>QAYY01000008.1:47664-251905 GCA_003054665.1 Opitutaceae bacterium EW11 | reverse complement strand
CGGGGCGCTACAGTTAGGCCGGGCACGGACACCGCCTCTGGTTGATGTATCATGATAATCGCCCGTCATAGGTGTCGATAAAAAGTCTATCGACGGCGATTTGCGGCTCCTGGAACAAAAACTCTTCGTGCAATCGCGTTCCTTCATACGTGACGACGAGTTTAAGATCGCTCCCGATCCACTCCCACTCGTAGGTGCGAACATCAGGGTATTTGAATCCTCCGCTCGCTCGCAATTCATCCCTTGCTAGGAGCCGAGTAGTTCGACGGAGGCTCCAAACGACACACCCACCAAAATCGAAACGCTTGGGTTCGTCTGTTCCTCCGCGAACTTCGATCGAGAATGCCTCGAAACCGTCATCCCCGTCGAAGCCGGACCAAGTGAGCAGTGCTTCGCAATCCATGCTACGAATCTGTATGCTCACATCGCGTGGCAGCATATCCTTAGGCCTAACGTTAAATGCTCAGCCACGGCTTTGGCTGGCGTGACTCGTGCGCAAGCACGAGGCATGACAGCCAAAGCCGTTGGCTGTAGCGATTTGTTCGGCCAGTACGCGGCTGCCTTTCGTGCTCATGACTCAGAGGTAGTCCTGCAGTCCCCAATGCCAACAGCGCGCATCGACTCAGCCAAGTACACCGTGGCTTCTTCGCGCTCCTCAGTATCCTCTGAATGAAACGACTCTTCTAGGTGCCGAGCCAGAGCTAACAACTGCTTGGGATTTCGCTCTCCGCAAAGCTCCTCGAGCATAGCGTCAAGGTAATGGTTCACTCGCGCCTCGCACCGCCGCCGAACTTCCTCAGTGGGTGCGCCGGTATAGAAATCGTGAGCACCGAATTTTTGTTCGCCACGGAGCCGTCGAAGCTTTTCGCACGCTGCAGGCGAAACATCCGGCTGCGCCAGATTGCGAGGGGAACTTCCGCCGGACGGCATGAGCCCAAGTCTCCGGCACATGGACAAAATTGCTGAACGCAGGCGGCTAAACATCTTTGATGACTGCCGAACGTTTAATGATGAGCCACGCCTACAGCCGGCGCGACACGTGCGCCAGCACGGGACGTGACGACTGTAGGCGTTGGCTCCAGCGACTGGTTAGGCGGAAAACGCAGTACGTGGCATTCACGTATGCGGCAAACGTGTCGAGGCACGAAAGCCCCAGAAACATCATCTTTTCCTGAATTGCGAGGCACGGATTGCATTTGGAGATTCGCAGGTGGGCCAAGCTGCATCTCCAACAATAATCTTTCGATCCAGGTACAGGTTCCCCTCGGGGTCATCAGAATAGCTCATGGCGGTGCCGATGAACCATGCTCCGTCTTTGATCGCCCGAATGTTTTCGACCTCGCGTTCGTGCAATCGCGCCGTAATCGGCGTCAACGCGAAGAGGTCCGGGTTGCTCCTAACGAACTGGACTCGGTCCTCAACATAAAGCAGCAGACTGAGCTGCTGAACCCTGGTAAGTGCGCTCCACTCCTTCGCTGGCAGGAGGAATCCGACTGAAGGGTTTGGGGAAAGCGCCCCTTCGACATCCACGCCCCCGGGCCGCGCATATGCCGTACCCGACAGCACTGCTACTCGCAATCTAGGAAATCTAGTCAGGAGACTATCAGCTATCCGGGCACCATCGTCTAGACTCTGGCTGTGAGCGCACGAGAAAGCTAGACCCAAGATCAAAACGCAGATTGCGGTAAGTTTCATAAAGTCAAAGAGCGCCTAACGTTAAAGGTGAGCCACGCTCACAGCCGGCGCGACGCGTGCGCAAGCACGCGGCGTGACGGCTGTGGGCGTTGGCTCCAGCGACTGGTTCGGTCGAGTTTCGCTGCAGGACAGACGCCAGGAAGCGCGCTCCGAATGCTGGGGATCTACTCCGCTCATCGGTCCGGAGACTGGCCGCTCACATGCTCGCGAGCAACTGTTTTGGCGGGAGCGAATGGACAATCGCTCCGCCCTGCTTGAACTACCGAGGTCGAAGAACCCACCCGATAGAAACTCCTTCTGGGAGGCATGAACACAACCTCGGATCCGCACGCTGCTCGCTGCAAGCAGCTCGATCAAACCTCTGCTGAACCATGTCGAAACAAAATACAGAGTCCGAAGGCCTGTTCCGAAAATGAACTTTCCTGGGCTCCGTGTTCAGGACTCGCCACCCGGCGCCGCCGAAGCGCCCTGCGAGGCAGACCGAACGTTTAATGCTGAGCCACGCCTGCAGCCGGCGCGACTCGTGCGCCAGCACGAGGCGTGACGGATGTAGGCGTTGGCTCCAGCGACTGGTTCGGTGAAGTTTCGCTGCCGGACAGACCTCGAAATACTCTTTCCGGATTCAGTGGGTTGCCTCCGCTCATCGGCTCCAACCTGCCGGATCGGTAAAACCTCGGCAACTGTTTTGGCGCCACTCCTTGAACTCCGATTCAGCTGACTCGTGCTGCCGAAGTCCTGATCGTCGCCGGTCCTCGAAGAACAAGGCTCGTCACACAGATCCGCGCCACGACCTCAAACTCAGAATACTCCGCCGGATCCGCGCCTGCTCGACGCAACCAGATCGACCAAGCCACCGACGATCAGATCGAAATCAGCAACCAGGGTCCGAAGGCCTCCGAAAAGAGAATCATCCTGGGCTCCGTGTTCAGGACTCGCCCCACCCGACTCCGCCGAAGCGCCCTGCGAGATACACCGAACGTTTAATGATGAGCCACGCCTACAGCTGGCGCGCCCCGTGCGCAAGCACGCGGCGTGACGGCTGTAGGCGTTGGCTCCAGCGACTGGTTCGGCCGGGGACCGACGTCGCGATTTGATTCCATACGAGTGGACGCGAGTCTCATATCCACGGATCGGAGTAAGCGACTTTCCGCAGGGCTACCAGTGCCCTTCTGGCTATGCTTTCGAGTTCAGCTTCGTGCTGTTCCGGATTCGTAAGAAGTCCGTCGTCATCCCACGGATCAGAGACGTGAACCCAACGGTTTCGATAGCGTCGTAGATCGTGAAGTTCTTGCTTCAGGTCCGGCGCAAAATCAGAAGCCGCAATCAGGTCCACGAGTCTACAACTCTTGTCCGAGTGCTCACCTCTGAGGTGCGTTTCTATCGCTGACATCGCAGTCAGCAGACTGGCTAGATTCGCGCCCGAGACAAAAGCTTCATCGGCATCGCGCATAAGAAAGGAGGTCCATTCTGATAGCAACACCCCGCCACGAAGCATTTCTTCATCGAGCCTCGTCAGGTAGTCCCATCTATCACGCGGTTCCATGCGATAGCCGAACAGTTTTATTAGCCTCAACTAAGTTGGGGAGTTTGGTGAGGGGGGTGGATGAGGGGGGATATCGGGTATTTGCTGATGGTCATGAAGAAAGATTGCACGGGTTGCTGTTTTTGAACTTGAGGAGGAATAGGTGGTATGCTCAACTCGCGCAATGGCTGGAATCGTGGATGGAGCGGATGTTCAAGGGTGGGATTGGCGAAGCCGATTGCGCGACAGCGACCTCGATCCTGGAGACAAGGCGGTCTTCCAAATCTGGATCGGTCGTCTGCTCAAATGGTGCTCGGAAGGCCATGTCCCGCCATCAACTTTGTCCGTAGTCCAGTACCTTGAATCAGTTAAGACGCAAGCACCGTCTGAACACCCTGAAGCCGCGCTAGCTCTGCACTGGTTCTCAGAAGAGTATCGCGTCCGCACTGCTCCCGGCGCAGGACGCAGCGTTCCTCCGCTTGGCAAAGACGATCTGGGCCGGTCTTGGTGGGAAACACGGCTCATCCGCGCCTGCCGCGGTCACCATTTCCTTTGGAGAACTGAAGAAACCTACCGCCGCTGGTGTCACCAATACGCACTGTTCGTCGCACCCCGCGTCGTGGAGCGTACGGGACGCGAGGAGGTTCAGGAGTTCCTGTCGCAGCTCGCGACCGTTCAACGATCGAGTCCGGCCACACAGCGGCAGGCATTGAATGCCCTCGTATTCCTTTTCGACAAGGCACTCGACCGTCCCCTGGGCGAGTTCGAGTTTGTACGCTCCGCCCCCAAACGCCGGATACCGACCGTCCTCAGCCGGGAGGAATGTATACAACTCATCCGAGCGATGGAGGGCACCGCGCAACTCATGGCTCAGTTGATGTACGGCAGCGGTATCCGACTGATGGAGCTGCTGCGGCTCCGAGTGCAGGATCTGGACCTCCCCCGCTGCCAAATCAAGGTCCGTGGCGGCAAGGGCGACAAAGACCGTGCCACCGTGCTGCCCGAAGTGCTCAAGCCCCGGCTCGAGGCCCACCTGAACCGGCTGCGCGAATTATTCGAACAGGATCGCGCCGCCGACCTACCAGGGGTCTGGCTTCCCGAGGGCTTGGCGCGGAAATATCCACGGTCCGGCGAAACATGGCAGTGGCAATGGCTGTTCCCTTCCCGCGAACTCAGCACGGATCCGATTTCTGGATTCCATAGGCGGCACCATGTTTTGGAGGGCACGTTCCAGAACTCCGTCCGGAAGGCGGCGAATCGCTGTAAACTCGACAAGCGTGTCACGCCGCACGTGCTGCGCCACTCCTTCGCCACCCATCTATTGGAGGCGGGCACGGATATTCGGACGGTGCAGGATCTACTCGGACATCAAAACCTGCAGACGACTCAGATCTATCTTCACGTGACGCAGAAGCCGGGATTGGGCGTCCGGAGTCCGCTCGATGCACCCGGGACCACGGTCTGAATCGAATCGGCGGTCGGCGGCTGACGCGTTGTGTTATTCGTGCGGCGACAACGCGGCGAAATGGCGTCACATTTCAACAATATAAGCGCGCCCAGCGGCGCGCCCTCCAATTCTAGCGAATATACCCTGCCGGCGCAGGCTCGCGGCGATTCTGTGAATCGCAGTCCGATACAGGTCCGGGCGGTTGCCCTGCTCAGCGATAGAGTGCGGTGATCGGTGCCGCCGTGAGAACGTTATACTGACGCACGGCCAACCTCCACCATTCGGCCAGTGCCTGGCTCGGCAGCCGCCACAGTTCGCGGTGCAACCAGATCATCGACTCGGCATCGAGAAGCAGAGACATCTTCTCCTTGGTGGTGAAGTGGGACGGGCCTTCGCGGAGCAGACGCATGCGCAGCTGAGCAAAGTAGTCTCTCGAGTCGTCGCTCGGGCGTCTTTGGCGCAGCAGCGAAACGTGCACGGCATTCACATACGGGTCCAGAACGGCCTGAAGCAGTCCGTAGTCCGCGCGCAGCGTTTCGATCGGCCGCATATGTTGATAGCACTCGGCCAAGTTTTGCCTGAGCCGCCGCAACTCGTAGGGCGGATCGGTCTCCTCCGGCGTAAGGAAAAGCCGCAGCGATTTTGTGCTCTGGCCGAAACGCAGTTTACTCAGCGCGATGGAGAGCGGAATGGAAAGGACGAGGCCAATCAGCACGGGGCTCAGCCACCAGAAAAAGGCTTTCGAGATGATAAACGACGAGACACCCCAAACGATTCCGAAGACCGTATGCCCGCCGTGCGTGAGAATGGCCTCACGCCAGTCGTCGCCCTCGCTGCCGCGCCGCTGAGTCACCCACGAGACGCCCTGCCCCAGGATCGTGAAAACCACGAACTTGGAATTGAACATCATATTGATCGGGGCAAGGAGCGCCGAAATGAACGTTTCCAGAAGCGCGCTGGATACAAGCGGACCACGACCGCCGAAGCGCTGGGCGGCCTGCTTGTTCTGAAAAGCGAGGACGACGCTCAGGATTTTGGGCAGAAACAGCACCAGCATCGTGAAAGCGAAGAGCGGAAGCGCTTTTGAGATCTCGAACTCGTGGCCCAGCAGATATGAGAACGAGTCGCCGTGAGGATGCGCCTCGGGCGAACGCACCAGATTAAAAACGTGAATCGTGCTGATGATCAGGAACAGCAGCCATAGCGGCGACGATACATACGCCATGATGCCCATCAGCAGGTGAAACCGGTTCACCGGACGGAAACCTTTGGCCGACAAGAGCCAGCTATGCTGCATGTTGCCCTGGCACCAGCGCCGGTCGCGCTTGGCGCTGTCGATCAACGTCGGCGGCCCTTCCTCGTAGGACCCCTCGATATCTCCGGCGAGCCAGACGGCCCACCCTGCCTTGCGCATCAGAGCGGCCTCGACGAAATCATGACTCAGAATGCGCCCGCCGAAGGGTTCCGTGCCGGGGAGGTCGGGCAACGCACAGTGCTCCATGAACGGCTGAATGCGGATGATGGCATTGTGGCCCCAATAATTCCCGTCGTACTGCTGCCAATAGTTCAGTCCGGCAAGAAACAGCGGACCATAGAGACGATTGGAGAACTGCTGGATCCGCGAATAAAGCGTGTCGCCATTCACCAAGCGCGGCGCGGTTTGGATGATACCCGCGTTGGGATTCTTCTCCATGAGCGCCACGAGTTCCACAAGCGCCTGACCGGTCATGATGCTATCGGCATCGAGCACGATCATATACCGGTAGCTCTTTCCCCAACGGCGAAGGAAATCGGCGACGTTGCCCGCCTTCTTGTTAATCTGCTGGCGACGCTTCCGGTAGAAAATCTTCCCAAAACCACCGACCTGCTTGCAGAGTTCAACCCACGCGACCTCCTCCTGGATCCACTGATTGGGTTGATTCGAGTCGCTCAGAATGAAGAAATCGAAGTGTTCGAGTTTCTTCGTTTCCTGCACGGAGCGGAAGATCACGCGCAATCCCTCGAAGACGCGGCTGACGTCCTCGTTAAACACCGGCATGATCACGGCGGTGCTGGCGAGTGGAACGTCCTCCCCTGGAGCGATCGAGCGCGAGATCTGGCGACTATCCCCTCCCCGGTTGACGACGTAAAACCCGAGGAGAGCGATCACGAACCCGACTGCGATCTGGGAAAACAACAAGACGAACAAGACGAGCAGCGCCCACTCGACGCCGTTCATCCCGCCGTCGGTCCAGAGCAAGTCCGCCATGAACCACGTCGCGAGGCTGGTGGCCACGAACACGCCGCTGAAGAAAAACCGGCGGCGGCGGGTCAGTCGGCGGGGAGCAATAAACTCAGCGGGTACGAGGCGCATCGAAGCGATTCAGGTGCAGAAGAACGAGATCAGCGGGTTGCGAAGAACACGACCGTCAGGCTGGCCATGAATAGGATCCAGAGCAGCAGCGTGCGGAGAATGGGCCAACGCTCGAATCGCTCGAGAGTCTCGCCGGCCACTTCGCTGATCGTCCCCAGGTCGATCGGGCGCGGGACCATGCTCGAGACGGACATATCGGGGCCGGCCTCCATCGAACTCTGATGGACGGCATTTCGAAAATCGGCCGGGATGTTTTCCGTATCCAGAAATGCGTACGGCCATTTCTGGGCTCCGTCAGAAACGAGAAGCGCCACCCGGCCCGCAGTGGCGATGCGATCGTGCGGCAGGCCTTTTTCACCGAGTATCTCCGCAAACCAGTCGTCCATCAGCGACTCGGCCTCTTCAGCGGCGAGCGTCGTCGGATCCTGCGCAGGATTCGATTCGTGGCGACGGGCGGCATGCTCGAGAACCTTCTGGATGAGGCGGCTTTGATGAAGCCGGTTGTGGATCCGATGCGCCCGCAGATAATCTTCGACACGCACATACGCGGCATTCCAGGCCTCCATTGTCCCCGTGCGGGGCCGGAAGCTGGAAAGCGGCGCGTCTACGGAGTCCACAGGTAGCTCCATGTCTCAGTCAGGATATGCGGCTCGCGCTTTAAGAAGCAACGGAGTTCCACCGGCTTACCCGATCCGTCGGGCTTCAGGGCAAAGGCCACACGCCACGTTCCGTTGAAAGGGTTCTTCTGCAAATCCTGATGCACGAGCGTCGCGCCCTCGCCCACCGTCACAATGGCCTGCACGGCCGGATTGAACGTCGCGTTGTGCAAATACGGTCCATCGAAATCGACCCAGAAACGCTCCAGGTCCTTCTCGTGCGTCTTCGAACGGCCCATGCGCGTAGCAATCGCGTAGCCTGCCGGTGGACGACGCGCGCCCGCCGCACTCTCCATGAACCAGTAGAGATTATATTCGAATCGTATCGGCTCGCCGATCGCGGAGAGCTTCTCAGGGACCCAGAAGGCCACGATATTATCGTTGGTCTCGTCGGGCGTGGGAATCTCCACGAGGCGCACCGCACCCCTCCCCCAAGAGCCGACCGGCTCAACCCAGGTGCTCGGACGCAGCTGGTAGGCCGCTTCGAGATCCTCGTAACTCTCGAACCGACGATCGCGCTGAACGAGACCAAAGCCGCGGGGATTCTCGTCGTTGAACGACAGCGCGCGGACCGCACCGGGGTTATCGAGGGGGCGCCAGAGCCATTCGCCGCTTCCCCGCTCGATCATGAGTCCGTCGGAATCGTGCACCTCGGGCCGAAGATCACCGTGGTCGCCCTTCGAATTCTCCCCGTACCAAAACATGCTGGTCAGCGGGGCGACACCGAAGGCCTTGATCGTCGCGGACCGGCGTTGATACAGCACGGCCTGGATATTCATCGCCGTGGTCACCCCCGGCTTGATGACGAAACGGTAGGCTCCCGCGACGCTCGGACTGTCCATGAGCGCATAAACCACGATCTCCTTCGCGTCCGGCGACGGCCGTTGTATATAAAACTCCTCGAAGATGGGAAACTCCTCTCCTCCCTGCTCTCCCGTATTCAACGCAAGGCCGCGCGCCGACAGGCCGTAGCGCATGCCCTGGCCCAGAGCGCGAAAATAACTGGCTCCCTGAAACACCGCCAATTCGTCGTAGTAGGCGGGAGTATTGAGCGGATAATGAATGCGGAAGCCGGTGTAGCCCATGTCCGCCGGCACCTCGCCGACATCCAAATTGTTGCCGTATTGAAACAGCTTCGACGAAAAGTCGATCGGGCGGACCTGGCCCCGGTTCACTTCGTTGAGCTGGACGGTGTTCGTATAGATAAAACCCGGGTGGAAAAACTGCAGCTGGAACGGCAGGCGTTCGGCCTTCCACCAGGCATGATCCGTATCGAAACGGATCAACCGATACTGATCGTACGTCAGCTCGCTCAGGCGCTTAGGAACCCGTGTCGGTCGAGTTTCATACGGTTTTGCCGCGAGCGCCTTGGCGCGAAACTGCAAGACCTCCAAATCGAACGGCACGTCAGCCGCGTGGCCGGCCACCGCAGCGGCCAAGCCCAGTCCCAGCACAGCAGCGAGCAGATTGGGTTTCATTTGTCCAAAAAGTAGGCCCGTTGTTTTTCGGAAATCGGGAGCGTCACGCGCTCCATCACCTTCAGGAAATCCTCCCAAATTGCTCGTTTGGAACGATTCGTAGGATTTCTCAAAATATACGACGGATGGTAGGTCACCATGACCGGCTTTCCGGCGAACAGTTTCCACTGGCTCCGTATTTCACCAAGAGTCTTGAAACTCCCCACCCCCAAGAGCCCCTGCGCGGCGGTGGAGCCGAGCGCGACGATGACATCGGGATTCACGATCTCCAGCTGCGCCTTCAAATACGGCAGACAGTAAGCCATCTCTTCCGGAGTGGGCGGACGATTGCCGACCTGAACGCCCGATGCGGACAGAGGCAGCTCCGGACGCCAGTTCATGATATTACCAATATAAACGTCCTGCCTCGCGACGCCCATCGCCTGAATCATCTTTGTGAGCAGCTGGCCCGCCGGACCGACAAACGGCTCGCCCTGCTCTTCTTCATCCGCTCCCGGCGCTTCGCCGCAGAAAAAGACCTTCGCGTCGAGATTGCCCACGCCGAGCACGACTTTCTTTCCGGGCCGGACGTGCGCGCGGCAGACCTCGTCCTGCGTAACCATCCGAAGCAACGCATCCCACCTCGTCTGTTTGTCCCCTGACGGCAGGGTCACGATTGGCGACGGCGGAAACTCGACAATCTCGCGAGCGGGCACGGCCGCCCGTGGCTTTGCCGACGGCGGGGTCGACCTGGCCGGCGCGGCGGGCTCGGCGACGGGCTTCGCGGGCTCCGGCGCTTCAGCCACGCTGGCCACGGGACCGCTCGCCTCTTTTTCCGCGGCTGCGGTCCTCGCGCGGGATTCGACCACCGTTCTCAGCGCGCGAAGGCTCTCATCGGATACAACGACGTCGCGAACGCCGCTGGCTTTGAGGCGTTTGAGTTCGTCCGTAAGAGCTTGAAGCGCGGCGCGCATGGTCAGGCGGGCTGCAGAAATGGGGTGGCGAGCTTTTCGACGTACTTACCGATCAAGTCGAATTCCAAATTGACGGGATCGCCCGGCTTTTTTTCTCGCAAGTTCGTGACTGCCAGTGTGTGCGGAATCAGCCAGACGGCAAACGCATCTCCGTCAACCTCGGCGATGGTCAACGAGATGCCGTCGATGGCGATGCTCCCCTTGTGCACGAGATACCGCTGGTTTCCGGCCGGGGCGCGGACGCGCAGGTAGTAGTCCTTTCCTCGCTGCTCGAGGACTTGGACGATGCCCAACCCGTCGATATGGCCGGTGACGAAGTGGCCGCCGACTTTTCCGCCGAACTGCAGACTGCGCTCCAGATTCACCGCCGCTCCGGGAGTCAGTGCGGTGAAGCTGGTCAACCGTTTCGTCTCCTCCAGCACATCAAACTCGACGTGCGAATCCTCAAAACGCGTGACCGTGAGACAGCACCCGTTGACGGCAATGCTGTCGCCGAGGGCGAGGCCCTGCAGCACGACCGACGCTCGCAGGCGGAGCCGCCAAGCCTGCGCCGACGGCGCGAAGCTCTCCACCTGACCCGTTTCCTCGACGATGCCCGTGAACATAAGCCGGCGTACGTAGCGCAGCGACCGGCCTGACGCAATGCGTGAACCGGGCCTCGGTAGGAGATTCAGGGAAAAACCGGTAACGGCGGCGCGCGCGGATACGGACGCTGTTCGAGCGGAGATCCCGAACCACCGGTTCGAAGGAACCCACGCAGAGATCTCGGGGAACGACGACAGGCCGAGGCTGCGCGGCGTATTCGAACGGGCCACGCGTCCAGCCTGCCGGGGCAGCGGCGCGAACGTCAGCGCAGCTTCACCCGGAGCACCGAGGTCTCGCCGGAACGGCTGACCAGCAGGACAAACTCGGTGCGCGCCTGATCGTTTTCCAACTTGATCAGCTTCGCGGCGGCTTCGGCGAAGGTCTTCACCTCGACCCCGTCGATTTCCCGGATCCAGTCTTCGGCCCGCAGTCCCGCGGCGGCGGACGGGCTGTTGGGTTTGACATAATGGACAATGACGCCGGTGCGTTCGGCGAGCTTGATGCGGTTCGACACCACGTCGACGAAGACAAACTCGCGGACTGTGAGACCGAGTCGATCAAAGTACTGCCGGTCCGCTTCGCGCAGCGTCCTGGGCTCGTCCTGCAGGCGTGGGCGGAGCTCGATACGCTCCGTTCCGCGCAGCACGGTGAGCGCAAGCACGTCGCCGGGTTTGCGGAGAGCCACTTCGCGCTCGAGCCAGCTGGGCGCGACCTGCGGCGGCTTGAGACGCGGCAAGGGTTTTCCGTCCACCGCAACGACGATGTCGCGCTCCTTCATGCCCGCCGCTTCCGCGGCCCCGCCCTCCAGCACCTCGCTCACGACGAGCGCGGATTGTTCCTGGAGGTTGAGAAACTTCGCCACGTCCGGCGGGACCGCCTGCACACCCATGATGCCCAGCCAGGCAGCAGGCCGTCCGTAGACATTGGCCGGGACGCGTCCGAGGTACGGCAAGACTTCGGGCGCCAGCCGGAAAACACGCGCCTCGTCGCCGCTGACGAGAAGGAGCGGCGATCCGCGCTCGGTCCGGGAGTACTGGAAATAACTCTCGCCGTAGCCTGCGAGTCCGACGCCCGCGAAAGCCCCGGTCCGGTCAAAAACCGGTAGTTGCGGAGCGGCGACGCGACCCAGCGCAATCGCGCTCCGCTGCGGGAGGGTGAGCAGCACAGCCACGCGGCTGGAAAGAAACGTGGGCTCAAAGTCCTCGTCCTTGCCCCGCATTCCGACGCCCCAGACCTCGTCAGCGACGACGGGAGCGGCAGCGCCGGCAACGACAAAGTCGGTGATCGGCCGCAGGTTGGCGCGAAAGGCGGAATCGACACGGATATAGTGCCACCCCGTGACCGCGTCGTAACCGAGATACTCCGCCTGTCCGTAGTCCGTGGACGGGTGCCCCGGGCGGTAGACGCGAAAATCCTTCAGCTGCGACGGCGGCAGGAAGTTCGGGATGGCATTGCCACCGAGCGCGATCGTGCCTTCGCGGTCCAAGACCAGACCGCCGGTGATGTTGGGTCGTCGCTCGGTTTCCAGTTCGACGTAAAACTCCACCGCGACGACGGATTTCACCCGCTCACGCCACAGTTCGGCGAGCGGCTCGGCCGCGGCGGCGACGCGGAGAAACAGGCCGAATAGGAAAAGGAACGCGGAAACCCGGGCGGCAAAACGAGGAAGGCGCATGAAAAGTTCCGAAGGAAAGCGAGCGGCCCTCAGGGTTTGAATACGTGAAGCGTCACGTTGCGGTTCCTGTTCACCTCCACGAGGATCGTTCCCGGGTGCTCCACGTAGGCGTCGTAGGCCTTCTTTGCCGCTTCGAGGGTGTCAATCGGCTGCTGGTTGATCTTGGTCACGACGTCGTTGACCGCCAGACCGCTCAACGCGGCGGAAAAGCCCGGCTGGAGCCCCACCACGAGCAGTCCCGCGGCGTCGGGGAACTGGTGTTCGCGGGCGTAGGCACGGGAGACCTTCTGAACGCTAAGTCCCCACTTTTCGAATACCCACTCCTCGCCATGGCGGCTTTCCAGTTTCTCGGTCACCACGGTGTAGTCCGACTGCTGCTCGCCGCGCTTGATCGTGAGGCGAACGGACGTACCGACGGGAAGGCTGGCGATGCGATTCTGGATCGGCGGGAGCAGTTCGGGGAAGCGTCCGTCGACCCGTTCGCCGTTGATCGCGAGCAGAATGTCGCCTCCACGAATCCCGGCCTTCGCCGCGGGCGAGCCGACGTCGGCGTTGTCGATCAGGACGCCGGTGTTCTGTTTGAGGGAGTAGAAGGTCTCCAGATCCTGGAGCGGCGCCGGGCTGATTCCGATGTAGCTTCGCACGATTTTTCCGTCCTTCACGAGATCCGCCATCACACGGCGCGCCGTGCTCGCCGGAATCGCGAAACCGAGGTTGTCGGCTCCGACATAGGCGCGGGAATTGATTCCCACCACGTCGCCGTTCTCGAGGACCAGCGGTCCGCCGGAGTTGCCGGGATTGATGGCGGCGTCGGTCTGCAGCCAAGTGTTGAATACACCCGTTTCATAGCCGCGCACGCCGGTGGTGTCCTCGAAGTACCGGCGGTTGTTGGAAATGATGCCGCGCGTGACGGTCCGGGCGAGGCCGTGCGGCGTGCCGACGGCGTAGACGGTTTCCCCGGGGAAAAGATCGTCGGAGTCGCCAAACCGCGCATGGGCGAAGACCAGCCCGCGGCGCCGCACCTCCTCCATATCGATCCGGATCACGGCCAGATCCGTCCAGTGATCCCAACCGACGAGCGTGGCGCCGACGCGTTCGAGGTTCGCGAGTGTGACGTTGATCTCGACGGCGCGGGGGCTGACGACGTGGGCGTTGGTCAGGATCAAGCCATCCCCCGAAAGGATCACGCCCGAGCCGATGCTCGCGGCGTAGCGGCGGGCGCCCTCGTCGATCGACCACTCGCGGACGTCGATCCGCACGACCGCGTCGAGCAGGCGGTTGAAGCCGGCCGACATCTTCGCGTGAGCGGTGGCAAACGGCGTGAAAAAGAAGACGGCGAAAGCGCAGAAGAGTGCGGTGACTCGGCCGACGTTCAAGGTGGGCGCCGAGTGGCGCGGATCGCCGGCCCGCGCCCGGCCGGACGGCGGACGGGACGGTCGCGCTCCCGGAGCGCGGACCGATTGAACGGCGGGGCGTCGGGAGTCGGTCCCGCCCTCGGGGACGCGGCTATGCGCCGATGCCGAATCCCGCAGGCGTTTCAGCGACGTTGACGGTCCCATTGATTCCCGCAGAGTGGCGAGTTTCTTCCGATGGCAACGCATTGCAAAGAGTACGAGTTCTCTCAAATCGAACCGCATTGGCAATCCTTCTGGGAGAGCGACCACACGTTCCGCGCCCCCAACGACACGTCGAAGCCGAAATTCTACGCGCTCGACATGTTCCCCTACCCGTCCGGCGCGGGCCTGCACATCGGCCACCCGGAGGGCTACACCGCCACGGACATCATCTCGCGGGCAAAACACGCGCAGGGTCTGAACGTTCTCCACCCGATGGGCTGGGACGCGTTCGGGCTGCCTGCCGAGCAACACGCGGTGAAAACCGGGACCCATCCGGCGAGCAACACGCAGAACAACATCTCCAATTTCAAACGGCAGCTGAAGGCGCTGGGCTTCTCGTACGACTGGGAGCGCGAAATCGATACGACCGATCCGCGGTACTATCGCTGGACGCAGTGGATCTTCCTCCAGCTGTTCAAGCGCGGTCTCGCCTACGTCGACGAGCGTCCCGTCTGGTGGTGCCCCGAGCTGCGCACCGTGCTGGCCAACGAAGAGGTCGTCGACGGCACGTCCGAGGTCGGCCACTATCCCGTCGAGCGCCGAAACCTGCGCCAGTGGGTGCTGCGCATCACGGCCTACGCCGAACGGCTCCTGGCGGATCTGAAGGACGTCGACTGGCCCGATTCCACGAAACGCATGCAGGAAGCGTGGATCGGTCGCAGCGAAGGCGCCGAACTGCTTTTCGAGCTCGAGAACAAGAGTCTCGGCGACCTGAAGGTCTTCACCACCCGGCCGGACACCCTGTTTGGCGCGACGTACATGGTCATCGCGCCGGAGCATCCGATGGTGGCAGCCCTGACGACGCCCGAGCAGCGCGACGCGGTCGAGGCGTACCGCAAAAAAGCCGCCGCGAAGAGCGACCTCGAGCGCACCGACCTCGCCAAGGAGAAATCCGGCGTATTCAGCGGCTCGTACGCGATCAACCCGGTCAACGGCACCCGCCTGCCCATCTGGATCGCCGACTACGTTTTGATGGGCTACGGCACCGGAGCCATCATGGCCGTGCCGGCCCACGACGACCGCGACTACGAGTTCGCCGTCCAGTACCAGCTGCCCATCATCCAGGTGATCGAATCGCCCGCGAGCGCCGAGGGCGCGTCTCCGAAACTCCCCTACACCGGCGAGGGCAAACTCATCCACTCCGGGCCGTTCACCGGCCTCGACTGGCGCGAAGCGAAAAAGCGCATCACCGCCGATCTCACGGCGCAGTCGCGCGGCAAAGCGACGGTCAACTACAAGCTCCGCGACTGGCTGTTTTCCCGCCAGCGCTACTGGGGCGAACCCTTCCCGATCGTCTGGGTGAGCGAGGCCGACTATCTGAAGGCTCTCGTGGCCCGGAAGTCCGACATGCCCGAGCAGCCCGTGACTTACACGAATCAGGGCGTGACGCATTTCGCGCTTCCACTGCCCGAGGTGTCGCTCCCGCTGACGCTGCCGGACGTGCAGAGTTACCTGCCGAGCGGCACGGGCGAGAGCCCGCTGGCCAACGTCACCGAGTGGCTGCAGATCTGGATCAACTTCGAGACAGGCCAGGCCGTGCCGGCCTCGCAGCCCAAGCCGGAAGGCGCCGCCTGGATCCGCGGTCACCGCGAAACCAATACGATGCCGCAGTGGGCAGGCTCGTGCTGGTACTATCTCCGCTTCATCGATCCCAAGAACGAGCGCGCGGTCGCGGACCCGAAGCTGCTCCAGTATTGGGGCGTGCCCGATCTGTACGTCGGCGGCGCGGAACACGCGGTGCTGCACCTGCTGTACGCCCGGTTCTGGCACAAGGTCCTGTTCGACGCCGGCGTCGTGCCGCAGTCGGAGCCGTTCAAGAAGCTGTTCCACCAGGGCATCATCCTCGGCGAGGACGGAGAGAAGATGTCGAAGAGTCGCGGCAACGTCGTGAATCCCGACGCCATCATCGCGTCGCACGGCGCCGACACCCTGCGGCTGTACCTGATGTTCCTCGGGCCGCTCGAGGCCATGAAACCGTGGAATCCGCGCGGCATCGAAGGCGTTCACCGTTTTCTGCAGAAGGTCTGGCGCGAGTGCATCGGCGAAGACGGCGGCGTGAACCCGAAGATTTCGGAGAACGCGCAGGAGCCGGCCGAACTCACCAAGCTGCTCCACGAGACCATCAAAAAGGTCACCGAGGACATCGACGCGCTGCGGTTCAACACCGCGATCTCCCAGATGATGATCTTCGCCAACACGCTTCAGAAGGCATCGGCCGTCAAGCGAACGACCGCACTGGCGTTGATCCAGCTCCTGGCGCCGTTCGCCCCTCACCTGGCGGAAGAACTCTGGGCGCGCCTCGGAAATCAGGCTTCGGTCCTCTTCGGGCCCTGGCCGAAGTACGACGCATCGAAGCTCGTCGCGACCGAGATCAAGCTGGTCGTCCAGGTCAACGGGAAACACCGTGGCGAGCTGATGGTAGCCGTTGGCACCACGCAGGATCAGGCAGTCGCCGCGGCCAATGAGAACGCCAAGATCGCGGCGTTTCTCGCCGGCAAGACGGTCAAACGCGTGGTTTTCGTGCCGGGCAAGATCCTCAACATCGTCGTTGAGTAACGCGGCCTTGTGCCGTTGTAGGGGCAACCGCCCAGCTGCGCAGGCAGTTGGGCGGCTCAATCTTGCCACATATTGCATCGATTTTGCAATTGAACCCCTAGACGTTCCGTTGCATGTTGCCCCGCATGAAGTTTCGCCCGTTTTCGCCGGTGCTTTGCGCGCTCGCGGTCGCCTTGATGAGCTTTGGCGCCGCTGTGGTGGTTTCTGCCCAGACCGCCAAGAAGAACAACCCCACGAGCAAGCTCTTCGTGGCTGACGTCGCGGGCGAGTCCCAGATCGACACGGGTGTGAAGATCGAGCCGCTGATCAAGAACGCGGTGCACTCGCCCGAGGGCTCCGTGATCGAGACAAAGGCAAATTCGACCGATTCCCTCGTCCTCTCGAACGGCACCGCGCTGTATGTGACGGCGAATACGCGTTTGGAGGTGAAGCGCTTTCTCCAGGAGCCGTTCGCACCGAACCGAGCGGACCTGGATGTCGAGCCGTCGATTTCGCAGACCGTGATCCGGCTCGTCCGCGGCGGCATCGGCGTCTGCACGAGCAAGCTCGTCGCGGGCAGCTCCCTGGTTTTCCAAACCCCACAGGGCACGATCAACGTCCGCGGGCGCCGCATGGTCATCCACGCGACCGAAACTGAAACCAAGATCACTCTGATCGAGGGCGACATCACCGTGGTTCCGGAAGGATCGGCGGCCGGCCAGACGCTCACGCCCGGCCAGCAGGCGATCATCCGTCGCGAGACGCCGGAGGCGGGGGCAACCGTCGCCGTTCAGTCAATACCCGCCGAAACCGCCGCCACGGAAGACGAGACCGTTTCGCTCGCGTGCATCGCCCGCCGCACCGTCTATTTCGAAGCCGTCGATCGCGCCGACGGCAGCACCGATATCGTCCCGGTGCGGACGGTGCCCACCACCGCACCCACACAGTTCACCGTCAGCCCGGCCCGCATCGGCGGCTGAGATTCATCCGCTCCGCGCCTTTTCGATCTCTCCCATGAGGCTTCCCGCCGCTGCGCGCTCGGCTCTCCTTTTTCTCTGCCCGCTCCTTGCGACCTGCACTTCCGCATTGGCGTTGATCAAATTCAACGACGGGCACGACGAGATCTTCGTCACGGGATCGGCGGGCATGACCTACGACTCGAATCTCTTCGCCAGTTCCGAGGGCGACGGCGACACGTCCTACAACGGCAACGTCGAACTCGAATACCGGCGCAAGGCGGGGATGCTCGGCGTCGGCGCGACGCTCGACTGCCAGATCTCCCGCTTCCAGTCGCACACCGAGGAAAACTTCGCGAATCCGGACTTCAAGGCGGAGCTGACGAAAGACTCCGGACGGACCACCGGCATGCTGCGCGTAGGCGTGCGGCGCGAGAACCGCGCCGAGACGGCGATCAACCTTCGCACGAAGTCCTGGAACTACGATGCCGAGCTGACCGCGAAATACCCGGTGATCGAGCGATACTCCATCTCGGGCCTCGCCGGCTACTCCCGTCGCGATTTCCAGGAGAACACCAGCCTGGTCGACATCGATACGTACAACGCCGGCGCCGACCTGCTCTACGCCCTCAACAGTCAGCGCGATCTCGTCGTCGGCTACCGCCATCGGATCACCGACACGACGGCCAGCACGACCGACACCGACGATTCCGCGACGGTCGGCGTCACCGGACGCATCCTGCCGAAGCTCAGCGGCAGCTTCCGCATCGGCCTCCAGCAACGCTCGGTCGAGCGGCGCGGCGCCCCCGACGAATCCTTCTCCTCCGCAACCTCCACCGTCGGCGCCACGTGGACCGTCTCGACGCGACTCTCCGTGACCGCGACGGCGGCCAAGGACTTCGTCACCGTGGCGACGGACGCCAGCGTCGACTCCACCAGCCTGGGCATGACGGCGCAGTACGCGATGAACTCGAAGACCTCGGCTTTCGCCGGCATCGGCGGCGGACGTTACCGATTTCTCGATACGGGAGCTCGCGGACGGCACGACGACTTCGCGTCGTTCTCCGCCGGAGTTGCGCGGGCGTTCAACGAGCATCTCCGCGTCAGCCTCTCGTACCTCTACTACAAGAACTGGTCGACGCTCGCCCTTTCGGATTTTGACCGGCACACGATTTCGGTAAACGTCTCCTCGCGCTGGTGACCCCGCCATGACCCGCCCCTACCCCTCCCGCTGGCTCGCCCTTTTTCTGCTCGTCCTGGGCGGACTCGCCGTCGGACTGCGGGCCGACGACGCACCACCGGCACGACCTTCCTACACGATCGCCAACACGGACCGGCTTCGCATCGCCGTGTACCAGGAGGAGGACCTTTCGGTGTTCGCCCGCGTCGACGCAAAGGGCTGCGTGAACCTGCCGCTGATCGGCGAAGTCGCGGTCGCGGGCAAGACCGTGAGCGAAGCGCAACGCGCGATCGAAGCGGCGTATCGGGACGGCCGCTACCTGAAGAAGCCCCAGGTGACGATCAACATCGAGGAATACGCACCGCGGGAAGTCTCGATTGACGGCAAAGTCCGCAATCCCGGGCGTTATCCCCTTCCCATCGAGGCCAGCATGAGCGTGCTCGATCTCGTCACCAAAGCCGGCGGACTCACCGACACCGCCAAGGGCACCGCGATCACGGTCACGCGCATCTCCGCCGACGGTAAAAAGTCCGTTTTCACGGTCGACGTCGAAAGCCTGATGAAGGGCAAGGACCGCGCCAAAGCCACCGACAACTCCCTCGTGCTCCAGCCGGGCGACATCGTGTACGTCCCGGAAAGGATCATCTGACGCCATGAACGACCTTCAGGCGAAACATCCATCGCTGCACACCGCCCAGGGCGAGGTTCTCAACGAACGCCGCACGGCGCGCGACTATCTCATCATTCTCCGGGAGCGAGTCTGGATCGCGCTCCCGATCGGAATCCTCGTCGGCGTCATCCTCGGTTATCTGCAGGCCCGCGTGACACCGCTCTACCAGAGCCAGGCGACGATGCAGATCGAGAAGCCGGAGAAGATCGTGACCAGCCAGGAGGTCGTGGACCTCTCGGTGACCAACGACATCGACCTCAACACCTACCTCCAGGTGCTCAACAGCACGAAGCTCCGGACCAAGGTCATGGAGTCGTTCACGCCCGAGGAGGTGAAGGTCATCCAACGCGCGTACCTGAAGAACCTAAAACCCGGCGATCCCCTTCCCGGGGTCGGATCGATGCTCGGAAGCACGAGCGTCCAGTCGGTCCGCAACAGTTTCATCATCCGCATCGTCGTTTCCCATCCGGATCCGGAAGCGGCCGCGCTCATCGCCAACCGTACCGTCGACCAGTTCATGCAGTACCTGCTCGATAGCGTGAGCGGGAAAAACGAATACGCGGTCGAGCGGCTGCGCCTCTCGGCCGAACAGCTGCGCAAGGAGGCGGAGGCCGCGGACCAGAAACTCCAGTCGTACATGCGGGAGCACAACCTCGTGTCGCTCGACAACAGCGTGAACATCGTTTCCGACCGCCTGAAATCGGTGAATGCCGCGCTCCAGACGGCCCGGCTCGAGCGCTTGAGCATCGAGGAACAGGTCAACCAAGTCGCCTCGTATAAACGCGAGGGCCGCGACCTCCTCCAGATCTCGTCGATCGCCAATCACGGCACGATTCCGGCGATCCGGACGCAGCTGGCCGACCTGCAGCGTCAGCAGTCGGTCCTGAGCGAACGCTATTTCGAACGCCACCCGAAGATGATGGATCTGGCGCGGGCGATCAAAGTGAGCCAGGACCAGCTCGCCAGCGCCATCGACCTCGCCATCGCGGATCTCCAGGCAAGCCTCGAGAAGGCACGGGCCAACGAGAAGAGCCTCGAGCAGGAATACCAGCTCCACGAAAAGGAGCAGATGCACCTGCGCGACCTCGCCGTGGATTTCCGCAGCCTCGAAAACCAGGCCACCGTCGCGAAGAGCAACTACTCCCAGATTCTCGATCGCCTGAGCCAGACCACCACCAGCAGCAAGCTGGAGAAGATCCCGGTCCGGCCGCTCGACCGCGCCACCCCGACGCCGGCGCCCTACACGCCGAACATGACGCGCGTTATCCGGCTCAGCGTGATTGTCGGCCTGCTTGTATTCGTCGCCGTCGCGTTCGGTCTCAGCATCGTCGATGACCGGATCAAAAGCGCGTGGGACGTCGAGTCGTTCATCGGCGTCACGCTCCTCGGCATCGTGCCCGATCTCTCCTCGTTGAAGGACGACGAGAAGTACTCCCTGGTCCGCCGCAGCGAAGAAGCGCCCGGCACGGAGTCGTTCCTCAGCATCTACAGCTCGGTCAAAATCCATTCGAAGCTGGATTTTCCGAAGGCAATCCTGGTGACGAGCACCATCCCGGGCGAAGGCAAGACGCTCGTTTCGTGCAACCTCGCCGCAAGCTTCGCCCGCCACGGGAAATCGACCCTGATCGTCGACTGCGATCTGCGACGTCCCATGCTCCACCGCCGCTTCGGGAAGGAAAACGAGGCGGGCTTGCTCACGTGGTTTGAAAAAGGCGGCAAGGTGGAAGGCGACCTCGCCAACGACCCGACGCTCGGAATCGTGAAGCTCGAGGACAACCTCTCGCTCCTCCGATCCGGCGGGCGCTCAAAGATTCCGACAGAGCTGCTCGAGGATCCGCGTTTCGGCCAGCTCATCGCGAAGCTGAAGAACCAATACGATCTCGTCGTCGTCGACTCGCCCCCGATGGGCGCCGTGACCGACGCGATGCTCGTGGCCGAGCGAACCGACGAAGTCGTGTACGTCTGCCGTTTCAATCACGCCGCCCGGAAACACATCCGCCTCTACATTCGTGCTCTCCAGAGCGGAAAGAACGAGATTCTCGGCATCGTGATGAACGGCATGTCGACGCGGCGGATCGAGTATTACAGCAACTACCGGTACTACCGGAGCTACAAAAAATACTACGGGACGCAGGCTTGAGGGCGAAGGGCTGAAGGACTGAAAGACTGAAGGGCTGAAAGAGCCGGAAGTCCGCGTCGGAATCGGAGGGATGGGAGTGCATGGCGACGAGCCAGCGGCTATTGGAGGGCAGCACGATCGAGGGCGCGGCGCTGTCCGCGCCTCGGCATCGGAATCCGATGCCGGCGAGATTGACGACGATTCGGCACGATCTGTCTGGTGCGGTCACGGTGCTCACCGCGCGGGCGACACCGCAACCCGCCGGGTGTGGGCACCCGCAAAGTGCCATCAAATCATCGAGCTCCCACGGACGCCTGCGTCGCACAAAAAAGAAAAGCCGCGATCTTTCGACCGCGGCTCGAGATTCTAGCCCGCTTGGCGTGCGACTTATTTCGCCGCGAGAGCCACTTTGCTCAACCGCAGGAGCGTGACGCCGTGCGAATCGATGTGGCTGACGAAGGCCTTCTTCGTGTCGCCAGCCGCCTTCTTCGCCCAAACGTCGCGGATCTGGTACGTTTCCCCTTTCATCACCCAGCCGAAGTACTCCCAGTCGACTTCGATATCGGCGGCGACAGAGCCGGTATTCAGGACCGCGACCGCCAGGTCGCCGTTGCCCAACTCGCGCACCCAAACTTCGCGCGACTTCGCCGGTTCGGCCAGCACGCGATAGCCTTCTTTGCCGGCGGGATCCTGGCTGATCGCCAGCGCTTCCTTGTCGGTCAACACGGCGCGGATCTCCTCGGTCATATGCCGCACGTCGTTACCCGCCATGAGCGGCGCGGCGATCATGCACCACATCGAGAAATGGGCGCGAGCCTCGGCAAACGTCAGGCCCGGGCTGCCGACTTCCATCATATCCGGATCATTCCAGTGCCCCGGGCCCGCGTACTTCGCAATCCCATCGGGTCCCTGCGAGTTCTCCACGAGCGAATACTGCAGATCGAGAATCTTCTTCCAGCCGCGCTCCCAACCCTTCACGCCGTCGTAGGAGTCATAGATGTCGCCCGTCGTGCGCCAGAGGTGCGCGATGTCGCCCGCCCACTCCCACGGTTTGGCCGTGCCCCACTCGCACATGCTGAGGACCACCGGACGTCCGGCGGTGTAGAGCGCGTCGCGGATCCTCAAATACGCGTCCTTCGCGTTCGCCGTGCCGGTGTTGCACCAGTCGTACTTCAGGTAATCGACGCCCCAGGACGCAAAAGTCCGCGCATCCTGGAATTCATGGCCCCAGCTGCCCGGGTAACCGCCGCAGGTCTTCGTGCCCGCGTCGCTGTAGATGCCAAACTTGAAGCCGAGGGAATGCAGGTAATCCGCAAGCGCCTTCATGCCACTCGGGAACTTCGCCGGATCCGCGACGAGATTGCCGTTGGCATCGCGAGCCGGGAGCGACCACGTATCGTCAATCACGATATAGGTGTATCCGGCGTCCCGCATGCCGTTCTTGACCATCGCATCGGCGGTCTCTCGAACAACCGCCTCGTTGATCTTGTTGGCAAAGGTGTTCCAGCTGTTCCAGCCCATCGGGGGCGTGAGCGCCAGGCCTTCGAACTTCTGGGCGAAACCCGTCGCCGAGAGGCAGCATAATGCGAGTAGCAGGGATTTTTTCATGGGGATAAGAACGAGACGTTGATGCGTTCCCAGTCCGCCACAACCGCACACATTTTAGAATACGGCGCAGGAGGATTGAGAGCCATTTCCGTTAGGAGCTGCACTGGAAAGCGCCAGCTCATTTTCAGAAAAGCCCTCGGAGGCGTTGGGGCGCCGAGTTGGTTCAGGCGCACGTTCGTGGATTCCGGCTCGCCCGCTAGCCGGGAAACGCCACGCGCACGGTGCCCGGATCTGGTCGCGCGACGACCTGCTTGGCTTCGGCCACCGGATCGTGCATGCAGGAGGCTCTTCCCGTGCTCTCCGCGTTTCTTCCCTCGAATTTCAACCCCCAGAAACCGATCGCCCTCATCGCGGGCCAGGGGCTCTATCCCATCCTCGTCGCCCAGGCGATCCGGCGCGCGGGCCTGCCGCTGCGGTTGATCGCGTTTCACGAGGAGACGCCGCCCGCGCTGGTAAATTCGTTCGAGGAGGAGCATCGGCGAACCATCCTCGTCGGCCAGCTCGGCAAGATGCTGCGCGGACTGGAAGACTTCGGCGCCGGCTACGCGCTGATGGCGGGACAGATCACGCCGAAACGACTCTTTCGCGGCCTGCACCCGGACCTGAAGGCCACGCGCATTCTGTTTTCCCTGAAACGCCGCAACGCGGAAACGATCTTCGGCGCCATCGCGGCCGAGATCCAGAAACTCGGTATCGAGTTGCTCGATGCGCGGTGCTTCCTCGACGAGCACATGGCGACGCGCGGATCGATGACCGGGGGGCGGTTCCCGATCGAACAGGACTACGTGGATCACGGGGTGCACATCGCCCGCGAATGCGCTCGGCTCGATATCGGGCAAGGCGTTGTGGTCCGAAAAGGCACCGTGCTTGCGGTCGAGGCGTTCGAAGGCACCGACGAAATGCTTCGTCGCGCTGGCGGCTTCAAGACCGACCACACCCTTTTCGTGAAGACCGTGAAGGCGAACCAGGATTATCGCTTCGACGTTCCGGTCTTCGGCATGCGCACGCTGGAAACGATGCGCGAAGCCGGACTCGCCGCCGCCGCGCTGGAAACGAACCGCGTCATCATCCTCGATAAACCCGCCGTCGTCGCCCAAGCGCGCTCGTGGGGAATCGCGTTGCAGGGGTTTGAGTGAGGCCGCGGCGCCCGGCGCGCCGCGGAGAAGTTGGATGTTCGAAGTTGGAAATTGGAGGTCGGCGCGCGGAGAACGCGTTCCGTCTCTGGCGCAGAAGGTGCGGGAGATTGACACCGCATTCGACGAGCTTGTCCAACGGCTCGCATGAGTGAAATCGCGCTCCCCGCGGAGAAGTTGGAAGTTAGGAATTGGTGGTTGGTGCGGTCGCGGCTTCGCGTCCCAAATACCAACTTCCAATTTCCCACTTCCAGATCCCAACTTGTCCGCGCAGCAGCGCGGCTGGCCGCGGGAGCGCCGCGAACAACGCCTCCCCGCTTGCGATTCCACTCACCTCCGGTCACTTTCGCCGCATGCAAAACGACGTCGTCGAAGTCTCCGTAAAAGGCGTGATGCCCACCGCCAACGGATGCGCCGTGTTCCTTGGAAACGACGACAAGACGTTCGTCATCTATGTCGATCATTCGGTCGGGAACGCGATTCAGATGACGCTGAACGGGATCAAAAAGGACCGCCCGCTCACCCATGACCTGATCGGACACATCTTTCTCGGACTGGGCGTGAAGCTCGATTATGTCGTGGTCAACGACGTCAACGAGGGCACGTTCTTCGCCCGCATTCTCCTCCGGATGGAAAACGAGCTGGGCAAAAAGATCATCGAGATCGACGCCCGCCCGAGCGATTCGACGGTGCTCGCCCTGCAGCACAAGCGCCCGATTTACGTCGCCACTAAAGTCTTCGACGCAGTCGAGGACATGACCGAGATTCTCGAACGCGTGCTGAAACAGCAGTCCGAGGAAGAAGACTCCGAGGAAGAGGACGAAGAGGATCAGTAAGCCCCGGCGATCGCGCCGCGGCCGCCTCGGTTGCCTAACGCTCGCGAACGAAGCGCGCGCTTGTGCCCGGGCTCCGCGCCCTCCATTCCAGCAGCCCACGCCGTGCACGTCGCACCTCCGCCATCTTCGCTCAACAAGCTCCCGCCGCCGATCGTGCCCGGGCAACCGCTGACCGCCCTCGCGCCGATGCAGGACGTGACGGATCTCGCCTTCATGCGGGTCGTCGCGCACTACGGCGCCCCGGACTATTTCGTCACCGAGTTCTTCCGCGTCCACGCGCAGTCGCGGCCCGAAAAACACATCCTCCGATCGATCGACGAAAACACGACCGGCCGCCCCGTGTTCGCCCAGCTCATCGGCGAAGACCTCCACCACCTGAGCCGCACGGTCGAGGAGCTGCTGAAACACCCCGTGGCGGGCATCGACCTCAACCTCGGTTGCCCGGCGCCGAAGGTCTACAAGAAGAATGTCGGTGGAGGGCTCCTGCGCGAGCCCGAGAAAGTCGCGGAGATTTTCGCCTGCCTGCGCGCCGCGGTGCCGGGCCTGTTCACCGTCAAGATGCGTATCGGCTTCGAAGATACGCGACATTTCGAACGGCTGCTCGACTTGGTCAACGAACACCGGGTGGACATGCTCAGCGTCCACGGCCGCACGGTGAAGGAGATGTACCGGAGCGAAGTGCACTACGACGAGATCGCCCGGGCCGTTGCCCGCGTTCGCTGCCCCGTGCTGGCCAACGGCAACATCACTTCGGCACCGAAAGCCAGGGACGTCATCCGCCAGACCCGGGCTGCCGGCGTGATGATCGGGCGCCACGCGATCCGCAATCCCTGGGTCTTCCGCCAGTGCCGGGAGCTGTTTTCCGGCCATCCGCTTTCTCGGGTGAAGCTGCAGGACGTCCGCGAATACATCGACCGGCTCTACCGGGCGACGCAGAGCTCGGAGATTCCCGAGCAGGCGCACGTGAACCGGATGAAAAAGTTCCTCAACTTCGTCGGCCAAGGCGTCGATCCCGACGGCGCGTTTCTCCGCGACATGCGGCATGCCCAGTCGGAAGCCAGCCTTTTCGCCGTCTGCGACCGGCACCTTCTTGGCGCCGCAGGCGATCTCGATTTTTCGCCCGAGCCCTACGCAGGCGTCATCGCCCGTCCGAATTGCGAGACGCCGGACGCCCCGTCCGACAGCTGCTCGCTCTTCTCGGTCGGGACCTGAGCGACACGCCGCGCCACCGCTCCTCCGGACGAGACCGGCGGCGTCGGCGGCATGCGAATCCGGCGAGCAGTATCCCCTCCGACGGCGCGCACCCCTTGCGGCACGACGTTTCCACCCTACGGTGAACGATGCGCCAGGCCTTTCCGAAAACGCTCGAAGCGATGGAAGCGGAGTCGGTGGACGAAATACCTGTCGGCCCGGAATGGCAGTACGAGCCGAAATGGGACGGTTTTCGCTGTCTGGCGTATCGGAACGGCAACGACGTCGACCTGCGGTCCAAATCGGGCCAGCCCCTCGCCCGCTATTTCCCCGACATCGTGAACGCCGTCGCCCAGGTCGACTGCGGGCGTTTTATCCTCGACGGAGAAATCGTCATCCAGGTCAACGGCCATCTGTCGTTCGACGACCTCCAGCTGCGGCTGCACCCCGCGGAAAGCCGCGTGCGAAAACTCGCGGCAGCGACACCCGCCCAGTTCATCGTCTTCGATCTGCTTGCAGCGCCCGAGGCGCCGGCCCTTCACGAACAACCGTTGGCCGAGCGGCGCGCCGCGCTCGACGCCTTCGCCGCGGGCCATTTTCCGCCGGGAGGCTCGCTCCGCCTCTCTCCGGCAACGAGCGAAATCGCCACGGCCAAGCACTGGTTCGGCGAGGCCGGGACAAGTCTCGACGGACTGATCGCCAAACGGACCGACCTGCCTTACCGCGCCGGCAAGCGGGACGGCATGGTGAAGATCAAACCGTATCGCACGGCGGACTGCGTGATCGGCGGATTCCGCTTTGCCGAGAAAAAGCGCGTGGTCGGCTCCCTCCTCCTCGGGCTCTACGACTCCGAAGGTAGACTGAACCACGTCGGTTTCTGCTCCGGACTGAAGGCCAAGGACAAACCGGCGCTGACTAAAAAACTGGGAAAGCTCGTCGAGCCGCCGGGCTTCACCGGCAGAGCGCCCGGAGGCCCGAGCCGCTGGAGCACCAAACGGTCTTCCGAGTGGCAACCCTTGCGACCCGAGTTGGTCGTCGAGGTGAGTTTCGATCACGTAAGCGGCGAACGCTTCCGCCACGGCACCGGATTCGTCCGCTGGCGCCCAGAAAAAGCACCCTCCCAGTGCACGATGGAGCAGCTTCATCAGCACCGTTCTGAGAGCCTGGCGAGACTGTTGGACACGCAACCCGGGAAGACGGCGAAGGCGCGAAAACCGCGCAGCAAACCGTAGCGGCCGACGAGGCTGGAAGCTCCCGTCCGGGAATGCGGCGAGAACTCGCCAACCTTCCGGGCGAGCCCTGGCGCGCCTGCGGCTTTGCGCGCCGCCGGGTCGGCGCGTCCAGGGCGGCGTGAGTTGCCGCTCTCCGGGACGAAAGTGGGCTCGCACCCGGGTGGCCAAAACAAAAAGCCGAGGCTCGCGAGAGCCTCGGCGTGACGAAAGGTAGTTGCGCTGTGGTTACGCCATTCCGGTTACCAGATCCGGATGCGCTCGGCGGGGGCCTTGTACATCTTGTCGCCCGGCTTGACGTCGAAAGCCTTCTCGAAGGCATCGGAGTTCACCGGGGCGCCGTTGGCGCGGAATTGCGACGGCGAATGCGGATCGACCTTCAGGCGTCTCGCCATGTCGGCATCGCGGTATTTTCGCGCCCAGACCTGAGACCAGCCCATGAAAAATCGCTGGTCGCCGGTGAAACCATCGATGACGGGAGCCTGCTTGCCGTTGAGCGACAACCTGTACGCCTTGTAGGCGATCGCGAGGCCCGAGAGATCGGCGATGTTTTCGCCGAGCGTGAATTCGCCGTTCAAGTGCTGTCCGGGCAACGGCTCGTAGGCGGCGTATTGGGCGACGAGCTGTTTCGTCAGCTTCACGAAGGCGGCGCGATCCGCATCGGTCCACCAGACCTTCAGGTTGCCGTCTCCGTCGTATTGGCTGCCCTGGTCGTCGAACCCGTGACTGATCTCGTGCCCGATCACGGCACCGATGCCGCCATAGTTCACGGCGTCATCCGCCTTCACGTTGAAAAAGGGAGGCTGCAGGATCGCCGCCGGAAAAACGATCTCGTTGGTCGACGCGCTGTAATACGCATTCACCGTCTGCGGGGTCATGTGCCACTCCTTCCGATCGACGGGTTTGCCCAGTTTTCCGATCTCGTACGCGTAGTTGAATTCCCGTGACGCCTTGACGTTGCCGAACAGGTCGTCCGCGCGGATCCGGAGGCCGGAATAGTCGCGCCACTTTTCCGGGTAGCCGATCTTCACGGTGTACTTGGAGAGTTTTTCCTCGGCCTTGGCCTTGGTTGCGTCGCTCATCCAGGTGAGCCCCTTGATGCTCGTCGCGTAGGCCTTCATCAGGTTGGAAACCAGTTCGTCCATCCGCGCCTTCGCGTCCGGCGGGAAGAATTTCTCCACGTAGAGTTTGCCGACGCTGAAGCCGAGCGCGCCGGAGTCGCCGAACGTGGCGCCGCTGATCAGGGCGACGGCTTTCTCCGTCCGGGCCCGATCCTGGGGAACGCCGCCGAGGACCTTGTCGTACAACTCAAAATGCGCCGTCTGATACGCCGCGGGCAAAGCCACCGCGTAGGCGCTGATCAGCTTGGCGGTGAGGTAGTGTTTCCACGTTTCCACCGGCGTGGCGACCAGCAGCTCGGCCGCGGCCTGGACGAAGCTCGGCTGTCCGACATTCACCTGTGCGAGCGACGGAAGGCCGAGTCCCTGAAAGTAATCCGACCAGGGAAACGTCGGCGCCAGCTGCGGGAGCTTCGTGACGGCGTATTTGTTGTAGTTCTTCTCCGGATTCCGGAGGTCGACCCGCGCCCACTGCGCTTTCGCCAGGGTCGTCTCGATCTCGAGAATCGCCTTTGCCGCCTTCTTGGCGTCAGCCGGAGCCGTGCCGGCGAGTGTGAGCAGCTTCTCGACGTAAACGACGTACGCGGCGCGCGCCTGCTGGTAACGTTCGTCGTTCTCGAGGTAATAGTCGCGGTCCGGGAGCCCGAGCCCCGATTGCGAAATCACCGCGAGGTACCGGGTCGAGTCCTTCGCATCGACGTCGATGCCGAATTCGAACGGCGACTCGACTCCGATCTTTCCGAGCGCGCCGAACGCCTGGGCGACCTCGCTCAGGCTCTTCAGCGCCGCGACACGATCCAGGTCCGCCTTCAACGGTTGAAGCCCGAGCTTCTCGATCCGGGCCTCGTCCATAAAACTCCGGTACAGGTCCCCTACCTTCTGGGCGTCGGTCCCAGGGGCGTTGTTCTTGGCTGCCAACTCCTGGATGAGCGCCAGCAGGCGATCGCGCGACTGATCGTCCAACTTGGTAAACGCCCCGTAGTTCGACTTGTCGGCCGGGATCTCCGTGGTCGCGAGCCAATGCCCGTTCACCGCGAGGTAGAGATCGTCCTGAATGCGGGCCGACTTGTCCGCGTTCGCCATGTCGATGCCGCTCTCCAGCGCCGGAGCGCCCCACAAACTCGCCAGCCCTGAAAGCCCGAGTGCAATGACAGCCAGTTTTTTCATGCGGCTACCGTAGGAGAGGACGACCGTTCCTCAAGGCGCCGTTTGTGGGACGGCGTCCATCGACCACAAACGGCCTGCGTACTGGATCGGTGGTCGCGCGGCGCCGTATCGCAAATGACGGTATGCCGGCTCGCTCGGATCCCGCGGTTGCGGCCACGCGGGCACTCGCCGGCCCAAACCTGCCCTGCGCTGGAGGCGGTATGCGCGACACCCTCCGCAAACCGCCCTGCCCTAGAAATCCTGGAGGCGCCCCTCGTTGGGCCCGCGCTGGGGTTGTATTCGGGCCAGCACTTCTCCCAGGAGGTAGATCGAGCCGGTGACGACGACGGTGTCGTCCGGTCCACCAACCGTGCAGCGATCCGCGGCCGGAAACAGCCCGGCCACCGTTGCGACGTGCACCTTGCCGGAAAAGTCGGAGGGAATCAGTTCGAGCAACTCTTCGTGAGTGCATGCGCGCGACTGGGCCGGAACGACGAGATGAACCTCCCTCGCGTACCGGCAGATTGTCTCGATCAACGGACGGGCCCGAGCCGCACCCAACACCCCGGTGATCACGACCGGCGGACGCTTGGTCTGGTCGACCAGGCGCGCGAGGTTACGCTCGAGCGCGTCAGCCCCCTCCGGATTGTGCGACGCGTCGAGAATCAGCGGCCGGCCGCCGAGAAGCACGCGCTCCCAGCGTCCCTGCCACTGCACCGTCCGAAGCCCCTGAGCGATCATGTCGGGCGACAAGTTCCAGCGCTTCGGCATCAACTCCGCCGCGAGCGTGGCCGTGGCGGCGTTCCAGCGCTGGTAGTCTCCGTCGAGCGCAGTGGTCGGATAGTTCGCCAGCTCCTCGCCGAAACGTTCGCGCACCGTGTACACCGGCGCGTCGAGTTCCGCGGCGGTCTTGCGGACAACGTGCTCCGCGCTTCGCGGTATCCGGCCGACGACGACCGGTCGCCCGGGCTTGATGATGCCGGCCTTCTCCGCGGCGATCTTCTCGACCGTGTTGCCCAGCATTTCGCAGTGGTCGAGGCTCACCGACGTGATCACGGCCAATTCCGGCAGCACGACGTTGGTGGCGTCCAGGCGGCCTCCAAGGCCCACCTCGATGACGCTGAAATCGCATTTCTTCCGGGCGAACTGAAGAAAGGCCATCGCGGTCATGAACTCGAAAAAGCTCGGATGATCGTCCGGATTGGCCGCGGAAACTCGCTCGGCGATCGGCCGCAGCTCGTTCGTGTAGCCGACGATCTCCTCCTCGGTCAGGTTCTGACGGTTTACCTGGACCCGCTCGCCGAGCCGGACGAGATGGGGCGAAGTGTAGAGGCCGGTGCGCCAGCCGGCCGACCGGAAGATCGACTCCAGCATCGCCGCGGTCGACCCCTTGCCGTTGGTACCGGTGACGTGAATACACGGCACGGCGTTGTGAGGATCACCGATGGCGTCGATCCACGAACGCATGCGGTCGATCCCGAACTTCACTCCCTTGGCCTTGAGGCTGAAGAGGTAGTCCTGGACCGATGGGTAGTCGATGAACCCTTCGGAAACCATGGTGAAAGGTCGTTGGCCGCGCCTGCGAGCGGCGCAAACCTGCGCGGGGCCGTTACCGGCCGGCTTTCTCCGGCTTCTTCTTCAGGAAGAGAGCCGCCAGCAGGTCGGTGAGCCGATCCCGCATTTCGAGCCGGGGAACGATCTGGTCGATCAACCCATGCTGCATCAAGAACTCGGCGCTCTGGAAACCGGGAGGAAGCGTCTGCTTCGTCGTCTCCTTGATCACTCGCGCACCGGCAAAGCCGATCAAGGCGCCGGGCTCCGCGATGATCACGTCGCCCAGGGTCGCGAAACTCGCCGTCACGCCGCCCATCGTCGGATGCGTCAGCACGGAAATGTACGGCAGGTTTGCCGCCGCGAGCCGGCCGAGCGCGGCACTGGTTTTCGCCATCTGCATGAGCGAAAAAATGCCCTCCTGCATGCGCGCACCGCCGGAAGCGCTGAAGATGATGCACGGGATTTTTTTCACCGCCGCCGCCTCGATCGCGCGAGTGATTTTTTCCCCAACCGCGGAGCCCATGGCGCCGCCGCAGAAACGGAAATCCATCACGGCGAGCGAAACCTCAATGCTGTTGATCTTGCCCGTGCCGCAAATGACCGCCTCGGTCAGGCCGCTGTCCTTCTCGTACTTCTTGATGCGCTCCCGGTACGGCTGCGAGTCGACGAACTCCAGCGGATCGGCGGAGCGGATGCCGGCATCGGCCTCGACAAAACTGCCCTCGTCGCAGAGGTGCTTCAGGCGCTCCCGCGCGCCGATTGGGAAGTGGTAGCCGGACTTCGGCACCACCATCTGGTTGTCCTCGAGTTCCTTGTTGAAGACGATTTCCCCCGAGATCGGGCATTTGGTCCACAACCCCTTCGGAATGTCCTTCTTTTTGACAACGACAGTCGAGTACTTCGGCTTGCTGAACAGCGACATGGCGGGAGTTAACCGTGACCGAACGTGACGACGTCGAGATTCAAGCAGCCCGCGTGGCGCAGCACGCGAGCACAGCTGTTGAGCGTTGAACCGGTCGTAAAGACGTCATCGACAAGAACGTAATGGTGACCGGGGGTTATGACTGCCTTCTCCGCAAGTGCAAAGGCATTTTTCAGGTTCGCCAAACGGGCTTTTCGGTCGAATGCCGTCTGTGTCGTTGTGTCGACGCTGCGACGCAAAAGGTTCTGCACCTGCGGTTTACCGCTGGCCGCTCGCGCGAGGGTCTCGGCGAGCAGTTCGCTTTGGTTGTAGCCGCGCTCCCGTTGCTTGCGCGGATGAAGCGGCACCGGAACGAGCGTCGCGTCGGCCACAAATTCCAGGATTCTTGGACACGCCCGGAAGATCACCTCGACGTCTTCGAGGACGAAAAGATGGCGCCGGTATTTGAGTTCGTGGATCAGGGCTCGAATCGGGCCTTTGGAAAGCACCGCGGCCCGACCGGAGCGGTAAGCCGGGCTCAAACCTTCGCAGTGCGGGCAGCATCGCTCGCCGTCGACAAAGCCATAAAACGGAGCTCCGCAGGTCTCGCAGCAGGGGGGGTGAATGAAATCGATCTGGGCCACGCACCGGCTGCAAAGATGGCGATACGGCGCCGCGTCGGCCATGCCGCCGCACGCCACGCAGGACCGGGGGAAAACCACATCGGCGACGGCTCCGAGTGCGGCGGCGACACGCGGCTTCATCGATAAAGCACTTTCACGAGGAAGAGCCCGTGGGGAGGAGCGGTCTGCACGACCGGCGTGCGTTTTCCCGTCGCGAGCAGCTCCGCGATTCCCGCTGGCGTCAGCTTGCCCTCGCCTGCGGCGTAGATCGCCCCGACCAGGCTCCGGACCATCTTGTACATAAACCCGTCTGCCTCGGCTTCGATCCGCACACGTGGCCCGCGCTGGACAAAATCGAGCCGCCGCAGATCCCGCACCGTATCCTCCTTCTCGGGACCGTTGAGGGCGGAGAACGCGCGGAAATCGTGACGGCCCCGAAGCGCCGCCGTCGCCGCTTTCATCGCGGCCACGTCGAGCGGCTTTTCGATGGCCCAGGCGTACGGGCGGGAAAACGGGTCCGCATCGCCGAGGTAGAGATGATACGCGTAGATCTTCCCGGTGGCGGAGAAGCGGCTGTGAAACTCCGACGAGACGGGCCGCACGGACTGGATCTGCAGCGCGGTCGGAAGGCCCGAGCGAAGCGCCGCCTTCAGTTTGTCGGCGCCATGCCGCCAGGCCGCGTCGAAATGGAAGACCTGTCCGAGCGCGTGGACGCCGGCGTCCGTGCGGCCGCTGGCGTGTATCCGCGTTTCCACTCCCAGCACGGCCGCCAGGCGCGCCTCGATCACGTCCTGGATGGCCATGCCGCCCGCCTGGCTCTGCCAGCCCGAAAACGGGGCGCCGTCATAGGCGCAGAGGCATTTCCAGCGGCGAAGCGGAGCGGAGGAAGTGGATACATGCGCCGGCCGCCGGTTGGCCGTCGTCTTGGGTGCGGGCGGGGCGCCCGCGCTCCCTGGGGCGGCGGCCGTTTCGCGGGTCTGCGGGGCGCCGGCGCTCTCACGCGTCGGCATCCCGGGTTGGCCACTGTTCGGCTCCTCACTCATCCGGGTTGACCGAATCCGGATCGATCAGCGGCACGCGCTGGTCGAGGAAATCCTGAAGGATGATCGTCGCCGCACGCGAATCGATCAGGCCGCTCGCGCGCACGGCACGGCGGTCGCCTTTGGCCACGGAACTCTCCGCCTCGTACGAGGTGAGACGCTCGTCGATGTAATGTACCGGAAGGCTCGTCGCCACCCGCAGCTTGGCCGCAAACGCGTCGACTTCCTTGGCCTTGAAACCGACGGAGTCGTCCATGTTCAACGGATAGCCGATGACCAAGTCGGTCGCGCGACGGTCGCGAACGGTCCCGAGCAGGTGCGCCCAGCGTTTCTCCGGATCGGCTTCCACGGCGGCCGGGAGCGGCGTGGCGACACCGAGATCGTCGCCGTAAGCCAACCCGATCCGCCGTTCGCCGTAATCGATGCCGATGCAGCGCATCTCTCCGTCAGAGCCACTGCGCGCCGCCCTTCAGCGCCTCGATGCGCTTGAGCAGCTGTTTGATTTCCTGCGCCTTGGATTTCGGAACCACCAGCGTCGCGTCCGGCGTGTGGACGACGATCAGGTTGTCGGCTCCGACAACGGCCGTGAGGTGTTTGCCGTCGGAGTAGACAATGTTGTTCGCGCCGTCTTCGATCAAGGCGAGGCCGCGGCTGACGTTGCCCGAGGTATCTTTCGGGAAATGACGCGCGACCGCCGGCCAGGCGCCAACGTCGTCCCAATCGAACGAAGACGGCAGCACCACCACGTTGTCCGATTTCTCGAGCAGCGCGTAATCGACGGAAATCTTGGTAAGCGTCGGGTACACCTTCTTCAACACGGCCGGCAAGGGGCGCCGTTTTGCCAAAGCCTCCCGAATCGGCTGCAGGCCGGCGTCGAGTTCCGGAGCGTGTTTTTCGAGCGCCGCCTCGACGACCGGCACGCTCCAGACGAACATGCCGGCGTTCCAGACGTAGTCGCCAGATTCCAGATACCGCTGCGCGACTTCCAGCGTGGGTTTCTCGACAAAGCGCTTCACGCGATAGACCGGGCGGCGTTCGAAGCTCTTCCACTTTTCGCCGCGCTGGATGTAGCCGAAACCTGTCGCGGGCTCCGTCATCTCGATGCCGATCGTGGCCATCACCGGCTCCGCTTCGGCGGCGGCGAAAGCCGCCTTGAGGTCCCTCTGGTACGAATCCGCGTCGTGGATGACGTGGTCCGCCGGCAACACCGCAAATACCCCCTCTGGATCTCGCGCGCCGACAATGGCCGCCGCGAGACCGACCGCAGGAGCCGTATCGCGGCCAACCGGTTCGGCAATGATGTTCTCCCTGGGGAGCTTCGGGCAGACTTCGCGAACCGCCTTTTCCTGCACCGCGCTCGTGATCACGAACGTGTTTTTCGTCGGCACGATGGAGCGAACGCGGTCGAGCGTCTGCGCCAGCATCGGCGTTTCACCCACGATGGGCAGCAGATGCTTCGGGCGCTTGGCTCGGCTCTGCGGCCAAAAGCGCTCCCCTTTACCTCCGGCGATGATGACAATGAAGTGTTGTGCCATGGGAAAACGGTTCGTCTTTGGCCGGCCGTCCGCCGAGGGGCAATGTCTTTTCCGCTGGGGTCTCCCGGGTCGGACCGCCGCGTTTTTCCCCACCCGCGCCTTGCGCCAGCAGTCTTTCCTTGCTCAGTGGCGGCCATGCCCAACGCCGCCGTCCCGCTCGAGATCTCCGTCCAGGAGGCCCAACGCCTCGCCGCCGATCCGAGGGTCGCGCTGGTCGACGTCCGCGAACCCGACGAGCGAGCCCGCTGCTCCATCGCCGGCTCGCTGCACATTCCGATGCGTCAAATTCCGGAGCAGATCGCGTCGCTGCCCAAGGACCGGCACCTCCTGATCTATTGCCACCACGGCGGCCGCAGCCTGCGGGTGACGCAGTTCCTCCGCGCGAACGGTTTTTCGAACGTGACGAACGTTGCCGGCGGCATCGACGCCTGGGCCGAGCAGATCGAGCCCGGCATGGCGCGGTATTGAGCTGAAGCGGCTCGCACCGCCCCGAGATTCACGGGAAAAAAAACGAAAAAGCCGAGGGCCCTCGCCCTCGGCTTGAAATGGCACGCGTCAACCGCGTCTCCGGCTCAGTACCGGTAGTGCTCGGGCTTGTACGGCCCTTCGACCGGAACGCCGAGATAGTCGGCCTGCTTTTTCGAGAGGGTCGTCAGCTTGGCGCCGATCTTCTCGAGGTGGAGGCGCGCGACTTCCTCGTCGAGGTGCTTCGGCAGGCGGTAGACGCCCACCTTGTACGTGTCGCGGTTCTTCCAGAGATCGAGCTGGGCGAGCGTCTGGTTGGTGAAGCTGTTCGACATGACAAACGACGGGTGCCCCGTCGCGCAGCCGAGATTCACCAGGCGTCCCTCGGCGAGCAGGTAGATGCTGCGGCCGTCGGGGAACGTGAACATGTCGTACTGCGGCTTGATGTTCGTGCGTTTGACGCCCGGCGCCTTGTAGAGGCGGTCAACCTGGATCTCGTTGTCGAAGTGGCCGATGTTACAGACGATCGCCTGGTCCTTCATCTGCTGCATGTGCTCCAGCGTGATGATGTCGCAGTTGCCCGTCGTGGTGACGTAGATGTCCGCCTTGCCCAGCGAGCTCTCGACCGTGTTGACCTCGAAGCCTTCCATCGCGGCCTGGAGGGCGTTGATGGGATCGACTTCCGTGACGATCACGCGAGCGCCGAAACCGCGCAGGGAATGCGCGGAGCCTTTGCCCACGTCGCCGTAGCCGCAGACAACCGCAACCTTGCCGGCGATCATGACGTCGGTGGCGCGCTTCAGGCCGTCCGCGAGCGACTCGCGGCAGCCGTAGAGATTGTCGAATTTCGACTTCGTGACCGAGTCGTTGACGTTGATGGCGGGCACGCGGAGCTTGCCCTTCTCGAGCATCTGGTAGAGGCGGTGCACGCCGGTCGTCGTCTCTTCGGAAACGCCGCGCCACTCCTTGGCGAGCGTGGTCCAGCGGGTCGGGTCCTCCTGGTGGACGCGCTTCAGCAGATCCTTGATGACCTGCTCCTCGTGGGAGGACGACGGAGTGTTGACCCAGTCGCTGCCCTCTTCGAGTTCGCAGCCCTTGTGGATGAGCAGCGTGACGTCGCCGCCGTCGTCGACGACCATCTGCGGGCCCTTGCCGCCCGGGAAGCTGATCGCCTTGTAGGTGAGATTCCAATACTCCTCAAGCGTCTCGCCCTTCCAGGCGAAAACGGGCGTGCCGGATTTCGCGATGGCCGCGGCGGCGTGATCCTGCGTGGAGAAGATGTTGCAGGAGGCCCAGCGCACGTCGGCGCCCAGCTCCTTCAACGTCTCGATCAGGACCGCGGTCTGGATCGTCATATGCAGCGAGCCGGTGATGCGGACGCCCTTCAGCGGCTTCGACGGACCGAACTTCTTGCGGACCGACATCAGGCCGGGCATCTCCTGCTCGGCGACGACGATCTCCTTGCGGCCCCAGTCGGCCAGGGCGATGTCTTTGACCTGGTAATCGTGGCCGGGGGATTGTGTGGCGGTGGACATGGTTGTGTCTCTTGAGGGTTATTTCACCGCCGCGCGCAGTTCGTTCACGCGGTTGAGCTGTTCCCACGGCAGCTCGGCTTTGCCGAAGTGGCCGTAGTTCGTCGTGCTGCGGTAGATCGGGCGGAGCAGGTCGAGCTGCTTCACGATCGCGGCAGGCTTGAAGCTGAAAACCTTGCGGACGGCCTCGGAGATCTTGGTTTCCGGGACCTTGGCGGTGCCCATGGCGTCGACCCAGATGCTGACCGGCTCGGGGTGTCCGATGGCGTACGCAACCTGGAGTTCGCAGATGTCGGCGAGGCCGGCGGCGACGATGTTCTTGGCGACCCAGCGGCACATGTAGGCGGCCGAACGATCGACCTTGGACGGATCCTTGCCGGAGAAGGCGCCGCCGCCGTGGCGGCCCCAGCCACCGTAGGTATCGACAATGATCTTACGGCCCGTGAGGCCGGAATCGCCCTCGGGTCCGCCCACGACAAAGCGGCCGGTGGGGTTGATGAAAAACTGGGTCGAGGAGTCGATCATCTCCGCCGGAATCACGCGCTTGATCACGTGCTCGATGAGAAAATCGCGGATGTCGGCGTGCTTCACGCTGGCGGCGTGCTGGGTCGAGATGACGACGTTTTCCACCTTCACGGGGCGGTCATTCTCGTAGCGGATCGAAACCTGGGACTTTGCGTCCGGGCGGAGCCAGCCGACAACGCCGGCCTTGCGGACCTTCGTCAGCTCGCGGCCGAGGCGGTGCGCGAACATGATCGCGGTCGGCATCATCTCCGGGGTCTCGTTGCAGGCGTAGCCGAACATCAGGCCCTGGTCGCCGGCGCCCTGCTCGGCCGTGTCCTTGCCGTCCGCCGCGCGGGCGTCGACGCCCTGCGCGATGTCGGGGGACTGGCGGGTGAGAAGATTGTGGATGAAGACGCGATCGGCGTGGAAAACGTCGTCGTCGTGCGTGTAGCCGATGTCGCGGATCGCGGCACGGATCACCTGCTCGTAATTGATCTTCGCCGCCGTCGTGATTTCGCCGGCGATCACGACTTGGTTCGACTTCACCAGCGTTTCGCAGGCGACGCGGCTGGTTTTGTCCTGCTCCAAGCAGGCATCCAGCACGCTGTCGGAAATAAGGTCGGCGACCTTGTCGGGGTGACCCTCACCAACCGATTCTGAGGAGAAAACAAATGAATTAGACATGGATGGAATTGCCGCCGAGCAAACCAGCGGCACCGGCTGGAGCAAGTTCAATATCATCATATCCGCATTTCTTGATATGACACTTCCCTAAAGTTTTCACCCCACCGTGCCGAGTGATGGAAAGAGGCCTCATTGTTGAGCCACATGGAGATATTCCAGAACACCGGTGTAACCTTTTCCAGTTCTTCGTCCCCAGCCCCTGCCCCCCGCCCCGCCAGTCCAGGATCGAAAGTCCCCGGGCTTGTTAACCTGCGAGGGCGCAGGATATTAGCTGTGGACGATGACCGGTTGAACATCCGTATCATCACCGGAATGCTGCAGACGGAGGGTTACGTCCTGGCGGACGCGGCCTCCGGCGAGGAAGCCCTGGAGAAATATGAGGAGTTCAAACCAGATTTGGTCCTGATGGACGTGGTGATGCCGGGAATCGACGGCTTCGCAGCCTGCCGCGAACTCCGGAATCGCTACGGCGAAAACACCGCGCCGATCGTTTTCATCACGGCCAAGAACGACTCCGACGATATCGTCGAGGGCTTGGCGTCCGGCGGCGTCGACTACCTGCTCAAGCCTTTCCGTCGCAAAGAGGCGCTCGCCCGCATCCGGGCCCATCTGCAAAACAAACTTCTCGTCGAGCAGCAGAAGGCGCTCGTCGATCAGCTCAAGCAGGCCAACGCGGCGAAAAACAAGCTGCTCGGCATGGCGGCGCACGATCTGCGCAATCCGCTCGCCTCGATCCGCGGGCTGGCGGAATTCCTCCGCGACGGGACCGTCGGTCCGATGTCGGCGGAACAGAAGGACCTCGTCGACACGATCTACGACACCAGCCAATCGATGCTCAACCTGCTGAACGAGCTGCTCGACGTGGCCACGATCGAGGCGGGCGAGCTCAAGGTTCACCGCGAACCGCAGAATCTCGCGGAGCTGGTGGAGAAATCCGTTTACCTGAACAGCATCAACGCGGCGAAAAAGAACACGAAGATCGTCTTCCAGCCCCCATCGGAAGCGGCCGTGGCCCGCATCGACGCGCCAAAAATGCGCCAGGTTCTGGACAACCTGATCAGCAACGCCGTGAAGTATTCACCTCCTGGATCCACGGTGAACGTCCGGATCACCGGCTTCCATCCCGCCTTCACCATCGCCGTGCAGGACCAGGGGCCGGGTATTCCGGAAAACGAGCGGCACAAGCTCTTCAAGGATTTCGGCGTGCTCTCGGTGAAACCCACCGGCGGGGAGAAAAGCACGGGCCTCGGCCTCGCGATCTGCCGCAAGATCGTCGAGGCGCACCGGGGCGCCATCACGGCCACAAACCTTTCCACGGGCGGTTGCGAATTCTCGGTGATGCTGCCCGCTTAACCCCATGCAATTCGACGGCACAGTCCTCCTCGTAGACGACGAACTCCATGTCCGAAAATTCATCGGACTGATTCTCCGCCAGCTCGGAAACCCGGTGTTGATCGAAGCGGCCAATGGCAAAGACGCGGTCGAAGCTTACAAGCGAGAGGACCCGGACCTCGTTCTGCTCGACGTGAACATGCCCGTGCAGGACGGCATCGAGACGCTCCGCCAGCTGATGACGGTCGATCCCCACTGCGTCGTGGTGATGCTCACGTCCCTCGCCAACCGGCAGACCGTCGAGCAGGCGCTCCAACTCGGCGCTGCGAACTACATTCGGAAGGACACGCCCAAGGACGAGATCCTGGCCGCGCTCCGGCAAACAATCGTGGACTGCTTCTCCGCAGAATAGGCCATGACCTCCTCGCCCCATTCGCCCCACCCTCATCCCGCCACCGCCGCGATCGCGATGGTCCGCTACTCCCTGCCGGAACTGCTGGATGAACTGAAACTCGAGCGCGTGACCGGAGGCTTCGGCATGGAAAAACTCCAGCAGGAGGAGATCGGGAAACTGTTCCAAACCCAAGCCAAGCGCCGCCGCGCCCCAACGCCGTGAACGCTCCCTTTCTCGATCTTCTGCGGGCCATCCCGCATTTCGACTGCGAGCAGGAAGTCGATTCGCTCGCGGCCCAGCACGGCATCACGCTCCAGCTGCTGCAGGAGATCGTCGAGCGGAAATACGCCGGCAAGGACGACGCGTGTCGCATCTGGGCGGATACGCTGGGCGTGGCCTACGTCGACCCGTTCGCCTCCGTCATCACCGACGAGGCGCTGGAACGCATTCCGGTCGAGATCGCCAAAAAGGCCCAGGCCATCGGTCTCTATGTCATCAACGGAGTGCTCACGACCGCGATGGCGGAGCCGCGCAACGAGGAGCTCGCCAAGCGCCTCGCCCAGATCGCGCAGATTCCGATCAGCCCCGTTTTCGCCCTGCCGCGCGACATCCACGACGCGATCGTCATCCACTACTCGTCGGACAAGAATCTCGAGGACAGCCTCGCCGAGCTGGAGCGCTCGCGGCTGTTCACCGACCCGGATCTCGCGGTCGACAAGATCGCGCAGCTGGCCGATTCCGATTCCCTCGTCCAGCTGGTCGACGAGGTCATCCATTTTGCCCTCCGCGAGCGCGCGACCGACATCCACATCGAGCCGCAGGAAAACATCGCCCGCATCCGTTTCCGCGTCGATGGACGGCTCCGCGAGGTGCTCACCTATTCCCGCAAGCTGCACCGGGCCGTGATCTCGCGCCTGAAGATCATGTCCAACCTCAACATCGCCGAAGCGCGTTTTCCCCAGGACGGACGCTTCTCGATGCCGATCGGCAGCTCCAACGCCAATTTCCGCCTGTCGACCATTCCGTCGGGACACGGCGAAAAGGCCGTGGTCCGCATTCTCGCAATGTCCGGTCGCCGGACGATGCTGACGTTGGACAAGATGATGATTTCCCAGACGGTGCTGCAGCCGTTCAAGCGACTCATCCAGAGTCCAAACGGCATCATCTTCGTCACCGGTCCCACCGGCTCCGGAAAAACGACGACCCTCTACGCCGCCCTTCACGAGATCAACAACCCCGATCTCAACATCTCCACCATCGAGGATCCGATCGAGATCCAGATGGACGGCGTGACGCAGACGCAGGTCAACAGCCACATCGACCTGAAGTTCGCCACCATCCTCCGATCGCTTCTCCGCCAGGATCCGGACGTCATCCTGGTCGGCGAGATCCGCGACCTGGAGACGGCGAAAATCGCGACCGAGGCCGCTCTCACGGGTCATCTCGTTTTCGCCACCCTGCACACCAACACCGCCGCCCAGGCGATCGTACGCCTGATGGAAATCGGCGTGGAGCCCTACATGGTCGCTCCGTCCGTGATCGGCGTCATGGCCCAGCGCCTCGTCGCCCGCATCTGCGAGGCTTGCAAGGAGCCCTACGAGCCGTCGCGCGAGACGCTGCTCAAATATTTCCACGAAGACGGACTGACGGACGTGACCTTCTACCGCGGTCGGGGCTGCCCGGCCTGCCGCGGCACCGGCTACAAGGGCCGCATCGCCTTCCACGAATTCGTCCCGATCACCGAGGAGATCCGCACGCTGATCTCGGAGCGCCGAAGCGCCCAGGAGATCACCAAAGCGGCCATGAAGGTCGGATTCCGCCCCTTGCGTTACGACGCCCTGAAAAAGGTCCTGCTCGGCCTCACGACCATAGAAGAGGTGGAGCAGAATACGTCCTTTGAATGGGCGAGCTGATCCCGTATTACTCAACCGTCGCTTCCGACATCTGCCACTCCGTATGTCCAACGAGAACCTAATCGATCCAGAGGCCATCGAAAACCTCCGCGCACTGAGTCCCGACGATGGCGACGGATTCCTCCGGGACATCATCGGTATCTACATCGAAGATACGCCAAAACGGGTCCAGGAGATGAAGGAGTCGCTGGTCGCCGCCGACCAGCCGAAGTTCACCCGCGCCGCGCACAGCATCAAGGGCAGTTCCAGCAACATCGGAGCGACGGAAGTCCGCGCGTTGGCGGAAAAGCTCGAGCACGATTCGCGCAACAACGGTCTCGCCGGTCTGGAGGCGCGCATCGCACAGCTGGAGGCCAGCTTCGCCGCCACCTGCGTGCAGCTCGCGAAAATCGTTCCGCAGGGCTGAACGCCCGCGGGAGCAGTCGCTTCTCCGGAAAAAGAACAGGCCGGAATCTCGCGATTCCGGCCGTGTCTTCGGAGAAGGAAGGGCGGCGTTCGCCGCCCGATCCTGAGTTCTTCAGTTCTTCCCGAGCAGGACTTCGATCAGGCCCTCATCCGGTTTGGCGGTCTTGGCCTCTTCCTCCGAGCGGAACGGCACAATTCCGAAGTCCGCCATGTATTCCCAGTTGGCCCACGCGGCGCCGTTCTCCTCGAGCACCGCCCGCATGTCGCGGTAATACGCGAGCCGGTCCTTCCGGGGAACCGTCGGCAGGCAACCGAACTCGCCGCAGTAGAGCTGCAGTCCGAGCTGACGCGCCCGGTCGAACGCCGGCTTCAGCTCCTGGGCGATGCGCTCCTTGTTCCAGACGTGCTCCCCTCCGCCCGCGACCAGGTCCTTGCGGAGCGTCGCTTTCGAGGCCGGAACGTATTTGTCCAGCTCCGCCTTCGTGATCGTCTGGCCGGGATAGTGCACGGGGCCTTCGTAATCCCGAATCGGCACCCAGTTGGCGGTGTGATGGGTGAACGCCATCGGCTCGTAGGTGTGCACGCTGAGGATGATGTTGGCGTCGTCCTTCGGCACTTCCAGGTACGGGAAGTTGCCCGCCGTCTGCCAGCGGTTCGCGCCGATCACGATCACGCGCTGCGGCTCGATGCTCCGGATGAGCTTCATCGATGTCGCGATGAGTGCGTTCCACTGCTCCGGCTTGTCGGCCACCGGTTCGTTCATGATTTCGTACGCCACCCAATCGGTGGGAAACTCCTTCAGGTGGGACGACAGGTCGCGCCAGAGCTGGAGGAAATGCTCCTGGGCCTTCGGATCGGTCCAAAGCGTGTTCGTGAGGCCTTCGTTCGCGGCGTTGAAGTGGTGCGCCCGCACCGTGTGGAGATCGACGATCGCGCGCAGCTCGTGCTTGCGCGCCCAGTGCAACGCAGCGGTCAGGTGCGCGAAGTTCTTTTCGTTCTGCTTACCGTTCTCGTCCCAGAGTTCGATCTCGTCGACCGGCACGCGGACATGGTCGTAGCCGATGCTGCGGATGAACTGAAAATCCTTTTCCGTGATGAACGTCGCCGGATCGCTCCACGGGATTTTCTGAGAGAGCCAGTGGCTCAGATTCACGCCGCGCCGGACCTGGAATCCGGAGGGGTTCGCGACCGTGTGCGCCGAACTGCCACCCTCGGCGGCAAAGCCCAAGCCAAAGGGTAACGCCAGGGCCAGACACAACAGACTTCGTTGGATGAGTTTCATGGTGGGGAATAGTTGTGGATCGGACGAACCGAAGGGGCCGGCAACCGGACCCAGCATCGTTCGTTAGAGTAACCTGCGCGGCGGGCCCGCCGCGGTTGCTGTCAGACTGTCAATTCAACCGTATTGCCGTCGGGGTCCAACACCGCGCTTTCGTAATAGCCGTCCCCCGTCCGCCGCGGTTCCGAAGCGACGGGCACGCCTGCCTTGCGCAGCTTCTCCGTCCACTGCCGCACGGCTTCCTCGCTTCCGAGGGCCAGCGCAAAATGGGCGTAGCCAACCTGCGGCGACTGCGATGTCCGTTCCGTAACGTCGGTCCGGCTCATCAGCTCCAACCGAGCGCCGCTCTCGAAGCAAAGCATGTACGAACTGAAGCCTTTCGCCGCGTTGGTGTATTTGTCGCCGGACGAACAGCCGAAATTCCGGACATAAAAATCCCGGAGCCGATCGAGATTCCTCGTCCACACCGCCACGTGTTCGATACGCATTCCGACAGTGCGACGGAAACAGCCTCCGAGCGCAAGGCGAGTCGCCGGTGCACGACGATGACGTCTTGCGCTTTTCGGCCTTCCCTGCGGCGATCTCGCCATGCCCGCGCCCTCCGCCCGCGAACGCTTTTTCGCCCTGCTCCACGCCGCCGCCGAGAACGGTGCGCTGGTGAAACTGACGCTCGGCAAGTATCGCGGCGCCGACCCGGCGCTGAAGAACCTCTTCGTCCGCCCTGTCACTCTGAAAGCCGGCGCGCAGCTGTCGTTCGTTTATCGATACGCAACGCGCGACGTGACGAAAAACCATCCGATTCCCGAAGCGCTCGCCCTTCTCGATCCGCTCGTCGGCGGCGAGTTTCTCGACGCGCACCTCTTCACCCCCGCGCAGGTTGCGCAGCTCGCGACGGACGACCGGGGCGAGACGCGCCTTCACCTGAAAACCGCGACCGCCGCTCCGAGCCCGGCCCCGGCGGCGCACGATCGCGCCCGCGACTACCTTATCCCCGCTTCGGCTCCCTGGCTGAAGGAACTAGGCGTGATCAACGATCGCGGACAGCCGCGCGAGGGCATGGCTTCGAAATTCCGCCAAATAAACCGTTTCGTCGAGCTGCTGAGCCATCTCTCCGACGAGGCGCCGCTGCCGGCCGACCGGCCCTTCCGGATCGTCGACATGGGCTGCGGCAAGGGTTACCTCACGTTCGGGGCGGCCGCGTTTTTCGGCGACCGCGCGGAAGTGACCGGCGTCGAGGCTCGCTCGGAGTTGGTCGCGCTCTGCAACGACGTCGCCCGTCGCGAGGGTTTTCGCCTGTTGACCTTCGTCGCCGGCACGATCGCGGAGGCCGCGGTGCCCGCACCCGACGTCCTGATCGCCCTTCACGCCTGCGACACGGCGACCGACGACGCGCTCGCCCAAGGCGTCGCCGCCGGCGCGCCTCTCCTCATCGTTTCGCCCTGCTGCCAGAAGGAACTGCGCCCGCAGCTCAAGTCGCCGCCCATCCTGGCCGACGCGCTGAAGCACGGGATCTTTCAGGAACGACAGGCGGAATTCGTGACCGACGCCCTCCGCGCCCAACTGCTCGAGTGGGCGGGCTATCGCACGAAGGTCTTTGAGTTCATCTCCACCGAACACACGGCGAAGAACCTCATGATCGCCGCCCTGAAAGCCGGTCCCGCGGGCGAACCTTCAGCGGCCCGGCGGATACAGGAGTTCGCCGAGTTCTGGGGCATCCGCTCGCAGCGCCTTGCCTCGCTTCTGGGCGTCGCTCTCTGATTCGCGTCATGGATTGGGAAAAACTCGACTGGGCCGCGCTCGACCGTCTTCGCGACGGTTTTCTCAGCGGCGCCGCGGGCAACGGCCCGTACTGGAGTTCACTGTCGGATCTCGAGCATTACAACCTGACGTTCGGCGAACGCATCGGGTGGAAATGGGACGCGGTGCTTCGCGAATTGAGGCTGCGCCGCTGGGCGCCTCGCCCGACGAAAGACGCGGCCGCGGATTCACGACTCACCCTGCTGGATTGGGGCTGCGGCAGTGGCGTCGCCGGACGCCGCGTCATCGACGCCTTCGGTCCCGCTCGGTTTCGCGCCCTGTGGGCCTGGGACCACTCGTCGCTTGCACGCGAGTTCACCGTTTCCTCCGGCCGGCAGACCTATCCCTCGCTGGAGGTGGCCGAGTGGCCGCGCAGCGCGGCTCCCGACGTGCTCGTCGTCAGCCACGTGCTCAACGAGCTGCCTCGACAGGAGCTCGCGGATCTCATCGCGCTGGTCCGTCGCGCCGGCTCGGTGATTTGGGTCGAGCCCGGAACCCACGCCGTCAGCCGGCAGCTGATCGAGATTCGCGAACATCTGCGGTCGGATCTCCGCGTCGTCGCTCCGTGCACGCACGGCGCTGCCTGCGGATTGCTCGCTCCAGAGAATGCCCGGCATTGGTGCCACTATTTCGCCGATCCGCCCGCCGCGATCTATGCCGACTCGGATTGGGTCCGCTTCGGCCAGCGCGCCGGAATCGACCTGCGCAGCCTGCCCTACAGCTTTCTCGTCGCCGAGAGCCCCGGCCTCCAGACTCCGGACGCGGTTTTGGCGCCTGACGGCACCGCGCGGATCGTCGGCGAAGCGAGACACTACAAGGGCTACGCAAAACTCCTGAGCTGCGACGCGTCGGGAGTCGCCGAACTCACGCTCCAAAAACGCGACGAGCCTGCGCTGTTCAAAGCCTTGAAGCGGCCTGAAGGGGTTCCGATCTACCGGTGGCAGCGCTCCGGCGATCGCATCGCCCGCGCGGAGCCGATCTATCCCACTCAACCGTGAACGTCGGCGACACCGAAGGTCGCTCGCGATCCGCGCGGGACTTCCCATTTTTGGGACGGAACCGTGTCGATTCCGCCGTCGGTCTGTACCCAGGTCCCAGCTACACGCTCGCGCTTGTCCTTGCTTTATAATGGCTAGCAAATCAGGAGATCGCGTGGCACAGCCCCTGCAATGGAGGAGCCGTTCTCCCTACGCCATGCTATTCCGGCCCACCAAGCGCCTCGCCACCTCTCTCGCCTTGCTCGCGTGTTTTTTCACCGCGGGACTCTCGCGCGCGGAAGAACCGACCGTGCCCGCCTTGACGCTCGACGAGGCGATTCAACAGGCCCTGACCAAGAATTACGCGATCCGCGTCGTGTCGTTCAACGCGCCCATCGCGCGCGCAAACCTGACGACGCAATGGGGCCGCTTCGACCCGAGCATTCAGCTCTCCTACAAGTTCAAGGAGAGCGGCGACCCGCAGGGCGCAGACCCGATCACCGGTGCTCGCCCCCCCTCCTACATCGTCTCGACCGATTCCTACGAAGCCGGGCTCGGCGGACTCATGCCGTGGGGCCTCCGCTACACCGTCGGGCTGAGCACCGTGAACCAGCGCGACTCCACCCACGATTTCGCCCACACCTATTATTCGTTCACCGGAGTCACCTTTGAGCAGCCTCTGTTGCGCGATTTCGGCTTCGGTGCCGGACTGGCGAGCATCCGCATCGCGAAGGCCGACCGGGCGATTTCCGAGTGCGAATACCGTCAGCAGCTGACCGACACGATCACCCAGGTGATCTACGCGTACAACGATCTCTACCTCGCCCAGGCGAGCCTCCGCGTCGCCCGCCGCTCGCGCGAACTCGCCGCGTCCCTGCTCGCGGAAAACGAACGTCGCTATCAAGTGGGCAACGTCGCCGAATCCGACGTGACCGCGGCCAAAGCCCGCGTCGCGTTCCGCGAAAACTCCGTCCTCTCGGCCGAGCGCTCCGTCGACGCGCAGAGCAACGCGCTGCGCCTGCTCATCTCCGACGAACACACGCTCAAGCTCCTGAGCGGCCCGATCGAAATCGCTCCGCCTCCCCCTCCCGCCGCGGTCACGGCGGACACCGCCGCCGATTTCCGCGAGGCCCTGCTGGCCCGTCCGGATTATCAACGCTCGCGGATCGTGGTGCAGCGCCAGCGCCTCAACCGCGGTTACCAGCGCAACCAGTTTCTCCCCCAGGTGAACCTCGTGGGCAGCTACGGGTATCACGGCATCGGCGACACGTGGCCCGAGAGTCGCCACAACATGGATACCCGCGATACGCGCTCCTACAGTGCCGGAGCCGTCGTGACGATCCCCCTGACCTTCGCCCAGGAGCGCGGACGCCTCCGCGCCGCCAACCTCCAGCTCCGTCAATCGCAGGCGCAGGTGGAGCAGCTGGAGCAGCAGATCGTCGTCGACCTCGGCAACGCGGCCGCCGAACTCACGAGCACGCAGAAACGCATGGTCGCCGCCCGGCTCGCCCGGCAGGCGGCGCAGCAGAGCCTCGACGACGAGATCAAGCTCCACCGGGTCGGGAAGAGCTCGACGCTTTTCGTGCTTCAGGCGCAGGAATACCTCTCGCAGGCCGAGATGCTCGAATACGCCGCCGCCGCCGACGCGCGGAAGGCGGTGGCCGAGTACGACCGGCAAGTCGGCCGCACGCTCAAGCATCACGGAGTGCAGATCGAGAGCACGGCGAAATCCGTCGCCGTCACCGCCGTCGGAGCGGGCGAAAGCAAGGCAGCCGCTCCCGCCGCTCCCCGTTCTTGACTCACATCCGGGGCTTTGCGCATTGTTTGCCCCTTTCGCATACCATCATGAGCAAACAATACAACAAAGAGATCAAACGGAAGCGTCGCGCCGCGTATCACAAGCGCAAGAAGGTCGCCGCCAAGAAGCCTGCTGCGAAGGCGGCCAAGAAATAACGCTGTCGCCCGTTTTGTTTCACAGACCGCGGCCCACCTGCCGCGGTTTTTTCGTTTTTCCGTTTCAGCTCTCGCTCTCCATGGACGCATATCCACCCGAGGGCCGCATGCGCTCCGGTGTGCATTCGCGCTCGTTCCGTGCTTAGGTTCCGGCCGTTTTCGTTTCCCGTCCGTATTCCATGATCAAGGTTAGTCTCATCTCCCTCGGTTGCGCCAAGAATCTCGTCGATAGCGAGATCATGGTCGGCCACCTCCACCAAGCCGGCATGCAGGTCATTCCGGAGGCCGAGAAGGCCGACGTCGTCATCGTCAACACCTGCTCGTTCATCGACTCGTCCAAGGAGGAATCGATCAACGCGATCCTCGAGGCCAACCAGAACCGCGGCATGCGCAAGCGCCGCAAGGAGCAGAAGCTGATCGTCGCCGGCTGCATGTCCCAGCGGTTCTCCAAGGATCTGCCCAACGCGCTTCCGGAGGTCGACGCGTTCATCGGCCTCGACCAGATCACAAAGGTCGCGCCGATCATCGAGGGGATCTTCGAGAAGGAGCGCGGCAAGAACGAAGGCCCGGAGAGCTTCGTCACGCCTCGGTCCACCTACATTCCGGACTACGACACGCCGCGCTTCCGTCTCACGCCTCGCCATTTCGCGTACATCAAGATCGCGGAGGGCTGCAATCACCCCTGCACGTTCTGCATCATCCCGCAGATCCGCGGGCGCCACCGCAGCCGCTCGGTCGACAGCGTGGTCAACGAGGCCCGGCGCCTCGTCGCCGAGGGCGTGAAGGAAATCAACCTGATTTCCCAGGACACGACTTTCTTCGGCATGGACACGTGGGAGGAGCGTCCGAATCCGCGCACGCCGGTGGATTCCTCCCGCGGCACCGCGCTCACCACGCTCATCCGCCAGCTGAACGCGATCGAAGGCAATTTCTGGATACGCCTGCTGTACACCCATCCGGCTCACTGGAGCGACGAGCTGATCCGCACCATCGCCGAATGCCCGAAGGTCGCCCGCTACGTCGACATGCCGCTGCAGCACATCAGCGACCACATGCTCGGCACGATGCAGCGCGAGACCTCGTCCGCCTACATCCGCGATCTGGTGAAACGCATTCGAGCCGGCATTCCCGGAATCGCGCTGCGCACGACGTTCATCGTCGGCTTCCCGGGTGAAACGGAAGCCGACGTGGAGGAACTCTGCGGCTTCATCCGCGACACGAAGTTCGAGCGTCTCGGCGTCTTCCGCTATTCCCAGGAGGAAGGCACCCGCGCGGCCAAGATGGAAAGCCAGCTTACGTCCAAGACCAAGGAGGCGCGCTGGCACCGCACGATGGCGCTGCAGAAGGAAATCGCCGCCGAGGTGAGCAAGCGCTCCGTTGGCCGCACGCTGAAGGTTCTCGTCGAAGAGCCCGGCATCGCCCGCGGCGAGGCCGACGCCCCGGATATCGACGGCCGCGTTTACGTCTCACGCGATCTTCCCGTCGGCGAGTTCGTCGAGGTGAAGATCACCGACTACCAGGACTACGATCTGCTCGCCCTGCCCGAAGGCCAGAAGCCGGCAAAGACCAAGGTCGCCAAGCAGGCGCAGTGACCGCGCGACGGCCTGAGCGCGTCGCGCCCCGGCCTCCCGCTCGCGGCGTCACTTCACCGCCGCGACGAATTTCGGGATGATGCCGTCGAATGAGCCGTTGCTGAAGAACGCCACGACTCTCGGCTTTTCGCCCCGCTGAGCCCTGACCGCCGCGACGAGGGCTTCGAGCAGCGCCGCGTTGGTCGCGAACGCATGCGCATGCACGCCGTGCGTCTCGAGATGCTCCGCGACGGCTTCCGCGTCGAAGCGCTCGTCCGCGCTCAGCTTCTCCGCCCGATTGACGGCGCCGAGAAATACGTCGTCCGCATTCGCGAGCGCTCGCGAGAAACCCGACTGAAGCGTCTTCGTTCGAGCCGTGTTGCTCCGCGGTTCGAACACCGCCGTCAGCAAGGCCCCCGGGTACTTCGAGCGGAACGAGTGCAGCGTTTCGGCCAGAGCCGTCGGGTGATGACCGAAATCCTCGATCACGGTCAGCGCCGGGGTGTTGAGCAGCGTTTCCTGCCGGCGCTTCACGCCGCGAAAACGGCTCAGGGAATCCAGCTTGATCGCGCTCGGTAGATCGAGCGATGCGGCCGCGCGGCCCGCTTCCCGGCTGCCCGGCGCCAAAGCGAGGGCCACCGCCGTCGCGGCCATCGCGGCGTTGCGGGCGTTGTAGAGTCCCGGAAGCTTCCAGGCGATGTCGGCCCAACGCGCGCCGCGCCAGTGGAGCGAGAACCGGGCCCCTGAACCGTCCTCGGAAAAATCGGAGATCCGCACGTCGCAGTCGCCGGAGGTGCCGACGCGCAGGACGCGCGTCCACGGCATGGCTCCGAGGGCGAGCAGGTTGTGATCGTCGCCGTTCATCACGATCCAACCGGACCGGGGAACGATGCGCGAAAGGTGCACGAACGTCCGCTGCACGTCGGCCAGGTCCCGGAAGATATCGGCGTGATCGAACTCGAGATTGTTCAGCACGGCGATGGACGGCGCGTAATGGATGAACTTGCTGCGCTTGTCGAAAAACGCGCTGTCGTACTCGTCGCCCTCGATCACGAACGGATCGCCGGCCGCGCCGAGATGGTTGCCGACCGGCGGATCCTGCGGCACGCCGCCGATCAGAAAGCCAGGGTCCCGGCCGTTCTCTCGGAGAAGAAACGCCGCCAGCGACGTGGTGGTGGTCTTCCCGTGCGTGCCGCAGACGACGATGTTGCGCCGTTTCGCCAGGACAAAGTCGTGCAGCATCGCCGGCAGCGAGGTGACCGGGATCGCACGGATGTCGAGCAGCCACTCCACCTCGGGGTTGCCCCGGCTCATCGCGTTGCCGACGACAACGAGGTCGGGCGCAAGCCGTGCCAGACGCTCCGGGTCGTACCCCTCGTGCAGCTGGATGCCGGCATCCGCCAGCACCGTGCTCATCGGCGGATAGACGCCTGTATCCGCTCCGAGGATCTCGTGTCCGGCGGCGCGGGCCAGCAAGGCCGCATTGCCCATCGCCGTGCCGCAAATGCCCATGAAGTAGATCTTCATCGGCGGGTCTCCTTGGATACGGAGCCTGCGCGGCGTTCGAGCGCTTCCGGACGGAGCAGAGTCTCGGAGAGAATCATGGCGCGAGATGAAGCAGGAAAACCGGCGGAGTGAAATGGATTTTTTGCGCCTCCGCGCGTCGCTTTCCGCAGCCGATCCGGTCGATGCGGAAGGCGCCGGTCAGACGAAATTCGAGGCAAATGCCTGCGCGACGTTCGAACACCTGGAGCGCTCGTTGGCACGGCCGGCGAATCGCGCTACATTCCGGAAAGAATCCATTTCCGTATCCACCATGGCCGTAGAATTCCAAGACTACTATTCCCTCCTGGATGTGCCGCGCGAGGCGAGCCAGGAGGACATCAAGAAGGCGTTCCGCAAACTGGCCCGGCAGTACCATCCCGACGTCGCGAAGGACAAAAAAACCGCCGAGCAGAAGTTCAAGGAAATCAACGAAGCCTACGAGGTGCTCGGCGATCCGGAAAAACGGAAGCGCTACGACGAGTTGGGTGAGCACTGGAACGAACCGCAAGGCGTGCCGCCGCCTCCCCGGCGCCACACCTGGCGTCAAGCCGGACCCGGCTTCGGTCGGGCCACCGAGTTCGACTTCGGCGGCAGCACCGGCTTCAGCGACTTCTTCGAGCAGTTCTTCGGCGGAGGCCAGGGACGCGGCTTCGCGTTCACCGACGAGGACGGCGGAGAGGAAGGCTTCGGAGCGAGCCGCGGCCAGGACATCGAAGGCGAAATCCTGGTCACCCTCGACGAGGTGCTCCACGGCTCCGAACGAAGCATCTCCCTGCGGAGAACCGATCCCCGAACCGGCGAGAGCGAAACCGAAACGTTCAAGGTGCGCATCCCTCCGGGCGCCGAGGAGGGCCGCCGCATTCGGGTGCGAGGCAAAGGCGAGCCGGGCGCGGGAGGGGGACTGGCTGGAAACCTGTACCTCCGCGTGCGAGTGGCGGCACACCCGGATTTCCGCGTGCGGGGCTCGGACGTCTACTACGACCTGGATCTTGCCCCGTGGGAAGCGGTTCTGGGAACCACCATCGACGTGCCGACGCTCGGCGGCCGGCTCAGGATGCGCGTGCCTCCGGGGTCGCAGCACGGTCGTCAGCTGCGCGTCCGCGATCGAGGTCTGCCGAAGGGTCAGACAGGCGAGCGCGGGGACTTCTACGTGGTGGTAAACGTGGAGCTGCCGACGGAGCTGTCCGAAGCCGAGCGGAAGCTCTGGGAACAGCTCCGGGACTCGTCCCGCTTCGACGCTCGCAGTGCGTAGAGGCCGCCCGGCTCCCGGTTGCGCCGGCGGTACATCGGTGGAAAGGAAAACGCCGGAATTGCCCGAACGGCATTGGCACGCCGCGGATCGTGGATAAACTATCGCCAACGAGCACGGGGACGCCGCTGCAGCCCGGCATCGGCGCCCTCGTTCCGCTCGGCGTTCGCAGATCTCAAATCGAAGGAGGCGTCATGCCAGCCACGAAACTGAAAGAGTATCTGGACAGCCGCGGGGTCGAGTACGTCACGATCCTGCATCCGCCCGCCTACACCGCGCCCGAAGCAGCGGCTTCGTCGCACGTCACCGGCCGGGGCTTTGCCAAAACCGTCATCGTGCACATGAACGACAAGCTCGCGATGGTCGTCGTGCCGGCGAACCGCAAGATCGTGCTCTCGGACCTGCGCGAAATGTTGGATACGCACGACGTGCGTCTCGCCACGGAAGACGAATTCAAGGACCGGTTCCCCGATTGCGAGATCGGCGCCATGCCGCCGTTCGGAAACCTCTACGGACTCCCGGTCTACATCTCGCACGAACTGGCCAACGAGCCGCAGATCACGTTCAACGCCTGCACCCACAACGAATCGATCAAGATGTCGTTCGCTGACTTCGCCAACCTGACGAAGCCGGTCATCCTCGACTTCATCACCAGCTAGCGCCCCCCGGATCCATCCTTGCCAGCTTCGTCCGTCTCGCCATCCGTAGCACCATGAACGCCCTCCTGGTGGTGGATGTGCAGAACGATTTCCTGCCGACCGGAGCCCTGCCCGTGGCGGACGGAGACGCCGTGATTCGGGCGGCAAACTCCGCCCTTCGCTCGGGGCGGTTCGGGCTCACCGTTGGGACCCAGGACTGGCACCCCGCAAATCATGGCAGTTTCGCCTCGAATCATCCGGGCTCGAAGCCGGGGCAGGTCGTGAACCTCGACGGGCTCCAGCAGATTCTCTGGCCGGCGCATTGCGTGCAGAACACGTTTGGAGCGGCGTTTGCGCCCGGACTCGAAAGCGGACGATTCCAGCGGGTGTTCCAGAAGGGCACGGATCCGCGCATCGACAGCTACAGCGGCTTTTTCGACAACGGGCACCGCAAAAGCACAGGCCTCGGCGAATACCTCAAGGAGCGCGGCGTGACGGAGGTAGCGGTCCTCGGCCTCGCCACGGACTACTGCGTGAAGTTCACCGCGCTCGACGCCCGCCAGCTCGGCCTCGGCGTCGCGCTTCTGGTCGACGGTTGCCGGGCGGTGAACGTCCGCGCCGGCGACGACCGGCGTGCCATTCAGGAAATGCAGGACGCCGGAGTGCGGATCGAGACGTTCGGCGCGCCATGACTTCGCCCGCAGCCCTGACGCCATCGCGGCCCGCGCGACTAGTATCCTGGTCCTGACTACGCCTGTCCGGGCGTCGCGCTCAGACGCCGGAGGGGAAGGTCTCGGGCACCCGGCCCGACTCCCAAAGCGGCGTTCGCTCCAACGGCTCGAGCGCCGTGGTCCGGTCGATGTGCATCACCGCGTCGAACTGGTTCGCCAGATTGCAGTGGAAATAGTGGCTCCAGCGCTCCGTCTCCGGCCGATAGATCACGCCAATCGCCCGTTCGAGGTGCCATTCCGGCAGGAGATTTCTGCCCACCGCTCCGGGCCCGCGCAGCGGGAGGAAGAAACGCGGAAGGTTCAGCTCATGCAGTAGCTCCTCGTAGCTGTGCGGCAGCGCCGCCCGGACGCGCTTGTGCTGCGCCGGGGCATCCCAATCCGAGGCGGCAGTCACCGCACCCGTGTAGGTCGTGAAGCCGAGCAATTTCGCCGTCTCACCGTAGCGCTCACGCACGAGTTGCCCCAGGTTCAACTCCCCTTCCTTGGCGACCTCCGTCGCCCGCGCGTCGCCGAGGTGCGAGTTGTGCGCCCAAACGGCGATCTTCTGCGGGAGGCCGCGCCGACGGAGGTGCTCCATCAGCTGATCGAGCGTCTCGGCCATGTGCCGGTCGCGGATATTCCACGAGGCGACGCGGCCATGCAGCATCGTGCGGTAATACTCCTCGGCGTTGCGGGCCACGCGCGCGTTCTGCTCGGCGGAAAAGAACTCTTCGTGCGCCGCGTGTCCGTCCGCCTCCACGTACTCCGCCCGCCGCGAGCGGAGAGCCAGGAGTTCGCGAACCACGACGTCCTCGCACAAACCTTCTCCCAGATGTTTCGAGGCCCAGGCGTAGGATTCCGTTTCCTGCCCAAAATCCTCGAAACAACCGTAGCTCGCTTTGGCCGCCCGCGCCGCCTCAGGATCGACCTTTTCCAGGTACGCGACCACCGCCTGCATCGACGAACGCAGGCTGTAGAGGTCGAGGCCGAAGAAGTCGGTCCGATCCTGCGCCGCACCAACGCTGAGATTCCTCGCCCGCAGCCAGCCCACGAAATCGCGCACGACGGTATTGCGCCACATCCACTGCGGAAACCGGGCAAATCCGCCCAGCGCCGACTCGGCAGAGCCCGCGACGCCCTCCCGCGTAATGTAGCGGTGCACCTGATACGCATCGGGCCAGTCGCCTTCGATCGCGACGGCCGAAAAGCGATGGCGCTCGATGAGGTTGCGAGTGATCTCCGCCCGAAGCTCGTAGAACTCGTGCGTTCCATGGCTCGCCTCCCCGAGCAGCACCACCTTGGCGTCGCCCAACCAGTCGGAAATCCAGCGCGCCTCCTCGGCCAGACCGGGAAAGGTCCTGGCGCCCTGACGGAGCCGGTCGCGTTCGCTTCGGAAGGAAAACTCGCTCGAGAAAGGCATGGCGGTCGGATTTCGTCGAAGGTACCCAACCGACGCGGCCGCGCCATGGGCGGACCATCCGAAACGACCATCGGCGCGACTCCCCATGGTTCGCGATTCCTCCGTCCGCCACGGCAGGATGCGCCAAAAGCCAACCGTCGCAGTTCTTCCCTTGACGTTCTAGGGATGAAGCCTAGATGTTCTAGGGTAGACGGTCGCAACCACGCTTATCCCATGGCAAAAATGGAACTCCTCCAAGGCACGCTCGACCTCCTGGTTCTTCAGGTCCTGAGCGCCGGGCCGATGCACGGCTTCGGCATCGCCCAACGCATTCACCTCCTCTCGCAAGACGTGCTCCGCGTCGAAGAAGGCTCCCTCTACCCGGCGCTCTACCGGATGGAACAGCGCGGATGGATCAAGGCGGAATGGGGCCAGTCCGAGAACAACCGCCGGGCGAAGTTCTATTCCCTCACCCGGGTCGGCGTGAAGCAGCTCGAGACGGAGAAGACCAGTTGGAACAAGCTGGCGTTGGCCATCGGGCAAGTGCTGCAGGGCTCCTGACCCAGCTCAACCCTCAACCCGCGTCCCCATGAGCCTCTGGACCCGCATCCGTTCGCTTTTTCGGCGCAGCAAACTCGACCAGGAGATGGCCGAGGAGATGCGCTTCCATATGGAGAGTCAGGAAACCGCGAATCGCGCCGCCGGCATGTCCGCCGACGAGGCGCGCCGCGAGGCGCGGAAGCAGTTCGGCCACACCGACAGCATCGAGGAAACCTGCCGCGACGGACGTCCCTTTGCGTGGGTCGACCATCTGATTCGCGACATCCGCTTCGGACTCCGGATGATCGTGAAGAGCCCCGGCTACACCGCTGTGATCGTGCTCACCCTCGCCTTCGGCATCGCCGTCAATGCAACGATCTTCGGGATGCTCAGCCTGGTCTTCTTCGAGCCGGCCCCCTTCCCCGCCCCGGAGCGGCTGGTGGTGGTCGTGCAGAAACATCCGACCGTCAACATGCCGGTGGGCATCGCGTATCCAGATTTCAAGGAATACCGGGAGCGAACGAAGACGGTCACAGGGCTTTGCGCCACCGACATGATCCCGCTGCAAGTCAGCGCGGAGGGAAAGTCGCCGATCCGTTCCTGGGGTCAGGCGGTGTCACCGTCGATGTTCGCCGACATGGGCGTCGCGGCGGAGTTGGGCCGCACGTTGCTCCCTTCCGACGGCGAGACGGCCGGGACGGCCGCGGTCGCGGTGCTGAGCCGCGGCTTCTGGGAGAATCACCTCGCCGCGGATCCCGGCATCGTCGGGAAGACGATCCGCATCAATGGACACCCGTTTACCGTCGTGGGGATAGCGGCCAACGGATTCCATGGCTTCAACTGGGGAATGGATCTGGGGGTCTTCGTTCCCGCCGGCACGTTGCCGCTGCTGTATCCCACTAACGGCGCCGACCAGCTGGACAAGCGCTGGGCAACAAGCTGGCGGCTGATGGGGCGACTGAAACCCGGGGTGTCGCTTCACGACGCCCGGGCGGAATTCGACGTCCTCGGAGCGCAGGTGGCCGCGGCTTTTCCGGAGGAGCACAAAGGCACAAAGGTCATGCTGATGCTGGAGAACAGTGCGCGGCCGGATCCCTCCATCTCCTCGATCATGCCGGCTCTCTGCGCGTTGTTTGTCGCCATGGTCGGCTTGGTGCTGCTGATCGCCTGCGCCAACGTTGCGAACCTGATGATGGCGCGGGTGCTTTCGCGGCAGAAGGAACTCGTGATGCGTGCGGCCCTTGGAGCAACGCGGCTCCGGCTCGCCGCCCAGCTGCTGGTCGAAAGCGTACTCGTATCGCTCCTCGCAGGCGTCGCCGGCTGGTATATGTCGCAATTCGCCGGTCGGATGTTGGGCCGTTTCAGCCCCAACTCCGACATCCCCATCTACATGCCGACGGAAGTGGGCTGGCGCGTGGTGGTGTTCACCTTCGCCATTTCAATCGTGGCCGGCGTGCTGACGGGTATCGTCCCCGCCTGGCGTGCCTCACGGGTGAATCTGGTGGAAGGCCTGAACGAGAGCGGCGGAGGCCGGACCACCGGACAACGCCACCGGCTGCGCAACATGCTGGTCCTTTCGCAAATCACGTCGTCGTGCGTGGTCCTCATCATGGCGGCCGTGTTCCTGCGCAGTCTTCAGGCGATTCGGTCGTTGGATCTGGGTTTTAATCCCACCGGGGTGTTGCTGACGTCTTTCGACCTCAGTCTGCAGCGCTTCTCCGAGGAGAATGGCCGCGCGTTCAGCCGCGACGTGCTCTCTCGTGTTCGCAGTCTTCCGGGGGTGCAGTCCGCGTGCCTCACGCAGCTGATCCCCTTGGACAACGTGATGCGGTTCGGCGATCTCTACCCGGAGAACCCGCCCGCCCAACTCGCGGACGGCAAGACGTCGGCCATGACCAATGTCGTCGATCCGGCGTATTTCTCGACCCTGGGCGTCCGACTGCTGAAAGGGCGCACGTTCACGGACGACGATCGGGCAGACACCGTGCACGTCGCCGTGGTCAACGCGGCGATGGCCGAGGCCTGCTGGCCCGGTCAGGACCCGATCGGCAAACGTTTCCGCCGTTGGAAAGACGGCCCGTGGGTTCAGGTCGTGGGCGTAACCACCACCGGAAAATACATGATGCTGACCGAAGCCCCGCGGCCCGCGGCGTATTATGCCTATGCCCAAATCTACGATTCGCCGATGACGGTCGCGGTGCGCAGCAACCTGGATCCCGCCGCTCTCGCTACCCAGGTGCGGGACGCCATCCACTCGGTCAATCCGGACCTGCCGGTCTTCAACGTTCGCACGCTCGACGAGCACCTGAGACAGAGCGTGTTCGCGTTCATGCCGCTGCGCATGGGCGCGACGGTCGCCGGCATCCAGGGCCTGATCGCCCTCTTCCTCGGCGTCATGGGCTTGTATGCGGTGGTCGCCTACGGCGTCACTCAACGGACCCGGGAGATCGGCGTTCGGATGGCGCTCGGTGCCACCCGTGCCCAGGTGCTCAAGCTGGTCGTGCGCGACAGCGCCCGGCTCACGATCATCGGCATCGGCGTCGGCGTGCTGGCAGCCTTCGGCATGACGTTCCTTCTTTCGCACGTGCTGTACGGCGCCAAGCCGTTCGACGTGGTGGTCTATTCAGGCGTCGTGCTGGTCCTGATCGGCGTCACCGCGCTGGCGTGTTTCCTCCCGGCTCGCCGCGCCATCCAGATAAACCCGGTCAACGCCCTTCGCCACGAGTAGTCTGCCCCGCGGCGCCGGCCGGGGCAGAAACTCCGGGACCGGCGCGAGCGGCGCCTACGGGCGTCAGGGTGCCTTCGATACGGCCTGTTGACCGTGCTTCGCCACCCAGGCGTCGTACTCCTTGCGGGGCATGAACCGCAGCGAAGCCGAGTTGATGCAGTAGCGTTTGCCCGTCGGAGCGGGACCGTCGTCGAACACGTGGCCGAGGTGAGCGCCGTCGACGCTGCAATGCACTTCGTCGCGAATCATGCCGTAGCTGCTGTCGCGCGAAACGCCGACAAACTTGTCCTCGATCGGCTTGGTGAAGCTCGGCCAGCCGGTGCCGCTCTCGAATTTGTCGCGGCTGTCGAAGAGCGGCGTGTCGCTGCAGACCGAGAAATACACGCCGTCGTCGTGATTGTCCCAATACGCATTGTGAAAGGGCGGCTCCGTCCCCTGCTTCCGCGCCACGCGGAATTGTTCGGGCGTGAGCAGCTTTTTCCACTCGTCGTCGGATTTCTTCACGGCGGTTTTCGCCATGTCGATGACCACATGGGACGGCAACCCGCAGGCCGACTTTTCACCGTCGGTCGCGCAGGCTGCGCCATACTGTTCGTCGGTCGTGGCGGAGGAGGACTTTTTCGCATTCATGGAGGGACCTGCCCAGAGCACAGCGCCGCAGAGGGCGAGGCCGGCGATGGCAAAACCGAATTTCATGCGCGCAGATCCTACTCAAGATTCGCCGAAGCGCCACTGGCGCCGTTCGGAGCTGGCCGCGCGGCGGCCATAGCCGGAAGTTATCGGGTATAGAGCAACGGTATTTCCCCAGCCCGGTCCGGTCGCGGTATCCTCGGCGGATGAAAGGTCGTTCGCATCATTTTCGCTCGGGCGTAAGCCTCACGCTGCTCCTGGCGTTGGCTGCAACGGTGCTGGCGAGGATGCCGGTGGTGGGAAACCTGGGGCCCCTCGCCCTGGCCCTGCTGCTCGGCATCGCGTGGCGGTTGTCCAACCACGTCTCCATGGCCCAGCGCCCGGGAATCGGTTTCTCCGCGCGTCGCCTGCTCCGGTGGGGCATCATCCTCCTCGGAGTGCGCCTGAACTTCGATCTGCTGATGCATGCGGGCGTCCGGGTCGTGCTCATCGATCTCACCGTCGTCACCTGCGGACTGATCGGCATCAGCTGGCTCGGCCGATGTCTCGGCCTCGACTCGCGCTTGGCGATGTTGATCGCCGTCGATACGTCGATCTGCGGAGCTTCAGCCGTCGCGGCCGCGGTTCCCGCGACGCAGGCCCGCGAGGAAGATGCCGGTTTGGCCATCCCGCTCGGCAGCCTGCTCGGTACGATCGCGATGCTCGGCTTCACTGCCTGGCAGCATTTCCATCCGCTTTCGCCTCAGACCTACGGCGTGCTCGCCGGCTCGACCCTTCACGAGATCGCCCAAGTCATGGCGGCCGTCCAGCCGGTGGATGGCGCCGTGGAGATCGGCACGATTGCGAAACTCACGCGCGTCGTGCTTCTGGTCCCTGCGGTGTTCACGCTCGGTTGGCTGACCGCGCGGCGTTCGGCCGGACGTGAAGAAACCCGTCGCATCTCGCCGCCTTGGTTCGTGCTCGGCTTTCTGTTAGTCGCGGGAATCAACACGCTCTTTTTCCGCAGTTTTCCGGCCCAGCAGGCGGTGCTCGTCGCGGTCGGGAATCACGTGATCTCCGTGGCGACGTTTCTCATGACGATGTCGATGGCGGCAATGGGTCTGGAGATGGACCTGAAGCGGCTCCGGGCTAACGCCTTCCGGGCGTCCGCCACCGCGGTGCTGGGCTGGCTTGGGCTCGCCTCGATGGTCGCTCTCGAAATCGCGTACCTTTCGCCGTGAGACCAGGGACCGACGGGCGGAAATGACCTGACCCGGACGGTCGAAACGACCAGTTTCTCCGCATGCTCGATTACCGTGCCAAGGTCTTCCGCGCCGTCGCCGAAAAGCTCAATTTCACGAGGGCGTCGGAGCAGCTGCACATCTCTCAGCCGGCGGTCACCCAACATATCAAGGCGCTGGAGGAGCACTATGGCACGGCGCTCTTTCACCGCAGTCCCGGCGGGATCCGGCTGACTGCAGCCGGACAGTCGCTTCTTAAGGCCGTGATTCGCGGCTGCGAGCTCGAGCATGAGACCGAGTTGGCTCTGCGCTCGCGGCAGACGCTGCTCGCCGGACCGCTGCGTATCGGAAGCAGCACGACCGTGGCGCAATACTTCCTACCCGCTCCGCTCGGACGTTTTCAGCAGGAGCATCCCAAGGTCGACGTCAGCCTGCAGATCGGAAACACGCAGGAAATCGCCGACTCCGTCCGCAACGCGCGGCTCGACGTCGGTCTGGTCGAAGGACCCGGCGAGCGCCGCGATCTGCACGCGGAGGATTTTTTCCAGGACGAGATCGTCTGCGTCGCCGCCCCCTCCTCGGCCTACGCAAAAAAGCAGCGCCTCGCCGTCGAGGATCTCGCCGCCGCTCCGCTCGTGATGCGCGAGCCGGGATCGGGGACGCGCGACGTCACCGAGCGGGCCCTACGCAAAGAGGGTCTTCGCGCGACCGCGCTTCGCGTCGTCCTGGAAACGGAGAGCACTGAAACCATCAAGGGCCTGGTCGCGAGCGGCGTCGGGCTGGGATTCATCTCGCGCCTCGCCGTTGCCAACGAAGTCACCCTCGGAAAGCTTGCGGTCGTCCCCATCGCCCGGTTCCGCATCCCGCGCGATTTCACCTTTCTCTATCCGCAAGGGCCTCGCCCGTCGGGCGCCGTCGGCGCGTTCATGGACAGCATCCGCGATCGGGCGACGGCGAAGACCTAAGCCTCCCCGACCGTTCAGGTCAGGTTGACCGGATCGACGTCGAGCACCTGCACGATGTCCTCCGGCCAGGCGAATTCGGCTCGAAGCTTCGCGAGTTCAGCCACGACTTTCGTCACCTGGGGCGTGAAGTACCAAAGCTGATACCGGTACTCGTCCTTGATCTTCTCGATCGGCGACGGCACCGGGCCGCGCAATTCGACGCGATCGCCGAGGTCCTTCTCCACCCGCCTCGCCCACTGCTCGGCGAAGAACGCGAGCTTCTCCGGGTTCGGTCCGCGGAACAGGTGGTGAATCAGGTGCCGAAACGGCGGATACTTGAAATCCCGCCGGATCTTCAGCTCGTTTTCGGAGAAACCGATGAAGTCGGCGTGACGTGAAAACTGGATCGCCTCGGCCTGCGGCGTGAAGGTCTGCACCACGACCTCGCCGGCGCGGTCGCCCCGCCCGGCCCGGCCCGCCACCTGGACGAGCAGCTGGAAGGTGCGCTCGTTGGCCCGGAAATCGGGGACGTGCATCGAGATGTCGGCATCGACCAAACCCACCAGCGTGACGTTCGGGAAATCGAGGCCCTTGCCGATCATCTGCGTGCCCACCAGGACGTCGATTTTGCCCGCCCGAAACTCGCTCAGCACCTGCCGGAAGCGGTTCTTTTTCGACATCGTGTCGGTATCCATGCGTTCGATTCGCGCCCGGGGAAGCACGCGTTTCACCGCTTCCTCGACGCGCTGCGTGCCGAGCCCTCGCCAACGAATCTTCACCGACCGGCACTTCGGGCACACCGCCGGCGCCGGGCGCTCCGAGCCGCAGAGATGGCAGCGGAGCGTCTCGTCGGTGCGGTGATAGGTCATCGCGATGCTGCAGTGCGGACACTCCTCGATGTGGCCGCATTCCGAGCAGAGCATGCTGGAGGAATAGCCGCGGCGATTGATGAAGAGGATCGTCTGTTCGCGCCTCTCGAAGCGCGCCTGCATCGCGTTGACCAGCTGCCGCGAGAGCGTCGTCAGTCCGCGGCTTCGCGCGACCTCGATGCGCATGTCGACCACGTCGATGTCGGGGAGCTTCCGCGCATCCACGCGCTGCGGCAGCTGCAGGAGCTGGTATTTTCCGCTCAGGGCGTTGGAGTACGACTCGAGCGAGGGAGTGGCCGATCCGAGCAGGCAGAGCGAGTTGGCCAACTTGGCCCGCATCACCGCGACGTCGCGGCCGTGGTAGCGGGGCGTCTCGTCCTGCTTGTAGGCCGGTTCATGCTCCTCATCCACGACGATCAACCGCAGATTGCGCACCGGGGCAAACACCGCGGAGCGGGCGCCGACGACCACGCGGGCCTCTCCCGTTGCCAACGCCAGCCAGCCGTCGAACCGCTCGCCTTCGCTGAGGTGGCTGTGCCAGACGACCGTTTTCATGCCGGGAGCGATCGCCTGGAGGCGCCCGCGCAATCGGGCGACGGTCTGCGGCGTCAGGGCGACTTCAGGCACGAGGAAAATGACACTGCCCCCCGCTTCGATCGCGTCGTGAATGGCGTGAAGATAGACCTCGGTTTTGCCGGAGCCGGTCACACCGTGGAGCAGCTTCACCTCGAATTTCTCGCATTTGAGCGCTTCGCCGAGCGCGACAACTGCGGCGCGCTGCTCTGCGTTGAGCGCAGGCGGCACGCCGGCGACGATTTCTCCCGTGTCCCACTCGTCGGCATATGCGACGCGCTCCACCCGCCGAATCTCCTCCCGGATCGCACCCCGCTTGGTCAGCGCGGCGGCCACGGCGGCGCCGAGTCCGAGCCGGCTGAGAACGAGCGACTTCTGCTGAGGCCGAAACTGCTGTTCGAGAAACCGGTAGAGTTTCGCCTGCTGCGGGGCCCGCTTGGTCAGTTTTTCCAGCTCCTCCGCCGACAGCTTCTGGTGGACCGTGAGCCACTTCTCGTGCTTGAGGCCGGCACCGTGCCTCACTGCGGCCGGCAGCATCGTTTCGATCACCACGTCGAGGCCGCAAGCGTAGTACGCCGCCATCCACCGCGCCAACTGCAGCAAGTCGGCTGGAAAGGCCGGAAACGGGTAAACCACCTGGGCAACGGTCTTCAGCTTCTCGATCGGGAAGTCCTTCGGCGCGCCGATCTCTCCGACGATGCCAAGGTGCATCCGGTTCACGATCGGCACCCGCACCAGCGAACCGACATGCACTTCGCCCTGGCGCGACTCCGGCACGCGATAGTGCAGGAGCTTGTCGAACCCAGCGAGCGGATGGACACCGACGATCATCGGCGCAAATCACGCCGGTCGTGCCCGGGCGAGGCAAACGGAAAGCCTCTGGACCCGGCGACCTTGCCTGCGACGACCGTCCCGACGCGGCGGGGGCGTCCCGGGCTGCGCCCTTGACGATCCTAGGCACAGGATTTGAACTTGAGGCGTGAGCAACGATGCGGCCCGCGAAAAGTTCAAATCCTACCTCGCCACGAAGGGTCTTCGGGTGACGGATCAGCGGCTGGCCATATTCGAAGCCGCTTTCGCGCAGAAGGATCACTTCACCGCCGAGGAGCTGTTGGATCACGCCCGGGCCATTGACGATTCAGTCTCCCGGGCCACGGTGTACCGGACCTTGCCGATCATGACCGAGAGCGCGCTGCTGCGTGAGGTCGATATCGGCAAAAACCTCAAGTACTACCACCCGAACGTCGATAACAACAGTCAGGTGGCCCAGGTGATCTGCATGGATTGCGACAAAATTTTCGAGATCAGCGCTCCGTTCATGGAGTGGTATGGCAGCTCGGTGTCGTCCAAGCTGGGCCTGACTCCGGTCTCGCAACGCCTTCAGGTGAGCGCTCACTGCAACGCGTTTCGGCAGACCGGTACGTGCAAGCATCGGAGCTGAATCGATGACGCGAAAAGACGACCCTGGCTTTGAAATCGGCTTCTTCGAATCAGTCCTCCGACGGGATCCCAAATACACGGAGGTGATCGAGATCCTCGGTGGTCTGTACACGAAGACCGGCCGCATCGCGGATGGACTCCGGATGGACCGCAAGCTCGTGCGCCTGATGCCCGGAAACGCCACCGCCCACTACAATCTCGCGTGCAGTCTGGCGCTGAGCAGACGTCCGGGAGACGCGATCCGCTCGCTCCGCCGCGCCATCGATCTCGGCTACAACGATGTCGACTGGCTCATCCAGGACCCCGATCTCGAGGGGTTGAAGGAGCATCCGGAATTCCAGCGGCTGCTCTCCAAGCTGGAGCCGCAGAGCTGAGCCGTATCTCCGGCGGCACGACGAAATCCGGCGCTTCTGTGCCGGTCGCAGCGGGATTTTTGCCTTTTCCGCGGATTCCCGTCGGTTCTTGATCTCAGGTTCTTCTGCTCATGCCCGCCGTCCTCAACTACGAGCCCCTCGTCGTCGCGCCACGAACCGCTCCGGTTCGCCTCTCCCCGATCCAGGAGGAGATTCTCCAGCTCAAACGGGAGCGAAACGCCGTCATCCTCGCGCACAACTACCAGATCGAGCCGATCCAGCAGGTGGCCGACTTCATCGGCGATTCGCTTGGCCTCTCCTATCAGGCCCAGCAGGCGAAAGCCGACGTGATTCTTTTCTGCGGCGTGCACTTCATGGCCGAGACGGCCAAGATCGTGAATCCCGCGCGCACCGTGCTGATTCCGGATCTGAATGCGGGCTGCTCGCTTTCCGACTCCTGCCCCGCGGACCGTCTCGCGGCCTACAAAGCGGCGAATCCAGGCATTTACGTGGTCGCGTACATCAACTGTTCCGCTGCGGTGAAAGCGCTGACCGACGTGATCTGCACCAGCGGCAACGCCGTGAAGATCGTCAACCGCGTCCCCGCCGACCGCGACATTCTCTTCGTGCCGGACCAGAACCTGGGCCAGTGGGTCATGCAGAAGACCGGCCGCAAGATGCGGCTCTGGCCGGGCAGCTGCTACGCCCACGTGCAGTTCACCGTCCGCGCCCTCGAAAAGGTGGGTATGCGTTTCCCGGATGCGCCGATCGTCGCCCACCCCGAATGCGTCCAGGCCGTCCGCGATCTGGCCGACGAGGTGTGCAGCACGGAGCTCATGGTGAAGTTCGCCCGCAGCACGCCGGCCAAGGAAATCATCGTCGTGACCGAGACGGGCATGCTTCATCGCCTGCAGCGCGAAGTGCCCGACAAGACCTTCATCGCCGGTCCGACCGATACCTGCGCCTGCAACGACTGCCGGTTCATGAAGATGAACACGATCGAGAAAGTGCGCGACGCGTTGAAAACGCTCTCGCCGCAGGTCGACGTTCCCGAGCCGATCCGCAGTCAGGCCTTCACGCCCATCCAGCGCATGCTGGACTGGAGCAAATGACGGAGACGATTTCTTGCGAGCGGGGTGCCCACCCCGCTCGGGCGATGTCGCAGCCCGCCGCGTAAAGACGCCGGGCCTCCACGAACCGCGCGAGAGCTACAACGCCTTTCGCAGGCCGAACAGCAGCTGCAACGTCGGCTCGAGATCGTTGCCGATTTCGTAGCGTCCCCGCCGTTTGAATACGAGGGACTTGCACCGCGGCAGCTTGGCGGCGGGATCCACCGGCTCCGCCCGCACTTCGTTGGGCTTGAATCCCATCAGGTCGGTCACGGTGAGCGGCGTCCACGAGAACGGGAGCGCCATGTCGTTGAACAGCACTTCCCAGCCGGCGAACTGCTCCGGGGGCGGAAAGTCCCGCTGGCGCAAGGCCGGATAACGCTCGATGAAATCCGGAATCACCTTCGTCGCGATCCGCACGCGCACCGCCGGCTTCATCCGGGCGAAGTACTGGGCGAAATCGTCGACGGCCCGGGAACGCAGACTGTTGTAGAAATCGAGCGGGTCAAAACCGGTGATATTCATCCCGTTCCAGACTCCGTGGTCGTTCCGGCTGCCGAACTTCTTCCAGTTGTACCAGCTCTGGAAATCCCGGGACAACCACACCGCCATCTCAAAGTGCAGATGGGCCCGATCGCGCGGTATGGCGTAGCCCGTCGAGCTCCGACCCATCGTCCCGATGGTCTGGCCGCGCTCGACGTTGTCGCCGATCTTCAAACCCGGCGCGATGGCGCTCAGGTGCGCGTAGAGCGTGAGCACGGAAGGGCTGACGCCCGTGTGCTCCACCACGATGTACCGCCCGTAGTTGCTCTCTCCGGCGATGCGGCTGATGTGCCGCACCACGCCCGGCAGAACGACGAAGACCGGGTCCTTCGGCTCGCCCGCACGGTCGCGACTGACCGGCTTCAGATCGAGTCCTTCGTGGAATTGTCGGCCTCCGCTTCGAATACAGCCGAACATCCCGGACTCCGGCTCGCCCGAGGCCGTCGGCTGGATGAACTCCGTGAACGGCTTCCCGTCGAAATACGCCGTGTTGGGCGTGGGCCAGATCGGATCGACCCGCTCCGCCAGCGCGGGAGACACGATTGTGGCCAGGACCAGGAATAGCTTTGAACCGACGACGCAGACTGTCCTCACGCCGCCTCCCGAGAAGAAAACGCATTCATGATTTCACTTCCAATTGCGTCGGCTACGAGCCGGCCGCGGAGCGTCAGCTTAAGGCGTCCGCCCAACCTCTCCGCCAAACCGTCTTCTGCCAAATGATCCGCCAGCCGTTCCACCGCCTTCCACGGCGCGGTCGGGTTCGCCGCCTCGAGCGCGGCGAGATCGACCCCCTCGTTCATCCTTAAGCCGAATACCAGCGCGTCTTCCGCCAACAGCGACGGCGTTAGTTCCGCGCGGTCCTCCGTCGCGCGTTTTCCGGCGGACACGTTTTCCAACCAGGCATTCAGGTCCGCGACGTTGGTGCCACGCCAGCCCCCGTGCTGCGAAGCCGCGGACGGCCCGAGCCCCACCCAGCGGCTCATCCGCCAGGTATTCAAGTTGTGCAGACAGGCATGACCCGGCCGGGCGAAATTCGAAATCTCGTACTGCGCGTAACCCGCCGTTTCGAGGGTCGCCCACGTCTTCTCGTAAAGCTGGGCTTCACGCTCGACGTCGAGCTTCACCTTGCCCTGCGAGAGCTTCACCCAGAGGGCCGTGTCTTCTTCGAACGTCAGGCAGTAGGTCGAAAGATGGTCCGGCTGGAGGGAAACCGCCTCCCGGATGTCCTGCAGCCAGGCGTCCTCGTCCTGCCCGGGGATGGCGAAAATCAGATCCAGGTTCACGCTGGCGAAACCAGCTTTCCGGATACGGTCGTAGGCCCGCAGGATACGGTCCCGGGCATGGGCGCGGCCCAGGGCTTCCAACAGCGCCGGCTGAAAACTCTGCACGCCGAGCGAGATTCGGGTGACACCGATCTCCCTGAGGGCGTCGAGCCGCGCGTCGGTGACCGACGTCGGCGTCATCTCGACGGACCATTCGCGAAGGTCCGGGCCGAGGCGTCGACGCACCTCCGCGCCGAGACGCCGAAGATCGGGCGCCGAGAGCAGGCCCGGCGTTCCGCCTCCCCAAAACACAGTGGAGACGGGCCGGTCCCAGTTCACGTATTCCGACTCGCGGGCGATGCCGTCGAGATAGCGGTCGATGTCGCCCGACGTGGGGCGGACTTGGTAGAAGGCACAGAAATCACAAGTCTTGGCACAAAACGGAACGTGCACGTACATTCCCAGCGGAACGAGGTCCGTAGACGGCGAGCCAGTCGTGATTTCGCTCATTGCCAATGCCGTGTGTTTGTGCTGCGTTTCGGACGACTTTAATCCGCAAAAATCTCAATGCAAAAGAACCGCTTCTCTCACGCGAGACGAATTTTTTCCGGCATCGTCGCCGCCCTCGTTCTCGGGCTGGCGGGCTGCCAGACGCCGGCGATCACGAATCTGACTCCGGACGCATTGGCGGAGAATCCGTCGCAGATCTACACGATCTCGGCACGCATTTCGCCGAAAGACGCTGGTTATGTTCGGGGCACGTTGATTCCGCGGATCATCATCGACGGCCAGAACTTCACGATGACGAAGAGCCCGCTGGGCGAGAACATCTACGAATTTGAGTACCAAGTTCCCGCCGGCCGCACCGAGATCAAGTACTACTTCCTCATTTCGTACCAGGTCGAGAGCAGCGGCATCCTGACTCCGCGCGAAGACTACAGCCAGATCTTCACCGCCAACATCGCCGGACGCTACGTGCTCTCGCTCGAGGTGAATCGCGGCCCGGTCGGCGCCCGCATCAGCATCCTCGGCCGCGGCTTCACCGCCAACGACACGGTGTTCTTCGACAACACTCCGGTCCGCACCGTTTTTGAGTCGCCCAACGCGATCAGCTTCTACGTCCCCGCCGTCGAGCCCAACCGCAACTACAAGGTCACGCTCGGCAACGGCTCCGTCCAGTCACCCGTCGGCACCTTCCGGGTCGACGCGCTGGGCGGCGCAACCGAGGGCGGCTCCCCGAGCGTCGCCACCGCCACCGGTGCCGTCGCCGGTCCGCTTTCCGTCACCCCCTCTTCGCTCAATCTTCGCACGGGCGAGAAAGCCCAGGTCACGTTCACCACACCGGTCACCGCCAGCGCGGGCGGCCTGCTGATCGACGTCACCACCGACGTTCCCGAGAGCGTGATCATGCCCGAGGTCGTAGTTCCGGCCGGAAGCAACACCGTCACCGTGACCGTCGAGGGCGGCCGGCCCGGCAACGGCAATCTGTTCGCCAAGGGCGCGGGCGTCCGCGAACTCACGATCCCAATCTCCGTCCGCTAAGAAACGGCGCGAGCCCATCTCCAGCCGGCATCCTCGGATGCCGGCTTTTTTGTGCGCGCGATAAGCTCGGCAGGCACAAGGAGACACCCGCGTTTCCACGCAACGCCGCAGAACCAAAGCGGCGACCGCGGATTCAGTTCACGTCCGGCAATTGCAGCGTGACCAGCACGGGCCGGTGGTCGCTCGCGTCGCGCGTCTGCGGCAGAACGTCCACGATTCTCGCCCGGCCGGCGGCCACGGCGTCCTTCAATCCGGGCGAAACCACGACGTAATCGACCCGCGAATACGAGTCCTCCTTCCGAAAGCGGTGCGTCCAGGTCTCTCCGCGGGAGTCCTCGGCCGGCAGCGGTTCGCCGATGCGGACCGAACCCCGCTGGCAAAGCGCGCGCAACGGCCGGCTTCCCGGCGCATCATTGAAATCCCCCACGATCAAGAATCGCGCCTTCTGCGGCTCCGGGAAGCGTTGGAGCACGCGATCGCGGATCGCCTCCGCTTCGCCGGCCCTGCGCACGGCGGAAAGCGGATCGTCGGAGCGGTCCGTGAACCGGCTTTTCAGGTGAACGATGAACACCGCCACCTCGCCGCCGGCGACCGCGAAACGCACCTCGAGCAGCCCGCGTTTCACCGCTTCCTGGGCGCCGAAATACTTCAGCTTGAGATCGGTGTGGCGGGTGACCGACGCAAACGGCCGCCGCGAAAGCACGGCGACATGACGGTCGGGATCGTCCGCTTCCAGCAGCTCCGCGTACGGATAGTCGCAGCCGTCGCGACGAAGGTCGCGCTGCAGTTCCTTCAGGTACGGCCGGGCACCGAGCTCTTCGACCGCAAGCACGTCGGCATTTGCCGCCCGGATCACCGCGCGGAGCGCCGTTTTCTCCGCCTCCGGCTTCGGGAAGCCGCGGCGGTACGCTCCGTCAAAAAATCGGTCGGTCGCGAGGTAGTTCTCGAGATTATACGTCGCCACGGTCAGCTGTTCGGCGCGCGCAGCGGCGCACGCCGCCACGATAACGACGCCGATCCAGAGGCCGCGCCACGCCTTCGCCAGTCGTATTCCTCGCGTTGCCTCCCGGGCCGTCATGCGCTCGCGCGATCAGCTCTCGGTGAGCGCCCGCTCGCGTTCCACCAGCGTCGGATGGGAATAGTAGAAGCCGCTGAACCAGCGGTGCGGCGTGAGATTGCTGAGATTCTTCTCCGCCAGTTTCCGAAGCGCGCCCACCAGCGGCGCGGCGCCGTTCATGGCCCGGCGGGCAAACGCGTCGGCTTCATATTCGTGCTTCCGCGACACAAGGTTTCCGAGCGGGCTGAACCAGAAAAGCACCGGGCCGCTCAGGAGGGAAAAAAGCAGCAGTGCCGGCGCGAGCTGTCCGGCGGCAAAGCCAAAAGCCGGGCTGAACCACGGCGCATTCATCAGCCAGGCGACCGCGGCGAACATGCCGAATTGAAGCACGGCCGAAACGGCGAGCATCTTCGGGATGTGCCCGCACTTGTAGTGACCCACCTCGTGCGCCAGCACCGCCTCCAGTTCCTCGGGAGCGAGTTGGTTGACGAGCGTATCGTAGAGCACGATACGGCGAAAACGCCCGAAGCCGGTGAAAAAGGCGTTGGAGTGGCCCGACCGCTTGCTGCCGTCCATCACCTGGATCGTCGAGGCGCGGAAACCCGTGCGGTCCGCGAGCGCCTTCAACCGCGAGCGGAGTTCGCCCTCGGGCAACGGCGTCAGTTTGTTGAACCAAGGCCGGATCAGCCGCGGTTCGAGAACGACGATCAGCAGCTGATAGCCGAACACGAGCGCGAAGCCCCAGATCCACCAGGTGCCGCCGACCTTCGCGACGAGCGAAAGCACCAGCCAGAGGATGGGAAAACCGAGGAGCAGAACCAGGACGACGCCTTTCAACTTGTCGGTTATCCAGAGGCGCAGCGTGCTCTTGTTGAAGCCGAAGCGCTGCTCCAGGCGAAACTGACTCCACCACTCCAGCGGGAGCGACGGGATCCCCATCACGACACCGACCGCCAGCAGATAGAGCGCGTCGTCCCACACGCCGTTGGGATCGAGCTGGGCGAATCTCGCCCACAACCACGGCAGGACGCCGCTGGCCAGAATCGCGACCAGGACGACCGCGTCCCAGACAAGCTCGAGACGCCCGAAGCGGTTTTTCGCGAGCGTGTAGTCCACCGATTTCGCGTACGTCGCCGAGTCCATGATCGCCGCGACAGCGGGCGGCGCAGCCTGGGCGTGTTTTTGGACTTCGATGCGGTTCAGACGGCTGAGAACCAGTTCGGCGATCAATCGCAGCGCGATGAGCGCCACGGCAACGGCGAGAATCATTGGGCAGAGAATCAGCGAGGTCCGGCCGGCCGGGCAAGCCCGCGAACGCGGCAGGCTTAACTGCGCAACAACGCCGCGTGTCGCCAGGCTCCGCCGGGAGCGGGTGACGGAGGAGATCTCTTGAAAGCCCCCCAGCAACCGCCGAACGGTTTCAGGCTGCACCCCGGACTACCGTCGGTCGCATCGAGCCCCGCGCAGCCGTCCGAACCATAAAGTTTGGTTGAAATGCCATTAGCCAGAGCCATCGTGAAACGCTGTGGATACCACGCCAACTGAAACGCTCTCCTTCGAGAAGGCCCTTGAGCAGCTCGAGACCATCGTCGAAACGATGGAAGCGGGAGACGTTCCACTGGCGGACCTGTTGTCCAAGTTCGAAGAAGGCAACAAGCTGCTGAAGGTCTGCGAGTCCCGGCTGAAAGAAGCCGAGATGAAGATCGAGTTGCTGAAGAAGCAGAAAGACGGCGTCGCTTTCGTCCCCTTTCCCACCGAGCGCGACCGCTGAGCGTTGCTCCCGTCGCGCCTCCCTTCCGTCTGATGAATTCACCTGACGCTCCCGCTGTTCCTTCGTCGCCCAGCCGTTTGCTCGATTCGATCCGAGGGCCCGCCGACGTGAAGAACCTGCCCACTTCCCAGCTGCCTCGGCTCGCCCAGGAGATTCGCGACGAAATCATCGCCGTCACTTCGAAGAACGGAGGCCATGTGGGCCCCAATCTGGGCGTGGTGGAGCTCACCATTGCCATGCACCGGGTGTTCTCGACGCCCGAGGACCAGTTCGTTTTCGACGTCGCTCACCAGGGTTATGTCCACAAACTCCTAACCGGCCGCGGCGGCGAATTCTTTCGCAAGCTGCGCCAGTCCGGTGGCGCCAGCGGCTTTCTCTATCGCGCCGAAAGCGGTCACGACAGCTACGGCGCCGGACACGCCGGCACGGCTCTGAGCGCCGCCCTGGGCATGGCGACTGCCCGCGACCTGCGCGGCACCTCGGAGCACGTCGTGGCGGTTTGCGGCGACGCGGCGTTCACCTGCGGCATCACGCTCGAGGCGCTCAACAACGTCGTCACCTCGACCAAACGCCTGATCGTCGTCCTCAACGACAACGAGTGGTCGATCGCGAAAAACGTCGGCGCGATGGCGCGGTACCTCAACCGCCTCAGCACGAATCCGACCTACAACAAGATTCACCACGACCTGGAGAAATTCTTCACCGGGCTGCCGCACGGCCAGGAACTCCACCGGGTTTACATGAAGTGGAAACGCGAGACGAAGGACTTCTTCGTCGAGTCGAGCCTCTTCGAGAAATTCGGGATCCGCTACGTCGGTCCGATCGACGGGCATAATCTCGACGAACTCGTGAAGAACCTCGAGTTCGCCAAGCAGTGCGACGCGCCGATCATCGTCCACGTCCTGACCAAAAAAGGTCGGGGGCTCGATGCGGCGATCAAGTCGCCCGAGAAGTTTCACGGCACCAGCCCCTACGACCCCGTGACCGGCGAAAGCAAAAAAGCCCCGGCCGGGACGCCGCCCACCTACCAGGACGTTTTTGGACATGCCCTGGCGCGTTTCGCGAAGTCCAATCCCCACATCGTCGGGATCACGGCGGCCATGCCGAGCGGAACCGGGCTGAACATCCTCGCGGCGGAGTGCCCCCACCAGTTTTTCGACGTCGGCATCGCCGAGGAGCACGCGGTGCTATTCGCCGCCGGCCTCGCAACAAAGGGCATCCATCCGGTCGTCGCGATCTACTCCACGTTCCTGCAACGCGGCTTCGACCCGGTCGTCCACGACGTCTGCCTGCAGAACCTGCCCGTCACGTTTTGCATGGACCGCGCCGGCCTCTGCGCGAATGACGGCCCGACGCACCACGGCGTCTTCGATCTCGCCTACCTCCGGTGCGTGCCCAACGCGGTCATCATGCAGCCCCAGCACGAGGACGAACTGGTGGACATGCTCCACACCTGCCTGCACGTGAACGGTCCGACGTTCGTCCGCTATCCGCGCGGCTCCGGCTTCGGGGTCAGGGTCAAGGAACAGCCGGCTCAGCTCACGATCGGCCAGGCCGAGCTGCTGAAGCCAGGCTCCAACATCATTCTCTGGGCCCTCGGTCCGATGGTTCAGGAGGCCCTCGCGATCGCCAAGCGGCTCGAAATCGAGCACCAACTCTCCGTCGGCGTGGTCAACGCGCGTTTCGTCAAGCCGCTGGACCGGGAGCTTCTCCTCAGCCAGGCCGCCGTCGTGCCGCTGCTCGTCACGATGGAGGACCACGTTCTCTCCGGCGGTTTCGGCTCCGCCGTGCTCGAGGCTCTTCAGGAGGCGGAATGCCAGACCGCGGTGGAGCGTATCGGATGGCCCGATACATTCGTGGAGCACGGTTCCAACGTCGAAACGCTCCGAGCCGCCCACGGTCTCTCCTTCGACAGCATGTACCAGCGGATTCTCGACCGGTGGTTCAACCGGCGCGCCGCCGCCGTCGAAGCCGACGCCTGACGGCCACGTGCGGTGCGCCGCGTGTGCCGGCGCACGGAAAAAAAAAGGCCGCGGCGCGAGCCGCGGCCGAAAGAGACGACTCCCGAGGGTTATTTCTTTCCCTCTTCGGTCTTGGCCGACTCGGACTTCTTCTCGGCTTTCTTGCCGGTGCAGCAGCAGTCCTTGTCGACGCCGCATGCCTTGCCGTCCTTGTCCTTTCCGCAGTCGCAGACTTTCTCGCAGGCCTTGTCGTCCTTGGCTTTGTCCGCCGCCTTCTCCTCCGCACGAGCGATGGATACGGCGAGGGTCGAGGCGAAGACGAGGGCGGTGAGCAAACGGATGAGTTTCATAGGGGTGATATATGAGTGTGCACGCGGACAGTAGCCAGGTGCTCCTCCCGCGCAAGCGTTCAGCCAAGTCCACGTCGCGAGGCGTTTTCCTGCTCAAATCCGCGCATTCCGGCCGCTGGCATATGGCCTGCTCTAAGCGGCGCCCGGTAACACGAATCAACAAGATCGTAACACGCGAATCCAATGACCCTCTCGCCTCTCCGCCGCGCCGCGCAGCTTTTCACCGTCCTCACCGCGCTCGCCAGCCTGTCCCTCGCCGCTCCGCTCAAAGTCGCCTATAGCGACTGGCCCGGCTGGGTCGCCTGGGAAATCGCCATTCAGAAAGACTGGTTCAAGGAGGCCGGCGTCGAGGTCCAGTTCTCCTGGTTCGAATACGGCCCCTCGATGGAGGCCTTCACCGCCGGGAAAGTCGACGCCGTCACCGTCACCAATGGCGACGCCCTCGTCACCGGCGCCAACGGCGCGAAAAACATCATGGCGATGCTGACCGACTACAGCAACGGCAACGATATGATCGTCGGAGGTCCCGGGATCGCTTCGCTGAAGGACCTCAAGGGCAAGAAGGTCGGCATCGAGATCGGCCTGGTCGAACACCTGTTGCTCCTCAACGGCCTCAAGAAAGCCGGCGTGCCCGAGTCGAGTATCACCCTTGTCCCTACGCCCACCAATCAAACCCCGCAGGTCCTCGCTTCCGGCCAGGTCGACGCCATCGGCGCCTGGCAGCCCAACTCGGGACAGGCCCTGAAGGCCGTGGCCGGATCCACCGCGATCTACACCAGCGCGGATGAGCCGGGGCTGATCTACGACGTCGTGATCGTTTCCCCGCAGAGCTTCTCCGAACACCGGGCCGAATGGAAAAAGTTCATCGGGGTCTGGGACAAGGTCGTGGCCTACATCAACGATCCGAAGACGCGCGACGACGCCATCAAGATCATGGCCTCGCGGGTTGGCACCGATCCCAAGGAATACGCGTCGTTCATGGCCGGCACCCGGTTTCTCAGCCTCTCCGAGGGTGCGAAATTCTTCGCCGCGAAAACCGAGGGCTTCGATTCGCTCATCGGCTCCAGCAAGATCGCCAACGACTTCAACGTGAAGAACGGCGTGTACAAGGACTCGCAGGACGTCGCGTCGTACATCGACGGATCCCTGGTCCTGGAACTCACCGGCGCCAAGAAGTAGGCCTCGCCCAACCACCACCCTCGGCCAGGCGGCCCGCGAGCGACCGCCTGCGCCGCTGCATGCCCACCGCAGATGCTTTCCCGCACGAAACGAGATCCCTGGTTCGCCATCCTCCGACCGCTGTCGGGGCGGCGCGGGACGCTGCTCTACGTCGTTTCGTTTCTTCTGCCGCTGGCGGCCTGGTCCGCGGTGAGCTACCTCCCCTTCCTTTGGCACCCGATGGTATGCGTGACCGAGCCCGGCGGCGTTTCTTGGTTCAAGCCCGGCCTCCTGGTGGAACGCACCGCGTTCGAGAAAGAAAACGCCAGGGCGCTCGAGGCCGGCAAAACCGCGGCGAGCGGCAGGCGCGCCAATCCTGTCTTCCTGCCCGCGCCCCATGAAGTGGCGCGGGCCCTCTACACTGCGTTCACGACCAAGCCCGTGCTGCGCGGGGACGTGTGGCTCCACGAGAGTCTTTGGCGCAGCGTGCAGACGATCTTCTGGGGTTTCCTGCTCTCCTCCGTCGTCGGCATTCCGCTCGGCATTCTCTGCGGCTCCTACGCCGTTTGGTCGCGGGTCAGCGAGCCGGTCATCGATTTCATCCGCTACATGCCGGCGCCGGCGTTCGGCGCCCTGGCCGTGGCTGTGCTGGGCATTTCCGACGCCCCGAAGATCGCGATCATCTTCATCGGGACGTTTTTTCAGCAGGTGCTTGTCGTGGCCAACACGATACGCCGCGTCGACCCGTCTCTGCTCGAAGCGGCGCAGACGCTGGGCGCACGGGGCCGCCGCCTCGTCACGAAGGTCATTGTCCCCGCCAAGATCTCGGAGCTCTACACCGACACCCGCATCCTCCTCGGCTGGGCCTGGACCTATCTCATCGTCGCCGAAGTCGTCGGAGTCAGTTCGGGCATCACCTACTTCATTAACCAACAGGCGAAATACCGGAATTTCGACAACGTCTACGCGGCGATCGTCATCATCGGGTTGCTTGGCCTGGGCACCGACCAGTTCCTCGCCTTCGTAGGCCGGCGTCTATTCCCGTGGGAAAACCCACGCCCAAGCCGACTACGGACGTTCTTCGTGCGGCTGTTCGCCGGTCGTGAAGTCCTGCTATTCCCCGGATCGTCCGAGGAGGAAGCCAAAGCATGAGTGCCGCGGAAGCTCCCGATTATCGAAGGCAGAGCCCCGCGGTCGCGGAACGCTTTCGCCAGCTCAAGCAGCGGCCCGTCGTCCTCACCGTCGACCGATTGACGCGGCGCTTCTCACGGCCCGACGGCTCCGAAGTGACCGCGCTCGAAAACCTGAGCTTCGTGGCTCATCGGCGGGAATTCCTCTGCATTCTCGGACCTTCGGGCTGCGGCAAGTCCACGCTTCTTCGGCTCCTCGCGGGACTCGATCAGCCGACAAGCGGCCGCGTGCTCCTCGACGACCGCGAGGTCTCTGAACCCGGCCCCGAACGGGGAGTCGTGTTTCAAGGCTACACGCTCTTTCCGTGGCTCACGGTGAAGCAGAACGTGATGTTCGGCCTGAAGATCGGTGGCTCCGGCAACGATCAGGCCGACGCAGAAGCCCGGCAATGGCTGGAACTCGTCGGGCTGGCCAAGTTCGCCGATTCGTATCCGTCGCAGCTCTCCGGCGGCATGAAACAACGCGTGGCGATCGCCCGTGCTCTGGCGAATAACCCCAGGATTCTGCTGATGGACGAGCCGTTCGGCGCGCTCGACGCGCAAACGCGGGCCCAGATGCAGCGCCACCTGCTCCAAATCTGGCGCAACGTCGACATCACGGTCCTCTTCATCACTCACGACCTCGACGAGGCGCTTTATCTCGCCGACCGGATTCTCGTCTTGAAGGCCAACCCCGGCCGTCTCGACGAACTGATCGAGGTTCCCGTCCCGCGCCCGCGCAGGCCCGAGCAATTCGGCAGTCCCGAGTTTCTCGCCGCCAAGGCACATATCGAGGAGCTGATCCATCCCAAGATCGCTCCTCCGACCGATTCCCTCCCGTTCATCCGTTTCACGCAGGTCGGAGACGACGTCGAATAGCCATGCCCAAACGTCGCCGAAAACCGGGTACGCCAGAGTGGGACCGGCTCACCTGGGAGGAGATCGGCCGGCTACCCGCGAGCGGCATGGACGCCGCGGTCCTTCCGGTCGGAGCCACCGAGCAGCACGGTCCCCACTTGGGCACGGGCATGGATTCGGCTCTCGCAGCCCGTTTGTGCGCCCGCGTTTGCGCCCGCACCGGCGTGCCCATGCTCCCGCTGCTGCCCTACGGCTGTTCACTCGGGCACTCCCGCCGCTGGCCCGGCACGCTCGCACTCCAGCCGCAGACCCTCATCGCGGTCGTCACGGAGATCGGCGATTGGCTCCATGCCTCCGGCTTCCGTCGTTTGTTCATCGTCAACAGCCACGTCACCAACGCCGCCCCGCTGCGCTGCGCTCTCGAGGTCCTGCGAAGTCGGTTCGACGACCTGATGGTTGCGGTCATCAACACCGCGACCCTGAGCAAACGGGTCGCCCGGGAATTCTCGTCCGACGCCACGGACTGGCACGCCAACGCAGCCGAGACGGCTCTCATGCTCGCCGAGGCTCCGGAGATGGTTCGGCAGGACGCGATCCCCCGGGCCGACGACCCGGATCGCACGGATGGGCTCGTCTTCGCGCATCCCGTGAACCGCACCAGCGCCAACGGCGTGACCGGATATCCCTCGCGTGCCCGGGCAGCCGCCGGCCGCCGGCTGTTCGCCTGGATGGCCGCCGACCTCTCCGCCCTGATCCGCCGCGGGCTGCGCGAATCGCCCCCGCTGGCGGCGTCCTATTTCGCCCCACTCTCCACATGAAATCCGATTCCGAAATCCTCCAGCTTCAGGCCGAACTCAAAGCCAAGGGCGTCAAGTATTGTGTCGGCGCCTACGTCGACATCCACGGCGTGCCCAAGGGCAAATTCGTGCCGATCGATCATTTCCTCCATTTTGCGCACGGCTCCGAACTCTACACCGGCTACGCCCTCGACGGCCTGGGGCAGAGCCCCAACGACGACGAGATCAGCTCCGTCCCCGATCTCGACGCCATCACCATCCTGCCGTGGCGCCCCGAAGTCGCGTGGATGCCGGCCGACAATCATTTCCACGGCCAACCCTACGAAACCAACACTCGGGTCGCGTTGAAGAAGGTTCTGGCCGAGGCCGCCGCGATGGGCTTCACGTTCAATCTCGGCATCGAATGCGAGGTCTACGTCCTGAAGCTGGAGGGAAAAGACAAGCTGCTCGTCCCCAACCCCGACGACGACCTGACGAAAAGCTGCTACGACGTGAAGCGGTTTCTAGATCGCTACACCTGGCTCGACAAAGTCGCGTCCACCATCGGCCAGCTCGGCTGGGAGCTGTATTCCCTCGATCACGAAGACGCCAACTCGCAGTTCGAATTCGACTTCAAGTACTCCGACGCGCTCACGATGTGCGACCGGTACATTTTCTTCAGGACGATGGCGAAGCACTACGCCGCGGAGGAAGGACTTCTGGCGACCTTCATGCCGAAGCCCTTTGCCGACAAGACGGGCAACGGCGCGCATTTCAACATGTCGCTCGCCGACCGGACGACGGGGAAGAACCTGTTCGCCTGCGACCCGAAAGACGATCCGCGCGGCCTTGGACTGACCCCGCTCGCGTATTCGTTCATCGCGGGGATTCTCCGTCACGGTCCGGCCCTCTGCGCCGCGTTCGCTCCGACGGTGAACAGCTACAAGCGCCTCGTTCGCCGGGGGCTGATGAGCTACTATTCCTGGGCTCCGGTCTTCAATTCCTTCGGCACAAACAACCGCACCAACTCCGTGCGCGTGCCGATGGGCGGCGGCCGCTGCGAAAGCCGCAACGCCGATTCCGCGTGCAATCCGTACCTCGCCGCCACGCTCGCGCTCGCCGCGGGTCTCGAGGGCGTGCGTGAGAACCTGAATCCCGGCGATCCGCAGGAAGAGAATCTCTACGCGCTGCCTGAAGCGGAACTCGCCCGCCGCGGCATCCAGTACCTCCCTCGCAATCTCGAGGAGGCGGTGGAGGCGTTCGCCGCCGATCCGTTCATCGAGCGCGTGCTCGGCTCGGATCTCCGGAAGGAATTCATCAGCTACAAATCCGACGAGTGGCGCGCCTACCATCAACAGGTCAGCGCCTGGGAGATCGAGCGCTACGCCCGGCTCTTCTAGCCATGAGCTTCAACTCGGCCGATTCATCAACCGCCCCCGCTTCCGCCGCGCCTTCCAGCGGCTCGGCGGACAAAGTCGCGCGGTTCAGCATCTCGATCCCGTGCGAACTCGCGGCCGAGTTGGACCGCCTCGTCGAAAAGCGCGGCTTCAAGAACCGCTCGCAAGCCGTGGCCGAAATGGTGCTCACGGAACTCGCCTGCCAGAAGGAGCAGGTGGGAACCGAGAGCATGGCGGGGACCTTGAGCCTCGTTTACGATTATCGGAGGCGAAATCTCCAGAGCACGCTCTCCGAGCTTCAGCACACCCACTACCTGAAGATCGTCGCGAGCATGCACGTGCACCTCGAGCAGCATCACTACCTGGAGGTCCTGCTCGTCCAAGGCCCCGCGTCGCAGCTGAGGAAAATGGCGGACGATTTCGCCACGTGCAAAGGCGTGAAGTCGGCGAAACTGCAGCTCACCGCCTTCGCGATTCCTCCGCTGCTCTGAGAATTTCTGAGCAGAAAATCGGCCGGGCACGCTTCCTGCAGTAACACGATTCTCCAGATTCGTAACACGACCGCACCGACATGGTCCCTCCCATCTACACCAAAACGCTCACCCATGCCGGCATGTGGTCGGGCGTAATCGCCCGGGGAAAATCGCTGCGCCTCACCGATCTCGAGGGCGGCGCCAACGTGGGCATGCTGCTCTACAACGCCGATCTCACCGTCGAACGTTACAACATGCCGGATACGCTGAAGGGGCAGCACATCTTCTATCTGCGCGCTCCCTATTGCCTCCACTCCGACATGGGACGCCTTCTCGCGTCCATCACCTCGGACACCGTCGGCTGGCATGACACGGTTTCAGGAACGAGCGACGCCACGCTTGTCGCGGAAAAATACGGCGCCGCCCCGTACCAGACGGTCCGAAACGATTTTCACCGCAACGGTCACGATTGTTTCCTGATCGAGCTCGCCAAGTGGGGCCTGGGAAAACGCGACCTCGTTCCCAACCTGAACCTCTTCAGCAAGGTCGTCGCGGACGACTCCGGCCGACTCTCCTTCGTCCCGGGCAACTCGAAGCCCGGCGACACGGTGGAGCTCCGGTTCGAGATGAACACGCTCGTCGTGCTCAACACCTGCCAGCACCCGTTCGATCCCGGCTCCAAGTACCACCCGCAGCCGGTGCGACTCGAAGTCTTCAACGTCCCGCCCCCCGCCGCCGACGACGCCTCTCGAACCATCCGCCCGGAAAACGGTAGGGCATTTCAGAATACGGAGGAGTATTTTGCGCTCCGCGGAGCGGAGAAGTTGGAAGTTGGAATTTAGGAATTGGGCACTCCTCGAACCAACGACCGACGAGAACCCTTCACGCCAGCCGACCGAGAGCCGAAACCGCCCAACTTCGAAACCCGAACTTCCAACTTCCCGTCGCGCAGCGACGTCCCCCATGCACCCATCTTCCCTCGATCCTTCCACCGCCACCTATCGTCAGGTGGTCAATGCCGGCGACTATTGGTCGCACGAGATCAAGCGCGGCCAAATCTTCCGCATCGTCGATCTCGAGGGCAATCAGGCTGCGGACACGCTCTTCTACGACGCGCGAAATCCGGAAAACCGCTACAGCGCTTCGGACACGATCCGGCGGCAGCAGGCGCTCTATCTCACAACCGGGACGCGTCTCATTTCCACCGAGGGCGACATCCTTCTCACGATCGTGGCGGACACCTGCGGCCGCCACGACACGCTCGGCGGAGCCTGCTCGCGCGAGAGCAACACGATGCGCTACGCCCACGAGAAGGAATTCATGCACGCCTGCCGCGATTCCTTCATCCGCGGCGCCCAGGAATGCGGCTGCCACCTCGGGAAGCGCGACATCACCTGCAACATCAACTTTTTCATGAACGTGCCCGTGACCCCCGACGGTCGCCTGACTTTCGAGGACGGAGTTTCGTCGGGAGGCAAATACGTCGAGATGCGCGCCGAACGCGACGTCCTCTGCCTCATCTCCAACTGCCCTCAACTGAACAACCCCTGCAACGCGTACAATCCAACCCCGATTGAGGTGGTTGTTTGGGCGCCGCCGCACGGCGGCGCAGAAGTTGGAAGTTAGGATTTGGAAGTTAGGGGCCCTGCTCCGCTACAACAGACGCGCATTTCAGAGATCGGAGATAACCGTTCAGCAGACGCGGCAACTCACACGTTATTTCCCTCAACCGCTTCTTTTCACGTTCACCGACCAGACCTCTCGCATCGGCTCTTCTCAGGAAATGACGCACTTCGTACAGGGATCCTCGCGCAATCCGCACAAACCGCTGGTTGTCGGCCGTGGAGGCTCGCCCGAAACCTTCTGCGATATTCGCTCCGATGGAATCGGCGGCACGGATTAGCTGCCTGCCGACGGTCTCTCGGGCGAACGAGTCCCAAGCCCACACCAGATTCCAGCAGTGATCCGCGAGTTCTTCCGACCTGCGATACACCACCAGCTCATCGAGCTTCAAATGCGCCATGCCGTTCAGGACTAGTCTACGTTCTCCTATTTTGTCCATGTTTTCGTTCCGCCTAGGTCCGTTCACCTCTCGGGCCTAACTTCCAAATCCCAACTTCCAACTTCTCCGCCGAAGGCGGCCGCATGTTCAGCAAACTCCTCATCGCCAATCGTGGCGCCATTTCCTGCCGAATCTCCCGGACGCTGAAGCGCCTGGGCATACGCGCTGTCGCTGTGTATTCGGAGGCGGATACGGGCTCGCTTCACGTATCTCAGGCCGACGAGGCGGTGCTGATCGGGCCGGCGCAGGCGGCGCAGAGTTACCTCGCGGTGGAGAAAATTCTCGAGGCGGCGAAGAAATGCGGGGCGGAGGCGATCCACCCGGGGTACGGTTTTCTGAGCGAGAATCCGGCATTCGCGGAAGCATGCGCCGCTGCGGGCATCGTTTTCGTCGGACCCAAGCCGGACCAGATGCGTCGCTTCGGCCTGAAACACACGGCGCGCGAGATCGCCCGCGAGCAAAACGTCCCGCTCCTTCCGGGCACGGGCCTGCTTGGATCCGTTGAAGAGGCCCGAAGCGAGGCGGCGCGTATCGGCTATCCGGTGATGTTGAAAAGCACCGCCGGCGGAGGCGGCATTGGCATGCAGCTCGTGTGGAAAGCGGAGGATCTCGATGCGGCGTTCGCCACGGTCGATCGCCTCAGCCGGAGCAATTTCAAGGAAAGCGGCCTGTACGTGGAAAAATACGTCCAGCGGGCACGGCACATCGAGGTCCAGATTTTCGGCGATGGTCGCGGCAATGTCGTCGCGCTCGGCGAACGCGAGTGTTCCATCCAAAGGCGCAACCAGAAGATCATCGAGGAAACGCCCGCGCCAAATCTGCCCGAGAGCGTTCGCCTGAGTCTCTTCGACGCGGCCGAAAAGCTCGGCCGGGCCGTTGGCTACGAGTCAGCGGGCACGGTTGAGTTCGTCTACGACGACGCCACGCATGAGTTTTACTTTCTCGAAGTGAACACCCGCCTCCAGGTTGAGCACGGCGTGACGGAGGAAGTCACCGGGATTGACCTCGTGGAGTGGATGGTTCGGCAGGCGGCCGGCGAACTCGACTTGACCGGCTGGATACGAAAGCCCCGTGGAGCATCCATCCAGGTGCGGCTTTATTCCGAGGATCCCGGCAAGAACTTCCAACCGGCAACCGGCACCCTCACCGAAGTCGTCTTCCCGCGCTCCTGCCGGGTGGAGACATGGGTCGAACGCGGCACGGAGGTGAGCCCATTCTACGATCCGATGCTCGCCAAGCTCATCGTGCACGGGCCGGATCGCGACGCTGCCCTCGAACAGCTCGACCGGGTCCTGGCGGACACGCGGGTTTCCGGTTTCGAAACGAACCTCCCCTACCTCCGCGAGATCGTGCGCTCGGAGGGTTTCCGGACGGGCCGCGTCACCACGCGCTACCTCGAGACGCTCGCGTATCGCCCCTCCACCGTCGAGGTGCTCGAAGGCGGCACTCAGACCACGGTGCAGGATTACCCGGGGCGGCTTGGCCATTGGGACGTCGGGGTTCCGCCCTCGGGTCCGATGGACCCTCTGGCGTTTCGCCTGGCGAATCAGCTCGTCGGCAATCCTCCCTCCGCGGCCGGTCTGGAAATCACGCTCACCGGCCCGACGCTGCGCTTCAACATCGACGCCGTGGTCGCTCTCACCGGAGCGGAGGCGTCGGTCACGTTGGATGAGCATCCGGTGACCTTCTGGCGCTCTTTCCGAGTGAAGCGCGGCTCGGTCCTGAAACTCGGCTCGATAGCCGGTGCGGGCATGCGGACCTATCTCGCCGTCCGTCACGGACTCGACGTGCCGGACTACCTCGGAAGCAAAAGCACATTCACGCTCGGCCTGTTCGGCGGCCACGCCGGTCGGGCGCTTCGCTCGGGCGACGTGCTTCGCGTCAACCCGGGACCCGTCTTCGGAGAAGCCGATCAAGCGAAACTCCTGAAGCTGCCAGAAACACTGCGGCCCCGCTACGAACGCGAATGGGCCATCGCCGTGCTCTACGGGCCACACGGCGCGCCCGACTTCTTTCGTCCCGAGGATATCGCCGATCTTTTCTCGGCAAGCTACGAGGTGCATTTCAACTCTGCACGCACCGGCGTCCGCCTGATCGGCCCCAAGCCGCGCTGGGCACGGAAAGACGGCGGCGAGGCCGGCCTGCATCCGTCGAACATCCACGACAACGCCTACGCCGTCGGCGCGATCGATTTCACCGGCGACATGCCGATCATCCTCGGTCCCGACGGGCCAAGCTGCGGCGGTTTTGTCTGCCCCGCCACGATCATCGCGGCCGAACGTTGGAAGATGGGTCAACTGAAGCCGGGCGACAAAGTCCGCTTCACTCCCGTCACGTCCACCGAAGCCCGCGCCCTCGAGGTCGCTCAGGAGGCGGAGATCGAATCGCTCGCGCCTTTCCGCCGCCGGAAAGCGATCGCAGCTTCTGCCGGCCGGGTGCCCGAGCCCGCCGTGCTGCACCGGATCCCGGCCAACGGCGCCGTACCCGAGGTCCATTACCGGCGGGCCGGCGACAAGTACCTGCTCGTCGAATACGGCCCGCAGGAGTTGGATCTCACCCTCCGCTTCCGAGCCCATGCGCTCATGACCTGGCTCCAGGAGAACCATACGCCCGGGCTGTTGGATCTCACCCCGGGCATTCGATCGCTCCAGGTTCACTTCGACAGTCGCGTACTCCCGTTGGAGCGATTGATGGAAACACTCATCGACGCCGAAGCGCACCTGCCCGCGGCGGAAGAGATGGTCGTGCCGACGCGCATCGTTCACCTGCCATTGTCGTGGGAAGACGAGTCCACGCTGCTCGCGATCCGGAAATACATGCAGACGGTCCGCAAGGACGCCCCCTGGTGCCCCAGCAACATCGAGTTCATCCGTCGGATCAACGGCCTCGAGTCGATCGAGGACGTGAAGCGCATCGCGTTCGACGCCCGCTATCTGGTGCTCGGACTCGGCGACGTGTATCTCGGGGCCCCGGTCGCCACCCCGATCGATCCGCGTCACCGCCTTGTCACTACGAAGTACAACCCCGCCCGCACCTGGACTCCCGAAAACGCCGTGGGCATCGGCGGAGCCTACCTGTGCGTCTATGGCATGGAAGGTCCCGGCGGCTACCAATTCATCGGCCGCACGGTGCAGATGTGGAATCGCTGGCGCCAAACCGCCGATTTCAAGGACGGCAAGCCCTGGCTGCTGCGGTTCTTCGACCAGATTCGGTTCTACGAAGTCGGCGCGAAGGAGCTCCTGAAGTTCCGCGAAGACTTTCCGCTCGGGCGGTTCAAACTCCGCGTCGAGGAAGAAACCTTCCGCGTGGGCGACTACCTGCGATTCCTTCGGGATAACGCCGCCTCGATCCGGACTTTCAAGGAACGCCAACAGCGTTCCTTCGAGGAAGAGCGGCATCGCTGGGAAGTGTCGGGGCAACTGAACTTCTCCGCCGAAAACGAAGCTGCCGGTGCGGTGGCCGACCGCGCCGCCCTTCCACCGGGTCACGCCGCCGTGAACGCCCCGGTCCCGGGCAACGTGTGGAAATGCTCGGTGAAGGTCGGAGACCGCGTGAGCAAGGATCAGCCGCTCGTCATCCTCGAATCGATGAAGATGGAAATCACGGTGCCGTCTGCCTCCTCCGGAACCGTGGCCGAGGTCCTGTGCGCCGAAGGCCGGCCGGTGCAGGCCGGCGAGCCGCTAGTCGTGCTGAACTCCTCGATCTAGCGTCCAATGGCGTCCCATCCACTCGATCTCGCGGCGCTTCAGTCGGATTATCGCAGCGGCTTGCGCACACCTGAGAAGGTGCTGTCCGACCTCTACGATCGGATTGAGGCCGAGCCCAACGATCCGACGTGGATTCATGTCATCCCTCGTACCTCCGCCCTCGAAAGAGTCCCCTCGCCGGGACCGGCATCCTCCGACGCGCCGCTCCGCGGGGTTCCGTTTGCGGTGAAGGACAACATCGACGTCGCCGGCGTGCCGACCACCGCGGCGTGTCCGGATTTCAAGTACACCCCGACCGCCTCGGCCTTCGTCGTCGATCGGCTCGTCGCCGCGGGCGCCGTGCCGGTCGGAAAAACGAACCTCGATCAATTCGCAACGGGACTCGTCGGCGTGCGTTCGCCGTACGGCATCCCGCGCAATCCGTTCAACTCCGAATACATCCCGGGAGGGTCCAGCTCCGGTTCGGCGGTGGCCGTGGCACGCGGCCTTTGCAGTTTCGCGCTTGGCACCGATACGGCCGGCTCGGGCCGCGTGCCGGCGGCTTTCCTCGGGCTCGTGGGGCTAAAGCCGACTCGCGGGCTACTCAGCACCCGCGGCGTGGTCCCAGCGTGCCGCAGCCTCGACTGCGTATCCGTTTTCACCCGGAGCTGCGGCGACGCCGCGCAGGTGCTCGCCGCCGCCGCCGGCTACGACGAAGCGGATCCCTATTCCCGCAAGGCCGCTCCGCCACACGGCGACGCGCCATGGCCGCCCCGCATCGGCGTGCCGCGCCGCGATCAGCGCGAGTTTTTCGGCAACGCCGAGGCGGAAGCGCTTTTCGAGCGCTCAATCGCTCGCTGGACGCGGCTCGGCGCGTCCATCCACGAGATCGATTTTTCACCCTTCCGCGACGCCGCCCGGCTGCTCTATGAAGGCGCGTGGGTCGCCGAGCGTTATGCCGCGATCCGCAATTTCGTCGAAGAACATCCGGGCTCGCTCCATCCGGTGACGGAAAAAATCGTCACCGGCGCGCGGAAGCTGACCGCGGTGGACGCCTTCGAATCCGAATATCGCCTCGCCGCGCTCCGGCGCGCCAGCGAGGCCGTGTGGTCTGAGATCGACGTTCTTCTCACCCCTACGACCGGCACGGCCTATCGCGTGGCCGACGTGATGGCAGACCCGATACGCCTGAACAGCCAGCTCGGGTACTACACGAATTTCATGAACCTGCTGGATCTCTGCGGCCTCGCCGTTCCGGCGGGCACGTATTCCTGCGGCGTCCATTTCGGAGTGACGTTGGTTGCGCCGGCATTTCACGACGACCGCATCCTCGCCTTGGGCGCGCGGTTCCTCGGGGAAGCTGCGCCTGGCAAGGCGCTACCCACGGTGACGAACTCTGACTCGGTCGTCCGCCTTGCAGTCTGCGGCGCCCATCTCAGCGGTCTGTCGCTCAACTCGCAGCTGACCGAACGCGGGGCGCATCTGATCGCCGCCGCACAAACCGCCGCCGAATACCGGCTCTATGCACTTCCCGGCGCAACGCCGCCGAAGCCCGGACTCGTTCGCGTCCTTCGGGATGGCGTATCCATCGCACTCGAGATCTGGGAGCTTCCGGTCGACCGCTACGGCGATTTTGTCGCCCTTATCCCTGCGCCGCTCGGAATCGGTCGGTTGAAGCTGCGGGACGGTTCGCTCGTCCAAGGCTTCGTATGCGAGAGCGCCGCGACAGAGGGAGCGCGCGACATCAGCGAATTCGGCGGCTGGAGAAGCTACCTGGCATCGCAGGAGCGGTGACCGAGCTCAGTTGCGGACTGGGTTACGTCCACCACCGGGTTTTGAGGGAGAATCGGACTTCTGCCGATGCTGCGGTTTGCCGCGGTGCTCTCCCCTCGTCTCGGCTGGTGCGCCACGTCGGAATCGAACCGACGACCCATGCTTGGGAAGCACGTGTTTTACCACTAAACTAGTAGCGCGACTCGCCGGTGCTCACGATCTGGCGGAACAGAGTCGTCCGTCAATCCCAGAGATCGTGCCTGCTCGTTCGGCGGAACCGAGCGTCGCCGCGTCACTTGACCGGCAAACGCCGCTACGGTTTTCTGATCGACCCATGGCCCTCACGCCAGCTTCCGCTCCCGGTCTCACGACGATCCTCGCTTTCAACGCGAGCAACCTTCTCGCGGTGCGCCGCGCGGGCACCAAGACAGGGCTCGCGTTCGTCGGAGCGGATCTCTCCATGGCGCTGGCCCGCCTCGAGGCGCATTTTAAGGAGCACACGCGGCCGGTGGATACCTTCACCACTACGCTGCCAAGCGGCTCCTACCGGGTTTTCCTTTGCCAGATATCCGGCAAACCGGCGGACGATGAAGTCCATTTCGCCTCGATCGATGCCCTTGCGCAGAACCTCGGCGCCCTCGCACCTTCGCTCGCGCAAGTGCTGCACGATCTCGATCCCCACCTCATCGAGATTCCGTATCTCCATCTCGGCGAAAACGACTTCATCTACAAGTTTCGCCCCGACAAGCAGCGCAATCCGCTGATCTACCAGTTGGACGAAGCCGCGAGTTCGCTGTACCAATCGAAGCTCTGCGCCGCGATCAAGGAACTCGCGCGGACTCACGAGCGCACCGCCTCGGCTCCGGTCGCGCTCGATTTCGGTGCGGTTCAGTACCTGATCCCGAGCCATTTCGGCTTCTGCCTCGGCGTGAAAAACGCGATCGAGCGCGCCTACGAGACGCTCGCGGAGAATCCCGGCCGCCGCGTCTTCATGCTGAGCGAGCTGATCCACAATCCGTTCGTCAACGAGGACCTCCAGCGGCGCGGTTTGCGGTATCTCCAGACGGACAAGGGCACGCCGTACACGCTCGACGGAAAACGCTCCACCGGCGCCGCGGGTGAGACGCTCGCGTGGGACACTCTCGGAAGCGAAGACATCGTGATTATTCCCGCTTTCGGCGCGACCGACGACGACAAGCGCCGCCTGGTCCGGAAGGGCGTACCGGTATACCAATACGACGCCACCTGCATGCTGGTGGAAAAAGTCTGGAAGGCCGCGCGGAGTTTCGGGCGGGAAGGTTACACCGTGGTCATTCACGGAAAGAGCGAGCACGAGGAGACAAAGGCGACGTTCTCCAACGCCCGCCGCTACGCCCACGCCGTAATCGTGCGGAATCTCGACGAGGCGCGCCGCTTGGGCGAAGTCATCGCCAGCGACGATCCCGAGGTGCGGGCGCGTTTTTATCAGGAATTCGCCGGAAAGCATACCGACGGCTTCGACGTCGAGAAGCACCTGGAGCGCATCGCCGTCGTCAACCAGACGACACTGCTCATGAACGAGACGCTCGAGATCATCGACCACCTGCGTTCCGTCTACCGCGGGCGCTTCGGCGAGGCCGAAGCTGCAAACCGCGTCGGCGGTAGCGCGCGCGGCGATACCCTCTGCTACGCAACGCAGGTGAACCAGGACGCGTTGAGCAAAGCCCTCGCCGAGCCTCTCGACGGCGCCTTCGTGATCGGCGGGAAGAACTCCTCCAACACCTACCAGCTCTACCGGCTCTGCGAGCAACGGCTCGGGAAGAACGCCTACTTCATCCAAAGCGAGTCCAACATCCGCTCGGCGTGCGAAGTGGAGCACTACGTGTTTCCGGCCCACGGTCCGGTGAAGGCGGTCAACCCCATCGAAATCCATCCGTTCCCAACCGGCTCGGCTCCCCTGCGCATCTTGCTGACAGGCGGCGCCTCATGCCCGGACGGCATCATCCAGCAGGTGATCACACGGATCAACAGCCTCTTCCCGGCCGATAAACTGCGGAAGATCGACGACGTGCTCGCCGATCTATCCTCGGCCGGCTGAACCGGCGACAGTGAGCCAGAGCGGCGCGAACCGGTTATTCCCGGAACTCGTCGTACTTCTTGGCAGCGGCTTTTTCGGCCTCGAGTGCGGCGGCGAGCTTGGGATCGTTGGCCGCTTCCTTTTCGCGAATGCGGCGTTCGCGCCGGTGAAGATCTTCGTCGCGCTGTTCCAGCTCGGTTTCCTTTTCCTGGTGCTCCTGCACCTTCTGAAAAAGCTTCGCCTCGCTTTCGTCCAAAAACGCCTCGCGCTCCCGGAGCGCCTGCCGTTGTTCCTCCAACAGCGTCTGCTGCCGCTCCACTTCGGCTTTCAGCTTTTCGAGCGCAGCCTGTTCTTCGTGAGAGAGCGGCGCACCGTCGCCGCCTCCGGTTTGTTTTGCCCGGCTGGCCTCGAGAAGGGATTCCCGCGCCCGGAGCAGCGTCTCGCGCTCTGCCAGATCGCGCTCACGGTCGGATAGCCGAACTTCAAAATCCTGCAGCCCGCGCTCGCGCTCCTCGAGCTTGGCCGAAAGCTGCTTCAGCGAAGTTTCGAGCTGGATAACCTTCTGCGCATCCACTCCAAGGATCTCACCCCAGGGATTCCGCGTGGCCGTCCGAATCTCGGAAATCGTTTTCTGCGTCTCAGCCGTCGCTTCCGAAACCTCGAAAGGCGACCGCAGCCTCCGCTTCGGAAGCACGAGCGGCTTCTCAGCCTCGCGGCGAGGAGGAAATTTGATCGGGCCAGGCGTTTGCTGCGTCATCGGAACGAAGATCCAAGCAACATCGACACGCCAGGCTACTTCTTGAACCAGCGGAGCAAGGTGGCAAAGAAGCCTCGCGAAGGCGCCTCCGCCTCCACGGGCGGGGTCGTCGCACGCACGGAGACCTTCTGCGTCGGGAAGCTCAAGTAAGGCTTGAGCAGGCTGGTGACGATCGACTCGACCACGGGATCTTTCAGCACCGAGGCCAGACGGCCCAGCGCCACGCCCTGATCGACCTCTTTCTGCATCGCTGCCAAGTCGGACTGAAAGTGCTCGGCGTACGAGGCCGTGTGATCGGTCAGAACCTTGACCGCGGCTTCCGTTTCCAGACGGCTTGCGCGAGCGGCGGCGTTCGCGTCCTCCGAGCCCAAACGAGCCCCGAATGAACGCGCCATGGCGGCCCGGATTTCCGGTGAAAACGCCCGAACGGCGAGCGCGATGCCTTCGATCAGGTGAAGGCCCCTCGATCCCGGCCGGAACGGCAGGTACATCGCAAGCGTGGCCTCATCGATGTGCGAAAGCGCGTTGAGCAGCGCGCGAAAATCTCCGCCGACAATCACAGATTGCGCCATGTTCTGCGCGAACATGGAAAACTCCTTCAGCGTCTTGAGGTTCTCCAGAGTGCAGAATTCGCGGGTTTCCGCCGTGAGCGCCACCAGCGACATCGGGAAATTCTCGGGAATGCCGAGCTTCGCGAGGTTCTTGATGATCGGATTGTCCTTCTCGGACTCCTCTTTGCCTTCGCCGATCATTTCCCCGAACGGCTGATCGAAGGCCAACGTCTCCTTGAGGATCGTGACGAGCTGATCCACGCGGTCCCTCCGGCCTGCGATGCCGGGCATCGCGCAGAGTTCGGCAAACGTGTGATCGATGTACTTCGCCGGCGTCTCGGTCGCGCCCTTGAGCGGCCAATCCGCCATATCGAGATTCTGCGCCAGACTGTTCAGCGAGGTATCGACCATGATCGAAGCCGCGAAAGACGAACGCACCGAGTCCCAGTCGCTTTCACCATACTTGCCCGACTTTGCCGGCCCGGTGGAAGAAGGATCCGCGTCGAAGCTCATATTGAAAAACTAGCGATAAGGACCGTGGTTGACCAGTTCGGCGACGGCCTGCCGGTAATCGTTCACCACGTTGTCCTGTTCCTGCGCGTCGTGACCGACGAGCACCACAGGAAGACCGAGCGTCACAGCCCGCCGGACAACCATGGCGTCGCGCACCTGTGTCCGGAAGATCGCCGCATGCGGCGACACGCGTTTGGCGGTCTTGAATTGGTTCAACCGAAGCTGCATTCGCATCTTCGGCACCTCGATGTCCACGTTGGTTTTGATCGCGTTGAAGATGATTCCCTCGACCTGCGCGGGAGCGCCCATCGATGTTTGGCGGAAACTCGCGGAAAGTTGGTGAAACTTGCCCAGCTTCTCCACGAGCAGCGTGAAGCCGATCAGACTAAGCGCGTCGGGATTCGCCGGCACGTAGATCTCGTGCGAGGAGAACACGCCGCATTGCGACGCCCGAAGGATGTTGGGCGGACAGTCGAAGAGGATGAAATCGTAGTCGGACTCGACCTCGGCCAACTGCTCCTGAAATTGGAGATACGGCGGCTTCTTGGGATCGCCCTCGAACTCGCTCTCGAGATCCACGAGGTTGAAAGTCGTCGGTACCAAATCGAGCCCCGGAAGCACCTTCTGCCCTTCGCGATCCTCCACGACGTCGCGGATGATGAGGTTGCGGATTCGCACATTGCCCGGATCGAAGATCGAGAAGATGGCGCCTTCGCCCGCCGTGTTGATCTTGTTCCAGCGTTCGAGCCGCAGGAGCCAGATGCTGGCGTTCGACTGAGTGTCCAGGTCGAACAACAGCACTCGCTTGCCCGCTTTCGCGAGGCAGGCCGCTAGGTTGACAATCAACGACGTCTTGCCGACGCCGCCCTTGTAATTGATGAAGCTTATCTTTCTAGCCATCGATAGGCCGCGTACACGAGGAGTGCGCTGAGGGCCCTTTGCATTGATTATTCGGCCCAGAGCCGCGAGTTAAAAAATTGCGGACAAAGTTTTGACGGATTTTTCAGCAGGAAAATTCCTGCCGTTTGCACCGCACGGGAGGAATTCACCCTGTTGTTACAGGAATGCAACCGGCATGCCGTTGTCGTCGCGTCCAATCTTCGCATGCAAGCCACGATTCTGAGCATCGACGATGAGCGCGACATCACCGACCTCGTCCGCTTCCATCTCACCCGCGCGGGTTTCGATGTTCAAACGGCCGCGAGCGGCCGAGAGGCGCTCGAATGCATCGAGCGCCACAAACCGGATCTCATCCTTCTCGACCTCATGCTGCCGGACATCGATGGGTTCGGCGTCTGCGAAATCCTGCGCCGTCAGCCGGAGACCTCTACCATCCCGATCGTGATTCTCTCGGCCTGGGCCACCCAGGGAGCGCACTATCTCGGCCTCGAACTAGGGGCGCTGGACTACCTGACAAAGCCGTTCAGCCCGAAAGAACTCGTCGAACGCGTCCGGCGGCTGCTGCAGCTGAAAGAGGCGCGGCAAAACGAGCCGATGAAAAAGTCCGCGTCGTAGGGTCTCCTGGACGGAGGCTCTCGCCTGATCCGATTCAGTCTGTCTTGTCCCGCAAAGCAGGCTGGCGCCCCGCCTGTACCCTGCTTTTTTCGCCGGATGGACAAATTGCTTCTGCGCTCGGCCATCCTGGAAAAGGTCTCCGCTGAATTGGACAACCTTACCCGGGCGGCTCTGCTGGCGCGCGACGAAGCGACGCACGAAGAGAGCAAGCCCGAAAACCAATACGACATGCACGCTCAGGAGGCGGCTTATCTCGCGGAAGGCCAGGCGCGGCTGGTGAAAGATCTCCAGGAAACGCTCAGCCTTTACCAGACGCTGCCTTTGAATCCGTGGGCGCCAGGCGCGCCCGTCGGTATCGGTGCCGTGGTGACGCTGGAAGCCGGCAAACGCCGCAGCTACTATTTTCTCGGACCGAGGAGCGGCGGCATCGACGTGGAGTGCGAAGGCCGTGAGGTGACGGTGGTCACGCCCGCTTCGCCGGTGGGGCGCCAGCTGCTCGGCGCGACGATCGGCAGCACCGTCACGCTTCCCGGACGCACCGGCCCGGTTCCCCACCGCATCAGCGCGGTCGATTGAAGAAAAAAGGGGCGCCCCCAAAAGGCGCCCCTCGTCACCCAACCGGCGAACAGGTCTAGTCGATTGTGCTAGTCGCCGAGATTGAAATTGAGCGGAGCCACCATCCGGAACTTCACCGGCACGCCGTTGCGTTTGCCCGAATCGAACCTCCACCGCGCCACGGCCCGGAGAACCGGTCCTTCGAAATCGTGGTGCGACGTCCGAAGTATCCTCGCGTTGATGACCCGCCCGGACTCGTCGACGACGAACTCCACCAAAACCTCGCCGGACCGCCCTTCATGGCGCATCGTGGCCGGATATTCGGGAGAAACTTGCAGACGCACCCGGGGAACGTTGTCGAGATACTCCGAGGAAATGATATGCCCCGAACCCGTACCAGTTCGGTTCCAGCCCGACGGGTCGCCGAGCGGGATGCTCTTCACTCCCGGATCGACGGGCCCGGGATTGATACGCGTCGGCTCCATCGAGAACGGCGGAGGCGCGTCCGTGGGCATCGGAAGATCCGGAATCGACGGCAAACCCGTCGCCGATTTCAGCTTCGGCAGTGCGCCCGGTTCGCCTTCCGGAGGAGGCTTCAGCTCGTCTTCGCTGATCGGGGGGAAGTTCTTGACGAGAATCCAATCCGTCTTCGTCGGCGGAGGATCCGTCACTGGCTTCCGGTTCGTAAATCCAAACAACAGGGCCGCGTGCACCGAAACCGCCACGACCACCGGCAAGGCAAAGCGCTTTTTCAAGGAGGGCTTTTTCATTGGGGTGCCTTTCACTTGATAAAACGCGCCGGCTGGTGACTTCTTACGTCACCACCTGGATTTCTTTCGCCGTATTCACTTTTTCCCACACATGCTCGCACGCCTCGCCGCATTTTCCCTCGTCCTTCTCGCCGGCGCTTTTGCCGCGGACCCGCTGCCGGCCGACTTCGAAGCCGCGCTGAAATCGTTTCGCGCCGAGGGCACGAAAGGCTGGAGCTTCGTCCAGTCGACCGCCTCGGAGAAGAAGAGCCTTGTCGAACACTACGACGCTTCGAAGCCGGAGTTTTCTCGTTGGACGTTGCTGAAGAAGGACGGACGCGCTCCGACGGAGGACGAACTCAAGGAGTATAACGAAAAGCAGACGCGTCGCTCCCGCGGCGACACCGCGCCCGATGTGACGAAGCAGCTCGACTACGCCACCGCCGAGCGCCTGAGCGACGACACCGAACGGTGCGCCTATCGCTTTCACCTGAAAGCCGGCGACAAGCAGGACACCACCGCGCGCTTCATGGTAAGCACCTTCACTTATCACAAGCCGACCCATACCATCGAGAAGGTGGAGCTCTCGAACACCGAGCCGTTCTCGCCCATGTTCCTCGTCAAGATCGAGGAAGCGCGCACGACAATCCACTACATGCTCCCCGACGCCGAACGCCCCACTCTGCTCGACCACATCGAGGTCCGCGTACGGGGTCGCGCCATGATCTTTCGATCTCTCGACGAAGACCTGACGGTGAAGTATTCGGACTACACGTACGCGGGAAAAACTCGCCCGACGCCCGCGGCACCCCAGTCCAAATAATCCTCCGCTGCAGCCGACTTACGGCTGGTGGCACGTCTCGCCTGCCGGCACGGCTTGCACGGACGGCATGAGATGCTTGTGAAACCAGCCGTGCACCGCGGGCTGGTCTCGCACCGTGGTCAACACCCCCAGCGCGATGAGGAGAGCGCCGCTAACCCGGACGAGCCAACGCCGTGGTTGCACGCCCAGTTTCTGGCCGACCCAGCCGACAAGGAGAAGGCTCGGCAACGTCGCAGCGCCGAAGACGAAGGCGCCGATCACCGTCGTCGTGGTAGAGCCGGTGCTGGCCAGGTAGAGCAACGCCATGAACGAAAGCCCGCAGGGCAGAAATCCGTTCACCCATCCGACCAACACGCTCTTGAACAGCGAGGGGGAACGCCAGAGCGACGAGAGCGCGTTGCAGGCGCCGGCACCGAACCACACGCGCTGCGCCGAACCGGTCAAACGCACCTCAAAAAGCAGCAGTACGCCGACGACCACCATCGCGACGCCCGCGACGATCCCAATGAGCCGTTGAAACTGGAGCACGGGCGCTTGTTGCGCCACCCACTCGGCAGCGAGCAGAAGGAGCACGCCGACAAAGGCGTACGAAGCCGATTTCCCGAGTTGATAGCAGACGTGGCGCGCCAGCAGTTCACCCCGATTTCGCGCCCCGACGGAAACCGCCATGGCAAACGCGCCGCACATGCCGATGCAGTGCCCGCTGCCTGCGAGCCCGAGCAAAAACACTTTGGCGAAATCCGACCACGACATCACCCGCCACGCTTGGGGCACCGACGTGCCGAGCCAAATCCTTTCGCTGCCGGGAGGGGGCCCGCGCTTCGATTTGCAAACCAGTGTGCGCGTGGTTTCTTCCTCCGTTCATTCGCGTGGCAAGCTCCAATCCATTGCCCGGGCTATCCGCCCACCTCGACAAACTCGTCTACCACCACGGAGGGAAGAGCCTTCCGGAGGACAAACCGCATGCGTTTGTGTATTTCATCACGATCCGCAACTCCTCCGATCGCGCCATCACGCTCCTGGGACGCAAGTGGGTGCTGCAGCAGCCTGACGGCAGTCAGGTCGTGATCGAAGGCGACAAGATCGTCGGTGAAACGCCAAGGCTCTCTCCCGGAGAACAGTTTTCCTACAACAGCTACCATGTGACCGGAGTCGATACGCGCGCTTACGGCAGCTTCCACGGCGTCGACGAATTCGGAAACAAAATACACGTCGTGTTGCCCCCTTTCGACATGACGGTCCCGGAGTCTTGAGCAGCTCCCGGAGACGCAAAAACTTGCGCTTGCGGCTACACGTCGTGTGCCTCTAGCTGCGCCCGATACATGAAGCTCATCGACTTGAATCGAGATGGCGGCATCGGCGCCAATTCTCTCTTCGTCCAAATCGGCGACCTCAATATTCTGATCGATTGCGGGCTTCATCCGAAAAAGGTCGGCCGCCTCGCCACGCCCGATCTCAGCCCGCTCCGCGGCGTGCGCCTGGACCTGATCGTCATCACGCACTGCCACCTCGATCATATCGGCAGCCTTCCCCTGGTGATGCGCGACCATCCCAAGACTCCCGTGGTCATGACGACCTCGAGCCGGATGCTGATCGAGCGCATGCTGCACAACTCGGCCAGCGTGATGACGCGACAGAAGGAGGAAGAGAACATTCCGGAGTATCCGCTTTTCACGCACGAGGAAATCGACCGCTGTGCTCCGCGCATGACCGGCCTTCCGTTCGGCCACGCCAAGAAATTCCGCGGCGACCGCGACGAGCTGGAGTTCATTTTCCATCCCGCAGGCCACGTTGCCGGAGCCGCAGGCGTTGAGATTCATCACAAGGGGCGGCAGATCTTCTTCACGGGAGACGTTCTTTTTGAAGATCAGCGCACCTTGCCTGGCGCGATTTTTCCGGCCGGCCACTTCGATACTCTCGTGACGGAGACCACCCGCGGAGGAACCCATCGTCCGCCGGAGAAGGCCCGTCGTCTCGAGGTGACCCGGCTCATCTCGACCATCAACGAAACGATCCAGAACGGCGGTTCGTACCTGATCCCCGTTTTCGCCCTCGGGCGGCAGCAGGAGATTCTCACCATCATCCACGACGCCCGGAAATTCGGGAAACTCGTCGATTGTCCGATCTTCGCATCCGGACTCGGCATGGACCTTGCCGACTACCTTGACGAAATCAGCCGCAAGACGAAGCACGTGAACTTCACCCGGAGCGTGATCAAGGACCTGAAGATCAAGCCCGCCCCGCGCCAGCTGAAGCCCGGCCAGGATCCGCAACAAAACGCGCTTTATATCATCAGCTCCGGAATGCTCGTCGAACGCACGCCGTCATACGTGCTCGCCTCCGGACTCGCCGCGCACGCCAGGAACTCAATCGGCTTCGTCGGCTACTGCGATCCCGATACGCCCGGAGGCAAACTTCTCGCCAGCCAACCCGGCGACTCTTTCCTCTTCGAGGCCGCAAATGTCCGCGCGAAGATCAAGGCGAACATCTACAAATTCGAGCTGAGCGGCCACGCCGATCGCGAAGAACTGCTGCAGTTTGCCACGCAGGCCACACCGCGGAGCATTGTGCTGACGCACGGCGAGCCCGCCTCGCGTGAATGGTTCCAGCAGCAGCTTTCCGCCGCCCTGCCAAACACCAAGATCCTGGATCCGATTCCGCTCAAACAATACACCGTTTGAGCCGCGCGTCCGCGGATTGAATCTCGGAGTATCGGTTGCCGGGCAAACAGAACGGCTCCCTGGTGCAGGGCAGCCGGCGTTGCTATTCTGATGCGCGTTTCCTGGCGGGCATCGCGGCGATCAGCCTACTGAATCCTGAACGTCGCGTGCGCTCGCAGGCCGACGCCGCGAGGAGCTACTGTCCAGTTCGTGCCAGCAGGTCCCGGAGTCGTGCGCACATCGCTTCGTTGCCCGCGATGTATTGAATACGCTTCATGCGCAGATCGAATAGGCGCAGCGGGAACTGATCGCCGTTGAGAAACTCGACTCGTCCACCGCCCGCCAGGCAGAGCGGAACGCCGGCCGCGATGTCCCACACCTTGACGTTGTGATCGACCGTGCCGTCGAGAATGCCGACGGCGACATAAGCGAGGTGCAAGGTGCTGCTGCCGAGACCCCGGATCTTGAAGTTCTCCACGATGGTGCGAGCCTGTGCAGAATACGCCTTGTCGTACGGACTATGAAATCCGAGCAGGCTCTGGGAATCCGGGGGCGTCGTTTTCACCTTAGCCTCGCGATCGCCGTCCCAGAGGCCGAACCCGGGCCCGCCGTGCATCAAGACGCGGCGGCTTAGGTCGTAGATGATTCCGTAAACTGGACTGCCATTCTCGAGCAGCGCCAGGGAAATCGCGCAATGAGCTATACCCTTCGCATAGTTGTTCGTGCCGTCGATCGGATCGAGCACCCATGAAAACCGAGCCGTTACCGGGATCGGCTTGTCCGTCTCCGCGAGTTCCTCGCTGAAAAACTGATCTCCCGGAAAACGGCTCGAGAGCGCCTTCACGATGGCCTCGGAGATGGCAATATCGACTGGCGTGACGCGAGTACCGTCGAATTTCCAGTTGCTCTGGGCGCGCCCAAATTCGCGATGAAGGAGCTCGGTCTGCGAAAACACCGCAGCTTTGCCTGCATCGATTCGGGAAAGTAGTTCGGGAGAAGACATGACGATAGAAAGGCTGAAGGAACGAAGGGCTGAAAGGCTGAAAGAGACGGTCCCCGGAGACGGTTCGTGCGAAAACAACCCGCTGGCGGATACCCGCCGCGACACGCCGGGACGCGACGAACAGCCTCAGAAATACAGCCCCTCAGCCTTTCCGCCCTTCAGCCCTTCCGGCTTCCCTCACTCGTAATCGTACAACTTCGGGTCCCTGCGCGGGGCGACGTTGCGACTCCGGAAGCGGTGTTTTTTCTCCTTCTGCTCGCCGGCCTTCGCATCAGGACCGCCCATCGGTCCCTCGCCGTAGGCATCGTCCATGGCGCCGGCATCCTCGCCGCCCGTGAATTGATCTTCCAGCGTGTCCGGGTCGGCCCCTTCTTCCAGTTTGCGCACGACTTCCTCCATCTCGCCGTCGATCTTCTCGCCCGTCAGTTCGGCCATCCTCCGCATCATCCTCGCCATCGCGCGAGGGTCGTTTTCGTCGACGCTCGAGAACTCTTTTTCCATTTCGTTCATCGCTGCATCGAGCCGGGCGTCTTCTGTGGGATCGCTGGCCGCGTCCGCCGCAGCGGGTTCCATATCCGTTTTTTTCCCGCCGCTACTTATGGCGAAGGCGGAAACAACACGCCTCATGGAATACTCCGGGTTGTCGGGGCATTTGGGAGTGGTCCGCCCCTGAGCCAACGTCTTCGCGAAAAACTGGTAGATCGTGTGATTCTCCGGGCAGTAATACTCGTAGATCGGCATACAGCGCTGGTTTATCCAGCGGGCCGAATTTCTCAAGCCCGCCACGGCCTGGATCCGCCCTTTTAGCTCACTCCCGCCCAAACTCGGATTTATCCCGCCGGCCAGGATCCCCGTCACCCCGTTTCACCCCGAGTTTTCTCGCACCGGCTGCGGAGGAGGAAGCAGCCGCGATCTGGCTGCCGTGAACAACGATGCCTTCTCCGCCCTTCTGCTTCAACGCGTCCACGGCAGCGGCCAATCGCTTCCGTTTGTCGCTCGTTTCCGAAAAAAGCTGAAGCTGTTCGGGCGCATCATCCACCCCCGAGAGCCTGACGCTCACGAGCCGCAATGGACGTCGTTTTTTCCACGCCGCATCCAGGGTCGGCGCGATCCAAGCATAAAACGCCGTCTCCAATTCGCTAGATTCGGGGACCGTGTGCGCCGCGGATGCCTGAGAAAAGTCGGGGTAACGAACGCGGATCGTCAGCGTGCGCACGCGCTTCCGATCGTTTCTCACCTTCCTCATCAGCTCTTCGAGCATGCGCTTGGCGACGCGCTCGATTTCCGCACGATCGGCTATATCTCGTCCAAACGTCTCCTGCTGGGAATACGATTTCGCGTCCGCCTCGTCCGTTTCGACTTCGCGGTGGTCCACCCCTCGCGCGCTCTCCAGTAGCTCGCGCCAACCCGAGCCGAGCAGCGACGACAGCTCGGATTCGGTGCGCTCGAACAAATCCGAGACGATCTTGATGCCGTGCGCGTTCAGGTACTTCTCCGTTTTTTCGCCGATGCCGGGCAGCTTCCCTATGGAAAGCGGAGCGAGAAAACCCGCCTCGCCGCCGTGCGGCACAACGACAAAGCCGCGCGGCTTCTTCAACTTGCTCGCGATCGCCGCGACCAGCTTGTTGCTCGCTATTCCGAAGGAAACCGTGATGCCGAGTTCGTCGGTAATCCTCATCTGCAGTTTCCGCACTGCCGTTTCGACGTCGCCCAAGCTCTTGAACCCGCACGGAGTAACATCGAGATAGCCCTCGTCGATGGAGCTGCGCTGCACGAGGGGTGTCAGCTGCTCGCAGAGCGCGAAGAGCCTCCTGGAATATTCACCGTACAATCCGGAGGTGTGACTCACCAGGATCAGGTCCGGGCACACTTTCAAAGCACGGCTCGTCGGCATCGGCGTGTATACGCCGCATGCGCGTGCCTCATAGCTGGCCGACGAAATGATCCCACGCTGGCGCCCACCCACCGCGACCTTCTTTCCGCGCAGCGCCGGATTCCGTGCCTGCTCCACGGATACAAAGAAGGCGTCGGCGTCGAGATGCACGATGGTGCGCAGCATTCACCGGCAGCCTATCCCGTTCGCCTCGAGTGCAACGACAAAAAAGCCCCCGGGGATCACCCGGGGGCGAGAACACTGACAAATAAGCAACCGCCGGAATTATTTCCGGCTCTTTACCAGCCCGAACTCTTTCTTGATGTTCTGGACGCTGGGAACAGAAATGCCGAATTCCTTGGCGATGGCCGCTCCGGTTTTCCCGGCCTGAACGGCAGCCTTCACCTTATCCTTCAGCTCCGGCGTGATGTGGGCGCGCTTGCTGCGTTTCTTTTTGCCGCCAACGGCGACCTTCGCAACGCGGCCTTTGCGCCCCTTGCCGCTGGCCTGTTTCACGGCGTTGATAAAGTCTTCAACGCTTTCGAATCCATATTCCTTCGGGAGTCCAGCAAGTTGCTGTCTCCGTTGTTTCTCGAGAGCTGTTTCTAGCTCGGCCACTTTTGCTTTTGCGGCCTGTAGTTCCTTGACGACTTCGGTGACCATACGCCGCAGAGAACGATATAGTGACGGTTTTAGCAAGTCCTATATCAAGGTTTGCATTGCAATATGGGTGCCTTACATCGAAATCTACAATGTTTAGTATTACGCAACTTACTAATCCAAGGCAACCTAGATCAATAATCTCACCCTGGTTCACACCTCTCTACGAACAATAAAAAACGGCGCCAAAGGCGCCGTTTTCCGGGGTAACAATAGGGAAAACCATCAAATCGTCATGGCATGATAGCCGCCGTCCACGACGATTTCCGCGCCGGTAATGAATCCCGATGCGGCATCGCTAGCCAGCAGGAGCGTCGCCCCCACCAACTCGTTGGCCTCGCCAAACCGTTTCATCGGCGTATGTCCCAGAATGCTTGATACGCGATCGGGAGTCAGGACCTTCCGATTCTGCTCGGCCGGGAAGAATCCTGGAACCAGCGTATTGACACGCACGCGCTTCGGGGCCCACTCGCGCGCAAGGTTCTTCGAAAGATTATGAACCGCGGCCTTCGTCGCCGAATACGTGAAGACGCGGGAAAGCGGAACAATCCCCGACATGGAACCGAGATTGATGATCGAACCGCCTTCTCCGCGATCGACCATGTATTTGCCGAACACCTGGCATCCGAGGAACACGCCCTTCAGATTCACGCGTACAATGCGATCGAATTCGTCTTCGGAAATATCGAGAAACGGTGTCGCCGAATTGACGCCGGCGCCATTGATCACGACGTCGACCCGTCCCGAACGTTTCAGCACTGTGTCGAGCAGCGCCTGCATCTCGGCCTTGGACGTCGCCTCCGCCGAGACGAAATACCCTTTCCCGCCGATGGCCGCGATTTTGTCGAGCCGGCCTTTCGCCTTCTCCTCGTTTCGTCCGACGAGGACGACTTCGGCACCGGCTCCGGCAAGCCCTTGCGCCATGGCGCTGCAGAGTTCGCCCGTGCCGCCGATCACGACGGCGACTTTTCCGGTGAGTGAGAACAGAGACGAGACATAATCGGAAGTGCTCATTGGGAGCGGCGATCAGACACGCGATTGGGCGCGGGGGCAAGCGAGTCGTAGGACACCTGTACGAAAAAGCCGCCTGCGGCGTGAGCCGCTGGTTCGCCGCGCGGCTCTGCCCGTCGTCCGGGACGCAGAAACCGGGATGCACTCGGTTCCGCCAAACAGTCGTTGCACTCGTTCAGAAAGCGGCAACGTTGACCCCTTTCTATGGGCCGCATTCCGCTGGAAGATAACTACGACGACGTGATCAACAAGGCCCAGCGAGGCCTTGGCATCACGGATGAACAGCTCGCGCAGCGTGCAGAAATCGCGCTCGCGGATCTTTCGGCGCTCAAGACGGGACGTTTCAACGAGGCCGTCGCCCGCCGGGTCGCCCCCCATCTCCGGCTGCATCGCGACAGTCTGGTGCAACTTGCCCGGAAATCCTGGTATCCTACGCAACCGCTTTTTTCCACCGGGTTCGCAGCCTTCAACACCCCGATGGAAGACATGACGGTCAATAGTTACCTCATCTGGGACGAGCGATCCCGCTTGGCAGCCTGCTTTGACACCGGCGCGACCTGTGAACCGATGCTGGATATCATCCAGACTGAGCGGCTCCACCTGCGGTATATTTTCCTGACCCATAAACACGAAGACCACGTGGCCGATCTGCCCCGTCTCGCAAAGGAGACCGGCGCGGAGGTTTGGTCGTCCGCACTCGACCCGGTCGACCACGCCGGAGGCAAGGCCTTCGCCGAGAATGCCTTCTTCCACATCGGTCCGTTTGCCATCAAGACTCTCTACACCCAGGGCCATGCCCTTGGCGGCGCCTCCTACTATATTACCGGGCTCAGCCTGCCGCTCGTCGTCGTCGGGGATTCGCTCTTCTCGTGCTCCATGGGAGGGGCGCCGGCCGACGTCTACTACACGGCGCTGGACAACAACAAAAACAAGATTCTCTCGCTCCCTGCCGACACCGCCATCGCGTGCGGCCACGGCCCGTTGACGACAGTCGCTCAGGAGCGACGCAACAACCCATTCTTCGCGCGTTGATGTTGGTCCGTAACACGGCCATCCTGGCGCAGAAGTTAGTTAGGTCTGCGGCCTTCGTGCCGATGCTTCGTTTTTCAGCTTCTTGTTTATTCCCATGAAATTCGTGCAGTTCGTCGGTCTTTGGACCCTCGCTCACCATCCATCACGAGCGCAGGAATGGTCTCTTTCGCGCAAGTTCAGCGCGCTCAAGACCGCCGGTTTCAGCGGAGTATGTGCAAGATTGGACGCTGCGATCGCCTCACTCGCCCAGCTGCACGAGCTTTCGGTCATCGGCATGGTCTTCCCGGACGACCCGGCGGAATTTCCGCAGCTTCTTCGGACGCAGAAGGAGTTTGGCGCCAGCCACGTCACCGTCCAGCTCGGTTCCCACGACACCACGCCCGCCGAAGCGGTGAAGCGATGGATCAAGCTGGAGCGCGAAGCGGAGAAGCTCGGACTGTCGGTCTCCCTGGAAACCCACCGCGATTCGGTCACCGAAACACCCGAAAAGCTCTTCGAACTAGCCGACCGGTATCAGAAACTCACGGACAAGCGGCTCAATCTCTCGTGGGATTTCTCGCACCTCGGCGTCGTGAAACACCTTCATACCGGTCAATACGTCGAGCGCCTGCTGGCCCGCCCCGATCTCGTTCAGCAGGCCGATCACTTTCTCTTCCGCCCGTTCAGCAGTCACCACGCGCAGCTGCCGGTCACCCACAAGGGCGAACTCACGCCGGAAGTGCGCGACTACCTCGATTTTGCCCAGGAAGTGATGCATCTCTGGAAGGCCGCTCCGGAAAACAACGACCGCGCCTTCTTCGCCTGCCCATCGCTCGGACCCAAGGGCGGTTACGCGTTGAGCAATTTCCCTCCGGTCTGGCCCGACGCGCTTGTCCTCAGCGAAGAACTACAGAAGCGTTGGCAGAAAGCTCGCTGAGCCGAAAACGCCGGGAGTTGGGGCGGGTTTGCCGGCCCCGTGTTCACGTTGCGCGCAGCCGCGATTGATGTACGCCGCGCATCGTCGCTAGCGGAGTACCCCACCGATCGAGGTCGCACCACTGCCCAGGCGAGAAGCTGCAGCTCACCTGGTCGTCTTCGCCCTTCACCGGCGGACCGCCGGGTTCGGATACATGCAATACCGTAGCGGCAAGCATCACCCAAGGTCTTGCGGGAGACTCGAAAAACTGCCGCCTGCCTGTAACAAGCTACAAGGTTTTGAGATAACTCGGGAGTATCGGTCTGCCTGCGACGTCTGTATCCGCCATGTCTGCCATCGCCCTCCTCCCTGCCCCCGGACTCTTCGCCGCCTCCCATCGGCGGCGCGCAAGTCGCCTATCGACAACGCCTCGGCCCGCTTTCAACCTGCCACGCGTGGAAAACGATGCCCCCTCAGCTCCATCGTCCCCGGCGTGGTTTGAGCCCACACGCTGGAGTGTAGTTCTCGCGTCAGCACAAACGCAGGCTCCCGGCGCACAGTCCGCCCTCGCCGAACTCTGCAGAGCGTATTGGCAACCGCTCTACGCATTTGCCCGCCGCCGCGGATACGATCATCACCGCGCCCAGGATATCATTCAGGGCTTCTTCCTCAGCCTGATCGAAAGCAAGTCGCTCGCCCGGGTTGATCCGCACAAAGGAAAGTTCCGCAGCTATCTTCTGGCATCGCTGCAAAATCACATGGCGAGTGAGCACACCCGCGAAAACGCACAAAAACGCGGGGGTGGATTGCAGTTTGTTTCGCTCGACGACGAAGACTCCGAGGCGAAGTTCAATTCCGCCCAATACGCCAATACACTCCCCGCCGAGACAGTTTTCGAACGGGAATGGGCGGTAGCCGCCGTCGAGGCCGCCCTCGTCAAACTCGAGGAGGATTTCGCAAAACGTGGCAAACGCGACGTGTTTCAGGCTCTCAAACCCTACCTGCTCGGCGACCAACCCGCCGGAGCTTACGACACCACCGCCGCCGCGCTGGGGCTGTCTCCGGGAGCGGTGCGGACGGGAGTGCACCGGCTTCGTCACGAGTTTCGCGTCCACCTCCGACGGGAAGTCGCGAAGACGGTGGAGTCGCCCGACCAGATCGACGACGAAATGCGCCACCTTCGCACGGCCCTCGGCACGAAGTCGTGACCGTGGTATTCAGTTTTCTGAGCAAAGGGGGCCAGTCGCGTAGCTCCGATCCCCTGGAGCGCGGGCGGCTCTCCTGCCGACTCGTGAGTTCGACCCAGTGGCTCCCGCTGCCGGCGGTGTGCCCGACCGGGTTCAGGGATCGCGTGTTCTACCGATACCGCGACATTGAGCCCGGCGGTGGCAATGCCTCCCTCCCGCAGGTGCCTTTGCCCGTGCCCTGAGCTCCGGGCGCCTTCCGTCCATGCTTCCCGACCAGCCCACCCCGAAAACCGAGCGCACGTGCCCCAAGTGCGGACTGGTGTTCGCGTCGGACAAGCTGGGCGGCCTCTGCCCCTCCTGTCTGCTGGCGAACACGCTCGATTTCGACGATACCGACGAAGGCCCGGCCTTCTGGGAAGAGGCGGCCCCAGGCCCGAAGACGATGCCCAAACGGGCGTTTTCGCATTTTGAGATCCTCGACGAGCTCGGCCGCGGCGGCATGGGCGTCGTCTATCGTGCCCGCGATCTGAATACGGAGCGCATCCTCGCGCTGAAAGTGCTGCAGGCGCATCACCTCGAGGTGCCGGACCTGGTTCTACGCTTCCGCTCGGAAGTACGCGCCGTCAGCAGCCTCGATCACCCGCACGTGCTGCCGATCCACGAAGTCGGCGAGCACGACGGCATACCGTTCTTCAGCATGAAGCTGACGACCGGCGGGAGCCTGGCGCATTGCATCGGAAACTACCTCGGCAAACCGCGGGAGGCCGCCCGTCTTCTGGCAAAGGTCGCGCGGGGCGTGCAGCACGCGCACGAACGCGGCATCCTCCACCGCGACCTGAAGCCGGGAAACATCCTTCTCGACGCCGCCGGCGAGCCGTACGTCTGCGACTTCGGCCTGGCGAAATGGCTGGAAGACGACCGCAAGCTCACCGTCACCGCCGCCGTGCTCGGCACCCCCCACTACATCGCGCCGGAGCAGGCTCACGGTAACAAAGGACTCACTACAGCCGTAGATATCTACAGTCTCGGAGCGATCCTCTACGAACTCCTCACCGGCCGCCCGCCCTTCGTCGGAGGCACCGTGCTCGAGACGCTGGTCGCGTCGCAGGAAAAGACGCCGGACCGCCCCTCCTCGATCGCGAAGAATGTTCCGCGCGATCTCGAGACGATCTGCCTGAAAGCGCTGCAGCTGGAGCCCAGCGCACGCTACGCGACCGCCGGCGCCTTCGCCGACGACCTCGAGTCCTACCTCGCCGGCCGTCCCATCCAGGCCCGCCCTGTCGGCGCCGCCGAACAACTCTGGCGCTGGGCGAGGAGGAATCCCCTGCCGGCGACGCTTGTCGCCGCCCTGGTGCTTGCGCTGGTCGCAATTGCCGCCGGATCGACAGTGGCAGCAGTGCGCATCAACCAGGCTCGCTCGCGTGCTCTCGCCGCGCAGGACGTCGCCCGGGAGAAACTCTACGAATCGCTGCTCACGCAGGCAAAAGCCTCCAGGTTGAGCGGCCGGTCTGGTCAGAGGGAAAACGCCCTGGAAGCCTGCAAACAGGCCGCCCGCATCCACCCTTCCCTGGCCGTGCGCAACGAGACGATCGCCGCCTTGGCGCTGACGGACCTGATCCCTTTGGCAACGTATGAGATTCGCGATTCAGGGGGAAACCGGATCAGTTTTCTGGATACAGTAGATTCGGTTTACGTGGCAGACAAGCAGTCAGCAGTAGTTGAACGGAACTTGGCGACAGGCGCGCTGCGCGAAGTACTGCCTCCACAGCCCAGGGGGATAACTCAAATCTTAAGCGCCGGCGGCACCATCGCGCTGCGCTATGACGATGCATCTGTCCGTGTCTGGTCCGCGAAAACGCGCCAGCCTCTTTTGACCGTCCTTGGATTGGCCGAAACCGGCCGCGCGAGCTGGGCATTGGCGGACACAGTCCTCGACCCAACCGGTGCCTGCATTGCGGTCGCTGCAGCCGGAGAAGCAGTGGTTTACGAGATCGACTCGGCAAAACCCATCTTCCGCGTTCAAATCTCCGACCCGATCGAGTGTATCGCACTCACGCCTGGAGCGACCCGCGTCGCGGTCGCCACATCCGCCGGTGCCGTTCGCATCTTTGACGTCCGAACCGGCGCCGAACTCTCGGATCTCCGTTTGCCCGCCGTTCCACGGTGCATTGCCTGGAACCCGTCAGGCGAGGAAATCGCCGTTGGGAGTAGCGACTACAATATATACATCACGGCGGTCTCCGGCGGAGAAATGCGTACGCTACGCGGCCACCGGCAAAAGATCACACAGGTGCTCTACAGCCATTCTGGGGCGTTCCTCGTCTCAACCGCACAGGATCGTTCGGTCATTCTTTGGGACGTGGACAGCCTGTCCGAACAAGTCGCCCTGAGCGGCTGCGGCAGCGAACCTGTGCTCCGATTCTCCAGCGACGACAATCGGCTAGCGCTTTCTGATTTCGCGCGTTCGGCCCTCATCACAGAGATCAGACATTCACGCGAAATCGTGACCGCCCACACGTCTCACGTCGCACAGGACTGGGCTCCGCTCGTCAGCAGCCTCGATTTTTCTCAGGACTCCCGATTCGTCGCGGCTGCCTCCGCCGAGGAAGTCAGAATCTGGGATGCCAGAGCCCAGGTTCTTCGCGGGCAGTACCGCACTGCGGCGGCGACGGAGCAAAACGTGCGGTTTTTGCCTAACAGCCACACCGCGCTGGTGGCGTCCCGGAAAGGAGGGCTCCACTTGATTCGGGTTGGAGAACGAACCCTCCAGGTCGAGCGCCTCGACATCGCCGGAGCGCCCGAGAACGCCATCCTCGGGTCCAACACGGGGCCCGTGAGCCCGATTACGCTATCCTGCGCCGCGACGGGAGAGATCGCGTGGGACGGGACCACCGCGCTCACGAAGCTGAACCATTTGACCGTTGGTACCTCCGTGTGGGATGTAGTCGCACCCAGTTCGCTCGCCTGGATAGCCGCCAGCTACGCTCGCCAGGATGTGGAAATTCTGTCTCCGCAGACTGGCAAAACCGTCCGCAAGCTGGATTCGGGGGCCAGCAGCACGCTCACTCTGAGCCCCTCTGATCGATGGCTCGTCACGACGGGAGAGAAAGGCTGTATCATCTGGGACACTATCGATTGGAGGCCAGGCGCCGCACTAGAGGAAACGCTGCGAAAGAACGGCAATCTAGCTGCGTTCAGTCCGGACTCAAAACTCCTTGCCGTCTCAGTCGGCGATCGCGTTTTTCTGGTCAGCATGCCCGACGCTCGAACCGTGGCCATTCTCGAGAGCCGCAACCTCCCGAGCCAGAATTACCGGCTTCGCTTCAGTCCCGATGGCGAACTCCTGGCCACTCAGGGTTACGACAATTCGCTCAGATTCTGGAATACTCGTGCTCTCAGGACGGCGCTACAGAGGCTGAACCTCGATTGGTGACATCTCTCTCCCGCATCGAAAACCAAAAAACAAATACACCTATGCCAGGAAATAATGATTATCCTCCAGCGTTCTCACAGAACGCAATCTCCTCCACAATCGGCCAGATCAATGACTTCGCCGGGTCGCAAAGCAGTCAAGCCCGGCAACTTAAGGCTTCCGACGCTTCGAGCGAGTCGCTGAAAAACCCCGGAGCCGGGGTTCCAATCCCGGTGGTCATCACAGGATCTCGTCCAGAGAACGCGATCTGCTTCCCCGGACTACGCGAAACCATGATCGGCGCCGCAATCGTCCAGCTGGCCGACCAGATTCCAGCCGACAATTCGCTTCGCGACCAAATCAAGAAGCTGGCGTATGAACTCCATGCCTATGGCGCCGAGCAGATTGTGAAGACGCAGAAGGGCGGAAAGAGCCGCGCGCGGAAAGGCTGATCTCGCTCCATATTGTTTGATATCTTCAGCCCGCTCTTCGGAGCGGGCTTTTCGTTGTTCGGGCCCGTACAGCAGCAACGGCTGCCGATGTGTATACGGCTGGCAATTCTCGTTGACGGCAAATGGAACACCACCAGCGTGGCGCAAGTAGCGCGGGAGCGAGGCGCTTTCGCGCGACAACATCAAATGAAATCGCCCTCTGTGTTGAGCAAATGTATTAGCGCGGGAGCCCTAGCTGCCGCCTTTCTTGTCTGCGCATCCGTTAACACGAAAACTAGCCGCGCGCCAAGCGGCGACTATCCGCCAGCAGACCCTGCTGACCACGATCGGCTAGCACGGTCCCCTGACAACAGCTACCCCCCAGCTAGCCCTGGTGAAAAAGGCGGGCTGCCACGGTTACCGGATAGTAGTTACCCCCCTTCAAAAACAGGTGGGCTTGCACGAAGCCCAAATCCGGACTACCCGCCTGCATTTGAGATCTCCAAGCTAGCTTAACGACTACCTGAATCGCCCGCGACAGTTCCTGTCGCGGGTTGATCCGCGCTTATTCGGGGGGAGGCCGACGACGTCGACCTCCCACATCGTTTACATGAACTGAGTATCTGTCGTATCGCCTGTGATCGCACTTCGAGCCGTTCTGCGTCAGTTCCTCAAAAAGCCCGCGTTTACCCTGGTGGCAGTGCTCACGCTTGCATTGGGAATCGGCATCTCCGTTGCCGTATACTCCCTACTCGAGCAGCTGCTGCTTCATCCGGTAGATTTTCCGGAGACGGAGCGGCTCCTCTGCATCCTCCACCGGCGATTCGATCGACCGATGGGCGTCAACTACATCTCGATCCCCCGGTTTCGGCTGTATCGGCAGGAGCAAACCGTCTTCCAAGGAATGGCTGCTTCGGTTCCCGAAGCGATGGCGCTGACGGGCACGGGCGATCCCGTACAGGTCTTTGGCCAGAGGATCACCAGCAACTATTTCGATGTGTTAGGTGTGAAACCGCTGAAAGGGCGCGTTTTCGCCGCGGAAGAAGAGGCGCCGGGACAGACAATCGTTATCCTCAGCGAGTCGTTCTGGCGGAAACGGCTCGGCTCAGACCCTGCCATCATCGGCCGAGTCCTGACCCTCAATGGCGTCGGGCACACCGTGGTGGGCGTGGTCCCCAACCTGCCAAAAGCGTGGTGCCGCGAGTCGGACTTCTGGACACTTTGGCCGTTCTATCTTCGAGGAACTCCGCAGGAGGAACTGGAACGAGGTATTCCTTACCTCGATACCGTGGCGCGCCTGAAACCCGGCGTGTCTGCTGCTCAGGCGGAGCAGCAACTACAAGGCCTCGCTGCCGAATACGATCGCCGGTTCGCCGGAAACACCGACGCAAAACGAATCCTCTCGCTCGACAGCGCCGTTCACCAGCTCACGGAGGATCTTCGGCCAATATTCCTGGTTCTCGTGTGCGCAGCTGCATCCGTGCTCCTAATTTCCTGCAGCAACGTCGCCAATCTGCTCCTGGCGCGGTTTTCGGGGCGTCAGCGCGAAACCGCTGTTCGGGCGGCATTGGGAGCCTCGCAATTCCATATTCTCGCTCAGTTCTTGGCCGAGAGCCTGGTTTTCAGCGGCGTTGGCGGAGCCCTTGGAGTCGGCGTTGGGTTCGCAGTGCTTCGCTTGATCACGCACGCGGCAGCCGATCTCTTCCCCGTCACGGCTCAGACTCCGCTCAACTGGACGATGATGTGGAGCGCGGTGGTGCTCGAGATCATCGTCGGCGTGCTATCCGGTCTGTACCCAGCTTGGCAGGCGACTCGCCCCCGGCTCACCGATGCGCTGAAGGAGGGAGGACGCTCATCCACGCCAAGCCGCGCCTCGAAACGCTTCCGAGCCGTGCTGCTCTGTATTCAGGTCGCTTTCGCACTCGTGCTGATCGCCTGCGCGGGCGCCCTCGCCGCAACCCTTTCCAAACTTCAACATGTCCCAATCGGCTTCCGGAGCGATCATGTCTTTTCCGCAGCCGTCGATCTCCCACCATCGCGGTACGATTCAGTGGCTGCACGCCATCGCTTCGCCCAAGACTGGACAGCCGAGATCCGGCAAAGTCCGGACGTCGAATCGGCCGCCGTGGTATTGGGTCCTCCGTTCGCCAATAACGGCTCGATGGTCAGCATCACCCGTGCGGAGGGTGACATACAACCAGTTAACGAACGCCCCAGGGTCTTCGATCATAGTTGCTCGCCAAGGTACTTTGAGACCCTAGGGATCCCGATCCTCAAAGGCCGGGATTTCGACGATCGCGATACTCCGCAAAGCCCCAAGTCGGTCATCCTCAGCGCCGCTGCCGCCCAGCGGATCTTCGGCGACGTAGACCCCATCGGCCGCACCGTGCTGCTCGGAAACCTCAACGGGCGGGGCGAGCCGGCCGAAGTTGTCGGTGTTGTCGGTAGCGTGCGTTCGGCAGCCTTGAGGCGCGCGCCCGAAGAGGAACTCTATCGCCCCTGGGCTCAGCGGAGCATCGCCTATACTCAAGTGCTGGTAAGAACCCGCGGCACACCCGAAGCAATCGCAGCGACCGTGCGCCGAGCGGCGAACAAGATCGATCCACTCCTGCCCTTGATGAGGGAGACCACGATGGAGCGTTCGATCAGCGCGTCTCTGGGACGAAATCGGCTACTCCTGACGCTGGTCTCCGTATTCTCATCGGTGGCTTTTCTCCTGGCGTCCGCAGGCGTGTACTCGGTCGTCGCGTACAATGTGAGCAACCTCACCAGCGAGATTGGAGTACGCATGGCATTGGGAGCCACCACCCAAAGCGTCCTTATTTTGGTTCTGAGGCAAAGCCTGGTGCCCGTGGCGTTTGGGGCGGCGGCAGGTATCGCACTCAGCTTTGCGGCCAAGAGCGTCCTCGCATCGCAGGTGGTCGGAATCTCAACCGTCTCCCCCATTCTACTATTCGCTGTGTCCGGAACGGTTCTGCTCGGAGCAACGCTCGCAGCACTCCCGAGCGCGATACGCGCCGCGCGGATCGACCCGATAAAGGCCCTGCGAGACGAATGACACACCACACAGTGAATCGTAGCCCCTATTTGCCTTCCTGCTCTTCCCTATGATCGAGTCCCGAACCAGAATCGCTTTGGCCGTTGCCGCCGCGTTGCTCGCGCTCTTTCAGTGCGCGTCCGGCGATGAAGGCATGTGGCTCTTCAACGAGCCGCCCACGAGAGTCCTCAAGGAACAACACGGTTTCGAGCTCACTCGCACGTGGCTCGATCACGTTCAGCAGGCATCGGTGCGATTCCCCAACGGCTCCGGTTCGTTTGTATCGCAAAACGGGCTGATCGTGACGAATCAGCACGTCGTCAGCGACGTCGTGCAGGAAGCGAGTACCGCAGATTCAAACCTGCTCAACGATGGGTTCGTCGCCCACAGCATGGCTGAGGAGCGTAAGCTGCCACGCCTTTCTGTGCGGATCCTCATCTCAATCGAGAACGTCACTGGCCGAATACGGGAAGCCGTGGACCCGAACGCGGACACGTCCACGCAGCTTGCCCGGCGCAATGAGGCGGTAGCCGCAATTGAAAAAGAGTCACTCGAAAAAACAGGCCTTCAGAGCGTCGTAGTCACCCTCTACGGAGGGGCTGAGCATCACCTGTACCGGTACAAGAAATACACCGACGTACGGCTCGTCTTCATGCCAGAGCAGCAAGCCGCGCTCTTCGGAGGCGACCCGGACAACTTCGAGTTCCCTCGCTTCGACTTCGATGTGGCGTTTGTCCGCGCATATGAGAACAACCAGCCAGCGCGAATCGAACACTACTTTCGGGTGCAGCAATCCGGCAGCAAGGAGGGCGATCTCGTTTTCGTCACCGGCCATCCTGGGCAGACGAGTCGAGACCTGACGGTTGCGGAGCTGGAATTCCTTCGGGACGTGCATGAACCCCGAACGCTTGATTACATAAACCTCAACGAAACCCTGTTCACTGCATGGAGCGCTCAAAGCGCGGATCACGCCCGGCGAGCGTTGGATGAGCTTATGACGGTACAGAACGCGCGGAAGATGCACTACGGTCGTTATGAGGCATTGCTCACGCCAGACTTGTTCGAGAAGAAGCGCGAAGATGAAAGGGCGCTGGTGCAGTTTGCGCGCTCTCGCACCGACTTGCTGGATTGTGCAGACGCCTGGGGCTCGATCGCCAGAGCTCAGGAGATCGCAACCAGAAACTACGCGCAGATATACCTCCTGGAGTCGTACATCCTGAACAGCAGGCTCTGCAAATACGCCCGTTGGATCTACCGAACCTCGACTGAAAAGCAGAAGTCGAATGCCGAACGGCTCCCCGAATACCGAGATGTCTATTCGGCACCTCGTGAACAGATACTCCTTGCGGACACGAATGAGGATCTGGGTTTTGAAGAGCGGAAGCTCTATCACTATCTTCTCTGTCTATCGCAACAATTGGGAGGAGACCATCCTCTCACACGTACGGTCCTGGGCAATAAGGGCCCGGCGGAGAGAGCGTCCGAACTCATATACGGGAGCGGCATGGCCAAGGCGTCGTTCAGAAAGAAGCTGTACGCGATGTCGACGGCTGAGCTCGCGACAGTCTCAGATCCCATTCTCGACCTCATACGCGCTATCGATGCACCTGCGCGAGAAGCGCGCAGAATCCATGACGAGCAGCGCGAACGGCTCGAGCAGGCCCACGCCAGAATCGCAAAGGTCCGTCACGCAAAATTCGGATCCGAGATCGCACCTGATGCCACTTCGACGCTGCGACTCTCTTTTGGCACTGTGAAGGGCTATCGCGTGGGGAATCAGGACATACCGGCCTTTACTGCTATTCGCGGAATGTTCGACCGCAGCGCGGAGCACAAAAGCCGCGAACCCTATGATCTGCCTGCAAAATGGGCTTCGCAGAAGGCATTGTTAAGCGATTCAACACCATTCAACCTAGTCTCGACCTCCGACATGATCGGAGGCAGTTCAGGCAGCCCTCTTCTCAACGCACGGGCCGAATTGGTCGGAGTCGTGTTCGACGGCAACTTCCAGTCGATGGCCGCCGAGTATTCTTACTCCGACCAGCAGGCACGCTGCATCGCTGTAGACATCCGAGCGGTTCTGCATGCCGCCGAAAAGGTCTATGGCGCCCGAGAACTCATACAGGAGCTATCGCCCTGATGAAGTTCACGCGCTCCTGAACAAACCCGGCCGTAGTAGCTGCCGAGGTCGCTCCCGAGGTTTTTTTCCCGGGAGAGTCCACGGATTGGGTTCGTCGGAACACTCTGCTAAGCTTGGCGGTGGCTCGTATTTGACCGTTTTTAGTGAAACGTCCGGGGGAAAAAACGTAAGTGCAGGAGTGAACCGGCATGTAGTCCGATTGGCAGTCAGCCGCTACGGACCCGGGCCGTTTCTCTCCTCCCCCATGTCCCTTTTTCAAGACGTCACGTTTGAGAGCCTCGGTGCGGTGCGCCGGGAGATTCGCGAATGGCTCGGGCCGGACGCCGTGCACGACGAGCATTCCCCCCGGAATAAGGCGGCGCGCGACGTTCTCGTGTCGGTCCTCATTCACAGCCTCGCTGAAGAGCTGAGCGACGTGCGTGTCCGATCCGAAATCCAGGCGCTCCTTTCCGACCTTCACAAGAAGGCCGGCCGAAGTTTTGCAGACTGAGCCTGAAGCCCTCAGTCCGCTTCTTCCTGAATACAAGGGCTGCCGTCTGTCGACCGGCAGCCTTTTTTGCGACCGCGCCGCCGAGGGCGCGGAGAAGTTGGAAATTCGAAGTTGGAAGTTGGTGCCTTGAACCTGCACCCACCCACCCACCGCCGCACCGGGTGCACCCTTGATCCCAGGGGGGGCTTACCAACTGCCAATTTCGAACTTCCAACTTCTCCGGCGCGTGCGCCGGCTAAAAAAAAAAGGCGCCCGATTGCTCGGGCGCCTGAAAGCTTAGCTGTATCCGACTTTGACTTACTCCTTGCGGGAGGCCTCGTCGAGGATGTCGCCGAGGTTCATCATGTCGTTGCTCGAGTTACGATTCAGCGCCTCGTAAGTCGCCGTCTCGGCAGCGAGCTGTTCGCTGCTGTAGTTGGCGGCCTTGATCGAGAGGCCCAGACGACGCTCGTCGCGGTCGATCTTGATGACGCGAGCCGTGACCTGCTGGCCGGGCTTGAGCACGTCTTTGACCTTGTCGATGCGCTCTTCGCTGATCTGCGAGATGTGCACCAGGCCGTCGATGCCGTCCTTGAGCTCCACGAAGGCGCCGAAGGAGGTGATCTTGGTGACGGTGCCGGTGACGACGTCGCCGATCTTGAAGTGGGCGTCGATGTCGCTCCACGGATCGGTGGCGAGCTGCTTCATGCCGAGGCTGATGCGCTGCTGCTGGGGATCGACGTCGAGCACGATCGCGTCGACTTCGTCGCCCTTCTTCAGCACTTCGCTCGGGTGATTGACCTTGCGGGTCCAGCTCATGTCCGAGACGTGAACCATGCCGTCGATGCCTTCCTCGAGTTCGATGAAGGCGCCGTAGGTGGTCATGTTGCGGACCTTGCCGCGGACGCGGGCGCCGATCGGGTAGTTGTGGCGAACCATGTCCCACGGATTCGGCTCCAGCTGACGCAGGCCGAGCGAGATCTTCTGCTCTTCCTTCTGGATACCGAGAACCACCGCATCGAGCTCCTGGCCGACCTTGAGCAGCTCGGAGGGCTTCGAAATACGCTTCGTCCAGGACATCTCGGTGATGTGCACGAGGCCTTCGACGCCGGGCTCGATCTCAACAAACGCGCCGTAGGGCACGAGGTTGACGACCTTGCCGCGGACCTTGGCGCCCACGGGGAACTTGTGCTCGATGTCATCCCACGGATTTTTCGTGGTCTGCTTGAGGCCGAGGGAGACGCGCTCTTTCTCGCGGTTCACCTCGATGATCATGACCTGAACCTCTTCACCCTGCTTGAGCATTTCGGAGGGGTGCGAGATGCGGCCCCAGCTCATGTCGGTGATGTGCAGCAGGCCGTCCATTCCGTCGAGGTCGATGAACGCACCGAAGTCGGTGATGTTCTTGACCACGCCCTTGCGGACCTGACCCGGCTGGATCGTATCCAGGAGAGCGCGACGCTTTTCCGTGCGCTGCTGTTCAATAAGCTCGCGGCGGGAAAGGACGATGTTCTTGCGGTCGAGATTGATCTTCAGAACCTTGAAGTCGTAGGTCTGGCCCACGTACTGATCCAGGTTCTTGGGGGGCTGCACGTCGATGTGCGAAGCCGGGAGGAAGGAGTCGACGCCGATCGAGACGATCAGGCCGCCCTTGACCTTGGCCTTCACGCGGCCGGCAACAACAGAACCCTCGGGGAACTTGGTGAGGATGTTGTCCCAGTTCTTCTTCTGCTCGGCCTTGTCGAACGACAGGACCGGATTGCCGTTCTTGTCTTCCAGCTTCTCGAGGAAAACCTCGATCGAGGAACCGATCTGGAGATCGCCGAGATCGATGAACTCGCTCGCCGGGATGACGCCCTCGGACTTGCCGCCAATATCAACGACAACTTCGTTCTGGCGGATTTCAGTGATGGTGCCCGGGACGATGGAACCTTCCTTCAACTTGTCGAAGGAGGACTGCGCGAGCAGCTCTTGCATTACGGAACTCATGATAACGAGCGAAACGACGGCGCCGTGCTTCGGAACGTCGGCCTTTCGCGGTGGCCCCGCGGGAGCGGGACCGTTGGTTAAGGTTAACTGACGGATAGATCCGCGGAAGCACTGCGGCGCGCGGATCTGACGATAGAAAATGCCGCAAACCGTTAGGCTCTCGAAGCCCCAAGGCTCCGGCAAGCGGAAAGTGGCCCTGCGCCGAGCCCCCGGACCCGTGCGTGCCATCGGGGAAAGTACGACTCTTTTCCAAGCCGCTTACCCCACGGGAACTTGCCGCGTCTCTCGCGTACCATCCGGCGCGGCCGCCCCGCCATTTTACAACGCAATGGGACGCTCAATTATCGAAGTTAGAGGGATTTCCAAAAAGTACCGGCTCGGAAAAATCGGAGCCACCTCCTTCCGCGAAGAAGTGGAACGATGGTGGGGAAACCTCCGCTCTCGCCGCAACGGCGGTACGCTCGCAAAACCGACCAACTCGGATTTTTGGTCTCTGCGCGACGTTTCGTTCGACGTTCACCCGGGCGAGGTCCTGGGCGTGGTGGGCAAGAACGGCGCCGGGAAGAGCACGCTGCTCAAGATCATCAGCCGCATCACGGAACCGACCGAAGGCGAGATTCGCATTCGCGGCCGCATCGCGAGCCTCTTGGAAGTGGGCACCGGCTTTCACCCTGAGCTGAGCGGCCGGGAAAACATTTATCTCAACGGCGCAATCCTCGGAATGAATCGCTCCGAGATCCGGCGGAAGTTCGATGCCATCGTCGACTTCGCGGAAATCGGGCAATTCATCGACACGCCGGTGAAACGGTATTCAAGCGGCATGTACGTCCGGCTGGCGTTCGCGGTCGCCGCTCACCTGGAGCCAGAGATTCTGATCATCGATGAGGTGCTTGCGGTGGGCGACGCGGAGTTCCAGGCAAAGTGCCTGGGCAAGATGCGCGAGGTTTCCCGCGCGGACGGCCGGACGGTGCTTTTCGTCAGCCACAACATGGCGGCGGTGAAAAGCCTCTGCTCGCGGGTCGTTTGGCTGGAAAAAGGCAAAGTCCGGAGCGCGGGCGAGGCCGACAAACTCGTCGTCGAGTACCTGAACGAAGCAAAACTCAAGTCCGGGACTTCCACGTCCGCCCATGGCTTGAGGCTCATCGATCTGGCCCTGCACCAGTCGAAGGACGACCTGCCGGTCAACCACCTGATGTTTGGCGAGGACTACGAGCTGCGTGTCCGGCTGGGATCCGAGCGTCCGTTCAGCCGCACCGCCGTCGTGATCCAGATCAAGAATGCCTATGGCGATCTGATCAGCTCGATCTGCACACCCGAGGAAGGGATCACTCCCTTCGATCTGCGGGAGGAAGCGGAAGTCACAGTATCCTTGAAATCGCTACGGCTCTTCCCGGGGAAGTACACGGTCGACGTGTTTGTTTTCCGGCCCAACGACGTCACGCGCTACCTCGAGGGTGAGAACGTGCTGGGCTTCGAAGTCCATCCGGGCGTGATCGGCGGCGGCATGTGGGCGTACCAGAACCACCACGGGTACGTCCGAATCGCGGACGATGTTTCGGTAAACCATGAGAATCGCGTTTATCAGCTATGAGTTTCCGCCCGATACCGCGTTTGGCGGTATCGCGACGTACGTGGCGCAAATCTCGCGATCGCTCGCTGCCGCAGGCGCGGAGGTCGAGGTGTTCTGCGGGAGCCCTACAAAGACGGAGGAATCCGTGGACGAACACGGCGTCCGCGTCACCCGTATCAAGGTCGATCGGATGGTATTCCCGACCGCGATTGTCCCCGCGTTTATCAAGCGCCATCGAAGCAAGGCCTTCGACGTTATAGAAGGTCCCGACTTTCTCGCCGAAGCGCGCTATGTCACGCGGGCGCTCCCCCATCTTCCTTATGTGGTGAAGCTCCACACGCCGTTCTATTTCGCGCGCAAGTTCGGGCGCTTCCCATACAACCGGGAGCAGTTTCGCAACGATATCCGCCTTCTCTGGTACGTTGCCAAAACGCGGAATGTCCGGGCGCTCGCCTCTCAGGAAAACCCGCTTTTCAGGGAAGAACGCAACCATCTGCTGAATGCGGACGAGATAGCGGCCCCCTCCCGCGCTATCGCGAATATCATCGTGCGCAGCTGGGGCGCGGATCCGCAGAAGATCTCGCTCGTACCATATACCTACGAGCCGCCGCCCGAGATGCTCGCGATTCCCATCGAGACCCAAACGAAGCGGATCAGCTTCGTCGGACGTCTTGAATGGCGCAAAGGCGTTCAGGATCTCGCACCTGCGATTCCTCTAATTCTGGAGAGACATCCCGATGCCCGTTTCCGGTTTGTCGGCGCCACGGGCGCTTCGCCCTTCGCTGGGATGAGCATGCAGGATTACCTCTGCAGCCAACTGGCGAAGCGGCACCTGGAACGCCTGGAGTTCACCGGAAAAGTCCCGTTGCACCGCGTGCCCCACTATCTTGCCGACACCGACATCTGCGTATTTCCCAGTCGCTGGGAGAGCTTCGGCTTCGTCGTGCTCGAGGCTATGTCGGCCGGCCGCGCGGTCGTCTGCACCGGCAACGGCGGCATGGCCGAACTCGTGGATGGCGGTGAATACGGGCTTCTCGTCCCGCCGAAGTCCCCGCGCGATATCGCCAACCGGATCAACTACCTCCTCGATAATCCATCGGCCCGGCACGAGATCGGCCGGAGAGCAAGGACGGAAGGACTGCGACGCTTCACGTCGTCCAGTGTCATTCCCGTCCAACTCCAGTCGTACGAGCGCGCGATCGCCAGACGCGCCGCGGCTCTGGCACACGTCGGGTGATTAAGGCGGTTGCTCACCGCCGAATGCCGAACGGAGAATGCCGAAATCGGTCGGCGGAAGGCTGCTAGCTGATCCCGCACGGCATGAGTTCAGCGCCCCTGGTTCTCCCATCTGCATTCTTCACTAGCCGAACGCCGGCAGGCGTTTGCCGCCATCAGCTTTGGGCCCGGACAACGAGGATGGGAATATGCGTGTTGTGGCGCACTTTTTCGATCGTGCTGCCGAGGAACACATCGCCGATGAGCTTGTGGCCATGCGAGGTCATGGCGATGAGGTCGCAACCCTGCATCTGTGCGGTACGGAGGATTTGCTGCGGCGGGCTGCCGAGGGCGAGTTCCGTGTTAACGCGGAGGCCGGACGCCCGCAGCCGTTCTGCCGTATCCTGAAGGTACGCACGATCGGCCTTCATCTCCTCGGATTCGGCGAGTTTCAGCTGGTCGAAATTCCTCGCCGCCCAACCATCCGCGACATGCACGAGCAGCAGCTCGGCGCCTACGATGTGGGCGAGTTGTGAAATATGCGGGAGCAGCGTGGCGTCAGAGCGGGCGTTCTCCAGAGCAACCAAGATCTTCCGGTACATACGCGAGGTGGGGTTAGCCTGCCGTGGAGAAGAAGTCCCACAGCAGCTTTGCGTTCAGCACCACAATAATCACGGCCGTGCCCCAAGCGAGCGCTTTGATCCAGCCGTGGATGGCAAAGTCTCCCATCTTCCGCCGGTCGCTCGTAAACAGCACCAGTGGAATGACCGCAAACGGCAACTGCATGCTCAAGATCACCTGCGAAAAAACCAGGAGTTTCGCCGTGCCCGACTCGCCGTAGAGCGCCGCGCAAATCACGGCCGGCACGACGGCGATCAGCCGTGTAATCAGCCGACGCAGCCACGGGCGGAGGCGGATATTCAGGAATCCCTCCATCACAATCTGGCCAGCCAAGGTCCCGGTCAGGGTCGAGTTCTGACCCGAAGCCAACAGCGCCAAGGCAAAGAGCACGCTCGCTGCGGAGACTCCGAGCATGGGAGAGAGAAGCTGGTAGGCGTCCTGAATCTCGCCCACATGCCGGCCGTTTCGGTGAAAAGTCGCAGCGGCAACGACAAGGATACCGCCGTTGATGAACAACGCCATCATCAGCGCGATCGTGGAATCGAGCGTCGCAAACCGAACCGCCTCCACCTTGCCCGCGACGCTCTGGTTGTATTTCCGCGTCTGCACGATCGACGAGTGCAGGTAGAGGTTATGTGGCATGACCGTCGCACCCAGAATGCCGATCGCAATGTAGAGCATCTCGGGGTTGCGAACGATCTCCGCGCTCGGAATGAAACCACCCAGCACACCTTTCAGGTCCGGCTGCGAAAAAACCAGCTCGAGACCGAAACAGACCGCGATCACCGACATGAGAGCGATGACCATCGCTTCGAGCAGGCGGAAGCCGCGGTTTGCCAGGAATAGCACCACCAGGACGTCCAGGGCCGTTAGCGCCACACCGATCACCAGCGGAATATGGAACAGCAGGTTGAGCGCTATCGCCGTGCCGATCACCTCCGCCAGGTCGCAGGCAGCAATCGCGATCTCGCAGAAGACCCACAGCACAAAGGAAACCTCCTTCGAATAGTGGTCCCTACACGCCTGCGCGAGGTCGCGGCCGGTGACGATGCCGAGCTTGGTGCACAACGCCTGAAGCAGGATCGCCATCAAGTTCGACAGCAGGATCACGCTGAGCAGCGTGTATCCAAACTGCGAACCACCGGCCAGGTCCGTCGCCCAGTTGCCGGGGTCCATGTAGCCCACCGCCACCAGGTAGCCAGGGCCCGAAAACGCCAGCAGCTTCCGCCAGAAGGAAGCACCCGTGGGGACTTCGATCGTTCGATGCGCCTCGGGCAGACTCGGCGCTGCGACCTCGCGGCGCCAACCAGCGGGTTGAGCGGGAGCGGTGGAGTCGGAAACAGGTTCGCTCACGTTTGAACCTCCAGCAATCCGCCGCCGAATCGGCAGAATTTCACGGCGCAGCTGTTTTCGGCGGGCAGAATCATCGTGGCCACACCAGGAAATCCGAACGACTGCCAAGTCAAAAGAATATTTAGGTTCGCCTAACTATTTTACCTTTCTTGCTTTTCATCAACATCTTCTAGTTCCGACAAATCGCCGGTTTCAGCTGCTTCCCGGAAACCATCTCTCGTCTGAGGCACACCGGTACAAGCGTTTCCCCGGTCCTTGGCCGTGGATGTCTGGCTCCTCTCTCCGGGGCCGAATCCCAGCGCAGGGGCCACGGGCTTCGGCCCCGGTTCGTTGGCTTTTCGATACGGTCTGCCATTGCGTCGGTGCGGCGTCAGGTCGCCGATGCATCAAGGGGAGCAGAGGGCGGTGTCACGACCGCGCGCAATGAAAACGAATCGGTAAGGCTGCGCTCCGGCCCTGCCCTGCGAGAGCTATCTGGAGCACGGCTTCGGCAATACGCCCCATAGAGCGCGTGACGAGTTAAGCCTACATTGGCGAGCGTGGCTGCCGAACTGGTCGCGCGACCTCGAAACTTACGTGCGCGAACCGAACGAAACGGACAACAGCCACCCGCCGCATCGCCCGCTTTTCGGGCCCGCGGCGACGACCGTCTTTCGCGTCAGTCTCGCCGGGATGGCGTTGCTCGCGATCGGGTCCGCGTACGCAAGTTATGAATACTACCACTCTTCATACTGGCACTCGCTGGGCCTGGCTCGCGGCCAGCCCGTCTTGTTCAGTCATCGGCATCATGCGCAGGAGCTCGGGATCGATTGCCGGTATTGCCACGCCTCGGTGCAAACAGCCGCGTTCGCAGGAATGCCGTCCACGCACACGTGCATGACCTGCCACTCGCAGATCTTCACCGACACGCCGATGCTCAAGCCAGTGGTCGACAGCGCTCGGTCAGGGCAGCCGCTCCGCTGGACGCGCGTCAACTCGCTTCCCGACCACGTCTACTTCGACCACGGCATCCACGTGGCGAAAGGCATAGGCTGCACAAGCTGCCACGGTTCCGTCGGCAAAATGGCGCTCATCGCGAAAGGTCAGCCGCTGACGATGCGCTGGTGTCTCGATTGCCACCGGGATCCCGCACCACATCTGCGCCCGGAGGAGGAGATCTTCTCGCTGTCCTGGACGCCGCCGTCCGACCAACCGCGACGCGGGCGCGAGCTGATGGCGCACTACGGCATCGAGCGGAGCCACCTCACGAACTGCTCCACTTGCCACCGCTGACCATGCTCGACTCCGTCTCAGAATCGGCCACTCGCGCCGTCCCTCCGAACTCCCCGCGCGGTTCGGATGAGTTTCATCCAGGCGCGGCCGAGTGGCCGGCGGAGCTCAGCCGGCGCAACTTTCTCCAGCTGCTAGGAGGAACGCTCGCACTGGCAGGACTCGGGGGCTGCAACCGGCCTCCGAGCAAGGAAATCGTGCCGTACGTCTCCCCGCCCGAAGCAGGGCTCGACGTCGAAACGGTCTACTACGCCTCCACCCTCGACCGGGAAGGTTTCGGGCGAGGCGTGCTGGTCGAGACCCACAGCGGGCGTCCGACAAAAATCGAAGGCAACCCGTCTCATCCGGAGAGCCGGGGCGCGACCGATGTCTTCATGCAGGCCGCGATCCTAACGCTCTACGATCCCGAGCGCTCGAAAGCGCCGACCTTCCGCGGCGAACCTTCCACGTGGCCCGCCTTCCGGGCGCTTTGGCTGGATCACTGGCGCGAACTCAACGCCACCCGTGGCGCCGGATTTGCATTGCTCACGGAACCCACGGCCTCGCCCACGCAGTTGCGGCTGCTGCACGCGTTGCTGAGCCGTTTTCCCGAAGCGCGTTGGTACCAGCACACACCACTGCCGCGCTGGGATAGAGCGGGACGGCAAGCCGACTACTCGTTCGAAAAGGCGGACGTCATCTTCTCGCTCGAAAGCGATCTTCTCTATCACCACCCCGCAGCCTTGCGCTACGCCCACGCGTTCGCCTCCCGCCGCCGAGTTGAAAACGGCAAGGTCAACGCAAACCGACTCTACGTCGCGGAGGCCTCGCCCTCGGTAACGGGCTCGATGGCAGATCATCGACTTCCGCTGAATCCCCAAGGACGGGCGGCGCTGCTCAACGCCATTGCCCGAGCGATCGAAGGCCATCCGGCGATTTCCGGTCTCGATGCAGAGAGCGCCCACTTCGTCGACCGGCTCGCGGCCGATCTTCGAGAGCACGCATCGACCGCCGCAATCGTGGTCGGTCCGGAGTTGCCGGAAGCGTTCCATCGTTGGGCCGACGCGATGAACCGCCGGCTCGGCTCGGCCGGAAACATCGTTCGCAAGCTGCCGCCGGTGCGGTCCGATGGCGATGGTCGCTGCGCGGGCGATCTCTCGGCTCTGACACGGGAGCTGGCCGCGAATCGGGTGAAAACACTGGTCCTGCTCGACGTGAACCCGGCCTACACCGCGCCGGGGGACGTTCTTTTTTCCGAACACCTCGCCAAAGCGCCGCTGCGTATCCATCTCGGGCAATACGCTGACGAGACCGCCGGCCTGTGCGATTGGCACCTTCCGGAAAGCCACATTCTCGAGACCTGGTCCGACTCCGCCGCGTTCGACGGCACGGTGTCGCTCGTGCAGCCGATGATCGAGCCGCTCTACAGCACCGTCTCGAAAATCGAACTGCTCCACGAGCTCACCGATCCCGCGGGCCGCTCCGGCTACGACTTGGTCCGCGAGACCTGGCGTCCTCGGGTTTCCTCGGAACAGTTCGAGGAACGTTGGCGCCGCTGGCTCGACAGCGAAGTCGTCGATGTATCCGGAACCGGCGAGTCTCCGGCCTCGGCCATTTCTCCCGCTGCGTCGGTCGATGCGGGCCCCGAGCGCTTGCCGGAGCCCGAGGCGGTCATCTCGCCGATGGTCGTCCTCAAACCCGACTACAATCTCCTCGATGGCCGTTGGGCGCCCAATGCCTGGCTCCAGGAGCTGCCCCGGCCCTTTTCCCATCTCGTCTGGGACAACGCCGCGCTTGTGGCGCCGGCCCTCGCGCGGGAACGCGGGCTGTCGACCGGGGACACTGTCGCGCTCACCTGTCACGGCCGCACGATTTTGGCCCCGGTCTGGATCCAGCAAGGACAGGCGCGCACCACCGTCACGCTCCATCTCGGCTACGGACGGCAGCGCGCCGGCGGCATCGGAAGCGCGCACGGTTTCGACGCCTACCCGATCAGGAGCGCGGACAGCCCGTGGGAGGCGAACCTCGGCGAACTGCGCAAAACCGGAAAACGCCACCCGTTCGTCAGCACGCAGGGACACTTCGAGATGGAAGGCAGGGACCTGGTCCGCGTCGTCCCTGTTTCGGAGCTGGATCGCACCGCGCGGGAGTCCGAGGACGGACCGACCCTGTACCCACAAGTCAGCTACACGGGCTATGCCTGGGGCATGGCGATCGATCTCAGCACCTGCATCGGCTGCAACGCCTGCGTTGTCGCCTGCCAGGCGGAAAACAACATTCCGGTCGTGGGAAAGGAACAGGTCGCCCGCGGGCGCGAGATGCTCTGGCTGCGAATCGATCGGTATTACGAGGGCGATCCGGACAATCCCAGGCTGCTGCACCAGCCCGTGCCCTGCATGCATTGCGAGACCGCGCCCTGCGAAGTCGTCTGTCCTGTCGGCGCAACCGTCCACAGCACCGAGGGGCTCAACGAGATGGTCTACAACCGGTGCATCGGCACGCGGTATTGCTCGAACAACTGCCCATACAAGGTGAGGCGGTTCAACTTCCTCGACTACCGCGGCGACCAGGACTCGCCCGTGTACCTGCAGAAGAACCCAAACGTCACGGTCCGGCAGCGCGGCGTCATGGAAAAATGCACGTACTGTGTCCAGCGCATCAACGCCGCCCGCATCCGCGCCGAGAAGGAGAACCGCCGGATTCACGACGGCGAGGTCACCACCGCGTGCCAGCAGGCCTGTCCGGTGGACGCAATTGTCTTCGGGGACCTCTCCGACGCCGGAAGCGCGGTCGTCCGCCGAAAAGAGGAGCGGACCAACTACGGTCTCCTCTCCGAACTGAACACCCGCCCTCGCACGACGTATCTTGCCCGCGTGCTCAATCCCGCAGCAGTGCAGGAGTCCCACAACCCCGCATGAGCACAGTCGAGCCATCCGCGCCGCCAAGGGAGCCGTTGCTGGCCGAAGGAGAGACGCCGGAAACGGTCAACCGCACCCTCGGCCAGATTCCGCTGGAGCATCCGAACGCGCGCTTCTGGTGGCTCGGATTCGCCGCGGCTTTCCTGTTCGTGCTCAGCCTGGTCGCCTCCATCGGGTGGCTCTTCCTTCGTGGAGTGGGCATCTGGGGGGTGAACATCCCCGTCGCCTGGGGTTTCGCCATCACCAACTTCGTCTGGTGGATCGGTATCGGCCACGCGGGTACATTCATTTCCGCCATTCTGCTTCTCCTGCACCAGCATTGGCGCACGTCGATCAACCGGTTTACGGAGGCGATGACGCTCTTCGCCGTCGCCTGCGCGGGACTCTTTCCACTCCTGCACCTCGGTCGGCCGCAGTACTTCTATTGGCTCCTGCCGTATCCCGATACGATGGGCCTCTGGCCTCAGTTCAGAAGCCCGCTGGTGTGGGACGTCTTTGCGGTCAGCACCTACGCGACCGTGTCGCTGGTTTTCTGGTACGTCGGTCTCATCCCCGACCTGGCTACCCTTCGCGACCGAGCTCCGACCCTGGCGAAGCGGAGAATCTACGGGCTGCTGTCGCTCGGCTGGCGCGGCGACATGCGGCACTGGCGTCATTACGAGAAACTGTACGTCCTCCTGGCCGGGCTCGCCACGCCTCTCGTCGTCTCCGTCCACAGCATCGTGGGGCTCGACTTCGCCGTAGCGCAGCTGCCGGGATGGCATTCGACGATCTTCCCGCCGTATTTCGTCGCCGGCGCCATCTTCTCCGGTTTCGCGATGGTGCTCACGCTGACCATCCCGCTGCGCGCCGTCTACGGACTGAAGTCCTACATCACCGACCGGCACCTCGAACTCATGGGCAAGGTGCTGATGGCGACGGGCTGGATGGTGGCCTACGGGTATTTCAGCGAGTTCTTCATGTCGTGGTACAGCAACGACACGTTTGAGCGCTACCTCTCGGTCAATCGGCTCGCCGGTCCGTACGCCCCCGCCTTCTGGACCCTCGTTTTCTGCAACATCCTCGTCCCGCAGCTGCTCTGGGTGAAAAGCTGGAGACGGAATCCCGCGCTGCTCTGGTCCGTGTCGATCCTCGTCAACATCGGCATGTGGCTCGAACGGTACGTCATCGTCGTGACGAGCCTGCATCGCGACTTCCTGCCGTCGTCCTGGGGAATGTTTCACGGGACGTTCTGGGATTGGTCGACGCTTCTCGGCACGTTCGGACTCTTCGGCTCGCTGCTGTTTCTTTTCATTCGCTACCTGCCGGCCATCTCCCTGGCGGAGATGCGCCGCATGGCGGCGAAAAAGGAGGGCGCATGAGCGACCACGCGCAGGGGCTGCTCGCGATGTACGAGTCGGCCGAGCCGCTCAAGGCAGCGCTCCGCCGCTTCCGGGCGGCCGGCTTCGGCCGCCTGCAGGTGTATTCGCCGTACTCCGACGACGAGATCGACGAACTCACGCCCGGACGCCCCACCCGCATCGGTTGGGTGCTGTTTGCCGCCGGCATCGTCGGCGCCGTTTCGGCGTATCTCCTCCAGTGGTACGCGTGCCGCAATTACACGCTGAATGTCGGCGGCCGTCCGATTCACAGCTGGCCCTCGTACATTCCCGTGACCTTCGAACTCACGGTGCTCTCCGCCGCCCTGGCGGGCCTCGCCGCGCTGCTCTGGTTCTGCCGGCTGCCGCGGCTCGACCATCCCGTTTTCAACGATCCGCGATTCCTGCGAGCTTCGCAGGATCGCTTCTTCCTCTGCGTCGACGCCGACGAGGCGCTCACGGATCGGCAGAGAACGCTCGAATTGTTCGGCCCCGAAGCCGATGTGCGGGAGGTGCCGTCGTGACACACGGGAGAGCGAAACGTGGCGGACCGGCGGGTTCGCCCTCCAGGTCCGTGATGGGCGTAGTTGCCGGCCTCGCGGTTATCCTGCTCGCCGGCTGCGACAACATGAAGAAGCAGGCGAGTTACCGCACGGAGACGCCAAACCCGCATTTCGCCAACGGCACCACAGCGCAGCACCCACCTGCTCACACGGTGCCACACGGATCCAACGCGGTTCGCACGAGCGCCGCCGAGTCGCGCACGGAGCTGGAGGGAATCGCCGAACTCCCGGTTCGGCTCACGCCCGAGCTGCTCAAGCGCGGGCAAACCGAGTTCAACGTGTACTGTGCCGTTTGCCACGGGCCCGACGGCTACGGCCGGGGCATCGTGGTGCGACGCGGATTTCCCGCCCCGCCGTCGTTCCACGACGAGCGACTTCGGAATGCGCCGATCGGGCATTTCGTCGCCGTCATGACTCACGGCTACGGAATGATGTACGCTTACGGCGACCGAGTACGCGAAGCCGACCGCTGGGCGATCGCCGCCTACATTCGGGCACTGCAACGCAGCCAGAACGCGCTGCCCGAAGACGTGCCTGCCACTGAAAGGGACGGACTGGCCGGGCCATGAAGACCCAAGTCCCCACCCGTCTTCGCAGGGCGCGAAACCTGTCGGCGGCCGTTGGTGCCGTTGGATTGGCCGCGGCTCTGATTCTCGCGGTCTTCCGTCCCTCGGACATTGTCCACGCCTATCGCTTCGCCGTCTTCGCGTGGCTTTCGCCCGCTCTCGGTTCGCTCGTATTCCTCCTCATCTACCGTAGCACCGGCGGGCAGTGGGGCGACGCTCTCCAGCCGTTTCTCCGGGCAGGAATCTCGCTTCTTCCGTGGCTCTGGCTGCTCGCGCTGCCGCTGCTCTGGTTGGCCCCACCCTCACCCCAATTCGGACAGACCGGCATGCTCCGCGCGTACCTTGGCCACGCGGCGACGGCGGTGCGCGCCGTCGGCTACGCCGCTGCGTTTTTTCTCTTCTGGCTCGCGGCGCGCCGCGACCGTCGAGTTCGCGAAACCGGCCACCGCGACCGGGGCGCCTTCGGTCCCGTGGGGCTGATCGTTCTGGTATTCGTGCTTCACCTACTTGCCGTCGACTGGCTGCTCGCCCTGGAGCCCGGCTGGTATTCCACCAGCTTTCCGCTCGTTTGGATGACAGGTCAGGCGGTCTTCGGCCTGGCCGCCACGGTGCTTGCCGCGCTGGCCCTGGGCCTCGATCCGAAGGCAAGCGGCGCAGCCCAACGCCCCATCGGCCTCGACTGGGGCAACCTGATGCTGACCGGCGTGATCTTCTGGTCGTACCTTTCTTTCATTCAGTTCCTGATCATCTGGAACGGAAACCTCCCGCGCGAGGTGGTCTGGTACGCACATCGATCGCACGGGCTCTGGCTCGACCTCCTGCTGGCGCTGCTCGCTTTCTACTTCGTCCTGCCATTCCTGATTCTCCTCTCGCGGAAGTGGAAACAGAGGTCGGCGGTCCTTGCCGGCGTGGCGCTCAGTCTGGCCGTTTCGCAGCTGGCCTATCTCGCGTGGATGATCCTCCCGTCGTTCGGCGACGCCTCCGCCGCGACTTGCCTGCTCGCCGTGGCGCTCGCCGCCGCCGGCATCGGGCCGGAGTTCCTGGTTTTCCTCCAGGTGGCTCCGGCCCCCATCGCCCCTCCAACCGAAACCACCTGATGCCGCACGAATCGCTGAGCGCCGCCGCGCCTCCCGCCGCGAACCTCGGATACGAGCCGAAGGACGCTTCGCCGCGCGTGATCGCGATCACCGTCGCGATCCTCGGCGGCGGGATCTTCATGACGCTCGCGGTCTGCGCATGGCTGTACCTCGCCTCGTCTTCACAGACCGGAGCGGCCGGACCTCGACAAACTTCGTTTGCCGAAGGTTGGCGCGAGAAGACGGGGATTGAGCAGGACCAGGAAGCGCTTCGCCGCGAAGTCGAAGCCCACCTCAACTCCTACGGCTGGATCGACAACTCGAAGAGGCGCGTCCGCATCCCGATCGACCGCGCGATGGAGCAGATGGCGCGCGAAGGCGCCGCGAAAACGAAGCCCACCGAGGCTGCGGAGGGAAGACGGTGAAACGCACCTGCTCGCGCATTCTCCATCTCGGAGTGCGGCGACCTGTCGCCGCCTTCGACGGCCAGCCCCAGCTCGCCGCGACTACACGCGCGCCGTCGGGTCGGCGCACGAAGGACAGCGCCGGGGCGCCGCACTCCAGAGTCGGAGGGCTGCTCGTTTTGCTGGCCTTGCTCGTTTTGCTTCTCGCCTCTCCTGATCCCGCCATCGCCCAAACAACGTCCCCCGCCCTGCAAGCCTACGACCAGCGGATCGGCGAGGCGCTTCCGGGGGATCTTGCACTGACGGAGCAGGACGGAGTCGTGCGGCCGATCCGATCCTACTTCGGCCAGCGGCCACTCGTCGTGCTTTTCGGTTACCACCAGTGCGCTCAGCTGTGTTCGGTCGTGTCCGATGCCGCGATCGAGTCGCTCCGGCAGGTGAAGCCGGGCCCCGGCACCGATTTCGAATTCCTCTACGTCAGCATCGACCCGCAAGAAACACCCGCAGAGGCGGCGGAGGCGCGCACCCGGGATCTGCGGCGCTTCGATCAACCTGGAGCCGCTCCTCACTGGCACTACCTAACGGGATCCGAACACGACGTTCGCCGCCTCGCCGACGCCGCGGGATTTCACTACCAAGCACTGCCCGAACCGCGGCAGTTTTCACACCCCAGCGGATTCCTCGTCGCAACGCCCGACGGCGTCATCTCCCGCTACTTTCTCGGCGTGGACTTCGCGCCGCGCGATATCGCGCTCGGCCTCCGACGCGCCTCCGAAGGGAAGACCGGCGAGTCCGTGTTCAATCTCGTGCTCACCTGCGTTCGCGGCGGCCAGATCACGGGGCGTTACGGGCCAGTCATCTGGCGCGTGCTCCAGGTATCCGTCCTCGCCACCGTGCTTGCGCTCGGCTGGGGCATCGTGCACCTGCTGCGGCAAGAGCGGCGCTCGGCCGGCCATCCGGCTCCAAAAACGCCATGAACCGCCCGGGCATCGCAGCGTTTTTCTCCTCGGGCGCCAGTTCCGTCGCGCCTCGGGTCGATGCGCTTTTCTGGTCCCTGGTCCTCGCCAGCGCCGTGGTGGTTGCGGTTCTCGTTCTGCTCAACCTCACGTTTCTCATCCGCTATCGGCGCGGTTCGCCGGCCCGACGCGGCCCGCTCGAGGTGTCGACGTGGAAGTTCGAAGCCACGTGGATCGGCCTGACGACCGTCGGCTTTCTCGGCTTCTTTTTCTGGGGAGCACGGGTGTACCTCGACATGGAGCGTGTCCCGGCAGACGCCTACTCCATCAACGTCGTCGGCCGGCAATGGATGTGGGACATCCGCCACCCGAATGGGCGCCGTGAGTTCGACGAACTGCACGTTCCGCTGGGTCGAGACGTGCGCCTCCTGCTTTCATCCGAGGACGTGATCCACAGTTTCTTCGCTCCGGAATTCCGAGTGAAGCAGGACGCGGTGCCCGGCAAAACCGTCAGCGTCTGGTTCAAGCCCACGCGGGAAGGCGTCTACCCCCTCTATTGCACGCAATACTGCGGGACAAAACACTCTCAGATGACCGGCAGGATCGTCGTGATGTCGCCCGACGCCTACGCCGCCTGGCTGACGTGCGGGCCCACGCCGCGCATCGCGGAACGCGGCCGGGAGCTGTTCACAAAATACAGCTGCTCCGGTTGCCACGATCAACCGTCGCAGATCCACGCGCCTCCGCTGCTGAACGTCTACGGCTCGATGGTGCCCCTCCAGGACGGCACTTTCGTGTACGCAGGAGACGAATACCTGCGCGATTCAATCCTTCTCCCGACAAAGCAGGTGGTCGCCGGCTACCAGCCGATCATGCCGTCTTTCCAGGGCGTCGTCTCGGAGTCCGACTTGCTCGACCTGATCGCCTACCTCAAGTCGCTGCCGACGGCGGCCTCCGCCGCGCCGCAACCTTCGCCTGCCGCGCCATGAGCCTGCTCGTAGAATCCTCCAAAGCGCCGCCGCGGATGCCCAGCTACCTCGAGGCCGGGCACACCGTGCGCTCCTGGCTTTTCACTCTCGATCACAAGCGCATCGGCATTCTCTACATGGCGGCGATCACCGTCTTTTTCTCGATCGCCGCGTCTGCCGCCGCGCTGATGCGCATCGAACTCCTCACGCCGGCGGGCGATGTCGTGACCTCCGAGACCTACAACCGGCTCTTCACGATGCACGGCGTGCTGATGGTCTGGTTCTTTCTCATCCCATCGATTCCGTCGGTGCTGGGAAACTTCATCATCCCGCTGATGATCGGGGCCCGCGACGTCGCTTTTCCGCGACTCAATCTCCTCAGCTGGTACCTCTTCATGGCCGGCGGGATTCTGGCGACCTACTCGATCGTCGCCGGGGGCGTGGACACCGGCTGGACGTTCTACACCCCGTACAGCAGCACGTATTCGAACGGGCACGTCATGGCGATGGCGGCGGGTGTCTTCATCGCCGGTTTCTCCTCCATCGCGACCGGGCTGAACTTCATCGTCACCATCCACAAGCTGCGCGCGCCGGGTCTCACCTGGACGCGGCTCCCGCTCTTCCTCTGGTCGATGTACGCCACCAGCATCATCCTCGTGCTCGCGACGCCGGTGCTCGCAATCACCCTCGTCCTGATGGCCATGGAGCGGCTCTGGGGCGTGGGAATCTTCGACCCGAAGCTCGGCGGCGATCCTCTCCTCTTCCAGCACCTGTTCTGGTTCTACTCTCATCCGGCGGTCTACATCATGATCCTGCCCGGCATGGGCGTGGTGAGCGAGACGCTCGCCGCGTTCGCGCGGAAGCCGGTCTTCGGCTACCGCGTCGTCGCCGCCTCGAGCATGGCCATAGCGATCCTCGGCTTCCTCGTGTGGGGGCATCACATGTTCGTCAGCAGCCAGTCGGTGTACGCCGGCGTCGTTTTCTCGCTGCTCAGTTTCCTCGTGGCGGTGCCGTCTGCGATCAAGGTCTTCAGCTGGACGGCGACCCTCTACCGCGGCCACATCACGTTCGAAACGCCGATGCTGTACGCTCTGGGTTTCATCGGACTCTTCACCGTCGGCGGACTCACCGGCATCTTCCTCGCGTCGCTCGCGGTCGACGTTCACGTGCACGACACCTACTTCGTCATCGCCCATTTCCACTACATCATGGTCGGCGGCATGGTCATGGCGTACATGGGCGGTCTTCACTATTGGTGGCCGAAGATCTCCGGCCGGCTCTACCACGAGTGGACCGCTCGTATTGCCGCTCTCATTACCTTCATCGGCTTCAACCTGACGTTCTTTCCGCAGTTCGTGCTCGGATACCTCGGGATGCCGCGGCGCTACCACATGTACCCCGAGCAGTTTCAAACGCTCAACGTACTCTCGACCGCGGGGGCCTCGATCCTCGCCGTCGGCTACGCGCTGCCGCTCTTTTATCTCGGCTGGTCGTTTTTCTTCGGCCGGAGAGCCGGCCCGAATCCCTGGGGCGCCACCGGACTGGAGTGGAAAACGGCCTCGCCCGCACCTGAACACAATTTCGAGACCACGCCGGTCGTCACCACCGGCGCGTATGCCTACGATGCGGAGGGAAACCCATGAACGATGCCCTGAGCCATCCGGCGGCGCCGCCGTACGTCGACCGCGACCAGCATTCCGTCGCAAATCACCTCGGCATGTGGACGTTTCTGGCGACAGAGATCCTTTTCTTCGGCGGCCTCTTCACCGGCTACACCGTTCTCCGCTGGGCGCATCCGCACGCTTTTGCGGAGGGCAGCCGGCATCTCGAGTTCTGGATTGGAACGGCGAATACCGCGGTGCTCCTGACCAGCAGCCTCTTTGTCGCCCTGGCGGACCTCGCAATCAAACGTGACGATCGTCGCGCGGCTCGCCGGCATCTGGTCGCGGCGGGGTTGCTCGGCGCCGCGTTTCTCGGCCTCAAAGGTTTCGAGTACTTCCAGAAATTCCAGGAGCACTTGGTTCCCGGCTCGGGGTTCGACGCGCACGGCGCGCAACCCGCGCTGCAGCTGTTCTTCTTCCTCTACTTCCTCATGACCGGGCTGCATGCGCTCCACATGCTGTTCGGCCTCGGCGCGATCGGATGGCTGCTGCGCCAGATCGGCCGCGGCGCCGTCTCCCGTGAACGTCCTGACGCCGTGGCCATCGTCGGACTGTACTGGCACTTCGTGGACTGCGTCTGGATCTTTCTCTACCCGCTGCTCTACCTGATCGGAGGCTGACATGCACTCGGCCGCTCCCGCCAAAACCACGCTCTTCGCCACTTACTTCGCACTCATCGCGCTGCTCGCTCTCAGCGCCGCAGCCGCGAAGTGGCAGATCGGGCCGCTCTGGAATCTTTTCATCGCGCTCGGAATCGCAGCGGTGAAGACGGCGCTCGTCTTCCTGGTTTTTATGCAGCTGCGCTACCAGCGAGGGCTCGTCCGCGTCTTTGCCCTCGCCGGCTTCCTGTGGCTCGCGATCTCAGGCGTGCTGACGTTTTCGGACTACCTAACGCGCGGCTGGACGCCGTAGCGGCCGAGCGCGGCCCGGCAGAGCGAGAGCCAGCCCACCGTCGCACGAGAATTTCTTCCCGTCCGTTCGTCCCCCACGGGCGAAAAACCTAGGCCCCGCGCCTCCGCAGTCCCAGGATCCTCGCCAGCGGCGGCCCCATTGAGACACCGGTTCGCGGAGGTTATGTTCCGGATGTACGTCGGCCGTATCCAGGGCGGCGACACGTGACGATCGAACCAACCCAATCCGCCTCCTCCTGAGCAGCACACTGTCGCGATGAACTCCCTATCCTTCACGGTAGCATTTATCCTTGCGAGCGCCGCGCTCCCTTGCGCCCTCGCGGCCGAACCGGCGCGCGAAGCGCCAAACGCTCACTGGCTGAACAAAGTCTACCCGCACGGAAAACGCGCAAAAGACGTCGTCGGCATGCGCGTGCTCGGAAACGCGGGAGAGGACATCGGCCGGGTCGCCGATCTGGTCGTCGACACCGGCTCGGGGCGAATCGTCTACGCGATTGTGAGCTCGGGCGGCGTGGTGGGGCTCGGCTCGACTCGCCATGCGGTTCCGTTTTCCGCCCTCACTTACGCGAACGATTACCAGGACAGTCTGAAGCTCAATGTCACTCCTTCGGAGTGGGCGAAGGCGCCGGTTTACAGCGACAATCAGTTCGCCTCCCTCGGAGACCCGGCCCGCTCGGATTACCTGTTCCAGTACTACCGTCAGCCATGGCAGCCGATCAGCAGCGGAAACCCGGTGAAGTCGGATCAAGTGGCCGAGTCGGACTCAGGGCTTCGCTTGGCGACATCGCTGTACGACCGCGAGGTCCGGGCGAGTGGCCAGGAGATCGGACGCGCGGAGGACCTGATTGTCGACGTGGGAGCGCGACACGCCTCGCTCCTGCTCGACGCCGACAGCCGATTTGCCGGAGGGCCGGGGCAGTATGTCGTTCCTTTCAGCTATTTGTCGGCGCGTACCGGAGACTCCGATACGCTCGCCGCGACGCTGACGCGGACGGATCTGAACAACGCGCGCCCGCTCGACGACATGCGCAACGCCAACGGCGCCAAAGGCGTCTATCGGTGGGACGTTGGCGACACCCGGTGACCTACCCCTTCCCTTTTTCTTGGGTTGATGCGATTCATACACCAGGCGCGGTCCCACGGTGGGCCGCGCCTTTTTTTTGAAGAAGACGGAAGGACAGAAACCGGACGTCCGAAACCGGATGTCTGAGCACAGAGGTAAACGCCTGCGGCTGGGAGCTGCCGACCGCTGACCGACTCCTCGAAACGACGGCCGGCCGGCTCTTCGATGTCCGATTTCCTCGCGCCTCCGGAAAGCACCCCACCGGCGCCACGGCTTGCGGCCCGAAAGCACGGGGAACCGCGGGCGGCGCGAAAACTCCGTCCGAGTTCGCTGTCGAGGGGCGGATGCAAAACCGAAAACCCGAAGTGGTCGTCATCACGGGTGCCACCGCGGGCGTCGGCCGTGCGACCGCCCGGCGTTTCGCCCGAAGCGGCGCCCGGCTGGGGCTCGTCGCTCGTGGAGCGGACCGGCTCGCGATTGTGAAGCAGGAGGTGGAGCAGCTCGGCGGTCAGGCCGTCGTCCTCGCCGGAGACGTCGGGGATCCGGACGTGGCTGAGCGGCTCGCCGCGGCGACAGAGGCCGCCTTCGGCCCCGTCGACATCTGGATCAACAATGCGATGACGTCTGTGTATTCAAAAGTCTGGGAGATGCCGCCGGAGGAATTCAGGCGCGTGACGGAGGTGACGTATCTCGGCGCGGTCTACGGCACCCAGGCCGCGCTGCGGCGCATGCTGCCCAGAAATCGCGGAACCATCGTCCAAGTCGGATCCACCCTCGCCTATCGCAGCATTCCGTTCCAATCCGCCTATTGCGCCGCCAAGCACGCGATTCGCGGTTTCACCGACTCGCTGCGCTCGGAACTGATACACGACCGAAAAGCGATCCGCCTTACGATGGTTCACCTCCCCTCGGTCAACACGCCGCAGTTTCTCTGGGTGAAAAACCGCCTCCCGGAAGCCGCCAAGCCGCCCGCCCCCATTTACCAGCCGCAAGTGGCGGCCAACGCCATCCACTGGGCCGCGCATCATGACCGCCGGGAGTGGTACGTCGGGTACCAGACCGCTCTCGGCATCAAGCTGAACAAGCTGATGCCGTCGTTCTTCGACCGGTATCTCGTAACCCGCTCTTTCGGTCACACCGGCCGACCTCGGGATCCCGAGGCGCCCGACAATCTTTGGCAGCCGGTGCCCGGCGATTACGGAGCGCGGGGACCGTTCAACGAGGATGCCCAGGATCATTCGTACCAGTTGCGTCTTTCCGAGAGACGACGCACGGCCGGCTGGATCGCACTCGGGGTAGCAGGAACCGCCGTCGCAGTCGCGGCGTTCGGCAGGAAACGCCGCCCCTGACACGGGACGGCATCCGTTCGGCACGCACGGCGCCGCGGTACTTCCGATCTGGGTTTTCACTCAGGCGCGCTTCGAGGCCGGCGAACCAGGAGCCAGCGCCAGTCGGGCACGACGGCGCACTTCTGCCCTGCGCGGCCTTACTTCTCCGCGGGATCGAATTTGAAGCCGATCGCCTTCAGGGCCGGCGCGATCTCCGGGTTGGCCATGAACTTTTTCCAAACGAGACCCGACCGCTCGTTTTCGATCATCACGACGATGGGCGCTTGATTGAGGGCCATGTAATTCACCTCGAACCAATTCTCGCTCTCGTTGAAACCGTCGTAGAAACCGAAAGGGCCGTAAACCTTGGGGCCCAGATCGCGGTAGAAGTGCTTCAACGCCGCCAGCGATTCCGCCGGAGTGTAGGGCATGGAGGAAAGCGATGCCATGCAGTTGATCGTGCCATTGTCGTCGCGCGGGAGAGGGCGTCCGCCGCCGGAATTTACTCCGGCCGAGAGACCCCAGCAATCCGGGCCATAGCCGGCGAATTTGCGCGGGTTCTCGACGCAGTAGGCGCGGTTGATCAGGGCGATCGCCCGATTGTTGAGAAAGTAGTTCGTATAGGCGTCTCGGATACCGCGCGGGTCGAAGCCCATGAACGAGAAATGCGTGAAGAAAAGGTCGGAGCCGTTGCCCTCGCCCACCTCGAGCTTGATCCCGTAATACTCGTTGCCGTTGAGAAAGTGGTCGCCCTGCGTCGTCCGGCTCCACGTCCGGCGGTACCGCACCGCGCGCTCCGATCTACCCGCCCAGCCCGAGTGGTACAGGCTGGCCGGAACCGGATGCGTCGGCGAGGCGATCGCCAGCAGGTAGACGATCAACGTCTCGTTCCAGCCGATCAACGGATGCCCGATGTGGAAGCCGTGATCGGGCGACCAATGCCAAAACAGCACGTCGCTCTGCGGCTCCCTGCGGTACCAGTCCCACTCCACCTCGCGCCACAGCCGGGTGGCCGTTTCGCGAATCTCTTTTTCCACCGGATTGTCCCGGTCGAAATACTGCCGGGCCGCGAGCAGACCCTGGATCGCGAACGCCGTTTCGACGAGGTCTCCGCCGTCATCATAGGCGCCGAAATACGGAATCGTCTTCCCCGTGCGGGAATCGAGGAAGTGCGGCCAGACGCCGTGAAAACGGTCCGCCGACGCGAGAAATCTCGCGATCTTCAGCATGCGTTCGGCTCCCTCTTGCCGCGTAACGAACCGCCGTTCCACCGCGACCAGCAGCGCCATGATTCCGAAACCGTTGCCGCCGACAGCCGCGAGTTTCGGATCGCCAGGCATGATCTCGGGCGCGAGGCCGGAGTTCGGATGCCCAGCTTCCCAGTAGTAGCGGAAGCAGGCCTTCTGGACCATCTCCAGGAGTTCGTCGTCCGACATCGGGCGCGTGTTGGCATGCGCTTCCTGCGACATCGGTGACTCGTTTCCGCTAACGTCGAGCGCGGTCACTTTGTAGAAAACCTGCTGACCCGTTCGGTGCGAAAAATCCTCGTAGCGCGTCCAACGCCCTTCCTGGGTTCCCACCGGCGAGAACTGTCGGCCGTCCTCGGAACGATAGATCCGATAACTCAACACGTCGTCCGCCCGGCTGGGATTCCAGGCCAGATCCACGTGCCGCTCGTAACCCGTGGCCGTCAGCGACGCGGGCGCGTCCGGCGGGGTGTGATCGGACGTGGCTGCTGGCACGATCCGGAACTCGTCCACGTAGAGCGAGTGCGGTCGACCGTCGTCCAGGCCCTGCATGAACGAAACACTCGCAAGCTTTCGAGGATTGAATTTCCGCTCGTCCGTCGAGCCGGTGAGCGAACGCACCGCGGTGACAGGAATACGAACCTCGGTCCATTTCCCCGCCGGGATCTTTTCGTCTCCGTGCACGAGCGTCGTCGCGGGCGAACCGAGCTTTTCCGTGTCGCGAACGAACAGCAACGGCGAGTTCTCCTCCGTGATTTCCGAGTCGGAATAACACCAGAAACTCAGCGTATCGCCCTCGAATTCGAATTGCCGGGCATAGCGGGTGGGCACCTCGATGGTCGCGCGCCAGTCGCCACCGGTCGCGGACGTCCAACTTAGCTTCAGAGCGTTCGGCGGGCTCGCAAACCGGTCGGCCGCCACCGGGATTTTGCCGTCCGCCTGCTTCAGCGCGCTCGGCGGCACCAGGTACGTCTCGCTGTGGTAATAGCCGCGATCCGAGAGGCTGTTGTCGAACACGACGTGCGTCTCATACGTGGGCGGAACCGCCAGCACGTCGTCGGCGAGAAGAACGCCGACGGCGCCGAGGGCGGGCAAGAGACGGGGAAACAGGAGCCGGCGGAGAGTGCGCATCCTCATGGTGATTGGGGTCCGGAATGGAGCGTCCGCCCGCTTCTGCGCGGACGGCGCTCGCAAACCGTGCGGCACTTGGGCCAAGACACAATCCGCCCGGTCAAATAGTCCCCGTAGCGACGAGCGGGGCGATGCGTCACCACGTTTCGGATACCGCGTTTTCATCTTCCATTCTCCCGCTCGCACCTTCCGGCGCCCCACGGAACCTGGGCGCACAACTGGGAACGGCCGGCCGTCTCCCCATTTCTGGGGAAGCGTCCCTGGGAACGGGCGGATTTCTCCAACTGTCCGATCCGGCCTCGCTCGCCCCGTCGGCGCATCGCGCGCCAGACCCGCATCGCATCGCTCGCACGCTTCGTCGTGCGATTTCCCGGCGGGTCGCGTGGCAACACGCGCTGCGCCGTTTCCAACCCACAACCCCTCCCCCGAATGAAAAACTCATTCCTCCGCCCTGCGCGGACCGCGTGCTGCCGCGCGGCCGTGTTCGGCAGCGTTCTCGCGTGCGCCGTTTCCGTGCTCCGTGCGGATTTCGGCGTGACCTCCGTCTCCGGTCGTTACCAAGTGGATACCGGCGCCGGTCTCGTCTTCCAGATCAACCAGGCCAACGGCGATCTCGTCTCGATCCTCTACGCTGGGAAACAGCTCCAGGATCAGTCGAAGTTCTCCGGGATCGCGTCCGGCCTCGGCGCCGCCGCGGTCTCCGCGACGACCTACGACGACGCGATCAAGATCACCTGTGAAACGGCGACATTGACGCACTACTACCTCGCGCGCCGCGGCTTCAACAACATCTATATGGCGACCTACACGACGGCGGAGCCGACCGTCGGCGAGCTGCGCTACATCGCGCGGCTCAATCGCGCCAATCTTCCGAACGGACCGCGCGAATCCGACATTCTCGGCGGCACCGCGATCGAGGGGAGTGACGTTTTCCTCGTCGGGACGGAGACGCGCTCGAAGTTCTACTCTTCGGTGCCCTTCATCGAGGATCAGGTGCACGGCGTGACGGGCGACGGCGTCGGCGCATACATGGTCATCCCGGGCAATGGCTACGAGGCGAGCTCCGGCGGGCCGTTCTTCCGCGATATCGACAACCAGGGCGGCACGCAGCAGGAGGTCTATTTCTACATGAACTCCGGCCACCTCCAGACCGAGGCGTACCGGATGGGACTGCACGGTCCGTATGCGCTCTGCATCAACGACGGTCCGGCGCCGAGCGCCTCGCTGGACATGAACTTCGTGAAGAATCTAGGGCTGACCGGCTATGTCCCGGTGAACGGGCGCGGCATGATCCACGGCAAGGTGACCGGCATCCCCTCAGGCTTTCCCGCGGTGCTCGGTTTCGCCAACGGCACTGCGCAGTACTGGGCGTACGCGAATCCCACGTCGGGCGTCTACAAACGCGGACAGATGATCCCTGGCACGTACACGATGACGCTCTACAAATACGAACTCGCCGTCGCGTCGACGACCGTGACGATCCCGGCAAACGGCTCGGTGACGCAGGATCTCGCCTCGACCGAAGTCGTGCCGGCGGCGCTCTGGCGCATCGGCGATTGGGACGGCACTCCGGCCGGTTTTCTCAATGCCGACAAGATCGAGCGTATGCATCCGTCCGACGCCCGCATGAGCCCGTGGGCGCAGAGCGGACCGTTCGTCGTGGGCTCCTCCGACGTCGGGGCGTTCCCGATGGCGCAGTTCAAGGACGTGAACAATCCCCTGCTGATCCAGTTTGAGCTCACTCCCGAACAGGTGGCGAACCACACGCTGCGCATCGGCATCACGAGCAGCTTCAACGGCGGCCGGCCCCAGGTCTCGGTCAACCCCGGCACCGCCAACGCCTGGAACGGCCCGAATCCTCCGGCGCCGACCAAGATCAACTCGCGCGGCGTCACCCGCGGCACCTACCGCGGCATCAACCAGACGTTTTCCGTCGCGATCCCGGCGAGCGCCTTTGTCGCAGGCACGAATATCATCCGGATCACCGCCATCAGCGGCACCGCCGGCTCCGCGTTCCTCAGTCCCAACTACGTTTTCGACGCCATCGAACTCGACCAATGAGCCCTTGCGCCCGGGTTCGCCGGGCGATCTTTCCATGAAACTCTCCTCTCGATTGCTCGGCGCGTTCTGCGCCGCTTCCCTGCTTCTCGCCACGGGCCTCAAGGCCCAACTGCAGTCGTTTTCCGGATACGATGCGTACACGCTCGGCCCGGCGGACGACAGCTCCTCGGATCCGGTTTCGCTCGGGTTCACGGCCACGCTCTGGGGCCACCACTACTCCCAGGTGTGGGTGAACAACAACGGAAACGTCACCTTCGACGGTGCCTTCGACGATCCGCTGACCTCGTTCGTTCCGACCGGACTATCCTCGCTAGGCCGGGTGATCGTCGCGCCGTTTTTCTCCGACGTGGACACCACCGCGCCGGAGTCGGGCCTGGTCACCTTCGGCACCGGTCTGCTCGGAGGCCGCGCGGCTTTCGCAGCGAACTGGTTCAACGTCGAGCCCTTCTTCGAGCTGCCCGTGTTCAACTCGTTTCAAATGATCCTGGTCGATCGCTCGGATACCGGCGCGGGCAACTTCGACATTTCGTTCAACTACGGCTCGATTGCCTGGGAAGGCGGCCAAGCGACCGGAAGCGACGAATTTGGGCTCGGCGGAATCGCCGCACGCGTCGGGCTCTCCGACGGCACCGACGCCCACACCCTCGAGCTTCCCGGCTCGGGCGTGAACGGAGCGCTGCTCGACTCGAATCTCTTCACCGGACTCCGCTATTCGAATCCGGGCGTGGACTTCGCGGTGCGAAACGGCATGGCGGTTCCGGTCCCGGAGCCGTCCAGCTACGCGCTCGCAGCCGGTACGCTGCTCGCCGCTCTCGCCGCCGCCCGTCGCCTTCGCTTCTCGCGACGCCGTTGAGCCGACGAATCGGCATCGATACGGAACGCGCCCTCCGCCGGGCGCGTTCTTTTTTTGCGGGCTGCGACGGGGCCGCGAGAAGAGCGAATTGCGCCGTCATGCCGAGCTTCGTGAATCCACGCTTGCGGGTGGGTCGGCGCGTCCCTGCGACGACACCTTCGCTCCGCCTGCGTGAGCCTTCGGTTTCGCGCCCAACGCAGGCTCATGTTTTTTCGCGCCGCAGGGACGTGTCGCGCCACCCGCAGGCGAGTGCGCTGTGACTGAAGAGGGTTGGCGCTCGCGTCCGATTTCGACAGGCACAAAAAAGCCCCTCCACGCTGGATGGGAGGGGCTTCGCGATTCGAAGCAAAAGTGGGTCGCGCGGACGGGTCAGCGCACCGCGCGGCGGCGAGCCCAGACCGCCACGCCGAGCACCAGCGAGCCGAGCAACGCGTACGTCGACGGCTCCGGAACAGGCACGTTGGCGGCGATCGGCGTATTGATGCTGACGCTACGGACGCCAAAAGTGTCCTGGCCGGGAGTCGTGACGGAGAAATACGCGATGTCGAACACGCCGTGCAGATCGATCGTGATCGGGTCGAGGTCCTCGCCGCTGAACACGGAGGCGATGAGGTTGTGCGCGGAATCGTAAGCGGAAAGGCGAAGGGTTCCCGGATCGGCGAAGCCAGCGATAACGCTGACGTAATCGGTCAGGCCCTGAGCCAGGGAGTCGAGCACCACGATGCGACCGTCGACTCCAGTCAGGAGGTCGACCGTGCCGCTATTCGAGACGCCGCCGATCGCGTAGGGCGGATCATTGAAGAGGGCTTCCGTGCCTCCGAACGAATAGTCCACGCCGTAGCCAATCAGGCTCGTCCCCACCACCCCACCGGCCACGAGGGTATCGAACGCCGGAGTAACGGCCACGCCCTGCGCGGCCACCGTGCCACCCGTGTGTGTGACGATCTGTGCATTCACGGCCGCCGCCGAAGCGAGCGCTAACGCAACTGTGAGGAAAGAGGAGAGTTTCATGGGCGTATCGACAGCTTAGCAGCCGACTATTGCATCGTATATGCAGGAACGTATGCCGCCGGCATCGGGCTTTCCCCTATCTTTCGCCATTTCTTTACAACAATCAGCTTCCCAAACACGCCTTTCTCTTATCACGGCGGTTTGCGCGGGTGCTCGCGGTCCGTCGATGCGCACCGAAGCGTTCGAGCGAAAGAACCGCACTGCACCTTGAATCGCTGTGCTTCCGGAGAGCCCTCGGCAGCACTCGGCCGGGGAGCTGGACTAACGCGAGTCGGGCCGGTGGCGGACACGCCCTGGCCCGCCGTTCCGCGGTCGTTTCCCCCAGATCTGTGTTCAGCTCTCTCGCAAGCACCGGGTCTGCCGACTCGCGGGAAGCCGCGGACTAGAGCCGGGCCGTCATCGTCCCGTCGAACGGGGGACGGGCAGACGCTCTGCGGCACCAACTGCTACTTAATCGAAGGTGAGCACCGCGCTGGACAGAGCCGACGTCCAGGCGTTGGTTGGGCGCGGGCCGCATCGTGGGGGGATTCGGGATCAACGAAACTCAGAGTGAATTCGTCGCATGAGCACACTCGCACAGCTGAAGCAGAGCCATTTCGTCCTATGGAGGCCGCGCATCGTGCATCCGGCCCCGAGACTCGTGATCGGCACGTTTCGCGCCGGCAATCCCTCCACCCTCGACGAACTCGCGGTGCGCGAGTTGGAACAGGATCCGGCGCAGCCGGAGATCTGGTCCCTCCGCGCATCCGACCTGAACCTGCCGGACGGCGTCTATCACTACTTTTTCGAGGTCGCCGACAGCTCGCCGTACAAACTCGATCCCATGCCGATCCGCTGCACGGATCCGCACGCCTGGACCGTCGACTGGCGCCTGATGGCGCCGTCTCCAGGAAAAGACTACGGCGATGGCGACCGCGATCCCGCCTCGGTCGTGATGCTGCGCGACGGATTTCTGTCCCCCTGCGACGCGGGGGGCGAGGAACTGCCCGAGGAGTGGGATCTCGTTCCTCCCGTTCACCTGCCGGCCAACAACCGCATCGTCGTCTATGAGCTGCCGACCTCCTGGTCGCGCAAGGGCGAGCGCAACGGGATCGAGATCGACGTCGGGTCCTTCCGCGACGTCCTCGCTCTCGTCGACAAGGATGCGGAACCGGCGAACTTCGTCGGCTCCCCGGCCCTCGTCGGACGCTCGCACATCGAGGAACTGGGGGTGAACGCGATGGAGTTCCTGCCTCTGGCCGACAGCTGGGTGGACCGTCAATGGGGCTACTCGACGAGCAACTATCTCGCCGCGGATTACGACCTCGGCCGACCGGCGGGCAACACCTCCTCGACCGCCACGACGGATCTCGGCCGCCTCGTTTCGGCCTGCCACTCGCGCGGCATCCGCGTGATCGTCGACATGGCGATGGGCTTCGCCAACCACTGCCCGCTGGAAAACACCAACTTTCTGGATTTCCACGTGGAGGAGACCGACAACCCCGCCGAGATCGATCCGGAGAAGGACAGCCGGGAGAACTGGGGCGGTCAACTGTTCAAGTACGAGTATTCGGTTGCTGGTTACGATCCCGTCGGCGGGAGCCAGCAACCCATCCACCCGGCGCGGCGCTACATGCTGACGCAGGTGGAGCACTGGCTTCGTTTCTACCACATCGACGGCGTGCGGATGGACAGCATCAAGACGGTGAGAAGCTGGGACTTCGTCCGCGATTTCCGCGACCACGCCCGAGCCGTGTGGCGCGACCGCTACCGGCACGCCTCGGCGGCCGCCGCCGGAGCCGACGAGCGCTTCGTGGTCGTAGCGGAAGTCCTCGACCACGAAATGGAGAAGGGCCTCGTGTGGGATAATCGCGTCGACGGCGTCTGGAACACCAAGTTCATGGAGCTGATGCGGTATGTCGTCCTCGGACAGAAGGCGCCCGACGAACCCAGTTTCGAATGGACGCTTCGCAAGGCGATCGACTGCCGCAACGTCGGATTCGGCGACGGCGCCCAGGTGGTGAACTACCTCGGCTCCCACGACACCGAAGGCTACCGCAACGAGCGGCTGTTCGATTTTCTGCAGAACAACGGCGTGATCGAGACACAGCAGCGCATCCAGCTCGGCTTCGCCTGCCTGCTCACCGCGGTGGGCATTCCGATGATTCTGGCCGGCGACGAATTCGCCGAGCACAGCGACCTGCAGGTGAAGCATCCGACAAAGCAGATGGACGCGGTGAACTTCGACCGGGTGACGGAGCCCTGGCGCAACCAGCTGTTCAAGTACGTGAGCCGCCTCGTGCGGCTGCGCACCGAGTCGTTGTCGCTCGCGGTCAACGACACGGAGTTCATCCACGTCGACACCACTCCCGGCCGGCAGGTGCTGGCCTGGCGGAGAGGCGGGACGCAGGATCCGGTCGTGGTGGTGGCCAACTTCTCCGACTGGGGCACGCAGGATCCCGGGAATCCGCGCGCTGAATACGTCGTGGCCAACTGGCCCCGGACTCCTCCCGGCCGCCGCTGGCGCGAGATCACCCAGGACCGGTATGTCCCGAGCGAGTGGGCCGGCCGCGAACCGCTCTTCCCCTGGGAAGCCAAGATCTACCGGACCGAGGCGATAGTCTGAGCGCCACCGGCGCCTTCCCCCTCGAGAAAACAGCCGGCCCCGTTCTCGGAGGCCGGAGACGTTCGCCGACTTGCGGGCCGGCGCATTGAGGAGCAGTGTCCCGGCGCGTTTTCCCCCGCCATGAACCGACGCGCCTTTCTCCGCGACCTCTCCGTTGGAACCGCCGGCCTTGCTGCCGGCTCGATCGCCCTCTCCGCCAAAGCCCAAGCCCGCGTCCCCGGTGCGAATTCCCGAATCCGCGTCGGGCTCGTGGGCTTCGCCGACCGCGCCCGCGACACCCTGATCCCGTGCTTTCAGGCCCACGCCAAGGAGCTCGATTGCGAGATCGTGGCCGTTTCGGACATCTGGAACCGCCGCCGCGAAGAGGCCGTAGCGTATTTTCAGCAGCACTACCAGCAACCGGTCGCCGCCTACCGGAACAACGAGGAGCTCTACGCGAAGGGCAACGTCGACGCGGTGATCGTCGCCACGGCCGACTTTCAGCACGCCCTGCACGCGGTCGAGGCCGTGAAGGCGGGCTGCGACGCCTACGTGGAGAAACCGTTTGCCGAGACGATGGCCGACGCCCGGCTCGCTCTGCAGACCGTCCGCGCGTCCGACCGCATCGTGCAGATCGGCTCGCAGCGCCGGAGCGCCCGGAACTATCGCGCCGCCTACGACTACCTGAACTCCGGAAAATTCGGTCCGATCGTGGCCGTGGAGATGAGCTGGAACGTCAATCAGCCGGGCCGCTGGCGCCGTCCCGAACTGGTTTCCTCCATCCGGGAAAGCGACACCGATTGGGGACGATTCCAGATGAACCGTCCGGCCGAGCCGTGGGATCCGCGAAAGTACGTCGAGTACCGGCTGTTCTGGCCGTACTCCTCGGGCATTCCCGGCCAATGGATGTGCCATCAGATCGACACCGTGCACTGGTTCACCGGGCTTCCCCATCCCCGCAGCGTGAGCGCCAACGGGGGAATCTATCTGTGGAAAGACGGCCGCAGGAATTTCGACACCCTGACCGCGGTGTTCGACTACGGACCGCTCCAGGATCTCAGCAAGGGCTTCCAGGTGGTGTACACGTCCCGCTTCACCAATTCCGCCGGCGGCGTGAAAGAGATCTATTATTCAAACGGCGGCGAACTGAACCTCGACACCAACCAGGTGACGCCGACCGGCGGACTCGACGCCAAAATGGCGGCGCAGATGGGAATGCCGCCGAATCTGCTCGCGCCTTTGAAGCTCGAGGAGACCGGTCCGGCGGTCACGAGCGCCAACACCGGCGCCGATCCGATGACGAGCGCCCACATGAGAAACTGGATGGAGTGCCTCCGCTCGCGGCAGACGCCCCACGCTCCGGTCCTCGTCGGGTACCAGCACTCGATCGCCACGATCATGGCCAACGCCGCGGCCCGCACGGGCGAAAAAGTCACGTTCGACGAAGAACGCCAAGAGGTGCTTGCGGGCGGCAAGGTGTTTCACCTCTGATTCGGCGATGCCCCGGTTGCCGATGCCGAACTCCGTCCTGATCGCCCGCGCGCCTCACGCCGACGCCTCCGAGCGGGCGCGGCGGGCTCCTTCCCCGCTGAGCGAGTCGGATATCCGGGACTTTCTGGACCAGATCGAGCCGGGCGCGCATTTCGAGCAGCTGATCGGCTGCCTTCGCGACACGAACTACTTCGCAAAAAACCGCGCAGGCCAGTTTGTGCTGATGGACGACGGCTTCGTCGCGATGCTCGGCTGCAAACACCGGGAGGAAGTCCTTGGGAGGACCGATTTCGATTTTTTCCCAAAAGACCTGGCGCGGAAATACGTCAGCGACGACCGCCAAGTCATGTCCTCCGGCGTCCCCCTTCGCGACCTCATCGAGCCGGTTCCGGACGACGACCTCACCTTCAGTTGGTGGGCGGTGAACAAGGTGCCACTGCGCAACCGAGACGGGGCGATCATCGGCCTCGCCGGCATCACGTCGAAACTCTCCATCCACAGCGCGCCCTCCCCCTACGGCGAGAGCATGTTCAAGGTGCTGCACACCATCGGCCAGCGGTACCGGGAGCGTGTGAGCGTCGCCAAGCTCGCGGGCGACGCCGGCCTCTCGGTGCGCTCGTTGGAACGCAACTTTCTGCGGACCTTCAACACCACGCCGCTCCGGTACCTCAATCGCGTCCGGCTGCAAGCCGTACGGCATTCTCTGATACACACGAACAAGGCGCTGTCGCTCATCGCCGACGAGTGCGGTTTCTACGACCAGAGCCATATGACGGCGCAGTTCACGCGGCACTTCGGCATGAGCCCGAGAAAATACCGCTCCGCGAACCGGTCGCCGGCTTCCTGAACGCGCATTTCCAAGACGCCTCCGGGCGGGCCGAAAACACAGACACGCTCCAGGCCGATTCCGCCGCCTTGTCGTTTTCCTCCTAAAATCAGCCGGTTTTTTCAAAGAATCGACCAGGGGTCGTGTGTATAATCCGGCCCGCCCGTTATCCTGAAACCCCTTGTCGCGGCGCCCCGGCGCGTCGCCATTTCATGAAGCGCAGAAGTTTTCTCCGTCTGCTCGGTGGCGCAGCCGCCGTTTCGGTCGCTCCAACTATCATCAAAGCTCAGACCCTTGGCCGCGGCGGGAAAGCGCCCTCCGGCAAGTTGAATGTCGGCTTCATCGGCGCGGGAGGCATCAGCCACGGGCACATGCAGTATGTGCTCGGCGAGCCCGACCTGCAACTACGCTGGGTCTGCGACGTGAACAAACACGTCGCGGCCAACACCGTCGCGATGGCCGAGAAGCGGTACGCGGACAGCCGCGGCGAACCGACCTTCAAGGGCATCAAACACACCGGCGAATTCCGCGAGGTGATGGCCGACCCGGACGTCGACATCATCTTCAACTGCACGCCGGATCATTGGCACGCCCTCGTGCTCACCGCCGCGGCGGACGCCGGCAAGGATATCTACAGCGAGAAGCCGCTCTCGCGGACGCCGGCGGAAGGAGTCGCGATGGTCGAGGCCGTTCGGCGTTCCGGCATCGTCTGCCAGATCGGAAGCCAGCAGCGCTCCAGCGGCGAGTTCCAGCGTGCGATCGCTCTCGCGCGCAACGGCGCTCTCGGTCGAATCAAGCGCGTGGTGGTCGGCCTTCCCCCGGGCGGCGGCATCCCCGACTTCGTTTCGCCGGAACCGCAGCCGATTCCACCCGAGCTCGATTACGACCGGTGGATCGGACCATCGCCTTACCTCCCCTACCTCAAGGAGCGCCTCGATTGGAACTGGCGCTGGCGTTATGAGTTCGCGGGCGGCCAGCTCACCGACTGGATCAATCACCACTACGACATCGCGCAGCTCGCGTTGGGCGTGAACGAGGAGGTGCCGGTCGCCATCAAGAACATCTCCGCGGAATTCCACCACCATCCCATCTATAACACCGCGATCCGCTATTCGCTGGAGGCGCATTTCGCGGGCGGCCAATTGATCGAAGTCTCGTCGGGCAATCCGATGGGCGTGCGGATCGAGGGCGAAGACGGCTGGGTTTACGTCGATCGCGGCGTGATCGAGCACAGTTCGCCCGCCCTGCGCGCCATGCCGCTCCCGACGCAGGGGTTTTCGATGGGTGGCGGCGCCGTCGCCCACCGGAAGAACTTCTTCGACTGCGTGGCCACGCGCGGCACGCCCCGCTCTCCCATCGCCCAGGCCCACACCACCGCGATGGCCGCGCACCTCGCCAACGCCGCGATGCGCGCAGGCCTTTCCGAGATCCGCTGGGATCCCGCCGCGCAGCGCGTGGTGAACGCGCCCGACGCCGAACGTTTTCTCGTCTGCAATTATCGCTCGCCCTGGCACCTGCCCGCATGAAACCGCTTCGCTTCGTTCCTCTTGCCCTGACCCTTCTGGCAGCCGGTGCAGGCTCCCTCGTCGCGCAGTCGGCGGCTCCCGTCGACGCGCCCAATCGCGCGATCCCGGACATCAAGCCGGAGAACGCCGCCAAGGTGGACGCCGCGCTCCCCGCCAAGGCGCTCGCGACTCCCAAAAAGCCGCGCCTCATCCTGGTCTGCGCGCGCACGGAAGGATTTTTCCACACCTCCATTCCGACCGGCCTGTACGCGTTGAAACGGATGGGCGAGCAGACCGGCGCCTATCGCGTCGAGGTGAACAACGAGATGGGCGCGTTCGCGCCGGAGAATCTGAAACGGTTCGACGGAATCCTCTTTCTCAATACCACCCAGCTGAAGTTCCAAAACCCGGCCCACCGGCAGGCGCTGATCGACTTCGTTCGCTCCGGAAAAGGTCTCATCGGCATCCACGCCGCATCGGACAACTTTCCCACCTGGCTCGAGGGCCAGGCTTTGATGGGCGGCGTCTTTCACAGCCATCCGTGGGTGGCGGCGGACACCGTCGCAGTGAAGCTCGACGAGCCGGATCACGTCTTGAACCGCGCGTTTGGGGGCCACGGTTTCTGGATTCCCGAGGAGATCTACCAGATCGTCGGACCATACAGCCGCGAGAAACAGCGCGTGCTCACCAGCCTGGACATGAGCAAGCCGAACAACCAGAGGCCGGCCAAAATGCTCGTGCGGGCCGACCGGGATTTTCCCATCGGCTGGATCAAGCCCGAAGGTTCCGGCCGCGTGTTCTACAGCTCGCTCGGACACAACGATCAGACGTTCTGGACGCCCGAGGTCCTCCAGCAGTACCTCGACGGAATCCAGTACGCCCTCGGCGATCTCGATGCGCCCGATGCGCCTTCGGCCGGCCTCAGTCCCGCGCCCCAGCCGGCGCTCGCGCCGGAGCAGCCCGTCGCCCTGCTCGAACGCCACGACGCCGAGCGTATTCACAACTCCGACACGCTGGCGAAGATCGCCGCCTACCGCGAGGGAGACGACACCTTCCTCTTGAAGATGGTCGACTCCGGTCTGCGCCAGAGCGATGCCGCGGGCCGTGCGCGCTTCGAAGACGATCTGATCCAGGTTGGATCGCGCCCCACCCTCAGTCCCGGCGCGAAGAAAGAAATCTCCAACTGGCTCAGCCGCATCGGCACCGCCAAATCCGTTTCGCTCCTCGCCCAGTGGTCCGAATCGGCCGAAACGGCGGATCCAGCCATCCGCGCCCTGACCGAGATTCCGGGCGACGAAGCCGACGCCGCCCTCGCCGCGCTGCTCCGCACCGCCCCCGACGCGGTGAAGCCCGCAGTATTGAGCGGACTCTCGCTGAGGCGCCCCGCCAAAGCGGTCTCGGCCGTGACGCCGCTGCTGAAATCGGAAGATCCAGCGCTCGCGGGAGCCGCGCTCGATTGCCTGGCGCGCATCGGCTCGCCCGACGCGCTCGCAGCGCTGAAATCGTTCTCCGCACCGAAGACGCTGGTCGACCGCCGCGGCTGGGCGCTCATTCGCGCCGCCGCCCTTCGCGCCGCCGACGGCGACGCCACGGGAGCCGCCGAGCTGCGCGCCGCAATCGCTTCGGCCCCGACCTTCGCCCAGAAACGAGCGGCCGCCGAAGAACTGATCCGCACGACCGGAGCCGCCGGCCTCAAGGACACGCAGCCGCTGCTCACCTCGGCCGAAATGGGCTCCGTGCTCGGCTCGGCCTGGCTCCGCGCCGCGGTCGCTGGCGACACCTCCGATCACGGGCCGCTGGCCTCGTTGACGGGCGGCTTCTCCGCCCTGCCGCCGCGCGTTCAAGGCGTCCTGCTCTTCGCCGCAACGCAGATCGCACAAAAGCCGCTCGTCCCCCTTGCCCAGCAAGGACTCAAATCCCCGGACCGCGACGTCCGGCTTGCGGCGATTTCCGCTCTCGGAGCCTGCGGAGCCTCCGTCGCCGACGCCGAGCCGCTAATCGCCGGACTGGAATCGAAGGACGACCGCCCGTCCGCGGTCGACGCCCTATCGCGGCTGCGCGCCGCCGGCATCGACGACCATCTTCGTTCGCTGCAGTCGAAAAGCGCACCGGCCGTCCAGGCCGCGCTGCTCGAGATTGCGGGCAACCGCATCGATCGCGCCTCGATGACGTTCGCCGTGAACTGTGCCGGCACCCAGGACCGCGAGCTTCGCCAAGCCGCGTTCAAGGCCGTGCGTGTCCTCGTCCAAGGAGAAGACCTCCCGCTTCTGTTCAAGCTTCAGTCCCAGGTCAAAACCGCGGCGGAACGCCGCGCGTGGTCCGACGCCGTGATGAACGCGGTCCGCTTCCGTTCGGATGCCGGACCGGTCGCGGAGCTGCTGGACCAGCAGCTGGCGAAGGCCAGCCCGGAGAACCGGCTCGTCTTCATCGCCGCCCTGTCGGTGATCGACGGCGATCAGGCCGACGCCGCGATCGACCGCCTCCTCCGCGATTCTTCGGTCGAACGCCGCAAGGAAGTGATCCGCGCCCTCTCGAGCGCCCGGAACGCGCGCGCCGCGAAACACCTGATCGGCGTTGCCGAGACCGGTAGCGACGAAACGGAGCGCATCCTCGCGCTGCGCGGGTTCGTCGACAGCTACGTCGCGATGACCGAGCCCCGGCCGGCGGAGAAGATCGAGGCCTACCGCCGCGCCTGGAAAGCCGCGCAACGCGATGAAGAACGCGACGCGATCATCGCCGCGATGGACCAGGTGGAGTCGCTCGACGGGCGCAAGGCCGCCCGGGAGCTCCGGGAACAGCGCACCGCCGCCAACCGCACCGCCGCCCGGACCCCGTAGTCTTTTCGTCATGGCCACCATCACTCGTCGTCGTTTTCTCCAGGCGACCTCGCTCGCGGCGCTCGCCGCCGCCGGGTTGCCTGCCGCGCTGGCCGGCGCGACCACCGACTCCCGTTTCCGCAATGTCGTCCGCAGTGGCAGAAAACTCCGAGTAGCCGGCATCGGCTGCGGAGGGAAAGGCTTCATCGACGTGATGAGCGTGGCGGGAGAAGACATCGTCGCCCTCTGCGACGTCGATTTCGTCAGCGCCGAACGCGCCTTCTTCGAGTTTCCACAGGTGCCGCGGTACCGCGACTTCCGGCGGATGCTGGACGAGATGCACGACCGGATCGACGCGGTCACGATCTCGACGCCGGACCACATGCACTTCCCGATTGCCATGATGGCGCTCGAGCGGGGCAAACACGTCTACGTCCAGAAACCGTTGACTCACGTGATCGGCGAGGCTCGCGAGCTGAAGAAGGCCGCGGCGAAAGCCGGCGTGGTCACGCAGATGGGCAACCAGGGCCACGCCAACGAAGGCACCCGCCTGGTGAAGGAATGGATCGAGGCCGGCGTGATCGGCGACGTGCGCGAAGTGCACTGCTGGACCGACCGGCCGATCTGGCCGCAGGGCATGCATCTTCCCCAGCCCGCGCACGGCACGCCCCCGACGATCGATTGGAATCTCTGGCTCGGCGTCGCGCCCGAGCGCGAATACAGCCCGGCAATCGCTCCGTTCAACTGGCGCGGGTATTGGGATTATGGATGCGGCGCGCTCGGCGACATGGGTTGCCACGCGATGGACGCTCCATTCTGGGCGCTCGATCTCCGCGGTCCGGTAAAGGTCTCCGCCGAGAGCGAGGGCAACAGCGAAGTCACCGCTCCGAAATGGTCCGTCGTCACCTACGAGTTCCCCGCTCGCGGCTCCTTGCCGCCGGTGAAACTGACTTGGTGGGACGGCAGAAAGAAACCGCCGGTGCCAGAGGAACTCGGCCCCGGAGCCACGCTTCCGCCCGGCGGCACGCTCTACCGCGGCGACAAGGGCGCGATCCTTTCCCAGGGCGACTACGGCGAGTCGCCGCGCCTCATCCCCGAATCGAGGATGCAGGAGTTCAAACACCGCCCGCCGAAGCGGATTCCCCGCGTGCCGAAATCGAATCCGTACCTGGAGTGGATCGCGGCCTGCAAAGGCGTCGGCCCGGCTCCCGGTTCCAACATCGTCGACCACTCGGCGGATCTCACCGAGATGGTCTCGCTCGGCAACGTCGCCATTCGCATGGGCAAGCCGATCGAATGGGATCCGGTCAAGGGCGTCTGCGTGGGTCAACCCGAGGCGGATCGTTTCCTCCACAAGTCGTACCGGTTGTTCTGAGCCGTAACTCCAACCCGGATACCGCACTGCCATGAAACTCACCGCACTTTTCGGCGCGTTCGCCGCGGCTCTCCTCGCCGTCCTGGCCGGCTGCCAGTCGTCCTCCGCCCCCTCCGCCGCCGGCAAGACCGCCGCAGAGAAGCCGCAGCTCAAGCTGGGGCTCCAGACCTACACCTTCCGCGATTTCACCTTCGCCCAGGCCCTCGACAAGGCCAAGGCGGCCGGAATTCCTTACCTGCAAGCTTACCGGGGGCAGACGCTTGGCGGCGGGCTCGACGGCCAGTTCGGCCACGAGATGGACGCCGCCACCCGGACCAAGGTGCTCGCGCTGGTGAAAGAGCGCGGGCTGCACCTCGTCAGCTACGGCGTGGTGATCGGGAAAGACGAGACCGAGTGGCGCCAGATCTTCGACTTCGCCAAAGCCATGGGCATGGAGGAGATCGCCACGGAGCCTCCGCCCGACACCATGCCGCTCGTGGCGCAGTTGTCCAAGGAGACCGGGATTCGCGTCGCGCTCCATAATCACCCGACGCCGTCGATCTATCACGATCCCGAATTTGCGCTCTCGACCGTCCAACCCTACGGCGAAAACGTCGGACTCTGCGCCGACACCGGCCACTGGGTCCGCTCCGGCTACGATCCGATTGAGAGCCTGCGCAAGGCCAAGGGCCGGATCATTCAGCTTCATTTCAAGGACCTCAACGAACGCGGCGTGAAGGAGGCCCATGACGTTCCGTGGGGCCTCGGCGCTTCGAACGCCTCGGGACAGCTTCTCGAGCTGCGCCGGCAGGGCTTCTCCGGGTACCTGTTTGTCGAATACGAACACAACACGCCTTCGCTCGAATCGGACGTGGGGCGCTGCGCCGAGTACTTCCGCCGGGCCGTCGCCGCCTCGGAGGACGAACTCGCCCGCAATGCCGTCGTGCCGCCGCAGCAGACGGGCAAGGTCGACGACGTCTTCTCCGGGGGTCGCGGGAAAAACTCCGCGCTCTGGCCCTCCCCGACACCGCTGCTCGCCGCCGATCTGAGCAACGCGGAGTTCAAGCCCGGCTCCTGGGCGTGGGAAAACGGCGTCCTGGTCGCCAAAGGCGGCGGCGATCTCTGGACGAAAGAAAGCTACGGCGATTTCGCGCTCTCGCTGGAATTCCGGTGTGCGGCGGACAGCAACAGCGGCGTGTTTCTCCGCTGTGCAGATCCCGCCGAATGGCTCCAGACCTCCATCGAAGTGCAGATCCGACAGGGAGACGAACCGGACGGAAAACACCTCGTCGGCGCGATTTTCGACGTCCTCGCTCCAACGCGCCAGATTGCGATCGAGCCCGGCGAATGGTACCGCTTCGTGATCGTGGCGAAGGGCAACCGCATCCAGGTTTCGCTCAACGGTGAACCGCTCACCGACGCCAAGCTCGACCAGTGGACCGAGGCGCACAAGAACCCGGACGGCTCTCCGAACAAGTTCAACACCCCGTACAAGGACATGCCCCGGAGCGGCCGCATCGGTCTGCAATACCACGGCACTCCCATCGCCTTCCGGAACCTTCTGGTCGAGCGGCTTTGAATCTGCCTCCCGGGCCACCAACTTTGAAACGACCCTCATGAGCGACTCCACCTCCACTCAACAAGACTGCGGCAGCACCCTCGGCTTCCTCGTCCTCCGCGCCTGGCTCGGCATCCGGGCCCTGGTCACCGGCATCGAGAAATTCTCCGACGTGCGGACCGTGCAACAGCCGCTCCTCGACGAGGCGGGCAAGCCCGACCCGAGCGGCGCCGTGGTGGAGATCCAGCAGAAGTTCTATTCCTTCCACAGTTACCGCGCGATTCCCGACGCCCTGCGCGACAAGTTCGCGCAGGAGCCGTTGCTCCCGTCGTTCCTCACCTCGCCGTTTTACGCCGCCCTCGGCTGGGCGCTGATCCTCCTCGGCATCACGCTGCTGCTCGGCCTCTGGACGCGCATTAGCCTGGCCGTGATGGGCGCCATCTACGTTGCGCTCACGGTCGGCCTCATCCTCATCAAGCAGGACGCCGGCGTGGCCTGGCTCGCCATCCATATCGCGCTGATCGCGTACGCGCTCCAGCTTTCGAAGCACAACCGCTTCGCGCTCACCCGCTCATGAGTTCACCGCTGCCTGCGAACGAACCGGCGGGTCTCGACCGGCGCGCCTTTCTCAAAACCGTCTCGGCCGCAGGGCTCGGCCTCGCGCTCACCCGCGCGACGCCCGCCTGGGCTCAGGCGAAGGCCGACGGCTCCGTCTCGCCCAATTCGATCTTGAACATCGCGCTGGTCGGCGTAGGTGCGCAGGGCCGCGTGCTGATGGATGCGGTTCTCAAGATCCCGACCGTGCGCATCGTCGCCGTCTGCGATATCTGGGAGTACGCCCGGACCTACGGCCAGCGTTACCTGAAAAAGAGCGGCTTCGAAGTCCGCGCGTATGAGAACCACCACGACATGCTCGCCAAGGAGAAGGATATCCAGGCGGTCCTCGTGGCCACGCCCGACTTCTGGCACGCCCCGGTCACCAACGACTGCCTCCGCGCCGGCCTCCACGTCTACTGCGAAAAGATGATGTCCAACACCATCGAGGGCGCCCGCTCCATGGTGAAGACGATGCGCGAAACGGGGAAGCTCCTGCAGATCGGCCACCAGCGCCGCAGCAATCCGCGTTATCTCGTGGCCCGCGACCGGCTCATCCGCGACGCCAAGCTCCTCGGGCGCATCACCGCGGCCAACGCGCAGTGGAATCGCGCCGCGAGCGACGACCTCGGCTGGCCCAACCGCGCCGCCATGTCCAAGGCGCTCCTCGAGAAATACGGCTTCGAGGACATGCACCAGTTCAGGAACTGGCGCTGGTACAAAAAATACGGCGGCGGACCGCTCTCCGACCTCGGCGCCCACCAGATCGACATCTTCAACTGGTTCTTCGACACCACGCCGACCACCGTGATCGGCAACGGCGGACGCGACTATTACCCGAACCACGAGTGGATGGACAACGCGATGGTGATCTACGAGTACCACTTGCCGGAAGGCGTGGCGCGGGCGTTCTACCAGGTGCAGACCACCACAAGCGCCGGCGGCGGCTACTACGAGCAGTTCATGGGCGTGAACGGCACGCTCAAGATGTCGGAGAATCCCAAATACACGTCCATCTTTCGCGAGGCCGCTGCGCCCGCCTGGGATGAGTGGATCCGGCGCCACTGGCTCGCCGCCCCGACCGCCCCCGCCTCCGCGGCGGACACCACCGAAGCTTCAAGCGAAAAAGTCGACGCCCGCGAAACGGCCGAGCTCGCCTCGTACCGGTTGCCGGTCGTCCTCAACAAGGCGATCCACCAGCCGCATCTGGAGAACTTCTTCAACGCCATCCGCGGCACGGCCAAGCTCAACTGCCCCGCCGACGAGGCGTTCAAGAGCGAGATGACCGTCTTCAAGGCGATCGAAGCCGTGGAAAAGAAAACGCTCATCACCTGCACGCCGGAGGATTTCGCGGTTTGAACCGGCGAGGGAAGCGCCTTTGTTGGAAGGCGGACATCCCCCGAACCTCAAGCGCATCCCTCTCATGAACCACCTCGCCCTTCGCTCATCGTTCCTCCTCCTCGCAGCCGCCGCGCTGCTGCCGTTCGCACGCGCCGAGGAGAAGGTGCCGCTCAAACTCCAGCTTCCCAAGCCGATGTTCGTCGGCACGCCGGTCCCGGTGAAGCTCCCGAACCTCGAGACGCCGCGCGCCAGCGGACGCCGACCGGATTTCATGGTGCCGAAAGGCGTGGTGAATCTCGCGCTGAACAAAACCGTCACGAGCAGCGACATGGAGCCCGTGCTCGGCGACCTGGCCCAAATCACCGACGGCGAGAAGGCCGGCGACGAGGGCAATTACGTAGAGTTCGGCAAGGGCAAGCAGTGGGTTCAGGTCGATCTCGGCGCCGCCTCGCCCATCTACGCCATCGTCGTCTGGCACTACCACTCACAGGCCCGCGTCTACAAAGCCGTGGTCGCCCAGCTGTCCGACGACCCGGATTTCATCAAGGACGTGGTCACGGTCTACAACAACGACGACCGCAACGTAAACGGCCTCGGAGAAGGCAAGGATCCCACGTACATCGAGACGAACGAAGGTCGGATTATCGACGCCAAGGGCACGAAGGCGCGCTATGTGCGGCTCTACAGCAACGGTAACACCACCTCGGACATGAACCACTACATCGAGGTGGAAGTGTGGGGACTTCCCGCGCAATAACTGTCCCTGCCTGGCGCACGCCGGCGCTCGCGCTCCTGGTCGCCCTGGGAGCGTTTTTGCTTCGTCTGCCGGGGCTGCAGTCCCGGCCGTTTCACACCGACGAGGCGGTAAACGCCTTCATCCTCGATGAGGTATTTGAGTCCGGATACCACTACCGGACTCACGACCACCACGGTCCGACCCTCTACCAGATCGCCGCCGCCGTGCTCGGTCCGCTCGGCATCCGGCATCCCGCCCAGATGGAACCGTGGATGCTGCGCGGCTTCACCGCCGTCTTCGGTGCGTTGCTCGCCGCGTCCGTTTTCTGGGCCTTACTCGACGCGCCGCTCTCGGCGCGCGTGGCGGCCGCCGTCGCTCTCGGGATCGGCGCCCCGTTCGTCTACTACAGCGGCATCTTCATCCACGAGCTGCTCTTGATGCTCCTCCTGCTGCTGTTCTTCGGGTCCTTCTTGCGCCTGACCAAAGCATGCTGGACGCAGGGACGCTCCTTCTGGAAACACGCGGTGCTCTCCGGCGTGCTCGCAGGCCTGATGCTCGCGACGAAGGAAACCGCCGCGCCGATTCTTTTTCTCGCGATCTTCTCCGTGCTCGCCGCGCGTTGGATCCGTCGGTCGCCGACCGCAACGTCGAAACCCGCGAGCGCTCCCGCGTTCGGGCCATCTCCGGCCGGCGCGGGCGACACCCCGGCCGCCCTGCTGGCTCTCGCCGCCGCAGCAGGGATCCTGCTCTTCACGGCTTTCGCCGTCGTGCTCCTGGTTTTCACCGGCTTCGGCCGGCACCCCGATCAGGCGTTTGGGCTTTTCTATGCCATCGGCCCGCAGCTCAGCCGCGGCACGGGCTCGGAGCACGCGTATCCGGCCTGGACGTACCTCGCGTGGCTCTGCCGGCCCACCGGCGCGGGCATCCCGTGGAGCGGCTGGCTTCTCCCCGTGCTGGCGTTCGCCGGCCTCTGGGCGGAACGCCGGCACCCGCTCGGCCTCGCCCTGACGCTTTGGGCTCTCCTGCTCTTCCTCTTTTTCTCCGCCCTTCCGTACAAGACGCCCTGGCTCATGCTGGCCTGGCTGCTGCCGCTCTCCGTGCTCGCCGGCCTGGGCTGGTCTGCCCTCTGGCAAACGCGCCGCGCGTGGAGCCTCGTCGTCGCCGCGACGGCGCTTGTGCTGCTCGGCCGCGAAACCTGGGAGCGCTGCCAGGTGCACGCCGTCGATCCGGAAAACTCCCTCGCCTATTCTCCCTCCAGTCCCGATCTCGCCCGCCTCGAAAAAGACGTCGACGCCCTCGCTGCGCGGCAGAACGGCGGGCGGAACGAGGTGGTCGTGCAGGTGATCGCGCAGGACTACTGGCCGCTGCCCTGGACGCTTCGCAAGTACCCTCGGACCGGTTACTGGACGGAGCCGCCCGCGCACCTGGCGCCCGGCATCGTTCTGAGCGGACCGGAGTTCGTCGGCCACCTGTCGGGCGGCTCGGCGAAGTTCGAGCCGTATTCGATCCGGCCCGGAGTCTTCGTTTTCCTGCGGAAGGATCCGCCGGCCACCTGAACGTTTTCGTAGTCAGGATTCAGCTACAACACCCCGATCCCATGGATTCCAACGACCCCGGTTCCACCAAACCCAACATGCCCCTGTTCTGGGGCTGCTTCATCGCCCTCATCGCAACCTCCTTCGGTTTTATCACCCGCATGCTCCTGCTGGGACGGTTCCAGCAGGACTTCGCGCTGGATAAAGTCGCGCTGGGCGAACTCCAGGGCGCAGGCGTCTGGCCCTTCGCGATCTCGATCATCCTGTTCGCCCTCATCATCGACCGCGTCGGCTACCGCGTGGCGATGATCTTCTCCTTCGTCTGTTACGCCGTGTACCTGACGATGGCGTCGATGGCCTACAGCGCGGTTCACGGAGTCACCGGCGAGGCCCTTCACGCCGCGCAGCAACGCGGTTACGGTCTGCTCTACTGGGGCAGCATCATCCTCGCGCTGGGCAACGGCACGGTGGAGGCGTTCGCAAATCCGCTCGTCGCGACGATCTTCCGGCACGACAAGACGAAGTGGCTGAACCGCCTGCACGCCGGCTGGCCCGGCGGTCTTGTTTTCGGCGGTTTGATCACGATCGCGATGGCCAACACGGCCCGCACCGGCGACTGGCGGCTCGTGCTCGGACTGATCGCCGTGCCCGCGGTCATCTTTTTCTTCCTCCTGATCGGCGCCAAATACCCCGTCAGCGAACGCGAACAGGCCGGCGTTTCGTACCGCGAGATGCTGAGCGAATTCGGCGTCTTCGGCGCGCTCGTCGGCTTCGGCCTGATTTTCGGCCAGCTCGGCCAGGTTTTCGGCTGGAGCCATACGGTCGTCTGGACCCTCACGCTGCTCGTCGCCGCCGTCTTCGGCGCCTACACCCGCAGCCTCGGCCGCGGCATTCTGGCTTTCCTGATCATCATCATGATGCCCCTGGCCATCACCGAACTCGGCACCGATGGCTGGATCAGCAGCTTGATGGAGCGCCCGCTGGCAGACGCCGGTTTCCACCCGGGATGGGTCCTCGTCTACACCTCGGCGATCATGATGGTCCTGCGCTTCGTCGCCGGCCCGATCGTGCACAAGCTTTCGCCCATCGGCCTCCTGATGTGCTGCGCCGCCCTCGCCGTCCTGGGGCTTTTCCTCCTTTCCCGCTGCGCCCACGCGCCGCTCATCGGCATCTTCGGCGCCGCCACGCTCTACGGCGTCGCGAAGACGTTTTTCTGGCCGACGATGCTCGGCGTGACCGCGGAGCAGAGCCCTCGCGGCGGGGCGCTCACCCTGAACGCCATGGGCGGCATCGGCATGATCGCCGTCGGCGTGATCGGTTTCCCGCTGATCGGCGCGCTCCAGGAACGCACCGCAAGCCAGCACCTCACCGCGGAAGCGCCGGCCGTCGCGCAGACGGTCCTGGTCCACAAATCGTACTTGCTCGGCCAATACCAGGCCATCGATCCGGAGAAGGCGCAGCTCGTCACCGACACCGCCGGCGCCCAGGCGGTGGCCTCCGCCAACCTCGCCGGCCAGTTCGACGCCCTGGCGAAGATGGCCCGGTTCCCCGCCTTCGTTTTCGCCTGCTTCGTCGTGCTCTTCTTCTACTTCAAGAGCCGCGGCGGCTACCGACCCGTCGTGCTGCAACATACAAATCAGAAGGCGGAGTAGTCTGGCTCGTGGGCGGTGGCCCTAAGTGGCAACGCGGCGTACGCCGCGCCAGCTCGGACATGCCGCCCACGCCCCGGCGACGAATTGCCAACTTCGAAATTCCAACTTCTCCGCCGCGCCTTCCGGGCGCGGCGGCCAGCCCGCCCTCATGTCTTCCCCGCTCCATCACCGGCACCACGCCATGGCGACCTGGTTCGAATTCCGCGCGGCGGAAGGGGAAATCAAGTACGTGCAGCAGGCGTTCGGCGAAGCCTTCCGGCTCATCGACCGTTTGGAGGAGCTGCTCAGCCGCTACCGGGAAACGAGCGAGGTCTGTGCGATCGGTCAGCTCGCGCCGGGAGAGAGCCTCGTGCTTCACGCCGACACCTTCCGCTGCCTCGAACTCGCCCTTGAGATGGCCGAACTCACCGGCGGCGCGTTCGATCCGGCGCTCGGTGCCGCGGTGGATCGGCAGCGAAGTGGCTCCCTGGATACCGAGCTTCCGGTGCGCGGGCGGTTGTTGCTCGACCCCTCCGGCCGCTCGGTGACCTGCGACGCCGCTCCGGTCTCGCTCGATCTGGGCGCAATCGGAAAAGGTTTCGCCCTGGATCTGGCGGCGGAGTTGCTCGCCGAGTGGGACCTCGGCCCGTGCCTGCTCGTGGGTGGTGGCAGCTCCATCCTCGCGGTCGGCAACGCATCTGGGAACGCCGGCGAGGCGGTGACCGCAGCTTCCAGGTCCGCCGCTCACCCGTGGGAGGTTACGCTCACTTCCGACAGCTCGGTGAGGCTCATGCGCGGTTCCGTGGGTTGCTCCGGACTCGCCGTGAAAGGCAGCCACATTCTCGATCCACGCACCGGGACGCCCGCGCAGACCCCGGCCCGCGCGTGGGCGCTCGCGGCAAATGCCGCCGTCTCCGACGCGCTGTCGACCGCCTTCATGGTCCTTTCGCGCGACGAAATCGCCGCCCTCTGCGACCAGCGTCCGGAAGTCGGCGCCATCCTGCAACCGGACGCTGCGTCCGAGGAGCTCGTTCGATTCGGCAAGGCGCTCGGCGTCACGCACCAGTTCGTGCGGAGCACGCAAGCGCCCTCTCTCAATCCTGCCGCTGTTCGGCGGACCTGAGGGAAGGTGAATCTCGGAGTCGGAGGGGAGCCCAATACCGGGCGAGCCGCTCAGCGCCTATCCGTTTCCCTTCAGCCTCCGCCGGATCCTGCCGAGGGCGGTCAGCATCTGCGGTCCGTCGGTACACAGCCGCAACGTGCTTTTTCCTCGGTCAGCCCAGTCGATCGGCTCTTCGACAAGGATGCACCCGACGGCTCGCAGCCGGCAGAGAAGCTCCACATCGAACGCAAACCGCTCCTCGCGCAGACTCGCGGCGATCGTTCGGTAGCACCACCCGGGAAAAAGTTTGAGCCCGCACTGCGTGTCATGGACGGGAAGCTCCAGCGTCCGCCACACGAAGTAAGCGAAAATCCGGCCGAGCACGTGGCGGTGCCACCGCCGTTGGACCGTGCGCTCCGGCACGCGCCGTCGGGAGCCCAACAAACAGGTGCATCCCTTGGCGGAGGCGGACACGCCCCACAATCGCACCACCTCGGAAGCGGGAACCGATCCGTCGGCATCGACGAACCCCAGCCACGCTGCGTCCGCGGCCGATTCCCAACCGGCGCGAACGGCTGCGCCTTTTCCGCGATTCTCCGCCAGGACCAGAACCGGCGCGAGGTTCGAGAACCGGTCCGACAGCCGGACCGACGTCTCCGAAATCCGGTGACGCTCCGCCGACCGGGAGCCGTCGTCCACGATCTGCACGCGGTGAGGGCTTCCCGTCTCCGCCAGCGCTCCCAGCAGTTCCGGCAGGAACGCGTCGAGACTAGGCCCGGGATTGAACGCCGGCACGACCAGGTGGAGCGAGGGAAGCACGGGAGCAACAGAACCTCGGCCAGTGGCGCAGAATCGACGGCGTTGCGCAAGCGCCGGGCTCGGCATGGGCGGGTGGGCCGGGGCTCACCCTGCCTGGGGCGGCGGCTCGCCGCGCCCCCCGACGTAGTGCCAGCTTCCTTACGTCTTCGGGAATTTCACCCACTTGGCGCCGAGCTTCGAGCTCTTCACCACCGTCTCGATGAACGCCATGCCGTAGACTCCGTCGTCGATCGTGGGAAAATCGAGATCCTCGGGAAGCGGCTCGCCGCCGACCTCCGCGCGGATCGCCCGGAACGCCTCGGCGTAGATGTTGGCGAAGGCTTCCAGGTAGCCCTCGGGATGGCCCGAAGGCGTGCGGGTGAACTTTTTCGCCACGTCCGAAACGTACCCATTGCCGCGGCGCCAGAGTTCGCTCGGTCGATCCGGATATTTCACGATCAGCTCGTTCGGATTCTCCTGGTGCCACTCGAGGCCGCCCTTCTCGCCGTAGACTCGGATGTTGAGGTTGTTCTCCTCGCCGACGGAGATCTGCGACGCGTGCAACACTCCCTTGGCGCCGCCCTTGAACCGGAGCAGCACGTTGCCGTCGTCGTCGAGCTTCCGCCCCTTCACGAACGTCGTCAGGTCGGCGCACAGCTCGTCGATCTCCAAGCCGGTGATGTAGCGCGCCAGATTCTCGGCGTGGGTGCCGATATCGCCCATCGCTCCCGCCGCACCGCTGCGTTTCGGGTCGACGCGCCACGACGCCTGTTTCTGCCCCGTGTCTTCAAGACGAGCGGAAAGCCAGCCCTGCGGGTACTCGACCACGACCTTGCGGATCTCGCCGAGCTTGCCGGTCCGCACCATCTCCCGGGCCTCCTTGACCATCGGGTTTCCGGTGTAGTTGTGGGTCAGGACGAAGACCTTCTTCGTCTTCGCAACGATCTTCCGCAGGGTCTCCGCCTGCTTGCGGTCGAACGTCACGGGCTTGTCGCAGACGACGTTAAAGCCGCTCTCGAGAAACAGTTTGGCCGGAGGGAAGTGCTGGTGGTTCGGCGTGACGATCACGACGAAATCGAGCCGGTCGTTCGCCGGGCGCACGGCCTCGGCCTTCGCCATCTCCTCGTAGCTGGCGTAGACGCGGTCGGCCGGCAGCATGAGGTCGGCGCCGGAGTCCTTGGACCGCTGCGGATCCGACGAAAACGCTCCCGCCACGAGCTGCGCCTGACCATCCATGATGGCCGCGATGCGATGGACGGCGCCGATGAACGCGCCTCGCCCGCCTCCAATCATGCCAAAACGAAGTTTACGTTTCATGAGAGGTGAAAAACGCCTGTCGCCGACAACTCGCCTATTTCTTCTCGAATGCCGCGTCGAACGCCTGCGCGCTCGGGGGGAAATCGACCTTGCGCACAAATGCGGCGGCCTCGGTCGCTCCATGGACGCGATCCATGCGGATATCCTCCCACTCCACCGAGAGCGGACCGCGGTAGCCAATGTCGTTCAGGGCGACGATGATGTCTTCGAAGAGAATGTCGCCGTGGCCGAGCGAACGAAAATCCCAGTGGCGGCGCGCGTCGCCGAAGGTTGTGTGGCCGCCGAAAACACCCGCCGTGCCGTCGCCGTGCCCCCACCAGACGTCCTTCATGTGAACGTGGTAAATCCGCTTCGCAAACGTGCGGATGAACTTCACGTAGTCGACGCCCTGATACCCGAGGTGCGACGGGTCGTAGTTGAAGCCAAACCGGCGGTGGCCTTTGACCGCCTGCACCGCGCGTTCGGCCGAAGCGATGTCGAAGGCGATCTCCGTCGGGTGCACCTCGAGACCGAAGTTGACGTTGAGCTTCTCATACGCCTCGAGGATCGGGCCGAAGCGGCGGCCGAAATCGGCGAAGCCCGCTTCCCAGTATTCCTGCGAAGTCGGCGGGAAGGCGTAGATCGAGTGCCAGATGGAGGATCCGGTGAAACCGTTTACCACCGCGGGAAAATCGTCCTGTCCCTTCCGCCCCGGCTTCGCGTCAAAGAATTCCCGCGCCGCCTTGGCCGTGGTGACGAGTTTGTCGGCCGCCCGCCGCCGCACGCCCTCGGCGTCGCCGTCGCCCCACACGTCGGGCGGGAGGATGGCCTTGTGACGCTCGTCGATCCGATCACAGACTGCCTGGCCCACGAGGTGGTTGGAAATGGCGCAACACGTCAGCTCGTGATCGGCCAGCAGCTGCCATTTTTCCTGGACGTATTTCTTGTCGCTCGCGGCAGCGTCGACGTCGAAGTGATCGCCCCAACAGGCGAGTTCGACGCCGTCGTAGCCCATCTTTTTGACGAGCGGGGCCAGCTTGACCAGGGGCATGTCCGCCCATTGGCCGGTAAACAGGGTAACGGGTCTTGGCATAGCGGGTATGGGGGTGTCAGGAACCGTGCTCGAGCCCTGGGGCAAATCAGGCCGGCAGGGGACCACCGGCATGGGGCGATTCGTTCCTGAACTCGCCAAAAGCGTACCAGATTCGGCGGTTACCGTCTTTCAAAAATCCGCTCATTCTTATGAGAAAAACGACACTGCCTCGCCGGCTCCCCATGGAGGACTCGGCGCTGTCCGCGCCTCGGCATCGGAATCCGATGCCGGTGAGATACGGTCGACGCAGGGACGCGCCGGCCCATCCGCGAGCGTGTAGGTCGACGCAAAGAGTATCGTCAGCTGCGCCTCGTGTCGGCTAGGCGCGCCTGGCGGCGCGCCCTCCAGACATCGCCGGGTTAACGTGCCGACGTCGGGGCGGCCAGCGGGGCATTTGCCGCCACGGATGCGCTGGACGTCGATGCGATCGGCGTCTCTTGCTCCGTCCTGCTTGCCAGCGCCCCTGGATGCAGCGCTTCGCCGTAAGGAAACCCGGCGCAGGCCGCGGTCAGCGTCCGCTCGTCCCAAGGAGACATCGTTCCGTCGGGATGCACGCGCGTCCAATCGGTGGAAAATCGTTCGCGCCACGAGGCGGCCGTGGAGCCCATCTCCAGCAACCCGAGGCGAAGTCCGATGGCGACGTCGCCATGCGTTCGGTCGAGCCACGCCCGGCGCCATTGGAAATACGGAGGTGGACGGCTCGGATGCACAAACCAGTGGCCGAAGAGGCGGTAGGATTCGCGGGCGAGTTCGGGCGAGTCTTTCCTGAGATCGAGCAGGTCGTACTCCACTCCGCCGACCCGGGCGACAATCCAGGCGTGGCGCTTCCAGTACGACGTCCTCAGTTTCCAGGGAATCCCGAGTCCGGCGAGCAGGTGTGCGGCAAAAACCGCCCGGCCGTCGCAGTCGTCGCGCAGGTAAAGCCATCCGGCGGACCGCCTCCGCTCCAGCATTTCGTCGAGCGTGGCGTGGTATTCTATCTGGCCATACACCCGTTCGTCTTCGTCGTAGTCGACCAGCAGGTGCGTCACGTCGTTGACGATCACGAGCTGTTCGAGCGGATCGGAGCTCACTCTCCGGATCGCCGCGACGAGCGGCACGATGGCCGGATGATCCGCCTGCACGGTGAGCGGCAGTTCGCGCTCGAACCGGCTTCGGCTCTCATGGGCGTGGTCGCGATGCAGGGGAATCCACCTCGCGCCGTCGGCCGTGCCGCGAGCAGCTCCGCACAGAGCGAACCCCAGCACCGCGACGAAGCGCAGAAGGTCGATGAGGGACCGACACCGCGTCGTCCGATTCGCCGATACGGCGAGCGAAAGCGATGGCGACGCAGACTCCATGATTCAGCATCGGCACGGCCGCGCCGCGATGAACCCGGCGGCCGAAACATTCCTGCAGGCAGCCGAAAATTCGCCGTTTCCGGCGCGCGTCGAGCACGGCGCGCCCTGTCACCAGATGATGGATTCATGGCCGCCCGCTCGCGTTCGGCGGTGCCGAGATGCACGCAGGAATGCGAACCGTCTAATGTTAGACTGCAGGCGGTTTTGAGTGGGCATCTTCGCTGGCAGCTACTGATTGTCTACCTCGGCCGCCCCGCCACACTCCCCCAGTCCGGTCCGAGCACCCGTTTGACTCATGAACGAGAGCTACCACACGCAACACTCGCCATTTGGTGCATTCGCCAGCTTCACGGTTGGCTTGGTCGATTCTCCGGGAGGTTTCGGACAAGCGTTGAGGGGGCCGGCCAAACAGAACGTCTACGTCGGTTTCAAGCGCGGCTCCGCGCCGTGGCAGCTCCTCCCGTTCTTCAAGCCGGTCGCGTCGGCAATCGGAACATTCACCGGCGAAGCCAAGCCGGACGGCTTTGGAAAAAAGACGCACGCGCTGCGCGCGAACGAGTATCGTCGCACTCTCAATTGGGCGACGGATGAGTGGACATTCGACCAACTGCACTTCGCGCTGAGCAGTCCCTTCGCACGCATCCCCGACGCCGCCGCGCTTCCCGCAGAGCAGGCGCGTTTCCATTTCGCTCCCCTAGTCTGCGGCTCGATCGGCTTCGACAACTCGACCGGCAAAGAGCCCGTCCAGGTTGTTTTCGGCCTCTCCGAGCCGGATCTGCAGGTGCGCCCGCTGCAGGAGACGCACGCGGACCTTAACGGTTTTGCCGGCGGCAACAGCTGGGGTTTCGCCACGGCGCCGTCCAACGAACTTTCGTTCCGCCAGAGTTTCGGCGTGTTCGAAGAAAATCCGGCGGACTTCCGCGGGCTGCACGTGCTGGGCTCCGAATGCGCGCTGGTGTTCACCGTGCCGGCGGGAGCAAAACGCGATTACCCGCTCGTGCTCGGGTTTTATCAGCCCGGCGTGATCACCACCGGGATCGAAGCGAAGTACGCGTTTACCGAATGGTTCTCCTCGCTCGAGGAGGTCCTGCGTTTCGGTCTCGCGAACCACGGCAAATACCTCTCTCTCGCCGCCGAGCGCGACCGCGAGCTGGCCGCGAGCAAACTCAACGCCGATCAGAAATTCCTCCTTGCCCAGGCGACGCACAGTTACCTCGGAAGCTCGCAGCTCCTCCGCCGCCGCGAGGGGCTGCTCTGGAACGTCAACGAGGGCGAATACCGGATGATCAACACGTTCGACCTCACGGTGGACCACCTGTTTTTCGAGCTGGAATGGCACCCGTGGGCGGTTCGCAACGCCCTCGACTTTTTCGTCGAACGCTACAGCTACACCGACCGGATCCGCACGCCGGAGGGCCAGCTGGTCCCGGGCGGACTCTCTTTCACGCACGACATGGGCGTGACCAACCATTTCACGCTGCCCGGCCGCTCCAGCTACGAGTGCGACAACCTCACCGGTTGCTTCAGCCACATGACCATGGAGCAGCTGCTGAATTGGGTCCTCACCGCCCTGACGTACGTCTGGCGCACCGGCGACTGGGCCTGGCTGCAGAAGCACCGCACCGTCCTCCAGCGCTGCCTCGAAAGCATGGAGCTCCGCGACCACCCCGAGCCGGCGAAGCGCGACGGCGTGCTGAAGTGCGATTCCGACCGCTGCGGCAAGGGCTCGGAGATCACCACCTACGACAGCCTTGACGTCAGCCTCGGGCAGGCCCGCAACAATCTCTATCTCGCGGTCAAGGCGCTCGGCGCCTGGCTGCTCCTGGAGCGCACGTATTCCAAACTCAACGACACGGCGCTCGCCGCGCGGTCGCAGCAGGCCATCGAGCGCCTGCAGAAGACGATTGTCGGCCGCTTCGAGAACGACACCGGGTTCTTCCCGGCGGTGTTCGAGAAGGGCAACCGCTCGCGGATCCTTCCCGCGGTAGAGGGCTTCGTCTATCCGCTGTATCTCGGGATGGAGGACAGCCTGAAGCAGTTCGCTCCGCTGTTCGCCTGCCTGCGGCGGCACCTCAAGGGCGCGTTCCAGCGCGGCGTCTGCCTCGACGAAACGAGCGGCGGCTGGAAGATGAGCAGCACGAGCAAAAACACCTGGTTCAGCAAGATCGCCCTCGCGCAGCACGTCGTGCGTCGCCTGTTCCCGGATACACTGAACGACGAAGCCCGCGCGGCCGATCGGGTTCATGCTAACTGGCAGCGGACTCCCGGCTGCGGCGCCAATGCCATGTGCGATCAGATCCACAGCGACACCGGCGAAGCCTGCGGCAGCCGCTACTACCCCCGTGGCGTGACCGCCTTCCTCTGGCTGCAGGAGTAGTCCCGCGGCCCCCACTTCTTAGTCCCCCCCAGCTCACCCCTCCATGACCAGAGATCACTCCGGCAAGCTCTCCTTCCGCGAGAAGTTCGGCTACGGCCTCGGCGACGCGGCCACGAATTTCTTCTTCCTCTCGATGATCCTGTACCAACAGCGGTTCTACACCGACACTGTTGGACTCACCGCCTCCGCGGTAGGTTGGCTCTTCATCCTGGTCCGGCTGGTCGACGCGGTTTTCGATCCGATCGTCGGCGCGCTTTCCGATCGCACCCAGACGCGCTGGGGCAAGTTCCGGCCCTGGGTGTTGTTCACCGGCGTGCCGTTCGGCCTCCTTTTCTGGGCCGCGTACAGCGTTCCCAATCTGGGCTCGAGCGGAAAGATGATCTACGCCGCCACGACGTACCTGCTCCTCATGATGGCGTACTCGGCGAACAATACGCCGTACGCCGCTCTCACCGGTGTAATGACGTCGGAGCCGCGCGAGCGCACCAGCATTTCCAGCTACCGCCTCTGCCTCGGAATCATCGGCCAGCTGGTCATCACCACGCTCGCCCTTCCGCTCGTCGACAAGTTCGGCCAGGGAGACTCCGGCAAGGGTTGGTCGCTCACCATCGCCATCTTCGCCAGCGCCATCGTGGTGTTCAACGTCGTCACCTTCGCGGTCACGAAGGAGCGCGTTCAGCCCAATCCCCAGCAGAAGACCTCGTTCAAGAGCGACCTCGTCGACGTCTTCACCTGCCGCCCCTGGGTGGTGATGTTTTTCGTCACGCTCTTCGTCTTCACGACGCTCGCCCTCCGCGGCGGCTCCCTGAACTACTACTTCAGCTACTACCTCGAGCAGCAGAAGGTCGCCGATTTCGTGAACGCCATCGGTCTGGCGTCCATTTCCGGCGGTGAGCCCTCCTGGTGGAAGTCTGTCCTCAACCTCTTCGGCCTGCTCGTGCGACCCGACGGTTCCAACGCCGCCAGCGTCGGCTTCAGCCTGTTCAACGTCACCGGCACGCTGCTTCAGATCGTCGGCATTTTCTTCTCCACCACGCTGTCCGATCGCTTCGGCAAGAAGACCGTGTTTATCGTCGGGCTCGGGCTCACCACGATCGTCACCGCGGTCTTTTTCTTCGTCCCGCCGACTTCGATCGGAACCGTGTTTTTCCTCAGCGCGCTCTGGGGCGCCGCCTACGGTCCCACGATTCCGCTGCTCTGGTCGATGATCGCCGACGTTCCCGACTATTCGGAATGGAAGAACTCCCGCCGCGCCACGGGCTTCGCCTTCGCCGGCGTCGTCTTCGCCCTCAAGGCGGGCCTCGGTCTCGGCGGCGCGCTCGGCGGCTGGATTCTCGCCGGCTACGGCTATGTGGCCAACACCGCCCAGACGCAGCATTCGATGCTCGGTATTCGTCTCGCCGCTACGGTGTACGCCGCCATCCCATTCCTCCTCGCCGTCCTCGTCCTCTTCGCCTACCCGATCACCAACGCCCTGGCGCTCCGGATTCGCGACGAACTGCAGGAACGGCGGAAGAAATACGCCGCGACCAACGCCTGAGGCATCATGGTTTTCCCGGGACGCGCCCTCCTCGCCGCGGCGATTCTCCCCCTGGCCGCAGCCTTCGTTTTCGGCGCCGGCACGCCACCGCCCGACCGGTATCCGAACTTGTTCGCGGACTGGCTGGGCAAGTCGCAGCTGGAGATCGACGCCAAGATCAATGGGGCCTGGAAACACTTTTTCCAGGGCGAACCGCAGTACCAGCGCCTGTATTTCCCCGTCAGCGACGACATGGCCTACATCGCCGACACCGGCAACGAGGACGTGCGCACCGAGGGGATGAGCTACGGGATGATGCTGGCCGTGCAAACGGACCACAAAGCGGAGTTCGACCGGCTCTGGAAGTGGGCCCGGACGCACATGTATCACGCCGAGGGGCCCCGCAAAGGGTACTTCGCCTGGCACTGCCGGTACGACGGCACGCAGATCGACCAGGGGTCCGCCAGCGACGGCGAAGAGTGGTTCATCATGGCGCTGCTGTTTGCCTCCAATCGTTGGGGAGACGGTCAGGGGATTTTCAACTACCGAGCCGAGGCACAGGCGCTTCTCAAAGCCGTGCTGACCGATCGTCGCGGCGAGGGCGTCGGAAGCATTTTCAACCTGAAGGAAAAACAGGTGACGTTTGTGCCGTCGGGCCCCGGCAGCCAGTTCACCGATCCGTCGTATCACCTCCCGGCATTTTACGAACTCTGGGCGCAGTGGTCGGACACGGACCGTGCCTTCTGGTCTGAAGCCACGAAGATCAGCCGTGAATTCTTCCGCAAAGCCGCGCACAAGAAGACGGGCCTGATGCCGGAGTACGCCAACTACGACGGCACGCCGCGCCCCGGCTATCCCGGCGCGTTTCGTTACGACGCCTTCCGCATCCTGCACAATGTCGCGCTCGACTATGCGTGGTGGAGGACGGACCCGTGGCAGAAGGAGCAGTCGAACCGCATCCTCCGTTTCTTCGTTTCCCAGGGTCCTGATTTTTCCAACCAGTACAGCCTCGACGGAAAACCGCTGGGAGCGGAAACGTCGGTCGGGCTCTACGCGATGGCCGCCGCCGCCGGGCTCGCGGCCGACCGCGACGTGGCTCAGCCGTTCGTGCAACGGCTTTGGGAACTGGAACCGCCGACCGGCAAATACCGGTATTACGACGGTCTGCTCTACTTTTTCGGTTTGCTCGAGGTGAGCGGACGCTTCCGGATCCACGAGCCGGCGGCGAAGTAGTTCTTCCGACAAGACACATTCTTGTCTTGGCTGCGGAGCCCGCTGCTCGTTCGACGCGCGGCGTGGATCGCTCTTCGTAACGGACGGCTCGTCGACGGGCCGCGCCGCCTCACCTTTCCCCAACTGGTATCTTTTCCCTTCGCCATGCGCGCTTCCCTCCTGACTCTCCTCCTTTTCGCGGTCGCCGTCCTCCGGGGCGAAGATGGATACCGACTCTGGCTCCGGTACGAGCCGATCTCCAATCCGGCGCTCCGCCACTCGGCCGCCGAAGCCCTGGGCACGGTCGTCTGCCCTGCGTCGAGTCCCACGCTTCAGGCGGCGCGCGACGAATTGCAGCTCGCGCTTCCCAGCCTGCTCGACGCCAGCCCCGCGTTCGCGGACATGGCAGGAAACGCCTCTTCCGCACTGCTTGTCGGCACGCCGGAATCTCTGCCCGAACTGCAGGAGCTGAACCTTGGAGACGCGCTGAAACCGCTCGGCAACGAGGGTTTTCTGCTCCGGGACACGAAGGTCGCCGGCCGGCGACGCATCGTTGTCGCGGCCAACAGCGACGTCGGCGCCCTCTACGGAGTGTTCGCCCTTCTCCGTCACCTGCAGACGAATGAGCCGCTCGATGGTCTGAATCTCCTCTCCGCGCCGAAGATTCAGCGCCGGCTGCTCAATCATTGGGACAACCTCAACCGCTGGGTCGAACGCGGCTATGCGGGCCTCTCGCTTTGGGACTGGTTCAATCTCCCCGACTACGTCTCGCCCCGCATCCGCGACTACGCCCGGGCCAACGCCTCGATCGGGATCAATGGCGCGGTGTTGACCAACGTGAATGCGAACGCCCAGGTGCTCACGCCGCCTTTCCTCGACAAGGTCGCGGCGCTCGCCGGCACGCTTCGGCCCTACGGTATCCGTGTTTACCTGACAGCCCGTTTCAGTGCCCCGGTCGAACTCGGCGGGCTCAAGACCGCGGATCCCCTCGATCCCTCCGTGCGCGCCTGGTGGAAGGACAAAGTCGCGGAGATCTATCGCGCTATTCCAGATTTCGGCGGTTTTCTCGTGAAGGCGAATTCCGAGGGCCAACCGGGGCCGCAGGCCTACGGCAGGAATCACGCCGACGGCGCGAACCTGCTCGCCGACGCCCTTGCGCCGCACGGCGGAATCGTGATGTGGCGCGCGTTTGTCTACGATCAGAACGTCCCCGACGACCGCGCCAAACAGGCTTACACCGAGTTCAAGCCGCTCGACGGCCAGTTCCGAGACAACGTCGTCGTGCAGATCAAGAACGGGCCGATCGATTTCATGCCGCGCGAGCCGTTTCACCCGCTCTTCGGCGCGATGCCCAAAACGCCGCTCGGCCTGGAACTGCAGATCACGCAGGAATACCTCGGCGCCTCCATCCACCTCGTCTACCTCGGCACGCTTTTCAAGGAAGCGCTCGCGGCCGACACCCACGCCGAGGGACCGGGCTCGACGGTCGCCCGCGTCGTCGACGGCTCGCTCGATCGCCACGCGCTCAGCGTGATCGCAGGCGTGGCCAACACCGGCAACGAACGCAACTGGACCGGGCACCCGATCGCGGCCGCCAACTGGTACGCCTTCGGACGACTGGCGTGGGATCACGAAGCGACGCCGGACGCGATCGCCGACGAGTGGATACGGATGACGTTCTCCAACGATCCCACCCTCCTTTCCACGCTGAAGCCGGTCCTTCTGGAATCCCGCGAGGCGGCCGTGGACTATTCGATGCCGCTCGGCCTGCACCACCTCATGGCGCGGGACCACCACTACGGCCCGGGGCCGTGGGTCGACGGCGGCAGAGCCGACTGGACGGCGCCGTATTATCACCGGGCCGACGCGGCCGGGATCGGCTTCGACCGCAGTTCCACCGGTTCGAAAGCTCTGGATCAATACGCGCCTCCCGTTCGCGACGAGTGGGAGAATCTGCCCACCTGTCCCGAGGCCCTGCTGCTCTGGTTTCACCACGTTTCCTGGGACTACCGGATGAAGTCGGGGCGAACGCTCTGGGACGAACTCTGCCTGCGTTACCAGCACGGCGTCGATTCCGTGCGCAGCTTCCAAAAGGCCTGGGACACGCTCGAGCCCAAGGTCGATCCGGCACGGTTCCTCCACGTCCAGGCGCTCCTCCGCCATCAGGAACGGGACGCGCGGGAGTGGCGCGATTCGTGTATCCTCTATTTCCAGACATTCTCGAAGCGGCCGATCCCGACGGGGGTCGAGCCGGCCGAGCACTCGCTGGACTTCTACGAAGCGGTCAAGCGCCCGGACGTCCCCGGCACCGGCCAGTGAAGCGGAGTCGGTTTCGTCGAAGTTTCCTCTCAAAAGCTCGCACTTTTCTCCGGAAGCGCGGAGCCTGCCCGCCGCGGGGGTTTTCCGGCACCCCAGTCACCCCAAACACTCCGACGATGAAACGCTTCCTGTTCCTCGGGATCGCCCTGCTGTGTCCCTGGTTTGCCTCGGCCGTCGAACCGACGGCGCCTTCCGCCGCGTTCGATTGGTTTGAATACACCGGTCGCGACGCGGTCTTCCAGGCGCCGCTCGCACCGAACACCTATCAGAATCCCATCCTGGCCGGGTTTTATCCCGACCCGAGCGTCTGCCGCGTCGGCGACGATTTCTACCTCGTCAATTCGAGCTTCGCGTTCTTCCCCGGCGTCCCGATCTTTCACAGCCGCGATCTTGTGCAATGGCGACAGATCGGCCACGTGCTGGATCGGCCCGGTCAGTTGAAACTCGACGGACTCGGCGTCTCCCGCGGCATCTTCGCGCCCACGATCCGCTTCTACCACGGGAAATATTACGTCATCACCACGCTCGTGGACGGAGGAGGAAACTTCTTCGTCACGGCAAACAATCCCGCCGGTCCATGGAGCGATCCGGTCTGGCTGCCGGAGATCGACGGCATCGATCCGTCTTTCTTCTTCGACGAGGACGGCAAGGCGTACGTGATCAACAACGGTCCCCCGCCCGGGAACAAACCGCTCTACTCCGGCCATCGCGCCATCTGGATCCAGCAGTTCGACATCGACACCCAGAAGCTCGTCGGGCCGCGCAAGATCATCGTGAACGGCGGCGTCAACCTCGCGGCAAAGCCGGTGTGGATCGAGGGCCCCCATATCTTCAAGCGGAAGAACTGGTATTACCTGACCTGCGCCGAAGGCGGCACCGGACCGGAACACTCGCAGGTCATCTTCCGCAGCCACTCGCCCATGGGTCCGTACACTCCGTGGGAAAAGAACCCGGTCATCACGCAGCGCACGCTGCCGCCGGACCGGCAGAATCCCGTCACCTGCACCGGGCACGCGGATTTCTTGGAGGGACTCGACGGAACCTGGTGGGCCGTCTTTCTCGGCTGCCGCCCGTATCAGGGCGATCTCTACAACACGGGCCGCGAAACCTTTCTTCTCCCTGTCACATGGCACGACGATTGGCCGACCATTCTCGACCCCAAAACCGTCCTGCCGATGCGCCCCCAGCTGCCGTCCTTCCATGCGCGCAATTCGTCCGGCATGTCGCTCACCGGCAACTTCACCTGGCGGGACCAGTTCGACTCGAGGAGCCTGAATCCCGTCTGGAATCTCATCCGCACGCCCGCCCGACCCTGGTGGGACTTCCATCTCATTCCGGGCTCGCTCGTCCTTGAGGCACGAGCCGAGACCCTCAACGGAACCGGCAACCCGTCTTTCCTCGGCCACCGCCAGCAGCACGCCGCGTTCGACGCCTCGCTCAAGGTCCATCTTCCGAGCAACGGCGCCTCCGCCGGAATCGCCGCCTTCCAGAACGAAACGCATCACTTTTTCCTGGGACTGCGCCGCCAAGGCTCCGGCGCCGAGGTTTTCCTCGAACGCATGGCGTCGGACAAGCCAGGCGAACCCGAGCAAGTCGCCGCAGCCTCGCTTCCGGACGGCATTGAGAGCGCGGTGCTCAAGATCTCCGGCAACGGCGCGAAGTATTCGTTCTCCTACGACGCAGGCGACGAGGGATGGAAGACGCTGAAAGCCGACGAAGACGGCACGATCCTCAGCACTTCGGTGGCCGGCGGCTTTGTCGGCAGCCACGTCGGTCCCTACGTGCGCCTCGACGGGAAGAAATGACCCGTCGGCGTTCCGCCGCCAAACCGAACCTCCGGTTGCGCCCCCTGGACGAGACGCTCCGGAGTTCAGCGAGTCGCTGGGTTCGCGGCCTTCGGCGCCTCGGCCGTGAACTCCACCGTTGAGTACGGTACGAGTTCGGCTTTGGCCAGCTCGGCAACCGGCGCGCCGTCGGCGTTGTTGGGCCACGCGTCTGCGGGCATGAAGATCGGCGCGTCCCGGCGCAGCGGCAGGATTTCCACACGGAGTTCGCGCGAGGCCGCCAGCGTCTCGGCGTGGCGCCAGAGCCCGATTTCGAGAGGCCGTCCGTTGTAGAAATCGTCGGTGATCAGCGTATCGCCGATCTTCACACGGGCGACGTCGCCGCGATAGGACAGCCTCAGGATCGTCCTGCGTCCGTTCACCGCGCCCTCGGGCAGTTTTACGACCCACACTCCAGCAGCTTCAAAGTCAGCGTCTTTCGGAGCCGCGGCGACCGGGCTCGGACTTTTTCCCAGCGGAATCTCGCGGGCGGGTCCGGCCGGTTTGATCGATTGCACCGTGGCTTTCCGCTGTGGCTCCGACGGCATGGCTAGTTCGATCGTTTGGAAGATTCCGTCGTGAGCCGTGGTGGCGATGACGCCTCCGTTGGCTATCACCCCATCGACGGCGGGAAACACGCCAAACCGCACGGCAGACCCGTTGGCACTCGTGACACGGAGCTTGTCTCCGTCGAAAACGACTCCGTCCGAGCTGAGGATGACCCGCTCCCGGCCAAGCCAGTCGCCCTTCCAAAGCGCGAGCGAATCGGCATCCGACAGCAGTACGACGCGGACTTCTCCGCCACGCCCCTTGAGACGAAACGCCTCGGTGTGTCCCGGGGGCATTTTGCCGAGGACGACGCCGTTCTTCAGCGAATCGACGGTTGCGCCGCCGTTTTCCTTCAGCTCGCCTCCCGCGACGAAAAACTCCGCCGACGTTCCGGGCGTTTCAGAGAAGAAGATCCACCGGACGGGGCCATCTTCCACCTTGCAGATGAGCTGAGCGGTGGCGTGGCGCAGGCGAATCCCGTAGCCAAGGTCGAGGTTGAAGGGCCAGATGAACCGCGCGTCGCCCGGAACGATCACGGGATGGCTGGGCAGCGGCGCGCCGTGATCCGGAAAGTCCATCGAGAAGCGGACGTTCTCTTTCTCCGTGAGAGCCAGGCCCCGTTGATGATTGCTGACAAAGACGTAACCCGCATCGCCGTTGGAGCGCACCGCCCAACGTAGCGTCGTGGTGTCCTGCGGCCCGGCGGGCCGAACCGACGGGAACGTCGGGGTCATCGTCGCGAGTTCGCCGCCAAAGTCGCGGGCCCAGAGGTGCAGACGCCGGAGGCTGTGGTACTGCGGGCGAAGCTGGCCGTATCCGCCGATGGGCGCGTAGAAGTCGTAGCTCTTCGTCGGCATGTCGTTCCAGTTGGTGATCGGCGTGTCCTGCGCCTCCATCAACGTCGTTTGCCTTCCCGTCGGGTTGGTCCCGCCGTGATACATGTAGTAGCCGGGCATGTTTCCGCCCGACCCGATCTTGACCAGGGAAACGGTGTCGATGTCCGCCGGATCGATCCGGATGCGGCGGTGATAGCTGCTGATCATGCCGCCGCCGAGCTCGCAGGTGAGATAGGGATAACGGGCGGCATCCGCCTCGTCGCGCGCCTCGCGTTCGCCGAGTTGCTCGGTCGCGATCGCGGCGTCGGTGCGAACCGGCAGGAACTGAAACGCCGCCCAATACCGCCCCGGCATCGAGGTGAGCACGCGGTCCCAGAACCCTTCGGCATAGGCGCCGAACAGCGGAGCAAGTTCCCCGAACGGCATGGGGGTGCGCAGAGCCGGCCAACCGGTGCGCGTGTAGAGCGGAACATCGAGCCCGGCGTCGCGGGCCATCTTCTTCAACGTCAGGAGATGCTCCGCAGGTCCGGAGTATTCGTTTTCCACCTGAACGGCGACGACCGGTCCGCCGTCCTTCCAAAGCAGTCCCTTCAGTTGCTCGCCGATCTGGGCGTAGAGTTCTTTCACCCGCTCGAGGTAAGCGGAATCATCGCTGCGGACCTTGAAGCCTTTCGAAAGCAGCCAGTCGGGCAGCCCACCATTGCGCACCTCGCCGTGGCACCAAGGCCCGCAGCGCACGGCCGCGAGCATGCCCGTCTCCCGGCAGAGCTCGAGGAACCGGCGCAGATTGCGATCCCCTGACCAGTCCCACCGGCCCTCGATCTCCTCGTGGTGAATCCAGAAGACGTACGTCGCCACAATGTCGATACCGCCCGCCTTCATTTTCAGGAGCTCCTCGCGCCACTCCGCTTCGGGATACCGTGAATAGTGAAACTCGCCCATCACCGGAACCCACGGTTTTCCGTCGCGAAGCAGGGACCGCGCGTTGAGCCCGATCGTGGAGCCCGACGGCGCGGTCGTCGCGCCCATGTGAAACGTCTCCTCCGGGATCGGCGGCGGCGGGTCGATCCGGATCGAGCAGGCATCGGCCGCGCGGCAGGAAATCGCGGAGAGCATCAGGGCAACGGGAAACGACACACAGGGGCCAAAGCGCATGATGGTGGAAGAACAGGAATCGAGCCCCATCGCGTCACGGGTCGGCGCACGCTGCAACGCTCGTTTTCTGAGGCACGCGGCGGATGCCCGGCACAAAAAAAGCGGCACCGTGCGGTGCCGCCTGGAAAGTCGGAGAACCGTTGCCGGATCAGGCGAAGACCTCGTCCGCCTTGAAGAAGCGGGCGATCTCGATCTTGCCGTTTTCCTCGCTGTCCGAGGCATGCACGACGTTCACCATCATGTCCGTGCCGAAGTCGCCGCGGATCGTGCCCTTGGCGGCCTTCTTTGAATCGGTGGGCCCGAGCAGATCGCGGACCTTCGCCACGACATTGTCGCCCTGGAGAGCCATGACGATCACCGGGCGCGAGCTCATGAACTGCTCGATGCTCGGATAGAACGGCTTGTCGGCGACGTGGGCGTAGTGCTCGCGGAGCAACGCCGGCGTCAGGCGAATCATTTTGCAGCCGATGATGGAGAATCCGGCTTTCTCGAAACGGTCGACGACCGCGCCGACGTGTTTCTTCTCCATGCAATCCGGCTTATAGATGATAAGAGTTTTCTGCATAAAGGTCCGTGTCTCGCCACGAACGCGCAGGCTGTCAATACGCGTGTTGTTCAAGCCCCCGCCGCGAAGGCCGTCCAAGGAAGGCGCAGCGGGAACGTTTTTCGCGCGAGAGAGGCCGCACGGCGGGTTGCGAAGCATCCCCCGAGCCGTCCGGGCATCGCGTAATCCGCGACCCGTGCCCTCCTCCGGAAGCGCTCAGCGCGCCGGAGCGGCGAGAGCGACGGTCGTGCAGGCGGCCAGCGCGGTCAGGCCCGGCAGCGCATCGGAGCGTCCGTTCGAGTGGAACGTCGCGTAAACGACGCCGACGAGGTTGAAGTCGTTGACCAGCGTGCTGTCGGCAACGGGGTTGTTGTAGCCCTGAGCCAGCCAGCCTTCGATCGCCGGCGCGACGAGCCGGTGTGCGACCGTCTCGCCGAACCGGTTTTGATACACGACCACCATGCCAGCACGGAGTTGGGCAGCTTCGATCTTCTTCACGATCACAACCGAGCCGTCTCCGAAAAAGGGAAGCATCGACGTGCCCGAAATCCGGAGGACCTGCATCCCTCCGTGGCGAGAGGCAACTTGGTGCGCATCGCTCAGCGTTGTCGCCAGGGGAACCGTCGAAACAGGCCGCTCCACCACCGCGCCGTGACCAGCCGCTGCCAGGAACAGTCCAGCGGTGAGGGTCAGGATGCGGTGATAGAGCGAACTCACTGTCATGATTCGAGCATATCGCTTGCACGATCCGCCGCCCATTGAGTGCCCTCCTCATACCCCCAAGAACCTTCGCTCAACTCTTCGGGCCAGAAACCCTATGGACGTGAGGTACTATACCTACGGTCGTGGGTATTTCCACCCAGCCGGACAGATGCCGGTGCAAGGCGTTCCGCGGCAACAGCGCGCGGAGACTGCTCCAACCGAACGCGGCGCACCGGTTCCGATCGGGCGCTCCCATCCCGCCCCGCCTCCGTAGTGGAGTTTCAGCTACACCGTCACTTCGGACCTGGCCCGATCGGCCAACGCCGTGCTCAGGTAGCGCTCCCCTGAGCTGCAGCCGACGGTCACGATCACCTTGCCTGCGAACTCGGGCCGGGTGGCCAGGCGCAGCGCGGCCCAGACGTTCGCACCCGTCGAAATCCCGGCAAGAATCCCCTCCTGCAAGGCCAGCAACCTGGCGGTCTCGAGAGCATCCTCGTCCGTCACGGCGGTCACTTCGTCGATGATCGATGTGTTGCAGTTCTTCGGAATGAACCCGGCGCCGATGCCCTGGATTCCATGCCGGCCCGGTTTTCCTCCGGAGAGCACGGGACTGGCGGCGGGCTCGACCGCCACGGTCTTGATCGCACGGCGTCCTTTGATGACTTCGGAAACTCCGGTGATCGTCCCCCCGGTTCCGACGCCCGCGACAAACGCGTCGATCTTTCCCTCGGTGGCGGCCCAGATCTCCTCCGCGGTGGTGCGCCGATGGATCTCCGGATTGGCGGGATTCTCGAACTGCTGCGGCATGAAGCCTCTGGGTCCGAGTCCCTCCAGCAGCTCGCCGGCGCGCCGGATCGCCCCCGGCATCCCGTCCACTGCGGGCGTGAGCACCAGCTCCGCGCCGAGGAGGCGCAGGAGCACGCGCCGCTCGATGGACATGCTCTCCGGCATCGTGAGCGTCAGCTTGTATCCGCGCTGCGCACACACGAAAGCGAGCGCGATGCCCGTGTTTCCCGAGGTGGGCTCCACGACGACGGTGTCGGGGCGGATCTTGCCCGCCTTCTCGGCCGCCTCGATCATCGCGAGTCCGATCCGATCCTTCACGCTCGAGAGCGGATTGAAATACTCGGCCTTGAGCAGCACGGTCGCGGGGATTCCCGCCGCGATCCGGTTGAGCTTGATCAACGGCGTGTTGCCGACCGCCGCGACGATGTTGGGGCAAACGAGCGAGGGCATGGCATCACCTCAGTCCCCGCCGCACCCGAGTCAAGACGCGCGTCCCGCGGGCCGGGCTTCGCTTTCCGGCGCCTCGGCTTCCTCGGTCGTGCGAGCGGCCTTGGCGCCGAGCACGAAGCGCAGCGCGTCCTCGAGTTTCGAGTGTCGGAAGCGATAGCCCGAGTCCTGCAGAATCCGCGGCGTGACGCGGGCCGACGAGAGCAGGAGTTCGTCCGCCATGTGGCCGAGGCTGAGCCGCAGCACAGGAGGAGGAACGGGGAGCAGCGTCGGGCGACGCAGCACGCGCGCCAGCGTCTCGGCAAAGTCGCGGTTGGTCACCGGGAACGGAGCAACGGCGTTGACCGCGTGGATGCAGCGCTGATCGAGCACCGCATGGTAATAGGCGCCGACCAGGTCGTCGATTCCGATCCAGCTCATCCACTGCCCTCCGCCGCCCAGTCGGCCGCCCAATCCAAGGCGGTACAGGGGCAGAAGCCGGGCCAACGCGCCCCCCGCCGGGCTCAAGACCATGCCGGTGCGAAGGCTGACGGGGCGAATCCCCAGCGCCTCGACCGCTTCGGCCTCGCGCTCCCAGCCGGCGCAGACGTCGGCGAGGAAGCCCGTGCCGCGCTCGCTGGATTCGTCGAGGGTATCGCCGCCCCGGCTGCCGTAGATGCCGGTGCCGGACGCGCTCACGAAAACGAAGGGGCGGTGGCGCATCTTGTCCAACGCCGCGATCAGCGTACGCGCGCCCTGAATACGGCTGTTCCAGATCTCGTCGCGCACCGCCTTGCTCCAGCGCCGCTCCGCGATCGGAGCGCCCGCCAGATGGATGACGGCGTCGATGCCCTTCAGCTGATGATAGTCGAGTTCGCCGGTCGACGGATCCCACGCGACCTCGTGCTCGCCGCCGGAAGGCCGCCGGACCAGACAGACGACCTCGTGGCCCTGCGAACGGAGAAACGGCACCAGCGCGCGGCCGACCAGCCCCGAAGCGCCGGAAATCAGAAAACGCATCGGCCGCACCGCGCCATATCGCGCGGTCGCCTTGAGATCCTGCAGGGTCCGCTCGTGCCGGAATTCGAAAAGGCGCTCCAGTTTCCGGCGCACCCAGCTTCCCGCCAGGAGTTCGCCGAGACCGCCGCCCGGCAGGCGGTACACGATGTCGTCGATCAACGTCGAACTCGCCGCACCGTCGCTGACGAAGCGATGCTGGTGTTCCCAGGTCGCAAAGGGGCACCGGATCGCCACGTCCCGAAACGCCCGGCTCTCGTCGTAGCCCTGGTGTTCGACCTCCCAGGTGACTCGGAATGGCCCGACTTTCTGCCGCAAAAGCACCCGCTGGCCGTTAGAGAGGCCCTGGGCTTCCCGCAAAATCTCGATCTTCTCCCACGGCGGCGTGAGCCGTTCGAGGACGCCCGGCTTTTCGTGCCAGCGGAAGACATCCCCCGCAGGACGCGGCATCGGCGATTCGATATGGAAGTTGGAGGAACCCATCGGATTCGGCAGCGAGTTCTGCAAAGGGACGACGATGAAGGAGGACAACTGTGCGGGGCAACACTTCACTCGGCCGCCCGCATCTCGGCTCAGCCACGACAAGATAACCCGAACACGCCGATTGGCGACTCAGCTTCTCAGGCTTCGATAGGCCGCGAGCGCCGTTTCCCTCGCCTTGGCGTGATCGACAATCGGATACGGGTAGGTCCTGCCGAGCGTGACGCCGGCCGCGGTGCAAACGTCGGCCGGCGCCTCCCAAGGAGCGTGAATCCAGGCGTCGGGCAACGACGCCAGTTCCGGCAGCCACCGCCGCAGGTAGGCGCCGTCCGGGTCGAACTTCCGCGATTGAAGCACAGGGGCGAAGATCCGGAAATACGGGGCGGCGTCGGCGCCGCACCCGGCGACCCACTGCCAACCCAGGGTGTTGCTGGCGAGATCCGCATCGACCAGCGTATCCCAAAACCACTCCGCTCCGCGCTGCCACGGGAGTCTCAGGTGTTTCACCAGAAACGATCCAGCGATCATCCGCACGCGGTTCGGCATCCATCCGGTCGCCCAAAGCTGACGCATGCCCGCGTCCACGATCGGATAGCCCGTGCGCCCCTGCTGCCAAACGCGGAGACTGCGATCTTGCGGGTCCTCCGCCCAGGGAAAACGCTCGAACTCCGCGCGCAACGGACGCTCAGCCGTCGTGGGAAAGTGAAGGAGCAGGTGGTACGCGAACTCCCGCCAGCCGAGTTCGCTCAGGAACTTCTGCGCGCCGGCATGAACGGGAAACACCCCGGTGTCCTCCGAGAGTCTCTGCACGCCCGCCCAAACCTGCCTGGGACCAAGCTCCCCGAAGTGCAGGTGCGGCGACAGTTCGGACGAAAGGTTCAGGGCGGGAAAATCGCGTTTCTCGGCGTAGCGTCCCACCGCACCGCGCAGGAATGCGTCCAGGCGTTTTGCCGCCGCCAGCTCTCCCGGCTGCCAGCGCTCCGCCAGACCGGCATCCCAGCGAATCGCCGGCAACAGCGGCAGCTCCTCGACCCTCAGCGTCTTCGGCCAGACGGCAGGCCCGGGCAAACGCTCAACGCAAACCGCCGGAGCCTCCACGCCTTTCGCCAGGCACGTACGCCAAAACGGCGTGAAAACCTGAAACGGGCCTCCCTGCCGGTTTTTGATCGCCGACGGCTCGAAAAGCAGGGCGCCGTTCGCGCTCTCCGCCTCCACCCTGTCGGAGCGAAGCGCGGCCTCGATCCGCGCGTCGCGCTCGATCGCCGCAGGCTCGTACCGGCGGTTCCAATACACGGCACTCCCGGCCGTCTCCCGCAGGAGGTCGCGCAGCACGTCCTCGCTCCGCCCGCGGCGCAGAATCAGTCGCGAGCCGACGCCCCGCAGCCGCTCCGCCAGGGCCTGAAGGGAGTGGTGCAGCCACCAACGCGAGGCCCCTCCGGGCACCCAGCGCCCCTCGCCTTCCTCGTCCCAGATGAACACCGGCACGACCGCACCGCCGCGTCGCACGGCAGCCTGAAGCGCCGGATTGTCCGAAAGGCGCAGGTCCTGCCGAAACCAGAGGATGCTTGTCGAACGGGGCACGCCTGCACAAAGCGCCGGAGAGGTCCTTTCCGCAAGCGCGCCCCCTTGCTGACGGCCCAATCCACGGAGGCGCGTTCCGCCTTCGACTCAACCGGCGCCAGTTCGCTTCCCCACGCCAGAACCCGGATGGCGGGAGTGTGCCTGCCCCGCCCAGGCACCGGCTCGAGGTTCGTCGTACCGGGATGTCGTTTTCCGCCCGCAAGCGGCGAGCCCGGGCGCGTCGCAGAACGATACGGTCCGGTTACAGCGCCGAATCGTAGAGATGCTCGTACGCGAGCGCCGCCTTGCCCCAGCTGAAGTCGCGGGACATCCCGCGCGCCTGAACTTCGGCGTAAAGCTTCTTGTCGGCGTAGAGCGCCAGCGCGCGCTCCAGGCCTCGGAGGAGTCCGGCCGCTGTCGCCGGGAAACTGATACCGGTGCCGTCCTGCGGTTTTTCGGCGATGTCGGTCACCGTGTCGGCAAGGCCGCCCACCTGGCTGACGAGCGGGACCGTGCCGTACGCCTGCGAATACATCTGGTTCAGACCGCAGGGCTCGAAGAGCGACGGCATGACAAAAAAGTCGCTTCCGGCTTCGACGAGGTGGCTCATCGCCTCGTCCAGCCGCGCCAGAACGCAGACTTTTCCGGGAGCGGATGCAGCGAGATCGCGCAGAGCCTTCTCCAGGCGCCGGTCTCCCGTGCCAAGCACGACGAGGCGGCAGTCGTTTTTCACGAAGAAGTCGCCGTTCGCGATCAGGAGCTGAACGCCCTTCTGCTCCGTCAGGCGGCAGACCATGCCGAAGACCGGACCGTTGTTCAGCGCGGGCAATTCGGCGCGTTTGAGGAGTTCGGTCCTGCAGACGGCCTTCCCGGCCATGTTGCCGGCCGAGTAGCGCGCCGGCAGGTGCTGGTCGCTGACGGGATTCCAGACTTCGGGGTCGATACCGTTGATCAGACCGGAGAGGTCCTCCATGCGCGTCTGCACGACGCCGTCGAGACCGCAGCCGAATTCCGGCGTTTGGATTTCCTTCGCGTAACGCGGGCTTACGGTCGTCACCCGATCCGCAAACAGGATACCGGCCTTCATGTAGCTCATCTGGCCGTAGTATTCGAGGCCGTCGATGCTCATGAACTCCGACGGCAGGTTCGTGCGGAAAAACGACCGCATCGGAAAGACGCCCTGGAACGCGATGTTGTGGATCGTGAATACGGTTTTCATCGCCAGCGTCGTGCCGCTGCGACGCTCGGCATAACGCAGGAGCAGCGGCACCAGTGCGGCCTGCCAATCGTGGGAGTGCACGATGTCGGCGTTGATCTCGCTCATGCGCAGGGTCTCGATCACGCCCTTGCAGAAGAAAATATAGCGGACGTGGTTGTCCTCATAGTCGCGCTCGCCGTTTCCGTAGATTCCGCGCCGATCGAAATACTCCTCCCGGCAAATAAGGTAGACGCGGAGGTTGGTGCGCGGAGAAAAAACCCGGACATCGCCCGTGACAAACACATCGCCCATCTCGATGTTCAACCGGAGCACGCGCTCCGCTGCGGCGGCGTCCTTGTGGTCCAGAATCGCACGGTAGCCGGGGACGAAGACCGAAACCTCATGACCGTGGTCGGCGAGCGTCGCGGCAAGTGATCCCACCGCGTCAGCCAGGCCGCCGGTCTTCACATACGGGAACAGTTCACTCGCTACGTGGACGATCTTCATTACCTTACGTTAGGCTACAACTTTTCGTCATTCCAATCTCAAACCCGCCGCGCCCAACCTGGCGCCGCACGGCTGCATGAAACTCCGCGAACGTATCCTTTCCGTCCTCCGCCGCCCCGACTATTCGCCGCTCGACCAACGCGGTCTGGCGCGCGCCCTTCAGTTGGAGCCGCGGGCCAAACGCAGCCTCGCCCATGAGGTCCGTCTGATGCTTTCGAAGGGCGAACTCGTCACCGTGAAAGGCGACCGTCTGGCCCTGCCGAAGGACGAGGAGCTCGTCGTCGGGCGTCTGCAGTTTCGAGCGGGCGGCTCGGCCTTTGTCATTCCCGACTCCGCCCCGGGAATCCGGATGGAGGCGATCCAGGTCGCGCCAGACGACACGGGCGTGGGGCTCCACGGAGATCGTGTGGCGGTAAAAGTGGATACACGCTTGCAGCGCCGCCGCGACGGCCGGGGCACGGAGCAGACCGGACGCGTCGTCCGCGTGGTCGAGCGCACCCGGGACACCGTTGTCGGGCAGCTCCAGCGGATACGGCAGACCTTCTACCTCACGCCGGACGATCCGCGCTTCGTGCACGAAGTGTACGTTGACGATCCGGCGGCCTGCGGCATCAAGCCGGTGCCCGCGGTCGGCGACAAGATCGTCGTGAAACTCGCGGAGTGGACCGCCCGCCACCAGAAACTCGAGGGCGTCATCGTGGAACGGCTCGGGAAGACCTTCGAACCCCGGGCCGAACTCGCGGGCATCTACCACAAGTACGGACTGGATACGTCGTTCCCGGTCGAGGTGGAGCGTGAAGTCGCGGCGCTGCCGGACCAGGTCAGGCCGAAGGAACTCCTGGGCCGCCTCGACTATCGCGAGGTGCCGACGTTCACCATCGATCCCGACGACGCCAAGGATTTCGACGACGCGCTTTCAATTGAGACCCTCGATGCCGGCGAGGTGCGGGTCGGCGTTCACATCGCCGACGTGAGCGCCTACGTGAAACCGGGAACCGCGCTCGACCGCGAAGCGCAGCGCCGGGGCAACTCGACCTATCTCGTCGGCACCGTCGTGCCGATGCTGCCGGAGAAATTGTCCAACGGCCTGTGCTCCCTCGTCGAAGGCCAGGACCGCCTCTGCAAAGCCGTCTTCCTCGTTTTCGACCGCAAAGGCCGGCTCCGCGAAACCACCTTCAACAACACCGTCATTCGCAGCCGGAAGCGGCTGACATACCGGCAGGCTTACGCGCTTCTTTTCGAAAACAACCTGGAGAAGGTCCGCGCTCTCCCGCTGCCCCCGAAACACCAGACGGGCTCCACCGGCCGCGCGCTGCACGCCCTGAGCAATCTCGAGCTGGTCGACCTGCAAAGCTGGATACGGAAGCTCTGGGTGATCGCCTCCAAGCTCCGCGACGACCGGATGGCGCACGGCAGCCTCGACCTCGACATGCCGGAGACGAAGGTCTTCGTCGACGAGCAGGGCTACGCCGATCGCCTCGAGCGGATCGAGCACGACGAGAGCCACCAGCTGATCGAGGAGTTCATGCTCGCGGCCAACGAAGCCGTCGCGCGGCTCACCCGCACGAGCCAGATCCCTTCGCTCTACCGCGTCCACGACGAGCCCGACGAGGACAAGCTCGTCGAATTCCGCGGATACCTCGTGCCGTTCGGCATCCAGACCGGCGACCTCACCAAACGCCAGGAGCTGATGAAGCTGATGGAGCGTCTTCGCACGCATCCGCAGGGCTACACCCTCCGCACGCAGCTTCTCCGCAGCCTGAAGAAAGCCGCCTACCGCTCGTCGCCGGATGGGCACTACGGTTTGCACAAGCGCGATTACACCCACTTCACGTCGCCGATCCGGCGCTACTCGGACCTGGTGGTCCATCGCGTGCTCGACTACTACCTGATCAAACACGCCGGCCACCCCGCCCCGGCCGGCTACCAGTTCGCCTACAATGCGGCCAAGATGGAAAGCATGGGCGAGCACCTGAGCCTCACCGAGACGAACAGCCAGGAGGCCGAGCGCGAGAGCGTGAAGATCAAGCTGCTCGAGTACTTCGAGCGCGAGTTGAAGAAGAAGCAGAAGACGCGGTACGAGGCCGTCATCACCGATGTCCGCCAGCACGGCCTGTTCGTGGAGCTCACCGAGTCGATGGCGTTCGGATTCGTCCCGACGTCGTCGATGGGCGACGATTACTTCGCGCTCACCAACGACGGCACCTCGCTGGTCGGCCGCCGCTCGAAGAAACGGTACGACCTCGGCGGTCATATCCAGGTCGTGGTCGACAAGGTGGACCGCTTCAAACGCCTGATCGATTTCCGGCTCGGCTAAACGCGGTCGGTTCATTTCGGTCCGCATCCCCGGTCGGGAGACGTCGGTTCGCTCCAAACCTCGCCGATCGGCCTCCGGCTTTGCCTTTTTCCGACTTCTGAACATCGGTCGCTTCTCCGATGAAGCACTACGAATTCCAGAAAACGTTTCGCGAAATCTACGACAAGGCGGCGGGCCTGTACGCCAAGGGACAGCGCGGCGCCAACACCTTCTTCTCGACCGAGGAGACGGCGTTTTTGGCGGCCAACGGCATCACGGCCCAGCACCTGTACGACTACGCCGAGGACCAGAACAACTACGGCGAACCCGGGTACGATCTCGCGCTGGCGATCGAGCTGGTCCGCCGCGACTACTTCCTGAACGCGCAGCACGGCACGGCTTCGACGGCGCGCCTGGATGAGGCCAAAATGCCGGCAAAAACCGACGCCGTGAAAGGTATCGAATGGCTTCCCCGCATCATCCCGAAGGCGAAGGCCAAGCTGCGCGGCGAGCTGCCCGAGTCGCTGATGTACTGCTGCGGAGGCGACCGGCGATTCTTCAAGACCCACGACATTCACCCTTCGGAGTTTCTAACCCTGGTCTGGCGAAACGAGTCCAACGACGCCGCGATCATCGACTGGGTCGTCAAGCGCAGCGCCGCCTCGAAGGGATAATCCTTCCGGCGGTGTTCCAAGATCAAGAAAGGCGCGGTCCTACGCCGCGCCTTTCCTGCTTTTCGCCGCCTGCGATCCCGTTCCGCGCGCCCAGTTCGCCGCGGAGTTTTTTCGCTCGATCAAGGCGCCGATGACCGCGCAGTTTTGCTCCGACCCTAACGTTTGCACAGCTCTCAACCGAACCTCCGGTTGACCCGCCCAGTTCCTGGATATCGTTCGTTGCCCCCCGCTTTTGGCCGGCGCCTCCAATTTATGACGTTCAAACTCTCGGTTAACGGGCAGACGCACACCGTCGACGTCGCCCCGGACACTCCCCTGCTCTGGGTCCTGCGGGACCACCTCAATCTCGTCGGCACGAAATTCGGCTGCGGCGCAGGCATGTGCGGCGCGTGCACTGTGCACCTCAACGGCCAGGCCGTGCGTTCCTGCCAGATGCCCGTCTCGGCCGTCGCCGGGCAGAAGATCGTCACCATCGAAGGTCTCTCGGCCGACGCCTCGCATCCGCTCCAGAAGGCGTGGGTGGAACTCGACGTACCGCAATGCGGCTACTGCCAATCCGGCCAGATCATGAGCGCCGCCGCTCTTCTCGCGAGCAATCCGAAGCCGAGCGACGCCGACATCGACGCCGCCATGACCGGGAATCTCTGCCGCTGCGCGACCTACCTGCGCATTCGCGCCGGCATTCACCGCGCCGCCGAAATCGCAGCCGCTCACACGGAGGCCGCCAAATGAACACCGCTCCGATGGATCGTCGCTCTTTTCTCCGCACCACCGCTCTCGCCGGCGGCGGTCTCGTGCTCGGTTTCTCGCTCGGGCGCACGGCCGAAGCCGCCGAGGTCGTCAACGCCGCCCAGTCCTCTTCCGGTTCCACCGAATTCACCAACGCCTATCTCAGGATCGGCAAGGACGGCAGCGTCACGATTCTCGCCCATAAGCCCGAAATCGGACAAGGCATCCGCACGTCGCTGCCCATGATCGTGGCCGAGGAACTCGAGGTGGAATGGAGTTCGGTCAAGATCGTCAGCGCTCCTCTCGACCAGGCCGTCTACGGCTGGCAGGGGGCCGGCGGCAGCACCTCGACGCCGGGAAGTTATCACCAGCTTCGACAAGCCGGTGCCACAGCCCGCGTGCTGCTCATCGAGGCGGCCGCCCAAACCTGGGGAGTGCCCGCCGACCAATGCCGCGCGGACAAGGGACGCGTTTTCCACGACAGCACCCAACGCTCGCTGCCCTACGGCGAACTCGTCGCGAAAGCCGCGGCACTCCCCGTCCCCGACGCAAAGTCGGTGAAGCTCAAGGATCCGAAAGATTTCAAACTCATCGGCACGCGCATCGGCGGAGTCGACAATCCGAAGCTCGTCTCCGGCCTGCCTCTTTTCGGCATCGACCAGAAACTTCCCGGCATGCTCTACGCCGTGTACGTGAAGTGCCCGGTTTTCGGAGGGCGCGCCGTCAAAGCCAACCTCGACCAGATCAAACGCCTGCCGCATGTGAAGGACGCGTTCATCGTCGCCGGCACGCGTGACCTCAACGGCCTCATGCCGGGCGTGGCGATTGTCGCCGACTCGACCTGGGCCGCCTTCAGCGCCCGCAAGCAGCTCAACGTCACGTGGGACGAAGGCGAGGCCGCGAACGAGAGCTGGACGGCGTTCGTCGAGAAAGCGGTAGAACTCGCCAAGGGTTCCGGCAAGGCCGTGCGGAAGGACGGCGATGCGGAAGCCGCCCTCGGGAAGGCAGCCAAGGTCGTCGAGGCAGAATACGTGTATCCATTCATCTCGCACGCCAATCTCGAGCCGCAGAACTGCACCGCGTGGGTGCAGGGCAATACCGCCGAGATCTGGGCTCCCAGCCAGAATGCCGACGAAGGCCGCAATCTCATCTCGACCGTCACCGGGCTCCCGCGCGACGGCATCAAGGTCAACGTGACCCGCATCGGCGGCGGCTTTGGCCGGCGGCTCGACAACGACTACATGGCGGAAGCCGCGATCGTGTCGCAGAAGGTCGGCGCTCCGGTCAAAGTCGTCTGGGATCGCACCGACGATCTCCAGCACGACCACTATCGGCCGGGCGGCTATCACCGTCTGAAAGCCGGCGTCGATTCCAACGGCAAGCTCTCGGCCTGGCACAGCCATTTCGTCACGTTCGGAAACACGCCCGATAAGCCCGGCAACGGCGCGGGTCTGGGGGCGGACGAATTTCCGGGCCGTTACGTGGCGGACTATCTCTCGGAGCAAACCGTCGTCACCTGCAATGTCCCGATGGGCTGGTGGCGCGCGCCGGGGAGCTGCAGCCTCGCCTGGGTGTATCAGAGTTTTCTGGACGAGTTGGCCTACGCCGCCGGCAAGGACCCGCTGCAGTTCCAGCTCGATCTGCTCGGCGACAAGGAGTTCCCCGCTCCGGCCAACGGCCGCGGCGTCCCGTTCAGCTCCAAACGCATGAAGGGCGTACTCCAACTCGCCGCGGAAAAAGCCGGCTGGGGTAAAAAGCTCCCCAAGGGCCAAGGCCTGGGCATTGCCGCTTACTTCAGCCATCGCGGCTACGTCGCCGAAGTCGCGGACGTGACGGTCACCCAGGACGGCACCCTCAAGGTCAACCGCGTCACGGCGGCGGTCGACGTCGGCTCGCAGATCATCAACCTGAGCGGCGCCGAAAACCAGGTGCAGGGTTCGGTGATCGACGGTCTGAGCGCCGCCTGGCTGCAGCAGCTCACCTACGAAAACGGCCGGATGGTGCAGTCGAACTTCGACCAGTACCTGCTCCTCCGCATTTCGGACGCCCCCCCGGTCGAAGCGCATTTCCTGAAAACGGACAATCCCGTCACCGGACTCGGCGAACCGGCGCTGCCGCCTCTCGCCCCGGCCGTGTGCAACGCGATTTTCGCCGCCACCGGAAAGCGAATCCGCGAGTTGCCGTTCTCCAAAGCCGATCTCAGCTGGACCTGACGGGAGCCAACGCCCGCCGGTTTGTAGGTGGGTCGGCGCGTCCCTGCGCCGGCCCCTTTGCCCGGCCTGCGTATAGCTCGGGTTTCACGCCCAACACAGGCCCGCGTTCTCGCGCGCCGCAGGGACGCGTCGCGCCACCCGCAAGGGTGTGGCCCCACAATCCGAACCCTGCGCAGCGGCAATGAAAACCTCGACGCGTTCCACGTCCGCTACCTTCGGGTTGCGATTGCGGGCCCTCGCCTCGCTCGCAAACGCCGTCTGCGCCGCACAAACCACCAGATCGCTCCGCCGAGGACGGCTGCGCCGAGCCCTAGCACCAGAAGCGACGCGGTAGCGGACGGGTCCGGAGGATCCGCCGGAATGTAGCGACGTTCCGGGTACGCCTGCGGCGTTCGGTCCCGCTCGCGCTCCGCCATCTCGAGCACGTGCGCCAGGTGCATCGCCTTGCGCGAGGTCGTCTGCGCGATCTGCTCGCGGCAGCTGAAGCCGCTCGCGACGATCACCGTATCGGGAGCGGCGCGGCGCACTTCCGGAAGGAGTTTTTCCTCTCCGCAGGCGATGGAGACTCGGTAATGCTCCCCGGCCTCGAAGCCGAAAGCCCCGGCCATGCCGCAGCAACCGGAATCCAGCACGCGAGCCTTCACCCCGAGGCGCTGCAGCACCCGCTCCTCGGACCCCATTTTCATGATCGCCTTTTGGTGACAATGCCCGTGCACCACAGCGTCCCGCTGCAGAGTCGGAAGCGGGTAGTCTTTCATCGCGGAATCGACGAACTCGCTGAGAAGGAACGTCTGCTCCGACAGCCGCCGGGCATCTTCGTCGTCGGGCCAGAGGTTCGTGAGCTCGTCGCGAAACGTCGCGGCGCAGCTCGGTTCCAGAACCACGACCGGAATCCCCGCCCGGATGTCCTCGCGAAGGACCTCCAGGTTTTCGCGCATCCAGCGCTTGGCCGTATCCAACATTCCATAGTCGTAGAGCGGCCTCCCGCAGCAGAGATGCCGGCGCGGAACGTCCACCTGCCAGCCGGCGCGTTCGAGGAAACGCGTGGCAGCCCGGACGACGTCGGGATGGAAATGATTGTTGAACGTATCCGCCCAGAGGATCACCCGGGGCCCGCCGGAGTTGCGGCGCGGCCGGGCGAAGAACCAGTCCTTGAACGTGCGCCCGGCGAAGCGCGGAATCTCCCGCTCCGGAGCGATTCCGACGATCGACTTCACGGCCAAGCGAAAGACCGGCGCGCGCTGCACGAAATTCGCCAGCCGTGGTACCCGCGAAGCCAACCGCGCCCACACCGAAATCAGTCCGAACGCGTAGGCGTGGCGCGGCCTGAGCCGCCCTTCGTAGTATTTCGAGAGGAACTCCGCCTTGTAAGTCGCGACATCGACATGCACCGGGCAATCGCCTTTGCAGCCCTTGCACGCCAGGCAGAGATCGAGCGACTCCTTCACGGCTTCACTGCGGAAGCCGTCCTTGATCAAGTCCCCTTGCAGCATCTCGAAAAGCAGGTGCGCGCGACCGCGGGTCGAGTGTTTTTCCTCCCGGGTCGCTCGGTAGCTCGGGCACATCGTGCCGCCTTCGTGGCGCCGGCACTCGCCCACACCGACACAGCGCAGCACGGCGCGGCTGAAATCTCCGGCGTCGTCGCGATAGCGGAAGGCGGTTTTCGGTCGCCATGGGTTGTAGTCGGTGCCGAGTCGGAGATTCGAGAGGATCGGATTCGGATTCACCACCTTGCCGGGATTCATTTTCCAGTCCGGATCCCAGAGCGATTTGAATTCGCGAAAGGCCTGAACCAAGTCGGGGCCGAAAAGCTTCGGCAGCAATTCGGCACGGGATTGCCCGTCCCCATGCTCCCCCGAATACGAGCCGCGGTAGCGGACGATGAGGTCCGAAGCCTCGTCGAGAAACGCCCGGTAGTTCAGGAGTTCCCGCTCGGTGACGAGATCGAAACTCACCCGGCAATGGATGCATCCCTGCCCGAAGTGTCCGTAGAGCGCCGGGTCGTAGCCGTATTTGTTGAATACCTTTCGGAGATCCCGCAGGTACGCCCCGCTCTGCTCAGGCGCCACCGACGAGTCCTCCCAGCCCGGCCAGGTGTCGGGTTCACCTTGCACAAACGCCGTCGCTCCGAGCCCCGCCTCGCGGGCTTGCCAGACTTTCTCCGCCTCGTGCGGATCGTCGTAGAGTTTCATCGCGGGCACGTCGGGCTTGCGACGAAGCGTCTCCATCACGTTTCGCGCCGTCCGGTCGCACTCCTCCTTCGAGTCCCCGCCAAACTCGGCGAGAAGCCAGCCGTGCCCGTCCGGCAGGAGTTGGAGCGCATCGGCGTGGATGTGGTGATTCCGCATGTTCTCCACCAGCCGCCGGTCGATGCCTTCTAGACCGATGGGCCGGAAGGGAAAGAGGTCGACCACGTGATCCGCCGCCTGGAACGCATCCGGATAGCCGAGGACCAGCAGGGCACGAGCCTTCGGCTTCGGCACGAGCCGGAGCGTCGCCGACAAAATGACGACACAGGTTCCTTCCGAGCCGACAACCGCTCGAGCCAGATTCGCACCGTTCTCCGGCAGCAGGTCGTCGAGGTTGTATCCGGAGACTCGACGGGGAATCTTCGGAAATCTTGCGCGGACAAGATCGCCATAGCGGTCGCGAATGGCCTTCAGCCCGGAGTAGATTTCTCCCGTCCTGCCCCCCGCAGCGATGGCGGCCTCGAGCTCCGCATCCGTCGTCGGACCGAGGTCGAGGATCGTCCCGTCGTAGGTCAACACCTCGAGCCGCTCCACATTGTCGGAGGTGCGGAGGCCGTTGCCGTGCAGCGCGGCAAGCATCGAGTTGATGCCGCACGAGTTGTTTCCGAGCATTCCTCCGAGGGTGCAGTGGTTGTGCGTGGCCGGGTTGGGGCCGAAGATCAGCCCGTGCGGCGCGGCGGCCTTCTGCATTTCGTCGAGCACGATTCCCGGCTCCACCGTCACGAGCAGCTTCTCCGGATTCACGGACAACACGCGGTTGTAGTACTTCGAGAGATCCATCACGACCGCGACGTTGCAGCACTGGCCGGCAAGGCTCGTGCCGCCGCCACGGGAGAGGATCGGCGCGCCGAATTCTCGGCAGATCCGGACGGTCTCCACGATGTCGCGCCGCGACCGCGGAAGCACGACGCCGATCGGCGCCATCCGGTAGTTCGAGGCATCCGTCGCGTATAAGGCCCGGCTGCCGTCGTCGAATCGCACCTCCGCGGTGGTCGACCGGGCCAACCTTTCCGCGAGAGCCGGCACATCCAGTTTCCGGCGCAGGCTCTCGTCTGGCCGATCCCGCCGTCGTTTTGTCTCGGGCATTCTCGTTTCTGTCGTCGCCAACATCGTCGTTTTCTCCTCTTCCGGCCGCCCTCTTTTCCGCAAAACGTCAGGCCTGGTAACGCTCCGCGTCCGCCCACTTGAATTCCAGGCCGAGCCCGGGACGGGACAGGTCCGGCCGCAACACTCCGCCTTCCGGGATCGCACAGCCGTCGAACAACAGCCGTTCGATCCGCGCGTGGTCGAAAAAATACTCGGCATGGCGCATCGGCTTCGCCGCGCAACCCACGGCCAGATGTAGCGCGGGCGCACAGTGCGACGACAACGGCATCGCCCAGACTTCGCACAGCGCGGCAGCCTTCAGAAAACCGGTGAATCCACCGCAGCGCGTCGCGTCCGCCATGACGACGTCCACCGCCCCCGCCTCGAGAAGCCGCCTGAAATAGTCGCCTGTGTATCCGTATTCCCCGTCGGCGATCTCAAGCGAGGCCGGGCTGCGGTCTCGCAGGAAGAGCAGGCCGTCCAAGTCGTACGGCACCAGCGGTTGCTCGAACCACGTCACGCCCCAGTTTGCCGCGAGCCTCTCCGCCCATTGCAGCGCCTCGCGGCGGCCGAAGGCGCTGTTTGCATCGGCAAACAGTTCGGCGCCCGCTCCGACGGCCCTGCGCGCCGCAGCAAACCGCTGAGGATCGCGCCCGGGTTCTCGGCCGAACTTCATTTTGAACCGGGTGAAGCCCAAGCTCGTCCACTCCGAGAACTGCCGTTCCAGCTGTTCGTCCGAATACGAGGTGAAACCTCCGCTGCCGTACGCCGGCAAAGCGTCTCGCACTTGGCCGAAGAGCCGCGCCAGCGGAAGATCGAGCGACTTCGCCTTCAGATCCCAAAGGGCGACGTCCATCGCGGAAACTGCCATCGCCGACGCGCCCTCACGCCCGCCGTTTCGCAGTCGCGCGGCCATCGCCTCGCCGAGCGCCGCGATGTCCCACGCGCTGCGGCCGATCGCCACCGGCGCAAGCGCGTCGCGAATCAACGTGCCAACCGCCGCCTCGGCGTAGGTGAAACCAATCCCGCGCAGATCCGCCGCCGCCAACTCCACGACGACGAGCGTCGTGCTCGACCACTGCAGCGTGCCGTCCGACTCCGGCGTTTCGGTCGGGATACGAAATGCCCCGACCTTCACGTTCTCAATCCGAGGTTCCGATGCTCGTCGTGTTTTCAAGAAGAGGCTGCTCAGGGATCCAGCGCGGCTGTGCTCGACGCGCCGTCCGCACAGGTCGTTCACACCAACTCTCGGACACGGTCCTCGGCGATGGTCGTGGCGATTTTCATCCGGTCGGGCGTGCCCTTCGCCATCGATTCGGCGAAGTGCAGCGCCTGCTTGGCCTTGATCTTCGGCGGCATCGGCGGCTCGTTGGGATCGACGACCGCTTCGACGACCACGGGGCCGTCCGTGCTCAACGCCTCCTCCACGATCCGGCCGCAGTCTTTCGGATCTTCGATACGGAGCCCTTTTGCGCCGCAGGCCTCCGCCACCGCGGCAAAATCGATGGGCTGCAGGGCGCATTCGAACTCGGGATTTCCGAGGAAGACCATCTGCTCCCACTTGATCTGCCCGAGCGTGTTGTTCTTCACGACGAAGATCTTGATCGGAAGCCGGTATCTCACAGCGGTCGCCAACTCGCCCATCAGCATCGTGAGGCCGCCGTCGCCCACGAACGCGACGCATTGACGTTGCGGATACGCTATCTGCGCCGCGATGGTGTAGGGTAGGCCGTTCGCCATCGTCGCCAGCGTTCCGGAGAGCGAGTGCATCTGCCCCCGCTTCACCGGGATATGGCGGGCGAACCAGGTCGAGATCGTGCCGCTGTCGCTGCTCACGATCGCATCGTCGCGCAGTCGCTTTCCGATCTCCCACGCAACCACCTGGGGTTTCATCGGCTTGTCTTCACGGCTGGCGCGCTCGTCCATCAGCTCGCGCCAGTCCTTCATGGCTTTCTGCGCCGATTCGAGGAAGCTGCGGTCCTGCTTTCGCTTCAGGAGAGGCAGGAGCACTTTCAGGGTGTTGCGTGCGTCGCCGGCCAGTCCCACTTCGACCGGGTACCGCAGTCCGATTCGGGCGGGATCCAGATCGATCTGCACGGCACGGGCCTTTCCCGGCTTCGGATAGAACTCGATGTAGGGGAACGACGTTCCAATCAGGAAAAGGGTATCGCAGTTTTCGATGGCGTCCTGCGAAGCCGCGGTACCCAGCAAACCGATACCGCCTGTCGTGTACGGCGAATCGTCGGGCACGCAGGCCTTGCCGAGCAGCGCTTTGACGATGGGGGCTCCGAGCGTCTCGGCGGCGTCGATCAACGAGTCCGTGGCGTGGAGAGCCCCTTGACCAGCCAGGATGGCCACCCGATTCCCTGCATTCAGCACCTCGGCCGCACGGCGAAGATCGGCGGCGGCCGGGAGCCCCGCCTGCTCGGCGTAGGCGGCGGAATTCGCATGGCCTTTGACGTTGTGCATCGATCGTTCGTCGGCCGACGCCGGCATCGACTGGGTGTCCGTGGGGAAGTTCAGATGGGCAACGCCTCGGCGCGCCAGCGCCGTCCGGCACGCCAGATTCGTGACGTTCGCCACGTGCGCCGGGCCCATGATCCGCGTGTTGTACACCGCGACGTCCATGTACACTCGGTCCAGATCCACGTCTTGCTGCGAGTGCGTGTCGATCAGGTCGTGGAAGTGGTGCCCGGTGATCGCGAGGACCGGCTGGCCGTCGAGCTTGGCGTCGTAGAGGCCGTTGAGCAGATGAATGCCGCCAGGTCCCGAGGTCGCCAGACACACGCCGAGCTTGCCGGTGTATTTGGCGTAGGCGCAGGCCATGAACGCCGCACTCTCCTCATGGCGCACCTGGACAAAGCGGATGCGGTCTTTGGCTTTTCGCAGGGCTTCCATGATGCCGTTGATGCCGTCGCCCGGCAGGCCGAAAACGACTTCAACTTCCCAGTGAATCAGTGCTTGAACGAGGATATCGGCGGCGGTGGTGGACATGGCGGGTGGCGGTTTTTCGGTTTTCCAGGGACTCGGCGGAACCGGGCCGCAGCCCGGTCTTCATCGCACTGCGAAAGACTGCGCCCGCCTTCGCTGGAGCCTGGCATTGCGCCCCATGCTTCGATGGCGAGCCGCGGCTGGGACCGTATCGGAGAATCCGATGCGGTGAGCCGCGGACCGGAGGTGGAGGAGCGCCGGCCGCTAGCCGGCGGACATCGGCGGCTGCCCCCTTCCGACGTCCGGTGTCCGAGCTCCACCGCCTACCTCCGCCGTCTGGCTTCTGCCCGCCTTCCTCCGATCTCATGAGCACGAATTGGGGAGCGCTCCCGATGGCGGGCACGCGACTCCCGGGGAATGGTTGGCCGAACCGCACGGTTACGCTGCGCCAACAAGGACGCCCATGAAACTCCATCCCTCTCCTCACCTTCGTACAGTCATTGGCCTCCTGGCCCTCGGCCCGCTCGCCGCGAGAGCGCAAAGCGACGGATCGCCAGGAGGTTTGCCTCCGATGGTCGCGCATCCCACCGATCCGAATCTCCAGGGCAACGACCGAAAGACAGCCGACGAAGTCGTTCAACGACTCGAAAACGATCCCGATCTCCACGGCCACCGAATCGTCGTCTCGGTGCTCAACAACGTCGTCACGCTCAAAGGCAGCGTGAAAAGTCCGCCGCTCGCCAATCGTGCCGTCGAACTCGTGAGCAGTGCGCCGGGCGTCCAAGCTGTCGTGAATCAAATCGCCGTCGTCCCCGCGAAACGCCCCGACGCCGATATCCTGCACGACGTACAGGCCGCGTTGAAAAGCGATCCCGCCACGGCTGCGATGACGATCTCGGCCGAGGTCAAAGACGCGGTCGTTTCGCTGACCGGCATAGCGGAAACGTGGGAGCAGAAGGACGTGGCGCGCTGGGTGGCGGAGGGCGTGCCCGGGGTGCGCAACGTGAGAAACGACGTGCGGATCTCGTTCACCGAACGGCCCGACAACGACATCGCGCAAGAGGTCCGCCGGCGGTTAGCGACGGACGCACAGGTAAGCGATCGGCTGATCGTGAACGTGGGCGGCGGAGTCGTGCACCTCGTCGGGCAGGTGGGCGACGCCCTCGAGCGTACACTCGCCGTTGCCGATGGCTGGGTCGAAGGCGTGCGCGACGTCGACGGCAGCGGCCTTCGCGTCGTTTCCGGGACCCATCCATCCCAGACCGGTCCCGAGGGCACGGCTCTGACCGACGCGCAAATCAGGCAGGCAGTCCTGGATCGGTACCGCTACGACCCTCGCGTGCGCGCCGCCCGTCCTGACGTTCAGGTGGCCAACGGCGTCGTAACGTTGGACGGCTCGGTGGGAGACGCCCGGGCCAAAGAAGCGGCGGGCGACCTCGCTCGGCACACAAGGGGCGTCCGCAGCGTACGGAACCAACTGCGGGTCGGCGCCGGCGGCCCCTCCGGTAAATAGCGAAGACCGCAGCGCCCGGGAGTGGCGGCGGAGTTCGTTCCCTAACGGACTCCCGCTTCTGCCATCGCCAAGAGCGGCGCGGCCGACATCTGCCCGCGCGCCGCGTCGTCAGGCGGTCTGCAGCTGACGATCGATCTTTTCGAGCACGGTCTTCCGGCCTTTGTGGCCCTGCTCGTAGCTTTTCACCCGGTGCAGCTGTTCCTTGGAGAGTTTCGGCAGAGCGCGGCCGACCTGCGGGGCGGTGAGATGTTGGTAGTCGTTGATCGGCAGTCCGCGATCGGGCGACTTGCCGGCGCGATCCTTTGCCTTCCCGGGCTCCGTCTCCCCGTAATCTTGCCGCCGTTTGTTGACGATCCGGGCCGCAACCTCGTCTTCGCGTCCTGGATACCGGTGCTCTTTCTTGAAGCGGCCGGTCAGCTCCTTGTACTCACGTTCGCGTTTCGGACTGGCTCGTCGTGGCATGGCAACTAGCTCCTCCGGTTTTGACGTTCATTCGATGTGCGCCTGGTCGTAGCCGACGGAACGCAGCGCTCTGAGCAGCGCCTGCTTGTCGGCACCGTCGTGTTCGATCAGCGCCTTGCCGCTGCCCGTGTCCATCCTCACCGAGGCGACGCGCGGCACGGCCTCCAGAGCTTTTTCGATGTGTGCGGTGGCGCTCGTCGCGCCGAGACCTTCGATATCGACGGTGGTGGTTTCCATGGGTCGCACTTTATCCCAACGAAGCCGGTCCACCATCGGCCCCGCTCCCGAGTCGGGGATGGGAACGTTGCAGGAGATACGAGTCCCGGGACGCTGCGGGGAAGCGCGTGTGGATCGCCACGCGGCGTCAAAGGCCGCTCACCAGATCCACACGATGCGGAGTGCGGCCATGCAATCCGGAGCCGCGCGCGTCAGCGCCGTGTAGCCGGCAAGATCCCAGGAGAGTTTCTCCGACTGAGCCCAGGTCACGCCGATGCCCACGACGCCGGACCACGAGCCTGTGTGAGCCGTATTCACGACCGCCCCGGCCTCGCCATAGACACCCCAGCATTGGCCGACCGAACACGAGAACACACCGCTCGCACAGGCAAGGATGTCGGAGTGACCGGTGCCGTCGTCCACCCAGTCGACAGAGCACATCGCGGAAACCGACGTCCTCTCCCCCACCGGCATGCCGAAGGGCACAATCAGTCCGCCCTGGACCCGGCCGTTGCCAAAGCCGTTTCGGTTCGTCGGAAGCTTCAGATACGGCAAAACGGCCAGCGCGAGATTCTGCGTCTCGTCGCCAACGAAGTTCCACTTTCCGCGCAAGTACGTGTCTCCCCTTCCCTGGTAAACCTCCTTTCCCGACGGTCCTGTGTAGGAGTAACGCAAATACGGTTCGTAGCCGACCTGCACGTCCACCCGCGATCCAACGCCCGTACTCAGCAGCGTCGAAGCGACGCTCCAAACGCGTTCGCTCACGCCATCCCGCTGCAGAGTACGGGTGTCCCACGACACCGAGCCGATGTCCGCCTCGATTTGCCAAGTCCCGATAGGAACGGTCGTGGGTACCTCGGTGAACTGCGCTTGCAGGGACGCCGTCGCACCGCACGCTCCGACGAGGAGCCACACCAGCGCGGAAGGAGCCTTTCGCAGCCCGAGCATCCTCAGGCTTTAGCTGCCGAACACGCCACCGGTCAACTGAAGCCGTAGCTTCGGCTTTAGGAGTTTTTCCGAAACGGCGCTAAGAAAACGAGCGGGGGCATCGGCTGCGAGGGCAGCACGGTCCCCGGCGAAACCGGAAAACCGCGCAGGAACTCCAACGCCGGAAGCATGCGGCCTCCGGGCCGCTGCAGTTTGAGCAGGCGTAGCGTGCCCGAGCCCGTTGCGACCAGCAGGCCTTCGTTGTCCACACCGAGCACCGCGCCTGGATTTCCGGACCGCACCGGCGTCTCCACGGCGTCCGCCAGCCCCACTTTGATCGTCTGTCCAGACCAGGAGAACGCACACGCCGGCCACGGGAAAAGCCCGCGGATGCGCGCCGAGAGTGCCTGTGCGGATACACGAAAATCGAGCGTGCCGTCCTCCTTCTCCAACTTCCGGCAAAACGTCGCCTTCGAGTCGTCCTGGGGAACGAATTCCAGGGATCCTTCCACCAGCTTCGGCAACGCCCGACGCAAGAGCGGCACGCAGGAGGCGGCGAGCTTCGCTTCGACGTCGAGGGCGGTGTCCCGCGAGCCGATGGAAACGCGCTCCACGTCGGCCACCGGCCCCGCATCGAGCTTCCGCACGATCCGCATCAGGGAGACGCCCGTCTCGGCGTCCCCCGCCGCCACCGCGGTCTGGATCGGGGAGGCGCCGCGATAGTTCGGGAGAAGCGAGGCGTGGAAGTTCAGGGTGCCGAACCGCGGCGTCTCGATGAACGGATCTCGGAGAAGGTGCCCGTAGGCCATGACGAGCGCGAGGTCCGGCCGAAGCGCGGCCAGTTGCTCGCGAGATTCGTCCGTCAGCTTCTCGGGCTGGAAAACCGGCAGCCCCCGGGCAACGGCCCACGTCTTGATTCCGTTCGGCACGATCTGCTGACCGCGGCCGGTCGCACGGTCGGGTTGCGTAAAGACGCCGACCAACGTCGCCAGCGCGCGGCCCTCCCCAGCCAGCCAGTCGAGCAAAGGCAGGGCGATGATATCGGAGCCGAGAAAAACGACGCGCAGAGGCATGGGTGGAGAACCGAAGGAGGAAGCACGAAACGCGAATGGAGAAGCGGCGGCAAGGCCGACGAAGGCGACGCAGCTCCTGCTTCACCAGCGCCGGCGCGCTCGAGTGCCGGGTTCGTCAGGTGACGCGACGCCTTGCTTGTGGCCCGCCTCTGTCCGCGGGATCCGATTACGAAGCCCAGGCGCGCACGGAGCCGCGCACTCGCTTCTCACGCCTCTAGTCGCAAAGGCGTGCGTCTGATCTCCTAGTCTTCGGCGATCTCGGACTCGGGCGCGGAAAAGCCTTCCTCCCGCGACCGCCCGCCGCCGCCCCGTCCTTCACGCGTCTTGCCGACCAGGTCGAAATACATCGGGCAGCCGTTCAGATCGAACTCCTTCACGAGGCCGGCCTCGAGGTAACGCCGGTAGGCCTCGGTGAGCTTTTCCTCGCGGTTGCAGAAGATGCGAATGCGGAAAGGTCGGTTGCCGGTCTGCGTGGCGTAATAGATCCGAAACCGGCGTCCGCCGACCGCCGGAGGCGGCGTGCGCTCGGCGAGATGCATCAGCACCTGGTTGAGCCGGGCGGTCGGGAGCTTCGTGTCGAGCCGGCGGTTGAGCTTCACCGCGGCGTTGAGCATGCGGTCGACTTCGTATCCACTCAATGCCGACACAAACACCACCGGGGCGCCGGGGGTGAAGAAAAGCCGATCGAAGAGCGCCTTCTCGAATTTCTCGCGAAACTCGCGCTCGTTCTCGTATCCGGACACGCCTTCGGGCTGCTTGAACGCCTGGTGAACGAGGTCCCACTTGTTGACCACGATCACGATCGGCTTGCCCTCCTTGATGATCTCGCCGGCGATCGCCTTGTCCTGCTGTGTGACTCCGTCCATCGCGTCGAGCACGAGGAAAACGACGTCGGTCTGCTTGATCGCGTCGAGCGAGCGGAGCCGGGAAAAATACTCCACGGGCGAGGCGAGCTTTGTCGCCGCCTTGATTCCCGCGGTGTCGATCAGCTTGAACGGATACATCTTTCCGTCGCGCCCCTTGAACTCGAACGGAAGCACCACGGCGTCGCGCGTCGTTCCCGGCACTTCGCTCACGATCAGGCGATCGCTCTTGAGAAGCCGGTTGCTGAGCGACGATTTTCCGACGTTGGGCCGGCCCAGGAAGCAGACGCACAGTGGATCGGAGGCGGTCTTCACGGTCCCGTCTTCTATCGGAGGCGGGCCCAGTTTCTCGACGATCGCGAGGCGAAGTTCCTCCTCGCCGCGACCATGCTCGGCGGAAATGCGCAGCGGTTCTCCAAGTCCGAGTTTGTAGGCGTCGGCGAGTTCTATTTTTTCGTCGTTGAAATCGGCCTTGTTGACCACGAGCAGCACCTGCTTCCGGCTCTTGCGGAGCGAGGCGGCGATGCGTTCGTCGAGCGACGTGACGCCGCTCAGTCCGTCGACGACGAAGAGAATCAGATCCGCCGTATCCATGGCGAACGACACCTGCTCCTCCGACGCCGCGATCAGGCGGGCCGGAGTATCGCTGCCCGTCAGGCCGATGCCACCGGTGTCGAGCAGCGTATAACGCCCGTCCTCGATATCGGTCGAGATGACATCGCGGGTCACGCCCGGCTGGTCGTGAACGATGGAGATACGCTTCCGCGCCAGCCGATTAAACAGGCGACTTTTGCCGACATTAGGCCGGCCGACGATGGCAACGGTACGGGACATGAGGAAGAAGAAGGGCTGAAAGGCTGAAAGACTGAAAGGCTGAAAACAACTCGCAGGTGCCGTTTGCTCTGGGGGCGACGTCGCTCATGTGCCTTGGTGGCCTCTGGGCGTTCAGCCTTCAGCCTTTCAGCCCTTCAGCCTTTTCTCAGCGGCGCAGACGTCTCGGCGGTAAAGACGCGTTCTGGATTCCGGTCGCTGCAGCTTGGCCGCGACATTCCGT
>QAYY01000008.1:16700-47650 GCA_003054665.1 Opitutaceae bacterium EW11 | reverse complement strand
CGCTGCAGCTTGGCCGCGACATTCCGTTTCGAGATGGGCGAACGGAACCCAAGTCACACTCGCCTGCGGAGGAAAGAAAAGGGCTGATAGGTTGAAAGACTGAACGGCTGAATCACCACCTGCAGGAAGCAGGAAGTGGTAATGCCGTCTGCAGCCAAGCGACGGTGCTCACGTGCCAACGCAGCCTCTGGCTGCGTTCAGCCTTCAGCCTTTCAGCCCTTCAGCCTTTTCTCAGCGGCGCAGGCCGCTGACGTAACGGTCCATCCGGTCTGTGGCTTCGATCAGCTGTTCGTAGCTGGTGGCGAAACAGGCGCGGACAAAACCGGCTCCGTTGGCGCCGAAAGCCGTGCCGGGTACGACCGCGACCCGCTCGGCCTGCAGGAGCCCGAGCGCAAAGTCCTTTTCGGACATGCCGCTGACCGCCACCGAGGGGAACGCGTAAAACGAGCCCCGCGGCAGGTGGCACTTCAGGCCGATTTCGTTGAGGCGGCGAACGATGAAGTCGCGGCGGCGATGATACTGCTCGCGCATCGCCTTCATGCCGTCCTCGCCGCGCAGCAGCGCTTCGATCGCGGCTTCCTGACTGATGATCGAGGCGCACATCATCGAATACTGGTGCACTTTCATCATCGCCTCGATCAGGTCGGCTGGGCCGCAGGCGTAGCCGATGCGCCAGCCGGTCATGGCAAACGCCTTCGAGAAGCCATGAAGGAAAATCGTCCGCTCCCGCATGCCCGGAAGGCTCGCGAGGCTGACGTGTTCACCCTCGAACGTGAGTTCGGAGTAGATCTCGTCGCTCAGCACGAGGAGATCCTTTTCGACGACGAACTTCGCAATGGCCTCCAGCTGCGCGCGGTTGCACGTGCCACCCGTCGGATTGCAGGGAAGATTCAGGACCAGGAGCTTGCAGCCCGGCTGCCACGCGGCGGCGAGGGCCTCCGCGGTGAGGGCGAAGTTGTCCTTCGCATACGTGGGAACGGGCACGCCGATCCCGTGCGTGAGCGTCACGCTCGGGTGGTAACTCACGTAGCAAGGCTGGTGAAACATCACCTTGTCGCCGGGGTTGACCAGCGCGCGGAACGCGATGTCCAACGCCTCCGACACGCCGACCGTGACGATCACTTCGTCCTCGGGCCGGTAGCTGATCTTGAAGACCTTCTCGACGTATTTGGTGATGGCCCGCCGGAGTTCGATCAGCCCGAGGTTCGACGTGTAGTGCGTCTTGCCTTTTTCCAGAGCGTAGATCGCCGCTTCGCGGATGTGCCAGGGCGTGTCGAAATCGGGTTCGCCGATGCCGAGCGAGATGACGTCCTTCATTTTCGCGACGATCTCGAAGAAATCGCGAATGCCGGACTTCGGCAGGTCGACGACGTGCCGCGCAATAAAACGTTTGGTGTCCATGGTGTGGAGGCGTGCGAACGGATCGGCAAGGCGCCGCGGTTCAGCCGCAGAGCCGCCGCACCGGTCGCGCGGCGTTTTAGGGGACGACCTTCAGGCGGCCGTTGTCTTCCTGCACCACGTCCATGAGGTAGCCCTGCTCCTTGTAGGAGCGCAGCATGAAGTGGGTCGCCGTGGAGAGCACACCCTCGATCGTCGAAAGTTTTTCCGACACGAAACTGGCCACCTTCTGCAGGCTCTCGCCGTTGACGAAAACCAGAAGGTCGTAACCGCCGGACATCAGGTAGCAGGACTCGACTTCATCGAAGCGGCTGATCCGCTCCGCAAGCCGGTTGAACCCGCCGCCGCGCTCCGGCGTGATCTTCACCTCGATGACGGCTCGGACGGCTGCTGCGCTTTCCTTGGACAGGTTAAGCACCGGACGCCAGCCGAGGAAGATTTTCTCCTTCTTCAACTGTTCCAAGTGACTGTTAATCTCCTGCTCGGTCAGCCCGAGCACCTGCGCCATCTGCGCAGGGTTGAGGCTGCCGCCTTCGATTAAGAGTTTGAGAACAGGGTTCATAAGCATTTCGGACCTACGCACAACGCGCGGCCATGACGAGAACGAAAAACGAATCGGCATGGCTCAAGGCTCGACACCCTGTGCTCTTGGAGAATGCTGGGTTGTGTCAAAAAGCCGCCGCTGTGCTGCCCTGCGGCTCCAGCTTTCGCTTCGCTTCCAGTGCCATGAATATTCTCGTAGCTGACGACGACCGCATGTCTCGAGAGATGCTTCGGCGCATCATCGAATCCGACGAGGATCACACGGTGACTCTCGCGGAGGATGGCGAGGAAGCCTGGAAGCATTTGTGCGACAGCACCAAGCGGTTCGACGTCGGGATCTTCGATATCAACATGCCCCGCATCGACGGTTTCCGGCTGCTGGAGCGGATGCGGGCCACGGCCTCGCTGCGCGACATGCCTGCCATTCTGTGCACCGCCGCGGCTGACCGGAGCACCGTCGGAAAAGCGAGCGCCCTCTCCGTCACGCATTACATCGTCAAGCCGTACACGAAGGCCGTCATCCTGGACAAACTGAAGACCGTCCAGGAGGAGATCGCCCGCCACGGCATGGAGGATCGCGATGCGGTTCTCAAACGGCTCGGCATGGATGGCGAAACGTATGCGGTGCTCGTGAACGCACTCGTGGAAGAGATCCAAAACTGGCTTCAGACGACCCGCTACACCGCCGACCTGAGCCGCTTCAGCAAACTGGCCCAACGCGCCGCAGGGCTCAGCGGAGCCTGCGCGACGTTCGGGCTCAACTCGCTCGTCGCCCGCCTGCAGGAAGTGGAGTTCACGCTCGTCAGCGATTCCGCCGCTTCCCAGGGCCAGCAGTCCCCTCTCCTCTTCGCTCAAATTGCGCCGATTTTCGAACTGCTCGACCAGGAGCTGAAGCGCGTCCGGCGACAGGTGGACCTGGCGTAGGACTCCTCGGCCCTTCATCACCGCGCGGAGAGTTGCCACCGGCGCGCTTTTGAGCCACCGATGCGGCTTCATGTTCGAATCCCTGACCGACAAACTCAGCAACGCGCTCCGGAATCTCCGCGGCGTCGGCAAACTCTCCGAAGAGAATATGGCCGAAGCGCTCAAGGAAGTGCGCACGGCCCTGCTTTCCGCCGACGTTCACTTCAAAGTTGCACGCGAGTTCGTCGACCGCGTCCAGGCCCAGTGCGCCGGCCAGGAGGTGCTGAAGGGCGTCACGCCGGGTCAGCAGATCATCAAGATCATCTACGACGAACTCGTCCGGCTGCTGGGCGAGGGTTCGACCGGTCTTTCCGCCGCTCGTCCGCTCAAGATCCTGATGGTGGGTCTGCACGGCTCGGGCAAAACCACTTCGAGCGCGAAGCTCGGCAAGCTTCTCAAGAAACGCGGCTACCGTCCTCTGCTCGTCGGCTGCGACGTCTACCGCCCGGCCGCGATCGACCAGCTGGAAATCCTCGCCAAACAGGAGGAGCTCGCGTTCTACGCGGATCGCACCTCGAAGGATGTCCCGGCGATCGGCGCGAAGGCGCTCGACGTGTCGCGCAACGAATCCGCGGACGCCATCATCTTCGACACCGCGGGTCGTCTCCAAATCGACCAGGAACTGATCGAGGAAGTGAAACGCCTCCGCGCAAAGGTGCAGCCCGATGAGATCCTCCTCGTCGCCGACGGCGCCCTCGGCCAGGAGGCGGTGAACGTCGCGAAGGCGTTTCACGACGCGCTCGAGCTCACCGGTTTGGTGCTCACCAAACTCGACGGCGACGCCCGCGGGGGCGCCGCCCTTTCGATCAAGACGATCACGAACGTCCCGATCAAATTCGTCGGCACCGGCGAAAAGACGGCGGACTTCGACACGTTTTATCCCGACCGCCTCGCCTCCCGCATCCTCGGCATGGGCGACGTCGTTTCCCTGGTCGAAAAAGCCCAGGAGACGATCGACCAGAAGGAAGCCGAAAAAATGGCGGAGAAACTCCGCAAGGCCGACTTCAACCTCGAGGACTTCCTCGCCCAGATGCAGCAGATCAAGAAACTGGGCTCGATGGAGTCCATCCTCGGCATGATGCCGGGAATGAACGGTGTGAAGATCGACGGCGATGCCGAGAAGGCGCTCGCCCGGACCGAAGCCATCATCAAATCGATGACTTTTCAGGAGCGTCGGAAACCCGAACTTCTCAACGGCAGCCGCCGTCAGCGCATCGCCAACGGCGCCGGGGTGAAAATTGTCGAAGTCAACCAACTGCTGAAGCAATTCCAGCAGATGCAGAAGATGATGCGGATGTTCAAGGGCGGCGGCATGAAGAAGGCCATGCGCCAGATGGAAGCGATGCAGAAGAGCGGTCGCTTCCCGAGCTGAACGTTGGAAGGGCGCGAAACCCAAGCGCCCGCACATCTCGAGCTCGCCGCCGCGCGGAATCTCACGAACGGGAGATCGCGGATCGAACACCCGACGGAAAAGCTGCCAGCGTGGAGCTGGCAGCGTGATACCGAACGCGATCGGCAGGCTCTCGATTATTCGTCGCTGAGGCTGAAACCGATCGGAATCTCCATCAGCGTCGCCACGGATTTTCCACCGCGTTTGCCGGGGCGAAAACGCCAGTGGGCAATCGCCTGGAGCGCAGCCCGATCGAAATCGTGCCGCGTCGATTCGACGACGTGCGGATCCACGACATTGCCGTGGGCGTCCACCACGAACTGAACGGTGACTTCGCCGGTGATCCGGGCCCGAAGCAGGTCCTTCGGGTATTGCGGAGGAACCTGGACCACCGGCCTGGGCGACTCATCGAGATCGCTCAGACGGAAGATCGATCCACCGATCCCATTGCCGGTGTCCGCACCGATCGCGGAGAACCGCGACGCGAGTGCTTTCAGGTCCGTTGTGGGAATGCCCGGCACGACGGCCATCGTGATGCTGCTCGAATCGAGCGGCACGACGGAGGGCACTTCAGTGAGCGCGGGAAGTCCCGGCGCCGACACCGAGGGCCTTTCGTCGCCCGATGACGCCATCTCCAGGTCTTCCTCCGGAGCGGGAGGAACGGGAGGCAGCGTCAACTCGATCGTGTCAGGAACCGCCGCCGGTCTCGCAGGCGCGACCGGCTTGGAAGACGTAGCGAGTACCAGGGCCGCATGGGCGGCGACCGAGATAAAAGCTCCGATCAGCAGCGTCCGGCGATGCGCCTGGCGCTGCAGCTTGCGGGTGAGGGAGAGTGGGGTGGCCTCTGGTTTTTGGATACGCTCTAGCGTCTCGGCGCCGAAGGGCGCGCCGCTGAGCGTCAGCGTGCATTGGTCTGTTGTCATAGTCGTTCACTCTCGAACACGGCTCGTGCACGACGGGAACCGTCGCGACGCGCCGCCCGCAGATAGCAGCTGGGGTGCCAGACAGGCCGCCGGGAGACACTCCGTTGTAACCAGCTGGTGACCGGACTATTGCGGTCTCCCGCCCGCTCGCAAAGCAGCGCTTCTTCTCGAACGGGCGTGCCCAATTCGCTCCCCTGCTCGGCCCTTCTCCGCCAGGAGCGACGATTTGGCACTGCGCGAACGCACGGTCTAGAGATGGGTGCGAAAGATCCGGCGCAGCGCGGGCGGGGCTGGGTGGAGGCGCGGCCGTCGAAGGCGGCCCGCCCACACGTATTCATCCCGCGGATTCAAACAGCGGCACGATCCGCATCTGCGGCACAAGCACCAAGCCTTTGTCCGTGATGCGAATCTCCGGAATCACCGAAAGCGGGATCAGATTGAAGCCCATGTACGGCAACGTCAGTCCGAGTTCGTTCCAGGCCTTCTTGAGGGCCGTGGTCTCCGCCGCGATCTCCGTGGCGCGCTTGTCGGAGAGAAGTCCCGCGATCGGCAGCGCCACGGCAGCGAGGACTTTCCCCTCGCGCACGACGCAGACGCCGCCGCGAAGCTTCTTGAGCGTCGCCAACGCCAGCTGCATGTCGCGCTCGTCGGTGCCGGCGAGAATCAGGTTGTGGGCGTCGTGGCCGACGCTGCTGGCCACGGCTCCGCTCTTCAACCCGAAGCCCTTCAAGAGTCCGTGGGCCACGCGCCCGGTCGCGCGGTGCCGCTCCAGCACGGAGACGAAGCACATGCCGTGCTCCGCCAGCAAAGGTTCCCAGCCGCCGTCCGGCGCAAGCGCGATCTTTTCGTGTTTCAGCACGATGGCGGGGCTCACCACCGAAATCACGTTTGCCACGACTGGGGATTCGGGAAGCGGGGGAACGAGCTTCGGCAGCGCCCGGGGAAGCTTCACCGAGCTGTACGCGGCACGCGGATACCGGTGCCTTTTTTCCAGGGTGCGATCCAGAAGCGCAGTCGCGGCGCGGTTTTCCACCACCAGCTCGCCGCCGTACCACGTGTTTTGAACCTCGAGCGCGTCGTTCACCAAGATAATGTCGGCCCGGCGGGCGGGAGCCAGACCGCCGATTTCTCCGTCCATTCCGTAGCGCATCGCGGGATGCAGCGACCCGAAGCTCCAAGCCGCCTCGCGTTTGATTCCGGCGGCAACCGCCTGACGCACGACCCAGTCGAGACCGAAACGAAACAGGTCGTCCGCGTCGCGATCGTCGGTGCACACGCAGATCCGCTTCGGACTGGCGCCGAGCTCAGTCACCGCCCGGATCGCCTGGGGCAGGCTGTGCCACGGAGTGGTCGGCGGGCCGCCGCGGAGGAAGATCCAGACTCCGGCCTCGATCAGATCGTCGGCGATTTCCCGGTCGATCGCCTCGTGCGTATCCGTCACGCCACTCGCCGCGTAGGCAGCGACGAACTCGCGGCCGTAAATGTGACCGCAGACGGGACGTCCCCGCGACAACGCCTCCGCCAGGACGGCATGGCTGCGCGCGTCGCCCTGCGTGACCTGCACGAAATCCATTTTTTCTCCGAGGGCGACCGCTTCGGGCCAGCGATCGAAGATCCGGCCAATACGCGCCGGGGTGAGGTTTCCTCCCGCGGTCTCCAATTCCGCGCTCGTGGCCGGCACGGTGCTCGGAACCGTCAGGAAAATGGATAGCGCGGCGCGGCGCGCGTCCTCGAGCATCCACTCCACTCCGTCCTGACCGAAAACGTTTCCGATCTCGTGACTGTCGCAGAAGATCGTCGTCGTGCCGTTGAGCAGCGCGCCTTCCGCGTACGCGCAGGCCGTCATCATGCTGCTCTCGATGTGAATGTGCGGGTCCACCAGACCGGGCGCCAGGATCCCGCCGCCCGCGTCGTAGATGGCGGCTTTCGAAAAGCCGTTCGCCGCCGCGGTTCCGGAGGGTTTCACCGCGGCAATCCGGCCGCTCTTCAACCAGAGTTCGCGGTCCGGAAGCATGCGCTCGGAGTAGGTAGACAGCACACGAGCACCGGCGATCACCCGGTCCGGCGCGGCGCGGCCGCTGGCGACGTGGGCCAGCATCCGGGTGACGATGTGGAGCGGAGGCACGGAGAAACGATTGAGGCCCGCGGCGCGCTGGGCTCCCGGCTTCGAGGTGGTCGTCTTGGAACGTTGGTTCGCAGGAGAAGGCATGGTTGTCAGGAGCAGGTCGCGTGCTCGTTGTGGGTAAGAGCGTCTCGGCGCCAATCCGGTTCGAGCGGCACCGGCAGTGCCTATCTCGACGAGGGCTCGTGTGCGAGCTTCCGATACACGAGCAGGTCAGATGAGCGTCACGCGGTGTTCTGTGGCACGTTGTCTGCTCGAACGCCGGAATGCTTCGCATCGAAACCGCCGATGGCTGGATCTTGATCGAGCACCGCGATCATGCCCGCCTTGCCGGTCGGTTCGCCGAACACTGGGGCAACGACGATTTCGCACCGCCGGAACCGTTTCCCGACGTCCACGTCGCCGTCTCCCGCCACGACGACGCGTGGGCCGAGCGGGACGCCCTGCCCTGCCTCACTCGCGAGGGCCGCCCGAGCGCGTTCTCCAAGGAACTCGTCGGCAAATACTCGGCTTTCGAGGAAATCGATCTGCTCGACTACCTCGCCGTGCGAGGCCGAGCCACCGAGGCCGTTGCAGCCGAGAATCCGTTCGCGGCCCTGCTCATCTCGATGCACACGGTCAACCTCCTGACGGACCAGGCGGATCTCTCGGGGCTTTCGCCCGCGGAGCGCGAGGCGCACGGTCGCTTTGTCGAAGCCCAGAAAAACCGCCAGCTCGGGCTCGCCCAACGGCACCTCGCCGGAGGCGGCGTGGCCCCGCATCTCGAGCCCGCGTCGCTCCGACGCGCCTTCGCGTTTCTGCAGGCTTGCGACCATCTCTCGCTCCTCGCGTGCGTGGGTCATCCGGAGCCGACCACGCTTCGCCACGCCCATCCGGCGCGCGACGGAACCATGACCACGCTTCGCTGCGTTCCGCAGGGAAACTCGACCTACCGACTCGACCCGTACCCATTCGATCGCGACCACCTCGAGTTCTCCGTACCGGCCCGATTTCTGCCGGGCCGCTCCTGGAGGGATCAAGAGGCGTTTCGAGCCGATTGCCGCGCCGCCAGAACCGAGCCGGTGCTCGTGAGGATCGTGAGTTGAGCGCCGCTGCCGCCCGCCCTACCATGCCGCCGCAACGAGAGGACTGGAGGGAGTAACCGACGCCCATGAAAACCCGAGAGATTTCCGACTGCATCGTGCTCATCGGTCCCGAACTCGAACCCTGGCTCTGCAGCCGCTTCGCGTGGAGAGACGAAACCGTCATCGCCGTCGACCGCGTTCGACCGATGACCGTCGTCGACCACGACACGCTCGTGATCATCCCCGGTCTGATCAACGCCCACACCCACATGGGCGACTCCTGCTGGCCGGACGGCGCCACCGGACTGACCCTCGAACAGGGCTTCTTCCGTCCGGATGGCTTCAAGTACCGCGAGTTGGCGAAAATCGATCCCGACGAACAACTCCGCCGAATGGTCGAGCACCTCCGGTACATGGCCCGCACGGGAACGATCGCGCACTTCGATTTTCGCGAGCAGGGCGTGCACGGGGCCGAGTTGCTACGACGCGCCTCGGAGATCACCGGAGTCGATTCCGTCATCCTGTCCCAATTCGACCAGGTGCCCTACTCGCCCGCCGAGTTGGAGAAGAATGTCGCTCCGCTGCCCGCAGGCGCCCTCGTCCAGCTACGCCAGCTTCTCGAAGTCGCCGACGGCTTTAGCGAGAGCACGATGAACGATCTGACCGATCCCTCCTGGTGCCAGATCCGAGACGAGACCCGCGCCGCCGGAAAACTGAGGGCGATCCACTGCCTGGAAAACGAAGGGTACCGCGACGTTTCGCTCGCGCGCACCGGGCGCGGCGACCTGATCCGCGCCCTCGAATACCTGCAACCGCATCTGGTGATTCACCTGACCGTGGCCGATGCCCGCGAGACCGCATTTCTCGCCGCATCCCGAGCCACCGCGGTGCTCAACCCGCGGGCCAACGCCAACCTCGGCCTCCCCGTTCCTCCCGTGCGTCTCCTGATGGACGCCGGCGTGAACCTCATGCTCGGGACCGACAACGGGCTGCTCAACAGCCCCAACCTCTTCGCCGAGCTCGATTTCACCTACAAACTGGCGAAGAGCCAGTTTGGCGATGTGCTGCGGCCCGATCCTCGTCGTATCCTGCAGATGGCGACGTCCAACGTCCCCGCCTGTTTCGGGGCGCAGCGCCGCGGGTTCCTGGAAGCCGGCCTCCCGGCTAGTTTCGTCGTGCTCGATTTCTCCCAGCCCCACCTTCGCCATTCGCGGCATGTTCCGGCTTCGGTGGTGTCGCGCGTGACGCCGGAAGACGTCCTCGCGACCTACCGCCTGGGACGCCCGCTGTACCAGGCATCCCACTACGACCACGAGAGCGCCATGGCGCCTACGAGTGCCTCGGCCGGCACCGCCCTTCTTTCCGAATAGCCATGCTGCCACAGGGATCCCTCTGCCTGGCACATGCCGAGAGCTTCTGGCCGTGGCGCCGCTGGACGGAACTGGCGGCGTGGAAGGATCGCGAGCAGACGCTCGTGGTCCTCCCGATTTGCGGGTTCTCCGAGCCTCACCCCGAGGCCCCGCTCGACAGCGAAGAACGTCTTCTCACCGATCTCCTCGCTCACGCTCTTGAGGATGTCGCCCCGGATTCGGCCCTCATGCTGCCGCCGGTCCGGTTTGTGACCGGACCTTCCGACACGTGCGTCTTCACCGTCGCCCCGGAGCTCGCCCATGCGCAGCTCGAGGAGATCTGCCTCTCGGTGAAGGACGCCGGATTCAGGCGGATCGTTTTCGTCAACTCCAGCCGATGGAACGAAGAACTCTGCGATGTCGCGGCCCGGGATCTGCGCGTCGATCACGCGCTTCAGCTCTTCTGCATTCACCTGCGAGCGCTCGGCATCGCCGAGTTGGCGCCCGACGATTCCGTGGTGGCTGCAAATGCCTCCACGGCGCTGCGCAGGCTGCTCGTCGAAATCCAGGCGCGACCGCCGCTCGCGCGGTCCGGCGCGTTCGTCCCTCGCGAACTGCCATGAGCCGTTACGCCTCCAGCTATCGCAGCCGGTACCTGCCGGCGATGAGCGTCTCGGCAATCGAGCGCCTCCCCGACAAGGAACGCGCCGTCGTGATCGTCGCCACCGGGGCAATCGAACAGCACGGTCCCCACCTTCCCGTCGCCGTGGACTCGGTCATGGGACAAGTTTGGCTCTCTCTCGCGCTCGGCCTCCTCGCGGCGGATTTTCCCTGTTACGTCGCCCCGAGTCTGGCGATTGGAAAAAGCAACGAGCACACCGGCTTCCCCGGCACGCTCAGCCACTCGAAGAAGACGATGTCGGCCCTCCTTGAGGCGATCGCTCGCCAGCTTCGGCTATGGGGTTTTCGAAACCTCGCCGTGCTCAACACACATGGGGGAAACACGTCGGTGCTGGCCTACACGCTCCGGGAAATCGAAGCGACGCATGGGTTGCGCGTCCGCTTGCTCAGACCCGAGATCGACTGGGGGCTCTCCGACCAGGAACGCGCGTACGGTTTTCACGCCGGTGAACTCGAGACCTCCTGGATGCTCGCTATCGCTCCCGAGTACGTCGACATGGCCGCGGCCGTGAAGGAGTATCCAGCCCGCCTGGACGCTCCAGGCTCGCTCCGCCCGGAAAACGCACCCGCAACATTCGCCTGGGCGACGCAGGATGTCTCGCTCACAGGGGTGATGGGCGATGCGCCCGCCGCGTCGGCGGAAAAAGGACGGCGCTGGCTCGAACTCGGCGCAGCCGCGTACGCCCGAGCCATCACCGTCTTTGCCGAAGAAGCTCAGAACGACCTGCGAAATCCCGCCGCTTCCCGCCGATGCATCACCGCCTAGATCGCTCCGCCACCTGCAATCGCTGGAATCGCGACTACCCGCCTCGCCTGACGATCTCACCCGGCGACACGGTCGAGCTGCTGCTGAAGGACGCCAGCGACGGTCAGGTCCGTCCGGAGATGTCGCTCAAGGAGTTCTCCGCGATCGACAAAACTCGCATCCACGCGCTCACCGGGCCGGTGGCCGTCCGGGGCGCCGAACCCGGCGACGCGCTCGAAATCGAGTTCCTCGAATACCGCCACGAAGGCTGGGCCTGGACGAGCATCATGCCCGGCCTCGGTCTTTTTGGAGACGAATTCACCGATCACTTTCTTCACGTCTGGAACCTCGATGGCGGCCAGACGCGGAGCATCCCCGGTGTGACGCTCGATCTACATCCGTTCTGCGGGATCATCGGTGTCCAGCGCGCCGAAGCCGGTGAATTCCGCACGCGCGCACCGGGACCGTTTGGCGGCAACATGGACGTCCGCCAGCTCGGCGTGGGCGCGCGGCTTCTCCTGCCGGTGTTCACTCCGGAAGCCGGGCTCTGTGCCGGCGACGCCCATGCCGCGCAAGGAGACGGAGAGGTCTCGATCAACGGCATGGAAGCGCCGATGGCCGTCACGCTCCGCGTGAATCTCAGGAGACGGGCGCACCTCTCCGCCCCGTACGCCCTTGCCGTCCCCGCGCTGCTGCCTCCCCGCTACGCGGAAAAACCGTTTCACGTCTTCGTCGAATCCCATGAGGAGCCGCGCCAGGCGGCGCGCGCCGCTGTCCGCCGGGCGATGGAATTCCTCCAGCGCCGCCTGGCCCTCTCGCGCGAACTGTCACTGGTTCTCTGCAGCGTCGTTCTGGACCTGAAGATCAGCCAGCTGGTGAACGCTCCGACCACGACCATCTCCGCCTTCCTGCCCGAGGCGATCTTCGACCATCCCGATGCCGAGGGCGTGGTCGCCTGAAACCATGGACGCAATCGAAGCCAGACTGCACGCGCTCGGACTCTCCCTTCCCGCAGCGCCAATTCCCGGAGGAAACTATCTCCCCTATCGGTTTAACGGCGAAAGCCTGGTGCTCGCGGGCACCATCAGCATCCGCGATGGTGTCCTCACGCACGCCGGACAGGTCGGAGACGGACAAACCGTCGAATCCGGCTATGAGGCCGCCCGTGTCTGCGCCCTGAATACGCTGGCCGCGATCAAGGCGGCGCTCGGCTCGCTGGAGCGGGTCACGGATGTCATCTACGTCGCCGGCTACGTCAACGCCGTCGCCGGCTTCGGCGCCAGTCCGCAGGTGATCGACGGCGCGAGCGATCTGTTTGCCCAGCTCTACGGAGAGTGTGGAAAACATGCCCGGACGGCCATCGCCGTGGCCGGTCTGCCCAAAAACGCCACGGTCGAGATACAAGTGACGGTGCGGTTCAGATAACCAGCCGTCCGAACCCGCCATGCCCGACCTGAACGATCCCGAAGTCGTGGCGGAGATCGCCCGTCTGCACGACGCCTACGAACGCGCGCTCGTCGCCAACGACGTCGGCGCTCTCACCGCCTTCTTCTGGTCGTCTCCCCAAGCGGTGCGCTTCGGGGCCAGCGAGCAGTCCTACGGAGCCACCGAAATCGCCGCGTTCAGGAATTCGCACACGCCGGTCTTCACGGACCGCCGACTGCGCCGGCGCGAGATCCTTGCCATCGGAGGGGATGCCGCGTCGGTAATGTCCGAATACACGCAGAAGTTCGAAGGCCGGCCCCGCGTCGTTCGCCAATCCCAGGTGTGGGTCCGCTTTCCGGACGTGGGCTGGAAGATCGTCTCAGCCCACGTTTCGACTCTCTCCTCTGCTAGAACTTGTACCGCACGGTGAACTGCAGCTCCGTGCCCGGCAGAGCCAGGATCGAACCGTTGCCGTACACGGCGTTGGGCGGAGCCCAGTTCTTTTCGTCGGTCGCGTTGAGCACCGTCAGGCGGAAATCCCACTTCTTCAGCGCATAGAACGCGCTCAAATCGAGCGAGTACTGCCAAGGAATCACCAGGGTGCCGGCGAAGTTGTTGTTGATCTTGCTCGTCACCAAGAGCGTCCCGGAAAGCCCAAAGCCGTTCTCGAAGGTGTACGTCGCCAGCGCGTTGATCAGGTGCCGGGGAAGACCGGAGACCCGTCCGTCTCCATAGTAGATCCCCTGCGACGGCAGCAACGGCGTGCCGCCGTCAGACTGGAACGGCGCCGACTGAGTGGCGTCGATCAGGGAGTAGGACAGCGTGGCGTAGAAGGACTTGTTCGGCTGGAAATTCGCCTCCGCTTCGAAGCCCCGGTAGCGGTAGGTATTCAAGATCGTGCTGCTGGTGCTCTTGGCGCTGCGCTTCTGATCGAACAGGGCGACGTTGAAAAACACCTTGTTGTTCAGCACCGAGTATTTTGCCCCCAGTTCGTAGAGCTCGCTCGGCTGGGTGAAGTTCTGCCGATCGAGGGCCGTGCCCGCGGCGTTCCAGCCGGTGATTCCTCCGCCGTTGCCCACCGCGCCGGAAGTGTTCTCGCTGTAGTTGTACGTGAAGTACACGCTCGACGTCTCCGTCGGCTTGAAAATCAGGCTCCCGTTGGCGTTCGGGATGGCGACGTCGATCGAAGCCTCGGGATATGGAGGAAGGAGCGGCTCCTGGACGTGGGCGTGCATGAAGTCGTAGCGGCCGCCCGCGACCAGCGAAAACTTCGGATTGATCCGCCACGTGGTCTGCACGAACGGCCCGCCCGTCAAGCTCCAGCTGTGATTCGTATCGCCGTTGAAAAGCCCGGGCTCGGCATACCGATTTTCCCAGCCGGGCACGGAAAAGCCACGACCTCCGCTCTGGAAAGCGGTCGAGTTGTACACGTCGATATATCCGTGATCCCGGGTGAGATCCCAGACGTTCACAGGTTCGAAGAAATAGTCGTCGTAGGCTTTCGTGCGCTGGTAACGGAGGTCCAGGCCCGTGTTCACCGTCACTTTGGGCAGCTCGAAGAGCAGCTCCGTGCGATTCTCGGCGAAAAACGACGGATCGATGATCTCCGAGTAGTAGTAGGTGCTCAGCGTGTCGCGGCGGACGTAGCTGAGAAACGTGGTGTTTTTCACCATCAGCACATCCGTCGCCCTGTCGGTCTGGATCGCCTGAAAGTTGAACGATCGCGCGATCGAGTTGTTGCCCGGCTTGATCAGCCGCAGGTGACGGTTCAGGGTGACCGCCGGCCCCCAGGCCATCTCGTTGCCGCCGCCCTTCACGTTCACGGAATTCTGCGGATCCGAAGGCGAACCGGCCGAGCCGTTGTTGGTGTTGATGCCCGTGACGTAGCTCAGGTTGTCGATCAGATCCTGGGTCACCCGGTTGATGCCCCAGTTTTCGGTGTAGTCGCCGTAGTAGGCGCTCGCGTTCACGAAGAGCTCGTACCGGTCATTGGGCCGCCAGATCGCGGCGCCGTAGAGCGACTGGGTGCGTTTGTACCAATCGTTCCAATACCCGTCGCTGTACTCGCCGGAATAGCTGATCCGGTAGGCGGTCTGCTTCGAGACCGGCCCGCCGACGTCGAGCGTCCAGCGGTTCAGCCCGTAGGAGCCGATCGTATAGCTCGCCGTGCCTTTGAAGCCGTCGAAGAACGGGCGCTTCGTGATCAAATCCGCGAAACCGCCGACATACATCGAAGCGCCCTGCACGGCGGTCGCCGGCCCCTTCACAATGTTCACCGACTCGACGGAATTGAAATCGAGCGGGATGCCGTTTCCGTTGCTGGTCATGCTCGCACGGACGCCGTTGATGAACATGTCGGCTGTCTGCCCTCGGATGCTCGGGTTGGCCGGCGCGCCGAAGTTGGTCGTCGTGTACGAGCTGGACGTGAGCTTCGAGAAATCCCGCACGTCCGAGATGCTGATGTCGTTCAGCTGCTGCCGGGAGATGATCGTCACGTTCCGCGGCACGTCGACGATGTTGTCGTTGGTGCCGAACACGGACTCGAACGGCCTCGAGGTGGGAAGGATCTGCTTTTCGACGGGCACGTCGGTGATCTCCAGCTTCTCCAGCCGGACTGTTTCGTCGGCCGGGTCCGGGGCGGCATCCGCGCGCAGCGCGCTGGCGGATCCGACGACAAACGCGCCCATGGCGGTGAGCAGCAGAGCTGCCCCAGTGCTTCGGTTCATGCGGGTCGGTTTCAGCAACCGAAATGCCACGAAGCCCGAGCACTGCGGATACAAGCAAGTTCGATGATCCGCCACACGCGCAGCAACGCTCCTGATAGTCGCCAGGGGCCGTTCTAGAGCGCCTCCACGATCTTCCGCAGCACTTGTACTGCGATGTCGGATACCGGGCTTTCGTTCGATGAGATCGGATTCGGGCCGGCCTGGCCTCCCGCGAGATCGCTCAATCCACGGACGATGAGAATCGGTTTCCCGTTCGCGTACGCCACCTGCGCCAGGGCCGTGGATTCCATATCGACGCAACGCGCCTTCCAGACGGCGTAGATCCACTCCCGGTAAGCGGCGTTGTCGAGGAAGACGGTACCCGCCACGCCGGTGCCGCCCACGAGAACCTGGACGGCGCGTCCGCCCTTCCTGATCGCGGGCAGGGCCGGCACGATCTTCCGCGCCGTTTCAAGCAAACCCGGATCGACGGGAAACGCGGGAACGTGCTCCTGCTCCACGCCGTCGGGCCGGATCGCTCCCACCTCTTCGGGAAAGATCATCCCGAAGTTTTTGTACCGCACCGTGAAGTAGTCCGGCTTGTTGAACCCGCCCTTGCCGTCGTCGTTCAGGTACGCCGCCTCGCCGTGATACGCCCAGCGCTCCGGAATCACCACGTCCCCGACGTGCAGCGACGGATCCACGCCCCCCGCCACTCCGGCAAACAGCACGTGCGTGATGGGAAAATGGTCCAGTGCGAGCTGCAGTTGATAGGAGGCGTTCACCAAGCTCATTCCGGTCCGAAAGATCACGACCTGCTTGCCGGCGTAGCTGCCGCGCCAGAACTCCACCCCGCGCACAACAGTCCGCTCGAAACCGTTTCCCGCCGTCGCTCCGAAGCCCTTTTTGAGCGCCTCCATTTCCGGCGGATACGCCCCGCAAAGCGCAATCAGCTTTTCGGCCGCGCGCACCGGACCGCACAAAACGAGCACGGCGACGCTCAACCACGCCGCTCGGGCAAGGACGACAGATAGACGAAGATTCATCCGTTGCGGGGAGCACCGCGGATGCCACGCCGTCGAAAATCGGCCTCGTCGCACAGGACCGGGAAAAAAGAGGTATGCCGGTTGCTCTGCGCTTCGCGTGCCATTCCGAATCTTCCTCGCGCTCCTCGCCACCTGGTCTCTGCTCTCCGCAGCACCTGAGCCCCTTCGGCCAAGGATCGTGATCGTGACGATGTTCGAAGTCGGCGCCGACACCGGCGACGTGCCGGGCGAATTTCAGTTCTGGGTGGAGCGAATGCACCTGGACCGCGTGTTGCCACTGCCTGCCGCCTGCCACGACGTGCGGCTCAATGCGGACGGAACGGTGCTGGGCATCGTCACGGGCATGGGAAACACCCGGGCCGCTGCCTCGATCATGGCGCTCGGCCTCGATCCGCGATTCGATCTGCGAGAGAGCTATTGGCTGATCGCCGGAATCGCCGGCATCGATCCGACGGATGGTTCCGTAGGTTCGGCGGTTTGGGCGCACTTTGCGGTCGACGGGGACCTTGCCCACGAAATCGACGGTCGCGAGGCGCCTCCTGAATGGTCCACTGGATACATACCGCTCGATCGCAAGCGGCCCTACGAACTCCCCCAGCCCACGGGAACTGGCGCCGAAGGCCACGTTTTTGAGCTGAACCCCGCGCTGGTCGAGTGGGCGTTTCAACTCACGCGGGACACGCCGCTGGCCGATAATGACCAACTCCGAAGGCGCCGTGCCCTCTTCGTGGGATATCCGCAGGCGCTCCGCCCTCCCTTCGTTCTGGAGGGCGACAATCTCGCCGCCAGTACCTTCTGGCACGGGGCCAAGCTCAACGCCTGGGCCAACGACTGGGTGCGATACTACACTTCCGGCAAGGGGAACTACGTGACCACCGCGATGGAGGACACCGGCACCCTTCACGCGCTCTCTTCGCTGGCCAAGGCCGGGCGCGCCGACTCCGCCCGCGTCCTTCTCCTGCGCACCGCGAGCAACTACGACATGCAGTGGCCCGGCGCGACCGCGGCGGAAAGCCTGCAGAGCGAAAGCGGAGGCGTGTTGAGCGGCTATCTACCCGCCCTCGAAGCCGCCTACGCGGTGGGTCGCCGCGTCGTGGATACGATCAACGCCCAGTGGGACCGTTTCGAAAAAGCCCCTCCCACTCTCGAGATACCCGCCCGCTGACCGGGCCGAGCCTCCCGGCGTCCGCCAAAATCCCCACCTAGCCTGGAACCGAACTCGCGTTTCATCCCAGACACGACCGTCGCCAGCTCCAAGACACTTCAAACGCCGTCATTTACCAGGAGATCTACCTGCCGGGCGCGATAGATCTGCTTCCATTCTTTCGAGTTTCTTACGCACACGATCGGCGTCGGCTAAGCCCTTCGCCTCGGCTTGTTTCGCGTATGTCAGCGCCTCCTCGACGCTTGGGGCGCCAGGAACGCGGGTACATGTGCTAATCGCGAGATTCAGCTGCGCCTCGTCATCTCCTTTCGCCGCCGCCTGACGAAAAAGCGCCCAGGCTTTGGTTGTGTCCTTCGGTACGCCGTCGCCCGAGAAATAGAGACAGCCGAGCCTGTAGGCAGCGCGGGCAACCGCGTCAGCTGCCCTTTCGAACATCGCGGCCGCCTCCGTTTTTTTGGCTTCCTTCATCAGCAGAACGCCGAGCGTATAGTAGACTTCTGGGGTGGCTTGGTCCGCCGCCTTTTTGGCGAGTCGATCCGACTTCGACGGATTTGCCTCCACGCCGAGCCCCTCACGATAAAGTCGCGAGAGCCGCTGCAGAGCGAAACAGCGCAGCGCAGGATCTTTGTTGTCCGCGAATTCGTTAAGAATAGGGCGCACCTGTTTGTATTCGCCGCGGTCAATCAGGATATCGACGAACGCTAGAAGCCCCTCGATATCGCCGGTGTCCGCCAAGCGGAGCAACCAGAAGGCAGCTCTATCCAGATCGCGTCCGCCGCTCGCCGGCGATAGATAATAGAGGCAGAGACGGCGCAAGGCATCGAGGTTACCATCAAGCGCCGCGAGACGATAGTGGTAGGCAGCCTCCTCGGGCGTGACCGGCACGCCCTGCCCCATTTCGTGCATGATACCCAATCGCACCCGAGCATACTCGTGCCCGCGAGAAGCCGCTCTCTCAAACAGGACGTACGCTTCCTCGTAGTTTCGCGGAACGAGCTTACCCTCATACGAGAGCATCCCAAGGTTATAGCTGGAGACGCCGTTGCCCGCCTCGTCGGCCGTTCGATACAGCCTAAGGGCTTTCTCTCGGCTCTCCGCCAACGCTGCGGCATCGCCGGCGGCCTTGGCTTCTTTCCACCGCTTTTCGTACCACACTCCAAGATTGTTGAGGGCCTTGGTTTGCTTGGGATCCAGCTGCAACGCACGTTCGTAATATTCGACTGCTTTGTCTTCGCTCTTGGGCACGCCCCATCCTTCCGAATACAGGAAAGCCAAACTTGCAGCCGCAGAGGCCTCACCGAGGTCAACAGCCCGTTTGTAGTACTCGGCCGCACGCTCGAAGTGATTATCAGATGACGCACCCGAGACATACCAATATTCATCATAGCAGGCGGATGCCAATGCCACCATGGCGAGACCGTGTTTCTGTGCAGCTGCCTTCCGATACCAAGAAACCGCAGTCGCTTTGTTTGTTTCTACGCCCCAACCATTCCAAAACCGGTTTCCAAGGAGATACTGCGCATGCGCTTCGTGCCGGCTCTTGGCCCAATCGAGATGAATCTTCACCGCCTGTTCATAGGTAACAACGCCCGGTGGCGATTGTCCGATCGTCACCAGATAGCACACAAAGTCCTCGTCTTTGTTTGCGGACGCGATCTCAACGGCCTTGGCGTGATCCGCCACTACACCGAATCCTCGCTCGTAGCAAATGGCCAGATTTGCATATCCCAACAAGTGATGCCCCTTCTCAGCCGCCGCTTTGAACCAGGTGAACGCCTTCGTCGGATCGGAAGAGCCGAGTTTCCCTTCAACGTAGATGAAGGCCAGGTTGAGCATCGCCCAACAATCATTGCTCTGCGCCGCAAGCTCGTACCACTTAATCGCTTCCTTCAGGTCGTAATCTTTGGACTTCGGATCGGCGAACGAGCCCGCGACACCGAACCACAGTGCTCGCTGCGTTGCTTCGGCCTTTTTCGAGAATTCTTGCTCAAACTCTTCCGTGGCGAAGGCATCAACGAGCTTTCTGCTGGCTAGTTGATGGGCCAGGCTGGACGCAATGCGGCGAGATAGCTTTCGGCTGTGTTCGAGCATGGCGTTCGCCTTCGACATATCGCGAGGTATTCCCTGCCCAAACGCTAGCCGCACTGCCGCTCTCACTGCCGCCTCATAGACGCCAGCGCGCCCCCCCTCGCCTGCCTCTGCTGCCGCCACATCGTGCAATTGCGCCTTCCCGTCGTCACCACTTCGCGCATACAACAACCCCAGATTGGCGTGCGCCCTGGCGCGGATTTCCTCGCTCGCGTCCCTCCCGAGTTCCCCCGACACCGTGGGCGTTACGGCGTTCGGGGCAGGTGTGGAGGACAGTTCCGAGGGCGGTGGAGCAACCGAGAAATCGGCGTCAGACCGAACTACCAGTTCGAAGCACTCGGCCGCCTTGTTCCAATCTCGCCGCACGCCTGTCCCGTGCATGAAGCATAGGCCAAGATTGAAGGAGGCCTGCGGACACCCACGCGCACTTGCCAGCCGAAACTGCGCCACTGCCTTCTTGGCTTCCTTCTCGAAGCCAGCTTCCCCGGAAACGAGACATGTGCCGAGCTCGTTCTGGGCAGGAGGGAATTCCGCTTCTGCTGCCTCCTTGAGAAGAACACGCGCTTTCGCCTTTTCGCTCTCGTCCTTCGAGCCCAGCAGCCGGATTGCCGCCCAGTACTTCTGAACTACTTCGGGGTTGATCTCCCGCTGCGCCACCTTGTCTGTTACGGGGGCCTGAGGCACTGAAGCGCCAGCAGAGGAATACGCTAACACGACCCAGAGCAGTATCAATATACCCGAGCGGTGGACTTTCATGGAGCAGTAGTTGATCGAGGCCCTGCATCGGGGCCATTGACGGTCCGATCTCTCGCGGCCCATTCCGCAGCGACGCGGACTGCCTCGCGTGCCGGAATATCGAATCCGGCAGAGCAACGTAAACGTTCCTCCTCGTTTCGCGCCAAACACAGGCATACTGCCTCAACTCCGGCTCGAAATGTGGCCTCGGCGGGCACGGTGGAACGGCAGCCTGAAAACGGACGGAGCAGATCACCGAAATCCCACCCCTCTTCTACAAGCAGCGACAGCTCCGCGAGACACCGGCTGATATCCGTCCGCGAGGCTATTACTCCCGTGGCGCCTTTCCAGGCCGTTACGAGGGTATCCATGTCGTCTGCCGCTCGCGTGTAGTCGATCCGGCGTAGGTCCACCTCAACTACTTTACCCGCACGTTCGAAAACGACGATCCCGCGATGGACACCGTTCACCCACGGACGACCGTCAGCACACTTTCGGCTTCGTAGAGCTCGCTGGTGACGTTCCTGCGCCTCGGAGATGGACCGAAGCTCCACCGCCTCCTCTTGGTAGGCGTCTGCACTTGCCTGCGAAAGATACCGTTTTCGCAGCTCACGTCGCTGATCCAACTCGGTTTCGTGATCTTTTCGCCGCTCCTCCACACGCAGGGATCGCACGGAGGCAGCGGCGAGGCGACGCTCCGTCAGGGAACGAATCTCGCGCCAGAGCGCCAACTCAGGCAACTCCTTCGCGCGCCGGGTTGCGCCGCCGACAAGTGCAGAGAGCAGTGCTGAATTGACCAGCGCGACTCCATCGGGCCGCACAATTTCGGGCAGCGCGGAATCAAGTCGAAGGGAGGGAAGTGCGTGCGGCAGCGCCGATTCGCTGCGAAATCCCGGAGAGACGGGCGACTGCACTATGACATCCGAACGAATTCCAGTTCGTTGGGGAGAACTTCCGTCAGGAAGGTAATAGAGCCGCCGTGTGAGTCGCATCTTTCCCCACCGCTCCGATTGCTTCCAAGGTGACTGGGCCTGAAGTGCCGCCAAATCGATATAGTGCTGGACGCTTCCCTTCCCAAAAGTCGTCTCGCCACCAACCACGACGGCACGACCTAGTCGCTGCAGGGAACCCGCCAGGGCTTCGCTCGCTGAAGCGCTGGCGGGCGAGGTCAACACGACCAGTGGCCCGGCGAAATCTGCCCGTGGATCGTCGTCGCAAAGCACGTCGACCGCGCCAGAAGAGCCTCGGGCCAACAGCGTCGTTCCGCCGTGAAGAAAGAGCCCAGCCAGTCGCGCCGCTTGCTCGATCAATCCTCCAGCGTTGTCGCGCAGGTCCATCACAACGGCGCTTACCCCGCGTTCCTTGAAGACGCCGAGCAATTCACGAACATCGTCTTCCGCAGTTGGCGCTCCTTTCACCTGCTGCCCGCTTCCGTAGAAAACGGGGAGAGAGACAACACCTACGTGCGTCCCGTCAGGCAACGTCACTAGGCTGCCGGAGGCCCTATTCTCGATCATCTGTTGCGGCGAGCATCGCAGAGTCAGCTTGCGAACGGCTTCTCCGTCTCGACGGACTTCAGCCTCAACTGCAGTCCCCTCGGGGCCGCTCAGCCGGGCGTAGAGAGCCGCAGGAGATGCAGTCGCACAATCTACCGGTTGTCCGTCCGATCCACGGATGGATACGATTTCATCTCCGGGAATGAGTTCGCCGGCGAGATCGACGGCGCTTCCGGGCGCGATCCGCCCAACGACGATCTTGTTTCCAGTTCGTACGAGCCGAAATCCCACCGAGAGCGTTTCGCTTGAAAGCTCAGCTTCGAATTCTTCCGCCGTCGCCGTGCAGAAGTAGCCGCTGTGCGGGTCAAACGCTCCGGTGATCGCATTGAGAAATGCCTCCCTTACCGCCCACGGTCTCGGCCGATCAAGTTCCTCGCTCCACCGCATGAGCAGAGTGCGAACATGCTCGCGCGCCCGGGCCTCATCTGCGCCGGCGACCAGCGCTTCGGCCAGCCGATCTCTCATCCAAACGTACCAGAGCGCATCCGCTTCGTTTCCCTCCGCAGGCCTTAACGCAGTGCTGCGGTCGCGTTCGAAGGTGCCCGGTTGGGAAAAATCGACGGGCGTCGTCAGCTTCTCTTGCAACCAAACGATCCGCGATCGTGCACGCCGGACGTATCGGGCATAGATCTCGTCGATCGGCGCAAGATTCCCGTTTAGCAGGTATACCGCCTTCAGGTTCCGATCGAAACGCGCGTGCCAAAACCGAACATCCTCGGCTGTCAGCACAGAATGCTCGGCATCCAGATCATCGAGAAATCCATCGAGCAGCTCAGCCGAACTGATGTCCTGGAACGTTGTATCCGAGAAATGGTACGACTGAAGCAGATCCATGACCGCCACAGCCTCCGCCTTGGCGCTCAGGCCCTCCGAAACGGCCGCAGGGGTCGGAGATGGATTGGCCCTCACGCCAAGCGCCGCGCTGAGGCACGCCACGCCCAGCAGTCGAGCCGCGAAGCTGGTATCGCGGTGCTGCATACAGAAACTACGCCAGTCTAGGCGCGGCAGGTCAATGTCGCCGCTTCCGAGATCCGAAGCCGGATCGGAGACATGGCATAAACAGAACCCGTCGAATCTGCGTACCTGGCCCGCCGCGATTATTCGTCGCCGAAGCTCACGCCGAGGGCGCGCGCGGTGCGGACGATGTCGCCGTCGATCGGCACCGTGCGAAGGCGGCCGATGGCTTCGGTGATCTTCACCGCGACCGTATCCGGTGGATTGTGCGCGACCATGTGGCCGTACTTCTTCTCCTGGGCCAGGCGCACCGCCGCCGCGCCAAAGCGGGTGCAGAGCAGCCGATCAAAGGTCGTCGGCCCGCCGCCGCGCTGGAGATGGCCGAGCACGACGACGCGGGTGTCCTTGCCGGTGCGTTTGCCGACCTCGGCCGCAACGATCGCGCCGATTCCGCCCAGACGGGTTTCGTGGTCCTTGGCCGCACTCTCCTGCTCGACGTAGCTGCCGCCCTTGGGCCGCGCACCCTCGGCGACGACGATGAGCGTGAACGTCCGGCCCATCGCCTCGCGCTCGGCGATTTTCTTGCACACCGAGTCGTAGTTGAAGGGGATCTCCGGGATCAGGATGATGTCGCCGCCGCCGGCGATTCCGGCGTGGCTCGCGATCCAGCCGGCGTACCGCCCCATGACCTCGAGCACCATGACGCGGTTGTGACTCGCAGCGGTGGTGTGAAGCCGGTCGAGCGCATCCGTGGCGCAGGCAACGGCCGAGTCGAATCCGAACGTCACCACGGTCGCCTCCAGATCGTTGTCGATCGTCTTCGGGACTCCGATCACCGGCACGCCGCGTTCGAAGAGCTGCTGGGCGATGGTTAGCGATCCATCGCCGCCGACGCAGATCAGCGCCCGGAGCCCAAGCTTCTCCACCGTGCGTTTGGCCTCGTCGAGAATCTCCACCGGGATGCTCGCCTTCTCGCCCTGCCCCGCCTTGGCTGAAAAGCGGCCGCGGTTCGTCGTTCCGAGAATGGTGCCGCCTTCCTTGAGAAGCGGCCCCATTTCCCGGTAGTCGAGTGTCCGATACGTCACGGGGGAAAGAAGTCCTTCGTAGCCGTTGACGAAGCCGAGCGTTTCCCAGCCCAGACGGGTGGCCGATTTGACCACGGCGCGAATGACAGCGTTGAGTCCAGGGCAGTCTCCGCCGCCCGTGAGAATTCCGATGCGTTCCGGCATAGTGTTCGCGATGTTACGATCCGGCCGGTCGTTCACAAGCGCGCCGCGGTCGGCCGCTGCCGTCGAGCCCGCCGGGGATCAGTTGGCCTTCGGATGATGCTTCGCAGTCGCGTGCCGAAGCGCCTCGGCGAATGCGGTCAGCTTGGCATGGTCCTTCACGCCCGCCGACGACTCGATGCCGCTGTTCACGTCGACAAAATCGGCGCCGGTCTCGCGAATGGCCTCCTCGATGTTGTGGCTGTTCAGGCCGCCCGCGAGGATCCACTGCACGCGGCTGTAGCGCTCGCGGAGGTGAACGAATTCCTTCCAATCGCTCGTCTTCCCCGTGCCGCCGTACGAGTGCGGATCGTGCGCGTCGAAAAGGATCGTGGTCGCGAGCGGGAAAAAGGCGGGATCGAGTTCATGGTGCCGTGCCCGCGGCGCAAGCCACAGCTGGTCGGGTGAGAGCGCTTCCGCCCAAACCGCCACCTGGAAAAAAGGCGTGTGATTCGAGAAGTGGAGCTGCACGACGTCGAAGCCGGCTTCGAGCAACTGGGGCAGCTCCTCGACTGTCGGCTCCACCACGACCGCGACTTTCTTCCGGTCCGGCAAGCGGGGTCGCATCGCCTTGAACGCCTCCAGCGTCACATGGCGCGGCGATTTCGGATACAGAACAAATCCGAGGTAATCCGCGCCGGCGGCGTCCGCCGCTTCGGCGTCAACCAATGAAGTCAGGCCACAAACTTTGAATCGGATGCCGTTGATCATAGCGCCACGCGTTGCAGGGGTTTCGCGAGGGTAAGGGGGGAATATCCTGATTTGTTCGCCTGTAAAACACCAATTGTGAGAACATCTTAGATATGCCGGCGCGGTCCCGGCGGCTGCCGGTCGCTCATGCCTGCACGGATGCCAGAACCGACCGCGGAATTCGGCCAGACCCATGTCCGGCTCGTTTTCTTTCAGCTCTCAGAACGAGTTCACCGAACGAATCACGTGTTCCACCTGCGCATCGGTCAGTTCGGGGAAAATCGGCAGACTGACGCACGTCGCGCAGGCCTTCTCCGCGACCGGAAGCGAACCAGAGCTGTATCCGAGGCTCGCGTAGCATTTCTGGAGGTGCAACGGAACGGGGTAGATCAGGTCGGTGCCGACTTCCTGCTTTTGCAGATGCTCGCGCAGCGCGTCGCGACGCGGGTGGCGAACGGTGAACTGATGGACGACGGATTTGCCGTAAGCGGGCTGCTCCGGCAGCTGCAGGTCGGCGAGTTTGAGCTCCCTGAGGTAACGCGCGGCGATCTCCTGACGGCGGGCGTTCCAGCCGGCGAGGTGCGGCAACTTCACGTTGAGCAGCGCGCCCTGGAATCCGTCCATGCGGAAATTTCCGCCGACAATGTCGTGGTAGTAGCGGCGGTCGGAACCGTGCACGCGAAGTTGGCGCGCGGTGGTGAAGACCGCGTCGTCCTTGGCGACGAGCGCCCCACCCTCTCCGCAGCCACCGAGGTTCTTGGTCGGATAGAAGCTGAAGGTGCCGACGTCGCCGATGATGCCCACGGGCGTGCCCTTGTAGCGCGCGCCCACCGCCTGGGCGCAGTCCGCCTGGGCGCAGTCCTCGATCACGAAAAGTCGGTGTTTCCTGGCGATGGCCATGATCTCGTCCATCCGCGCCGGTTGACCGAAGAGATGAACGACAACGATGCCCTTGGTGCGCGGCGTGATGGCCGCCTCCACCTTCGCCGGATCGAGATTGAACGTCCCCTCCTCGATATCGACGAACTTCGGCGTGGCACGGACGTAGCTGATGCCCCAAGCCGAGGAGATGAACGTGAAAGGAGGGACAATCACTTCGTCGCCCGGACCAAAACCGGCGATCATGCAGGCCATGTGAAGCGGCGCCGTTCCGCTATTCACGCCCAGCGCCTTCGAGTAGCCGAGCGTCGAGGCAAACGCCTTCTCGAAATCCTCAACGTCTTTGCCGAGGCAAAACCGCGTCGCATCGTACGTCGCCGCGAGCGCCGCGAGCGCCTGTTCGCGGAGCGCCTTGTGTTGGAGGGACAAGTCGAGAAACGGGACTTTCATTGCAGGAGCGCGGCCGAAGCGGCCGCGGTGGAAGTTAGAAGTTGGAAGTTAGAAGTTGGAAGAGCGAAGTTCGGCCGCGCTGGGGTGTAGCCGGGGAGTTGGTCGTTGGTCCTCCGCGCTTGCGGCCCGGGCCGCCTTCGAGGCACCGACCCGGAGGCGCGCCTTCCGGCTGACGGCACGCCACCATACGTGCAAGCACGGACGTCTGCCCGAACTCTCCGTAGCTCCGTCCCTACCGCTTCAGCTTCGCGACGAGCGCCTCAACCAACGCATCCAGGCCGGGCTTTTTCGCTTCGAACGCGACGGGCAGGCCGAGTTCTTTCAGCGTCTCCGAAGTTTGTGGACCGATGCTGCCAACCAACGGGCGTTTCGCCTCCGGTCCCAGCTTCAGCGCCTTCGCCTGATCGGAATAACCCTGCGCCGCCGACGAACTCGCGAAGAGGATCGCATCGGCTCCGCGCTCGCGGAAATCCTGAGCCGCCGCATCGCCACTCAGATCGTTGGGCTGGGTTTCGTAGACGGGAAACTGGTCGACGATCGCCCGCGCCTCCTCGAGTTTCGTCACGAGGGTATCGCGATTGAGGTTCCCGGTCACGACGAGCACCTGGGCGCTGTCGAGACTGCCCGTGGCGATCAGCGCTTCCGCCAGCGCTTCCGCCGTCGCCGCGTCGGGCATGCACTCCACCTTGACGTGGCGCTCGCGGATCGCACGCGCCGTCGCCTCGCCGATGCAGGCAAACCGGAGCAGCCCGAGGGAGCGAACGTCGTCGAAAACCCGATACGTCTCCTCGAAGAAATACTTCACGCCGTTCGGGCTGGTAAAAACAACCCAGTCGTAGTGTCCGAGCTCGAGAAAGACGTCGGCCATCGTCTGACGATCGACCTTCTTGGTGACCTTGATCAGCGGCAGTTCGAGCACCTCGGCGCCCTGCGCCTCCAGTTTTTCCCGAAGTTCGCTCCCCTGCTCGCGCGTCCGCGTGATGGCCACGCGGCGGCCGAAGAGCGGAAGCCGCTCGAACCAGTCGATCTGGTTGTGGTTCTTCACCACCTCGCCGACAAAGATGATCGCAGGAGCGGCGAGTTTCGCCTTTTCCACGAGGCCCGCCAGGGTGGCCGCCGTGCCGGCGACACTGCGCTGGCGACCGAGCGATGCCCATTGCACCACGGCCGCCGGCGTTTCCGCGGAAAGACCGCCCGCCATCAGTTCGTCGAGGATGAAGCGGAGATGCCCCATGCCCATGTAGATCGCGAGCGTGGCGTTCTTCAGGGCGCCGTAGCTCCGCCAATCGACCTGCAGCTCATGTTTCTTCGGGTCTTCATGGCCGGTGAGGAAAACAAGCGTGGAACTGGTGTTCCGATGGGTCAGCGGGATGCCTGCATAGGCTCCCGCGGCCAGCGCCGCAGTGACGCCGGGAACGACTTCGAACGGCACGCCGTCGCGCGCAAGGCACTTCGCCTCTTCCCCTCCGCGACCGAAGATGAACGGATCGCCGCCCTTGAGCCGCACCACCGTCTTGCCCGCTTTCGCATGTTTCACGAGCAGCGTTTCGATCTGCTCCTGCGGAAGTGCGTGGAATCCCGCCTTCTTGCCGACGTAAACCTGTTCGCACTCGGGTGTGCACCACTGGAGCAAATCGGGATGCACGAGGTAGTCGTACACGAGGACGTCAGCGCGCTCGATGAGCTCCTTGGCGCGGAAGGTGACGAGGCCGAGATCACCGGGTCCGGCGCCCACGAGATAAACGATTCCTTGTGACATAGTGGAGACCGCGGCAACGGAAGCCGCCGCGGAAGAAAGGACAAACACTGACGAACAGCCCCGAGTCCCGGCAAACGGAAACCGCGAGCGGTCTCTCGGGCGAATGCCGGCGTCGCCCGGACGTGGCGGCTCGGTAGGAACCGGGGCCTACCGGGCCAATCGTTCTCTCGCGAAAACCGCGAGGTGCCGGCTGGCATCATGTGCACCGCAGCTTGCCGAGGACGCGTCCGGCTGACCGTCGAGCTAGAAACCCAGCTCTTTCAGCACCCGGGCGGCGGTCTCCTTCGGTGCAGCGTAATCGGCGTCGGTGAGGGGCAGCTTCTTCTGCCCTGTTTTCTCGTGGAAAAAGTAGAGCGTCTTTCCCGACGCATGGGCCGCAAAGGCCGTATGGCATCCGCCGCCCAGGGCCGTCTGGAACGCGCGTTCGAGGTTCACCGCGCGGGCGGTGGCGGCGTCGAAGATGCCGGCGAATCTCTCCATCTCCGTTCGGCGGCATTGCACCGCGACGGCTGCCTGCCCGACGGCGGGAACGATCGTTTCGAAGCCCATCGCGTGAAACTCCACGCCCGGCCAATTGCCGATGCGAAGCCGGTTCAGCCCCGCGGCGGCAAGCATGGTGGCGTCCGCAACATGGTCGGCTCCGATCTTGCGCAGCCGTGTGTCCACATTGCCGCGAATCTCGGTGAATTGAGTCGCCGGATACAGCAGCTGCAGCTGCAGCCGCCGGCGCGGGCTGCCCGTCGCGATCGTTTTCGGCACAGACACGCCGGCATGCAGCACAAGGACGTCCCTCGGATCTTCGCGCGGCAGATAGCCGGCGATCGCCAAATCCGCGTCCATATCGCCGGGAAGGTCCTTCGTGCTGTGGACGGCCACATCGGCTTCGCCGCGTTTCAGCGCCTGTTCGAGGTCCGAGGTGAACAGCCCCTTGCCGCCCTTCTTCTCGAGGGACCACTCGGTCTGCTTGTCGCCCGTGGTCACGATCTTCAGCAACTCGGTTTCGACGCCGAGTATTTCGCGCAGATGCGCGGCGACCATTTCGGTTTGGGCGAGCGCGAGGGGACTCTTGCGGGTGGCGAGGATGAGCTTTTTCAAGGCGAGAAGCTGATGGGCTGAAGGACTGAAAGGCTGAAGGGAGCGGATGGCAACCGGGCGCACGACGGCCGGTTCCCTGGACCAAGTCTTTCAGTCCTTCAGCCTTTTCGTCGAAGGCGTTTAGTACGCCGCCTGAACGCCCTTGATGTTCTTCTTCGACATCCAGGGCATCATGCCGCGCAGGCGCTCGCCGGTCTTTTCAATCGGGTGCTTGGCGCCGTCGGCGAGGAGCTTGTTGTAGTTCTTCAGGCCGCCCTTGTATTCGGCGACCCACTCCTTAACGAACTGGCCGCTCTGGATTTCCTTCAGGATCTTCTTCATCTCCTTCTTGGTATCCTTGTTGATGACGCGCGGGCCGCGGGTGATGTCACCGTACTTGGCGGTCTCGGAGATCGAGAAGCGCATGCCAGCGATGCCCGACTCGTACATCAGGTCGCAGATGAGCTTCAGCTCGTGCAGGCACTCGAAGTACGCCATCTCGGGCTGGTAACCCGCTTCGACGAGCGTCTCGAAGCCGGCTTTGACAAGGGCGCTGGCGCCGCCGCAGAGAACGGCCTGCTCGCCGAAAAGATCCGTCTCGGTTTCTTCCTTGAACGTCGTCTCGAGCACGCCGGCACGGGTCGAACCGATGCCCTTGGCCCAAGCGAGCGCGCTCTTCTTCGCCTTGCGGGACTTGTCCTGCGCGACCGCGATGAGGGCCGGCATGCCTTTGCCTTCGGTGTAGAGGCGGCGGACCATGTGGCCCGGGCCCTTCGGGGCGACCATGATCACGTCGATCTCGGGGTGCAGCTTGATCAGCTTGAAGTGAACCGAGAGGCCGTGGCTGAAGAGCAGCGTCTTGCCCTTGGAGAGGTTCGGAAGGATGTCCTTCTCGTATACCGAAGCCTGCTTCATGTCGGGCAGGCCGACCATGATGACGTCGGCGCGGCGGACCGCCTCGCCCGTCTCCACCACCTCGAAGCCGTGCTGCTCGGCGACGGCTTTCGATTTGCTGCCCGGATACAGGCCGATGATGACCTTGCAGCCGGAGTCCTTCAGGTTAAGCGCGTGCGCATGGCCTTGGGAACCGTAGCCGAGCACAGCGAGGGTCTTGTTCTGGAACACGCCAAGATCGGCGTCTTTGTCGGTGTAGACTTTAGCGGGCATGTGAAAAGGCGGAGTCGGAAGTTGGAGTTGCGGGGTTGGTAAACGGAAACGACGGCGTCAGCGCTTGAGCGCCAGCTGTCCGGTGCGGGCAAGTTCGAGGATGCCGAAGGGCTCGAGAAGCTTGAGGAACGCCGCGAGCTTGCCCTCGTCGCCGGTGACCTCGGCGATGAGCGAATCGTGCGCGACGTTGACGATCTTGGCGCGGAAGATGTCCGCGATCTGGAGGATCTCGGAACGGGTTTTCCCGTCGGCCTTCACCTTCACCAAAAGCAACTCGCGCTGGACCGCCTGGCCTTCCTTGAAATCGACGACCTCCACGACGTTGACCAGCTTTCGGAGCTGCTTGGTCACCATGTCGAGCGCGGCATCGTCGCCTTTCAAGACGACCGTGATGCGGGACAACGTGGCGTCGTGAGTCGGGGCGACGTTGAGCGTGTCGATGTTGAACCCGCGTCCGCTGAACATTCCGGAGACGCGCGCCAGAACGCCGAACTTGTTCTCAACGAGGACGGAGATCGTGTGACGCATTTCGTGATGTGTAGTGTGCAAGGGAGAGAAGCGGGACCGACGGAGAGTTGAAGAAGCTCAGGACGGCTGCCCGTCCAGGGCTCGCAGCGGAGGGGGCTCTTCCGGGTTCGCCGGCGCGAAACGCTGAAGAGAGACCTTCATTCTCGCTGCGCCGCGAACGAAGGCTGGTGGACGCCGAGGGACTCGAACCCCCGACCCTGTCGGTGTAAACGACATGCTCTAACCAACTGAGCTAGGCGTCCGGGCCAAGAGCGCAGATAAGCCGTCCGAATGCCGGGCTGACAAG
>QAYY01000008.1:0-16658 GCA_003054665.1 Opitutaceae bacterium EW11 | reverse complement strand
GCGAACAAACGAGAAAGGCGCGCCTGACGGCGCGCCCTCCACGAAACAGGTGAACGTCAAACCTTGGCCAGCGCGGCCTTCGGCTTGAGCCAGCCCTTGCGGAACATCAGTTCGGCGTTCTGCACGGCGTTGAGCGCGGCGCCCTTCCAGAGGTTGTCGCCGGCCACCCAGAACGAGAGACCGTTGTCGAACGCGGTATCGACACGGATGCGTCCGACGCCGCACTTCACCTTTTCGGCGAAATCGAGAGGCGTCGGGTACTTCTTCTCCGCGGGTTCGTCGACGAGGACGGCGCCTTCGAACTCCCGGATCGCCTGGCGGGCGGCCTCGACGCTGACGGGCTTTTCGAATTCGGCACTGACGGAAATCGAATGGGCGCGCACGACCGGGACTCGGACGCAGGTTGCGGAGACTTTGAGAGCCGGAAGCCCCATGATCTTGCGGCTCTCCAGCATCATCTTGTTCTCCTCGCCCGTGTAGCCGTCGGCGCCAAACGTATCCACCTGCGGGATGCAGTTGAACGCGATCTGGTACGGGTAAACCTTCCGCGGCAGCGGCTCGCCCTTCACATAGGCCTGCGTCTGCGCCTCCAACTCGCGGATCGCCTCGGCGCCGGTCCCTGAGACGGACTGGTAGGTCGAGCAGATGTAGCGCTTCAGGCCGAAACGCTTGTGCAACGGCCACAGCCCCATGAGCGTCACAGCCGTCGAGCAATTCGGGTTCGCGATCAGGCCCTTGTGGTTGAGCAGCGCCTCCGGATTGATCTCCGGGATGACGAGCGGCACGTCCTTCTCCATCCGGAAGGCCGAGCTCTTGTCGATCACAAGGCACTTGGAGGCGATCGCGTCGGGAGCAAGCGCGCGGGTGACGGAGCCGCCCGCCGCAAAAAACGCCACGTCGACGTCGGCAAAGACGCCCGGCTTCGCTTCCTCAACCGTGTATTTTTTCCCAAAGCGCTCCACCGTCTTGCCTGCCGACCGCGCCGAGGCAAAAAGCCGCAGCGAAGCCATCGGGAAATTACGCTCATGCAAGAGCCGGACGAGCTCTTGACCAACTGCGCCGGTAGCACCGACGATGCCTACAGTGAGTGAATTTGTCACAATGGTTTCTCCTTGGGAACAGGTCATGCAAACCTGTCGCCGGTTGGGCATCAAGCCAACAGAACGGCTGCTTTTCGTCCGCATAAGTACACAAACCATGCAGTTTTTCCGGGCAGGTGAACTGGTCCGGAGTTACGGCATTTCCACCTCGGCAAAACCGCCCTCCAACGTAAAGGGCTCGCTCGGAACGCCCCGCGGGCTGCACCGGATCGCCGAGCGCATCGGAGCCGGTCAGCCGCCCGGCATGGTGTTCAAATCGCGTAGGCCGACCGGCCAGCATTTCAGCGAGCACCCTGAGGCAGCGACCGAGAAGAATCTGATCACGAGCCGGATTCTCTGGCTGCGCGGCCTGGAGCCCGACGTCAACGCCGGTGGCGAAGTGGATACGTACGACCGCTACGTCTACATCCATGGCACGAACCACGAGGAGCGCATCGGCGCGCCGTTCAGCGCCGGCTGCGTCCTGATGCGCAATATCGAGATCGTCGAGTTGTACGAAGAAGTGCGGAGCGGCGATTTGGTGATGATCGTCGACTGACTGGCCCGGCCTGCGTCGCGGGCCTCAGCGGTTCTTCCCGAACAGCAAACGCAGCGAGTTGATGCAGACGACCACCGTGCTGCCTTCGTGGGCAAAGACACCCACGGCGAGCGGAACGACGCCGGCAATCGAGGCGAAGGCCATCAGCACCACCACGCCGAGGGAGATTGCGAGGTTCTGTTTGATGATCGTCTTCGCCCGCTGACTGAGACGAAACGCAGCGAGGAAGTTCTCGATGCGGTCGTGCATCAGGATCACTTCCGCCTGCTCCAGCGCCGCGTCGCTGCCGCGGGCGCCCATGGCAACGGATACATCGGCGGCGGCAAGGCTCGGAGCGTCGTTCACGCCATCCCCCACCATCGCGATCTTCTGACCGGCGGTGCGGAAAGACTGGATCGCCTCAACCTTGCCCTCCGGCGTGAGACCGGCGCGAACCTCGTCCAACCCCAGCTCCTTGGCCACATCTTCGGCCGCATGCCGACGGTCGCCCGTCAGCATCACGGTGCGAATGCCGCGGCGCTTGAGCTCGGAGAGAACGCCGCGGGACTCGCCGCGAATCTGGTCGCGGAGCAAAATCCGACCGACGACGTCGCGTCCCACCACCCAGACTTCGCTTACCTCCGGAGGAGCCGGCGGGAGCGATTTCGCCCAGTCGGCCAGCGGACCGGCCTCGAGCAACTCGCGCCGCCCGAGCAAGACTTGGGCGCCGTCGATGCGTCCCTTCACGCCCTTGCCGGTGAGCGACTCAAAATCGTCCGTCACCAACTCCCGAATACCCTGCGCCTTCGCGTGGCGGGTGATCGCCCGCGCCAGCGGATGGTGCGAACTGGCTTCGAGCGCGGCGGCGAGCTCCATGATCTCCATCTCGCGACCGGCCGGGAAACTCTCGTGGCCGACGACATCGAGTTCGCCCGTCGTCAGCGTGCCCGTCTTGTCCAGCGCCACAGTGTTGATGTCGGCGAGTTTTTCGATCGCCGCACCTCCGCGGAACAGGACGCCGTGCTTCGCGCCCCAGGCGATGGCCGCCAGGATCGCCGACGGAATCGACAGGACCAGGGCGCAGGGAGACGTGACCACGAGCAGCGTCATCGCGCGGTAGAATGCGGACGTCTGGCCGGCCACGTTGTGGAACGGCGGCAGTTTGAAGCCGAGCCACCAGACGAAAAACATCACGGTCGTCGCGCTGAGGACGAGGATCGTGTAGCCGCCCCCAAACTTGTCCGTGAACCGCTCGCTCGGCGCGCGCAGCTTCTGGGCGGTGTGAATCAGACGGATGATCTTCTGCAGCGTGCTTTCCGACGGGAGCCGCTTCACTTCGAAATCGACGACTCCCCAAAGGTTGATCGTCCCGCTGAACACCGGATCGCCCACGCCCTTTTCCACCGGCCGCGCCTCGCCGGTGATGGCCGACTCGTCGCTGGCGCTCTTGCCGCGCACGACCAACCCGTCGGCGGCAAACGCCTCGCCCGGCTTGGTGCGGACGCGGTCTCCGATTCCTATCTCCTCGACGCGCACCGTGCGTTCCCCGCCGTCGGGCTGTACGAGCGCCGCAGTTTTCGGAGCCGATTTGAGGAGCGAACCGATTTCGCTCTGCGTCCGATGGAGCGCAAACTCCTCCATCGCTCCCGAGGCGGAGAACAGGAACAGCAGGAGCACGGCTTCGCCCCAGGCGCCGATGCAGACGGCGCCGACCGCCACCGCCAGCATGAGAAAATGGATATCGAGCTTTCGCTCCTTGATGTTCTCCAGCGTGTCCTTGGCCGCATCGAAACCGCCGGCGATGAGGGCGACCGCATACAGCGCGTGCGCCATCCACTCCGGACCGAAGCCGATGCTCTCCACGACAAAACCGGCGACGCCAAAAACGGCGCAAGCCGCGGCAAGCACCGTGAGCTCCTTCCACTCGGACTCGTGCTCCTCCTCCGGTTCACGCTCCTCGAGCTTCGGCCACTCAAACTCGCGCCACTTCCAGAACCGTGGCGCCGTCGCGCAGCTGACTCCGGAGAACTCGGTCACCGCGCCCTCCTGTTTAACCTCGAACCCAGCGGGCGCCTGCGACTTCTTCCCCAACTGCTGCTCGACCGCAGCGATCGTCGCGGCGAGCTGCTCCTCGAGCTGCGGGAGATCCACCTGGCCCAGCGTGGCGACCGACACCTTGCGGGAGGCTGTGTCGATTCGCACAGCCTCTACGCCCGGTGCGGCTTGGAGGAACCGCGCCAGCGTTTGCGCCCAGTCTTGCTGTTGTGTGTCGGATTTCGCCATCGCGGCGACGATGGCAGCGGGTAAGGGCCGCGCAAATATCAATTGCGCCCGGATCGCGGGCGCCGATGGTTTCCGTTTCCTGATGATCGGTTTGAACGACACGCTCGACGCGCCGCCGCCTCCGCCGCCCTCGCGCGCGCCGGAGCTGACGGCGCGCATCTTCGAGGAAGGCGGCTGGCTGCAGGACGGTCTGTCGCTCGAACACCGGCCGCAGCAGGAGCAGATGGCTCGCGCCGTTGCCGCGGCGATGGAGCACGACGAGTCGCTTCTTTTCGAGGCCGGAACCGGAGTCGGCAAATCTCTCGCCTATCTGCTTCCGGGGATCATCCGTGCCGTCGATCAATCGCGGCAGATGATCGTATCGACGCACACGATCGCCCTGCAGGAACAGCTGGAGACAAAGGACCTTCCCCTCTGCCGCCGCGTGTTCGCCCTCCATCCGGAACTGGAGCCGTACGCGACGTTCAAGAGCGCCGTGCTCGTCGGAAAAGCGAACTACCTCTGCACCACGCGCCTGGCCAACGCGCTTCGCGACAAGAACGAACTGTTTCCCACCGCCGAACACAGCGAGCTGCAGCGGATCGCCGCCTGGGCAGAAACATCGCGGGACGGCCTTCGCCACGAACTCTCGCCTGCCGTCTCGCCGGAAGTCTGGGAAATGGTGAACGCCGATTCGTCGGGCTGCTCGCGGAAATACTGCGACTGCGAAAAGTGTTTCTATCAGAAAGCCCGCGCCCGGCTCCGCTCGGCGAACGTCATCATCGTCAACCACTCGCTCCTCTTCACGCACATCAACGCGGGCGGCGCGGCGGAAAAGGGCGGATCGCGCGGCGTGCTGTTCCCCGACGATTTTGTGGTTCTCGACGAAGGTCACACCGTGCCGGAAGTCGCCACCGAACACTTTGGATTACGCCTGAGCAGCTACGGGACCGAGCGGCTGCTGAAGTACCTCTACAACCCCCGAACGAAACGCGGCCTCCTGCAGAAGTATGGCGGGCCCACGGAACGCCAACTGGTCGCCGACGCGCTCGAAGCCTCGCATCAGTTTTTCACCTTCATCGCCGAAAAACTGCTCTCGAAACAACCGATCGTCCGCGTCCGAGAAGAAGGTTTCGCGGAGCCATGGCTCGACGGCCCGCTGCTGGCGCTGATCAAGGCCACACGCACGCTCGCAGATCGCTTCGATGAGGGGCGCGAGCGGGAGGAACTGCTCGAGCAGGCCGGCAAGCTGAAGACCTACCAGACGACGCTGCGCCAATTTCTCAGCGTGGCGGACGACAAATTTGTCTATTGGGCCGAACGCACCGGCAAACGGCACACCATCGTCACGCTCCGTTCCGCACCGATCGACGTGGCGCCCTATCTCCGGGAAGAACTCCTGGGCAGAGGGACGTCGGTCGTGTTCACCAGTGCCACGCTCGCCATGGGCGGCCAGATCGAGCCTTACCAACAACGGATCGGCGCCGAGGAAGTGCGGGCCGAGATCGTGCACTCGCCGTTTGATTTCGAGCGCAACATGAAAGTTTACGTCGCGGCCGACGTTCCCCTGCCCTCGCCGCGCGAGGCCCGGCTGGCGATCGACGTGCTCACCGATTACGTCGAGTTCTGCACCACGCGGGTGGCGGGCGGTTCGCTTGTGCTCTTCACCAGCTATCACGACATGCGGCAGGTCGCCGCTGCGGTGGAACCCGTGTATTCAAAAGCTGGACGTCCGTTTCTCATCCAGGGCGAAGGCACCTCGCGGACCGAGCTGACCCGCCGCATGCGCGAACTCGGCAACGCCATCCTTTTCGGAACGGAAAGCTTCTGGACCGGGATCGACGTTCCGGGAAAAGCGCTCGAGCAGGTGATCATCACGCGCCTGCCGTTCGAAGTGCCAACCCACCCTATCCTCGAGGCTCGAACCGAGTGGGTTCGGGACCGCGGCGGGAATCCGTTTGCGGAGCTCACGTTGCCCGACGCCCTGATCAAATTTCGGCAAGGAGCAGGGAGGCTGATCCGAACGGCGACGGATCGCGGAATCATCACGATTCTAGATTCACGCGTTCTTGCCAAAGCCTATGGCCGGCAATTCATTGAGTGCCTGCCCCATCAGGAGTACGAACGGCTCACGCGAGACAACCGCGACGACCTATTTCACCCTTGAGTTTCGCGCCCCGTCCTTTCCACTTCTATTGCACAGCTTATGCAACTTCGCAGCGCAGCAGTCACTGACATCGGCAGGATTCGTCGGGCCAACGAGGACCGGCTCTTGCGCGATGAGTCGCTGCATCTGTACGGCATCGCCGACGGTGTGGGCGGCCTGCCTGGTGGCGCGGAGGCGGCGCAGTGTGCCATCGAAGTCGTTCACCACGCCGTGAAGACGGCCGAGGGCGAACCGGATCTCGCGCGCATCACTCTCGAAGCCAACGAAGCCGTCGCTCAGCTCGGCTTTCGGTTCAGCCCGCACTTCGGCATCGGGACGACGCTCACCTGGGGCCTGTTTCGCCGTGGCATTCTACACCTCGCGCACGTCGGCGACTCGCGCTGTTATGCGCTTCGTGGCGGCGAACTCGAATGCCTCACGCTCGACCACTCCGTGGAGAACGAAGCGAAGGCGCGCCGCGCGAAAGGCGAACTCATCTGGGTCAACGAGCAGCACCGCAACGCCCTCACCCGCTGTGTCGGGCAGTCGACGCCGCTCGAAGTCGATCTCCTCGATCGCGAGCTGAAAGTCGGCGACCGCTACTTTTTCTGCAGCGACGGCATCACCCGGATGATTCGCGAGAGCGAACTCGCGGACTACATGAGTCAGGATGCCGAGCCGCACGCGATCGTTCGCGAACTCGTCGACTCCGCCAATCTCCGGGGCGGTCTCGACAATTCGACGGGCGTGGTGGTGTTCGTCGACGCGCTTCCATGAGCGGCGGCGAAAAACGTTCGGACACCTTTGCCCCGCTGGTGGCGCGCCAGCCGGACAACGAACTTTTCCGGTTCAGCTACGCGCAGGCGCTCGTCGCCGAGCACCGGCTCGTCGACGCCGCGGAGCACTTTCATTTCTGCGTGACGAAGAAGCCCGATTGGCTGATCGCGCGGATGAGTCTTGGGAAAATCTACCTCGACCTGGGAAAGCGCGCGGAAGCGCGTATCCAGTTCCAGGAGGCGCTGAAGCTCGCGGTCGACCAGAAACACGAGGGGCCGGAACAGGAACTCCGCGCCATCCTCGACGATCCGGCTTGGTAAAAGCGGCGTCCGCGCCGCCCGCCGCATCAGACCAGGAAGCGCGGCGCGCCTTGCCAGCGAGCCTGCCAGCGAATTTCCAGACGCGAGGACCACGTCTTCGGCGCCACGGGGCCTTCCGCATTGCCTCCCTGCGAAAACGTGCGCTCCACCCGGAGCACTTCGGCGTCCTGATCGAGCGACGCGGCCCACTCGCATCCCGCAGGGCGAGGCATTGACCTCGGATGAGTCGACCTATCGGAAAGACACGCAAACGAAGCACCCAAAACGGCGATTGATGCGGCGGTTGTCCGGAGGAGGGTCATAGTTCGGGCACTTCGGAAATCGGGGGATTCTGCCCAAATGGGATATTGACATATTTTTGCAAAACAAGGCTTTTCCGCCTCCGTTTTGCATTAGCATCTGGTACGCTGCGCCGTCTCGACCGCTTCCGCCGCCCGCTTGTCGCTTCATTCTGCGGGCGGAACCAGAAGCATCCCCGCTATAGACCCGAATACAAGTGGCAGGCGACCAACGCGTTCCCGCGCTGGATGAGATTGGGTCGCTCGCCGCGACAACGCAGCGTGCACTCGCCGCACCGGCTCTGGAAGGCACACCCGAAAGGCAGAGCGCCATTGTCCGCCCCTTCCCCAACCAGAGGCATTTGGAAGGGCGCGTCAGGGTCAGGAACTGGCGCGGCGGCGAGCAAGGCCCGGGTGTACGGGTGACGCGGATTCGCGAACAGTTCCCGGGTCTCCGCCAGCTCCACCACCCTCCCGGCATACATCACGGCAACCCGGTCACAGAAATGTCGCACGACGTCGAGGTTGTGGGCGACGAAGAGGTACGTGAGCCGGAGTTCCGCCTGCAGATCCTTGAGCAGGTTGAGAACCTGGGCCTGCACGGAAACATCGAGCGTCGAGACAGGTTCATCCGCCACGACGAACGACGGCTGCATCACGAGAGCCCGCGCGATGCCGATGCGCTGGCGCTGTCCAGTGCTGAACGCGGCGGGAAAACGCTCCATGTGCTCCGGTTTGAGCCCCACTTTCTGCAGGATCTCCGCCACACGAGCGCGCAACTGATGCTGCGTCGCCAGGCCATGAACGAGCAGCGGCTCTCCCACGATGTCCTTCACCGTCATCCGTGGATCGAGGGACGCCTGCGGGTCCTGAAACACCATCTGCATCTCGCGTCGCAGCGGTCGCAGTTTCCGCTCCGGCAAACGTGAGAGTTCGACCGCCTGGCCGTCCCGCATCCTGAATCGGATCTCCCCCCGCGTCGGTTCGATCGCCCGCAGGATACAGCGGGCTGTCGTCGTTTTCCCGGAACCGCTTTCGCCGACGAGTCCGAGCGTCTCGCCAGCTCGGATTTCGAAGCTAACGTCGTCCACGGCTCGAATCACGCGGCGATGCTTCGGCGCCCGCGGCAGTTCGAATTCACGGGTGAGATGGCGGACCGCAAGGATCGGATCGGCGGAGCCGACCGGCTTCGTGGACGCGGCCGTCCGCACGTTGTCCTTGGGTTGAAGCGACGGAGCGCTCATTCACCCTCCTCCTCTCCGATGCGGTGGCAGGCTGCCCAGTGGCCCGGCGCATACTCGCGCAGCACGGGGCTGCCGTCCGCATCGCACCGCCCGGGCTCCGCCCGCGAGCATCGCGGTGAAAACGGACAGCCCGGAGGCGGGCAGAGGAGCGTGGGGGCGCTTCCGGGAATGGCAACAAGCCGCCCTCCTGTGTTCATCGCCGGAAGAGACTGCAGCAGTCCACGCGTGTAGGGATGCAGCGGCGACTTCAGCACCTGGCGCACGTCGCCGTGTTCCACGATCCGGCCGTAGTACATCACGGCGACCTCATCCGCCATCTGCGCGACGACACCCATGTCGTGGGTGATGAGCATCACGGAGCAGCCAATCTCCAGCTGGAGTTCCTTGAGGAGGGCGAGCACCTGCGCCTGCGTCGTCACGTCGAGCGCCGTGGTGGGTTCGTCGGCGATCACGAGTTCCGGACGGCAGACCAGCGCCATGGCGATAACCGCGCGCTGGCGCATGCCGCCGGAAAGCTGATGCGGGTACTGCGAATAGGCGCGCTGCGGATTCGGGAGCCCCACCCGGGCAAGCATCTCCAGCGAGCTCTGCCTGGCGTCCGCGCGGCTCGCCCGGGTGTGCAGCCGGACCATCTCCGAAATCTGGTTGCCGACCGTGTGCACCGGGCTGAGCGCGGTGAGGGGCTCCTGCGAGATGAAGCTGATCACGCCGCCGCGTATCCGGTATAGCACGTCGGCGTTTTCGGGAAGCGCGGCGATGTCGAGGTCGCCCAGCTTGCGCGAGCGGAGCAGGATCCGGCCGGAAACCGGACGGGCCGGGGCGGGCAACAGGCGCAGCAGCGAATACGCCGTCATGCTTTTTCCAGAGCCGGTCTCGCCGACCAAGGCAAGGGTCCGACCGGGGTGCAGCGTGAACGTCACGTCGCGCAGGCCGGCGAGCGGAGCGTGCTGCTCCAAACGCAATTCCGTGCTGAGCCCCGAGACTTCCAACAGCGGGGCCGAGCTGCGCACGGCGGGGGCGGAGGACTGGGACGGCGCGCCGATCATTTGACGGACCCACCATAGGTGTGGGGATCGGCAGTGTCACGCAAACCGTCGCCGAGGAAGTTGAAACAGAGCACGGTGAGCACGATCAGCACGGCGGGCATGAGCAGCCATGGGTAGTTCGCCACGCTCTGGATGCTCATTGTGTCCTGCAGCATCACGCCCCAGCTCACCACGGGCGTCCGCAGACCGAGACCCAGGAAGCTGAGCGACGTCTCGCCAAGGATCATGGAGGGAACGCTCATCGTCATCACCACGAGCACGTGGCTCGTCACTCCCGGCAGCAGATGCCGCGTCAGAACGCGCGTCGGGGATGCGCCGATCAACCTGGCCGCGGTGACGAATTCTTCCTCGCGGAGCGACAGGACTTTCCCGCGCACAACTCGAGCCAGCTCCGCCCAGCCCACCAAGCCCAACACCACCGTGATCGCGAAATAGACAAAAAGCGGGGACGCTTCCGCCGGCAGGACCGCCGCCAGAGCGAGCCAGAACGGCAGCTGCGGAATTGAGTTCAACACCTCGATGAGGCGCTGGATGAGGACATCGACTGCGCCGCCCGCGTAGCCGGAGATCCCGCCGATCAAAACGCCGAGAACCAGTGTGATCGCGATCGAGACGAGGCCGATCGACAGGCTCACCCTGGCGCCGAAAACCAACCGGCTAAAAACGTCCCGTCCGAATTTGTCTGCTCCGAGGAAGTTGAACACGTCCTGCCCGCGCTCCGCGAGCGCCGGATCGATCTTAGAGTAGTCCACCCCGAACAGGTGACGGTCGAGCGACACCACGTCCCACAGCCGGTAAGGTTCACCTTTCACGAAAAAGCTCAGCGGTATCACCTGCCCCGAATCGGGCGCGTATACTCGCCGCAGAGTCAGCGGATCGCGCTGCATGCGGAGCCCGTGCACGTGCCACCCGTCGCGCCAGGTGAACCGCGGGAGCTGGGGCGGTGCATAGAGACGCGACGTCCGTTGATAGCCGCTCGGATACGGAGCGATGAACTCGGCGAAAAGCCCGCCCAGATAGAGCACCGCCAGAAGGAAAAACGATGCCACCGCCATCCGGTGCCGGAGAAAGCGCCGCACCATCGCCGCCCAGGGAGAGCCCGACGGAATCTCCCGCAGCGCCAGCACGCGCGGGATGCCCTCAAGCCGTCCGCTCTGCAACGACGCGGCGTCGGCCGGCAATCCGCCGGGAAGACTGACGGACGGGCGCCGCATCATGGGTTTCGGGCTCCCGGCATCCGGATCCTCGGATCGAGCCAGAGGAGCAGCAAGTCGCTCATGATCGTGCCGAAGACACCCAGAACGCTGAGCACCATCAGCATCGAGGCCGCCATGTAGGTGTCTTTCATATACAGCGCCGACAAAAGGGCCGGGCCGACCATCGGGAGACTCAGCACCATCGCGACGATCGCCCCGCCGGATACCAATTGCGGGAAAAGGCTGCCGAGGCCGGAGACAAACGGGTTCAGCGCCAGGCGCACGGGGTATTTCAAGAGCAGGCGCACAGGCCTGAGTCCCTTGGCCCGGGCAGCGTGAACGTACGGTTTCCCGAGTTCGTCGAGCAAGTTGGCCCGCATGACGCGCACCATCTGAGCCGTGCCGCCAAGCCCAAGCACGAAAACCGGCAGCCACACGTGCCGAAGCAGATCGAGGAACTTGCCCCAGCTCCACTGCAGCTGGGCGGCGTAGTCCGCCGAGAACAGTCCCGTCAGCGAGACGCCGAACCACACGTTGCCCGCCTGAATGAGGAGCAGGGCGAGAAGAAACGGCGGCACGGACATGCCGAGAAACGAACCGATTCGCACCAGGTAATCGAAGATCGAATACCGCCCGACGGCGGAAAGGATCCCCAGGGGAATCGCCACCAGCCACGTGAACAACGCAGCCAGCACCGTCACGACGACGGTGAGCAGAATGCTGTCGCCGATCAGGCGGTTGACGGAGCGGTTGTGCTCCATCGAGCGTCCGAGCTGGCCTTGCAGAAGTCCCTCGTCCGCCGCCGAAAAACTCGTGAACCACTGCACGCCGAGCCAGTGCAGGTACTGGTCGGCGAAGCTGCGATCCAGGCGGAAATCGCGGCGGAGGTCCTGCATGTGCTGGAGCGATGCCGGATCCCCGTTCATCTCCATCTCGAGCATCCTCGCCTGGGCGAAGTCGCCCGGCGGCAGCCTCACCGTCGCGAACACGACCAGCGAGATCACGAGCAGCGTGGGCACGAGGACCAGCAGCCTCCTCCAAATCCATGGATGGCGCACGCACAGCAGCGTCACCAGTCCTCCGATACTCGCCCAGATCAGCGACAAGAGGACGACCGAGTTGGAGGGCTGGGACTCGAGAGGTCGCAGCGGCGTCACGTGCACGATCGCATCCTTCAGTTCGGCCCGCGTGCCCGCCGACTCCGCGGGAGAATCCCAGAAATAGGTCTCCAGCCCCGTGTTGGCCGGCGTCTGATAACCCGCGCCGAAGAGCGCCGTGCGCGGCACGTTCCGCAGTCCCTTCTTCACCACCACGAGTTGGGGCGGCGGAGTGCAGGGTGTGATGCTCCACACCTGCTCGGCATTGATCGCGGCGATCTTCCTGAAAAGTGCCACGCGCTCCGCCTCGTCGGGGCTCGAATCCATGCGGTCGAGCAGCGCCATCGTCTGGCGCATGGGATGGCCGGGCGGCGGCTCGATGCCGCCGTAGCGCTCGGCGTTGGGCTCGCCGCGCGATCCTCCGTTCTGGTACCAGACGCCGTAGCCTGGCGCGTAGAAAGAATTCCGATACGTGGGGACGAAGTTGCGCGGCTCGACGAACGGCATGAACTCCCCTTCCCCCGTCCAAACGGTGAAGTCGTGCTCGAGCGCTGCCTGCTTCGCCCAGAAAAGAAGGCGCGCCTGATTCCGCATCACGACGCGAACGCCGACCTTGGCCCAATCCGAGACCAGGAGCTCGGCCGGTCCGGGCATGATGAAATCCGTCAGTTCGAGGAAAAACTGCATCCGGGTGCCGTCGGCGAAGGTCCGGAAGCCGTCCTCGTCGCGGCCGGTCAGGCCGATCTGGTCGAGCAGCTTGTTCGCCCGCTCCGGCGCATAGTCGGTGTAGCTTTGAAGGAGCGCGGGGCTGTAGTACGGCGAGTCGGGCCCGGGATCGAGCTGGCCTGGCACAGTCTGCCCGTTGAACTCGACCTCGATGATCCGGCGCCGATTGATCGCGAGGGACAGCGCCTGCCGAAAACGCTTGTCGTTCAGCAGCGCCGCTTTTTTCGCCGTGCTCGGATCGGCCGGATCGATTCGGCGGTTGAGGTTCGGGAAGACGGTGAAAAGCGACCGCGACGCCGGATACCAGTGGTAGACCTCGTAGTGATTTTTCTCCGCCTCGCTGAGCAGCAGCACGTGTTCGTCGTAGCGGATGTGGCGGTCCTGAAACGACACCTCGCCAAGCGCAGCCGTCACGCCGATCATCGAGGGCGTTTTCACCTGCATCACGATCCGGTCGATGTACGGCAGCTGGTTGCCCTGCGGATCGACGGCGAAATAATACGGATTGCGGACGTAGATGTACGGCGGGTTCGGGCGATAGGTGTGATAAATCCAGGGCCAGAGACGGGGATGCTCCGGGTTGTTTTCCAGCTTGAGCCGCTTGTAGAGGGAAACGGGACTCGACGTCTTGAACCGCTTCATCTCGGAGGCGATCAGCGTCATGTCGCCAATGGCGGGATGATACTTCGACAGGTAGTGCGACGGGAGGATGAAGTCGTCCCACGTGAGCGGATCCATCGCGACCGAGGCGAGTTTTTCCAGGAAGAGCGCGTTCGGGACCGGAAAGCGGAATCTCACGGTCAGGTTGTCGACTTTCTCCACCGTGCCCGCCTGGCCGGCCACCCGCATGAACCGCGGGATGAGCAGATCGAAATACTTCACCTCCCGGTTCCACCAATAGAGCACGTCGTCCGCCGTCACCGGGTATCCGTCGGACCACTTCAGGCCTTTGCGGAACGTGAAGTCCCAGATCTTGAAATCGGGAGAGACTTTCCAGTTCGCCGCCAGGTGCGGCACGATGGGATAGCCCTGCGGCGACCAGCGCACCAGACCCGCGCCGGCGAGTCGCCAGCGTATCGTGCTCACGTCGCTTTCCGAATTTGCCATCCGGTAGAGCGTGCCGCCGTAGCGGCCGATTCCCTCCGGACCTTCGAGCACCAACGGTTCCTCGGGGACTCTCTTCTGGACCGGCGGCAGTTCACCCGACGCGACGAGTTCTGCCAGCACCGGCGCCTCGCCCTGCGGCCGCCAGGGGGCGTCCGCCTCGTTGGCGTAGTCGACCGCGCAGTACAGCGTCGGCGGGTGTTCGAAGTCGAGAGCCGTCGCCCTTGCCCGCTCGATCTTCTCGACCGTCTCCGGTGAGGCTTTCACGGCTGCTCCCGGACGTGGCGAAAACAGCGCGCCAAATCCATAAAGCACGCCCAAGAGCAGAGCCGCGGCGGCGACCAGGCCGGAGAAAAGGAAGGCGGCGGTTTTCTTCAAACGGCGAGGTGCGAGCGGAATCGGAGACCGTCAGCCACGGCCCGAGCTCCGGCTCGCGCATTCAGGGGAATCACAGACATCGAGGGGCAGCAAACAGCCCCATGTCGCAGCAGAGTCGGAGCAAAGGCAAGAGCGCGGCCCGTCCGAGATTGCGCAGGGTACTGCAGGGCGGTGCGACCGCCGGAATCACAGGCACCTTCCTGCTCTGGGCGGGACTGAGGATCTCGCCGGCACCGAGGGTCGCGGCGCGATTAGTCCGTGGCGTCTACGACGCTTCGCCAAAGTTCGAGTTCGCCTGCGTGCCCCAGGCGTTGAAGCTGGCGGTCAATCTCGTCGCGGTCCGGCTCGTCGATCCGGTGCCGTGGGTCGCCCGGTAGTTGCGGCAACACGACACGCGCAATCGCCCAGCAAGCCCAGGCCCGCCAGCGCCGCTGCTCGCGGCGCGGCTCGTTCATCCGCCCTGCATAGTGCTGGAAGTGCACGCGGGGATTGCCAATGAAAACGCCGGGCGGCGTTTCGTTCAGGATCCACGCCAACGCCCGGTACGGGAGAGGCCAATCCTGCAGGATGGGTTCGCCGCCGCTGAGATCGGCCCCCAGCGCCCGATCCAGGCACAGAATCGACCGGGCCGCGTAGCCGCGCATCCAAAGATGATTCCCGTAACGAAGCGCCGTAGCGTAGAAATCGGAACCGCGGTCTTTCCCATGCAATGCCAACGACCGCCAATCCATCGGCTCCTTCGGCGTTGGCAGGTACGGACAGGGGGCGAACGTCAGCGGCATCCCGCCGTTGCTGCGTTGTCGCGATCCGCCTGCCAAGCCGTTTTGCTCAAAAACTGCCACGTCCGACGGGTGCTGTCCGCTTCCGACTTGGCGCACAGGTCGGAATCGGGGATGACTTCCGGCCAAGAATGTCCATGTCCGCCGATCCAACGTCCGCTTCCGCCCCGACGACACCTCCCCGCGCATCTCGGCAGGTGTACGGCATCGAAGGCTGGCGGCGCTGCCTGCTCTACCCGCTGGGCCTGCTCGTGCGACTCTGGGGGGCAAGCCTCCGCTTCGAAACGACCCCCGAGTCGGAAAAGTGGCTGCGGCACCTCGAGGATCCGGTGGCTTTCGTGCTCTGGCACAACCGGCTGTTTCTCGTCTCCGAGATCTTCCGACGCTACCGCCAGCGCCGTCCCGTGTACGGCTTGGTCAGCGCAAGCAAAGACGGCGCCTGGCTCGCGGCGTTTTTCTCCCTCGTGGGCATCAGCAGCGTGCGAGGTTCGAGCAGCCGTCTGGGACGCGAAGCCGTGACTGCGCTGCTGGACGTTCTTCGGGCCGGCAACGACATCGGTATCACGCCCGACGGGCCGAGAGGTCCGATGTACGATTTCAAGAGCGGCGCGCTGATCGTCTCCCGCCGCTCCCGATCTCCCATCATGCTCCTGGGGGGCGCCTTCGAGTCCGCCTGGCAGCTCAAAAGCTGGGACCGGTTTTACCTTCCGAAACCGTTCTCCAAGGTGCGCGTGTATTGCCAACGCTGCGACCCGGAGGAGCTGGCCGACCGCGAACGCAGTGCCGAAGCGCTGCGCGCGCGTCTGCTCGCAATCAATCCTGATTCCGCCGAATCCACAGGGCCGCAGCCGACGTGAATCCGGCGAAACGGTGAAAACCTAAAACGCAGGCGTGACCGTCAGGGTCGTGCCCGGTTGCGCGACGTAATCGTCGCCCGTGCACCAAGTCTGATCGTTGATCAGGAACTTGAAGACGAGCGGCTTGGACGTCTCACCAAGAACAAGGGACCACTTGTCGTCCGCGACGCAGTCCAGCGCCACACCCTTTTCCCAGCTCAAGCCCGGACCTTCGCCTCGGACGAAGAGCGTGTTGCCGAAGCCGACGTCAATCTGCGCCACGATCGTCGTGCTCAGCGGAGCCGCCGCAGTCTCCTTCACCGCGGGAGCCGCCGGCGCCGTGCTGGTTGTCACGGAGGGGGCGATCGAGCTCGGAGTCTCGGACTTCGGAGCTTTTGTCTTCTTTACCGGAGTGGACGCCGGTTTCGCTGGGGTAGTGGCTTTTGCGGGCTTTGCCGCGTCTGTCTTGGTAGTTTTTTTCATGTGATTACCTCCGCAGGCAGATGCCAATCGTGGCCATTCTCGACTGCTCATCTGCCCTCGCAATAGCAAATTCGGAACCAATTCATAAGGACGGTGGAATTTGCCCATCCGTGACGTTCGTGACGCGTTTGGCGTGCCGCGCAGAATTTGGAAAAATGAGATTTACTCGCGCGCCCTCCTTCATCAAAACGACCCACTCTGCTCGGGGCAGTAGCTCAGTTGATAGAGCGCATCGTTCGCAACGATGAGGTCGCCGGTTTGATCCCGGTCTGCTCCACCAAGTCAGAATCGAACGGCGGTTGCTCGTGAAAGCGGATCTACACCAAAGTTTGGGGACAGCCGTGTATGGTTGTTTGCTATGGGTTTGGG
>QAYY01000043.1 GCA_003054665.1 Opitutaceae bacterium EW11 | reverse complement strand
TCTCCGGCAGCGGCTTGTCGAGATGAATGCTGACCTTGACGCCGCCGGGTTCGGCCTCGACTTCGAGTCTGTAGTTGAGATCGAAGGACGGAAACGCGAGCTGGGCGGTGAGCCGGTTGTTCGCCTTTTCGACCTGGCGACCTTTGAGAGTCGCGACCAAATCCCACTGCTCGGGCGTCGGCATGAGGCGCACATCGCCGTTGGTCGCGATGCGGTGCCCGTGGAGAATCATCTCCATCGCGGTGTTCTTCTGGTCGACGAATACCGGATGGTACGTGCTGTCGTAGAGGAAGACGCTGAAGCCCTGGGCATCGAGGTAGTTTTTCTCGGTCACCCGCATGGCAAGATCGGCGCCGAACGCAGTTGCGCCGGAGGCCAGCGCGAGGAGGAGACACACGCGGATTGGGGTGCGCATGACTGCGGATAAAACGGCTCTGTCCGCCCGACTCAACCTGCGGGCCGAACTTCGGTGTACTGATTATTGCACAGAAGCTCCCGCCCGCAGCGCAGTCCGGCTCGGCGGGTAGGAGGCCGGGCGGACCGGGGCCGGTGCTGACGCGGTTCCACGTGGGCCGAGTTGTAGATTGCGCACCGTATCGGGCGGCCGGTACGTTTCAGGCGCCCCATGCTTTCTTCCGCTTCGCCCCACGTTTTTGTGTCGCACTGCGTCTCCGTGCGTTCGCGGGCGGCCCTCTGGCAGGTCGCCCTCGTCGCCGGATTGATCGGCGTGGGCGGTTGCGGGAAAGCGCCGGACTCGAAGGGGACGCAGCGCCCCGCGGCAGCGGCGTCCTCCCCGGCGGCGGCCGTGTTCGAGGACGCCACGCAGGCCGCCGGAATCGCTTTTGTGCACCAGCTGGCCAACGGGCAGCTCGACAACATCATGAAGTCCGACGGCGCCGGCGGCACGTTCCTGGACTACGATGGCGACGGGCTCATGGACGTCTATCTCGTCAACTCCGGGCCGGTGCCGGGTTTGTCCGACGCTCCTCCCGGAACGGTGCGGCTGAGCAATCGGCTGTATCGAAATCGCGGCGACGGCACCTTCGAGGACGTGACCCAGCGGGCAGGCGTCGAGGGGCGGGGGTTCGGAACGACCGCGGCCGCCGCCGACTACGACAACGACGGGCATACCGATCTGTTGGTGGTGAACTTCGGCGAGCTGATTCTCTTTCACAACCGGGG
>QAYY01000007.1 GCA_003054665.1 Opitutaceae bacterium EW11 | reverse complement strand
CTACCGGCTCGTCCGGCATGCTGAACCATAACTAAGAATCACGGTTCTCCTGTCCAATGGATGGGGTCCACCTCATAGCGAGTACACCAACACAACTCCCTTCTCTGCTGCCGGGCTCCGCACGCGGGTACCGAAAGGCACTCGGAGGGAATCGTCATGAAACGACGAAGCGATCTCCATGGCAGCTGGCTCAACCAACCGCTGCCAGGAACCGAGCGCCTCCCCGACTACATCGCGAGGTCTGGAAAATACATCCGTGCTGACGGGGATCATCTGCGGCCAATCGCACTCGGTCACCAGAATCTCGAGACGCGGACTACTCTCCCACTCCAACGTGGCCAACGCTCTATCAGGCCTAACGTTTTATGATGAGCCACGCCCACAGCGGGCGCGACCCGTGCGCAAGCACGGGGCGTGACGGCTGTAGGCGTTGGCTCCAGCGACTGGTTCGGCGGCTCGGCTATCATCCTCCGCTCGCCTTCCTCTCTGTTGGATCGTACTCCCATGCCCCCTGGGACCACCAGATCTCGTCCAGCTCCTCTCCACGGTACCTCAAGGTGAAAGACACTTCTCTTCGACTGCTCTTTTGAAAATACCGAATCGTCGTCATCTCGGCTACATCGCCTACCCGCTTCACCACCGTTTTAGGACAAGGCAATTGAATCAGATGCTCTCGGGCTTTGGTGCGCGTCATGCTCCTAAGCCGCGAAAAAAATGACATCTTAAGAGTGTTGAGGTACTCGGCGTTATCCGCAGCAAACATCCTGGACTCATCAATCGCAACGTCCGCCCGCAACACACAGGGCGTGCAAAGTAGCGCTGCAAAAGAGAGCTGCAGAATGGCCGCTAGAAGCGTTGTTTTCATTGGGACTGCGAGCCGAACGTTTAATGATCTGCCACGGCGGAAGCTGGCGCGAGGCGTGCGAAAGCACGACTCGTGACAGCTGTAGCCGTTGGCAGTAGCGTCTGGTTAGGCCAAATGGCGGGAATGAGCTTTATCGTAGTTCCTCTGAACTCGGTGCCTGAGTGAAACTGGGAACGTCCCTCGACCATAACCGTAGCCCGAAACTGACGTAGGGACTCCACCAACACAACCTCCTTCTCTGCTGACAGGCGCCGCACGCGGGTAACGCAAGGCGATCGGAGAGAACCATCACCAAGCGACGAGGCAATCTCGATAGCAGCTAGGTCAACCACCCGCTGCCGGGAACCGAGCGTCACCCCGACTCCGACGCGACGTCTGGAACCTCAATCCGTGCTCAAGGGGCCTTTCCGCGGCAATTAACACTAGTAGCCAGAATCTCGAGACGCGAATCACTCTCCCACTCCAACGTAGCCAACGCTCTATCAGGCCTAACGTTTAATGATGAGCCACGCCTACAGCCGGCGCGGCTCGTGCGCCAGCACGAGACGTGACGGCTGTGGGCGTTGGCTCCAGCGACTGGTTAGGCAAATTTAGACGCTGCACACAGTTAATACTCAAAGGGCAGATCGATACGGATATTGACGGACTTACCATCGATGGTTGGTGGCTCACAACGCCATAGTGAAACCGCCTCTAGAACCGCAGCGGCAACGTCAGCTGACACTGACTCGAGACCTTTCTCGACTACCACAGTACCCTGCGCGGTAGCCACGGCACTTGCCACGACGGCACCGTGCCTGTCATGGGGAATGTTCGGCAGCCGGACAAAGATAAGCTTCGGTAACCTGTGATCGTGGCCGTGCGACTGCGCCAACTTCGTCATCGCCTCGAACTGCGCGTTCATGGCTTTGAGGTAGGCTCGCTCCTCCTTGGACATCTTGACCGTATGGGCAGTCGAAGAACGGCTTTCGGCCACCGCACTAACCGGCGGAGCTGACTCTGCACAAACGGCAGTATACGCGCTTAAGACGAGGGCCAGATGAAGTACCTTGGTTTTCATGCCTAACGTTAAAGATGAGCCACGACCGCGCTTGCCGCGACTCGTGCGTCAGCACGAGGCGTGACAAGCGTGGTCGTTGGCTCTGGCGCCTGGTTCGGCCTTTTCATTTTTCCTTCAGACGACTGAAGAGCTTCGGCTTCGTGCCGCGAGTGTCGACGTAGCTCCTGATCGTCTGCTTCAAGATATCCAATGGCTCCTTCGAGCCTTTCGAATCGAAAACCTTTACGACGATCTGGTAGTCGCCGTAGCTCTTCAATCCCTTCACGCCATGTGGCGCGCTAAAATGCAGCTCCTCGGCGGTCGGCACAAACCGCATATCGTTCACGAGCGGCTCACCGCCAGCCGGATCCTCATACTCGACCCGGACATAAAACTCTCGGTCGGGATGTTTGATGACCTTCGTGAAAAGATAGAAACCAGCTTGGTCGCCGATGAGCACAATCCCACCGTGCATGGTCTCAAGATATTCGCTCTTCTTGGGACGCGGCTCCGTCAGATTGTTACCCTTCTGGTAGGTGCCGATGACCAGCTTGGGCTGCGCTGCCGCTTGCGAGACAACGCAGAGCAGTGCCACCACGATGACGACGATTCTCGGATGCATAACTTTTTTGCCGAACGTTTGATGATGAGCCACGGCTACGGCTGGCGCGACACGTGCGCCAGCACGGGGCGTGACAGCCGTAGCCGTTGGCTCCAGCGACTGGTTCGGCCGATCGTCCCAAATGTCACCCGAAGGCTCCAAAGACTGGTTCGAACACAATACATAAATAGCCTAAAGATGTTATAGCCGAGTCTAAGGGCACGGTCGCGTTCGAACCGGGGGCATCCAATGCAGGTGCGCCTCAGTGTCATTTGCGAAACCCGCAAACACCAGCAGGTCTCGATAATCGGTTTTCAAAGGATCAGCTGCGATCTGCAATTCTGCCAAATCGCCGCGGCTGACCTTCAATGCCGCGAAATGGAATCGCTCCACTGCCGGGTGCGCAAAAGTCAAACCAAACGCCTCCCTGTAGGCGCGAGTCGACTCGTTCAAGATATCTCGAGCCGCTGATTGCTGCGCCGGTGAGAACACTCGCTTGAGTCGCTCCTCTGCACCTTCGCTGAGTGCCGTCGTACTCATGGGCCGAACGTTTAATGATGAGCCACGCCTACAGCCGGCGTGACGCGTGCACCAGCACGCGGCATGACGGATGTAGGCGTTGGCTCCAGCGACTGGTTCGGCCACATGCGACACTGCATTTGAGGATCCAATTTGCAGTGGCGCGTCCAAAACGCATGACGAGCATTCCGATACATGGCTACGAACATGATCCAACGCTGCTATTACTTCGATTCCGCCAGGTGTACGCAACTCGGAGGAATGCGAATAGCGCGATTCCAGCAAGCAAAGCCGATAGGCCGTACGCAACCGGAGCAAAGTAGGTCACTGGCCCGTACAACTCACCAAATGTGCCGTCCGGCAGTGGCGTTGTGTATGCCGGAACGACCGCAAGTCTGTATGTGCAGAAGAGTGCCACAGCAGCCAGCGCCAATGCGCCCGGAAAAACAAAGCGCCATGGGGAGATAACGTCCTGCGTCATATGACAATGACTAGTGAAGCAAGTGATCGATGCCGAACGTTTAATGATGAGCCACGCCCACAGCCGGCGCGCAGCCTGCGCCAGCAGGATGCGTGACGGTTGTGGGCGTTGGCTCCAGCGACTGGTTCGGCCAATCAGCTCTGGCTTCGGTCTGCAGGAGCGGTCCCGACAATGTAGTACTTCCGGCCACGGGTTTTTCCACGGTATTCAAGGTCAGTCCCGATCAAAGGCTGGATGACCAGCTGTACGACCGGCACGTCGAGTCCCAATACTTGCGCCATATTTGCCACCGATAATCCTGGCGAGCGACGCAAGAGGTCCAGAATGTGCGAACGTCGCTCACTCAGAAAATCATCAATTCCCGACGTTTTCCTTCGCGGGTATCGCTGCCCGATTAGGATCTTCAGCTTGGTCTGAAGGTCGGTGTACGAGGAGTACTCAATCCGGTCCAAGCCACGCAAATCTGATGGGACTTCCTTGATTTCGGTCTTATCAGGATTCAGCGCGATGTACCACTGCTCGTTGCTGGCCATCGCAAAACCAAGCTCCAAAGTGACATTGGGGTTCCAGCCCGAGATGTCGAAGATCGAGAAGTCCGAGTTCCGGATATAGCTCTCGATCTTCTTCATAATATGCATGTTCGTGATCTTTTCGTCTGCAAATATGAACGTGACCTCGTGCTGCGCTTCCAGCTCTTTGTATAACTTCCTGTAATCGTCCTTCGGGTATAGCCGATACGAATACGCGACGAACACTTGCTTCCGGGCATTATCAAGGGGCAGTTGAGGCTGGTCTGTATTCATAAACTTCACTTTCGCCGAACGTTTAATGATGAGCCACGCCTACAGCGGGCGCGACTCGTGCGCAAGCACGAGGCGTGACGGCTGTGGGCGTTGGCTCCAGCGACTGGTTAGGTGTCATGGTCCAAAACGTTGTCCGCACAAGGAGGGCCGATATGCCTGTGGGTGCTTAATCAACAAACCTACCACCATCCCGTACGGACAACATGCACGGTAATGCACGACTCACCCCGCTCGGTCGAGCGGAGATG
>QAYY01000042.1 GCA_003054665.1 Opitutaceae bacterium EW11 | reverse complement strand
TGACATTGAACGCGAAGCGGTGGGGCGGTACTTGGGATGCAAATATGCGCTCTACACGGTGCCGACAGCACCGACGAACTTGACGGCTATCGCGACGGGAGGGACGCAAATAAGTCTGGCTTGGACAGCGCCGGACGTGCGTATCGATCCGCTCATTTACGAGCTTGAGCGTAAGGAAGGGAATGGTGCGTACGTGAAAATCGCGGAGACTTCGGAGCTGGGTTACCTCGATAACGGCCTTGTCGTGAGCACAGCCTATACTTACCGGGTGCGAGCACGAAGTTTTGTTGGCACGGGACTGTATAGTGGTGAGATCACGGCGACAACATTTGCGGCAAGCACATTGAACATGCCGACGTCTGGTCTTCGGCTGTGGCTGAGGGCAGACAGTCTTTCGGGAGCGGGCCCGATCAGCGTTTGGGCAGATCAATCCGGTCAGGGAAACGACGCAACTCAAGTGGTCGGAGCAAGTCGGCCGGTTTTGGTGGAGAGCGTCCTAAACGGACGCCCAGTCGTACGGTTTGATGGAAGCGACGATTATCTGAACCTCCCCGATTTCATGAATGCGAATACGGCAAAAGGCCAAACCACGGCCGCGGCCGGCGATGCGTTTGTAGTGTGGAAGGCGGATCAGAATTCCGACGGCAGTTCCCGAGCGAATGGAATGTGGAATATCGGCGGGGACGACATTTATACCTGGACTGATGGTCAGCTTTACGAGGGCTTTGGTACGGTCACGCGGTACTCAACCGGCGTACCGGTGCAGCCAGTAAACCGGTACCATATGTACAATGTTTCGGCACAGCCGGGCAATTGGATCAACCGAATCAACGGTCAGACGCAATACCACAATGCCGCGAACACAGTGGGTTGGTCCAACGCCCCGACGCTGGGGCGAATCAATCGTCCGCCGCTGGGAGACATTGCTGAGATAATTATCTACGACAGAATTCTCACTGACATTGAACGCGAAGCGGTGGGGCGGTACTTGGGATGCAAATATGCGCTCTACACGGTGCCGACAGCACCGACGAACTTGACGGCTATCGTGACGGGAGGGACGCAAATCAG
>QAYY01000006.1 GCA_003054665.1 Opitutaceae bacterium EW11 | reverse complement strand
CTGGTTAGGTGTCATGTTCCAAAACGTTGTCCGCACAAGGAGGGTCGGTATGCCTGTGGGTGCTTAATCAACAAACCTACCACCATCCCGTACGGACAACATGCACGGTAATGCACGACTTACTCCGCTCGGTCGAGCGGAGATGATCAAAGACATCACACACCACGGACTGACGGTGCGAGCCGCAGCAGCGGCTCGCAGCGTCAGTGAACGCTGCGCCCGCAATTGGCTCCGCCGCGCCAAAGAACTGGGCTTCCCAGCTCTCCTTCACGCCCGCTCAAGTGCTCCCAAGCGTCGGCCCAGGCAGACGCCACCCGACCTCGAGAAGAAGCTCTGCGAACTCCGCCGCCAGCGCCTCACCTACTGGCAAATCATGCAGACCGTCCCGGTCTCCAAAGGCACTCTTCACCGGGTCCTCAAACGCCACGGCCTCAACCGTCTGGAGTACCTCCTGCCCACACCTCCACCCCCGATCCGGTACGAACGTGAGACGCCGGGCGAACTCGTCCACCTCGACTCGAAAAAGTTCGGACGCTTCGACAAACCCGGAGTCCGCGCCACCGGGATCTACTCCGTTCGCACCGAAGGCGCCGGCTACGAGGCCCTCCACGTCGCCATCGATGACCACTCCCGCGTCGGCTTCGCCTGCATCCGCAAAGACGAGAAGATCCCCAGTACCATCTCCGCCCTCTGCCAAATGGTCATCTTCTTCGCTAAACAAGGTGTCCGCGTCGAAGCCGTCCTCACCGACAACGGCTCCGCCTACATCTCAAAAGCCTTCGCTTCCGCCTGCCTCCAACTCGGCATCAAACATATCTTCACCAGGCCCTATCGCCCTCAGACCAACGGTAAAGCCGAACGCTTCATCCAAACCCTCTGCCGCGAGTGGGCCTACGCCCATACCTACTGCTGCAACCAACATCGCGAAGCCTACCTCCCTCACTACCTAAACCTATATAACTCGCGTCGACCTCACTCTTCCCTCAACTACCAAACTCCCGCTTCCAGAATACCTAACTTCCAGAACAACGTCTCGGGGCGCTACAGTTAGGC
>QAYY01000041.1 GCA_003054665.1 Opitutaceae bacterium EW11 | reverse complement strand
CTGATTCTCGACGCTTTTGCGGCAGCGAAACTCCACCGAACCAGTCGCTGGAGCCAACGCCCACAGGCGTCACGCCACCTGCTGGCGCACGAGCCGCGCCCGCTGTGAGCGTGGCTCATCATTAAACGTTCGGCAGCGCTGAGCCGGGCTTCTCTGATCGAGTGAATCGGTTCGACACACGAGGCAAAAGCGATACGGTGATTTTCATGAAAATCATCGGTGCGGTGGTCTCCATTTTGTTTTCGAGTATAGGAGCGTTTGCAGCTGGCCTCGAAATCCCGGCTCTTCGGTATGATGAAAAACCGGAAGGAAGTCTGGTTAGGTCGAAGGTGGGAGCGCAGAGTAAAACACCCGAGGAGTCTCTGATTCGTGATTCTGTTCTCGTTCAGCCGACGGCTCCCGCGTATCCGGATTTCCGCATCGTGTCCCTTGCTCCACATCAAAGCAAAGGTCTGAGGGGAATATCGGGAATTTCGGCGGCTCGCGGCCTCGATATATCGCTCGACGGCTCGGCTGCACGGAAAGATCGTGATCTATCGTTGATCTCTACGGAACCGCTTGTGCCGATGCCAACCAGCGATGGGACGGTAAGTGCGCATTGATCGACTGCAGTGGCGTCTACTGGTGCCTAATCGCCAGAGTACAATTTCAGTGTCATTCGAATTGCGTGATGTAGAATTGCCGAACCAGTCGCTGGAGCCAACGCCTACAGCCGTCACGCCCCGTGCTTGCGCACGTGTCGCGCCGGCTGTAGGCGTGGCTCATCATTAAACGTTCGCCTAAAATGCGTGCAATCCTCGTCAGTGTGCTTCTTGGAGCTCTAGTTTCCGAAGCCGAGATGCCACATTTTCAGCCGGTTGAGCCGTTCACCCGCGTTAGCGTATTAAAGAACGCGAAGCTGAAGTTGCTCGGTCCCGGCTGGTTTTTCGGCATGGTCAGCGTACCGAGCTTCGCGAATGCATACTCGATTGAGGTGCGCGCCGAGGGTAAGGAGCGAGCCGAGCTTCGCCTGCACGTTCTTCCCATTCACACGGATCTTCTATCTGATGCTCAAACCACGGCTCCTAGTAGAGTGACAAAGCCTCTGCCAGATCGCATTAGTGTGGACGTTCTGTTCGTAGCCACAAGAAAGGCGCTCGAGGATACGTGATACTGCAGCGAGCAACATGGATGTGTAGATGGCGTCAGCAATATGCTGTGCGTGGACAACCGAGCGGGACAGATTTCGTGTCCACAGGGCGGAGATTCCGAGGCTATCTGTGATGTGTGGTTCTGGCTGTCGCGTTACGTCTTGGCTGAGAATGGCGATCAAGAAGAAGGGGCCATCACGAAGGCCGAGGCAGCACTCAAGCGATTGAGCTTTAGCGTTCATCCGGACCATGTACGCTCGGCACAGATGCCCCAGCTGGAGGCGGAATGAAGTTTGTACCAGTTGGGCGAACCAGTCGCTGGAGCCAACGGCTACAGCTGTCACGCATCGTGCTGACGCACGCTGCGCGCCAGCTTCCGCCGTGGCTCATCATTAAACGTTAGGCCTGATATAGAGTAGCTCGCGTTGGAGTGGGAGAGTAGTCCGCGTCTGGAGATGCTGGTGGGCGGACGCGATCGGTCGCGGAGGAACCCCGGCAGCCTGGATTGATATTCCAGATATCGCGCCGGGAGCCGGTGAGGCGCTCGGTTCCCGGCAGCGGAAGGTTGACCCAGCTGCCATCGGGATTGCTTCGTCGCTTCG
>QAYY01000040.1 GCA_003054665.1 Opitutaceae bacterium EW11 | reverse complement strand
ACCTGCGCGAGACGATCAAATACGCGGGCATCGTCTCCCAGTCCCGTCTCTGGAACGACCGGCTGAACCTCACCCTCGGCGCGCGCCGCGACAAGTATTCGAACTACAAGATCGGCATCCGCGGCCTGAGCAACACCGCCACCTCCGTCGACGAGTCGGGCACGACCCTGCAGGGCGGCGTGATCGCCTACGTCACGAGCTGGCTCGGCATCAACTACAACTACTCCGAGAACTTCGCGCCGCTCGCAGGCGGCGTCGCGCCGTCGCTCTACGGCCAGGCGCTCGGCGCTTCGAAGGGCAAAGGCCAGACGATGGGGCTGCGCGTTTCGACCGCCGACGGGAAATACTACGCGTCCGCCAACTACTACCGCGACAAGTCCACCGGCCGGCCCCGCGGCGGTCCCGGCTTCCAGGGAATCTGGAACGACTACCTCGACGCCGGCGGCACCGCGACGGACATCGGTCCTTCAGGCGTCATCACCGGCAGCGGCCCCTCCGCCAATGCGTCGATGAGTTTTTCGGATACGACGGACCTCGAGAGCCACGGCTACGAATTCGAGTTCGTCGGAAACCCCACGCCCAACCTGCGCCTTCAGGCCAACTACTCGATTCCGAAGTCGGAACTCTCCAACTCCGTCCCCGACAGCCGGCGCTATTACGCCGAACACCTCGCGGAATGGCAGGCCGTCGCCACGACGCCCAGTTCGGATCCGGCGATCCAGGCCAAGCGCGACTCTCTCCGGACCAACCTCGAGAACGTGCAGCGTGAAATCACCAGCCTCTCGCAGCCGGTCGTGAACAGCCACCTGATCAAATCGACCTTCAGTTTCTTCGGAACCTACACGTTTCCCCAGGATATCCTGAAGGGTTACTCCGTCGGCGCCGGCGTGACGTACTTGGGGAAACAATACGGAAACACGCAGGACGTCGTGAACGGCGAGCGCATCCTCTCGCCCGGCTACTCCGTGTACAACCTGATGGTCGCCTACAACACGACCTTCCGGGCGAGGAATCGGGAGGTCCGGATGAAGATTCAGCTGAACGTCGACAACCTCCTCGGCAACGACACCCTCATCTACCGCAGCTACAAGGCGTACGGCACCGGCCTCAGCCAGGGCCTCGACTACGACTTCATCGAGCCGCGGAAGTGGACCCTCTCGACGAGCTTCTCCTTCTAGCGCAAGGCGCTCCGCCCACCCCACCCGCAGCGGCTAGGCGCGCACGGCGGCGCGCCCTCCAGTCTCTTCTCTCCAGTCACCACGCTGGAGGGCGCGGCTTCGTTCGCGCCTCGGCATCGGAATCCGACGCCGGTGAGATACGCCTCGCGCCCGCTCCTCCGAATCTCCCTGCTCCGTTCCGATATGGCGGGGTGCCCACACCCCGCGAGCGGCGCTGCAGACCGCCGGGTGGGGGCACCCTGTCTACAACAAATCAAGGTGACCGGCCGCGCGCCATTCGCCGAGTTCGCTCCCGTGCGGCCTTCACTCCGACTGTAAGAAGCGAAACTCCGTGTGGCCT
>QAYY01000005.1 GCA_003054665.1 Opitutaceae bacterium EW11 | reverse complement strand
AACGTTTAATGATGAGCCACAGCTACGGCTGGCGCGACTCCTGCGCAGCAGGAGGCGTGACAGCCGTAGCCGTTGGCTCCAGCGACTTGTTAGGCCTGAACGACATCGAAAACCATTCCACCCGTCCGTCCATCCCGGACATCCGATACACAACCACCTCTCCGCTCGCGCTCAAAAAGACAGCGTGTCTCGGCTGATCGGGAATGATCGGAGACTGCACAACGAAGAATACTTCCGATCGGGATTCCTTCGATAAACACCAGACCGGTGCTGCAGCCAGGCGCTCACCCAAACAATCCTTAGAGAGGAGCCGCTCCTCCGAAATCACTCTGAGCACCGCTGCCATACGTTCAGATGGCTTCTGTACTCCGATCACCGCTGGGATCACGATTGGGGTGCCGCTGGACAGAGTCGACTGAATGGGCCCTGCAGCGGTGGCCGAATAAGCCATGCCAGCCGTCAGAACTATAATCGTTATCTTCATGAGAGTTGGCGGCCTAACGTTTAATGATGAGCCACGCCCACAGCTGGCGCGACACGTGCGTCAGCACGGGGCGTGACAGCTGTGGGCGTTGGCTCCAGCGACTGGTTCGGCCGGGAGGGGGCACGTCGCATCTGTAGATGTGAATTAGGCTCTGTCTCCATGGCCATGCAGGTAAGGCGGCCTTCGCAGCGCCTCTTCGTACTCCAGTCTAGACCAAAAAGGCCAGAACTCGGCGTCGCCTGTTCCGTGACCACAGCGCTCTGCTCCACGCGTCCGAGGTGCAAGAAAATGGAGCAAGCGGCGCCAGCCATAGGACGTAGACCAGCGATACGGTATCGAGGTACGAAGAAATAGAACGGCTCTAGCTACTTTGATCCTGTCTTCGGGTGATAACGCATAACGTCCGACTAGCTTATGCTCGACGAAATCGCAGTAAGCACGCCACGCGAAATCATGCTCGATTACGCGCACTGCTGGATCCAGCACATTGCCCGAGTTTCCTCGGCGCTCGAACTCTCGATTGGAGATCGCGCCGCTCGCGAGCTTCCGCAGCCGCTCCGCTAGATTTCGACGTGCACGCAGGTCAACCATAACTGAAGCCGAACGTTTAATGGTGAGCCACGCCTACAGCCGGCGCGACGCGTGCGCAAGCACGGGGCGTGACGGCTGTAGGCGTTGGCTCCAGCGACTGGTTAGCCCTTCCGGTCATGGGCGTAGCTCCACAACCGTTCCGTCGTCGACCGCAGACCATATCTGCTCGATCTCAGAGTCAGTGACGGCGATACACCCGGCGGTCCAATCCCACACCCGATGCATCCGACCAACCGCGCCGAGGCCGGTACGGATCCCGTGAATCATAATATCTGAACCGGACGAAACACCGGCACGAGCGGCCCTCTGAATGTCGCGCTTTTCTGGATATGAGATCCTCAGCGCGCGATGGAATGAACTATTCCGCTTGTGCTCAGTAATCCGGTATAGACCTTCCGGTGTCTTCCCGTCGCCTTCACGTTCCTTCGGACCAGCTGGAGCCTTGCCAAGCGATACTCGATAGGAACGCAGCGTCTGACCGGCGCGTACAAGATCCAAGGTGCGGGATGATTTCGTAATCACGATGCGATCCGCTTTGGTTCCGGCAGGAAGAGCTGGAATCGGCCAATTGGCCCAGACAAGCGCCGCAACCACTGAGATTACTACAATGATGGCAACTGCTCTCATCGGGCTAACGTTTAATGATGAGCCACGTCCACAGCCGGCGCGACACGTGCGTCAGCACGAGGCGTGACGGCTGTGGGCGTTGGCTCCAGCGACTGGTTCGGCCGAGTTTGGCGTCGCACTCCAAGTGAGAAGCGATACCGAGGCACTAAACGGGCGGAAAGCAGCGTCACTTGTATTTCTGAAGGACCGCTGCTTTCTGCTGATTGAACTCAGCGTCTGTCAAAATGCCGTCCTTCCGGAGTTGGTCCAGCCTCCTCAACTCAGATTCAAGGTCAGCCCCAGCTACAGAATTCTTTTGGGGACTGGTAACCTCCATTCTTATCGTCTGAGCGGGCAACATTCCCTGGTCAATTTTCACGAGCACACCATCTACAAAATAGTAGTAAGTACCCGAGGAACGATACGCCTTCACATTGCCTTCCATGTACGCGAGGTCGGCAATAAGCGTCGTGTGAAGCCAGTGCTTCTCGGTCATTCCTATCTTCGGTGCGAATGTGCTCTGACATCCGGCGACCAACATTGCAGCAACTAGCAGGCTAGCGGGGTATTTCATCGTAGAAAAATGAGCCGAACGTTTAATGATGAGCCACGCCCGCAGCTGGCGCGACACGTGCGTCAGCACGGGGCGTGACAGCTGTGGGCGTTGGCTCCAGCGACTGGTTCGGGTGAGTTTCGCTGCCGGACAGTCGCCGCGAACATCCCTCCGCTTTCGGTTGATCGAGTCCGATCATCGCAGGAAATGCTGCAGGGTCGGTCACGGCTCGGCAACCATTTTGGCGTCGCTTAGCGATTCCGAGCTGACCTCGAGCAGCCGAAGCCCTGCTCGTCGCAAGCGCGCATTCCTGAGACTCGGCCAAACAGATCCGAAGCCACCTCGGCACGACAGAATACAACCTCGGATCCGCACGCTGCTCGACGCAATCAGCTCGGCCAAACCTCCGATTAACCCTGCGAAATGGTAATCCAGAGTCCGAAGGCGTATTCCGAAAAATGAACTATCCTGGGCTCCGCGTTCAGGACTCGCCGCCAGACTGAGCCGAAGCGCACTGCGAGATCACCCGAACGTTTAATGATGAGCCACGCCCACAGCCGGCGCGACACGTGCGTCAGCACGTGGCGTGACGGCTGTGGGCGTTGGCTCCAGCGACTGGTTAGCCCCGATGTACGTCGCACACTCTGAAGCATGGGTGATGGAGATCAGATGACCTCCGTCCAGCAGCAAGTCGACGTCCGGCGGAGGAGGTATCACGAGATCCCGCTTTCCATGAATACGCATAACGCGAGTGTCCGGAGACACTCCGCCGTCCCACTGGAATACAGCTTGGCACATCGCTCTGATGAACGATGCCTCGATGCCGCTGAACATTTGAGCAAACTCGTGCGGGATCTTCCCTGCTGAAAGACGAACCCAGTCGATGGGGGCATAGCGAGCCAACGGGTGCAGTGTAGCTAGCACCGAACTTACCTCCTCCTTCCTCGCTGCGCTCCCGATCAAAAACAGCACCGGTATCTTGCGCAGCTTGGTGATCTCGCATGCCACCATGCCGCCAAGTGAGCTGCCGACCAAGATGTCGCCGTCCTGAATGCCACACGCTTGGCACATGCTCTCTGCCACCTCGCGCAATGACTGCTCCCCATGGTGGCGCACCCAATCGTGCGCACGAAAGTCACGCAACGCAGACCACGGCTGCGGATACATGCGGTGGTCAGCACCCATACCTGGGAGCGCGTGGATCATAGGGCTAACGTTTAATGATGAGCCACGCCTACAGCTGGCGCGACACGTGCGTCAGCACGGGGCGTGACAGCTGTGGGCGTTGGCTCCAGCGATTGGTTAGGCCAAATCGCCAGGCCTGCGCTCGACGCTTCTGCGCCTAGCCCGCCGCTTAAGGAAAACTGGGAATGTCCCTCGGCCATAACCGTGCACCGAATCTGGCTGCCTGTATGCACCAGCACAATCCTCATTTCTTCTAACGCGTGCCGCAGAGGAATAGACTTGGAACCGAAAACGCCTAAGCCGAGTAATGCTCTGAGTATCTACGCTGTCTCTGAGAGCCATCGCACACCCGCTGCCGATACCTCGAGCATGGGCTCACGCCGTACCAGGACAAGGGCGCCATCCGCTCCGGCCTCGTATTCGAGTACGTGGTACTGTCGGCCACACGTCCGCCAACCTGTGCAGGGCGCCAGATTCGGTTCACGATCCCACGGAATTGTCGTCCGCCGCCGCAGTTCGTCCATCGCCAATGCTCGCGTGGCAAACTCCCCTTGCAACTCGGCATGCCACTCGTCCTCAATCGTGAATACGGTCCGCATCTGCAGGCCTAACGTTTAATGCTGAGCCACGCCTACAGCCGGCGTGACTCGTGCGTCAGCACGAGGCATGACGGATGTAGACGTTGGCTCCAGCGACTGGTTCGGCCGGGGACAGTCGTCGCTTCTCGATTTGTGTACGTCCAATCATGATCTTGACTTACCGAAGTAGCTCGTGATGTCGAAGTATACCGACCTGAGGCTTCCGTCTGGCAGCACTAGTGTGTGGACACTGAAGAACCGTCCGTTGTGTGACTCCGTGCGATGGCCAAACACGATCTCGCCGTCGCCGGTGTTCTCAATCGCGGCGGCTCTCGCACTCGGGAAATGATCCTTCAGCCAAGCGTACTCCTCTCGAATTCCCTGCGCCTGATCAGTAGCCTTTATCACCACAGCAGTGGCATAGGCAGTGCCTAAACCCCGGTCTTTCTGCGCGGTCGGTACAAGCCGCGCGAGCCGTGATGCGCATCCTGGGGCGCAAGCGACCAAAATGGAAAGAATAACCACCAACTTCATGAGCCGAACGTTTAATGATGAGCCACGCCTACAGCCGGCGCGACGCGTGCGCAAGCACGCGGCGTGACGGCTGTGGGCGTTGGCTCCAACGACTGGTTCGGTGTAGTTTCGTAGCCGGACAGTCGCCGGGAACTTCCCTCCGCCTTCTGTGGATCGATTCCGATCATCGCCGCCTACGCTGCTGGATCGGCCAAACGTCCGCAACAATTTTGGCGTGAGTCCGAAAACTCTGATATCCACGAGCAGCCGAAGCCCTTGCTCGCCGCCAGCCCGTTTACCTGCAGGTCGGTCCAACAGGTCCGAATCCACCTCGGCACAACAGAACATAACGCCGAATCCGCACGCTGCTCGACGCAATCAGCTCGGCCAAACCTCTGCTTCATTTGATCGAAACAAAATACAGAGTCCGAAGGCCTATTCTGAAAATGAATCATCCTGGGCTCAGCGTTCAGGACTCGCCCACCCGACTCCGCCGGAGCGCCCTGCGAGATACACCGAACGTTTAATGCTCAGCCACGGCTACGGACGGCGTGACTCCTGCGTAAGCAGGAGGCATGACGGCCGTAGCCGTTGGCTGCAGCGACTTGTTCGGCCTTTTCATCTCGGAGGACGCAATGTCATCTTCGCAAGGAACCCTACTTCATCGAGCTTCGCACAGATGTCCCTCGCTCGGACCTCCTCGCGTGGCAGAACTTCGACCTCTTGGCCTTCGAGCACAGCGTCGATAGATGCTTTCGCTTCAGCCAGCCCGAGGTGGGTATTCTCCTTTAGGAGTGACACGGCACAGACCTTCTTCGCGCCTTCACGCCATCCCACGATCTTCGCCACAGCGACTGGCTCGATGTGTGGATCGCCGGTAACTCTGAAATTCTCGACGTAAAAAGCCATAGGCCGCCCGGTTCCCGTCGCGTGAACGCTAAGAGTCTTCGCATCGATCAACAACGGCGCATTCCCCGCAATCAGCTCGCCGGTCCTTGAGGTCCAGAACGTCAGAGCCAAATCCGGCTCCAACCTGATCTTCACGACTTGGAACTTCGCGCCCCACGGTTGTCGAGCCAGCCAATCCTCCGCGATCTGCGTCGCTTCTTCAGTGGTCATTGTTTTGCCGAACGTTCTAGATCAGCC
>QAYY01000039.1 GCA_003054665.1 Opitutaceae bacterium EW11 | reverse complement strand
CTTTTGGGGTCCACCTCATTCAGCGCGGTACCGGCGGCCTCGCTCCAAGCGAGCTTCCGTTTGAGATAGTATTTCAGAGCATCGTAGACGTCGCGCAGACTTTGTGAGGCGACTGCACGGACGGGGTCTTTGAGCCAAGCGGCGGCGGCGAGGAGGGTCGTGATGATTGATTCCGTTTGCATGATACCCAACCGGGCCCGTCAACCCGCGAGGATCATCGGGGAGCTACTTCCGCGCGTTTTCCCATCGTAGCACGCCCGCCAAGGTAGTGCTCCTTCGTCGCCTCCACCTTTCCGCCGTCAGCTCACTTTTCGCGCGGACACACGGCTCCGCGCTCAGCCGCCGCGGCGTGGCTGGGCGTGCCCCGTTGGGCCAACGCGCGGGCGGAGCCCGGCAACCGGACACGGTGTCCGGTCCGGGACGAGGCTCGTGCGACTGGCACGATGAATCAGATCACATTCGAATTGGGCGACACGCCGAGAGTGGAGTTTGCGATGGCGGTGAGTGAGCGTCCGCAGAACCGGCTGGAGAACTTCGGGGTTGCCGCACTGAGCGACACGGAGCTTTTGGCGATGACACTCCAGGGAAAGGGGAACTGTCCGGAGATCGCATTGCAGCTCGCATCACGGCTAATCGTGGCTGCCGGATCGATAGCGGGCCTGCTGTCCTGGACGCCGGACGACTACCGGCGGATGAAAGGCATCGGCCACCTCAAGGCATCGCAGCTCGCCGCGACTGCCGAACTGGCACGCCGCATGATGCTCCGCTCGCAACCAATCGCGCCGCTGTTGAACCGAGCCGACCTAGTAGCGGCGCATCTCGCGCCTACGGCGGCCGGATTGGAAGTCGAGAAGTTCTGGGTCCTATGCCTGAACCGAAAGAACCGGCTGCTAAAGCAGGTCGAAATCACGACCGGCACCGCGACCGCGGCACTGGCGCATCCGCGTGAGGTGTACCGCGCCGCCATCCGAGCCTCCGCGGCAGCGATTATCTGCGCCCACAATCATCCCTCGGGCGACCCCGCCCCGAGCGCACCGGATGTGCAGGTCACTCGCCAGCTCCGCGAGGCGGCAAAGACCGTCGACATCGAGCTACTCGACCACGTGATTGTCGGCAGACCGGATGCCGATCCCCTTGCCCGTGGACATTTCAGCTTTCGCGAAGCGGGTATGCTCTAAAAATCTTCGGATTGCCGACAAGGCGGTGAACACTAGTTGTGTCGTTCGTATGACGGAGATCATTCCCGCTTCGGCTACGAAAATCGCGAAAATCGATGATGCGCTGGGATCAGTTGCACTCGTCGCCATTGGAGTAGATGCGTACGATTCGGCATCAGGATTCACCAAGCTTAACACATGCGTTAATGATGCCGAATCTGTTGTAAAAGCTTATATCGAGGTCAAGGAACTACTTCTCAAAAATGACCATTACCGCCTACTCACGTCCAAAACGACGCCGGCCCCATCACGCGGTGAAATATTGCGAGCGGCAAAGCAGCTAGCCGACTGGGGCGATGACGTTGAGCGAATTGTTTTCTACTTTAGTGGCCACGGTTTCAGAAAAGGGGAGAAATTCTACCTAGTCCCGCAGGATGCGTACGATCCTGACGATGTTAATGGCTTCGTCGACTTTTCTGATGTCGTTGCGCGCCTCGACGCCTCGAGTGCGCGAGTAAAGGTGATAGTTCTCGACGCATGCTTTAGTGGGCCAACAATCGGCGGGCCGAAATTCATACCGGCGGCGTATTCGGCAAAATTCCTTGCAGACTATATTAAGACGACTCGCGGATTCGTTCTCTTTTCATCAAGTGCAGAAAACCAGCAATCGTTCACCAAGTCGCCGGATCCTAAGCAAAGTCTATTCACGCATTTCCTCATACGCGCCCTCCGCGGTGAACCGTCGGCACTGAACGATCGGTATCTTACCAGTTCGAGTTTAAGTGAATACGTATCCACCGAAGTAAGACGGTTCGCAAAATCGGCTCAGCTGACGATTCAAAAGCCTTCCGTATTCGTGAATAGTGATGGCGCGATAGTGATCGCAAATTTCAATACGCCGCTGCTGCCCGCGAGCGTAAATCCCTTGGAGGAGTCTCCCGTTCAGCAACTCACTCTTCGCACGAGCGAATCTTTTCGGACCGACGATGTCTTAACGAAAATTCGTCGCTGGACCGCGTATTCAGAGGACTATTTGGAACGACTGGTGAACAACGGGCTTGCGGATCACCTCCACGACGACTTAGCGAGAAAAGCATCCAGCCTTCGACAGGCCCTCAACCTTTCTCCGAGTGACGTAAATGTCGAGGGTGCGGCGATTGCTTTCCCTGTGAGGTGGACCCCATCCGTT
>QAYY01000038.1 GCA_003054665.1 Opitutaceae bacterium EW11 | reverse complement strand
GGTCGCCTAGCTCATCGCGTGAGTGAAACTGGGAACTTCCCTCGAGCATGACCGTGGGCCCGAAAATGGCGTAGTGAGGTGGACCCCAAAAGTTGGACACGGGGGATCGTTAGAATCAGAACCAGAAACGACCCACGAAGATGTCCAAGAAAAGCCGACGCAAGTTCAGTCCCGAGTTCAAGGCCCAGGTAGGGCTTGAGGCGCTCAAGGGGGTGGAGCCGATCCACGCGATCGCAGCGAAGTACGAAGTGCACCCCGTGCAGGTGAGTCAGTGGAAGAAGGAGGTGCTGGAGCGGCTACCGGAAGTGTTCTCCAGCAGGCCGCCGCCGAGCGCAGCGCAGAGTGCAGAGCGGGAGGCGCAGCTGTACCAGAAGATCGGCCAACTCGAGATGGAGCTCGAGTGGCTTAAAAAAAAATCTGCGCTGCTCAACGGCTGAGCGGCGGGCCATGATCGATCCGGCGCATCCGAAGTTGTCACGGCAGAGGCAGTGCGAGTTGCTCGCGCTGCCTCGCTCGACGTCCTATCACGTGCCCAAGCCGGAGGCCGACGAGAACCTTCGGCTGATGCGAGTGATCGACGAGACGTACACCGCGTTCCCGTTTTTTGGGTCTCGACAGATGACTCGCTGGCTTGTGCGTCAGGGCCACGTCGTGAATCGAAAGCGGGTGCGCCGGCTCATGCGTAGGATGGGGCTGGAGGCGATCTATCGCCGTCCGCGGACCTCTGTGGCCGATGTGGCGCATCCGGTCTATCCGTACCTCCTGCGCAACCTGCAGATCGACCGGCCAAACCAGGTGTGGGCGACGGATATCACTTACGTGCCCGTGCAGGGCGGGTACGCCTACCTGTGCGCGGTGATTGACTGGCACAGCCGGTATGTCCTGGCCTGGGAACTGTCGAACACCCTGGACGCGAGCTTCTGTGCCCGGGCGGTGCGACGGGCAATCGAGAAGCACGGCACGCCGCAGATCTTCAACAGCGACCAAGGGTGCCAGTTTACATCAGCGGAGTTTACCCAACCGCTTCTGGCCGCAGGAGTGAAGCTCTCGATGGACGGCCGCGGTCGCTGCCTGGACAACGTCTTTGTCGAGCGGCTCTGGCGGACCGTGAAGTACGAGGAAGTGTATCTAAAGACCTATCGCTCGCTCGTCGACGCCCACGCCCAACTCGAA
>QAYY01000037.1 GCA_003054665.1 Opitutaceae bacterium EW11 | reverse complement strand
TCGGGGCGCTACAGTTAGGCAGATTTCCACTCGGCAATCTTTTGGGCGACTTGGGGTTCACAACCTCAAGACGACGCTGCGCTAGTTGGATGCCAGACGCCATCGTAAAGGTCGTAGACAGGAAACGCTGCGAGCAATCGCCTGAAGACTCGCTCTTCAACGTCCTCTGGTTCGCGCACACCAACTGACACACCGATGAGCGCTTCCTCAATCGGGAACACCTCGCAAATGTGGAGATAGTCGAACAACTGGTCTTCGACATCACGAATGGAAACGTGCTTCACGATTAGGTGAGGGCTCATCGCTGGGTTATAGTCAGGTCACAGAGAGTCCGGAGTGAATTTCGTACGATGTCCAAACAATCGTCGGATACGTTCTGTCCGCGGACGTCATAAACAACTGAAATCCTCCAGATATCCCTCGGTAGGTGCCGCCGGCCATGCTCGATACGCGCACGTGTAAATGCCGCACTCAATCTGGCACACTCGGCGGACTCCATCCTGTGATTGCATACGAGAATAACGGTGTTCCGTGAACTTAAGGTGTACTCAGGAGTGAACATCTGGCGGGCGGGTGTTTTGTATGCCTTGTATATGGGGCAGGTTGCCTAACGTTTAATGATGAGCCACGCTCACAGCGGGCGCGACTCGTGCGTCAGCACGAGGCGTGACGGCTGTGGGCGTTGGCTCCAGCGACTGGTTCGGTCGAGTTTTCATTTGCTCAGACGGAAGAAAACCGGATTCAACATTGCACTACCTTTCTTCCAAGATTCGGGCCACTCATCCACAGGGGCGCCAAACGAGTACACATACACCGTCTTGTATTCACCAAATGCACGAGCAACGGTCCGAACGTGGTACTTCTTCTCAGGGCGTGGGGACTTCGGAAGAAAGCGCTCCCCCTCGACAATCATGATCAGCATGCCGTCCTCCTCTTTGACCGTAGACTGTATCGGGGCGACAGTGGCCTCACGAATCTCTCCCATGACAGTACCGACAAACTCCATCGCGGTTTGCCACTCTTTTTGAGACTTCGCTCTGATGACGTTAAGTGTGAATCCAACGTCGATACCCCTACCCTCAACCACGGGCGCAGGGCTGACACGTAATACTTTTGTGTTCTCCACGGTGGTGACTCCGTAATTCCAACCGATCGGTACCTGCACATCGCAGTGCATTTCCTTAAGCGAGAGCCACTCGAAGCCAGGTGCCGCTGCTGGACGCTCCGCTGCCAGACATGTGGTGAAGACGAGAAGCAGGAGAACGAGGAGTGGCTTCACGAATTTCCCGGTTTATAGACCGAACGTTTAATGATGAGCCACGCCCACAGCCGGCGCGACTCGTGCGCCAGCACGAGGCGTGACGGCTGTGGGCGTTGGCTCCAGCGACTGGTTCGGCCGGGAGGGGAAACTTGGCCAATCATTTGAGGACGCAAGATTCAGTCGATAAACCATGTGAGCGCTTCGCCAGGTGAGTGCCGCACGGAAAGCAACAACAGGAGCATCGCAATCAGGCCGTAGGCAAACCGGACGAGCCACCAGCGCTTATCCGTGACTCGAGGATGCACAGCAATGACAGCATTGGCGCACATCGCCAGGATCCAGCAAACCAGCAGAACGAGAATAAGGATGGTGGAGGCATTTGATATCAGCGTGGAAATTCCACCGATGTATTTTGGATCATCCATCGACGGCAGAGGCCTGCGTCCCAACTGGACGAAAGCAGTGGCCCAAGCACCATATACCAAAGCCACGATGAGCAGAACGGCCCCCAATGGGATCCAACCAAGGATCCGTGTGGTAAGCTTCATGGCGGTGGTTGGTTTAATGCCGAACGTTTAATGATGAGCCACGGCCGCAGCCGGCGCGGCTCGTGCGCAAGCACGAGGCGTGACGGCTGTGGGCGTTGGCTCTAGCGACTGGTTCGGCCGGGAGGGAAGACGTCGCTCATCCATTGATAAACTCCTTCCGATATTTGGGCCAAATCCGCAGCACGAGCCACAACATGAACGAAATCTTGAGCACTTCACCAAGTCCGCCGAGCAGCAGGACGGACAACGGCATCTCCAATGCGAGCGTCAAATACAATGCACGAATAGTCATCCAGACCACAGTCGCCCAGAGAAACCCGGCCACTGCGACCCAAGCCCAACTCTTTCTCATTGAGCACCCCCACGCGATTGCGAGAAGCAGAACGGAAATGGCAAATGCCAATATGCGGGCACCGGGAGTGTACCATCCTATGGTCAGTCCCGAACTCGAAGAGTAATATGCGGACCGAATTCCGGTCGCGGCAGCCAGGACTCCCAGACCTCCGCACACTCCGAGAAGCGAAACGCACCATTTCATAAGCCAACGTTTAATGCTCAGCCACGGCGGAAGCTGGCGCGCAGCGTGCGTCAGCACGATGCGTGACAGCTGTAGCCGTTGGCTCCAGCGACTGGTTCGGCACGGTGTTCATCTGGCCAGTAAACTCCAAACAACTACTGCCCCGCAAAGAAAGGGAATTGCTCGAAGGAAAAGCCCAAGAAGTTTCGGTGTCGGTAGCGGCTTCTGCCGGGCCAACCAGAGACGCCGTTTATCTCGTGACGTCATCAGCCCTACGATCATCGCACTGGATGAGGCGACGAAGAGGGTTGCGAAATAGAATGAACGCCGAAGCGGCTCTTCAGGACGTGCGGTAAGAGCAACCGTAAGGGCGAACGTGACGAAGATCCACCACCACCAAAGGAGACCAAATATCGGACGAGAAAACACCCGTTCCAAGAGGGCGGCCTGCTGGCTGAACTGCCAGCGAGTCTCCTGCCTTGCTAGCTTATGGAGTCGGTCCATTTATTGCCGAACGCTTAATGATGAGCCACGCCTACAGCGACTGGTTCGGCCAATGACCGTGTGGGTGTCCCTCGCGCATCGATGTCCGGAACCTTGCCCCACTCCGACTGCCGCGGCAATCCTAGACTCGGCAGCCACGCGATGAACTAGAATTTCACGCCCAGACGTACGCTCCTTGGCCAAAGGGCGACAAGCTGTGTTGGCCTTGGAAGGCTATTGCCGAGCTGGACGGTCAAACGCACCCGGCGAGCCAGTTATAGGTACTGGAGGAGTCCGCACATGAATCGACGATCGGCCTCTCTCCTTCCCATAGACCTCAGAGACAAACGTATCGAACCACCCGTCAAGATCTGTATCCAGGAACTCTTCTGCTAGTCCACTTCCGATCCAGAAGCGGAGGCGGTCAACACGGCCATCTGAGTTCTGGTCAAATGCTGTCTGCTGGCATGCCTGGTTGTGCCAAGCCAGCCCTTGAGGCACTTGGTGGGTCTGCCAAGCGTCCGGCCAATGCTGCGTGTGGCATCCACATTCCCAGAGCAGAACCGCCGCTATCCACAACACCGGGTAAGGTTTCATTGACGTATCGCGAGCATTCTTGCCGAACGTTTAATGCTCAGCCACGGCCTTAGCGGGCGCGACTCGTGCGCAAGCACGAGGCGTGACCGATAAGGACGTTGGCTGTAGCGACTTGTTCGGCCAGTTTTTCATAGGACTAAAAGTCTCACTCCAATCGTTTGCCCGGTCACAGATTCGCGGGAGACTGTGACTCGAACACCGCCGTCCCACCGCATGACG
>QAYY01000036.1 GCA_003054665.1 Opitutaceae bacterium EW11 | reverse complement strand
GTACGGGATGGTGGTAGGTTTGTTGATTAAGCACCCACAGGCATACCGACCCTCCTTGTGCGGACAACGTTTTGGAACATGACACCTAACCAGTCGCTGGAGCCAACGCCTACATCCGTCATGCCTCGTGCTGGCGCACGAGTCACGCCGGCTGTAGGCGTGGCTCAGCATTAAACGTTCGGCCGAGGTGATATTGATTATGGGGTCAGAGGAGCTGGCGATACGAGATGTCGCTGACCTCGGAAGAGTGATTTGCGGGAGCAGTACCAGCTCCGTCTGTGCCCAGTCTCCTCGTGTACGATCTGCTGGCGCCAAGGCATTCGTATTCCCGGTTAATCGCGGATGGAGCGCGTTGGCAGCCAGCCCACGAGGACGTTCCCGGCCATCCTTGTGCCTTTTATTAGGTTGAGTGGGCGAGGGGAGTTCAGCAATCTGTTGGCATGCTTGGCCGGAGTATCCTCAGCTTCCTTACGGTTTATCCTGCTGGCGACGTACGGCCGAACCAGTCGCTGGAGCCAACGCCTACAGCCGTCACGCCGCGTGCTTGCGCACGTGTCGCGCCGGCTGTAGGCGTGGCTCAGCATTAAACGTTAGCCCGACTATGCACCTCCGTTTGTTTCTCATCGTAGCGGCGCTCGTAGGCGTGGCGGTTCGTGTGCTCGCTGGAACCGAGGAGCCGTTCAGTAAGCCGGCTGACGTGGTGGTCGCGCGTCTGGAAAAGCGCGTACCAATTAAAAATGCGTCTGCATTTTTGTGGAACGAGTTCTCTCAGCGTCCCGAGATGCTAGGTTTCAGAAGCTACAGCACCGACGACTGGGCGCAGAACTATGATGCGTTTTCGACTGAGTTGGTGCGGAAGGCCAAAGCGTCAGGTCTGGAGGCCGAATCGCTTTCAGGGGTGCTCAAGCTGGTCCTTTCGACGAGAGAGGATCTGGCATATCTTCCGGTCGGCGCATACAGGGTGGGAATAGGGGACCACGAGTGCTGGATAGTCCTGATCAAGTGGGAGATTCCGCCGAGACACTTCTCGAAGCCGAAGATCACGAAAGACGGCTTTAGGCTCGAGACCCACGCTAATGGATTGGGCCACGTCCGGATGTTCGCGTATGACATGAATACGATGCACTCCGTCGCCTTCAACACGTGCATGTGAATGGGCTAACCAGTCGCTGGAGCCAACGCCTACAGCCGTCACGCCCCGTGCTTGCGCACGTGTCGCGCCGGCTGTAGGCGTGGCTCATCATTAAACGTTCGGCTGATTATATGACTGAGCTCGAAGCCCGCGTAGAGCGTTTTGAAAGAACGGTTGCGACATGCCTGTGTACGCTACCGACGCTGTTCTCGTTGCAGTGCATAGGCGTGGGACTTTCGTCACGCGTTTTCGAAGCTATGTTCGCCGACTTCGGAGCACCGCTTCCGGCGCTTACCGTGTTCGTGATCCGTTTTGGTCCGATGTGGGCACTGATGGGTGCTGTAGTCCCTGTGGCCTGTGTCATCTCGGCGCGGCGAGTGAAGCCTGCGACGTCCGTGATCCTTTCGACCGTTCTCGGCATGCTGCTATTCTTCTTGGCTCAGTTGCTGACGCTCGGTCTTTTTCTGCCCGTATTCCAGCTTGGGAGTGTAGCTGCAAAATGAGCACCGAATCTCAGACTACTTGTATTGGAGGGCAACGTTGCACGTGGCCGAACCAGTCGCTGGAGCCAACGCCTACATCCGTCATGCCTCGTGCTTGCGCACGAGTCACGCCGGCTGTAGGCGTGGCTCATCATTAAACGTTCGGTGTATCTCGCAGTGCGCTTCGGCCGGGTCTAGCGGCGAGTCCTGAATGCTGAGCCCAGGATTATTCATTTTCGGAAGATGCCTTTGGGCTCTGTATTTTGATGTATCGATCAGATGAAGCAGAGGTTTGGCCGAGCTGATTGCGTCGAGCAGCGTGCGGATCCGAGGTTATATTCTGTCGTGCCGAGGTGGATTCGGATTCGTTGGACCGAGTCGCTGGAACGCGGGCAGGCGACGAGCAGGGCTTCGGCTGCTCAGCACTATTCAAACCTCGTCAGCCTGCGCCAAAATGGTTGCCGACGCGAATTCGATCCGACAGCGTATCCCGCGATGATCGGACTCGATCCACAGAAGGCGGAGGCTGATTCTCGACGCTTTTGCGGCAGCGAAACTCCACCGAACCAGTCGCTGGAGCCAACGCCCACAGGCGTCACGCCACCTGCTGGCGCACGAGCCGCGCCCGCTGTGAGCGTGGCTCATCATTAAACGTTCGGC
>QAYY01000004.1:976-5828 GCA_003054665.1 Opitutaceae bacterium EW11 | reverse complement strand
TTCCACCGAACGTTTAATGATCAGCCACGGCCCCGGCCGGCGCGACCCGTGCGTCAGCACGGGGCGTGACGGCTGGGGACGTTGGCTGTAGCGACTTGTTCGGCCGGGAGGGGTAACGCTGATGCCAATATTTTCGTAGGAGACTCATAAATAGGACAGACGGTCACCGTACCTCCGCCTGGTCTGCGAGTACTAAGAGATGGTCTCCAACCGCCACCACCTTCACGTGCTGTCCTGCAAAGGCCTCGGTGAACACAGACACCGCTTGGTCCACCGTGGCCGTCGGCAGCACCACTGTAACTCGTCGCTTCGCGACTGCTCCACTGACGAGGACTTCCTTTTTTGTAAGCGTCGCGAAAAGCTGAGAAGCAGACGCTATCATCTCGCTTTCTACCTTGAAGGATCGCGGCCCCTGATACCACGAAGGGTCTTCTCTAAGAGGCATCCGCGCGACCCCTGCAGCACCCATTGCTTCCTCGCGGAGTGCCCGTCGGTTTCGCACCTCTCTTTGCACACGTTCGAGGTCCTGGGCGTCGTCTGCGAGCGTCATCGGTGCTGACGCGCCCACGCCGACAAATACGAGGAGAATAAGATTTAACGATCTATGCATTAATGAAAGCCGAACGTTTAATGATGAGCCACGCCTACAGTCGGCGCGACACGTGCGCAAGCACGGGGCGTGACGGATGTGGGCGTTGGCTCCAGCGACTTGTTAGGCAAAAACCGCAGCAACTCAAGTGATCCATCTTCATCCCAGTGACCGAAGTAGGCTCAGAAAAGCGCTACTCAGGATCGCAACGAGCACGGCGACTCCGACTAACCCTCGGACCCATTTGTGCCTCCAAATGCATTCGCATCTCCCCTCCGGTTTCGTGTTCACGAAACGCGCTAGCATCTCAACCGCCGAGTCCACTTGCGTTACATCGCCAACTTGAACGGCACGGTACAGCCCTTCCACTTCCGGAGACCTCCGTAGGCCTGAGTCGAAACGTGCGGCAATCTCAAGGCATTGTTTCGATTTCCGGTACCCCCGCAGCTGCGCCCAATGTATTGAAGCAGCCAGGTATTCACGGGCCTTCGCCGCAGAGAAACCAACCAAAAGCACGAAGAAAACGGTGAAAAACGCGGCGGCGCCCCCGGCAAAGAAGACTAGCTCAGGCAAATGCACGAGGGGCCTAACGTTTAATGATGAGCCACGGCTACGGACGGCGCGACGCGTGCGCAAGCACGCGGCGTGACGGCTGTAGCCGTTGGCTCCAGCGACTGGTTCGGCCAAACACCAGGAACTAGAACCAGCGTGGCTTCGCTGGAATTTTTGCCCGCGTATTGCTGGGAATGTCCCTCGACCATAACCGTGGGCAAAACCTGATGCCCAGCATCCACCAACACAACCTCCATTTCTGCTGACGGGCGTCTCACGCGGGAACCGAAAGGCGCTCGGAGGGAAACACCCCAAAGCGACGAAGCAATCTTCATAACAGCTGGGTCAACCTCACGCTGCCGGGAACCGAGCGCCTCCCCAGGCTCAGACGCGAGCGCCGGGAACTCCGTCCGTGCTGACGGGGCTCATATGCGGCGATTCTCGGCAAATCACCTGAATCGTAGCCGCGAACCACAAAACAAATACAACGCCTCAACGGCGCCTCATGCCGAACGTTTAATGATGAGCCACGGCTACGGCTGGCGCGACACGTGCGCCAGCACGGGGCGTGACAGCTGTAGCCGTTGGCTCCAGCGACTGGTTCGGTGAAGTTTCGCTGCCGGACATGCCTCGAATAACTCTTCCCGGACTCTGTGGATTGCCTCCGCTCATCGACTCGAACTCTGCCCGATCGGAAAAACCTCGGCAACGTTTTTGGCGTCGCTCCGGATCTCCGAGCTACGCTTGAGCTGCCGGAGTCTTGATCGTGGCCAGTCAGCAAAGAACAAGGCGCGTCCAACATATCCGAGCCGAAATCGAAAAGTCAGAGTACTCCGCCGGATCCGCACCTGCTCGACGCAACCAGCTCGACCAAGCCTCCGAAGATCAGATCGAAATCAGCAACCAGAGTCCGAAGGCCTTCCGAAAAGGGAACTATCCTGGGCTCCGTATTCAGGACTCGCCCACCCGACTCCGCCGAAGCGCCCTGCGAGATACACCGAACGTTTAATGATGAGCCACGACTACAGCTGGCGCGACACGTGCGCCAGCACGGGGCGTGACAGCTGTGGGCGTTGGCTCCAGCGACTGGTTAGCCCTTTTTGGCTGTGGGACTTCATCTTGGGATAAAAATCGGAATCACTGCGCCCTGACCTTTATGATAGACCGTCGGGAGCTTCCATCGCTTTAGCTCCGTCTTCTTTCCCTCCGCATCTTCGACAAGAGCGATCTCCATCACTTCTCGTCCAGCAACGAAGTCGATCAAGTAACCAGCATCGGCTTTCGCGTCGAAATCGAATCTGATGATCTCAGACCGACGGTAGCCAGACGCTGCCCAAAACGCGATGCGATGAGAGCCAGCCGCGAGATAGACCGGCATACCGAGGGAACCGTCCTTCGCGTCGCCGTCTACCTCGACGATAAAAACATTGCCGCTATCCTTATCGAATAATGATCCAACGGACTTTGCTTGATCGCCCCACAGCGTCGCAAAACTAGGAGGCTTCGGCGGCAGCGTTTGAGTCGCGCATCCAGCGAGAAGCGCGAGACCGATGCCTAGAAAGAATAGCGAGCGGATCTTCATATTTTTGGCTAACGTTTAATGATGAGCCACAGCCACAGCGGGCGCGACTCGTGCGCCAGCACGAGGCGTGACGGCTGTGGCTGTTGGCTCCAGCGACTGGTTCGGTGGAGTTTCGCTGCCGGACAGTTGCCGGGAATCTCCCTCCGCCTTCTGTGGATCGATTCCGATCATCAGGGCTACGCTGCTAATTCGAATACGCTTCGGCAATCATTTTGGCGTTGCTCAACGAGCCTGATCAAATCTCCAGCAGCCGAAGCCCTGCTCGTCGCCAGCCCGCATACCCGCAGATCCGTCCAACAGATCCGAATCCACCTCGGCACGACAGAATATGACCTCGGATCTGCACGCTGCTCGACGCAATCAGCTCGGCCAAACCTCTGCTTCTTCTGATCGAAGCATCAAAACACAGAGTCCGACGGCCTCTTCCGAAAAGGAACAATTCCGGGCATAGTATTCAGGACTCGCCCACCCAGCGCATACCACCACGCGTGCGCCATCCACCGAACGTTTGATGGTGAGCCACGGCTACGGCTGGCGCGACTCCTGCGCAGCAGGAGGCGTGACGGCCGTAGCCGTTGGCTCCAGCGACTGGTTCGGCCGACTTTCGAAAACCGCCCCGAAAACGACGTCACGGATCTGTTCATCCGTATATGGCGTCGGCCAGGCGCAAAGTATGACACTCCGTGCACCCCAGCCATAAACCGCATCTTTCAGGTACATCCTTTCACCATAGTGAATCGCTCTGGGATAACCTGTGAAATGCACCGCAATGTTCGGCCTCCAAATCCGCAAACCAAACAATGGCCTGATGAATTCCGCTCGAGCTAGCATCTGAAAGAATCGTTGGAGCCTTGGACTCGAGTCGAAGAACGCAGGGAGATCGGAAAACGGATCGCCATAGCCTGTAGCTTCAACCCTCAGCTTCTCAGACGCATAGATGTAGTCACCTTGCGGATCGGTTGGTAACTTGGGCCCTACGTGCCCGCCGACAATCCGACCATCCCGCACTGTCCTCCAATCAACGCCTCTAGGTGAAATCGTAATCAGTGATACTTTCACGGTGTGAACACGGTGGCTGATTGCCGAACGTTTTATGATGAGCCACGCCTACAGCCGGCGCGACCCGTGCGCAAGCACGGGGCGTGACGGCTGTAGGCGTTGGCTCCAGCGACTGGTTCGGCGGCTCGGCTATCATCCTCCGCTCGCCTTCCTCTCTGTTGGATCGTACTCCCATGCCCCCTGGGACCACCAGATCTCGTCCAGCTCCTCTCCACGGTACCTCAAGGTGAAAGACACTTCTCTTCGACTGCTCTTTTGAAAATACCGAATCGTCGTCATCTCGGCTACATCGCCTACCCGCTTCACCACCGTTTTAGGACAAGGCAATTGAATTAGATGCTCTCGGGCTTTGGTGCGCGTCATGCTCCTAAGCCGCGAAAAAAATGACATCTTGAGAGTGTTGAGGTACTCGGCGTTATCCGCAGCAAACATCCTGGACTCATCAATCGCAACGTCCGCCCGCAACACACAGGGCGTGCAAAGTAGCGCTGCAAAAGAGAGCTGCAGAATGGCCGCTAGAAGCGTTGTTTTCATTGGGACTGCGAGCCGAACGTTTAATGATGAGCCACGGCTACGGCTGGCGCGGCTCCTGCGCAGCAGGAGACGTGACGGCCGTAGCCGTTGGCTCCAGCGACTGGTTCGGCGGGGTTCTATTCCAGATCCAATAACCGCGGAATGACATGTTCAGGTGCTCTTGGGCGGCATCACCAATAGTAGGATCTGCATGATCGCATTTATGCCGGGAATCAAGAACAGGAGCAGTAACCACGGGCTCCAGCCGATACTCCGAATTCTAGGGATATCCAGTGCGGCGAGCCGGATCGGAACAACGACTAGAAAGACAATAACCGGGAGTAAGTACAAAAGTGGCGAGGGCTCGTCACTGAGGTGTAACAAGGGTACTGTTAGGGCGGCTATTACACCAACGGATACGATAAGAATCAGTAGGCGCACCAAGTACTGAACACGTCTAATCTCTTTTGGGAACATAAGTTGGTCTGCCGAACGTTTAATGATGAGCCACGCCTACAGACGGCGCGACGCGTGCGCAAGCACGGGGCGTGACGGCT
>QAYY01000004.1:0-639 GCA_003054665.1 Opitutaceae bacterium EW11 | reverse complement strand
GCGGCGTGACGGCTGTAGGCGTTGGCTCCAGCGACTTGTTCGGCCAAATTGATGGGTCCGCGCTCGACGCCTCTGCGCCTAGCTCGCCGCCTGTGTGAAACTGGGAACGTCCCTCGACCATAACCGTAGACCGAAACTGACGTAGCGAATCCACCAACACAACCTCCTTCTCTGCTGACGGGCTCCACACGCGGGTACTGCAAGGCGATCGGAGAGAATCATCACCAAGCGACGAGGCAATCTCGATAGCAGCTAGGTCAACCACCCTCTGCCGGGAACCGAGCGCCACCCCGACTCCGACGCGAGGTTCGGGAACCACATCCGCGATGACGGGGATCATCTGCGGCCTATTGCACTCGGTCACCAGAATCTCGAGACGCGAACTACTCTCCCACTCCAACGTGGCCAACGCTCTATCAGGCCTAACGTTAAAGGTGAGCCACGACCATGGCTGGCGCGGGCCGTGCGTCAGCACGGAACGTGACAGCCATGGTCGTTGGCTCTGACGTCTGGTTAGGTGTCATGTTCCAAAACGTTGTCCGCACAAGGAGGGTCGGTATGCCTGTGGGTGCTTAATCAACAAACCTACCACCATCCCGTACGGACAACATGCACGGTAATGCACGACTTACTCCGCTC
>QAYY01000035.1 GCA_003054665.1 Opitutaceae bacterium EW11 | reverse complement strand
CACGCGGTGACTGAAAGGCGATCGGAGGCAATCACCACGAAGCGACGAAGCAATCCCGATGGCAGCTGGGTCAACCTTCCGCTGCCGGGAACCGAGCGCCTCACCGGCTCCCGGCGCGATATCTGGAATATCAATCCAGGCTGCCGGGGTTCCTCCGCGACCGATCGCGTCCGCCCACCAGCATCTCCAGACGCGGACTACTCTCCCACTCCAACGCGAGCTACTCTATATCAGGCCGAACGTTTAATGATGAGCCACGCCTACAGCCGGCGCGACGCGTGCGCAAGCACGCGGCGTGACGGCTGTAGGCGTTGGCTCCAGCGACTTGTTCGGCGGAATCATCGCTGACTTTGAAACTCTATGAAATGCTTCGCCTGATCCCTAGCGAGTTCAGAGGCATCGGGATGATTCGATGCGGTCTCCAGAAGCTTCATCCAAGCGTCGCGATCGCCTGCGCCACCGTTGAGAACGCGATTCACCATCCAAACACTAAGATCCACAGGCCGTCGTATGATCGACTGCGCCAGCAATCGCTCATACGAGCCAGTGTACTTCTCCATCGTGTGAACGAGTGGACCCGGCGTGCCCAGCTCAGATTCGGACAGGCGCTCCATCAGCGCAAAGAACTCAGGAAACACGACGGCCGGCTCAGGCAAAGCCTCAACCTCCGCGCACAATGCGTGGAGTCGCTCCGGTCCCGGCGCTCCTTTCATATAGTCAAAGTCGTCGGCGCTAAACTGCCGCAGTTCTCGAAGAATATCGTTTACGTCACGTGTCATAGCATTGCCGAACGTTTGATGATGAGCCACGGCTACGGATGGCGCGTCTCCTGCGCAGCAGGAGACGTGACAGCCGTAGCCGTTGGCTCCAGCGACTTGTTCGGTGGATTGGGTGAGTGCCGCCTAAACTCACATGAAACAAGGGAAGCAAGTCCCGCAGGGTCATACGAGACTGATACCACCAGAGACGTCCGATCCGTGTTCAGAGATAGCATTCTTCCGCTCCCGGTCTTGACCGCGCCCAATGGGCCACGCCGAGCAGCCACCTGCCTGAAGAATGCTTTCACGTCTGACCTGGGCTTTCCCACCAGCGCAGAGTTAAGGCTCGCAGACAACGCCTCGACTGTCACCAGCGACGGCAACCCGAATGCTTCGGCATATCGCACTAAATCATTGCCGTCTGCGGTGCCTGGCGCTGACGCGGCTTGGTGCTGCGTCGCCGCCATACTGGATGGGGCTGAAGGAGCCGCGTCAGGCGCCGCTCGCAAGCTAAGGCAAAGCAGCGCTGGTATCCACAGCTGGTAAAGTTGCTTCGAGCTCATATGGGCAACACCGAACGTTTAATGATGA
>QAYY01000034.1:1612-5453 GCA_003054665.1 Opitutaceae bacterium EW11 | reverse complement strand
GTTTGTTGGCATGCTTGGCCGGAGTAATCTCAGCTTCCTTACGGTTTATCGTGCTGGCGACGTACGGCCGAACCAGTCGCTACAGCCAACGGCTACAGCTGACACGCATCGTGCTTGCGCACGCTGCGCGCCAGCTTCCGCCGTGGCTGAGCATTAAACGTTAGGCCTAATAGAGCGTTGGCTACGGTGGAGTGGGAGAGTGATTCGCGTCTCGAGATTCCGGCTACTAGTGTTAATTGCCGCGGAGAGGCCCATTGAGCACGGATTGAGGTTCCAGACGTCGCGTCGGGGTCGGGGTGGCGCTCGGCTCCCGGCAGAGGGTGGTTGACCTAGCTGCTATCGAGGTTGCTTCGTCGCTTCATGGTGATTCCCTCCGATCGCCTTTGCGTTCCCGCGTGCAGAGCCCGTCAGCAGAGACGGAGGTTGTGTTGGTGGATTCGCTACTTCAGTTTCGGGCCACGGTTATGGTCGAGGGACGTTCCCAGTTTCACTCAGGCGGCGAGCCAGGCGCAGAAACGTCGAGCGCGGGCCTAGTGATTTGGCCTAACCAGTCGCTGGAGCCAACGCCCACAGCCGTCACGTCTCGTGCTGGCGCACGAGCCGCGCCGGCTGTAGGCGTGGCTCATCATTAAACGTTCGGCATGAGAGCTCTCGCGCTACTGCTCCTGTCAGTGACACTTGTCGGTTGCGTTTCGCATGTTGATCGGGACATGCCGCGCACGCTGCTCATCCTCGACGAGACGAGTATCGGTATGGCGGCCTGGTCCAAACGTTGGTGGATCGATCGCGACGTGCTCTATTCAGGTGTTTGGGACACGAGCATGGGTTTCCCCGTGCGCTACAGATTGAGGAGTTGGACACGGATCAAACCCGAACAGAAGCGCATCCTGCTTGAGAAACTGTCACCATTGGCGCTCATGGAAGGCACGTTTGACGTATGCATCGAACAGGATGAGTCGGTCATTCACCTAAGCCACTCGCCGACGTACGCGATCGACTACCGAAGGAGGTACGGAGAAACAATACTTGTAGCCGATGATATGAACGACTTGATGAGCGACATTGTGAGCTACCTCAACACTCTGTTGCCCAAAGATTCTAGGATTTCTTGGGCAGCCGGTGTCGGTCCTAGCACTCTGAAAAAACGGCCGAACCAGTCGCTGGAGCCAACGCCCCCAGCCGTCACGCCCCGTGCTGACGCACGAGTCGCGCCGGCCGTGGGCGTGGCTCATCATTAAACGTTAGCCTCATGAAGCGGACGCTATCCATACTGCTTTTCGCGTTTGTGTTTTGTGCAGCGGCACACGGTGGGATCGTCCTGAAGCCAATCGTGGTTTCCGCCAAGGATCTGGAGGGCAAAGGGGTCGTCGTTAGGCGTGAATCGCACGGGAAGCCTTTTCGCACTACCGATGTTACCGTCAAGGTGGGCATCAAGAAGGACGAGGGAACATTCGAGCAGTGTGTATTTGTCTTGGCCAGTGAGGATGTCTCGGTTCGATCGTTAGCCGACCTCGATCGCAGTTTGGAGGCGACTGCCACTCGCGTGGAGCGTACAAAGTTACACGAGGCATCCTACACCTTATTTGGGAGCCAGGTGTCGCGATCGTACTTGGCTATCGAAGTTCTTGTTGGTTTCGACCGAATGCCTGTGTACCACCGGTATCTTGTCACGGTTGAGTCGATTCCCGATGCCACAGAAGGCTAACCAGTCGCTGGAGCCAACGCCCACAGCCGTCACGCCTCGTGCTTGCGCGCGAGTCGCGCCCGCTGTAGGCGTGGCTCATCATTAAACGTTCGGCTGAGCAAATCTACCTCTATGCAAAGAATACTGGTCTTGTTTTTTATCATCGCACTCTGTCCGTCATTCAGCTCGGCACGCGAGCCGCAGGAGGCCGTAGGCGCGACCAAGCTCATTGAGTTCCGCGGCGAGGTGGTGCCGTTCTACGAAAATCTCAAGAGGCTCGGCTCGATCCGAACGGTGAAGCCGGAGTTTCCACGAGATGAGCATGGGCGCCGAGTATCGGGAAGTGCCGTTGTGGGCGTTTTTGTAGATGAGCAGGGGCTCCCAGTTCAGGTCGACGTTATCGAGTCTACTCCAATTCCGGAATGTGGTGTGAAGGCTCAGGCCGCAGTCAAGCAGTGGCGATTTCCCAAGCTGAAGAGAGATGGACATCCCACGAAGTATCTCGTCCGCGTCCCCGTAGTTTTTGAGGAGCGCCCGTGATCGCATTTCGATGTGAGTGGGGCAAGCCGCCGAACCAGTCGCTGGAGCCAACGCCTACAGCCGTCACGCCGCGTGCTTGCGCACGTGTCGCGCCGGCTGTAGGCGTGGCTCAGCATTAAACGTTCGGCATTAAACCAACCACCGCCATGAAGCTTACCACACGGATCCTTGGTTGGATCCCATTGGGGGCCGTTCTGCTCATCGTGGCTTTGGTATATGGTGCTTGGGCCACTGCTTTCGTCCAGTTGGGACGCAGGCCTCTGCCGTCGATGGATGATCCAAAATACATCGGTGGAATTTCCACGCTGATATCAAATGCCTCCACCATCCTTATTCTCGTTCTGCTGGTTTGCTGGATCCTGGCGATGTGCGCCAATGCTGTCATTGCTGTGCATCCTCGAGTCACGGATAAGCGCTGGTGGCTCGTCCGGTTTGCCTACGGCCTGATTGCGATGCTCCTGTTGTTGCTTTCCGTGCGGCACTCACCTGGCGAAGCGCTCACATGGTTTATCGACTGAATCTCGCGTCCTCAAATGATTGGCCAAGTTTCCCCTCCCGGCCGAACCAGTCGCTGGAGCCAACGCCCACAGCCGTCACGCCTCGTGCTGGCGCACGTGTCGCGCCCGCTGTGAGCGTGGCTCATCATCAAACGTTCGGCCGAGGTGGTTTGGTTTTGGGTTCAGAGGAGCCGGCGAAGCGTGGGGTCGCTTGCATCCGTGGTTTGATATGCAGGAAGAGCACTAGGTCCGTCTCTGCGGAGCAGTCCCGAGTACGAAGTGCTGGCGCCAAGACATTCGTTTTCCCGGTCAATCACGGATGGAGCGCGTTGGCAGCCAGCCCATGGGGGAGTTCTCGGCCGTCCTCCTTCCGAATTATGGATTGAGTGGAGGAGGGTAGTTCATCAGTCTGTCGGCATGCTTGGCCGGAGAATCCTCAGCTTCCTTACGTATTGTCCTGCTGGCGGCGTACGGCCGAACCAGTCGCTACTGCCAACGTCCACAGCCGTCACGCATCCTGCTGCGCAGGCTGCGCGCCCGCTGTGGCCGCGGCAGATCATATAACGTTAGGCATGAAAAGGCACTACTCAGTTTACGCGGCGACAGCAATTCTCCTGGTCCAAGTGGCCGGGCTTGCGGCGTACGCCTTCAGATTTCCTGCGAATCCAAGATACCTGCTGAGCGGGTGGCGATTCGTAGCATTCGCTGCTGCGGCGACAGCATTGTTCTACTGGAAACCGAGATTGGGACGATGGGTGATTGTGCCGTACCTTTTCATCGTTGCGTTCCGAACCCTCGCAAGGTCTGCGCATCCAGGTGGTCTGCTGAGTCTCGCGCTAATCTGCATGACCACGATCGCCTACGCAGGTGCTGCCGTCTGGTTACTGAGAACGAAGGGTGAGCATCTCGACGGCTCTGCAGTGCGCCCAGTCTAATATAGACAGAAAAAGTAGCTTTCGTAGCAAAGCGACAGATGAACTGTGGTACCGAGAGCGACGCACTTTGGCCTAACAAGTCGCTGGAGCCAACGCCTACATCCGTCATGCCTCGTGCTTGCGCACGAGTCACGCCGGCTGTAGGCGTGGCTCATCATTAAATGTTCGGCCGAGGTGATATTGGT
>QAYY01000034.1:0-1337 GCA_003054665.1 Opitutaceae bacterium EW11 | reverse complement strand
GCTGCGCGCCAGCTTCCGCCGTGGCTGAGCATTAAACGTTAGCCCTATGAGATGGTACGACAGTCTGGCTGTGTTGGTGCTGTTTTCCGCATTGGCGCATGCCGATGATGTGCGCGTCACTCGGGAGATTTTTCGGACGCCTGAGGCTCTTGCCATCATTCGAGGAGCGGAGCGCGTTGAGATCTGTGTATTGCGCTACAATTCCCTACGCGGGAAGAAGGATGACTACCGATCGTACAGCGAAGATCGGTATGTTCCGTTGGACCAAAGCACGGCGGCCTTAGTGACTTGGAAGCTGGCCGAAGACAGCAGCTACACCTGGGATACGGCGATCGATGCGAATCCTTGGTGGTGTGCTCGTGCGCGTCTGTGGAAGGGCTCGCACTTTGTCACCGTTGACATGAGCTTCGATGCCGATCTGGTCGTGTTTTCGAAGGACGGATGCTATTTCGCAGACGCGATATGTGGTTCTGGATGCGAGTGGCTATTCCAGGTCGTCGAGGAGAAATTTCCGAAGGACCGAGCCGTCATTCGGGCCAAAATGCAGCGTGAGGAGCGAAGAAGACAGCTGCTTCAGTACGAGAAGGCACGAGCGGTTGAGGCGGAGCGACGAAGGGCTAACCAGTCGCTGGAGCCAACGCCTACAGCCGTCACGCCACGTGCTTGCGCACGTGTCGCGCCAGCTGTAGGCGTGGCTCATCATTAAACGTTAGGCAGGTCTGATGAAAATTCGAATCGAGTTTGGTCCGTCTCGCTCAAAGAATCGTGAATGGGTTCTTACGGTACTGAGAAAATTTCCGACGTATACTGAAGAGCCGATAGGTTCCACCGTAGTTCATTCACTTGAAATCGACTCCAGAGACCGAATTGCGTGGGCCTCAATTATGCGCTTAATCGGTGGTTGGAAGAACACAGCATATTATCTAGATGGGAAACTTTGTGATCCGATGGAAATCTGGAATATGCCATATCTGCTTCGTGCGGATGGTTCGCACGTATATGATCGCGCTGACTGGGAAGGCGAGATTATCGACGTTCAGTCCTCGGCGAAGCTGACGCAGCCGGAACCCCAGTCGCATTCGTTGATTCCGATCCCCAAAAATGTCACAGGGCATGCTAAGGACGCTTAGTTCTAGTGCCTCGACATATTAGCCGCATGTGTAATCCGCTGGTCATACCAATTTTGCCTAACCAGTCGCTGGAGCCAACGCCCACAGCCGTCACGTCTCGTGCTGGCGCACGAGCCGCGCCCGCTGTAGGCGTGGCTCATCATTAAACGTTCGGCATCAAACCAACCACCGCCATGAAGCTTACCTCACGGATCCTTGGTTGGATCC
>QAYY01000033.1 GCA_003054665.1 Opitutaceae bacterium EW11 | reverse complement strand
CGGGCTGCATTGGGCCGAGTGTCTGCTTTGAAAGCGAACTCTGGCGATGTATCCAAGACGCAATAGCCGGAGCCGGCCGAACCAGTCGCTGGAGCCAACGCCCACAGCCGTCACGCCCCGTGCTGGCGCACGTGTCGCGCCGGCTGTGGGCGTGGCTCATCATTAAACGTTCGGCTATGAAGTTCATCGCATCGATTTCGCTCCTCTTTCTCATCCCTGTTCTCTGCGCTGCGAAGGGTGACGACCTTACTGAGGCTGACCTGACGACCTATTCCGTATTCGAGTCGTACTCAATTCCGGCAGCGGACGGACAGGGAACTGATAACTTTGTGTTGCGGAAGGTTGACGGCAAAGAAGTTCGTCAGGTGGGGAAATTCAGGTTTTCCCGAAAGCCGGACGGCGGGTTTGTGTCGTACGTCCTAATCAGTCCGGGCAAGCACTCCTTCACTCTGCGGTACCATCGCCTGAAGAAGGGACTTGTTGGGAAGTCGATGCTTGATGCCGAGATTTCGTGCGAAAGGGAGTTCGCTGCCGGTCTGTATAAAATGCAGGGGAAGAAAGAGGCGGAATTCGCGGAAATTTCGTTAGTTCGCGCTGATACCGGGGAAGTGGTAGTTGCTCCGACAAAGGTGCGCCCTTTAGCAAGTCGGGAGATCATCGTTCCAGTCCCGGTACCCTGAAGCTCTTCCATGTTTGCGCCGCCACACCACAATCCGCCGAACCAGTCGCTGGAGCCACGCCCACAGCCGTCACGCCTCGTGCTGGCGCACGAGTCGCGCCGGCTGCAGGCGTGGCTCATCATTAAACGTTCGGCTATGAGCCAATGCGCTATTCTAGCCTGATTACTTTTGTCTGCGTGATCGGCTTGGCTGGCTGCGATTCAATTTCGCATCGTCAGTATGTGATCTCTGATGCGACGTTGGTCGACCGGAGCGAGGTCCAGAAAGTCGTAAGTTCACTCGGTCGAGAAGAGTCGTTTCGGCAGGTTTCGCTCCAGAAGACTCCGCCAGTCGTGCTGTCTGCATTCGTTGAGGAGGTTCCTCATTTTCCAGTTGAGCTAGGCTCGCGAGTTGCAGGCACGAGCGTTGTCGCTGAGGTACGATGTTTTCACCCGGGGCCGCCCAGCAAAGCACCGGCGAGCTTCTCCCGAGTGGCCGATAGGCTTTATGCGGTGCTTAGGGATCGGTTTGGAGTGCGGGTTGAAGATCGGTCCAGTGATCCGATAGCTGATTCCCCCGAGCCGCCGAACCAGTCGCTGGAGCCAACGCCCACAGCCGTCACGCCCCGTGCTGGCGCACGAGCCGCGCCCGCTGTAGGCGTGGCTCATCATTAAACGTTCGGCATTGTAGCGGCGCCCATACCATACGAACCTTCCCCTGATGAATCGCTCTGGCGCTGCTCTGCTGTTCTCCAAAGATGTCGTTCTGAAGCGAAGGGGCTTTGCCGATGTCGCGGCTACGCTGGCCATTTCTGCTCCATCCGTCAGCGAAGGCCTGCGGGTTTGCACGGTCAGATTCGCCGGTGGTCGTGAGATCAAAGTCGTTGGCGACGATCCGATGCATGCAGTACTCAATTCTGTACGGTTTATGGCCTCCGACCTGAGGACCGTGGAGAAGGGTGGCTGGAGGCTGTATTCGCCCCGCACCAACGCGAAGCTGAATTGGCGGAGCTACTTCTCCGTGTCAGTCCCACGATGAATCTCTACCGCGCACACAAGATTCTGCTGCGACGTCTTCCCTCCCGGCCGAACCAGTCGATGGAGCCAACGGCCACGGCTGTCACGCCCCGTGCTGACGCACGTGTCGCGCCAGCCGCGGCCGTGGCTCAGCATTAAACGTTAGGCAAAAGGTCGGTCGGGAGAGCGTAAGCTGCCGCACAAATTTCGCATGAAAACACCCCTTGCACTTAAGTGGATCATAGCACTCGCATATATACAGATTGCGTTCGCCTTCTTGTTCTTCTGCGGGATCATCGCTGCGGCGGCGTTTCCCGCGGAAAGCGGATTCATGCGGGGGTATGAAGAAGGAGTAGCGAAGTCGTTTGGCGCGTCGTCGTTGGACCAATTTGGAGCAGAGAAAGTCGGTGAGGCTACTGCGAAAGCCACTATTTCCATGGTGCTTCCATTTGTCGTGTTAGTTTGCGCCCATAGGCGAGCACGGGTGGGGCTGATCGTGACGTTGGTGATTGGGATTTGTATGACGTTTGGCCAGAAAGGGCTTCCTCTGTTTACGATCGTGCAGCTTATACTTTCACTTCGGGGAAGCATCGCCAGATATATGAACCAGAGCCCCGGAGAGCCTGACCAGGCGCTAGAGCCAACGCCCATGGCTGTCACGGATCCTGCTGCGCAGGCTCCGCGCCAGCCGTGAGCGTGGCTCATCATAAACGTTAGGGCACGTGCAGCTTGACCGAACGATCGATCAGTGTACCGTCATACGCATGCACACGGTCACAATCTCCCCCAAGTTTCAAGTGGTTATTCCCCAGCAAGTCCGAGAAGCCTTGGGCCTGAGGTCTGGTGAGAAGGCCCAGGTCATACCGTTCCGGAATAGAATCGAAATCATCCCAATTCGGGAGGTGCGGCGGCTACGCGGAATGCTCAAGGGTGCGAATACGGCATTTGAGCGTTCTGGCGACCGCGTATGAACCTCGTGGATTCGTCCGCGTGGCTGGCGTATTTTGCCGACGAGTCGACTGCGGACTTCTTTGCGCCGGCGATCGAGGACGCAGAGTTGCTGCTCGTCCCGACGGTGTGTTTGTACGAAGTGTTCAAAGTCGTATTGCGCGAGCGCGGCGAGGACGATGCGTTCCATGCAGTAGCAGCGATGCAGCAGGGCACAGTTGTGGATCTGACCGCAGAGCTCGCGCTGGAAGCTGCCGCGGTCGGGCACGAAGAGAAGCTGGCCTTTGCTGACTCGATCATATTCACGGTCGCAAAGAAATGGGAGGCGACCATCTGGACACAGGACGAGCACTTCGACGGGAAGCGCAATGTTGAGTATCGGCCGAAAGCAAAATCGCCCTAACCAGTCGCTGGAGCCAACAGCGACGGCCATCACGCCTCCTGCTTGCGCAGGAGGCGCGCCGTCCGTAGGCGTAGCTCATCATCAAACGCTAGCCGTATGAAACACTGGGCGTTTTGGACGATTATCTTAGTGATCTCATCTGGATGTGCGTCATACAAAAATCCTGGACCGAACGGTCCTCCCCACTTCACCACAGACGAGCTGTCTCGGAGACTTCATCTTTCTGTGCTGATCTTGAAACCCCGGATAAGCGACTTTTCTGCGATCACAGACGAATCCGAGCAGGAGTGGCGACGTGAAGCAGCAGATCGAGAGTCCCAACGCTTACAGCGGATCCTTTTAGACTGCCAGATTTTCGACGGTGTGACGCTCGGCGACTCCCCTGTAGACGGCGGTGCGGTCGTGCTGCGGGCACTGCCAAGGAATATCGAACGCACGGGACTGGATGATCCGTGGCTGCTTCTTTACGGCGGGGTTATCCCATCGTATTCGAAGAACGAACGAGGCGTAGCCTTCCGCGTTCTGCGTCCGAACTCGGGAGACTTTGTCTTCAAGTGGACCGAAGAAGTGGTGATAGGGCTTTGGGCGCCCGCGGTCGCTGGTAGCAGCGGAAAATGGGAATCGAGTCGGGCACGGAGCACGTATTGGGTGGATCTTCGGCACGAACTCCTTCGGACTTTTGCCATGCTCGAAAACAGCAAACCGGCTAACAAGTCGCTGCAGCCAACGTCCCCATCCGCCACGCCCCATGCTGGCGCACGTGTCGCGCCCCGTGACCGCGGCTGATCTATAACTTTCCGCCCAGCATATGGAAATTCGAGAAGCGAGTGTCGCGGATCTTTCAGAGGCGGCTCGGTTATCTGCAGAGGTGTTCATGGAGGCGGTAGCGCCGCTGTACTCGGCCGAAGGTACGCGAGTGTTTCTGGACTATGCATCCGTTGCCGCTTGGAGGGAGCGGCACGAGCGTGGCCAGCGTACCTGGCTTGCGCTCGATCAAAGTCGAATGATCGGCGTCTTGCATATTCGCGATGGCAACCATGTCTCGATGTTCTTTGTTGATACTGCTCACCAGCGTCATGGCATCGGGCGTTGCTTGCTTCGGCACGCGATCGCTGAGCTTGGCGTCGGGGAGTTCACGGTAAATTCAAGCCCTAATTCGGTGGCCGGTTACGAGAAGCTTGGATTTGCAGCGACAGGTCCCGAGGAGGAGAAGTTCGGCATTCGCTTTACTCCGATGAAAGGCATTTTCAGAATAGGACCGAAGCAATCGCTGGAGGCGCGGCTTAGCACTGAACAATAGCCCATGAAGTGCTGTTTAGCCTATACAATGATGGTCGCGCTCCTCTGTGCGACAGCTTGGACAGAGCAGCCACGCGCCGGGCTTCCCCGGGATCCTAAAATCGCATTACCTGCTATGGTCAGAGCGGCTGAGCGCGCTGTTGTATTGCGACTCGACGGACAAAAGACTTACGGGGTGCACGTTGTGAATCCCGAATGGGTCGATCGATTTGCGGCTGTGCTGAAGCAGGCTGTGTACGTGCCGGACGACTACTGTTTTTGCATTATCTACCCGATGGTTGAATTCTACTTTGGGGAGCGAAAACTTACCATTTCGCTTCACCATGGGGACGAGCTGCGTTGCTCTTCCGATGCAATCTCCGGTGATTTCAAAGTTGGCAAGGACACCGTACGGGAGCTTTCGGCTTTGCTGGTGGAGCCGAAAAGATTCGTTCCGCCCGATCCTAAGAAACTGATGCCGATCCAGAACGTACCTGGACCGGCGCCGTCCGGTGTTCGCCCGAAGGAGTTGCTGGACCCAGCGCCGACAGCCGCCACGCCGCGTGCTTGCGCACGCGTCGCGCCGACTGTAGGCGTGGCGCAACAATAAACGTCAACCCCCTCAGTTCATGCGTCTGTATTTTCTGTTCATCCTGATCAGCAGTTTTGCTTTCGCGGCGCAGCCGATACCGGAGCGCCTCCAGGTTGGGGAATACTCGGTAGCTCTCAAATGCGACGAGCAATGGTCGGCTCAGGTTTTTCCCAAGAAGGGCGTTGTGACGTATAGCTACCTTTCTCAACACGCCATCGATCAGTTTGCGATGCAGCTTTGGGTGTACCGCGTAAAGCTCCCTAATGAAGCATCATTAGCTACAGGTGAAGAACTCGCGCACAAGTTGGTTCATGAAGACGGGCTGAGTTTCAAAGCGGCGACCTGGGGTGCTAAGTATCGCTTGCCGAAGAAGCCACTGATTGCGGACTGCCCGGTTGGTAGCTCTGTATTGTACGGAGATGGCCGCAGCCAAATGCGCAACGGGAACTATCACTACGTCCGTGCTGCGTTAGTTTTGCCCAGAGACTATCGTTCGAGGCTCATCGGGTATTTGGTGGTCGGCCATCAGGTAGGCGGTGGGGCAGTCCGGGAGCAGCAGGAGGAGTACTTCAAGGCACTTATTCAGGGCCTGAGGGAGGAACGGCCGAATCAGTCCCTGGAGCCCGCGCCTACAGCCGTCACGACCCGTGCTGGCGCGCGTGTCGCATCAGCCGTGACCGTGGCTCCTCATTAAGAGTTGGGTGAAAAATCCGAAGTCGTGTCGGAAATGGTGGGGGTCATTCGTTGAGTAGGTGGTCGAGAATCCACCTACCATGATCAAACAGATATGCCTCAACATTCCCGTCGCTGACTTGCCGAGGTCCATGGCCTTTTTCAAGGCGCTTGGCTTTGCCGAGAATCCACAAGTTACAGGCGATGACGGGGCGATGATCGTCATCAGCGACGCGATTGCAGTCATGCTGACGACCTATTCCAAATTCCGAGAATTCACTCCCAAAGCCGTCTGCGATACGTCGAAGGCGGTCGAGGTCCTATTCAACCTAAACTGCGAGAGCCGACAAGAGGTCGACAGTCTTGTCGCCAGCGCCCTTAGTGCGGGAGGTTCGACCTACGACAAACCCGAGGACCTCGGATTTATGTACAGCCATAGCTTTGTTGATCTCGATGGACATGGTTGGGGCGTATTTCACATCAGTAACCCACCACCGAACCAATGATTCGATCGCTCGGAACGCGTTACAAGTCGCTGGAGCCTGCGCCTGCGTCCGGCACGCCAAGGACTGACGCACGCGCCGCGCCGGCTGGGGACGGGGCTCAGCACTAAACGTTCACCACACCAATGCGCTCCAATTCTATCTGGTCGGTTTTCGTTGGCGGCTTGATCGCGGGAGTGTGCGACATCACCTACGCCGTCGTCTTCTCTGGGTTGCGCGGAGTTCCTGCAGTGCGCATCCTTCAATCGGTCGCGAGCGGCCTGCTCGGTGCGAAGGCTTTTGAGGGCGGGGCACCCACTGCCGTATTGGGGCTGATACTCCACTTCGCTATCGCGCTTCTACTCGCGATGATCTTCTACGCAGCCTGCGCCGTAGTCCCGGCGCTGATCCGTCGTCCGCTTATCACAGGCTCGTGTTATGGATTCTCTGTGTTCTGGGTGATGAATCTGATTGTGTTACCGCTGTCCGCGTTTCCCCGGAAAGTAACCTTCGCACCGGTTGTCGTGATCACCGGTCTCATCGTTCACATGTTCTTGGTGGGAGTACCCATCGCACTCGCAACCCGCCGAGCTTTGCGCTCTTCCCACCAGAGTGCCTGACTCTACTGCCTCTCGCATGGTTCTATGCCACCCAGCAAAGCGGTGCGATTTGCCTAACCAAATCGCTGGAGTCAACGGCCACATCCGTCACGCCGCGTTCTTGCGCACGTATCGCGCTGGCTATAGCCATGACACATGTTCAGACGCCCGGCTTTCTAGTCACCCATGCACGCCACTAAGGTAGTCCTGCTGTTGGTCGCGTTTTTGCTGGTCCTTCGGCTTCTTAGCTGGGGGTTCGGCTGGCCATTGCATAAGTGGACTCGGCTATCTCGATCCTTGCGCAGTGCGCTAGTGAACGGGGCCAGCTATGCATTGTACCTTCTGTTCCTGATTTGGGACCGGATTCCCGGCGACACTTTGGACGGTGCCGCTGTCGTCGTGGGAGGCTTAGTCTACTGCGCCTATTTTGTGATCGATACCAAGTGGCTCCCTTGGAAAGATACGAAGCCGAATGTCGCTCAATCATGATTGCCGATGCGGACAGGCACGGGCGCCTTGGGTTAACGATCTTGGAGAGAAGTCCTAATGGTTCTTGGCCGAACCAGTCGCTCATCACCGAACAATTAGCAGAAGAAAAGGTGAAGTTCGCCAAATCCGTAGTAGACTCGTCCCTATGGGACTCTTGACCTTCAGCATCAACGTCACTCTGGACGGTTGCGTCGACCACCGGGAGGGAGTCGCCGACGACGAGACACACGCTTTCTTCACCCGCCTTATGGACGAGGCAGGGGCGATGCTGTGGGGCCGCGTTACCTACGAGATGATGGAATGCTACTGGCCGGCCGTTGCCCGCGGCGAAGAGAACGTGCCGTCGGCGATGCGGGAGTGGGGGACCAAACTGGAGGCCAAGCCGAAGTACGTCGTGTCATCGACGCGAAAGAACTTCCCGTGGACGAACAGCCACCACGTCGCCGGCGACCTGCGCGCGGGGGTGCAGAAGCTGAAGGACGAAACGCCGGCGGGAGTGCTCCTCGGCAGCGGCATGCTGAGGTGGACCCCAAAAGTT
>QAYY01000032.1 GCA_003054665.1 Opitutaceae bacterium EW11 | reverse complement strand
GGCTCTTCATCAAAGAATGGGGACATGCCGCTGAGAACCAGCAGACATGTCCCCTGCGATGATAGAGCTAACGATGAAGGGGTATCGGCTCCTGAGGGTGCACAGCAAACCTGAGGTGCTGATGGAAGTGGAACTAGAGCAGCAGCCCGAGAGTTGCCTTTGCTGTGGAGCCAGCAGGCTCCACAGCAAAGGCAGGTATGAACGTCGGGTGCAGCATCTCGATCTATGCGGCCGGCCCGCATGGATGTGGGTTCATTGCCGGCGCTACCGATGTTGCGAATGCGGACGGACCTTCGTGCCACCTCTTCCCGGGATTTTGCCTGGGCGCCATAGTTCAGAGCCTCTGCGCGAGTACGTGTATCAGCAGCATCACGACGGGATCTGCGCCTCGACCTTGGCGTGGCGGCGGCGACTCGGACAGGCGACGATTGGCCGCATTTATGCGCAGTTTACCGAGCGCAAGGCGAAGGAGCGCATGAGCCTGCAGTGTCCTACCGTCCTTGGGATTGATGAGCACTCGCTGCATCGTAAACAGCGGTTCGCCACGACGTTTTGCGACCTGAAGAACCGCCGCGTCTTCGACATCACTCCCGGTAAGAGCGACGCGGACCTGCAGGGATTCCTCGAGCGGTTGCAGGGTCGCGAACGGGTGCGCCTGGTCTGCATCGATCTGTCTAGTTCCTATCGAGCGCTGATCCAGCGGTGGTTCCCTCGGGCGATGATCGTGGCAGATCGCTTCCACGTCGTGCGCGTCGTCATGAGGCACCTTCTTGGAATCGCCCGCCAAGTGTATCCCCAGCTGGCTTGGAAACTCTCCTGGCTAAACCTCCTGCGCACCCGCGGCGATCGGCTCAGTCTCGATCAGCGCCTGCGCCTGCGAGAGGTCTTTCGCCAGCAGCCCGCTCTGCAGCCGATCTACGAGATGAAGGAGCGACTCTGCGCTCTACTGTGCATCAAAAACCGCACTGCCGCCGAGTGCCGCCAGCTCATCCCTCAGCTGATCGCCTTTATCCACACCCTAAAATCCAGTGGCTTTGATCTCGCCAAGACCTTGGCCAAAACCCTCCAAGACTGGTCCGAGGAGATCGCACGCATGTGGCGCTTCACCCGCAACAACGGCATCACCGAGGGCTTCCACCGCAAAATGAAGCTCATCCAACGAAGAGCTTACGGCTTCAGAAACTTTAACAACTACCGCCTCCGCGTTATCGCTCAGTGCGGCTAGCCCAAACCCATAGCAAACAACCATACACGGCTGTCCCCAAACTTTGGTGTAGATCCT
>QAYY01000045.1 GCA_003054665.1 Opitutaceae bacterium EW11 | reverse complement strand
GGACGTCATTCACGACTGGAAGGCCCAGTCGTGGAATCCGGAAAAGCTGCTCGACCTCTATCAGCGCGCCGGGGCGAAGTACTTCTTCGCGCTCGCGAATCACCACGACAATTTCGACAACTGGGATTCCAAGTACCAACCGTGGAACTCGACGAACATGGGCCCCAAGAAGGACCTGATCGCCGGTTGGGCCGCAGCGGCGCGAAAGCACGGCATGAAGTTCGGAGTCAGCGTGCACGCCGCTCACGCGTGGAGCTGGATGGAAACGGCTCAAGGCGCCGACAAAACCGGCCCGTACGCAGGCGTGCCTTACGACGGCAAACTCACCAAGGCGGACGGTAAGGGAACCTGGTGGGAGGGCTACGACCCGCAGGATCTCTACGAACAGCGCCACACACCGAGCCCCGGCTTCCAGGAGCTCCCGCTGATTCACACGCGCTGGAGCTGGGGCAATGGCGTCACTCCCCCCGATGCGGCTTACTGCGAGAAATTCTACAACCGCACCGCCGACCTGATTAACCGGTACCAACCGGACCTGATCTACTTCGACGACACGGCCCTGCCCCTCTGGCCTGCAAGCGACGCCGGACTCAAGATCGCGGCGCATTTCTACAACGTGAACGACCGCGTGCACGGCGGCGACGGCGTGCTGTTCGCGAAGATCCTCACGCCGGATCAGCGCCAGTGCATGGCCTGGGACATCGAGCGAGGCGTGAGCAACGAACTGGAGCCGACCCCGTGGCAGACCGACACGTGTATCGGCGAGTGGCACTACAACAAGGCGGTCTTCGAGCAGCATCGCTACAAGAGCACCAAGACGGTCGTGCAGACGCTCATCGATGTGGTCAGCAAGAACGGCAATCTTCTGCTCAGCGTGCCTGTCAAAGGCGATGGTTCGCTCGACTCCGACGAGATCGAAATCGTCGAGGGAATCGCCCGGTGGATGCAGGTGAACCAGGAGGCGATCCACGGCACGCGTCCGTGGAAGGTCTTCGGTGAGGGTCCGCAGATGGCCGACTACAAACCGCTCTCAGGACCGGGCTTCAACGAAGGCATGGGAAAGCCCTTCACCGCCGAGG
>QAYY01000003.1 GCA_003054665.1 Opitutaceae bacterium EW11 | reverse complement strand
CCTCACTCTTCCCTCAACTACCAAACTCCCGCATCCAGGATCCCTAACTTCCAGAACAACGTCTCGGGGCGCTACAGTTAGGCCGCTTGGATTCAGAAAGTAAGTGCATCACTTTGCAGGGGTGTATCATCATCTCTCCGCTGAAGAGAGGCATAGTATCGCCATCCTGAAGCTTCAAGGTCTGTCTGAGCGAGCCATCGGCAAGGCGCTTGGGCGCAGCTCAAGCACGATCCACCGCGAGCTGACGCGCAACGTCTCCACGCACGATAGGTTCTATCGGTACTCGGCCGCGGGCGAGCTCTCTCGAGGAAGGTTGCGGCGCTCTCGCCGCAACCAGCAGTACGGACCAGCCGATTTTGAGGACGTCGAGCGCCTCCTGCGCCAAGATCTCAGCCCTCAGCAGATCGTCGGAAGAGCCAAGCGCGAGGGCGTCCCGATCATGAGCCACGACACGATCTACCGCTGGATCCAGGCCGATCGCAAACGCGGAGGTTCACTCTACATCCACCTGCGCCACTCGGCCAAAAACTGCCGCAAACGTTATCGCGGCTACGACAGCCGCGGCCGCCTGGCCGGCAAACGGATGATCTCGGAGCGCCCCTCCATCGTCGACCAACGCTCTAGGGCCGGTGACTGGGAGATCGATACCATGCACGGCAAGGGCAAGGCCTGCTTGGTCACCGCCGTCGACCGCAAGACCGGCCTGGTCCGTATCGGTCACGTCCGACAGGCCACCGCCAAACTCACCCAGGAGCGCACCGTCGAACTGCTCGGCCCCCTCCAAGTCCACTCCATCACCTCCGACAACGGCTCCGAGTTTCACGGCTACAAACAAATCGAACAGCAACTCGCCACCACCTTCTACTTCGCCAACCCGCACCACGCCTGGGAGCGCGGCTCCAACGAAAACACCAACGGCCTCATCCGCCAGTACGCCCGCAAAGGCTCACCCCTCGCCCACCTCACCCAAGCAAACTGCCTCACCATCCAAGAACGCCTCAACAACCGCCCAAGACTCCGCCTCGGCTTCCTCACCCCGAACGAAGCGCACTTCCACTCAAACCAGATCGCTTCCTGCGGTAAGCTCTTCGGCTCCTGTCCTCGGAAGCGATCAAACCGCCGATCCCACAAACCCCTCAGGATGCACTTCAAATCTGAACTTATCTGAGAATGGCGTCGTGTTTTAAACCAGAAAACAGACATCATTTCGAAAAGAAATAGGAGGCAATAATAGTCACCCCAAAAGTGATTATCCACATCACGACTGAAGTAAGCACTTCACTAGCAGTAATCCACTTATGCGCCCGAATACTTGCATAACGCTCCCATCCAGGCACCACCTGCTCGTCTTTGAAGGCCAGCTCCTCCAGTAGCTTCAAATATCGCGCGATGCTCTTTATATGAAGGGTGTGGGCAAGGCATCGAAGCGAGCACAATATTACAATGCAAGGAGGGATAAACCAAACGGCTCTCGCCGTGATATCAGATTTATGCAGTAGCAGCCATGTATAGGTAGCTCCAACGGCTATCGCACCGTACAGCTCTAGACGACTGATCTCACGCATATGATGCATCAGTTCCTCACGTAGCATCTTGTATTGCTCAATGTGGGTGATATGTGCGTCCATTTTGAAAGCCTAACGTTTAATGATGATCCAACGCCTACAGCGACTGGTTAGGTGAGGTTTCGCTGCAGGACAGCTCTCGAATACCTCTCTCCGATTTCTGGGAATTGCCTCCGCTCATCGGCTCGGAATCTGCCGGATCAGAATAGTCTCGGCAACGTTTTTGGCGTCGCTTCGCGATTTCCGAGCTACGCTCGAGCTGCCGGAGTCTCGATCGTGGCCAGTCTGCAACGAACGAGGGCCATCCAACAGTTCCGAGCCGAAATCGAAAACTCAGAATACTCCGCCGGATCCGCACCTGCTCGACGCAAAACAGATCGACCGAGCCTCCGACGATCAGATCAGTACGCGCCAGCATTCGGCTGAAGCACTATTCGCTAAACACTGAGGACGCATACTGCCATTGGATCGGCAGGTATTACGACTATTGTTGCAGTCTAGGCCGAGATCTTTCGCCTGAGCAGAAGGCAACGTTCTTTTTATCAGACCTAGCCATCAACGGCCGCGTCGCCGCGAGCACTCAGAATCAGGCTTTAGCGGCTATCTTGTACCTTTATGAGACCCTCAAAAGGCCTCTCGCCGAAATCGACGCTCTGCGTGCAAAACGACCGGCAAAGATAAGGACGGCTCCGACACGCGCTCAGGTGCGGGACCTTCGAAGGGCCATCATCGACACTGAGCACACGCCTGCGAGGCTGCTCGTTGATCTTGTCTACGGCTGCGGTCTCAGAGTCTCTGAGCCACTCGGCCTGCGCATTCGAGACGTGTGTGTAGAAAACAAATATCTCCTCATCCGAGGAGCCAAAGGCGGAAAGGACCGAGTTGTTCCAATTCCGGAAACGCTGATAAACCGACTGTCCGGCGCAGTGTCACGGGCGAAGGACTCGTGGAAAACTCACGTGGCTCTGCATCCAGGAATCGGCGTTACCCTTCCGAGCGCGATCGAACGGAAATACCCGAACGCTTCACTTAGCTCAGGTTGGTTTTGGCTCTTCCCTGCAGCCAGCATCTGCGAGGACCCGCGATCCGGTAAAATGGTCAAATACCATTTACTACCCGACGCGTTACAACGCGCAGTGTACCGAGCTGCGCGGAGAATCGGCGCGGAACACGTGATCACGCCGCACTCCCTGCGGCATGCCTATGCGACGCACTCACGAGAGCCGATCGAACGTTTGCGTATCCTTATGGGTCACTATTCGATCAACACAACCGCAGGGTACCGTCACCCTGACGCCGATCAAACGTCGAATCCTCTGGACGACCTGCTCGGCCCCGACACTTGCTCAAGCAGTTGCGCAACACCGTCTTGAAACCGCCGAATGCCTTAATCAAATCGACATTCACGCACAGTCGCCGACTAGGGTGAACCGTCGGCCCCGGAAGGCGTCATCCAACGTGCGCATATTACGCGAGAGTAACACGGGCCGTCGCTACTTATCCCATTTCGGTTGCTCGGAGCGACGACGATCCGGACCACCAATTCGGATGACCTGCACACCGGTCCAACGATAGCGTTAATGACGCCCATTGCAGCCCTGCACCGCGCAATGCTCTAGGAACTGTCTACGACGTTCGTGTCGGTACCCCGTTCTACCGACCACCGAGAATAGAAGCCTTCGGCGGATTGCTGCGTTTGGCAGTTGCGATGACGGAATCGATCCCGCCCCTTTCTATAGCTCCAATGAGTGTCCCCATAAAATGTCGATCAACTACGAACCCTTACCTAGGCACAGTCAGGAAGTCCACGATAGCCCAGCCGTTGGCCCCGAGTGCGTCGCCTATTGGACGACCCCAAGACCGATGTGTGCCGTCTGGGCCAAACTGCCATTTCGGTAGACGGATTCCCTGCAACGGAGACTAAACGTGGGGGGCGACTCCCTACGGCTGCGCCAATTTCGACGGTTTCAATGACGACCGAGTGCCTCGGTTCATCCGCAAAATATGCTTAGTCGGCCGACTTACCGACGGTAATTGCCTCACTATCGAGGAACGCCTCAACAACCGCCTTCGCCTTGGGCTCGGCATGCTGACGCCCAACGTGGCGTACTGCGGCAATAGCCTGTTCGCTTCCTGCGGTACGCTCTTTGGCTCCGGTCCTTGAAACGCTATCAGACACCCATTCGGCAAATCCCTCAGTGTCGTATGTAAAGTCTGAAACCATCCTGCCCCTGTCCCATCGTTCGCGCAAGGCGAGTCACTCTCTTTCAGGATTCTTATGGCGTGCTGTTCCAAAATACCGGCGCACCATCCGCGTTGGAAAGTACCTTCCCGGGCAGAGCGTGTGATTCGGGTCGGCTTCCGTGTGCACCAAGAACTCCGCGCGACCGCCAAGCACGTCGTCACGCAGATAAAGGAGCAGCTCTTTCAGTGCTTCTATTTGTTTCTTAGTAGGGCGGTGGTTCTCGAAATTTCCTACGAGGCATATGCCTATAGCCTGGTCATTAAGCTCGTCTGATCGGACATGGCCTCCCTTTATTTGCCTTATCCACCGAGAACCTATCTCGATTTCTCCGTCTCCAGAACTAGAGCCGTTTCCGATCACGAAATGATAAGCCAGGCCGTTCTCCATTCCACGGCGGCGATGCTCGCGGTCGTAAATCGCTGCATTTCCTGTCTCAATTGCGCTATGGTGACAGATTATCATCTTCCACCTTCCAGGACTGATGTGTAGCGCGGCCGTAATCTCTCGAACTAATGAGGTATACCGGATCTTCGGCCGAGCTTCGTGATGTTTAGTTGCCTTCGGCCCGTACATTGCTCCGTGCGCATGGGGAATCAGGACCAAAAACAGCACCATTAATGTTGGAGCAAGCAACCTTTTGCTCGAGCAACTATTCTGATCCGTCTTTGTTAAGGGCACGCGAAAGTATTTGGAATTCAGCATCTGCTCGGCCGGCTGCGTTTGTGCGACATTCGGGCGCCTTCGCGAAAAGCCCACAGAACGGCATACGGATCCCAGTCAGAACCGTAGCGCTCTAGGGGACCGTGAAAATCAGCGCATCCTAGGCGCCGCCACGATGGGTCGAATGGGCAATCCGTCGTTCTGCGCCGTTTGCCCATCCACCAGTTGACCGTGTGTTTGTCCCACGTGTCGCAAACCCAAAGATGAGCGACTTGCCAGTCCTTCGGCTTAAACTGATGAAATGCCATTTCCTGTCGGACGTCGAACTCCAGCATGCGCTTCGTTTGGTTCAGGATAGTCCGCCCTGAGCCCGGAAGTAGGCGCTTAAACTCTGAGACAATTACATTGGCCCCCTTTACGAATACGGCATCGATTGCTCCGCCCTGAAAGCAAAACTGCGGATAGCAGAGGTATCCCCGATCGTGAAATGCGAGCGTTACTGAGTTGACAAGCAACGCCTCACGGAAACCCATATCCAGATTCATCGGCACCCCGCATCGGATGTGCTTCCCGTGTATATTCAGGGCCTCTCCAATCAGTGAGCCGACGTGCATTTGCCTCCTTGCCAGATGAGACTGACACTCTACTGGCGATCGAAGTCGGGCAAGAAATTCCGACTGACGAGTAGCCCAAGGCGCCGCTCCACCGCCTAAAGTGTGTCCACTGGGCCCCTGGACGCCTGACCAGGTTGGCAAACCGGCGCACCGCTCCTGAGGTGTTCTTTTCGAACAGCGACTCTCGAGTGAGACGTGCCCTGCACAGTAGGAGTCGTGCGCCGAAATCTTTGTCCCTCACACGCCCAGAAGCTCAACTCGGTACACCGAGTTTTGCGTTTCCAGAAGCGCTCCATCCCAGGACACGACATTCGTGGACACGTAGAGTCCCTCGCAAGCCACGCCATTGCGACTCGTCCTGGCGACGATCACTGGCACCCCAGTTCGGATGTCCGAACCCAATACGCCCTCGAACCAGTAACCGACTGGAAGCGACGTAGGATTATCTGCTGACCCAACACGGTACTCGGCCCAATCGCCTGGCGGCGCCAGATGGGCCTCCGACGCGTCGACCTTTGTGAGGCGCACTCGGCGACCAACCATGCCGCCGCGCTGTTGCAGGTCACGCTCTCGATGTGAATAGCTCATACCGCATCTTTCGTCCGCCAAACCTCGCGTCCTGGCCGAAAGGTTTCACTCATTGTGACCGTTCATAGCTGCAACTAGTTCTTCGACTCGAGCTCGCCATTTCGTGATGTCATCGGGCTCGGCGCCGAAGACCGCTCCGCTGGCGACAGTTGTCTCTTCGTGGTGGATACATTTCCCGGCTAAATCGAAAACACACAATGTCTCCTGATTGAGCCAACGCTGAACCTCGCTGACATGGCGATTGTCGAGCAGAGCCGCCCAGGCGCCCTCGCCGGCGATTAACGAGCCGCCTTCGACCCGCGACTGCATCGCCGGCACTGTAGTGCGTCGGAGATGCTCTTCGATGGTTTCTCTCCGCTTCCACTCAGCTTCCAATTGGGCGCGCTCGGGCTCAAGGCAGTTGCCCCACGTTGCGACGAGAGTTTCGCCTCTAGCTTCTATTTTGAATCCAGATTCCCGGAGCCTACCCAACGCGTGCGTTTCAAGATCACGGAACGGGTGCCGCGGCAGTTCCGCCCAATCATACCCGATCGACGCGTAGTACAGCACGGCTAGTTCACAGCACTTTTTGTGTCGCTCTACCTCAGCTTCCCACATGCGCTCCACAGTTTCCATGTCCGCGCTTTGGCGGAACCGCTGGAACAATTGGACAGTTCCTGGCGAGAGCGGCTTCGTTGGATCAATGTCCGAATTCGCTTGGTAGTCGATGTTATCGCTCATGCTTCTGCCTCCGATAGAATCTCAATAGATCTTTTCAAAGCGGCGATACAGGCGCTTGGGGTTGTGGCTTCACCGTCGCATAAAGTAATCACAACGGTCGCGATTTCGGATTCAACGGTGCGCACATTTGGCTCCGGCTCATGAGACTTCTTGCGCTTCTTCTTCGCGGCTTTCTGAGCTTTTGCGGTGCCTGTAGTGTATTCTCCCCTACGCGCTCTCTCGTAGAGCTCTTTTTGGCGATCTGCTGATGGTGCTTTCGCCACTTCAAGGAGAGTCGATTTTGTGGGACCTCCTTCTGGCCCACGCAGCAAGTCCTCCTGAATCTCCGGGGCGAGATCCAGCAGCCGCAGCAATTCAGAGAGACTTGCCTCGGATCTCCCGAGGCGTTCAGCGAGCTGCTTTTGGGAGAGACCGAAGTCGTGTTGGAGTTCCTTCAGCGCAAGCGCCTCTTCAAGTGGCGCCAGCTGTTCCCGCTGTAGGTTTTCGACGATTTGAAGCTCGCGACGGGTCTGCTCAGCGACTGTACGTACGATCGCAGGTATTGGAGCGCCCGGCTTCGCTAGTGAGAATGCAGCGTGCCGGCGGTGGCCCGCGATGATGCGATAGCGCGTGGAACCCTCGAGCGGTTCTACAACGATAGGGCTTAGGAGCCCCTGATTTCGAATGGAGGCGGCTAGGTCCTCAATGCCGCGCATCGTCTTCCGGGGCTGGCCTGGATCAGCCTCAATGTCGCTGACCGGGATCTCGACAAGGCGCTGGGCTGAGCGACCTGTCGGATCAAATCCAAGCGCTGAAGTGCCTGCGGCCGCTCTGGAGAGCCTATCGGTTAAGCTGGCCATAGGACGAGTACCTCCTCCGTGAGCGCTTGATAGTCCTCCGCTCCGCGACAGTGCGGGTCCGCCGAAAAGATGTCGCGTGGTTCCTCTGCGAACGCCGACCTATTCAGCGCCTCACAGCGATGGATTCTCGTCGAAAGCAGCTTCTCGCGAAGCGGCGCAAGCGATTGATCCGCGATCGCGTTCACTGCAGTAGCTCGCGCCAGCACCTTTGTGAAAAGGATGCGGTAGTCCCAACCAGGAGACATTTTTCGGACTTCCTGGATTGTTTGAAGCAGATCCCCGATTCCTCGAAGGGAATAGGCCGATGGTTCAGCAGGGATGAGGTAGCTGCTCGCTGCCACAAGTGCGTTGACGGGAAGCGTTCCAAGTGTTGGCGCGCAGTCGATCAACACGTACTCGTAGCCCGTGACTCCCTGAAGTGCGCGTTGGAGGCGGAACTCTCGGTAGTACTGCGAGGCCAGTGCCATGTCTGTCGCGGCGAGCGAAAGCGTCGCCGGCGCTACCTCCAAGCCAGGTAGGTAAGTCTGGCGAATGACCGATTCGAGCGTGACTGCATTTTCGCGGAGAGCCTCGGCAACAGTTCTTCCTTCCAGTGTCTCCGGATCGAAGCCCAACCCGACAGTTGCATGGCCCTGTGGGTCGAGATCCACGAGGAGAGTTCGATGCCCAGAACGCGCGAATCCGGCAGCGAGGTTTATGGCGGTGGTCGTCTTTGAGACGCCGCCCTTTTGGTTCACGATTGCGATAGTTCTCATGCTGGACGTTGAAGCGTTTGTTTGTTCGCAGCCTCGTCCCACACCCAGAACCCCATGATACCCGCGCTGGTGTGGTCGCCGAAAAACTTGCCGAAGGAGTCCAGGCGCGCCTCATCAGTCGCCCAACTCGCCGCACAAGCAGCGATAAAGGACTCGTCAATCACCCCACCCTTACGGGCGCGCTCCAGGGCCTCTACATTGCGCGACTCAAAAGCGGCGAGGAACTCCGCGTAAAGTCCTGGTAACTCCTCCCGGACCCGAGGCTCTTCCTCGCGCAGGTACGCAAGGTACTCGTCGGCGTGCCGAGCCATGTGCTCCGCTTTGCAGGTGTCGCTCGTGGTGCGATACTCCTTTCGCCGCATCGTGGCGAAGTCGTGGGCTGCTGGAGGCTCAGGCCAGTTTTCTTCGATGGATTTTCGGAGGAGCCCGAGTCGATTTGAGGTCGTTTTTCGCCGCGGAAGCCACTCGATCTGCCGCGAGATTACCTCGGGTGGCGCGGAACTCGCGAGCCGCTCTGCAGCTGCGCGGTCAAAACCGGCCTGGAGCAATGGCTGAATCGAGGGAGCAGCAGCAGCGATAGGCAGCTCTGCTGCTGTATTCCTTATCTTTTCAGTCCTTAAGTCGTTCACCTTTTTGAACGACTGTCGTTCACCTTTCCGAACTCCCTCGTTCACCTTTTTGTACGCGGTTCTCGTACACCTTTTTGAACCACCTCGTTCACCTTTTTGTACTCTCCCGTAGTCCTTTTTGAACTCCGCATGGCTTGCACCAGCGCTCTTGGCGATCGGCCCCCAGTTGAGCTCGTAGCTTGAGCAGCTGCTTTTTGACGGATGTTCAGCGTCAAACCTGCCGCAGGTGCTCACTCGCAGGTACCCAACTGCGAGCGAATGCTCTATGGCAGCGTGGGCATGGGTGCGGCTGATCTTGGTCAGCCGGGAGATTCGAGTGATTGAGAGACTCACCGGCGTCGGCCGATCGCCAGCTTCACCGAATTCGATACTTCGAAAGAGTACCGCTCCGACGAGCCGCGCAACAGCCCGGGATTCGGTTGCAAGGACGCGGTCGAAAAAAAGGTTGGGGATGTTCTTTCGGGCGCCTTGGAAGCAGAAACCTGCGAACTTGTCCGGGTCGTCGGTGTAGGCGCCGTCTTTGTCCCAATTGATCGCGTAGGTGCCAGTGACCGGGCTTTGCCGCTCACCTGGCTCAATGAGCCGCCGCAGAAACTTTCCGTCGACGGCCTCTCTGAGTGCTCCTGCGAGAGCACCGCGGCTCACTCCTGCCCCTTGGATGAAGTCCTCGTAGGTGAAGCGCAGAGTCTCCCGTTGCGGTATCCCGTCACGGTCACAGTAGCCGAGAAGCGTGCGTATGGCGAAACCAACGATGCGGGCACAACCGATCGAACTCCACGGCAGGCACACCGTGAAGAACTGGTACGGTGTCCACGTGTAGTTAGCCTGGAGGCTGAAAGATTCTGTACCCTCCGTCCTCACGAAGTGGACTCTTCACTACACTGTTGAAGTACCACTCGTTTGGTCCGCTCCAGAGCCGCTTCTATGTCACTACGCAGATACCGGGTCGGCGAACCTCTACCAGTACCCTGCCGAACTGGCGCCAAACCTTCGTCGACGAGTTGCTTCCAGAGCGCCCGGGAGCCGACGAGCTCCATGGCTTTGTATTTCGAGAGGGTTAACTGCTGCAGCGCATACATAGTTCAAGACCGCCGCATTGCTCGTCGCACCACAGGGGGAGCCTGAACCTGCTCCTAAAGGCCACCTGGACCCACACCTGGCACTTCGCTACCTCGCGGTACAGAGGAACGTTTCGACCGGAAATCGAGCGGCGACTTACCGACCTTGCGTCCAGCGCAGTTGAACTTGATTGAAAGTCACAATAGTGGCGCTAGAAAATCAAGTTCAATCGGACCCTCATCTTACCCGTTTCCCTCTGGGCGAGATACTACAATTATAAATCCCTCTGAAGACGCGTCCGTAACGATCTCCCGCAGCGCAGCCAAGGTCACCCTGCCCTGCTCGTTCATGCTTGTCGCCGCCATGAACCCCTGCCCGTGCGGTTACCTGGGCGATTCGCGGCACGAATGCCGGTGTTCATCGACGCAGGTACAGAAATATCGGTCGCGCATCAGCGGGCCGTTGCTGGACCGGATAGATATTCACGTGGAAGCGCCGGCGCTCTCCATTACCGAACTCCGGCAGACGCAGCCCGGCGAATCGTCAGCAGCGATCCGTGTGCGCGTTCAGTCCGCGCGCGAAGTTCAGCAGCGCCGCCTCACGGGGACGGGGATCTCGTCCAACGCCCGGATGGGTCACGCGCAAATCCGCAGGTTCTGTCCCATCGGCCCCACGCTCGGGGACCTCCTCCAGCACGCCATGGAACAGCTGTCCCTTTCCGCGCGAGCGTACGACCGCATCCTAAAAGTCGCCCGGACCATCGCGGACCTGGCCGGATCGGAAGCCATCGAGTCTCCGCACCTTCTGGAAGCCATCCAGTACCGCAGCCTCGACCGGAACGTGTTTTACTGAAACGTCGATCGGGAGCAGCGAACTCACCGCGCTCAGGCGCATAGCGCTTGGTCGCGGAGGGATTGTTCGAGCGCGGCGGCGAGGGCGCGGGAATCGACGTCCAGCGTGTGCGCCAGCTCCGCCGCGACAGAACCCTGGCGGGCATCGGCGGCTCGCTGGATCGCGCGAACGGTGTCGACGAACTCCATCCTGCCGATGAGCGAGGCCCTCCACAACAGTCTTTCGGCCTGGGGCCCGACCTCCTCTAGCTTTCTCGCCCGAACCAACGCGACGACCTTCTGAGACTCCGCCAGCAAATCGCGGACAAATCCCCGGCACACGGCCGAAGGCTCGGGATCACGGGATTCCGAAAGGCCCCGCACATCTTCCGAAACCGGCGTCGCGATCTTGGCCGTCGCGCTCAGCACGCCGACGCCTCTGAGCGTCCCCAGCAGCGCAGGAAGTGTGAGCGGCTTGTCACAGAACGCGTCGAACCCGGTGCTGAGCGCCAGTTCCCTCACCTCGGCCGGCAGGAGCGTGGCCAAGCCCACGATCACGGGCTGAATCGTATCCATCCGACGGATCGCGTGCGCCAGCACCAAACCGTTGCCGTCGGGCAAAACCCAGTCGATCAGCACCAGCCGGGGCGCATGCAGCTTCAGGACCTGCAACGCCTCGGTCACGCTTGCCGCCCTGAGCGTATCGAATCCGACGAGGCTGAGGAGCGTTACGGCCCGATCGAGATGCTGTTCGACATCGTCGATCACCAAAGCCCTAGGAAGCGAGCCGTCGGGGCGGTCCGACGGACGCTCAGGATCGGCGGCCGGCATGGACTGCTCCGGTGTGCGGACGGGCGCGGAAAAGAGAACCTGCGCAAACTCCTCGAAGGCTCGGTGATTGAGCAGAGGATCTATCATCGTCTCCGCCTGGTTTCCACAGGGTCATGGGTCTCCGTCATTGCGGCGATCTCGGTTACCAAAAGAAGAAATTCTGCCGTGTATCCAAAAATGCATACGTCGGCATCACGACGCAATGCCGCCACACTCTCGTCCACTGCGACCATGGTCCGGGGATCTCGCCGTCGTAAACGACGTTCCACTTCGGAGACGGCCGATCGGCGGGCGCGGCCACGCGCTCCATGAACTCGGCGTGCCCCTCGGGCGTCGAAAAATACAGGCACCGGCGCTCGAAGTAATCCAACGGTTGGTTCATCGAACCGCATGCCCGCCGGCGCGAGATGCCAAATTCGCTCCGCACCAGCTCCACCACGGCCTTGCTGGTCGCTGTGGCAAGCGTCGCCCCCGCGGCGTGCCCGTAGGCGACAAATCCCGTGGGCGCCTGATGGAAAAGGATGACAACCTCGCCAAACGTCTGACCATGGTGAATACGCACCATCCCCACTCCCGGGTACGGCGCGCGATGGACGGAGGCGGACACGCGTCGGTCCCACCAGCTCACGAGCGCGAACCGCTCCAGCGCGGCAAAACGAGCCCGCCGACGAGCCTGCCACTTGAAGCCTGGGAAAGCGGCCAAGCCATTCGAAGTGCGATCAAGTCCAAAGCCGTACTCGGCGGCGTGGGCGCGGCGGGTCTCACGAAAGGCCCACAGCTCCAGCGCCTCGGAGATCGCGAGATCCCGGGCCACCTCCGGCGAATCGGAAAACGCTGCGCCGTCGGCGACGCCATCGACGCGATTGCCCGGAAGATCGGGGCGAAGAAACGCGGCCGCCTGGTACGTATCCTTGTTGAAAATCGGGAACGTACTCGATTCGACGGCCGCGATCGGCCCGCCAGATTCGGAAAAGATACCTCGGTACAGTAAGGGGGCTAGGGATAGCATGCGGCCGAAATGGGGCTCTAGCGGATGATGATGTCCCCGTCGTCCGGGGGCGGGATCGGCATACGGTGGGTGTCCTGCGCAGACGCGGACGTGATGGTGGCGACGAGAGAACCGGAGAGAACGAGGGCGACGAGGACCGATTTGAAGAAGCGGGAGAGTAAGGCTGTTTTCATGGCAGGTTGAACGAGAGCAAGGTTGCGCCTCCAACGGGCTCCGTCAGATTCGCGTTTCCCCCTGATTGCATGGCCTTCTCCCCTTCATTTCGGGTCTACGCGGCAGCCGTCGTTTTGGGCCTGGTGCAGGTTTGTTTCGGGCAAGAGCCCAAGCCGATCGCCTACGAGCGGCTGCCTGGGGATTTCGAATTCTGCCAGGGCATCGTGAAGGGCGATTCGTCCTGGGTAGCCCTGTCGCAGGACAGCCTACTCGTAGGTTTCGGGACGACCAACGCCCCCATGCAGATTCGTCCGCCCAACGGCGGCGAACTGCGCGTGGTGGCAGTGCATGATCGGGGCTTGGTGGTGGGAGGTCTGGGGTTTTGTTACCTCTACACGGAGGGCCGTTGGGTCTCGCTGGAGTTCAACGATCACTTCTTGTCCGCCGCATCGTACAAGGGAGGGGTTCTGCTCGGAGGGATGAACGGTGTCTACTATGTCGATCCTTCCGGCGTCTGCACCAAGGCAGGCTCTTTTCGTCCAACTTCGATCCCGCGGATCTTCGTCATCAACGGGCAGGCTTACGTCGCACCCGACGGAGAAATCTATCGTTGGACGGGCAAGGAGGTCGTGCCCGCGGACCAGGAGTTTCCCTGGGCCAAAGAGCTCGGGCTGCGTTCCGTCCAGACCCTGCCCGACGGTTCCCTGCTCGTCTGTAGCAACCGAACCGTCCAGATCATCCGCGGAAACGATCCTCCAAAGGTTCTCGTTGAGATTCCTGTCACGAGAATCAGCACGGAACGGCATGTATTCGCGGCGCAATTCGCGGATATCGTGGTCGTGGTCACCCGTGATGCCGGAGTGAAATACTACTCGGCGCGAGACGGTTCGCTTCTCTGGTCGATACCGAGGACCGCGTTTGCCGGGGAGATCTATCACACGTCGCTCGTCGACGAGGGGGTGCTGATCGGCGCGGCGCACGGCATTTACCTGCTTCCGGATCCATCGCGCTTTCGTTACCAGGATCTTCCGCCGGGCGACGTGCGTTTCTCCGCCCGGCTAGGCTCCCGCTTTGTTCTGGGCCTCACCACGGGCGTGTACGATCCCGATACCGGCGAGCAGCTTTATCCCGCTGACGTGAACAGTCTGGCTGAGATCGCTCCCGGTCACGTGGTGGAAGGCCGCGTGGGCCTCGTGGTTTTCGACGGCAGCCCGGTGCAGATCGACCCTGGCGTCGTTCAGCAGATTGCGATTCTGGATGGGACGACTGTGGCCGTCATCCAGCCTCAGGGTCTCTCGATCGTGACACGCGACGGGCGGACGACGCGTGTTTCCGCTTTGGGCACGCCCAACTCCGTCGTGCGCACCAAGAGCGGTCACCTGCTGGCCGGCAGCGCCGAAGGCGGGTACGTCATTTCCCGAACGGGGACGGTGCAGGCCAAGTTCGGCACCGGGCTTACTCGAGCGGTTCGGTTTCGCGACGGTGCGCTCGGATTCGATTCGGAAGGAAACGTCTTTTCAGACGAGGGACAAAACATCGGGCATCTACCGCTCACCACGGTGTGGGACATCGCTGACTGCAACGGGCGGCCATACGCGTTCGGCCGGGACGAGAAGGGAGAGCGCTGGATCGGCGCGGTGGATTTCAACACCTTCGAGTGGACGCCACTGGATCTCCCGCTGCACCCATCGCCCACCGCGATCGCGAACAACAACGGCACGCTCATCGTGCTGGGCCCCGGAACAGCAATGCGCGTGATGAATCCGCTCAGCCTTTCGCGCCCCCAGACCGCAGGGATCACACTGAAGGGTCCGTTCCGCGCCTCGGGGCCGTCCGAGCCCGGCTTTACGCTCCCGTCTTCGGCCGACACCGTGGAGGTCAAGCTGCCCCCACCCCGCCTCTACCCCTGGCGGAATCCTTCGTACAACGTTCAACTCAACGGAGCGGGATTCGAAACCGCGCCACCCGGAACAAGCGTCCGCGTGCCGCGCCTCCCGTCGGGCACCTCCCGGCTCACCGTCCGCGCGGAATGGGCGGGGCTCTCGAGTTCCACGGATTTCGAAATCTACCGAGATCGGCCGTGGTGGCTCCGGGCGCCTGCCATTCTGCTCTATATCGGCGCCGCCTTGTTCGCGGGCTACGGGGCGGTGCGCTGGCGCACGGCCCGACTCGAACACCGTGCACGGCTCCTGCAGGCGATGGTGGACGAGCGCACTGCCGAACTCCGCAAGGCTCAGAAGGCCCGCGAGGACTTCTTCTCCACCCTCAGCCACGAAATCCGCAATCCGCTCAACGGAGTCGTCGGCATCTGCGAAATCCTCGAAGAGGCGACTCCCAACGCGATCGCGCCCCGCGAGCGAGTATTCATCCGCACCCTACGAGCTTGCGCGGACCAGCTGCGGTCGATCCTCGACGACGTGCTCGATTTCGCCCGCATCGACCGCGGCGCGATCCAGATCCACGAGGAGCCGTTCGAACTGGTCTCCTCGATCGAAGGGGCGGTTCGGGCAATCGACGCCCAGATGACCCGCTGCACCGTCCGCCTGCCGGACGGTCCGATCTGGCTTCGCGGCGACGTCGGCAAGGTCCGGCAGATCGTGACGAACCTGACGTCCAACGCCCTCAAGTACGGCGTTCCTCCGGAGGCTAAGATCCAGGTGGCCGTCGCGGAGCAGGCACCCGGGACCAAGACCGTGCGTATCTCGGTGATCAATACGGGGCCAACGATTCCCGCCGAGGAACTCGACGCGATTTTCAGCGGCTTCGTCCGTGGATCCGACGCCGTCAAGCGCCAGATTTCGGGCACAGGCATCGGGCTCGCGGTTTCCCGCCGCATCGCGGAAGCGATGGGCGGTTCGCTGGTCGCCACCAGCCAGGACGGCCTCACCGAGTTTCGGATGGAGATCCAGTTCGCCGTCACGAACGCGCCCGCGGAAGTCGAATCGATCTCGCCGTTCGAAACGAGCTCTCGGGCGCTGGCGATCGAGGACGAGCAGTACAACCGCCTCGTGCTCGGTCACATTCTGAGCCGGATGGGTTACGAGGTCGATTGGGCGGCCGACGGGGCCACGGCGTTGGAACGCGTGCGTTCGGGATCCTACGACTTGATCCTGACCGACTTCATGCTGCCGGACACCAACGGAGTGGATCTCGCCAAACGCATGCTCGAGGTGATGAAGGACCCGAAACCGCCGATCGTCGCCGTCACCGCCTACTCCACCCCCGAGAAAATCCAGCAGGCTCGCGAAGCCGGAATCGTCGGCTTTGTCACCAAACCGATTTCGAAGAAGAAGCTCGAGTCCGCCATCCTCGGCGTCGCTCCCCGTTTCCGAATCCGGCAGACGATGGACGTCGAACCGGCGCACAACTGCGATTTCTCCTCGCTCCTCCGCCTCCCAAACGGGCGGCAGATCCTCGCCCAATACGCCGACGAACTTCCGGATGCCTGGAGCCGGCTGGCCGATGCGCTCTCTCAAAAGGAATGGCAGGAGAGCGCGGCGAATCTGGCGCGAAACGTCCACGCCTTTCGTTCCCGAATCCTCGCCATCCACGCGATGGACGTGGCGGAGCAGATTTCGCTTCTCGAGGAAGCGGTTCGTAACCAGGAACGGGATACGGTTGACAGGCTGGTGGCGGTGCTGAGTCCGGCGATGATGGACATCACCGAAGCTGCCCGGCAGCGGGCCACCGCCACAGCTTGAGCGTCCTCCAGGCTGCGCCGCGTGCGCTCGGCGGCGCAAAGCGTCCCGGCTAAATCCGGCTGAAGCCCTTCTCGAGGGCGTAGCGCATCAGCTCGGCCTGGTTGTGGAGATTGAGCTTCGCCATGATGTTTTTCCGATGATCCGCGACGGAGCTCACGCGCAGCCCGAAAAGTTGCGCCACCTCCTCGTTGGAGAGGCCCTGCCCGAGGTACTCGAGAATGCGCTGTTCGCGATCGGAGAGAACCTTGGTGAAGAAGCTCGGATCGCTCTGCATCCGGGAACGCATCTTTCGCACGGTCGGTGAAAAAAACACTCCCCCCGCCAGAACCGTTTTGATCGCGAGGTGCAGGATCGTGGTGTCGTCGTTCTTGTGAACGAAGCCCGGCAGGTTCGAGTGAATCGCGCGGAAGAGCACGTAGTCCTCCTCGACGGAGGTGAGAATGATCACCTTGGGCTGGTCGGGCGCCCTCACACGCTCCTCCACCCAGTCCAGCGCGTTTCCATCCGGCAATTCGAGATCGACGATCGCGAGATCCGGACGAAGTTGGGAAAAATCGATTTTCGTCAGCTCGGCCATCGAGCTCGCCTCGGTGATCCGGCATCCCGGGAACTCCTCCGTGAGATGCGAGTGGAGCAGTTTCCGCAGAATCGTCTGATCCTCGACGACCAAAAAATGGAGCGACTGCTGTTTCAAGAAGGCCTCCGGGTCGATAGGCAACGCGCCTTTCGCTTTTTGATGAACCAGGCCAAGCCAGAAGCAACCCCTAGTTCCACCCTTTGTGGCGGAGCGGACAGCTGGAAGCGAAGGGACGCGGTTTCAGCGGTTCCTGCAAAGAGCAGCGACATCGCAAAGACGCCAGAACGCGGGAGTTGACAGCCCGAAAAATCCTCTAACTCTCTTCGCTCCTCAGCCGCCCTCATCGTCTATCGGTTAGGACAGGAGATTCTCAATCTTCAAAGCGGGGTTCGATTCCCCGTGGGGGCGCCACTCTTTTCGGCCCAACTTGGTCAATACCGGGTTGGGCCGTTTTTCTGGCCAAATCAGGTCCACGGGGAAGCGAATCCAAGGGTTCGACGAGCGAAGCAAGAGGGGCAACGCGCAGCGTTGATCCCACCGCTTGGCGGTGGGACGGGCGCCAGACGCCCGCCAATCCCCGTGGGGGCGCCACTTTAAAAGGCCGCAGCTCGCAATGAGTTGCGGCCTTTTTGTCGCCCAAAATCGCAGGAGGCCCGGACTTGGCCGGGCTCCGCGGATGGGAGCCGCCGCCCGACAATCTCGGGAGACTGGCCAAGCCGACGGCGAATCATGGATTGCTGCGCAATCGCCCATGGGACGTGAGCTGCGTCTAGGGCCGTTCCGGAATCTCCAGTGGAATGATCGCGTGGCGGCGCAACTCCACTCCGCGCAGGAGCGCTACGAGCGCGCGTTCGCCGATGCGATCCCCCGTCAGAAGCTTGTGCAGGGCATCCACGGCCGGTGTCGGTTGGTCGTCGAGCGCGACGAGTATGTCGCCCTCCAGCACGCCGGCACGCTCGGCCGGACTTCCCGCTTCGATGTTCGCCACGAGTACACCGGTGTCTTGTGCGAGATGATGGTGGCGCGCGACCTTCCGCAGCAGCGGCACCGTCTGGCCAGCCACGCCGATGTAGCTCCGGCGGATGCGTCCATCTTTGATCAGGAGACCGACCACCCAACGCACGGTGTTGCTCGCGATGGCGAAACAGATTCCCTGCGCCGGGCGGATGATCGCAGTGTTCACGCCGATCACCAAGCCGGAGGTGTTCACGAGCGGACCGCCGGAGTTGCCCGGATTGAGAGCCGCGTCGGTCTGAATGACGTTATCGATCAGGCGGCCCGAGGCGCTGCGCAAGGACCGACCCAGTCCGCTCACGATGCCCGCCGTGACGGTTTGCTGAAATCCCATGGGCGAACCAATCGCTATGGCAATCTGCCCGGGACGTACGGAAGCGCTGTCCGCAAGTTTCAAATACGAGAGATCGTCCGCGCTGACCCGGATCACCGCCAAGTCGGTCTCGGGGTCATCGCCAACTAGATCTGCCGTGAGTTTCCGGCCGTCCGCCAGGAACACCCGCAGCTCCCGGGCGCGGTGCACCACGTGGCTGTTGGTCACGATATAGCCGTCCGGAGAAATGAAGAAACCCGAGCCCGAGCCACCGGGAGCGTCGTTCCCTTTTACCTCGATGTGCACGACGGCGGGATGGGAGGCGGCAACTGCGCCGGAGACCGCTTCCGAATAGGCATCCATCAGCAGGTCGTCAGCCGGCACGTCCGCAATCGGCGTCAAAAACGAATTCATGATTATCTGCGCAATGAGTGGAAGAGATCCCATTATGCAAACGGCCCCCCACGCGGCGGCTTCGGGCGCACATTCGGCTGGATGCCTCCGTCACGGCCTTCAGCATCGCGGAATGCCCGTCTTCGCCCCGATCACAACCGCCCGCTGCGCCGCCGGTCTTGCGCTCTGTATCGCCTTTTCCGCGACGCTCTCCGCAGAGGTTCGCTGTCCCGCGATTTTCGGCGATCACATGGTTCTTCAACGGGGGAAGACCGTGCCGGTCTGGGGCGAGGCCCAGCCTGGCGAGTCGGTCAGCGTTGAGTTTGCCGACGAGGTGAAAACGACGAAAGCCGACGACCAGGGTCGCTGGCGCGTCTCCCTTTCTGCCCTCACAGCCAGCACCGAACCGCGAGCGCTCATCGTTCGCGGCGAAAACGCGCTTACGTTCTCCGACGTCCTGGTCGGCGACGTGTGGTTCTGCTCCGGCCAGTCGAACATGGAAAAACCGTTCGGTCCGCGGAAGGGACAGCAGCCCACTGAGCACTCCGACGGCGAATTCGCCGCCGCCGACCGTCCAAATCTCCGGCTTTTCCAGGTCCCGCATTCCGGAGTGGCAGGCAACAAGCCCGCGGTACTCCAGTGGGTTCGCTCGACTCCGGCTTCGCTCCGCGACTCCCAGTTTTCCGCCGCGGGCTATGTCTTCGGGCGCGAGCTTCTCGCAGCCCTGAAGGATGTACCGATCGGCCTGATACACTCCAGCTTCGGAGGGACACAGATCGAGGCCTGGCTTCCTCCGGAGGCGTTTGCCGAAACCCCTGAGCTCAAGGGCGTGGAGAAAACCGAGATTCCCGCATGGGTGAAAGGCGTCCAGGCGACCGAACTCTACACGTCGATGGTGAAGCCCTTCACACCCTACGCCCTGCGAGGGTTCCTCTGGTACCAGGGCGAAGCGAATTGCATGATGGCTGACTGCGGCCCGAGCTACACGACGAAGCTGCGCGCGCTGGTCGGCTTCTGGCGGAAGGCGTGGGGCGACGACGACCTGCCGTTCTACTACGCGCTGATTGCGCCGTTCGACTACTCCACGCGACAGAAATTCCCGAAGCCGCTCACGCCCGAGGCGCTGCCGGCTTTCTGGGAAGCGCAGATCGCGGCGCTCGATGTGCCCAAGACCGGTCTGATCGTAACCACGGACTTGGTGGCCAACGTTCGCGACATTCACCCCGTCGACAAACGCGACGTCGGTATCCGTTTCGCGAAACTGGCGCTCGCCGAGACCTATGGTCGCAATGACGTCGTCGCCCACGGTCCTCGCTTCGACAAAGCCTCCGCTGACAACACCGGTCGGCTCGTGCTCGCATTCAGCCACGCCGAAGGCTTGCACAGTCGCGACGGCAAGCCGTTGACCGAGTTCTCCATCGCCGACGAAGACCGCGTGTTCCACCCGGCAGCAGCAGTCGTCGAGGGAAAAACGGTGATCGTCTCTTCGCCCGAGGTTCCCCACCCCGTAGCCGCCCGCTTTGCCTGGCGCGAGACCGCACTACCGAATCTGGAAAACGGAGCCGGACTTCCTGCCGTGCCGTTCAGAACGGACAACTGGCCCGTCGCTCTCCTGCGGGAAAAGAAAAACTGAGCGAAGCGTACGGAATCCGGGGGGGCGCCTGTCGGGGCGCATTCCTCCCAGGATCACTTCCGCGTCGGGCGGCTGATCACTCCCACGCCGCGTCCGTCGAGTTCGACGGCCCGCGTTGGGCCGCCTTGAAGCACGTCCTGCATCTCCTCCGGCAACTCCACGCGGACGGACTTCGACGCGTGGTTGATCAGGACATACAGCTCGCGATCGGCTCCCACGCGTCGACAAACCTCGACGCCGGCCGGAGCCGGAAGCGTGTGGTCCGGCACGCCGGCGTCGCGCACCCACTGTTCCGCGATCCGCGCCATCAACGCCGGGTCGAGCGCCGCACCGAGGTACGTGATCGTTCCCTTCCCGAGCTTGCGCGTAACCGCAGCAGGCTGCCCGTCGAGCCAGCCGTTGCATTTTCCGTAACGGAGCGGCACCAGAACTCCCGGTTCCAGTTCGGAAAAGTACTCGGCCCACACCGTCGCCTTGCCGTCGCCCCAGGCACCTGACACCGGCGCATCGTCGAGCAGCGCGTAGAACTGCTCCACTCTCGCGCCAAGCGCTGAAACCAGCGGTCCCGGCTGACGCTGGACGTTGAGCGCGTTGAACTCGTTTTTCATCCCGGAGCGCGGTCCCAGCACGAGATGTCCGCCTTGTTCGACGTACCGCACCAGGTGACGCGCCGTCGCTTCGGAGACGACGTTCAAGCTCGGAGCGACGACCAGTTTGTAGCCCTCGAGCGGAGACAGCGGATCCACGATGTCCACCGACTGAGTCCGGTCGCGCAACGCGTGGTAGTAGTCCACCAGCACCGCCAATTGGTCGTACCGGTTCGAGAAGCGGTTGAAGTCGATCGCCCAGCGGCTGTCGTAGTCATGCAACAGCGCCACTTCCGATTCCGACTTTGTCCCCGAGAGCAACTGCGCCACCTTCGCCAGATCCCCGCTCAACTGCTTAACTTCGCCGTAGAGCGGAAGCGGTTTGCCGTCCGGACCCACGATCGCGCCGTGGTACTGCTCCTGACCGTTGAGCGCGCTCCGCCACTGCCAGAACGCAATGCCGTCGGCGCCGTGACCGATGGCGGACCAGACCAGGGCACGCGTTTCTCCCTTGTCGAGCGAGTTGCTCACGCCCGCCCAATCGACGAATCCGGGCTGAATCTCCATGACCCAGAAATTCTGACGCCGCCAGCCGCGCACCAGGTCGTGGGTAGCGCCGTTGCGGTACGGCTCGATGTGACCCGATCCGACATAGTTGTCCCACGAAATCAAATCGAGATCCGCAGCGATTTCCCTCCGGTTGAACCGATTCGCCCAGCCAAGCCCGCCGAGATTCGTGGTCACGAACTGCCGCCGGTCCGCGTGACGGCGGATGACGTCCAGCTGGTTTTTCTGAAAGCTGCGCCATTGGTCCGTGACGAACCGCTTGTAATCGAGCATCAAGCCGGGATTCCCCCGGCCCGTGCTCATCGGAATCTGCTCCCAGGTATCGTAGGTCTGACTCCAATACGCGGTCACCCACTGGCGGTTGAGCTGCTCGATCGAGCCGTATTTCTCCTTTAGCCAGGCGTGGAAGAGCCGGATCGATTCGGCATCGAACGAGTCCTCGGTGTACTCGTTGCCGATCTGCCAGCCGATGACGTTGGCGTCGTGCCCAAAGCGCTGCGCCAGCTGCTCCACGATGGTCCGGCATAGCTCGCGGTATTTCGCGCTCGTGTAGGAAAACTGGCGTCGCGAGCCGTGCTGCATCCGCCGCCCCGTTTCGTCCACGCGCAAGGTCTCCGGGTATTTGCTCGTGAGCCAGGCCGGCGGGGCGTCGGTCGGCGTACCGAGCACCACGACCAGATGGTGTTTCGCGGCCGCATCGATGGCCCGTTCGAGCCAGTCGAGCGTGAACCGCCCCTCCTCCGGTTCGAGACTGCTCCACGCAAATTCACCGACGCGGACCATGTTCATCCCCGCCGCCTCCATCAGGGCGAGATCCTTCTCCCAGACGGCCTCGGGCCACTGCTCGGGATACCAAGCGGACCCAAGCGCGATCGCGGGACCGGACTTCACCGGCGCCGCCCGGCTCCCGGTCTCCGCCCGGGCAAGCCCAGCCGAAAGAGCACCGATCGAGACCGCCGCGAAAAGGAAACAGAGCACGCGTTTCATGGAGATGGGGAGGATGAAAGACTATTGTTCGACCTGTATGGTCACCGGACCGAGCAGACCCGCCGCCAGCAGAGGTTTTCCTTTGGTGCGATCTGGCGCGGTGGTGAACGTCACTCGCTGTTCCGCTGGCAATCCGCTGTCGCCCGCCAGTCGGTTGAACCACGTATTCGTCACCTCGATGCGGAGATTGTTGATTCCGGGCCGCAGCGCCGAGGTGACCTCCACGCGATAGGGAGCGGTCCAAGCGACGCCGCACGGCACGCCGTTGATCGCCACCGCGGCCAGATCCCGGACTTCGCCGAGATCCAGCCAGACGCGCGCTCCGCCGACCGCGCCCGGGCTCCAGCGGAACGAGCGTGTATAGATGGCCGTTCCAGAATAGTTCCGAATGCCCGGTTCCTTGCGCTCGGTCCAGGATACCAGATTCGAGAACTCCCACACGCCGGCAGGGCCGCCGACCTCAGGCGAGAAGCTCACGTTCCAGGGTCCATCGAGCGTTTCCAACGCACGCGTCTCGACCCAGTTCGCACCCGCCGCGCCACCGCTCTCGCTCGTGGCATGACGGAAAACGACAAACACCGAACCGTTCGGCGCCAAGCGCACGGGCAACCTCGTGCGGCCGTTCTCACTTCGCCAGCGTTGCACCGTGCGGATCGCGCCCGTGACGGGATCCCAGAGCTCCGGCACACGGCCGGCGGTGCGGAATGAAAGGGAAACGTCGCGCCAAACGCTCCGTTGGTTTGAAACGAAATAGAACTCGGCGTCCGGGAGAGTGCGGTGAGTCCAGGCCAACCCCTCCGGGCGACTCTCGGGCGGTCCGGACAACGCGACGTCCCGCGCAATTCCGATCTTCTCGAACGAATCGCTGGTGTAGGGTCCGTACAGAATCCGCCCTCGTCCAAGTCTGCGTTCGCCGGCACCACGAACGTCTTCCGGCCACAGAGTCGTCAGATGCGCCCGGGCAACGGCGTCGTCCGCATCCCGCTCAGAATTGGATCGCAGGAACCGCGGTCTTTCCGCCAGCAGGACGGTTGCGCCCTGCTCGACCAACCGCTCGACCTTCAAGAGTGTTTCAGCGGTGAGGAGGTTGGCCTCGGGCATCAGTGCGTTTCTCGCCGGCACGACGAGCAGCGCGTAACTGGCGCCTCCTGGAAGGACCACCCGCCCGTCCTTCACCTCGGCGAGACGGAGCAGCGCATCGGCGTTGATCGAATCGCAACTGTATCCGCCCAGCGGATCCGTCCAGTCTGCTGCGTCGAGGAGGCGTTTATCGAGTCGAGCGTCGTTGCCGGGAAGAATGCCGGGGAACGTCGCTGCCAGGCGCCACGGCGGGAGGGCCCGGCGGGGAGCGAACTCGCCGGTGAACACCGCGACGTCGGCCACCGGCGTCCCCTGCTGCAGCAGGGCCTGGCAGCGTTCCGTGTACCGGATCCAGGCCGCACCCGGCTTCCACCAGGTCTGGTCGCGCTGGAAGAAGTGCCCGACTCCACCGAGCGTCATTCCTGGCCGGCGATCGGTCCACGGGTTGTGCGCGAAAACGTGATACACGAAACGGTTCACGCCGAGCGCGAGATTGCGGTCGCCCAGCGGTTTCAGCAGCGCGGGGGATTCGTCCCACTGGTTCTGCAGCTCGGTGAAGGCCTCCGCCTGCACGATCGGGTGTCCGTACACATGGGCTCCGGAAACCGCGTCGAGAACATCGTTGGGTTTATCGTGGGTCGGGCTGCGCAGCCAGAATTCACCCATCGGCGTGTCCACGGCGGAGAACATCGCGAGGTTGTCCACGACCCCGACTGGGGCGACGCTTTCGGCGCTGAACGTGCAGCCGTTTGCGCGCGCCAGCTCGCGAAGCGTCGCGAAAAAGTTCTCCCGAATCAGGTCGGAGCCCGTTTCCCGAACGTCCCGGAGGAATCGCTCGGTGGTCTCCACGCTCTCCACCGGGACCCCCGCCATCGCGGGCAGGAACGGCAACGGGTCGTAACCTCTTCGGCGTCGGAATTCCGAACGAAAGACCGGCGACCAGTTCTGGCTGCCACACTCCCAGCTATCCACGTGGAGGACCTTCACCGCCTTTCCGGCAAGTTCCGGGCCGACGTGCCGGACGATCGCCTGAAACCAGTGGTCGAAGACCTGCCTCGCCGCCGCGGCATCGAACTTGTCGCATTCCAATCCCTTCATCGCGCCGCCGGTGTCGTTTCGATAGCCCGTCGAAGTATGCCCGAGCCGAAGAACGATCCATCGTCCGGCGGGAGCGTCCCAGTCGAGCTTGCCGGAGCGGGTCATCTTACCCGTGAGATCGACGATTCGCCGCAGCGGCACGCAGAAGCGATCGGGCAACTGCTCCGGCGTGGTCCACGGCGAGATCCGCCACGAGAGCCCCGATTTCCCTTCGAAATCGTCGATCCGCGGTTCCGACGACAGCTCGATACCGCGAAGCTTCAAAACGGTCTTCCACTTGGCGCTGTCGATGTCCTCGGCACCAGCCTCCTCGCGACCGGGATTGTAGCGAAAACGAAAATACCGCGCCTTCGTTTCGGGGATCGCATGCGTCGTATCGCCGTCTCCGTCCTGCCAGCCATGCCGCGGCGGCTTCAGTTGCGCAATCTGACGGAAATGCTCCCCGTCCTCACTCGCCTCCACCAGCAGCCGATTGGCCTGGTAGGTCGCATTCTGGACGCCCTTCGTCGGAGGCACACGGAGCGTGATCGACCGGCAGACAAACGGTTCGGGAAACGTGTGGAGGACCCAGCCAGCCTGGTCCAAGGTGAAGACACGGTCCGTCTTCTCCGCGAGAAACTGCGGTGCGGGCCCCGGGCGGTCGGTCGTGACCGACGGCCCCTGGTTCGCTGCGAGGCTCTGTCCCTCCCAAGCAGGAACGGCTACGACAGAGATGTCCTCGTAATAACCCTCGTTTGTCTCCGGCTGGCTCAGCTGCAGGTCCAGCCGCTGGCCTCCGCCGACGAGCGTTTTCGTCCAGACGACTTTCTGCATCGAAGTCTCGGGAGTGACCCAAGGCCCGCCCGCCGTCGCGTAGCCGTCGCTCGCGTGGAGCGCGATTTTCAGTCCCAGGCGTTCGGCTTCGCGGACGGCAAATGCCACGTGGTCCCACCACAAGGGAGAAAACTGCTCCGCCGTGGGTTCGAACAGGGACGGCTTGGCCGCACCGTGAATCGGCACGAGGTGCGCGCCGCCGATTCCTACGGCTTTCATCGCTTCCAGATCCGCGGTGATCCCGGCGCGCGACGAACTCGCATTCATCCAATACCAAAACACCCACGGTTTGGCTTCGGGCGGCGGAGTCCGAAACGCCGCCTCCAAGCGATCGCCGCCCTGCCCCGCGTTCGATACGGCAGCGCAGGCTCCGAGCGCGAGCACCAGTCCAAACACGAGGCGGCGAAATGCGGGCGGCATGGGTTTCAGCGTCGTTCGTTCACTTCGAGCAGGAGTTTCTGGGCCGGCAAGCCCGGCGCGACTGACTTTCTTCAGGAGGGGTCCCCTCAGTCTGGTGTAGGATAACGCACCCACCGGCAAACGTCTCCCAAGGTCCACGAAATTACTGCCAGCATCCTAAGGTGGTCGGTCTGTTTCCGGAGGGAGACGATGGCTGTAGCCTGGGAGAGGGCATACCCCGGCCTCCTCCGCCGTGTCCAATATCCGACTACATCTGGTGGAAACACTTTTCCGCCCCCCCCAGAAACGATGCTTCCGCTCCACCGCGCCGACCTCCGACTGAAACCTTCGACTTGCCACCCTTCGGGCTAAGGGACGGTCTCAGATTGCGCCCAACAAATCTCCCGGCGCTCGCGCCAAAACCCACGCACCCATGTCACTTCGCGCCCCGTCCCTCCTCCACCCTGCTTTCGCATGGCTGCTGGTTTCCAGCACTCTGTTCGCCGCCGCGCCAGCCCTCAAAAACGCCTCCGGTCCCGCCGTCGAAGAACCGCTCTCCGAACCCCGCGCGGAGTCCCGCTACGTCTGGCAATCGGAACCGGCGCGCCAATTCGTGGAAGCCACGCCCCTCGGCAACGGTCGCCTGGGCGCCGCTGTTTTCGGCGATCCCGCGGAAGAGCGGATTGTTCTCAACGAAAACGGCATGTGGTCGGGTTCGCCGCAGGATGCCGACCGCAAGGATGCGGCCGCAGCCCTGCCGCGAATCCGGCAGCTCTTGCTCGAAGGAAAAAACGAGGAGGCGGAAGCGTTGGTGAATGCCCACTTCACCTGCGCCGGGAAAGGCTCGGGCCTCGGTTCCGGTGCGAATGTGCCGTACGGATGTTATCAGACGCTCGGCGATCTCCGGGTCACCTTTGTCCAGCCTGGCGCGGGCACCGCCGCCACGGACTATCGTCGTGAACTCGATCTGGCCAACGCGATTTGCCGGGTGAGTTTCGCCCAGGCCGGCATTCGCTTCGAACGCGAGTTCTGGGTCAGCGCTCCGGCGGAGGCGATCGTGATGCGGCTCACCGCCGACAAGCCCGGGCAGATCTCGTTCGACGCCCGTCTTTCGCGCCGGGAACGCGCCGCGGTCTCCGTCGTGGCCAACGACGGTTTGCTCATGCAGGGCCAGCTCAACGACGGCCGCGAGGGTGGGACGGGCGTGCGTTACGCGGCGCGGGTCCGGGCCCTTCCCAAGGGCGGAACCCTGGAAGCGGTCGACGGCACGCTGCGCGTGCGCGGCGCCGACTCCGTGATTCTTTTCGTCACTGCAGCCACGGATATTCGGACCTTCGCCGGGCGCGATGTCGCCAACGCCCTGGCCGCAGCCGAAACCGATCTGAAGGGCGCCGCCTCGAAGCCCTACGACGTCCTCCGCGCCGAACACGTCGCCGACTACCGCCGCTATTTCAACCGCGTCGATTTGCGTCTCGGGGTTTCCGATACAGCAAAGGCCGGCTTGCCTGCTCCGGAGCGCCTGCGGGTTTTCGCGAGCGGCCAAGCCGATCCGTCGCTGGCCGCGCTCTACTTCAACTTCGGACGTTATCTCCTGATCTCGTCGTCGCGACCGGGAGGCCTCCCGGCCAACTTGCAGGGAATCTGGGCCGATTCGATCCAGACTCCGTGGAACGGCGACTGGCATCTCAACATTAACGTCCAGATGAACTACTGGCCGGCCGAGGTCTGCAACCTGTCCGAACTCCACCAACCGCTCTTCGCCCTGATCGAGTCGTTGCGCGAACCTGGCGCCAAAACGGCCAAGGCGTACTACAACGCCCGCGGTTGGGTCGCGTTTCTCCTCGCGAATCCGTGGGGTTTCACCTCTCCGGGCGAATCCGCAAGCTGGGGCTCGACTGTCTCCTGCTCGGCGTGGCTCTGTCAGCACCTCTGGGATCACTACCTGTTCACGGGCGATCGGAAGTTCCTCGCCCAAGCCTACCCGGCTCTCAAGGGCGCGTCGCTCTTCTACCTCGACATGCTGATCGAGGAGCCGAAACACCACTGGCTCGTCACGGCGCCCTCGAATTCGCCGGAAAACGCCTACCTCCTCCCCGACGGAAAGCCGGGCCACGTCTGCCTCGGCCCCACCGCGGACATGCAGCTGCTGCGCTACCTCTTCCAGGCGACGCGCCAGGCCGCCGAAGTCCTCGGACTGGATCCCGAGCTGCGCGATCAGCTTGTATCGACCGAAAAGCGCCTCGCGCCGACACGCATCGGCTCCGACGGCCGGATCATGGAGTGGCTCGAAGAGTATCGCGAAGAAGACCCTCACCACCGCCATGTCGCCCACCTCTGGGATGTGTATCCAGGAGACGCAATCGACCCGACACACACGCCCGACCTCGCCGCCGCCGCCCGCAAGTCCCTCGACGTGCGCGGCGATGCCGGCACCGGCTGGAGTCTCGCGATGAAGCTCGCGATGTGGGCCCGTCTCCAGGACGGAGCCCGCGCACACCGGCTGCTTGTCGCCCATCTCACGCCCGCCGCGGCGCAGCCGGGCAGCAGCCATTGGACCGGCGGCACGTATCCGAACCTCTTCGACGCTCATCCGCCCTTCCAAATCGACGGAAACTTTGGCGGCGCTGCGGCCATCGCCGAGATGCTCGTTCAAAGCCGTCCCGGCGAAATCCAGATTCTCCCCGCGTTGCCCCCGGCCTGGCCGGAAGGCGAAGTGCGCGGCTTGCGCGCCCGTGGCGGTTTCGAAGTGGACGTCGCCTGGCGCGACAGCCACCCCACGTCGATCTCGGTTCGCAGCGTCGGCGGGAAAAAGACGGTCGTGAGATTCGGTTCCCAAACCCGGGAAATCGAACTCGCCCCCGGAAACGCGAAGACCGTCGCGTTCGATTCGGAACGGTGAACACAGCGGGCCCACTGGCCGCTCCCGGAAGCTTCCTTCGTTCCTTCGTGAAGGGTCCTCGCGCCGTTGCACGCTGCCTGACCGCCGCCCTCGCGCTAGGACTCGCCACGGGTGCCCGCGGAGAGCTGCGTGTGACGAATCTTCGCTGCGACTGGGCGAACGCGCCGCTCGGAATCGACTCCGCTCCGCCCCACTTGGCCTGGAGCCTCGAAAGCCTCGACCGCGGCGCCCACCAAACCGCTTGGCAGGTCCAAGTCGCCTCATCGCCCGATCTCCTGCGCTCGGACAAGCCGGACCGCTGGGACAGCGGTCGCGTCCAGAGCCGGGCGCAGTTCCAGATCCCCTACGCTGGCAAAACCCTCGGCACCGGTGAGCAGGTTTTCTGGCGCATACGCGTCTGGAACGAGAACGGCACCGCCTCCGGCTGGAGCGAGCCCTCGAACTGGACGATGGGCATCGTGCGACCGGAAGACTGGCGAGCCCGCTGGATCAGCGATCCGACGCTTCTGGAGAAAACCCGGACAAAACTCGGCTTCAGCACGCCGCCCGTCTCGAAGGCCGACTCGCCACAGTGGATCGCGCTCGATCTCGGCGCCTCCTACGCCGTCGACAAAGTCGTGCTGCATGCGCTCGTCTACGGCGTCGCCGAGCGCCTCGGTTTTCCGCGCTGGTTCAGAATCGAGGTGGCTGACGATCCGGACTTTCGCGGTGCCACGACGATTCTCGACCACACGCAGAATCCAGCAAACGAATGGGCCACCAAACTCACCGCGCCCGCCAGCGGTGTTACGGCGCGTTACGTGCGGATCACCGCGACCCGGCTTCGGACGATGTCGGAAGATGGCGGCGCCGAGCAATTCGGCCGCCTCGCGCTCCGTCAGATTGAAGTCGTCGCCGCGGGAACCAACGTCGCCCGCGGGGCTCGCGTGACCAGCAGCGCCAGCCTCGAGGGAGGCCCCTGGTCCTCAGCCGCGGTGGTCGACGGCCTGGGTGTCCCCGGTTCGAATCCGCGAGCCTGCTCGACGCTGCTCCTCCGCCGGGAGTTTCGCGTCGGCGAAGGGCTGAAACGCGCCACGCTCTTTGTCTGCGGGCTCGGCCACTACACGCTCGAGGCGAACGGTTCGGCCGTTGGAGCCGAGGATCTGCTCACGCCCGGCTGGACCGACTACGAGCGCACGTGCCTCTACGACACCCGCGATCTCACGGCGCAGCTGAAACCTGGCGCGAACGCGATCGCCCTGACGTTGGCCAATGGAATGTATAACGTGCCGAACTGGCCCGGCCGCTACACGAAGTTTTCAGGACCGCCGCGCCCGCTCACCGCCATCGCCCAGCTTCGCCTGGAATACACGGACGGCCGCGTGGATTGGGTCGCGACGGACGAACAGTGGAAGGCTGCACCGGGACCGATCACGTTCTCCCACGTGTATGGCGGCGAAGACTACGACGCGGCAAAAGGACCGAAGGGTTGGTCTCTCGCCGGCTTCGACGATTCCCGTTGGACGCCCGTCGTCTGCATCCCCGGCCCCGGGGGCGAACTGAAAGGCGCTTCCGAAGCCGCGCCTCCGATCCGCGCACACGAAACGCTGACGCCCCGCGCGGTTCGCCCACTGCGTGCGGGCGTCGCCGTCTACGACCTCGGGCAGAATGCCGCCCTGATGCCCCGCCTTCGCGTCCGCGGTCCTGCCGGTTCATCGGTGAAGATCACGCCATCCGAGTTGGTAAACGCCGACGGCTCCCTCGACACCACGTCGACGCACGCCGGCAAAGCCGAGTCCACTTGGAACTACCGGCTGGCAGGAGGCGGCGAGATCGAATGCTGGATGCCGCGCTTCTTCCACCACGGGGCGCGTTATCTTCAGGTGCAGGCGTTCCCCGCCGCCGGGTCCTCGGAGCTTCCGGTCGTCGTCGGGCTCGAAGGTATTGTCGTCCACGGCGATTCACCCGCCGTCGGCCGCTTCTCCTGCTCCAACGAGCTTTTCAATCGGATCCGGCTCCTCGTTCGATGGGCGCAGCGCAGCAACCTCTCGCACGTCCTGACCGATTGTCCGCACCGCGAGCGGCTTGGCTGGCTGGAGCAGTACCATCTCAACGGTCCGTCGCTGCGCTACGAATACGACCTCACCCGGCTTTACGCGAAAACCTTGGGAGACATGGCTGACTCCCAACGACCCAACGGACTCGTTCCCTCGATCGCGCCCGAGTACATCCGGTTCGATGGTGACTTTCGCGATTCTCCGGAATGGGGCAGCGCACTGATCCTGGCCGCCTGGCAGCAGTACGTGTGGACCGGTGACGACACGCCGCTCAGGAGGCACTACGCCTCGATGCAGCGCTACTTCGCGTATCTGGAATCGCGAGCGAACCGGCATCTTCTCACCCACGGACTGGGCGACTGGTACGATCTCGGTCCGAAACGTCCCGGTTTCTCCCAACTGACACCCGTCTCCCTGCCAGCCACCGCGATCTTCTACGAGGACGCGCTCCGCCTGGAGCAGACCGCGCAGCACCTCGGCGAAGACCGGGATGCCCAGCGTTACGCCACGGCAGCCGGCCGGATTGCAGAAGCGTTCAACGCAGAGTTCTTCAAGGCTCGAAATGCCGGCTACGCGACCGGATCGCAGACGGCGAACGCCTTCCCGCTCGTGCTCGGCCTGGTGCCTCCGGCAAGCCGCGACGCCGTGCTCGCCTCACTGGTGCGGGATATCGAAAGCCGCGGAAACAGCGTCACCGCTGGCGACATCGGCTACAGTTACCTTCTGAAGGCTCTCGCCGAGAACGGGCGCTCCGACGTCGTCTTCGCGATGAACAGCCAGTCGGAGCGGCCTGGATACGGCTACCAACTCGCTCACGGCGCAACCAGCCTCACAGAAGCGTGGGACGCCAACCGTCAGGCCTCGCAGAACCATTTCATGCTCGGGCAGATCATGGAGTGGTTGTACGGCGACCTCGCCGGCCTCGCGCCCGATCCCGAGGAGCCCGGATTCGGCCGCGTCATCGTGCGTCCGAATCCCGTCGGCGACGTGACCTGGGCAGAAGCAAGCTACGAATCTGTGCGGGGGCCGATCTCCGTGCGATGGCAGAAAACCAGCACCGGCCTCCGCCTCACCGTGAAAATCCCGCCCAACGCCACCGCCAGCGTGCAGTGGCCCAGCCTCGGTTCGGGAGAAATCCGTGAAAGCGGCCGGAGCATGGCGAATCGAAACGACGTTCGCGAAATCGAGCCCACGTGCGGCCGACGCACATTCGAGATCGGCGCGGGAACGTACGAGTTCGAAGAGCCCCCCTCAAAGTAGCTCCTGCCGGACAATTACCGAGCCCTTCACGCTTCACTCTGGAGGGCTCGGCTCTGGGTGCTCTAGGGCATCGGATTCCCATGAAGGTGGAAACTCGCCGCGTCTCGGAGTCATCTCCGCTGTGGTGTGCGGCGACCTGGCACCGCCTTTGACGCGCCGCCATGACGGCGCGCTCCGAGCGCCAGTCCGAGACCAAACGCTCGGCGCGCTAGACGGTGAACCCAGTTCAGCTGCGGGAGGCACGCGACGGGCTATCTGCGGATCACGACAAACGCACGAAAACGCCTGCCTCGGCTCACCCTCCGCGTTCGCGGCGATACGCCTCCGCCAGGAGCACCACGGGGTGCACGACTTTCGGCTGACGGCCTTCGGCGTGGAGCCGGAAACCGTTTTCGATCTGGAGATGACAGCCGGGATTCGCCGTCGCCACGATTTCGGCGCCGGTTTCACGCAGGTGCCCGATCTTCCGCTTCTGCAACCAGGACGCGGTCCTCGGCTGCGTGATCGTGTAGATCCCGGCGGAGCCACAACACCACGTTGCTTCGGCGGCCTCGATCAACTCCACTCCCGGTATCGCGCGCAGGATCTCCCGAGGCTGCCGGCTGATCTTCTGGCCGTGGCAGAGGTGACAGGATTCGTGATACGTCACGGTCCGACGCGGCCGGTCGCCGGCGGGAACCGGCACGCGGAAGCCGATTTCGACGAGCCATTCGTGGACGTCGCGGAGTTTTTTCGACCATTCCGCCGCCCTCGGAGCGTACGCCGGGTCATCGGCAAGGAGCCGGTCGAACCGGCGAAGGTGAGAGCCGCATCCGCCCGCGTTCGAAATGATGGCGTCGAATTCCGCCGGAGGCGTCGCGTCGAGATGCCGGCGCGCCAACGTCTTCGCCGTGGCGTGATCGCCGTTGTGAACGTGCAGGGATCCGCAGCAGGGCTGCAGTGCGGGCGTGTGTACTTCGCAGCCGTTCTCCAAAAGCACGTCGACCGTCGCCCGATTGATCTCCGACGCCATCAGATCCTGAACGCAGCCGGTCAGCACGAGCACGCGAAACCGCGCCGTGCCGGACCTCGGTTTCTCCACCGGGGCGATCAGCGAACTCGAAAAGTGCCGGCTCATCGCAGGCGTCGATGGCTCCAGCTCCCGGATACGTTTCGGCAAGAGCCGCACCAGTCCGGTTCGCCGAAACAGGCGCTGCAGTCCGCTGGCCTGATACGCCCAAAGCGTGCGGCCGACCGCATGGAGCGCTCGCGGGCGGGTGAACAGCCAGCGCAACGTCAGCCAACGCACGATCTGCCGTCCCGGCGCGGCAAGCAGCCGCTTCTCCTCTGCCTCCGCCCGCGCCGTCTCGAGCAGCGTCGCGTAGTCCACTCCGGCCGGACAGGCGCTGGTGCAGGCAAGACAGCCGAGGCAATAGCTCATCTCCTCGGCGAAGGCGCGCGTCATCTCCAATTCGCCATCCGCCACCGCCCGCATGAGCGCGATCCGCCCGCGGGGAGAATTCCTCTCCCGCCCGGTCTCGTTGAAAGTCGGACAGGTCGGCAGGCAAAGGCCGCAATGCATGCACTGCTGCAGGATCGAGTAGTCGAGCGCGGCCAGTCCGGTCCGTATTTCCTCCGGCTTCGGTCCGGGCGCGTGTGCGGTGCTTTCGCCTCCGCTCATGGCGTACTCTCGGGCTCGATCACTTTTCCGGGGTTCAACAGACCGTCGGGATCGAGGGACCGCTTGATCGTCTTCAACAGGGCGTAGCTGTCGTCGCCCAGCTGCTGACGCAGGAAACTCCGCTTGGCGAGGCCGACGCCGTGCTCGCCAGTAATGGTTCCGCCCAACGACAACGCGAAGTCGAAGATCTCCTTCAGCGCCGTCTCCACGCGGTGCATTTCGTCAGCGTCGCGCTCGTCGGTGAGGATCGTCGGATGAAGGTTGCCGTCTCCGAAATGCCCGAAGGTCGCGATCTCGAGGCGATGCCGCGCCGCAACGTCGGCGATGAACCGAATCATCTTCGCCAATTCGCTCCGGGGCACCGTGGCGTCCTCGAGAATCGTCGTCGGTTTGAGCCGCGCCAGGGCGGAAAACGCGCTTCGCCTCGCGGTCGCAAGCCGCACGGCCTCTTCCGAATTCGCGGCGCGCTTCACGGTCGTGGCGCCGTGCTCGCGGGCGAGTTGTTCGATGCGTTGGGCCTCGTCGGCCACGGCGGCGGGGTGCCCGTCGGTCTCGATCAGGAGCACCGCCTCCGCGTCGGTCGGCAGACCGACGCGGGCGAACTGCTCGACGCAAAGCAGGGTTTTGCGGTCGAGAAACTCCAGCGTGCAGGGAATGATTCGGGCTTCGATGATCGCCGAAACCGTCTCGGCAGCGGCGTCCATGCGCGCGAACGTCGCCAGGAGGGTCTGGCGGGCCGCCGGTTTCGGCAGCAGCTTGAGCAGGACCTGCGTGATGACGCCGAGCGTGCCCTCGCTGCCGATGAAGAGGTCGCGCAGATTGTATCCGGCGACATCCTTTACGCACTTGCTGCCGAGCCAACAGATCGAGCCGTCCGCCAGCACCACCTGCAGGCCCATCACATAGTCGCGGGTAACGCCGTACTTCAGGCCGCGCAACCCGCCGGAGTTCTCCGCCACGTTCCCGCCGATCGTGCTGATCTTCATCGATCCCGGATCCGGCGGATAAAACAGCCCGGCCGCGTCGGCCCGATCGAAGATCGTCTGCGTCACCACCCCTGCCTCCGCCAGCAGCGTGAGATTTCGCGTGTCCAGTTCCAGGATACGGTTGAGCCGGTTCACGCAAAGAACGATGGCCTCGGGCAGCGGAACGCTTCCACCGGACAATCCGGTGCCGTTTCCCCGCGTCACGACCGGAATCCGGCGTTCCCGAGCAAAAGCCACGACCGCGGCCACTTCGGCGGAGCTGCCGGGAAAAACGACCACCCGCGGCATCTGCTTTACCGCTGCAGTTCCGTCGAAGGCGTACGGCAGAACGTCCTCCTTTTCGGTGAGCACATTCGGCTCTCCCACCAGGCGCTTGAGGTTCTCAATCATGTGAGGTCGACGGTTCCGCCGGCTCTCGGCGCCGGTAGTTCGCGAGGATCAATCCGGAGATACTCATCCACGGGCTGAAGACTGCCGCGGCGAGCACCACCGTGGCGAGCTTCCACCACGCAGCCATCGACACCCGAGCGAGCACGACGACTTCCAACCAAGCGAGCGCGCCGCCTGGCCCGACGTGTTGCCGCCAGCCACCCGGTTCGCGGCGTCAAGCTGCGGCGAACCGGCCATTCGCCGCCGAACGAAACCCTCCCGACTTAGGCGCCGATGACGCTTCGGAAATGGTATTCGCCGGCGACCACCTCGCAGGCGCGGAAATCGGCGGTGTCGGCCACGGAATCCACGCCGAGGGCGGACTCCAGCGGACCGCCCGACTCGGTGACGAGGCTGCCGGCATGCGCCGGAACGTAGACGCGCGCCGTGGTGTTCGGTGGCACGACAACGTCCCAGGTCAGCTCCCGCCCCGCGCGTCGCCAATGGCTCTCGATGTCGCCATGCATCGTCCGATAACGCGCCTTGGCGAAGCTCAAGCCGGAGCCGGTGAACGGCCGGAGCACGAAACGCTGAAACCCGCACACGTCAGGATCGAGTTCGATACCCGCGACGTGGCGGAACAGCCACTCCCCCACGGACCCCAGCGAGTAGTGGTTGAACGAATTCATCTGCGGGTCGAAAAACCCGTCGGCTTCGGTCCAGCCGTTCCAGCGCTCCCAAATCGTCGTGGCCCCGTGCAACACAGGGTAGAGCCAGGACGGATACGTTTCCTGCTGCAGCAGCCGGTATGCGACATCGGCGTGGCCGGACAATGTCAGCACCGGATTCAGGTGGCTGATGCCGATGAAGCCGGTGCTCAGATGCCAGCCCAACTCACGGATGTTCGCCACCAGATGCTCGGCGACCCGCGTGCGCAGCGAGTGCGGGACCAGGTCGAACGCCAGCGCCAGGAGGTAGGCGGTCTGCGTCTCCACCGTCAGCGTTCCGTCGTCGCGGACAAACTCGCGGATAAAGGCGGAGCGCACGTGCTCGAACATCGCCGTGAAGCGCCCGGCCTCCGCCTCGCGCCCAAGCTCGCGGGCCATCCTGGCCACCTTGGCCGCGTCGTCGGCCCAATACGCGGTGGCCAGGAGGTTCTTCATCGGCGAATGGGTGCGGAACGAGGTGTCCGTGGGGATGCAAAGCCAGTCGCCGTAGTTGTTCCTCAAGTCGCGAGTGCGGAGGCCGTCGGGATTCGTGCGTTCAAGGTAGTCGAGCCAGGACGTCATCGCCCGCCAGTGACGTTCGACAATCCGCCGGTCGCCATACACGCGCCAGATCGTCCATGGCACGATCACTCCGGCATCGGCCCAGCCCGCCGCCCCGCAGAGATCGTCGAGCCCGACGAAGCCGAGTCCCTGGTGAAGCCGCGGGGCCACGTCGGGGAAAACTCCCTCCGGCGTCTGCGCGTCTTCGACGTCGATCATCCACTTCGTGAAAAACCCGGCCACGTCGCGATTGTAGCTCGCCGTCCGCAAGAAGACCTGCGCGTCGCCCATCCAGCCGAGCCGCTCGTCGCGTTGGGGACAGTCGGTGGGCACCGACAGGAAGTTGTCGCGCTGCGACCAAGCTCCGTTCAGCCAGAGTCGGTTGATTCCGGCGTGGGAACACTCGAAGCGCCCCGTTTCGGCGTTCGCCGAATGCACGACGCAGCCCGTGACCGTTCCCTCCGGCGGCGTGCCCGGGAAGCCGGTCAGCTCCACGTATTGGAAGCCGTGAAAGGTAAAATGGGGCTCGAAGACCTCGAGGATCGCGCCGCGGGCCACATACGTATCCGTCGCCTTGGCACGGCGCAGGTTTTCCGTGTACAACGTGCCGTCGGGATTGAGCCGCTCGCCATGCCGGAGCACGAGCCGGGTTCCGGCGGGAAGGCTCGACATCCGCAGCCTCACCCAGCCGGTGATATTCTGCCCGAGATCGTAGATCCAGACGCCGGGACAAACCTCCCGCGCAGACACGGGTTTCAGGGTTTCGGTGATCCGCACCGGTTCGGACGGCTGAAAGACTCTGGGCGCGGACGGAGCCTCGACGGCCCGGGCCGGAAGCCAGGTCGCGTCGTCGAAGGCGGCCCGATCCCAGCCCGTTCGCTCCCGGCGAGCGTCGTAACGCTCGCCCATCATGAAGTCGGAACTGAGGATCGGCCCCGTGCTGCAACGCCAGGTCGGGTCGGTCGCGACCGTCATCCGACGCCCGTCCGCCAGTTCGATTTCGAGCTGCAGGCAGACGCTGTTCTCCAGGCTGCCATAGCGGCCGCGCGTCTCCTGCCAGCCGACATAACCGCTCCACCACCCATCCCCGAGCAACACTCCCAGCGCGTTGCGGCCGGGCAAAAGCAACTGCGTGACGTCGTACGTGCGATAGTGGATACGCTTGAAGTAGTCCGTCCACTCGGGAGCGAAAATGTCGGCGCTGATCCTTCCTCCGTTGAGACGCAGTTCGAACACCCCGCGGGACGTGGCGTAGAGCGTCGCGCGCAGCACCGCGGGCGGCAGGTCGAATTCCCGGCGAAACATTCCGGCCGAGCCCGGCTCGGTCAAGGTGGGCTCGATCGAATCCGGATCGCGCCGGTACACCTCCGGGTCCACGCCGATCCAACTCGCGCTCCAATCCTCCGGCGCCAGCAGTCCCATCGTCCACAAGGCCGGCCTAGATCGAATCGCGGCTCCTGTTTCGTCCCAAACCTCGACGTCCCAGTGGCAGGCCTCGCGCGCCTCAAGCGCCCTGCCCTGATAAACGACGTGCGTGGTGGCGCTCCCCGCCACGCGGCCGCTGTCCCAACGATCGGCGTCTCCCGATGCGAGTTTTTCCGCCGTGCTCGCCACGCGGATACGGCAGGCGGCCTGTCGCGCACCGCGTCTCCCGGTTTCGAGCCGCCAGCTCAGGCGAGGCGACCGTTCGTCGATTCCGAGAGGATCGACCAAATATTCGCAGCGCAATCCGACGACGGCGGAGGTTTCGGCCATTGGGGAAAGAAAGGGCCGGTGGGGCTATTCCGAGGCATGAAGCCGCCGTTTCATCCAGAACGGCACGGTGCCGAACCAGATCACGGTGCCAGAAAGCGCGACGATCTCGTAAGTGGGCCGGGAGAGCGCCCCGGAAAAGACCATCCATGAAGCGGCGAACATTCCCGCGAGGGCGGCAAACGAGAGAAGCTTGAGCAGCTTTTTCATTCTAGACGGAGGCGGCGGCCGGAACCGGCGCGGGGCGGAGTTTTTGTTGGAGCGCGCTGAATGCGACGTAGAGCGTCACCGCCACGATCCATTCGGGGAGCACGAGGAAAATCGGATCGGCGCCCCGCGAAAATGCGATCACGGAGATTACCATGGACAAGAGCCACGCGGCGCCGGCGGGCCAGCTGATCGGCGAACGCGTGTGTTCGGCGTAGTTGGAGCGGAGGCCCAGCTTCGGAAAGAGCCAGAGGTCGATGAAGATGAAGGCGCCGAGCGGCAGGAGGAGCAGCGCATTCGTCGTCAGGAGCAGATCGAGGTGCGCCAATAACGCGGGGATGCACGCACAGACGATCATGGCGGCTCCCACGACGAGCGTGACCCGCCAGCGGCTCCAGTTGGGCGTCGCGACCTGGAGCGCGAGTCCCGCCCGATAGAGCGTCGGGCTGGCGACGTTCCAGCCCGCGACGACCACGCAGATCGCTCCCGTGAGACCGGCGCCGAGATAGGCGATGGGACCAGGCGACGGCAGGATGCCCTGCTTGATCGCCGCCGCACAGAGGATGCCCGAGGCGATCCAGGCGCAGTAATGGCCGAGATACATGCCCGCCGCGGAACAGAAGCCCATCTGCCATTTTCGCGCGTACCGGAGGATCGTCAGGTCGGCCATGCCGAAGTGCTGCGGCATGTTGCACAACCAGGCGAAGCCGATGACGTGCCAGATCGTGTAGTGCGCGAAGTGTTTTCCCGTCGAGGGATCGAGCGCGGTCACGCCGGTCCAGATCTGCTCGTTGGCCACGCGCCAGAAATCCGAGAGCGACGCGCAGCCCAACAACGGAAGCGTCGCGATCGCCGAGACGAAGAAGACGATCACCATCCACGGCGCCGACATCTTCGAGAAAATCGCCATACCCTCGAAACCGAGCACCGCCAACACCGCGATCACCGAACCGACGCCGAGGGCGAGCAGCGCCCATGTCCACTGGGGAAGGTCCGCCGTGCCGAAGCCGTGCTGCAGCGGAAGAGCCAGCGACGTCATCGACACGCGAAGCATCGATCCGGCAAGCACGCACAGAATCACGCCGTACACCGCGCTGTAGGCGACGGTCAGCCAGGGGCCGCCCAGCCGGCGGATCTGCCAGTAGATCGTCAGCCGAGTCCGCACCGCAACGGGCGCGCAGACAAACGCCCAGCTGAGCACGGCGAGAAGATTGCCGATGAAGAGGCCCAGCAGCACGGCAGTGGCGGAGCAGCCGTGAAGCACGAAGAGCGGACCGATCACAAATTCCGTGCCGGCGATGTGCTCGCCGGCGAACGTCGCCCAGAAGATTTTCCAGCCGTGGAGATCTTTCTGGGTGACCGGCTCGCGGTCGTATTCGTAAAGCGCGTCGAGCCGGGAGACGAGGGACGAGTGGGAGGTTTTGGCCATGGGGCTTCGGCTTAGGGAGGAAGAATCAGCGGAGAGGTATCCAAACCGTCATGTCGGTGTCTCCGCGGTTGCCCCAGGCGTAGTAGGGCACGAGTTTGAGGTCGAATCGCTGCGGCGACCCCGCGTTGAGCGGGCGGTAGAGTTGTCCGCTTTCCCAATGCGGCCGCCTCAACGCCGTCGCCGGGAGAACGACCGAAAACACTCGGGCGTTTGCGATCGTTTCGGGCACCAGCTTCGCCGGCTTCGACGCGGAGTCCGTCGTGAGGGCCACGTCCTGCAAGCGCACGCCGTCCGGAAGGTCGTTGGCTTCGACGCAGTACACGAGCGGTCCGTACTTCACCGCGACCTGGTTCAGCGTCTCCTCCACGAGCGGATTGGCTTCCCACACGCTCGGAGCGAAAGGCAGGTTGAGTTCGATGACGTCACCCGACTTCCACGTCCGCCGAAGTTCGAAATACGAGCCTGACTTGGGATCGCCGTCGGCGCGTTGGCCGTTGACGCGCACCGTCGTCCCCTCGCCCACCCAGCTGGGGATCCGGAGCCTGATCGCGATGGCGCGCTCGGGCGCTTCGGCAACTGTCAGCTTCACCGCGCCTTTCCAGGGATAGTCCGTTTCCTGCGACAAGCGCACGCGGCCACCGTCGATCCAGGCGGTGTTGAGCGCGCTCGCCCCGTAAAGATGAACCCAGAGGGTGTCCTTCGAGAGCGTGTAGGCGTAGTTCTGCGCCTCGGCGATCGTGCGCACGACATTCGGCGGACAGCAAAAGCTCGAGGGGATGTTCGGCTGCCGGGTCCGCGACCAGCGCATCGGCCACTTGAAATCCGCCAGCTTGCGCAGCGGGTTGACATAAAAGTAGTCGCGCCCGTCGAGGCTGATGCCCGGCAGCACGCCGTTATACAGCGACTGCTCGAACAGATCGGCGTACCGCGCATCCCCCGTCAGCTCCAGCATGCGCCAGAGCCACATCGCGTAGCCGATCGTCGCGCAGGTTTCGTTGTAGGCCGTCAGGTTCGGCAGCTGGTAGTCGCGCCCATACGCCTGGTGGACCGTCTTGATCGAGGTGAAGTCCTTCGAACCGTCGGGCGAAGCTCCGTCGTAAAGCGCGCCCGTCATGCCCGTGATGTAGAGTTTCTCGCCCGCGACGTCGTCGGAAATCGTCTCGATCGTCTTGAGAAGCGTCTTGTCGCCATCCTCCGCATACACGTCGGCCGCTCCGGCGTACAGGTAGTTGGCGCGGACGGCGTGCCCCACGGCCTCCGTCATCTGCCGGAAGGGCACGCGATCCTGGTTGTGATCGCTGCCCTCCTTCGGCGGCACGAGGCTGCGGATCTCGATCAGCTGTTTCGCCAGTTCGAGATAACGCGGCTCGCGCGTCGTGCGGTAGAGCTCCACCACGCCCATGTAGTGCGACGGGCAAATTGCGTTGCGCGCCAGATCGCCCGGCACCGTCCGGCAAAGGCCGTCGATGTAGTCCGCCGCCTTGCGCGCCGCGTCGAGCAGGGTCGTCTTGCCCGTCGCCCGGTAGTGAATACAGGCGGCAGTCATCAGATGGCCCATGTTGTAGGTTTCGAAGTGCTCGCGGTCGGCGAACTCCTTCACCTGGCCGTTTCCCTGGCGCTGCGGGATGATCGTCTTGGTGTGGAGATAGCCGTCCTCGCGCTGGGCCTTCACGATCACCGCGACGATCCGGTCCATCTGTTCGTCGAGTTCCGGATCGCGAGTCACCGCATAGACCTGCGCGAGAGCCTCCAGCCATTTCAGGAAATCTCCGTCGTTGAACGGCGGGCCGGCGAACTTTCCCTGCTCGAGCCCGGCAGCGATGCGGAAGTTCGCCCAGGCGTGACTCGCCTTCTCGTCCTGGAAGATCTCCCAGAGGTGCGGGACCATCGTCGTGCGGCAAACGTCGAAGCGTTCGCCCCAGAAACCGCCGGTCCACTTCACGTCGCCGAGATCGACCATGTACATCCGCGCGGCCGGAGAACGCGTCGTGTCGATCAACGCCTTTTCCCCGGCGTGCGACGAACACGGCAGAAACGCCCCGACGGCGAGCGCGATGGAGGTCAAAAAGATCGGCTTCATGCGGGGAGACTTTCGGACAAGCAAAGGGTTTGTCGCACGGCGCAACGCCAGCCGAAGACAAGGCGATCCGCACGGTCGGGGGGCATCGACGGACGATAGACAACCTCGGTGCGAGGCAAGGCGGAAAGCTCCTCGAGCGTACGAAACCGCCCCATCCCGAGAAGGCCGGCGAACGCCGCGCCCAACGCCGAGCAGTCCGGCATGGTGGGCACCGCCAGTTCGGCCCGGGTGAGGTCCGCGGTGAACTGCATCAGCCACGGATTCGCCGTCGGCCCTCCGTCGCCGTGTAACCGCTTCAATGCTACACCGGCCTCGCCGCGCATCGCTTCGAGCGCGTCGCGCAGCTGGTACGAAATCGACTCGAATCCCGCGCGGACGACGTGCCGCCGTTCGCTGTGCGAACTCAGTCCGACAATCGCCGCCCGGGCGTCCGGCCGCCAGTGCGGCAAGCCCAGCCCGGAGAACGCCGGCACGAGGTACACACCGCCATTGTCGGGCAGCGCAGCCGCGGTTGCCTGAGCCTCCGAGAGATCGGAAATCACGCCGAGGCGATCGCGCAGCCACGTGAGCGTCGCCGCCGAACAGATGATGATCCCCTCAAAAGCGTAGGTGGGCCGTCCGCGGTGGACCCACGCCAAGGTCGTGACGACGCCGCGAGTCGAGAGCCGAGGCTCCGCCCCGATTGTGAGCAGGACCGACGAACCCGTGCCGAATGTCGCCTTGGCCATGCCAGGTTCGAAGCAGCGCTGAGCGAAGAGCGAAGCCTGGGAGTCGCCCATCACGCCGCAGATCGGGAGCGGCGTCGGGAGCGCGCCCTCGAGCGTCGTTTCGCCAAACCGTGCCGCACTCTCCCTGACCTCCGGCAAAGCCTGCGACGGCACCTGCCACAGCGAGCAAAGATCCTCGCTCCACTGAAGCCGTCCGATGTCGAAGAGCAGCGTGCGCGAGGCGTTCGAACCGTCGGTGGCGAAAACCTCGCCGCCGGTGAGCCGGTAGACGAGATACGTGTCGATCGTGCCGATCAGCGCCTCCCCGCTCTCAAGCTTGGTGCGGAGCCCGGGTTCCTGGCGAACGAGCCACTGAAGCTTCGAAGCGGAAAAATAGGCGTCGAGACAGAGCCCGGTCTGCCGGTGAACGAAATCCTCGCGCCCGGCCGCCCGATGCTCCGCGCAAATCTCGTCGCCACGCCGGCATTGCCAGACGATCGCCGGACGCAGCGGGCGCCCCGTCCTTCGTTCGAACACCACGATCGTCTCGCGCTGATTCGTGACGCTCAGGCAAAGGAGCTCACGGTTCCGCTCGGCCGCGCGCAAGGCGACAGTCCTCAGCACTGCGAGGGTGTTTTGCCAGATCTCCTCCGCATCGTGCTCCACCCATCCGGCTCGCGGATACAGCTGTCGGTGCTCGCGCGACTCCCGGTCGAGGCAATTCCCTGAATCGTCGAACAGGAGCGCCTTCGTCGCCGACGTGCTTTGATCGAGTGCGAGAACGAAAGCCATGGCGTCTGGGGATGCTTCTAGCGGCTCATCAGCCCGGTCATCTTTTCCGCCAGTCCTTCCATCGTCAGCCCGTAGTGCCGAAAGATTTCGGCCTGGCTGCCGGTCACGGTGTCTTCGTCGGGCAGTCCCGCGATGCCAAAACGCCGGGCGAGCCCCGCCTCGGCGATCAGCGCCGCGCAAGCCTCTCCGAGTCCGCCGTGGACCGAATGCTCCTCCACTGTGACAAGGGCACGGCAAGTCCGCGCAGCATCGAGCACGGCGCCGGTATCCAGGGGTCGGATCGACGGCACGCTGAGCACCCGGCATTCGATTCCGTTTCTCTCCTTCAGAAAGTCCGCCGCGAGCAGGGCATGGATCACGGTCTCGCCGGTCGCGACAAATGCCGCGTCCGAACCGGGACGAAGCAGCCGCGCGCGGCCCAGCTCGAACGTTCCCGCGGATGGCAACCGGTAGAGCGGAGCCTTGCCGAAACGGAGGTAGACAGGCGTCTCCGCGACGGCGGCAAGCCGCACCGCTTCGCGAGTCTCGAAATTGTCGGCTGGCGCGACGATGGCGACGTTATGGATCGCCCGCAGCACGGCGAAGTCGTGCAACGAATGATGAGTCGATCCGAGCGCGCCGTAGCTGACGCCCGCGCTGATGCCGACAAGCACCACCGGATTATCGGAGTACGCGACGTCGTTCTTGATCTGCTCGAGGGCGCGGGCGGTGAGAAAACATGCCGGGGAAACGGCGAAGACGATTTTCCCCGCGGAGGCGAGGCCCGCGGCCACGCCGACCAGGTTCTGCTCGGCGATTCCCATCTCCACGATCTGCTTCGGATGCTGCTGGCCGAACGGCCCGAGTTTTCCCGAGCCGCGGGAGTCGCTCGTCACCGCTACGACATTCGCGTCGGTCCGAGCGAGCGCCAGGAGCGTATCCGCGAACTCGTCGAGGTTCGCGCGCTCGAGCCTGAGCCCGAGTTTTTCCGCCCGGGTTTTCGCCGCGGCGCTGTGCATCGACGGTGCCGGAGCGCTCATGCCGGAACGCCCTCCAGGGCGGAGATCGCGGCATCGAGCTCCGCGATGGCGCGCGCGTATTCGTCGTCATTCGGCACGCCGTGATGCCACTTCGCGACGTTCTCCATAAAGCTGATGCCCTTCCCTTTCGTCGTGTTCGCAACAACCACGCTCGGCTTTCCTTTCTCCAGCGGGTGCTCCAGCGCGCCGATCAGGGCGCCGAAATCATGCCCGGGAACGCGGCGAACGGCCCAGCCGAAAGACGCCCATTTCGCCTCCAGCGGTTCCGAGTTCATCACGTCCGCCGTGTGCCCCGAGATCTGGAGCGTGTTGCAGTCGACGATGGCCGTCAGGTTGTCCAGGCCGTAGTGAGCCGCGGCCATCGCCGCCTCCCAGTTCGAGCCCTCCGCGAGTTCGCCGTCGCCGAGGAGCGTGAAGACCCGATACGGCGCCCCGTCCAGTTTTCCGGCGATCGCCATACCCGTGCAGAGCGGAAGTCCGTGCCCGAGCGCTCCCGTGTTTTGTTCCACGCCGGGCACCTTGCGCGTCGGATGCCCGACAAACGCCGAGCCATGCCGGCAAACTGTCTCCAACTCTTCGGCGGGAAAAAAACCCCGGTCTGCCAGGACGACGTAAAGCGCCTCGACGCAGTGGCCCTTGCTTTGGACGTAGCGGTCGCGGTTCGGATCTGAAAACGTCTTGGGCGAAACCCGCAGTATCCGGTTGTACAGGACGTTGAGGATATCGATGCACGACAGATCGCCGCCGGTGTGACCGGCGCCCGCGTTTTTGATCACCCGCAGCAGTTCCTTCCGATACCGCAGCGATTTCAGGATCAGCTCGCGCTCTTCCCGCATGCTCAATCCTCGGTCGACCCGTGGTGGTAAACTTCCCAGCCGAGATACCGCTCGCCGGCCTCGACGAGCACGGAGGCCGTGCGCGAGACGTTCATCACCACGTGGTGCTCGAAGCCTTCGCGGCAGACGTACTGCATCAACTGCCGAAGGCGCGGCACCTGGGCGACGGCCCGGTTTCCGAAGGTGCGCAACTCATCGTTGGTCAGCATGCCCTCCCCGAAGTACGCCCGGATCACACCGCGCGAATCGTCGGTCGTCAGACGCCCGTACGTCAACGGCCCGGCTGGCGTGCGACCGTCCAGCGCGCCATAGGTGTTTTCCACGCCCAGCGTCGCTCCGAGAATCGGCGCGTTGGATACCTTGGCGTCGGGAAGAAATGATTTCGCCCAATTTCCACAGTGGAAAAGCACGCATTTGTCCTCGTCCACGCCGTAATTGTTGTTCCAGTCGACCAACGCACTGGGCGAATTCGACGCCAGCTGCATCGCGTACATCGTGAGCACGCCGGTGACGTCGACCTCGCACGCGCTGGGCAGGAAGTTCTCGCTCATCATGCTCATGCTCGTGCAGACGTTGCAGCCGTGGTTCAGCTGCAGCGACGTCCAGCACTGGATCGCCGTCGCATCGAGATGCTGCGCGGCGACAAAATCGTCGAGCACAACGCCGAGCCGCGCCATCTGGACCAGGCGATCCTGCGGCACTTGCGCGGTGTTCGCGTACGAGCGGATCTCGTCGATCTTCGACGCCACCCGCGCGTGCGACGCTTCCAGCTTCTTCGCCGCCCCCAGGATCTCGGAAAGGTCGATCGTCGTGACGCTGATGCCGTGCCGCTCGAGAATCTTTTCGCTGTAGCGGACGGTATTGAAGGCGCCGGGACGGGCCCCCACCGCGCCGATCCGGAGTTGGCGAAGCCCCCGGACCACTCGGCAAACCGCGAGGAAGCGGTCCAGGTCGGCGCGGAAGAGCGGATCAAGCAGGGGGGCGACGTGCTTTCTTGTCAGAGAAAACGGAATCCCGGCCTGGCGGAGATTGTTGCAGACGGAAATCTTGCCGCAAAACGCGTCGCGGCGGTTCACGACGTCGAGCCTGCCCAATTCGTCCGGATACGCCTGAACGAGGATCGGCACCTGGAGATTCGACAGCTTCAGCGTGTCGGCCACGGCCTTCTCGTCGCCGAAGTTCGGCAGCACGACCAGCACGCCCGTGATCCGGTCGCGGTTCCGGCGAAAGACCTCAGCGCACTTGCGCGCATCGTCGTGCGTTTCCACGCCGCCGAGTTTCGTCTCCTCCGGCGAGAGCATCACCGGCTCGAAGCCGGCCTGCTTTGCGAGTCTCAGCACGTCTTCGCGGGCTTCGGCGACCAGCTTGTCCGGGAAGAAATCGCGATTGCCGATGATGACTCCAAGGGAGGGAGGCGGGACTTTCATTTGGGGAAAAGCGGTGGGGTTATCTCGCGCCCGGGAGCGTGTCGCAGCCGCATCCGCGTGCGGGCTCCGCGCAACCTTCGGGGAAACGAGGGAGTCCAATTGACCTGAGACGTCAGCTTAGCCTACTTTCCGCCCTGACTCTTCCGCCATCCCCGCTGTTTCTTGCGGTATCCTAACATTATGGTGCAGTTCGACCCCAACCGCCCCGACTTCATGCCCTACGGTTTGACGTGTGTCCGCTGGACGCCGTCGCCGATGCGGCGCCCTGATCATCACACCGAGATCGAGCTCAATCTCCTCGAAACAGGATGGGTCACCTACCTCCTCGGCGGCAGAAAAGTGCGCATCGAGGCGGGACACCTGAGCGCGTTCTGGGCCGCGATTCCGCACCAGATCATCGATTACGGGGACGAGACGGAGTACTTCGTCGCCACCATCCCGCTTGCCTGGTTTCTCCAGTGCCGGTTGCCCGAACCGCTGGTCCAGACTCTCATGCGCGGCGAGGTGGTCAGCGAACCCGATTCGCGGCGCATGAACTTCGACTCCACCCTGCTCGCACAGTGGGAGCGGGACCTGCAGGACGGCTCAAAAGAGAAGCGAGAGATCATCATGCTCGAGATGCACGCGCGGTTGCGCCGGCTCGCGGCGACCGTGCCCGCGACGCAGGCCGCGGCGAAAAAGCAGCGGCTCCGCACCGCGTTGCAGGACGGCGGACTCAACAAGAGCGAGCAGATGGCCTGCCTTGTCGCCCAGCGGTACCTCGAGCCGCTGACGGTCGCGGAGATCAGCGACAAGGTCGGACTGCACCCGAACTACGCGATGAACCTTTTCAAGAAGGCGTTCGGCACGACCTTGATCGACTACCTCACGCACCACCGCGTCTCGCACGCCCAGCGCATGCTCGTCACGACCGACGAGAAGATCGTCGAGATCGCCTTCAGCTCGGGGTTCAACTCGATCAGCCGCTTCAACGAAGCGTTTCGCCGCGCCTGCGGCTGTTCTCCTCGCGAGTACCGCGTCCAACACGAAAAAGCGCCGTAGGAGCGCAGGACCCGCGCATCGCACGTTCGCGGTTGCGCCGGCGCGTCCCTGCGAAGTCTAGCGTGGGACGAGTTCGCCGGTCAGCTCGACGTTTCCTCCGGCGGGCACCGTCACTTCGGTGCGTTTTTCGTCGGAGCGAAGCACGGCTTTGCCTCCGTGTTGCGAGCGAACGGCGACCTGGCTCAATCGCCCGTCTTTCCAGGATAAATCCAGTTCGAAACCGCCTCGGGCTCGGATGCCGGTGATCCGGCCGGTCGGCCACACGGACGGCAGCGCCGGCAGAAGCACGATTTCTTTCTGCTGGCTTTGAAGGAGCATCTCACAGATTCCGGCAGTCGCCGCGAAGTTGCCGTCGATCTGAAACGGAGGATGCGCGTCGAAGAGATTCGGATACGTTCCTCCCCCGCCCTCCGGCGTTCCATGGACGGGCTTCTCGTGAACGAGGCGCAGCTGGTTCGACAGGATCCGGAAGGCGTGCTCGCCGTCCAGAAAGCGGGCCCAAAGTGAGATTTTCCAGCCGAGGGACCACCCCGTGCCGCCGTCGCCGCGGAAGATCAGCGACTGGCGAGCAGCCTTCATCAACTCCGGCGTCTGCCAAGTAATGTCGGTCCCTGGATACACGCCCCAAAGATGCGAAACATGGCGATGCCGGCTGTTCGGATCGTCCTTGTCTTCCATCCACTCCTGCAGCTGACCGAGCCGGCCGATCTGGTTCGGCGCGATGCGGGCCCGCAATCCGTCCAGCTGAGCCGCGAAGTCCTCGTCGACGCCGAGCAGACGCGCGGCGGCCGCCGTCTCCGCGAAGAGGCTCCGGATGATTTGGCGGTCCATCGTCGGGCCCATCACGAGCCCTCCGTTCTCGGGCGAGTTCGAGGGACCGCTGATCAGGAAGTGCGTCTTGGGATCGTCGACCAGCGTGTCGACGAAGAACAACGCCGCGTCTTTCATGATCGGATACGCGCGGTTCTTCAGAAACTCGCGGTCGCCGGTGAACTGGTAGTGCTCCCAGAGGTGCGTGCAAAGCCAGGCCCCGCCGGTGGGCCAGATGCCGTGATTCGACGCGTTGATCGGAGCCGTGCCGCGCCAAAGATCCGTGTTGTGGTGCAACACCCAGCCGCGCGCTCCGTAGTGCGCCTGCGCCGTCTTCCTTCCGCTGAGCACGAGGTCGTCGAGCAGCGCGAACAGCGGCTCGGCGCACTCGGAGAGGTTCGCCACCTCCGCCGGCCAATAGTTCATCTCCAGGTTGATGTTCGTCGTGTATTTGCTCCCCCAGGGAGGATTCGTCTTTTCGTTCCAGATTCCCTGCAGGTTCGCCGGCTGGTCGCCCGGGCGGCTCGAGGAAATCAGCAGATAACGTCCGTACTGGAACAGCAGCGCCGCGAGCGCCGGATCGCGCGTCTTGTCGTTCGCCGCGAGACGTTCGTCGGTCGGCTTCTCGAGTTCGGACGACGGCCCGAGATCGATGCTCACGCGATCGAACAGCGCCCGGTAATCCGCTTCGTGGGCGGCATGGATCGCCTCCGTCGATTTGTCCTTCACCCGGTCGAGCGCCGCGGCGACCCGCTCAACCGGATCGGCGGCGACATTCTGGAAGCTCACGAACGCCGTCGCGCCGGCAACCAGGAGCGTCGCGGAATCGGCGCCGTCGACAATCAGTTCGCCGTCTCTTGCGGTGAGACGTCCGCCGGTCAGACGCACATCGACCCGCGTCGCAAAACGCAGGCCACCGGACTTCACGTTGCCGGTGAGCAGCAAGCCCCGACCTTCCAGCACCTGCAGACTTGTCAGCGACTGCGGAGTGCCGAGCCGGATACGAAACGAGAGCTTTCCGGGGCCGTTTGCGGACAGCTGCTCCACCAGGACCTGGTCGGGAAAACTCGCGTACGTTTTCCTCACGTACCATGTGCCGGCCACCCGGTAGCGGACCTTCGCGGTCGCGTCTGAAAGATCGAGCGATCGCTCATACTCGACAGGCGAGTCGTGCCCGGCGAACAGCAGCCGCAGATCCGCCATCGGCTGATAGGACTCCTGGTGAAGCGGCACGCTCATGAAGCGCTCCATCGCAAGTTTCTCCGCCTCCTTCTGTTTTCCCTCGAAGAGCAGTTCGCGCAGCTTCGGCAGCACCTCGACGGCCCCCGGGTGTTGATACTCGTGGGGAGCGCCGGACCAGAGAGTGTCCTCGTTGAGCTGCAGACGCTCTTCGGCAACTCCACCGAAAACCATCGCGCCCAAACGTCCGTTTCCGACCGGAAGCGCCTCCGTCCAAACCGAGGAAGGCGCTCGGTACCAGAGTTGCAGGGACGAATGTGTCTGCTGCCCCTCCGCCGCCCGGGCGCCTCCCGACAAAACGATCCACGCAGAGAGACCGGCCACGATTCGACGGAGGAGGTGCATAGTGAAGAAAAGGAATCCGGGTTGCCGTGACGAAGAAAGGGCGCCGCTGGTCACTTTGTTGACTGAAACCGATAGGTGCCCGAGCCGATGCGGAACGTGGCCCGGCCCGATTGCCGCGCCACGAGGATCACGCCCGGTCGTTTTTCGGCCGGCAGGCCGCCTTCGAGGATCGGCGTCCCCTCGTCCGCCGGCACGACGACGGTCGCTCCCGTGTTGGCCGGAATGGATACATCCAAGACAAACGTTTTCCCGTCCCGCTCCCAGCGGGTCGAAATAGGCCCGCGGATAGAGTGGTACGACGCCTGCACCCAAGCCAGATCTCCCACCGGTTGCGGCGCGATGACGATCTTTGCGAAACCCGGGCCGGCAGGATCCGGCTGGATGCCCGCGAGATCGTGGTAAAACCACTCGATCACCTGACCGAGCATGAAGTGATTGTGCGACGCTCCGAGACTCGCATTCCACGACTCGGTCAGCGCCGTCGCACCGTGTTTGATCTGGTAACCGTAGCCGGGTTTTTCGTCCTGGTTGATCATGCGGTAGATCACGTCGGACCGGCCGCCGTCGGCGAGGGCGCGGAGCAACGATCGGAAGCCGATGTCGCCCGCCGTGGCGTATCCGCGCTTCTCCACGTCCTTCACCAGCAGTTCGAGAGCCGCTTCACGGCGCCCGGGTTCCACCAGGCCAAGCGCGAGAGGCAGCGCGAGGGAGCATTGGGACTCGGTCCCGTAACCGCCGGTTTCCGGGTGGAAGAACTCCCGGTTGTAGCGGTGGCGAATCCTTGCCGCGCGCTGCTCGTAATCGCGGGCGTCGTCCGTCTTGCCGAGAATAGTCGCGATTTTCGAAAGGATCTCCGCGTCGCGGAAATAATACGCCGTCGCGGTGATCGGCGGGGGCGTCAGTCCGGCGCGCCCGTTTTTCTCCATCAGGTAGTCGTACCAGTCGCCCAGACCATCGGACAGGATGTCGTTCTTCGCCCGGCTCTCGAGGTAGGCGAAATACCGCTTCATCGCCGGATAGTGTTCGGCGAGGAGACCCGTGTCGCCGGTGAACTGATACTGCTGCCAGGGGACGAGAATGAAAGCGGCGCCCCACTCGGCTGCGCCGCGGAAGGCGCCTTTGAACTGGGTGTATTCGGGAGCGATGTTCGGAATCAGGCCGTCTTCCGTCTGCGCCTCGGCCATGTCGTGCAGGCCTTTCGTGAAGATCCGCGCCACGTCGAATTCATAGCGAATCGAGGGGCCGTTGAGGTGGTATTGCTCGATCCAGCCGAGTTTCTCGCGGTGCGGGCAATCGGTGAGGATGGACACCATGTTGGACCGCTGGGCCCAGCGCACCAGGTCGCGGATGCGGTTGAGGAGCGGATTGGACGTCGCGAAGTCGCCCAGCGGCTCGGCCGACGAATGCACGACCACGTCCTCCAGTTCGGCGATCTCCGGCATCGCGCCACCGGGCGCGGCAGGCTGCAGGTCCACCTGGAGATAACGCGAGCCCACGTAATAGAACTTCGGAAACCAGGTTTCCTCTCCGTCCGTGCCTTTGGTGTATTGCCACCAGGCGCTGCCGCGGTGGGCGCCTCCCATCGTTCCGCGTTCGATGGTGCCGTCTTCCTTTGCGACTTCTCCCGGGGTGAGCCGGACCGTACTTCCGGCGGGGCCGGTTACTCGGAGGCGAGGCATGAACGACGCGTTCTGCCCGAAATCGTAGAGCAACGCCCCCGATTTCAGCCGCGTGGCCGCCACGGGTTTGATTGTTTCGATTGCCCGGAGCGGCTCGGCCGCCGCGTGATAACCGCGTAGCGTCTGCGGCGGGCGAACCCACTTCACCGCGCGAGTCCAGCTGCGGTCGTCGAAACCGGCCTTGGTCCAGCCGCGCTCGTCGAGGCGCGCGTCGAAATCCTCGCCGCCGTAAATGCTGTTGTAGGTGATCGGGCCCCGGGCGACTCGCCAGGTTTCGTCGGTGGTCACGAACACGGTTTTTCCGTCGGCATACTCCAGCTCCAGCTGCGCGATCACCCGGAGCGGGCCAAACGATCCCGTGAACTTCGCGAAGCGGTTTCGGCGAACGACGTTGTACATGCCGTTCCCCAGTTCGACGCCGATGGCGTTGCGCCCTTCGCGCACCAAAGCCGTCGCGTCGCGGGTGTCGTATAGCGTCGTGCGATCGTAGTTCGTCCAACCCGGCGAGAGCAGATCGTCGCCGGCCTTCGCGCCGTTGAAAGCAACCTCGTATTGGCCGAGTCCGGAGATGTGGAGCAGAGCCCGCTTGAGACCGGCGCCGACGTCGAATTCCTGCCGCAGCCGGAGCGCTTCGCTCGTCCACGGTGCAACGATCCATTCCGCCCTCCAATCTTCCGGGCTCAGCACTCCCATCGTCCAGGTGGCCGCAGGGGTCCAGGGAGTGGTTTCCCCGTGAACATCCCAGGCGCGCAGCTTCCAAAACACCTGCTGAGAACTGCGCAGTGGTTGTCCGGCGTAGGGGATCTGCGCCGTCTCCCCCGACTCGACGCGCCCGCTGTCCCACAGGTCGCCGCGATCCTGCGCGAGGACTTCCGGAGAGCTGGCCACGAGCACCTGCCACGCGGTTTGGCGCTGCCCGCGCTCGTTCGACGTCAGTTCCCAGGAGAGTCGAGGATGCGCCAAGTCGATGCCCAGGGGGTCGAAACCATATTCGCAACGCAACCGCTCGGGTTTCAGATCGGACCCGAGAGCAAGGGCAGCGACGCCCGCAAACCACACGAACACACTCGCCAGACGGAGAGCATTCATCGGCGTAATGGAGTTCTCGTTACGGAAGTTTGGCCGGATCGAGGACCACGTGTTTGATCCGCTTTCGGTCCCAGGTGTAGGTGATGTGGACCCTGCCGTCAGCTGTCTGGATTACCGCCGGGTAGGCATACCCGTTTCCGATCGGTTCGGACTCGAGGATCAGGACGTGTCGCCACTCCTTGCCATCGTCGGAAAGCGCCACGTCGAGCGGGTAGCGAACTCCCTTCGTAGGACGCTCCGGAGGCGGGGCCGAATGATTGTAGACGAGCAGTTGGCGTCCGTCGGCCAAGCTGACGGCATCGGTGCCGGAGTTCGGATTTGGCAACGGGAGAGGCGCAAGCGGGCTCCAGGTGCGCCCTTGATCGGCGGATTGCGTGAACGCCAGAAATCCCCGGCGCGTGCGGCAGACTGCCTCGAGCTTTCCGCCGGGGAGAAAAAGCACGCTGGGCTGAATAGCGTCGATGTCGGCGCCCTTGTCCACCGGACCGATGCGCTCCCAGGTTTCGCCGCCGTCGCATGTCCGCTCGAAATGGACGCGCCATCCGGTCGGCGTGCCTTCCGTGCTGGAGGGGGAAAGCCACGAACCGTCCGCCAACACCACCGGCTTGTTCTTGATCGGGCCCAGGATCCCCTCCGGCAGCCGCCGCGGTTTGCTCCAGGTCCGTCCGCCGTCGGCGGACTGCATCACCATGCCCCACCAGGTCGAGGGGGACGGACCGACTTTGTAGAACAGCACCAACGGCCCCTTGCCTGGCGCCTGGAACAGCACGGGATTCCAGGTCGGCAGGCTTTTCCCGTCGGGTTGGGCGCCCGTCGCGACTTCCACCGCCTCCCTCCAGGAGCCGCCTTCGTGGCGCGACACCCAGATACCGACATCCGGTGCGCGCTCGCGTGTGCCGCCGAACCACGCGGCCACCAGTTGCCCGGAACTCGTCTCGGCAATGGTCGACGCATGACACTGCGGATACGGCGCCTTCTCGTAGATGAATTCGGAAACCACCACCGCAGGCGCCGATGCAGCCAGGGCCATAAGCGGTGCGAGAAGGATGACCGACAAATACGAGAATCGGAGACGTGGCATACGTGGGAAAAACGGACGGCGGTCAGGCAACCCGGTCTTTCCGGGCAAAGGCGAAAATGCCGACAAAGAGGAGTGCCGCGCCGACCAGATAGACGATCGCTCCAAATGCGATCGCCTCGCTCATGTTTTCCACCGCCGTCGGATGCCGGCCGTATTTCGTCGCCAGGCCGACTGCGAGAGGCCCGAGGGCACCGCCGCCCCACCCCACGGTGTTCATGATCCCCGCGGCGGTCGCGCGGGCGCGAGGCTCAATCACATCGTAGAGCGATGCGAAAATATTCGCGTCGTAGAGGCCCTTGCAGAGGCCGAAAACCACCATCGCCAGCATTAGCGTGTGAACCTGCGCGGTCAGTCCCACCAAACCGACAAAGACCGCGCCCACCAGGAGACCGACCGCCTGAACCAGCATCCGTCCGCCTGTGAGCCGGCGAGCCAATACGTCGGCGAGAATACCTCCCACCGGAACGCTCAGCGCGCTCGCGAGGTGGATGAAGACCGAGCCCGACAAGCCGGCCGACGTCAGTTTGAAACCGAACTTCTCCACGAGAAACGTCGGGGTCCAGGTGAGGAATATCGTCGCCACGAAGTTCGCCCCGGCAAACACGGTCAGCAGCACCCAGGCGGTGGGTTTGCTGAACACAATGCCCGCTGCCTCAGCCCACGTCGGCGGCGGCTGGGCGGCGGTCGCCTCCACGCCGGCCGGCGCTTCCGCCGCTCCGCGGACCGGCTCTCGCAGGAACCGGTAGAGCAGCAGCGCGAGCACCACTCCGGCGGCGCCGAAGAAGTAGAATCCGAGCCTCCATCCGTGGTTCTCGGCGAACCAGGCGCCGAGCCAGCTTCCTCCGATTGTGCCGACGTAGACGCTCGATTGATGGAGCGAGAACGCCTTCGAGCGGGTGCGCGGGCCATGGTAGTCGCTGACCAACGACATCGAGGCGGGGAAATAGAACGTCTCTCCAAAACCCTCGAGAGCCCGGACGGTGACGAAATGCCAGAGTTTGCTGCAGCTGCCGGTCAGGACCGTGACTCCGCTCCAGAAAACGCAGCCGCCGAGGATAAGGTGTTTGCGCGCGACGCGGTCGCCGATGAAACCCGCCAACGGCGCTCCAAAGGCGTAAACCCACATGAACGCCGAACCAATCAGCCCGAGTTGAACCGGATCGAAGCCAAACTCCTCCTTCAGCTTCGGAAAAACCGAGAAGATCGACTGCCGGTCCGCGTAGTTGAAAAAGCAGACGAACCAGAGCATCCCGACGACCGTCCACTTGTAGCCGTTCCGACCGGCAAAGCCCTCGCGTGCGCGCGACGAGCCAACTTCCTGCGCGGCGGCTGGTGCGATCCCGGGAGACTTCAAGGCAGCGCGGCGCCGCGCGCGCCGGTGGAGGGTTGCAGCATCGGCTGAATCAGGGCGCGAGGCACGCGCAAGACCGTGCCATGGCGCGCGTCCTTGGGAAATTCGACCCGGTCGCTCAAGTCGGTCCAGTGAACCAGGTCGTCCGACGTCACCAGACCGTACCGGTTCTCCATGTGTTTATCGAAATACACGTACCAGGTCCGGCCAACTTTCACCGCCGACGGCCCTTCGGCCCAATACGCTCCCGTGATGGCTGGCGACGGCGGAGAGAAGGGCCCATCGGGTGTCTCACACCGGATCAGGCGGATGTTTTTCTCCGTCTTCGGAGCGTACGTCTCGTTCTTCACGAACAGGAGCCAGCGGTCCCCCTCCGGCGCGAGCATGGCGTCGATGACATTAAGTCCGCCGTCGTAGTGCAGCCGGGTGGGCGTGAAGGTCCGGAAATCCTTCGTCGTGGTCGAATAGATACGATGATTGCGGTCCGGACGGCGGTTGGAGTTCTCCGTCTCAGGGAATCTTCCGAGGATCGTCGTCGACCAGAAGATCAGGTAGTGCTGCTTCGCCGGGTCCCAAATCAGCTCCGGCGCCCAGCAGTTCTGCGCCTTCGGCTCGTGCGCCATCACGGGAATCTCCTGCTGCTCGGACCAGTGAACGAGGTCGCGTGACGAGGCGTAGCCGATCGCCTTGCCGGTCCAGCCGGTGGTCCAGACGAGACGGAAAATTCCGTCGGGCCCGCGCATCAACGCCGGATCGCGCAGGATGTGCGCCGCTCCCACCGCCGGCTTCAGCACGCTGGCCCCGCCGTTCAGCGTCTCAAAATGGAGGCCGTCCTCGCTCCAGGCGAGATGCAGCCCTGATTCCCCGGTGGTGTAGAAATGAGCAAAAAGAAAAACGTCGTCCGTCGGCTCGGACGCGGAGGTGCGCGCGGTGCCGAACGCCCACACGGCGATCGACGCAGCTGCGAGAAAACGAAATCCTGCGCGTTTCATGTTCACGGCTCCACCGGCGCTTTCTGCGCGTCGCCGGCAACAGCGCCTCCCACGTAGCGGATGCGCAGGGCCTGATACGGCTTGTCGGGCAGCGCCACGGCGCGGCCGTCTTTGTCGGCGAAGAAATAGCGATCCTTCCTTTTCGTCACGAATACGCCCTCCAGCGGCGAGGTCGTCATGTTCCAGGCGTCGATCACTTCGATCCGGAACTGCATGCCGTCCACAAGCCCATCGCGGTAGAGTTTGAACGGCCAGGATTTCGGCGTCTCCCGCCCGAAATACACGAGGTAATACTCCCCGGCCTTGCCGCCGATGCGCGGGTCCTGCCACTTGTCGATCGGGTCGATTCCGCCTGCCGGCGCCTCGTCGAGGATCTTTTTCAGAAACGCCAGGCGCGCCGGACTTTCGCCGTGCAGCACGCCACCCTGCCCCAGCCAGACCAGATCCTCGGGATTCTCGAAATACTCGCTGTGCCCGCCGTAGGTGCCGGCGACGGTGCAGCACCAAAACCGGTGCACGAGTTCCTGGCCGCTCAGCTGGGCCCAGCGGAGGTTGTGATTACCCTCGTATTTGAGTTCGTCGTACACGACCGGCTTTCGGTAAACGTCGCGATAGAGCTCGGCCCGCCCGGGATCCTCGGTCGCCATGCCGTTCTGGATGCTCGCATGCGTCACCCACGGGTGGGTGTTGTTGTAGATCAGACGGCCGTTGTGGATGGATCGAAGGTGGCCGTAGGGATCGCTCTGCTGCACGACCTGGAAATAGCGGTCCCAGTCCGCTTCCGTCTTCGTGCGGAGAAAGTCGTACTCATTGCCCATCGACCACCAGATGTTTCGATACGCGGACAGCCGGGCGACGATGTAGCGGAGATAACGATCGTCCGTCGCCGGATCCATCGTCTCGAAACCCCAGTCCTGATCGTCGTCGTACGGATGAAACAGGATCAGGTCGCACTCGATGCCGAGCTCGCGCAGCTGGGCGATGCGTTTTTCCAGGTGACGAAAGAAGTCGGGATTGAACCGGGTGAAGTCCCAGTCATGAGGCGGCGTGCCGGCAAAGGGCCAGCGCGGCGGCGGCATGGTTTTGATCCCATGCGCCTGGGGAAACACCGCCATCCGCAGTTTGTTGAACGGCGCGCCCGCCAGCGTTTTCAGGGTCTGCTCTTCGAGCGCATCGGTGCGATGAGCCCAGGAATACGACGTCGTTCCCAGCGGTTTGAACGGCGTCCCGTCGGCATAGGCGAAATGGTAGGTGTTGTGCACCCGCACCGGGCCGTGATTGCGGCCGGTCGCGGGAACGACGGTGAAACTGCCCATCTTGCCCGTCAGCGGCCACCGGTTCGAACGGGTCTCATACCGCCAGGATCCAGTCTGCTCAGGCATGAACCGCAGGCGGTACACTCCGTCTCCATCGTAGAACCCCGGCACCTCGATGGTTTTCGTTCCGTTGGTGAACGCGGCGGTGAAACGCACGTCGACAAAGGGATTTCCCTCCGACGGGCCCTTGAGTTCGATCTCGAAAACATCCCATTGCTCGATCGTCGGCGTTTCGGCGGCCGGGCACCGAGCCGGCAGGAGCATCGCCCCAAGCGAGAGGCCTGTTGCGGCAACGAGGGTTCTCAAAGCTGCGAGTGCGTTCATGGAAAAATCAGCGCGTCAGCCAAAACGCTCCGGGCCCGTCTTGTTTCAGCTCGGCGGAACCGCCCGCGGCCACAGTCTCCCCGGTGTCCTGCACGGCGCCCGTCTTCGCGTCCACCCGGAGCACGCGGAAGGATCCCGAACTCGCTCCGAGGTCGATCGTCGGCCGGGTTTCGTAGCTGTAGACAAAATACTGCCGGTCCGCTTCGCCCAGAACCCAGGTGCGGTTCCCGTGCCGCACCTTCACCGGAGACATCCGCGCAAGCGCCTCCAGCAGGCGCGGGTCGGTCGCCGACGGCAGAGCGGGCAGCGATCCGCCCGCAGCGGCGAACGCCCAGCCGTCGGACTGATCGAGTCCGGTGATGATCGCCTTCTCCGGAAAACGTTCGCGGTACTCGCGCGCCATCGCCGCAAGCGAAGGGCCGCTGGGGCGCCCGCCGCGCCATTTCCGCTCCTCCTGTCGCGGGGAGAGATTGGCCCCGCCCGGGGGGGCGTAGAGTCCCTTGTCGGTCCGCCACCAATACGTGAAATCGATCACGGAGACGATCCTGCTCCGCTGCGGGTCGTCGAGGATCGCATCCTGGACGTCCTTCGGTGCGCTTAGGCCGATGAGCGGCTTGCGCCCAGTCTCGGCCTCCCATTCGGCCACGGTATCCAGCCAGAACCGCATGAAGGAAAGCGGCCCCGAAAACTCCGCTCCGAACAGGTGGATCACGTTGGGCTCATCCTGGAGGTTGGCCAGACACTGGCGAATGTAGGCTCGGTGGAGTTCGCGGCGGACCGGATGCGAAAGATCGTAAAACGCCTCCGCCATGAAGATCCGTTTGTCGCCGACGTACGGCGGCGGCTCGGGAAAACCGACGGCCTGGACATTATTCGCCGAACGCCAGGGGAAACTCGCCCAGTGCGCGCCGGCTTCGAGGATGTTGTGTTGGAAATACATGTCGTCGACGAGCACGAGCCGGCGTTCGCGACAGACGGCGGCGAAGGAGCGCAGCCGCCCAAAGTACCAGGGATTGTAGCGACTGAGGTCATACTGGCTCAGGCGGTCCCAAGCCTCCCCTTTTCCGCTTCTCAGCCAGGGCTGTTCGTAAAACGGCGGCCAGACGTCAGCGTCGGGCCGACGAATCATCTGATGATCGTCGGAACGCCGATCATACCAAAGTCCCCAATGGTGGCGAAGCACCACGCGGTTCGACGCCTGCATCGAATCGGCGAGCTCCACCAGATCGTCCGTCAGGCCCGGCCCCGTCCGACCCGGCACAAACCGCGTGAGGTTCGGACCCACCTCGTTCGTGCGCGCCGGGTTCAGCTGCCCGCGCCACCACGTCGTGTCTTGCTCGCGTCCGACGAGCAGTCGGTTTCGGGCCGTGAGCCAGCCGTGGTCGAGCGACAAACCGTCGCGGGCCTCCAGCGTCGCAGGCGAAGACTGGGCTCGAACCTGCGCGGCGATCCGCTCCCACAGCGGAGTTTTCTCTGAGACGGGAGGCGTCGCCGTCGCTCCGAAGATCTCGAGCGCCTTTTTGCCCAGACGTTCTTCGAGCTGCGCGCGGTAGAGGCTATCGGGCTTCACGAACTCGCTCGTCATGCTCCAAATTCCGTCGCCGACAAACATCGCCCACACGCCGGAGGCCCAGTTCGCCGCGCCGGGAGGAATGCGACAGATCAGCCGGGACGCCTTCGACTGCCACACGACGGAATTCGCCGTCGACCAGCCCACGCCTTGGTTCCAGGTCTCGAGGTTGTCCAGACGGAGTTCGCCTCCGTCGATGTTCACGTTGTCGAAGAGCAGCCCGGACGCCCAGCTTCCGATCGAGCCGCTGAATCCGTGCGTCGGCGCCGCCAGACACTCGAGAAACACATTCGGCCCGGCCGCGAGGTAGCCGGCAACAAAGTCGTTCCGGCCCTCCTCCGCCCGGCAACGCAGGAAAAGCGTCTGCTGGCCCGCGGTGAAAAAGGTCACCCGTCGATAGCCCGCCAACTCGGAAACAGGGCTGAGCGAGGCGCAGTCCTGCACGGTGATCCGGCTGGCGCCTTCCGCAAGGTACACCGCCGAACTGGCGAAATGCTCCGTCACGACATCGCGTATCCAGGCATCCCGCACAGCGTCCACGTGCACGGCCATCCAGGAATGCTGCTCGTCTTTCGGATTCGATCCATCGTAAGCCGAGTCGCAGCGCAGGTGTTCCACCCCGACGCGCTCGATCCGACCCGGCCAGCGATAGGCTGCGACCGTTCCACCTCCGAGGCCGGCCTCCAGCGCGGTGGTCAGGGGCGCGTCGAGCGTCAGCTCGTCTCCGGAGACCGCGAGGACCGTCCTGTCCCAGGCAACGTTCACTGTTCCAGGGCGCCAGAAAAAGCCGGAACGCGCCGGCGCTTCGTGCATCCCGAGCTGCTGGAGCCACTCCTTCGTGCTCGGGCGCTCGATCCGCACCAGGTCGCCGGCTTTGAATGCCCCCGCGTCGGCCACTTGAATCTTGATCGCGCCGACGGGCACGTACGCGGCCTGAACGGCGTGCCTTTTCGTATCCACCGTGCGGTCCGCGCGGCCGTGAATCTCGATCAGCGAGCGCCGATCCGTTCCGGTGGCGACCAGCACGGTTCCGTCCGAGCCGGAGCCCGAGCCACGCAGGACGACGCCGCCGACGGAAATCCGGAGCTGGCCAGCGATCTCGTAACGCCCTTTCGCGAGCACCACGGCGCCCCGCAAGCCATCCGGTCCCGGTGCAAGCCCGGAAACATAATCGATCGCCGCCTGAATGCGTCCCCCGTCCTCACCGTCGACCGGCGAAACGACAACGACCGCCGCGGCCTCCGGCAGGCGCACACCTCCGCCTCCGTATCCCGCCGAAGAAAAATCCGGCACGCGATTGCCCTTCGCGTCCGCGACGTAGGCGAGCTTGCCGTCCTTGCCGAAACTCACGGGCTGGTCGACCTGGGCTGCGCCCAACGGCAGTCGGGCCGCGAGTGCCGCCATGCCTGCCAGAAAGAGTCCGACGCGAACGGGGGATTTCATGAGTCCTTCGGAAGATGAAGCTTCAGGGGTTTCAGGCCCTCGGCCTGCCCGAGGGGTTTTCCGTCGACGAACACGCGCATGCCGGCTCCGCGGCCGTAGTGCGTTCCGTCGCGATCCCAGATGACGGTGAGATTCCGCCCGTGGTAACGCACGCCGTCCAAACAGAACCAGCTCCAGGCGTCGTGCGGCAGCAGCGGCGCCACTTCCACGACATCGTCGTCTCTCGGGACGAGCCCGATGACGCCGGCGATGAGCAGATCGGCAAAGGTGGAATGATTGTACCAGCTGCTGCGCGGGTCCCGGCCTTTCAGCCATCGGCCGCTGATTTCGTCGAGGTATTCCCCGATGTAGGGTTTTCCGTCATACCGCTGGCTTTTCACGTACGTGAGAAACGCGTCGAAGTAGTCCTTCGTCGAAAGCGGGTTCTGCGGGTAGTTGCGCAGGGCGTTGGCCAGCGCCACGAGAGTCTGCGAAGTCGCGAACGGCCACACGGCGCCGTCCCACTCGCAGGTTCCCACCCCGTGCGAACGGAACTGAGGATGCCGCCGCTCCGCCGTCGTGATGCCGAACGGCGCCAGGAATCCTTTCGGATCGGCAAGTTGCAGCCACGCCTTCGCGTACTTCGGATCGTCGTCCGGAAGGTTGAAATACCATGGAATGAAGCCCAGCTCCTCGCGCACGTCGGCGAAATTTCCGTCTTCGCGGCGCACTTCGAAAAACTGCTGAGCCGGATTCCACAGATGCTCGAGGGTCAGCTTTCTCAGCTCGGCGGCCTTTTGCTCGAACCGGCGGGCCGTCTCCTCGTCGTTGGCCAACCGCGCGATCGCGGCGACAGCCCTGGCGTTTCCGAACATGTAGCTGTTGATCGTGGGACGGACGTTCTTCGCCTTCCGGCCGCCGCTGATCGACTCCTCCATCGCGTCGCGGACGTCGTACTGCCAGAAAAGCCCGCTCGGGAGCTTCTTCTCCGATTCCCATTTTCCGTAGTCGGCGACCAGGTCCGGCAGGAGCGCAACGAGCCCGGGCTTGTCGCCGGTGACCAAATACCTCTCGCACAGCGCGTCCATCAGCCAGCTGCTGTACTTGTGCAGGTGCTCCTGGGGTTTCCCTTCGTTTCCACGAAGCCAATACAGGACGTAGTCGTCGAAGGGCTGCTGATCGCGCAGCCAGCGGCCCTCCATCAGATGGTGGCCGAGAGCGCTGCTGATCGGCCGCGGCTTTGTGATGAACTCGGTGAAGACGAACCGGCCGGAGGCGTCGCGCTTCAGGTGCTTTCGCAGCGCCCACCAGCGGAAGTAGTAGATCTCCTGGACGGCTGCATCCGGGCACTCGAAAAGCGGGATTCGCTCTTTCATCCACGCCCACGCCTCGGAGTTCGGCACGGTGTTCACCACGGTCTCGGGCTCCATGCGGTTGAACTCCTCCACGTACCGGCGGTAGTCGTCGGCTTTGAGGATAGACGCCGGTTGGCCCACGGCGCCGCAGACGAAGGCCAGCGCAGCGCATCCGGCGGCCAACCACCGGACATGGCCGGAAGCGGGCGAAGCGACGCTGCGACTCAGGGGGGCTTTCCAGGACATTCGGTGAGTGGGGGCCACGAATAGGACCGTAGCGAAGAGCCGACTTAGGAAGGACGTCTCACGGCACAGGAGATTACCATCAGAAAAAGAGGCGTCCCGGAGCGGGCGTTGTTGCCGCTGCCCCGGGACCCCTCGTCTGGAAACCGTCCGAAAAGCGGCGATGGTGCGCATCGTTTCGCCTTTCGGACGACCTCGAGCAGCCGGACAACCATCCGATTGCGGCATCAGAACGACCCTTTAACCCCAAAAGAATATTGTGCGCCGTAGTTCGAGTTGGAGGTGAGATACGACCATTCGGGGGCGCCGGGCCCGGACACTTCCCACGTGTAGGCGGCGTCGAAGATGTTTCGACCGGCCACGAAGAGCGTGAAGTGATCCGTCAGGCGATACTCCAGGTTCATATCGAACGTGTGCCACGGGCGGATGTACTCGGCGGCGCCCGGGTAGTCGTTCTTGAACTCACGGCGCTGCTTCCCGCGGTAGTTGTATTTGATGAGGAACGACAGGCGGCTGATATTGACGGAGAAGCCGACGTTGCCCGTCTCCGGGATGAAGTTGCTGAAGTTCGCCGACTGGTTGCCGTCCAGCTTCAGCTTCGTGTAGTTGGCAAAAAGTCCAAACGGCTTCGCCCAGTTGCCGAGAACCTCGAGCGACTGCTGGTAGTTCAACTCGTAGCCGGTGATCCGCGCGTCCCCCGCATTGATGCGGGTCTTGTAGTTGTAGCCGATGTACTCGTGGGAGAGCCCGAGGGCGTCCAGCAACTCCTCCGTCGCCGTGATGTTCACGTTGCCGAAGAAGTCGCTGATGTCCTTGCGGAACACACCCGCGGAAACCACGCCGTTGTGCGGCAGGTAATACTCGACCGAGAGGTCATAGTTGTCCGCCTGCCACGGCTTCAGGCTCGTGTTCGACGACTGGATCGTTCCCACGGGATTCGTCGTCGGATCGCTCGGGGGAGAAACGAAGATGTTGGGCACGATGTCCGAGATCGGCGGCCGGCCGAGGGTCCGCGCGTAGCCGAAGCGAACCAGCAGGTCGTCGGTGACGTTGCCGGTCAGATGCGCGCTGGGATAATAGCCGCTGTAGTCGCGTTTGTTGCGCACGCCGCGGCGTTGATAGATGAGCGCCGCCTCCTGGGCCGATCCGGCCGCACCGGCCTCGGGGCGCCGGACGTATTTGCCGTCGGAACCGCGGACCAGGTTGCCGTTGCCATCCTTCTGATACACCGACGAAGTGTCCTGGGAATAACCCCGGCCGTCGTCCTCGGTGAGTTCATACCGGACGCCGGTCACGAGGCGGATGCGGTTTTTCCAGACTCGCGAATCGGCCATGAGATACCCGGCGGTGACGGTCTCCTTCATGATCGGCGATCGGGAAGCCTCGTTCTTGATCCGGTCGATCTGCTGTGAGTTGGTCTGGGTGAAGTACGACGGATGGTCCTTGAACGCCTGATACATCGTCCAGAGGTTGGCCCACTGCGCCGCCGGGTAGCTGTAGCCCGGGCTGAACGAGGTGTAGTTGGGGTCCAGGAACGGCGTGCCCACGTCGTCCGCCGTGTTCGCCGCGCCGTCGGGGCCGACGTAGTTGTACTGGTTATACCCGTAGTCGATGTCGCGCTGGAGCGAGTTCCGAGCGCCGCCGGCCTTGAGAGCGAAGTCGAACGGCAGGGAGTTGAAGTGGCGTGTCACCGAGAGCCGCTCCTCGTCGACCGCGTCGCGTGAGTCGGACGGGTTGCTCTGCACGTTCTGCACCGTGTAGCCCGCGAGGCTGGTCGCGTCCACGAGCGCGTTGGCGGAGTTGTAGAGCTCGATCTTTCCGGGAGTTCCCGTGCCGTTGTCGATGTCGGAGAAGTCGATCCGGTTCACCGCCAGGGCACGGGCGTTGTAGTTTCGGAAGAACCCCTTGTCCGTATCGCGATTCTTGAACCACGACGTCGAGCCGCTGGCGGCGGCATCGATCTCCCAATCCTCGTTCTTGAAGTCGTAGCTCAAGAGCACGCCCTGGCTGAGGCCGTTGCGATCGTCCACCGTCACGCTTTGGCTGGCATTGGCCGAACTCGTCGCTGCGCCCTTGGAGAAGGTCTCGCCCCAGCCGCCGGCCTGCAGGGTCGCCGCATTGTACGAGAGTCGCTGCGTCCGGGTGGTCGAGTGAATGGAGTTCGCCTGGGCGGAAAGGGAGAACCGATGCCCCGGCAGCGGCTTCCAATCGAGCTTCACGCTGCCCGAGGTGCGTTGCTCCAGTTTCGGAGAGGTATCGCCGGCAAACGCGGTGGTCTGCGGATTGTCGACGGTGGCGCCGCCGCCGGTCCACTTGCGGGTCGGAACGGTGCGCAGCGTCCGCGTGTAGAGGTTGGCGCTCGCCCCCGTCACCACGACGCCGAACTTGTCGTTCACCGGCAGCACGTAGGTGGCGTCGAACGACGGACGGGCCTTGTAGGTGCGCTCGTTGAGAGGGCCGGGCGTCCGGTCAAAGTTCATCTCGTCCGTATTCATATTGATGTACGTCGAGAAAAAGAGCTGGGGCCGGGCGTACTCGAAGGCGCTCTTGCTCACCAGATTCACGGCGCCTCCGAGCAGGTTGGCCGCCATATCGGGCGTGGGCAGCTTCACCACTTCGATGCGCGAGTAGTTGTTGATCGACGACTGCTCGAGGCTGAAGGCGCGCGTGTAGTTCGAGGAGCTGGTGGCGTTGAACGCGCTCGCCATCTGGCCGCCGTCCACGGTGACCGCGGTGAAGTTCGAATTGAAGCCGCGCACCTGAATGCCCGAGGCGGACTGGCCGTTGTATTCGATGGTCACACCCGGGACATGCTTCAGAAACTCGCCGATGTTGCCCTGGTTGATCGCGCCGAAGGCGTCCGTCGAAACGACGTTCTTCAGGTTGGCGGAGAATCGCTGCTCGTTGAGGGCGATGGCGGCCGCATTGTATTCGCGGTTTGCCGCCACCACGAACTCGGTCAGGACGACCGTATCGTCGTCAGCCGTCGTCTTGCTCGCGCCAACGCGAAAATCCTGGCGCGCGACCTGCCCGGCTTCGACGTGCACCGACGCCGTTTGCTGCGGAAGCCCGGTGTAGAAGACGTTCACCGTGTAGTCGCCCGGCGGAAGCTCGCCGAGGCGGAAGGATCCGGAGTCGTCCGTGAACGCCTCGCGGTCCGTACCGGCCACCGTCACTCGGGCGTTGTTGAGATAGCGGCCCGAGTCCCGGTTCAATACCCGACCTGTAATCCCGCCCTTGTCCGCGGCGGGCGTCGGTGCCTGCGCCGCACTCGCGGACGTCGCCAAGACGCAGATCGCGACGCCCGCCGCGATCGCCGAAGGCGAAACCAGGGCGGCGGCAAGAGAGACGGAGGCCGCGGCGTTTCGACTGCGCTTTTCCAATCCGGACGGGCACGGACGCAGAGCGAGTCGGAACACGCCAGGCGAAGAAACTCCCGAAACGAAGGGCAAACGGAATGACATGGGGGTATTGCGGTTCGTGGTTCACGCAGCGGGATCTGGGACCCGCGGCAGCGTTATTTCATATGAAATAAACGATTGACCAGAAGTAGTTTCATGAACTAACTTGTCAAATAATTTATTTCAATGGCCCGAATTTCCCTCTCCAATCAGCGGCGTAACCCCTCGCTCAACGCCATGACCTCCAAGGGCAAAGTGACGATCACCGACGTTGCCAAGGCGGCGAAAGTCGCCGTCGGAACCGTTTCCCGCGTTCTCAACAACCACCCGGACGTCCACCCGGAAATCCAGGAGAAGGTGTGGCAGGCCGCCCATCGGCTGCACTATCGACGAATCCGGCAGCGCCGGGCGGCCGTGCGGCCGGCCGACGGCAGCCATGCGAGCCGTGCGGGAGACATCGGTGTGGTCTGCTTCGGGATGGAGGACACGCTGGTCCAGCTTCCCGTAGTCAGCGCCGCACTACAGGGCATCGAGAGCGCCCTCTCCGCCCAGGACCGCAGCCTGCTGCTCGCGAACATCCCGCGGGGCGACCGGATTCCGCCGTTCATCTCCGAAGGCCAGGTCAAGGGCGTGATCCTCAAGGGGCCCAACCAGGGCGATCTGCCGACCGAGCCGCAGAACGAGCTGCTGCAAAAGCTCTACAGCCTGCCCCACGTCTGGCTGATGGGCCGCCTCCCCCACGCCAAGGGCGACCACTGCAATTTCGACACCGACGTCGCCGGCTGGCTCGTGGCGGACCACCTCCACGCCCGGGGCCACCGTCGGATCGCGTTCATCAATCCGAAGCCGGGCCAGACCCAGTTCGAAAAGGTGAAGCAGGCCTTCCTCTCCGCCGCGGGCCGGCTCCAGCTCGAGGTCGTCTGCATCGAGGCCGACACCCCTGAGCACATCGAGTGGCCGCTCCCCGCCACCACGCTCCAGGACAAGGTCGACAAGCTCACCCAGGACTGGGCCGGCATTCCCGCCAAGACCCGCCCCACCGCCATCTTCGTCCCCTCCGACCGCAGCGCCGTGCAGCTCTACGCCTCCCTCGAACGCAGCGGATACGAGGTGGGCAAACACGTCAGCGTGATCTCCTGCAACAATGAGGAATCGCTGCTCATGAATCTCCAGCCGGGGCTCACCACCGTCGACGTGCACGCCGAGGCCATCGGACGCCGCGCGGTCGACCAGCTCCTCTGGAGAATCGCCAATCCGCAGGAGCCCCTGGCGGTGCAGATCCTGGTCGAGCCGACGCTGGTGGAGCGCGGCTCCGTCGTACAGCTATAGCGGATACACAGGCCCGGCGCCCTCGGGCGAACAGGGTTTTCGCGGCGGTTTTCCGCCGCCCCCGGACGCACGCCGGCCGTCCCGCCCGAGCCTCAGGCCGCTTCGCACAACCGGATCGGCAGGCACGCAACGTTCGCCGACGCGCGTTAAAATTCGGCTTTCGGCTCGCGGCCTTTGTAATGAAATAACAGGTTGACAAACGTATTTCATGAAATTTCGCTGCTCGCCGTCGCCGACCGGGTGACGTCTTTCTCCCCCGTGCACCTCTCGCCCCTCGATTACGTCGTTCTCGCTGCGTACGGCCTGGCTATCGCCGGAATGAGCTACGCCGTATCCCGGCGCCAGAAGACGACGGAGGACTACTTCATCGCGGGCCGCGCGATGCCGGGCTGGGCGGTGGCCATGACGCTGATGGCGACGCTCATCAGCAGCGGCACGATCGTCGGCCACCCCGCAACCGTTTACCAGAAAGGGCTCATCCTCCTCCTGGGAAGCCTCACCCTGCCGCTCGTGCTGCTCGGTGTGGCCCGCTGGATTGTCCCGTTCTACCGCCACACCGTCGGGATGAGCGCTTACGAGTATATCGGAGCGCGGTTCGGACTCGGCGGGCGTTTCTACTCTTCGCTCGGCTTCATCGCGGATCGCATCTTCGACCTCGGAGTGACCCTGCTCACGACTGCGATTCCGATCACGATCATGACGGGTTGGCGGCTGGAGTCGGTCATCCTCTGGACCGGCGCCTTCACCATCCTCTACACGATGATCGGGGGCATCGAAGCGGTTGTCTGGACGAGCGTGGTCCAGGGAGGAATCTTCATCGGCGGCGCGATTCTGATCGCCGCCCGCCTCGTTTTTGCGCCCGAGGCCGGAGCGCCCGGCGCGGTCGTGTCCGCGGCCTGGGAGGCGGGAAGGTTCTCGCTCGGAAGCTTCGAACTCTCCTGGCGATCCCTCTTCGACACCACGCAGACCACCCAGTGGCTTTTCATCCTGGCGTACATCACCAACTGGGGGCGCCGCTACGTCGCGGACCAGCACATGGTGCAGCGGTATCTCATCGCGCGGTCCGATCGCGAGGCGAGCCAGGGCGCGTTCTGGAACGCGATGCTCTGCGTGCCGATTTACGTGACCTTCATGTTCGTCGGCGCCTGCCTGTACGGATATTATCAGCGCACCGGCCAGACGCCGCCTCCCCTCGCGGACGACGTCGTTCCGTATTTCGTGGGGCAACACATGCCGGCCGGCATCGTGGGTTTGATTCTCGCGGCGATCCTCTCCGCCTCGATGTCGTCGATCAGCGCGGACCTCAACAGCCTCGCGACGGTGGTCAACACCGACTACCTGCTGCATTTCAGGCCGAAATGCCCGATGGGCCGCCAGATGTTTTTCAGCCGCGCGATCGTCGTGGTCGCCGGCGCACTCGCCGCCGCGGTCGCCCTTCTGATGGCGCCAAAGTCCGGAGCGAGTTCGGTGATGGAGCGCGGCGTCACCGTCGCCGCCGTTCTCTCGGGCGGAACGCTCGGACTCTTTTTCCTCGGCTTCCTCACCCGCCGCGCAACCCGGCTCGGCTGCTACAGCGGGGTCGCGGCGTGCCTCGCGTTCACCGCCTGGGGGCTCCTCACCTCGCCAGGCACGCGCCTGCTGGACCTCGGTTTCAATTTCACGCTGAACCCGATCCTCATCGGTCTTTGCGGACACCTCGTGCTCTTCGGCGTCGGATACGCCGTGAGCGTCCTCTTCGGAGGTTGGCGCCCGGAGAACGTCGATCGGCTCACCTTCTGGGGCCGCTCCGCTCGCGCCCCCACTGCAAACGTCGAGGCGAAACCCGTGCGCACCGCCCCATGACGCTACTCCCCCCCCAGATCATACTGCTTCAGCCGCCGCGGATCGTATTCGGCAACGGCGCGGCCCGCACCTGCGGAGCCGACGTCGTCGCCCGCGGGCTCAAGCGCGTCGCAGTCCTCGCCACCGCCCGCGCCTCGCAACACCTGGCAGGACTCCGGGAAGAGTTCGCTCACGCCAAAACCGAAATCATCCCGATCACCAACCTCCCGCCCGAACCCACGGTGGCGGACTTCGAGCGGATTCGCTCCGAAGTCGGCGCGGTCAAACTAGACGGCGTGATCGGCTGCGGCGGCGGCAGCGTGCTGGACGTCGCCAAACTCCTCGCGGTTCTTGCCGGCCGCAAGGACCCCGTGAGCGCGTTTTTCGGCACCGGTCTGCTTCCGGCACGCAAGATTCACCTCGCGTGCATTCCGACGACCTCCGGCAGCGGCAGCGAGGTTTCGCCCAACGCCATTCTCCTCGACGAGGCGGCACGGCTGAAGAAAGGCGTGATCGGACCGCAGCTCGTGCCCGACGCGGCGTACATCGACCCTCTGCTGCTGGTCACGGCTCCCGCCGCGCTCACCGCCGCCACCGGGCTCGACGCCCTCGTCCACTGCATCGAGGCCTATGCGAATCTCCACTCGCACCCGCTGGTCGACGCCTACGCACTCGAGGGAATCCGGCTGATTGCCGCCAATCTCCCCGTCGCGGTGGCGAATCCCGGCGATCTCGGCGCCCGCGCCGCGCTGGCGCAGGGCAGCCTCTACGGAGGCCTCTGTCTCGGTCCGGTGAATACCGCCGCCGTTCACGCGCTCGCCTATCCGCTGGGTTCGGTTTTCCACGTCGCGCACGGCCTCGCCAACGCGCTGCTCCTCCCGCACGTCCTGCGTTTCAATCTGCCCGCCGCCCCGGCCCGCTACGCCGACATCGCCCGCGCGCTCGGCGCCTCGGACTCCTCCGGCTCCGACGAAGCCCTTGCCGAGGCAGGATTGCGGCGGATCGAGGACCTGATGCAGCAGTGCCGGCTCCCGCGCGGGCTCCGCGCTTGCGGCGTGACGGAGCAGGACATCCCGGCCCTCGTCTCCGGCGCGCTCCAGGTCACGCGGCTCCTCCGCAACAACGTCCGCGAGGTCACCGGACCCGACGCCGAAGCCATTTTCCGCTCAGCTCTTTGATATGAACTCTCCACTCAAGCACCGCGGTGTCATTGTGCCCATGAGCACTCCGTTCACCCCCGGCGGCGATGTCGACGACGACGCCGCCGAACGGATCGCTGACCGGCTCGCAGCCCACGGCTTGTCCGTGTTCGTCCTGGGCACCACGGGAGAAACGTCGTCCATTCCCACCTCGCAGCGCGAACGCGTCGTGAACAGCGCCCTCCGCGCCGCGGCCAAGCGAGTGCCGGTGTATGCGGGGATCGGCGACAACAGCCTGTCCGACTCGATCTCCGCCGGAAACCGTTACCTCAAGTTGGGCGCGGCCGCCGTGGTCGCTCACATGCCCAGCTACTATCCAATCCAGCCGGAGGAAATGCGGAGTTATTTCGAACGGCTTCACGAGGCGGTGCACGGCCCTCTGATGCTCTACAACATCCCCCAGACCACGCGCATGTCCCTCCCGCTCGACGTCGTGGAGCAGCTGAGTTCGCTGCCGCGCGTGGTCGGCTTCAAGGATTCGGAGAACACGCCGGGACGTCTCGAGGAAGTCGCCCGCCGATTCGGCGGTCGCCCCCGGTTCAGCATTCTGATGGGCACCGCCAGCCAATCGCTCACCGCCATGCGGGCCGGCTATGACGGTGTCATCCCGAGTTCGGGCAACCTCGTGCCCGAGCTCTGGGAGCGTTTTTGGAACCACGCCTCAGCCGGCGAGTGGGCCCAGGCGGAAGAACTCCAGCGGAAACTGGACGCCATCGGTCAGGTGCTGCAGGGCAGCCGCGGGCTTGGCGGCTATCTCGCCGCGCTCAAGGCCGCTCTCGCCGCACAGGGCATTTGCGACGCGACGGTGCTCCCTCCGCTTCGACCGCTCTCGAAACAAGACCGCGAGAAGGTTGTGGCCGAGCTGAAGGCAATCCACGTTCTGGGGTCATGCGGGGCAGCATCACCGTCGTAGCCGATGACCTTACCGGCGCCTGCGAAATCGCGGGCGTCGGGCAACGCTTCGGCCTGAACGCCATCGTCACGCTCGAGGACCAGCTTCCCGGCACCGATGCCGGCCTGCGCGTCTTCGACAGCGAGACGCGCCTGGCGCAACCGGCCTCCGCCACGACCTCCCTGAGCGCCATCGGCAGGAGTCTCGGCGCCTCGGCCACGGCCTCCATTTTCAAAAAAACCGATTCGGTTCTCCGTGGACCGCTGCGCGCAGAACTCGAGGCGCTCGCGTCCGCCTTGGGACTGCGCCGCGTGCTTCTCATTCCGGGAAATCCGGCGCTGCGCCGCGTGGTTCGCGACGGACGGTATCTCATCGACGGCAAGCCGCTTCACCAGACCGGCTTCGCGACCGATCCGCACCACCCGGCTCGCTCCTCCGACGTGCGCGACCTTCTCGGGCACGGGGGAAACATGCCCGTCTCGACCGCACGCCTCGGTCAGCCTCTTCCCGCCGAGGGAATCGTCGTGGGAGACGTCTCGTCCGACGCCGACCTTCAAGCCTGGGCCGCCGCTGTGCCTCCCGATACGCTTGCGTCCGGCTCCTCCGCGTTTTTCGGAGCCTGGTTCGCCGCCCGAAACACCGCGCAAGCGACGCGGGCCCCGGATCGGCTTCCCGAGGGGCCCACGCTGCTCGTCTCCGGCACGACGTTCGGTCCGCAGCGCCAGCGGCTTTGCCGCGACGTATCCGTGGACCGGATCTCGCTCGATCGGCTTTCCGAAATCGACGACTGGGGTCAGCGCCTCCTCAAACGGCTCGAGCGGGAGCCTCGCGCCGTCGCGTGCGTCGACGGTCCTGTCAGCCCCGAATCCCGCGCCGCGGCCAACATCGGCACCGCGCTCGCCGAAGTCACCTCCCGCGTGTTTCAGGCTGGGGCGGTCCGCCACATCGTCGTCGAGGGCGGCGCCACCGCGGCATCCATCGCGCGGCGTCTCGGCTGGCTCACGTTCGAAGGCGTCCACGAATGGGCGCTGGGCATCGTTTCGCTCCGCCCGGTTGCGGCCCGTGAGGCCTTTTTCACCGTGAAGCCGGGAAGCTACCCCTGGCCCGACTCCATTCTTCCCCTCCTCTTCCCGTCCAGCCGCACCGCCTCTCCATGACCCCGCCGCTTCTCGCGATCACGCTGGGAGATCCCGCCGGCACCGGACCGGAGATCATCTCGAAGGCCCTGCTCGAACCCGATGTTCGCGCGCTGTGCCGGCCCTTGGTCGTGGGCGACGCCGAAACCCTTCGCCGCGCCTGCACGTTCACCGGCTCCAAGGCGAGAATCGCCACGGTGAACCGTCCGTCCGAAGCCGGCGCGCGAGCGGATCAGATCGACGTGCTCGATCTGAAAAACGTGGATCTCGGTCGCCTGGAACTGGGCAGGGTCGACCCGCTTGCGGGCAAGGCGGCGTACGAGGCGGTGAAACGCGCCGCGGAGCTCGCTCTCTCAGGCGAGGTGGCGGGCATCGTCACGTCCGCCATCAACAAGGCGGCGCTCAATCTCGCCGGCTATCACTACGACGGCCACACCGGGCTGCTCGCGGAACTCTGCCAGTCTCCCGGCGCCACGATGATGCTCGCGGCCGAGCGACTGCGGGTGAGCCACGTCTCGACGCACGTTTCGCTTCGCACCGCAATCGACCGCGTCCGTCCCGAGCGCATCCTCCAGGTCCTCCAGCTCACGCACGAGGCGATGCAGGCGTTGGGGATCGAGAAGCCGCGCCTCGCCGTCGCCGGACTCAACCCGCACGCCGGCGAAGGCGGTCTGTTTGGAAACGAGGAGCAGCTCTACATCCAGCCCGCCGTCGCGGAGGCTCGCGCCCGAGGACTCGACGCCAGCGGACCGCATCCCGGCGACACCGTATTCTTCCGCACCCTGCAAGGGGAGTTCGACGCGGCGGTTGCGATGTACCACGACCAGGGCCACGTCGCCGCCAAGATGCTTGGCATCTGGCGCGGGGTGAACGTCACGCTTGGTCTTCCGATCATCCGCACCTCGGTCGAGCACGGGACGAATTTCGACCTGGCCGGAACCGGCCGCTCCGACCCGCGCAGCCTGATCGAAGCGATCAAACTCGCCGCCGTCATGGCCGCTCATCGCGCTCCAACCGTCGCCCCCCCCTGAACCCGAACTCGCCATCGCCCGAGTCATGCCGCTTTCCGCTCGCTTCGGTCTCGTTCTCGCCTCTCTCGTCTGCACCGCTGTCGCGCCCGCCGCGTCGCCAGAAATCAGTTACACCGGAAACGACACCGTCTCCTCCCGCGCCGACGGCGGTCTGCCGCCGGTGGTGGGTGTTCAGAACATCCAGGTCTACCGGGCGAATCGCACGCACTCGGAACATGCCGAGCGTCTGCCCGACACCTACGCGCACGCACCGATGCTCGCATGGTGGCACGGACGCTTCTACCTCGATTTTCTCACCGCTCCCGTAAACGAGCACGACGCTCCGACGGCGACGTCGTACACGACTTCGGAGGACGGCGTGCACTGGGCGCCGGCCCGCATCCTGTTTCCCGCCATGCCGATCCCGGGCGGCGGTCTCTCGGTGATGCACCAACGGATGAGCTTCTACGTGTCGCCCGACGACCGGCTGCTCGCCACCGGATTCCACGGGAAAACGCCCTCGCCCAACGACGGTTCCGGTTTCGGGCGAGTCGTGCGGGAGATACGGCGCGACGGCACGCTCGGTCCGATCTACTTCCTCCGGTTCAACCGGAATTCGAGGTTCACGGAGACGTCCGCACCGTATCCATTCTATACGACCTCCCCGGACCCCGGTTTAGTGAAGGCCTGCGAAGCGCTTCTCGCGAACAAACTGGTGACCGCCCAGTGGTGGGAGGAAGACCGGGCCGAGGACGGCTTCTACCGGCTTCAGGGGAAAGCGATTTCGATTTTCCACCGTGCCGACGGCAAGGCCGTCGGCGTCGCGAAAGACGCACAGCACTCGGTCAGCGGCGACGAGGGGCAGTCGTGGACCCGCCTCGGCTTCATGGAGAACATCCCCGTGAACTCGTCGAAATACTGGGGCCAGAGAACTTCCGATGGCCGGTTCGTGCTCGTCTACAACCCGACGAACCGGCTCCGGCATCCGCTCGCGCTCATCACCGGCGACGATGGAAAGAGGTTCGATCGTCTTCTGACGGTTCACGCCGAATTGCCGGTTCAACGCTTCCCGGGGAAGTTCAAAAACCTGGGCCCGCAATACGTGCGGGGCATCTCCGAAGGCAACGGCACGCCGCCCGACGGAGCTTTGTGGCTAACCTACAGCGTGAACAAAGAAGACATCTGGGTGAGCCGCGTCCCGGTTCCCATCGTGGGTGCGGTCGGCGATTCCGTGAACACCGATTTTTCCACGACACCCCTCGGCGCCATGCCGACCGGCTGGAACGTCTACCGCCCGCTGTGGGCGCCGGTGCAGGTCGTGGAAGCCGGCGACGGCCACGGCCACGCGCTCGAGCTGCGCGACGAGGATCCCTACGACTACGCCCAGGCGTCCCGCGTCTTTCCTTCCACGCTCGACGGAGTGATCCGCTTCGCCGTTCTTCCGCGGCAGGAATCGGGGCGTCTCGAAATCGACCTGGCCAGCGCGCGCGGCGAGCGTCCGGTTCAAATCGCTCTGACCGAGTCCGGCCTCGTCGAGGCCCGGCATGAGGGAATCTGGATGCCGGCCGGTTCGTACCGCACGGGCCAATGGCTCGCCTTCGAGATCGAGCTGAGACACCCGGACCGGTTTGTCCTCCGGATCGACGGCAAGGAGGCGCTGGCCCGCACCGCGTATTTCACCGATCTGGTGCCGTCGATCGACCGCCTCGTGTTCCGCACCGGCGCGTATCGCGAACGTGGAGACGGGGGGCACGAGCTTTCCGGCGCAGACGTGAGAACCCCCGCCTGCGCGTTTCTCATCGACGACGTTTCGATAACTTCAAAGCCCTGATTCTCTCCGGCCGGGCGGAATCGCCTGTCTCCCCTTCCCCGGCCTTCGATTCCTCGGACTGCCATCACCGCGTGGCGTACATTCGCCGATTTCTCCTTGCCTGCCTGCTGTGGCAACTCGCCGCGGCAGTTCCCCGGATTTCCGCCGAGTTGCCCGAACTTGGCACGGGTGGTCCTCGCGAGCACCTCGAGCTCGGCACCGGCTGGCGCACAATCGTCGCAGCCTCCGGCTCGGCCGATCCGGCGGGGTTCGCGAGTTTGGAGTTCGACGACCGATCCTGGCGCGAGGTCGACGTCCCTCACAACTGGGACGCCTACGCCGGCTATCGCCAAGCGAAGCACGGGAATCTCCACGGCACCGCTTGGTACCGGCTCCGCTTCAAGCTCGATCGCGCAGCCGACACGGACCGCCGCGTCTTCCTGTTCTTCGAAGGCGTGGGTTCCTACGCAACGGTCTGGCTGAATGGCCGGCGGCTCGGCGCCCATGCGGGCGGGCTCACCACGTTCACTCTGGATGCAACGGAGGCGGTGCGATTCGGCGCCAAGAACGTTCTCGCCGTCCGCGTCGACCATCCCGAAGGCATCCGCGACCTGCCATGGGTCTGCGGCGGCTGCGAACGCGCGTATGGTTTTTCCGAGGGCTCGGAGCCATTCGGCATCTTCCGGCCGGTGCACGTGCTCGTGACCCATGCGCTGCGCATCGCGCCCTTCGGCGTGCACGTCTGGAACGACCGGGACGTCACCGCAGACCGCGCCACCGCACACCTGGAGATCGAGGCCAGCAACCACGGTACGTCGCCTCGTACCTTCGTCGTTCGCGCCCTGCTCCTCGATCGTGAGGGTGCAACCGTGGCGCGGACGACGACGCAGTCGACGGCGCCCGCCGGCGGCTCTGCGGTTGTCCACGCAGCGGACCTGACCGTGTCCCAGGCGCGGCTGTGGGCGCTCCGGGACCCGTACCTCTACACCGTGCGCGTCGAGCTGGTGGATACGCGGACATCGTCCGTGCTCGACCGCGTGGATACGCCGTACGGATTCCGCTGGATCGAGTGGCCCAATCCGGACGGCTCCGGCCGCGGCACGTTCCTTCTCAACGGAGAACCGACGTTTCTCCAAGGGACCTGCGAATACCCGAACCTGCTCGGGGGTAGCCACGCCTTCTCGGCCGAGCAGATCCGTGCCCGGGTCCGGCAGATCGAGGCCGCCGGCTTCAACGGCTTCCGCGACGCCCACCACCCGCACAACCTCCGGTATCAGGAATACTGGGACGCCGACGGCCTCACCTGGTGGCCGCAGTTCGGCGCGCACATCTGGTTCGACCGCGACGATTTTCGGGCGAGCTTCCTCTCGCTCCTGCGCGATTGGGTGAAGGAACGCCGCAACAGCCCTTCGCTCGTGCTTTGGGGACTCCAGAACGAGAGCCAGCTGCCGACGGAGTTCGCCCGCGCCGCGACCGCGATCATCCGGGAGTTGGATCCGACCGCAGGCAGTCAACGGTTGGTCACCACCTGCAACGGAGGGAGCGGAACCGACTGGGACGTGCCCCAAAACTGGACCGGCACCTACGGCGGCGATCCCGCCACCTACGCGAACGATCTTCGCCGACAGCGACTCGTCGGGGAATACGGCGCTTGGCGGAGCATCGATCTCCACGAATCCGACGAGGGCGGCTCCAGCGGTTTTCCGGAAGAGCCTTTCAACCGGCTGCTGGAGACGAAACTCCGCCTGGCCGACACCGTGCGCGGAGAGGTCGCGGGACAGTTCCACTGGCTTTTCGCGACCCACGACAACCCGGGGCGAACCTCCGGAGCGAAGGGCGAACAGATCGCGGATGGTTGGAGCCAGCTCGACCGTCTCGGACCGGCAAACAACAAAGGCCTGCTCACGCTCTGGGGCGAACCGCTCGACGCCTATTATCTCTTCCGCAGTCACAACGTCGCCGCTGCGACCGCCCCGATGGTCGAACTCGCCGGATCCACCGCCCCGGATCGATGGACGGCGCCAGGGACGGTCAACGGCATTGTCGCTTACTCCAATTGCGACGAAGTGGAGCTTTTCAACGACGCCGAAGGCGCCTCTCTGGGCGTTCGGCGCCGCGATGCCACCGGACATTTCCACTGGGACGGCGTCGCGCTGCGCTGGAATCTCCTCCGAGCCGTCGCCCGCCAGAACGGCCGGGACGTGGCCGGCGATGCGATCGTGCTTCACCACCTTCCCGACGCTCCCCGCGCTCGAAAACTACAGCTCCGTGACTCCGACACGACCGGCGCCGCACCGGATTGGGAGTACGTTCGCCGGGTGAACTGCGGAGGGCCGGAGTACCGCGACGTCCATGGCGCGACCTGGAGCGCCGACCAGAGTTACACGACCCGTTCCGGCTGGGGATCCCGCTCCTGGGCCCGCTCCTACCCCGACCTCGATCCGGACCTCGGCAGCGTCCGGCGCGTCAACGTCCCGATCTCCGGCACGCGGGATCCGCAGCTGTATCGCACGTTTCGTTACGGACGGAACGCGCTGTCGTACCGCTTCGATCTCCCCAACGGCCGGTATCGCGTGGAGCTCCATTTCGTCGAACCGTGGTACGGTCGCGGCAACACCGACGCTTCCGGTTGGCGGCTGTTCGACGTCGCCCTCAACGGCCGGACAGTCGCCCGCAACCTGGATCTCTGGAAAGAGGCCGGCTACGCGCACGCCGTGAAGAAGATCTTCGAAACCGAGGTCGCCGACGGGAAACTCGAAATCGCATTTCCCCGCGTCGCTTCGTACCAGGCCGTGATCTCGGCCATCGCCATCGCCCGACCGAAAGCAGCACAGCCCCTTCCCGCCACTCGGCCGGCAACGCCATTCTCCGAAGGTGTGATCAGCGCGCTCCGTGCCGACCCTGAAACGACACTCCAGCGCTGGTTGAACACCGGCGACCGGCTCTACTCCGACTCCCCGCAGACCCTCGTCGGGCTTCCCGAAGAATTGAGGAACGCCGCCTGGCTTCAGCGTCGCAGCGGCCCGGCAGGACCACTCTCCTTCACGTTGGAACGCGACGCCGACCTGATCGCCGCGTTGCTTCCGGGAGTGCGCCCCTCCGAGGGTGGCAGCTGGGAAAACACCGGCGAGTTCCTCAAGTCCGCGGGCGCCGGCGGCACTTCAGTCCCGTTGTGGCGCAGCCACCACGCCGCGGGAGCCACAGTCACGTTTTCCGCAGCGCCGGAGTTGGTCGTGCTTCTTCCCACGCGCCCGCTGCCGCCCGCCGAGGCGATCCGAAATCTGGTCGTGACCAATTCTCGCGAACCTCGCGTCTGGAATGCGGCTGGAAATCTCCGTCGAGGCGCCCGCCTGTACGGCCCCGCCGGCCCCATGCTGAATCAAGCCCCTGCGGAACTGACCGGGAGCGACTGGCTCGTGACGCCTCCTGACGAGCGATCGTCCGCGCTGCAGGCGCAGTTCGATCTCGCGGATCACGCGGACGTCTATGTGGCTCTCGACCGCGCCTGCTCCGAAAGTCCCGCGTGGCTTTCCGACTGGGAAGCCGTTCGCGGGGAAATCGAGATCGGCACCGCGCGTTTCCAGCTGTTCCGCCGCCACTTTTCGCAGGGCGATCATGTTGTACTCGGACCCAACGGCCACAGCTCAGCGGCGCAGGCGGCGCACATGTACGGCGTATTTGTCCGTCCCACACGTCCGGCGACGACCTACGCCGCGCGTCCGGACTCGTCCGGGACCTTGGTTCTCGACGCCAAGCACCCAACGCAACTCTGGCCCATCACCGTCGGCGTAGGCGACCGCTATCGCCTGGCCCTTCGTCTGCGACCGATGGCAGCCGGTGCGGCACGCGTCCGCTACGAGCTCATGGATAGCGTCGGCAACGTGCTCTGTTCGGAAGAGACGCAGGTGACCGGAGCCTCCTGGCAAATGTGGCGCCTGCGCACCTGCACCAGCATCAACGCGGGGAGCTATCGAGTGGAGTTGACGTGGTTCTCCGGCACGTCCGTCGAAGTCGAGTCGCTGACCGTCGAATAAAGACCGTGCGTCTCCGTGCATCCCGTCGAGCACGCGCTTCCGGCGGGCGCGACACGTCTCTGCGGCGCGATTAAGCCGGGAGCCTGCGTTGGGCGAAGCAGAACCTGAGCGACCCGAGCTTCAGCGCCGGAACGTAAGCTACGCCGAGCGACTATCCACGGTGAGCGCAGGCAACCCGGTCGTGTCGTCGCAGAGACGCGCCGCCCCAACCGCAAGCGTTCGCTCTCGCGATAGCCTCAAGTACCACGCTCGCAGGCGAAACACCGGTTCATCGGCAGGCGCCTGCTTCCGCGATGGGATCGAGCACAAGCTTGCGGGGCGCGAAGAAACTGTGAGCGCGCGTCCCGCACTGGTACAGACGAAGGATTTCACGGAGAATTCGCCGTAAATTCATCCTGGCTTCTTCCGGGGCCAATAGAACAAGTCATGAAATCTGAGCCGACCTGGATTCATCTCATGACGTCTCGTCTCGCCCGCGTGCTGACCACGACCATTGTGCTTGCGGCCGCAGTGATCTGTCGTGCTTTTGCTGAGACGGTCGGCAGAGACGTTCTGGCGCCAAGCAAAGACCGCATAGACGTCGTAGTCCTTGCCGACCCTGCCGATCCCTATCGAACGCTCGGAGCGGAGATAGCGGCCGTGACGACGCACGCGGTTGCGCCTGATCTAGCCTCGGCACTCAAGGACGATCCTGCGTTTTTGCTGTGGGTGGCCTCACCGCCATTCCTAAGCGAAGCTGCCTTGGCGGACCTCGGTCGCGCGCTCGCGCAACACAAGAAGCTCATTTCGGTTGGCATCATAACTGGCTCGACGCTCGTTCGAGCCCGCGAGCTTTGGCGCCGCCGAGACCAAGCAAAAACAGGAGTGACGATTCACATCATCGGCGCGCAAACGATCGTCGACTATTCGAGCCGTCCGCCAGCCCTGGTCGCGTTCACTCCCGAGACGCTTCGTTCCGCGCTTCGCCGCGCCGACTGTCTTCTGTTCAGCGGGCACGGCACGCCGCACAGTTGGCAGGGACTGCGCTCCAGCGATGTCCCGGCGCTTCCGCCCCTCGTAGCCGCCGCGGCGAGTTGCCGGACCTTCCAGCCATGGCACAGTGACGGCATCGCGCTGGCCTTCGTCGATCAAGGTGCTTCGGCCTATGCCGGATTCGTTTCATCGCCGTCCGGCGACTACATGATCGGAGAGCACGGAGAAACGCCGCTGGCGCACACGTGGCCGGGTTTTCCCATCGGTCACGTCGTTCAGGTACAGAGTCGCGGAGCCATGCAGGCATTTGCACGCTGGCACCAGTATTTCCTTCTTGGAGACCCGCGCCTCAGCGTGCGAGATCGTCCGCCTTATCGGATCGTGCAGGATACCGTGGCAGAGGGAACTCGGACGATCGTGCTCGATGAATTGCCGGCTGGGACCGTACCCATTGCGATTCCCGGCGCTGCGGGCTATCGCTGGCTGGAGATTCCCGGCGTGGGGGTGTGGTCCGCCGACGCATGGTTCTTCAACGCGCGTATCCAAACCACGGACCAAGCGGGGACGAAATTCGCACTCGTCAACCAGCCTGGTGGAGGCCTGACGCTGCGGTTGCGTGAGCGGCCCCCCCTGTTCGCGGCAACCGCCCGGAATCTGACGGACTTTGCGGATATTGGGCTGATCGCGAGCAATGGCTCCGCCGCGATGACAGGGTTGGGGGCGCTTGTTGGGGCGGCAGTCGCGGGCTGGATGATCCGACGCCGCCGTCTCAGCGGCCGTGGCGCGCTCGCAGCCACCTGCCTAGGGCTCGCGTTGACCGGCGTCGCTGCTCTCTTCGCTGGGTGGCGGCATGGCCACATCTCCGTCACTGCGGTACCACATGCTCGGACCGCAGTTGAATACGCGCTGGAGGCGGCGCTGCTTGTGGTGGCTGGTGCGATATTCCTCGGCAGTCGCTCGAAGCGGGGCCGCGGGGCCGCAGTCGTACTGGCAACTTTCCCGGCGTGGATCGTTCCGATCATCCTTCTGCCTCTGGCGGTCATCATGCAGACCTTCATTCGCCCGCCGGCTGTCCTCTATGAACATCACGCGATGCAGTATGCTCTCGGGGCACGCGTGCTGATCCAGGCCGCCTTCTTTTCGGTCATGTTTGGTCTGACGCGGCGTATCGCGGGTATTCCTTAGGGCGCCTCCTATCCGGGGGCCAGCCACGAGCGCAAGGCCGAGGGCATCGTGCGCGGGGGCTGTTGGGCCCGCGCCAGGCGCAAGTTCCACGAGGCGATCGATGAGCGGCCCAAGGCGGCGAACCTCGTGCTGAAGGTCATCGGCAAACCTTACCGTTTGGAGGCGCAGCGGGACGAGGCGAACGTCGGCGAACTCCGCGCGGCGTTGCGGCAGGAGCATTTTGTCCGGCCGCTGCACTGGCCGAAGCGCATCGTTGCGGGCTTGGCCAGGCAGGCACTCCCGCAATCGCAGCTCGGCAAAGTCTGCACCGACCTGCTCAACCATTCGGCGGTGTTGGTCGCGCATCAGCAGCACTCCATTACCCGGATCGACAACAACCTGGTCGAAAACGCGATCAGGCCCTCGGCCATCGGAAAGAAGAACTGGCTCTTCATCGGTCATCCCGCCGCCGGCCAGCGCTCCGCGATCATCTACTCGCTCGTCGTCTCCTGTCAGCGCCACGGCAAGGACCCGCTCGCGTATCTGCGCGATGTGCTTCACCGCCGGCCGGCGATGACCAATCAGGACGATCTCACGCCACTAACGCCGGCCGGCTGGCAGCCATCGTAACTCTCACTGTTACGACCGTGCGGCCGGCATCGATCTCACGGTTACGTCTGACGCCAACGCGTAGCTCTCACTGTTACGCGTCAAGGAGTCGCCGCGACACACGTAGAGGCGACTGATCGACCGAAGTGGATTGCGGCAGGTTGTTATTCGCGAGGCGCGCCAGTAAAACTTCGCGTGACGATGCGCGGCAGGGGAGCGTCAGCTTTTGAAGTGGCGGCGATGAAATTCGCCGCCTTGACTGGCAGCGAATCGCTCGAAGCAAACCACTGAGCCATGTCTGCAAGCGGGACCCAGCCCAACCAGTCGCCAGAGCCAGCGCGTATGCTCGGCACTTCGGCTGCGGAGCAGCCTCGGGTGCCGAGCACACGCGTGGCTCATCTGTGATGATCGGCGGAAGAAGATGAAGACGTCCATCCCTCGGCAGATTTCTATTATCTGCAGCTTCGCGCTTACGATCGGCTCTCAATCGGGCCAGGGCGCCTCCGATGCAAATGGCCGGGAGGCCCGGATTGACCGATCACCCGAAACGGTCGTGGAGGCGAAACCTTCGCGGGTGTCCCTCCGGTTCACCTCCGGGATTCGCTCGATTTTTGAGGACAGCCAGGGGCGCTTCTGGTTTGGAAGCCACAATGAGGGCGTGAGCCGTTGGGATGGGCACGAGTTTTCCTACTACACGGTGGCCGATGGCTTGAGCGGAAATCAGGTCCGAACGATTCAGGAAGATGCTGCCGGAGACTTGTGGTTCGGGACCGGAGATGGGATCAGCCGTTTCGATGGCAAGTCGTTCACGACCCAAGTCGGACGAAATCAGGACGAACGGAACGTCGCACTGGGACATACCTGGCGCAAGGACGCCGGTGATCTCTGGTTTCTCGGCGATAGCGGAAAACCAGCTGCCCAGTTCAATGGCCAAGGGGTGTATCGCTTTGATGGCCGGAGGCTGGAATTCCTGCCCTTCCCGGTGTCGGCTGATGGCGTCACCCGTGGCGACTGCCGCGTCACCGCCATCAGCCGCGGGCGCAACGGGATGATCTGGTTCGGGACGTATCCTGCGGTATTTGGATATGACGGACGAAACTTCACGATCCTGGACGACCGAACCTTGGGCCTCGCGGCGGAAGAGGAGCCGTTTCACGTCCGCAGTGTTTTCGAAGACAGCCGCGGAGTGCTGTGGATCGGCAACAACGGCCTCGGCGTGCTGCGGTATGACGGTCGATCCCTGTCCAACTTCACCAAACAGCAAGGCCTCGATCTCAAGGACAAGGGTGCGTCGGAATCCTTGAGTCGGGTGTTCGCCATCGCCGAAGACGCGGCCGGCAACCTGTGGTTCGGCACCCGCGACAGCGGTGTGTGGCGCTACGACGGTGAGCGGCTGACTCACTTCACTCAACGCGACGGACTGACCAGCTCCATGGTGTGGACCATCTATCGCGACCGACGAGACAGGCTCTGGTTCGGCCTGGGCGACGGCGGTGTCTACCGGTTCAACGGCACGTCCTTCGACAAGGTCTATTAATCACCCGCTGCGCGGATATTTGGTCTTCATTCCTGTTCTTTCTCGCTGGTCGAATCCTGACGAAGAAGGCCGATCCAGTCGGCACAGACATCCGCGTGAAGGGTAAGCTGTTTGGTCGCTGCCGAGGACAGGAGCGAACGAACTTGCCGCAGGCAGCGACCATACAGCGCTGGACGCGGAGATGCCGGTGAAGGCACCGGGGCGGACGCATACGGTATTCCGCACCGGTTTGCCAGCTGACCGCTTTTGCGCTCAGCCAGCGCAAAATGGAGAGCGCGGGCCCCGGCCCGCGCTCTCACCCCGAACATAGGGTTCCTAGCTATCACCTACTGGATTTTCCCCAGAAAATCTGCTCTCCGGCTCGCCCGTTTCAGCTCACGGGCTGGTTTCTCCGATCCACGTTGTTTTTCGCATCGTCCCAATCGGTCCTCGGGCCGGTCGGATGGATGCCGTAGAGGAAACACTCGATATTCGAATAACCACCGACGCCGGCTTCCGCAGAAGCGTCCGACGCGTCGTTGGGATTCAGGCCGTGCTTCGTTTCCCACGCGTCCGGCATGCCATCGCCGTCGCTGTCTTTGTAGGGCTGGCCTCGATACTCGGGATACCCGCCCACCTGCTTCGGATCGGTGATGATGCCCTTTTCCACGAGGGCGGCCAATTCCTCGATCGTCTTGTCCGAGTATCTCAGCCCGCTCAGCTTCTCATGGAGATCGCCCGGCTTCGAGGTCTTCACTTCACCGGTGCGGACCGATTGAGTCACACGGGCGTCGACCGGATCCCGGTGCGGCAGCGTCGCGCCTGCGTTCGCCAGAACATACTGATATGCGGCCTTCGCCGGACGGATCTCGAGGTAGGCATGCGAAAAGGGCTTATCGAGGCGGATCTTGGGCAGAATCGTCTCCACCGACGCCTTGGAGGCAGGCTGGACACCACCGTCCCAATTGTCCGCCGTGACCTTCTCATTTCCCTCGACCACGTTTCCGGCGACGTAGGCCTTACCGAAATTGTCGACGACGGTTTTGCTGCGCTCCGACTCCGGTTTGAGGATGCGGCAGGCAATGGGTTCGTCCTTCGGCGTGGCGGGCCCGGGTTTGAAGTAGTTGTTCACGATCGTGAAAATGCTCCGCTGGTCTCCGCCATCGATCGTCCGATGACGCCAGTTGAAGAGCACGTTGTTCACGAAGGTGAAATCGCCGATCATGCCGACGCTCGGGTTTCGCCCCGTGTTGCAGGCGAAAAGGTTGTTGTAGAACGTGCTGTTGAGCCCGCCGATCGTCCCGCCGAACGCGTGGTGATAGGTGTTCAGGCCTTCGCTAAAAATGCTGTTCTGAATCGTGATATTCACCGTCGGCAACTTCTGCTCCTCCTTGCTGCCGGGCGCGCGGTACATGTGGCGGTACATCGACATGTTTTCGTCGAGTCCCCAACTCGCGGATACGTGATCGATCATGATGTTTCCGATCGGATTGCCTCCGAGGGAATCATTCCGGTCGCCTACCCAAGTTTCTCCGCGACGGAACCGCATGTGCCGGATGACCACATCGTGCGTTTCCAGCTCGACCGTATCGCCGGCGATGCACACGCCGTCGCCGGGCGCACTGCTGCCGTCGATGGTGATATACGGAGCGCGAACGCGGATGCGCTCCTTCAGGCGGATGATGCCCGAAACGTTGAACACCACGATGCGGGGGCCGCCGGCCTCGAGCGCCTCGCGGAACGTGCCCGGACCGCGGTCCTCCAGCGAAGTGACGACATAAACCCGCCCTCCGCGTCCGCCAAAGCTGTGCATGCCGCCACCCATCGCCCCGGGAAACGCCGGAATCGCCGCCTGCGGCAGATCCTTGGGTTCCGCCGCTCCCGGTATGTACGGCTTGCCCTTCGTCGCCCACTCCTGGACCACGGGCAGCGCCTTCGCCCATGCCTCGTCGGATCGCTGGTCCGCCGCGGCCCTGCGTGCGTCCGACTCATGTTTGACGTCGCTGGAGATGTAGGGGTACTGCGCCCGAGCGGATCCGGCGGCGAAAAGTATGGCGGTCGTAGATACAAGGAGGAGTCGACGGAATAAGGTCATGGTTGTTTGGTTTCGGCGCCCCGAACTGAGGCGGCTCTGTGACGTGCTAGGGCGCCGGAGCGTTACGCGCCGCTTTGTGTTTCTCCTGCAGTTCGTGTTCGGCCTTCTTCATGTCGTAGCCGGCTTTCGCGAGGTAGTTGTTGATCCTCCCCTTATACTTGCCGAACCAACCGTGTTTCTCCTCGGAGGAGCCGCCATCCACCGCGTGCTCCCGCGCCTCGGTGAGCCAGGCGAGGATCTGACTTTTTTGCTCCGCGGTAAGGCTCGGAAGCATCTCGCAATAGACGCGGTACGTCAGCGGCAGAACGCCGTAGGTAAGTCCGTCTTTCACCTTCTCCACCTGCTCCGGCAAAAGCATCACGCTGAGCTCGGCGAAAAACGCGTAGTGCAGATCGCGCACGCCGATCTCCGTTTCGCGCCGAATGCGATCCGTCGCGGCCGTCTTGGCCGCTGCGTCTAGCGCAGCGTCACTCCGCATCCCGGCGATTTCCTTGTCCCGCGCCTCGTGAAGCGCGTGCAACTTCTCGTAGTGCTCGGCGACGGCGGAGCGCACCTGCGCGGCCAGAGTCCCGTCCGCGAGCGCGAGCGCATCGACGATCTTCTGCGCTCGCGACATCGCCACCTCCGCAAACGGTTTCAAAGGCTGCGTTGGCGTAGCTGAGCTATCTGCCGCCGTCACTGGCAGCGGCAGAACAACCACCGCGCCAAGCGCAGTCAGGGAGAGAACGTTGCGGAGGGTCATCATCGTTGTTTCGAGGTTAGAACGAACCGCTGACGCCGAACGTCACCTGGACGCCGAATTGCCGCCACGTGTCGAGCTGGGCGTAATCTGGGTAGACGCCAAACAGATCGTATTGGCGCACCTTCCGCCCGGCATTCGTGATATCTCGGCCTGTGATGAACAACGAATAGTGCTTCGAGAGGCGGTAGTTGAACTCGCTGTCCACGCGGATTTCCGAGGGATTATAGCGGCCAATCCGGTAGGTGTTCCCCTGATACGTCGGCGTTCCGGCGATCTGCCCCGAATAGGTTGCATCGCGGTACGTGGCTCGCACGTTGAAGCTAATCCGCTTCGTATTAAAGATAACGCCGGCGCTTCCGTAGTTTGAGGAACTGGGTTTCACTTCCGAGTACTTGTTGGTGAGCTCTTCGTGCAGCCACTTCTTCGCGAAGCTGGCGAACACGTAGAAGTGCTTTCCCCAATCTCCAAGAAACCCGAGATCCTGCGTCGCCTCCACCTCGATCCCTTGCTGGCGAGCAGTGCCCGGGCCGTTGTAGGCAGAAGTGATCTGCCACTCGTGGTAGTTATCCCAGTCGAGTCCCAAAGACTCGAGCAGCGCGGTGAACTCCGGTGATGTCTCGTCGATCGACGTCGAGACCTGGAAATTCTTTGTGGTCGCGAGATAGTAGCTCACCTCAAGTTTACCGCCGCTCTCGGTGTAGTACGTCAGGCCCGCGTCCCACTTCATCGTCTCCTCGGGACTCAGATTGGGATTGGCCACCTTGATGGTGCCTTTGTAGGTGGCGGTCGGATCTGTGTTCTCGTTCACAGAAAAGCCGTTCGCCGCGGAAATGAGACCGATATCGCCATTCTCATAGTCGGCGTGGGCGGTCGTCTTGCTCAAGGCGAGACGTCCCACGAGTTTTTTCGTGATTTCGAATGAGGCGCCGACCATCGGGTTGAACTTGCCCTTGGTTTCTCCGTGAACCGGCCGGTTCGGAAGTAGATTCAGCTGCCGCTGAGCCAGCGTGCCGGTGACGATCGGAGCTGAGGGGAACGCGATGCCCTTTGAAGACAGCGTAGACCGGAGCGCCTGCCCCGCCGTGGTGTTGGCAAAGAGAACGGACGAACTCTGGTCGAGACGCACGCCTTGCGGATTCGCGTCGTCGCGGTAGAGGGAACCGTCCGTGTTCTTGATGTAGTTCCACTTGGCATCCAGGTACGGCGACCGTCCGTCGCGCGTCTTGTTTTCCATTCGGCCGCCCGTAACGATCTTAAGGCGATTATTGAACATGCGTGCGTTCAGCATCGCGTAATACTGATCGCTGGTCTCGGTGATGCGCTTGGTCTGGTTCGTCGTGCTGTCGTAGTTCTTGACCAGATCGGATTCCGTGAAACCGAAATACTCAGGATGCGCTTTCCAGAGTTTGAAGACGGAGTAGGTGCTGATCCACTCCTGGGGAGCAAAACCAAAACCCGGGTCCACGCCGCGATACCCGTCGTCAATATAGTCCGCAGGACGTAGCGCCGGAGCGGTCGAGAGATAGGACCGTCGGAAACCCGTGCCGCGCCCCCATTTTTTGTCGATATTCTCCTCGCGGTACCAACCGACCTTCACGTCGAAACTCGCCCAACGAAGCGGAATGAAGTCCAACTGGCGCAGAACGTCGACGCGATAGGTGTTCGTGTCTGACATCGACTCGGACTGGCCGGACGAAGCCCGAAAGTCGTCCGGAGACCAATTCTGGAGTTTCGTATAATCCATCCGGCTTCCGTTGCGTCCGTAAGCTTCGATCGATCCGGGGATGCCGTCGTTGATATTTTTGAAGTAGACCTGTCCCAGGTCGATTTTCGCCTGCAAGGCGGAGAAATGACCGTTCTCCTCGTCCTTGTAGGAACCGCGGGAGGTGGAGAGGCTGGCCGCCGTCCGGATGTCCCAGGCGCCTTTGATATAGTTCCAGGAGAAGCGCCCCGAGTGCGTGATTCCCGTCTTGTCGCGCATGTCGATATCCTGCTGCGCAACACTGCCGGGATTGATGGTGCCGCCCGTGGTCGAATACTTGTGACTGGTGACAAAGGTCGGACCCCAGTCGTCCGCCGTTCCGCTCGTGATCTGCAGGCGGCGCGAGCCCTCAACGCTGCTGTAGACGGAGAGTGAATACCCGAAGCTGAACGCGTGGCCATCCCAGGGGCGCCAATCCACCTTGATGCTTCCCGCATGACGCCGCGAGAACCGCGGATCGTCCGTGAGCGAGAACTTCTTGAGGTATGGGTGAGCGAGATCGGACTGGAAACCTTCCGCGTTGGTCGTCGGTCCGCTCGGACCGCCGATCGGCGTCAGGTTGATGTTCACAGGGGTGAACTGCCACTCGGGACGCGCCCGATGGTTCACGTTGAACTGGTTCGAGGTCGAACCGGTGACGCTGAAGCCGAACTTGCTGCTGATCGGCACCGCCACCGTGAAGTCGCCGCCGGGAAGTGTCTTGTACGTGTCGTGATCTCCAGGGCCGGGCGTCTTCTTGAAAACGTTCATCCGCTCCGAATTCACGCTCATGTACACGCTCCAGTTGTACGTGGGTCTGGCGTATTCAAAGGCGGACTTGCTCACGAGGTTGACCGAACCGCCGGGAGAGTTGCCGGGCATGTCGGGGGTCGCGACCTTGATCACTTCCACGCGCGAGGCGTTGTTGATCGAGAGCATGTCGAGGCCGACCGCACGGGTCAGGCCCGCGGGATTTGCGCTGCTCATCGGCATGCCGTCGACGGTGATCGCCACCGTCTCGGGACCGAAGCCGCGGATCGTGATGCTGGAAGCGTCGGCATCGGAAGTGTAGGCTCCGCCATAGTTCACCTGGACGCCGGGAACGAACTTCACGAATTCGCCGATGTTGCCCTCGGGGATGCGGCCGAAGGCGTCCGACGCGACGACGTTCTTCAGCGTGACGGACATGCGCTCCTCGTTGATCGCGAGTTCCTTTGCGTTCTTGAAGCGATCGGCCTCCACGCGAAGCTCGTCGAGCTCGACGGTCCCGTCCTCGCGCACGTGACCCCGCCCGAACGAGATGTTCTGCGTCGCAATGGAATCGCGCGGCACCGTCACGGTGACCGTCTTTGGCGCCTGGCCGGTGTATTCCGCCACGATCTTCACCTGCCCCGCCGGAAGATTGTCGAGACGGTAGTCGCCGAAGTCGCCGGTCATCGTCTCGAAGGTCGTACCGGGAACGGTGATACGCACGTTCGGAAGATACTTCCCGTTTTCGGAGTTCAGCACCCGCCCTTGAACCGAACCGGTGGCGGGCCGGGCCGGGGCATCAGCGGTTTGCTGCGCGCGGGCAGTCGTGGGAGTGAGCGATGTCGAGAGCCCGAGCACCGCAATCGAGGTGGCGAGCGTTCGGACCAAGGCACGGTACGAGTTCGTGGTACGGATAGGACTATTCATTTGGGGGGGGCAGAAGACCGAAGGCAGAGCGCCAATCTGAGGCGGCTGGAGGCGCGAAAACGGATGGGCAGGGCTACAACTGAGTTCTGTCGCAAACGATTCGGGTCACCGGGGGCGGATGGAGGGGATATGCAGCTGACGAAAACGGGAGGCCGGAGTGTGGGGAGACGGCGTCCGAGAGGTGCTGGGTGTGTAGCGTATTATGCGGTATCTTTGGGATAGTTCTCCCGCGATATTCTCGGAAACTTCCTGGATCTTAAGGTGAGGGAGAGCCTGTCAGGGTTTTTCGTGAGGCGCGGCGGTTGGCGCTTGGGCAACCACGCCCAGAACGACAAAGGCTCCGCTGCCGCGCAGATCCAGCGTCTGCCGCCCCGCAGGGAGTCGGTAACCATAAACGTCGATCGCTCCAACTTCATCCACGGTGGCGGCGTTCTCCAGGAGCGCTTCCGTTCCCATACGCTCTCCGGCGAGTGCATCCGTCTCGAGTTCCGGAACGCGTCGCCACCCCGGAGCAGGAGTGTGCGCAAAGCCCACGAGCACAACGGCAGGCGCACTGAGGTCGAGCACAACAGGAGGATCTCCCGCGGCGCCGTTCGCGCGAGGGAACCGCACCGCCGTCAGCTCCGACAGCTCCGGAGCCAATGACTGGATCGTAAGGGGGGCATCGGTGAAAACCGAAGCTCCCACGCCGGGGGTGTAGGTCCGGGCTTCGCCTCCGACGACCGAGAACGCAACGGGTATCCAGCCGTGGCGAGCGGGAACGCGAAGCGCTCCGCCCTTGCTCTGCACGTCCTTCAGTCGGGCGCGAAAGTCGGCGAGCTCCTTCTCGTACACCGGCAGCAGCTGCACCCAGTGGTAGTTCGCCGGTTTTCCATCCACCGCGCCCGTGACCGGAATGCGGCGCTGGCTGGTCTGCATGGTGTTCGCAAACCGATAGGTCTTGTCCGTCAGCTTCGCCAGCTCCCGGTAATGCACCAGACTCTGCGCGAGATGCGGTTCGGCCGCTGCGAGGTCGCGGGGGTCGCCGCTGAGCCTGAAACGGAGAACGGCGAGCGCGGCCCTTACTTTCTCGGCATAGTTCAACGAGAGGGCTCGGACGCAGCGGACGTCGTTGCGCAGCCGCTCGAACTCGTCGCGATTTCGAGACACGGCGGGCGCAGCCGCATCGATCTCCCCAATCGCGCGCTGAGAGAACGCCAGCACTTCGTCGACGATCGAGACAGGCGTCTCGCCCACGTGCGGCTCGTGCTTCCATTCCTTCTCGGAGAACTCGTCGAGACGTTCTCCTGGGGGCGCCTGCGAAAGCCACAACTCCGGATACGCGCGGTAGCGTTTCGGGTCGACTAGCTGATCCAGCGTCATGCCGAGCGAGAGCGTCTGCCGGTTGCCTTCGGTGATGCCGAAGCGGCGCAGGAGTCTCGGAGCGCATTCGCCGGCATCGTTGTACGCGGCCAGGATCTGTTTCGCCGCCTCCGGCGAACCATAACGTTCCGCCAGCCGGCGCACCCAGTATTCACGATCCTCGGCCGGGTCGACGTCGGGATTCCAAGCGTAGCGCGCCCACGCTTCGAACCAGATCCAGTCCCGGTCGATCTGCTCCAGAGACGGCTCTACGGCGTCGGGCGAGTAAGGCCAGTTCCAATACGCCAGCGGATAGAGATGCAGTCCCGACCCACCGAGGCGGCCGCGGATCGCGAGGACGGACTTCCGGATGAACTCGGTCGCCCCGTACCGGAACGGCTCCAGGTCCGCGAGAATGTGAACGTTGACGACGTGCATCGACCCGAGTTTTCCCATCGCCTGCTGTCGCTCCTGCCAGACTCCGCGCGGTTCCCAGGTGGTGAGCGATTCGCCGTTGTACTTCGCCATCGTGTAGAGGTTACCGTACACCTCCAGCGCGGCAGGCATGACGGTTCTCTCGTCCGTGGCATGGGCGCGGATGATCACCGGCGGCTCGGAGCTCAAGCCGGCTTCCCGCATCCCGTCCTTCACTCCCGGCAGGATCACGTCGGTGCACCAACTCGTCTGCTGCGGAAGATCCTGGAGCGCCTCACCGAGGCAGACGAGCAGTCCCACGTTGGGATACTGCCGCACAAACTCGGCGATGGATTTCCGCGTGTAGTCCGCCGCGATCGGATTGCTCGCCGCGAGCTGCGTCGGGAGGCCGTGGCGCTCGGCGAACGGTTTCGAAAGGATGATGTTGTAGAACATCTGGACGACCCAGATGCCGCGTTTGTCCGCCTCCTCCGTCAGGTAGCGGAACATCTCCACGTTCCGCCGGAAAACGTCTTCCGGCACCTCCATCGCGTACGGGTAGTCCTTGAGGCGCACCAACGACGCGAACGGGTGCCCGTTCCAGAGGTAAAGCGTGTTCAGCCGGTTGGCGGCCAGGAAGTCGAGGTACCGCGTCCAGAACGCCTTGTCGTAGAAAAAGGGAAACAGCTCCGGGGTGTAGGGATACTCGTAAACGTGGCGGCCGGGGAGGATGTACGTCTTCTGCATCCCGATGCACGTGCCGCGCAGCTTCAGCGCCGGTGCATCCGCGAATTCGATACGCTCCGGGAGTCTCCCCGCGGCCTGAACCCTCCGCGCAAGTTCGAGGCAGCCGTACAGGACGCCCGAAGCGCCGCCGCCGTGCACGTGCAAGACTCCGTCCGCCCCGCTGTTCAACGAGAACTGTTCCTCCGAAGCGCTCTTCGCGGGGGTGTTTTCGATTTCCAGCACCACGCGGCGAGCGCTCTCCCCCGGCGTCGGGACGTTTTCGCGCGCTTCGACGACCGAGGCCTTCTCTCCGACCGATTCCAGGGCCTGCACCAGCCGCTCCGCGCCGAACCGAACCCGGGGCACCGCTTGCGACGGAAGCTCCACCCGTGTCTCGGCGGAAAGCTGCGTGAGCCCTAAGCCGAGTCCGGAAAGACAGAGGAGAAACCGCAGAGCGTTCAGGATGCGCATCGGAGCCATCGTTTACCTTCGATGAGGAGAGAAACGGAAAGCGATCTGCCCGCGGTGCACGCCCTGGACGCGCTGGGCCTGCGACGACGGCCCGATCAGGTCGGTGGCGTTCACCTTGTTCCGCACCGCCGGAATCACGTCCAATACGGCCAGCCCGGTGTTCGGCAGCGTGTAGAGCAACGCATCGCGTCCGTCCCGGGGCGCATACACGCCGAGGAAACTGCCGGGAGCGCCGCGGTTCTCCATCGTGAGTTCGCCCTCGCTCGTGGAGAATACCGCCCAGCGCCAATCGCGGAAGTAGCCCTTGAATTCCGGATACACGAAACTCTCCCCGGGAATCGGATCGTTGTAACGGTTTTCCCAGACTCCCCAGATCGTGCCCTGCATCCGATTCTGCCAGACGCGGTACGGCCCGCGCCCGAGCCAGCGGATGGCCCGCATCGCCGATTCGGGATAGTCGAATTCCACGCCCATCAATTCGACCACGCCGTCGTAGGCGTATTCGTAATCCAAGACCACTGCGCCGTCGCGGCCGATGCGCCAATGGGTCTTCTGCAAGGAGCCGAAGTAGTCGCAATCGACGGCCACGGCGCTCTCTTCGACGCGGACGGTCATGCGGGTGAGCGAGGGCGAACGCTCAACCTCGCGGTAGACGCGATCCTCCCCCTTCGCCGCCTGCGGGTTCACGGAGCCGTCGAGCGTGCGATCTCCACGGCGCGCCGCCACAAAGCGGGGTCCGCGGCCGAGAGAGAAAACATGACCGTCGCTCTTCGCGCCGGCGAGTTCGCCGGTCGTCTTGTCGAACCGAAGCTCCAGCGTGCCGGCGGTGACGACCCAGTCCCCCCCCTCCTCTTTCGCCGAGAGCTTGGCATCGGCAGTCGTGCCGGTCGTCGTTGTCTGCGAACTCGGTTCTGCGATCTCCCAGGACCAGGTCCAGAGCTCGCGGCCGGCGGGATCTAGCGCGGTCAAGAACAACGCCTGCGCCTCGCGCCAATTCGTCGGCAGCGGCACGGTCAGCACGCCCTGCGCCCCAGGGGCGATTTCCGGACCGGCTAGTTGTCCGGAGGCTATCGCCTTTCGCGCAGCGACCGCCTCGACGGCGCTCGAAAAACGCGCCAGCTCCCACCGGAACGAACAGCGCCGGAGCGATGTGAAATCGTAGCGGTTCTCCACCTGGAAAACGCCCCGGAAATCCTCCGGCAGCCGCTCGGGACCGATCACGACCGGGGACCAGATCTCGCGGACCGCGTTGAAACTTCCCTCGCGCTCGTGATGCGGCCCCACGATTCCATCCGCCCCGTAATTCCCCGCGTTGTCGATCCGGCCGCCTTGGTCGGTCCGAGCGACGCCTTCGTCGGCAAACACCCAAAGAAACCCGCCGCCGCTGCGTGGGTGTTTCCGCATCATCTCCCAATAATCCCACAATCCGGCGCCGTGGCCGCCGTCGTAGAGCCCGTGGAGGAACTCCGTCGGCATATAGATTTCGCGGCCGCGGAGGTACTCCTGCGTCTCGCCGTAGGACCGGTAGTGCATCGTCTCCACGCCCCCGGAACTCTTCTGCGGATGAAGAACGGTGCGGCCCTGCGGATCCCAGCGCGCGAATTCCGCGTCGAGTTCGGTGTTCCAGCCGCCCTCGTTGCCGTTGTCCCAAAAAAGGATGCTCGGGTGGTTCACATCGCGGCGCACCATCTCGCCGACCAGGAGCCGGCCCACTCCGGAATCGTAGGCGCCATGCCACCCGCCCAGCTCGTCGAGCACGCAAAGTCCGAGTTCGTCGCACGCCGCGAGAAACTCGGGATCCGGCGGGTAGTGCGACATGCGCACAGCGTTCATGTTGAGTTCGCGAATCAGCCGCACGTCGTCGTAGTTGCGCTCTCGCGACAACGTACGCGCCGTCTCCGGCCAGAAACTGTGGCGGTTGATGCCCTTGAGCAGGATGCGCCGGCCGTTGAGGTACAAACCGTCGCCCTGACGCACCTCGAAGGTGCGAAACCCAAACCTCTCCGTCACGACGTGCCGATCCACCCCGCCCTGCCGCAGCGAAATGCGCGCGCGATAGAGTTCGGGTGTTTCTGGCGACCAGGTCTTCGCGCCCTCCAGCTTCGTCTCTAGGCGAACGTGATCTCCCCCCGGCGCAAACGACGCGGCGAAAGGCTGGCCGACCGGGCCGCCTGAAGCATCCAGCAGCTGCGCTTCGGCGCACTCGCCCTCCACCGCCGCGACCCCAAGAAAAACGTCCACCGAAAACCGTCCGTCCGCCTGAGCCGCAATTGCGACGCGATCGATGAAGCGCGCCGGGAACACTTGCAGGAAGACAGGGCGGAAGATGCCTCCGAAATTCCAGTAATCCGCCCGGCGTTCGGCGAGATTCACGCTTTCGTTGGCCGACTCTTTGTCGACCGTCACCTCGAGTTCGTTGCCGGTGCCGTACTTCACGAGATCGGTCACGTCGTAACCGAACCGATAGAACCCGCCTTGGTGCGTCGGCCCCGCCGAGATGCCGTTCACACGGACCTTCGCATCCGTCATGACGCCCTCGAAAACCAACCGGAGCCGCCGCCCCTGCCACTCCTTCGGCACCGAGAACGACGTCCGATAGATGCCCTCCTCGCGGGCGATTCCAGGTGGATTCGCCTTTCCGTAGAACGGCATGCCGTAGTTGTAGGTTCCGAAGCCCTCCTGCTCCCAGCACGAGGGCACGCGGATCTTCGTCCACCGGCCGCTCTGGCGCCCGTCGCTGCAATGGAAATCCCAGGCCACCGCATCGTCGGAGCCATGCCCGGAAAGGTAGACCGTCGCGGTCGACGTTTCGTCCTGCGTCGTATCTGCCGCCCGTATCCGCGGCGCCGTGACCGATAGCGCCGCCGCAAACCCGAGCGAGAACACGGGAAGCGCGAAGGCGAATCGCGGTAGAAATCGCGCAATCATCGGCGGCACGCGGGGGGGAAAGGGGTTTGTCTAAACGTTCCCGCGGCGGCGCGCTCCGCTCGCGGTTAGTTCATATGAAATACTGAAAGACACTCGTGTTTCATTACGCAGCAAGGTCAAGCCGAATGGCGATGCCCTCTGTTGTTTTCGTGGCCTCGTTATTTCATTATTTCACCACTAGCATGGCAAACATCGCCCCAGGAAGGCTCGCCGCAGCACCGGCTTCGCGCCCGGCGTTTTTCCGAGCGCCGACAGTTGTGACGGGCGCGGCGCCGTCCGCGCCTCGGCATCGGATTCCGGTGCCGGTGTGAGATGCTCCCGCAAAGCAATCGTCGGGAGCGCGGGCAAACCGCCAGCGGCCACCTATTTCGCGCTCTCGGTACGGCAAAAGACCGACTTCAGGAACGCGGCGTTGGCGCCGTAATTCCAGCGCACGTCTTTTGCTCGGCCGGCGTCGCGCGAACGTTCCATCACAAGCCAGCCACTCCAGCCCATCCCTTCGAGCGTGGCTTTCACCTTGCGGAGATCGATCTTGCGGTCTTCGGCCAGACGCACGCCGTCCTGATTCGTGCAATGGATCTGGCAGATGCGTTTTGCGCCGAGCGTGCGGAGCTCGGCGTGGAGATCGCGTCCGTTCTGCAGGGCATTCGAGAAGTTGAAATAGCTGCGCACCGCCGGAGAGCCCACCTCGTCGAGCAGCGCGCTCTCGGCCGTCGCGTCGAGCGCAGTCTCAATGCCCAGCACGACCCCCGCCTTTTCCGCCAACGGCGCCGCAGCCTTGAGCCGCTCCACCACGGCGGGACGGAGTTCCGGGTGTTTCACCAGATCGTTGCGGACTCCGAGGGGCAGAAACGCGGTTTTCACGTTCATCGCCTTCATCACGTCGATGCAGTCCTGGACGAGCCGCTCCGTGTTGGGCCGCTCGGCAAACGACTGCGCGTAGAAGGCCGACATCGCGATCGAGCAGATCTCCAGGTTCAACTCGCGCGCCTTCGCCAGGAACTGCTCCCGCGTCGCCGGATCCGCGAGTTTGTTGTCGAACGTCTCCCTCTGTCCGAGCCCGCCCATATCGACCTCGATGCCGTCGACCCCGAGTTCTTTCCCGAGTGGAAACGCTCCGAGTTTCTGCCGCTTCAGGATCATCCAGTCGCATACACCGATGCGGTAACGCGGCGCGACGGCAGCCGCAGGCGCAAGGCTCTCCGCCGCAACTCCCGGCGCGGCGCTCCATCCGGACGCTCGCGCGAGCAAGAGCACACCGAGTCCGGCGGCAGAGCGGACGAGAAAAGCGCGGCGATCGAGAGGCATTTCAGGGCGATGGTGGGTCGGTCGGTTCATGGTAATTCGGAAACGCTCAATTCTTCAGGGCCTTCGTTTCACCCACCTTCACGGTGTATTCGTAGAGGTACAGGTTGATGAACTCCTCGATTTTCCGAAACGCCCGGGCGCGCGCCGCCGGTAGCCCCTGTACGTAATCGTCGTCCAGGTCGCCGAGCACGACGGGCGTTCCGGCCGACGTCAGCCGCTGTTCGAGCTGCTTCGCGGAAAGATAGTCGAAGGTTCGCTGGCCTCCGCGCGGACCGGGATAGGCCAACAGCAGCACCGGCGACGTCAGGGGTTCCCGATGCGCGAAAATCGACGCGCGTTTTACTCCTTCCGGTCCGCCCCAGATGCCTTCCGTGAGCAGTCCCGCGGATTTCCATTTCCATCGGGCATCCTCGATCCAACCGCCGACGTCGAGCGTAGGCTCCAGGCCCATCGCGCATCGAAACCGCTCCGGGTGCAATTGGGCGGCCCGCAGCGCCACGTAGGCGCCGCGGCCGCGTCCCATCACCGCGACGCGTTTCAGGCTGAGCGGGAACTTTTTCGCGAGCGTATCCAGAACCTCGAGCGCATCCTTCGCCTGCGCCTGCTCGATCCCCTCCTGCGGCACGGCGCGCTGGGCCAGGCCGCCCCCCCATGTCCCGCGTCCTTCGACCTGGAGCACGGCGAGTCCGAGCGACGCCAGCGCTTCTGCCTCGGGCTGGTACTCCGAGGACACGCGTTCCCACGGATCCTCCGGGAAGAGGATCGCCACCGGCACGGGAGTCATGCGAACGACCCGTGGCAGCATGAGCAGTCCGCCGAGCCTCGTGCCGTGCACCGAAGCGAACGAGAACGGCGCGGCGTTCGAGGTCTTTCCCGGCGCCTGCCACGGAGCCCGGCGCGCGAATTCGATGAGCTTCCCGCTCTTGGAGTCGAAAAGCGAATACGCACCGGCATCGTTCGGTCCGCGCGCCAGGAGAAGGAAACGCCGTTCCTGCCGGTCCCAGCCGACAATGCGCACGGCCCGATTGGGGAACGTCGCATCCAACCTGCGCTGGAGTTTCTCGAATTCCGGCCGCACCCACAGGGTCGTGGCCATGGCGTCCTGATACCGAACTCCCGCGAGGACGTGCCGGTACCGGTCGAAAACCAGCGTATTTGCCGGAGCAGAGCCCTCCGGTCCGGGCCCAACGAGATCAGCCTGGGGATGCTCCAGCGCGCGCTCCATCGCTCTGCCAGTCTTCACATTGACGCTGTAGATCCCGAACCGCTCCCGCCGGAGGTTCGAGGCGTAATAGAGCACGTCGGGATCGCCGTCGAAACCGAGTGGAATCGCGCGCCGGCCGAAAAAATTATCCGGCGAAACCGAAAAGCCGCCGCCTGTCGCTTCTTTGAACACTTCGTCAAGGGGCGTCCAGCGGCGAAAGGCCTTCGCCACATCGTAAAGGAACAGGTGCGGGAAAGACGTCCGCGTGGACGTTCTCATGGCGATGCGTGCACGCCCGGTCCGGTCGAGCAACGGCAGCATCTCGCGCTCGTAAATTTCCTGACTCACTCGTTCCAGATCTCCCGTCACCGCGTTGAGTCGATAGACGTCGTGTCCTCGGGATCCTCGAGCCGCGATCAACACCGACCGATCGTCGTCAGCGGCGAAATCGAGGACGTGAAACTCCCGCGGGGTCGCTGTGCCGTGGGTCGGCGGGGCCGTCTCGGGAGACTCTGCCGCCTCGGCCGGCAACGGTACAACGCGCGTATCGGGATCCCCGTCGGTCGTCGAGCGAGGCATCTCCGAGTACTTAGGCTGACCGTTGCTGTCCGTCGGCACATCCGGCGTGACCACTCCCGTATGCCGCTCGGGCGGCGGAATCGCGAAACCATCCTCCGCCACATCTCGGGGAGTGACCAACACGCGGCCGTTTTTTCCGTCGGCATCGACGCCCAGGACCGCGCCCCTAAGGACCGTCCAGGAATCGTGTTCACCCGCCCCGGAAAAGGTGAAAACGCGATTGGTGTCGACCAGGAGTCGCGTGGAGGTAACCCAGCCCAACCAGCGGATCGCAGCCGGGGTTTTCTCCCGCTGCTCGCCGAGCATCGGCGTGGAGGATTCGTCCGTGCCGACGACCACTTTCGCCATGGCGGTCTCGGGATGCTCCACGTTCAAGATCACCACGGATACCTCACCTTCCTCACGAAGCGAGAAGGCCAGGTATTCGCCATCTGGCGACAATGCCGCCGTATCGGTCCGAAACGTCCGAAAGAGGTCGGCAAGATCCGCGACGGACGGCGGCGGGCCCGCCGGAACCGCCGTTTTCTCTTCCGCCGGAGGCGTGGGATCTTCGGCCAGGAGCCGGATCGAACTGCCGAATAATGCGCCTGCCAGCAGCAGGTGACGCCAATGGGGTTTCATTTTGTCTCCGCACGGGGTCGCGTTTCGCGAGCGGACGTTGGGGTGGCGAGATGCTCCCGGGCGCGATCGACGACGATGGCGAGAAGGATCAATGCGCCAAGAAGCGTATTCGAGAAGTTGTCGTTGATCCGCAGGATGACGAGACAGTGCTGGATCAGCTTGAAGATGATCGCACCCATCAAAATCCCGAGCGGTGAGATCAGGTTCCCCTTCAGTCCGGTGCCGCCGATGATCGAGACGGCATACGAGATCACGAGCCAGTCGTCGCCCGTCTGCGGCGCGGCGTTGCCCGACCACGACGCCCACAGGACCGCCGCGAGCGCCGAGAAGGTCCCGGAGAGCACGTGAGCGGCCACAATCATCCGCCGCGTATCGATGCCGGAAAGACGCGCCGCCTCGGGGTTGCTGCCCGTGGCCAGAAGCCTGCGGCCGAAAACTGTCCGCCGGTAAACGAAGGAGACGATCCAGAGCACGCCGAGAACGAGAAGAGCCATGTACGGAAGCCAGCCCCCGATGCTTCCCTGCCCGAGCCACCAGAACGAGGGCGGCATCGGATACGAATTCCCTCCGGAAACACCCGAGCGCAGCCCGAGGTAGACGAACATCATCGAAAGCGTGACGATAAACGCGTCGATTCTCAGCCGGGTGATGATCCAGCCCTGAAACCAGCCGGTGAGCGGACCGAGCGCCAGAGCCGCGAACGCCGCAGCCATCGGCGGCAGACCGAGCGAGGTCATGGAAAGGCCGAGCGCCACCGTCGCCAGACTTCCCACCGCGCCGACGGCGAGATTGAGATCGCCCGCGGCCAGACAGACCGCCTGCGCGAGCGCCACGAGGACGTAGAAGGCCACGTACCGCGACTGGCTGAAAAACGTCTGTGCGCTGAGGAAGCCGGGAGAGATCAGCGACATCACGATCATCAGCACGCCTGCGAAAAGGATGAGCCCGAGCGTGCGTCCGCTCACCCAATCGCGCTGGCCGAAACGTTTGCGCGGCCCGTCGGTTTCGGACGTACGCGGGGCGGGAACGACAGGAATCTGTGCCGGGCCGCTCATGCGAAATGGGGCGCGATTTCCGCGCTCACCTGGGCGTAAGTTTTCTTCGCCGTATCGATGTCGCGCACTTCGCCCACGATCCGCTGCTCGCGGAAAACCAGGATCCGGTTCGCGAGGCGAACCAGTTCGGGCAAGTCGGACGAGATCACGATCAGCGATTTTCCGCCGCGCGCGGCGAGGTCCCAGATCAGCTGGTGGATCTGCTGCTTTGCGCCGACGTCCACGCCCACCGTGGGCTCGTCGACGATCAGGATGTCGCAGTCGGCGGCGAGCCACTTGCCGATGCTCACCTTCTGCTGATTACCGCCGCTGAGCGTGCCCACCGCCTGCTCGGCCGACGACGTTTTCACTCGAAGCGAAGCGATTTGGTCTCGGGCGAGCTGCTCCTCGCGCTCGACCCCAATCGCGCGCAGAAGGCCCGACCGAAGCCTCGGCCAGACTGCAACCGACAAGTTCATCCTCACCGAATCGTGGAGAAACAGTCCCTCCTCCTTGCGGTTCTCCGTCACGTAACCGATCCGATGCCGGTAAAGGCTGTCGCGTACGCTCTCGATCTTCGCCGCCTCGCCGCGAACGAGAATGCGGCCCGCATCGATCCGATCCTCGCCCACGATCACCCGCGCGAGTTCGGTGCGGCCCGAGCCGATCAGCCCGTAGAATCCGAGAATCTCGCCGCGATGGAGCGTGAAGCTGGCGTCGTTCACCTTTCCCGCCCGGCAGAGGTGGTCCGCCTGAAGCACCGGCTGCGACCAGTCCGGCGCCAGGCGGCCGAGGTGATCGTCGTTGCACTCCCGGCCGATCATCATCGTGACGAGTTCGGCCGGGCTGAGCTTCGACGTTTCCCGCGTGCCGACAAAACGCCCGTCGCGCAGCACCGTCACGCGGTCGCAGAGGGCGAAAACCTCCTCGAGCTTGTGGGACACAAAAACCAGCACCACCCCCGTCGCACGCAGTTCCCGCAGGAGGCCGTAGAGCTTGGTGACTTCATGCTCCGTCAGGCAGCTGGTCGGCTCGTCGAGAAGCAACACGCTCGCCCGGGCGGTGAGCGCCTTGGCGATCTGCACCAGCTGCTTTTGCGCCGCGCTCAGGTTTCTCACGGGAAGTTCCGGATCGACGTCGAGACCGACGCGCCGCATCTGCCGCACCGCCTCGGCCCGCGTCGCGTGCCAATCGATCACGCCCGGCATCCGCGTAACCCACCTCTCGAGCAGAATGTTTTCCGCCACGCTCGCATCCGGGATCACGAACAGCTCCTGGCTGACCAGTCCGACTCCGTGCGCCAGCGCCTCGCGACAATCGCGGAAGACGACCCTCCTCCCGTTCAACACCACGTCGCCCGTATCCGGCACATGAATGCCTCCGGCGATCTTGATCGCGGTGCTTTTCCCCGCGCCGTTTTCGCCCATCAGGCCGTGGATTTCCCCCGGCAGGAATGTCAGCGAGACATCCTGCAGCGCGCGAACGCCGGGGAATCCCTTCGAAATGGCTTTCAACTCCAGCATCGTTCACCCGCCTGCCGGCGCTCGGAGGTATTTCGTTTTCAACTCCGCCAGGATTTCCGCCGTCGCCTTTTCGATCCCGCCTTGGAACGAATCGACGTTCTCGCGCGTGACCACGACCGAGCCGGAGTCGACGAAGGTGTATGCGGACCTCGGAATCCAACCCTGCCGGAGCAGGTCGAGCAGCGCGCACGAGAGATAGCCGTGCCCGAACGGATTCTGCGCCACGGTCGCGTCCACCCAGCCGTCTCGAATCGCAGCCAGGACACGCTCGTCGGTGTCGAGCCCCACAAATCGTATCCGCTTCGCACCCGACCGCCGGTTGTGTTCCGCAAGGAGCAGCGCCGCGGCCACGGTGGTCGTGTAGCCGGTGCAGATGACGCCGTCGATCTCGTCGCCACGGGCCACCAGGGCGCTTTCGATCTTTTCCCGCGCCTTCTGCTCCGTCGTCACGTCGCCGACCGTCTGCGCAATACTCACGCCCGGATGACGCGCCACCACCGCCTCGATCGCGGACCGACGAATCGGGGTGTTGGCGTCGGTCGACGACTCCAGCACATCGAGGATTCGCCCCTGACCGTTCAAGAGCCGCACGAGCTTCTCGGCGGCAGCGGTTGCCGCCCGGCGCGTGTCGGTCGCGACGGCAAACGGGGTCTCCGTTCCGCGCTCGGGTTCCGCCCCGTACGCCACGACGTGGCGCCCCGCGGCGTGAAGCCGGTGAAAAAGCCCCTTCGCTCCGGCGGGATCCACCGGATACACGGCAAAGGCACCGTAGCCGAGGGTGAACAGGCTTTCGATATTCGTGCTTACGTTCGCCTGCGTGCTTTCCTGGCCCACCACCACCCGCACCGAGACGCCATGGTCGCGCGAGTAGGCTTCGCCGCCTTTGCCCACCGCCGTGCAGTATGGGTGGGGCAGCGGCAGATACAGAACGATCGGCTCCAGGGCTGCAGCGCGGCGCTGCTGCAGGAGTTTGATCGAGCCCAGGCACACGATGAGCGCGGCCAGAGCGATGAGGAGAAAACGATTGTTGCGCGTCATGGCGGGAGTTGGGCGCGCGGCGGGAATCCGCGTTCAGCCGGCGAGGTCGCCCAGGCCGTGCCGGACGAGCACGTCGGCGACGCGCACCGGGCGGCCCGTCTGCGACGATTCCTCCATCGCCTGCATCATCGCGACGGTGACGATTCCCTCCGACACGTCAGGTCTCGGAGTCTCGCCGCTTTCGACACAACGGGCGAAATACTCGAGGTAGTTCTGGTATTCGCCCGCGTGGTGGGAGTGTCCGCCGAACCGGAAGAAGTAGTCGTCGCGGTCCTCGAACGTCTCGAGCACCGACTGGTGCTCGATCTTCCAGGCGTACCTGAGGTCGAAATAGTCCGCCTGACTCGCGCCCTTCGCCGCGCGGAGGATGCAGCTCATGTTGCTGTCCCTCGTCGTCGGCACCACCGGTCCGGAGTAGGCGCCGCTGACCCGGCCGATGAGGCCGCTCTTCGCCTTCACCACAAAATGAAACGTATCCGGATGGACGAGACCGAGCTCCCGGCCGTTCGGACTGAGGAGCGAATACCCCATCACTTCGTCGACGTCGGGAAGATACCAGCGAAGCAGGTCGCCCGGGTGGCTGATGCAGCCGTAGAGCCACCTGAACGAATCCAGCTTGGCCCAGGGCTTTTTCAGAAACCACCGGTGGTCGGCGTGGTAATAGGCTTCGACCGTGATCAAGTCGCCGAACACTCCCGACTGAAAATGCTCCCGCTGCCGGGCGAACGGCGCGAAATGCCGGGAGCTCTGCCCGACCATCACCCGCTTTCCGCTCCGGGCCGCCGCGTCGAGAACGCTTTTCGCGTGTTTCAGGTTGTCGAGAAACGGCTTCGTGCAGACGACATGTTTCCCCGCGGAGAGCGCGCGGACGACGTGCTGCGCGTGGAGCTGGTCCGGCGTGTAGATGCCGACCACGTCGACGTTCGGATCCGCCAGCAGTTCGTCCATCGACGTGGTGTAGCGCTTCAGCCCGAACTCGGCGCAGCGCTGACGGCAGAGATCCTCGTTGAGATCGCACAGCGCAGTCACCTCCCAGAGCGGGCTCTGCATTCCGGCGGAGATGATGCTCCGACCCTCGCCAAGTCCAAGTACGCCCAAGCCAAGTTTCTTCATCGGTGTCGTGCGGTTGCTGGCCCGTGCGGACAATATCCGGCTCGCGATGGGTGGATTGCGGCGGGGCTGCCGAGGGGTTGGCGAAAACTACAGCAGAGATTCCCGTTTCTCTTCCGAGATTTGGCCCACTATTGCCCGGATCCTAAGTGTTTTCGGAGGAAAACGCCGAAGCCAGTCCTGCGTTTTTGCTTGGCGCCGGGAGGCTGCCGGATCCAGGTACACGCGCCATGAAGACGCCCCACCCCCTTCGAGCCTGGGCCCTTTTTGCTCTCTTCGCCAGTTCGGCGGTACTGGGCAATGCCTTTGAGATCTGGGTCGCTCCGGATGGTTTGGATACAAACGCCGGCACCCGGGAAACCCCCCTCGCCTCGCCGGCGCTCGCCCTCCGCCGGTTGCGCGAAGCGCGCCGGCTGAAGGACGCGTCGCTGGGAGGCGGCGCCCACATCGTCCTTCGCGGCGGCACCTACGCTCTCGGGGAACCGCTCCTGATCCGGTCCGAGGATTCCGGCACCGCCGAAGTTCCAACCGTCATCGAGGCCGCGCCGGGCGAGTTGCCAGTACTCAGCGGCGGAGTGGCCGCGGGGGTCTGGCGCCGGTCGGCCGAGGCAATTCCCGGCCTGCCTGAGGCGGCCCGGGCACATGTCTGGGTGAGCGAGCCTGTGACGTTCAACGGACGCACCCTCGAAATCCGTGCGTTGTGGTCGGGCGACCGCAAGAGCACCCGCGCTCGGACGCCGAACGCGGGCACGATGGAGCACCTGCGCACCTGGAACGTCGCCGCGCGAACCGTCGGAATTCCGTCGGCACTCCTTCCGCCCGGCGACCCGCGCGGGCTCGAGGTCATCGTACAGCAGCAGTGGGAAATCGCCGTTCTCCGCGTGAAATCCGCCCGGGTGGAAAACGGCCTCGCGCAGCTCGCCTTCCACTCCCCGGAAAGTCGTCTCGAGTTCGAGCATCCCTGGCCGCAGCCGATCCTCCCGCCGAAGGGCGCCGGCGCCTTCTTCCTCGCCAACCGGATCGAATTCCTCGACCAGCCCGGCGAATGGTACCAACAGCCGGACGGCCGCATCGTGTATTGGCCGGTCGGCGACGAAGACCCGAACCGCGTATCGCCCGTTCTTCCGGCGCTGGAAACGCTCGTCGTGGTGGCCGGCAGCGCCGACGCCCCCGTTTTGCACGTCGAATTCCGCGGCCTCGCCTTCCGCCACACGTCGTGGCTGCGCCCCTCCCTCTCCGGGCACGTTCCGCTGCAGCTCGGACTGTATCTCATGGACGCGTACCGGCTGACGCCTCCGGGCACGCCCGACTGGCACAAGCTGGACAATCAGGATTGGGTCGGGCACCCGCCCGCCGCGATCATCGCCGTTGGCGCCCGTCACGTCGCGTTCGAGCGCTGTCGGTTCGAGCAGCTCGCCATGAACGCCGTCGACCTGGGCACGGCGGTCACCGACAGCCGGATCGAAGGCTGTGTTTTCCGCGACATCGGCGGCAACGCCATCCTGGTGGGAACGTTTTCCGACGCCGGACGCGAGGCCCACCTCCCGTACGAGCCGGCCGACGAACGCCAGGTCGCCGCGCGCAATCGCATCGCGAACAATCTGATTTCCGACTGCGCCAACGAAGACTGGGGCTGTGCCGGAATCGCGGTGGGCTTCGCCCGCGACGTCACGGTGGCGCACAACGAAATCCGCGACGCCTCGTACACCGGCATCAGCGTGGGTTGGGGCTGGACCCGGACGCTCAACACCGCGCGCAATCACCGCATTCACGCAAACCTGATTCACCACGTCGGCACCCGCATGTGCGACCTGGCCGGCATCTACACGCTTTCGGCACAGCCGGGCACGGTGATCTCCGAAAACGTCGTACACAGCATCGCCATGTCGCCCTACGTCGACCGGCCCGATCACTGGTTTTACCTCTACACCGACGAAGGCACCTCGTTCGTTCAGGTGCGCGACAACTGGTGCCCGGACGAGAAATTTCTCCAGAACGCGACAGGCCCCGGCAACGTGTGGGTGAACAACGGTCCTTCCGTCTCCGAGGAGATCAAGGCCCGGGCTGGCCTCGAACCCGCGTACCGCAACCTCGCCTCAGGCGTAGAATAACGCCCACTGGTTCCGAGTCATTCGACCGGCGGGCCGGGCCGCTCTGCGCATCTCGCAACGGCTGCCGTCCAATTCTGCGGTATTCGTCCCAAGGATTCGCCGCTTCGCGCGATTCCCGGCACCTTCCGTCCCTAGAGGCTGTCCGCTGAGCGCCGCGCTCATCAGCCGTTCGCATCCGCCAACGGCCGAGCGCGAGGAGGAGTCGCCATCAACAAATCCACCATCACCCCACTGCACTGCGCCGGACTGTTCCTGGTCGTGTTGGGCGCGCGCGCCTGGCAGGTCGAGCACTACGTGTCGGCCGTGCCATTCTGGGATCAGTGGAACGGCGAGGCCATGGACCTCTTCAGGCCGTACCTCCGGGGCACACTCGGCTGGGGCGACTTCTTCCGCCCTCACAACGAACATCGGATCGTCCTGACACGTCTGCTCTCGTTGGGCCTCTTCATCGCGAACGGCCGGCTCTGGGACCCCAAGCTCGAGATGCTGGTGAACAGCGCCGGGGTCGCCGCGCTGGCCGTCGCGCTTCAGACGCTGCTCGCGCGATCGTTCCCGCCCAAGTCGCAGGCTTGGATCTCGGCCGTCCAGGTTTGCCTTTGGGCGTCGCCGTACGGATGGGAGAACTCCCTGGCGGGTTTCCAGTCGCAAGTGTACCTGATGCTCGCCCTTTCTGTATTCGCAGTCTGGATGCTCGCAACCACGCCGGTTTTCGGAAGCAGGTGGTGGCTGGGCCTTGCGGCGGCGGCGCTGGCCTGCCTCTCGATGGGTTCGGGGTTTCTCGCCGCATCCGCGGTCGTGGTCGTTCGAACCGCGCTCCTCCTCCGCCCCAGTTGGATCTCGAGCGCTGTCGACACGTCCCGAAAGACCGGACTCTGGACCCTCGGAACGTGCGCTGCGATCGCGGTGCTCGGTGCCGCGCTCGTGCAGCCCGTCGCCGCGCACGAGGTGCTCAAGGCCGAAAACCCGTACCGATTTTTCAAGACGCTCGCCCATGGGCTCTCGTGGCCGCTGCCTCGGATCCCGATCGCATTTCTCGTTTTTTATCTCCCGGCGTTCGGCGTCTGCGTCCGCGCGGCTCGCGGCGTCCGTCCGCTCTCGCCGGTCAGCGTCTCCGCGTGGGCGCTCGTGGCTTGGACCGTGCTTCAGGCGCTGGCGATTGCCTACGGACGCGGCGCTCACGGGCATATGCCGACCTCGCGGTACCAGGACCTCCTCGCGATCGGCTGCGCGGCGAACGGGCTGCTCCTGCTCGACAACCTCGAATTCGCGAGCCGGCGGCTGCTCCGAGCTTGGACGGCGCTTTTCTTCGTCGGCATCGCCTGGGCCACGGTTCACGAACTGCGTCACCTCCCCGCGCACAAGGTGGAATCGGAGGAACAGCTCGCCCGTTGCTCGCTGTATCTGGCAACCGGAGACATCGACGTCTTCACCCAGGCTCCGTCGCCGCGCGCCGTCCCCTATCCGGATCCCCTGAAACTCGCCCGTTTCCTCGACGACCCGACGGTCCGTTCGTTCCTCCCTTTCGCTCCGGAAAATGCCTCCCGCTCCGGTCGGTTGTCTCCGCTGTCGGCGTTCGTAATCCGCCACTCGACCTGGCTCGCAGCCGCCGGCACCATCGTCTGGCTGGCCTCCCTCCGATTTTTGCTCCAGCAGAACGCCGCGAGCAGGTTGTCGCCCGAGACCTCGCAAGCGCGTCGAGCATCGCGCTGAAACGACGCCGGAGACGTCAATGCAGGGTCGGCTCGGGCCCCCAGGGCGATTGTTCGTTCACCCAGCGTCTGCGGTGCCTTTCGCAGGCGAGTCTTCGACCAGCCGGTAACCGATGCCTGCCTCGGTCTTCAAGTGTTCCGGAGCGTGCGGCGCCGCTTCCAGTTTTTGCCTGAGGTGCGCCATGTGAACGCGCAGATAGTGGGTAAACTCCTCCGCGTTGGGCCCCCAGAGTTCCCGCAGGATCTGCCGGTGGGTGACCACTTTCCCGCGGTGTTGCACGAGCAGCCTGAGCAATCCGTATTCCTTCGACGTGAGTTTCACTTCCTCTCCGTCGCGACGGACAATCCGCGCCGCGAGGTCGACCTCAACTTTTCCAAAACACACGACCGAGGGTTCGTTCGACGCCTGGGTGCGGCGAAGGATCGCCCTCAAACGCGCCAGCAGTTCGCGGCCGCCGAACGGTTTGGTCAAGTAGTCGTCTGCACCGGCATCGAGTGCATGGATCTTGTCGTCCTCCGCTTCGCGCACGGACAGGACGAGAACCGGCACCTTCGTCCATTCACGCAGCCTCCGTATCGCCGTCACTCCGTCCATATCGGGCAATCCCAGGTCAAGCACCACGCCGTCGGGTGCGGAGGCGGCGATTTCCTGCAGCCCAAGCGTGCCGGTTTCCGCATCTCGAACCAGATAGCCGGCCCCTTCCAGCGTCACGCGGAGGAGGCGGCGGATCTGGAGCTCATCATCGATGATCAGGATGCGTGGTTTCGTCGGATTCATTCAGGCTGGTTTCGCTCGGCGGCGGGGCACGGTGCGGAAGATAGAGCGTAAAGACCGCGCCGCCGCCAGGATTCTCGCCTACGACCAACTCTCCGCCCTGGGCAGCGACAAAGCCGCGGGCAATCGACAGCCCGAGTCCCAAACCTCCCGCTCGGGCGGCGTCGCCGCGGCTGAATTTCTGAAACAACCGTGCCCGCATCTCCGGCGGAAAGCCCGGACCTCGGTCCGCGATGGTGAAAAACGCACGGGTCCCTCCGCGCTCCAGGCCCGCCGTGACGAACACTGGCGTGGCTGCGGGCGTATGAACACTGGCGTTCACGAGCAGATTGGCGATCGCCTGCTCGGTCAGGGAAAAGTCCGTCCGGATCGGCTCTCCCGCGTCTTCGAGCGCCAGCTGCACGGGATGACCGACCAGGGCGTCGCGCACGGATTCGAGCGCGGCGTTCACGATGTCCCGCGGGTCGCACCAATCGAGCTTGGGGCGCAGCGTCCCGCTCTCGAGCCGTGTCTGGTCGAGCAGATTTCCAACGACCCGGTTCAGACGCCGCACAGCCATACGAGATTCGTCCAGGAGCGCGCTCCGAAGCGCAGCGTCGGGAGTCTCACCTAGGTTCTCCAAAGCGCTCGAGATCACCGAAAGCGGTGTTCGAAGCTCGTGCGACACCCCATCGAGCAGAACGCGATGAAGCTTTTCGGATTCGGCGAGCAGTTTCTCCCGCGCACTCGCCGCCCGGAACTGTTCGCTTTCAACCACGATCGCGAGTTGGGCCGCGAAGCTCTCGGCAAGATCGCGCTGCGCCAGAGTGAGCGTCCGTCCTTCGCGGAGCTTCAATCCGAGAACGCCCAGGGAGGCATCCTCGCGTGCGAGCGGCACGTAGAAGCCCTCCGCCGCCGGCAACGTATCCGTGAAACGCCCCGCCTTCTTCCGATTGCGCCAGCTCCATTCGGCCACCCCGCGCTCCTTTTCGGACAGGCTGAAGGAGTTCGCAAAATGAGGCGCAAGTCGCCCGCCTTCCTGCGTACCCAGCAGCAGGGCGCTCTCCGCGGCGAAGAGCGCGTCGGTCTGTCTGAGAGCCGCGAATACGGCTTCGTCCAGGTTTCGCGCCGCACTCAGGGCCTGCGTGAGGTGAAACAGCGCCGTCGCGCGCTCCTCCCGCAGCCGCTCGTGCTTCTCCTGGCGGCGGATGCGCGCCGTCAGCTGTCCCGCGATCAGCGCGACGACAAAATACGCACCGAACATCATCCCGTCCTCGAACTTCTGGATGGCGAACGTGAAGATCGGAGGAATGAAGAGGAAATTCCAGGCGAGCGCGCTGACCACCCCGCTCGCCAGCACGGGCCAGCGCCCCACCCGCAGACTGAGTCCCACCACGGCCAGCAGGTAGAGCAGGCCTATGGCCAGGTAACCCGTGTGTGGTGCGGCGAACCAAGCCACCGCGGTCAGGCCTGCGAGCACGATGGCCACATCGACGTATTCGCCCGCCGAAGACGGGTCTTTCAGGGCCCAGCCCAGGCGGGACACGGTCCTGCCGGCCGCACGCTCCGCCGGGACCACGTGCACGTCAAACGCCGCCCGGCGGCGCAGCAGACGGTCCGCCAAGCTCCCTCCCCGCAGGAGATCGAGGTACCAGGGAGCATGCGACTTTCCCACCACGACTTGGGTCGCGTTGTACTGCGCCGCCACCCTCAGCAAAGCCCGGGCGAGGTCGTCGTCGTGAGTCACGACAACTTCGGCCCCCAACTCTCGGGCCAGAGAGAGATTCTGCTCCAGACGGCGCTGTGCTTCCGGCTCCAGCAGGCGCGACGACTCGACGCTCACGGCTAGCCAGGCCGCGCCCTGGGCCGCGGCCATCCTCCGCGTCCATCGTACAAGTTGGGTCGAAAACGGACTCGGCCCCACGGCGACCATCAGCCGCTCGCCGGAGCGCCATATCCCGGCCTGCTTGCCCGTCGAGCGGAGTTCCCGCAACCGCGTATCCACCCGTTCCGCGACAAAGCGCAGGGCGAGTTCGCGGAGTGCCGTCAGATTGGCGGGCTTGAAAAAGTTCTCCGCCGCCGTTGCCGCACGCTCGCCCAGGTAGACCTTGCCCTCATCCAGCCGTACGCGGAGCGCCTCCGGCGTGAGATCCACGATTTCGATCTGGTCCGCGAGTTCGATCACTGAGTCCGGCACCGTCTCGTGGACTTGCGCGCCGGTGATCTGCCGCACCGCGTCCGCCCGGCTCTCCAGATGCTGCACGTTCAGCGTCGTATAAACGTCGATCCCCGCATCGAGCAGTTCGATCAGATCCTGATAACGTTTCGGATGCCGGCTCCCGGGCGCGTTGGTGTGCGCCAACTCGTCCAGCAGCACGAGCCGCGGACGTCGCGCCAGCGTCGCCTCGAGATCGAATTCTCCCAGTGAAATGCCATGGTGCAGAACCTCCTTGCGCGGGATGACCGACAGTCCGGTCAGCAACGCTTCGGTCTCGCGCCGCCCGTGGGTCTCCACCACTCCGACCGCCACGTCGATTTTCTCCTGCGCATCCCGTTGGCCCTGACGCAGCATGGCGTACGTTTTTCCCACGCCAGGGCACATGCCGAAATAGATCTTCAGCTTTCCCCTCCGCGCCCGCGCCTCGTCGCGACGAAGCGCAGTCAACAGCGTATCTGGATTGGGTCGCAGGTCAGACATGGGATGGGCAGGTCCGGAGGTACGGCTGAGGCGCAGTCCCAAGCATGGCGAGAATCCGGACCGGGCCAAGCACCAGGGCATGTCGACGGTGGAACCGGCTGCGCGTCTTTCCGCGGGAGCTGAATCCCACCAGGAGCATTTCCAGCCAAGTTTTCATCGGTGATCCGCCGCAGTCTCAGAGCTCGCGCGGGCGCGGCCCCGTTGTGCGATGCACCTCAGGATTCTCAGCGTGCGTCCTCTGGCTCGCCGCACCCAGCACGAAGCCGGCAAGCAACCCCAGCGCGATCACGATCAGATAGAGGATCGTCTGCCGGACATCGTCGCCATGAATGTGGCTGTGCATGGTCGAACACTCCATGATGGTTCCAGCTCGGTCTAGCGCCTGTTCGTCCCGGAATCCTTCGGCAGCGCGTCCAAGGCGCGGTTGAGCAGCAGCACATTCACCCCGGGCTCGCCAAAAACGTTCAGGCTTCGGGGTTCGGTGTACTTCGCGACAAGGACGCGCACCGTATCGGCGGGAAGACTTCGCGCCTGAGCGACACGATGCACCTGGAGTTCGGCGTTCGAGGGACTGATGTGCGGATCGAGTCCGCTGCCCGACGACGTCACCGCATCCGCCGGCACGATTTCCGTTTCCGGCAGCCCGTTCTCCGCCCGATACGCTTTCGCCGCCATCTCAACGGCGTCGGCCAGCTTTTTGCTCGTCGGACCGAGATTGGTTCCGCCGGAGTACGCGCCGTCGTATCCGGTTCCGGCGGCGGAGGGACGGGGGTGGAAATACGAAGGACCGGAAAACGGCTGGCCCAGCAGCGCGGAGCCCCGCACGGTCCCGTCCGGATCGCGGATCAGGCTCCCGTCGGCCTTTTCCTTGAAGAGAAGCTGCGCCGCTCCCCAGACGGCGACGGGATAGGCGCCGCACACGACCAGGCCCAGAGTCAGAACGGCGAGAAGCGAAGATCTCAACTCGAGCAGGAGACTTTTCATGGGTAAAACGTCAGACGAGGTGCAACGCCGCCAGCAGGGTATCTATCAGTTTGATACCGACGAACGGGATCAGGATTCCTCCGAACCCGTAGATCACGAGATTTCGCCGGAGCATCGCCGCCGCGCCGATCGCGCGGTAGCGGACTCCGCGCAGGGCGAGCGGAATGAGCGCGACGATGACCAGCGCGTTGAAGATCACCGCGCTGAGGACGGCGCTCAGCGGCGACGCGAGGTGCATGATGTTCAGCGGCGCGATCGCGGGAAACGCGCCCACCAGCATGGCCGGGATGATCGCGAAGTATTTCGCCATGTCGTTGGCGATGGAAAACGTCGTCAAGGCCCCGCGGGTGATCAGCATCTGCTTCCCGATTTCCACCACCTCGAGCAACTTGGTGGGGTTCGAGTCCAGATCGACCATGTTGCCGGCCTCCTTCGCCGCCTGAGTGCCCGTGTTCATCGCCACACCGACGTCGGCCTGCGCGAGCGCGGGTGCATCGTTGGTGCCGTCCCCGGTCATCGCCACGAGGTGCCCCGCCGCCTGCTCGTCCCGGATGCGCTGCAACTTCATTTCGGGCGTGGCCTGGGCCAGAAAGTCGTCGACGCCGGCTTCGGCCGCGATCGCCGCAGCGGTAAGCGGATTGTCGCCGGTGATCATCACGGTGCGGATTCCCATCGCTCGAAGCTGGGCAAAGCGCTCCTTGATCCCGCCCTTGACCACGTCCTTGAGATGGACGGTTCCAAACACCTCCGCTCCTTCCGATACGACCAGCGGCGTGCCTCCTTGGCGCGAGATGCGCTCGACGGCCTCGCTGACCTCGGCCGGGTAGGCGCCGCCGAGCGACTCCACCCAGCGCTTCACGTTCTCCGCCGCGCCCTTTCGAATCACCCGGGCCGGCGCTCCGTCGTGAGCGGCGATGTCCACCCCGCTCATTCGAGTCTGCGCGGTGAACGGCACGAAGGTGTGCGGCGCCGTCAGTTCCCGCCCGCGGAAATTGAACTTCTCCTTCGCCAACACCACGACGCTACGCCCCTCCGGCGTCTCATCCGACAGCGACGCGAGCTGCGCCGCTTCCGCCAGCCGCTCCACCGGGATTCCCGGCGCGGGCACAAAATCGGCGGCTTGGCGGTTCCCGAGGGTAATCGTGCCGGTTTTGTCGAGGAGCAGCACGTCGATGTCTCCCGCCGCTTCCACCGCGCGACCCGACATCGCCAGGACGTTTCGCTGAAGAAGACGGTCCATGCCCGCGATGCCGATCGCGCTCAGGAGTCCGCCGATCGTGGTCGGAATCAGGCATACGAGCAGCGCGATCAGCGTCGTGATGGAGAACGCCACACCCGAATACGCCCCGAAAGGCCGCAGCGTCAGGACCACCAGGAGGAAGATCACCGTGAGCGCAGAGAGCAGGATCGTCAGCGCCAGCTCGTTGGGAGTCTTCTGGCGCTTGGCGCCTTCCACCAGGCTTATCATGTGGTCGAGAAACCCCTCACCCGGATTCGCCGTGATGCGGACCAGGATCCAGTCGGAAAGCACCACGGTGCCGCCGGTCACCGCACTTCGGTCGCCTCCCGCCTCGCGTATCACCGGAGCGGATTCACCCGTGATCGCCGACTCATCGACCGACGCGGCCCCTTCAATCACTTCGCCATCGCCCGGTATCTGTTGACCCGCGCGAACCATGACCAGGCTGCCAGCCTTCAGCAGCGCAGCATCGATTTCCTCGAGAGAACCGTCGGAGCGGCGAAGCGTCGCCTTGAGCTGCCTTCTCGACGCCCTCAGGGCGCGAGCCTGAGCCTTGCCTCGTCCCTCCGCCACCGATTCGGCGAAGTTCGCGAACACCACGGTGAACAGCAGCCAAAGCGCAATCTGAAGGACGTACCCCAGCGGCTCCCGCGAGGTGAACAACTGCTCAAAACTCAGGATCGCTCCGAGCAAGGTCACGAACATCACGGGATTCTTCAGCTGCAGCCGGGGATCGAGCTTCCTGAAGGCGCCGACCGCGGCCTCACCGAGAACGCTCCGATCGGCAAGTGGAAGAGATTTTGTGCTCATGGAAAAAATCGGTATGGCGCGGCCTTCAGAACAGTTGCCCCGTCTGCAGGAGGAAATGCTCCAACACCGGCCCCATGGCCAAGGCCGGCAGGAACGTCAGGGCTCCAACGAGCACCACCGTGCCCACTAGGAGCACCACGAACGTGATTCCCTCGGTTCGGAACGTCCCGGCACTGGCGGGCAACCGCTTTTTCGCACCGAGACTTCCGGCCAGCGCCAGGATGGGAACGATCATGAGGAAACGCCCGATCAACATGGCCAGTCCGCCCGTGACGTTGTAGTGCCAGTCGCCGTTGGACGGATTCCCCGTGAGCCCCGCGAACGCGGAGCCGTTGTTCCCTACGCCGGAACTGAAGGCGTAGAGAACCTCGCTGAAGCCGTGCGGACCTGAGTTGTTCAATCCCGCCCGGCCCCACTCGGAAACGGCGCCCCAGGCGGTGAACCCTAGAACCGCCGTCGAAAGCACGATCAGCACGAGCATGACAAGCTTCACGTCGTACGCCTCGATCTTCTTCCCGAGGTATTCAGGGGTGCGTCCGACCATCAATCCGGCGATGAACACCGCGAGCACCACAAAGATGAGCATGCCGTAGAGCCCCGCGCCGACGCCGCCGAAAATCACCTCGCCCGTCTGCATGTTGAAGAGCGGCACAAGACCGCCTAGCGGCGTAAGCGAATCGTGCATGGCGTTCACCGCCCCGCACGAGGCATCAGTGGTGACCGTCGCAAACAAGGCCGATTCGAAGATGCCAAAACGCACCTCCTTGCCTTCCATATTTCCGTCCGCGACAGAAACGCCGAGGCGCTGGTGAACCGGATTGCCCGCGGCCTCCGCCTTCCACGCCACGAGCGCTCCAGCGAGAAAGAGGACAAACATTGCCGTCCATACGGCCCAGCCGTGGCGCGGGCTCTTCACCGTCCTGCCAAGGTAGTAGGTCAGCGCGCTCGGGATCGCGAAGATCGAGAGCATCTGCAGGAAATTCGACAGCGGCGTGGGATTCTCGAACGGATGCGCCGCATTGGCGTTCACGTATCCGCCGCCATTCGTTCCCAGCATCTTGATCGCCACCTGCGAGGCGATCGGGCCCTGCACGATGGTCTGCGTAGCGACTCTTTGCTCGGTGAATACCGCGTGGCCGAAGGTGTCCACGGCGGGCACACCATCGGCGCCGATCTTTTGAATCCGGACGGACTGCGGCTCCACCAGCCGCGCCGTCTCATAGGGCCCGAAGCTCTGGACAATGCCTTGGGAAACCAGGACCAGGGCAAAAACGAAGCTGAGCGGGACCAAAAGATAATACGTCACGCGAACGAGATCCGACCAGAAGCTGCCCAGGCTTTTCGTGCTGTGCCCCGCGATCCCCCGCACCAGGGCAGCCGCGACGCCGATGCCTGCCGCTGCGGAGGCGAAATTGTGGAACGCGAGCGCCACCATCTGCGAAAAGTACGACATCGTCGCTTCGCCCGCATAGTTCTGCCAATTGGTGTTCGTCGTGAAACTCGCCGCGGTGTTGAACGCCAGCGCCGGCGAAAGCCCGGCGAACCCTTGAGGATTCAACGGAAGCCTGTCCTGGTATCGCAGAACGAAATACGTGAACAGCATGCTCACGGCGCTGAACGTCAGCAGGCTGAGGCTGTAGCGTTTCCAGTCCTGCTGACGCTGCGCGTCGATTCCACAAAGTCGGAAGGTCAGCCGCTCAAGCGGCTTCACCACGGGGTCGAGAAACGTCCTCCCGTTTGGATCGAGCACCGCCAGAAGATAATTCCCGAGCGGTTTCGTGATCAGCAGCAGCGCCGCGACAAACGCGGCCAGTTCGAGCCAGGGGCTAGATGGATTCATGGGCGTGGTCGCTCAGAATTTTTCCGGCCAGAGCACCGCCACCGTGAGATAGGCGAGGCAGCCGAGGGCGAGGAGTCCGATGAGCAGGTTTTCCATGGCGAGTACGCTTCCTTTGCCCGTCCGTCACCGCAGCCGCTCGCAGAACGCCGCATAGGCCAGGCAGAGGGCGAAAAAGCCGACGGTGATCATAACGGCGGAGGCATCATTCATGATAAATGTGCTCTCCCGGATCCGCGTCCGGCACCTGCCGGCGCAACTTGGAGAGAGCGCCGTTAGCCTACCCGCTCGGCATTTCGCCGCATAATTAAGCCGAGCAGCGAAGGCATTAAGAAAACGTTAAGCGCCCGCTCGAAGACAGCGGGCGGGCTCTCAACCGCAGCGTGATCCTCCCATCAGCCCCCTGTGCCTGGCGGCCGCCCGCAGCCCCTAAAAAAAGGATGGCGGACCGCCTACCCCTAAGCGGTCCGCCAGTTGCTTTCTATACTACCCTAATCGAACGCGACCGCTAAGCGGAGGTGTTCGGCGAAGTAAGACACATCAGAGATACAGAGCGTTCAAAAAATCCTTGAGTGATTTTCTCGCGAGCGGAGGAACGACCGTCGGTATCCTAGCGTTTGCGACGCCGTCCGCGCAGCCGGACGACCGCAAGCCCGACAAGACCGATGCCGGCCAGGAGCGAATAGGCGGACGGCTCCGGCACAGGCGTGGCAATCGGAGCGATGTTCTGGTTCTGGTAAACCGAGCCGCCGAGATCCGCGTCCGTGAAGGCGAAGACAAACCATTGGTTCGGGTTGTCCAGGCCGCCGACCGAGGGAAGGAAGTCGTTGTCGTTTCCGATGTAGAGGGTGTGTTTCAGCACGCCGTTCACCAGGATGTCCTCGCCGAAGGCCATGCCCTCCAGCTTCGAGGGAATCAATGCATCGCTGATTCCGTTGGCATTGAGCAGGGCGCGGAGGTCGAGGAAGAGCGACTTCGCCGGCGCGTACGGGAGCAGGTTCGCCTCTCCGCTCAGCGCGGTGATGTCCGTCGCACCGGCCAGGTCCACTTTGTAGATACGCTTGAAGGCGGCATTGGAGCCGTCGCCGAGCCCCTTGCCGTCGCGCTCGAGAACCAGGAACTCGTGGCTGTTGAGCGCAAGGAGCTCGCTGCTGTTGTACAGCTTCGAGCCGACCTTGTTGTTGTAGGCGAATTCCTGCGTCTGGCCGGTCGTCAGATCGACACGGACGATCCGGTTGATCTGGCCGTTGCCCGTTCCGTTGCTGTCCTGCAGCAGCGGACTCTGCATGAAACCGTAGAGTGCCGAACCATCGGGCGCGATCGCGAGGCCCTCCATGCCCTTGTTCGCCACGCGGCCGGAGGTGTTGCCGCTGATCTCGGCCGAACCGGTCGGAGCCAACTCAGCCACCGCGAGGTTGCCGGGCAGCGTATAGACGGCGGTCCGCTCGCCGGTCTGCCGGTCGAAGCGGTAAACGTACGGCCCGTACTCGTCGGAGACATACACGCTCTTGCCGTCCGGCGAAACGCGGATGCCCTCCGGGTCGAGCCGGCCATTGTTGCCGTTGAGCGAGTCACCGGCGCCAAAGTTGTCGGAGCGCCCCGTGAAATACTGTTTCCCGTCGGTGTTGATCGCGGGAGCTCCGGCGATGTTCGCGTTCTGCGGATTGGCCGGTGCGTAGTTCAGGGCCGTGCCGCTGTAGAGGAGCTTCGTGTCCACGAGCGTCGGAGTCAGCGTGTACGGCAGAGGACCGGCCGAGGCCGTGAGGCCGAGCGTCACCGTGTGGAACCGTGAGATGTACGACGTGGTGTCGTCGAGCTGGCTATTCCAGGGCGTGGCGTTGGGGCCGCGATCCGGCAGGGCGAGAAACGTATTGCCGCCGGCCCAGGCCAACCCGGATCCGATGCCGCCAAACAGATTGGCGGATACGCCGTTTTCGAGTGTTCCCGTCAGCCCGGAACGGTCTGAAAGCGCGCCGGAGAGACTGCCGGTTGCGATGAGTTCGATGGCCGCATGAGCCGGCACGGAGCCAGCCGCCGCGAGAGCCAGGAGGAGTGCTTGAGCGGAGTGTCGCATGGTTGTGGTATGCGCAGGAAGCCGCCGGTGATGCTCGGGGTCTCGGCCTGCGCGCCAACAGCCTCTCCTAGGGCTGCGACGGAACCGCGTCCGCCCGGCAACAATCGCGTGACAAATCTCCGCCGTATCCAGACGGCGCCCTCTCGCGCCGACGTCCTCTCTACCCCGCTTGCCAGCGCTCAATCTGCCATCGGCCGCGTCATACCAGGCTGCGCCTCACGCACCAGGCCCGGGTAATCGGCCAGCACGTGCGCGGGAACCCGCTTCCCCGAAATAAGGGCGAGACGGACCAGATCGCGATGCGCGGTGGAACCGATTCCGGACCGGGAGAATTCATACTCGAAACGCGTTTGCTCGTAGGCGGCGAGAGCCTCTCTGCGGAGTGAACGGGAGCGCCGTTTTCCAGGCGGCTGTTCCAAATGGCGAATGGGAGTCATCGTGGAGTATGACGACGGCTATCGGCCAAAGTGCATTCGACTCCAGCCCGGCCGGCGTTCGACGCACCGAATTCACCGTCGTAACGTTCCCGATACAATTCGTCTGCGCGGGGCGGCGCGAATGTCGTCGTCATCGGCGAAACACGGAACACGGCTGCTCCGTGACGTTTTCGCGAACACAGTAACAAAACTGCGAATCTGCGCCGCTTGTGCCGATAGCGGGCGCGCATGACGCACCACCGTCGATTCCACTTCTCCGTCGAAGCAAGGCTCCGGCTCTCGCTGTGCCTCCTTTTTGGCGCTCTGACCGCCTGGACCGTTTGGGAGCCGATCGCCGTTCACCGCGGCGTCGCCCGTCTGGCCCACTTGAGTCAAGACGTCCGCGCCGCCAGCACGCTCCTCGGCGCCATCGAGGACGAAGGCGCCTGGGCCACCGCCGTCGCAGCCAGTGGCGCGACGCGGTACATTACGGAATTGAACGCCGCTGCCGCCGAAACGGATCGCGCGCTTGGGGAAGCATCCCCTGTGTTGCGCAGCGAGGCGGTCGGCGCGCCGAACGCCCCAGTTCCTGCAAACGCCTCGGCGGCAGAGGCTGGGGCCACCAACGAACCTTTTCCGGCCCGGCTCCAGCGTGAGCTGGCCAAGCAGCGCAAGCTCGTGGTGGCCCGGCAGCAGTCGAGCCAGGAAAACGCGCTCGTGTATCGAGAACTCGGCGACAGCGTCCTCCGTGCCGTCGAGACGATGGCGTCCGGATGTCCCAATCTGGACGTTTCGAGGAAACTCGCGCGGTGGCTCGATCTTCTCCGCCTCCAACAGACGTTTTCCGCCGAGCGCGCCAATACGGCGGCGGTGCTGACCGACGATACCTTCGGTCCCGACTCGCTCCGACGTCACTGGCAGACGCTCGCTCGCGAACAGGAGCTGCTGGCGCGACTCGACGTGAGCGGTTCGCAGACCGAGCGCTGGCAACAGGTCCTCGCGAAATCGGGCGCCGCGGGAACGCGCGTCGAGGAAATCCGGGCCGTGCTCGCCGACAAGCAGTCCGACGGCGCCTTTGGTATTCTTCCTGACGAATGGACCACCGTGAGCGCCGAGGCGGCGCGGGCGCTCCGCCAGCTCGGATGGGCGCAGTTTCAGGAGGTCGAGGCCACGGCAGCGCACGTTCGCACCGCCGCGCTCCGTCAAGTGGGCGTGGCGCTGTTCGGCGGTTGTGTCGCCCTCGCCACGGCGCTCGGCATCCTGCAATGGCATGGCCGCGCACTCCGTCGGACCATCGGCCGCGCCAACCAGCACCTCGAGCATCTCGCCGCGCGGATTTCCGACGAGAGCGCGAAAGGTTCGTCCTCCGGGGTGAGCCTGGCCGAAGGCGCGGAGCGCCAGATCGAGGCGCTCCAACGATCCGTCCCTGCGGTCAAACAGCTCGCGGCCAACTCGGCGCAAAACGCCCGGCACGCCGTCACCGCGCGGGAGTGCTGCGAGGCATCCTGCCGCGACGTGGAGGAATCGGTTCAAGGCGCACGAGAACTCGCAGAAACGCTTCGCCGTCTGAGCACGGCCGGCGACCGGATCGGCGAGATCAGCCGGACTGTCGAGGAAATCGCGTTCCAGACGAACCTGCTTGCGCTGAACGCCTCCATCGAAGCCGCACGCGCCGGAGCGGCCGGGGCCGGCTTCGCCGTCGTCGCGGACGAAGTCAGGGCGCTGGCGCACCGCAGTGCGGAGGCCGCCAAGTCCTCCGGCGAAATCGTGCAGTCGTCCTCCGCCCTCTCCCGGGGAAGCGTCGAGCTCGTCAACCGTCTCGAAACGCGCCTGGCGGAGGCGGATCGGCGTATCGGAGAAGTCGCGACGCGGCTGGGACAAATCGGGCGAGCTTCCGACGAGCAGAGCCGGGGCGCGCAGGAGCTCCAAACCGCCGTGCTGGAGATCGAAGCCGTCACCCAGTCCAACCGGGCCTCCGCCGTCGAACTCGGCGAGAGCTCCGAAACGCTCCTGAAGCTCGACGAGACGCTGCGCGAAGCCGTTGGAGAACTCGGCAGGCTCGTCGACCGCCGCCGCGCGTCAGAAGCGCCGCTCGTCTCCCTGCCCACCGGCTCGCATACCGCTCGAGAAACGCCCGTGTTCGGGGCAGCCCGAGCTCAATTCAACGGCTGATCGAGTCCAGATCGTCTCCTCCTGCCTATCCACGTCGTTCGCGCGCCACAGGGACGTGTCGCGCCACGCGCCCAGCTCGCTTTTCCTCGGTGAACTCCGTCTTCACGCTTGCGGGTCGGTCGGCGCGTCCCTGCGACGACACTTCGCCACCGCCCGCGTCGGACGTCGGCCCACAGTCTAGCGCCGCTTGAACGTTCGCGTTTGATTCACCACTCGCACCGCAAGGGGGGACGCCCCCGGCTCATTCCTCTCCGTCGAAATAATCCAGCGGTTCTGAGCGGAGAAGGCGCCGCTTCGGGGAGAGGACCATCCACTTCTTGCTGTCCGGGTAATAACACGATTCGCCAACCGGATTGTCGGCCACGATGTAGACCACCAGTTCGGCAGCGCCGTCGTTGATGATCTGATGCGGCTCGTTCGGACCGAAAATGAAGCAGTCATCCGGCCCAATCGGCGTCTTTCCCTGCTCGTGCCGCACAATCCCCGTGCCGGAGATCACGTGATAGAATTCCCATTGCGCGCTGTGCGAGTGATAGGGGCAGGAGGCCTTTCCCGCGGGTACCCGGCAGATCTCGACATCGAACGGATGCCTCGAACGGAGATCCAGCGAGAGAGGGTCCCGTCCCAGCGCCACCGACAGCTCCTGATCGAGGGAGGTGAATCTGCCTTTCGGCGAAACCCATTCTTTCGCCGGCACATCTCGGACGTTGATTTTCTTCATGAATTCGTGGAGGTCAAAAAACACGGCTGCCGGACAGGCGCCACTCGCGACGCGAGAATGCCGTGCGATTCCCCAAGATAAGAAAGTTCTAACCACCGACGGAACCGATTCCTAACACTGCTCGGCTAGAATCGGCGCAACCTCTGACTCCGCGCCAATGAAGAAAATCCTCGTCTGGGATCTCCCGAGCCGTCTCCTCCACTGGGCGTTCGCCGGCTCGATTGCCGCCGCGCTGTTGATCGCCTCCATCGTGGACGACGACAGCCCGCTGTTTCAGCTCCACATGCTCTTCGGCATCGTGGCGGTCTTCGTGCTCGTCCTTCGCCTGATCTGGGGCCTCTTCGGTTCGCGTTATTCGCAGTTCCGCAACTTTCCGCTGCGGCCCACTCAAGTGCTCGAGTACTTCTCCGGAATTCTAACCGGTCAGCACCGTGACTACGTCGGCAACAATCCCGGTTCGGCCCTCGCTGCCGTCGCGATGTTCGCGCTCGTGCCGTTGATCGTCGTCACCGGCATCGGTTTTGGAGGCGAGATCACCGAAGACATCCACGGAGCGCTCGCCTACGTACTCCTCGGCGTGATCGGCGTTCACCTGCTCGGCATCGCGATTCACACAGTCCTTCGAAAAGAGAACATCGCCGCGTCCATGCTCCACGGTAGACAAATCGGCCCCGAAGCGGCGGCTCTGCGCTCGTCGCACCCGATCGTGGCAACGCTGCTCCTCGTTTCCGGCGCGGCGTGGATCGTGGCGCTCTTTGCCGGGCACAATGCCGCGGCCGCCACCGTCAAGGTTCCTGTCCTCGGCACCGTGGTCCAGCTTGGGGAAAACGAATCCGGAGAACACGGCTCGAAAAAGGGCGAGCACGGTGACCACGGCCGCAAGCGTGACGACGACGATGACGACTAACGTGCCCTCGGGACTCCTGCTCCCCACCAGGCGTCACGAGGGCTGAGAGAGCCCAAGGCAAAATCCCCGGGGAACGGAAAGCCGCCCCCACCCGCACGACGGCGTTCGGAAGGTCGGCAATGATCGAGCGGTTCCTGTGCAGCACAGCGTCGAGCCTCAGCCTCCTGCATTCGGACGGCATTCGCCGAAGAGTACAGCGCTTGCCCCCGAACCCAGCGCGGCTCCGACTTCGGAACCCCTGAAAAAAGGTTGGCGGACCGCCTACCCCTAAGCGGTCCGCCATTATCTTTCTATATTTACCCCTAACACACGACCGCTAAGCGGACGTGTTCACCGTATTAAACGGAAGACCCGGAGAAATATTACGGATTTCTTCGATAGACGTTTAACCGTCTTTTCCTCTGTTTCTTACAAAACACGCGGAGCGCAAATACCCGGGCAGCGCCCTGTGCCTCACCGAGCGGCTGAACTCCCTTCGACCGGGCGCTGTTGCACGCTGCAACGTGCGGGCGACTCCGCGGGATGTCCTGGGGGGCCCGAGTCGCAGACGACCGGCTCAGTCGCTCCGCCTTCCCGGAGTGCGGATGAGCTACGTCCAGTCCTCGTGCAGGAGGAGCGCGTTGAGCGCGGCACTCTCGGGATCGGGACACGGCTCCTGAATCGCGAGACGCCCTGACGCCACCTCTCGCGCTAGAAAGCGCCGCACCGAGTTCACCAGCGTGTGCCGCTCTCCCAAGCGATCGGCGATGGTTTTGCCGTCGTTGAAATCGTCCTCGTCCTCGAAGGACGCAACGAGCCGTTCCGCGAGATTATCCAGGTAGTGCATACAACGGAATGACCGGAAACACACCCCGACTGTTTCAGCAGGGACCACGGATGTTGCGAAGACGTAACGCAACCCGCGCCAAACGCGCTCCAGACCGGTGACGCGGAGGATGAAACCACGCGGACCGCAGACGCGCGGTTGCGAGGCCTAGATCTCGGTCACCGCGACATCTTCGAATACAACCTCATTCGCGCCGCAGCCGCCGAGATTGAATTCGAACCGCGCATTGGGTTCCGACGCCGCCGCCCCCATCGAGAAGGTCGATTCCAACTCCTGCCATTCCGGGCCGATCTTGTACTCCACCCGTGGCGAATACGAATACCACGTCCCCACCTGGGCAATGTCGAGGATCAGGGTCTGCTCTCGCTGCGCTCTCACCTTGAAGCTCACCCTGTAGTTACGACCGGATACCAGTGGAAGCGGAAGGAACGAAAGCTGCACGGCATACCAGATCGAGCCGCCGTCGGACATCCGCACCGTCAACTGACGCCGAGCAATGGTCGCGGCCGCTCGACCTCCCTCCCCCAGCACAAGATGCCATCCTCCGTTTCGATCGAGGTCCGCGAGGAAGTCCGCCGTCAGCTTCTCATAGATCGCAACGGCCCGAATCGCGCGCTCCTCCCGGTCAAGGGCAGTCAGAAGATTGCCGGATCTGTCTTCATCCTTGGACGATGTCATGGGCTGAACCCATGACCGGCTTTAGCAGGCCCGATCAAGTGAATACCCATGATCCGGTTCGGGCGGGAGTCCGACCCAAGGGCCGCACCGCCGACCGGCGCATATCCTTCTGGCGCGGTGAGGGGGCTTCGGTAGGTTCACTCGATGGCTACGCTGCGGCGGTTCCTGAAAGCTTTCCACGGAAGTTCCATTCCGACGTTGTGCGAGACGGATGACGGCGCGGTTTGCGTGATCAAACTACACGGGGCGGGAAATGGCCCGGAGAGCATGATCAGCGAATATGTCGTCAACCGAATCGCCTCCGCGGCGGGCTTGCCGGTGCCTCCGCCGCTGATCGTCGATTTGCCGGCCGATTATCCGTGGAACTTCGGGACGGACGAATTCTTCGACATCGTCCGAAAGAGCGGTGGGCCCAATCTCGGTCTCGCCTACCTCGGCGACACCAAGCCGCTCCCGTGCGACGCGTACGCGTCGGTGAGTCCGGCGTTGATCGCCCAGGTGGTGACGCTCGACTTGATTTTCTCCAACGTCGACCGGCGCTGCGCGAGCGGAAATCTTCTTCAGGACGACCGTGGCCAAGCCTGGATTGTCGACCACGGGAGCTGCCGATTCCTCCACCGTGAGTCTCCTTCCTCGCAACTCACGCCAGGGCACGCCTTCACCGGCAGCGAGCATCTCAGGAACCCGCAGCTCCTTCCGCCGGTGTCCCCCCGCTTCCTCGAAGCAATCGTCGGCGACCTTCCCGATCCGTGGCTGCGAGGAGCGGCAATCACACGCGAGCACGTTGCGCGACGGATCGCCGCCTGTTGCGGACGCCCTGACTGACGCTCGCCTTCCCACGGTCCCAGCCAGGATTCGGCACTTCCGACGCCTGCCGGGCCGGTCCGACTGTGACCGACCCGACGGTTCTGCAGAACGACCTTCGCCCAACTCCGAGCTACCGGTCCGTCGCGCCCACGATGCCGGGATGCGTGGTGTACGACCAGTGCGTCTGGACGATCTCCCAACTGTCGCCGGTTTTCCGATACACTTCCGTGCAGTTCCAGCGCGAACACTGGCCGGCCGCGTACGAAACGTAGTTGAACGTCAACACCGCGGCGGATCCGCAGAACTGGACCTTGGGGTCGATCAGCTCGAAGCGGTCAAAGCGGACCTTGCCCCAGATCTCCTCATAGCGTCGGCGCAGCGCCTCAAGTCCGTCGATCCGGTGCTCGAGGTACGGATCGAAATACACGACATCGGGAGCGGAGATGGCGAGGAATCCGCCCGGATCGCCGCGCCCCCAGCGCTCGAGTGCGGATGTCTCCATCCGGATGATACGCTCGGCAACTTCGGTTTCGGCAGCCATGGCGAAAGCGGATCAGAGAGGCTGCAGCACGCGCGAGAAAAGATACGCGCGTTTTTCCATGCCGACGCGCTCGTAGAGACGATGGGCGTCCACGCGATGAAACGCCGAATCAAGTTCGATCCGCCGACAGCCTCGTGCCTGTGCAAGCCCGACGAGATGATCCAGAAGCTGCGTGCCGATGCCCTTTCCGCGGCGAGCCTCGTCGACGACGAGCTCTTCCACGTACGCAATGACGCCCTCCTGCCAGAGGTTATCCTTGTATGAAATCGCCCCAAGCCCGACGACACGGTCGGCGTCGGTCGCGCAGAAGTACTGTTTGTACGGTGTCTCGATCACCCGTTTGAAAACCCCGCGGAGGCGATCGGGGACGATCGTCTTTGTCGGCCAGAGCTGACGAAACAGCACCAGCAGTTGATCGAAGTCTTCCAACGTGGCGGGACGTATCTGGATCATAGATGCCCAGCGCGTCGCCGGGCGCATGACGCTAGGCGAGTCGAGCAGTCGGCGACAAGGATTGACCGCGGCCCTCCCCGCCTCTGTCGGACGAGGTGCGACCGCGGGCATATCAGTCCTCCGCCAGCGCACTCTCCAGCGGCATCGGCTGCACCCGCGAAGCAGCGTAGCCGAGTCGGATCGCCACCTGCCGCACCAGCGCAGGGACGTCGATCGGCGTGCATTCGGCGGAGGCAGTGCCGGTTGCCGGGTCGTAGAGGGCGATACGTCCTTCAGCCGGGCGGAAGAAGAGAAAGAGGCGATCGTCCGTGCCGCAGCGTACGCGGTAACACTGGCTCGCGCACGGCAGCAGCGTCGCCGCGGCGCGAATGTCCTGTTCGTAGTGCATCGCGGATACGTTGCGCGAAGACGAACCGGCTTCGATCCTCCCGCGCGCGAGCTGCTGCCGCGCCAGCCGACCGAGAGCCACCTGAGCTCGCGTCCGCAGCGCCGCGGTTTCGGCGCAGTCAACGACGCGCCGGCCCAGGGGAAACACTCCCGAAAATTCGTCGCGGGCCCACCAAGCATCCCTCCAGGTCATCACGGCGATCGTGTGCGGTCCGTCGAATCCCGCAGGGTTCACCGTCAGCGAAACGGCCCGCTCGTCGGGGAATTCGCGCGTGAAGCGGACGATGTAGGCCATCGTCGAAAGGTAACACCCGCGAGTGACGTGCGCGGCATCGGGAAACGCAGGGGGCAGGTCGGCGGGGCATGCCGACCTGTCGGGTCCCGGCCTTTCTTGCGCCATTGCCAGAGATGCAGAGGTCAGGACCAGAACGATCCGGAAGAGGCTCGCGCCGGGGCGCCCGCCGAAGGTGTGGAGAGGTTGGAGTGTTTTCACTCCGCGCCCCACCCCGAATTTCGAGGCGATCTTTCAGCTTACTCGGGTTTATTTTCCGCCCTTTCGGTGAAAGATTATGGGGTTCCGCGGTGTGTTTGTTGTCATGAACCCTCCGCACCCCGACCTCGGCACGACGCTGCAGACGCGTCCGACCCTGCTCTTCCGCGTCCGCGATTGGCAGGACGGCGACAGCTGGGACGAATTCCACCGGCTCTATCGGCGGCTCATCTACGGCCGCGCCCGCCGGGCGGGCCTCTGCCACGAAGACGCGGAAGACGTCGCCCAGGAGGTTTTCAAACGTGTCGCGGAGACGATCCGGGACTTCGATCTCAACCCGGACCGCGGCTCCTTCCGGGGCTGGTTGATGCAGCTCACCCGCTGGCGCATCGCGGACAAGTTCGAATCGCATAGTCCTTCGGCCGAACGCGTGCCGCACGCTCCGTCGGACGACGGAACGGAACGCCGCACCTCGACCACGGACCGCATCCCAGCGCCCGCCGAGGATGAGGACGCGTGGGACCGCGAATGGAGAGAGCAGCTTCTCGCCACGGCGACGGAACGTCTCGCCCGGCGGGTGAACCCAAAGCACTTTCAGGCATTCGATCTCCATGTCCGGCAGCGCTGGCCGGTTCTCAAAGTCGCCGCCCAACTCGGCGTAAACCCGGCATCGGTGTACGTGATCAGCCATCGCCTCACCAAGCGGCTCGCCGCTGAAATCGCTCTTTTGGAAAAGCAGTGGGCCTAACCCCAGTTCCGCTCCGCCGCCGCGTCGCAAACGCGTGCCCAGCTCGGGAAATCCGGCATCGCTTCTCCGCCACAAACAGCACAATATCCCGCCGCTTGCTCCCGCAGTCCCCAGACTCCGCGGGGCTACCGTCTGCACACCCCGCCATGGCCTCGCACGGGCAGACTTCCCGTGCCACGGTGATTGCGCCGCGCATTCCGGACCTCGAGCTTCTCCGGCAGATCGGACAAGGGAGCTACGGCGACGTGTGGCTCGCGCGCGGCGTCACCGGATTGCTCCGCGCGGTGAAGGTCGTGCGTCGGGACCATTTCACGGACCCGGAGCCGTTTGAGCGGGAGTTTCGCGGTTTGACGCAGTTCGCCGCGCTCTCGCTCGACGAGTCCATCCAGCTCGCCCTTCTCCACGTCGGCCGCAACGAAGGAGCGGGATTCTTCTACTACGTGATGGAACTCGCCGACGACGCGGACCGCGGCCGCGCGATCGATCCGGCGACCTACGTTCCGCTCACGCTCGCCGAGCTGCGTGCGCGCCGCGGTAGGCTGCCCGCAGCGCAAACGACCGAGATCGGAGTCGAGCTCGCCCGCGTGCTGGCCTCGCTGCACCGCCACGGCTTGGTGCACCGCGACATCAAACCTTCCAACGTCATCATCGTTTCGGGCGTGCCCAAACTCGCCGACATCGGGCTCGTCGCCCCGGCCGCAGCCGCCCGCACCTACATCGGCACGGAGGGTTACGTGCCGCCGGAGGGACCCGGCACGCCCGCAGCCGACGTGTTTGCCCTGGGAAAACTGCTCTACGAACTCTGCACCGGCCGCGAGCACCGCGAGTTTCCCCAACTCCCTACCGACCTCGCCTCCCTGCCCGACGAACGCGAACTGATGCAGCTCAACCGGATTATTCTCCGGGCCTGCGATCCGTCGCCACAGAAACGATACAGCAACGGCGGCGAGCTGTTGGGCGCCCTGCTCGAACTACCCGCAAGGACCGCTCAACCCAAACGGCGCGGCTGGTTCGGGTTCCGCTGGGTGGTCGGTGCCGCGATTTTGGGCGCGCTCCTCGTCGCCGCGTCGATGCTTCCGCATTCGGCCGCCCCCGGCGCGGCAGACCAGAAACCTCCGGCGGCCCCCGACAGCGCGGTCCCGCCAATGCCGAGCGCAGCGACTGCCAAGGGCATCGCCGTCCTTCCGTTCGCCAATCTCACCCCGAATCCGGCGAATACGCTGCTCGCCGACGGGATTCTCGAGGATCTGATCTATCGTCTCAGCCTGCTGCGCGACCTCCACGTCGTCTCGCGCACGTCGTCCGTCGTCTATCGAGAAACCCACAAGAGCGCCTCAGAAATCGCCCGGGAACTCGGAGTGCAATACCTCGTGGAGGGCTCGGTCCGCCGCGAAGGCTCCCGTGTCCGCGTGATCTGCCGCCTCCTCGACGTGCCGGCCGATAAGCAGACCTGGACCGCCACCTACGACCGCGAGGTTTCGGATGTGCTGGATCTTCAAACCGAGTTGGCACGGGCGGTGAGCGAAGCGCTGTCTGCCGTCGTGCAACCGACAATGGTCAGTCTGTTTGAGAGCCGGCCGACGGAAAACGTCGAGGCCTATGCTCTATACATCCAGGCACGGGCCAAAATGGACGAGTATCGGACGAACAAGGACGTCGAACCTCTCCTCAACCGTGTGGTGGAGCTCGATCCCAAGTTCGTCGCGGCGTGGTGTACACTCGTTCGTTACCACGCCGAGCTGATTTTTATCTCGGAGGAGACGACGGAGGAGCGAAAACGGAAACTGGAAACGTGCATGCAGCGCGCACTGGAGCTGGCCCCGAACTCACCCGACACCATTCGCGCGCTTGGCATTTACCGTCACTACGGTCACCGGGACTATGCCGGCGCAAGGAAGGAGTTCGAGCGGCTGCGGGCTCTTCAGCCGAACGATCCGTCGGTGTATTATTGGCTTCGTGGCGTCGACTCACGGCAACGACAGTGGGCCTCAGCTCTGGACAATGCTCGGCGAGCGATGGAGCTGGACCCGGCCAACCGGCTCTACTCCTACGTTTATCGATCGAGCCTGGGCACGGCACGGCGTTGGCAAGAGCATTTGATCGAGAAGAAGCGCCAGGCGGAGATTTGGCCTAAAGGCATCGACCGTCCGCCCCGATTGCAGGGCCCCAAAGCAAACGAAGTCTGGCTCGCGCTCACGGAGAAGCAGATCACGGGAAACCTGGATCCTTTCAGAAAAGTCATCGCTGAGTGCTCTCCGGCGGAGCGGGAAACCACTCCGATTCTCTTTGCCCGACTCCTGCTCACTTACGAATCCGATGATTTCGAGGAGTTCAAACGTCTCGATCGTCGGCTTCCAGATCCCGCGGATGAGAACAATGACGCACTCATAGACTCCACCGCCGAACTCGCGTGCATGTATCGGTTTCACGGTGATGCAGCCGGCACCATCGCCAGACTTGGTCGGCTTCCCGCAGATCTCCGGGAAGCCGTCGCTCGGGATCCGACCAACGCGGCTCACTGGGCTGACCTAGGCTTCGTCGAAGCCATTCTGGGGAACGCCGATGCGGCAAGAACCGCGGCACGGACCGGCGTGAGGCTCTGCCCCGAAAGTGTCGACCTCGGGCTGGGATCGTATGCGAGCTACCAACTGGCCATGACCTACGCCTGGCTTGGCGACAAGGAGTTCGCCATCGCGGAGCTCGAAAGGCTGATCAACTCACCGATAAACGGCATCAACGGACTCGATCTGAGACTCATGCCCAGCTTCGCCCCCTTGCGCGGCCATCCCCGTTTTGAGGCCATGGCCCACGATCCGAAGAACGATCAGCCGCTGCTGTAGCGCGGCTTTCCGGGGGTTCGCAGGACTGTTTTCTCGGTTGTAAGCAGGCTCTCAGTTCTCGCCCGCCGCTGGGACGCGTCGCGCCACCCGCAAGCGTGCAGCTCGGCCAACTCTGCGACGACATGGGCATCGCCTGCGCTCGGCGCGAAATCTCCGACAGCCTCCTAATACGGCAGCTCGAACGCCTCGATCAGGGCCGTTCCGGAGGCGCCGCTTTTCCCGGAGAGGTGCACGGTGTAGACGCCGGGCGCGAGCGTGGCCGCGATCACAGCCTCCTTCGGGTAGTTGTCCAGCGACGACAGGCCGACCGTCTTCATCATCGTTCGGAGTTCCTCCGCCGTGGCGCTCCCGCCAAACATGCTCGGAAGTGACTCCGGCGCGGTCCAATCGTCGTTCGAATTCACGACCAGCCCACCGCGGTAAAGCGTCAGCACGGGATCCTCCAGGGGCCGCGCGATTCCGTATTCGGCCAGCTTGGCGCCGAGGCCTCGAATGATGACGGTCTTCGGCCGCGGGCCGTCGATCATCAGCCCGGCGATCATCGTCTGTTCTCCCGGTCCGGCGAGTCCTCGGGTGGAGAGATTGAACAGACGTCCTGCTTCCGTTCTGCGCGGCTCGAGATCGAACACGTCGACCAGTGCCACCCCTGAGCGATTGGACACGCTGCTGACCACAAAGGTCGTCGCCCCAGCCGGAAGCTCCAACACCGCGGCGGCGTCCCGGCGCGCGGGATCGAGAGGCGGTGCGCCAACCTGCGTCAACGCCGCGCGAATCGTGTCGGCATCGGGCCGCTCGGACCAGGCGCCCACCTCCGCGACGCGCACCGGACCCTGGAAAATCTCAATGCGCGGATCCGGGAGTACGTTGACCAGGCCGTAATCGGTCAACGTGGGTCCGAGGGCTCGGATGAGCACCCGTTTCTTTTCCGAACCGGACACAATCGCTCCCGCGATCATGACCTGCTCGCCCGTTCCCACCTCCGCCCGCGTCGAGAGATTGGAAAAACGAACCGGTTCAGGCGGCTCCGACTCCAGGATGCGCAGGTCGTCGCCGACGACGTAGCGGCGTCCGGCGTAGTTCGTGGCGTCCGCCGAGTTCTGCGCCACCGGCAGCGTCTGTTCGCTCCAGGTGGCCGTCGACGCTCCGACCCGCGCCGAGCCATTGAGAACGACACCGTTCTCTCCGAAGAGTTGGAAACGATCCGTTCCCGGAAAACCGACGATGGCCCGGAGTCGCGCACCACTGCCGTTCCAGACCGTGTTCGGTGCGGAAGCCGTCAGGTCGCCCACGCTGACTACGCCGTCTCTCACTCCGGCCGAAAGGGTCAGCTCCCTCACCGTTTCGTTCGCGCCCGCGGCCAACAGATAAAACCAACCGGCCTTCGACGGATAGCCCTTCGACGAAATGAACTGCTGGCCTTGGTACTGGAGCACCTCCAGGTCGGCGCCGAGGACGCCGGTGGTGACGGTCCAGGTCCGGGCGTCGGTCGAGAGGTACGCCACGCCGTTTTGTCCGGTCGCGAGCCATACGTTCGAATTGTCCACCGACAAGCATACCAACCCGCGCAGCCAGTTCGTGCCGCCGCCGTGCGTCAGCAGCCAATGCACGCCGTCGTCGCTCGTCAGAATCGTCTCCGCCTCGCCGACGGCGACGAACTTGCCGCCGCCGTACGCCACGCGATTGAGCCGCGCGTTCGTCTGCCCGTGGCGCTGGGGCGTCCAGGTCGCCCCGTCCGCTGAGGTGAGCACCTCCCCCCGGTCACCGACCGCGACGTAATTGCCGTTTCCATACGCGCAGGACAGCCACCACGTCTGCGTGCCGGAATCGCGGGCGGTCCAGGACTGCCCGTCGAGCGACTGCAGAATCGTTCCGCCCGTGCCCACCGCGACGAGACCCGCCGGACCTGGAGCGATACCCCACAGCATCCCGGAGCCGGGTCCGCCGTCATAGCGCAGCGTCCACGAGACCTCCGCCGCCCAGGTTCGAGCAAACGCACAACAACCGACAACGAACAACAAGGTGAGCAGCGCCGGCGGCCAACTTGCGCCGGCGCTGGTGATTCCAGGCAGTCTCTCATGCCGCGGTTTCACGTTGAACACCCTCGGTCATTACGACCGACGAAGGGCTCCAACCCGCCATTCCAGGCGGAGAAAACGCCCCTTGCCGCGGAACCACCCCTGTCCGCTAAGCTCTGCGAGCGCATGCCCGCCAACCGACGGACTCCCTCCTCCTCCGAACTTCCCCACCGCTTTCCCGCCGGGGCTCTCGCGGTTCTCGCCGCGCTCTGCGTCGCACCCGTGCTGGCCGTGTTGCGGCTGCGCGCCGAGGTGGACCTCACGATTGTCGCAGCCGTGGGCGCCGGACTTTCGCTGATGACATTCGGCGTCTACGGCCTGGACAAACGCCGCGCCCAATCAGGGGCCTGGCGCGTGCCCGAGTGGCTTTTGCACGCCTGTTCGGCGCTGGGCGGGTGGCCGGGTGCGTTCCTGGGCCAACGCGTGTTCCGCCACAAAACGGTGAAGGTCGGTTTCCAGCTGGTGTTCTGGCTGACGGTTCTGGCCTATGAGTTCGTCGCCATCGATTACCTCCTCGGCTGGCCGATCCTTGGACGGTTGAAGTGAAATCACGGTGCACCGGGGCCGAGTCGACGTTCTCGAGCAATCGTGTCTGCGGAGGGGTCGGCGCGCCCCCGCGACTTCACCCCCGCGCCGCCCGCGCCCGGAGTCTCACGAAGCCGCTGCCGCAACCGTCTTTTTCACCTCGCTCGGGAGGTGCTCCAGCAAGGCGCGCACGGGCTCCGTCACTTTCCCGCGCTGCCAGGCGACATCGAAATCCCAATGCACGTCGGCGCCCCGCAGCGGACGAAACACGACGCCCGGGACCTGGGTGCGTTTGAGATAGTCCGGCGAAAGGGCGACGGCGCCGTCGGTCACCACCACGGCGAGCTGCTCGCTCAGGCTCTGCGCGTCGTCGAGGAACTTGGGGCGGAAACCAGCGCGCCGGCAGAGGCGCTGAATCCAGGCGTTGTGACCCGGCACGTCCTTTTCCGGCGCGCCGACGAACATCTCCTGGCGCAGGTCCTCGAGCGAGATGGACGCCTTCTTCGCCAGCGGATGCGACTCCGCGACGGCCACCAGCACCGGCAACGACGCCAGTCGGCGCACAAAGAACTCCTTGGACAAAAACGCGCCGGCGTTGCCGATCAGGCCGAGATCGATCTCGCCGTTGCGCAGCGCGGAGATCTGTTCGCCCGGAGACAGATCGACGAGTTTCACCTTCACCTCCGGATGGGCGCGACGAAGGGCTGCGAGCGCCGGATGCAGGAAATCCGCCGCCGCGGACAGGATGTAGCCGATCCTCACCTGCGAACTCTGGCCGCGGGCCAGCCGCCGGGTCGACTGCACCGCGCGATCAAAAGACTCGACCACGGGCCGCATTCCTTCGAGGAGCGCGTGACCGGCCGCGGTCAAGGCGACGCCGGAGGGCGTCCGGTCGAAGAGACGACCTCCGATCTCATCCTCCAGCGCCCGCAGCTGCCGGGTAAGGGTCGATTGGGAAACGTGGAGCCGGGCAGCCGCCTTGCTCAGGCTTCCGAGCTCCGCCATCGCGAAAAAGGAACGCAGGAGGTCGATGTTCACCGGCCGGCAGGGTATGCGCGGCGCGCATGGGGGCAAGCCGCCCTGCGCAGTAGGCGGACGGCGGCGGGCGGCGTATTCTGGGGGCCATGACAACAAAACGCGTTCATCACCTCCTCCGTGCGGCAGCCATCGCGCTGCTGCTGGGGTCTCTGGGCGCCTGGGCGGCCACGGGCGCCCACCTGGGCTGGACGCAGACCAGCGTCGTCGAAACACAGCGCGACGAGGTCACGGGAATCGATTTCCCGGTCCGCCGTCCCGCCTTCATCGCGGGCGTCGAGGTTCCGATTCTCGGCCTCGCCTCCGCCGCAGCGCTCGCCGGCCTCAGTCTTCTACGCCGCCGTTCCTCCCACCTCCCCGCCTGAGTCTCCTTTCCATGAACACATCCCTCCGCAACTCCCTCCAGTTCGCCGCCGTGCTGAGCGCCACCGCGCTCCTCGCCCAGGCTGCCTCGCAATCCTTCGACTTCAAGGACCCCAAGGGCGTGAACAACGTCCAGTTCAAGCTCGACGCGCCGCTCGAGTCGGTCACCGGCACCGCCAACGGCGTCTCCGGAACGGTGGCCTTTGACGCCGATCATCCCGAGACCACGCGCGGCAAGATCGTCCTCGACGCCGCCTCGCTCACGGTCGGAAACCCGCTGATGCGCGAACACCTCCACAGCGACAAGTGGCTCGATGTGGCCAACCACCCGTCGATCGTTTTCGAGGCGACCGGCGCCTCGAACGTCCGCAAGCAGGGTGCGCAGGTGCTGGCCGACATCACCGGCACACTGACGGTGAAGGGCGTGGCCAAGGCCGTGACCGTCCCCGTGACGTTCACCTACCTCCCGGACCGTCTCGGCGCGCGCCTGGGCAAGCCCGAGCTGAAGGGCGACCTGCTCGTCCTCCGCGCGAACTTCCAGGTCAACCGCAGCGATTTCGGCATTCAGCCCGGGCAGATGACCGACAAGGTGGCCGAGGCGATCGACCTGTCGTTGAGCATCGCCGGTTCCTCGCCTCGCACCTGAACGTTCGCCCAGCGCGTATTCAACTCTTCAACCCGTCCGGTCGTTCCCGGGCGGGTTTCTGCGTTAACGGGAAACACTCCGCACCCCGTTTCGGGGACGTTTTTCCTTTTCCTTGCGCGCGGCGTTGGGGACGCTCGGAGGCATGAAGCTTCCCCTCCCCCTGCTGCTTCTTCCCGTCTTGGCCGCGCCCGTTTTCGCGCAGCGCCAGGATATCGAACTCTCTTCCGGCTGGAGCTTCATCCGGCAGGACGCCGGCCCGGCGGCCACCCCGGATGCCAAATGGACTGCCGTCACGCTGCCGCACACTTGGAATGCGCTCGACGGCCAAAACGGCAAAGCCGCCGACCCGAACCAGCCGGAAGGTTATTACCGCGGCCCCGGTTGGTACGTCCGCACGCTCGAGATCCCCGCCGATCTCGGCGACCGGCGTGTCGTCCTGCGCTGCGAAGCGGTCTCGCAAGTGGCGGACGTGTATCTGAACGATGCCTACGTCGGCCAGCATCGGGGAGGCTTCACGGCGTTCGCGTTCGACCTGACCCCGCACTTGCGACGCGACGGTCCGAACGTCCTGCGGATCCGCGCCGACAACTCCCGCTTTCCCGACGTCGCCCCGCTCTCGGGCGACTTCACTGTCTTCGGCGGCATTTACCGGCCGGTGCACCTTCTGATCCTCGATCCCGTCCACGTCAGCCCGCTGGACCACGGCTCGAGCGGCGTCTACCTGACGATCGATTCGGCCGCTCCGGCGGCAGCCGAGATCACCGCGCTCGCGGTGGTCGACAACGTCCTCGCCGGCCCGGCCGAGGCCGCGCTTGAGTTCGATATCGCGGATTCGACGGGAAAGGTCGTCGCGAAACAAACCGCCCCCGTGTCGTTCGCCGCCAACGGTTCCACACGGATCAAGCAGCGGCTCCACCTCGATCAGCCGCACCTCTGGCAGGGACGCCGCGATCCGTATCTCTATTCCGTCACCGTGCGCGTGACCCGCGGCGGCAAGGCGGTCGACTCCGTCATCCAACCACTGGGTGTGCGCACGGTCAGGATCGATCCGAAGCTCGGCTTCCTGCTCAACGGGAAACCGTATCCGGTTTACGGCGTGAACCGGCACCAGGACCGCATCGATCAGGGCTGGGCGCTCACGCCCGCCAACCAGGAGGAGGACTTCCGCATCATCGACGAACTCGGCGCCACGGCGGTCCGCCTCGCCCATTATCCGCAGAGCGAAGTCGTGCATCGCATCGCCGACCGCAGCGGTCTGCTGCTCTGGCAGGAAATCTCGCTCGTCGACCGCGTGCCGAGCTTGAAGGAATTCGCCGCGACCAGCCGCCAGCAGCTCACCGAGATGATTCTCCAGGGCTACAACCACCCGTCGCTGTCGTTCTGGGGTCTCTTCAACGAACTCAAGGCGGTCTGGGCCAATCCGCTCAGCGCCCCGCCCGAACCGTTGATCCGCGAGCTCCGCGAACTCGCGTCCAGCCTCGATCCGTCGCGCCCGATTGTCAGCGCATCCTGGATACGCGACTACGACATCCTGCACGACACCGTCCCGCACATCGCCTTCAACCAGTACCCCGGCTGGTATTGGGGAAAACCGGAGGACGTCGGCCCGATGATCGATTTCCTTTACGCGAAGCACGGCAACCGGCTCATCGCCATGAGCGAATACGGCGCTGGAGCCAGCGTGCAGCACCACTCGGAGATCCCTTTGACCACTCCGAAAAACACCGGCAGCCCCTACCATCCCGAAGAGTGGCAAACGACCGTACACGAAGCCGCCTGGAGGGCGTTCAAAAACGACAAGCGGCTCTGGGGTACCTTCATCTGGGCGATGTTCGACTTCGCAAGCGACGGTCGCGACGAAGGCGATACGCCCGGGCGCAACGACAAGGGGCTCGTCACCTACGATCGGAAGACGCGCAAGGACGCCTTCTACCTCTACCAGGCGAACTGGTCCGAAGCTCCGATGGTGCACCTCACGTCGCGCCGCCTGGTCGAACGGCACGTCAATCCGATCGAGGTGAAACTCTATTCGAACTGCTCCGAGGTGGAGCTCGTCGTGAACGGAGCCTCCGTCGGAAAGCAGAAACCCGATGCCATCCAGGTTTGCCGGTGGCCCAACATCTCGCTCAAGCCCGGCGAAAACCGTATCGAGGCCATCGGCCGCACGGCCAACGGGGCGGAGGTGCGCGACGCGGTTGTCTGGCTTCTCAAGAGCGAATAACGCCCGCCTCGCTTTTACGATCGCCGCCCGACCGCGGTCGGGCTCAGGCGCAGGACGAAAATCAGGCTCGGACGTTGAGCAACGTGCCGAGCATCTCGTCGCCGGTCTTCATCACGGCGACGTTCATCTTCACCATCATCTGGGCCTGATCCAGGTCGATCATCGATTCCGGATCGAGATCGCCATCGGCGAGCTTCTTGCCCGCGGCGTTGGCCATCGAGAACGCGCGATCGATCCCCTGCTGCGGATACACGAGAAAGGAGCCGAGGTTCGAGGCCGAGGAGACGTTCATCTTCTGGAAGACTACGGCACAACCGCAGCTCCGGCACATAGGGTGAACCCCCGATTTCCGCCGCGGTTCGGCACTGTCCAAGAGAGGCCGCAGCATGCATCCACGCTGATCGGAGCGTCTGAAGCAAAGACGGATACCTCTGGAAGCGCGGGCGTCCCCGCCCGCCGTCCGTAGCGCATGCGGCCGGGACGGCCGCGCTCCCAGGCGCGGCGACTGCGCCGGCCGCACGACGGGGCGCCTCGGTCAGGTGCGCTTTTTCGCGCCGGCACCCTGGACGATCGCCCAGAGCCGCTCGACGGTCGATCCAAGCGACGCCGCCTGCGCGCTCACTTCCTGCGCCGCGCCGGCGCTTTCCTCGGCGCACGCCGCGGTCGTCTGAGTCACGGTGTTCATCTGCGCCACCGCGGTATTTACCTCCTGAATACCCTTGTTCTGCTCCGCGCTCGCGGTGACGACCTCACCGGCAAGTTCGTCGACTTCCCGGGTCTTGGCGCTGATGTGCGCAAGTTCGATGGCCACGCGCTGGTTGATTTCGATGCCGCGCGCAATCGTGGCGATGGAATCCTGAATTTTCTCTGTGGTCTCGCGCGCCGCCTGGGCGCTGCGGTGGGCAAGACTCCGCACCTCGTCGGCGACGACGGCGAAGCCCGCACCGGCTTCGCCCGCCCGGGCCGATTCGACGGCCGCATTCAGCGCGAGCAGGTTGGTCTGAAAGGCGATCTCGTCGATCGTCTTGCTGATCTTGGCGATCTCGTCGCCCGAGGCGCGGATCGCGGTCATCGCCTGGCTCAGCGCAGCCATGTCGCCCTCGCCCTGCGAAGCGGCGGACCGCGCTTCGGCGCCGATGGTTTTCACCCGCTGAATGCGGTCCAGATTCGTCCGGATCATGCTCGAGACCTCCTCGAGCGAAGAGCTGGTTTCCTCGAGCGAAGCGGCCTGTTCGCTGGCTCCCTCGGACAAGGACTGGCTGGTCTCCGACACGTGCGCCGAGGCGCCCGTGAGCTCGCCGGAAGCGGCGTGGACGTCCTCGATCACGCGGCGGATCGACGAACTCATCGACTGGGCCAGGCCGATGGACGCGGCGAGCACGGTGGCGAGCACGCCGCCGAAAATCACGAGCAGCACCTTGATCGCGTGGCGATTACGCGCGGCGACTTCTTCGGCCGCCTTGCGTTCGGCCGCGGCGACGTCGTCGGTGTACACGCCCGCGCCGATGAGAAAATCGGAGCCGGGGATCATCATCGAGTAGCTGAGCTTGGGCTGAACGCCGGCTCCGGGTTTTTCGAAAGAGTACTGGGCAAAGCCGCCGCCGTTTTTCGCCGCCTGGACGATGGCCTCGATGAACCGGAAGCCATTGCTGTCGAGACTGTCGATCAGGTTCTTCCCGTTCGCCCGCTTGTCGGTCGGTACATTGATGCGAACGCCCGTGGCGTCGTACGCAAAAAAGTAGCCGGATTTGTCTTCCAGGAAGCGATGGAGGTCGGTCTCGGCGACGATCGCGGCGATCTTCTCCTCTCGGGTCGACAGCGCGGCGATCCGCGCGCCGATCGTTCCGACTTCCACCTGCACCGCGGCCTTCAGCGTGCCGCGATGGCCGTTCATGATCTGCTCGCCGACGGTGGCAGTCAGTTCCTTCACCGTTTGCTGCTCGAAGTAGAGATTGACGCCCTCCAGCGCCAGGCAGCCGAGCGCAAAGATGACGGGCAAGACCAGGAGTTTTCCCCGAATGCCCAGACTCTGCCAGGGCCGGAGAACGAAAGAGGAACGGTTGGGGTAGCGAACGTCGGCGGAGGCAGGGGCTTCTGACATGCCGGAGACCATCGTCACTCATTGCCCTCGCTTGAGATGCCTACGTTCTGTGAATGCCGGACCCATTCGCCTATTAGCAAATTAACTCGCCAAGTTGAGATCCGCTCCAGGTGCCTCGATGTCCGAGGCTTGCTCTGGAGAAAAGGACCTCGACCGCGTCCGCACAGGCCGATTCATCCTGCCAGATTGCCCAAAATTTCTGCCGGCTGGTTTGAGATCCTGCTCGGCCCGGTCCGTCTACCGCCCACCAGGTCAAAGCGCGCCATGCCGAGGCGTCCGGCCGGCGGGCAACAGATACGCCCTACTGGCGCCGCCGGCAGCGCGGCCACGCCTAGGCGCCGAGCCGCTTCAGTTTATAGTGCAGGGCCCGCCGGCTCATCCCGAGGAGTTTCGCCGCCTCGTCGCGGCGCGACGTCACCTGCGAAAGCGTCGTCCGGATGAGTTGCGCCTCGATCTGATCGATCGTCATTCCGCGGCGCACGGAGAAGAGAATCTCGTCCGCGGCCGCGGCGCGAGGCTCTGGCTCCGGTGCGGGAGCGAAATCCGCGCCAATCTCGCTGGCGCGAACGGTCACGACGAGCCGCTCGACGAGATTGCGCAGCTGCCGGATGTTCCCCGGCCAGGGATGCTGCGCGAGTCGGGCCATGAACTCGCGGGTGAACGTCTTCGGACGGCGCTTGTGGCGCGCGCTGAAATGCAGGTTGAAAGACTGCACCAGCGCCGGGATGTCCTCGCGACGCTCGCGAAGGGGAGGCAGGTGCAGGTCGACGATGTTGAGCCGGTACAGAAGATCCGAACGGAAACGGCCTTCGTTCGACCACGCCGACAGGTCGCGGTTGGTCGCGGCGACGATGCGGACGTCCGCCCGCACCGGCTTGGAACTGCCGACCGGACGATACGCGCCATCCTCCAAAACGCGGAGCAGATCGCCCTGCCCCTTCGGAGCTAGATCGCCGATCTCGTCGAGAAACAGCGTGCCGCCGTCGGCCAGCTTGAACGCCCCGATGCGGTCGCCGACGGCTCCGGTGAAAGCGCCTCGCACGTGGCCGAACAACTCCGCCTCGATCAGCGAATCGGGCAGCCCGGCGCAGTTGATCGCCACAAACGGACCGCTGCGCTTCTGGCTCCGCTCGTGGACCGCGCGGGCTACGAGTTCCTTGCCCGTGCCGCTCTCGCCGGTGACGAGCACCGGCACCTGCGTCGGCGCAACCTCCTCGATCACGCTGGCCAGCGCCTGCATGCGGGGGCTTGTGCCGACAAACACGTCGGGATCGCTCCGCCGCTTCAGGCTGAGCCGCAGCTTCGGATCCTCCGCCACGAGCGCCTGGCGCTCCAGCGCGCGGCGGATCGCCTCCAACAGCGCTGCCGGATCGACCGGTTTCGTGAGATAATCGCACGCGCCCTGGTGAATGGCGTCGACCGCCGCTTCGATCGAACCGCCGCGACCGCAGAGAATAAACTCGGTGTCGCGACAAAGCGCACGGATCCGCTGCATGAGCGAAAGCGCGTCGACATTGCCGCCCTCAAAACCTTTCACGACCAGATTGAGCGGACCGTCCGCGGCGAGCTTCTCCACCTGCGCTTCGGTCGTCGCACTCAAAACCCGGTAACCGCCGTCCTTCAACGACCGCGTCAGCGCCGCGAGATCGGCCGCATTGCGATCCAAAACCGCAATGGTGATTTTCGCAGGATTCACGGCGGCGAGGCTGAGCGCACATTGTGCACGGCGCGAGCGCATATTTTGCGCACAGGTCGGCCGCCGGGGGGCACACCTTCGTCTGCTGCAGAGGCAGAAAACTTCCTTCTCTTTGGGATCCAAACGCTACCGTCACTCATTCGGTTTTGGCATCCACGATGCAATCAGGTGGCCCGTGTACTCCGCTGACGTTTTGAGCCAACTGCGCACGTTGTCCTGGCTCGGCAGAGAGGCCTCGCGCCTACCAGCTGAAAGCCCCGAACGATCGTTGCTCGACAAGCAAGTCACCGCACTGAGGGAGCGCCTTCCTCTCTCAATTCTCCGCTACCACGACGACCGCGCGAAGAAGAACCTTCCGAGTGTCGCCAACGTGAGCGGAACGAGCTGCGGCAACTGCCACCTCAAGCTGCCTTCGGGAACCGTCGCCGAATTGGCGCAGCCCGGCCGCTTCGGCATTTGTCCGAATTGCGGCATATTCCTGTGGTCCGGCGGTGAGGCCGGAGCAGGATCCAATTCACCAATACCTCCGCCGGCGCCGGCCCCCGCCGCGAAGTCCGCGGTGAAATCCACGTCGAAGCCGAAACCGGCGCGTCGCTGAAGCGGCGCCTTCCTCGTCAATCGGGTGAAATCGCCTTTCCTGCCCTTCCCGCCCACCGCCCCTCTCGCGAGGTGCGACGGCAATCCGGCGCACGCAATCCGCCCAGCATGCTCCTGAACCCGGCAGCTCTGATCGTCCTCTCCGGACTCAGCCTTGCGCTCAGCCTCGTGTTCGCGCGTTGGCTGTCGCGGATGTGGCTGGCGGGAGTCGTCGCTGGATGCGTATTCGGGGCGCTCGCGGCGGCCGTCGTTCTCAGCACGGGAATGTCCGTCGAATCGCGCGGAGGATTTTCGCTCGGTGGTGAGGCAGACCATCTTCATCTCGACGCGGTGAGCGCGCTGTTTCTCGCGCTGCTCAGCGTCGTGGGCGCCGCCGGCGCGATCTACAGCCGCGGCTACTGGACCGACGCCCAGCACCCGCGGTCGGCGCGGGCGGGACGCTTCTGGTGGAGTGTGCTGCTTCTCAGCCTGGAGTACGTCGTGATCGCCGCGAACGGTCTCCATTTCCTCATCGCGTGGGAGCTCTTCACCCTCAGCGCGTATTTTCTCGTCACCCTCGATCGGCAGCGCGCGGAAGTTCGCTCCGCCGGCTGGCTGTACCTTGGCGCCTCGCATGTCGGGACATTGTGCCTGTTCGCCTACTTTAGCTGCCTGGCGGCGGCCACGGGCAGCTGGGACCTCGGCCCGGCCCTGAACCGCCCCGAGCTGGCTCCGCTGTTCTGGTTCGCCCTGATCGGCTTCGGCCTCAAATCGGGCATGTTTCCGCTGCACATCTGGCTGCCCTCCGCGCACGCCAATGCGCCCAGCCACGTCTCCGCGATCCTCTCCGGCGTGACGATCAAGATGGGCATCTACGGCCTTGTGCGTTTCACGGGCTGGTATCCCGTTCCGTCGCAAGCGGGCTGGGTCGTAGCGGCGCTCGGCGTCGCCAGTGCGGTGCTCGGCGTGGCCTTCGCGCTCGGGCAGCACGACCTGAAGCGTCTGCTCGCATACCACAGCGTGGAGAACATCGGGATCATCCTGATCGGTTTCGGCTTCGCGCTGATCGGTATCCAGGAAGGCAATGCAGCCTGGGGCCAGCTCGCGCTCGCCGGCGGGCTGCTCCACGTCTGGAACCACGGGCTTTTCAAATCGCTGCTCTTCCTCGGTGCCGGCTCCGTCCTGCACGCCACGCGAACCCGCGAAATGAGCCGCCTCGGAGGACTCTGGCGCTCGATGCCGTGGACGGCGGCGCTCTTCGGCCTCGGCGCGGCGGCGATCTCCGGCCTGCCGCCGCTCAACGGCTTCGTCAGCGAATTTCTCGTCTATCTCGGCCTGTTCGATGCGACCATCTCCCACACGACCGCATCGTGGGCGTCGCTCCCCGCCACCGTGCTCCTCGGCGTCACGGGCGCGCTCGCCCTCGCCTGTTTCGTGAAAGTCTGCGGCGTGGTTTTCCTCGGCGCGCCGCGATCGGAGGCGGCGCTGCACGCGCACGAGGCCGGACCGGCGATGCGCGGCCCGATGCTCCTTCTCGCGGGTTGCTGCGTCGCGATCGGCCTGGCTCCCGCGGCCTTCTGGCCCGCCGTCGCCCGCGCGGCGGACGCCTGGCGTCCCGGGCTCGTCCCGCCCGCGGCACCCGCGCCCCTTTTCACGCTCGGACTCTGCCATCTGGTCCTCGCACTCGCCGCCCTTTTGATCGCCGGCTACCTCGCCCGGCGCGCGCACCGCTACGGTTTCGCCCGGACGGAGACCTGGAGCTGCGGATACACCGCGCCGGACGCGCGGATGCAGTACACCGCCGGCTCGTTCGCGAGCACGATCACGGAGTGGTTCGACTGGATACTCCGACCGACGCGGCACAAGGAGATCCCGGAAGCGGTTCTTCCTGCACACGCCCATTTCGAACAACACACGCCAGAGACGGTGCTCGATCATGTCGTCGCCCCCGCGGGGACGCTCGTCATGCACGTGTCCACCGCGGCACGACGCCTCCAGCACGGGCGCGTGCAAAGCTACCTGGCATACATCGTGGCCGGGCTCGCGCTCCTGGCCGCTCTCGTGCTGATTGGAGTCGGTTGATGGCCACACCCACGCAAGCCACGCCCCAAAACACCCAACCCTACCCCGCCATGTACCTGAACCTCGTCCAGATCGCTGAGTCGTTCGGAGTTTCGGAAAAGGTCGTCGAAGACTGGATACGCAGCGAAGGGCTGCCGCACATCCCGGAACGCGGCCGGGTGCTGTTCGATCGCGCCCAGGTGGCGGACTGGGCCGCGGCCCGCGGGCTGGCCGCCCAGGCCGGCTTCCTCGCGCCAGGCACCCCCGCGTTTTCCACCGGCTGGCGGTTGGAACCCCTGCTGCGCGCCGGCGGGATCTGGCGCGACGTGCCGATTGCGAACGTGACGGAGATCTACGCGCAGGTGGCGGGACGCCTTCCGGGCTCGACGCCGCCTGTCCGTCAGCTGCTCGCGCAGCGCCTTCGCGCCCCCGGCGGGGTGACCGCCGCTCCGGTCGGGCACGGTTTCGCTCTTCCGCATCTCAGCACGCGCGTCGCTCTCGGGCGCGACTCGGGTTCGCTCGCCCTGATTCTCCTGCGCGAACCGCTGCCGCTTTCCGATCCTCCGCCGGACGACGTGCCGATCACGCGGCTTTTCTTTTTCATCGCGCCCTCTCCTCGCGCCCACCTCGACCTGCTCGGCCAGTTGAGCCGGGCGCTCAGCCGCGGGCCGCTGCGCGCCGCCGTCCTGCGCGGCGCGTCGGACGATGAGCTCTATCAGGCGATCGCCCAGAGCGATGTCGCCTCCCCGGGCGGCGCTTCGCCCGCAGCCAAATCATGACGCCTGGTCTTCTCCTGTTCGTCGCCGCATGCGCTCTCGCGGTCAGCATCGTCGCTGGCCCGAAGTTCCCGCGCGTGTGGCTTGCCCTGGTACTCGTCGGAACCGTTTCCCTGCTCGGCTCGGCGGTTTTCGTCCTGAGCGGAGCCGCGCCGGCTGCGGAATGGAGATTCGCCTGGGCTCCCGGCGGGGACCCGATCCATCTCCGGCTCGACGGCCTGAGCGCGATTTTCGTCGCGCTCGTCTCGGTGCTGGGCGGAGCGGGTGCGGCCTACTCGCTGACGTATTGGAGCGATCATCACTACCCGCGCTCGGCCCCGCGCGGGCGCGCCTGGTGGAGCGCGCTGGTGCTCAGTCTGGTCAGCGTCCTGGTGGCGTCGAACGGTCTGCATTTCCTCATCGGCTGGGAGGTCTTCACCGTGTCGGCCTACTTCCTCATCACGCTCGATCGCGGATGGCGGCAGGTGCGCGCGGCGGGCTGGCTCTACCTCGCCGCCTCGCACGTCGGCACCGTGTGTCTCTTCGCCTTTTTCTCCACCCTCTCCGCCAAAACCGGTAGCTGGGACCTCGGTCCGCTCCGCGACCGTGCCGATCTGGCCCCGCTGCTCTGGGTGGCGCTTTTTGGCTTCGGCGTAAAAGCCGGCCTTTTTCCGCTGCACATCTGGCTTCCTTCGGCCCACGCCAACGCTCCCAGCCACGTTTCGGCCATCATGTCCGGCGCGGCGATCAAGATGGGCGTTTACGGACTGATGCGGTTCACCGGCTGGCTGCCGCAGCCGTCCGGCTTCGGCACCGCGATCATTTCCATCGGCGCGATCAGCGCGCTCCTCGGCATCGCTTTCGCGCTCGCCCAAAACGACCTCAAGCGGCTCCTCGCCTACTGCTCCGTCGAAAATGTCGGCGTGATCACCATTGGCCTCGGCCTGGCATTGCTCGGCGCGTCGCACGGCCATGCCGCCTGGGGCCAGCTCGCTCTCGCGGGTGCGCTGCTCCACGTCTGGAACCACGCTTTGTTCAAGGCCCTGCTCTTCTACGGAGCCGGCGCGGTGCTGCATTCGACGGGCACGCGCGAGATGAGCCGGCTCGGCGGACTCTGGAAAACGATGCCGTGGACGGCCGCGCTTTTCGGCCTCGGCGCCGCGGCGATCTCCGGGCTCCCGCCCCTCAACGGCTTCGTCAGCGAGTGGCTGATCTACCTCGGCCTCTTCGATTCCGTGACCGGCCGCGGACCGACCGCGTGGGCCGCGCTGACCGCAACCCTCTTCCTGGCCATCACCGGCGCGCTGGCCCTGGCGACGTTCGTGAAAGCGACCTCGATCGTCTTTCTCGGCGCGCCGAGAACCAAGGCAGCTCGGCACGCCCACGACTGTACGCCCGGCATGCGGCGGCCGATGCTCGTCCTCGCCCTGCTCTGCGTTGCGATCGGTCTTGCGCCGCTCTTTTTCCTGCCCGCGATCTCCCGCGCCATCGGCACGTGGAATCCGGCCTGGGCGAATATCGCGCCCGCCGCGCCGCTCGCCACGCTCACACCCGTGCAGGTCGCGATCGCGCTGCTCGCGGTCGTCGCAGCCATCGGGCTGTCCTGGTATTCCTCCCGCCGCGGGGTTCCCCGCACGGGCACCTGGGATTGCGGTTACGCCCTGCCGACCGCCCGGATGCAGTACACCAGCGGTTCCCTGGCGGGCATCGCGTCGGGCTGGTTCTTCTGGATTCTGCAGCCGGAAAAGCGGCTTCGGCGTCCGCGCGGCTTTTTCCCGCTCGAGTCAATCCGGCTCGAACGCACGCCTGAAACCATGCTCGAGCGGGTGATCGCGCCATTCGGCGGCGGGGTTCTCCGTGTATCGACGGCGGTACGACGCCTGCAGCACGGGCATCTGCAGAGCTACATTCTATATCTACTCGCCGGTCTGGCCACGATGGCCGGGCTGGTGCTCGTCCTGGAGGTTTTCCAATGAACGTGATTCTGGAAACAGTCCTTCGCCTGGCCGGCTGGCTTCTGATCGCGCCGCTACTGCCCGGCATCATCAACAAGGTGAAGGCGTGGGTCGCGGGCCGGCGGGGCCCGCCGGTGCTCCAGCTTTATTACGACCTCGCCCGCCTGTGGAGAAAGGGCGTCGTGCTCAGCACGCTGGCGTCGCCCGGCTTCATCGCCGGTCCGGCGATCGCCTGGGTCGCGGTGCTGTGCGCGGCGCAGCTCCTGCCGCTCGGACCGGCCGGCGCGGCCCTGAGCTTCCGCGGCGACGTTCTCCTCCTGATCTACCTGCTTGCGACGGCGCGTTTCTGCACCGCCTGGGCCGCGCTCGAGACCGGCTCCGCTTTCGAAGGTATGGGCACCGCCCGCGAGGTGAGTTACGCCGTCCTCGCCGAGGCGGCGATGATCACGGCAGTCCTTTCCCTCAGCGTCCACACCGGCAGCGTGACGCTCGTGACCATGCTCGCCCCGGCCGCCGGGGCCGGCGCGGTCCTGCTCGGCGCGGGCCTCTTCGTCGTGCTGCTGGCGGAGAACTGCCGCGTGCCGTTCGACGATCCGAACACGCACCTCGAGCTGACCATGATCCACGAGGTGATGGTGCTCGATCACAGCGGCCCGCCGTTCGCGGCGATCCTGCATGGCGCATCGATGAAACTCCTGCTTTTCGCGCTGCTCCTCACCGAGGCCGTGCTGCCCGTCGGCGAACTCTCGCCGGTGGCTGCCGCCGGCGCCCTGGCAGGCGGCGTGCTCGCCGTGACGGTGGGCGTCGGGCTGGTGGAATCGCTCCTCGCACGCTTCGCCTTCCGACGCGTGCCGCTGCTTCTGACGATGGCTTTTCTCCTCTGCCTGTTCGCCCTGCTCGTGGCGTGGAAAGGCGGTGAAGCATGAACAACACGCTGAATCTTCTCATCGGCCTGGCCATGGGCCTCAACCTGATGGCGCTCGGCAGCGGACGGCTTCCGTCCGTCATTCGCACCGTCGCCATCCAGGGCATGGTGCTCGGCGTCATGCCGCTGTTGATCGAGGAGCACATCCAGTGGCTCGCGCTCGCGATCGCCGTCGGCACGGTCGCGGTGAAAGGCTTCGTGATCCCCCAGTTGCTTCAGCGCGCGATGCGCGCGGCCAACATCGACCGCGAAATCGAACCGTTCATCGGCTTCATTCCGTCGCTTCTCCTCGGCGCGGGCGGAACGATCGGCGCGGTGGCGGTGGCACGGGTGCTTCCGCTTCTGCCCGAGCACGCGGGTTCGCTTCTCGTTCCCGGTGCGCTGGCCTCCGTCCTCACCGGCTTTGTCATGCTGATCGGCCGGACCAAGGCCATCTCCCAAGTCTGCGGCTACCTGATTCTGGAAAACGGCATCTACCTCTTCGGCCTGCTGCTCCTCAAGGCCACGCCGCTCCTGGTGGACGCCGGCATCCTCCTCGATCTCACCGTCGGCGTGTTCGTCATCGGCATCATCGTGGACCGCATCCAGCGGGCCTTCGACTCCCTGGACACCCGCAAACTGACCATCCTTCGCGAATGAAAGAACTCCTTCTCATCGTGGTGCCCTTTGTGGGCGCGGCCCTCGCCGCCGCCTGGCCGAACCAGCGTTCCCGGCCCTGGCTGCTGCCGATCGTCGGGCTCGTCCATGCGGTGCTTTCGCTCTGGCTCCTGCTCGCGCCGCCGCCGGTCAAACCCGGTGCGTGGCTGGCGTTCGACCCGCTCGCCCGCGCGGTCCTTCCGGCCGTCTCGCTGCTCTTCCTCACCTGCGCGATCTACGCCGTCTCGTACCTGCAGCTGCGCACCGAGCGCCCCAATCGCGTTTTCGTGGCCCTCATGCTGATGGTCCTCGGACTACTCAGCGCCGGTCACCAGGCGCGTCACCTCGGCCTGCTCTGGATCACGACGGAAGCCGTGACGCTCGCAGCCGTCCCGCTGCTCCACTTCAACGGCACGCCCCGCGCCTTCGAGGCGACCTGGAAATACCTGCTCGTCGGCGGCACCGGCGTGGCGCTTTCGCTCTTCGGCTCGTTCTGCCTCGGCTACGCCTCGCTGCACGGCGGCGGTAACGGCGACCTGACGTTCACGACGTTGACGTCCCAGGGCGCCGGTCTCTCGCGTCCGTGGGTGCTCAGCGCGTGGGTCATGATCCTCGTCGGCTACGGCACGAAAATGGGTCTCGCCCCGGTGCACACCTGGAAGCCCGACGCCTACGGCGAGGCTCCGGCGATCGTCGGCGCGATTCTCGCCGGCGGCGTTACGACCGTGGCGTTTACCGCGATTCTCCGCGTTCGCGCCGTCGTTCACGCCGCGGGTTCGGGCGCGATCGCCGACCGCACGCTGATCGTGATCGGACTCTTCTCGATGATCGTCGCGGCCCTGTTTCTCCTCGGTACCCGCGATTTCAAACGCATGCTGGCGTATTCGAGCGTCGAACACATGGGCATCCTCGTGATCGGCGCCGGCTTCGGCGGAGCGGGCATCTGGGCCTCACTCTTCCACGTCTGGAGCAACAGCCTGACCAAGGGCGCGCTCTTCCTCAGCGCGGGCAACATCCGCCGCGCCGCCGGTGCCCGCACGATGGACGAGGTCGGCGGCATGTCCGCCCTCACTCCGATTTCCGCCGGGATCTTCGTCGCCGGCCTGTTCGCCGTGACGGCGTGCCCGCCGTTCGGGCCGTTCTTCAGCGAACTCTCGCTGGTGCGGTCCGGCATCGCCTCCGACCATCCGTGGGCGGTCGGCGTGTTCCTCGCCTGCCTGCTGTTCGCCTTCTTTGGTCTCACGCGCCTGGTTTTCGCGATTGTCGACGGACGGCCCCGCACCGCGTCGCGCACCACCGGGAAACGGTTTCCCGAGACTTTCGGCGTCATCGCTCCGGCGCTCATCCTGATGGCCCTTTCGGTCTGGGTGGGCATCGGCACGCCCGCCGTTCTCCGCGACGCGTGGTCCGCCGCCGTCGTCCAACTGACTCCCACGCCATGAGCACCTCGACTGCCTTCGCTCTGCTCGCCAACGGCACGTGCCTTCCCTGGTCGGAAGTGCCGGAAAGCTCGCTTGCCGAGTTTCTCCAGGCCACGCGTTCCGAACTCGACCGCGGCGGACGCCTTTGCTCGTGGTTCGGCGTGCCGGACGGCGATGCCGTACGCCTGGTCTCGATCGTCGGCTTCGACGCCGACAACACCCTCGCCGCCGCGCGCAGCGCACCGATCCGCGGCGGTTACCCGGCGCTGACGCTCACCCATCCGCAGGCCCATCTCTTCGAACGCGAATTGTGGGAACAGCACGGCATCGTTCCGGAAGGCCATCCCTGGCTGAAGCCGGTCCGCCGGATCGCCGGAGACGCCCCCGCCAACGGCGAGTTTTTCCGCGTCGATGGACGCGAGGTCCACGAAGTCGCGGTCGGTCCGATCCATGCCGGCGTGATCGAGCCCGGCCATTTCCGCTTCCAGTGCGCCGGCGAGGAGGTGCTGCACCTCGAAATCGCCCTTGGCTATCAGCACCGCGGCGCCGAGCGGGCGCTGCCCGGTGGGCCGCACCGCACCACGATGTTCCAGATGGAGACGGTCGCGGGCGATACCACGATGGGACACGCCACCGCCTATGCCACCGTGCTCGAGGCGCTGGCCGGCACCGAAGCGCCGCTCCGCGCCCAATGGCTCCGCGCCGTTGCACTCGAGCTTGAACGTCTCGCCAATCACACCGGCGACATCGGCGCGCTCGCCGGGGACGTGGCATTTCTGCCCACCATGTCGGCGTGCGGCAAGATTCGCGGCGATTTCCTGAATCTCACCGCCATCATCTGCGGCAACCGCTTCAGCCGCGGCATCGTCCGCCCGGGCGGCTGCGGCTACGATCTCGATCCGGACCGCTCCTCGCGCCTCTTCGAAAAGCTCGCCGCCGCGCTCAAGGATGTGGAGCAGGCCGCGACTTGGTTCTGGGACGCCGCCTCGGTCCGCGGACGTTTTGAAAACGTCGGCACGGTCCACGCCAGTCAGGGCGCGGAGATCGGCCTCGTCGGCGTCGCGGCGCGCGCCTGCGGCCTCGTCCGCGACGTTCGCTTCGACCATCCCACCGGCTGGCATCGTTTCGGCCAGGTGCCCGTGGCGGTCTGGCCGGGCGGCGACGTTTTCGCCCGCGCCCGTGTCCGTTCGCTGGAGATTCAGCGCTCCGGGCAGTTCCTCAAGGAGCAGCTGCTCGCGCCGCCCGAGGGGGAAATCTTCTCAGAACTCCCGCCGGCCACGCCCGACGCCCTCGCTGTCGCGCTCGTGGAAGGCTGGCGCGGCGAGGTCTGCCACGTCGCGCTGACCGACTCCGCGGGCAAGTTCCGCCGCTACAAGATCACCGATCCGTCCTTCCACAACTGGACCGGCCTCGCGCTGGCGCTCCGCGGGACGGCGGTATCCGATTTCCCGATCTGCAACAAGAGCTTCAACCTGTCGTACTGCGGCCACGATCTCTGATCGCCGTTCCGACCGTCCCGTATGTTCGTTCTCGATACTCTCACCCATCGGCTGAAGCGCGGCTGCGAAACCATGGCGTATCCGCACGCCGCTCCGCCCCCTCTGCCCGATCGCCATGGCGGCGCGCTCCGGGTCGACGCCTCGAAGTGCGCCGGCGGCTGCAGCGACTGCATTCCGGCGTGCCCGACGCAGGCGATCGGACGCATTCCCGGGGGCCCCATCCAGCTCGATCTCGGGCGCTGTCTCTTCTGCAAAGCGTGTGTCGAAGCCTGCGAACCCGGCGCGATCCAGCAGACCAACGATCACCGCATGGCCGTGCGCAAACGCGAGGACCTGCTCCTCGGCGCTCCCGGGCAGGAGGAGCTTCGGCTCGCCGCGGCGCTCGACGAGAAGCTGCGCAAGCTGTTTGGCCGTTCCCTGCGGCTGCGCCAAGTGAGCGCCGGCGGCTGCGGAGCCTGCGAAGCCGACGTCAACGTGCTCGGCACGATCGGTTGGGACCTGAGCCGCTTCGGAATCTCGTACGTCGCTTCTCCGCGCCACGCCGACGGCCTGCTCGTCACCGGCACCGTCTCGCGCAACATGGAGCTCGCGCTGAAAAAGGCCTGGGACGCAGTGCCCGCCCCGAAGATCGTGATCGCAGTCGGCGCTTGCGCCATCTCCGGCGGACCTTTCATCGGCCATCCCGAAATCCTCAACGGCGCCGGCTCGGTCGTGCCAGTCGACCTCTACATCCCCGGTTGCCCGCCCCACCCGCTGACGATTCTCGACGGGCTGCTTCGCCTGCTCGGCCGCCTGGAAAACAGCGATCGGTTGATGGCCAAGGCGGGTTAAGAAAAACCTCGAAGCTCAGCGCCCAGCGGAGCGCACTCCGGAATTCCGCTGTATCCACGTTGGACGGCGCCGTGCTCTCGCCGCGCTGAGCGACGTCGCAACAGGCCTTGTGCGGGCACCCTGGACTACATCGAACCCGAGCGGGCCAGCGCGGACACAAACCGCGGCGCGAGATCGGGGCGTTGCCCGAGGTGCAGGTGGAGGTAACTCGCCAGAAGGCCGTTCTTCGTGAATCCGGCGAGCTGGCCTGGGTCGTCCGGGCGCAAGCCTCGAATTCGCCAAGCCGCTCCAGTCTCCTCGGAAACCGATGTTTCCCAGCTCGAATAATGAAATTCGTGGCCACGCAGGGTCTCGCCGGCTTCGGCAAGGAGGTTCGAACCCAGCGCCGTGGCGTGTCGATATCCCAAAGCCACGAGATCGCGGCGCATTCGAGTGACGCCGGGAACCAGTCCGGCCATCGGCCAGCGCTGCCCCTCCTGGTCGATCAGTGCCTCGGCGAGCGCCATAAAGCCTCCGCACTCGGCCAGAATCGGGGCGCCGCGCCGGTGGAGCGCCCGCAAATCGTTCCACAATCCGTCGTTCGCCGCCAACGCCGGAGCATGGAGTTCCGGGTAACCACCGCCCAAATACACGCCGGCCGCGCCCGCCGGCAGACGGTCCCCTTGCACCGGGCTGAACCAGGCGATTCGCGCCCCCGCGGCCTCGAGCAGGTCCAGGTTTTCCGGGTAATAAAAGCAGAACGCCTCGTCGCGAGCCACCGCGAGCAGAGGCCGTTCACCTGCGGCGCTCGCCGGCGTCGCCGCCGTGATCGATTCCATCGGGTCCGCGCCTCGGGCAAGTTGGATCACGGCGTCGAGATCGAACCGTTGCTCGACGGCGGTCGCGAGATGATCGATCAGCTCCGGGTGTCCGCCCTGTTCGCCGGCGCCCACCAAGCCGAGGTGCCGTTCGGGAATCGAGAGTGGTTTCTGCCTCGGCAGCCACCCCACCATCGGCGGTCCTCCGTGGCGTTGAATTGCCGAGGCACAGCCTCGCGCGTGGGACTCCGAGCCCGCGAGGTTCAACACGACCCCGGCTATCCGCACACCCGGGTCGAACGAAACGAAGCCGGACACGAGCGCGGCGGCGCTCCGGGCCGCCCCGGATATCTCCGCGACCAGCAGCACGGGGGCGCCGAGAAGTTTTGCGATCTGCGCCGCCGACGCGCGTTCGTCGAGGTAGTCGCAGCCGTCGAAAAGCCCCATCACGCCTTCCACGATCGCGATGTCCGCGCCCTCGCAGCCGCGGACGAAGGTCTCCCTCACCCCTTGGTCGTCGAGCATCCAGGAGTCCAGGTTCCGGCAGGGACGACCGGCGGCGCGGGTATGATACGAGGGATCGATATAGTCCGGCCCGCACTTGAACGGCTGCACGACGAGCCCTCGGCGTCGAAGCGCCGCGATCAGCCCGGAGGTGACCGTGGTTTTCCCGACACCGGAGGCGGTGCCGGCGACGACGAGACGCGGAATCGAATGAAGGTTTTGTGGCATGGAGAAGGCCGGGCGAAACCGAGGACGCTAACAGACGTGCGGCGTCAGTCACGACCGACGGCGATTTGAGAATCCACGGCCTCGAAAGCAATAACAGCGGCGAGGCGCCCACGTCTGGTTCGATGTGGGCCCCCGCGCCGCTGGCCCGCGGTCGAAAAGGCTGCGGGCGGGACGCCCGCTCCCAGGGAGGCGCATTCCACCGGCATCGGATTCCGGTGCCGAGGCGCGGACAGCGGCCGCGCCCTCCCGCGCGCCCACGGGCGGCTAGTTCTGCTGTAGTTGCTTGTCCAGGACCACGCGGAGCTCTTCGAGTCGCGCGGGCTTTGAAAGGTATTCGTCCATGCCGGACGCGAGGCACTTTTCGCGATCGCCCTGCATGGCGTTGGCCGTCATCGCGACGATGAGGATGCCGGCGTTTTTCGGGTCGCGGCGGATCTGGACCGTCGCTTCGTAGCCGTCCATTTCCGGCATCTGGCAATCCATCAGGATCACGTCGTACGGTTTTCTCACGACGGCCTCGACCGCCTCGCGGCCGTTGTTCACCACGTCGGCCGACAGGCCCAGCTTCTTCAGCTGCATGAGAATCAGCTTTTGATTCACCACGTTGTCCTCGGCGACCAGCACGCGGCGGCCCGGAACGGTCGACGCGGCGGGTGCCGGCGCCGGCTCGGGCGGCCGAACCGGCTCCTCCGGGTCGGGCACCTCCGGACGCTCCAAGTCGCAGGTGAACCAGAATGTCGAGCCGGCGCCCACCTGGCTCTCCACGCCGATCGTTCCCTGCATCAGCTCCACGATCTGCTTGCTGATCGCGAGACCCAGACCGGTGCCGCCGAAGCGGCGCGTGGTGGAGGCATCCGCCTGGCTGAACGGCTGGAAGAGCCGCTGCAAATCGTCGGGAGAGATGCCCAAGCCGGTGTCGCGCACCTCGAATCTCAGGACGGTCCCGCGCTTGCCGGCACCCCTGGACGTAACCGCTACGGTGATACCGCCGCGTTCGGTGAACTTGATGGCATTGCCGACGAGGTTGAGCACGACCTGGCGAAGGCGGCCCGCATCGCCCCGGAAGCGCCTGGGCAGCGACGTGTCGACCGCCAGACCGAGCGCGAGACCTTTCGCGACGGCGCGATTCCGCAGGAGGTTCAGCGTATCGCCGAGCATCTCACGGAGGTCGAAATCGTGAGCGTCGAAGTTGAGCTTGCCTGCCTCGATCTTTGAGAAATCCAGGATGTCGTTGAGCACGGTCATGAGCGATTCGGCACTGTTGCGAATCGTTTCGGCGAGATCACGCTGCTCACGGTTGAGCGGCGTATCGAGCATCAAATTGCTCATGCCAATGACTCCGTTCATCGGAGTTCGAATCTCGTGGCTCATGTTGGCGAGAAAGGCGCTCTTCGCCCGGGTGGCGGCCTCAGCGGCGTCGCGGGCCTTCGTCAGCGCCTCCTCCATCTGCTTGCGGGGGCCGATATCGCGGGCGACGCCCAGCACACCGAGCGCCTCGCCGCCTCGCTCGACGCTGCAGGCGTTGATCTCGACCCAGATCGGAGTGCCGTCCTTCTTCACGAGGCGGACCTGAAACTGGGCCGGTTTCTCGCGGACCTTGGCGAGAGCGGCAAGCACGCGGTCCTTCGTATCGCCGTCCACGGGCGACAGGAGCTGGGCGAGGTTCATCTTCATTCCCTCGGCACGGCTATACCCGAGGAGGTGCTCGCCGGCGGGGTTGAATGAGGTGAAATGCCCAGCGAAGTTCACCGTGAAGATGAAATCGGTGGCGGTCGCCACCATCGCGCGGTTGTGCGCCTCGAGATTGGCTTCCTTCTGAAGCTGCTTGCGGATCTGCTCCGTCTGCCGGTTGACGCGGCGGCGCAGCGCTCCGACCCAGCCAAGCCCGAGGCCGATCAGCCCGACGAGGCAGCCGGTGACCGCGAACGCCCTGCCGGGCGTCCACCACGAACGAGCCTGGATAACCCGAACATCCTTCGTCGAACGCAGTTGGAGGCGGAACCCGTGGGCGTTGCGGCGCTCGTCGCGCAGCACCTCGTAGACGCCCGCGAGGCCCAGCCTCGAGCCCGGGAGCCAGCGGCTCCACTCCTCCCGCGGCTGCGCACCGGCGATCCGGGCCGAAAAGATGGATGAGCCACGCCGGATCACGAGGGCCGCGCCGTCCGCGTCGAGCGTAGAGGACACAAGCTCGCCTTCCGTCTGCACCAGACGCCCGTCCAGGTCCTCGTCGACCCGTGCGGCTTCGGAAAGGTAGACGGGAACGGGTTCCTGGCGGTGCTCCAGCTTCCGGTACACGACCTCCCGCAACACGGCCCGGCCGCTCTCCACGCCCGGAAGACCGGTCGCTTCGATCCAGTCCCCTGGAACGACGCGACTGGATTGTTTGCCGAGGAGAAGGAGCCCGTCGGCTCCATCCTGAACGAAAAGCAGGCGGCCGGGAAGCTGCAGGGTCACGAGTCCCTGGATACGGACCCAGTGGTTCTGGTCCGAGTTGGCGCGAAACTGTCGGAGCGCGCCGATTTCCTGGAGAGGAACGGAGAAGGGGTTTACCGGCGCCGCCTGCTCGAGCCGTACGTCCGAATCCTCATCCAGCAGTACCTCGATGCTCGTGAGCTGGCGCCGATCGTTCGTGATCGCGCTGCATACGCCGCGGACGGAAACGATCGATCCCACCAGACCGGCCAACGAGGCGTTGTGGCCGAGCTTCGCATGAAAGATTCCGGTATCCGTGCCCACGCTCAGGATCGTCCAGCCGTCCTTCTGCTCCACGCTTTGGAGCAGCCCGCGAATCTGAACCATCCGGCCTTCCATCGCCCCGGTTTGCGCCTCTGTCAGCGTGAGGTTGCGCGGGTCGGGCGGGAGTGCCGTTCCCCATTGCTCGAGATACGTCGCCCGCACTTCGGGAGTGAAATCGCCCATCGCGGTGACGCCGACGACGCGCAGCTGCGACCCCGGACGCGGCATTCGACCGACGGCGGCCAGCGCGCCCGGGCCCAGTCGCACGCGAATGGAACCGCTCGTGTCGGCGCCGAAGAAGAAATCCGCCTTGGGATTCGACCAGACGACCAGAAGCTGAAGTTCAACCGGCCGCTCGAGAGCGGCTTCCTTCGGGGAAAGCGAAAGCGTGGTATCCGCGAGGCGGATAGGCCCACCGGGCTTCTGCGGTGACACCGCATGGAAACGGCCGCTCGGAGCCAGTCGGGCGGCGGCGAACTGAAGGAGCCATTCGGCGCCTCCGGCAAAGGGGTACCCCACCGCCTCCACCCGATCGCCCACCCGGACGGGCAGGGTCTGCGGGCACTGCACGATCACCGCCCCTGAATCGTCGCGCAACGTGATCGAACGACCCGGCGAGTAAGCGCTCACGGTGCCCACCACGTGGGCGAGCGACACGCGTTCTAGCCAGAGCTTCATCACGTCCGAGATCGGGTTCAGCGGGCGGTCAAAAACGGGGTTCGTCTCCGACCCTCCCAGGCGGACGATGTTTTCCGCGCGGGACACCCAGAGGTCGATTTCCACCGTTCCGGTTCGCGCGTCGATATTCGAGTTGTAGACCCCGGTGAGCCTCACGCGATCCCCCTGCTCCAGAGTCAGGAGCTTCGGCGATTTCTCCCAGGAGTACACATGCACGCGATAGCCCTGGGCCGCGAACGTCGCTTCGAGGTGCTCTTCCTCCATGTTGAGCCGCTGCCAGTCGAAAATCGCGTCGAAGGTCACGATGCGGGAGCGAAAGCGGCCCCAGTCGGAGATCTGGCGGTTGGCATCCAGTGCTTGAATACGCACGTCGTGCTCCAGCGCCGTGATCTTCACCAGGTCCGACTGAATCCCTGTGCGCGCGAGGCAGGAACCCTCGATTCGAACGCGGTCTCCGGACCGGATCGGCAGATCGCGCGCGCCGCGCACGTATCCCACTTCGTCGCCGATGCTGCCCCAGATGTGCCCCCACGTCGGGTCGTAGTAGCTGACCAGCATCTCGACGTGTATCGGCCGGACCACGTCCCGGCTTCCCACCTTCCAATAGCTCGAAAACGTGGTGATCACATCCGGCTGGGCCGCCGGAGCCTCGACGTCCGCCGCGAACGCAGTCCTCCCGCCCGGAGCCAAAGCTACCGCTAGTCCGAGGCCGGCCAGTCGCAGGCAGCGGGAAATTGGGCGCAAATAAAACACGTTCTTCCCTAGTCATCGGTCGTTTTGCGCCCAAATGAAGCCCAGCGGCACACAAGAGCAGCACGCATCCACGGTCTAGCTATCTGCCTTGCATAAGGTCTCTTAAGCGATTCCACGAACCTCGGAATCCACCAGCCGGCGGGGGCATGTCGGGGACTTTACCGGCAGGGCACGATGCTCGCCCTCTGCTCGCGGCCCGTCCGGGCGTTCTTTTCCCAAGTGGACCGATTCACCCTTGCTCGCTTGCCGGCTCTCCCGGATACCTCCGCCGCCCTCGGCCCGGCGAAACGCGGATTTCGGTACCCCCGAGCCAGAGATCGGACCCGATCGCAAATGCGGCTTCGTAGAAAGCGAAAGGCCCCGAACCATTCATGTCCGTCGAAAACGAATACATCGCGACGTCCGACAGGCCCCGCTGACCCGCCCAGGCGGTTGACGATCCCGCTCGAAAACGGCGACGGAGGCTACGGCGCCGGTCCGCAGCAACACGCCGACTCCAGCTTGGGGCTGCGCGGAATGAAACTGCATCGTTTCGGCATTCATCTGCAAATTCGCGACTTAACTCACCTATTTTCGCAATGCCGCGTGGACATCCCTGGGAACATCGAGTATCTGTTCCCTGCCGCTGACGCACTTTCCCCACTGCGCTCAGGCAGCGAAAGTGTGTCCGAACCGGCGCTCACATGGAACTCACGCTTCGGGAAATCACGCCTGCCGATCAAAACGCGGTCGCGAAACTGATCCGAGCCGCTTTCGCCAGCCCACCAACCAACGAGAACTGGACCGAGGAGCATGCGCGGGAGATGCTCCTCGAATGGATGCACTTCGCGGGGTTCCTGGGCTATGTTGCCCTCGAGGGCCCCACGATCGTCGGAGTGCTCATCGGACGTCTCGAGCGTTGGGAGGCCAAACGTTTCTTCCACCTCAAGGAGCTCTGCGTCTGGCCCGAGCGGCAGCACACCGGCATCGGATCGGCGCTCCTCGGCCACTTGGAACGTCAACTCCAGCAGCGCAACGTGGCCAAACTCTACGTCCAGACGACGCGAGAATCCACCGCCCACGGCTTCTATCGTAGTTGCGGCTTCGTTACCACGGAACAGCTCATCGTGCTTTCGAAACCGATCCCGCCCGGGAAAAACTCGTCGAACGGCGCCGTGACGAACGGCACGGCCAACGGATTCGCCACTCCCCTTCCCGCCGCCACAGCCAGAAGCTGAGCCGCGCCCCCGCGGGCGACGGCGCGGGCGAATGCAGACGCTCGGCGGATCGATCCGCGCGACTTTTTCGCCTCAGCCCAGCGTCCATGCTTGCGGGTGGCCCGGCGCGTCCCTGCGACAACCCGTTCGCGTTCGCCCGCGTCTTTCTGCCTGTATCCGCGTTGCCTTACGCCGTGAGCGCGAAACAACGAAGGACTTCCGCCACGCTCCAGGCCTGGGCCACGCATCCGCGCTCGGTGTAGGGCGGCTCGGCGTCGAAAATCTCGTTGATCGACCCGACGCACCCCTCCTCGAGTTGCGGGACAAAACCGTGCAGGAACTGACGCGCCGCGTCCTTCGCCCCGGGATGCACCTTCATCCAGGCGTCGATGAAAGGCCCGATCAACCACGCCCAGACCGTGCCCTGATGGTACGCTGCATCCCGCGCACGAAGGTCCCCGAAATACTTCGGCTTGTAGTCGGGATGGTCGCGACTCAGCGAACGCAGGCCGACGGGCGTCACCAGCTCGGCTTCGACGATCTCCAGCACCTCGGCCCATCGTTCCGGATTGAGCACCGGGAACTCCAGCGACAGCGCGAAAAGCTGGTTGGGCCGCACGGCCGGATCGTCGCCGGTGTCGCCGTCGACCACGTCGAAGAGGCATCGCCGCTTCGGATTCCAGAACCTTCGATTGAACGACTCCCGGGCGCGATCCGCGTGCCGCTCATACTCGCTCGAGCCAATGGCATCCCCGGAATCGCCCAGCCAGCGCTCGAGCAGGCGAAGCGCGTTGTACCAAAGCGCGTTGATCTCGACGGCTTTCCCCCGGCGCGGCGTCACGACCCAGTCGCCCACCTTCGCATCCATCCAGGTCAGCTGGTAGCCTTCCTCGCCCTGGCTCAGCAGGCCGTCTGTCGGATCCACGTGGATACCGAATTTCGTGCCACGCAGATGCGCGGCGGCGATCTCCCTCAGCACCGGCAGGAGATCCGCCACCATGCTGTCGTCCTTCGAGACCTGCACGTACCGGTTGACCGCGTGGAAAAACCACAGCGTCGCGTCGGCGGTGTGGTACAGGCCCTCGTTCTGCCCCTCGGGAAACATGTTCGGGATCAGCCCGTCGCGCACATACTGGGCGAAGGTCCGCAGAATCCAGGCGGCCTCGTGCAGCCGCCCCGTCGTCAGCGTGAGTCCCTCCAGGCTGATCATCGTGTCTCGACCCCAGTCCGTGAACCAGTGGTAGCCGGCAATCACGCTGCGCAGTTCGTCCCCCGCCGCGCGAGCGCGGGCTGCGTCCTTCACGCGGCCCGCCGGCGTGATGATGAATTGATCCGCCGCCATCACGAGTTCCGCGGCCGGTCCGTGCTGCACGCGCGGATCCGCGATGCGCAGGAGCCTCGCATGCCGCTCTTTCTCCGTCTGGTAAGCCGCGTCGGGATCGAGCGCCTCGAGTGTGTGCCATGACTCGGTCGACCCGATGAGCGTCGCCGGCTGCCCGGTGTTGAGGTTGATCCGAAAGTAACCCGGAGACCAAAGGGATCCTCGCGAGTCCAGTCCGCGCTCGGCGTCGCGCTCGTAGACCAGCTGCCGCAGCGATCCCCCGTCCTGGGTGAAAGAAGCCGCCGCACCGTGCACTGTCAGCCGCAACGGCGGGAAACGATCGTGCGAGTCCACCTCGTAGCGCGATCCGACCGCCCGGATTTCGTAAGCGCGCGCCGGCGTCTGCTCGAGATTTGCTTCGATCCGCCGAAAGTTCAGCCCAGGACGAATCTCGAGGGAGAACCCCGAGTGCTCCGTCACGAGCCGGTAAGTGACATGGACCGTGTTCTGCAGGTACGGCATGAGCAGTCGGCGTTCGATGCGAACGCCCTCGATGTCGTAAATCCAGACGGGGATCTGGTTCTCGAGTCGAAACTCGCGCAGGTAGTTCGCCATGGTCGGCTCCCCGTCCTTCTCCGGCTCTAGCCCTCCGAACTGAATGGCGCATCCATCCGGTCGGACGAGGTATTCGGAGAGATGATTCAGCATCACGACGCGGCCGTGCGGAGCCGGCAGAGCCGCGACCAGAAGTCCGTGGTACCGCCAGGTCACAGCGCCGGCGATCGTCTCCGAGGCATACCCGCCCAGGCCGTTCGTCACCAGCCACTGCCGGTGCAGGTAGCGGCGCTTGTGCAGCGTGTCGGCCCCGGAGAGATCAATTCTTCTCAGTGAGTCGGACACTCGGGAGTTCGCAGTTTTCATCGGGAGCTAACAGGACCGCCGCCCGGCCGGGAATCACCCAGCCTGCGGTCGTTTCCAGCGGCGGCGTCCCTGCGCCGCCGTAGTCGGGCGACTCGCTCGACCAGCAAACGCTCCAGCCGCGGTCCTCGAGCGGGGCCAGGAGCGGTTCGCTGACGGGAGCGTAGAAAAGGTCGGTGCCCAGATTCACGACGAGGAGCCGATCGTCGCCGTTCTTTGAAAAATAGCGGATCACGAAAGCGTCGTCTCTCAGCATCGCCCCGTCGATGCGCGCGGCATCCGTGATTGCGGCGTTCTCGCGTCGGACGCGCAGGAGATCCTCGTGCATCCGATAGGCCGGGCGGTGGGTTTCGCGCTCGGCGAGGTCCAGCTTGCACTGCGAAAACGTCGCCTCCGCGGACGGATCCTGAAGCAGCTCGCGGTTCTCCGGACAGGCGATCGTACGAAACTGGGCCAGGAAACCCTCACGCCCGGAACGCACGCGTTTCCGCAGCTCGCCGGAGTGGTCGGCGAAATAGAGAAACGGCGTCGATGCCGCAAACTCCTGCCCCTGGAAAAGCATCGGAATCCCCGGCGTCAGCAGAAGCACGGCCGTGAGAGCTCGGAAATCTCCCGGGCTGGTTTGCTGGTGCAGGCGCAAACCGCGGAGCGAATTCGCCACCTGGTCGTGGTTCTGCAGATACACGACGAAGGAGCGCGGCGGCAGATCGAGGGCCGGCCGCCCCCGCCGCTTCTGCTGCCATTGGTACCATTGGCCCTGGTAGAGATACCCGTATTTGAACGCGGATACGAACTCCTGCGCCAGGCCGCGATGGTCGGTGTAGTACGTTTCGATTCTGCCCACCGCGGCGACCATCGCTGAATGGTGGAAATCGTCGTTCCAGACGGCATCCAGACCGTAGCCGCCGCGCTCCGGCGAGCGCACCAGCCTGCCATCCTGCGATTCGTTTTCCGCCACCAGGAGCAGCGTGCGTTCGCCGCCAGCCTGTCGCGCCGTCCGCGCAATCTCGATCAGAACATGCTTCGGCGACGCGTCGAAGATCTGCTGGGTCGCATCGAGCCGGAGTCCGTCGAGGTGGTATTCCTCGATCCAGTACCGCGCGTTGCTGACGAAAAACTCTCGCACAGGCCCGGAGTTCGGTCCGTCGAAATTGAGCGCCTCTCCCCACTCGCAGGTGTAGCGCGAGCTGAAATAGTCGTTCGAGTAGGACCGGAGGAAATTTCCGTCAGGGCCGAGGTGGTTGTAGACGACGTCAAGCACGACCATCAGCCCGAGCGAGTGCGCCCGGTCGACAAACGCACGGGCGTCCTCGGGCCTGCCGTAGGCGCGGCACGGCGCGAACGGATACACACCGTCGTACCCCCACCCAAAACGGCCCGGAAACTCCGCCACCGGCATGATCTCGATCGCAGTGATGCCCAGCCGCGCCAGTTCGGGCAGCTGAGCAGTCGCGGATCGCCAGGTGCCCTCCGGGGTGAAAGTTCCGAGGTGCAATTCGTAGATGACCGCCTCGCGGGCCTCGCGTCCACGCCAGGCGCCGTCCGTCCAGCCGAAGCTCCGACCGTCCACCACCTCGGAATCGCCATGCGGTCCGTCCGGCTGAAACCGCGAGGCGGGGTCCGGGAACGAACCCGAAGCGAGGCGATAGCGGTAGCGAGTGCCGGCGGTCGCCTCTTCCACCCATCCGAAGAAATATCCGCCGGCTTCCGCGCTCAGCGGAACTGTGCGCTGCGCCTCGCCGCGGCCATTCGTCAACTCGACCGACACCGTGGGCGAATCCGGCGCCCAGACTCGGAAATGCACTCCTCCGGGTTGAGCTTCGGCGCCGATCGGCAGGATCCTCGTGGTCGGAATGCTCATGTGAAAATTGGGTGACGCCGTGCACACGGGAATCCCGGGACGTTCGCCGCAGGGCGACGCGCAGGATCGTATCGCCCGGGGTGTTGCGGGACAATGGGGCGCTTTTCGGGTCCGGCGGTCAGGGACTCGGCCGGTCGACATGCCGTCGGCGGCCGTAAACCGCATTGCGGTTCGCTCGGAGCCGTGGCTTTTTCCGCGAATGCTCCTGACCTTCCGAATCGCCGTCGCGTTGCTCTCGCTGGGTTTCTGCGCGCTTCGAGCCGCCGGCGCTCCGCCGCTCGTTCTCGTTTCGCTCGACGCTTTTCGGTGGGACTACTGCCAGCGTTTCCCCGACGAGACGCCGCACCTCCGCGATCTGGCTGCCCACGGCGCCTCGGCCAAGGCGCTGATTCCCGTGTATCCGTCAAACACCTTCCCCAACCACTACTCCATCGCGACCGGCCTCTACCCGAGTCACCACGGCATCATCAACAACCAGTTCTTCTCTGCTGCCCGCGGCGAGTTTTTCGTCTCCAAGACGGTCAAGGCCTCGCGCGACGGGCGCTGGTGGGGCGGAGAACCGATCTGGATCACTGCGGTTCGCCAGGGGAAACGGAGCGCGTGTTATTACTGGCCCGGTTCCGAGGCGGAAATCGAGGGAGTGCATGCCTCGGTCTGGAAACCGTACTCCGAACAGGTGCCGTTCGAGACCCGCGTCGAGACGCTCCGGCAGTGGCTGGCAGAGCCCGTCGCCACAAGACCCAGCGTCATCACGTTCTACATCGAGATCACCAACAGCGTCGGACATGACTTCGGCCCCGACTCTCCCGAGCTTCGCGAAACAGTCCACAAGGTCGACGGCCAGGTCGACGCCATCGCCGACGCGGTCGCCGCCGCCGGCGGAAATCTCGTCATCGTCTCGGATCACGGGATGGTCTCCACCATCGCCGACCACGTGGTGCTGATCGACGATTACGTTAGCCTCGATCGGGTGCAGGTCGACTTCGACGGGACCGCTGCCGGCCTTCGCGCCCGCGACGGCGACAACGCCGGACTGCTCCGCAGCCTGGCGAAGCTCCCTCCTTACGCCCACGCCGTTGCCACCGCCGACCTGCCCGCGCGTTTTCACATCGGGCCCAACGATCGCCTGCCTCCGGTCTGGGTCATCCTGGACGAGGGCGCCTATCTCACCACCCGCGAACATTTCGCGCATCAAAAAGACCACTACAACAAGGGCGAACACGGCTACGACCCTGCCTACGAGGGCATGCGGGGCATTCTGATCGCCCACGGTCCTACCTTCCGCAACGACGGCGCCGCGTGCGAACCCGTGGAGAACGTCCACATCTACAATCTCCTCTGCGCCGCCGCGGGCCTCGCTCCCGCCCGGAACGACGGGGACGACCGGCTGCTGAAGGCGTTTCTCAGGCCGACGAAATAGAAGCGGCGCAGACGAGAGGGGCCACGGGGGTATCGGTCACGTCCGGAATTCCTCCCGCGCGGCCGCCGCGTCCAACGAGCCGGAAGTGCGATTTCGAAACCGCACTCCGGCGCAGAGAGCCCCGGCGTTCAGAATCCGACGCTCACGCCGCCGTCGATCGCCAGCGTGGCGCCGGTAACAAACTGCCCCGCCGGGGAGGCGAGATACACCGCAGCCCATCCGATGTCGCTCGGTGCGCCGAGCCTTGCCATGGGCGTGCGACCGAGAATTTTGCTCTTCCGGGCGAGGTCGCCCTCGAGCGCTTTTCTGGACATTTCCGTTTCGATCCAGCCCGGCGCGATGGCGTTCACGCGTACGCCGTGCGGCGACAGTTCGGTGGCATAGCCTTTGACCATGCCGACAATCGCCGACTTCGCCGCGGTGTACGCGATCACCATCGGAATTCCGAAAAGCGAAGCCATCGAGGCGGTGAACAGGATCGTGCCGTGTTTGCGCTCCATCATGCCCGGCGCAACCAGCCGAGTGAGCGCATGCGCCCCGAGCACATGCGTCGCCAGCACCTTCTGAAACTCGTCCACCGCGGTATCCACGGCGGGCTTCTTCAGGTGAATCCCGGCATTGTTCACCAGGCAGGTAATCGGACCGTGCTCCTTCGTCACACGCTCGATCAGCGCGGTCGCAGCGTCGTACTGCGTGATGTCGTGCACCGCGTACGCCGCGCCGCCACCCAGCGACTTCACGGCGGCGGACAGCTCGGACTCGCGCCGGCCGACCAGGACGACCTTCGCGCCGGCAGCGTGCATGCCGCGGGCGATGGCGAGGCCGATGCCGGTGCCGCCACCGGTGATGAGAGCGGTCTCCCCACGGAGGGAGAAGACGTCGGGAAATGCGGGTGAATTCATGGATGAGAAGAGGGAAAATGGAATCGGCGAGGTCTGCGACGCGAGTCGCCCCGGCAGCAGCTTCGGGACGCAAGCGCCGTGCGCACGATAGCACGGAAACTCTCCGAGGCAGGTCGGACAACCTGGAGCCTACCGGTGTTCGGCGACCCAGCGGTCCACCGCCTGGCGGATCGCCCGGGTATGCTCCGGCGTGCTGCCGCAGCAGGAGCCGATGATGGCGGCTCCCGCCTCGAGCGCCTCCGGCACGCAGCGCCCCATGTCGGCCGGGAGCTGTTTGTAGACGGCGCGCATCCCCTCGAGCACCGGCTGGCCGGCATTGGGTTGAACCATGATCGGCAGGTCGCAGGAATTCCGATACACCCGCGCCACGCGGGCCGCGGACGGCATGTCCATGCCGCGTCCGCAGTTCAGAGCGACGATGTGCGCTCCGTTCTCCGCCGCGAACGCCGCCACCGGTTCCGGCGCCACTCCCATCATCGTGCGAAAGGTGACTCCGTCCGGAGCGGCGTCATAGGCGACCGACGCGATGATCGATTTCGCCCCGGCCGTCTTCGCGGCGGCAAGCGCCAGTCCGAGTTCCTCGAAAGCCGTCTGCGTCTCGATGATGATCGCGTCGACTCCCGCCTCCACGAGCACCGCGGTCTGTTCAAGATACGCGGCCTGCGCCGCCTCGATCGTCAGATCGCCGTAAGGCTCGAGCAGCGCGCCGAGCGGACCGACGTCCCCAAGCACATAACCCGCACGGCCGCCAAACGCCTCGCGCGCGATCCGCACCGCCGCGGCGTTGATCTCCTTCAACGCTCCCTCCTGACCGTGGCGGGCCAGATTTGTCCGGCTTCCGCCGAACGTATTGGTGATGAGGCAATCCGTGCCTGCCTCGACGTAGCGCTTCTGGATCGCAAGCACCCGATCTGGGTGGCTGAGGTTCCAGGCCTCGCCGCACTCGCCCTGTTCCAGGCCGGCCAGCATGAGCTGCGTGCCCATTGCGCCGTCGCAAACCAAGCGGCGAACGCGGCAGACTTCGTGAAGGAGTGGATTCATCGGAGAGAAAATTCGGTGTCCAGCGACTCGGAGGGTTGGGCGCCGCTCAGCGGCGATGGTGAGCGGCATTGAACTCCGCCAGCGCGGCTTGCATGGCGAGGATGTTGGCCTTCGGCATTCCGGGGCTCGTGCCGCCGCCGAGGGAGAGAATGATGGCCTCTCCCTTGCTCTTCTCCAGCACCTCGAGCGTCGCCCGGCGCACCTGCTCCGGCGTGCCGCGCACGCCAATCTCGAGCGGGTTCACGTTGCCCATAAGGCAAAGGCGGTTGCCGATCCGCTCTTTCACGTCGGCGATGTCCGTCTGTTTGCCCCAGTTGAGCACGTTAAAGCCGACGTCCGGGAGGTGCTCCAGGCACGCCTCGATCGAGGCGTCATTGTGGTAAATCTTCACCCAATCCTTGGGAAACGCGTCGCAGATCCGCTTCAGGTACGGATGGCAGAATTCCTTGTAGTGCTCCTCGTTCACGAAGCCGACAATGTCATCGAGGAGGAAGATGCCTTCCACGGTCGGCCCCATCGCCTCGGCCTGCGCCTTCAGCCAGTCGATGATCATCCGGGTGCAGAGATCCAGGAGCCGGTGAGCCCACTCGGGCTGGTCGAGCAGATCCATCATGAACTCCGTCGTGCCGCGCAGAAATCCGGCGGTGCACATCGGCCCGCGCGAGGTCGCGATCGGCAGGATGTATCCGTGGTCGAGGATCCGCTGCCGCTCCATCCGGATACGATGCAGGGTGAGCGCCATGAAGGCGTCGGCCTGCACCTCGTAATCCGACCACGTCTCGATGTCCTCGATGCGACAGAGGGTGTGGCACTCGCTCGGCGTGTTGTTCGGCCAGAACTTGATCTTCGCCCCGAGCGCCGAGGGCTCCGCCGCCATCCCGTATTCCATCCACCATGACGGAACGAACGTGATGTCCGGAAACTCGCGGTGGATCTTCAGGTGCGAGTTGAACCAGATTTCCCGGTCGAGGTAGAAATCGAGGTGATTGACGCCGACATATCCCGGGATCCACGGGCTATCGACGATCAGGGCCATCGGCACCTGGTCGAGTTTCTCCAGGCGCGCGGCCTTTTTGAACGTTTCCCATTGTTCGGGTCTCATGATCGGCAGGTGGCTTGATTGGACGTTGCGGGGTTCGAGAGTGGAACCGAGGTCGCCAGTCGGCGCGACTCTTTGTACCGCACGCGGCGATACGCGCAGGGCGACAGGCTGCACCGCCGACAACTCGAACCACGGGACGCAACCGTGCGACCGGGGCTCTTCGGCGCCAGTCCGACGACCCCGAGCAGCGATTTCCGGGGATAAAGCATGCCGCTGTCCAGGATCGAAAGCGGTTGGGGAGCGGTCGTCGTCATCCCGCCCACGATCAATTCGAACAGTTTCGGCTGATCCTCCATGTCCCAGCCGCTGTACCCAGGGCTGTAGTGAGGCACGGAATACCAACCGGCTTCCTCGGCCCACGCGCAGATCCGCCCGTTGGTCGCGTTGACCAGCGCTTCGACGGCCGTCGAGCCATAACTCTCGAGGAAAAACGCTTCGTCGGGTTTGCCTTCGAGCCACAGAATTCGAGCCAGTTCGTCCGGCCCCGGCCCGGCGCTTACCGCCAGCACGAGAGCGCGTTCCGCTCCGGCATCGGCAAAAAGCTCGCAAAGCCGCCTCGACGGAAAATCGATGCCTCCGAGGCGCAGGCTTCCGGCGTCCAGCTCGAGCGCCACCTCGCGAACGTAGGTCCACGGGCGCGCCGTCTTCCCAAAAGCGTCGCGCGCGGCGTGCGCCAACTCGGCGACGGAGGGCTCCAGCGCTCGGCCCGGAGGATAGCCGAGGAGCCGGCGCAGTTCCCGATCCCGCACCGTCACCGAGGGGGAGTTGTCGAGCGACTCAAACATGGGTCTTCCCGGGCAGGCCGCCCGTGGGTCCGGCGCAATGCTCCACCGGCGCGAACTGGCAGCCTTCCACGAAATAGTCGAAGAACGCCGGGTGCGTCTCAAGGCGGCAGTGCGAGACCCCGCGCACGAAGCTTTCGATTTCCCGGCGCTTCGTTTTCGAGAGCAGAGCGATCGTCGCGCCTTCGATGGATCCATTTCCGATCTGCACCACCCGGTCGTCCGGGATGTTCGGGATCAGTCCGATCCGCTTCGCCGATGCGACGTCGAGATGCCGGCCAAAGCCACCCGCCAGGTACAGCACGTCCAAATCGTCGAATCGGATTCCATAACGCTGAAAGGCGATCTGCAGCCCGGCGACATTGGCACCTTTCGCCTGTGCGAGCGCATTCACGTCCGACTCGGTGAACACCACCGGGCGCTCTTCGTCGGCCTGCACGACAAAGTCGCCGGCGTCGCCCGAAAAGCGTCCGAGCGCGTTCATCCGCCCCGTTCGAAGCAACTCCGAAAGCAGGTCGACGAGGCCCGAGCCGCAGAGCCCCTCCGCTTGCTCCGCGCCGATCACTGAGACACACACCGAACCGTCGTCGTCGATGGACAGCTTATCGATCGCGCCGGGGAGGGCCGGCATCCCGCAGCGGATCTGTCCGCCCTCAAACGCGGGCCCGGCCGGACAGGAGGCCGCCAGGACCTTCCGGCAATTGCCGACGACAAGCTCCGTGTTGGTGCCGATGTCCATCACCGCGACGTGCCGCTCCTCGTGCGGTATATCCACCGCCAGCATACATGCGGCGGCGTCGGCCCCGACATGACCGGCGACGAGCGGCAGTCCGTAGACGCGGGCCTGCGGGTTCACGACGAGGCCAAGCTTTTCGGCCGGAGTCGAAAGGCTCGTGCTCGTCCGACTACCGTCCGCCAGCTCCGTCTCCGTCACCGATTGATAAGGGCTCTGCCCGATCGGATACACCGTCAGGCCGAAAAACAGATCCCGCATCGTCGAGTTGCCGGCGACGACCACCTCGAAAATGGATCCCGGATCGACCGGCAATTCCTCGATCGCATGGTTCAGGTATCCGATCAGCGTGCGCCGCAGCAGCGACGTGCCGTCTTCGGTGTCGTACGCGATCCGCGACATCACGTCGGAGCCGCCGAAGCGCTGCGGGTTTTCGAACGAGGAATCGGCGACGGTTTCACCGGTTTCGATATTCAACAGCCGGAGAACGACCGTGGTCGTGCCCACGTCGACGGCCAGACCGTGGACAGGAACGTCGCTCCGTCCTACTTCCACGCCCTCCAGTAAGACACGATCGCCCACGCGCGTAACCGCCGGATCGAGCGTCCATTCGGCGCCCGAGGCGGGCAACTGGAAGGCGCGACGCTCGATGGCCATCCGACCGCGCCGCAGGGTGTGGCAGCGGACCACGCCGTCTTCAGCGGCGATGCGGGCGCGACACGACAGGCGGAACTCGCCTTTCAGATGCCGCTCCTCGTCGCCGCGAGCAGAAAGGCGGTCCATGCCCTCGGACACCTCCACGACGCACTCCTTGCAGCGCCCGCTCTTTCGACACGAGGACGGGATCCGCTCTCCCATCGCCTCCCCGCACTCGAACAGCGAACGCCCGCGGGCCGCTTCGGAAACGTGATGGTCGAAGTGAAGCTCGACGCTCATCTCGCAAGGCGGGCCGGGGCGCGGCAGCGTCGCGCTGCGGCGCCATCGCCTCCCGCAAAAAACGCATCGCGGGCCGCGAGCCCTTTCCGAAGCGTGGGAGAAACGAGCATCACGGCGGTCAGGAGATCCCGAGCGTCTTCATGGCGGCCTTCATGTAGCCCATCGCGTACGCCATCCCGGCGTGCCACGGGGCGGAGCAGGACATCTGCGGCGTGTGGTCGGGAATCAGCACGCCCTCGAAACGGTTGCGTTTCAAAATCTCGAGGACCCGGAGCATGTCGACGTCGCCGTCGTCGATGAACGTCTCCTTGTAGGTCGGAACCTTGCCGCGAATGTTGCGGAAGTGCACGTAGCCGAGCCGTCCCTGCCGGCTGTACTGGTCGACGACGTCGTAGATGTCGCCTTCCGTCATCTCGGCCAGAGACCCGATGCAGAATTCGAGGGTATTCGCCGGACTGAGATTCAGGTCGATGAGCTTCTGGTAGTGACGCGGCTGGTACACGAGTCGCGGCTGGCCACGGACGGTCGGCATCGGCGGATCGTCCGGATGAGCCGCCAACTTCACCCCGGCCTCTTCGGCCACGGGCAGGACGTCCTCGAGGAAGCGCTGCAGCCGGCGCCAGAGCTCCTCGTGCGTGATCGGCGGAAGCGTCCCCACCGGCGCCTTGGGATCATAAATCATGTTCCAGACCATTCCGTTCGGGATCGGCGTGTCGACCGGCCCCTCCATGCCGACCGACGGTGCGGAGCCGCGCGCGTACGGCCCGCTCGTCCGGCCGGCGACACCCGCGATGCTGAAGTTGTAGCCCATGACGGGAATGCCGGCCTTGCCCATGCGCCGGATCAGGGTCTTCACGTTCTCGATGTGCTGCGGGCGCTTGGGCCCGTCCAGCAGCACGTCGTGCCAGTGCGCCGGATCGAAATTCTCGATCGCCTCGAGCTTCAGGCCCTCCGCCTCGATCGCCTTCCTGATCGCGACCAGTTCCTCCAGCGTCCAAAGCTGGTTCGCATCGCCGGCGAGTCCCCAGCCCTGATCGTTACCCGTGGGTTGGTTGTCGTCCTTGCTGTGCGCACCTCCCCGGAAGTAATCCACCAGGTGAATCACCAGGTGAGTCGCTCCTGCTTGGCGGGCGAACTGGTAGTTCTCCCGGGTGAGCATGTGTCGGTAAAGGCCTAGGCCGAGTTTCATAGGGAAAAGATCCTGAGGAGGAAGCGACGTTAGCCGGCAAGACGCGCCGCCTCAATGCGCCTCTCCGCGATAACTCTCTTGCGGTCCGAGGTAGCTCGGCCTGAGGCCGCCGGTGTTGAGTATCAGCTTTTGCACCACAACGCCGGGATCCACCATCCACACCTTCAGCGTGTGGTACCCCGGCGAGGAGAAAACGTGCTTCGTGACTGCGAGACGGAAGTTGTTCGCCACGGTCTTCTCCCAATCGGCATTGCCGTTCTGCGCACGGTATCCGGCGGGCACCAGCGTGGCCGTCTGCGGCGTCTGGTCGTCGACGGAAAATGCGACCTGCAGGGGACGGCCGGCCATGAAGTTCAACGTCGGCGCAACAACCGCTGTGAGCTCGAACGTGCCTGTGCTGAAAAGATACGCGCGGTACTCCAGGCAAGGAGCGCCGCTGCCGGGAGTGACGCTCGGGGCGTCGGCCGGAGCGCTCGCGCGCATGCCGGAAAGCGTGTGACCATAGTCTTCGATCCGCTGCCAGCTGAGCGCCCCCGCGGCCACATTGCGGTCGAAATGCTCCGCTTCGATTGCGACAACCCCCTCGCCTTCCACGAAGCCCCGGAGGGCTTCGGGCGCGAGTTCCGCAGGCTTGAAGGCTTCGAGGTTCACTGCGACACGGGCGCCTCCGCCTGCAATCGTGACGACGCCATGGGCCAGGCCCTGCGGCGCCTGCGCCCAGTCGATGGAGACCCAGAGCCGCTGATCCTTCGCCAACGTCCCGCGGTCGGAACTCAGCTGGATCCACGGAACGTTCGTCTTCGCGCTGAAAGCAAGCGTCCCTTTTCCCCGGTTGAAGACGTCGATCCACTGCCGCTGCCGATTGAAGACGTCGAATCGCGGAATACTCGCCGGCGTCTTTTCGCCCGGCCATGCGGCCTCCGAACCGGTGACCGCCACGCCCAGCGCGGGCTCGTCGGGCGCGACCGGATCGACCAACGGTATCGCCCTCAGGCTGTTTTCCTCGGGATCGCGCCAGCTCGTGTAGCCGAGATGCGTCTGATCCATGAAGTGTTTCCAGCGTCCGCCCGCGTAGTCGTTGTCGTAATACCGCATCAGGTCGAGATCCTGCTTGAACAGCTCGCGCGTGCGGCGGGCGAAATCGGCGGCACTCGCCCTCCCCTGCCGCGCGTAGAGGGCGTTCTTTGCCGCGGCCAGGTAGAGTGCGTTCACAAGCGCCGAGGCTTTCGTCGGAAACAGGACGAGTTGGAAAAACGCATCCCGCTTCTCTGCCGGCAGCGCCGCGGCGAGCTTCTCAGCCCGCGCGGCAATCGCATCGTAGTCGGAAACAACACGCTCCGCCTCGTCGTAGTCGCTCAGGCTGTAGGTGTCGGGCGCCAGCAGCTCCGGCTTCCGCCGGGCGTTGTACTTGCAGTATTTCGAGAGGATGTCCGCGATCTCGGCCGCGTGCCCCGGGCCGAATTCGCGCTCCGCCCAGAGCCGGGTGTATTCGCCGAGATTCCCGCCCGTCCATCGGCCGGTGTTCCAGGCCAGGTCCATGAAGAACTCGAGAGGGAGTTCATAGCCGCGGAAATGCCCGACGTTCACGATCCAGATCCGGTCCGCCCCGTACTGTTTCGCGAGCGAGAGCTGGTCCCAGATCTTCGGAAGCTGCGTGGTGTTCAGCCACTGATAGCTCCGCGGGCCGCCGTGGTAGTCGAAATGATAATACACGCCGGCTCCGCCGCTGCGCTTCCGCTCCTCCGCGGTCGGAAGGCGGCGAACGTTGCCCCAATTGTCCTCCGCCCAGAGCAGCGTCACGTCGTCGGGGACGGTCATGCCCTCCTCGTAGAAGTCCTGAACCTCCTTGTAGAGACACCAGAGCTGCGGGATGCGGGCGACATCGGGATTGACCTCCTGCGCCAGGATTTCCCGCTGGCGGGCGACGATCTTCTGGAGGAGCGCCATGTTCTCCTTCGGTCCGCCCGGCGCCATTTCAGTGTCGTTCGCGCCGCGGAGCCCGATCGTCACGATGCTCTCGTAGGCCTTGTTCCGACGAACGCCCTCGCGCCAGAAATCCTCGAGCAGCAACGGGTGCGTGGAGTAGTTCCAGGTGCCCACCTGTTTGAAATAGCGCCAGTCCCACTCCTTCTGCGCCCGGAGCATCGGTTCCTGGTGCGACGTGCCCATCACCACCCCGTATTCGTCCGCGAGTCGCGCATTCTCGGGATCGTCCTCGTTGAAGGCGTTGTTCCACATCGCCGGCCAGAGGTAGTTGCCCCGCAGTCGAAGGATCACCTCGAAAATTCGCCGATAGAACTCACGGCCGTAGTTGGCGACGCCAGGAGGTGCATGGGGATTCATCTCCGGCGTGACCGCCCCGTACTTCGCCGCCACCCAGCGCGTCAGGTCGGGCGCCTCGTCGTTCAGGAAGATGCCGCGGTATTTCACCGAAGGTTCGCCCTGCACGCGGCGTCCGGGCTGGACAAAAAGCGCGTCGCGGTGCGTGGGAACGGAGTCAGCCCACCAATACCAAGGCGAAACGCCGATCTGCTCCGAGAGGCTGTAAACGCCGTAGATTGCGCCGCGCTTGTCGCTCCCGGCGATCACCAGCGCGCGGTCGATTCCGGGGAAAGGCGCCGAGACGACTTCGCTCACCCACGATTCCCACTTTCCGCGAATCGCGGAGACATCGAGCTTTCCCGCCTGCACGAGCTGCGCCAGCAGCGGGCTCTTTTCCAGCGTGCCGACGATCACGATTTCCGGCGCCCCCGGAGGCTGCCGATGCACGACTCGGAGTCTCTTTCCGGTCACGCGCTCCACGTCGGACTGCAGATCGCCCACCGCGCGAATCACCCCGGGAAAATCGGCCGCGTCCACCCAAAGCGGAGCGAGCCTGCCGTCGGCAACCAGGGCGATTCCTCCGTCGACCGGAGCAAACGAGACATACGTCGCCTCTCCCGCGGCCCGAACGAGCGGCACGGTCGACATGCAGACGACGGCCAATAGGCCAAACGAACGCAGCAGGCGCGGAAGGCGGAAAACGATCATCGGATCAAAGGGAGTTGGGCCCGGGAGTTCCCGCGGGCAAAAATGCGGGCGGAACGAAAGCCGTAGGCCGCCGAGCGGTCCAGGTTTCCCGAACGCTGACATCAGCGTTGCCGGATGGAAACATCCGTCCCGGAAAGAACGGGGAGGCGCCGGTCCCATCCGGCGCCTCCCACCCCCAGGAACCCAGTTCAGAACCCCGCGTTTAGGTCGCGAGACCGCGACGCGAGGCCCCCACGCTGGATGCCAATTCGAAGAAAGTCGGTGAGCCGGGCCGTCTGCACCGCCACGGCCGGCATGCGGCTGGCGAGTATGTGGTGACTCGTTGGATACACGATGGGACGGCTTGGCTGATCGTGGGGCGGCCGCAATGGGCGCGGTCGCCAAGTGGGCGGTTCAGGGGGGAAGGCGCGGGATCGAGGCGATCCGCGCCTGTCGCAAAACGTGGGCGCCGCGATCCTCGTCTTCAAAAGCGGCTCTGCGCTAACTTTAGAATCTTCCGCACGTCAAAATCCTCCTCTGAGCCGGCTGAAGAGTGAACCGAGCGACCGTCACTTTGAGACCGAAGATTCTAACTTTAGACTTTTCACCGGTTCGCCAGCGCGTATCACAAGGCAAACGTCGGCCCTTCACCCCTCGACGCCCGAGCGCCCCATGAACGAACACCGCGTCACGCTCGCTGACATCGCCAGCCTCTGCGGCGTCCATGTCACGACGGTCTCCCTCGCCCTGCGCAACAGCCCCCGCCTGCCCGCGTCCACCCGCGATCGGATCCAGGAAACCGCCCGCCGTCTCGGCTACACGCCCGACCCTTGGCTGCGCGCCCTCGTCTCGTACCGCAGCCGCCTCGCCCCGCGCCGCACCGCCCCGACTCTCGCCTACATAACCAATTGGAATACGCGCTGGGGCTGGAAGCAGGTCACCGCCCACCCCGATTTTTTCCAAGGCGCGTCCAACGCCGCGACCGAACTCGGCTTCAACCTCGAGCACTTCTGGATGCGCGAACCGGGGCTGACGCACGGGCGTCTCAGCCAGATTCTGAATACACGCGGCATCCAGGGCATCATCATCGCCTCGCACGTCCGTGAAATCGACGACACGCTGCGCCTCGATTGGGATCGATTCAGCGCGGTGAAGATCGACTATTTTCCCCACCAGCCGGAGCTGTTGAACGTCACCAACAACCAGCTGCACATCGTCCGGCTCGCGATGCAGAAGGTCATTGCCGCCGGCTACAAACGGATCGGCTTCGTGATGGACGAGGGCTGGGACATCACCGTGGACCGTCTTTGGAGCGCCGGATTCCTCTGGGAGCAGCAAAGCCTCGCGCCCGAGGACCGCATCCCGCCGTATCTCTTTCCCCAAACCAAACCGATCGAACAGTGGCTGCGGGAAACGAAGCCTCAGGTGCTGATCGGGAAAAAGGACTTCATCCTCGGCCCGCTCAAAAACCTCGGCTGGCGCGTGCCGCAGGATATCGCGTTCGCGGACCTCTTTCTCGACGACTTCACCGGGAAGACTGCCGGCGTGCGCCAGAACCATCAGACCGTGGGCGCACTCGCCGTCGAGATTCTCGCCGGCCTTCTCCAGCACAACAAACGCGGCGTGCCCCAGATTCCGACCACCACCTACGTCGAGGGCACCTGGTTTGACGGCCGTTCCCTCCCTGACCTCACCGTCAGTCCGGAAGCCGAACCCGCGATCGCCCGCTAGGCGCCCGCTGAAAGCGAACGCGTCGGCGCCCCAAAGCCCGGAGCCGGGAAGACGTTTCGCCTTCGCTCCGTTCGCTCCGAGATCCGGCACCGCCTGACGCGCCCCGCCGCGAAGAACTCAGTTACCGCGCGGCCGGAGGTCGCTCCGCTCCGGGCTCGAAGGGAGAGCAAACGTATCCACGTTGTCCGGTTTCGCGGGATCAAACTCGCCCGCGTCTTCGGACAGGAAATCAACCAGCGGCAACCGTGCGTCGCGAATACCCTGGACCACGCACCGGGCGAGTTCGTACGCGCCGTAGTTATCGTGGTGGGTCGCGTCCTTGCCTCCGGCCGAAAAGGCTTTCGGCGCCTTGTCGGGTCCAAGCGCCTCGTAGAACGCCGCGCTCATTGCCTGAAGATCGATGAGGGCGACGTTTTCCTCCCGCGCCACGGCGCGAACCGCGTCCGGGTAGTCTCCAAGCGAGTTCTTGATTCTGCCGTTCGCATCAAAGGTTCGCCGGTGCATCGACGTGACCAATACCGGCGTCACTCCTCGCCTCCGTGCCTCGGCGATGTACGCGCGGAGATAGCTGCGGTAGGTGGTGGCCGCCTCGACGTACGTCTGCGGCCACTGGACCTTCGAGTCGTTATGCCCGAATTGAATGAACAGATAGTCCCCCCGGCGCACCTGGCTGAGGATTTTATCGAGGCGGAGTTCGGTCAGGAACGACTTCAGCGTCTCGCCCGATTCGGCGTGGTTGGCCACCGCAACGACCGGCTTGAAGAAGCGCGGCAGCATCTGGCCCCAGCTGGCGGTCGGTTCGTACGGCTGGTCGGTCACGGTCGAATCGCCCGCCAGGAAAATCGTCGGCACTTCCACCCGTTCGAGCTGAACCGCACAGACCTTCGGCGCGGCACCGTTGAACTCGATCGTGAGTTTGTCGTCCCACCGAAACAGCCCGCGTTCGCGATCGTTCAGCCGCACTTCGGAGCCTCCAGGAGCGTTCGGCGGCGGCGGCGGAAGCGAGGCGTTGCGCACGTTGACGACGAACGGCCTCTCCACGAATGCGCCTTCGGAGGTGTTCGCGTTTTCCACCATGAGTTGCCGCGATTCGGCTTTGATGGTCGCTGACGACGTGCCTCGACGGTCGCCCATTGTGACCGTCACCCGATACGTTCCCTCGGGCACCGCCACCGAAAAAAGAAACGGGCGGCTCGAGGTGACAAAGTCGCCGCGAAGCGCGTCGCCGCCCCGGTCCACGGCCTCGACCGCGTAACCGGGTTCAAAACCAAAGCCGGTTTCTTTTGAGTAGACGGAGTCTGCGCGCACCGCTGTCCATCCCTCCGCCACCGCGCCCGAGCCAAAATCGAAGCGGCGCACGAAAGGCGCATCGGCCGCATTCAGCGAAGGCACGGCTCCGACGAGGAGGAGGAAAAACACGGGGCGGAATCGACGAGGCAGTGGTTTCATGGGGAGTGCGCGAACCCGTTCAGCTTGTCCGGACGAGCTGGAAATCCAATGCGGGCTGTAGTCTGACGGTTGGATGCCGCTCGGATCATTTTTCGTACGTCGCCGCCATCGCGCGGGCCGACCGCGAAATCAGCTCGCGCAGTTCCGCAGGCTCGAGCACTTCGGCGAGCGGCCCCCAGCCGAGCACCCACCGCTGCACTTCCGCGAGCGCGCCGAGCCGCAGCCTCAGCTCCACGCCGCAGTCCGGAAGCTCGGTCAATTCCTGCGATTCGTGCCAGACGCGTTCGCGCACGCGATCCGCCGCCTCCGCCGCAAAGCGAATCCGCACGCGGTAGTCCCCCGAGCCGCCGAACACACCGAGGGCGTTGGCAAAAAAGCGCTCGGGAGAAAACTCCTCGGGCCGTGCGAATTTCCGGTGGGTCACCTTCACGCGATTCATGCGCGGCAGGGCGAATGTGCGAAGCGCCCCGCGCTCCGTGTCCATCCCGACGAGGTACCAGAGGTTCTCGCGGTGCGAGAGGTGATACGGCTGCACCCGGCGCACCGAACCGGTTTTGTCACCAGGCTTCCGATACTCGAACTCGACCTCGAACTGCCGGAGCACGGCTGAGCTGAGGAGATTGAACGCCGTCAGATCCGTCTTTCCGAGACCGACGTTCTTGAACGAAACCGCCTGGAGTTCGTCGGCGGGGGAAAAGGAAATCCGGTCCTTCAGGCCGCCTGTGAGTTTCTCAAACGCGAGTTCCAGCTGACGGTGAAAGGGCGTCCCCTGGTACTGTTCCAACGCCCGCCGGGCGACGAGAAGCGCCAGGAGTTCGCCCTCGGTCACCTGCACCGTCGGGAACGCCGTGACGGGATGGGTGTAGCGATACGCCTGGATCCCGGAATCGAACTCCACCGGCAAATCCAGCCGGTCGCGCATGAACGCGATGTCGCGCACCACCGTCTTCCTCGAAACCTCCAACAGCTTCGCGAGCTTGGTGCAGTTGGTGAACGCTCCCCGCCGCAGCTCCTCGTGAATACGAAGCATGCGTTCGAGCGGCGGACGTGAGAGGCGCGGACCAGGCGCGGAAGCGGAAGAGGGCATGGAAGACCGCGCTCTGCGCGGAAAGGTGTGTGGTGGGAAGTGGATCGTTCTGAGAAGTCCGGAAACCTCACAACGGAAGCAGGAGCACAACGACCGCAAGGTGCAGCCGAGTCCAATTCGCCCTAAACGTATCTGCCACCTGCCTTCCGTCGTCCGACATCCAACCTCTGGTCTCCGATCTCCAACAAGGGTGGGACAGCGAATGTCCCACCCGGCGTGTAGACTGCTACCATCATGAAGCCCGCCGCCTCCAGAAAAATCTCCGCTCCGGTTCAGCTCACGTGGTCCTGCTTGGGAGTCCTCTACCGGGCGACCGCATGGCCTGAGGTCGAATTCCAGCGCCAGTGCGATGGCGCCTGGGTCGCCTTCGAGCCGGATCCGTCCGACGAGGTTTTCGCCTCCGCCGCCGTCATGCTCGGCCGCGCCGAGTGGAACCGGTACCTCGATTTCGTTCCGGCGGCCGAGCGGGCCTTCCTCGAAACGTTCTCCTGGAATCGCCTCGCCGCGCTCGCCGTGGTCACCCGCTGTCCGGCACTCCTCGGCGAACTGGCGGCCGTTCCGGCCCTCACCGCTTTCGTCGCCGCCCACGTGGCTCTGCGCGGAGGCGCGGCCCCCGCCTGGAGCGAAGCGTCGGCGGTGTACGAACGCGGTGGGATTTTCGGTCTACTCGAGTGGCTAGGGCTTCCCGCCACGCGCCGCACGCTCGACACCCTAGGCTCGCTCGAAGAGCCCGACGTTGCCCGGCGCCTGCTCGCCGACCTGCGCGAAGCGCTCTGGAGTCCGCTCGCGGGAGCTCTCCTGCAGCGCCGTCAGTCGGTTTCGGAGCGGGAGCTGTCCGCCCGCCTGCACGTGCTCGCCGCCTGACGATCACGGCGGCGGCCTCACACCTTTAACAGCTCCGAAGTCTCGGGGCCTCACTTCAGCATGCGGACGCGCCGGTTCTTCTGCGGAAACTGGAGCGTCACGACCGTGCCGACGCCTTCCTTGCTCTCGATCCCGACCTGGCCCCCGTGGTCGCGCATGATGCGCTGCACGATCATCAATCCCAGGCCGGTGCCGTCGGGCTTGGTGGTGTGGTAGGGTTGAAACAGGCGGACGAGGTCCTCCTGCTTGATGCCCGCTCCGGTGTCTCCGAACATCAGATACACGTGGTCGTCGTCGACGCGCGTCTTGATGCGCATCGTCCCGCCGGGCTGCATCGCCTCCACCGCGTTCTTGATGATGTTGAAGAAAACCTGCTTCAGCTGGTTTCGGTCCGCCATCACGACTGGGAGCACTTCCGGAATCTCCGCTTCCACCGATATCCGGCGATCCTCCAGCTCGCCCTGCTGGAACTGCAGCACCTCGCCGAGGACGTCGGACAAATTGGTATCGGCAAGGTCCGGCGGACGCGGGCGGATCGCGTCGAGAAAGTTGCTGATAATGCCGTCGAGCCTCTGCACTTCGTCGCGGCAGATCTTGATCGATTCCGACAAGGCCGCGCTGTCGCGGTCCTTCGCCGGCTTGAGCTTCTTGAGCCGGCGCTCGATCAGCTGCAGGTGGATCGTGAGCGAGTTGAGCGGATTCCCCAGTTCGTGAGCCACGCCGGCGGCCAGCAGCAGGATGGACGACGTGCGCTCGTTTTCGATCCGCTCTTCCGTGCTCTGTTTGTCGCGCGTGATGTCGCTCAGAATCACGGCGAAGCGGCGCGCTGCCCCCCTGCCCTCGCCTTGAAACGGCACCATGTAGAGCCGGACAACGCGGCTCTCCGGGTAATTCAGTTCGATTTCGCGGGCAACGACCGGAAGGGCCGGGCCCGCGCTGTCGAGCGCGGTCTCCAGCGACGGCCGGAGCCCCGGCACGAGACGCCAGAGGGTCGCGCCGCTGAGGTCGTTTTCGCCGAGGCCGATCAGCCGGTGAGCCGCCTGATTGGCGTATTCGATCACGCCGTCGGCGTTGATCACGAGCACGCCTTCCTGGAGCGTGTTGAAGATGTCCTCGAAAAGGGAGCGTTCGCGCGCCAAGCGTTGCACGAGAAACGTCAGATTCGCCGTATCGAGCGTATCCAGGCGTCCAAGTACGCGGTCGAGCGAGCTGTGCTTCTTGCCGGCCATGGCTCCGGAAGCTAAAGGTCGGCGATCCGCCGGCAAGTAGCGAGTGGCCCGACGCCGCCGGTGTCCGGAAGGCAAGATCAGGAGCCCCCGGCAGCCGGCTCCTGCTCGGACATCTCCTCGGTGACGAGAAAGTCCATTTGATCGGGATCGATCCGCTGGGCCAGGAGCTTTCGGAGGAAGAGTTCCCGGTGCTGCACGCAGCGTCCGAGCTTCAGCAGGGCCTCCCGGTGTTCGTCCGTTCCGTAGCCCTTGTGCTGGGCGAAACCGTAGCCGGGAAACTGGACATCCAGTTCGCACATCAACCGGTCGCGGGTCACCTTCGCGATGATGGACGCCATCGCGATGCAGAGCGAACGCGCGTCGCCCTCCACGATCCCATCGTGCGGATACGGAAACGAGCGAAGCGGAAGACCGTCGATCAGGATCCGACACGAGATCGCCTCGGGCAGCCGGCCGGCGACTGGCTCCGCCGCAACAGCAAAAAGATCGGCCTCGCGCTGCTGCTGGAAGGCACTCGGAGGGTAAATGGCCTCGAGGGCGCGGCGCATCGCGAGTTTGGTGGCGCCCAGGATGTTCAGCTGCTCGATCTCCTCGACCGAAGCGACGCCGTAGTGCGCATGAATCTGGCGCTGGGCGAGCAGCGTCTCGAATTCGAACCACAGCGCGTCCCGCTCCGCCGGCGTGAGCTGCTTCGAATCGTTGACGCGCCGCGCATGGGTCAGAGCCCACCGGCTTTTCAAGAACTCCGGGTTCACGAGCACCGCCGCGGCCACCACGGGACCGGCCAGCGCGCCGCGGCCTGCCTCATCGACGCCGATGAGTCCGGAGAAACCAATGATCTGCTTGAGGTCGAAACCGCGCAATTGGCGGCGTTTCATCCGGAGAGTTCTGAAGGCCGGCCTCTCCCGCGGCAAGCGCCGTGTCTCCGCCCGCCGAACGACCCGACCTCGGCCAAGTGCTCAGAACCGCCCTTCGACCCAATCTCGTCGAAACGCTCCACGCGCTGGCTCGGAGCGCCGCTATTTGCCGTTCACCCGATTGCGGAGGAACGCCAAAACGTCCTGGAATTTGCTCCGATTGCTGTCGTCGGTCGCAACCAGGTTTTCGTGGGCCTCGAGCACGAGGCGCGCGTTTTCCAGCTCGGTGCGATCGCATTCCTGCAGCGGAGTCGCCTGAGAACTGAAGGCCATGGGAAAATCGCCGGCATCGACGGTCACGAGCCGATGCAGTCCCAGGTTCCGGACGAGTTCGAGGTTGCGTTCGCTCAGCCGGGAGAAAATCAGCCGGCCCGCAGGCTGCGTCTTGCGCAGCTGAAGAGCGGCGCCCGCCAGCACGCCGAGAAACGTGCTGTCCATGCTCGAACAGTGCCGGAAATCCAGGACAAAGCGGTTTTTGCCCTGGCGCTGCATCTCTCCGAAGAAATCGTGCAGGCACCCGCTGTTTTGAAACGACGCGCGGCCCTCGATCCGTACGACCACGGGATCGGAATAGGCGTCGACGAGAAAGACAGGCTTGAGGACTTCGGGCATGCGTAACAGCGAACGGGAGCAGAAGCCTGACGGCGGTCCGACAAGCTTCAAGCTCCCGACACCGAAATCTATCGCTGAAGGGCGATCAATTCTTCGACACGATCTGCCTCAGCACAAAGGGCAAAATTCCTCCATGCTGGTAGTAATCGATCTCAATCGGCGTATCGATCCGGCAGCGGACGGCGACTTCTTCACGGGCGCCGCTGGCGCGGTGGATCACTAGGGTGACGTCCTGCTGCGGTTTGAGGTGTTGATCCAAACCGACGACGTCGAACGTCTCGCTGCCGTCGAGTTTGAGCGTCTGGGCCGTGACGCCCTCCTTGAACTGCAGAGGAAGGACGCCCATGCCGACGAGATTGCTGCGGTGGATACGTTCGAAGCTCTGGGCCACGACGACTCTGACGCCCAGGAGGTTCGTGCCTTTGGCGGCCCAGTCGCGGGAGGATCCGGTGCCATACTCCTGCCCGGCGAAGATGATGAGCGGCACGCCCGCCTGGCGGTACTTAACCGCCGCATCGAAGATCGGCATCTTTTCGCGGGTCGGCTGGTAGAGCGTGTTGCCGCCCTCTTCGCCGCCGAGCATCAGGTTCTTGATTCGAACATTGGCGAAGGTGCCGCGGGTCATGACGCGGTCGTTGCCGCGCCGCGAGCCGTAGCTGTTGAAGTCCTCGAACGACACGCCGTTCTGCAGCAGGTATTGGCCGGCTGGAGACGATTTCTTGATCGCGCCGGCAGGCGAGATGTGGTCGGTCGTGACCGAGTCGCCGAAAATGCCGAGCGCGCGGGCGCCGGAAACGTTCGCGATCGTGCCCGGCTGCATGCCGAAGTTCTGGAAGAACGGCGGCTCCTGGATGTACGTCGACTTCGAGTCGAACGCATAGACGTCGCCCGCCGTGGTCGGAATTTCGTTCCACTTCGGGTTTTGGGAAACGAAGTCGCTGTAGAGCTTTTGGAAGACCTCGGGCTTGAGCGCCGCCTGCATCTGGTCGCGGACTTCCTTCAACGTCGGCCAGATGTCCTTGAGAAACACCTTTTCCCCCTGGGCATTCACGCCGATCGGCTCGGTCGTCATGTCGATGTCGACGCGGCCGGCGAGCGCGAAGGCGACGACCAGCGGCGGAGACATGAGGAAGTTGGCCTTGATGTTCTGGTGCACGCGGGCCTCGAAATTGCGGTTGCCGGAAAGCACCGCCGCGGCCACGAGATCGTTCTTCACCACGGCCTCCTCGATCACGCTCGGAAGCGGTCCCGAGTTGCCGATGCAGGTCGTGCAGCCGTAGCCGACGAGGTTGAAGCCGAGTTGATCCAGGTAACGCTGCAGATCCGTCTTCGCGAGATAGTCGGAAACCACGCGGGAACCGGGGGCGAGCGATGCTTTGACGGTCGACTTGACGCTCAGTCCCTTCTCGACGGCCTTCTTCGCCAGGAGTCCGGCCGCGAGCATCACGGAGGGATTGGAGGTGTTGGTGCAGCTCGTGATGGCTGCGATCAAAACGCTTCCGTGGCCAATGGAGCCCTTCGACGGAGTGGCGGCAGCCTGCGGAACGGGATCGGGCGTCGGGCGATTATTCGCCATTTCCAGCTCGGTCGCCGGATTGGTGTTCTGCGCGATCGAGCGCTGGCGCGAGACGGGGGTCTGGCTGCCGCCGCCCGGGGCGGCATGCTGCGCGTCGCTGCCCAGCCAGACGGTCTGGTCGTAGTCTTCCGGGCGTTTTCCGAAACCGTTTTCGGTCACGGGACGCGAGAAGGCGGTGACAAATTCCTGCTTCAGTTTCGGAAGCTCGATGCGATCTTGCGGACGTTTCGGTCCGGCGACGCTCGGCGACACCGTGCTGAGGTCCAACTCAAGATCGGTCGAATAATCGACCTGCCCCTTCTGCGGGATGCCCCACAGGCCCTGCGCCTTGTAGTAGGCCTCGTAAATGTCGAGGTGACTTTGCGGGCGCCCGGTGGCGCGGAGGTAATTGACGCACTCGGCGTCGACCGGGAAGAAGCCCATCGTCGCGCCGTATTCGGGCGCCATGTTGGCGATCGTCGCGCGGTCGACGACGGGGAGCGCCGCGGCGCCCGGGCCGTAGAACTCGACAAATTTGCCGACCACTTTCGCCTTCCGGAGGAGCTGCGTGAGCGTGAGCGCAAGGTCGGTCGCGGTAACGCCTTCGCGGAGGGCGCCCGTCAGGTGAACGCCGACAACATCCGGCGTCAGGAAATACACCGGCTGGCCGAGCATGCCGGCCTCCGCCTCGATGCCGCCCACGCCCCAGCCGACGATGCCGATGCCGTTGATCATCGTCGTGTGCGAATCGGTGCCGACGAGGGTATCGGGATAATAGATACCCTGCTCGTCGCGCAGCACGCCCTTGGCCAGATACTCGAGGTTCACCTGGTGGACGATGCCGATGCCCGGCGGGACCACCTTGAAGGTGTCGAACGCCTGCATGCCCCATTTCAGGAACTGGTAACGCTCGCGGTTGCGCTGAAACTCGATCTCCAGGTTGCGCGAGTACGCGTCGGGCGTGCCGTTGAAATCGACTTGGACGGAGTGATCGACCACCAGGTCGACCGGCACGAGCGGCTCGATGATCTTCGGGTTTTTGCCCAGCTTCACGACCGCCGATCGCATTGCCGCGAGATCCACCAGCAGCGGAACGCCGGTGAAGTCCTGCAGCACGATGCGGGCGACGACGAACGGAATCTCCTCCGTCCGGGGAGCCTTGGCGGCCCAGGTAGCGAGCGCGCGCACCGCGGGCTCCGAAACACGCTTCCCATCGCAGTTGCGCAGGAGCGACTCCAGTACCAGCCGGATCGATACGGGCAGGCGGGACACCTTGCCCACGCCGGCTTTCTCGAGCGCGGGCAGGGAGTAGAACTTGTGCGAGGCTCCGGCGGCGGCGAACGTCTGGAGCGTGTTGAACGGGTTGGGAAGGCTCATGAGTGAAGGGGAATTGCCGGAGCGCTATGCGGCGGCCGTTGGACGAGGCGGGCCATGCGGCTCCGCCTCGTCATGGGGAAGAGATTACTTCGCGAGGGCGGCTTTGACCGCGGTGAAATTCGGAAGGTCCTTCGGGGTCGGCGTCTGTTCGGCGTATTTGACCACTCCATCCTTGCCGATGACGAAGGCCGCGCGCGCCGAGGTGTCGCCCACGCCGGCGAGCATCGGGAAGAGCACGTCATACGCCTTGGTCACCTGCTTGTTCAGGTCGGACAAAAGCGTGATCCCGATCTTGTGCTGCTTCGCCCAGGCATCCTGGGAGAACGGGCTGTCCACGCTGATCCCGTAAACCTCGGCATTCAGACCCGAGTATTGCGAGAGGCCCGAGGTGATGTCGCAGAGCTCCTGCGTGCAGACGCCGGTGAAAGCGAGCGGGAAGAAGAGAAGGACAACCTGCTTCTTGCCGAGCTGGTCGCTCAACTTGACGTCTTTGAGACCGTCCGCGGTCATCGTCTTCAAGGTGAAATCCGGGGCTTTCGAACCAACAGCGATAGGCATGATGGAGAGGGTTAAAGTTGATGGATTGGATTGCGTTGCGGAACACTCCGGCCGGCTGAACACCTGCCGGAAAAAAGCGGAAGCTAGTGAGTCGCTTCGCGCCGAGACAAACCGTTTTTCCCAAAAGAAGCCGTCGTTCTTATCTGGCAGTTTTCGACATTAGAGTTTCTGCCGGCCGGCAACGTCGACGAGAAGGCGGAATGCATGCGGATGCGACGGTGCGTGCGGCTGCGCGGTCCAAATCGTCCAAGCCGCGGGGCTGCCCGCGCGGCGCAAGAAGATCGAGGATAAGTCGGATCGGCCGGGTTCCAACTGCGAACTTCGCCGCACCGAGTCCGCGCGAGAATTCCCTCTTGTCCGGTCTCGCGTCCCGTTGTTTTCTGAACCTTCCATGACCATCCTCGAAGACCTCAAATGGCGCGGCCTGCTGGCCGACTGCACTGACGAAAGCGCGCTCGCCGAGCGCCTGACGCAGGGGCCGATCACGCTGTATTGCGGCTTCGATCCGACCGCGGATTCGCTTCATGTCGGCAATCTCGTCCCGCTGCTCGCGCTTCGGCGATTCCAGATGTTCGGTCACAAGCCGATCGCCCTCGCGGGAGGCGCCACGGGCATGATCGGCGATCCGTCCGGCAAGTCGGCGGAACGCAATCTCCAGACGTCGGAACAGGTCGCGCACAACATCGCCTGCATCAAGACCCAGCTGGCGCGCTTCCTCGATTTCGACGCGGTTGGAAACGCGGCCCGCCTGGTGAACAACGCCGACTGGGTCGCGCCGATGTCGTACCTGGATTTCCTCCGCGACGTCGGAAAGCATTTTACGATCAATTGGATGATGGCGAAGGACTCCGTGCGGACGCGCATGGAGAGCGACGCCGGGATCAGCTACACGGAGTTCAGCTACATGCTGCTCCAAGCTTTCGATTTCTATCATCTCCGGACCACGACGAACTGCGAGTTGCAGGTCGGCGCGACGGACCAATGGGGCAACATCACCGCCGGAACCGAGCTCTGCCGAAAGAAAGCCGGCGCTTCGGCGTGGGGCCTCACCTTCCCGCTGCTCACGAAAGCCGACGGCACCAAATACGGGAAAAGCGCCAGCGGCGCGGTTTACCTCGATCCCAAACGGACGAGCCCGTACCGGATGTACCAGTTTTTCGTCCAGAGCGACGACCGCGACGTGATCAAGCTCCTCAAGGTGCTGACGTTCCTCTCGCACGAGGAAATCACGCGTCTCGAAAGCGAACTCGCTGCGAATCCCGGCGCGCGCGAAGCCCACAAGGCTCTGGCGCGGGAAGTCACGACTCTCGTCCACGGCAAGGTCGCCTGCGAAGATGCGATCCGGGCCAGCGAGATCATGTTCGGCGGCGGCGTCGAAGGCATCAGCGAGGCGTTGTTCAAAGACGTCGTCGGTGAAATCCCGACCAAACGCGTCGATGCTGGCGCGTTCGAAGGCGCGGGCCTCGCGCTCGTCGACGCTCTCATCCAGGCCGGGCTCGCTCCGTCGAAAGGACAGGCCCGCAAGGACGTCGAGGGCGGCGGCATCTACGTGAACAACATCCGCGAAAGCGCCGTCGCCCGGGCGATCACGAACAACGATCTCCTGTTCGGGAAATACCTGCTCCTCCGGAAGGGCAAGCGGACGTACACCGTGCTGACCACGCAGTGATGTCGCTCTGAAGCCTGCGGCCCCGCCTTGTTCTCAGATCGGGGCGCCGCGGGGCACGGCAGCCGCCCCATTCCCGATCCGCACCGAAAGAAAGAAGCCGCACGTCACCGTGCGGCTTCGTCGTGTGTGATGCCGGCGTGTTTACCGGCGCGCAGGTGATGGATCAGTCGTCGCGCCGGCCGCCGGAAAGGATTGCGAGAAGATACAGCAGGTTGCCGAGGGAGGAGATGAACGCGGCGACATAGGTCAGCGCCGCGGCGTCTAGCGTTTCGTTGACGCCCGGCATCTCGTCCCGCTCCAGGATGCCGAGGTTGACCAACTGGACCTTGGCCCGCCGGCTCGCGTCGAATTCGACCGGCAGGGTCACCAACTGAAACACCGTCATGACGGCGAGCGCCGCGATGCCGATCTGGAGCAGGATGCCGCCAAACGAGCCCAAGAACATGAAGCCGAATCCGGTGAGGAAATACGCCACGGGGGCCGCAAACCGCACCGCCGGCACCATATTCTGCCGGAGCGACATCATCGAATAGCCGACTTTGTGCTGAATGGCGTGGCCGGCTTCGTGCGCCGCGACGCCCAGAGCCGCGAGGCTGGTGCCGCGGTAGTTGTCGCTCGAGAGCGCGAGCCGCTTGTGCATCGGGTCGTAGTGGTCGCTGAGTTGACCCTCGACTTCGACGATTTCGACGTCGTCGATCCCGGCGCCGCGCATCACCGCCGAGGCGGCTTCCGCGCCGGTGATATTCCCGCGGGACGGGATCTCCAGATTCTTCTGGTAAGCGCTGGATACACGCATCTGCGCATACAGGCCGAGAAGGATGGGAATGATGATGAGGATGACCCAAAGTCCGAGACTCATGGTGGGAAAGGTTGAAGGTTAGGCTGAAATGAACGCGATAAATGAGCATTTCCAACCCCCATTTGGCAACCGCACGCGCCCCACGAAAAAACTCAGGCAAGCCACTAGGATTCCGAAGCTTACAACTAAGCCAGCAGCTACTTGGAAACGCCACGATCCGTTGTAACGAAGGCCAACTTACCGCGACGATTCGGAAGGCCCTCCGCGAGCGACCTCCGATTCGGATCAGACGTATCTGGTAAGGCGGCGCGCGCCGCCCTGCTATCGACAACTCGCCCTCAGAACGGAAAGCCGATCGAGAATTGGACGGCGCCGGTGGGGTCGCCTTCGCGTTTGCGGACGTTGTGGCCGTATTCGAGGCGCACGGGGCCTATCAATGTATGATAGCGGAGTCCGGCGCCGACGGAGATGAGCTCCGTATCGAAGGGGTACTTCGCCAACGTCACCGACTCGCCCAACAGATCGGTAAAGAGGACAAACGACAGATTCTTCGTCAGCGATTGTTCGGCTTCCAGATCGACGAGGATATAACTCTTCGCGCCAATGTATTTTCCATCCGATCCTCGCGGGGCTGCTTCGCCTTCGCCGTAACCGCGGATGCTGCTTTCGCCCCCGGGATAGAATCGTTTGTTCACCGGGAGAAGCGCGTCCGTCGACCCGAGCGTCGTCACCACCCCGTGGCTGATTCCGGCATGCACCCAACGGCCGCGGCCCCACGAGGTGTGATACGAAGCGCTCAGCTCAACACGCTGGTAGTTCACTTCGCCGCCGAGGCCCTGGCTCGCGAGCTCCGACTGAAGCGCCCAGCGATAGCCGCGGCGAGGCCGCAGAGGGTTGTCACGGCTGTCGTGAGTCAGGCCCACGTCGATACTGGCGACGGTGACTTGGCGACCGTCCGAGGTGTAGGTCGAGAGCTGATTCTGGTCGTTGCGCAGCGACTGATACGTGTAGCCAATCGTCCCGTCTGCCGAGATGGCGGGAAAACTGCGTTTCAGCGTGGCCGTGCCGCCGTATTCCTGGCGTAGAAAGGCGCGCTCCTCTCGCTGAAGTCCGAAAAGTCTCACCGACCCGTCGATCGTCTCCCCGAATATCTCCGGAACAGTGTACGTGAGATCACCGCGGCTGCTCTTCATCGATTGCACCACCGTGAGCCGCGCCTCGTGCGCCCGACCGAAGAGATTGCGCCTCACCAACTCGGCTCCACCGCGCAACTGTTCGTAGCTCCCGTAGCCGCCCATCAGGCTGAGCTCGGTCGGGTTCTCCTCGCGCACGGTGAAAACCGGATCGCGCACTTCTCCCTCCGGCGGCTGGTAAGTGACGTCGACGGAGCGGAAGATGCCGAGACGGCCCAACCGGTACCGCGCGCGATCCAGTTCCTGGGGATCGAGCAGATCGCCATGATCGATCTGTACCCGACGTCTCAATACCGACTCCTTCGTCTTCTCCTGACCGTGGAAGACGATCTGCCCCACCCTCACCTGCACGCCGGTGTCGACGCGAGCGATCACATCGACCGGCCTTTCGCCCGAACCCGCCGGACGGGGCTTCGCATCGACGCGCACCCGGACGTCCGGATAGCCGTCCTTGAAATAGATCCGGCGGATTTCCTGCGCCAGGTCCTGGCTGCGAAAAGTCGACCAGGGAATGCCCTTCCGCTGTTCGATCGGGGCAACGCCGGCGAGTTCCGGACCCTTCGTCTCCACGCGCACGCTGGAAAGCATCCACTTGGGCCCCTCCGTCACCGCCACCTGCAGCGCGACTTTTCCCGTCTTCGGATCCTGCTCGGTCTTCGCGATCTTGACCGAAGCTTCGGCGTACCCCTGTTGGCGAAGGGTGCTCTCAAGCGCGTCGGCGGATCGCCGGGCGCGCTCGGGCGAATAAGCCCGCGCAGCCTTTCCGCGGATCAACGCCACTTCGTTGAAGAAGAAGTCGTGCGCAGCCGCGTCGCTCATCACGCGAAGCCCGGTGATCGAGACGTTTTCCAGGTGGAAGCGCACGCCCTCGTGAACATGGAATGCCACCTCGCGCGCCTGCACCCACCGAGGCGGCTCCTGCTGCAGCGTCAGATCGATGGTGAAATGCTCCCGCCCTCCATTCGCGAGCATGGCATCGACCTCGATCTGCGGATGCTGAAACCCTTTCGGCGCGATCACCGAAGCGATGAACAGAGCCGCATCTTCGATCTGATTTGTATTCAGCGTCGGGCCGGGCTTGTCCCCCCACAGGCGCTCGATCGCCAGCCGCGTTTGCCGGTTCTGCAGCCAGCCCAATCCGCTCACTCGAATTTTCGCGACCGATGGCTTGGGTTCGGCCGCGTCCGCTCCGAGGACGAACCCCAGCACGACAACCAGGAGAAGAAGCGCCCGCCTACTTCCGTTCATCGCCGGCCTCTTTGCTTTTCCCGTCTCGCGGCAGAATGCGCCGTTTCAGTCCGATGTTGTATTCGTCGAACTCGTCGTACTCACCCACCGCCGTCCAGCGTTTGTTCAGCGTGTACTCGACGTCGTACGTCTCCCGGCCCTGCCGGGAAACGCGTTCGCCGCTCGTGATCGTCAGGCGGTCGTCGCCCTGGCCGCCGCTCAAGCTCCCCAGAAGACTCTGGCCGAAATACGTTCCGAGCCGGGCAAAACGCTGGCTCGTCGTGTAGCTGACCTCGTTCTTCGGAGTCTCGCCCGCCATGACGAGGAGTAGCACCTGCTCGGAGCTGAGCGGCGGGTTGGACGTGAAAACCAGGTTCGGCGTGGTGGCGGAGCCGGTGAGTTCGAGCTTCAGATCGTATCCGTACCTCCGCGACGTTCCGAAAACCGCGAGCTGGGGATCGAACGGGTTCTCCTCGGTCAGCCGCACGCTGGCGTCCCCCAGGTCGAACCGCGCAAATGGGAACAGCACCTGGCCCTCGTCGATTCGCACGTCGCCGATGGCGCGCGGTTCGCCCAGGGTGCCGAGCAGGTGAAACTTCATCGATACGGTGCCGTTGAACAGCGTCGTTCTCGCCCGCAGAAAGCGCTGACCGACCAGATTTACGTCGAGCCGCCAGGCTCTGAACGGCGACTGGGAGACCGCAAAATACGGCGGACGGCGTTGGGGACCCGCTCCCGCACCGCTCGGAACGAGGGCGCGGACGTCGGAGAGAAACAGGCTGTCCCGAAGCGCGACCTCACCGCTGAGCAGCGGCGGCCCCGCTTGATTGCCGGTTTCCAGCTTCAGCGCGACGTTGCCACGCACCAGCAAGCCCTCCTGGCGCACGAAGGGAAGGTTCTCGCCTTTCGCGATGAGGCTGTAGCGGGGATGTTTCCCCGGAGGGACGTCCACGGTTCCATTCAACACGATCGGCTGCCCGCCCAGCGTGGCCTCCAAAGGATTAAGCCGGAGTTGCCTGCCCTCCGCCTCGATGTCGGCCCGGATATTGCGAAGCGGCCCCAGGGCCCCGAGCGGACGCGTTCCCGCTCCGTTGAGCCGCACGTGGCCCTTGCACGGACCTTCCGCCGAGAGCGTGAGATCCACGTCCAACGTGCCCTGCGACGTGAGCATTCCGGCGAGAAACGGAGTAAAAGGAGCGATCGGAACCTCCGCGGCGCGAACCGACACCTGCGCCTCCCGCAGGAGCACGCCCTTGGGATCGGCTCGCAGCCGATGCCAGAGCGTCGGACCGGAAGGCAGGGTCGCAGTCATTCTGACAGGCTGACCCTCGATGTTCACCTCCACCGGCTCCAACCGGATCCGGTCCTTCTCGGCCACGAGCTCTGCATGAAGATCCTGAATACGCGGGAGCTTGGGAACTCCCGGTTTCTCGGACAACGCCAGCTCCGAAAGTCGCAGCACCATCCTGCCCTGCGGCTGGCTCCAAGTGCCGGATAGGTCGAGGGAAAGCTCGGGCCGGTCGAGCTTTACGCCGGTCCGACGGGCGAGTTCGTTCCACCAGCCCGCCTCCGGGTTCACCGATCCCTGGATGGCCAGCTGGCTCGAGTCGCTCAGCTCGATTCGCGGTTTCGGAGCGACCACAATCCCGAGCGGCAGACGTCCTTTCAGCGCGGCCAATTGCGTCTGGCCCTCCGTCGCCGAAAGTCGGTCCAGTTCGAGCGACTTTCCGTCACCCTTCGCCTGCAGGTCCAGGGCAACCTGCCGCCCACCCTGCAGGATGAGCGTGACGTGCCCCGACGCTTCGACCGCTGCCGGTCCATGATCCCACTTACCGTTTAGAGACAGCTGATCGATTGTCCATTCGAAGGGCGCTGGGGGCACGAAGTCGTGCCACCACTCCGCCGCAATGCCTCTCGCGAAGAACCGCACCTCGCCGGTCTCACCCCACTTTCCCGTCAATCGCAGCTCGCCCGCAGGTCCGACGAGATCGAAAGCGTCCACCGCCAAACCGGGTTTCCACGTCAGCCTCGCCGGATGCTGCAGCGTCAATCGGTCCACGTTCTCGTGCCGCCAGATCAACTTCTGAAGCACGCACGATTCAGGTCGCAGGGCTCCGCTGGCGACGAACTCCGTCGTGCCGGCCTGGATACCCGCATCGAACTCCTGCACCTGCGGGCCGGTTCCCCGCCACCAGAGCCTCGCCGTCGCCGGCCTGAAGCCCTTCACCCGGAGTTCGCTCACGAGAATCGTGCCTTCGTGCTGTAGCGCCGCAAACGGCCCGCTGGCGCGCACGACGACATCGGCGACGCCGAACCCGCCCGTCTTCGGAAGAAACCGCTGCACGAGCGCGGAAGGAACGCGCCCTTCGAGCCGTGCTTCGGTCAGCGTTTTTCTTAACAAATCGGCCGATGCCGTTCCTTTCAGCCTCCCGTCCGGATCGGCTTCGATCTCCAGAACGTTCAGCGCCAAGGCTGGCCAATCGAGAGATCCGCCAATTCGGAGCGACTTGAGTTTCCAGGTGTCCGCAGCGAAGCCGGTACCCTGCGCCTCGAAGCGCAGCGCGGGCCAGCCGGAGGGGCGCGGCTCCACATCGACGTCGCCTGTGAGCGTGCCGGTCGCCCGCAGCCACCGGACCTGGGCCAGATCGGCGGTGAAGTGAAACCGCGAGCGCCAACCTGGGTGTGGTTCGTGGAAGCCGACGTGCACCGGACCGCTGAGGTCGGCTTTCACGCCTGGAGCCTCGATTCGGAACCGTTCCACTGTGTACGCCGTTCTGTCGCCCGTGGCATCGGCTTCGATATGCAACGCCGGCAACTTCGCCGCCTGCGGTCCTCCCTGTTTCTCCGCCGGCGTGCCGTGTACGTCGGCGTGCACCAGGAAACGTTCGTTGGACCACCGCGCCTTGAGATCGCCCGCGATCGTTGCGTATCCGGCGAGTCCCAACTGGGAACCGTCCAGCGTCCAGGAAGTCGCGTTGACGTCGGCCGAAGACGGCATCCAACCCGTGGCGGGAAACGTCGCCGACCAGGGCGCCGTCTGCCCCCAGGCGACGATTGTGCCCTTCAGATCGTTTCCTGCGCCGACAGCCTCGACGACCAAGGGCCGTCCGACGAATTCCGCGTGGACGCGGACCAGCGACGGCTCCCTCCGCAACTCCGCGACGATCTTCGCGGCGCAGCCCCGCCATTCGAGCGAGTCCGTCCGCAGGGTACGGTTTTCCCAAAACACCGGTGCGAAACGGAGTTCGTTCCCCGGCCACGAAACCCGCCCGGGCCCGGTGCGCGCCAGCGGAAGCCACCGGTGGAGAAGGTCCGAAATCCGGAGCAACCGGTCCTGGAGGGGCACCCAGCCTGACGGCGCCGGTGCGCTCGTCCTGTTCCCGGTCGGGCGAACCGCCACGCTCCATTCTCCCGCTACGACCGGTTCTTTTCCTCCTCCGATGCGCCGCGCCGCCCACAGCCAGGGTGTTTCGCCCTCGATCGACGCGATCCTCACGGTAGCCGAGGGCTTGGTGACAACCACGTCGCGAAGAACGAATCGCCCGTAGCCGACTCTCGAATACGCTCCGACGGTGGCGTCGAACCTTCGGGCGATCGCCGGAAGGGCGGCGTCGAGCCAGTAAGGCGAGAGCGCCACGGCGAGCGCGGCCAGCGCTGCCAACGAGAGGAGGATGATGACGAAACGGCGCATGGCGACCGGCGGGAAACCGGCGGTCGGTCCGGCGTCGCGTCAGGAATCAACCAAGCCGCTCCGTCGGAGCAACGCGCCGAGGTCGGGCTCCCGACCCATGAATGAACGGTACAGTTCCGCCGGATCGACCGAGTTGCCCTTGCTCAGGATGCGGTCGACGAACTCAGCGCCGACATCCGCGTTGAAGATGCCTTCCCTCTGGAATCGGGTGAACGCATCGGCGTCGAGAACCTCGGCCCATTTGTAGGAGTAGTAGCCCGAGGCGTAACCCACGGGGTCGGAGAAAATGTGCGTGAAACGCTTCACGATCGTCGGCGCGGGCGGCTCCGTGGGCATCAGGCAATCTGCGACGAGGGCACGCGCGGCAGGCTCGACGTCCGGAAGTCTGGAGAACTCTCCCGCCCGCATGTGCAGAGCCAAATCCATCTTGGCGAAAGCGAGCTGGCGCATCATGGCGCAGGCCGACCGGAAGTTTTTCGCCGCAACCATCTTCGCGAACAGCGCGTCCGGAATGCGCTCGCCGGTCTGGAAATGTCGGGCGAACAGATCGAGGCTCTCGCGCTCCCAGCACCAGTTCTCCATCAGCTGCGACGGAAGCTCGACGAAGTCCCAGGCGACGTTGACGCCGTTGAGCGACTTGATCTCCACGTCGCCGAGGAGGTGGTGGATCAGATGCCCGAACTCGTGAAAAACCGTCTCCACCTCGTTGTGCGTGAGCAGCGCGGGACGGTCGCCTTCCGGGGGCGTCATGTTCCCGCAGATCAAGCCGAGATGCGGCTCGCGCGAGCCGTCCGGCCGCGGGCCGCCGGTGATCAGGTAGTTCATCCAGGCACCCCCGCGCTTCGACTCGCGCGGGTACCAGTCGGCGTAGAACGAGCCGAGGTGGCGCCCTGCCCCGTCCTCAAGCCGGTAATACTTCACCTGAGGGTCCCACACCTCGACCGCGCCTGCCGGACACTCGATGATCCGGATCCTGAATACGCGCTGGGCGATCTCGAAGAGCCCCGAAATGACCCGGTCCATCGGGAAATACGGGCGGAGCTGCTCTTCATCCAGATCGTAACGCGCCTTGCGCAGTTTCTCCGACCAGTACGCCAGTTCCCAGGGAGCCAGCGGCTCGGGATCACTCCCAGCCTGCTGGGCTCTGAAAATCTCGAGTTCCCGGCATTCTCCGTGGAAGGCCGACTGCGTGCGCTGCTGGAGATCGGCGACGAAGGCCAGCGCCTGCGCGCCCGATTTCGCCATCCGGCGTTCGAGCGTGAGGTCCGAAAAGTGCGGTTTGCCGAGCAGCTCCGCCTTCTCCGCGCGCAGAGCGAGGATTTTGGGGATGATCGGCGTGTTGTCATGAGGTTCGCGGGCGCCGACGGCGATGGCCGCTTCCCACATTTGTTGCCGGAGCGCGCCGTCTTCGAGGTACGTCATGAACGGCTCCTGGGAGGGCATGTGCAGCGTGAAACGCCACACCGGTTTATCCGCGCTGCCGATACCCTTCGCCTCGGCATTTCGGCGCGCAGCGGCCTTGGCATGGGCAGGCAGGCCTGCGAGCCGAGCTTCATCATCAATCAGGAGTTGCCAGGCGTTGGTCGCGTCCAAGACGTTCTCCGAATACTTCTGTGTCAACTGGGCCAGCTCGCTCTGCAGCGCCTCGAGGCGAGCCCGTTTCTCAGCGGAGAGGTCCGCTCCCTGTTGCCGGAAATCCGCCACCGTTTCGTCGAGAAAACGCCGATGCACGCCCTGAAGTGCGCGGGCTGCCGGTGTCTCCGAAAACCGTTTCAGCCGTTCCCACAGCGCCGCATTCAGGGGAATGCTCGCATAGAAGGCAGAGACCTTTGGCAGCATCGCGTTGTGCGCCTCGCGCAACGCGGGCGAATCGGCGACAGACTGCAGGTGCGTGACCTTGCCCCATGCCACGTTCAAGGCCTCCGTCGCGTGTTCCAGCGCGAGAAACGTGTTCTCGTAGCTGAGGCTCCCGAGATCCTGCGAAGCGATCCGATCGATGGCCGCCTGCGATACCCGAAGCGCGTCTTCGATCGCCGGCGCGATTTGGTCGGCGGTCAGTTTGGACCACCGAATCTGAAAGGAAGGATCGAGGAACGGGGATACCGGCATGCCGCGCAATGACCTAGGAGACGCGCCAGTTGTCAAGGTGCCGTCGCCGGCAAAGAGCCGGGAAGCGGCTCCTGCAGCGAAGGGTCCCGTTCCGCTCTCCGCGGGAGATCGCCGGGCCAGCCAGCGACCTCCTGTCTGCGTCGACCGCGGTTACCGGTCAAATCAGGCACGAACTCACCACGAATACACCGCCCCGAGGGAAATCTGACGTTTCGCGGCAGGCACAGCCGGGACTTCCTCGAAGTCGGAGTTCCAGAGATTCTCCACCTCGAGCGAGACCTGAAGGCCGGGGACCTGACGGACCGAATAGAAAACACCCGCCGAGCTGATCAGCGGATGGCGGCCGGACTTGCGGAGGCGGTTCTCCTCCTGAATGCGATATTCATTGTCCATCCGCAGCTCCCAGCCGCCGCCGAGCCGTCCGGTGACCGCGAGGGTCACCCGCTGCTCCGGATAGTTCAGGGCATAGAAGCTGGCGTCGACCGCCGCAGTCCCGTAGTCGGCGCTCTTGTGCATGGCGGTGTATCCGAAAACCACATCCAGCGGCTTCGTGGTGTAGCGGGTCACGAGTTCGAAACCCGTCGTTCCGATGTCGACCGGGTTGGCGGCACGAGCGTTCGTCGAGGCAAAGCTGTAGGTCCAGTCCACCAGGCGATCGTCCTTCCGATAGAAAACGGCGGCCGTCGTGGTCCACGGACCCGCGCCAGCCTGGGCGCCGATCTCGACGTTGCGCGCGATTTGCCGCTGGAGGTTGGGATTGCCGCGAAACAGGCCGCGCGTCGCATTCGAATTGAGCGCGGTGTAGGTGGGGGTCTGTGTGCTGCGAGCGTACGAAACGTACAGCCGGGAAAGACCGCTGCCCGAGGCGAAATGGTCGAGCGAGAGCTCCGCGACCGGCGAGACGGACGAAGCGTCGCGGTTGCTGTCGTCATAGGTGACTCCGGCCTTGGCGGTGAGCGTCGGCCCCGACGAGAGTGTCCACGACTTCTCCGGAACGAGCGAAAGCTTCTCCTGACTGCGCGTCCGGTAGCGTCCGTAGATGAGGCTGGTCGAGCTAAGTTCGTCGTCGATCCAAGTGGCGGCGAAATTCCAGCGCACCGTCGCCCACGTCACGCTGCCCTCAGCGCCCGCACCATAGACCCAGGTCCGATGAAACGCCGGGCCCGTGGCAAACGCCGGATTGTGGGCCCCGGGATCGGCGCGGTTGAAGACGTAGTGGTCCTTGTTATACCGATAATACGCACCGACGTTGACGAAGTCGTCTCCGCCGAGATCGACGCGGTGGTTGAAGGCCAGGAGCTGCGTCTTCAGATCCTCGGTTTCGAATACATTCGCGAACGGCGTATAGAGATTGGGCCAGCCGAACGTCTTGTGCTGGTAGCCGAAAAACAGATCGGACTGCGAAAGCTCATTCGCGAGCTGGACTCGGGCGTTTATCCGCGTGAACCGATGCTCGCCCCACGGCTGCGAGCCGTCGGATTGCGACGACGCAACGGAGGCATCGACGGCCAGCTTGCGGCCCAGCACGGAGACATCGCTGGCGTAGCCTTGGTACAGCTCACCGCGCCAGGTGTCGTAATCGCCGCCGCTCACGGAGGCCATGCCGGCCGTGCGAATCGGCCTCCACCCGTACGCGATCGATCCGGCGTTCGCGTTCCAACCGCGCGAGGCGTTGTCCGCTCCGGTGATAATGCTCGGCGCGCCAAGCATCGAAGGAGAAACCGGGATTTCGGCGAAGTAGTGGCCGGTCTGCGGATCGTAGAGCGGTACCGCTCCGATGCGGAACCCGCTTTCTTCAAAAATGCCGCCGCGAATCGCGACGTCCGCCTGCCCTTCCGCCAGATTCCGAGCCTGCACGTCGACCAGCGGCTCGTACCGCAACGAAGAGACCGGCATCGCGAAGGTCGCGACGGGCTCCTGTAGCGCCACGCGGGGCGAGTAGACCGTGACCTGGGGAAGGTCGACCGGCGCTGCTTCTTCGGCCAGGACCGACGCGGCAGAGACCGCGCCGAGGACTGCGAACAAGGACGTCTTCATGGAAGACGGTCAGGCTGCAGGGGGCGCCCGCATCCAGACAAGCCTTTGTTATCATCGCTGAAAGATTATACTTAACAAGTTTGATAAGTACTTGGCTTCCAGAAACAAAAAAGCCCCTCCTTGGCGGGAGGGGCTCGAAGAAAAAGGAAAAATGAATACGGGGCTTATTCGTCGCCGTCGTTGCCGATCGCCTCGACCGGGCAGCCTTCGAGGGCTTCCATGCAGAGCGCGATTTCTTCTTCAGTCGTGGGCTGTTTGAAGACGTAGGAGTAGCCTCCCTCGTCATGACGCGTGAAGAACGCCGGAGCCGTCTCGCGGCAAAGATCACAGTCGATGCACTGCTGATCTACATAAAACTTTCCGGGAGCATTCTGTTCCCACTTGTCTGCTTTGTTAGCCATGATTTTCCGGCGAGAAAAAAAGGAATCGCGAGGGGTGTCAAGAGGACGCCGGGCAGTTTGTTCGGCACGTCCGATTCCACGCAAATCTTGCTCGTCAGTTTGCTCTGAAAATTCGGCGCGATGCTTGTGTTTGATGACGCGCGCCCATAATTTTCCGCCAGATGCTCTCCGATAGAACCTACATGCGTGACAGCTATCCGCGCGCGTCGCGGTCGGCGCTTGTATGGATCGTTTCGGCAACGATCGCGGGCTTTATTTTGGCCAACATTTTCGAGCGTTGGCTTTCGATCAGCCCCCAGTTCACCAACGTCTTTTCGCTTTCGGTCGGCGGGATCAAGAAGGGGTTCCTCTGGCAGCTGGTGAGCTACGGATTCGTCCACGCTCCCGGCGACTTGCTCGATGTCCTGATCTTCGGCTTCAACCTGCTCTGCCTGTACCTGCTCGGGCGGGACCTCGAGAGTCTCCTCGGGACCAAGCGGTTTTTCTGGCTCTACCTCACGGGCCTTTTTCTGGGCGGGCTGGCTTGGCTCGCGACCAACTATCGCTTCGGAACCGGCCTCGTGATGGGGGCGTGGCCGGGCATTGCCGCGCTGTTCACGCTCTTCGCCTGCCTGAATGCGAATCAGCGCATTCCGCTGCTCGTTTTCTTCGTATTCCCGGTCACGCTGAAGCCGAAGTACCTCGTGTGGGCCGCCCTGATTTTTGAGCTCTGCGGGTTCTTCCTTTTCGAGCTGCCCCACGGCCGCGGTCCTTTCGGCTATCACTCGATGCACCTCGGCGGCATGTTGGCCGGCTTCCTCTATTTCCAGCTGGTTCACCAGCGGGAATGGCGCACGCCCGACGGACTCACCGAGATCGAACTTCCGAAATGGCTGAGAAAAAAGCAGGCCGCTCCGGAAAGCGCGCATCCCGTCTACAAGGTGAACCTCGACCGCGAGGGTCTCCGCGCCGAGGTGGACCGGATCCTCGACAAGATCAACAGCGAGGGATTCCAGTCGCTCACCGAAGAGGAAAAGCGGCTGCTCGATGACGCGAAAGACCTCCTCAGCCGGCGCTGAGCCGCCGAGCGCCGCGGGAGCATTCGGGATCGACCTCCCGGATTTGTGGAAGGACTTGCCGGCCGACGCGCGACAGCGCCTCGAGCGCGTGGCGGAAGCAAGCCCCCTGTACGCCGACCAGCTTCGATTGCACCCGGAGTGGGCCCTATGGCTCGAGGAAGACCGAAATCTGCATTCAGATTTCCGTTACGGAGCCGTGCGCCAAGAGTGGGCCGCGTTCTCCGGATCGGCGGGAATCCCGGCCGGCGACACAGCGGCTCGGCTCGAGTATCTGCGGCGGTGGCGCCGGCTGATGTCGCTGCGCGTCGCGTACCGGAGCGTGAACGGCCTCGCGAGCGAGAAGACCTCGGTGGAGGAGTTGACGCGGGTGGCGGAATTCTGCGTCCGCGAGTGCCTCGACCTGGCGGAGAAACGCTGGACCGAGCGATACGGAACGCCCTGGGACGAGGTCCTCCAGCGGTCGGCCCGCTTCTGCATCGTCGCCCTCGGAAAACTCGGAGGAGCCGAACTCAACTTTTCCTCGGACATCGACCTCCTCTTCTTCTACGACGGCGAGGGTGTCTGCCGTCGGGAGGGCCGTCCCACCCCGGTTTCCAACGTCGAGTATTTCACCAAGATCGCCGAGACGATCTCCGCCTCGCTCAGCTCGCAAACGTCGGAAGGCTTCCTTTTTCGCGTCGATGCGCGGCTGCGTCCCGAAGGAGCCTTCGGCCCCCTGGTGCGATCCCTGACGTCGTTGGAAAACTACTACGCCGTCGCGGGTCAGACCTGGGAGCGCCTCGCTCTGCTCAAAGCCCGCCCGATCGCGGGCGATCTCTCCCTCGGCTTCGAACTGCTGGAGAGCCTGCAGTCGTTCCGCTATCCGCGGAATCCCCCGCCCTCGCTCCTCGAGGAGGTCTCCGCGATGAAACGGCGCACGGAGCAGGAAGTCGTCGGGACGGAATCGCTCGAGAACGACGTGAAGTCCGGCACCGGCGGCATCCGTGAAGTCGAGTTTGTCGTGCAGGCTCTCCAGCTGATGTACGCGGGCCGGTACCCGTTTCTTCAGACGAATTCCACCGACGCCGCGCTCGATCAACTGGTGCGCTACGGCCTCATGCCGGCCGAGAAAGCCGATCGGCTCCGCAAGAGCTACTGGTGGCTGCGTCAACTCGAGCACCGGCTCCAGGTGCGCGAGGAGCGCCAAACCCACTGCCTGCCGGAAGACGCGGCGGAAAGGGAGGCGCTCGCCCGTACGCTCGGTTACTCCGACCGAGCGGGATTCGAGGAGGCGCTCCGCTCAATCCGCGCGGAGGTCACGGCAACCTACGCCGCGCACTTTCCCACGGACCCAAGCACGACGACGGTTTTCGACGCCTGGTGGGTCTTCTTCACTTCGGACACCGTTCCGGCCGCGATCGCCGAATCGCTGGTCCGGTGGTTCGGTTCGGCGGAAAACACGGCGGACGGCCTGCGCAGGTTCGTCTGCGGCAATCCGACGCATGTCGTCACCCGTGAGCAGGTGTTGCGCTTTGAGCACCTCGCTTCGTCGTTCGACGAACTCATGCCCGCCCTGGCGCGCCCTCTGGAAACGCTGAACCGCCTCGGCCGGTTTGCGGAGCGCTATGGCTCGCGAAACCATTTCTTCAGCTCCTGCGGGGACAATCCCCAGCTGCTTCGCGCGCTCGCGCTCCTCTTCGACCGAAGCACCTTCGTCCACGAGCTGCTCTGCGCGCATCCGGAGATTCTCGAGGAGATCATCCGTCCCGAAATTCTGCGGCAGCGGAAAGACGCGGCGTCGCTGCGTCGCGAACTCGCGCACGGCCCGAAGGATCACGCGGCTTACGCAACGTGGTTTCCGCTCTACATTCGGGCGGAGCAGGTCCGCTACGCCGCGGCGAACCTGCTGGGCTTCGCGACACTGGAGGAAACGGAAAAGGCGTTCACCCGGCTCGCAGACGCAGCAATCGCGGATGTCGTGCGAAGGAATCCGTCGCTCGAGCGCCTGCTTGTCGTCGCGCTCGGCTCCTACGGCGGCGGGGAACTCACATTCGGCGCCGACCTCGACGTGATCTTTGTGGCGGAGGAGGCCGACGTTTCCTCTTTGGAGGGGCCGTTGAAAGAGGCATTGAGGACTCTGCGCGGCCGGGATCCGCTCGGGACGGTCCTGGAAATGGACGCCCGCCTGCGCCCCCACGGCGAAGCCGGGCCGCTGATCGCCACCATCGCCTCGTATCAGCATTATCATGACGGCGGGGGCGCGCAATTCTGGGAGCGTCAACTGCTCGTCCGGTCGCGGGTGGTCTCCGGGCCTGCAAAGCTGCGGGAGGTGTGGGAGGCGTTCGTCGAAAAGAAGGCATTTCGGCAGGCGCCGGGCACCGCCGAGTTGCGCGAAGCATGGCGGATGCGCGGGCGGATCGAGACCGAACGAGGCGCGGTCGAGCCACGCGAACGAGCTTTCAAAACGGCCGCCGGCGGGCGGGTTGACCACGAGTTTCTGGTCCAGCTGCTGCAGATGCGGCATGCCGGGACATGGCCGTCGGTGCAGACCGCCAACACGCGGGCGGCCATATCGGAGCTTGTCTGCGCGGGGCGGCTAAGCCCGGAAGCTGCCGCCATTCTGCGGCGCAACTACGAGTTCCTGAAGGAGCTGGAGATGGTGGTGCGGTTGGATGTCCACACTCCGGTGAGCGTACTTCCCGCTGACTGGACAAAGGTCGCCCGCTGGCTGGGTTACCCCGCTGCGGAGGACTTCATGGCGGACCATGCGGCTCGTCTGAAGGAAACCCGCCGACTCGTCCTTAACTTGCTCTTCCCAGGTGACGATCAAGTGTGACCGGCCGCTGGAAAACCTGCGGATCGCTTTGCACTTCCCTGACCTTGCTGAAACATTTCCCGACCTCATTCGTCCCATTAGCCCGATGAAGTTTTCGATCTCCGCCGTGCTGCGCTCTTTCCTTGTCCTGGCGATCCTCGCGACCGCCGTTCAGGCCAAGACAGATAGGGTGCTCAAGACGACCCCCACCCTCTCCCTCGAGACCTCGGCGCTGATCCGGCTCCTGGAAGAGTGGCACTACAACCGGGAAGGGGTGAAGCCGAAGGACTACGACCAGGTTATCCCGGACTTCATGACCGAGCTCGACGGCCAGCGGCTGTTCTTCTTCGGCAGCGACAAGGAAGAGTTTGCGAAGCGGTATCCGACTTCGTGGCTCTACAACAACATTGCGTCACTCGGGAAAATCGATCCCGCGTACTCCATTTTCACGACCTACGAAGAACGCATCCAGGCCCGTGTCAGCTGGATCTTCGAAGAGCTAAAGAAGGATTTCGACCTGACCGCCAAGGACGCCTACGTCGTCGATCGATCCAAGTCGCCGTGGCCGGCCAACGCCGCGGAGTCCGACGACCTCTGGCGGAAGCGGCTGAAGTTCGAAATCATCCAGGAAGTCCTGAACAAGAAGACCGTCGACGAGGCGAAGCAGAACGTCCGCAAGCGGTACGAACGCCTGCTGAAGAACGTGGACGACATCGACAGCAGCGACATCGCCGAGATGTTCCTCTCCAGCATCGCGCGTCTGTACGATCCCCATTCGACCTATTTTTCCGCCGAAACCTATGAGGACTTCGGCATCCAGATGCGCCTGCAGCTGGTCGGCATCGGTGCGCTCCTCGGAATCGAGGACGATTATTGCGTCATCAAGGAGATCATCACCGGCGGCCCCGCCGACCTGAGCAAGCAGCTCCATCCAAACGACAAAATCATCGCCGTTGCCCAGTCCACCGGCGAGCCGGTCGAGGTCATCGGCATGAAGCTTCGCCGCATCGTCGATCTCATCCGCGGACAAAAAGGCTCGACGGTAAAACTCACGATCCAGCCGGCCGACGCGACCGATCCTTCGGTGCGCCGTGAGATCGAGATCACACGCGACGTCGTGAATCTCGACTCCGCCCGGGCCAAGGGAGCGATTTTCCAGGTGCCCGATGCGACGGGCAAGACCCGGCCCATCGGCGTCATCACGCTACCGGCTTTCTACGGACCCGACAGCAACAGCGAAGGCGCGGACAAGACCAGCGCGACGAAGGACGTGGCCGAACTGATCGAGCGCATGCAGAAGGAAGGCATCGACGGCTTGGTCCTCGACCTTCGCCACAACGGCGGCGGCCTGCTTTCCGAAGCGATCGACCTCGCGGGTCTCTTCATCAAACAGGGCCCGGTCGTGCAGGTGAAGAACTACTACGGCGAGGTGAAGGTCGACAGCGACGAGGATCCACAGATTGAATACGCCGGACCTCTGGCCGTCCTGGTTTCCCGCTTCAGCGCCTCCGCCTCGGAAATCGTGGCTGGCGCGCTGCAGAATTACGGGCGCGCCATCGTCGTCGGAGACAGTTCCACCCACGGCAAGGGCAGTGTTCAGACCATCATCGAGATGAAAAACCTGAACCCGAGCCTCGGCCGTTCTCCGGTAAAGACGGGCGCCACCAAGCTGACCGTCCAGAAGTTCTACCTGCCGAACGGGCACTCGACGCAACTCAAGGGAGTGATCCCCGACATCGTTCTTCCCTCGATCGACGACTACCTCCCGATCGGAGAAAAGGACCTCCCGCACGCCCTCGTGTGGGACGAGATCCCGTCGAGCTACTTCGACGGCCACGCGCTCGACCCGAAGGTGGTCACGCCGCTGCGCGAAGCCAGCCTGCTGCGCCAGTCGCAGCTCGAGGAGTTCAGCTATCTCAAGAAGAACATCGACTGGTTCAAAACGAAGCAGGAGCAGAAGAGCCTCTCGCTGAACCTGTCGGAACGCCAGCAGCAGAAGGACTCCGACGCCGCCTTCCGCAAGGACATGGACGCCGAGAAGACGCGGCTGGAAAAGAACCATTTCACGTTCAAGGAATTCACGCTCGGGACCCCGAAACCGCCCAAGGTGAAGGCGCCGAAAAAAGCCGATAGCGACAATCCGGAGGACGCGGTGGATATCGATCCCGACGAGAACGAGAACTTCTCCAAGCTCGACATCCCGCTGCGCGAAAGCCTGCGCGTGATCAACGACGCTCTGGCGATGGGCCAGAAGCACGATCTCTGGGCGGCGGATCACGCACCGCTCACCGCCGCAAACACGGGCAGCGGAAGCTGACCGAAGCTTGCTGCTTCAGAAGAAAAACCGCCGGAGCGTTCCGGCGGTTTTTCTTTTGCCTGAATTCGCGGCAGCGGCATGCCCGACTCCAGTCCGCAGAAAACGCGGAACGGGGCGCGCCAAATTCACGATTCGGGAGCCGATAGACGAATCGGCCGCAGCGCTCAGGCGCCAGCCGGTGCAGGCTCGGCCGGCGGCGGAGCTTCGGAGGCCGAAGACGCGGGTTGGACCACGGGAGCCGTCGCAACGGAGGTATTGGCCGCGGCGGCGGCAGCCATGCCGCCGGTCGCCTTCGCTTTGGCTCCGCGGACCGCGTCGGCGATGTTGACCGTCGCCGCTTCCGCTTCTCCGCGCTCGTGATTGAAGCGCATCGAGACGGTTTTCGAAACGCCGCGCTCCTCCATCGTCACGCCGTAGATCGCGCTCGCCGCAGCGACCGTGCGTTTATTGTGCGTGATGATGATGAACTGGCTCTCGTGAACGAACTTCTTCAACAGCTCGGTGAAGCGTCCGATGTTCGATTCGTCGAGGGGCGCGTCCAACTCGTCGAGCAAGCAGAACGGCGACGGCTTCACGAGATAGAGCGCGAACAGGAGCGCCACAGCCGTGAGGGTCTTTTGTCCGCCGGAGAGCAGCGTGATGCTCTTCAGCTTCGTGCCCGGAGGCTGCGCGGTGATCTCGATGCCGCTTTCGAGCGGATCGTCGGCCTGCACGAGTTCCAGCGCGGCGTGACCGCCGCCGAACAGCGTCGTGAACGTGTATTCGAAGTTCTTTTTGATCTGCTCGAAGGTGATCGCGAACTGCTGCTGCGACGTCTGGTTGATGTCGTCGATCGCCTTCAGCAACTCGGCCTTCGAAGTCGTGAGATCGTCGTTCTGCGCCTTGAGGAAGTCGTAGCGCTGCTTCAGTTCGGCGTACTCCTCGATCGCGACGAGATTGACCGCGCCCATGCTCGCGAGCCGCTGGCGCAGGGCCTCGATTTCCACGCGGAGCTGCTCCCAGTTGGTTTGCTCGAGCGCCTTGAGATCGTCCTCGGTCGGCTCGCCCTTCTGCTTCGGCTTTGTCTTGCGCCGCTTGGGCGCGAGAGCCGCGGCATCCGTCGGAGTAGCCTCGCCGGAAACCTCGACCGGCGGCCCGCCGGCTTCGACCGCTTGCGTCACCGACGCGGATGCCGGCGCTCCGGCGTCTGCCGTCTGGCTCTTGACCTCCGACACCTGACCTCGGCTGTCCGGCGCCTCGTCCTCATCTTCGTCGAGGTCGAGCGGCTTCAGGCCCTCGGGCTCATCGTCGGAACGCCAGAGCAGCAGCTTCCAGTCGAGCGTCGTGATGTCGGTTTGAAACTCGCGGGTGACTTCCTCGGCGAGGAACTGCGCGCGGGCGCGGCTCTCGGCCAGCTTCACTTCGCAGCGGCTGAATTCCTCCTGGGCGTTTTCCGCCTCGTCGCGGAGGGAGAACTGCGTGGACTCCACGCCGCCGATCTGCCGCTCGACTTCCACCAGTTCGATGCGGATCTGCTCCACCTGCTGCTGGGCGACAACCAGGGTCTCGGCGATCTGGGCGCTGCGGGCGCGTTTCGAATCCGTCTCGCGCTCCAGTTCCGTGATCTGCTCGGTCCAAGTCTCTATCTCCTGCTGCCGCTGCACGAGCAGTTCGCTCAGCTGTGAACGGCGGCGTTCCATGTCGGCGATGCCCCGGTCGAGCACCTCCACGCGCTGACGGCGCTCCGCCAGCTCGAGGCGGGCCTGGGCCAGCGTCTCGCGCTTCACGTCGCGATCGGTGCGGACCTCGCCGATACGTGTCTCAAGCTCCTGAATACGAGCCCGGCCGGCCGCGGCCGCCGAATCGGCCTCGGCGAGCTGCGCCTGGGCCTTTTCCCAGCGGGTCTGAGCCTCGTTGCGGGCGGCCTCGACGGCGCCGACGTCGGACTCCAGCCGCCGCAGGCGCTGCGACACGTCCTCCAGCGATTTCTGGGCGTTGCGCTGTTCGGCCTGCACCGCGGCGACCTGCTGGGTCGCGGTCAGCACTTCCTCGCGCTTCAGCTCCAGCGTGCGCTCGGCCTCGGCAAGACGGGCATTGATGGCGTCGATCTGAGCCTTCTGCTCATCGTGGATACGCTGGTCTTCGATCAGCGCCTTGCCGGTTTCGCGCAGGTCGATTTCGCGCTGAACGATGCTGTTGTTCGATTTCTTGGCGTGACCGCCGAAAACAAGCCCGCGGCGGTCGACCACCTCGCCCTTGCGGGTCGAAACCGCGAGAAATCCGAAGGCAGGGTTGGCCTTCCAGAATTCAAGAAACGCGTTGAGGTCGTCCGCAACGTAACAGGAGGCGAGCAGGCTCGCCGCCGGATGCGAAGGCTCGATGCCGTTGAGGGCGTGATGCGCGGGGACGAGGCCCGGCGGGAGCCCGGCGGAACCCGGCAGCTGCGAATTAGCGGCCGCAACTTCGCCGATCTGAAGGCAGACGCTTCCGATCTGACCCGCTTCGAGTTCGGCGAGAATCTTCTGGGCGACGGGCAGATCGACGACGGAGATCGCTTCGACGGCGGAGCCGAGCAGCGCTTCCACGGCCTTGCCGAACTCCTGCCGGATCTCGAGGCCCTGCGTGATCGGAGCGGGTTTGACGCCGTTGAGCACGCCGTCGAGGCGGCCCTGCAGGATCGCCTTGGCGCCTTCGCCGAAACCCTCCCACTTTTCGTGCAGCTGCTGGAGAAGCTTCAGGCGCGCGGTGCGCTGGGCCAGCTGACGGTCGATCTCCTGCAGCTTTTTCTGAGCCTCGCGAAACTCGCGGGTCAGATCTGTGATGGCCTGCTGGGCCTCCGAGGACTCCTGGTGGGCGCGGGCCTTGGCGGTCATCGCCTCCTCCACGCGTGATTCAAATTCGGATACGACCATTGCGGCCGACGACTGCTGCTGCCGCACGCCCTCCAATTCCTGGAGCAGCGAATCGTGGCGGTGCACGCTGGTCTTCTGGTCGACTTCGTAGCTGGAACAGTCGGTGCGCAGGCGCGCGACCGTGCTCTCCAGCGTCAGGAGTTGGAACTTCGACTGCTGCAGCTCCTGTTCGAACTTGGTGAGTTCGCCTTCGACCACCGCCACCTCTCGGTTGCGATTCTGGAAAACCGCATCGGAGCTGCCGAGCAGGGAGAGCTGCTCCTGCTTGTCGTGCGCGCCGCTGTCGACCTGCGCCGCGAGTTCGCGCAGCTGCATCTCGAGTTCGCCGAGGTTCTCGCGGGAAGAACTCAGGCGGTCCTGCAGCCCGGTGCGCTTGATTTGGGAAAGGTTCGCCTGGTTCTCCGCCTGCTCCTTTTCGGAGCGCAGGTCGAAAACCGCCTGCTGCGCATCCTGCACGCGCTGGTTCAAGCGGCTGCGTTCGGCTTTCTTGGACTCGAGTTCCGATTGCTGCTGCTGCAGGTACGTCCGGCGCGTTTCGGCCGCCGCCCGCAGTTTGATCACCTGCTCGTCGAGGCCCGCCAGCGTGGCGCTGATCTGGGCGTAGTGGTAGCTGCTGTACGCAAGGCTCAGGTGGCGCAGCCGGAAGCTGAGTTTCTTGAAGCGGAGGGCCTTCGAGGCTTGCCGCTTAAGGCTGCCGATCTGCCGGCCAACCTCGCCGATGACGTCGGCGACGCGGGCGAGATTCGTGTCGGTCAACGCGAGTTTCTGCAGAGCTTCCCGGCGCTGGCTCTTGTATTTCGTGATGCCCGCCGCCTCTTCAAATACGGCCCGGCGTTCTTCCGGTTTGGACGAAAGGATCTGGTCGATCTGGCCCTGCGCCATGATCGAGTAGGACGTCCGGCCGATGCCGGTGTCCATGAAGAGTTTCTGGATGTCCTTCAGGCGGCAGGGCTGGCCGTTGAAGAAATACTCGCCGGCGCCGTCGCGGTGCACGCGCCGCATGATCTCGATCTCGTGAAACTCGCTGCCCAGCTGCTTTTCGCAGTCCGTCAGCAAAAGCGAGACTTCGCACATCTGCGCCGGTTTGCGGGTGTCGGCGCCTTCGAAGATGACGTCCTGCATCTTGCCGCCACGGAGGGCTTTTGCGCTCTGCTCGCCGAGCACCCAGCGGATCGAATCGGCAATGTTGGACTTGCCGCAGCCATTAGGGCCTACGACCGCGGTTACGCCTGGCTCGAAACGGAGCGTGGTGGGGTCAGCAAACGATTTAAATCCGTGGAGCTTGAGCGCCTTGAGATACATGAAAGCCGGGGAGTTGAGAGCCGGTGTTTTACAACCGCAAACGGAAAAAATTCACACTTGTTCACGAGTTATTCCCACGGGCTTTTGAGAGGGAGAATGAGCACGATCCGGGAGGATCGGGAGGCGCAAAAGCTCTGACGTTTGAGCGACGACGGCGTGGGGTTTCGGTAGCTGTCCGGCTGTCTGTTCGGTCCGCGCGCCTCCTCGATCCACAAGTACGGAAACCATTGGGGCAGCGTTAGCCCCAGCGATATCCTTCAGCTCGTTTCCGAGGTAAATCATCTCGTCCACCCTCACGTCCAAAGCTGCGGCGAGATGTCGAAACCCCTCCGGGGACGGCTTCCTCCACCCCACGTCCACGGAGGTGAGCATCACGTCCACAAAGGACAGAATTCCGGTCTCCCGCAGATCGTTGTCCACAAAACTTCGCGGCATACCGTAAGGCACATCCGTGAGCACACCGATGCGGAAACCTCGCTCGCGCAAAGCCGCTAACGTAGCGAGCGTGTCCGGGTAGACCGCTAGGCTCTGCTGGAAAAAAACGAAGAACGCAGATACCGCCGTTTGGACGTCGCCGAGGCCGGCATCGCTCCACCCGGTCAGGATCGTGCGGAAGATTTCGTCGGCCGTGACTTCGGTCGTCCTGGGATTCAGGCGGGTGTTGTAACGCCGCAAAACCGAGTCCGCATCGTGGTACTCGGCTTCTGTCGGGTGGGCTCCGAGCGCCGCCGCCACGCGCTCCAGCGCCGGGCGGTAAAGCGATGCCCAGTTCAACGGGGCGTCGCGATACGTGGCCAGGGTCTCACCGAAATCGAAGCCAACGGCACGAATTGCCATGAGACGGCGAATCCACGCGGGAGCGCGTCGCGCGGTCGAGCGAAATCTCCTGTTCCGAGCTCCTCAACCGCGGAGGTACTGCTTCGGCGGAGGCAGTTTCGCCGCCTGGCCGAGGGCCTTCGCCGCGTGCAGCGGCCAGTGCGGATCGCGCAAGCTGGCCCGGGCGATCAGCACGAGGTCCGCCTTTTCGCGGTGAACGATCTCCTCGGCCTGTTCGGGCTCGCTGATCAGCCCGACCGCAGCGGTGGGCAGTCCAACCTCGCGACGAATGCGCTCCGCGAACAGCACTTGATAACCCGGGCCGGTCGGGACTTTCGCGTTAGGCGTCATGCCGCCGGAACTACAGTCGACCAGATCGATGCCGTCTTCCTTCAGCCGCCGGCAAAGCTCGACCGTTTCCTCGACCGTCCAACCGCCCTCGACCCAATCGGTGCAGGAAAGCCGGATCGTGAGGGGAAGCCGCTCGGGCCAGACGGCGCGGACGGCGCGCGTCGTTTCGCGGACGAGTCGGATGCGATTGTCGAAAGAACCGCCGTACTCGTCGGTGCGGTGATTCGAGATCGGCGAGAGAAACTGATGCAGCAGGTAACCGTGGGCCGAGTGGATCTCCAGCCACTCATACCCCGCCGCCAACGCGCGCTTCGCGGCCGCGACGAAGTTCGCCTGGAAGGCCTGCAACTCCGGGATCGAGAGAGCGCGGGGCACCTTGGTCAGGTCTCCGCCGAAGGCGATCTCGCTCGGCCCGACAACCGGCCAGCCACCGGCGCTGTCGGCGATATGCCGACTTCCCGCCCAGGGCGACTCCGCACTCGCCTTGCGGCCGGCGTGCGCGAGCTGAATGCCTGGAACGGCGCCGTGTTCCCGCATGAACCTCGTGGCCCGCGCGAGCGGCTCGACCTGCGCATCCGACCAGAGTCCCAGATCGCTCGGGGTGATGCGCCCCTTCGGAGCAACCGCCGTAGCTTCCGTGATGATCAGGCCTGCGCCGCCAACGGCACGCGCTCCAAGGTGCACCAAGTGCCAGTCGTTCGCCACGCCATCGACCGCCGAATACATGCACATCGGCGAAACGCCGACGCGATTACGGAGCGTGAGAGACTTCAGGGAAAACGGGTCGAAAAGGTGCATGGCCACGCAGGATGGGCAGACCGAACGAGGAAGGCAAATGGCCGCGGCGCCGGGCGCCGCGGGGAAGTTGGGAATTGGAAGTTGGAAGTTCGAAGTTGGGAGCTCGAAGCGGGTAGTTGGTGGGTGAGCAAACGGGCGGCGCTTTGTGTCGTCGCTGGGACGCGCCGATCGAGCCGCAAGCGTGACAACCGCGAACTCCGAGCCCGAAATACCAACTTCCCAACTTCCAAATTCCAACTTCCCAACTACCAATTACCAACTTCCCCGCCGGCCCGAATCGGGCCGGCGGCTACTTATGATCCCAGGGAAGCTCGATCTTCAGCCGTGGATGTTCCCAGACTTTGAATACGTCGAACATCTTCCCGGGATTCAGGATGCCCTTCGGATCCAGAGCCTGCTTTACGGCGCGCATCGCTTTCACCTGGGCGGGCGAATGCTGGAGGCGCAGGAAGGGCGTCTTGGCGAGCCCGATGCCGTGCTCACCCGAGATCGCCCCGCCCAGTTGGACGACGCCCTTCATGAGTTCGCCGACCGCCTTCTCCGCGCGAAGGTATTCGGCGCGATTCTCGCGGTGGTACATGATGTTCACGTGGAGATTTCCGTCCCCGAGGTGCCCGAAGGTCGGGATCGGCAACTTCGACGACCGGCGCAGGCGCTCGAGGAAGCGCGCGAATTTTTCGTAGCTGCGGAGCGGGACGACAATGTCCTCGTTGAGCTTCGAATCGCCGAGCGCGAACATCGCTCCCGAGCACTTGCGGCGGACGGACCAGAGTTCCTCCGCCTCGGTGCGATCGCGCGCTTCGCGAAACGCCAGCGCATGCTGTTTCGCCCACGCCAGCACGATTTCTTTCTGATCGGCCACCTCGCGGGGCGTGCCGGCGAGTTCGAGCAGCATCACGGGCCGACCCGCCTGACCCTCGAAGACAACCTTGCCGGTCTTCGCTTCGGCGCACTGAACGCTGTAGCGGTCGAGAAACTCAAAAATGGCGGGCTGAATGTGCTCGCCGAAGAGCGTCTTTGCGGCGCGAAACGCCGCCACCTCATCGGGGAAAGCCGTGAGCAGCGTCCAGCGGGCCGCGGGCAGAGGCACGAGTTTCAACACCGCCTCCGTGACGACGCCGAGCATGCCTTCGCTGCCGATCCAGAGATCGCGAAGATTGAAGCCGGCGGAGAATTTCTTCGTCGGAGTTCCCCACTCCACGTATTCGCCAGTCGGGAGAAAGCCTTTCAGGGCGAGGACAAAATCGCGCGTCACCCCGTATTTGCCGCCGTGCATGCCGCCGGCGTTGCAGGCAATGTTGCCGCCGATCGTGGAGTATTGTTTCGAGGCGGGATCGGGGGGATAGAACCAGCCCCTGGCCTCGACCGCGGCATGCACCGCCGCGACCTTGGCGCCACACTGCACCCGGGCCATGCCCGCGTCGGCGTCGACCTCGATCTTGTTCCAGTCCGAAAGATCAAGCACCCAGCCGCCCTTCACGGGGGAACCGGAGCCGGTCAGGGAAGTGCCTCCGCCACGAACCGTCACCGGCACGCGCGCGGCGTTCGCCAGCACCAGGACGTCGCCGATGTCTTCGTTCTTCGTCGGTTTCACCACCGCCTCCGGCAGAAACGAGAGCTTGCTCCCGTCGAACGAAGCGCGGAAGCGGGCGTCGTCGGAGACCAGAACCTTTTTCCCCAGCTTGCGTCGAAGCCGGGCGGTGGCGGCGGAGAATTTCATCGGTGCCTGTACGCTAACACGAATACGCCCCGGTCAATCAACCGGAAGAAACGGCGAGGCAGCACAGCGCCCGAAAAGGTCGGCCCAGCCCGTGAGTGACAAACCGGCCAGCCCTGTCCACGCTCCTCCCCGCTTCACGCGCTCTCATGGCCAACAAGATCATCTCGATGGGTCTGAACAAGAAGATCGCCCTCGTCGCGCACGACAACAAGAAGCGCGACCTCGTGGAATGGGCGAAATTCAACCGCGATCTCCTCGCGCACCACAAAGTCTACGCCACCGGGACCACCGGCGTGCTGCTCGAGCGCGAGCTTCGTTTTCCGATCGCGAAACTGCAGAGCGGACCGCTGGGAGGCGACCAGCAGATCGGCGCCAAGATCGTGGAGAACGAAATCGATTTCCTCATCTTCTTCTGGGATCCGCTCGAACCGCAGCCGCATGATCCCGACGTGAAAGCCCTGCTCCGCATGGCTGTCGTCTGGAACATTCCGATCGCGTGCGATCGGTCCTCCGCCGACTTCATCATCTCCTCGCCCCTGATGGACAAGACGTACGAACGGCTCGTGCCGGACTACGACGCCTACCTGCACCGCCGGGTGCCCGGCGTGGAGACTCCGCCCCTGCCGGTGCCTGGCGTGACCGCACCGGTGCCGTCCACAGGCGCAACCGTCGTTGCGACACCGGGCGCGGCGACGACCAAACGCTCCTGAGGCGGCCCTGCCCCCGCCCGCTCGGGCGGGATTTCCCTTTCCAAGGGTCGGCGGCCCGTTTTAGACCTGAATCCCCAAATTATGACACGTGTCCTTTTAACCACCACTTCGTTCCAGGATACCCCCGGAGCGCATCAACAGCTGCTGGAAAAAGCGGGCTTCGAAATCGTTCGGGAGCGCGGGCCGCTTCCCGAGTCGCGCATGCTCGAACTCGCCGGCAGCTTCGACGCGTTCATCTGTGGCGACGATGCGATCACGCGCGCTGTCATCGAGAAATCCCTGCCGCGGCTGAAGGTGATCAGCAAATACGGCATCGGGCTCGACAAGATCGACGTCAAGTCGGCGACCGAGTTCAAGATCCCCGTCCTCTTCACCCCCGGCGTCAACCACACCACCGTCGCCGAACACGCTTTCACCCTCCTTCTTGCGCTCGAGAAAAACCTGATCTTCGCGGTCGACGCGACGCGCCAGGGCCAGTGGAAACGCAAGACCGGCCACGAGCTGCTCGGCAAATCGATCGGCATCATCGGTCTCGGCCGCATCGGCAAGGAAGTCGCCATCCGCGCCCGCGCCTTCGGCATGGAGCCGATCGGTTTCGACATCTATTGGGACGAGGCTTTCGCGAAGCAGTACCAGGTGCGGCGCGCCAACACGATGGACGAGATCTTCGCCTCCTCCGACTACATCACGCTCCACACGAACCTGACGCCGGAGACGCGCGACATGATCAACGCGAAGACCATCGCGAAGATGAAAAAAGGCGTGATCGTGCTCAACTGCGCCCGGGGCGAGATCGTGCACACGAGCGACATGGTCGAGGCCCTCAAATCCGGCCAGGTCGCGGGCTACGGAACCGACGTGCTCGACCAGGAACCGCCTCCGGCCGACCACCCGCTCCTCAAACAGCCGAACTGCATCGTCACCCCGCATGTCGGTTCCCGCACGTTCGAGAGCGTCGTCCGCCAGGCCAGCTGCGCGGTCGAGAACCTCACCCTCTACCTCGCCGGCAAAAAACCGCACGCCCAGGCGAACCAAGTCTGAGCCTCCATGCAGAAGGCGGACGGCTGAATGCCGGTGCAGCACGCGAACTCCAGTCGCTCCCAGCCGCACCCTCTTCCCTTCCCCTTCTGCCTTCCGCCTACCGCATTCTTCATTGGATCTCTCCCATGCCCGACACCTACTACGTCGTACCAGAGTCGCAGCATAACGCCCTCGTCGAGGCCGCGTATAAGCATCGTGGATACCTAGCCGACGAGGCTGCCGAAGGCGCACGATTCTGCGCCGAGGCGTCCCGCCACGGGATCCGCACCCACAACGCGATCAAGGCGCTCCACCTCGATCACCTCTTCGGCAGCGGCTCCCAGGGCTGCGTCCCCGGCGCCCAAATCGAGGAGAAGCCCAGCCGTTTCGCGGCGACGCGCGTGTGGAACGCCAACAAGAAGCTCGGCCAGGCCACCGCATACCGCGCGATGGATACGGCGATGAAGCTGGCGGACCAGTACGGCGTCGGCACCGTCGCGGTCGACAACGCCTTCCACTACCTCTGGGGCGGCGGCTATGTCATGGACGCCGCGCGCCGCGGCTACATCGCGTACACGAACTGCACCGCGGCGCTGGCCGAGGTCGTGCCGTTCGGCGGCAAGTTTCCCACCCTCGGCACCAATCCGCACAGCTGGGGTTTCCCGACCACGGACGCGATCGGCTATCCGATCGTCGTGGACTGGGCGACCTCCGTCGTCGCGATGGGCCGCGTCCAGCAGCTGAAACGCGAGGGCAAACCGCTTCCGCCGATGGCTGCGGTCGACAAGGACGGCAATCCCACCACCGATCCCAATCTCGCGGTTTCGCTCCTGCCGTTCGGCGCTCACAAGGGTTACGGGCTTTCGCTCATCAACGAACTCGTCGCGGGGTTCGTCGGCGGCTCGCTCCCGACGCTCCGCAGCCGCTGGGCCGAAGATGGCGACAAACACACCTGCGCGTTTTTCTTCCAGGTGATCCACCCCGAGGCGATCAGCGCCGGCGCCTTCGCGAAGGGCCGCAATCAATCGCAGAACGTGAAGGCGGTGATCGAGGACGTGCTCGGACACGGAAACACCAAGTCGATGCTGCCCGGCCAAATCGAAGCCGAGTGGGCGCAGCGCTCCAAAACGGCCGGCGGCCTGCTCTTCACGAAGGCCGAGATCGAGGCCTTCAACGAAATGGGAGCTGAGGCGAAACACCCCGCTTGGAATCTCGCCTCGTTCAAGACCGTTCAGGTGTAGTCAGCCCACCCGTTCAGGGGCCCTTTTCCGGCGCGCTTCGCCCAGAAGCGCGCCTTTTTATTGCCAGATTTTTGCAACTTAACGCGCTAAGCAACGGCCGCTTGCGGAGGGAGCGGTCCAAAACGGTCGTAAGCGCCTCAAGATACGGGTAATTGGGTCGATGTTTTCGCAGCTCTCACCAGTGTCGGTTTTCTCTTGCCCGTTTGTCGCGGCAGAGCGCCATTGCGAGAGGATTTGCGTGTCCAAGCCCCATTCCCATGTCCGCGCCGGATAGCGAAAAGAATCGTCGAATCCTGATCATCGACGACAACCACGCCATTCACGAGGACTTCGCCAAGATCCTCCGGGCGAAGGACGGCGCCCAGCAGGGGCTGGATCAGCTGGAATCCGAGCTTTTCGGGGACAAATCGCCCCCGCGGTATTTGCCTGAAAACTACGAACTCGATTCCGCGTTCCAGGGCCTGGACGGGATCGAGAAGGTGAAGCAGGCGGTGGCCTCGCGCCGGCCCTACGCCCTCGCTTTCGTCGACGTGCGCATGCCCCCGGGCATCGACGGCATCGAGACCTTGGAGCAGCTCTGGAAGATCGATCCGGATCTCCAGGCGGTGATCTGCACCGCTTATTCCGACTATTCCTGGGAAGAGATGATGGGGCGTCTCGGAGCCAACGATCGCCTCCTCATCCTGAAGAAGCCTTTCGACAACATCGAGGTTCGCCAACTCGCCGCCACCCTGACCGAGAAGTGGCACCTGCTTCAGCAGAACCGGCTGCGGGTTCGCGATCTCGAAGGCACCGTCGCCGCCCGCACCGCCGAACTTCTGAAGGCCAAGGACGCGGCGGAGGCCGCGAACCACGCCAAGAGCATGTTCCTCGCGAACATGAGCCACGAGGTGCGCACTCCTCTCAACGGCATCATCGGCATGGCCGACCTGCTGATGCAGACCGACCTCACGCACCTGCAGAAGGATTTCGTCCAGACGCTTTCCAACAGCGGCGAGGCCCTCCTCACGGTGGTGAACGAGATTCTCGACTTCTCCAAGATCGAGGCGGGCAAGGTCACGCTGGAAAAAACCGACTTCTCGCTCACCGAAGTGGTGCACGCCGCGCTCGATCTTCAGGCCCAGCCGGCGGCGAGCAAACACCTCGAACTCGCGTTCCTCGTCGAGGGCGACGTGCCGACGCGTCTCCACGGCGATCCGACGCGCCTCCGCCAGATCCTTTTCAACCTGCTCGGCAACGCGGTGAAGTTCACGGAGAACGGCGAGGTTTTCCTGCACGTCTCGCTCGACCGCCTCAGCGGCGAGGACTGCATGCTGCGCTTTGAAGTCAGCGATACGGGCATCGGCATCCCTCCCTCCATTCAGCAGGCGCTCTTCCAGCCGTTCACCCAGGGCGACAGCTCGACGAGCCGGAAGTACGGCGGCACCGGCCTCGGCCTCGCGATCTGCAAGCGCCTCGTCAACATGATGGACGGCGAGATCGGCGTGCGCAGCGAATCCGGCAAGGGCAGCACGTTCTGGTTCAAGGCCCAGTTTTCGCGTCCGACCGGCGCGCCGAACAGCGCCGCGCCCTTCACCGTTTCGGTCCGCCGCGCGCTGGTCGTCGACGACAACGAGACCAACCGGAAGGTCATGCGGCACCAGCTGAACTACCGGAACATCCCCAACGAGTCGGTCGCCAGCGCCGCCGCCGCCATGGCCGCGATGCGGCACGCCTGCCTCGAGGGCGCCCCCTACGATCTCGTCCTGCTCGACTACCACATGCCGGAAGTCGACGGACTTGCGCTCGCCAAGGCGATCCGGGCCCACACCGATCTGCCGCAGCCGAAGATGATCCTGGTGACCTCGCTCGGCGACAAACTCACGCCCGAGCAGCTCAAGCAGCACCAGCTTTCCGGCTGCATCCTGAAGCCGATCAAGCCCGGCACGCTCTTCCACGCCATCGGACTCGCGATGAACACGCGAGCCGTCCAGCCCGAGAGCGGACATCCCGCGCCCGTCCAGCCGGCCGCGGCGAATCCGGTCCGGATCCTCGTCGTGGACGACAACGCGATCAACCAATCTGTCACCGGTCACCAACTACAGCGCCTCGGCTACCGGGCCGACTTCGCCAACAACGGCCAGGAGGCGATCGACGCCTTCCAGCGCCAGAGCTACGACCTTGTGTTCATGGACGAACAGATGCCGGTCCTCGACGGGGTCGAGGCGACGCGGCAGATCCGCCGGAGCCAGGCCGCAAGCGATCCCCATTTTCCCGCGCACCTCCGCATCATCGCCCTCACCGCCAACGCGCTCCCGTCCGAACGCGAGCGGCTCTTGCGCTCGGGCATGGACGACTACCTGTCCAAGCCCGTCACCATCGCTGCGATCAAGGAGGTCCTCCTCCGGAATCTCGAGACGATCTCGTTGCAGCGACAGTCGAAAACGTCCTCTTCATGACGTCCTCAGGAACCCCGGAACGGTCCCCCGCAGGCGACGCTTTGTCGGTCGACAACGCGTCTCGCGTCAACGGGCGCACACCTCCCAACGGCCACGATGAAGTCGCCCGCCTGCGGCAGGCGCTGGAGCTCGCGAATCAGCAGCTCCTCGAGGCCACCCGCGACGCGGGCATGGCCGAAGTGGCGACGGGCGTCCTTCACAACGTGGGCAACGTGCTCACGAGCATCAACGTCACCGCGAACCTGCTCTGCGACCGTCTCCGCGACTCGAAGGTCACGAGCCTCACGAAGGTCTGCGCGCTGCTGAAGGAAAATTCGGCGGACCTGCCCGGCTTTTTCGCCAAGGATCCGCGCGCGGCGAAACTCACGAGCTATCTCGAAAACCTCTCCGTCACGCTCGAGAAGGACCGCCAGGAAGGCCTGAACGAACTGGCCACGCTGCTGAAGAGCGTGAGCCACGTGAAGGACATCATCTGGATGCAGCAGAGCTACGCCTCGGTCTCCGGCTTGGTGGAGCCGATCCATCCGCCCGAAATCATCGAGGACGCCCTCAAGCTCAGCACGAACGCCCTGCAGCGGCACAACGTCCAGGTCGTGCGGGAATTCACCGAGACCCAGACGGCGCGCGCCGAACGCCACAAAGTGCTGCAGATCCTCGTCAACCTGATCAGCAACGCCAAAAAGGCAATGGACTGCAAAGAGCCTTCCCAGCGCAAGCTCGTCATCCGCACCGGCAACGGCCCCGACGACACGGTGACGATCCAGGTCGTCGACAACGGCATCGGCATCCCCGAGGCGAACCTCACCCGCATCTTCTCCCACGGCTTCACCACCCGAAAAGACGGCCACGGTTTCGGGCTGCACTCCAGCGCGCTGGCAGCGACACAAATGGGCGGCTCCCTCACCGCCCAGAGCGCCGGTCCTGGACAAGGCGCGACGTTCACCCTGGCCCTGCCCGGATGGAAGGACGCGCCGCTCGACGGTTCATCCCCGAGCTAGGAGCCGAACGAATCGGCCGGCCGTATCCGTTGGACAATACGCGATGGGCGAGTCACTTATGGGCTTGAGCGAAGACACGTGTTTCTTTCTCTTTGTCGACGCCCATGACGTGGACGCGCGGAGGGCGGCGCGTGCAGGAATGAAGCCTCGATTCTCTTTTCCAGCAGGGACGCGGGATTCGGCCAACCAGAGTGAGTTCGCGCACACGGCTAAAGACCGTGCGGCGCGTCCGTAGTCCGTCATGCCCTTTCGGAATCACCGCGTCCTCGTCGTCGACGACAACCGCTCGGTGCACGACGGGATCTGCCGGACTCTGGCGAGCCCGCATAAGCCGGCGCCTGAGCCGGAGCTCTTCCACGAACCTGCCACGCCGAAGCCGGATTTTCAGGTTTACTCGGCGTTCCAGGGAACGGAGGCGGTGCAGCGGGTCGGCGAGGCGCGCGAACGCGGCACACCGTTCGCCGTCGCCTTCGTCGATCTTCGGATGCCGCCCGGTATCGACGGTGTGGAGACAGCGACCAAGCTTTGGCAGGTCGACCCGGACATCCAGGTGGTGATCTGCACGGCGTACTCGGACCTCACGTGGAGCGAGATGTCGACGAAGCTGGGGCGCACCGACCAATGGGTGATCCTGCACAAGCCGTTCGACCGGATCGAACTCCTCCAGCTGGCCCAGGCGCTGACCGAAAAATGGGCGCTCACCCAGCAGGCCCGAGCGCAGATGGCCGACCTCGAATCCCGCGTCGCGCGGCGCACGCAGGAACTGGTCGACGCGCTCGACAAGCTGAAGCGCGAAGCGGCGGAACGCGCCCGCGCCGAACACGAGCAGCGTTCGCTGCAGCGCAAGGTCGAGGAAACTCAGCGCCTCGAAAGCCTCGGCGTCCTCGCCGGAGGCATCGCCCACGATTTCAACAATATCCTTACCGGCGTGTTGGGCAGCGCCTCGCTCGCCAAGCTCGAGACGACCCCCGGTTCGCTCATCGACCAGCATCTCGACCGGATCGAAAAGAGCGCCTGCCGCGCAGCCGAGTTGTGCGAGCAGATGCTCGCCTACGCCGGAAAGGGGCGGATTGCGGTCAAGGCGGTCGACGTGAACGCGCTGGTGAAGGACACGCTGGAGCTGTTGCACGCGTCCGTGCCGCGCGACGCGAACCTTTCGATCGATCTCGAGGCCGGTCTCCCGCCCACGATGGCGGACCCCGCCCGTATCCGGCAGGTGGTGATGAACCTCGTCATCAACGCCGCCGAGGCGCTCACGGGCCACCCGCGCCAGGTGACGCTCCTCACGCGCAGGACGAAGCTGACCCAATCCGATCTCGCCGCGATGTCCCACCCGGGCGACGCCGTCCCCGGGGAATTCGTCAGCATCCAGGTGTCGGATACCGGCTGCGGCATGTCGCGGGAGACGCTGAGGCGGATCTTCGATCCTTTCTTCACGACCAAGTTCACCGGGCGCGGCTTGGGTCTGTGCGCGGTGCAGGGAATCATCCGGGCCAGAGGCGGAGCGCTCGACGTGACTTCCGAAATCGGCCGCGGCTCGCGCTTTTTCGTCTGTTTTCCGACGGGGACGGCCGAGATCCGCCCCGCTCCTGTGTTTCCGCCGCCGGCCCCCGCACTGCCCGCGCGACCCGACGTCACCATTCTCGTGGTCGACGACGAACCGACGGTGCGCGACGTGGCGGAACTCGCGCTGCGACGCCAGGGCTTCCGCACGCTATCGGCCCCGGACGGAGCGCAGGCGGTCGCACTCGTCCGCGATACCCAAACCCGGATCGGCGGCGTCCTTCTCGACCTGACCATGCCGGAATTGGATGGCGTTTCCACGCTCAAGGCCCTCCGTGCGCTTCGGCCGGACCTGAAGGCCGTACTGATGAGCGGCTACGACCAATCCGAAGCCACCCAGCGTTTCGACGGCCTCGGTCTGCACGGCTTCCTCCAAAAGCCGTTCACGATCGACACCCTCCGCCAGAAGGTCGCGATCCTGGCCAGCTAAGCCGGGCCAGAAACCCGCAGGACAGCCTCCGGCGAGAACACGTTTCGTCCGGCGGTCCGATACCCGGCGATGCCATTCCCGATTGGCGGATTTGTTTCTGTCACCAGGCAGGCTTCCATGCGCGGCGCGACCGTTCGCCCAAGATAATTAGCCAACCTCCCCATCGTGTACTCGTTTTTATAGTACACGGGTGATTGCAAAGCCGCCCGAATCTTCCCGTATTGGGAGGAATGGTAACGGAGGGGAGGCTTTTGCGTTTTTTCACACCGTGGATCGGTGGGGCCCTGATTTCCCTGTTTCTCTTCCGCTTCATGCCGTCGCTAGTCGTCGCGATGAACGACGATTTCGGCTACCTGCGTTCCGTCGTGGCAACGCTGCAACGCGGAAGGCCGTGGACCGATGACTGGCTCGAACCGTGGGCGTATTCGATGTCAGCCGTCTCGGCGTTCTTGTTTCGGGTTTCGGGCAGCTTCTACCTGAGCACGTCGGGACTGCTCGCGGTGCTCGGGGGAATCTCCACGTTGCTCGTATCCCGGCTCTGGACTGAACGGCGGATTCCCTCCGCATTTTCAGTTCTGTTGGCCATCTTTCTGACCGCCTTCCCAACCGTACTCTGGAAGTCGGTGGAATACAGCGCCCTCGCCCTCTACATTCCATGCCTGCTCGGAATGCTGCTTTCGGCAGAGCGAAGGAAATGGCTTCCGGCCGGACTCTTCTGGGCGGTCGCGGTGGCATCGAGGCAAAGCGCGATTGTGTGGCTTGCCATTCCCGGAGCCGAATTGATCGCGTCGCTGAAGCGGCGCCAGAAGGGACAGTCGTGGTTGCTCGCAGCGATGTTGGGAGGATGCCTCGTCTGGTTTGCAGCCTTGCTGCTCCTCAGCAATCGAACGCATGCGCAGCAGGTCATCACCTCCCAGCTCGGCAGCCACATCGGCATCGGCTCGCTGAGGCACGCCTCCGTGGGGCTCGTCTATCTGTTGGTGGCAATCGGGCTCGGATGCACGGTATCGACTTTCTTCTCACCACGTCCCTCCCTGCCCCCAACGAGCCGATGGTTCGGATCGCTGCGCTGGGGGTTCGTCGCCGCCGTTGCGCTCGCGGCAATATGGCCGCGACTCCTGTCAGTTGAAGTGGAGCACTCGGGCTACGACGGCGCGTTGGCTGGCCCGGGTTTGCGCATGCTTGTCCTGATTTCGGCCCTCGGGCTCGCAGTGTTTCGCGGCAAATTCCGGGCCGGTTATCTGGCCGCCGCGGTCGCCAGTGTCTGCCTCTTCAGTGTCCGTGATGCCATCTATGACTACTACCTCATCGATGCCGTGATTCTCGGCCTATTCTCCCGGTGTACCGCCGACATTTCGGAAATGGGCCCCGATGCCGCACCGCAAGCAATCCGTAGCTGGATCGTCGCTGCAGCTTTCACGGGAATCATGCTCGCCGTGCAAATCGGAGCCTCCGTGCGGCTGAAGGAGTTCGTCGACTTTCGTGCCGCCGCCTGCGACCTCTTCGAACGTTCACTGCGCGCCGGAGAGGCAAAAACGACGGAACTTGCAGACGCGCCCTTCGGATTCATCGCCTGGTATTGGTACCCCTACTACATCGGACACGAAGGACGCCGGTCGCCCGCACTCGACGGTTTCGGCATGTATTTGGCGCCCAAGCAGGTCTCATTGCTCGTGAATCCCACGGAAACGGAACTGGCCCGGAGTGGGTTCACGCAGATTCGTTCGGAGATCTATCCCTTTGGCTGGGGCCGATCCGCCAGATTCGTGCTGGTTCGACGCGGCGAAGCAGGAAACGCCTCTGTACCTGTCGACTGGCAGGAGTACCGGCCGGAATCTTTCCCGCTGGGGGACGCCGAGTGGGCCAGACTCATCGAGGCACCCGTTCGGCAATAGGCTGAGCGGTCAGAACCAGCTGGTGCGCTACGCCGCTCGGCGTTGGGCGCGGGCGGCGGAGAGGATCAGGGCAATTGCGCCCAGGGTGAAAACAGCGTTCCCGATCAAGGCGACGGTGCCTTTGCTCCCTACGACCGGGCTCTGCACGAAAGAGTTGGCCGCATAGGTCATCAGCAGCCCGGAGGCGACGGCCAGACGGTGCCGGGGAGTCCAGTCGGACTTGCGCGACCACAAGCGCAAGGTCACCCCGGCGACGGCATAGAGCGCAACGTATACGGCGACGACCGGCCAGCCTTTCACAAAATAATGCGCGGCCATGAAGGCGGCGCCCAGAAGGAAACAGGCCGCACCCGCCGCGATCGGTCGCGGAGCTCCGGATACTTGAGAAACGTCGGAGCGGGGTTTCAGGACAAACGCCGCGACAAGCGTCAGGAGCACTGCGATCGCCGTTCCGATCAGCTGCGCGGATGAGGCCGTGAACGGATCCTGGCGGTGGGTGAACGTGTGGACCATGAACGCGCCGAAGGCATACAGGACGGCGGCCACCGCGAGGCCGAACCGTCCCAGCCATGGCCGCGTCTCCCGCGTCGGCGTCAGCGCCTCCACCATCGCGATCGGCACGGAGACGCTCCAGACGACGTGCAGCGTCAGGACAAAGAGCGTCCACCATGCCCCCATCCCCAATACTGGCAGCGCAGCCTCCTGAAGGAGGTGAAACCCAAGGTACGACGGATTGAAGAGCGTCTGGATCGCCAGCCCCTCCTCGACGAGGCCGTAGGCCAAGGCGAGCAGGAGAAGTGTAGGCCATCCGCGGCCCGTCCGGCGGGTCACCTCACGAATCAACAACGCGCCGCCTCCGTACAGCGGAGCCAGGGGCAGAAGGAGCCCCAGGGCATCGATCGACATGTTCCCGAGGAGGAACTCCGCGACAAGCGGCGACAGGAAAAAAAGCAGGAACGCAGGGGCGACGCGGCGCAGCGCCGCGCGGATGCCGCCGGAGTTGTTCACCGGGGCGGAGGCAGTCGGGGTATAAGTCATGGGGATACGCCGCCGCGAGCGGCAGCCGGAGCTTTGCGTTGGAGAGCGGACTTCGGGGCCGCCGAAACGGAATCCCGGCGCGTCGCCAGGTCAAAAATCGCGCTCAACTCGCGGGCGTAATCCGCGAGGGGGATGGAGGCATCCTGCGCCCACCGGTCGAGCGCGCCGTTGATCGCATGATGAACGGCGACCGCCATGACGGTCGGGGAAAACGCTCGGAACTCCCCCGCCTTCTGGCCGGCTTCGAAGATCCCCGAAAGCAGGCCGACGACCGTGGTCTGTGCCTCTTCCTTGAGACGCAAGCGGCCTTTCGCGTCGCGATGGTTCAGCAGCACGTTTCCCAGAGCGAGCAGCTGCGATCGATGGCCCTCGATGTAAGCGAACTCCGACTCGATGTACGTTCGGATCCGCCCTGCCGCGGTGGTCTGCTCCGTCAGCCGAGGTTCCACGAAGGCCCAGATCTCGTCGTAGATCCGCCGTACCAGTTGATCGAGGAGGTCGTTTTTGTCCTCAAAGTGGTAGGAGATGATGCTCTTCGTGATCCTCGCGTGGCGGGCGATCTCGACGAACGAAGCGCCAGTGTAGCCGAACTCGGCCACCACCTCGATCGCGGCATCGATGATCTGTGCCCGTCGGGCATTCTCGATGAAAGTCGGAGCGTTTCGGCCGCTTGGCCTGTTTTTCGGTCGCATGGCCTAACAAGGGCCGGGTGTCGCGTGCTGTCAACTCCCGGAGCGCCGTCAGCTTCCGCCCACCCGCGGCGCGCCGGGCCAAGATTTCGAACCACGTCCGGCCGCGGGCACCCGCGCGGATCGAGCCGACCCGGCGGAAGCGCGCCGTTGCATTCCGGTCGGTCCTCCGGGTAGCGTGCGCCGTCATGACTTCCGCCGGTGTCGAGGTGGCCGGAAGTCCCCCACTCGCCGCCAAATCCAAGGACCCACTTCTCGTTTTTTCGCAGAGGTCGCGTCGCGATCTCCGCCGTGGTCACTCACCTCCTCCAGCTCCCATCCCCGGCCTTCCGCTCTCCATTTCTTCGATGAAAACGTATCCGTTTCGCCTCGTTCTCCTGCTTGCCGCAACGCTGACGTCTCTCGTCGCCGGTCCTCGCGACGCGGACTGGAGGGGCGTGGACGAGGCCGTGAACCAAGGCCTGCCGAAAACCGCGATTGAACGGCTGGAGCCAATCCTCGCGGCGGCGCTGGCCAACAAGGCATATCCGGAAGCGGTCAAGGCGCTGACGCGAAAGATCGCACTCGAAGGGAATATCCAGGGCAGCAAACCCGAGGAGAAGATCGTCCGGCTGCAGTCCGAAATAGAGAAGACGCCGCCTCCAATGAAGCCTGCGATGGAAGCGATCCTGGCGCATTGGTACTGGCAATACTTCCAAGCCAACCGGTGGCGCTTCATACAGCGCACCCAGACGGCGGCAGGGGCCGGAGAGGATCTGCAGACGTGGGACCTCGCGCGCATCCTGACAGAGATCGACCGCCACTTCGCCGCGGCTCTGGCCGACAGCGCGGCGCTCAAGGCAACTCCCGTCCGGGAATACGATGCTCTGATCACGCGCGGCGACGTACCCGACCGTTACCGTCCGACGCTTTTCGACTTCCTCGCGAACGAGGCGCTGGTTTTCTACCAGTCCGCCGAAACCGGCGCCATCGCGGCGGAGGACGCTTTCGAGTTGGAAGCCGACGGCCCGATCTTCTCCAACGCGGACGATTTCATCCAATGGCAGCCCGGCACCGGAGACACCGCGTCACCCAAACGGAGAGCGGTCGAGCTGTTTCAGGAATTGCTGAAGTTTCACCAGACCGATTCGGACCGCTCGGCATTTCTGGACGTCGACCTCGCTCGCTTGAGCTTCGGCCACAACAGCGCAGTCGGAGCGGAAAAAACCGAGCGCTACAAAGCGGCGCTGGAACGGTTCATCGTGAAATCTGAAGGGCACGAGATCTCGGCGCGCGCCCTCTTTCTGCTCGCTACGCAGCTGAACGAGGAGCGAGACCCCACCAAGGCGCACGAACTCGCACATCGCGGATGGAAAGCGTTCCCAAATACCGCCGGCGGAGCCCAGTGCTTCAATCTCCTTCGGGAAATCGAAGCGCGCTCCGCTCAACTCGAAACGGAGGCCGTCTGGAATGCACCCTGGCCCACGCTCAACGTCACCTACCGCAACGTCACCCACGTGTATTTCCGCGCGATCCCTGTGGATTTCGCCGACTACATCGGCCAGGCGCGCTGGAGTTTCGGCGTCCCGAATTCGGAGTATTTCAACGCGCTGCGGACCAAAACACCCATTCTCGCCTGGGACGCCGCTCTGCCGCCGACGGCAGATTTCAAATCCCGGACGGAGAAAATCCCGGCGCCGACTTCGCTCCGGCCGGGCTTCTACGCGATTGTCGCGAGTTTTGACCGTGGCTTCAGCAGTCACGACAACCAGATCAACACCACCTTGGCCTGGGTCAGCGATCTCGCACTGGTGTTGCGCACGCAGTACGGTGGAAAGAACTCCGGCGGTTTTGTCCTGAACGCGGTCACCGGCGAGCCGATCGTCGGCGCCACGATTCGGTGCTGGCAGCGAAACCGCGAAGGCTGGTACCGGCCGTCTTCATCGCTCACGACCGACAAGGATGGCCAGTTTCATCTCCAACCATCCGAGCAGCCTTTCGTTCTGGTCGCCGAGCACGCAGGGAACTCCGTCGCGTCCGTCCGTGAGTTCAACGTCGGCAAGAGGTATCCGCATGAAAACGACGACTCGCGCGTCCAAACGGTGTTTTTCACCGACCGCTCGCTTTATCGACCGGGGCAGACGATCAGTTTCAAAGGACTCTGCCTCCGTGCAGACCCTGAAGCCGCGGATTACAAGGTTCTCGGCGGGATAAGGATCACGGTCGTGTTCACGGATCCGAACGGGAAAGAGATCGCGCGTTCGAATCACCAAACCAACGACTACGGCTCCTTCAGCGGGGCATTCACCGCGCCGCGCGACCGGCTCCTGGGACAGATGTCGATCCGCGTGGAGCACGGTCCGCGCGGATTCACCTCTTTCAACGTCGAGGAGTACAAGCGTCCGAAATTCCAGGTGGAGCTTCACGCGCCGGTCCAGGCCGCAAAGCTCAGCGAGCCCGTCACGCTCACCGGCAAGGCCACCGCCTACACCGGCGCGGCGATCGGAGGGGCCAAAGTGAAATGGCGCGTCGAGCGCAGCGTGCGCCTGCCCTACTGGTGCTGGTGGTGGCGCCCGCCCGCGAAGCAGGCCATCGCCCACGGCGTCGCCACGACCGAGGCGGACGGCACCTTTACCGTCGCGTTTACCGCCAAGCCAGATCGTTCCGTGCCGGAGAAGACGGAGCCCGTGTTCGTTTTCAACGCTCACGCCGACGTCACCGACACGACCGGCGAAACACGCTCGGACGACCAGCTCGTGCGAGCCGGCTATACGGCGCTGCAGGCATCGCTCACGGCCGGAGAGTGGCTTACGACCGATCAGCCCGTCGGCCTCGACATCGCGACGCAGTCGCTCGACGCCACACCGCAATCCGCCGACGGGATCGTCACGATCCACGCGCTGAAGCAGCCCGCCGCCGTTCAACGGAAGTCGCCGGCGTCCGAGCACACCTGGCGGAGCGAGGACAGCCAGGAGCCGAAACTCGATCCAGCCCGGCCCGAGTCGTGGGAAAACGGAGACACCGCCGCGCGAGAGAAATTCAGGACCGACGCCGACGGCAAAGCGCATATTTCCGCCAAACTGGGAGCCGGCATCTATCGCGCCACACTCGAGACCACGGATCGCTTCGGCAAAAAGGTGACCGCCCAGTCCGTCCTGCAAGTGACGGATCCCCGCGCCTCGCGTCTGGAGACCAAGGTCCCGGACTTCGTAGCGGCTCGAGATTGGTCGGTCGAACCCGGCACCACCTTCACCGGACTGTGGGGAACCGGGTACCCGGCGGGCCGCGCCTTCGTCGAGATCGAGTGCCGTGGCCAAGCGCTGCGCAGCTACTGGACCTCGCCGGACCGCACTCAAACCCTCATCGAGCAGGCCGTGACGGAAGAGCTGCGCGGTGGTTTCACCGTGCGGATCACCCACATCCAGGAGAACCGAGCGTACCTCACACAACGGGTCGTCAATGTCCCGTGGTCGAACAAGGAGCTCACGATCAAATGGGAGTCGTTCCGCTCGAAACTCGCGCCGGGCCAGAAGGAGACGTGGATCGCCGAGATCACCGGACGCGACGCCCGCAAGAGTGGCGCCGAGATGGTCGCGGCGCTCTACGACGCCTCACTCGACCAGTTCCAGCCGCATGCGTGGAACGAGCTCAACGTCTTCCGGACGGAACAACCCAGGCTGACCACCGCCTTGCAGAACGAGAGTCGCCTGTTCCAGACGGAGAACCAGTGGGAATACCGACAGTTCAAGAGCGTGAGCTGGATGTATCGAAGTTTCCCCGACGCGATTCTGGACTACGGCGAAAGCGACCAAATCACACTGTCTCCCTTCTCGGTTCGCGGCGGCTCCGGCGGGTACATGGCAAAAAACACGCTCGCAGGCAGTCGGATGCGGGCTCAAGTGGCGGATTCGGCATCGGTCGTCGAAATCGCGATGCCAGCCGCGCCTGCGCCGGGGGAGTCCACCATCGTATCGTCTAGCAGCGCCGCACCGGTTTCCGAAGAACCCGCCGCCGCGCCGAAGCCCAACCTCGACGCCGTGGTCGCGCGCAAGAACCTGAACGAAACCGCGTTTTTCTTCCCGCAGCTCAGGGAGAGTCCCGCCGGCGTCGTCCGGATCGAATTCACGATGCCCGAGGCGTTGACGCAGTGGAAATTCCTCGGGTTCGCCCATGACCAGGATCTCCGCAACGGCCTGCTCACGGGGACGGCGGTCACGAGCAAGGAGCTGATGGTCGAGCCCAATCCCCCGCGTTTTCTGCGGGAGGGCGACACGGTCGAGTTCGCCGTCAAAGTCACCAACCAGAGCGACAAGGCCAAGTCGGGCACGGTCCGCCTCACCTTCGCGGACGCAGCCACGTTGAAACCGGCCGACGCCGATCTCGGCAACAGGGCGACGGAACAGCCGTTCGTCGTTCCCGCCGGCCAGTCGCGCTCCTACAGCTGGCGCATAGCCGTGCCCGACGGGCTTGGTTTCCTCACCTACAAGGCGGTCGCATCGACCGGAAACCTCAGCGACGGCGAGGAGGGATTCCTGCCGGTACTTAGTCGTCGGATACCCGTGACGGAATCGTTGCCGCTCCCGATCCGCGGTCCGGGGACCAAGAACTTCGAGTTCGAAAAGCTGATCGCCTCCGGCGGTTCCGACACCCTCAGGCATCAGTCGCTGACGGTTCAGATGGTGTCACAGCCCGCCTGGTACGCCGTAATGGCGCTCCCTTATCTGATGGAGTACCCGTACGAGTGCAGCGAACAGGTGTTCAACCGGCTGTACGCCAACGCGCTCGCCCGCCGGATCGCAAACTCGGATCCGAAAATCCGGCGCATTTTCGACCTTTGGAAGAATACACCGGCCCTCGACAGTCCGCTGGAGAAAAACCAGGACCTGAAATCGGTTCTGGTCGAAGAAACGCCCTGGCTTCGTCAGGCGCAGGCCGAGAGTCAGGCTCGGCGAAACGTCGGGCTCCTTTTCGACGGCAACCGTCTCGACGAAGAAACCTCGAGAACGCTCGCAAAGCTCTCCGAACGCCAGCTGAGCGACGGCCTCTGGTCGTGGTTCCCTGGCGGGCGGCCGAGCGAATACATCAGTCTCTACATCATGACCGGCTTCGGGCGTCTGCGGCAGTTGGGCGTCGAGATCGATCAGACCTCCGCCCTGAAATCCCTCGCGGCGCTGGACGCATGGATCGAGCAACGGCACCGGGACATCCTGAAGCACGGAAACAGCGAGGACTATGTCCCCAGCCCGATCGAGGCGCTCTACCTGTACGGTCGAAGCTTCTATCTGAAGGACGAGGCCGTGGCTCCGGACAAACGCGCCGCCGTGGATTATTTTCTCGGCCAGGCGCGCAAGCATTGGCTCAAGACCTCACGGCAATCCCAGGCGCACCTCGCGCTCGCCCTGCAGCGGTTCGGCGATGCGCCTGCAGCCCAGGCCATCGTTCGTTCGCTGAAGGAACGCAGCGTCACCAGCGAGGAACTCGGCATGTTCTGGCGCGACCAGGAACTGAGCTGGTGGTGGTACCACGCGCCGATCGAAACCCAGGCGCTGATGATCGAGGCGTTTGCCGAGATCGCGAACGACGCAAAAGCGGTCGAGGACTGCAAAGTGTGGCTCCTGAAACAAAAGCAGACACAGGACTGGAAAACGACCAAAGCCACCGCCGACGCGATCTATGGACTTCTCCTCCGAGGCGATGATCTGCTCTCGCGAGACTCCGTCGTGGAAGTCGATCTCGGCGGGCGGCCGATCAGGCCCGAGAAGGTCGAGGCCGGCACGGGATTCTACGAGCAGCGTTTTCCCGGCAGCCAGGTCACGCCGGAGATGGGTCACGTGACGGTGAAGAAGGCCGACGAGGGCGTCAGCTGGGGCAGCCTCCACTGGCAGTATCTGGAGGACATCGCCAAAGTGCCCCCTCACGAGGGGACGCCCCTCATGCTTAAGAAGACGCTGTTCGTCAAAGAAACGACCAAGAAGGGGCCGGTGCTGAAGCCGGTCAACGGCGCGATTTCCGTGGGCGACGAGCTGGTCGTCCGGATCGAACTCCGGACCGACCGCGACATGGAATACGTTCACCTGAAGGACCAGCGCGGCAGCGGAACGGAGCCCGTGAACGTGCTGAGCCGGTATCGGTATCAGGACGGCCTCGGCTACTACGAAACGACGCGAGACACGGCCACGCACTTCTTCATCGATTACCTCCCGAAGGGCACGTACGTATTCGAATACTCGACACGCGTTCAGCTCCGCGGAGTCTACCAATCCGGCATCGCGGAGATCCAGTGCATGTACGCTCCAGAATTCAACAGCCACTCCGCCAGCACGCGGTTGGAGGTGAAATAGGCGCCGTGCGCCGTCGGACTCGGAGATCTCCGGGTCCGGTGGTCCACGCCTGCAGCGCCGCGACCGCCCGTCCCGCTCCCCGCTACTCGCGCAGCCAGGCGTCGATCAGCTGGCGGGCCACGGTGCCCGGACGCGGGATGTCGGGCAACGCGGTGCGCTTGAACCAGCCGGCCTGCTCGATCTCCTTGCCGTCGACCTCGATCTCGCCGTCGGCATGCGTCGCCCGGAATCCAAGCATGAGCGAATTTGGAAACGGCCACGGCTGGCTCGAAATGTAGCGGAGATTGTTCACCCGGATCGAAACCTCCTCGGACACCTCGCGGACGACGGCTTGTTCGAGCGTCTCGCCCGGATCCACGAAACCCGCCAGCAGGCTGAACATGCCCGGGCGAAAATTCCGGTTGTGCGCGAGCAGCAGCTCGTCGCCTCGGGTGACCGCCACGATCACCGCCGGAGAAACCGCGGGGAAGTAGAGCGCGCCGCATTGCGGACAGCGCCGCGCGCGTTCCTCGACGACCTCCACCGTCGCGGTGCCGCAGACGCCGCAGAAACGATGGCGTCGGTCCCACCAGAGAAGCTGGCGCGCACAACTCACGGCGTGCGACTGAGCCGGTGTGAAAACCCCGAGCAACGCACGGGTATCGTGCCACTCCCAGCCCGCGAGCGCCGGCGCCTCCGAGCCCCCCACAGCGCGAAGCCAGCACGCCCTCCCGTCGAGCGCTCCCACGTGCAGAAGCGGCGGCGCATGGTCCTCGGCCAGGCCGGAGATGTCCCCGCAACACGGCAGCTGGGCCGCCTGCGAGACGTCGGGGCGGGCCAGAAGCCGATCCGCATGGATGGCCAGGCACACGTCGCCCGGCCCGGGTTTCGCGTGGGGAGCGTGGTGATGAACGAAAGACATGCTGCGGAAGAAACACGATTGGCGGCGCGATGCACGCCAGACCTCGGCCGCGCCGGTACAGACCGCAGGATGAACAATCGATCCAGGCGGACCGCTGCGCCGGGCTTTTGCGTCGGCCCGCGGGGCTTGACACCGGGCGGCCAGACGAATTTATCGCTAAATCCCCGGCTGACCTCGCTTCCCCAGGTCGCCGCCCACCCCAGGCTCAAACCCCCGCTTCCTCCGATGCTGCCTCTCCGGCACGTCTCGGACGCGAAGTCCCCTCCGCAGACGCGAAGTCCGCGCAACACTCGATTCCATGTCCGTCCGTCATTCATTCCCGATCCTCCTTCTACTCTGGCTCCTGGAGCCGATCGCCAGCCTCGCGGGGGCTTCGTACACCTGGAGAAACGTCGCGATCGAGGGAGGTGGCTTTGTCACGGGCATTGTCTCCCACCCCACGACGCGCGACCTGGTGTATGCGCGCACCGACGTCGGAGGCGTTTACCGCTGGGATCCGTCCGCGTCGGGTTGGATTCCGCTCAACGACGATCTCGGGCCGACCGACTCCCAACTCACCGGCGTCCTGAGCCTCGCGCTGGATCCCAACGATCCCAACCGGCTCTACCTCGCCTGCGGACAATACCTCCCCTCCTGGGCGCGCACCGGCGCGATCCTTCGCTCCGTCGACCGCGGCGCAACTTGGTCGCGCACCGAATTGAACCTGAAGCTCGGCGGAAACTCCGACGGACGCGGCACGGGCGAGCGGCTGCAGGTGGATCCGCGCAAAGGAAGTATCCTGTACTTGGGCACCTCGCAGGATGGCCTCTGGCGCAGCACGGATTCCGGGCAAACCTGGGCAAAGGTGACCTCGTTTCCCCAGTCGGCGGTCAACTTCGTCGCCTTCGACCCCCGTTCGGGCGACGCCGCCAACGGCGCTTCCACGCTCTTCGTCGCGACGAGCACGACGACCGTTTCTTCTCTCTACCGCAGCACCGACGGCGGTGCGACTTGGGCCGCGGTCGCCGGCCAGCCAAGCGGTCTCATGGCTTATCAGTACGCGTACGAGCAAGGTGGGACGCTCTATCTGACGTTCACCGACGGACTCGGCCCGAATGGAGTGAATTCCGGGGCCGTCTGGAAATACGCCATCGACGCCGGCACGTGGACCAACATCACCCCGCCCGCCGGCCAGGGAGGCTTCGGCGGGATTTCCACGGACCCGCAGAAGCCGGGCACCGTGATCGTCAGCACGCTCGATCGCTGGGCTCCGGGCGACGAAATCTACCGCAGTACCGACGGCGGCTCGACCTGGAAAGGCACGCTCACCGGGCACACGCCGGACTACAGCTCGGCCCCCTGGGCGGCCGCCTCTTCTCCGCACTGGGTCAGCGACGTGGAGATCGATCCCTTCGACTCCGGACGGGCCTGGTTCGTCACCGGCTACGGTATCATAGGCACCGATACGCTAACCGCGGTGGACTCGGGCGGCGCCGTGTCGTGGATCTTCCGCAATCGGGGGCTGGAGGAAACCGTCCCGCTCGGGCTCGTCAGCCCGCCGACCGGCAACGCGCCGCTCGTCAGCGTCGTGGGCGACGTCGACGGTTTTCGCCACGTGGACCTGACGGTCTCCCCGGCGACCGGCCGGCACGCGCCGCTGATCGGAACGAGTCGCTCCATCGATTTTGCGGAAAACAATCCCGGGGTCATGGTCCGCACGGGCGCCACGGCAGCCCAGTACTCGACGGACGGAGCGGTCACGTGGCACGCCTTTGCCGCGGCGCCCAGCATGCCCAACGGGGCCGGAGCAGGGGCCGTATCCGCCGACGGCGCACGGTTCGTCTGGGTGCCCGACAATTCCCGCGCTTACGTTTCGACGACGAACGGTGCAAGCTGGTCGCCCGCGACCGGCAGCCCGAGCAGCTCGTCGGCGTCGTTCATCCCGGTTTCCGACCGGGCCAACGCGCTCAAATTCTACATCTACGACTCCGTCGCAGGCCGGCTCTACCGCAGCACCGACGGAGGTGCTTCCTTCTCCGCGGCCGCGCAGGTCGCCGGCTCCTGGGCGACGGAGCTGCGCGCCGTCCCCGGCCTGGAGGGCAACCTCTGGCTCTCCATCCGCGATCGAGGGCTCTATCGCTCGACCGACTCAGGCACGAGCTTCACGAGACTCGGCAACGTGCAGCAGTCGTACTGCATTGGCTTCGGGAAACCGGCCGCGGGCCAGACGCATCCCGCGGTGTTTATGGTCGGCAAGGTCGGCGACGTGGAAGGCATCTTCCGCTCCGATGACGTCGGCGCCACTTGGATACGCATCAACGACCCGCAACATCAGTTCGGAGGAATCAACACTCTGACCGGCGATCCCCGGACGTTTGGCCGCGTTTACCTCGCGACCGGAGGCCGCGGCATCGTCTACGGCGACGCGGAGGAGACCGCGCCCACCATCACCACCCAACCCAAAACTCAGGCGGCGGCGTACGGATCCACGGTGCGGCTGACGGTGAGTGCCGACTCGGCCACGAGCTATCAGTGGTACAAGGACGGCGTCGCGATTGCCGGAGCGACCGCCGGCACCCTCACGTTGAGCAATGTCCAGGACGCCGACGCGGGCTCGTACACCGTGGTGGTGACAAACGCGAAAGGCTCCACGACGAGCAACGCCGCGGTGCTCACACTCGTCTCCGTGGACACCCAGAAGCTCGTGAATCTCTCCAGCCGGTCCTTCGTCAGCACGGGAGAGAACATCCAGATCGCGGGCTTCATCATCGGCGGCACGCAGAGCAAACAAGTGCTCATCCGCGCCTGGGGCCCTGCCCTCAATTCGTTCTCCGTCCCCAACTATCTCGGCGATCCCGTCCTGACGGTGCTCGACTCGGGCAGGAACGTACTCGCAACGAACGACGACTGGTCGGGCAGCTCACCGGAGACCATCGAGGCCGCCGTGACGCGATCCGGGGCCTGGGCCTGGACACGCGGAAGCAAGGACGCAGCGCTGGTCATGACACTGCCGCCCGGGGCCTACACCGCCCAGGTGGCGGGGAAAAACGGCGGCGAAGGCGTGGCGTTGGTCGAGGTGTTCGAGTCGGACGAAAACGCGACAACCTCGAAGCTGATCAACATTTCCACCCGCGCCTACGTGAAGTCCGGCAGCGAGATTCTCATCGGTGGTTTTGTCATCGGCGGCAGCACGCCGAAACGCGTCCTCATCCGGGCCAACGGTCCCTCGCTCACTGCTTACGGCGTGGCCAACGTGCTCGAAGATCCGACGCTCACCGTCTTCGACGCCCACTCGAATCCCATGACGTCCAACGACGATTGGGGAGGCACCAGCGAGTTGGTATCCGCCTTCGCGGCGACTCATGCGTTTTCCTGGACCAGCACGAGCAAGGACGCCGCACTCATCCTTACGCTGGAACCCGGCGCCTACACTGCGCAGGTCAAAGGCAAAGGCTCCGCGAGCGGCGTCGCCCTCGTCGAAGTCTACGAGTATCCCTAAACTCGCGACGCGGCCCGGCGCCGGATCGCGGACGCTTCGGCAGTCCAATGCGAAACGGTGCGGGCCGGGTCCGGCTGCGGTGATTGGAAGACTTGGGTCGGTTGCGAATCAGCGGCCGATCGGTTCATTCCGCCTGCCCCATCCCGCCGCCACCATGGTCTCCTCGAAACCTCGCGTCGTATTGCCGGGTGGATCCGGACAAGTCGGGACATTGCTCGCGCGCGCATTCCACGCCCGGGGATGGGACGTGACGGTTCTGAGCCGGCACGCGGATTCGAAATACCCCTGGCGTAGCATCGCCTGGGACGCCGTATCCTTCGGACCGTGGGAGCAGTCGCTCGAGGGTGCCGATGTCGTGATCAACCTGGCCGGCCAAAACGTGAACTGCCGCTACACGCCCGAGAATCGTCGGACCATTTTGGAGTCGCGCGTTCAGTCGACCCGCGTACTCGGCCAGGCGATACGGCGCCGGTCGAACCCTCCGAGGGTCTGGCTCCAAGCAAGCACGGCCACGATCTACGCACACACCTATGGCGCCGCCAACGACGAGTTCACCGGGGTCATCGGAGGCAACGAGCCCGATGCGCCGCCGAGCTGGCGCTTCAGCATCGAGGTCGCGCAACGTTGGGAACGCACAGCCGGGGCCTTCGAGAGCCCCGCAACCCGCCTCGTGCTGCTCCGCTCCGCCATGACGATGAGTCCGGATCCGGGCGGAGTATTCGACGTTCTCTTGCGCCTGGTGCGGTTCGGCCTCGGGGGAACCGCGGGAGACGGCCGGCAGTTCGTCTCCTGGATCCACGAGGATGATTTTGTCGCCTCCGTTTTCTGGCTGATCGAGCACGGCGAAACACGCGGTCCGGTGAACCCGGCGCCCAATCCGCTTCCCAACCGCGAATTCATGGCCGGGCTTCGCCGAGCCTGGGGAAGCCCCATCGGTCTGCCCGCGCCTCGCGCGCTTCTTGCCCTGGGGGCGCGACTGATGCGCACGGAAACGGAACTCGTCCTGAAAAGCCGACGAGTGATTCCGGGGGTGCTCTCCCGGGCCGGATTTGAGTTCGCGTTCCCCACGTGGGCCGCCGCGGCCGACGACCTATGCCGGCGGTGGCGCTCGCGGAAAACCGCGCCGCGGTCAGTTTGAACGGGGTGTTGCTCAACGGCTGATGACTGTCCGACACGCTCGGTGATTCTTCTCCGGATCCCGTTGTGATAGGTGGCTGGCATGCGAACCAACTCCGTCGGGAGACGTTTGAACGCGGTGATCTCGGGACCCGCCTTCGCGTTCCTCTTTTGCCTCGGGATTACCGCTCCGGCACGCGCAGCCGAGGCGCAGGCCGGAGCCATCGCCGAAGAAACGGTGGTTCTACCCAGATTGCAGATCGACGAGAGTCGCCTCGGGCATTCCGGCGTCGACTGGAGAATCGCCCAGGCGCATGGATTCGAACTCCTCAGCGATGTCTCGGCGCGGGACACGCGCCGCTTCGCGGTGCAGTTCGCGCAGTATCTTTCTTTTCTCAGACGGTATTGTCCCGAACTTCTTCTTCCGGAGGATTCGCGATTCACGGTCGTACTGGCATCGGCCAGCCCCTACTCCGAATTGATCCCCGAACGACCGTCGCCGTTGGGACGACCTGCGAGGCCATGGGCGATGCTCCTGCGCTCGGACGACCGCGCCACCCTGGTCGTGCGTTTCGCAGAAGCCCGCTCCGTCGGTCGCCCCGATCACCGCGTCGCGATCACGGGAGCCCAATGCGCCTACGTTTCGGATCCGCAGGCTTTCGGGTCGCCGCTGGTTTACTCCGGAATGCTGCAGACGGAATTCTGCTTCTACGAAGCGGTGGGCGGTTCGCGGCCGTTCTTCGGCCCGCATCAGGCGGCGCTCAAGCAAAGCGTCGTCCGCATCACAAGCATCATGGCCAACGCCCTCGACGACACCGTGACATATCACGACGCCCAACACCGCTGGCCCACCTATTTCGATGTCCAGCCGGAGGGCGGCGACCGGTCCACCGCGTTCCTCAGAAACCGGATTCCCCGGCACCTGCCGCCGCTCGGACATCTGTTTTCCGTCGAGTCGGTCTCGCCGGCCTGGGCCGAGCCGATTCACCGGCTTCAGCGCGACGCCTTTGTACACTGGTGTCTGATCGCCGATCCGGACCACCGCGGCCGCGCACTGAGAGACTTTCTCCTCCGAGCAGGAGACGATCCTCTTTCGGACGACGAATTCACGCAGCTCTTCGGCATGAGCCTCGCCGAGGCGCACAGGCAGGTCGTGACGTACCTGCGCGGCGACTACACCAGATGGCGGCCAAAGGAACCCGAACCGGCGATGCCGTTCTGGGAGGAGCATCCCTTCCACGACCCAGCGGTGCCCTCCCGGCTCGAACTCCATCCCGCGACGTCTGTTCAGGTCGCGCGGATCCGGGCCGACATCTTCAATGCGCTCGGCGATCAGGAGTCTGCGTTGAGAGCGCTGGCGCCGCGGTTTCGGCGCGAAGTGCCCGAGGATCCGGATTTGCTCATTTCGGCCGGCGCTCTCCTTGAACAGCGAGGCGACCTCGCGAACGCGGCGCGCTGCTATCGGATCGCGGTAAAAAACGGATCCGACCGTTCCGCAGTCCACCTGGGCCTGGCTCGCATCGCTTGGATCCAGGTCCGGTCCGCCGCTTCGGGGCGAGCCATTGCTGCCGACCAGACCCGCGAGATCGTCGAGAACCTGGAACGTGCTCGCGGACGAGCCCCGGGCAACAGGTCAGTCCAGCTCTTGCTCTGCTCGCTGGCCGAAGCTGTATCCGATCTTCCGTACGAATCGTTCGCGGCCGACTTCGAAGCGGCTGCACCCTTCGACCGATACGATTACGATCTGCTGCTGCGAATCGCCGGAATCTCGGCGCGAGCCAGACGCTGGGACGACGCGCGGCGGTGGCTCGGCCGGGCGCGAGTGGCCACGCTCGATCGCATACGGCTGGTCGAAGTCGATCGGCTCCAAGCCGCACTGGAGCGCCGCGCTCTCGACGAGTTTTCTCCGACGAGGCTGATCGAGCGCACGAAACCGGCTTCATCTCCGGTCGCGGCAATTCCCGCAGGCGACGCCGGCACGAACGCCGACGATCACGCCCCCCTGTCGAAGCCCCCCATCGTCATTCCGGATCTGAAGCTGGAATTACTCTGGGTACCGGCAGGGACGTTCACCATGGGCCGGCCACGCATACCGACGGAAGGTCCGGATGCTCCGGACTCCCCTGGCCCGCAGGTAACGTTCACGGGCGGATTCTGGTTGGGCAAATTCGAAGTCACCCAAGCCCAATGGGCAGCGCTGATGCAGACTTCCGTCTTCGAGCAGCGAGACCGCGAAACGGTTTTTCTGGTCGAGAAGATCGCTGGCACGCCGGCCAAAGACGCGCTGCCCATCCCCGACAAAAGTTTCCGGCTGCCCGTCCACGGGGAGGGACCGCAATTGCCGATGGACTACGTCTCTTGGCACGAAGCGAAGCGGTTTTGTGACGTTCTCACCGAGCGCGAACGCGCGGCCGGGCGACTTCCCGCAGGTTTCCGGTACGACCTGCCGACCGAGGCCCAATGGGAATACGCCTGCCGCTCCGGCCAGGAGACATTGCCGACGCTCGCCGAGCGCGAACAGCAAGGCTGGATGCCGCAGGTGGTCGCGCAGCACTGGACGAGATCCTGTTATCACGGCGACACGTTTGTGCCGGAACTTCGGGCAGTCGGCTTGAAGAAACCCAACGCCTGGGGATTCTGCGATATGCTTGGCAACGTGGCCGAGTGGTGCCGCGACTGGTATGACGAAAGCCTTCCGGCGGGCCCGTTGCTCGACCCGCTCGGGCCGGCTGCGGGACGGTGCAAAGTCGTCCGCGGGGGCGGTGCCTGGGGAGTTGAAGCGGGAATCCGGGCAGCCGACCCGTGCGTCCGGAGCCGCGATCTTCCGGACTGCCGGTATGGCCACGGATTCCGTGTCGCGCTCGTGAGAGAAACCGGTCGGGTGCCTGCGCTCCGATAGGCCAAGCACCGACTCTATGGCGTCGGCCGCCGGAGGATGCGCCAGCCTGGCCGCCTTGGGCGCGACGGAGTCTCGAGCCCTCGCCGAGCTCGAGCGAGCCCCGAACTTGCGCGCATGCAGCCGTGGGGCCACCTTCGGGCCGGACGGTCGCCGCCGCGGCATCGAAGGCACGCAGCCTTTCGATTCGAAAGCGCGGCCCACCGGCATCCCTTCACCCCGCCCTATGAAACTGAGAGTCTTTGCGTTCCTCATCATGGCTGCCCTCGTCGGTTCGAACCCTGCCCCCGCCGAACAATTCAGCGCCCTGGTCTTCTCGAAGACAGCCGGCTGGCATCACGACTCCATTCCCGCCGGCGTCGCCGCGATCCAGGATCTCGGGAAGCTGCACGATTTCGGGGTCTTCTGGACCGAAGACGCCAACCGCGTCTTCAACGACAAGGAACTCGCGAAATACAAGGTCGTGATTTTCCTCTCGACCACCGGCGACGTTCTCAACCCCGAACAGAAGGCGGCGTTCGAGCGGTTCATCCGCGCTGGCGGCGGCTTCGTCGGCATCCACAGCGCCTCGGACACCGAATACAATTGGCCCTGGTACACCAAAATGGTCGGCCGGATGTTCCACATTCACCCCGCGATCCAAACCGCCACGATGAAAGTCGAGGACTACAACTTCCCAGGCATGGATCGTTTCGCGAAGCGCTTCCTGTTCACCGAGGAGTGGTACCAGTTCGACGAGCCGCGGGTGGACAAGCTCCACTACCTGCTTTCGGTCGACGAGAAGACCTACCACCCGGAGGCAAAATGGGATACGAAGGAAGGCCACGGCATGGGAGCGTTTCACCCCGTGAGCTGGTACCAGCCGTACGACGGCGGACGCGCGTTCTACACCGCGCTCGGGCACCTGCCGGCCACCTACAGCGATCCCAATTTTCGTCATCACCTCTTCGGCGGTATTTATTGGGCCGCTACCGGCAACGGTTTCTCCGCCGAGTGACGGACCGGTCGGCGCACCTGCGTCTTCTGCCCTAATGGACGACCGTCGGCAGGCGTGCCTCCACGAGGGCACGAGTGATTAACAGGGACAGCCCCACCACCCCATGAAAACGCTCCGACTCTTGGCTGCCTGCGCCGCACTGGCCCTTGTCTCGCGCCTGGCCGCCGCCGAGCATCCAGTGCTGCCCCTCGGCACACCCCTGCCCGAGTTCGATTTGCCCGGCGTCGACGGACGCCGCCACACGCCCGCCGACTACAAGGATTCGCGCCTGCTCGCGATCGTCTTCACCTGCAACCACTGTCCGACGGCGCAGGCGTACGAGGATCGTCTGATCCGGCTTGCGAAGAAATACGACCGGAAGGACGTCGCGCTCGTGGCGGTCAATCCCAACAGCTCCGAGGCTCTGCGCCTCGACGAAGAGGGGTATTCGGACCTCGACGACACCTTCGAGAGCATGAAGGAGCGCGCCCGCCAGAAAGGGTTTCCGTTCCCCTACCTGGACGACGGCCCCACCGAGGAGTTTTCACGCAAACTCGGCCCGGCCGCGACGCCGCACGTCTTTATCTTCGATCGCGATCGCCGGCTCCGGTACGAGGGCCGCGTCGACGACGCCGAGCGCGAATCGCTGGTGAAAGAACACACCGCCGAAGCGGCCATCGACGCGCTGCTCGCAGGCAAGGATCCGTCTCCCGCCACGACCAAAGTCTTCGGCTGTTCGACCAAGTGGAACGACAAGGCCGAGGACAACCGCCGGTGGCTCGGGAAAGTCCGTGCGGAAGCCGTTTCCCTTGCTCCCGCCGACGCGGCGGCGCTCCGGGCCCTGCGCGCGAATTCCGGCACCGGCAAGGTCCGCGTAATCAATATCTGGGCGACTTGGTGCGGGCCCTGCGTGGCCGAGTTCGACGATCTGGTGAAGGTGAACCTCCGGTACCGGAATCGCGATTTTGAGATGGTGACGCTGGCGGCGCAGTATCCCGACGAGGCTCCGAAGGTGCAGAAGTTTCTCTCGGCACACCACGCCTCGACGAAGAACCTGATCTTCGGTTCGACCGACAAATACGCGCTGATGGAGGCGATCGATCCCGAATGGAACGGAGCGCTCCCGCACACGTTGGTGATCGGCCCGGACGGGAAAGTGCTTTTCCGGCAGACCGGCGCGGTGGACATCCTCGCCCTTCGCCGCGCGATCGTCCCGGCGCTGAACGCGATCACTCCCTGGGGCAACTGAGGCGTCGGGCGCGCCTGGATACGGGCGCCCGGCCGCCCCGCCCGCGGGTCCCGCGGACCCGCCAGCCTCCCGCCCGGTCGGACTCGCTATTTCAGGACTTGGAGATCCTTGATCTCGACCTTGCCCGACCGGACGCGTACGGGCGTGATCTTCACCCCAGAGAGGTCGGTACCAAAAACGTAGCCGCCCACCGCGCTGATCCGCTCCCCCGCCATCCGGAAATTCATTCCGGACGAACGCACACTCAGGCGGGCGATCCAGAGCCGGTTCAGTTTTTTTGACTCTACCATCGCCCGGGCGTCATAGGCGCTGATGTTGATGAAATAGCGATCTTCGTCGAGCAGGGCGCGCACATCCCGTGCCTCGTCGGTATCCCAGAACTGCCGATTGAGACGCCGCAGCTCCCCGAGAAGCCCCAGCGAACGAGCCATGTCGCCCCGGCCCAATTCCGTTCGCCACTCCTCATGTACATCCTCCAATGCCATGAATCGCACTTGCTGGATCGTCTCCGAGGCCAAGGCGTAGCTCGGTTTGAGGACACTGAAGTCGGGGTTTTCACTGAACCCCTCCTTGTGAGCCGCCGGATTCAGCTCCCGCATCAGATCCTGCCACCTCTGATCGCGCAATACATCCAACTCATTGTGCCGCGGCGGCGGTGCCACGACTCCCCAATGGACCACCAGCAGCAGGTCGGCATGCTTGAAGTCCCTGGCAGGATAGAAGGCCTGCTTTTCCAGCCCGGGCTTCAGGATCTCCAGGATCCTCTCAAAGGGCATCTTTTCGACCGACGCATCGGGGCTCTGCGGTTCCCGGTAGTGGCCCTTCATGACTACATACGACTGCGATACGAGCCGGCCGTCCGCCGTCTGCCGCGAAGCGACATACTCCGGCGACGCCGAACTCAACACGGCGACCGAATCCTCAGCACGAGCCCCGCAAAAAAGCCCGGCGAACAGACCGATTGCCGCTGCCGCGAACCGGATCGGGTGCATGCACTGATACCTTCGGTTGGATGAACAGGACCTGTCCGGGCCGGAAACCTGGGGTTTACTCCCGGAACCGCCCACAACGATAGTGGCAGCCCCCTGAGGAGCAAGCCGTGTTCACCGCCGGCCACACTCCCCCCGGCCAGCACAGGGACGAAGCCCCACAGCTGGCGGCTCTCCGGACGGTGCTCGCCAGCACTCCGCGGCATCCACCGTCCGCCTGGATAGAAACCTCCTGACTCGAAGCCCGACTCCAGCCCGCGCCTGGCCGCCAGCTAGAGCCGGTCGCCCACTGGCTCATACAGAGGTTCCGTGCACTTCGAGCGTCCCGGCCGCCGGGCTGAGCGGGAGTGGGCAAAGGCCTCGCGGGCTTCGTCGATTTTTTCCACCGCGACTCGCACCGCTTCGGCCGATTCCTTCGAAAACCGGCAGATCTCGGGAGACAGTGTGGCCAACGTGACGCGCACGATCTGCAGGTCCTCGTCGAGGACTTCGCGGCTGAGGTGTGAAATGACGGACTCCATGCCCCGGTGTGACGCACATTCCCATCGGAGGTTGCCAGAAAATTCCGGGAAGTTTTCGCCATCGCTTTTTCTGTAGTGCTTCTTCGGTTACAGAGACACAGACGTCCCCAAAAACGATTCGCCGCAATGTGCGAAGCGCGGGCAATCGATCGGCCGATCACGGAGAAGCCGCCGGCGAGGGCACAAGCGCCGAGGCGCGGGCGTTTGCCTCCGAGGAATCACACCGGCAGCGGCCTGTCGGGCAGATTGGGATCAATCGCGTATCCGGCGTCGCCAACCAGCTGCTGTTCGCAACCAAGTCCGCGCAGGGAAAAGGACACGGCACGCCCGGGCTCATGAACGTCTGGAGATCGCCGACGGCAAAAACGCAGCCGATTCGCACGGGAACGTAGTGCTGGGATGCGTTCGCGCATCGGAACTGAACCACAGGCCTCTTGTCGGCGCGCTTCCTCTTCCTTCGTCCGTCGAACCCACGCATTGCACAACGCCACGGCGATCCCCACCTCGTCGCAGCGGTCGATCTACTCTCTCCCGGCAAACCCGTCTCGCCTGGAGGAAAAATCGCAAACAACGGTCGTCCGTGTCGGACGCCACCTTCATGAATCCCAAGCTCTCGGTCGTCATTCCGTGCTACAACCATGGACAATTCGTGCAGGAGGCACTCGAGAGTGTCTTCGCGGCCGGTCGTAACGACATCGAGGTGATCGTCGTCGACGACGGATCGACGGATCCCCGGACCATCCAGGAAATGCGGACGCTCTCGCGCGACCCGAGGCTCACGCTCATCCAACAGAAGAACCAGGGCCTTGCCGCCGCTCGGAACAACGCCATCTCGGCGGCGGCGGCGGACTACCTCCTCCCGCTCGACGCCGACAATCGCATCCGGCCGGCGTATCTGGAACACGGCATCGCGGTGCTCGACGCCAAGCCGAAGATCGGCGTCGTGTACGGGGATGCTGAATACTTCGGCGCACGCACCGGGCCGTGGAAGGTCGGACCTTTCGACCGGGAGCGCCTCCTCGAGTGGAACTATATCGACGCCTGCGCCGTGATCCGGCGCGAGGTCTGGGAGAAAAACGGCGGGTACCGTGGCGGCATGCCGGTCATGGGTTTGGAGGACTGGGATTTCTGGCTGAAGACCTATGCGAACGGATGGCAGTTCGAATACATCCCCGAGGTGCTCTTCGAATACCGCGTGATGCCCGGTTCGATGATCCACCGGGCGCGGGCTCAAGCGCAGGCAACCGAGGAGTTCATCGCCGATCATCACGGCCGCCTCTATCGAGCGATTTGGATGGAGCGCCAGTCGGTCTCCCGCACGACCCAGCACCTGCTTCGTCTCGTCCGGCAGCGCATGCGCGATCGACTGATTCCGGCCGGATTGCGCGCCCGCAACTGAACCCCGATCCCGCCTCGTTGGAATGACTCCTCACTGGTCCGTGATGCTGCCGGTCTACCGGCCCGACTCGTTTTTCGAGGAGGCGTTGGGAAGCGTGCTTTCCCAGGCCCCCGGCCCGGATCGGATGCAGATCACGATCGTCAACGACTGCCCGACCGACCGAGATGTGGAGAAACGCGTCCGCGCCCTGGGCGGAGATCGTGTCGAGTTCACCACGAACGAGCGGAACCTCGGCCTGGCGGCCAACTGGAACCGCTGCATCGAGCTGGCCCGGGGCAAGTGGGTTCACCTTCTCCACCACGACGACCGCGTCTACCCGGACTTCTACCAGACGCTCGAACGGACCATCGCCCAGCATCCCGAGGCGGGAGCGGCTTTTTGCGCCAACGACTGCATCGATCTCCAGGGCAATCCCCTGCCCGACGAGGATCGCGTGCTTCAGCCCGAAGAGGGCATTCTCGATGACGCTGTCTCGCGACTATCCGTCGCGAATCGCGTGCAGTGTCCCGCCGCAGTCGTCGCGCGGTCCACGTACGAGGCGGTGGGAAAGTTCGACCGGCGTTTTCTGTTCGCGGTGGATTGGGAAATGTGGGTGCGCATCGCGCACCAGTTCCCGGTCCTCTATCAGCCCAAGGTTCTCGCCTCGTACCGCGTCCATCCCGGCTCAGAGACATCGTCCCTGACGCGTTCCGGCGAAACGGTGCGCGACTGCTTCCGGGCGATCGATTCCTTTTCCCGATACCTGCCTCGTTCGAAGCGCCGGATGCTCCGGCGGCAGGCGATCGAATGGGCGTCCGACATGGCATACTGCAAGGCCCATCAGCTCGTGAACACCGGCCAGGTCGACTGGGCGATGGCGCTTTTCCGTCCAGCCCTTTCGCGGGAGTTGCGGCCCGCGGCCTGGCGCAACGCAGCCCTGATCTGGCGGCACGCAATCCGCGTCACCCACCGCTTCGTCCTTCCGCCCCTGCCGATTCTCCCGCAGTCGTGGTTTCGAGCGCGGTGAACGGCGGCGTTCCCGAAAACGCTCAGCGCGCGACGATCGCCTGCGGGAATCCGGCCGGGAAACCTCGGTGAGTTTCGACGAAATCCAGGCGAACCGGTATTCGTGAAGGCCTCCGACTTCCGCATGGCGAAAACGAAAGCCGGCGAAGCGCAGATCGTTCCCGATGCTGCGCCGACGCGCTGAATCCGCGACAATCGCGGTTCAACGGTTTCGCCGCACGACAGTGAGCTGACAACTCACCGCCTTGCGCGTCTCCGGATCGAACTCCACCAGCGCTCCGGAGAGCCGCACATCCCCCTCGGCCACGTCGAACTTCCGCGGCATGCCGTCGAGGAAGCGGCCGATCACCGGTCCCACTTCGCGTCCGAGCACCGAGGCGTAAGGGCCGGTCATGCCGACGTCGCACATGAATCCCGTACCCTTCGGCAGCACGGCAGCGTCGGCAGTGGCCACATGGGTGTGCGTGCCGAGCACGGCCAGGGCCCGTCCGTCAAGGTACCAGCCCATGGCCTGCTTCTCGGACGTGACTTCGCCGTGCATCTCCACAAACACGCCGTCCGCCTTTCCCTCCAGTTCCTGCAGCAGCCGGTCGGCGCACGCATACGGGCAGTCGGCCTTCAAACCCATGTACTGGCGTCCCAAGACCGTGAATACCGCGAGCCGGAAACCGCGAGCCTCGAGGATCAGTCGATCGCGGCCCGGGCAGATCGACGGCAGGTTCGCCGGCCGGCAGACCTTCTCGAAACCGGCGATCTCCGATTCCCAGCCTTTCTGGTCCCAGACGTGATCGCCCAGCGTGATGGCGTCCACGCCCGAGGCCAGGAGCGCTTTCGCAATCGAGCCGTTGATTCCCGATCCGCCCGCGGCGTTCTCCCCATTGGCGATGACAAAGTCCACGTTCAGCTCGGAGCGAAGTCGGGGAAGACGCTCAATCACGATCTCGCGGCCGGGCCGGCCCACGATGTCCCCGATAAAGAGGAATTTCAGCATGCCAGCAGAGTCCGCCGTCGAACGCCGAGGGCAATAGGAATATCCGCCGAGTTCCTGCGGCAGCGTTCGCCCCCAGCTCGCGAGCGAGGAGACGGCACAAGGCGGCGCGAATTGCCCACGTCCCGCCCGAGAATCTTCTATTCAAGCGATCTCAGGTCACCTCGTGCTCCTGAGCGAAAATGGCTCGGTTCAGATTGAATCTAGCCTCCGAGTACTCCCCCAGGTTCTTGATCGCCTCCGGATTGTTGGGATCCACCGCGAGCACCTTTTCACACCAATCCATCGCTTCGGCGATACACGACTCTCTCGTCGCGTAGTAGGACACGCGGCCCGCTCCCGTCTGGTACCAAAGATCGAACTCCTGCCAGACCAACGCGCCCAGACTATTCATCGCTTCGGTATTGCGGGGATCGATTTCGAGGACGTGGCGAAAGCAGGTTCCCGCCTCCTGCGTGAGATTTCTCTCCGCGAAAAAACGCCCAAGACCGTTGATCGCTTCGGTGCTCCTCGGGTCGGCTGCGAGGATTTTGAGACAGGCTTCGAGGGTTGTAGCCATCACCAACTCCTTTCCGTTATTCGTCCCGCGGCGTCTTCCGCATCGGCTAGTTTCAGCCCGGGCGCATTTGGTAACTCGCCGCAGGGCAATTCCGCGCTCGGGCGCGTTCACACTATCCCCGAAGATACGAGATTCCAGCCTAACTCCAGCGCGCCGGCACACCCCGAGAACGGTTAGGTTCGATCTCCGCACTCTCGCGGGAAAACCACGCAGATCGATGGAGCGGCACCCTCGGCGCCCGGCTTGTCTTGGCTCTCGTCGGGCCGCCCGAGATCGGCCCCTGCACAGGCCCCGAACCTTCCGCGAACAACCGCTCGGAGGAGAGGCTTCCAGCCCAACTCGTCGCCGGTTTCCACGCTTGCCTCTTCCCTCTGCGGACGCATTTTCTGGGCTTCTTTTTCCCATAAGTTGCCGCCTATGAAATCCTCCACTTCGCCCAGCTCTTTTCCGAAACCTGAAATCGGCAAAGAAATGAAAGGCGCCGAATGTGTCGTCGAGTGTCTGGTTCGCGAAGGCGTGGATGTGATCTTCGCCTATCCCGGCGGCGCTTCCCAGGAGCTGCACCAAGCGTTGGCCCGCACGGACAAGATCCGCGTCATCCTCCCCCGCCACGAGCAGGGCGGCTCGTTTGCGGCCGAGGGTTATGCGCGAGCCACGGGTAAAGTCGGCGTGTGCATGGCCACCAGCGGACCGGGCGCGACCAACCTCGTATCCGCGATTGCCGACGCGTACATGGATTCCATCCCGCTGGTCGCGATCACCGGCCAGGTGTACTCGAAGTACATCGGGAAGAGCGCATTCCAGGAAACGGATTTCTTCGGCATGACGCTGCCGGTCGTGAAGCACTCGTACTTGGTGATGAACGTCCACGACCTCCCGCGGATCTTCAAGGAGGCGTTCCATCTCGCGCGGAGCGGCCGGCCGGGTCCTGTGGTGATCGACATTCCGAAGGACGTGCAGCAGTCGCGCTTCAGCCCCGTTTTTCCCGCCACGGTCGAGTTCCGCAACCCGGTCGTCAGCGAGACGCCGTCGGCAACCGACGAGCAATTGAAGCAGGTGCTCGCGTTGATCGCCGAAGCCAAACGCCCTGTCTTGTATGTCGGCGGCGGAATCATTTCGGCCGAGGCGCACGACGACCTCAAGGCCTTCGCCGAGCGGACCAACATTCCCGTCGCCACCACGCTGATGGGCGTGGGCGCCTTTCCCGAAACCCACCCTCTCTCGATGAAGTGGTTCGGCATGCACGGCACGGCGTACGGAAACTGGGCCGTCGACCAATCCGATCTCGTGCTCTGTTTCGGCGCCCGTTTCGACGACCGCATCACCGGCGACGTCAGCCGCTTCGCCGCGGGCGCTAAGATCGTGCACATCGACATCGACACGTCGGAGCACAACAAGAACAAGCGCGTCGCGTATCCGATCAATGCCGACATCAAGCAGGCGCTCAGCCGCATGAACGAGCTGATGGCGGCCAGCAAGTTCGCCGCTCCGGACACGCAAGCCTGGCATGACCAGATCGCGAAATGGAAGAAGGAGCACCCGTTCAGCTTCGACGAGAGCAAACACATCGTTCCCCAGGAGGCGGTCCAGGCGCTCTACGAGCTGACCAAGGGCGACGCCATCATCGCGACGGGCGTGGGCCAGCACCAGATGTGGACGGCGCAATTCTACGACTTCGCGAAACCGCGCCGCTACATCAGCTCGCTCGGCTTGGGCGCGATGGGCTTCGGCTATCCCGCGGCGCTGGGCGCCAAGGTCGCTTGTCCGGACAAGCAGGTCATCGATATCGACGGCGACGGCTCGTTCATGATGAACATCCAGGAGCTGGCCACCGCGAAGATCGAGGGCATCGCGGCCAAGGCGATGATCCTGAACAACCAGCACCTCGGCATGGTCGTGCAATGGGAAGACCGCTTCTACGGTAGTGTCCGTGGCAATACCATTCTCGGCGACGAGAACAATGTCGGCGGCCCCGACAACCCCTCGGCTCTGTATCCGGATTTTGTGAAGATCGCGGAAGGCTTCGGCATCAAGGGCCGCCGCGTGATCAAGCGGAGCGAACTCCGCGAAGCGATCCAGGAAATGCTCGATCATCCCGGACCGTTCGTCCTGGACGTCGTGGTCCCCTACACGGAGCACGTCATGCCGATGATTCCGGCTGGCCGCACCGTGAAGGACATGATCCTGAAATAAGCCGGGCCCGGCCGGCTTGATGCCGGCCATTTCTTCGCGGTTACCGCCACCCGAGAACGGCGGTCGTCGTTTGCTGGGCAAGAAATCGCCGTGCCAGGACTGTGGCGATTTCGTCGAGGAGTGCACAAACAATGTAGTTGGTGCATGCACACTGTTTCTCATCCGGCGTGAGACCATGAACTTCTGCGGCCGCTTGATGGTTTCCCCTACGCACCCCATAGTGGCAGCCTGATTGATAGCAGGCAGTCGTGCAGCTACTCTGGGACTCCTGTCCACGGGGACTCATCTGCAACCCCACACCTGCAATATGAAAGCACTCGCGCTCACGCGCTTCCTTGCCGTTGCCGCACTCGGACTTTCCGGGGCAGCAATTACACAAGCCCAAATGGTCACGCTCTCGAGTACGATTCGTGACTTCAGCATCCTCCCAACCAAGACGAATCCGGACTTCGAGCACCTGATCGATGGCGCCGTTGTCACGGGCATCGTCGACTCGAATCTCGGTCCCGACGGCAAGCCCGTCTACGCCCACGGCGGCTCGAGCTATCACAGCGTGAGCAGCCAGTCCTCTTTCGACCAGTGGTACAACACGGTCGGCGGCGTGAACATCGCGTCGAACTACGACGTGACGCTGTACGACAACGGCACCAACGGCGATCTCCTCGCGAACGACGGGAAGTTCACGTACTCGAGCACGTCGTTCTTCCCGATCGACGGCACGGGCTTCGGCAATGAGGGGCAGGCCCACAATTACGGCTTCACCCTCGAGCTCCACACCTCGTTCGGCTACGACTCCTCGCGGAACAACACCTTCGCGTTCACCGGCGATGACGACGTCTTTGTCTTCATCAACGGCAAGCTGGCCCTCGACCTCGGTGGCGTCCACCAGGCCGCCACCGGCACGATCGACCTGAATGCCCGCGCCGCCGAGCTGGGTCTGATGAACGGCAACAACTACAACCTCGATTTCTTCTTCGCCGAACGCCACACGTCGCTGTCGGAATTCACCATCACGGCTGAACTCCCGATCCAGCAGACGCCCGTCCCGGAACCGTCCACCTACGGCCTCCTCGGCGCTGGCGTCCTCGGCGCGATCGCCCTCATCCGTCGTCGTCGCGCGACGAAGGCCTGAGTCGATCCGAAGCTCCACTTCTCAAAACCGCGCCCGGCTCGGGCGCGGTTTTTTTGTGCCCGGTAGACTTTGTTCCGACCCGCGCCCGCGCGTTTCCGGCCGGTTCTGCGGTTTTCCTGCTGCGCGGCCCGCGGCCAGGCGCGAATCCGCTATTTCGTCCGCATCACCCAGACGCCGTTCCAATCCGGCGCAGGCGGATTCGCCTTCATCACGTCACAGCGTTCCAAATACACCTGCGCGGGCGTGGTCGCTCCCGGATAAAGGACTGCAGCCGGTTCACGTTCCGCCGCGGCGCGAAAGCTCGCCGACGCGGCCGCCCAATCCTGCCTGAGATAAGCCGCGATCCCCGTCTCGAACGCCTCCACGCACTCGCGCGTTTGCCGGGGAAGCTCGGTTCTCAAGCCCACCAGTTCGTAGATGCCGACCGGCTGGGAGCGTCCTTTCACCACGATGCGGTCAAGAAACCGGAAAACGCATTCGTTGCCGCGCAGTTCGCACGCCTGTTTCGTCGCTTCGGTCACCAGCGTGGTTGCGCCGTAAAGCTTCGCCGCCGATTCGAGGCGCGCGGCAAGGTTCACGGAGTCGCCCATCATCGTGTAGTTAAACCGTGTATTCGAACCCATGTTGCCGACCACCGCCTCGCCCGTGTTCAGGCCGATCCGGGTCCGCATCCGTCCGACTGACTCCGGCCACCGTCCGCTCGCCGCCCAGGCGCGGCGGAGTTCCGCCAGTCGCGTCTGGATGCGCAAAGCCACCAAACAGGCGCGATGCGCGTGATCCGGCAGGTCGACGGGGGCGCCGAACATCGCCACGACCGCGTCCCCGATGTACTTGTCGAGGGTCCCGCCCTCCGCCGTGATCAGGTTGGTGCAGGCGGTCAGGTATTCATTCATCAACTCCACGATCTGAGGCGGAGTCAGCTGCTCGGAAAAGGTGGAGAACTCCTGAATGTCGCTGAAATAGGCGGTGATCTGGACCTCCGCTCCGCCGAGCTTCGGATCCTCGCCGGAATCCACCATGCGGTCCACGAGTTCGGGCGACACGTAGGTGCCGAACATCGATTTGATTCGCCCTTTCTGCCGCTCCTCACGGACCAGCTGCCAGCCGACCGCGACAAAACTCGTGCTCAGCGCGGCGCCCAGCGGGGCGGCGATAGGGACGACCCAGTGGCCGCGGACGAACACCACAAACGCGAGCGCAACGTATCCGCCCGCCACGAGCACCGCCGCCCCGCGGGTCCAGGCGCGGCCCCGGCCGGCGCCGACCGCGAGCGCCAGCACGACCACGGTGAGCGTCAGCACAATCACCATCTCCCAGCCGAACGACGGGCGGCGCAGGTACTCGCCGGAAACGATCGTCTTCAGCAGGTTTCCGTGGATGCCGACGCGCGGCACGGGCCTGCTGTCGAGCGGGGTCGGAGCGATGTCCTGGAGCAGCGGGTCGGCCGGACCGATCAGCACGACCGCGTCCTTGAAGCCGGCGAAAAACTCGCGGGCCACCTTCCGCTCATCCGCCGAAGCCGAGTGAAGCGCCCGGGCGTAGACCAACGCGTCCACGAAACTCGCCCGTGGGTTGTGGCGCGGCGAGCTCCAGTGCGAAAACCAGTTCACCTCCACGTCCTGCCCGTCGGTCATGGGAATGCTCGCCTTCAGCGACCCGTCGCCCAGGCGCATTTCGATCCGATCCGGGAAAACGGATACGCCGTCGGGAGGCACGCCCCAATACAGGCGGGCCAGCTCCAGCGACATGTGGGAATAGCGGATTCCGCCCGCCTGCGCAAAAAGCGGCACCCACCTCGTCCCGCCGTCAATCGTATCGATGAGTCCGATATGCGGCGGATTCGCCAGCAGCTCGCCGTGCCCGCCGGCGCGAAACTCGGGCAACTCCGGCGGTGTCGCCTCGCCCGCCGGGTGGCGCACGCGCGGCAGGCGCCTCACCAGGGTCTGGCCGTTGATATCGCGGTCCTCCGCCGACGCGTAGCCGGCCGCGACGACGAGCGGAGGCGGCGGATCGGCAAACAGGAAATTCCGCAGCCGCTCGTTGCCCTCCGCGAAACGCCGCTCGTCGACGAGTTCGAATTTGCCCTTTTCGGAGAAAACCACGTCCAACCCGATCGCCTTCGCGCCGCCCTCCCGAAGAAGCGCCTCCGAAACCTCGGCGAAATAGCTTCGGTCCCAGGGCATGTTGCCGAGGTCGGTGACCGACTCGGAGTCGATGTCGACGTAAACGACTTTGATCGGCGCGGGGATCTCGCCGCGGGCTCGAAAGCGGAAATCGACCAGCTTGTTTTCCAGAAATCCGAGGCCGCCCCAATAGCTCGCCAAACACCAGAGCAGCGGGATCGGAAGCAAGACGAGCCAGCGAATGAGGGTGAGCGGCTTGGGCGTGGCCACGAAGCAAACGTAGCCGTGCGCCCAAGACACGGGAAGCCGGAAGTCAGACGATGAACATTCCGGGGCGAGCCAGAAAGCTTCCAGCGCGGCGAGCGCGCGTTCGCTCAATCATCGCCCCCTTGCCTCCGCCGCCGAACTCGGATCGGGAGGCTACACCGTCGCGGCACTACATGCCGTCACCGGGCGTGGTGCGTTGGGCGGCAGGGGTCGGAGCCGGCGATGCCAACGCGCCCGTCGACGTGCTGCTCGTGTCGGACGGACTCGCTGTCGCCGTATCCACGGATCCGGTGCCGGCGGCGTCGGCCGAAGGAGTCGTGGACGCATCCGCGGCGCTGACGGTGAACTGACCGTTCGCGCCGGTAGCAGGAACAAATTGGACCGAGGACGCCGCCGCGATGACCTCCGTCAGCGCGGATTGGAGGCGTGCAGCATCCGCCGCAGGAACATCGGTCGGCGCCGGAGTCTCCGGGACGGCCACCACACGGCCGTTCGAGGGATCGATCTGCGCGTCGAAACTCAGCTCCTTGCCCGCCCCGACGTCCACGGGACGACCGCTGAGCGGCGTGAAACGAATGAGACCTTCGGCCATCGTCAGAGCGTATTTCGCGACTTGGCCGCGGCCTTCAAAAAGCAGGCCGAACGCGGTGCCGCGGATGCCTGCGGCGCCGACCGGAGTCTCCACCGTGAAAGAGGAGCCCGCGTCGCGATTCAGCTTCTTAACCTGGGAAATGATCTCGCCCTTGCGCAGGAGAAGCTTCGTCGCCGACGTGCTCGGCTCTTGCGTGGACTGTCCGACGTTGAGCGTTTTGGAAAAAGCGCTCTGGCGAAACTCGGCCACTTCGAGCCGGGAATCCGCGCGCACGTTCACCACCGCTCCGTTTGAAAAGACCAGGACCAAGCTCGATTTCGGGCCGGTCTCCACCACCTGTCCGTCGACCACCAGAGTGCTCGCGGTCAGACGCGTCTTCAGCGACGTGGCCGAATCCGTCACGTACGCCTCGCCGACCACCCGTGCGATTTTCACCACGCCGCGCGACGGCGGCACGCCGGGCGCCGGAGCCTGGGCACTCGCCCACGCACAAAGCCCGCAAAGCATCAGGAACCAAGCGATCCAGAATGGAGGGGCGCGGAACATCGGCAGTTATCTAATCGGCGTTAATGGGGAGTACTTAAGTCTTTATGCAACCTTATTGCAGGACTATAGCCAGGGTCAAGGAGCAAAGCCGTTTCTGCCGCCGAGAGTGCCAAGGGCCGCGCCGCCGGAAGCAGGCTCAGGTGGTAAGCATCATAATACCAGGCGATTACATTCGACGGCGCCGTCTCGATCGCCCGGCCGAAAGCCGGCCCGGCTTCGGCCCACCGGCCCTGTAGGTCCAAGGCTACTCCCAAGCGGATCCAGAATTCGGGAACGACCGTGGAAGCGCTCAACGCTTCGCGGGCAGCCGTTTCCGCCTCCTTTCCCATTTCGACCGCGCGTGCCGGCGCCAGACGTGACCAAAGCGCGGATACATAAGCCCGGTCGCTCCACGCCTGCGCGTTGCCCGGATGAAGGACACAGGACTCGATCAGCCCGCGCTGCGCCTCGCTCAGAACCGTCTGTTGATAGTTGAGGGACGGCCGTTCCAGCAATGCGAGTCGATCGATGCTTTCACGGGCCGCGTAACGAGCGGCTTCGGAGCGATAGGCAGGCAGCGCAACGGCGAGGATAAAGAGCGCCGACGCGAGAAACGCGCAAATCGAGGCGAGTTGAACGGCACCCGAGGGGCCGTCGCGCTCCGGCGGCGGCGGCCAACCGCGCAGCACGCACTCGGCCGCGACGATCGCGAAAACCATGGCAAGCGCCGGGATCTTGAAATGAAAGTCGACGAGGACCGACAGGCAGAATGCGAGCACGCCGACGCTCAAGCCGCGCGTGAGCCCCATCGAGTTGAAACCGAAAAGCAGCCCCTGCGTGCCGCGCCTCGCCGCCATCGAGCGGTAGGTGCGCACGGCCACCACCGCCATCGCCCCGAAAAGCAATCCGCCGCCGACGAGGCCGTAGTCGCTCAGCGTATTCAGATAATCGTTATGGGCCCACTGCGGATTGTCGTTGAAGCGCGGCGGACGATGCCGCTCGAAAAGGACATTGAAGCTCGCCGCGCCGGTTCCGGTGAGCGGCGCCTCCTCGAAAAGCTGGAAGGCGCCGCGCCAGAGGATCGGACGGCTCAACTCGCCCGCGTCGCGCACCAGCATGTCGAACCGGTGCTTCACGCGCGGCGACGAGGCGTAGACGACGATTCCGCCGAGGCTCGCGGCGGCAAACGCCGCCAGCGCGACCGAAAGACGCCACTCCCAGCTGCGCTCTCGAACGCAAAGCGGCCAGAGCATGAGCGCGACGAGGAGCGAAAGCCACGCCCCGCGGCTGATGGTCAGTCCCACGCCGAGCAGGAGCACGAGCGATGCGTAGCCGAAAAGTATCCGCTGGAACGCGGTTGCCCCTCGCTCGAAGGTCAACGCGAGGCACGCGGGCACGAGCAGGATGAGAAATGCCGCGAGGCTATTGGGGATGCCGAACGGACCGCTCGCGCGGCCGAGGAATTGCGGCACCTGCTTGCGCCCGAGCATCAGCCAGTCGGGCCAGAGGAAACGCTGATATGCGGCCAGCACCACGGAGACGACCGCCAGCGCCAGCACCACGCCGAGGAGCAGCTTTCGCGGCCCGGCCCGTCGCACGCCGTTGAGGACGAGCCAAAACACCGCGGCCATCTGGAGCCAGGACATCCAGTCGCGCCAGCCGAGCCACGGCACCGGCGAGACCAAAGCGACGTTGACGGCGGCGTAGGCGAGAAACGGCACCACCAGCCAGCCGGCGGGATGTGTTCGCTCGGTCGAGAACGCCCAGGAGAGGAAATGCACCGCGAGCGCGCAGCCAGTGAGCAGCCAGGTCCAGACCAGCGTCTCCGGGCGATAGCCGCCAAGACAGAGCGTGGTCCAGACCGCATTCGCCCCCAGCAACCCAGCGATCATCCACTCGGCCGTTCGGGCAGACGAATTGGGGTCGGTGTCGGTCATGCGTCGCGATGGGGTGCCCGGTATTCCGGAAGGCGGCACCCTCAAACAACTTCTGTTTCACCCTGGAAGACAAGGGGATTGTGCCGCGGCGATGAACAGCAGAAGGACCGCTTCGTATCCGTTCCGCCGTCTTGAACGACGGGCCGGTCCGGCAGCCGAATCAGGCTTTCGCCTTTCCACCGCCGCCCTCTTCCTCCTCCGGCTGAAGCAGCACGTAGCCCTGGCCCTGGACATTGCGGATCCAGCGGGGCGCGTCGCCATCGTCGCCGAGTTTCTTTCGCAAACGCCAGATGTGGGTGTCGACAGTGCGGCTCTCCGGAAAGTAGGTGTACCCCCAGACTGAATCCATCATTTGGTTACGCGTGACGGGAGCCCCCAGGTTTTTCGCCAGCAGCTCAAGGAGCGAAAACTCGGTGCGGGTGAGCGAAAGCGGCACGCCGGATTTCGTGGCGGACCTGGACTCGAGATTGACCTCGATCTCGCCAAACCGGAGCACGCGGCGGGTACGGTTCTGGCGTTCCTCCCGGCGCAACAGGGCCTGCACCCGGGCCAGCAGCTCACGGCGATCAAACGGCTTGGCGAGATAGTCGTCCGCGCCCGCCTCCAGGCCCGCGACCTTCTGCGGAATCTCGCTGCGCGTCGTGAGCATGAGGACGGGGGTCGTTACGCCCACGCGGCGCAACTCCTGCGCCGTGGAGAGTCCGTCCAGGTTTGGCATCATCACGTCCAGCACGATCAACGCGGGCTGCTCGGACTGCACGGTCTCCAACGCCTTGGCGCCGTCCGTGCATTCCAGGATGCGATATCCAGCCGACTCGAGGCAGAGTCGAACGGTGGCTCTCATGGCGGCATCATCGTCCACCACCAGGATCCGTGCGTTCGAGGGCATGCCCCCGAGCATCGGACATCTCCGAAGAATGTAAATCCCTGCGGTGGAAGCGTGGGAAGAAAGGTATCCAGACTTGTGACTCATCCGTGACACCCCGTCGGCGCACTTCTGGAAGAATGAACGCATGGACCCAGCCGTGAATTCGCGCGGAGACAACTCCCCTTCCAAGCCGGATGGCGCCGGCGAAAAGAAACCGAAGATCCTTCTGGTCGAAGACGAACAGGTGTTCGCGCTGGATCTGAAGCGCCGCATCGAGCACTTCGGCTACGAGGTGGCCGGGATCGCCGCCTCGGGTGACGAAGCGTTGATTCTCGCCCATCTTGCGCGGCCGAGCCTGATCTTGGTGGACGTGAACCTCGTCGGCGAAATGGACGGCGTGCAGGTGGCGGAGCACTTGGCCGACGACCTGGGCTGCGCGGTGATTTTTGTCACGGGCAACTCCGATTCGGCGACCCTCGCGCGCATCACCGCCACCCATCCCTTCAACACGATCCTGAAGCCCGTCCGCGAGCGGGAACTCAAGATCAGCCTTGAGGCCGCCCTGCATCACAGCCGTCTGCAGCGGGAATTGCAGCAGGCCCGGGACGAATTGGAGGCGCGGGTTCAGGAGCGCACCCGCGAGCTGGCTGAGGCGAACCGGCAGCTGGTCCGGCAGGTGGCGGAACATGTGAAAATGGAGACCCATCTTCGGGAAGCCCGCGCCATCTCCGAAGCGGCCGCCCGCAGCCGCACGCGTTTTTTCGCCAACATCAGCCACCAGATCAGGACTCCGATGAACGGCATCGTCGGCATGGCCGACGTGCTCGAGCAGACCCCTCTCTCCGCCGAGCAGCGCGACTGCCTGGACGTCGTGAAAGACTGCGCCTCGTCGCTCCTGCGAATGGTCGACGGCGTGATCGCGATCGCGAATCTCGAGTCCGGCCACATCGAGCTCTCGAAAAACGAAATCCACCTCCGCGATCATATCGTGCGGGTGCTGATCCCCGCCGAACTCCGGGCGAAAGAGCGGGGCATCGAGCTCACCTGCGACATCGCCCCGGAGGTACCCCGGGTCGCCTACGCCGACGGGCCCCGGCTGACCCAGCTGCTGAGACACTTGCTGGAATTCTTCGTGGAGGAGACGGACTCCGGCTCGGTCGAGCTGCTGGTCGACCTCATTTCCGAGACGGCCCACCGCGCCCACGTGCACTTCGCGTTGCGGTCGCGCGGTCTTTCGCTCGCTCCGGACGTTCAGCAACGCGTGCAACGCATGTTCGACTCGCCCGAAGCGAGCGTCCGGGATCTGGAGCACGCGGACTTCACCCTGACCGTTCCCGCCCTGCTCGTGCCGAAGCTGCAGGGTATCCTCTGGTTGGACGGGCAGGCCCCCGGCGGCACAACCCTCCATTGCTCCCTCTGGCTGCCGACCACGCCGCATTGAACCGTCACGGACGGCCGGTGAGCGGCGGTTCCCAGCCGATTTGCGTGAACCGGACCGCGATCCGGCCGATGAATACGCATGCAGTCCGTCCGGGGTGCGGCGGGGCATGCTGCCGCCCGCCTCGGGTCGTTCCGCGACCGATGCCCGACCTCCCCCCCGAAACGCCCGAACAAAGGCTCCTTCTTTCCGAACTGGTAAGGGACAGCCCCGTCGTATTCATCCGCTGGAGACTCGAGCCCGGGCTCCCGGTCGAATACGTCTCGGAGAACATCTCCCAGTTCGGCTACGCCGCCCAGGAGCTGCTCTCCGGCGCCGTGTCCCTCGGCGAGCTGATCGACGAGGACCCGTACGCGGGCGCGGATACGGCTCCAAGCATGACGCACCCCGGATACCGCCGGCTCGAATACCGGCTCAAGATCCGGCCGAGCGGGACGAAGCTGGTGCGCTTTCAGGTCCGGACGGTGCACGAGGCGCCCGGACGGATCTATTGCCAGGGCTCGATGAAGGAGGTCGTCGAATCGATGCAGCACCAGCAGTGGCTTCAGCTCCTGGAACACGCGATCGAGATGGCCCAGAATGGCATCATCATCTCGGATGCCCGGCGGCCCGACATGCCGGTGATCTACGCGAACCCGGCGGTGGAGAGAAACACCGGCTACGCCGTCTCGGAGATTCTCGGAAGAAACTGCCGCTTCTTGCAGGGCGAGGACCGGGACCAGCCCGGGCTGGTCGCGATCCGGAAATCGCTGCAGGATCGGCGGCCGTGCGAGGTGAGGCTGCGAAACTACCGCAAGGACGGCTCCCTCTTCTGGAACGAGGTGAAGCTCTCGCCGGTGCTCAGCCCCTGCGGGGAGGTGACGCATTTCATCGGTATCCAGTCTGATATTACCGCGCGCAAGAACGCGGAGGACACCCTCTCGCGGCGCGACGCCATCCTCGAGGCGATGAGCTACGCCACCGAGATGCTGCTCCGTAGCGACGACTACATGGAGAGGCTGCCCGCGGCCATGCGCCAGATCGGCGAGGTCACCGGCGCCGACCACCTCTGCATCTGGCGCGTTGCCGGGGCCGGAATCGACTGCACCCTCAACCTCCAGCACGCCTGGAACGGCCCGCGGCTCGAGCCCTACTCGGTGGACGACTGGCAGGGCATCCCCTGGGGAAATCCGGAGTCCTGGCCCTCAGCCCCTCCGCTCCAGCAGGGCAAGTGGGTTCAGGGCTCCCTCGACCACGCCTCCCCGGAGGAGCGCGCTTTGGTGGTCGGAATGGGCGTTCAATCGTTTCTCGGCATCCCGATTTTCGACGGGCCGCAGCATCTGTGGGGCATCCTTTCCCTCGGCAGCGTGTCGCCGTCCGTGATCTGGGCCGTTTCGGAGATCGAAGCCCTGCAGTCCGTCACCCGCGTGCTCGGCGCGATCATCCACAGCAGCCAGATCGACCAGGCGCTGCGCGCGAGCGAACAGCGCTTCCGAACTCTCAGCGCCGTCTCGCCGGTGGGGATCTTCGAGGCGGACGCCTCGGGCAAGGTTCTCTACACCAATGCCCGGCTGCAGGAGGTCTTCGGCGTCCTCGCCGACGCCTTCGCCAACGGGGAGTGGCGCAAGCGCCTTGAGGATCAGAGCCTGCAGACGGTGGTCGCCGAATGGGAGCGGACCGTCCGCGCCGGCCGGCCCTTCCGCGCGGAATTCATGATCCGGCAACCGCAGGGAGGCGTGAGGTGGGTGAAGAGCTCCGCCACGCCCATGCACGGCCCCAAGGGAGAGGTCACAGGCTACGTCGGCACCATCGACGACTTCACGGAGTATCAGGCGGCCAACGACGCTCTCCGGAAGAGCGAGGCGCAGTACCGCTCGCTGGTCACCAATCTCAAGGAGGTCGTGTTCCAGACCGACGCCTCGGGGAACTGGTCCTTCCTCAATCAGGCTTGGCAGGAGATCACCGGCTTCACGGTCGCGGAGAGCCTCGGCAAGTTGTTCCTCGACTACGTCCATCCCGACGACCGGGAGCGCAACAACCAGCTCTTCCTGCCGCTCATCCGGCGCGAAAAGGACTACTGCCGCCATGAGGTCCGGTATCTGGCCAAGAAGGGCGGCTACCGCTGGATCGAGGTCTTCGCCCGGCTGACGCTCGATGCCGGCGGCGCCATCGTCGGCACCTCGGGAACGCTGACCGACATCACCGCCCGGCGCGAGGCGGAGGACCTGATGCGGCGCCAGAGCACCGCGATCGAGACGGCGGTGGACGGCATCGCCATCCTGAACCACGAGGGCGTGTATTCATATCTCAACTCCACCCACCTTTCGCTTTTCGGGTACGCCTCCGGCGAGGAACTCGTGGGAAAAACGTGGCGGGAACTCTACGCGCCCGAGGAAATCGCGGAGATCGAACAGCGCGTTTTTCCGCAGCTGAAACGAGAAGGGACGTGGCGCGGCACCATGCGCGCACGCCGGCGCGACGGCACGTTCTTCGACGAGGAACTCTCCCTCACCATGGTCGGGAGCGACGGGCTGGTGTGCGTCTGCCGCGACATCACCGAGCGCCGCCTGGGCGAGTCGCGGATCCAGAAGTCGCTCCTCGAGAAGGATGTCATGCTGAAGGAGATTCACCACCGGGTGAAAAACAACATGCAGATCGTCTCCAGTCTGCTGAACCTGCAGCTCGAACACATCCGGGACGAAGCGACCCGCGCGCTCTTCATCGACTCGCAAAACCGCATCGCGTCCATGGCGCTGGTGCACGAGAAGCTGTACCAGTCGGCCAATCTGGCGGAGATCAACTTTCGGGACTACATCGAGGATCTCACCGAGAGCGTCGTCGGAAGCCAGGGGACCCGCGCCTCCGGGATCGAATTCCGCGTCGATGCCGACGAGTTCCATCTCGGCATCGACACCGCCATCCCGTGCGGCCTTCTGCTCAACGAACTCATCTCAAACGCCTACAAGCACGCCTTTCCGCGAAGCGGCCCCGGCAGGATCACCCTCCGGCTGCAACGCCCGGCCCCCGGACGCCTCCGGTTCGAGGTCGCCGACACCGGCTGCGGCCTGCCGGAGGATTTCGATCTCCGCAGGAGCCGCTCGCTGGGCATGCAACTCGTCGCCACCCTCGTCCACCAGCTTCGAGGCTCGCTGGAGATCGATCGCACCGGGGGCACCCGCTTCGTCCTCGACCTGCAGGAGGTCCCCCAGAAGCGGTTCATCTCGTGAGCACTCCCACCCGCATTCTCGTCACGGAGGACGAACCGCTGGTCGCGATGGACCTGAAGCGCCGCCTCGAAAAACTCGGCTTCGAAGTCGAGGCCGTGGTCAGCGAGGGAGCCGAGGCCGTCGCGGAGGCGGCGCGCTCCCGGCCCGACCTGGTCCTGATGGATATCTGCCTCCCTGGCTCGATCGACGGCATCGAGGCGGCCGGCGTGATCCGAGAGCAATATGGCCTCCCCGTCGTCTACCTCACGGCCAACTCCGACGAGACCACGCTGAAGCGCGCAAAGGCGACGGGCCCGGCGAGCTATCTGCTGAAGCCGTTTCGCGAACGTGAGCTTCATATCTGCATCGAGATGGCCCTGGAGAACCACCGGCTGCAGCGTGCCGTCCTCGAATCGCACGCCAACCTCGAACGGAAAGTCGAGGAACGCACGCGCGAGCTCGCCGCCGCCAACGAGGCGCTGAAGGCGGAGATCGCCGAACGGCGGCACGCCGAAGCGGTTGCCCGGGAACAGGCCACGCTGCTCGACAAGGCCCGCGACTCCATCCTCGTCCGCGATCTCCACGGCCGGATCCTGTACTGGAATCGAAGCGCGGAACAACTGTACGGGATCGACGCGGCGCAAGCCCGGGGAAAGTCGGCGGACGAGCTGCTCAACGAGCGTCCCGCCTCCGCGCCCGACGACCCCCGCGAAGCCGTGCTGGGCCGCGGCGAGTGGGTCGGAGAACTCGTCCACACCCGTCCCAACGGGTCAGAACTCCTGGTGGAATCGCGGTGGACGCTGGTGCGCGACGAAGCGGGCCAGCCGAAATCAATCCTGATCGTGAATACAGACGTGACGGAGAAGCGCCGGCTCCAAGCCGAGTATCTCCGGACCCAGCGGCTGGAGGGCATCGGCGCGGTGGCGAGCGGGATCGCCCATGATCTGAACAATGTCTTCACTCCCCTTCTCGTCGCCTCGCAATCGCTCGAGGAGGTGGCCACCGCCGAGGAGGCCCGGAGCATCGGAAAGCTTATCCACGGCGTCTCCCACCGCGGCGCGGGCATGGTCCGCCAGATTCTCACGTTCGTCCGCGGCGGCTCCTCCGATCTTGCGCCCATCCGGGCCGAACATCTGGCAAAGGACGTTCACCGCCTCGCGCAGGAAACCTTCCCGTCCAATCTCCGCATCCGGCTCCAGTACCAGCCCGGTCTCTGGTCGGTCCTGGCCGACCCGACCATGCTCCACCAGCTCATGATGAACCTGATGGTGAACGCGAGGGATGCGATGCCGGACGGCGGCGAACTCGGCCTCCAGCTCTCCAACAAGACCGTCGATCCGGCGTTCGCGGCGCTGCACGGGAAAGCCGCGCCCGGCGACTACGTTTGCATCAGCGTTTCGGATACAGGCGCGGGCATCACGCCCGAGATCAGGGCACGGATCTTCGAGCCATTCTTCACGACAAAGGCCAGCGGCAAGGGCACCGGCCTCGGGCTTTCCATCGTGCAGACGATCGTCCGGGATCATCGCGGTTTCCTCGATATGGACTCCGCGCCGGGAAGAGGCACCCGCTTTCAGGTCTTCCTTCCGGCCTGCGAACAGGCGCAGACCGAGCCTCCGGCGCCCATCGTGGAGCCGCCGCGAGGCGCTGGAGAGCGACTGCTCGTCGTCGACGACGAGCAATCCGTGCGGGAGATCGTCCGCGAGGTGCTCGAGGCGCACGGCTACCGCGTCGTGGTCGCCACCGACGGCGTGGACGCGATCGCGCGTTTTGCCGCCGAGCCCGGAGCGGTCTCTGGCGTCATTTCCGATTATGCCATGCCGCTCCTCGACGGCCTCGGCTGCGCCCGCGGGCTGCGGCGCGTGTCACCGCTCCTGCCACTGCTCCTCCTCAGCGGCCGCGATTCCTCGCGAATGCCCCGGGAGCAGATCGCCGAACTGAACGCGGCACTCCTGGAGAAGCCCTTCACCCGGACGCAGCTTCTCGCTGAAGTCCACCGGATGCTGCATCCAGGCGCCGCCCAATGACCCGGCCCGCCCGGCTGCCGGCGCGACGGTCTCACCTCACGCCTGACGAGAAGCCTGCTTCCGCGTCGGCACAGGAGCCGCCGCCGCGCCTTTCGGAGCGGTGTCGGAACCGTCCGACGGCGCTTCGGGGCCGGCGGGTTTCCCCGCGGGACGTGAACTCGCCGAATAAAACTGCAGGACCTGGGCCATTCGGCCGGTCGTGGGCGTCGGGCGAACGGAAGAATCGGAGTCCATGGTCGTTGAGTCGTTCGTTCAGGCTGCGCGTGCGCCGGCCGTCAGCGCATCCGGATCGTCGATACGATCCACGTCGAGCAGGAGTTTGACCTGTCCTTTGCTCTTGGCCATGCCGAGCAGGCAGCTGGTCGCGCCGGCCCGGAGGAACGGAGGAGGTTCGATGTCGGCCCCGGAGATGAAGGCGACGTCCTCCACGCCGTCGACGATCATGCCCATCGGGCGCTCGAGCCCGCGCGACGTGGCGACGTTCGCGACGACCACACAAGTGCGTTCGCCGAGCTCCGACTGCAGGCCGAACCGGGATCTCAGGTCGATGACCGGGATGACCTGCCCGCGCAGGTTCATCACGCCTCTCACGTAGCTTGGCAGGTGCGGAAGCGGGTTGATCTTCGGGATGCGCACGATCTCCCGGACCTTAAGGACGGACAGGGCATAGGACTCCCCCTGCAGGAGCACGGACAGGTATTTTCCCTCGAGCGGTTTTGTTGTATTCATAGGTTGGATCGACGGGCGTCAAATATCTCGGAAAGCCATCTCCGCGGGCAGAACTTCCCCGGAACCGGCGGGCCTGCTCACGCGACGCTCCGAGGCCTTGGCCGGGCGCGGATTCCCGCGAAGGAAGGCAGCGCGGAGGCTTTTGCCCGCGGCGGGCGCCGGTTCGGCGGCGGGCTTGGGGGTCGTTTCGGGCGAACCGGCGCGTCCGCCCTGCACGAGGCGAAGCAGCTCGGTGACGGATTCGCGCATGGTCGCGGCTTGTCCGTTCAGCTCCTCCGCGGCGGAGGCGGCCTCTTCCGCGTTGGCGGCGTTGCTCTGGACAACCCGGTCCATCTCTCCAACCGCAAGATTGATCTGGGCAACTCCCTGACTCTGTTCGGTGCTGGCCGTGCTCACCTCGGCGATGAGACTGTCGACCTGGCGGATCTTCTCCACGATCGAGCCGAGGCTGGCGCCGACCTTCTCGCTGATCTCGACACCTTGGCGGGATTTCGTGATCGCCCCCTCGATCTTGGCCGCGGTTTGCTTCGCCGATTCGGCGCTGCGCTGGGCCAGGGCGCGAACCTCGTCGGCAACAACCGCAAAGCCCGCTCCAGCGGAGCCGGCCCGGGCCGCCTCGACCGCCGCATTCAGCGCGAGGATGTTGGTCTGAAAAGCGATCTCGTCGATGGTCTTGACGATCTTGGCGATGTCGTCGCTCGACTCCTTGATCGCAGCCATCGCATCCTGCATCGACTCCATGCCCTTGGCACCGACTTCCGCCGATTCGCGGGAAGAGCGTGCCAGCACGCTGGCCTTCTGGGCGCTCTCGGAATTTCGCGTCGTCATGCTGGACATTTCCTCGAGCGAGGAACCGGTTTCCTCCAGGGACGCTGCCTGCTCGCTCGCGCCTTCCGCCAGGGTGTGGCTGGACCCGGCGACCTGGGCCGAGGCCGCTGCCACCTGTTCGGCGCCTTCGCCGAGAGCGGAGGCGATTCGGAAAAGGGTCCTGGATATGCCGGTCACCAGGAACACGGAGAACACCACTCCCAGCAGGATGACGCCTCCGGCGCTCATGAGGGAGATGTTGCGGGCGAGCTTCATCGTCGAGCGCGTGCTCGCGGCGGCGGCATGGGCGTCGTTCGTTTCCGAATCCACAATATCGAGCACCGACTTCTGGTAGGCGTCGTATTGAGCGCGAAAGATGGAAGCGTTGAAGGCCTGGGCGCCTTCGCGATCGCCGGCCTCCAGCATTCCAAACAGCTTCGAACGGCTGGCCACGTATTGGTCTCGGAGCTCGGTCATGTGCCTGAAGGCCTCCTTCTCCTTCGGCGTGCTTACGCCAATCGCGCGGTATTGTTCGCAGAGCGACAGCACCTCGTCGCGAAGCGCGGCAACCTGCTTTTCCGTCTCGCGAACGACCGACGTGTCGCTCGTGAGCAGACAACGCACAACCAGGAGATGAATCTCGGAGACCTGACGGTTCACTTTGTCGAGCAACGTGAGCGCAGGAATCGAAGTCTTGCTGATATTCGAGACCTTGGCGTCCGCCTCGAAAAGCGCCCGCGCCGAAAACGCAGCCTGCAGGACCACCAGGAGGAGGATGATTCCAAAGCCCGCTGCAATCCGACGGCCAAGGCTCCACTGGGCAAACCAACCGCGGGGACCTGCGCGACCGAGCTGACGGGCAGGCCCCTCGGAAAGCGATGACGGGCGTTGTGATTTGTTGCTGGATGCGGAGTTCATGATGGGAGAGATAGATGGAGAGTTCAGCGGCTGGAGTGAGCAGGGGTGGCAGGCTCGGCCTTGGGCTCGGATCCGTCGGTACGCGCCGCCGTGACGCTCGTGACGGAGCCGTCGGTGACATCGAGCTGGATCACCTCGCGGACACGCTTGGCGGGTTCCTCCAAGCACGAGTATTCGATCGATACCCGGAACGAGCGACCGAGCGGCTGAGGGCGGGATTCTGGCTTGATGGTGGGCATGGGCATGACGACGGCGGCGCCGATTTCGTTCGCTGAGTCTCGCAGATCCTTGCCCACGCCGGGTCACGGTTCTGTCACGTTTTGCGACTTTTCACGGAGGCGCCCCACCCACCCTCGCGAGCCGAAGCGTGCCACGGGCACACCGGAAACGGACGAAAGAACGGCGCACCCAGGGCGTTTGCGTCGGCCGGGGGACATCGAGGTCTCCGTCTCCGTCGCCGGGTTCGCCTGGACCCGGCATTGCTTGCGGCGCCGCTCGTTCGCGATCTCCAGGCCGGCCACAGAAAGTAGATCCAAGTCCGTGCGTCGCTACGGATCCACTACGTAGTTTTCAGAGGGGTTTTTGCCGCTCGCTACGCAGTTTTTCGGTTAAGAGGGCCGGTCGAAATCCGATGGTGAAGCATGCCGTTTCTGATTGCTCCGCGAAGCGCGCCCGCGGACTCGACTCCTCCGCCCCGCTGCCGTAGGCGTGAGGGCGGCTGCTTCACTCCAGACAATGTCGCCGCCCACCGCCCCCGACATCTCGCGGAACACCCCTTCCCCGCCGAAGGCCTCGCCCTCCGCGGTCGATCCGTCTGACACGTCCCGGCGCGACGCCACCACGACCATGCAGGAGCTGGCGGCCATTCTCCAGGAAAGTCCCGTTGTAGCGATCCGCTGGAGACTGGAGCCCGGCTGGCCGGTCGAATACGTCTCCGAAAACATCCGGCTCTTCGGCTACACGGCCGAGGATTTTGCCAGCGGCGCGGTCTCGCTCAGCGATCTCCTCGTCGACGAGCGCAACGCCATGACGGACCAGTGCCCGGAGAGCGAACTGGTTTCCGGGTATCGCAGGCTTGAATACCGGATGCGGACTGCCGGGACGGCGCGGCCCCTGGTGCGGTTTCTCGTGCGCACGGCGCGGGACGAACGGGGCCGGCTCTGTTGCCAGGGCCTGATGACGGAGGTTCCGGAAAGCCTCGCGCACGAGGAGAGGCTCCGGTTGCTCGAACAGGCGATCAACACCGCGCACAGCGGCATCATCATCGCCGACGCCCGCCTGAGCGACCTGCCGGTCATCTTTGCGAATAGTGCCGTCGAAACGATCAGCGGGTATGCCCCCGAGGAGTTTCTCGGCCGCAACTGCCGGTTTCTCCAGGGGAACGACGTCGAGCAGCCGGGGCTGGAGATCGTGCGGCGGGCGCTGGCGGAAAAGCGCGATTGCGAAGCGGTCCTCCGCAACTACCGCAAGGACGGAACACCTTTCTGGAACGAGATCCGCCTCTCGCCGGTGCGAAACCGCTCCGGCGAAGTGACCCATTTCATCGGCGTCCAGGCCGACATCACCGCCCGCAAGGAGGCCGAGGCCGCCATGGCCCGCCGCGACGCGATCCTGGAGGCCGTCAGCGTCGCAACCGAAACCCTTCTCCGTTCCGACAACTACCACCAGGCGCTTTCCACCGCGCTGCGCCAGATTGGCGAGGTCACCGGCGCCGATCACCTCTGCGTCTGGCAGGAAAAGAAGTCCGGCGACCACCGGACGCTGAGCCTGGACCAGGCATGGTTCGGGCCGTCGCTTCCCTACCCGCCCTTCGACCGTTACCAGGGCATCGCGTGGGAGGAATCGCTCGGCTGGCCCTCCGCCGAGGAGCTACGGCAGGGCCGGGTCGTGCAGGGCGGGGTGGAGGGCCGCGCCCAGCCCGAGAAGGAACTGCTCCGGAGCCTCGGCACCCAATCCTATCTCTGCCTGCCGATCCTGGAGGGTCCGAACCGTTTCTGGGGCCTGCTGACGCTCGGCTGCCGCGAGGCCGGCGTGAAGTGGAATCCCGTGGAGGTCGAGGCGCTTCGCTCCGCCACTCGCGTATTGGGGGCCATCATACACAATCAGCGCACGGAGCGGGAACTCCGGCTGGGCGAGCAGCGTTACCGGGAGTTGAGCGGTGACTATGAGCTCACCAATCAGGCCCTGCGAAAAAGCGAGGCCCAGTACCGGTCCCTCGTGACCAACCTGAAGGAGGTCGTCTTCCAGACCGACGCCCAGGGACTCTGGACATATCTCAATTCGGCCTGGACCGAGATCACCGGCTTCAGCGTCGAGGAGAGCCTCGGCAAATCGTTTCTCGGCTTCGTCCACCCCGACGACCGCCAGCGCAACAGCGAACTCTTCCTCCCCTTGATCGAAAGGAAGAAGGAGTACTGCCGGCACGAGGTGCGCTACCTCGCGAAAGGCGAACCGTACCGCTGGATCGAGGTGTTCGCCCGCCTCACCACCGACGAAAACGGCGTCATGACCGGCACCGCCGGAACGCTCAGCGACATCACCGCGAGGCGCGAGGCGGAGGACGTCCTGCGGCGGCAGCTCCTCGCGATCGAAGCCGCGGCGGACGGCATCGCTATCCTCGACCGGGAAGGGGTCTACACCTACGTCAACTCGACCCACGCAGTCCTTTTCGGATACGCCAACGCGTACGAACTCGTCGGCAAGAGCTGGCGTGAACTCTACGGTCCCGAGGAACAGGCGCTGCTGGAGCAACAGATTCTGCCGACCCTCCGGGAAAAACGGCAGTGGCGCGGAACGCTGCAGGCGCGCCGGCGGGACGGCAGCTTTTTCGACCAGGAGCTCTCCCTGACCCTGGAGGAGGACGGCGGGATCGTGAGCGTCTGCCGCGACGTTTCCGAACGCCGCCGCGCGGAAGAGCGCCTCCAGAAATCGCTCAAGGAAAAGGACGTGATGCTGAAGGAGATCCACCACCGGGTGAAAAACAACATGCAGATCGTCTCCAGCCTGCTGAACCTCCAGCTGGAACACGTGAAGGACGAACACATGCGGGCGCTCTTCGTCGACTCGCAGAGCCGCATCGTCTCCATGGCGCTGGTCCACGAAAAACTCTATCAATCGGCGGATCTGGCGCGGATCGACTTCGGCGAGTACGCCCGGGATCTGACCGACTCGCTCGTCGGCTCCCAGGACGCCCGCAGCGCACGGATCTCTTTCCAGCTGGACTGCGACGACCTGCACCTCGGCGTCGACACCGCCATTCCCTGCGGGCTGATCATCAACGAGCTCGTCTCCAACGCCTACAAGCACGCCTTCCCCTCCGGCGGCGCCGGCGCGATCCGCCTGCGGCTCGCACGGACGTCCCCGGGCTGGCTCGAACTGGAGGTGGCCGACAACGGCGCCGGCATGCCGGTGGACATCGACGTGAGCCGTGCCGGCACGCTCGGTCTCCAACTTGTCGCTACGCTGGTCCAGCAGCTGCGCGGCACGATCGAAGTCTACCGGGACGCCGGCACCCGCTTCGTCCTGCGCCTCCACGAGGCCCCCGAAAAACGCCTGGTCCAATGACCCCGTCCGCCCGAATCCTGATCGTCGAAGACGAGATGCTGGTCGCCCTCGATCTCGAGCGCCGAATGAAGAAGCTCGGGTACGACGTCTGCGGCGTCTTCACCACGGGCGAGGAAGCCGTGCAGGAAACCGGCGCGCGCTCGCCCAACGTCGTGCTGATGGACATCTGCCTGCCGGGAGAGATCGACGGCGTCGAGGCGGCGCGCCGCATCGTCGAGTACTACGACGTTCCGGTCATCTACCTCTCCGCGAACGCCGACGACATTACGCTGAAACGCGCGAAGCTGACCCAGGCCGACGCCTACCTGCTGAAGCCCTTTCGCGAGCGGGAGCTGCAGATCGCGATCGAGATGGCGCTGGTGAACCACAAGCTTCGGCAGGAGCTGCGCCGCTCCCATGACCTCCTTGAGCATCGCGTGATCGAGCGCACCGCGGATCTCGAACGGGCCAACGAAGCGCTCAGCCAGGAGATCGCGGAACGCAGGCGGGCGGAAGCCGCCGCGCGCGAGCGGGCCGCCCTCCTCGACAAGGCGCGCGACGCCATCCTGGTCCGCGACCTCCGCGGCCGCATTCTCTACTGCAACAGCAGCGCCGAACGCCTCTACGCGATCGCGCCGGGACAGGCGGCCGGCAGGCTTGCCGACGAGTTGTTCCAGGAGTTTCCGCTCAGCGAAGCGGAAGGCGACCCCGTCGCCACCGCGCTCGAGAAGGGCGAATGGCTCGGACGACTCACCCATGCGGCTCCGGGAGGCGAAGAGATCGTGGTCGAGTCGCGGTGGACGCTCGTGCGCGACGAAGCCGGACAACCCGTCTCCTTCTTCATCGTCAACACCGACGTGACGGAGAAACGGAAGATGGAGGCGCAAGCCCTGCGCACGCAGCGGATGGAGAGCGTCGGAGCGCTCGCGAGCGGCATCGCCCACGATCTGAACAACGTCTTCACGCCGCTGATCATGTCGGCTCAGTCGCTCGCCGCGGATCCCACCGGCGGCGACGTCCAGCCCCTGGCCGAAGTGATCCTCGCCACTTCGCACCGCGGCGCTTCGATGGTGAAACAGATCATGACCTTCGTCCGCGGCACCGCGGGGGAACGCGTTCCTTTCCGCGTCGAACATCTGGCGAAGGACGTGGTTCGCCTGCTCCGCGAGTCGTTTCCCGCAGGGATCCGCGTGCACTTGTCGTTCGACGAGCCCCTGAGATCCGTGATCGGAGACGCGACCCAGATTCACCAGGTGCTGATGAACCTCTGCGTGAACTCGCGCGACGCCCTCCCCTCCGGCGGCGACATTTCGATCCAGCTCGCCAACTTCACCGTCGACTCGTCGTTCGCCCACACGCACGGAGCCGCCGCTCCAGGAAACTATATCCGCATCACGGTGGCGGATACAGGCACGGGCATGTCGGAAGAGGTGCGGGCCAAGATCTTCGAGCCGTTCTACACCACCAAGCCGGCGGGCCGCGGCACGGGGCTGGGTCTGGCGATGGTTCAGCGAATCGTGCTGGAGCATCGGGGATTTCTCGACGTCGACACCGCGCCCGGAGCCGGCACGCGCTTCCACATTTTTCTCCCGGCATGCGAGCCCGACGAGCCCATCGCCGCAGTCGCCGCCCAAGAACCTCCTCGGGGCAGCGGCGAGCTTCTCCTCGTCGCCGACGACGATCACTCCCTGCGCGAGATCGTGCGCACCGCGCTCGAAGCGCACGGCTACCGAGTGATGGCGGCGAACGACGGCACCGACGCGCTTTCCACGTTCGCTGTCCACCGGAGCGAGATCGCCGGAGTCGTCTGCGACCTCGGCATGCCGTACCTGGACGGTGCGGCCTGCAGCCGCGCCATCCGGAATCTGGCTCCGCGAATTCCGATTGTGCTGGTGAGCGGACGCGATTCGCGGCAGTTGCCCACGAGCGAACTTGAGGCGCTCAAGCTCGAGTGTCTTTCGAAGCCGTTCACCCGGCTCGACCTGCTGGTCGCGGTTCACCACAGCCTCGAGGCCGCTCGAAGCGGTTCCCGGTGAGTCGGGCAGCCGCCCTTCCTGCTAAACCAGCCCTGAGCGCCGCGACCCGGATCCGCCTCCGGCTTATCGGAAGTGTTCGACTTCGGCCTCCTCGTCGACGCGTCCGTTTCCGTCGATTTTCCCCGCAGCAAGACGGCCGTTCGGATTGTAAGCGGCAATCGACAATTCCGTGCGGGTGGGACGAGGCCTCGAACGCACCATCGCCGGCCTGCCCTCTGCGCTCGAGGGCTGGTCTGCCGTGCGGCCGCCCTTGCCGGCGGACTGGCCGCCCTTCACGAGTCGCACGAGTTCGGATACGAACGGAGCAGGACTTCGGAGTTGTCAGCGGAGGGATTGGACATGCGACGAGTCTCGCAGAACGCCGCAGCGGTTTGGTCACGGATACGTCACAATTCGCATTCACGGTGGCGAAACGCCGCCAGCGACCATTCTCCCGGTTATTAGGGCGGCGCCCCCGCTGCGGACCGCGCTCCTGCCGCCCGGCTAGTTCCCCGCCGCCCGCGAGGTTTTCGCGTCGTCTCGCCGTGACTCCGCCAGAACCTCCGGTCTCCGCTTCGCGATCATGTCCACCGCCCAGGAAAACCGCCCGCAAAACGACCGCCTGCCCTTTCTGGACGGACTCAGAGCTGCGGCCGCGCTGTATGTGGTCGCGCACCACGCGATGCTGGAGTTCTGGGGGCCGGATCGCGGCATGCCGACTGGCGCGTTCATGCATGCGGTCGCTCGCCTGCTCTCCTACGGACATCTGTCCGTGAACATATTCATCGTCCTCTCCGGATTCTGCCTGGGTCTGCCCGTCGCCAAAGCGGGCGGCGTGTTGCCCGGTGGGCTGAGAGCGTTTTTCCGGCGCCGCGCGTGGCGAATCTTGCCGCCGTACTATCTCGCGATGCTGCTCAGCCTCGTCCTGATCGCGACGGTTGTCGGCGAGCGGACGGGCACGCATTGGGATCGAAGCACGGTGGTGACGCCGTTCGGCGTTATCGGCAATGCGCTCATGCTGCAGGACGTGTTAGGCGGCATCAACGGCCAGATCAACCACTGCTTCTGGTCCATCGCGGTCGAGTGGCATATCTATCTGTTGTTCCCGGTCGTCGTCGCCGGCTGGCGCCATTTCGGCGTGGTGCGGACGAGTGCTCTCTGGATCACCGCCGCCATCGCCGGGCAGATTCTTCTCCGGGACACGCGACTTGCTGGCCTCTACCTGCACTACATCGCGCTCTTCTGCTTGGGAGCGCTCGCCGCGAGGACGTGTTATTCGCCGGGGCCGCGAGCGCGTGCGCTCCGCGAACGCTGGCCCTGGGGAATTACCGCGTTGGTCTTCGGAGCCGGAGCGATCTGCGCTTGCGCCGTGCTTCCATGGGGACAATGGGCGCGCAACTTCGCCGCGCTCGATCCGGTCAGCGGCTTGGCGACGGCGGCTGGTCTCGTCTTTCTCACCCGGTCCCCCTCCCACCCGGTCGCCCGGGTTTTGTCCACCCGACCGGCCGTTTTCCTCGGTGAGTATTCGTACTCCACCTACCTCATCCACGCGCCGCTGCTTCAGGCAGCGTGGCTCCTCGCCGTGCGGGGGCTGCACCTGGGCCAGGTGAGCGGCTTCTGGTTTGTCATGCTGGCAGGCATGCCCGTGATCCTGCTCGCTTCATACCTGTTTTTCCTCGGCTGCGAGCGGCCGTTCATCGTCCGTCGGCGAAACACATCCTGGGGAAAACTCGGCGAGCCCGCCTCGGTCAGCGCGTAGGCCCAGCGCTACCGCTTCGACCGCCGGATCAGGACGACGGCCCACACGACGAGAGCCGCGCACAACAGCGAGGTCAGCACGAACGACGGCTCTCGAAGCAGCGCTGCGCCCTCTGCGCCGAGGCGCAAGCCGTGCGCCGCCAGGATCAACGCGAAGACCACTCCGGTGACGACGACATAGAGCCGCATGTCGTATTGTAGCGAATTGCCCAGAAAAGCGACTGATCGAGCCCGATCCGCCGGCCACCGCCAATCCGAGCACCGGGCCGTCTCCTTCGAAGGACAAAAAAGGGCGCACCCAGCGGTGCGCCCTGAAAGCATGCGTAGTGGAAATGCTCTTACTTGATGAAGAGCATTTCTTCGTACGTCGGGACCGGCCAGCTGTCGTCCGGGCACACCGTCTCGAGCGAGTCGACGATCTTGCGAATCGCGACGAGCTGCGGCAGCACCTCGTGGCAGTAGTGGGCGGCTTCCTTCGCCAGCGTGTCCGGGTGGATGGCGCGGAGGTCGGACAGTTTGCCGAGCTCGGCCTGCAGGTCGGCGATCAGGCCGCTGACCTTTTCGAGCAGCTTGGCATCGGCGGGAATCCCGGCGGCCTTGAGCGACGCGACGTTGTCGGCGAGCACCGTCTGATAGCGGATGGCGGCAGGCAGGTACTTCGTCGTGGCCATCTCGGTCACGAGGTTCGCCTCGACCTTGATGTGCTTGCAGTACTGCTCGTACGCGATCTCCAGGCGGGCTTCGAGCTCACGGCGGGTGAGCACGCCGTACTTCTCGTACGCGGCGACCGTCTGCTTGGCGGCGATGACCGGAACGGCTTCGACCGTGGTCTTCAGGTTCGGCAGACCGCGGCGGGCCGCCTCCTGGTGCCACTCTTCCGAGTAGCCGTTTCCGTTGAAGATCACGGCGCTGTGCTCGGTCGCGATTTCCGTCAGCACGTCGGCGACGGCATCCTCGAACTTCTTGCCCTTGGCCTTCTCGAGCTTCGTTGCGATGTAGTCGAGGGACTCGGCGACGATCGTGTTGAGAGCGCTCAAAGGAGCGCCGATCGACTGATTCGCGGCGACGGCGCGGTATTCGAATTTGTTACCCGTGAAGGCAAACGGCGAGGTGCGGTTGCGGTCGCCGGCGTCCTTCGGGAGGACGGGCAGCGAGTCGACGCCGAGGTGCATCGTACCGGCCTTCTTGGACGACTTCGCCTTGCCTTTCTTGAGCTGCTCGAAGACGTCGGCGAGCTGTTCGCCGAGGAAGATCGAGATGATCGCCGGGGGAGCTTCGTTCGCCCCGAGGCGGTGATCGTTGGACGCGGAAGCGACGACGGCGCGGAGCAGGCCCGCGTGACGGTGCACGGCGCGGATGACGGCGGCGCAGAACACGAGGAACTGCATGTTCTCGTGCGGGGTGCTGCCCGGATCGAGCAGGTTGCCCTGGGCGCTGTTGCCGAGCGACCAGTTGAGGTGCTTGCCGGAACCGTTCACGCCGGCGAAGGGCTTCTCGTGGAGCAGGCACTCGAGGCCGTACTTCCGCGCGATGCGCTTCAGCGTGATCATCGTCAGCTGCTGGTGGTCAGCGGCGACGTTGGCGTTTTCGTAAATCGGAGCGATTTCGTACTGCGACGGAGCGACCTCGTTGTGGCGGGTCTTGATCGGAATCCCGAGCTTGTACATCTCGGCCTCGCACTCGTGCATGTAGGCCAGCACGCGATCCGGGATGACGCCGAAATACTGGTCTTCGAACTCCTGGCCCTTCGGCGGCTTGGCGCCGAACAGCGTGCGGCCCGCGGAGAGCAGGTCGGGACGGGACAGGTAGAAATTGCGATCGATCAGGAAGTATTCCTGTTCCGGTCCCGCCGTTGCGGTGATCATCGGAATGTTCGTGTGACCGAAAAGCTTCAGGATGCGGCGGGCCTGCTCGTCGAGCGCCTTCATCGAGCGCAGGATCGGGGTTTTGTGGTCGAGCACTTCGCCCGTCCACGACACGAAGGCCGTCGGGATGCAGAGCGTGACGCCATTGGCGTTCTCGACGAGATAGCAGTTGCTCGTCACGTCCCACGCGGTGTAGCCGCGGGCTTCAAACGTCGCGCGGATGCCGCCGGACGGGAACGACGAGGCATCGGGTTCGCCCTGGATGAGCTGCTTGCCGGAAAACTCCGCGATCGCGCCGCCTTTGCCATCCGGCTCGAGGAAGCTGTCGTGCTTTTCAGCGGTGAGGCCGGTTAGCGGCTGGAAAACGTGCGAGTAGTGCGTCGCGCCGCGTTCCAAAGCCCAATCCTTGATGGCCGTCGCCACGATGTCGGCCGTGCTGCCGTCAAGCGGAGCGCCGGTGTCGATAGTCTTCTTCAGCGAGCGATAGACCGCCTTCGGCAGCCGGGCTTGCATGACTTTGTCGTTGAAGACGTTTTTGCCATACAGGGCGGCGGAGTGGCTTTCCTTGAAAGCCACCGTGTTGGTGGTGCGGTAGTTGTTCGCCGCGGAGATCGCAGCTAGACGTGCAGGACTGACACTCATGGGTGTGGAATAGCGTAGTTTGGTAGAACCGCCGTGCCCAATTTTTAGCAGACCCGGAGGCGGAGTCGGAAAAAGCAATATCCAGGCCACGAGACTGCAATGGATAAAAATTTTTCATGCATTTCCGGTTTTTTTGGCCCGCCACATGCGTGCGAGTTAGTACCGGGTCTGCTGTCCCGCAATTGGCAGCACCCACGCCGCAGAACCGCTGAGCCGGCCTGCATCGCCGGCGATATCATCGTTCGCCCTCCTGGCATAAAATCCAACCTCCATGACACCTCACGACGTCATCAAACTCGCTAAGGAAAAAGAAGTTAAGATAGTCGACCTCAAGCTGTGTGATATCCTCGGTACTTGGCAGCATTTCGCCATCCCCCTCAATGAACTGAAGGAGGACATCTTCACCGAGGGTCTCGGTTTCGACGGCTCATCGGTCCGCGGGTGGCGGGCCATCAATGCCTCCGACATGATCGTCCTCCCCGATCCAGCAACGGCATTCATCGATCCGTTCGCGGCCAATCCGACTCTTTCGCTGACCTGCGACACCTACGATCCGCTCACCCGCGAGCCCTACGACCGCGATCCGCGCGGCGTGGCCAAGAAGGCCGAGGCCTACCTCAAGAGCACCGGCATCGCCGACACGGCGTATTTTGGTCCGGAGGCGGAGTTTTTCATCTTCGACAGCGTCAGCTACGACAGCGGGCCGAACTTCGCCTTCCACAAGCTCGATTCGATCGAGGGCATCTGGAATCGCGGACGCGAAAAGGAGGAAAACGGGTCTCCAAACCTCGGCTACAAGATCCGGCATAAAGAGGGCTATTTCCCCGTGGCGCCCTCCGACAAGCTGATCGATATCCGCAACGAGATGATCCTGACGATGATCTCGCTCGGCATTCCCATCGAGCGCGAGCACCACGAGGTCGCCACGGCGGGCCAGGCGGAAATCGACATCGTCTTCGACACGCTGCTGCGGACCTCGGACAAGATGACGCTCTACAAGTACATCGTGAAGAACGTCGCCTACAAATACGGCAAGACGGCGACGTTCATGCCCAAGCCGCTCTTCGGCGACAACGGCTCCGGCATGCACACGCACATGTCCCTGTGGAAGGACGGGAAGCCGCTGTTCTTTGGAAACGGATACGCGGGCCTGAGCGAACTCGCCCTCTACTACGTCGGCGGCATCCTCAAGCATGCTCCAGCGTTGTGCGCCATCTGCAACCCGACGAACAACTCGTACAAGCGTCTGGTTCCGGGCTACGAAGCGCCCGTCAACCTCGCCTACTCCGCCCGCAATCGTTCCGCTTCGATTCGCATTCCGACCTACAGCCCGAGCCCGAAAGCCAAGCGCATCGAGTACCGCACGCCGGATCCCGCCGCGAATCCCTACCTCTCGAACGCCGCCCTGCTCCTCGCCGGGCTCGACGGCATCCTCAACAAGATCCACCCGGGCGAGCCGCTCGACAAAAACCTGTACGATCTTCCGCCGGAGGAACTCGCCAAGGTCCCGCACGTGCCCGATTCGCTCAAGGGCGCTCTCGAAGCTCTCGAGGCCGACCACGCTTTCCTGCTCAAGGGAAACGTGTTCACCGCCGACTTCATCGATAACTACATCGGCATGAAAAAAGCCGAATACGACGCGGTTCGCCTGCGTCCGCACCCGCACGAGTTTCACCTCTACTTCGACGTCTAGGGCGTCGTGAATGGCCGGTCTGAAGCCGGCCGTGATTTGTCAACGGAGCCGCTGGGAGCTGGCGAAAGAGACGGGCGCAATGCCCCGCTCTTCCCGTTTCAGCTCCCAGTCGGCATTCCGTTCCTCTGCGCCGTTGGCGGTTTCCCGTTCGCTCGGCTGGGCCCCACTTGAGACGGCGCCGATCGTGGGCTCACTCGCCCTGCCTCCGCACCGCCGTGGCGAACGGCGCTCACACTGTTCGACGCCACCGCGCTCTTTTCTTTTCCGTCGCGCCCTCCAAGGTCGGCGCATGCGTCGGATCCTTCCCCTTCTCCGAGCGGCGGCCCCGTTGGCTATCCTGAGCTGGGTCGCGCCTCTCCTGGCCGCAACACCCGAGCACGCCGCGATCGACCGCTACAATCTGGTCAGCCGAAACAACCCCGTCGTCCAGGGCTTCCAGCCCGGCTCGGCGCTTTCCCTCGGAAACGGGCAGTTCGCGTTCACGGCCGACACCACGGGGCTCCAGACTTTCGCCGACGCGTATTACGAGGAGCATTTTCCGCTCACGACGATGGCGCGGTGGGCGTGGCACACGAATCCCAACCCGGAGGGCTACAAGCTCGCCGACGCCAACCGCGCCTACACGGCATGGGGAAAAAAAGTCGAGTACCCGATGATCCAGAGTTCGCCGGCCGGACGCTGGCTGCGCGAAAATCCGCACAACCTACCTCTGGCACGGTTGGGCTTTGACGTGCTCGATGTTCCGGGCGGCACGCTGAAACCGGAGATGTTTCGCGAACCTTCCCAAATGCTGGATCTGTGGCGGGGAATGATTGTGAGCCACTACACGCTCCTCGGACGCGACGTTTCGGTGGTGACGATCGTGCATCCGGAACACGACTTGATCGCGGTGCGGGTGACGTCATCGCTGCTCTCGCAAGGCCGCCTCGGCGTTCGCATCGCGTTCCCCCGCGGCTTCGATCTCCAGAAGAAAAACACCCCCGACTTGGACTGGTCGCTCCCCGACAGCTACAAGTCCGAGATCGTCGGCCGCACGGATCGGCGGGTCGACTGGCGGTGGACGCGGGACGACACTCACCTTTTCACCTCCGTCGAATGGACGGGCACGGCCGAGGTCACCGAGGTCTCCCCCCATGTCTACCGGCTCGCCGCCACCGGCGAAAACGACGTTCTGGAGTTTGTCGTCGCTTTTTCTCCCGAAGCTTTCGGGCCGGAGCTGCCCGACTTTCCCTGGACGCGTTCCACGAGCGCCAAACGTTGGGAGCGGTTCTGGAGCACCGGGGGCGCGATCGATTTCAGCGGGAGCACCGATCCGAGAGCCGCCGAGCTGGAGCGCCGCGTCGTGCTATCGCAGTATCTGATCGCGATTCAGTTCCTCGGCGATTTTCCCCCTTCGGAAACCGGTCTCACCTGCAGCTCCTGGTACGGCAAACACCACACCGAGATGCTTTGGTGGCATCTGGCGAACGCCGCGCTCTGGGGCCGCGACGAACAACTCGCCAACGCTCTTCGCTGGTACCAAGCACGCCTGCCAGTCGCGAAGGAATTGGCGCGGACACGGGGGCTGGCCGGTGCGCGCTGGCCCAAGATGGTCGGTCCCGAGGCCCGAGAAAGTCCCGGAGGCAACCCGCTCATCGCCTGGAACCAGCCGCACGTCGTTTATCTGGCCGAACTCCTCTATCGAAATCACCCCTCGCCCGAAGTGCTGGAGCGCTACCGCGAGTTGGTCGACGAAACCGCGACCTGCCTTGCATCCATGCTGCATTGGGACGAGGCCCACGACCGCTACGTGCTCGGCCCGCCCCTTTGGATTTCCCAGGAGATCTACGATCAAGCCACCAGCATGAATCCGACGTACGAACTCAGCTATTGGCGGTTCGCGTTGGAGACCGCCCAGCGTTGGCGCGAACGGCTGGGGCAGACGCGCTCGAAGGAGTGGGACCACTGCCTGCAGCATCTCTCGGCCCTTCCCCAGAAGGACGGAAAGTACGTCGCCCTCGAGTCACAGCCCGACACCTTTGATAACATCGCGAGCCGCTCCGACCACCCCACGATGCTCGCGCCTCTCGGCATGCTGCCCGGCGTGGATGTGGACCGCCCGACGATGCGCCGCACCCTCGACGCGGTGCTCACGAGCTGGGACTGGAAAACAAAGATCTGGGGCTGGGACTACCCGATGATTGCGATGACGGCCACGCGTCTCGGCGATCCGAAGACCGCGGTGGATATCCTGCTTCGCGACGGTCCCAACAACACCTACACGTTCAACGGGCACTGTCCGCAGACGCCCGATCTCGCCTGCTACCTGCCGGCCAACGGCGCCCTGCTTTCGGCCGTCGCTTTGATGGCAGCCGGCTGGGACGGCAACGCAACCGACGCCCCAGGATTCCCCAAGGACGGCACCTGGAAAGTGCGTTGGGAGGGACTGAAGCCGCTCCCGTAAAGCGGAGCTGAACGACGACGGGCTCGCGCTCACCGTCTCGCCCCGGCGCAGCGGGCAGCCCGCCTGCGTGCTGAGTGGCTCGCCGTCTGGCGTCCGGAGCACCGAATGCCCCCGCGACCGAAAAACCGCATTGGCGAATCGTGTATTTCCGCGGCAACGTAACGTTGTCCTCCTTCCTCACGCACGATCGATGTCCACCTCCGAAAAACCTGCCCTCACCGGCGAAACGCTCGATACCCTCACCGCACGCCTCAAGGAGCGCGGCGAACCGGCCTTCCGCGCCAAGCAGATTCTCGAGTGGGTTTACAAGAAGCGGGCGCGGACTTGGGACGAAATGACGAACATCCCGAAGCCGCTGCGCGCCTGGCTCGCGGAGACGTTCGAATTCATGCCGGCGCAGCTCGTGTTCAACCGGCAATCGTCGGACGTGACCGACAAGCTGCTGCTCGAGCTTCACGACAGATCCCTCGTCGAAACCGTAATCATCCGCGCCCCGCAGGAGGGCGTCGGTCTCGACGAATCGCGCAAGACCATCTGCATCTCCACCCAGGTCGGCTGCGCGATGGGCTGCCGTTTCTGTGCGAGCGGCCTCGCCGGACTCAAGCGCGACCTCTCTGCCGGAGAGATCGTCGCGCAGCTGCTGCAGGTGTGCTATCGCGAGGACGCGCGCACCCCGCGGGCCCGCGCCGAGCTGGCGTCGTTCGACAACATCGTCGTCATGGGCATGGGCGAACCGCTGGCCAACTACGACGCCATTGTCCGCGCCCTGACCATCGTGAACGCCGACTGGGGCCTCGGCTTCGGCGCCCGGCGGATCACCCTCTCAACCAGCGGTCTTGTGCCGAAAATCCTGAAACTCGCCGACGAGCCGCTGGGCATCCGCCTCGCCATTTCGCTGCATGGCGCGACCGACGAAGTGCGCGAGAAGATCATGCCGGTAAACCGCGCGTTCCCTCTCGCAAAACTCATTCCTGCGGTGAAGGCCTTTTCCGAAAAGCACGGGCGGATGGTCACGCTGGAGTTCATTCTCATCGAGGACGTCAACGACTCCCTCGATCAGGCGGAGAAGCTTCGCGACATCGCCCGCGACCTTCACGCGCATGTCAACCTGATCCCGTACAACAACGTCGAGGGTCTGCCCTGGAAGCGCCCCAGCGTCACGCGCCAGGAGCGGTTTGCCGACATTCTCCGCGACGCCGGTGTATCCGTTACTCTGCGACGCGAGAAGGGCCACGACATCGACGCGGCCTGCGGTCAGCTGCGGCTGAAGACCGAGAAGGACCGCGAATTGTCGGCCAGTGCAGGATAAGCCGGGCGGCTAAAATCACGCGCCGTCCGCGAGGCTGGATTCGCGGCCGCTTCGAGGGAAAAGCGAGGAGATTCTCCGTCGGACAACGCGCGCATTATTCACCTCACGCTACCTGCGTTTATCCAGATTGTGGCTGCTTTCGCGCCAATGATCGGCGGAAGGCCGACCCTCAGCCGCTCGCTCACGTACTTTGGATTGAACTCCGAGCATAATCGCCAACGTTGTATGACTTCATGCTCACACGCTCTCTGCTGCTTGCCTTGGCTACAGCATCGTCCTTTGCGCTGGTCGGATGCCGGGATGCCAAGATCGCGTCCTACCGCGTCCGAAAAGAGGCGGCTCCGCCCCAGCCCCAGATGGCGATGACCGGCGCCTCCGCCGAGCTGCCGAAGGTCCATTGGCAAACCCCGGCAGGCTGGCAGGAGCAGCCCTCGGGCAACGTGCGCATCGGGAGTTTTCTCGTCACCGCGACCGATGGTCGCAAGGCGGACATGAGCATCACGCAGTTTCCCGGCACCGTCGGCGGCGATCTGGCGAACATCAACCGCTGGCGCGGCCAACTGCAGCTCGGGCCCATCGCGGAGCAGGACCTCGCAAACGCCTTTACGACGAGCACCGTTCCGTCCGGCACCTATTCGATCGCCGACATCATCAGCGATCAACCGATCATCGAGGGCAAATACCGCGGACGCATCCTCGGCGCGTGGCTGAAGACGCCGGAGCGGACGTGGTTCTTCAAACTCTCGGGAGAGTCCGAACTCGTGGGAGCCAATCGCGACGCGTTCATGGAGTTCCTGAAGTCGGTCACGTTTGAGGCGCCCGCGGCCGGCACATCGATGTCCGATCTCGCGGCTCCCGACGTTTCGGCTGCTCCGATCGCCCAGAATACCGCGCTCCTCTGGACGGCTCCGGCCGACTGGACCGCCAAGACGGCCACGCAGATGCGCAAAGGCAGCTACACGCTCCATGGAGCGAGCGGAGGCGAGGCGGACCTTTCGATTATTTCGTTCCCGGGCGAAGCGGGGGGCATCGTCCAGAACCTCAATCGTTGGCGCGGCCAGGTGCAGCTGCCGCCGCTCTCGCCGACCGAACTCGCGAGCAGCTCCCACACGCTGGCGAACGGAAACCTGCGTTTCACCGTGGTGGATTTTCTGGGAACGACGTCCGCCGGCCCGACCCGGCTGCTCGGTGCGGTTCTCCCTCTGGAAAACGAAACCTATTTCTTCAAGTTGATCGGACCTGATGCCGTTGTGACTCAGCACAAGGAAGGGTTCATGGCGTTTCTGAAGACGGTCAAGACCCCCTGACCCCATGCGCGAAATCGGCAAATCCTTCGTTCAATTCTTCGTCTCGCTGAAGCTCACCGTGGTGCTTCTCGCGATTTCGGTCCTGCTCGTTTTCTTCGCGACGCTCGACCAGACGAACCTCGGCATCTGGGGCATCCAGCACAAGTGGTTCCAGTCCTTCATCGTCCTCCAGGACGTCAAAGGCATCCCGGTGCCGATCTTCCCCGGCGGTTATTTCGTCGGTGGCCTCCTCTTCTTCAATCTCATCGCGGCGCACATCTACCGCTTCAAGTTCACCTGGAAGAAGGCCGGCCTGCTTCTCACGCATTTCGGCCTGATCATCCTCCTCGTCGGCGAACTGCTGAGCGGCCTCTGGCAGGAGGAGTATCACATGCGGCTCGATAACGGAGAGACGAAGAATTACTCCGAGAGCCCGCACTTCGATGAGCTCGCGATCGTCAACGCGAGCGATCCCGAGTGGGACGACGTCGTCGCCATCCCGGCCCAGCTCTTGAAACGCGGCAAGACGCTCCAGCATCCCAAGCTGCCGTTCCGGGTGGTCGTGAAGGATTTTTATCCCAACGCGCAGCTCCAGATGCGCAATCAGGTGCCCAACGCCGCCCCCTCGCCCGCAACGGCTGGCTTCGGACCCGAGATCGTCGCGACGCCGCTGCCCGTGACCTACCGCCAGGACGAGCGGAACCTCTCCACCGCCTACGTCGAACTGGTGGGTCCCCAGGGATCGCTCGGCACCTGGCTCGTTTCCACGAACATCGAGCAACCGCAATCCTTCGACTATGAAGGGAAGACGTGGCGGTTGGTTCTCCGGCCTGAGCGATTATATACACACTTCACGGTCCAGCTGGTCAAATTTAGCCACGACCGCTACGCCGGTACCGAGATTCCCAAGAACTTTTCCAGCAAAGTCCGTCTGAAGACCGACGACGGCCATACGGACCGCGAGGTGCTCATCTACATGAACAACCCGCTCCGTTTCCAGGGCCTCACGTTCTACCAGTCCGGCTTCGAGAACAATGACCGTACGTCGATCCTTCAGGTTGTTCGCAACCCGAGTTGGCTCCTGCCCTACGTCGCCTGCCTCATCCTTTTCGTCGGGCTGACCCTCCACTTCGGCATCTCTCTCGTCGCGTTTGCCTCCAAACGCTCCCGCTCCCTCGCCGTCGCATGAAAAAGCTTCTTCCCTGGCTCGTTTTCGCCGCGGGTCTCGTCTTCGTCGGCGCCGGCCTTTTCACCGGCCGTGAACGCAGCGCCTACCTGCTCGATGAGTTCGCCCATCTGCCGGTCCTCCTGAACGGCCGTATCAAGCCCGTGGACACGGTGGCCCGCACCTCCCTGCTCTCGATGCAGGATCGCCAGCGCGTCATGTCTCCCGAGGGCCGGGAGATCGCGCCGATCGAGTGGCTGCTCGACGTCGCCTTCAACGGCGAGAAGGCCGACGGCTATCGGACCTTCAAGATCGACAATCCCGACCTGCTCAGCCTGATCGGCAAGACCGAGGACAACATCAAGATCGAGTACGACAGCACGGCCAAGCGCGTCATGGCCGTCCTCGGTTTCCTCCCGAGCCGCTACCGCCGCTTCACCTACACCGAGATTTCGCCCTACCTCGCCGAACTCGAGCGCCAGGCCCAGCTCGCCCAGTCGGTCGAGAACGCGCAGCGCAGCGGATTCCAGAAGGCGGTGCTCTCGCTCTACAACAGCCTGATCACGTATCAGCAGCTGAAATACAGTTTCGTCCTGCCCGAGTCGCCCGATTTCCTCGCCGAGTTGCACGGCTTCGTCTCCGCGCTGCCTAAGGGCATCGAGGCGGTCCGCGCCAAGCAGGCGGGCCAGCCGCACGATGAAGCCGTCGCCCAGCAGATGGTCGACGCCGTCCGCCGCTTCGAGACGATGTCGCGATTCGGCTCCCTGCTCGCCGCTCCTCCGCTGCCGGGCGCCCCTGTCACGCAATGGCGCAAGATCGGCGATGCCCTCCTCGATTCCTTCAAGACCGGTGAGCTGAACGTCGCAGCCAACACGTACGCCACGCTCGGCCACGCCTGGCGGACGGGCAATCCCGAGCAGTTCAACCAGGCTGTGACCCGCTACCGCGATCACCTGCTGGGTTCGGTCGGCGAACGCATGGACAAGAGCAACGCCGAGCTCCGCTTCAACCAAGCCGAGCCCTTCTACCGGAGCATGATCCTTTTCCTGGTCGTGTTTCTTGTCGGCATCGCCTCCTGGTTCCGCGCGCCGTATTTCCTCAGCCGCTCCGCCTTTTTCCTGCTCCTGGCCGCGTTCATCGCCACGACAGCCGGCATTGCGACCCGCATGTGGCTGGAGGGCCGCCCACCGGTCACCAATCTGTACTCCTCCGCTCTCTTCATCGGCTGGGCTGCGGTCGCGCTCTGCCTGATTCTCGAGGCAATCTACAAAAACGCCGTCGGGGCCGTCGCGGGCGGCGCGATCGGCTTCTGCACGCTCCTCATCGCCCACCACCTTTCGTTCGGCGGCGACACGATGGAGATGATGCGCGCCGTGCTCGACTCGAACTTCTGGTTGGCGACGCACGTGGTGGTGATCACGCTCGGCTACGCGTCGACGTTCCTCGCCGGTTTCCTGGCGATCATCTACATCCTCCTCGGGACGATGACGCGCTGGCTCTCGAAGCAGTTCGACCGGAATCTCTCGATGCAAGCCGCCCCGGCGGCGGGTGCCGGAGCCGGTGGCCCCGCAGCCCGCAAGGGCGAAACCAACGGCGAGGCCATCAACCGCATGGTCTACGGTATCATCTGTTTCGCTACGCTCTTCAGCCTCATCGGCACGATCCTGGGCGGCATCTGGGCCGACCAGTCCTGGGGCCGCTTCTGGGGCTGGGACCCGAAGGAAAACGGCGCGATGATCATCGTCATCTGGAACGCGCTCATTCTCCACGCCCGCTGGGGCGGCATGGTGAAGGCGCGTGGCCTCATGAATCTGGCGGTCTTCGGCAACGTCGTCACCGCCTGGAGCTGGTTCGGCACGAACATGCTGGGCATCGGGCTCCACAGCTACGGTTTCATGGAGGCGGCGTTCAAATGGCTCGTTGCCTTCGTCGTCTGCCAAATCGCGATCATCCTGCTCGGCGCGCTTCTTCCGACGGAAAAGTGGAAGAGCTTCCGGTCCATTGCGCCACGCGGCCCGTCCTCTGGCAGCCCCCGGCCTCAAACCGCCGGCTCCGCATCCTGATGCCTTCATGGCCGCGGCCCGTGAGCCGTGGCTGTGTTCTTCCGAGAGCGCCGGCCGGGGACCGGCCCTCGGCGCTCGCTAGGTCGCTCCCTTACCAGACGCGCACGGCGGCGCGCCGGTCCATTCGCACGTTGGCCGGAACACGCCGCGCCTTTCAGCCCTTTTCCCGCCCGCCTTTAACGTTGCCACCGGCCGCGAGGGCCGGAACGTTTCGCCCATGCCCGAGCAAGCACCTGCTCCGCTTTTCTCCGACGGCCAACGTCGACTGCTTGCCTTCACCGCCGGTCTGTTTGCTCTCGTCGCCTCCGGCGCGCTCGTCGTGTTTCTCCTCGTGCTGGCCGGCCGGGTGATCGGCTTCTTTTCGCACGTGCTGTGGCCGCTCGCCGTGGCGGTGATTCTCGCCTTGATCCTCCGCCCGATGGTCGACGCCATCGAAGCCCGCCTCAACGGCCGCCGCATTCTCTCCGTTATCATCCTCTACGCCCTCTTCATCGGGTTGGTGACAACGGTATTGCTCATCATCATACCTCCGCTCGCCAGCCAGATCCTCGATTTTATCGCCTATGTCCCGGAGCTGTGGTCGCGTGGAGTCGCCTACGCGAAGGAGATCTATCCGCACTGGATCGTGATGATCGAGAAACTGCTCTCGAACCCCGCCGTGGCCGGCGCGGCGGAGAGTGTCAAGGAGCAGGCCGGCAAACTGCCGTCGTTCCTCCTGCCGTCGCTGCGGGCCCTGAAAGACAGCGCCTGGGCGGCAGTCGCGTTTTTCACCCACCTCGCGGTGATTCCGATCTACCTCTTCTTCTTCCTGCTCTCGCGCGCCGACTACACGAAGGGCCTGCCCGATCACCTGCCTTTCCTGAGCAGCCACATCCGCGAAGACGTCGTTTTTCTCGTCCGGGAATTCATCTCGATCGTCGTGACGTTCTTCCGCGGCCAGCTCGTGATCGGCCTGATCATGGGTGGAATGTACGCAGCCGGCTTCACCGTGGTGGGCCTCCGTTTCGGTCTCTTCATCGGGCTGCTGATGGGCTTCCTCAACATCGTCCCCTACCTCGGCACGATCATCGGGTTGCTCATCACGGTTCCATTGGCGCTGCTGCAGGACGGCGGCGGACTCAAACTCCTCGCTCTCGTCCTCCTCGTGAAGGTGATTGTCCAGACGATCGAAGGCTGGGTCCTCACGCCGAAAATCATGGGGGACCGCACCGGCCTGCATCCGATCACCATCATCGTCGCCGTGTTTTTCTGGGGCACCGCGCTCGACGGCATCCTCGGCATGGTGCTCGCGATCCCGCTCACCGCGTTTTTTGTCACCGCGTGGCGTCTCCTTAAACGGAAGTATTTTCCCCAGCCGGAACGCAGAACCATTTCTCCCGCGCCGGTTCATACGGGTTTGATCACGTGACCCGCCGCCGACCACCGCCCTACTGCGCCCAATGCGGGGCCGAAATTCCTCCAAACGCACGCGCCTGCCCGGAATGCGGCGCCGACGAGCGCACCGGGTGGGATGAAGTCAGCATCTACGACGGCCTCGATCTCCCGGAAGCGGAAGATGTGGACGGTGCCAGCGAGCGCCTGCAGCGCCGGGAGCAAGGCGTTCCGGTTATCCGCATCGTCGCCGGGCTCCTTCTCGTTGCCGCTCTGATCGGCGCCTACGTGCTGTACCGTTGAGCCTCACGGGGCTTCTCAATCCTTCCTGATCGCGCGGCCCGCCCCGCGGCGCCGACAAATCCGGCCTCATCGGCGGCGTGCCGGAAACCAGAGTAGCCAGGAAACCCGTTGAGGAACAGCGTCGGTTTCCAACGGCTTCTTCCCGCCACCTGTTCCGGTTTTCTCTCCTTCGTCGTTCCACCGGTTGCCCTCGCCCAGCGCATCGGTAGCCTGCCTTTCTTCACCCGCATGCCTTGGGAAATCCAACTTCGCGCCGGAATCTACCTGCCCCAAATCGACTGGTGGCTCGACGCGCATTTTCCCGTCAGGCGATCGTTTGTCTCCCACGCCCATAGCGACCACACGGCGCAGCACCGCGAGATCGTTTGCTCGCCCGGCACCTGCCGTCTGATGCGGGCCCGGGTGCCGGGAGAACGCTGCGAACACGTCCTCGAGTTCGGTCAGACGGAGCAGTTAGCGGAGGATACCTCCATCACGCTTTACCCGGCCGGCCACATCTACGGCTCGGCGCAGAGTCTGCTCGCGCACCCGGAACGCGGGACATTGCTCTACACCGGCGACTTCAAGCTCCGCCCGGGACGCTCCGCCGAACCTTGTGCGACGCCCCACGCCGACACCGTCATCATGGAGACGACGTATGGCCGGCCCCACTACGTCTTTCCTCCCACCGATCAGGTCTTGGGCGACATTGTTCGCTTCTGCCTGCAATCGCTCGACGACGGCGAGACCCCCGTGCTCTTCGGCTACAGCCTGGGAAAAAGCCAGGAGCTGCTCAGCAGTCTTTCCGCCGCGAAGCTGCCGATCCTGCTCCATCCGCAGACGGTGAAAATGACCCGCGTCTACGAGGAGCTCGGCGTCCAGTTTCCCCCGTACGAGCCGTTTTCGGAAGAAGCGCTTCCCGGTCACGTCGTGATCTGCCCGCCGCAGGCCGGCCAATCGGCGTTCCTGAAACGGATACCCAAACGCCGCTGCGCCGTGATCACCGGCTGGGCGATGGACCCGGGAGCCACGTATCGCTACGGCTGCGACGCGGCATTCCCGATGTCCGATCACGCCGATTTCTCGGATTTGCTCCGCTTCGTCGAGTTGGTGAAGCCGGAGCGGGTGCTCACCGTCCACGGTTTCGCGGCCGAATTTGCACGCACGCTCCGCGAGCGGGGCGTCGAAGCGTGGGCACTCGGCATCGACAACCAACTGGAGCTCGCGATTTCTGCGTCGGCCACGACAAGCATCCTTCTGCCCGCGCAGGTCGCCGAAGCCGGCCCGGACTGCGGCGGGACCTGCGAGTCTCTGGACCACTTCGCTGGCATCGCCGAGAGAATCAAGGGCACCCCGAGAAAGCTCGAGAAGATCGAACTGCTGCGCGCCTATTTTTCCTCTCTCGATGACGTCGCGATGCCCATCGCGGCCCTCGCCTTCACCGGGCGCCCCTTTCCGCAGTCCGACAGCCGCACCCTGAATCTCGGCTGGTCCATCATCCGCCGCGCGGTACTCGACGCGACTGGGCTCAACGAGTCGGATTTCCGGCAGACGTATTTGCGCTTCAGCGACAGCGGCGACACGGCCGAGGCGCTCCTGACCGGCCGAACCCATCCGGAGTCGTTCACGTTGCTCGAGTTGCAGCAGCTGCTTTCCGAACTCGCCGCATCCCGCGGGCCCGCGGCGAAGCTGGGCGCTCTTCGCGACCGCCTTTTGAGGCTGTCGCCGCTCGCGGCCAAGTACCTCATCAAGATCATCACCGGCGACCTCCGGATCGGGCTGAAGGAAGGGCTCGTCGAAGAAGCCGTTGCGGCGGCGACCAGCCAGCCCGCCGAGGCTGTTCGCGAGGCAAACATGCTCTGCGGCGACCTCTCGGCGGTCGCCCGGGCGGCCCGCGCCGGAACGCTCGGCGAGATCGCGATGCGCGTTTTTCACCCTGTTCAGTTCATGCTCGCGAGTCCGGAACCGACGGCCGAGGCGATTCTGGAGCGGCTCGGCGCGCCGGTCTGGCTGGAGGAAAAGTACGATGGCATCCGTTGCCAGCTCCACAAGCAGGGCGACCGGGTCGAACTCTACTCGCGCGATCTGCACCGGATCACGGAACAGTTTCCGGAGCTTGTCTTCTCGCTCCGCGCGCTGCCGCACGACGTCATCGTCGACGGCGAACTCCTCGCCTGGCGCGAAGGTCGCGCGCTGCCGTTCGCCGAGCTGCAAAAGCGCCTCGGGCGGAAGGGCGGAGACGATTTTTTCCTGGGCGAGGAGATCCCTGTATCCATCTCCTGTTACGATCTACTCTGGCGCGACGGCCGCCCGCTCCTCAAGGAGCCGCTCTCTTCTCGCCGCCAGCTGCTCGAGGAGCTTTTTCCGTCTCCGGTTGCGAGCCTGGTCCTCGCGCCGCGTTCGAGCGTCAGCACCGCCGTCGACATCGAAGCCGCATTTCTGGCCGCCCGGCACCGGGGAAACGAGGGCCTGATGGCGAAGGATCCTCGCAGTCCCTACACGCCCGGCCGACGCGGTCTCGCCTGGCTCAAGCTGAAGAAGGCGTACGCCACGCTCGACGTGGTGGTGATTGGCGTCGAGTACGGCCACGGGAAGCGCCGGGGTGTGCTCAGCGACTACACGTTTGCCGTGAAAGACGAGAATACCGGCGAACTGCTGACGGTCGGGAAAGCGTATTCGGGACTCACCGACGCGGAGATCGCCGCGATGACGCAATTCTTCCTCGAGCACACGGTGCAGGACTTCGGCCGCTATCGCGCTGTCGTGCCTCAGGTGGTGCTCGAGGTGGCGTTCGACTCGATTCAACCCAGCGACCGTCACGCGAGTGGTTACGCCCTGCGTTTTCCCCGCATCGCTCGGATCCGCACCGACAAGACGGTGGCGGACATCGACACGCTCGAAACCTGCCGCCGCCTCGCCGCCGGCAGCGATTTCACCCATGCCCCTTTCGCGCAGTAACGGCGAAACAGCCTGCACCGGAAGCGCCGAGGGGCCCGTGCAGGCCGGCAGGAACTCGCCCGGCAAGCCATCACCCGCGTACGAGCCCAGCGAACGCGGCGTCAGCCGGACAGGAAGTCCGACCGTGTCGGAACCCGAACTGCTCGACGCTCTCCACCCTCAACTCTCCCGCTGGTTTGCCGGGAAATTCCCGCACTTTTCCCAAGGCCAGCTGCTCGCCATTCCCGAGATCCTTTCCGGCCGCTCCACCCTGCTCGCGTCGCCGACAGGCACCGGCAAGACCCTCGCGGCTTTTCTCGGCGTGTTCGACCATCTGGCAAAGTGCCGCGAGGCCCATGCGCTCCCGGAGGCGATCGTCGCGGTGTATGTCTCTCCCCTCCGCGCCCTGGCCTACGACCTTCAGAAAAACTTGCAGGGACCGCTCGACGAACTCGGCTGGGACTTCGTCCGCGTCAGCAGCCGGACGGGCGATACCAGCCTGAAAGACCGCGCGGCGCAGAAGCGAAAGCCTCCGCACATACTCGTGACCACGCCGGAGAGCCTCACCTTGCTGCTCAGCCAGCCGTCGTGGGCGGCGGCTTTTCGCCAGACGCGGTTTCTGATCGTCGACGAGCTGCATGCGCTGGCTGAAAACAAGCGAGGCTCGCTTCTGATGGTCGCCGCAGAACGGCTGGAGGACATACCGGGCGGCATCCGGTCTGCCGCAGCCGGCGGCGTCGATCCCGCTCAGGGGATTTCATCCGCCCCGCTTATTCGTATCGGTCTCTCCGCTACGGTCTGTCCGATCGAGCAGGTGGCTCGGTTTCTGGTCGGTCCCGAGCGCCCCTGCCGGATCGCCGAGGTGAGCCAGCGGAAACCGATGCATGTCGAGCTGTTCTCGCCGCTGCGCCAGAATCCCTACCCGCCCGCAGGCTGGAGCGCCTCCCGCGTGCTGGAAGAGCTTGCCTCCCTCATCCGTTCGAAACGGACCACGCTCGTTTTCTGCAACGTCCGAAGCGGCGCTGAAAGCGTGGGGCAACGGCTGAAACAGCACTTGCCCGACCTGGCGGATCAGATCGAAGTCCATCACGCCTCTCTGGATCGCTCCATCAGGCTCGAAGTCGAGGACCGGCTCAAGCGCGGCGAACTCCGCGCCGTCGTGTGCTCTACCAGCCTGGAAATGGGAATCGATATCGGTTCCATCGACACCGTCGTGATGGTGTCCGCGCCGAAAGGCGTGGCCCGCGCGCTTCAGCGGGTTGGCCGCTCCGGACACTCGATGAGCGAGGTGAGCCACGGCGTGCTTGTCGCATCGAACATCAACGATCTCGTCGAGTGCACGGTCACGGCGCGGATGATGGAAAAGAGGGAATTGGAGCCGGTGAGGATTCACGACAATCCGCTCGACGTCCTTGCCCAGCATCTTGTCGGTCTGGCCGTCTTCGGCTCCGTCACGACCGACGAGGCGTACGCCCTGATGCGTCGTTCTTATCCGTTCCAGACGTTGCCCCGGGCGCTTTTCGATCGCGTCGTTCGTTATCTCGAAGGGGGCGGCGCGTCGTTGGAGGGCAACTACCGCTCCCTTTTCGGCAAGATTCGGATCGTCGACGGACGGATGGCGGTGCCTAGCCCTCGCACTGCGCGCGACTTCTACCAGAATGTCGGCACGATCGTCGCTCCGCCGATGATTCAGGTGAGACTCGGGCGACGTAATCTTGGCGAAGTCGAAGAGTGGTTCATCAAGGGACTGAGACCCGGAGACGTGTTTGTGCTCAACGGCCGCACGGTGCGGCTGGTGGAGACGCGCCTCCTCAGCGCAAAGGTGGTGGAGGCCAAAAACGCGGTTCCGACAATTCCTCGCTGGGGCGCGAACAAGATTCCCCTCGGTTCCGGGCTTGCCGAAGGCGTGGTGCACCTGAGGACGGAGGTGGCCAAGCGGATCGAACCGCCGACGGCCGGCAGCGTCGGCGCCGCGGAAAGGCGGCCTAAGGCCGATCCAGTCGAGACGCGCGCCGCCAATGCCCTGACGTCCGATCCCGCCGCAGGCTGGCTGATCGATGAGTACGACATCTCGCGGGCAAACGCAGAGGCGATCGCCCGCCATTTCCGGCTTCAGCAAGCCGTCTCGACCATTCCGACATCCGATTTCGTCCTCATCGAACGTTATCCGGAGGGCGATCTCCGGCATTATTTCGTTCACTCTCTGATCGGCCGTTCGGCCAACGACGCCTTGTCCCGGATCGTCGCCTGGCGCGTGCAGCAGGCCAGGGGCGGCAATGCCCTGGTCACGATCGACGATTACGGATTCCTGCTGTCTCTGCGCTCGTTCCAGGCTCTCGAAGTCGACGAGTGGCGTTCGCTCTTTGTCCGCGAGGGCGCGGAAGACGCGCTGCGCCACGCCCTGGCCGACGCGGACCTCGTGAAATGGCAGTTTCGTTCGGTGGCGCAGACGGGCCTGATGGTGCCGCGCAGGGTTCTCGGGGAGCAACGGGGAGTGCGGGCCATGCAGTGGAGCGCGGAGATCATTTTCGACGTCCTGCGCCGGCATGAGCCCGATCATCCCCTGCTTCAGGAAGCGTACGCCGAAGCCACGCTCCGTTTCCTGGATACGCCGAGAGCGCTCTCGTTTCTCGAAGTGGCGGCGGCGAAGCCCTGGCGGCTGATCGACGTCGACCGGGTAAGCCCGTTTTCGTTTGGAATCTACGTCAGCCGCATCAAGGAAACGATGATGCTCGAGGAGCCGGAAACGGCGATCGAGCGTTTGTATCACGAGATGTATGGAACCGCCGAAGCCGTTGCGCGCTGAAGTTCTGCCCGGGGTCTGGATCGACCACCGTCGCGCCCTCTTCGTCGACGCACACCGCACGCTCGTCGTGGCCGACATTCATTGGGGCTATTCGGCGGCCCACCGAGCAGCGGGCAACCTGCTACCCGTCTGGGGCGACAACGAAATCGCGTCGGCTCTGTGGTCCCTGATCGAGGATTATCGGCCCGACGAGATGATCTGGCTGGGCGATTGCCTGCACGCCGTGGCCGGCCGCGAATCGGCGGAGAGTTTTCTCGCGGAAGCGACAAAACGCGGACTGGCTGTGACCGTGCTCGCTGGAAATCACGACCGTCTGTGGAAAGTGCCGACATCGACCGATGCTCGCCGCGGACAGTTCTATTTCCACCACGGGGACCGCCGCGCTTCCTCGCTGCCGCCCGACGCGATCGAGGTGTTGGGTCACTTTCATCCCGCGGCAGGATTGTCCGACGGCGCAGGCGCGCGACTCCGATTGCCCGCTCTGGTCGCCTCGCTCAGGCGAGTGATTCTCCCTGCGTTTTCGCCATGGGCGGCGGGGGCGGTCTGGAATCGGCAGCTGCAACCTGGAGAAAAACTCTGGGCGGTTGCACCTTCCCGCGTGTTCGAGGTCAAACTCCCGCGCCCGCAGGCCTCTGCGGCGACCAAATGAAGCCGTTTGCCCTCTTTTTTCTCCTCGCCCTGAACGTACTGCCCACGTTCGCCGACCCTCCTGTTGCGATGCAGGACGGCGAGGCGCTGCGCTACCGCGTACGCTGGGGGATTTTCGGGCACGCCGGCGAGATTGTGGTCGCGGCGGAGCAGGGCGAAACTGCTGGGCTGCCACAGATCCGGATCTCCACGCACACCAAGACACGCGGGCTGATTCGCGGCCTGTACCTGTTCGATGGCGACGGCGAGTGTGTCTTCGATGCACGAGATGGCCGGCTCTTGGCCATTCGCGCCTGGAGCAACACGAGCAAGAAAGCCACGAAGACCATGGCCGTCTTCGACTACAACGAGAAGCTGGTCAACTACGTCGACTTCATCCGTCCCGAGCGCAACGCGGAGCTTCCGCTTCCGGAGGGAAACGCGATGGACCTGATCACGTCGCTCATCGGAACCCGGCGCTGGGATATGAAGCCCGGCCAGCGCATCCCCGCGACCGTGATGTTCGACAAGGATTTCTACGAATTGGAGATCGTCGCGGGCGACTACGAGACGGTCGAGACGCCGCTCGGCACTTTCAAGACCCTCGTGTTGATCCCAACGATGGAGAAGAACCCGAAGGGCATGTTCAAGCGGGGGGCCACGGTCCGCGTGTGGATTTCGCAGGACGAGCAGCGGCTTCCGGTGAAGTTTGAAGTCGGCATGAAATGGGGCACGGGGACTGCTCTGCTTTCGGAATACCAGCCGCCGCTCAAGGGCGACCAGGTGGCGAATGCGAATCCTAGTCCTTAGGGGCGGAGCCCTCGGAGATTTTCTTGTCACAATCCCAGCACTACGACTGCTGAGGAACCGCTGGCCCGGCGCGCAGATTGAGCTGGTTGGAAACGCACGGGCCGCAGAACTCGGGCTGGTCGGAGGCCTGCTCGATTCCGTTCACTCGCAGCACGAGGTCCGCTGGAGCGCTCTCTACGACGGCGCTCCCCTTCGTCCGGAGTTCGCGCACTGGCTCGGACGATTCGACCTTGTGATCAGCTTCTGGAGCGACCTCGACGGCGCGCTCCGTAGGCATTTCCCGCAGAAGCCCGGTGATTTCATCGCCAGCGGTCCGAAAGTATCGACGAAACCCGCCGCGAAACATTTCTGCGACGCTCTTGCTCCCCTCGGTTTGATGACCGCCGACTACGTCGCTCGTCTTGACCTCTCCGCATCCGTACAGGCGGAGGCCGACCAGCGGCTCGGCGATTTTCGAGATTTCGTCGCGTACCATCCCGGGAGCGGGTCACCGAAGAAAAACTGGCCGGCTGGACGCTGGGCTGAACTGGCGGCCAGACTCGGCCAGCCGGCGCTCGCGATCTCCGGCGAAGCGGAGCAAACCGATATCCTCTGGCCCGAAGACTTGTTCGTGCAGCGAGCCCACGAGTGGCCGCTTCCCCTCTTGGCGGGAGCATTGCGCCGATGCTCGAGATACTTCGGGCACGACACCGGGATCAGTCATTTGGCCGCGGCGGTGGGCGCCGAATCTGTTCTTCTGTTCGGCCCGACCGATCCCGAGACGTGGGCACCGCCAGGCGAGCATGTCCGTGTCGTGAAATCGGGCGCGGACTTGGCGTCGATTCGAGTAAGCGACGTCGTCAAAGCGATCCAGCCCACCCGAAAAGCGCGCTTCTGACTTCCCGGCGCTGGATCTATCTCAGAGGACGTCCCTGCCGTGGTGCCGCCGGGCACACACTGCCGCGACTCTCTCTCCACAACCCGAAATCCCCGCCACCTTCACCTCCGCCACCGCCGGAGTGCGGCATCTCGTCCAGCGTCGGTGAGCACGAACCGCCACGGCTTCGCGGCCCAGATTTCTCCGGCATAGTCGACCCCAATCCGGGGCGTTGCCTCGATCAACCGGCGTGAGACAGCCACGCCATCGTCCTCCAACCAGAGTCCTGTCGCCGGTTCGGCGGGGAGACCGTTGATCTGGCGGCCAATTCCCAGCGCTTTCGTCAGCCGGCCCGGCCCCGAGACATCGTGCAGGCCGCGAATCAGGATCGCAGCCGGAAAACCTTCAGGCCCGACGACCAGGTTGAGCATCTCGTGCACTCCGTAGCACAGGTATACATACCAAATGCCGGCAGCACGAAAGAGCACGTCGGTCCGCGGCGTTCGGCCTTTGCGGGCATGGCAGGCCAGATCGTTTTCGCTGTGGTACGCCTCCGTCTCGGTGATCAAGTGCCGGGAAACCGGACGACCTGCCCCTCCGCGCACGAGAACTTTCCCGATAAGGTCTCGGGCGAGGCTCACTGTACTTTTCGCGGCGTATTCGTTGGCTCTGATCAGATCGCCCATTCTTCTTCTCGATTTAGCGAAGCCGTTTTCCGCTGCAACGTCCCGCTTGATTCGCGGATACACCCTCGTCCGGCCGCCGCCCTCGCCTGGAGGAGACTGGCGAGTCAGTCCTGTTTCTGCCCGCCGGTCGTATTGCTTCGGGGTGGATAACGGCCCGGCGACGCATCAAAACGAGGCATGATCATTACCCTGACAGGCAACCTCTTGGCCGAGCGGACGTTTAATTTCGCGGATTGGACGGCCGGACACACTCAACGTGCGTCATCGGAAACGTTCCAGGTCGGAGGAAAGGGGATCAACGTATCGAAAATGCTCCAGCGTCTCAAACATCCCACTACAGCGTGGTGTTTCGCCGGAGGCGCGGCGGGCCAGGAATGCTCCGCCTGGCTGGACTCGCGGGGGCTGAACCACCGCTCTTTTCCAACCTCCTCCGCCACGCGCACGGGGCTCGTGGTGCGACGCGAAGCGCGCGACGAAACGACGTTCCTCGGACCGGATCGCGCGCCGGATTCCTCCGCACTCCGGGGGTGCGCGGAGGAACTGGATCGAGAACGGCGCCCCGGCAGCTATCTAGCCCTCTGCGGCAGTTTCCCCGGCTGGAATTCCCCTGGCGCGGCTCCGCTGCGCAATGCGGTTTCCCGCTGGATCGACGACGGCGCGTTTGTAGCCGACACCTATGGGCCGCCGCTCTCCTGGCTGATCGAACGCCCCGTCCCCCTCATCAAGATCAACCGTCAGGAGTTCGATCCCCTTTTCCCCGAAACGGAGCGCAACGTTCCCGTCGTCGAGCGCCTCGCCGAAGCGCTGCGCCGCTGGCCCGTGCAGGCTTGGATCGTGACCGACGGGCCCGCGCCGGTCTGTTATGCCGGCGTGGATACACCGCCCGCCGCCCAGACGCCTCCCCTCGTCCAAGAGGTCTCCCCCACCGGCTCGGGCGACGTGCTTTTCGCAGTCGTGCTTCATGCGCTGTACGAGCTGAAAGTTGGGCTCGCAGAAGCGGTTAGCTTCGCCCTACCCTACGCGGCAGCGAACGCCGGCCACCCCGGAGTGGCGGATTTCGATCTGAACAATCTCCCCCCCCCAAGGTCAGTCCACCCATGAAACGCGGCACCGTCATCACGTTGATTGTCATCGCCCTACTGGCTATCGGCTTTGTGGTTTATCGGAGTTACGATGCGAAGATGCGGCGCGAGGCCGAGGCGCGGCGGCAGGCTGACGAAAAGGCCGAAGCGGATCGGAAGGCTGCGGAGTTGAAGAAACGCGCCGAAGCGGACGCCGAAGCGCATCGTCTGGCCGCGTTGAAGGCGAAGCAGGACGCCGAAGAATCCGCCCGCGAACTCGAGCGGCTTCGCGCGGATCAGGCAGCAGCCGAGGCGCGTCGCGTCGCCGCCGAAGAGGAAGCTCGTGCAGCCGTTGAAGCGCGGGAGCGCGCCGCCAAAGAAAAGGAAGCCGCCGAAGGCGAAGCCCGCCGGCTGGCGGAAGAACGCGAACGCAAGGCGCACGAGGTCGAAGCTGCGCGCCGCGCGGCGCTCGACAAACTCGCCGCCGCCGAACGCGAAAAGCGCGCGCAAGCCGATCGCGAAGCCGCACGGCTCGCATCGCTCAAACGCCAACAGGAACTCGAGGCCCAGCTTCAGCAGCAGGCGGAACTGCTTTCACGCTCCATCTATCCGACCGACTACAAGCGCCGGCAGCACTACTACATGGATGTCGACCTGAAGAACGCGGAGACGCGCGAGAAACAGCTGCGTCCTGAAAACCGTCCGAGCGAGTCTCCCAAATCGGAAGCGCCTTCGACCGAGTCGGCGCAGCCCGCTCCGCAAGGAAAATAGCCGGGCCAAAACGCTCTGCCTCAGACGGTCAGAATACCCCTCGCGTTCATTCGTAAGCCACGAAGCCAGAACGGCGGGAAGCGAGTCTCGGCAAGCGTCGAGATTTCCCAAATAAATCCTTGCTTCACCGCCGCAAAAAACCCTTAGTTCGCGGTTTTATTTATGAAAGCGACCATCAGAACACAGGGCCAGCAGTTCGCCGTCTCCGAGGGCGATATTCTGATCGTCAACCGCTATCCGAATTCGGAAGCCGGCTCGACGGTTCAGATCAACGAAGTGCTCTCCGCTGGCGAAGGTGAAAGTTTCAAGGTTGGCACCCCGATTCTCGATGGGGCCAGCGTCACGGCCACCATTCTCGAAAACAAGCGCGGGAAAAAGGTGATCGTTTTCAAAAAGAAGAAGCGCAAGGGTTACGAGCGCAAGCAGGGTCACCGCCAGGACCTCTCGGTCATCAAGATTCAATCTATCAACGCTTAAGGAACCTCCGCCATGGCGCACAAAAAAGGTCAGTCAACGACGTCCAACGGCCGCGAGAGCCACTCGAAACGGCTCGGCGTGAAAAAATTCGGCGGCCAGTCCGTCATCGCCGGCAACATCATCATCCGCCAGCGCGGCAGCAAGATTCACGCGGGCCGCAACGTCGGCACCGGCCGCGATTGGACCCTCTTCGCCCTCAAGGACGGGACGGTCAAATTCGACAAGGATCATCGTCGGGTCGAGATCGTCTAACGTTCTGTAAATCGTCGCTTTTCGAAAAACGCAGCCTCCCCGGCTGCGTTTTTTTGTGCTTATACTCTGCGAGCTCACGCGTGTATCCATTGCCCCATGCCAGATCGAGTTGACGAGCTTCTCCGGCAGCGCCGTCTGATCCAGGAGCACTTGGCGTGGCTCGACCGGGAGATCGCGCGCGAGACGGGCAAACCGGCTGCGGTCTCGCCTCTCACTTCGATTGCGCACGTTCTCTCGCCCGCCGGGGCACAGAGTCCCGCCGCCGTTGAGCCGTCCGGGAGCGACCCCATCCTTGCCCAGTACGAGCAGAACCCGCAAAACCTGCAGCAGGATGTTCGCAAGGGGTGTCTGACGGCATTCGCGATCGGCATGGCGCTTTTCCTCGGGTCGGTCGGCATCGCCTATTTTTTCTACGCTCGGCATCTGGACGCAAAGCGAGCCGGCACCCCAGGACAGGTTCAGAAGATGCGGTAGAGCCGGCAGGAGAATTGCAGCCGGACGGCGAGTGAGATCGGTGTATTCACCGTCTACCGTCGCCTGGTTTTTTCTACGAATCCTGCGAACCGTCGGCGTCTCGCCCGGTCTAGCGCGCGGATTTTGACCGCTGTGCTCTCCAGTATCCCGCTGATGCTCGATCTCCCCCGGGCTGAACTCAGTCGACGCTGCCGGCAGATCTGGATCGACCACGAACGCAATCCCCACGGTTCTTTAGAAAACGACTTCGTTTCAGCGCTCGGCGAAATCCAAACCCGTCACGGAGATGCTGCACCAAGCGAAGACGACCTGTGGGAAATCGTGCGGACTGAGTACGACCGCGTCGCACAGGCCTCCGCCGTCGCCGAGCTGCTCCTGCCTCGAATCTCGTCGCTGCTGCAAGAGCGGGCTCCCTCGCCGATCAAACACGGTTCGCCGCACACGGAGGCTCCCGTCACTCCCTCTGGAGGTTCTCGAGCCCCGATTTCGAATATCGCGGACCTGATCGAAGGCATGCTCGACCAGCAGCGCGACGAAACACGGCGCGCCGGAAACTCCCACCGCCCCTAAGCCCCTTACGTCTCAAGCACTATGACAACCACCGCAGTTCTCGAAAAACCCGCCGCACAACCGACCCCAACCACCGCCCCCGCTCAGGCGGCACCGCGCGGGCAGAAGTCCAAAACGATGCTGGTCGGCTTCGATCTTGGCACCAACAAGTCGTGCATCTTGGCGGGGAACGCCGGCAGCAACGACATCGGACTGAGCAAGATCATCCCAAGCGTCGTCGGATACGTGAAGGAGGGAATCGTCGACGGCATCATTGCAGGCAACAACAGCGTGCTCTTCGGCGAGGACGCGCTGAAGAATCTGCTTCACGTCGACCTGCTTGCTCCTCTCAAAGAGGGAATCATCGCGCATCCTGACGCCGCAAAAGACTTTTTCCGCCACGTTCGCTCCGTCGTCGATCCCTCCGGCACTTCGGAAATCCGCGCAGTCGTCGGAATCCCCGCGAACGCCGGCGAACCGGCGCGTGAAGACATCCGGCAATGTGCGCTCGGCATCTTCGATCGCATCCTGCTGATCCCCGAGCCGTTTCTCGCCGCCCTCGGATTCCGCGACGACGCCCGCCTCGGGCAGCCCGGCTACGTCGACCCGGTCACGAACTCTCTGTTCATCGACATCGGCGGCGGCACCAGCGACCTCTGCCTCGTCCAAGGCTACTTTCCAACCCGCGAAGACCAAATCAGCATTCCGTTCGCCGGAGATGCCATCGACGAGATCCTGCACGCCGAGCTGAACCGGATGTATCCAAACAATGGGCTCTCCCGTCTGAAGGTTCGCGAACTCAAGGAGCAGTATTCGTACGTCGGCCCGGTGCGGAAGCCAATCGACGTGCGCGTGATCATCGGCGGCAAAGCCCACACGCTCGAACTTGGTGAAGCGCTGGGGCGCGCCGCAAACACGCTCATCGACAAGATCTACCCCGCACTGACGACCCTCATCTCCCGCGCATCTTCGGATTCGGTCGTCGCCCTCCTCCAGAACATCATCATCACGGGCGGAGGCTCCCAGATCAAAGGCATCGACACCGTCCTCCAGAAACGTCTGACGGATGACGGCTACGAGTCGCCGAAGGTCAAACTCGCTGGCCAGGACTACAAGCGATACGTCGCCGTAGGAGCACTCAAAGCGGCCCGCGCAGCGCGAGAGAACCAGTGGCAGTATTTGCTAAGCTGAGACGGACCTTCCGCTACCCCTCGGACACCGTCCCCGCTTTGCACAGCCGCGCCATCCCAGGCGCGGCTTTTTCGTGTCGACGCCCAGCGACAGGTAACCGGTACGCAGCCACACGGTGGCGACGGGAGTCCGGGCAGTCCTGTGAGGGCCGCAGGTCTCAGCGGTCAGTCGCTGAACGCAGCATTCCGGACAACGCTTATTGAGGCGGTGCGAAGAATACCGGCGCTGCACCGCCGCCGCGTCAATGAGTTCGAGATCTAGAGTCGACTCCAACCGCGAGCCCTTCACGCACACCACGTGCGGCTCAAATCCGTGTGCCCTCCGTCAGCACACGGCGGCGGAACGACTCCAGCACGCGCTGCGTGATCTTGCCGGGCTTTCCGGTGCCAATCTCACGCCCATCGAGTTTCACCACTGGAATGACTTCCGCGGCCGTGCCGGTGAGGAACGCCTCGTCTGCGTTGAAGACATCGTAACGGGTCATGTCGGCCTCGCGGATCGGCAGTTTCAGCTCCTGAGCGATGTCAAAAATCGCCGATCGGGTGATACCTTTCAGCGCCCCCTGGGACGCAGCCGGGGTGATGATCTCGCCCTTGTGGATGATGAAGATGTTGTCGCCCGTGCACTCGGCCACGTACCCCTGGTCGTTGAGCAGGATCGCCTCGAGGGCGCCAAACTGCTTCGCCTCGATCTTGGCGAGTATGTTGTTCAGATAATTGAGCGACTTGATCGCGGGGCTGAACGCCGCGGAATTCACACGCCGAGTCGGCACCGTGACGATGCTCAGACCGGTCGTGTACGTTTCGGGCGGATAGAGCGCGATCTTGTTAGCGATGATGAATATTGACGGCTTCGGGCAGAGCCACGGAGAGAGCCCGAGATCACCCACGCCGCGGGTCACCACCAAGCGGATGTAGCCGTCCTGCAGACCGTTTTGGCGGCAGGTCTCGCAGGTCGCGTCGGAAATTTCCTTCCGGCTCCAGGGCATCGACAGAAGGATGGCCTTGGCCGAGTACTCGAGACGTTCCAGGTGCTCGTCCAGACGGAAGACGTTTCCACCATAGAGACGGATGCCTTCGAATACGCCATCGCCGTAGAGGAGGCCATGGTCGAACACCGAGATCTTCGCGTCTGCCTGGTCAACGAACTTTCCGTCCAAATAAATCTTCATCGGACCCGAACTTAGAAACCGCACCCAGCTTGTCCAGTCTGGCAGCGGTACACACCCCGCGGCGCCTGAAGCGTGACCGAGGCAGAAGTCAAACCGCTCTCCGCCCAAGCGGCTGGAAGGGCTCGGAACTTGCCGAGAACGAGCCTGGCGGTCTTGTTTTTTCACATGGCCGGCCGATCCACCCTGCGAGTCATCGAACTGATCACCCTCGTCGCGATCATGGGCATCGTTGTGGCCGTGATCGTACCCAAGCTGAGACGTACGCAGGCAGCCGGAACCGGCAGCGAGAAAGCGCAAGTGCGCAGTACGCCTTGACTTGGCCTGGTCGCCCGATTCCGGGTGAACTCGCCGGGGAAATTGCTTTCCTGGGGCGCCTGCTCACATTCCGACACGCTCATGACCGTCCCTTCAACTTCCCCTAGCGCTACCCCGACCTACATCGTAGGACACAAAAACCCAGATGCGGACGCCATCTGCTCAGCCATCGCATATGCAGCCCTGAAGGAGGCGAAAGGAATCGACGGCTACGTGGCGGCGCGATGTGGAAACTCGAACGCGCGCATCGACACGATTCTCCAGCGTTTCCATCAGCCGCTTCCGACCTACCTCAGCGATGTCACGCCTCGGGTACGCGATCTCATGGTGCAGGATGTCGTCACGGTTTCGGCCAGCGCCACCTGCGCCGAGGCCCTGGAGCTGATCGACGAACACGACGTGCGCATCCTGCCGGTCATCACCGACGACCGCCGCGTGATTGGATCTGTATCCGTTTTTCAACTTGGCGGTTACTTCATCCCCAAGGCGCGTGAGCTGCGTGAAATGCGGAAGGTCAATTCCTCTCTGGCGCACATAGCCCGCGCTCTCCGCGCCCGGGTCCTGCACATGGAGGACGCCGAGCGCATGGAGGAACTCTTCGTGCGTATCGGCGCCATGGATGTCCGCTCCTTCGGAAAATTCTCCGAGCACGAGGGAATACCTGCCGAACAATCGATCATCATCGTCGGCGATCGCTGGGACATCCAGCAGCGCTCCATTCAGATTGGTGTCCGTGCCGTGGTGATCACGGGCAATCTGCCGGTGGACGACGAGGTCGTTCAGCGCGCACGCCAAGCCAAGGTCAGCGTGATCGTGAGTCCGTACGATTCAGCCACCACGGCGTGGGTGATCCGCACCGCCTCGACCGTCGAGCGGCTGATCGACCGGAAGTTCTCCTCGGTTTCCCCGGATCTCCGCATCGCCGACCTTCGCCGCCGCGTCGCCGCCAGCAACACCGCCGCGTACATGGTCGTCAGCGACGAAGGCAAGCTCCTCGGGATCCTGACGAAGACCGACATTCTGAAACCGGTGAAAACCCGGCTCGTTCTGGTCGACCACAACGAGATGACGCAGGCAGTCTCCGGCGCGAACGAGGTGACGATCACGGAGATCATCGACCACCATCGTCTCGGAGCTTTGAATACACAGCAGCCGATCCTCTTCATCAACGAGCCGGTCGGCTCCACCTGCACGATCGTCGGCGATCTTTTCCGCCGGGACAATCTCACGCCCTCCGCGGAGATCGCCGGCATCATGATGGGTGGCATCATCTCCGACACCCTCAACCTGAACAGCCCCACCTCCACCGAGAAGGATGCTTCAGTCCTGGCCTGGCTGAGCAAGATCGCCGGAGTCGACGCGCGCTCGCTCGCGGATTCGATCTTCTCGTCCGGCTCGGTCATTCTGGCCAACCCTCCGGAAAAGGTCATCCGCACCGATTTCAAGATCTACGACGAGGATCGCGTGCGTTTCGCGGTTTCCCAAGTCGAAGAACTCGGCTTCGGCAATTTCTGGAAGCACGCGAAGGAACTCTGTGGCGCGCTCGAACGCCTGCGGGAGAACGAAAGACTCGCGTTCGCCTGCCTGCTCATCACCGACATCAACACGCAGAATTCATTGCTGATGGTGAAGGGCGACGCGGACTTCATCAGCCGGATCTCCTATCCGCACGTCGAGAAAGACGAGATTTTTGATCTTCCTGGGATCGTCAGCCGCAAGAAGCAGCTCATTCCCTACATCACGTCCCTTCTCCGCGAGATGCAGGCCGAGGGCGCCTCGCCGTCCGCGAAACGCGAGTCGGCTGAAGCCGCCTCGGCGTGATCTGCCAGCTCTAGACGGGACGCAGACGTCGACACACGCGGACACTCGCTATCCAAGGGGAAGCTGCTCCACGCCGAAGCGAACCTGGTTGCGTCTGGTCTGGCGGTCTGGACGTCCGCATCCGTCGGCTCGACATCGGCCCGGCATTCGCGTTTCCAGGGAGGCGTGATCGACCAACTCACCGTGCTCGCACCCGGCCTTCTTGGCGGCTCTGTTGCGATGGCTGCGCGCCACCGGACCGCCGCCAAGCGTATCGTCATCTGGGGCCGCCGCCCCGAAGTCCGCTTGCGCCTCGCAGAGCAACCGTGGGTCGACTCCGCGCCGGACACGCTGGCCGAGGCGGTGGAGGGCTCGGAGCTGGTCGTGCTCGCGGCGCCGGTCGACAAAATCATCGCGCTGGCCGAACAGGCTGCACGCCACGTTTCCCCGGAAACGATCGTCACCGATGTCGGCAGCGTGAAGGGCGAATTGTGCCGCCTCTGCGACGCCGCCCTCGCGGGCCATGGCCATTTCGTCGGCTCCCACCCGATGGCCGGCAGCCAGAAGACCGGCTGGGAGAACGGCAGCCCGGATCTGTTTCAGGGACGCGTCTGTTTCGTTACTCCTCTTCCTCAAACGCACGAACCGAGCGTGAACAAAGTCGCACGCTTCTGGCACCAGCTGGGCGCGGATGTCGCGACGGTCAGCCCGGATCAACATGACGAGATCGTGGCGCATATCAGCCACCTTCCCCAAGCAGTGGCGACGAGCCTGTGTTCGTTTCTCGCGCAAAAGAACGCCAGCTGGCGCAACTACGCCGGCGGAGGCCTGCGTGACACCACTCGCATCGCCGCAAGCGACGCCACGATGTGGATCGAAATCTTCCAGCAGAACCGGGACGAGGTGCTGCGCGCCCTCAGGCAGTTCCAGGACGAGTTGCACGGCATGTACTCCGCCATCGCCAACCGCGAATGGACGGAAGTCCGGGCGCGCCTGGAACGAGGGAAGGCCTATCGCGACGGCTTCCGTCCTTGAGCGACTCGGAACAGGGCGAGCGAATCGAGTTTCCCCTCGAGTCTGAGGTCAAGAAACACTGAAGGCGGCGCGGCCCGGAATTCGCAGGCGCCTGACCAAAATGTAAGCCGGAATCCGTCGCCCTCGGAGTTTCCAGAGCGGAGAAACCAGGTCAGCAGGCGAGCCCGGATTCCGATCCTCGGTCGTGAGTGCACCGACCCCGACGCTCCCAAGCGCAGCTCCATGGACTTCACTCTCCTCCACGCCCGCGGCGATTTTCCCAGAATCGCGATGGTTTCCACCCACGGTTACGTAGGAGCCGTTCCTCCGCTCGGAGCGGCCGACACCGGAGGACAGGTGGTCTACGTTCTCGAGCTTTCGAAGAAACTGGCCCAACTCGGTTTCGAGGTGGACATCTGGACCCGGCGTTTTGCCGACCAACCCGAGGTGGAGGCGGTGGCAAACCGAGTGCGGATCATCCGCATGCCCTGCGCGGGTCGTGGTTTCATCCGGAAAGAAGACCTTTGGGAATTCCTTCCCGAATGGTGCGACTACGCGATCGCCTTTATCGAGGAGCACGGCCTGAAGTACGAATTCATCAACAGCCACTATTGGGATGGCGGCATGGCCGGGCAGTTTCTGAGTGACACTCTGGGCGTTCCGCACCTGCACACGCCCCACTCGCTCGGCCTTTGGAAACAGCGTCAGATGGAGCGCGATTTTCCGCAGGACCGCGACGTCTTCGAAGCTCAGTACAACTTCGGCCGGCGCGTGATGGAGGAGCGGCGTCTGTACGGAGATTGTAGTCTGATCGTCGCTACAACCCCGCCCCAGCTGGACATGCTCGCCGGTGAGTACGACGTGCCGTCGGACAAGCTGCGCATGGTTCCCCCGGGTTACGACGACAACCGCTACTTCCCGGTCAGCGAACCGTCGCGACAAGCCATTCGAAAACGCCTGGGCTTCCGCGGGAAAGTCGTGCTGGCGCTGGGTCGGCTGGCCCGCAACAAGGGCTACGATCTCTTGGTGAAAGCATTCGCCCTCACGGCGGAACGGCATCCGGACGCGCTCCTTTATCTCGCGGTCGGAGGCCAGGACATGACTCCCCGTGAATTCCAGATGCTGGACGAGCTTCGCACAATCGCGGCACGCCTCGGGCTCTCCGAGCGCGTGCGTTTCGGAGCATCCGTTCCGGAGTCGGAGTTGGCCGACTACTATCGCGCCGCCGACCTCTTCGTTCTCTCCAGCCGCTACGAGCCGTTCGGCATGACCGCGATCGAGGCGATGGCGTCCGGCACTCCCACGGTCGTCACTGTCCACGGCGGACTTTATCGAGCCCTCTCCTTCGGCAGACACGCGCTTTTCGCCGATCCGTTCGATCGCGAGGACCTCGGCATCACCATGGCAAAGGTCTTTCGCCACCCGCGCCTGCGACAACGTCTTTCTCGCATGGGGGCGCACAAGGCGAGAAGCCTGTTCACCTGGACGGGAGTCGCCCAGCAGGTTCTATCGTTCGCACGCAACGAAACGGGCCCGTCCGTCCTCGTCGACGACACGGAATGGGATGAGCCGTGGAACGACGGCGACTGAAACGCGGTCCCCGCGAGCCTAGATTGCCGGCCCGGCACCGCTGAGTTGGAGCGCTCGTCTCCTGGCGGGAACACCCTCGGTCGTTCCAGAATGTACGCCGTTGATCCCGAAGGAGTCGCGTGCCCGAGGAGGATCGAGGCATTCGAGTATCAACCTGTCTCCTATGAATATCTCCTCCATCTCGAGCAACGCTGCTTCGTCCAGCAGCTACGCCACGTCCAGCACGTCCGCAACGATCGCACTGCTGAAAAAGCAAATCCAAGCTCTCGAACAAAAGATCAAGGAGGCGAACAGCGACTCCTCCCAAGACGCGAAAACGAAACAGCAGAGCATCCAGCAGTACCAGGCACAGCTCACCCAACTGGAGTCGCAGCTCGCGAAGCTGCAGTCGAAATCCAGCTAAGTACCCCGGGGGCCATCCTTGAGAGAAGACTTCTCCCAACGTCACCTGCGCGCCTCCCACGCCAGCGTTCTCAAGCGAAGCGGACGGCACGGCTCATCGTTTCGGGAACCGAAGTCGAAACGTGCTGCCGCGTTCGGGCGGCCCCTCGTAATTGAGAGCTCCGCCGAGGACGCGCATGTAGGCCTTTGTAATCGCCAATCCGAGCCCGAAACCTCCGCCGATCCCCACCCGGGCCGAGTCCGCGCGGAAAAAACGATCGGTCAATCGGGCACGTTGCTCGACTGGCACGCCAGGCCCCTCGTCGGTGACGGAAATCTCGCAGTCGCCATCGCGCTCCCCGACGCTGACGCGCACCGTCGAGTTAGCCGGGCTGTACTTGATGGCGTTGTCCAAGAGATTCTGCAGTGCTTGGCGTAACAGAAGAGCGTCGGTTTGTGCGTCCAATCTGGCCGACTTGAGCAGCACCTGTTGCCCTTTTTCCTCCGCCAGCACTCGCGCATCCTCCACGCATTCGCGCGCCAACTCGTCGAGGGCCACTGGTCCCCGTTCCACCATGCTTACGCCTCCGCCCTCGGCGCGAGCGAGTTGGAGAAGCTTCTCCACCAGCAACTGCAACCGAAGCGCCTCCTCCAGCATGCTTCCAATGATCTCGCGATAGTCCTGCGCCGGCCGCGAACTGCGAAGGCCCACTTCACCGACGCTGCGCAGCGTCGTGAGGGGCGTCAGGAGTTCGTGCGAGGCGTCAGCCACAAAGCGGTCCAGAGCAAGAAACGAATCCTCCAGGCGGGAAAGCGTGGTATTGAACACCGCCGCAAGCCGTCCGAGTTCGTCATGGGGATTCTCCACCGGCAGGCGTCGGCTGAGGTCGCTCGCGGTAATGCGATTTGCTTCCGCAACCATCAAATCCAACGGGCGCAGCCAGCGCCGCGTGATCGCATATCCCCCGAGCACGAGGAGAACGACAACCACCGGCAGCGCGATCGCGATGATCACCAGCAGCGCGTTGAGCGCGCTCATCGCTGGTTCGTGGATGCACATCATACGGATCATCCAGTCGGGCGACGTTCCCTCCAGTTGGAGCGGCACGGAGAGAACGCGCAGGCGGACGTCCGGCGAAACGCTGAAGACGGAAATCGTTTCTCGTCCGCGAACGGGAGCAACGGGAAGCTGCTCGAGGCGGCTGTCGACAAACGGCCAGTATCGGCGCACCAGATTGCCGTTCTCGTCCCAGAGTTCGAACCAGGGGTTCGACGAAGGCCACGACTCGACCGAACTGATATCGCGGCCCTTCCAGAGGAGTTTCCCATTGGGAGCGACCTTGAGGTTGCCGCGGACGACCTGAAGGTCCTGCTGAAGCTGGTGATCCAGCGGCTGCGCCATGTGGTAGGCGACAAACCAATACACGGTGGCGCTGAATGCCGCCAGCAACAGCGTGCCCCCGATGGCGTACCAGGCCGCCAGTCGAAACCGAAGCGTCCGCGTCTGCCACCAGCGTCTCACGCCGACTCCTTGCCGAGCCGATATCCCAGGCCGCGCAGCGTGTGAATGAGCCTCTCCGGAAACCCGCCGTCCACTTTCCGACGAAGTCGCATGATCTGAACGTCGATCACGTTGTTCAGCGAGGTGAACCGCCTCGTCTGCTTCCAGACGTCGCGCTCGAGCATTTCACGGGTCACCACCTGTCCCTGATTCCGCATCAGGTACTCGAGAATATCGACTTCCCTGGGTGTGAGCGGAATCTGGTGCCCGGCCCTGACAGCAACACGCGCCCGAGCGTCGAGCTGAAGATCGCCGCAGCGAAGCAGGTTGCCTCCACTCGCACTCGGCCGTCGCAACAGCGCGCGGCTGCGGGCCACCAATTCGGCAAAAGCAAAGGGTTTCGTCAGGTAATCGTCCGCCCCGCTCTCCAGGCCTGTGACCCGGTCGTTTACAGATTCGCGCACCGTCAGCATCAGGACGGGCGTCGTGTTTCCGCGGGAACGGATGTGCCGCAGGACCTCCAGGCCGTTTTTTCCGGGCAACATCCAGTCCAAAACGACCAGATCGAAACCCTGGCGATCCAGTAGCTCGGTGGCGGCATCGCCATCGCTCACCTCCAGGATCGTCCAGCCCTCCATCTGGAGCCCCTCGACGACCGATTGCCTCATTTTGTCCTCATCCTCGACCACGAGGACTCGGGAGGACATCTGGGCAATGTTGGCGGGGGACACAGGAAGAACGAAGGTCTGGGTTTCCACGGTGGACGATCGATGCAGCAAACTCCCGCGCGCTGGATCACACGGGACGCCGGAATGTAGCCGCGAGCGCCACCATGTCAGGCGATGAGAGCGATCTGTCGTAGCGTGAGGCGAATCCGCCGGTCGACGTCGTCAATCTGACATTTATGTCAGTTTCAGCGGCTCGCGCGAGACCGCCAAGGGAAGCTTTCTTGGGCGCTGGATGCCAGGCTTGGGCGCGCGCCAGCCCAACCTGACGAATCCTTCCTCCAAATCCGTGAGCAAAACCGAGACTATTCCGAGACCGGTCCGTGAACTAATCGCCGAAAACATCGATTCAGTTCACACCCTGGAAGTGCTCCTTTTCCTCCAGCGCCATCGCCAACAGCGGCTGATGGTGAGCGCCGTGCAGGACTCGATCAAGAGCAGTCCGGCCGCCATTCGCGAGAGTCTCGTGCGGCTGGTCGCCGCCGGGTTCGCCCAACATTATCCCGGCGGACTCGAGCATTTTCAGTACCTTCCGACTACCCCTGAGCTCGATCAGCTCACGTCCGAACTCGCGGCCGTCTATTCGCAACGACAGTCCGCCGTAATCGAGACGATCTACCGCCGCTCGATCTGAGTCCGCACCTGCGGCGCCCTCACCAGCCTCGCAGCGAGATCAGGATCTCCGCGCCGAGCGTGGTCTGGTTTGCACGAACTTCTCCGCCGTGCAGCCGGACGATCTCCTTCGCGACGAATACGCTCACGCGGCCGTGATTCGGAATGTCTCCCGGTAGCGGCGCAGGCAATACGCCCTCCAGCGCCAGCTTGGGCCCCTTGAGCGAAATATGCGCCATCGGCTGCTCTCCGCTTCCCGCTGTTCGCAGGCGCAGGGTGAGGTCGCGTTTGCCCAGCTCTGGACGGTTTTCAGCCACGCTTTCGATGATCGATTCGAGAGCGAACTCGACCAGCTTGGGGACGACGTTGAGCGCGACCGAAGGCCCGCTGGGATCTAGGGCCGCTCCTGTTCGTTCCGCGACGCTGCGCAGAAGCGTGCGGACGTCCGACTGCTCCGCGACCGACTCGCTGAAGGTGGGGATCGATCCGAGGTGCCGGTTTATCGCTTCCAGATTCGCAATGTCGCGATGGATCGCGGTCATCAGCACGCCCGAACTCGACTCGGGACCCGGCCGATGCCGTAGTGCCGCGAGCGATACCAGTGCGTTGCCAAGCTCGTGGTTGAGGGTCAGCGCGAGATCGTGCAGGAGCGCGAGCCGGTCATTCCGCTGCCGTTGAAGCGCGTCGCGGACCTCGTTCACACCGTCCTCCCAGTAAACCCAGACGCCTTCCGTTCCGGCGACTCTGCCCGCTCGGGCTCGGAACGGCTGGTCGGGGCCGGGCGACAAATGGCGGACCTCGCCGTTTGCCCTCGCTTCGGAAATGAGCATGCGAACAGGCGCCGGGATATGCTTCGGAATGGACTCCTCGCCTCCAAGCACGAGCACGTTGGGCAGATAATGCTCGGCGAGGCGCCAACGCTCGTTCTGCTCCGTCAACGTTTTCAACCGTTCGGCGTGGTTCGTGAGGCGGCGATACAGCCGGGCGATCGCCACGGCGCGAGCGCGCTCTGCCGGACCGAAAAGTGATCCGTCTTCGCGTACTCCCGCGGCAAAAAAGGCCTTCAGCGCTCCGTTCTCGTGGACCGGCACGAGCAGACGCGCCCCCCACTGGCTCATTCGCTGGCGGACCGCCACCTGCTCCGAAGGTCCCACCGTCGCAGGCCAATCGTGACCGTCAAGCACCGCGGGATGCCGGCTCCAAAGCGCACAGAGCGGATCCGTCGGCGGACACACGAATTCCGTTTGATCGGCGCGGTAGCCCGCCCCGTCGCGGCGAAAGATCAGCACGGTGGAAATCCGCAACTGCGCGCGGAGTATCCGGCGAAACTCGTCCGTGAGATCCGCATTGGTTCCGAGCCGTTCGAGCACGGCGTCCGCGGCATCCCATCCCTCGAGTTCGTCTTCGGCAGGAGCACGGGCCACCGGCGCCGCAAATTCAACGTGTTTCAGACGCTCGGAGGCTGCCTGCAGAGCTGCGGCGCCGTCGGCGATCTCCTCGAGGAGCGGGAGCATCGCCGACAGACGCGTCCGGCTTTCCTCATAGCTGAGGAGGAGACGGGCCGTGCCTGCGGCACGAACCCGCTCAAGCGCAGCGCTTCCAGGCTCGCCGACAACGACCGAAGGCAGTGAACGCAGATGCGCCGGGACGCGGTCCGACACCAGAACATCCAGCACAAGAATCGTCGGTATCCCCGGGGCAACGACAGCCGTTCCGAAATCGTCCAGGGTGATCACCTGTCTTCCCGCCGGTACCAATACCCACCACGCCCGCAACAAGTCGGGATCTTCGGTGGCTAGGTAGTAGGTGGCTGGCATGGCAGTATAATCCTAAACGTCGCCCCGCAGCCGGAAGCAGGCGGGTCGGCGGTTATGCTGGCATGCAGACTAGAGAGAATGTCTTTGCAAATTGCTAGCCCTAAGCCGAAGCCACTGGACTTCGTTGTTTGGAATGGCTGGAAGAGGCGCTCCCAGACTTCGCCCGCGATTCCCGGACCGTTGTCCGAAATCGCAAGCTCCACTCCATTAGCATTTTGCCTCGTAGAGAACTTTACCCAGCGGTCGCTCGGTTGATGCTCCTGCGCCTGGATGGCGTTAAACGCGAGATTCATCACAACCTGTTTAACCGCACTTGGATCCACAAAAACAGAACTCAATTGCGGCTCGAAGTCCCGTATGAGGGCAACCGACCGGTCTTCCGCCTTCGAAGAGATCAAATCCAGGCTTGCGGCAAGGAGTTCATGCAAATCCGTATCCTTTGGCACGAGAACCCTGGGCGCCGATAGATCCATCAATTGCTCGGTGAGCCGGTCGATCCTCCCGACTTCGTCGCCGATCAGACGGAAGAACTTATCGCGAAACGCCTGCTCCTGATAGTGCCCAGGGAGGAGTTGCACAAACGTTTTGATCGAAACGAGAGGGTTGCGGATTTCGTGCGCAATGCTCGCGCCCAAAACACCCACCGTTGCCAGCTTTTCGGCATGTTGGACCTTCGCCACGTAATGCGCTCGGGAAAGCGAGCTCTCAATGATCGTCTCGAGCGCGATGAGTTTGAGGATGCGCGGGAACGAATACGGCTGGCAGCTGCGCGGAACGGAAAGAGCGATCACGAAGGCGAGTGACGGTCCTCCGCTCACCACGATCGCGCCGAAACGACCTTCGCTCAGGCGATTCTTCAGGGCCTGGCCGTGAGGTCTGGGCCGCCCGCGATCCAGCCGCTCCGGCGTCACCCACCGCAGGCTGTGGAGAAGCTTGAATTCGGGCTGATCGAGCGGCCACTCGATTCCCCCGCCGACCAGCCTCCCCTGCGACGCCATCAGGATGACAGCTCGTTCGCAATCTGCCCACGAGGTGAGCAGCCGGACAAATTCCGCCTCCATCGCCTCCGGCGGCAAATCGCGCCGTCCGATCTCATAAGCATCCCGCCGCACTTTCTCGCCCGCCGTTTTTCGCTGGGAGACCTCCTGAAGCCACGGTCGAACCTCGGTCGCGAACCAGAGGCCGAGCGCGATGGACAGGCCGTATGAAAGCCACTCGGCGAAAAACTGCAGGCTCAGCTGCTGGATACCCCAGACGAAAACCGTGACTCCCGCGACCAGCACCGCTTTTTCGACCACGATGGTAACGATATGCCGTGCGTCCAGTAAGCGCGTCGTGAGCAGAGACCAAACCATTCCGCCAAAAAGAGCGACAAACACGAGCGGCATGGTGCGGCCCAGCGAGGCATCTCCGAGGTAAACGCTGAGTCCGAGCAGACCGTGGGCAAAACAGACGGCGGTCACGCCGCCGAGAATCAAGAGCTGCATCTCGAGACGGCGCGCGCCAATCTGGCCACGGAGTTTCCGGAACGTCGTTCCGGCCAGCAGAAGCTGAGCTCCAATCGCCCCAAACAGCATGGTGTAGTAACCAGGCCCATACACCACGGATCCGAAGCCGTCGTTCGTGAACGCCCATGACGACAACGCCACTCCGGATGTCGCAGCCGGGAAAAGCCACCAGAAGCGGACCGCGCCCAACCTGGCGATCAACCGCACATGCGGCCGCAGGATTGTGTCGCGTACGAGCCATATCCCAACGGGAAAGAGGCCGCTCGCAATCCAGGCCACACGCATCCAGCGCAAATCCCCCGGGAAAACGACGATGACGTGCCGCAGAACCAGCCAGAACGTTACGTACGCCGACACGTACGTGAGCACTCGATTCATCCGGCGACGCGGGTTCGTCCAAAGAGCGGCCGTCCCAATCGCAAGCGCGGCCACGGCGGCCCAGAGCGGCGAACTGAGCGTCATGGCCGACTGAACTCCGTCATCGACGCGGCGGGAACTGAAGGAGCAGCGTGGTCCCGCAGCCGGGTTTCGAAACCAGTTCGAGCGTGGCTCCGTGGGCTCCGAGCAGATGACGGCAGATGCCCAAACCGAGTCCGGTGCCGTGGGCTTTGGTCGTAAAGCCGCCTTTCAGCGCCCTCCGCGCGGTCTCTTCGTCCATGCCAGAACCGTCGTCGGCGATCGACACGCGGATACCTCCGCCCACTTCGGAAAAATGCGCGGTGATGTGCAACGCTCCGGCGTCGAGTGCGTTTTTGAAGATATTCTGAAGGACGCGCGTCAGTTCGAACTCGGAGCCGCGAACATAGGCCGCGGCGAGGCCGTCGACCCGAATTGCGCCGTTGTTGAAAAAGATGACCTCCTTCACCTGTTGCACCAAACCGACGAGATCGACATCGGAATACTCGCTGGAGTGGCGCGAAGTCTGCCGCCAATTCTCCGCGAGGTGGTGGCAGTACTCGGCCGCCCGGCTCACGACGTCGGCATAGCCGACCAGCGTCTCGCTGCTCGCTCCGCCGAGAAGCCTCGCCTTCTTCGCCTCCTCCACCAGGAGTCCCGAATAACCGATCATGACGGTGAGCGGATTCACCAGATCGTGCACGAGCTCCACCGCCGCCCTCGCCTGCCAGATATGCGGTTCCTTTTCCGAAATCTCGCGCTTGAGCGCCATGTTCATCGACTCCATCTGCCGGTTCAGCCGCGCCTGATGTCTGCGGGTACTGGCCGCCTGCGCTTGGCGCCGCACCGCCTCGAGCAACTCGGGAATGTCCGGCGGCTTGCGCAGATACTGATTGGCGCCGTGCACCATCGACTGTTGCGCCGTCTGAAGCGTGCCGTAGCCGGTAAGCATCACGACGGACAGTTCCGTATCGATTTTTCGGATAGCTTCGAGCGCCCGAATGCCGTCCATTTCGGGCATCCGAATATCCATGATGACGACCGAAAACGGCCGCTCCTGGATGCGCTTGATTCCTTCGGAGGCGCGGTCGGCGGTAACCACCTCGAACTCGGAAGAAAGAGTGTAGGCGATCGATTCTCGGGGGCCGTATTCGTCGTCGACGATGAGGACGAGGGGCTTTTCGGAAGAGTCGAGTTGAGCTGGCGTCGAATCCTGAAGCATGGCGGCTAGACGGCGGAGGTAGGCGCCGCAAGGCCCGTGGCGGAAGCCTCGGTGAGCATTATCGCCTGTTTGTCCCGCCCGCTGCGCGCTGTCAAGGAGCGGCCGGTCAGGAAACAAGGAGCCGTCGGTCAGGAAATCACGCCCGACAGCTCGCCGTCGCCAGAGACCTCCTACGCAAAGCGAATTCTTCAGCCTCGAATGGCGCGCAGCGACGGTTTCATTCCCCAGCCGACGATCACAAGGGTCAGCAGCGAACTCGCGGGCATCAGAATCGCCGCGAGCAGCGGGCTCATGCGCCCCGCGGCTGCCAGCCCCACCGCGAGCAGGTTGTACGCGATCGAAAAGGCCAGCAACCAACCATGGGTTCGGCGGCGGGCATCGTTCACTTCGAAAAGCGCCCGAATCCCGCCGATCCCGCAGCCGAGGTAATAGAAATCGGCCTTCTCCGCCAGCACGCCGCGGTGAATCACCGGCGTGCCACGGCAGAGGGCGCGATCGAACGCGAGACTGTCGTTCGCCCCGTCGCCCAGCATCAACGCATCGTCCGCGCCATGCGCTTCCACCCAAGCGGCCTTGTCGTGCGGTGAGAGCTCACCCTGCCCTGCCGAGTCTCCGAGCCCGAGTTCCCGTGTGAGTCGTTCCACCTTGTAGCGGCGATCGCCGCTCAAGACCACCGTCTGCAGTCCTCGCGCACGGAGTTTGGCGATTTCGCCGACCGCATCCGTGCGAACGCTTTCTTCAAAGCGGAATGCCGCAACCAGAACGCCGTTCCGGCTCAACACCGTCTCCCCCTCCTCATCGTCGGTTCCGGTCTTGGACGCGGCCTCCTGCTCGACGCCCGCAACCGTCATCGCCCATTGCGGACGACCGAGCCGCCATTCCACTCCCGCGTCGACGAAACGCGCTCCCTGCCCGACTTGCTCCTGCACGTCCGCCGAGAAACCGACGAGGCCTCCCCGCGCCAACAGCTGTTCGTGAAGGCAGCGGCCGATCGGATGCGGGTTGTCCGATACCAAGGTGAATAGAGCCCGCGTCGCATCCACGGAGAGTTCTTCCAGAACGGTGCCTCCACGTAACCGAGGAGTCTCCAATGTGAGCGTTCCGGTCTTGTCGAAGACCAGCTTCCGCAACCGCGCGAGCCGCGGCCAAAGATCCGGCACCCGGACAAAAACCCCGCGCTTCCGAAGTGCGATCGTCGCCGTCTCGTCGGCCAGCGGGAATGCCAGCCCAATCGCACAAGGACACGAAACGACCAGCACCGCGGTTACAACGGAGCAACTGCGCGCAGCGTCGTGCGTTTTGAGCCACCAAAACAAGCCAGACAGAAAAGCCGTCGCGAGCATCGCCACGAGGTACCCGGTGATGACTCGCTCGAGGAAACGATCGCGGTACGTGGTGCGCTTCGCAGGCTTGGTGAGTTCGGCTAAGAGGGACTGGCGCCATGCTTGAGTGGCCTCGAGGACGACGTCGGATCGGCCCAAGTTGATTGCGCCTGAGGGAACCCGCTGGCCTCGGCGAAACGTGCGCGGCGCGGATTCGCCATTGATCCATGCGAGGCTCATCGAAGCCTCCTCTTCCATCAATCGACCTTCCACCGCGACCGTCATGCCTGAACCTACCGAGAAGCGCATTCCGGAGGTCAGTTCGTCGGGCGTGCACTCGACCGGCGTGCCGTCCGCCTTCCACGCCCTCAGCGAAGGAGGCGCCGGCTGCTCGGCAAGAAGACGACGCTGGTTGCGTTCCACGGCGGCGAGTTGAGCCCAGCGTCCGACGAGCATGAGCAGGATGAACGTCGCAACGAAATCGAAATAAACGAACGCTTCGCGTTCCGCCAGCCAGCCGTAGGCAGAACCCAGATACGCGCCCAGGATTCCAAGAGCGATCGGCAGATCGATGTTGATCGCTCCTTCCCTGAGGGCGCGGAAAGCTTTCCCGATGAAAAACCCGCCACCCGCAAGCAGGCTGAGCGTCGCGAATCCCATAGAGATCGTGCCAAAGAGTCGCGCGTACTCGAAACTGGCATCCATGCCGAAATAAGTCGGCAGCGTGAAAAGCATCACGTTCATCGCGAACGCAGCGCAAAGCCCGATGCGCTTCACCAATCCGCGGCTCTCGGGAGGGGCGGAACGCGCGGCCGACGCCGGCGAGACGAAATAGTTGAACTGCTGCAGCGTCTGCCCAAACGCCGCGGCATCGAAGCCCTTTTGCCAACTGAGGCGCATCTGGCCGGTTTGGGCGTTGATGTCGATTCGTCCCGCCCCGCTCTGCTTGTTGAACAAACGCTCGATCAGCCACACACAGCCGGCGCAAGAAAGCCCCTGGACGTCCAGCCTGAGTTCCGGGGTGTGCCCTGCGGCTTCCGTTTCCGCCTTCACCTGAGCCTCGGCCAGCCAGCGATACTCGCGCGGCGGCAAGAGGGCCGAGTCGGCCGGGGAAGTCACCTTGTCTTTGATTTGGTAATACGCTCCCAACCCCTCCTCCTGGATGAGGCGGTAGACATAGGCGCATCCCGCGCAGCAGAACTCCTGCTCGGGTCCGGCCGTGGGTACCCCACAATGGCGGCAGACGGTTCGTTGAGCTCGGCTTGAACGCACCGCGGCTCGGCGGTCTGTCGACGAGGAAGACGCTGCGCCAGGCATATCAGGTCTTGGGGAAACAAATCCACTCGGTTGGGCTCGGTCCGGCGAACCCGAGGGTCGACCGCAACCGCCATGAAATCACCAGTGCGGCGATCAGCGCGAAGCCAGCCTGCAAACGAGCGATCCAGATCGGCGACAATCGCGACTGCACCCAACCAAACTGCGCCTGCACAAGCCAGAGGAGCGGGAGCGTGCCGAGCCCGAAAGCCAGCATGAACTCGATCCCTCGTACGGCCGAGCCCGACAAAGCGGCCAAAGCCACGATGAAATACAGCGGGCCGCAGGGCACGAGCGGCGTCGCACCACCCAACACCGCGGCGACGGTCATCCGCGAACGGCCCCGAACCCAAGTCTGAATTCTCATCAGGGTGCGAACTGCGAAAGCTGGTTTCCGGAGGCGTTTGTCGATCCGCAACGCCACCGCGACAAAAAAGAGCACGAGGGCCCAAGGTGCATACCGGAACACTTCGGTTCCCGCCCATGCGAGCGGGATCGAACCCGCCGCACCTGCAACCGCACCCATCGCGCCGTAACTCAAGAGCCGGGCGCTTTGGTAAGTGGCCCGCAACGTCGTCGCGTCTTCATCGGACCGGGACGGCGAAAGCCAGCACGCAAGCGGCCCGCACATGCCCGCACAATGAAGGCTTGTAACCAAGCCGGCCACGAAGGCGGCGGCTGGCGACTGGACGCTCGCGAATTCCACGACGGGGATAGCCTAAGGCGCTTTCTCCTTTGTGGCCAACGGCACTTCAGGAACGCGATGTTTCGACGCCACAAAGAAAAAGCAGGTCCACGCGGTAAGGAGCAGAGCGAAACCGCCCGCGGCCCACCACAGAACGGCATTGCGCGGTTTGTCGTTCATTTCGCCGACGCGTCTTCCTTCAGAAGCTCGGGATCAGGTCCGACCCATTGAACCTGACGTTTGAGTTCAAAGGTGTGAGCCTGATCCTGCACGTTCACCTCAAACTGGAACCGGCCGGTTCCGGTGTAGTGGTCTCGCGGAACCTCGACAATCAACGGGCGGAGTTCCTCGGCCATTGGTCCGACCTCGAGCGGTTCTTCGCCACCGATCACCTTCGTTTCCTTCGGTAGATCGGACGCAGTAATCACGTACCGAGCCGGAGATGTGGTTTTGTTCACCACACGCACCAGGAATTGATTCCGCACATGGTCCGCCGCGACAAAGTACGGGGCCCCTTGCATGCGCGTGACGCTCATCGAAGCGGGCCGTACGCCCGAAAAAGCCCAAAGCGCAACGGCGCCGCCCACGGTCAGCATCACGCAGTAGAAGGCCGTGCGTGGACGGAACCAACGCGTGCGTCGGCCAAGGAATCCCTCGGTGGAATCGTACCGAACGAGTCCCGTCGGACGCTTCAGCCGCGTCATCACCTGGTCGCATGCATCGATGCAGGCCGCGCAGCCGATGCACTCGATCTGGAGACCTTGCCGAATGTCGATGCCCGTCGGGCACACCTGAACACAACGGTTACAATCCACACACGCGCCCGCTCCGGCCGATCCTGCCTTGCCGCGAGGTTCGCCGCGCGTCGAATCATAGCCGATGATGAGCGAATTGTCGTCGATCAAGGCCGACTGCAATCGACCATACGGGCAGATCACGATGCAGAGCTGTTCACGAAACCAGGAGAAATTGAAGTAGAGAATCCCGGTGGCGATCGCAACGAACAGGAACAGTCCCCAGTGCTCGCCCGGCGACTGGCACATCATCCCCCAGAGATTCGGAATGGATACGAAATAGGCGAGGAACAGGTGTGCAATGCCTGCCGAGAGCACCAGGAAAACCAGCTGTTTGGCTCCTCTCCGAACGATCTTGATTGCGTTCCAGGGAGCAGCGTCGAGGGCACGGCGGTTGTGCGCGTCACCTTCGAGCCAGCGCTCAACGCGACGAAAGAGATGCTCGAGGAAGACCGTTTGCGGGCAGGCCCAGCCGCACCAAACGCGCCCAAAAAGAGACGTGAGTAGAAACAGCGTGAACCCAAGTCCCGTGATGAGGAAGAAGAGCAGCCAGAGATCCTGCGCCGCCAGCGTCCACCCGAAGAGGTGAAAACGCCGTTCGGCGACGTCCAGGAAAACTGCCGGATATCCGCCCACCTTCACCCAGGGCAGCGCAAGGTAGATCGCGATCAGTGCGAGAGCCGAAGCTCTGCGGACCGTCGTGAACCGGCCTTGCACGTCCGCTGGGTGAAGAAACCGCCGCGAGCCGTCTTCCCGGATCGTCGTAACCGAGTCACGGTTGGGGGTAATCAACGCGGTGGCACGAGATGACGGACCGTGACGCGGGACTGGGGCCTTGGAAGACTCGGCAGGCATGCGGTGGGGCGGATTAGCCGCGAAGCGCGGCGCTGTTATGGCTGGTTGTAGGGGTTGGTCGAGGCGGTCTGAGCACCCATGCCCGGCTCGGCCGGATCATGTTTGCTCAGGATGAACGATACGACTTCGGAGATGCGTTTTCCACCGAGAACCGGTCCCCAGGTGGGCATGCCCTTCGCAGCCACTCCGTTCGTCACCGTCGCGAGGATCTGAGTGGGACGTCCACCATGGATCCAGGTCTGATCGACCAGGTTCGGGCCGACGCCGCCGGTCAGTTTCTCACCGTGGCAGCTGACGCACGTCGATTTGAACGTCGCCGCCCCCGCTTCCACCATGGAGGCAGTCCGGCTCATCTTCCAGAGCACGTCGTCGTCGAGGACCGGCGACGAAGCGAGTTTTGTGCTCTGAATCTGCGCCATTTTTGCCTCGATTGCGGCGTTGGGAGACGGAGCGAGCGAGGTGTGGGCGTAGTAGAACCAATAGCCGATCGCGAAGACGATCGTGCCGTAGAAGGTCAGAAGCCACCAGTTGGGGAGGCGTTTGTCGAATTCACGAATGCCGTCGTACGAGTGGGGACGAACCGGCTCTTCGTTGAGAGAATTAGGATTCAGCGGCGTGCTCATGCGAGGCAGGCGTCTGGTCGTTGAAGGGGAGTTGGGCGAGGTGATCGATTTGGGACGGGCGCATGCGAAGCGCCTTGTAGGTGATACTCACATACACCACGAGGGCGGTGAGGAACGCGACCAGGGGAAAGATCGCGAACCAGTAGTCGAGGATGACGCGTCGAAACATGGGACGTCAGGGTTTGGCGGCCTTGGCCGAAGCGACCGTCGGGGTTACGGGCTGCGATTTTCCCAGCTTCTGCAGATACGCGATGAGCGCGACGATCTCTCGATCCTGCGCCACGTACGCCTGGCTGGCCTTGAGATCGTCCGCGATCGTCTTCGATTGCGTCGCGACTTGTGCCGCAATGTCGTCCGCGCTCCATTCAGGATACGGAACTCCGAGCTTACGCAGGACGTTGATCTTCGAAGTCAGCGCGGCGACGTCCGTCTTGTTCTGATAGAGCCACGGATAGTTCGGCATGTTGGAGCCGATGGACATCGACCGAGGGTTCTCCATGTGGTTGAAGTGCCACGAATTTGGATACTTGCCGCCCTCTCGGGCGAGATCCGGTCCGGTGCGCTTAGAACCCCACTGGTACGGATGATCGTAGATCGACTCGCCGAGGCGCGAATAGTCGCCGTAGCGGAGCACGTCCGAAACAAGGGTGCGGATCATCTGCGAGTGGCAGTTGTAGCAACCCTCGCGAACGTAGATGTCGCGTCCGGCCAGCTCCAGCGGCGTGTAGGGGATTTCGATCCGATCCTCCACATTCGACGCACGATTCATGATGACGGTGGGAATGATCTGAATCAGTCCGCCGATCACCACTGCGATAAAGACGAGCACCGTGAAGGGGGCGATGTTGACCAAGAGCCGGTCATACCACTCTCCCCAGCCGCTGTTTTTCGCCTGATAGTGGACGAAGGCCAGGATCACGCAGAGCGCCGTGCCGGTGATACCCAGAATCTGCAGAGCCGCGCCGCCGAACAGCCAGCTGCACGCGAACACAAGCCCGAGGCCCGTGAATACCACGGGAGGATTCAGGAAGGTGCCGAACAGGCCAAGGGGCTTCTGCTCCGGGTGGTCCTCGACGAACACCTCGACGGTGCCGTCGACCGCCTGGGCTCCGCTGACCGTCCGGATGAAGTTGTAGGCGAGCAGAATCCAGCCCGTGAGATACAGGCCGCCTCCGACTACGCGCATCAGCATCATCGGCCGGATCGTATTGAGCGTGTCGAGGAAGTTCGGATACGCGAGGACGGTGCCGTTCTCGGTCGTGGCGTTGAGCATCAGGCCCTGCGTGATGCCGCTCGTCCACATCGCCGCCACGTAGAGCAGGATGCCTACCGTGCCGATCCAGAAGTGCAGGTTGGCGAGCGAGGTACTGTGAAGCGGTTTGTTCCAAAGCCGAGGCAGCAGCCAGTAAACCATGCCCGCGGCCATGAAGCCGTTCCAGCCTAGCGCACCGGCGTGGACATGGCCGATGATCCAGTCCGTGTAGTGTCCGAGGGCGTTGACCGACTTGATCGAGAGGAGCGGTCCCTCGAAGGTCGACATGCCGTAGAAGGTTACTGCGGCGGCGAAGAACTTCAGGACTGGGTCGGTGCGGAGCTTGTGCCAGGCGCCCCGGAGCGTGAGCAAGCCGTTGAGCATGCCGCCCCACGACGGAGCCCAGAGCATAAGGGAGAATGTCATGCCGAGCATCTGCAGCCAGTTCGGCAGCGCGGTATTCAGCAGGTGGTGGGGTCCGGCCCAGATGTAGATGAACACCAGGGACCAGAAGTGAATCACCGACAAACGATAGCTGTAGACCGGTCGCTCCGCCGCCTTCGGAACGAAATAATACATGATGCCGAGGATCGGCGTGGTGAGGAAGAACGCCACGGCATTGTGCCCGTACCACCACTGGACTAGCGCATCCTGCACGCCCGCGAAGACCGGATAGCTGTGCGTCAGGCTCGTCGGGATCGAGAGGTGGTTGACGATGTAGAGCATCGCCACGGTGATGATCGTCGCGATGTAGAACCAGATCGCGACGTAAAGGCTGGGCTCGTTTCGTTTCGCAAGCGTCCAGAAGAAGTTTACCGCGAAGACGACCCAGATCACCGCGACCGCGATGTTGATCGGCCAGATGAGTTCGGCGTATTCCTTGCCGCGCGTGAGGCCAAGCGGCAGAGTGATGGCAGCCGCGACGATGATCGCCTGCCAGCCCCAGAAGTGGAGATTGGACAGGAAATCCGACGCCAACCGCGCCTTCACCAAGCGTTGGGTGGAGTAATAAACGCCGCCGAACATCATGTTGCCCACGAACGCAAAAATCACGGCGTTGGTGTGCAGCGGGCGCAGCCGACCGAAGGTCAGCCAAGGCAGACTGAAGTTCAGCTTGAAGAAGTTCAGCTGAGAAGCGATCAGGACGCCGACCAGCATGCCGACCGCACCCCAGATGAGGGTGGCGATCAGAAACTGGCGGACGATCCGATCGTTGTATTCGATGGTCAGTTTTCGGTCACTCATGACGACGAAGAGCGGGCATCCTTGGGGTTCTTGCGTGTGGTTGATACGTGGATACGAGGACTCTCCTCGGCCAGCGGAAGCAGCGCGTCGCGTTCGGCGCTGCTACACTGTCGTCGCGAGTGTTCGCGCAGAAAGAACAGCACGAACGTGAACACCAGGCACAAGCTGATGGTTAGGGTGAGGGGAACAACGGACATAGTGCAGGGATTGGTAGTCGGTTGGCGGGTTTATTTACGGACAGGGAATGGATGCGCCGCGGCGATCCGCAGAGCGGACGCGTTGGGCGAGAAAAGATGCGCTGTGGACGCATTCTCCCGCTCCGGCATCACATAACCCTGGCCGCACCAAGCCTGAGGCTCGGCCGTCAACCAGCTGTCCATGTCGCAGCCGGGGGGACCGGCCACTTGCGAGGTATGAGAATACGCTCGCTCGCGCACCTCCTCAACGGAGGGCTCGTAGCAGAAAGAAGAATTCATAGCGCCTATCACAATGTTACCCGGAGGAGCGCCAAACGGCTGCGCGACTGTTGTCGAGGTCTGTGCATTTATTGCCGGTAACAGCCCCCGCCCTCAAAAGATGCGCACGCTTAGACAAACCATGCGATGCAGGTTTGGAGTCCCTTTGCCATCATCCGCATCATGCACGAGAGCACCCTGAGCGCATTGGATTCGATGCGTCCCAACCTCCGCAAAAGGTGGGAGGCGCTGCTTCGTGCTGAGCCCGTTACCTCCCCTCTCGCAAACCCGGATTCGCTTGTCTATCTGATGGATTGGACGCTCGACCGGGTATTCAATGCGATCCGCAGTACGTCGCAGCGGAAGCGTTCACGCCATCGCCGTCCGGAGTCCGAAGCGCGGCCAGCGGAAGGCTGCGAGTGCGGCATGAACCCGCTTCTGGCCTACTTTGCTACTGCCGAGCGAACGCTGCTCGAATGCGTGTTTTTGGCGGATTCTCCACTTCCGGCAATGACCACAGGAGAACGCGAAGCTTGTGCGGCAGAGATTCAATTGGCGCTCAACGCCGTTGCACGGCAGGAAATCGACACGTTTTGCGCCGTTTGTCAGCGACGCCATTGCCAGACTCCCGCTGAGGTTGCCTCAGCGAGCTGACGTCTCGGCATGTAGTCGGTCCCGGAAGGTGGACGGCGACTCACCGGCGATCTTCCGGAACACGCGATTGAACTGAGACAGCGACTGAAACCCGGCCTCGAACGCGGCTTCGCTGACGCGTTTGTGCGGATTCAGAAGGAGGTTCTTGACCTTTTCCACACGGACGCGCGCCAAGTAGTCCGTGAAGGTCATGCCCGTCGTCTTCTTGAACATCTTGCAGAAATAAAAGGCGCTGGTGTTAACCGCCTGGGCAACCTGCGTTAGCGTCAGATCGTCGTCCTGATGTTCCGAGATGAAGACGCGAGCTTTCGCGATGACCGGTGGTTCTGCGGTCTCTTCCTTGACCATCAACTGATTGCTCAGTGAGGCGAGGTGTTGAGCAAAGATCGTCAGGAGCCGGACAATCGACTCGTACTGCTTCTTGGTAATGACACGCGTCTGGAAGTAGGCTTCCTCCATGCGCTTGAGGTCCGTTTCCGTCCCCCACTTCAGCAACTGTCGCGTGACTTTGTCGAACTGCTCCTTGGATGGTTGCTGAACGAAGATCTGGCCCGTCTGCAGGAATGCCACAAGATTCTCGCCGACTCGGATGGGGACGGCTGAATCACAGAGGCCCGCGAAGCATTTCAACGTCTTCGGTGCAATCCTCGCCTCTTCTTCGACGCGTCGCTGTAGTTGTAAACACGCTGCGCACGACTGATTTGTGGAAGCCATCAGCGCACAGAAGGGATTCTGTTTCGGATCCTCCGTATGAGGCAGGTCAAACGCCTCGATGGGGCGGAGATTGAAGGGCAAGCCCGTGGTTTCCCGGAAAGCCTGCTCATAGTCGCGGTAAATCTGCGACTGCTTCAGCTGCGCGACCATCGCGCGACTTCGCTTAGCGGGATTCTCCGTGGCATCCATGCCCCGAATGTAGGGGCATGTTTCGTTTTTGCGCAATCGGGAACAAGATCTGCGCAGTCCCAATTGCAGCACTATTAGGTGCGACGCGGGCCCGAGTTAGCGTTCGTTAGCGTTCGGGCGAAATGCCGAGGCTATCGGATACGTTGATAGGCAGACGTCGTCATCGTGCAGCAAGAGCATCTACTGCCCCGATCAGCCGCCTAGGGCGCTGGTTGTCCGGACAGAGCAGCCAAGAGCGATCGAGCGCTCTGCTCGATATGGAACCTCTTCAAAAAACAGGCACGTGCGCGATCTCTCATCAGAACCCGCTCCGCGTCGGACAGGCTTCGCCACTGTTCAAGCAGCTTGATCGTACCGGAGAGATCGTCGTTGGCCACAAGGCCCGCACCATCGCTCGAAATCTCCCGCCAGATATTCACCTTGTCCGAGATCAATACAGGCACTCCGCAAGCAAGCGCCTCGGCTACGGCGATTCCGAAGTTCTCCTGATGAGAGGGCAGCGCAAAGGCATCTGCCGCATAGAATGCCCCCCATTTGATATCTCCCGTCAGCATGCCGGTCCAGGTCACGTTTCCCGCAATCCCGAGGTCGCGAACGAGCATCTTCATCTCTTCGCCGTACGGATGATCGTTAGGTCCCGCTATCACCACGTGCCACTCGGGCGCGTCTCTCGCTCCCGTCCGCCGGCAGAATTCGGCAAACGCGCGAAATAGGAGATCCGCGCCCTTCTTGACGTGCACGCGTCCGAGAAAAAGCACGCAGCGCCGGCCCCGTGTTTCAGGAAATCTATCGGCAAACGTCTTCAGTTGAGCGTCCCGGTCCCCGGAAGGACCTGCGGTGCCGAAATTCACGACTCGCTCGTTGCATCGGTAGAGCCAGAAGGAGCGTCGGGCCTGCAACCGCTCTTCTTCGCAGGTAAACAGCACTGAACGGGCGTCACGGAGCACGCGATAATCGCCCCACGGCCAGTAAAGCCACTTTTTGAAGTGCTTCAGCGGATACGTCCGCTTGAACCACGGATCGAGCATGCCGTGAGTAAAAACGAAATAGGGCGTGCCCGTATTCCTCAGAGCCCGCCAGACAGCGAAGGCGTTGTATTGCCAAATCCCATCCACGACAACGGCGTCGTAGTTGGCACCGTGATCTCTCAGCCAAGGCACCAGTCGCGGTGAATACCCATAGCTGCCTCGCGATGGTCCCATGGGGTGGCAAGGCAGCGGGAACTCGCGGACCCACGGGTCGCGGGGCGAATCGAGAGAGACGACCTCGATGTCGTGCCCATGCGCCCGATTCACAGCTGCCAGCTGCTTGACGCCCTCGATAGGGCCACCCCCTTGGGGATTCACCGACCGAATGGAGTGAAGAATGCGCATACGGCTGATCGAGCAGCCGATACGCGGCAACTGTCCGGCGGTTGTCCAGACAATCCTTGATCACAGCGCCGGCGTCAGGGTCTTCCCGACAGCTTCCCCAGAGGCCCGGGGCGATACCCCCTAGTCAACCATGGGGCGCGCTTCTGCAAGATAGAGGCAGCAGCTGAGGGTTTCCCCTAGCGGGCCAGCAGGCCCGGCCCGATTCATAGAAGCCCCAGCATGGGCTAGTATAGGTAAAACACCGCAAATCATTCTCACCAGAACTAAGCCATGCTGAAGAACCGCCAAGAAGGATTGATCTCGCTCCATGGGTTCTGCGTGACCGCGTTGCTCGGTGCGTTCTACCTCGCCTGGGTGTCGATCACGCAAGCCTCCGGGTTCGTGACGTTCGCGACGGATACGAACCTAAAGCTGTACTTCCTAGCTGTGATTGGCGGGACCCTAATCAGCTCCCGCACATACCGGACGATGGGAGGCCGGCTCGGATACCTCAACTGGATGGAGCTCGTCCAACTCACACAGCGCCAATTGGTTCGGATCGCGCTTGTTTTGTTTGCCGTGGCCTTTGCGACCAAGGACGCCTATATCTCGCGCATGTTCTTGGGCAGCTTTCTGGCTGCTTCCGCCTTCGTTCTCTACCTGCTCAACTGCTTCCTGCCAGGCATCCTCTCCCACGTCTTCTTCAAGGACAATTCGGTCCGAACCCTCTTCATCGGTTCCGCGGACGACGTGCGTAAGCTGAAGGGCTGGATCCAGCAGAAGGCGCATCTTGGCGTCGAACCGGTCGGCTACCTCTGCAACGAAGCGGAAAGCCAGGTCATCGACGGCCTACCACTTTTCGGACGTATTGAGGATATCGATCACGTTCTCGCCGATCACCGGATCGGGCAGATCGTCTTCCTCCAGTTTTACCTCGATCGTGATCACTCTAACCGGGTGATCCAAGCCGCCCAGCGCGCCGGCTGCCGTGTGCGGTTGTACAACAACCTCAACAGCTATTACGAACATCCGATCACGGTTGATCACGAGGGTGAATACACCTTCTTCACGCTCGACGACGAGCCCCTGGAGAATCCCGTGAATCGCATTCAGAAGCGAATCCTCGATATCGCCGTTTCTCTCCCGGTGGTGCTTTTCGTCCTGCCTCCGCTCACGATCCTCGTCTGGATCATTCAGCGCATCCAGTCGCCGGGACCGATTTTCTACCCGCAGCTCCGGTCCGGCATCAATAAGCGTCGCTTCAATATCTGGAAGTTCCGCACGATGCACGTCGCCTCGCAGACGAAGGACCAGATGCGCATCCAAGCCAAGGTTGGCGACGCTCGCGTGTATCCATTCGGCCGCTTCATGCGGCGCACGAGCCTCGACGAACTGCCTCAGTTCATCAACGTGCTACTGGGCAACATGAGCGTCGCCGGCCCCCGTCCGCACATGATCGAGCACGACGAGGAGTTCGCGAAGATGCTGCGGAATTACTACTCTCGACACTACGTCAAACCTGGCATCACCGGTCTGGCGCAGAGCAAAGGCTTCCGGGGAGAAATCTCCGAAGTCTCGCTGCTCGAGAAGCGCGTCGGTTACGACCTGCTCTACATTAACCAGTGGTCGCTCTTCTTGGACATCAAGATCCTGTTCGCCACCGCGCGGCAGGTATTGTTTCCGCCGAAGACGGCCTACTGAGCGACTGAACCACACACTTGATCAGAAAAGCGACGGCTTCGCAGCCGTCGCTTTTTTGTTGTCGGGTGCCGCGACTCGCTGACCGGAAAAGACTTTCCTTGCGCGCACTCAATCGGCACAACGACACCTCGTGCCAGACACTCGTCGCATCGCTGAACACGAAATCCGGTCTGCCATCGAGCGCGTCGCCAACGAAATCAGCACGCGGCACGCAGCCGGAAACCGACTTATCCTTCTCGGCATTGCCAACGGAGGGATCGAGCTCGCCAAGCGGATTTCGGCCAAGATTCCGAAAAGCCGCGCAGGTGTGGTGGATATTTCGTTCCACCGCGACGATATCGGCCGACACCCCATTCCGAAGGAATTCGCGCCGACCCATATTCCCGGCGACGTGAATGGCGCTACCGTCATTCTCGTCGACGACGTCCTGTTTTCCGGACGGACCGCCAAAGCCGCGCTGGACGAACTCTTCGACCATGGCCGCCCTGCTTCGGTTGAACTCGCGGTGCTCGTGGACCGCGGCGGGCGCCGTCTGCCACTCGCCGCTGACTACTGCGGAATCAAGATCGCCACATCGTCGGCTGAAAAGGTGATCGTCACCCTAGATTCTCAGGAGACCGCGAAGGACTCCATCATCGTCCGCTCCGCTTCCTAATCACCATGCCCTGGATGCGAAAACATCTCATCACGCTCGAGGAGTTCTCGTTGTCCGAGATCGAGCAAATCCATCAGACCGCTGCGGCCTTCAAAAAAATCCTGGGCCGTAGTGTGAAGAAGGTGCCCGCGCTCCGGGGCAAGACCATCGTGAACCTGTTTCTGGAACCCAGCACCCGCACGCGAATGGCGTTCGACATGGCCGCCAAGCGCTTGAGCGCCGACGTCATCTCATTCGACGCCGCCAGCAGCAGCACCACAAAGGGAGAAACGCTCCGCGACACGGCCCAGAACATCGAGGCGTTGAACGCCGACATGATCGTCATTCGTCACGCTGCGTCGGGATCCCCGCTCTACCTGAGCAAGATCCTCGACATACCGGTGATCAACGCGGGCGATGGCGCGCACGAGCATCCCACTCAAGGATTACTCGACACGTTCACGATGAAGGAGCACCTCGGCTCCCTGAAAGGCCGCAAGGTGGTCATTCTTGGTGACGTTCTGTTCAGCCGGGTGGCGCGTTCGAACATCCACGCCCTGACAAAGATGGGAGCCGACGTGACTCTCGTGGGCCCGGCGACGCTCGTCCCCCACTGGTTCACAGACATGGGGGTGAAAGTCTCGCACGACCTCCGGAGCGCGCTCGCCGATGCCGAAGTGGTCATGCTGCTTCGAATACAGCACGAACGCCAGGCCAGCAGCCATTTTCCTTCCCTGGGCGAGTACACCAGCATGTTCGGGTTGAACAAGACCCGGGCCAGCTGGCTCAACCCTAAGGCGATCATCATGCACCCCGGCCCGATCAATCGCGGCGTGGAGATCGACAGCGAACTGGCGGACGGACAACGCAGCGTGATTCTCGAGCAGGTGACCAATGGCATCGCGGTTCGAATGGCAGCTCTCTACCTTTGCGCAGGAGGACAGCCCGAACACGTCGTGCCGGGAGAGACCGACGAGTGAGCAGATCAGCCTAGCCTCAACACGGATTCCCATGTCTTCCCTCTGGATCAGCAACGTTCGGGTAATCGATCCCGCCTGCGGTCGCGATGCCGCTGGCGATCTCTTCGCCGTCGATGGCAAGATCGTGCCCGATCTCTCTAGCGAACAGCGCCAGAAAGCGCAGAAGATCGACGGCAGCGGCCTGGTCGCTTGCCCTGGATTGGTGGACATTCACGTCCATCTCCGCGAGCCGGGACAAACGCACAAGGAAACCATCTTGACCGGTTCGCAGGCGGCCGCGGCAGGCGGATTCACTTCCGTCGTTTGCATGCCCAACACCTCGCCGGTAGCCGATACCGCGGGCACAATCCAGTTCATCAAGGACATCGTCCAGCGGGACGCGGTGGTAAAGGTCTATCCCACCGGCTGCATCACGGTCGGCCAAAAGGGTCAGGCTCTCGCCCCGATCGGATCCCTCAAACGCGCCGGGGTCGTGGCAATCACCGACGACGGCGACTGCGTCCAAAACAACGAACTCATGCGGCGTGCCGTCGAGTACGCCAAAATGTTCGATTTACCGGTAATGGATCACTGCCAGGACACGGCTCTGACCCATGGAGCGGTGATGAACGAAGGCGTGATGTCGACCCGACTCGGGCTGCGCGGCTGGCCCAACTGCGCCGAAGACGTCATTGTATCCAGAAACGTCATTCTCTCCACCTACACCGGCGCGCATATCCATCTTCAACACATCTCTTCGCGGAACGCCGTGGAGATCATCCGGCGTGCCAAGAACCGGGGAGTGAAGATCACCGCGGAAGCCACACCGCACCACATCGCGCTGACCGATGCGGCGCTCGCGACCTACGACACGAATTTCAAGATGAACCCGCCTCTCCGCACGGAAGCGGATCGAGAAGAGATCATCGCCGGCCTGCGTGACGGAACCCTCGACTGCATCGCTACCGACCACGCGCCCCATACCGACTACGAAAAGGACAAGGAATTCGATTTCGCCCCGAACGGGATCCTGGGCTCCGAAACGGCCCTCGCGATATCGCTTGAAACCCTCGTGCGGCATCACGGCTTCAAGCTTTCGCACGTGATCGATTTGATGACGCGCCGGCCTGCCAACATCCTCCATCTGCCGGCAGGCACTCTGGCCCCGGGAACGGCGGCGGATATCTGCCTTTTCGACCCCGAGGAGTCCTGGACCTACGATGCGAAGGCCGGCTTCAGCAAATCGAGCAACTCCCCCTGGCACGGCCGCCAGCTAAAGGGTCGGGTGAAAATGACGCTCGTCGACGGCAATGTCGTCTACGACCGTGGCGCCATCCGCGCGGCCAAACCCTAGGTTCAGTCAGCGAGAAAGATCGCGACTTTGTCTCCAAGCACCACCCACGAGCGGTGCAGAGGTTCATATCCTGCGACGAAAGCGCGCCGATCCGCGATTTTGTCTCCGCGCCCATCGTAGAGCATGAGGATCACGCGATCGTCGGTTGGAATCCGGACGGCGACCAACTGATCGATGGTCTCGCGTTTGTAGGTATCCGTCACGCGGCGTCCAACCTCGGCTGCGGCTTTGCTTTCGGCGGCGGTGGCTTCTCGCGTCTCCGAAACCCGGACGTTGACGGGCGCATCGGAGGGACGATAGCTCCACGACATCTTCGTCTCAACCTCCTGCTCGTCCGCGTGCTTCACCGCTTTCGACGGAGGTGGGGCCGATTCAGCCTTGGGCTGCGCCGACGGCTGTTTCAGCCAGGCAGCTTGGAGAGCTGTCCATTGAGGTGGTCGACGCGAAATCCGCCAACCCAAGCCGAGGAGTAGTGCGATCGACGCCAGTGCTGTCGCCATCGCGATGAAGCGTACGTCGAGGAAACGTCGGGTTGCTCTGACAACCGGCATCGAATCAATCGTCCCCAGGGCTCGGATACCGTTGTTGACCGCAGTGATTTCCCGTTCGAGCGCCTTCTTCGCAGGCAAGAGTGAAGACTGAAAGAGCTTCTCCGCCTCCTTGTCGCAGTTTCGCGGCGTCGGCAGTCTCGAAGCGTCTGCGGTGACGATGCGCCCCCTCAAACCGGATCGGACGACCGCACTTGTCACAAAGCGTCCGATCACCGCCAGGGCAAAGATCGCCAACGCCAACGCGAGGGTCAACCGGCTCGGAAAAGCCACGGCAACCGAGGTTCCAACCACGAGCCAGTACGCTGCAAACGCCGGCCAGGGTCCGATCAGGTGCGGAGCTGCCCTCATCGCGGCCGCGAGGTGGAGCCAAGTCGAAACCAGCGCAAGTTTTTCTCCTCTGTCGTGGAGAATCCGATACTGCTCCCCCTTCCAATCAGCGCGCGTGACTAATTTGTACCGGTCGGGCGCCTCGAACGCGAACGCCAGGATCACGCGCTCCGGGGGGGCGATATCCGTTTTTGTCAGCAATGCGTTGAGCGAATCGTCGCGAGAAATCGCATACTTTTCCCGGCCGGCTGCGACTCTGGCGTCCAGTTCCGAAGAGGGCTCCAGCGCCAACAGCCGGAAACGCGCAACCCGTTCCCGTTCGGCCCGAGACAACCAACGGTTCGCAGCAGCGAGCGCAATCGATGAACCCGCCAGATGCCCGGAATCCATCAGAAGTCCGCCTGCATCCGCGTCGAAGGGCGAAATGTGCTGGATCGCGGCGGTTTCGGAAAGCACTTCGACGAGCGTCAGCCCCTTGGGCTGCGCAGCGGGCTGGAGCATTTCTCTCAGATAGCTCAAGTCCACCCGCCGGCCACTCAGGCGAAGGGGCAACGCGCCGTTGCCGAGAAGACCGAGCGCGATCCCCGTGAATACTTCGCGCACAGCCCCGGGATCGAGGTCCACGAACGCGGAGGAAGCGGACATGCGGACGAGGTCGTCCAGCCGCTGCGATACCCGGCGATACTCGCTGTTCGCCGCGAGGAAAGAGGCCAAGGTGGACGGATTCTCACGCTCGAAGACGTTCGGGCCGGCGTCGCTCCAGTGGGAAGCTTCGCCGAAGTACTCCGCCGCTTCAGGTACCGAGTAGCCCCGGTCCTTCCAGACGAAAAGGCGCTCCTGCTGTCCCAAGTGGTATCGCTCCTTCACCTGCTCGCCTCTCAACCACGCCTCGAGATCGGGTCGTCCCCAACGGGCGTCGCGACACCCCGAAAGCAGGCCACGAAGCAAGGTGGTTAGTGCGGGATCCATCTCCGGCATCACTTCGACTCCGCCAGCCCGGCACGTGGCCCCCTGCTTTTCTCGCAGGAACTGGTCCGCGCGCATCAACAACTCCGGCGTGCGTCGCGAAACATCGCGGTTGAGAAAGACTCCAAGCACGTGCTGGCCGAGGACGAGTTCCTGCAGGACGCGACCAATCGACCACCAATCCCACGCCCGTAACGCGGGACCGCAGTGGTGTTGAAAAAGCCCAACCGCCTCCGGCGGTGCGTAGAACGGATCAACGGTGATGGATACAAGGCAGGATACCGTGATATCGGTCGCCGCCTCCAAACCCCCGATCACCAGCCGAGGGGAGTTGGCCGGTCCGGTCGCATAGATGACGTCCGGCTTCAGGTTAAGGTGTGCCACACCCATCTCGTGCAACCCGGCCACCGCCTCCACCAGCTGCACGAGCAGCGCCCTAATCTCGGCCAGCCCAAGCTTTCTTCCCGCCCCCCAATGCCGGAGCGTCGGCGAAGCGATCGCTTCCGTTATTTCGATCCGGCGTCCCTCCACCTCCAGCGACTCGAGAGGGCCCGCTATTCCGCCGCCAGCGACGCGCTTCAGCCTTTCGCACGCTCGCGCTCGCCCGTCGTCAGTCACTCGATACGATCGGATGATGACCTGCCGGCCTGTATTCAACGCCTCGGCGCGCATGAGCTTGCCGTAGGTGATGTCCGGCAGCACCTCGCTCACCCGGTATTGCCCCCGCCATACAGCGCCCGGAACCAGTTGATCCAGATCCAGAGCAGACAATGGCGCGCCCACCGGAGGAGCGTCGGGCTTGGCTGGAAGCTCGGAATCGCCGGTCTGGGAAGCGTTCATCTAGATATCTCAGTCTATCGGCTCGTTCTTGGATCACGTAAGCCCTTTGTGGCGGACAGGGAAAGCCTGGCCCGATCGAGGCGCTGGGTGTGCCGCCAGCCGACCTTGAAATCGAGGGACAGGGCTGCGAGCGTCGGCCGATGCCCGACAATTTCACGCCCGTTCAGATTGCGATGTCCGCCGCTGAGATTGTCGTCCTTCTGATCGGGCTCGGGGTCGTCTGGTGGGTCCAGTTCAGCCGGTCCGGGTCCGCGTTCCGCCAAGACCGGCTGCCGTGTTGGGCAATCTCGCTCCCTTCGTTTGGCACCGCAATCGTCGAAGCGATCGGCGGCGGTCTTGTCGGAATGCTGCTTGCCCGTCTTCTCGGGTCAATGCTCCCCCAAGCGGTGATGGCTGACGCCGCGTTCTCCACGGTCGTGATAAATGCGGGACTGCACCTAGGTGTGCTGGGCGGCGTGCTGCTGTACGTGACGACGGCCCGCGAATCCGACCTGCCGGAAGACAACCCTCCCCTTCCCAATCCCGTCCATTCCAGACTCAGCACAGCTCAAGCGATGCTGGCGGGTGTCCTGACCTTTTGCGCGACCGCGGCAATTCTTCTGCCGGTCGCCTTCGTATGGGACGGATTGCTGAAGCGGTTCGGAGTCCCTCTCCAACGTCAGGAACTCATCGAGATCTTCGCAAAAGCAGACACACCCGTGAAGCTCGCGGTGATGAGCGCCATCGCCATTGTGATCGCTCCCATGACGGAAGAGCTGACATTCCGCGCAGGCTTCTTCCGGTTTCTTCGCGGGCGCATCCCGCGTTGGCTAACCTACCTCGTCCCGGCAGCGGTGTTCGCAGCCCTTCACAACAACGTCGCGGTATTCGCGCCGCTGTTCGTTCTCGGCGTTGTCTTCTCGGTCTCCTACGAACGCACCGGACGGATCCTCGTGCCGATCATCGCCCACGCCCTGTTCAATTTGAATACGATTCTGCTCATCCTGATCATGGGCGTGAACGTCTGAGGCGATGTCCCCTTTCACCCGCAACAAGACTGAATCCGTCGGCGCACTCGGTGAACGGAGGTTGATCGAGAAGATCCGCGGCTGGCTCGGCAACGCCACCCTTCCCGCGCCGTATGGCATCGGAGACGATTGCGCCGTCCTTCCGCCGTCGAAGAAGCAGCAAGTTGTCACGGTGGACCCCGTCATCTATCGCCGCCACTTCGACGACCGCGCGACGCCTGCCGAAGTCGGAGCCAAACTCCTCAAGCGGAACCTCAGCGACCTCGCCGCGATGGGAGCCGTGCCGACTGCAGCCGTACTCGCCCTCGCGATCGGCGCCAATCTGCGGACAGCGTGGCTCGAGGGATTCTACCGCGGGCTGGCAACGACGAGCCGTCGCTATCGCGTGCCCATCGTCGGGGGCGACATCGCTCAAGCGGAAGGCGCCCTCACGGCAAGTCTCACGCTGATCGGGCGCGCGGCCGGGAAACGCGTCGTGACGCGATCCGGAGCCCGAATCGGCGACTGGATCTATGTCACAGGACAGTTGGGAGGAAGCCTCCTCGGCCATCACCTTCGGTTCACGCCGCGGCTCTCAGAAGGCGTTTGGCTCGCTGCTCAGAAGGACGTCCGGGCGTTGATGGATGTCAGCGACGGCCTGGCCAAGGATCTGTATTCACTGGTCCCCTCGGGAGCTCGTCCACAGCTTCGGTCGGATGCCATTCCGGTTTCCAGGGGCGCCCAGAAGCTCGCGGCGAGAGACCAACGTCCGGCAGTCGATCACGCGGTGTCCGACGGGGAAGACTACGAGCTGGTCTGCGCAGTCTCAGGCCGAGCCGATCGCGAACGCTTTGAATCCGCTTGGGCCCGCCATTTCAGGACCCGCCTCACCTGCATCGGCCGATTCGTTCGGATCGACACGCCGGTATCGGCGGGAGAAGTGAACCTGGGAAACCTTCACGGCTATGAGCATCTTCGCTGAGCTGGAGGCCGGAATCGTCGCCACCTCCGCCGAACAAACTCGAGCCGTCGCTCGCAGGCTTGGCCAGGCGCTTCCGCAAAACGCCACGCTCGCACTTCACGGAAACCTCGGAGTCGGAAAGACAACGTTCGTGCAGGGTCTGGCGGAAGGCCTCGGCATTCGCGAGGCGGTGACAAGTCCGACATTCAACATCTTCACCCTGCACCGAGGGGCAGGCCGGATCCTGGTCCACCTCGATGCCTACCGGCTCGAGAACGCCCAGCAGGTGGAGGACCTCATGCTGGACGATTTTTTGGTTCCTCCGTACTGGCTCGCCGTAGAATGGCCCGAGAAAATCGCCGAGTGGTTGCCGGTAGACGCCGTCCACCTTCGGCTCAGTATCGTTTCCGCCGGAGTGCACCGCATCGCCCTCGAGCGGCGGCCGGGACTGTTCTGAAGTCGGGTCCCAGGTCCCGCCGCCGATCGATCCATCGCAGCCGCCCCCCTAATCCGGATCGATTCGGCAACAAAAAAGCCGCGCCAACCGAAGTCGCGCGGCTCGAAAAGGAGGCTGGCTGGATTTAGGAAGCCGGCTGGGTCTCGCCGCCCTCGGCCGCCACTTGCGGAGCCATTTCGGGCGCGGGGCTGGCTTCTGCGGGTTGCTGTTCGGCGGGAGCCTGGCTCGAAGCTTCAGCTGGCGCCGGTTGGGCAGATTCCGCTGCCGGCACCTCCGGGAAATTCTCCGGATCGTGCTCGTCCTTCTCAACCTCTTGCTTGCGAGCCTCGGTCATGGCGGGAGGCGCAAAAAGGCGGCCATCGATAAACTCGGTGACGTACCCTTCCGTGACCAGCCAGCGCAGATCGTTGTTCAACCGGCTGAGCCTTGACTGATCCTCAGCGGTGAGGGTCGTCGGAGCTCCGGCGGCGACCGGCGGAACGGTCCCTCCCGTCGGGAGCGGCGACGTCGTCGCCCCGGCAGGAGCGGCAGCGGAGGCTTCAGGAGCGTGGATGCCGAGGAATTTCACCGGCAGCTCGCTCGCCTTCACCATCGGGTTGTTTTCGATGAAGTTGATCAGCGCGCCAATGGTGTCTGAGAACGTCTGCCCAGGAACACGGAATTTCCGTTTCACGGCGCAGACGTACGAAACACCCTTCGAGCCCTTCTTGAAGATCGTAAAACCCTCGCGCCGGAGGCGGCCGCGGAGCGCGTTCGCCGTATCCAACGGGAAGCGACGCTGACGCTCGAGCGTGCCTTCGATGGCGCGTTTGATTTCGCCCAGCGGGAGCAACTCGAGGTTCTTACCGTGGAACCGGGCGGACTCGACGAGCTTGACCACCTTATCCTTGGCCTTCGTGAGAAGGAAGCTGCGCGCGTCTTCGAGATTGTCGAAGACCGGCACGGGCTCACCCTCCGTCACCTGTTTCCAAGTGTAGCGGGTGGTCTTCTTCATCTTCTCCAACCACTGGTTCACGACCTCCGGATCGCGCACCGACTCGATGCGCGAGCGATACACCTCGAACGGCATGCGTGAAATGCGCGCCGTGAAGTGCTGCTGCACGATCTGATTGTAGCGATGATAATTCGGGGGCCCGAGAAGCTCGCCGGTGATGCTGCACTTGTTGATCACCTGGAAGTTGCCTTTGGGCGGCTCGACTTCCACTTCGGCGGAGTCGAAAAACAGGCCGAGGTGCTTGCTGAGAACGTGCGCGATCGCAGCGTCTTCAGTCTCGAACGGCAGACCGTCGGGAACCGACATCGCCATCGGTGCGGGTTTCGCACCCGCGGGAGGGGGAGTTGCGGGAGCACTACCGCCGGCCACGGGAACGCCGGAGTCGGCGCCTTCCGCAGCTTTGCGCTGAATCACCGCCACGAATCGGTCGTTCTTTCCGATGATTACGCGAGCGATTTCAAAAAGCTCGTAGGTGCGGCAGGAAGTGCGGATCGCCTTCGCGAGTGCGGTGAAGCCGACGTCCTCAGGATAGAACGTGACGTTGAAAAACGGGCTGATGTAGGGACCGCGTTCTTGCGGGCCGCCCTCGCGACCGCCAAAGCGAGGACCACGGGAAAAGCGGCCTTCCCCGCCGTCGCGACGAGGCCCACCGCGGAATTCGCGGCGAGGGGCTCCGCCCTCACGCGGTTGACCACCGCCCATCGGAGGCTGGCCCCCGGACGAATCTCCGACCGGACCCGCGGGACGTTTGAAACCGCGGCGATCACGACGGACCTCGCCTCCGGCGCCAGCATCCTGGCGTTCGTCCCGGTGGCTGTCATGGTCGCGACGCGGCCGATCGTCACGGCGCTGATCGCGTGCAGGAGCTTTGTCCTGCGTCCATTGGGTTCCGAAGCTGAAGCCTTGGAGCTGGGTCAGATCGATCTTGTTGAAATCCTTTTGGGGATTCTCGTTCGTGGCAGGGTCGTCCATGACTTACGGGTTGCAAGAGGGCATAAGCCCACGGTGGGGAGTGTTAGGCAGAGTGATGCGCCGAAAGCGACTTGAGCCGGCGAGTCTTGACGGGCAACAACCGGTGGCAAGCGAGATTTCCCTCGGGGATTCGCCAAGCGGCTACAGCCGCCCGCCCCGGAGAAGGGGCCATCGATTTGGTGCTCAGGGCGGGACTCGAACCCGCACGCCTTACGGCACACGCCCCTCAAACGTGTGTGTCTACCAATTCCACCACCTGAGCGTTCCAAAGGGGAAGGCGGACTAAGAAACATCGCCGGAGGCTTGTAAAGCCCGGAAATGGGGATTTCGGAAATTGTGTTTTGACCCACCCGAACACGCGGCCCATGTCTGCAACTTTCACCCGGTTATGACTCACGAGGAAATCAAACGCGCCCTGCTGGAATCGTACGAAAACGACGGCGGGATCAATCACCTCGATGGAGTCAATTTGCCCGCGCAAGACTCGGTCACGCGACTCGCCCGCGACCTGATGCATTTGCTGTTTCCGGGGTACTTCGAGGAAGCCGCTCTCACGAAGGACGAGGTTCCGGCCATGCTCGACCGGCAGCTGCGCCAAATCGAAAAGCGTCTCTCAGAGGAAATCGGGAAATGCCTTCGCTTCGCTCGCGAGGAGGATCCTACGGCCAAGGCGAAAGCCATGACGAACGAACTGCTTGCTCGCCTTCCTGCGGTTCGGCAGGTGCTTCAGACCGACGTGAGTGCCGCCTATCAAGGCGATCCGGCTGCACGCAGCGTTGAAGAGATCATCGTCGCCTACCCTTGCGTGCTGGTCATCTCCCTCCAGCGAATCGCGCACGTTCTCTATCGCCTGAAGGTCCCGCTGCTGCCGCGCATGCTGACCGAGTACGGGCACGAACGCACTGGCTGCGACATCCATCCAGGTGCGGAGATTGGAACCCACTTCTTCATCGATCACTGCACCGGCGTGGTCGTCGGCGAAACCGCGAAGATCGGGAATCACGTCAAGATCTACCAAGGTGTGACCCTCGGAGCGCGATCATTCGTCGTCGACGAGCAGGGACATCCGGTCAAAGGCGTGAAGCGCCACCCCGAACTGGGAAACAACGTCATCGTCTACCCGGGCGCCACGATCCTCGGCGGCGAAACCAAGATCGGCGACAATTCGATCGTCGGCTCCAATGTCTGGCTGATGCAGTCGATGCCGCCGAACAGCATCGCCTATTACCAGGGCGACGCCGCGTCGGTGATTCGCCCGCGCAAGAACAAGGAAGCCCTCCTCGAGGAGTTCAGCGACTGGGTGATTTAGTCGCGGCCCTCGCCGGCCAAGGGGCTCGGTGCGCACTCTTCGGCCCGCCTGGCATCGACTCGCTGAAGTCGCAGGGCGGGTTCGCTTCCGTGCGGAGTTTTCGAACTCCGCCACCCCTCGTGGAGCAAGGCTTCCTCGAACTACACGAGCCCCGAGAATGCCGGTCCTCGGCCCTTGCCGAGGGTGAGCGTGCGTCCGGCTTCGAGCGCCTGATGGAGAAATTCGGCGGAGTCCTGGACGGAGGTCACCAGATCGCCGCCGAAGGCAAGCCGTGTGGCGATCGCAGCGGACAACACACAGCCTGTGCCATGAGTATTCTTCGTTTCGATACGCTGACGGTCGAAGGAATATGCCCTGCCGCTCCGCAAAACGAGGATATCCCGGCAGAGCGCCCCTTCGGCGTGACCTCCCTTGACCAGGACGGCACCGCACCGAGATCGCTCCACGATGACGCGCGCCGCGGATTCCGCGTCGGACCAATGCCGAATCTCGACGCCCGAGAGAGCGGCGGCTTCGGGCCAATTGGGGGTCACCAGCAAAGCCAAGGGGAAGAGTTCAGTCAGCAAAACGCGCAGTCCGTCTTGCGGCAGGAAGGCCGTGCCGCTGGTCGACCCCATCACCGGATCGACGACAAGCGGGAGCCGTCGATGAGCCTTGAGCGCCTCCGCCACCGCATGGACACCGGCCGCCCCCGGAAGCAGACCGGTCTTGACGGCCGCCACGGAGAAATCGCGAAAAACGGCGTGGATTTGCTCCGCGATCAGCGAAGGTCCCACCGGCTCCCAGCACGAAATTTCCTGTGAATTCTGAGCGGTGACGGCGGTGATTGCCGTCAGGGCAAAACCCCCGAGCGCGTGAATCGTCCTCGAATCCGCCTGAATGCCCGCGCCCGCGCCGCTGTCCGACCCCGCGATCGTCAGAACGCACGGGGCGACAGCCGTGGAATGGGAAGGCCTTTTTCTTTCGCGAAACGGCATGACGGTCATTCAGCGGAATCCCCGGGCTCGCGCGGAGCAACCTCTCAGTTGCCGACGCGGGACGGCATTAGCTCTCCGTCTTGAGCCGAGCAGATGTCAGCTTTCGATCGGCGCCGCGGAAGCGGCCCAGGCCTTGTATCCACCGTGGAGACTGACCGCCGCGTGAAAACCATAGCGCTCGCGCAGGAGGGAGGCGCCGCGGAGGCTCCTGCGGCCGGAGGCGCAGTAGACAATCGTCTCACCGGCCGGATCGAGTCCCCGTAAGGCCGAGGTTGCGTCGCCGCTTTCGAGTTCACCCAGCGGCACGTGCAGCGACGGCAGAATGGCGCCCTGCTCGCGTTCCCAGCTTTCCCGAACATCGACGAGCTGCGGTCGTTTGCGGCCCACGTTTTCCATGGCCTCCCGCAGAGCGAGCACGTCGGTCTCCGGAACAGGTGCCTCGACCGCGCAGACTGCGCCATAGCCCTCCGGCGGCAGTTCGCGAATCTCGCGGCTCTTCGGATCCGCAACGAGCTTGAGCGTCTCCGAGGTCATCGTGAGGGCGTTCCAAAGCCAGAGCCGGCCCGACAACGGTTCTCCAATACCCGTGATGAGCTTGATCGTCTCGCAGGCCTGCATCGTGCCGACGAGCCCCGGCAGCACGCCAAGAACTCCGGCCTCCGCGCAATTGGGCACGGCTCCCGCCTCCGGCGGCTCGGCAAAAAGACAGCGATACGTCGGACCCCCGCGCCAATTGAAGACGCTCACCTGCCCCTCGAACCCATGAATCGCGCCGTACACCAGCGGTCGGTTTGTGAGGACGCAGGCGTCGTTCACCAGATAGCGCGTGGCGAAATTATCCGAGCCGTCGATCACCACGTCGACGTCAGCGAGCAACGCCAAGGCATTGTTCCGCGTGAACCGCTCCGCGTGCGTCACCACTTCGACGAAGGGATTCATCGCCCGCAGCCGGCGGGCCGCCGCCTCGACTTTCGGCAACCCGGCGTCCGCCTCGGTATAGAGCACCTGTCGCTGAAGGTTGGATACCTCCACGCGATCGGGATCGATGATCACGATGCGCCCCACCCCGGCTGCTGCCAGATAAAGCAACGCCGGGGAGCCGAGCCCGCCCGCGCCGATCACGAGCACGCGGGCGTTCTTGAGCTTCATTTGGGCTTCGGCGCCGAAGCCGGCGAGAGAGAGGTGTCGCTGGTAGCGCGCGATTTCTCCAGGTGTGAGATTCATGTCCGTACAGGCTTCCCGCAATCAGCGCGCCGACCCAGCCGAGCCGGTAGTCGCAAGATCGCCAGCGGGCGGCGTGCCGAACCCATCATATGTGGGATCCCAATCTTTCCAAACCGGTTCGTAACTTTGGCTCCGCAGGTAACTCTCGATCTGAGCGGGCGTGCGGTCGTCATCGACGGCAAACTGCTCCAGCGATTCCGGCGCGCTGCTGTAGCCGCCGGGATTCGTCCGCGAGCCAGCGCTCATCGACGTGAAGCCGAGGCGAAATGCGTGATTGCGGAAGGTCTCGCTCTCGCGCGTCGAAAGCGACAGCTCGACTTCCTGGCTGAACAGCCGGAAAGCGCAGGCCGCCTGCACGAGATTCCGTTCGTTGAACGGCGTCACCTCGATCTCCCGGCCTTCGTGCGGCCTGAGCCGCGGGAAAGATATGCTGTAGCGCGTCCGCCAGTAGTGGCGTTCAAGATACCGTAGGTGCAGACCGACGAACCATGCGTCGGTCCGCCAGTCGCTCAACCCGTAGAGCGCTCCGAGACCGACCTTCTTCACCCCTGCTCTTCCCAAGCGATCGGGTGTTTCCAGCCGGTACGAAATGTCCGACTTCGGGCCCGACAGATGGTGCTTCGGATACACTGCCGCATCGTAGGTTTCCTGGTAAACGAGCACCGCGCTAAGTCCCTCCCGGACCAGGGTCTCGTAGTCGGCCTGATCCATCGGCTGCACCTCCATGGAGAGGTTCGCAAAGCGCGGGCGCAGCAAACGCAGCGCGTTCGCGAGGTACGCGGTGCCGACACGGCTGGTCTCGCCGGTGACGAGCAAAACGTGCTCGAAGCCGAAGCGCTGAAGCACGTCGGCATCGGCCCGAATCTCGGCGTCGTTCAGAACCTTTCGAGGGATGCGGTTCTGCGCACTGAAGCCGCAATAGGTGCAGACATTCGCGCAGACGTTCGAGAGATAGAGCGGCGCGTAAAGCTGCATCGTGTGCCCGAAGCGCTCGACCGTGAGACGGTGGCAGAGCTGAGCCATTTCCTCTAGAAAAGGGGCAGCCGCAGGCGAAAGGAGAGCCTGGAGATCCTCCAGCGAAAGGCCGGCACGGACGCGGCTCAACGCGTGACGAACGTCCGCTGCGGTTTTCGAATGAATCGCGGCAGACGCCGCGGCGAAATCATATTTTTTCCAGAGGTCGACGAATGACATGGGAAGCCTCGGTAAACGGTGGCGGGAAGAACGACAGGGAATCGGCCGGCGGCGACCCGCGTCAGGCACCAACCTCGGTTAAGAACGCGGTGAGAGGCGACGTCGCATGCGCCAGCGGCTTCGTGGAACGCGCCGCGAGACCGCTTTCAAAAGCCAGACGGCCCGATTCCACCGCGAGACGAAAGGCCCGTCCCATCCCCACCGGATCGCTTGCGGCGGCGATGGCGGTATTCACGAGCACCGCGTCGGCGCCCATTTCCAGGGCGGCGGCGGCATGCGAGGGTGCTCCAAGGCCCGCGTCGATCACGACCGGGACGTTGGATTGCGCGATGATGATTTCGAGAAAGGCGCGGGATTCGAGGCCGCGATTACTTCCGATCGGGGCGCCCAGCGGCATGACCGCCGCGGCGCCGGCTTCCTCGAGTTGCTTGCAGAGAACCGGATCGGCGTGGACGTAGGGCAGCACGACAAAACCGCGTTTCGCCAGCGCCTCCGTCGCCCGCAGAGTTTCGATCGGGTCCGGCATGAGATACTTCGGATCGGGGTGTATTTCGAGTTTCACCCATTCCGTTCCGAGTGCCTCGCGGGCGAGTTCGGCGGCAAGCACAGCTTCCTTCGAATCTCGGACGCCCGATGTGTTTGGGAGCAATCTGTACTTTCGCCGATCGAGATGCGCCAGGAGGTCGTCCGCCGCGCCATCGGTGCGAACGCGGCGCAGGGCCACCGTGACGAGCTCCGTGCCGGTCGCCGCCAGGCTTTCCGCCATGATTTTGGCGGAACTGTATTTTCCAGTGCCGAGAAAAAGGCGCGAGTTGAGGGTGACGCCCGCGATGGTGAGCGAAGACGAATTCATAGATTCAAAGTTCTGGTGCGGAAACCGGGAATCCGATTCGTCCCGCGGCGGACGGAGCCGCAGCCGCGTTTTCCCAACTCCGCTGCATTCGACGAAAGTTTTCTTCGATCCGCCCCTCTCGATAGAGTGCGCTGGAAACCGCAGCCCCCGTCACGCCAAGAGCGCGGATCAGCGGGAGGTCATCCGCCTCGACACCGCCGATCAACCATGCAGGCAAGGCACCCAACTGCTCCAGAAGGGGACGGATTCCCTCAGTTCCGAGCACCGGGGCCAAGTTCTGTTTGTTGCGAGTGAAACGCCAGGGGCCCACGCCAACGTAGTCCAGGCAGCCGGGGGCACATGCCCGTTCGGCGTCGGCGGAGTTGTTGACCGTACCGCCCAGCAGGCGGGACACGCCCAACGATGCGCGAGCTTCGCGCCAGGCGAGATCCAGCTTGCCCAAGTGAACCCCATCCGCGCCAGAGGCGAGCGCCACGTCCACCGAGTCGTTGACGATGATAGTCGCCCCGTGGCGACGGCTAATCGCCACCACCTCGCACGCCGTCTTCAGCCAAACGTCGGCCTCCGCGCCTTTCATGCGTAGCTGGATCCACCGCGCCCCGGCTGAGCACAGACGCTCCGCCTGCTCCGCGTGCGACCAAGCGAGGCCATCCTGCGTGAGGCACATCAACGGAACGCGTTTTTCCGGGGGAAGCGGCATCGGTTGGGCTCAGGCAAACGGCGCGACCGTCGCAAGCGACGCCGCGATGTGGCGAAAGGCGTCCACCGGATCCTTGTCGTTCCAGATCGCCCCGCGGACGGCGATGCCGTCCAGTCCGAGCTCCACGCACCGTGTTGTCACCGCCCCATGGATACCTCCGAGGCCGATCACCTGGGTGTGCCGCTGAGCCGGGGTCCGGTCGGCGAGGATGCGCTGAAGCTCGGCGAGATCGATGCTCGGCTTCACTCCGTAGCCCGGCTTCGAAATCGACGGGAAGAGCGGACTCACGATAGCGGCGTCGTAGACCCCCAAAGCCTCTCGGAGGACGTTCAGATCGTGACAGGACCGGCTGGTGAGGCCGTAGTCCCGCGGCGGACGGGCCGGCGGTTGGGCGTCGTCCCGCCAGTGCACACCCGCGAGGCCGAGCTTCGGAGCCAGTTCGTGATGCGAATGCAGAACGATGCGAAAGCGCTCGCTCGGGGTGAATTCCTCCAGCCAGTTCTCCAGCTGTTCCGCCGACCAGCCTGGCTTGCGCAGACGATAGCGTTCCATGCCGGCAGTGAACAACGCATGCACGATATCCTTTTCGCGGGGGTCGGCGGCTTCAGGGGAGATGACGATGAGTTTCATGGGGAAAGCGGTTGCTCTGATCTTCGTTGGCGGCCGTGGCTACCGGCGCAGCTCCCTCGAGCAGGTCGCCGTCATCGCGCCATGGATACGCCGGGGACGGCGATGAGCTCGTCTGTCGAACGCAGTCATCCGCCCTGCGTCGCCTGGATGACGAGGATCCTTTCTCCGCTCCGGAGCGAGCGTTCTGCCCAGCCGGAACGAGACATGACTTCGCCGCCGATCGCGACGGCGATGCCGCGGCGCTCCGAGAGACCCAGTTCGCGAAGCGCGCCCAGCAGCGTCACCGGAGCCGCGAAAAGCCGTGGCTGGTCGTTGACGAGGACCTCGAGTTGGTCGCCTGCGGTGCTCACGGCTTCGATGCCTGATAGATCTCGCCGCCGGCCTGGCGAAACTCGTCGGCCTTGGCTTTCATCCCCGCTTCGAGCGCTTCCGTCGTCTGCAGACCTTGCTCTTCCGCGTAACGCCGCACGTCCTCCGTGATCTTCATCGAACAGAACTGCGGTCCGCACATGGAACAGAAATGCGCCGTCTTCGCGCTCTCCTGCGGCAGGGTCGCGTCGTGGAATTCACGAGCTTTTTCGGGGTCGAGCGAGAGATTGAACTGGTCTTCCCAGCGGAACTCGAAACGCGCTTTCGACAGCGCATTGTCGCGATACTGGGCTGCCGGATGGCCCTTGGCGAGATCCGCCGCGTGGGCCGCGATCTTGTAGGCGATCACGCCGGCGCGAACGTCGTCCTTGTCCGGCAGGCCGAGGTGCTCTTTGGGCGTGACGTAACACAGCATGGCTGTGCCGTACCAACCGATCATCGCCGCGCCGATCGCGCTGGTGATATGGTCATAGCCCGGAGCGATGTCCGTCGTGAGAGGCCCGAGCGTGTAGAACGGAGCCTCGTGGCACCACTCGAGCTGCTTCTGCATGTTCTCCGGGATGAGGTGCATCGGCACGTGTCCCGGGCCCTCGCACATCACCTGAACGCCGTGCTTCCAGGCGCGTTGGGTCAGCTCGCCCTGAGTGAACAACTCGCCGAACTGCGCCTCGTCGTTCGCATCGGCCAGCGAACCGGGGCGAAGGCCGTCGCCAATGGAAAACGAGATGTCGTACGCGGCCATGATTTCGCAAATCTCGTCCCAGTGCGTGTAGAGGAAATTCTCCCGATGGTGGGCCAGGCACCATTTTGCGAGGATCGATCCGCCGCGGCTGACGATGCCCGTCATTCGCCGCGCGGTCGAAGGTATGTACCGCAGCAATACGCCAGCATGAATGGTGAAGTAGTCGACGCCCTGCTCCGCCTGCTCGATCAACGTGTCGCGGAAGATATCCCAGGTGAGTTCTTCCGGCCGTCCACCCACCTTCTCGAGCGCCTGGTAGATCGGAACGGTGCCGACTGGTACCGGGCAATTCCGCAGGATCCATTCGCGCGTCTGGTGGATGTTCTTTCCCGTCGAAAGGTCCATCAAGGTGTCGCCGCCCCACTTCACCGACCAACGCATCTTCTCGACTTCCTCGTCAATCGAAGAGGCCACCGCCGAGTTGCCGATGTTGGTGTTGATCTTCACCAGGAAATTCCGGCCGATGATCATCGGCTCGAGTTCGGGGTGATTGATGTTGGCCGGAACGATCGCGCGGCCGCGCGCAATCTCGGATCGGACGAACTCCGGCGTGATTTCCCGCGGGACGCTGGCGCCCCAGGGGTTCCCGACGTGCTGGCGCCAAAGCGAATTGCGCGGGCCTTCCGCCGTCATTTCGAGGAGTTCGCGAGCGCGCTGCAGTTTCGTGTTCTCGCGGATCGCGATGTACTCCATCTCGGGCGTTACGATGCCCTGGCGCGCATAGTGGAGCTGCGTTACGACTTTGCCGGGTTTGGCCCGCAGGACCGGGTGGCCCGTTCGGTCAAAGTACTTGATCGCGTTGCGCTTTCCTTCCGCCTCGGCCTGGGCGCGATGCTTCTCAGAAAGATAGCCGTCGTCGATCGGTCTGATCGAGCGACCGGCCGTCTCCTCGACGTCGCCCCGCTCCTGAATCCATGCGGCACGAATCGCCGGCAGCCCGCGAGTGGCGTCGCCATGATAATCCGGGTCTCCCCAGCATCCCGAAGTATCGTAAACGCGCACCGGTTCATTGGAGACTTCCGTGCCGTTCGGAAGCCGCGTCGGCGAGAGGCTGATTTCCCGCATGGGAACCCGGATGTCGGGGCGCGAACCCTGGATGTAGATTCGGCGCGAAGCGGGGAACAGCCGGTGGCCGGATGCAGCAATGACGTTGTCGGAAGACATGAGGCGGAGCGTTGATGTTTACGCGGCCCGAATCGTCGCGGGATCCGCAAGCTCCATCCAAGAACGTCGAGGACGGCTCCTGTTTTCCCTACGGCGGTTTGAGACGCATCAGGTTCGACGGATTTAGGAACCGATCGAGTTCCACTCTCAGCCCGGCGCTCCGGACTCTCCTAAACGAGGTTGCCGGTAAGAGACACGGAAACGCTCTCGTTTCAAATGAAAAAGCCCGGACGCACGAGTTGCTCCAGCGCACGTCCCGGAACGGCCGCCCGGCTGGAGGCGCAGTCGGAGAGAGTGGACGGGGCCGGATCGAAAGCTCTGTTCGCTCCAGCCGAGAGCTAAGCGCTCGCAACGGGATCGTCGACGATCTCGCACGGGAGCAGGGCAGCGTCCTGCATGCCGTGGATGATCTTTTTGTCGGGTGGGCAAAACGTCGCGAGTGCGCCGCTGAGCTGAGCTTTGCCACCCGTGACGAAATAATAAGGACACAACCGCAGGCGCCCGTCGACCTCGCGGACTTGGCGCTCTTTGTCGTAGATGCGGTGTTTCACGCGCATCGGCTTTTCGTAGGTTTGGAGAACGTGGAGATTATGCGGTGCGTCCTGAATCGCGATGTCGACGCCCGCCTGCCACTCCTCGCGCGAGCAGTCGCTACCGAGAACCACGCTGCGCGCTCCCCAGGCAGTTTCGTGGAAACCGCTGATCTTGATGATGAGGTCCCGCTCCTTCTGCGAGGCGAGCGCGAGCTGCCGCCAATCGGTCAGCGCGCGACCGCCCACCCGCGGTCCATCCAGCACGGCGCCGGGAGGCAGCGGTGCTGGATCGAGAACCCAGGAGGGAGGAATCAACTGCTTCAGCAGTTTCAACGCGCGACCGCTCAATGCCTCGGCCCAGAAATCCGCCAGCAGGTGGTGGTGGAAAAGCGCGAGCGCGAGTTTCTCCTCCTGAAAGTGTCGCATCGGAGGAGCGATCGCGACCTCCCCGGCCTGCCACGCTTCGAAAATAAAGCTGGCCGTGCGGAGGTTCGCCAAATCGAAGAGCTCGAAAAAGCGGTAGATGATGTCGATCTTCTCGGGATTGCCGTCGACGTCGAAGCAGAGGGTGTTTCCCAGCGGGAAAACCTCATCGGGCTCGAGGCAAAAGACCCGCTTCCCCTGAATCTGAAGCTGATCGGCCAGCCACTGCATTTCCGGCCGGTACGTGGCAGCCTCGTCGCTCACGACCAGTGCGATCAAGGGCGAGCGCAAATCGGGGCGGAGCGCCGAAAGCGAGTCGTAGAAATTGCAGACCATTGCGTCGCCGGCTCCGAGAATCGTCCCACCCTCATCGCCGCCGTAGAGACGGTTAAAGAAAGCCGTCAACCCGATGCCCCCGGGCACGGAGTCGAGTTCGGTCATGACGAATCCCTTGTCCGTCAACAGCAGATCCGGTCGGAGCACCGTGGGAAACACGCCCCGGTTTCTGGCGTCGCGCGCGTGCTGGATGAGGTGAGCGGGCTTTCCGCGGTCGAGATAGTCGGCGACCCACGGCGTCACCAGAGGTTTGTTCCGCAGGAGGTTTTTGCCGGCAGCCGAACGCAGGTAGAGCGTCTCCAACGCTTGATGAAACTCCAGACACGCGGCGCCAATCGCCTCGATCTGGGAGACTTGGCTTCGCGTCAGTCGCCACGCCTCGGGCGAAAGCTGCCAGGTCTTGTCCTCGAAAAGAGGCTGAGAAGACAGCGAGTTACGCAGCGAGTCGTAGGCGAGTTCAGCCATGGCAGGTTCCCTTAAGTGCCCAACATCGGAGCAATCGCAACTCCGAGGTGCACCGCCCGGCCATGATCCGCGCAGCCGCTCTAGGCGTCACTGCGCACACCACTTCTATTCGACGCGAAGGAGGTAGCCGCGCAGGTACTCGCTCTCGGGCATCGTCACCAATACCGGGTGATCGGGCGGCTGATGGCAAAACTCCAGGACCTGCACCTGGCGCTTGGCGTCGGAAGCCGCCTGCGCGAGCACGTCGCGCAACTCCGCGTCGTGCATGTGGTGCGAGCAAGTGTACGTCGCGAGAATGCCGCCTGGTGTGAGCCGCTGCATGGCCCGAAGATTGATTTCCTTGTAGCCGCGCAGTGCGCCTTCGAGGGCGCTCTTCGATTTCGCGAAGGGCGGCGGATCAAGCACGATGAGATCCCAGGTCTCGTCGCGCCGCTCGTTGAAGTAGTCGAACACGTTTGCGACGGAGAACTCCGCCGCGACGCCGTTCTTCTCCGCGTTGCGGCGGGCCTGCGCGATGGCGTCCTCGGCGCTGTCGAGCCCCTTCACCAACGCCGCACCCGAACGAGCGGCATGCAGCGCAAACGGCCCCTGGTTGCAGAAGGCATCCAACACGCGCCGCCCCGCCGCATGCTTCGCCACCGCCTGATGCTGCTGACGCTGGTCGAGGTAGAATCCCGTCTTTTGCGCCCCTTCCAGATCCATCCAATACTGAAACCCGTCGATCGTCATCCAACGGGGTTCCCAGCGTTGTCCGGAAAACGTGGATACCTCCAGCGGAAGCCCCTCGAGCCGGCGGATCGGCGCGTCGTGACGGAAGACGAGGTCTTTTGTCCCGGTGACTTCGAGCAGAAGCTTGGCCACCAGCTCGCGACGCTTTTCCATCGCGAGCGTTTGCAGCTGCACGACCAGCGTGTCCTCGAACTGATCGGCCACGATGCCGGGCAGATTGTCGGATTCCGACCACACCACCCGGCGCACCCGCGGACTCGAGACCGCGGGATAAGCGTCACGGCGAGCGACGGCCCGGCTGATCGCGCTTCGCAAATAAGCTTCGTCGAGTTGAACGCGATCGCGGCTCAGCCGACGCCAACAGATTTGCGATTTGCTATTGAAAATACCTGTACCGAGAAACCGTCCCGCGCGGTCGCGGCATTCGATCACCTCTCCATCGAATTCCGCAGACGCAAGCGATTCGACTTCGTTGACGAAAACCCACGGATGGCCCGTGAGAACCCGCGCTTTTGCGTTCGACTTGAGTTTGAGCGAGACAGACATCCCCGCATCATCGTGCGGACGGAGTCTGGTAGAAGCCTAAAGTACCGTCGCGTTAACGAACGCGCGGCATGTGGTGAAGCTCACCATTCTCGTCCTCAAACCACTCCGGGTCTTGAGATAACGAGCTCACGAGCAGATAGACTCCCGTGAAGTAAAAGGCGGCGAGGACAGCTATCGCGATGACCATGATGGGGTGGGCAACTGCGAAAACGTGTAGCATACTTGTTCCCGAAATTCTACGGATTCTTTCGAGAAAACTTGAGAAATCTGCTTCGGATCACGGTTTATTGCAGTTACATTGCGAATACTTGTCAGAAAGTTGCGAAATCTGGATGCACCTTAGCTGACGGGCATTCCGCAGACTCCGCAAAAGGTGCCGAAAGTTGAGCGCTGTTTGCGCTATCCCCGAGTGAGTTCACATCCCGCTCCCCGGCGGCCGCAGATTTTTGTGGAGAGACAAACGTCCCCCTGTACCTTCATGACCTTTTTCGCATGTCGCCTGCCGCTGAAATCGCCCGCCGCCGTACCTTCGCCATCATCTCGCACCCAGACGCGGGCAAAACCACTCTGACCGAAAAATTCCTGCTTTACGGAAATGCCATCCACCTCGCGGGAACGGTGACGGCGCGCAAGAACCAGCGGGCCACGGCATCCGATTGGATGGAGTTGGAGAAGCAGCGTGGCATTTCCATCAGCTCAACCGTGCTGCAGTTCGATTACTCCGGATTCGCGGTCAACCTGCTCGACACGCCCGGACACAAGGACTTTTCCGAAGACACCTACCGAGTGCTGACCGCGGTGGATGCCGCACTCATGGTGATCGACGCAGCCAAGGGCGTGGAGGCACAGACGCGCAAGCTGTTTGAAGTGTGCCGGCGCCGCGGAGTCCCGATCTTCACCTTTATGAACAAGTGCGATCGGCCGACGCTGAACCCGCTCGCGCTGCTCGACGAACTGGAGAATGTGCTCGGACTCCAGGCATCGCCTGTCATCTGGCCGCTCGGAAATGGGCCGTCATTCCGCGGCGTATACGACCGGCGCAACAAGCAGGTTCATCTTTTCGAACGCGTGCCGGGCGGCGCGTATCAGGCGCCGGTGCAAGTCGCTTCGCTGGACGATCCGATGGTCCGCGAAAAGCTCGACGACATCACCTACGCCGACGTCAAAGAGCAGCTCGAAATGCTCGACGGCGCCGGCCATCCGTTCGACCTCGGCGCCGTTCGCGCGGGCAAGCAAACCCCGGTGTTTTTCGGAAGCGCCGTAAACAATTTCGGGATACAGCTCCTGCTCGACGGCTTTCTGGAATACTCGATTCCCCCCTCCCCGCGCGCAGCCTCACCAATCGAGATCAAGGGCGACGCTGCAGCCGAGAAACGGATCGTGCCGGTCGATTTCCCGAAATTCTCGGGTTTCGTTTTCAAGATTCAGGCGAACATGGACCCGAAGCACCGCGACCGAATCGCCTTCCTGCGGGTTTGCTCGGGCAAGTTCACTCGCGACATGAGCGTCACCCATCAGCGCACGGGCAAGACGATGCGGTTGTCTTCGTCCCACAAACTGTTCGGACAGGAACGCGAGACGGTCGATGAAGCTTGGCCAGGCGACGTCATCGGTTTGGTCGGCCACAGCGAATTCGGGATCGGCGACACTCTGACGGAAGATCGCGCGATTCGTTTCGACGAGATTCCGCGTTTTCCGCCCGAGGTGTTCACCTACATCTCGAATCCCAATCCGTCGGACGCGAAGAAGTTTCGCGCCGGTCTCGAACAGCTGCTCCAGGAAGGCGTCGTGCAGTCGTTCGCCGCACGCAATGCCCCTCCGGGCGCAACGCTGCTCGCGGCGGTCGGGCCTCTCCAATTCGAAGTCGTGCAGTATCGCCTCCAAAGCGAATACGGCGCGGAATCGCGTCTCGAAACGACGCCTTGGACGCTGCTGAAGTGGCTCGAGCCTCACCCTTCGCTGAAAACGCCTTCGTCACTCATCGTCGCCAGCGGCGTGAGCTTCGGCTCCGATAAATTCGACCAACCAATCGTTCTGTTCCCAAACGAATGGACGATGCGGTATTTCCTCGAGAAGAACCCCGAACTCAAGTTGCACGATCTGCCGCTCGAACAGGTGACGGAAACCTGAACCTGCGCTGCGACGGACGCGCCGTGAAACGCAATCCGGCGCGTCGCAGACTCATCCGCGACACTGCCCCGCGCGGTGTCCTTTCTGCTCGCATCCTCAAGCGCAGTTCCGCTTTTTCTGGATACCGCGCAGATGAACCGAATTCGCCTCTTTCTCGCTCTCGCCATTGCCAGTTTTTTCGCCGCCAGCGGCCACGCCGCATCGGCCAAACATCGCGCCCGCTCGTCGGACGCGAATGACGGTGGCACGTACAAAGGCGCCATCGTCATCGACGCGCTCAGCGGCAAGACGCTGTTCGAGCAGAATGCCGACGTCGTGACGCCGCCGGCGAGCATGACGAAGCTCATGACCTTCGCGGTCCTCTCCGACCGCCTGAAGAGCGGCCAGATTTCGCTCACGACCCCGGTGAAGATCGAGGCCGAAGACGCCAAAATGGGCGGCACGCAGGTGTACCTGGATCCGCGCGAGACGTTCCCCGTCGAGGAGTTGATCTACGCGATGATGATTCAGTCGGCGAACGACGCAGCACACGCTCTTGCGCGCGCCGCCGCCGGTTCGTCGGGCGCATTTGTCGAGCTGATGAACGCCAAGGCTCAGGAGATCGGCATGACCCACACGACTTTTCGCTCGCCGCACGGACTGCCCCCTCCGAGTCGCAACATCCATGAGGGCGATCTGACAACGCCGCGCGACTTCGCGACGCTCTGCCGCTACCTCGTCCTCAATACGGACGTGCTCAAATACACCTCCGTCAAAAAACGCGATTTCGGCACCGAGCGTGCGAAGGGGCCGCAGCACATGGAAAACCACAACAAGCTGCTCGGTCGGATTGGCGGAGTCGACGGACTCAAGACCGGCTACACCGAAGGCGCGGGGTACTGTCTGAGCGCGACGGCGGAGCGAAATGGCCGCCGTGTCATCGTGGTCCTGATGGGTTCTTTTGGACCCGGCGGCCGAAAAGATCTCGGCAAGAGCCGGGACCTGCACGTCATCGAGCTTATCGAGCGCGGCTTCGCTGCGCTGCCTCCTGCCGCTCCGGGTGTTGCGGCCCCCGCACCTGTTTCTTCTCCCAAGCCGAGCCCGGCGACCGGCTCGGCCCAAGTCCCGGAAACGTCACCCATATCGGCGGCACAACCTTCCACCCCCACTCCCACAGCGAGCGCGCCCGCCGACGACCTGCCGAAGGTCAGCTTCCCGTCGCTGAAGAAATAGACGGCTCCCCAAGACTTGAAAGAAGGCGCGGCTTAACCACCGCGCCTTTTTTCGTTTTCGACCGCTCTTTCCGCAGCGCCCTGCGGCGAGAAGCTGCATGCGGTGCGCGACGGCAACCCCTCTGGACAACTTTGCTATAGTCCCGGAAATGACGCCTATCCGGACATTTCTCTTCGGTGTGCTCGCCTGGCTCGGCGCGGCTGTTGGCTATTCCAAGCCGCTCGTTGTGACGACGCACACGGTGCTGTCGGATTTCGTTCACGAAATCGCCGGCGACGACGTCGAAGTCACCTGCCTCCTGCCGGTGAACATCGATCCTCATAGCTACGATCCACGTCCGGCGGATGTTCGCGCCGTCAGTCGCGCCGCTCTCGTGGTGATGAATGGATTGGGCCTCGAACCCTGGGCTGAGAGGCTCGTTGCCGCCGCCGGATACAAAGGAGCAATCGTCGTCGCGACGGACGGACTCGAGGGGCTGCTCCCGCTGAGCGACCATGAAGAGCACGGCCACGCCGGGCGCAGCGGCGAGAACGATGCTCTCGATCCGCACGCATGGCAGGATCTCCGCAACGCCAAGCACTACGTCCAGAAAATCGCCAACGCACTCTGCCAAGTCGTGCCGTCGCGAGCGGACGCGTTCCGCTCGAACGCAGCCGCCTACGAAGCGAAGCTCGACGCTCTTGACGCCGAGGTCCGGCGGGAGATCGACTCAATCCCGTCCGGTCGGCGCAAGCTGGTGACCTCGCACGATTCGCTGCAATATTTGGGAAACCGCTACGGCCTCCGAATCGTTCCGGTGGCCGGCAGCCGACCTGGGCAGGAGCCAAGCGCCCGCCAGCTCGCCGAACTAATCTCGACCGTACGCCGGGAACACGTCCCAGCGGTTTTCTTCGAGGCCACGAGCAATCCCAAGCTCGCCGAACTGGTGGCGAAGGAAGCAGGAGTCACCGTCGTGCGAGAGCTCTACACCGACAGTCTCGGGCCTACCGGCTCTCCCGGAGCAACCTACCTCGGCATGTTTCGGCACAACATCGCCACGTTGGTAGCGGCCCTGAAATGAGCGCGCTGGCGGAGCCATCGGCTGAACGCCTCGCGCCGTCGGCAAAGTCGTCTCTCAACTTTTGACGTTTGCCCGCGCCCAGGCGGCGCTGGCAGCCTGATCCCCTTGGACCACGCCGCGCACAATATCCTTCGTTTCCGGGACGTCACGGTTCGCTATGGCGCCACGACGGCCCTCGAACACGTCACCGTGAGCATTCCCTGCGGCAGCCTCACGGCCATTGTCGGTCCCAATGGCGCCGGCAAAAGCACGCTTCTTCGCTCGATCCTCGGCTGGCACCCGCTTGAAACGGGTGAGATCCGTATTGGGGATACTCATACGGAGCACCTTCTGCCACGGCTCGCCTACCTTCCGCAGCGTCAGACGATCGATTGGGATTTCCCGATCACGGTCCGAGGCGTGGTGGAACAGGGGCGTTATCCGGCGCTTCGCTGGTACCAGCGCATGGGTTCCGAAGACCAAAACCGCGTCTCTCGCGCGCTGGCCGAACTCGATATTTCCGAACTCGCAGACCGGCAGATCCGGATGCTCTCCGGAGGGCAGCAGCAACGAGTCTTCCTCGCACGAGCCCTCGCGCAGGGCGCCGACATCTTCCTCCTCGACGAGCCGTTCGCCGGCCTGGATCTGCACGCCACCGACGAACTCGCGCACATTCTCCACGCCTGGGAAGCTCAAGGCCGAACCGTGCTTGCAGTGGTGCATGACCTCGCTCTCGCCCGCGCCCATTTCCGCCAGGCGGTGCTGCTCAACCGGCAACTGATCGCGTCGGGGCCGATCGAGGCGGCGCTCACGCCCGCCAATATCGACGCAGCGTATCGCGGCGGGCGGTGTGTCCACGACGATCCGCTGAGGCTGACCCGCACGGCGCATTTCCCGGAATGACATGAGCACGCTCCATCACCTCTTCGTGGAACCGTTCACGTTCGAATTCATGCAGCGCGGCCTTCTTTCCGCGGTGCTGCTGAGCCTGAGCGGCGGTCTGCTCGGATCCATTCTTGTGCTTCGCCGGCTCGCGCTCATGGGCGACGCTCTCGCGCATTCGCTCCTTCCCGGTGTTGCGCTCGCCTATCTGCTTTTCGGCGCAAATCTGGTCGCGCTCTTTCTGGGCGGCCTGTTCGCGGGTCTACTCACCACGGCGGGCAGTGCCCTGCTCAGCCGGTTGACGCGGGTGAAGGAAGACGCCGCGTTCGGGTCGTTATTCGTCGTGTTTTTTGCGACCGGGATCGCTCTTGTCAGCGCGATGAAGACGCGGATCGACTTCATGCATTTCCTCTTCGGGAACATCCTTGCCGTCAGTCCCGCAGACCTCTGGCTGGCCTCGGCCGCCTGCGTGGTGACCCTGGGAACGTTCGCCGTCTTCCACCGAAGCATCCTGCTGGAAACATTCGACCCCGTTTTCCACCGCGCAACCGGGGGCCGCGGCGCCGTCACCCATGTCGCGCTTCTCTGCCTGACCGTGGTGAATCTCGTGGCCGCGCTCCAAGCTATGGGGGTTGTTTTGGCACTCGGCCTTTTTCTCCTTCCCGCCGTCACCGCGTATCTCTGGTGCGATCGGATTGGCCAACTGCTCGCGACCGCTGTGGGCGTCGCGCTGGCGGGGTCGGTTCTCGGAATCTTGCTGAGCTACCACGTGAACCTGGCCAGCGGCGCGAGCATCGTGCTCACCCTCGGAGCGATGTTCTTTCTCTCGGCCATAGCCAGTCCCCATTACGGGATCGTCGCTCGGTTGCGAGCGGAGCGCCGCGAAGCTCGCAGCGTCCTGCACACGGCGGATTGACGCCGCCGGGTTCCACCGCCATCGGAACGGCGTGAAACCCTCCGCCGTCAGAGACTACCTGCTCAAACTCCAGGCCGAGATCTGTCAGGTCCTCGAGGAGGAAGACGGCACAGGGAAATTTGGGACCGACCGCTGGTCGCGCCCGGAAGGCGGCGGAGGTCTATCCCGTGTGCTGGCTGAAGGCGCCGTTTTCGAGAAAGCCGGCGTGGGTTTTTCGCACGTTTCGGGCGGCAAGCTACCCGCCTCAGCGACGGCTCATCGCCCGGAACTCGCCGGCAAGAATTTCGAAGCGATGGGCGTTTCGCTCGTGATCCATCCCCGGAATCCGTACGTTCCCACCAGCCATGCCAACGTCCGTTTTCTCGTCGCGGGAGCGGAGACGGACCAGCCCGTCTGGTGGTTCGGGGGCGGTTTCGACCTCACTCCGTTCTACGGCTTCGAAGAGGATGTCCGACACTGGCACGGCACCGCGAAAGCGTGCCTCGATCCCTTCGGCGCCGGCCTCTATCCCCGCTTCAAGACGTGGTGCGACGACTACTTCTACCTGAAACACAGGAGCGAGCCCCGGGGCGTGGGCGGTCTGTTCTTCGACGACTTCAACGAACTCGGTTTTGACCGAAGTTTCGCCCTGCTGCGCAGCGTGGGAGACGCCTACCTCCCCGCGTACCGTCCGATCGTCGCCCGTCGGAAGAACACCCCGTATGGCGAACGCGAGCGCCAGTTCCAGCTGTATCGACGTGGGCGTTACGTCGAGTTCAACCTGGTTTGGGATCGCGGAACGCTGTTCGGCCTGCAGAGCGGTGGGCGCACTGAATCGATCCTGATGAGTCTTCCTCCGCTCGTCCGATGGGACTATGACTGGAGGCCGGAAGCCGGTTCTCCGGAGGCGCGGTTATACGAGGCTTTCCTCAAGCCCCGAGACTGGATCGGGGAAGAGACCGACGGGCCCGGACGGTGAACTCGGATGGGCGCCTTCGCAGCGTCTCCTACCACCGCCCGTTTTGAGTAAGTTCGAAGCTTGTGCTAACAAAGGTGAATCTGCGTTTTTCTTGGGCTCCCCTCCCCAGCTTTTCCCAATGACATCCCGCGAACGATTTCTCGCCGCCTGCGCCTGCCAGCCTTTGGACCGGCCTCCGATCTGGATCATGCGGCAAGCCGGCCGTTACCTGCCCGAGTACCGGGAGTTGAAGGCAAAATCGTCCTTCCTCCAGATGGTGAAGACGCCGGAACTGGCCACAGAAGTAACTCTCCAGCCGCTCCGTCGTTTCGCGCTGGATGCCGGTATCCTCTTTTCGGACATCCTCGTCATCCCGGAAGCGCTGGGGCAGCCGTACACCTTTCGCGACCAGGGGGGGATCGCGATGGAATATCGACTCGATTCGCGCGAACGGGTCGACGCCCTCGCCCCGCCCGACGCCGTCCGCGAGCGGCTCGATTACGTTCCGCAGGCGCTCCGGCTAATCCGGAAGGAGCTGGGCGAGAACAAAGCGCTTCTCGGCTTCGGCGGTTCGCCCTGGACTCTGGCGACCTACATGGTCGAAGGCGGCAGCTCCGAGGAGTTCAACCGGGTCAAACTGCTTTTCTACACGGATCGGCCGCTCTTCGAGGCGCTGATGGAAAAACTGACCGCCGCACTGATCACCTACTTCCGGATGCAGATCGAGGCGGGAGTCGACGCGATCCAGATCTTCGATTCCTGGGGAGGCATCGTCGCAGGAGCGGACTATGTCGCGGCATCGCTGCATTGGATACGCCAGATCGTCGCCGCATTGCCGCAGGATTTTCCCGTCATTCTGTTTGCCCGCGGGACTTGCCCGCACGTGACGGATCAGGCGTTCTCCGGCGTCAAGGTGCTGAGCCTCGACTGGACGGTGGACCTCGGCATCATGCGCCACGCCATCCCCGGCAATGTCGCTCTCCAGGGCAACCTCGACCCCATTCTGATGCAGATGACACCAGAAATCGTGCGCACCGAGGCCACGCGGCTTCTCGAGTGCATGCGGGACAGCTGCGGCCATATTTTCAACCTCGGCCACGGCATCACGCCCACCGCAAAAATCGAGTGCGTACAGGCGCTCGTGGATACAGTCACGGGCTGGAAAAACTGAGGCGCCGCGAGATCCGGATGGCGATCGGCCGCGCACGCTGTGGAGTCGTTCCGCGCCTGTAGGCCGCGCGTGCCGGTTTCCGGCGATCGCGAACGGAGTCGGTTGAGCGAAGCGCGTCCCAACTCGCCGCATGAGCGAACTGCGGGTGGAAGAACCGCTCGCGTTTTCGCGGATAAGCCGCTCATTGTTTTCCCTTCAGTCCGAAATGACAGCGCCCGCATCCCCTTCCTCCTCACTCCCCGTCGCTGTCATTGGCGGTGGCGCTACCGGGCTGGCTGCCGCCTTTCGTTTGGCGCGTTCCGGTCGGAAGGTGCGATTGTTCGAGGCGGGCACTCGTGTGGGAGGGGCGGTCGGCACGGAACGCCAGGAAGGTTGGCTGATCGAAGCCGGCCCGAACTCGTTCCTCGAAAATGCTCGTGAGATCGTCGACCTCCTTCGCGAACTCGGACTGGAAAACGAGCGCGTCGCCGCGTCTCCCACTGCCAAAAAGCGATTCATCGTCCGGAACGGGCAACTGTGCGCCGTCCCCATGTCGCCTCCGGCGCTGTTTGGCACCCCGCTTTTTTCATTCGGCAGCAAGCTTCGCCTGCTAACCGAAGCGTTCTCCCGGCCGCGCCGCCGGACCTCGGACGTCAGCCTCGCGGATTTCGTCCGCGATCACTTCGGCCAGGAAATCGTCGACTACGCGCTGAACCCGTTTGTATCCGGAATCTATGCCGGGGACCCGAAGAAACTCTCGGCACGCCACTCCTTCCCCAAACTCTGGGAGGCCGAGCAGAAAAAGGGCTCGCTCATTCGCGGCCAGATCGCCCAGGCGAAAGAACGCAAGGCAGCCGGTCATCCGAAGTCGCAGGTCATTTCTTTCCGGGATGGACTGCAGACGCTCACGGACACGCTTCAGAGCCGCTTGCCCGCCGGTTCGATCGAACTGGGTGCGCGCATCGAGACGCTGATGCCCGGCTCGCCGTGGCAGGTGGTGTGGAGCCGGTCCGGAGAAACGCACACCGAACAGTTCTCCCGCGTGGTGCTCGCAACGCCGGCCAGATCGCTGGCCCAGCTCGCCTTCGGATCGTTGGGCGAACGCCCCCTCGCGACGCTTCAATCGATCGAGTATCCGCCGGTCGCATCGCTTTTCCTCGGCTTTCGTCGCGAGCACATCGTGCATCCGCTCGATGGTTTCGGCGCGTTGGTGCCCGCGATCGAGCAATTCCACATGCTCGGTGTGCTTTTTTCGTCGAGTCTCTTCCCAAACCGTGCCCCCGAAGGTCATGTCGCGCTCACCGTGATGGTCGGCGGTTCGTTCCAGCCCGAGATCGCGGGCCGTTCGCTCGACGAAATCACTGAGGCCGTATTGCCCGAACTCGACCGGCTTCTCGGCGTGAAAGGCGCGCCGGAATTCCGGCGTCTCCATTTCTGGCCGCATGCGATTCCTCAATACCAGCTCGGCTACGAACGCCATCTGGAGACGATGAACAGCGCGGAGCGCCGGTTTCCCGGTCTGCACATCGCCGGACACATCCGAGACGGCATCGCGCTGCCCGCCTGTATTGTCTCCGGGCTCAACACCGCGGACCGCATCGTTTCGCTGCCCACGGTGTAGAGATAGCGGCCCCCGGGCTTCCAAGCCTGCAGGCATCAAGCAGTTTTGCAGCGAGGAAGCAGCCGGGCAGAGCGGAGGCCGGCCCGGCGTCTTACCTTGACTCGCCGACCGTCCAGCATAGCCTTCCGCGCTTTTCTTTGGCATGGCCCAAGACCTGAAAGACACGCTGCAGCTACCGAAGACGGATTTCCCCATGCGGGCGAATCTGGTGGGCAGGGAGCCCGCTCGAATTGCGCACTGGGAAAAGATCGCGCTGTACCGCTCGATTCAGGAAAAACGTGCCGCCGCTCCGGCGTTCATCCTCCACGATGGCCCGCCGTTCACCAATGGCGACGTTCACATCGGCACGGCGCTGAACAAGACGCTCAAGGACATCACCCTTCGGTTCAAATCCATGTCCGGCTTCCGCACTCCGTATGTGCCGGGCTGGGACTGCCACGGGTTGCCGATCGAGCAGAAGGTCGCGCGCGAGCTGCAGGCGAAAAAGAAGACAGTCTCCACATCCGAGCTCCGGAAACTCTGCGACGAGTTCTCCGAGGGTTGGATCGCCAAGCAGACGAAGCAGTTCACCCGCTTGGGCGTCCTCGCCGACTGGAAGTCCGAGTACAAGACGAAGAATCCCGCTTACGAGGCGGACATCATTCGCACCTTCTCCGCGTTCGTCGACAAAGGCCTCGTTTACCGCAGCAAGAAGCCCGTGTATTGGTCGATCCCCTTCGAAACGGCGCTCGCCGAAGCGGAAATCGAATACAAGGACCATGTCAGCCCCTCGATCTGGGTGAAGTTTGCCGTTCCGGCGGCCGAGGCCCAGAAGTTCGGCCTGCCGGCAGACAAGCCGCTCTTTGTCGTCATCTGGACGACCACGCCGTGGACCATCCCCGCGAACCTGGCGATCGCGGTGCATCCGGAATACGAGTACGTCGTTGCGGATACAGGTGCGGAGCGGATCATCGTCGCGAAAGCGCTTCTCGAGCCGGTGCTCTCCGCCGCGAAAACCTCCGCGCCCGCCACCATCGTGAAGACGATGAAAGGTGCGGAGCTCGAAAAACTCGCTCCTCGCCATCCGTTCATCGACCGGCCGAGCCCCGTTGTCCTAGCCGATTACGTGACCATGGACAGTGGCACCGGCTGTGTGCATACGGCGCCCGGCCATGGTGCGGAGGACTACCTGACCGGCCTCAACTACAGCCTGGAAATCTACTGTCCTGTCGGAGATGACGGACGATACGTCGACGACGGACGCGTTCCGGCAGATCTTGTCGGCCTGACGACACTCGAAACCGTCGAGGATCTGGAAAAGAAGAGGACTTCCCCGGCCAACCTCGCGGTGCTGAAAAAGCTGGAGGCCTCCGGGGCCTTGCTCGCGCACCAGCGCTACACCCACCAGTATCCGCACTGCTGGCGGTCCAAGACTCCGATCATCTTTCGCGCCGTCGACCAGTGGTTCGTCTCGCTCGACAGCAACAACACCCGACGTGAAGCCCTTGCGGCCATCGGCAAGGTCTCCTGGGTTCCGGCCTGGGGCGAAGCCCGCATCCGCGGGGCCGTCGAAGCCCGCCCGGACTGGTGCATCAGCCGTCAGCGTTCCTGGGGAGTGCCGATCCCGGCATTCTACGACGACAAGAAGACGCCGTTCCTCGACGCCAGCGTCGCCCGGGCGGTGGCCGACAAGATCGAGCAGCGCGGGACGAACTCCTGGTATGACTCCACCCCTGCCCAGATCCTCGAAGGGGTGAAACTCCCCGCGGGATGGCCCGACGCCTCCGCTCTCACCTGCGGTCGGGACACTCTCGACGTCTGGATCGATTCTGGCTCGAGCCACGTCGCCGTCCTTCGACGGCAATCTCAGCTTCAGTGGCCGGCTGATCTCTATCTGGAAGGTAGCGACCAACACCGCGGCTGGTTTCAGTCCTCCCTCTGGACCGGCGTGATCGCCGCCGGCGGCGCTCCCTACAAGCAGGTGCTGACGCATGGTTTCATCGTCGGCGAAGACGGGAAGAAAATCTCCAAAAGCGGCCAGTACGAGAAACCCCCGACCTCCGATAACTACATTGCCCAATACGGCGCGGATGTGATTCGGCTCTGGATCGCTTCACAGAATTTCACCGAGGACATCACGATCTCGGACAAGATTCTGAACAACGCTTCGGAGGCGTATCGTCTCTTCCGAAACACCTTTCGGTACCAGCTCTCGAACCTCTTCGACTTCGACCCGGCGAACGACTCCGTCCCCGTGGCGCAGCTGGACACACTGGACCGCTGGGCGCTGCATCAGACCGCGGCGCTGGTTCGGGACTGCACTGCCGCCTACCAAGCCTACGAGTTCCACCGGGTCTATCAGCTCTGCAACCATTTCTGCGCGGTGACGTTGTCGGCCACGTATCACGACATCCTCAAGGATCGTCTGTACACGCTGGGCACGCAGCATCCGCTCCGCCGTTCGTCGCAAACGGCGATTCACCACATCTTCCGGTCCCTCGTCCGGATCCTGGCCCCCGTCCTCGCCTTCACGGCGGACGAAGCCTGGTCGTTTGCGTACTCGAAGGCCGAATACGCAGCGGATTCCGTGCACCTCCAGGACTGGCCGGAAATCCCCGCAGAGTGGGTCAATCCCGAGATCGAATCGGACATGGCTGTGCTCCTGAAGCTGCGCGCCGCCGTCAACGAGTCGATCGAGCCCGTCCGTGCTGCAGGCGGCCTCGGGAAATCCCTGGATGCCTCCGTGACAATTGCTCCGGACGCCGCCTCTCAGAAGGTGCTGGAGAAGCATAGGGACTTCCTTCCGGAGCTTTTCATCGTTTCGCATGTCGCTCTTGCTTCCGCCCCAAATGCGAATCCCTCTGTGATGGTACGTCACTGTCAGGAACTCGGACACCACCGGTGCCCGCGTTGCTGGCGATGGGTTCCCGCTCTTGAGGCGACTGCTCAAGGTGCTCTTTGCCCGCGATGCGCTGAAGCGCTTCGTACCTCCAGCTGACCGTGCGAATCGGCTTTCGATTTACCTCATGGCAAAGCCCAAAAAACACCCCGTAGCCACCAAGAAGGTCCACAAAGTGGCTCACAAACCCGCACCGAAAAAAGCAGCGCCAGTGACCGCCAAGAAGTCAGACCACGCGGTAGCCCCGGCTGCAGTGGCCGCCGCTCAACCAAAGTCAAAATCTCCCGTGTCCAATTCAGAAAAACAGTCCAACAAAGCCAGCGCCCGCGATCTGCTCCGCAGCCGCATTCTCGGCGCGAAAAAGCCCGCCAAGCCGATTGCCTTCAGCTTGGATGAAGTGCGCGAGATCGCAAAAACCGCCAAACCCGCCCCGGGCGCGGACGATGCGAAGGCAAAGGCCGCTCCGGCCAAGACGACGAAGACGGTGGACGTGACAAAGACCGTCAAGCCGGCCCAGCCGCACCACATCAAGGCCGCTTCTCTCGCCGACATCCTCGGTTTTAATCCGAAGAAACCGCAGCCCGTCACCTTCCAGGACCCCGAAACCGTTCCGGAGAAATTCCGCCGCTACTACAAGCTGCTCCTCGATCTCCGCAGCTCCCTCACCGAGGGCCTCAGCCTGCACACGGAAGAAACCCTCAAGCGCTCCAGCAAGGACGACTCGGGCGATCTGTCCAGCTACGGCCAGCACATGGCCGACGCAGGCACGGATACGTTTGACCGCGACTTCGCGCTGAGCCTCGTCTCGAGCGAACAGGAAGCGCTCACCGAGATCGATGCGGCCATCAAGCGCATCATGGACGGCACGTACGGCGTGTGTGAAGTCACCGGTAAGCCGATCGCCAAAGAACGGCTCCTCGCGGTTCCCTTCACCCGGTACTCCGCCGAGGCCCAGAAGGAAATTGAGAAAAACCGGATGCGGACGCGGACTTCCGCGGGACTTTTCGGCGAACTAGGCGAAGAAGGCGCGAAGATCGCAGAAGACGACGGCGGGGAAGAATAAAACCCGCCCGCCACGCTGCGCATGGAGAACAGCCCTTCCCGCTTTTCCCCAAGGACCTTGCTGCGCCCGATGATCTCGGATTCTCTGGCGCCGATGTCCAACTCCGCACCTCCGACGCTACTCGGCCGGCGGCAGAGGCTCCATGCGTACCGATGGTTCTTCGCTTTTGCCGGAACCGTTCTGGGGCTCGATCAGCTTACCAAGCTGCTCATCATTTGGACGCTCCCGCTCAACACGTACGGACCGCCAGGACACATCGCCATCGTCCCGGGTTTCTTTAACCTCGTCCACGTCGGTAACACCGGAGCCGCTTGGAGCCTGTTCTCGGGACGCAGCACGCTGCTAGCGCTCTTGGCAGTGACGACGCTGGTGGCGATCTTCTTCTGGCGCCGTTCGCTCGGACTTAGGCTGCTACCCGTACAGATAAGCTTCGGGCTCCTGTGCGGGGGAATCCTCGGGAATCTGATCGACCGGGTCGTGCATCATCACGTGGTCGATTTCCTGGATTTCCACTTCGGATCCTACGTGTATCCGACCTTCAACATCGCCGACTCCGGTATCTTCGTCGGTGTCTTGGTGTACCTCTGGTATTCGTTCCGGACGCCGGAAGAACCCAAGGGACAGTAGCTCGTGCCAAACGGAGCCGCAGGGAGCGGCATGGCAGGCCGGCCCGCCTGCGATTTCAATCGCAGCCCGTCTCACTCGACGTTGGCCATCTGTTCGCGGATGCGTTCGAGCTCGTTTTTCAGTTCGATCACGCTCCGGGAAATCGTGAGGTCATTGGCCTTGCTGCCGATCGTGTGAACCTCGCGCCCCATCTCCTGGAGAATGAACTCAGACTTTCTGCCGATCTCCGTCTGCCCTTTTACGTGGGTCGTGAACTGATCCAGATGACTTCGAAGCCGGGTGATCTCCTCTGAAATGTCGCAGCGGTCGGCGAAGATCGCCACTTCCTTCAGCACGCGCTCATCGTTGAGGTCCATTTCCAGCCCGGCCTGCCGCAGCCGAAGCGTCAACTGCTCGCGGTAGTTCTTCGGCACCTGCGGCGCGCGATCCGCGACGAGGCCCAGGTGGTGCTTCAGCAGATCGATCCGCGCCAACAGATCTTCGAGCAAGGTCGCGCCCTCCTTGGCACGCATCGCGCCGAACGCCACCAGGGCCTCCTCCAAAACTTTCAATACGGGGCCTTGCGCCGCCTCTGACGTGGGCAACTCCCCTTCTTTGCGTTGAGAATTAGCTATCTGCCAGAGGAGCTCCGGCGTGGGCTGGAATACCACGCCGTTCCTTTCGGAGAAATCTTTCAGTTTCGCCAGAACACCCACGGCGGCCTGTTCGTCCCAGCCCAGGTCCGAGGAGCCACCTGCACCGGTCAGCTCAATATCGACATGCACCTTTCCGCGCGCGGCATATTTCCTAACGAGATCACCGACCTGCGGTTCAAGGGCTTCCCACGGCTCGGGGATCGACACAGTGAGGTCGAGCGCCTTGCGGTTCACCGAGCTGACTTGGACGGTCAGGGTGGATGAGCCGAGCGGGGCCGAAGCCCGCCCGTAGCCGGTCATGCTTTTCATAGGTAAACGCTAGGAGCAGTCGCAGCCCCGGAGCGAACCCGAATTGCGCGGAACTGACCGGATGTCGACGTTCTCAGCGCCCGGCCCAGCTTCGACTTACTTCTCCAGCATCTTCTGAACCTGCTGCACGTCCTTGTCGCCGCGTCCGCTCACGTTGACGATCAGGATCTGGTCTGGCCGCATCTCGGCGGCACGTTTGATCGCGTGTACCAAGGCATGCGTCGATTCGAGCGCCGGGATGATCCCCTCCGTCCGCGAAACCAGCTGGAAAACGTCGAGCACCTCATCGTCGCACGCGTAGGCGAACTGGATACGATTCCGATCGCGGTAAAACGCGTGCTCGGGGCCGATCGCAGCGTAGTCCAGGCCCGCGCTCACCGAATGGGTCAGCTCGATCTGGCCATCTTCGTTTTGGAGGATATAGGTCTTGGCGCCCTGCAGCACTCCGAGTTTGCCGCCTTCAAATCGCGCAGCGTGATCTCCGCGGCGAATACCACGTCCGCCCGCCTCGACGCCGGTTAAGCGGACCTGCGTGTCTTCGAGGAAATCGAAGAAAAAGCCGATCGCGTTGCTGCCTCCTCCCACGCAGGCAACCAGTTCGTCCGGTAGGCGACCCTCCTTCGCCAGAATCTGCTCCTTCGTCTCCTGACCGATGACGCGGTGAAAATCGCGAACCATCATCGGATATGGGTGTGCACCGAGCGCCGAACCGAGGATGTAGTGCGTGTTGCGGACGTTGGTCACCCAATCGCGCATCGCCTCGTTGATGGCCTCCTTCAGGGTTCGCTGGCCTGCCTCGACGCCGCGCACTTCGGCGCCCATCAGGCGCATGCGAAAAACGTTCAGCGCTTGGCGCTCCATGTCGACCGCGCCCATATAAACGACGCACTGAAGTCCGAACTTCGCGCAGACGGCCGCCGTCGCGACACCGTGCTGGCCCGCGCCCGTCTCGGCGATCACCCGAGGTTTGCCCATGCGTTTGGCAAGAAGCGCCTGACCGAGCGCGTTGTTGATCTTGTGCGCGCCGGTATGGAGCAGGTCCTCGCGTTTGAAATAGATCTTGGCGCCGCCGATGTGCTTGGTCAGACGCTCCGCAAAATAAAGCTCCGTCGGACGCCCGGCGAATTCCTTCAGGTGCCGGCGGAGCTCGTTCTGGAACGCCGGATCCTTCTTCGCCTCCTCGTACACACGGGCGATCTCTTCGAGCGCGGTCATCAGGGTCTCGGGCACGTACACGCCGCCATACCGTCCGAAATGCCCGCTGGCATCGGGAACGGTGAAACGGTCGAGTCGGGACGGATCGGCTGCGGAGGGCATGTCCGCTGAAACTGAGCCAGGGGAACGCCGCGTGGCAAATCGCTTTTGAAAACAGCGTTGGCGAATAAAACGCGGTGCAGCTTCGGGGCTCGTCCTGGCTCCAATTCCGCTCTGCTTGGACGTGCCGTAAGCAGCCGAGACGGTCGCCAAAAAACCGCAGAGCTCCGGTTACACGCGTTTCACGGTCACCAGGGTCAGATCGTCGCGTTGCGCCGCCGTGCCGGCAAAACGCTGCACTTGGTCCAAGACCGAGTCGTTGAGCTCACGGGCTGAGCGGCTGTGGAGGGGCCGAACGAGGTCGGCCAAGCGGGCGCCGGAGAACTCCTTCCCCTCCTCGTTCGGCGCTTCGGTGATGCCGTCGGTATAGACGATAAACGAATCTCCGAGAGCGAGCGGCTCCCTGCGGTCCTGGATCACGGCATCGAATAGGTCCGGCTCGACCATCCCCAACGCCATGCCTTCCGCCCCCACATACTCCGCTCGGTGCTGCCCGCTTTCGCGGTGGCGGCGGAGGAACAGCGGAAGCTCGTGGCCCGCCCGGGCAAAGATGACCTCGTTGTACTCGGTATCGATCACCGCGTAGACGATCGTGATGAAATGCTCCTTCTGAATGTCGGTGCGAAGCACGTGATTGAGCTCGATCAGCACGCGCGCCGGCGAATCGAACCGGGGCGCTATCTGTCGCAGATTGGTCCGGCAGATGGCCATCAACAGGGACGCTGGTATTCCTTTGCCCGATACGTCAGCCACCGCCACGCCGAGCCGGCTTTCAGACAAGGCGAACAGGTCGTAGAAATCCCCGCCGATCTTCTGCGCCGGTATGTACCGGGCATCGACCTCAAAGCCCGCGATTCGCGGAGGCGTTTTCGGCAGGAGCATTTGCTGGATGCCTGAAGCCACCGAGAGATCGAGGTCCAGCTGGCGCTTCTCGATCTGGAAATTGAAGAAATCCGCGTTGTGCAGCGCGAGGGCCGCCTGTTCGGCGAGCGATTGGACGAGGGAAAAATCGGTCTCGGTGAACGGTAGGCTATCGGCTGGATTCGCCACCGCCAACACTCCGAAAAATCGATCCCGAAAGGTGAGAGGGACCGCGATGACCGATTTCACCTCGAGAGCCGGATCGTCGTGCCGCACGATCCGCGGATCGGTGGTCGCATCCGCGATAAGGACACCCTTGCCCGTCGACGCCACTCCACCGACCACACCCTCCCCGACCGGGAAGGTCTCGGACTTGAGAATCTGTTCGATGAACTTCGCCCGAGTCGTGAGCTTTTCCTTGGCCGCCCCGCTCAGCGGACGATGAGGCGGGAAAAGACCTTCGATGGCGACGCCGCGCATCATTCCGTCGTAGGTGCGCTCGAAAATACACGCGCTAAGAGCTCCCGTGCACAGGATCGAGGCATGCACGATCCGCTGGTAGAGTTCTTCGCGACGCGGATTCTCCCCCAGCGCCTCGGCCATGTGGTGCATGAAATCGACCACGATCTGGGTCTCCTGCGTCACCACTTGCTTCTCCTCGTTCATGCGCTCCATCTCCCGACGAGCGCGGTAGTAGAACAGAAAGAGCGCAAGCGCGCCTATGCCGATACCGAGCAGAAATGGAAGCATACGACCAGGGAGGGGCCATAACTGGCAACCGGACCGCGCGGGGGCAATGACCGATTGCGCCCCAAATCCCGAGCGGCAGGAAGGAGTCGGAACAGCCAGCCGCACCCGGAGCACTCGACCTGCTTGTCGACCAGATTGACCAGCAACGCACACGACGCACCGTTTGACTTCGCAGGCCGATCCGAATCGCAGATCCTCGGTCAGGAAACGTTTTCCCCGGAGAAGCGTCGGCATCGGTCCTCCCCAACATCCTTCGTGGGCAGATTCCTCTTGCGGCTTCCGCTCCGGCACGGCTTAGCTCCGCCCTTCATGAGTACGAAACCCGAGACCAAAGAACAGGCCGTCATCAAGACCAGCTATGGCGAAATGCGCATCGCTTTCTGGCCCGACGTTGCTCCGAAAACGGTTGAAAATTTCAAGAAGCTCGCGCGTGAAGGCTTCTACAACGGCACGGCGTTTCATCGCATCATCAAAGGTTTCATGATTCAGGGCGGCTGCCCCAACACACGAGAGGGAGCGACTGGCATGCCCGGCACCGGCGGCCCCGGCTACAAGATCAAAGCCGAGTTTAACGCCAAGTCCCACGTTCGCGGCGTGATCTCGATGGCCCGTTCGCAGCATCCGGACTCCGCGGGCAGCCAGTTTTTCATCTGCCACGGCGACGCACGCTTCCTCGACCGCCAGTACACCGCATTCGGCGAACTCGTCTCGGGCGACGACGTGCTGGAGCGCATCGCCGGCGTGCCGACTTCCGGTCCGGAACGCAGCACGCCGGTCGAACGCGTCGCACTGGAGAGCGTAGAGATCGTTCCTGCGAGCTAACCACCAGACTCGCCAAACCAAGTTTGCAGGCGGAGCCAACCGGCTCCGCCTTTTTCGTTTGCGGACATTGCCTCGGGCAGAACAGGTCCCGAGGACGCGACCGAGCCGGCTTACTTCACGTAGCCCAGCGCCTTCGCAACCGCCATGTTGGTGACGCGGCCGGCCCGGGTATTCACTCCTTTTGCGAGGCCACGGTGCTCCTCGAGAGCCCGTTGCACGCCCTTCGCCGCAAAGGTAAGCACAAAGGGCTCCGTCGCCTGAGTGAGCCCGATCGTGGAAGTCCGGCCAACCAACGCCGGCATGTTCGGCACCGCATAGTGCACCACGTCCTTCCACCGGAAGGTCGGTTCCCGATGCGACGTCGGATGCACCGTCTCGATGCAGCCGCCCTGGTCCACGGCAATGTCCACGATCACGCTGCCTGCGCGCATCGAAGCCACCGCGGCCTTGTGCACCACGATGGGAGCCTTTGCCGCTGGTATCAGCACCGCGCCTACAAGCAGGTCCGCGTCGGCCACCGAAGTCTCGATGTTCGCCGGATTGGAGTGAAGCGTCACCACGCGGCCGCCGTACTCCTCCTCGATCATCTCGAGTTTCCGGGTATCCACGTCGAGGATCGTCACCCGCGCGCCCATTCCGACCGCCATGCGACAGGCGTGAGCGCCGGAATTCCCGGCTCCGACGATCACGACGTGTCCGGGAGCCGTGCCGGGGATGCCCCCGAGCAGCACGCCCGAGCCGCCGTTCTGGCTCTGCAGAAAATACGCACCGATCTGAATCGATAGGCGCCCCGCTATCTGCGACATCGGCTTGAGCAACGGCAGGGCTCCGTCCTGCGATTCCACGGTTTCATACGCCACCCCGAGCACCTGTTTCTTAAGCAGCACCTCCGTCAGCTCGGCTCCGGCGGCCAGATGCAGGTAGGTGAAGAGCGCCTGGCCATCGCGCAACAACGCGAACTCCGAAGGCAGCGGCTCCTTCACTTTCAGGATGAGCTCGGCGTCGGACCAGACCTTCGCCGCCGTTCCGGCGAGGCGCGCTCCAGCCTTCCGATACTCCTCGTCGTAAAAGCCCGCGGATACTCCCGCGCCCTTCTCGACCAGCACCGTAGCTCCGGACTGGATACACCGCCGAGCCAGGCTCGGGGTCATGGATACGCGAGTTTCGCCGTTTTTGATCTCTTTCGGTACGCCAATAATCATGCCGCGAGCATGTACGGCCGCCGGCCATACGCAAATCCGCTGAGGCGCCCCTGCCCCACGACCTCCACCGCTCCGCTCAACCCACGACTTCCAGGATTTCGCGAACGGCCTCCGCCGTCTTCCCCCAGGTCGGCAGAGGCCGTTGAAGTGCCTCCTTGCGGAGTCCGGCACAATGACCGTCGTCGGAAATCAGCCGCTGAAGCTCCGAAGCCCACGCCATCACATCCGTGTTGGGCAACGCGGAGCAGCCTCCTCCATCCGCGTTCTCCCGCAGGACGGGAAGATCGCTGCAGACACAAGGCACGCCGAGCCATAGCGATTCGAGAAGCGGAAGGCCGCATCCCTCGGCGAGGGTTGGAAACAGGGTCGCGCGGCTCCGCCTCCAGAGCCCCAGCAGTTCTTCGTCCGAGACTCTCGTCCGATGGCGAACCTCCGGATGCGACCGGCCAAACGACTTCAGACGCCGCGCGATCGCTCCGCCGAAATGCGGATTCACTCGACCGATGAACTCCATTCGAAACGCCAGCTTCCGCCGCAGAAGCTCTTCGGCCACATCCACGAGAAATTCCTGATGCTTCCGCGGCTCCACGATCCCCAGGCAAAGAAAGGTCGCTATGTCGCTCGGGGTAGGATTCTCGGCCGCAGGCCGGGGTTGGCGCACAAAATCCGAACCGAGCTGAAGCGTCGTCACGGTCCCCCGCGGCTCTGTCCCCTGCCACTTCCAGAAGTGCACCAGGTCGTCCATGCTGGCGCGAGAGACGGCGAGTACGCGGTCGAACCACGCCAGCATCTTCATATACTCCGGTTGCCGGGCGACACTCTGCGGCCAGGTGACGCTGGGAAACCTCAGCGGGATCGCGTCGTGGAAAATCGCCGCAGTCCGACAACTCGGATTCTTCAGAAACGACCACCAGCCCGGACGCTCCGACTCCGAGAAAAGCTCGGGAGTCAAAAGCCAGTCGACGCGGCTCAGTTCTGCAGGTCGGCCGGAGCGTTGATCGATCCAACCTCCCCGCCAGATGACCGGCTGGCAGGTGTCGCCAAGTTCCTCTCGCAGACGACCGCTCACCCGCATCAGCCCAGATTGATGCCGAGACTCGGCGCTTTTCGTGACGTCGAGATAGATCATGCGCCGACCGCCTTTTGAAACTCCTCGAACAACCTCGCCGCGTTCTTGTGCGCGTCGAAATTGCTCTCCACCCACCGGCGTGCCTCGCCCCGAAGCTGCTCGGCCAAGCAATCGTCGTGGGCAAGCGTTCGCAGAGCCTGGAGCCAGGCATCTTCGTCCGAAACGTCAGCGACAAGCCCTGTGGCGCGGTCGTGAATCGCTTCAGTCGTCGCTGCGGTGGGCGACGTCACGACCATTACGCCCGCAGCCATGGCTTCGGGAATAACGTTCGGCAAACCGTCCCGATCCCCGCTTCGAGCAACAACGCCGGTGTGAACCAGCACGTCGGCCCACGAGAGCTGCTCCCAGACGCCCTCCAACGGCAGATGGCCCATAAACGTGACCTGCCCGTCGACTCCGTGTTTTTCCGACAAACGTTGAAGATCCGCTCTCATCGGCCCGTCGCCCACGATGCGCGCTTCGAATGGGAATCCGTCTCGCTTCAGCCGCGCATAGATTCCGATCTGATGTCGTAGCCCTTTCTTTTCCACCAGCCGCGCCACACAGACGATGCGAAGCGGCTGCCGGGATGCGCGCAGCGGTTTGACAGCGGGGAAAGAGGCCAGGCCCCGGCGGATGCAGCGCACCTTTTCTTTCGGCACCCCGTATTCAACGAGGGTCGCCCGGCCCATCTCGGTCGAGGTATGAACGAAGTGCGCCGGGGCTAGCTTCTCCCGAAGCCACCAGTCTCCTCCGTGTTCGTAAATATCATAGGCGTGTGCCGCGGCCGAGTAAGGATGGCCGTTCATGCGCCAGAGAAGATACGCCGCCGTCGCCGGCGCACCGCTCCAAGCCGCGTGGACAAGGGTCGGCGGATTTCGGCGGAACGCGTGATAGAAACACCCTGCGAAACCCGCACCCAGCATGTTCTCCCAAAAGTTCAGCCAGCCCGGCGGTTTTCGCGTAGCGAGGCCGTGGAGCAGCTCCCCGAGCACGTCCCAACGCGTCAACCCCACCCACGGAATGATCCAGAAGAGCTCCAGCAGGAGCCATTTGTTGAACGTGTGGACCGGCAGGCCGCAAAACTCGCCGCCGCCTCCCCAAAGTGAATACAATCGCAGTTCGGCGCCTGATTGCCGCATCGCGATGATCTCGCGCTGGAGGAACGTCTCCGTCGACTTCGGAAACGTGGTGAACAAATACGCGATGGTGAGGGGGCGTCGTGCCAAGGCGGAAATCCGGTTCACCCTGCGCGCTACGTTGCCGCCCGCCAAGCAATTTGACGTGTAGACCCGGGTCCTGATCCGCCGAACTGGGATGCCAGACCAGGACGGGCAAAGACTATGACGCCAGAGGGCGCGGCAGGAACGGCGTGCCGGACCCGTTGCCGTTTCCATTCCGAGGCGGGAAAGGCAGCTTCTTCAGCGACACACCGGCCGCATCGCCCGCGAGATTGACCAATTCCTCGATCACGATCGTGGGATCCTCTTCGTATCGCAGGCTGTTGAAGCGGTCGCGATACGCCGTGTAGTGCTCGGGATACGACATCCAATCGTCGATCAATCGTCCGAAATCCGCTCCGCTCTCGATCTTCTCCGACTGGGCACCGTTGTGGAAAAACTTCCAGGTCAAACGCTCCTGGGGCATGATTCCGCCGAAGGCATTAAAGATGATCGGACACCGGAAATTCAGGGCCTTGGCGCACGTTGTGGTTCCGCCCCGGGTCACGATCGCGTCGCTCGCCTGCATGTGCAGATGCATGATCTCCGAGTAGCCTTCGACGTAGCAATTCAGCTCGGGGTTATTGGCACGCCAGTGGATGAGCTCGTTGTACGTCTCTTTGTTTTTCCCGCAGATGATGATCACCTGGCACTTGTCGGCGTGTTTGTGCAGGGCCGGCAGCAGCGCAAAATGGTTGTTGGCGCCGTTTCCACCAGTGGCGAGAAAGACTGTGAAAAGATCGGGTTTCAGGCCGAGCTGTTTCACGCGGAAGGATCCTATATCGTCGCGGCCGATGACCTCGATGTGAGAACGCGGACGCATGAGGTGGCCTCGGACCAGCGTGCGGTCTACCGGGATACCCTTCTTCACGGCGTAATCGCGCGCCGTCGCAGTGCGGGAAATGTAGAGGTCGACCGTCGGTTCGATCCAATTGATCGAATATCCCCAGCCGCCGGAGAATTCGCCACAGTACGTGGCGCACCGGACGTTGTTGGCTCCGAGTAGCCGGCGTGCGAGCTGGAAGTAGCCGCGGTTCAGACAGTCGTGAACGCTAAAGATCAGGTGGGGCTTATAGTCCTCGATCACCTTGTGGTAGTAGCCGCGTCCGAGCAGCACCGTACGCCGGTTCAGCAGGCTCAGCGCCTCGACAATCGTGTAGAAACCGGTGTGGAGGATCGGGAGATTCCGCTGTATCCAGTTATAGAAGCTGACGCCGCTGCGGTTCACAACGGACGACTTTTCCAGCATCTGCTCGATGCGGACGTCGACCTTGTGCCGATACAGCTGGAAGCACCATTCCGCGAAAGCCTGTGCCCGCGCGTCGTGCCCTCCTCCCGTGCTTGAAGTGAGAACCAGGATACGGATTTTCGCCACAGCTCAGGCCGCTCCAAAATAGCGCGCAGCAACAGCGCGGCGCAGACGGGCAGGAGCCAGACGCGCGAACAACGGCGCAAGCCGTGTTTGAACAATGCCGCCGGAGTAGACAGTACCCGATCGGTCCGCCAGAAGAGCCCTCCGAAGATCCGCCGCGGCGCGCTCGGGCTTCGGCGCGAGAGCGAGATTCGCTTCCAGTGATCGCCACGCAGCCGGTAGCCGCGGGTCGGTGGCCGGATCCACGGCCGAAGAGGTCACTTGCATTGCTTGGTTGAAAGCCGTCCGGTAATCCCCCGGCCGGAAGTCGATGACCGTGACAGCGCTGCCACGAGATTCAAAGACCAAACTCTCGCTCAACGCAGCCAAACCGCTTTTCGCGATGTTGTACGCGCTCATGAACGGAAGCGGATATTCGACGGCCATGGACGAAACGTTCACCAGGCAGCCGCGATTTTTGGCCCTCATCCGACGCATCGCTGCGTGCGCCACATGAGCGGTTCCAATCAGATTGGCCTGCAACTGTTCGCGCCAAGTGGAGAACGGTGCAGCGGCAAACGCCCCGAACACGCCGTAGCCGGCATTGTTTACCACCAGATCGAACCCGTGCCCCGTGTCGCCTGGCGCGGCGAGGAAAGCGCGCTCAACGGATTCCGGATCATTCAACTCCAGAACCAAGGGGGTGAATCCAGGCCGTGCCGAAAGCACCTGCAGCCGCTCAGGACTCCGCGCCGTTCCCCATACTGCGACGCCCTCCGACAGCAGCATTTCCACAAACGCGAGGCCGAGGCCACCGGACGCGCCCGTCACCAAAGCCGTCCTGAATCGCTGGGAAAGCGCCGGCACAACAAGAGCTCAGCCGACGCGCTTGAGAACCAAACACACGTTGGCTCCCCCAAAACCGCTGCTATTGTTCATAACCACATCGACCTTCTTCTCCTGCGTCGTAAGCGGGATATTCAGATCGGCACACGCCGGATCGAGATTGCGGATATGCGCGGAGCCCGGAACAAAGCCGTCCCGCAACCCGAGCGCGCAGAAGCCGGTTTCCATCGCCCCAGCGAGCGACAATCCGTGTCCGGTCAGGGCCTTGGTCGAACTCACCAGGGGACGAGACAGGCTGGGGCCAAAGACGGCCCGAATCGCCTTGGCCTCTGAGATGTCGCCAATCTGCGTGGAGGTCGCGTGGGCATTCACGTAGCCCACCTCTTCCGGGCTGATTCTGGAACTCGTCAGCGCGCGTTCGACTGCCTTGCGCAGTCCTGTGCCCTCAGGGTGCGAAATGGCGACGTTGTGGCCGTCGGATGCCTGGCCCCATCCAGCAACTTCGCAATACGGCTTAACACCGCGGCGAGCGACCTCGTCCTCGCTTTCCAGCACGACCACCGTTGCGCCGCCGGTCCCGACAAAACCATCGCGTCCGACATCGAACGGCCGAGAGGCAATCTCAGGGTCTGCCTGAAGGGAAAGAGCCCGCATTCCGGCAAAGGGAAGGATACTGTCGACGTTTCCATCTTCGGCACCGACGACGAACATGCGCTTTTGGCGTCCAAGCATGATCTCGTCGCAGGCAAACCCAACGCCATGCGCCGATGATGCGCACGCCGACGAGAATCCAGTCGAGGCACCCTTGATTTTGAAATGGGCCACCAAGTTGAAGTTCACCGTGCCCGCGATCGACGCGACAATGCCTAAGGGAGAACAGCGCATCACCCCTTGGTTGTGCATCCGATTCAACATATGCCCCATCAAGAACGGCGATCCGCCTGAAGATGCATAGAGCCCCGTCAGGTCATTCGAGACATCCGCTTCGCCCAGCTTCGCGTCTTCAACCGCCTGAAGCATCGCACAATAGGCGTACAGGGTATTAGGCCCCATTCCGCGGAGCAGCTCACGTTTGACTGTATATTTTTCCGGATACGTCCAGTCCTCCGAGTCCGTGGAGTCCGTTTGAAACCCCTTCACCGGCGCCGCCACCTTGACCGGAATCTCCGGTTTCTGGAACGGAGGGTAGAGTTCCATGCCGTGTCGCAGCTCTCGCAGACTCCGGGCAACTGAAGCGACATCGTTGCCGATGCTAGTGATGAATCCGAGGCCTGTAATGAAGACTTTGGGCATGAATCACGTAACCAAGAGAATACGACCCAGCCGGGGAAGGCTGGACAGCAAAAAGTGAAGCCACAATCAAGGCCCGCCCAGCACGCGGGGTCAACGCGGGAGACGAGATTCCCTGGCCCGCCTGAACCCAACCGCTAACCTTCAGCCAGCCGAAGCCAAATCAGGCATTCATCGCCGCAGCAAGAGGCGTCGGCGGGACAGGAGACGCAGAGCGCTTCGGCTCTTCCGCAGCATCGCTTGAGGTAGTCTCGGGGGCGGCAGCAGATTCGGCGTATCCAAAAGTCAATGTGAGCTCTTCGGCGATCACGGCCTTTTCCTGGCCGACGCGAATGCTTCCTTCAAAGGTCGCCAGCGGCATTTTCGCGCGCTTCGGTTTGATCGCTAGCGTCAGCACTTCGCCTGGCTTGCACATGCGGTGACAACGAACACCTTCGCACGAAGTGAAAAAGATGGTCTTCGGATCGATCTGACGAGAATCCTCGCTCGGAACCAAACCTTCGATCAGCGAAAGCACCGCGAGTTGGCCGAGCGCCTCCAGCATCATGGACGCAGGCATCACCGGGTTGTCCTTGAAGTGTCCCTGAAGGAAAAACTCCTGGCCGCTGATCTTGTATTTGCCCTGGGCTCCGTGACCGTTGATCGACGCCTCGTTCAGAAATAGGAACGGAGGCTGGATGGGCATGACGGCAACGATTTGCTCGACCGGCATGAACTTCGTCGGCTTCGGCTGCGGGAGGCCACGAACTTTGCAATCGATGAAGGTCTTGACGTCACCCACCGTGCGAAGATTCCGGAGCTCGTCATTGTTGATCTGCATCTGGAGGACGTCCTCCACCAGGATCACGATCTCCATCATGGTCAGCGAATCGATGCCGAGATCCTCGACGAGGCGCAGCTCATCGTCGGCCTCCTTGAGCTTGGGACGGAGACTGGGTTCGACGAAACGCTCGATGACGCCAATCACCACGACGGGCACTTGGGCAACGTCGTGGGACTTACGAAATTGGATCGCAGCCTCCAGGGTCGCTGCCGAGCAGCGTTTGAGTGCCTCGCGCAGCGCAGACTCCTCCTCCGCGGTAAAGGGTTTCGCCGCGGCCAGAAGTTGAGCACGGGGCCCGTGGCCATTCTGAACTGCATCTGCCATGATTGGTGCGTAGTAAGTTGTCCGCTTTTTGAATGTAAACGCTATTCTTCCCGGAACAGCCACCGGAGGGACAGGGATATGCCGATATGTCGGGCACAAGTCCGCCGAAATGCTGCGATGTTCCCACGGCCGGCCGGTGCGTTTTTCATGGATTTTTTGTGTCCCCCAACCGACGAGCGAACCCGCCTGAATGGACGGGATGCTGCCGGCGCTTGCAACTCTTCGAAGACTCCCTATTTCACACCTTTGCTAGTGTTCGCAACTTCTGAAATGAGCACAGCGTCAACGCTGAAATCTGTCTTCCTCATCACCCACGAGTTTTACCCGAAGCGCGGAGGGATCGCCACGTTCACGGAGGAAATCGCGAAGGCGTCTGTCGGCCTCGGTTTGGACGTAGAGGTGTGGGCACAGTCGGCACCGAGTGAAGCGGAGAAGGACTGGCCGTTTCGCATGCGCCGGCTACCGGTAAAAGGCACACACGACTTCACCTGCCAGTTCGGTCTGGCCCTTCAGCTGATCAAACAGCGGCGCCGGCTGCGGTATGCGACCGTCTACCTGCCTGAGCCGGGACCGATGCTTGCGATGATGTTGCTCCAGCATTCCAAAGCGTTTCGGCCGAAGCGACTGGTACTGACTTTTCACGGTTCAGAGATCCTCAAGTTTTACGGCAATCCGTTCACCCGGCGACTGGGCACGCGGCTCATTGAGAACGCCTCGCGAATCAGCACACTCACCCATTACACCCACCGCCTTCTCTGCACGCGTTTTCCCGAAGCGGCCGGAAAAACGTTCCTCACGCCAGGCGCCCTTCGCTCCGATTTTGCCGTCGTTCCGACTACAGCTGCGGGAACGAGGGATAAGGTGATCGTGCTCACCGTCGGTCGGCTGCATCCGCGCAAAGGCCAGATGGTGACACTCGAAGCGCTCCAGGCGCTCGCTCCCAAGTTTCGTCAGCAGGTCGAGTACTGGATTGTCGGCGGGCAAAGCAAAGGTGGATACGAACAACGTCTTCGTGCCTCTGCGGCAGGCTCCGACGTCTGTGTGCGGTTTTTTGGCAATATACCTGACGACGAACTCGATACGATCTATGATCGAGCGGATATTTTCGCGATGACGAGCATCGACTACCACAACAGCGTGGAAGGTTTCGGTCTCGTGTATTTGGAGGCATCCGCGCACGGGTTGCCCGTGGTCGCACATCAAGTCGGCGGTGTGCCAGAAGCAGTGAAAGATGGTGTCACCGGCCTTCTCGTGCCGCCCGATCACCCCGCACAGCTTACAGCCGCATTTGAACGACTGATCAGCGACCGCTCGTTACGCCAGAGACTCGGCAAGGAAGGTCGCGATTGGGCCTTGCGCAACGACTGGAAGGAGTCGGCCAGCGTGCTTTTCGGGATCGAGCCGAACACAACGGCGACGCTTGAGGCCTCCCTGCCGGTGGCATGATCCAGTCCGAATCTCAGATCACAGTCCGCTACGCCGAAACGGACATGATGGGGGTGGTGTATCACGGTAGCTACCTGCCGTGGTTCGAAGTTGGACGCACCGCGTTGCTCAAACAGCACGGACTCCCCTATCGCGATTTGGAGGCCCAAGGCTATTTCCTTCCCGTGCTGGAAGTGAACGTGAAGTATCTCAGGCCTGCGCTCTACGACGACACATTGCGGATCGTTTCCACCATGACGGAGAAGCCAATTCTCCGCATTCGGCTCAACTATCAGGTTCTCCGCAGTGACGTGCTTCTAGCCACGGCTCAGACGGTGCACGCATTCATCGACCGCGAAGGCCGACCGGTACGCCCTCCCCGCGCATTCGCCGAAAAGATGGACCAGCTGTTTCCGATGGTTTAGCGGGGAGGTTGCACTCAGCCTCCGGACTCCGCTGCATACTCAGCCAGGACCACAGGATTCTGTTCCACCGAGCGGGCAGCATCGAGCAACCCCGCCGCAGTCGCGGCGTCCACCATCCTGAAAACGGCCCAGACCGCATGAGCTCGGACCATCTCGGACGGATGGGCAGCCAGGGCCACCACTGCATCAAGACAATCCGCGGCACGCGTATTTCCCGCAACGATACAAGAATTGCGAAGCAGACCCGTGAGTTTGGTCCGCTTCATTGGGGTCTTTCTGAAAACTTCGGCGAACCTCTCTGGCGTCATCGCCAAAAGCTCGGCGAGCGAGATCTGCGCGATGTCGTAACGTGCGTCCACCAACACTCGGCGGCTCTCTTGGGCGAAACGATTCCAGGGGCAGACTTCCAGGCAAACATCGCAACCATAGATCCGCGCCCCAATCCCGGCCCTGAGCTCTCGCGGGATGACGCCTTTGTTTTCAATGGTTTGGTACGACACGCAACGCCGCGCGTCCACCACCCCCGGCGAGCAAATCGCCTGAGTCGGACAAGCGTCGATGCAACGAGTGCAGTTACCGCAATGAAGCCCTATCCGGCCCTTCTCGGCCCCACCCATCCTGGACGCGAGCCCCGGCAGCGGAGCGTCAGCCTCGATGTCGAGAACCGTCAGAACCTCGGCGAGGAAGAGCCAATTCCCATACTCCCGCGAGATCAGCATCGCGTTTTTCCCGATGAACCCCACGCCTGCGCGCTCTGCCCAGCCTCTCTCGAGCACGGGTCCGGTGTCGACGTAGTAACGGTACTGCTCGGACGTTAAGCCCGCCCACTCCTCAAGCAGTCGTCCAATGGCCATCAGGCCCGGTTTGAGCGACTCGTGGTAGTCACGGTACTGGGCATACCGAGCCCATTTCGCGCTTCCCATGGGAGCTTCTGAAGCGGGCCAATAGTTGACACCCAACAAGATCGCAGACCGAGCCCCCGTGAGGACCCTCGTAGGATCCGTCCGTTTATCGGCGTTGCGGCCGATCCACTCCATGTCCGCCTGGCACCCGGCCCGGAGCCATGTGTGCAGTGCCCCAACCATGCCGTCGCTTGGCTGATCAAGCCGCGCAAACCGAACGACATCAAAGCCCAATTCCTTGATTCGGCTTCGGAGCGCTTCTCGATCCATTAGGGCGTGGCCTTCTCAATTGGAGAGGCGTGCGCGAAGTCCGCGGCCTCTCGGCGGTAAATTCTGAGCACGTGAGCCACAACGTCGTGAAGCGGGCGCCCGTCGGTCAAGACCAGCGTTCCTGATCGACGATAGATGGGCTCGCGAGCTGTATAGAGTGCGCGGATACGCTCGAAGGGATCTTCGACGTTCAACAATGGCCGATTGCGATTCCCCTGCGTGCGCTTGAGCACCGTCTCGAGCGAAGCGTGCAGGCAGACCACAACCCCCTTGGACTTAAGCAGATCGAGCATCCCGGGCTGCACCACCAGACCCCCACCGCATGCGACGACGGCATGACGCGCAGGGTGCCCTGCCTCAATGAACGTTCGCTCCAACTGACGGAAAGCAGGTTCCCCTTCTTGAGCGAAGATGTCCGGTATCGTTTTCCCTTTCAGCCGTTCGATCTCCGCATCGCTGTCGAGGAGCTCGAAGCCCAGCTTTTGAGCCACCGCGCGGCCAATCGTGGTTTTGCCGGTGCCCATGAAGCCGACAAGGTAAAGGTTGACGTCCGGAACGCCCATACGAACGGCAATTCGTATCCACGCAGGTCCGCGATGCCAAACACGAAAACCCGCGCCGTGCGCGCAGCCGTTTTCCTTTCTGACTCGCCCAGCTTCAAGCACCGGAGTTCGCTGCGTTCGCGCACCAACCAACGATCCGACCGTCCGCCTCATCTCCCATGAAACTCCGCGTCTCTCATCTCTCCCGCTACGAATACGCGCAGACCGTCGCCTTCTCTCCGCATCTTCTCTACCTGCAGCCGCGCGAGACGCGGTTCCTCCGAGTCAGCCGCTTCGCGTCCAATATCACCCCTCACGCAAAGGTCGGACAGATGCCCGACGCCTTGGGCAACCACGCCTTGATCGCGCATTTTTGGGACCGCGCCGACGCACTCAGCATCCGCACCGAATTCGAAATCGAAACTCTCGAGACAAATCCCTTCGACTTTCTCCTCAGGCAAGACGCCGCAGCCTTCCCTTTCGCTTACGAACCGTACGAGCGGTTTTTGCTTTCTCCCTACCTGCCCGTTTCGGCCGAGGGTTCGGCGGAGGCGTGCGAAGCATGGTTGGCAAAACACGTTTCAATCCGCCCCTCTGAAACCGTCGCATTCCTTTCCGCCTTGAACCAGCGGTTGTATCAAACCCTGCAATACGCACGTCGTGACGATGCCGGCGTGCAGTCCGCAGCCGCGACACTTGCGTCCGGGATAGGTGCGTGCCGCGACTACGCGGTGGCGCTTGCCGATCTCTGCCGCACGCTCGGCTTCGCCGCACGCTTTGTCAGCGGGTACCTGTACTCCGAGGGAAATGATCATCGGACAGATAACGCGATGCATGCCTGGACCGAGGTCTACCTTCCTGGCGCGGGCTGGAAGGGCATCGATCCCACTCACGGTATTTTCTGCACCGAGGCCTATATCCCGGTGGCGCACGCGCCGGTTCCTGAGTGCGTCAATCCCGTCCAGGGCTCCTATTACAGCCCCGTCCGCGTTCCGTCGCAGCTTACGACCACGGTCCTCGTCGAGAGGTTTGGGGGCTGACCGGCGCTACCACCAGAGCAGCCACGCGTGTCCGATGGAGCGCGCGAGTTGTTTCGTTGCGCTTGCCCGCGAATATTCCCCTTGGCCACCAAACGCGCTCAGATCGAGATCCGGGCACCCGGCTAACAAAAAAGCCCCTCGCACTCCAAGGTGCGGGGGGCTCGAAAAGGCTCCAACCTCACATGTGGGCGATGATGTTGTCGCCGAAAGCCGAGCACTTGATCTCGGTGGCGCCCTCCATCAGCCGCGCGAAGTCGTAGGTAACCTTCTTTGAGCCGATGGCCCCATTCAGGCCCTTGACGATCAAATCTGCAGCTTCGTTCCAACCCATGTAGCGAAGCATCATCTCACCGGAGAGGACGACGGAACCGGGATTGACGACGTCTTTGTTGGCATACTTTGGCGCGGTGCCGTGAGTCGCTTCAAAGATCGCGTGGCCCGTCATGTAGTTGATGTTGCCGCCAGGAGCGATGCCGATCCCACCAACTTGGGCGGCAAGCGCATCGGACAAATAGTCGCCGTTGAGATTCAAAGTGGCGATCACATCGAAATCCGTCGGGCGGGTCAGGACCTGCTGGAGAGTGATGTCGGCAATGGCATCCTTGAGCACCAACCCTGCACCACGTTTGCCTTGCGGAATCTTGCACCACGGTCCGCCGTCTATCAGTTCCGCGGCATACTCGCGCTTGGCGAGTTCGTACCCCCAGGACGCAAACGCGCCTTCGGTGTACTTCATGATGTTGCCCTTATGGACAAAGGTAACGGACTTTTTCTTCTGGATTATGGCGTATTCGATCGCTGCGCGCACGAGCCGCTCGGTTCCCGTCTTGGAAACGGGCTTGATGCCAATTCCGACTACCTCAGGGGTCTCGCCAAAACGGATTTTCTTAAACTCCTTCGGGAAATTAGCCTTCAGGAATTCGACTGTCTTGAGCGCGGCTTCTTTCCCGGCCTCGAAATCGATGCCGGCGTAGATGTCCTCCGTATTCTCACGGAAGATCACCATATTCACCTTCTCCGGATGCTTGACTGGCGAAGGCACGCCCGTGAACCACTGAACCGGGCGCAGGCAGACGTACAAATCCAGCATCTGACGCAGAGCGACGTTGAGCGAACGGATCCCACCACCAATCGGGGTCGTCAGGGGGCCCTTGATGCCAACGAGGTATTCCTTGAACGCCTCCACTGTGTCGTCAGGGAGCCAGTTATTGAAGCGTTTGAAACTCTCTTCGCCAGCAAAGACCTCGAACCAGGCAATCTTCTTTTTCCCAGCGTAAGCTTTCTGGATCGCGGCGTCGAACACGCGCACGGAGGCGGCCCAAATATCGGGACCGGTGCCGTCACCGCGGATGAACGGGATCACGGGATTGTCAGGAACAGCGAGTTTTCCGCCGGCAATGGTGATCTTGCCGCCGGAAGGAGGAGTGACGGTCGTGTAAGCCATGAAAGGAAGCAGCTAGAGAGTTTTGCAGAAGTTCGCCAGCCGAGCGACGCCTTTAGAGATGATTTCATCGCTGGTAGCATAGCTCAGTCGGAGGAAGCCCTCAGCGCCGAATGCGCTCCCTTGGACGGCCGCGACCTTTTCCTTTTCCAGCAATCGAGTGCAGAAATCCGACGACGAAAGGCCAAACTTCGAAATATTCGGGAAGAGATAGAACGCGCCTTGCGCCAGCAGGCAGCTGACGCCGGGGATCCTGTTCAGCTCGGCGTGCAGAAACTTCCGGCGACGATCGAAAGCACTCAGCATCTGCTGCAACGCCGCCTGGGTCTTGGCTTTCTCCTTGAGCGCAGCCAACGCACCGTACTGGGCAAACGTGGTCGCATTGGAAGACATCTGACTCTGGAGCTCCGCCGCAGCTTTTGCGATTGGCGCGGGTGCCACCAGCGTGCCCAGTCGCCAGCCAGTCATGGAGTAGGTTTTGCTAAACCCGGAAACGATGATGGTGCGTGCTTCGACTTCTTTGCTGAACGTGGCCGGCGCGACGTGCTTCTGGCCGTCATAAACGAGATGCTCGTAGATCTCGTCCGACATGATATAGAGGTTGTGCTTCATCGCGACAGCGACGATCGCCTCCATTTCTTGCCGGGTGTATACCGCACCGGTGGGGTTCGACGGGGAGTTGAGAACCAGCAACCGGCTCTTCGGCGTAATCGCCGACTCCAATTGGGCCGGAGTCAGCTTGAATCCCGTCTTGTCGTCCGCCAGCACGAACACCGGCTTGGCTCCGGCAAGCTTCGCCATCTCAGGATAGCTCACCCAGTATGGCGCAGGAATGATGACTTCGTCGCCCGGGCTGCAGACCGAAAGGATCGCGAGGTAGCAGGAGAACTTCCCGCCGGGACTGACGACGACCTGGCCAGAGCCCACTTTGAGCCCGTAGTCGGAGGCATACTTGTCCGCGATCGCCGCACGGAGCTCCTCGATACCGGGAGTTGGAGCATACTTCGTCTTGCCTGCTTTCAGCGCCGCGATGCATGCCTCCTTGATGTGCTCCGGCGTGTCAAAATCGGGTTCGCCAGCAGCAAAGCCGCAAACATCCTCTCCGGCGGCTTTAAGCGCCTTGGCCTTCGCATCAACGGCGAGCGTCGGCGACGGCGCGATATTCTGTGCCCATGACGAGAGTGGCAAGGGTTGTGTGCTCATGCAAAAATTGCGGGCGACGACTAAAGGTCCGCCCGCAACAAAGGCAAGCGCCCCTTTCCACTGCCGTGGCAGTGGGGTATTCAGCGCGAGCGCCGGCTCGCAAGCCGGCGCCAACGACGCTTCTGACTAACGACCGCGCTTGGCGGCCTTCTTGGCACCTTTAGCTTCCAGCGAGTCGATCGCGACGCGGAGGAGCTCGCCAACACTGACCTTCTTCTTCTTGGCGTATTTTCCGAGCTTCGCCTTCATGTCGCCGGGAAGGCGGACAGAAATCTGGCGGTGCTCTTCAGAAGAGGCTTCGAATTTGTCGTAGTTATACTCGTCGATCGCTTTGCGGACCACTTCGCTGGTGGACTTGAGTCCCAGCTGCTTCTGCTGTGCGGTCAGCTTTCCGATGAGAGACAGGGGTAGGTCAAACGTCAGCGGTGAAGGCGCGTTTGTGTTGTTTTTAGCCATGGCAATACAGTTCCAGACCGTTTGGGTTTTGTCTTACTGCGGGACTACAAACAAGGAGCCGACGGCTTCGGGGGCAACGAAATTTTCAACAACTTGCGTGATTGGCGTGCCTCTGTACTGAGGATCGCCCTACATTTTCGGGGTTTCCCCTAGAGGGAATACCATACACCCGGATGGGTCTAGGGTCCAACTTTCCGGATCCGATCAGACGCCGGAGGACGTATCGACTCCGTCAACATTCCGGGCTCGAAAAGCCCTCTCGAGAAATCGAGCCCGACTGCTGCTCCCACCACGCTGAATCGGGTCTTGTTTCGCGTCGCTTCGTCACGGAGATCCACGGACTTCACGATCCACTGCCCATCCACGTTTTTGAGGTCGAGCACCGACATCGTTTTCAGCACCTTCCCTTCCGGTCCGATATGCTCGGCCTGCACCAACGCGTGGTACTGAGTATCCAAATACACACGGACGCCGGTCAGGTCGGGCCGCACCGCGGCGACTTCAGCCGGTGGATACAGGAGGAAGGTGTGTGCAGGCCTCCCCCGCATTTTGGATACACCTTCAAACACGAATTCCGGCCAATAAAGAAAGGAGAGTTCCAGATCGAAAGGCGTCACGTCGGTGTCCGCCAGCCGGTCGAAAAGCGCGGATTCGGAAAGCTGCGCGGAGTCCGCGCCTTCGCCGGATTTCCAGCGCCACACCGAGCTGGACGGCCCGTTTTGAATCAACAGGCGTTCTTCCTGCCCTTTCACACCTGGTGCGACCGACACCCGGGAAATCGGCCCAAGATCCGTGCGGCTCCCCCACATCCTGCCGGGAACCGTTCGTTCGGCACCCCGACGCGGCATCACTCGAAGCTCGAAATCGAGATAGTAATCGCCGCCGTAGAATCCCCGCTGCCTGAATTCCTGGAGAATGCGTTTCCCCTCTTCCTGGTCCGGCTTTCCGAGTTGAAGGTATTCGGGTGCCGGACGATACCGGCGCGGCTGCGCCTGTGCCGGAGGCGCTATGGCGAGAATACAGAAAAGGCAGACGACCGCGGTCGTCTGCCTCAGAAAGTAGCTTCTGCGCCTGGCGGACGCCCAGCTCACAACGAGGTTACTTCTTGCTGGATTCGGGCGTCGAGGCCGGAGCCTGCGTGGATTCGGCCTTGGCAGGTGCCGGAGACGATGGAATCGAGCTGGCGGGCGAAGCGGGCGGCAGCGCCGCGGGGAGCGTGGGCAACGCTCCACCGGCCGCAATCGCGTGTTTGTGCTGATGCACGTGACCGAGATAGATGAGAAAACTGAGAACGAAGAACGCGATCGACGCGTTGATCGTCGCCTTCGTCAGAACATTGCTGGTATCCGCACCAAAGGCTGCCTCCGCCATGCCACCGCCCATGGCGGCCCCCATGCCGCCGTCGGATTTCGCCTTCTGAGCCAGAACGACAAGGATCAGGAACAGAGAGATGAGGATCAGAAAGACGGTGGCTAAGTTAATGAGAATGCTCATTGGAAAGGGTGAAAAGAGCAAAGCCCCCCAGGGGATGTCAATGCCGGTCACAGCCGGTCCGAAGGGCAAAGAATCCCCCCTCCCTTCCGGCGCGCCTTTCCCAAATCCCCGCCCTTCGCCGCTCAGATCTGATACTCTTCCGGTTGCTTCGTGCCATTCTCCGCCGCGTTCGCCGACACGGGGAGTTTCTCACGATGGCGGTCGTAGAAAATACGGACGTCCGCCGAACGGGTTTGCAGCAGATGCGACGCCCGCAAAAGCGCCTTCTTGGTGCTAGCCGTCAGATTCGCCTCCGCGGGGAAAATATTCTCCTCACCTATCTGCCCGAGAGCGCCGCTTCCACGGAAGACAGCTTCGACGTCGGGATTAATCCCACTGACCAAGAGAAACCGGCCGTTCTTCTGCAAGTATTCATGGAGCTGAAGGAGCGACATAATGGAGGTGGCATCGAGATGCCGGGCGTTTTTCATCCGGAGAATCACCACCCGTATCCGGGGGTCGTCGGCGAGCAGCCTCACCTGTTCCTGGAACAGGTCGGCTGCGCCGAAGAACAGCTCACCTTCGACATGTACGATCGAGATCGCAGCGTTTCTCCTTTGGTTGCCGTCCTCGAGCTCGGAAAGATTCCCGACACTGTCGAATCCGTACTCAACCAGCGACGGAGCGCTCGCCTTTCGGAGGAACAGCGCTAGCGACACGCCGATACCGACATAAATCGCGGTGTCGAGCTTGAGGAAAAACGCGGACGCCATGGTCCCGGCAAACACGATCGCGTCCGACCGCGTCGAGCGCCAGGCAATCCGTATCTGGTCCTTGTGGATCACCTTCCAGCCAATTCGAATCAAATGCGCGGCCAGACTGGGAACCGGGATGTAGTTGATAAGCGGCGACACCAGCGCCAGCGCGGCGAGAACCATGAGACTGCTCGACGCCGCCGATATCTGGGTTCGCCCCCCGCTCTGATAATTCGCGGCGCTGCGCGCAAACGAAGCAGAACCAGGCATCGCCCCATAGATGCTCGCCGCGATATTCGCCAATCCCATCGCGACCAGCTCCTGATTCGAATCGAGACGCTGGCCTGATTTGGCCGCGAGCGATTTCGAAATCGAGACGGCCTCCAGCATGCCCAGAATCGAGATCGCGAGCGCCGCCCCGACAAGCGGCGTCACCGCCGAGGCGTCCGTCGCGTTGAGCGGAATCCCGATGAACGAAGGGACGGCCACTGCCAAGGCCCCTTCGTCACCAATCGTTCGGATTCCCAAGGACGAAATCCCGCCGTATCTCGTGAACACCGAAAGGAACACCAATCCAAAGAGCTCGGCGGGAACCTTCGGAACGAACCGCTCGATTGCCCAAAACAGCAGCACGGTCGCTATCCCCATCGCCGCCCCGTAAGGATTCAAATCGAACGTCGCGAGGCGCCCGAGCGTCTGCGCCAGCGTGAGCCAGAAATCCCCCCGAACGCCGGCCGACATTCCAAGCAAATGCGGCAATTGGCTGCCGATAAGAAGCACGCCCACCGCCGTGCTGTAGGCGATGATCACCGATCGTGAGATGAATTGCGTCAGGCGGCCCAGCTGCGCCAGTCCGGCGGTAAGCTGAAACACACCAATCATGAAGGCCAGCAGCAGTGTCAGCTCCGTGGCCGACAACCCCTGTCCTCGAAATGAATAAAGCGTCGCCGCGAGAATGATGCTGATCGAATTGGTCGGGCCGAAAACAAGATGTCGCGACGACGAAAACAGCGCACAAACCAGCCCGCCGATCACGACGGACATCATCAGCATCAGAGGCGGCAGCCCCACCGTAAGCGCAAAGCCGATCGCCTGTGGTATCGAGACGAGCGATACCGTGGCCCCGGCAAGCAGGTCGGCCTTCAGCTTGCCTCGATCGTAGGCGCGCAGCTCCCCGAGCAACGGAAAACGTTCCGCTACCCATCGGCGCGAGAAGCGCTGGAACTGGTCGACCGCGGCGTTGGATTCGGCGGTCGACATTCGGAGGATCAGGCCTCCACCCCGATCTTCTCCAGCAGGCGCTGAAGGTCTTCGTTACCGGAATACTCGATCACAATCCGGCCCCGCTTCGGCGTGTGTTTCACCGCGACACGAGCACCGAGATGGGAGGTGAGTTTCTTTTCGATGCTGGCAATGGCCGCTGCTTCCATCGGCGGCACCGCGCGGCCGGACGCGGAAGCGGCGGGAGCGGGCGAACCCGGCGCCTTTTTGTGCGAGAGGACAAGCTTCTCCGTTCCTCGAACGCTCAAACCCTCCTCGATCACCCGCCGGGCAAGCACCGCGCGTTGCGCTGCATCGTCCAGCCCCAGGAGCACCTTGGCATGCCCGACGGAAAGCAGGCCCTTTGAAAGGTAGCCCTGAAGCTCGCCGTCCAGTGAAAGCAAACGGAGCGCGTTCGCCACGGTCGCACGCCCTTTACCCACGCGTTCCGCCGCAGCCTCCTGAGTCAGATCGAAATCCCGCATCAGGCTGGCGTAGCCGTAGGCTTCTTCGATCGGGTTCAAGCCTTCGCGCTGCAAGTTCTCGATCAATCCCAATGCGGCCGAGGAGGCATTGCTCGCATCGACGACTCGGGCCGGAATCGTCTTTATTTTGAGCAGCTGAAAAGCCCGCCAGCGGCGTTCGCCAGCAATGAGCTGAAACTTCTCGCCGTGCTTTCTCACGACGATCGGCTGGAGGAGCCCTTCCGACCGAATGCTCTCGGCCAATTCGTTGAGCTGCTCGGCTGAAATCTCGCGTCGGGGTTGATACGGACTCGGCTCGACGGCCTGCACTGGAACTTCCTGGAATCCCGGCGCCGGGGGCGCCGAAGGCTGCTGCTGCTGAGCCGTAGGAGGCGGCGGCGCAGCCGGCGTTTTGGCCGTGTCCGTTTTCGAGGCGGGAGCGGCATTGGCGATCAAACCGCCGAGTCCGCGGCCGAGACGTGATTTAGGAGCAGCCATGGTTCATTTGCCTCCAGGAATAAAAAGTGTCTGTCCCGCCTGAATCTTCGAAGGATCGGCGAGTTTGTTCGCGTTGATGATGTCTTTCGGAGTCCCGCCGGTCTTTTTCGCAATCGAAGCGAGTGTATCCCCTTTCTGGACTGCGTAGGTCACGCCCTCCTTCGGGTAATCGTCCGAGAAGGCCGGTGCAGCCACCGGCGAGCGATTTGCCGCGTGGATACCTTTCGCAAGCGATTCGATCGCGGCATTTGTCTGTTGGGCGAGCTTCTCCATCTGTCCACTGACCTGCATCAAAGTCTCGTTCTTCGTTGTTGCGGCACTGGACTTGATTGTTCGATTCAGATCGGCGACGGCTTCGTTCAGCTGGGCGAGCGTAGCGTAGTTTTGGCCCGCTGCGCTCGAACGATCCCGTAGTTCGCGATTCTCGCGCTCGAGTTGTTCCACGCGTAGCTGCAACTCACCTACGCGTTGTGAGAGCATCCGGACATCTTCACGCAGGTTCGCGAGTTCCAGATTGCCCTGTGCCTGTAAAAACGGAGCTAAACTGAACCACGCGACAGACAAAAGCGCGCCGCGCAACCATGCTTTGTACATAGTCTCGGACATTGCGCAAAATCCGCGGTGAAAACAAGCGCGAGCACGGAAGCCCCTCCGTGGCTCGATTCTCCCCTCTCTCAAGCTGCAGTCATTTGTAGTGTTTTTGTTTAGACTTCCCTAGGTACAGAAGCAAAATCACGTCTTCGTTATGCCCAACCCCATGCGCAGGAAAACGATCCTGATTTTCTCGTTGGCGTTAACGCTGGTCGTTGCCCTGGTGGCAATCATTACCCAGGAGTCTATTCGAGACACACTCGGTCAAGGGTACTACGTCCTCTGCCTCTCCCTGATTGGCTGTATCCTGATCGTTCTCACAGGCTACGTTTGGGATCGCACATTGCTCGACCAACTGCGGCAACTCGGCAGCGCAGCGAAAAACAAGGTCGATAGCACAGAGGTCGCCGCGACCATTTCGTCGGAGCCGCCGTTTGAAGACGAAGGGCACGACGAAGTGATCGGACTCGCTCGCCAAATCGAGCGCATGGCGCAGTCGCTTCAGAAAGTGGAAGCCAGCTACCGAGCCATCGTCGAAGACCAACTCGACCTCATTTGCCGTTACCGCGCGGACGGGAAGCTCACGTTCGTCAATGGCGCATACCTCCGCTTCTTTGGGAAAAAACGGCAGGAGCTCATTGGGCAGCGCTTTCTTCTCAACGAACTCGGTTTACCGTCCCGCGAGTCGGATGGGAAACTTCCCGAGACCGCGACGTTTGAACACGAGCTGTCGTCCGTGGATGGGAAACGAGTAACGTTCACATGGACGCATCGGGCGATCAAGGACTCCGATGGTCGGACGATGGAATACCAAGCTGTCGGCCACGACATCACCGTCCGAAAGGAAGCGGAAGCTGCCCTGTTTCGCGCCAAAGAGGCGGCCGAATCTGCTGACCGTGCCAAAAGTGAGTTTCTCGCCGTCGTGAGTCACGAGATCCGTACGCCGATCAACGGCGTGATCGGATTCACGAAGCTCCTTAGGGAGACTCCGCTCACCACGGAGCAAAGGAGCTTCGTGGATATGATCGGCAGCAGCGGCGTGACGCTGGAAGCGCTGATCAACGACATCCTGGACATGTCCAAGATCGAGGCGGGCAAGATCACGATCGAACATGCACCTTACGCACTGCGGCGGTCGGTCGACGAGATCATCACCTTCTTTGCGCCGAAGGCGCGCGCAGCCGGCCTCACACTTGAGGCGAAGATCGACTCAGATGTGCCTTCTCTCGTCAGCGGAGACGTCAACCGCCTCCGTCAGGTGCTCGTGAATCTCGTTGGAAACGCGATCAAGTTCACTGAGCACGGCGGAGTCACGGTTGCTGTATCGTGCAGCCGCGGGGCCATTCTCGACGGCGGACAGCAGCGTGAGATCCGGCTGTCGTTCGCCGTGAGTGACACCGGGATCGGAATCCCCGCGGAAAAGATGGACCAGCTCTTCCGTCCATTCAGTCAGGTCGATACGACGGCCCATCGCCGTCGCGGTGGGACCGGCCTCGGCCTGATTATCTCAAAACGGCTCTGCGAGCTCATGGGCGGCACGATCTCCGTGGAAAGCGAGCCGAGCCGCGGTTCGACGTTCAGGTTCACGATCTGCGGCGACTACGAACCGACATCCGATTCGACGCCCTCATTGGCTACTGCATCGGTCGGCGTCTCCGCTCATCCGTTCGGCCGCCCAGCGACGGTTTGATCGCGCCGGCCCACGGTCTTCCCAAAGGGGTCGCGTTGCCTGGGGCACGAGATGGAGACGACGGCAAGCCTCAGGTGTTGGCCACAGGCTGAATGCCTATTCCGCGCTTACATTGAGGGATCTCGCTCTTGATTCTCTCCCTCGGCAGCGGGCAGCAGCCGCTGTCGGTATCACGCTATGGGCGCGCATCCGTGTCGTAGGTCACGACAAGGACCAATGCAGCCACAACTACGAGCGGGACGATCATATCTCGATAACGGCGCATTTGACGGTTTCTTAACACGAACGCTCATCCGCTATCGGGCGGGCGTGTATCCAGAACCGAACTATCGAATTCATAGGTAGTTAAGGTAGCCCCAGGCTTCTAGGGAGTGGCGCGTTCTTCATCGGCCTGTTCGACCCCGACCGATTGATTGCCCTCAAACCGCTACCATGGGGAATCTCAACCGCTACGTAACGAGCGAGAACACTGGAGGCGCGGGCCGGAATCGAACCGGCGCATAGAGGTTTTGCAGACCTCGGCCTTACCACTTGGCTACCGCGCCCCGTTTATGAGGAGCGCGGACCTTGCAGAAAAAGAACGGTAGCGGCAAGACCCGAAATCGAATTGTTGGCTGCTCTCTGCACCTCGCGTGGGCGAAACAGCCTTCCGCGTATCGTGCGTACGGCAGAAACCGAAAAGCGCTCGTGCTGCGCTCTCTGTCGCAGAAACCACATTCAAACCACATCGAGGTCGGTTCGGGCGACAGACTCTAACCGTGCAATCCCTCGGCTGACGATTTCTTCAGACGGGCCCTCCACCAGAAGCCTGAGTTTCGCCTCCGTTCCGGAGTACCGGACCAGCACGCGACCCCGTTCTCCCAAGTCCCGCTCCAACGCCTGAATTGCTGTGGGAAGGTGCGGGAGCTTTGAGAGTTCACGTTTCTCACGAACGCGCAGATTCAGCGTCTGCTGCGGGAATTTGCGCAGGCATCGTCGCAGTTCCGACAACGGTTTCCCCGTGCGCAGCATCACAGAAATAACACTCAGAGCAGCAACGAGGCCATCCCCTGTCGGCGAATAGTCCGAACAGATCACATGGCCTGAAGACTCACCGCCAAGATTTGCCCCGCAGGACCGCATGCCCTCGATGACATAGCGGTCGCCGACGGACGTGCGGAGAACCCGCCCTCCAGCAGCACGAACCGCAGCATCCACGCCGAGGTTGCTCTGCACCGTGATCACAAGCGTCTTCTGGGCGAGGCTGCCCCGTTCGAGGGCGTCGAGCGCGAGGAGCGTGAGCACCTCGTCTCCGTCGAGCACGGCCCCGTGTTCATCGCAGAGAATGCAGCGGTCGCCATCGCCGTCATGAGCGATACCGAGACGCGCACGTTCAACCACCACACGGGCCGAGAGCTTCTCCGGGTGCTCGCTGCCGACGCCGGCGTTGATGTTCTGGCCGTCAGGCGAGTTGCCGATGCCGATGACCTCTGCGCCGAGACGGCGCAGAAGGGCCGGGCTCGTCGGACAAGTAGCTCCGTTCGCCGTATCCAGCACGACCTTCCAGCCGATCAACGATTGGGGAGGCAGCAGCCTGCCTACTTTCTCCAGGTACGGCTCGATTGCCTCGCTCGTCCGCGTCGATCGCGAGATCACGGTGGGCGTCGTATCGGGCAACAGACCTTCGATTTCCTCCTCCTGCGAATCGTTCAGCTTCACACCGTTGGGTCCGAAGAATTTGATGCCGTTGTCTCCGGCCGGATTGTGCGAAGCGGTCACCATGACACCGAGCACCGCCTTCTCGCGAGTCACCGCAGCGGCCACGGCAGGTGTCGGCAGGACGCCGAGGAGGGAACACTCAAACCCGACCGACGCGAGACCTGACGCGACCGCGTTGAGCAAGCTGGCCCCGGATGCGCGAGTGTCCCGACCGAGCACCACGCGCCCCACACCATCGTGGTTCATTCGCGATGCAAACCGTCCTGCGGCAACTCCCAGGCGTTCGGCGAAATTCTCGTTGATGACTGGTCCGCCGTACGGCCCGCGCACGCCGTCGGTTCCGAAGTACTTGCGACTCATGAAGCGTAGAACTCGCGGGTCGCGGCGATCTTCGCCTTGACCGCTCCGCCAAGCAGGCATTCGCGAGCCTGCTCTGCACCCAGCTGGATCGTCGACGCTCGTCCGCACATCCAGAGGGCCGTGCCGGCGTTGAAAACCACCGTATCCACGAGTCCCCGTGGTCCGCGGCCGGCTAGGATCGCCTCGACGATCGCAACGTTCTGGCCGACGTCGCCACCCTTCAGTTCGTCGAACGGAGCACGCACAAATCCGTGTTCCTCCGGTGTCCACGTGCCTCCCACCTGCCGCAGTCGGCCAGCGCCACGCACGAGGTTGGGCGTTGCCGTAGTCAGTTCGTCGATACCGCGCTGCTCGCCAAGGATTCCATGCACCGAAAGTCCGGCCCCGACGCCAAGCGTTTCCATCGCATCGGCCATCAATGGCACCCAAGCAGGGCTGAATACGCCCAAGATGATACTGGATGGCCTGCCGGGGTTCACGAGCGGCCCGAGGATATTGAAGATGCTCCGCCTGCCTTCAGCAGCCAGCGCCTTCCGAGCCGGAGCAATGTGCTTGAAGGCTGGATGGTAGGCCGGCGCAAAAAAGAAAACGAAGCCCAGTTCGTCCAAAGCGCGGCAGACCTTGTCGGCCGGAGCCTGGAGATTGACGCCCAGAGCAGAGAAGAGGTCTGCGCTCCCAGTCTTGGATGTGATGCCCCGGTTGCCGTGCTTCATCACCGTCACACCCGCAGACGCCAGCGTGAAGACCACCAGGGTCGAAATGTTGAAACCGCCGGCGTGGTCTCCGCCTGTTCCCACGATATCGATTGCTTGGGACGCCCAGCGCTGCACGCCTGGATCGACGGCCAGCGCCTGAAACTCGCGGGCAAAGGCGGCGACCTCCGCGGCGGTCTCCCCTTTGTTCGAGAGCGCACGGAGAAACGCCACCTTCGAACTGTCGTTGGCTTCCGCGTCCGTCAGCGCCTTTGCCGCGACCGACACGTCAGCCGGCGACAGATCCTGTTTCGCCTCAAGCGATCGTGTCAGTTCATCTAGGGCCGGCATAGCGGAACAGCCAAACTGCAAACGCCCTGACGAGAAAAGCCTAAACTCGACAGCGCACGTTCGATCTGGAAGCAACGGCGCGTGCGCCTACTCACCCACCGCCTACTTACTTCCGTACTCTTGGCCGTGCTCGCTCTCCGAGCGTGCGGTGAAGATGCGCCAGCAGTCCCCTCTTCGCTCTCGGCTGCACAAACGTTGCCCGCCAACCCCGATGCGCGTCCCCTTGCCGAACTGAGCACCCGCGACTCCGTCGTGCTCGGATTGGTGGAAGGTGTGACGGAGTTTCTGCCCATTTCTTCCACAGGGCATTTGATCATCGCGAACCACGCGCTGGGCCTTGAGGCCGAAGAACCGCTCCACGACCAATCCGGTCAACCGCTCTGGTACAAGAAGCCGTCGCCCAAACACCCCAACGGCGAACCGATGACCCTGAAACTCGCGGCCGACACCTATATCGTGATCATCCAGGTGGGCGCGATCGCAGCCGTGGTGTTTCTGTACGCGGCGCAGCTGATCGGAATCCTTCGAGGATTGATGGGCAAAAACGCCGCCGGACTCAGGCTGCTGCGGAACCTGATTCTCGCGTTTTTGCCATGCGCCGTGATCGGGCTTCTCGTTCACGACTGGATCGACGAGCACCTCTTCTCGGTTCAGGCCGTGATTGTCGCCCTCATCAGCGGCGCCGTCCTGATGATCGCGGCGGAGCGCTGGCGAAGAGAACAGCCGGAGCCTGCCCGAAAGATCGATGTATCCGAACTCACGCCCAAACAGTCCATCGGCATCGGTCTCATGCAGTGCCTCGCGTTGTGGCCGGGAATGAGCCGGTCGATGGTAACGATGGTAGGCGGCTATTTCGCCGGGCTCACTCCGGCCACGGCGGCCGAATTCAGCTTTCTCGTCGGCTTGCCCACTCTCGGTGGTGCCGCGTTTCTGAAGGCGGTGAGCGCGGGTCCGGCCATGATTCACGTGTTCGGATGGCCACACGTGTTGCTCGGCGGTGCGATTGCCGCCGTCTCAGCCGCCCTCGCCGTGAAGTACTTTGTCAAATACCTGGCACGCCATGGTCTCGGCGTGTTCGCGACGTACCGGGTGCTTCTCGCGATCGTGTTGGCAGCATCGTTCTTTCTCTGAGCGGCCAGCAACCGCAACGCGCTTGACGCTGAGAATCGCCACCCTTTAATCCGTCACCTTTCACACAAGTCAAATGCGCGCGAAACTCGCGTGCCCTTCACTCTTAATCCGCACTCCTCATGGCCAATCCGAAACGCAAGCAGTCCAAACGCCGCAGCGCTAACCGCCGCGCAGCGAACGCTTTCAAAGCTCCGCAATACGCGAAAGATCCGACCGACGGCAGTGCTTTCCGCCCGCACCGCGTGAACCCGAAGAACGGGATGTACCGCGGCCGTCAGGTGCTAAACGTCGAGGTTTAAACCTCGCGTTCTTTTCCGCCACCTCCGGGTAATGGCTTCCAGTAACGGCGCCAGCGGGCGAATCGCGGTCGATGCAATGGGCAGCGACCTCGGTCCGTCCGAAGTGGTGGAAGCGGTGAAGCTCGCGTTGAGCGAGTTCCCCGGACTGTATCCGGTTACGCTCGTCGGCGACGAGCCGACACTCAAATCCCTCGTCGCCAAAGCCGGCTTGGCCTCCGATCCCAGGATCGGCTACCTGCATGCTTCCGAAGTCGTAACGATGGACGACAAGCCTTTGACCGCCATCAAGCGGAAGAAGGACGCGTCCATGTTTCGCGCGATTGAGCTGGTGAAGTCCGGCGAAGCGGGTGCTGCCGTGAGCTGCGGCAATACGGGCAGTCTCGTGGCTGCAGGTATCCTGAAGCTTCGTACACTCGACGGGATTGATCGAGCCGCCCTCGCGCCGATCATCCCCCGAGCCAACGGCCACTTCATCCTCATCGATGCCGGAGCTAATCCCGAGGCAAAGTCCGACCATCTCGTCCACAACGCCATTCTCGGAAGCCACTTCTGCCGGATGGAACTCGAGATTGAACGGCCGCGGGTGGGTCTGCTGACGATCGGCACGGAGGAAGGAAAGGGTAACTCCCTCGTCGCCGAAGCTCATGAGTCGCTGAAGCGCATCGAAAATCTGATCAATTACATCGGCCCGGTGGAGGGCTTTCAGCTCTTCGCCGATGAGGTCGACGTGGTGGTCTGCGACGGCTTTGTGGGCAACATCTGTCTAAAAAGCTGGGAATCGCTCTCACGGTTTTTCAGCAACGAATTGAAAGCGCAGATCAAATCCACCCCTCTACGCGTGGCCGGCGGGCTGCTCGCCAAAGGGGCATTCGACGCGCTGAAGAACCGAATCAAACCCGAACGTTACGGAGGCGCGCCCCTCCTGGGTCTGAGAGGTAACATTCTCAAGGCGCATGGCTCTGCCAACCGGCAGGCTCTCAAGAACGCGATTCACGACGCCAGCGAGATGATCAAGACCGATCTGAATCAACGCATCGAGGCCGACATTGCACGCGCCAACGATGCCATTCGCCAGGTCGTCGCCTAGTCCGCGGTCAATCACCGCGCCTCCCGCTTTCGTCCGCCGCCATGGCACTACCGACAATTGCAATCCTGGGCACCGGTTCGTACGTGCCCGAACGGGTTCTCACCAACGATGAATTGGCCAAGCTCGTCGATACGTCCGACGAGTGGATCACCACGCGAACCGGGATCAAGCAGCGACGAATCGCGGCAAAGGATCAGGCGACGTCGGATCTGGCAGCAGCCGCCGGACAGGCAGCGCTCAGAGACGCGGGACTGTCCCCGGCCGACATCAATCTGGTTATTGTCGCCACTCTGTCGCCCGACATGCCGATGCCTGCTTGCGCGACAATCGTTCAGCACAAGCTCGGAGTGCCACAGCATGCGGCCTGCTTCGACCTAAACGCAGCCTGCTCCGGTTTCCTGTACGGGTTGGACACCGCGTGGGCGATGCTCAGCTCTGGCCGGTACAAACACGCTCTCGTGATCGGCGCTGAAAAACTCTCCGCCTTTGTCGACTGGAAGGATCGCTCCACCTGCGTGCTTTTCGGCGATGCCGCCGGCGCCGTCGTGCTAGGCCCTTCGCGGGGCGATGGCGCTCGCATCATCGGGTCGCGGCTTTACTCCGAGGGTGGAATGAAAGACCTGCTCTGCATTCCCAACGGAGGCAGCGCATTTCCGCCCGACAACAACTCGGTCAGTAACGGCGGACACTTCATCAAAATGAAAGGACGCGAAGTCTTCAAGGTCGCGGTCCGCGAGATGGAGGATGCGATCGAGGAAATCCTGGAACAACACGGATTAAGCGTCGATCAGATCGCTTGCGTGATCCCCCACCAAGCCAATCTCCGCATCATCGATGCGATCTCGAAGAGTCTCGGTGTGTCGTTGGATCGCTTTTTCATCAACGTGGACCGATACGGAAATACTTCCGCAGCTTCGGTCCCTCTCGCTCTCGACGAAGCCCGCAAGGCCGGCCGCGTCAAACGCGGCGATGTCACCCTCCTCGTCGCGTTTGGGGCGGGCTTGACCTACGGTGCCTCGCTGGTTCGCTGGTAAAAATTCCCCCATGATGTTTCTGCTCCGCCGGTTTACGCTCGGGTTCGCTCTGCTAGCCTTCTTCGCAACCCTCTCCGGACGGCTTGCCGCCGATCTCGTCTGGTCTCCACAAACCGGCTGGCGCATCGAGGGCGGAGTCCTCTCCGGCCTGACCGGCCCCGAAGGACGCAACGCCGTCGACCTGATGAACAAGGCGCGCGCGGCCGAGGAACGCGGCAGCAACCGCACGGCGATCAAGTACTATCAACGCGTCGCCAAGAAGTATCCGAATTCTGTCTACGCGCCTGAAGCCCTCTATCGCACCGGCAAGCTCCAACTCGCGCGCAAGCAGTACAGCAAGTCGTTCGAATCCTTCCAGGCGGTTGTCGCCCGGTATCCGAACACGGCCCGCTTCAACGAAATCATCGGCGAGCAGTACCGCATCGCGAGCGCGCTGCTCGACGGCGCACGAGGCCGGATCCTCTGGATTTTCCCCGGATTCACGAACCGTGAGAAGTCGATCGGATATTTTGAACTGATCCTCATCAATGCGCCGTACAGCGACTACGCGCCACTCGCGTTGATGAACGTCGCCCGTGCGCATCAGAAGATGAAAAACACGGAAGAGGCGATCGATGCCCTCGACCGGATGATCAACAATTACCCGCAGAGCCTGCTCGCTCCGGACGCCTATCTGAAGCTGGCCGAGACGCACGCCTCTCTCGTAGACGGTCCCGAATACGACCAGGAATCCACTCGCAACGCCGTCACGTACTTTGAGGATTTCATGATCCTCTATCCGAGCGACAACAATGTCCCGAAGGCCGAAAAGGGCCTCGCGGAGATGAAGAAGGTCCTCGCCGAGAGCAAAATGAAGATGGCGGATTTCTATTTCTACAAGCGGGACAACTACAAGGCCGCCCGCGTCTTCTACAACGAGGCAATCACGGTCTATCCGGACTCGGAGGTCGCCGCCAAAGCGCGTCAGCGGCTCACCGAAGTCGACACGGCTCAGGCGAAGGCTTCTCAACCGGGTGCCAAGAAGAAGAAGCGTTTCTGGCTGTTCTAGGCGCGGCCTTCCATGCGCTTCGCCCACTTCGTTCTTTCTTTCATTGGCGGGCTCGTGGCATTTGCGGCCGCCGGCTGCGCGCACTACCAACTCGGCACGCAGGGCAAGTTGACGTTCCAGAGCATCTACGTCGAACAGGTTGGCAACTCCGCGGGAATCCCCCAGGCGACGCCTCTGTTCACCGCCCAGGTCCGCAACGCTCTCCTTCGCGACGGTCGTGTGAGTCTAGCCAGCGGTCCGGAGTCGGCTGACGTGACGCTGTCCGTCGACTTGAAGAACTACGCGCGCCATGTCGCGACCGTTCGTCGCTCGGATACGGGCCTTGCCCGCACATTCGACATCGATCTCGAGGCAGTCTGCACGTTGCGCGACAACCGCACCGGCAAAACCCTTTTCGAGAAGCGCCCCGTGTCGGCGACGCGTGAAGTGTTCACTTCAGACGCTCCCGTAGAACGCGGCCCCAACGGCCAACCGATCTTCGTCAGTCGGCAGGTGTCCGCAGAGTATCAGACCCTGCCTCTCCTAGCGGAGACGCTCGCGGACCGTGTCTCTCACGCGGTTCTCGACGTCTGGTAGATCTCAATGGGCGACGCCCCTAAGCCTCGCCTCAACGCAGTCTGGCATCGCGCTCATCGCATGCCGACCAATCCCACCCTGGAGCAGCGAATCCGCTGGCATCTGGCTCACCGGGACGCCTGCGCCTGCCGTCCTATTCCGGCAAAGCTGCTTGCGATCATGAAAGATCGGAAGTTGGTCTGATCCGACAATGCACGCTTCGATCCTCGCCCCTTCCATTCTCGCAGGTGACCACGCGAATCTCGCGTCCAGCGCCGCAGTCGTCGAGCAACTCGGGCTGCAATGGCTACACGTGGATATCATGGACGGCCATTTCGTCCCAAATCTCACCTTTGGCCCCCAGACGGTCGCCGCGCTGCGGAAGACGTCCAAACTCTTCTTCGACGTACATCTGATGCTCGACGAGCCCCAGCGGTACGTGAAGCCCTTCGCGGAAGCCGGCGCCAACCTCATCAGCATCCACATCGAACCGCTGTACGATCATACCGAGGCCCTCAAGCGGATCCGCGAGCTCGGATGCCAATGCGGGATCGTGCTGAATCCGGACACGCCTGCCGATGCAATCAAGGCCCTCGTGCACGAGGTCGACTTGGTTCTCATTATGACCGTTCAGCCAGGTTTCGGAGGCCAACCATTCCGGCGCGATATGCTTCCTAAGATCGAACAGATCTCCCGCTGGCGCGCAGAACGTGGATTGAGCTTTCGGCTCGAGGTGGACGGAGGCGTCGATCTTTCGACAGGCGCCGATTGCCGCCGGGCCGGCGCGGATACCTTCGTCGCAGGCACTTCTTTCTTCAAGGCGAAGGACCGTAGCGCCTTCGCCTCACAGTTCGCGTCGCTCTAGCGTTTCGACGCTCTGGCGATCTCCTCCGCGCGCCGGTATTGCGCGCGGAATTGCTCCGCAAGGTCTCTGGCGAGCTTCAATTCCTCGACGCGATTCTTCGCTCCGAGCGTGCGTTTGATACGTCCGGAGGCTTCGTCATAGGCCACCGGCGACATGTCTTGAAGCACAGCGAGCGCTTCGGGTGGAGTTCCTGCATCCACTATGGTTTTCCAAGCCCGAGCCAGCTCCGGATGCGTATCCATACACATGACACGCGTGATGAACGCCATCTCCCGGAATAGCCCCCCAGTCCACGCCGTCCGGTAGATCAGTCGGTTCGAACCCTCGAACGGGCTATCTCCAGGATCCGAAAGATACTGCTGAAACTCGGCATGCTGATAGAAATCGCGCCGGACTGGCAGCCGTCGAAGGGCGAACTGCTCCGGCCCTCCGGGAGTGCCGGGCCGGAAATTCCAGAGTTTCTGGCCTTCCATCGAGAGCACGTAATCAATGAAGGCGAGCGCGACCTCTCGGTGCGGCGCACCTCGCAGCAGCGCGATCGGGTCCACCGAACTGACCGAGCCGCCTTCAGGGGCGACGTAGGCCAGGCGTTCGGAGTTGCCGCGGCGAGAAACGGCCTCCGCCTGCTGCCGCCCATAGAAGTCAATGCAGAGCCCGACGGCGGAATCGCCTTGGGATACGTCGATCGGCGGCTTCTGCGACGTATCGGTGAAGTACCTCGCGTTCGCTCCGGTGAGCTGGAGCAACCGCAACCCCGCAATCCAACCATCGCGAACCGCTCTAGCCTCCAGTGCCTTGGGATCTCCGTTCGGCTCGGCCACAGTCAGCGCCTGAAGCCGAAGCTGCATCTGCTGCTGTAGGATGTTCTCAAATACTTTCGCGATCGAACTGCTTTTCGTCGGGTCAGCCAGAGCGACTTCTCCGAAGAGTCTTGGATTGCGAAGATCCGCCCACTGCGTCGGTCCTTCCTGAATACCCAGCCGGTGAAACGAATCCTTGTTGTAGAGCAATCCGTAACTGCTCAGCACCGATCCCACCCAAAGGCCGTCCTTGTCCCAGTACTCCTCGCCGGCAAAACGGTGTGGGATCACGTCGTCGGCGAACCATTCTGGATGGCGCTTCATCACCCCGCTATCCACCAGTCGACCAGCCTGGGCCTGGCGGATGAAGTCGTACGTGCCGCCTCCAAAGAACAGATCGATGCCGCAGCCGACCTCGGATCGAAGGAAAGTCGCGCGAGCATCCTTCACGATATCGGGTGCGTCCGCGTTCTGCCTTGCGGACTGGAAGCCGGCCTGAACATCCAGACTCCAGGGCTTGTGCAACTCGCCCGTCCAATGCGCCTGGAACGACGAGACGTATTCGCCTTCCAGGAATCGGGTGATCTCGCTCGTGCCGCCGATGACCCGCCAATCCACCGTGACCGTGCGTCCCGTCTTCTCACGGTACCATTTAGCGAACCCATGCCCGAACTCCGAACGAAGCGCCTCGTTGTGCGGCGTAATGATCACCAGCGTGTCTTCGCCGCGCGCGTGCTCGATCCGTTTCGGGCGCAGGAGAAACGGCACCGCTAGAATCGCCGCGAGCGCGAGCAGGATCGTGAAACGAAGCCGCATGCCGGGTCAGTCAGTTAGCGTATCGTGGCCGGAATCCCTTGGGCCTTAGTCGACGAGAACAACCACATCGTCCGGCACCGCCGTCGCATAGATATCCTTCTCGGCAGGTGTCCCGAGAAATTTCGGATTCATCTCGAGAATATTCAGATTCACACCCGGAGCTCCGTTGGGAACAAAGTCGTACTGTGCGACCTCACCGAGGTAGGTCGCTTCGCCGATTCGCCCGCGGACCGAGTTGACCGGTTTCGGCTCCGCCGAAAGGCGCCAACACTCCGGACGAATCGACAGGGTCACAGCGGTCGAGACGCTTGGGCGCTTGTCCTGGGATCCCAATACACCCTGGAAACGCCCCATCTGCGTGTCCACGACTGCCGTCGTGCCCTCGAGTGAAGCCACCGTGCCCGTCAAAAAATCGGTCTCACCGATGAAATTGGCGACCGTCCTGCAGTTTGGCCGGCGATATACCTCGCGAGGGGTACCCACCTGGAGAACGCGACCAGTTTCGAGGATTGCCATGCGGTCTGAAATCGACAGCGCCTCTTTCTGGTCGTGCGTCACGTAGACTGTCGTGAGGTGAAACTCCTTGCAGACACGGCGGATTTCGGAGCGCATTTCCAGCCTGAGCTTGGCGTCCAGATTCGAAAGCGGTTCGTCGAGGAGCAAACAGCGGGGACGGATCACGAGCGCACGGGCCAGTGCGACGCGCTGCTGCTGACCACCGGAAAGCTGATTCGGTCGGCGTTCCGCATATGCCTCCATCCGCACCGATGCCAGCGCTTCGGCGACTCGCGTGCGAATCTCGGCCTTGTCGACGCGGCGCTCCTCAAGACCGAAAGCGACGTTCTGCGCCACCGTCATATGCGGCCAGAGCGCATAGCTCTGAAACATCATTCCCGTGTTTCGCTTATGCGGCTCGAGCCGCGTAACATCTTCGTCACCGAACAGGACCTTGCCCTCGTCGGGAAGATAGAAACCGGCAAGCGTCCGCAACAGCGTCGTCTTGCCGCAGCCACTGGGGCCTAGGAGGAAAAACAGTTCACCGCGCTCGATCGTCAGGCTGAGATTCTGCAGGGCGATCGTCGGGCCAAACCGTTTCGTCAGGTTCTGAACACCAATCGAAATCATGCCGTGCGCAACGCCGGGCGAGGCAAGATTTCCGCTCCTCGCAAGTCAAAGGAATAAACCCTCGGAGCGGCCAAGGAACCTGTTGCGTTCCGCAGCATCCTTTTCATAACGCAAAAGCTTCCGTCATGCCGAAACTCAAGCCCTCCGCCACCCACGCAGATCTCGAAACGGTGCTTGTCAGCGAGAGTGCGATCAAGAGGCGCCTGAAGAAACTCGGTGAGGACATCAGCCACGCCTACGGCGACGAGGAGATCACGGTCGTGGCGATCATCAATGGCGCCATCCTTTTCACCGCGGATCTGATTCGCGCGATCAGGAACCCCATCCGGCTCGATTGTATCCGGATTTCCAGTTATCGGAACGACACGCGCTCGCATGGCCGACCGCAACTGCTGCACAGCCTCCAGCTCGATATCGCCAACCGCCACGTGCTGCTGATCGACGACATCCTGGACACAGGCAAGACCCTCGCCGTCGTCGTCGAAATGATCAAGAAGCAGAGCCCGGCCAGCGTCCGCACGTGCGTGCTCCTCGACAAGATCGGCCGGCGTGAGGTCGAGTTTGAGGCAGATTTTGTCGGCTTCCAGATTCCCGACCGCTTTGTCGTTGGATACGGATTGGATTTCGCCGAGCGGTATCGGAATCTCCCGTGCATCGGCGTCCTGAAACCGCACCTGCAGAACCCGCCCGAGTGGGCCTGAGCCCCAGTTTCGCCCAGCAGGCGGCACGAGAGATCGTCTGGAATCGGTGAGTGATCGGCGGTTCGCCGGATCAGAGTAGCACACCGGCGCCCGGTTCAATCAGGCCCATGCGCATGGCGAACGTGTGGGCGATGCTGGCAGCCGCGTTTTTCGCCCGGAGTGCCCCCGCCCCGGAAAAGCGTTCGTCGACCGTCTCGCGAAAGAGCGACACCCATCGGGAAAAATGCTCCGCCGTCACCGGAAGGGGCACATGGGCCCGAAAGGGACGACCGTCGTAGCCCGGGATCCCGAGAATCAGGCCGTTCCAGAATGCGTACATCTTGGGCAGGTGATGCGCCCACTCGACCTTGGCCACGTCGGTAAAGATCGGATTAAGGAGCGGATCGTTCTGGATCTTGCCGTAAAACGCATCCACCAGCTCACGTACGTCTCCTTCGGATACAATGTCCTGCATGAATCCGAACCGTCAGGCAAGTCCCTGGCGTCCTCAAGTCGCGCCGACGAATACTTTGATCCAAATCCCTCACGAGCTCAGCCGGCAGCCGGGCAGAAGCGCGCCACGGCTTGGTCGAGCGTGAGGTCAGGGTGGGTGGACGCCGCCCGCTTAAACCACTCGAGAAACGGCACGACGTGAAACGACGCGGTAAGGACTTCACGCCAATACAGCCGCGCCATCGGGCCAGCCTTTTCGAGGTACCCTGTTTCCACAAACCGGCGCCCAGCTGCCTCGACGTCGTACGCCACCTTCCGGTGGCTCACACTCCATTTGCCACGATTGAGTTCGAAGACGCTGAATTGCGCCGCAGGTGTGCCATCGAGCGGCAGGCCGACCGATCCCACAGTGACGATGCAACGCTCTCCCCACAAGCGGACGCCCGCGTAGTGGTTGTGCCCCCGCGCGATCCACGGATCCGTTGCTCCCGCGAAGTAAGTCTCGAGTTCCTCGTCGGACGTATACGGGAAAACCAAGTCGCTGTCGGAGCGTGACGATCCATGCACCCAAAGCAGCCCCGGGCATTCGGCCAGGCGAAACATCAACGGCAGAGCCGCGAGTTGTCGGCGGTTCTCCTCACCGAGCGTCGCTACGGCATGTTGTACGGGACCGAACCGCGGAGTGTTCCATTCCGCCGGCGCCCTGGGCGTTCCAAAATCGCACACGTAACGTTCATGATTTCCGCGCAGGATCGGGCAGTTCAGCGCCTGAATTCTCTTCCAGCAGGCAAGCGAGTCAGGAGATCCGACGACAATGTCGCCAAGGACAACAATGCGATCGGGGTTGAGCCGTTCGGCCTCAGCCAATGCTGCCTCAAGCGCGAGCATGTTTCCGTGAATATCGGCCAGAGCGACGATGCGCATGGCTGAGACTGCTGCCGGTTGAGATCCACGGACTCAACGCACAAAACGCCACGTAGGATCGCAAAAAAAAAGCGGCGCCGCGCAAGAAGGCGGCGCCGCTATGGCGGAAATAGCTCTCCAGCGATTACCAGCGGCGCACCGGGCGTCCGTAATAGTACTCCCGATGGCCGTGACCATCAGCTGGAGCGACATAAACGACACGCTCGCGGTGATGATACCTCGGCGCTTCGCGGTAAATGACGACGGGAGCAGGAGGAGGAGCGACCACCACCACGCGCGGACGAACGACCACCACTGGGCGTTCAACACACACCGGAGGGGGACATGCCGGCTCCGTGTAGACGACGCGCGGTTCGCAGGTTGTCGTCACGGGGACCGGCGGTGCGTATTCACGCGCTGGAGCTTGCGTCGCCGCGCTCCAAATGTAGCCGGCAGCAGCTCCGATCGCGGCGCCCTCGAGCGCTTGATGATGATTATTCTCGCCGATGATCGCTCCGGCTACACTGCCGATGAGGATGTTTCGGGCGGTTTGCGGTTGAAATACCTGCGCATGGACTGACGCGGTGGTAAGGGCCGCGCAAGTGAGCGAGAGGAGTAGGGTCTTCATACGCCTCCTTTGACGCGGGAGGGATGACGGAGTTTAGTCCGAAGCAGATTTTTCGAAAATAAGGGAACCTGATCGGGAGGCGCCGAGTAAACCCGTAATCGGTTACGGCGCCGGGGCTTGGCTGCTGTCAGGCACCCCCACCTACCGCCGGCGCGCGGCGAAACCACCGGACTTCCTTTTTCCGTAACCTGCCGGTCGGGTCGGTTTTGCAGCCTTGCGGTAATCGCCGGATTTCAGGGCATTGATTTGGTCGCGCAGAAGTGCCGCACGCTCGAACTCCAGGCGGGCGGCGGCGGCCTGCATGTCGTCTTCGAGCTCCGCGATCACCGCTGCCACATCGTCCGCGTTTTCGGCGACGGCGGCCTCGTCCTCGCGCCCTGAGCCATCGTACACATGCAAGCTGGCCTGCGCCGCGCGCTTCACGGAACGCGGCGTGATTCCGTGCGCCTGGTTGTACGCCATCTGCTTCTCGCGGCGATAGGCAGTGATCTCCATCGTGCGCTTGATCGAGTCGGTGATCTGATCCGCATAGAAAATCACGCGACCGGCTTCGTGGCGCGCGGCTCGTCCGGCCGTCTGAATGAGGCTTGTTTCGCTGCGAAGGAATCCCTCCTTGTCCGCGTCGAGAATGGCGACCAGCGCCACTTCCGGCAGATCGAGGCCTTCGCGAAGCAGATTGATACCCACAAGGACGTCGAAGTTGCCAAGGCGCAGATTGCGGAGGATCTCGACGCGCTCGATGGCATCGATGTCGGAATGCAGGTACTCGACCCGAACTTTTGCCTCGCGCAGATACGAAGTGAGGTCTTCGGAAAGCCGTTTGGTCAGCGTGGTGACCAGCACCCTCTCCCCTTTTTCGACGGCGCGGCGAACTTCCGAAATCAAGTCCTCCACTTGTCCCTTGGTCGGGCGAACGGTGATCTCCGGATCGAGGAGCCCGGTCGGTCGTATCAACTGCTCAGCGACGACGGACGAGAGCTTCATCTCGTATTGCGCCGGGGTCGCAGAAACGTAGAGCGTCTGCCCCGTTATCCGCTGAAACTCGTCGAAAGACTGCGGGCGGTTGTCCAATGCAGAGGGAAGTCGGAAGCCGAAGTCGACCAGCACTTGTTTGCGAGCGCGGTCGCCGTTGTACATCGCGCCGATCTGGGGGACGGTTGCGTGGCTCTCGTCGACAAAAAGCAGAAAATCCTTCGGGAAGAAATCGATCAGGCAGAAGGGCCGGTCACCGGGTTTTCGGCCGGATAGGTGAAGCGAGTAGTTTTCGATGCCGTTGCAGAAACCCATTTCCTGAAGCATCTCCAGGTCGTACTGCGTGCGCATCTTGATGCGTTGGGCCTCGAGATAGAGTCCCTTCCCTTCGAAGTAGGCCACCCTCTCCTCGAGTTCGCGCTTGATCGCCGCAATGGCGGTGTCGACCTTGCCGCGCGAAGTAACGTATTGATTCGCCGGGTACAGATCGAATTGGTCGATGGGGCGCATGATCGCCCCAGTGAGCGGATCGAATTCGCTGATCGCCTCGACTTCGTCCCCCCAGAGTTCGATGCGCAGTCCGTGCTCCAGGTAAGCCGGCATGACGTCGATCACGTCGCCGCGGACGCGAAAACGCCCGCGTTTCAGCTCGTAGTCGTTCCGCTCGTAGAGGTTGTCGACCAGGCGCTCGAGCAGCTTCGTCCGGCCGAGCGGCTCCCCCTTTTTGAGCGTGATACGCATCTCGGTGAAGTCCTCGGGCGACCCCAAACCGTAGATGCAGGACACGCTGGCAACGACGATCACATCGCGGCGGGAAACCAGCGAGCTCGTCGCCGAGATACGCAGGCGCTCGATCTCATCGTTGATCGAAGAATCCTTCTCGATGTACGTGTCGCTGGACGGAATGTACGCCTCCGGCTGGTAGTAGTCGTAGTAACTGACGAAATACTCCACCGCGTTCTCCGGGAAGAAGTTCTTGAATTCGGAGAACAGTTGGGCCGCCAGCGTCTTGTTGTGGGAGATGATGAGCGTAGGCCTCTCGCATTGCGCGATGACGTTGGCCATCGTGAACGTCTTTCCCGAGCCGGTGACGCCCAGAAGCGTCTGGTGCTTGTTGCTCCCGCGGATAGAGGAAACGAGCTTTTCGATCGCCTGCGGCTGGTCTCCGGTCGGTTTGTAGTCGGCGTTGAGCTTGAAGAGCATGTTTTCGGCAACCCTGCGCCAAGTTGTCAGCGCGGGCAAATCGTCGCTGCTCCCAGCGGGCCCGCAACGGGAATTGTCCGTCGCCCAACCTCAGAATCAGAGGCCGAGGATATCGAGCACTCGGTTGCGCACGCCGAAAAACGCTCGGGAGAGCGGTCCGGTGCCGCGCTCATAGGGGCCGAAAGCGACCGCGTAGAGCCCAGGGCCCGTGAACAGCACCTCGAACAGCCGCTTGCGCCCGAGAAGGTAGGATTTGAACGCCTGCGTGCGGACCAGACGGAGCTCGAGGTTCGGCGTGAAGCCGATCAACGTCGCGCGCTCGGCGCGACGGGGGACAATCACTCCCGCTTCGCCCGGCACCATGTGTTCGGCGCGCACTCCCCGCGTACCCGCCACAATCAACCGGCATGGACCGAAGAATTCCAGGAAGCGAATCTGCCCGGTGACCCACGCCTGCCGCGACCAGACGGGCCAGCGCATCCGAGTGACCAGGCTCTGGTCCGCGGGCTGGACTACCCCGACCAGAAAGCGCGGTTTCACGACAAGCGAACTTCCATCCGGCACATCCAGCATGGCCAACTCGTCGCCTTCGCGTCCGGCCAGACCGATTTCGGATTCTCCGCGGGCCTGCCGATTCCTGAGTTCCGCCAAGCCCACGAAGCCGCAGAGCAGGCTGCTGATCGGCCGCCACCAATCCAGCAGAACGCGTGTCCCCTGCTCCACCCCGCCGTCCGTCGAGCGCAGATACTTCCGCTTCACGCGAAGCCGTTCTCCCGGCCAGACCGCCACGTCGAACGATCCGCGACTGGCCGTCTCTTGCGGGAACACCGGAACCTCTTTCGCAAATCGAAGCGGACGGCCTCGCTGCACGAAGGGGGCAACTCCGAAATAGAGCGTGAGGCGCCAGAGGTAAGCGCCGAAGAGATCGAGCAGAAGAAGAAAGGCCAGGGGCGCCCGCAGCCGTTTCCAGGACGCGTTCAAGTAGTGGACAATTTGAGACTGGGTTCCTTCGGTGTGCCGGATTTCCGCGTCAAGTCGGGCCAGCTCCGCAGAGGCGCCCTCGCGCTCCCAAGCCTTCTGGTTGAGCGCACGCTGGAGTTCCAGGAGGCGTTTGCTGTCCTTCGAAAGCATCTCGCTGAGGCGCTTCTTTCGCTCGTCGTTGACGCGCTGCTGCTCCCTGTTTCCGAACCAACGTTCCCACCGGCTATCGAGCGAATCAAGCAGCGCGATCGTGCTCTTTTCGCGCGCAATCCTGTCCTGACTGCTTCGGATCTGGTTCTGCAGCGCGTCCAGTTCCGCTCCGACTTCGATCACATTTGTCGATACACGCTCCCGTCTCGCTGACATCTCAACGAGGCGTTTGGCGCGGTCGGACGCGAAGTCCCCTTGAGCGTGAAGAAACAGCCACGTCGCATACGCCGCGATCGCGAGTCCGCCAATCAGCGCGACCGCGATGAGCTTGCGGGCGAGCCAGAGGGCGAATCGGTGAAGCTTCGAGAACACGGGCCGATTTGGACCGGCATCCTGACGGATTTCAACCGCCGACATGAACCGAATCGGACTGCGGAGCCCTTCCTCAACGTGCCGGTGGTCATTGCCGTCGACCGCCGCACCCGTATGCTCCCGGAAAAAACCTACATCCCCCATGTCAAAGGTCATCGTTTCCGCTCTCTACAAATCCGACGTATTCACCATGGCGTGCCGCCAATTCGATCAGGCCGCGGACGCCATCAATCTCCCGGAGGATTTGCGGGATCGGACAAAATACCCGCGCCGGTGCCTTGCCGTGGCGCTTCCGATCAAGCGGGACGACGGAAGCATCACCGTTTTCGAAGGCTATCGGGTCCAGCACAACCTCTCCACGGGCCCATCCAAGGGAGGAATCCGTTTCCACGAGCACGTCACCATCGGCGAAGTGGCCGCCCTGGCGATGTGGATGAGTTGGAAGTGCTCTCTTGTCGGTCTGCCCTACGGCGGCGCCAAGGGTGGCGTGATCTGCAATCCGCGCCAGATGTCGCAGGGCGAGCTAGAACGGCTTTCCCGCCGATACATGCAGGAGATGATCAACTTTGTCGGCCCCCAGATCGACGTACCGGCGCCCGACATGGGCACGAACGAACAGATCATGGGCTGGATGATGGACACGTATTCCAACCACGTCGGCCACGTCGAGCCGGCGGTCGTGACCGGCAAACCGATTTCGCTCGGAGGGTCCGAAGGACGCCGGGAGGCCACGGGCGCAGGCGTGGCGTATCTGGTCAAGGCCTACCTCGAGGACATGAAGATCCCCGTGAAGAACGCCACCGTGGCGATACAGGGATTCGGCAACGTGGGAAGCGAGACCGCAGCCGCCCTCGCAAACTACGGGGCGAAGATCATCGCCATCTCCGACTATACCGGCGCCATCTACAACGAGCGCGGCATCGATATCCGGAAAGCGCTCGAGTACGTGAAATATGCCAAGGTGCTGAAGGACTTCGACGGCGGCCAAGCGATCAGCAACGAGCAGCTGCTGGAGCTCAAAGTCACCGTGCTGATCCCGGCGGCACTCGAACGAGTCATCACGAACGACAACGCTCCCAAGCTGCAGTGCCGGCTCCTCGCGGAAGCCGCAAACGGGCCCACCACGAATTCCGCCGACAAGATCCTCGAGCAACGCGGCGACATCGAGATCATCCCCGACGTCCTCTGCAATTCCGGCGGCGTCATCGTCTCCTACTTCGAGTGGCTGCAGAACCTGCAGCACTACTACTGGACGAGGGATGAGGTCCTCCAGAAGCTCTTCACCATGCTCGATCGGGCGAAAGCCAGCGTGGACGCGCAGAAGGCGAAGTTCGGATTCAGTCGCAGACTCGCGGCGCTCACCCTGGGCATTGCGCGCGTGGCGGACGCCAAACGCATCCGCGGGCTGTTCCCCTGATAGGATTAGGCCGGCTGACGGGCAATATCAGGACAGCTGTCCGTTTCTCGTTTGACACGACGGGCGACGCGGCGAGGATACGTGTCCCCACACCTAAACCGCGGAGTCCTGCTCCGGCGTGTTTCCCCTACAAACAACCCCATCATGATGCGTCTACCCATCCTTGACCGCACCTGCGTGCCCACGTTTGCGGTCTTTTCCTGGTTAGTCCGCGCGCTGCTCGTCGTGGCGCTTTCGTTCACGATCACCTCCACCCAGGCGTTCGCGCAGGCGTCGCCGACCGGCACGGTCGAGGGACGAGTGCAGAATGCGAAAAACGGCCAGTACTTGAATAATGCACGTGTCCGAGTCGAAGGCACCGACCTGCAGGTATTCACAAATCAATACGGCGAATACACCCTGAACGACGTTCCCGCCGGCCAGGCTAAGCTCCAGGTGCTGTTCACCGGCCTCCCGGCCCAGACGGTGACGGTCAACGTCGCGGCCGGACAGACCGTGCAGCAGGATCTCTTCATTGGCCGCGCCGAAACCGGTGCGCCGCGCCCGGAGGGTGAGCCGATCGTGCTCGACCAGTTCGTCATCCAGTCCGAGCGCGAGACCAACGCCCAGGCCATCGCGGCCAACGAGCAGCGCTTTGCTCCCAACATCAAGGTCGTCGTTTCTTCCGACGCCTTTGGCGACGTCACCGAGGGAAACATCGGTGAATTCGTGAAATACCTCCCCGGCATCACGGTCGATTACGTCGCCGCCGACGTGCGCACGATGTCCGTCCGCGGATTCTCCGACAACTTCACGAACGTCTACTTCGACGGCGCCCGCCTGGCCAGTGCCTCGTCGGGCAACGCGCAGCGCTCGTTCGAATTCGAGCAGGTCTCGATCAACAACGTGGCCCGCATCGAGGTGGTGAAGGTGCCGACTCCCGAATACGCCGCCGACACGCTCGGCGGTTCCGTGAACATGATCGGCAAAACCGCGTTCGAACGCGATCGCGCCCAGCTCAAATTCCGCGCCTACGGCAGCGTCAACAACGAGGACCTGACGTTCTGGAACAAGACGCCCGGCCCCCAGAATCGGAACACCTACAAGGTGCTCCCGGGTTTCGACTTCGATCTCACCCTCCCGATCACGAAGACCTTCGGCATCGTCGTGACCGGTCTGACGTCGAACCAATTCAACGAGCAGCACCGCACTCAGATGGGCTGGAATTTCGCCCAGGCCGGCGCGGCGCCTGACCGTCCGTACCTGCAGACCTACACGATGCAGGACGGACCGAAGAACTCGTACCGCAATTCGGGCAGCATTCGCGCCGACTGGAAGATCGCCCCGGGACACTCGGTGTTCGTCTCGCTCCAGAGCAACTACTACAAGTCGCAGTTCGGCAATCGTAACCTGAATTGGGATACAGGCACCGCCGCCACGTCGTCCACGGCCGGCGGCCAGGCTCTTTCCTGGAGCCCGATCTTCACCAACGGGGCGACCGGGCGCGGCTCCGTCCGCCACGGCACGTCCTTCCGCGACAAGTTGGGCGAGACCAACGCCGCCCAATTCGGCTACCGCTTCAACGGCCACCTGTGGGACATCGACGCGGGTCTGCACGGTTCAACCTCTCGCAGCTGGTATCGCGACTCCAAGAACGGCCACTTCAGCGAAATCCGCACGACGATGAACGGCGTCTCGCGCGTCAGCTACCTCCAGATCAAGGAGCCCCGTCCGGAGTCGATCGTGGTGTACAACGCGAATGCCGGAATCATGGACCCGACCATCCTGGCGAATTACCGCCTGGATACGGCCCGCACCCAGCCCGTCGACGGCAAGGACAAGTTCACCGGCGCGTTCCTGAACGTGAAACGAGAACTCGATTTCCTGCCCTTCAATGCCGCGATCAAGACCGGCGTCGTATTCCGGCAGCAGAAACGCGACATCACCAAGAAGGACATCACGTACAGCTACGTGGGACCCGACGGGACCGCCGCCAGCTCCGACGACAATGCCGCGAACTACCTCGACACGAAATATGGTGCCGATCCGTACTGGGGTTTCAGCCACATCCAGTGGCCCGATCCCTTCGCGATCTACGACGCCTTCAAGTCGCACCCGAGCTACTTCAACCTGACGACCGCGAGTGCGCTCAATGCGGAACGCTTCCGCCTCCAAAACTCGCAGTCACTGAAGGAAGACACGAGCGCCGCCTACATCCAGGGGGAGATGAAGTTCCTCCAGAACAAGCTCAACATCGTCACGGGTGTCCGTTTTGAGAATACCAAGGACTCGGGCCAGGGCCTGCTGGTCAAGGGCAAGGGCTCGACGCTCGCGGAAGTCGCCGCCAACTGGAAGGAGCGCGGGCTGCACACGAGCCAGAGCTACGACGGGTACTACCCGAGCTTTTCGGCGAACTACAACATCACCGACAACCTCGTGGCACGCTTCGCCTATGCGCTCACCTACGGCCGTCCGGACTTCAGCAATATCCTTCCGCTCGCCCGGGTGAACGACACCGAGCAGGAGTTCAACGACGGCATCGGCACGATTCCGGCCCACACCATCATCGCGAACAACACGGGGCTGAAACCGTGGACGGCGAGAAACTACGACTTCTCCCTCGAGTATTACATGCCCAAGGGCGGCGTTCTCTCCGGCGGCTATTTCTACAAGGACCTGAAGGATTTCTGGGGTAAGCAGAACGTCACCGCGACGGCGGACATGCTCGATGCCATGAACCTGGATACCGCCTACGTCGGCTACCAGATTCAGACGACGATCAATTCCGGCGACGCCGCGATCAAGGGCGTCGAGTTCAACTACCAGCAGCCGCTGACGTTCCTCCCCGGCTGGGGCAGGAACTTCAGCGTCTTCGCCAACGGCACGAAGTTGTGGCTCAGCGGCAGCCGACAGGCCGACTTCTCCCGCTTCATCGAGCAGTCGGCGAGCTGGGGTGTCACGTTCAGCCGAAGCCCGCTCGTCGTGATGCTGAAATGGAATTACCGCGGCGAACAGAAGCGCGACGCTCAGACCGGCTCGGCCTACGGCAGCTCGACGGGTTTCTACGAATACTACCGCGCACGCACGTTCTTCGACGTGAACGTCGAATACGCGCTGACGAAGCGCTTCACGCTCTTCGCCAATGCGCGCAACATCATGAACGTTCCGCAGACGCTCGAGCGCTACAACTACCTCTCGCCCGAGTACTCTCACTTCTACAACCAGGAGAAATACGGCGTGCAGATGGCAGTTGGCGTGAAAGGCACCTTCTAGGAACGCTCGGCTCACTCCACTCGATAGTCTCCGGCCCGCAGCTGTTTCGCTGCGGGCCTTTTTTTCGGTTCGACGGGAGTACCTGGCCAATTCCCGCGTCAGGCCGGTGCGCCAGGCACCTTGGCGCCCCACGATTCACGTCACACCGCGGACTGTCCCCCAACCGCTCATCGCAGGAGACGAGTCCGACGGCTGTCGACTCCGGTCTCTGCGCAAACAAAAAGGGCGCGCCGTGGAAGGCGCGCCCCAACGAAAAAGAAGTCGAACGTCGACTCAGCGCAGGAAGATAAAGCCAATCAGCGCGAGAATCGGCAGGAGAACGGGAAGGCTATATTTCAGGATGTAGCCGAAGAACGTGGGCGTCTTCACCCCCGCACTCTCGGCAATCGACTTCACCATGAAGTTTGGCCCGTTGCCGATGTAGGTCATGGCGCCGAAGAACACGGAGCCGAGGCTCACCGCGATCACGAAGTTCGGCTTCACCTGCAGAAGCATGCGCACGGATTCGATCGGATCGGTGATCGCACCAAATACGGCCGGAGCTTCAGCACGAGCAGTCGCTTCGGCGAGCTGGAGGAAGTTCAGGTACGTCGGCGCGTTGTCGAGAACCGACGAGAGCGAGCCCGAGGCGAAGTAATACTGGAGCGGCTTGTCGAAGCCGAATTCCTGTCCGTGCTGGGTCAGGTAGCCGAGCGCGGGCATCATGGTCATGAAGATGCCGATGAAGAGGAACGCCACTTCCTTGATCGGCCCGAAGCTGAAGGCGTTCTCCTCGTGAACCTGCTTGGGCGTCAGTTTGTAGGAGGCGACCGCCGCTCCGACCATTACGATTTCGCGCAGAAAATAGGCATCCGGCACAAACACCGCGCCGATGATCACGAAGAGGAAGAGCACGTTCACACCGCCTTCGAAACGCCACTGGTCAGGCTGCTCGACTTCGGCCTGAACCTTGCGCGGCATCCGCTTGTAGGAGTTCAGATCGAACACGTAGAAGGCCGCCAGGACGCAGCCGACCGCGATCAGCCACTGGACGATGACTTGATTGATCAGCCAGAAGAACGGCACGCCGCGGAGATACCCAAGGAACAGCGGAGGATCGCCGATCGGGGTCAGAGCGCCGCCGACATTCGAAACCACGAAGATGAAGAAGACGATGTGGTAGGCGGTGATCCGGATCTTGTTCATCCGAATCCAGGGCCGGATCAGCACCATCGAGGCACCCGTCGTGCCAAAGACGTTCGCGAGCACCGCGGCAATCGCGAGAAAGATGACGTTGTCGAGCGGCGTCGCCTCGCCTTTCACCTTCAGATGGATTCCGCCGGAAACCACGAACAAGGACCCGATCAGGCAGATGAACGAGACGTACTCCGAAAGGGTGTGGACGATCGTTTCTCCCCCCGCCGGAATCCGCAGGAGGTAGTACCCCACCACGAACAACCCGAGTCCGATGGACACGAGAGGATAAAACCGCTCCCAAAGGCTCTTCACGCCGTGTGGCGTGAGCGGCATCGTGGCGATCAGCAGCAGCAGCAAGCCGAACGGCACGATCATTTGGGCAGGAATCTCCGCCGCTGAGGCGGTGGCGAGAACGAGTGAGCTCATGGCGCGAGCGGCCAGACAACAGGCTTCCCAGCGCGTGGGCAACCGCCCCGCCGGGGCATAGACAAGATATATACTCCGCTTTTGCGCCCCATTACCGCCGCGTGGCGAACTGATTGGGCCGTAACCCGTGCCGGAAAGGTTGGGCCGCCCGCCGACGCCTTGGCGCGAACAAGTTTTCAGCCGGCTGCGAACGAAATCCCTCATTTGAAATCTGCAAGGCGTCCAGCTCCGTCGCCCGCCAAGCTTTGCCTCGTCGGACGATCCGCACGAGCAGCTGTTTCGGTGGGGCTTTTCAAAATGCCCTGGCGAGCAGCGTCTCTCCTGCGTTTTGCATGTCGGAGAGCGTCGCAAACACCGCGGACTCCCCCCTGCAACCCGTGCAGGAGAGCAGGTTGCGGAAGACGCGGCTGATTGGCACGGGCGCGGCTGAAAGGCGGAAAACATCCAGTCCAAACGGGAGTGCGCGCCGCCACGGCGGAGCCGGCAGCTCCCACGTTCCTTAGCTCTCAAACGTCATATCCATGTCCACCTACACCTCGCCCGCGATCTCACTCACCGGCTCCCTGACCCGCCTGAGCGGACACGTCGAAAACCCTGCAGGCAATGCCGCCGCACGAGGTAAAAGCGGGGTGGAAAACGCTGAAGTATCCGCCGCGCGGGGACAGGTCGGCGACATCGGAACCGCGCCCATCATCTGCTTCTGCCATCTCGGCTGGGATTGGGTCTGGCAGCGTCCGCAACAGTTTCTCTCCCGCCTGGCCAAGCACCACCCGGTGCTTTTCGTCGAGACGTACTGTTCGCCCACGGCCAAGACGTTCACCCGCCTCCGTTTCCCACCAACCGTGCCGAATCTCATCGTAGCGGAGGTTCATCTTCCGTCCGAGAAATGGCCGGATGGCGACTTCATCGACTTGGAGCGGCGCCACGCGATGCAGGCGTTGATCCGCGATCAACTCGCGGGCCGTTTCGATCATCCGGTTCTCTGGTTCTACGATCCGATGGCGGTGACCGCCTTTGTCGGCCACCTCGGCGAACGCCTCGTCGTGTACGATTGCATGGACGAACTCTCGCAGTTCAAAGGCGCACCTCCGGAATTGATGGAGCGGGAGCAAACGCTCCTCCGTCGCGCGCAGGTTGTCTTCTGCGGTGGAAGGAAGATGCGCGAGAAGCGCCTCGCGTTTAACCCCAACTGCCACTTCTACGGCACCGGAGTCGATATCCAGCACTTCGGCAAAGCGCGTTCCAAAGCGCTCCCGCTCGCCTCCGAGATCGCTCGGCTCGATGGTCCGGTCCTGGGCTACTTCGGCGTGATCGACGAACGGATCGACTACGATCTCCTGGCCAAACTCGCGGACGCCCGCGGCGACTGGCACATCGTGATGGTGGGACCAACCGCGAAGGTGGACCCGAAGGAGTTTCCTCAGCGCCCCAACCTTCACTGGATCGGCGCCCGCTCGTACGAGCAGCTTCCCGCCCTCACGAAGGGCTTCTCCGCATGCCTCATGCCGTTCGCCCTCAATGCCGCGACGGAGTACATCAATCCGACCAAGGCTCTGGAATACATGGCCGCCGGGAAGCCCGTCGTATCGACCGCACTCAACGAAGTTAAATCGAACTTCGCCTCCGTTGCCCGGGTCGCGAACTCCCATTCCGAGTTCGTCACCTGGTGCGTGCGCGAAGCGGAATCGCCCAGCCAGAGCCGCATCCAAGCAGGGCTTCGCTTGGCGGAGGAAAACACCTGGGAGGCGATCTGCGCCAAGATGGAGGCGCACATCGCTGACGCCGCCGCCGTGCGGGAGATCCCCGCCCGTTTGCGTGCCGTCGCCGCCGCTTCCGCGACGCTGCCATCCCCTTCCCTCCCCGTTCAGCCCGGACTCGCCTATGTTTGATTACCTCATCGTCGGCGCCGGTTTCGCGGGCAGCGTGCTGGCGGAACGCCTCGCGAGCACGCTGAACAAGAAGGTCCTGCTGATCGACCGTCGGAACCACATCGGAGGAAATGCCTACGATTGCCACGACCGCGCCGGTCTCCTGATCCACAAATACGGACCTCACATCTTCCACACCAATTCGGCGGAGATCTTCGGGTACCTTTCGAAATTCACCGAGTGGCGCCAATACCAGCACCGGGTGCGGGCCTGTGTCGATGGGCGGCTGGTGCCGATTCCGATCAACCTGGATACCATCAACGAACTCTACGGCCTTCGGCTGACGCCGCCGGAGATGAAGAACTATCTGGCCTCCGTGGCAGAGCCGCGCGAGAAAGTCCTCACGTCGGAGGACGTGGTGGTGGGTACGGTCGGACGCGAGCTCTACGAGAAGTTTTTCCGCGGATACACGCGGAAGCAATGGGGGCTCGATCCCTCGGAACTGGACGCCCAGGTGACCGCGCGGGTGCCGGTGAGATTCAACCGCGACGACCGGTACTTCACCGACGCGTATCAGGCGATGCCCGCCCGGGGCTTCACGCACCTGTTCGAAAACATGCTGGATCATCCCAACATCAAGATCCTGCTGAACGCGGAGTACCGGGACGTGATGGACGAGGTGTCGTACGGAAACCTCATTTTCACGGGCCCCATCGACGAGTACTTCGATTACCAGTTCGGCCCGCTGCCCTATCGCTGCCTCGAATTCCGGCACGAGACGCACAACAAGCCGGTGTTCCAATCGGCACCGGTGGTGAATTACCCGAATGAATACGCGTACACCCGGGTGACGGAGTTCAAGTATCTCACCGGCCAGGATCACCCGCTGACCAGCGTCGTCTACGAATACCCGCAGGCCGAAGGCGATCCGTACTACCCCATTCCGCGTCCGGACAACGCCGCTCTGTACAAGAAGTATCACCAGCTGGCGGAGCAAACGCCGGACGTGCACTTCGTCGGACGATTGGGAACTTACCGTTACTACAACATGGACCAGGTCGTCGGCCAGGCTCTCGCCGTTTTCTCCCGTCTGGCGGGCGTGAAACGTTCGGAAGCTTTCGCCACCGCCTGAACCTTTGCAGCGTGGGCCGGTCAGCCCGGCTCGCGCGGCTCTGCTCACAATTTCCGCCGCACGTGAAGCGGCGGAGGTGACGACTATTTCGTATGTTTCCCTGCTCCTCCATCCCACGCCCGGAATACCCGCGACCTGATCGGCAGAGAGGACGAGTCGAGGGAGTCGATTGGCTCAACCTGAATGGGCCCTGGCAGTTTCGCTTCGACCCCCAGAGGAAGGGTCTCGACGAGAAATGGTTCGAGCCCGGCGGCCCGGACTGGCGCGAGCAGATCGTGGTTCCCTTCTGCTGGGAATCGCTCGCCGCGTGGGGCGCAGCGGAAGCGGCCGGCAACGACAATTACTACGCGACGCGCGTGTTCTTGAATCCGCTCGAGGTGAACCGCGCCAATCACCGCATCGCGCCGCGGCACGAGGTGGGTTGGTACCGCCGCACGGTGGAGATCCCCGATAATGTCCACTGGCGAAAGAGGCGCGCGATCCTGACGATCGGCGCGTCGGATTACTTCACCGATTGCTGGTGCAACGGGATCCATCTCGGGCGCCACGAGGGTGGCTACCTGCCGTTCGAGTTCGATCTCACCGAGGCGCTCGCGGCCGGCGACGGACGGCGTGCTCTGCTCGTGATCCGGGTTGAGGATCCGATGGACAACCGCGAGCAACCTGTCGGCAAACAGTGGGGCTGGTACACCACGACCAGCGGTATCTGGCAGACGGTGTACGTCGAGCCGCGCTCGCCCGCACACATCGAACGCTTCCGGATCACCACGGATATCGACAACGGCAAAGCCCACTTCGAGATCGCCTGCCGGGGAGCGTCGGATCAGAGCGTCGTCGAGGTCGACATCACTCCGCCCCAGGCGCCTCCGCACCAGATCACGTTTCCCGTCCAGGGAGGCGTCGCATCCGGCGAAGCGGAAATCTATCCCGTAACGCTCTGGGACACAGCCGACCCGCAGCTCTACCGGGCGGCGTTCCGGCTGAAGGACGAGGAGGACCGAGAGGTGGACGAGGTGCTGGGCTATTTCGGTATGCGAAAAATCAGTACGCTACCGACTTCTGGAAAAGAGCCCGCCATGCTCTGCCTGAACAACAAGCCCATCTATCTCCGCGGAGCCCTTTACCAGTCGTATCACCCGGCGGGCGTCTACACCGCGACCGACGCCGAGGTGCTGCGCAACGACATCGCCTACGCCCGGGACGCCGGCTTCGATTTTTTGCGCATCCACATCAAGCTGGATGATCCGCTCGTCCTCTTTTACGCGGACACTCTCGGTATCCTGCTGATGCAGGACTTCCCGAATTTCGGGGAAGGCGGCGACACGCCGCTCGGGCGGCAACGCTTCGAAGCGATGCTCCGGGGCGGAATCGAACGCGACTTCAACCACCCGGCGATCATCGCCTGGTGCATTTTCAACGAGACCTGGGGCTTCGGTGGCCAGACGGAGCTGATGAAGATCATCGGCCCGGAAGCGACCGCGGCACGGGGGAAAAAAGCGCCGGCCTCCTCCGCCCCGTCGGTCCAGGCGCCCGACATGCCCCGGACGCCGCTCACGAAGGTGCCGAACCAGTCGTCGTTCCAGTGGGTTCACGCGATGTGGCAGCTGGCCAAATCGATGGATTCCACACGGCTGATCGAGGACATGAGCGTCGTCGTCTGGGAGCACCTCCAGTCGTATGGACATGTGGATACGGACATCAATTCGTGGCATTTCTACCTCGACGACTACGCGAAGGCCAAGGCCCACATCGAGGGAGTCATCGCGCGAACGTACCGCGGCTCCAGCTTCAACTACATCGAGGGCTTCCAGCAGGGAGATGCCCCCCTCATCAACAGCGAATACGGCGGCGTCGGCGCGCTCGATGGCGACCGCGACGTGAGCTGGAGCTTCAAGTTTCTCACGAACGAACTCCGGCGCCACGGTCAGCTTTCGGCGTACATCTACACGGAGCTGCACGACGTCGAGTGGGAATACAACGGGTTCCTCAACTACGACCGGACGCAGAAGGAATTCGGTTACCCTCCGAGCATCATCAACCAGGGCGATGTCCTGCCGATCAACGCCCCGCCGATCATGCGCTGCGAACCCGGCTCATCTGTCACGGTGGAGGTTCTCTCCTCGCATTTCTCCCGCCGGCGCCGCGAAAACGTCACCCTGCACTGGCTCTACAGCGGCATGGATGTGCTCGGCACCGAATACTCCGAACTCGCCCGCGGCCGAGCCGCGATCCCCTTCCGGCACCACCGCGTCGAACTCGCACGCAAACTCGAGCTCAAGCTTCCCGATCAGCCGATGCTCTGCACGCTCTCCGTCGCCGCGGTCACGCCGGACGGGAAGACCGTGGCGTCGAACTTCATCAAGCATTTCGTGGTGCGGGACGGCCTCCCGGAACGCGACGAACGTGGAAATGCTTTGATCCTGCGGAAGCCGGTCCACGCCTGGTCCGCCGCTGCGTGGAGCGGCCCCGCAAGCACACCGGAGGAAGCCCGGCTGACCGGCAGCTGTTTCGCGCAGGGAACCGGGTTTTTCGAGTGGTCCTTCGAGGACGAGGTCGTGCGCCGACTCTCCGACGTCCGACGCATCCGACTGCTCTGCGAAGTCTCCTCGCGTCGCTTGGACACCCCGCAGACCGACAGCCACCGCTATCCGACCAATTTCGAACTCCAGATCAACGACCTGCCCGTGCACCGCGGCATGCTGCCAGATCACCCGCACGACAGCCGGGGTTCGCTGAGCTACCTGCTCGGCGGCCGGGGCGCTTATGGGTACCTCATTCGAGCGACGATCGAGGGAGACCTGCTCCGCCACGTCGTCGAGGCTGCGGCGCGCGACGGGCGCCTTCGCTTCCGCTGCGTCGCTCCCGCGGAACCACCCGAAGGCGGCCTCACCGTCTACGACTATCACTGCGGTCGGTACCCGATCGGCCCAACCGTCATCGTCGAGTGGGAGCAAGGCTGACCGCTTCGGTCCTTCGTATCCATGACGAGATTGCGCAACTCAGAGCGCCAACGGCTCCTGGATCCCGACGCCTTTCTCTGGTGCACGGGGATCGAGGATACGTTCGTCACCGCTCCCTGGCAGAAAACCGGGCGGACGCTCGACGAGTACGAACTCACCGGGCACTACGACCGCTGGCGCGACGATCTCAGGCTGATTGCGGAACTGCGCGTCTCCGCTGCGCGCTACGGCATTCCGTGGCATCGCATCAATCCGGCACGGGGAGTGTGGGATTGGTCGTGGGCGGACGCCGCAATCGATCGCCTTCTCGAACTCGGGATCGAGCCCATCGTTGACCTCGTGCATTACGGCCTACCCGCCTGGATCGAGAAGGCCTACCTGAATCCCGATTTTGCCGAGCGCATGGCCGAGTACGCGGGTCGAGCCGCGGAACGCTGGCGAGGAAAGGTCTTCGCCTACACTCCGCTCAACGAGCCGCGAATAACGGCCTGGTATTGCGGACGGATCGGTTGGTGGCCGCCGTTCGGGCGAAGCTGGAAAAGTTTCGTCACCGTGATGGACGGCGTCTGCCGCGGAATCGTACGCACCGTGCAGACATTGAAATCGGTCGATCCCGAAATCCTGATCGCCCACGTCGACGCGACGGACCTGTACGACACCGATGATCCGGGCCTGGACGACGAGGCGCAGCATCGGCAGGAAATCGTCTTTCTGGCGCTCGATCTCGTGAGCGGCCGGGTCGGCGAGGGACACCGCCTGAGAAGCTGGCTCTCCCGGCAGGGTCTGCCGGACGAGTCGCTCGCTTGGTTCTCCGACAACGCAGTCGAGCTCCCGCTGATCGGGATCAACCTTTACCCGATGTTCACCCAGAAGCGCCTGCTCCGCAGCGGCAGCGGCCGTTTTCGGATCGCGATGCCTTACGCCGATGGTCGCCTGATCGACCGACTGGCCGCGATGTATTGGGAAAGATACCACGCTCCGCTGTTCATATCGGAAACGGCCTCCGTGGGAGCCGTGAAACGCCGTAGAGCCTGGATGGAGGAATCGCTCGTCGCCGTTCGGAGGGTGCGCGAGCAGGGAATCGGGCTTGTCGGCTACACTTGGTGGCCGCTCTTCGCCCTGGTCACGTGGGCCTACCGCCAGGGCACAAATCCGCCGCCCTACTACCTGAAACAGATGGGGCTTTGGGATCTCGACGAGCGCCTGAACCGGATCTCGACCGAACTCGTCCCGGTCTTTCGCCGGCACGTCGAGGCCGGCTCGGCCGACGTCGGGCGCCGGCGCAGTGCGGCTGCCGAAACCAGGGCAACCCGCATCGGCGCAGCCTCGGCTCAGTCCGTCGTGTGAGCAGAACCTTCAAGGAGACCAAGCCCATGTTCCGCAGCTTCTTTTTTGCCGGCTTCGAAGGCACCACGGGTTTCAACGCCCGTGGCGACTGGGTGGACCAGGTCGCGGCCACCCACCACGACAAACACGCCGATGACGACTATCGGCGGCTCCGCGAGGTCGGCATCCACGCAGCGCGCGAGGCAATCCGCTGGCCCCTAGTCGATCGTCGGGGGCACTACGACTTCAGCTCGGTCCGGCCCTTCGTCGCCGCGAGCCGCAAACACGGAATCGAGGTGATCTGGGATCTTTTTCACTACGGCTTTCCCAGCTATATCGACCTCTTCTCCGAGGAGTTTCCGAAGCGCTTCGCCGATTACTGCCACGCAGCGGCGAAGTTCATCTGCGCCCACCAGGAAGGCACATGCTACTTCACGCCGGTCAACGAGCCGTCCTTCTTCGCTTGGGCCGGTGGAGAGGTGGGAAAGTTCGCGCCGCACTGCCGCGGGCGCGGCGAAGAACTCAAGATCGCACTCGCACGGGCCGGCATTGCCGGGATCAATGCCATCCGCACTGCGGTGCCGGGTGCGCGGATCGTCAACGTCGATCCCCTCTGCCACGTCGTCACTCCCCACGGGCGGATGGACCTTCTGGAAAACGTCGCGCACTTCAACCAAACCGCGGTGTTCGAGTCGTGGGACATGCTCGCGGGACGGATGCTGCCGGAGCTGGGCGGTAGCCGTGAACACCTCGATATCGTCGGCATCAACTACTACTGGACGAACCAGTGGGAGTATGGCTCGGATTGCCGCCCGCTGGCCGACGACGATCCCCGGCGCATCTCGCTCTCGCGGCTGATCAACCGAGTCCATGCGAGGTACCGAGGCGAGTTGCTCATCACGGAAACGGCGCACGTGGACGACATGCGGCCGGTGTGGTTGGAGTACGTCGCGGACGAATGCGAGAAACTGCTCGATACCGGCGTTCCGTTGCGCGGAGTCTGCCTGTATCCGATTCTTGGAATGCCCGAGTGGCATTCGCCCGAGACCTGGACGCTGATGGGCCTTTGGGACCTCGTGCAGCAGCAGTCCAATCTCGGGCGCCAGCTCTGCGGGCCGATGCTCGAGGCTCTCCGGGCCGCACAGCGCCTGGAGACGCGGCACGCGATGACGGCGGCAATGCCGTCCTGAGGTCCAGCCGTCGTGCCGCACTGCAAGGTCGCAGCCCGCTCGCGTCGGCGGGCGGACAGCGGCGGGCGTCTCCGCTCCGAGCGACGTCGGAAATCTCGCGAGACCTAGATGACCATGAAACACGCCGCCATCACGGCCGTTGGCGGCAGCGCGCCCAACACGAGGCCGAGAGGCGAAATTCCGTCGGGGAAGTAGCGCTGCAGGATGGATTGACCGGCGGGATTAGGCGCGTTGGCGATCACCGTCAGCCCGCCGCCGGTGACGGCGCCCGCGACCACGGCGTACTTCAACGGGTCGGTGAACGTCGGCACGAGGGTCGCGAGGTAGGTGATCGCCGCATTGTCGTTGAAGGCGGTCAGCGCCGTTGCCCCGAGGAAGAGAGGCCATTCGCTCAACCGGGTAAGCACCGGCTCAATCCACCAGCCCTGCAGCCCTCCGTGCACGACCAGTCCGGCAAGAAAGAAACCGACAAGAAGCGGCGAGCGGAGGTGCAGCGGACTCTGGTGGTGCGCCGTAGCGCGGGAGAAAGCCAGGAAGAAGAGGAAGCCTCCGATAAAGAGCGCGGGATAGTGCGCGACGATCACGGTCCAAGCGACAAAGCCCAACTGCACAAGCGTGATCCAGAGTGGCACGGGACGGTGATTCGCCGCCGGATCGCCGCTCTCGGGCATCGACTCTTGCATGCGCAGCTTCTCCTGCAACGACGCGAATTCCCGACGGAACACCAGGTAGTATAGACCCGTCGCGAGCACGACGCCGAGAGCCGCCCTCCAGCCAAAATGGACAAACATGAATGCCGTATCCCACTTCCAGGGTGCGGCGACCATCAACACCGGAGGCGCAGCAAAATGAGTCAACGTACCTCCGACTGAGACGTTCACGAACAGCAGTCCGAGCGTGGCGTAGGCGAATTTTGGAGACGGTTTCAGCCGGTAGAACTGCCGGGCCAGCAGCAGGGCTGCGATCGTCATGGCGGCGGGCTCCGTGATGAACGAGCCGAGGAGCGGAGCGACGATCAGCACCGTCAGCCACCAGGCGGCCACCGATCCTCGGCCGATAGCTGCGACCGCCCGCAGCGCATGCTCGGCGACCCGAAGCACGGGCCGGGTCGACGCCAACGCCATGATCACCACGACGAACATCGCCTCCGTGAAGTTCACCTGATGCCCGACGTACGAGACCGCGACGTGCCACCCTTTGAACCACGCCAGAGCGGCCATCAACACGACGGCCCATATGCCGAAAACGGCCTCCACCTCACCGAGAAAATGCAAGATCTGTCCCTTGAAGCTCACTTCGACGGGCAAACCATCGTCCTCGGCCTCGTTCTCCTGCTGCCTGCGTTGAAGGTAAACCGCGTGCGCCTCCTCCACCTCGTGCGCCCAATGTCGGAACCGCGGCGTCAGGAAGGTGTGGATGATCGCGAGGAGAAAAACCACGGTCGCTACGAGATTGAACGGCTCCGCGCGCACGCGTCCGATCAACGCCTGCAATAGGCTCGCTGCCTGGCTGGCCGGGTATTCGTCGAGCGGTTTCGGAAACGCGGCCGCCGGCGCCTCCGCCGCGCCGGCGAAAGACGCGGCAAAAGCCAAACACAGCCCGGTCAGAAGCCACCCCGTCGATGCGCGAAACGTCAGCATGCGCGTAAGCAAGCGCTCAAAGCAGGTTGCGCAAGCGAAGTCGTGAGTACCTGCCGCTTGGCAACAAGCCTAACGCTCCTGGCTCCCGTCGAGGGCCGCTTCCAGAGATCCTAAAAACGACGAAGGCGCAGTCTCGCGACTGCGCCTTCGGAAAAAGTCCGGCTTCGTGAGCCCGGCTCAGAAGGTGTGGATGAAGAGACCCGAGCGAAGCTTCGGTTCGAACCAGGTGCTCTTGGGCGGCATGATTTGCCCGGCGTCCGCAATGTCCATCAGCTGGGCGACCGTCACCGGGTACATCGAGAACGCAACACCGCCTTCCGCGTCGACGCGCTTCACGAGTTCGCCCGTGCCGCGAATGCCTCCGACAAAATCGACGCGCTTGCTGGTGCGCGGATCGTCGATGCCCAATACCGGCGCGAGCAGCTTGTCCTGAAGCACGCTCACATCCAGGCGCGCCACCGGATCCGCCGTGGCGTCGATCGGACAACGCAGGCCATACCAGTTCTTGTCGAGATACATGCTGACTCGTCCGACCGCCGAAGGGGAAGCCGTGGCCTCCTTTTCGAGTCCGAACTTCGACTCGACCTCCGCGAGGAACTTCTCCTTCGAACGACCGTTCAGATCGAAAACGATCCGGTTGTAGGGAAGGATTTTGAGCTCGTTCGCCGGAAACAGCACGCAGAGGAACCAGTTGTAGTCCTCGTTGCCGGTGTGCTTCGGATTCCGCTCGCGCCGCAGTCGACCAACCCGGGCGGCGCTTGCCGCGCGGTGGTGTCCGTCGGCGATGTACGTGACCGGAACCTTGCCGAAAGCCTTCGTCCACGCCTCGCCTCCCGGAATGCGCCAGACCGTGTGGCGGATGCCGTCGGGAGCCGTGAAATCGTGCAGCGGAGCCTCCTTGACCTTTGCATCGACGAGTGCGGTGACCGCAGCCTCGTCGCGATAGGTGAGGAACACGGGCCCGGTGTTGGCGCTGATCGTATCGATCAAGCGGGTACGATCGTCCTCCTTGTCCTTGCGGGTCTTCTCGTGCTTCTTGATCAGCTCCGCGTCGTAGTCCTCGACGTTGCAGACCGCCACCAAACCGCGCTGTTTGTGAGCGCCCATCTGCTGCTGGTAGACGTAGAGACAGGGTTCGGTTTCGCGTACGAGGGCGCCGTCTTTCTGCAGCTTCTCGAAATTCTTCCGCGCGGTCTCGTAAACGATGTCGCTGTGGACATCGGTGCCTGCCGGCAGATCGATCTCCGCACGGTCGACGTGCAGCAGACTCCGCGGCTTGCCTTGGGCCAAGGCCGCAGCCTCGGACGTATTCACGACATCGTACGGCACGCAGGCGACCTCGGCGGTGAGCGTGGGGACAGGAACGAGACCTTTGAAAGCGCGGATTCGCATGGAAAACGGCTATGGAGCAGGTCCGCCGCCTGCCCGTCAAGCGGCAGGGAGGGCGGCGGGAGCAACGGCGGCCGAAAACCGCCGCGTCGCCGTCAAAGAGCGGCCCGCCCTCCGCAATTCGGATCACCGCCGCGCTTTCTCACGATCGACGTGCCGTCGCCTGGGCACAAAAAAACCCTCCGCTGCCGGAGGGTTTGGGAAAATCGTCCTGCGAAGGGGTCTTACTTCGCGGCGCGGGTGCGCTTGAACTTCGAGGTGAACTTCTCAACGCGGCCGGCGGTGTCGACGAGGCGCTTCTCGCCGGTGTAGGCGGGATGCGAGTCCATCGTGACGTCGCGAAGCACCACGAAGTAATCCTGCCCATCAATCTTCTCCTTGCGGGCGGACTTCATCGTGGACTTGGTGAGAAAGCGTTTGCCCGTAGCGACATCGAGGAAGCAAACGTTGTTGAGAGAGGGATGGCCTTCGGCTTTCACGGCAGAAAAATGGTTAAAATTAGCCCTGGCGCGCCTTGTAACGCGGGTCGGTCTTGTTGATCACGTAGATCTTGCCCCGGCGGCGGACGACCTGGCAGTCGGGGTGACGCTTCTTCGCGGATTTGATGGACGAGACGACTTTCATAAAGGGCCAAAAGACCGTTCCGCGCGAACACTGTCAACCAGGAAGTCAGAAGAAGGCCGAAGGTCCGAGATCAGACGTCAGACGGCAGAGTCCTGCGGGCAGCGGCAGAGTCAGTTCTGCGACGGATCTTCCGGCTCTTCGGCCAGGAGCTTCCACTCGTGGCTGATGCTGCCGAGCATCCTTTTCCAGAGAGACTCGTCCTGTTCCCCTTCCAGCATTTGAGCAACGATCGGGGCGACGATCCACGTGTTCTGACGGAGCTCGTTTTCCAACTGTCCGCCCGTCCATCCGGCGTATCCGAGAAAACCGCGAAGATGCACGCCTTTCTCCGCCTGCAGTTCGGCGGCCTTCACGGGGTCGATGCCGAACATAAGCTGAAAACCGGAGCCGTCGTCGTGAGGGCGCCAGCCGCAGAGAAGCAGCTGTTCCGGCTGCACGGGACCGCCCTTGTAAAGCGGGACGGAGGCGAGCGGCCCCAGAGCAAAGTCCGTCGTCAGCTGGCCGAGACGTTTGCCCAACGGGCGATTGAGAACGACCCCCATCGCGCCGTTGGCATCGTGTGCGGAAAGCAGGATCACGGACCGCCGGAAATTCTCGTCCTGGAGCGAGGGGTGGGCCAGCAGAAGCGAACCGGCGAGCGGGCCGGTTTCAGAGGAGCTGCGTTCGCGCATGGCGAGGCGGACCGCCGAAGCGGTTCAAAGTTGGAGGATTTTGATTCCGGCGTCCGTCAGCAACGGCGCGACGAGAGGATCGTTGCTGTAGTCCCGGTGGTAGCGGATCTCCGAGATCCCGGCGGAAGCCAGGATCTTCGCGCAGTTGATGCACGGATAGTGTGTCACGTAGGCGATGCATCCCTCGACCGAACTGCCGCGGCGAGCCGCGTCGGCGACCGCGTTTTGCTCCGCATGCACCGTGGCCTGCTCGTGTCCGTCGCGAACCCGCGAGACATGCGGCGTGCCGGGAAGGTAACCGTTGTAACCCGCGGCTACGAGACGATTGCGACGTTCGCCTGCGCTGACGATCACACAGCCCACATGGAGCCGTTCGCAGGGGGAACGCGTCGAAATCAGCAGCGCCGTCGCCATAAAATACTCGTCCCAGGAGGGGCGCGCGCCGAGTTGCGTGACTGCGCGTTCGACCGAGACAAGCAGGGATTCCGACGATCCTTCCATGCCGGCGAGATTGAAAACCCACCGGCGAAAAAGCGATAGAGAAGCCGCCTGGAACTGCAGACCGGCAGCTTGCGCCTGTCTGTTTGGTGGTTTGGATACCGATGTCCATGGCACCTTCGCACCTGCCTCGCACCCTACTCTGGCTGGCGATTGCGACTGTGGTCCTGTTGGCCGGCGGGGGCATCGCAGTGTGGCGCTCCGGCTCGTCGATGGACGCAGCCCCGGCCGCCTATCTGGTCACAACCGGCAACGACCAGCCGATTCGCGTCGGGTGGCGCCACCGGCATCTCTCGCCAGCTCTTCCCCTCAAGGCCGGACAGTCGGTGCGAATTCCAGATGGGCTCCAAACCTGGCTCCTAAACCAAGACGGCGCGCTCAACCCGGTCAAAGGGCCGACGCTTGTGAAGGTCGCAGCAGCACCCTCCAGCGAACGCGAGTTTCTGACGACTCCTTTGCGTCAACTGGCAACGACACCGCCAGCCGCGGGTTCCATGCTCCCTCCCGAAGCGGTGCCTGTCACCTCCCCTTCCGGGCTGACGCACTACCTCAACCCCGAGATCACGTGGCTGGCTCGCCAAGGCGTGCTGTACGATGTGGCCGTGGTGGATCCGGCCGACGAAGCGGCGCCGCCCAGAATTCTCCGCGGCGTCCGTCCACCGGTGCGGCTATCGGCTCTCGAGACCACCCAGCGACCGGAGCTGCCAAGCGACCGCCTTTTCGCCGTGATCGTACGCGAAGCCGGCAATTCCCGCGTGTCCGGGATTGCGCGCTTCCTCACGGCCCGCGACGCCACCGCCGCCGAGGTGCCCACGAGCCCGCCGGCCCTGATCGAGGAGGCGATCCGCGCCACCGCGGAAAAGCCGATGCGCGCCGGCGATGCGTGGCTGGCTCTTACCCGGTTGCCCCCGGAATGGTCCGACAACGAGTTGGTCCTCCGACTGCGCCTCAGGGTCGCCACCGAACTCGGACTGACCGAAGAAGTTCACCAGGTGCAGGCCGCGATGCGCAAGAAGCTCGGCCTGGGCTCGTGAAGCTCGCGTCCGGGCGCCCGGTTTTTGACGGAGGACGCAGGCAGCTTCTCTGCTCCGCCGTCACCGGTATCGGCTCGTTCGCTACAGCTTCGCGTGTTTCCCCGAAGCGAATTCGCGGATGCGGCGGAGATCGATGAAGCGATCGAATCCCTTCAACGCGGGCGGCGCATGCCGCCCGCAGACCATGTTCCATTTCGAACCGAAGTCGGCTTTCCCGCTCGATTTTGCCTGAAGCACGTCCTTCAGCATCTCGATGGCGGCCCAATCGGAATCGGTCGAGAGCGAACCGAATTCGTCGGCATAGACCAGAGGAGCAGGAGCGTCGCGCAGTGTCGGCGTGATGAAAAACACCCGCTGTGGCCGGCACGGATCGACCTGGCCAACGGCATTCTCGATCACCGCCAGCTCTTCCTGCTGGGGCACGGCGATGAGAGAATAGGCCTGCTGGCGGGCAACAAATACACCCGCGACGAGCAGAGCGGTCAGCGCCGTGAGGCCCACGCGCTCGCCCCACCTCGGCCAGCGGCGTCCGATCTCGGCGAGCGACGCGACAAGGAAAACAATCACGATGCCCACCAGAGGATAGATGGTCCGGTACGTCGCCCAGCGCTCCGAGGCGATGATGCTGATACCGTAGGTCGCCGTGCCGAGAGCAAGAAACGCCGCGAACCACAGGAGCATGCGCACCACGCCCAAGCGCCGGCCGAGCAACACGCCCCCGAGCAAAAGGAGGCCCGTGCTCAAGACCCAGGCCAGTTCGTACAACGGTTTGGTGCGCCCCTGGATGTCGTCAATCGCGAGCAACGCGAGGGCGTTGGGCAAAACGTCCCGGGCAAACCAAACCCATTTGCCGACCAGATCCGGTTCGAATGCCACCCGGTCGGATTCCCAGAACCAGCCGAGGTGATAGGCCGCGAGCATGAAACCGTAGGCAGCCAGAAACGACGTGGAGAGCATGCCTGCGTGATGCACCGTCCACCCGCGAAGCTCGGCGATGGGCTTCTCCAGTTTGGAGAGAAAAACCGCGCCCCACAGCACGAGGAAGAAGAGCCCGTTCGACTGGTAGGTCAGCGCGCTGACCAGCAGGCAAAGCCATGCGCCCGTGCCGAACGCCAACCGAGCGCCGAGCCGGTCGGAATTCCACGCCGCTTCCGAAAGCGCGAAACCGATGAGGCCGAACACGACGGCCAGACTGTGCGGCCAGCAAATGCTCCAGCTTGTCAGCACCTGGGAGCTGGGAACCACTGCGAGCAAACCCGCCGCCAACGCCGCGGGCCAGGTTTTCCAGCCGGAAAAGCGAACGAGACACCACCAGAAGAGCGTCGCCGCCACACCGATACAGAGGGCGCTGACGAGCCGGAGCCAGGCCAGCTGGTCGATACTGTCCACGCGCGCCATCGACCGCTCCAGCATCCAGCCGTAGATCGGCCGGGCCTGGGAGGCGCAGAAGCCGATCACCTTGCCCGGTTCTTGGTGCGCTTCACGCAGGATCGAGTAGTCGTCGCGAAACCCAAAATGCGTCCAGATCGTGTTCCAGTACACGACCACGGGGAGCATTCCGAGGGCGGCAACGAGCAGCCAAGCGCGAGCCTGGCGGGCGAAAACGGGCGGCATTACCTCACGATAGATCGAACTCCGTCTGTTCGACCAGCGGTTTCACGCCGATGAAGGTTCCGTATCGATCCAGCCAATCGTCCAGCTTTTCTAGATAATACTCCCGATCGTACGGCGCATTCGCCGGGTCGTAGGCCGACAGCGGCCTTGCGCGCTGCCAGTCGGCCGTCTTTCCGCCGCCGGCTGACGCGATGTAATAGGTGACCCGCTCGCCCATCCTGGGTCGCGGCACGCGCTGCAGAGCCGCTTCGGCGGAAGCCCGGCGCGGTTTGCCGCCTTCCGCAACCCAGCGCTCATACGCGTCGGGGTTCTGGCTGAGGATCTCCGAACGCGCCAGCTCCTCCACCGGCATCGTGCCGTTCCGGATACGCGCCCGCAGATCCTCCACCGTCTTCGCGGGCGACTGCTCGTCGACGCCCAAGAGGAATCGAACGAGCTGCTCGCCGAGTTTTTTCAGGTACGGCTCGATGCCGCGCGACCGCAGAGCGGAACCGCGCACGATGATCCGCTCACCGTCGTAGAGTGCGTAGTTCTTCGCCTTGTAGCAGAACATCGCCGGATACTGTCCGTCGAATTCGAGCTCGATGCCGCTCGGCAGCACCGTGACGACTTTCGCCAGCAACTCCTGGGGGCGTTCGAAGTATTCGTGCGACGAGAGGTAGATGCCGTCGGTATCCGCTTCGAGGATCGTGCAGCCGTGCCGCGCAAACTCATCGATCAGTTTCTGGAGCAGCTCGCGGCCACGACGGGTGACTTCCGCAGCCAAGTCCCCATCGCCAAACCGCGCTCCGGAGAAACCGAGGTAGCCGTAGAACGAGTTGATGAGAATCTTAAAATTCGACTGACGCGCCTGGTATTCGGCGCGCAGTTCTTCCGAGCCGGCGGTGCGGGCCAGCTGTTTGTAGCGAAGCCGGTACTCCCGAAGGTTCCGAAGCAGCGGGATGAAAACCTGGAGCGAATCGCTGCGCGGATTCCGCCCGATCTGGAGCAGCAGGCTTGGATACAGGGAGGCGACGTCGAAGTGCAGCACGTGCCGATACACGCCCTCCTGAAAACTCCGCGTATAACCGCCCTCGAAAGGCCGCACCTCCGGAGGCGCGGGACAAGCCCGCCGCGAGTGGTAATACTCCTCGAGAAACAGGAGATCGATCTTGCCCGTCGTGCCCCGGAGCGTCGCATCCTGCAGGAGGATCGGAAAGGTTCGGACCTGCTCGACGTACGTCGGCAGCAGCAGATTCGCCAGTTCCCTCGTCTCGCGTAGGTCGTCGGCGAGGTAGGCCAGGAACCGAGCCCGATCCTCATGGAACGCGCGTCCGATCGCGGCGCCATCGATGTAGGTGCGTTCGCCGCGGTTTTCCGCATCCTCGGCGGTGATTCCGAAATACACCGCGACGTCCTTCAGGCCGTAGGAGGTCAGTTCGCGGGTCGTAATGTCGAAGAGCTGGACGAGAAGGTACGTGTCGACGACGGCGCGCCCAGGCAGATCGCAGCGGGTGAAGTCGACCCAACGCTCCGCGACCTTCAGCCGGCTATTCCGGAAACTCGCCCGTTGGCCGAAGCGGCCCCACGCGCAGGGAAGTTTGAAGCGCCGGCAGCGCTGCCGGAGATACTCGAAGTCGAACTTGAAGAGGTTGTGCCCTTCGATCACGTCGGGGTCCTCGGCACGGAGGACCTCCGCGAACTTCGTCAGCAGCGCTTTCTCCGCGTCGTCCGTCATCGCCTCCAGCACCAGCAGCTGCGGTCCCGAGGAAAACCCGAGCCCGATCGCGAGCACACGATCCTCGGGATTGTTCGGATTGCTGAAGGCCCCTTCCGACGAGGCGGCGGTTTCGATATCGAGCTGACACCGCCGGAGCTGGTGAAAACCCAGATCGCCGAAGAGTCTACGGCGCGCCTGGAGCAAATACTGGCTCTCCAGGGGGCGCACGACATCGAGACCGCTTCCATCGCGAGCCGCCGCGGTCAGGCGCTCCCATGGCGCAGGCCCGTCCGCATGCACGAGCCGGGTAAATGTGGCATCGCCGGACAACCGCTCAACGCTCACACCCTCGACGCCGGGCAACTCCGCCGCGTCGGTCGCCCAGAGAAAAGGCCTGAAAGGTTCTGAGCGATCCTCCCGGCGTCCGTCCGGCGTCGCGACGGACAAATGCGCATGACCCTGCGTATCCACCCAAACCCCACACAGCGTTTCGACGGCAGGGGTGTTCGGCGCGGGAGTGGCGAGTGGGTCGGTCATCGGGCAAGCCTGGGCGCGGCTTCGCCGCAGCCACCGAAGTTTCCTCTTTCCCGCCGAAGGTCAACGGGGCGGAGCCGCACGCGGATCGAGACCCGGCCGGAGATCCGCCTCAGAACGGCTTGAAATAGACCATTGCGATCGCGATCAGCACGAGCACCAGCGCAATCACGATGAAGAGTCCGGCGCGCTCCCGCCGCCGATACGCCATTCCGGGCAGCATCGAGAGCCCAATCCAACACGCGACCTTCACCCAGATCCAACCCGCGCTGAAAGAATAGCCCATCTTGGAAATCAGCCCGAACCCTGCGATGAGCATCGCGAGCGAAGCGATTCCCGTGACCATCATCACCCGCTTTTTCGTCTCCGGCGCAGGGAGCGCGAAGGCGTAAAACGAATAGCCGACCAGCGCTGCCATGGAGAACACGTGGATGACGTGGTAAAACGAGGGACTCATGTTGTGAAAGAAAGGGAAGTTGATCCTCCGCCTGTGCCGTATGCCCAAAGGCTCTAGTCCTTTTTAGGTTAAGGTGGGCGCCTCCTCCGCAGCGTTTGCTTTCCGATTTACGGCCTAGCAGCTTCCACGGCGGGTTCAGCTCCCGGAATATATCAAAGGCAAAGAGCGGTTAATGAAAGCACCTCGTACACTGCAGAGGATCAGCCGGGAAAAGTAGGAGCCACCCCACCCCCGTCAAACGCGAAGCAAAGATTTGTCGGATTATTCCCGGCGCACACGGCCGGAACATAATCTATTAGAGGCCAATGAATAACACGGCCACCGCCGCTGCCCGTCGCAATCGAGCGACGGCATTTTAGGAGGTTTTTCGCGAAGAATTCTGATCGTGCCGCCGGCAGGTTTTTCAGCGTCGAAAACGGGATGCTGAAGAGCCGGAAACGGCCGGGGCGAGCGGGCCCAAGAAGCGGTTCAGCGGGGCCGAACGTCCGCCGAGGCGCGTCTCCGCAACGCACCCCGGAAGCTCCACGCAATGAAGACCGCGTTGGCCGCGGCGCAGAGGCTTCCGGACGGCGGCAAGGTGCGGATCGATGCGACGAGAAGGGCCAAGGTGACCACGGCGACGAGCATGTCCTTCGCTCGGGATGCTCCGCTTTTCGCCTGCAAGACCGCAACGGCGACCCACACGATAAGCGCGGCTCCGGCCGCGGCCCAGCCCAGCCGATTCGAGAGCGAGAGTTTTCCTTCGCGCGCCACGAGCACGCTCACGGCCCAGGCGAGCAGTTGGTTGAAATAGAGAAACGCGACCGTGAGGGCCGAAATCAGCGGGGCGTTGACCGGGAAGTTGCCTTGCGCGTCCGTGGGCACGCGGGCCAGGAGCGAACACCCCGTGCAGCAAAAGTAGTCCCGCCCAGGCTCGACCCGCCGAACACGAAATGGCAGGCCGCAGTGGCGGCACGTGACGGTGCTCATGTCTCGCCCGAACCGTCGAGGATCAGGTCGTTGAGATGGCGAATGATCACCTTCTGCAGCGTGTCGAGAAACATGAAGGCGAGAAACGGCTTCTGCTGCCGTTCCGTCAGCACATCGTACACGACATCGTCCGACTCGAAGTCCTCCTCGTCCAGGTCGGACAGGTATTCGTAATACAGGTACAGCTTCAGGGCGGAACATGCCCGGATCACGGCGTCCGCGTTGGCCTCGTCGAAGGCGACCGTCTCCTCCGTGAAAAAGTCGCGGTTGAAGAGCGCCAGCAGGACGGCGATGTCGTCGTTCTGCGAGGTCACGAGGTCCGACTGCCATTGCTCGGTCGACTCGGGGTCGAGCACCGGCAGCTGGAGGGGAAGAGCGAGCCGTCCGCGCAGCGCGTCCGACGCGCCCTTGATCACATCGAGCAGGGGCGCGACGTTCGTCAGATCGAGCTTAACTTCCACCCTTTTCATCCGGTTCCAGGATCGAGTTGAGGTGCCATTGCCGGAGGGTGAAGACGTAAGCCTCCGCCCGCTCGCGTGGACCGACCCAGAGGACGGTCCGGCCGCGTTCGTGAGCTTCGCGCATGTGAGCGGTCGCGGTCGATTCGTCGAAGCCGAAGACCTTGCGCAGGACGAGCACGACGTAGGACATCCGGCTCACCGCGTCGTTGAGGAACACGACACGCCACGGAGGGCTGAGCTCACGCTGGGTCTGAAGCTCAGCCAGCGGGAGGAATGGCGTTTCGGTGTCCATGTTAGAGCTCAGGCCCGGGAAGCGTCGGCGACGGCAGCTGCCACCTTCGACTCAGCGTCGGCAATCGGCAGCTTCGCGACGTCTTTCTGCGCGCGCCACTTCATCTCGACGATGCCTTCCTTGAGGCCCTTGCCCCCCACGGTAATCCTCAGGGGGATACCGATCAAGTCGGCGTCCTTGAACTTCACGCCGGGACGCTCCGTCCGGTCGTCGATCAGGACGTCGGCGCCGGCACGCTCCGCGGCAAGACCGATCTTTTTCGCCAGCTCCGCGGCTTCCGGAAGCTGCGGGTCGAGCAGGCAAACCAGCACCTGGAACGGAGCCACGCTCCAGGGCCAGAGAATGCCGTCGTTGTCGTGGCTCTGTTCGATGATGGCCTGCAGCGTGCGGCTGATGCCGATGCCGTAGCAGCCCATCACCATCGGGTGGCTCTGCTTCTGATCGTCGGTGTAGACCGCGCCGAACTTGTCGGAGTATTTGGTGCCGAGCTTGAACACATGGCCGACCTCGATCGCGCGGGCGATCTTCAGGGGATTGCCGGACTTCGGGTCGGGCTCGCCGACGCGCACGCGGCGAAAGTCGCCGAACTTGGTGATCGCCAGGTCCCGGGTGACATTGACGTTCCGAAGGTGCATGCCGTCGCGATTCGCACCCGTGGTGCCGTTGCCGATCAGTCGGATGGCGTGATCCGCGAAAATGCCCGCAAGCGCGGCGGGGTCCTTGATGGTGCCCTTGACCGCGCCGAGGCTGCCGGGCTTCGCGCCCATCACGGGCTCGATTTCTTCCGGCGTCGCGGGACGGAAAAGCGTGAAGCCGAGCGAGCCGAGTTTCGCTTCCTCCAATTCGTCGCAGCCGCGCAGGATGACGAGGAAGGGGTTTCCATCGCCCACGTAGACGAGCGTCTTGAACTGCTTGTCGGCAGGAACCGAATACGGAGCCGCCTCGAGCGCCGCGATCGTGACGACGCCCGGAGTCGGGAACTCCTCCACCGCCCCAGCAGGAGCCGCGTCAGCGAGGTCCTTCGGGACGATGCCGCTGGTCGCCTTCTCGCGATTGGCGGCGTAGCCGCTCTCTTCGCAGTAAACGACGACGTCGTCGCCCACTTCAGCAGGCACCATGAACTCGTGGGAGAAACTGCCCCCCATCACGCCGGTGTCGGCTTCGACCGAAATCGCCTTCACTCCGACGCGGGAGAAGAACTTCGAGTAGGCATCCTTCATCCGCAGATAACTCTGCGTCGCACCCTCGTCCGTCGCGTCGAAGGAATAGCCATCCTTCATGATAAACTCGCGTGCCCGCATCAGTCCGTAGCGCGGACGAATCTCGTTCCGGAATTTCGTCGCGATCTGGTAGAAGTTTTTCGGCAGGTCGCGATAGCTCGTGATCTCCGTCTTCACGAGCGGCGTGATGATCTCCTCGTGGGTCGGACCCAGGACGTATTCCGGATCGCGCGGACCGCGCTTGCCGTCGCCCGCGTGATCGGCGCGGTACATGATCTCCCGCGCCGCAGCCCAGCGGGGGCCCTGTTCCCAGAACTCGACCGGATGGAGGTGCGGCATCTGGAGCTCGATCGCACCGGCCGCGTCCATCTCCTCGCGGCACGCCTGGCTGATCTTGCGCAGGGTACGAAGGCCCAGCGGCATGTAGGTGTAGAGGCCGCCGCCCAACTTGCGAACCAAGCCGGCGCGCACGAGGAGCTTGTGTGAAGCGATTTCCGCGTCGGCCGGACTCTCTTTCAACGTGGGAATGAAAAACTGGGACCAGAACTTCATGGAGCCGGAGACCGAAGCAGCGGCGACAAACCGGGGCAACGCATTTCCGGGCAGGCTGGAAGGCGCTTCCAGCCTGCAGTTGACGACCCGAAAATCCGCGGGGATAGGGACGCCTCCATCCTGCCGATCATGCCGCTCGTTCGAGTGTTCTCCATTGCCCGCCACTGCAGCGCCCTGTAACTCGTCCAGCCAATGTCCGCTCGTCCGCAACAGAAGCCGTGGCCCATGAAATGGATCGTCGTCGCGATCCTCGTTTTCGTCGTCGGATACACGTTCATCACCCTCTACTTTCGGAAACCCGGCAAGGCGTATCAGCCTTATCACGACAGCCGCGAGAAGGCGACCATCGCACGCCTCGAGTCGGCGGGATACGCGCGGGTGACCGCCACGGCGGAACGCCCCGCGGACCCGCAACACACCGGACTCTCGATGGAAGGGCCGCAGGCCGAAGTTCAGAGGGCGCCGGGCGGTTTGCCGACGGAGTTGAAACAGACGCTCATCGACCAGCCGCGGCTGCCGCTGTCCTTCTCCCGTGTTCGCGCCTCGAGTTCCGCCAACCAGCTTTTGCCGTACACGATCGAGTTCACCTGCGCGTTGCCGAACAACAAGCAGCTGCTGAACGGCGCGACCGTCTATCGGAAGGAGCAGGAGGTCGCGATCGTCGCGGACTTCGAAATGATCGAGGGCGAACTGCTCGCGCGCACGCCGGAAAGCCTTGTCCAGGTCACGTTGCCCGGCGGCGCTCTGCCCGTGGGCAGCTATCACGTCACGCTCGTCGGGTTGAACGAATCGCGGGCGTGGGACCTTCAAGTGCATTGACGCGCAGGAGCGCTTGTCCGAAATACCACGCACTTCGATGAGCAACGGCTCTTCTTCTTCGCCCACCCCGGCGACCTCCACGACGATCAAGCCGACGGACTTGCGCGGCATCCTGAAATACGTTCCGCGGTTTCAGGACCAGATCTTCGTTCTCGCCCTCGACGGATCGATCGTCGCCGATGAGAACTTCGGAAACCTCGCGGTGGATATCGCCGTTCTCCGGAGCCTCGCCATCAAGGTCGTGCTCGTCCACGGCATCGGGCAGCAGATCCAGGAGCTGTCCGCGGCGCGGGGCGTCGCGATCTCCGACGCGTTCGGCACCGGCGTGACCGACGCGCAGACACTCGATCTCGCGATTCGCGCGTCCTCCCGGGTCTCGCACGTCATCGTCGAAGGCCTGACGCAGAATGCGCTGAAATGCGCGATCACCAATTCGGTCCGCGCGCTCCCACTTGGAATTCTGCGCGGCGTCGATCACCAGTTCACCGGCAAGGTGGATCGCGTCGACACCGAGTTTATCCTCACGCTGATCGACAAGGGCATCGTGCCCATTGTCTCGCCGATCGGCTTCGGACCCGACGGGAAATCCCTGCGGATCAATTCCGATCTCCTCGCGGCCGAACTCGCGGAAGCGCTCCGGGCCACGAAAATCATTTACCTCACTCCGCAGGCCGGGCTCGAAATCAACGGAGAAGTCCGGCGCGAAATCGCCGTCGATGCGCTTCGCTCGCTGCTGAAGGACCACCCCGAACAGCTTTCCGAGGCCTCCCACAGCAAGGCCGCTCACGCAATCAAGGCGATCGAGACGGGGACGCCGCGCGTTCACATCATCGACGGCCGCATCTTCGACGGACTCCTCAATGAGATCTTCTCCAACGAGGGCGTCGGCTCACTGGTTTATGGCAACGACTACCAGCAGATCCGGAAAGCCAACCGCCGCGATGTCCGCCAGATTCACAATCTCACGCGCGGAGCCGTCCGTCGCGAAGAGCTGATCTACCGCACGCAGCAGGCGATCGAGAAGAACATCGATCAGTTCTTCGTCTTCGAAATCGACGAAAACATGATCGCGTGCGTCTCGCTGTATTTCTATCCGGACAAACCGGACGTAGCCGAGATCGGATCGCTCTACGTGCTGCCGTTCTACCACAACCGCGGCATCGGCCGAAAGATGGTCGACTACGCCTGCATGCGGGCGAAAGAACGCGGCGCCAAAACCGCCGTCGCCCTCTCGACGCAGAGCTATTCTTTCTTCACCTCCGTCATGGGCTTCGAAGAGGTCAGCAAGGAGATCCTCCCCGACGCCCGCCTCAAGCTCTACGACGAAAGCGGCCGCAACGCCAAGGTGCTGGTGAAGCAGTTGTAGCCGGCGGCGCGGACGCTCCGCCGGAGAAGTTGGAATTTGGGATTTGGAAGTTGGTAGTTCGGCACAAGGCGAGCGCATGGCCCGTAACCGCAGCGCAGAAGCCGGACGTGCGGTGAACCCTTGACGCCCCCCGCGCGGGCTTCTCAGAACGCAGCGCACTCTGCGACCTGCGGGAGTGTTGTAGCCACACCGGCATTTCCACTCGCCCGCCAGCTTCCAATTTCTAGCTTCCAACTTCCCCGGTGCCTGAGGCGCCGGCCAGAATGACTGTCCGTTTGGACCGGCGCTTGCCGTGCCGGCAGATCTCGAGTCGTAGTTTTCCTTCCGCCGAGATCATTTGCCGGCCCCGACACCAACTCCCAATTTCCAACTTCCCCGACGCCCGCCGCGGGCGTCGGCCATGATTGACCTTTCGGTCACGTGTCCTCAATTTTCCCTCCCTTTTCCACCACCCTATGAGCCTCAAGATCAAACCCGCTTCGGAATGCAAATTCGACCAGCTCTCCCTGGGCGAAGTCATGCTGCGCCTCGACCCCGGTGAGGGGCGCATCCGCACTGCCCGCGAATTCAAGGTCTGGGAGGGCGGCGGCGAATACAACACGTCGCGCGGTCTCCGCAAATGCTTCGGCCTGAGAACGGCGGTTTGCACCGCTTTCGTCGACAACGAGGTCGGCCACCTCGTCGAGGACTTCATCATGCAGGGTGGCGTGGCGACGGACTTCATCAAGTGGCGCGAAGACGACGGCATCGGCCGGAATGTCCGCAACGGCCTCAACTTCACCGAACGCGGCTTCGGCATCCGCGGCGCGGTCGGCGTGCCGGATCGCGGAAACACAGCCGCGAGCCAGCTCAAGCCGGGCGATATCGATTGGGAAGCCATCTTCGGCAAGCAGGGCGTTCGCTGGTTCCACACCGGCGGCATCTTCGCAGCCCTCTCCGAAACCACCGCCGCCCTCACGATCGAGGCGGTCAAGGCCGCCAACAAATACGGCACCATCGTCAGCTACGATCTCAACTATCGCCCCTCGCTCTGGAAGAGCATCGGCGGACAGAAAAAAGCCCGCGAGGTCAACCGCGAGATCGCGAAGTATGTCGACGTTATGATCGGCAACGAGGAGGACTTCACCGCTTCCCTCGGTTTCGAGGTCAAGGGCGTCGACCACAACATCAGCAAGATCGAGACCGACGCCTTCAAGGCGATGATCGAGACCGCGGTGAAGGAGTATCCGAATTTCAAGGTCGCCGCCACCACCCTGCGCCGCGTCATCACCGCGACGAAGAACGACTGGAGCGCGATCCTCTGGCACGACGGCAAGTTCTTCGAGAGCCGCAAGTTTCCGGAGCTCGAGATCCTCGACCGCGTCGGCGGCGGCGACAGCTTCGCCAGCGGTCTCCAGTTCGGATTCCTGGAATTCAACGATGGCCAGAAGGCGGTCGACTACGGAGCGGCGCACGGCGCGCTCGCTTCGACCACGCCGGGCGACACCTCCATGGCGACGCGCAAGGAAGTCGAAAAGCAGATGTCCGGCGGCGGCGCGCGCGTCGTTCGCTGAGTTCCGTTCGCCGCAATGAGCTTCGGCCCGGGTTCCAAAACCCGGGCTTTTCTTTTTCCAGCTATTTCGCATTTCTGCGGACCAGTGTCGTGAGCAACTCCCAACCGTTTCCCTCCTTCGAAGAGCTCTACCGCGAGCACCGAGACACCGTGCGGCGCGGCGTCTCCCGATACGTCGATCCGGAGGATGTCGAGGACGTGTCGCAGGAAGTCTTCGCGAAGATCGCACAGCAGCTGGGCGCATTCGAACGGCGCTCCAGCCTGAGAACCTGGATTCATCGCGTCGCCGTAAACACCGCGTTGGATCGTGTCCGGAGCCGTTCTCACAGAAACACGAAGAAGACCGTATCCCTCGACTCCCCGCAGTGCAGCAGTGGCGAATGCCCGTGCGAGCGATCCGACGACACGCGCCAACCTCCCGCCGCGCCAGAGCGCCTGATCCAATCCGAAATGTGCCGATGCATCCGGGAGCAGGTGGACTCTCTCTCTGCTGAATATCGGGAAATCCTCCGACTGAAGGACGAAGAGCACCTGACCGCCCGCGAGATCGCCGAACGTCTCATCCTCAGCGTCGACGCCGCGAAGATCCGCCTCCACCGAGCTCGCAAGGCGCTTCGAGCCCAGCTCGACCGCTCGTGCGACTATTACCGCACCCAAGAGAACGTCCTGTCCTGCGACCGGAAAAGTCTGACGAAAAAGAAGCCCGCATAAGCCGTCTCTGGCCCGAGTATCTCTTCGGCAGTTCTTCTCGTCTAAGGGGACCGGACGCTCTCGCGCCCGCAGAATCCAAACACTCCCATGAAAAAGCTCTCTCCTCGAGAACTCGAACTCGTCTCCCTCGGCGCCGCACTTGGCAGCAATTGCGTGCCGTGCATCGAATACCACGTCCCGGCCGCACGCCGGGCAGGTCTGACCGACGAAGAAATCGCCGAAGCGATCCGGCAGGCCGACAAGGTACGTCAAGTCCCGGCTAACAAGGTCCTCGCCACCGCCGAAGCCCTGTTGCGCCCCAGCGAAGGCTGCGGCTGCGGGTCTGCCGGAGCGTCGTCCGACAGCCGCGCCTCCAGCACCTCCACCGATAACGCTGCAGGGTGCTGCGGCTGAAACCCTGTCGCTTCTCCGTGCGGAGCTGGACGGGTTTTCCGACCAAAAGCCGACCGCACGCCCGAATCGACCGCCGTCCGGATCCGCCCCACGGGCCGGCGGCGCCCAGACTCTGCAGCTCCGCCCTCCGTAAACCAGCGAGCAGGGTGGTCTGCCGTCGATCGCGGATTGTTCGAAACCGCGCGGGACCGCCGCTCCATGCTGCCTCGGGTGCAGGACCGGGGTGTTCAGGCGATTCGCGTCCGCGATCGTCTCCGTCAGAAACAAGATCCGCCCCGATTTCGCCAAAACATGCGGTGTTGCTGAAGGCGGTCGGGAGTACTTTGCACGCAGCTGTTTTCGCCTTCGGTGCATTCGCGGCGAGACTACATCCGTGCCGGACCTCTCGCGCGGGCAACGAAGCTCAACCTTCCTTCAACGAGCACCCACCATGAAAACACGGCGTGACTTCATCAAAGCCGGCTTCGCCCTTGGAGCGTCTTTTTCGCTTTCTGACTTGAGTGGTTTGTATGCGGCCGACGCCGCCACCGCGCCCGCGCCGGGAGGCTCCCGGTCGATCCTCGTGGCGGTGCGCGACGGCGACCGCGTCGCCATGCTGGACAAGGCCCTGGCCGAACTCGGCGGGATCGGCGCGTTCGTGAAGCCTGGCCAGACGGTCTTGATCAAGCCGAACATCGGCTGGGACGTGCCGCCGGAACGCGGCGCCAACACCCACCCCGATCTGGTAGCCCGCCTGATCACGTTGTGCCGGGAAGCGGGCGCCAAGTCCGTCAGCGTTTTCGACAACACGTGCGACGAGTGGACGCTTTCCTATGCCAACAGCGGAATCGAAAAGGCCGCGCGCGAGGCAGGAGCCACCGTCGTCAACGGCAAGGACGAGAGCCTTTATCGCCAGACGGATGTTCCCAACGGCGTGAAGCTGAAGTCCGCCAAGGTCCACAGCCTGGCGCTCGACAGCGATGTGTTCATCAACGTCCCGGTTCTCAAGCACCACAGCGGCTCGTTGATGACTTCGGCGATGAAAAACCTGATGGGCATCGTCTGGGATCGCCGCGCCTACCATCGCGCCGATCTGCACCAGTGCATCGCCGATCTCCTCACGCGCGTGAAGCCCACCCTCAACATCGTCGATGCCTACCATCCGATGGTGCGCAACGGGCCGCGCGGGAAGAGCGTCGAGGACGTCATCGTTCTCAAGACGCTTCTCGCTTCGCGCGACATCGTCGCGGTCGATGCGGCTGCCGCAAAACTGCTCGGGCACCAACCTACGGACGTGCGCCACGTTCAACTCGCTGCCGCACACGGTTTGGGAACGCTCGATCTCGACCAGGTCGACATCCGTCGCCTTCGCCTCGCCTAGCGCGTCATGGGTGCACGTCTGAGATGGATACGCCGCACCGTCGCGGCGGCATTCCTCGTCGGCCTCGCCTTTGCGTTCGTCGACTTCCGTCACCTGGCTCCCGAACGGCTCGGACATGCCCTCGCGTCGGTGCAGTTCGTGCCGTCGGCTCTCTCGCTGCTGACCGGAGCGAGTTTCTCGATCGCCTGCCTGGTCGTGCTCGCCGCGACGCTGGCGGTGGGCCGGGTCTACTGCGGCGCAATCTGCCCGCTGGGACTGCTGCAAGATGTGATCCGCCGCGTCTCGCGCCTGCTCAACCAAGCGCCGCCGTTCCTGAAATACGCCCCCGCCCGAAGCTGGATACGCCACGGTTTTCTCTGGGCCACCGCTCTCGCCATTGTCGCCGGATGGGGCGGTCTCGCGCTCGCCGTTCTCGATCCGTACAGCAATTTCGGGCGCCTCTTTTCGGCGCTGGTCCGACCCGTCGTTACTCTGGCCAACAATGCGCTCGTCCACGCGTTTCCCTCTCTCGCGTCGCACGGCTGGTACCGCGTTGATGTGGTCTGGGCTTCGCTCGGCGTGATCTCCGTCGCGCTCACGGTCCTCGTCGTGATCGGCGTCATGTCGGCTCTGCGGGGCCGACTCTACTGCAACACCGTCTGCCCTGTGGGCACCCTCCTCGGCATGCTTTCCCGGCGCGCCGCCTATCGGCTCTCGATCAATTCCCGGCGCTGCAAGCGCTGTGCCGAGTGTCTCAAGGTCTGCCGCGCTCAATGCATCGACCTTCGCACCCGACAGATCGATGCCTCGCGCTGCGTCGCCTGTTTCGACTGTCTCTCCGTCTGCAAGGAGGCCGCGTTGGCGTACGAATACTCCTGGAAAAAGCCGCAGCCCGAGGTCGACACCGCGCCTGCGGTTCCCGAGCCGAGCACGAATTTCTCGGCGGGTCGACGGGCGTTCGTCAGCAATTCGCTCACCTCGATTTTGTCCGCGCTCGGAGGGCTCACGCTGCTCGCGCGCGGCGGAGGTGGCGAGGGAGCCGAGCCCGCGAGACCGCAGCGTCACCGTGGCAACCACGGGGAAGGACACGGGGGCGAACACTCCGGCAAACGACACCGCGAACACCACGACGCCGGTCCGATCTGCCCTCCCGGCAGCGGAAGCCGCGAAGCTTTTCTCAGCCGCTGCACGGCGTGCCAGCTCTGTATCAGCGCCTGCCCCACTCGCGTGCTTCAGCCCGCTTTCCTCGAGTACGGCATCGCGGGATTGATGAAGCCTCGCTTCGATCTCGCGGTCGCCTTCTGCAATTTCGACTGCACGCGCTGCGGCGACGTCTGTCCGACGGGCGCGATCGACGCGCTGGCGCTTCCGGAAAAACAGGTCACACGAGTGGGGGTCGCTCATTTCGATCGAAGACTCTGCATCGTCGACCAAAACGGCACGGACTGCGCGGCCTGTTCGGAGCACTGCCCGACCAAGGCGGTGCACACGGTGCCGTTCCGTGAGAATCTCCGCCTTCCGGAAGTCGACGAGTCGCTCTGCATCGGCTGCGGAGCGTGCGAGTTCGCCTGCCCCGTCCAGCCGACAAAGGCGATCACCGTTTCGCCGAAGCTGGTGCACGAACGAGCCAGCAAAGCTCGGGAGGAAAAAGCCTCCACGCCCGTTCCGACGAACGACTTTCCGTTCTGACGGCGAGAGCGAAAAGCCGGGCCTGAGCGTCTCTCGAGACGCCCCGGACTACGCCACCACCATCGCCGACGCGGCGTCGCGGGCGATTTCTTTGCAGCCCTTCAGATCGAGCTTGCCCGTGCCCAGCGTCGGGATCTTGTCGACGCGGTAAACCAGCTTGGGCACCCAGAGGTTCGGCAGGCCGGCGGCGCTCAGCTTGTCGCGGATTTCCTCATACGTGACGTCCTCCGTCGTGAGCATGACGAGAGCCTCGCCTTTGGTCGGGTCCGGAACGCCCACAACCACGAGCGTGGGCGCTTCGACCTGATCCCAGCCGTAAGCGTCGACGATCTTCTGCTCGATGGTCCCGTGCGGCACCATCTCGCCGCCGATCTTGGAGAAGCGGGACAGCCGGCCTTCGATGTACATGAAGCCAGCCTCGTCGAAACGGCCCAGGTCCCCGGTGATGAACCAGCCGTCGTGAAAGGCGTCGGCCGTCTTTTCGGGATCGTCGAGGTAGCCGCCAAAAACGTTGGCCCCTCTCAGCAGGAGCATGCCGGTCTCGGTGACGGACTGCTCCTCCATCGTCTCCGGGTCCACGATCCGGGCCGTCATGCCCGGGAAAATACGTCCCACGGAGCCGAGGCGCTTGCCCGGCTGGTGTTCCGCCGTCTCGGTGATGAGCGGAGGATCCGGCTGATTCACGTTCGTCACGGGCGTCGTCTCGGTCAGCCCGTAGCCCTGCATGATCTCGATGTGGAATTTCTCCAGGAACGCATCGTAGAGCTCGAGCGGCATTTTCTCGGCGCCGGAAACCACGAGCTCGAGCGAGCGAAGATCCGCAGACTCCGCCTTTTTCAGCAGCGGGCGCAAGAACGTCGGCGCGCCGATCATCACGGTCACCTCCTCTTCGCGGATGGCGTCGACGATCTTTTTTGTATCGAGAGGACTCGGGATGGTGACGACGTGGCAGCCGCGGATCATCGGATACCAGAGCGTCACGGTGAAACCAAAGCTGTGAAACAGCGGCAGGCATCCGAGGAGCGTCGCCGTGCTCGGCAGAATGGAGAGCGACGAGATCTGCCAGCAGTTCGCGAGGATGTTCGTATGCGTGAGCACCACGCCCTTGGGCTCGCCCGAGCTTCCGCTGGTGAACAAGAGCGCCGCCTCCGTGTTGCCGCCCTTCCGGGGCAGACCCGTCAGCGAAGCCACCAGCTGGTTTGGCAAAACGAACGCCGCGGCCATCCAGAAGAGCAGGCGCGGTTTTCCCACCGCGAGGATCTCCTTTTTCAGATCGAGCGTCTTCTCCGGCCAGGGGAAGTTGGGGACCTTGGCCTGCATCGCTTCCGCGGAGATCACCGTCTCGATGCCGGCGAGTTTCATGCTCGCCTCGAGCGAGGCGCGGCCCGCTGTGAAATTGAGATTCACCGGAATCTTGCCCGCGCAGAGCACAGCCAGATTTGCGATCGCAGCCCCGGCACCCGGCGGCAGCACAATGCCCACGCGTTTCTCCGGCGCATTTCGGCGCAGGCGTTTCGAAAGCGCCAGCGCCACTCCGAGGAGTTTCATCGCCTTGACCTCCGCCCGGTCGGCGGTGCGGTCGACGATCGCGATGCTTAGCGGACGTTTGGCGAGACCGCGGACGGCTTCGCGGCCGAGGTGCCGTTGCAGGACAGGACGCTCGTTGAAGGCGATCGCACCCTGGTCGAGCAAAGCTTGGCGGATCGTCGCCGCAGTCGCCTGTTCGGCGGAGATCGGTTGGCCGAAGCAGACACAGACCGGCGTCGGCATCAGGCGCGGCGACTTGAAGAGGTACTTGTTTGCCGAAAACGAAAAAACCGAGCCCCAAATGCCGTCGTGCGCGACGGGGATGACGGGCACATTCGCTTTCCGAGCCATCAGCTCGAACCCGCGGTGCAGCTCCATCAGCTGCCCGGTGCGCGAAATCGCTCCTTCCGGGAAAAGGCAGACAGCCTCCCCCGCTTCCAGCGCACGGACCACGCGCCGCATCCCGTCGACCGAATTACGCGGCGAAAAGATGATCGCACCGCTCAGCTCCATCATCAGTCGCGCGAACCAATGCCGATACAGACCTTCGGTGCCGACGAACCGCAACGGCCGCGGGCACGCGAGCTGGAGGATGGCCGTGTCGACGTAAGACAGGTGGTTGGCCAGAATCAGCACGCCGCCCGACGACGGCACGTTCTCCACACCCCGCACCCGAACGCGGTACAAGAACCGCGCAAGAAAGGAGAGAGGGAGTTCGATCAGCCAGGGGAGGTACGACTGGCGAAGCCTGAAGGGACGTTCCATCGGCGAGGGGTGAGAACTGCGCACCAAGTAAGACGATATTTCAACGTTTCTCGTTCGGAAGTTCCAGCGCCGTTTTTGGCCGCCGCCAGAGGGGAAATGTAAAAGCACCTGCCTGTTCGGGCGGGGCTCCGGCCTCTTGCTACGCGTCCCGATTTGAGATCGTTTGCCGATTCGATTGCGCTGCCTGTTTCCAAGCCCGGAGATCACGCGCAAGAGCGGCAAATCCGGGGAAATCGTTCTCCAGCCGGCGGGAATCCCGAGAATGCCGCGCGACCTCCTGAAGGGCGCAATCGATCTCGTGGCGCAGGCTTGGCCGATCCGTGCCGTAGACCCGAAACTTCAGCTCCGAACGGGTGTAGGGAGGGACGCCCGTCTCCTGGCCCTTCAGCCACACTTGCTCGGTCACGCGCTCGTCTCGACCGCACAGATACCACCCCTCGATCGCCGGCACCGCGACTCCGATTCCACGGGAGACCCGATCTCGGCCCCGGGCGGGTGGAAGCTTTTTTACCGTCTGCCGGAATACGGCGCGCAGCTGGCAGAGCCGGCAGCGAGGATGAAAATAACTCGGAGCTTCATGCGCCTCGGTGTGCACGACCGAATCGTCCGCATCGACCACGACGACCAGACCCTCGGCGTCGGTGTTGAAGTGCAGATGGCGTATCACCGCCGGCAGGACTTGGGCGACCGAGGGCCAGCCGCGTGCGCGCAGCGACGGCTGGATCAGTTCGACGCGCTCCTGGAGCACCGACTCCACCAGCACCCGGATCGCAACCTCGTCCGCCGGAGATTCGCTGAGGATTCCCAGCTTCATCGGCCCGGCTGCGGTTTGTCGTTCCAGCGCGACTCGCTGTCCTCATCGGGCACGCCGCCCAGAATCCCGGAGAACCACATGTCCCCCAGCGTGCCCTCCTGAAGCAGTTCGGGAAGATCGGGCCGGTCCGCGAGACGCTCGAACCGCGCCTCCTGCCCCTGCTTCTGCGCGATCACCACCTCCTCCGGATGCTCGCGGAACAGATCCAGCAGATACGGAGAATGCGTCGTCGCGATGATCTGGACCGGCGTCCGATCCGGCGAGCCGCCGGCTCCCTCCGCCGATGCGCCGACGCTCGCCGGGTAGCTCAACCGGTACAGCAGGTCGCGCACCTCCCGCAGCATGCGTGGGTGGATGCCGCGATCCATTTCCTCGATACAGAGAACCGGCGGCGGCTGCGGATCACAGGCCAGCGCCACCATTGCCAGGCTGTAGAACGTGCCTTGGGAAAGGTTCTCGGCCGGCACGACGCTTCCATCGCCCAGAACGGCCGTGATCGACTGGCGTCCGTCGCGCTTCTGCCGGATCTCGAGCCGAATGAACTCCGGGAGGAGCCGGCAGAACTCGGTTTCAGCCTGTCCAAAAACCGCAGGTTGCGAACGTTGCCACTGGCCGAGCACGGCGGCGAGGTTGGCTCCGTCAGCCGCGAGTTGCCCGCCTTCGGACAGAGGGCTGCCTGCCGCCATGGCGGTGTGGTCGAATACGTAGCTGCGCAGTCGCGCAAGGTCATCGCGCACCGCCGCCCAACGTTCCGGCGAAGGCGACTTCACCTGGAGAAGATCCCAAACGAGTTCGGCCGAGCAACTGATCCGCGCTTCGACATCCGCGTGCGGCGGAGCGAATCGGAAGGACAACTCCAGCGCCTCGGCTCTCGGCGAAAACGGACTGACGGTCGCGGACGGCGACAACGCCAGGTCCCGCAACCGGACCAGAGCCTGGATGAGACTCGTCTTTCCCGAGCCGTTCGGGCCGATGACGAGGTTGAACGGCGCCAGGTCGAGGGTCGTGTTTCGCAACGCCTTGAAATTCCGGAATGCAACGGAGGCGATCACGTCACCAATTTACGCCCGTCCCGGCGGAGAGCCAGCCCGGAGGCGCGTTGATTCGCCGCGCCAAGCCGAGAAGAAAACACGAACTCACTCCGCCGCTCCTGCGCCCTTTCACGGCAAGACCAGGAACGCTTCACCACGTCTCACTCGTCGGCCCGAACAACCACGAGATCGTCCTCGTGCAATCCGCAGAAAACCTCATCGCCCTCGTGGATCGCTTCGCGGATCGCGCTCTCGTTCGCCACGATCGCGGTCAGCTTCACGCCTCCGGACGTCTGCAGGGTGAGACGATCGGTGGCTCCTTGGAAGAGCTCCTCGGCAACGCGCGCCGGAAACACGTTGCCGGCCTCGATCCGCTGTTTCGAAACCAACACTTTCTCCGGTCGGATCGAGATGACCACGCGTTTGGCTCCGTTGAGGTTCTCAGGGGCGGCAATCGTCAGCTCCCAACCCTGCTGCGTGCGGACGCGCGCCGCTTCGCCCTCTCGGCCGACAATCTCGGCCTGCAGCAGATTCGCCTCGCCCAGGAAGTCGGCCACGAACGGCGTGCTCGGTTGATGATAGACGAAAGAAGCGGTACCGAGTTGTTCGATACGGCCGGCATTCATCACGGCGATGCGGTCGCTCAACGTCAGCGCTTCTTCCTGGTCGTGCGTGACAAAAACGGTCGTCAGGCCGAGCTGACGCTGCAGCCGCTTCAACTCGATCTGCATCGCCCGGCGGAGCTTGGCGTCGAGCGCAGAAAGCGGTTCGTCGAGCAACAGCACCTCGGGTTCGGGCACGATGGCGCGGGCGAGCGCCACGCGCTGGCGCTGTCCGCCGGAAAGCTCGTGCGGCCGGCGCTGTTCGAATCCCTGCAGGGCGACGAGTTGCATCACCTCCGCGACCCGGCGGTCGATCTCGTCGCGCTCGAGCTTCTTCATGCGCAAACCGAAGGCGACGTTCTCGTGAACCGACAGGTGCGGAAACAGCGCGTAGCTCTGGAAGACCTGGTTCACGTTTCGCCGGTACGGCGGCAGGTGCGTCACGTCTTCGGAGCCGATGTGGATCGTGCCCTCCGTCGGCGTCTCGAAGCCCGACAACATGCGGAGCAGGGTCGTTTTTCCGCAGCCGGACGGGCCGAGGAGAGTCAAGAACTCGCCCGGTTCGACGGTGAGGGTGACGCGGTCGACCGCGGTGAAACTCCCAAACCGCTTGGTGACGTCGCGGATTTCGATCCGGGCCGGATCCACCTTTCGGGCGCTCGCGCTCATTCTTCCTCCCAAACCCGCCGGCGCTGCAGCAACGCGTACGAGACCGCGAACAGAAGCGTGAAGACGACCCCCAGCGCGGCGCCAAAAGGCCAGTTACGCGCCTGGAAGAACTGATTCTGGATGACGTTGCCGATCATAGGAACGCGTGCTCCGCCCATCAGATCGGTGATGGCGAACATCCCGATCGCCGGGACAAACACGAGGAGCATTCCGGCCGCGATGCCCGGCCAGGTCAATGGCACGATGACCTCGGCAAACGATCGCACCGGCCCGGCCCCAAGATCGTACGCGGCTTCCACGAGCGCGTTGTCCAGTTTTTCCGCACTGCTGTAGATCGGCAGGATCATGAACGGCAGATAAGCGTACACCAGACCGATGATCACCGCAGCCGGCGTGTACATGATGTCCAGGGGTGCGGAAATCAGCTTCGTGTACTGCAGCATGCCGTTCAGCAGTCCGTCGTTTTTCAGGATCGTGATCCACGCGTACGTCCGCACGAGGAAGCTGGTCCAGAACGGGATCATCACCAGGAGCAACAGCTGATTCCTCCGCTTCTCGCTCCGGCGGGCGATGTAATAACCCACAGGATACCCGGCCGCGACACAGATCACCGTCGTGACCGCGGCGTAGGCCACGGATCGGCCGAAAATCGCGAGGTACGTCGGGTCAAAGACCCGCGCGTAGTTCTCCCAGGAGAAAACAAACACCACCCGGCCGAGATCGTCGCGCTGGCAGAAGCTGTAGACCAGAAGGATTCCCATCGGCACGACGACAAATGCAGCCAGCCAGACGAGCATCGGCAGGAGCAGAAGCCACGCTCGGAGGCCGGCACGACGGGAGGAGAAGCTGCGGGAGGTCGGGCGCATGACGGCTAGCAGGCAGTGCCCGAATGCCCGGCCAAGATCCTCGTCTTGAAGTGCGGGCTCCTGGCGCCGCCCTGAACGCGCCGATTTGGCGGCGCGCAATGCCGTAGGGGGGCGAACCCGGCCTCGCCCTCGAAGAAGGCGGCGGGTCTCCGCACTCCAGGACAAGCCAAGGCACTCGTCCGGCAGGTTGATCCGCCCTTAACGCGCATTCTTCAAATCCGTCATCAGCGCATCGATTGCCTGGCTGATCTTTCCGATGTGGCGGAACGTCCCGAGTTTTCCGACCGGGGGATAGCTGGCCGGATTGCCGCGCTCGGCATCGGTGAGCAGCTTGCGCGCTTCACCGTTGGGATTGGTGTAGGGGAACGCCTCGGATATCTTTTTGCTGACCTCCGGACGCAGGATGTAGTCGATGAACTGGTGGGCCGCGAGGCGGTTCTTGGATTGCTGCGGGATCGCCAGCAGGTCGACGAACTGGTGCGCGCCCTCGACGGGCAGCACGTATTGGAACTTCGGATTCTCCTTGTAGAGGAGCGCGGCCTCGCCGCTCCAGACGACGCCCAGGTCCACTTCGCCGTTGAGCAGCGCGGTTTTCGGGCTGTCGGAGTCGTACACCTTGATCAGCTTCACCCATTCGGCCAGGACCGGCTTGGCTTTCTCCAGATTCTCCGGAGTGAGGTCGTTGGCTTCGATGCCGAGCGTCTGCAGCGCCCAGGAGACAATCTCGCGGTTGTCGTTCACCACCACGATCCGGTTGGCATGCGCGGGAGTGAAAACGTCTTTAAAGCCGTGGATCGGCTCCTTCACCTTCTCGGTGTTCACCACGATCCCGACGGTGCCGGTCATGTACGGCACCGTGTACTCCTGCGTCGGATCGTGCGGCATCTTCAGGAACTCCGGGAGGATGTTCTTGAAGTTGGAAAGCTTCGCGTAGTCGATCGGCGCCAGGAGGCTCGCGCGTATCAGCGCTTCAGCGACATAGTCCGGCGGCTGGATGATGTCGTAGGCGGTGCCGCCCGCCAGCATCTTGGAGAGCATCTCCTCGCCGGACGCGAAGGTTTCGTAATTCACCTTCACGCCCGTCTCCTTGGTGAAGCCATCGATGACTTCCTGAGGAATATACTCCGACCAGGCGAAGAGGTTCAGTTCTTTGTTGGCGGCACGAAGCGTACCGACCAACGCGCCAAGCAGCGCGACGAGTGCGAGGATACGGTGCAGGGTTTTCATGCGAAAAGGGAATCAGGCGGATTTCATCACCAGCTTCTTCAAGTTTCCCGAGAAGAGCATCGAGGCAATCGTCGCCAGGATCAGCACAGCCGAGAGCGCATTCAGCATCGGATTCAGGCCGATCTTGGCCATGCCAAACACACGGATCGGCAATGTGGCGGATTTCGCGGACGTGGTGAAAAACGTCACGATCAGTTCATCCATCGAGAGCGTGAACGCCATCAGTCCCCCCGAAACGATGGCCGGCCGGAGGTTCGGCACGATGATGCGCCAGAAGGCCTGGAACGGCGTCGCCCCCAAATCCAGCGCGGCTTCCTCGAGCGAGGGGTCGAGTCCCTGCAACCTGGCCTGGACGGCCACGAGCACAAAGGGGAAGCAGAACGTCACGTGCGAAATCACCACTGTGGTGAACCCGAGCGAGAGCGAAACGGTCGTGAAGAAGATCAGCAGGCTGATGCCGATGATGATCTCCGGCATGATCATCGGGATCGACACGAGCGCGTGGATCAACCGCGTCGCACGAAACTGGTACCGGTACAGGAGCCACGCCCCAGCGGTGCCGAGCACGATTGCGAAGAAGGTGGTGAACACCGCGATGAGCAGGCTGTTCTTCAGCGCCGTCAGCAGCGGGGCATTGTGAAGCAGCTCGGTGTACCACCGCGTCGTGAACCCCTGCCAGATGATGTTCAGCCGCGATTCGTTGAACGAATAGACGACCAACACCGCGATGGGAACGTACAGGAACGCGAACACCGCGAGCGTCCAAGCTCCCAGAAACGCATTCAGGAGCTTCAACGCAGTGATGCGCGCAAAGAAGCGGGAGGAAGTCGGCGCGTTGGCCACGAAGCGTCCATTTCAAATCGGCGCGCCGGGGACGCAAGAATCGGTTTTGTGCTCCCGCCAGAGATGAAGCTGCCGTGTTCCACGGCATAAACAACCGATGCGACAACGAATGGCCTCGCTTCGGTACGCCCGCCGGCCGGCCGGCGCCGTCGTGGCGTCCGGCGTTCCGCGCCGTCGCCAAGTCGGCCATGGTCGACGCATTCTGGCGGCGTGCTCGCAAAACGAGCGCGCGGTTACTGTCCGCCGAGTCTGCGCGTCAGCAGGCTGAAGAACGCTTTTGTGCCGAGGCTGCTCAGCGTTCCGTCGACGGGAAACTTCTCCAGGAGCGGCGTGTACCCGAGTGCGTCCTTCTGGTCCTTGATCAGACCGAGCGTCTGCATGTCTTTCGCCTGGTCGCCGCGCACCGCCATCTGGAGTTCCAAGTGCACCGGACGGTTGAGCCAACCGATGTTCGGGACGTCCTGGATGCTGCCGTTTCCAACGAGCCGCACGTCCGGAGAAATCAGGCTGAAGTCCGAGACCTTCGTCTCTTCGCCCGGCCGGTGCTTCAGCTCGACGTTGAGCTGGTCAAAGTCGATCACCACAAAGCGCTTCACGACGCTGGCGATCGCCCGGCCCTGTTCGAGACCGGCGACCGCGTCGGTCTTGCTGCCCATCACTCCGGCGGCCAATCCGACGATCGACGCGACGGTTGAGATTCCCTTCTCGTATTTGCCGAGGTTCATGCCCTGGGCGGCGGCGGCAAAGCCGTTGAACTTGCCGCCTCGGCTGGTAAGCTTCACGTCCGCCTGAACCTGGGAAGCGAGAGCGTCGGGCGTGGCCGCTTGGCCGGAGAATTTTCCCGCCATGTCGAACTGACCTTCGACGGTCGGTTTACCCTGCGGATTCATCAACGCGAGAATCGGGCCCGCGTTGAGATTGGCCACGTTGATGTCTCCATCGAGCGCATACGGTGTTTTCGACTTCGCATTGAACTTGAGCCCGCCGTTGAGCTTTGCGCCGCTCCCCTCGCCCATGTTCATGCGCACGCCTTCGAGCGTGACCGCGTCGGCTCCGACCTTCATGGTGCCCGCCACGTCGGCCGCCTGCACGTCGGGCGAATAGACCACCTTTTTCAGGGCGAGACGGAATTGCCCGCTGATTCCGCTCCAGATCGGCTTCGCCTCCGGCGTCGGCCCGTTCGCGGGCGTCGTTGATACCGTTTTTCCCGCTGGCTTCGGCAGCGGCGCAGGGGTGGCCTGCGTTTGAGTGCCCGAGTTCTGCGAGGCCGCCTGCAGCGCGCCTGCCAGCAGCTGGAGATCCTCGATGTAGAGAAGATTGCTCGTGACCTGGGCGTCGATCTGCTGCTGCGAACCGCTGGAACGCAGTTCGGCCGTTGCATCGAGATCGGAACGGCGGTCGCCGCTCTGCAGGACAAGCGGCATCTGGAGTTTGATCAGCCCGTCGGCCTGGAGGTCGGCCCGGAGATTGGTTGTCGCGGTCGGGATCGGTTTTGTCACCCCCGGGGCGGCGAGATCCTTCACCTCAAGCTTTGCCGCAATCTGCTTCAACGGTTCGGTCACCACGGCAGTGAAGTCGCCGGAAACGCGCCCCTTCGTCAGCGCGCCGAGCGAAACGAGCACGGGCTGACGCACGGCAGCGGCGAGATCCACGTCGTACTGCCCGGTCGCCTTGATCGGTTGGTCTTTTCCCGCCTGCTGTCCCGCCTTGAGCGACGCGGAAACCATCCGCGCGCCGCCACTGGATAGAGTCAGATCGCCGATGTCGGCCTGCCAACCGGCCGGAGAATAGGCTGCCGAGAGGGTCGTCGAGACGTCCACCTTGTCGACCCAAAGCTTGCCGGCTTGTGAAACGGTGAGGCGGCCGAGAGTGAGCGGCGACACGGACCGGACCGCCACGCCGCCATCGGCGGCTCGCGCGACGAATTCGCCGCGCACATCGTCTCCGCTGAAAGAAACATCCGGGACAAACGCCTGGACCCAGGCGAGCGGCACCCCCTGGAGGGAAACGTGGAAAAGATCCTTCTGCGGATCTGCGACTTTCAGTTCTCCGGTCGTCGGATTGAGCTCGATGCTCTGGAGTGCCTGCACGGCAAAGATGGGCCGTACACCGGCGACATTCGCCGAAAACCGGTCGACCTGAACGACGTTCGCCCGCTGCACGACGTCAAAATCGCCCTGAGCCTGAAGGCGACCGATCGCAGCTAGCGGAGCCTGGAGGACTTCAAGACGCTCGAGCGTCGTCTCGAAACGGCCCACCGCGTGAATCTCAGCGAAGGTCGGATCCGCCTCGAACTTGCCCTCGCCGGTCGCGACAAAGCCCGGCATCGGCATTCCGAGCGTGAACGGCGCGATGTCGGAATCCTGCGCGTCAAGCTTCCACGAGCCGGACAACTGACGCGAGGCATAGGGAAAACTGACGCGCACGTCGGCCAGCTGCTTGCCCGTGCTCGCGTGCATCGACTTCAAGCCGAACGTGTAGGTTTCTCCTTCGGCGGCGCGCTCCGCTTTCAGATCCGCCTTGAGATGCGCGCCATTGGGGAACTTCGGGCCCGTCGCAGCCGTATCGAGCTGCGTGGTCAACCAAAGGAATGTGCGCGGCGTGTCCATTCGCGCTTCAATCACGCCGGAGGCGTTGAGATCCGTGACCGGCGCGTCCGGGCCGGAGAGCTTCGCGGTCGCCTTCAACTGGAATTGCGCCGTCTTGCCCACCGCGAGCTGTCCGCCGTTGAGCGTGACATGAGCGCGGCCCGCCGGCTGCCCCGGTTTGGTCGGGAAGATCACATCACCTTCGAGTTCGGCGGAGTCGACCTGCAGGTCCACCGGCAGATTGAGCAGTTTGAAGATGCCCTCGAAAGCGCTCGTTGCGGACGCCGGTTTCGCGGCCTGAGCCGCGGGAACCTGCGCCAAGCCGATGACGGCGAGTCGTGTCGCAACCTGGATGCCTTCGTCCCACGCCGTAAGGTTCGCCGGCTTCTCCGGGGCGGTGAGGTCCAGTATCCATCCCTTGGCGACGAGGCGGCGAATCTGGATGTTTTTACCCGCAGCAGAGGCCAGGGGTAGTTCCACCGTCGCCGCCGGCACCGTGAGGATCATCCCGGGCCGTTCGATGCGAAGCTGCGAAAGTTCGGTCTTCTGCAAACCGACATCCACGCGGCCCAGCTCCCCCTTCATGTCCTTTTGACCCGCCAGCGCGCGTCTCGCGGCCCACGTCTGCACAGAAGGCGTGAAGGCCAATGCCAGCAAAACGGCGAGCAATCCGACAAAGATCACTCCGCCGATGAGGAGGAAACGAAGCAGCTTCATGGACCGAAGTTAGACGCAAGCCAGCCGGCAGAGTTCAACCGGCAAAAGAGGCCCGGGAGGCCCGCCAAACGCAGGCCTCCCGGGTGCTCCAGACGAATCAGGGCTTAACTACAAACGGGTCCGCCTGCCCGATCGCACGGCGCATCGTGGCAACCGCGACGTTGTAGCTGTAGTTGGCCTGGATCTGATTCAGACGCGATTGCGTGAGATCGACGCGAGCCTGCAGCACGTCGAGCTGCGTGACGGTGCCGGCGGCGTAGCGTGCGTCGGCGAGACGCAGGGCCTCTTCCGCCTGACCGACCGTCTTCTTCGCGGCATCGGCCAACTCGGCGGCTTCCTGCAGCGAAGAGAGCGAACGGCGGACGTCGACTTCGACCGCGAGCGTGGATTCGTCCGTGGTCAGACGAGCCTGCGTCAGTTGCGACTTGGCCTGCGCGACCAAGCCCCGCGTGCGCATACCGTCAAAGACAGCCCAACTGGACTGCAAACCGACGGTCCAGCCATCGAGCGAATCATTGAAACGATTCGAGTAGTTGCTCTTCCGGAACTCGTAGCCGCCGACAAGCGCGAGGTCGGGCAGATAGCCGGACCTGGCGTTGCGGACTCCAGCCTCACGCGCTTTCTCGATTTCCGTGAGACGCTGCAGCTCGGGACGGTTCGCCAAGGCGGTCGAAAGCGCGGATGCGAGTTCGAACGAGACCGGTGTGAAGTCCAACGTGCCGACGAGTTCCGGCACTTTGGTCAGGCTCGCCCCTTTCGGAGCGTTGTAGCCGAGCGACTGGCGCAGCTCGTCAATCGAGGTGCGGTAACCGTTGCGGGCGCGGATCAGCGCCGGCTGGGCGTTCGCGACCGCGACCTCCGCGCGCAGCACCTCGAAGTTGGAGGAGGCTCCAGCTTCGAAGCGGTTGCGGGCGATCGTCAGCTGCTCCTGGAGGAGTTGGACGTTGGCCTCCTGGACCTTGATCTGTTCGCGAGAGAGGATCGCGTTGTAGAAACGCGTGCGCACCTCGTACAAGGCCGTGTTGATCGTGGCCTGGAGGTCGAGCAGCGCCGCGGAACGCAGGGCAGCCTGCGCATCGAGCGCGGCGCGAACGCCGCCGCCGGCGTAAAGCGTCTGGCGGACGTTGAGCGCGATCTGCCAATTCTGCGTGCTCGGGTTGTTGGTACCGCGATCAGAGCTCAGCTCTTTCGCGTTTTTTGAATACGAGGAGTCCACGCTGGCATTGGGCAATGCGAGGGCGCGCACCTCAACGATGAGCCCTTCCTGCTCGCGGATACGCTCCCGCGCCTGGCGGATCGCGTAGTTGTTATCCAAGGCGTACTGAATCGCGGTCCGCAGATCCAGCTGGTCCGGCACCTCGGGCGACACAGTCGTACGAGGGCGTTCAGCGGCAAACACTGCGGCGGAGGTCAGCACAACCAGCGAGCACAAAGCCCAAGCTTTGCGGAGATTCGACGATGATTTCATGCGAAGGGAGTGACTCCTATTCATTGCACCACTTCGGCGACCGGCATGGCTTCACGGGTGGCCCGTTCGGCAACGGTTGCGCGGGAATGGTCTTTAGCTAGCAGAACATAGAAGGCTGGAACAACGAACAACGTAAACACCGTTCCGATGGCCATGCCCACGACGAGCACCCAGCCGATGCTGTTGCGCGCGGCGGCGCCGGGACCGGTGACAAAGATGAGCATCAAGTGCCCGAATACCGTCGCGGCCGAGGTCATCAGCACGGGGCGGAGACGAGTCGCGGCAGCGCGACGTGCCGCGTCGACGCGGCTCAGGCCCTGCTCCTGGAGCTTGTTGGCAAACTCCACGATGAGGATTCCGTTCTTCGCGATCAGGCCGACCAGGGTGATCAGGCCGATCTGCGAATAGATGTTGAGCGAGGTCTTCCACAAGAAGACGGGAAGCATCGCGCCAACGAGCGCGAGCGGCACCGAGCCGAGCATCACGATGAACGGATCGCGGAAGCTGTTAAACTGCGCCGCGAGCACGAGGAAGATCAGGATCAGCGCGAGCAGACCCGTCTTCCATAGCGCATTGCCCTCGTAGCGGAGCTGGCGCGACTGGCCGGCGTAGTCGACCGAGTAGTCCGGCGGAAGGATTTCCTTCGCTTTCGTTTCGAGCTTCTTCAGCGCCTTGTCGACGCTGGGGCCCACGCCCGAGATCGTGACCGAGTTCAGCTGCTGAAACCGGTTCAGCTGGCGCGGCTCGACGGAGTTGCGGAGGGTCGCAACGGTCGAAAGCGGAATCAGCTGACCCTGCGGTCCGCGAATCTGGTAATCCAGAACCTGCTGCGGATTCAGTCGCGAAGCGCGCTCGACCTGCGGGATCACGCGGTAGCTGCGGCCCGAGTTCACGAACCGGTTGACGTAACCGCCGCCGAGCATCGAGCCGAGGTCGCGGGCGACGTCGCTCAGATTGAGCCCCATCGCGGCGACCTTGTCCTTGTCGATGTCGATCTCGGCCTGCGGAAGGTCGAACTTCAGATCGCTATCGGCGAAGAAGAAGGTCGGCGTCTGCCCGGGCTCGTTGGCCTCGGTATTCGCATAGAGCAGGAGCTTGTTGGCAAACTCGAGCATCTCGCGGTGGTCGGCGGTCGAGCGGATGACGAACTCGATCGGGAAGTTGCCGCCCGAAGGCAGCGGATCCGGCGTGTTCACGACGGATTGGATACCGACGATCTCCGACGACGGATGCTGCATGGCCTGCTGGATCTCCATCGCGGTGCGATGGCGCTGCGACCAGGGCTTCAGGAGCGCTCCGGAGAATCCCATGTTCGATCCCGTGATCATGAACGAGTTGTCGTACTCCGGGAGCGACTCGTACATCTTCTGGACCTGGTTCGCGTAGAGCACGTTTTGCTCGAGCGTCGAGGTCGGCGACGGAAGCATGATGGTGAACACCACGCCCTGGTCCTCCTTCGGCGCGAGTTCGTGCTGCGCGAACATGAAGAACGGAAGCGCGAGCAACGCCAGGAGCACGGACCCAGCCATCAGGTGGTGGAGCGTGCGGTAGTGGCGGCCGAGGAGCAGATCGAATCCGACGGTCAAGGCGGCGGCGAACAGCGTGACGACGGCCGCGCCGACGGCGACCTTCGGGAACATCGGGCCGAAGCCCTTCGCTCCGGCGAAAGCCAGAACCAACGCGGATCCGACTACAAGTAGCCCGACGAACACGATGGCCATGCCCTTGAAGTAGCGGGTCAACGGTTCGCGCCGTTGCGCCGGCGCCAGAATGGAGCCGACCACCCGTTCGTAACCGTTGCGGAAGCGGTCGAAGGTGCGGTTGATGTGGCCGCTGAAACCGGAGTTCTCGTGGCTCGCGTCCTTGAGCAGGTAAGCGCTCATCATCGGCGAGAGCGTAAGGGCCACGATGCCTGAAACGGTGACGGCGCCGGCGAGCGTGAACGCGAACTCGCGGAAGAGCGCGCCCGTGAGACCGCCCTGGAAGCCGATCGGGGCGTAGACCGCGGCCAGCGTGATCGTCATCGAAATGACGGGCCCGAGAAGCTCGCGTGCACCGAGCATGGCGGCGTCGATTCGTCGCTTACCCTCGCGGATGTGACGTTCGACGTTCTCGACCACGACGATGGCGTCGTCGACCACGAGACCGACCGCCAGCACGATCGCGAGCAGCGTGAGCAAGTTCACCGTGAAGCCCATCGCCTTCATCAGGAACAAGGCGCCGATAAGGGAGAGCGGCATCGCCACGACCGGGATGAGCACGGACCGCAGCGATCCCATGAAGAGGAAGATCACGATCATGACGATGATCAGAGTCTCGATGAGGGTCTTCAGGATCTCGTGCAGGGCGTCGTCGATGTATTGGGTCGCGTCATACGCGATCTTCGCCTGCAGACCGGCCGGAAGGCGGGTCTGGAGGTCGGGCATGATGTCGCGGACGCGCTTGATGACTTCGACCGTGCTCTCGGTCGGGAGCACCCAGATGCCCATGAAGGTGGCCGTCTGGCCGCCGAAGCGGACCTCGCTGTCGTAGCTCTCCGCGCCCATCTCGACCTTGGCCACGTCGGCCAGGCGGATGAGCGTGCCGTCGCGTTCGGCGACGACGAGCTGCTCGAAGTCGTGCACCGTCTTGAGGTCGGTGTTGGCCGTGAGGTTGACCTGAATCATGCTGCCCTTGGTAGAACCCACGGCGGACAAGGCGTTGTTGGCCTGGAGGGCCTGGCGGACCTGGCTCGGGCTCACGCCGCGCGCGGCGAGCCGCTCGGGCTGCATCCAGACGCGGATGGCGAAGATGCGCCCGCCGAGCACCTCGGCGCGCTGCACGCCCTTGATGGACGCCAGCTGCGGCTGGATGACGCGGTTCAGGTAGTCGGTGATCTGATTCTGCTGGAGCTTGTCCGAGTAGAAACTCAGGTACATCGACGCGAACTGGTTATCCGCCGTCTGGACCTGAATGGTCGGCGTTTCGGCCTCGGGCGGCAGCTGGCTCTTGATCGAATCGATCTTGGAGCTGATCTGCGCCAGGGCGGCGTTGGTGTCGTAGTTGAGCCGCAGGTACACGTTGATCGTGCTGAGGCCCTCGCGGCTCTGCGACTCGATGTAGTCGATGCCGTCCGCGCTCGCGATCACCTGCTCGAGCTGGGTGGTGATGTAGCCGCGCACGGTGTCGGCGCTGGCGCCAAAGTAGACGGTCGAGACCGTCACGACAGCGGCGTCGCTGCGCGGGTATTGCCGCACGTTGAGGCCGAAGTAAGAGACGATGCCGACGATGAGGATCGCTACGTTGAAAACGATCCCGATAACCGGCTTTTTGATGAAGAGGTCGGTAAATTTCATGATGCGAGGTGGGACCGGGGCGCGATCAGGGCGCCCGCGGCTTGCACTCGTTAGGTGTTGGCCGGATTCGGATTCAGTTCAGCCGAGGGCTGGACCGAGTTGTTGATCTTCACCGGCAGCGCATTGCGCAGCTTGAACACGCCGGCGGACACGACTTGTTCGCCCGGCTTGAGGCCATCGGTGATGGCGACGAGATCGCCGCGCTTGTCGCCCAACTGGACGAACTGCTGGCGGACACCGAGGTATTCCTTACCGTCGCGGCCCTTCATCTGCTCGATGATGAAGACCGAATTGCCGTACGCCGCATACGCGATGGCGGTGGCCGGAACGACCACGAGCGGACGGCCCTCGGGGAGCTGAACCTCGACGCGGGCGAACATGCCGGGGCGCATCACCTCGTGGGGATTGTCGATCAACGCCTGCAGCGAGACGTTGCGGGTGCTGGAGTTCACCTCGGGGCTGATGGCGTTGAGTTTTCCCTCAAACGGCTGGTTCGGGAACGCGTCCACGAGCACGTGCACGGCATCGCCCGTCTGGAGCTTGGGCAGGTCGCGTTCGGGCAAGGTGAAGTTGACGTACAGCTGATCCAGCTTCTGCAGCGGGACGAGCGGCTGCCCGCGGGAGACGAACTGGCCGATATTCACGGCGCGGATACCGATCCGGCCGTCGAACGGCGCGCGCACGGTCTTGCGGTCGATCAACGCCTTGAGCGCGGCGACGTTGGCCTCGATCTGGTTCAACTGGGCCGTGGCTTGGTCGACCGAGGCCTGGCTGACGGTGTTCTTCTGGAGAAGCTCGTTCGCGCGGTTGAACTCGAGCTTGGCCAGAACGAGCTGAGCCTCGGCGGACTTGAGCTGGGCGGTCTCAACCGTGGTATCGAGCTCGATCAGGACGTCGCCCGCATGGACGAGCTGGCCGTTTTCGAAGCTGATCTTGGCGACCGTTCCTTCGGCTTCGGTGCTCAGCGAAGCTCCGGCGATCGGGGTGAGTGTGCCGATGCCGCTGAGGATCGGCTGCCAAGTGTCGAGCTTGGCCTCAACGGAACTGACCGAGAGCACCGGCATGCCCGGTGCGTGTGCCTGCATGTCGGCAATCTGCTTGGCCTTCACGAAGCCAAGCGCGGCAACCACCGCGACGAAGCCGACAACGGAGAGGACGAATTTCTTGATCATGGATGTTGTGTGTGTGGAAAGGGGTAGAACTAGCTACGCGCCGAAGCGGCAGGAGGAACGTCAGGGGTGGCGGACGCCGGAGTCGGCTTGCCGATCTCCGCCGCCTTCTCGAGAATCTTGGTCAGGAGTCGGACGAGGGTTCGGCGCTCGTTCTCGTCCAGCGTCGCCACAAGCATCGCCATCCGGCGAAAATGGCCCGGCAGAATGGCCTCGAGGCGCGCCTTCCCGTGTTCTGTGAGCGACACCGACATCATCCGGCGGTCGTTCGGGTCAGGCGTCCGGGTCACGAAGCCGTCGCGCTCCAACGTGTCGACCAGTCCCGTCATGGTCGCCCGCGTCACCCCCGCCATATCCGCCAACTCCGCCGGCGTGTGAGCCTTCGGGCAGTTGTGAGCCTTGTCCAAGAGGAGCAGCAAAACGGTGAACCGGCCCGGTGAAATATGGTGGCACGCCAGATGATCATCCGCGACCCTGAACGCCTCGTCCCCCGCGCGGAGCACGTGCATAAACACCTCGCAGGCAGATGGATCTAGGTCAGGAAACGTCTGCGCGGCGCCCAGGAGGCACTCGTAACGCGGCAGATCTTTGATGAGCAGATGCGGCATGATTCTAGTAAGGGACAGAAATAGTCAGGCGACTAATAGTTAGGCACCTAACGAGGTGCGTCCGACAAAGTCAACAGGCGGTTGAAGAAAAGTCGCGCCGCGCCGGAACGGGCGGAAATGCAGGGAGGCAGGGACTCGCTCGACGAGCCAACGCGCGCCGCTTCGACCGGGCACGGCGTGCCACGCTGGGTCGATCGATACCCCGACAACAAAAAGGCAGGCCCGCACGGGGCCTGCCTCGAAAGGGATCTGCCGCACAGCGGTGCGGCAGCGTAGTAGAACGGACGTTACAGCGACTGCGCCGCGGCGACCACGGCCTCGGCGGTGATGCCGAGTTCCTTCATCACCGTGTTTCCCGGAGCGCTGATGCCGAAGCGGTCGATGCCGAGAACCTTGCCGTCGAGTCCCACGTATTCGCGCCAGAGCGGCGTGACACCGGCCTCGATTGCGACCCGTTTGCGCACGGACGGCGGAAGCACCTCGTTGCGGTACTCGGCCGACTGGCGATTGAACCGCTCGAAGCAGGGCATTGAAACCACGCGAACCCCTGCGCCGATCGTCTTGGCGGCGGCGACGGCGTGCTGGAGTTCGCTGCCCGCGGCGAGGAGGATGTGAGTCAGCTCAGCCGTCTCGCGAACGGCGATATAGCCGCCCTTGAGCACGCCGTTGCGGCGAACGTCCACCGGAATGTCGTTCAGCATCGGGACATTCTGGCGAGTCAGAGCGAGAAGGGTCGGACCATCCACGCGCTCGAGCGCTGCGGCGAAGGCGCCGGCAGTCTCCTCCGGATCCGCAGGGCGGATGACGTCCAGATTCGGAATCAGGCGCAGGCCGGAAACCGTCTCGATCGGCTGGTGCGTGGGACCGTCTTCGCCGACGCCGATGGAGTCGTGCGTGTAGATATAGACGACCGGAAGCTTCGCGAGCGCGGCCAGACGCATCGACGGACGCGAGTAGTCGGCAAAGACAAGGAAGGTCGCGCAAGACGGACGGAACAGACCGTCGTAGGCCACGCCGTTGTTGATGGCGGCCATCCCGTGCTCGCGGATACCGTACCGCAGATTGCGACCGGCCCGATTGGAAGGATCGAAATCCTTGTCGGCGGCGATGTAGTTCAGCGTCGATCCGTGGAGGTCGGCGCTGCCGGAAATCAGCAGCGGGAGCGCGGCGGCGACAGGCTGGAGCACGTCGCGTCCGGCGGCCCGAGTGGCTAGCTTCGCGTCGGCGGCGAAAGCCGGAATTTTCGAGAGCAGGTCGGCCGCATTGGGCTGCGCCGTGCGGGAGTCAAGCAGCGCGGCCTTGTCGGGATTCGCTGCACGCCAAGCCTCGAAGGTTTTGACCCACCTGTTGTAGGCGCGGACGAGCCGCTTTTTGTGATCGGTGAAGTAGGCACGGACGTCCTCGCTGACAAAAAAGAGCTCACCTTCGGGGAGGCCCAGACCCTTGCGGGCCGCATCCGCGAATTTCGCCCCACCCTCGCCATGTCCCTTGCTGGTTCCGGCGACTTCGGGAATCCCGCGGCAGATCTGCGTCTTGGCAACGATCAGCTGCGGCTTGCCGCTCTGCGCTTTTTTGGCGCGGTTGATCGCCTTGAGAATCGCGGCCAGATCATGGCCATCGACGAGTGTCTGCACGTCCCAGCCAATCGCCTTGAAACGCGCCGCGGTATTCTCGCTCTGCGTCTTCGCGGCCATGGCGTCGAGCGTGACGTCGTTCGAGTCGTAGATCAGGATCAGGTTGTCGAGTTTCTGGTGGCCTGCGAAAGCCACCGCTTCCATCGCCACGCCTTCCTGCATACAGCCGTCGCCCGCGAGTGCGATCACGTGGTAGTCGAAAATCGGATGCTCCGGCGTGTTGAACCGGGCCTCGGCCATCTTCCCCGCCATCGCCATTCCGACGGCGTTGCCCACGCCCTGCCCGAGGGGGCCCGTCGTGCTCTCGACACCCGGCGTCTCCAAGAACTCCGGATGGCCCGGGGTTTTGCTATGCAACTGGCGGAAATTCTTAAGCTCCTCGAGCGAAAGCGCGTAACCGCTCAAGTGCAGCCACGAGTAGAGGAACATCGAGCCGTGTCCTGCGGAGAGCACGAACCGATCGCGATTCAGCCAGCGCGGCTCGTCGGGATTGTGGACCAGCGCGTTGCCATAAAGCACGGCGCCGATCTCGGTCGCGCCGAGGGGCAAGCCGAGGTGACCGGACGAGCATTTATGAACAGCGTCCAGGGCTAGGCCACGAGCTTGCGCGCAGGCTTTGGCGAGGATGTCGGTTTGGAGTTTCATGAGATATCAGGGTGTTGGCGGGGGAACGCACTCGTGTGCGGAAAAGGCACGGCTTAAGGAAGCCCCGGAGCGGGGGAAAGCCGAAATTCGGGCATAAGAAAGGCGAGCCTATGAAAGCTCGCCTTGAAAAGTGCTCTAATTGTTGACCGCTATCAGCTCTGGGTCGAAGCGGCGGCGCCTTCGGAACGCTTCTCGCGAACCGCAACGGCGGCCTTGCCCTGACGACTGCGCAGGTAATAGAGGCGGGCGCGCATCGGCTCGGACTCACGCTCGATCTCGATCTTCTCAATGTTCGGCGAATTCACCGGGAAAACGCGCTCGACGCCCTCGCCGTAGCTGATGCGGCGAACCGTGAAGGTCTCATGAATCCCGTGGCCCTTGCGAGCGATCACGATCCCGGCAAACACCTGGATGCGCTCTTTGTCGCCTTCGCGAACCTTCGTGTGCACCCGCACGCCGTCGCCCACTTTGAACGCAGGCAGGTTGTTCTTAAGCTGGGGAGCGGTCAGCTCTTTGATGATGGGATTCATGACTGATATTTAGCGTATAAATCGGGACGGACTTGGCGGGTTTTCTCGATACGTTTCGCGTGTCGCCACTTTTCGATCTCGCCGTGGTTGCCCGAGAGGAGCACTTCCGGCACGGACATACCCCGAAATTCGGCGGGACGCGTGTATTGAGGAAAGTCGAGCAACTTGCCGGTGAAGGATTCGTGCGTCAATGACTTTTCTTCCCCCAAAACACCTGGGATAAAGCGGCTCAGCGCATCGATTACCACCGCGGCCGCCAGCGTGCCGTTGGTGAGCACGTAATCGCCGATACTGAGCTCCTGATCGATGACGCAATCGCGGATCCGCTGGTCGATTCCTTCGTAATGGCCGCTGAGAAAAACCAGGTGCGTTTGCTTTGAGAGTTCTTCTGCGATCTCCGGCGAAAGCGGCACGCCGTCGGGCGTCAGGTAAATGCGCCGGCAGCCGGGAGTCTGTATCTGCTCCATCGCCGCAAAGACCGGATCCGGCTTCATCACCATGCCCGCGCCGCCGCCAAAAGGCCGATCGTCCGCGGTCCGGTGCTTGTCGGTTGTCCACGCGCGGAGGTCGTGAACCTTGACGGAAAGATGCCCCGCCGAAATCCCCTTGCCCAGAATGCTCTCGTTCAGAACACCGTCGAGCATCCGCGGGAATAACGTAAGCACGTCGATGTGCAGCGGCATGGGGAGGAAGCTGAGGATAAAGGCGGTCGGTGCGTAAACGACAAAACCTCGGACGAGCCGAGGCTTTGGTCGGACAGGGACGCGAGGCGCGTCCCCAAGCAAACACCGGGTGCGCTTAAGCAGCCGGCGCGGCCTTGCGAGCCTTCTTGATCAGACCCTTGGCCGTGTCGGTCGCGAGCGCGCCCTTGCTCATCCAGTAGTCGGCCCGGGCGACGTCGAGCGTCAGCGGAGTCGTCTTCGACTGCGGCGTGTACGTGCCAAGGATCTCAACCGGAGCGCCGTCGCGGCGGGAACGGGTTTCAGCCACCACAACGTGGTAGATCGGCTTGTGCACGGCGCCGATACGGGAGAGACGGATTTTGAGGGACATGAGCGGAGTTCTTCTGAACGATTTCTTGTAGAAAAGCCGGGGAGTGCACTAACCGGCGCCCCCCTTGTCAAGCGTGTGTTATAGCCGTCGCCGACGGCGCCGGAGAAGTTGGAATTTGGAAGTTGGTAGTTGGGCGCAAGCGGATCGCACGGTGAGATCAGGACATCCTTGGCCGTCTGCAAGCTCTCGAGGCTGGAAACGGTGCATACGGCGGCGCGTTAAGGATAACGCGCCCTACCCTTCCCGAGACCTGAATCGGCTCAGTCTGCGAACATGCTCAGCCACTAAACTGGCTCCCAATTTCGAACTTCCAAATTCCAACTTCTCCGCGCCGCGGTTGAGGCGCGGCTTAAATTTGTTGAATCCTCTCCGTCGGGCCGCGAAGGTGCTCGGCTATGCTGAAAGCTGGCATCGTCGGCCTGCCCAACGTGGGCAAATCAACCCTCTTCAACGCCCTCACCCGCTCCCGGAAAGCGGAAGCGGCGAACTACCCGTTCTGCACGATCGATCCGAATGTGGGCGTCGTGACCGTGCCCGACGAACGCATGTACGTGCTTCAGAAGATCGCCAAAACCCAGGTGGTGATCCCGGCAGCCATCGAATTCGTCGACATCGCCGGTTTGGTCGCCGGAGCGAGCAAGGGCGAAGGTCTCGGCAACCAGTTTCTCGCGAACATCCGCGAGGTCGACGCCATCGTCCACGTCGTCCGCTGCTTCGAGGATCCCGACGTCGTTCACACGATGGGTTCGGTCGACCCGGTGCGCGACATCGAGGTCATCACGACCGAGCTGATCCTCGCCGACCTCGATGCCGTGACAAAGCGCATCGAGAAAACGCAGAAGAAGGCGAAGAGCGGCGACAAAGAAGCCCAGGCCGAGATGGCCCTGCTCGAGCGGATCACGCCGCACCTCAACGCCAACAAGCCGGCGAACATCTTCCCGGTGAACGAGGAGGAGGCGAAGCTGCTGAAGCTGTTCCAGCTGCTCAGCGCCAAGCCCGTCATCTACGCCTGCAACGTCGCGGAGAGCGATCTCGCCAACGCCGAACAGAATCCGTTCGTGCAGAAAGTAGCCGAGTTCGTCCGAACCCACCACGACGCCGCCTACGTTCCCATCAGCGCCCGCATCGAAGCCGAGCTGATCGACCTGTCCCCGGACGAGGCAAAGGAGTTCCTCAAGGATCTCGGCGTTTCCGACTCCGGCGTTTCCGCGCTGATCCGCGCGACGTATTCACTTCTTGGACTCCTGACCTACTTCACGGCGGGCGAAAAGGAAGTCCGCGCCTGGACGATCAAGAAGGGCTGGAAGGCGCCACAGGCCGCCGGCGTGATCCACACCGATTTCGAGAAGGGCTTCATCAAGGCCGAAGTCGTGAGTTACGACGACCTTGTCAAGCTGGGCAGCACGGCCGCGGCGCGCGACGCCGGCAAGTACCGTCTGGAAGGCAAAGACTACGTTTTCCAGGACGGCGACGTCGCCCTCTTCCGGTTCAACAACTGATCGGCGCCGAGACCTGACGCTTTCGAGGCGGACCTCCGGGTCCGCCTTTTTTGTTCTCCGGCCAGCCCTCAAAGGCGCCACCGCAATCGCTGCGGAGCCGATCGACTGCGTCCGCGACCTTCGCGTTGCGCGGCAGGAATCAAACGACGCTGCCGTTCGGGACGATTCCGCCCTTGGGCACGAGAAGCACGCCGTCGCGGACCATGATGCCGTGCGGGTAGGTGCCGTCCGCCTTGCCTTCCGCGGAGAGCTTCACGTTGTCGCCGATGCGAGCGTTCTTGTCGATGATCGCTCCCTTGATCCAGCAATTGCGGCCGACGCCGGTGTGCGGGATTCCCTTCTCCAGATCCGATTTCATCTCGTCCTCGGTCTGGTAGAAATCCGCCCCCATCATCACCACGTCTTCCAGGTTGCAGCCTTCCCGGATGAACGAACGGATGCCGATAACGCTATGCTTAACGCGCGAGCCTTCGATGATGGCGCCGTCGCCGAGCACGACGTAGTCGATGGTGCAGTTGTTGATCTTCGAGGGCGGCAGGAACCGGTCCTGCGTGTAGATCGGATCGCGCGCGTCGAAGAAGTTGAAGGGAGGCAGGGGCTGCGCGAGGGCGAGGTTGGCCTCGAAGAAGGCCCGCACCGTTCCGATGTCCTCCCAGTATCCTTGGAAGACATACGCGAACAGGCGTTTCTTTCCGAGGAGGCTCGGGATGATCTCCTTGCCGAAATCGGTCATGGAGTTGTCCAGGGACTCCTGGAGTACCGAGCGGTTGAATACGTAAATGCCCATCGAGGCCAGGCAGTTGCCGCCGGGAGGAAGCTTGTACTTCTTCTCGAGGTTATCGCTTAGCCGCAGCGAATCGATGACCGCCGGATCCTTCGGTTTCTCCACGAATTCCGTGATGGAAAGATCGTCGTTCACGCGCATGAGGCCGAGTCCCTCCACGCGGCTCACGGGGAACGGCACGGAGGACACGGTCACGTCCGCCCCGCTCTCCACGTGCTGTTTCAGGATCTCGCGAAAATCCATCCGGTAGAGCTGGTCCCCCGAGAGGATGAGCACGATCTCGTGCGGGAAGGACCGGAAGTGCTGCAGGTTTCGGCGGACCGCATCGGCGGTGCCCTGATACCAGTCGGCGCTCTTGTCCGTCTGCTCGGCGGCGAGGATGTCCACGAAGCCGTAGCCAAACGAATCGAAGTGGTAGGTGTTCTGGATGTGCCGGTGGAGCGAGGCGGTCTGAAACTGCGTCAGAAGGAAGATGCGATTGATGTCGGAATTGATGCAGTTGCTGATCGGTATATCGACCAACCGGTATTTGCCCGCCAACGGCACCGCAGGCTTGCTCCGCTCCGACGTCAGCGGCTGGAGACGCGTTCCGCGTCCGCCGCCCATGATGACTGCGATCACATTCTTTGGGGTTGGCATATGTTGGGCCTAAAGCCTTGCACTACGTTTGTTGCGACGGGTAATTTCGCCAGTCAAAAGAAGAAAACTATGTGTGGAATTGTTGGTTACGTCGGCAAACAGAAGGCTGTGACAATCCTCCTCGAAGGACTGAAGCGGCTGGAGTACCGCGGGTATGACTCCGCCGGCGTCGCCGTTCTCCAGAACAACCACATCGACGTCGCGAAAAAGGTCGGCCGGGTCGAAAACCTGGTCAAGGAGGTCGCCCGCCACCAGCTCACGGGGACAACCGGCATCGCCCATACTCGCTGGGCGACGCACGGCGGCGTGACGGACGCCAACGCGCACCCGCACGTCAGCAGCGACGGCAAGTTCGCCCTGATCCACAACGGGGTGATCGAGAATTTCGCGAGCATGAAGCGCTTCCTGCTCAGCAAGGGTTATACCTTCAGCTCGGAAACGGACACGGAGGCTCTCGTCAACCTGATCGCGTACCACTATCAGAAGGAGCCGCAGGCCGGCGACAAAAGCCGTTTTCTGGAGAGCGTCCGCCGCGCCCTGATGCACGTCGAGGGAACCTACGGAATCGCCGTCGTGTGTTCCGATGCCCCCGGTGAAATCGTCGCCGCCCGGAAAGCTTCTCCGCTGATCCTGGGAGTCGGCGAAGAGGAGTATATCATTGCCAGCGATGTCTCCGCCCTGATCAGCCGGACGCAGAACGTCGTCTATCTGAAAGACGGCGAACTGGTGCACGTCACCCCGAAGCGCTTCACGATCATCACGCAGGCCGAGGAAGACGTATCGCCGATCGTCAATCGCGTGACGTGGACGGTCGATGCCACCGAGCTCGGCTCCTACTCCCACTTCATGGAGAAGGAGATTTTCGAGCAGCCCGCCGCGCTCGAAAACACCATGCGCGGCCGCTTTTCGGCCGACGGCAGCACGGCGCAGTTCGGCGGACTCAACCTGAGTCCGGTGGAGTTCCGACAGCTCGATCGGTTTGCGTTCTGCGGGTGCGGCACCGCCTGGCACGCCTGCCTGGTCGCTGAACATCTGATCGAGCGGTTCGCGCGCGTGCCGGTGGAGGTGGATTACTCCTCCGAATTCCGCTACCGGAACACGCCGCTGAGCGGGAATACACTTTTCTTCATGGTCAGCCAGTCGGGCGAAACCATCGATACGCTCGGCGCCCTGCGCGAAGCGAAGCGCAAAGGCTACAAGGTAATGGCGATCAACAACAGCGTGGGTTCGAGCATCGCACGCGAAGCCGATGGGGGCATTTATCAACATGTCGGGCCGGAAATCGGAGTCGCCTCCACCAAAGCATTCACGTCCCAACTAATGGTCGGCGCGATGATCGCGCTCTACATCGCCCGGATGCGCGACATGAGTTTCGCGGACGGCGTACAGTATGTGAAAGCGCTGAAAGGCGTGCCCGATCTGGTTCGGAAGGTGCTGGAACAGGCTCCTCACATCCGGAACGTCGCGAAGCGATTCGCGCGGTACAACGACATGCTCTTCCTGGGCCGCCTGTCGCTCTTTCCGATCGCACTCGAGGGTGCGCTGAAGCTGAAGGAGATTTCCTATATCCACGCCGAAGGTTATCCCGCCGCGGAGATGAAACACGGGCCCATCGCGCTCATCAGCGAAAAGTGCCCGACGGTTTTCTTCGCCCCGCAGTGCGAGATCTTCAACAAGCTCGTCTCGTCGATTCAGGAGATCAAAGCGCGACGCGGCCCGACCATTGTCGTCACGACCGAAGGCTGCGAGATCCCTGCCGGCTTGGCGGACGAGGTCATCACGATCCCGGACTGTCACGAAGCCGTGCTGCCAATCGTCGCAACTGTGCCCGTCCAACTCCTCAGTTACTATATCGCTGTCGAACGTGGGTGCGACGTGGACAAGCCGCGGAATCTCGCCAAATCGGTAACCGTCGAATGATCCGGCGCAGCCGGAAGACGGATTTCACCCACCACTCTCACGGATGCCACTCATGAAACTCGGAACTCGATGGTGACGGCGCCCCGTTTCCCTTCCGTGTCCGTGTTCATCTGTGTCCCGTAGTGGTTTCTTTTCCCGTCCGTCTTCATGCAAATTTTCCCTGATCGTTCCCGGTTCGTTCAGCTCTCCCAGCAAGGCAACGTCATCCCGGTCTACACGGACCTGATGGCGGACTTCGAGACGCCGGTCTCCGCCTACGCGAAGTTGAAGGAAACCGGCCCATCCTACCTTCTCGAATCGGTGGAAGGCGGAGAGAACCTCTCCCGCTACACCTTCATCGGCTGCCGTCCCCGCCGCACGTTCTCCTGCGGGTCGGAAACGACCGAGATCCGCGAACCCGGCAAACCGACACGGCGCGTTCCAACGCCTCAGGACCCGCTGACGCTCATCGAGGAGGAAATGCGCCCGCACCGCCCCGTGAGCCTGCCCGGGCTGCCCCGCTTCATCGGCGGTGCCGTCGGCTTCATCGGCTACGAGTACATCACCCGGATCGAGCGCTCTGTCCCGGCGCCAACCGTGAACGAGCTCGGGACGCCCCTGCTCTATTTCATGGTCACGGACTCGCTCCTGATCTTCGACCGCGCCAAACAGACGCTTCGGCTGTGCGTGAATGCCCACGTCGTCGGCGAAGACGCCGGCAAGGCTTACGACGAAGCGGTTTCGGAACTCGGCAAACTCTTCGAACTGCTGCGTCAGCCCCGCGCTCTCGCGCCGGCGCCGCTGGTCGATGCAGGCGCGATTCGCGTGCCCGCCGGCAATTTCACCAAGCCCGACTTCGAACGCACGGTCGAGGAGACGAAGGAGTTCATCCGCGCGGGCGACATCATCCAGGTCGTCCCGTCCCAGCGCTTCAGCCGCGAGTTCACCAAGAGCCCGCTGGATCTCTACCGGGCCCTGCGCACCGTGAACCCGTCGCCGTATATGTTCATTTTGGATACGGGCGATTACGCGATCGTCGGCGCCTCGCCCGAGGTGCACGTGCGCCTCACCGACGGTCTGGTCGAGATCCGCCCGATCGCCGGCACCCGGAAACGGGGTGCGACCCACGCCGAGGACGTCGCCCTCGAGAAGGAACTCCTGGCCGACGAAAAGGAGCGCGCCGAACACCTCATGCTCGTCGACCTCGCCCGAAACGACATCGGGCGCGTCTGCCAATACGGCAGCGTCCAGGTCCCGGAGATGATGGTCATCGAACGCTATTCCCACGTGATGCACATCGTCTCGCAGGTCGAGGGAGCGATTTCGCCCGACAAGACCGCGTACGACCTGATGCGGGCGACGTTCCCCGCCGGCACCGTGACCGGCGCGCCGAAGATCCGCGCCATGCAGATCATCGCGTCGAAAGAGCCGAGCCAGCGCGGCTTCTACGCCGGCGCGTTGGGGTATTTTGGATACGACGGCAATCTCGACTCCTGCATCATGCTGCGCACCGCGCTGGTGAAGGACGGCCGGATCCATATCCAGGCGGGCGCTGGTGTAGTGGCAGATTCAATACCCGCCGCCGAGTATCAGGAGACTGTCAACAAGGCCTCCGCACTCTTTAAGGCGGTCGCCATCTGCGAGCAGTTTATCTGATAGGCCGGCGAGCCGCGTATTAGACGTATCTCTATGATGCATCGGCACTAGCAGCCCGTACGGAGTTTCCGTAAAGTGCCATAGGGAAAATTACCGTAAGCGTCAGACCGCCCCAGTGAAATGGGACAGTCCGACGCGTTTCGCACGTCTGGAGCCTCCCGAAATTGCTTCGCTCCGAGGGAGGCAGCCGTACTAGCGATATGGAACGATTCCCGCTCCGTTCGGTCACCGAACGCAAAGCACACACGCCGGCGCCCGCGGCTGGCGGAAACAATCCAAATCAACGACGTCATGGCTCCGAAACCGAAAACCAGCGATAAGTTCGCCGACGAAGCCGACCTTGCCGAGCAGCAGCCCCATGCCGCAGTGGCCACGCTCGACGCGCCCCCTTCCTTCCTCGAAAAAGCCGAACCTGCCCCCTCCGAGGCGGCCCCGCTGGAGCGCAGCAATCTCCAGCTCTATCTCCAGGAAATCGGCAAAACCGCACTCCTCACTCCCAAAGAAGAAGTCGCGCTCGCCCGCCGCATCCGCCGCGGCGACAAGGCTGCGCGCGACCACATGATCCAGGCCAATCTCCGCCTGGTCGTGAAAATCGCCCACGATTACAAGGACTTCGGTCTTCCGCTCCTCGACCTGATCAGCGAAGGCAACATCGGCTTGATCAAAGCCGTCGAGCGCTTCGATCCCCGCAAGGGCGGCAAGCTCAGCACGTACGCCGCGTGGTGGATCAAGCAGTCGATCAAGCGCGCCCTCGCCAATCAGAGCAAAACGATCCGGCTGCCTGTTCACTTGGTGGACAAGATTTCGAAGATGCGCCGCACCGCCATGGCTCTCACGGAGGAGCTTGGCCGCGAGCCCACCGACGAAGAGCTCGCGATGGAGCTTCAGATCCCGACCAGCAAGGTCGCCCATCTGAAGTCGGTCAGCGTGCGTCCCACCTCGCTCGACGCTCCGATCGGAGAGGACGGCGACTCGTCCACCTTCGGCGAGATTGTCGGCGACGAAAACGCGGTCAGCCCGTTCGACAGCCTGCGCGAGCGGAATCTCAACTCCGACCTCAAGTCGATGGTGGATTCCCTCGATCCGCGCGAAGCCGAGATCATCCGCCTGCGCTTCGGTCTCGACGGCGCCAACGAGATGACCCTCGAAGAGGTCGGCCGGAAATTCAAGGTCACGCGCGAGCGCGTCCGCCAGCTGCAGAACATCGCTCTCTCCAAGATGCGGAAGGCGATGGCGAAAAACGAAGCCCAGCGGAGCGTGAACGAAATCGAAGAGGAAGACCGCCAGCGGAAACGCATGGAGGTCATCCGCGAATTCATCGAAACGAAGTCGCGCCGCGTCGGGCGGAACTGATTTTTTCCTGGTAAAGCGAGCCGCCGGGTCTTTCGGACCCGGCGGCTTTTTCGTTTCGCCGAGGTCGTTGCTGTCGGGTGCCAGCCGGGCAACTCCGCAGCGACGGAGGCGGGCACGCCCAGTCCCGCCGCCTCCGTGACGCATCGCGGATCGTCTTGCCGCGCTTCCGTGTGACACAACCGTTTCGAGACTCCGCTTGCCCGCCGGGCGGCTCTCCGCGCAGACTAAACCGGTCATGTCGAAGTCTCTCGCCCGGGCCGTCTTCGCGCTCACGTTGCTGTTTTTCGCCGCGTTTTTCGTCTGGCCGATCTTTCAGATCCTGAAAGGCGGCTTCATCGATGCGAATGGGAAGCTGACTTTCGACTTTCTCCGCGCCGTGCTGGCCGATCCAATGTACTTGGGCGCGCTGGCCAATTCGTTTTTTCTGGCCTGCACCGCGACGACCTTCGCGCTGCTGATCGCACTGCCGCTGGCGTTCATCTCCGACCGGTATCTCTTTCCCGGGAAGGGCCTGCTCAGCTCGGTGGTGCTGGTGCCGATGATCCTGCCGCCCTTCGTCGGCGCGATCGGGATCAAGCAGATGCTCGGGCAATACGGTGCTCTCAACTCGCTCATCGTTGCGCTCGGGGTGAAACCCGCCGGATGGACGTTCGACTGGTTCGCCGCCTACCCCTTCCTCGGCATCGCGATCGTCCAGGCGCTCTCGTTGTACCCGATCATCTACCTCAACGCCGTGGCAGCGCTGGCGAACATCGATCCCGCGATGGAAGAAGCCGCGGAGAATCTCGGCTGCACGGGCTTTCGGCGGTTCTTCAAAATCACGCTTCCTCTGATCAACCCCGGGCTCTTCGCCGGCGGCACGATCGTCTTCATCTGGGCATTCACCGAGCTCGGCGTGCCGCTCGTGTTCGACTATCCGCGGGTCACGTCGGTGCAGATTTTCTACGGTCTCAAGGACCTCGGCGGAAACCCGTTCCCCTACACGCTGGTAACGGTGATGCTCGCCAGCACCGTCCTGCTCTACGCCGTCGGCAAAGGTCTCTTCGGGCGCAACAGCTACGCGATGATGGCGAAAGCCACGAGCACCGGCGGCGCCCGCGCGCTCCCGCCGGCGAAGGCGTGGCTCTGCACGGCGGCCTTTGCTCTGGTGACTTTCGTGGCCGTGCTGCCGCACTTGGGCGTGGTCCTGGTGGCGTTTTCGACCGACTGGTACGCGAGCGTATTTCCCCAGCACTACACGCTGGACAACTTCCGCATCGCGCTGGGGCACGACCTCACGGTTCCAGCCATCGCGAACAGCCTGAAATTCGCCAGCGTATCCACCATCGTCGACATCGCCCTGGGCGTCGCCATCGCCTACGTGATCGTACGGACCAAGATCGCCGGCCGCCAGGTGCTCGATTTTCTCTCCATGCTGCCGCTCGCCGTTCCGGGCCTCGTCCTGGCTTTCGGTTATCTGGCCATGAGCCAGGAAGGGAAGTTTTTCGAACGCCTCAACCCGGTCGCAAATCCGACCTTCCTCCTCATCGTCGCGTACTCAATCCGGCGGCTCCCGTACGTGGTTCGTTCAGCCGTCGCTGGATTCCAGCAGACCAGCGAGACGCTCGACGAAGCGGCGCAGAATCTCGGAGCGTCGCCGCTGCGCGCCACGTTCCGCGTCACCCTGCCGCTGATCACGGCCAACCTCATCGCCGGCGGCCTGCTTGCGTTTGCCTTCGCGATGCTCGAGGTCAGCGACTCGCTCGTGCTCGCCCAGAAGCAGGTGTATTATCCCATCACGAAGGCCATCCTCGAACTCTTCCAGCTGCTCGGCGACGGCAAGTTCATCGCCAGCGCTCTCGGCGTATGGGCGATGGCATTTCTCGCCATCACGCTCGTCGGCATGACCGTGCTGCTCGGCAAAAAACTCGGCGCGATTTTCCGCGTCTGACCTCGTGAAACCGTCGTCTCCTTCGGCTCGCCGCATCCCTCTCCGCGCTTTCACGGGGGCTCTGTAGCAAGCCGAGCGAGCCTCCCGCTTTTCCCGCATGCCGCTGCTCCTTCTGGTTTCGTTCGTCTGGGCGTTCTCGTTCGGCCTGATCAAGAACAGGCTCGCGGGGCTCGACTCCTCGGCCGTGGCGGCGGTGCGGATCGGACTCTCCGCCCTCGTATTCCTTCCGTTCCTGCGTTTCGAGGGCACCAGCACACGGCAGCGCGTGCAGTTGGCCACAACCGGGGCGGTCCAGTTCGGCGCCATGTACCTGTTTTACCTGCAGGCCTTTCACTACCTGCACGCCTACGAGGTCGCGCTGTTCACGATCACGACGCCGCTCCTGGTCACGCTGATCGACGCGATCATGGAGCGCCGTTCCAACGGTCTCTTCTGGGCCGCCGCCGCGCTCTCCGTCGCCGGAGCGGCTGTCGTCGTCTGGAAAGGATCGTCCGCCAGCGGCGACACGCTCACCGGATTCTGGCTCGTGCAGCTGTCGAATGCCTGCTTCGCCGTGGGGCAATTGGCCTACCGGCGTATCCGAAGCAGCCTGACAGCGCTGGCCGACTACCGGCTCTTTGGCTGGCTTTACCTGGGCGGGGTCGCAGCGACGCTCGCCTACACGCTTCAGCAAGGAGCGTGGCACGGTTTTTCGCCCACGCCCGCCCAGTGGGGAATCCTCGCCTACCTCGGCATCCTCGCCTCTGGCGTCTGCTTTTTCCTGTGGAACCGCGGAGCCACCCAGGTCAACGCCGGCACGCTGGCCGCGATGAACAACGCCAAGATCCCGCTGGCGGTGGCCTGCTCCCTCCTGTTTTTCGGCGAACAGGCCGATTGGATGCGGCTGCTGGTCGGCGGTGCGCTCCTCGCGGCCAGTGTGACGCTGGCCGAACGGGCTCGGAGCGCCCGTTGAGGTCCTTCCAGAGGCTGCTTTCGCGCTAGACTCCCCTGCCGCGGTTGCGATTAATCCCCAGACATATGGGCAGCCTCGTCTTCACCATCGCCAATCAAAAAGGCGGAGTCGGAAAAACCACCACGGCCGTCAACCTGGCGGCGGCGCTTGCCGACAAGAAGATCCACACGCTGCTCGTTGACCTCGATCCCCAGGCGAATGCGACAAGCGCGGTGGGGGTCGAAAAGCAGGAGGGCAAGAGCCTCTACGGCCCGCTGCACGGCGAGGGCACGGCGCTGTCCATGATCACGCCGACGCGTTACGAGCATCTCGCCCTCATTCCCAGCGAGGTCGACCTCGCGGCGGCGGAGATCGAGCTCGCGCAGACCGAAAACTACCTTTCCAAGCTTCGCACCTGCCTTCAGCCCGTTCGCGACTCCGGAGGCTACAAGGCCATCATCATCGATTGCCCGCCCGCGCTCGGCATGCTCTCGATGAACAGCCTCGCTGCGGCCGACTACCTGCTGATCGCGCTCCAATGCGAATACATGGCCCTCGAAGGATTGGGCCAGATTCTCAAGGTCGTCGACCGCCTGAAGACGGCCAACGTCAACACCGCCCTGGAAGTGGGCGGCATCGTCATGACGATGTTCGACGTTCGCACCAATCTCTCGCGCCAGGTGGTCGACGAGGTGAAGCAGCACCTGCCCGACAAGATTTTCTCGACCGTCATCCCGCGCACGGTGCGCCTCAGCGAAGCACCAAGCTTCGGAAAAACGATCTTCGAATACGACCAGCTCAGCCCTGGTGCGTCCGCCTACAAGAACTTGGCGAAGGAGATTATCGCGCGGTTTAACCTCGCGCAGAAATAATCCGGCGCGATCGCGTCGCGTCGAAGCCCGCGGGGAGCACCGGGAGGCCCCCGTGTGGTTGTCCGCATCCCGTGCTTGCGCCAACTGCATCTCGGAACTCACTTCTGCCTTCCGCCACACCGCCATGCTCGCCGCTCTAGACAAATACCGACACGCATTCCTCGTCGGCCTGCAGAGCGGCCTCGTTTACCGGTGGAACTTCGCGGTGCGGTCGGTCTTTTCGTTCATCCACCTCGCGTATGCCTTCATCCTCTGGGGCGCCGCGTTCGCAGGGCAGTCGGCAATCGGTGGCTTCGATCTACGTCAGACGCTGACCTACTTCATCACCATGCTGGTGCTGCAGTTCTTCATCAGCGCCTTCAACGAAGACTACCAGATCAGCGAGGACATCCGGAACGGGCTGATCAACCAGTTCCTGCTGAAGCCGATCAACTACTTCCTCTACCGCATCAGCGTCTTCGCCGCCGCCCGGCTCGTCTCCGGCCTGCTGGCGTTGATTCCGTTCGTCCTGCTTCTGCCCTTCCTCTGGAAATACCTTTCCTTCCCGGTCGACGGCTGGCGTTACCTGCTCGCCGTCCCGGCGCTCGCGATGGCGGCCCTGATTCAATTCACCATCGCCTACTGCTTCGGGATGCTCTCGTTCTGGTTCCTCGAGATCCAGTCGTTCATCATTCTTTCCTTCGCGATCGAGACCATGCTCGGAGGTCAGGTCTTCCCCCTGGATCTGATGCCGCCCCTCCTCTACCAGATTTCGAAGTATCTGCCGTATTACTACCAGATGTACTTTCCGACGGCGATCATCACGGGACGGCTCGATCAGGCGACGGCGCTCAGCGGGCTTCTCCTGCAGGCGGTCTGGCTCGTAGCTCTGCTCGGCTTGGCTGAGCTTCTTTGGCGCCGGGGTCTCCGGCGTCACACCGCTGTGGGAGGCTGATCGCGATGAGTTTTCTCAACTACCTGCGCGTCTGGCTCGCTTGTGCCCGGTATTCGACGGTCCGCACGATGATGTTCCGTTTCGACTTCATCATGTGGTCTCTCGTCGAGCTCTTCTGGATGACGGTGAACATCCTGCTCGTATCCGTCATCTACCGTCACACCCGTGAGATCGCCGGATGGACGCAGTACCAGATGCTGCTTCTGGTCGGCACGTCGATGATCATGCAGCGGCTGATGATGGGGCTGTTCTGGAGCAATCTCTTCGAGCTCGGGCGCAATATCCGGACGGGGCAATTCGACTTCTTCCTCGCGCAGCCAGGCAACCCGCTGTTCATGGTTTCGACGCGCAAGCTCGACCTCGACGGGCTGCTCAACGTCCTCGTGGCCGTTTCGGTGGTGGCCTACTCGGCCCACCAGCTCGGCCTGCATCCGGGTTTTGGCGACATCGTCACGTACATTCTCCTGATTCTGTGCGGACTCATAATCGAGTACGGCACACTCCTGTTGATCGTTTCGCTGACCTTTTGGATCGTGGGAAGTCAGGGCATCGAAGGCAGCTACTTCACGCTCTTCGAGTTTTCCCGCCTTCCCAAAGAGGCGTTTCGCGGCGCCTCCAATGTCATTTTCGTCTGGCTGCTTCCCGTGGTGCTGGTCAGCAACGTGCCCTCGAAATCGATCATGCACGGCGTCGACGCTCGCTATGTCCTCTGGCTGCTGGGCGTGACGTTGCTGTGGCTTCTCATCGGGACCACCGTGTTCCGGCGTGGCTTGCGGCGATACGCGAGCGCCAGCTCTTAGAGGTTCCCGAAACGCCCGCCGCGACGTGGCCCCGCGGGGTGGGCAAATTTCGAGTTTGAGAGTTCCTCCGGACTCCAGAGGCTGGCTCGCTGTGTCGGATTCCGCTCCCAACTCGCTCGAGCGCCTGCAACACCGGTTGGTGTACGAGTTCAAGCTGCCTGCCCTGCTCGAATGCGCCATCACGCACCCCTCGTACCTCCAGGATCATCCCACCGTCACCGAGAGCAACCAGCGTCTGGAGTTTCTCGGCGACGCCGTGCTGCAGCTCATCCTCACGGATACGCTCTACAACCTTTTCCCCGGCGATCGCGAAGGTTCGCTCAGCAAACGTCGCTCCGCTCTTTCGAAAGGACTGTTTCTCAGCGGACTCGCCAAGGAAATCGGCCTCGACGCCTGCCTGCGCCTCAGCGCCAGCGAGGAGATGAGTGCGGGGCGAACCCGCCCGTCCACGCTTGAAGACGCCTTCGAGGCGCTCGTCGGTGCCATCTATCTCGACAGCGATCTCACCATGACGCGCCGGATCGTGCTGAGCCTCTACGGATCGTTGCCCGATCGGCTGGACAGCACTCAGCCGTCCGAGAATCCCAAGGGCCAGCTGCAGGAGATCGTGCAACCGAAGCACGGCAACAACGCCCTGCACTACGCCGTCACCCATGTTTCCGGGGAGGATCACGCCCGTGAATACGAGGCGCGGGTCTTCCTGAACGACGAGCTGCTCGGCTCCGGCCGCGGCATGTCGAAAAAATCCGCGGAAGAAGCGGCGGCCCGGGAAGCGCTGCTGAAGTTCCAGCCGTAGCTTCCGCCAGTTCGTCCGCGCCGGCGGCGACGTTCGGGAAACTCCGAAAGCTGTCGCGATACCGCGGAGCCATGCCCTCCGTTCGCCCCACCCTCCGACGCCGCGGAGACGACGGGTTTCGGGTTTCCTCCGCTGGTCATTCGCGTTTCCCTGGCTAGCTTCTTCGTTCCATGCCCGTCGCCTCGTCCATCCGCCGTCTCAAGCTCACGGGAGTCTGCGCCGCCGCACGCGGAGCGGTCCTGGACGAACTCGTACGCACTCAGGCGGCGCCGGTGAATCTGGTGGTGGTCGAGGAGCTCCGTTCCGCGGAGCAGCTGGCCGAGGATGTCGCTTTCTTTCACGGAGCGTCGGGCGATCCGTCGAAACTCGACGTGCTCGTTTTTCCCGAATCGATGCCCGACAGCCGCGACATGCGCGAGGCGTTCGCGGCGTCGGCCGATCGCCTGACCGTGCTCTCGCGGTTGCGCGCCACGCGCCAGATTGGAACGTCAGGCAACTCCGTCGCGCCTTCCGCAGCCCCGTTGGTGGTCGTGACCACCCCGGCCGCAATGCTGCAACAGGTCCCGGCGCTGGAGGAATTCGCAACGCGCGAGTTTGTGCTCAAACGCGGGCAGACACAGCCATTCCAGGGCCTGCTCGAGAAGCTGCGCGAGCTGGACTACGACTCCGAAGTCGTTTGCGAGGCGCCGGGGCACTACGCGATCCGCGGCGGAATCATCGACGTGTATCCGGTGACCGCGAATCAACCCTACCGGCTCGACTTCTTCGGCGACGAGATTGAGGACATCCGCGCGTTCGATCCGGTGACGCAGCGTTCCGGGGAGTCGGTTCCGGAGATCTCGCTCTCCGCCACGCCGCGCGTCCGCCTCGACCCTTCAAAAACAGGATTGTCGGACTACCTCTCGCCGCTGACGCAGCTCGTCTTCGTCGAGCCCGCCAGCCTCGACCGCGAGTTCAGCGCCCTGGCTCGCGAAGGCGCTGATCCGCTCGCCTCTCTCCTATCGCGTTGCACCGCGGCGGTGGGGATCAGCGACCTCGACGAAGCATCCGCGCTTTTTGAAGACAGCCCGGAGGATGTCACCTGGAACACCGAGAGCCTCGTACATCATCGCAGCTACCCGGACGACAGCCTGGTGGCTCACGAGCGGCTGCAGGTCGAGGAGGATGCCCGCCGCGTGTTCCTGGAGCAGGTCCTCGCCTGGCAGAAGGAAGGCAACCGCACGGTGTTCGTCGTCTCGAAAGAGGGCGAAGAACAACGCGTCCGCGAGATTCTCGCCGAGGATTCGAAGCTGAAGACCCTCGCGCCGACCTATCTTCGCGGAACGCTGAACGAGGGCTTCCGCGTCACGTTCCGCGCGCCCGAGTCCGAAGCGCCGGCGTCGGCATCCCTGCACTGGCGTAACCAGAAAGCTGCGACAACGGGTCTGGTTGTCGTCACCGAGACGGAGCTGTTTGGCCGGAAACGGGCACGCCGCGCGACCGGCTCGCAGCGCGCGATCGCCCAACGCGCACAAATCGACCAGCTGCTCGATTTTTCGGAGCTGGTGGAGGGCGATTTCGTCGTCCACCTCCAGCACGGAATCGCACTCTACCGCGGACTGACCAAGGTCGAGTACGCCGGCGGCACGCGCGAGGTGATTTCCCTCGAGTTCGACGACCACGTCACGCTGCACGTGCCGCTTCAGGAGTCCCATTTGATCAGCCGATATGTCGGTCTGAGCAAAACCAAGCCGCAGCTCGGCCGCATCGGCTCCGGACGCTGGGAAAAGGCCCGCCAGGCAGCGGAGCGCGCGACGATAGACCTCGCGGCGGAACTGCTCCGGATCCAGGCCTCGCGCGAGGCTCAGCCCGGACATGCGTTTCTCGAAGACACGACCTGGCAGAAGGAATTCGAGGCGTCGTTTCCGTTCACCGAAACGCGCGACCAGCTCCGCGCGATCGAGGAAACCAAGCAGGATATGGAACAGGCCCGCCCGATGGACCGGCTCATCTGCGGCGACGTCGGGTTTGGTAAAACGGAAGTGGCGATCCGGGCGGCGTTCAAGGCCGTGCAGGGTGGCAAACAGGTCGCCGTGCTGGTGCCGACCACCGTGCTGGCGCAGCAACATCTGAATACGTTTCGCGAGCGGATGGCCGGCTATCCCATCGCAGTGGAGATGATCAGCCGTTTTCGTTCCCGCTCCGAACAGCTGAAGATCATGGCCGCGGTGACCAGCGGTCACGTCGACATCCTGATCGGCACCCACCGGCTTCTGCAAAAAGACGTGGTTTTTCGCGATCTGGGTCTCGTGATCATCGACGAGGAGCAGCGTTTCGGCGTGAAACACAAGGAGGTCTTCAAGCGGATGCGCGCAACCGTCGACGTGCTGTCGATGAGCGCCACTCCCATTCCCCGCACGCTCTATATGGCCCTGACGGGAGCCCGCGACATGAGCGTGATCGAGACCGCGCCGACCAACCGCCATCCGATCCAGACGGTCGTCAAAACGTACGACGAGAAGGTGGTCGTCGACGCGATCCGCTACGAGATCCGGCGCGGGGGACAGGTTTTTTATCTCCACAACCGCGTCCAGACGATCGACCTCGTCGCGGCCCGGCTTCGCGAGCTCCTGCCCGATTTGCGGATTGGCGTCGGGCACGGGCAGATGGACGAAAAAGCGCTGGAGAAGGAAATGACGGACTTCGTGGCGGGTAAACACCAGGTGCTCGTCTGCACCACGATCATCGAGAGCGGACTCGATATCCCCAACTGCAACACGATCATTATCGAAGGCGCCGATCGTTTCGGACTCTCCCAGCTCTACCAACTCCGCGGACGCGTTGGCCGCTTCAAACACCAAGCCTACGCCTACCTGCTGCTCCACCGGCACACCCGGATGATGGAGATCGCCCGCCAGCGCCTGAACGCGATGCGGACCCACAACCAATTGGGAGCGGGTTTCCGGATCGCCATGCGCGATTTGGAACTCCGCGGCGCCGGCAACCTCCTCGGGGCCGAGCAAAGCGGTCACATCGTCGGCGTCGGCTTCGAGCTCTACTGCCAGCTGCTCCGGCAGTCGGTAGCTCGGCTGAAGGGCGAGAAGTCGGCCGCGTTCATCCGAGCGAGCGTAAAACTGGACTTCGTTTACCTCGGCGAAGGCGAAGAGGACGAATCCAGCCGGCGCCGGTATCAAGACAGCTACAGCGCGATCAAGAACGCCGAAGACGAAGCAGCCGGCGTCGTGGAGGTGCCGCACGTCCAAGCTCGTATTCCCACAGCCTATCTCGCCGAGACGCGACTCCGGATCGATTTCTACCGGAAGCTGGCTCTGGCCGACAGTCTGCCTGCGCTCAAGGGAATCGAAAACGACCTCAAAGACCGCTTCGGAAAGTACGGCGACGAAGTCCGCGCGCTATTGCTCGTGACCGAGATCCGGATCCGGGCGGAACAAAAAAATCTGCTCTCCGTCGAAACTGATTCCTCACGTCTGAAGTGCCTCAGAAACAGCGGCCAGCGAGATGATTTCGTCATGATCGGGACCCGGTTTCCGAGGTTGACCGCCCCCAAGCCCCTTCTACGTTTACGAGAAGTCATTTCTTTCCTGAATAATCTGCCCAACCCATGACGTTAGGTTATCGTTTCTTCCTTCGCGCCGCGTGTTTTGTTTTGGTGGCGGCGCTCTCAGCCGGGCGGGCCGCTCAGGCACAGACTGCCGACAATGAGCCGGTAAAGGATAACCTGGATCTCCGCTTCGCCAACGGCATTGCCGCCATCGCCGAAGACAAGGTGATCACCGTCGATGAGATCCGGCGCGAGATCGCTCCTCTCGTTCCTCAGATCCGCCGCGAGGCGCGCAACGAGAAAGAGTTCAACGAAAAGCTCGAGGCTCTCCACGACGAAATCATCCAGAACCTGATCGATCGCGTGCTGATCGTGAAGGAATTCCGGAAAGACGAAAAGAAGCACATCCCGGAGAGCTACGTCGATAATCACCTCTCCGAGATCATCATCACCCAGTTTGACAACGACCGTTCGAAGTTCCTCGCCTACCTCCGTGGCCGCGGGACGACGATCCGCGAGTACCGCAAAGAGGTGGAAGAGGACATCATCTACAACTACATGCGGCAGCAGCAGCGGAAGAGCCAGAGCATCGTCAGCCCGGTCAAGGTCGAGACGTTCTACAACGAGAACAAAGACAAATTCTACCAGGAGGATTCGGTCCACCTCCGCCTCATCCAATTCCGCCGCGCCGATGGCGAGACCGACGATCAACTCAAGGCCCAGACCGATCAAGTCGTGGCCCGCATGAAGGCCGGCGAGAAGTTCGAGGACATCGCCAAGGACGTCAGCCAGGACACCCGCCGGACCAAGGGCGGCGACTGGGGCTGGCAGAAGCGCTCCGATCTCAAGCCCGAGCTGAGCGACCCGCTCTTCGCGCTGAAGAAGGGCGAAATGACCAACCCAATCATCATGCCGGAAGGCGCTTTCCTTCTCTACGTCGAAGACCGCAAATACGCCGGTCTGCAGCCCATCGACGAGGTTCGCCCGCAGATCGAACAGATCCTCGTGCAACAGATGGCCCGCACGAACACCGAGCACTGGCTCGAACGCCTCCGCCGCAACGGCTACGTGAAGCACTACTGAGCTTCCACCGAACCGCCCGACTTTCGAAACGCGTCCCACCGGGGCGCGTTTTTTTGTGGGTCAATGACGTGGTTCTCCGCGCGAAGGCGGCGCGGTCACACGAAGCGCCTGCGACCGCTCACGGTTGCCCCTCGATCACGGTCGGAGGCACGCGGCCGCAGCCGCTCGGCAGACCACCGAAATCGATCGTGACGGTATCGAAAACGATGCCCGGATCCACTCGGTAAAGCCGCAGGCGGTGTTCGCCGGGCTTCAGGCGCAACACCGGCAACCGCGCGGTCGCCTGATTGCTCAGCACGTTCTTCTTCCAGGTGGGGCTCCGGCCCTGCGTGGCGATATCGACCAGGACCGGCGCACCGCCATCGAGACCAACGGCAAACCGCATCCCGTGCTTTCGATCGATCGGCAGCGTGGGCAGGCAGTTGACCGCCATCGACGCTTCACCGCCAGAGACCACAAAAAAGCGGTATTCGAGGTAGGCAGCCGCTCTGGCAACCTCGGCGGGCTCGGCACTCGCGGCGCCTCCGGCCGCGACCGGAAGAGTGCCCACCGCCTTCCCTGAATAGCCGAGACCGTCCAGCACGTGCCACGGAGCAGTCCCTTCGTCTCGCTTTTCAGAGTAGCCGACAGCGTCGAATGCCACGTACCCGTTCGTTTCAACGGCGGTTCCCGCCGAAGCCGCTTCCCGGGGGATCCTCACGACAGAAACGCCGACCTCCGCCGCTCGCCCGCCGGCTTCGATCCGGATCGTGCCGTTGGTGCGAGCGTCTGCAGGCACGCGCTTGGGATCGATCGAAACCCAGATTCGCTGCCGGGCGCCGGCGGAGTCCGGTGTGAACCGGCCTTCCGCGCTCGAAAGGCGAATCCAGTCCGCCGATACCGCAGTCTTCCAGCCCAGGTCGACGGGGCCGCTTGTGAAAAGATCGACGTAGAACTGCTGCGGGAGGCCGACCGTGAACGTCGGCAGCTTGCGGGCCCGGGTCACCTCGCGAGCTTTCCCGAAGACCTCCGTATCCGGTCGTTCAGCCACTGGCCCCTCCGCCATCACACCCCACTCAGCCGGACCGGGAAAGGTCCATTGCGGGAGCGGTTCGGACGCGAAGATCGGCAGATTCCGCGGTGCCGCCGACAGGATGCTGCGCCACTTTCCACCGGAGATCCGCTCGTTGTAGACATCGGTGTCCGCCGCGATCTGAGCCTGCGCGGCGTAGGCGAGCTTCGCGAAAGAGTTGGCGCTGAAACGATGCTGGTGCGCGTAGCGCTCAGCCTTCTCGCGGTAGAGCACCTTCCGGTTCATCGCCGCCGCACCGGCGACCGGATACTGCACCAGCTGGAAAAACGCATCCTGACTTGCGGGAGCAAGCCCCGCCGCGACCGAGCGGACCTTCGCCTCCAGGGCGGCATAGCGGTCCAAGCGCCGTTGGATCTGGTCGCCGTATTCGAAAGGGTTGTACGCCGTCGGTTGTGTCCCCGTGGTGGGCTCGACGCCGTTCCAGCCGAGGTGTTCGGGCCGGCGTTCGAAGGCGAGCGCGTAATACTCCCAGAGCGCGTCCGCGATCGGAGCCCCCTGTTCCTCCCCGAATGCCTCCGAGCACCAGGTGGTGAGATGGGCGCGGATGGAGGCCGGTGTCGACAGGGACGCAGGCGACACCGCGAGATCCATGAACAGCTGAGTCAGGTACTCGGCGGGTTTTATATCGCCGACGTTCAGCACCCAGATTCGGTCGGCGCCGGACTCGTACGCTTTCGTCATCTCCTCCCACACATGCATCGGGTGGGTCGTCGCGAGCCAGAGGTAATCGTGCGGCTGCCCCCAGTAGGAAACATGGTAATACACACCGGACCCGCCGGAACGTTTCCGCTCGGTTTCGTCGCTGAGCCGCCGGAGATACCCGAAGTTGTCGTCCGTCCACATCAGCGTGACGTCGTCCGGCACGCGCAGCCCGGCATCGTAGGCATCGAGCACCTCTTTGTACGGGACAAACACCTGCGGGAGCTGCCGGTCCGGCGAGGCGCGGTGAAGCATTTCGCGCTGCTGCGCCAGCACATCCTCCATCGCGGCGATCTTCTCCTGCATCGTCGTCACGCCGACCATCGGGCTGTCGTGGATGCCGCGCATGCCGAGCGTATAGATTGCCTCCGTCCCGGATACCTGCCCCACCCGCTCGCGCCAATAGTCCAACACCTGATCCCGGTTCGTCTGATAATTGAACGGACCACGCGCCTTCTCGTCCCATTCGTCGACGTTGTTACGCAGCATCGGCTCGGCATGGCTGGTGCCGATCACGATCCCATAGGCGTCCGCCACTTCCTTGTTGCCGGGCACCTTGTAGAACGCGCGCGTGCAATCGTGCATCGCCGGCCATAGGAGGTTGGCGTGCAGGCGCAGCAAGAGTTCGCAGACGCGAGCGTAGGTTTTGGGGCCGATGGTTCCGACCTCGGGCTCAACGGTGTGCGCCGCCCAGGGCTCGAGTCCCCAGTCCTCGTCGTTGATGAAGATGCCGCGGTATTTGACGGCTGGAGACGGCGAAATCGTTGTCTCGGTGGGAAACTCGACAAAGGAGCGGCGCGGCACGGGCACGTCAGCCCACCAGTACCATGGAGAAACGCCCCAACCTCTCGACAACGCCAAGGCGCCGTAGGCCACCCCTCGGCGATCGCTGCCCACGACGACGAAAACCCGTCTTCCCTGCGCCGCTTCGTCCGTCGCCTCGAAATACGCGTAGCTCTCCCATCGTCCGCGCAGCGTCTCGATGGTGTGAGCCGTCTTTTCTCCCAGGCGTAGAATCTCCGGCGAATCGACCGTCCCGAGCACGATCGCCTGACCTTGCGCCTGACCAAGCTGCGGGACGACGGCTGGGCGGTATCCGGTCAGCCGCTCAAGGTCGTCGGCAAAGAGCCTTGCGGCGATGCCAACGAGTTCAGGCTGTCCAGGGGGGACAACAACGAAGGTCGCACGCGTGCCATCCGGAATGCGGAGAGGCGCAGCGGCCCGGAGGCAAGGCAGCCAACCGAAGAAAAAAACACAGGCCATCCACGTCAGGCAGGAGGTAAACGTGCGACGCATAGGCACACGTTGCGCCCAAACCCGTGCCGGCACAACCGGCACGATTTCGAACGGTTTGGTTCTTGTCGGAGTCGGAATATGTCGCTTGCCGATGACAATGTTTTCCTCCTCGCTCGTCCGATGAACGACTGCGAGGGAGTGAGAGGAACCATCTGCGAAAACAACCGCCTGCGGGAGCTCTCCGTCAGCGACCGGCCGCAAGAGCGGCTCGAACGACTCGGCCCCTCGGCGGTAAGCGACGCCGAGTTGCTCGCCCTGCTCCTGCGCAGCGGCACGCGCGGGACCGACGTGGTCACGCTGTCGCACCGGCTGCTGAACGAAGCCGGATCGCTCGCCCGGCTCGTCACGTGGCGGGAATCGGAGTTCAAGGCGATCCGCGGCATCGGCCCCGTGAAGGCGCTTCAATTGGTGGCGGTGATGGAGATCGCGCGCCGGATAATCGCCGCCCTCCCGGACGAAGCGCCGGTGCTCGGGCGCGCCGAGCTGGTTGCGGACCACTTCTCGCCGCTGCTCGTGGGCCTCGAGGTGGAGAAATTCTGGGTCCTCTGCCTCAACCGGAAAAACCGCCTCCTGAAGCGGGTCGAGGTTACATCCGGCACCGCCACGAACAGCCTTGTCCACCCGCGGGAGGTCTTTCGCTGCGCCATCCGCGAAGGAGCCGCTGCCCTGATCTGCGCGCACAACCACCCCAGCGGCGATCCCACCCCGAGTGCAGCCGACATCCAGGTCACGCGGCAACTGCGCGAGGCGGCCAAGACCGTGTGTATCGACCTCTTGGATCACGTCATCCTGGGAAAGAAGACGAGCGACCCCTCCGGCCAGGGTTTCTACAGTTTTCGCGCCGCAGGTCTGCTCTGATTCCGCGGTTCCAACCGGCTTGGACGCCGCTCCCGTGCGAGCAGCGGCGTCCGCCTCCTTTCGGACAAGCTCCGGCTATTTCAGCAACTCGGCGACGACCACCGTCGCACGACCTGCGACCGGTGCGCCTTTTTCCAAGGCCGGGTAGAACGAAACCACCTGCATCGCGGTCTCCGCTTGGCCGGTCAGCTTCTGCTTCCCGGTCTTGTCGCCGAAGTACCCGAGCACCGCTCCTTCCTTGTCGACGTCGACGTAGACCACGGGAGGCAACTGCGACGGATCGACGCGTTTGCGCAGCTCCGGCTGGGGAAGCATCGGATAGGCTTTCGCGACGCGTGTCTCGCCCTGGTGGGCGATGACGTACTGCATCAAGAGGAACTGCTCCGCGTCTTTTCGCGAAAGCGGGACCCGCTTGTCGGAAAGATTCGTGACCACCTCCTGCCCTTCGGAAAAAACTCCGACGTGGTGCGCCTTCACCTCAAATCCCGCCGGGAACCCGGACTGCGAGAGCGTGATGTGCTTCGGTTTGACGTCGATCCGGCCGAGCGATCGCGTCGCCACCCGGTAGTGGACGGCCTCGTCTTTCCCCGGAACCACAAAGTCGGTCACGAGCACCACGTAGCCGCTTTCGATCGGGGTCGGAGAACTGAGATTGAACGAGACGTTATACGTGTCCGCCACGCCGCCGATCTGGGCGATCTGACGATCGAGCAGGACATTCGAGGCACTCATGCCCTGGTTGATCTGCGGAACCTGAGCGGTGTAGGACGACTGGGCGGATCCGGTTGACGCACCGTTGTCCTGGCGCCGCACCCCGTTGTAGTCCGCACGGGCAAACCCGGAGTCCTGCCGCTGCATCTGATCCTGAAGCTCGCCCTGCACGGCGAGATTCGCCTGCAGAGCCTCCATCTTGCCTCTCCGGGACTCCATTTCCGACTCCAAGTCCGCGATCTCCGCCTGCCGGGTGCTGAGCTTGACGCCCCGCGTAATGCGGATGCCCTCCGCCCGTTTCAGGTCGATCTTCTCGCGTTTGTGATCGCGGTCGACGTGCACGACATTGTTCTCGGCATCGATCACCGGCAGGTACTTGCCGCTCTCGGAGACCTCCAGGTTGAGTCCGACAAACACGATATAGTCCTTGTTGGCCGAGGTATCGGCCTGCGCGCGCAGCAGTGGCGCAACCGAGCTCACACAGACTCCGAGTCCCAGGAGCACCGCACGGAACGACGTCCGGGGTGCGACGCTGGGTTTGATGGAGAACGTATTCATTTGGGTATCCTGATTGAGTTTCGAGAAAGAGGAGGGCACGGCTTGAATCACCGGGACACGGGAGTTCCTTCCGGCGCGGCCACGACGGTTCGGATCCGGGCGATGTACATTTCGAGCGCCGGGGAGCGCTCGATCGCCACCGCCTTTTCGAGAAAGCCCAGCGCGCGAGGATAACGACGGCTCTTGATGGCGAGTTCGGCCAGTTCGAGGCACGCGCGCTGGGCAGTGCTTGGCTGTTGCGCGGCCTGTTCGAAAAACACCTCTGCCCGGGCGAGGTTGTTTGTCGCCTTTTCGACCCGCGCCATGCCGAGCAACGCGTCCGGATTGAGCGGCGAAAGGTCGAGCACCTTCTGGTACCCCACCCGAGCATCGGCCCAGCGTTCGAGGCCGATGCACAGCGAGCCTTTCGCCAGCCAGATCGGAATCCCGGCTTCGCCGGAAACGCCGGCCTTTTCGAGTTCCCCGAGCGCTTGGTCCGCGAGCAAGTACTTCTTTTCGCCGATCAAGCTCTGCGTGTACGCAAGCTGACGGGATTGGGCGAGGCTCGGCGACCGCTTGCGCAACTCCGCGTAGGCTTCGTTGGCCTCGCGGTGAAACTGCAGCGAAGCGTAAAGATCGCACAGCATCGCGCGTCCCTCCTCGTCGAGGAGGTCGAGAGCGGCCGCGCCCTGCAGGATGGCCACCGCGTCGAGTTTGCGGTCCTCGGCAACAAGCAGGCTGGCGTAGACCGCCCAGTTTCTCCGGTCGTCCGGCTGCAGGCGGGTGAGCTGCTGCAGCAACGGTTCGGCCCGCGCGTACTGCTTGGATTCGAGATAAAGCGAAAGCAGTCCGCTAAGGTAGCCCACATTGTCGGGATCCAGCCCCACCGCCTGAATGTAGTTCATCTCGGCGGCGGTCTTCCGCCCGGTCTTGTCCAGGCAGTAAGCGAGCAGGCCAAGGTTCTCCGCGGTGCCCTCGCCCTTCGAGACCACCTTGGTGAAACACTCCGCGGCCTCTTGGTAGTTGTGTTGGTTATACAGAAGCACGCCGAGATTCGTCCAAGCGCGCGTGAAATCGGGGTACATTCGCACCGCGTTGCGAAAATGCGTCTCGGCCACCTCCGGTTTTCCGTTGGTGAAGTAGATGTTGCCCAAAACGAACTCGAATGCCGGCGTGGGTTTTTCTCCCGCCGTCATGGTGGCCATCAGTTTCAGCGCGAATTCCGGGTTCACCGCCACCATGCCCACGACCTTCTCGTAGATCGCGTATTCGTCGGCCGACATCTCCGGTTCCTGGTTCTTCTTGAAGCTGTAGGACTCGTTGATGATCCGGCTGCCGTCGATCTGCCGGCTGTCGCGACGCGGCGCAGGAGCTTCGTTACGGCGCGGCGGCGGCGCGCCATCGCGCTCCGGACCAGGGCCGGGGGCCGCCCGCAAGGCGGGAAGGGTCGCAACCAGGATGAAACAGAACGGGGCAAGCTTCATGTCATTGCACGCTAAATCGGCTCGTCGCCGGCAACTTGAAAATGAGACGCTGGTGGATCCAGCAACGGACGGTTTTCCCACGCTTGATCGCAGGGGTGAATTTCCACTGTTGCAGGGCCTCGATGGAAAGCCGGTCGACCGTCGGATTGTTGCTCGAATCGAGCACACGGATACGGCTCGCGGAACCGTCAAGTCCGACGACAAAAACGAACGTGGCCTCCAGCTTCTTCATCCGCTTGATCACGTCGCTCGGCAGGTCGGGCGCCTCCTTGTAGACGGCCACCGGCGGCTGATCCACCTCGGATTTCTCGTAGACGCGCCGGGCCTCGAATTCCGGATTCATCGAGGCCGGCTGGAAGGCGGTGGGAGCGAAATCGAAGCGCGGGACGGCGGCGGTCTGCAGCGGCACGTCCACCGGCACGGGTGCGGCGGGGAGCTTCACCGGGCTATCGGTCCGCTCTTCGCCGAGAAGCACGAGTTCGCCGCCCGGTACCTCCTGCGGCTTTTCGATCGTCTCTTCGGGCGGCGGGGGCGGAGAGACCGGGGCGGCCACGGCGCGCAGTTCCTCGAACTGAGGGACGCCGTCCGGCGACGATTCCTTCGGCACGAAGGCGATCGCGGTGAAAAGGCCGGCCGTGAAGAGAGCTCCGGACACGACGCTCGCGACCGACGTCAGTCTCCCCTGCGTCACGACGATCTCGTTGAAGGATGTGGCGGACTGGCTCACGAATCAGGGCGCCTCCGTCTGCGCCGTGGCGAACTGCACATGGGCTATGCCGGCGTGTTTCGCCTCGCTGTAAACGGCGGCAAAGACGCCGTGGCTGCAGCCTTTGTCCGCACGGATGATCAGCGCCGGACTCCGTCCGATCGCTGCCTGGCGCACACGCAACGCCACTTGGTCGATCGGAATCTCCTGCCCGTCGAAATAGACGCGGTCATCGGACGAAATCGCGACGAGGAGCGTGTTCTGTTCGGCCACTTCCGTGCCGCCGACGTCGGGTTTCTGAACCTCGATGCCCGGATCCTCCACAAACGCGCTGCTCACCATCAGGAAAATCAGCAGCACCATGATGCAATCGACCATGGGCGTCATGTCGATGTGCGTACCCTCGTAATGGCGGCTGGCATACCGTTGGCGGAGCATGGTCAACCTTTCGCGAGGGTTTCGATCGTCCCAAGCCGAAGGAGGGACTTCTGAAGCAACCGGTGCGCGTAGTACGTCAGAAGGAGAGCAGGGATCGCCACTGCCAGTCCTGACTCCGTATCCACCAGCACCTCGGAGATTCCCTTGGCCAGTCCCTCCATCGACCGCTGGTTGCCGAACTGCGCCAGACTCCCGAAGGAGCGGATCATGCCCGTGACCGTGCCGAGCAAGCCGAGGAGCGGGGCTGCCGCGATCATGGCCCCGATGGGAATCCGCTGCTGCCGGAACGCCTGCTCAAGCCGGCCCTGCGCCGCGTGAATCGACTCCCGGTCCGTGAGATCTTCGGGGATCCGGCTGCGGAGCGCGCGCTCCACCTTGAAAAAGAAAAGCAGGAGGTGAAAGCAGCGGCTGTAGAGAATCACCGATAGCGCGATGATCACGAAGATCACGGGGCCGCCGTTCTCGAGGAGCTCTTTGACCTGGTTCATGCCTGATGCGAGCCCACCTCGGACTCCTCCTTCCGCGCCTCGCTTGCGGCGGCGAGAAACTCCACCGCGTACTGCTCGAGCAACGAGAGTTTCTTCTGGATGCGGTGCGAGAGGAAGCCGTGAGCGACCAGCGCGGGAATCGCGACGGCCAGGCCGAGCTCCGTCGTCACCAGCACCTCCGAAATGCCGCTCGAGAGCTTCGCGGCGTTGCCCGTGCCAAAAACCGTGATCAACGCGAAGGTCTTCACCATGCCCATGACCGTGCCGAGCAGGCCCATGAGCGGCGCCGCGGTCGCGATCACGGCGAGCAGCGGGAGCCGGCGTTCGAAATGCAACCGCTGCTGAAGCGTGTAGGCGTAGAGCTGTTCCTCGAGCACGTCCTTGGGTTTTCCCAGGCAGCGCAGCCCGGCGGCAAACAACCCCGCGGTTGATCCGGTCAACCGGGACACGGCGGCGCGCGCCTGCTCCGGGTTGGCGGAGAAGAACTCTTCCAGCACGCCCTTCACCTCTAGCGGCGAATCGAGACGCAGCTGGCGCAGTTCCCAAAGCTTGTGCAGAGCGATTCCGAGAGCCAGGAGCCCGACGCCGATGATGAGAAAGGCGACCACTCCGCCTCGTTTGATGTGCTGCCAGACCGTGCCTTCGGTCTCCTGAAGGCGAAGCGCCTTGCCGCCGGAAGCGTCGAGCGCCGCGGTGCCCTCCGCCTTGGCAAACAGTCCGGCCGCCCGGGATCTGTCCCAGCCCGGGACGTCATATGTCATCGAATACGTGGATCCCTCGCGCGTCCGGACGGTGCCAAACACGGTTTGGTCGGAGGACCCGAAAAACACTTCCGGGCCGAGGTAGACGAACCTGCCCGGCACCATGACGTTTTTTCCGGCGACGAGCGCCTTGCCCTCCACCGAATACCCTCCGAGCTGCTGGTTCACCCGCTCCAGAAGAAACCGCGAAATCTCCGCCGCGCCGGCTCCGCCGGAATTCCTCTCCGATTCGATCCTTTGCTGGAGTGTCGCGATCGCAGTTCCGAGCGGCTCCACTTCGCCCGGAAGAAGGCCCGAGGCGGCGTTCTTCAGCGCATCCATGGCGAGCGTGTTCTGGTACGCCGTGTTTTTGGCCAACAGGGCTCCATCCTTCAGCAGACGCTGCCGCTTGTCCTCGTTCTCCGCCTGGCGCGCCTCCTGGGTGGAAACCTGCGCCTCGAGCGCAACGGCGCGGTCCTCCAGTTCCCGAATACGATCGAGCAACGGCTTCTTTTCGGCCGCGATCCGATCGCGGGTGGCCTGCAACTCGCGCGTGGCGTCCTGGAGTTTCGCCGTGTAGTCGGCGACGGCCTGATTCACCAGGCGTTCGAGCGGCGGAGCGGGTTGCTCGGCCGCCCTTGCCGGCAAGCACACCGCCGAGGCCGTGAGAGCCAAACATCCGATCCAAAGAGAAGCTTTCATGGCGCGGCGATCGGTTTGGACGAAGCGTGCATCACTCGCGCGGGTACCTCGACGAACGCCGGGTCGGCCTTGTCGCGGGCCATCGCAAGAAGCTGCGAAACCGCTGCAGCAGCTTCCGGTTTGGCCACCCAGGTCCAGCCTTTCTCGGTGGGTCCGCCCAGGTAGGCGATGCCCTTGGCCCGATCGAGCGCGTAGGCATGGCTGAGGCCCCAGTAAATCACCTCGACGAGCTTTTCCTCCGACTCTCCGGGCAGCCTCAGCACCTCCTCACCTGGCGTGATCACCCGGTTGAACTGACCGCAACGAGTCAGAATCGTCAGGACGTGCTGAGCGCGTTCGCCGACGCTGGCGGTCGGCGAGTTGGCGCTGCGGAACGCGAATTCCAGACCCTGCGAGAGCCTCGGGGGTAAGGATGGCCGAAGCCGCGTCAGCTCGGCGGCGATTTCCTGCATGCGCTCCGCTGTGTTTTTCAACGCCGCGTCGGTCGCGGCATTTTTCGCGGCGAGTTCGTCCAGGGACTTTCTTTCTCCCGAACTCTTCGCGTTCAGCACCGCCTGTTTTTCCTCCAGGGCACGGACGCGATCCTGCAGCGCGATCTCGGTCGTGCGGAGCGTTTCCCGCTCCCACTCCCATTGGGTTTCCATCCGAACGGTCTCAGACCGTATTCGGGACCATTCCATCACCGCTTTCTGGGCAGGTTCAATGGAAGCTGGGGCGGCAAAGGCGCAGGGGCTCACAAGACTCCATGCCAATCCGCCAGCGATAACGCAGGCGAGGTCTCTCATGCTGGGGTGGGTACGACCGAGCTTCCACGCCATACAGCCGGCTGATGAAAGTCAACCCGCCGGCCGTAGTGACACTGTGTTAGGGAATCACGTCCGCTCGCTTGGTTCGGATTGTATTCGTGAATCCACTTCAGCTTTTAGCGGCGCAGGCGGACCGCTCTGCCCCTCATCTCGATCCGCACACCCGGCGGTACAAAGCCTCGTACTGGGGCACGATCGCGTCCGCGGAGAAAAGTTGTTTCGCCCGCGCCTTGGCCGCACCACCGAGGCGAGAGCGAGAGGCTGGCTCCTCGATGAGCCGTTTCGCTCCGGCGGCCAGGGCGTCGGCGTCTCCGAACGGATACAAAAGCCCGCTCTCCTCGTGGACCGCGACTTCCGGGATGCCGCCGACTGCCGTCGAAACGCTCGGGCAGCCGAAGCACATCGCTTCGAGCAGGCTCAGGCAGAAGCTCTCCATCTCCGAGGTAAACAGTCCCACGTCCGCGGCCTGAAGGTAGTCTTCGATCTCCGTCACGTTCTCCCGGACGATTATCCGGTTCTCCAACCCGAGACGCTGGACTTCCGGCAGGAAGGGAGCGAAGTCCCCGCCGGCCATCACCAGCAGCTTGAACGGCACCGGCGTCACGATTTTCGTCATCGTCTCCAGCAGCAGATCGATGCGCTTCACCGGCCGGAGGTTCGAGGCGTGGAGGAGCAGAACCTCGTCGCCGAGCCCCAGCGCCTTGCGGACGGCCTCTCGCGACCGCTTCGGCTCCTTGGGTTCGAAGAAATTGTAGATCACCTCGATCGGGCGCTCCACCTTCAGCACGCGGATCGTCTCGCGTCGCAGGAAATTCGATACCGTCGTGACGGCGTCGGAGCAGCTCAGCGCGTGCCGGATCGCCGGACCGTAGCCCGGGTCACGGCCGAGTAGCGTTGTGTCCGTGCCGTGCAGCGTGGTCACGACCTTCGGCTGAAGGTCCGTCGGCAACATGTCGCGCGCCAGGATCGCCGCGGTCGCGTGCGGCACGGCGTAATGCACGTGCAGCAGATCCAACCCGTGCTCGCGCGTCACTTCGGCCATCTTGACCGAAAGCGGAAGCGTGTAGTCGGGGTATTTGAAAAGCTCGTAGTCGTTGATCTCGACCGGGTGGAAATACACGCGCGGGGCCTCCGCCGGCATTCGGAACGGCCGTCCGTAGCTGATGAAATGGACCTCGTGCCCTCGGCGCGCCAATTCCTCGCCGAGGATCGACGCCAGAATCCCGCTACCTCCGACGGAGGGGTAACAGGTGATGCCGATCTTGAGAAACTGAGCAGAGGCCATGACTAGAAGCGGCGCGCGGAACGGCGCAGCGATTGAAGTGAGTCGAAGACGAGCGGCTCGGCCGGAAAGAGCGCGATGGCGTGCTCGGCTCCGGCGCGGAGTCCGTTGAGGCGAGCCCGAGTCAGCTGAAGCTCGATGTAGTTGCGGGTCTTCATCTGCGAGGCGTGCGCCTCCATCGCCGCAACCCAGGCGTCCCGCACCGGCTTCTCCGAGACGTCGATCAGGACCGGCGCGATGCCGGCAGGCTCGCCGTCCGGCGTGACGGCATACTGGAGCAAAACGTCGATCGCGTGGGCGGGCAGCGCCTGGAGTTCCGCCACGCCGCCGTAGCGCGCCAGCCGGGCCGCGTCGCGCACGAGCCGGCCCACCACCGCGTGATCGGGATGCTGCGCTTCGACGACGGTAGGAGAAAGGACAATACGCGGGCGCACCCGGCGGACGATCGCGGCCAGGACCAGGCTCTGCGCCACTCCGTATTCGAGGTGCGCGTCGCCGCCCAAATCGACGAACTCGACGCTTGCGCCGAGCAGCTTGGCCGCGGCGGTCGCCTCCGCGACCCGCTGTTCGGGCGCCCCGTGCGTGCCGGACTCGCCGCGCGAACAAACGACGAAGTGCGCTCGCACGCCGGCCGCTGTTTCCCGCGCGACCACGGCGCCGCAGCCGAACTCGATGTCGTCGGGGTGCGCGCCGAAAACGAGCAGGCCGCCGGTCTCAGGCGATGTCGGTGTAGGCTTCATCGGAACGGTCGATGGTGTCGCGGGTGACGTAGACGATTTCAGGGGCATCCTCTTTTCGCAAGTAGGCCTGTTCGCCCATGCCCGAGACGTAGTGCGTGCAGTGAATGACGGACTGCATCCAGCGGAGCCGACTGTCACGCGTCGGGCTGACCTGCTCCTTGCCGAACGGCACCAACGGCACGGTTCGGTAAACGTCGCCGCCTTCGTGCAGCTGGAGCGCGCCGTCCCGCCAGCGGGCTCGGACCACTTCGCCCTCGAAGGGAACGTCGACGAAAAAGTCGCCGATCTCACACGCGGCGCGCCGCACGTCGGCGGAGCCCGACCTCACGATCTCGATCCCCTCGAGCAGACCCATGCCGCGGTACATCTCGAGGCAGAAGTCGGCCACGTTGTCCGCCTGGACGTTCTTGAAAACGTCGACCCAGCGACGGTCGACAAACGCCGGCAGCTGCCGGGCCGTCGATTCGCGCCAGCCCGCGGGAATGCGTTTCAGGCAGAGCGGCGAGTATTTCCGCTGGAGTTTGTTCTCGAAGGCGAAATTCAGCATCTGCACCTCGCCGGTCTTCCGGTGGTGCACGAACGTCTGGGTCTCGCGCGGATCGTGGTCGGCGTCGTGGAAGAAAAAGACGATGCGGCCTCCGATCTCCCGCTGAAGCCGGCGTGCAGTCACGATCTTCGCGTAGAGAAAGCGACGCGGAAAGATGCCGCAGGGCTGCTGGCCGAAACAGATGACTGGACCGTCGTTCATAGGCGCTTCACCGCGGCGTGCGCGGAAAGGATTCCCTGCAGGAGAAGGCTGAGCCCGACGCAGGCGGCGCAGCCGATCGGGTTGTACCAGAGGTACGAGATCGCGAGCGTGGCATAAAACACGATGACCAGCGCCTGAGCGATCACCGCGGCCCAGAAGACCGCCGTGCCGCCGACGCGCCGGAAGAAAAACGCGACGAGGAAAATCCCCAGCACCACGCCGTAGAAGATCGAGCCGAGGATGTTGATCGCCTCGATCAGGTTCTCCGCAAACCGCGCGAAGAGCGCGAAGCCGATCGCGAACAAGCCCCAGAAGGCGGTGAACCACTTCGCCACCCGCACGTTTCTCGCCTCGTCGGCCGCGGCGAGGGGCCGGAACTGCCGCCAGAGATCGATCGTGGTGGTCGAGGCCAGGGCCGTCAGTTCGCCGGCCTTCGACGAAAGCGCGGCCGCGAACATCACCGCGATCAGCAGGCCCACCGCGCCGTGCGGCAGATAGTCGAGGATAAAACTGATGAAGACGTAATCGGAGTCCTTGGTCTTCGCGCCGGGATCCTCCTGCAGGAGCGCCTTCTTGGCGTCCGCCCGGGCGGCGTCGACCTTGGCTTGGGCCTGGACCATCGACTTTCGCGCTTCCGCCTCCGCGGCCGCATCGCCGGCGAGCCGGCGCTCGTTCCACTCGCGCACCCGCTCCACCCTCACCTTCTGCGCCTCGGCGTGGCGCGCTTCGATCTCACGGAACTTGTCGCTCCCCGCACCGGTGGTGTGCTGCCGCCATTCGGCCTGGTTGAAGAAGACTGGCGCCGGGTGGAATTGATAAAACACAAACACGAGCGCCCCGAGGAGCAGGATGAAGAACTGCATCGGGATCTTCACCACCGCGTTGAACATGAGCCCGAGCCGCCCCTCGCGCAGGGCCGCTCCGCCGATGTAGCGCTGCACCTGCGATTGGTCCGTGCCGAAATACGAGAGCGAGAGGAAAACGCCGCCGAACACTCCGCTCCAGAGGGTGTAGCGATGGTCCGGATTGAGCGAAAAATCCACCGCCTGGAGTTTGCCCAACGCGCCGGCGACGTGCGCCGCACCGCCGAAGCCCAGTTCCGGGGGAAGTTTCAGGACGAGCACGACAAATGCCGTGATCATCCCGCCGAAGATCACCGCCATCTGCCATTTCTGGGTGAAACTCACCGCCTCGCTTCCGCCGGTGACGGTATAGACGATCACGAGCAGGCCCGTGCAGAGGATCGTGAGGTTCAGGGGCCACCCGAGGACGCTCGAGATGATGATCGCGGGGGCGTAGATCGTCACACCGGCGGCGAGGCCGCGCTGGAGGAGGAAGAGCGCCGCGCCGAGAAGGCGCGTCTTGGCGTCGAACCGCCGGCCCAGGTATTCGTAGGCCGTATACACGCCGAGCTTGCGGTAGATAGGCAGGAAAACCGCGCTCACGACGATGAGGGCGATCGGCAGGCCGAAATAGTTCTGCACGAAACCCACGCCGCTCTCGAAGCCCTGGCCCGGGATGGAGAGGAAGGTGATCGCGCTGGCCTGCGTGGCCATGACCGAAAGGCCGATCGTGCCCCACTTCGCCGACTCGCTGCCCTTCAGGTAAGTCTTGAGCCGGTTCGTGTGGCGCGTGCGCCAGGTGCCGTAGCCGGCGATCCCAATCATCGTCCCGAGCAGCACCAGCCAGTCGATCCAGTTCATCGGGGCGCGTCAGGAAAAGGCACGGGAGAAGACCGCGAGCGCCACGACACACGCGACAAACACGGCGAAAACAAAGACGTACACGCCCCGCCAGCTGCGAAAGCCGGGGACCCCCGGCTGGTCATCGCGATCGGACGGCGGCGGGACGGCGCTCATTTTCCGAGCGAAACGAGGTTCGCGAAAAGACGGTAGGCGCCGGGGACGCCCGCGGGAAGCTGGCGGAAAAAGGATAGCCCGGTGTAGACGATGTGTCCCCGGCCGTAACCGGCGACCAGCAGCGCGCCCTTCATCGGCGCTTCGCCCGTGTCGTTGCACCCGAGGATGGGGGTGAAGGCGTCGGCCCACCGATTCGGGAAATAGAGACCGCGTTCCTGCACCCAGCCCTGGAAATCCTCCGCGGAGATCGCGTTCGGGGTCGTGAGCACGGGATGTCCGGGAGAGAGTAACGTCATCGGCGCGGTTTCGTCGGTCACCCGATCGGCCGAAAGATGCAGGTCGTACGGCACGATCTTCTCCACCTGGAGGCCGTTGGGGTTGTTGTATTGGAATACCACGGTGCCTCCGGCTTCGACATAGGCGAAGAGCGCAGCCATGTGCGGCGCGAGATCCTGGCGCACGTTCAGAGCCCGCACGCCGAAAACAACCGCATCAAAGGTTTTCAGGCGTTCCGGCGTGAGGTCCGGGCCGTTGACGACGTCGACGTCGTAGCCGATCTGGCGGAGATTCTCCGCGATCGTGTCTCCCGCGCCCGGCACGTAGCCGAGGTGCTGTCCGCGCCGCGCAATCTCCAACGAGACGACGCGAGCCCGGGCGGGCGGCTGGAGGAGCTGGAAATGGATGTGGGGATAATGGACCTCCTGGCGCTGCGTGTCGTAGACGCGACCTCCGACCCGGGCTTCGGCTGTCAGGCGCCCGACGTCGGGACGCGCCGGCGCGGTGACGGAAAACGTGCCGCGGAAGACGTCTCCGGGCTTCGCCAGTGCAAAGGGCAGCGCCGCGGGCGAGAAGCTCCAACCCTCCGAGGCCACGAGGCGCAGCGAGCCCGAGGCCGGACGAGCCGCGGCGATCTCGACCGTCACCTCGCGTTGGGCGCCCGGAGCGAGCAATTCGACTTCCGAGGAAAAGCGCAGACTCACCGGCGCGATCACCGCCAGATGGCGAACCTCGGGCGAGTCCGGCGCCGTACCCTGCAGCACGGGTTCGTCATGCACCACCAGCGTCTCTCCGCCCACGGAGAAGACGTAGTCGACCGGCCACTCCGGCGGGTTCTCGGGCGTGCCGATCAGACGCGTATCCGCCACCCGGAACATGCCCGTCGCAGGTTGCTCGCGGAGCCAGTACGGCTGCGTCACGCCGGCGTCGGCGGGCATCGTTTTTTCCGTCTCCTTCGTGGCGGACGCACCGGGCACCAGGTCGATCCCGACCGGAACTTCGCTGTGATCGCGCGGATGGCGGACGGCGACCCAGCGGACAGGAACGGCCGCGGAGAGATCGACGCGTTGATGAAGCGGGATTCTCTCGCCCGCGACGACCTCGGTGTTCGGCACGGTGGTGGCCACGCGCAAGCCGACGCACTCGGCGATCAGCCGGTCGAGGGTAGCACGCCGATCTTCCACGGCGGCCGAGGGCGCAAGCGCCGCGAACGCCCGGCGCAGTTCGAAAAGGGACGGCAGGCTCTCGGTCGGCTTCGCGGGATCGAAACGTGCCGCGACCTGCTCCGCCAGTTTGGCCACGGCGGCTCCGCCTTCGAAGCGGTTCCAGGACGTATCCACGCCGTCGAGCAGATCGGTCGTCGCAGGGTCGCCGGCCAAAAGGTGAAACTGCTCGATGCGCGGCCCGGTGCTCGACATCGGCGCGAACTTGTCGAACCCCTGCGTCTTGTGCTGGCTGCGACTGCGGGTGGCCAGTTCGGCGAAGGTGATGCCCAGGACCGGGTCGGTGCCGCTGACATCGATCTTCAGGGCGTTCGCCACGTCGCTCCTCCCCTGCCAGGCGTTCCAGAAGATCCGTTTCGGCTGCCAGGGCTTCAGGTCGCGGAGCTGCTCCGGAAACGCCTTCGGGTCCCCCGCCAGCTTGAACGCCTCCAGGGCGAGCACGGCAGACGCGGTGTGATGGCCGTGGGTGCCGCCGGGTTGCGGGGAAAAGCGAGTGACCAACACGTCGGGCTGAAACTCGCGGATGACGCGGACAATGTCCGAAAGGACTTCCTGCCGGTCCCAGACGCGCAGCGTCTCCTCGTAATCCTTCGAAAACCCGAAATCGATCGCGCGGGTGAAAAACTGCCGCCCGCCGTCCAGTCGGCGCGCGGCAAGCAACTCCTGCGTTCGGGCCACGCCGAGCTTTTCGCCGAGATCCGGTCCGAGCACGTTCTGGCCGCCGTCGCCCCGCGTGACCGAGAGATAACCGGTTCGGTAGCCCCGGCCGCGCGCCAGATACGCGATCAGCTGGGTGTTTTCATCGTCGGGATGCGCCGCGATGTAGAGCACGCTGCCCGTCTGCTGAAGCGTGCGGAGTTCCGCGGCGAGCGCTCCCGCTCCATCGGCGGCGCCCACTCGGGCAGCGAGGCAGAACGTAGACACCACGAAGAAAAAACGTCCGAGGACGGAGAGCGTACGGGGCGAGAGGAGCTTGAGGTCGGTCATGCAGGAGGAGCCAGAGCGCGCGCTGCGGCGCGAGGCGCGCCGGTTCAGACGCCCGGCGGCGCGCGAAAGTTGCGCGGCAGCCGCAGTGAGCCCGGCTGCCGCTCGGCTGACTCGATTACTGCAGGCTCGAGATCAGATCCTCGTTTTGTTTCACGTACGAAGCGTCCTTCGCCTCGCGGGACAACTCGAGCGAGTGTTTCGCCGCCGCGATGGCCTCCGCCTTCTTGCCCTGCTTGGCGAGAATCTTGGCTTGGAGATTGACCATGTAGTAGGCCTGCGGAGCGCCGGCGATCGCCTCGTCGATCCAGGCCAGCGCCTTGTTCAAATCCTGGTCGTGGTTGAAGTAGAACGACGCGGACTGGAAGAGCAGCGCCGGCTGCTTTTTGCCCTCGACCGACATCGCCTTCTCGATCTGAGGCAGCAGCGCCGTGGCGACGTCGACCCCGATGCTCACCGGAACCCGCGTCTTCTCCCAGGCAACGTAAAGCGTGGCGGACTCGTCGCGGATGTCGTCGAACTCGATCGTCATCGTCTCGACCGGTTGGGCGAGTTTCACCGGCGCGACGGTGACGCGGGCGACGTCTTTGGCCTGCGAATACTTGTAGGCACCCCACTGGCCGGCGTCGCTATTGAGGATGACCGTCCACTGTTCCTTCCCGGGAATGGTGAACAGGGCGTAGGTCCCCGCGGGGACCGAAACGCCGCCGAACTTGATCGGCGACGAGAAGGTGATCTTGGTCGCGGCGTTCGCTCCCGTCCGCCAAACCGAGCCCCAGGCCTCGAGCCCGCCGAAGATTTCGCGCCCTTTCACGCCAGGGCGGGAGTAAACGATCTCAAAGTCGGTCAGGCCGACCCGTTGCTTCAGCGTGCAAGCCGGACTGGCGGCCGGGAAGTCGATCTTGGGGCCGTTCTGGGCCAAAGCGCCGCAGGCGGCGCCGAGCAATAACGTAGTCAAACCAAGGGTACGTAGGGTGATGCTCATGGGTGAAAAGAAGAGTCGTTCTTTCCCAAAGAAGCAACCGACGAAGCACAAATACAAAACAACCAAGTATAGTGGGAGACGGTAGTTGCGCGACAACCACACCGGTCCGGCCGCCCGGTCGGCCGATTGCCACTGGACGTGAGGGGAAAACCCTGTATGTTCCTTCCCAGCGTTCTTTCCCAATTTCCAATGTAAAACGCATTGGAGATCCCGCCGAATCCCCTCACCGGGAGGAGGCATCAAACCATAGGAGGATAGTAAAATGTCCATCACCATGGCCCTCGCCTGCGCTGCTGTGCTCGGCATCTTCGTGATTGCCGCGCGCGACAAGAAGGCGACTCGAACGCTAAAGTAAGAAAATAACGCCCCCGGGAGGTTCGCCTCCCGGGGGTTTTTAATTTCCCGATTCTGAGGACGACACGGAGCCGGCGCCCCACCCGCTCGCGGTGGCGTCGGCTGGAACGGATACGTGGGAATCACCGCTTGTTTCCCCTCGCGGCCTGTCCCATACATCGCGTTTCTGACCATGCATACCCTAAAGCGCACGCCCCTGCGGCACGCCTTGGCGGCGGCCGCGTTTACCTGTCTCGCAACGCTCATGGCCGCGGCCAATCCAAACAAAACGTCGATCGCCAGTCCCGATCATCGCCTGCGGGTCGATGTTTCTCTCAAGCCGGACGGCTCGCCGGTTTACACCGTCGCCCGGGATAAACGCCCGGTGCTGGACGAGTCCAATCTCGGCCTCGTCCGCGCCGACGCCGATTTCTCAAAAGGGCTCTCGGTCGTCTCGGTCTCGGCAGCCGAATCGGTGACGGATCGCTACGAGATTCTCACCGCGAAGCGGCGCGTGAACACCTACCAGGCGGAGCGCCGGGTGCTGCATCTCGCGACGGCGGACGGAAAGAAGCTCGATCTCGAATTTCAGGTTTCCAACGACGGTTTCGCGTTTCGCTACCTGTTTCCGGAGACGGACGCGGCCAGACACACGCTGAAGGATGAACTTTCGTCCTTCCACTTTCAGCCCGGCACCCTCGCCTGGATGCAGCCGATCGCGGTGGCCAAACAGGGCTGGTGCCAGGCGAACCCGTCGTACGAGGAATATTACTCGAAGGGCGTTCCCGTCGGAACCGTTTCGCCCACCGGTGCGGGTTGGATCTACCCCGCGCTCTTCCAATCCGGCGACTCCTGGATCCTCGTCTCCGAAGGCAGCCTGCCGCGCGGCTTCTGCGGATCTCGGCTGCGGGCCGAGTCTCCAGACGGCAACTACCGCGTCGGTTTCGCGGATCCTCGCGAGATCGTTCCGGGCGGCGCCGCCAACCCGGAATCGACGCTTCCCTGGACAACGCCGTGGCGCCTCGTCGTCGTGGGCAGCCTGAAGACGGTGGCCGAGTCCACGCTCGGGATCGATCTCGCCGAAAAGCCCGCCGCTGGAGCCGCCGCGATGGCCGAGCCGGGGAAAGCGTCGTGGAGCTGGCCGCTGCTGGGAGACCCCAGCACGACGTTCGACGTGCAGAAGCGGTTTATCGACTACGCGGTCGAGATGGGCTGGCGCTACACCCTGATCGACGCCCTGTGGGATACCCAGATCGGCTATGACAAGGTGAAGGAGCTGGCCGACTACGCCCGCACCAAGGGGGTGAAGATCCTCGTCTGGTACAACTCCGCGGGAAGCTGGAACACGACGCCGCAGACGCCCCGCGACCGCCTTCTCACGCACGAGAGTCGTATCCAGGAATTCGATCGGCTGAAGGCGATGGGGGTCGCCGGGCTGAAGATCGATTTCTTCGGCGGGGACGGTTCCTCGATGATTTCGTACTACCGGGATATCCTCGACGACGCCGCTCCCTACGGATTCGCGCTCAATTTCCACGGCGCCACGCTGCCCCGCGGCTGGCAGCGCACCTATCCCAACCTCATGACGACCGAGGCGATCCGCGGCCTGGAATACGTCACCTTCGAACAGGCAAACGCCGATCAGGAGCCGACGCACGCGGCGTTGCTGCCGTTCACCCGCAACGTTTTCGACCCGATGGATTTCACGCCCGTGGTGTTGGACAAGCTCCCGCACACGGAGCGGAAGACCACCAGCGGCTTCGAGCTGGCCCTTTCCGTGCTTTTCACGTCAGGAATCCAGCACTACGCCGAGATTCCCGAAGGAATGGCGAAGGCGCCCGACTACGTCCGCGACTTTCTTCGCCACGTGCCGAGCGTCTGGGACGACATCCGCTTCATCGACGGCTTCCCTGGCAAGTTCGTCGTTCTCGCGCGCCGCGCCGGCGACACCTGGTATCTCTGCGGAATCAACGCCGACGACACCGCGCGCAAGGTCGTGCTTCCTCTGCGGAAACTCGGCTTCAGCGGCTCCGGCTCGCTCATCGTCGACGGAGGCCAGGGCAACCTCTCGTTCCGCCAGGAGACGGTTTCCGCCGCAGGGAAACCCGTCGAACTCACGCTCGAGCCGCAAGGCGGCTTCGTGATGACGCTCGGGAAATAGCCGACCTCCTCCCGCCCGGCCCGCTTCTTCCCTGGGCGCTGCAGCAATGCGGCGCCCTTCTTTTCTCCAGAGCCGTTGCCCTCGGACCGAGGCCAGCCGCGGTGCACCACGCAGCCGGCGAATCCCTGTTTCCCGGCAAATTCTCGAGCCGCGCGGACCGACCGGCAGCCTTGTGCTATCTTCGACGATGCGACTCGCCCCCGACGACACGGAACTGGAACAGACCGAAGCCCTCGTCGCCGATGTCAGGCGCACGCCTAAAGCGTATGCTTCTCCGGCGGCCCTGGCCCGCCGACTGGGCAAACCCGCGACGAAGGTATCCGAGCTGCTGAGACAGCATTACCACGCCTCGCCGGAGGATCTCCTGCTCCAGGCGCGCCGTTCGTCGGCCCGCGATCTCCTCCGCAGATCCGGGGCGACCCCGTCGGAGGCGGCGGCGGAAGTGGGCGCACGATCCGCAGCCGGCTTCGAACGGGATTTTCGCCGGTCTTGCGGCCTCGATCCCTCGGACTATGCCGCACTCGGGACGGCGCGGCGAATCGTGCTGTCGCTGCCCAACGGATACCCGGTCCACTATCTCAAACGCAGCCTCGGCCGTGACGCCGACAGCGTGTCGGAACGACTCGAGGGCGACGACTATCGCGCTGCGGTGCAAATCGGCCCCGAGCTGAGCCTGATCCACCTCCGGTTCTCGCCGGCCCGCGTGTCGGTGGAGTGGACCGGCGGCGACGGCTACGCAGTGCACGCTCTCGTCGTCGGCCTGCTCGGTCTGCAGCAAAACGCCGCCGGGTTCGTGCGCGTCGCCCGGCGAGCCGGGCTCAGTCGCCTGACGAACGGGCGCGCGGAGCTGCGGATTGTCCAGACACCCTCCGTGTACGAGGGACTTCTCTGGGCGATCATCGGACAGCAGATCAATCTGCCCTTCGCCTTCGCGCTGCGCCGCCGGCTTTTCGAGTTGGTTGGCCAACGCGTGCCGGGCGGAGCGTTGATCGCCGCGCCCATGCCCGAAGCCGTGGCGCGCCTCGAGCCTGCCGATCTCTTGCCGCTGCAATTCTCCCGCCAGAAAGCCGACTACCTGATCGGCGTTTCCCGTCGCATCGCGTCGGGGGAATTGCCTCTGGAAACACTCCGCAGCCAGTCGGCCACCCGCGTCGAGCGAATCCTGCTGACGCAACGCGGCATCGGACCGTGGTCGGTCAACTACCTGATGATGCGATCGCTCGGATTCGGCGACTGCGTGCCGGTCGGCGACACGGGGCTCACCAGCGGCCTGCAGAGACTCCTGAGGCTGGAAGAGCGCCCGGATGCGAAAACGACGCTTCGGCTGATGGAAGTTTTCGCTCCGTACCGAAGCCTGGCCACCGCGCACCTCTGGGCCTCAAAACAGCCCCTGCCCTGAGCGAGGCACCTCCGTCGCTGTCCGGAGCGTGCGGGCTGTCGTCGTTCCGCGCCGGGACGCAAGGCTGGCCTTTGACGCGGGCGGAGCGAAGGGGCGTCGCAGGGACGCGCCGCCCCACCCGCAGGCGGGATTCTCGGGGAAATACGGACGGTCGCGCCCTCCCGCAGGCGGGATTCTCGGACGAAGAGTGGAAGCTCGCGGCTTCAGCACCGTCCGACGATCACGGCCGCCCGCAATCGGCGCGGGATGCTGGCCAATTTGCACCCGCTGGATACGGTGCCCCTCGCGCATGCGAATCCTCGCCATCGAAGACGAACCGAAGACGGCCGCATTTCTTCAAAAAGGGCTGACCGAAAACGGATTCTCCGTGGTCGTTTGCACGCGAGGCGATGAAGGCCTCGCGCTCGCACGCAACGAGCCGTTCGACGCCGTGATCCTGGATATCTCGCTCCCCGGCGTGAGCGGATTCGGCGTGCTCTCCGCCCTCCGCGGCGCCGGCAATCACGTCCCGGTGCTGTGCCTCACCGCGCGGGATACGGTCGAGGACCGCGTCCGCGGTCTCGAACTCGGAGCGGACGACTACCTGGTGAAGCCGTTTTCGTTTTCCGAGTTGCTCGCCCGACTGCGCTCGATCCTGCGCCGCTCCGCGCTCAACCCCAACGACCCCGTGCTCCGCGTTCAGGATCTCGAAGTCAACCTGCCGAAGATGCAGGCCAAACGCCAGGGCGTGCGGCTCGACCTGACGGCGAAGGAGTTTCTCCTCCTGGCGCTCCTCGCGCGCCGAGCGGGCGAGGTGCTCTCGCGCACCGTCATCGCGGAGCAGGTCTGGGACATCAATTTCGACAGCAACACCAATGTCGTGGAAGTGGCGATACGGCGGCTGCGCAAGAAAATCGACGATCCCTTCCCGGTGAAGCTCATCCGCACGGTCCGCGGCATCGGCTACTGCCTCGCCAAGACAAACGAGCCCGCCGCCACCGAGGCGTGGTGACTTCCCCGGGATCTTTCCGTATGGCGACACGTCCGCCCGCAGAGCGCCGAGCGCATTGGTCGATCCGGGCCCGACTCGTCGTGCTCTATGTCGGCTCCGTTTCCCTTCTCATTCTCGGTTCGATGATCGGCCTGCTCTATTCGCTGACCGACGAGATCGAGGACGACGACCGGGAGTTTCTCTACGATCAGGCCGCGCTGATCCGGGTGCTGATCGAGGATTCCCACGATTATGCCCTTCGCGCGATCGAGCTCATGCAGCTCGATCCCGACCGGAACCCGAAGCCGTTTTTCTACGTTCGTGTGATGGACCGCGAGGGGCACGTGCTCGCGGCGACGCCCGAGATGGACAAGGTTTTGCCGATCGACGTCTTCCCCATCGCGTCGCGGCCTCATCTCGAAATCATCCGCTGGCGCGACCACGCCCGCCGGAGTTTTCTCATCGGCGCCCTCCGCACCACGGACAAACAGCGCATCCTTCAGATCGGCCTGGACGAGTCGTCGGACGAGATGTTCGCCAATGTCCTGAAGCGAAACGTGATCGCGGTGCTCGCCGTCGGATTGCTCGCCTCCGCCGCGCTCGCCGCCCTGGTGGCGCGCTCGGCGCTCCGGCCGTTGACGGCGCTCACGGCCGCGACCAGCACCGTCACCGCCCGACAACTGCGCGCCACGATCGATACCGCCGGATGGCCGGTGGAACTGGTGCGTCTGGCCACCGCGTTCGAGCAGATGCTGGCGCGCCTCGAGGAATCGTTCGAACGGCTCTCGCAGTTTTCCGCCAACCTCTCCCACGAGCTTCGCACGCCGATCAACAACCTGCGCGGCGAAGCGGAAGTCGCGCTCGCGAAATCGCGCACGGCCGAAGACTACCGCGCCGTGCTCGAATCCAGCCTGGAGGAATACGGCCGGGTCTCGCGGCTGATCGACAACCTGCTGTTCCTCGCTCGCGCCGAGAGCGACGAGATCAAAATCCGCCGCGACGAACTCGACGCGCGGAGGGAATGCGAGGCGGTGGTCGATTTCTACGAAGCCCTCGCCGCCGAGCACCAGATCGAGACGCAGCTGGAGGGCCAGGGACGCATCCTCAGCGATTCGGTGCTGTTCAGGCGAATGTTGAGCAATCTGATGGACAACGCGCTCCGCCACACGCCTCCGGGCGGAAAGGTGACGTTCTCCATCGTGCCGCTCGCCGACGGCAGCCTGGAGGTGGCGGTGGCGGATACCGGCACGGGCATCCCGGCCGAGAACCTGAGCCGGATCTACGACCGGTTTTTCCGCGTCGAACAGACGCCGCCCGTGCGGGCGCGCAACGACGGTTTCGGTCTGGGGCTCTCGATCGTGAAATCGATCATGTCGCTGCACCAGGGCACGATCTCCGTCGAAAGCGAGCCCGGCCGCGGGACGCGGGTGCGGCTGATATTTCCAGCCCACCGGGTCGTCAGATAACAAAACGGTAATCAGATCGTCACGTTATCGTAAGCTGAGGCGGATATGGTGAGAGCGCATGCCCGCTCCGCTGTCCGCCTCGCCCGCACCTGCCGCGGCCGCCGCCAAACCCGAACGGGAGGCCCTTTCGTGGAGCGCCGGGCTCCTCTGGGTGAGCCTGCTCTCGGCTGCGCTGTTCTTCGGTTTTCTCGCCAGCCGGCCGCTCTCGAATCCGGATGAAGGACGGTACAGCGAGATCCCGCGGGAGATGCTGGCGACCGGAGACTTCGTCACTCCCCGGCTCGACGGAGTGAAGTATTTCGAGAAGCCGCCGCTGGTCTATTGGCTGAACGCCGGCGCGCAGGCGGTTTTCGGACCGACGGAATTTGCGGCGCGCTTCTGGGTCGCGGTCTTCGCCGTCGCGGGATGCGCGCTGACCTACGGGGCCGGCCGGGCGCTCCATGGCACCGCGGCGGGACTCGCCTCCGCCGGCGTCCTCGCCACGTCGTTTCTCTACTACGCCCTGAGCCGGGTCGTGCTGCTCGATCTCGTCGTAACCGTGTGGATCGGCGCGGCGCTGTTCGCTTTCATCCTGGCCGTGCGCCGGCCCCCCGGCGAAACGCGCCGTTGGTTGTTCTGGGCGTTTTACGCCTCGATGGCCCTCGCGACGCTCACCAAGGGGCTGATCGGATTTGTCCTGCCCTGCGGCATCGTGGGCGCCTGGCTCGTGGTCGCGCGTCGCTGGAGTTCGCTCCGGCCGCTTCATCCCGTGACCGGCGGGCTTCTTTTCCTCGCGATCGCGCTGCCGTGGCACGTCCTGGCGGCGCGAGCGAATCCGGAATTCGCGCAGTTCTATTTCATCCACGAACACTTTCAGCGGTTCGCAACGACGGTTCACGGGCGCGTGGAGCCATTCTGGTTCTTCGCGCCCGTTTTTCTCGGCGGCCTGTTTCCGTGGGTCGGCTTTCTGCCGTCGGCCACCCAGCGCGCCTTCGTTACCCCGAGCCAGAGCCCGCGCAACGACACCGCCTGGTTCCTCGGCATCTGGATCTTCCTGATCTTCGCGTTTTTCTCCGTCTCCCAGTCGAAACTCATCCCGTACCTCCTGCCTGTTTTCCCCGCCGCCGCGCTCTTGCTCGGAAGGCACGTATCCGAGCTCTGGATGAAAGATGCCCGCACCTCCGCCGCGACGCGCGCCGCGCTCGGGATCGCCGCCGGGATCCTCGTCCTTCTCGGCCTCGCCCTGCTCGTCGCCAAACTCCCTTCGAGCGCCGCCGGTGTCGCTGCAGCTCTCCGGCCGATGCGGGTCGTGCTCGCGCTGCCGCTCCTCGTCGGCGCGGGGTTCTGCCTCCGATACCTGGCGAAGGGCGCGTTCCGCCCGGCCGTGATCTGCCTCGCCGCGGGCTGGGCGCTTTTTCTCGCCCCGGCGAACCGGGTCGGCGGCTACCTCGACGCCCGGTCGACAAAAACGCTCGCCGCCGCCCTGGCCCCGAAACTCCAGCCGGAGGACATCGTGTACTGCGTGGGCGAATACTTTCAGGACTTTCCGTTCTACCTCGGGCGGCTGGTCGACGTCGTCGGCTACGAGGGGGAACTCGCCTTCGGCATTCACGCAGAGCCCGGGCGCACCGCCAGCCGCTTCATCGGACGGGAGGCCTTTTTCGAGCGCTGGCAGCACGGCCCCCGGAGCTACGCCCTGGTGAAGCGGCGCGACGCGCCTGACTGGTTCTCCGCGCTGCCGCAGGCGCCCGCCGTGGTCGCTGAGTCATCCCGTTACCTTCTGCTCACCAACCAAGCCCGCTGATTTCCATGGACACCGCCGCCGTGCTGCCCGCGTTCGAGACGTTCCTGCCTTTCTCCCGGCCGACAATCTCGGCCGAAGCCATCGCCGAAGTAGGCGCCTGCCTTGAATCGGGCTGGATCACGACCGGTCCGAGGGTGAAACGTTTTGAGCAGGAGTTGCGCGCCTACCTCGGCGCCCCGCACGCCCTCGCACTCACGTCGGCGACCGCCGGGCTGTTCCTGGCGCTCAGGGCGCTGAAGCTTCAGCCGGGCGACGAGGTGATCACGACGCCGATGACCTTCGCCGCGACGCTCAACGTCATCGTGCTCGCGGGCGGGCGGCCCGTCCTGGTGGACGTCGAACGCGACACCTACAACCTCGACGTCAAACGCCTGGCCCACGCCATCACGCCGAGGACCCGCGCCATCATGCCGGTGCACTTCGCCGGCAGCCCGGTCGACCTGGATCCCATCCATGCGCTGGCCTCGGAACACGGGCTGCGGGTGATCGAGGACGCGGCGCACGCCATCGGCACCGAATATCGCGGCCGCCGCATCGGCTCGTTCGGCGACGTGCAGGTGTTTTCGTTTCATCCGAACAAAAACATCACCACCGGCGAGGGCGGCGCCGTGACGCTGCGCGACGACGCCCTGGCGGCCGAGATTCAGCTCCAGCGTTTTCACGGCATGGACCGCGAGGCCTGGGCGCGCTTCGGCAAAACGGGCAACCAGCACTACGAGATCCTCGAGCCCGGCTACAAATTCAACATGATGGACATCCAGGCGGCGCTCGGGCTGCACCAGCTCCCGCTGCTGGACGCGTTCATCGCCCGCCGCACCCAGCTCGCGCGGCGGTACCTCGAGGCGATGGCGGACTGGCCCGAATTCGTCCTGCCCAAGGCGCCGGCGTACCCGCACAAACACGCGTGGCATCTCTTCGCGCCGCTCGTGAACACGGACGCGGGCACGGCGCTGACCCGCGACGAGTTCATGGAGGCGCTGAAGCAGCGAAACATCGGGACGGGTCTCCATTACCGCGCCGCCCACCTGTACCCGTATTACCGCGGCACCTACGGCTGGGGGCCGGGCGATTTTCCCAATGCAGAGCACATCTCCGACCGCATCGTCAGTCTCCCGCTCTTTCCCACCCTCGGCGACGATCAGCAGGACCGGATCATCTCCGCGATCCGCGATGTCTTCGACCGCGCCTGAGCCCGAGGCGACCCGGCGCCCCGGTGTCGAGCTCTCGGTGGTGATCCCGGTCTACAACGAGGAGCCCAACCTGCCCGCGTTGTTCGACCGGCTCTACCCGGTCCTCGACGGACTCGGCGTTCCCTACGAGGTCATCTTCACCAACGACGGAAGCGCCGACCGGTCCCAGGAGCTGCTGGCGAAGCAGCACGCGAAGCGCCCGCGCGAAACGCGGGTGATCGAGTTCAACGCGAACTACGGGCAGCACATGGCGATCATGGCCGCGTTCGAGCGCGTCCGCGGCAGCGTCGTCGTCACGCTCGACGCCGACCTTCAGAACCCGCCCGAGGAGATCCCCAAGCTCCTCGGCGCGATCTCGGCCGGCCACGACTGCGTCGGAGGCTATCGGGTCGTCCGCCGCGACAGCGCGTTCCGCCGCTATGCCTCGCGGCTCGTCAATTCCGTCAGGCGCCGGACGACGAACATCGAGATGGCCGACCAGGGGTGCATGCTCCGGGCGTACTCGCGGCCGGTGATCGACGCGATCGTGCGGAGCGGCGCGATCAACACCTTCATCCCGGCCCTCGCCTACACGTTCGCCACCCATCCCGCGGAGGTCGCGGTCCGCCACGAGGAGCGCAACGCGGGAGCGTCGAACTACTCGTTCTACAAGCTCGTCCGGCTCAACTTCGACCTGATCACCGCGTTCACCCTGGCGCCGCTGCAGTGGTTCACCCTGATCGGCCTGGGCTGCGCGGTCGGCAGTTTCCTCCTGGTCCTCGTGCTCGCCGCACGGCGTCTGATCATCGGCCCCGAGGAGGGCGGCGTCTTCACCCTCTTCGGCGTGCTCTTTTTCCTCATCAGCGTCGCGATCGTCGGGATCGGCCTGATCGGGGAATACGTCGGCCGGACCTATCAGGTCGTCCGCCAGCGCCAGCGTTATTTCGTCAGCCGAATCCTCGAAGCCTCCGAATGAACGCGCCGCGCCTCCTCTATTTCGCGTACAGCGAGATCGGATACACCTGCCTCGATCTCCTGCTCCGCCGCGGCGACAACGTGGTCGCGCTCGTCACGCACGAGGACAACCCCGGCGAGAAGATCTGGTTCAAGACCCCGGCCGCGCTCGCCCGCGAGCACGACATCCCGGTGTTCGCGCCGGAGACGGTCAACACGCCCGAGTGGATCGAGCGCTTCGCGGCGCTGCAGCCGGACCTGATTCTCTCGGTGTACTACCGGCACATGATTCCGATGCAGATCGTCGAGCTGGCGCCGCTCGGTGCCTTCAACCTCCACGGCTCCCTGCTTCCGAAGTTCCGCGGTCGGGCGCCGGTCAACTGGGCCGTGCTGCATGGCGCCCGCGAAACCGGCGTCACGCTCCATCGGATGGTGAAGAAGCCCGACGCCGGCGCGATCGTCGATCAGGAGCGTGTCGAAATCGGCCCGCGCGACACGGCGGAGGCGGTGTTCCGCAAGCTCCTGCCCGCCGGCCGCGCCCTCCTTGCCCGGCAGATGGACACGCTGCTCTCCGGGCTGGCCGAGGAGCGCCCCCAGGATCCTTCGCAAGCGACGTATTTCGGCGGACGGAAACCGGAGGACGGGCGTATCCGCTGGTCGGCGACGACCGCGGAGATCTTCAACCTCGTGCGGGCGGTCACCGACCCCTACCCGGGCGCGTTCACCGACGTCCACGGTTTCCGGCTGATGGTCTGGTGGGCGGAGCCCCGCGAGCGCCACATCAACGGCTCGGTCCCGCACCCGGGCCAGGTTCTCTCCCCCGATCCGCTGGTCGTCGCGACCGCCGACGGCGCCCTCGAGATCACGCGCTTCGAGTGGCGACGGCTCGACGAAACCGCCCCGCGTCCCGCGCTCCAGGCGGGCCAGATTCTCTGACCCTCATTTCCATGCCTCACAAAGTCCTCATCCTCGGAGCCAACGGCTTCATCGGAAGCAGCCTCACTCACGCCATCCTCGAAAACACCGACTGGGAGGTGTTCGGGATGGACGTCGCGCAGCACAAACTCGACGACAGCCTCGGCCACGACCGATTCACCTTCGTGGAGGGCGACATCACCATCAACCGGGAGTGGATCGAATACCACGTGAAGAAGTGCGACACCGTGGTCACGCTCGTCGCCATCGCCAATCCGGCGCAGTACGTGACCGACCCGCTGCGCGTCTTCGAGCTCGATTTCGAGGCCAACCTCTCCGTGGTGCGCCAGTGCGTGAAATACAAAAAGCGCCTCGTCCACGCCTCGACGTCGGAAGTCTACGGCATGGCCCCCGACGCCGAACTGCGCGAGGACACGACGAACATGGTGTACGGTCCGATCGACCGCCAGCGCTGGATCTACGCGTGTTCGAAGCAACTGCTCGACCGCGTCATCTACGCCCACGGAATCCGCGACGGCCTCGACTACACCCTCTTCCGGCCGTTCAACTGGATCGGGCCCAAGCTCGACAACGTGCTCGAGCCGAAGGAAGGCAGCTCGCGGCTCTTCACCCAGTTCATCAGCAACGTCATTTTCCAGAAGCCGCTGCAGCTGGTCGACGGCGGCCACCAGAGCCGTTCGTTCACCTACATCGACGACGGAATCGACTGCCTGATGCGCATCATCGAAAACGCGGACGGCGCCGCGTCGCGGCGGATATTCAACATCGGGAATCCGGCCAACAACGTCAGCGTGGCGGAGCTGGCCCACATCATCATCGAGGCGTTCAAGGACTATCCCGAGTACCGCGAGCACGCGGAGAACGCCCGGGTGGTGGCGGTCAGTTCCGGGCAGTATTTCGGAAAGTACTACCAGGACATCCAGACGCGCGTGCCGTCGAATCGCGCGGCGAGGGAGCATCTGGGCTGGGTGCCCCGCGTCGACCTCCAGACCGCGATCCGCCTCACCCTCGACTATCACCTCGCCCAGAAGACCTGCGACCTGGTCTAGACCATGCCCGCCGTCGTCGCGCTCAAGATCGATGTCGACACCGACCGCGGCACCCGCGTCGGCGTGCCGAACCTCCTCGCCCTGATGCGCGAGTTCGGGATCACCGGCTGTTTTCTTTTCAGCCTCGGTCCCGACAACACCGGCAAGGCGATCCGCCGCGTCTTCCGCCCAGGCTTCTTCGGCAAGGTCAGCCGGACGAGCGTGGTCGAACTCTACGGCGTGCGCACCCTGCTTAACGGCACCCTGCTCCCCGCCCCGCACATCGGGCGCCGCAACGAAGGCGTTCTCCGTCAGGTGCGCGATTTCGGCCACGAGGTCGGCATCCACTGCTACGACCATTTCCGCTGGCAGGACTTTGTCCTCGGCATGAGCGAGGAGGAGGTGGCGGCCGAATTCGGCAGGGCGCACGCCGAGTTTCGCCGCATTTTCGGTGCGTCCACGCACACCGCCGGTGCGCCGGGCTGGCAGGCTTCCGCCGAAAGCCGCGCCGCCTACGACGCGGCCGGGCTTCTTTACGCCAGCGACACGCGCGGCGCGCATCCGTTTTTTCCCCGGATCGGCGGCCGCGTTTTCCGGACGCTCGAGATTCCCACCACGCTGCCGACGCTCGACGAGCTTCTCGGCCGCCCGGAATACCCGGACGACGCCATCGTGCCGCACTACCTCTCGCTCCTGCGGTCGGACGCCTGGAACGTGTTCACCATTCACGCGGAGATCGAAGGCATGGGAAAACAGAATCTCTTTCGCGAACTGCTGCGGGCCTTCAAAAAGGCGGACGTGAGCTTCGGTCGGCTCAACGACTACGCCCACACGATGCTCAGCGCGCCGGACGGTATTCCGGTGGTGGACGTCGCGCTGCGTCCCATCGACGGCCGTTCTGGGACCGTCGCGACGCAGCTCGGCGATTGACCGAGCGGCAGTCCCGGAACTCGAAACGGTGCGGCATCATTTCCACTTTTGGGACAGCCGCTACGAACGCCGGGGCGACGATCTGCTGCCGTTCCCGAAGTTCGTGGGACGGGTGGGCGTTTCGTTTGCCCTCGCGCTGGGAATCGTAACCGGGGCGCTCCTCATCGGCGTCGCCGGCTACCACTACATCGCCCGCCTCGGTTGGATCGACTCGCTTCTCAACGCATCGATGATCCTCACCGGCATGGGTCCGGTGGACCTCATGCGGAGCACTCCGGCCAAGCTCTTCGCCTCGGCATACGCGTTGTTCAGCGGCGTGGTGTTTCTCACTTCGATGAGCATCGTGCTCGCCCCGGTTTTCCACCGGATCATTCACAAATTTCACCTCACGCGCGACGCCGCCGACGACAACCTGGAATAGCGCTGGCAGCTCGTTCGCCCCGCGCCGAAACGCCGGCGCGGGGAAACGAGTGCGGTGCGATCAATAACTCAGGGTGAGTTTCGCCCAGATCGTGCGGCCGGGCTCGTTCACCCGAGTCGTGGTGACGAATCCGGCGACATCCGCTCCGGCCCGGCTGATGAACTCCGCGTAGGTGCGGTCGAAGACATTGTCGACGCCCGCGCTCAGCTGCGCGAACTTCGCGACGCGCCACCCGGCGTTGAGCGAGAAGACTCCGAAGCCCGACGAGGGCCCGATGTCCTGGCCGACGATATTGCCCTGGTTGACCGCCACGCGGTTCTGCGCGCCGACCGCGCGGAGCAGCACCCCGGCGCTCCACACCGGCGTCGCGTAACGCAAGCTGAGCCGCCCTTCGAGCGGAGGCTGCTGCGCCAGTGGGCGGTTGTCGGTGTTGTTTTCACCGCGGACGTACGCGAGGCTGCCCTCGGCCTTCCAACCCGGTGCGAAGTCCCACGCGGCAGAGGCTTCGCCGCCCCAACTCGAGGCGTCGACGTTGCGCGACACCGTCACCAGCCGGGAGGCCATCGAGCCGAAGGGCTTCACGACGTTCTTTTGGATGAGGATGTAGTCGCTGACGTCGTTCGCGAACAGCGAGACCGAGGCGGAGAACGTCTCGCGCTTGAAGATCGCTCCGGCGTCGAGCTGGCGCAGCGTCTCCGGCTTGATGCGAAACGCGCTCAGCGAGGCTGCGGTTTCCTTGTTGAACAACTCCCAGTAATCCGGGAACCGTTGGCTCGCGCCGAGTCCGGCGTACACCGTGAGCGGAAGCGCCTCGAGGTCGCGCTCGTACCGCCCGAACCCGCCCGCCAGCGTGGACGAACGCGACTGACCGGCGGTCGGATTGGCGAGGGTCATCGTCGTCATTCCTGACGTGATCTTGAACGCGGTGCGACGGTCCTCGGCGTGCCACCGGTCGGCCCGCGCTCCCGCGACGACGCGGGATTTCGGCGAGAGCCGCCAGGTGCCCTCGACGAAGAGCCCGGCGACGTCGAATGCGGCGTCGCGCGCGCGAGGCGCCGACAAACTCGTGCGCAGCCGGTGGCGGTTTTCCTGGTAATCGGCTCCGACCACGGCCGTGAGATCGGGGCTCAACGCGAGCGTCGCCTCGGCGCGTCCGCCGAAGGTCAGGCGGTCGGGATTCGACAGCATTCGCATGGCCGGCGTCGGACGGAGGCTGAAGTTGTCCATCACGTGGTCCGCGTAGTTGTAGAACAGCGACGCATCGACCGACGAGATCAGGGGGGTGATCGCCCGGCTGCGGAGGCGGAGACCGACGTTTTCCCGGGCAAACTTCGTGCCGTCCATCGAACGGTCGGCATACGCGGCCTCGCCGTCGCTCAGACCGGCGGACAGTTCCACGCTGGTCGACTGCCCGGGAGTCCACGCCGCGGTCGTCTGACTGCTCCAGCGCCGATAGCGCGAATGCACGCGCCGTCCGTCGCCGTCGGCGTAGTCGCCCGACTGCGAGCGGCTCCCGGAAGCGCGGACGTAACCTTCGGGAATTCCGGCAGTCACCTCGGCCGTCTCGTCGTGCCGCTGAAAACTGCCGAGCGTGAGCGAGCCCTCGGCCTTGATTCCGGCCTGCTCGAAACGCTCGGGAAGGCGATCGAACATGACAACGCCCGCGGTGGCACCGGGAGCGTAGCGCACGCTCTGCGGGCCCTTGATCACGGTGATCTGGTCGTACGAGGACGGGAAGACGTAGGCCGTCGGCGGGTCCATGCGGTTGCCGCAACCGCCGAAGATCGCCTGTCCGTCGAGGAGGATCGCGAGACGCGAACCGCCCTGACCGCGGAAGACAGGATCGCCGTCGACCCCGGCTTTGCGGATGACGGAAAAACCCGGGATGCTCTTGAGATAATCGGCGCCATCGTGCGCCGGGATCGGTTGCGCGGCGGCTTTGGCGTCGAGGGTTGTCACGAGAGGCTGCTGGGCCGGCTCGGCGGTGACGCGCACGAGGGACAGTTCGACAGCCTCGTTCGCCTGCGACGGAGGCGAGGTCTCGGCCGCGAAACTCGCGACGGTGGCCGCCGCGAAGAATGGAAACGTGGATACAGAAGTACGGGAAAACATGGTGTGACTACGAGTACGTGGGGAATGGCCGGCGCCGGCCCGCAGGCACGGCGAGGCCGTTGCGCCTGGGCTTGAGCTGGACTGGCACGGCGAAAGGAAGCGTCCCGCCCCGGGGGGGGCGAACGCGGCGCACGTGTCAGAGCTTCACTCTCTCGGCTTCACACCCGCGGAGGCGGCACGGGAGGCTGCGCCTCCTCGGCGGACTTCGGGGAAAACACGTCCATCGGCCAGCGAGGGCCAGCCGCCAAGCCCAGCACCATCACGCGCACCGGCTGGCAATCGAGCGGGATCTTGTCGCGCAATTTCGACTCGGGCGGAGCACTCGAAGCGTCCTGTTGCTGCTTGGCCTTGGCCACGGCGAGACAGATCTCGCAGGGCTTTTCGCCGTCGAAGGTATCCTCGAGCGCCTGCCGGAACGAAACGACCTGGACGTTGCGCACCATCATCCGTCCCCACGCAAACGTCTGGACCAAATCCCAGTGGCTGCCCGTGGCGAGAAGCCACGCGGTGAACAGCGACAGGATGGCGATACGACGGCGCATGGCGGGGTCGCGGGTGAGCAGGTAACCAGGACGAGTACAGCTTCAGCGGACGAGTTCAACCCTCCGCTCAAACCGAATTGATCCGGATCAAAGTAATCGCTTTCGAGGGAGCGTCCCGGCGGGCAAAGGCCGTCGCGGGGACGCGCCGGCCCACCCGCAAGCGTGGATGGGCACGCCTGGATTTGTTGTGGACCGGGCGCCCCCACCCGGCGGGTTGCGACGTCGCTCTGCGCGGTGAAGGCACCGCGCCCACATCGAAGAAAAACATCACAGCCGGGGTATCCGCGCGCGCTCCACCTCGGAGCGGAATCAACCCCGCGATCTCGCTCTCGCCTCGGCAGCCCGAGATTTCTTCCCGCGCGCCTGCTGCGCGGTTGTCCGATGCTGTTTGCGCAGGAGCGCGACGAAATTCGCCGCAAGCTGGGAGCCTGCGCCGCCGCGCCACAGCGCCGAGAGCGTGACCAGAAGGTCGCTTCCGTCTTCCTTGATCCGACGAAAAACGATGTCCTTCGCCGAGCGCCGGAAGTGCGTCGGCATCAAGAGCGCGAGACCGTGATCGCCCGCCACGAGCGCCAGCAGGGATTCCAGGCTGCCCACGCGTTTGATGGGCCGCACCGCGATGCCCCGGGCGGCGAAAATCCGCTCGGTGCGCTGCCTGTGCTGGTCGTAACCGTTCGCGTGGGCCACGGAGAAGAACTGCTCGTCCGCGACCTCAGCCAGCGAAACCACCGACCGTTTCGCCAGGCGATGGTCGACGCCCAGCGCCAAAGCCACCCGGCGCTCCAGGACAGGAAGCGATCGGAAATCGCGCGGTAGCTTTTCGTTGGTCTCGTGCAGCGAAAACGCCACCTGGATCTTTCCCGCGCGGAGGGCGGAAATCTGCTCGGAGGTCGTCACATCCTGCAGCGTGACTTCGACGTTCGGATACTTCGACCGAAAGGCCGAGAGCGTGGGGGGCAGAAAACTCGCCGAAAGCGCCCCCACGTTCCCGATCGTGAGACGCCCGGCCAGGCCGGACGCCGCTTCGCGCGCCGCCGCCGCCGCGGTCTCCACCCGGTCCAGAATCGTCCGGGCTTCGTCGAGGAACACCGCGCCTGCGTCGGTGAGCGAAACGTGCGCCGTATCCCGGTCGAGCAGCGTGGTGCCGACGCGGGACTCCAGGTCCTTGATCTGTTTGCTCAGCGCCGGCTGCGCCACGCGCAATTGCTCCGCCGCCCGGCGAAAACTCAACGCCTCCGCCACGCTGACAAAGTACCTGAGGTGCCTCAATTCCACGCGGCTTCTGATATCCAGGAGTTATCACCGAGCAAACAACAAAGTCATAGGACAAACGGCATTTCGTGGGTAGGATATGGGAATGTACGTCTCGATCTCCTTCGCCCGCCTGAGCCCGCCGGTGCACTGCCCGGGAGCCGGCCGTCGCGCGACCGCAGGAGACGTCGAATCGGCGTGGGCAACCACGTGTCAAATCGCGCGGATTGCAGGCGCGCAGAGCCGAAAGCATTCCGTTCGGCTCGCTCGTTCCTGATCCGGCGCACCCTTTTTCTTCTGCCTATGACCTGCCGTTCCTTTCGGCTCCATGCCCTCATCGCCGCTTCCGCAGCCGGCCTCGCGCTCTTCGCCTCCGGTTGCTCGAAGGACAACAAGACTGCCGCCGCTGCGCCGCAAGTTCTCGAGGTTTCTGTGACGACGCTCAAAACCGAGCCGGTCACGCTCTCCCAGGAACTGCCCGGACGCCTCTCGGCCTTCCGTGTCGCCGAGGTCCGGGCCCGGATCAGCGGCATCGTCCAGAAACGGCTCTTCACCGAGGGCACGGACGTGGAGGAGGGCCAGGTCCTCTTCGAAATCGATCCGGCGCCGTATCAGGCAGCCTTGGACAGCGCTCGCGCCACTCTGGCGCGAGCCGAAGCCAGCCTCGCCTCCGCCGAAGCCCAGGTGGAGCGCTTCAAGGGCCTGGTCGAAACCAACGCCGTCGCCAAGCAGACCTACGACGACGCGGTTTCGAAGCAGCTCTCGCTCCGCGCCGACGTCGCCGCCGGCCAGGCCGCGGTGCGCACCGCCGAGATCAATCTCGGCTACACGCGTGTGACCTCCCCGATCGGCGGTCGCATCGGCCGCGCCGCGGTGACCGAGGGCGCCTACGTGCAGCAAGGCGCCGCCACCCTGCTCGCGACCGTGCAGCAGCTCGACCCGCTTTACGTCGATCTCAGCCAGTCTGCGGAACAGGTGCTCCGCCTGAAGCAGTCCCTCGCGTCCGGCCGCCTGCAGCGTGCCGGCGACGGCAACGCGAAGCTCACGGTCGTCCTCGGCACCGGCGACGTCTACAAGCAGACCGGCTCGCTCCAGTTCTCCGACGTCACCGTGAATCCCGGCACGGGCACCGTCACGCTTCGCGGCACGGTCCCCAATCCCGACCACGACCTCCTGCCGGGCATGTTCGTCCGCGCCCGCCTCGACGAGGGCACCGATCCCAACGCCATCCTGGTGCCGCAGTCGTTCGTCAGCCGGAACGCCCAGGGCCAGGCCATCGCGCTCGTCGTCGGCGCCGAGGACAAGGTTGAAGTCCGCGTTCTGGATACGTCGCGGACCGTGGGCAACCGCTGGGTGGTCAACGGCGGGCTCAAGCCCGGCGACCGGCTCATCGTCGACAATCTCCAGCGTATCCGTCCGGGTATGCCGGTGAAACCGGTTCCCGCCGCCGCTCCCGTCACCCAGGCCGCTCCCCAGGCTCAAACCCAGCCGGCTCGCTGAGCCGCGCCGCCGTCCAGTCTCGGAGGATCCTTCCATGGCCCGTTTTTTCATCGACCGTCCCGTTTTTGCCTGGGTGATCGCGATCATCATCATGGTGGCGGGCGCGCTCTCCATCCGCTCGCTGCCCGTCGCGCAGTATCCCAGCATCGCACCCCCGCAGATTTCGATCTCGGCCAATTATCCCGGCGCCTCGGCTAGAACGCTCGAGGACACCGTCACCCAGGTGATCGAGCAGCGCATGAGCGGACTCGACCATCTGCGCTACATGGAGTCGTCCAGCGATTCCGCCGGCAACGCGACCGTGACGCTGACGTTCGAAGGCGGCACCAATCCCGACATCGCGCAGGTGCAGGTGCAGAACAAACTCTCGCTCGCCATGCCGCTCCTTCCCCAGGAAGTGCAGCAGCTCGGCGTGCGCGTGACCAAGTCGGTGCGCAACTTCCTCCTCGTGCTCGGTTTTGTTTCCCGCGACGGCAGCATGAACGCGGACGACATCGCCGACTTCGTCATCAGCCAGGTGCAGGATCCGATCAGCCGCGTCCCCGGCGTCGGCGAACTCCAGACCTTCGGCTCGCAGCACTCGATGCGCATCTGGCTCGATGCGGACAAGCTGAACAATTTCCGGCTGATGCCTTCGGACATCGTCGCCGCGATCCGCTCGCAGAACGTGCAGGTGTCGGCCGGCCAACTCGGCGGCAATCCGGCCGTTCCCGGCCAGCGGCTGAACGCGACCGTCACGTCGCAGACGCGCCTGCAGACCCCGGAGGAATTCCAGGAGATCCTCATCCGGGTGAATCCCGACGGATCGCAGATCCGCCTGGGCGACGTCGCCCGCGTGGAGCTCGGAGCCGAAAGCTACGATCGTATCTCCCGCTACAGCGGTCAGCCCTCCTCCGGCATGGCGATCCGCCCCGCCACGGGCGCCAACGCGCTCGAGACCGTGGCCGCGATCCGCGCCCGGGTGGACGAGCTCAAGCCGTTTTTCCCGCCGGGCCTCGAAGTCGTGTATCCGCTCGACACGACGCCGTTCGTGCGGCTCTCCGTCGAGGAGGTGGTGAAGACGCTGGTGGAGGCGATCGTGCTCGTCTTCATCGTCATGTACCTCTTTCTGCAGAACCTCCGCGCGACGCTGATCCCGACGATCGCCGTGCCGGTGGTGCTGCTCGGCACGTTCGGCGTGATGGCCGCAGCCGGGTTCTCGATCAACACCCTCACCCTCTTCGGCGTGGTGCTCGCGATCGGCCTGCTGGTCGACGACGCCATCGTGGTGGTGGAAAACGTGGAGCGCGTGATGGCCGAGGAAGGCCTGTCCCCCAAGGAAGCGACAAAAAAGTCGATGGACCAGATCACCGGCGCGCTCGTCGGCATCGCGCTCGTGCTTTCGGCCGTGTTCGTGCCGATGGCGTTTTTCGGCGGCTCCACCGGCGTGATCTACCGCCAGTTTTCCATCACGATCGTCTCGGCCATGGCGCTCTCCGTGCTCGTGGCGATCGTGCTCTCGCCCGCGCTCTGCGCGACGATGCTCAAGCCCGTCGAGCCCGGCGTTCACCATGAGCGGCGGGGCTTTTTCGGCTGGTTCAACCGCACGTTCGATCGCAGCGCCAACCGTTATTCCAACGGCGTGCGCAGCCTCGCGACGCGGAAACTCCGCGGCCTGATCGTGTACGGGCTGATCGGCGCCGGCTTGGTGTTTTTGTTCAAGCGCACGCCCACGGGATTCCTTCCGCAGGAGGACCAGGGCATCATGTTCGCCCAGGCGCAGCTTCCGCCGGGATCGACGATGGAGCAGACGAAGGAGGTCCTGCACCGAATGGAGCAGCACTTCCTCGTGGACGAGAAGGAGAACGTGGAGGGCATGTTCGGCGTCGCCGGCTTCAGCTTCTCCGGGTTCGGGCAGAACCAGGCCTTCGCCTTCATCCGCCTGAAGGATTGGGACGAACGCAAGCGGTCCGACCAGAAGGTCTTCGCGATCCAGTCGCGAGCGCTGGCGAAGTTCGGCCGGTTCAAGGACGCCTTCGCGTTTGCCTTCACTCCCCCCGCGGTGCTCGAACTCGGCACGGCGAGCGGCTTCGATTTCCGCCTGACGGATAACGCCTCGCTGGGACACGACGCTCTGATGGCCGCTCGCAACCAGCTGCTCGGCATGGCCGCCGCCGACAAGCGCCTCCGCAATGTCCGGCCCAACGGCCTCGAGGACACGCCGCAGTTCAAACTCGATGTCGACGAGGAAAAAGCCTCCGCGCTCGGCGTCTCGCTCGCCGACGTCAACAACACGATCTCCGCGGCGTGGGGTTCGTCGTACGTCAACGACTTCATCGACCGGGGCCGCGTGAAGAAGGTTTATGTCCAGGCCGATGCTCCGTTCCGCATGCTGCCGGAGGACTTCAACCGCTGGTACGTGCGCAACAACGTCGGCGAAATGGTGCCGTTCTCCAGTTTCGCCACCGCACGGTGGACGCGCGGCTCTCCGAAGCTCGAACGGTTCAACGGCGTGCCGTCGGTCTCGATTCAGGGCGAACCCGGCCCGGGCGGCAGCACGGGCCAGGCGATGGACGTGATCAGCGAACTCGCCACCAAGCTTCCCAAAGGCATCGGCATCCAGTGGGCCGGCCTCTCCTATGAAGAACGCCTTTCCGGCTCGCAGGGCCCGGCGCTCTACACGATCTCGCTCCTGATCGTGTTTCTCTGCCTCGCGGCCCTGTACGAGAGCTGGGCGATTCCCGCCGCGGTGCTCCTGGTCGTCCCGCTCGGCGTCGCCGGCACCCTGCTCGCCACCTGGATGCGCGGACTGCCCAACGACGTTTATTTCCAGGTCGGCCTCCTGACGATCGTCGGCCTGTCCGCCAAGAACGCCATCCTCATCGTGGAATTCGCGAAGGAGGGTTTCGACCGCGGCATGAGCCTGATCGACGCCGCGGCGCTCGCCGCCCGGCAGCGCCTCCGGCCGATTCTCATGACGTCCATGGCTTTCGGCCTGGGCGTGCTTCCGCTCGCGCTCGCCTCGGGCGCCGGCTCCGGCAGCCAGAACGCCATCGGCACGGGCGTTCTCGGCGGCACGGTCACCGCGACCGCGCTCGGAATCTTCTTCGTGCCGCTCTTCTTCGTCCTCGTGCTGCAGCTCTTCCGCGTCAAACCGCAGGGCAAACCTTCGGAGGGTTCCCGCCATGCGTAACCGTAACGCCTTGTCCATCCTCGGCGCTGCGCTCCTCGCGGGGTGCTCCCTGGCGCCGCGCTATCACCGTCCCGCCCTGCCGGTGCCCAACGCGTATCCGGTTTCCGATACGCAGGGCCGCGCCGCGTCCCAGGCCCCGGCCGACGTGCCGTGGCGCGAGTTTTTCAACGACGCGCGCCTGCAGCGCCTGATCCAGCTCGCGCTGGAAAACAACCGTGACCTCCGCATCGCCGCGCTCAACGTCGACCGCGTCCGCGCCCTCTACAACATCCAGCGCACGGCCCTCATCCCCAGCCTCAACGCGACGGGCACCGGCCGCCGGCAGCGCACGCCGGGAGACCTCAACAACTCCGGGCATTCGCTCGTCACCAGCAGCTACAGCGTCGGCCTCGAGCTTCCCTCGTACGAGGTGGATTTCTTCGGACGCATCGCGAGCCTCCGCGAGCAGGTGCTCCAGCAGTACCTCGCGACCGACGAGGCGCGCCTCAGCGCGCGGCTGAGTCTGATCTCCGCGGTGGCCCGCCAGTACTTCACGCTGATCGCCACGGCCGAACGGCTCGAATTGGCCCGACAGACGCTCGCCGCCGCGGAACGCTCGTACGACCTGAACCGCCAGACCTTCGAGGCCGGCGTCAGCTCCGAACTGGACCTCCGCACGTCCGAGGCGCAGCGGGAAACCTACCGCGCCAACGTCGCCGCGCTCGAACTCGCGCGCCAGCAGGCGCAGAACGCGCTCGACCTCCTCGTCGGCTCGGCCTTCCCGTCCGATCTTCCCGCGCCGGGGACGCTCGCGACGCAGAAACTGATCGAGGATCTGCCGGCAGGACTTCCGTCGGAGCTGCTCGCGCGGCGCCCCGACATCCGCGGCGCCGAGCACTCGCTCCAGGCGGCCAACGCCAACATCGGCATCGCCCGCGCGGCGTTTTTCCCCTCGATCAAGCTCACCGCGTTCGACGGCTCGGCCAGCGCCGATCTCTCCCACCTGTTCGACAGCGGACAGGGTTCGTGGAATTTCGCGCCGACGGTCACGCTGCCGATCTTCGCCGCGGGGCGGAACAAGGCGCAGCTCGAGGTCGCCAAGGTCGAGCAGCGTATCCAGGTGGCGACGTACGAACGAGCGATCCAGTCCGCGTTCCGCGAAGTGGCGGACAACCTGGCCACGCGCGCCTCGATCGGCACGCAGATCGCCGCCCAGGAAGCCCGCGTCACCGCGGCACGCCGCCGGTACGAGTTGTCCAATCAGCGATATGAAGGCGGCGTCGACAGCTACCTCACGGTGCTGCTGGCGCAGCAGGAGCTCTTCAGCGCGCAACAGTCGCTGATCGACGCCCGGCTCGCGCGGCTCGGCAACCTCGTGTCGCTCTACGCCGCGCTCGGTGGAGGCTGGCAAGATTCCGCGCAGCCCGCTACGATCCGCCATTGACGGGGCCGGCCGCACCGGTTTCCCGCCGAAGCCATGATCTCTCCGAATGTCTTCCAGCAGCTCAGGGCGGCTCAACTGAGAGCGGTCCATGAGCACGAGCTGCTCTCGGGCCGCGACTGGATCGTGATCAGCGCAGGCGTCCACGTGCTGGCGACGGTGTATCCGGTTTTTCTCTGGATCCACGTCTGGCGCCTGCACTCGCCTTCGCTGAACCAGCACCTTCACCCCGCGGTAAACGTCGGGATCAATCTTCTCACGGGCCTCGTGCTGGTCGCCTTCTGGTGGCGCGCCCACCTCGCGCCGTTCCGATCCGCCGTCGCCGCGCTGCTCGTGTACCTCGCGCTGCAGGGCGTGCTCGCCTCGCTGGATCCCCAGCAACTCGTCTCGGGCGCCACGTTCAAGGCGATCATCCTCCTCGGCCTGATCCAGGCCGTTGCGGTCAGCTACCGGCGCCGCACGCCGCTCTGAGCCATGAAACCGTCTTCCGACGCCGCCCTCTCCGCAGTCCCGGAGGATCCCACGCAGGACTTCGGACCCGTGCATCGCGGCGGGCCCATCACGCGATTCATCGCGCTGACCTCGCTGCTGATGGCGATCGGCACGGCGCTTCTCCTCTTGCGCGAGGGTGAGACGCTGTTCGCCGTGCTTTGTCTGATCGTGCTCGGCGGAATCGGGGCTTGGTCGGGCGGCTATGTCGTCCAGCGGCTGAAGTATCGGGAGAAGCTTCCGAAGACCCACTCCGTTCTCCCGGGCATTCTGGGTTTTCATCTCCGCTGCACCTGCCGCGACGTGGGGCCGGCGGTCTTTCTCCTTCCTGACACGGTGACGCCGGGAAGCGCCACGCGCCTCTTCTGTTTTGTCGAAAACTATTCCTCGCGAAAGCGGGTCGCGCATTTTCGCATCGGCCCGCATCCGCACCTCGGCCTGCCGCAGGTCCACGAGGTCGCGCTGAACGTCGCGCCGGGCCAGGCGGCGGTGTATTCGCTGCCCCTCGCCGTTTCGCGGGAGCTTCCGCCCGGTGAACATGACCTGCCGGTGACGCTCTGCGTCTCCCGGCCCAACGGCATGGGCGTGCGCCTTCCGGGAGCGACGCCGCATTTCTTCGACCTGCACACGGTCCACTACGCCGCGCCGCTCACGGTGATCTCCGGCGCTGCCGCCGCCCCCGCCGGGCCGGTCGGCCCCGATGCCGCGCGTTACCTGAGCCTCGCCTCGGTCAGCCGGCCAAAGCCCGAATTGGACGCGCTGCAGGATCTGGTCGACGAAGGTCCGTCCGCTCTGCCCCGCGCGTGAGCGGGTTTGGGCGGCTAACGCATCCTGCCGACGGATACGTGCTCATCGGCGTGCCTTGATTTGTTGTGGGCCGGGTGCCCCCACCCGGCGGTTGCGACGTCGCTCCCGGCGGTGAGCATCGCGCCCACATCGGAGGAAAGCGTGCCGCGCCACCCGCAAGCGTCCGTCATGCGTCTCCCTGCGGCGGATACGTCCCATCGTCTCTCGTCCGCCAGACTCTCGTCGCTATGGTTCGCGGTAGCCGTTTGCCGGAATCCGGCGGCCGTTGATCCAGAGGCCGAGCCAGGTGCGTCGCACGAACCAATGATAGCTGGGGAACAGCACGGCCGCGGCAATCAGGTTGATGAGAATCCACTTTGCCCACCAGGGAGTGCTCCACGTCGCCACGGCCACTTGCAGCGCCACCACGAGCGGCAGGTGGCTGAGATAAACCCAATACGCCGAATCGGCCAGGTAGCGGACCCAGGGCCGCGCGCGATCGAAACAGCGCACAAACAGCCCGAGCCAACCGGTTACCGCGAGGCACATGGTCAGACTAGTCCCGGCGGCAATCACCACGCGCGCCAGGTGCCGGTGCGACGTGGTCCAGGAGGCCCCCGCGTAGTGCTGCCCGATGCACCAGATCGAAAACCAACCGACGGCCAGGCTCGCGAGGAGCAGGAACGGCCAGCGCCGGCCGAATGCCGCGACGAGCTCCGGTTGTCGCTGCAGCATCCATCCGACAGCGAAAAACAGCGCGTAAAGCGCCAGCACCGGGACATGCCACCCGAAGCCTTTGTCCGGCGTGTCGACGTCCGTTCCCTTCATCAAGAGCACGAGCGGAAAGACGGACAGCGCCAGTACCCACGGACTCCAACCGCCGGCGACGATCCGGCGAAACGCACCGTCAGCTCTTGCGCCCCACGGACGGCCTGAACCCAGAACGCGGGTGGCAAGTCCGCGGAACACGAGCGCCAGCGCCGTGATGCACATGAGGTAGTAGAGGAACCAGAGGTGCGTGAGGTTGATGTTGGGCCAGTGCTCCAATCCCTGCGCGCCCAAGGCGAGTTTCCAGGTGGGTAATCCCGCGGCCTCGGGAGGCAGTTTGAGCCACCCCGTCAGCCGGCCTCCCGTGATCCAGATCGCCGCGAGCACGATCTTCATCGGGTAAAGCGCGACGGCAAACACGAGCGCGATGCGGACCGTCCGGTCGCGTGCGAAGCTCCACACGCCCCGGCGTCCGATCACGAGCCGGGCGAAAAAACCCGCGAGGAGGAAAAACACCTCCATCCGAAACGTGTGCACGTAGTAGACGAAGATCGCCGCAAACGTCTCGGGCGGGCTCGTCCCGACCGCCCAAATGCCTCCCGGCGCCGTGAAAGAAATCGCCGCGTGAAAACAGACGCCCAGCAACAACGCGAAGGCGCGCAGGGCGTCGAGAGCATGAAAACGAACCTGTGCAGGCGCGTTCATTGTCGCAGGGTGCTCGCCTCACGTCCTGTCCGTAAATGCCGTCGTTGGCGAGCGGTCAAAAGACGGGCCCAGCGGTGTCCAGACTCGCCGCCCGGTCCGGGGTCGTCCCGACTCAGCGGCCCGTCGGAAGAGAAAGGCAATGCCCTGCCCGTAGTCCGCGCAAACAAGCGCCCGTAATCCGGCTTTGAACGGACGCTGAATGGCGACGCGTTTGCGAAATCCCCGCCGCTGCCGTATAGGAAGAGTATGACGAATTCGGAGACGGTACGCCCCTCAGCAAGCCGGGCGAACCCGGGGCCTCAAGCGGAACTCATCTGCGCGGAATGCGGCGCTTCCGGCGCGCACGAAATCGCGGGGACCGTGCTCTGCGAGCGCTGTTATGCCGAAAAAGGCTCGTGCTGCCCGGAGTTCGGCAAGGACGATCTCTGGACCGAAAACGGCGGCGAGCGCTCCTGCGCCCGGCCCGCCTGACGCATGTCTCGCACCATGGACAAAGAAATCACCGAACGCACCGAACCGACCCGTTTCGAGCTCCAGGGAAACGGCGGCACCGGCGTCCTCGAATACGTCGAGCACGGCAACGTCTGGCACATGACGCACACCTACGTGCCCGATGCCTTGCGCGGCCAGGGCATCGCGGCGCGTCTCGCCCGTCACGCGCTCGACGCCGCCCGGGCGAGGGGCAAAAAGGTCGTGCCGCAGTGCAGCTACATCGACGCCTACATCGCGCGGAACCCGGAGTACAAGGACCTCGTCTCGGGGCCGTGAATACCGGCGGAGGCCGCGGCCTCCGCGTCCCGAAACGCGCCGCTCACTGCACGTAGAGCGGTTCCTTCACGTCGTGGAAGCCGGCGTAGTTCTTCAGGCGTTTGATCAAGGTGTCCGCCAGCCGGTTTCCCGCGCTCACGAGGAGGACGCCGCTCACGGTTCGCACATCCGAGACGAGCACGTCGCCCGGCTTGAGATCGGAAACCGTCACCGACCGAACCGGGGTTCCGGCTTCGATCGCGTTCGCCATGAAATCAGGAAAGCAGAGGAAACACTTCTCGAGCAGCCGGGGGTCGTAGGTGCCCGCGCGGCGCTGCATCTCGGCGAGAGCCTTGCCCTTCACCACGCCGTCGTTTTCGAGCAGGGCGCGGTCGCGCAGGATGCGGAGCACGCGCGCTCCAAAGGGTATCGCGTCCCGGGCGATCGCGTCGTCGGGGAACCCGGTCCCGTCGTAACGCTTGTTCAGATACAGCACGGACTTCGCCACGCCCTCCAGGCGGGGGATCTTCGCCAGCAGTTCGTAGCCGACCTGCGGCGCGCGATCGATCACCGCCTGTTCGTCCGGCAGCAGGGGGACTTCGTTTTCCAGTTTCCGGATGACTGCGGTCGGCACCGCCGCGTAACCCAGGTGCAGGAGCACCGCCGCGGTCTCGAGTTCCCACGTCGAGGGAAGATTCATCCACTGCCCGAAGACGCGGGCGGAATCCCGCAGTTTCTGGCCGAGCCCGAACGATCCGGGTTCGATCATGGCGAGCACCTCGGCCAGCACTTTCACCGCGCCGGCGACCGTGCCCTCCAGGAGTTCGCGCTCGGTGTTGATGCGGTCGTATTCGCGGAGCGCGTTTTCGAGCGCGGCCTGCAGCGCCGGCGTCTCGCACGGCTTGGTGAGAAACTGGTAGATCTGTCCGCGGTTCACGGCGTCGATCGCGGTCTGCTGGTCCGCGTTGCCGGTGAGCATCAGGCGCACGGTGTCGGGCGCGACCTCCTTGGCCCGCGTGAGAAGTTCGATGCCGTTCATTCCCGGCATCTGCATGTCGGCCACGAGCACGGCGTACGGCCCGTTGCGGTGCATCAGCTGCAGCGCCTCGGTGGCGTTCTCCGCCGTATCCAGTTCAAAGATCTTCCGGAAATTGCGTTGGAACCCGGCGAGTACGCTGGGCTCGTCGTCGACGAAAAGGATGCGCAGGCGTTTGTTCATGGAGCGGCAAATAGTCAGGTCAGGGATGGCGGCCGTTCCCGCCGGAGGCGTCGGACGTGTCGGCCGGAGCGATCAACGGCAGGCGGAGGATGAAGGTGGAGCCGCGCCCGGGCTCGGTCCGGCAGTCGACCTGGCCTCCGTGGCCTTTGACGATCACGGAGTGCACGATGGCGAGGCCCTGTCCCGTGCCTTTACCGAGAGGTTTGGTGGTGAAAAACGGCTCGAACATGTGGGCTCGCACTTCGGGGCTCATTCCGGTGCCGGTGTCTTCGACTTCCACCGTCACCCACTCCCCCTCCGTGCGCGTACGAAGCGTGATCCGACCTTTGGTTTCCGGCGAGTCTTTGATGCGGTCCGCGATCGCATGGGCGGCGTTGATGATGAGGTTGAGCACCGCTTGGGAGAATTCGTCGAGCACGCAGGGCACGAGCGGGAGCTTCGGGTCGAGCTCGGTCGTGACTTCGGCGACGTACTTCCATTCGTGGCGCGAAACCGCCACCGCGGTTTCGATCGCCCGGTTCAGATTGGCGGCCTGGCGGCCCTCCCCGTTGGGATGGGAAAACTCCTTCAGCGAACCGACGATTCTTCCGATGCGGCCGAGGCCGTCGATCGACTGGTCGAGCGTTTTCGGAATTTCGGCCGTCAGGTAATCGAGGTCCACCTCGGCTTCGACGCGCTCGATCTCGGCGACCTGGTCGGCATACGTCGGGTCGGACTTCAGCCTCTGCAGCAGCCCGTGATAGGCGTCGAGCACCTGGGTCAGCTCGGAAAACGAGGTGCTGAGAAAGCGGGCGTTGTCGGAAACGAACTGCGTCGGGGTGTTGATCTCGTGCGCCACGCCCGCGGCGAGCCGGCCGACCGATTCGAGCTTCTGGGCGAGCTGGAGCCGCACCTCCATCTGCCTGCGTTCCTCGTCGTCCTTCTTCTTGGCCGTGATGTCCCGCGAGATGCCGAAGGTGCCGATGAGTTTCCCCTGGAGATCGCGGAAGGGGAACTTGCAGGTATGCACCCATTCGATACGTCCGTCCTCGAAGACCTCCTTTTCCTCGATGTCGAGGATGGGTTTCCCCGTCGCGATGATCTGCTGCTCGTCGTTGAACGCCGGAATGGCGTGGTCGTCCGCAAAAAAGTCGAAGTCGGTCTTCCCAATCGCATCGCTCGGATCGCCGATATGGAATTTCCGCGCCATCGCGCGGCTGATCCGGATGAAGCGGCTGGAGAGATCCTTGAAATACACACAGTCGGGCAGCGTCTCGAGGATCGCGCGCAGCAGCTCGTGTTCGGCGATGGAGGACTCGGCATTGATATGCTCGACCGGCACCATGGCGTGCAGGAAAACGAGGTTTCGCCGCGCCAGGACCCGCTCCGAAAGAAACGTCGCGAAGAGCCGGAATTCCGCACCCGAGGTGTCGCGCAGATGCACCACTCCGGACCAGTTTCCGAGGACCTGAACGCGCGGCAGCACTTCGCCCCTCACTTGGTCCTGGCTGGCGGGCCCGATGATCGAGGATAGCCCAAGCCGTCGGAGATCGGGAACGCGGTCGGGCGAGAGGCGACGAATACCGGCACGGTTGATGTATCGCGCGGCGCCGCTCGGAAGCTCGAATACGGCGACGATGTCCGGCGTCGCTTCCAGCACCGACGAGATGAGCGAACTCGTTTCGCCGTCCGGCTTCGGCGGGGGAATCACGGCCTGATCGAAGTCTGCCGGTGCGCCCGCCGCAGGCTCAGCCGGCGGCTCCAAGCCTTTGGCCGCGAGGTCACCGCTGTCTGTCCGCACTGTCATGGAAGCCGGGGTAGGAAAATGGGTTAGTGCGCTCCTGTCCCTCTCCTATCGGTCCCAAAACCGACGGGCTTTAGCACAAGGATACCGAGTGTTTCGGCGGCCCTAGGCCCGAATGGACGTACCCACGACGGCAACTGCACCACCTGCAAGGCAATGCGAGCGGGCGAAACGCGCCGCTGGAGTACCCGCCGGCTGCTTCTCGCCCCTCTGCCTACCCCGACGCCGCCTTAGTCGGCCGCCTCGCGTGCGACATCGGTCGCCAGCTGCATCGGGGAGTTCCCCGTCTCCGGCGTTTCCACCGAGGCGAGCGAGGGCACCGACACCACGGCGGGCGCGACGCGCGCTGCGACGCGCCGCCTTGAGCCGAGGAAACGTTTTTCCACCGCATGCCAGCTCAGCCAACCGCACCCCGCGCAGATCGGCAGCGCGAGCCCCACGAGCCATGCCGGCGACAACCGCGGCAGGTACCAGTGGATCAGCTTCTGCACCGGCCATCCGTAGAGGTACACGCCATACGATATGTCCGGCTTCGAGTTGAACCAGGCAAAGAGCGGTATCCGGGCGAAGGCGACGGCAAAGAGCAGATACGCGCCGCCCGTGATCAGGCAGTAGCGGGTGAGGCTCGGGACACATAACCCCAACACCAGGATGGCCGCGGCGATGACGGTCCGCGCCCGGGTGAACCGAATCTCGTTTCGGAAAAGGAGAAAACACCCGCCCACACAAAACAGCATCCAGAGCGTCGTCAGCCGCTCCACGTTCGCCGGCAGAAGATAATAGAACCGGAACTGCGGCACGACGATGGGGTGAAGATCCACCGCGATGACCGCCGCCAGCAGGAGCACGGCAAGGCCGAGATAAAGCCTGGGACGGCGCGCCAGCCCAAGTGTGCCGAGCAAGATCACCGCAAGGTAGCAGAAAAACTCGTACTGGATCGTCCACATCGAGCCGTTGACGAACGGCTGTGGTTGTCCCGCGAATACCGGCGGAATCGACGGCTCCGTCAGAAACAACGCCCCCATCACAAACCGCTTGAGAGAAAATTGCGCAAAATAGTCCGCCGCGGGAGCGCCCAGGGGGCCGACGATCAACGCGCAGACCAGCGACGCCGCCCAGAAACCCGGAACGATGCGGCGCAGGCGCTTGCCCAGGTACGGCACCAGCCGCGGATTCCGGTTCCAGCTCTGCAGGATGAGGTAGCCGCTGATGAAAAAGAAACCGGCCACCGCAATCATGCCCAGCGTGTAGCGGGAATTCCCGAACAGCAGCGTGAGCAGCTCGCGCGAACGGTTGCCGTCGACCAGTTCCGGTCCGTGGGCAAACAGCACCAAGCTCGCGAACAGCAGGCGAAGGAAATTGAAGTTGTTCTCGTGCGAGCTGGCAGGCGCCGGTGCGGAGTCTTCCATGCGGCGGCATGACACCCGACGGCGGAACTGGTGCTGCGCAAGGGATCGGCAGTTTCCGGGAGGCGGTCAGAGTACGGAGGTCAGAGGTCAGAGGTCAGAGGTCAGAGGACGCAGGGGCGACGGCGATGCCTGCCACCTCGGGTATCCACGCTGGAGGGCGCGGCGCCGTCCGCGCCTCGGCATCGGAATCCGATGCCGGTGAGATAGTCTTTCGATGCGATCTCTCCCCTCCGATGTGGGCGGGGTGCCCCCACCCCGCACCCGCGAAGTCGCAACCCGCCGGGTGAGGGCACCCGGCCCACAACAAACCAAGGCACGCACGGCGGCGCACCTTGAATAGAGAGAACCTCAGCCCCCCAGGTATTCCGAATACGTGCGGGCTCTGCCGTGGCCGTCTCGGACTACTTCAACTTCCCGGCGGCGTTTTCGAGGACGACGTTTGAAACGATGGCGGTGTCGGAGGTCGCAGGCAGGTGCGAGCAGAAGCCGATCCCGACGTAGAACGGCTGATCCAACTTCAGCTGGGCCGTGGCGCCCACGGGGTGCAGGGGTTCGCCGTTGAGGCTGACGTAGAGCGCAAACGTGTCGCCGCGCTTTTCGATGGCGAGGCGCTTGGGCGCGGCGGCGTGTTTTGTCGCTTCGCCCGCTTTGGGCGCCTCGATCCGCGCGTCTTCCTTGATGTTGCCGCCCTTCTCGGGGCGCTGCGCGAGGTGGATCAAACCGCCTCCGTGCAGGGCGACCATCACTTCCTTGGAGTCGTCGTCGAGATCCTGGCGGATCACCAGGACGACTTTGCGATCGAAGTAGCCATCCGGATTGGGGAACGCGATATCCGCGGCGAGCGAGAGGTCGCCCGATGCCTTCTTCCAGAGGTAGCGAAACTCGTCGCGGGTGTACCAGATGTTGTAGCCGGCGGAGTGGATCGTGTAGCGCTTCGAGAGCGGATCGAACGAAGCGCTGCCGGGCACCACCGCGGCGCCGATGTCGGATTGTCCGTCGAAAATGCCGATCGGTCCGGGAAACGTTTTGGTCGCGCGATGAAAATCCGGCGGAGGCGGGACTTGCTGGTGGGTCGCGGAGCCGGGTTGAGCCCAGTCGGGTACGACCGGCGTGTCGGAAGCTACGGAGAGCGGGACACTGCAGGCGAGGAGGACGGCGAGGGAGGCGAGATTCGCGAGTTTCATGGGGTCGGGGCAGGCGTGTTGGAGAACAAATCGGGCCGGACCGCACCCTGTGCCAAACCGCCGCGGCCGCGAACGCCGGGCGCATCATTCGTTTGAGCTTCTCTGCCGCCTTCAGCCGCAGCGTCGGCGGGAAGAGCCCTGCGGCGGACCGATCTCGCCCGCCGCGGCGAACTGCGTTCAGCGATTCGCGAGCGACGAGACGATCTCGCTGCCGGCGTAGGCGAAAGCGATGTGCCCATCGGTCACGAGCTGCCCGGCGCCGGAGCCGACGACGTTTTTTCCGTAGGCGGTCGGCGTGGGTATCGAGTCCGCGGAGACAAAACCGAGCGCGACGCGGGCCTCATCCGCGACGGCGGGCGAAAGCGGAACGGCGCACAGGTAGTCGCTGTTGGGCGAGACGATGGCGGTGCCGCTGGTGACCGTGAGCCCGGGCTGATTGCGGCGGGCCCAGTTCTGCACGGCGGCGAGCAGCAGGGCAAAAGGCAGACGGTCGTGGCGGTTCCAGTACGCGATCTCCGCGTCATAGGCGTCGCGGCCGGCGATCCGGCGGTAGGCGCGGTGGATGAGCCGGCTGTAGGCGGCGGGGTCGTCGGCGAGTCGTTTCAACTCGGCGGCCACGAGTTCGCTGTAGGTGCGGACGGGACTCGCCGAAGCCTGCCGTTCCTGCTCCGTGGGAGCGCGTCCGAGGGTGTCGGCGAAGGCCTTGTCCACCGTCGCGCGGTGGAGTGCGGAATCGGCGGCGAGTTGCTTTCGGTGGAGCGCGATCCGCTCGGCGACGGTGGCTTTGACGTCCGTGGCCGGCGGTGTCGCCGCGGATGAAACGCGGCCAAGCGCGAGCAAAGAGGCCGCGGCGGAGCGCTGCTCATCCAGTTGCTTCTCCTTTTGCCCGAAGACCGGGAGCGCGCCGAGGGCGAGCGCGAGCGCTGCGACGAGGAAACTGCCGGACGAACGCTTCATGCCGTCAGGACAAACAGCAAACGAAGCGCGTGCGTCAAACGCGTTGACGCCCCGGAACGCGGCGGCGCCGGCCGGGGCTGAGCGGTGCTCCGAGGAAGCGAAGCCAGTCTACCGTTCGAACAACTTTTCCGACGATCCGATGTGTCATTCCACGCCGTCGGCTGCATGGTGTCGGCAATACCCTTCATGAACACGCGCACTCTCGTTTCGTTCGTTTCTTCCCGTCCTCTGGTTCTTTTCCGCGTGCTGGCCGGGGTGGCGTTGGGCGGTCTTTTTGCCGCGCCGCCGGCGGCCGCCCAGCCGTCCGGCGGTCCGTACGGTCCGGTTCAGCAGCGCTACGAGCTGCCGAAGGCGAAGCGCATTTTCTACGTCAGCCCGAGCGGCAACGCGGCCTCGCCAGGCAACACGCTCGAGCAGCCCACGACGATCGAATCGGCGATCGCGCAGGTCACCACGGGCGACGCCATTGTCCTTCGCGGCGGCACGTATCGCGTCGGCGGCTTGAAGTTGAACCAGGGCGTCACGATCCAGCCCTACGCCGATGAGCGGCCGATCTTCAAGGGCACCGAGGTGGCCACCGAGTGGGTGGCGCAGCCCAACGGTCTCTGGCGCACCTCGTGGAAGAAACTTTTTCCGGCGCGTCCGGCGGATTGGTGGCGGCGCGAGCGGCAGGGGAAGATCACGCCGCTGTATGTGTTTAACAACGACATGGTGTTTTTCGACGGCGAGTTGCTGGCCGCGGTGGGCGGCGACCAGGAGGTGACGGAAAAGACCTACCACATCGATTACGAGGCGGGGCAGATCTACATCGGCAGGGATCCGAAGGATCACCTGGTTGAGATCACGACCCAGGACAGCGCGCTCGTCCGCACCATCCAGGACGTGCACGGAAAACAAAACGACCGGCAGGGGCCCGCGATCCGCGGCATCACCTTCACCCAATACGCCTACCGCGCGCTGGAAGTGGAGGGCACCGAGCCCAACGCGTACATGGATCCGTCGAAGTTCGGCAAGGAAGTCGTCGGCACCCTGCTCGAAAACGACACCATCTCGTTCTGCTCGCGCGTGGCCGGGTATCTGCGCGGCGACAAGCTCGTCATCCGCAACTGCCTCGTGGCCGACTGCGGCACGGAAGGCCTGTACGTGATCGATTCGGCCGACGTGCTGCTGGAGAAAAACATCGTGACCCGCACGAACAGCGCGGAGCAGATCAGCGGCTACTACGCCTCCGCGGTGAAGATCTTCAATCAGTCGTACCGCGTGACGTGCCGGGACAACCTGATCATCGACAACCCCTATGCCAGCGGCATCTGGTACGACGTCGGAAACGTCGACGGCGTGTTCGTGAACAACTGGGTCGAGCGCACCAACGACGGGTTCTTTTTCGAGATTTCGAAGGGCGCGATCTGTGCCGGGAATGTTTTCGTCAACTGCAACAAGGGCGTGCGCGTTTTGAACAGCTCGAACGTCCAGATGTACCAGAACACGTTTTTCAACAGCGTTGCCTCGATCGAGCGCACCGAGCGGAGCGCGGTGGGCGATCACTTCGGCTGGCATCCCAGCGCCGGTCCCGCGGTGGCAGACCGCAAGGGCCACGTCTTCGTGAACAACCTGCTCGTGGCGGACGAGACGTTTGCCGGCCCGTTGATCGAGTTCATCCAATCGCCGAAGCTGCGCGATCAGCTGAAGGATCCGCAGGCGAAGGAAATTGACGGCAACGTCTACGCGCGCCGCGCGCCGGCGAGGCCGCAGCCGTTGCTGGCGTGGGCGCCGGTGCAGAACGAGAAGGGCCTGCTCGAGTTTTCCTCGATCGAGGATTTTCGGAAAGCCGACTCGCGTTTCGAAGCGAAGGCGCAGGTGTATCCGGATTATTGGGGCGCGCTTTTCAAGAGCACGCAGCTGGAGCGTTTCGAGCTGCTGCGCGCGTTTCCTGGCGCCGGCAACGGCATCGCTCTGCCGGAGTCGATCCGCGAGTTGCTCAAGCTGAAGCATGGCGCGCCGGCCTTCCCGGGCGCGTACGTTCCGCAGGAGTAAGGGCTCGCCCGCGATCGCCGGACGCCGCGCGGGTCTTGGTTTGTTGTGGGCCGGGTGCCCCCACCCGGCAGGTTGCGACGTCGCTCTGCGCGTGAGCACCCCGCCCTCATCGGAAGGGAGAGATCGCATTGGCGCTTCTCTCAAGGTCCTACGCTTGCGGGTGGGTCGGCGCGTCCCTGCGACGACACCTTCGCGTCGCCCGCGTGAAGCTTCGGTTTCGCGACCAGCGCAGACAGCCCCTTCCTCTGGAGTGCGGCGAGCTCTCGCCGCCTTTTGCGGGCGAGCCCTGGCTCGCCCGCGCGTCGCCTGCAGAATCGCCGCCAGCTTCCCGACGTATCGCCAGGGCGTCATCGAGTTGGAGGGGTTGTTGTGGGCGGGGTGCCCTCACCCGGCAGGTTGCGACGTCGCGGGTGCGGGGTGGGGGCGCCCCGCCCACATTGGAGGGGAGAGATCGCATCGGAAGACCATCTCACCGGCATCGGATTCCGATGCCGAGGCGCGGACAGTGCCGCGCCCTCCAGCGCGGGAATCCAGTCGGTTGCCGAATCTCGCGTGCCACAGGGGCGTGTCGCGTCACCCGCAGGCGCTCCGTCGCGTGCATCCTGTTGGCGAATACGCCTCATCGTCGCACAACCGACGCCCTCGCGGACCTTCGTCACGATCCGGTGACGCCGTCTCCAAGATGTCACACTAAAGGTTTTGTCGGCGGAGGGTCGCGCGGCTCTCTTGCCCGCCGCTGCCGGTTTTTTTCGGAGCAAAACGGCGTATTGTAGTGGGCCTCCACTACATTTCCCGGCGGCGCATCACACCATGAACCGATCTCATTCCATCCTTTCGGCACGGCTGCTGGCTGCCGCGCTCTGCGCGGGTACGGCCTTCGCCGAGGAGAGCGCAACCAACGACAGCGAAGCTCAGCGCGATGTCGTGAACCTCGACCGCGTGGTCGTCACCGGCCGCGCCGGCACGGGCGTCAGGACCAAGGCCGAGACCAGCTACGCCATCACCGACCTCTCCCACGAACAGCTGCGGCTGCAGGCGCCGATGGGCGTCGCCGAATCCTTGAAGGCGGTTCCCGGCTTTTGGGTCGAGTCCTCCGGCGGCGAGGCGAGCGCCAACATCCGCGCCCGCGGCATTCCCGTCGAGGGCTACTCGATGCTGAGCCTCCAGGAAGACGGGCTCCCGATCCAGCACGACTCCGGCCTGGGTTGGATGAACGCCGATCAGTCGTTCCGCCTCGACGAAACCGTCGACCGCATGGAGGTCGTCCGCGGCGGCCCGGCGTCGCTCTTTGCACCCAACGCCCCCGGCGGCGTGGTCAACTACGTCACCCGCCTCGGCGGAGACACGCCGGAAGGCCTCGTCAAATACGAGATCGGCGACTTCGGCCGGCACCGGGTCGACGCTTGGTACGGCGGACCGGCGGGCGACTGGCGCTACGCTCTCGGAGGTTTCTGGCGCATCGATCACGGCGTTCGCGATCCGGGCTTCCGCGCCAACGACGGTTACCAGGCGCGATTCTCGCTCGGTCGGAAGTTCGAGCGGGGGTCGATCGACGCCAACGTGAAGCACTTCGACGACCACGTGGTTTTTTACCTCGGCGTTCCCCTCACCTTCGACAGCGGCGGCGACACGGCCGCCGTGCCCGGCTTCGACGCGAACTACGGCACGTTCCTCGGTCCCGAGACCCGATATCTCGTCGCCAAGGACGCCGCGGGAGATCGCGTCCTCGATCTGAAGTCCGGCACCCACGTCCGGCTCACCCAGGTCACGCTCAAGGGCGATTGGGACCTCGGCGGCGGCTGGAAGATCGAGGAGGGTTTCCGCTATCGCGATTCGGACACCGTTCGCGCCGGGCTCTTTCCCGCGACGCTCACCGTCGCCGCAAACCGACTCGCCGCCCTCCGCGCCGGCGCCGTCGCCCTGTATCCCACGGCCACGGACGTCCGTTTCCGCTACGTCTCCACGCCCACGGTCTACTTCGACACCGCCAACCAGAACGGCAACGGCCTCGTGCTCGACGCCTCGGCGCGGGAGATCGGAGTCTCGCTCGAAGAGGCGATCAACGATCTGCGGCTGGTGAAACAGCTGGAGATCGGGGACCAGAAACACGACCTCGCCTTCGGCTATTACTTCGCCGACGTCTCCGAGACCTTCAAACGCTATTCCGCCAACCTGTTCACCGACGTGCGCGACAACGCCCGCGTCCTCGACCTCGTGGCGGTCGACGGCTCCGGAAACGTGGTGGGCTCGATGACCGAAAACGGATTCTCCCGCTACGGTGCGGAGTTCGCCAACGGTTCCGGCGACTCCCGCACGCATGCCTTCTACGGCTCGGACGAATGGCAGCTGCTGCCCCAGCTCCGAATCGACCTGGGCGGCCGTTGGGAACGCATCCACGTCGACGGCAAGGTCGAGCGCATCGCCTCGCGGAATCTCGGAGGCGCCGGACCGCAGGACGACAACGTGCTCACCGGGACCGGAGTTTTCGATCCGTTCGCCCGGAGTTTCGACAAATTCGGCTGGACCGTCGGCGCCGACTGGCAGTTCACGCCCCGAAACGGCGTCTTCGCCCGCGCCACGCCGACGTTTCGCCTGCCCAGCCTCGGCGACTACATCACCAATCCCACCGCGAAACCGATCACCCAGAAGATCGATCTCTACGAGGCCGGGTACAAATACGTGAGCCAGCCGTTCGACGTATTCGCGACCGCATTCCTGACGCGGTATCACAACTTCGGCTTCGGAGAGCTCGTCTACGACCCGGCGACGGGCAGCTACATTTCCCGCACCGCCTACACCGATACGAAGACGTACGGCGTGGAGCTCGAATCCAACTGGCGCGCCGCGGCCTGGTTCGACCTCTCCGCCAGCGCCACGCTGCAGAAGCCGGAATTCGGCGATTTCACGTTCACCGAACTCGTCAACGGAGCCCCCGTGCAGCGCGACTACACCGGCCACCAGCTCCTGCGCGTGCCGGAAACGTCGTTCCGTATCGTTCCCGGTACTACCCTGCTCAACCGCCGGCTGCGCATCCAGGTGCCCGTCGAGCATTACGGCCGGCGATTCGCCGACGCGGCCAACAGCGTGCGTCTGCCGAGCTACACCGTCGTGAACGTCAGCCTGCGCTACGACGTCAACCGGTGGCTCACGCTCTACGCCAACGGCGACAACCTCTTCAACGAGATCGGCCTCACCGAAGGAAACCCCCGCGCCGGCCAGTTCCAGAGCGGCGAGGCGGGTGCGCGGTATTACCTCGGTCGGCCGATCCTCGGCCGCAGCCTGCGGGTATCGGCCCTGATTCGTTTCTAGACGCCATCGCACCCGACGCGGCCGGCCGCCGTGGAGACCGTTTCTCCCGCCAGCCGGCAGCCACCGTCGCTTCCCGCTTTCCCGCCATGTCCAGCTTCACCTCCGACGAGCGCCGCTCCCGCTTTTCCGGCCCGAAGATCGTGTTCCTCGTCGCCGCTCTCGCCTCCGCCCTGGCCGGCGCCGCAGATCACAAGCCCGACCTCGTGCTGAAAGGCACGCTCACCCGCGCCGATCACCAGACCTACCGCACCGTCCCGTTTCGCGTCCCCGAGGGCGTCGAGCGGATCACGGTCGCGTTTGCCTACAGCGGCCGCGACCAGCACACCACCGTCGATCTCGGCCTGCTCGGGCCCGACGGTTTCCGCGGCAAAACCGGTTTTCGCGGCTGGAGCGGCGGCAACAAGAGCGTGTTCACCGTTTCGGCCGTCGACGCCACGCCTTCCTACCTCCCGACGCCGATCGTACCGGGCGAGTGGAATCTCCTTCTCGGCATTCCGAATCTTCGCGCCGGAGTGCAGTCCGATTTCACCGCCGAGATCTATTTCTCCCGCAGCCTCGCCGTCGCCGACGAGCCCGCGATCATCCGCCCGGTGCTCCAGCGGGAAACGCGCTGGTACCGCGGCGATCTCCATGCCCACACCGCGCACAGCGACGGTTGGACGCCCGGTGCCGGCGACGCCCGGATTCCCTCGCCGGTGTTCCTCGCCGCCCGCCAAGCCGCCGAGCGCGGCCTGGATTTCGTCGTGATCACCGACCACAACACCGGTTCGGGAGCCAACTCGCTCCGGGAACTCCAGCCGTACTACGACCACCTCCTGCTCGTTCCGGGGCGCGAGATCACCACGTTCGAGGGACACGGGAACGCGATCGGCACGAACGCACAGATCGATTTTCGCGTGGGAAACAAAGACACGGGCGACTGGAACGCCGTTCTCGCCGAAATCGCCGCGTCGGGCGCCTTTTTCTCCGTCAACCACCCGATCCGTCCCTCCGGCGAAGCCTGCCTCGGCTGCGGCTGGACGCCGCGCAACCCGGTCGACTGGGCCCAGGTTCAGGGCGTGGAGGTGGTGAACGGCGACGATGCCGACACCGCGTATTCCGGAATCCCGTTCTGGCACGAACTGCTCAACCGCGGACTTCGTCTGGTCGGTATCGGAGGCAGCGATACCCACGAGTGGAGCGCCCGGACGGCCGGACCCGCCGGCGGCCCGGGCATCGGCCATCCCACGACCCTGGTTCACGCCGCTTCGCTCTCCACGGTCGATCTTCTCGACGGATTGCGCTCGGGCCGGGTGCAGATCGACGTCTCGGGCTCCGGTCGCCGTTGGCTGGAATTCAGCGCCGTCGCCGGAGCGACCAAGGCCGAAATGGGAGGCACGCTCACACCCGCGCCGGGCAGCCAGATCGCGTTTTCACTCTCCGTCTTCGGTTGCACCGGCGGTCGGGTGGAAGTGTGGCGCGATGGAGAAAAGGTGCCGGCGCTCCAGCAGGAGAAGATCGCCGGCGACTCGGGAGACTTCGCGTTTACGACCGCAGCGGACGATCGCCCCCACTGGTGGCGCATCGACGTGCGCGACGCGTCCGGAAAGCTCCTCCTGATCGGCAATCCGATCTTCCTCCGACCGGGGCGGGGATGACGGAGAGCGGAAGACGGAGGAATGGGCGATGGGGGCAGAAGCAGACTGCGGCGCGTTGGGTCGGCGCGGTTTTCTCGTCGAGATCTGATCCGGCTCAGCAGCGATCCTGATTCCGTTGGCGCGGGAGAAATCTTCCGCAACGGAAGGCCTGCGACTTGTAGCTTTTTCGCAATGATGGCGTCATAAGCGCCGCGATGCCCGTTTCACCCGTTCACCGTTCACGCAAACGTTGGTTTTTGTATGCGGCCGTGGTCGCCGTTTTCGCGGCCGCCGTGTGGTATTTCGCCTTCCGCGCCAAGCCGCCGCACAATCGTCCCGCCATGCCGGCGTGGGCGGGCAACGAATATCCGCCGCGCATTCCCGTCCGCACCGTCGCCGCCAAGGCGCAGGATCTCCCGGTGCACATCAAGGCAATCGGCACCGTCACTCCGGTGAACACAGTCACGGTGCGCAGCCGCGTTTCAGGCCAGCTGCTGCAGATCGCCTTTGAGGAAGGGCAGCGCGTCCAGAAGGGCGATCTCCTCGCCGAGATCGATCCCGCGAGCTACCGCATCCAGCTCGCGCAGGTCGAGGGGCAGCTCCGGCAAAACCAGGCGCGGCTCAGCACGGCGCGCGCCGACCTCGAGCGAATCCGCGAGCTCCACTCGCGCAAACTCGTCACCGACCAGGAGCTCGACGCCCAGCAGGCGCTGGTCGCGGAACGCGAGGGCACGGTCGCCTCGAGCCAGGCCCAGGTCGACAACGCGCGGCTCGAGCTCGCCTACACGCGCATCGAGGCGCCGATCACCGGCCGCGTCGGACTGCGCCGGGTCGATCCCGGCAATCTTGTCCGCGAGAGCGACACCCAGGGGCTGGTCGTCATCACGCAGACGCAGCCGATCGCCGTCACCTTCACCGTACCGGAGAAAGAACTACAGGCGGTGCTCGAGCCGTTGCGCGCCGGCGAGCCGCTGGAGGTGGAGGCCTGGGACCGCGCCGAAACCGGCGTGCTCGCGACGGGCACGCTGAAGACGGTGGACAACCAGATCGACACCGCGACGGGCACGCTCCGTCTCAAGGCCGAGTTCGCCAACGCGGACGACCGGCTGTTCCCCAACCAATTCGTCAACGTCCGCCTCCGGGTTCGCACGCTGCAGAACGCCGTGGTGATCCCCGCCGCCGCCGTCCAGTTCGGCTCGCGCGGCACCTACGTCTACATCGTCGGCGCCGACAACAAGGCCGCCGTGCGCGATGTCGCCCTCGGCCCCGTCGACGGCACCCTCCAGGCCGTGACCAAGGGTCTCACGGTGGGCGACCAGGTTGTGCTCGAAGGGCTCGATCGCCTCCGCGAAGGCCGCACCGTGGTCGTCGCCAACGAGCCGGCCCCCGCCGCCGTCACGAAGCCATGAGTCTGTCGCGCCCGTTCATCCAGCGCCCGATCGCCACCACGCTGCTGATGGTGGCGCTGCTGCTTTCCGGGGTGCTGGCGTACCGGCTGCTGCCCGTGGCGGCGCTGCCGCAGGTCGATTTTCCGACCATCCAGGTGTTCACGTTCTACCCGGGGGCGAGCCCGGCGGTGACGGCGAGCGCCATCACCGCGCCGCTGGAGCGCCGTTTCGGCCAGATCCCCGGACTGAGCCAGATGTCGTCCTCCAGCTCGACCGGCGCCTCGGTCATCACGCTCCAGTTCTCCCTCGATCTCTCGATGGGCGTGGCCGAGCAGGAGGTGCAGGCCGCCATCGCCGCCGCAGGCAACCTGCTTCCCGGCGACCTGCCGGCGCCGCCGATCTATCGCAAGGTCAACCCCGCCGACACCCCGATCATCACCCTCGCGGTCACCTCCTCCACCCTGCCGCTGCCGGAGGTGCATGACCTCGTGGATACGCGCATCGCCCAGAAGCTGGCGCAGATCCCCGGCGTCGGCATGGTCAGCCTCGCCGGCGGCCAGCGCCCGGCTGTCCGGGTGCAGATCAATCCCGCCGAGCTCGCCGCCCGCGGGTTGAACCTCGCCTCGGTGCGCAACGCCATCGTCGCGGCCAGCGTGAATCAGCCCAAGGGGAGTTTCGACGGACCGGTCCGGAGCATCCTGATGGACGCCAACGACCAGCTCCGCTCGCCTGAGGAGTACCGAGATCTGATCATCGCGTGGCGCAACGGCGCACCGCTTCGCCTCGGCGAGGTCGCCCGGATCGAAAACGCCGCCGAAGACCGTCGGCTTGCCGCCTGGACCGACCGGCTCCCGGCCGTGCTGGTCAACGTGCAGCGCCAGCCCGGCGCCAACGTGATCGACGTGGTCGACCGCGTGCAGCAGATGCTGCCGCAGCTCGCCGCCAGCCTCCCCGCCGCCGCCCAGCTCACGGTATTGACGGATCGGACACAGAGCATCCGCGCCTCGGTGCGCTCGGTGCAGCACGAGTTGATCTTCTCCGTCGGCTTGGTCGTGCTCGTCTCCTTCCTCTTCCTCCGGAGTTTCGCCGCCACGATCATTCCCAGCATCGCCGTGCCGCTCTCGCTCATCGGCACGTTCGGCGTGATGTACCTGGCCGGCTTCTCGCTGAACATCCTCACCCTGATGGCGCTCACCATCGCGACCGGCTTCGTGGTCGACGACGCCATCGTCATGCTGGAAAACATCGCGCGCTACCGGGAGCAGGGCGCGACTCCGATGGAAGCGGCGCTCAAGGGCGCGGCCCAGATCGGTTTCACGCTGGTGTCGCTGACCATCTCGCTCATCGCCGTCCTCATCCCGCTGCTTTTCATGGGCGACGTCGTCGGCCGCCTCTTCCACGAGTTCGCCATCTCGCTCGCGGTCTCGATCCTCATCTCGCTCGTCGTCTCGCTCACCCTCACGCCCATGATGTGCGCCCGCATGCTCCGCGGCGCCCACGGCGGGGAGGAACGCCACGGCTTTCTCGACCGGGTGATCGAGCGCTACGGCCAGGCGCTCGACTGGGTGCTGGAGCACCAACGCGGCGCGCTCCTGGCGACCGTGGGTACGCTCGCGCTCACCACCCTGCTCTACTTCGTCGTGCCGAAGGGCTTCTTTCCCGTCCAGGACAACTCCGCCATCCAGGCCGTGACGGAGGCGCCGCAGTCGATTTCGTTTTCCGCCATGGCGGAGCGGCAGCAGGCGCTCGGCGCCAAGATCCTCGAGGATCCCGCGGTCGCGAGCCTCTCGTCCTTCATCGGCGTCGACGGCACCAACTCGACCCTCAACAGCGGCCGGATGCTGATCAACCTGAAGCCTCACGGCGAACGCAGCGACTCGGCCTCCGAGATCATCGAAAGGCTGCAAAAGCGCGCCCAGGAAGTGCCGGGCATCACGCTCTACCTGCAGCCGGTGCAGGAGCTCACGATCGAGGACCGCGTGAGCCGCACGCAATTCCAGTTCATGCTCACCTGCCCCAACGGGCAGCTGCTCCAGGAATGGGTGCCGCTTTTCGTCGAGCGCCTCCGCCGGTCGCCCGCGCTGGCCGACGTCGCCAGCGATCTCCAGAGCGACGGTCTGCAGGCTTATTTCGAAATCGACCGCGAGGCCGCCAGCCGGCTCGGTATCAGCGTTTCGGATATCGACGACGCGCTTTATTCCGCCTTCGGACAGCGGCAGATCTCCACCCTTTTCACCCAGGCCAGCCAGTACCGCGTGATTCTGGAGGCCAATCCCCGGCTGGTCAGCGGTCCCCAGGCGCTGGAAAGCATCTTCGTCACGCCGGCTTCCGGGCCGCCGGTCCCGCTTTCCAGCGTGGGCCGCGTGCTCGAGCGCCGCGCTCCGCTTCTGATCAACCGCGTGGGCCAGTTCCCCGCCGCGACCATTTCGTTCAACCTCGGGCCGGGCGCCTCGCTCGGCGACGCCGTGTCCGAGATCGAAAAGGTCGGGCCTGAAATCGGTTTGCCCGCCGCGATCGAACTTCGCCTCCAGGGCGCGGCGCACGCGTTTCGCGCCTCCCTCTCCAGCACGCTCCTCCTGATCCTCGCCGCGGTGGTGACGATGTACATCGTCCTCGGCATCCTCTACGAGAGCAGCATCCACCCGATCACGATTCTCTCCACGCTGCCTTCGGCCGCCGTCGGAGCGTTGCTCGCCCTGTGGGTCACCGGCCGGCCCTTGGACATGATCGCGGTGATCGGCATCATCCTGCTCATCGGCCTGGTGAAGAAAAACGGGATCATGATGATCGACTTCGCCCTCGAGGCGGAGCGGCACCAGGGCCTCTCGCCCAAAGCCGCGATCCGCCAGGCGGCGATTCTGCGCTTTCGGCCGATCCTGATGACGACCCTCGCCGCCCTCTTCGGCGCGCTGCCGCTCATGCTCTCCACCGGTTCCGGCGCCGAACTCCGCCAGCCGCTCGGTCTCGTGATGGTCGGTGGGTTGCTCGTCAGCCAGCTGCTCACGCTCTTCACCACGCCGGTCGTGTACCTGTTCTTCGATCGCCTCGCGCACCGGACCAAGTCAGCCGGAGCGCCCGCGGGCGCTCCGAAGGCTCCCGCCCCCGCTCCGCGCGGACCCGTTCCGGCGGCAGCTCTGCGCCGATGAATCTCTCGCGTCCGTTCATCCGGCGGCCGGTGGCCAGCATCATGATCGCCGTGGGCATCGTGCTCCTCGGCTTTCTTTCCTACGGCCTCCTGCCCGTCGCGCCGCTGCCGGAAGTCGATTTTCCCACCATCCAGGTCACCGCGGCGCTCCCCGGCGCGAGCCCCGAGACGATGGCGTCGAGCGTCGCCACGCCGCTCGAGCGCGCCCTCGGCAGCATCGCCGGCGTGACCGCGATCCGCTCCAACAGCGGCCAGGGCTCGACCAACATCATGCTCGAGTTCGATTTCGACCGGGACATCAACGCCGCGGCGCGCGACGTCCAGGCCGCGATCAACGCCGCGCGCGGGCAACTGCCTTCGGGCATGCCGCGCAATCCGAGCTACCGGAAGGTGAACCCGTCGCAGGCGCCGATCATGTCGCTCGCGCTCAGTTCGCCGAACCTGGCTCCAAGCGCGCTCTACGATTTCGCGTCGACCATCCTCGCCCAGAAGATTTCGCAGGTGAACGGCGTGGGCGACGTCGCCGTCTGGGGCGGTTCGCTCCCGGCCGTGCGTGTGCAGCTCAACCCCAACGCCCTCGCCCACTACGGCATCGCCCTCGACGAAGTGCGCCGCGCCATCGTGGCGACCAACTCGCTCCGCCCGCGCGGGCTCGTCGAGTTGAACGACCGTCTCTGGCAGGTCCAGGCGAGCGACCAGCTCCGGCGCGCCGCCGAATACCTGCCGCTCATCGTCCGTTATCGCGACGGAGCGCCCGTCCGTCTCGGCGACATCGCGACGGTCACGGATTCGGTGGAAGACCGCTACAGCAGTGGCTTTCACAACAACCGCCCCGCCGTGCTCCTGATGGTCCGCCGCCAGCCGGGCGCGAACATCATCGCGACCATCGATGCGATCAACGCCCAGCTTCCCGGGCTCCGCGCGCTGCTGCCGGCCGACGCCGATCTCACGCTCGTGATGGACCGCTCTCCCGGCATCCGCGCCACGCTGCACGAGGCACGGTTCACGCTCATGCTCGCCGCCGGCCTCGTCATGGTCGTCGTGCTCTGTTTCCTCGGCAACGCCCGCGCCGCGCTCATTCCCAGCCTGGCCATTCCCGTCTCCCTGATCGGCACGTTCGCGATCATGTACCTGAACGGGTTTTCGCTGAACAACCTCTCGCTCATGGCGCTGATCGTCGCCGCCGGCCTGGTGGTCGACGACGCCATCGTCGTATTGGAAAACATCTCACGCCACATCGAGCGCGGCTATTCGCCGCTCCGAGCGGCGTTGAAGGGCGCCGGCGAGGTCGGCTTCACCCTGCTCGCGATGACGCTCTCGCTGGTGACCGTCTTTGTCTCGATCCTCTTCATGGGCGGACTGGTCGAGCGGCTCTTCCAGGAATTCTCCATGACGCTCGCCGCCGCGATGCTGGTGTCGCTCGGCGTCTCGCTCACCCTCACGCCCAGCCTCTGCTCGCGCTGGCTGAAACCGCGCACCACCGTCGACACGAGCCGTTTTCACCGGACCACCGAACGCGCGTTCGGAGCCGTCCGCGCCGTGTATTCGCGCTCGCTCGCCCGGGTCCTGCGCCACCCCGTGCTCGTCCTCCTGATTCTCCTCGGGACGATCGCGCTCAACGTCACCCTCTACATCCGCATCCCCAAAGGCTTTCTGCCGATGCAGGACACCGGTCAGCTCAACGGCTTTGTGCGCGGCGACGACGGTTTTTCGTTCCAGATCATGCAGCCGAAGATCGAGACCTACCGGAAGCTGCTCCTCGCCGATCCCGCGATTGCGGACGTGATCGGGATGAGCGGCGGCGGCGCCGGCACGAGCAACGGCTGGATGATGATCCGCCTGAAGCCGCTCCGCGAGCGCGGCGTCAGCGCCGAGGAAGTGGTGGATCGGATACGCCGGCAGGTGCCGCCCCTCCCCGGCGGCATCCTCTGGCTCAACGTCACCCAGGACATCCAGATGCCGCGCTCCTCCGATGCCGGCTCGTACGATTTCACGCTCCTCGCCGACGACGTCGCCCTGCTCCGCAAATGGGCGCCCAAGGTCGCCCTCGCGCTGCAGAAGCTGCCGGAGTTGACCGACGTCGAAGTCCCCTCCGACGAAGGCGCCAAGCAGGTCATGCTCACGATCGACCGCGAGGCCGCGCGCCGCCTCGGCGTCGACACGCAGCTCATCACCCAGGTGCTGAACAATTCCTTCAGCCAGCGGCAGATTTCCACCATCTACGCCAACCTGAATCAGTACCGCGTGGTGATGGAGATCCTTCCGCAATACACGGCCGATCCCTCCGTGCTCGATCAGGTGCAGGTCATCGCCGCCAACGGCACCCGCGTCCCGCTCTCGGCGTTCACCCACTACGAGTATTCATTGGTCAACGACCGGGTGGGCCACCGAAACCAGTTCGCTTCGGAGAACATCGGGTTCTCCCTCGCCGAGGGCGTCTCCCTCCAGCAAGGGCTCAAGGCGATCGACCGCGCGATGGCCGAGATCATGCTCCCGACGCAGATCCAGGGCACGCTCGCGGGCAACGCGCAGACGTTTCAAGAGAGCCTGAAACGGCAGCCGCTGCTCATCCTCGGCGTTCTCGTCGCCGTGTACCTCGTCCTCGGCATCCTCTACGAGAGCACCGTCCACCCCATCACGATTCTGTCGACGCTGCCCTCCGCCGGCCTCGGCGCGCTGCTCGCGCTCCGGCTGACGAATACGGAGTTCTCGCTCATCGCGCTCCTGGGGCTGTTCCTCCTCATCGGGATCGTGATGAAGAACGCGATTCTGATGATCGACTTCGCCCTCGCCGCCGAGCGTCAGAACGGCCGTTCGCCACGCGACGCGATCTACGACGCCGCCCAGCTCCGGCTGCGTCCGATTCTCATGACCAATATCGCCGCGCTGCTCGGCGCGCTGCCGTTGATTCTCGCGACCGGCGAAGGCGTGGAGATGCGCCGTCCGCTGGGCCTGGCCATCGTCGGCGGCCTTTTCGTGAGCCAGATCCTCACTCTCTATACCGTGCCCGTGGTGTACCTCGCTCTCGACCGCCTGCGTCTCCGCGTGATCAGCTGGTTCCGAGCCCGGTCGGGGTCGGTCTCGCCTTCCGCCGCGCAACCGGTGCCGGCGAATTCCGGCCGGTAGCCGACTACCGGCGCGGACATCCAAGCTCGCCCGGCGCGCTCGCTTGCGGGTGACGCGACGCGTCCCTGCGGCGCGGAAAAACGCGAGCCTGCGTTGGGCGCGAAACCAACGCTTCACTCAGGCAGCGCGACGCTGTCGTCGCAGGGACGCGCCGACCCACCCGCAAGCGTGGGTTCACGAAACTCGGCATGCCCCGGCCCATACGCCGCGCTCCACAATCCCGCAAAAGGGGCAGGTCCGCGTTCCCACCCGATCCATCGCCCCCCGGACCCGCGCAACTCCTATTTCGAGCGTCGTCTCTCCGGATTCTGCTGTTTGCCCGAGTCGGCGTCGTCCGGGGCGGTTTGGCTGCTCGGCGTTTTTTCCCAAAGCGGCGCGAGAAAGCGCGACGGACCTCCGCCGAGATAGCAGGCCAGACTCAGGCAAGCGACGCCCGAGAAGATCTGGAGAAACGCGAGGTCCACGCTGTGCTCGGGTTTCATCCGCCGCCAATCGCTGATCAGCCGCAATGCCGCCGTCAGCACGAGCACGATTCCGGCAAAGAGCGAAACCATGCCCCAAAACCACGCGCCCGGGCCGAGCTCCTCGCGCCAGTACCCAAACCAGGTGGCGAGCGCCAGGCCGGCCGCGATCGGTACGATGCGGAATACCCAAGACTTCGCTGCTGCCCAAACGCTCATGGGCGGTCATTCGAACGGCCGCAGCGCACCTGTCAAACGGCAAGCCGGCGAGGCGGACGCGTCCTCTCGTTCGAGCGCATCCGCCCCGCGAAGGAGACTGCCGCGGGTTCAACCTTTCCGCCGCAGTCTCCGCACAGCAACCACGACAACCAGGAGGAATGCTCCTCCGAAAAGACCGTACGTGCCGGGCTCCGGCACACAGGTGAACTGATAGCCCCACGTGATGCCCTCGTAGATCGTCACGTTGTTGTTATCGAACGACGCCAGGAAGGCCGTGAACGCCACGCTCCCGTTAAACGGCCTCGACTCGAGATGCGGATCTCCCGGTGTGTCGCCGAAAAGAAGGCCGCCCGTGTCGTGCACATAGACGTATCTGTTGGGATCGTCGCTCGGGTTGAAATAGCCGGGGCTCAGGTCGCCTTTGCCGTCGACCTCGTTCACGTGACTCCCGGCGTCGCCCGTCTCGGTATAGACCTGAATCCAGCGCAGATCGAGCGGGTCGCCGTCGAACCGGTTGTAGTGCAGGCTCAGCTGCGCGCCGTGCCGGCAGTAAGAGCCTTGTTCCCGATCGTAGGCCTTGTACCAGTCGACGATCAGGTTTCCGCCGAGCTCCGAACTCGCCGCCGAATACGCCCACGCCATCCCCGATTCGTCGACCGGATACTGGTTGCCCAGCGCGGAGAGGATGTCCTGGGTCGAGCCACCTCCGCCGACGAACGAAATCGTTCCGATGTCGAAGAGGTCGGTCCCGCCCGGCGTGAGTCCGCCGTTGCAGGTCGCGTGTTTCTGAACGTTTTCCCCGGTGATCTCGACGGTGAGCGCGCGGCCGGTCGTAGCGACGATTCCGCTACACAGCAGCGCGACGGCACCAACCGAAACGACGGTGCGGACCGAGTCTGAAAAAGGCGCGAAGACGCGCCGGATAACCGCCAGACTGACATTCATTTTCATAGCAGGAGGGGTTAAGCTGCCTGACGAAAGCGGGCGTCAGCTTCTCACCGACGGCTCTCGCCGGATAGGGTCCGTCTGCCGGAAAAGATCTGAGACTTTCCCCCACAGGGAGGGCGAAGGATGGAAAGCGGAGCGGGGCGGGCGGAAACCTTCGAGATGACGAGGGCGGGGCGATTCCAAGGCTTGAAACGCGGCTCGCGGCGCGTGTTGTTGCGGGCGCATGTCTCTCAGCGTGGTTGGTCAACGGTGTGTCAGTGAACGGGAGCCCGAGCTGGGGCTCGGAATCGTCGCGAGCGTGGATCGCTCGCGCATCGCGATCCGTTTTCCCGCCACCGGCGAACAGCGGCTCTACGCCACCGGCACCTCCGTGCTCAAACGGGTGCAGTTCCGCGAGGGCGAAACGGTCCGGTCGCGCGACGGACGCAGCCTCACGATCGGCCGCGTGGAGGAGCAGGACGGGCTGCTCGTGTACGTCGGGAAAGACGGGCGCCTCCGGGAGGACGAGATTTCCGACGTCACCAGCATCAGCTCTCCCCAGGAGCGGCTCATGGCCGGGCAGGTCAACGAGGGCGAGGTCTTCGATCTGCGCTACAGAACCCTGCGGCTCCAGGCGAAGCTCCGGCAATCGGAGGTGCGCGGGTTTCTCGGCGGGCGCCTCGATCTCATCCCCCACCAGTTCTACATCCTGCAGGAGGTCTCGTCGCGGCAACTTCCGCGCGTGCTCCTCGCCGACGAGGTGGGCCTGGGAAAAACGATCGAAGCCTGCCTCATCCTCCAGCGCCTGCTCACCATCGGCCGGGCCAAACGCGTGCTCGTCCTCGTGCCAGAGTCGCTCGTCCACCAGTGGTTCGTCGAACTGCTCCGGCGGTTCAACCTGTGGTTCACGATCTACGACGAGGAACGCTGCCTGGAACTCCAGCGCGCCGACCCGGACGGCAATCCGTTCCTCGGCGCCCAGCTAGCGCTCTGCAGCGTGGGTTTCCTCGCCGCCGAAGATACCCGCCGGGAACAGGCGATCGCCGCCGCGTGGGACGTCGTGGTGGTCGACGAGGCCCACCACCTGAAATGGTCGCCCGACTCCCCCAGCGCCGACTACACGCTGGTCGAACAGCTCTCCCAGCGCGCTCCCGGCCTCCTGCTGCTCACCGCCACGCCCACACAGCTGGGACTGCCCGGCCACTTCGCCCGCCTGCGTCTGCTCGATCCCGACCGATACTCCAGCTACGAGGCGTTTGTCGCCGAGACCGCCGGGTTCGAGCAAGTGGCCGAGGTCGCGGAGAAAATCGTCGAGGGCAAACCGCTCCAGCCCGCCGACGACGCCGCGCTGCAGCGGCTTTTCCGAAAAGATCCCGAGGGACTGCGCCAGCACCTCGCCGCGCTTCACGAAAATCTCCCGGGTGCCCGCGAGGCGTTGCTCAAGACCCTCCTCGACCAGCACGGCACGGGCCGCGTGATGTTTCGCAACACCCGCGCCGCGATGAGCGGCTTCCCAAAACGTGTCTTCGCCCCCGCCCCGCTGAAGAGCGACAACCCCGCGCTCGTCGCCCGCCTCGGGCGCGAACGCGAGGCCGAGGAGTCCGAGGACGCCGGCGCCGCACGCTATTCGTTCCGCGAGGATCCGCGTATCGACTGGCTGGCGACGTTTCTCCGCGAAAATCCCGGGGAAAAGGTCCTGCTCATCTGCCGTTCCCAGCGCAAGGTGCTCGCCATCGACGCCGCGCTGAAGGAGCGGATGAACCCGAAGGTCGGCCTCTTCCACGAGGGGCTTCCGCTCGTCCAGCGCGACCGCAACGCCGCCTGGTTCGCCGAGCCCGACGGCGCCCAGCTCCTCCTCTGCTCCGAGATCGGCAGCGAGGGGCGCAATTTCCAGTTTGCCCACCACCTCGTGCTGTTCGATCTGCCGCTCAACCCCGGGCTCGTCGAGCAGCGCATCGGCCGGCTCGACCGCATCGGCCAGAAACACGAGATCGCGATCCACGTGCCGTACGTCGTCGGCAGCAGCGACGAAGCCGTGGTCGAGTGGTATCATCGCGGGCTCAACGCCTTCGAGGCTCCGCTCCACGGCGGCAACGAATACGAGGAGCGCTTCAAGAGCCTGCTGCTCACCCTCGCCTCGGAATACGGGGAGGGTGACGCCGACCGCGTCCAGCTCGACGCCCTCATCGCGGAGACCGCCGCCTTCCGGGCGGAGTTGGAGCTCCGGATGCGCAAGGGCCGCGACCGCCTTCTCGAGCTGAATTCCTTCAACCGCGAGACGGCCGAGAGCGTCATCTCGCGTATCCGGGCGGCGGATGCCGACGCCTCGCTTCGCACGCTCGTGATGGACCTGCTCGACCAGTTCGGCGTGCAGGTGAAGGAACACGAGGAGGGCGACCTTTTCCTGGATCCCAGCCGCGCCTACGTGGAGAGTTTCCCGTCGATCCAGGCCGAAGGCATGCTCGCCACCTTCAACCGCCAGCGCGCCACGATCCGCGAGGACATCCGCTTTCTCTCCGCCGACCATCCGCTCGTCGGCGACACCATCGACCTGCTCGTCGATTCGCCTGCCGGCACCGCCAGCTTCGGCCTGATCGAGTCGCGACAGCCCAATCTTCTCCTGGAGGCAATCTTCGTGCTCGAAGTCATGGCCGAGGCGCAGTGGCACGTGGACCAGTTCCTCGCCCCGACGCCCGTCCGCGTGCTGGTGGACCTCCGGGGCACGAATCTGACGAAGCAGCGCGACGCTGCGTCGCTCGCCAGCGAGGTCGAGGACGGCTCGATCCGGCGTTTCCTCGAACAGCCCGGGTTCAACGGCGCCGCCCTGAAGGCGATGGTCGACGGAGCGAAGGAAATCGCGGAAGCCGACAGCCAGACGTTGAAACAAAGCGCACAGGCCCGCGCCCAAGCCGCGCTCTCCGCCGACATCCAGCGCCTGGTCGACCTCCGCCGCGTCAACGAAAACGTCCGCCCCGAGGAGATCGACTTGGCCAGGCAGCGTCTGGAACTCACTCAGCAGGCAATCGCCCAAGCCCGACTCCGCCTCGACGCCATTCGCCTCGTTCTGGAAGGAGCCACCTCCGCCTTCGCGGAGTGAGCGAACCGCGCGCCGCCCCCGCCCGCATCCTTTTCAACCGCGGGCCAGCGGCCCCCGCAACCGGTCGATCCCCGGCCCACACCACATCCTCCGAGTTGTGGGCGGGGTGCCCTCACCCCGCACCTGCGATATCGCCCCTCCGTCAGCTCTTGTACACCTCCCGCACGGAATCCCGGAGCAGCACGATGATCGTGAACGCTCCCAAGGCCGTCCCGAGGGGCACGTGGATACAATTCAACCCAGCCACGACGAGCGAAAACATCCGGTGTTTTCTCGCGCGGATACAGAACGCCGAAATCAGATTCAGCACGCCGTAAACGACGAAAAACACCACGCCGAGCAGGTAGAACCATTTGAAGATCGCGAAGAACTCCACCGGGAGAGGTCCGCCCTTCTGCCCCTCCCAGACCTTCGGGTTCATCACGACCGTCGACATGATCGTGTAGTGCAGGGCGATAAAACCGATGCCCACAAGGCCGAGGCCGGCCCCGATATAGTGAAAAACGGTGAGCAGCTTCAGGTGCTCCGCGTCGACCTTTCTCTGATCCCTCATCAGTGGCGGCGGCTCGTTCATAGGCTTACCTGACTGCCACGTCTCTGCCGCCGGCTCCAGTCCAGAAGCCCCTGGATACGGCCGCCGCGCTATTACAATTCCTCCGGCGCGCCTAGTCCCTGCCCCGTTGACACTCCCATCGGCCGCTCCTGGAACAGCCGAGGCGGCGCAACTTGCCGTTGCCAGCCGGCTGGCGGGCGCCCCACTCGGTCTCACACGCTTGCTTGCCCGAGTCACGGGAACTCAGGGGACTCTCGAACCGGAGCCGCCCTTCGTCTGGGCCAACGACAAATCATCGGTCCGCCGCTTTCGGCCGGGCCGCCTCTGGACGCAGCCATCGCCGTCGAATCGCCGCGTATCGCCATTTCGGTTACACGCCGACGTGCGAGTCCGGCGCCGGCGGCGGCCAGCTTTTCCCACCCGCAACGTTTCCTCCCGAAGAAACTCCTCCGGCCATGAACCCCACCGCCGTCCCCCTCGCCGGGGACACCCTCCCTCCGGCAACTCCCGCCCTGCCCAAATTCGGCATCTACGCCTTGCTCGTCGCGCTCGCCTTCTGCGCCCTGGCTCCGGGCCTGTCGACCTCCGGAAACCCCGTCGTGCTTCAGGCGCTGGTCGTCGTCGGTTTTCTCGGCGCCGCCCTGTCGGTCTTCATGTGGTACCACCGCGGGGACGCCGCCATGGTCGCCGGGCTGCCGCTCCTGCCGCCGCTCGCCGCCATCGGCGCGGTGGGCACCTTCGTCGTCTGGCGCCCGCAGGACGGCGTTCTCGCTCCGCTCGCCGGCCTCACGCTCGCGATCGTGGCGTGGCGGCTGCTGGCCTTCCTGTGCCGCGACTACATCGGCGCGCAGTACTGCAATCCCAGCAGCTACGGCGAGCTGCGTCCTCGCCTGGAGCAGGTGAAAGTTGTCCTCGAGCGGTTCGCGACCCTCGCGAATTCGCCCCAGCCTCCGCCCGCCGAAGAGTTGAAATGGGCGGAGGTCGCTAAAAACGAATACATCGAGATCCTGCAGGATTTTGCGTCGGCGGACGCCCGCGTCCCCTGGGTGCTGGCGACGGGTTATATCACCGAATGGAAACGCCTGCACCGCGCCGAGGAGGCCTTGATCGAGATCGTCCCGGTCGAGTGCGCCATTGCCGGCGCGCTCGAGGACGAACTCCGCCTCATCGGCTCCTCCGTTAACTCCCGCGACGAACTCCTCGCCAAACTGCGGAGGGCGGTCGTCACGCTGCAGCCCAGCGCTCTCAGCCTGCTCAAGCTCACTTCCGAGGAGGCGCGCGCCTTCGCGCCCCCGCCCGGCAATCCCCCACCCGCGGCCGCCGTGGCCGATCAGAAAACCGCCCGTTCGATCCTGCGGATCGTCCGCAAGACGCTGAATCAGTATGAGGACGATCGTTACTACGGGCTGGTCGCGATCCGGAACAACACCTGGATCACGAGCATTCTGACGGGCATCGTCGGTTTCCTCCTCCTGGCCACGCCCATGATCGCGACGCTCGCCTACCCGGCGACCGGGGAGCGTCAGGACATCAAGCAATGCATCGTTGCCGGCGCGGTGTATTTTCTCGTCGGAGCCACGGTCGGCCTGCTTGCCCGGCTGCGCGCCGAGCTGAGTGAGGATAAAGACGTCGCCGACTACGGGCTCTCCAACGCCCGGCTCTATGCCTCGCCCATGATCTCCGGTCTGGCCGCCGTCTTCGGCGTGGTCCTCGTCGGCGTCTTCCCGAACCTGATCAACGACCTCTCCAGCGATCTCACAGGCGGGGCCGCGAGTGCCGCGGCCGGCGCGTCGGCCAACGACACCGCCGTTCCGGGAATTGTCTCCAGTTTCCCGCTCCAGCACGTCTTCGATCTGGGGAGGAACATCAAAGCTCTCTTCCTCGCCGCCCTCTTCGGCATGACCCCCGAGCTGCTCTTCGCCCGCCTTCAGCAAGCCCAGACCAAAAAAGCGAAAGCCGAAATCAAAGCCGTCGACACCACCCAAGGCGCACGCGCCGGGTGAAGTCGCACGGCCCACTCCCTCTAGTCACCGCGCACTCGCTTGCGGGCGGCGCGACGCGTCCCTGCGGCGCGGAAAAACGCGAGCCTGCGTCACGCACAGAATCGGTGTTCCACTCAGGCAGAGCAAAGCTGTCGTCGCAGGGACGCGCCGCCCCACCCGCAAGCGTGGCTTAACGAAACACGGCATACCCAAGAGCTACTCTCGCGATACGCTCCGCCCCCCCTTCAAGCGCGGGCCAGCGGCCCGCGCTCCCACTCGATCCATCGCCGCACCTTCCCCTCCGAGTTGTGGGCGGGGTGCCCCCACCCCGCACCTGCGACGTCGCAAACTGCCGGCCGACGCACCCGCCCGATGCCCCATGAAAACGGGCCGGCTTTTCGGCCGGCCCGTCGATAACCCAAGCAAGCGGATCGCTGAGACCGCTTAGGTGGAAGGCGAAGAAACTCCTCCTCCGCTCAATTCGCCTGTGGCCGAGGCATCAGGGAGCGCTTCCGGAATACACCGGTATATTGCCGTACGCTCCCGCTCCGGCCGCAAATCCGCCGCCGCCGCCGTCCGTCGTATTCGTGGTGAAATACGACGTGTTCTCGCAGTGATGCGGATACGGGGTGCCCGAGGTGCTGGCGTTGTCGACATTCGTGATGAAGGCGCCAAGGTACGACGGCGCGGAGGGGTTGGCGTTCACGCGAAACGCTGCATACTGCACCCCGTTGTGCAGGGGCGCGTCGGAGCGCGGTTTGAAATCGGCGTGGAGGTTGTGAACGCCATCGATCCTGTAGCCATGCGAACCGGTTCTGGCCGCATCGTAGTTATGCCCGGTCAAGGTGCCCAGGTTCTCCACGTAGTTTTTCTGAAGCTGCAGGCAGTTGTTCCAGGCGCTGCCGTACGCGGCCACCTCCACCCCTTCGGCGGCCGTGCCGGTGATGAAGTTCGAATCCATATCCACATTGGTCGCTCCCCAAACCAGGATTCCGCGCCAGTGGGTATTGTGAATGTAGTTCGACCAGATGTACGTCCTGGTCGGGCACGTGCCGCCCTCGCTCGTCACGGCGATCCCGTCATCGCCGGTCTCGAAAATCGAATTACCGACCAGCCAGACGTCGTCGGAATTCAATACGTGGATGCCGTCCGCCCAGCTGTAGTAGATCCGGTTGGCGTCGACGCTGATGTGCTGGGAAAAGCCCGTTTGTCCCACAAAAACCGCGAAGCCCGTCGCATGATAGAACGTGCAGTTCGTCACCCGCTGATTGGTTCCAGCGAGCTTGATGTGCGAGCCCTCGCCGCCGATCCGGGCCGTGTAGTCGGTATCGAACGTGAGATCCTTGATCACCACGTGGTCGCAGCTGGCGTCGAAAGCGAAAAGGTTATGAGGCTGATGATTGGTCGGATCCACCGGCTGGGGATTCCAGGGGACGGTGTAGGTGAAGCTGCTCGGCGAGGTAGAAGGGTCGATCACCACGCCGTTGGCATCGCGCACCGCCCAGTTCAGCACGCTTTTTCCCTGCGGACCGCCCTGAATGGTGAGTTCGGCCACGCCGTTGAACCCCGCCATATATCCCTGCGCCGCGTGGAATCGGTACGTGTCGTCGCTGAACTCGAGCACCTTCCCGCTGGTGCGGTTGCTCGCGAGGCTCTGGATCACCGCGTTGAGATGCGTCGAGTTCTGCAGCGCGTCCCCCGTATTCGGAAACCAAGGATTGCTCGTCCCGTTGGGATTGTTGCCGGTCATCACGCTCCTCTGGAGATCGGCATAGCTGAGGCTCGAACCGCCGGCTTTGGTCACCCAATAGATATACGGGCTCTCTTTGCCGTCGTTCGCCACCGCCTTCGCCTTGAAGACGTGAAACGTCCCCGGGGGATCGTTGATCGTGTTCGGATCCGAGTTATTCCAGAGTCCGTTGTTTCCTGCGTTGTACGCGAAGTACTGGCCGTCTTTCCACACGATGACGTTCATCAAGCGGCCCTCGTCGCTGTAGCCGGACGCCTGGACGGTGTAGTTCTGGTAGCTTCCGGGAAACGCAGGGGGCAGGCCGCTGCTCACGGCCCCGGTTGTGAGATTGCGAGTCTTCCACATTACGACGGGTGCAGAAGCGGACAAGGTCGGCCCAAGAATCAGGCTCGTGAACACACCGCACAAGATACCAACAAGCGATTTCATCGTAGTTGAATAAGGGTTGTCTGAACCAACGACTGCAGCTCTCAGGCGATCGATACTGCGGAAGAGCAGCCCGAACCTCTATGCGCTAACCCAAAGCGTCGTCTCCTTCTCCCTCACACGGATCCTCCCAGGAGCTGACGCGCCCACGTATGAAAGCGCAGTCGTCGTCGGTGAAGGACAAATCCTACCCTCCCGTTGTTTTCGTGCGCTTTTTTCCTAACCGTCACCGATCACACACACCCAATAGCGATCGACGGCTCGTATCGCCCCAGATCCGCCCCCGAACGACGGTATCCAGCACGGGAAGACGCTTGAAACCGTCCCGCCCGCAACTTGCTCTACCGCGGCCAGCGGCCCGCGCTCCCATTCGATCCCCGGCCCGACCCGAACCCTCCGAGTTGTGGGCGGGGTGCCCCCACCCCGCACCTGAGACGTCGCAAACGCGCCGGCCCTCTCTGGCGCACGCTTGCGGGTGGCGCGACGCGCGGGCGAGCCAGGGCTCGCCCGCCAAAGGCGGCGAGAGCTCGCCGCACTCCAGGAGGGAGGGGCAGTCTGCGTTGCTCGCGAAATCGCGGCTTCACGCAGGCAGAGCGAAGCTGTCGTCGCAGGTACGCGCCGACCCACCCGCAAGCGTGGATTGACGAAACACGGCCTATTCAGCCGCCGAACGGGGCAACACTGAGACTCGCTGCCGTATCCACCCTGGAGGACGCGGCGCCGTCCGCGCCTCGGCATCGGATTCCGATGCCGATGAGAAACGCCCCGAAGCGATCTCGCCGTCCGATGTGGGCGGGGTGCCCTCACCCCGCACCTGCGACGTCGCAACTCGGTCGGCGACGGCGGGCCAGCGGCCCGCCCCCAGCGGATCCAAGCTCGCGCGACTCGCGTTTGCCTCCGGCTATTTCTTCTCCGCCGCTTTCTTTTCGGCTGCGACCAGCTTCCGGCGGATGTCTTTCTCCGCGTCGTCGAGCGCGGCGCGATAACCGTTCGGATCGATGAAAGGATTCGGCTCCGTCCCGAGCTTCGCGCGTTTCGCATCGAGCGCGAAAGCGTATCCGTGCGGAGCCAGATACACGTCGCAGGGCAAGGTTCTCAGGGTTTCCACCGAGCGGAGGATGTCTTTCCCGAGGTTCGGATACGCGGGGTTGTTGACCACGTCGTAGCCGGGCGTGCTCAGGCTCGCCATAAACACGACTTGGCGCGTCACGCCGCCGTCCACTACCGACATCGTCCACGTCGTCGATCCCTTCGTGTGGCCCGGCGTAAGGTGCGCCGTCAGGACGACGCCCCCGAGTTCGACCGTGTCGCCGTCGCCGACGACCCGGTCCACGTCGACCGCCGGGAACAGCAGGTTGTCGCCGTACTGGAAATCCCCTTTTCCGCCACGCTTCAGCATCTCGGCCTCCGGCGCCGTCGCCACCAGCGTCGCGCCGCTCAAGCGCTTCAACTCCGCCAGTCCTCCCACGTGGTCGATATGCGCGTGGCTCGTGAGCAGAATCTTCACGTTCTCCACCGCAAAACCCAGTTCGCGGACGTTATTCACGATCTGCGGCGCCGTTTCCACAAAGCCGCCTTCGAGCAGGATCGCGCCCTTCGGCGTGACGATGAGATACGACGCAATATCCGAGGCGCCGACATAATAGATATTCGAGACGATCTTGAACGGCTTCGCCGGGCGATTCATCGCGCGGAACGCCTCCGTCGGCTGCCCGCGCGCCGGCGCGGCAAACGTCATCAGGAGTGCGCACACAGCAGCGCATCCAAGCTTCGTGAAAAAACGGCTCACACGGTGGGTCGTCATGGGGGATCGGTGAGAGAGGATTGATGGGCGGCAGCCGCTCGACTGCTCCCGCGGAAAGCGTGAACGCCAGCGGCCGTAGTTGGAAGACCCTCCGACTCCGCTCCTCCGAACGAGCGATGTCACGAACATTCTCAATGCCACCGAAAACCGGATACACCGCCCGACGACAGCCACGAAAATGAACCGCGCGTGGACTGCGCGAAGCGTCTCGCGCGCCCCTCTCGCCGTTTTCACTCGCACGCAAAGAGCGGCGGCGCGGGGCTGCTGCATCGCCTGCGCGCTCGGCGCGCGTTGAGCCGAGATCCGCGCGCTACCGCATCAGCTGGCTCTGCTCGGCCGGCGACAACGTGCGGCCGGCAAAGGTGAACGTGCCGCGGTCTTTCACCTCGGCCGCCGCGTCGCGCAGGCCCGTGAGCGCCGCCCGATACAGCGCCGCGGCCAGGCTGATGCGTTTCACGCCCGCCTCCGCGAGTTGCGCCACCGTGAGCGCGCCGCCCTGCATCGTGCCGACGACGTTCAACGGTTTGGAGACGGAGCCTACGATCGCCCTCACCGACGCCAGCTCCGGCACGCCCGGCGCGAACAACACGTCCGCTCCGGCCCGTTCGTAGGCCTGCAGGCGGGCAATCGTATCCGCGAGATCCCGACAATCCCGGCAGTAGTTCTCCGCCCGGGCCGTGATCAGGAAGGGAAACGGCGCCTTGCGCGCGACTTCGACCGCCGCCGCCACCCGTTCCGTCGCGAGCGACAGGTCCAGCGGTTTGCCGTCCCCGGCCGCGTCCTCGATCGAACAGCCGGCGAGCCCCGTCTCGATCGCGAGCCGCACCGTCTCCGCGACCGCCTCCGGCGCCCGGCCGAAGCCGTCTTCCAGGTCCGCCGAGACCGGCAGGTCCACCGCCTCGACGATTTCCCGGGCACGCGCCAGCGCCTCGTCGCGGCACAGCCCGTAATCGCGCCGGCCCCACGAGCCCGCGATCGCGGCGCTCGACGTCGCCAACGCCGAAAACTCGAGCGCCGCCAAAAGCCGCGCCGATCCGGCGTCCCACGGATTCGGGATCACAAACGTCCCCGGCGCCTGGTGAAGGCTCAAAAACCGCCGGCCCTTCTCGGCTTGGGAAATGCTCATGGCGGCACCGCACCAAGCGCGCACACACTTGGCGAGGCGCGAGGCCGTCCGCCCCCAGCACAGCGCGCGCAAAAACCCACCGAGGCAAAAGCCCGGTGCCGCCAGCGGTGGCCGGCCGCGCTCGTCGTCCCACCCGACTACGCTCCCGCGCGGGTCGTCGTCAGGTGTTTCACGAAATACTTGGGCGCTTCGATGTAGCCGCGGGCCTGGTAGAACCGATGCGCATCGACCCGCCGGGAGTGGCAATGCAGCTCGATCCGGTCGCACTTCCGCGCGGTGGCGCGCCGAACAACCTCCGCCTCGATGGTCCGGCCGAGGCCCCGGCTCCGAGCGCCCGCCCCGACGCAGAAATAACTGATCCGGGCGAAATCGCCCGCCAGCGGCAGCTGCGGAACATAGTGGATCGAGATCACCGCGAGCACGCGCCCCGCCTCGCCTTCCGCGACGAGAAGATCCTCCGTTTGGTCGGCGGACATCTCCGCCATCCTGCGGCGCAGGAGTGCCGGATCGCAGGGATACCCCAGGTCGACCAGCAGTTCGCGAATCTCCGTCAAATCCTCCGCCACGGTCTTTCGGATTTTCATAACAAACCGAGTTGAGGAGCTCTCGCCGCCCCAGCTCAACTTTATACAGCGACGACTTATTCACAGCCGAGACGCATGGCCGTTCGACCACGGCCCCTACCAGCAATGTTCATCTACATATCCGAAGCCTGCTCCCGCGATGTGATCACCCGCGACTTGTTGATAATCGGGAAGTCATCCTTCAACAGATTCATCGAATTCACGTGGCAACTACCGTTCGGCTGGCTAAGGTAGGCCCATGCTTCGCGGGACAATCGCCGTGTCGATAACAGCTGAGGAAAACCGGTGCTCAGTGTCCATCTCGGCACGCCAAACACAGATTCTGGCATGGCCATGAATAGAGCGTGTCACCCGATTTTCTTGGTGCTCCTGGCCCTGCTTCCAACTCGCGGCCTGCCACAGAATGCGGCAGTCGAGCTTCCCCAGCTCACCGTCCGTGACTCGGTTCCTCTCAAAAAGACGGGAGAATTCCACATGTTGGAAAAGCGTTTCGCCGCAGCGGCGGTCGCAGTCGGGCCGTACGTCTATGTTATCGGCGGACAGGGCGGCACGGGGAAGATCCTCTCCTCGATAGAGCGGTTTGATACTAGGACGGGGCAGTCCGTCGCATTTGCCGCCTTAAAGACGCCTCGCCTCTGGCACCGGGCTGTCGTGTTCGGGCGGAAGATCTACATTCTAGGAGGTGCCAGTTCTGTAGCCGGCTCTGCCGGTCAGATAAACATGACGAGCCGTCGGGATCTCGTCCGAACTCGGCCTGGCGCAAACAGGAATGCCGTTGCCAGCGATCTCGTGTCTGAAGCGTCGTTCGAGGGCGGTCAGCCCTTGGGACTACAAAGGTTGATCGAAACCCTCGACGTCGATACGGCAGAAGTCACAACGACGGGCAACATGCCGGAAGCCCGCTCGGAGTTCGGCTGCGTCGTGATCGATGACAAGCTGTATGTCATCGGAGGTAAGAGAACCTATAGAAAAACACGGTTGGCCCGGACAAACCGCGTCGCGATCTACGATCTATCGGCCAAGAAATGGTCGGAAGGCATCCCTGCGCCCCTCGCCACGTTGGGAGATGCGACCGTCGTGGACGGTCCCTTCGTCGTGGTGGCGGGCGGTTACGACGGCACGCATACGTCCGACACGGTCTTCCTTTAGTCCTGCCTCGTCCACCTGGAGTCGTGCACCGTCGCTCTGCCGAGGATGCAGTGCCCAGGCCACGGTATTCCTCGGCGATCATCTATTCCTCTTCGGCAACTATGAGAATCCGACAGAGATCATTTCATATGATCTCAGAACCAAGAAATCTGAAACGTTCACCCTGGGGTATACGCCTGCACGCCACGTCGCCGCAGCAACGGTAAACGGCGCGATCTATCTTTTCGGCGGGAAGCCCGACCGATTCGCAGAACCGCTGGATGCCATCCAGAGATTTCAGCCCACCCGCTCAGCGTCCCCGGGCGTTTCGCCGCGAGACGTTGCAGTGCCTGTTGTGGAATCCAAGTAGGCACTACGCCTTTGTCACGAACGCCAGACCGATGGAGCGGAAAGGCGCGTTCGGAGCGATGCCTGTCAACAGTCAGCCATTGACCCACTACAGATTGCCCGATCTAGATATCTATACCCTACCCCCTTTCATGGTCCTTTCTGTTTGGGCGATTTTGTAGCAAAGGCCCGTGCCTGCGCCGACCACGCGGGGGCTGCGGCGATGGCGTCGAAGACCTCGTCGACGCTTCCGACGACCGTCCACATCTGGCGGTGCCGGGCGTCCATGAACTCCTCGGAGATGCAGCGATCCAGGAGCGTAATCAGGCCGTCAAAGAACCCGTTCTGGTTCACGATGATTATGGGCCGCAGGTAGATTCCGAGTCGCTTCGCGGTGATCGCTTCCAGCAGCTCTTCGAGCGTGCCGGAACCGCCGGGCAAAGCCACCAAAGCCTCGCCCCGTTCCATCAATAGCTTTTTCCGTTCGGAAAGATCGTCGGTCCACACCACATCCGCCACACCCGCGTGGGCCCACTCGAGCTCGCGCATGAAGTGCGGCATCACACCGAGAATCCGGCCTCCTTCGGACAGCACGCCGTCAGCCAGATGGCCCATCGATCCAATACCGCCGCCGCCATAGACTACACCGACCTGTCGTTTCGCACAGAGCGAGCCAAGGCGAAAGGCGGCATCTCTATAGGAAACCGGGGTTGCCGCGCTCGACGAACAATAAACGGTGATCTGCATCTTCGTTCCAGAGGTGAATGATGAGCCACGCCTACAGCCGGCATGACGCTTGCGCAAGCAAGCGCCTTCGAACGCCGGCGGGCTCAACACCCAACGGAGGTATTGCTGAGCTGGAGACAGCCGCCTCGGTTTGCCGCCTCGCCGATGTCAACCCGAACGCTCTTTCGAAACGTTACCTGTCGTCAGCCCACCCTTGACCCCGTGCGGGTGGCTTTCCTCCAGTCGCGTCTGGCGGAGCTTTCGGTCAATTGACGATCTTGCCGCTGCCCTTGGCCAGCTTGGCTCGCCATTCCTGGAGATCGTTCGGGGATTGCCTCGCCCAATCGGTCGCTTCGCCGACTATCTTCAACGGTTCACGGGAGCGATAGGAGCGTGTGGGGTTGCCGGGAAATTTGTTGTTCGTGACGTTGGGATCGTTCTCCACCGCGCCGGTCGGCTCCACCACATAGACCCGCTCACGCCCGTCGCCCTTCGCCAGGGACGCAGCCAAACCGGCCCCATGGACGCGAGAGGTGAAGTAGATGTGATTCATCCTGAGGTCGGGCTGGTAGTTGGAAGCCCCGCCTGGTGTGAGCAGGTCGCCGACCCGCAGGTCCGCCTTCGTTCCATGGTAGAAAGGACCTGGATCCGAAAAGAAGTCCCTGAACGACGTTGCGAGGGCCCGATACTCCTTCGCCTTGTCGGGGGCGCCCAATTCATCGTGGCACTCTGCGATCCTGGCATAGAGCAGGGGGAGGGCGCTTCGCACGGAGTCATCATTGATCGCCAAGGCGAGGCGCAGGTCGGTTTCGAGCCATTCCAGCCGGGCGGAAGCGCTCTCCTGATGGCGGGCGACGTAGTGAGCGGCGATGAACTTTTCCGAGTCATCCGCCGCTTCGTTCCAAGCGACCATGAACAGCGCCTTCGCCTCGGCCATCCCGCCCGCGCTCTCGAGTTCCATGGCTTGAAGGCAGAGTTTGACGACTTTGTTGTTGGGACTGAATTCCATGGGGGGGACGGATTCCCGGGGAGGGAATGCCCGCGACGGAACGAGTAACCGGCGCCTTGGCCGAATCAAATAACGCCGTTCTTTTTTGAGAAACTTCTCCGCTCGCCAGCACGCGTGGCCCAAGCATCCTTATACACAACAGAGCCGGAGTTGCGGGAGATCGGCCTCAAAAAAAACGGCCGGCGGATTCGGCAAGGCAGGTCTGCACATTCGATAATCTCGCATCCTATAATGCGGATGCTGCGCCCTCGCAGTGTGAACTGTGAAGCGCGTCGCGGCCTTCCCAAGCATGCGCTCTGAAGCGCCAAAGAGGACACGACTCAAAACCCAACGGAGGTATTGCTGAGCTGGAGACAGCCGCCTCACCGATCCCAACCCGAACGCTCGTTCGAAACGTTACCTGTCAAGAGTCTACCATTGCCCCCTTCCGGATCGGTCTTGGCTGCTCCAAAACGTCAGTCTTGGCGATTACCGGAAGCGTCCTTTTCGGTCGTGGCAGGCTCAGCGGAAGGAACCACGACCGCGGCTGCGGGCTCTGGCGGTTCGGCGGATACGCCCGTCGCCGACCTTGCTTGTTTGATCGCCCGATGCAGGGCCAAGCCTCCCGTTGTGAGCGAGAAGAGCGCCCAGCCGTGAAGGGCTAGGGCAAGATAGTCCTGGAAATAAAGGAAGATCAAAGCATCGGCTGCATAGACGATTCCGCCGATCAGGAACGCCCACCGATGTCCCCGGACTGCGAATACCCCCATCACGACGAAGAACCCGACCACCGCCACGTCGAACACCAACGCGACCGCCATCAGCTCGCGAAAGAAAAGATCGGCAAGGAGAGTGAAGCCGAGACCGACGGCGAAACTCGTATGGCTGCCGGAATGGACCAGAACGGTGTTGATCACGGACAAACCGACGATCCACCAGAACCAATGCGCGGCGCTCTTGATTCCGGGATTCGCCGCGAGAATCGCGGCACGATCGACAGCAGGGGTTGCTTCTGAGGTGAACGGATTGCTGGACATAAAGAGAGATCGCTAGTCGAAGCAGAACGATGGCCTCCGCCGCACTGCACCGCATTGTGGGTAATAGATGGATTCATAGATTCGCGTGCCACTCGCTGTTCTGCGGGGCCAAAGAGAACACGTTACTACATTGCCACCCGCCACCGTTTCACCCCCTTTGTTGAGAGTTGAGACGTGACCCCTTCCACGTACCCCCAATCTACAATCGCACCGCGCGCGTATGATCCACGAAATCCGTGAGCACATTGATTGCATGCTCAAAATTGGTTCTCAACTGCGCATCCCGTCTCGTTCGACTACGGACATCCTTAGGTGGGTGAGAGACTTCGTTACGATGCGGGGTGACGCCGATTAGTTGGGCTATGAAGATATCTGTCAATGCAGGGCACTTTGCAGCCGTCTGGTCAAAATGCGTCTGCATGAACTTCAGAACACTGGCCCAACTATGTTTATCTAGGTCGAATGCGGGATTCTGTCTAAACCATCCTTTTTTCACGGCACATTTAGCTAGTGCGCGCGTGCGCGCCTCAATCACATCAAGCACATTTGCGCATCCCTTTACAGGATCACCGTCTCTAAATAGCTGCTCCGCTCTCTGTAGGTCTTCTCTGTACTTAAGCGGGAATTTCGTCAGGTCGATAGGCGTAAGAGTCGCTAAGGACAGGCTGAGCGGCTGTCTTATAATCCGCGAGCCAGTGTCGCCAACCTCCAACAATCCAACCCCTCGGTCGCATAGCTTTCTCATGTTCGCCCTGTAGTCTGGATCTGCAGCGTCACGTGGAACCGCGACAAATAGCTTAACAGGAAGATGATTATTCATGCATTGAAGCACAAAATCATCAAGCGACGGTGTGTATATCTTGTCTGAAACATCGACGCATAGAATATGATTGTCGTTTGTTTCGGCCGACAACGTTGGACAATACTCCGCTTTCTGGTCGATGCGCACTTCTGACCTAAAGCGACTGGCGGACAAACCCCACGAGTCCGCGAAAAAGTCGCGAGCTAGTTCTGCGACTGGATGCAGGGGAGGGCTAAGGAACGTAAATATCATCCAGCGTCCTCCAGAACTTGACTCGCCTGGCGCACCAGTTTGTGAAGCTCTTGTCGCAGCTCATCATCGACCTCATCTGGTACAAGGCGGCTGAGTGCATCCAGAACTGTCGAAATGCGCGACACTAGGTCTCGCTCGTTGTATGCGCTCGAAAAACGCTCCTCATATACACGTTCAATATCAACATGATTATCCCCAAGTACTTCGCTCAATGATGATATAATAACACTCTCATCCACCTCAACCTTACTCGCTCGTGCAATCTTCGCGAGTAGACGAAAGTGAACGACGTTTTTTATCACATTACCCTGATACTTCTTTATAAGGACACGCCTCACCTCATCCTTATTACGCAGCAGTTGAGGGAATACCCCCCACACAGTCTTCAGCGAACGCTCCATTTCGATGAAGAAATCCTCGGTGAGTCGCTGTTGAGCCTTGGGCTTGTGAAGCTCTTCCAGAATTTGATCTTTGTACTGCTGCGGCAGCTCTATCAGAAGCTTACATCTCCGGAGCACTGCGCGGCTCAGACCAGTGCGTTCACAGATATCATGTTCTTTTGGCTCCCTTCCGAGTTCTCCCGAAAGTAACAGCACCACACGCGGGAGCTTCATCGCGATTGTGAGCAAATCCCATTGCTCACGTAGCGAATGAATATTGAACATCAGGAGCAAATTACGGAGCGGATCCGGAGCCGTTTGAATCAGTGCTGGGACAGTCTCTCGCCCTAGCTTCTTGCTGCATCGCCAGCGCCGCTCACCATCTATCAGAACATATCTCCGCCCTGCCTTATAAACGGCAATCGGTACCTGTACTCCATAGACTCGAATAGAGTTCAGTAGCTCTTCGAGCTCATCCTGCCGGAAGAGTATGCGAGGATTCTCCGGATTACGATCGATCAACTCAACTCGGATCTCCTTAAGTTCGGCCGATAGGTTATCCATGGCTAATCCGGTATATTTGTTGCTAGAAGTTCATTTGCGCCGCGGCGTGCCCCGGCAAAGCCAGCTATGTGGCGTCGAACCCATACGCGGCGTATGTTCCATCGCCGCAGGATCTCCCGTGCTTCTGGAAAGTCTCCGTAGCTGACAACGAAGCGAGTTCCTTTACGATCTAGCCTATGGAGTGCTAACTCAAACCTCCTGAGATCGTTGAGTGAGAAGCTACCAGGCATGTATTCCGAGAATACTCGCTCCTGAGTTGTCACGTATGGTGGATCTAGGTAGACAAAATCGTTCGGTTCGACCTGATCTATAACTGTTTCGAAATCACACGCGATCAGCTTAGCTGATCTGAGGCACTCCGCGGCATTTCGGATGACATTCTCGTCAACTCCCCCGCTTTTGGGCGGGCCGTACGGAACATTGAACGATCCTGCTTTATTGGTCCGGAAGATGCCGTTGAAGCAATACCTATTGAGGTATAGAAAGCGGGCCGCTCGAGCTGGCTCGCTCATTCGCTCTGGATTCTCAGCTCTTATTCTATAATACGCTGACTTACCCACAGGTAGTCGCCTGATACACTCTAGCACGAGATCAACATCTCTTTTGAGCCACCGAAAAGTATCAATAAGTTCACGGTTGAGATCGCTCAAGAGCGCCGGGGGACCATCCAAAGAGAAAAACAAGCACGCCGATCCGCAAAAGGGCTCCACATAACGTGCAAATGTGTCGTTCCAATACCTCGAGAGTTCTGGCAGCAGCAATCGTTTACTTCCGGCCCAGCGTATAGGACTTTTCATCCTAATGAAGTCTCCAATTGTTTCTGGTGTTCCGCCCCGCTTGCCGTGTCACGACAAGCGGAATAGTGATAGTGTCAACTGCTACATCTCGAGTTTGCATTATTCGCAGTACGCAGGTACCTCCTGGCTTTTCCAATAAACTAGGCTTCGTAGCTCCTGGGTAGTGTCCCCACAAATCCCCGGGCACCCTAAAGGTGCTGGATGTATGCACAATCAAGTGCAAGTGAATCCTCAGTTTTTTGCTCGGCACAGCTATTAGGCGCCTTTCGGAATCCGTCTACTGAGATCGAGGCCGGGCCGAAGAGGCTGAGCCGAAGGGGACACGCCCTCAACTCTCAACATATCCGGCGGTTTCATTCTAAGTGTGACATCCTCCTGTTGCCCATTTGGCCATACTTATTGAACGGCCTTCGGAATCCGACCACTGAGCTCGAAGGCTTTTATATAAAACACGATCATCAGCACGAGTCCGGCGATACCGGCGAACAGGCCGAGGAGCGGGATGAAGGCGAGGATCGGGCAGATGCAGAGCCAGAGGGCCAGCCCCGCTCCACAATCTCCTACGGATTGATCGCCGGACGACGCGTAGTAGCTTCTGAGGGATTCAGCCACGCGGGGGTGAACGAAGAACGCCCAGATCAACGAGAAGAACGGGATCAGCAGGAGAAACGCCAACCCGGGCTCCTGCTTGCGATGCGGCCGCGGTATCCGGGACAGAACGACAGCGGCAAGGATCGCCGGGATCGCTCCGAGGAAGAGCAGCATGGCGGGGATGACCATGAGCAGGAGCAACTCGGGGGCTCCCAAGCCGAGCATGCCGGCGAATATAGGATGCATATCGGTGTTCGTTTTTCTGGGTTCTCGAGGCGGTCGGTCTTCTGGATAATAGATTGAGTATATCCAGTCCGCCGGCGTCTATTGCACCCGCTTCCCTTCTGCGTCGAAGGTCAGGACTTGGCCTTGGTGGCATTGGGGGTTCTTGAGGGAGAAGGTGTCGGTTTCGTTTTCGATCGTGCCGTCCACCGCGACCGTGCCGCGGCTGACTTTGGTCACGTATTGGGAAATCGGACCGCTGACGGCTCCGGTCTGCGGGTCGATCGTGAAGACGACACGCGTCGTCCCCTTTTCCAGCATCACCTGCTGCGCGGCGGCGCCGATCTGGCGGGCGTCGTTCTGCATCGCCTTCATCAGCGACTCGTCCCGCACCTTCTGGAAGGCCGGGATCGCCATCGCGGCGAGCAGGCCCGCCACGATGATGCCGAAGAAAATCGAGGCGTAACCCAGGATCAAACCCGCGAGCGCGATGCCGCGGCCGCCCACCGAGGGATCCTTGTTTGTCTTCGAATAGGCGATGTGCCCGAGCACGATCGCCAGCACCATCGGGAAGAGCAGGATCGCCCCGCCCATCACGCTGAGGATGCCGAGGATCAGGGATGCCACCGCCATGCCGGATGTCTTCGGCGCGGACGGGAGCGGAGGAACGTTGTCGTGGGGTTGTGGGGACGGAGCTGGAGTCGTCATGGGGAGAAAAAAGTCCGGCGAGGCCGGTCAGGACGGAGGTCGATTGGCCCGGCGCAGGTACCAACGGGCACGGGCCAAGGAATGGCCCTGTCGGGCCGGGGTGTGGGGGTGTACCTCTCGCCGCATTGCGGAAGCACGCTACAGGCAACGGCTTCTCATACAAGCAAATTGTAGGCGAACGTTGGAGACACAGCAGCTGTGGAGGGGCGCAGGGGGCGTGCGTCTAGCGTGGACCCTCGCGGCGCGGGTTTGCAGGTGGGCCGGCGCGTCCCTGCGACGGCAATTTGTTTCGTCGAGGGGAGACGCTGTGCGCCGCTGGAATTGTTGTAGGCCGGGTGCCCTCACCCGGCAGGTTGCGACGTCGCAGGTGCGGGGTGAGGGCACCCCGCCCACAACTCGGAGGGTGGTGCGGGCCGGGGTCGAATTGGAGCGCGGGTCGCTGGCCCGCGGTCGGAATGGATGCGGGCGGGACGCCCGCGCTCCCGGGGAGGCGGATTCCAGCATCGGATTCAACCGCATGGGCCTATGGATCTGGGTGTTGATCTCACCCCGAAGGTTGTCTCGCTGTCTTGCGCGCCACAGGGACGTGTCGCGCCCCCCGCAGGCGCGTTGTTTCGCGTAGTTTGAAGCAGGATACACGCTTCGTCGTTGGACCGTCCGCTTTGGAATGCGGCGACCTGTCGCCGCCCGGAATTGTTGTGGGTCGGGTGCCCCCACCCGGCGGGTTGCGACGCCGCTCTGCGCGGTGGGGGCACCGCGCCCACATCGGAAGCAGAGGGGGATCGCGGACGCTGGACGGCCCTACTTTTTCGCGGGCTCGGACTTCTGCGCGGCTTTATGCAGGAGGTCGTGCCACTCGGCGGTGTCGAGGTGCTCCAGCGTGCCTCGGAAATGGAAGGGCTGCTCGAGCCAGATGAAGCCGTCTTCGCCCTTCGCGCTTACGGGCAACCCGGTTTTCCCGAGGATCGTCGCAATGTCGTCGTGGGCGGCGAGCTTCAACTCAACTTCCAGGGGCCAGGCGCGGAGGGGCTTGCCTTTCAGCGCCGTCATCTTGCCCGAGCCGACGAGGCGGTGGTGATCGCCGTTCATCACGAGGTCGCTGATGCGGACGTCCCCATCCGCGCCGCGGCGCGCGACGAAGCTCAGATCCTTGTATCCGATTTCCGCGACACCGTAGCTGAGATCGAACACGGCCTGGGTCGTGGGGTTCACCTTGACCGCGCCCGAATCGTGAAGGCCCTTGGCGCCGAAAAACGACCCGAGCGCCGAGCCCACCCGGCCGGCAGTGTCGGCCAGAGCCTTCGTCGGCTCCGGGCCGGCGAGGGTCACGTGCGTCTTCAGGAGGCGCACGATGCCGTTGGTGCTCGAGAGGCGGTACTCCGACTGCGTGCGGCCGACGAGATCGGCAAGAGTCTTGCCGGAGCCGACAACGGTGCTCGTAACGGAAAACTTGCCGTGAAATTCCGCGTCCTCCCCGGCGCGCGGCGCGGCGAAATACGGAGTCGCGTCGATCGTCACGGGATCGAAGGTGAGCTTGAGCGCGTAAGGATCGGCCGCAGCGGGGTCGAAGCTGACCGAGCCGTCGACGGGCGTGAGATTGCCGTCGGGCGCGATGTAGCCGCCGTACTTCAGCTGCAGCCCTCGCGGGTCGAGCGTGATCGTGCCGTGGACTTCCTTCAGCAGATCTTCGCCGACCTGAAGCTGGTCGAGCGCGACCATCACCTGCCCGGGCCGCGCCCCCCAGAAAGGCACCGTATCGCGCCCGGAGTCGGGGCGATTCTCCGCCGCGGGAGACTCCGTGCCGTAGAGCGCGCCGACCGGACCGGCGAGCCAGCGGAGTTGATCGAGTTCGGCGTTTTTCCCGCTGAGGCGAAAATTCACGGGGTATCCGCTGGCCGGCGACGTCCAGGTGCCGTCCGCCGCGATCTCGGAGACCTGCGAACCCCAGGCGATGGTGAGGGGAAGGTGAAAGACCACCGAGCCGTAGGCGTCGGTCTCGATGTCGAAGCGCGCCGCGAGATGCCGCGCCGTATCCGTGCCGGCGAGTTCGGCCTTGCCCTGCGCCTTCGTCAGTGGGCCGAGCGTGAGCGTAAGATCGCCCGTGCCGGAGCGCACCGCCAACGCCTGCAACAGCGGCGCGTGAGTCTCCGCGGCAAAGGCGGCGAGATCGGCGGTCCACGTTCCCTGAAGCGTCAGCGGTTGGTCTTTGCCCGCGGCTTTGGTGGCGGTGACCTCGGCGGAAACGAGGGAGGCGCCGGCGCGGCTCAAACGCAGCGGTGCGGCCCGGAGCCGCCAGTCGCGCGGGCCGAGTTCTCCCTCGAGCGACAGCGAAAGCTCGAGGCCGCGAAAAAGCGTGCGGTCGCCCTGCTGGAGCACGACGCCGCTGGCGGAGAACGGCGTGCGCGAGCGCAGCGAAAAACGTCCGTCGGCCGCGCGCACGACCACATCGCCCGCCGCCGTGGCGCCCGCGAGGCGGAGCGCTCCTGGGAGCGGCGGCAGCCCGTCGAGCGGCAGAGCCAGCAGCGAGGCTTCGAGCCAGTCGGCCTTCGGATCCGCGGGAGCGACAGCCCCGGTTTTTCCGTCGATCTCGAAAGCCTGCAGCGATCGCGCCGTGGCGACGGGCCGCTCGCCGGCAAGGCGGAGTTCCGCGCGGTCCACATGCAGCCCTCCGCGGCGCCGAACGGCGTCGAATGAGAGATCGAGTTGGTGGGCGCCGTAGCGTTCCAATGGGACCGAAAGCAGCGCGAGACGGTTTCCCGAGGCATGGAGGCGCCCCTCAGCGTGGACCCGGTCGAGGGAGACATCGGCGTCGACACTCCCCTCGCCCGCCACGTCGCCACCCGAAAACGGCAGGAGCGGCCCGAGCGCGGCGGCGTCGCGCTCGCGGAGATCGACCTTCCACGCGCCCTCGAGCCGCTGCGAGGCTTGGCGGTAGTCGAGCGCGAGCGACACCACGCGGTCGCCGCCCCGCAGCACCTCGCAGAGGTAGCGCTCGCCTCCGGCGGCCGGCGTCGGAACGGCCGGGGTGGCGGCGGCGCGGGAGACGTTGACGGTGAATTCCACCGCGTCGGCCGTGAGCGAGCCGCCCCGGGCGGAGATATCGGCGCCGAGGGCGACGGCGCCCACGGAACGCGGGGACGTCATCGCCGCGCGAATACGGCCCCGGACGGAATAGAAAACGGGCACGTTGTCCGAATCGAGGAACGCCGCCTCGGCCTCGAGCGTGAGCAAGCCCTCGCGGCCAAAAGAAAAACCGCCGCCGTGGATTTTGGTGTGGAGGGCAACGGGCTGGGCGCCGGGGCCTGGGTTGACGAGTACGTCGCCCTCGAGTTCGAGGCCGTCGGCCGAAACATCCATCGGAAGCTGCCATTGGGAGAGCAGCGTGCGCACGGCGGACACCCACAGCTCGCCCAGCGGGGGCGCTTTCGGCGCGGGCGCGGCGGAGGCGGACGGCGTGGCGGTGGCAGGTTCGGACGAAGAGGCCGTGGACGCCGCGGAGTTCGACGTTTCCGGCGTCGAGTCGGTCGTGGCGGCGGCGGTCTGAGCTTGCTGCGTGCGGCTGAGGTCGAGGGTCCAGCCCTTGGCCGTCAGACTTCGGACGGCGAGCTGACGGTTCCAGAGGGCGCGGGACGTCGGCAGAGCGGCCTCGAGTGCCGGCACGGTGAGGACGTAGCCGTCGCGCTCCACCCGTGCCTCCTCGACCTGAACCTTGCCGAAGCCCATCCAGAAGGAGCCGAGCGAGGCGCGGACGCTTGGCTGACGGTTGAGGGAGCGTTCCGCGAGCCACGTCTGGGCGGAAGGCGTGAGCAGGATCAGAACAGCGACGACCGCGAGCGCGGCCAGAAGCAGGAGAAAGCGCAGGAGGGATCGGAGGAAGTTCACGCGTGCGAGGGCAAATCAGACCCGGCTGGCGAAGCGGTGTGTCATGGATGTCGGAAGACGGAGGACAGGGCGGGACAATATCGGAGGCGGAGGGCGGAGAGCAGAGGCCAGATGTCGTAGGACGGTGGCGGAGGGTGGAGAGTTGCGTTCGAACGCACGCTTGAGGTGGGGCGGCGCGTCCCTGCGACGCCAGCTTCGGTTTCCGCCGAGTGTTTTCTCGAGTTGGAAGTCGCGCCATCGGGCCGGCGCGTCAAGGGCGGCGACGGGTCGCCGCACTGCATATCGGAGGGGGCGCTGCAGATTCTGCGGATTTCTCTGCTGGAGGGCGCCGCTGTGCGCGCCTGGATTTGTTGTGGGCCGGGTGCCCCCACCCAGCGGGTTGCGACGTCGCTCCGCGGGGTGGGGGCACCCCGCCCACATCGGAAGAAAGGAAGAAAAGGTGCGAGCGATGATCCGCTGCCTAACGCCAAACACAGATCCGTGTTTCTCGCGCGCCACAGGGACGTGTCGCGCCACCCGCAAGCGTGCTATCTCGTATTCTACCTGCTGGAGGTGGCGCGGCGCGTCCCTGCGACGCCAGGTTTGGTTTCCGCCGAGTGTTTTCTCGAGTTGGAAGTCGCGCCGTCGGGCCGGCGCGTCAAGGGCGGCGACGGGTCGCCGCATTCCACATCGGAGCAGGCGCTGCAGATTCTGCGGATTTCTTTGCTGGAGGGCGCGCCGCTGTGCGCGCCTGGATTTGTTGTGGGCCGGGTGCCCCCACCCGGCGAATTGCGACGTCGCTCCGCGGGGTGGGGGCACCCCGCCCACATCGGAAGAAAGAAAGAAAAGGTGCGAGCGATGAACCGCTGCCTAACGCCAAACACAGATCCGCGTTTCTCGCGCGCCACAGGGACGTGTCGCGCCACCCGCAAGCGTGCGGACTCTTGTTCTACCGGCTGGAGGTGGGGCGGCGCGTCCCTGCGACGCCAGGTTTGTTCTGTCCGCACCTGGACGCACGCTCCGCGAAAAGGGTGAGCGGAGGGCCGGCTGCGCTGTATGTATCACCGTGGCTGTCGACCAACTCGTTCAGCGCGGCCCCCGCGCTCGCCCAAAACGACAGCCGAGGATGCCGGACCCGCTATTCGTGGTCTGACGGCCTTGGAAAAAACCGAGGCTCATGGCGTGCGTGCGACGATGGTCGTCGGCGGGCAGGTCACTCGCCTGCCGTGTCCGGAGTTTTTCCGAGCGTAAAATAGAACGTCGCGCCGTTTCCCACCGAACTCTCGGCCCAGATGCGGCCGCCGTGGCGCTGGACGATGCGCCGCACGGTGGCGAGGCCGATTCCCGTGCCGGGAAACTCCTCGGTCGTGTGGAGGCGTTGGAACGGGCCGAACAGCCTCCGGGCGTACTGCATGTCGAAGCCGGCTCCATTGTCGCGGACGTAAAACACCGGCGTCTCGCCTGCCGCGTCCACCCCGACCTCAATTCGAGCCCGAGGCGTGCGGGAGGTGAATTTCCAGGCGTTTCCGAGGAGATTCTCGAACGCGACGCGGAGGAAACGTGCGTCGCACATGGCGGCCAGATTCGGAGCGATGACGATCTCCACCGAACGTCCCGGCTCGAGCCGCTTCAGCTCCCCCACGACCGCCTCGGCGATCTCCGAAAGGCCGGTGTTCGCGATGCGCATGGGCTCGAGTTGGATCCGCGACAACGCGAGCATGTCGTCGATCAGCTGCCCCATGCGTGCAGTGCCGGCGCGGATACGCTGGAGGTTGTCCCTGCCCTCGTCGTCCAGTTTCTCGTGGTAATCCTCGAGCAGCGCCCGGCTGAAACCGTCGATACTGCGCAGAGGGGCACGAAGGTCGTGGGAGACGGAGTAAACGAAGGCTTCGAGTTCCTTGTTCGTCGCCTCCAGCTTGCCGTTCATCGACTCGAGCGCGGCGGACTTTTCCTTCAGATCGGCCGTCTTTTCCCGGACGCGCCGGTCCAGCTCCTGGTTCATCTGGCGCAGGGTTTCTTCGGCCGTCTTTCTCGCGGTAATGTCGACCCGGATACCCAGCAGGCGCGACGCCCGCCCGGCATGGTCGCGCTCCATGGCCAGTCCGGAGACCTGCATCCAGCGGTAGCTGCCGTCGGCGTGGCGGATGCGCGCCTCGTAGCCATAGGTTTCGGACACGCCCGAGAGCAGGTTCTCGATCTGCTGCCGGACCTGCGCGCGGTCCTCCGGGTGCACCCGTTCCAACCACACTGACCGCAGCATGTGCGTCTCCGGGGCGTAGCCCAGCATGGTGAAATAGGTGGGCGACGCATAGAAGCGGTCCTCCCGGACGTCCCAGTCCCATACGCCGACCTGCGTCGCCTCCAGGGTCAGGCTCAGGCGCTCCTCGGATTCATGCAGCCGTTTCGCCGCCTCCACCCGCTCGGTGATGTCCGAGAGCGAAACCAGCACCCGCGAGAGTGTCTGCTCGTAGCCCTGGCAGACGGAGAAGCCGAGGGTGACCTGCCGGCGCTGTCCCGAGAGCGTTTGGATTTCCGTGTCCGCCGCCATGTCGGTGTCGCCGCGCCAGAGGCATTCCAGTGCCTTTCGGAAAACGGCAAACGACTCCGCCGTGAACATCGCCGGCAGACCCTCCAGAACCTCGCTCTTGCTGGAGGCCCCGACGAGCGCGAGGGTCGCGCGGTTGACGTCGACGATCCGCACCCGGGAGGCGCAGGCGCGCACGGCCTCGGGATCCTGTTCAAAGTAACGTCCGAGGTCCTCGATCCCCTGCGACTTCAGCGAATCGAAAAAGCGTTTCACCGCCGAGAAATCCTCCTCCCAAAGCGACACCGGCGAGTTCTCGAAAATCAGCCGGTACTGCTCCTCGCGCTGGCGCAGAGCCTCATCCGCCGCCTTTCGCTGGGTGATGTCGCGGGTCACGGCGAGCTGCATCGGCGGACCACCCGGATGACTCTGCAGCGGGGCGGCATGGGTCTCCAGCCAGCGCCGGGTGCCGTTCAGGCCCACAAACGCGTACTCGAGAACACCCGCCTGGCCGGCCACGACCCGGGCGCTGAAGGCGCGAAAACCCTCACGGAACTCGGGCGCCACGAGCGACGAGATGGAGCGGCCCACCGCCGCCTCGGCCGAGGCGCACTCCATCACGGCCACCGCGGCCGAGTTGGCATCCAGCACCGTCCCGTCCGCCGACAGCAGCCAGATGCTGTCCGGCGTCGTCTCGAACATGGTGCGGAGGAAAACCCGCGCCTTCTCCACCTCCTCGAACTGCTGCTGCAGCTGCGGGTAGTAGCTCTTGCGGATCGAGCGCTCGCCCAGGCCGATGATCTTTTCCCGGAGCGTCCGATGATCGGCGTCTGGTTCAGAACGCTTCTTCATACAGCTTTTCGATCTCCCGCGCGCTGACCGAACGCGGGTTTGTCGCGGTGCAGGGGTCCTTCAGCGCATTCAGGGCAAGTTGATGAAGGTCCTTCCGCGCCACGCCGATCGAGCCGATGCCGGCGCGGATCCCCGCAGCCTGCCGAAGCCGGGCCAGAGCCTCGAGGAGGACACCGCGGCAGTCGTCCTGCGGCAGACTCTCGACGTCCAGCCCCATGGCCGCGGCGATCCGGCGGTAACGCTCCGGCGCCGCGGGAAAGTTGAACGCGACCACCCGCTCCAACAGCAGGGCGTTGCACATCCCGTGCGGCAGATCCAGCAATCCTCCCAGGCTGTGCGCCATCGCGTGCACCAATCCCAGGCTGGCATTCGAAAACGCCAGTCCCGCGAGCAGGCTCCCCGTCATCATTTCGTTCCGGTACCTGAGATTCAGGGGCTCCTCGATCGCGTGTATCAGGTTGCCCGTGACATGCTGGACCGCCGCCAGGGCATGAATGTCCGTCACGGGGGAACTGGCATTCGAGACGTACGCCTCCATCGCGTGGACCAGGGCGTCGATGCCGGTGGCCGCCGTGAGCTCGGAGGGCATGGTCGTCGTGGTCGACGGATCGATCAGCGCAACGTCGGGGACCACGGTCTTGCTGATGATCGCGATCTTCAGGTTGCGCGCCGTATCGGTGATGATGGAAAACTGGGAAACGTCCGCGGAGGAACCCGCCGTGGTGGGGATGCAGACGAGCGGCGGCCCGGGCAGCGGCACCTCGTCCACGCCCTCGAATTCCAGGACGCTTCGCCGGTTGGCATAGGCGATCCCGATGCCTTTCGCGCAGTCCATGGGGCTGCCTCCGCCGACGGCGACGATCAGGTCGCAGCCCGACTCCTGATAGAGTTCAACGCCCTCGGCCACCTGATGGTCGGTGGGATTGGGAGCGACTCCGTGAAAAACGACGGCCGGGATTTTCTCCGCTTTGAGGGAAGCGATCACCTTGTCGGCCCAGCCGGTCGCCACCACGCCGGGATCCGTGACGAGCAGGGCGCGCTTGGCGCCGAAGTTTCTTGCATAGCGGCCCGCCAGGTTCAGGGCGTCGCGACCGTAAACGAATTCCGGGGCGAGAAACTTGCGCAGCTCCAACCCACTCTCGTCGGTCGAAGCCTTGGCGCTGGGGACTAGTTTGGGAGGTGACATGAGGGCTGGCGCTTCATGCCCCGGACAAGCGGGGTTTATCACTGATCGGCTCAGACGTCCGACTCTTGACGGTTCTCGGAACAGGCGAGGTGTTTTCCTTCGCCGACAACGGATGCGGGGCGGCTGTCGTCTGCTTCCGCCTGCGAACGGCGGAAACGTTGGGGAACGTCACCACTTACACACCAAAGGGAGGAAGAAGGCGACGCTTCTTATCGTACCGGCCGGGCATAATTCTCAACTCGCCGCCGAATGCGCACGACATCGCCGAGGCCCGTCCGTGGGCGGCCGAACGAACCGCCTCAAGCCGCCGACAACGACGCGTGTGGAGCTTCGGAATTCGCCCGAGACCGCCCTCGGCGGCCTGCACGCGCTGGCGCGGTTATCGGGAAGTCGCCGCCGACTTCTCGCGGTATTTTTCGAGAAGGCGTTCGGCCGTCGCAACCGGGTCCCCGACCGGATGCGCCGCATAGCGCGCGGCATCGCGTGCACCGATCCACTGCCGGCAGGCGTCGTTCACCCAGCGCAGATAGTCGTCGGGCCGGAAAGGCGTGCCCCGCTCGAGCGCTTCGTCCTGGAGCTGTATCCACTTTTCCCAGCGCGGAAGATAGTAGTCGCGGATCAGGCCGTTCCACTGCCGGCTTGCGTAGTCGGTCAGCTCGCCCCCCGGGCGGTGCCAGGCGGTCAGGATCTCCCGCGCGTTGGCCTCGAAATAGTCCCGCTCCTCCGGCGCGGCGCCGCAGTTCCGCGCCTCCGCCAGCCAGACGCCGAGAAGGAATTCGCGGCGCGTGCCCAGCAGGTCGTCGAGATCTCGGCCGAGCGCGAGGAAGTCCGCCGACTCCCGCCTGAAGCGCGTCAGATCCTCGGCACGGAGGGCGGCCAGCATCCGTCCGTGCGCCTCGAGACCGAGGTCGCAGAGCACCTCGCGCGTGAGGTTCACGACGTCGTACCGGTAGGAGTCGGAGGCACGGCTTTCGGCGGAGGCCTGCAAAAGCCGTTCCACCGCCTGCATCAGGTCCTGCGTGCGATAGTCCACGCCCGTCTTCAGTTTCCTCCCGTGCCATTCCGGCATCTCCGGCATCGCCTGGAAAATGGAGCCGTAGGTCCCGGTGCGCGGGGAATGATCGATGAAAACGCGCCGGAACAGTTGAGCCCAGGCGTCGGCCACCGCCGGATCGCGCCCCCCTGCCCTCCGCTCCGCGTAGCTTTCCACCCAACGCGCGGGATCGAAATCCGGCCCCTGCCAGGGGCGGTCAAAAACCAGTTCGTACGCGACCGGGTTCACGCCGAGCGCCTCGAGCGTGGAGCCGACGCCCACGCAGTTTTTCGCGCTCAGGGCGTTGCTTTCGAGACGGGAAATCTGGGCCAGCGGCGCCTGGAGGTGTGTATTGCCGCCGAAATTACCGAGATAGTTCCAGACGAACGGCAGCCCGTAGGCCCCGTCGTGCGTGTCGTAGAACCCGGTTTCTTCGCCGGCGTAATCGAGCAGCACGAGGCGCCCCCGGGGGACCGCGTGCAGCATCGCCCGCAGCCGATCGGGGGTCCACTCCCGTTTCTGGTAGGTGAACGTCCAGGTCATCTCGTACCACTGCGCCTCGGGATCGGCCTCGCTCAGGCCGCTGAAGATCCCCCTCGCCACGCTGGCCAGGTAGGACGGCTCCCAGTTCGGCGGTGTCATCTCGTTGAAAGGATCCGTCGCGTAGAGGTGGTCGGTGCCGTAGAGCCGCGTCTGTTCGGCGACGAACTTCCGCTGGATCTCCGCAAACAGCGGATCCGTCGGATCGAGGAACGAGGTGGCATACTCCGGCGCCATCCCGCTCCAGCCGGGTTTGATACGGACGATCTTGGCCGCCGGACGCACCCGCGACAGCTCCGGCGGCACGTGACCGGAGAACGCCGGAAGGATGGACGACATCCCGAAATCCCGCACGCGGGCAACGATCCGCTTCTGGAGTTTCTCCTGGGCGTCGATGTAGGACTGCGGAAGCGGACCGCCCCAGCGATCCAGATTTCCCATCCGGTGCCACGGCAGGTGCGCCGGGGCGGAAAAATACGTCCGCACTTCGTCCGCGGAGAGACCGTAACTTTGCCACACGCGAAGCCAGACCGCCTCCTGGCCCGACTGGAGCAGCGGCCGATTCACGCCGTTCATCGCCATCCAGTCGATGAAGCGCTCCCACCGCGCCCAATCCCACCAGGGAAAGGTGTAGCCGTAGGTGCAGTAATTCAGAAAAAAACGCTGCGGCGCGGCGCAGGTGAGACGCACGGCGCGCGACGGCACCGGCAACGGAGTGCGCAGCTGGAGAGGGCTGTCCGCCAGCCAGTCGAAATCCAGCCGGGCCTCCGTCCGGAGGTATTGGTTGAACGCCACCGCCAGCGAAACGCCCGAGTTTCCCCGCAACACGATCCGGTTTTTCGGCGCCGGTCCGTATTCGCATTGGTCATACCCACCCGCCTCCGGCAACACCTCGCAGTCGAACCGTTCCGCCTCCGCGGCGGGAAGGACGCGCGCAATCAGGCCGTGAATCGCCGCGAGCGGATCGGTGGCGACGGCGGCCGCCCGGACCTCCGCGGGAACCACCGGCTCCGGCGTTTCGGCAAACGCACCGACGGCGAACAGCGCCGTGGCGGCGACGAGACAGCGGAACCCGTGCGGACGGAAGAGATGCGTTTTTGTCTTCAATGGAATCCTCTCCTTGCGCCTAGAACTAGACGACGGCCGCCCGGAAAAGCGACCGTCTCCCCCCCTAACAGTTCAGCACTTCGATACCTGTCAGAAGCTGTAGCGACCCGCCCGCAAGCGTAGGACCTTGAGAGATCCGCCAATGCGATCTCTCTCCTCCGATGTGGGCGGGGTGCCCTCACCCCGCACCTGCGACGTCGCAACCCGCCGGGTGGGGGCACCCGGCCTACATCAAACCGTCAAACTCGATTATTCGGCGTGCGACGTGCGGGCGAGCCGGGGCTCGCCCGCTCATGGCGGCGTCAGGCTGCCGCACTCCAGGAGGGAGGGGACGTCGGCAGATGAGCGTTGCTTGAACGTATTCGGCGACAGGATGCGCTCGACGGCACGCTTGCGCGTGGCGCGACGCGTCCCTGCGGCGCGATAAAAACCCGGGCCTGCGTTAAGCGCGAATTCAGGGCTCGACGCGGGCCGAGCGAAGGTGTCGTCGCAGGGACGCGCCGACCCACCCGCAAGCGTGAGACCTGGAGAGATCCGCCAATGCGCTCCCCCTACAAGCGCGGGCGTCCCGCCCGCATTCTATTCAACGCCGGCCAGCAGCCGGCGCTCCGACAAAACACGACGACGGCGCCAGTCTACCCAAACTGGCGCCGTCCCTAGTGTGCCCCAAAGACTCTACACCAGAACCGTAACGGTGCAGAAACCGAAGAACCCCAGCCAATCCAGACCCTAATCCAAGCGATGAAATAGAGACCGAGTCAGCTGCGGCCCAAAGGGCTGGGACAAAGAATATCAAATCCTAGACGTTTTCGCCTGTCCCTAAAACACGTGACGTTCCCCCCCAGGTTTGCGCAGGAGGGCAGGACTTTTTTCTCAGCTCCCCGCGGCCACTCGTCGTCGTCCGTTTCGACTTCAACGCCGCGCGCGCCCGCTTCCGGAAAACACAGTCTCGGAGGATCTTTCGGGCGCGAATACGCCTGTCCGCCTATTGTCGTTCTCGGAACTTGCCGCGTCCGGCAAGCGCCCTAGCCTCGCACAGCCTCCACCCCCCACTGCTTTGCGAAGGACTCCTGCCCCAGGTCTCATGTCCGCCCTTCTCCGTTCGTTGGCCGCGCTCGTGCTGCTCCCGCTTCTGTTGGCGGGCGTCGTTCGCGCCGAGACGTTCCTCGCCGACGGCTACGCCGTGCGTGTCTGGCAGACGAACGACGGTCTGCCGGAAAACCTGGTGGTGTCTGCCGTGCAAACGAGGGACGGCTATCTTTGGTTCGGCACCTACGGCGGCCTCACGCGCTTCGACGGCGAGCGCTTCGAGGTGTACGATTCCGAGAACAGCCCCGGGCTCCAGGATCGGCGTGTGCTCCGGCTGTTTGAGGACGACCAAGGAACGCTGTGGATCGGTCACGATTCGGGCCTGGTGACGCGTTACCGGGACGGGCGCTTCGAACCGGTTTTGCAGCCGGGGAATGCCAGCAACGAAAAGATCATCGGCCTCGGCAGCGACGAACAGGGCCGGCGGTGGGCCATGCACGAAAACGGCTCGATAGCCAATCTCGACGACGGAACGCTCGTTCCGACCCTGATCGCCGGCGACCGGCCCGGAGTGATGAATTTCTCCCAAAACCCCAAGGCGGGAATCTGGGTGGTCGAAAACGGCCGGGCGGCGCATCTGTCGCAGGGGAAACTCGTGCCCGCCGAACTGCCGCAGCCCAAGAGCAACAATTACGTGGGATCCCTCGCCGCGTCCGCCGACGGCGGAGCCTGGCTCCTCTGCGACCGGCGCGTACGCCGCTGGGACAACAACCGCTGGGTCGAGGACCGCGGTGAAATCCCCTGGCCCGACGGCTCCCTCGCGTGCAGCCTCGAGCTGCGCGACGGAACCCTGGCGGTCGGGACGATCCAGTCCGGATTGTATTTGGTTTTCCCCGACGGCCGGCGGCCGATCCGGTTCAGCCGCGCCAACGGTCTTCCCCAGGACTGGATCCGCTTTCTCTATGAGGACCGCGAAGGCAATCTCTGGGCGGGAGCGGGCGGCGCAGGGCTCGTCTCCATCCACCCGACCGCGTTTTCGGTCCTGACCCTGCCCACCGGAGCGCACGGCTGCAGCGTCCTGTCGGTCGCCGCCGCTCCGGACGGCTCGCTCTGGATCGGGACCGACGGTGCCGCATTGTATCATCGCTCCGGCGACAAGTGGGAGCAGTTCACCCCAGAAAAAGGCTTGGGCAACTGGTACGTGCCTTCCGTCGCCGTGGCTGCGGACGGCGCCGTCTGGGCCAGCGATTTCTGGTGGGGAGGTCCGTATCGGCTGGAAGAGGGACGTTTCGTGCGGCCGCCCGGCATCGAGGAAACGTCCAACCCGGCGTATTCGCTCCTTCCCTCGAGCCCGCAGGAGTGCTTGATCGGAAACCGGAACGGTCTGCGGCTCTGGAAGGACGGCGAATCGACTTGGCTGGCGAAATCGCCGGACAGCTCCGCGCCCGACGTGTGCAGCATCGCACGCGAAGCAAACGGCGTCGTCTGGTGCGGCTTTGCGCGGGGCGGGATCGCTCGGATCGCGCCTGACCGCACCACCTATTTCCGGCGTTCGGACGGCCTGGCGAGCGATCTCGTGAACAGCCTCTGTATCGATACGGAAGGTACGTTGTGGATCGGGACGGCAGACCGGGGTTTGAGCCGGTTCAAGGACGGGCGTTTCGTCACGCTCGGACAGTCCGAGGGTCTGGCCGACCACACGATCTGCGCCGTGCTCGACGACGGGCGCGGTTATCTCTGGTTGAGCACCCATCACGGGATCCAACGGATCAGCAAAACCGAGCTGAATCGTTGCGCCGACGGCGCGGCGAAAACGTTTTCCAGCCAGGTCTACGATCGCAGCGACGGGCTGCCGATCGTCGCCTTCACGAGCGGTTTCCAGGCCGTCGCCTGCAAAACGCCGGATGGCCGGCTCTGGTTCGCCAGCGGGAAAGGCCTCGTGAACGTCGACCCGGCGCGGATCGAATCGAACACCTACCCGCCGCCGGTCGTGATCGGCTCGATGCTGGCCGACGGCAAACCGACGGCCCTCGTGTCCGGCATCGTCACCCACAGCCTGCCGCCGGGCCATCAGCGCCTCGAATTTCGCTTCAGCGGCCTGAGTTACGTCGCCCCGAGCAAGGTGTTGTTCAAATACCGGCTCGACGGCATCGACCAGGATTGGATCGACGGCGGCACGAAGCGGAACGCCTTCTACAGCCGGCTGCCGGCGGGCAACTACCTCTTCCGCGTCATCGCGTGCAATAACGACGGTGTCTGGAGCCCCGAGGCCGCCACGCTGGCCTTCACCGTCGCGCCGTTCTTCTGGCAGACGGGATGGTTCATCACCCTCTGCGCGCTCGCCGCAGCGGGCTCGATCGCCTGGGTGGCGCGCGCCATCACCCATCGGCGCATGCAGCGCAAGATGGAGGCGATGGAGCGCCGGCACGAAATCGAACGCGAACGTTCACGAATCGCGCAGGATATCCACGACGACGTCGGCGCGAGCCTCTCGAAGATCGCCATGCTGAGCCAGCCCGGTCGGGGCGATCTCACCGAACCCGAACGCGCCGCCGCCATGCTTTCCCGCATCTACACGAGCGCTCGCGAGGTGACCCAGGCCCTCGATGAAATCGTGTGGGCCGTCGACCCCCGTCACGACACGCTCGACAGCTTGGTGGATTACATGGGGAGGTTCGCGCAGGATTACCTGGCCAGTTCGTCCGTCCGGTGCCGTCTCGACCTCCCGGTGCAGGTGCCTTCCTGGCCACTCACGGCGGAAACGCGCCACAACCTGTTCCTCGCCTTCAAGGAAGCGCTCAACAACGCGATGAAACACGCCGCCGCGTCCGAGGTGCACGTGTCGGTCAGCGTGGGAGAGGACTCTTTTTCATTCGTCATCAAGGACAACGGACGCGGATTCGATCCCCAGAACCCCGCGCCCCTCGAATCCACCCGATTCGGTGGAGGCCGCGGAGTGGGCAACATGCAGAAACGGATGGAGCGCATCGGCGGCCGTTGCGGAGTCACCAGCCAGCCCGGGGCCGGCACGACGGTGTCCCTGACCGTCGAGTTTCCCCGCCCGTCTGCGCAGGGCTAGCGTGTCGGTGCTTCGGTCGATTTCACCTCGCGACAGCGGGCTCCGGGCGGCGATCCCGGCCGCCCGCAAGCCCGGCCCGCCCTCCGCAAGCCAGGCAATTCCGGACAACGTAACGGGAATTCGGGACGTGCGCTCTTTGCCCGTTTCCGTGTATGATCCGTCGATTCCGAAACTCCCTTCAACCATGAGCAGGCGCTACGGAAACTCGGACTCATTGAGTTCTCCGAGTTTCGAGGCGTGCGACCGAAAAGCCGACGGGAGCCGAGGGCTTCGACCCCAACCGCAGACGGTGGAAACGCCGCGGGGGGGAATGGTCGGCCGCCTCGGGCAGGAGCCCCTTCCTTCCGCCCGTCTGTTGAACCGTTCGCCCCGGCGATCTATTTCCGCGCTATCCTAGTGAAACCCGAATCCGTCAGCACGAGTACCAGTCCCGCGGCGACCATCACGGCCATGATCGTCGAGGACGACACGTCCGTCCGCAATATCCTGACGACCTGGCTGGATCAGGCCGAGGGCTTCGCCTGCGTGGCCGTGTTTTCCGACGTCGAAAGCGCTCTTCCCAAGATCGCCGCGGAAAAGCCGGACGTCGTGCTGATCGACATCAATCTTCCCGGTCTCAGCGGCATCGATTGTGTGCGGCAGCTCAAGCCGCAGGTGCCGAACACGCAGTTCGTGATGCTGACGGTGTATGAGGATTCCAACCACATCTTCGACGCCCTCTCCGCGGGCGCGACGGGCTATCTGACCAAAACCACGCCCCGCGACGCTCTGATCGGGGCGTTGCGCGAGGTGCATGCGGGCGGCTCGCCGATGAGCAGCAACATCGCGCGCAAGGTCGTCCAGTCGCTCCAGCAGCCCAAGCCGGCCCTCAAGCCGTCCGAAGAACTCTCGAAGCGCGAAAACGAGGTGCTCGCCCTCCTCGCGCAGGGTTATCTGTACAAGGAGATCGCCGACTCGCTCGGCATCGGCTTCGAGACGGTGAACACCTACATCCGGCGCATCTACGAAAAGCTCCAGGTGCATTCGCGGGCGCAAGCAGTCGCCCGCTACACGAACCTGGAGCGCTGATCCTCGCGCGGAACGCGGTCCGGGGGCCGACGGGAGACGGGAGCTTTCAACCGCGGGACCGCGGACGTTTTCTATCGTTGTCCCGCCGAGTAGTAGCACGAAACTACAGCCAGGTTCTCCAACGATGAAAAACCCGCTGACTCCCCGTTACTCCACCCTGATGCCTCTCCTGCTGGCGCTCGCCGTGGCGAGCTCCGCCGAGGAGAAACCCGAAAAGGTCTCGTCCGAAGGAGCGCGCGCGAACTTCGCGCGTCCCGTCGTCCTGGCCGCCGACGACGTTCGCGCCTTCCCCGAGGCTCCCGCCGGCTTCAGCTCGCCCCGGGCGAACGCCGCTCACGGACGCCTGGAGCGTTTTGAATACGCCTCGTCGGTCACCGGCAAACAGCGCGCCGCCAACGTCTACCTGCCGCCGGGCTATTCCGCCGAACGCAAGTATCCGGTGCTCTACCTGCTCCACGGCATCGGCGGAAACGAGTATGAGTGGACCGGCTACGTGCATGCCGACACGATTCTCGACAACCTCATCGCCGACGGGAAAGCGACACCGATGATCGTGGTGCTGTCGAACGGCCGGGCGCTGCCCGACGATCGCCCGCCCCCGCCCGACCGGGTCTTCACCCCCGAGAACGCCGCCGGCTTCGCGAAGTTCGAACGCGACCTGTTCGATTGCCTGATCCCGGCGATCGACAAGAAATACCCGACGCTTTCCGACCGGGAACACCGCGCGATCGCGGGCCTGTCGATGGGCGGAGGCCAATCGCTGAACTTCGGTCTCAGCCACCTGGATACGTTTGCCTGGATCGGAGGCTTCTCCTCCGCGCCGAACACCAAACCGCCGGCCGAGCTTCTGCCCGACCCCGCGGCGGCGCGCGAGCGTATCAAGCTTCTCTACCTCTCCTGCGGCAACAAGGACGGGCTGATCAACGTTTCCCAAGGCGTCCATGTTTACCTGAAGGAGCACGGCGTGCCGCACGTGTGGAACGTCGACGACCACAGCCACGACGGCGAGTCGTGGGGGAACAACCTGTACTATTTCGCGCAGAAGATATTCCGCTGACGTTCCGCGCTCTTGGGCCTCGGCGCCCAAGAGCCGCTACGCGCCCGACTTCTGACGACCGCCCCCGCCGAGGCGGTTTTGCTCCCGATAGCGCGAGGGGGCCATCCCCCACTCGCGACGGAACGCGGTGCTGAACGAAAACGCATCCGCGTAACCGAAGTGCGCCGCCAGCGAGTCCAATTTCTCCCCCGAGTGGCGAAGGAGATCGGCCGCGGCCCGCATGCGAAGCTTCGCCAGATGCGCGACCGGCGAGCGCTTGAGGTGTTTCTGGCAAAGGCGCCGCAGGCTCTCCTCGCTCAGACCGACTTCGCGCGCCATCCGGGCCAACGTCCAGCCGGCTCCCAAGTCCCGCTGAACCGCGACCCAAAGCCGGTCCAGCCGCGAGTCGCCCCGATCGGCGTCGAGCATGCGCCACACGGCGCGATCGACGAGCGCGGCCCATAGGCCAAGAACCGCGGCATCGGCCCGCGACGCGTTTTCGTGGCAGTAGCCCTCGACCGCGTGCCGAAAACCCGTCGCCTCGACGGGCACCAGCCGTGGCGGCGAGCCGGGCGGGACGGACGGGAGGAGGCATTCCTCTCCATAGATGCTCCAGTGCAACCGCCACGCGTCGCACTTCGGGCCGATGTGGTACGCGCACACGGACCGGGGCGCCGTGATGTACGCGAAACCCTCCGGGCAAGGCCGCCACTCGCCGTCGACGAGGACGACGCCTTCGCCGCGCTCCGTCACGAGCACCTGCGAAAACGGCGGGGAGATGCGACCGAAGCGATAACCGCGTCCGGCCTCCGTGTATCCAACAAATCGGGCGCAACTGCCTCCCCGTTCCCCGACGCGCGTTCCGGCCACGACCGATTCCCGCGTCGCCGCACCCAGTTCGTGGATTTCGCGAATGTCATTGATGCTTCCTCGCATGGTCGGAACACCGGGAATAGGATATTAAAAAGGAGCGAGCAAGCGTCTCCCCGCCTTCTCCGCCTTATGTCGCGTCCGCTTCTTCCCCTCCTTCTCCCCCTCGCCCTCGTCGTCGGGCTCTGTTCCTCGATCGTCGCCCTGCCCGCCAAAGAGGCGTCCGCGCCGGTGCCGCGCCCCCGGCGGGTGTACGAGACCACCCGCCTTTCCGGACCCCCGCCGGCGATCGACGGTCGCCTGGACGACGCCTGCTGGCAGAGCACCGGCGAATGGAGCTCCGTATTCACCCAGCTGACACCGCAGTACGGGGCGGCCGCCTCGCAGGCGACCGAGATCAAAATCCTCTACGACGACCGCAATCTCTACGTCGCCATGCGGGCGCACGACGAGCCGATCGCGGCGCGTTCGCGTCAGCAGGGCGAGCGCGACGGTTTTGTCGGCGACATCATGGGCGTGAATTTCGACAGCTACCACGATCAGCGCACCGGCTTCGAATTCGACCTCACGGCAGCCGGTCAAAAGATCGACCTCGTCCTGGCCAACAACGGTTGGGACACCACCTGGAACGCGGTCTGGGAAGGCAAGGTTGCGCACGAGGCGGACTGCTGGACCGCGGAATTTCTCATCCCGCTCAGTCAGCTCCGCTTCGATCCGCGCAACACCGTCTGGGGTCTGCACGCCTGGCGCTGGATCGACCGGTTCAAGGAGGAGTCCGATTGGAATCTCCTCGCGAACGACGACTCCGGGCTCGTGAAGTCCTTCGGCGAACTGCACGGCATCACCGGCCTGCGCTCGGCGCGGCGGTGGGAGCTACTGCCCTATGCCTCGATGCGCATGGAGTCGGCGCCGAATCGCGACAGCCACGCCGTATTTCACACCGGCGTGGACGCCAAGGTGGGACTCTCGAGCAACTTCACGCTGGACGCCTCGGTGCTGCCCGACTTCGGCCAGGTCGAGTCGGATCCGGCCGTGATGAACCTCACGGCTTTCGAAACCTACCTCACCGAAAAGCGGCCCCTCTTTCTCGAGGGGAAAGACATCTTCGCGTTTCCGTTCGGCGAAGAACCGCTCTTCTACTCCCGCCGGATCGGCGCGCCTCCGTCGTTCGTGCCCGGGCATCTCGCCTCCGACATGCCCGATGCCAGCACGCTGCTGGGCGCGCTCAAGGTTTCCGGAAAAACCAACGGCGGCACCTCGGTCGGCGTGCTCGCGGCCGCGACCGATCGCGAGACGGTGCTCGTCGACGACGGCGCCGGTTCCCGCACCGCCGAGGTCGCGCCGCGCACGGGTTATCTGGTCGCACGAGGCCAGCAGGACTTCCGAGCCGGAGACACCGTGGTCGGCGGGATCGTCACCCACGTGCAACGCACCGGGCTCTCGTCCGAACTCGCCGCGCAGCTGCCGGAAACGGCCAGCGTCGTCGGCGCCGACGTCACGCACTACTGGCAGGAGCGCGAGTATTTCTTCCATGCCGTCGCGCTGGCGACCGACGTGAGGGGCAAACCCGCCGCGATCGCACGGCTGCAGACGAACTCGGCGCGCTATTACCAGCGTCCGATCGACGGCTACGAGCGCTTCGATGCCACGCTGGATCGTCTCTCCGGCGAAGGTCTCTGGCTGCAGGGCGGCAAGGCGAGCAAGGGGCATTGGCGCTGGACCGAAGATCTCATGATCAAGAGCCCGGGACTCGAGTTCAATGACCTGGGCTACCTCGCGCAGGCCGATCAGCGTAAGCTCAAGACTTCCGCCTCCTACGTGGAAAAAGATCCCGCGGGCTGGTACCGCTCGTACGAACTCAAGCTCGAGCAGGAGAACACCTGGACCACGCGCGGCGAACATCTGGGCTCCGGCGTCGATCTTCGCGCCTCCACCGAATTCGCGAACAAATGGAACGGCAACGCGCTGCTCGGCGCCACCGGCGCGGGACGCGATCCCGTCGCGCTGCGGGGCGGTCCCCTCCTCTACGCGCCGTCGCGCTGGAACTGGTCGGGATACCTCGAGACCGACGTCACGAAACGGCTTTGGGCCAACGTCCACGCAGAGGGCTGCCAGTCGGCGCAGGACGCCTTTTCCTCCTCGGCCTACGGCGCCAAGGTCTCGGTGCGTCCCGCGGACTCCCTCGTGCTCACGGTGGCCGCCGACGCGACCACCTACTCCGACCGCCAGCAATACACCGCGTCCGACCGTGCCCGCTGGCTCGTGTCGCGCCTCGAAGGCGAATCGCGCTCCCTCTCGCTGCGCGCCGAATGGCATTTGCGGCCCGAGCTGAGCGTCCAGTATTTCGGCAATCCTTTCGGGAGCACGGTGCGCTACACCGATTACCGCCAGGTCGCCCTTCCCGAAGCGGCCGCGCTCGAACGCCGTTTCGGGCCGGTGCTCGCTCCGTCGATCGCCGACGGCAACTGCTCGTTCGATTTCGACGCCGACGGCGCCGCCGATTGCATATTCGCGCGACCGGACTGGAACGACGCCAGTTTTCGTTCCAATTTGGTCCTGCGCTGGGAATATCGGCTCGGTTCGACCCTGTATTTCGCCTGGTCGCAGCAACGCTACGGCGGAAGCTCCGAGCTGCGCGAAGACGCTTGGTCTTCTCTGACGAGCCTCCGCAGCCAGCGGCCGGTGAATCAATTCATGGTCAAGGTGACCTACTGGTTTTCGTCCTGATCTTCCTCGAAAGACTCCCCGCATGAAACACCTACTCAGCCTCCTCGCTCTCGTGGCCGTTTGCCTGGCGCCCCTCTCGGCGTCCGCCCGGGCCGCCGAACAGGCCGCCCCGCGCGAACGCAGTTCGTTCAACGCCGATTGGCGGTTTTACAAGGGCGACCCCCAATGGATGTCGCCACAACTTGACTACGCTTCGGTGAGAGCCTGGCTCCTGCCGAGCAGCGCGCCGATGCTCGGCGTCGCCACCGCCAAACCCGCGCGGCCGACCGGCAACCTCGGCAGCGACATCAAATGCGTGCTTCCGGGCTTCGACGACAGCGGATGGCGCACGCTGAACCTTCCGCACGACTGGGGCATCGAGGGTCCCTTTCGCCAGGATCTGCCCGGCGATACCGGCAAGCTGCCTTGGGCCGGTCCCGGCTGGTACCGGAAACATTTCCGGCTTCCCGCCGAAGACGCCGGCCGCCGCCTGACGCTCGAAATGGACGGTGCGATGTCCTGCCCGATGGTGTGGCTCAACGGCCAGTTCGTCGGCGGCTGGGCGTACGGTTACACCTCGTTCCAACTCGACCTGACGCCCTATGCGAAACCCGGAGCGGACAACGTTCTGGTCGTTCGCCTCGACAACGTTCCGGAATCGTCGCGGTGGTATCCGGGAAGCGGAATCTACCGCAACGTCTGGCTCACGAAGACCGGACCGATCCATGTGTCGCAGTGGGGCACGGTCGTCACGACCCCGCGCGTCGCTCCCGACGCCGCGTTCGTCTCCGTCGAGGTCCGCACGACCAACGACACCGACGCCGCCGCCGATCTCACCGTGAGCACCGAAATCTTCGCCCTGGACGCCGAGGGCCGGCACGCCGGCGCCGCCGCCGCGTCAGGCGACGCGGTGAAGTTCTACGTGCCGTCGCACCGCGAGTCGTCGGTCACGCAGACGCTCACCGTCGCGTCTCCCAAACTCTGGAGCGTCGCGACCCCGAATCGGTACGCCGCGATCAGCACGATCAAGCGCGGTGACGAAATCGTCGACCGCGTCGAGACTCCGTTCGGCATCCGCACCATCGCGTTCGACGCCGATCGCGGATTCGTGCTCAACGGCAACGTGGTCCGGATTCAGGGCGTGTGCCTCCATCACGACCTCGGCGCCCTGGGCACCGCGATCAATCCGCGCGCGATCGAGCGCCAGCTCGAGATCCTTCGCTCGATGGGATGCAACGCCATCCGGACTTCGCACAATCCTCCGGCCCCCGAGCTGCTCGACGCGTGCGATCGCCTGGGCTTCCTCGTCATGGACGAAGCGTTCGACTGCTGGGCGAAGGGCAAGGGACGCGGCGACTACCATCGGTTTTTCGCCGACTGGCACGAAGCCGACCTGCGCGCCCTCGTCCGCCGCGACCGCAATCATCCCAGCGTGATTCTCTGGAGCATCGGAAACGAAGTCATCGAACAATGGGGCGACGACGGCCAGGAAGGCTGGAAGCTCGCCGCACACCTCGCCGGCATCGTGCGCGAGGAGGACCGGACGCACCCGATCAGCGGCGCCTTCAACGGCGGCCCGTGCGGCTTCAACGGATACCAGCACGTGCTCGACGCGATGGGCTACAACTACCGTGTCGAAACCTACGCCGCGTTTCGCGCCGCGAATCCCACGATCCCGCTCTTCGGCAGCGAAACGGCCTCCACCATCAGCTCGCGCGGCGAATACTTCTTCCCGTTCAGCGACAACAAACTTGATCCGGCCTCGCGCTCGAACTTCCAGGTCAGCTCGTACGATCTCACGGCTGAGGAATGGTCGACGCCGGTCGAGGTGGAATGGCGCGCCGCCGACGCGGTCAAAGGTTACGCCGGTGAATTTGTCTGGACCGGCTTCGACTACCTCGGCGAACCGACTCCGTACAACGGCGACGCGACCAACCTGCTGAACTTCTCCGATCCCGCAGCGAAGGAGCGCATGGCCAAGCAGCTCGCCGAGCTCGGACGCATCGCGGTGCCTTCGCGCAGCTCCTACTTCGGCATCATCGACCTCGCAGGGCTGCCGAAAGACCGCTTCTTCCTCTACCAATCGCGCTGGCGCCCGGAGTTTCCGATGGCGCACCTCCTGCCGCACTGGACCTGGCCGGAGCGCGAGGGACAAGTCACGCCGGTCCACGTGTACACCTCCGGCGACGAAGCCGAATTGTTCCTCAACGGCCGGTCCCTGGGACGAAAGAAAAAAGCTCCGGGAGAATTCCGCCTTCGCTGGGACGACGTGCGCTACACCCCCGGCGAGGTCAAAGTCGTCGCCTACAAAAACGGCAAGGTCTGGGCCGAAGACGTGCAACGGACCGCCGGAGCTGCGGCGAAAATCGCGCTCAAACCCGATCGCGCCACCTTCCGCGCCGACGGCACCGACCTCGTCTACGTCACCGTCGATATCACCGATGCCGCCGGAATTCTCGCCCCGCGGGCCAGCAACCTGGTGCGTTTTTCGCTCCAGGGCCCCGGCGAGATCGTCGGCACCGACAACGGAAATCCGATCAGCTTCGAGTCGTTCCAGGATCCGCAGCGGAAGGCGTTCAACGGCCGTGCCGTCGTGATCGTCCGCAGCCGCGCGGGTCAAGCGGGCTCCCTCGTGCTGCGAGCCGAGTCCGAGGGGTTGGAGACGCAGCAAGTGTCTCTGACCAGCGTTCAGCCGGCTCCCTGATAGCGTTTGTTTGGGTACAATCATGGGCGCATCGCGACGAGCAATCGCCGCGAGGCGCTCAACTGCAGGCGACGTGCGGGCGAGCCGGGGCTCGCCCGCTCAAGGCGGCGTCAGGCCGCCGCACTCCAAGGGAGGAGGGATCGTCGACGGATGAGGGATGCGTGAACGTATTCGCCGACAGGATGCGACGGAGCACACGCTTGCGGGTGGCGCGACGCGTCCCTGCCGCGCGATAGAAACTCGGGCCTGCGTTGCGCGCGAAATCGAGGTTCGACGCGGGCGGAGCGAAAGTGTCGTCGCAGGGACGCGCCGACCCACCCGCAAGCGTAGAACCTTGAGAGAAGCCGTCACTCGCGCGGTGCGGGTGCCGTAGCATCCAGCGGCTCGTCGATCGCGTCGAGCGTCACGAGAGAGGACGCGGCTCTGTCCGCGACTCGGCATCGGAATCCGATGCCGGTCGGATACGCTCTCGATGCGATCTCTCCCCTTCGATGTGGGCGGGGTGCCCTCACCCCGCACCTGCGACGTCGCAACTCGCCGGGTGAGGGCACCCGGCCCACATCAAACCGCCAAACTCGTTGCCCCCCTGGCGACGCGTCCGCTTATTTTCGCGTTGATTCCGCCTGCGACGTGCGGGCGAGCCGGGGCTCGCCCGCTCAAGGCGGCGTCAGGCCGCCGCACTCCAAGGGCGGAGGGATCGTCGACGCCGATGAGCGACGATGTATCGTATCCAACGAAACATTGCACTCCGGCACGCTTGCGGGTGGCGCGACGCGTCCCTGCGCGAGAGAAACCCGGGCCTGCGTTAAGCGCGAAATCAGGGTTCGACGCGGGCGGAGCGAAGGTGTCGTCGCAGGGACGCGCCGACCCACCCGCAAGCGTGAAGCCCAGCGAAGCAGTTCCCGGGACCGCCGTCTCTTCCGATCCAATCGGCGGATACTTCCCCTTCCCTGGGCTATGGTCGCTGAGGCACAAAAAAACCGCGTCCGCCGAGGGGGCGGACGCGGTCGAATCAAGATGTCGCTAGCGTCGTGTCAGAATCCGGTTCCACGGCATGGCCGCGGTGAGCACGGATTCCGACACGAGTCATCCATCACACTTAGAACATGAACTTCATGCTCAGGTCATACGTCGTCCCGCTCGCGATGCGCGATTGGGCGGTCGTGCCGTCGGGTTGAACCGCGATGGTGACCAGATGGTCCTTCTCGAACGCATTGCGCAGGTTCAGCTGAGCTCTCCAGTTGATCTTCTTGGTGAGCTTATGCTCATACCCGATCCACAGGTCGACATGCTGTTCGGTCGGCCCGTAGATGGGAGCATTCACGTCGGGGATCCAGCCGGTGATGTCGGCATTGTAGATGCCGTAGCCCAGGATGGCTTTGTCTTCCCAACGGTACGCAGCACCGACGTTCAGGCCCTTGAGCGATCCGTGATCGAACCGGTAGTTCGAGATCACGTTGAACCGGTATTTCCGCTGTTCGGGCTGTGCGCTGCCGACCAACGCGTTCGTCGTGAGGTATTTCGCCCAGACGTCACCGTTGAACATCTGCTTTGCCGTTTGGAAACCGCCCCAGACGTTGCCGTAGCCAACCGGGGTGTCGACGAAGACGTGCTTCATGCCCTCGATGAAACGGGTCGCGGTCTCGCCGAAGCCAGTCTGCGTGGCGTCGACCTTGGAACCGTTGAGCGTGATGTCCCAGTTCCGCACGGGGCGGAAGGTGAGCTCCAGCTCGTAACCCTTGGACTCGAGGTTCTGCTCGAGGGTCGGGAACTCTCCGTTGATGGTGTCGCGGCCGCCCATCTTGCTGATATTCCAGGGATCATCCCAGCCGCGGACGACATGCACCCAGTCGCCGCGCTTGATGGCCTCGACGTCGACATTGTAGCCCCAGGTATCCCAGTAGGACTGCGGGAAGAAGTTGACGAAGTCCGTCTTCATCGCCTGCTCGAACGCGGCCGCGTTCTCCGGATTCGTATCCATCCAGGAATGAGGCCGCCAGCGATACGGATTGGCTTCCGTCCTCCACGTGTCCCAACTGGCCGGCGCTCCCGGGACCGCCATGGTCACCGGATCGAACCCGAGCTGACGCTCGGCGAAAGCCCAACCAGCATACTGAAGCGTGATCGCCGGCAGTCCGCGGACCAGCCAGGTGGCGAGCGGCACGCCGACGTAGGCGGAGGAATTCGCGTTGATCGTCTTGAACTTGGTGAGGCGCACCGTGAAGCGGCCGTCCAATGCATCAACTTGGACCGAAACGTCGTCCGTCTTTCCGGATTCGTTCGGCAGCATGCTGCCGTCCATGCCATAGCGCACCCGAGGAGTCTCGTTCTCGCCATGGAAGTAGTTCAACGTCACGTCCGTGCCGGCAGGAAGGTGGCTCTTGACCGCCTTCGGCAGGTGAACGGCGACACCGTAGCTGAACGAGTTCGTCGTCATCTTCACACCCGGATCGGTGATGTGGTAGTCGAGATTGACGATATCGCCCGATGTATTCGCGTCGGCACCACTCTGCTTGGTCGTGTCGGAGCGGTATCCCAGCGACGGGACAATCGTATCATCCCAGAAATGGCCCTGATACATGATCGCCTTGGACTCGATGGACTGCGTTGCCTTCCGGCCGCTGTTCGCGAGAACCCAGGGATTCGACGCGCCGCTGATGATGGGGAACGGGTACTGAACATAGCCGCGATAGTTGGCGGGATTGTCCGCCTGGGTCGTGGTGGTCGTAGTACCGTCCTTGCCCGTATAGGTCCACGGATCGGTGCGATTGACCGAGGGATCGGCAATCCACTCGTTCGAGTAGATATTGAAGTTGGCCACGCTCGGCAGGTTGAGGGGATGCAGCAGGTTCTCCAGGTTGGCGCTCGAACCCGTGGTCCCAAGGAGCGAGGGTCCCATGTAGGCGAGCCAGTTGAAGCCGTTGTCCCGTCGGCGCGCGTTGAGATTGTAGCCCGTCACGCGCAGGTATTCGTAATCCACGCCGTCCAGCTTGAAATTCCGATTCTCGCTGGAGCGGTCGAATTTCGACCAGAGACCGGTGAAGCTGTGGGATCCTAGAATCCGGCCGAGGAGGCCGTCTGCGTTGAAATCCCGCTGGACGTCCAGGACATAGGCGGCCGTGACCTGATAGTTGTCGCGAACGATCTTGTTGTCCTCGTATTTGCCCTGATCGGCGAAGAGCAAGGGCCGGCCGACATTCGGATTCGGGGTAGGATTACCCAGCCAGGTGGGATTCCCCGTCAGCAGATACTTGTCGAGGTCCAGCATGATCGTCGGTGTACGATTGCCGAACACCCCCTTCATGCCGCTGCTGTATTCCTGGTGGTCCGCCACCGCTTGGATGGTCAGGCGGTCGCGGAACAGACTCTGGGTGATGGTCAGGTTATAGGCGTCCCAATCCTGCCACTCGCGCTTGTTGTCGCCGTCGATGAGCTTGTTGTAGAAGTCGAAGACGCCGGTGTCGCTGAGGGTCTGATCGAGGTAGGTCACCGTGTTGGCGTAGGCACCCGGATAGGGGGCGTTGGCCGCGCTGATGCCTTGCTGGAGGGCGATGCGATTCGCCGCCCGGGCGTATCCATTGAAGCCAACGCTATGAACGGGCCAGGTATTCGGCGTGGAACCAGGTCCGCGGGAGTAGTTCGACGCACCCTGCCCGAGCAACGTGCCGGTGACTCCATCCCAATAGAACTGCGGAGTGCCACCCCACAGGTACATGTTGCCGATCGATCCGGCATTCGCCCAGAGGCTGTAGTTCGGATCGGCGCCCACCTCGGTGAGGTTCTGCGTGAACATCCACGGGTCGATGCCCGTGCTGCTGGCGCGGGGATCCCTCAAATAGCCGGTGATATAGTCAACCGGAGGAAGGATGCGCGGATTGTTGGACCGCACTTGGCCGTGCTCGTAGCTGGCCTGGATCTTCGTGCGCGCGGAGTCCGTCTTCAGGAAACTCGGGTCGTAACGCAGGGCTGCATAGACACGCTTGGAATCGCTGAACGCCGGGTCCTGCTTGTACTTCGAGTTGCCGTTGATCAAGTCGAGCCGGAAGGCCAGTTCGTTCTTGAGGAGAACTTTGTTGTAGTCCAGGGACTCGCGGGTGGTTCCGAAACTTCCGTACCGGACCTCCACGTTTCCTCCGTCTTTGTAGGTCGCCTCGTTGGTCGAAACGTTGGAGATACCCGACGGGCTGCCGGTGCCGAAGAGGAACGAGTTCGGGCCGCGCGAAATATCGACGCGGCTGATGTTGAAACCGTCCCAAGGAATATCGCTCGGCAGGTAATTCCGGGTTTGATCCATCGCGGTCAGACCGCGCGCGCGATTCACGCCGGCCGGATTGACCAACCGGGCGTTTTCCACCGCACCGCCAAAGTCGACGCCAGTGCCGCGGTTGCCGACGCCGGAGTAGTTGCCGAAGAGCCCCGCCACTTCGGTGCTCGCCGTGTAGACCAGCATGTCCGTGGAGTTGGTGATTCCCAAATCCTCCATGAACTTCTTCGTGACCACCGACAGCGAAGCCGGCGTATCCTTCAGGCTGGTACGGACGCGGCCGCCCGCGAGCGTGTCGTCGGCCTTGTAGCCTTCTTGATCGGTGGTGACCGTGAACGGATCCAGGGTGATCACAGACTCGTCTTCCGACGAGGCAGGCCGACCGGTGTCGGTGGGAGCGGCCTGGGCTCTGAGCGAGCCGGAGGCCACAGTTAGTGCTGAGAGCGTCGCCAGCACCAAGCGGGTACGTTTCCTGTACATGTTTGGGGTTATTATGGTTGGGTACATTCCCTGCGGAGCCGCAGGGGAAAGTTAGAAGCGGGAGGACGGAATGCTCTGGCAGGCCCTGCTCACTCGGTTGAGTGGTTTATCGTTAAATCTCAGGTGCGTGCTAAGATGGGTCATGTTTGGTTTCCGTTGGGCTAGGCAGGTCCGTTGTCCGTCAAAGCGGACGGAGCTCGACGAACCACACGTCGTTCTCGCGCATCGCGAACGGATGCGTCAGACGACCGTCCGCTCCCACGCGGACGGTCTGATCGATCTCGGGTACGCCCGCTGCGGAATTACGCAGGGTCTCGACCTGGGCGCGCGTCAGCTGCGAAGGCGATCCAAGATCGCGCCACGCCGACTGCACGTCGTTCGCCCGATAGCCCACTTTCGTCGCGAGCAACCGATAGGTGCCCGCGGTCAAACCCGTGAGGCTGAGTTCCGCCTTGCCCTTCGCTTTCGCGGGCTGGTCGGCGGCGTAAAACACCTGATTGATCTCCGATTTTCCCGGATGGGTGATCGTGAAATCCCAGAACAGGGCCTGCACGGCACCGCGCTCGCCGCGGCAGACAAACGCCGCCGGATCGGCGCAGGCGAGCCGGGTGTCGCCGAGCTCATGCAGGAACTTGTAGGCGAAGAACGAGGGCTTCGGCAGATCCTGGTAGTTGAAAAGTCCGAAACCGCCGTGGAACGGGGTCGCGCGCGGCCCGGCTTCCTCGAAGATGTCGGTGAAAGTCCAATACGACATCGAATCCGCCGAGCGGCCGATGTTGCGCATCTTGTCCAGGATGAAGGCTGCGCTGTGATAGCTGTCGTGAATGGGATCGGACGGCGTGTAGGAGGCGCTCCACTCCGTATAATGCAGTTCGAGCTTGGGAAACACCGAGCGGTCGATCTTCGCGCGCACGTTCCTGACGCCGGAGGTGATCGCGTCGGGGTCGGGCGAGAAGACGGTGCCGGCATTGCCGTTCTCGTCCAGGTAGCCGCTCATCGTCGCGTAGCTGTGCGTGCTGATGAAATCGATCGGAGCTTTCGTCTCCGCACAGTAGGCGAGCGTCTCGTCGATCCACCCCTCGCCCGCCGTGGCGGGACCGCCCACTTTGTAGGCCTGATCGACGGACTTCACCGCCCGCGCGGTGCTGGCGTAGAGTTTGAAATATTCGGCGCGCGCACCGACCGACCATTCCTCGTAGGGCTTCTTCGCGGGATTCCCCATCCAGAAGCCGTCGAGATTCGGCTCGTTCCACACTTCGAAATACCACGACCGAACCTCGTCGCGCCCGTAGCGCTCGGTGCAGTGCTGCACAAATGCCGCAATGAACGCCTCCCACTTCGCGTAGTCTTTGGGCGGCGTGACATTCCCGCGATACCAGAAAATCGTCTGAGACCCGCTCGCCAGACCCGAAGGCATGAAGCCCAGCTCCACGAACGGCTTCATCCCGATGCTGTGCAAAAAGTCGAAGAGCTCGTCGATATACTGCCAGTTATAGACCGGGCGTCCCTTGTTCTCGAAATACACACCCATGTCGTCACAAAACAGTCCGTGAAACCGGATGTAGCGGAATCCGCACTCGGTCCGCGCCCGACGCAGCTGCCGCTGCCAATCGGCTCTCAAGCCTTCGTTGGCCCGACCGGCGCCGACGCAGAACTCCGGCATGCGGTTCGTCGGGCCGTCGGCCTTTTTCATGTCCGCCGCAATGACGCGGACCGAGCCCGACTGCGGCGAGCTCGGTTCCTGCGCGCCAAGGTGGGCGCCGAAAAATGCGAACAGTAGAGCGAACGAGAAGCCTGGAATACGACGCATGCTGAAGGGAGCCGGTGCTCAGTTTTCCCCGTAGCGGGCTGCACGTTCGTGCATGCCACGATCCGGGCCGCATCTTGCCGGCCCGAGAACTTCGAGAAAAACTCCGAGGCGAAACATAGAACCGCGACACGAGGATCGTGCCGAAAAAATGGGTAAAACTGAGGGGATTAGGGGATGCTCAGCCCGGTTGATCGGAGCTGACAGTTGCAGATTACCACCTAAGGGCCGTGAACGCTTGTCCCCAAAACGTGGGATACGCCGTGGGCGCAAACTGCGTGACATCGGCCGAATCCAGCCGCTCACCTCCCCGGTCTGCGCGTTGTTGCCGTCTTCTGAGCCCGTCATGCCGTATGCGCTACGGTCTCGTACCCCGGAAACGCCGGTCCGGTCCCACGTTCCACGCGGTCGCGCGCTTGACGCGACCCCTGCCCCTCGGAGCGCTCGCGCACTTCCACGGGGGGTCTCCGTTCCCATGCTCTCAGAGGCGACCCATCGTCGCGGCTATCCTCCGATACGCCCCTGAGTTCCGCCCTTGCCACTGCCTCTGCCGGAGCCATTTTCAAACGCTGTGGCCGATCTATCGGCCCCCCGGATTCCCCCCTTCCGGAGCCTATGCCGCTTCCCTTCAGGTTTCTTGCCGCATGCATCGTGCTGATGCTTCCTTTGCCGATCTGCGAGGCCGCCGTGACCTCTCTGGCAGACGGCTATTCGGTTCGGCTCTGGCAGACCGAAGACGGGCTCCCCCAGAATATCGTCACGTCCGCAATCCAAACGCGTGACGGTTATCTTTGGTTCGGCACGTCAAGCGGGCTGGCGAGGTTCAACGGCGAGCGCTTCCAGGTCTACAACACGACGACTCCCGGCCTCCACGATCAGCGCATCGAGTGCCTGTTCGAAGACGCAGAGGGCACACTTTGGATCGGGCACGAAACGGGAGCCATCTCACGTTACCGGGACGGACATTTCGAGACGGTCGTGCTCCCGTCGGGAAAAAAGGAAGAACGCATGCTTGCGCTCGGCAGCGACGAGAAAGGCCGGCTCTGGGCGATGCGTCAGCACGGGGGGTTCGACGCGCTCGACGGCAGCGGACTTCACCTGCGTTCGCTCGTCGATCCGGAGTTTCCCGCTGTCATGGCCTGGTCGCGAAGCTCCAGCGGCAGCATATGGTCCGCGGAAAACGGCAAGGCCGCACACCTGGTGGACGGAGGGCTTCAGCCAATCGATCTCGGTCCGGTCCGCGACAGAAACTATGTGCTCGGCGTTGCAGCCGCACGCGACGGCGGAGCCTGGATCGTCTGCGAAGAACTGGTCCGCAAATGGAAAGACGGCCGCTGGATCGAGAATCGCGGGCGCATCCCGTGGCCGAACCAATCGCTCTCCTGCTGCATCGAACTGCGCGACGGCACGCTGGCCGTGGGGACGTCCCAGTCCGGACTGTATCTGGTGTTCGGTGGCAGCCGCCGCGCGGTTCATTTCGGCCGCGGCAACGGCCTGCCGCAGGATCGAATCCGTTTCGTCCTCGAAGACCGCGAAGGCAACCTTTGGGTCGGCGCCGGCAGCGCGGGCATGGTGTCGATCCACCCTTCCGCCTTCTCCGTGATCGTCTCCCCGGACCAGTGGCAAGGCTGCCCGGCCAACGCCGTAGCGCCTTCCGCAGACGGCGCGCTGTGGATCGGCACGGACGGCGCCGGCTTGTATCGGTATTCCAACGACAGCTGGAAACGTTACGGGGACGCCGAGGGCCTCTTCAACCCGTACATATCCGCGGTGACGGAGAGCCCGTCCGGCGTTCCGTGGGTGGGCAATTTCTGGTGGGGCAGCCCCTACCGCCTCGAAAACGGCCGCATCGTGCGCCCTCCGACCGTCGACGAGGCTTCCGGCCACGTGTTCGCCCTGGTCGCGGGTGAGGCGGCGGGAGAAATGCTCGTGGGCAATCGAGACGGCCTGCGGCAGCTGACCGACGACAGGGCGAAATGGCTGCTCAAGTCGAACGATACGGACGCTGGCGTGTGCGCCATCGCACTCGACGGACACGGCGGCATCTGGTGCGGTTTGGCCCTGGGAGGCATCGCCCACATCTCCGACGGGAAGGTCGAGACGTTCCGGCGCGAAGACGGCTTGGCGAGCAACGCGGTGCAGTGTCTGTGGCTGGATACGGATGGCACGCTCTGGATAGGCACCGCGGACCGGGGGCTCGTGCGACTCAAGGACCGGCGTTTCACGACCCTCGGTATCGCGCAGGGACTGGCCGATGACGCCATCTGCTACATTCTCAACGACGATTTCGGCTATCTCTGGCTGAGCACCCATCACGGTCTCCAGCGCGTGGAAAAGGCCGAACTGAACTGCTGCGCGGACGGCAGCGTGCGCACGATTTCCGGGCAGATATACGATCAGAACGACGGTTTGCCCACCATCGAGTTTGCGGGCGGTCTGCAGGGCGCCGGCTGCAAGATGAAGGACGGCCGCCTATGCTTCGCGAGCAGCAAAGGGGTGCTTCTCGTCGATCCGAGCCGCATCCAGGTCAATCGTCTCCCGCCGCCAGTCGTGCTCGAGTCGCTGCTGGTCGACGGCAAGCCCGTCGCGCCCGCTGAGAATCCTCTGCTGAAGAGTCTCGTTCCGAGCCATCAGCGTCTGGAGTTTCGCTTCGGCGGCCTGAGCTATGTAGCCCCCAGCAAGGTCCTCTTCAGGTATCGGCTCGACGGAATCGACGACACCTGGGTGGATGCAGGCGCGAAGCGCACCGCCTACTACAGCCGGCTTCCGGCGGGCGACTATCGATTCCATGTCATTGCCTGCAACAACGACGGGCAGTGGAACCTGGAGGGCGCCTCCCTGGCCTTCACCGTCGCACCTTTCATCTGGCAGACATGGTGGTTCGTCGGTCTCTGCGCGCTGCTGGCGGCAGCCGCCGTGGCGCTGGCCGTGCGCCACTTCACCCATCGCCGCATGCAGCGGCGTATCGAACAAATGGAGCGCCAGCACGAACTCGAGCGCGAGCGCGCCCGCATCGCGCAGGATATCCACGACGACGTCGGCGCCAGCCTCTCCCGCATCGCGATGCTGAGCCAGCCCGCCCGAAGCGAACTCGGCGAACCCGCCCGTGCGTCGGCGGTGCTGTCGGGAATCTATCACACCGCGCACGAAGTGATGCAGGCGCTCGACGAGATTGTCTGGGCCGTCGACCCTCGCCACGACGAACTCGACAGCCTGGTCGACTACATGGGCAACTTCGCCCACGAGTTCCTCTCGGCCGCCGGACTCCGCTGCCGGCTGAACCTGCCCGTCATCGTGCCCGCTTGCGCCGTGACCGCCGAGACACGGCACAGCCTTTTCCTCGCCTTCAAAGAGTCGCTCAACAATGCAGTCAAACACGCCGCCGCCACCGAGGTGCGCGTTTCGGTGGAGGTGAAGTCAGATTCCGTCGTGATCACCGTGACGGACGACGGCTGCGGCTTCGACCCGGCGGACACCACACAGCCCAGTCGTGTGCGTTCGGCCAACGGTCTCCGCAACATGTGCAAGCGTCTTGAGCGCATCGGCGGTCGCTGTGAGATTCAAAGCGGGAAGGGACGCGGAACGCGTGTGACGCTGGCCGTCGCGGTGCCATCTGCGCGGCCGGCTCCGTCGCCGGACAGCCGCCCGCACCGCCCCACCCACCATCCCTAATGCCAGACACATCCGAGCAAGCCGAAAGCCAGCGCGCCCGCGAGGTCCAGCGTCCCACGATCGTCACGATGATCGTCGAGGATGACGACCGGGTGCGCGACATACTCACACAGTGGATACAACAAGCCGAGGGCTTCACGTTCGCCGGCGCCTTTTCCGACGTCGAAACGGCGCTTCCGGAGATCGCGCACAAAAAGCCGCACGTCGTGGTGGTCGACATCAATCTTCCCGGGCTGAGCGGCATCGAGTGCGTGCGGCAACTCAAGCCCCTCCTGCCGGACACGCAATTCGTGATGCTGACTGTCTACGCGGACTCCCACCACATCTTCGACGCGCTGACCGCCGGAGCGACCGGCTATCTCGTCAAAAGCGCATCGCGCAGAGCGGTGATCGGCGCGTTGCGCGAGGTGCACGGCGGCGGCTCGCCGATGAGCAGCGGCATCGCCCGCAAGGTCATCCAACTGGTCCAGCAGCGCCGACCCGGGCTGAAAGCCTCCGCCGAACTCTCCAAGCGAGAAAACGATGTCCTCGCGTTGCTGGCCCAGGGTTATCTGTACAAAGAGATCGCGGATACCCTCGGTATCGGCACCCCGACGGTCGACACCTACATCCGCCGCATCTACGAGAAACTCCACGTGCACTCGAGGGCCCAGGCAGTGGCCGTTTATACGAACCTGAAGTAACGGCGCGCGCCCCTTCCGATCGCCTTGCAGGCGCTTCCCAAAAAGAGGGGCGCCGGTCGCATCAAGACCGGCGCCCCGAGAAACTAATCCGGACTTCCCGCCGGTGTCCGTCCCGCACGGGAAGATTCAGATGACGAGAAGATCAGAACGAGAACGTGTTGGTGAGCGTCCAGGTCATGCCTTCCTGGATACGATATTGGGCGTAAGACCCATCGGGTTCGACGCTGATCGGCGTCACGTGCGGGTTTTCACCGACGTTCCGCAGATTGAGTTGGATGCGCCAGCGAAGTTTGCTGCTGATTTTCCGCTCGTAGCCGGCCCATAGGTCGATCGAGTCCTGCGCCTTGCTCCAGTAGGGTTTGCTCACGTCGAGGTTGTCCTGCTCCTCGTTGAGGGCATAGCCGAGGATTTTTCCGTCCTCCCAGCGGTAGCCACCGCCGACGTTGAATCCCTTGAGCAAACCGTGATCGAACCTGTAGTTCGTCACGAGGTTGAAGCGCCAGGGTGCCATTTCCGGCACCAGCTTGCCGTTGGTCTCCTTCTGGAAGAGATACGCGGCATAGACGTTTCTATTGAACACGTTACGAATGGGCTCGTCGCCGCCCCACCAGCGCCTGAGGTCGCCGGCAGGAGTCTGATATTTCGCGTACAGCGCTTCGATGGTGGCCACCAAGCCGGCACCCAGCGCAGTCTGTTGGGCCGTTTGCTTGGAGGCGTTGATCGAGACGTTCCAGTTCTTCGTCGGCTGGCCGGTGATTTCGAATTCCCAGCCTTTCGACTCGTAATCCACGGTGCCGGTCGGCCACTGGCCGTTGACCTTGCCGCCGTTGTTGGAGCCGAGGTTATTATTTACATAGTTTACTGGCTGCCAGACGCCGTTGTTGATGGCGTGTTTATAGTCACCGGCCGCGGCCTGCGCTACGTTGACTCTGTAGCCAAACGCGTCGAACCAGGACTGCGGCTTCAACTGACTGAGCCACGACGCAGCGGCCGCCTTTTGTTTGATGGTCTCGGGATCGTTATTATAAAGATCCGTGCTCGGATCATTATAGGCGCTATCCCAATTATGGGCGATGGTCGCCCAGTTCCAGTACCATTCCTGGCCTGTACCTGCCATGTCGCCGGCATTGCCCGCCAGAAGAATCAGGGCGGAGGTAGTGCCATACATTTCGCTTTCGACGAGGTCCCTGGTGTTGGCACCGAGCGTGGAGGTTTGGGTGGTGACACTTGAGATGTTGGCATCTTTCACCTTGGTATCGTAATAGGTGGCCCTGAACGTGAGCCGGTCGTTCAGCGTGCTGACGACGATGCTATAGTCCTTCGTGCTGCCTTTCGAGTTTGGCAATTTCTGGGCATCGAAGCCATAGCGGTTTTCGACACGCGAGTTATTGCCGTCACTGAAACCAAGGCTGATGTCACTCCCCCACGGCAGCTGCTCACGGATCTTGCGCGGCGTGTGGAGCACGAGACCCCAGCTTTTGCTCTCGCCGGTGGAAACTCCGGTTTCCGGATCGAGCGGATCGAGCCCGTAGTTCATGTCGACAACTCCGGTATCATTGCCATCGGCGTCGACCTTGGAGGGGGCAGCGGCCGCGCGTATCTTCTGTTCGTCGCGGCGCCAGCCAAAGGTGCCGACCAGCGTGTCTTCCCAGAGATAGGCCTGCCACGTGAACCCTTGAGAGGTGGTCTTACGCTGATTTTTGCTGCCGGACGTGTAGAGACTGTTGATGTCGCCTTTGTCGGCGTTCAGGACCGTAACGGTCGTGTCTCTCCAGCCCACGTAATTGGCGGGATTGCTCGACTGGGTGTCTGGGTCCGTGTTGTCCGGCCGCTTGGTGGGATTGGTCCACGGCGCACTCGGATCCACGTAATCCGGAGCGGACGGATCGAGCGACCACTTCCAGTGAGAGTCGTAATACTTGGCGGAGTACGACCCCGTGGGCGACTGGCTGCCCATGATCCGGGGAATGTCCAGCTGGGACGCACTGGCGTAACCCGCGACCGAACCCGTAAGGTAAGTGAGGGTGTCGATGGTCAAAGCACCGCTTGCAAGGCCACCGTTGCCGCCTTGTTCGAACTTAGGGCCTTTGCCGACCAAGTCGTTCCACTCGTTCGTCAGCGCATAGCGGGTCCAATTGCGGTCCTCGAGGTCGTACTTTTCTTCCGAATAGACGCCCGTGACTGTGTGGTGACCGATGATCTTGGCCAGCAGAGAGTCGCCGAAGAAGTCCTTGGCGCGAAGCTCACCAAAGGCGGTGGCGCGCAGGTTTTCACGCTCGGTGCTCCGGCTCGAGCCGCCGGGGGTGCCACCCGTGTAGACGCGCCCGGCATTCGGATTCTTCGTCGCGGCATATTCCCCACTGTAGCCGTTGGCCGCGCTGTAGGCCCCCGGGTACTGATAGGTGTATTCGTTGATGTCGATACTGAGATAGGTGTTGTAGCCGAGGTTCGACTCGCTCCCGTCGCGGTAGTGCTGCCGGTCGTACACCAGCTGGAAACCGAGGCGATCATCCAAGAAGGTCTGCTCTAGAGACAGGTTATAGGCCTTCCACTTCTGCCATTCCCCCTTGGTGTTGCCATCCAGGAGGTTGTTATAGAAGTCGTAGATGCCCGTGTCGGTGATCGACTTATCCTTGAAGAATCCTTCAACGGCCCCCGCCACCGACGCAAGCTGCTCGGCGGTCGCACCGTGCGCCGCACCGTACTGGTCCAAATTATAGGCCCAAGTGCCGTAGCCGGCGATGCCCACTGGCTGTGAATAGGGGAAACCGCCCACGGAACCCGAGCGTTTGCCTTCCTTGTCGATGGCGAAATAGGTGGTAGTGCCACCTGCATGGACTGAAGTAGGCGTCGAAGAGTTGTCGTAGGTAAATACGGGAGCGGCGCCGCTGCTGACGCCCATCGATCCACCGAACCAGAAATTCGCCTTCTCACCGGGATAAAGCGAGCTGGACGAAAATGGCTGAATACCCATTTGGGTCGTGAAGGTGGCGTCTTGAAGCTGCTTGTTGAATCCGTTCGGATCGAAGTACGGCGTGAGTCTGTCGACCGGCGGAAGCGTCCGGGGCCGATTCGCAGTCACATCCCCGATCTCGTAGTTGGCGCGGATGGTCGTCCGACCGTTCTTGAAAAGTTTCGGGTCCCACCGGATGGCGCCGAACACGCGGCGGTCCAAATTGTAGGCCGGTTTCTGGCGATATTTCGTATCGTCGTAGATGCCGGCGACGCGCACGGAGAGCTGATCAGGGATCAGGACCTGGTTGTAATCAACGGAGTTGCGGATACTCCCGAAACTGCCGATCCGGTTTTCCACCTTTCCCTCAGTCTTGTAGCCGGCGGTATTGACGCTCGTGTTGATGATGCCGGCTGGACTGCCGATGCCGAAGAGAATCGAGTTGGGCCCGCGCTGGAGGTCGACACGGCCAACGTTGAACGAGTCCCACGGGATGTCCGTCTGGAAGTAGTCGCGGGTGTTGTCCGCCGAATCGAGGCCACGCACGCGGGTGTTGGTGGCTGGCCGCAGCAAGTTTGTGGCGCTTTCGCCCGCGCCATTGATGTAGGTGCTGCCGACGCCCGCCATGTTGCCGTAGAGGCCACCGACCTCTGTGTTGGTCGTGTATGTCAGAAGCGACTGGTTGTTGGTGGCGCCGGTGTCCTGAAGGAATTGTGAGGTGACGACACTGAGTGACGAAGCCACGTCCCTTAAGTCGGTGCGGACGCGTGATCCCGCAAGCGTGGAGGTGGCTCGATAAGTATCCGCGTCTTCTTCTGCGGAAACGAGGAAGGGAGAGAGTACGATCATCTCCTCCTCGGGTTTAGTCTTGTCCTGAGAGGCCGTGTCCTCCCGCGGCGCGGATTGCGCCCGGGCGGCCCCGGCTCCCAGTGAGAGTGCGGTCAAGAGAGCCAGCACTTTGGGGGTAGCTATTTTATTCATGTTTGCATTGCTTCCGGTTTGTTTTCCGTTGCCGGAAATTGACGGGCCGTCGCAGACGCAGCCCAGGACTGCCTCGCGCAGGAGCGAAAACCGCGTGCAGAGGCGCTGCGGTTTCCTCGAAGATCGGAGGGGGGGGGGAAAGGGGGCGGGCGCCGCTCAAAGCGGCCGCAGCTCGACGAGCCACACGTCGTTTTCTCGCATGGCGAATTGCCTCGTGAACCGTCCGTCGGCGCCGATCTCGACCGATTCGACGAGCACCGGCGCACCGGACGAAGCCTGGCTCAGCGCGGCAACCTGCGTTCGCGTGAGCTGTGGCGGCGACCCCAGATCGCGCCACGCCGACTGTACGTCGTTCACGCGATAGCCGACCTGGCGGGCTGCGAGTTCATACCGGCCGGGCTTCAAACCCGAGAGCTTCAGCTCCGTCGCCGGCAGCGACTTCGCCGGGTGATCCTGCACGTAATACACCTGGTTGATCACCGAGGGCCCGGGGTGCGTGATGGTGAAGTCCCAGAAAAGCGCCTGAACCGCAGCGCCATCGCGGCAGACGAACGAATCCGCATCGCTGCACGCGAGCTGCGTGCCTCCCAACCGATTCAGGAATTGATAGGCAAAAAAGGAAGGCTTCGCGAGATCCTCGTAGTTCAGCAGTCCGAAACCGCCGTGGAACGGGGTCGCGCGCGGCCCGGCTTCCTCGAAGATGTCGGTGAAAGTCCAATACGACATCGAATCCGCCGCGGCGCCAATGTGACGGATTTTATCCAGAATGAAGGCAGCGCTTACGTAGTTGTCGTGGATCGGATCCGATGGCGTATACGAGGCGCTCCACTCCGTATAGTGCAGCGGCAAATGCGAAAACGGCGACTGGTCGATCTTCGCGCGGACCTTCTTCACGCCCGCGGTAATGGACTCTCGGTCGGGCGAGAAGACCGTCCCGGCATTGCCGTTCTCGTCCAGGTAGCCGCTCATCGTCGCGTAGCTGTGCGTGCTGACGAAGTCGATCGGAGCTTTGGTCTCCGCGCAGTAGGCGAGCGTCTCGTCGATCCACCCCTCGCCCGCCGTGGCGGGACCGCCCACCTTGTAGGCCTGGTCGACGGACTTCACCGCCCGCGCGGTGCTGGCATAGAGTTTGAAATACTCGGCGCGCGCACCGACCGACCATTCCTCGTAGGGCTTCTTCGCGGGATTCCCCATCCAGAAGCCGTCGAGGTTCGGCTCGTTCCACACTTCGAAATACCACGACCGAACCTCGTCGCGCCCGTAGCGTTCGGTGCAGTGCTGCACAAAAGCCGCAATGAAGGCCTCCCACTTCGCATAATCTCGGGGCGGCGTGACATTCCCGCGGTACCAGAAAATCGTCTGAGACCCGCTCGCCAGGCCCGAAGGCATGAAGCCGAGCTCCACGAACGGCTTCATCCCGATGCTCTGCAGAAAGTCGAAGAGCTCGTCGATATACTGCCAGTTATAGACCGGGCGCCCCTTGTTCTCGAAATACACACCCATGTCGTCGCAAAACAGCCCGTGAAACCGGATGTAGCGGAACCCGCACTCTTCACGGACTCGCCTCAGCTGGCGCTGCCAGTCGGCGCGCAGGCCTTCATTAGCACGACCCGCGCCCACACATAAGTTATACATTCGACTCATCGCCCCCGCCTCCCGCTCGAGGTCGGCTGATATAACGCGCGTTTTCAGGACGGGAGCTGTCCCGGCCTCTGCACCCGACGCCATAGTGGCAGTCGCGATCACCGCGAAAATGGATCCAAACAACGCGATGATCTTCATAGGCGGCGTGCAACCGGCGCGGTACCGGAGACGTTACGGTCCCGCTCGGCGACGTACTCGAATGAGGCGCCGAGGCGACAGGGGCCCTGCAGGCGCGCGGCCAACAAAACGATACACAGCATCTGGAGATGGGGTTTGGGCAAAGTGTCGGGGTTCAGCTCACACCCTCGCGGCGGGAGCGCATGGACACTAACAGAGGACCCATCCGCACGCGTGTCCTGAAAATACAGTACACTCCCGGGCACGCCTGAGCCGGGAAAAATGCTGACAACATTCAGCCGCGTGCCCGAGTTTGAATGGCGCTTCGTCGCCGTCTCGGCAGTCCGCCCGCCGCCCGCAATACCAAGGCAAAGGGCCGCCGCGCAGGCGACATGCACCTCATGACGCGCCGTGCATTATCCCCTGCTCCTTTGCAGAACACTCTCCGGCGCGACGTCCCAGCAAAACTCACGATGCCCGTGCTTCGACAGCCTATGACGATGAATTTCATTTCGCCACTCACCGCCCGGTCGGTGCGGCTAGCAGCCCTGTTCGTCTCCTTGATGGTCTCCTCCAACGAGCGAACTTTCGCCGCGTCAACGGAGCCGTCTCGCCCGCTCATCGACTACGCAACCCTGCAAGTCATCGCGCCAGGGGATTCGGATGCGACGATCGCCGAAAAGGCCGGGAAAGTCCTGCCGCGGCCCAACCAGACCGCCTGGATGCGCCTCGAGCGCACGTTCTTCCTGCACTTCGGACCCAATACGTTTCGCGGAGTCGAGTGGGGCGACGGCCGCGAGTCGCCCGCCCTCTTCAACCCGACGTCGCTCGACGCAGATCAATGGGTTCGCGCGGTGAAAGACGCGGGCGGCACCCTGCTCATCCTCGTCGCGAAACACCACGACGGGCTGTGCCTCTGGCCCTCCCGCTACACACAGCATTCGGTCGCCTCGAGCCCCTGGCTCGAGGGGAAGGGCAACCTCGTTCGCGCAGTCGCGGACGCCTGCCGCCGGCACGGCATCCAGCTCGGCATCTATCTTTCCCCGGCCGATCTGTATCAACTGCGCACCAACCCGACGAATCCCGCGGGTCTCTACGGCAACAAAAGTCCCAAGGTGCGTTCGGCCATCCCCACCGACCCCACGAGCTTCCAGAAGGATCCCAGTCGCGGCCGCTCGCCCACGCCAGGCTTCGGCAGCCACACGTATGAGGTCGATGACTACAACCGGTATTTCCTGAATCAGCTCTACGAGTTGCTCACCGAATACGGGCCGATCTCCGTTGCGTGGTTCGATGGCGCCAACCCGGATCCGAGCGTCCAACAGAGTTACGACTACAAGGCCTGGTACGACCTGATTCATCGGCTGCAGCCGAACGCGGTGATTTCGGTCAAGGGGCCCGATGTGCGCTGGGTCGGCAACGAAGGCGGCGTCGGCCGAATGACCGAGTGGAGCGTCATTCCCCTCTCGCAATCGCCCGACAAGTTCACCTGGCCCGACATGCAGGCCGGCGATCTCGGGAGCCGCGCCAAACTCACGCCTGGATCCCATCTGTGGTGGTATCCCGCCGAGGTAAACACCTCGATCCTCAACGGCTGGTTCTGGTCCGCCGAGAAACGCGCGAAGAGCCCGGCCGAGCTCGTCGATTACTATTACCGTTCGGTGGGCCGGAATGGGAACATGCTGCTCAATGTTGCCCCTGACACCCGCGGCCTGATTCCGGACAACGAACTCGCCTCGCTCCGCAAGATGGCGGAAGTCGTTCGCGACACCTTCGCGAAGGATCTCGCCGACGGCGCGACGTTCACGGCCGATTCTTCCGCCGCGCGCCGCGACGCCTCGTTCGCGCACGACGGAAATCTCGACTCGTGGTGGGAGGCGGCACCGGGAGCGCGTGGCGGCATCGTCACGCTGACCTTCCCCACCCCGATCGCTTTCGACGTCGTTTCGCTCCAAGAGGCGGTCGACCACCGGAGCCAGCGCATCGAGTCGTTCGTCCTCGAGACTTGGAACGGTTCAGGTTGGACCGCCCCCGAGCTGCTGGATGAGCAGACGACGGTCGGGCACAAACGCCTGCTGCGCCTCGCCACGCCCGCGACCACCGATCGGTTGCGCGTGCGCATCACCGACTCGCGGCTCGAGCCGACGCTCGCCGAAGTGGGCGTATTCAAGCAGTCACTGCCGAAGGAACCCGGGATTTCCGAGCGCAGCCGCGACGGTTCGGTGTCGCTGGCCCACACCCGGAAGCTGCCCATCGTCTACACGACCGACGGCTCCGAACCGACCGCGCAGTCGCCGGTGTATCGATCGCCCATCGAGCTTCCCTCGGGTGGCACCGTGCAGGCAGCGGTTCTCACACCCAACGGACAGCTGGGTCTCGTCGCGTCGAAAACCATCGTCGGTTTTGCGCCCACCGGGTGGAAGGTGATCGGCGCCGGTGAGCACCTGAGCGCCTCCGAGCTTCCTGCCGAAAACGCGATCGACGCCGATGCACGGTCGCTCTGGCAAGTCCGCGCGCCCGCCGGCGAAACGGCACGTCCGAGCCTCACCGTCGACATGGGCAGCGTCCGCAAAATCGGCGGTTTCGCCTACCTCCCCCGGCAGGACTGGGTCTTCATCGGCGTTGTCGATCGGTACCGGTTCGAAACCAGCACCGACGGGGAGCATTGGACCACGCAGGTCGCTTCGGGCGTGTTCGGCAACATCCGCAACAATCCCATGCTTCAGGAAGTGACCTTCGCTCCGGTCGAAGCTCGGTTCTTCCGTTTCACCGCGCTGCACGACGTCGACGACACCGGCTGGAGCGGGGCCGCCGAGCTCACTGTTCTTCCGCCCGCACCGCAGCGGTGACGCGCAAGTGCGGCCACCGCGCTACCGCAGCGCTCTCCGCTCGGTAGCCTCCGATACCACCTCTTTTTCTCCCATGAAGTTCCCCCAACTGCTCTGCCTGGGTCTCTCTCTTGCGTCCGGCGCGCTCGCGCAGGATCTCTCGCAGCTCGCGCTGCCGTGGAAGCCTTCGCTGGAAAACACCGCCACGAAATGCGTCGTGCCGAGTTCCACCGAGCTGATACTGGCTGCGCCGCCGAAAACCGATCTGTTCATCTCGCCCGGAGCGGAGTTCCGGACCGACAAGTCGCCCCGCGTCGTCTTCCGGCCGGAAGGTCCCTTCATTCTCACGGCAAAGGTCCACCCTGAATTCCGCGGCAAGTGGGACGCGGGAGTCTTGCTGGTCTACAACGACGCGGAGCATTTCGCGAAGTTCTGCTACGAGCGGGACTTTCAGGGCACGCCGCGGATCGTGAGCGTCGTCTGCAACGGCACCGGCGACGACTGCAATTCCGCCCCCGTTCCCGAGGGCTCGGTCTATTTCCGCGTCGTCGGCTCGTCGGAGCGGGACACGTTCGGTTTCTACGCCTCCCAGGACGGCCATCAGTGGTTCCCGATCCGCGGGTTCCGCCTGCTGAAAACGGACAAACTGCGCATCGGCCTCAGCGCCCAATCGCCCGACGGCGACGGCTGCACCGTTCACTTCTCCCAGATCGACGTCCAGCGCCGCGAGCTGAAGGACTACTGGAAGGGAGACTGAGACGGCAGCCACTGAGGCCAAGGAATCCACCAGCCGAACATTCATGAATCATCCCGTGCTCCGTCGAATCCACCTCAGCGTCGTCTGCGGACTGCTCGCGATCGTTTCGGGCCTCTGGGCCGCCGAGAGCACGCCGCGCGAACGCCTGTCTCTCGACACCGGCTGGGCGTTTCACCTGGGCGACGATTGGCCCGACGCACTCCGGCTCGACAAAGCGGGCGTGAGCTCCGGACCGGCTTCGCCCGGCTTTGTGGATACAGGCTGGCGGAGGCTGGATCTGCCTCACGACTGGGCCGTCGAATTGCCATTCGACCCCGCCGCGGACCGCAACCATGGCTACAAGGCGCTCGGCGCGCACTACCCAGGCAACAGCATCGGGTGGTATCGCCGCACGTTCGAAATGCCGGCCGCCGATGCCGAAAAACGTGTCTGGCTCACCTTCGACGGCGTGTTTCGCGACGCGACTGTCTGGGTGAATGGCTGGCTCGTGCGTCGCCACGAAAGCGGTTACTCGCCGCTCCGCGAAGACATCACCGACGTCCTGAACTTCGGCGGAGCCAACACCGTGTCCGTCCGTGTCGACGCCACCCGGTTCGAGGGCTGGTACTACGAGGGCGCCGGGATCTATCGCCACGTCTGGCTGGAGAAAACGTCGCCCCTCGCGATTGCGCCCGACGGTGTGTTCGTCCGTGCCGAGTTTCCCCAAAACGTACCGATTGGTCCGGCCACGATCCGCCTCGAGACGACCGTGATCAACAAACGCCGCTCAGCGGCCAACGCGGAAGTGCACTGGACCCTTGTGGCGCCGGACGGCAGGAATCTGCCGGACAGCTGCGCCTCGCAGACGATCGCGATCGGAGCCGGCACGGCCGCCGAGTTCCACGGAGAAACGAGGATCGACGCGCCCACACTCTGGTCGCCCGAGACTCCGCAGCTTTACAGACTGATCACCACCGTGTCCAACGACGGCCGGCTCATCGACCGTCAGGAAACGACGTTCGGCGTGCGCACGATCGCCTTCGATCCACAGATCGGTTTTCTGCTGAACGGTCGGCGCTACGAAATCCACGGCACCTGCAATCATCAGGATCACGCCGGCGTCGGCGTCGCTCTTCCGGACGCCCTGCAGGAATTCCGCGTGCGAAAGCTGAAGGAATTCGGCTGCAACGCCTATCGCACGGCGCACCACGCTCCCACGCCCGAGCTGCTCGAGGTCTGCGATCGAGTGGGTCTGCTCGTGATGGACGAGTGCCGTTTGCTCGGCAGCGATTCCGAAAACCTTCGACGCTGGGAAGAGCAGATCCGCCGCGACCGCAATCATGCGTCGGTGGCGATCTGGTCCATCGGCAACGAAGAACTCGCGGTGCACGACACGCCGCAGGCCGCGCGCGCGGCCCTCGCGATGCAGGATTTGACGAAGCGCCTCGATCCGACGCGGCCCGTCACCTACGCGGCAAACGAAAAGAACGTTTTTCTCGGCATCAACTCGGTCATCGAAGTGCGCGGTTGGAATTATCATCTGGGACCGCACGTCGACGACTATCACGCCCAGCACCCGAACCAGCCGATCGTCGGCACCGAGCAGGCCAGCGTCGTGGGCACGCGCGGCATCTACGCGAACAACTACGAGCGCGGCCAAGTCAGCGCCTACGACATCGAGTGGCCGGGCTGGGACACCACCGCCGAGAGTTGGTGGACGTTCTTTGCCGAGCGTCCGTGGCTCTCCGGCGCGTTCGCCTGGACGGGGTTCGATTATCGCGGCGAACCGTCTCCGTGCAATTGGCCGAGCATCAGTTCTCATTTCGGTATCCTCGACACCTGCGGTTTCCCGAAGGACTCGCTCTACTATTACCGGGCCTGGTGGACCTCGCAGCCCGTCCTGCACCTCGCGCCGCACTGGAATTGGCCGGGAAAAGAAGGTCAGGAAATCCTCGTCCAAGCCTTCAGCAACTGCGCCGAGGTCGAGCTGTTCCTCAACGGCGTTTCGCAGGGCCGGCAGGCCATGAAGCGCTACTCGAAACTCTTCTGGCGAGGCGTTCGTTACGCCCCGGGCACGCTCAGCGCAAAGGGCTACGACACTGCAGGCAAGGTCGTCGCCGAAACACAAATCGAGACGACCGGCGAGGCCACGCACATCCTGCTCACTCCCGACCGCACGACGATCAACGCCGACGGTGAAGACGTCGCCGTGTTCACAGTCGCTGCGCTCGACGCGCAGGGGCGGACCGTGCCGCTGGCACAGAACAAGGTGGACTTCACGCTCGAGGGCGCCGGCAAAATCATCGGCGTCGGCAATGGCGATCCGAACTGCCACGAGCCCGACGTCTACATCGCTTCCCAAGCCCGGTGGTCGCGCAGCCTGTTCAACGGACTCGCCCAAATCATCGTCCAGTCCACCCGATCCGCCGGAGAGATTCGTCTCAACGCAGCGTCGGACGGCCTCGCGGCAGGTCACGTCACCCTGACCACGCAACCCAGCACACCGCGCCCCTCCGTGCCGTGACCACACGAGCCCTCTCCATCTGGATCTGTGCGCTGTCGTTTGTCGCGATTTGCGGAGCCCAACCTTATTTTGTTTCGCCAAGCGGAAAGGACGGGAATCCCGGAAGCCTGGAGAAGCCGTTCGCGACGCTTCAACGCGCGCAAAATGCGCTCAGAGAAAAACGGGGTGACGTCTTCCTCCGCGGCGGAACGTATTACCTGTCCGCCCCGCTCGTCTTCGCCAGCGCCGATTCGGGCTCTCCAAAAGTCCCGTTGGTGATCCAAAACTATCCCGGGGAAACACCGGTGATCAGCGGCGGCGTGAGGCTCGAGAACCTGAATTGGCAGCCCTGCTCGAATGGCATTGTTCGCGCCGAGGTTCCCGGGGATCTCCGAACCGAAGAACTGTTCGTCAACGGCGAAAGGCAGGTCCTCGCCCGCTACCCGAACTACGATCCGCACTCCCCCTACTTCGACGGCTATTCGGCCGACGCTCTTTCTCCGGAGCGGGCAGCCCGCTGGGCTAATCCGGCCGGCGCGTACTTTCACGCCATGCATCCGGCCCTGTGGGGCGATTTCACTTGGCGCATCACCGGTCGCGATGCCGACGGAAAGCTGCAGCTGGAAGGCGGGTGGCAGAACAACCGTGGCGCGGCCGCCCACCAGACGATTCGTTTCGTCGAGAACATCTTCGAGGAGCTGGACGCCCCGGGTGAGTGGTTCCTGGATACAAAGGCCCACACGATCTATTTCTATCCGCCGCCCGGCCTGGACTTGCGCCGCGCCGTGGTGGAAGCCACCCGACTGCGTTCGCTCGTGGAGTTTCGCGGCGACGAGGCGCACCCGGTTCGCTCGATAGCGCTCCGGGGAATCGACTTCCGACACGCGGCGCGAACCGCGATGGACAATCGGGAGCCGCTGCTGCGCTCCGACTGGACGATCTACCGCGGCGGCGCCGTCCTGTTCAGCGGCGCGGAGGACTGCTCGCTCGAGGACTGCGTCTTCGACCAAGTGGGCGGCAACGCGGTTTTCGTCAGCAACTACAACCGCCGGGTCGCCATCCGCGGGACACATATCTCGAAGGCGGGCGCAAATGGAATCTGTTTTGTCGGCGATCCCGCCGCGGCGCGGAGTCCGCTTTTCAACTACGATCAGGTTCAGGAGCTGACCCAGATCGACCGCACGCCGGGACCTCGGACGAACAACTATCCCGCAGACTGCCTCGTCGAGGATTGCCTCATCCACCAGACAGGCCGCGTCGAAAAGCAGACGGCCGGCGTGGAGATCGATCTCGCGCAGGGCATCACGGTCCGGCACTGCTCGATCTACGATGTTCCTCGGGCCGGCATCAACATAGGCGACGGCTGCTGGGGCGGGCATATCATCGAGGACTGCGATGTCTTCGACACGGTGAAGGAAACCGCCGACCACGGTGCATTCAATTCCTGGGGACGCGACCGCTTCTGGCGTCCGAATCCCGACGAGGTCAACGCATGGATCCAAGCCGCGCCCGATCTGCCGCTGCTCGATGCCGTGAAGCCCATTCAGCTGCTCCACAACCGGTGGCGCTGCGACCACGGCTGGGATATCGACCTCGATGACGGCTCGTCGAATTACGTCATCACAAACAACCTCTGCCTGCGCGGAGGCATCAAGAACCGCGAGGGTTTCGGACGCATCGTCGAAAACAACGTCATCGTAGGTGCCGGGTACGATCCGCACGTTTGGTATTCGCATTCCGGCGACGCCTTTCGGCGCAACATCGTCTGGACCGCGTACCATCCGGCAAACATGCCTCCGCCACCATGGGGCGCGGAGATGGATTTCAACCTTGTGCACGTTTCCGGCGCGACCTCGCCCGCCGCGGCCACACAGCTGCAGGAGAAAAGCGGACGCGACGAACACTCCCTCGTCGCCGATGCGCGGTTCGTCGACCCCGAACACGGCGACTACCGAGTGCAGCCCGGCTCGCCGGCACTCGCGCTCGGGTTCGAGAACTTTCCGATGGACGACTTCGGCGTGCAAAAACCGGAGCTGAAGGCGATCGCGAGGACGCCGGCACTTCCGCGGCCCGATGCTCCGGCCGCCGTGCGCACGGTCCGTGACGCGGCTGCCATGACGTGGCTTGGCGCGCGAGTGCGCAATATCCTCGACGAGAACGAACGTTCCGCCTTCGGGCTGCCAGGGGTGGCCGGCGTCTTGATCCTGGAAATCCCATCGGAGTCGATCCTCGCCCTGGCAGGACTCCGAAAGGGCGACGTCATCCTCGCGATCAACGGCCGCAATGTCCCCGATTCGGCCGCGCTCGCGCGAGAATCAGCTCACGGCCGCGCTTCCGATCCACTGCAGATCGAAGCCTTGCGCAATCAGAAGTCCCTCCTTTTCCCGATCCTCCCCTCCACCTCACCATGATCGCTCGAAACGCACTCCCCCTGCTCCGCGCCGCTCTTCTCCTTGCGTGCGCAACGCTTGCTCTGCGGCTCTCAGCCGCCGATTCGCCGCGTATGGCGCGATCGCTCGATGACGACTGGCGCTTCAAACTCGGCGCCCTGCCCGAGGCCACCGCGCCGGGCTATGACGACAGCAGCTGGCAGCGAGTCGACGTCCCGCACGACTACGTGCTCGAAGGCACCTTCGACCAGAAGCCGCGGTTCACCTACCCGGGCATGCCCGACGGCTGGCATTGGCTGCACGGGTTTCTCTCGATCCAGCCGGCCGTGTATCGGAAAGCCTTGGACATCCCGGCCGAGTCAAAGGGAAAACGCCTCTGGCTCGAATTCGACGGTGTGTTCAACAACAGCCGGTATTGGCTCAACGGGAAGGAAATCGGCGCGCAATACAGCGGATACACGCGCTCGCGTTTCGATATCACCGACACAGCCCGGTTCGGAGCGCCCAACGTCCTGGTCGTGCAGGTCGATCCGCGCTACGACGGCTGGTGGTACGAGGGAGGCGGCATTTACCGGCACGTCCGTCTCGTCACGGTCGAACCCGTCCATCTCGCGCCCGACGGCGTGTTCGTCGCTCCGTCCGTCGCCGACCCCGGCGACGGGCTCAATGCCGACGCCGCGATCGCGGTGCGTACTCAGGTCAGCAATACGAGCTCGGCGTCGGCCAGCGTAGGGGTCACGAGCGAGATTCTCGATGCCGCCGGGCAGGTCGTTGGGCAAGCAGCGTCGGTCTCGGAACTCGGCATCGCGTCGTGTTCGAACTTCGTGCAGTCGCTGCCGCTGGCCCGCGCCACCCTTTGGTCGACGCAAAAGCCCTACCTCTATCGTCTCCGCACGACCGTGAAAGCCAGTGGGCGCGTCGTGGATCAGGTGACGACGACGTTCGGCGTGCGGCACGTGCGTTTCGACGCGGACCGGGGGCTCTTTCTCAACGGCAAACCTCTCAAGCTCCAGGGCGTGAACATGCATCAGGATCACGCGGGCGTGGGCGTCGCCATGCCGGACCGGTTGTTCACCTGGCGTCTGGAGAGGCTGAAGGAGGTCGGCTGCAATGCCATTCGCCTCTCTCACAATCCCGTCACGCCCTTCCTCCTGGATGAGTGCGACCGCCTGGGTTTCCTCGTCATCGCGGAAAACCGCCACCTCGGCGATACCTACATCGACCAGACGCCGAAAGAGACTCCAGCCGTGGAGCACCGCGATCTCACGTCACTCGTGATGCGCGACCGAAATCACCCGAGCATCATCCTCTGGTCGCTCTGCAACGAGCAATGGACTCAGGGCACGCCGGAAGCGGCCGCGATGGCTCGCGCGATGAAGGAGCGGGTGCGCGAACTCGATCCGACCCGTCCGACCAGCGCCGCAATGAACGGCGGTTTCGACAGCCCGGTCGGCTTCCTCGGCGTGCTGGACGTGATCGGCATCAACTATCACCCGGATGTCTACGACGCGGTCCACGCGCTGAAGCCCGCCACGCCCATGGTCGCGACGGAGATCGCGAGCGAGATCGGGACGCGCGGCATCTACACCACGAACCAATGGGAAACCTACTACGGCGATCGGGAGCGTGGATACGTTTGCGCCTACAGCATCACCGCCGGCCCCGGGGGGCAGACCGTCGAGCAGGCCTGGCCTGCGGTCACAGCGCGCGACTTCATCGCGGGCGGCTTCGTCTGGGCGGCGTTCGACTACAAAGGCGAGTCTCGCCCCTTCGAGTGGCCGGTCGTGACCAGCCACTACGGCTTCATGGACCTGTGCGGATTCCCGAAGGACAGCTATTACTACTACAAAGCCTGGTGGACTAACGAACCGGTGCTGCATCTGTTCCCGCACTGGGACTGGCCCGGCAAAGAGGGCCAGGAGATTCCCGTCTGGGTCCACAGCAACTGCGACGAAGTCGAGCTGTTCCTCAACGGCGCTTCGTTGGGCAAGAAGACCGTCACGCCGCTTCATCACCTCGAATGGAAGGTTCGCTACGCGCCCGGCAAGCTCGTCGCCAAGGGCACCCGCAAAGGCGAGCATCTGGAGACGTCCCGCGAGACCACCGGCGAGCCGGCGGCCATCCGCCTCGTCGCCGACCGTTCCGCGCTGGCGGCGGACAACGCCGATCTCGCCGTCGTGAACGTCGAGGTCATCGACGCCCAGGGCCGCACCGTGCCGACCGCGGGCAACCGCATCACGTTCTCCGTGGAAGGACCGGGCAAACTGATCGGCGTCGGCAACGGCGACCCAAGTTGCCACGAACCCGACAAGGGACCCGGGCGCTCCGCCTTCAACGGCCTCGCACAGGCGCTGGTTCAGACGACCCACGCGCCCGGAGAGATCGTGCTCCGCGCGGAATCGGCGAACCTGAAGTCCGCGAGCGTCACGTTGCGGAGCCGCTAGAGGCTAGCGGCCGCCCCCGTCCCATCGCCGTTCCCATCGTCACCCCTTCCCCCGTAATGAACCCAAGCAAGTCCCTCCTCCGTTCGCTGTGCGTCTCGGTAGCCGCGTTCGCGCTACCGGCCGCACACGCCATCCCCAGCACGGCAAAACCGGCCGTCATTGTTAGCACGGCAGCCGAGCCCGTTGCGCCCGGAAAATTCTCCCCCACCTGGGAGTCGCTCCAGCAATACGAAGTCCCCGAGTGGTTTCGCGACGCCAAGTTCGGCATCTGGGCGCACTGGGGTCCGCAGTGCCAACCCGAGCGCGGCGACTGGTATGCGCGCCAAATGTACAGCCAGGGCGCTCCGCAATACGAGGAGCACCTCAAGCTGTACGGCCATCCCTCGAAGGTCGGGTTCAAGGACGTCATTCACTCTTGGAAGGCCGAGCACTGGGATGCCGACAAGCTGCTCGCGCTCTACCAGCGGGCCGGCGCGCGCTACTTCTTCGCCCTCGCGAACCACCACGACAATTTCGACAACTGGGATTCCAAATATCAGCCGTGGAACTCGGTGAACCTGGGTCCGAAAAAGGATCTCATCGGCGGTTGGGCGGCCGCCGCGCGCAAATACGGCATGAAGTTCGGCGTGAGCGTTCATGCGGCCCACGCGTGGAGCTGGTATGAAACGGCGCAGGGCGCGGACAAAACCGGCCCGCTCGCCGGCGTGCCCTACGACGGGAAGCTCACCAAGGCCGACGGCAAGGGCACGTGGTGGGACGGCTACGATCCGCAAGATCTCTACGAGCAACGCCACACGCCGAGCCCGAATTTCGGCGATCTGACCAGCCTCTACGGTCGCTGGCATTGGGACAACGGCGTGAGCCAGCCCGATCAGGCGTATTGTGAAAGGTTCTACAACCGCACGATCGACCTCATCGACAAGTACCACCCCGACCTCATCTATTTCGACGACACCGCCCTGCCGCTCTGGCCCGTGACCGACGCGGGGCTGAAGATCGCCGCCCACTTCTACAACCGCGGCCTCCAATGGCGCGGCGATGACGGCGTCCTTTTCGGAAAGATCCTCGAGCCCGACCAGCGTCGATGCATGGCCCTCGATATCGAGCGCGGCCGCAGCAACGTCATCGAACCTCTCCCGTGGCAGACCGATACGTGCCTCGGCAACTGGCACTACGACAAGGGCGTGCTGGATAACCACGGCTACAAATCGGCCAGGACGGTGATCCAAACCTTGATCGACGTCGTGAGCAAAAACGGAAACCTGCTTCTCAACGTCCCCCTCAAAGGCGACGGCACGCCCGACGCCGACGAGATCGCGATCCTCGAGGGCATCGCCGCGTGGATGCAGATCAACCAGGAAGCCATCCACGGCACGCGCCCCTGGAAGCTGCTCGGCGAAGGTCCCCAGCTTGCGGCCACCGAGGCGACCAGCGGCTCGAATTTCAACGAAGACAAAACGAAGCCCTTCACCGCCGAGGACATTCGTTTCACCAGCAAGGGCGACGTGCTCTACGCGTTTGTGATGGGCGTGCCGAAGAGCGCCATTCACGTCAAATCGCTCGGAACGGCGGCCAAACTGCTCGCCAGGCCGATCGCATCGATCAGGCTGCTCGGCAGCGACGAGAAGCCCGTTTGGTCACAAACCGCCGACGCATTGACGATCGAGGCGCCGAAGTCTGTTCCCAACGAGATCGCCGCGGTATTCGAGATCACGCCCCAAAAATGAGCCTCCATCGTTTCGCTCCCACCGCATCGCGCTCCCTCGGCGCGGCCCTTGTACTGCTCGCCTTCGCAAGCCTCCCTCTGGCGCAGGCCCGCGAAGAATCGATTACCTCTCCGGACGGCCGCGTATCGCTTTCGGTCAACGATTCCGAAGGTCTCCATTATCGCGTGGCCCTGGATGGAAAGCCGGTGCTCGTCGATTCCCGACTCGGTCTCGACCTTGAAGGCGGAGTCTCGCTCGGCCGGCAGGCGAAAATCACGGAGGCGAAGCGAGGCGACCACGACAGCGTATGGGACAATCCGCTCGGGCAGCGCCGCTCCACGCGCGACCACTATCGAGAGTTGAGCGTGTCGGTGCAGGAAAACGCGGACGCTCCGCGGCGGTTGAATCTCATCCTGCGCGCCTACGACAACGGCGTCGCCCTGCGCTACGAAATCCCGGAGCAGCCGGGCTTGGAGACGTACGTGCTCACCAACGAGCTCACCGAGTTCGTTTTCCCCTCGGATCTCACCTGCTGGGCGGGCGACTTCTCCGTCTGCGCCGAAAACCAGTATCCTGAAAAGCGGCTCACCCAGCTGAGCGACAACCTCGCGCAACCGCACGTGCTGCCGCTGCTGGTGAAGCTGCCGGGTGGATACGCCGCGATTGCGGAGTCCGATCTCCTGGACTGGGCGGGCATGTTCGTCTCCGCCGTCGGACCGCGCGCCGACGGCACGCCCCGCCCCGGCGCGAAGGCCACGCTCGCTCCGCGAAAAGACGGTCGGGGGCTGGTCCTCGGGCACAATCGTCGAGTCAGTCCGTGGCGCGTGATCATGTTGACGCGCAATGCCGCCGATCTGCTGACCAACGGCCTCGTCGCCACCCTCGCCACACCCTCGCGGATCGCCGATCCGTCGTGGATCAAGCCGGGCGTGACCGCCTGGGATTCCTGGTGGACGGGTCTCAATCCGAGCCAGCCCGGGTTCACCGGTCTCCAGTCGCGCGGCGACACGCGTTCGCACAAGGAGTACATCGACTTCGCCGCCGAGCTCGGTTTCCCGTACCAGCTCATCGACTGGTACTGGTACGAGCCGATGGATAATCCCAAGGCGGACCTCACGAAGCCCGCGGCGCATGTGGATATTCCCGGACTCGTCGCCTACGCCCACGACCGCGGCGTCCGTCTGGTCCTCTGGATCGATTCGCGCGATCTCGCGCGCCAGGGCATCGAAAAGGTCCTCGCCCAGGTGGCCCGTTGGGGCTTCGCCGGCGTGAAGATCGACTTCATGAACAACGACAGCCAGGAGACGGTGCAGTGGTACGAGCAGGTGCTCGCCATTGCGGCCGAGAAGCGGCTGTTGGTGGATTTCCACGGCGCGTACAAACCGACCGGCCTCGCCCGAACCTGGCCCAACTTCATCACGCAGGAGGGTGTACTCGGAAACGAATACAACAAGATCCGGAGCGACGCCTGCACGACGTTGCACACCATCACCCTGCCGTTCACCCGCGGGCTGCTGGGCCCCATGGATTTCACGCCGGGCGGCTTTCTGAATCGCACGGCGGCCGACTTCAAAGTCACGCAACCGGCCCAAGTCGTCGGCACCCGCGCCCGCCAGCTCGCCGAAACCGTCGTGTATTTCAGCCCGATGCTCTGCCTCTGCGACAGCCCGGCCAACTACCGCGGTCAGCCCGGAGTCGAATTCTTCCGGGGTCTTCCGACCGTCTGGGACGACACCGTGGTGCTGTCCGCCGAGGTCGCCCAGCACGTGGTGATCGCCCGCCGTTCCGGTTCGCGTTGGTACCTCGCGGCGATGAACGGAGACGCACCGCTCAAGCTGCGCGTCCCCCTGAAATTCCTCGGCGACGGCCGGTGGACGTTGCGCGCCTTCTCGGACACGGCCGAATCGGCGACGCGTCCCGAAGCCATCGCGGAAACGACCTCGTCCGTCGATGCGACGAGTTTTGTCGACATCGCCCTGTCTCCCGCCGGCGGATACGCGGCGACGTTGTCCGCGCCTGCGGCCAACTAGCTCCAGCCGCTCGTCCGGTTTCGAATAGCAACTCTCTCCGCCCAACGCGTGGTGCGTCTGGCCGCCCGGCTGGTTCCGGGCGAGCCAGACGCTCCCGCGAGCCGGAAGCGCCGCGCACGGTCTCCGCCATGCGACGTCGGCATCCGGTGGCGGAGTTTCGCCGCCGCGCTCGCTGAGCACGCGCGGCCTCCCTTCTTCGTCTTCCAACCCATTTTGACCATGAACCATTCCCATTTCGGGCCCGCCTTGGTGGCGGCGCTCCTGTTCCCCCTGGCGCTCCTCACGGCAAAAGAGGATATCCCCGTTTATCGGGATATCTCCAAGCCCCAGGCCGTTCGCATCGACGACCTGATCTCCCGCATGACCCTTGAAGAGAAGTCCTCGATGATGGCGAACACCACGCCCGGTGTACCCAGATTGGGGATCCCGAAGTACGATTGGTGGAACGAGGCGCTCCATGGCGTGGCCAGGGCCGGGACAGCCACGGTGTTTCCCCAGGCCATCGGACTGGCTGCGATGTGGGACGAGCCCCTCCAGTTTCAGATCGCGAGGACAATCGGGACCGAGGCGCGGGCGAAATTCAACGGCGTCGCCGGCACGTCCGCGGAGGGCACGATCTATCACGGGCTCACCTTCTGGTCTCCGAACATCAACCTGTTTCGCGATCCGCGCTGGGGTCGCGGCCAGGAGACCTATGGGGAGGATCCGTTCCTCACCTCGCGCCTCGGCGTCGCATTTGTCCGCGGCCTGCAGGGTGACGACCCTCGGTACCTGCAGGCAGCCGCTTGTGCGAAGCACTACGCCGTTCACAGCGGGCCGGAGCCGCTGCGGCACATCATGAATGTCGCGCCTTCGCAGGCCGATCTCCACGAGAGCTATCTTCCCGCGTTCGAAGCTTTGGTGCGCGAAGCTCACGCGGAGATCGTGATGACCGCGTACAACTCCCTCTACGGCACTCCGTGCTCGGTCAGTCCCCTGCTCTATCGGCTCCTCTCCGACTGGGGCTTCGACGGCCATGTCACGTCGGACTGCGGATCGGTGGGAGATCTCATCGACAACTACAAGCTCGCGGCCGACGAGGCCGAAGCGGAAGCCATGATCGTCAAAGCTGGCATGAACGTGCGCTGTCTCGGGGAAACGACCGGGCTGGTGGAAGCGATGCATCGGGGACTGCTGACGGAAACTCAAATCGACCGCGCACTGCGGCCCCTTCTGCGCACGATGTTCCGCCTGGGTTTCTTTGATCCCAAGGAAGCGGTGCCGTTCGCCCGCATCCCTCCGTCGGATGTCGACACCCCCGCTCACGCGGCGCTTGCTCTCCAGTCGGCACGAGAGTCGATGGTGCTGCTCAAGAACGACGGATTGCTGCCCCTGAAGAAAGAAGCGCTGCACCACGTGGCCGTTATCGGACCGAACGCCACCTCCGTCGTCGCGCTGCTCGGCAACTACAACGGACAACCCTCGGCCCCGGTCACCGTGCTCGCCGGGCTCAAGGCAGCGCTCGAACCCGCGGGCGTGCGAGTGGATTACGCCCACGGCTGTGACTACGCCCATCGGCCCAGCGTCTGGCGCCCTCTGCAACAGTTGTGGTTCCGCGGCGAATACTTCGCCAATCCTGAGCTCTCCGGCAAACCGGTCGTTTCGCGGAGCGAACGCGCCCTCTGCGTCTCCTGCAACGGTCACGGAGCCAACGGCGGATTGCCGCCCGGCGTTCCGGAAAAGGATGTGTCCGCGCGATGGAACGGCGAACTGGAGACCACGGTTGCAGGCACCTATCAGTTCCTGGTCCGCGGACGCGGCGGTTTTCGACTGATCGTCGGTGACAAAACCGCGGTCGACGCCTGGGTTCCCCCGCCGGGAGGAGAATCCTCCGTCCGCACGATCACTGCCGCCGTTCCGCTCGGCGAAAACGCATCCGTCCCGATCCGGCTCGAATACCTGCAAGGTCCGGCGCCGTTCGAAGTCGCTCTCGAGTGGAAAACGCCGGCGCCCGAGGCCCCCGAGGCAGAGGCCCTGCAGTTGGCCGGGAAAGCCGACCTGATCGTGTTCGTGGGCGGAATCTCGGCGCAGCTCGAAGGCGAAGAGATGGATGTCGACTACGACGGCTACCAAGGCGGCGATCGACTCCGGATCGAACTGCCCGCGTTGCAGCAACAGCTGCTCGAGAAACTCCATGCCCTGGGGAAACCGATCGTTCTGGTGAACCTATCCGGCAGCGCCGTCGCCCTGCCTTGGGCGGACGCCCATCTCAACGCGATCGTGCAGGCTTGGTATCCGGGTCAGGCAGGGGGCACCGCCGTTGCCGACGTGCTCGCCGGGAGCTACAACCCGGCGGGCCGGCTGCCGGTGACCTTCTATCGCGGCACGGAGGATCTGCCCGACTTCAAAGAGTATTCCATGGCCAATCGGACCTACCGGTATTTCGCCGGGAAGCCGCTCTACCCGTTTGGACACGGACTCAGCTACACCACGTTCGCCTACTCCGGTCTCCACGCGTCGCCGTCGGCCGATGGCGGGATCGAGGCGACACTCACGATCGCGAACACAGGCACGCGCGACGGCGACGAGGTGGTGCAGCTTTACGCGGTCCCGCCGGCCGAGACACACCCGCGGGAAAAGGAGGCTCTCTGCGGTTTTCGGCGCGTACATCTCGCCAAGGGCGAAACCGCCACGATCAAGCTGCTCGTGCCGCAAACGGCCCTGCGACGTTGGAACACCGAACGGGGAGCCTACGCAGTCCCGGGCGGAAACTGGACTCTCCACGCCGGAGCGTCCGCAAGCGATATCCGGGATTCGGTTACGTTCTCCCGGTAAGCACGCGCCTCTCTCGAACCCCGCCATGCGCCGCCTCGTCTTCCTGTCCCTCGCGGGCGTACTCCTTGCGTTCTCGATCTGGGCGTACCTTTCGGTGCCGCTCAGGCGCCCGGCTTCGTTCATTCGAGCCGAGCTCCTTCGAGCCACGCCGCCGGGTTGCGGCGTTTCCGAAATCGAGAGGTACATCGGGCCAGCATCGATGGCCCGGGCCAAACGGACGCTCGACACGAGCGCCCGGGTGCGCGGCCTGGAAGTGCAACTCGGAACCTATTCGTTCCCGCGGCAAACCGAGGTGAAGGGCGTCTGGATTCTCGGAGAGGACGGTCGGCTCACCGACGTGAAGATCGAGAAGATCACGCCCTGACGAGCACTGGGGGCGGCGGGCTGCTCGCGAAGAACAACCCACCGCCCGTGCTTGCTCATCCTACAGAGGCTATGAGCAGAAGAGCCTGAACGGCGTCACGGAGCCTGGAAGGTCCACTGCTGGTTCGCGCCGCCCGCATAATTCCAGATGTGCACGTTGGCGCCGTCCGCCGTGGATACACCACTGACATCGAGGGCCATGGTCGTCGCGTGAGTGGGCGTCAGGCGGTAGTAGCCGCCGCTGGTCGCCGTGATCGTCCACCGTTGATTGGCGCCGCCCACGTTCGTCCAGATCTGCACGTTGGTTCCGTTGGCGGTTCCGCCGCCGGAGACGTCCAGCACCTTCCCGCTCTGCAGGCCGGTGATGAGGTACTGGTTGTTGCCGACGTGCGTGAGCACCCAGCGCTGGCTATCGCCGCCCCAATAGCCCCACTGCTGGACGTTCGAACCGTTGAAGGTGCCGAGCCCGGCGACTTCGAGGGCTTTGCCGCTGTGGCGGGCCAGGATCTTGTAGGTGCCGTTGGCGATGATGCCGCCGCCGCCCGGAGGAGGGAGAGCGGCGCCACCCGTCAGGGCCCGCAAATTGTCCTGGTCGGTCACCGCTCCGGAGGTCCAGTCGAACATCTGCGAGGCGATATCCCAGTAGATGGGCTTGAGCCCCTTGGCCGCCGCGGCGTCGACCACGTATTTGTGGAAATACGTGCGGGCGGCGACGTGGAGGTTGAAGTCGCCTCCGGTCAGATCCGAGTACCCGGTCCGCTTGAACGCCTGGAATTCGCCGACGATGACCGGGATGCCCTTGCTGACGAACTTCGTATTCATCTTCTGGAACTCCGAGTCCACGTACGACTCCTCGCCCCAGTTCGCATTGCGATCGGTGCGAGTCGGGTGGTGGTAGAACTGTCCCCAGAAATAAAACATCTTCCCCCAGCTCTGATCCGCGTTCATCAGGCACCACTGGTACGGAGCATAGTAGTGCACCTCCACCGCCAGGCGGTTGGCCGAGTCGCTGGGCAGGGTGTTCATCAGCGAGTCGGTGGTGTCGATGTCGGTGCTCGGGCCCTGAACGATGAGCCAGCGCGTGCTGTTGTTTCCTCCGGTGGCGCGCACCGCATTCACGAACGTCTGATAATACGCCAGCAGCGTGTTCATCTGCGCCGCCGTACTCACGGCCGGCTCGTTGGCTCCGGCGAAGAGGAGCTTGCCGTCGTAGCCTTTGAACGCGTTCGCAATCTGCGTCCAATACGACTGCATCTTCGCGTTGATCGTGGGATTCACGGTGTCGGTGATGTTGTTCTCCAGCCATCCGCCGTCCCAGTGAATGTTGATGATGACGTACAGGTTCTTCGCGTAACACCAGTCGACGACCTGCTTCACGCGCGACATCCAGGCGGCGTCGATCTGATACGTCGACTGGTTCGCATGGCTGTCCCACGCGCAGGGAATACGCACCGTGTTGAATCCGGCGGCCGCCACGGCGTTGATGAGGTTCTGCGAGGCCGCAGGGCCCCAGGTGCCTTCGCCACTCGGCGGTTCCAGCGTGTTGCCCAGGTTCCATCCCCTTGTGGGCGTCGGCAATTGCGCACGGGTTCCGAGGGGGATGGCGGCGAGGACTGCGAGGAAGAACGCCACTCTCAGCCAGAGTCGGCCGTTCAGGATTCTGCTCCGATGGTTTCGCACGACAGGGATGGTCGTCGGCGGGGTGTGGTTTCGTATCATGGTTTTTTTGGGGTTGTTGGTGACACATCCGCCCGTAATCGGGCGGAGAATTCGCGTTTTCTGGCCGCGCACTGCTGGCACCGGCGCCGCACGTCTTTTGCTCTCTGAGACCTCCTGCTGGCGTGGGCCGGTGAAACCTGCGTGGTGCGAGATGCCTGGGGGGTTGGGGTTCGGCTCTACGACAACACCGCGGGCGGTTCCGCGGGGCGGCAGAACGAATTTTCCCCAACGTAGCACCACTCCCCTCTCTCCGCCTGTCGCTAAAACAAGGGACACGATCGGCCGTATGCAATCCACGGCCAGGATCGTGTCCGACGGTTGCAGCTCGCCCGCAGGAGGCGCGCTATCGCGAACTCACTTCACCTCGGGAAGTCCAAACTGCCGGCGCAGCCAGGCGCGTGAGTCGGTTCCCCATTCGGGCCCGAGGAAGTGCGGCCGATCTGGATACACGTGGTATTCCTTCGGCACCGTGAGCCGGTTGTAGACGGCGAAGTTGATGTGCGAGGGGCAGTCGTCGTCAAACAGTCCGGATCCCATCAGCACGGGGCAGCGTATCCACGGCGCAAGGTTCACCGTGTCGATATAACTCATCGTGACCGCAACGTCGCTGAAGGTCCCTCGGCCCATCGCCTTGAACGTCTCCTCGAATTCCGGGATATACACCGAGCGGATCTCGAGGTGGTGCAGGAAGTCGCCGAGGAACGGGACTGCGGTCGCGCAGCACTTCAGCCGTCCGTCGGCCAAGGCAGCCGTGGCGATCGCAAGCCCTCCACCCTGGCTGCCCCCTTCCACCGCGATGCGCGTGGAGTCGATCTCCTGACGGGAGCACAGAAAATCCAGCGCACGCAGGCAGTCCAGGTACGCCCCGCGATAGATGTAGTGTTCCGGTTCGAGCACCTTGTATCCCACGTAGCCCGGCGTGCCGAAGCCCGGGTTGATCACGTCGGCGCTGCGACCATGTCCCCGGACCTCCAGACCCAGGTGAACGATGTCGTCGTCGTTCGTGAACCATTCCGGTTTGAACGTCCCTCCGTAGCCGGGGACATGCAGCACCGCGGGAAATTTTCCGGGACGATTCGGGACGACATACCACGACCGCAACGTCACTCCCTCCACCGACTTCATGGAAGCCGTGTAGACACGATGCGTCGCAGTCGAACGCGTCTCGTCCAGAGTGACGGAGAACTCCGGCGCCACCGCCGCCAGCTCCGCCTTGGCTCGTTTCCAGAAGTCGGCGAGATCGGCCGGAGCCGTTTCCCGGCAGTGCAGCTCCGTCGGAGCGACGGCAAACCACTGAACCTCCTGCGACTCGATTTCCGGCGCGGAATAGGAAGCGACGACGCGATAGAATCCCGAAGGAAGCGACGGCAGGGAAAACTCGATCGGCGCACGGGCGCCCGACAGCGCGATCTCCCGCTGCTGCACGCAGACCTGCTTGTGGAACTCGTTTTCCACGCAGAGACGCAACGTCCCCGCGGAGCTTTCCGCCTCCGCCAGCACCGCGGTAAGGCTGAAGCCGATGCCGTCGCGTTTCGAAAACACGTGATCGTGCGCCGGAAATCCCAGGCTCAAGGCGACGGACGGCGCAGGCCCGTTCTCCGGCCGAATCCTCAGAAAATCGGTTCCGACGCCTCCCGAGTAGTGTGGACCGCGGATGCGCAGCGCGAGGTGGTTCTCCTCGGCGCCTCTGCGGAGTCGCTCCGGAGGCAGCGTGAAAGAAGCGGACTGCTCCGCGTCCCGCTTCAACGGGAGTTGCTCGCCGTTCAGATAGAGCCTCGCGTCGTCCGCCGAAAGGCGAAGTTCGCAACGCAGCGGTTTTCCGTCCCACCGGTCCGGCACGCGGAACGTCTGCCGGAGCCAGAACGTGCTTCCTTCAAGAGCATGGCTCTCGGGAGAGATGCCCAGATTGTAGTCGCGCCAGTGGTTGACCGGATATGCCGGAGACGCCCATTGGGCGTCGTCTCCGGTCCGGAGCTGCCACGTCTGATTGACGATATTGGCGGCGCCGTGCGTGGCGGGCGCGAGGATCAGGGCGCTGGCCAGAGCCAACGGCGCCCAAAACAACGGGATAGTCTTCATCGTTTCGTAGGTCGTAATCAGAGTTCCACTACCGCCCCGGGAAGATGCCAAAACCACCTAGAAACCGCCGTCGGCAGGCGATCCCTTCGGAGGTTGTGCGTACGGGGCATGAAAAACCCGCTCGAAAGCGCCGCGATGCGGATAGCCATCGTACGCCTGTCGAAGAGGAACGAAGAGCATACCAGGAGGCCCGCTGCTTGGCTGTCCCGAAATCATGCGACCGGATATGAATCGCCGGAGCGCACGGGGCCCCCCGCCGGCTCTCAGCTCGTATCCTAATTGGCAATGAGGCGCGTCGCGCCGCCTCCCTTTCCGCACAAAAAAAAGCGGCGGCCTTGAAGACCGCCGCGGAATCAGAAGCTAAGCCTTGGGCCTGCGCTCAGGAACGGGCGCGCTGCCCGTTTCGAACTCGCCGACCGACGATCGCCAGGGCCATCAGGCCGGCAGCCAGCAGACCGTAGGTCGAGGGCTCCGGAACGGCGGAAGCCGTGACGGTGATCAGCCCATCCACGCTGGTAAACGTCGCGACCGCGGGCGAAGCGTCGCCAAGGTTGATCTCGACGAACTGATCGGAGCCGAACGAGAGCGTCGGGAGATTCATCAGAGCGCCGTCGAGAATGGCGAAGCTGAAGATGTCGGGCGTATCGCCCAATTCCGCGTTGCTCGTCAACGTCAGGTCGAAGGAGAGCGAATTCCCGGGGACAAAGCCCTGGTAGAACTCGTTCAACAGCGGATCCGTATCCGACAACGTGATGCCGGACGCGAAGCTCCCGGCCGCGCCGCCGTAGGTGCCGATCGCCCCCCAACCGCTGCCTCCGCCGAACTGGAAATTGCCCAGCGTGGCGGAATTGTTGCCGTCGCCCACGGCCGATCCGTCGTTCAACTGGAAATCCAGCGAGAACGGGCCGTTGGGATTCGCCACCAGCGAACTGGTGTCGACGGTGACGCGGTATTGTAGTTGGGCGCTGGCTACCGTGGCGAACGCCAGGGCGGCGATCGCGGAGAGCGCGTGGAATAGTTTCCTGGATTGCATGATCGTGTGGTTTAAAGGTTGGGAATCGAGGGATGACGTCCGGTCACGGGTTGGTTCCACCGCTCAGCGTGCGCGCGGCGTAGGTGATACCGCCCAGCGAAGGAACGGTGAACTCGAGGGACACGCGCACGGAAGCCTGGGAGGCCAGCCCTCCGTTCGAGACGAGCACATACGGGCTTCCGGTCGGGACCACCGTCCAGGTCGTGCCGGCGGCGTTCGCGAGCGTCGTGTTCGAGGACAACGAATCGAGGACCAGATAGATCGGGCCCGCGACCGTGCTGCCGGTGGGATTGGAGACGGTCACCGTCTGAACCATGCGGTTGGTGCGGCGATTGAGAGCGAAGCCGCTCTTCGTGATCGTCAGCGGGGATGCCGCCGGAATCGAGCCGGTGACCACGAGGTCAGTCGGCGCGACCTCGGTCGAGAAGTGGAGGTCATCGATGTAGTACGTCGGCGAATCACCGCCGGACGAGTTGATGAAGTACAACGTCGTGATGCCGCTCTTGCCCTCGAGGCCAAGGCTGGCGAGCGGGATGACGACCTTCGTCCACGTATTCGCCGGAACCGAGTCGATCGTTACCGAGGGGTAGTTGTAGTCCCAGTTGACCGAGGCTCCGACGTTGAACTTCTGCCCGCCGGTGGCGCCGCCGTTCAGCCAGAACGTGAGCGTGTGATACGGCGAGAGATCGAGGTTTCCGCCCACGTATCCGAGGTTGAGCGCAGCCCAGGACCCAGCCGTGACCGAGATCGACTGAGTGCCGGAATGCACGGGATCGGCATTGGCGGTGTTGACCGAAGCCCAGCTCCAATTCTGCCAGGTGGGCGCCAGGTTATCGTCATAGATCGGCAGGTCCGGACCGCCGAGAGTGGCCCGCAGCTGGAGCGAAACCTGGTAGTTGACGATCGCGCCGCTCCAGAAATGGAAGGCCAGGTTGATCGTGCCGTTATGGGTGGCCGCGAAGAACTTGTTCGTGAGGCTGATCGTGCTGGCCCAGTAGTCGGGGGAGAACGACACGGTGTGTTCCTGGTACGGAGTCCAGTTGAGCGGGCCCGCGTTGGAGCCGTCGGAATACTTTGCCTCCATCGTGGCCAGGAGGTCGCCGTTGAACTGCGTCGGGATCGTCAGGCCGCCGATGGTGCCAACGGCCGCCGACTGCACGGGCGTGCTGAAGTAGCGCACGTGGATGTTCCAGGCCGGACCGGAGTTCACGTTCACCGAGAGGACCGTCTTTTCGCCGAAGCCGCCCGACGCGTATTTGGCGAGGACCGAGGCCTTCACGGTGAGGATATTGCCGACGAGCGTGTAGTCGGTGCCGGCGTTGAGGGTCGTGAGGCCGTCGGCAAGGGACACGAACGTGTTGCCGTTCAGATTCAGCTGGACGATCGCGTCGCCGACCGGCGCGCCGCTCTTGAGGAAGATCAGGTCGGTGTTGGCGGTCGTCGACCGGCCGACCAACGACTGCGCCATGACCGCGCGAAGCTCCGGATCCCGCCACTGGAAGGTCGTGCGGTCGAAGATGCCTCCCGTGTCCCAGAGCATGTGCGTCAGGCTCTTCGAGCGGACGTACTGCATCGCGTATTCGAAATATTTCAGCAGTTCGCCGTGTTCGATCCGGCTGGGCTCGAGCAGACCGATTTCGCCCACCACGACGGGAATGCCGTTTGCGACGAAGGTGTTATAGGCGGAGTCGAACTGACTGATGATGCCGTCGATCGAGGTGGACTCGAACTTCGTGTATCCGGAGTTGTTCACGCTGAACGGCCAGAAGCCGTAGAAGTGAATCGTCGCGATCAGGTTCGGATCGTTGAGGCTGTTGATGGTGGCCTTCAGCGAATCCATGTTCTGCTGATCGCCGGAGCCGCCCCAGACGGTGAGGACGAGGGGACGCGTGCCGTTCTGGCCGCCGCTCGAGCGCACGATGCTGTGGAACGTGGTCTCCAGCTCGTTGAGGTAGGTCAGCGCCGTCGCGTGATCCACCCCGTCAAACGTCTGCTCGTTGGTAGCCTCGAACATCAGCTTGTTCGAGTAGTTGGCGAAACGCGCACTGATCTGCGTCCAAATCGCCGAGTATTTGGCCATGACGGCGTCATGGTTTGCCGGCATCGCGCTGAGCCACTGCCACGAGTCGTGATGCGCGTTCAGCATAACGTACATCCCGGAATCGAGGGACCAATCGACCACCTGCTGGACCCGGTCCATCCAGGCGGGGTCGACCGTGTAGGTCGGCGCCGGGCCGACGTGGGCGTGCCACGTCACGGGGATTCGGATACTCTTGTAGCCCTGGGCGGCGATTTGCTGGATGATCGCCTGGGTGGTGTACGGGGCTCCCCAGGAGTCCTCGTTGGGAATCGCGTCGAGGGTGTTTCCCAGATTGGTGCCGGGCTGCATGGCCTCCACGTACACCTGCATCGGCGACTTGGCCGAAAGAGCAGATGGGAGGATGGAGAAAGAGACCAGCAGCGCGAACGCCAGCAGCAGGGACCGGCAGATGAGTTTCGCGGAACGCGGAAGGATTCCCGGGGTGGAATCCGACGTGGACGAACAAGACGGACGCGGCGCAGCCGACGGCCGCGGGAAGGTCGTTTTGGGACAATCCATGGGTGCAGGGCGGCGCCCTAGAGAGAACGCCGGTGGTTAGGGGGTTGCGGGGTGGTGATGCTTGGCCGCCAGAAGACGGCGACGGCACCCTACCAGTTTGGCCGGCGGCTCGCCTGTCGCGAAAACATGGTACGGAACTTAGGTGATTTCCCTCGAACCCCGAGCGGCGAGCACGGCCGTGGTCCGCGGGCAAAATGCCCGTCGCGAGCCGCCCCCGCCCTCCCGAAGGCGGGAGCGACAAAGGGTTACCGCACTGAATCGCGCGAAGCGCTACTCCCCGACCAACGCACCGAAGACTTGAATCTCGGCGATCGACGGAGGTGCGGCGTCCGGATGGCCCACGAGGGTTACTCGGACAAAGCGACTCTTCACCGGCGCGCCTTCGACCACGTCGGAGCGCTCCTTCGCGAGGTTCTCCGTCGCGCTCCGATCGGCCACGGTCTTCCAGCGGTTTTCACCGTCCTCGGACACCTCGATCAGATAACGCCACGCGCCCTCACAGGGGAACGTGAGTTTTATCCTCTTCACCGCCACCACACGCTCCATGTCCACCCGCAGCCAGGGTTGTGTATCCGCAGCGGCTGACTGCCAGAAAGTGGATACGTCTCCATCGTTCGCGAACCGGCCGCTGTGACGTTCCGCTTCGCTGCTCACGCGCGTGGGATTCTGCTGTCCGAAAGTCTGCTCGTTCCCCACGTCGGCGCTGGCTTCAAAGCGCCGGTACGGGCGCGGACTGACCGGAGGCGTGACGCCAGGCACGTACTTCGGCGCGCCGAGAGAAACGATCTTGATCGTCGCATCCGCAAGGCCGGGTGAAGAGGCCCGAACGATCGTTTCGCCGGCGTGATACGAGCGAAACTCGATCGCCGCCGACCCGTCGCGGATCGCGATGTCCGAATCCGCCGCAAACACGATGCTCGGGCCGGTCGGGAACTCACCGGGTCCCGAGTCAATCGAGAGGGTCACGGTCGGGCTCTCGCGCAGCGGATTTCCCTCTTTGTCGACGACGCTCACGACGATCTGCGCGTCGTCCGTTCCGTCGACGGATCGAAGCGTCGTCTTGTCCGCCGCAAGTCTGAGCCCGGCTGGAATCCCGTCGGCCGGCCATTTCGGGGGCGGGATGTGACGATATTCGTTGCGGTACCAGTACCACTGCCGTTTCGGGAGGCGGAAATAGTCCACCATGCCCATGGCGCCGAAACGCCGACCCGCGATGCTTCCGTGATCGAAGCCGCACCAGATTACCTCGCCGCTGCGCCAGGGAAATCGCCACGGATAGGGACGGCTCAGATCGAGGCCCGCCAGCGCCGGCAGATCGCCCCAACCCGGCTCGTAGTCGCCGGGCCGATCCACGGAGGTCGAGCCGTATTCGCTCACGATATTCGGCACGCCCGGATTGATATACTGCTGAATGCGTGCGCCGTCGCCGTTGTACCCGGCGACGTCGCCAATGCGGTCGATCTCGCCGCGCTGCACGCCTCCGACGGCGGCGGGACGGCTCGGATCCAGCTCGTGCGTGTAGTCGACCAGTTCGCGGAGGAACCGCCGCACTTTCGGCATCACCTCCGGAGCGGAGAAAAATGTCTCGTTCCCCATGCTCCAGGCGACAATCGACGGATGGTTCCGGTGGATACGGATCATATCCCGCAGGGCCGCTCGGACGCTCTCTTCGAAGCCGTGTTCGTCCTCCTCCCGGATGGGATACGTGCTGGCGTCCCAATAGCCGTCCTTGTGGGAGCCAGCCGTTCCCCAGAAGCAGTTTTCCGACCAGAAAAGCAGACCGAGCTCGTCGCAGGCCTTGGAAAACGCCGGCGAATGCGGGTAGTGCGAACCGCGGATGAAATCGAAACCGGCATCCTTCATCAGCTGCAGGTCCCGCCGTGCGCCGGAGTTCGTCACGGCGTCGCCCCAGCCGGCATGATCCTGATGAACGTTCGCGCCTCGCACGTAACGGCTCTTCCCGTTCAGGAAGAACCCGCGGTCCGCGGTCCATTCGAACCAGCGAAACCCAAACGGGGTTTCATACCGGTCCACGGGTTTTCCTTCCTCGACGATCGTGCTGATCGCCCGATAAAGCGTCGGGGTCTCGGGTGACCACAACTGCGGATTCGGAATAGGAACGCTCGTATGCTCGAACGTCACCGTCTGGCCCGGCGGGATCGTCCGGACGGAACTCATGTTCGCAACGACACGGCCCGTTGTATCCACCACCTCCGTGTTCAATTCGCAGGCTTTCGCCGCCGAAGACTGATTCGCGACCTCGGTCATCACTCGCACCACTCCGGATGAGGCCGAAAGCTTGGGAGTGGTAACGAACGTGCCGTACCAGGTCACGTGCAACGGACTCATCGCCGTCAGCCAGACGTTGCGGTAGAGTCCGCCGCTGAAAACGTGCTCCCCGCCCCGCGGCGCGAGGCGCGCGTTCCAGCGGTTGTTCAGCCGAACGGCGAGCACGTTCGCGCCCTTCACGAGGGCATCCGTGATCTCGATCTCAAACCCAGTGTAGCCGCCCTGGTGCGCTCCGACTTTCACGCCGTTGAGGAAGATTTCGGCGTCCTGAAACGCCCCGTCGAAATCGAGAAACAGCCGTTTTCCCTCGAGCCCTTCAGGAACTTCGAAGTGCTTTCGGTACCAGCCATAGCCGACATAAAACGCGTTCCCCGCCGCAAAATACGGGATGCTGAACGAGTGCGGCAGGCCGACCCGGGACCAAGCGGCGTCGTTGAACGCCACCCGTTCCGCTCCGTAAACGTCGCCCAGCTGAAAAGCCCAGTCGCAGTTGAAGTTGAAGACCTGCCGCGGCTCGTCCGCCCGAAGAATACCCACAAACAAAAACGCGGCGAAAACCAGAAGGCGGGCCGGCCCCCGCCGACTCGATGCGAAGGCGCAAAGGGCGAAGCGAAACAGACGATGCAGGGCAAAGAGGAGATGGGGCATGGTGGGAAAAGTAGTCGGCTCTCGGGGCAAACACCGCGACGTCCGCGGCGTTCAACGGAAAATCCTGCAGGCATCCTTAATTCTCGGAATCCACCCCGCGCGGCAAACGAATGTTCTGCGGAAACGTCCGAATTCCACGGATACCCTGCGCGGGCGGTGCTCGATTTCGCCGGCACTCGACATCGGCGGCCGCGCTCCGTGATTTCCAATCCACGCGGAAAACCGTCGGTTGAGCATTGGACTTTCGTCGTAGCGATCCTGCGACCAATGAAGCTTTGTCGCACTCCGCGGGATCCGCACGTTGCCACCTACGTATCTCGGTCGGTCCGGCTGCTTTCCTCCCCGTCTGTGGTCCTGCAACCGCGCTCCTCGTCCGCCGATAGGCGAGCGCACCACAGTTCGGAGAGACCGGCCAGTCCGGCGTCCCACCCCTCGTCCGAATGCGCCCCATCATGCAGAAACGAGTCACGCAATCCGACGTCGCCAGAAAACTCGGGGTCCACAACTCGACCGTGTCGCTGGCCATGAGGAACAGCCCGTCGCTGCCGGAAACGACCCGCGTTCGGATCCGCCGAGTCGCCGAAAAAATGGGCTATGCCCGCGATCCCCTGCTGCAGGCCCTCGTAGCCTATCGGGATCTTCGCCCGAGTCAGGCGGCGCTGACGCGGATCGCCTACATCGCCACGGGCGAACTCGCTTCTCTCCGGAGAGCCCACCCTCATCGCGCCAGGCTTTTTTCCGGAGCACGGCAAAGGGCATCCGAGTTGGGCTTTCAACTCAGCCGCCTCAGCTACCCCGCTCCCGACGAACCCGCCGGAAAGCTGGCGGAACTTCTCGCCGAAACCGGCTCCACCGCCCTCGTGCTGGAGTCGGCGGGCGAATGGATCGAAGCGCTATCGCTCGTGAATTGGTCCGGCTACTCTGCCGTGCGGGTTGGAAATCTCCCCGGCACGCCTCCGCTCCACGCAGTCACGTGCGACTACCCGGGAGCCGTGCGGCTCGCCCTCCGGAAAATCCACGCCGCGGGCTGGAGTCAGGTGGGGCTCGTCCTGCCGGAGGATTTGGATCCGACGACCAAGCACCAACTATTGGCCGGATGCGAAGCCGAGAGACAGTTCGCCGGTTTCGACGGGAGGATCTCCTTGATCGACTGCAGCTCCACCTCGGAACCCGGAAGCAGAGGCCTGTCTCGAGAGCGCGTCGTTCCTGACGCCGCGCCCGTTCTGCAATGGTTTCGAGAACAGGCTCCGGCGGTGCTTCTCAGCGCGGTTCCCGGGCTCTTGTCGGAGCTGCAGTCGTCGGGGATGGCCGTTCCCCGGGATCTTTCGTTCGTCGACCTCTTCACCGAGTCGCCGACCTCGAGCGTCACCGGAGTGCGCGACAATGCGGAACACGTGGGTAGGGAGGCGATCGACCTGCTCGTTCGCGAACTCCGCGGCGGCGCCCGCGGACAGCCCACCCCCTGCTACACGACCATTGTCGAAAGCACCTGGGTTCACGGGCAGACGCTGTCTCGTCGGGCCTGACCGCAGGCCCGGGCGCGAGCTGACGGGTAACGGTCTGTCAGCAACACGTTCTCCATCTGACGAACCTGTCCGAACGCTGAACCAGATTCAGGGGAGGCCGAAACCATTCGGTCTCCCTTTTTTATCCCTGCATGCCTTCCGCCATGGCGGCGAAGGCGGTGGGCTAGCCGCGACGACTACGGGTGAGCCGCGGTTCCTGCGCTCCAGACAAACGCGCCTGCGTCGGAGAGCACGAAGTCCGTTGTCTTGCCCGCAATGCGAAGGCGCCCCTTGGTCCCTGGCGCACCGCGAAGCGTCGCCGACACCGGCGCGCCGGCGCGCCAGCTCATGTCCACGGTGAATCCGCCCCGGGCGCGCAGTCCTGACACGCTGCCCTCAGACCAAGCCCGCGGGAGCGCGGGAAGCAGTTCGATTTCTCCGGCGTGCGATTGCAGCAGCATCTCCGCGATTCCGGCCGTGCCGCCGAAGTTTCCGTCGATCTGGAACGGCGGATGCGCGTCGAAAAGATTCGGATACGTGCGGGCCGGCCCCAGCAGCCCTTCGAGAATGCCGTAGGCATGCTCGGCATCCTGCAGGCGGGCCCAGAGGTTGAGCCGCCACGCCGTCGCCCAGCCAGTGGACATGTCTCCGCGCGTCTCGAGCGTCTTGCGGACCGCCGCTGCCAACGGGGGCGCTCCACGCAGGGTGATCTGGCTGCTCGGGAAGAAACCGTAGAGATGCGAAACATGCCGATGCTGTTGTTCCGGCGCCTGGGCGTCCCAGTCGTCCAACCACTCCTGCAGCTGCCCCTGAGCGCCGATCTGGTTCGGAGCCAAACGCTCCACGGCCGACGAAAGCCGGGACGAGAAATCGGCGTCCTGCCCCAGGATCTTCGCGGACGCGATGCAGGCGTTGAAGAGGTCCCGCACGATCTGCTCGTCCATCGTGGGGCCCATCACGCTCGTCACGCCGTCGTGGTGAGCGTTTTCGGGGGAGATGGATGGACTCGTCACGAGCCAGTGGTGCCGAGGATCCTCCACCAAAGTATCCAGGAAAAACTGCGCCGAGCCCTTCATCAACGGATAGGCGCGGGCCAGAAACGCGCGATCGCCGGTGAAAAGGTAGTGTTCCCACAGATGGGTGCACAACCAGGCGCCTCCCGTCGGCCACATGCCCCAGAACGCGCCGTCAATGGGCGCAGCGGCGCGCCAGATATCGGTGTTGTGGTGCGCCATCCAGCCCCCGGCCCCGTACTGCTTGCGAGCGACATTCGCCCCCGTCTGCGAGAGGTCCGAGATCATCGCGAAAAGCGGCTCGGCGCATTCGGAGAGATTCGTCACCTCCGCAGGCCAGTAATTCATCTCCGTGTTGATGTTGATCGTGTATTTGCTTCCCCACGCCGGCCAGAGGCTGTCGTTCCAGATGCCCTGGAGGTTCGCCGGCTGCGAGCCCGGGCGGGAGCTGCTAATCAGGAGATAGCGTCCGTACTGGAAATACAGGGCGGCGAGAGCCGGATCGGCCGCAAGCCCTCCGTCTCTCACCCGCTCGTCGGTGGGCAGATCGGCAGCCGGCGAATGTCCCAAATCGATCGAGACGCGCCGAAAGAGCCGCTGGTAGTCCGCCACGTGGGCGTCGCGCAGCGCGGAGAAGCTCTTCCCCTGGGCTGCGGCTAGCGTCTGCTCGTTGCGCGCGACAGGATCGCCGCTGACATCGTTGTAGCTCCGGAAGCTGGTCGCCGCTGCGACGAGGAGGGTCACGGACGTGGCGTTCGAGACGTGGAGCTGGTTCTGGTCGTTTTCCACGTTGCCGTCGGTGTGAACGACCTTCAGCCGAGCCTCGAACGACAACGCCGATTTGACGCGATCAAACGGTGTATTCACGCCCTGGAGCACAAGCTCGCCGTTGGGTTTCGCCTTCACCGACGAAGTCTGCGGGCTCTGAAAAGCGAGCGTGAAGTTCAGGCCTCTCCGCGGAGCCCCGCTCGGATCCGTCGCCGTGAGGCGGATCACAATCACCTGGTCCGCCGCGCTGGAAAACACCTCCCGCGTGTAGCGGGTGAGTCCGATCTGGAATTCCGTGCGCGCCACGGCGGTATCCAAATCCAGCTCGCGGCGGTAGTGCTCCATCTGCTCGGTGCCGGACATCGTGATCGTCAGGTCGCCCACGGTCTGGTACGGGGCCTGGGTCAGCGGCCGGGCCATGCAGTGGGCCTGGACCAACGCTTGAGCCTCGGCATTTTTTCCTTCTCGCAACAACCGTCGGATCTCCGGCAGCGCGGCGAGCGCTTCGGGGTTGACGGGATCGTAGGGGCCGCCGGCCCAGAGAGTGTCCTCATTGAGCTGAAGCCGCTCTTGCTGGACTCCGCCGAAAACCATGGCGCCAAGCCGGCCGTTTCCGACCGGCAGCGCTTCGACCCACTGTGCCGCCGGCCGTCGGTACCAGAGTTTCAGCGCCTGATCCTTCGTTTCCGCGGCGACCGCAGAGAGGCAGATCGCGGCGAAGCAGCAGACGAGTCTCGCGAGAGTGTAGTGGATTTTCATTGATCGTTTTCCTGATGGTTTCTGCGGCGAGAGGTGGGGCGTGTTTTTCAGCGGCGGATGCGCAGGACGGTGAACGAATTCGCGGGCACTTCCATCGCGAACTCCGGCGCGACGCTCATTTCGGCCGTATCCGGCCGCACCACCGGAGCTTGGCCGTCCGGGTTCACGGCATCCGCCTGCAGATTGGCAAGCACGGTGCGCAGAGCGCGATGGTTGCCGGCCGGCAGGCCGGCCAGGCGGATGGACAACGCCGCCGGCGTGCTGTCGCCGTTGACGATCTTGACGATGAGGTCACCGGTGCGCGTATCGCGCACACTCGAGGCCGTCAGGAGTTTCCGTCCCGCGGCCTTGGCCAGGTCGGTGGTCAAATACACGTCGCCCTGATTCTGCCCCACCATCTGCTGCACGTAATAGTTCGCCGTGAGCACGACGTCGGTCGCCGTGAAGTAGATCATGTCCGGCGTCCACTGGGTGTGCCCGCGCCGGGCAAGCAACGGAGCGTACGACGCCAGCGCGACGACGTCCCCGTTGCGTTCGAAGCCGGTGAACCCGGCGGCTTCGGCCAACGCGGAGCGCAGCGTATTCCGGCGGTCGCGTTCATGGGCGGCATATTCACCCACATACACCCTCGGCCCCTTCCGGTCGTAGCGATCGTACCGCGCCAGATTCTCCCAGAACCACTCGGGCGACTGGTAATAGTGCTCGTCGACGACGTCCACTTTCTGCTCCCGGGCGAACTGCCAACCTTGGTCGAAATCCTCGCCGCTGGGGAACGGTCCGGCTGTGCCGACAACCTGGATACCCGGGTAGCGCGCCTTGACCGCCTCCTGGATGAGCTTGAAGCGCTCCTTGAACACCGGGGTGATCTGATCCTCGTTGCCGATGCCGACGTACTTCAGGCCGAACGGCTCGGGGTGTCCCGCCTCGGCGCGGAGGCGTCCCCAGGTGGTCGTCGCCGGTCCGTTCGCCCACTCGATCAGGTCGAGGACATCCTGGATGTACGCGGGCATCTCCGCCAGCGGAAGCCCCTCCTGGCCGTGGCCGGGCGAGTTGTCGGCGTTCTGGCAGCAGACGCCGGCCGGCAGCACCGGAAGCGGACGCGCTCCGATGTCCTCGCAGAACTGGAAAAACTCGAAATACCCGAGGCCGACCGATTGGTGGTAACCCCAGAGATTGCGCTGCCCCTTGCGCTGCTCGACCGGCCCGACGGTATCCTTCCAACGATAGAAATTCGTCAGTCCGTCTCCGTGCGACAGGCAGCCGCCGGGGAACCGGACGAACTTGGGTTTCAAGTCGGCGATGGCCTGGGCGAGATCGGCGCGAAGGCCGTTCTTACGTCCGTGAAACGTCTGTACCGGAAACAAGGATACCTCATCGAGCGCGATCCCTCCCTTTTCCCCGGCGAGCAGCACGAGTCGGGCGGCGCCGTCCGACTGCCCCGGCGTGAGCCGGGCCGAGTAGCGCTGCCAGTCCCGGCCCGTCACGCGAAAGGTCTGCTCCGCGAGGACTTTCCCGGTTGCGCTCTCCAGCCGGACGACGACCGGCATGGGGCGTCCTTCGATGCCGTTGTTGGGACTCCACGCCTCGCCCATGAAGAGTTGATGGGAAAAAAACGAAACCTCGTAGGCGTTCCCGGTTTGGACAGGGATTCCGCCAAAGCCGGAATTGACGACGCCCACGCCCTGACCCGGCGTCTTGACCGACAACGCGACGTAATGCGGGTTGTTCGGATGCAGCGGACGCGCCGTCTTGATGTTGATGCCCCCGTCGCCGCCGCCCCGCCTCTCCACCGTCCACGAGAAAAAAGGCCCCCAGTCGTTCTGCTCCGTCGCGCTGTATTCAAAGGAGCGATTCTGGATCAATTCGCCATAAAGGCCGCCGTCCGCGGCATAGTTCAGATCCTCAAAAAACACGCCGAAGAGATCTCCGCTGATCGGAGTTCCCGCCGACGCAGCCTGGACCGTGAGGGTCGACCGCGCCGACTCGGTTTCGGCGGCGAACGCCGCGGGGAGTAAAATCGCGGTCCCGAGGGCAGCCGCTTCCAGGGTTCGGAAAAGACGGGGAGTATTCATAGTTCAGGGGTGGCGCCGGACCGGCCGGATACGGACAGCGGCGCCGCAGATGCGCGTCCGACTGTTACATCTACCGCGCGGCGGGCAAGCCCGGTAGACGGCCTGAAGGAAAAGAGCGCATCCTTATTCCGCGAAAACCGCCGCGAACCGGAGGCGCTCAAAAAAAAGGAGCCGAGGCCTGCTCGGCCCCGGCTCCTTCCATACGTTACCAACTAACTTAACAATTACCCCAACAGACCGGACAAACTAGAAGTCGAACGTGTTGGAGACCGTCCAAGCCTGGGAGGGAGCAATGCCCCACGCGGCGACGGTGCCGTCGTACTGAGTCGAGAGCGGGATCGAATTGTCGCCATCGCCGAGGAAGTGCCGTTCCAGCTCACGAGGTTCGTCGAGCTGATGCCGCCGGAGCCCGTCACCGTTCAGGCACTACGGCACGACCGACCACGAAAAACAGGCGCCTTCCTTTCGGTCTGCGGCGGCCCCGGGCGCGTCGGCCGACGCCAGCTCGCCCACATGCGGAGCGATCGTCAGGTAGCGATTCGTCTTGAGGGAAAGCAGCATCACCTGGCCGCGGAGCATATCCACCCACTGAAACACGGCGCCGTCTCCGTCGCCCGGAGATTTCACGAGCTGGACGTCTCCGGTCGCTCCGACCCCGGTCACGGTGACGAAGCCCGATCCGTCCGCCGCCTCGAGTTTCACCCTTCCTCGGCCGAGGTCCTGAACGCGGAACTGCTCGGAGAGCGGCTGCTCCGCCGGCGCCGAATCCCAACGCGGCCGGAGCAATCCGTTCCACGCGGAGACGCGGCAGCCGTCCGCCACACTCGTCAGCGTGATCGTGCGCCCGGACGGGATCTCTCGCCGGACCGCATCCGCACGCGGCTCCTCGAGCTGGAAATCCTCGAAATCGGCGAAGCCCCCTGCTTTCGCCCCGGTGGTGTAGGCGAAGAGTGCATACCGCACGCCCTGGAACGTCTTCAGCTGATAGGGAAACACGATTTCTTCGCCCATGGGGACGAAGGTTTTCCCGTCGACCGAGTAGCTGAACTGCCCGACGTCGCGGTCGAAATCGCAGCGCGCCCGAAGATAGACGCGCCCGGCGCTCACCGCGGTCTGGCGCGTTTCTCCGGTCCTTTGGTCGAACCACGTGATCGCCCAACCGCCGTCCCCACGGCCAATCGAAAGCGTGGCGTAGGGGAAATTCAACAGGGCCAAACCAGCCGTGTCGGCGGATTGGAGTCCGTTGGCGTCGATCGTCACCGTCGCGACGGACTCAGGCCCCATCGCGCGCTGCGTGAGCGAGTTGCGCGCCCGGGAAAAGTCGGGCGCAGGAAGCGTGTGCAGCCGGAGAGCACCGGGCTTCTCCGCCAGCGACCAATGGCCGTTCTCAGGCACGTGGTTCCACTGCCAGATCGGCAGGAGCGCAGGACCGGAGAAATCGTCGCTCCGCCGGAAGGTCGCAGCCGGAGTATCCGAGTATCCCGTGGCCGGTTTGACCCAGGTCTTCGGCGAGCGCGTGAGGTTGCCCGGCAATCCGTAGTACGGCCAGCCCTCCGACCAGGTCACGGGCGAGAGGCACGAAAGGCGCCCCACCGAGTTGGCGTCCATCATCGAGATGGCCCACCACTCTCCCGTCGGCGTCTCGACGATTCCTCCCTGATGCATCGCGCAAGCTCCCGTGGAGGACGGGTTCGGTTGCACGAGATCCATTCCGCCGTCGCGCCCGAGGCCGCGCAGACGCCAGCCGGTGCCGGTGCCAAACGATTCGCGCGCGCTGAGCACGACGCGCTCCCATGGCCCGTCCAGCCGGTCCGCCCGCGCGCAGACCATGTAGCCCATCGGTTCGTAGTTGGTGCTGATGAGGTAGTACTTCCCCTTGATCTTGTAGAAATGGGCGCCCTCTCCCATCCCGTGCCCTTTTGCGATCAGCACCCGCTGAGTTCCCGGTTTGATCCCAAGGAGGTCCGGCTCCAGCTCCCCGATCATGATCTCGTTGTAACCCCAAACCGCATACGCGCGGCCGTCGTCGTCGAAGAGCACGGAAATGTCGTGCAGCGAGGAGCGCATCTCGTTCCGCGTCCACGGACCCTCCGGCTTTTGCGCGCGGAACAGCTGGGTCTTCCGGCCGTTGACGTTGCTGAAGATGTAGTAGGTGCCGTTGTGATACCGGAAGCACGGCGCCCAGATGCCGCGGCCGTAGATTTCACCGCCCTGCAGCCGGTATTCCGGCCCGAAATCCAGCACGTCGCACGCGTAGGCCACGAACCGCCAATTGACCAGATCCCGCGAGTGCAGAATCGGGAGCCCCGGCATCGTGTGCATCGTCGTGCCGGTGAGATAATAGTCCTCGCCGACGCGGATGACGTCGGGATCCGAGAACTCGTCGTAAAACAGCGGATTGGTGAACGTGCCGTTCCCGTTGTCCGCAATCCAGGTGGTCCGTTTTTCAACGGCTTCGTCGGCCCGGGCGGCCCGAGAAACCAAAGCCAGCGCCACAACACAGACGAGCATCCACGGGACGATTGGGAAAGCCGCTCCGAGGAGCCGCGTTCTCACGAACGCCGACGCTCCGCGTCGCGCGAAGTTTCTCCACCGAAAGACCCCCGGATCCGTGGGGCGCAGACCGACAAAAGAGGTACGCACCGAGCAACGTTTCCGGGGCGAGCAGAGAGACGCAATTCGTCATTGGTATTATAGCCCCCTATGCCTCGGGAGAGCGGTCCGTTGAAACCCGATTCACGGTCCGTGCCCCGAGTCTCGCCTTGGATCGGGCAGGCCCCACGCGTACGGCCGGTCGCACGACCGCATGACGATCATGTGAAGAAGCGTTTGCTTGCCGCTTGGTCGTGATGCCTTTTCTGCGACACCCGCGGTTCCTCGCGGGCGCAACCGCAGTTTCTGTCTACCTCCATGAGAATTCAGCGTTGTGTTGCGGGCCCGGGCGGGCGGCGCGCGCAGTCCGCCGGGAAGCGGGACGGCGTTCGCCCTGCCCCGCTTCTCGCGCAGTCGGGAAACCGCGGCACGGCCCCGGCGCGGATTTCTTGAACTCCGCTGTTTCGCCTCGAACCGCCCTGCCCCTTTCCAGCACGGACCGAACTCCTCCCTCCTTCATTCTTCCTATGAAAACGTCCGCGTTTTGTCTTGCGACCCTCCTGGGTCTCGCACCCCTCGCCGCCCTTGCGGGCACGGCCACGATCAAGATCGACGTCGATCACGCCATCGCCCCTGTCGATCCCCGCATCTACGGCGTATTCATGGAACCGATCGGCTTCAACCGGCCGGAAATGAAGTTCAACACGCTCTACGGTCCGCTCTACGATCCGAAATCCTCCAACGCGGACGAGCACGGCTTCCGCAAGGACATGCTCGAGGCCGCCCGCGAACTGCAGCTCACCCAAATGCGCTGGCCCGGCGGCAACTTCGTCGCCGGGTACGACTGGCGCGACGGCATCGGTCCCAAGGCGCAGAGGCCGAAACGGATGGACCTCGCCTGGGGCGTGGTCGAAAGCAATCAGGTCGGCACCGACGAGTGGGTGGAGTTGAACAAGCTGATCGGCACCGAAAACGTCGTCTGCATCAACATGGGCACCGGCACGCTCGATGACGCGCGCTACTGGGTGCAGTACTGCAACGCCCCGGTCGGCAGTTACTGGGCCGACAAACGCGCCGAATACGGACACCCCGAGCCCTACGGCATCAAATACTGGTGCCTGGGCAACGAGGTGGATGGTGCGCCGTGGATTCTCGGCCACAAAAACGCGGAGGACTACGTGAAGTTCGCCGTCGAGGCGGCGAAAGTCATGCGCCTCAGTTCGCCCGGCACGAAGCTCGAGTTCATCGCCAACGGCCCCTCGAACTACCAGGACAACCTCGATTGGGTGGAGTGGACCTGGACGGTCGTGAAGGGACTCTACGGAACCGCGGACTACCTCTCGATGCACCGCTACTGGGATCCGTCCGACGACTATTACGTGCTCATGGGCCAGCGCGGCATCGATCTGGAGGAACGCATCGAAATCGTCGCGGGCCTCATCAAGTCCGTGCATACGATCAAGCAGAAGAAACCGATGTACGTCTCCGTCGACGAATGGGCGCCGCCCTTCCGCGGCGGGCATCTCTCAACGCTCGCGCTGGCTCAGTACTTCAACGCGTTCATCCGCCACGCGGACGTCGTGAAGATGGCGAACTACACGCTTCTCACGTCGCTGCTCGCGCGCGATCCCAAGACCGACGCCACTTACCGCTCGCCGCTCTTCCACACGTTCAAGCTCTTCTCCGTCCACTGCCGCGGTACGGCTCTCGCGACGGCGGTGAACTGCGACACGTTCCGGACCAGCGACCACTATGACAAGATTCCCTACCTCGACGTCTCCGCGGTCTACAACGCCGCGGCCAAGCAGGTCGTGATCAACGTGGTGAACCGTCACAAGGACGACGCGATCGCCACCGATATTCGGAGCGTCGTCGGCGCGTTTTCCGGTCCCGCGACAGTGAGCTCGGTCACCAGCAGCGATGTATCCAACCAGCCGTACACCTACGAAGCCCGCGACACCTACGCTCCCAAGGTCGAGCAACTGAACGCCGCGGGCGCCGATCTCCACTACACGTTTCCCGCCCACTCGTTCACGCAGATCGTCGTGAGCGTCGCCAAGTGACGGAGCCGCCGGCCCCTCGCGGCCGGCTCTACTTGGCCGGAACGGACTCGCGCGCCTTCGAAACGGACCGGAGGAGCGCGAGCCGGTAAGGCAGACGCGCGTAGTCCGGCGTGGGCGATTGGTCGGCTCGCCCCTGGTAAAGAAATGAGAGCGCGGAGGGATCGACCGTCATCGTCTCGTCGCTGCCGTCGCGAAGCAGTTCTCCGTGGGAGATATCGATCGTCCAGAGCGCCTCCCCGTTCTCGGCGGTCACATTTGTTGCACCCGCAAAGGGGGTCGCCCAGGTATCGGCGAGCGCCAGGGGTCTCCACTCGCCGTCGAGTCGATCGGTCGTGAAGGCCCTGAAATAGCGCCGGCCCTTCGGGCCCCCCAAACACTCGATGATGCACAGGTACTGGTTCATCCCCTTCAGCCGATAGACGCAGCCCGCCTCGAAGAGGTGAAAGCGATTGGGTTCCTGCATGACCACCACCGGATTGTCGAAGCCGCGCGGAAAATCCTGGATGCGGGTCCGGCTGCGGTAAAAGCGGCCCCAGTCGTCCGAGAAAAACAGATACGCGTGCGTGTCGTCGCAGATGATCCAGTAGTCGATCCATCCCTGCACCACCGTGCGCGGAGTGCCGTTGAAAAACGGCTGCGGTGCGCTCCACGTCTCGGGCTTTTCGATGTCGTCGGTCGTCGAGTAGGTCGGATGCTGGGACTGGAAGACGAGGTACCATTTCTTCTGCGGCCGAAAATAGAAGACCTGCGGCGCGCAATGGTATCCCCGCAGCCGCGGGTTCTGATCGAGGTAGTAGGGCTTGGCGGCGGGAGCCTCCGACCAGGACCGGAAGTTGAAGTAGGCCATGCTCCAGCGGCCGTTCGCGTCCGCCGTCGTCGCATACACGTGCCACTTTCCCTCGTGAAACACCACGGAGGGATCCTTCACCGCCACGAGGGGATGGGCTGCGTCGCTCACGGGCGAAATCAGCGGTCCCGTGCTGGCCCAGGAAAACGGCGCGAGCGTGCGAACGCCGCCCTCGTCGGCCTGGCCGGCGAGGGCGCTCGCCGCCAGGCAGAGGCCCCAGAGAACCGGCGAATGGAGTGAAATGAATCTCATGGTAGGTGAAACCTTGTTACGAGGACGGGCATCGTTCCCCAGCCCGTGCCGGATCCCGCCGTCGAGGTGATACCTGCGACCCGCTGCGGGAGTTCCGCAATCGTTCACGCCGCGACCGCCCACTCAAACGCGCAAAGGAAATATTCCCGGCTATTTCCCGAGCCATATCGAAGCGGCGCCCGTGCGACAGACGCGGCCCGGCGGAAAGAAAAGGCTCCGAGCCTTTCGGTTCGGAGCCATTGGCCTTCCCTGCACAGCCGGCGCGGCTCCCGGTCCCACTCGGCGCGGGAGCTCTGCCGACGCTGCACCCAACCTAGAAGTTGAATGTATTCGTGAGGAATACCTGCTGCGGCGGCCTTATCCGGTAGGCCGCAGGCGTTCCGTCGGGTTGCACGGTGACCGGTATCAACTCGTCGCCCACGCCGACGTTGGAAACGTTGAGCTGCACGCGCCAATGGATTTTGTCGCGGAACAGCTTCCGGTTATATCCAACCCACAGGTCGAAGTTGATCTCCGCATCGTCGCGGTAGGGAGAGTTCAGATCGTAACTGATGTAGTTCGTGTTCTGAACGGGCTTGTACCCAAGAATCGACGACGACTGATAGCGGGCGGCGCCGCCCAGGCTCCAGCCCTTGAGCGCACCGTGCTTGAAGTCGTAATTCGTGATCACGTTGATGTGCCAGAGCCGGTTTTCCGGCACGACGGTGCCCTGCTCGGCCAAGCGGGCCTTGAGTTCGCCGTCGGCCGCCCCGGCCCAGTTTTCGCGCGCCGTCGCAGAGCCGCCCGGACCCCAGATGCGCAGGTCGCCCATCGCGGTCTCGTTCATGCGCCGATCGAAATCCATGAGGTAGTCGATGACGGTGATCTTGCCGCCGGGCGCGGGCGTCTTGCCGATGTTGTCGATGATCGACTCGATCCGCGAGGCGTTCACGGAAAGGCGCCACTCATCCGTGATCTCCGCGTTCAGTTCGAACTCGTAGCCCTTCGAGACGAGGTCGCTCGTCAGGCGGAAGTTGCTCACGTCGGAACCGGAATACGTCTGGTCCCAGCTGAAGCCCCAGGCTTTCGCCATGATCTGCGGAAGCGGCCCCATTTCCTGCAGCCACTGATCCCAGGCGTTGATGACCGCCACCTCCTGCGCCTGCGCCTGTTCGAGGGTCTGGCCCGCGAGCGGCGCGTAGTCGAAGTTCCATTTCGGATTCGGGTTGGCGTCGGTGGGCACGGGCAGATCGCTGACGATTCCGCTGCCGTAGCGCTGGCTGTTCGGGTTTCCGCGCGTCTCGTAGTTGTATTTGATCTGATGGTACGCCGAGGCCATGATGCCGATGTTGTTGCCCCAGGTCCACCAGGCGATGAACGTCGACGGCGTGTTTTTGATCGCCGACTCGAATTTGTTGATGCGCAGCGTGTACCTGCCGTTCTTGGTCGCGAGCACCACGCCCATGTCCTTGGTCGAGCCTTCCGGCAGCGGCAGCTGCTGGCCGAAGTAGTCGCGATAGATCTGCCCGGTCTGGAAGTTGTCCGAGCGATTGTACGTCGCGCTGACGTCGAGCGGGAAGTTCTTCAGCACCCCGGAAATCCAGGGCAGGCGGTTGATATGCGTCACCGCGCCCCAGCTCTTCGAACGCCGCTTGAGCGGGCCGAACTCCGAAACCGTCGGCGTGACCAGCGTCGGATCGCCCGTCGAGCGGTCGGAAGAGTTGTTGTTGTTCCAGGCAGTGAGCACCTGGCTGACTTCGTCCTTGCGGATGCCGGCCGTGCCGATGATCGAGTCGTCCCAGAATTTGCCCTGCCAGACGAACGCGTAGGCCTTGTTCGTCCGGTCGTCCCAGCTGCGATCGGTGGTCAGGAGCTCGCGATTGGTGGCGTTGGTCGCCCGGAGCAGCTGCACGTCCTTGGTCACCCAGCCGACGTAGTTCAGCGGGTTCTCGGACTGCGTGGAGAGGGCCGGGCCCGCCGCCGTGCCGGCGCTCGCCTGGTTGTACCACGGGTCCGCCGGATTCACTCCGGTCGCATTCCATGTCGAATCGAAATACCGGAGCTTCACCGTATCGGGAAGCACGGGATCGGCGCCCGGGTATTTGATCCCGAGGTTCTGTCCCAGCGTCTTGCCCGTGAGGCTGTCGCTCAGGTAGACGGTCCGAATCGGGACGAAGTCGGCCCAGAACCGTCCGTTGGCCTGCTTCGTCGAGGCAAACTGCGGGTGCAGGTAATAGCTCCCGGTGAACGCCGAGTTCACCCAGTTTCTCGAGGTCGAGTCGTAGTCGTCCTTCACCGCCACGCCCGTGGCCGTCTGGGTGCCGAGCAGGCGCCTCCACCAGCTATCCTTCTCTCCGCGGGAGAAGTCGTGGGAGATGAACGCGGTCGCGCGGAAGCTCTTGCGTTCGGTCGTGCCCTCGCCCGTGCCGTTGCCCAGCTGGACGAACGCCCGGCCCGCCCCGGGATTCTTCGTGCCGTCGGAATACCAACCCGTATCCGAAGCGTTGGTACCGTCCGGCCAGACGGAATTGTAGTCGACGAAGATGGAGCCGCCTTCGCCGATGAGCGGCGAATAGCTGCCCGACGTGTAGCTCTCGTTGTGATAGCCGACGTCGAAGCCCATGCTGTCGTCGAAGAACGTCTGGCTCAGCGACACGTCGAAGGTGTGGAAATCGCTCCACTCGCGCTTAATGTCGCCGTCGATCAGGTTGTTGTAGAAATCGAAGATGCTCGGATCGGTGATGAACCGGTCCTTGGCGAGGGTCGCGAAGGGCTGGTTGGTCTGCATCGCCCAATTCCGATAGCCCTGGATGCCGTGCGGCTGCGACGGCGCCAAACCGCCGATCGAACCGTCCCGCTCACCGAGCGAGTTGACGCCCAGGTAGGACACCGGATTGATCGCCAGCGACAGCGCGGGCGTGGTCGTACCCGGGAGGAAAAAGAACTCCGAGCCGCCGTAATAGTTGTTGCCGAAGTTCGTATTGAGCCACGGCTGATAGTTCGGATTCTGCTCCGTCTGGTTGTCCGCGTTGGTCCGCGACTGCACCACCGCGCCGCGTCCCGGCAGCTCCCAGTGGTTGTCGTTCATGTAAGCGACATTGTAGAGCTGCTTGTTCAGGTCCGTGAACCACGGGGTGATGTGGTCGCCCGGCGGCATGTTGCGGGGGCGGTTGCTCGTCGACCGGCCGATTTCCGCATCGGCCTTGATGATGGTGCGGGCGATGCCCTTCTTCAGGTACTTCGGCTCGTATCGGAAAGCCAAGTACTCGCGGTTGAAGTCCTCGAACGCGGGCTTCTGCTTGAACTTGCCCTCGCTGTCGACGGCCGCAAAGCGGAGGGCCATCTCGTCCTTGAGCAGGACGCGATTGATATCGAGGGTCCCGCGCAGGCTGCCGTATTGGTCCACCCGCATCGTCACTTCGTTCTGGTTGCGGAAGGTCGCCTGCTTCGTGCGGGTGTTGATCACGCCGCCAGGGCTGCCCTGGCCGAAGAGGATGGCGTTGGGGCCGCGCTGCAGATCGACCGCGTCGATATTGTATCCGTCCCACGGAATGCTCGAGAGGTACAGGTCGCGCGTGCTGTCCGCGGAAATCAGCCCGCGCACGCGGTTCGTGGATTGCGGATTCAGGTAGGACGAATCCCGGTCCGGACTCGTTCCGCCGCCGGATCCCGAGTAATTGCCGTTCACGCCGCCGATCTCCGTGCCCAGCGTGTATTTCAGCAGAGACTGGTTATCCGTCGCGCCGATGTCTTTGAGAAATTGCGTATTGTAAACCGACAGGGAGGTACCGAGGTCCTTCAGGTCGGTGTTGAGGCGGTTGCCCGCCAGCGTGGTCGCGGTCGAGTAGCCGCTGCTCTGCTGTTCGGCAGATACTTCGAACGGAGAAAGGACCACTACATCCTCGTGTTTTTCCTCCGACTCCGTCGTGGCGGATTGCGCCATAGCGAGAGCGGGGGCAAGAGCTGCGGCGAGCAGTGCGCCGGCTCCGTTCTTGTTTTGTACAATGCGTATTATCATGGGGCAGTTTCGGATCTAGCACTTGCTTGCGGTTCTCCGCCCCGCCGAATGACAACAGACGCACCCGGGAAGAAGCGCGCCCGTTCCAGACAAAGAGGCTGAGCAGGGGTTGGGGAACTCGATCGTTAGGTCGCAAACAGAAGGCCCTGCTATGCGAAGGACCTTCATGGGATCCATCGTAGCATCGGACCGGCGAACCCACTACGGGCTCTTTGCGACAATCGTCCGGGCGGTTTTGCGACTGCGCGCGGCGGATACGGCCCACGGCTACTGTCCCGGGTAATAGGTCGTCTTACCCCCAATGACGGATTGCGAGGTCCGAGGTCTGATCTTCTCGTCCCAGCCACCCCACGGATCGTCCCTCAGCCCGCGCCCGACCGTCCGCCCCACTCCTGCTCGCGCCATGGCGACCTCCCCCCACACCATGCGACTTCGACGCCTCACCGCCCTTTCTGCATTCACGAATCTTTTCCTGGCGGCCGCGCTCGGCGCGGCAAATCCGGTCGAGCGCCAGCCGTTTTCCGCCGCCTCGAGGGGCGCGGGAAAAACGCTCTTCGAAAAACTCAGCCCCGAGGAAACCGGGCTGGTCGTCAACAACGCCTACGACGATCCCCGGATGTGGGGAGATCGTTACCGCGCCTACATGGGAGGGGCGATGGGGTCCGGCGTGGCCGCGGGCGACTTCGACAACGACGGCAAGGTCGATCTCTTCGTCAGCACGAAGACCAGGCCGGGACGCCTCTTCAAAAACCTCGGAGGCTGGCGTTTCGTCGATGTGACCGACAAGGCGGGCCTGTCGGAAAAGCAGTCCGTATTCGGCTGGCTGCAGAATTCGCTATCGTCCGAAAAACCGGCGATCTGGGGACAGGGCGCGGTGTTCGCGGACGTGAACAACGACGGCTTCCTCGATCTGTTCGTGTGCCGCAACAACGCCCCGAACCTTCTCTACATCAACCAGGGCGACGGCACCTTCGTGGAGGAGGGAGAAAAGCGCGGACTCGGCATCGTCGACGGCAGCGTGGTCGGCGCCTTTGCGGACTACGACAACGACGGGTGGCTCGATGTCCTGATCCTCACCAACATCGTCGACGGCACCGAGCCCACCGGCCGGAGGGACCGCCTGTTTCACAACAACGGCAAAGGCTATTTCACCGAAGTCACGGAGAAGGCGGGGATCGCCGGATACACTTTCGGCCACGCGGCGACGTGGTTCGACTACAACGGAGATCGGGCTCCCGATCTCTACATCTGCGACGATTTCTCGGGCGCCGATTTTCTCTATAGAAACAACCGAAACGGCACCTTCACGAACGTGCTCGATGAAGCGGTGCCGCATACGCCCTATTCGTCCATGGGCGCGGACATCGGAGACATCAACAACGACGGCCAGCTCGATCTGCTCGTCGCGGACATGGCCACGACGACTCGGGAGAAAAACCGGCGCGGTCTGGCCGCGTCCAGAGACGACATGTTGATGACGAGCACGAAGCAAGGGACGGCTCCGCAGTACATGCGAAACGCGTTGTTGTTGAATACGGGAAAAGGCGTCTTCCGCGAAGCTGCGTGCTGGGCCGGCATCGAGGCGACCGACTGGACCTGGTCTCCGCGTTTCGAAGATTTCGACAATGACGGATGGCAAGATCTCCACGTCACAAACGGCATGGTCCGCGAGGCGAACAACAGCGACGTGCTGTTCTCGATGATGCGCGCCCTCTCGGACATGGAACGCATCGGGGTGATGAAACGTTCTCCCCTGCTCGCGGAGGCGAATCTGGCCTTCCGAAACCGCCACGGCGAAGGGTTCGAACCGGCCAACGCCTCCTGGGGACTGGGCGAGGTCGGCGTGAGTTTCGGCTCCGCGACCGCCGACTTCGACAACGACGGAGATCTCGATCTGGTCTACCTGAATTACGATGGCGGCCTGAGCGTCTTCCGAAACGACACCGTCGGACAAAACAGCCTCCAGGTGAGGCTCCGCGGCACGGCGTCGAACCGCCAGGGAGTCGGAACCGTGATCCGGCTCGAATCGGGCGCCGGCACGCAAACGCGGACGATGACGGTGGCCCGCGGATACGCCTCGGGCAGCGAGCTGGTCGCGCATTTCGGACTGGGCTCCGACCAGCGGGCCAAACGCCTGACGATCGAGTGGCCTTCCGGCGCGACCCAGGTGTTCACCAACCTCGACGCCGGTTTCGCCTATGTCATCACGGAAACCCGCACCGGCGAGGCCGCCCCCGCCTCGCCCGTCCTCTTTGAATCTCAGGCGAAGAAGCTCGGCTTGATCGTCGTGGACGAATCGCGACCCGCCATTCCCGACAAGGAGCAAGCCTTCATCCCCTTTCGCACGGACCGCGCTGGACCGGGCGTCGCGGTCGCCGACGTGGACGGCGATGGGCAGGACGATCTCTATCTCACCGCCACCACCGGCTCGCCTGCGCGCCTGCTGCGCCGGGTCGGAGACACCTACGTCGAAGAAACGCCTCCGCGTTCCGCCACCGCCGATAAAGTCGAAGACGGCCCCGCGCTTCTCTTCGACGTCGACCAAAACGGCAGTCCCGACTTGCTCGTGACCAAGGCGAGCGCGAACTCCAACGCGCGGTCCACCGGGTACCAGCCGGTTTTGTATTCGAACGACGGTCATGGACACTTCGAGCCCACCGATTGGCTCCCGCCGCTGTCCATCAACGCTGGAGCGGTCTGCGCCGCGGACATCGACAAGGACGGGGACCTCGATCTGTTTGTCGGCGCGCGATCTGTACCCGGACAATACCCCGACGCTCCGACCAGCGTCCTGCTACGAAACGACGGAGGGCGTTTCGCGGACGCCTCGAGCGGGCTGCCCGATGCGGGCAAGATCGGTCTCGTGAAAAGCGCCCTGTTTCGCGACGTCGACCAGGACGGATTGCCGGATCTCGTCGTCGCCTTGGAGTGGGACTACGTGCGTTACTTCCACAACGACGGAAACGGAAGATTCTCGGATTGGACGGAAAAAGCCGGGTTTGTTTCCGGAGGACGCGGCTGGTGGAACGGGCTCGCCTGCGCCGATTTCAACGGAGACGGGCGACCCGACTTCGTGGCCGGAAACCTGGGCCTGAACACCACGTACCGCGCGTCCCAGCAGCAGCCCGCCACGCTGTACTACGGTGACTTCGCACAGAACGGCACGAAGCTGATCGCCGAGGCGGTCTACGACGGCAACACGCTCTTTCCCCTCCGTGCCCGAGCCGACCTCGGCGTGCGGCTGCCCTTCGTGTTGCGCAAGTTTCCGAAGAACGATGTTTTCGCGAAAGCCACCATGGCCGACGTATTCGGGGAACGGATTCTCACGACCGCGAAGGTTTGCCGGGCGGAAAACTTCTCCTCGGGCGTGTTCCTCAGCCGCGCCGACGGAACCTACCGGTTCGAGGCGTTTCCGCGCATCTCCCAGATCGGCCCGATGCAGGGTGTCGTCGCCGCCGACTTCGACGGCGACGGTTTCGCAGACGTGTGCGCGGTGCAAAACACCGACGTCGCGATTCCGCGTTTCGACGGAGGCGTCGGGATCTTTCTCCACGGCAGAGGCGACGGGACCTTCGAAGCGCGGGAGCCGGCGCAATCCGGCGTGCTCGTACCGGGCAATGGCCGGGCCCTCGTGTTGTTCGATCCCACGGACAACGCCGCTCCCGGACTTTTCCTGACCAGACACGGAGGACAGACTGATTTCCTCGCAAATGCCGCCGCAGACGTCCGCTGGCTGAAGGTTCGCGTGCACGGCGACCGCGGAAACCCGGACACGATTGGGGCACGGGTGAAATGGAGCCTTTCGAACGGGCAAACGGGCTCCCAAGAAATCGGGCTCGGCGGAGGCTGGCTCAGTCAATCCGCGCCAAATGTCTGGATCGCACTTCCGCGCGACGTGCGCGTGCTCGAGGCCACGGTCGTCTGGCCGGACGGGCGCGTTTCGCGGCACGTCGACGCACCTGCGCAAGGACGCTGGGCACTGAATCAACCCATGGCCGCATCTTCCGAGACAAAATGAAACGGTTTCTCGGTTGGCCGGTTTGGCTCCTGGTTCTCGCGGTAGCGCTGGCCGTGATGGTTCAAGCCGACCGGTCGCGTTTGGCGTGGGCTTCCAGCCTCTCCGCCGAAGGAAGTCCACCGCCGAAACGAGACGCAGCTTCGCCGACTGGATACACGCTCGGTCAGCGTCATTTTCTGGGAACGCGCGAACGCGGAGAAACCTACCGGTGGATTGCCGCCGCGCAGGATATGATCGCGTCCGGTCCTTTTGCCGCTTCGACCTACAACGCGGACAACGTGCCGCTGGGCAGACCGCAATTGCTTCCCCGGCTCTTCGGCGGATGGCTGGCCACGATTTCGTGGGCTCTGCACGCGGTCACGGGCGAGCCGCTAGCGATCTCCGTCGAGCAGGCCGCGTTGTGGGAGCCGGTGGTTTCGCACCTGCTCGCCTTCATCGCGGTGGCTGTGTTTGTGGGCGTTCGTTACGGACCGGCCGGTGCAGGCGTGGCGGGCCTCTTTTTCCTCCTCTTCGCTCCGCTCGCCGGACAATTCCTCCCCGGCGCGCTGACCGCCCGGACGTGGGCGGCTCTTCTCGCCACCTACGCCCTCGCACTCAATCTCGCTCCTCGCCGATCCGGTGCAGACCCAAAGCCCGGGCCCTGCACGATCCGATCGGCCGTGGCGTCCGGAATCGCGATCTGGTTGGATCCGTCACTCGGGTTTCCGGCGGTGTTGATCGCCTTCGCCGCCGCTGCCGTCGCGATTCGGATGAAAGCACCGAGGCTTCCTTGCCTCCGGTGGTCGATCGTCGGCTCGGCGGTGATCGCCGCAGCCTGGCTGATAGACCGCAGTCCGTGGAGCCTAGCGGCGGGCGAACTCAGATTCGTCCATCCCCTCTACGCCGCGGCCTGGTTGGGGCTCGGTCTCGGACTGGACGGTTGGCAAAATCTCCGCCTCGGCGATAGAGGCCGCAAATGGGCCGTGGCGGAAATTGTGGCTGCGCTTTCGCTGGTCTCCGCATTGGCGTACGTCCAACTGAAGCACGATTACCGCGGCTGGCTGTATTGGGGCGCGGCCATGCGGCGAACCACCTCGCTCGAAGAAACGATCGTGTTCAACAACGTCCTCGACTGGTTCGCCGGAGTCTCGGCGGCGGAAGCCTTGTTGGTTGCGGTGCCCTTGCTCGCCGCAGTCGCGGCGATCGTCGTTTCCCTGCGGGGCCAACGTTCGGAAAAAAACGGCTCCCGGCAAAACGCCGCGATCGCCGCAGTCCTGCTCGCCGGGGTCGTCCTGCTGACGGCGTTCGCCGTCCGGTGGTTCGCCTTCGCCTCTCTCCTCTCGCTGGTCGTCGTCTGGCACCTCGCCGCACCTGCATCCGAGGTGTATCGACGCGTGTTCGCCGCCGTCGCCGGTGCATTCCTTCTCGGTCTCCTCGTGTGGGACAAATCGCCTTCAGGAAAAACCCAGAGGCCGTGGGGCGGCGCGGAGATCGGGCCGGCCGACATCGAAGCGCTCGTCCATCGCCATTTCTCGCACTGGATGGCCTCGCACAATCCCGGCCAATCCGTGGTCGCGTTGGCGCCTCCGGAGCTCTCCGACTCCCTCGTTTTCCATGGCGGGTGCCGTGTGCTCATGTCCACCGCCTGGCAGTCCTACAGCGGGCAGGTGGCGGCCTCGCGAGTCCTGAGCGCGCTCGAGTCGACCGAAGCCGAGGCGGTGCTCCAGAGCCGGACCGTCACCCACATCGTTCTCCCATCGTGGGACAAGGTGCTCCCGCTCTTCGTGCAGAACCCGACCGGGGAAGGGAAAATGACGTTGTACGCGCGCCTGCAGCGCTGGGTTTTTCCCGCCTACCTGCGGCCCATTCCGTACCGGCTCCCGCCCATTCCCGGCTTTGCCGCGCAGAAGCTCGCGGTTTTCAAGGTGACGGCTCCGCAGGACGAAGCCCTCCTCCTGAGCCGGCTGGCGGAGTATTTTGTCGAGATGGGACTCAACGAGCAGGCGGCACTGGCGACCCGTGTGTTGACGGACTCCTACGCGGACGATCCCAACGCGGCCGTCGCCCGAGCGATCGTCTACGCGCACTCGAAACAAGGCGCGGACTTCGAACGGGAGGTCGCGCGGCTCGAAGACGACATCAAGGCAGGTCGGACACCGCTTCTCTGGGACCGGCGCGTGCAGCGGGCAATCGTTCTGGCGCTCGGCCGCCGCAACGAGCTCGCGCGAGCGGAAGTCGACGCCTGCCTGGCGCAGGCGTCCGAAGCGGATCTGCTCGAACTCACGCCGCTCCAGGCGTACCGGCTTGAGGCGCTTGGCAAAGGCTACGGTATTCAGTTCCCGGATAGCCGCCTCGCGGACCTCGCCGCGTCGATCGGCTCCGAGTACCTCAGGTCGCAGGACAAGCCGGCCAAACGCTGAGAGCCGCACGTCGGTCGCGACGCGCCCCGATCGCCGGCGTCCGCTGGTATCCGGTGCCTTGGGACGAACCGGCCATCGTGCCGGCCCGAACGTTCACTCGATGTCGATGATTCCTCGTTTCACCGCCACCACCAGAGCCTGCGTCCGGTCGGAAACGCCCAGCTTGTTGAAGATGTTGGCCACATAGATTTTGATCGTGCCGACCACGAGCCCGAGCTTCGCCGCGATTTCCTTGTTGCTCAGCCCCTTTGCCACGAGCTTCAGCACTTCCATCTCGCGGGGCGAAAGCCGGGCCAGCAGGCGCTCGCCGATCTTCGCCGCCACCTGCGTGGGCAGATACTGTTCCCCCGAGTGCACCAACCGGATCGCCTCGAGCAGGCGGTCGAGGGCCATTTCCTTCACCACCACTCCGGCGGCGCCGGCCCGCATGGCCTGATACACCTCCTCGCCCTTGGCATAGTTGCTATAGATGAGGATCTTCGCGGCATCCGACTCCTCGCGGATTGCCCGAATCGTCTCGACCCCGCTCATTCCCTGCATCCGGAGGTCCAGGACCACGACGTCGGGATGGTGTTTGCGAAACTCCAAAATCGCCTCGTGGCCGTCTTCGACATCGGCCACCACCTCCATGTCGAGCGCATCGTTGATGGCGGTCATAAGGCCCATTCGAATCGCCATGTGATCGTCCACGAGCAGCACCCGGATTTTTCGATTCTCGTTCATAGAAAAGTCAGACGCACGGCTGCGCAGCCTGGAGCGGCACGGTGATGCAGACGGACGTGCCTTGCTGCGGCTGGCTGTCGATCGTCAGTCGCCCGCCCATCCGCTTCACCCGGGTCCGGATGCCGCGGAGCCCCAGATGCCCCGTCCGGTCCTGCAACACCTCGTTGGGCCGGAATCCGATTCCGTCGTCCACGATCTTCAGCGACACGGAATCCTGACCGTACTCCAGCTGGATGGAGATCCGGTCAGCCTTCGCGTGGCGAAACGCGTTGGTCGTGGCTTCCTGCGCGACGCGCAGCAGGTTGTGATTGATGGTCCGCCCCAGCGGCACCGGCGTTCCCTCCACCTTCACCTCGATGTTCACGGCGTCGGCGTTGAGAAAGGCGGTCAGATTGTGCAGCGCATCGACGAGTTCGGTGCCCTCCAGCAGCGGCGATTCCATGTCCCACACCGCGTGCTGCACCTCCTGGCGGGCGTAGGAGACCATGTTGCGGACGACGTTGAGCCGCGAACGCACGTCGCCGCTGACGACGGGCAGCTTGAGAGTCGTATCCAGCTGCAGGATCGCCCCGGTCAGGCCCTGCTGGACGCTGTCGTGGATCTCGTTGGCCAGGCGGTCCCGCTCCGCCAGCGTCGCCGCGTTTCGCGTTTCCTCGCCGAGTTTCGCCATGGTGGTTTCCAGCTGCCGCGTCCGGTCTCGCACCACCTGCTCCAGTCGACGATTGCGGCGGCGCTCGAGGTAATTGGACCAGCGTAGGACGCCGGCCAATACAAGCGTCGCGGCGAAACCGAAGAGAAGGTAGGCCGGCCAGGTCCGGTACCAAGGCGGAAGGATTTCGAACGCGAACGTTTCCATGCCGCCGGCGGAAGCGAATTTCTGCTCGGGGCGTACCTGGAGCGAGTAGTCTCCCTCGTGAAGCCCGCGAAAGCTGAGTTGGGAGCCGGCCATCGCAGTCCAGGGCTCGTTCTCCGTCAGCCTGTATTCGTAGGTCGGCGCCCGCCGGCCGGCGTCGCTTCCCGAATAGAACCGGAAGCTCAGGTTGTTCTTCGCGAACGGCAGGCGGATGGGTCCGCCCGCGCGGCTCTCGTCGGTCAACAATTCCTCGCCTCGTCCCGTGACGAGGGATACCACCCGCGGCCAGAACGCGGGCCGCCCTTCCAGAGCCCACCGCCGCTCGACGTGATAGAGGGACTGGCTCGCGAAAACCCAAACGTCGTTGCCCGGGAGCACCCGCAGCGCCGGGTACCGGTCGTTGATGAGGTCCAGCGTGCTGGCGTCGATTTCGTAGTCGTCTCCCTTGGGCGTGAACCTGACCACGCCGTCGTCGTGCGTCGCCCAGATCGTGCCGCCCTGGTCCATGTCCAGCCGCGCCACCCAATAGGGCGAACGCTCGAGCAGTCTGCGCCAGCGCGGCGCGTCGCACCAGACGCCCTTGTCCTCGTCGAAGAAACGCCGTTCTCCCGGACCCGCGCTGAACACGACCAGGTGGTCGATCGCGCCGATGTTCACCCACGGACGCTTGGTCCAGGAGGCGTTGGGAAAAAGATCCAGCTTCAGTCGCCCCTCCTGCAGCCACAACCGGCCCACCTGGCCGCCCATCTCGATCCAGACCGAGTTTTTCACCCGATGCACCATCGACGGATAGGTCACGCCGGCCGCCCGCGGGCCCGTTTCCACCCACGCTCCGTCCCGCCATTCCAGCAAGGCCGTCTCCGTGCGGCCGATCGCGTAACAATGCTCGGCGTCGAACATGACGAGATGCGCCATGTCCTTGACCGCCGCAATCGGACGGAACGATCCGTCAGGCTCGACCGAATACACCCGCTCCGTGCCGGCGATCAGCAGGCGCGCGTCCCAGGCGGCGAGCGCCCAGACTCCGTCGGAGGGCTGGATGGGATAGAGTTCGAAACGCGTCGGCGCGCCGGCGGCGCCCTGTTGCGATCGATACAGCTTCCCGTCGGACGCGACGAAGGTGCTTCCTTTCCATCGTTCGATGATCGGCCACCCGACCGTGAGACCGAGCTGCTGTCCGAAGGCCGTGAGCGCGCTGCTGTAGAGGAGCTTTTCGATGCCGTCCTCGGTCGCGAGCCAGAGCACCCCCGGCTCCCGGTTCGCCATCGCGGTGATCCCCAGGTGCTCCGGTGTATTCAACTTCAGGATCAGCTCGCCGTCGGGCGAACAAAGAAAGAGCCCGCGGCCGGTGATTCCCACCGCCACGTTTCCGTCGACCAGGCGAAGCAACGTCGAAATCCGGCCGGTCAGGTCATAGCGAAGCTGCGGCTCCCACGGCTGAAGCCGTTGCCCGTCGAAGACGACGAGCCGCCCGTCGATCAGCGAAAGCAGCGCGCGACGCTCGTCGAGCGGCGTGGAGGTCGAGACGACCGCACGATCGAGTTCCGAACCGCTCGCGCTCTTCAGGGTGCGGGCCTCGACGTCGATGTACTCCAGGCTGTGCTCGAAAGCGGAGATGTAGACGGTCCGGCCCACACGAAAGGCGTGCGCGATTCGGGAGTGCGGGTAGAACTGGGTCTCCCCGTCGCGATAGCGGCGAAAGACGACGCCGTTCGGGCCGATGAAATAAACGCCGTCTTCGGACGCGATGAGGTCGGAGAACGCGGTCGACTGGATCCAGTCCGGGGCATGCTCCGGCACGAGGGGAAGGCCGTGGATCAGACCATCGCCTTGCACCTCCGCCAGGCCCCAGGAGGCGCGCGCTCCGAAATACATGCGTCCGTCGGCGCCCTCGATGACGTTCGCCATCTGCACGCGTTCGCGGGCCCGCTCCGCCACATTCGTCCACACCGTGTCGTTGAGCACCGCGTAGACTCCGGCGTGGATCACCGCCACCCGGCCGAAACGATCGAAACCCAGAGACGCCCCTCTTGGGCCGTATCCTACATCCTCGAGCGAATAGAAGCGCGTGAACGGCAAACCCCGGGCGGGAAGATCTTCGGCAAAGGTCCGCGCTCCGCAGAGAAAAGCGAGGCCAAGGACAGCGGCGGCCCGGACAACGCGCGGGATGCGCCGATGCCACACCCTCACGCCAGCGCGCGCCGCTCGGTGTTGGGTGTGACCCAGGGGGTATAGCATCGGGTGCGCTCTGATCGCGCGGCGAAAGCTCAACCACCGCCATTCCCGCCGGTAAAGGCGATTCCGGGGTTTTCGCGCGTGATTCACGGCCAGGCGAGGCGATCCACCCGTTTCCTATTACCGCGGGAATAGGTTCACCTACTTCCAATGCCGCGTTGCCGAAGTCGGAGCGCGGCTTCTCATCCAGGCATCGAAGACGCACCGTGCGTGGCACGGTCGCTCGAACTGAGTCTACCCCATGTATTCAGTCAGAGGAGTCGTCCATCAGAGTCGCACGTCGCCGCGCTCCCGCGTCGGCACCCCGGCGTGCCGACCGTCAGTCGGGCCACTGGAGCCCGGATGCCGGCCGCAACCGGCGCGCCGCGAGCCGTAGGCCCGGGCTCTCGCGCACCTGTTCCCGATGGCTCGCGTTCTCGAAGGCTCCTCCCGGAAGGTACTGATCGCGACGTCGATTGCGTCGCGCGAGTACCTCCGCGGAATCGCCCGGCGCGCCCGCGAATGCGACTGGCACCTGGTGACGGACATGATGTTCACCGGTGTCCCGCCGCGCGGCTGGAAAGGCAGCGGAATCCTCGCCCTCCTGCCGCATCCGCCCGACTTGCTGACGCACAGCCCGTGGCCCGGCATTCCGTGTGTCGCCGTCACCGGCGCCGATCTGCCGGCCACGGTGCCGCGGGTCGATTCCGATCACGGCGCCATCGGGCGGAGCGCGGCGGATCATTTTCTCGAACGCGGCTACCGGAGTTTCGCGTGGGCGCCCTTTCTGAACGACGCGGCGAATCGCGATCGGCTTTCGGGTTTCCAGGCGCGTCTCGCGGAGCACGGCTGCGAATGCCGCGAACTCGCTCCGACCCATTCGCGGATCGGCCCGTACTGGCAGGACAACTGGGCCGAACTTCGCCGAAATCTCCTGGCCGAACTTCAGCGTCTGCCCCGGCCCGCCGCGGTTTTGGCGTTCAACGACTGCGCGGCGGCCAACGTCGTGGATGTCTGCCGCGACGCGGGCCTTGCCGTGCCGGAAGACGTGGCCGTGCTCGGCGTGGGCAACTCGGTCGTCTGCGAGACGTCGCCGGTGCCGCTCTCGAGCGTCGACGACGATCCGGAAGAAATCGGATACCGCGCCGCCGGCCTGCTCGAGAGCCTGATGACAGGGGCCGAAGCGCCGGTAGAGACCGTCCGCGTGCCTCCCAAAGGCATCGTGACTCGAGTGAGCACCGATGTGCTGGCGGTGAACGACCCGCGCGTCAGCCGGGCGCTGTACTATATCGCGGAGCATTATCGCGACCCGATGCTGACCGTCTCCGAGGTGGCGAGCGCGGTCAGCATGTCGCGCCGGAATCTCGAGCGGAGCTTCCGCCAGGAAACAGGGCGGACGATCAACGAACACATCATGAGCATCCGGATGCGCGAAGCCTCACGTCTCCTGAAAACGCACCCGAGGGTGAAGAGTGCGGACATCGCCGCGCTGGTGGGCATCCCCGGAGAAGGCACGTTCTTCCGCGCCTTCCGCCGCCATTTCAGCATGAGCCCCAGAACCCATCGGGATTGGTCGGCGCAAAGCTGCGTTTCCAGCCGCCCGAACGAACCGGAGCTCGGCGCAGCGTCGAACGGCGCCAGCCCGACCGCCGCGTGAGCCGGTTGCGCCCGCCGATCGTCTCCCCCCGCGCCCAACCCTCAACCGAACCGAGCCGTCTTCTCTCCCACTCACTCCAAAATGCACTCCCCGGATGTTCATTCCCGCTCCGCAACCAAACCGATCCGAAGCCTGGCCTGGCTGGCGTTCTTCGCTTCCGCCGCGCTCGGATCCGCGCAGCCGGCGCAGGTCGCGTTCGACTGGTTTGAATACAGCGGACGGGAGGCGTCGGCGAGTCCGTCACCAGCGGCAACGGAGTATCGCAATCCCATCCTCGCGGGCTTCTACCCCGACCCGAGCCTGTGCCGGGCGGGCGACGACTATTACCTCATCAACTCCACCTTCGCGTATTTCCCGGGCATTCCGATCTTTCACAGCCGCGACCTCGTGAACTGGCGCCAGATCGGCAACGTCATCGATCGGCCCCGGCAGTTGCCCTACGACGGCCTGGGCGTATCCCGCGGGATTTTCGCCCCGGCGATCAGCTACCACGAAGGCACCTTTTACGTCGTGTGCACGATGGCCGATGCAGGCGGCAACTTCGTCGTGACCGCCCGGAATCCGTCGGGCCCGTGGTCGGACCCCACCTGGCTGAACTTCGAAGGCATCGATCCGTCGATCTTCTTCGACGACGACGGCCGCGCCTGGATGCTCAACAACGGAGCCCCGGAAGGCACCCCGCTCTACGACGGGCACCGCGCGATCTGGATACAGGAATTCGATCCGGCGGCGCGGCGGATGATCGGACCGAGGAAGGTGCTGGTGAACGGCGGCGTGAACATCGCCAAGAAACCCGTCTGGATCGAAGGCCCGCACATCTACAAGCGCGAGGGCTGGTATTACCTCTGCTGCGCCGAAGGCGGCACGAGCGTCAACCACTCGCAGGTCATCCTTCGCAGCCGGAAGGTCGACGGCCCGTATTCGCCCTGGGAGCAGAATCCGATTCTCACCCAACGCGATCTCGACGGAAACGCGCCCCTCGCAGTCACCTCGACGGGGCACGCCGATCTGGTCGTGGGCCCGGACAACCGCTGGTGGGCGGTCTTCCTCGGCGTGCGGCCCTACGAAGGAAGATTCTCTCCGATGGGACGCGAAACGTTCCTGCTCCCGGTCACCTGGACCGCGGACGGTTGGCCGCGGATTCTCAATCAGGGCGAGCGGGTGCCGCTGGTCGCCAAGGCTCCGGCCGGCGCCCGTGTTGAGCCGGCTTCCGCGTATTTGAACGGCAACTTCACGTGGCGCGACGAATTCGCCGGACCGCAGCTCTCGACCTTCTGGATGATGCTGCGCACCCCGGGCGACCCCTGGTGGAAACTGGATGCCGCCAACGGTCGCATCGGCCTCACGCCGCGCGCCGAGACGCTCTCCGGACGGGGCAATCCGACCTTCCTCGCTCGACGCGTGCAGCATGCGCGCTTCTCCGCCTCGACATCGCTCACCGCGCCGACGGAACCCGGCGTGTCGGCAGGCCTCACCGTCTTTCAGAGCGAGCGCCATCACTATTTCCTGGCTCTGAAGCGACAGGGGGACGACGGCGTCGAGCTCTACCTGGAAAAGGTCGACGGCGACTCGGTCGAGCACGTCGGCTCGAAGGTCGTCCAGCCGTCGGGCAGCGTGGAGCTCCGCATCGAGGCGGATGAGGCGAAATGCACCTTCTCGTACGCCCTGCAACCCGGCGCTTGGCAGACACTGGCCGCCGACATGGACGCGAGACTCCTTACGACCGAGAAGGCAGGCGGCTTTGTCGGCGCCACCGTGGGCCTGCACGCCCGTATCGATCGTTCTCCGACGGGAAAGCCGGAGTGACAAATCTCACGAAGACCAAGGAGCTGGCTCGCGTCGCGGAAGAAACGGCTTAACGCTCCACCAGCACTACCGGCGTCTCTCCACGCCCTGTGGGGAGATCGCAAGCGGGCCGTTGCTGGAGGCGTGATCGCCCTCGGCGTACTCCGCGCACCGGCCCTTTTCTCCCCGCCCTGCCCCCCTCATGAAAAAGCTACTTCATCGGCTCACGTTCCCGGCATTGCTTCTGTTCGCCGCCACGGCATTCGCCCGGGACCCGAATCTCTACGTCTTCCTCTGCTTCGGCCAATCGAACATGGAGGGATTTCCCGGGATTCCGGATGAAGACAAGACGTTCGCCGACCCTCGGCTCCAGGTCCTGGCGGCGGTGGATTTTCCCGCGATGGGTCGGAAGCAGGGGCACTGGTATCCGGCCACGCCTCCGCTCTGCCGGCCGAGCACCGGGGTCGGGCCGACCGACTATTTTGGCCGTTCCCTGATCGCGCATCTGCCGGCGAACGTTCGGGTCGGCGTCGTCAACGTGTCGGTGGCCGGCTGCAAGATCGAGTTGTTCGACAAGGATCATTTCCAGAGCTACGCGGCCACCGCTCCGTCGTGGATGAAAGACACGATCGCGGTGTATGGCGGAAACCCCTACCAGCGTCTGGTCGAGATGGGCAGACTGGCGCAGAAGAAGGGAGTGATTCGGGGCATTCTCCTCCACCAGGGCGAGTCCAACGCGGACGACCGGGAGTGGGCCGGCAAGGTGAAGACGATCTATGAAAACCTGCTCCACGACCTCGGGCTTTCGGCCAAGGATGTGCCGCTCCTGGCCGGCGAACTCGTGGCGGCGGACCAGCAGGGGGCGGTCGCGGGCATGAACGCGCTGATCGACGATCTGCCCAAAATCATTCCTACCGCCTACGTGGTATCCGCCGCAGGTTGCGCAAGTCGGCCCGATCACCTGCACTTCACCCCCGAAGGTTACCGCAAGCTCGGAGAGCGCTACGCGGAAACGATGCTTCCGCTGCTTTCGCAGAAACAGGCAAAAAACAAATAAGCGACTCCCCGCACGCGAACCGTTCGATCCGACTGCAATTCGCACAAGCAAGTCCGCACACCCTGCCCCCTCCCTTCATTTTCCTGCCATGCAAAGACCCTACCTCCTGTTTATCCTGCCCCTGGTCTCGGCCGTCGCCGCCATGGCGCAGTCGCCCGCGCCCGTGATGACCGAATACGGCCTCGTGCAGGGTGTGTCGGAAAAAGACCTGACGGTTTACCGCGGAATCCCGTTTGCCGCGCCTCCCGTGGGCGACCTCCGCTGGCGCGCACCTCAACCCGCCACGCCGTGGACCGGCGTGCGTGCCGCCGAGAAATTCGCTCCCGATCCGATTCAGGGCGCCGGCACCGGTCCCGGCATCAGTGAGGACTGCCTTTACTTGAATGTCTGGACGCCCGCGAAATCCGCCAAAGAGCGCGTGCCGGTGCTCGTCTGGATCTACGGCGGCGGATTCTCTTTTGGGTCCACGTCCACGCCCGTTCACAACGGCGAGCATCTGGCCCGAAGAGGCGTCGTGCTGGTGAGCATCAACTACCGCGTCGGTCCGCTCGGCTTCCTGGCCCATCCGGAGCTCAGCGCCGAATCGCCGCATCATGTCTCGGGCAACTACGGCCTGCTCGACCTGATCGCAGGCCTGCGCTGGGTGAAAAAGAACATCGCGCAGTTCGGAGGGGATCCGGACCGGGTGACGATTTTCGGCGAATCCGCCGGCGGGATCGCGGTGAGCATGCTCTGCGCCTCGCCGGAGGCCAAGGGGCTGTTTCGCGGAGCCATCTCGCAAAGCGGCGGTTCGTTCGGTCCGCCCCGCCCCACGACCTATCCCGGCGAGAATATGAAACGCCTGCCGGACGCGGAAAAGGCCGGCGAGGCCTTCGCGGCAAAAGCCGGCGCAAAGTCGCTCGCGGAGCTGCGGAGGATCGCCCCTGAAAAGCTTCCCGCCGGCTGGGGCAGCGGCGCCGCGTGGCCGATCATCGACGGCTGGGGCGTTCCCGACGACCAGTACAAGTTGTACGCGGCAGGCCACTACAACGACGTGTCCATCCTGGTGGGCTACAATTCGGACGAAGGGCTGAGTTTCTCCCGGGAAAAAACGCCCCAGGAGTTCGTCGCCAACGTTCAGACGCGCTACGGTCCGTTCGCCGACAAGCTCCTCGCCGCGTATCCGGTGGGCAGCGACTCCGTGCCCAAGACGGCGCGCGACCTGATGCGGGACGCGGCATTCGGATGGCACACGTGGAGCTGGGCGCGCCTGCAGGCGCAGAGAAACACGTCCAAGGTGTTTTGCTATTACTTCGACCAGCACGCCGAGCATCCCGCCGGCTCGCCCGAGGCCGATCACGGGACGCCGCACGGCGTGGACGTGCCCTACGTTTTCCAGACGCTCGATCGCAACAAGCCCGAGACCACTCCGGCGGATCTCAAGATCTCGGATGACCTCGCCGCCTACTGGACGAATTTCGCGAAACACGGGGATCCGAACGGCCCCGGCCTGCCCGTCTGGCCCGCCTTCACGGAGAAAGACCGCCGGGTGATGTACTTTCACAACGAACCCAAGGTCGGCCCCGTGCCCAGCGCCGCGTCGCTCGAGGTGCTCGACGCCTATTTCGCCTGGCGCCGCACCCCCGAGGGCGAAGCCTGGGCCAAATAAGCCCGGCCGTCTCTCTCGCGCGTTGGCGGGCGCCACGACCCGCGCAGGCCAATCGAACCGACACCGTCCCTCTCAGAGATTTCCAACCATGACCACACCCCGATCCATGTCCGCGCTGATCGCAGCGCTCCTGTTCCCAGCAGCGTTGCTGCTGGCCGAAGACGTCCCGGCGTATCGGGACGTGTCGAAACCGCAGGCGGTCCGTATCCAGGATCTCATCTCACGCATGACGCTGGAGGAAAAAGCGTCGATGATGACCAACAGCACCCCCGGCGTGCCCCGGCTCGGAATTCCCAAGTACGATTGGTGGAGCGAGGCGCTTCACGGCGTGGCGAACGCCGGCACCGCCACGGTGTTTCCGCAGGCGATCGGCCTCGCCGCGATGTGGGACGACTCCCTGCAGGGAGAGATCGCGCACGTCATCGGCGTCGAGGGTCGCGCCAAGTTCAACGGCTACCGCGGCACGCCGCAGGAAGGGACGATCTTCCACGGTCTCACGTTCTGGTCGCCCAACATCAACATCTTCCGGGACCCGCGCTGGGGTCGCGGCCAGGAGACCTACGGCGAAGACCCGTTTCTCACGGCCCGACTCGGCGTCGCTTTCGTCCGCGGTCTTCAAGGCGACGACAAGGACTACCTCCTCGCGAGCGCCTGCGCGAAGCACTTCGCCGTGCACAGCGGACCGGAATCGCTTCGGCACAACTTCGACGTGTCGCCGAGCGAGGCGGACCTCCGCGAGATCTATCTGCCCGCGTTCGAGGCGCTGGTGCGCGAGGCGCACGTCGAGGTCGTCATGACCGCGTACAATGCGCTGAACGGCACGCCGTGCTCGATCAGTCCCCTGCTCTACGGCCTCCTCAAGGAGTGGGGCTTTGACGGACACGTCACCTCCGACTGCGGCTCGGTCGACGACCTGGTCCACACCTACCGGCGAGCGGCGAATCACCTCGAGGCCAATGTCCTGACGACGCGGGCGGGAATGAACGTCCGCTGCGGCGGCGACACCTCGACGTTCGTGCAGGCCGTGCGCACCGGCCAGCTTTCGGATGCGGACATCGACCACCGCGTCTACCCGCTGCTCCGCACGATGTTTCGCCTGGGCTTTTTCGATCCGCAGGACCGGGTTCCGTTCAACGCCATCGCGCCCTCGGAAAACGACTCCAAGCCCCATGGCGATCTAGCGCTGAAAGCCGCGCGTGAATCGCTCGTCCTCCTGAAGAACGACGGCATTCTGCCTCTCGCGCCGAAAAAGCTCCAGCGCATCGCCGTCATCGGCCCCAACGCCAACTCAGTTCCGTCGTTGGTCGGTAACTACAACGGCCAGCCTTCCGCTCCCATCACCGTCCTGACGGGGTTGAAAGCAGCGCTCGAGCCCCTCGGCGTGCAGGTCGCCTATGCCCACGGCATCGACTATTCCACGCGGCCGGACCGCTTCCGGCCCATTCCCCAACCCTGGTTCCGCGGAGACTACTTCGCCAACCCCACGTTGAGCGGATCGCCCGTGGCGCAGCGCACGGAACGGCCGCTCTGCCTGTCCTGCAATCCCGGCGGTCTGCCTCCGGGCGTCCCGGAAGCAGGCATTTCCGTCCGGTGGACCGGCGAGCTGCAGACCACGCTCGCCGGCGAATACCAATTCCAAATCCGGGGCCGGGGCGGGTTCCGGTTGTACCTCGACGACGCCCTGGTGCTCGACGCCTGGGTTCCGCCGGCGGGAGACGAAGCGCGCGAACGAGAGGTCACCGTCGCCCGTGTGCTGCCCGACAACACGTCCCTTCCCATCCGCCTCGAATACGCGCAAGGCCACGGCCAGAGCAGCGTGGTGCTCGAATGGAAAACTCCGGCCGTCGAGCTGCACGAAGCCGAGGCCCTCGCGGTCGCGAAGACGGCGGACCTCATCGTGTTCGTCGGCGGCTTGTCCGCTCAACTCGAAGGCGAAGAGATGGCCGTCGACTACGATGGCTTCAACGGCGGCGACCGTCTTCGGATCGAGCTTCCACAGCTGCAGCAACGTTTCCTCGAGAAGCTGCACGCGACGGGCAAGCCGATGGTGTTCGTGAATCTCTCCGGTAGCGCCGTCGCCTTCCCCTGGGCCAAAGAGAACGCCAACGCCGTATTGCAGGCCTGGTATCCGGGTCAGGCCGGCGGCACCGCCGTCGCCGATGTCCTGCTCGGCACGTACAATCCGGCCGGACGCCTGCCTCTGACATTCTACCGCGCAACCGAGGATCTGCCCGACTTCCAGAACTACGAGATGAAGGGCCGCACCTATCGTTATTTCAAAGGCGCGCCGCTCTATCCGTTCGGCCACGGACTCAGCTACACGACGTTCGCGTACGGCGAACTGCAAACCAAGCGCCTGCCGGACGGCTCCGTCGCCGCGTCGCTCACCGTGACCAATCGCGGCGACCGCGACGGCGATGAAGTCGTGCAGCTCTACGCGACGCCGCCGGCGGAAACACACCCGCGCGAGATCGTCGCCCTCTGCGGTTTCCGCCGCGTTCACCTCGCAAAAGGTGAAGCGCAAAAGGTGGAACTGATCGTCCCCGCATCCGCGCTTCGCCGCTGGAGCGACGCAGAAAAGGCATTCCAAGTCCCGCACGGCAGCTGGACCTTCCAAGCCGGCGCCTCCTCCGCCGACCTGCGGCAGAAGGCCACGCTGACGTTCTAGAGGTTCTGCAGGAAACCACGCGGGCCGACGCGCCATCCGTCGGCCTGCGCAAGTTCTCGGGCGCGCTTCTGTATGCCGGGTGTTGCAGCGCTCCGCCGGCAGTTCGAAGCCGCCGATGGCACGAGAAGAGGCCCGAGTGAACCAGCGCTCGTAACGGGGAAGTAGATACCTGCGGGGGGAAGGCGGGTTTTCACCGGGGTGGCTTGCGGCGGTGATATGCGTCCAGCAAGGGCGTGACGGAAATGCCGTGTACGAGAATCGACACGGCGATCACCGCCAGGGTGAGAGAGACCAACCGTCCCGCGACTTCCCGCGGCAGTCCGTGGTCGATCGAATACGTCACGTAAAAGAGCGAGCCGATTCCGCGGATCCCGAACCACGCGACCGCCCCCGCTTCGAGCCGCGTGAATCGATGGACAAACAACAGCGGCACACAGGCCAGCGGGCGTATGACCAGGAAGAGCAAGGGCGCGAACCAAAGCGCCTCTCCGCTCACGCCCACCCGCCACAGCGACGCGCCGACCACCAGCACCAAGGCGGCCTCGAGAATGTGTTCCAGCTGCTGATTGGTCGATTGCAGCGTCCCGGCGAGATACACGGGAACCACCCGAGGATCGTCTGCCGGAAGCGGCAGGCGTGCGGTGTCGTCGGTCAATGCCGTATCCGAAATCTGGTTCACGGCGCTCGCGCGCCGTTCGACCGCACGCAGCCCCACTCCGGCGGCGAACACGGCGAGAAACCCGTAGGTGTGAAGGGCCGAGGCGAGCCCGTACGAGACTCCGACAAGGCCCATGACCAGGTATTCGCCGAAATCCAGACTCCCGCCGCGCCTCCGTTGCAGGGAGAGTACCAGCGTCCCCACTCCGAAGCCGGTTGCCGAGCCGATCGCCAGACCGCCAAGCCCCGCCCAGATCACGTCGCGTAGAAGCCACGGCACCGGTTCGAACGAATGTGCGGGGTTCAGCAACGCCAGTCCCATCAGCACGAACGGAAACGCAGTGCCGTCGTTGAGCCCGGCCTCGGCGCTCAAGGTGAGGCGGACGCGGTCGCGATCGGCCGCATGGCGCAGCTGTACATCGGACGCCAATACGGGGTCGGTCGGCGCGAGCACCGCGCCGAGAAGCACCGCCGCTCCCACCGGAAGGCCCATGAGCCAATAACCCGTCGCCGCCACCAATCCCACCGTCACGACCATGGAGACCACGGCCAGACTCAGTGCCGGCCTCAGCAATGCATGGCCCAGCCGCATCCGAAGCTTCATTCCAACTCCGAACAATGAAACAAGAACGGCCAGCTCCGCCCCGTGATGGAGCCAGGCCACGTCCCTGAACGGGTCCACCTCCAACAGCCCCAGCCAAAGCGGGCTCAATGCCACCCCGACGAGAAGATAGATGATCGTGGTCGTGATCGGCAGCCGCTTCACGAGCGGATTCACCAACGCGATGCCGAGCAGCAACGCCCCGAGTACCAGCATCCATCGATCGAAAGACATAACGTTTGGACTTACCGCAACGGCGAAGCCCCCTACTCCGCGGGTGCCTGCACCACCTGAGTTACCGCATCGTCCTTCGCGGATCGCGGCGTTCTGAGCTTCTCCCCGTGGGCCGCTTCCTGGAGGTACCACGGTGTCGTGATCAGAGCGATACGCGGTCCGCCGCGCATCAGGAGCAGCGCCTTCAGGAACGTGGCGCGGTGGCGGAAGAGGAAATGATACCAGCGTCGCTCGACGACCTCCGGAAGCATCACGGCGATCGTGCGGTCGGGATACTCCTCGCCCAAATCCTTCAACGCCCTCAGCAGGGGGGAGAAGAACTCCCGATACGGCGACCGCACCACCGTGAGGAAAGGCGGTTTGTATCCGGCGGCGCGAGCCGGCTCCTCCACGAGCGTGTCCCAGGACGCACTCAGGTCCTCGGTTTTCATTTCCTCCGCCACGATCTGAACGGCTCGCACTTCCGAGGACATCGTGATCGCGAGCCGCAGCGCCTTTCTCGCCACGGCATCCATGCGCTTGAGCGGGATCACCACCACAGGAGGCAACAGTCCTCGCACATCGAGGGGGCCGCCGGCATCCGTCTCGCGGTCCAGCGTCTCGTGATAGCGGCGCACTCGCCTGAAGAGCAGGAGCAAGGGCGGTATCACCAGAATCGTGATCCACGCTCCCTCCCGGAACTTCGCCACCGCGATCACGATCAGCGTGGTGCCGGTCGCAAGGGCGCCCACGGCGTTGACGATCAGCGAACGCATTGCTCCCGGACCGCCTCTTCGCCGCCAGTGGAAGACCATGCCGAGTTGAGACAGGGTGAACGCCAGGAACGCGCCCACGGCAAACAAGGGGATCAAGCGGTCGGTGATTCCGCCGAAAAGAACCAGCAACGCACCGGAGAGTCCGGCCAGCAGCAGAATCCCCGCCGTGTACACCAGCCGGCTTCCACGATGCGCGAATTCCGCCGGCAGGTACTCGTCTTGCGCCAAGACGCGGCACACTCGCGGGAAGTCCGCAAAACTGGTGTTCGCCGAGAGCGCCAGCACCAGGAGGACCGCCGTCATCATGAGATAGTAGAACCAGCCCCGCCCCACCACCGACGCGACGATCTGGGAGAGGACACTCTGGTATCCGGCGTGGCCAGGCACCGTCGCGTGAATGCCGTAGGCGCGGGCGACCACGGCGCCGCCGATCACGAGAAACGCCAGAACGGCCATGATCGCCGTCAGCGTACGGCGCGCGTTCTCGATCTTCGGCTGCCGGAAAACCGGCACCGCGTTGCTGACCGCTTCGATGCCCGTCAACGCCGTGCAGCCGCTCGCGAAAGCGCGGAGAACGATCCAGACGCTTGCCGCCGCCGTGGCCGCACCGGCCGCCGGCAGGGTTTCGACCGGCTGAGGATGGCCGCCCGTACCCACCGTCTTCCAGATTCCGATCAGGATCGTGATCCCCAACGTTCCCACGAAGAGGTAGGTCGGCGTCATGAAGACCAGGCCGGCGCTCCGAATTCCCCGGAGATTGACGACGGTAATGACAGCGAGAATACCCAGGCAGAGGGCAAGGGAGTGCGGGAACAGCTTCGGAGCCGCCGAGACCAGCGCCCCCACTCCCGCGGAAATCGCGACCGCGACATTCAGGACATAGTCGATCGCCAGGGCGCTCGCGGCCAGGAGACCGATCCCCGTCCCGAGATTGTCCTTGGCGACCGTGAACGAACCTCCGCCTTGCGGGTACGCGGGGATCGTCTGCCGATAGGAGAAAAAGACGATCAGCAGGACCGCGACCACCGCACAGGCGACCACAACGACGTAGCTGGAAGCGGCAGCCCCGAGCGGCAGCAAAACCGTCAGGGCCGCTTCAGGCCCGTACGACGCGGAAGCGAGGGCATCCAGGCCGAGCACGGGCACAGCGGCGAAAGGGCCGATCTGTTCCTCTTGTTCAGCTTCGGAACGTAGCCGTTTTCCAAAAAACGTCTCCTTCAGCGACATTGGGTCCTGCAGCCGTCCGGTGCTCCGGCGGCGATGCGTGCGTACGTTCCTCCGCCGCAAGTCCGGTTCCCGCGACGGCAGCAGTCTCCCGGCAATCGACGCAGATTCCGGAAGATTCCCAGGAGGCGCTTGGGGAATACGGCCCGGTCGCTATGGCTCTTTGGATACCTCTGTCCAGGTCAGCACCGTTCCATCCTTTCGGTTGGGCGTGGTGCCGGGCCAGTCTGCGCCGTACGGCTCTCCGGTGCTCGGATCGATGCCCACGTAGCGATGCGTCTTCAGCGAAAGGAGCATGCACTGGCGGTTGCGCAGCATGTCCTGCCATAGGAACAGGCTGGCGGCGGATTCCTCTTTCTGCAGGCGAACGTCGGCCGAGAGACCTGCGCCGACGACGGTCAGAAAACCGCTGCCGTCCATCGCCTCGAGCGCCACGCGCCCCTGGCCGCGATCGTGCACCCTAAAACGCACGCCGGCGCCCTTCGACTCCTTCGAATCCTTCTGAGTGAAGTGCAGCATGCCGTGCGGATTGGCCCAAACCACCGAGCCGTTGGCGAGATTGGTAAAGGTGACCACCTTGCCGAACGGAACGTTTTTCGAACGGTCGGCGAGCGGCTCGTCCACGCGGAAGTCCGCGAAGTCGGCGTGGCCGCCCTCGTTGCCCGCCGTGTTGAACGCGAAGAGCCCGAGACGCGTTCCCTGGAATGTCTTCAGCTGGTACGGCAGGCGGATTTCGCCGCCGAGGTCGGCGAACGTCTTTCCGTCGGCGCTGAAGCCCAGGCGAGCGGCGTCCTCGTCGTAATCCCCGGTCGCGCGCAGCCAGACATGCGGCGAGGCCAGGGGCTGTTCGATCGTCTCGTTCTTCAGCTGATCGTAATAGCGGAGCACGAGTTTCGCGCCCGTGCGTGCGACACCGATCGTGGCAAAGGGCATGTTGAACAGCGCCAGACCTGCATAGTCGCCCGGCTGCAGACCGGAGGCGTCGAGTTCGGTCGTGACGATGGAAACGGGGCCGATGGCGCGCTGCGTCAGGGTGTTTTTCGCCCAGAGCAGCTGGCTGGCCGGCAGCGTGTGCAGGCGAAGAGATCCAGGTTTCTCCGTCAGCGACCACTTCGCGGCCACCGGATTGTGGTTCCATTGCCAAATGGGCAGCAGCTTGGAGCCCGAGAAATCATCGCTACGCTGGTACGGCGCGTGAGGCTCGACCTTTGCTGCGACGTCAGGTTTGGCCCACGTGTGCGGGCTGCGGCCCAGATTCCCGGGGAGACCGAAGTAGGGCCAACCGTCCACCCATGTCACGGGAGACAGTGCCGTCGTGCGTCCGACGGAGCGGAAATCGAGCATGGAAAAACCCCACCACTGACCGTTGGGCAGATCCACGATGCCGCCTTGATGCATCGGCACGGCCCCGAGGTAGTTGTCGCCCGGTCCCGTGAGCGTGAACGTCGCACCGGGCTCGGGCAGCGGACGCCCAAGGCCCACGTTCTCCACCAGCCACCCGCGCTGCGTGCCCAGGGTCTCCTTCCCTGCGATCACGACCGTTTCGTAGGGACCGTGCACGTGGTCGGCGCGGGCCGCCTGCATGCGTCCGGTGGGCGCGTAATTCGCACTGATGATGAAGTATTTTCCGTTGATCTTGTAGAAATGGTGCCCTTCGCCCATCGCGTTGCCGTGGGGAATCACCACACGGTTTGAGCCCTCGATGATTCCGCTGAGGTCGGGTTTGAGCTCCGTGACGATCACCTCGTCGTAACCGTGCACGGCGTAGACGCGGCCGTCGTCGTCGAAGAGCACGGACAAATCGTAGATGCGTCCCTTGAAGTTCCGATGCTCCCAAGGACCGGCGGGGTTGTCGGCGACGAAGACCTGCAGTCCGTGGCCATTGATGTTCGAGAAGACGTAAAACTTGCCCTGGTGATAGCGGATACACGGCGCCCAGATGCCCTGGCCGTACGCCTCCTTGCCGTTCTCGAGATTGAACTCCGGTCCCATCTCGAGGCGCTGAAAGGCGTAGCTGAGGAATTCCCAGTTCACGAGGTCCTTCGAGTGCAGGATCACGACACCGGGCATCGAGTGCATCGTTGTCCCCGCGAGGTAAAAATCGTCGCCGACTCGGATCATGTCGGGATCGGAGAACTCGTCATAGAAGAGCGGGTTCGTGTAGGTGCCGTTGCCGTTGTCGGCCGTCCAGGAGCGGCTCGGCGCGGCGGAGAGCAGCGAGGCCGCGGTCACCGCGGAGAGTGCGAACAGGAGAGAACGAAGGCGGGGTCGGTTCATGGAAAGCGTGAGGTGAGGCAGCCGGGGAGCCAGTCGCTGCGGTGGCAGCGCTTCCGATGCGGGCTGTCAGGCAGATCTCTTCATAACCGCCATCATCGACAACGTCCGGGCGAAAGACTGCGCCTCGATCCAAACCTCCCGGCCCCACGTCGTCCATCCCATCCTGGCTCGCGGGCTCGCCGAGCTGTGGTCGGACGAAACGACCCCGATTTCGAGGGATTCTCTTCCACCGCCAGACTCCCCCCTGCGGGCGGACTCAGGAGATCACGCCATAGTGCTCGAGTCCGTCGAGGACGCCGTCGGCGAAAAAGCCCCGCGCGAAATACTTCGGGAGGCGGACGATCTCCGCCAGCAACTCGGGAAGTGCGTTTTCGACCACGAGGCGCACGACCTCCGGAAGAAGGAACATGCTGGTGTCGTTGCCCGTATCGCCCGCGACCAGGATTTCGGCGATCGGGATGCCGCGCCGCTCGGCGTACCATGCCAGGGCCTTGCCCTTGTCGGCACGATCCGGGAGCACGTCCAGGTAACGGTCGCACGAATACACGACATTGGCCAGGACGCCCGCTTCGCGAAGGTACCCGCGCAACGCGTCCAGCTCCCCGGGCGTGGCGTCGGCCAGGCGCCAGCTCGATTTGTACGGGTGCTGCGCACTCGGCGGCTGCTGGACCACCCTCGGAAATGCGCCGACGATCTCTTCCACCACTGCAAGGTTCCAGCCTTCGCCGAAACGACGGCTGAACTCGGTCGAGGCGCGGGGATCGCGGGCGTCCTCCAGGAGCGTTCCGACTCCGCCGATGATCGCGTCGGGCTCGGGCAGCACCCCCTCGGAAATGAGGGAGCGCACATCCCGGAGGTCGCGTCCGGTGTTGTAGACGAGCAGCGGGCGCTCTTTTTCGCGCAGAGCCGCCCACGCAGAATGAAACCGCCACTCAGACTCGGGATTCCCGAGCAGCGTGCCGTCGAGGTCCGCGGCAAAGATCGAGATCATGGCAACACTTCCTCGAAAAAAGTTCTCAGTCTCCGTCGTTCCAGGGCTCGTCCCATTCGACATCGTCTTGGGCGAGGGCCAGCTCCCGCGGATCGTTGACCACGGCGAGCAGCTGCTGGGCGATGCCGCTCCAGGTGAAAAGCGATCGAGCCTTGTGAGCGCCCATCCGGGAGAGTCGGTTCTTTAGCCGAGGGTGACGGAAAACCTTCGCCATTGTGATGCCTAGATCCTCGCGATCGAACGGATCGGCGAAGAGCGCATGACGACCGAAAGACAGCGCGCGATGCAGACCGCCATGCACGGTGACGACCGTCGGGGTGCCGGAGGCCATCGCCTCGATCGCCGTCATCCCGAACGGTTCGTACCGGCTGCAGAGCACGAACAGATCGGCCGCGCGGTAATAGTCGGGCAACTCGGCGTCGGGGATGAAGGAGCCGAAACGGATGCGATCCGCGAAGCCGGTGCGGGTCGCCAGGGCTCGAAGCTCCCCGAGGATCGTCCGCTCTCGGGCGTTCGTCTCCTCGCCGCCGACAGCGAGGTGGAGCACGGCGTTCGGGTGCCGTTTCGCCACGAGCGGAAAGGCCTCGATGAGCAGATCGTACCCTTTGTTCCGAGCGAGCCGTCCGAGGGCGAGAATGACGTTCCCCTCGAAACCGAGCCGGCGGCGAAGCGTTTCGCGCGTCGGTGCGCTCACCGGAAAGAAGCGCGTGTCGTCGTAGCCGGGCGGCACCATGCGGATCTTGTCCGACGGCACGTCGTACGCATCGAGAAGCATGTCGTACTGCGGCGGCGTGGTCGCAATCACGAGATCGCAGTCTCCGTAGAGTCGTCGCTCCTCCAGGATCCTCCGCGTGAAATTGTACTGCGCCTCGAAGCTGGCCTTGTTCTGCGGGTAGTCTTTTTCCATCTGCCGCTTTTTCCAGATGCCGAGCGAATGCGGGGTGTGGATATGTGGCACGTCGAGCGCAGCGCCGAGACACTGACCCGCCATGCCGGCGTCCCAATAGTGGCTGTTGATGAAGCGATAGACGTAACCGCGCTGATGGATGAACTTGAGGGCGTTTTCACACCATTCGGGGAGAAACTCCCAAAGGTCTTCCTTGCGAATGAAGGCGTCTCCCCCGCAGGGCACGCGGATCACCTGCACGCGCTCGTTGACTTCGTCGATCTCCGGCTGGTCCGCAAAGCGGCGCGTCCAGATGTCGACGAGATACCCGAGTTGCGCGAACTTCTTTGCCAGCTCCAGCACGTACACCACCTGGCCGCCGGTATCCGCGGCTCCGAGTGGCGGGACTGCCGCGACGTAGCCATGGGTCGAAATCAGGGCGATACGCGGGAGTTCACTCGGGAGAATTGGGTGGGATTCGGGCATGGACATTCGGTTGATGATTGGGTGTTCACGACGCCGCCGACAGGGTGGCGCCTCGACCCGCTCAGTATCGTCCCCGGAACCGTTTTCCTCGACCCGTTTTGGCTTACATTTCTGTCAGACTGCGACGGCGCGTTGCGGCTCCGATTGCGAACTCCAATTGAAGCCCGGGAGCTTCGCCGCCGTAACGCGACGTTCATCTCCGCGCGAGCGGCGCCGCCCCGGTCAGCTGCGCGGAAGAGACCTGACCAGGTGCGTGAACAGCGCGATCCACACCACCCCCATTACCAGCACCTCGGGCCATCTCCCCAGGACCGCTCCCATCGGAATCAGGAACGTCAGCAGTTGCCAAATCAGCGCGGCCGCGACGCGCCAGCCATCGCAGCGGTGTTCGTCTTCGCTGCCCGCCCGCCACGCGCGCGGCCACCAACCGAAGGGCCGGACTCGCGCGTGGAAGTTGCGCAGCACCGACTCGGGCACGGGATCGGCGGCAAATGTGGCTGCGAGCGAGGCAGCCAGCGAACTCCCCGCGACAAAGACAAACTGCAGCGCCTCGTTCGCAGCCACGGTGGGAAACCAGCGCGAGAGCCAGGCCGCGAGAAAACCTGCCGCGATCCCGACCGCAAAACCCGCGCCGTTGAACCGGGCCCAATACCAGCGCAATGCAAACGGCACCAGAAACGCCGGGAAAAGCAGCATCACGATGTTCACCCAGACGCTCAAAAGCGACGTGTTCGCCACCACGGCGATGGTGAGTCCCAGGGCCACGATCGCGGCCGATCCGAGATATCCGGCCCAGATCACCTCGCGCTGAGTCGCCCGCGGCCGGAGCGGACCGTAGATGTCCTGCACCAGATAGGATGCGCCCGCGTTGATCGTGCTATCGAAGGTCGACATCGCCGCCGCCAGCAGGGCTGCGATCATCAGTCCGCGCACTCCCGGCGGGAAGAAGGCCGAGTTCAGAACCGTCGGCACGATGCTTTCGATCGTCGCGGCGTCGGAGGCGTCGATTCCGAGCTTCACCGCCAGGATCGCAAACCCGAGCACCAGCGGCCACCGCACGGCGAAAAGTACCGTCCAAAGCATGCCGAGCTTCTGGCACTCGGCATCGGAACGCGCCGCGTAGTAACGCTGCGCCATATAGGCCGAACCGGCGCTTCCTCCCAGTCCTTCGGTGATTCCCTTCAGGGCCCAAACGCAGAGGAACCATCCGAAGTTTGAATACGCACCGAGGCCGTCGACGTGCCAATGCGGGACGAAGTCGTTCAGCCGGTTTCCCGGCCAGGCAGCCAGCAGTTCCGGCGTTATCTGCCGGGCTGCGATCACCGCCACATAGACGGCTGCGCCGCCGATGATGCCCGCCTGAAAAACGTCGGTCCAAACGACTCCGTAGAGTCCGCCGATCAGGGTGTAGCCAAAGGCCACGAGCGCGATGCCCACGGTGCATTGGAACGGAGTAAAGGGCAGAAACTCGGCCAGGAAACGTCCTCCCGCGGTGAAGAAATAGACCGTCATCGCCACGGTGATCGCCAGATAGGTCAGCGCCGCGGTGAACCGGGCCGCCTTGCCCTGCAGTCCGTCGCCGAACCGCAGCAGCATCCACTCGGCCGTCGTCATGACCGCACTTCTGCGGTGCCATTTGCCCATGAAGGCGAGGAAGACCGCGATCGGAAGGACGACTCCTCCGCGCAGTTCGATGAAGAAACCGTGGAGCCCGTACAGATAGATCAGGGCCACCAGCGTCATCGTCCCGGCGACGTCGAGGTTGCTGGCCATTCCCGACGCCCCCAACGCCCACCAGGGAAGCGCGCGACCACCGAGAAAGTAATGTTCGCTGCTCTGCGATGCTTTCCGCGCCAGCACGATTCCGATCACCGCGAGCACGACGAGATACAGGCCTACGATCCAGTAGTCGACGGGTTGCACGGCCCGAGCATGTCCGAAGCGTCCAGTCGAGCGACAAGACCCGCCGCCTTACATTTCTGTCAGTTGCATTCCCCTGATTTCTTGGCCGCGCCGCGGCGGGTTCGTTCGCCGGGGCGCTCCGGAGATCCCGAGTTCCTGCCCCTAGGCGGTCTTCAGGCTAGTCGCTTCGCTCAATTCGTCGGCCAATCGGTCGACGGCCGCTTCTGCGGCGGAGAGGGCGCGTTTCAGGCGATCGTCGCCAAATTCCTCATACCCGACGCGCACCCAGGTAGGCTCACCCAGACCGATGAACCCCAGGACGTGCGTCAGGTGCGGCTCCAGGAAATTGAGATGCTCCAGTGCGCCGCCTTTCTGCAGTTCGCCGTCGCCCGCGGAGGTCACCACCACGACAGGTTTGGGAGGGAGCAGTCCCCAGTAGGGAATGGGGGCCGACGGATCGAGGGCGAAGGTTCGTCCGACCCGGACGATCTGGTCGATGTAGGCCTTCAGCTGCGCGGGCATGCCGAAATTGTACAACGGCACACCGATCACCACGGCGTCGGCCGACTCGAGTTCGCGGATCAGGTTCTCGCTTCGTTGCAGCACCAGCCCGTCGGCATCGGTGCGCTTCTCCGGGTCGCGAAACGCGGCGGCGATCCATGCCTCGTTCACGACGGGCGGGGGTTCGGACGTGAGGTCGCGTTCGAGAACGCGGAAGCCCTCCCGAGCTTGCCAGCGCGCGGCGAACCGCAGCGCGAGTTTGCGGGTGATCGATCGGGTGGCGCGGCCACTGGAATGGACGACGAGCAGAGTTTTCATGCCGCGCATTCTAGCCGCGCCGAACGCCTGCTGCTTCATCCCAAGGTTGTGAGCTGGTCACGAAAAAGTGACCACCGCGCCCGCTCGCCGCTCACGGATCAATCCCCGGCGACGAAGATAGCCCGTTCCCCAGAGCTCGAGCTGGTTCATCACTTCGGACAGCTCGGCTCCGGATTCGGAAAGGGCGTACTCCACCCGTAGGGGAATCTCCGGAAACACGGTCCGGTGCACCACGCCATCGGCCTCGAGTTGGCGCAGCTGCACGGTCAGGGCTTGGGCGGTTGCACCCGGCAGCGCGTCCTTGAGATCGCCAAAGCGCTTCGGCCCGGCGCTCAGTTCGTAAAGAATGGACGGCTTCCACCGACCGCGAATCACGTCGAGCGCCGCCCGGACCGGGCACCGTTGGTGAAGCGGATCGTGTTTCTGTTCGTAGTCCGTGAGCCGTTTCATGCCGCGCACGCTATGCGGGGTCGTGCCGTCGGCAACCGCGACTCAATCGTAAAACGCGGAGCACGCAGTGTCCTGCCGACAACACGCCGGCACCGCCGATACGAAAAACTCCCAACCTGCCCGCGTGTCGGCGGGCGGCGGTTTTTCCGGCCGGTTGCTTTCCTCTGCCAGCCGCGCAGACCGGGCGTCGCGTATCCGATTTCTGATACACAGAACACGGCGCCGCGCCCATCCGGCTGGCGCTGGGCAACAAACACAAGTTCCGATCCGCGTGTCTCCCGCGGCCTCTCGCGCCGTTCTCGAAGCGGGCGGCTAAGGGGTTCCTCGGAGACTGCACTCGTGATCCACCTAAGGGGTTTTTGTAAATCGCTGCGCACATTTTGTCGTGGTGAAAACAGCGCTCAGGTTGTCGAGATTTTGTGACGATCCATCGCGTCAATTCGTCAGAAACACCTTGCGCCCCGATTCGGAAGTCAGTCGTCGCCCCGCCCTCTTCGCGCCGCAATTCAGCACGCCAGCAATCGCTTTCACTCCCGGCTCTCCCCCTCCACGCCGCGCACGCGGAGAGACGCCAACCCCCAGCGGCCTGTCCCGACTACCCTATGGGAAAGCTCATCCTCACCGTTGACGACGCCGGCCTGATTCGTCGGCTGGTCTCCGTAACGCTTCGCGGCACCGGCCACGAGGTGATCGAGGCTCCCGATGGAGCCGCCGCTCTCGACCTCCTGAAGGCCCGAGCCGTCGACCTGATCATCACCGACTTGAACATGCCGCGCATGGACGGTCTGGAACTGACAAAACAGACACGCCAGCTGCCGCAGTACCAAACCGTCCCCATCCTCCTGCTCACGACCGAGTCCGATCCGACGATCAAGTTCCGGGGGAAAATGGCGGGAGCCACCGGATGGCTGGTCAAGCCGTTCAGTCCGAACCAGCTCCTCGCGATCGTCGCGAAGCTTCTGCCCAGCTGAGACGGAGATTTTTCTCGCTCGATTATGTCCGACGACCTCCAGCGTCAGTTGATTAACGACTTGCTGATCGAGAGCTTCGAGGGGCTCGACAGCTTCGACCGCCAGCTCCTCAGTTTGGAAAACGGCACGGCCGACAAAGAGACCCTCAACGTCATCTTTCGCGTCGTACATACGATCAAAGGTTCGGCCGGCTGCCTCGGTCTGGCGCGAATTGAAGCGACCACCCACGCGGGCGAGAGCCTCCTGGCGCTCTTGCGCGACGGGAAAATCCAACCGGGCACCGAGCTCATCTCCGCCCTTCTCAGCCTTTCCGACGCGCTCCGCGGAATGCTCCGCCATCTCGAGCTGCACGGCACCGACGGCGAAGGCGACCAGAGCGCGTTGATCGCTCGCCTGACGGAGCTGCAGACACAGCAACCGGCCGCTCCCGCCGCGGAGACGGACTCCGCCGCGTTCGGCCTCTTCGACGATTCCCCTCCTCCGCCGCCGCCCGCGGCCGAGCCGGCCCCCAAACCGACGGCCACCGAAACGCCGCCGGCCCCGGCCGCGAAAAGCGTCTCGTCAGCGGTATCCGATACCGCCATACGCGTCGACGTCGGCCAGCTCGACCGGCTGATGAATCTCGTCGGCGAACTGGTCCTGGCGAGAAACCAGATTCTCCAGAACGTCGGCCATCCCGATTCGGCCGCCCTCGCCGCCGCCTCGCAGCGGCTCAACCTGATCACCACCGAGCTGCAGGGCAGCGTGATGAAGACCCGGATGCAGCCCATCGGAAACGTCTGGGCGAAGTTTCCCCGGATCGTGCGCGATCTCGCCAAGGACCTCCACAAGAAGGTCACGCTCGTGATGGAAGGCCAGGAGACGGAGCTCGACCGCACGATCATCGAGGCGATCAAGGACCCGCTCACCCACATCATCCGCAACGCGGTCGACCATGGCCAGGAGCTGCCCGCGGAACGCGTCGCCGCCGGGAAGCCCGAAGAGGGACGGCTGACGCTCCGGGCTTTCCACGAGGGAGGCCAGGTCAACATCGAGATCATCGACGACGGACGCGGCATAGGCGTGGACCGTGTCAGGGCCAAGGCTCTCGAGCGCGGATTGATCAGCCCTGATCAGGCCGCGCGGATGGGGGAACGCGAAATCTGCAATCTCGTTTTCCTGCCCGGTTTCTCCACCGCCGAGAAAGTCACGAATCTTTCGGGCCGCGGAGTCGGCATGGACGTCGTCCGGACCAACATCGAAAAGATCGGCGGCTCCGTCGACCTGCAGAGCACGCAGGGCGTGGGAGTGACGCTGAAGATCAAGATTCCCCTCACCCTGGCGATCATCCCCGCACTCATCGTCAACAGCGGAGGCGAACGTTTCGCCATCCCGCAGGTGAACCTTCTCGAACTCGTGCGCCTCGATGGCGACGAGGCGCTCCGCAAAATCGAAACGCTCTACAGCGCCCCCGTCTACCGGCTGCGCGGACAGCTCCTCCCGCTTGTGAGCCTCAACGAGCATCTCCATCTGAAATCCTCGGGAGCGTCCGACGCCGTCAACATCGTCGTCCTCCAGGCGGACGGCCGGCAATTCGGACTTCTCGTCGACGCCATCCACGACGCCGAGGAGATCGTCGTGAAGCCTTTGGGCAAACAGCTCAAGAGCCTGTCGTGCTTCGCCGGCGCCACGATCATGGGAGACGGACGCGTCGCCCTGATTCTTGACGTCGTCGGTTTGGCTCAACAGGCGCGCGTCGTTTCGGAAACACGCGAACACGGCGTCGCGGCGGAAACGCACGACACCGCCGCTCGCGACGAACGGCGGACTCTTCTCCTGTTCAAGTCGGGCCCGAATCGGAACCTCGCTATCCCCCTCTCGGACGTGGCCCGCCTCGAAGAACTCCCCACCGCGACGATCGAGCACAGTGGCGGCCAGGAGGTCGTGCAGTATCGCGGCCAGATCATGCCTCTGATTCGAGTGGCGCACCATGTCGGCGCCTCGGACGTGCCGGACGAGAATCCCGAAGTGCTCCAGGTGGTCGTTCATTCCGAAAACGGCCGGAGCGTCGGCCTGGTTGTATCCAATATCACGGACATCGTGGAGACACCGCTCGCCATGCAGCGCACCATCGCTCGCGACGGCATCCTTGGGTCCGCGGTGATCCAGCAGCGGGTGACCGACTTGATCGACCTCGCCAGCATCATCCGCTCGGCCGCCCCGTCGTTCTATGACGCCGGCGCAAACTGACCTTGCCGCCATGAGCACCACCCAGCAGTTCTGCACCTTCTTTCTCAAGGACTTCTTCTTCGGCGTGGAGGTTCAAACGATCCAGGAAGTCATCCGGTACCAGGAAATGACTTCCGTACCTCTCGCTCCGGCTGAAGTTTTCGGCCTCATCAATCTGCGTGGGCAGATCGTGACCGCGATCGATCTACGGACCCGTCTCGGCCTCGCTCCCAGGGAGGGAGACCGCCTGCCGACGAACATCATCGTTCGCACGGCCGACGGCGCCGTGAGTCTGCTCGTCGACGAAATCGGCGACGTCGTCGACCTCGATGCCGGTCTCTACGAGCAGCCTCCCGAAACCCTCGATCGGTCGGCCCGGGAGCTCGTCACGGGCGTCTACAAGCTCGAAGAGCACCTTCTTCTCATCCTCGACGTCGCCGCGGCGACCACCGTGGTCCCTCCGCAGCGCGAATCCGCCGCCTAATCTTAACCAACCCGCCCCGTCTTCATGAAATCCGCCAACCTCCGGGCCCAAGCCCAACCCTCAAAAACCGGGCCCTCGAACGGGCACCGCCGCAACGTCCAACCCACAGCCAAGTCCCGCATCCCGTCGGAGCCCGAAGAAGAGATGGTGACCATCTCCGCGAAGGAGCTCGAGTCGCTGCGGTCGCAACTCGAAGCCGCTCGGAAGCTCGAGGCCGGTTATGCCGAAGCGCAGACTCGGGCCAACCAGATGGCCGAGGAACTGCAGGCGAAGGCCGAGTGGTATATCAGCATTTTGGATGCGGTGCCGTTCCCAATTCACGTCCTCGACAAGGACATGAAGTGGGTCTTCCTCAACCGCGCCTTCGAGGAGCTGATGGTCAAGGCGGGCACGATCCCCAACCGCGACGCCGCTCCGGGCAAGCCCTGCAGCTGCGCCGCCGCCAACATCTGCAACACGCCCAACTGCGGCGTCCGCCAGCTCGAACGCGGCGTCGGCGAGAGCTACTTCGACTGGCACGGCAAGAAATGCAAGCAGACCACCCGCGAACTCAAGGACCGCAAGGGCCAGCGCACCGGCTACGTCGAGGTCGTCCAAGACCTCTCCGAAATCCTCACCGCCCAGGAGGAGGCGAAGAAACTGGCGGCCGAGATGCACCAGAAGGCCGAGTGGTATATCAGCATTTTGGATGCGGTGCCGTTCCCGATTCACGTCCTCGACAAGGACATGAAGTGGGTCTTCCTTAACCGCGCCTTCGAGGAGCTGATGGTCAAGGCGGGCACGATCCCCAACCGCGACGCCGCTCCGGGCAAGCCCTGCAGCTGCGCCGCTGCCAACATCTGCAACACGCCCAACTGCGGCGTCCGCCAGCTCGAACGCGGCGTCGGCGAGAGCTACTTCGACTGGCACGGCAAGAAGTGCAAGCAGACCACCCGCGAGCTCAAGGACGAGAAGGGCCAGCGCACGGGTTACGTCGAGGTCGTCCAGGATCTCTCCGAAATCCTCACCGCCCAGGAGCGCGCCAAGCGCCTCGCAGACGACATGCAGCGCACGATCAACTCGGTCTCGCAGAACGCCCAGGCGCTCGCGTCGGCCGCCGAGGAACTCACCGCGGTCAGCCAGCAGATGAGCAGCAACTCGAACGAGACCTCCACCCAGGCCAATGTCGTTGCGGCGGCATCGGAACAGGTGAGCAAAAACGTGGCGACGGTCGCGACCAGCGCCGAGGAAATGAGCGCGAGCGTGAAAGAAATCGCGAAGAACGCCAATGAGGCGGCCAAGGTCGCAACCGCGGCGGTGAAAGTCGCGGAGGAGACCAATCACACCGTGGCCAAACTCGGCGTCAGCAGCGTCGATATCGGCAAGGTGATCAAGGTGATCACCTCCATCGCCCAGCAGACCAACCTGCTCGCTCTCAACGCGACCATCGAGGCTGCACGGGCCGGGGAAGCCGGAAAAGGTTTCGCCGTCGTCGCGAACGAGGTGAAGGAGTTGGCCAAACAGACCGCCCGAGCCACCGAGGACATCAGCCAGAAGATCGAAGCCATCCAGGCCGACGCCAAGGGCGCGGTGACCTCCATCAACCAGATCGGAACGATCATCGGGCAGATCAACGACATCTCCAACACGATCGCGAGCGCGGTGGAGCAACAGTCCGCGACCACCAACGAAATCGCCCGCAACGCCTCCGAGGCGGCGCGCGGCAGCAACGAGATCTCGCATAACATCTCCAACGTTTCGACGGCCGCCAAGAGCACCACGGCCGGAGCAGGCAACACGCTCTCGGCCGCCACGGAACTCGCGAAACTCGCGGCTGATTTGAAGCGCTTGGTGGACCAATCCGCGAAATAACCCGCAGAACCGCTCCGGTGCGCAGAACGCCGCCGAAGCGTTCACGACCGAACCAAGACCGGAGGCGCGAAGGCGTCTCCGGTCCATGCGTGTGCCAAGCTCGATGCCTAAAATCCGAGTCCTAATCGTCGACGATGCGGTCGTGATCCGTCGCCTCATGACCGAGGCGCTGGCCAGCGATCCCGAAATCGAGGTCGTCGGCGTCGCTGCGCACGGCCGGATCGCTCTCGCGAAAATCCCGCAGATCAATCCCGACGTCGTCACCCTCGACGTGGAGATGCCGGAAATGGACGGAATCACGACCGTCCGAGAGCTCCGGAAGACCCATCCGGACCTGCCGGTCATCATGTTCAGCACGCTGACCGAACTCGGCGCCGCGCGAACACTCGACGCACTCTCGGCCGGGGCCAACGATTACGTCACCAAACCCGCCAACATCGGAAGCGTGGCGCTGAGCCTGCAGCGCCTGAGAGAAGACCTCATTCCGAAAATCAAGCAACTGGGGCGCCGCAAGGAAACCGAAGGGGCACCCGGGCCGCAGCAGGCCGGTCCCGCCCTCCTTGCCCCGAGTTTCAGCAACCTCCCGTTCCGTCCTCCGATTTCCCTGGTCTGCATCGGGACGTCCACCGGCGGTCCCAACGCCTTGGCCGAGGTGTTCGCCTCGATTCCAAAGCTGTTTCCGGCCCCGATCGTCATCGTCCAGCACATGCCGGTGCTCTTCACCAAGATGCTCGCCGAACGTCTGGACAAGCTGGGCTCCGTCCGTTTCTGCGAGGGTTCCGAGGGACAGATCATCGAGCCGGGCTGCGCCTACCTCGCCCCCGGCGGACGCCACATGGAGGTGGTTCGCAAAGGCGGCGTATTGCAGCTTCACCTACAGGATGGCCCTCCCGAAAACTCCTGCCGGCCATCGGTGGACGTCCTCTTCCGCAGCGTGGCGGAAACGTGCGGCGCAACGGCTCTCGGCGTGATCCTGACGGGCATGGGGCAGGACGGACTGCACGGCTCGCGCATGCTCCACGAGCGGCGGTGCCCGATCGTCGCCCAGGACGAAGCGACCAGCGTGGTGTGGGGCATGCCCGGCCAGGTGGCCCGGGCCGGCCTTGCGACCCGCGTGCTGCCGCTGCGCGAAATCGCCCCGGAAATCTGCCGCCGCGTCGCTTCCTCCCGTCAGCCGCCCATTTCCGTCCAGCCCACCTCGGCGTTGCCTTGAACGTGATCACACACCGCGATTTCGAGCTCGTTCGCGCCGTCGCTTTCGAGCAGGCGGCCATCGTCCTGGAACGTGGGAAGGAATACCTCGTCGAGGCGCGCCTGACTCCGCTGGCCCTTCGCGAGGGTTTTCCCACCCTGAGCTCCTTCCTCTCCGCGCTTCGCTGCCAGCCGTCGCCCGGCCTTCTCCACAGCAAGATCGCCGAGTCGCTGACCACGAACGAGACGTCGTTCTTCCGCGACGGTCACCCGTTCGAAGCCCTCCGGCGGTCGATCCTTCCCGAACTCATCGCCAAACGCCGCGCCCAGCGGCGCCTCACGATCTGGAGCGGGGCATGCTCGACGGGGCAGGAGCCTTTCAGCATCGCGATCACGATTCGCGAGTATTTTCCGGAACTCGCCGACTGGCGTATCGACATTCTTGCGACGGACTATTCTCCCTCCGTGCTTCGGCACGCGGAGGACGGACGGTACAATCGGATCGAGGTGAGCCGGGGGCTGCCCCCGGGGCTGCGGGAGAAATATTTCGTCGAGCAGGGCGACGAGTGGCAGATCGCCCCCGAGATCCGGTCGATGGTGGAATTCAAACAGCTGAACCTGATCGGCTCCTGGCCCGCGCTCCCCTCCTTCGACCTGATCTTCCTCCGCAACGTGATGATCTATTTCGACGTAAAGACGAAGCGGAGCATCCTCGATCGGATTCGCCCGTTTCTCCGGCGCGACGGGTACCTCTTTCTCGGATCCAGCGAGACCACCCTCAATATCGCGCCCCACTGGTCGGCGGTGACGCACGACGCGACCGTTGTCTACAAGCTCATCCCCACTCCGGAGTAGGAGCCGCCAGGCGCGAGCCGCCGCCTTGACGGCGACCGTCGGAAGTCGTCCTGGCGGCGCGCCGACTCGCGAAGCGCCCACCGCCGCTGAACGATGTCGGGGCCGTCATTCCCCTCGCAACGCGATCATCGGATCGACCGACGAGGCGTAACGAGCGGGTATCCAGCACGCCAGCACCGCGATCGCGAACAGCAAAAGCACGATCGAGACCCAGATCAGCGGATCCAGCGGGTACGTTTGATAGAGGAGATTCTGGATCGCCTGCGCGGCAAACAAGGCTCCGACCGCTCCCGCGCCGATGCCGGCTGCGGCGATGAGCAAACCGCGGCGGAGGACCATGCCTATGATCTGCCCGCGGCCTGCGCCGAGCGCGATCCTGACACCGATCTCCTTGGTGCGGTGCGACACCGTCAGCGCCATGACGCCATAGACTCCCATTGCCGCAAGCAGCAGCGACGCGCCGGCGAAGGCTCCGATCATGATCGCCATGAACCGGCGCCGCGCCAGGGACCGGGACATGATTTGGTCCATCGTGCTCAAACCGTACGCGGGCAAATCGGAGTCGGCCGCGTGGATTTCCCTGCGCACCGCGTTCATCAGGGCCTCCGAGACCGCGCCGTTGGCGCGCACGAAGAACGCCAGTCCCAGCCACGACTCCTGGTATTCAGGAAAGTAAATACGCGCGCTCTCCGGCCTGTCCAGGCCCTCGACCTTCGCGTTCGCGACGACTCCGACGATCGTGCACCACTTCAAATCCTTCCCCATGCCCCGCGCCAGCCTTCGCCCGACCGCGTCCTGTCCGGGCCAATACCGGTTTGCGAGAGCGAGGTTCACGATGACCACCGGATTCTTCCCGTCGTCCGAGTCGCCGAACTCGCGCCCGCGCAGGAGAGGAATGCCCAGCGTGCGAAAGTAGCCCGGGGAAACCAGGCTCGTTGCCGCCGTGCCTTCGACGGGAGAATCGCCCGCGGACGTTCCCAAGGTGATCTGCTCGCCATGCGAACCTTCCGTCAGGGGGACGTCATTGCCGATGGCCGCCGCCTGAACGCCGGGCAATTCGCCGAATCGGCGCACCAGCTCGCGCATCAGCGCCGCGCGGTTTTCGTGCTCGAGATAAACCTTGTGAGCGGTGGTTCCCGAAGGAGGAGGCAGCCAGATGCGCCCAATGAGGACGTTGCGCGGATCGAAGCCCGGATTGGTCCGCCAGACGTTCAGGAAGCTTCGGCACAAGAGACCGGCACCGACGAGAAGCACCAGCGACAACGCAATCTGGCCGCCGACCAGGAGAGTGCGCCAGCGCTGGACATCGGTGCTGTGCCCCGCCGTCCGCCCTCCCGATTTCAGGTCCGAAACGAGATCGAGTTTCGTCGCGCGCAGCGCGGGCGCCAATCCGAAGACCAGGCAGGTCGCGCCGGAGACCAGGATCGCAAACCCAAGCACGTGGCCGTTCAAAGCGACTTTGTTGAGCAGCGGAATCGAAACCGGTGCCAGGGCCAGGAGCGTCGGCGAAAAACTCCAGGACAGGACGATGCCGCCGATTCCGCCGGCGAGGGCGACGAGCAGCCCCTCCACGACAAGCTGCCGGACGATCGCGCTCCTCGAGGCACCCAGCGCGCAACGCATGGCCATCTCCTGCCGCCGCGTCATCGCGCGCACCAGCATCAGATTCGCCACGGTCGCGCAGCAGATCGCCAGCACAAGCAACACCGCGCCCAGTAGCAGCCAGAGCACGCCGCGGAGATCGGCGACGAGCACCGATTGCAGCACGCGGATCCGCGGCGTCCACCCGTCGGTGAGCACGTAGTTCTTGGGATAATCGGCTCTCGTTCGCGCCGCGTAGTCGTCGATTTTCGCCTGCGCCACCGCCGGCGTCACCCCCGGCGCAAGCCGTCCGACCACGCCGGGAATGAGACGGTAGTTCCTCTCCGGCGTCGGCGCGAAGGGAGGCGCCCTAAGTCCGCCCGTGAACCAGACGTCGACGTTCGACGAAAGGATTCGCCCCGGGTGCCGGAATCCGGCGGGCATGACACCGATCACGCGGAAGGTGTCGTAATCCATGTAGAACTCTCGCCCGATCACCGAGGGGTCGCCGCCGAAATAGTTCATCCAGGCCTCGTGGCTGAGAACACAACCCTGCGCCCAGCCGGGAATGCTCGCTTCCTCCTGTCCGAATGTCCGGCCCAGCGCCGGTGCCACTCCGAGCAGGTGGAAATAGTTGGGACTCACGGCGAGCGCTTCCACGCGCTGCGGCTCCGACACGCCGGTGAGGTTCCCATCCATCGGGAAAACCATCGACACGTCGGAAAACACGTTCGAGAGCGCGCGCAGATCGTCGAGCTCGGACACCGAACAACCGAAGTTCGCTGTCCCCTTCCCCGTGAGTTCGAATTCCACGTTCACCAGCTGGTCCGCGTTCGGAAACGGAAGCGGACGAAGCATGGTGGTCTCGACAACGCTGAACACGGCGGTGCTCGCGCCAATGCCCAGCGCCAGCGTGGCGACCGCGATGGAGGTGAAGCCCGGGCGCTTCACGAGTCCGCGAAACGCATGCCTCGTCTCGCGTGCGAGGCAGTCGAGCCAGGGAAATGAGTATTCGTCGCGACAGGCTTCCTGCGCCTGCTCGACTCGCCCGAGTTGGAGGAAAGCCTCCCGGCGCGCCGCATCGGGAGACATGCCCCCCGCGACGTTGGCCGAGACCTGCATCTCCAGATGCGCCTTCATCTCTTCGGCCAATTCGTCCGCCTTCCGATTCCGGACGAAGAGGCATTTCAGTCTGAACACGATGCGGTGCAACGGGCCCATGGGAGTATTGAGGATTGGCCTACACGGACGGCGACGTCGCGCGAAGCATGGCGGTGATGGTCGAGGAGAGCAGCGCCCACTCCGTCGCCTCGGCCTCGAGCTGTTTACGCCCCGCCGGCGTCAGTTCGTAATAGCGGGCGCGCCGGTTGTTCTCGGAAACGCCCCATTTGGCCTTCACCCACTTTTTTGCCTCCAGCCGGCACAGCGCGGGATAAAGCGAACCCATTTCCACCTGAAACACCCCGTTGGAAAGCTGGCGGAGACGGACCGACAGTCCGAAACCGTGCATCGGCTCCAGCTGCAGCGCCTTGAGGATCAGCATGTCGAGGGTGCCCTGTAATAATTCGGATTTTTCCTTGCTCATCGCTTGTTTAGATCGTCTGAATGAGGCGCCTCCTTCAGACCGTCAATAGGAAACATGCGCCTCCCCCGTCTCGGTTCTGCAGCGGTTATGCGTGCACTGAGATGAGGAGCGCGCTTTTCTCCACCATGATCATGTCCCCCTACCATCCCCCGCATCTGCGTCTGGCGTCGTCGCTCTCCGCGATGATGCTTCTCCTCTGCGCCAACGCGCAGTCGCAATCCATCCCCAGCTCGCTCACGCCGACCGTCGTTGTCAGCACCGCGGCCGAACCCGTCGCCGAGGGCAAATTCCAGCCGACCTGGGACTCGCTCCGCCAGTACCGCGTGCCCGAGTGGTTTCGGGACGCGAAGTTCGGCATCTGGGCGCACTGGGGCCCGCAATGCCAGGCCGAGGACGGCGACTGGTACGCCCGCCAGATGTACAGCGAGGGCCACGAACAGTACAAATCCCACCTGGCGCGTTACGGGCATCCGTCCAAGTCCGGGTTCAAGGACGTCATTCA
>QAYY01000044.1 GCA_003054665.1 Opitutaceae bacterium EW11 | reverse complement strand
CCTGCTGATCGGCATCGTGAAAAAGAACGCCATCATGATGATCGACTTCGCCATGTCGGCCCGTGCGAAGGGCCAAATCTCCGCCGAGAAGGCGATTTTCGAGGCCTGCATCGTCCGCTTCCGGCCCATCATGATGACATCGTTTGCCGCTTTGGCTGGCGCCATTCCGATTGCGCTCGGTCTTGGTGCCGGTGCCGAGTCCAGGCGCCCGCTCGGCCTCGCGATCGTCGGTGGATTGCTCGTCTCGCAGGTGCTGACTCTGTACATAACTCCCGTCATTTACGTGTACTTGGACCGTTTCCTATCCCGTCGGCCGGCGCATGCGAGCGACGCGAGGTCCGTCCCTGCCGTGGTTCCGGCCAAGTGAGCCACGCGGCTGAAACCTTGCGGGGGTGGTCCTGTCGTACACACTCATACCTTGCATTTACCATGAAAGTTTCCATCGCGCTCTGCGTTGCGTGTCTCCTCGGCGTCTCATCTGCGAGTGCGCAGGTGTTCCATCCACACCACGTCAGCCGAGGTGACCACGGCGGCCATGGCTGGCGCCATCACGATTACGGCCACCGCCGGTCTTGGGTTGGCGTAAGCTACGGCTACGGCCCTGCTTACTGGTGGCCCTCCTATAGCTATCGCGCGGTTTACGGCTACCCCTACAGCTACTATCCGGCCTACGGCGCCGGATACTACGGTTACGGCCCCTCCTATTCTGTTTCCTCGACTGGCGGTGGCAGCCGCGCCGCTGGAGGTGCCTTGCTCGGTGGTATTGCTGGCGCGATCATCGGCAACAACTGGGGTGGCGGTCGCCACAACGGTTGGAATGGAGCCGCGATCGGCGCTGGTGCAGGCCTGCTTCTGGGTGCGATTGCGGATAGCGCGGCCGAGGAACGCGCGGCAGAGCGCCCTGTGGTCTACACCCAACCGCCGGCGGCGGAGTACAACACGAGCCAAGCCGACGCTCAGCCCCAAGCTTCAACGAACAGCAACCCGCAGAACGTTACCATCATCAATAACTACTACGGCACGACGCCGATGAGTTCGGCGAACAAGATGTTCGGACGCTGATTCCGAACCGTAGCAGCGTTCTCTTCGTTTACTGACGGGGCCGGCAACGGCCCGTTTGGCTTTACCTACACCATGAACACAAACGTACGAATTCTCGTTTTCAGCGCCTGTGCTGCCGCCGCGTTGCTCTCCGGCTGCGCCAATCAGGGCGTGCAAAACCCCTCCGGTGTGCCGGTGACCGAGATGAAGCCCGACGAACGCGGCTTCGTTGCCGGCACGGGCATGGAATCCCAGGACCTCGTCGCCGTGACCGACAAGATGGCGCGGAGCATTCTTGGAATCCCGCAGATCACGAACGCCAAAGGCACGCCTCGCATCGTCCTCGATCCGGTGGTCAACGAAACTCGTTTTCCCATCAACAAGGACATTTTCCTTACCCGCATCCGGACGCAGCTGAACTCGAAGGCTGCGGGTCGTGTGCTGTTCTTGGCGCGCGATCGCATGGCCGCACTCGAACGCGAGCAGCAGCTCAAGCAAAGCGGTGCGGTGACCTCGAGCAGCGATCCGAACGTGGTTGAATTCAAAGGCGCGGACTACTTCCTCACCGGCAAGTTGCAGGGCCTCTCGACTCGCACGAGCCAAGGGGTGAGCGATTATATCCTCTATAGCTTCCAGCTGATCGACGCCCGTACGAGCGATATCATCTGGGAAGACTCGGCAGAGGTGAAGAAGCAGGGCCTCGAAGACGCCGCCTATCGGTAAAAGGGGCAACACGCACAAACGCATCGTGTCTTCAGAACCGACACCATGAACAAACCCGCCATTTTCACACTCGCCGCCGTCGTCCTCGGCCTTTTGGCCGGGTGCCAGACGGAGCCGGGGCCGTTTCTTCCGCAGGACACCACGAAATACACGCTCGAGAGCACCGAGCGATTTGTCGTGATGGACAAGCATGTTCAGTACTCCGTCACCTGCACCGGTCTCCAGGAGGGGATGACCGGCGATGGACGCCTTGAAGTCGCCGCCAACATCAAGAATCGCGAAAACCGCCGCATTCAGGTCCAGGTCAGCTGCGTCTTCAAAAACGAACAGGGCTTCTCGATCGGCGATGAAACGCCCTGGCAGACGCTGATCCTCGGGGAAAACGCGACGGAGACGGTTCGCTTCACCGCGATGACGCCGCAGGCCCGCAAATACACGGTTCGCGTCCGCCAAGCGCGGTAACCGTATCCAGGAATCCACTTCGCGCCGGTAGCGCTGACGCTCTGGTGCAACCTCGCCATGAAAACCCGTTTCCTGTTTGTTTCCACGCTGGCCCTGGGCCTCGGCGCCATCGGTTCAGCCGAGTCTTCCGAAAAGGTCGAGCCGCCGGTCCCGGTATCGCAGGCTGCCGCGCAGCCAGCGCCGCAGCCGGCCTCCGATGAGCAGAAGCTCTACGGCCAAGCTGCGACGATCGTTTCTCCGGAGAAGGCGAACCAAGTGGTCGACGCGTTCCGTGCCGTCTACGAGAAGCTCGGAAAACCAAGGCTTCTCTTTTACGTTAACCGCGACTTGGTGGACGAGCACTCCGGCATGAAGCTGACCGGGCGCCACGAAAAGACCGAGACCACGGTGAAGGAGCAGAAGAGCTCCTACGAGCGTGACTCGAATGCGACGGAGCCCACTGCGGCAGCGCCCCAGACCCAGGTGAATGTCACGGTCGAGGGTGACGCGGCAAAACCGCATGGCGCTCAAACGCGGCCTGGCAAAGGCTCCTCCGAGTCCCGCAGCACCACGGTCACTGGCGAAAACACCTATGCGGCAGGTGATGCAGCCGCTCCGACTTTGGCGGATAAACTCACGGTCCGCGAAATCGAAACGCTTGCCGGCCGCCCGTTCCGAATTGCCGGCGCCATGCTCGCCGACCAGAAGACCGCTTCATCGCTCATCGCCGACAAGCCAATCGATCACTTCACAACCGACACGAACGAGTCGGCTCGTCGGGATCGTGAAGCTTTGGCGAAGGTTGCCGACGTCGTGATCGAGGTTCTGGTATCGAGCCGCACGGCGACAGTCCCTGCCGTATCCGGTGATCGCACGGTGACGCTGCCTGACATCCAGATGACGGCGATCCGCTTGTCGGATTCGGCGATCCTGGGTCAGGCCAGCGCTGCGGACGTCCTCGGGAAGGACCGGTTTGCCGCTCGCATCGCAAATCAGTTCGACGCGCGCGACGTCACGGAAGCAACGGCCCTTGCGCTGATGGAGGATCTGACGCAGACCGCGAAATAAGGTCTCAGCTGCACGTGCGGGGCCGATTGCGCCCGCGAAAATCTACCGCGCCGCCGTGTTGTCAAAACAGGCGGCGTTCCTCATTTCTAGCCGTTTCATGATTCCCGTTTGTGCTTCCCGCCACGCCATCGCCGATCGGTTCTCTCGCCGTGCTTTTGCGACGAGCGCTGGCATGGCGCTTCTGCTGACCCTCGCCGGATGTGCCAGCGGCCCGAGCGCTCCCCAGATCGCGCTCACCGGCGACGCGCTTGTCGACGGGAACGCGCAACTCGCGGTCGCCCTGCCGAAGGACCGCGTGCTTTGGGAATACCGAGTCGCCGCGACGGCGCTCCGACGCGGTTCGCTCGACGAAGCGCGAGCGAAGTTGGATGACGCGCTCGCCCAAGCCGCCGCCAACTTTGGCAACATCAATTCCGAAGCCGCCAAGTCACGGCGCATGTTTCGG
>QAYY01000031.1 GCA_003054665.1 Opitutaceae bacterium EW11 | reverse complement strand
AACTTTTGGGGTCCACCTCAGGGAGAAACTGGTTAGGGGGCTTACCTGGCTCGCTACAGGGAAGGTCATCGGTAAAGAGTATTCACTCGACGTTTTCACCGAGCAATCTGCCCCGGCTAGCTTCGATGCGGCAACACGGCAGCACGGAGTGACTGTCAGTTGTGGCCCTGGGATTGAAGTGGCGTGTGCACGACTTCCTGAAGATCCGGTTTGTGGAATGTATCGCATGCAGATCTTTGGACGCCTGTATCTTCGGGCCGTAGTCGTGCCTTGTGCTGCGGAGGAGGAATTGCGGAGGGCAAGTGGCGTCAGGAGAACCACCGCGGAGCTTCGCAACGCTTTGCCTACAGCACGGGGTGGTTTTGAACGGATAGGTCAAAGAGAATTGAGCGGGCCGCGATGGCGTTTAGCCCGACTGCGCTGCTGCGTGCCGACAAACGACGAAAGCTCGTCACTAACTCGTGTAGTTTCGGTTGCAGCGGCGAGACGATATGAGAGGTCTCATAGTTTGTTAGGAGAGTCATGGCTGTCTGATATGCACCGTCTAGGTTCCAAAATAGAAACCAGCTCAAGCGAGCCGGCCCTTGACGGCTGCAATATGCTCCCGCTCTTTCGCTTGGTCACGAAGCTTGGTCAGGTGGGCGACGGCCTGCTGACCGATGCTGGCGATACGCGGATCTTTCTCTCCTAGTAAGGGCCGAAAAACGTCGAGTTTTTCGTCGTGGTGCCGCGACTCGGGGCCAGACCAACTGCCTCCGATAAGCTCGCTGGCCCACATCACATCCTCTTCGGAAAAACCTGCGTCGAGGAAGAGGATCGCCCGTTCAACCCACAACGTCGATGGGTTTCCGGGTAATCCCAAGGAACTTAGTGCGCGCTTTTTCGTTTCCGGCCGGGAAAGCGCAAGACGCAATAGGTCCAAGTCGCCGCCGATAAGGCGGTCGAGCAACTCACCGTCGTAGTTGTCGGCCGCGAACGCCTCGATCAGTTCGCGGCGCTGGTCCCGAGACAATTTCGTTACCATCGTTCGAAGATGATCCCGAACCTTGAACGCGTTCTCCGAGTAGAGCTCGGTTTTCGGAGGGTTGAAACGCCGCTTGACCCACGCGAACGCAATGTCCGGGTGGCTTTGAGCAATTTCCTCCAACTGATAGTCCTTAGCTACGTGTTCGATGACGGCGTCGCGCCACGCCGGAAAGAGCGTGGCCGGAATCTCTCCCTTCGGCCGACAACTCCACATATTCGTTGCTACCTCGGCCGCGACCGCCGGCCCGAAACGAGCTAGAAGAACCTGCAACGTGGCCTCGCGGACTTGGTCTCTAAGCACAGAAGTGCCGACAGCATCGGGGTCGGCCGCCAACTCCGCCCCAGCATTTTCCCACGGCTTCGCGCCGGGTTGGATGTGCTGGATCAGATAGATGAGCGCGAGGCGGCCGTAGTGCGGGTGGCCAAGGAATCGGGTGACAAACTCTTCACGGTAGCCGGCAGAGTCGTTGCCGCATCGATCAGCGAATGGTGCAATGACATACACGGAGGACTCACGCGCCAGGAGAGCGTCCAACCATTTCAACGGTTCAGAGGAGCGACGCGCGAGCTGTGTTGCGAATTCCTCGCTCAAATTCGGATAACGCGCCTCGCCGAGCGCTGCTTCCGTTTCGACGCGACGCCATTCGTCCAAAAGTTCCGGCAGCGGCCCTCGCTCGCTCCACTCGATGGCGAGCGCCTCTACTGCATCGTGCTGTGATTTGTAGAGTTCCTCATCCTTGCCCAGTGCCCGCGGTGGAAAGAGGATCGCTGGCAGGCCGGTAATGACCGGTTGCGGCAATTCTAGACGCGACGCGAGCCAGTTGAAACGATGGAGGACCACCCAATTGCCAGCATATACACGCGTGAGATCAGCATACATCTCCCGAGCGTATTTTTGTCCAGCGGCGACGAACTCCGTGGAAACGGAACCTCCAGTCCATGGCCGAGGATTGGCCCAATCGTCAAAGAGCGTCGGCAGCTTCAAAGCAATGGGAGTCGAGAGCCCCGTGAGCAACGCGAGGATCCGCGGCCAGTGCGCGGCGATGCGGTCGAGTGCCGACACAGGGATGAATCCGTACTGCAGGCGAAACGATGACACCTCACCGGGGGCTTGATCGGTCCATTCAAATTCACACGCGAGGATAATTCCAACGGCCGCAAAAAGCGTCGGCGTATCGCGAAGATCGTCTCGCATCGCCTCCACCGCCACTAAGAGCCGCTCGCGGCGTCCCACGCCGTCCGTTTTGTGGGCTCGGGCATCGATCCATTTGCGCAACGCGGGGAGTTCGTCCCGTTCTTGTCGGGGGCGGCGTTCCCGCTTCAGGTCGCTCCGCAACAGCCAGGGAATTGCCTCTCCCGGCAAATGGGCCAGCAGCGGCTCGGCGACACTCTCGATGTAGGCGGGGAAGACTTCGAGCACCCACCGGGACTGCCCCGGTCCGAGTCGCGCGTAGTGATCAAGCAATTCGGCAACGCCGCGCGTATTTTCCAAACCGATGATCTCCGCTTGCAGAGTCGCATCGTCGACCGTGCCGCCGAGCAATCCGGCGGCGATAATAGCGTCGACCGACTCAGCCCGGTCGGGCATCGTAGATAGCAATGGGCGCCAATCGAGTGGCGCTGCACCTTTGCAGAAGACGTCTCGCACGAGCGCCTGGCGCAAACGGGCTGGCTCGACGATCAGCCGACGGTCGCGCTGGACTTCGAGCACCCCAGCGGCGCCCATTTTCTCGGCCATACGGGAAACAGCCGCAGCAGACATGCCGGTGATTCTCGCTGCCTCTTCCACGGTTAGTCCGGTTTCGCCAGACAAAGCGAAATAGCCGAGTAGCTGGACAGCCTCCTCGCCCGAGAGCGCTGTTAAGCTTAACCGAACGTCACGAGAAAGCGCCTCCCCCGTGAAAAGTTGGTTTGTGCCATACTGCCAACAGATTTGGCAGAGAGTGACCGTCAATCCGGGTTTGCCGTTGGACTGATGCAGTATCTCGTGCATCAGTTCGTCTGGGCCGGAAATATCCAGTGCGTTCACGATCTCTTTGATGACCGGCATGGCCAGGGGCCTGAGTGTCAGCGCCGGCTGTCCGCTGAGCCCGAGCTTGGCGGCAACTTCGTCCTCTTGGCCGGGCCAGCAGGTCGCAACAATTCGGAACCCGCCATCTATATCCTTCCGCAATTGGCGAAGTGCCACGAGTTGGTCCAACCGTGAGTGAGCGTCGTCCACGATCAACCAAGATGGCGCCTGGTCGCGCACGCCGTCGGCGATCGCGGCGCGTTCTTCTGTAACCACGAACAGCCCGTTCGTTTCGGATGCGAGATGGACTAACAGGTGCGTCTTGCCTGAGCCGGGTTGACCAATGACGACAAGATCGCTCGTCGTCGCATTTAGTCTTGAGAGCTCGTCAGTCCGGCCGATGGGCACGAGGTCGAACGCGGGCCGATGGTTTACTGGCAGCAGGGAAAGTGCGGGCGGGTGGCCCGGAATCCCAAGCAACGACTTCCTCCAAGGAGAATCGTGGTAAAGCAGGTTCGCCATTGGCGTCCGGTCGTGGACAGGATAGAGAGTCTTCCCGAAACCCTGCGCACATTCGGCGAGCTTTCGCTTTTCTTGTGGGGTGAGCGGTTGGGTCGTCGCTACCAACACGGCATCGCTCTTGAGGCCTTTCTTTCTGGCCTGCTCTAAGCTGCCCTTGAGATTGCCAAGCACGTCCTCGCCGGTTGTGCACACGAGTTGGATGACCCGACCTGATTTGCCGACGCCAAGGCCATCGAAGCCGCCGTCCGAGCCGCCCGGCAAAGCCACGAGCCCCGGATACCGCCGGCCGATTAGGTCCACAGCACACGCCTCGAACTTCTCTCGGTCGGTGAGTTTGGAGAGGCCTTCGATAATCTTATCGCGCAGAGGATCGCTCATGAGCTGGCTGGTCTACTCTGTGCGTTGCCTCGCCCTGCTCGATTCCACGGCGGGCTGCCTCAAAAGCTTTGCGTGGGATCAAGGGCGAGCTCTGATTGAGATCGTTACGTCGCTGATTCAAATCATTCAGCTTAGCCGTCAGGGCTCCGGAGTCGGCCTGAAGCGTGCAATCCACCGTGCGAAAAATTCGCGCGTCGTTGTTCAAGGCCTTGTAAGCGTTTCCTGCCTCGGAGTGCCGCCGGTGATGCTCGCTCGGGTTAACGAATGTGACGAGCGCCGAGCCGACGGCGACCCCGATCGCCAGTGCGCCGGATAAAACGGGGTGATCGGCGAATGCGGAAACGCCGGCGGCGGCAGCGCAGACTGTGGTAGGAATACCAAGCCAGAGATGGCGGTGCTCCCAAGGCTTGGCAGCTTCCCAATGCCCTTTCGCCGAATAAAGCGTGTCTTCCTCAATTCGAGAAGCCTCGGCTCTGATCGGTTCCAGGGGATCAGTCATGGGTGGAGCAGATCACCAGTCTATTTAGGAAAGCTGCCGTTGAACACAATATCCCATTGCCGACGAGCTTCCACGGTGCCTCCCCAATAGTCGCTCGATTCAGCGGCCTTGGCGTGGTCGCGTGAATTGGAGACTGAATCGACGACGCGCTGCTGCATCGATGGCACCTTCACCGCGGGGATATTTCCAGCGATGCCGAGCGGATCGCGCAATGCGCTACAATCACGCGCAGCGAGTTTCATAAGCAACTCGGTGAAGCACGTCGCGTAGGTTTTTACTCCCGCGCAGATCGCCTCCTGAGCCAGGATCATTTCGATGTGAAATGACGACAGCGGAATCGCTGGCGACCGACACGACCGCCAGAACTTCATGATGCGCGCGGTGCCCCGCAACTTTCCCGCGGCCTGCGCATCTGCCTGAGAAATATAGCTGGCGTGCGCATCTGGGCTCACCCTCATCCATCCGCCAGAACCATCGGGCATCGCGTAAACCGGAAACCGATTGTCGCTAGTCATGCCGACAAAATAGGCAGGAACGACATCGACTCGCACGCCGGACGAAAACGCGACGACGATGGCGTGAACGTCTCGTTGGATTGCGGTGTTCGGGAAGCGACCTTCGAGCGCGTTGCGCACATTGTCCAACATGGTGGTGGAGGACTTGACCGAATTTCCCCAAGTTACCTCGTCCTTCGTGAATACCGCGAACAAATCGACATCGCTTTCCCCCGCGATGTCAGTGCCGCGGGCATAGCTGCCGATCGTGAGCATTTTGTAGAAAGCAAACTGGCTCTTTAGTCGGGACGCGATGGTGTCGCGGTGGGTAGCGACACGTTGCCGCTGCGTTTCTGAGGGCGCGACGCGCGCCAGCAGTGTGTGAAAAGAATCGGCAGCGCTCATGAACTTAAAGAGCTCACCGACTCGCGTAGGAATAAGCCGGCACGAGCTTGTCGCCCGAGCGCTGCAAGGCCTGTCCCTCCGGCGGATAGGGGTCGTAGCTGGCAGCGTCCTCGCGATGCCATTGCTGGTCTTGCCCCTGCCACCAGACGCTCAGGATGTCGCCGCACTCGTTGTTGAGGACGAAACTCCCACGGTTCGCGTAGGAATTATAGTGGACGCCGTTACGGTCTTCTTGCGGCATCCGCCACGCGTTGACTTCGCGACCGGTATGAACGCGCACGCTTTCACCCGGTTGCAGGATCACGGACGAGGGGCCGTTCCAGTAGATTTGAGCCTCCTTGCGCAGTTGGCACGCCGGACCGAATTGTGCATTGGCCAGGTGGAGGGTGGAGAGATTGACGGCGGCATCGCCGACGTTCTTCAGGTCCACCCATTCACCCAGCAATTGTTCGGGGATAGGGTAGCCGTGAGATTTGTCTTTTCCCGCCGGATTGGGCTTCGCACGGGTAATTTGAATTTGCCAAGCCATGGTAGTCGTTGCGCTCCACCAGCCGTGGATGCGCGATGTCAGTTTGCTTGCTTGTGCAGGACTTACCGAGACCAGTGGAGGCGGCTGGCCGCCATTGATGCCGATTGCAGCCAGATGGATGGCTGCGATGAGGGATTCGTTGGAATCCCGCGTGAGGAACAAAAAATTTTGTTCGGTTTGGTGAGTTCTGCCGAATCCGCCGTTGTGACCCGTAACGACTGCCACCCTCTGCCATGGGATTTTACGCCGTGACCGCGCGTCAAATCCTTACTAGCCTCCATCCATGCAGAAGCTTACGCCTGAAGACGAGATGCTCGATCTTGAGGCGCGCTGTCTTCTGCTGGAACCGGACGACGCGAAGAAACAGGAGGCCATCCGCCTCCTCAAGACTCGCTATGAACGCCCTCTGATGGCTTTTCTCGGAGAGCTTTTTAGCGACCTCGAAGCGGAGGAACGTGCCGCAGCCATCAACGACGCGCTTACCGAGATTTACCGCATGTCCATCGCCGGCACGTTGGACGCCGATAATGAACTCAGCGGATTCATCTTCACGGTCGCTAAATTCCGGGCCATCGATCTTCGGCGGCGCCATTCGCGTCGCATTCCTTCGGCTGCAAAGTTGCCCGAGGGCGTAGGCGATTACCTCAAAGACACTGATGTGGGCTCCGATTGGCGGTTGGCCGCCACTCTGGATCGTGCGACGGAGGTCATTGAGGAATTTCGCACATTCGTGAAAACGTTGAAAGCCCGCCAGCAAAAGCGCGTCGCCTCAGTTATGGCTGATGCGCTGCCCGATCAAATGAGCGACCGAGAGATCGCTGACGAGATTCACACAAGATTCGGCATCCATGTTTCCCAATTGGAGGTCAAAGGAGCGAAGCAGGCCTTCATGAAAAAATTCCGGGAACTGCTGAAACGGAGGCTAAAATGAACCCGATCAATCCAAACGCAGACCGTGACGAGAAGGCGGTTGCCGCATTGATCGCAGCGTCGCTTCATCAAGAGAAGACGCCAGTAGACGCGGCCGTCGTCGCGAAATACATGCGCGGAGATTTCGTGCTGAGCGCAGAGGAGGAGCAAGCATTGGCGCGGGCCAAACTCGAGCTGAACTCTGGGCTACAGGAAAAGCGGACCGAAAGGGGATCTGAGTTCGGTCTCGCCGGGGCAGTAGCCGCTCTCCATCGGCACAAACCGAAATCAGGGTTCTCGGCCCAAACCGAAGGAGAATTGGAGCGTAAACGGTGCGAGTTACAAGAGAAGCTACGGCAGCGAAAACAATCGCCTCCGCCGTGACCGACTTCGAGATCGATCAACTTGCCGATTCCGTGCTGCAGCTTTATCGGCTGAATGCTCCCGTTGACCTCGCACGGATCGCAAGGGAAGAAGGCATCGAATTAGTCGGAGGTAACTTCGGCGCGGATTTCCATGGCAGAATCGAATATCTTCCCGACGACGGCGTGTTCGCCGTCTACCACCCGGAAAACTTGGGAGAAATATTTCCTGGCCGCGTCAGGTTCACGATCGCGCATGAATTCGGACACTACTTTATTCCCGAGCACCGCGATATGCTGTTGCGCGACCTCGTCCATGATTCGGCAGAAGATTTTCGACCGGACCGGCAAATTGAGCGGGAAGCAGACCGATTTGCGTCAGCTCTGCTCATTCCTGCGGTCGTGCTTAGAAACAAGATGGGACGAAAGGGCTTTCTCTCCCTGAAGGAAATCAAAGCCGTGGGCGCCGAATGCCAGACCAGTCTACAAGCCGCGGCATTTCGCTACACTCAGTTCACGAGCGAACCGCATCTGGCCATTGTCTCCGAAAACCGGCGAATTCTTTACTATTTCGTTTCCGAGGAGGCGAACGCGCTCGGTTTCGGCGGCCTGGGCAACAAAACACTGCCTTCGGACTCGCCAGCAGTCCGTGCGCTCGCCAGTGACCGCAATATAATCTGCGAGGGCGAAACGAACACGGAACAGTGGTTTTCCGAGCGATATCGTCGAGCCGACCTGTGGGATGAGTCCATTAACCTCGGCTACAACAACCGTGTCCTCACGTTACTCTCGTGGCAGGACTACGAGTCAGAATCGGATGGATAGGCGCACGCCAGTCATCAGGGCGAGCCGTCGTCAGGCGTTAGTCTTCGAGTTAGTCCTCCAGAAGCGGCTAAGATTGCCGGGAGTACCTTCGTCGCCTTGCAGCCGTTTAGGCCGGCGCTCCGTGCGGCGTTGATTTCGATGACCAACACCTCCGACGCCTAGTTACTCGCCACATTTGGTCGAACGGATCGACTTACGAGAAGCTTGGAGGCCGGGCTGGGATCAAACCACTGGTGCGTTTGCTGGAGGCGTGCCCCGTGGCGGTTTCTTCAGAAGCCGTCAAAACCACCGGCGCACTACCAAGCGCACAAAAAGTGCGCGACAGCTGGACAGTGCGCGGACAGGAACTCTCAAGTCTCACCGAAATGATGGCCGCGCGGCCGAGGTCACCGACAGAATTTAGGATCGCGGTACTCACAGTGATATAGAGTGCCTCCAAGGGACAGGAGTGAACGCTGCGTACGTCGCACCCTTTATCCTCCGCCCCCCCAAAAAGCGGCCGGTATCTCCACGCTTGCCGCTGATGACCGGCGTGCCGATTTTTGCTGCGATGCCGCCAGCACAGTCGACCTCTAGCGCCCCGAGCAAGCCAGCCGATCCTCTTGCGAACCTCGAGCAGCTCGAAGCCGACCTCTGGGACGCCGCCGATAACCTCCGCGCCAACTCCAAGCTCACCGCCGGCGAATACTGCATGCCGGTGCTCGGCGTCATCTTCCTCCGCCACGCCACGAATCGCTACCACGAGGCGCTGCGCGCCATCGAGACCGACCAGGCCGCGGGCAAGATGCCCAAGCGCCGTCTCACTGCCGCCGACTTCAAGATGCGCCGCGCCCTGCCGCTGCCGGCGGCCGCCCGCTACGACGAGTTGCTCAAGCTCCCCAAAGGCGCCGATCTCGGCGCCGCACTGGTCGACGCAATGAACGCCATCGAGCGCGACTTCGAGGCGCTCCGCGGCCAGCTCCCGAAGGACTACACGCGCTTCGAGTCCACGCTGCTCGAAGACCTGCTCCGCGTCTTCGACAGCGAGACGTTGCGTACCGCCAGCGGCGATGTGTTCGGGCGCATCAACGAATACTTCCTGATGAAGTTCGCTATGCAGGGCGCGCAGGACAACGGCGAGTTCTTCACGCCGCCCTCGCTCGTGCAGACCATCGTCAACGTCATCGAGCCCGACCACGGCGTCGTCTTCGATCCGGCGTGCGGCTCCGGCGGCATGTTCGTCCAATCGAGTCATTTCATCGAGCGCCGCGGCGAGAGCACCGCCCACCGCGTGACCTTCTACGGCCAGGAATACAAGACGATAAACCTGCGCCTCGCACTCATGAACCTCGCGGTGCACGCGCTGGAGGGCGACATCGTCGAGGCGAACACGTTCTACTCCGACGCGCACGAGCTGGCCGGCCAGTGCGACTTCGTCATGGCGAACCCGCCATTCAACGTCGACAAGGTCGACGCCGAAAAGGTGAAGGACGACCGCCGCCTCCCCTTCGGCCTGCCGGGGGTGAACAAGGACAAGAAGGTCACCAACGGCAATTACCTCTGGATATCCTATTTCTGGAGCTACCTGAGCGCCACCGGCCGCGCCGGCTTCGTGATGTCCTCGCAAGCCAGCAGCGCCGGCCACGGCGAGGCCGAGGTGCGCCGCAAACTCGTCGAGACCGGCGACGTCGACGTGATGATTTCGATCCGCTCGAACTTCTTCTACACGCGCGCCGTCCCGTGCGAGCTGTGGCACCTCGACCGCGGCAAACCCGCGGCGCGGCGCGATACCGTGCTGATGATCGACGCGCGCAATCTCTATCGGAAGGTCACGCGCAAGATCTACGACTTCACGCCCGAGCAGCAGCAGAACCTCGCGGCCCTCGTCTGGCTCTACCGCGGCGAGTCCGCGCGCTTCCTCGCGCTCGTGCAGCAGTATCTTGCGCGCACCGTGGCCGAAGCCGCCGGCATCGCCGGGAAAGTGGAATCGTTTCGCGCCGGCTACACGGCGCTGACGGAGGCCGTCGCGCCGTTTCTGAAAACGCTGCCGAAGGATTCGCCCTTGCGCGCCCTCGTGCAGGAGCGCGACACCGCCGGGCAGGGGTGCAGGCAAACGCTCGACGCATTGGGCGCCCGCATCGCGCAGGAGTGGAAGAAGCCGTGCGAGCCGAAGCTCGCCGCGCAGAAGAAATTCCTCGCCGGCCTCGACGCCCTCGCCACCGCCTGCCGCGACGCGGTGAAGAGCCTCGATCTTGTCGCCAAGCTCGCCACGCGCGTCGTCGACGCCGCGCAGAAGGAGGCTGGCGCCCGCGACCACGAGTCGTGGGACAGCCGCGCGCTCGGCAAATTGGAGAAGGAACTCGACGCGCGCCGAAAAGCGGCTGTCGAGCAGCTCAAGGCGGTCGCGTATTTCGAGCGGCAAGCGCACTGGCTGCTCTCGCGGTTCCCGGACGCGAAACTCGTGGCCGTGCCCGGCTTGGTAAAGGTCGTGACGCTTAACGAAATCGCCGCCGCCGATTGGAGCCTGACGCCGGGCCGCTACGTCGGCGTCGCGCCCGCCGACGTGGACGACGATTTCGATTTCGCGCAGGCGCTAAGCGACATCCACGTCGAGTTGGCCGAGTTGAACGCGGAAGCCGCCACGCTCGCGAAGAAGATTCAAAAGAACTTTGAGGAACTGGGTGTATGAAGTGGAGCAAGGCGCGCTTCTCGGAATTGTTTCGGGTGAAACATGGCTACGCTTTCAAGAGCGAGTTCTTCGATACCGAAGGCCCGTACGTTTTGCTGACGCCGGGTAGCTTCCACGAAGAGGGTGGATTTCGTGAGCGAGGCGAGAAGACAAAATTCTACAGCGGTGATGTGCCAGATGGGTACATCCTGGAGGAAGGGGACTTGCTTGTCGCGATGACAGAGCAAGGCCCCGGCCTGTTGGGCAGCTCTGCCTGGATTCCCGAGTCGAACCTCTATCTCCACAACCAACGATTAGGCCGGATCGTAGATGTGGATGAGCAACGGCTCGACCGACGGTTTCTTTACTATCTTTTCAACACACGCGGCGTGCGCCAACAGATCTCGGGTAGCGCAAGTGGAACGAAGGTTCGCCACACGGCACCAGAGCGCATCGGTCGAGTTGAAGTGAACCTGCCTTCGCTTGGCGCTCAACGCGTAATTGCTGCAACGCTCACGGCCTACGACGAGTTGATGGAGAACAACCGGCGACGGATGGGATTGTTGGAAGAGTCGGCGCGGCTGCTTTACCAAGAGTGGTTCGTTCGCCTGCGCTTCCCCGGCCACGAACGCATTTGCTGCATAAATGGTGGGCCGGAAGGCTGGAAAAAAAGAACTTTGGCTGATGTCTGCAAAAACCTAGAGGACGGCGACTGGATCGAATCAAAAGACCAGGGAGGCGTGGACTACCGCCTTCTTCAGATCTCCAACGTCGGAATGAACACCTTCGTTGAAACTGAGAACTACCGTTTCATCAGCGAAGAGACTTTTCGGCGAATCAACTGCCGCGAGGTTACGCCCGGCGATCTCCTGATTTCGCGGATGCCAACCCCGATAGGGCGCGCGTGGTTAGTCACCCCAATGCCTTGGAAGATGGTAACTGCCGTCGACGTTGCGATCCTAACGGCCGACGACGAAGTCGCGGACCGTTACTTCTTGCTCTATCACTTAAATTCCCAATCGAGCATCGAACATTGCGAACGGCGTGCAGTCGGGGCTACCAGGCCTCGAATCGCACGCCGCGAGTTGGCGCAAATCCCGGTTCTTCTGCCGCCAAAGCGGCTGCAAAGAGAATTTCGGGAAATTGTTCAGACAATGAATGAGCAGCGCACCAATTTGTATTTCCAAAACCAAAAGCTCCGCGCCGCGCGCGACCTGCTGCTGCCGCGGCTGATGAGCGGAGAGATTGCAGTTTAGATTTCCCTCCGGGCGAGAGATTTATCAACGTCGGAGCGGCCAGGATGGCGTTTACCGACCTCAACAGCGAAGACCGTCTGATCCAGCGGACGTTTGCGGAGCATCTCGAAACGAAGCTCGGTTGGGAAAGCGTCTTCGCGTGGAACGACGAAACTTTCGGTCCGGGCGGCACGCTCGGCCGGGCGGACCCACGCGAGGTCGTGCTCACGCGCGATCTGCACGCGGCGCTGGCGCGGCTCAACCCGGAATTGCCGCCGGCGGCGCTCGCCGACGCCGTGCAACAGCTCACGCGCCACGACTTCACGCGCTCGCTGCTCCACCACAACCACGACTTCCACCGGCTTATCCGCAACGGCGTGCCGGTGACCTTCAAGGACGCGCAGGGCCAGCGCCGCGAATTCCGCGCCCGCGTGATCGATTTCAACAACGGCAAGACCGCAGACGGCCAGCCGCACAACCGCTTCGTCGCGGTGCGGGAATTGAAGATCACGGGCCTGCGCGCGCCCGGCTACAACCGACGGGCGGACCTCGTCTGCTTCGTCAACGGGCTGCCGCTCGTTTTCATCGAGTTGAAGGCGGTGCATAAAAACGTCCGCACCGGTTTCGACCAGAACCTCACGGATTATATGGAGGAGCACACGATCCCGCACGCGTTTCACCACAACGCGTTTCTGATCGTGAGCAACGGCCACCGCGCGCGCTACGGCTCGATCACGAGCGAGTGGGAGCACTTTGCGGAGTGGAAGCGCAACGACGAAACCGACAAGGGCAGTGTAGACGCGGAAGTGTTGCTCGACGGCATGCTCGCCCACGAGCGCCTGCTCGATCTGGTGGAGAACTTCATCCTGTTCGACGCGAGCAAGCCGGGCAAAGCGCGCAAGGTGGTGGCGCGGAACCATCAGGTGCTCGGCGTCAACGCGGCGGTCGAGTCCGTGCAGAAGCAGGAGGAGTTGAAGCGCGCGTTCCCGCCGGGCCAGCGGCTCGCGACGCGCGAAGTCCCGCGAACGGCGTTGCGGGCAGCCGAAGACCCGGGTGACGGCGCAACGAACAGCTACGATCTCGCCCTGCGGCAGGAGGCGGAGGAGAAAAAGAGCCTGGAAATGCTGCGCTTCGTCGAGGCGGCGCACCCGCTGCTCGGCAAGCTCGGTGTCTTCTGGCACACGCAGGGCAGCGGCAAATCGTATTCGATGGCGTTCTTCACTGAGAAGGTGCGGCGCCGCATCTCCGGCAAGTTCACCTTCCTGATGATGACGGATCGCGACGATCTCGACGGGCAGCTCTACCGGAGCTTCGCCGGGTGCGAGATCATCGACGCGAAGCGGACGCCGCGGGCGGCGTCGGGTCGAGAGTTGAAAAAACTCCTCCGGGAGAACCATCGCTACGTCTTCAGCCTGATTCACAAATTCAATCAGGATGTCGATCCACGCGATCCCTACAGCACGCGCGACGACATCATCGTGATTTCCGACGAGGCCCACCGCACGCAGGCGGGCAAGCTCGCCCGGAACATGCGGCTGGCCCTGCCCCACGCGTCGTTCATCGGCTTCACCGGCACGCCGCTCTTCAAGCACGACCACCTCACGAAGCGCATCTTCGGCTCTTACGTATCGCGCTACGATTTCAAGCGCTCGGAGGAGGACGGCGCCACCGTAAAGCTGGTTTACGAGAATCGCGGCGAGAAGCTCGGGCTCGCGCGCGTCGATCTCAACGACCGCATCGCAAGCGCCATCGAGCAGGCCGAACTCGACGCCGACAAGGAAGCGTTGCTGGAGAAATTGCTCGGCAAGGACTACGAGGTGATCACGGCGGATGAGCGGCTCGACCGGCTCGCCGACGATTTTGTCGAGCACTGCGCCACGCGCTGGGAGTCGGGCAAATCGATGCTGGTGTGCGTGGACAAGATCACGTGCGGTCGGATTTATCAGCGCATCGTCCCGCGGTGGAAAAAGAAGCTGGCCCAAGTCCGGCGCGAGGCAAAGGCGGAGCAGGATGGCGAGCGTCGGGCCAAGCTCGATGCGCAGGCGGCATGGCTGAAGGAGACCATCGTCGAAATCATCATCAGCGAAGGACAGAACGAGATTAAGGATTTCAAGAACTGGGGCGTGGACATCGTTCCCCACCGGCTGCGGATGAAGCAGGGCTTCGAAACGCCGGACGGGAAACGAATGGATGTAGAGTCGGCGTTCAAGGATCCGAAGCATCCCTTCCGCGTGGCCATCGTGTGTGCGATGTGGCTAACGGGCTTCGATGTCGAGTGTCTGACGACCCTCTACATCGACAAGCCGATGAAGGCGCACACGCTCATGCAGGCCATCGCGCGCGCGAATCGCGTCTATCCCGGCAAGGATTTCGGGCTGATCGTCGACTACAACGGCATGCTCAAGAGCCTGCGCGCCGCGCTGGCGCAATACGCGCTGGGCGACGAGGGCGAGAGCGACGAGGAAATCGTGGCCCCGATCGAGGAGCGCATCCGCGCGCTACTTTCGGGCATCGAGGAGACCGAAAAGCACCTGCGCGGTCTTGGTTTCGAGCCCGACCGACTAGCCGGCGCCAAGGGTTTCAAGCGCATCCAGGCAATCGCCGACGGCGCCGATGCCGTGAACGCCGCGCGCGACGAGGGGCGGCGACGGTTTGAGATTCTGGCGCGAGAGGTGTTCACTCGCTTCAAGGCGCTCATCATGGAGCCGGCGGCGTTCACCTACGCGGTCCGCCACGACAACATCGAGGCCATCTACAAGAAGCTTGAAGAACGCCGCGATACCGCGGACGTGACGAGCTTGCTCAAGGAGCTCCACCGAATCGTCAACGAAGCGATCCGCACGCATAAACCAGGCGACGATCAGCTCGACTCGCGCCGCTACGACCTCAGCAAGATCGACCTCGAAAAGCTCCGTGACGAGTTCGCCAAAAAGGTGAAGCGGAAGGCGTCGGCGTTGGAAGACATCAAGCAGGTCGTGGAAAAGAAGCTTCAGCAGCTACTCGCGCGCAACCCGCAACGCATGGACTACTACAAGCGCTATTCCGAGATCATCGCTGACTACAATCACGACAAGGACCGCGTGACGATCGAGGAGACGTTCTCGAAGCTCGTCGAACTGGTGGCGGGCATGGACGCGGAGGCACAGCGAGCGGCGGAAGAAGGTCTGAATGAGGATGAATACGCGCTCTTCAGCCTGCTTTTGCGGGAGAAGCTGACGAAGAAGGATCGCGAGACGATCAAACTGGCTAGCCGCGAACTCTACGGGGCGTTGTTGACGCTGCTGGCGCGCCGCGCGCGCTGGACCGAGAAGGAGCAGACCCAGGCGGAAGTGGAAACGCTGATCCTCGATCGCGTATTCGCGACGCTACCCAATCCGCCATTCTCCGACGAGGATAAGCAGGCCGCCGCGACCAAAATTTACCAACATGTCTGGCGACAGAGTGCCAGCGGAAATTTCGGCACCGAGGCGGAATAACGCAGAATCGCGTCAGTCCCACCCTGAACATGAGTTTCGTTAAGCGTCATCTGGAGCGTCAAATGGAGGAAGGCTGGCACAGCGTAAGTGGACCGGTTTGCGCTGACTGCTTCTCCGACTACGCCATCAAGGCATTTATCGAAGCAAACGCTACGGATACGGAATGCAAATATTGCGAACGATCCTCCCATGAAGCCATTGCAGCCGAGATGGACGAGGTGTTGAGCTTCATCTCACAAGGGCTCTGGCGAGAATATGATATTCCGGAGAACTGTCTGCCCTATGAAACTGCTGAAGGCGGTTGGCAAATCGTTACGCCTGACGACTCCCATGACGTTTTCGCGGCTTTGGACATTTGCACTGAAGACTCGGGACAACTCTTGGACGACCTCGCCGATGGTTTTTCGGATCGTCTGTTCGTGCAACGCGATCCATTGGCCCTGTCGCAGGCCGATGGCCTGAAATACTCCTGGGCGAAGTTCTGCGAACAGATCAAACACGAAACCCGTTTCGTTTTCTTTCGGATCGAGCCACCAACCCCGCCAACCGATCACGCATGGCACCCGGACGACGAATGGGGCGAATACTCGCCGCCCTATCAGATTCTTCTAGGCTTGGGAGATATGGTGAGGGACCATCAATTAGTGAAGATTCTACCGGCGCGGACATCCATTATACGCGCGCGACAGCACGCTGCTAATACCTCGCCAACGACCGCTAGAGACCTCGGTGCGCCTCCCCGCGAGCGCGCCAGCCAGAGCCGTATGAGTCCCGCCGGGATCTCGATGTTCTATGGAGCGGAGGAAGAAAAGACTGCTTTCATCGAAACGTTCGACCCAGCTGCCACTGACAAAAGCGCGGTGACTTTCGGGACTCTCCAGACGACACGAGACCTCTATCTTCTCGATCTGACCGAGCTTCCTCAAATCCCGAGCATTTTTGATGAGCAAAATTACGACAAACGGCCGGCGCTCATTTTCCTGCACCACTTCCAGGAGGAGCTATCTGCGCCGATTGAGCGCGACGGACGGGAGCACTACGAATATGTCCCAACTCAAATTGTCGCTGAATATTTTCGACGTGTGTTTCGAGACGGTGATCGTCGGATTGACGGGTTGAAATTCAAAAGCAGCCGTAAGGGAGCGGGAACGTGTTACTGCATTTTTGCCGCTCCAGATAATTGCACCGATGCTGGCGTCATCGGCTCAAAACACATGCTTGCACTGCAGTCGGTGAAGCACGCTCGAATAGATTTCTCGAATAGTTCATATCGATAAACGGGAGCTGGAGGTCCATTAAGCAGCGCGGCATTCTCTATTCGCGAATAGCAAATATGGAATGGATAACAGCGCCCCGGCCTTTCGGGTGGCGGAACCCATGAGGCCGCACCGCCGCGCGTTGGGTTTTCCAGATCGTGCGCAGCCTCCCGTAATCAGGGCAGTCGTTGAGGGCGGGTCGGGGCACTTTGAGGGAATTGGCTTCAGGGACGTAGAAACCTAAGATGTTCTTTGGCCCTTGCGTCTTTTGCAGAGCACCTCGCGCAAACGTCGCGAACGGACCGGCTCGTCGAAATGGTCGGTTCACTTCCACTCATTTCGCAAGACTTGGCAGACGTTGGGCGTCCGCTATGGCATCGGTCAGCGGGTCGCGCACAATTTGCTCGGCGATTCTACAAACCTGACGGCCACGGTGCGTCCGCATTGGCGCTGCATACCGCAGCCCGCCAAGTTGCCTTAGATTGAGCCGAACCCTGCGCCCAGCGTGCAGGGCGGGGCAGCTGAAACTGCGCCTGCAGCCAGCGAGCGGGACCTATCTACGGGTGAGTTCTCAGAGGCGGAAGTCGAGTGCGCCGTTGCACAAAGCGGCGCGCAAAACCGTGAAAATCCGCGTCCCGCCTCATCCTTCCCGGGACATCTGCGATCTTTTCGTCGCTACCGTAAAGGTCTCCGACGATGAGAGCTTTAGTCTGGTTCTGTCACCGCTCGTTACTTCGTGGAATAGGAGGGAATACCCGCCCGGGATGGGATCGATCCTAAGTGATTCACTCTGGCATATTTGGATCATTCAGCTAACTGAAAAATCTACCGAAAAATCCCGAGACCCACGGGAAAGTTGGCTCTTCATCAAAGAATGGGGACATGCCGCTGAGAACCAGCAGACATGTCCCCTGCGATGATAGAGCTAACGATGAAGGGGTATCGGCTCCTGAGGGTGCACAGCAAACCTGAGGTGCTGATGGAAGTGGAACTAGAGCAGCAGCCCGAGAGTTGCCTTTGCTGTGGAGCCAGCAGGCTCCACAGCAAAGGCAGGTATGAACGTCGGGTGCAGCATCTCGATCTATGCGGCCGGCCCGCATGGATGTGGGTTCATTGCCGGCGCTACCGATGTTGCGAATGCGGACGGACCTTCGTGCCACCTCTTCCTGGGATTTTGCCTGGGCGCCATAGTTCAGAGCCTCTGCGCGAGTACGTGTATCAGCAGCATCACGACGGGATCTGCGCCTCGACCTTGGCGTGGCGGCGGCGACTCGGACAGGCGACGATTGGCCGCATCTATGCGCAGTTTACCGAGCGCAAGGCGAAGGAGCGCATGAGCCTGCAGTGTCCTACCGTCCTTGGGATTGATGAGCACTCGCTGCATCGTAAACAGCGGTTCGCCACGACGTTTTGCGACCTGAAGAACCGCCGCGTCTTCGACATCACTCCCGGTAAGAGCGACGCGGACCTGCAGGGATTCCTCGA
>QAYY01000030.1 GCA_003054665.1 Opitutaceae bacterium EW11 | reverse complement strand
GCTCTCGATGGACGGCCGCGGCCGGTGCCTAGATAACGTCTTTGTAGAGCGGCTCTGGCGTACAGTGAAGTACGAGGAAGTGTATCTAAAGACCTATCGCTCGCTCGTCGACGCCCACGCCCACCTCGAAACCTACTTCCGCTTCTATAACGATCGGCGGCCACACAGCGCGCTTGACGACGCCACACCCGCGGAAACATATCACGGCGCACTGCCGGTCGCCGCGAACCAATGACTTTGCCACGTCCGCCGGTACGCCGCTCCCTGCGGCAAGCTATTGCTCCTGTCCTCGGGAGCGGCCTACCGGCTCGTCCGGCATGCTAAACCATAACTAAGAATCACGCTTCTCCTGTCCAATGGATGGGGTCCACCTCACCGGGGCACTCTCGGCGGGCGCCGACGTGACAGAGCGCAGCAACGCGAAGCGGCGGAACGACGGCGACGGCGCGGATATTAGCGGAGCGCCGCCTCCGTGCGGGCCACTGCACCGCACAGGCCGCCGCCCGGCCCGACCGCTAGTCACCGGACTGGAAGACGCGGCCAGCGGCTGGAGGGAGGAAGCAGAGGACGTGACAGACGCCCAAGCGGCTGGCGCGGCCTGTGCCGCTTGGTCGTTGAACGACGTTGCCGAACCATCAGCCACCGATCACTTTTTGACGCGATCAAAGTACTCACGCCAACCCGGGTTCGGCAACGCGACCCAGTACTGATCCGGGTTTTCAAAAGTGATAATCATTGTCTCGGTTTTTTTCGATACCTGATCGCTCCAACTGATCGTGATTTTATTCCCAACCGTCGCTACAACCGAGTACGTTACTTTCTGATGCCACGCCGGTCTGCCTCCAGCCGCAGGCATATCGAATGAAGCCTCGCTGCCAGTAAATTCCTGCGTCATTTTGCCGAACATACTTTCCAACATGGCGCGCTTCTCTGGGCTAAGCGGCTTGCTTGTTGTCAGCGTTGGAACGGTGAGTTCGCGATTGGATTTCCACGTTCCTTTTAGCCAGGTAACGGCGTTCTCTTCGGCGCTCGCGAGCGGAGCTAAAAACGCAAACAGCAGTAGCGCGATGATCTTATTCATGGTCTGGCTTCTCCTTCTCTGTATTTTTTGGATCAAAATCGAGGTACTCTGGCCGATTGTTCAACAACGAGCAGATGACATTATAAGTTTTAACCAACGACTTGAGGTAATCAGGAACGATTGGTTCAAAATTCAGCATTTGCTTTGCCCTGGCTCGCATAGAGCCACTCAAATTTCGATTTAACTCCCTTATAAGCACCGATTGGTTTGTAGGACCATTGTGGCAAGGTTCACCTCGGACAACAAGCGACACCGATATCCAAACAACAAATTGGTTCTGTTGAGCAGCAGCGATCATGTGTTTAAGCGCAGGAATCCAGACCTCATCGACAACCTCCGAAGGCAATTCGGGATCAATACCGCGCCGCACATCATCAGCGCGCTGGCTGAGTAGCTCCAAGTAGCGCGGCCAAATTTCTAAAAACTTGGCCGATGGCCTTGAACGGATTTCAGCAGTGCTTCCGAAGTAATCATCAAGCAACTCGTAATCAAGATCACTCAATTGAGTCCGAAACAAGTGCGCACAATTGAGCACCTCTCGAAGATGGTACGGATAGACCTGATTGAGAAATAAAACCCAGCCAACAGTAAGCATAGAATTGGCTCTTACTCTTACATATTTCCGATCGCTACGAGCCATGCCCAGTGGCCAGCCATACCAGGTGCCATCTCTTGCATGTCCTGATGTAAGGCTATCAGCCCCCAGCCATCACCGTTCTTAGCTTCACATGCATGCTTTACCAAATTGTGCGCGATTTCGTCTGCACGTAGCGCGACGTCAGCGACACTCAAAACCATGGTTAAGAGCGCAAGGTTTTGCATTGTCCTGCGCAGCCCACCACCTACTTCCCTCAGGTAAGTTTCGCTACTTTGAAACGACGGCTTTTCAAATGAATCCCTGATCAGGTCGCGTAATTGCTGCCCTTTAACTGGATTTGCTAGGTCTCGAGCCAAAATGCTTTCCGCACGCTGAACATTGTAACTATGAGATCCACCCATCGGCGCGGTTCTAACGCCACCGAAACCATCACCAACAATTTTGAAACCGAACTTACTGCTCCGATCGTTATAGTGAAGCCCCTGCGTCTCAGTAATTTCATACGCCAATCCCAGAGGATCGATCAAACTGATGGGGTTATTGCCGACGTAAGCATAGAGATTTAGCCCGCCTTCTTCCGCGATCGGGTCACGGCTGATAAACCGGCCGATTTCCGGATCGTAGAAGCGGTACTTCATGCGCCACAAACCAGACGCTTGATCGCGCATATAGTTGGCGTATCCAAAATCTGAATCCATATCCCCCGACAGCTTCGTCTGCCTGCCGAATGGGTCGTAATCGTAGCGGGCGCGGACCGCGCCGGACGAGTCTGTCATCTCACGGACACTGCCTAAGTGATCCCGCGTGTAATAATAATTAGTTCCGGCGATCTGTTCGCCCATGCCGCCGAAGAACCTCTTGGTGACATTACCAGAGGCGTCTCTTTCTTCGGCGGGTTGAGAACCACCGTCCCAGATCCACTGTTTGGCCAAGGAGCCGTTGAGCTTTTCTTGTACGCGCTGGCCAAAACCATTGTACACGAATTCGCTCACGTTACCGGCTCGAGTGATGGTCTTGAGACGATTGAGCGCGTCGTAAGTGTAGGTTTGTCCGGCTCCGTTGTCGATTTCATTGCCCGCGAGGTCGTAGCCTAGGTTGCGTGCTGTACCTCCGGAAATCGTGATGTGGATCGTCTTGCTGGTGGAGTTCCCGCTGGCATCCGTCGCGACTAGTGCGATGTCGTTGGCTCCTGGAGTGACGGTGGCTGTGCCGAGCCAGTTGTTCTGAGCGTCCACATAGGCCGATCTGCCCGCGAGAGTGACCGTGCCGCGCTCGTTGAGCGTGCCGGCAAACTCCATCGCGCCGCCAGGGCTCTGGCCGATCAGTTGGTTGAGATTGTTGTGCGCCGAAGTCGTCACGCCGTTATCTATCTGCTCCCTCGTACGATTACCCGCCAGATCGTACCCGTACGCGTAGTTTGTCACCGCATCAACCCCAGACCGCGCAGAGGCCCCGATTAGCTGGCCAACGGCATCATACGCGAAAATGTAGGCAAACTCGGACGCGCTGTCCTTTCGGCGAGTCCAGGTTTGAATCTGACCAACCATGTTGTAACTATACGCGTGCGAACTGAGGTTCACGCCCGACGGTGTGAGGTTCTGAATCCCAGAAAGCCGCCGGTCTCCATTCCCCGTCCCGGCTGGCGCTGTGTTGCCATAATACGCATAGTCCGTTCGTTGGCCGTTGGGGTAGCCGACGTGATCGAGAAGATCCGTCACGCCGACATAGCCGAGATTGAACGTGCCAAGGGCGTTAGTCGTGCGATCAATCCGGCCCAGCGTGTCGTAATGCACACTGACGGTATTGGCGGAACCATTGATCGTGCGCGTGAGCACGCGGCCGAGTTCGTCGTAGGTGAAGCTGAGTGTATCATCGTCGAACGGTCCGTCGATCGCGGCAAGGCGGCCAGCGCCAGGAACGGACGGGATCGTCTGACCAGACTGGTAGGCTGAGTACGGATTGTACGAGTAAGTTGTGGTGCCGACGCAATCGGCGATGGAGGCGAGACGCTGGAAGTACGGATCGTAATTATATGTAACCGCAGGCGTGGCCGGAGAGAGCGGAGATCCTCCGCTGTCGGTGTAGGTGACTGCGGCAAGGTTGCTGTCGACGTAGTAAGTATAGTTGGCCACCTGCCCCTTAGCGTCCGTGAACGTCTTTATTCGGGACGCAAGGTCGTAGGTAAATGTTTCCTGGCTCTGATCAGGATAGATTTTGGCAATGAGGCGACCTTGAGTGTCGCGTTTCCACGTGGTGCGCCGGCCGGCAGGATCGACTACGGAGTCAAGCGAGCCGCAGCCGCACCAGTCGTAGGTAGTCTTGCGGTAGCTCGGGTCGATCATGGCAGTCAGGTGGCGATTCGCGTCCCAGAACTGATGTGTCCATCCCCCCTGGCGATCCCTTAGCCACTCAGCATCCAGACGGCTGTACAGGATTTGCTCATAGGTGTTGTCCGGATAAGCGTACTTGAGCGGACGGTCGAAGATATCGTAGTCCGAGACGACAGTGTAGCCTTGCGGATCCGTTGTGCTACGCACTCGCCCAAAGTCGTCGTAAACAAATGAGACGCTAGCTCCCTCCACAGGGCCGTCGATCTTCACAAGGTAGCCGACTGCATTGAGATCGAGGGCGGTGCCCCCACTAGGCTGACCGGTCGGGTGATACCAGAATGTGGTGGTTTGACCCTTGGCATTGGTTACCGTGCGGAGCTGGCCGGCGGAATTGTAGGTGTAGGAAGTGATTTGGCCAGCGGCGTCCGTAACGGTGAGCGGCAGGTGTTGAGTATTATAGCTGGCCTCAAAAACCTGCACTGAGTCCCCTTCCACCGTCGCGCTGGAGCCCGACCCCGAAGAGCCGCTTCCAGCCGATCCACCGGCAGCTGTTGCATCCCCAGCCGCCCCAGGCTGAATGCTAATGGGACCGTTTTTTATTCGCACACCAATGGCGTCGATTCCACCGCTGGCGTAGCTTATCGCCATTTCGCGGCCCAACGGGTCGGTGATCTTCGTCGGCCGGCCGTGTGCGTTCGATTCAGTATAGTAATTCTGCTGCGAACCATCGTCGAGCATTCGGGCTACACGGGTGGCCTTGCCACTAGACCCCTCGAAATGCGTTCCGCGACTTTCTTGGCCCGGGTAGGTGTACCAAATACGACTCTCGCCCGGGGCTTTGGTACTCTCAACGATCTTGGACAAGCCATTTTCGGCAGTGTGCAACCAATGTGTTGTGCGGGCCGCAGCGTATTCGCCAGGATGTTCCGCCATGCCTTTTTTGTCCCAATAGAACGTGTTCCGGTACTGCAAATAGGAATCCGTGACGCTATCCGGTACAGCCGCTTCACTGTCAGCGATTGCCGGACAACTCAACACCCACTCAGCTCGTTCCTTTCCCGCAATGGGGTCTGTAATCTCAAGTACTCGATGGTTCGAGTCTTCAGTCGTGTGGAAACGAGTTGTCCCGTATGGGGTGATGAGCGAAGCTACGAAATCAGAATCGCCATAGGCGAATTCCGAAGTGAAGCCGATGACGTCAGTAATCTTCCAGAGCTGCCCATTGGCATTGTATTGGAAAGTGGCATGGCGACCGAAAGGATCAGTCACCTTGGTGATTCTGTAAAAATCACCGAAGGCCGGGTCGGTTGTCAGTTCATAGTCCAGCACCGTCACTTGGCCCATAGCGTCCGTAACCGTCCGCAAGCGGTAATGCTCGTCATAGGCAAAGCTAAGTGCATTTCCCTGCGGGTCTATTAGCTTGGTGCGAAAGTAGCGAGGGTTCGCTCCTGTGTCTTTCTGGTGAAAAACCTCCAATGATCCATCTGGATAATCGACAGTGTAACCCTCTGTTTCCACGTGTATCCTGGCCTGCGTATAAGCTTGAGGAAGCGAGTTAGCACTAATGCTTGCGCTTCCACTGCCGCCACCACTGGATCCGGGCGAAGCGGTGCCGCCGCTACCTGCGCCAATGGGCGTGCCAATGCCGAAGTAGGCAAGCAGTCCTCCGCCTGGCCCATATTGTATCATTTTATACTGAACAGACGCGTCGGCTTGGACGTATGACATGAGATTGAATCCCCACTTATTGCCCAAATTGCTAACCTGCGCGTTGCTTGTCGTATCACGGCTGTTGTAATTGGCGGTAAACTGAACCGGCGGTCCGAAAGGCGGAGTATACCCCACTGGATTGTCGCTCAGCATCAAACCAAGAGTATTCAGGTCCATGTTATAGTTGGCCAAACCACGGCATGGCGGACACGGCTTGGCCCGCGTGGAGACGCAAGGAGGCGTCGGATCCGATCCAGGGGTGGTTATGCCGGATCCTACGATCGATTCCGCCTCCTTCGATGACACCGTTCGCCAGCCGGAGGGCAGTGTACCAGAGGGAACCAGGAAATATCCGGAAGATTCCTCATCGAGCACCTCCATGGAAATCACGGTCTCCTGCCCAAACGTTGCTTCGCGCGAAAGGTATTTTCCTGAGATCGAACGCTTCAACCAAGTATAGTGGCCGGCTTTCCAATGAACAACCGCAGGGAATAGCACTTCCGCGCCGGGAAGGCGGAATGCTATCTGATAATCCAAACCATGGGCCTTTGCGTAGACAAACAAGTCGCTAAGCTTGGCTCCCTCCTGTGTCACCTCCACTTTTCCGCGATCCTTTGGGAGCGGCTTACTAGGGTTCAGAAACCGAAACAGCTCACGCACCGCCAAAGGGCCGCATCGATTGCGCTTCTCAACGGGGATGGCCTGGATGAAATCTCTGCGGGAACAGGCATCCTGCAAGCGCGCCCCGCCGCCGCCTTGAACATCGCGTTTTTCGACTTCTTTGCGCAACGCGTCGAGTCTATCAAACTCCCTGAGGTCAGCGTAGGTTTGGGCAAGCTCTCCAATAGCACGATCAGCCATCGATTTGCCGTCCCGCGACTGTTCTTCCCTGGCGAGTTTCCATCCCCGCTCGAGCGCATCCTGGGCTTTTCTCAGGCGACCTTCGGACCGGTACTGCAAACCCAGATTAACCAAGATCGCAGGTACCCAGCGTGAACTAGCATGTGTGCCAATGAAGCTCTTGAGAGCTGATACGTCTTCGGGGTGGCTTTGATATGCGGTGAGAGCACGCGCCAGGGCCACATTCTCGTCTATCTGGGCAACGCCTGCCAAGGGAACAAGTGGCTGCTCCAATAGACGCAATCCCATAAGTTCACGATCTTCCGGATCGGCATTGATGCTCTTCTCCCTCGCAGGCGCAGAAAACACAGGCACGGCCGGTGGTCTCGGCCTCAGCAGTAAGTGCTGCTCGGCGAAAATCCCAGAGGGCGGCTGCTGGGGAATTTCAGCTCTCGATGCCTCCGCCAAGACTACCTCCGTCACGGATGCCGGCGTCGCGGTCAGCAGGTGCACCGGAATGAGTATAAGAGCAACGATGCGTAGAGGCCAGGGTAGCCTTGTACGAAAACCTAAGGCGCGAGTGGACTTCATATCAGACAGAACCGTATTTATCCGAGCGTAGCTTCAGATGGTGTTGTGAGCGTCACAGTTGGGCCGGTGTGGTCATTGGGATCGGCCACTGGGATCGTCGACCGCGCAGGGTCTAGTGGGTAAGCATCAATGCCATCCATCACACTGTCGCGATCCGTGTCGGAATTGAGAGGATCGGTGCCGTTTGACAGTTCTACGAAGTTGGGGACTCCATCGTGATCAGCATCGAGTTCATAGGGGTCAACTGCCAGACCGACGTCCTTTTCGTCCGTGAACCCATCAAGATTGCAGTCACGGAATCGACCGGTAAGCGTGATCGCTAGCACAAGGCTATACTTTCTGTTCAGATAGAAGCAGACCGCTTCGCGTTCAATGTCAGTGAGAATTCTGTCGTAGATGATTATCTCAGCAATGTCTCCCAGCGGCGAATAGTTGGCTCGCCCTAGCGTCGGGGCGTTGGACCAGCCCACTGTGTTCGCCGCGCTTCGGTATTGCGTTTGGCCGTCGATTCGGTTGATCCAGTTGCCCGCCTGTGCCGAAACATTGTACATATGGTACCGGTTTACTGGCTGCACCGGTACGCCGGTTGAGTATCGCGTAGCCGTACCAAAGCCCTCGTAAAGCTGGCCATCAGTCCGCCATGTATACATGTCATCTCCGCCGATATTCCACATTCCATTCGCTCGGGAACTGCCGTCGGAATTCTGATCCGCCTTCCACACTACAAACGCATCGCCGGCCGCGGCCGTGGTTTGGCCTTTTGCCGTATTCGCATTCATGAAATCGGGGAGGTTCAGATAATCGTCGCTTCCATCAAACCGTACGACTGGGCGTCCGTTTAGGACGCTCTCCACCAAAACCGGCCGACTTGCTCCGACCACTTGAGTTGCGTCGTTTCCCTGACCGGATTGATCTGCCCAAACGCTGATCGGGCCCGCTCCCGAAAGACTGTCTGCCCTCAGCCACAGCCGAAGACCAGACGTCGGCATGTTCAATGTGCTTGCTGCAAATGTTGTCGTCGCAATCTCACCACTATACAGTCCCGTGCCAACAAAACTTCGTGCTCGCACCCGGTAAGTATAGGCTGTGCTCACGACAAGACCGTTGTCGAGGTAACCTAACTCCGAAGTCTCCGCGATTTTCACGTACGCACCATTCCCTTCCCTACGCTCAAGCTCGTAAATGAGCTGATCGGGACGCAGGTCTGGTGTCCTCCAAGCCAGACTGATCTGCGTCCCTCCCGTC
>QAYY01000029.1 GCA_003054665.1 Opitutaceae bacterium EW11 | reverse complement strand
CATGGTTTATCGACTGAATCTCGCGTCCTCAAATGATTGGCCAAGTTTCCCCTCCCGGCCGAACCAGTCGCTGGAGCCAACGCCTACAGCCGTCACGCCGCGTGCTTGCGCACGCGTCGCGCCAGCTGTAGGCGTGGCTCATCATTAAACGTTAGGCAACGAAGCCGATGCATTCTGAATCGTCCGATCCCGAAGAGAAGCTGGACTCGCTGTTTCACAAAGCCGGCAGCTTCTCCATCTATGCCATCGTCGCGTCCTTCGTGCTCCAGTTTGTCTATTCGAGAATCTGGATGAGGGTTTCCCCGGACGCCGCAAGATTGCTGGGCCTAATTCCGACAGTCGCGATGATTTCGGCGATACCCGCAGGAGTCATCGCTCTGTGTGGCATTCCACATTACGGCCGGAAGAAGCTCCTCTGGAAGGGGCTTGTCGGAATGATCTGCCCTATTGTGCTGTTTGTGTTCTCGGTCTACTTCAGTGCCTACCTGAGGGCGCGCATCATCGAAGAGACCCAGAAAATGGAGCAGAAGAAATGAAGTTGGGGCGTAACTGCCGCGCCCCGGGACGTTGTACTTCGATACACATACGATCAAAGTTGTTCTCGCCTAACCAATCGCTGGAGCCAACGCCCACAGCCGTCACGCCTCGTGCTGGCGCACGAGTCGCGCCGGCTGTGGACGTGGCTCATCATTAAGCGTTCGGCATAAGATGAAGAGCGCCATTTGCTTTCTACTCTCGATTGTGTGGCTTGCGTTGACGGGCTGTTCGAGTGTCCAGCGCGCAGTCGGTCGTCAGCACGAAATCGTTGTCCAGCTGGAGTGTGACGAGGCCCGGCCTGTCGTCGGCGCGCGATATGAAATCGCCGGCATTGTCGCAGGTCTTCCGATGGGCACTTGGAGATCGCTAGCTGTTGGAGTGGCCGATGAGCATGGAAGGTTCTCGGTTCGTGTTCCTGTTCACGCTGCGTATCGGATCGAAATCGGTGATTTCTTCGCGAAGGAGGATCGATGGATTGGTGGCGGAAGTTTCGCGCGCAAAGAGCTGGTGACACCGCTTCATCTGAAGGTCCGCTGGCAAGTCGGCCCGCTCGTGGACGCGAAGCGAGAAGAGCCGAACCAGGCGCTACTGCCAACGCCTATGACCGTCACGTCTCCTGCTGGGCAGGAGCCGCGCCGGCCATAGTCGCGGCAGATCTATAACGTTAGGCCTGATAGAGCGTTGGCTACGTTGGAGTGGGAGAGTGATTCGCGTCTCGAGATTCTGGCTACTAGTGTTAGTTGCCGCGGAGAGGCCCCTTGAGCACGGATTGAGGTTCCAGACGACGCGTCGGAGTCGGGGTGGCGCTCGGTTCCCGGCAGCGGGTGGTTGACCTAGCTGCTATCGAGATTGCCTCGTCGCTTAGTGGTGATTCTCTCCGATCGCCTTCCGATACCCGCGTGCGGCGCCTGTCAGCAGAGAAGGAGGTTGTGTTGGTGGAGTCCCTAAGTCAGTTTCGGGCTACGGTTATGGTCGAGGGACGTTCCCAGTTTCACTCAGGCACCGAGTTCAGAGGAGCTACGATAAAGCTCATTCCCGCCATTTGGCCTAACCAGACGCTACTGCCAACGGCTACAGCTGTCACGAGTCGTGCTTTCGCACGCCTCGCGCCAGCTTCCGCCGTGGCAGATCATTAAACGTTCGGTGTATGAGGCACGCCGTAATCTCTCTACTTGTGTTTCTAGGAATGGCGCGACTGGTCGGCGCTGGGTTAGGCAATCCGCAGCGCGTTCCATATGAGGGCCGAAGTTCGGCCGTAGCGGGCCTGCAGCTTGAATTGCACTCCCATATAGACGAGATCCGCGAGGGTATTTCAGAAGGCACAGGAACGCGATTTGCGGAGGCAAATCTATGGATCCAGTCGTTTGTGCGGAACGTCTCAGATAGACCGATCACCGTACCGACGGAGACTTACGAGCGAGACACTTTCGTAGGCACAGAGAGCGTTGCCACAAGACTGGTACGGATCAATGTGACATCTCCTTGGCTAGTGCGACAACCAATTGTCGTATCGCCGTACAGATATTATCCAGTCACGCTTCTTCCCGGACAGTGCGCGCTGCTTCCGTACCCGAAGGACCCGGGCGTGCGTATTCCCGTGAAGGCGATAGCAGATCGGATCGAGACGGTGACTGTTGAGTTTTCAGTCGATAAAGATCTGGCTGCACAGAATGGATGGTGGAGCGGTACTCTTCGGGCTACCTGCGCGGTAAAGCGCCCGGAACCGAACAAGTCGCTGGAGCCAACAGCTACGGCTGTCACGCCTCCTGCTGCGCAGGAGCCGCGCCAGCCGTAGCTGTGGCTCATCATTAAACGTTAGGCATTGCGACTCTACGCCCTCGGCTTTGGAGTAGATTTCTATGATTCCGCCAGCTCCCCGACCCACCGCACGTGTCGCGCTAGCCATAGCCGCAGCCTAGAATTTCACGCTAGATATGACCCATATCAATTCGTCCGCGCCGGTTGACATTGATTTCCCTGAAGAACTTCGTGCGAAGCTACGTGCTAAAGGCGGACGTGTTATTCTGTACCGCTTTGTGTTCTCTGCGTTCATTGTCTCTCAGACTACAGCTCGGGCGGTTTGGCTTCCATCTGGACGAAGCGAGCGTCTCGTTGGGATCATTGTGTCTCTGCCGTCCCTGTTGCTTGGGTTGTGGTCTCTACACGGAGTATATTGGACGGTCGAGGCGATTGTTCACAACCTACTCGGAGGCTTGGATGTTACGCCCCTCCTCTTGGCTCTAGTATCGAATCCGCGAGCGCCCATATCAGTTCAACTTCCGGCTGGTAGTGTGATTCGGCACAAACGTATCAAGGCGATCTCTGACGTTTGTCTCGTTTTAGTCACTGTGATATTTCTCATATGGCTATTCCATTACACCAAAGACAACCGAGGCTCGTGAAATGTCTGTGGCCGGAGTTAGCGCTGCGCCGCTCGCGACCTAACTGTAGTTCCCCGACACGTTAGCCGCATGCGTACTCGCCACGTCTACCGTTTTTCGCCTAACAAGTCGCTGGAGCCAACGCCTACAGCCGTCCCGCCCCGTGCTGACGCACGTGTCGCGCCGGCTGTGGGCGTGGCTCATCATTAAACGTTCGGCAGATATCTCTATGCGAGAAAACGAATGCTACGCATACCTTCGCATCATCGACTTCGATTGTCCTCCCGCAGAGATTACTGGACGCATCGGTGTTGATCCAACGGCGACCCGTACGCGTGGGGAGCCGGTGAAGCGTGGGGCGCACGACCGATTTGTCGCGCAGAATGAATGGCAGCTTCGCAGTCGACGTCCCCCAACCGACGACCCAGAGCTGCACATTCGCGACGTCGTGGCACAGCTCCAGGGACGTGAAGAAGCGGTTCGAGAGATTGCGCGCGAGCACAAGGTCGTGATGCAGTGCGTGGGTTACTTCCATCACCATGACCCTGGCTTTTCGTTGGATGCAGTGGCGATTCAAGGTCTGGCCAGGTGTGGCGCTAGCTTGGATCTGGATTACTACCACCTTTATGGAAGCGGTGAGGAAAGTGCGTGAGTCGCTCCGGTATGCGGAGGTCACGGTATTGCGTCTTACTTGGAGGGTGCAGGTGAGAGGGCGTGATGAAGACAAAGCAGGGGAGTAACTCACAGACGCCGAACCAGTCGTTGGAGCCAACGCCTACAGCCGTCACGCCCCGTGCTGGCGCACGTGTCGCGCCGGCTGTAGGCGTGGCTCATCATTAAACGTTCGGCACATGAAACTGGCTGTTCGCAGGATACTCCGGGAGTGGGACGAGTCACTTCACCTGACTGGGACTAGCTACTGGGGCGTTTCCGGCATCGGCGCGCCAGTAGAGTTTTTTCAGAACCTGCCGTTGATCTTCCCGCATGGATTTTCACTGCTGCTCGAGGGCATTGATGTTGGACGCACTGCGAAATCGCTGTACGCGGAGCATCCGGCGAAATTCGCCAGGAAAGTCGCATGCGACACGCTGAGCCCTGAACCTGACTCGTTTCACGTCGAATTTAGTCCGTTATTTGCCCAGCGGCTCTCTGCGCTAATAGAGCAGCAGGGGCGAGAATCTGCTTTCCGTCACCTGAAAGGATATTCGCCCGAAGAAGTCCTATTCACGTTCCACGACGCGTTTGAGGGCGAGCTTGTCGTCTCGAGTTCTGTTGCCGAGGTGGCGGTCTCCGAGTTTGCGCTGGCGTCGAAGGCGTCGTTTTCATTGAAGCAATTCGAATTTGACCCTCACACCCAGCTGGTTGCCCTTGATAAAGCACTTAACCCGCCGTGGTGGGCCCGATTGATGCGTCGATTGCGCCTGACGGGTTCCCCTTAATTTACCTCGGTCTCATGCGCTCTTCTACGCTTCCCCTCCCGGCCGAACAAGTCGCTACAGCCAACGTCCCCAGCCGTCACGCCTCGTGCTGGCGCACGAGTCGCGCCGGCCGGGGACGTGGCTGAGCATTAAACGTTAGGCCTGATATAGAGTAGCTCGCGTTGGATGTGGGAGAGTAGTCGGCGTCTGGATGGTGGGCGGACGCGATC
>QAYY01000028.1 GCA_003054665.1 Opitutaceae bacterium EW11 | reverse complement strand
GCATGTTGTCCGTACGGGATGGTGGTAGGTTTGTTGATTAAGCACCCACAGGCATACCGACCCTCCTTGTGCGGACAACGTTTTGGACCATGACACCTAACCAGTCGCTGGAGCCAACGCCCACAGCTGTCACGTCGCGTGCTGGCGCACGTGTCGCGCCAGCTGTAGGCGTGGCTCAGCATTAAACGTTGGGCAGAGCATGAATCGTTTCGTTCTATTGCTCGCGACTGTGGTACTCGCGAGCTGCACAACACGCGTTCGCTATGAGTATTTTGAGCCGAGCGGCATGGGCACAACGATCAGGTCACCGCGCGAAGCGCCACCGAACGTCGCCACGCGCAAGGTCGGTACATCGGAGTTGAACGTATGGGCTACGGTGCTTGATAGCGGCCGTATCCAGGTGAGTGTGCGGGCCGAGGTGCTGGCCGGGCAGAGCGTAGCGTTCTGCGGCAGAACGGGCATTTTGACGATAGGTGGTATCGATCAGCCCGTTCATCTTGGTTGGACACAGTCGCGCATTGTGGATGGTCGTGGCGCTTCTGAATCAATCGAGTTTGATGCGCCATTGACCGGCGCCACTTTTAGAGGTCGGCCGCCCCGACGTGGCATTCAGATTTCGGGGCGGTATGAGTGCGTGATCGTGCTCCCCGAAGGTCTCTCCTCAGCCCAAGAATTTGTGCTAACGTTGCCGGCACCAGCGCCAGAGAATAAGCCGCTACGAGTAGCGTTCATCCGACGACTTGCAGACTATCGCACAGACTACCAACTACAGTGAAGATTTGCCCAACAAGTCGTTGGAGCCAACGCCTACAGCCGTCACGCCGCGTGCTTGCGCACGCATCGCGCCGGCTGTAGTCGTGGCTCACCTATAACGTTAGGCCTAATAGAGCGTTGGCTACGGTGGAGTGGGAGAGTGATTCGCGTCTCGAGATTCCGGCTACTAGTGTTAATTGCCGCGGAGAGGCCCATTGAGCACGGATTGAGGTTCCAGACGTCGCGTCGGAGTCGGGGTGGCGCTCGGTTCCCGGCAGAGGGTGGTTGACCTAGCTGCTATCGAGATTGCCTCGTCGCTTGGTGATGATTCTCTCCGATCGCCTTGCAGTACCCGCGTGTGGAGCCCGTCAGCAGAGAAGGAGGTTGTGTTGGTGGAGTCCCTACGGCAGTTTCGGGCTCACGGTTATGGTCGAGGGACGTTCCCAGTTTCACTCAGACACCGAGTTCAGAGGAGCTACGATAAAGCTCATTCCCGCCATTTGGCCTAACCAGACGCTACTGCCAACGGCTACAGCTGTCACGAGTCGTGCTGGCGCACGCCTCGCGCCAGCTTCCGCCGTGGCAGATCATTAAACGTTCGGCAAAAATCTATGAGACACCTATTGATCATCGTCGCACTTTGTTTCGCCGGCAGCGTGTGCGGCGCGGCGCCTTCGGAAAAAGCGCGCGAGCTGGATAAGCTGCTGAAGCATTTGGGCTATGACGATTCGCTCCCGCGGATGCTTTCGAGCCTGACGCGCACGTATCAGAAGACTTACGCCCAGATGAATCTGCCATCGGAGGTCTGGGAGGAATGAGGTGGACCCCAAAAG
>QAYY01000002.1 GCA_003054665.1 Opitutaceae bacterium EW11 | reverse complement strand
CTTTTGGGGTCCACCTCACTGATGGCTCACTTGATTTGAGCTACACCGCCGAAACCAAGCGCGGCGGCCGTTTGAAATCAGTTCTCACTTTTCAACCTGAATGGTTTGATCGACCAGAGCAAATCGTCCGGGCAGCAGAGGCGCTTGAATTCGATCCCGATCGAATCGTCGTGCACTCGAAAGAGCAAATTGCACCGAAGGCGTTGATCCCAGGGCTCACAGCTCGGGGTTTCGCCATCGTTGCTGAATCGGACCAAAAGGTTGAAGCACGAGCTGCGGGTCTTTCAGTCGCGATTACAGACGCATCAATTAGCTTTTCAGGTGTGTCACTCGAGCAATTTCTCGGTGTCGACGATTTCGATGGTAAAGCGATCGCGACGCCCGCTGCAGTCTTGCAGCTTCTTTGATAACTCCAGGTCCGGCTTCAACTCCTATGCTGGCAACGCAATTTCGATGCTCATGTCCTCACGTCCCACGTCGGAGATTTTTTTCACCAAAAGAATCTGATTCGGCGTAAGCACGCGACCGATGACGGTATCGTTCAGGCGGAAGTTGTCTTGAAACCATCTCGCTACACGCGCGCCACCGTAAATTCTCGGAGTACCATTCACGTTGGCTTTCCGATCGATCCGAGATTCCACGCCCGGGTGACTTTCACTTCCGAGTCGAATCAACATTGGTTCACCGTGTTTGCCGATCGCGTCGGAGACGGTCGTTCCTGTGTTGATGAAGCCGCTGCCGTAGTATGTCTTGCCCAATTTGACCTCAAACCCCTTTTCGGCGCGGCCGGTTACCGACTGCACGTTGGCTGCCGCGATCGATTCGGGCAAAACGGCCTCAGCCTCAATCTCCTCAGTTTCTGAAACGAATTCGCCTGAGACAAATTTACCGTTCCACCGTGGCCGAAGCGTCTTGATCAAGCTGTCTTCCAACCCCGCAGCCAGGTTGATCTCGAAAATATCGTACCGAAGAAACTGATTGCCGCTGAAGACCGAGATTGAAACGGACGCGTTCTTCCGAAGCAGCGACTTGATTTCTTCGTGACACTTCTGGTTAGTGACCTGATTACGACCTGGATTGCAGTAGCCGGCGAATCGAATGCGAATTCCTTTGGTCGTTTTGCCGACGTATAAAATGGTCTGGCCGCAGGTGAATGCATACAGCGCGTTCGGAAACGCACACAGAGCGTCAGACTCGGGCCCCGGGTTAATCAAACAATAGCTGAGGCGCTGGCCACTCAGCTGCCATTGGGCGATTTCGCGGAATCCAATCTCCTCAAGTTTCGCTTTATCGAACGTTTCACGGTCCATCGTCAGCCCTGTTTCCCGTCGGAGACGATATCTGGGTTGAGTCCCAACTCACGCAGCGCGGACTTCGTCTCGTCTAGTTTGCTTGGCGCGATACCTTCTGCGGCCGACACGTCCAGCTTCACTGTAAGCTTCACGCCTTTCGTTGTGGCGTATTTCGAAACGACCTTGGTGTAGAAATTCATCCACTTCTGTGGAGGCACTTCGCCGTTCCACTGCAGTTGAGTGAACATCTCCGACTGAACAGGCTTCGGAGCGGGCTGTGGCGCCGGTGGAACGGGCGCTGCTCCAGCGGCCGGCTGGGACGCGGCGCTGAGGGGCACGGCGTTACCTTTGGCGACCGCAACGGCCGCGGCCTTTTCGGCCAGGTATTTGTCTGCCGTTTCCTTTGTGATGATGAACACGTCATCCGATATCTCCACGTCGGCCGAAGTCATCGGCTGGTTATAGACAAACGAGCTATAACCGCCGCCGGTCTTTTTTGTGACGTAGGCAAGTTGTCCCGAACTGACCCCTCGCGCGATGGTATCGCGAACCGATTCTACGTTCAGCACCCGCGGAAATACAGGCGAAGAGTAAAAGGCATCACGCAAGGACCGAGTGCTCCACTCGGTAAATGCACCAGACCAGTTTCGCACCAAAAAATTTGGGGCAACGCCACGCTCTACGTCGCCGTCGGTCGATAGACGATTGAGGATATTGTTAATCGGCGTGTCCGAGGAACTCGAATGCACGAGCCCTAGGTCTACCGACTTTACCTTATTATCCTTACCCAGAAGCAGCACGTGCTTGTAGCTTCGCCACACGGCCTCCTTGAGATCACGCTTCGCTTTTTGAATATTCTCTTGGAGTTGGCGCTCCTGGACTTCGTCCAACTTCAGGTCATGGCGCTCATCGAAGATCGCCTGCCACGCGAGTAGCTTCCGCGCCTCTTCACGCATGGGCTGGGCAGAATCGGGAACGACCCAAATTAGCGCGCTCTTAAACGTTCGCGAAGTTGTGCCGCACTCCCGGACAACCTGCTCAACAAAACCGCGGGCGATCTTCTCGTCGTCCATGCCATGCGCGAGATCGGCGATCACAAACGTCACAGCGGGTCGATCTGCGACTTCAGAAGTAATCTTCGGGAAAAAAACGCGATCAACGCCGTCACGTGTCGCGAAGACCTTTTGGATTTCTTTCCGAACTTCTTCATCGATGTTTGGCGCGGGAACTGTCGCCCGGCGATCAGCGAAACGTTTATTGAGGTTCTCCCGCAAACTGAACTTGTAACGGGTCCGCTCTACCGTGAGGTAGTAGCAGGCATCGGTCAGTGCCTCTAACACCGTTTCGACATTCCCGATCTCGCCTCCGGGTTCCCCGACAGCCAGCCGGATTTCGGCGACGCTCGCCTCCTTCGCCTCGGAGCCCACTTGGCCGCCGTTCGATTCGAAAAAGATCGTCGCGGCAGCCTTCCGATGCAGGCGCGATGCTTTGATCGAATCGACTGCTTCGGCGTCGAGCCGCACTGCGTGGGCGTCTTTTTTCCCGACAATATCTGTCGTTACGGCCGCCTCTAGCTTTGTCTCGCCCAATTGTTCGAAAACGGCGGCACGGAACATCGCATCTTCGAGCGGGGCGGAGCCGAGCGAAATCAGCGGCTCCTTTTGTGCTCCTTTGTAACCGTCCTGGTATGCACGCGACACCCAGAGAGCGAGCAGGCGCAGCACACCGCGCGTCTGCTGAAACCGGGGCAACGTCTGCCATTTCCGCTCGAAAACCGAAATCGTCATCGGGTGTAGCGGATAAGTTGCTAGGAACTGTTCGCGCGCCTGATCGGGGTGAATGAGATTCGGTAGCTGCTGGCGGTTCTCTTGCACCCAATCCGCGTAAGCCTTGCAGGCATCATGTGCTTCTTTGGGCAACATCACCCGGCCATCGGCTGCGACCGCACGGTCATCCCATTCAAACAGCCGACGTCGGATAATTTCCGAAGTCTCCGTCTCTACGGACAAAATCACCGCCTTGCCGACCCGATCCAGCAGGTTCTTGAACCGTTGTTGGTCGGCGTGATCCCGGTCCGTGTAGGAGAGCTCAGAGGCCGGAATTGAACCAACCAGCACGGCGTTCGTTCTGCCTCGAATCACCTCAGACAGCGCTTGGATGAAGTTGTAGAGCTTGTTGTGGTGCGCCCGCTCGCGATAGGTGCTAACGTAGTTCAACACCTCATCCATGAGGATCAGCGAAGGGCGGTCCTTCGGAATGAACTTGTCGATCACGTCGCCCTTCGGCTCGACAAACTCGGTGTCATGTTGCGCTACCACGGCAAACGCCGCTGCGCCTCCCAACTGCCACGCAATTTCCCCCCAGGGCGTCTTTCGCAACGGGGTGCCGTCGTTGCCGCCACGACCCGCGATTGAGTCGAACTCCGTGCCGACGAAGATGGCTGTAGCGGTGTTGGCCGGCACCGATTTGATCGCGGCCTTCTGAAGGATCTTCTCCACGCCACGCAGCCCATTCGCTTTCGGCCCCTCGTACGCGAGGTGGTAGAGCAACGTCAAAGCGTGCGTTTTACCGCCGCCGAACTGCGTTGTCATATTGAACACAGCGCTCGTTTCGGTCGTGATACCCGAAAGGCGCCGCACAACTTCCGCCGCCATGGCGGCAAGGTTGTCCGTCAGGTAAGTGCGGTCGAAAAAGCGCGGCGCGTCACGGTAGTCGAGGGGCGCCGTCCCTAGCCTGACTTTGTCGAGATGCACCGCGAACTCGGACGCATCGATAGGCTTTCCTTCCCGCAAGTCTTCGCGGGGTTTGACGACGTCATACCAGGGTTTGAGTTTCATCAGGCTGGGAGAAGACAGGATGCAAAGTGGCTGGGTGGTGGCGAGCCTCTGTTACTCGGGCTGTCGCGCCTCGCGTTGCTGCGCCAACCAGCTCCTTACCGCCGGCGTGCCGTGTTGCGCGGCTAGGTCGTAACCTTCGTCTGTTCCGCCCGCGGGATCGAAAAGAGAGGCGAGCGCACGCTGACCATTCTCCCAGTCCGCTTGCGCCAGCTCCTTACCCCCTTGCTCCGCGATCCGCGCAATGAGCCCGGCAACGTCCTTTTCGCGCCACATTTCGCGCATCGCCAGATGCGCATCGCACCTCGCGCTGATTTCAGAGGCATCCGCAATTTCTACCTTATGCCGGATTCGACTCGCTGGGACGGCCCTGAACATCGCGGCTCCCGTTGCTTGGCGAAACGCGAGGTGCGGGATGTCGTCAGCGGTGAATTCCACCGCGTAGATCACCCCCGGCTGGCCGGACTTTTCCAGTGCATCGAGTCGCTGATACAGTGGCGCCACTTCGTTCAGCTTCGCTGTCACCCAATCCAAATTCGGGACGATCACGCGAATTGGCAGGCCATCTTTTTTGACAAGATCGATGCACTCCCGTCGCTTATCCGCGAGGTGCTGCGCACGTAGCGCCGACTCGTTCACGTATCGCAACAAGTCACGGTAAGCGTGCCTGATAGCGCGCGCCGTTTCGCCCCCGGCAAAGTCAGGACGGGCATAGATTGGCGACCGGTGACCGTAGGTGGTGAAATAGATCGGCCGTTCCTGGGACGTGTGATTTCGAAGGAAGGAAAATCCACGCAACACGGCATAACCGGACGTGGAGACGCCGTGCCATCCGATGCTGTGATAAATCGTCAGCAGACGTCGGATCGCGTCAGAGAAGACCGTATCGTCACGCGCAACGAATCCTTCACGCTCAATCACCTCACTTAGAGCGCCGGTCGTAGCGTGATAAAGGATCCACGGATTGCGGTCGAGGTGTTCGGGTACCAACGCCGGTAGCGCTGGAATGTCTCGCGCGGAAATGCGCGAAATCGGAATCACAGCCCCAAGCCCTTCTTCCGAGCGAGCACACCGTCAATCCAACGCTTTTCATCCGAAGCTTTCGGATAAAGCGCCGACAGCGCTTGGGCTAGGCGCCAAAATCGCTGATCTTTGCCAGCGGCATCATCCACCAAGAATCTCCTGAGCGCTTCACCACGACCTGCGGCGAACAGGATCATGCTTTGGTGAACTCGATCGAGCGTTGTTTCACCAGGCTTAGTAATCGCTTTTTCACCCCATGCCGACTCTGCCGTAGATGAACGGGTCAGCTCCTGGAAAAGGTCGAAATTGAGTTGGTCGTCCTTCTTTCGCCCCTTAGGGGTTACTGGAGCTGCGGCTTGGTCCTTGCCGAACAGATACGTTGTTCGCTCCGAAACCGGCAACAACCGCGCCGTTTCTCCCGTAATCTGAATGAGGTTGGTTAGGTCTTCTAGGTGTGCGCCCAAGCCTTGGGAGATTTTACGGGCGGCATCATATTCCAACGAGAACCCCCCCTTCGCCTTAGATTTCGTGGCCTTTCCTTCATCTTCGTCATCTGAGTCATCTTCTGGTTCAGCGCGGTCATCACCCGGGTCGCCTGCATTGAGCGTCCAAAGCCACATTGCGGTCAGGCGTGAGTCTTCTTCGAAACCTGTAGCATCCGCTCCTTCGAACACCATCGACAACGCCTCCTTGGATACGGCCGCCCAAACGTGTTCCAAATACTCCCGAAGGGGGACTTGGTCACCATTCGCCCGTTCTACCCGCTTGTAACGGGAGAATATTTCGAGCGCGGGACCGAGACACGCGAAGATCGCGTCTGCGCCTACGACACCTTCTTCAGCGAGACGAGGCATCCAATCATGAATACGGCGCGGCAGCTCCTGCAAAACATCGCGCCAATCACCGACCTCGTCAGCATTCGCCAACCCTGCACCAACGTCCCGCGGCCGGCAGACAATATGCACGGACGAAGCTAGTGAGGCAGTTCCTATCGCATTCGTCCTCACTTCCCGCTCCGTATCGATCGGCCATGAACCAGACGCGATCCAACCTGCGTCGATAAGCGCTCCAAGGACCGCCTCCCATCCCGCAGTTGTTTTGTGCGCAAATACGACAACTCCTATCCCATCTGGCGCGACCACTCTTCGCGCCTCCGCAAATGCCCGTCGCATTTGGAACTCATAGAAAGCTTCATCCTTCGGCTTTCCAGTTTTTAGGTAGATCCTGCTTGGGTTCCAAATCGCCTCCTCATCGACGGGAACATCCTCCGCTGAGAATAAATCCGCGTGTGTTTTTCCAAGAGTTCGCTTTAGCCAAACGTAGAAGAACTTCGAGAGATCGGAGTAAGGGACCGCATCATAGTAGGGGGGATCGGTAATCAAAGCGGATGCCGAATCATCCGGTAACGGATGTTCTGCAGCATTCGCTTGAGCAACTGTGCCGGTGCGAGCGGCGACGCTCGAGTTGCTTTCAATAACCCTCGTGATCCACTCGACAGCTCCCATCCAATTCCCACCTGAATCGGAAAGAGGATTCACCTCCGCGAAATCCCAGACGATTGCGAGCGCCTGCCGAGCGAAAGTCGTGCGCAAGAATTCCCCATTACTTGCCCATGTCGCGAAAGAACTTAACGCATCGGCTTGTCGATTCAGTGCCAGCGCCAAACACACGGTGATCGCTTGTCGCATATCACTCCGTTCGATACGATCGCCGGCCCGTTGAAGAATGTGGCCCAGCGTCACCAAGGCTAACGTCTGTCGGGGAGCAAATAGATCACCGAATGATTCTACTCCCATCCGAGTGACGGGCGACAACCCGCGGGCATTCGGCGACGGACGCTCTTTTGGAATCAGTTCATCGGGAACGATATTATTCCCCAATTTTTTCTTGGCCGCAGAAAGCTGAGCAATTGCTGCCGATGCGGCAGCTTCGTCGGTCGGCGTGCACAATCGGTAGTGGCGTCCATTTTCGCCAGGACGTGTAGTGACGACGGCAAATAGGCGTGCTGTTCCAGCGCCTCCTTTCGCTTTCGAAAGTTGAGCGCGCACCAGGGGATTTTTGGTGGTATGGCCGCAGCACGGGCAAGTCGCCGAACCGCTCTTAACTGTGCCGTCGAATTTGGGATCAACAATCACCCGAGTAGGCTCTTCTTGGTCAACCCACTGATCACGGTGCTTAGTGATAATTCGGAAATCGATGCGCTTGGCGGACCGGTTTGGCTCTACTTGCAACGCCACGGGCCGAACTGATTTTTTCGCCAACCACAGACTTCGCAGAAGCGGCACCTCCACTCCACACGCTGGACCTTCACATCGAATTGTCCGCGCCCACAGATAGGCAATGGGCCGACCTCCATCGACGTCCGACGGATAAAACTTTTCTAGCTCCTTTTCCGCTTCGTCCTTCACCCAAGCACCCCAAGTGCGGACCTCGTCTGCGAGCCGCCCGCCGAATGTTGGGATGTATTCCAACATCACCTTGTTCAGCAGCACAGGCAGCGGGTTCAAATCGCTCGCGAACGCATCGGCTCCAATCCGTAAGGCTTCGAGCGGAATCGAACCGCCGCCAGCAAAAGGGTCGACTACCAGAGGCCTACCATGTTCGTCGGCCTTCCTGCGCCATTCCGCGACGGACTCCGACCACCGTTCTGGTCCTGGCCAACCAAGAAAATGTTCTTCGGATGGCCGGGGAAGGCTCAATGACCAATGAGCAGCCGCAGTCAGAGCACGTGCGGTGTCCAAGTATTCCGCCACTGTGGAATTGTCCCAGTTTGCGAAGTCCCCGATGAAATCCAGCAGTGCTTGCCGCAGTGTGGACGGGTGATTGCAGAGTGCGAATGCGGATGTGTGCTGCCGGATTAGCGTCCACGTTGCCGCGCTCTCCTCGCTCCCACGCACCGCTTGCTCGCGCGCCCAGCGATACATTAGGTCCGCTGCAATCGCCCGGAATTCTGCGGGACAATATTCATCTTTGGGATCCACCCAAAGCGCGGCGCAAGTTACTGCCCGGCAAGCAGCGAGCGGGCGGCGCGCCCACCAGATATGCAGGGTCGAAATGTGTCCGTGCCGAATCGACTTCTCCCGCCGCGCATGGGCAGAAATGCGCTTGATGGGCAGATCAACTTCGATGAGGCGCTTTGGCAGCGGAGACATTGACCCATTTGGTAAGGATTGATCCGAGGAAGCCATCGCTTTTCTCGACAAGTTTGCGGGAGGCACATCAATGGCCGGCCCCTCGGGCTTGCCTGCAGGGAGACCGATTTCGATCTCCTCTCCAAACAAGCGAGCACGGCCAAAACTCGGCACCGGCACGGAACGCAGGCTGTCAGGATCGCTCCTGAGTTTCTCGCGCAGTTCCATGAGCAACCGCCCCAGAACGTTCTGTCCTTCGAGTTGCTCACCCGGTTTCGGCATGGCCCCCCAAAAGGGATCCTTTCGCGAGTCTTCCACGATCGCTTGACTGCCGGTCGCCAAAAGCACGGCGCTGAACGCTTCCCAATTCTGCGCAAGCTTCAGCCTAAGACACCAACGCATGATGGGAATTTTGACTTGATCCCAGTCCTCGCGTGTCTGGTCGATAAATCGCCGCGACACCATCTTCGCGGTCATTGGGCTATGCTGCTGAACGATCTCGCGCTGAGCCGCCGGCAGGTGGGGAAAGCGTAAAGCTTGGTACAGCGCTTCAACTGACCTGATCCGCGTGCCATTCAGGATCACAGGAAAGCCGGGCGCCATGTTGGACAACCCCCCGAAAGGCCCGGAGGTGCTGCGGAACGAAATTACCTCGCCCTTCTCGTAGATACGGTCGTTTTCTCGTCGAGACATTCAACTAATCAAAGATGTGAGCGATTGCCGTTTCGGTGTTCGTCCGCCGCGGAAACAGCGGAAACCAAGGGTCGCCGGCCCACCAAGCCAATGGACAATTGTTCGGGCAATTGCGGTACGTGACAACGGTGCATCCAAAGCCAAGGGTGGTCAGGAATTGGTAGCCTAGAGGGCGGGCGCTCTGCCCCAGATGTTTGCACCTGCTTCGAACCTCACAACCCGCAATCAGCAGTTGGTCTTCGATTAGCGCCCGTGCGCGTCCCGACGAAAACGTCTTCCGCTTACCGATGTGGTCCCCAGCGCGCCACGTCAGACCGACAGCCGCTCCAAACTTTGCACGCGCGGCTTCTATCTCAGGTTCCAGCTCCTTAAGATACGCGACAACACGCTCGTCGTCAGGCGGTGCCTTTGGCCGAAAAACATCAGAAGTATTCGTGTAATATCGCCGGTCTTCGACATTGGGCGGAATCGCCCAGCATTCGAATGTAATCTCTTTACCAGCAGTCTTGGCCGCCGTCTTTAGAGTGTCCTTGGCCTTTTCGAGTGCCCGGTACGCCCCCCCCGTATGGATGAACGCCGTAATAATATTTACCGTGCATTTCTGCGGGGCAGTGGGAATCCAAGCGGATAGGTCCCGATACAAGTGGTTGCCGGTGCAGATGACATCATCGAGGTAAATAAAAGACTCCGTGTCCTGGTCAGACTCGTCCAGGGTCGACAGATCGCGCGCGTCCAGGTTGGCCTGCAACAGTTCGACCATGTCCTTTTGACTCGCGCCTCGCTGCTGGATGTTAAGAAAATAGGTCTTCGACCAGAATTTCCCAGGATCCTTCTTCGTGAGTCCGGGATTGACGGCCAATCCGTCAAGAAATTGCGCCATGCGTTCTTTTGAAACATAGCAGCTTCGCAGAATATGCTCCATCTCGCTTAAAACCGCGACGTGATGTTCTTGCGGGAACTGTTCGATCCAGGCCATCACGCGGTCCGTGCTCATCACGCCCCCGCCAGGCTCGTAGTCAGCTGTGATTGCTGCAATTCCGGACGCAAACTCAATGCGGGGATCGGTTAACTTCGCCATGGCTGGAATATAGTTGGAAGAATCTCAAGAAGGCGGAGGCTCCCTGGATGTAGGCGGAGTTACATACGGCGCCTGCACTACGTCAGACAGATGTACCGGGGCCCGCGCTGAATCAGGTAGTAGAAGGTAGTGCTCTACGCGGACCACTTCCTTCCAATCCAGCTTCGAGGGATCACGGAGGACGTTTAGCGACGGTTTCGGCGTCGCACAGTGGAACACGACGTATAACCAATAGTCGTGTCCAAGCCGCTGCGCCGTCTTATACTCATTCGCGGTAAGGGCAATTTCACCGGTGTGGGCGCGCCCCTTGACCTCGATGAAACGGACGTCAATGAACGTTTGCGGGTCTTCGGGATGAGGCTTTCGAGAAATCAGGTCAAAACCGCGATTGTCTTTTTCGACGCTGATCACGACGCGGCCCTCCGCCTCCTCGTGCCGCTTTACCGCCTCAACCGCAATCCGTTCAATTTCGGGGTCACTCACCATCGGAGCAACCGCCGGAGCATTCCTTTCCGGGTGAGGAACGACCCAAGCGCGTCCGAGATGCTGTACGTCGCCGATCGAGCACTGCGCTTCCTGCGCCAGCTCGACCCGACGGGTTTCGAGTCGATGGTTTAGCTCCATCAGCCGGTCCTCCGACATCTTCAACCGGCCATCCAGGCCCTGCTCGGCTGAGCCGGCTTCTTTTTGCGCAACCAAGTTCGCGAAAAGGTGATTCTCACGATCGATGATCGTGTTGAGGCTGATCTCGACGTGTTTCGCGATGGTCTCGATTTCGCGCTGACGCTGGCGCTTCGTTTCATCCGCCATCGGCAACAATGCTTCGTTAAAAAGAGTGGTTTCAATCGCCTCCATTCCAGGCAAACCCGTTGGTGACGGCGCGGTGATCGACTTATCCGGCGCCGCGATGTCGTGGAAGATGGTCGGCTGCTTCACGCACATCGTGCCGTCGAGTTCGGTTTGTACGACGAAGAGCCGCTTGTTGAGAACATTGCCGCGTCCATCGCGAATCGCCGCCGAGAACACATCGAGGCGCGCGGGCGACGTTCGTTGAATGTCTGTGAAGACGCTCCCCCGTTTAAGGTGCTGCTGCACCTGGCTCCAACAGTCTTCCCGCACCGCTTCGAAAAGGGGATGACCGGGCGTGACCCACTCAAGCGTGGCGTCCTGTTTCAGGATTTCCTTATCGAAAACGATGTTCGTGTAGTCTCGGCCGAGTTTGCCGAAACGCGGTTCGAGGCGCTCGCCCACCATCCACAGGTTCCGAGGCACGCGACCGAGTCGGAATTGATGCTCGCGCTCGCGTGCCGGTTTCGGCGTCAGCCCGGAGAGCGGGGCCGCGTTCAAGAAGTAGTCTTCGATCACCTCAGGTACCAGTCGGCGCTCTTTTGCCTCCGCCGACTTCCCAACTATTACCGACAAATTCAGCTCCTTTTTCGCGAGCCCTTCCAACGTTGAATTGGTGATGCTTTCGAAACGCCGCCTGTCGACCTGCTCGACGATGCGCTTCTTGATCAGTTCCTCCGTCATCTGATTGTGCGCGTACATATCGCGCAGCATTTTTTCGAGCTGGTTGGCGGGAAAGACATCGCCCAGCACGTTGAAGATCTTCCCCGTATTTCGGGGATCGAGGTCTTTCTGGATCGCCTCGATGCGCTCGAATAGCTTGTGGAGCACGCGACCCTCGCGGGTGTTCGTCGAAACAAAATTAAAAATGAGACAGTCCTTTTCTTGCCCGTAGCGGTGGATGCGTCCCATCCGCTGTTCCAACCGAACTGGATTCCACGGAATGTCGTAGTTGATGAGTAGCCAACAGAACTGGAGGTTAATACCTTCGCCGGCGGCTTCAGTGGCGACCAACACCTGACAGGATTCGCGAAAGTCGCGCTCGGCATAAATTCGCGTGCCGGGCGTGTCGCGATCGCCGATTTTCATGCCACCGTGGATCTGAGTCACGGTGAGACCCCAATCGCGCAACTTCCCCATCGGGCGACCCTCACGTCCGTCACCCGCCAGATAATCGAGCGTGTCCTTGTGCTCGGTGAAGACCAGCAGCTTCATCTTCGTATCACTGAAGACTCCCTGCTTTGTCAGCAGGTCTTTGAGCGCCGTTAGCTTGGTTTCGACCTCCGCCTTCTCCAATTCCCGCGCGTGATTGATCAGCTTCGTCAGTTCGGCAATGTCCTCGCGCAACTTGGCGGGATCGATTGAGGCAACTACCTCTTCCAGCCGCGTGATGATTTCTTGCTGCTCTTCATCGGAAAGCTCCTCGAAGTCCTCGGGATAGCGCTTCTCCATCTGCTCCTGACGATATTTTTCGGGATCTTCGAGGATGCGCTCACGTTTATCCCGCATGCGCTCCAGGCTGCGGCGGACCGCAAACAGTGAGGAGGCGAACCGGCGCTGCAGCATGGCCATCGTGAACGCCAGCGCCCGGCCGCGGGCGGACTCATCCTGTGACGCCGCGATCGACTGATCTTCAACATATCGGGTGAGCCGGTCGTAGAATTCGGATTCGGCAGCGGTGATCTCGAACGGAAGCGTTTTCACGATCCGCTCAGTGAAAAGCGCCTTCACCTTGCCGGTATTTGGGTCGGGAAATGTGACCAGCGCCTCCTTGACTCGCCGAAGATAGAAGGGCGCCTCGTGAGTGTTCATCGCTTCTTCGAGGCTCCGCACGTCCCCGTAAACGTCCGGATCCAGCAGCTCGAGAAATAGACAGAAGTGCTCCGGGTCGCCCTTGTGCGGCGTCGCCGTCATCATGAGATAGTGATCCGTCCGCTGCGACAGCGCCTCGCCCAGTTCGTACGCGAGGGTTTTCTTGTCGCGACTCGCCGCGCTGAGTTTATGCGCCTCGTCGATAATCACTAAATCCCACGAACTGCGCAGCAGACTTTCTTTCGCGTCGTCGATGCGCGACACCCACGAGACTGACGTGATCACTTGGCTCTTTTCCTGCCATGGATTCTGGCCGTAGTTGGCACGCAGGGTCTCGCCCCGGACAACTTCGAAATTCTCGCGGAACTTGTCCTTGAGTTCGCGCTGCCACTGGAACGAGAGGCTCGCCGGCGTGATAATCAACACGCGCTTGATGAGGCCTCGGATTTTCAGCTCCTTGATCAGCAAGCCGGCCATGATCGTCTTGCCAGCACCTGGATCGTCCGCGAGTAGAAATCGAATCCGCGGCAATTTCAGAAAATAGTCGTAGACCGCCTCCAGCTGGTGGGGCAGCGGGTCCACCCGGGCGATCGACAGCGAAAAATAGGGATCGTATTCGTAGGCGAGGCCGAGGCGGAGGGACTCCACCCCTAACCGGAAAAGGTGGGCCTCCCCGTCAAAGGCTTCGGCGCCGCTTTCGATTTCCAGGTGCCCGAGTTGGTCCTCGGTCAGGATCGGTTGGTATGCTTGGTTCGTTCGCTGGCCGATGCCGATGATGCGAATAGACCTTCCGACTGGCGTTGCGGTGACAATGAGGACGGGTTCAGGAAACAGGGAGCCGCGGACGACAAGGTTGGGCCGAATCTGATCGAGAGTCATTGGGATAAGCCAAGCTAGAGCGCAAAGGCATGAGGAAATTCTTCATCGGACGCGAGCGCAACGAGAGCGGAACCTGCGCTCTCACGCGATCGTCGGCCACAAGCGGCGGATCTCTCCCAGAGCACTGCTTAGTTGCTTCTCGCGTGACCCTCCGAGCCGATGCCCCTGAATAACGGAGCGCGCGAAGCAGTCGACCAGCTTGGTACTTTCGACGTCAAAATTCAGGTGCTCGGACGCTTGGGCGCGCCCAAACTTCAGCAGGATCAGGAGGATGATTTCGGACGAATCTTCCGAGACCTTACTTTTTGAATAGCGAAACTTGGTGTACGAAAACGCTGCATCGTTCTGCCGTACCGTCGTGATCTCCGGCCGGACGCTTACCAGCACGCCGTCCAACTCGATCAACGCATCACGCCGGACGACGGTGTGCTCTCCCGCCGGCGGGCAGGCGAGACTCGCAATGCTCGCGAAGCGCCGCAGCATTTCCGCGTTGTTATCGAACTTCGTGGCTTGATTCCGGTGCTTCGCCTCCCGCGCCTTCAACTCGTCCGCGGTGCTGCGTAATGCGCTGACGTCGTACCTGCCGCCGTTGAACGCGCGCAACACGGCATTCGACGCGCTTTGATAGTACGGTGACCGAAACGTGTTCCCGCGCTTCTGGTCGCGTAGAATCCGAGCCCGCTCCGCTGGCGTCGCGAAGACAAACTCGCCTAGCTGGTTCGAAGAAATCCGCGGGCGGTCGGCGCTTGGAACGGCGTCCATGGTTAGCGCGGAAGTTGGCGCTATTTTGTACCGACTCGCGTGAGTGTCACGATCCCGATGATCACGAGAAAGACGAAGCCCCAGGCCTGAAGCTGCGGACTGCTCGGCTGCTCGTCGGTCAATGCCGAGATCGTGTGCTCGCAGTTATTGGACACGAGGTCATAGGGGCGCAGATTTTGGCGCTTCCTCCAGACACGGTGCATGAATGAGATCATGTCCCGTACCCGGCCTTTGATGGTGACCGGGCTACCTGCCGCAAATTCCGCCAAGCTACTTTCATGCTCTCCGCGGGTGGGCGTATTGTGCAGCACCAGATTTGGTGCCGTGACCACGCCGACATGCTCGGCGACGCCGGCCTTGGTTCGGGCGATGATGGTGCCGACTGTGAATGCGTTCATGTTAGTTTACGCGCACGGCGCAGGTGTAGCGGGGATAATCGTCACCTTTACCCCGGTTATTCTGCCACTGCAGTGGCTGAAGGTTCGAAACATCGTCGCCGCCACCGCGAGCGACCGGCACGATATGATCGATCTCCCAGCCATACTTGCTGTTGGTGTTGCCATGCTCATCGCGCTTCATCCAAGCGCCGCACGCGTCCTTCCGGAACACGGCGGGGTCGTTGCCCGCGACGACCTCTCCCTTGCGCCAAACGGCCTCGACAACGGCCGGATCGAATGACCCGCCGGAACGGTTGCTGCCTCGATTACGGATCGCGGCGAACAGTGAATTGTAGTTCATACACACGAAGCTTTGTAAGCTTAGTGTGCTTATGTCAAGCCCGCAGCCGCCACTTAGAACATACCTTGTTCGTCGTCTTCGGGAAGGAGCCCGGCGAGGCGAATACGAGCCGCGGCGGGATTTACGTCGAAAACCTCAGCCAGGAGGCGAGCGGCCTTTTCGCGATCGTCGCGGGGCAGACGCGGCGTTTGAGTGATCGGCGATACCTGCAACAACGGTTCCAGCGCGGCGAAGACAAGCCGTTGGGGCATCAAAAAGCCGCCGATCGCACGGTTAGCCTGATATTCCCACCAACGGTAGGGACCGCGCACCGTTGCACCGCTGACCTTGAAATCGGCCGGCCGGCAGAGAATGCGGCGCTTTTCCAAATCCACGTTTTCCGACGCAAAACTCCTCTGTTCTCCGGACGTGATAAACAGGCTCGCGTGAAAGAGCGCATGCCCCCCTTCATGCGCGAACGTCGCATTTAAGCGCCGACGGGCGACCTCGTCCTTTGGATTATCTGCCAACGCTCTGGCGACGGCGATCCGCTGCACGCGACCGTTCGCGGTGAACTCAGTACAGCCCAAGATCTCAGGGGGAAAGTCGTCGTAATCGATTGGACAACCGAAATGTTTCTCCAAGAACGCGTCGATCCTCACCGGACCGGGGGCGCTCGGCAGAAATTTGCTGTCGCGCAGCGCCTGCAAGCACATGTCGTCCATCTCCTGCGGCTCAAAATGGAGCCGTACCGGAAACGGACCGTCCTTCGCAGGATACTGACGCATGGCTACCGCTTAATCCGCTTAACGAGGTCTTCGGGCGACACGCCCTTGTCCTGGGCTTGGTTGAGCGCCGTGCGGAATGCAAAGCCATAGGCGGGGTTCTGTTCGAGGAACTTTTTCACCTCCGCCGCCGTTTCGCGAAAATCGTACTTCTTCAGTTCCGCTTCGTCCACGCCGAGTGCCTTCGCTAACTCACCTAATTTCTCATCTGAAGGGAAACGACGGCCAAGTTCCACATCCGAAAGGAACGGTGCCGTCACCTTGGTTCTCTCCGCCAGTTCTCGCAGCGAGAAGCCCGCTTTGAGACGCAGTTCTTTGACAGCTTGCCCGAAAGTCTTAGGAGGTTCCATGCGTAAGCTGCCTTAGCTTACACGGCAGATCAAAGGTGTCGAGTTCGGATTCGTGATCTCGAATGACACAGAGATTCACTCACCGCTTCGGCGCCCCAATTGTATCACCGGCGGGCAAGCTCCGCTGCGCTCTCCAGCTTGCCGCCGGCGGGGCGGGCGCAGTTATCGAACGCGGTGAGAGTGTGATGCGGTGGACCGGCCGCGGGTGGTCGACGCGAGGCCGTTGACGCCGGTTTCGGTCGCGCTATCCGGCTTGCGGATGCGTGGGCGGCCGGCGCGCACATCGCGCTTGATGCCGTGCTGCGTACAGAAGCGCTGCAGGTATTTTACGCTGACGTTCATTCCGCGCCGGGCGAGATGCGCGCGGAATTCGCGAATGGGATACGCGCCGCGCGGATGCCGGAGCATGTACAGGAGCACGTTTAGCTTCCACCAGTCAGTGTAGCCGAGCGCGGCCCGACGGCTGGCGCGATCAGCGTTGTCGCGGGTGTGCGCAATCAACCTTTCCAACTGTCGGAAAAGACGTGGATCGGCGAATGCGGCGTCCATCAGATCGAGCGCGGCACGAATGAGCAGCGGCGATCTAGGCGCCCGCTTTCCCGACGCGTGCCACGCTGCCGTGAAGAGGTAGGCACCAAGATCGGTTTTGGCGGCCCGATGCTGCGCAATCAGCTTCTCCAATTGCGACCACGTGAGCCCCCCGTACAGCTGGCGCGGAAATTTGTTTCGCACGTCGCGGAGCTCGCGGCGCCAGCCGTCGCCATCGTCGCTCAGCTCGGCGAATCGATGAACTACGCCGCTCCGGTTCCGGAGCCGCTGGCGAAACGATTCGCGGACTTTCGGATCGCGCGCGAAGTCCTCCCACAGCCAGTGACGCAGCTCCGAAGATGCACGACAGAGCGTCACGAACAGCTCCGCCGCGGTTCCCTCATCGGTCGTTTCGATTAACCGGCGTACGCGATCTTCCGGTCCGGGGGTGCGCATGGACGTATGGAAACCGGAACTGTCGAATTGTTCGCCGTCTCGAACAACCTGCGGAGCAGTCGGTAAAGCTCGGCGAGATCCTCGCGAAGGACCGCCGAGTCGTTCGGGTTTCGGCGGGAGCCCGCCTCCTGTCGCAGTACGCGAAGCAGACGGGTCGTAAGCCGGATGTAATCCGGCAACATCGCCACGGTAACGGTCTCCGCGCGCGACTTTGGTTCGGTTGCGATGCCAAGCCGCAGGTACGCCTGGCGGATGCTGAGGCCGCGGAGGAACGCCGAGTCGGAAACCGACGCGGCAAGCCGCATGTAGCGTTGGGCTGTGCGCACGGTACCCTCGAAATTACGGTCCAACCATTGCAGCCAAGCGCCAGCGCCCATCGAGCGCTGAACGCGTTTCTTCTCCGCGACGAGCAGCTGCCCGGCACGCCAAGCACACTGCAACGCACACGTCAGTGCGTTGCGAGAATCCGCCGCGAACCGACAGGCATCGGCGTGGAGCCGGTTGATCTCCGCGGCAGCGGATGTCACGGCCGCCGATTTCATGACGCGAGCCCGGTGGAGAGCCGGAAATCGTCGGCCAGTTTGTGGACCCATTGGCGCGTGCGGCCGGTGGCGTCGCCGATCTTTTCCATCGTCTCGCCGTCGATGAGATCAGGCCGGATGCAGTAGAGCGCGATCGAGGTGCGCAGGCCACGATCTTCAATCGTCGGCGCGTCGGCCATCCAGAGCAGCAGCCGGCAGATCACTTCCAGCGCGAGCGCGCGGGCCTCGACGTGCGGGTCCGTCGGATTGGAAAAGAATAGGTCGTCATTTGTTTTCATAGGCGAATCAGGTTCGCCGTGACCTTACGCGCGCGGCTGAATCCAAAATAGCCCCTGTGTGACGCGGTCCGGTTGGGGTCATTTTTTCTCCGATGGACGGTCCCGAGCATGTTCACGAAAGAACCGATGTTCACATGTCCGTGAGCACGCCGGTTTCTTGGACATGCACGAGCGCGCTGGCCGACTTTTCAGAGCCATGACTGCAGCCGGACAAGCTTACCGGCTGCCCAAAAAAATGGTTGTGAACAGCCCGGCTGGCCGACCGTACAAGGCATCAATCCGGTCTGGCGGCCATGGAATCCAAATACGCCATGAGACTATCGTAGCTGATCAGCCGGATTCCGCGCTGAGCGCCGCGTTTGCGCAGCACCACACTTTTCACCGGAGGCTTACGGTTGTTGGCCGGCCCCGGAATCGTCAGCTCGTTCAACGTGCTTCGCGAAAGCCCGGTGAACGGGCATCGACGACCCGGCGCCGGCAATCGCAACCATTCGAGCGCATTCTCGCGCAAGGTCCCGGCCCGGATTGGACTGATCGTCGCAGCAATCGATTCCGGTGGCGACGAGTGAACCGCCGTTCCAGCAACTAAATGGCGGACAGCCGTTCGCTCTTCGTCGGTCAGGTCAGGATCGCTGATCAGCAGGGCATTCAGAACATCGCGCGTGATCGGATTCATCTTCCTATCGTCGCACACAAAGCTGGGAAGTTCGGCGTGCGACACATGTGTCGTTTTCCGGACACGAAAAAGCCGCGCAGCGGATTCGCGCTGCGCGGCTTGTTTCGGGCGGCGGCTTCACGCGCGCCCGGGGATTTTCAACTTCGTTCGGATGTAGTCGCCGACCTCCGCGGAGTCGAAGTAGACGAAGCGTCCAACGCGGTGGTAAGGGATGCGCCGGAGCTTTGTCCATTCGCGCAGGGTGCGAATCGACGGTTCCTTCCCCTTGGGAAAGATGCCGCTAAGCCGCAGCCCTAGGATGTCGGTGAGTTGGAGACCGCTTGGAGACGTGGGTTGTGTGTTCACGCCGCTCGCTGCACGTCAACCGAAGCTCGCGGCGCCGTAGCGGCAGCCGGTGCCGAAGGCACCCCCGCTTGCGCTGCACGGGTGGGCAGGATGTTGAAAAACTCCGCGGCCTCCGCACCGCTTTTGACGTCGAGGTAGTGCTTGCGAATGACCGCCTCGGAGTTGCCCGCCTGGAGCGCCGCTTCGCCGAGCGAGCGGTATTTCGCGATGAACATCGAAATGAACGTGTGCCGCATCACGTCGGCCGAGAGCGCGAACCGCTTGGCAACGCGGGCGCGTGAGTGCTGCAGGTTTTTCGGCACGATGGGAGCGTTTGCGAGCGGATAGGCCCGGAGCCACGCGGCCAGATTCGGCTGAATCGCGATGACCCGCTTCTCGTGCACCTTCGAAACCTCCGGCGGAATCAGGATCACACCTTCATCCAGGCGGACGTGCTCCGGTTGGAGCTTCGAGATTTCGCCGGCGCGGACGCAGGGGCGAATGCCGGCAAAGAGGCAAAGGGCGAAGAACGGCACGAGGGCGCCGCCTTCGTGCGTCTCGACAAAGGCCATCAGTTCGCGCGCCTGGGCGACGGTGAGCGTCGCCGCCGAACTGCGCCGACGCGCGAGCCGGAAGGACGGGACTTTTTCGATCGGGTTCGTCGCGATCCAGTCGCGCTGAAATGCGAACTTGAAGAACGTGCTCAGGATGCCGCGGCGGTTGTTCACGGTTTTGAGCGAGGGCTTGTTGCGCTCGCAGTAGGGCGTGAGCCGCTGCGCGGACAGTTCGGAGACCGTGCAGCCGGGAAACGCCTTCAGGAGGCAGCGCAGCTCGCGGCTGATGTAGATCACTTGGCAAGCCGTGATGGCGCGCTGGTCGCGTTCGCGCTCCTTGGCGGCAAGGTATTCCTGCACCGCCTCCGTGAGCTGCCGCTGGCGCTCGGGCGTGCGGTAGTTCGCGAGCGTGAAGTCGGCGCAGAACATGAACGAGTGGCCTGCGCCTTCGAGCCGCCTGAAGGCCATCTCTGCATCGCGGACCTGATCGATCGTGAGAAAGGTCGCGATCTCGTTCGGCCGGCCGGACTCGATCTGCGCGGCCTTGGTTTCCAGCGCCGCCTTTTCCGCGCACGCCTCCTCCTTGGTCTTGAAGTTGCGGCGAATCCGCACGCCGTTGAGGCGGCCGTCGACGCGCCACGAGAACGAACCGTTGCGATTTTCGAAACGACTGATGAGGAACTCCGAGTAATTCATGGCAGGTTGCCCATGTCGTCTGGTCAACCTAGCATCCTCGAAAAATTAACCTGCTGATTTGCAGGTAGTTTAACTGGCGGAGAGGGTGGGATTCGAACCCACGGTACCGTTTCCGGTACGCCTGATTTCGAGTCAGGTACGTTAGACCACTCTGTCACCTCTCCAGGCAGGAAGGCGGAAACGTAGGGAGCCGCCCTCAAAATGAAAGCAGAAAGTGGGTCCATTCTCCTTTCCACCAGCTCCTTTTCGCGCTCCGACTTGGCTCTGAGGCGGACCCCTCGTTTCCGCCCTCCCCCCACGTCCTGTATTTGGTTTGGTACGCGTTGAGGTAAAAAAAAGGCGCCCTCGTTGGAGGGCGCCTTCGAAAACGTTGGATCTAGACGGGCGCTTAGGCGCCGAGCTGGAAACGCACGAACCGGCGGATCGTGATGTTCTCGCCGATCTTCGCGATCTTCTCGGTGAGGATGTCCTTCACCGTCTTGTCCGGGACCTTGACGAACGGCTGGTCGAGCAGGCAGAGGGTCGAATAGACCTTCTCCAGCTTGCCTTCGACGATCTTCTGGATCGCCGCGGGCGGCTTGCCCTGGACCTGAGCGGCAGCGATTTCGCGCTCCTTGGCGAGTTCCGCTTCCGGAACCTCGTCGCGGGAGACATAGAGCGGACTGGCGGCCGCGATCTGAAGGCAGAGATCTTTGCAGAACGCCTTGAAATCGTCGTTGCGGGCCACGAAGTCCGTCTCGCAGTTCACCTCGATCATCACGCCGACTTTGCCGCCGAGGTGGATGTAGCTCTCGATGAGCCCTTCCTTGGTGGCGCGGTCAGCCTTCTTGGCCGCGGAGGCAGCGCCCTTCTTGCGAAGGATCGTGATCGCTTCCTCCATGTTGCCCTTGGACTCGGTGAGAGCCTTTTGGCAGTCAAGCAAGCCGGCGCCAGTCTTCTCGCGCAGCTCCTTGACCATTTGGGATGTGACGGCAGTGCTCATTTGAAAAGTACGGGAGTGCGGAGATCAGCTCTTGGGAGCGGCGACCTTCTTGCGGGGAGCGGCCTTCTTCTTGGCGGCGGCGGCAACGGCTTCACCCTCGCCCTCGACGACGGCAGCGACTTCCGGAGGAAGCTCGACCTTGCTCAGGTCGACGTCCTCGGACTCGCCCGCGGCGGCGGCGACCGCGGCCGTGGCGGCCTTCAGGTCAGCCTGGGCGCGGTTCGTGCGGCGCGATTCGCGCTGCGCGAGGCCGCTCTGCACGGCGCCGACGATCGTCTCGACGATGATGCGGATCGACTTCACCGCGTCGTCGTTGCCCGGGATCGGGTGCGAGAGCTTGGTGGGATCGGAATTCGTATCCACGAGGCCAACACACGGGATGCCGCAGCGGGAGGCTTCGGCGACCGCGATATCTTCGTGATTCGCGTCGACCACAAACATGATCGCGGGCAGCTCGGCCATCTCGACGATGCCGCTGAAATTGCGCTGCATGCGGCCCATCTCGCGCTTGATCGCGGACTCTTCCTTGGAGGAGAGCTTGGCGAGTTCGCCGCTGGTCTCCATCTGCTGGAACTTCTTGTACTTGGCGATCGACTTCTTGACGGTCGCGAAATTGGTCAGGGTGCCGCCGAGCCAGCGATCGACGCAGTACGGCATGTTCGTGGAGGTGGCGGCCTCACGGATGATATCCTGGGCCTGGCGCTTGGTGCCGACGAAAAGGACGTTTCCGCCATTGGCCACGGTGTCCTCGATGAAGGCGTAGGCCTTCGCGAGCATCTCGTGCGTCTTGCCGAGGTCGATGATGGTGATGCCCTGGCGGTGGTCGAAGACGTACGGCTTCGAGCGGGGATTCCAACGCTTGGTCTGGTGCCCGAAATGCACGCCGGCATCGAGCAGGTCTTTCACGGTGATGTTCATGTTGATCTATGTATCTTCGCGACACACAGGTCGGCCAATGGGCCGCCTTGCGATCGAGAGTCTAAGTTACGGTTGACTGTTCAGAGCACCCCAGCGGTCAAATCCGCAGGAACGCCCGGAGCAGAGCGGTCGAAAACAGAGACCCGGTCCCCTCGAGGCAAGCGTGAAAACGGAAACCTTCGGAAAAGTTCAAAAAGGTCGTTGACAGAGGTGAATCCGGGGCCAAGGTCTCGCCCTCCCAATTGTTGCAGGGTGGAGCAGCCTGGTAGCTCGTCAGGCTCATAACCTGAAGGTCGCTGGTTCAAATCCAGCCCCTGCACCCAATGAAGGCCGATTACCTAACGTAGTCGGCCTTCGCCATTTTCAGGAACGACCAAGCGGCTCGTCGGCTGGAGTGGAGCCAACCACTGGAATGGCTTTCGCGGGGTCTCAGACACATTTCGCGCGAGGAACGGGCCCAAGTTGAAGGGTATCTCGCGGACCTACATCACTACGACCGCGGACTGCGTGGCGAGGTGACGAATTCGAGCACATAGAGACGGGGTCACTTGAGAACCCGGCGCAGCTCACCCCGCGTCAGCCGCTTTCTACCCCTGACCGATTGAAAGCGCCAAAGTAGTGGGACGTCTTTGGCCTTCGCCGCCTCTGTTTTGGCAGTGGTCGTTGTCTCCCTCAGGCGAGCGGCGACGTCTCCCCCGCCCCTCTACCCTATACCGATGCAGAAATACGTCCGCGCTATCGGACCGCGCCTCCGTTTGGTGCTGTTCACCATCTTCGGCCTATTCGCGATCCTGAGCGCCAACTCCCTCTACCTCGGATCCATCTCGTTCGTCGAATACGTCCAGGGCGTTAGCTACCAGGGCTATTTCTACCAGATGATGTTCCTCGCTCATCTGGTGCTCGGTCTTCTGCTGATCCTGCCGGTGCTCATCTTCGGCGTGATCCACGCACGCAATTCTTGGAGCCGCCCCAACCGCCGCGCCGTCCGCGTAGGGTTCGCGCTATTCTTCATCGCGATCCTGGTGCTCCTCAGCGGGCTTGCCCTCATGCGTCTCGGTTTCTTTGAGATCAAGGACCTGCGCCTGCGCTCGCCGATTTACTGGATCCACATCGTCACGCCGCTGTTCGCCGTCTGGCTCTATGTTCTCCATCGGCTCGCTGGTCCCCGGATCAAGTGGCGCATCGGCCGTCGGTGGGCCGTGGCCGTCCTCGTGCTTGTCGGCACGATGACCGCCCTCCATACGCAGGACCCGCGAAAATGGTCCACCACCGCGCCAGCGACAGGCGCCAAATACTTCGATCCCTCGCTCGCACGCACCGCCACCGGCAACTTCATCCCCGCCGAGAAGCTCATGCTCGACGACTACTGCCAGCGCTGCCACCAGGACGCTCACCGCGACTGGCAGCACAGCGCCCATCGCTACAGTTCGTTCAACAACCCGCCGTATCTCTTCAGCGTCCGCGAGACGCGTCGCGTCTCCCTCGAGCGCGATGGCAACGTCCACGCCGCGCGCTGGTGCGCCGGCTGCCACGATGTCGTGCCGTTCTTCAGCGGCGCCTTCGACAACCCGAAATTCGACGACGTCAACGATCCGACAGGCCAAGCCGGACTCACCTGCGTCGCCTGCCATTCGATCACGAAGGTCAACAGCACGCGCGGCAATGCCGACTACACCATCGAAGAGCCGCAGCTATACCCGTTCACCACCAGCACGAATCCGGTTCTCCGCTACATCAACGAGATCCTGGTCAAGGCCAAGCCGGAGTTGCACAAGCGCACTTTCCTCAAACCCGTTCACAAGACCGCCGAATTCTGCTCCACCTGCCACAAGGTCAGCCTGCCGTACGCACTCAACCACTACAAAGAATTCCTGCGCGGCCAGAACCACTACGACGGGTTTCTCCTCAGCGGCGTCTCCGGTCACGGCGCTCGTGCTTTCTACCACCCGGAGGTGGCCAAACAGAAATGCGCCGATTGCCACATGCCGCTTTATCCGTCGCACGATTTTGCGGCCAAGCTCAACGCTCCCCCCACAGCGGAGCCGCAGCTCACCGTCCACAGCCACCGCTTCCCTGGCGGCAACACCGGAATCGCCGCCCTGAAGCAAGATGAAGAGATGCTCGCCACCAACACGGCCTTCCTCCGTACGGCGGCGCGCGTCGATCTCTTCGGCGTCAAGAGCGGTGGCACCATCGACTCGCCGCTGACTGCTCCGCTCCGACCCTCGGTGCCCGCGCTCGTGCCTGGACGCACTTACCTCTTCGAGACAGTCGTGCGCACCCTTGGGGTCGGCCACCCGCTCACCCAGGGCACGGTCGATTCCAACGAACTCTGGCTCGATGTGACCGTCACGGCCGGCGACCGAGTTGTCGGGCGCAGCGGCGGCCTGGGCGCCCACCGCGAGGTCGATCCCTGGGCTTACTTCCTCAACGTCTACATGCTCGACCGCGAAGGCCGGCGCATCGATAGACGAAACGCCCAGGATATTTTCACCCCGCTGTACGATCACCAGATTCCGCCTGGTGCCGGCCAGGTCGTGCATTACGCGTTCACCGTCCCCCAAGACGCCCAGGGGCCCCTCACCGTGCACGTCGCGCTTCGCTACCGAAAGTTCGACGCGATCTACGTCAATTACTTCAGCGATGCGGCATACAAGGCCGGCGACCCGCTCACCGTCGCCAACAATCTTCCCATCGCCACCCTTGCCGAGGACAGCGTCTCCTTCCCCCTCGCCTCCACCGGAACTGCAGACGCGCCCCAAAACCAACCCTCGGCCATTCCGCTCTGGCAGCGATGGAACGATTTCGGCATCGGCCTGCTCTCCGAAGGTGACCGCGGAGCTTCGAAAGGCGAACTCATCCAGGCCGCCTCCGCCTTCGCCGAAGTCGAGAAGCTCGGCCGCCCTGACGGTCCGCTGAACCTGGCCCGCGTTTATCTCAAGGAAGGTCGTCTGGACGACGCTATCGTCGCCCTCCAGCGCGCCACCAGCTTCGATCCACCCGCGCCTCGTTGGACCCTGGCTTGGCTGAACGGCTCTGCCAACAAGCTCGCCGGCAATCTCGACCGCGCCATCGCGGATTTCCGCAGCATCGTCGACGACCGCTATTCTGCGCTCGAAGAACGTCATTTCGATTTCAGCAAAGATTACCTCGTCCTTACCGAGCTCGGCCAGACGCTGATGGAGCGCGCGAAGGCCGAGCGCAGTTCACCCGAACGCCGGACGGCGTTTCTCCGGGAAGCCGCAGCCACGTTCGACCGCGTGCTCGCCCTCGATTCGGAAAACGCCGCCGCCCACTACAACCTCGCTCTCATCCACACGCGCCTCGGAGACGACGCCAAGGCAGCCGAGCACCAGAATCTCTACAACCGCTACCGCGTCGACAACAACGCGACCGATCGCGCCATCGCGCTTGCCCGCCGGCGGGACAAAGCCGCCGATCACGCGGCGGAGGCGATCGTCATCTATTCGCTGCAACGCCTCGGCGCCCCCGAACTGCCGCCCCCGAGCACCCCATGAGCAACGAACCCGAGGAACTTGCGCAGGCGGACGATGCGATCATCGGCCGCGCAGCAAAATGGTCGGCTTTCGCTGCGCTGATCGCAGTCGCCGCCGTCGGTGCACTCTATGGGCTGCTCCACCGCCCCAAACCCAAGCCCGCCGAACGCGTGACTGCGCTCGTCGCGCCGCAGAAACCGGCGCCCCCCCTGGCGATCGTTCCGGTCGCGCGTTTCACGGATGTCACCGCCGCAGCAGGTATCGACTTCGTCCATACAAGCGGCGCCTATGGAGAAAAGCTTCTCCCGGAATCCATGGGTGCCGGCGTGGCCTTTCTCGATTTCGACGGCGACGGCGCGCAAGACCTCCTTTTCGTCAACGGCACGTTCTGGCCGGGCCACGCGGCCGCCGACCGCTCCGCGCCCACCGCTGCGCTCTATCACAACGATGGCCACGGACACTTCACCAACGTCACCCGCGGCTCGGGCCTCGACATCAGCTTCTATGGCACCGGCGTCGCCGTCGGCGACTACGACAACGACGGTCGGCCCGACGTGTTCATTTCCGGGGTCAACGGCAACCACCTCTTTCACAACGATGACGGCGCCCATTTCCACGAGGTCGCGGCCGGAGTCGGCGGCTCCGGGCACGACTGGTGTGCCAGCAGCGCGTGGGTCGACTACGACCGCGACGGCCGCCTGGACCTTTTCGTCTGCAATTACGTGCGTTGGACGCCGGAGATCGATCGTGAGGTCGGCGCGACGCTTGTCGGCGTCGGCCGAACCTATGGCCAGCCGCTGAATTTCGGCGGCACTTTCTGTTACCTCTATCACAACGAAGGCAACGGAACCTTTCGCGACGTCTCCGCGGCCGCCGGCATCCAAATCCGCAATCCGGCCACTCAGGTCCCTGTGGGCAAGTCCCTCGGTGTCGCGCCGATCGACCTTGATGGCGACGGCTGGATCGACCTCGTTGTCGCGAACGACGGCGTACAGAATTTCGTGTTCCACAACCAAAGGGACGGCACCTTCGCCGAGATTGGCGCGGACAACGGCGCTGGATATGACAGCTACGGCCGCGCTCGTGGCGGGATGGGAATCGACGCCGCCTGTTTCCGCAACGACGCGGCCATCGGCGTCGCGATCGGCAATTTCGCCACGGAAATGACCGCACTCTATGTCACGCAGGATAAGCCCCTGACGTTCGAGGATGAGGCGATCACGGAAGGCATTGGCCCCGCCGGCTGGCGGCTGCTGAAGTTCGGAGTGTTCTTTTTCGACTACGATCTCGACGGCCGACTCGACGTACTCACAGCCGATGGTCACCTCGAACAAGAGATCGGCACCATTCAGCAGGGCCAAACGTACCGGCAACCCGCGCAGCTCTTCTGGAATGCCGGCTCCCGCGACGGCGGTTGCTTCGTACCGGTCCCCCAGGAAAAAGCCGGCGCAGATCTCTTTCGTCCCTTGGTGGGACGCGGAAGCGCTTTCGGCGATATCGACGGAGATGGCGATCTCGACGTCGTCATCACCCAGGTGGACGGCCCGCCGCTGCTACTGCGTAACGACCAGGAACTCCAACACCACTTCCTCCGCCTCAAGCTGGTCGGCAGGCAATCCAATCGCGATGCCATCGGCGCCTGGATCCGCGTCCGCCTCGGCACACAGATTCTCGGTCGCCAGGTCATGCCCACGCGCAGCTATCTTTCTCAATCCGAGTTGCCTGTCACAATCGGCCTCGGTTCGAGCACCCCAGCCGACGTCGAGATCACCTGGCCGAGCGGTCAAACCAGCCATGTTGACGCTCCTCCGCTCGATCGTTTGGTGACGATTCAGGAACCTCCTCCTCCGCACTGACCAGCCGGAACGGGCCGCGAAGCTCAAGGAGCGGATCCTAACGCTGCGCGGCGACGGCGTTTCGTATCAGAACCCTGGTGACACTGCGGCCTCTCCACCTGCGCGATGACAAAAGCGAAGAACATACTCGCGATGTGGCAAGCAGGCGTCCTCTGACGCGGGGGCGGAGCTATATAACAGCCTGGGATGGTGATGAGTCCGGCTCTTGCAGCCTCGATAACAGGTGCTCGGCTTAATCGGTGTCCGCGTCCAGCGGGACAGCGGCTCGCAATGAAGCCGGACGTGAGATCAAAGTCGTGCCGATGCTTAGGCGCCGTCTTGCGAACAAATACTCGATAATCCCGGCGCCACCGAAACTAGAAGCGACGCAAAGGCTGGCGACGAAAAGCGTACGCCGAACCGGCCAGTCAAACGGCATTGTTCCAGGAATACTAAAAAGCTTCCACAGCATGAACAGAGCGAAACCGTGAATCGCATATGCGAGGAAGGTAAGCTTCGAAAGCCAACTGATCAGTTTCTCAAGCAGACCTGGCAATCGAAGACTGCTTACAGCACGTGCAAGTGGGTTCTGGACATCAACGAGCGCGATGAAGAAAAGCGCCAAAAGCGGGTAACCCCAGATGAAGGCGAAGCCCGTTTGAAATGCGACGGGGAAACCCGGCGTATGGAATGCGAGAGCCTGGAATGCTACTGCGACGAAAGTGATCGCGGCGAAATGTCGTCCAGGATGGATCTTCCCAAGTGCGGTCAGCGCGCCGAATCCAATAGCCTCCACGTGAGCGAAGGGAGTCCAGAACAAGATGCTGGCTTCACCTAACGAGAGACTTGATGCACCGGATGTGAATAATCTCCAGATCGCGATGCGAGTCACCAGCCCCGTGACAATCAGCGCTAGCAGGACTTTCCATGCTGCGCCATGAACGACCTGTTTTCTTGCCGCTGCGGTTCCGACCTGAAGCTGGAACAACGCTGCGGTGAACCATAGCGGAATCCAGATAACATCGCCGCCCAGCCAGTCGGTACCTCGCAGCGGAACGAAGTTATGAAGTTGTAAGGGCGCTAGTACTGCAAACCAGACCGCGTTACCATGCCGGCAAAGTGCAAGCCAACAGGCGGCAGGCCAGATAAGCACAATCCCCGCAAGGAGTCGCCGGAAGCGCTTCGTAGCGAATGCGAGGAGTGTCTCTTCCTTAGGCTGGCCGCGAAACATGTTATAGCCGGCTAGCACGAAGAACAGCTCCACTGCGCTCCAAACTGCAGAGCCTGCCGGAGCACCCGTATGATACCAAATAACGCTGAGACATCCGCCTATCTGTAAAACGCTATGGAATCGATCACGTTGGACGCGCCTGTTTGCTGAAGCTTGGGATGTACTCACAAATGGGGCCGATGTAAGTAGGCGCATCGACAAGTGGCAACTCCGCGCGATCGACCAATAGGTCGTTCGGATCCTGGACGAGTGCACGCAAAGAACGACAAAAAGGCTCCCCGCTTTCGACGGGGAGCCCGGATGTCCTGCGTAAAGGACCCGACAAATCAGAAGTGCAGTTCGGTGGTGAGATAGAAACTCCGCGGCTGGACAATGCGGAAGTCGCGGGCAACCCCGTAATAGTCAGCCTTGATCGGCTGATAGCGGCCACCCGTTTCCAGATTACGGCCGTTGAGTTGGACGCTCACTTCATACTTCTTTCCCAAGAACGCCGGCCGGAACTTGTAGCCGATCCAGGCATCGTACGTGAAATACGAATGGTAGTAGTAGGGATGATCCGTATCGAGACCGGTGACAATCGTTCCGGTCGGATCGAAAATCCCGGGGGCGCCAATAATGGCCTTGTCTATATAACGAACACCCACCCCCACGTTGAACCCATTCAGGGGACCTTGGGTGAATGAGTAGTTTGTCATCAGGCTGCCATGGTATTTGGCCAGTTGCGGACTCGGCTTCCCTTCCCACGCCTTGTAGGTGAGATATTCACCTTCGTAGCCCCAAGCGCTCCAGATGTCCTTGCCGGTCCGATCGGTGGACCACCACGGATCGATCGTGTGATTGGGATCGGCCGCGGCCGGAAGCACCCAGGTATCCCACAACCCTGGAATGCTCTTCCAGTATGCGAGGCGCTCCTCGATGAACGCCGTCAGGCCTGTGGCGACGTTGGACATCTTCGCCTCCTGCTTGCTCACGGTGGCCATGAGGCGCCAGTTGTTCGTGATATTATAGGTCAGCTCCAACTCCACGCCCTTCGACGTGCTATTGGCAGTATAGCCGTTGTAGAGGCGGCTGTCGCCCAGGGTGATCCCATCGGCGATGCCCTTCCTGTAATTGGTCATTCCGTTGTACGCGGCGATGCCGGGCATCTTGTACAGGTCCATGAACGTGAGCGCCCACTGCGCCAGCGGCATGTTAACCGAGTCCGCAATGGAGTCCGAGTCGTTGGCCGCGGTCATGTCGTACCAGTTAACCTTCACGTGGAGCTTGTTTTTAAGCAGATCCAGCGAGAAGCCGTAATCCTTGCCCTTTCCGCTCGGACTTGGAGTCGGGTTGCCGAGCAGGTCGATGGCACTGCCGTGCGGCACCCAATTCTCGGAATGGCTGTAGTGAAAGCTTAGCCAGTCGATCGGGAGCGGGTGGACGACCACGGCGACCGTATTCGTGGTTTTGCTGTACGTCGACAGAGCAATATCCTCGGAGGCCAGGCCGGCGACATTCGTGGGCGAGGTGGGGTCGAGATTGACCTTGTTGACTCCCTCCTGGTCCTTGTCGCGCCGGATGCCGTACATCGCCACGATGCGATCCTTCAAGAAATGGCCCTGTACAATGGCTGCTTTGGAACCGAGCTTGCGCCTGAAACGCGAGTCGGCCTTGCGATAGTAGTTTGTGTCGAGAGGCGTGGTCGTCCAGCTGCCGCCGCTCTGGTAGAGCTCGTTGACTCCCTTCAGCAGCCCAAACGCCCCCGGCGCGGCGGAAGCGGGCACAACGGTGTTTCCGAGGAGACTGCCGCCAAGATAATAGCGGAAGTTGGCTTCCTGAAAGTCGCCCGCGCCGTTGGTTCCAAACGCCGTATACTGTTCATGATGGAACTTGCTGTCGCGCTGCTCGGCAAATCCGGTGAACTGATAGCTACCGAACCAGGGGTTGGTTTTGGTGAGGTCGAGATTATAGCTGATCGTACCCCGGAAAATATCGTTCGTATTCCAATCGAATTGGCTGTTGTCCAGTCCGCGGAAGTCCATATACAGCTCGCCGAGGTGAGGATTCGGTGTGCCGTCCGGGAGGTATTTATTGGCATCAACAAACAACGAGTTGTTGTCCGGCCGGTACAGGCTCAGGTAGCTGGAGTTGTAGGCCTCGTGGAGGTAGCCGAGATTCAAGTTGAGGTTCTCCACGATCTCCTGGTCAACCGACACCGAAAACGACGTATATCGATCCCGCTCGTTGCTGGGCTGGGTATTGATGGTATCGAGCGGGAGGTACAGGTTGCTGTTGAGGCCCAGAGGGGTAACGAGGCCGCTGATGGCGGAGGCTACGACCTTCTGCGAGCTGCCGTTGTAGGCAGTCTCGATCTGGCCAGTCTTGTCGCGCACGACCAGAAGGTTCGGCGCCGCCCAACTCCACAGGTTGGAGTAGTTGTCGAACACGTTGGAGCCGCTCTTACTGTCGTAGATCGGCTTTCCGTCAGCGATCCAGTTCGAGACCTGGTCCGCAGCGGTGATGGTATTCGGCCGGTTCGCGTGGAGAACCACGCGCTCAACATTGGCGCGAATGGTCGTCTTTTTCCACGGTTGATAGGTCATCGCGAGATACATGCGTGTATCCCGATTGAAGGACGGCTTCTGTTTGTAGCCCACGTCGTCGGCGGCCAGGGCCACCCGGAAGGCCAGGGTTTTCGGAATCGCAACGTAGTTGGCATTCAACGTTGCACGTAGATCGCCCCAGGAGCCAAAACGGAAAGACACCGCTCCGGAGTTTTTGTACAACAGCGCATTCTGCGGAGAGTAGTTGATAACGCCCGAAGGTGTTCCGAGTCCCGCGAGAACGGAGTTGGGGCCACGATTGAGAGTCACCTGGTCGATATTATAGGTGTCCAGTCCGGTCGCATTGATCGTGTAGTAGTAGTCGCGAAGATTGTCGGCGTAGGAGAGACCGCGCACGCGGTTGGCGTTGTTGGGCGACTGAGAGGCCGCGTCCATCGTCCTTCCTCCAACACCCGACGGGGCGTAGGTGTATTCATGAAAGCCCTCCGTGTTCGCGGTGTAGGACAGGATATCGTTCACGTTCACCGCCGCCAGGTCGGTAAACATATCCTTCGTCACGACAGTGATGGAAGCAGCCACGTCCTTCAGGGACGTATTGACACGGCTGCCGGCGAGCGTGCTCGTCGCCTGGTAACCAGTGTCCTTCGTGGCATCGACCATGAAGGGCGAAAGGACGACGGTTTGGTCTTCTGGGGCAGTTGCCGAGGGGGCGGAGGGGGACGTCTGGCCAAAGCCGAAATTGGCCAGTAGCAGCGGAAGCGCCGGTAGGGCATAACGGCGGACTCTCCCAGCTCTGAGTATCGCTGACGCGGTTTGTAGTTTCATGGGGGTGTGAACGAACAGGGGAAGCGGTCGCTTGTGCGAAAGAGCGGATGGCAACGCCAAGAGGGGCAATGGCGGCGGGGTCGGGGTGAACAGGAACCCTCGAATGACTCTTCCACCCGATTTATCAAGACTTTTATCGTTGCCGAAACAGTTTTATTTCTCTGCCACACCCGCCGCGGGTAGAGGCGCCGGGATCGCCCCTCTGTTCCCTCCCTGTCTCGCAGCGTCCGCCGGAGAGCCCATTCGGAGCCCCGGTAGTTACGAAAGGAGTAAAACTGTTTGACTCCCTCAGGCCAAACCGGCGAATTCAACGCGCGCAGCCCCTCCCCGCGCCTCAGCTGTCGCTGTTCTACCCCTGACTGCCCCATGCCCTCCCCCACTCCACTTGTCGCCGGTCCTGCCGTGACACGCGACTCGACCGCATTCGAAACGCGCGACAAGGACAAGGTCAGCTTCTGGGAAAAGACGGCGTTGGGGGCGGGTTACCTCGCCAAGTTCTACGGCGATAACGGGGTGAAGAGCCTCACGATTCCGTTCTACCAGATGGTCCTCAAGGTCGACCCGGCGCTCCTGGGCCTGGTCCTCGCCATACCTCGCTTGTGGGACGCGATCACCGACCCGATCGTCGGCATGATTTCGGACAACTGCCGCTCCCGCTTCGGCCGACGAAAACCGATCATCGTATTGGGCGCATTGCTACAGGCGCTCGCGTTCGGCGCGATCTGGATGGTCCCGACCGGCCTCAGCCAGAGGGCGACGGTCACCTATTTGGCGGTCACCCTGATCGTTTTCTATACCTGCTTCTCCATCTTTTCGGTCCCGCTCATGAGCCTGACCTACGAGATGACGGCCGACTACAAGGAGCGGACTCGCGTGTCGGCCTTCGGCGGCTTTTTCGGCAAGATCGGAGAGCTGACCTACAGCTGGGTTTTCTGGGCGGCCAACCTGGCGGTCTTCGGCTCCGTCATGCACGGCATGCGCGCCGTGGGCTGGACGATCGCCCTTTGTATCATGGGGCTCGTGGGCATGATTCCCGGCCTGTTGGTTCGCGAGCGCCAGTTCCAGCGCGCGGCCCGGCAGCCCAAGGTGCACTTCGTTCCCGCGCTCAAGGCCAGCTTCGGCAATCGCGCCTTTCTCGTGCTGATCGGTTTCACGATCTGCCAGGTCATCGCCGGCATGCTTTCGAGCAACATCGATTATTACCTGCTGGTTTACCACATGAACGCCGGCGACATCGTGGAGGGCACCAAGTGGAAAGGCGTGCTCTCGGCCGGCTTCGCCATCGTCGGCATCGGCGCGATCTACCCCGTGAATCTGCTCGCCAACCGCTGCGGCAAACGCACGACGCTCTTCATCGTCTTCGGCATGAATCTCGTCGGGGGCGTGGCCAAGTGGTTCATCTACAATCCAGGCAACCCTTGGAAAATCCTCCTCGATCCCCTCCTGTGCGGCCCGGCGTGGACGGCGGTTAATGTTCTCCAATACTCCATGCTCGCCGATGTCTGCGATGACGACGAACTGCGCCACGGCCTCCGACGCGAGGGCATGCTCGGATCGCTCTTTTCGTGGATACAGAAAACCGGATTCGCGCTCGCATTTTTCGGCGCGGGTCTGGCGCTCAATTTTGTCGGCTTCAACGCCGCGCTCGGCGGCGCGCAGTCGCATGGGACGATCCTCGGCATGCGCCTGATGCTCGCCGGATCGATCACTCTCTGGTCGATCCTTGCGATCGGTTTATTGTGCTTCTATCCGATCAGCAAAAAGCGCGCTTACGAAACTCGCGATCTGCTCGAAGCGCGCCGCGGTTCCAGCACCTCCGCATGACCAAGCCCAATTCAGTTTCGCCGACCGATCGGACCAAGATGGAGTCGCGTGCCACCCAACCCGCCGCCACAGTGAACGCCGTGCCACGCTCCGATCCGCCGCGCCGCCCCACCAAGAAACCGACCATCTACGACCTCGCGCGCATCGCCGAGGTCTCGCCCGGCACCGTCAGCCGGGTCCTCAACAACCGCGACAAGGTGAAGGCCGAGACGCGCGAGCGCGTCCTCCGCGCCGCCAACGCCCTCAATCTCAAGCCGCAGGTTTCCGCCCGCTTTCGCCAGGTCGCGATCCTTTCCGAGCCCACGTTTCACGATCGCATCGAAGGCTACGCCGCCACGCTCACCGCCCACCTCTCGTTCGCGTTCTCCAGGCGCAACATCGGCGTCGTGCTTCCCTCGAATCCCTTCGAGCAGCTCCCCAGCCTCTTCCTCGACGGCTTGATCGCGGTCACCTTCGACAAGCAGCTTCAGGCGCTCCTCGCCGAACTCGAGACGCGCATGCACGTCGTCTACATGGACAAGTTCGACGTGGCCCCCGGCGAGTACGTCGTCCGCTCCGACCACTTCAATTCCGGTTACGTCGCCGCCCAGCATTTCCTCGCCCGCGGCAAACGTCGCCTCGGCTTTCTCGCCGCGAACAACAACGCGCCCTACGTCGAGCGCCTGAGAGGTTTCCGCCAAGCCCTCGCCGAGGCCAACGTGCCCATCGACGAGCGGCTGCACGTCTTCACCGGGCCCAACATCAATCAATTGTCGGCCATCACGCGCATCGTTCGCGGCGGCGCCGACTGCGTCTACGTACCCGGAACGAGTTTTCAGGCCATGGAGTGCCTCCACATCCTCACCTATGTGATGGGCGTGAAAGTGCCGCAGGAGATCTCGATCATCGGCGGCGAAAACGAAGGCCTCTCCGCCATCCAGAACCCTCCCCTCACCACGATCGAGGAGCCGCTGAAGGAGATGGCGGATCGCGCGGCCGACATGTTCGACCAGCTCACCTCTGGCGCCCGCGTCGCCGATCGTCACATCACCCTCCCGGTTCGCCTGATCGAACGCGACTCGGTAGCCTGATCGCCCCTCTTCCGCCTTAGCCGCCGTTCCCTTTGTCCGATGATAAAAGTCTTCCACTTTTTGCTGAACTCCGCGCCTCGTCGAAACGCTTGTTTATGAACCGGCGCATCGAACTCAACTGTGGCTGGCAGTTTCTTCGCTTGGATGAAGCGCTCGTCGACGGCCCGGCCGTCGTGGTCGATCTGCCCCACTCGCCGTTCGTCGCCGATCTCGACGGACGCGAGCACTGGTTCGGGCGCTGCGAGTACCGCCGCCCTCTCGAGACGCCTTCGCTCCGCCCCGACGAGCGATGCTTTCTTTGGATCGGCGCCGCGATGCAACAAGCGGAAGTCTTCGTCGACGGCCAGCTCATCGCCACCCATGCCGGCGGGTATCTGCCGTTTGAGGTCGATCTCACCGACGCGCTGCGCCGCGCCCCTGCGGTCGAACTCGTCCTGCGCCTCGACAATCGCCACAACCCCGAGATTCCGCCCGGAAAGGCCTACGACCAACTCGATTTTTGCTGGTACGGGGGGCTCTATCGCGGAGCCGAATTGCGCATCAAACCCGCGGTCCACATCACGGACCCGCTCGGGGCAAACGAAGCGGCCGGCGGCGGAGTATTCGTCCGCACACTGGAAGCTTCGCCGGTGCATGCCGTCGTTTCCGTCCGCACCCACGTGCGCAATCAATCGGCCGTCGCTCAGGCGATTCGCGTCCGCGTATCCCTCCGCCATGGCGCCCACGAGGTCGCCCTCGCGACCTCCGATCCGATTCGCCTCTCCGCCGGCGCGTCGCAGCACGTCGCGCAGTCGCTCACGCTGGATTGCCCCCACCTCTGGAATCACGATGCGCCGGAACTGCACGACGCGATCGTGACGCTCGTCGATCTCGCGGAGACGCCCCTCGATTCCGTCCGAGAGCGCTTTGGAATCCGTCGCATCGCGTTTTCCCGCTCCGGCGGTTTCGTCGTCAACGGCCGGCGCTTGCGCCTTCGCGGCACGAATCGCCATCAGGAGTACCCGCGCGTCGGATACGCCGCTCCGCGCGCCGCGCAGTATCGCGACGCCCGGCGCATCAAGGAAGCCGGTTTCGACTACGTGCGCCTCTCGCACTACCCGCAGTCGCCGGACTTCCTCGACGCCTGCGACGAGCTCGGCCTCGTCGTGATGACGTGCCTTCCGGGCTGGCAATTCCTCGGCGGCGAACAATTCCGTTCCGCGTGCTTCGAGACCGCGCGCCAGATGATCCGCCGCGATCGGAATCATCCGAGCATCGTCCTCTGGGAGCTTTCGCTCAACGAAACCCCCATGGACGACGCCTTCATGGCCCAGCTCCACGCCATCGGCCACGAGGAATATCCGGGCGATCAGATGTACACCTGCGGCTGGATCGACCGCTACGATGTCTTCACCCATTCGCGCCAACACGGCGAAATCCATCGCTGGCGCAATGGCGACAAGGCCCTCGTCATCGCCGAATACGGCGATTGGGAGTTTTTCGCGCGCAACGAAGGCTTCGACCAGAAGTCGGGTGCCGGGCTTTTCGACCGCTGGAGCACCGCCCGCCAGTTTCGCAGCGACGGCGAGCGCGGACTGCGCCAGCAGGCCTTCAACCACATGGTCGCGCTCAGCGACACCCTCGCCTCGCCGGCCGTGCTCGACGGGCAGTGGGCGATGTTCGACTACGCGCGCGGCTACGATGCGGTACGCGCCGCCGCCGGTGTCATGGACATTTTCCGGCTGCCGAAATTCTCGTATCATTTCTATCGCAGTCAGCGCGACCCGGGCGAACACGGCACCGGTTGGGAAGGCGGGCCTGTCGTGTTCATCGCCTCGCATTGGACGCCTCTTTCCAACCTTCGCATTCTCGTGTTCAGCAATTGCGAGGAGGTGGAACTCCGCCTGAACGGCGCCGCCGTCGGTCGCAGTCGCCCCGCACAGATGGCGATCACTCAGCACCTCGCGCACCCGCCCATCTTTTTCGACCTGCCTCAGTTCGCGTCCGGCGTGCTCGAGGCGGTCGGTTATCTCGACGGCCGCCCGTACGTATCCCACGCCGTGGCCACCCCGCTCGCCTCCAGCGCCCTGGAGCTCACCGTCGACGATCTCGGCGTGCTCCCCGCCGCAGGCGAGTCGGACGTGCTTTTTGTTCACGCGGCCTGGCACGACGAACGCGGCAGTCTCTGCGTCTTCGACACAGCGCCTGTCGTGTTCTCACTCACGGGCGCCGCTGAGATCGTCGGTCCGGCCACGGTCGCAGCCGAAGCGGGTATCGCGTCGGTCGTCGTGCGCGTGCCTGCTCATTCGGCGGGCTTCGTCGTCGACGCCGCACCCGCTCGCGCAGGCACAGTCCGCCCCGCGCAACTTCGCTGGCCGGGTCGGATCGAAACCCGCGAACTGAATCCGTCGTTAGGCGTCCCCGCCTCCGCCTCCCGCTGAGCTACGGCTTCTGCGAGGAATCCTGATCGCGGCCGGCGCCGCGTTCCCCGCGGCGTCCCTCGCGACGCGATCGATCGACCGCCTCCTTCCGAGACTGCCGTGTCTGACGTCCCGGAGGGTGCTCTCGCAGCACTTCCGGCCGCAGGTTTCGAGCGTCTCCGCAGAGACGCGCAGCGCCGCCCATTCCACTTCGGCCGCTTGACGCAGTATACCATACCCCCCTACGGTATTCGACGCCATGGCCCATACCGTTCACGACAAAGACAAACTCCTGCAGCGCATCCGGCGCATCCGCGGTCAAGTCAACGCGGTCGAGCAGGCGCTGATAGACGAGAAGGACTGCTCGACGGTCCTGATGACGCTCGCCGCCGCACGCGGGGCGATCAACTCGCTCATGTCCGAAGTGCTCGAAGGGCACGTTCGGTTTCACGTGTTGAATCCCGAGGGAAAGCCGTCGCCGAAGCAGAAGCAGGCGGCGGACGATTTGATCGAAGTAGTCCGGGCGTACCTGAAGTAGCTCCGGACCTGTCCACCGAACCCTGCTTCCCGCCCGAAATCTGCCCGAGCGTCGTCCGCTCGCGGTGAACTCCGATTACCAATGAGCGATCACGACCATCCCCACGAGCGTCACGGCCACGGCAGCCACCATGGGCATGAACACGCCGAAGCTCCGGCGTTTCTGCCGCATTGGATGCAGCATCGGTGGACCGTGATCACCGTCGGCGGCGCAGGGCTGTTCCTCGCGATCGGATTCATCGGAGAACGACTGTTTGGGCTCCCACCCTCGGTTGCGCTCGTGTGTTATGTGGCGGCATACGTGTGCGGCGGCTTCGATGTGGCGCGGGAAGCCCTGCCCGCCGTTTTCCGGGGCAAGTTCGATACCGACCTCCTGATGCTTGCCGCCGCGGCCGGCGCCGCAGCTCTCGGCAAATGGCCGGAAGGCGCCTTCCTGCTTTTCCTTTTCTCGCTCGGCCATGCCGGCGAACACTACGCGCTCGGCCGCGCTCGCAACGCCATCGGTGCGCTTGGAGAACTCATGCCACGCACGGCGCGGCTGAAACGCGGCGAGCGGATTGAGGAAGTGCCCGTCGAGCAACTCGCCGTGGGCGATGTCGTCGTCGTGCGTCCGGGCGATCGCGTCCCGTCCGACGGCACCATCGCCGCAGGTGAGAGCAGCCTCGATCAGAGCGCCATCACCGGAGAAAGCGTGCCGGTGAGCCGCAAGCCCGGCGACGACGTGTTTGCGGGCACCATCAACAAGGAGAACGCGCTCGACGTGAAAGTGACGCGTCTGGCCCGGGACAATACGCTGGCCCGAGTGATGCGGCTCGTCGCCGAAGCCCAAGAACAGCAGAGCCCAACTCAGCGCTTCGCGGAGAGGTTCACGCGCCGCTTTGTGCCTGCAGTACTGGGCGCCACCGTGCTCGTGATCGTCGTTCCGCCGCTGCTGCGGCACTGGACTTGGGCGGACAGTTTCTACCGCGGCATGCTGCTGCTCGTCGCGGCGTCCCCCTGCGCTCTGGCGATCGGAACGCCGGCCGCCGTGCTGGCCGGCATTGCGCAAGCCGCAAGGCACGGCGTCCTGGTGAAAGGCGGCGTGCACCTGGAGAACCTGGGCAGGCTGCGGACGATCGCCTTCGACAAGACGGGCACCCTCACGACCGGGAAGTTCGCCGTGACGCACATTGTCTCGCTGGACGGAATGACGGAAACGGACGTTTTGCGAACAGCCGCCGCGGTGGAAGAGCAGTCAAATCATCCGTTGGCCGCCGCGATTGTCGAAGCCGCGCACCACCGTGGCGTGCGATTCCCTCGGGCATCCGCAGTCGAAAACCTGCCGGGGAAAGGCATGCGTGCCCGCGTGGAGGAGGCGCCTGTGGTGATCGGTGCCTGGCGCGCCTTCGAGGAAGGGGCGAACGGAATTCCGGTCCGGGGGCAGGTCCGTCAGCTCGAGGAAGCCGGTCAGACGGTCGTGGTTGTCCAGAGGGCTGAGAAATTCGCCGGTCTGATCGGACTCGCCGACCAACCGCGCGAGCACACGGAACGCGTCCTGGCGCGATTGCACGATCAGGGGATCGCCCGGCGGATCATGCTGACGGGCGACAACACCTCGGTGGCGCGCGCCGTGGCGAGCAGAGTCGGGATCGACGAATTCCGCGCCGAGCTTCTGCCCGAAAAGAAGCTGACGGTGATCCGCGATTTGCAGGCCCAGCACGGTCCGATCGCCATGGTGGGCGATGGCGTGAACGACGCGCCGGCGCTGGCGGCCGCCACGGTCGGGATCGCGATGGGCGGAGCGGGCACGGCAGTCGCGTTGGAAACGGCAGACGTCGCGCTCATGGGCGACGACCTGACGAAACTCCCGTTTGCCGTCGGGCTCAGCCGCGCCAGTCAGCGGATCATCAAACAGAACCTCGCCATCGCGCTCGGCGTCATCGGCCTCCTGATTCTGGCGGCTTTCGCATGCGCGATTCCACTCAGCGTCGCGGTCGTCTTCCACGAAGGGAGCACCGTCGCCGTTGCGCTGAACGCCCTCCGATTGCTCGCCTGGAACGACCCCGCCTAGAGCGAACTCAGCCAAGCCTCCGTGCCCGCGAGAATCTCAGGGGGCATCCCGGATTCCGATTCTGTCGGACTTCTCTCCGTGCCGGAGAAGGGCCAGGCGACCAACACTCCTCTAGGTAAGCTGGAAACGAGGCTCCGTCCGCATTCTGGTTGCCATTTTCGTTTTCCGACTGATCGTCAGTCAGTCATGTCTTTCAACCACAAATCCAAGAGACGCAAGTGGCGCGGCCCTGCCCTTGCAGGGGTGTCTCTCCTCTGCTCTGCCCTCGCTGCCTGGTGGTGGCTCGGTCGGCGGCCGGTCGTGGCCTCGGAGCCGCGTGCGTCCCGGGTCGCGGTCAACGTGATCGAGGTAACTCGCGTCCGTTCGGAAACTGTCCGGTCCTACGTCGCCACGACCGCGCCGCTCAGAGAGGTGGTCGCCGCCGCGGAAACTCAGGGGAAGGTTGTCTCCATCGACCTCACGCCCGGGCAATCTCTTCAACGCGGGCAGGTTCTCGCAAAGCTCGATGACACGGTCCTGCGCGCGAACCTCGAAAAGGCCGTTGTAGCCGAAGCGCAGGCGAAATCCGACCTGGAGCGAACCAGGACACTGTTTGATGCCGGGAATCTGAGCCGGGAGGCAATTGAGAGCGCGGACTTCGCATACAGACGGGCCGTGGCCGATCTGGCGATCACTCAGCAACAGCTGGAATATGCAACCATCCGCGCGCCCTTTGACGGTGTTGTAGATGCACGCATCGCGGAACTCGGGGGAATGTTACAACCCGGCTCCGGCGTCGCGCATATGGTCGATCTGCAGGTCATCAAGGTGGTCGCAGCCGTGCCGGAATCGGACATCCGGCTCTTCTCCCTCGGCCAGCCGCTGGAAGTCTCCTTCGGGTTTCCTCCCAGTATCCAAAAAATGGGGAAAGTGTCCGGCATAGCCGCCATGGCGGACGACGCGCACTGCTATCGCATCGAGGTCGACGTTCCCAACACGTCGGAGCCTGCGCTCAAAGCCGGATTGTCCGCGCAGATTCATCTGCGCATCAGCACCACGTCCGCACCCTTGTCGGTGCCACGGAGCGCGGTACGCGGCGCGGCGGCCACCCCGCAACTATGGACGGTCCAGGACAATCACGTGCGAATCGTGGACCTTCCGCCGCTTTCGGAAGCGACGGCGCCCTATATTCCCGTCGAAAACGTCCCTGAAGGGACCTTGGTCATCCTAGACGGTCCGGACGATCTCCAGGCCGGTGCTTTCGTCGAACCCCTGCCCTCTCCGCGGAGGCAATAGTTTCGAGCAACTTCTTCGTCGCACGATTCAGCCGATCCACGGCGTGCCATGAGCCCTACCGAACTCGCAGTACACCGACCTTCGTTGGTCATCGTCCTCTTCACGGCCCTGTCTCTACTCGGGCTGTACGGCTATTCATGGCTGAAATATGAACTGATGCCCAAGATCAGCCCGCCGACCGTCACGGTGTCGGTTGCGTATCCGGCCGCTTCTCCGTCCGAAGTCGAGACCACGGTAACGAGAAAGATCGAAGATGCCGTCAGTGGAATCGAGAACGTGACGGCAGTCCACTCGGCCAGCCACGAGGGCCTCTCGTTGGTCACGATCGAGTTCGCCCAACGCACGGATCTCGACGTGGCGCTGCAGGAATCGTCTCGCAGGATCAACCAAGTCTTGCCCGAGCTCCCCGACGATGTTGAACCGCCGGAGATCTCCAAACTGGCACTGGACGAGTTGCCCGTCCTGCGTCTTGGCGCCACCGCCAACCTTCCGTCCCGAGATCTTCGGGAGTTCCTCGAAGACCACGTCCAACCACGACTCTCGCGTCTGCCGGGGGTCGGTCGCGTAACCCTCGTCGGAGGCGACCAGCGCGCCATCCGGGTCCATCTCGACAAGGCGCGTCTTCAGTCCTTCAGGCTTTCGCCCGCGGACGTCGTGGAGACCATCCGCGCCGCGAACCTCTCTCTGCCCACGGGGAGTCTGTCCGACACCCATCGCGACGAAGGCGTGCGTCTGGATGGAAAACTGTCGGGAGTGAACGACCTGAAGTCCTTGGCCCTTCGGCTGTCTGAAGGCGGCGGCATCGTACGGCTCCAGGACGTCGCGCTGGTGGCGGACGAGGTGCAAGAACGCAAAACCATCAGCAGAATCAACAAGGCCGGCGCGATCGGTCTGCTGGTACAAAAGCAGGCCGACGCGAACACGATCGAAGTCTCTCACGTCGTCCGAACGGAACTGGCCCGCCTTGCGGGGGAGAACTCCCAAATCGCTCTTCGGTTCTCCATCGCGCAGGACAGTGCGGTATTCACGGAAGCGGCAGCCACGGCAGTCAAACACGACCTGGGGCTGGCCATATTGCTGGTGGGAGCGGTCATGCTGCTCTTCCTGCACAGCTGGAGGAGTTCGTTGATCGTCATGGTCGCGATTCCCGTGTCGCTGGTATTCACGTTCCTGGTGATGTGGATGTTCGGGTACTCGCTGAACCTGATGACGCTCTTGGCGCTGTCTCTTGTCATAGGGATCCTGGTGGATGACTCGATCGTGGTGCTCGAGAACATCCACCGTCATCTTGAGCAGGGCGAAGAAGCGCGGAGGGCGGCCATAGCGGGACGGCACGAAATCGGATTTGCCGCGCTTGCCATCACCCTCGTCGACGTCGCTGTGTTCATCCCGCTGGCTGTCATCCCGGGAATCATTGGAAACATGGTCCGGGAATTCTCGGTTGTGGTCGTTGCCGCGACCACGATGAGTCTCCTCGTCTCCTTCACCTTGACGCCCTGGCTGGCTTCCCGGTTCTCAAGCCGGACGAACCCATCCGCCGCGACGGCTTCCTATATCATGAGAGTCCTGGACGCGGCGATGAGCGGACTCTCCGTCCGCTATACGCGCTGTTTACGGTGGGCGCTTTCGCATGCGTACGCGGTGGTCGGCTGTTCGTTTGTGCTCTTCCTTCTAGCAGTGTCGCTGTTGCCGCTCGGCTTCATCGGGAGCGAGTTCATCGCGCAGGCCGATCGCGGTGAATTTGTCGTGACCATCGAGCTCCCCACCAGCGCGGCTATCGAGGAGACCGACCGCGTAACCCGAGACATCGAAGACTTCCTGTTCAAAGTACCTGAAGTCGCATCCGTATTCGCAAGCGTCGGCACGGCTCAAGAGGGGTTCCTCGGACAAATGTCGAAAAACTCGTCCGAACTTTCCGTCGCACTCGTTCCTCTTCAGGCCCGAACGCGAACCACCAACGCCGTGATAGCCGACATCAAGCGATTCATCGGCCGGATACCGGGGGTGCGTGCCTATGTGAATCCGGTAACCATCTTCGGCATCGCCGATGCGACCCCCATCCAAATCGCGATCTCCGGGACCGACCGTGAAGTCGTGGAGCGTGTTGCGGCACGCGCCGCAGAAACCATGCGCCGCATACCGGGAGCAACCGACGTCAGACTGTCGACACGCATCGGAAAGCCGGAACTCGCGATCGAACTCGATCGGGAGCGCCTGGCCCGGATCGGGCTGACCGTCGGGGCGGTGAGCGACGTCCTGCGAGTGGCTTTCGGCGGCGACGACACGAACACCTTCCGCGAAAAAGGTAAGGAGTATCCAATCACCGTGATGTTCAGGTCCGAGGATCGAGCGCAACCCTCCACGATCGAAACCCTCTTTCTGACCAACAAATCGGGGACGCTGGTGCCGCTTCGCCGATTCGTTCAGCTGAAGAGGGCAACCGGACCATCCCGATTGGAGCGTGAAAACCGCATCCCGGCGGTCACGCTGATGGCTCAGGCAAACGGCAGGCCCGTGGGTAGCGTTGTCGAAGAGTTCCGCAAGGAGATGGGGAAAACCGCGCTGCCGTCGGGCGTCGAAATCGTTTATCTGGGCGACGAGAAATACATGCAGGAGAGTTTTTCCAGCCTGGGGGCTGCGTTTGTGGGCGCTCTCGTTTTTGTCTACCTGATCATGGTCGCCTTGTACGATTCGTATGTCGATCCGCTGATCGTGCTATTCACGATTCCCGTCGCGATCGTGGGGGCGCTTGGCGCCTTGGCGCTCACCCACAGCTCCCTCAGCATCTTTTCGCTTCTGGGCATGATCATGATGATGGGACTTGTAGCAAAAAACGGAATACTGCTTGTCGACCGCGCCAAACAGCGGCTCGCAGAAGGAGAACTCGATCCCGTCTCTGCCGTGATCGATGCGGGACGGTCCAGGCTGCGGCCGATCCTCATGACGTCGCTCGCCATGGTGATCGGAATGCTTCCGATTGCGTTGGCCGGCGGCGCAGGGTCGGAATGGAAATCGGCCCTCGCCTGGACGCTGGTCGGCGGGCTCAGCAGCTCGCTCTTCTTGACCCTGTTTCTCGTGCCTGTCGCGCACCTGAAAGTGCTTCAGCTGCGACTCCGACGCTCACGGGTCGGGATCCCAGCCGCGAAACACCCGCGGTCACTTCCGGAACCGCTGGAGCAATCCCTCTAGATTCGCACCAAGCGCCCGGTTCACAGATTCCTCCAACGCCTCGAACAACGCGGTGCGCCGTGCCCCCGGGGTGCGGATATCCGGGTGGTGCATGAAATAGGATATCGAGGCGAGGATGTACTCCGATGTTTCGAGAGGCCGCTTCATCCGGAAGTCCCCTTGCGCGACTCCGAGTTCGACCGTCCTGGCGAGGAGCGGCAACAGGCGCTCAAGGCCTTCCTGCATGATCGACTGATGCACGGCCGCGTTCTCCGACCGATGCAGAAACTCGACCACCTTCGGATTCTCCACCGCGATCTCGGGCAAGACGCGGAGGATTGCGAAAAGCTGGGCTTTCGCGGAGTCGCCGGCGCGCTGCTGCGCAAGTCCGATACGTTCCTCGAATCGGTCGATGATCTTTCGGACCACCGCCTTGAGCACGGCCTCTTTCGACGGGAAATGATAATAGAACGTACCCTGGGCGACCTTGAGTCTGCGCACGATGTCGCTGACCGATGTGTTCTCGTACCCCTTCTTGTGGAAAAGATCGTTTGCCGCCTGGACCAACTCTTCTTTCCGCACCTCAGGATCCTTGGAGACTCGTTTTCTCATGGATACATACGACTACCCGGCGACTGACCCTCGGTCAAATTGCTTACCGGGAGCACGGCCTGCCTGATTGCATCCGAGGCTCGCGAGCGTGGGAGCCCACGCGGCGCGAGACAGGTTTACGGTTCGCGAGGAACGGAGAACTCGTACCGGCCGGAGCCTACGGTGAGGCTGAGGCCCTCGTCGGTGACGACGGTGCGCGTCACTCCGGAAGCGTCTGCGACCGGCTTGCCGGATTCGCTCACCAGGTCGGCTCGCTTGACCGGAAGAACCACCTCCGCGCTCGTGTTCGCGGGAACGGCGACGACCAGCTTCAGTTCCCGCTGGGCGAGCGTCCACTCGCAGCTCACGCCGCCGTATGGCGTCTGGAGCGCGCAGCGTGCGTGGTTCAGACCGCCGAGGCCGACGGCAGGCGCGACGCGGAACTTTCGGTACCCCGCCTCCAGAATCTGCACGCCGCCGAGGTGCCCGAACAGCCAGTCGCCCACCGCACCGTACGCGTAGTGGTTGAACGAATTCATGTCCACGGGGCCGAAACTCCCGTCGGCGCGAATGCTGTTCCATCGCTCCCACATCGTCGTCGCGCCCATGCGCACTTCGAATCCCCACGAGGGATAGTCCTCGTTGAGCAAGAGCCGCATCGCCAGATCGTCGCGGTCGATCCGGCTGAGGGCCGGCAGCAGCCAAGGGGTGCCGAGAAAACCGGTCTTCAGGTGGTAATTGTCGGCCGCGAGCTTCTCGACGAACTTGGCGGCGGTCTCCTTGCGCTGGCTCGGGTCTTCGATCAACCCCATGCCGAGCGCCATGGCATAGACCGTCTGCGTGCCCATCTCGAGCGAGCCGTCCGCGTGCCGGTAGGCCGCAACGAACGCCGCGCGGATTTTCGGGAGCAGAGTCGCGCATTCGGTCGCTTGCGCCGTTTCGCCGATCGCCGCCGCCATTTCGGCCATCATCCGCGTGTCCTCGGCGAAATACGCCGTGGCGATCACCCGATGCTCGGCCAGCCGGTCGACGCCCTCGAGATTCAGCCAATCGCCGGAAAACCACGAACTCCGTCCCTCCTCGAGCAGGTTGCCGTCGTGCGTGGCGCTCTCGTGCACGAACCGGTAGAAGCGCCAAATCCAGTCCCAGTTTCGGCGAACGATGCGCGTGTCGCCCGTCGCCCGCCACACGGCGTACGGCACCGCGATGAAGGCGTCGGACCACCCCACCCCGGTCGCGCTGAAATAGTCGCGCGGCTGCGGCACGACGGCGGGGATGTTGCCGTCGGCGCGCTGGGCGTCGCGAACGTCGTCCATCCATTTCGAGAGAAACGCCCGCGTGTCCTGATACCGGCACGCCGTCGGCGCGAACACGGCGATATCGCCGGTCCAGCCGAGGCGTTCGTCGCGCGCCGGCGTATCCGTCGGGATCGATACGAAATTGCTCCGCTGTCCCCAGCGGATGTTCCGCACCAGCTGGTCGAGCATCGCGTTCGAGAGCTGCAGGTCGCCCGTGTTCGGCAAATCGGATCCCAGCACGACAGCCTGAACGTCGCCGGCATCCGGCGGCGCGTCGACGCCCGTGATCTCGACATAGCGAAAACCGTGCTGGGTGAACGTCGGTTGATACTGCACCGTCTCGTCGCGGGCGAAGGTGTACGAATCCGTCGCGCCGGCGCTGCGGAGATTCTCCGTGTACAACCGTCCCTTGCGTTCTCCCTGGCGCACGAGCTCCTCGGCGTGACGAAGCCGAACCGTCTGCCCCGCGCGTCCGGTGAGTTTCACCCGCGCAACGCCGACGAGGTTCTGGCCGAAATCGTAGACATACTCGCCCGGCGCGGTGGTCGCGCAGGTGCGCGCCGTCAGCACGGCGGTTGCTCGGACGGGTTCGTCGGGCTGGGGCACGAGGCTGGTCGTGTCGGCAGGAACAACGGTCGCAGCCGTCCATTTCGATGCGTCGAACTCCGGTCGACTCCAGCCGCGCTGCTCGAGACGCGCGTCATAACTCTCGCCGTCCTGCAAGTCCGCCCGCACGAACGGGCCCTCGGCGGAGGACCAATCTCCGTCGGTGACGATGTCCTCGGTCGAGCCGTCCGCGTAGTCCACCCGCAATCTCGCGATCAGCGCCAGGGTGTCGCCGTAGACGTGATGCCAGCCGAGGCCCACCTTGCCGCGGTACCAGCCGTCGCCCAGCGCCGCCCCGATCACATTCTCGCCGGCGTGAAGCTGCGACGTGACGTCATAGGTCTGCGCCTGCTGACGCCGCACATAATCCGTCCAGCCCGGCGCGAGAAACTGGTCGCCCACTTTCTCGCCGTTGAGCCACACCTGGTAGATTCCGTGTGCGGAAGCGTAGAGCCGCGCCCGCTTGATCGGCTTCGAGAGCCGGACAGCGCGGCGCAGCAGCGGAAGCGACGCCTTGCCGGCCGCCGGTTGAGGCTCGCGGGAGATCGCTCGATGAGTGATCCACCGCGCGCCTCTCCAGTCATCGGAAGAAAGGCCGGTCTCGAACCACGCAGGCGAACTCCACTCGCTGGGGACACCGTGGCCATCCCAAATCCGCACCTGCCAGTAGTAGCGCGTCGCAGGCGCCAGCCACACCCCCGCGGGCAGGGCGATGTCGATCTGCCGATCCGACGCGACCCGGCCGGAGTCCCACACGTCCGCCCCGGACTCGCTCGATCCGAGGCGCACCTGATACGCGCTCTGCACCGTCCCGCGCGCATCGGAGTCGATCGCCCACGCGAAGGATATGTCGTCGCCGCCGATGCCGAGCGGGTGGGCGCGCCCGTTGGTCGTCATCCTCTCGACCGAAAAGGCACGGGCCTCCGTGAGCGCTGCCAAGCCGAGGATCACGGCCAGCGTGAGGCGGCGGAAGGCGCAGCTCCGCGCCGCAACGGTTCCGGCGGTGGCGGTAGACCGGGAAAAAGCAACCACAGGCAGGGGCATCATCGTGCTCGGCAGTTAAGCGCAGACGTGCGGCTTAAGGAAGCGCGGTGTAACGGAAATTCCGGAAGCGGACCTCGCCGTTGCCCGTCGCGAGGAGCGACGGTCGCAGACTGAGGAAACCTCCGGCGACGTTGTGGTGGTATCCGGAAACCTCGAACTGCATCCAGTGCTTGGTCCAATGCTCACCGTCCGGGCTGTGCCAAACGGTGACGACGTGGCGATCGTTTCTCAGGCGCAGGAAGAAGCGGCGGCCGATCGAGGCCGGTTTCGGAAACGTCTGCGAATCGCCTTTGCTGTATTCGAGCAAGGAATCCTTGGAGAACCCGAGTCCGGCAAACAAACGTTCGCTGTAGAACACCAACAGCGCGCCCGTGGCTCCCTCGTCGCACTCCACCTCCACCTGAACCTCGTAGGCGTGATCGCCGGTCACAAACGACAGCGGCGAACCGTCCTTGGGAGAGGTGCCCGTCGCTTTCACCACCAGCGCGCCCTGCTCGTAGCGGTAACAGTCGGCGATCGGGATCCTGGGCGTGAAAAACGTCCACTGCCTGCCGATCTTGTCGGTGCTGAAGTCGTCCGAATAGGCGAAACCGTGAGGGACCGCCTCGCCCCCGTGCGGCATCGGTATCGGCCTGGCAACGTCGTAGCCGGAGGCCTTGACCCAGCCGTCGGCCGTCCATTCCACGGGTTCGAGAAGGGTCTGGCGTCCCAAGTTGTAGTACCCGCTCTCATACGCGTGATAGACGAGGTACCACTGTTTTCCATCCGGCCCCTCGACGAGCGTGGCATGGCCCCTGGACCACCATTTCTCGCTCGCGCTCTGCGTCCGCACCACCGGGTTGTAGGGCGAGTTCTCCCACGGTCCTTCGAGGCTCCGGGAGCGTGCCATGATCACCATGTGGCTGGTGGCAGGCCCGCCCGTGCCGCCCTCGGCGAGCACCATGTAATAATAGTCGCCGTGGTGCAGGAGCTTCGGTCCTTCCTGCGCGAAGGTCTCCACGTCCCAGTGTTCGGGGTATCTCCAGCCTTCGTACACCTTCCGCACCGGACCCGCCACGCTCAGCCCGTCGCCGGACAGCGGGGCCATCGTGCCGCCGTTGAAAAACAGATACCGCTTGCCGTCCGTCGAAACACCGTGGCCCGGGTCGAAATTGCCGATGTGCAGGTCCACCGGATCGCTCCACGGCCCGCGCGGGTCCTTCGCGGACACGACCATGTTGGTGAAGCCCTTTTCGTTCAGAACCGGCAGGTAGATATAAAAAAGCCCGTCGTGAAACGTCAGGTCGGGCGCCCAAACGATGCCGACCGACCGCTTGAGCGCGGGCCCGAGCGGCTCCCAGTTCACCAGGTCGCGCGAGTGCCAGACCAGCAATCCCGGCACGCTGCCGAACGAGGAATGAACCATGTAGTAGTCCCTGCCGTGCTTCAGCACTGAAGGATCCGGCCGGTCGCCCGCCAGGATGGGATTCAGGTAAGTGCCGTTGCCCTGATCGGCTTTCCGCTGCCCTTCCGGGCCTCGGGCCCAGGAGGATTCTGCGGCAAGCGAACGATCCGCGGAAGAAACCGCGGCGCTGGCGAGACAGGCCATGATCGAGAGGAGTTTTGTCGGTATCGGAGGCATACGCATCGGGCGGATGGGGTCCTTCAAGCTAATCACCGCCGCCCCCGAATGCCTATGGACAAAAGTGACGAACATGGGGACGTTTTGAGCAATGCCATCGAAGCTCAAGTCCGTGAGTTGGCTCACCGCGAAGACCCTGCACCAGGTCCAGATCCTGTCCTGCGACCTGGCCGAATTCCTGGCCTGGGAGGCCACGGACCACTGCGCGCCTTACTGGAGGCTCTACTGGCACGACAAACGCGGGGCGGAAATCGGCGTCGCGAAGAAGTCGATACCGATTCGACCCGGCCACGTCGTCCTGATCCCGCCCAACACGCACTATTCGTCGAAGCTGCGCTCTCCCGTGCAGCAGCTGTTCGTGCACTTCCTCGTGGAGCCCCGGTTCCGGGGCGCACCAGAGACCGTGTTCCAGTTTCGTGCGACGGAGGAGCAGAGGATCTGCCGTCAACAGGTTCTCGAGCAGTTCTCGTGGGACACCTCCAGCGTCAGGATCTCCCTGCTCGCGCAGATTCTTGTCTCCAGCGCACTGCTACAGCTCCCGTCCACCGACTGGACGCGGCGTTACGAGGACCCGCGGATCACGCGCGCGGTGGAAACCATCGCGAATCGCTATCCCCGCAAGGTCGGCAATGTCGCGCTGGCCCGTGAGGCGCGGATGCATCCCTCCGCCTTCATCCGGCTGTTCCGCCAATGCACGGGCCACACGCCGCTGGAGTACCTGACGAATCTCCGGCTCGAGGAGGCGTGCTCGATGCTCCACCACGACGACGCCTCGCTCGACGAGATCGCGGAGAAAACAGGCTTCGGGGACCGCGGTTACTTCTCCCGGATGTTCTCCCGATCGCTCAACTGCCCGCCGGCCAAGTACCGGACGTTGGTCAACGTGAGCAACCGGCTCCGCCCGGGCGGCTGATCGGGGCATGCCAACATCTGAAAGCGCGCGGGAGCGTCCATCCGCTTCCAGTGGGTAATCAGTCGCCGCGCGTTTCACTCGTTCGCGCGCGGTGCAACGCACCTCACTGACACACAAGCGTCGTCGAGTCTTGAACTGGCGACGTTGCTCGTGCATTGGACTGCGAAGCTGCATGGAAACCCATCTCGAGCGCATCGAGCATCAGGAGAATCTGCCGCTGCGGATTTTCGTGCATAGTGTTCGAAACTGCGCGAGCCACTGCCACCGCGACTCGGAGTTTCTCCTCGTGCTGCGCGGCCAAGTGATGGTGCAGACAAGCGAGGGTCAGGTCGTGCTCAAGCCAGACGACGTATATTTTATTCCGAGCGGCGAAATGCATTTCACGCACGAGACGGCGGGAGCGAACTTGCTCGTCGCGCTCCAGATCGACACCGCCTTCGCTTCGCGCCTCGATCCGGATTTCCCGCGGCGGCGCTTTGCCTACAACCAGATCGGTCGCCGCTTTCCCAACGATCGCCGCCTCCAAGCGACGCGCGAGATTATCGCCGAAATCCTCTGGGAAATGCGCATGAGGCGCGAAGGCTACCGCTTCCAAGTCGAGTCCCACCTACTCCGATTGCTGGCGCTGCTGATGCGGGACGTGCCATCGACTCTCGCCGCCGCACCGAGAGCCGAACCGCAAAACATCGCCGACGATGCGCTCGGCCAGCGACTCGCGCGCCTCGTCACCTATCTCGAAGCGCACAGCAACGAGGAAATCTCTTCCGCCGAACTCGCCGCGAGCGAGTCCGTGTCGGTCAGCTACCTTGCGCGACTCTTCAAAACCCGTCTCGGCTGCACGGTGAGCGAATATGTCAGCATCGTGCGGACGAAAAAATCGCTCCCGCTCCTCGCCCGTCGCGAAACCACCATCCTCGACGTGGCGATGGAATGCGGCTTCCCGAACGTGAAGAGCTACAACACTGCTTTCAAACGCCTCTTTCACCTCACGCCCTCACAATGGCGTCAGCAGGCCGGCAGCGACATCCCCGGCATTGGCGAGAGCGCCTACAATCGCTGCGACGCCGGTTTCGCGTTTCACTTGCTGAGAAAATACCTGCCCGCCGGCAGTGCCTACGCTTAAGCCCCCCTCCGCGAACTTCATGGGCAAACGCTCTCACGCGCTCGCCTCCGCTCCCTTCCACTTGGCCCAGCATGCCGTCCGCTGGGTCGAGGCCACACGCGGCGGTCTCACGCTCGAACAAAAGCTCGCGCAACTCATCGTTGTCCAATCGATCGACTCGAGCCGCGAGAATCTCGAACGCTTCGCCGCACTCGGCATCGGCGGTCTCTTCTGCCGCGCCGGCGGACCGATCCATTCGCTACGCACCGCCATCGGACACCTCCAGTCGCACTCGCGTGTGCCCGCGCTGATCTGCGGCGATCTCGAGCTCGGCGCGGAAGGGGCGATCGGAGGCATCGGCACCGTTTTCCCGAATCAGATGACCGTCGCCGCCACCGGCGACACACGTTGGGCCGAGCGAATGGCGCGCATCGCCGCGCGCGAAGGTCGCGCGGCGGGATTCAACTGCTCGTTCAGTCCGGTCTCCGACCTCGCACTGAATCACCGCAACGCCCTCGTGAGCACACGCTCTTTTGGCGACAACGCTGTGACGGTCGCGCCGTTCGTCGCGGCCTACATCCGCGCGCTGCAGCGCGGCGGCGTTGCCGCGTGTGTGAAACACTGGCCGGGGGACGGCTGGGACGATCGCAACCAGCACTTCGTGACCACGCGCAACGGCCTATCGCTCGCGCAATGGGAGGCGACTTACGGCCACGTCTACCGCAGCGCGATCCGCGCCGGCACGCTCGCGGTCATGAGCGCGCACGTCTCATTGCCCGCATTTCGAGGCGCTGGCGAGGCGCCCGCGAGTCTGTCCGCCGCGCTCAACGTCCGCCTGCTACGCGAGCGCCTTGGCTTCCGCGGCGTGATCTTCTCGGACGCCAGCACCATGGGCGGCGTCACCTCACTTGCACCGCGTCCCAAGTTCGTTCCGCAGATTGTCGCCAACGGTTGCGACCTGCTGCTGTTCTCCAACGACCCGGAACTCGACCTGCATTACCTGCGCGAAGCCGTGCGCGACGGACGATTGGCGATCGCGCGCGTCGACGAAGCGGTCACGCGCATCCTCGCCCTCAAAGCCGCTTTGGGTCTCTGGCGCACGCACGACTTGTCTCCCGCCGTTCCCGCGAACGTTCGCCACCGGCACGAACAATGGGCACGCGACTGCGCGCGACATGCTGTCACGCTCGTGAAAGACGAGCAACGCCTGCTGCCGTTCTCCCCACGACGGCATCGGCGCGTGCTGTTGATCCAGGAGTGGTCGCACCACATACCGAAGCCGAACGCCTACGCGCCAGAGCTGGAACTCGAGCGCCGCCTCGTCGCGAAAGGTTTCCGCGTCGAACGTTTCGCGCCCGACACCGATGTTCATCGCGATTACTACGACGTCGTCATCTACGCGATCGCCGAGGAAGCCTCGAAAGTGCGCGCGTCGATGGAGCTGCGCTGGCTTGACCTGCAAGGCGGCTTTCCGCGTGCGATGGACCGCTACTGGCACGACGTGCCGACGGTGTTCATCTCGTTCGGTTCGCCTTTCCACCTCCGGGATGTGCCGGCGTGCCCCACGTTCATCAACGCCTACTCACTCGCCCCGGTGGTGCAAGATGCCGTCGTGCAAGCGCTCGTCGGCGCGATCCCCTTCCGCGGTCGTTCGCCCGTGCGACTCAGCAAGACGTGACTTCGTTGCGTGCGCGAGACGCTACTCCCTTTTGAGACCTGCGCTAGAAAGTGACGCTCCTCCCTGCCATTGCGAGGAGTGGAACGACGATACAGTCCAGCTCTGCCTGGACCGCCAGGCCTGACTTCGTCGGGCGTGGCGATGGCCGCGGCTGTGGGAAAGGCCATTCCGAGATCAACGCGCCTCCCCCCTCCGAACCCTACGGCTGCGAGACCAACCTCAACAACTGCCGCGTGTCGTCGCGCGAGGGATCGATCGCGAGCGCGCGTGCCGCAGCGGCCTGCGCGCCACGGCGGTCGCCCGTTTGTAGCAAAACCGTCGCGAGCGCATGCGGGTAATCCGCAATCGCCGGCGCGGCCTTCTCCGCGGCGTTCAACGCTTCGATCGCGTCGAGCGTTCTGCGCTGCTGCGCGAGCAGCAAACCGAGGTTATACCACGCACGGTGCAGACTCGGCACGCGTGCGACGGCCAATCGCAAGTAGCGCTCCGCATCGGCCGTTCGACCGATTTCGGCAAACGCCAGCCCCGCGCTCTGCGCCAATTCACCGTCATGCGGCGCGAGATCGGCGGCGCGCGCCAACTGCGCGGCAGCCGCGTCCATTTTTCCGGCGCTCGCGAGCACCAAGCCAAGCGTCTGCCGCAGCCCGGGCGAGTTCGCGTCCCACTCAATTGCCTTTGTCAGGTGTGCCTCGGCTTCGCTGAGCTGCCCACGATTCGCCAGATCCTGCGCGAGCAGCGCCAGCCCGCCGGGCTGGTCGACACCGAGCGCGAGATACGCATCGAGTTCGCGCCGCGCCGCCGAATCCGCGGGCAGTTCCCGTGAAAGCGCCCACGCCGCATCGAGGCGCACCGATCGCACCGGATCGCTCAGTAGCGGCGTGAGCACCGCCGGCGCGTCCGAACTCCGACCCACCACACGCACCGCTGCCGAGCGCACGAGTGAATCGGCGTCGCGCAATGCCGCGCGCGCGATGGTCGCCACACGCGCGTCGTTGGCGGCTCCCACGAGCAACTCCAGCATCGTCGCGCGCCAAACCGCGACCTCTTCAGTCGGCCAGACGCTCAGCAGCGCCTCGACCGCTTCCGGCCGGCCCGCTTGCGCCGCCACGATGGCGCGCGTGCGGCGCCGCTGGCGCGTGCTCATGCGGTCGCCATACCACTTTTCCGCGGCCTCGATGGACCACTCGACAGGTTTGTCCGTGTGACAGCGCGAGCAGGCATCGGGGATGCCGAGTTCGCGATTCAGGAGCGGATCGGGAATCAGGAAGCCATGATCGTGCCGCGGGGCGCGCTGCATATAGTTCGTCGTCGGCATGTGGCAGGCGACGCACGAATTGCCGGTGCTGCCTTCCTTATGATGGGAGTGAGCCAGAGGATCGATCGGCGCCGCGCGAGCGCCGTTGGGCTGCAAGCGCCCCGGCGTGGCGTGACACTGCAGGCAGAGCTGATTCTGGTCGATCGGCAGAAACGTCTTCGTCGTGTGCGGATCGTGACAGTCGAAACAGGTGACACCGCCGTGGCCGCCCATTCGGCTCAATCGAAACGATGTCCAGGTGAAATCCTCGTCGCGCTGTTGTCCGTCGGGATAATACGTGTGCGGATCGACCGGAAGCACGAGCCGGTAGTGGTCGGCGTAGAGATAGCCCGGCTGAAAATCGCCGGTCAACGGCTCACCGCGCGCGTGACAGCTCGCGCACACCTGGATCCACTTCGTCCGGTCGCCAAAGAACGGCGCCGGCATCGGCGCGCCCGCGGGTCGCGTGGCATTCTTCGGCAAAAGACGATGCTCGTCGGGCATCGCGCCGTGGCACTGAATACAGCCAACGCCGTGTTCGACCCAACTCGAGCGGTAGCTGTCGGTCGCCGGATCGTAGTTCTTGCGATAGCCGGTCATGTGGCACGGCGCGCACATCGAGTTCCAGTTCATCCCCCGGCCGGTCCAATGCCCCCACTCGCCGGGCTGGCGATTCTCGGCGCCGAACACATTGAACCACTCGCCGCGTTTCACATCGAACGCCATGTCGGTCGGCTGCCAGCGTCCGCCCGGGGCCGCCACGAGCGGCTGCCAGAGCGGCTTGGCGCCGAGAATAAAGTCCGGTGCGTGTTCACGCCTCGTGCCGTCGGTCCGCTTTTCAGTCATCGTCGGTCGTCCATTGCGCGACCCCAACGTGAACCTCGCACCGCCGTCGACGATCTCAACCGCCACCGCGAACGCCGCGCCATGCCGCGCCGGATCGAGCGGACGATTCGCAAGCGCGTGATCCGTGCCTTCCCACGCGCGGAAAATCTCTTCGTGGCACTCGCGGCAAGACGCCGACTTCTGCGCCACCGCCGCGGAAACAGGTCGCCGCGATGCGGGCTTGTGCGAACGCGAACAACCCCCAAGCGCGCCGGCGAGCGCCGCGCCTGCAGCCGCGACGACGGCCACCGACGACGCGAAAAACAGCGTGCGCGTGCGGCGCGAAGATTTCGTATTCAAGCGAGTGCGACGGCTACTAGCGTTCCCGACCGCAACGCAAACCCCAACTGCTCGAGACGGCCCTATTCACAACAGAATCGTTCCGTTGCGGCGATTTTTGAAGCGCAGTTCACTGCCGGCGTCGCGCGCCGCCGCCGGAGCCGTTATGCTCCCGTCTTCGCTCACCCCACCCCGTTCGCCCGCCACCCCGGTCCACCCGCCGTTCCCCATGATTCGTGCCTCGCATTTGCTCGCCCTCGCCCTCGCCTTCGGCGGATCAGCGCTTTCGTCCGCCGCCGAGGCAAGCCACGCGTCGATCCCGATCAAGCGTCCGAACATCGTCTTTATTTTTTCCGACGACCACGCCTGGCAGGCGGTCAGTGCTTACGGTGACGGGCGGAAACTCATCGAAACGCCCAACATCGACCGCCTCGGGCGCGAGGGCGTGCGCTTCGACCGCTGCCTCGTGCCCAACCCGCTCTGCGGCCCGAGTCGCGCCACAATGCTCACGGGCCTCTACAACCACGTGAACGGTTTCGTGAACAACTCGAACAAGGTCTTCGACAACAAGCTGACCACGTTCCCCCGATTGCTCCACGACGCCGGCTACCAGACCGCCGTGGTCGGCAAGTGGCACCTCGAGTCCGACCCGACCGGCTTCGATCACTGGCAAATCCTCCCGGGCCAGGGCGACTACTACAACGCGCCGATGATCCGCAACGGCGAGAAGATCATCGAGCCTGGGTACGTCACCGATGTCATCACCGATCGCTCGATCGAGTGGCTTGAGAACCGGGACAAATCGAAACCGTTTCTCCTCATGACGCACCACAAAGCGCCGCACCGCTCGTGGATGCCGGCACTGCGCCACCTCAACGCCGACGGCGATCGCCGCTACGAGGAACCGACAACGCTGTTCGACAACTACGCGGGCCGCGGCGCGGCGGAAAAAGGGCAGGACATGATGATCGCGAACACGCTGAACGACGTGGATCTCAAATTCGCCCCGCCAGCCCGTCTCACCGACGAACAGCGCCGTGAGTGGGACGCCTACTACGGTCCGCGCAACGAAGCGTTTCGTGCCGCTAATCTCCAAGGTCGCGACCTCGTGCGTTGGAAATACCAGCGCTACATGCACGACTACCTCGCGTGCATTCGCGCGGTTGACGAGAGCGTCGGCCGCCTCCTCGACTATCTCGATCGCGAGGGTCTCGCCGAGAACACGATCGTGGTCTATTCGTCCGATCAAGGATTCTTCCTCGGCGAACACGGCTGGTTCGACAAGCGCTGGATCTTTGAGGAATCCTCCCGCACGCCGCTGCTGGTGCGCTGGCCGGCGGTCGCGAAGCCCGGCGGTGTCGTGCGCGACATCGTATCGAACGTCGACTTCGCCGAGACATTCCTCGACGCCGCAGGACTCGCCGTGCCACCGGAGATGCAGGGGCGCAGTTTTGTGCCGCTGTTGCGCGGCGAGCGGCCGGCGGATTGGCGTACGGCGTTCTACTTTCAGTATTTCGAGTATCCGGCGTTTCACCGCGTGCGTCCGCACTACGGCGTCGTCACCGATCGATACAAGCTCGTGCATTTTCCGGTTCCGCCGGATGCCAGCGGCGAGGAGTATTGGGAGCTCTTCGACCTCAACCTCGACCCGCACGAGATGACGAGCGTCTTCGGCGAGGAGCGCTACGCGGAGACGCAGAAGGAGCTGATGGCGTCGCTCTCCCGGTTGCGCCGCGAACTCAAGGTGCCGGAGCAGATCCCGGACGACTGGTTCGGCATCAAGACCCAATACCCGGCCCACCTTCAAATGGTCAAACCCGGCACCGCACCGGCAACTGACGCGCCACCCCGGCACCCGTGAATCCACTTCGATCCGCTCCCTCTGTGGCCGCGTGCGAAGACCGCTGGGCGAACGATGCGTCCGGGCTGACGCCGGCGCGCGATGCGCGGCTCGTGCGGGCGAAAGGCGCCGCGCAGGTCCTCTCTCCATTCACGAATTTTCCCGGCGAGGAAGGCCTGCGGAACGTCGATGCGACTCCTTCGCCCGAGCTCTTCGTCGCGCCTGCTGCGACCTTTCGTCGGCACTCGCATTGAGCCGCCGCCCAGTCCTTCACATGTCCGCCTCCGCTTCTTCCGTCGCGTCCTCACCGGTCACCTGTGCGCCACCGCGTTCCGCCTACCGCGCCGCGATCTTCGATCTCGATGGCGTGCTCGTCGATACGGCGGCATTCCACTACCGCGCATGGCGCCAACTCGCGCAGGAGCTCGGTTTCGATTTCCCAGAGTCGGCGAACGAGGCGTTGAAGGGCGTGAGCCGCCTGGAATCGTTGGAAATTCTCCTTCGCCACGGCGGCCGCACCGCCAGCGCCGCGGAGAAGACGGCGATGGCCGAGCGGAAAAACCGCTGGTATCAGGCATTGCTCGGCGAACTGGTTCCTGAGAGCGCCTTACCCGGAGCCCGCGCGTGCCTCGCGGAACTCCACCGCCGCGGCGTGAAAGTCGCCCTCGGCTCCTCGAGCCGCAACGCCGCGTTCGTCCTCGAACGTCTCGACATCGCGCACCTGTTCGACGCCGTCATCGACGGCACGTGCATCTCGGCATCGAAGCCGGACCCCGAGGTTTTCCTGCTCGGCGCCCGCGCGCTCGGCGTCGCGCCGGCGGATTGCGTGGTGTTTGAAGACGCCGCTGCCGGGATCCTCGCTGCCAAACGCGCTGGCATGTACGCCGTGGGCATCGGTCACGCCGCGGGACTCGACGGAGCGGATGTCGTCGTGCCCGGCCTGGCTCAATTTTCCATGAACGATCTGTTTCAGCCCGCGCCTGCGGTCAGGGTGCCGAACATCGATTTTGCCGCCGAACCTTTTCACCTCACGCCCGAGGATCTCGATTGGGTCCGCTCCACGCACGCGGCGATGTCGATCGACGAGAAAATCGGCCAACTTTTCTGCCTCGTGGTGAGGGAGGACGAAACCGAGGCGTCGCTCGACCGCATGTTCGAGTTACTCAAACCCGGCGGCCTCATGCTGCGCCCGCGCAAAGGCGAAGTAGCCCAGCGCCTGCATCGGCACCTGCAATCGCGCTCGAGCATTCCGCTCCTGCTCGCTGCTAACCTCGAACAAGGCGGCATCGGCATCGCGGACGACGGCACGCGTTTCTCCGCGCCGCTCGGCGTCGCCGCGACCGACGACGAAGAGCATGCGTATCGCCTCGGTCTCGTCTGTGGGCGCGAGGGGCGCGCGGTTGGGTGCAACTGGGCTTTCGCGCCGGTCGCCGATATCGATTTCACGTGCCAGAATCCAATCACGAACATCCGCACCTTCGGTTCCGATCCGACGCGGGTGGCGCGCATGGTGCGCGCCGTTCTCCGCGGCTTGCACGAGGGAGGACTCGCGGCCTCGGTGAAACACTGGCCCGGCGACGGCGTCGACGCTCGTGACCAGCACCTGCACGCTACGGTCAACAATCTCCCGGTCGAAGAATGGGACCGCACTTACGGCGAGGTTTACCGTGCAGCCATCGAAGCCGGAGCCGCCACGATCATGGCGGCGCACATCGCGCTCCCAGCCTACTCGCGCCATTTTTCACCCGGCCTGACCGACGCGCAGATTCTCCCTTCGACGCTGTCGCCGGAATTGAACCGCCACCTCCTGCGCGGCCAGCTCGGCTTCAACGGCGTCATCGTCACCGACGCCACCAACATGGTAGGCATGACCACCTCGATGCCGCGCCGCCGCGCCGTGCCGACGGCGATCGAGATCGGCTGCGACATGTTCTTGTTCACCGTCGACCTGAAGGAAGACCTCGCGTTCATGCGCGAAGGCCTTCGCGATGGCTTGCTCAGCGATGCTCGCCTCGACGAAGCCGTGCTCCGCATCCTCGCACTCAAGGCGTCCCTCGGGCTGCACCGCCAGCAGCGGGACGGCACGCTCGTGCCGCCGCCGGAGGCGCTCTCGGTCTTGCGCTGCGCCGAACACGAACGTTGGGCGCGCGAATGCGCCGACCGCGCGGTCACCCTCGTCAAGGACACGCAAAATCTGCTGCCGATCTCGCCCGTGCGTCACCGCCGCGTGCTGATTCACGTGCTCGGAGACAAAGGCGGCTACCTCGATAACGGCGGTGGCAACGCCTCGCGCCTGATCGAATTGCTGCGCGCAGCCGGCTGCGTCGTCGAGGTCTTCGACCCCGGCGCCCCCGCGAACGCGGCGCTGAGATCCAGCGCCGCGATGCGTGCCTCTCACGACCTCGTCATCTATTTCGCGAGCCTTAAAACCGCGAGCAACCAAACTGTCGTGCGACTGAATTGGGGACTGCGTCTCGCGTTCGACGCACCACGCTACGTCACGGAAGTGCCCACGCTCTTCATTTCCATCGACAACCCTTACCACCTCCAGGATGTGCCTCAGGTGAAGACGTTCATCAACGGCTACACGAGCAACAGCTACGTCGTGGAAGCCATCGTCGAAAAACTGTTCGGCCGCTCGCGGTTCACCGGCATCAGCCCGATCGATCCGTTCTGCGGCTACTGGGACGCCAAACTCTGACGCCAACTCCATTCCGCAATGAAGCCCCTGCATCCGCTCGCGCTCGTCTGCGTCGTCGCCTCGTGTCTCTCCGCCGTCGCCCAACCCGCGGCACCCGCCGCGCGCGGCCCGAACGTGCTGCTCATCATGTCGGATGACCTGAACAACAACCTCGGGACCTACGGACATCCCTTGGTCAAGTCGCCCAACATCGACCGCCTCGCGCAGCGCGGCGTGCGCTTCGATCACGCCTACTGCCAGTTTCCGCTCTGCAACCCGAGCCGTGCCTCGATGCTCACCGGACTTCGGCCCGACCAGATCAAGATCTACGACCTCGACACGCACTTCCGCTCCACCACGCCCGACGTCGTCACGCTGCCCCAGTTGTTCCGACGCCACGGCTATGAAGCGGTCCGCATCGGAAAGATCTATCACTACGGTGTCCCCTCCGAGATCGGCTCGCCTGGCAGCGACGACCCGATCTCGTGGGACAAAACGGTCAATCCGTTCGGGCGCGATACCGAGAACAAGGACCGGCTCATCAATTTCACGCCGCAAGTCCCCATCGGAGGCGCGCTCGCTTACCGCATCGACGACGGCCCCGACGAGGAACAGACCGACGGTTGGGTTGCCACCATGGCGATCCGCGAACTCGCGCGCTTCAAAGCCTCCGGCCAGCCATTCTTCCTCGGCGTGGGCTTCTACCGCCCGCACCTGCCGTTCGTCGCACCGAAGAAATACTTCGACCTCTATCCGCTCGACGCGATTCCCGCGCCCGCCGACCCCACGGAGAGCTTGCGGAACGTGCCCGCACCGGCGTTTGGCACCCCACTGTTCGCCGGCCTCACGCCGAAACAACAGCGCCTCATCATCCGCGGCTACTACGCCGCGATTTCCTTCGTCGACGCGCAGGTTGGCCGCGTGCTCGAGGAACTCGAACGCCTCGGCCTTGCCGACAACACGATCGTCGTCTTCGTGAGCGACCACGGTTTCCTGCTCGGCGAACACGGCCAATGGTGGAAGCAGCGCCTCTTCGAGGAATCCATCCGCACTCCCCTCATCATCGCCGCACCCGGTCGTGCCCATGGCGCGGCGGTCCATCCAGTCGAGTTCGTGGACCTCTACCCAACCATCACCGAGCTTGCACACGTCCCAGCACCCGCAGGTCTCGCCGGCCGCAGTCTGGTGCCGCTCCTCACCCGCCCCGATACGCCATGGCCGCACGCCGCGTTCTCGCAGACATCCACCGGCACCGCGATACGCACGGATCGTTGGGCCTATCACGAATGGGGCGCTGCCGGGGCCGACGGCAAGGAACTCTACGACCACGTCAACGATCCCGCCGAGCAGCACAACCTCGCCGGAGATCCTGCCTACGCGTCCGTTATCGCGGAACTGGCCGAGCAGCTCCACGCCGCGCTGCAGCCGCGTCCGGCGTTGGGCCGACCGGAACGTCGCCCTTGGTTCCCTAAACGTTCGCCGGGCTACATTCCGGATGAAGACCGCTAACCTCGCGCTCCAGCGCGCTACCTATGCATGCTCCCCGAATCATCGGCGCCCTGGCGACACTCTTCACGCTGGCCGCCGCCGTGCACGCGGCTGAGCTGACGCGCCCGAACATTCTCTGGGTCGTCAGCGAGGACAACTCGCCGCGTTTCGTCGGCGCCTATGGCGATCCGCTCGCACGCACGCCCGCCTTGGATCGCCTCGCGAAGGAGGGCATCGTCTTCGACAAAGTCTACACCGCACCCGTTTGCGCGCCTTCGCGCAGCACGATCATTACCGGCCGCTTTGCGAACGGACTTGGCACACAACACATGCGCAGCGCACGTCCGCTGCCGGAAGGCGTGCGTTTCTTCCCTGAGTTCCTCCGCGCTGCCGGCTATTTTTGCACAAACAACGCCAAGACGGATTACAACACCTCGACGCCGTGGGCGGCGGCGTGGGACGAGGATGGTGCGCACGCGCACTGGCGTCACCGCCGAGCGGGCCAGCCGTTCTTCGCCGTATTCAACTTCATGGAGTCGCACGAGGTCGCACTCGCCACTCGACGGGCTCTGACGACCGATCCCGCGAAAGTGCGCGTGCCGGCCTATTTGCCCGACACCGCGGTCGTCCGCGCTGACGTCGCCCAATACTACGATGCCGTCTCCGCCGCCGACCGTGCCATCGGTCGCGTGCTCGCCGAACTCGAGGCCGACGGCCTCGCGGAGGACACCATTGTGTTCTACTACTCCGACAACGGCGGCGCCGTCGCGGGCACGAAACGTTTTCTCAACGAAGAGGGCACCCATGTCGCCCTGATCGCGCGATTCCCGAAAAAATTCGCACATCTCGCGCCCGCCGCGCCTGGCGCACGCATCGGCGAACTCGTTCATCTGATCGACCTCGCACCCACGATGCTGAGCCTCGCCGGGCTGCCGCCCGCCGCGCAGTTTCAGGGCCGCGCTTTCGCCGGCCAAGCGCGTGTCGCGCCGCCGGAGTTCATCTTCCAATTCGCCGATCGGATGGACGAACGCTACAATCTCGTCCGTGCGGTCACGGACGGACGCTTCCGCTACGTGCGCAACTATTATCCCGATCGCCCCTGGGGCCAACGGATTGATTTCCTCTGGCAGGCCCCGGCGATGCGCGAGTGGGATTTGCACTTCCGCTCCGGTGCGCTGAATGCCGCTCAGCGCGCGTTCTTCGAGCCATCGCCCGCCGAAGCGCTCTACGACTGCGCCAACGATCCCGACAACGTGCGCAATCTCGCACGCGATCCCTCGCAGACGGAGCGCCTGCATCAGATGCGCACCGCGTTGCGCGCGCACCAACTCGCGATTCGCGACACCGGTTTCATGCCGGAGCCAATGATGATCGAGTTCGCCGCCGGAGGATCACCTGCGATCACCGCTGCGGATGACGCGCGCTATCCGCTCGCGCGCCTGCTGGACTTGCTCGACGAGCTTCAGCTCGGTGCGACGCCTACGGACGCGCGCGTCGTGGAAGCAGCACGCGATCCGCTGCCGGTCGTGCGTTACTGGGCCGCGGTCGCCACGTTGCGCGGAGGTCCGTCGAGCGTTTCCACCACCTTGCGGCAAGACACCGACGCCGTCGTGCGCGTGACCGCGGCGGCCGCTCTTCTCCGGCACGGCGATACGCCTGAAGCATGGCGCGAACTCGAGAACGCGATTGAGCAAGGTGACCGGCCCGAGCTGCGTCTGTTCGCGCTCGACGCGTTGTGCCGAGTGGAGCGCACCGCACCGAAGTCGCTGGCGTTGCTGCTCGGTCGCCTGGCCGCGTCGGATGTGTTTGGCGGCTTCGATTACTACAACGCACGTCTCGCACGCCTCATTCTCGCCGATTACGGCAGCCTCTCCTCCCGCCGCGCAAAGACCGAGAAACCGTAGACCATGCCTGCTTCGACCGAAACGCCCCCCGCCAACTCCGTCGCCGGCGAACCGCGTGTCGTCGGCTGGATTGAGAAGATCAGCTACGGCCTGGGCGACACGGCCAGCAATCTCGTCTTTCACACGGTCGGGACTTACCTGCTGTTTTTCTACACCGATGTCTACGGCCTGCCGGTTGCGGCGGTCGGCACGCTCTTCCTGTTTACGCGCGTGATGGATGCCGTCTACGACATGGGCGCGGGCATCCTCATCGACAAGACGCGCACGCGCTGGGGCAAATGCCGTCCGTGGTTCCTGTGGTGCGCATTGCCCTACGGCGTCTTGGCCGTGTTGACGTTCCATGTGCCTGACCTCGCGGCGAGCGGCAAACTGATCTACGCCTACATCACCTACAACGCTCTCAGTCTGCTCTACACCGCGATCAACCTGCCGATCTCTGCGATGTTGCCGAGCATGACGCGCAACAGCCAGGAACGCGCGGAGACCAGTTCGGTGCGGATGTTCCTCGCGATCGCGGGCATGTCGATCGTCACCTACGGCACGATGCCGCTCGTCGGCTTCTTCGGCCAGCGCGACATGGTGAAAGGCTTTTTCTGGACCATGACGCTCTTCGCGTCGGTCGCGTGCGTGTTTTTCCTGCTGACGTTCTGGAATACCCGCGAACGCTACCAACCCGCCACGCGCGACGAGCCGACCATCGCCGAGTCGATGCGCTCCGCTCTGCGCAACTGGCCGTGGGCGATCACGCTCCTCCTGAATCTCATCTACTGGTTCGGTTACGCCATGCGGATGCAGACCACCGTCTATTACCTCCGCTACAATCTTCACCGAGCCGAGCTCGTGCCGACCGTGATGCTGACGAACCTCGCCGCACTCCCGAGCATCGCGCTCGGCGCCTATCTCTCGCGTCGTATTGGAAAGCGTAATACGATGGTCGTCGGTCTCGTCGGCATGGCGCTGGGCATTCTGCTGATCGGCCTCGCCGGTCCGCAGGACACGGCGCTGCTCATAGGCGGCAACATCGTCGCGAACTTCAGCAAGGGTTTCTATGTCGGCCTGCTCTTCGCAATGATGGCCGACACGGTCGATTACGGCGAATGGAAGACCGGCGTCCGTGCCGCGGGCTTCCTTTTCGCCGCAGCCACGCTCGGCGTGAAACTCGGCCTCGGCTTCGGCGGCGCGTATTCGGCTTGGATGCTCTCTTCGGCCGGCTACGTGCCGAACGCCGAGCAAACCGCTCCCGCCCTCGCCGCCATCCGTTCCAACTATATCATCGCGCCCGCCATCTGCACCGGCCTGATGGTCGTGTTGCTCCTGCTCTACCGCCTCGACGGACGGCACGCGCAGATCATGCGCGACCTCGCCGCCCGGCGGACTGGCGCGAACGACTGATGCTGAGATTGGAGTCGCCCCGATCACGCGACACTCGCGTTCGAGCTTGGCGCCGTCCGGGCTTCGTGTCGCCTGAATGCACGCTCCGCGCGTCGGCTGCCGCGCAGCGCATTTCTTCCAGGTTCGAGAGTTCGCCATCGCAAAATCGACCGAAGAAAAATCGTCCGGCTGCGGCGATTTTTGAAGCGCGGTTCACTGGCGGTGTCGCGCGAAAAATCGTCCTCGGATAACCTAGCGCCATACGAACAGCGCCACGCGCGCCTGTCGTCTACCAATCAAACCCCGCCCCCACCCCATGAACTCCGTCGTGCCCAGCCGGCTCACGCACACGCTGTCGTTAGCGTTCGTGTTGTCTTTTGTCGCTTCGCTTGGTTTCGCCCAAGCAGTCTCCTCCACCGAGGAGCCGAACCCCGAATCCGCGGCGAAAAAAGCCGCGGCCACGGATGAAGCGACCCCGAAGAAAGACGAACTCATCACTCTCGACCCCTTCGTTGTCTCAAGCACCATCGCGCCCCGCCGGCAGCTCGATTCGGCCGCCGCCGTGACGACGATCGACATCGAGCGCATGCGCGCCACCGCCCCGGTCGGTCTGCCGGAGTTGCTCAAGCAACTCCCCGGCGTGTTCGTCACGAGCGTCAGCGGCGAGGGCCGCTCCAACATCTACGCCCGCGGACTCCCGCAAACGGGCGGGCTCGTGTTCGTCGGCTTGCAGCAGGATGGCTTGGCCGACCTTTCCGAGATGCAGTTCCGGAATATCTGGCAGGATCTGTTGGTCCGCCCGAGCAACTTCGTGGAGCGCGTCGAGAACGTCCGCGGCGGCACCTCGAGCATCTTCATGAACAACGTCCCGGGCGGCATCATCAATCTGATCACCCGCGAAGGTTCGGATGTGCTGCGCGGCGAGGTGTTGGTCGGCACCACCGACTACAATCAGATCAAGGTCGAGGCTTGGTCGAGCGGTCCGCTCACCAGTCGCACGACGATGGCGGCGGGCATATCCTACCGCCGTGACGACGGCATTCGCTCGCCCGGCTACACGGCCAACAGGGGCTACACCCTACAGGGCAATGTCATTCACCGTTTCGCGAACGGTCGCGGCTCGGTGAAGCTGGCGGCCAAGTGGGTGCAGGATTACACGGCGAACATCACCGCGATCCCGCTTCAGAACGCGAAAGACCCCCAGGCGATTCCCGGCGGCTTCCCCATGGGCGCCGGCATCATCGACTCGGCAGATCTCCGCTACACCGAGCTGCCCAACACGCCGATGGGCCCGCTCAGCTTCGATACCGGCAAGTCCGGTCCGAAGCTGGCGACGATCACCGGAACGCTCGAATACAACCTCGCCGAAGGGTGGAAGCTCCAGGAGCGCCTGAAATACACCAACCTGGTCTACAACTCATCCACGATGCTGACCTCATCGGTCGCGACGCCCATCCAAACCCTCGTCAACCAGATTGGCGCCGCCGGCGGTGCCCAGTACGCCGCCGCCAAATCCGGCGCCAACTATACATACCGCCTCTACTATCCCGGTCAGAACGGTGCGTTGATCGCCGATCCGTCGACGCTCAACGGCAACGGTCTCGCGTGGACGATGACCAACAACGGCACCTACTCCTTCATCGAGAATTTCCAGAACGACTTCCGCGTGATCAAGACGCTGCCGAACGAAGGCGCGCTCGCCGTCGGCCTCTACAACAGCTGGCTCGACATGCCGAAGGCAGTCACGATCAACAACACGATGCTCGCCGAGATTCGGAACAACCCGCGGCGACTCGACCTTGAATTCGTGAACGCCACCACGGGCTCCTCGCTCGGCTACGCCACATACCAAGGCATGCGTCAGGCCAGCGTCGCCAGCGCGTTCCGCCGCTACTCGACGGATCAGAAAACCATCGCCCCGTTCGTGAGCTACGAACAGCAGTTCGGCAACTGGAGCCTGGATGCCGGCGTCCGACACCAGAAAAAGGAGGAGACGATGGTCGTCAGCAACCGTTCGAACTACAACCTCAACCCCGCCGGCAGCAATATTCTGGCGCTGCGCAACGCGGGCTTCCCGAACGGCACCTTCACCACCGCCAGCTACGACATTTCCGCCACCGCGTGGTCCGCCGGCGCCAACTACCGCATCAATCCCCGCCTCAGCGCCTACGGACGCGTGACCAGCGCTTACCGCATGCCGATCAGCGACGACTTCTACTCCTCCGCCGCCGCCGGCTCCTCCGATCCCGGCCCCACCAACAAGGTCTACTCGGCCGAAACGGGCATCAAATACGCGACACGCAAGCTCTCCATCTTCGGCACGCTCATCGCCAGCCAGCTGAAGGACCAGCTCTTCTCGGGCTTGGTCTCTCAACCCGACGGAAGCTTGATCGAGCGAAACGTTCTGCGCGACACCGACAGCTACGGCCTGGAGCTGGAAGTGATCTACACACCCATCAAGAGCCTCACCTTCCGGTTCGTCGGCACCGAGCAGCGGTCGGAGTTTGCCAACGACGCCTTCGTCGCGGACCCGAACTCGACCACCGCCGCGATCAATATCAAGGGCAACCGCGTAACGAACATTCCGCAGCGCTACAGCACGCTGAACGCGACGTATCGCCTGCCCAAGACCCGACTCGGCAAGCCGACCATCGACTTCACCTGGAACTACACCGGCGACATCATGGTGGACGAAGCCAACCGCGCCAAGGTCGACGGTTACAGTCTCTTCGACGCCGGTGTGACGCTTAAGGCGAAAAAACTCACCTACCGCCTCGTCGTTAAAAACTTCATGGACAGCCATGCCGTCGTAAACGGCGACGCCCGCGTCGCACGGCTCTTTGCCGACCCGACCGCCGCCTACGTCAACATGCGCGTCGCGCTGCCGCGCTCGATCGTCGGCTCCGTCAGCTATTCCTTCTGATCCCGGTTCGTCAGCGATAGCTTTCACGGTGCGCCGGAATCGTCCGACGCACCGTTTTTCTTTCTCCCGCATGCGTCTGATTCCGCGGGGCTAACCCCGACACCTCCTGTTCCATGAAACGCGCGCTCTCCGTCGCTGCCTTAGTCACTGTGTTTTTCGCCGCGCTTGTCCCTTCGAGGGTCTGCGCCGAAACGACACCGCACCCGAACATTCTCTTCATCACCGTCGACGACATGAACCACGACACGCCGGGATGCTTCGGCGGCACCGTCGCAGGTATCACGCCGAATATCGATCGCCTCGCGCGCGAAGGTCGCCGCTTCACTCGCGCGCATGTTGCCGTCGCCGTCTGCCAACCGAGCCGCGAATGTATGATGACCGGCAGCTTCCCCGCAGTGAATGGCGCAACCGGCTTCTACCCGGTGAAGCCCAACGTCGTCACGCTGCAAGAACGGCTCAAAGAGCACGGTTACCAACTCGGCATCCTCGGCAAAGTTTCGCACCTGAAACCCGCGGAGAAATTCCCGTGGGACGTCCAGCACGACCTGCATGAACTCGGCGCCGGCCGAGATCCCGAGCGCTACTACGCACTCACTGGCGAGTTTATCGCGCAAGCCAAGGTCAGTGGACGCCCGTTCTTCCTTATGGCCAACTCGCACGACCCGCACCGTCCGTGGCCCGGCGCCAATCGCGAACGAGAACTCCTCGGCAAGCAAGTCGCGCGCAGCGCCTCCGGCCAATCGGAAGACGCCCGCGACGCCGGTGAGGCACCGCCCTTCGAGATTCCGACGCCGAGTCGCGTCTATTCGCCAGACGAGGTACCTGTATTCGGATTCCTTCCCGACCTGCCGAATGTGCGCAAAGAAGTCGCGCAATACTACACCGGCGCCCGCCGCGCCGACCTCACCGTCGGACGAATCCTCGATGCGCTCCGCGACAGCGGTTTGGAGTCCAATACGATCGTCGTCTTCCTGAGCGACAACGGCGTCTCGCTGCCGTTCGCCAAAAGCAATTGCTATCTCACGAGCACACGCACCCCGCTGATCATCCGCTGGCCAGGGAAAACCGAACCCGATTCGCAGGACCAGACCAACTTCGTCTCCGCGGTCGATCTCATGCCCACGCTGCTCGAAGCAACCGCAGTTCCGATACCGGACGGCCTGCAAGGCCGCTCGCTGTTGCCGATCCTGCGAGGAGGCACCGAACTCGACCGCGACCACGTTTTCACCTGCTACAACGACACGGTGACGAAGACCTCCTACGTGATGCGATGCCGTCAGAGCGCGCGTTTCGGTTACATCTTTAACGCCTGGGCCGACGGCAAGAAAACCTACCGCTCCGAATCGATGATCGGTCTGACCTTCGAAGCCATGAAGACCGCCGCAGCCGACGATCCGACCCTCGCCGCTCGCGTCGAGATGCTGATCCACCGCGCGCCCGAGGAACTCTACGATCTCCAGAACGATCCCCACGCGCTCCACAACTTGGTCGACGATCCCCAATATCGCGCGGAGTTGGAGAAATCCCGCCGCGAGACACTCGCCTGGATGAAAAGCCTCGCCGATCCCGCCGTGGCGGACCTCGAAGCCCTGCTCCGGCGCACCTCGCCTGGTAACTGAGTGCCCCCCGGGGGAAACTTGAACCAAGCTCACGTGCCCTTTCACGTGCTCACAAAGCCGGTCGGCCAGACACCGGACGTTGGGCAACGTTAGCCACCGGCTCTGCTCGGGCGGCCGATCGCGAGCCGTCTTTCCTGGAAAGCGTTCGTCTGCGAGTCGGCTAGCGGCCCCACGGCGGCGGGATCTCCCGACCCGAACGCGACGAGCTCCGCTTCGCCGACAGCGGGAAGCAGGGGCGTCTCTTTCGACGCGCCGGCTTCTGGGGGAGGACGTTGCCGTTCAGCGGGAATCGGCTACCTAGAGGCTGTCCCCAACGCTCAAGGTGCTCCCCATGAAACTCCTTCCCCTTCTCATGCTCCTGGTCGCTCCGATTCTGGCCGCCGCAGCTCCGGCCGGAGCCGGCTGGATTCCGCTGTTCAACGGAAAAGACCTCTCGGACTGGTCCCAGAAAGGCGGCTCGGCCAGGTTTGAGGTCCGCGGAGACGAGATCGTCGGTACCAGCGTGCCGAATACGCCCAACAGCTTTCTCTGCACGAAGCGCACGTTCGGCGACTTCGTCCTGGAATACGACTTTCAGGTCGATCCGCGGCTCAACTCCGGCGTGCAGATCCGCAGCCAGTCCTTCGATGCCGAGACGCGGACCGATTGGGACGGTCGATCGATCACGATTCCCGCCGGGCGCGTGCACGGCTACCAGATCGAGATCGATCCCGACGTGAAACGCGGCCGCTTGTGGACCGCGGGAATCTACGACGAAGCAAGACGCGGCTGGCTCTTCCCCAGCGACGGCGAAAAGGGATCCCAGGGGCAGGCGTTCAGCGCCCAAGGCCGCAAGCTCTTCAGGCCCGGCGACTGGAACCACGTGCGGGTCGAAGCGATTGGCGATTCCCTGCGGACGTGGTTGAACGGCCAGCCCTGCGCCGTCCTGCGCGACGCGATGACGCCCCGCGGTTTCATTGCGCTGCAGGTCCATTCGATCGGTAGCGACGCGTCTCTGGCCGGCGCCCAGGTGCGGTGGCGGAATCTCCGGCTGAAACCCATGGCCAACACGCTGAGCGAAGCGGAAAAGGCCGAGGGCTGGACGCTGCTCTGGAACGGAGTCGACGGCGAAGGCTGGCGCGGGGCACGGACCGATACGTTCCCCAAGTCGGGATGGACGATCCGGGACGGCGTGCTGACGGTGCTCGCGTCCGGCGGAGCCGAATCCAGCGCCGGCGGCGACATCATCACGATCCGGCGGTATTCAGATTTTGAACTCCGCCTGGATTTTCGGATCACGCCGGGCGCGAACAGCGGGGTGAAGTATTTCGTCCAGCCCAACCTCGATCCCATCACCGGTTCCGGAGCGAAGGCCCAGACCGGATCGGCGATCGGGCTCGAGTATCAGATTCTCGACGACGAACGGCATCCGGACGCCAAGCTCGGTCGCGACGGAGACCGCACCCTGGCGTCCGTCTATGACCTGATCCCCGCGTCCGCGGCGAAACGCCCCAACCCCATCGGCGAATGGAATACGGCCCGGATCGTCTGCCGGGGCCGCCACGTCGAACACTGGCTGAACGGCCGGAAAGTCGCCGAATACGAGCGAGGATCGGCCGCATTCCGGGACGCCGTCGCTCGGAGCAAATACCATACGATCCCCGGGTTCGGCGAATGGCAGGACGGGCACCTCCTCCTGCAGGACCACGGCAACGAGGTCTCCTTCCAGAGCATCAAGCTCCGGGACTTGTCGGCGAAGTGACCGACATCGATCCGCCGTTCGCCCACAGGCGGAAACGCCGGCGAGGCCGCAGACGGTTCCGGATTTGCCTGGACGCGCCAGGGCTGGCGCAACGGCCTCTGTAGCACCCGCGATCGGTGCGCACTCGCAGCCACGGCTCCCCGCGTCGGCGGGTCGGCGCGTCCCCCGCTCGCAACCACCTCTTCCAGGCGAGTGCTCCGCCCGGGTTTGTGCGACGAGGCGCACAGGCGGGCAATTGCCTCCACCGCCGTACTTGGGTTTCCAGGGCATAGCGTGCGGTTAGCGTGCACGCACCCCACCTCCGAACCAAGCCCCCTCACCCCTAGGGGATTACTCCTGAAGAACATGAACAGACGCTTCCCCTCCGCGCTCCTTCTTGCGCTCGCGCTCGCCCCCGCCCCGCTCGTTTTCGCACAAACCAACAAAACGGCAGGCTCCGCTTCCTCCACCGACGAGGACTTGATCGTTCTCTCCCCCTTTGAAGTTTCGACCTCGCTGCCCGGCCGCTATCAAGCCGAAGAAGCCGCCTCGGGCGGCCGCATCCGTGCCAACTTGATGGATACGCCGGCCACCGTCGCCGTGCTCACGCGCGACTTCATCGAGGATGTAGGCACCTTGCGCGTTCTCGACGTCGCGAAATACGTCGCCGGTGTTTCTGAAGCCACCATCCCCAACGGTCTCGACCGCGTGAACATCCGCGGCTTCCAGTCCGACGGCCGCCGGGTCGACGGCTTCTCCTGGAGCGATCAGGCCAATTACGACACGGTGGGCATCGAACGCATCGAGGTCATCAAGGGGCCCGACGCCCTGCTTCAGCCCACGGGTGTCCCGGGCGGCACGATCAACCTCGTTTCCAAGCGCCCGCAGTTCAAAGCCGCGAATTCGATCACGGTTCAGGCCGGGCAGTACGATTCCAACCGCGTCGAACTCGACTCCACCGGCCCGCTCGGCTCCTCCAAGAAACTCGCCTATCGTGTCGTCGCCTCCTTCCACGATTCCGACGGATACACCTGGAACTCCTTCCGCAAGTCCACCTTCGTCGCACCGTCGCTGACCTGGCGCGTTGCGAACAACGCCCAGATCACGTTCCGGTACGAATACTACAACTTCAAGACCACCGCACTGGAGGGTGTCCTCGTCGATCCCTCCGTCGGCACGAACGACACCTTCAAGCTCTGGAACGCCATTCCGACCGACTTCTCTGCCGCGTTGAACGATCAATATCAGTTCCGCCGCGTCGAGTCGCACACCGGCACGTTCTTCTTCACCTCCGCGATCAACGACCGGCTTTCCGTCCGTGTGGCCGGCCGCGTGACCGAGGAAGCCACGCCCGACTCGGGCTTCGGCTGGGGCGCCAGCACCCAAGGCGGCTCGCGCAACCCCCTCACCGGCCTCTGGGAAGGTGGGCGCATCTACTCGAATTCCGCGCCCTACGCCTACACCGCGGCTCCTGCGCTCAGCCACACGTTCAACCATACCGGCTCCAGCTCCAACCAGCACCTCCGCTACCGGGACCTCCAGAACGACTGGGTCTACACCGCCGGAATCGGCGGCGTTGAAACCACCACCATGACCGGTTTCGCCTATGGCTTCGAGCACCAGAACCAGGACGCCCGCAACTGGACGGCCAAGCCGTTCAGCGTCGACAATTTCGTGGAGGACACGACCGCCCCGGTTCCCGCCGCAACCCTGAGCAATGCGCGCCGCCGCGAACTCAGCCGCATGCAGTTCTACCTCACCGAAAAGGCCGAGTTCTTCAACAAGCGTGTCATCGCCTCCGCCGGAGTCGCCAACCTCTCGTTCAACGGCTACTTTGGCTCCAAGATCTCCACCGCGGCTCAAACCGGCATTCCCGGCCGGATGTATTCGGGCGACGGCAACGAGACGACGTTCAACTATGGCCTCGTCGTGAAACCCGTGTCCTACGCCTCGCTGTACTACGGGCACTCCGAAAGCGCCGTTCCCACCACGAACTTCCAGTCCGTCTACGATCGCTTCGCGCAGGACGGCCGCGACATCACGTTCTCCGTCGGAAAGCAGGATGAATTCGGCGGCAAGATCCAGCTCTTCGACAACCGCCTGATGTTCTCGGTGGCCTACTACGAGATCAACCAGAGCAACTACGCGCTGGCCAATCCCGCCAACCTGACCTCGCCGCCGCCGCCCGTCGTCCTTCCCGCGATTCTCACCGACCGCGTCGCCACCGGGTGGGAGTACCAGATCACCGCCAGCCTGACGAAGAGCCTGTCGCTGATCGCCAACTACAACGACTCCAAGAACCGCGACGCCTACGACGTCCCGTTCCGCGGAGCCGCCGAAAAGTCCGGCGCGGCGTATTTGCGGTACGAATTCAAGACCGGCCGGGCCAAGGGCCTCGCCCTCTCGCTCGGAGCCAACTACCTCGGCAAACGCGCCGGCGACCAGGCTTCGGGCTTCACCTCCGCCTCCACCAGCACCGTCATCATCGCGAACCAGCCGTCGTTCTACCTGCCCGCCCGCACGCTGGTCGACGCCAACGCCAGCTACACGCGCGGCGCCTGGACCTATCGCCTGGCGGTCAACAATCTCCTCGACAAGGAGGACTACGCGGCGAGCCAGACCCGCACCTCCGTCTACATCGGTAATCCCCGCAACTTCTCCGGTTCCGTCACCTACAAGTTCTAAGCCACTTCCAGGGTCACTCCGACCCAACGCGCAGTCATTCCTCGCCCACGGGCGCGTTGCTCTCCCGCAACGCGCCCGTTTTTCAGGTGGGCCCGCGCCAGCGGCGGAGCGAGAACGAAGGTCCAGGCCCCGTCGATCATACCGAGTAATCCGCCGAGAATTTTCCGGTCAATGAATCCGTCCGTCACAACCGCCCGAACCTCTCCCCGCGCCGCCTGGTGGCTGCTGGGATTGCTCGGCATCATCTTCGCGCTGTTCGCCGGCGACCGAGCGGTTCTCGGCATCCTCAAGGCGACGATCTGCGGCGAACTCGGACTGAGCAACTCCGGGTACTCCCTCCTCGTGACCGCGTTCATGGTGCCGTACACGGCGATGTATTTTTTCGTCGGCGGGTGGATCGACCGCTTCGGCGCCGGGCGCCTCCTCGCGCTCTGCACGCTCGGCATGTCCGTGGCGACCGTGCTGGCCGGCACCGCCCACGGGCTCGGGCAGCTCTTCGTCGCCCGGCTTCTGCTCGGCATCGCCGAGGCCGGAGTGGTTCCCTCCATCACGCTCGCGATCTTCACCTGGTTCGCTTCCGACCGCCGCGCAGTCGCCTACTCGCTGGCGAACACGGTTCAGCAGACCGCCTACATCCTCAGTCCTCCCTTTGTCGCCGCCATCACGCTGGGACTCGGCTGGCGCTGGGCATTCCTGATTCCCGGCGCCTCGGGCTTCGTCATCGCCCTGCTCTGGTGGCAGGGACAACGACGAGCCGGCGAGCCCCCTCCGCCGGAACCCGAGGCCGCGGCTCCCGCGGAGCCGAACCTCGGACTGCTTGATAGGTTCCGCCAGCTCTGGGCGATTCCGTCCGTCCGGGTTCTCATTCTCGCCCGAATCGTTTCGGATCCGTTCTGGTTCTTCTTCCAATACTGGCAGACCGCCTTCCTCCAGGAACGCATCGGCATGAGCCTCGCCCGCGTCGGGCAGCTCACCTGGATTCCGCCGCTGGTGTACATGGGCGCCGCGCTCCTGCTGAGCGCGTTTTCCGACCGCCTCGTCACACGCGGCTGGGCGGCGCCGAAGGCGCGCCTCGTGCTCATCGTCGCCGCCACCACGCTGGCTCCCGCCGCCTTCGCCCTCCCTTTGATTCATGGCGAATTCGCTGCGCTCGCCCTCGTGACGGCGGTCTGGGTGATGTGCGCCACGTGGTTGAACATGAGTTCCGTTTTCATGGGCGCATTGGTGCCGCGCCACTCGCTCGCCTCCGCCATCGCGATCATGAGCGCGCTGGGCGGGGTGACGTCCATCGGCTTCAACGCGGTTGTCGGCACGATCATCGACCACTTCGGCTACGATCTGCCGTTCTACGTCGGCGCCTGCCTCCACCCGCTCGCAGCCGGCTTGCTGCTCCGGCATTTCATGCGCCCCTCGGCGGCGGTCCGCCGGACCGCCCGCTAGAGGAGTTCTTTTATGCTTCCCCTCCGTGCTCGCCTGATCGCGTTTCTCTTTCCGCTCACCGCCGCCTACGCCCTGGCCGCGGACTCGCCCTGGTCACCCCGGCGCTTCGGCGCGAAGGCCGACGGGCAGACGCTCGACACCGCGGCCATCCAGGGAGCGATCGACGCCGCCCACGCGGCGGGCGGGGGCACGGTCCGGTTCGATGCCGGCACCTATCTCTCCGGTACTATCCGCCTCCGGTCCGGCGTCACGCTTCACTTGGATGCGGGAGCCACCCTGCTCGGAAGCGCGCGGGTGGCCGACTATCGGCGCGGCAACTGGCCGGCCCTCGTGCTCGCCCGGGATCAGCAAAACATCGCCATCACCGGCGACGGTTGCATCGACGGGCAGGGCACCGCCCTGGCAGCCGACACCCTGCGCATTTACGAATCGGGCCGGTACACCGATTTCTTCCCCGGGATCAAGGAAGGCGAACGGGTTTTCACCGGGATCGGCACCGACAAGCAGCCGTGGATCGACCCGTTCGCGATGCAGAAGGCCGGCACCCTCGCCAACCGCGTCGCACCCCGCAGCCGCGAGGACGTCGCCACGTGGCGCGTCGACGAATTTGTCCGCCCGCAGCTGCTTGAATTCCTGCGCTGCCAGCAAGTCCGCGTCAGCGGCGTCAAACTCGTGAACGCCGCCAACTGGGTCCAGACCTACCGCGAATGCGACGGCCTCACCGTCCAGGGCGTGAAAGTGGTGAGCACCACGTACTGGAACAATGACGGACTCGACGTCGTGAACTGCCGGCAGGTGCTCATCGAGGATTGCGACATCGACGCCGCCGACGACGGCATCTGTCTCAAATCCGATCCGTCCGCCACCGAGCGCCTCTGCGAGGACGTCGTGGTCCGCCGCTGCCGCATCCGCAGCAGCGCCAGCGCCTTCAAGCTCGGCACCGCCTCTCACCACGGTTTCCGCCGCATCCGCGTCGAGAACCTCGAGGTGTTCGACACCTATCGCTCCGCCGTCGCTCTCGAATCCGTCGACGGCGGCGTGCTGCAGGACATCCGCGTCTCCGGCGTCCGCGCCCGCAACACCGGCAACGCCTTCTTCGTCCGTATCGGGCAACGGAATACGGAGAAACCCGCCGGCATCGTCCGCGAGATCGTTCTCAGCGACTTCGATGTGGAGGTCCCCGCCGGCAAGCCCGACGCCGGTTACCCGCACGAGGGCCCGCCGCTCAAAGTCCGCGCGAACGTCGTTCCCTCCTCCATCGTCGGCCTGCCCGAACAGGCCGTGGAGGCCATCGTTCTCCGCAACGTCACGATCCGCTACGCGGGCGGCGCGCGCCCGGAAGTCGCTCACGTCCCGCTCGCCGAACTCGGCGCCGTGCCGGAGAAGCGCGGCAACTATCCGGAGTTTTCCATGTTCGGCGAACTGCCCGCCTGGGGGCTCTACCTTCGCCACGCACGCGGCGTCCGGCTGGAGAACGTGCGACTGGTCCAGTCGGCTCCCGACTACCGGCCCGCGATCGTCGCCGACCGCGTGACCGACCTCGCGTTCAGCGGCGGTCGGATTGCGGCTCCGCCCTCCGCCACGCCCGCCGTGGTGCTCGCCGGCGCCCCGGCCACCGGCCTGGACACCGTCGAGTGGCCGGAGACTCCGAAAGAGAAGTTCCGCGAACTACCGGCCCCCTGAGACCCGCCCCATGCGTTTCGCTTTGCACGCCCCGAGCGTCGCGCCGTCGACCCAATCCCCCTGCAGCAGGACTTCCTGCGGCCGGGCCGGCACGCCTCGTTCCTGGCGGTGCATCAAGCCGATCAGCGTCTCCACGCCTGCCGCGCCGGTGAAGGCGATGTCGTAATGTACTCCGGTGACTCCAGCGTTCGGGTCGTAGCACCGCAGATCGACCACCCCCACGTCGCCCGGCACCCGGAAGCCGGCCCCGGCCAGCCACGCGCGCACCGGATCCGCCTGGCTCACGAGAATCACGTCGGGCCGGTGCTGCCGCACCCAGGCCAGGAAGCGTTTCCGATCCGGCGCGGGAATCAGCAACGGCGGGAGTCGCTGCGCCATCGGCCACTTGGCCTGCTCGCTCAGGAAACCTCCCACCCACATGTCGTTCATCCGGCCGATGTCGTCGAGCCGGTCGAAGACCAGGCCGATGCGGCGGAAGCCCCGCTCGCGGCAACGCGCCGCCGCCATGCTCGCGGTGTGGAAATGATTCTCCCGCACCCGGTGAAAAATCGGAGCCTTCAGCGAGATGCCCAAAGCCGCGACGGAGAAACTGCTCCAGTCGTACTCCAGCAGGGTCGTCTGCCAGCCCGGCATGCGGCCGATCAGCACACCCTGGATGTTCCGCGCCCGCAGAATGCGCACGAAACGCGCCGGCGTCATCCCCGGCTCCCGCAACCAGAACTGCTCCAAACGGAAACCCGCCGCCTCCGCGCGCGCCTTCGCTCCGGGGAAGAAATCGGGGAGATCCGACTCCGGCGGCCGCCAGCCGTGGCGGGTCGGGTGCCCGGTGACGTAAGCGATCGTCGCGCTCGCCACCGGCACCCCGCGCCGCCGCGTGCTCATCCACGCCGCCAGCAGGTGATTCACGCGGTACCCGAGTTTTTCCGCCGCAGCCCTGACCCGCGCCTTCGTCTCCTCCGTGATTCGTGGATCCTGATTCAGCGCCCGGGCCGCCGTGGCCTTGTGGACTCCGGCTTCCCGGCCGACGTCGGCCAGCGTGATCGGCTTCATTTTCCACCAATGTGCGCCTCGTCGCACCCAAGCCAAGCCTGCGCCCCTGAATTTCTCCGTCCCTGAGTCCCTCGATGCCGACGCCCAATCCCTTCTTGCAGTTTGTGCCCAACCGCGCCGAAGCGGCGCTTCGCCGCCTGCCGGAGCTCGTCTGGCGCGGCCGCACGCCGCTCGCGGTCACGGCGGCCGCTCCCACGCGCGAGCATCGCTCGCTGGACGCCGTCCGACGCGAGCGCCGCACGCCGGTCGCGACGGGCTCGACCTGGGGCCGCCTGTACGACCAGCGCTGGTTTCACGTCGCGCTGCCCCGCTCCGCCGGGAACGCCGGCGCGCGATACCTGGAATGGCGCGACCAGGGCGAAGCCACGCTGCACATCGACGGCGTGCCCTACTACGGTTTCGACGTCGCTCACCGGTACGTCGCCGTGCCGAACCACGTCCGGGAGGCTTGGATCGAGGGCTACTGCTGCCAATCGGCCATCTGGCATCCCGAGGCCACCGGCTTGTCCCCGGAAGGCAGCGTCTTCGGCGGCGCGTTCCTGTCGCATCGCGACGAAGAGGCCTGGGAAGCCTGGCACGATCTGCGCGCGCTATTCGACCTGATGATGGCCCTGCGCGCCAAGCAGACGCCGCAGCCCCCCGCCGAGCTCGCCCGTTTCGGCCAGCAGCCCGCGGTCGACCAAAGCACCCCGGTCTACCGCCAGGTGCTTTTCCTGCTCGACCAGGCGCTCGACGCGTTCGACCGCGCCGGCATTTCCGCGCTCCGGCCCAAGCTAACCGCCGCTCGGGCCGAGTTGCGCGAGGAGCGCCCGCGTATCACCGCGGCCCTTACGGGGCACGCCCACATCGACCTGGTCTGGCTCTGGCCGGAGCGCATGGGCGAGGCGAAGGCGGTGCACACCTTCGCCACCATGAACCGGCTGCTGGAGCTGTATCCGGAATTTCGTTTCGCCTACAGCCAGCCGGCCAGCTACCGCGCGGTCGAACGCCGCGCGCCCCGGCTAGCCTCCGCCATCCGCCGCCGGATCGCTCGCGGCACCTGGGAAGCCACGGGAGTGCTCGACGTCGAGAGCGACACCCAGCTGCCCTGCGGGGAGGCGCTGGCCCGCTCCTTCCTCCTCGGCCAGCAGGAGTTCCGCCGGCTCCGGGGCTCCCCGGCGCGCCTGCTCTGGCTGCCGGACGTCTTCGGCTACAGCGGCTGCCTGCCGCAGCTGATGCGCCTGACCGGGGCGGACTGGTTCTTCACCACCAAGTTCACCTGGGGCGCCGTGAACCGCTTTCCCTACAGCAGTTTTGTCTGGCGGGGCATGGACGGCAGCGAAGTCCTGGCCCACGTCACCCAGAACGTCGGTTACAACAACCGACTCGATCCGGCGGAACTCGACGCCAACGCGCGCGGCCACTCGCAATCGCATCTGCACCCCGAGTTTCTCCACCCGACGGGCTACGGCGACGGCGGGGGCGGCACCACCGAGGCGATGTGCGAACGCGCACGACGGCTCAGCGGCTTGGCTGGGACGCCCGCGCTGAAGTGGACGCAGCCCGAGGCCTTCTTCTCCCGGTTGGCCGCCCAGCGCGACCGCCTGCCTGTGTATCAGGGCGAATGTTACCTCGAGTATCACCGAGGCACTTACACGACCCACGGCGATCTGAAGGCGGCATTCCGCGGCCTGGAACGCGCGCTGCAGGTGCGCGAGGCCCTGGCGGCGGCCGACGGGCGGACGCCCGACCTCGCCGCCGTGTGGCGGCGCTTGGTGTTCTCCCAGTTTCACGATTTCATCCCGGGAAGCTCCGTGGCCGAGGTTTACGCCGAGGGAGTGCCCGAGCTGCGTCGCCTCGCTGCGGAGCAGCAGGCCGCGACCGCCGGCGAACTGGCCGGATCCGTCCTCGGGCGTGACGAGTGGCTGGCGTTCAATCCGCTCCCGCAATCCTGGCAGGGCTGGGTGCGCGCGCCCGGTCGCCGGCGTTCCGTCTGGATGGAGCTGCCTCCACTGACCGGCGCGCCGCTGGCCGCGCCGGCGACTCCTCCACCGCCCGCGGCGGTCCGCGGGAAGGTGCTGAGCAACGGCCGCGTCCGCGCGGAAATCGGCGCCGACGGCTGGCTGCACCGCCTGACGGTCGACGGGGTCCCGCTGGCGCTCACCGGGCCCGCGGCCCGTGCGGTGCTCTACCCGGACAATCCCGCCAACTATGAAGCCTGGGACGTCGACCGCCACTCCCTTGAACTCGGTCATCCAGTGCGAAGCCGCGCCGCGATCACCCTGGAAAACTCCGGTCCCGAGCGCGCCGTGCTGGCCGTTTCCCGTTCGCTCGGCGATCGCAGCCGGTTGACCACGCGGTTCATCCTGGAGGCGGGCGCGGCGGTGCTGCGAATCGAGGCGACCGTCGACTGGCAGGAGGAGCGGACCTTGCTTCGCTTCCATTTTCCGACGGATTACCGCGGCACCCAGGCGCGTTTCGGCGCGCCGTTCGGCAGCGTCTTGCGCGGCCAGTTGCCCGGCGATTCGCGCGTGGAGGCGCAGTGGGAAGTCCCCGGCAGCCGCTGGGCCACGGTGTCGCGCGACGGCGAACTGGAGGGCCTGGCGATCGTGACGGAGGCGAAATACGGTTTTGCCGCGCGCGACGGAAACCTCTCCGTGTCGCTGCTGCGCAGCGCGCGCATCACCGGCTGCGACGACCATCGTTACGCCGCGCCTCCCGGCCTCTCCCGCTATCAGCCGGAAACCCCGTACTCCGACCAGGGGCGCCACGTGATACGACTCGCCGTGGGGCGTTTCGGGATCGCCGCTCCGTCATCGTCCCAACCCGCGGCGTTGGCCGACACGCTCTTCACTCCGCCCTTGCTCTACCGAGGCCCGTCGCGCCAGTCCGGTCTGCGCGGTGTCCAGAAAGCCCCTACGCTTGTTTCAGCCTGGGCCATGCCGCATCCGCAGGGCGGCTGGGTGCTGCGACTTCACGAGGTCGCGGGCCAAAGCGGCACCGCCGAACTGGATCTCGCTCCGGGCTGGAAAGCGACGCCGTGCGGTCTCGACGGCGCCCGGCTTCCGGGAGCCACGGCCAATGTCCGGCTGCCCTACCGCCCGTACCAGATTCTCAGCGTTCGACTGAGCCGCTGAAGCCTGTCCGCGCGCACGCGGCTCTGACCGGCTGGGTCCGCCCCTCGCCATATCGAGTCCACGGAGGCAGGCGGCAGACGAACACGTCGAGGATGCCTCGTTGAAGCAGCTGCCCGGTCGTCGATAAAAGACCGCTTGCCGACGCTCTCCGGGCTCCGTGCTCAGAATCCGGCGAGCACGATCTTCCCGATCGTCGTGCCGGTCTCCACCAGGGCGTGCGCCTTTTTCAGGTGGGCGGCATCGATCCGGCCGAGATGGGTGTGCATCGTCGTTTGTATCCGTCCCGCGTCGACCAGGTCCGCGACCTCGCTGAGGAGGCGGCCCTGTTCACCCATGTCCGGCGTCTGGTAACGGGAGCGGGTGAACATGAACTCCCAGTGCAGGGAGAGGCTTTTCGGCTTGAGCTTGGTGAGTTCCAGCGGCCGGGCCGGGTTCTCGATCAACGCCAGCGCGCCCTGCGGCGCCATGGCCTCGATCAATTCGTCGAAGTGGTCTTCCGTACGCGTCAGCGCGAGGGTGTAGTCCACTCCGCCCGGAGCCAGGGCTTTGACCTGGCGCGCCAGGGGCTGGCTGTGGTCGACGACCTGGTGCGCCCCCATGCGCCGACACCACTGGTGCGTCTCGGGTCGGGAAGCGGTGGCGATGACCGTCAGGCCCGTGAGTTGGCGGGCGAGCTGGAGGGCGATGGAACCGACGCCGCCGGCGCCGCCCACGACGAGCAGCACGCCGGTCTCCTCTTTTTCGATACGCAAACGGTCGAACATCATCTCCCAGGCGGTGATCGTCGCGAGGGGAAGCGCGGCTGAGGCGGCGAACTCCAGCGTGCGCGGTCGGCGCCCGACCAGCCGCTCATCGACACACTGAAATTCCGCATAGGAACCGGCGCGATCGACCGAGCCGGCATAATAAACCTCGTCGCCCGGCTTGAAGAGAGTCACGTCGCCGCCGATCTCCTTCACGACTCCCGCCGCATCCCAGCCGAGGATCTGGAGGTCGCCGTCAGGGCGGCCCGGACCGCCGCCGCCGCGGATTTTCGCGTCGACGGGATTGACGGAGATCGCCCGCACTTCGACCAACAGGTCGCGAGGTCCCGGCCGGGGCGCATCGCCGGTGAGGTCGAGGAAGCTGCTTGGATCGGAGATCGGAAGAGACTGGTGGTAGCTGACGAGTTTCATGGTAGGAGGAGGGATGTCGCACGGCCGGGGCAAAAGCAGGGCAACGGGAGACTCCCGCGCCTGCCGCACCGCGGGCGTCAGCACCAGGTGCAGGTGCGTGTCGGCCACGGGTCAGAATCTCACGTCGGGCAACACCGCGGAGGCTTCGGCGTCGGTGGATACACTCAGTTCCCGCCAGCGTTCGGCCTCGGCCGCCCGCGTCGCCTGGGCCTGAGCGGCGAACGTCACGGCATCGCTGCCGACCAGGAGATGGGCGGGAAGCCTGTCCATCTCCGCGAGCCGGAGGATGAGCTGGGCGACCTTCGCCGGATCGCTGTTCTCGTTTCCCCACAGGGAGGCGACGGCTTTGACGAAGGCGCCGACCGACGCCTCGTATTCAGGAAGCAACGTCGGTATCCGCCGGTTCGCGCGCACGCCCCACTGCGTGCGCATGCCGCCCGGTTCGATCGCGCACACCTTGACGCCGAAGGGCGCCACCTCGAGCGCGAGGGCTTCCGCGAAACCGCCGACCGCCCATTTTGCCGCATGATAGGCGCTGTTCCCCGGGCTCGCGAGGCGACCGCCCACGGAAGATATCTGCAGGATTGTCCCGCTCCGCTGCCGCCGCATGACCGGCAGCGCCGCCCGGGTGACGTGGACAACGCCAAAAAAGTTCGTGTCGATCACCGCCTTGAACCGCGCAGAACTCACCTGTTCGAACGGCGCAGTGTCGCCGTAACCGGCGTTGTTCACCACCACGTCGAGGTGCCCGAACGCCTTCACCGCGAGTTGGACCGCGGCCTCGGCGGCGGGCTCGTCCGCGACGTCGAGCGCTGCGGTTCGAATGCTATCGCCGTAACGCGCCACGAGATCGGCGAGGCGGCCGGGATCGCGGGCCGTGGCCACGAGGCGATCACCGGAGGCGAGAATCGCTTCGGCCAGATGGCGCCCCAGCCCACTGGCGCTGCCGGTCACGAGCCAAACTCTTGGGTTCTTCATTTTTGTCGTCATTGGATGGTTTGGAGTCCGCGCCGCCACTGTGGACGGCGCCCGCTTCGGCTCTGGCATTGACGGTCAGCGCTGATCGGCGGCGGCGGGCGCCGGGTTTGCAGCGCGCCACGTCGCCGCCGGAACGTTGGCGAAAAGTCCGATCAGCCCTTCCGCCAGGGTGGGATGGGTGAAGATGGCTTCTCGCAACACGGTGAAAGGAAGATCGGCGGACATGGCCAACTGCACCGCGGGCAAAAGCTCGCCGGCGTTCACGCCCACGGCCGTGAATCCCAGAATCCGGTCGGTGTCGGGATCGAGGAGCGCCTTGAGAAAGCCCTGCGACTCGGAAAGCGTCCGCGTGCGCAGGACCGCTGCCATCGGAAGCGTGGCCACACGGTGGGCAATGCCCTTCTCCCGGGCCTGCGTTTCATTCAGCCCCACACGGGCCACCTCTGGATCCGTGAACAGGCAGAACGGAACCTGCCGCCCCGTGGTAACCCGGTGGCCGCCGGCCAGATTGTCGCGCACGACCCGAAAGTCGTCGAAGGCGATGTGCGTGAACTGAGGGCTTCCGGCGCAGTCGCCCACCGCCCAGACGCCCGGCGCGGACGTCTCCAGCCGCGCGTTTACTTCGACGAAACCGTGCGGGTTCGTTTCCACTCCGGCGCTCTCCAGACCGATGCCGTCCGTGTTGGGCGTGCGACCCGCCGCCACCAGCAAGTGCGTGCCTGACACGGTGGATTCCACGCCGTCGCGCCGCAGCCGAAGGGTGACCTGAGCGCCCGACCTCCCGTCCACGCGGACACACGTTGTCCCTGTGAACACCTCGATTCCCTCCGCCCGAAGGATTCCGTCGACGGCATCCGACACGTCGCCATCCTCCCGATACAGCAGGCGCTCGTTCCGATCGATGACGGTGACCTCGCTCCCGAGCCGACGCAGCGCCTGCGCAAACTCCAAGCCCACGTAGCCGCCTCCAAGGATCAGGAGCCGCCCCGGGGTCTCTCCCAATTCAAGCGCCTCGATGTGGGTCAAGGGCTGCGCGTCGCGCAGCCCCGGCGTGTCGTCGATCGTGGCGCGACTGCCGGTGCTGAGGACGACGTTTTCGGCTGTCAACCTCCGCCGGCCGCCATCCGAAAGGGTCACCTCCAGGAGCCGGGTTCCGATGAACCGGCCTGCACCGCGGATCAATTCGGTCCCGCTCGCCCGGTAGTTGGCGAGATGAACGTCAACAAGGTCGGAAACCATCCGGCGCTTGCGTTCGCGGATAGCGGCCATGTCGATGCGCACGTCTCCCCGCGCGACGCCGAACTCCTCGCTGCGCCGAATCAGCGCCGCGACCTTGGCGCTGTGGATGACGTTCTTGCTCGGCAGGCAGGCGATGTTGGGGCAGGAGCCGCCGACGTAGCGGCGTTCCACCACGCCCACCTTCTGCCCCTTCCTTGCCAGGGTCCACGCGAGGTATTTTCCGGCTTCGCCGCTGCCGAGCACCAGCAGGTCGAAGACTTCGGTCGGAATCGTTTCTTGGTTCATCACACTTCGCGCGGGTTCAGGGTCAGACGTCGACGGGGATCAGGATCGCACGAACTCGAGCAAATCGCGGTTGAGCTGGTCCGCGTGAGTGTGCCCGAGCGCGTGGGTGCCGCCCGGGTAGATCTTCAGGGTCGCATGCGGGACAAGTTTCGCCGTCAGCAACGCCGAGTCGGCGATCGGCACGACCTGATCGTCGTCGCCGTGTAGGATCAACGTGGGTACGTCGAACTTCTTCAGATCCTCGGTGAAATCCGTTTCCGAGAATGCCTGGATGCAGTCGTAGGCATTCTTGTGGCCGGTCATCATGCCCTGGAGCCACCACGCCTGGATCAGGCCCGGCGAGACCTTGGCGCCGGGGCGGTTGAAGCCAAAAAACGGTCCGCTCGCGACGTTGAGGAAAAACTGGGAACGGTCAGCCAGGTACGCGGCGCGATATCCGTCAAACACCTCGATGGGAAGGCCCCCCGGATTCGCCGGGGTCTTGAGCATGATCGGCGGTATCGCGCCCATCAGCACCGCCTTTTTCACCCGTTTCGTGCCATGCCGTCCGATGTAGCGGGCCACCTCACCGCCGCCGGTGGAGTGGCCAATCATCGTGACGTCCTTGAGGTCCAGCTTTTCGAACAGCTCCGCAAGGTCGTCGGCATAGGTGTCCATGTCATTGCCGTTCCATGGCTGACTGGAGCGGCCGTGCCCCCGCCGGTCGTGCGCGACGCAGCGGTAACCCTGCGATGCGAGGAAGAACATCTGCGAGTCCCAAGCGTCCGCGTTCAGCGGCCATCCGTGGCTGAAGGTGACGACCGGGCCCGCGCCCCAATCTTTGTAGTAAAGGGTGGTGCCGTCTTTGGTGGTGATCGTTGTCATAGGCTTTTTCGATTCTGGGTTGGAGAGGGGCTGGGATGCGGTGGACTCCGGACTGGCCGCCAGGCGGGAGAACGGAAGTCCCGCGATCGCCGCGAACGCGGCGGTGGACAGGACGAAGTCGCGACGGGAAAATCCGCCGGGTGAGCGGGGGCCGGATTGGGACGATGCGGGTGTATTCATGAATGCACGGAACGGTTCAGGCCGAGGGTTGGGAGAGGTGCTAGGTTTGGGCACGGCGCTTTCGCCGTTCGGGTTGCGGACGCTCTGCCGCCCCGGTGAGCGCGGTGGCGGAGCCCTGGGCCCGGCGATGCTCCTTCAGCAGAGCCAAAACTTCGGCGGAGTGGCCGCCACGGGACCAATCGCGCTGCAACTCCAGCAGCACCTGAAGCGCGGTCACCGACACCGCGCCCGCCTGTTCGACGCGGCGAATAGCCGCAGCGTGCCCCACCCGGCTCAACCCGAGGCAGGCGTCCTCCACCGCATAGACGCCAAATCCCTCCTCCAACATCTCGAGCGCGGGAAAGACCAGGCTCACTTCCGTCCACGGCCCAGCGAGGAGAACGTTCCTCCGGCCCGTGTCGCGAACGGCCTTCACGAACGCCTCCTCGTCCCAGGCGTTAAGGCCGGAGCGCACGATGGGGTTCACTCCAGGAAGCACGTCGAGCAGGGACGGCACGACCTCTCCATCGAAAGCCGGCGTCCGTTGCGAGGTGAGAACCACCGGCACGGAGAAAATCCTGGCCGCGCGGGCGAGGATCAGGACGTTGCGAAGCAGGAGCTCGCGGACATCGCTCGCCAGCGGCGCGAACATCTCCGGCTGCTGATCGACGAGGAGGAGCGCACAGTTTTCGGGCGTGATCAGCCCATGGTCAGTTGAACTCATGCTCGCCATGCTCAGCCCCGGTGTTTCGTATCCACGCCCCGACTATAGCCCCGGCGCAGGGCGAATCCCATTGGTCGTGGGGACGAACTTCGGGCGCGTCGATCGGACAGTCGCCGTCTCCTCCTTTCGGAGGATGCGCCGAAGGGCGGCGGGCACCCAGGGGCCCGGCGCCTACCGCTGCACCAGCCCACGGCGGCTGGCCACCGCGATGGCTTCGGTGCGGCTGAGGACGTTCAACTTGGCGAAAATACCGCGCAGATGGGATTTCACCGTCGTTTCGCTGATGAACAGATTGGTGCTGATCTCCTTGTTGCTCCTGCCCGCGGCGAGCAGCGACAGGACCTCCCGTTCGCGTCCAGTGAGGGGCTCGCTGCTGAGTTCCGACGCCAGCTTGGCCACCACCGCCGGGGCGAGGAACGTCCCGCCGGCATGCACTTTCCGGATACAGTCCAGCAGCTGTTCCCGGGGCGCGTCCTTCAACAGGTACCCCTTGGCGCCCGCCCTGATCGCCCGAGAAATGTCATGCTCGGTGTCGAAGGTCGTCAGCATCAGCACGCGAACAGAGGGGTCCCGCTGACGCAGCTCCTCCAGGGCTCGCACGCCGTCGAGGACCGGCATCTGCAGGTCCAGGAGCGTGACGTCCGGGTGGTGTTTCGCCCACAGCTCGACCGCCTCCTGTCCGTTCGACGCCTGCGCGACAACGACCATGTCGGGCTGCCGCCCGACAATGGCGGAAAGCCCCTCGAGCACGGTAACGTGGTCATCCGCGACGAGCACGCGAATCTTTTCCCCGGCCCGACGAATCCCGGGTGACTTTTTTTCCGCGGGGGTCATGGGGCGCGGGATTCTTCGGCCGCCGAGAGAGGCAGCTGCACGACCGTCGTCGTTCCCTCGCCCACGGACGTGCGGAGCGTCAGGCGACCGCCCATCTGCTCGGCGCGTTCGCGGATACCCAAGAGCCCGAAGCCATCGCTCCGTTTCAAACCGTCAAAGCCCCGGCCGTCATCGCGCATCTCGAGCCGCACCTCCTCGGGCGTGAAGGCCAGCCGCACGGAGAACGTGCGCGCCTGGGAGTGCCGGAGGGCGTTGGTCAGGACCTCCTGGGCAATGCGCAGCAGATTGTCCTCGTGTTCGAAGGGCAAGGGCTGAGGAGCGCCCGCCATCTCGAACTGCGTCCGGAGCGGCGTATTCACCGTCAATTTCTGGAGCATGCCCCCGAGCGCCTCGGGAAGTCCCCGTTGATCGAGGGCCTGCGGGCGCAGCGCGCGGACCGACCTGCGCGCATCGTTGAGGCTCTCACGCGCAAGAGAGACGGCCCGCTGGAGGTGATCGCCGGCCTCGGGACCCAGCCCCTGCGCCCGCGCGTCGGCCGCCGCCTCCAGCTGAACGATCACACCTGTGAAGCCCTGCGCCAGGGTATCGTGGATGTCGCGGGCCATCCGGTTTCGCTCCGCCAGAACGGCAGTCTGGCGGCTCTGCGCCGAGATACGGCTGAGCTGCATCGCCAGCATGGCCTGGTTCGCGAGGCTCTGGGCCAGTTGGATCTCCTCGGGAAGGAAAGAACGTTTCACCGCGAACCGAATCCCCACCACTCCGTGCACTTCGCCCACCACCAGCATGGGAACGACCAGGACGGTGATCACGCCCTGCGCGAGCAGGTCGGAGCGCCAGGGAAAATCCGGCATGGCCCGGATGTCCTCGATCACCTGCGGCTGGCCGGAGTTGAAAATATCGACTCCGGGCCAGATCCCTTTCCCGCACTCGGAGGAGAACGACGCGGCAAAACGGACGTCCTTATTGGTGCGGAATTCACCCGAAACGTAGGAAAATCCGAAGTGCAGCAGTCCGGTCGCGGAATCCCGCGACCAGACGCTGCAGCTATGGGCGAGAAGCTGCTCGGTCAGGGTGCGCAGGACGTGTTCGACGATCCGATCGGGCGACGACTCGTGCGCCAGGGCGTCGAGGATTCTCCGCAACGCTTCTGCCTGGTCGCGGGCGAAGTGCTCCGAGTCGCGCAACCTGGCCATCGCCCGCTCCAGCGACTGCGTCGTTTGTATCCGCTCCGTCACGTCCATCAGCGCCCCCACATACTCCACCTTGCCGGAGGCATCGGCGGCCGCGTGAGCGACGACACGCACGTATTTGACCGTGCCGCCCGGCAGGAGGAGCCGGTGCTCAAAAGCCAAATCCGAAAAATCGCGGCTGGCGCGGTCCATCGTCTCCCGCACCAAACCCGCGTCCTCGGGATGCACCCGCGCCAGGACCAGCTCGAGCGTGGGCCGCGCCACCGGTTCGTAACCGAGGATACTGAACGTCTGCGTCGACCAGGTGAGTTCGCCCGTCCTCACGTTCCATCCGAAACTCCCGGTGCGGCTGAGGCGTTGGGCCTCCTTGAGGTACGCCTGGTTCTGCCGCAATGCCTCTTCGGCCCTCCTGAGGTCATCGATGTCGGTGATCAACATGTACCACGTCGTGATGCGGCCCGCCGCATCGCGCACGGGCTCGGCGCGTGAATGGTGCCACCGGTAGACTCCGTCGGCCCTGCGCTGGCGCTGCGCGCGATCGAACGGTTCTCCGGTTTGCACCGAATGTCTCCACGCCTCGACGACGCCGCCCAAATCGTCCGGGTGAACCGCATCGATCAGCGCCCAGCTCTTCAGCTCCTCGAGCGTTTTCCCGAAATACTCCAGAACGCGTTCGTTGAGCAGCTCGACCTCCCCCGCGGGATTCAGCACGCAGACCATGCCGGGCACCGCGTCGAAAATGCCCCGGAACCGTGAGTCCTCCTCCCGCGCGCCGGCCCGCTGCTCCAGCTGCTCGAGGCGCTTCCGGGACGTCTCCAGTTCCTGGCGACACAGGTCCAGCTCCCTGCGCAGGGCGGCGGTGGTCGGGTCGGCGTCTTCTCGGAGGGATGTCGGGACTTGGGACACGGCGGCCTGTTCGCGTTCGGCTCGCCGGGAGGATGCAGGAGGGTGCGCCCAAGAGCAATCCGACCGACCACTTTACGCCCGCCCGGAAGGCGCCTGCGTCGAGGCGCCGCGGCCGCCAACCCGTACGGAGACACCGGCCGATCCGACAGAACGCGGCTGCGCCGGGTTGGGCGCGGCCCGCCGACGACAGGCGTCGCCGACCTATTTGGCCGGTTCGGCCTCGGGCTTCACCATGGTCCGAATGTACGCGACCAGGTCCTTGGCCTCTTGATCGGAAAGCTTCTCCTTGTAGGCCGGCATCCTCTCCTTGCCAGCCTCGTCCACCACGCCGTCCACGGTGGCCTTCAGCAGCTCCGCGTCGGTGAGTTTGGCCTGCACCGCCTGTTTCGTGTAGTCCTTCAACTGAAGCTTCTTTCCCATCTTCGTGGTGCCGGAGCCGTCCGCCGCGTGGCATTTGGCGCAGTGTTTGGTCCAGTTGGCCGGCGCATCGGCGGCATTTGTCACGAACGCGGCAAGCGGGCTGAGAACGAGGGCACAAGCGAGCAATCTGACGGGATTCATGGCGGAGGGGGATTCGACGGTTGAGGGGAACTTCGGGCCGAGCCGGGGAAAGCACGCCCGCTCCGGCTGCCTGCCAGGACAGCGAGCGCGGCACTCCGCGGCGCGGGGACAATCTGGATACAAGCGGCGCCGCCTCGTCGCGGCAAGCGCACGGGTTCGCAGGCGTCGCACATGAAGCCGCGTTACTGTGGCAGATTCTGGAGATTGATCGCTGGGAGCGGCGCGCGGCCTCAAAAACAACCGGCCGGGGTTCCATCCCGTGGCCACGGGCCTTGGTCGATGGCGTGCCCTCGGACTTCAATTCCGGATGCCCGCGCGCACCACCACCGGGAAAGCCGGGCGCTGCGTCCCGTTCATGACGCGCCGAAGAAGAAAGCCCCTGGCGATGCGGAACTGCCATGGCTCCCGCACCGCTCGCGGGCACGCTGATTGGACGCGCCCCCGCAGCAAACTACGCCTGACCCTCTCCGCGCTCACCCGAGCGCGGTCCCATTGAAATGCTGGTGGCAGGGGCACAGGCGACCTGCGTCTCGGTTTTGTTCAGCAACCCTCCTCGTCGGCAGCTGGTAAAAAAGTTCGCTCGAGGTGGGTTCGTTGGAAAACCCCGACGGTGTCTGCTCAAGTTTATTGGCGGGCGGTCGTAGTTACCCTCGCGGGCGCCTTCCGGTGCCCGTGGACTTGAAGATAGGGACCAAAATCATCGTCGCGGCCCTCTGCGCAGTCGCCAGCACTGCGGGCACGCTCCTCGTCGTGCAGCGATTCGTCATCGAACGCCAGGGCGTGGACCTGACGGTCCGGACCATGCGCGCCGCGGTCCTCGAAGCGGAAAACGTCCGCGAGAGTATCTCCCAACTTGGGAAAGCCGGCGCGTTCGACCGGGCAAAGCTGCTCGCCGAATTCAAGGCGTCGGGCGACCTGCGAAGCTCCACCCTCTACCGCACGATCCCGGTCGTGGCCGCGTGGGACGCGATCCAGAAGGTCGCCGAACAGGAGGGCTTCGACTTCCGCGTGCCGAAAAACGAAGCGAGAAACTCCAAAAACAAGCCGACGCCCGAAGAGGAGGAAATCCTCCGGATCCTGGAGTCCGGCTCGCAGGCGGAGTATGTGAAGGTCGACCGCGACGCCCAAAAAATCGTCTTCGCACGGGCGATCAAACTTTCGAAGGACTGCCTCTTCTGCCACGGCGATCCGGCGACGAGCCCGACCAGGGACGGACGCGATCTCCTCGGCTTCAAGATGGAGAACTGGAAGGAGGGCGAAATCCACGGCGCCTTCGTGCTCAAGGCGGACCTCAAGCGCGTGGACGCCGTTGTCATGGGTGGAATGATACGCAGCCTCGCGTGGGCCGCGCCCCTCACGCTCGCGATCGCCCTCGGATTCTTTTTCCTGATCCGCAACACCATCGTGCGAAAACTGCGGACCGCCATCGCCAGCCTGCGGCGCGGCAGCGAACAGACGGCCCTCGCCGCCGGCCAGATTTCCAGGTCGAGCCAGAACCTCGCCGAAGGCGCCAGCGAACAGGCGGCGACCCTCGAGGAAACCGCGGCGTCGATGGAGGAGATTTCCACGAGAACCCAGCGAAACGCAGAGACGGCAGGCACCGCAAAAACGCTGGCCGGCGAAGCTCGCCAGGCGGCGGAGGCTGGAGCCGTCGACGTGGAACAGATGAATCGTGCGATGGCCGACATCGACTCCGCCAGCGGAAGCATCGCGCAGATCGTGAAGACCATCGACGCGATCGCGTTTCAAACGAACATTCTCGCGCTGAACGCCGCGGTGGAGGCGGCCCGCGCCGGCGAAGCAGGCGCAGGTTTTGCCGTCGTGGCCGAAGAAGTCCGGGCACTCGCGCAACGAAGCGCCACGGCCGCGCGCGAAACGGCAGGAAAGATCGAAGACTCGATCCAGAAAAGCGCCCACGGCGCCGCCATTTGCGGACGCGTGGAGAAGAGCCTCGGCGACATTCTGGCGAAGGTTCGCCGGATGGACGAACTGGTCGGCGAAATCGCGAACGCCTCGATCGAACAGAGCCAAAACGTCGGCCAGGTGAACACCGCGATGACGCAGCTCGACCAGGTCACGCAGCGCAACGCCGCCCATTCCGAAGAAACCGCCAGCGCTTCGGAGGAATTGAGCGCCCAGGCGATGGAAATGGACCGCGCGGTGCAGGATCTCGTCGACCTCGTCGGGTCCTCTTCCGACGAGCCATCGGCCGCAACGCCGCCCGGATCGGAGGAACGGAGCCCGGGCAACCCGAAGGCGACAGGGCGGTAGAGGCTGTCAGGTAGTCGTGGAGCTTCGGCTCGTTTGTGCCGATACCACGATTTGATGGACTTCGCCCTCACCCCCGAGCCGTCCAAAACTGCCCGATTGCGCGGACTGTTTCTGCGCGTTTCGGCCGCGGCCGGAAGTTTGCGACGGCGAGGCGCCCTCGTCTGCGTGGCCGCGCTTGCGCTGCCCCTTTTTGGGACGCCTCCGCCGGCGCGGGATTGGCATGCCGAAATCCACGCCGCCGGGGAACTCGCCGACCGGAACGCCGGCGCCGGCTATGCGCAGACGCTGAAGCTGCGCGACCAGCTGCCGCCCGACGCGAGTTCCGAAGACCGGTTTTACCTGCTTCAAACCTGGAGCTACAGCGCGGTCCTGGCGGGACATTCCGACGAGGCCCTGCAGGTCGCCGACCAGGCGCTCCAACTCGCCCGCTCGGTTCACAACTCGAGGGACGAAGGCGTGGCCGAGTGCCGCCGCGCCATGGCGCTCTCGGATCTTGGTCGGCTGGATGAAGCCCTCGAGACGATCGACCGCAGCCTCGAGCTCCTGGAGAAAGCCGGCGACCAGCAGGCCCTTGCCAGCTGCCTCGTGACCAAGTCTCAGGTGCATGGGGACCGGGACGAGCTCGACGCGGTGGCGTCGGTGGCAGCTCGCTTGATCGCCCTCTCGGAACAGATGCGAGATCCGCACCTGGCGGTCTTCGCCCACGACGCGCTGGGAAACGCCTTGCTGCGGAGCAAGCGCTACGGGGAAGCGGCGGCGCACTTCAACACCATGCTCGAGCTGCTCGGAGAAAACGGCGCGAAATACGCCCGGGCAAACGCGCTCGAACAACTCGGGATGACCATCGGGCTGCGAGGCGACCGCCCCCGAGCCGAAGGCTATTTTCGTCGGGCGCTCGCGCTGCGCCGGGAGGTGGGCGAAGTCCCGGCCCTCGCCGCCACGCTCAGCAATCTCGCGACCAACCTGAAAAACCAGAAGCGGCCCAAGGAGGCGCTCCCGTTGCTCGACGAAGCGATCCAGCTCCACGTCCAAAGCGGCGTCGAACAGGGCCGCCGGGGCACGCTGCTCACGCGAAGCGAAGTCCGCGTCCAGTTGGGCGATCTGCAGGGCGCCCTCCAGGACGCCGAGACGGCGCTCGTCCTTTCAAAAAAGATCGGCGTCGCGACCGAAATCGCCGGCGCCGCCGAAACCGTCGCCGAGACCGCCGCCGCGGCCGGCGACTATCGCCGTGCTTACGAGGCCCAACGCGAGGCGGCGGAACGCCTCGACACCGCCTCGCGCGAAAACGTCAACAAACGGGTGGCGGAACTCGAACAGCATTACGCCGCCGAGCACCGCCAGCGGGAAATTGCCGACCTCGAAAAACGCGCCACGGCCCAATCCGCCGCGCTCGAACACCGGGGACTCATCCAGCGTTTCCTTCTGGTCCTGCTCGGACTTTCTCTGTTGGCCGCAGCCGTCGCAAGCTGGCTCCTGCTTCGCCTGCGCCGGGCTCACCGCGCGCTCGGCGAACTGAACGACGAACTCGTCGTAGCTCGGCAAAACGCCGACGCCGCCAGCCGCGCGAAGAGCGAGTTTCTCGCGACGATGAGCCACGAGATTCGCACGCCGATGAACGGGGTGCTGGGGCTCTGCCAGATCTTGCGAAACACGCAGCTCGACTCCGAGCAGCGCGAGTACGTGGAGCTGATCCAGTACAGCGGCGATTCCATGCTCGCGATCATCAACGACATTCTCGACTTCTCCAAAATCGAAGCCGGGATGCTCGCGCTGGAGTCCATCGACTTCTGCCTGCCGGATCTGATCGAGGACACGCTGCAGGTCGTGGCGCATCGCGCCCGCGAGAAACACCTCGATCTTTGCTTCCTGCCGGAGCCGGATCTGCCGTCGGCCGTGCGGGGCGACCCCGTCCGTCTGCAGCAGATCATCCTGAACCTCGTGGGCAACGCGGTGAAATTCACCGCCCGCGGCGAGGTGGCGGTTTCCGCACGCGGCGAGCGCCGGACGGACGGCCGGACGGAACTCCGTATTGAAGTGCGCGATACCGGCGTCGGCATGTCGGAGGACGTGCGGCGGCGCCTGTTTCAGCCGTTCACCCAAGCCGATTCGTCCACGACCCGGCGTTTCGGAGGAACGGGGCTGGGGCTGGCGATCTCCCGCAGGCTGGTCGAGCTGATGGGAGGAAAGATCGGGGTCGAAAGCACGCCCGGTGCCGGCTCGACCTTCTGGTTTTCCCTCGTCCTGGAGCCGGTGACCTGCGGCGAAACGTCGATCGGCAGTCCCAACACCCGGCAGTCCGCGCCGAACCTGGGCGACTCGCCCGTGCTCATCGTCGACGGCAGCGCTTCACAACGTCGGGCGCTGGGCCTCGCGCTCGACGGTCTGCGCGCCCCGCATCAGGCCGCGGCCAGCGGTGCCGAGGCGGTCGAACGTCTGCGCAGCGCCGCCGCGAGCGGGCGCCCTTTCCGGTATGTGCTTCTCGACGGGAACGTTTCAGGGGCGGCGGAACTCACGACAGCGCGCTCCTCGGCGGAGCCTGCCCTCTTCGCCGGTGCGAAAGTCATCCTGCTCGCCTGCACCACCCAGCGTCCGACGCCAGACCAGCTTTCGATGTTCGGCGTCTCCGCGTGTCTCTTGAAACCGGTCAGGCAGGCCGTGTTGCTCAACGCGCTGCTCAATGCCCGTGACGCCGGCAAGGGCGGAGCGAATCGGGCGGTTCCGGAGATCGAACCGGTCTTTGCGGGGCGCGGCTGGCACGTCCTGCTGGCCGAGGACAATGCGGTCAACCAGAAGGTCGCCCTCACCCTGCTGAAATGCCTGGGCGTATCCGCGGACCTCGCCACGAGCGGCACCGAGGCGCTGCAGATCCTGGAACGGCACGCTTACGATGCGCTGCTCCTCGACATCCACATGCCGGAGCTCGACGGCTACGAGGTCGCGCGGCGCCTGCGTGCCTCGCCGGACCCGCACCAACGATCCTTGCCCATCATCGCGATGACGGCCGACGCGATGAGCGGCGATCGCGAGAAATGTCTCGCCGCCGGGATGAACGACTACGTTTCGAAGCCCGTGGTCGTGGGCGAACTCCGGTCGGCCCTGCACCGACAGCTCGAGCTGCGCCCGGCAACCGCCGGCGTGTAGCAACGCACCGCTCGGTTTCAGGGCGACGGTTCCGGAGCCCAGAGCAGCCGCCAGCGAGCACTCGCGTCCGGCCGCGCCGCGAGACGGCGTTGCAGCTGCGACTCGAGATCCGAATCCGTCCCGAACGTGAGCGCCTGCGCCATCAGAGCCGGAAGGTGCGCGCGCTCCTCCTGGACGAGGTCCTTTTTCGGCCAGACTTTTTCCGGGTCCGCATAGGGAGCCACGCGGAGCAGGGCTTCGCGGATGCTCCGACCGTCCGAGGTGCGGAATGGATACAGGTCCACGCCGGCATTCCGGGCAACCGTGCACAACCGGAGAAGCGCGCTGAGGTTGAAGACGCAGTAGTCGAGCGACTTGGTGCGCGCGAACTCCAGCGGCTGCGTTCCGTCCGGCTCGATCTGGCGCGCCACCCGCACGGTGCGCGCTTCCTCGACGATCCGGCGCGCGTCGTCCGTTCGGCCGAGGAACAGGGCCAGATGCGCCGTCTGCGCGTCGTACCAGGAGCCGTGATTGTTCTTCGCCGCACGCTCCTTCAGGGCCACGGGGGCGTGCGTCAGCCATTCGTAGTAGCGACTCAGCCAGTCGGTGAGCCGCGCCGCGTCGTCCGCCGTCCAGGCGTTCGCGCCGGACAACAAGGTCAACCCGTCCGTCAGTCCCGCCAGGTGGCGCGCCTCGAGCACGCCCTCCTCCCGGCCGCTGCTTCGGCCGGGCACCGCCTGTCCGTAGTTGAGATGCGGATTCATCCGCGTCTCCGGATTCAGGAACCAAACACGCGCCAGCAGCGCCGCCTTTTCGGCGTACACCTCTTTTCCGCTGAAATAGTAGGCCAGTCCGAGCGTCTCGACGGCATTGCACGTTCGAGCGAAGGCGACGGAATCCGTCCCGATCTTGCTGTCGGGATAAACCGCTCCATCCCGGCGGAGAAACGGTTTCCCGTCCGGCTTGGAAGGATCCGGCCACCAGTACGGCGCCTGGGAGTAATAGTCGTGCATGTCGCCGCTGACGCCCACCTTGGTTTTATCCATCACCGACGCGGGCCTATGCGCGAGCAGCCGGTCCGCCTCTTTCAGCAACTCGTCGCGCGCCGGGACCAGGGCGGTTTCGCCGCGCTGCAACGAGGCCTTCGCCGCCGCCAGCGACTGCCCCGAGAAACTGAATACACGCGGAGGAGCGAGGTCGGCGGCGGAAAGAACGGGCGCAAGCGCCAGGCAAAGCAGAAGAGCCAGTTTCATCGGAGGGGGTGGCAACATCCTGCTGAAGACGTCCGCACACACAACCCGGTCACACCGGTTGCACGACCGGCGGACGGCGCCGGGCGCGACGGTGCAGCGTTTTATCCACGTGGGTTGTGCCAGCGGCGGCGCTCGCCCGCGTTTCCTGAAGTTGCGGTCCCGCCGCCCGTTGACCTGAATCGTAGCGCATCGCCGGTTTTTGCGGGCCACGGCTTTCGAGGTGCGCGAGAACTCCGGCGAGCCGCGACTCGTTTTCCGGCGCGACAGGCTCGCGCTGACCGTTTTCAACTCTCCGTTCCCTCATGGGCTTTTTCGACAAGCTTTTCCGCCGCACTCCCAAAACTCCGCCCGCACCGCCTTCCGCGCCTCCTGCCGCACCCGCGCCGGCGGGCGCGTCGCCGGCGGCTCCGGCCGTCCCGGCCGGGGATCCGTCGAAGGATCCCAACATGATCCGCGTATTCGACGCGTACGGACGCGAGCTCTTCATCACCAAGCAGGCGTGGCGAGATTCGGTCTTGCTCGGCCATCTGAAAAAAGTCTGGGATCGGCCGGACGAGCTTTCGGGCACGATCATTCAGTCGCTGCAGGACGGCTTCGGTGCCGACTTGCTCAAGCCCGCCGAACACCTCGCCGAGATCGACCCGAATGCCGAGCGCGGCGCTGTCGTGCTCGCCATCGTCTACCGCGACCAGAAACGGCTCGACGATTCGGAGCGTGTGCTGCGGACGTTCATCCTCAAGCACGGCGAGTCGGGTGTGGCGCTGACCAACCTGGCCAAGATCCACTCGGAGCGCGGACAACCGGCGCTCACGCTCGAAACGCTCTGGCACGGCTTGGAGCTCGATCCCAACCAGGACAACGGGCTCGGCTGGTACGAGGCGATCCACCGCGAGAACCACGGCCCCGAGGCGGGCCTGGCGGCGCTCCGAAGAATCGCGGCGCTCCCGGGAAGTTGGCGCGCACGGCTCTGGCTGGCCCGCGACGCGCTCGGGCGGAAAGCCCTCGACGAGGCCCTCGCGCTTTACCGGGAAGCGCTCGCCCTCGCTCCGAAACCCGTGCCCGCGGATCTCCTCATGCAGTTGAGCGGAGACCTGGGAAATCACGGCCATCTTCCGGAGATTCTTCAGCTGGCAAGTCCGCTCTTCGATCCGGTGCAGCACGGCATCCGGGTGGGAAACAATCTGATCAAAGCCAACGTCGATCTCGGTCAGCTCGATGCCGCGCGGGCGCTGCTCGATCAACTCTACGCCCTGAAACGTCCCGACTGGCAGCAGAACCTTTCCTTTTGGGACAACGAACTCGCGCAGGCTCACGTCGCCGCAACCGTCCCTCCCGCGAGGGACGAAATCGCCGTGGCGATGCTCACCGGCGACGACCCCGTCTGGCTTCCGGAATCCTCGCCGGCGAACGAGCTCTTTCCGGCGAGCGAGCAGCCGCTGACACGCGTCGCGTTCCTCGGATCCAGCGCGGAGCTCGCCGACACCTCGCAGCCCGCGGTTCAGAGGAGCAACGCGCAGGGCCGGATGAGCCGCGCGCTCCCCGTTTTCCTCGCGGAACAGGTTCGCTTCAACCTTCACGCCCGCGCTCGCACGATCGTGCCGTGGATGACAAAACCGTCCCCGTCGTTCGTCCTCTCCGGGGTGCCCTGGTCCGACGCGGACGCCGCTCAGCACGCCCGCGCCGGAGACGGACCCTCCGACTACATCGTCGTCACGCACCTGCGAACCGCAGCCGAGCCGTGGTCGATCGATCTGCGCCTCATCCGTACCATCGACGCCGTTTGCCTCGCGTCGACCTCCACGTCCCTCAACTCCAAAGCGCCCGAAGCGGAAATCCGAGCGCTCGCAGAAACACTGCTCGGTCTGCTGGCCCAGCACGCGGAAATCGGGCATTCCACCTGCCCCGACGCCTACTCCGTGCCCACGGGAAACGATTTTGGCGATTACCTTTTGCGGCTCGAACAACTGCTCACCGTCCGCTGCGCCGCAACCAGCGACACGGCGCCGCAGAGTCTCAGCGGAGAACGGGAGATCCTCGACGGAACGATCCAGCTCTGCCTTCGCAATCCCGCCAATCTCGTCCCGCGCGTGCTCCTCATGGAACTGTTGAAACGCATGCACAAGATCCGGCCCCACATCGTTCCGGAGTTCCAGGACAAGGTCGCGCTGCTGAACAAAGAAAAGCCTCTGGCCTCGGTGCCGCAGGGCGTGATCGACCGGATGGTTTCCGAAGTCTTCGGAGCCCGACCTCCCCAGCAATAGCCGCGGTTAGTCACGCTTGCAGGTGGGTCGGCGCGTCCCTGCGACGACATGGGCTCTCGCCGGCGCTCCTCCCTGAAATCAATACAGGGCCTCTCGTGAGGCGCGCCCTGATTTGTTGTGGGCCGGGTGCCCCCACCCGGCGGGTTGCTACGTCGTTCCGCGCGGTGAGGGCGCCGCGCCCACATCGGAAAAAAAACGCCTGCACGGCAAACGAACGCTTCACGCGGACAATGCGAAAAAGGCGTCGCAGGGACGCGCCGCCCCACCCGCAAGCGCAACGCTCTCCTGCGCCTCAGAAACCGTCCAGGCCGGATACGGTTCACCCAACCGGGTGAGCGGGAAGGCGTGTATCCAAATCGGCCGCTCGCTTCTTGAGGCAACTCCACCGAGGACAGAGAGCATCCTGCGGGCTCCGGATTGTCGCCGTGGCATCAGCTTGGGTGATACGCTTCGCGGTGGGCCTCTTTGGAGGAGGCAGGCAGGCCCGACCCGGCCTAATACCCCACCGTCCGCGTCGAGTTAGCTTTTCTAGAAAGCCCCTCCGCCCGAGGGAAATTCAGGGGAGGCGAGCGTATTCACAAATTGGTTCTTAGGTACTCTCTCCGCTTGCCTCAGACCGCGCGGCGGGCAACCTCCCGCGAGTCCGTTTCCTGGCGCGGGCTCGTCCCACCGCGGCGCCAGCGACCCCCTCCTCCTTCTGCAGACTGCCCGTGAAGCCCAGCGACGTTTTCCAGCTCATCTACGTCAGCACCGCCCGACTTCCGCTCAACACGGTCGAGTTGAAGGCTCTCCTCGCCGGGAGCCGCGTGCGCAACGAAGCCGCGGGAGTCACGGGCATCCTTCTGTATCACGATTCCCAATTCATGCAGGTGGTCGAAGGGCGAGAAGAGACCGTCCGGGGTCTCTACGCCAAGATTGAGAAAGATCCGCGGCATTTCGCCATCACGCGAGTGTGGGAAGGGCACGTGCCCACGCGCGAGTTTCCCGGTTACGCCATGGCCTTCCGCGACGAAAGCGACCCGACGCTTCTCGGACTACCGGGGTTCAGCACCTTGCTCAACGAGCGGCCATCCTCTCCGCGTACTTCAGAAAAGCCCACGCCGGTGGCGGAGTTCATCCGCACCTTTCGCCGGGTGAGCGGAATCGACCAATAACTTCGGCGGTCGGGCGGAAGCGCCGGGCGTGGCCCACCGCGCAACAGAATCCCGACCCCCGGCGCTGCCGATCCGCCTACGCCGTAGCCGCGGGATCGCGAGTTGCCCCACGGCGAGCAAAGGTCGAGCATCGCCTCGTCATGCCGCGCCAAACCCACGCCTCGCGACGCAAGCCGACGTTGCCCTCCGCCGAAACGCCCGTGAAGCGGAAGCCGCGGGCCGAGAGAGTCACCGGACTGCGATCCGTGGAAACGCTGGTCCATTTCCAATGCGGCGACTGCCGGAAGTGGTGGTCCATCGGCGACGCTCCGGCCCGAAACGTTTGGTATTGTCCGTGGTGCGGACGGCAAAACCGCTTCGCCGCGGCACCCGAGCGGACCTAGAGGCGGTCCGTCTCCCAAAACCTTCCCCTGATGAAACTGCGATTCGCGTTCCTGCTCGGGCTTGCCCTCACGGCGCTCTCCGCCGCGTCGGCGGAGAAACCGCGCGTGTTTGTCCTCACCGACATCGAAAACGAGCCGGACGACGCGATGTCGCTGGTGAGGTTCCTGACGTATTCGAACCAGTGGGACGTCGAGGGGCTGGTGGCAACGACGTCGGTCCATCAACCCAACCGCGTCGCGCCCGAGCGCATTCGACGGATCGTCGGAGCGTACGGAAAAGTTCGCGACAACCTGGAGAAACACGAACCCGGTTTTTCCACCGCGGAGTATCTCCTCTCCCGCGTCGCGCAGGGGCTGCCGCTCTACGGGATGAACGCCGTCGGGGAGGACAAGGACTCGCCGGGCTCCGAGCTGCTGGTGAAAACGGTCGATCGGGATGACCCGCGCCCGGTCTGGGTGGCGGTCTGGGGCGGGCCGAACGTGCTGGCCCAGGCCCTCTGGAAAGTGCGCGCCACCCGTTCGGCATCCGAAGTGGAGCGATTCGTCTCCCGGCTGCGCGTGTACACGATCTCCGATCAGGATGACAGCGGACCCTGGCTGCGCCGGGAGTTTCCCTCCCTCTTCTACATCGCGAGTCCGGGGGTGCATTCCGGCGGCGCCTATCACTTTGCGACCTGGAGCGGCATCAGCGGGGACCGTTTTCACGGGCGCTTCGTCGGCGCCGACTTCTCGCTGGTGACGAACGAGTGGCTCGACCGGAATGTTCGCTCCAAAGGCCCGCTCGGCGCCGAGTACCCGAAATGGCAATACTTGATGGAGGGAGACACCCCGACGTTCCTTTTTCTGATCGACAACGGTCTGGGCAGTCCGGAACACCCCGAGTGGGGCAGCTGGGGCGGGCGCTACGAGTTCTACACCCCGCGCACGCAGAAATGGTTTACCGCGCCCGAAACGCGCCCGTTCTGGACCGATGCCGTGGACGAAGTGCTCGGCGTCGACGGGCAGTGGCATACCGGCAACCACGAGACGATCTGGCGCTGGCGCTCCGCGTTTCAAAACGACTTCGCCGCCCGCATGGATTGGACGATCAAGGCCCCCGCCGACGCGAACCATCCGCCGTCGGTGAAACTGGGGCATCCGGCGGCGCTGAGCGCAAAACGCGGCGAACGCGTCCAGCTCAGCGCGGACGGCTCGAGCGACCCGGACGGAAACGCGCTGTCGTACCGGTGGTTCTACTACGGAGAGGCGGGAACCTTCGCCGTCGCGAGCGGAACGACGGGCGATCCGATCCCGATCGACAACGCCGACCAGCCGCACGCCTCCTTTCGCGTTCCGACCGGGAACGTTCTCCGAGACGGCACGCTGCATGTCATCCTCGCGGTGACGGACAACGGCAATCCGCCTCTCACCCGCTATCGCCGGGTGATCGTGACCGTCACGCCGTAAGGTTCCCGGAGCCGCGCCGCGGGCTGTGCATTCTCGCGGACCATTGTCGTCCGCGCCTGAGCGGTATTCTGGCCCTGCCGACAGCAAGCGGCCATCTCGGCCGCCTGCCGGAGAGAAAATCGCGCGGGCCGTTGTCCGGATCGCGCGGGGTCGTTCGTTGTAGTGGCGAAAACCACAACAAACACATCCTCAAATGAGCACAGCCACTGCCTCCTCCCCCTCCACGCAAAAAGCGAAGACCGAATACAAGACCAAGGAGATGCACACCGTCACGCCGCACCTCGTCTGCGCCGGCGCGGCTGACGCGATCGAGTTCTACAAAAAGGCCTTCGGCGCCGAAGAATTCATGCGTCTGCCCGGTCCCGACGGAAAACTGATCCACGCCAGCATTCGCATCGGCGACAGTATCGTAATGCTGGTGGACGAACTCCCCGGCATGGGCGCCTTCGGCCCGAAGACGTTGAAGGGATCGTCGGTGACCATCCACCTTCAGGTCGAAGACGCGGATGCGCTGCAGAAGCGAGCCGCCGACGCCGGCGCGAAAGTCATCCTGCCCGTCGACGAAGCGTTCTGGGGCGACCGCTACGGCATCGTCGAAGATCCGTTCGGTCACCGGTGGTCGATGGCGACCCACGTGCGCGACGTAGCTCCCGAAGAGATTCAGAAATTCGCCTCCTCGATGGAGTGCTGAAGGACGGTTTCCTCGCGGCCGGCTTGACCGGCCGCGGATGCCGAAGGGAGCACGTGCACAAGCAACTCGTGTTTCGCTGATGCACGCCTGCGGGCGGGTGGCGCGGCGCGTCCCTGCGACGACACCTTCGCATCGCCCGCGCTCATCCTCGATTTCTCGCCCAACGCAGGCTCGTGTTTTTCCACGCCGCGGGGACGCGTCGCGCCACCCGCAAGCGAACGAACGAGTCTGGAGCCGTTGTGGGCCGGGTAGCCTCACCCGGCGGGGTTGCGACGCCGCTCTACGCGGTTGGGGGCACCGCGCGCACATCGGATCGGCCAGCCTGCGCAGCAAACGAACGCTCTACGCGGACAAAACGAAAAAGTCGGCGCGGTGATCGTCAACCTACGCTGAGGATGAATGTGCACGCTTCTCGTCCGAGGAGCGCCGGCCGCTGGCCGGCGATTGAGTTTGGGTGCGGGCGGGACGCACGCGCCCCCGAGCGGAAGCGGAGCGAGGGTACCCGTTCCGTCGCTCGAACCTCGGTCCTGGAATGCGGCGGTATGACGCCGCCTTGATCAGGCGAGGCCCGAAGCGCCTGCACGTCGCAGTCAGCGCAAGCGCCTTTGCCCGGAGTGATCGCTGCAAACTCACGAGGAAGCTGATGAGCCGGGCACGCGTGTAAGGAAATGGGGCGAACGGTATCTAACTCTGCACGATTCGCTCCATGAACGCCGCTGCCCACGACGAACTGTTCAAGAGTTGGATGCGCGAGCACATCGCGATCCTGCACCATGTGGTGAATGCCTTCGCCGTCGGCGACGACCGCAATGATCTCATGCAAGAAGTCATGATCGGGTTGTGGCGTGCGGTGCCCGCTTTTCACGGCGACAGCCAGTCATCCACCTTTGTCTATCGGGTCGCGCACAACGCGGCGCTCGTCTGGCATCGCACCGAACGCAAACACCGTCGTCATGTGGCCATCGCCGGCGACATTGACTGGATGGCCCGCCCGGACGCCGGCCGCAGCCGCAGCGATACGCCGTCACGGCTCGACGCTGTTTATGTCGCCATTCGCTCGCTCCGGCCCATCGACCGATCGCTGCTCATCCTTTCCCTTGACGGTCTCAGCTATCGCGAGATTGCGGCGATCCACGGCCTTTCTGAATCGAACGTCGGCGCCCGCCTGACCCGCGCCCGCCAGCAGCTCGCCGAACTCATGAACTCAGGAGAAACATCATGAACATCGAATCGCTCAATGAACTCTGGAACTCTTCAGCAAATCGGCCTGCGCCGGACGCCGGACAGCGGATGGCCTCGCATTTTGTATCCAGCCTTCGGCGACGCCGCCGTTTTCGAGCCTTCTGGCTCGCTTGGACTTCTTTTCTCCTGACGGGCGCAAGCATCCTGGCGGTTACCCATCTGGTGCGAAATGGGCTCGAAAAAATGGATGCCCAATGGGCCCTTTTCCCTCTTATGGCGCTTCCTTGGATAACGCTGGCGTATTTCTGGCGAGCCTTCCTCCGTCACGGCGCCGTTTCTGGAGCATCCGCGCTGCCATTGCGTGCTGCGCTCGTCGCCGCACAGACGGCCAACACCGCCGAACGGCATCATCTACGCCTCGTCGGCTGGTTGTTTGCCGCGATGGTGCCCTTCACGGCGCTGGCGATCTGGCAGCTGCATGCGGCGGGGAAAACACCGGGCAATCAGGTCTGGTCGATGGCAGTTGCCTTCGGGGTGATCTTCATCATGGGCGCGCTTGGCCTGCGGGCGCGGCATCGCCGTCAGCTCTTGCCTGAGCAGCTCACGATCGAGGCACGGCTGCGTGAGCTCGACCATTCATAATCAGCCAAACGCACCGTCGTTTTCCTGCTCTCCTCACCCGCCATGAAATTTCTCCGCAGCTTCACAATCCTGCCGGCCTTTGCGGCCTGCCTGCTTTCCGCGAAAGGCACTCCGCTCACGAAAGCCGATCTCACCCACGATTTCGATTCGCTGATCCAAAACAGAACGCTGCAGGCCATTTCCGTTGGCGTGATTCAGCCCAATGGCTCCATGACCGCCCATGCCGGCGGGTTGGCGCCTGACAACGCGACCTCGCCCGACGACCACACGCTCTACGAAATCGGATCGATCAGCAAAGTCTTCACGGGTCTGCTGCTTGCTGACGCGGTCGTACGGGGCGAGGTGACCCTCGACACACCCGTCGCGCGGTTGCTCCCGGACGGTGTGTCCCTGCCGGACAACGCCGGCGAACGCATCACTCTGCGAATGCTCGCCACGCACACTTCGGGTTTGCCAGCCATCCCCGTTGAAATCCCCGCAGACAATTACGCCAATCCCTACGGAGCCTACACCGAGGCCGATTTGTGGACGACTTTGCGGCGAGTAAAACTCGATTTCGAACCCGGCACCAAAGCGGGTTACAGCAATCTCGCCGTGGGATTGCTTGGCACCTTGCTGGCCCGCAATGCGGGTACGACCTATGAGGAGCTTCTCGCTGCGCGCATCACGCGGCCGCTTGGGATGAAAGATACCGTGATCGCGCCGAGCGAAGCGCTCCGCATGCGTTTTGCGCCGCCCTTCACCTCGGGCGGAAAACCGTGGAGCTACTGGGAGTTCAAAGCGCTCGCGGGGGCCGGCGGCATTCGCTCGACGCTCGCCGACATGATGCGCTTCGCCTCCGCAATGCTGAAGCCCGCCGATACGCCGTTGCAGAAAGCTATCGAACTTGCCTGGACGCGGCAAAATGTCGCCGCGAGCCTCGCCTCGCTCGCACCGGGAGGGCAGGCGCTCGGTTGGATGCTGGCCGGCGATGGCCGGACCCGCTGGCACAACGGCATGACCGGTGGGTTCCACGCCGCAATCTTCGTCAACCGTGAATTCGGCCTCGCCGTGGTTCTCCTTTCCAACCGCTCCACGCCCGTAGGCACTCAGATCGCAGACAGCCTCTTTCGCCGCGCGGTCGGATTTCCGGAGCGCCCGATACCGAACGGCGACCGAGCCGAGGTCGCCCTTACGGCCGAGCAAATCGACCGCTGCATTGGCACGTTCCGCCTAAACGGGAACGCCACGATTGTCTGTGAACGTCGCAATCTCGCGCTCTACGTCACGCCGAAGGGTCAGCCGAGCGATCGTCTCTACGCGGCGGGGCCCGGCACCTTTTTTTCCCGTCGCGCGCCGGTGGAGATTGTCTTCGACCTGCCGAGCGATGGAGCGCCGGCGACAGCGCTCGTCCTCAAACAAGGCGGGCGTCAAATGCGTGCCACGCGCGAGTAGCCGGGGATGGGGAAAGATTCCGATTCCAAGGCGCGGACAGTGCCGCGCCCTCCATCGTGGGCTCGTAGCAATCGTGAGAATCTCGAGCCGCTATGACGCTTGCGGGTGGGTCGGCGCGTCCCTGCGACGACACCTTCGCATCGCCCGCGCTCATCCTCGATTTCTCGCCCAACGCAGGCTCGCGTCTGTCCGCGCCGCACGTACGCGTCGCGCCACCCGTAAGCGAAGGAACGAGTCAGGATCCGTTTTGGGCCTGGTGCCCCCACCCGGCAGGATTGCAGCGCAGCATCGCCTGTCCTTTCACCGCGGTGGGCGCACGGCGAGGTACACCGTGCTCCAGAGCTGCGCGGCATTGGACTCGTCGGCGTGCGCGGCGCCCTGACCGTACGGCACCAGCGCCTCACGGCCATCCTCCGCTTTCCAGCTCCAGAGTTCGCCCGCGCTCTGCCTCTGCAGCGCTCGTATCAGCTCCCAGAGTCTGCGCTGGGCCGCTTCGAGCGCCGACCGGGTCCCGGACGGCAGGTCGTGCCGCGCCAACTGGCGTTCGAGGCCGGCGGCCATCAACGCCTGCTGCCACGACCAAACCACCGTGCCGTGGTAGTCCGCCGTCGTGAACAGGCGCCGCGTGCCGTCGTCTCCAAAAACCGGATTCGCCACCACCAGCCCCACATTGGTCGCGAGTCCTGCCGGGAAAGGACGCAGAAGCTGCTGCGCCACCGCCTCGAGATATGCCGCGTCGGGCCGCGTGAAAAACAGGACGAAGCCGGAATCGGACTGCATCACCGGCACCGGACTGCCGTCGGCGTTCAGCGAAAGCGCATCGTACGCGATCGGCCCGTGAATCGATGCCAGGGCCGGTCCTGGGTCGAGTTGCAGCGAACGTGCATAGCGGGCGACGCGTTCCCTCGCCTCCGCTTCCGGCACGCTGAGTCGGAAGAGCTTTCCGGAGGAGCGCCACACGTTCGCCGCACGCTCCGCCTGCGCCGCTTCCGTTTCGAGAACCGCATCGCGCCCGAGCAGACCGCTTCGCTCCAGACGCACAATCGCCTCGAGAGCCGCGGGAGCGAGGGCGACATTCACGTCGAAGGGATAACGTCCGCCGCCGAGGCCGTTTTCGGAGTCGCGCCAGTTACCCACCGGCACGCCCGGCTTGAGCGACAACAGATTCGCGGCCGCCGGCTGAGCGGCGAAGGCGCGCGTCCGCTCCAGCACGAGATCGACGTTCTTTCGGATCCGGGCGGCGTAGGTCTCTCCGTCCTGCGCTCGACGCGCGAGAAACGCCGACGCGCGGTTTCGTCCTCCCGGCGTATCCAGAAGGTAAGACGCCAGCGCGGGGGCGAGGAGGAACTCCCCGTCGATCATCTTGTAGTCGAGAACGGGCGTTCGCAGGTCCGCCGGTCGCGGGCTGCGCTTCAAGTTCTCCTGCGCCGCGAATTCGCCGATGCCCTCCTCGTGTGCGACTTCGCCTCCCGGGCCGAGGCGCTCCAGCACGGAACCCAGGGCGGCCTCGACGACCCCGGGTTGCAGCGCCGGCAGGAGCAATTGTTCGGAAAGGAGCGTGTCCCGGCCGAAATAGGTGAGAAAACGCCAGGATCCCGCGGTGAACTTTTCCCGCGAGACGAGAAAGGCGAACACCTCGCGAGCCCGGCGCCTTTCCGGGTCGGCCGCCGGAGTGAAAAGTCCGTCGGCGGCAAACGGCGTCAACGGCTCGTCGTCGGCTAGCGCCGTAATCTGGATCGCAACGCCCTCCCCCGCCGCTCCGCGCAGTTCCATCCTGTCGCCCTTGGTCTCCAGCCGCGTGCCGCGCTCAGGCACGATCCGAAGCTCCATGTGCGTCTTCCCGTCGAGGGCCGCACGATGAAACACGAGCGACGAATCGCGCCGCACCTCGCTCGTGTACTCCCGCGGAATCGTCTTCTGTCCTCTCGCGATGTAGTCGCGCAGGGTGCGGACGTTCGCCAGGAGCGCGGCGCGGATCACAAGCGAGGAACCGTCGGATCGGAGCTGCGCCGTGACGCCGCGCAGCCCGCTGGATTCATTCACCCCTTCGAGCTGGGTTCCGGGTTGCACACCGAACTGCACCGGACGTTCCAGGTGTTCGAACCAGAGCCCGATCCCGGTGTTTCCCGCCGGAAACGCGACGATCAGTCGCGGTGCGGTCCCCGAACTCGCGAGCAGGTGTGCCGCGACCGAGCCTTCGCGAAAGAAGCGGTTTTCGATTTCGCCTTCGACGATGGTGAACCGAAGGGCGCCGCCCGGCGTCGGCATGGGAGCGCCGGGGGTTGTCGGACTGTCGGGCGGTTGCGAACGGGCCGGAGACGCCAGCCCCGCGGCAAAGGCGGCGGGCAGACCGACGAAGGCGACGGTTTGCCGCACGAGCGATTTCCAATATTCAGCGAGCGGTGGCTTCACGGGAAAGCGAAGTCGATTTCTGTCCCTCAGTCCCCGCGGTCAGAAGTGGTACTCGATCGCCGCCTGCACGGAGCGTCCAAAAATGGCGCGCGCTCCGTAGTAGACCGCGTTGGCCGTGCCCACCACCTGCGTCTGCCGCGGGTTGCCCTCCGTCAGTCCGATCTCGTTGAAGAGATTCGAGACCTGCACCCGCACGTTCAGCTTGTCCGTCGCCCTCACGTTGAGGCCGGCGTTCACGACGTTGTAGCTGGGCAGCCAGACCATATTCGCGATGTCCGAGGCCCTCCGGCCGGTGAACGAGTCGTTCACGAAAACCTCGGAGCGCTGCAACCCGAAGGCGCGAAAAGCGTAGCGCGCCGTGGCGGAGAAGATCGCGTCGGGCTGACGGACGGGGCGTTTTTTGTCGATCGGGATATTGGTGCCGTCGGGCGCCTGGACAACGCCTTCACCCTGGTATCCGGATTTCGAGAACGTGCCCTGGAAATCGAGCGCCAGATCCCGCGTGATCTTCCAGGTGGCGAGCAGTTCGACGCCGTAGTTGCGCGTCTTCAGGTACTCGTTGCTGAACACGAGCGTGCCGTTCACCGGGATGCCGACGTTCACGCTGTTGTTCGTGGCCTCGCTGTCGAAGAGCGTCGCGCTCCAGATCAGCGATCGGAAACGCCCGCGATAGCCCAGCTCCGCCTGGGTGATCCGCGGCTGGGGCGTCGGCGTCGTCGATTGCGGGTCCTGGCTGAGGAACTCGCCGACGGAATAACGCCCGTAAACCGCCGAAGCGTCGCTGATGAGGTAGTTCACGCCGGCGCTGAAGCAATCGGTCGTGCTCGCCGTCTTCGTCTCCGTCCAGTCGCCGGGCGCCACAGTGTTTCCGCCGTAGAGCGCCGGGTTGTGCTGATCGGCCGGCCGGGCAATGAAGCCGGTGCCGCCGGTCTGCGGACCTTGATTGAAGGTCTGGCGCGCCCGCTCGTGGCGCCAGCCGGCGTCAAGCCGCCACCGCCCCAGCTTGACCTCCTCCGTGATGTACGGGGCGGTGTTGATCTGCCGGTATTTGTTTCTCGTATACCACGAACCGTACTGGGTGAATCCGCGGTCGGTGATGAACCCGAGGGAGTTTCCCGCCGGATCGAACGCCTCGATGTCGAGCAAGTGCGCGTGGTTCACGACGTCCGTGAGAGCCTGGTTGCCGAACTGCGTGAAGTCCCGGTCGTACCAGGAGTAGTAGAATCCCGCGGTGGTCACCCACGGTCCGGCCTCCTTCTGCACTTGCAGGTCGTTCTGGATGTTCCTCTCCAGCCCGAACTCGTCCATCGGATAGATCAGCTGGATGGCTCCGTTGCCGTTCATCGCGGCCGGATCGGAGATCAGTTCGCCGGTGACGGCATCGGTCACGCGGTAGGACGCAAAGTTCGCGAGGTCGCCGAAGCCCGGCTTTGCGGCCGCGGCGCGAATCAGCACGGGAATGCCGTAGCTCGCGAGCGCGTTGCCCGTGCTGTCGACCGTATTGCCGCCGAAGAGGCCGTTGAACTTGTGGTAATACCGCGTGACGCGGTTGCGGTTGAAGACCGTCCACCCTCCGTCGAACTGGTACTTCAGCTCCGTCCCACCGTAGGTCATGCGCACGGGAACGCCCTCCGAGAAGTCGTTCACGATCGGTCCGTCACCCGTCCAGATCGTCATCTGCGCCAGCTCCGGTCCGTAATACGTCCCGCGGCGGATGTCGGGGCCGTTGGGAACCGACTGGGGATTCTTCTGGTTTTGATAAAGCTCCGTCGCGAAATACGCCGACTGGTCGTCGAGGTGACGGAAGGAAAACTTCACATAACCGCGTCCGTTCGGGAAATTGTACTTCACGTTGCCGAGCACCTGGCCGCCGCGCTCCATCCTGCCCCAGCCCGTGTCGCGCTGGCTGCTGTCGGCATTGTAGTATCCGCCGAACAGGTACGTGGCGTTTTTGCCAAGCGGTCCCGAGTAATAGGCATCGCCTCGCAGCTGGCTGTAGTCGGAAAAGGTGAACCGCGCCCCACCCTCCGGCACGGAGCTGCCCTCCCGGTTCAGGAAGTTGACCGTGCCGCCCATCGCATACGACGTGAGAATGCTCGACGCGCCGCCGCGCAGCACCTCGACCCGATCCGTCGTCAGGGCGTCGCCGCGGAAGGTGAAGTCGGAGTTTCCGATCACGATCGGCAGGCCGTCCTCGATGAGTCCGAGGAAGCGCGTGCCGCCGCCGCTCGGCAGTCCGCGGATGTAGTAGTTATTGGAGATCTGGCCCGCAGTCGGCTCGACGTACAGGCCCGGAATCTGGGTGAGCAGATCGGCCGTGCTCCGCGGCGCGATGCGCTGGATCTGACTGCGATCGATCGTCGCGACCGAGTTGGCCGTCTCCATCTCCGTCTTGTCGATCACCGAGCCGACGACGACGAACTGATCGAGCTTCACGACCGAATCCTCGGCCGGTTGTTTGCGTTGCGGCGCCGGCGCCGTACCGCCGCCGGTCGACGTGGTCTCCGGCGAGGTCGAACCCGCTTCGGGATTGGCCGACTGGGCGACGGCAAGCGTAGCGGCGGAGACAAATGCGAGACCTGAGACGGCGGCGAAACGAAGGCGCGCGGAAAGGCAGCGAAAGGCCGGGCAGGCGCGCCGGAGGGACTGGGTATTCATGGGCAGCTTGGGGGAGGTGACGCGGAGCCGGCGCAAGCTGGCGTGCTGCATCCGCGCGGCAGGCCCCTCGGTCGGGGCCGCCGCCCGGCGAATGAACGCCGTCGCCCTGTATTCACCAGCAGGCGACAGCTGTTTTCCCTCCGCTTGGAACGATGGGAGCTTTGCCGAACGCGCGCTCGGAGAAACGCCCCAGGAACGCTTTGCTTTCGATGCCCAGGCACGGGCGGCGCATCGCTCCGCCGCTCTGAAACGCAAGAGCCGCGTGCCGCAGCGTCAGCTCCGGAACCCAGCGCTCCGCGCCGAAGCGCCGTCGCGCGTCAGGCGCGTTTGGCCGAAAACACGAGCCGTCCCGTTTCCGCCAGCACGGAGGCCCGCTTCGCCTCCGGACCAGGGCATTCCGTCAGATACGCGGCAATCAGAAGCGGGCGCCCATCCGGCCGCCAGGCGATCGCGATGTCGTTCGAAGTGGTGGATCCGTTTGCGCCGGTTTTGTCCCCCGCTCTCCAGCCGGCAGGAAGCGCGGAGCGCAGTTTCGCGATCCCGCTTCGACTTTCCACCATCCAAGCAATGAGCTGCTCGCGCGATGCCGGCGCCAGCAGATCCTTGACGAGAAGAGTCTCGAGATTGCGCGCCATCGCGCGGGGCGTGGTCGTATCGCGCGGGTCGCCCGGCGTCGCTTCGTTGAGCGCAAGCTCCGGGCGGTCCAGCCGGGTGACCTCGTCGCCGATGCTGCGCGCAAACCGAGTTACCGCGTCCGGCCCGCCGACGGTCTCCAACAGGAGGTTGGCCGCGGTGTTGTCGCTGCGCGTCACGATCGCCTCGCACAGCGCGCCCACCGGCATCCGCTCGCCCGCGTGTTGCTCGGTGACAGGCGAAGTGACCAGCAGCGGCTTCGGTGGCACCAGGATCGAGCGGTCCGTTCTCTCCAGACCCCTATCCACCCGCTGCAAAATCGAAGCCGCGAGTAGCAGCTTGAACGTGCTGCACATCGCAAACCGTTCATCCTCGCGCCAGCCGAGCCACTCGCCGGTTTGCGGGTCGAGCACGGCGACGCCAAGTCGCCCGGCACAGCGCTCCTCGAGAGCCGACAACAACGAGGACAACGCCGAGCCCGAAACCTCCGTCCCGGCCCGAAGTTTCCTCGACAAAAATGCGGCGGCGAGCGCTGCAGCGGAGTGAGCAAGGAAGCGGCGGCGAGTGTGCATGCTCATGCATGTCGGAATTCGCGCCGGCTGGAGCAAGAAGAAGATAATCCGGCTTCGAAGCCTCCCGCGTACCTTGTTTTGATTCGGGCCGGTGCCCCCACCCGGCAGGGTTGCGACGCCGCTCCGCGCGGTTGGGGGCGCCGCGCGAAGGCCGCACGTTCACAAGCAAGACGTGCTTCGCCGAAACACGCTTGCGGGTGAGTCGGCGCGTCCCTGCAACGACACCTTCGCCCGGCCCGCGCTCAACCTCGATTTCGCGCCCAACTCAGTCTCGCGTTTTTCCGCGCCGAAGGAACGAGTCTGGTTCCCCACAACCGGAGAAGGACCGGTTGCTCCAGATACAATTCGTTACACGGGCGACGCATTCCCGAGACGTTCGCAAGCGAGACTCCCGGGATGGATTTCAAACCGTCAAACACCGCGGAGGCAGGGCGTCGATGAAGATGATCGTCGCCATCGTTGTCCTGTTGAGCGCGGCGGTTGCCGCCATCGTCGTCCTGCTCGCGCGCGGATCCGCCTCCGCGTCCGATCCGGGCACGGCCGCGGCTGAGACGGTGCGCGTCGTTCGCCGAACCCTCGGTTCGACCGTGAAGGCGACCGGCGTAATCAAGCCGCGCGTCGGCGCCGAGGTGCGGGTCGGCTCGCGGCTCTCCGGCGTCGTGAGCCGCCTGTACGTCATGGTCGGAGACCGCGTCGAGGCGGGGCAGCCGCTGGCCGAGCTCGACGCCCGCGACCTCATCGCCCGCCGGGAACAGGCGGAGGCCGAGATGCGCCGATGCCTTGCGGAGATGCGCTACGCCGAGGTCGACCTGAAGCGCAAACGCGAGCTCGCCGGCGCCGCCATCATCCCGCCGAGCGAACTCGATCTGGCGGAGCGCGCCGGCGCCGTGGCCGCGCAACAACTGGAGGTCGCCCGGGCGAACCTCGGGTACGCCGTCATCCAGCTGGACTACAGCCGCATCACCGCGCCGATCTCCGGCGTGGTCGCTTCCGTCGCCACCCAGGAAGGCGAGACGGTCGCCGCGAGCTTTTCCGCCCCGACGTTCGTCACGCTCATCGACCTCGCCCGACTGGAAGTGTGGGCGTACGTCGATGAGACGGATATCGGGCGGATCCGGATCGGCCAGCCGGCCCGGTTCACCGTCGACACCTACGGTGAGGAGGAATTCGAGGGGAAGGTCACCGCGATCTATCCCAAGCCCGAAATCCGGGACAACGTGGTCAACTACATCACGGTCGTGAGATTCGAGCCGCCGCCAGAACGTATCCTGCGCCCGGATATGACCACGACGGTCCGCATCGCGATCGACGTCCGAGAGAACGTCCTGACGCTGCCGACGGCCGCCGTCCGGTCCGACGGCGCCGGGACCTATGTCGTTTCGCGCCGCGACGGCGCGCTCGAGCGGCGGCCGGTCGCCACCGGCGCCCGGGATCAGGCTTTCCGGGAGATCACCGGGGGACTCCGGGAAGGCGACGAGGTGTTGCTCGGCCAGACAACTTCGAAAGGAGAAAGCGAACCATGATCGAACTGAATGAAATAGGCAGAACGTACACCCGCCCCTCGGGCGAATCCGTCCAGGCGTTGACCGGCTTCTCGCTCCATATCGGACGCGGCGAACTCGTCGCCATCGTCGGCGCCTCCGGCTCGGGGAAGTCGACCTTGATGAACATCCTCGGCCTGCTGGATCGTCCCGACTCCGGGAGCTATCGCTTCCACGGCGATGACGTGGCGACTCTCGACGTCGCCGGGCAGGCGCGCTTTCGAAATCGCCACGTCGGTTTCGTTTTCCAGGCGTTTCACCTGCTCCCGAAAACGAGCGCGCTCGAGAACGTCGAGCTGCCGCTCCTCTACTCCGACCGCTCCCCCGTCGCCGGTCTGGGGCGGAAAGCCCTGGAAGCCGTCGGCCTCGGGGATCGGATGCAACACACGCCGTCCGAGCTCTCCGGCGGACAACAGCAGCGCGTTGCGATCGCCCGCGCACTGGTGAACGAACCCGAGCTGCTGCTGGCCGACGAGCCGACGGGCAATCTCGATCCGACGTCCGCCGGCGAGATTCTGGACATCTTCGCCGCACTCAACCGGGAGGGGAAGACGGTCGTGCTCGTCACGCACGATGTCGCAATCGCAGCGCGCGCGCACCGGGTGATTCGCATCGAGCGGGGCCGCCTGGTCGCGGACGACTCGCGCGAATCCGCGGCAGCCACCGGGAGGACTCATCGATGAACACACCACAATTGATCACGCACAGCCTGCGCACCCTGCCCCGCCATCGCCTGCGGACCGCGTTCATCATGCTGTCGAGTTTTGTCGGGGCCGCAGCCCTGACCTTTGTCCTCTGCGTGGGAGAAGGCGCCCGTCGGAAAATGCTCGTCACGGTGCGGCAGATTTTCGGCGACTCGGCGATCGTGGTCGTCGCGGGAGGCAACCAGCTGATGGGCGGGCCTCGTCCGGACGCGGCCCGCCTCACGCTCGACGACATCGAGGACACCGTGCGGGGCATGCCCGAAATCGAACTCTGGGACCCGCAGCAGACCATGACCGTGGCGGCCAAACACGGGAACGCGGCCGCGACCGTGCGGCTCCTGGGTCAGTCCGAACGCTCCGAACGGGTGTGGTCGAGGAGCGTCTCACGCGGCGCTTATTTCGACGCCATGGCGGTCAAACGCCTGGACCGGGTCGCGCTGATCGGAGAAACCGCCGCCCGCAGTCTGTTCGGCACCGGGGATCCCATCGGAGGAGAAATCCAGATCGAAGCCGTGCCGTTCACCGTCGTCGGCGTTCTGGAGCGTTTCGGCACGGACATTCACGGGATGGATCGCGACAACGAGATCGTGGTGCCGATCTCCACGCTGATGCGGCGTCTGGCCAATGTGGATACGATCGCCGCGGCCAAGCTGCTGCTCCGCGACGCACGTCAGGGAGAGCAGACCGCCGCCGAATTCCGGCGGCGGTTGCGCAGCCGCCACGCGTTGACGTCCGGACAGTCCGACGACTTTCGCCTGCTCACCCCGGTCGAGGTCCAGCGGATGATGGGCAAGGCCCGCAGCGTCCTCTCGCTCTACCTGCCGCTGGCCGCCGCCGTGGCCTTGGTCGTCGGCGGCATCGTGGCGGCGACCCTGATGCTGGGTGCGGTGAGCGCGCGCATTCGCGAGATCGGACTGCGTCGCGCCGTCGGCGCGCAGCCGAAGGACATCGCGTTTCAGTTCCTCGTCGAGACCTCCGTCAGCGTGTTTGGCGGCGGCGTCGCGGGCATCGTGGGCGGTCTCCTCGCCGGCCAGCTGGTGGCGAGCCGCCTTCAATTGACGGGCGCCTTCTCCTGGAACGCGGTCGCGCTGGCGCTGCTAATGTCCGCCGCGACCGCCCTGCTCTCCGGCGTGATTCCGGCGCGGCGAGCGGCGCGCCTGCTCCCCGCCGAGGCGTTGCGATGAAACTGCGCCGGCGCTTCTCCTCGTCGCTGCGCCCGCTGCTCGTCCACAAGACCCGCGCGTTTCTCGCGCTCTCGGGCGTGGCGGTCGGCGTCGCCGCCGTGATCGTTTCCCGCTCGCTCGGGGCGGGAGCCCAGCAGGAGATGACGCGTGCGGTGGAAAGCATGGGGACGAATCTGCTCCTCGTGAAACCGCTTCCCGTCCTCCGCTCCGTCGCCCGCCCGCAGGTGAGCGGCTTGGCCACGAGCCTCCGGCCGGGCGACTGGGAGGCGGTGTCGCGAATGCCGCTGGTCGACGAAGCGGCCCCGTGCGTCGACCGGCTTGATCGGGTCAAGGTCGGAAGGATCGCGATGCGGACCACGGTGCGCGGCACAACGGCGGCCTATCTCACCCTCAGACGTTTCGAAGTGGCCGCCGGACGTTTTTTCGACGGCGACGACGAACGGCAGGGCCGACGGGTCGCCGTGCTCGGCGCACAAGTGCAGACGGAGTTGGGAAAGGACGGTCCTCTCGTCGGAAAAGAGATCCGGATCGGAGGCATTCCGTTCGACGTGATCGGCATCCTCGCGGCCAAAGGCACCACGGCCGAAGGCGCCGACCAGGACAACCAGATCCTCATTCCCCTGCGGACCGCGCTGCGCAGGGTTTTCAACACCACCTGGCTGACGACGATCTATGCGGGCGTCGCTGATCCGGACCGCATGGACACGGTGGAGACGGAGCTTCAGCTGCTTCTCCGCGACCGCCACCGGCGCGGAGTGGATCAAAGGATCGACGACTTCGCCGTTCAGAACACGACAAAGACCCGGGCGTTTCAGCAGGAGATGATCGAGTCGCTCAGCCGCTACGCCGCCGGTCTGGCTGCGATCGCATTGGTCCTCGGCGGGATCGGCATTCTCGCCCTGATGCTGCTTTCCGTTCGCGAACGCACCGGCGAGATCGGACTGCGCATGGCGGTCGGGGCGCTGCCGCGCGACGTCCTCATTCAGTTCCTCATCGAGGCCGCGGTGCTCGCGATCCTCGGGTGGATCGCCGGCGCCGCGACCGGCGGGCTGGCCGCGCTCGCGCTGGCGTTCGGCACGGACTGGCCGATGGCGGTCCCCACGACAGCGGTCGTGACATCGTTCGCGATGGCCGCGATCATCGGGATCGCCTTCGGGGCCCTGCCGGCGCGAAACGCGGCACGGGTTCCCCCCATTGAAGCCCTGTTGATGCGATGACAGAGAACCCCCATGCCGGAATCCCCAAGCGCCCGTCCGCGGCCACGCGCGTGCTGATCGTCGACGACGACGAGCGGTTGAACGCGCTCCTGACCGAATACCTGGGAAACTTCGGATACGCCGTTCGCACCGCTGCGCATCCGCGCGAAGGCCTTCGCGAGCTCAAGGCCGAGCCGCCGGATATTCTCATCCTCGATATCATGTTGCCGGATACCGACGGGCTCGCCGTCTGTCGCGAGGTGCGCGCGACGAGCCGCCTGCCGATCATCATGCTGACCGCGCGCGGCGACGTGACGGACCGGATCGTCGGACTGGAGATCGGGGCCGACGACTACCTCCCGAAGCCCTTCGAGCCGCGCGAGCTCGTCGCGCGTATCCAGGCGGTCCTGCGACGGGGCACGCGCGAGGATCAGGACATCCTCCGTGCGGGACCCGTGGAAGTGAACTGGACCGCCCGCGCCGCCCGCCTCGAGGGCCGAACGCTCGAACTCACGACCGCGGAATTCGAGCTTCTCGGTTACCTCGCCCGGAATCGCGGACGGGTGATGAGCCGCGATCGAATCATGGACGGCACGCGCGGCATCGATTGGGAGGCCTTCGATCGGTCGATCGACATTCTCGTCAGCCGCCTCCGTCAGAAACTCGGGGACGATCCCAAACAGCCGCGCTACATCCGGACCGTGCGCGGAGTCGGCTACAGTTTCATCGGAGGCGAGCATGAATAACCGAGACGGATGCCTCGGCGCATCGGTGCGAGCGCCGGCTTCGGCCAGGAAACCGCGCGCCCTCCGTTCCGTCTTCACGAAATTGGTCGCCATCATGGTTGCGATGGCGGCGGGCCTTCTGCTCCTCGTCGCCGGGTTTTTCGCCTTCATCGTCGGCCCCAACCTGCATAGCTCGATCGACGAGCTGCTCCGCGACTACACGAGGCACCTGGCCGCCACCGCGCCGGACCTGGCGACGGCGAAAGAACGGGCGGCGCGCGTCAATCTGCACGTGCGCTACGAGGGCCCCGCGGGGGCGTGGTCCACCGCCCCCGACATGCCGACGATCGACGAGATTCGACGAGGCGCCGTCGCGCAAAGGAGCGCAGTCCTCCTGAATCGCAATTATTACCTCGTGCCTGGACCCGACGGAGGGACCTACCTCTTCGGCTGGAGCCTTGGGAACCGCATGAACCAGATTCACACGGCCCTGGTCGCGCTCCTGCTCGGAGTGATGATCGCCGTGATCGTGATCACGTATTTCACCCTGCGGCAGCTCCTGCAGCCCTTGAAGCGGCTGAACGAAGGCGTAGATCGCCTGAGCGCCGGGGAACTCGATGTGGTGGTCGCGGAGTCGACCCACGACGAATTCGGCCGGCTCACGGAGGCGTTCAACCGGATGGTCGGACGCGTCCAAGGCATGATCGCAGCCCGGGATCAGCTCCTGCTCGATGTGAGCCACGAGCTTCGTTCGCCGCTGACGCGCATGAAAGTCGCGCTGGAGCTCATGCCCGCCAACCCGCGGCGCGACGGCATGGCCGCCGATGTGACGGAAATGGAGCGCATGATCGCGGAGCTCCTCGAACTGGAGCGACTGCGAAGCGGCCGGGGCCTGGAGATCGTGCGGCAGGACCTGATGCCGATTCTGCGCGACGTGGTCGCGACCTTCGAATCGACCGCCCCCGGCGTTCGCATCGTCGCAGCGAAGACCGAGATCTTCGCCGCCATCGACGCGGAGAAAGTGCGCACCGTCTTCCGAAATCTCCTCGAGAACGCCGCAAAATACGCGCGTCCGGAGAGCAGGCCGGTGGAGATCTCCGTCCGCCAGGAGGACAACACGGCCGTGATCCGAGTGACGGACGACGGACCGGGAATCCCGGAAAGCGAAATCGAAAGCGTCTTCGAGCCGTTCTTCCGCGTGGATCGTTCCCGGTCGAAAAACACCGGCGGCTACGGTTTGGGCCTGAGCATCTGCAAACGCATCATGCAGGCGCACGGCGGGGACATTTCGCTCGAACGAAACCGCCGGTCCGGAGCGTCGTTTATTCTCACGTTTCCACTAGAGGGCGCGCCGGGCGCGCCTTGATCCGTTGTGGGCCGGGTGCCCCCACCCGGCGAGTTTCGTCGTCGCTCTGCGCGGTGGGGGCACCGCACCCACATCGGAAAAACACGGCTGCGCAGTAAATGAACGCTGTACGTGGGGCTCGCGCTTTCCCGCGCCGCCGGGACGCGTCGCGCCACCCGCAAGCGAAGGAGCGGGGCGGCTTCGTTCGCCCTCGCGCTACTGCAGCTCGATCTTGATCGCGGCGGCGGCTTCGCGGGCGCGGCTCCGCGCCTCGTCCACCGTTTCGCCGCTCGCGACCATCACTCCGAGGCGTCGGTGCCCGCGGCACTCGGGTTTTCCGAAAAGCCGGAGGTGCGTCTCGGGAACGGCGAGCGCTTTGTCCAAGCCGGAAAAGAACGGGACGCCATCGCCGAAGCCGAGCAGGGCGACGCTGAAGGACGGACGCCGCACCTCGATCGGTGGAATCGGCAGACCGAGGATCGCGCGGGCGTGCAGCGCGAACTCCGACCACGCCTGGCTTCCTATCGTTACCAGGCCGGTGTCGTGTGGGCGTGGGCTGACTTCGCTGAAGATGACCTCCTCGCCGCGGACAAAACATTCCACGCCGAAGATGCCCCAGCCGCCGAGCGCGCCGACCACCGTCTTTGCGATGCGCTGCGCTTCGGCCAGCGCCTTCTCCGACATCGGGCAGGGCTGCCAGCTCTCGCGGTAATCTCCGTCGATCTGAACGTGACCCACCGGTGGGCAGCACTGGATGCCGTTGCTCGCCGATACCGTGAGCATCGTGATCTCGTAATCGAAGCGGATGAATCCCTCGACGATGCACCGGCCGCTGCCGGAGCGTGCTCCTTCCTGGGAGTACCTCCACGCCCTGGGCATATCGGCCGCGGTTTTCACCACGCTCTGTCCGTGCCCGCTGGACGACATCAACGGCTTCAGCACGCACGGGAAGCCGAGCGTCTGCGCCGCGTCGAGCGCCTCCGCCTCGGTGGCGACAAATCGGTACGGCGACGTGGGGAGTTTCAGTTCTTCCGCCGCCAAGCGTCGGATGCCTTCGCGGTTCATGGTCAACTTCGCCGCGCGGGCTGTGGGAACCACGCGCTGCCCTGCCTTCTCGAGTTCAACCAGCACGTCCGTCGCGATCGCCTCGATCTCCGGCACGATCAGGTCCGGCTTCTCCAGCTCGATCACCCGCCGCAGCGAGCGAGCGTCCAGCATCGCGAACACATGATACCGGTGCGCGACCTGCATCGCCGGCGCGCCTTGATAGCGGTCGCAGGCAATCACTTCGCAGCCGAGCCGCTGAAGCTCGATCACCACTTCCTTGCCGAGCTCGCCTGAGCCGAGCAGAAGCACGCGGGTGGCACGCGAAGTCGAGGGAGAGCCGAGGATTCCGGGAGTGAACATGCCCGCGATTTTCCCGCCCGGCCGAAGTCACGGCAAACTCGATTTCGCCGTCCGCATGAACGCCCAGCGTGCGGCGGCAGACGCATCCGGCCGCACCGCCCGCCTACCCTGTCGGCGGCAGAGAGCGCCCTTGACGAACCGACTTGTCGCCCGTCAGGCGTTACGTGCTCCGCCGCGCATTGTCGGGGCGCCTACCCCGCATGCGTTCCCTATCCCGTCTTCGTCCGCCGTCGGTCTTCTTTCGCCTGGCTTGCCTGCTGCTCTGCGCCGCCACGTCCGCCCTTTCGGCCGACGACGCCGCGGTCGCGCTGGCGTTTCAAGTCGGCAACCACCGGGTCTCTCCGTATCAACTCGAGAAATACTTCCGGCGGTTCACCGAAGCCGAAACCCGCCAGAACGGCGCGGCGCCTTCCCCTGAACGGCTCCAAACCTGGCTCAACCTGTTCCTCAGCCAGCACGTCGTGATCGCCGACGCCTATGCTCTCGGTTTCGGAGAGCGCGCCGATGTCCGCCGGACCGTCGAAACGATGGAGCGGCACATGCTGACGATGTCGCACGGTCCGTATTACCAGAGTCTCTACGCCCAAAGTCCCCTGACTTCGCAGCGCGTCGAGAACCTCTACGCGCAGAGCGGTGCGGTTGTGAATGCCTTGATCGTCCGGTTTCCGAACCGCGGTGCCGCGGAGGCCGCCCTCGGCGCCGATTTCGCCGCTCAATCGGCGGAGGAAAAGCGCCTGAGGCTCGTCCGAAGCGCAACGGCCGCCGACGTCGTTGCGCGCGACGGGCCGCTCGGCTGGCCGTTCGAACCGTTTCCCGAGCTGGCCGACGTGCTCGCCGGCGCGAAGTCCTCCGAAACGCTCGGCCCCCTTCCCGCGGATCAGGGGGTGTACGCGATCCACGTCCGCAGCGCGCAGCGGCGCACGCTCCCCTCGCCGCAGCCGGCGCCGGGCTTTGCGAGCTACGCGCAGCGTTACGAGGAACGCCGCGCGGTCCTTCGCCGCCGAGGCCAGGTTCTGCAGGCGGCGCAGTTCACTGCCGATCCCGCGGCCGCCGCGAAGCTGCTGGAAGGAGTCAAAAAGCATCCCGCCTCCGACGCGCGCATCTCGAGCGAAGTCGCGGCCGGTGTCGACGCCCCGCTCGCCCGGTATCGGGACGGAGACGTTCTCCGCGAAGTCACGGCGGCCGGCTTCGCCGCGTATTTCAACGACCAATACCTGCGTCCGCTCCCAGGCTCCCCCCAAGACCTGATCGAGCTGGTGAAAGATCAGGTCGTGGCGGAATTCGATCTGAAGGAGGCGCACCGTGCCGGAATCGACCAAACGCAGCAGTTTCTCCAGGACCGCGAAGGATTCACCCATTTCCAGGTGCTCGACTCGTACGAGAAGGAAAAACTCCTCCCGACGCTCCCGGTCGCGGAAGCCGAGATCGAACGCTATTACCGCGAGCATCCGGCCGAATTTGCCCGCGTCACGCGCGTCCAGGTGCGCCTGGCTCGTTCCTCCGGCAATGAACCACCTCCGCCCGAGGCCGCCGGCTCACTGATGGAGATCGAACGCGACCAGCCGATGCCCGGACTGGAGAATCTCCACGAGGTGATCTTCGCCCTGCCTGAACACCAGTCGCTCGGTCCTCTCCCGACGGCGCACGGGATGGTGCGCATTCGGAAAGAAAAGAACCTCGCCACCGGGACGACGCCGTTGGCCAACGTCGCGCGCCAAATCGCGGCCAAGCTGCAACGTCAGCGTCTGGACGAAAAGGAACGCGAACTGGCCGTCGAACTTTCCAGGCGGTATCCGATCATCGACAAAATCGATTACCGGAAGCTCGGATTGAGCGACGCGAGCGCGGCTCCCTGGAGTCCCAATCCCCGGTAGCCGGCAGGCCGCAAACCGATCCGTAACGGCTTTCCGGTTACAACGTCGGCTGCGAAACGAAAAGACGCGCCGGAGAACCGGCGCGTCGCAGAAGGTCGAAACCGCGCAACGCGCGGCGGACCTCTCCTCACCAGGCGATCACGGTGCCGGAATAGCCGGAGTAGTAGACGAATTGGACGACCTGATAGCTTCCGGGAGCGACCGGACCGGAGATGCTCAGCGCGTCTCCCGGATACTTCCGGAACGTGCCGAGCGGGCCCCAGTTGTCGATGAATCCGGTGCCGTAGGCTGCGCCGTATTGGTAGCACATGCCGGCGGACGGAACGACGACCGTCGTGCTGAACGCTCCCGAGTTCTGGTCCGTCGTGTGGCTGAACACATCAGCCCAAGAAGCGCCAACGGCTGCGAGGAGGAGTCCGAAGGCGAGGCATAGTTTCTTCATTTGAGGTACATTCTGGGTTGTTGGATATCTCTCCACGCGCGGGGCGTGAAGGGTCGTGATCACTCTGGGCGATGACGAAATCGGGGTAGGAACGCCTCTCCCGGCGCGTCCGTGCGCTCACCGTGTTGGCGCCGTCCGCCCTGTCAACCGGCCCGCCTACCCTCCCGCCGGTAGCGCGCGAAGCCGGATGATTACGCTCCTCTTCGCAAAGCACGCCTGCAGCGTGGGTCGGCGCATCCCCGCGACGACACGGATCTCCTGCGCGCGCTCGATTCGGTTCCGCTGTCGCGCGAGGCAACTTCGTCCCGGCGAGGAGGTGAGGTCCCCCGTCCGTTACGCGCGATGCCGGTTCAACGGCTTCACGAAATGGATCGATCGTCCGACTTCGCGGAATCCGAGCTGAGCGTGCAGCCGGATACTCACCGCGTTGTCCGGGTCGGTGTCGCTCGCCAATTCGGAAAAACCGCGCCCGATTGCCCATTCTTCCACGTACCCGAGGATGCCCGAGCCGATTCCCCGTCCGCGATAGCCGGACCGCACGTACCAACCTTCCAGATACGGAACGGGTGCGCTCCGCGTTCCTTCAACGTGATCGTGGCGGATGGAAACCTCCGCAAATCCCACCAGCATTCGATCCACCTCCGCGAAAACAATGATGCCGTCCGCCCGAAGCATCTGCTCGAGCTCCAGGCGGTGCCGCTCGACCGGACAATCCGGCCAAAGCTCATACCGAAGTCCAATCCAAGCGTCCCGGTCTCCGGGAGCCGCACGGCGGTAAGCGACGTCCATGGCGCACAGATACTTCGCTCGCGACGTTCGGCAACTCGCTTTGCCCTGGTCACTCCCCGCAGCGACGTGACCCGCTTGCGGGTGGCGCGAGTCCCTTGTCTCCGGTCCAAAGAGTCCCCGCGGCGCGGAAAAACGCGTGCCTGAGTTGGGCGTGATATCGAGATGGAGCGCGGACCGAGCGAAGGTGTCGTCGCAGGGACGCGCCTCCGTTCAGTCCACGACGAATAATTTCGCTCCGCCTGGCGTGTAGGAGCGATGCGGCTCCGCGCCGTCGGCGACCTGATAACTCATTCCGGGCTTCATCACGAACGTCCGGCCGTCCTTCAGCTCCGTCACGAGTTCGCCTTCGAGGCAGAGGAGAATGTGGCCCTTCGAACACCAGTGATCCGCCTTGTATCCAGGCGAGTACTCCAGCAGCCGCACTCGGATTTCTCCAAACTGGCACACGCGCCAGTCGGCCCAGCCCGTCTCGCCCAGCTTTCGCTCCGGCGGGACCGCGCTCCAATCGGTAACTCCAAACGGTATCGCGGACAGTTTCATCGGCGCGAATTCACCGGCCGGCCAAGCCCCGCGCCAAGAGCCAAACCCGCTGAGCCGAAGAGCCGGGTGCGCAACTGTACTCGTCGCGCACCCGGCCGCAGCAAGGCCCCCAGCCACCCAAGGGTTCGTCGGTCAGGGAATCGCCGTATCGAGAAGTCCCCCGCCGTTGACGGTGAACGAATCGCAGGTTGCCCGGCCGCGGAGCACGGCGCCGCGGTTCACGGAGACCGCTCCCGCGGGCGCGAGCACTTCGCCGTGGAGCGCGGATCCGCTGTTGAGCGTGACGCCCGAGGTCGCGAGCTCCAAACGCAGCCACGCCGGGTGCTCCGCGGCGCCGATCGTCCCACCGTTCACCTGCAGCGATTCGCCCAACCTCACCGTCGCCGGCCCGACCACCTGGACGCTGGAGTTCCCGTTCAGCGTCAGGCGCGAGAATTGGTAGACCGCGGGCTCTGTCCCTCCGGACTGCCCGATCACCAGGGTCGTCCCTGTATTCAGCGTTACGTTACCATAGGCCCCCGGCGGAAGAACAACCGGGCCTGCATCGCGATTGAGCGTGAGATTCCGCAGCGTCGCGAGATCGCCCAGATCCTGGCCCGGCTGGTTCACCGTGAGATCGCGCGTGCCCACAGGCGCCTGCGGCGCCGAAACGGTCGGGAATGGCACCGCGTCCACTCTCCGCACGACGTGGCGCAGCACGGAGCCGCGATTGATCGTGACGGTGGTGTTCGACGGCACCGCCGAACCGGCCGCATCGAGCGTACCTCCGTAGCTCGGCTGGCCGTTGAGGTTCACCACCGGGGTTCCGGGCACGAGCAGATCCGTCGAGATTCCCGCGCCGCCGTTCAGCGAAACGCTCTCGGGACGCGCGAGCTGCACCGAGCCCTCCACATCGCCGTTCAGCGACGGGGCATGGCGGACCAGGAGGGTCGTCGTGATCTCGAGCGTGCCCGAGGCCGAACCGCTGTGGTTTGCATCCTGGATCGTGGCCACGACCGCGTACTGGCCCGGATAAACGGGCGCGGTGACCCCGCCGTCATAGGCAAACGTCACCGTCAGGCCCGCCGGTATGGTCGTCGCGGCGGCGAGGCGCGCGGTGCCGTCGTAGGACTGCCGGAGACCCGTTAACGTCACCGGCGCGACGGCTTTCGCGATCTCGATCTGCAGCGGCGCCGTGGCGGTCCCGCCAAGGTTGCTCGCCGAGATCGTGGCGGAGAAGGTGCCCGCCGCCTGAGGCAGGCCGCCGATTGCGCCCGTCGCCGTATCCACCGTCAGTCCGGCAGGCAGTCCCGAAGCGCCGAAGCTCGTGGGACCGTTCGTCGCGGTTATCGTGTAGTGGAAGGCCGCGCCATACGTGCCCGTCGCGGTGGAGGGGCTGTCGATCGACGGACGGGCGACGATCGTGATCTGCAACGACGTACCCGTGATCGTGATCGCCGCGCCGAATCCATCGGGCAGACCCGTCACCGTGAAGTCGCTCGAGGCAAAGTCCGTCGATCCAAATGTCGCCAATGTGTACGTGTTGCCGGCGGCCAGACCGGGTCCGACGCGGAGCACGATCGTGTGAACTCCGGATGCGCCTTTCGTGAAGGCACCCGCGATCGCCAGACGGCTGGAATCGCCGCTCTCCGCGAGAGTGAAAGCCAGCGAACCGCCGCCGTTGAACGTCACCGTGTTGTCGACTGTGAGGGTCCCCGTGCCTTCGGTGTCGAGCACGCCGCCGGAAAGCACCACCGGGCCGGCCAGCGCGCCGCCGACGCGAAGGGCTCCTTCGGATACGGTGACAGGGCCGGTGAACGTCGTCGTCCCCGCGAGCGTAAGCATTCCAGCGCCGGTTTTCGTCAGCCCGCCGGACCCCGACAGGGGACCGCTCAAGAGAATGGAACGCGGAGTGCCGTCCGCATCTGCCGCCTTCACAACAATGGCGCCGCCCAGGCTCATCGGGACGGAACTACTCCAGTCCGCCGTCGCACCGAGGACGCCGCTATTCAGCGTCACCTGAGTGGAAAACTTCCCGGAGCCGCTTCGCTCGATGCCGCCGGAGCCGAGATAGAGCGCGCCGCCGCTCACCTCCAGTCTGGCCGTTCCGCCCGTCGTATCCGCACTTCCGAGACTCAGCTTTTCGACGAAACTCGTTCCGCCGGAGAAGGTGGCCACGCCATTCGACGTACCGGGGTCTCCCGCGTTGCGCCGGCTCAGGATCAGGCCGTCGATGGAGTTCGCAGAGACGAACGTGCCGCCGGTGACCCGCATCAGCCCGCCCCGCGCGCCGGCCGCTTTCTGGAACCCGACCGAAAGCGGCCCCGTGACCACGAGGCGTCCGCCCTCGATCGAGAGCGTCGCATAGGAATCGGCCGATCCGAGGCTCAGGCTGCCGACGGTGGTTTCTCCACCCTGGATGAACATTCCGTTCGAGTAGGCCTGCGAATTGTCGTTCGAACGCGGGAAATCGATGCTGATCGCCGTCAGAGTGCCTGCGGACACCTGAACCCGTCCGTCGCGCACGTTCGCAAACGCGAGCCCGCCGTCGAACACGGCCGCCCCACCGGTCACATAGACCCCGGAGCCGCCTGAAGGCCGGACGACTTGCACCGGACCGCTGGCGGAGAATGTACCGCCCTGCGCCACTTCGAGCTTTGTCCCGCTCGCGCCCGACGATCCGATCGTGCCCGCCGTCACCGCCAAGCCGCCGCCCGACGCAAGCCGCAGCGTGCCGCGGTTCACCGCGACGGCAGCGATATCGTTGGGTTTAGTCAGCACCGCGATTCCGGCGCCGTTTTTCTCCAGCCCCGAAGCCGAGGAGAGCCCGACATCCACGTTCGCGGCCGCGCCCGATCCGAGGGCGTTGACCGTGATCGAGGGTATGCCGGTGTTGACGCTCAACGTGAGGGTGTTCGACGCCGAACCGCCGTCCGAGAGTGTCCAGCCCGCCGCGCTCGCCGTGTCGGTGTCGCCGAAAACCAAGTGCCCCAGGGTGCGGGGCGAATCCAGCACCACCGTCGTCGTTGCGTCGACATCGAGGGTTGAAAAATCGGCTGTCGCGCTCACGCCATTCGCGATCGCGCCGCCCTCCCAGTTGAAGGGATCGCTCCAGACCTCGCCGCTTTCGGACGTATTCCATAAACCACTACCCGGCGCCCGGAGCGTGTAGCTCTGGCCTGCCGTGTAGCCGGCGACGATTGCATTACCCGCAACATCCGTGAGGCCCGGAGCAGCGGCCTTGAGATCGAGCCGCAGCGTGCCTTCGCCTCCGATTCCCGACACGGTTACATCGTACGTGGCGGGGTCGACGAACGTCACTCCCGAGACGGTGCCCGCCGCTGTACCCGTCGTGGTGAGCTGAAACGCCGAGGCGCTCACGCTTCCCACCGGCTCGGAGAACGTCGCCCGGAAGACCACCTGAGTCGCCACGACCGCCGAAACGAGCGGATCCTGCCGCAGGATCGACGACAGGGTCGGCGCCGTGCCGTCGACCGTCACCGCCGCCGGAGCGGATGCCGGGCTCGAGACACCGGCCGCGCTCGCCGTCGCGAAAAAGACGTGTGTTCCAGCGGGCAGGGCCGTTGCCGTGTAGTCGAACGACCAGGAGCCATCGATTCCGGCAATCGCGGTTCCCAGCACACCGGTCCCGACGCGAGAGAGGGTGACGGTCGAACCGGCCGCGGCCGAGCCGGAGAAGACCAGCGTTGGGTCGCTGGTGATCCTGTCCACCGCACTCACGCCCGTATCGGACGAAATCGTCGAGAGCGTCGGCGGCGGCTGCGCCGTATCCACGCGGTAACTCGCGGAAATGGGGCCGGCGTTTCCCGCCGCGTCGCTGCAGGCCGCGCTGAAATCGTACACGCCCGGAGCCAACGCGGGTCCCGAATACGATGCCGACCAGAGACCGTCTCGATCGGCCACGGCGGCGCCGACCACCTGCCCCGCCTGCACGACCGAGACCGAGGCCATCGGCTCGGAGGCTCCGTTGAAGACCAAGGAGCCGGAGTCCAGCGTCACGCTGGTGATATCCGCCGCGGCCGGCGCAGTACGGTCGACGCGCACCAGAAACGCGGGAGTCGGAGGCGTCGATCCGCCGCTCGGCGTCGCCGCCGTCGCCGCGAAAGCATAAACGCCTTCCGGCAGCGCGGCCGCCGAATAATCGAAACTCCAGCTTCCCGAAGGAGAAGCTGTCGCCGTGCCGATGATCCCGGAGCCGATCCGTGTGAGGGTGACCGTGCTCCCGCCTTCCGCGGTACCTTGAAACACAAGCGTGCCGTCCGACGTGATCGCGTCGCTGGCCGAACCGCCGGTGTCGTCCGCGATGCCCGTGATCGCAACCCCCTGCACCGCCGCCGGGGCCAAGCCGTTCAGGTACTCCTCGAGGTTCGTGTAGCCGTCGCCATTGGCGTCGCCGTTGTGGTCCTGCACCGCGGGATTCGTGCCGACCGCGAGCTCCCAAACGTCGGGCATGCCGTCGCCGTCGGAGTCGACCGGTGCAGCGCCACCCGCAACCGGCCCCGGGCCGCCGATCGGCGGATCGTTCTCGTTGGTCGGAATCTGGCCGAGGGTGCCGAGCGAAGTGAGTTCGGCGAGGTAACGCCGGTCCACCCGGTCCCGGACCTTCGAAGCGCCCGCCGAAGCGAGCACGTGCGCATACGCCTCGGACGGGGTGAGCAGCCTGGCGACCGTCGGGTACGGATAGCGCGCGGCCTGGAAATCGACCGTCGTGTAGCCGGCCGGAGGAATCGGGGCGCCGTCGAGGCTGCCGTTCCGATTCAGGTCCTCGTAGTTCTCCGCCGCATACAGATGGAAGTTCAGGTTGCCACGGGTGAACGGCGCGACGGTTGTGTTCGGTCCGGAGATGAAATAGTTGTTCACCACGTTGCAGTACGACTGGCCGACGGAATCGCCGCCGAGGATGTAGGCGCCGCCTCCGCCCCAGTTGTAGACGACGCAGTTGATGAATTCGTTGACGCCTTTGACCTTCGGATTCCGGGTGTGGTTGTCGATGTAGAGGCAGCGGATGATGCTCACGCCTCCGTCGGTCTGCATCAGTCCCCCGGCCGAGTGGGTCTGCAGCCCCATCTCGATCATGCAGTCCTGGAGCGTGATGTTCGACGGCGGATTGGCCGGATCGTCGGCGTTGATGGAAAACGTCTCGTCACGGCCCCACGACACCGTGACGTGGTCGAAAAGGAGGTTGTTGCCGTTCGCGATTCCAAGCGCGTCCTTGCCGCTGTCGCCGCCAACGCCCATGCGGAAGCGGATGTAGCGCGTGACGGTGTTGCTCGCTCCGGAGAACGAAAGCCCGTTGCCGTAGATCGTGATGCCCTCCCCGGGCGCGGTCTGCCCGGCGATGGTGAGGTTGTTCTTCACCACGATCCGGCTGGAGATCTTGATCACGCCGCCGACGGCGAAAACGACGTAGCGATTGGGCTGGCTCACGGCGTCGCGGAACGATCCCGGGCCGGAGTCGGCGAGCGTTGTAACCACATAGACACTACCTCCGCGACCTCCCGTCGCGTTCGCCCCGAAACCTTCGGCCCCGGGAAACGCCGGCAGGGCGAAGCCGCGAACGCAGACGACGAGGAGCAGACACAGCGCTGCGGACAGGCAACGCGAGACGGGTAACGAGACAGGCGTGCTCATAGGGGAAAGGGGCCGAAGAGGGGGAGCCGCGCGCGGTGCGCGCCGGATGCAGGGGTGTGCGCGCATGCTGCTCCCGGCCATTTCCGAAACAAAACGGGATGTTTTCGTTCTGTCCGAACCGCCGCACCGCGACCGGGCCAATCCCTCTGATCCTCAACGCACAACGCGCTCCCGCCGTCGACGAAGCCGAGTTTTCCGCCGCCTGTTGCGGCCCGCGGAGTCCGCCCGGTTTCTCAGCCCAGCAGCGTCGCGGTCACCGTATCCACGCTGCAGCTGTCGAAACAAAGCAGCGCCACGACGCAGGACGCGTAGCCGCAGATATTCTCGGACACGCGCTGGCAAAGACGCAGGAACGTCCGCTCCATGATGTTGGTTTCCCGGTCCGCTCGACGGACGTGGGCCCAGCGGCGGATGATCCGCACCTGGCTGAGCGGACGCGCCTCGAGGCCGCAGCCCGGCTGCCGGTCGAGCACCCAATCCGGCTGCATCGCGATGCCGAGGCCGGCTCTCACCATCTCCTGGATGGCGGCGGGCCCGCCGACCTCGATGCAATCGTGGAAACTCACGCCGTGGCGCCGCATTTCCGAGATCACGAGCCGCGTCGTGTGGCTCTGCATCCGGGAAACGAGGAGTGTCTTCCCGTGCAGGCTTCGCGGGCTGACCGTCTCGGAGCTGGCCAGGGGATGGCCGGGGGCGACGACGACCTTGAGCTCGTCTTCAAAAAGTGGATGCACCGCCAGCTCCGGATCGTCGGGCGGATCGACGAGGATCGCGGCGTCGACCGAATCGTCCGCCACGAGCTTCAGGCACGCGTCGCGCTCGGAAGCCCGCGCGATCAGTTTCCCCTGCGGAAAACATTGCTGCCATTCGCGCACCACCTCGGGAAGGAGGTGGCTGAGGAAATTGAAACCCACCGCGACGCGCACCGGCGCGCGGACCATCGACTCGTCGCTCCCGAGGTGTTCGCGAACGCGCTCCATCGACGCGAGGATGCTCGACGCTTCACGCAGCAGGACCTGACCCTTGTCCGTCAGGGCGAGAAACTTGCCGGGACGGTAGAACAGCTTCGCCCCGAGGTTCGACTCGAGATTCCGGATGGAGTGGCTGATCGCCGAATTCGTGAGAAACAGCTCCGCCGCGGCGGCCCGGAGGCTTCCCCGTTTCGCGAGGACGACGAAAATGTGCAGCTGTCGACTATCGATCGGCTCTTTCACACAGGAATATTCAGCCCAGCGACTCTGGTACAGACGCTGCTAGCAGGCCGAATACCACCAGCACCTATTCGTTCCAGAAATCCCATGAAGAAAATTTGTCGTATTGGATGCGTGGGGCTTCTGAGCGATCTTCCGCTGTACGTCGCGCACGCCCGGGGCCTGTTTGTCGAGCAGGGCATCGAGGTCGCGCTGTCGACGGAGCTCGGCTGGGCCAGCGTCGAGGCGCGGCTCTCCTCCGGCAAACTCTCCGCCGCCAACGTTCCCGCGCTCATGCCGTTGGCGCTTGCGGCGGGGCTGGGCAAAAGCGCACTCCCGCTCCACGCCATCGCTCCGACGTCGTATCAGGGGCAGGCGATCGTCCTCTCGACCCGCGCCCACGCGCTGCTCTCGAACGCCGCACGTCCCGCGACCCCGGTCCGGATCGGGGTCGAGTCTCCGTACGCGTTTTCCACGTACTTCCTTCAGAGCTGGATCAAACGCTCCCACCCGACCTGGGCGGATCGCATCACCACCATGCCGATCGCGGTGAGCCAGGCGATAGACCTGCTGAAAGACGGGCACATCCATGGGCTCTGCTGCGCGGAACCGGTCTGCCGCGTCGCGACCACCGAAGGCGTGGCGATCACGCTGACGCGCAGCTCCGAACTTTTTCCCGGCCATCTCGAATCGCTGCTGGCGTGCACCGAGAATTTCCTGTCGACCGACGAAGCCGCCGTACGGCGGATCGCCGCCGCGATCGAAACAGCGAGACAATACTGCGCGCGGCCGGAGAATCAGCCGGAGGCCCTCCGCATCTTCCTGGAGCAGAAGAGCGCGATCATCACCTCGTCGTCCGCCGTCCCCGGAGCGCTCGGTGGCGACCTCGAATTGTCCCGCCTGATACGTTTCGAGGCAGCGTCCCCGGCGGCGCCGGCCGCCGGGCTCGGAGCGGTGGAGCCACTGATCGCCGCCACGCTCGCGCTCCCCGGCGTGAGAGTCTCGGAGTCCGATCTCCGGCAGGCCGCCGGCAAGATCTTCGCCCCCCTCCGGACGAAGCCGCCCGTCACGGCGTAGCGCGCGAATCCGGTCGCACGCGCGAGGCGGATGCGACGGGGTCCGGGAAGTCGGGCATGGGTCCGCCGAGTGCGCGGTGGAGTGTGACGCGGAAGCTGAGCAATTTTCGCCGTTCCCGGATCAGGCGCTGTTCAAGAGCGTTCAGCTGCTGGAGGCTGGTAAGGACCGGAAGATAATCTGTCATGCCGGCGGTGTAGCGTTCCTTCGACTGGTCGAGCGCGGCCTGCAGCAACTGCCTCCTCTCCTCGAGGCGCGCGATGAGTTCGCGTTGTTTCACCTCCCGGGTCACGCCGTTCTCGACTTCGAGCACGGCATCGACGTACGCCTGGGCGAAAACCGCCAGCCGTTCCTCGTGCACGGCCCGCGCGCGCCGCACCTCCGCCCGGCGATTTCCCCAATCGAGCAGGGGCAGAAGCACGCTTCCATCGAGCGTGGACAACAGCCCGCTCCGGCCGCGCCCGGCGACCTCCAGCGCGTCCGCGGCAAACGTCAGGCGCGGCAGACGCTCGGCGATCGCGCGGCCGATGTCGGCGTCCGCCGCGCTCACGTCCGCCCGCGCGGAACGAAGGTCCGGCCGGGCCAGCAGCAGCGCGTTCGGATCGCCGATCGCGGGAAGCGGCCCCGCGGCGGGGAGCGACTCGTCGACCCGGACCGCCGGCACGTCTCCGGAACGGCCGTGCACGAGCGTATCCAGAATCTTCTGCTGAACCTGAAGGTTCGACTCGGCATCGGGAACCTGGCTGAGGATGTCAGCCAGCTGGCCCTGCTGTTGAAGCAGATCGACCCTCGAAATCAGCCCCTGCCGGAACCGGCCCTCGATGATGCTCAGCATCTCCTGCGACGCCGCGATCTGACTCTGGAGCAGGCGAAGCAGCTCCTTCTGTTCGATCACGCCGAGATACGCCTCCGCGACGTTCGCCGAAAGCACGAGTCGCGCGCCGTCGAGCTGACCGAGACGCGATGCGCGCTCCATCGCCCTCGTTCTCCGTGCGTTTTCGAGCCGCCCGAAGAGGTCCACTTCCCAGGCGAGCACAGGACCGAATTCGGAGTAGTCCTCGCGGCGCACGTCCGCGGCGAGGTCGTGCTGGCGATGCGCCTTGGCGCCGATCTCCGGCCAGCGCACCGCCGAGGCGCGCCGGTAGTAGGCGTCGGCCTGTGCGAGCCGGGCGCGTGCCGCCTCGACCGAGTGGCTGTTGCGCAAAGCCAGCTCCATCTGCCGGTCCAGGAGCGGCGACTCGAGCGTCCGCCACCATGCCGCCGTCGCCGGCGCCGCGGCCGGGGCGCCGGAGCCGACGGAGTACGCGGGAATCGTCACTCCCGGCTCCGGTGCGCGCCGGCTCTCGTGCACCACACAACCGCCCGCCGCGGCGGCGAGCAGGAGAGCCGTCAGGTGTACCCCGCGAAACACAGCGGTTCGGCGAGGCGCCGGGAAGAAGGACATAGGTGCGCACGGCCCAGCAGGCGTTGCGCCCGGGGCCGGCCGCCCCGACGCGAGCAACATTTTTCAACTGTGGCAGGCTCTTCGGTTGAATGTTTTTCCCCGCGGATACATGGCACGGCCCCGGAAGGCTGGGGGCATGTAACGTGCTGAACTCCGACGCAGACCGGTCGCGTGTTTCCGCGGGCGGTCGACCGCCGCGCGCTGCGTGATCCGAAGCCACCTTCGAACCCGCAGACGTTTCACACCTTCCGCGGACGCCGGCGACTCCACGCCGGACCGCGCCTCTCCCACCGAAACCAAGATACAAGAAACGATACATCGTCATGAGCCTAGCCCTAGAATCCCTCCCGGTCGCCTTCATCATGGGCCAATCCCCCATGGAACTCTTCAAGCATGGGGGACCCATCATGTGGCCGATCGCCCTGGTGTCGTTCGTCGCGGTCACGATCGTGCTCGAGCGCGTGTTTTTCCTCGTCACGGATCAGCGCACGCGGGAGCCGGAGATCGTGAACAAGATGTTCGACCGCATCGAGGAAGGCGCCTTCGAGGACGCGATCAAGCTGAGCAAGACCACCAAGGACTACGTCGCCCGCATCCTCGGCGAGGCGCTGACCTACAAGGATTACTCGCTCTCCAGCGCCTTCCTGCGAGCCGCAAGCTCCGAGGTCGCCCGCATCCAGCAGGGCCACTCGGTTCTCGACACCTGCGTCACCGCCGCCCCGCTGCTCGGACTGCTCGGCACGGTGACGGGCATGATGAACACGTTCGGCGCGCTGGGCGACGGCGACATCGCCGCGAGCGCGAGCAAGATCACCGGCGGCGTCGGCGAGGCGCTCATCGCCACGGCGTGCGGCCTGGTCATAGCCATCATCGGACTCATCCCGTATAACATTCTGAATACGCGGGTGGAGACCACCAAGCGAGAGATCAGCCAGGCGTCGTACACCCTCGACGTGATCCTCAAGAAGGCCGAGGCCGACGTAACCACCTGAACCGATGTCGGACCCGTTCACCAGCAACGCCCCCGCGGAGCTTCCCGCGGGGGGCGGAAAGCGCGCGCGCATCGAGATCATCCCGCTGATCGACGTGATCTTCTTCCTGCTCGCCACCTTCGTTCTCTTCACGCTCTCGCTCAACAAATCCGGCGGCATCCCCGTGACGCTCCCCGCGATCGAGACGAGCGAGCCGCGCGACGCCAACAACGCCGTCACGATCTCCGTGACCAACGAGGGCACGATCGCCTGGGACAAGGAGCACATCACCCTCGATGACTTCATCGTCCGCCTCCAGGCCTACAAGCAGATCGAACCCAATCCCAAGGTCCTGGTGAACGGCGACGAGAACGCGATGTATTCGCAGATGCGTTACGTGGTCGACGAAGTCCGCAAGGCCGGGATCTCGAAGGTGAACATCGAGACCCGCATCCAACAGAAATAATCCAACCCATCCCACCATGGCCGGCTCATCCGGAGGCTCCCACTCGCTCGACGGACCCAAGAAGGCGCGCATCGAGATCATCCCGCTGATCGACGTGATCTTCTTCCTGCTTGCGACCTTCGTCCTGTTCACCCTGTCGTTGAACAAGATCCAGTCGCTCCCGATCGATCTTCCCGCGGCGAAAGCCAATGCGGCGCCCAATCCCGAGGACGACACCGTCATCCTCCAGGTCTCCGAGGCCGGCTCCGCGTATTGGAACCGCGAGTTGATCCCGTTCAGCGAAATCGCTCCGCGGCTCCAGAACTACAAGGCGACCTCGCCCAACCCGCACGTGCTCATCACCGGCGACGACCGCGCCAAAGTCGGCGCGACGATCAAGGCCTTCGACGAGGTGCGGAAGTCGGGCATCAAACAAGTGTCCATCGAAACGATCTACCGCGCCTCCGGCCGCTGACCCATGCTTCGAAACATACTCGTCAGCGCCGTCGGCTCCGCCCTCCTCCACTTCGGCCTCGTCTGGGGCGGAAGCCTGATCGACCGGGCCAAGGAGCAGCTCAAGAAAGAAGAGCCGCCCGCCTCCATGGAGGTGATGGTGATGCCGCAGCAGGAGCCGGAGACGCCGGACGCGACGCCCGAGGCCACGCATGAAACGGATCTTTCGGACCTCGCCCCGCCGAGCCAGACCGACCTGCCTTCGACCTCGAGCGACTCGTTCTTCTCCCAGCAGATCCAGCCGCCGCCTCCGCCGCGCATGAACAAGGGCGGCGTGATCGCGATTCCCACCGGCCCGAGCAACGCGAGCGTCGGCAAGGGCGTCAGCCAGGTCTTCGACGTCGCCAACCTCGACCAGCGTCCCGAGCCGCGCTTCCAGCCCAGGCCGAAGTATCCGCTGAGCCTGAAGCGCGCCGGAATCATGGGCTCCGCCGTCGTGCAGTTCATCGTCGACGTGACGGGCGACGTCCGCGACGCGACCGTCGTCCGCTCGACCCACAAGGAATTCGAAAACCCGTCGATCGAGACAGTGATGAAGTCGAAGTTCCGGCCGGGAAAAAAGGGCAACGTCGCCGTGAACACGCGCATGGAACAGGAAATTGAATTCAAGCTGTCCGCCGAACGTTAGCATGATCTCCCTCCGCCATCCCTTTCTCGCGCCCGTCCTCGCCGCCGCGCTCGCCCTCCTTCCCGTCTCGCTCCACGCCGACACCACCGCTCAGCGGCCCAAGAAGGAGATCTCCGACGAGGTCTCGTCCGAGCTCACCAAGCTCAAGGAGAAGGTCGACGCCAAGGACTACGCTGCCGCCGTGAAACTGCTGGACGGCATCCTCGCCAAGGCCGAACCCAAATCCTACGACACGGCGATGGTGTCCCAGCTCAAGGGGCAGATCCTGCTCACCGAGGGGAAATACCAGGAGGCCGTCGGGCCGCTCGTCGCCGCGCAGCAGCTCGGCGAGGAGTACGAGTTCTACGAAAAACCGGTCCGGTTGAACCAGCTCTACCTGCTCTGCCAGCTCCACTACCAGCTGGCCGCGGAGGCAAAATCACCGGAGCGCCAGGCCGAACTCTTCGACCAGGCCTACCGCTACATCCGGCGCTGGCTCGACGCCACGCCCAAGCCCACGCCCGACGCCGAGCTCTTCGCCGCCTCGATCCTCTACGGTCACGCCACGCTCCAGGCGGGAAAGCCCGACGCCGAGCTTCTCCGCAAGGCCCGCGCCGAGGCGACCAACGGCCTCTACTGCGCGCTGAAGCCGCCGGACCAGCTTTATGTCCTGCTGCTCGCCTCGATGCAGCAGCTCAACGACCACCTCGGCGCCGCCGACATGCTCGAGATGCTGGTGAAAAAACAGCCGGGGAACGCGCTGTACTGGCAGCAGCTCGCCGGCACGTACATGGCGCTGGCCAACGAAGCCAAGGAGGACCGCGAGATCCGCCGATACCAGATCCGCACGATCCTGACCATGCAGCGCGCGCAGCGTAACGGCCATTTCACTACGCCGAAGGACAACCTCACCGTCATCGGCCTCTACTTCAACATCGAGCAGTACGGCCGCGCCGCGGACCTGCTCGCCGAGGGGCTGAAGAGCGGGGCCGTAGAAAACACCCAGGCGAACTGGGAAATGCTTGCCCTCGCCTACCAGCAGAACGCCCGCGAAGCCGACGCCATCGGCACGCTCGAAAAGGCCGCCGCGCTCTTCCCCGCCGAGGGCCAGATCGAACTCACGCTCGCGCAGCTCCACTACGGAGCGGGGCGCGTGAAAGACGCCCATCTCCACCTCCAGCGCGCCGCCGCCAAGGGCAACCTGAAGAAACCCGGAGCGGCGTACCTCTTCCTCGGTTTCACCGCCTACGAAACCCAGAACTTCGACGAGGCCGCCAAGTGGGCGGACAACGCCGCGCAACAGCCGGACGTGAAGGCCGACGACGCTCGACGCCTGAAGCGCGCGGCGCTCGACGCCATCAAGGAACGCGAAGCCCTGAAAAACACCAAAATCTAGCACCATGAAAAAACTCTATTTCATCGGTCCCATCGCCGCGCTGGGACTGTTCGCCGCCTACACCCTGCAGTTCAACAAAGCCTACGACGCCCGCGAGGCCCAGAAAGCCGCCGAGGCACGCATCGCCAAAGAGGCCAAGCTGAAGAGCGAGGCGGAAGCCCGCAAACGCGCGCTCGAGGACGCCGTCGCCTCCCAGCAAAAGCTCAAGAAGGAGCGCGCGGACAAGGAGGCTGAGGAAACGCGCCGGAAGGAATCGCGCCAGGCGGCCATCGACGCCCGCGACCGCAGTCTTCGCGAGCAGGAGAGACTCTCCCGACAGCTCGACCGCTTGAAGAAGGACGTGAAGACCGAGCAGGACGCCATCGCCAAGCTGGAAGCCTCGATCAAGTACAACCGCGACGAGAAGACGTTCTTCAACGAATTCGTTGCCAAGGCGCAGAAGAACGCCGCCGCGTACACCGAGCTGCTGACGAAAATCGACGCGGCCGAAGCCGCCCGGCTCGCCGCCGCCGCCGAGGCCTCGAAGAAAAACTCCTGAAGCTCCTCATGAAACGATTCTACTTCATTTTTCCCGTCGTTCTCCTCGCCGTCTTTTCCGTCTTCTACAGCCGGTTCAGCAAGGCCTCGGACGAGGCCGATCGCGTGCGAGAGGCAAAGATCGCCCAGGCCAAGCAGGAGGAGGCGGAGAAACGCAAGTCGGCCGAGGCCAAGTCCCGCGAGGACTCCGCGAAACGCACCGCGGAGCGTCTCGCCGAGGAAAAACGCAAGGACGACGAGCGCCTCGCCAAGTGGGACGCCGACTCGAAGCGGATCCTCGACGAGACCCAACAGTACGTCTCGACCGCCGAGCGCTTCAACCAGGAGATCGCCGATCTCGAGAAGCAACTCGCCCAGCTGCGTACCGCCAAGGACGCGCGGACGCGGGAGTTCCTCGAGACCGCCAGCGAGGCCGAACTCGCCGCGATCACAAAACGTTCCGCGGAGATGGAAATCCAGCGCTTGACCGAAATGATCGCGCGCAAAGTCGCCGGCACGTCGCTCGTCAACAAGTAACACTGGCACGGATACTCCTTCCCCCGGTTTCAGGTCGCCTCCCCCGAGGCGGCCTTTTTTGTCTCCGGGAACACGGCCGGTTTCCGGAGCCCTCCGTGATTCGGCGATCCCGAAAGAGCTCGGAGGCCACGGGCCGGCCTGGAGTCTTTCCGGCGGCGTGTGGTCAATTTTCTCCCCGGCCCTCCTTTTCACCGGCCGGCAACTGTCCATTTTCTTTCAGCCTGCGATCTCGCCGAAGAGGAAGCGCGCATGGCGAACCGACGGGACCGCTCGCGCTGCCGTCCGAGGACGTTTGGTTGAATTTTATTCCGCGCGTCAGCCTTTCCCGCGCGCGTCGCCGAATAAAATTCATCTATCGATCGGCGCGCGCTTCTGGCACCGGCGGTGCTGACGGTGGCCTGCTCGACCAACACACCGCAAGCCGACCCGACGCGGATAATACCTGCGGGCCGCACCGAAAGTTCCCCCACCGGTGCGGCTTCGCAAAAGGGCCGATGACGGCCCGCCCGCCCGTCGTTCGTTCGGCGCCCAAGCACGCCGTGAAAACCATTCGCCACCTGATCCTGGTCCTCCTCCTGTCCCTCGCGCCGCGACTCCTTGCGGCCGACCTTCCGACCGTCGCCCTCTTCACCACCGGCGGCACGATCCAGAGCAAAGGCGCCCATCGCGACAAACTCTACGAGTACAGCGACGGCCGCGTCTCCCCGAAGGAGCTGCTCGACGACCTGCCGGAGCTCCAGTCTGTCGCCAAAGTTGAAATACAGGAGGTATCGAACGTCGGCAGCGGGGAGATCGGCGCCGCGCAGCTCCTCAAACTCGGGAAGGGCATCAACGCCGCGCTGGCCCGCCCGGAGATCGCCGGCGCCGTCGTCACCCACGGAACGTCCACGCTCGAGGAGACGGCGTACTTCCTCCAGCTCACGGTGAAATCGAAGAAGCCCGTCGTGGTGGTCGGAGCGATGCGCCCCTTCACCGCGATCAGCCGCGACGGACCGTTCAATCTCTACAATTCGGTGCGCGTCGCCGTCTGCCCGGACGCCGTCGGCAAGGGCGTCATGGTCGTTCTCAACGACACGATCCACTCCGCGCGTTTCGTCACCAAGGGGAACACCTACCACGTCGAGACGTTTGTCGACCGCGACATCGGCCCCCTCGGCTACACCGACTCGGACCGCGTCGTGTTCTACCGCACTCCGCTCACGCGCCACACCTTTCAGAGCGAATTCGACGTCTCCGCACTCGAGACGCTTCCGGTCGTCGACATCGTCTACGGTTACCAGGAGGCCTCCCCCGCGCCGATCGAGGCGCTGGTCGCCGCGGGCGCCAAGGGGATCGTGCTCAACGACGGCGCGGCTTCGTTCCGCAAGGCCGCCGCCAAGGCGCTGGGCGCAGGCGTGGTCATCGTGCAGAGCGACCGCAAAGGCTCCGGCCGCGTGGTCCTCAGCGAAAAAAGCGAGGGCCGCGGAGTCGTCACCTCCGACAACCTCAACGCGCAGAAGGCCCGCGTCCTCCTGCGGCTAGGGCTGACGAAGACGACCGATCCGCGGGAGCTCCAACGGATGTTCAACACGTACTGACGCATTTTTCCGCGACGCCATGCACTTCCCTCCCCGACTTTGCCTCGCTCTCGTTTCTCTCCTGGCGCCCGCCGTCTGCCCGACGGCGCCTGCCCAGGAGATTCCCAGCGCCTATGCGCCGAAGGGCGTTCAGCTCCCCCGCGTCGTCATCCTCTCGATGGGAGGCACGATCGCCAGCCGCGGCGACACGCGCCTCAATGTCTCCAACTACGGCGGCAAGGGCTTCCGCGTCGCGCCGGACGATTGGGTGCACGACCTGCCCGACCTCGCTCTCTACGCCCAGGTTCGGACGGAGGATTTCCGCCAGCCGGAAGACGTCACCGGCGGGATGACGATCGAGCACTGGTACAAGGTCGCCCGCCGGCTGCAGGAACTCGCGGAGGACAAATCCGTGGACGGCATCGTCGTGACCCACGGCACCAACACGATGGCGGAGACCGCGTACTTCATGGACCTGGTGGTCAGCATCCATAAGCCGGTCGTCTTCGTCGGCTCCCAGCGTCCCTGGACCGGGCTCAGCGGCGACGGACCGCTCAACCTTCTCAACGCCGTGCGCGTCGCGGCCTGCCCGGACGCGGCGGACAAGGGCGTGTTGCACGCGATGAACCAGTTTGTGAATCCGGCGCGCGACGTGACCAAGACGAGCGCCTACCGCGTGGAGACGTTCAAGAGCGTCGATCTCGGCGCGATCGGCGTCGCCGATCCCGACATCGTCAAGTTCTACAGCTCGCCGGTCCGCCGTCACACCTTCAACTCGGAGTTCAACATCGCCTCGCTTCCGGCGCAGCTCCCGCCCGTCGAGATCGTCTACGCGTACACCGAGCCCGCCGGCTACCTCATCGACGCGCTCGTCGACCACGGGGTGAAGGGAATCGTCGTCGACGGCACGGGCGCCGGCGCCCTCGGGGGCACGCAGGTCGAGGCCGTCAAACGCGCCCAGGCGAAGGGCGTGGTGGTCGTCGCCACCGCCCGAACCCGCGGCGGCCGCGTCCAGGACACGATCCGGCGCCGCGAGGCCAACATCGTCGCCGGCGACAATCTTCCGCCCGAAAAGGCGCGCACGCTTCTCCAGCTCGCCCTGACCAAAACCACCGACCTCGAGGAGATCCGCCGGATCTTCAACGAGTATTAACCCGATAGATACCACTGCCGGACCGACCGTTCCCATGCCCTCCCATCGCTCTTCACCGCCAGGAAACCGCCCTCTGACTCTGCCCACCGGACGCCGCCAGTTCCTCCGCACCGCCGGCTACGGCACGGCGGCCGCCCTCGCCCTCGCCACCCTCCGCCCGCGCCTCGGAGCGGCCGAAGCGCTCTCGGGCGGCTTGCGTTCCAAGGATCCGTCCAACGATCCGCTCGCCATGTCGGCGACCAAGCTCGCCGAGCTGATCCGCGCGAAAAAAATCTCCGCGACGGAAGCGGTGAAGCTCCACATCGCCCGCATCGAGCAGGTCAATCCGAAGATCAACGCCATCGTGACGAAGTGCTACGAGCGCGCCCTCATGGAGGCCGCCGAAGCCGACGCGCTGCTCGCGAAGGGCAAGCTGAAGGGGCCGCTCCACGGCGTGCCGATGACCATCAAGGACTCCTTCGACACCGCGGGCATCCTGTCGACCGGAGGCACGCTGGGCCGGAAAGATTTCATCCCCGGCAAGGACGCCACCGTGGTCGCGCGAGCCCGCGCCGCCGGTGCGATTCTTCTCGGGAAATCGAATACGCCGGAGTTCACCCTCGGCGGCGGCGGCAAGGGAACGATCAACCTCGTCTTCGGCGTCACCCGCAATCCGTACAATCTCGACTACCAGCCGTCCGGCTCTTCCGGCGGCGCCGGCGCGATCGTCGCCTGCGGAGGATCGTCGTTCGACATCGGCTCCGACTACGGCGGTTCGATCCGCGGCCCTGCGTTCGCCAACGGCATCGCCGGCATCAAGCCGACCCTCGGGCGCGTGCCGCGGACGGGCCACATCGTCGGCTACGGCGGCGCGTTCGACTCCTTCCAGGAAACGGGCCCGCTCGCCCGGCGGGTCGAGGACCTCGCGCTCCTGCTGCCGATCCTGCAGGGGCCGGATTCGTGGGACGCCGCCATGGCCCCGGTGCCGCTCGGCGATCCCGCCGCGGTGAACCTGGGCAGCCTGCGGATCGCGTTCTACACGACCAACGGCCAGGTCGACCCGACCCCGGAGATCCAGGCCACCGTGAAGCAATGCGTCGCCTACTTTTCCGAGCTCGGCTGCAAGATCGCCGAGGACCGCCCCCCGAAGATGAAGGAACTCGCCGAGACGCGGAACGCCTTCAACGGCGCCGACGGCCGCGAGCACATCCGGCGGCTGCTCAAAAAACACGGTACGTTGCAGGCTTCCCCGGGCCTCAGGCTCGACGGCGAGGTCGTGCCCGCCGAGCGCTTCACGAAGCTGTGCGAGGACATGGACGCGATCCGCAGCGAGCAGCTCGCGTGGTTCGAGCAGTACGACCTGATCGTCTGCCCCGCGAGCAACTGCGCGCCCATCCCGCTCGACGCGGAGCGGCCCAAGAACTGGATGGGGGCGTCCTATACCAGCGAATACAACACCACGGGCTGGCCGGCCGGCGTGGTCCGCTGCGGCACGGCCGAAAAGGCCCCGCTCCCCCTCGGCATCCAGGTCGTCGCCCAGCCCTGGCGCGACGACGTGGTGATCGCCGCCCTCTCCCACATCGAAGGCAAATCCGGCGGCTGGCAGAAGCCGCCCCTCTGAAATCCTCGGCCCTCATCGAACCATGCAACGCTCCACCCTTTCCCTCGCCGCCTCCGGCCGCCGCGACTTCCTGCGCAACGCGGGTTGGCTCGCCACCGCCTTCGCCGCCTCGTCGCTCGCCGCCACCCGCTCCCAAGCCGCGCCGTATGTCTCGTCCGGCGACAAGACCGACGACGTGCTTTTCATGTCGGCCACGCGGCTCGCCCAGCTGATCCGCGAGAAGAAGATCTCCTCCACGGAAGCGGTCCAGGCGTTCATCGCCCGCCAGGACGCAATCAACGACCGGCTCAACGCCGTGGTGATGAACTGCCACGAACGCGCGCTCGCCGAAGCCAAGGCCGCGGACGAGGCCCTCGCCCGCGGAGACATCAAGGGCGCGCTTCACGGCGTGCCGATGACGATCAAGGACTCCCTCGACACGGAGGGCGTGATCTCCACCGGGGCCACGTACGGCCGGCAGCAATACATTCCGAAGAAAGACGCCACCGTCGTAGCCCGCGTTCGCAAGGCCGGCGCCATACTCCTCGGAAAGACCAACACGCCGGAGTTCACCCTCGGCGGGCTGGCCGGCCTCAACGCCGCGTCGAACCTCCTCTACGGCTCGTCGCACAATCCCTATGACCTCACCCGCACGACGTCCGGTTCTTCGGGCGGCGCCGGCGCCTCGGTCGCGGCCGGGATGAGCGCCTTCGACATCGGCTCCGACTGGGGCGGCTCGATCCGCGGGCCCGCGCACATCAACGGCATCGTCGGCATCAAACCGACGAGCGTCCGCGTCCCCCGCACCGGACACATCGTGGACTTCGGCGGGGTGTTCGATCTCTGGCAGCAGCTGGGACCGATGGCGCGCCGGGTCGAGGACATCGCCCTGATCACGCCGCTCATCGCCGGCCCCGACTTTCACGATGCGGCCTGCGCGCCGGTCCCCTGGTCCGATCCCGCGGCGGTGGACCTCAAGAAGCTGCGCGCGGTTTTCTTCCCGACCAACGGCATGACCGAGACGGACGACGACACGCAGAACGCCGTCCGCCAGGCCGCGAGTTGGCTCGGCGAGGCCGTTGCCTCCGTGAACGAGGACCTGCCGAAGGACATCTTCGTCGACCTCTTCGAAGCGCGGCGGAAGCTCACCAACGGCGACGGCTGGGCGTTCTACAAACGCATGGCCGCCAAGTGGGGCACGCAGAACTACTCTCCCGCGGTCGCCGAGCGGATGAAGACGATGACGCCGATCTCGTCCGCCGAATACATCGAGGCGTGGGAGATGGCCGACCTCTCCAAGAGCCGGATGCTCGAGTGGTTCAAGAGCTACGACGTCCTGCTCTGCCCGGTCGCGGGCAAACCCGCCGAGGTCATCGACCGTCCTCCCGGCACGGCGCCCAATCCCATGGCGTGGAGCTACACCGGCGCGTTCAACAGCACCGGCTGGCCCGTGACCGTGGTGCGCTGCGGCACCTCCGCCGACGGGAAACTCCCCATCGGCGTCCAGGTCGCCGCCGCGCCCTGGCGCGAGGACATCACCATCGCGGTCGCCGCGTACCTCGAGTCGCGCAGCGGCGGCTGGCGGAAGCCGCCGCTCTGACCCTGCCGTCCACGCCCATCACCCGGGCCGCGCCGCGGCCCGACCCTTTTCGCCTCTCCACCAAGCATCATGAAGCAAATGTCACGCACACCCATCCTTGAAAAACCCGCCGGTCGAACCGCTCCGCCCCTCCGCTCCGCGCTCGCCGCGCTCCTGCTCGCGCAGGCGGCGCAGGCGCAGGTCTCCCCGGAAGCCAAGGACGCCGAACCCAAGGATGAAATCGTCAAGGTCGAGAAACTGGTCACCGAGGAGGGCTTCGAGGACAAGGCCCTCGTCCTCCCGACCGAACCGACGCGCTCCGTCTTCGGCCTGAGCCAGTCCCTCGCCGAGACGCCGCGGTCCGCAACGGTGGTGAACGCCAACCTGCTCGACAACCTCGGCATCCGGAACTCCGAGGATCTGATCAAGATTTCGCCCAGCACGTATTCGAATTTTCGTTTCGGCCTGCAGGGCAACATCTCCATCCGGAACCAGACCTCGGACTTCTACTTCCGCGGCATGCGGCGCATCGATCCGCAGGGCAATTTTCGGACGATGTGGACGGCCAACGACTCGCTGGAAATCGTGCGCGGCCCGTCCTCCCCGATCTTCGGCCTGGGCCGCATCGGCGGGTACGTGAACTTCAATCCGAAGACGGCGCGCCTCGCGACCACGGGGCAGTATCTCGAGGAGCCGTCCGGCCAGTTCCGCATCACGATCGGCTCGTACGACAAGAAGATCGCCACGGCCGAGGTGGGCGGCCCGGTGACGATCCCCTTCATCAACAAGAAGGGCGGCTACCACGTCTACGTCTACAACGAGGACTCCGGCTCGTACAAAGTGAACAATTTCGACAAGCAGCAGCTCATCCAGGACACCCTGTCGTTCAACGTGACCGACGGCCTCCGGGTCGAAACGGGGAGCGTCTGGCAGCACTCCAACGGCGGCCTGCCCGGCGGCATCAACCGCACCACCCGGGACACCATCTCCCGGCAGACGTATTGGGACGGCGGATTCAGCTATCAGCTCGACGAGAACCGCGACGGCATGATTTCGGAGCGCGAGGTGCGCAACTCGTATTACTACGGGCTGCCGCAGCTCAGCACCACGACCAACGATCCGGCCCGGCTGCTGAGCTCCTTCGGGCCCAGTCTCTACTACAACGGCCAGGCCAACGATCCCTTGTACCGCAACATCCCCTGGCAGGGGAACTTGGACCTGGGGCTCGCGCGGAAGCTCAACCCCGCCACCATCACGATGGACCAGTTTCTGGCGGGCTACACCCAGACTTACAGCTCCGCCATCGCCTCGTACACCGGCGTCCCGTCCGTGCAGCGCCAGGGTTACCAGCTCAAGGTGTATCCGACGATGAACGTCACGCAGCCGACCGGTAAGGTCGACCAGCTGCCGAACACCACGGGCGCGGTGAGCGCGTTCTTCCTGCCGCCGGCTTTCGACCTGGATCCGACTTCCTGGGTCGAGAAGCCCCTGAACAAGACGATGTCCTTCGGCGAGGACTACTACACCGCGAACATCGGCTGCTTCTTCCTCGATTTCATCAGCGACGATCACGACGGCTACATGTTCAAGAACCAGACGCTCGTCGACGGCCACAACCAGATCAAGGACGGCCGGAATCCGTTCTCGCAGCGCCAGGCCGTCTTCACCGCGGAAAACAAGACGACCTACGAACACAAGCTCGAGCTGGCGCGCTGGCTCAAGATCGACGCCCTCGCCTCGGCGAACGTGTATTACCTGGACACCTACCGTGTGGCCACCAGCCCGACCGACATCGATTTCCGCCGCAGCCTGGTCCACAACGACGCCACCCGGATCGAGGACACGTTCACGCCGAACGACACGTTCTACAGCATGATCCTCAAGCGCGGCTACGACGGCAGCCCGCCGTCCTTCGTCGCCAAGTCCAGCTACGTCGATTCCGGTCTCGGCCTCCTGACGAACACGACGTTCTTCGAGAAGGTGAACCTCCTCCTCGGCGGGCGCATCGACTACGTCAGCGCCAAGACCACGGAGCCCGCGGGCACCTACGAGCGCGGCGGCAGCACCAATCCCGGCGCGCCGTACTCCTACTACGCCAGCACCGGCATGTTCCTTCCCTACGACATCTCGGCGAAGGACTCCGATTACGGCCTCTCCTGGTCCTCCAGTCTCACGTACAACCCGGTCAAGGGAGTTACGCTCTACGGGACCTACGCCCAGCAGTCGCTCATCGTGAACAACGCCTCCGCGCAGGAGTTCTCGGTGCGTCCGCTGCTCACCGGCCAGCTCCTCGGACGCTCGAAGATGACGGAGTTCGGCTCGAAGTTCTCGCTCCTGAAAAACCGGCTCTTCGCCACCCTCGCGTGGTATGACCAGACGCGCACGTCCTTCGACCCGGTGTCGACCGTCGGCGGCGCCGCCTCGAGCACGCTGAGCCGCGGTTGGGAAAGCGACCTGCGCTTCGTGCTCAACGACAAACTCACGTTCATCGCCGGTGTGACGTTCTCCCGCTCGGAATACCTCCAGGGCGGCTCCATCTCGATCGACGCACGGTCCGCCGGCTATCCCGACGTCGTGGACGCATCCGGCAAGGTCGTCATCCCGGCCGAGGCGTTCGGTTGGGGCGGCCGCCTCCAGACCACGATTCCCGACAGCGAGACGGACTACCGCGAGGTCGAGGGCATCCCGGACCGGGTGGCGAACCTCACCGTCATCTACACGCCCACCGCACACTGGGTTTTCCAAACCACCGTGTATCACCAGGGCACCTTCGCGACGGATCGCCTGCACACGATCCACGTCGACGCCGCCACGACGCTCGACGGGCTGGTCGGCTATCGGACCAAGAAGTGGGAGGTGAATGTCAACGTCACCAATATCTTCAACACGGAGATCTGGAACCGCGGTTCCTTCTACTGGCTGGATCCGAAGTTCATCCGGAGCTTCGAGGTCTCGTACGTCCGCCGATTCTAACCCCCGGCCCCGGTTGCACCGCACCGGGGCTTTTTTTTTGCCATGCTCATCCACCGAACACTCTCGCGCGGTCTCCGACTGGCCGCCGCCGCCGTCCTCTTGTCGGCCGCCCGGCTCGCGGCCGCCGAAGTCCCCTTCACCACCGCGACGATCGCGGACCTCGACCAGGCGTTCGCCGCCGGGTCCCTCACTTCGGAACAGCTCACCCGCCTGTGCCTCGCGCGGATCGAGGCGTTCGACAAGAAAGGCCCGGGCCTCAACGCCGTCATCACCCTCAACCCCAAGGCGCTGGAGGAGGCGCGCGCGCTCGATGCCGAACGCAAGGCCAAAGGCCCGCGTTCCCCGTTGCATGGCATCCCCGTCGTCCTGAAGGACAACTTCGACACCGCCGATCTCCCTACCACGGGGGGGTTCTTCGGCCTCAAGGGCTCCCTGCCTCCGCAGGACGCGACCGTCGTCGCGCGCCTGCGCGCCGCCGGCGCCATCATCCTCGCCAAGGTGAACCTCTCCGAATTCGCGTCCGGCGGGGCGATGAGTTCCCTCGGCGGACAGTCGCACAATCCCCACGCCCTCGACCGCACGCCGTCCGGCTCCTCCGGCGGCACGGGCGTGGCGATCGCCGCCGCGTATGCGCCGCTCGGTTACGGCACCGACACCGGAGGCTCCATCCGCGGCCCGTCGACGAGCAACGGCATCGTCGGGCTCAAGCCGACCCACGGGCTTCTCTCCCGCGCCGGCATCATTCCGCTCGCGCTCTCGTTCGACACCGGCGGGCCGATGGCGCGCAGCGTCTACGACATCGCGGTCTCGCTCAACGTCACCGCCGGCGCGGCGGATCCGCGCGACGACGCGACCAAAAAGAGCGAAGGCAAAGTCGCCGGCGACTACACCCGGTTTCTCGACGCCGGGGCGCTCAAGGGGGCGCGCATCGGCGTCGCGAGAGATTTCATGGGCCAGGATCCGGAGGTCGACTCGGTGATCGAGTCGGCGCTGTCCGCCCTGAAGGCGCAGGGCGCCACGCTGGTCGACATCAAATACCCGGCGGCGCTGCACGCCGTCCGCACCGAGCTCTACAACGCGATCCGGCGCCCTGAGTTCAAGAACCAGATCCAGGACTACCTCGCCACGCTGAAACCGGGGTATCCGAAAACCCATGCCGACATCCTCGCGCTCTCGGAGAAGGTCGCCTCGCCCACCGCCGAGGGTTTTGTGCCCAACCACGGACGCCTCGCGTTGTACCGCCTCGAGGCCAGGACCGGATCGCTCACCGATCCGGCCTACCTTGCGGCCAGGGACCACGGACTGGCGTACGTCCGCGAGTCGCTGCAGGCGATCTTCGACACGAACAAGCTCGACGCGATCGTCTACCCGACGAGTCCGAAGCGCCCGCAGAAGATCGGCGAGGAGCCCAACGCCGCGCTCGCGAGCGGCACCGGCGCGCCGCCCTCGCCGACGAATTTCGCCAACCTCTCCGGGTTTCCCGACCTGATCGTCCCGGCCGGCTTCACCACCAACGGCCTGCCCGTCGGTATCAGCTTCTTCGGTACGGCATTCTCCGAACCGAAGCTTCTCGCCCTCGGCTACGCCTTCGAGCAGGCGACCCACGCCCTGCGCACGCCGGTGAACGCGCCCGCGCTGCCCGGCGAAACCATCACCTACTGATCCGCCATGCACCCGCGCTCCCTCGTCCCCCGCACGCTCCTCCTGGCCGCCGCCGTGGCGCTGGGCGGCCTCCGCGCCGCCGCCGCCGATCTCTCCCACGTCACCATCGCCGAACTCCAGGCGGCGATGGGCAAGGGCACGATCACAGCGGAAAAACTCACCGAGCTCTACCTCGCCCGCATCGCCGCCTACGACAAGCAGGGGCCGTCGCTCAACGCCGTCATCGTGCTCAATCCGAAGGCGCTCGAGACCGCCCGCGCCCTCGACGCCGAACGCAAGGCGAAAGGCCCGCGCTCCCCGATTCATGGGATCCCGGTCGTATTGAAGGACAACTACGACACCTGCGACCTTCAGACGACCGCCGGCTGCCAGCTGCTCGAAGGCTGGATCCCCGAAAAGGACGCCTACGTCGTGAAGAAGCTCCGCGACGCCGGAGCGGTGATTCTCGCCAAGGTGAACCTCAGCGAGTTCGCCGCCGGCGGCAGCGTGGGCGTGCCCTCCGAAATCGGCAGTCCCCCGAACGGCTTCAGCTCGGCCGGGGGCCAGACGCGCAATCCGCACGATCTCGAACGCGGCCCCGCCGGCTCCAGCGGGGGCACCGGCGCCGCCATTGCCGCCGTCTTCGCCCAGTTCGGGATGGGGTCCGACACGGGCGGCTCGATCCGCGGCCCGTGCGCCGCCAACGGAATCGTCGGCCTCAAGCCGACCAACGGCCTGCTCTCCCGCACCGGCATCGTTCCGCTCGCGCTCACGTTCGACACCGGCGGGCCCATGGCGCGCAGCGTCGCCGACCTGGCGGTCTCGCTCGGGATCATGACGGGGGTGGATCCGGTCGATCCGCTCAGCGCCTCGAGCAGGGGAAAGTTCGAGCGCGACTACACGCGTTTCCTCAGGAAAGGCTCGCTCAAGGGAGCCCGGATCGGCGTGGCGCGCGATTTCATGGGCAAGGATCCGGAGACGGACCGCGTGACCGAGGCGGCGATCTCGAAGTTGAAGGAGCTCGGAGCCGACGTCGTCGATCCGCTGCCCTACCCCGAGTTCCTCCTCAAGAGCAGGATGTCGCTTTTCCTCACCGTCCTGAACGCCGACTTCAAGGCCCAGATCGGCGCCTATCTCGCGCACGTCGCGGCGACAAAGCCCGGTTATCCGAGGAATTTCGCGGAGCTGGTCGCTCAGGCCAACGATCCCGCGAAGGGCTATCGTAGTCCGGAGAAAGCCGCAGGCCTGAAATACACCGACAAGATCGCGCTCGAGCAGAGCGATCCGATCTACCTCGCCGCGCGCGACCAGGGGCTGCCGATGATTCGCGCCGCGATGCTCGCGCTCTTCGACGGCCAGAAACTCGACGCCATCGTGTATCCGACGGCTCCCCGCCCGGCTGCCCTCATCGCGCGCACCGTGCCGCTCACACCCAGTGCGATGGGTGACTCCGCCACGAGCATCGCGAACATGACGGGTTTTCCCGACCTGATCGTTCCCGCGGGCATGACGAAGGACGGTCTGCCCGTGTCCCTCTCGTTCTTCGGCCCCGCCTACAGCGAGGCGAAGCTGATCGGCTACGCCTACGACTTCGAACAGGCGACCCACGGCATTGCGCTGCCCAAGACCACGCCGCTCCTGCCCGAAGACGCGCTGCCGTTCTGACGGTTGCGAAGCCCTTCCGTATTCCCGTTTCCACCACACACAACACACCGTGCGCCCAAAAACCATCGCCCTGCTCCTCGCGGCCGCCCTCCTAGGCAGCCGCCCGCTGCCCGCCAAGACCTTCGAACTCGAGACCGCCTCGATCGGCGACATCCAGGAGGCCGTCGACGCCGGCGCCCTCACGTACGAAAAGCTCGTCTCGCTCTACCTCGCCCGCATCGAGGCCTACGACCAGAAAGGTCCGGCGCTCAACACCGTCATCACGCTGAATCCCCACGCGCTCGAGCAAGCCCGGGCGCTCGACGCGGAGCGGAAGTCGAAGGGGCCGCGCGGGCCGCTTCACGGAATCCCGATTCTCGTGAAGGACAACTACAACACCTTCGACCTGCCCACCACCGGCGGGACGTTTCTCCTCGACGGTTCGCTGCCGTACGAGGACGCGAAGATGATCAAGGACCTTCGCGCGGCCGGCGTGATCATCCTCGCCAAAGTGAACATGGACGAGTTTGCGCACGGCGGCATCGGCTTCAGTTCGCGCGGCGGCCAGACGCGCAACCCGCACGACCCACGGCGCCACCCGGCCGGCTCCTCCGGCGGCACCGGCGCGGGCCTCGCGGCGTGGTTCGCCCCGCTCGGCCTGGGCAGCGACACCGGCGGGTCCATCCGAGGGCCTTCGTCCGCCAACGGCATCGTCGGCATCAAGCCCACCAACGGCCTGCTCTCCCGCGCCGGCATCATGCCGTGCGTGCTCGCGTTCGACACCGGCGGCCCCATGGCGCGCACCGTTTACGACGCCGCCCTCTCGCTCGGTTTCATGACCGGCATCGACTCCAAGGACCCGCTCACGCAGACGAGCGCCGGGCTTTTCTACAAGGACTACACGCAGTTCCTGAAGAAGGATTCGCTCAAGGGGGTGCGCGTCGGCGTCATCCGCGACTACGCCGGCACCGATCCGGAAGTCGACAAGGTCTACGCCGCCGCGCTTCAGGAGCTGAAGGCGCTCGGAGCCGAGCTGGTCGATCCCGTCAACTTCCCGCCCATCGCGCTCCAGAACCGGACGATGGTCATGGACCCGGTCCGCAACTCCGAGGTGCGCGAGGACTACGCCGCCTACCTCTCCGAACTGCGCCCGGGTTTTCCCAAGAGCCTCGCGGAGCTCGCCGACAAAGGCATCGCGCTGACCGAGCCGACGGGAAAATTCCACCCGCACCCGAGCGTCTTCACCCGTTTCAAGCGCCTGAGCGAGGGTCCTCCGATCACCTCGCCCACGTTCACCGCCGCCCGGCAGCACGGCATGGCCGCGGTGCGCGGCGCCGTCCTCGGCCTTTTTGAGGACAAGAAGCTCGACGTGATCGTGTATCCGACGCGGTCCCGCCAGCCGGAGATCATCGATCCCGAGACGCCCAAGATCATCGACCGGCCCTCGCCGCCGTCGCTCACGAGCATCGCCAACGTCACCCAGTTCCCCGACGTCATCGTCCCCGCCGGCCTGACGGCCGAGAAGATGCCCGTCACGATCTCGTTCTTCGGACCCGCGTACAGCGAGCCGAAGCTGCTGGCCTACGCCTACACTTACGAACAGGCGACGCACCACCGGGTGTCGCCTTCCACCACGCCCGCGCTGCCCGGGGAAAAGTTCGAGTATTGAACCCCTGGATGCGCCACCACGTTCCCTCCCGCCCATGAAAGCCCGCCTCTCCGCCCTGCTCGCCCTCGCGCTTCTCGCCGCTCCGCTCGCCCGATCCGCCGGGCTCGCCCTCGAAGACGCGACCGTGGCCGATCTCAACGCCGCCTTCCGGAGCGGCTCGCTCACCTCGGAAAAGCTCGTCCAGCTCTACCTCGCCCGGATCCGGGCCTACGACAAGCAGGGGCCGGCGATCAACGCCGTCATCACCCTGAACGAAAAGGCCCTCGAGCAGGCCCGCGCACTCGACGGCGAACGTTTCGCCGGCAAGGTCCGCGGCCCGCTCCACGGAATCCCGATCGTATTGAAGGACAACTACGACACCTCCGACCTGCCCACCACGGCGGGCTCGCAGATGCTCGAGGGCTCTCTTCCCCCGGACGACGCCTTCGTGGTGAAGGCGCTCCGCGACGCCGGGGCGATCGTGCTCGCGAAGGTCAACCTGAGCGAGTTCGCCGGAGGCGGAGGGAGCGTGAGCGGCGCGACCGATCCCGCGGTTCTGAAAGCCGGCGCGGTGCCGAACGGCTTCAGCTCGATGGGGCTCCAAACCCACAACCCGCACGACCTTTCGCGCGGTCCCGCCGGGTCCTCCGGCGGCACCGGGGCGTCGATCGCGGCGGGCTTCGCGCAGTTCGGACTTGGGACGGACACGGGCGGCTCGATCCGCGGCCCGTCGTCGTCCAACGGCATCGTCGGCCTCAAGCCGACCCACGGTCTTCTCAGCCGCGACGGCATCGTGCCGCTGGCCCTCACCTTCGACACCGGCGGACCGATGGCCCGCAGCGTCTACGACGTCGCCGTCGCCCTCGGCGTGATGACGGGCGTCGATTCCGCGGACCCGGCCACGCAAAAGAGCGCCGGAAAATTCGAGAAGGACTACACCCAGTTCCTGAAGAAAGGCGCGCTGCGGGGCGCCCGCATCGGCGTGGCGCGCGACTTCACGGGCAAGGATCCCGAGGTCGATCGGATCTTCGACGAGGCGGTCGCCGTGCTGACGGCGCAGGGCGCCACGGTCGTGGACGTGCGGTATCCCGGATACCTGCTCCAATCGAAGCAGGCGCTTTCGTCCCTCATCATGGCGTCGGAATTCAAGTCACAGATCTCCGACTACCTGAGGACGACGCAGCCGCAGTATCCAAAGACTCTCGACGATCTTGTCGCCCTGGCGAACGACCCGAAGACCGGCTACCGCAGCCCCGAGAAGGCGTATGCGTTGAAATACACGGCCTCGAAGGCGCTCGCGCTGGACGACCCGATCTATCTCGCCGCGGTCACGCAGGGACTTGCGCTGACCAAGGCGACCGTCCTGGCGCTTTTCGACAAATACCGCCTCGACGCAATCGTCTACCCCACCTCGCCGCGTCCAGCGGTACCGATCAAACCCTCGGCCACTCCGTCCGCACCGGCGCCAACCGACTCGCCGACAAACATCGCGAACCAGACCGGTTTTCCCGATCTGATCGTCCCCGCCGGCATGACGAAGGACGGGCTTCCGGTGACGATCTCGTTTTTCGGTCCGGCCTTCAGCGAACCGAAGCTGCTCGGGTACGGCTACGACTTCGAGCAAGTCACGAAAGCGCGCCGTCTCCCGAAAACCACGCCCATGCTGGCCGGCGAGCAGCTCTGATCGCCCGCCCCGTCATATCCTCCTTCTTCGCCGTTTTGGTTGGCGGCGAAAACGAACCGCGGCGCGGCGGTGCAGGCCGCCGCGCCGCCCTGAACCCTCCATCCTGTCGAAGAATTCCCCCTTCTCCCCGGTGAAAACGACTCTCCTTGCCCTCCTCGTCCTGCTCAGCGCGCTCGCACCCCGCGTCGGAGCGAAGACCTTCCAGCTCGAAACGGCCGGCATCCGCGACATCCAGGACGCGGTCGACGCCGGCGCCCTCACGTACGAAAAGCTCGTCCAACTGTATTTGGCCCGCATTGACGCCTACGACCAGAAGGGCCCCTCGCTCAACAGCGTCATCACGTTGAATCCCGAGGCCCTGTCGGAGGCCCGCGCGCTCGATGCGGAGTTCAAGGCCAAGGGCCGCCGCTCCCCGCTGCACGGCATTCCGGTCCTGGTGAAGGACAACTACGATGTCGTCGGCATGCCGAACACCGGCGGCTCGTTCCTGCTCGCCGGAAACATGCCCGCACAGGATGCGCCGATGATCCGGGCGTTGCGGGACGCCGGCGCCATCATGCTCGCCAAGGTCAACCTCGACGAGTTTGCCGCCGGTGGCCACGGCTTCAGTTCGCTCGGAGGACAAACTCACAACCCCCACGATCTGACCCGCGTTCCGGCCGGCTCTTCCGGCGGCACCGGTGCGGGACTCGCGGCGTGGTTTGCCCCGCTCGGCCTGGGCACGGACACCGGCGGCTCCATCCGCGGCCCCTGCTCCGCAAACGGCGTCGTGGGCATCAAGCCGACCAACGGGCTGCTCTCCCGCTCCGGTATCATCCCGCGCGTGCTCACGTTCGATACCGGAGGGCCGATGGGGCGCACGGTCTATGACGTCGCGCTCTCCCTCGGTTTCATGACCGGCATCGATCCCAACGATCCGCTTACCGCCACGAGCGCAGGTCTGTTTTTCAAGGACTACACGGGCTTTCTCCGAAAGGACGCGTTGAAGGGCGTGCGCATCGGAGTCATCCGCGATCTCAACGGCTCCGATCCGGAGGTCGACCGCGTCTTCGACGCCGCGGTCGCCGAACTGAAATCCCTCGGCGCCGTCGTGATCGACCCGCTGCACTATCCGGCAGTCGTACTCGAAGGCCGCACCGCCGTGATGGACGTCGTGCGCGGCGCGGACATCCGAGAGCAGTACGCCATTTATCTCGCCACGCTGAAGGGCGACTATCCGAAAACCCTCTCGGAGATGATCGAGCGCGCCGACGCGTTCACCACGCCGCGCGGAAAAATGCTGCCGCATCCGTCGCTCTACAACCGGTTCAAGGTCGACAACGCCGGCCCGCCCTCCACCTCCCTGGTTTACAAGTCGGCCCGAGTCCACGGCATGGCGATGGTGCGCGACGCAGTCCTCGGGCTGATCCAGGATCACCAGCTCGACGCGCTCGTGTATCCGACATTCGCCAAGCGCCCCGACCGGATCGATCCCGAGTTCCGCAGCAAACCGCGGGCCCCTTTCTCCGGCACGCTCACCAGTATCGCCAATGTCACCCAGTTCCCGGACGTGATCGTCCCGGCGGGTCTGACCACCGACAAGCTGCCCGTGACGATCTCGTTCCTCGGCCCTGCGTACAGCGAACCCCGGCTCCTCGCCTACGCGTATGCCTACGAGCAGGCGTTCCCGCACCGCGTCTCGCCCGCGACCACTCCGGCCCTTCCCGGCGAAACCTTCACGTATTGACGCTCCCCTACACCGAATCATGAAACGCTTCCGCCTCGCCCTCCTTCTCGCTTTCGGTCTCCTCCTGCTCCCGCGCGCCGAGTCTGCCTCCCTCGAGCTGAGCACCGCCACCATCGCCGATCTCCAGGCCGCCATGGACAAGGGCGCGCTGACTTCGGAGAAACTGACCCAGCTCTATCTCGCGCGAATCGACGCGTACGATCAGAAGGGCCCCGGAATCAGATCCGTCCTCTTCCTCAACCCAGGCGCGTTGGAGGAGGCCCGCACCCTCGACGCCGAGCGGAAAACCAAAGGACCGCGCTCCCCGTTGCACGGAATTCCCATCGTGGTAAAGGACGTCTTCGACACGCACGACATGCCGACCACCGGCGGATATCTCCCGTTGAAGGGCGTGAAACCGACCAAGGACGCCTATGTCGTCCGGCGGCTCCGCGAGGCCGGCGCGATCATCCTGGCCAAGCTCAACCAGTCCGACTGGTACGCCCAGCCGGAGAACGTCGCCGCCAGCACGCTCGGCGGAAACACGCACAATCCATACGACCTCACGCGCACTTCCGGTTGGTCCAGCTCCGGCACCGGCGCCGCCGTCGCCGCGGTCTTTGCCGCCGCCGGCCTGGGCAGCGAGACGGGCTTCTCCATCCGCACGCCGACGAGCGACAGCAATCTCTTCGGCCTCTCCACCACCTCGGGTCTGATCAGCCGCGACGGCCAGATGTGGAGTTACATCACCGGCGAACGCGGCGGGCCGATGGCTCGCAGCGTGCTCGATCTCTGCCTCGTCCTCGATGTGATCGCGGGCTTCGACAGCAACGATCTCTGGACGGCGCAGAGCCTCGGCCAGATGCCGGAGAAAACCTACGTGTCATTCATCGATCCGAAAGGACTGCGCGGCGCACGCGTCGGCGTGCTCAAGGAAGCCTGGGATTTCAACGAGCCCGCCGCCGATCCCGAAATCGTGGAGATGGCGAAAAAGGCGATCGCGGTTTTCGGCAACAACGGCGCCAAAGTCGTCGACCCCGTCTCGCTGGGCATCGATCTGCCGCGTTTTCTCGCGGCCAACAGTTTCCCAAGCCGCTACGAACGCATCGCCGCGATCGATCATTACCTGGAGCGGCAGGGTCCGGGGTATCCGTTCAAGGATGCCCGGGCCCTTCTTCTCGATCACCCCGGCGTTCCCGGCCGGCCGGCGGACAAGGAGCTGATCGAGAAACCCGTCGATCTGAACCGCGATCCCGAATACCGCGCCACCCTCCAGGGCAAGGTCGCGCTCCGGAAGGCCCTGGTCGAATTGATGGACCGCTACCAGCTGGATGCGCTCATCTACCCGCACAAGTTGAGCAAGCCGCTGAAGCTGGGCCCGCGGACCGATCCGGAACGTCAATACACCGCCAATCAGACCAGCCCGCTCACCGGACTGCCGGCCTTCATCGTGCCGATGGGTTTCACGGCCGACGGCAATCCTGTCGGCCTGGAGATTCTCGGGCGCCCCTGGAGCGAGCCGACGCTGATCAAGCTCGCCAGCGGCTTCGAAGCCGTGACGAAAAACCGCAAAACACCGCCCTCCACTCCACCGCTCCCGGGTGAGACGGTGACGTACTGAGTTCGGCAAAGGGGTGTTCCTTCCGCGCACCGATCCTCGCCCGTTCGCGTGGGGCGAACGAACCCGTTCGCAAGCGGCGGCCTTCTGGCGTCGCAGGGACGCGCCGCCCCACCCGCAAGCGGGCTTCTCGAAGGCGAGCGACGGCTATCGCGTGTGACTCGCGGGACTCGTTCCTGCTTCCGGCACGCGTCGCGACCGAGCGGCCAACTTACGAGAGCGGAAACGCGATACTCGTGAAGTCGGTTAAGTCACACTGGCAACGTCATCCCTCTTTTGGCGGAGCCTCGTCTCCGCCTAAAGAAGGAGGCAATCACCATGGACGGTTTTGTGTCTGTGGCATAGTGTGACTACCGTAGATGTTTCTCGATTTCCGATCTCCTCCCGTCGCGCCAAGCGGGGCGATACTCTTTCTCGATTCGACTGCGGGGTGTGCTTCGTAGCACCGGCACGCATCCAACAACGCAATGAATCCTGAAAGCGCCGACGCGGTTGAAACGATCGAATCGTTGCATGACGAACTGGCGACGTGCCGGCGCGAACTCGCCGAATGCCGGCAACGCCTGGACCAGGCGAATCAGCTGTGCGCGTCGGAGTCCGACAAACGGCAATGCCTGCTCGCCACGTTGGAAGCGGCTCAGATCGGACTCTGGGAGGGGGAGATAAAAAACTTCGCCTTGGCGGAACAGTGGTCGCCTCGCTTCAGGGAAATCTTCGGCGTGCCGCACGACGCCGAGGTATCGCAGCAGTTATTCCTGAAATGCATTCACCCCGACGATCGCGAACGCATAGAGCGCGCCGTCGCCGAAGCAGTCAGTGGCGCGAATGGCGGCAGATATCGGGCTGAATATCGCATCGTGAAGCCGAGCGACGGAACAGTCCGGTGGGTGAAAGCTTGGGGCCAGGCGTTCATGTCGCGCGAAGGGAAAATCGATCGCCTGATCGGAACGGTGCTGGATGTGACGGTGGGAAAGGATCTCGAAGAGGAGAACGCCCGGCTGCAGGCGGAGTTCGAAGACCTTTTCGAAGAGGCGCCGATTCCATATGTGCATGAAGGACTGGATACGCGGTTCATTCGCGCAAACCGCGCGGCGAGGAACCTGCTCGGAATCAGTCCGGAAGATGTCGGCTCGGTCTTCGGGTCCGGCCTCGCGGCCGAAACAGCCGAAAACAAGAGGCGCATGAGTGATTCCCTGTCCGTCCTTGGACCGGCCGGCGAGTCCGGGCCCGTGCTCCTGGAGCTGCGGCGCAAGGACGATGGAAGGCCAGTCTGGGTTCACTGGTGGTCAAGGCCTGCGACCGGAAATGGTTACTCCCGCACGATGTATTGGGATGTCACGGATTGGGTGCTGATGGAGCGAACCAAAGCCGCGCTTGAACTCACGTTGGAGTCGGGGCGCGTAGGCGATTGGGATTGGGACATGGTGCGCGACACTTCACGACGGTCCTCTCGCCACGATCAATGTTTTGGGTACGTCGATCCCATCCCGGAGTCCGAATGGGGTGCCAAACAATTTTTGCAGCATGTGCATTCCGAGGATCGAGCGCGCGTGGAGAGCGAACTGCGCCGGGCGATAGAAACTTCGGAATACTTCAAGTCGGAGTTCCGCGTCGTCTGGCCTGATGGGAGTCTCCACTGGCTCGCCGGGAGCGGCCGCACGTACAACACGCAGGGAGGGAAACCCACGCGCATGCTCGGCATCGTGATGGACGTCACCGAACGCCGACGCGCGGAAGAGGCGCTCCGCGCATCGGAGCAACTCGCACGCGGACAGATCGAGGCGCTGAAAGGCTCGTTGGAAGCCCTGGCCCGCGAGCCGGCCCCCGAGCGCTTGGTTGAGCACATCATGCGCACGATCACGCGACAATGGGGGGCTCACAGCAGCAGTTTCTGGCGGCGGGATACCGTCAAAGACAGCGTGTGCTTTGAGTTCGCGTTCGAGGACGACCGAATCGTCACCAAAGACGCTCCGCGCTTCGCAGGGATGGACCTGCAGTTACCGATGGAGGATTTCTGGCCGTGGCCAGAGGTGTTTCGCACGGGCAAGGCGAGCCTCATCGAGGACATTCGGACCGTGCGTCCGTTCGCGTTGCGCGATCGGCTCCTCCCGCTCGGCATCATCACCGTCCTGCTGATTCCGATGTCGGTTGGCGGACGTCTCGAAGGGGCAATCGGACTCCGTTTTTGTCGCAAGCAGACTTTCCGGGCCGAGGAAATCGAGTTGGCGGAGACACTCGCCAATCAGGCGATGCTCGCGATGGAATTGGCCCGCCTCTCCGCCGAGAGCCGCGAGTCTGCCATCAACGCGGAACGCAATCGCTTCGCGCGCGACATCCACGACACGCTCGCGCAAGGGTTCACGGGCGTCATCGTCCAGTTGGAGGCGGCCACGGGCGCCGCGGCGCAGAACGATTTCGCCATGGTCGCCGAACGCATGAAACAAGCGAGCGATCTGGCGCGATCCGGATTGGGCGAAGCGCGGCGATCCATCCAGGCCCTCCGCCCGCGTTCGCTCTGCGATGGGACGCTGTTCACGGCGCTGGACGGCTTGCTCAAGCGAATGTCGAGCGGCACGAACCTCAGTGCGGACTTCCGAATCGACGGCGAACCTCGCCCCATGGCCCCCGCGTGGGAGGACACGCTTCTTCGGGTCACCCAAGAGTCGCTCACGAACACCATCAAATACGCTCACGCGCGAAGCTTTCACGCCACGTTGGTTTTTGGTTTTGAAGAAATCCAACTACGTCTGGCGGACGACGGCCAAGGGTTTGAACTCGGAAGCGAAACCGACGGTTTCGGACTGATCGGCATGAAGGAACGCGTGACACAAATCGGCGGCCAGTTCGTTGTCCGTTCCGAGCCCGGCGCAGGAGTGCAAATCCTGGTCACGCTGGGGCACAACGAAAGAGTCGAAACCTGATCTCCTCGATGCCTCGAACCAAGAAACCGAACGACAAATCCGCGGAGGCACCGTCCAGTTCAGCCCCGTTGCCAAACAGCAAACCGGCCGATAAAGTCGCCGCGATCCGGATACTACTTGCCGATGATCATACCGTGGTGCGGGACGGTCTTTCCGTCATCATCGACCAGGAACCCGGGCTGCATGTCGTGGCCCAGGCGGCCACCGGGAGGCAGGCGGTCGAGCTCTGGAACGAACATCGACCGGACGTGACACTGATGGACCTGCAGATGCCGCTGCTCAATGGAGTCAGCGCGATCAAGGAGATCAGGGCCGCCAATCCGGAAGCCCGTATCATCGTTCTCACTACCTTCGACGGCGATGAGGACATCTATCGCGCACTGCACGCGGGCGCCAAATCCTACCTGTTGAAGGATGTGCGGAGGGAAGACCTGTTCCACTGCATCCGCGAGGTCCACGCGGGTAAGTATTTCCTGCCGCCGGAAGTCGCGGCCAAGCTCGCGAGCCGGCAGCCCGTCGTGCCGCTGACCGCCCGGGAACTGGAAGTGCTTCGCCTCCTGTCAGAGGGGAAATCGAACAAGGCGGTCGCGGCCTCGTTGTCGATTGCAGAGGTCACGGTGAAAAGCCACGTGCGCGCGCTTTTCGGGAAACTGAACGTCCTGAGTCGCACCGAAGCGATCGCCGTGGCGAACCGCACCGGTCTGCTGCACGGCTAGCGTCGGTCGCAGGAAAGCCCGCCGTCAAACGGCGCGTCCCTCTTTGGGAGGAGAAAAAAAACCGCCCATTGTTCGCTTTGCGCGAGCGGGTTCAGTCCCAACGTCGCGGCATGAACTCGCGACTCGCTTTGTTTCGTCGCCGCGCGGTTGGCGCACTGGCTTCGGTTCTCGTGACCGTGACGCTTGCAGGACAGACCCCGGCGCCAGGCGGTCCGGCTGAGAACGAAACCGCTGCAACAAGGTCGCCGGAGGATCCTCAACTGGTCTGGACGCCCAATCACGTTGTTCTCGTTTCCAAGGAGGTCGCTCCGGCCGTTTTCGCCGTCTTCCCCGACGACGCCGCAGCGAAGAACGCAGCCGGAGTCCCTGTCGCGACGTCTGGCGGCTTCGTGATCGGCGATAACGGCGTGCTCGTGATCGAGAGCATGCTCAACCGCCGCCTCGCGGAGCAGATGCTCGCACTCATCCGCGCGCAGACCGCGAAACCGATCCTGTATCTGGTGAATACGAGCTATCACGGCGACCACTCCTACGGGAATCAGTTTTTCCCCGCGGGAGTTCAGATCGTCCAGCACGTCGCAACCCAGGCTTACATCCAGACCCATTTCGCCGCGGACGTGGCCTTCATGATGCAATATTTCGGCCGCAACTCCGGCATGGACGAGCTGAGGCCGCAGCGGGCGCAGATTCTCCTGCAGGACGGAGCCCGGGTGCAGTTCGAGCTGGGCAACAAGAGCGTGCAGGTGCTGCACCTCGGCTTCGCCCAAACCGATGGCGATCTCTTCGTCTGGCTTCCGGCGGAGAAAGTCATCTTCACCGGAAATCCGATCATCTCTGACGGACCTTCGTTGCCCTGGCTGCTCGACGGAAAAATGGACGCTTCGCTGACGACGATGCGCAAACTCCTCGCGCTCCTTCCGCGCGACGCGGTGGTCGTCCCCGGCCACGGCCGGCCCACCGGCATCGCCGCGATCGAATATCCGATCGGCTATCTCGAGGAACTGAAGCGGCAGGTCAGCGCCGCCATCGCGGACGGACTCACGGAGGCAGAGACAGTCCAGCGGCTCGCGGTGAGCATGACGCGCTATGCGGGCTACAAGATTTTCCCGTGGGTTCACTCGCAGATCAACGTCCCGAAAACCTATCAGGAATTGAAGAAAGGCACGTGAGGTCGCGGCGCTCGATCGGCCGCTCTTCTCACAGTCCCGCCGCTGAACCGGGCTCCCCCATTCGTCGGCCCACGCGGCGCGAGGCCGACGCAGAAAAATCATGAACTCGTATCATCAACTCTACACACCGGCGGACGCCGCCGTCGTTTTCATCGACCATCAGCCGCAGATGACCTTCGGCGTAGCCTCGATGGACCGCGCCATGCTGATCAACAATGTCGTCCTGCTGGCCAAGGTCGCGAAGGAGTTCGGCGTTCCGACCGTGCTCACCGCGGTAGAGACGGAGTCGTTCTCAGGGTACGTCTGGCCGCAGCTGCTCGACGTTTTCCCCGGGCAGCCGGTGATCGAGCGCAGCTCGATGAACTCTTGGGACGACCCCGCCTTTCGCGAGGCGATCGAAGCGACGGGCCGGAAGAACATCCTCATCGCGGGGCTCTGGACCGAGGTGTGCGTCACATGGCCGACAATCGAGATGCTTGGCGCGGGGTACCGGATCTACGTCGTCGAGGACTCCTGTGGTGCGACGTCCTGCGCCGCGCAGGCGGCCGCGCTGGCCCGCATGGAGCAGGCCGGCGCCGTGCGCCTCACGACGATCGCGGCTCTGCTGGAATTCCAGCGTGATTGGAGGAACAAGGAGCACTACCTGCCGCTGATGGCGCTCCTGAAGCAGCACGCAGGAGCCTACGGAAGCGGCGTCGAATACGCGTTCACGATGGTGCACAAGGCGCCGCAATCCGCGCAGAAACCGCAGGTGGTCGCCGCCCGCGTTTGACCGGCACAATCCCACTGTCCCCGGCAGTCTTTCGATTCGAGACCTGCTCATGTCGATCCACGTCGCAATCATCCGGCGGGTGCAACGCGGCCGCGAGGCCGAGTTCCAGGAGGCGCTCCGCGAATTCCTCCAGGCGTCGTTCGCGCACGGGGGCGTACGCGGAGCGAACATGCTGACACCCCTGCCGGGCTCGGACGGACGGGAGTTCGGAATCCTTCGCACCTTCGCCAACGAAACGGAGCGAGACGCCTTCTATGCTTCGCCGCTTTTCAAGACGTGGGACAAACGTGCCCGCGCCCTGACCGAAGGTGAAGCGGTCCATCGCCAGCTTCACGGGCTCGAAGCGTGGTTTCGCGGGCCCGGTCAGCCCCCGCCTCGGTGGAAGATGGCGGCGCTGACGTTCTGCGGCGTGTATCCGCTCACCTCGGTGCTGCCTGCCGTATTCACGCGGTTGCTCACGCCCTGGCATCCCTTGCTCATCAACATCGCGGTGACTGCGCTCATCGTGGTCACGCTGACGTGGGTGATCATGCCGCTGCTCACGCGGCTCACCCGGGGCTGGTTGAGAGCGCACGCCCTGACGGAGGAACCCCACCCATGAACGCAGACCTTGCCCCTTGCCTCATCCTTCACCACGGCCGCATCGCAACACAGGATGAACGCCGCTCTTTCGCCGAGGCGGTGGCGATCCGCGATGGACGGTTCATCGCCGTCGGTTCAGACCGCGAGATTCTCGCGCTGGCAGACACCGACACGAAAGTCGTCGATCTGGGCGGGCGCACGGTAATCCCGGGACTCAACGACTCCCATCTGCACGTGATCCGCGGCGGGCTGAACTTTAACCTCGAGCTGCGTTGGGATGGCGTGCCGTCGCTCGCAGACGCGCTACGCATGTTGCGCGAACAGGCCGCACGCACGCCTGCTCCACAATGGGTTCGCGTGGTCGGAGGCTGGAGCGAGTTTCAATTCGCCGAAAAACGCCTGCCGACCCTCGAGGAAATCAATACCGCCGCGCCGGACACGCCGGTGTTCGTCCTCCACCTCTATTGCCAGGCTATGCTGAATCGCGCCGCGCTCCGGGCGGTGGGCTATGATCGCGACACACCGAATCCTCCGGGCGGTGAAATTCAGCGCGACAGGAATGGCAATCCGACCGGACTGCTGATCGCGCGGCCCAACGCCGCGATTCTTTACGCGACGCTCGCGAAAGGTCCGAAGCTTCCGCTCGAATATCAGTACAACTCCTCGCGCCAGTTCATGCGTGAGCTCAACCGCCTGGGGCTAACGAGCGTCATCGACGCCGGCGGCGGGTACCAGAGTTTCCCGGAGGATTACGCGGTCATCAACGAACTCCACCGGCGCGGCGAGCTGACGCTCCGCATCGCCTACAATCTCTTCACGCAGAAACCGCAGAAGGAGAAGGAGGATTTCGCCCGCTGGGTCCAGATGGCGAAACCAGGCGAGGGCGACGACTTCCTCCGCCTCAACGGTGCGGGTGAAATGCTCGTGTTCAGCGCGGCCGATTTCGAAGACTTCCTCGAGCCGCGACCCAATCTGCCGGCGCGCCTGGAAGGCGATCTCGAGGATGTTGTCGCGCTGCTCGCCTCGAATCGCTGGCCCTTCCGCATTCATGCGACCTACGATGAGTCGATCACGCGCTTCCTGAATGTCTTCGAGGCGGTGGATCGCACCTTCCCCCTCAAGGGGCTCCATTGGTTTCTCGATCACGCCGAGACCATCAGCGAGCGCAACATCGAGCGCGTGCGGGCCCTTGGCGGCGGCATCGCCGTGCAGCATCGCATGGCATTCCAGGGAGAGTATTTTGTTGCTCGATACGGTCGGGCCGCGGCCGCCCAGACGCCGCCGATCGCGAACATGCTGCGCGCGGGTTTGCCCGTCGGCGCCGGCACCGATGCCACCCGCGTCGCGAACTACAATCCCTGGAACTCGATTTATTGGCTGGTGACCGGCCGCACGGTCGGCGGCTTCGAGCTCTATGCCGAGGAGAATCGCGTGAGTCGGATGGAGGCGCTGCGCCTCTACACCGTCGGCAGCGCGTGGTTTTCGAGCGAAAGCGACCGGAAGGGAACGATCGCCCCGGGATTTCTGGCCGACCTGGCTGTGCTGTCGGAGGACTTTTTCTCGATCCCTGAGGAACGCATCAAACGCCTGGAATCGGTTCTTACTGTGCTTGGAGGAAGGGTCGTCTACGGCAGCGCAGATTTTCAAGCGCTCGCGCCACCACCGCTTCCGGCGATGCCTGACTGGTCGCCCGCGAGATTCTTCGGCGGCTATGGAGCCCCCAATTACTATGAACGCCGCGTTGGTCTGGCGGCGCATGCGGCTGGCTGCGATTGCCCAGTTCACCGTCCGCATCCCGCAGGCTGCCGATGTCCGGCCCACGCGTTCAACGCGACTGCTGTGCTGGGTCGATTGTTCGGCCAGGCCGTCGCTCCGGCGGATCGCGCCCTGGGTGGGAATCCGAACGGGTTCTTCGGTGTGGGCTGCGATTGTTTCGCATTCTGAGCGAGTGCTTCCACATGAACCGTACCGCACTCAAGCGTCTCCTCCTCCCCTTGCCCGAGCTGAGCGAGACAGCCGCGGCCGTTGCCGGGGGACTGCTGCTGCTCCGCACGGGCGCGGGCGCAATGATCTTCTACATCCATGGCTGGCACAAACTGCTCGGCGGGATCGCGTATCTAGTTCGTGATACACCGTGGAAGCTGGCGGAGGAAGTGGCGGAAATGCACGCGCCCGCACCGATCGCGGCGGCATTCCTGGCGACGGGCGTGCAGTTCATCTGTTCGTTGTTTCTGATTGCCGGGCTTTTCACGCGAATCAACGCCGTGCTTCTGACCGGCGCGCTGGCGGGGGCGATCCTGCAGAACCTCCTGGCGGAGCGCGACCCACAGCTGGCGATTCTCTACACGCTCGTCGTCGCGAATTTCGCGGTGACGGGGGCGGGACGTTTCTCGCTCGACGCAAAATGGTTCGGGCGACCTGCATCGAAATGAAGAAGACCGCTCTACGCCGCTTTGCCGGCGCCGGATTGTTAGCCTTCCAGCTCGGCGTCGACTTGGACGGCCAGGGCACGGTCACACCGCCGGCATTCAAGGCGCTGCGCTACGATGAGGACTATCGGTATCTCCGGAGCGCCAACGTCGTCGGCGACGCTCTCGACCCGATCAAGTTCATCGCCCTTCCTTTCGATCCGGAAGCGTTCCTCAGCTTCGGCGGAGAAGCGCGTCAGCGCTACGAATTCTACCGGAATGCCCAATGGGGGCAGGGGCCGCAGGACGGAAATGGTTTTTTCCTCCAGCGGTACATGCTGCACGTCGACGCCGTTCTCAACTTGTCGTTCCGGGTCTTCGCACAACTCAAGAGCGGCATCGAGACCGGCCGCGTCGGCGGTCCGCGTCCGACCGATGAGGACAGGCTCGATTTGAACCAAGCCTTCCTGGATACGAAGTGGTCGCTCGGAGAACGAAGTTCGTTTACGTTGAGGGTCGGTCGCCAGGAACTGGCTTTCGGCTCATCCCGAGTCATTTCGTTTCGGGAAGGTCCCAACATTCAGCAGGCATTCGATGGCGCCCGTGGAACGTTTCAGACGAGTGCGTGGCGATTCGATCTGCTGGCCGTTGAGCCGGTGCAAACGAAAGTCGGGACTTTCGACGATGGCTCTGACTCGAACCAGAAGCTATGGGGAGTCTATGCGGTGACCGCATTGCCCTCTCTGCCCGGCGGACATATTGATCTTTACTACCTCGATCTGGTGCGCGCCGTCGCCCGCTTTGATCAAGGCTCTGCGCGCGAGGAGCGCCGTTCGCTGGGTGCACGGCTCTGGGGCAGCCATTCCGGTTGGGACTACAACTTCGAGTTCATCTATCAGGACGGCACGTTTGGGCGTGGAAAAATCCGCGCATGGACGATCGCCTCTGATACGGGCTACACCTTCGGCCGCGCTCGAGGACGTCCTCGGGTCAGTTTGAAGGCGGACATCGCGAGCGGAGATCGCGATCCGAACCGGGCGGATCTGCAGACCTTCAACCCTCTGTTTCCGCGGGGCTCCTATTTCAACGAGAGTTCGTTGATCGGCCCGGACAACTTCATCGACCTTCACCCTGGCATCGAGGTGAAGGTGGCCAAAGGCGTGACCGTTTCCGCGGACTGCGACTTCTTCTGGCGCGAGAGCGTGCGTGACGGAGTTTACGGCCCTTCCGTGAATCTTGTCCGATCCGGACGTTTGAGCTCCGCGCGTTATGTCGGCACCCAGCCTGCGGTTTCGATGCAGTGGCGGCCCGACCGACATTGGAGCCTGGCGTTGGCCTACGCGCATTTCCACGCCGGGAGCTTTCTCCGCCAAACCGGACCTGCGCGGGACGTCGATTTCGGGACGACGTCGGTGACGTATCAATTCTAGCGAGACATCCAGCCACAAACCGAAAGCCAAAAAAACATGACAACCTATTCCCTCGTTCCAACCGATTGGTTTTCCGGCCGGCGCCTCTGGCCGTTGCGCAGTCTATTCGTCCTGGCCTCCACGATTCTCGCCACGATCGCCGTACCGAGCGCCAAGGCGACGGAGCTTACGTTCCCTTCCACGTTCAAGGAACGGATGGTGACCACCTCGGACGGCACGAAGATCTTCGTGCGGTCTGGGGGAGCTGGGCCGGCAGCGGTCTTGCTTCACGGCTACGGCGACACGGGTGACATGTGGGTGCCGCTGGCAGCGGAGCTGGCGAAGACACACACCGTGATCGTGCCCGATCTGCGTGGGATGGGAAAGTCATCCCATCCCGCCGGTGGATACGAAAAGAAGACGCAGGCCGCGGACATTCGCGCGGTGGTCGAGGCCTTGGGCATCGATCACGCCGCGGTGGTGGCGCACGACATCGGCAACATGGTCGCGTATGCCTACGCCGCGAGCTATCCGGGAAAAGTCGACCGCCTCGTGTTGATGGACGCACCCGTTCCCGGAATCGGGCCGTGGGAGGAGATCCTCAAGACGCCGCTCCTGTGGCACTTCAATTTTGGCGGTCCTGACGCGGAGCGCCTCGTGCAAGGGCGGGAACGCATCTATCTCGATCGTTTCTGGAACGAATTCGCGGCGCATCCGGAACGGATCGAAGAAGCGACCCGCGCCCATTATGCGGCGCTCTACGCGCTCCCAGGCGGAATGCGTTCGGGCTTCGCGCAGTTTCACGCCTTCAAGCAGGACGCGGAGGACAATCGAATTTTCGTCCGAACCAAATTGACGATGCCGGTCCTCGCTGCGGGCGGAGAGAAATCGTTCGGCCCGATGATGGCGACCGTGATGCGCGCTGCCGCGACCGATGTACGCGAGGCGATCATACCGGATTCCGGGCATTGGGTGATGGACGAGAACCCCGCGTTTACCGTGGCGCTCGTCAGCGGATTCCTGCGCGAGCAGGAGTCGGCTGCGTCCGACCGGCGCCTCACGCCGGATGAGCTGAAGTTCTTGGGCAACGGCACTCCAGGAACCGGAACGTCCGCGGTCGCCGGGATCCAGACCGTCACCCTCAAGGGCGATCCCGACCAGACCGGCCTCTATACGATTATCCTGCGGATCCCCGCACACACGAAGATCGCGGCCCATGATCATCCGGACGACCGCGTGGCGTCGGTGCTCTCCGGCACGTGGTATTTTGGATACGGAGAGAAATTCGATTCGGCCGGTCTCAAACCGCTCCCGCCGGGCAGCATCTACACGGAGCCTCCCCACCGCGCGCACTTCGCCGAGACGCGCAACGAGGCGGTCGTTTTGGAGATCACCGGCGCTGGGCCCTCGGGCACCGTCTATTCCGACCCGGCGATGGATCCTCGCTCAGGATCGCATTGAGCCGGCGTTTCAAAGGCCAGGTTGCAAACCCTCAGTCACCGAAACCCTATGAATACTTTCACCACCAAAGACGACACCCGGATCTACTACAAAGACTGGGGCTCAGGGCAGCCCGTGGTCTTCAGCCATGGGTGGCCGCTCAGCGCAGATGCCTTCGAAGATCAGATGTTTTATCTCACCGCGCGCGGATTTCGCTGTATCGCACACGACCGTCGAGGCCATGGCCGTTCGAGTCAGCCATGGGACGGCAACGACATGGACACTTATGCCGATGACCTCGCCGCATTGATCGAGCACCTCCATCTCGAGAACGTAATCCACGTCGGACATTCGACCGGCGGAGGCGAGGTCGTTCGCTACATCGGCCGGCACGGCGACAAACGTGTGGCCAAGGCGGTATTGATTGGCGCCATACCGCCGTTGATGCTGCAGACTGCGGCGAACCCGGGAGGAACTCCGCTCGCCGCGTTTGATGGAATTCGCACTGCCGTCCTCGCCGACCGCTCGCAGTTCTTCAAAGACCTCACGATGTCGTTCTACGGCTTCAACCGTCCTGGCGCCAAGGTATCGGACGGCCTGCGGGAATCGTTCTGGCTGCAGGGAATGATGGCGGGGTTCCCAGCGGCGTATTTTTGCATCAAGGCGTTTTCCGAAACGGACCTGACCGAGGACCTCAAGAAGATCACGGTGCCGACCCTGATCCTCCACGGCGACGACGATCAGATCGTGCCGATCGCGGATTCCGCGCTGCTGTCCGCCAAGCTCGTGCCGCAGGCGACGCTCAGAGTCTATCCCGGGGCGCCTCACGGTTTGTGCAGTACGCACAAGGATCAGGTGAACGCCGACCTGCTGGCTTTCTTCCGAAGCTGAGAATCTCAACCGCCACACCGATGTTTCTCACCTTCCTTACCGTCGTTCACGTGATCGTCAGCCTGGTCGGTATCGCCGCCGGTCTGGTGGTTCTCCGCGGGCTTCTGATCGGCGAGAGCCGTGATCGCTGGACCGCGTTTTTCCTCGGCTCGACCGTGCTGACGAGTGTGACGGGGTTCTTCTTTCCGACGAAGCATCTGATGCCATCGCAGATTGTCGGCGGGGTATCGCTCCTGATCCTCGCCCTCGCCATCTACGCACGTTACCCGCGCCGCCTCCACGGCGCCTGGCGGAAGGTCTACGTCATCGGCGCCGTGCTGGCGCTCTATCTCAACGTGTTCGTCGGCGTCGTGCAGGCGTTCATGAAAACGCCGGCATTGAGAGCACTCGCACCGACGCAGACCGAACTGCCCTTCAAAGCCACACAACTCGTCGTGCTGGCGCTTTTCGCCGCGCTGGGCGTGGCGGCGACCATCCGCTCGCGAACCCAAACCACCTGACTGGATACCCCACACGCCGGAGATCAAGACGCGGGCCCTATCAACATGGTGATCCCGGTCATCGTTATAGTCTGCTTGATCGTATTCGTCTTTTGGGACGATGCCGGCGATCGCAGCCAGTGACCTCGCGAGTGCGGCAGCCTGACGCCGCTTTGAACGGGCGAGGCCCGACTCGCCCGCACGTCGCCTGCAGAGCGACCGTCAACACCGCGACGTCTCGTCAGGGGCATCGTCGAGTTTGACGGTTTGATGTGGGCCGGGTGCCCCCACCCGGCGGGGTGCCACGTCGCAGGTGCGGGGCGCGGGCGCCCCGCCCACAACTCGGAATGTTGCCGATCTAGTTTTAACGCGGGCTGAACGAGAAGGTCGTCTCAGGCGAGCGGAAGCAGAGCGCAGGCAGAGCGCTGATGGCGTCGCAGGGACGCGCCGCCCCACCCCGCAGGCGGACTTCTCGAAGGCGAGCGATGGCTATCGCGTGTGACTCGCGGGACTCGTTCCTGCTTCCGGCACGCGTCGCAACCGGGCGGCTGCTCAAAAACGCCCAGCCTGTAGCGGAATTTCGCGTATCCATGAATGGAATGCATCGATGGAAAATTACTCAACGGTGCGGGCCTTTACAGGTGAGGGCGCGGCTCCATCGTTCTAGTCGTTCCGCCACGTCGACCCCCCTTGCGACCCCGCGGAACCCAACCTGTGTTCTTCATGAAACCCACTCCCTTCCTCGTCTGTGCCGCGCTCTTCGTCGCGGCCGCCCAAAGCAGCCACGCGCTTCCTCCACTCGTCGCGATCGAGAGCGACTCCGAATACCGAACCCTCTCCTGGATGGACAACTACTACGCGCAACCGCAGCCGGAGCTGCTGGTGAAACGCGTGTACGTTCTCAGCCGGATGGGCTTCTTCGAGCAGGAGGGCCAACCGGCGCAGTCCATCGGCTTCTTCGCCGCCGTGTTCGCCCGGAATCCGGACAAGCTCGACGCGTGGTTCAGCGACTTCCGCGGGCTTCCCTCCGCCCATCGCCGGCTCCTCGCCGCCGCCGCCTGGGTCGCCGGTTCGCCCCGTGCCGAGGCGTACCTGCGCCAAGCTCCCGGAATCGACGCGAAGCGCCTCGAAGAGGTTGTATCCGCTAATCGGACGCTCCTCGCCGATTCCCCCGTGCTTTCGCCGGCATCGATGAATCTCCACTGGGGCGCCTTCCTCGCCACCGGCGACGCACGGCACATCCAGCAGATACTGACGGCGGTGGGCTCGAAGACACCTGGCATCGCCGAATCCGCCCGCGTCTCGCTCGCGCTGAACGCCTCGCAGCATCCCCGCGTGCTCGAAATCTGCCGCGCCGAACTCGAGCGCCAGCCCAACGCCGTCCGCGAGCTCCTGCGCGCCGCCCTCGACGAAGCGGCCCTGGCCAACAAACAGCCCACGAGCTGAGCAAAAACAATCGCGCTGCTTCTCGGAGCCGATCCCACGGGACCGGCTCTTTTTTTTGAGTCTGCGCCCGGCATCCTGTCACACGGAAAGCCTCGCGAGACCCCTTCCTGCTATCAGCTCATTTCCGTTGGAGAATCCCGCTTGCGGGTGGGGCGGCGCGTCCCTGCGACGCCAAAAAACCGCCGCCTGCGAACGGGCGTCTGCTCATCTCCGGCGGGTCCATGTCCTACTCGTCCGCTGCGCAAAAAACGGAGAGTCTCGCGACAGGTGAATTTCCCTCCACCTCGCGACGGGCGCAGTTGACTCGTTTTCATCCAAGCTCTGCGGGCACGGAGACTGCTCGACCCCGGGCGTGAGAAAATTCCACCGCGGTCTCGCCAGCTTTCTCATTCTCCTCGCAGCCGCTGGCGCCACCCGCGCCGCGAGCGAACTCCCCTCGAGTGTTTCCGGGCTGCGACTGCAGGGAGTCTCAACTCGTGCGGTCCGTGTGGCGGTGCGCGACGCTTCCGGGCGGCTTCGATCCGAGGCGCTGCCGGCCATTGCCGTGCTGCGCTCGACGCCGTGGTCGCCAGCCGACCCCGTCCGTGACGGTGCCCGCGAATTCGAGGTGCTTCTCACGGTAGCGTCCCTGCTTCGCCAACACGCTCTCGCCGGCGTCGTCACGGTTGGGAACCGGAATGGCCGCGTCCTGCCGGAAGCCGAACAAGCTCTGCGGCGCACCAGCCTGATGGGCGTCCCCGTCGTAAAAGTCGCTCCGAACGGCCAGGCTCCGGTCGACCCGGAGAACGTGTTCATCGAGGCCGGTTCGCTCTCCGAAGCCGAGGCGCGCCAGCTGCTCGCCGACTGCCTTCTCCGCTTCGGGAATCTTCCGCCCTGCGCCGACGCATCGCGTCCGACGGAGAGCGAGCTGGCGGCGATCCAGGACCAGATCGCGCGGTATCAAACGGTCTTTTCCGCCGCCGAGCCCGGTTCGCTGGCGTCGGTCCGCTGAGCTCCCCCCCCGGAGACGCCGAAGCCGCATGAGCCCGCGCTCCAAGGTCGTTTGGGTGACCGTGCTCGCCGTCGCGCTCGGCGCCATCGCATGGTCGAGAACCGCCCCCCGCCTCGCCCCGGGGAAAAAACGCGAGAATGTCGCGTCCGCGGGAAAGCCCGCCGGCTCGCTCCCGCCCCTCCAGGTCAGCGCGATCACGATCCAGCCGCAGGTCTTCGCCGAACGTATTTCCGCCACGGGTACAATCCGGGCCGAAGAGGCGGTCGATCTGCAGGTGGAGGTTTCCGGCAAGGTCGTCTCGATCAATTTCCGCGAGGGTAACGCGGTGAAGAAGGGCGACCTGCTGCTCAAGATCAACGACTCGGAACTCCAGGCCTCGCTGGCGCGCGCCGTCTACCGAAAGCAGATCGTCGAGTTGAAGCGCGACCGTCTCGCGCCGCTGTTGAAGACGGGCGGAGTGCCGCAGCAGGATTTCGACGCCGTGCTGAACGACTTCAACGTCCAGCAGGCGGAGATCGATCTGATCGAGGCGCAGATCGCCAAGACGGAAATCCGCGCGCCGTTCGACGGCGTGATAGGGCTCCGCTTCATCAGCGAAGGCACGTTCATCACCGCCACATCGAACGCGCCGACCCGGATCGCTTCCCTGCAGGCGATCAAAAACCTCAAGATCGATTTCAGCGTGCCGGAGCGCTACGCGGGCCGCATCAGCGTCGGAACGCGGATCACGTTTTCCGTCGCCGGAGGCACGACCCGGTACCAGGGCGAGGTCTACGCGATCGAGCCGCGGGTCGACGTCGCGACCCGCACGATCCTGCTTCGCGCTCTCTGCCCGAATCCCGGCGCCACGTTGGTGCCCGGCGCCTTCGCCAGCGTCGAGTGCCCGCTCTCCACGATCGACAACGCCATCCTGGTCCCCTCCGTCGCGGTGGTCTCCGGGTTGAACGAGAAAAACGTCTTCGTCGTGGCTGACGGGAAAGTCGCGCGCCGCGCCGTGGAAATCGGCACGCGAACGGAATCGGCCATCCACATTCTCTCCGGGCTCTCGCTCGGCGAACAGGTGATCACGTCCGCGCTCCAGCAGCTTCGGCCCGGCCTGCCGATCCAGGTGACCGTCGAGAACGCGAAGCCCGCCGCCATCCGCGCCGGAAGCGAGGGGGCCAAGCCCGACAGGAAGAATCCCGCGATATGAAAAACCTGGCCGAGGTTTTCATCCGCAGGCCAGTGCTGACCGTCGTGCTGTCGCTCTTCATCACGATCTTCGGGCTGATCAGCTATTTTCGCCTGCCGGTGCGCGAATACCCGGCGGTCGATCCGCCGACGATCACGGTGACCACCAGCTATCCGGGCGCCGCCGCCGAGGTGATCGAGGCGCAGATCACGCAGCCGCTGGAGGAGGCGATCAACTCCGTCGCCGGCATCCGCACGCTCAACTCCACCAGTCGCGAGGGTTCGAGCTCCATCGTGGTGGAGTTCACGCTCGAGACGGACCTCAACACCGCTGCGAGCGACGTGCGGGACCAAATCTCCCGAGCGATTCGCAATCTTCCGGCCGACGTGAATCCGCCGGTCATCAACAAGGCCAATGCCGATTCCAGCCCGATCTTCGGGCTCATGCTCAGCAGCGCGGATCGAGCGCCGCTCGAGCTCTGCGCCATCGCGGACAAGATGAAGGAGCGACTCCAGACGGTCGAGGGCATCGCCTCCGTCGATCAACCCGCCGAGAAACGCTACTCGATGCGGCTCTGGCTCGATCCGGAAAAACTCGCGGCCTACGGCGTCGGGCCGCTGGACGTTCGCCAGGCCCTGAATCGCGAGAATATCGAACTCCCCTCCGGCCGCGTCGAAGGGGAATCCATCGAGCTTTCGGTGAAGACCCTTTCCCGGCTGAACACGCCGGCCGAATTCAACGATCTCGTGATCAAGCGGCAGGACGACCGGATTGTGCGGTTTCGCGACGTCGGTTACGCCGAACTGGGCGCGCAGAACGAGCGCGCGATGCTCAAATCCGGCAACGTACCGATCGCCGGGCTCTACTTTCGGCAGCAGCCCGGCGCGAACCAGATCCAGATCGTCGACGAGCTCCGTTCGCGCCTCGAACGGATCCGCAAGGAGCTTCCGCCGGACGTGAAGCTCGATATCGCGTACGACAACACCGAATACGTTCGCCGCTCCATCCGCGAGGTGGAGGAGACCGTCCTGATCGCCTTCGGCCTCGTCCTGCTCGTCGTGTTCTGCTTTTTCCGCGAGTGGCGCACGACCCTCATCCCCGTCCTCGCGATCCCCGTCTCGATTGTCGGGGCGTTTTTCCTCATGGAGCTGGCGGGGTTCTCGATCAACATCCTCTCCCTTCTCGGCATCGTGCTCGCCATCGGCCTCGTGGTGGACGACGCCATCGTGGTTCTGGAAAACATCTACGCGAAGATCGAGAACGGGATGCCTCCGGTCGAGGCAGGCATCACGGGGACGAAGGAGATCTTCGTCGCGATCGTCGCCACCACGATCACGCTCGCGGTCGTTTTCCTTCCCCTGCTCTTCATGGGCGGACTCTCCGGAAAACTCTTCCGGGAGTTCGGCGTCACGGTCGCCGGAGCCGTCCTCATCTCGGCGATTGTCGCGCTCACCCTCACGCCGATGCTGAGCACGCGGATTCTCAAGGCGCACGGCGGGCACGGGTGGTTTTTCCGCAAGACGGAGCCGTTTTTCGTCTGGCTGGAGGGCGCGTACGCGAACAGCCTGCGCCGCATCCTCGCCCACCGGTGGATCTCGCTCGCGGTCCTCGCGGCGGCCAGCGGCTCGATCTATCTTCTGCTCGGCGCGCTGCCCAAGGAACTCGCGCCCCTCGAGGATCGCGGGCGGATCTGGCTGCGCGCGACCAGCCAGGAAGGCGTGAGTTTTGAATACATGGCGACCTTCATGGACGACGTGGCGAAGCTTGCCGCCGAACGAATCCCGGAAACGAGGGTGATGATGACGCAGGTGCCGGGCTCCGGCGGTGCGCCGGGCGTCCAGGGCGCGGTCAACAGCGGTTTCGTCCGCGTTTTCCTCACCGACAAGGACCGGCGTTCCCGTTCGCAGCAGGAGATCGCGGCGGACATCCAGCGGGCCGTGCGCTCGCTCGGCGGCGCCCGAGTGAACATCACCCAGGAGCCGAGCATCGGCGAACGCCGCGCCGGCGGCGGCGGAGCGGTGCAGTTCGTCATTCAGACCGACACGCTCGCATCGCTGCAGGAGAAACTGCCGCAGTTTCTGGAGGAGGTGCGGAAGCGCCCCGAGTTCTCCTTCGTGGACAGCGATCTGAAATTCAACAAGCCGGAGCTGCGGCTGAACATCAACCGCGACCGCGCCCAGGCGCTCGGCATCAGCGCCGACGACATTGCGCGAACGCTCCAGGCGGCGCTCAGCGGACAGCGCTTCGGCTACTTCATCCTGAACGGGAAGCAGTACGAGATCATCGGCCAGCTGACGCGCGATTTCCGCAGCCGCCCGGGCGATCTCGACCGCCTCTCGATCCGCGCCTCGACCGGCGAGTTGGTCCGTCTCGACAATCTCGTCGAGGCGGTGGAAAGCAGCTCCCCGCCCGAGTTGTACCGATACAATCGCACCATTTCCGCCACCGTGAGCGCCACGCTCGCCGGCGGTCGCACGATGGGTGAGGGAATCGATCTCATGCAGCAAATCGCCGCCAGGCTGCTGGACGACCGTTTCTCCACGGCGCTGACCGGCGCGGCGCGCGACTTCGTCGATAGTTCCCAGTCGCTCGGCTACGTTTTTGTGCTCGCGATGCTCTTCATCTACCTCGTGCTGGCGGCGCAGTTCGAGAGCTTCCGCGATCCATTCGTGATCATGCTCACCGTTCCGCTCGCTCTGGCGGGGGCGCTCTTCGCGCTCTGGTTCTGTCACCAGACGCTGAATATCTTTTCGCAGATCGGGCTGATCATGCTGATCGGACTGATCACCAAAAACGGCATCCTGATCGTGGAGTTCGCGAACCAGCGAAAGCACGCGGCCGGCGGCGACCCGCTCCTGGCCGTCCGCGAGGCCGCGTCTGCCCGCCTCCGCCCGATCCTCATGACAACGCTGGCGACCATCCTCGGCATTCTTCCCGTCGCGCTTGCGCTGGGCGCCGGCGCCGAGAGCCGCGTCTCGATGGGCGTCGGCGTCATTGGCGGTCTGATCGTCGGAAGCCTCCTCACCCTCTACATCATTCCGGCGGTGTATGTCCTGCTCCACGGCCGCCGCCGGACCGCCGTGTCGCCGCAACCGGCGGCCGTCGAACTCGTCCTCGGGGGTTCCAAAGCGTAACCGCCGATTGCCTTCGTCTCCGCCCGTTCAGGGCCGCTTGCGGAGGACGGTGGCGGCGGGATCGTGGCGATCGGCGACCACGCCGTAGTTCTCGCCGAGCTGGCGGAGAAACGCTTCCTCGTCGTCGAGGATGAAAATCCCACCGACGCGGACCTGGGCCGTCGCTTCGTCGGCCAGCGCGAGCTGGCGAACGTGGTGGCGGTTGAATTCCTTCACGACCTGCGCCAGCGGCGCCTCCACAAATTCGATCCGCCGGTCCGTCCCCGACACCCGGCGCGCATCCCACCACCAGCCGCCCAGGGCCAGGGCGAGAAGCAACGCGGCCGCAACCGCCGACCATCTCCGCGCCGACCAACCGGCCAAGCGACGTTGGGGCGCCGGGCGGAGGAATTCCGGGTCCGCCTCCAGCGGAAGCTGCGGCCGCAACGCCGACAAGGCATCCAGCGCGCCCCAGGTCCGCTCGATGCGGAGAAGCGCGGCCTCGTGCGCCGGCGAGGCGCTGGTCCAAGCCGCAAAATCGGCCGCCTCGGAAAACGAAAGCCCGCGGTCGCGCCGCGCCAGCCACTGCGCAGCCGCCGTATCCAACTCGGAACCGGAGCGCCCACCGCGTGCGGAGGCGCCCATCGGATCCCTCGACTGGGCTGGCGTCGCCCCGAACGAGCCTTTCCGGAGCAGAAACCCGGCACAGCGACGCACGCCGTCGGCCACCTGCGCTTCGACGTTTTCTTCGGAAATCCCGAGCTTCGCCGCCGCTTCACGCTGCGAAAGCCCGTAGATTTTTCGCAGCGTCAGCACCCGGCGGCTCTGCTCGGGAAGCGCCTGCATCGCCTCGATCAGGACCTCCCGGCCAGGTCCGTCTGCGTCGACGTCCCGGGCGCTCCGCGCTTCGGCCAGCACGGCCAGACCCCGCGTATCCAAACCGCCGATCGCGGCGATGTTCCGCCGGTGCAGGCAGTCGACCGCCACGTTGCGCGCCGTGGCGAAGAGGAAAGCCCTCGGCGCTGGAACGTCGCCCTCGCGCTTCGCCTGCAGCACGCGCCCCAACGCTTCCTGCACGACGTCCTCCACCTCGGGAACGGAGGGAAAGGCTTTCTTCAGATAAACGCGGAGCGCCGCCTCGTGCACCAGAACTTCTTCCCGGTACCATTGCACAAGTGCGTCCTCCTCGGGATTTGCGAGCGGTGCCATGGAGCACCGCGTCGATGCCTCACCTCACCGCGATTTTCAAGGCGATTGCTTCGCACGACGTAACCACAATTTGGTGACGTGCTCGAAAATGTATGCAAGCACTCAGACTTTTGAACGGTCCACCCCCGCCGCGCCGGCGAGATATGCGCTCCCGAGGAGAAGCGAAACCAGCGAAAAGAACGTCATGCGCGGCTCCGGATGCACGCCTCGGACAACGAAATACAGATCCGCGAAGAGGACGAGCCCGCGCAGCGCGTAGATCGCCCCGACGACAAAGAGAACCGGCTTGAGCCAGGGCAAACGCCTCACCCAGCCCGCTCCAGAAAATGCATACAACGCCCACAGCCCGAAGATGCAGACCAATCCCGCGGTGACCAGCGCCGGCGTCCAGGAGCCCTGCTCGGCGAGGGGCGCGAGATTGCCCGCGCCGAAATAGCGGTACGCCGCGGGTCCCACCGCGATGATCGCCGCGTGAAGGAGCGCCACCAGGGCGCTGCCGGTGCCGGCGGCGAGAAGCCAGGGATTCTGGGGAGTGTTCTTCATGGAAGATGCGCTGCGCGCGCCGCGTTCCGGAAAACGCGGAGGGAATTCAGGGAGCGCCGGTCGGGCGCAGGAACAATTCGAACGTCCCCGCCGGTTTCACGAGTCGGCTGTACCAACGGTTCAAATCGGTATTGGAGGACAGCGAGAGCCAGCGCACCAGACGGATCCCGCGGCTGCGCGCCTCCTGCGATACCGCGTCGAAAAGCGCGGTGGCCACGCCGGAACGCCGTTCCTTCGGCGCGACGTACAAGTCGCCCAGGTGAGCGATCCGTTGCGCGATCAGCCCCGAGACGGTGATATACACGGCGGCAAAACCGACGATCGAGCCTTCCCGCACCGCGAGGAGGACAAAGCCACTCCGGGGATCCGCGATCAGGTCGCCCAGAAACGCCCGTGTCTGCTCCTCGCCCGCCGACGTCAGCTGGCCGTAGTGGTGTTGGTAGTCCCTGAACAGAGGCAACAGCGAGGCGAGGTCGCCGTCGCTCGCCGGGCGAATGGCACAGGAGAGGTTCATCGACTCAAGAGCTGAAGCCGCCGGGCCAAACGGCAAGCCCGCGCGCGCCGCCATCTCCCGCGAATCCTCGCCGGCGGCGAACTTCCCTGGACGGCCGCCGCATACCTACGGCTTCCGGCGCCGCTTCGGCAGCGGAGCGCAGGGCCGCCCGCGGGGAAACCGCGTCGTGTTCACCACCGGCAGCGGAGCGCGGCCGATCAGGTTGGCGGGAGCGTACGCGCATTCCGGGAGATTCATGCGATCGAGGGCCGCCTGATGAACCTCCTCGCCGTCGGCGGGGTGTCCGCCGATCTCCCGCACGTAGGGACGCATCAGCCGATAGACGAAGCTCATCGAGTCGTGAATCTCGGAATTGAAGCAGGGAACGTAGTGACCGAGGTAGGACCGATCGAACTCCAGGCCGAGCTTCTCCGCCTTCTCGACGATCCAGTGTAGTGCCTCGTTGGCGACACCGTCGGGATCGGAGCTCCCTCCGACGTTGCAGTGGTATCCGGGAAACCAGGCCTGCTCCAGATTTCCCGCCCAGCCCGCGGGTCTCACAAACAGGCTCGGGGCGAAAGGTTTCCTCTGCTCGTCGATCGCGAGCGCATGGAAGGCGTTCGCGATGTTCGGGTTCAGCCCGATGTCGTGGTACTTGTATTTGTTGCGATTCAGCAGCTGGCCGAGAAGACCCGGCGCGCCGAGCGCTCCCACGGTGTCCCAGACTCCGATGAAGCGGAGCGGCGGACAAGGCCGCCGGTTGTGCACGCGGCGGAAAGCGCGCTCCCAGGCCGGCGAGTCCTTCGCCGCGCTGGAGGAGTAGAGGCGGTAGAGATCGGGGGTGAAAAACTCGTCCTCCTTCTCCAGGAGCCCCACGGCGTTCATGAAGCCGGCCAGCGTGCGCACGGTGAACGCGCCCCGGGAAAAGCCGAAAAGGTAAAGCTCGTCGCCCTCGCAATAGTTGAAGACGACAAAGCGGTACAGCGAGCGCACGTTCCGCTCCATGCCGTTGCCGAACGCGCCGTCCGTCCAGCGGTCGAGGCCGTGGCTCTCGCTGCCGATGCCGACGTGGTAATACACCACCTGCTCGGTGTGATCCGCCGCCTCGGGCAGCACGGCCCGCGCGACTTTCAGCACGTTGGTCGGGCGCCGGCGCCCCGTCTCGGGGTCGACCTGCTCGGGTTCGTTCCACGTCCCGTCCGCGCACAGGATGATTCGTTTCATGACGTATCCACTCTCGCGAGACCGGTGGCCGCCCGTAAATCCGAAAGCGGCGCCGGCTCGGGCGGTTCTACAGTTTGACGACGATGCCTTCCTTGCCCTTCGCCGGATACCGCGTCTTGTAGCGCGCGCCGGCCGCCTTCGATCCGGCCTCCCATCGTTCCGTGAAGGGGGTGCGGTAGTTGAACCACAGCGTGGGCGGGCGGATCGAACCTTCGATCACCGCTTCGACCGACTCCGGATTCGGATGGTCGAACCGCTTGCCGTTCGAGCTGAACAACCAGTTCTTCGCGTCGACGAGCCTCAGAAACTCCTGCGTGAGGTTGTGCTTGCTGCCGTGGTGAGCGACCTTCACCGCATCCAGTTTCAGCGGCTTGGTCTTGGTGCAGCCGAGCCGCTTCAGGGAAGCGCAGACCACGTCCATGTGCGCGTCGCCGAGAAAGGCGCAGCTCTTGCCGGCGTACTCCGCGACGAAGGCGATGCTGCTTCCGTTCGCCGCCGAACTGTCGATTCCCTTCAACTGTTTCAGCAGCTGCGCGGTGAGATCCTCGGGCCCCAGCGTCAGCTCCGACCCGGGATGAAACTTCGATTCCTCGACCAGGTGCTCCCAAGCCGCGTCGAGATCGCCCGGTTCCATCTTCCAGCTTCCGTCCTTCAGTTTCGCCCGCCAGTCCTTCGCGAGGGCAGCCAGCGCCGGTGCGTCGGGCGAGAGCATCGTGAATTTCATCCCGCCTTCGAGGGTGACGCTGTCGTCCGGCACCGCGCCGCAGCGAACCGCATTCCGGTCGAACAAGGTGTTCCAGCAGTCGTCGAGTCGACGATGAATGAGGGCGCTCATGAATTCGCCCTCCCGGCCGCCGAGCACGCGGACTTCCTCGATGTGGCGCCAGCCGTTGAACCAGATCTGCTCGACCCGAATCGGCCAGCGCTGCACCGGAGGCGCGAGCAGTCGGATGATCCCCTCGATGTGATCGGTGTCGACATGGGTCACCACCAGCAATTCCACCGACTGGTCCCCGAGCGGGAGCAGAGACAGGCGTTTCTCGATCGCAGGGAAGGCTTCGATCGGACCGCCGTCGATCATCAGGCGCCGCGTCGTGTTCTCGCCGTATTCCACCAGCAGGGCGTCGCCGCGCTCCGCCGGCATCATCTCGATCCTGAAGAAGGGCATGGTCATGGGGGTGTGGGTTGGGAGGAAACGATCCAGTCGGCGTCGCCGTAGGCCACGAGGCACAGCGGCATGAGAAGACCGTCGCGCAGCGAGTTTCGCCGGACGGCGCGAATCAACTCGCCGAGCCTCGCCGGCTTCGCCTCGCCTTTCGGGAGCATGCCTTCGACGAGTTTGCCCGCCACGCTGCAGGCGTGCTCCCCGAAGACGGTGGCGATCGTGCCGATCACGATGCCTGCGCCGTGATCGCGGAAAAACAGCACGTGATTCCCGTAGTCGTCGGCCGTCCCGGTCGTGTCGCAGCCGATCAGGGCGACGAGCGGCGCCTGGCGTCCGTCCTCTCGGGGCGGAGGAAACACGTGGGTGTCGCGCAACGTGACCGTCTTCATCCGGTTCCCGTCGATTTCCACCGTCACGTTCGTCTTCGATCCGTCGGTGTGCACCAGCGCGACGAGCAGGCTGGGATGCACGCTTTTCACGATCTTCTCCCAGTCGTCCCAGCCCTTCGCGACCTTCGGCTCGGCGCCGCAGTGCTCGGCGATCAGCGTCTTCAGTCCGTTGATACTCGCCGTGGGGATGCGCTGGCTGCCGCCGAGGACGGAGACGCCTCCGAGATAAAGCGTGTCGCGGTTGGCGCGCGTCTCGGACTGGAGGAAAAGCACGTTGCCGTCCTTTTCCAGGCCCGGGCGGACGGCGTGGCGTTCGATCACCTTGCTCAATCCCCAGAAGCCGAGGGGGCAGACGCGGTGCTGGGAGGCGAGCTTGCAGTTCTTCGGGCATTTCCCCTCGAGGGCGTCGCGCCAGCGGCGGCAGACCTTAGCCCCGTCCTCGGGCACGGTGTAGTCGTAGACGAATTCCAGCGGCACCACGGTGTCGGCGCGCGTGCTCACGACCTGCACGTATTCCGCGGCGGCCGCGGCCGGATTGTTCGCCGGATCGTCGAGCGCCTCGTGGAGAAAGGCCTTCAACACCCCGCCGTGCTGGGCGAGTTGCACGAACAGTTTTTCCCCCTCCTTGCCGTCGAGCCCCTCCTTGTACTTTTCCACCGAGAGCGCGACGTCGCTCAGCGTCCGGTTGATCTCCGAAGCCAGGGCGGGAATGCGCGAAAGGTCCTTCATCCACGCGGCATTCGCCGAAACGGCGGTGAGATAGGGCCGGCCCCGGCTGTCGTGGCTGGCGACGAACGACAGGTCGTATTCGCTGCGGCCGTCCAGATTCCCCAAGCCATGCCGCACGATCGTTTCCGACTCGAAATGCGGCGCTCCGGAAACTTCTCCGTGCGTGCCGGGCTTCAGGACCGCGGCGCGGAGAGATGCCGTCTGGATCACGCGACCGCGGTGCAGCACGGTGAGTTGGCCTTCGAACTGAGCGAGAGTCTTCGGCTTGAACTGGAATTCGCACTCCGTGCTGTTTCCGTCGAGCGGCAGTTCGACTTTCCGCTTCAGCGGCGTGGGGATGTGTCTCGGTTCGGAAAGCCATATCGTCAGCGTCCAGCCCTCCTCGGTCGGGGGAAGCTTGTCGTCGATCGGCGCGCCGGCGTTGGTGTTCCACCCTTCCTCGGGCCGCCCGATGCGCACCCGCACCAGGGCGTGCGTGCCGGCGATGAAACCTTCCGCGGCGGGAAAGATCACTCCGCCCTGCTGCACGAAGGAGTGCTGCTGGAGGAACCGCGCCGTCCGGGCGGCCGCGGCCGGCGCCGGCGGCTGGGCGGCCGGAAGCGCGCGTCCCAGCTGCGCGAGTGTCGCCCCGCCCTGGCTCTCCTCGGAAGAAAGCAGTTCGTCGGGGCGCAGCGCGACGGTTTCGGAGGGTATGCGGCGATCGGCGTCGGGCGCGGCGAGCGACTTCTTCGGTGTTCCTCCGCGAAGCCCCCGCGCCTCCAATCCGCGGGCCAGCCATTCCTGGGCCGGCCCGACGTGCGAGAGATCGATCGCGGTGCCGCGCGGAAGCGAGGAGAGCCGAGCCTGAAACCGGATCACGATCCGGCGGACGTCGAAAGCCGCGAGTTCGTCGGTGAAACCCGCCACCGTATCTGCGGCATCCGAGCCGCGAATACAGGAAGAGAGCGCCGCGTCCATCGGCTTCCCGTGGGAGAGTTCACGGGCGAGCGCGCCGAAAAGCTCGGCGACGCGCGTCGTGCCCAGCCTCGCGGGGAGGAGGACAAAACCGCTCGCGCGGGTCTGGCTGAGGGCCGCCGCAAGCAGGTTCTGCATCTCGCCCCACGACGCCTCGTCTCCCCCCGAAAGCACGAGCACGTTGGCCTTCACGCTCCAGGAGAGTCCAAGCAGTTCCTGCAGGAGCGAACGGACCGGTCCGGAATAGATGAGAAAGTCGCAGCGGGCATGGTCGCGGTCGATCCGCACGGTCTGCGTCACCTCGTGCAGGAGCCCGAGTTCCTGGCGCTCGATCGTTTCGAGCGCGTCGCACGAGCCGCCCGCCAGGCAGCCGACCCGCAGCGGCCAGTTCAGCTGCAGCTGCGCGCGCGGCGCTTCGATCGCGAGCGAAACGGCGGCCGGCGCCGGATTCGCTTCGCCCAACATCCGGTACCACGGACGCAGCGGCTCGTCCGGCGACGGGTTTTTCACCCGCAAACGCATCCCCGCCGGAAGCCGTTTCCACGCCTGCGCCCAGTCCGCCGGCATACCGTGAATCGGTATGCGCGCGGAGGGGAACCGCCACGTCGCGGAAGAAGCGGACCAGACATTGCGGCCGAGCGCGTCGACCGAACGTTCCTTCTCCAATCCGTCGGCCAGACCGACGGCAATCCACGCATTGGCGAACGATACGTCGTCGAGATCGAGTCCCCAGCGCTGCCAAAAATCGAAGTTCATTCGGACCCTTTCGCTTGAACCTGAGCCCACCGCTCCGGCCTCGGAAACTGCGCCTTCGACAGGGGTGGGTCAAGGGTGCCAGGGACGAGTTGCGCACATCGGGCGCAACTCTGCATTCCGTCGCCGCTGGCGGGGGAAAAACTTCGGCTTGCTCGGCGGTCGGCGCTCGTGAATCGCTGAGGGGATGAAAGTATTGGTCACAGGGAGTTCGGGGCATCTGGGTGAAGCGCTCGTGCGGACGCTGCGCGAGCAGGGCAAGGAGGTCGTCGGCATCGACATCCTCCCCTCCCCGTACACCTCCGTCGTCGGGTCGGTCGCGAATCGCGAGCTGGTCGACGGCTGCATGCGCGGGGTCGAAACGGTCTTTCACGCGGCGACGCTGCACAAACCGCACGTCGCCACCCACCGTCGCCAGGAATTCGTGGATACCAACATCAGCGGCACTCTCGCGCTGCTCGAAGCGGCGGTGGAGTTCGGCGTCCGCTCGTTCGTCTTCACGAGCACGACCAGCGCCTTCGGTTCCGCCCTGGTGCCGCCTCCCGGCGCGCCGGCGGCGTGGGTCACGGAGGACGTGCCTCCGGTGCCGAAAAACATCTACGGCGCGACCAAAAGCGCGGCGGAGGATCTCTGCCAGATCGTGCACCGCAAACATCGGCTTCCCTGCATCGTGCTCCGCACCTCGCGATTTTTCCCGGAGGAAGACGACAACCGCCAGACGCGGGAGTCGTATCCGGACGAAAACGCCAAGGTGAACGAATACCTCTACCGCCGCGTGGACATCGAGGACGTCGTGAGCGCCGAGTTGCTGGCCGCGGAACGCGCGCCTGCGATCGGCTTCGCCAAATACATCGTGAGCGCCACCTCGCCGTTCACCCGCGACGACCTCGCCGAACTGCGCCGCGACGCGCCCGCGGTCGTGCGCCGGCACGCGCCGGAATACGAAGCCGAATACGCCCGTCGCGGCTGGAAGATGTTTTCCGAGATCGATCGGGTGTACGTCAACGAGCGAGCCCGGCGCGAACTCGGCTGGGAGCCGCGCCACGATTTCCGCAGCATCCTCGCCCGGCTGGAAGCGGACGGCGATTCCCGCAGCGCGCTGGCCCGCGCCGTCGGTTCCAAGGGCTACCACGCCCAAGTGTTCGCCGACGGACCGTATCCGGTCGACTGACGCAGGAGAGACGGGCGACGTCCGGACGCGATGCCGCTGAACTCCAGAACCGGAGGAGACGTCGACGGGGAAATGGGTTAAGTGCAGGCGATGGCCATGTCGTCGCAGGGACGCGCCGACCCACCCGCAAGCGCGCTTCCCGAACAAGGGGCAAAAAAACGTTTTGGTCGGCGGCCGGCAGACTCAGGAACGTGCCCCGCTGAAGGCAAACGGGACCGTTGACGCGGCACAGTCCGGCACCTTCGTGTCAACCTGTGCAGTCTCTCGAGATTCTTTCCTATTCCGACGACCTCGCGCCGGCGTTTGAGCGTCTCAACCGCACCTGGATCGAGGCGTATTTCCAGGTCGAGCCGACGGATGAAGCGCTCTTCCGCAATCCTCGCGCGGCGCTGATCGAGCCGGGCGGCGAAGTCTTCTTTGCCAAGGCGGACGGCCAGATCGTCGGGACCTGCGCGGCGCAATCCCTCGGCCCTGCGGAGTGGGAACTGGCCAAACTCGCCGTCGCCCCCGAATTTCAGGGCCGCGGCATCGCCCGCCGGCTCTGCGAAACGGTAATCGACCATGCCCGAGCGAAAGGCGGCCGGCGCATCCTGATCGAGACCAACAGCCGACTGAAGCCGGCCCTCAACCTCTATGAACAGCTCGGGTTCACGCCCTACACGCCGAGCACGCCGTCACCGTTCAACCGGGCCGATGTGTTTCTTGAAAAACCGCTGTAGAGATCGGCGCTTGTGTTCTTGCCGGACGGGGCGGCGCATTCGATAACGTCTGGCATGAGTGATTGTCCCTGCGGCTCCGGCCGTTCCTTCGAAACCTGCTGCGAACCGATCATCGCCGGCGCTCCGGCCCCCACGGCGGAAGCGCTGATGCGTTCGCGTTATTCCGCCTACGTGAAGGGCGGTTTCGAGCACCTCGGAAAATCCCTCTCGGCGGAGCAGCGCAAGGACTACTCGCCCGAGCAGGCCCAGCGCTGGTCGAAGGACTCGGAGTGGCTCGGCCTGAAAATCCTCCGCACGGAGAAAGGCGGAGCGGACGACCAGGAAGGCCTCGTGGAGTTTTCCGCCCGGTTTCGCTCCGGCGGCCAGGAGCACGAGCACCTCGAGACCGCGCTCTTCTCCCGCGAGGAGGGCAAATGGGTTTATGCCGGACAAGTGGCGCCGAAGGGCGAAACGGTCCGCTACGAGAAGCCGAAGGTCGGGCGCAACGACCCGTGTCCCTGCGGCAGCGGCAAGAAATACAAGAAGTGCTGCGGCGCGGCCTGAGCCGACGTCGCCGCTCACCTCCGTTGTTCCCGGGCCGTCGCCGCGACGAAGGACTTCGCGCGTTCGGGCGGTGATGCGGTGGGCCTCCGAAAAAAGGGTCGGGCCCCGGGCCTGACCCTCCGGAGGAATCTTCCGCGCTACTTGGACTGTTCCAGGAGCGCCTGTTTCAGCGGCGCCTGGACCTTCTTGGGCAGTTTCTCCACGACGAGATCATAGCTGCGGCGTATCCGGCGTTTCAGTTCGGAGTCCGATAGCGCCGAAAGATCGCCGACACGGAACCAGAGGCGTTTCGCGCAATAGGGCGCCTGGGTAATGCCGTCGATCTCCGTGATCTCGTCGAACTCCTCCGGCGTGCACTTCAGGCTGATGCCGTCGATCGTCTGCCCGTCCAGGCTGACGATCATGAAGACCTTGCCGGCGACTTTGTAGACGAGGCACTCGCCCCATTGTTTGACCCAGGTCGTCTGCGGAAACGAAAGCGCGCAGTCGCGAAGTGCGGGCAGTTGCATGGACGCAAACAAACCCAGGTCCGGCAGCCGGGCAAGAGGGACGCAGCTCGGTGCGTCCCACTGGGCAACAGCGGGTGAGCCGGGCCCAGCCCTTCGCGTTCCCGCCGCAGCCGCAGGCCGCGTCGCGGGACGCCGAATACACAGGGACGATCACGGGAGTGCGGCGCGCCTCGGTGCGCCGCAGCTGGCCGTGCGGGGAATCACTCCGCGATGACGGTCGCCGGGAGCGTATAGTCGCCGGCAAGCCGGAGGTCGCGGGAATCCGCGCCCACGAGAATCTGGAACGTGCCGCGTTCCGCGACCCAGCGGTGCCGGTCGGGCGCATAGTAGGCGAACGCGCGTGGCCCAAGTTCGAGGCTCACCGTCTTGGTTTCGCCTGGCGCGAGCTGCACCTTGGCGAACGCCTTCAGCTCCTTCTCGGGGCGGAGCACCGGCGCATGACCGTCGCGCACATAACACTGGACGACCTCGGAGCCGGCGCGGGATCCCGTGTTGGTCACGTCGCATTCGACGATCACCCGGCCGGCCGAGTCGGCTGCGGGAGCGAGGCGCAGGTTTGCGTACGAGAAGGTCGTGTAGCTGAGGCCGAAGCCGAATGGGAACAGCGGCTCGATCTTCTTCGTGTCGAACCACCGGTAGCCGACGAGCACCCCCTCGTCGTAATGTACCACGCCGTTTTCTCCCGGGTAGGTGCGCGCTCCGCCGCGGTGCGCCGGTGAATCGGCCAGCGACTTCGGAAAGGTGCAGGGAAGTTTTCCGGACGGGTTAACGTCGCCGAACAGGACCGACGCGAGGGCGCTGCCCGCCTCGGAGCCTCCATACCATGCATCCAGGACCGCGGGGACCTCCGAGAGCCAGGGCTCCATCGTCACCGGAGACCCGGCGATGAGCACCACGGCGGTTCTCGGGTTCGCGGCGACGATTCTCATGATCAATTCGTCCTGAGGCTCGGGGAGTTTTAGGTCGGCTCGATCCACGCCTTCGTCATCCGCACCGGGCCGATGCGTCAGCCCGCCGATAAAAATCACGACGTCGGCTTCTTTCGCGGCCTGCACGGCGCGATCGGCGAGAGCCCTGGCTTCCTCGTCCGAAACTTCGCGGAGCCCCCCGCCCTGCACGCCGGCGACGTCGCGCGGCCCGCCGCGGAACTGCTCCCGCTGGGCATAACCGCGCGAATAGAGGACGTTCGCCTGCGCTCCGGCTCGCGCCGTGATACCCTCGAGCGAGGTCATCTCGCGGAACGCCTTCACGCCCGCGGCGTTTCCTCCCGCGGCGAACCGGCGCACGGCGTTTTCTCCGATCACCGCGATCGTGCCCACCTTGGCCGGGTCGAGCGGGAGAAGTCCGCCTTCGTTTTTCAGGAGGACGATGCCCTCCGCCGCGACGCGCCGGGCGGTCTCGCGATGCTCCGGCGTATTGATGGATCCAGGACGGCGCCCGTCGAAGGCCCCGCTGGCGAAAAGCATCCGCAGGTTGCGCCGCACCTTGTCGTCCAGCACCGACATCGGCACCTCGCCGTTCTGCAGCAGTTCCTGGAACGGCCGGGCGAGGTAATACTCCTCGTACGGCTTCCGCGTGCCCATCTCGAGATCGAGCCCCTTGAGCGCCGCCTCCCGCGTGTCGTGCGTGCCGCCCCAGTCGGAAATCACCGCGCCGCGGAAGCCCCACTCGCCCTTGAGCACGTCGTTCAGGAGGTAACCGTTGTGGCAGCAGTATTCGCCGCGAAGCTTGTTGTACGCGCCCATGATCGAGAGCGCGCCGCCCTCCCGCACCGCGTATTCGAAGGCGGGGAGATAGATTTCCCTCAGGGCCCGCTCGTCCACGTCGACGTCGATCGTTCCCCGGAACCGCTCCTGATTGTTTGCCGCGAAGTGTTTGATGCAGGCGATCGTCTGCTCGGCCTGCATGCCCTTCACGTAGGCCACCGCCAGGCGCGCCGCCAGCCACGGGTCTTCTCCGAAGTAGTCGTAGTTTCGGCCGCAGATCGGAGTGCGCACGATGTTCACCGCCGGCCCGAGCATCACGTGTTTGTTTCTCGCCCGCGCTTCCTCTCCGATCACCCGGCCATAGGCTTCGGCGAGGTTCGTGTCCCAGGTCGCCGCCAGCCCGATCCCGGCCGGCATCGCCGTGGCGTAGTCGGACGTCCATCCCGCGGGCTCCCACGAATCGACCTTCACCTCCTCGCGCACGCCCTGCGGCCCGTCGGCCGTCCAGAGGTACGGCACGCCCAGGCGCTCGACGCCGCCGGCCCGGAATTTCCCGTTCGCGTGCACCAGCCCGATCTTCTCCTCCAAGCTCAGGCGCGGGAGCAGATCGTCGATCCGCTCCTCGATGGGAAGCGACGCGTCGAAGTAGGCCGGACGACGCTCGTCAGCGTGAAGCCAGGGGGAGTTGGAGAGGTAAACGACGGCTGCAGCGGTGGCGGCCAGCAGGCGAAAAAAACCGAGGGAGTGCTTCATGCGATCCCACCACCTTGGGCTCCGCCGCTCCAACGGCGCAAACCCGATTGCCCCGGAGTCGTTTCGCTCGTTAGGGCGCGTTGGAAAAAACGCCGCGCCTCTCGCATCCGTGCGCCGGAGAATCCCGCGGAATCTCGAGCCGGCCTCAAACGCAGCCGACGGCGTTTACCCCCGAACGCTTCCACGGAGTCGCCTCAAAGCGGCAGGTGCAAATCCCAGGCGGAAAAATTCTTAGGAAGAAAATCGCCAAATAAAGCGGGCGGCAGTACAGTATTCATGTTTTCAGCCGATTGTTTTCAGAAGCCAGTCTTCGAACGAACGAAAACCCCGCCGGCCGGCCCCGAGTGTGCCGATCCGGCAACTACACCCGCCATGAACCGTGCTTTGCCCGTGCGCGGATTTCTTTTGGTATCCGCTATCTCGGTACTCGCGCCCATCGCGCTCGCAGAATCCCCCGAACTCGACGCCCTCGCTGAACGCGTGAAGGCCCTCGAGAATCAGGTCGAATCGCTCCGCAAGGAAAACCAGGTGCTGCGTCAGCAGCTCCCGGCAACGGACGCAAAAAGCAAACCTCCCGCCGTCAACGTCGTGCCGCAGGGCAAGGAAACCAAGTTTGCCCTCGGCGGATACTTCCACATCAACGCCGAAATGGGCGAACCGGCCGACAGCCGGTTTCCCGAGAACGATCGCTTTTTCCTCCGCAAGGTCCGCCTCGGCGTGAAGGGCTCGTTCAAGGAAAACGTCGACTTCATGCTGCAGGCCGACGTCGGAAACAACTCGCTCGCCTCCAACGCCAGCTACCGCGTGCAGGCGACCGACGTGTACGTCACCTGGAAAGCGAATCCCGCGGCCAACCTCACCGTCGGCCAGTTCAAGACGCCCTACGGCTACGAGCAGTTGATCAGCGAGACGAAGACCATCTCGATCGAGCGTTCGCTGGCGAGCGACTCGCTCACGATGGGCCGGCAGACCGGCGCGATGGTGGCCGGCGATTTCTTCGACAAGAAGCTCAGCTACGCCGCCGCAATCACCAACGGCCTCGCCGCCAACAACGCCTACAACGACAACGAGCAGTTCGCCTACATCGGCCGAGTCTCCGGCGTCGTTTTCGACAACAAGGAGGTGAAGGTCTCCGTGGGTGCGAACGCCTTCACGACGCGCGACACCGGGTCGTTCACCGGCCGCCGGCGCGGCGAGGGCATCGACGCACAGGTGTCGTTCGCCGGAGCCGAACTCGACGCGGAGCTGCTCCAGACCCAGTTCAATCGCGACACGGGCGCGGACTACGACGCCCGCGGCTGGTCGGTCATGGGCTCGTATTTCCTCGTGCCCAACCGCTGGCAGGCGCTGGCGCGTTACGAGACGTACGATCCCAGCGACATCGCGAACAACGATCGCACCGACATGGTTGTCCTGGGCGTGAACTACTTCATCAAGGGCGACGACCTGAAACTCTCGCTCAATTACCTCATCGGCGATCCGCCCAACTCGAAGAGCAACCAGGAGCGCCTGCTCGCGCGGCTCCAGGTGATCTTCTGATCCGTCCCGAAATCTCTATTCCGCTCCTCCCATGAAAAGCTCCCTGTTTCTGCGAGGATTTCTCCTCGCGTTCGCTGCCGCCGCCTTCTCCGCCCACGCCGCCGATCTCGATCCCGCCGTGCAGGCCAAGGTCAACGCCAAGATCGCCGAAATCAAGACGTGGGCCGCCGATCCCGCGATCGTCGCCGCCGTCGCGGCTCACAACGCCCAGCTACCCACCGACCAGGCCGACATGACCCAGGAAAAATGGAAAGCCCTGAGCCTGCTCGATCCGTTTGTCCGCAGCTTCACGAAAAACGAAGCCGGAGTCGCCCTGAAGGCGAAGAAGGCCGACTGGTCCACGGAGGCGTTTGTCTCCGACGCCAAGGGCCTCAAGGTCGCCTTCCTCGCCAAGCCTTCAAACTGGTCGCACGCCGGCATGCCGAAACACGAAGATCCGATGCTCGGAAAACCGTGGCAGGGCGCCGTCGCGATCGACGAATCCACCGGCCTGCAGCAGCTGCAGGTTTCCGTCCCGGTCCTGAAGGACGGCAAGCCGATCGGCTCGCTCGTCGTGGGACTCAGCATGGGCAAGATCTAGAACCGCGCCCCCACCCGAAGCTGCCGCGTCCATGATCAAGACCTCCACGCTCACGTTCAGACTGACGGCGTTCATGGTCGCCTCGGTCGCCATCTCGGTGGTGATCGGGTGCGGCATGTACGCGACGCTGCGAACAGTCCAGGCGGAGAATAGGGAGAGGACGACACAACTTCTCGCGGCCAAAAACACCACGTATCAGCTCCTGGAGCGGCTCGTCGAAACCCAGGCGTCGATCCAGGACTGTCTGAGACTGAAAGACCCGGACGAAATCGAAAAAGCGGTGGAACGGTTCAACCAGAAGCGCTCCACCGCCCAAAAACTCATCAAGGCCAACGCCGATCTTCCGCCCGTCGTGGCGACAAGGATGGCGGCCCTCACGGAAACGGATCAGCAGATCCTCGATCAATTCCTCCGCGGCGAAAACGTCGCCGCGTTCGAACTGATGATCACCGCGGCACCGGAACGCTTCGCCGCGCTGCTCCAGTCCATCGGCGCCTACAGCGCCGAGGTGGAGTTGCGCGTGCAATCCGAGGCCGCGGCCGGTCAGGCCCGCATCGCCCGGCTCCTGGTTTGGGCGGGCGGAATCTGCGGCGCACTCATCCTCGGACTCGCCACCTACGGCTGGCGCTTCCGCCGCTCGAGCACCCGGCAGCTTCGCTCGCTGGCCCAGAGCCTCGGCGAGGCGTCCACCCACGTCGCCTCCGCCGCCTCGGAGATTTCCTCCGCGAGCCACACGCTCGCCCAGGGAGCCAGCGAACAGGCGGCCTCGATCGAGGAGACGAGCGCCTCGCTGGAGGAGATCTCCGGCCTCACGCGCCACAACGCGGAAAGCGCAAACCAGGCGAAGGAACTCGCCGCGCAAACCCGCGCCGCCGCCGACACCGGCGCGGTCGACATGGAGGAGATGAAACGCGCGATGGACGCGATCAAGTCCTCCTCCGATGACATCTCGAAGATCATCCAGACGATCGACGAGATCGCTTTCCAAACGAACATCCTCGCGCTCAACGCCGCCGTGGAAGCCGCCCGGGCCGGTCAGGCCGGCCAGGGTTTCGCCGTCGTGGCCGACGAGGTGAGAAGCCTCGCCCAACGCAGCGCCCACTCCGCCCGGGAAACGGCGGAGAAGATCGAAGCCTCCGTCCAGAAAAGCGCCTACGGCGTCGAGATCTGCGCGAAGGTCGCGGTGTCGCTGACCGACATCGTGAACCGGGCCCGGCAGGTCGATACGCTCGTGGCGGAAATCGCCACCGCCTCGAAAGAGCAGACGCAGGGTATCGACCAAGTGAATATCGCCGTGAGCCAGATGGACAAAGTCACCCAGTCCAACGCCGCCGGAGCCGAGGAATCCGCGAGCGCCGCGGAGTCCCTGAACTCCCAGGCCAAGGCACTCGACCACGGCGTGGCCGAGCTGCGCAGTTTCGTCGACGGCACGTCGGCCGCCGCGCAGGCCGCCGAAGGTTCGGACTCGGGCGACGATCACGCAGCGCCCGAGGAAGCAAAGGATTCCGGAGGCCCCGGTCAAAAACCCGCGCGACCCGCCGCCCCGCACCCGGCACGCCGGTAGAACCATTCGGATTCGCGCACGCCTGTCTCGCTGGCCCGCGTCTCTCTCTCGCCGCAGAGACCCTTGTCTCCAGTCCAAAGAAGGGACGCGTCGCGCCACCCGCAGGCGGGCGGATCGCGCCCGAGCGAACAGGCTGTCCGTCCCTGTCGGATACGTCCTTCCCGGTCCCGACACCACGCTTGCGGGTGGGTCGGCGCGTCCCTGCGACGACATCAGCCGTTGCCTGCGCTCGTGCTGTTTTCGCTCAAAGTACGTCGCAGGAAGTCCCGCGAAGCGGCGAAGAAACTCTTCCGGCTTCGCAACCCACCCGTCTTCCCGGGACACGTTCGGCTTCCGTCAGCCGACGAATGGAATCGCACTATTCCGAACGCGAATTGGAGAGCCCGTACGGGCGGCACCGCTCAGTCCCGCGCACCGAGCCGTTCCTGGGCGATGCGCACGGCGGCGAGGCGATTCTCGACGCCGAGTTTTTCGAGCACGCTCTGCGCGTGTTTCCGCGCGGTGTTGTGCGACACGCCGAGGATGGTCGCGATCTCCGGCGCGCCCTTGCCCTCGACGAACCAAAACAGCACCTCCGCCTCGCGGGGCGTGAGCCCGAGCACCAGCAGGCGCTCCACCTTCGGCTGCCAGGCGAGATCTTCGAGAAACAGGACAAAGCTCTCCCCCGCCCCGGGCTCGGCGAAGAGGCGCGCCCGCACCTGCGGCAGCACCTCCGCGGGCCGAGGCTCGCCCTTGCGCACCCACGCCAGCAACGCAGGCGCGAGCCGGTCCTCCGGCGAACCGGGAAAAAGGCGTTCGATCAATTGCGAGGCCTGGCGGGTGCGGAAGACCACTTCGCCGTCGTGCTTCGCGACGAGCAGCGCCCGGTCGAGCGATTGGTGAAGCTGCCGCTCCGCCTCGAGCCGCAGCGCGTTTTCCTCCGAAAGCAGGGCGTTCTTCCGTTCCAGTTCCCGGCGCAGCGACGCGATCTGGAGGTGCGCCATCACGCGGGCCAGCACCTCCTGCGGGTGGAACGGCTTCGTCAGATAGTCGACCCCGCCCGCTTCGAAGCCGCGGACCTTCTCCGATACCTCGTGCACCGCCGTGACGAACAGCACGGGCACCTCGCGCCAGCGGGCTTCCGCTTTCATCGCCCGGCAGGTCTCGAAGCCGCTCAAGCCGGGGAGCATCACGTCGAGCAACACGAGATCGGGGTTCACGTGGGGCAGCTGTTTGAGCGCGCGCTCGCCGCTCTCCGCCACGCGGATCTCGTAACCCGCTCCCCGCAGCGTATCGATGAGCAGACTGAGATTCTCCGGGACGTCGTCGACCAACAGAAGCGTGGGCGGACGGGGGGCGGAAGCGGGGACGGTCATGAATGGCGGGGAAGTCCGTTTTTCGAAACCTCACTAGAGGCTGTCCAGCGGGCGGCGCAAATTCAGGGGCGATTTTCTCGATCGCGGCCTCGACCGCATGCTCCGACCGGACCGCGATGCACTATTTCCCAACGGCCCCCGCACCGCCGAGGGCGGCCGCGATGGCCCGGCTCAGAGCCTCCATCTGGTAACCGCCGGCCAGCTTCTGCCACGGAGCCACCGCCGCCGCCCAGACCGCGCCGCGGTTCGCCAGGACCCGCAGTTCTTCGCCGAGCCTGAGCGCGTCGCCGTGCTCGGCCAGCTGCAGCAGCCGCTGGAGCGTGCCGGACTCCCAGCGCACGGCATCCCCCGATCCGGCCTCCGCCGCCGGAGCGGCCCCGCTCTCGGGCGCGCCGCTGCGGACCCACTCGAGATCCAGCAGGGAGCCGAGCAACCGGAGCAGCTGCTCCTCGCGGAAGGGTTTGGCCAGAAAAGCGTCGCACCCCGCGCCCAACGCCTCGGCCTGCTGCTCGGGAAGCACGCTCGCGGAGAGCGCCACGACTTTTGCGCCCAGGAGAGCGCCGCTGGCGCGCCACTCGCGCGCCAACGCGAAACCATCGTCGCCGGGCATCCGCAGGTCCAGCAGCACGGCGTCGGGCGCCTGCTGCGCGACGAGCCGCCGCGCGGCCGCGGCGCCGTCCGCCTCGACGATCTCGAAACCGAGCGGCGCCAGCATCTCCTCGAGGATGGCGCGATTGGTGCGCTCGTCGTCGACCACGAGCAGCCGCCGGGGGCGGCCGCGGTATCCGATGGTCGGCGACAGCTCGAGCGGGACGGCGACCGCCGCCGCCGGCGCCTCGGCGAAGCGAAGAGGAATCTCGAACCAGAAACGCGTTCCCCGCCCGGGCGCGCTCTCGAGCCGGAGGCGCCCGCCCATCAGCTCGACCAGATGCCGGCTGATCGAAAGGCCGAGCCCCGTCCCCTGGCGCGCGAGTCCGGGACGTTCCGAGGATTGATAAAACGGTTCGAACACCCGGCGCTGCTCCTCCGGAGAAATGCCCACGCCGGTGTCCGCCACTTCGAATCGCCACACGCCGCTCTCGCCGGCGCGCACCAACCAGCGGACCTCGCCGCGCTCGGTGAACTTGAAGGCGTTGCCCAGAAGATTGAGCAGCACTTGGCGCAGCCGCGGTTCGTCGCCAAGCACGGCCAGGGGAAGCCCCGACGCGTCCGGCCCGGAGAAACCGAGCGACTTTTCCGCCGCACGGACGGCGAACAGCTCCGTGACCGACTCGGCGAACTCGGCGAGCGAGAACGTCGCCTCGTGAAGCTCGATCCGCCCGGCCTCCACCTTCGCCAGGTCGAGCACCTCGTTGATCAGGTGCAGCAGGTGGTCGCCGCTCCGTTGAATCGTATCCAGCGCGCGACGCGCGCCGGGGGCCACGTCGGGAGAGCGCCGGAGGATCTGCGCATAACCCAAGACGCTGTTCAGCGGCGTGCGCAGTTCGTGGCTCATGTTCGCGAGGAAGGCGCTCTTCGCGCGGTTTGCCGCCTCCGCGGCCTCCTTCGCCTGGAGGAGGCTTTGCTGACTCTCGGCGAGCTGCACCGTGCGCTCCGCCACGAGACGCTGCAGACGCTCGCGTTCGCGTTCGCTCGCCCGCACCCGCCAGCCGATCGCGCCCCGGACGAGCAGCATGCCGGCAATCGCATATCCCACGTAGGCCCACGGCGTCTTCCACCACGGCGGCATCACGACGAAGGAGAAGGCCGCCTCGCGGCCGCCGCGTCCGTCGGCATCGCGCGCCCTCAGGTGCAAGGTGTAGCGGCCCGCGGCGAGATTGGTGAAGCTGCGCGCGTCGGTCGCGCTCCAGTCCGACCAATCGCGGTCGTAGCCCTCGAGCCAGTTCTGGAACTGCAGATTCGCGCCGCTGCGGTAGGTCGTGGCGCCGAATTGCACCGTGAGATCCGCGCGGCCGTGCGGCCAGACCAGGGCGCCGTCTCCCCAGACCGGCTCCTGCTGCCGGCGGACTTCGCCGAAAAGCGCTGCGAAATCGCTCCGGACCTGGAAGGCTTCCGCGAGGTCGACGCGCGCCAGGCCGAAGGTCCCGCCCGCCCAGAGAATCTCGCGCCCCTCGTGCCGCTCCGTCCAAAGCACCTCGACGTCGCCCAACGCCTGAACGATCTGTCCCGGCAGAGCCTGGGAGGTCCCGTCCGGTTTGATGCGGACGAGGTGAGCGACACCCCGGTTTTTGCCCCAGAAGGACCACAGATAATCCGGGTCCCCGCCGTAGAGATTGTAGGAGCCTTCTCCGGGTGCGCTCCGCGCGACAGGCAGGGGCGCAAATCTCCCTGAGCGCGGTTCCCAGCGGAAAAGCCCCTGGTTGGTGGAGACGCAGAGCGCTCCCTGCCATTCGACGATCCGCATCCAGCCGTGTTTTTCCGGAAGCCCCGCCGCCTCGAAATTCACTTCCGGGTCCGCGACCTTCTCCGCCGTCGGCGTGGCCCAGCGGACCAGCCCCCGGTTGGGCGTCGAGGCCCACAACGCGCCGTCGGACAGTCTCGCCAGCGTGCGCATCTCGGCGCGCGGACCCGGCAGGGGCGCTCCGAGAACCCACCGTCCTCCGTCATGGCGCAGTGGGTACACGGTGCTCGCGCCGCCGGCCCAGACGAGGGCGGGATCGTCGCGGTCGGGGATGAGCCGCAGGCACTGTCCGTCGGAGATCCGCTCGGGGGTCGCGCCCTCTCCGCGCAGGAACACCAGACCGTTGCGCATGCCGACGAGGAGCCCCGACTTGGTGGAGAGCAACGCGTTCACCGGTCCCTGCACAGCTGCCACACGCTCGAAACGCGCCATCGCGTCTCCCGCCGCGGGGCGCAGGCGGAACAGCCCTTCCGCCGAGCCCGCATACAAGACGCCCTCGTGCCGCGCGACCGACAGAACGGTGCTCCGTCCGAGGCCGTTCTGCATGTCGAAGAGAGTGAAACCTGCGAGGGCGTCGACCCAGGCAACGCCGTGGTTCATCGCGAACCAGAGTCCGCCCTCGGCATCGCGGAGCACGTCGCGCACGATCGGGTTGAAGAGTCCTGCGGCGGTGTCGACGAGTTGGAGAAACCGTCCGTCCGCATCGAACAGCGCCACGCCGTCCTGGGCCGTCCGCACGGCAATCCGGCGGTCGTCCAGTCGCGAGACTCCGGATACGCCGTGGCTCCGGAACCAGGCCTGCCACTGCGGCGACCAGGGCGTGAGTCTGCCGTCGCGCAGGATCGAGATGCCCTCGCGCGGCCAGGCGAGGAGCAGGCTGCCGGCGTCCCATTCCAGCACCGCGCAGAGCCGGGCCGCCTTGATCTCGGGCAGATTCGACACGACGGCGAGAGCGTCGCCCGAAACCGTCCGGAGCGGTTCTTCGCGTCGGTGAAGGTAAACGCGATCCCCCGCGGTGAAGGCCGCCAGGTTCCAATCGCCGTCGAAGCGCCAGATTTTGAACTGACCATCCCGCCACCGGAAAAGCCGTTTGTCCGTGGCGAAAAACACGCCGTCCCGGGTGACGTGGACGTCCCAAATGTCGCCGAAGCTTCGTTCTTCGGCCGGCAGACGGTCGAGCAGCGAGACAAACGTTCCCCACTCGCCGAGCCGGTTGCGCTCGAGATACCCGAGCTGGTCCACGCCGCCGACAAAGAGGCGACCGTCGGCGTCGAAATCGATTCCCCGCACGAAGAGCCCCGGCACGGGCAGCACGCGCCAGGAGCGTCCGTCATAGGTCAACACGCCGTCTCGGTTTCCAAAATACAGACGCCCCTCGCGATCGCGCCGCGCCGACCAGTTTTGCGGAAACGCTCCGTAGTCGCGGATCGTCCAGTTGCGGATCGGCGGATGCCCCAACTCAGGATCCCGCGGCGCAAGGTCGGCGAGACACAGCCGGGCCGCCACGCTGGAAACCAGCAGGAGAAGAAGGAGGCGGCGGGGCGACCGGCAGAATCGCATTGGCGCGCAAGCTACCGGCGACCAACGACTCGGCAACCTTCGGACGCAAATCTACCGCAGTTGCGCCATACCGCCGTTCACCCGTTTGGGGCACTATCGCCGACGTCACGGCCTCTTATGCTCACTATTAGCCCCTCCTCTTCGACCTCGCGGACCGGCGCCCCCGCCACCCGCCACGCCCTGATCACCGTCAGCATCGCGGACGGCAACAGCGCCTTCCGCGACTCGCTCAGCCAGGCTCTCGCCCGTTTCCCCGGCGTGGTGATTTTCGACAAATGCCCCAACGCCCGAACCGCCGCGCAGGCGCTTTCGGATCGTCCCCCGCGGGTGCTCTTCGCCAGCAACGCCCTGCCCGACACGCCGCAATGGCAGCTGATCGAGACCGTGCGCAATCTCCGTCTGGCAACGCAGGTGATCGCGGTGTCCGACAGCGACGCCGTGCCCGACGTGCAGGCTGCTTTCCGCGCCGGCGCGATGGGTTACCTCCTCCGCAGCACGCCGGTCTCGCTCATCCATCAGGCGCTCTACGAGGTCACGGGCGGCGGAGCTCCCCTCGCCCCCAGCGTCGCCCGGGCGCTGGTTTCGTCCTTTTCCGCTCCGGCCGCCCCGACCGGCCTCCTCGCCGACTTGAGTTCCCGCGAGGCAGAGGTGCTCGACCTGCTCAGCCGCGGACTGCGCTACCGCCAGATCGCGTCGAGCATGAAGCTCAGCCCCGACACCGTTCACTCCCACGCCAAGAACGTCTACCGGAAGCTGAACGTCCGCTCAAAGACGGAGGCCGCGATGATCTGGCTCCGCAATCTGAGCGACGGCGCCGGCGCCTCGCGCGGCCTGCCGGAGGTCGCCCCGGCCGTGGCGTAACCGCTCTTCCGATACGCCGCTTCGGGGCGTCCGCGGACCGGAGCTTCGATCGTCGCCGGCGTGGCGGGGCAAACCGCCTCCGCGCGGCCTTTCCGAACGATTTCCGTTTCCGTCCGCCGGAGGCGTTTCCCCTCCCGCCGCCTCCAGTCCGCCGAGTCTCCCCCGAATAGGTGAATAACCCGGGATCGCGATTGTCCGCCCCCGCGGCCCCGACCACACCAGCACCCCGTCATGCCGATCGAATCCAACCTGCGCGCCGAAGTTCAGGCGTTTTCCACCAAGGAAGGTTTCGACGACACCCTCGCCGAGGCGTCGCGGCAGGAAGGCGTGTTCGACGGCCAGAAAGTCGAGGAGCTCGACATCGACTCGATGGTGGCCGACTCCGCCGAGGAAGTCGGCTCGTCCGTGAGCGAGAAGGTGGAGAAAAAACTCTCGGAGCGAAAAGCCGGCTCCAAGGAAGCGCTCCGCGCCAGCGCGACCGATCTCGCCGACCTCTACGTCAACATGACGGCGGAGACGCAGTCGGCGCGGAAATTCCACGAATTCCTCGACGCGCTGAAGAAGATGGGAAGCGGCGCGAGCGAAGCCGACATCCGCCAGCTCCTCGGCGAACATTTCCAGGACGCCTCCGATCAATACGCCGCGCTCTCCTTCGCCGAGGAGTCGCTCTCCCGTGAAAAGGGCCAGGAGGCCCTGCTGGCCAAGGTCCAGAGCGTGAAGGCGCAGCTGATGAAGGACGCCGGCCCGGCGATCCGCTCCGGCCTCAACATCGCCGCGGAGGTGATGGCCTACGCCCGCCAGGGCCTCGAGGGGGCCGACAAGCTGCGCGACTTTTACCGCTTCGCCATCCTCGGCGGCCACTCGGTCGCCGCGATCTACGGCGCGATCATGGATCGCTACGGCCCGAGCCAGTTTTCGCAGTCGCTCGAGTTCCTCCTCCGCGCCGCGGGCAGCGATCTCGACGGCAAGGGCCTCGGCTCCTCGCTCGAGCCGACGCAGCTCAAGGCCGTGGTCGACGACATCTACCACGTCCAGGCGCTGGGCAACCTCCACCGCGCGCTGAGCGACGTGCTCGACCAAACCCGCCGGCAATTCGCCCGTTGACGTGAACACGCCCGCTTCCAGATCCAGCCCGGCTCCGAGCACCTTCACCGCGCACGACCTGCTGCGCGAGATCCTGCAGATGGCCAGCCAGCGGTGGACCGATCCCGACCGTTTCGGAAAACTGGCGACCGACGCCGGTATTCACGCGGTGGATGCCCGGATCTTCTTTCTCACCCAGCTGAAGGAGCGGGTCCGCCTCATCCCGCTCAAGCTCTTCGCCACCCCGGAGGCGCGGGAAAAGATGCTCGAGGCGCTCCAGACCGCCCTCGACCAGGAAATCTCACTGGAGGAAGTCCCATGAACACGATCACCGAAACCCTGGCGGAATTCGGCCGCTCCATGGGCATGCAGCACCTCCAGTTTCGCCAGAACGGCTGCGTCGCGCTCGGACTGCAGTCGATCGGCACGCTCGGGATCGACGTCGCGGGCGAGTACCAGGACGCCGTCGTCGTCAGCCTGAGCCGCGCGCTTCCGAACGGCTGGGAGGTCGACGGACGGCGCCTGCTCTCCTTCGTCCACCACCGGAGCCGGCACGCGCAGCGTTTTCACCTCGGCATGCAGCAGGGCCACGTCGTGCTCGCCGTCGTGCTGCCGAGGGAGGAATTCACCCTGCCGAAACTCCACGACGCGATCCGGCAGCTCGACCGTCAGCACCAGGTCCTGGAGGCCTCGCTGTGAAAAAGGCCCTGCCCGAAGCGTTCCAGCCGCGTCTGGGGTTGAGCAGCATCTTCCTCACCGGCGAAAGCGAAACGTCCAAGCTGCCCGACGACTCGCGCCTGCAGCCCATCGACGTCGCGGTCGACGCCCACCTGCGCGCCATTCTGCGGGCGGAGACGTTCGAATCTCTCATCCTCGAGGCGGTGCGCCCGAAGGTGTTCGACCGCGCGGTGCTCGGGCCGTCGCGTTTCCACCTGCTGCGCGAAGAAATCTCCGCACGGCTGCGCGAACTGCAGCGCCAGACGGCGGCCCCCGAACAAGCGGCCGAGCTCAAGGCGGCGCTCGCTGTGCTGGCGGCCCGCAGCAGCGAACACGAACTCGGCGAAGCGCTGCGTTACGCGCTGATCAAGGGATGATCGCCGACCTTCCCCTTTTTACCGTCCAGGAACGCGACGCCCTCGTCGTGCTGGCGTACCTGCACCTCGAACAGTCGCGGCCGGGCGAGGCCGCGGTGCTGCTGCGTCCCCTTCACCGCGCGCTCCCCGACGACGGGGAGGTGGAGCGCTGCCTCGCCGTCGCGGAACTCTCCTCGGGCCGCGTCGAAAGCGCGGCAAAACTCGCCGCCCACGCCTACACGCTCGCGCCCTCCCACGTGCGCACCGCGATGGGCCTGATCTACGCCCGGGCCCTCTGGCTGTCGGGCGACGAACCCGGCGCGCGGGAAGTGCTGCTCAAAGTCCTGGCCCAGAAAGCAACCAGCGAATGAAAGCCCAAGTCCTCACCCTGCAGAACCGCCTGCTCGGCATGAGCCGGTACTCCGACGTGCTCCTCGCCGTCATGGTCGTGCTGATCCTCTCGCTGATGATCCTGCCGATCCCGCCGCTGCTGCTGGACCTGCTACTGGCGGCGAATCTCTCCATCTCGGTGCTGCTGCTGATCCTGTCGATGTACGTGCCGAACGTGCTGGCGTTCTCCACGTTTCCCTCGCTGCTGCTCGTCACGACGCTCTTCCGGCTCGGTCTCAACATCACCACCACGCGGCTGATCCTGCTCGAGGCCCACGCCGGCGACATCATCTACACCTTCGGAAACTTCGTCGTGGGAGGAAACTTCGCCGTCGGCGTGGTGGTGTTCCTCATCATCACCATCGTCCAGTTCGTCGTCATCACGAAGGGCGCCGAGCGCGTGGCGGAGGTCGCGGCGCGCTTCACGCTCGACGCGATGCCCGGCAAACAGATGAGCGTCGACGCGGACCTGCGGGCCGGGACGATCGACCAGGCCGAGGCGAAACGCCGGCGCTCCGATCTGGAAAAAGAGAGCCAGCTCCACGGCGCGATGGACGGCGCGATGAAGTTCGTCAAAGGAGACGCCATCGCCGGCCTCATCATCACGGCGATCAACATCCTCGCCGGCGTCGCCATCGGCGTCCTCCAGAAAGACATGGAGGTCCCGAAGGCGCTCTCGACCTACTCCATCCTCACCATCGGCGACGGTCTCGTCTCCCAGATTCCCGCCCTGCTCATCTCGATCACCGCCGGCATGATCGTCACCCGCGTCGGCTCCGAGGAAGGCTCGACGCTCGGCGGCGACGTCGGACGGCAGCTCCTCTCGCAGCCGAAGGGTCTTTTCATCGCCGGCGGTTTCATGATCGCGTTCGGACTCGTCCCGGGCTTTCCCACGATCCCGTTCCTCGCCCTCGGGCTGGTCGCTCTCAGCGCCGGATTTGCGCTCTACCGCAAGACCAAGGCCGCGACCCAGCGGGACAGCCGCGACCTTCCCGCCATGGCTCCGGCCGGCCAGAAAGCCGCGGTGAAACGACGGGAGTCCACGGAGGAATTCTCGATCACCGTGCCGCTGCTGCTCGACGTCTCCGCCGCGAGCGAAAGCGCGGTCGACGCCGCAGCGATGAACGACGAGCTGATCCGCGTCCGCCAGGCGCTTTACCACGACCTCGGCGTGCCGTTTCCCGGCATTCACCTGCGCTTCAACGACGCGCTCGAGGCCGGCAGCTACCGCATCCTCCTCCACGAGGTGCCGCTGGCGGAGGGACTCTTCCGCGGCGGGCACGTGCTTGCCCGCGAAAAGCCGGAATCGCTCAAGATGCTCGGGGTGCCGTTCGTGGAGGACAAACCGTTCCTCCAGGGACTGCGCCCGCTCTGGGTGGCCGACGAGCACATCGGCGCGCTGACGCAGGCGCGCGTGCCGTTCCTCAAGCCCACGCCGGTGCTCACCTACCATTTGTCCGTCATCCTCAAGCGCTACGCCGGCGACTTCATCGGCCTGCAGGAGACGAAATACCTGCTCGAACAGATGGAGGCGCAGTTCCCCGAGGTCGTGCGCGAAGTGCAGCGCGTGCTGCCGGTGCAGAAGATCACCGAAGTTCTCCAGCGCCTTGTGCAGGAGGACGTCTCGATCCGCAACCTGCGCAGCATCCTCCAGTCGCTCATCGAGTGGGGCCAGAAGGAGAAGGAGGCCGTATTGCTCACCGAATACGTGCGCTCGGGGCTTCGGCGCTACATCAGCTACAAGTTCAGCCGCGGACAGAACCTGCTCGCCGCGTATCTGTTGGAGCCCGACGTGGAGGAGAAGATTCGCAAGGCCATCCGCCAGACCTCCGCCGGCTCCTACCTCGCCCTCGATCCGGCGAGCGTGAAGAAGATGCTCCAGTCGGTGCGCCGGGAGGTCGGAAACCTTTGGGAGAACGCCCAGCGACCCGTCCTGCTCACGTCGATGGACGTGCGCCGCTACACGCGGAAGCTGGTGGAACAGGAGTTCTACGACCTGCCGGTGCTTTCGCACCAGGAGCTGACGGAGGAGATCACCATCCAGCCGCTGGGCCGGATCTCAATGTAACCCATGAACGAATTGAAACTCGCCCTCACCGCCCTCTGCGAAGAGCTCGGGCTGGAGCCACCGGAAGCCGACGCGCGCGGCCGCTACGAAGTGCGCGTGGAGGAACTCGTGCTGCGCCTCGGTCCCTGGGGGAAAACCGAAGTCGTGCTCGAAGGCGTGATCGGCAATCTGGGCCGCAACGCCGCCGGAGCCTGGGAGACGCAGCAGGAAGTGCTCCGCCAGGTGCTCACCTGGAACATCGGCCGCCTGAAGGGCCAGCCGCGGCCCGAGATCCTCAGTTTCGACGAGGAGGAAAACCTGCTTCTCCTCTGGCGCACGTGGCCGCTCGACGAGCGCCTCACCGCCGCCGTGCTCCAGGGCGCGGAGGAAATGCTCAACGAACTCGAATTCTGGCGGAGCAAGATCCTCTCCGTCGCTCCGACCTTCGGCCAGGAAGGCGCGTCATGAACCTGCCACTACGCACCGCCCTCGCCTTTCTCGCCTCGGCCGTCGCCGGGTTCGCCGCCCAGAACGAGATTCCCTGGCGGCACGACTCCGTTTCGCTCCGGGCCGATCGGCAGCCCGCCGGGCAGCTGCTGAAGTCGTTCGCCGCCGATCAGGGCATCCCGCTCCAATTGACCGATCGCGCCACGTCCAGCGTCTCGGGCGAGTTCCAGGGACTGCGCCCGCGGGCCTTTCTCGACGCGCTCTGCGAGGCGAGCGAGCTCGTCTGGTTCTGGGACGGCTCCCGTCTCCACGTCGACGCCGCGTCCGAACTCCAGACGCGCGTCGTCAACGTCGAGGCTATTTCCCCGACCCAGGCCGTCTCCGCCTTCCAGGCGCTGGGCTTCGACTCCGGACCCGCGGGCCGCGGCATCTCGCTGCGCGGCACCGGCGGCGTGATCACGCTCTCCGGCGGACCCCGCTTCCTCGAAATCGCCGAACCGCTGCTGCGCACGCTCGACCTTCAGGAGAAAGACCGGCGCGCCGCCGCCGACGCCAAGGCGGCTCAGGACGAAGAGGCCGCCCGAGCCCGGGACAATCGCGTCGAAGTGCGGGTCTTCCGGCTGAAGTTCGCCTCGGCGAGCGATATCGTCGTCCAGGGCGGCACGTCGCAGTCCACCGTGCCGGGTGTCGCCCGCGCCCTCCAGAATCTCATGGGCTCGCAGTCCGGCGAACTCTCCACCGGCGTCGCGCTGCAGGAACGCCGCCGGCAGCTCACCGGGTTGCGCGGCTTGGGTCTCGCCGCCATTGGGCGCGAAACCGAGCCCGAGGAAAAACGCGCTCCCGGTGCGGGCGGAAACGATTCCCCCACCGAGCCCGACGACAAACGTCCGCTGATCCAGGCGGACCCTCGGCTCAACGCCGTGGTCGTGCGCGACATCGCGGCCCGCATGCCCCTCTACCAGTCCCTGATCGAGCAGCTCGACGTCTCGAGTCCGGTGATCGAAATCTCCGCCGCGGTCGTCGACATCGACGCCGACAACGGCAAGTCGCTCGGCGTCGAATTCCTCACCCTCGGCGACGGCCATGGCAGCACGAAGGTGCGAGGCGGCTTCGAGGCGGACCGGGCCTACAACACGGCCGACGGTTCGAACACCGGGCAGACTCCCGCGTTCACCGATGGCCCGGACCTCGTCCGCGGTCCCGGCGCGTTGACCTCCGTGCTCGTTCCCGTCGGCGGTTACCAGCTCCTGACCCGCATCCGCGCCCTCGAGGAAAAAGGCGACGCCCAACTCGTGACGAGCCCCTCCGTCATCACGCTCGAAAACATCGAGGCCAATCTCCAGCAGCAGGAGACGGTGTACATCCGCGTCGCGGGCCGCGAAAACGCCGATCTCTTCGACGTCCACGCCGGCGTGCAGCTGCGCGTCACGCCGACGGTCGTTCGCGACGGCGACCAGGTGACGTTCCGGCTCATCGTCGGCGTCCAGGACGGCTCCTTCAGCACGCGCACGGTCGACGGCGTGCCTTCCACCACGCAGAGCGCGATCAACACGCAGGCCGTCGTTCCGGCGGACAAGACGCTCCTCATCGGCGGCTACTTCGTCGAACGCCAGGAAAACAACACGCGCCAGGTTCCCGGCCTCGGAAACATCCCGGTTCTCGGCCGGCTTTTCAAACGCACGCAGAACTCCCATTCGCGCGCCCAGCGTTTCTATTTCATCACGCCGCGCCTCGTCGATGTGCAGAAGGAGGCGCGGCTCAACCGCCCGGCCGTCGAGCCGGCCAAGAGCCCGCTTCCGCCGCAGGTCATCCAGCCGGAGACCGTCACCCAAACCGCCCACGATCTGGCCGGCCGGGGCCTCCCCGTGGCCGCGGCGATCACGGCCAAGCCCTGACCCTTCCGCCATGCCCGACTCCAGTGATTGGATACTCAAGATCGTCTCCGGCCCGCATCAGGGCGCGGAGGTCGCGTTGCGCCCCGGCCGGACAGTGGTGGGCTCACAGCCCGAATGCGACCTGGTCCTCCACGACGTGCTGGTCGCGCCGCAGCATTTCGCGCTGGTTGTCCAGGCCGACGGCGTGAGCGTCGAGCCGCTCGACGGCCGCGTTTTCTGCAACGGCAAACGCGTTCCGTCCGCCGCGGCCGTGCCGCCCTTCGGCTTCGTCACCGCCGGAACCACCCACCTCGTGATCGGCGCCGCGAATGCACGCTGGCCGCTGCTTTCGCCCGCCGACGCGCCCGAGCTGGAGAAAGAGCCGCCCGCGCCCGCCGCTCAGCCGGAGCCATCCGCCGCGGCCGGCGCCGTCGGCGAATCCTCCGCCGGCAAGCTGGCGCGCAAACCGCCCTCTCCCGAAGTCCGGCGCCGCGCACTCTGGACCGCGGGGATCGGCGGCGTCCTCCTCGTCGTCTGGCTCGTCTTGTGGCTTCGCTGGGGACCGCACGCGCCCGCCGCGCCGCACCTCAGCGAGCGCGAGCGCGCCGAGCAGCTCCTGCAGGGCTTTCCCGACGGCCGGGCGATCGCGTTCGACACGCAGGGCGAACGGCTCACGGCTTCTGGCTACGTCGAGTCCGACGCGGCCCAGCGCGAGATCGCCGGCGCGTTCCGCGAGCAGCTGCCCGAGGTGACGCTCCGGCTCTGGAGCATGCCTCGCATCGTCGACACGGCGCGGTCCCTCCTCAACACGCGCGCCGTGAATCTCGAGGCTTCCGCCGGCGCCCCCGGCGAAGTCGTGGTGCGCGGTCGTCTGGCTTCGCGCGAACTCTGGACGCCCGTCCGCCAGCAGCTGCTCGCGGAAATCCCCGGGATCCGCAGCCTGCGCGAGGAAATCGTCTTCGACTCCGAAACCGTGCCCCCGCCCGCCGCGGATTCCATTCTCCACCCGGCTCCCGCGCCCGCCAACGCCCCGGCGCCGCAGCACCGCTGGGACGGCGTGAGCGTCGTCGCCCTGCAGGAGTTGGGCGACGGCCAGGGTTGGCTCCGTCTCAGCGACGGCAGCGTGTATTTCCGCGGCGCGACGCTGCCCGACGCCGGGCGGCTCTCGGGCGTGCGCGACGGCCAAGCCACCCTCGAAGCCGGGACCAACCGCTTCCGCGTGGGCGTCGGCGACGACGTCGCGGCCGCCCTTCGCACGCCGCTCCCGGCCGAGACGACCGCCGCCGCGGCCGTCGAGCCTCCTCCGGCCCTGGCCCAGCAAACCACTCCCCCGAACGGGTGAAAAACCCCGCCTCCCGGAGCACTCCCGTTGACCGCCCTCCTCGCCCGGGAAAGCGTCATGCCCGTTCCACTACGTTGAACCGATGATTTCCGTCGACACGCCCGATTTCGATCAAGCCCTGGCCGCGAGCCGTGACGGCTCCTTTCACCACGCCGTCCAGGCCCGCCTCGAGCAGGCCATGGTCGACCTCCAGATCCAGCTTCGCCGCGGGCTTTCTCCGGCCGATTTCGAACGCGCCCGCCGCCTCGAGAGCGCGATCGAGAAGGCCGGCGACGTCGTCCGCTACGCCCTTTCCTCTCAACCACGATAAACCCATGGCCTCCTCCACCAACACGATCGACTTCACCCCGCTCTTCGGCACGGACTCCAGCGTCTGGGACACCATCCACACGATGGCGACCACCGTGAGCACGCAGACGAACAACGTCATCAGCGCCTCGAGCCAGACGGACTTCTCCGATCCCGGCGCCGTCGTCCTCCTCCAGATGCGCGTCAACCAGGTCACGAACGCGGCCACCGCCGTCTCCAATCTGGTCAAGGCGATCCAGGAGCCGTCGAAGAACGCCGTCAGCAATCTCCGCTAACCTCTCGTATCGCCCGCATGGAGACGCCCGCTGAGTTGGTTCGCCTGCTGATGCGCCTCGGCTACTGGTCCGTCTGGCACGGCCTGTACGGCGAGGCCGCCGCGCTCTTCGACGGCGCAAGGGCCGCCCGCCCGGAGAGCGAGGTGCCTGTGCTCGGCATGGCCGTGCTCGCGATGGTCATGCAGCGGCCGGAAGCCGCGGTCGAACTGCTCCGCAACGAAGCCGCCGCGCTCGCTCCTCGCAGCGAACTGGTCCGTGCCCATATCGGCTGCGCGCTGCGTCTCGCGGGCGAGGAAGAGGAAGGCCGCCGCATCCTCGACCAGCTATCGAGCGAGGGCCGCGACGCCGATGCGCGCCTGATGGCGGCCAATCTCGTTCGTCTCCCCGCGGAGCAGCTCAAGCCCCAGCTCGCAAAAGTCCTATGACTCCCGTCGCACCTCTCGCCCCGATCGCGGCCGCCGCGCCCGGCGCCGTCGAACCCGCGGCCACGTTCAACCCGAGCGACCTCGAGCGCCTCCGGGAGTTGATCAAGTCCACCGCCTCGCAAACCGCCAATCCGCCCGGCGCAGCGGCAGCCGCCGGGATCGCACCCGCCGGCCCGGCCAAACCGTCGTTCGGCGACACCATTCTCCACGGCATGCTCCGGTTCGGCGACCACTACCAGAACTCGATGCAGACGATCGAAACGCGCCTGCAGCAGATGGTGAAAACGGAATCCACCGGTCTGACCAATTTCTCCGACATCCTCGGCCTGCAGATCGACGTGGCGAAGTGGTCCATGTCGGTGATGGGCGTCGATAACGCCTCCAAGGCGGGCTCGAACACGATCAAGGAGCTCAGCCGCGGCGGCTGAAATCCCACCCAGGTCGCCGCTCTCCACCGCCCGGATCGCCGGGCCTGGCTCCTGCCATGCCCGCGAACGAGCCCCGGGCCCTGCATTCCCTTTCGAACGTTTTTCCGGCCCGAAGACGCCACCCGTCATGATCCCTCCATCCCAACGACCGCTCCTCCGTGCCCTGCGTTTCTGCTTCGCGCTTCTCGCGCTGGCCCTGCTCGCCGGCTGCGGAAAGGTGCCGCTCTTCTCCGATCTCTCGGAACTCGAGGCCAACGAGATGATGGCGATCCTGCTCCCGCGAAACATCCCCTGCGAAAAAATCGCGGCGAAAGACGAGAAGTGGGCCCTCAAGGTCTCCTCCGCCGACTTCGCCCGGGCGATGGAGCTTCTTCGGGCGCAGGGCTACCCGCGCGACAAGTTCGTGAAGATCGGGGACGTCTTCCAGAAGTCCGGGCTCGTCAGTTCGCCGACGGAGGAACGCATCCGCTACATGTACGCGCTCTCGCAGGAGATCGCCGACACGCTGATGCGGATCGACGGCGTGATGAACGCGCGGGTCCACATCGTCATTCCCGACAACGATCCGCTCGCGGAGAAGGTCACGCCGTCCTCGGCCGCCGTCTTCATCCGCTACCGCCCGGGGTTCGACCTCGAGAGTCTCACCCCGCAGTTGAAGAGTCTCGTGACCCGCAGCATCGAGGGGCTCAACTACGACAACGTTTCCCTGGTGCTCGTCCCCGCCGCGAACGCGCCCGCGCCGTCCGCGTCGGCCAAGCTCGCCCCGCCGGCCGCCAGCCTGGATCCCGTGCTTCTCGGCGGCGCCGTTCTCGCCGGGGCGATCCTCGTCGCGGGCCTCGTCTGGCTCCTGCAAAAGCAGACCGCCCGCCGCACGGTCGTGAAAGAGGCCGCCGCGTGAACTCCACCCGCTGGATACACTCCGTCGTGAACACCCAGCCCGATCTTTATCGGGCGATGTACGACTGGAACATCTATCCGCACCGTTGGGCGGCCCCGGCGTGGCTCGCGCAGGCGCAGGTCGCCCCGGAGGCGATCGCCCTGCTGGAGCAGTCGCACGGCGGACGCCGCCAGCTCAGCCGGCATTTCCGCAGTTTCTTCGCCCTGAACGAGCTCTTCTGGGAATTCCAGGAGCCCCGCCGGCGGCTCGTTCTCCTCAGCGTTCAGTCCCTCGAGAACCTGGCGCGTTTCGCCGGCGCGAGCCTGCTCGCCGCTCGCCTCGCCCGCGTCGTGACCAAGGAAGACCGCCGGCTCGTCACCGAGCGCGTGTCGGCTCGCGCCTACGATTTCGCCATGCGGCACGGCCGGCTGCGCGCCGGGACGACCGGCCTGGAGTCGCTCGCCAGCGGCGAAGCCAGCTTGGGCGACGCCGTCGAACAGACGGGCTGGTCCGTGCTCGCCGCGTGTTTCCGCGAGGAGGCGCCGGCTTTCTGGCAGCGCTTCCGGCTCAAGACTCCGCCCGAGCGCATCTCCGCGCTGCCGGAGGAGAACCAGGTTGCGCAGGCGCAGGCCTGGACTTTCGTCGAGCCGATCGCCCGCGAAATCCTCAACCGGGAGGAGCTGCAATGCTTCGCCTGAAGCAATCGGGAGCCGAGATCGTCGCCGACGGCCCGATCCTCAAGGCAGCCGACTTCGGCGCCGTGCTCGAAGCGCAGGAGATCGTCGCCCGCGCCGAGGCCGAAGCCGCCTGGATCCGCGAGGAGGCGCGCAAGGAATACGAGCGCCAGAAGGAGCTCGGGTACCGCGAGGGTCTCGAACAGGGCAAGGCCGAGATGGCCGAGCGCGTCGTCTCCACCTTCGAACAATCCTCGCGCTACGTTTCGAAACTGGAGGACGCGCTGATCGACGTGGTGATCAAGTCGACCCGCCGCATGGTCGGAGAATTCGAGTCGCGCGAACGGGTCGAGCGCATCGTGCGCAAGGCGCTCGAGCTGCTCCGAAACCAGAATCAGGTCCGCATCCGCGTCTCCCCCGCGCAAGCCGAGTGGCTGCAGGGCCGCGTCGCCGGCCTGCTCGGCGCGTTTCCCCGTATTCAATTTTTGGACGTCCAGCCCGACAGCCGGCTGGCGGACGACGGCTGTGTGCTCGAAACCGAACTGGGCGTGATCGACGCGACGGTCGAAACCCAGCTCCGCGCCATCGAAAAGGCGCTCGTGAGGGCGATCAAATGAGCCTGCCCGCCTTCGACGTCGACGCGATCGCCGGCGGACTCTCCCGCGCCGTCGAGGAAGCCGAGCCGCTCGTCCTTCGCGGCCGCGTCCAGCAGATCGTCGGCACCATCGTCAAAGCCTACGCGCCCGGCGCGAAGATCGGCGAACTGTGCGCCCTCCGGAATCCCTGGGAAGACCAGCAGATCCTCGCCGAAGTGGTCGGCTTCTCGCAGAACCTCGCGCTGCTCACGCCTCTGGGAGAACTCACCGGCGCCTCGTCGTCCACCGAGGTCATCCCGCTCGGGGAAGTGCACCGCGTGCCGGTCGGGCCTGGCCTGCTCGGCCGCGTGCTCGATGGACTTGGCCAGCCGCTCGACGGCAAGGGGCCGCTCGAGATCGCCAGCTATTATCCGGTTTACGCCGATCCGCCGAACGCGATGGCCCGCGACCTGATCACGGAGCCGATCAGTCTCGGTCTTCGCGCGCTCGACGGTCTCCTGACCTGCGGCGAGGGCCAGCGCATGGGCATTTTCGCCGCCGCCGGCGGCGGCAAGAGCACGCTGCTCAGCCAGATCGTGCGCAACACCTCCGCCGACGTGGTCGTGCTCGCGCTGATCGGCGAACGCGGCCGCGAGGTGCGCGAGTTCCTCGAACGCGACCTCGGCGAAGACGGCGCGAAGCGCGCCGTCACCGTCATCTCCACCTCCGACCGCCCCTCGATGGAGCGGCTCAAGGCCGCGTACGTCGCGACCGCCGTGGCGGAATATTTCCGAGATCAGGGGAGAAAAGTGCTGCTGCTGATGGATTCCGTGACGCGCTTCGCCCGCGCGCTGCGCGAGATCGGTCTCGCCGCCGGCGAGCCGCCCACGCGCCGGGGTTTTCCGCCCTCGGTTTTTGCCACGCTTCCGCGCCTGATGGAACGCGCCGGCCGGTCCGACAAGGGCTCCATCACCGCGCTCTACACCGTGCTGGTGGAGGGCGACGACATGACCGAACCGGTGGCGGACGAAACCCGTTCGATTCTCGACGGGCACATCGTGCTCTCGCGCAAGCTCGGCGCGGCGAACCACTACCCCGCCATCGATATTCTCGCGAGCGTCAGCCGCCTGATGACCGCGATCGCCGCGCCGGACCACCAGCGCGCCGCGTCGCGTCTGCGGAATCTGATGTCGAAGTACCAGGAGGTGGAGCTGCTGGTTCGGATCGGCGAATACAAGCCGGGCAGCGACGCCCTCACCGACGAGGCGATCCGAAAGGTCGATGCGATCAACGCCTTCCTCAAACAGGGCCTCCGCGAGAAGAGCTCGTTCGCCGAAACCCTCCAGGTTCTCCAGCAGCTGGTCAAATGAGGCCCTACCTCCTCCAGGATCTCGTCCGCGTCCGCCAGCACCGCGAGGAGCAGGCCAGCGAGGCCGTCGCCCGCGCGCGGCGTCTGCTCACCGAGGCGCAGGCCGCGCTCGCCCGCTCGAAGCAGGAACTCGCCAACTACACCGTCTGGCGAACCGGAGAGGAACGGCGCCTGCTCGACGGCTTGATGCGCCGCGTGCTGCGGCTCGGCGAACTGAGCGACACTCGGCAGGAGATCCTTCTCCTCCGCGAGCGGGAGTTCGAATTCGTCGACCGGGTGAAACAATCCGAAACCGCAGTCGCGAAGGCGGAGAGCTTTCTCGAGGAGTGCCGCGCAAAACACGCCCAAGCCGTGCGCGAACTCGAAAAGCTCCTGGAGCATCGAACCCTTTGGCAACGCGAGTCCGCCCTCGAAGCGGAACGCGCGGAGGATCTGGAACTGGAAGAATTCAGCGGGCCGCGGGGCCCGCGCACCGCAACCGCCGACGCGTATGAAAGTAACTGAGCCCTCTGCCTCCTCCGCCGCCCCTCTGCCGGGCGATCCCGCTCTCTCCAACACCATCACGGCCGACCAGATGGCGGCGCTCATCCAGATCTGGAAAAACGCCGTGCTTCGCTCCGGCGACAACCCGGTCGCGCCTGCCCCGCACTCCGGATCGTCCCGATCGTCCGCGCCGGCGCAGGCGCCCGTCGCCCTGGCCGCCGTTCCCGGTCCCCTCGACACCGACGATCCGCTGATCGCGGCGACCTTGGCGTTTCTCCAAGGCCGCGAAAGCCCGGGAAACGCCGCTCCGCTCGTCCCGGGAAAAAACCGCGAGGGTGGTCTTTCGCTCCGCAACGCATCCCCGGAATCGGCGCCTTCGAGCGACGCTCCGCGGCTCGTTCCTACCGGAGAGGACGTTCCCGCGATCCGCAGCGAGATCCGGGACGGTCGGGACGACGCCGGAATTCCCGCAGCGGACGAAGTCACGCTCGGCGCGGCGGTCCTCCAATCCTTTCTCCAACAGGGCACGCCCGCGGTCGCGCCTTCCGCAGCCCTGCCTGCCGTTCAAGCAGCCCCGCGTATTCAGAACCTGGACGCCATCGTGGCGGATACCGTTTCCCGGCTGCTCGTCTCCGATCCGCTTCACGACGGGCGGCGCGAGGTGCGCATCGCGCTCGCGCCGTCGGTGCTGCCCGACACGGAGGTTCGTCTCTGGCGCGAGGAAGGCCGCCTCCACGTCGAGTTCACCAGCCCGCCCGCCGTCGCGGATTCCGGCCTCCAGGACGCGTTGCCCCGGCTCGGCGAGGCGATCCACCAGCGCGCGCCGCAACTCGAAACGCCGGTCGTGACCCTGCGGGTGCAGGACGGCCAGACCGGCGGACAGCCGCAGGACGGACGTTCCCGTCAACAGTATCAGCCGATCGGCGACGCGGAGGATCTGGCATGAACGAGACGGAAGCCGCGACGTTGGAATCTCCCGAACCGCTCCGCTTCGCCTCGCTGACCGAAGGCGAAGTCAGCCGGATGAACGCGCTCGTCGGCACCCGTCGCGAGTTCGCGTTCCCCTGGGCGGGCAAGCAGGCCCGGTTGCGTTTCGCGCCGCTCGACGGCGCTCCGAGTCCGTCCGGGTGGCTGCGCGTGCGCCTGGGAGATCGCAGTTTCGACCTTGGTCTTCCCCGCCTGCCCGAACCGTCGTCACTCGGCGCGGCATTCGCCGGAATCGAGATCGAACAGCTGCCGGAACCGCTGCTTCTCGGCGTGCTCGAAGCCTGGCTGCAGGATCCGCTGGCGGCGTTGAAACGCCAGAGTCTGGAGCTGCAGCTCGAGGCCTGGCAGACCGCCGAGCCCGCGTCCGGCGCTGCGCTCGGCTGGGAGATCGCGAGGGGCGAGGACAACACGTTTCTCGCCGGAACCCTGCACGGCGACACCGACGCGCTGAACCACCTCGCCGATCTCGCCGCGCGGGCAAAACCCCTTCCGTCCGGTCCCGCGGATACACTGCCGCTGGCCCTCTCCGTCGCTCTCGCCCGCGTTTCGTTTTCGCTCAGCGCTCTCGGCGAGGTCGCACCGGGAGACCTCTTGTTTCTGCCGTTGCTGCGAGCGGGCGCGCCGCGCGCCGAGTTCGAACTCTGCCTCGGCGAACGCCGCGTCGCCCGCGCCGTGAAGGACGGCTCCGTTTTCAAGATCTCCGCCATGAACTCGTCCACCGAAGCCAAGCCCGCTGCCGCCGGAACCGCCCCGTTGCGGGTCGATGAACTGCCCGTCCAAGTCGTCTTCGACGTCGGGCAGCTCGAGCTCACCGTCGGCCAGCTGCGCACGATCGGCGCGGGCTACACGTTCGAACTGCCCTCGCGGCCCGAGAAGCTCGTCACGCTCCGGGCCAACGGCCGCGAGATCGGCCAGGGCGAACTCGTCGAGTTCGGCGACAAGGTCGGCGTGCGCGTCGTCCACTGGAGTCTGGCATGAACTTCCATCTGCCCGATCCGCTGACGCTCATCGTCCTGACGGCGGTGCTCTCGCTGGCGCCGTTCTTCGCCGTGATGATGACGTCGTACGTCAAACTCGTGGTGGTGCTCAGCCTCGTCCGCAACGCCCTCGGCGTGCAGCAGATCCCGCCCAACCTCGTGATCAACGGCCTGGCGATCATCCTCTCGGTCTTCATCATGGCGCCGGTCGCGACGATGACGTTCGACCGGGTGCAGAAGGAGGACCTGAGCAAGCTCGACTCGGCGACGATCCAGCGCGTGCTCGTGGCGGCCAAGGATCCCATCCTCGGCTTCCTCCAGAAACACACCAACGAGCGCGAGAAGCTGTTCTTCCTCGACACCACCCGCCGGCTCTGGAGCAAGGAGGCCGCCGCGACGGTGGACAAGGACTCCTTCCTCATCCTGGTGCCCGCGTTCACCGTCACCGAACTCACATCGGCGTTCCAGATCGGCTTCCTGCTCTACCTGCCGTTCATCGCGATCGACCTGATCGTATCCAACATCCTGCTCGCGATGGGCATGATGATGGTTTCGCCGATGACGATTTCCCTGCCGTTCAAGCTGCTCCTGTTCGTGCTCGTCGACGGCTGGACCCGGCTGATCCACGGCATCGTCCTCACCTACGCCGTCTCCTAGCGCGCCATGAGCCAGGCCTACATTCTCGATCTCACTTCGAAGGCGCTGAGCCTCGTCCTGATCCTCTCGCTCCCGCCGATCATCGCCGCGACGGTGATCGGGCTTCTCGTCAGCCTGCTCCAGGCGCTGACGCAGGTGCAGGAGCAGACCCTCAGCTTCGCGGTGAAACTGATCGTCGTCACCGCGGTGCTGCTCCTCACCATGCCCTGGGTCGGAGCCGAGCTGCTCCGTTTCACCGAATTCCTCTTCGATTCGTTTCCGCGGCTGGCCCAGAGCCATCACGGCTGACGTCATGCCGGCGCAACTACCGCTGCAGGACACGCTGCTGATGCTGACGTTCACGCTGCCCCGGATGACGGCGGCGCTGACGACCTCCCCGTTTTTCAGCCAGCAGTTCATCCAGGGCATGGCCCGCCAGGTCGTGATCATCAGCTTCACGCTGATCGCGGTTCCCATCGTCGCCTTCAGCGCCACACCCGCCGAGGTGCAGGCCAAGTCCGGCCTCTTTTTCGGCCTGATCGTCGCGAAGGAAATCTCGCTCGGAATCATCCTCGGTTACGTGAGCGGCCTCGTCTTCTGGATCGCGGAGGGTACGGGCTTCTTCATCGACAACCAGCGCGGCAGCTCGATGGCGGAGGTGATGGATCCGATATCCGACACGACCACGTCGCCGCTCGGCCTTCTGCTGACGAAGATCGTGGCGGTGCTCTTTTTCACCGGCGGCGGCTTCCACGCCTTCCTCGTCCTTCTCTACGAGAGCTACCGGCTCTGGCCGGTCTTCCAGTATTTCCCGAGTTTTCATCCCAACCTCCCCGCGGCCGCGCTCGGAGTGGTCGACGGCGTCATGGGCTACATCGTGCTCTTCGCCGCGCCCCTCGTGCTCGCGATGTTTCTGGCGGAGTTCGGACTCGGCCTGGTCAACCGCTTCAGCCCGCAGCTCAACGTCTTCTTCCTCGCCATGCCGGTGAAGAGCGCCATCGCGGCCGTGCTCCTGCTCGTCTACCTGAGCACGCTCACCCACCTGCTCGAAGGGCAGTTCGTCAATCGCGAGAAGCTGCAGGTCTTCTTCCAGGCGCTTTTCCGGTAGGGCGCTCCGGATCGCGATGGCCGCCACTTTCCACGAATGCCGCAGCGTCCGGGTGCGATTCTCCCGCGCTTCGGTCTGATCCATGTCGGGCGAAAAGACAGAGCAGCCGACGCCGAAGCGGCTGCGCGACTCCCGGAAGAAGGGGCAGGTCGCGAAAAGCCAGGACGTGACCACCGCCGCGTTGATGGGGGCTACGTTCGCCACCATCGGAATCATGTGGGACTGGTTCCTCCGCGAAGCGAAGGAGCTGATCCTCCTGCCGGCGGCGTTTTATCACCTGCCGTTCGAGCGGGCGCTGCCAGAGGTCGCCTACGGGGTGCTGGGGAAAGTGCTGCTGCTCTCGCTGCCCGTGGTGCTCGTGGGATTCGTCGCGGGCTTCGCCGGCAGTTTTCTCCAGGTCGGCCCGCTGCTGTCCTTCGAGCCGGTCAAACCGGAGCTCAAGAAGCTGAACCCGTTCGAGAAGGCCAAGCAGATCTTCTCCGTCAAGAACGGCATCGAGTTCCTCAAGTCGGCGCTGAAAGTCGCGATCATCGGGATCGTCGTGGCTCTGCTGATACGCTCGACCGTCGGCCCGCTCACCCGCATCCCGTACGGAGGCAAGGCCGCGCTGCTCGCGAGCATCGGCCCCGTCATGAAAGCGCTCGCGATCAACGTCGTCATCGCCTACGTCGCAATCGCGGCCTTCGACTACTTCGTCCAGAAGTACCAGTACATCAAACAGCTCAAGATGTCGAAGGACGAGGTGAAGCGGGAGTTCAAGGAGTCGGAGGGCGACCCGCAGATCAAGGGCAAGCGACGGCAGCTGCACCAGGAGCTGATCGCGAACAACACCGTGCAGCGCACCCGCAAGGCGACCGTGGTCGTGACCAACCCCACCCACCTCGCCGTTGCGATTTACTACGACGAGCGGGACAACGTCCTGCCGACGGTGCTCGCCAAGGGCGAGGACCACGTAGCCCTCCGGATGAAGGAGGTCGCCCGCGAGGAAGGCATTCCGATCATGGAAAACGTCCCGCTCGCCCGCGCCCTCCACGCGCAGGTGCCGGTGGACCGCTACATCCCGTCGGACCTGATCGAACCCATGGCCGAAGTCCTGCGCTGGGTGAAAGAGCTGAAAGAAAAGGGCTGAAAGACTGGAATACGAAAGGCTGAAGGACTGAAAGGCTGAAGGGCTGAAGGAAAAAGCCGGAGGCACGCCTGCGGGTGGCGCGACACAGTCCCTGTGGCGCGCAAGCCGTCGGTTCTGCGTTTTGCGCAAGCGATGACGAAGATCGTCGGGGGGGGGCGCGAAGCCAAAATGCGGGCAGAGCTGAAAGAAAAAGGCTGAAGGATTGAAAGGCTGAAGGGCTGAAGGAAAGAGCCGGAGAAGCACGCCTGCGGGTGGCGGAAACGTCCCGGTGGCGCGCAAGCCGTCGGTTCTGCGTTTTGCGCAGGGGCTAAAGAGGGATTTCCCCCGTTTTTCCGCCCTTCAGCCCTTCAGCCTTTCAGCCCTTCGTCTCCCAGCCCTTCGTCTCCCAGCCCTTCAGCCTTTCAGCCCTTCAGCCCTTCGTCTTTCCCAGCCCTTCGTTTTCCCTCACCCATCCTGGTGAGAAACGCCACCCGACAGCGGTCCTCCGTTGCCGCGGCCGGACGGCCCGCGTGGCTTCGGTCCCGCAACGTTCACGCCGATGTTTTTCCGCGACCGATTCACCGCCTGGCTCGAGAGCCACCAACCGCAAAACCCTCCACGTCTGTATCAGCCCGCCGGATTCCTCGGAGCCCCGCCGGTGGGATGGCATCTGAAAATCGGGCGCACGACCTTCGTCTACCGTGTGCCCGAAGACGCGACCGACGTGTTTTACATCGTCCTGATCGAGCGCGGCGGCAGCCGGCGGGCCCTGCATAGTCCGTTTCTCGACCTCGTGCGGCTCCTCCAACTCGTGCAGCGAAGCGAAAGCGGCATCCGGTGGATACGCGGTCATGTCGAGGCGCCCCGGTGGCGTCCGATCGACGCGCTGAGCCCCGACCGCATCCTCGCGTTTTACCGGCGCTACCTCACCGCGGTGAGCCAGGGCGTGGATCACGGCGTGGAGTGGTACGGCGGAGATCTCACGGCGTTCTCCTGGTCAGCCGAAAAACGGAAAATCCGCGAGCGCGACAGCGCGCCGCAGAATCTCGAATTGGCCGACGCTCACCTGAACCGGTGAGTTTTCGCGCGATTTAGCCACTCCCATTTGACCGGCAATCCCCCGCTGTTACCCCGGCGCCATGATCGGTCTCTCGATTAACGAAAACACGCGGGCAGCGGCGTTGGACGGAGCGCTCTCGTTTTCGGTCCTGCTCCAGAATCAGCGCGAACTCACTCTCGGCAGCGCGCAATCGAGCGTCACCGGTCTTCTGTCCGCGATCCGCTCGGCCCCGACGGACTACGCGAGCCTGCTGCAGACCGCGCAGGACGCCTTCCAGGCCCACATCGACTCGGGCAACAAGCTCACCCAGCCCGCGTGGACCGACACGCCCGCCGCCACCCGTGACGCGATCGACGCCGCCGTTTCCCAGGCGCTCAGCGACCAGCTCGCAACCGCCCAGGCCACCGCCAACGCCGCGCTCGCCCAAGCGGACGCCGCGCGCAACGGCACGACAAGTCCTTCGGAGGAGCGCACGCTGGCGACTTCGATCGATGATGCCGCTGCGACCATTCTCAACGCTCTCGCCGGAATCTCGTCGAATCAGGACGCGCAAGCCGCGCTGGCCCTCGCCAGCGCACGCAGCCAGGCCGCGAACGCGCTCCAGCAGGCGCAGACGCTCCTGACGACCCTGCTCGCGCAGAACCCGCAGCCCGCCGCCCGGATCGCGAGCGTTCAAGCGACGATCTCCGCAGCCCAGTCCGTCATTTCGGTCGCCGACAGCGCCGGACAACTCGCGAGCGGGGCCCTCGCCGCGGCGGCCGGCAGCACGCCCGTCTCCCAGCAGCTCTCGACCGACACGCCTCCCGCAACGTTTCTCACCACCTGGGGCGACAGCGGCATCGTTTCGCTGACCGACGCCTCCGGCCAGGGAATTCTCATCAGCCCGGATGGAAAAGTGGATACGATTCCCCCCTCGGGCAACGGGTGGCAGTTCCAGAACGACTCCACCTTCCTTCTGCCCGACGGCACCAAGGTCTCCGTTTCACCGGGAACACCCGCCTCGATCCTCGCCACGCGCGGCCAGCAGCGGATCGAAATCTCAAACCTGCAGTCCGGTCAGTCGCCGACGACGCAGCGCTTCACCAGCGGCGGTCTCGCCGCCGACGCCGCCCGCAACGACGGATACGTCTTTGTCATGGGCGCGGATCCGCGCCAGTGGACACTCTCCGGTGCGGCGCTCGGCGACGAAGCGAACCGGGAAGTCGTCGGCACCACCCCGCTCCAGAACGAGCAGACGGTCGACGTCACCAATGTCACACTCTCGCCCGATCTCCTCGCGGCGCTGCAGTCGCTCGGCGTCGACCCGGCCGCGTTCGACGAAAACCACGACGGGCGTTTCAACACCCGGGAGCTGCAGACGCTCGTCGCCGCCCTCGAAAGCACGATCCAGGTCGTCCAGGGCCGCTACCAAGGCGCGCTCTCCAACACCTCGACGGCAATCGAGTCGCTGCTGCAGCTAAACGAGTTTCTCGAGAAGATCATCGCCGAGTCCGACCGCCGGCAGGAGAACCGCCAGAAGGTCTCCGCCGAAGAGCGCGATCAGCTCCAGCAAATCCAGTCCGACCTCACCCAGGCCCGCAGCGGTCTCCGCGCACCGGCTCCGTCGGCGACTGCGCCGCAGCCGAATTCCGGCGCCGAGGTCCTCGCCACCGCGCGGCTCGTGTTGAACCAGGTCGGCGCGCTCGCCCCGGGGTCCGGTCCCGGTGCGGAGTCCCGCAAACCCGCGACCGAGTCTCCGACGAACCTGTCTGCTTCGGCACCGTCGACGGAACCTGGCTCGGCTCCGTCCGGACTCTCGCAGGCATTGCGGCGCGCTGAGCGTCTGCTCTCCGGACTCGCCGGTGGTCCCGGGATTTTTCGCCTCAGCGACACCCCGCTCGCGCAACCGGGAACGGTCGGGACGGCTCCGTCGTCAGGCGAGCCGCTGCCGCAGCCTGGGCCGACACCCCAGAGCGTCGACTCCGGCGCCGCAGCGTTCGCCAGCGCGCCTACGCCCGGCGCGCCGTCGGTCCCCGCGCCGCTCCCCGGTCCTTTTGCGAATGAGTCGACTCCGCCGCCCTCGATCCTCCCCGACGGGACCTCGCCTGCAGTGTTCTCCGCGCCTCTGCAGCCGGTACTGACCGGCATCGACGTTTCCACACAACCCGTTGTTCCCGCTTCGGAAAAAACCCCGGTGCTTTCCGCCTCGCAGACTCGACCATCGGAGCCGTCGCCCTCGCACACCGCTCCGGAGCCGCTCGTAGTCGGTTCGTCCCTACAGAATCCGGGGTCGGTCCCGGGTTCTTCGGACAACCTGCCGCCAACGCCGCTCCCGCTCGTACCTTCCGGACCGAACCCGCTCCCGAACCTCACGCCGGCGTCGACGGCTTTCGCTCCACTTGCGGCCCTGCCGACGCAGTTTTTCCCCAGCGGGTCTTCGGCTTCGAGCCGGACAACGCCGGTGTCCGCGGACTCTGCTCCGTCGCAAATCGAACCGTCCCTGCCAGGTCGCCTGCATTCGGCGCCTCCGGAACTGACGGTGAACATCGCTCCGCCGGCAACCGGTTCGCCCGAGGCGGTCTCACCTCGGGAGGCGTTTAGTCGCGAGCTCGGCCGGCGCATCGGCCAGCACCTTTCGACCTATCGGGAGCAGATCGCGACGGCGCGGCAGCTGCAGAACCAGGTGCGCGCGGTGGTGGAGCAATTCCTCGTCATCGTGGGCAAGGACGAGCAGCTCCGGCAGGTATTCAACGCCGACGATCTTTCCGACGACCAACGCGCGAACTTCCGCGGCAAGGTGGAAAGCCTCGAGCGCGAACTGGGCCTCACCTGGGGCGGCGACCCCGCGAAGTCTCCGCAGACGGACGCCAACCTAAACGCCCGCGTGATCACGAGCGGGATGATGATTTGAGTCCCCATGAGCGCCTCACCCTCGCCCGCCACCTGGGCCGACTACCGCGCCGCCGTCTCGCGTTTTCTCGAGGCGCTCGACCGCGTCCTCGAGAACGGCAACGCGGCCCAGCGGCGTTACGAGGAGTTCTGTCGCGCACACGGCATCCAGATCGGCGGCGCGGAAGAAAAACTCACCGCCGAGACGCTGCCCGCGCCGCAGCGCAACCTCCACGCCCGGCTCCTCCAGCTGACGCAGCAGTTGTACGACTCCGAACTCGGGCCGTCCGCCAAACCCCGTCCTCCCCTCGTCACCACCGCCAACCGCGCGCTGCGAAGCCACAACCGGATCTGAACCATGTCCGCCACGTTCCAGAGCAAGACTCTCCAGGCCATCTACGACAGCGACTTCGCCGACGCCTCGACGCTCGCCACCTTTCGCACCGGAGGAGGAGGCGATCTCACCAACGACATCGACGCGCTCGATCGGCGCATCGCCGCGTTCGAGTCGGTCTACATCGGCCAGATCGCGAACAACGGGGGCCAGTCGAGCAAGGACTATCCGTATGACCGCGAGGGTCTGAAACGGGAATTCCTGGACGAAGTGCTCGCGCTGCTCATGCGGCGTTCGATCAACGGCATCGTGCCGACCAGCCTCTACACCAACACGGGTGTTCTGGTCGCCTCGGCCGGCGGCCTGGGCGGCACCGCCGTGGTGCTGAGCAAGACCGATCCCAACGCCGCCGCGACCTACGGCAACTTCGACAATCTCGCGACGTCGAGCAACGCCGGCGACGGCCGGCTCGGGCTCCTCAACGCCACCGGCAAGGACATCTTCAAGTCGTACCAGCACCTCATCGACCAGGTCTTCGCCGAGGGCGACAAACTCGCGAACAATCCCACGACTCCGACCGAAACCGTCACCGCAATCCTTCCGCTCGCCGTCGGCGGGGTGACCTACGACCAACTCGCGCAGGTGGCGGGGATCGACCCCGTGACCAAGCAGGTCGCGTACACGACCTACCTCCTCGATTCGACGGCCGGCAGCTCGATCGTCTTCAAGGACAGCTCCGGCAACGCGCAGCTGGACGGGCCTTCGAGTTCGACGGCCAAACGCCTCCAACTCTCGCCCACGGAGGCGCCGCTCAACGCCATGACCCAGGAGTACGACGTCACGCTCGATTCGCTCGGTATCCACGTCTCCACCACCAGCACGGGCATCCGGGTGCGCACGGGGACGTCCACGACGTGGGTCGACGCCACCCCGTCGGCCCCGCTGGCGCTCAACATTCCCGGCCGCGAGGGCGAGTTTCCCAACGCGAAGATCACCTCGAACTACCGGGTCAATCTGGGCAACGGATCCGACTACCTGATCGGTCTCGGCAGCGACGGGAAGGTGTACGTGACGAGCCTCGCCTCATCGCGCGTCTCCAACGTCTCTTCGACCGCGAATCTCAACCCGCTGGAGTTCCTCCTCTATTTCAACGAGGCGCGGATCAAGATCCTGCGCGCCAAGCTCGCCTACAACGAGGCGGTGGTGCGCGAGATCCAGGACGACCTTAAGCAGGCGAACGAGACGCTGGCCGACCTCGAGATTCAGGACGGCGTCCTGCCGACGCAGAACTCCGACGGCACCGCGTCGACCACGCTCTCCACGGAGACGACGAAGATGAATCTCTTCGACGCGATGGCCAGCACCGCAGGGCAGTCGCTCTTCCTCGCCGGCGGCAGCGACAGCTTGCACGCGCACAACGAGTGGCAGACCAACCGCACCAACCTGAAGAACTACATCGACCGCCGCTCCGCAGAGGCCCAGCAGGCCACGCTCGACTACCAGAACACGCTCAACCGCTTCAATAACGCCTACGAGACCATGTCCAAGCTGCAGGAGAAACTGGATACGCTGCTCAAGGCCCAGCTGCACAACTTCTCCTGACGTCCCCCTCTCCACCACATGACAACGACCGAGACCAACCCCATCCTGGATACGCTGCCCTTCCAATCCGAAGAAGACTGGAAGGACATGTTCGAGAAATTCGGCGCCAACGGCCGGACCTTCCGCGATTTCACCCAGCTCACCCCCGAGAGCATGGAGGTGATCTACCTCGTGGCGTACAACCAGTACAACGCGGGCAAGTTCGCCGACGCCGAGAAGGTGTTCCGGCTCCTGGCGATGCTGAATCACTTCGAGCGCAAATACTGGAAGGGATTGGCCGCCGCCCGCGAGGCGCAGAAGAAATACGAGGAGGCGCTCCAGGCGTACGGCTACCTGGGCATCATGGACATTCACGATCCGTATCCGCCGTTCCAGGCGGCGAAATGTTTCATCGCCCTCGGCAAGGGCGCCGAGGCCGAGGCCGGGCTCCGCGCCGCCGCGTTCAACTCCGAGGACAAGCCCGAGCACGCCGAGCTTCACCAGCAGGCGAAGGCGCTCCTCGAACTCGTCGAGAAGACCCGCAAGCAGCACGCCGACTCCTCGAAATCATGAATTCCGCCGGAATCAGCACCAGTCCCGCCGCGTCCACCCTCCTCGATCCCCAGGCGCTCCTGGGCGACGTGAAGGACGCGAAGAGCGAGGCGATCAAGGCGCTCCAGAAGAGTTTCCATCTCCTCGGCTCCGTCTCCACGTCCGAGGCGGCCAAGACCTCCGATATCGTCAAGGACAGCGGCCTCACCGAGCTCGAGAAGCCGACGACGTCGAAGGACATCAACGACATCACGCTCCGCATCGGCCTGCTTCAGGACGCCCTGAATCAACTGATGGAGAAGGTCTCGCGCAGCGAAATCAAGCAGCGCATGAACCAGATGCAGAACGAAAACAAACAGCAGCTGGAGAAGTTCAAGGAGCAGATGGAAAAGGCCGCCGAGGCGGCGGAGAAAAACAAGGAAGCGCAGAAGAAGGGCAACGTCTTCGAGGCGATCAGCAACTGGATCCAGGCCGTCGTCTCGATCGTATCCGCCGTCTTCACCTTCGTCGCGGCGGTCGGCGAGATCTTCACCAACCCGGCAGGCGCCGTCGGTCTCTTCGCCGCGGGCGTCGCCCTGGTCGGCGCCGCTGCGGTGCAGATCACGCTCGCGGTGGACGCCACGATGCGGGCCACCGGCCACGAGGGTTTCCTTAGCGACGCCGACAAGCAGAAGATGCAGAAGGCGGTCGAGATTCTTGGATACATCGCCCTCGCGGGCTCGATGATCGGCCTCGTCGGCGGCGTCGTCGTCGCGCTGGGCCAGGCGGGCAAAGCCGCCGCCACCCTCACGGGCGAGCAGGTGGGGCGTTTCGCCGCCGCCAAGCTGGCCACCACCGGCACGAAGGAAATCCTGAAGGGCTCGATGGACATGACCGTCTCCCGCGTCGCGAAGTACGCCTTCGACGATGCGATGGAGAACCTGCTGAAATACAGCGCCCGCGCCGGTCTCAGCGCGGTCGTCGGCAAGGGCGGCACCGCGATCGCGTCCGGCGTGGTGAGCGAGAAGATCGCCGACATCAAGCAGGAGGCCAGCGACCTGAAGGCGGAGGCGGACCGCGCCGAGGCCGAGGCCAAGGCGATGGCCGCCCAGATCGCCAAGATTCGCGCCCTCATCGAGCAGCTCCAGCAGGAGCTCGAAGCCATGATCGAGCAGGGCCAGCAGACGATGTCGGTCATCTTCGGCTCCATCGAGCAGGCCGGCAAAGCGATGACCGAGATTCACCAAGCGGGCCGTCCGGCCTGACCCAGAAAGGCACCCAGATGATTCCCGTCAGCAACCAAACCGTCACCCCGACCTCGACCACCCCGCTCGACACGCCGGAGGCCCCGGCCTCGACGCGGCTGCAGAGCCCGCTCCAGGGTTTGAGCCTCATCATCCTCGGCTCCTCCGGGAAGATCGAGGGCCCGGAGACCGGAGTGAACGTCCGGCTCGAAACCCCCAGCGTGGCGCCCGAGGAAATCCCCCTCGAGACGTTCCTCCAGAATCTAGACAGCCTTTCGAAGACGCCTCTGCCCGTGATCGCCGTGACCGCGGCCTTCCATCAGCTCGTCGACGGCAGCGCCGCGATGGCGAAGAGCATCCAGAAACCCGCCGAGAACGGCGGCCAGCCGGATCCGAAGGAGGTCAAGGAGATGGCCGACGGGCTCCAGCAGCAGTCGACCCTCGTCGAGCGCAGCATCCTCGATATCATCGAGAATTCCACGTATCCGCAGTTCTCCGACTTCCTGAAGGAGATGGTCAAGGTCGCGCAGCAGCTGCGCGAGGAGGCAACAAAGGCCAAGCAGGCCGCCATCGAGTCGAACTACAACGTCATGATGGACGCCGCGGACGAGATGAAAGTCGCCGCGGAAAAAGCGAAGGAAAGCCGCGACAAGCAGATCGAAGCCGACCGCAAGGACGCCATCGGGCAGATCGTCTCCGGCTCCGTCACCCTCGTCATCGGCGTGGGTTTCGGTCTCGCCGGCGCCGGCACCATCGGCTCCACGATCGGCGGCGCGGCGGGCAGCATCATCACCGGCAGCTTCAGCGCCAGCAGCTCCAACCTGAAGACCGAGAGCTCCGAACTGCAGGAGGAGTCCGATCTCGCCAACGTCGCGAAGCAGCGCTTCGAGGCCGCCGCCAAACTCATCGAATCCCAGGTGCAGGTGGCCGACGACCTGCGTGAGACCGCCCGGAACCTCCGGGACATGGTGCTCAAGCTCTACCAGGACTTCATCGCCAGCAAGAGCGAGGTCCTCCAGCGCGCCAACGTCTAGGCATCGCACCGTCAAACCAACCCTCATGAATCCCTCCGACCTCGTTCAGGAAATCGGCGAACGCCTCAACCTCACCGGGCTCACGCTCAACGACGGCATCTGCCGTCTCGTATTCGACAACTCCTTACCGATCGACATCGAGGACGACGATGCGGGGAACCTCTGTTTCCATTCCGTGCTAGCTCCCCTGCCGCACGACGGCCGCGAGTCCCTGCTCGCCGGCCTCCTTTCCGCGCATCTGTTCGGGATCGAGACCGACGGCGCCGTCTTCGGACTGCACCCGCGCACCGAAGAACTCTACCTCTTCCGCACGCTCCCGGTGGAAGGCCTGGAGGTCGAGCCGGCCCTCGACGCCCTCGAGCGCTTCACCCACCAGGTGGAAACCTGGAAGCGCAAGATCGAGGCCCTCGCACGAGGGGCGGCCGATACGCCGGTCCCCTCCGACGAATCCGAGCCGCTCGCCTCGGAAGGCATCCGCGCCTGACGCGGAAAACCTCCACGCCCGTCCGCCATGGCTGTTCATTTCCCGAAATTCAGTTTCCCCAGCATCAGTTTTCCCTCGCTGGCCAACCTGAGCGCGAAGTTCTCCGCCTTCAAAGGCCGCGTCGCGTCCGCCCTGAAATCCGTCGGCACGCGCCCCTCTTCGCCTCCCCCGCTCAGCTCGAAAACGGCGAACGTCGGCGTCGCTCCGGGACAAGCCCCGATCAAGGCGCTGCGCCAAGCCGTCGCCCAGCGCGACACCGATATGAAGACCAAGCTCGCCGCGGAGAAGAAGCTGGCCGACGACAAGGCCAAGGATCTCCAGGCCAAGAGCACGCACCTGTCGAATCAGCAGAAGCTGAACGGCGAGGTCACCGGTTTCGACAAGACGAAGCTGAACCACGCCGAGACCAAGGACCACGATTCGATCCGGTATGCAAAAGCCGACTACCTCGCGCAGCACGCCCAGGGGGGAAACGAAAAATTCCAGGACGACGCGTCGAAGGGCGCGATCGCCAACGCGAAACTCAAACCCACCGAGACCAACGACCGGTCCGCTCCCAAGTTCGACAAACTCGGCCAGCAGTTGGCCAACATCCACGACAACGTCGCCCTGCGCCCCTCGCCGCTCAAGGCGGTGAAGGACCCCGCGAAGCTGCTCGACGAGCCCTCGCTGAAGGAGATCGGCGGGAACTCGCTGCCGTCGTTCGACAAGAAAACCCAGAAGGCTTTCGCCGACGATCTTTCGAAGAAGATGGCCCAGCTGGAAAAGGCGAAAAACGATCCGGTGAAGTCCGCCCAGATCCAATCGGAGATCGACGCGATGGCCGACCAACTCGGGGAAAAACTCGGAAAGGCGTTCAGCGGCAAGTCGCCGAAATTCCAGGCCAACCTCGCGGTCGGGAACGGCGGCGGCCTCAAGGACGAACTTTGGCAGCAGCTGCGCGGGTCGAACAAAGGCCTGCCCTCGTGGAACTACCAGGGATCCGCGTCCGATTACCCCGGCGATGGGATGAAGGATTTCTCCGTGCCCAAGCAGTTTCTCGACCGGGCCTACAACAAGGCGCTCGAGCAATTCGACACGCGCATCGACTCAGGGAAGCCGCCGACGCTGACGTACAAGGGCGAGCCCTACAAACAGGTGAAACTCCTCGGGAAAGGAGGCGGCGGCGTGGCCTACCTTTACGAAAATGCCAAAGGCGAAAAGCTCGTGATGAAGACGGGCCGCAACACCGCGCCGGAGGACATCTCGGGCGATGACGTTCAAGCCATGCGCGAGGAGATGAACGTGCACCTGTCGATGATGAATCAGGACGGCTCGTCGCACCCCAATATCATCGGGATCAAGGGAATCGTCCGTCAGGAGAACGGCGAACCCGCCGCGATCCTCGAGTACGCGCCCAACGGCGACGTATCCAAGATGCTAGATTCGGCCAAGAACGGAGGCACATTGGCCAAGGCGGTGGACGAAAAACTGATCTCCCCCAAGGCGGAACAGCTGGTGAAGCTGACCATGCTGAAGGACTCCGTATCCGGCATGGTCAACGTGCAGGAGAACCTCGGCGTTCACCACGGCGATTTCAAACCGGGCAACCTGTTCATCGGAGCCGACGGACAGGTGAAGGTGGCCGATTTCGGACTCGCGAAGAACCAGCTCTCGACCACGTCGTCCAAGCCGCAGGGAACGCTCGACTACATGGCTCCGGAGCACCTGCTCAAGGGAAACGACGGGGAATTCACCGTCACCGGCAAGGCCGACACCTACGCCGTCGGCGTTTTCGCGTACAAGATGTTCCACTCCGACGTTCCCTTCCCGACTCAGTGGACGGGTGAGAAGGCGGAGATGCTCAAGGAGTACGCTCAGAAAAATCCCGACGGTTCGAGCAAGACCGTCTCCGCACTCGCAGCCAACCCCGACAAGGACGCGCTGGCGCAGGGAGTCACCTCCCTCGACAAGCTGGTGAACGCGATGATGCACCCCGATCCGGAGAAACGTCCGGCGTTGAACACCGTCCTCAACAGCACGCTGTTCGAAGAACTCGGAGTCGGTGCCAACGACCGGACCCCCGAGGTGCGCAACCTGATCAAAGCCCTGAGCGCAAATCCCCAGGACAAGGCCCTCATCAAGTCGCTCTCCGAGGCCCTCGGCGTCTAGGCGCGTCTGCGCCCGGGGGATACATCCTTCCACACCGCCGCCCACACGCGTGCGGGTGGGTCGGCGCGTCCCTGCGACGACCTCTTCGCTCCGTCCGCGTTTGGCGTCGATCCGCCCGCCGCAACCGCAGCGACGGCAATCCTCTCTCCGGCTCGCGCCCCGCGCCCAACGCAGATCCGCGTCCGGCCCGCGCCGCAGGGACGCGTCGCGCCTCCCGCAAACGAGCGAACCGCGCCCAGCGAACCAGCTGTCGGCATCTCCTCCGGCACGGCCGTCCGATGGCGTCTCTCGACGAGCCCGCACTCTACCCGCGCGCGGGTAGCGCCGCACCTGCAGCAGGGCAAATTCGAACTGGAAGACCCGCTAATACGGATTCCTCACCAGAACTGGTGATGCGGCGGAGCGGCGTGGCTGCGTAAGATCCGCACGCCCCCACCCACCTGTCCCCGCAGGTCCGCAGGCCGCCTTCTTCGGCCGCGCCACTTCCCCTATGCGAAACCCCAATGCACGAATCGCCCGCGCGAGCTTTTTGCGCCGGGCCTCTTCCGCCGCCCGCGTGGTTGGCCTCGGCGCTTTTGCGCTCGCTGCCAGCACCGCGTTTGCGGCGTTCGGACTCACCTCAACGACCGACTTCTACACCGTCGATACCGGCGCCGGACTCGTCTTCAAGGTGCGCCGCACGGACAACGGCGTGAGCACGCAGTCCGCGGGAGACATCGCCAGCCTCGTGTACAACGGAGTCGAATACCAGAACCAGTCCCGCGGTTCGCAGATCAACTCGGGTTTCGATTATCTCTACACCGGCGTGTCCGCCGTCAGCGTCAGCGCCGCGGTCGTCAACACGAGCTACATCAAGGTCACGGTCCAAGCGGGCAACCTGACGCACTACTACATGGCGAGGAGCGGTTATCCGCACATCTACATGGCGACGTATTTCACCACGGAGCCGGATACGCTGAATCTCTGCCGCTACATCGTCCGCATTCCTTCGACGCTCCTGCCGAACGGCCCGACTCCGTCCGACATCCGCAACAACACCGGCGCGATCGAATCGAGCGACGTCTTCGGCATGGCCGACGGCACCACCCGCTCCAAGCACTACTCCAACATGCGCCTGAAGGATTGGTCCTACATCGGCGCCTCCGGCTCCAATGTCGGCGTCTGGATGCTCCGCGACAACCAGGAGGGCGGTTCCGGCGGGCCCTTCTACCGTTCCCTCCTCAACCAGTGCGGCAGCGATCAGGAGATCACTTACATCGTCAACTACGGTGAGGCTCAGACCGAGGCGCTCCGGACGAACATCCTGAACTCCTACACGATGGTGTTCACCAACGGCTCGGCGCCATCGACGTCCATCGACACGAGCTGGTTCGCCAACATGAGCCTCACGGGCTACGTCGCTCCGGCCGGCCGCGGGCGCGTCACGGGCGTGGGCATCGCCGGTCGCAACGCGAACTACTCCTACACCGTCGGCTTCGCCAACAGCACGGCGCAGTACTGGGCGGCCGCGCGTGCCTCCGACGGATATTTCAACTGCACGGGCATGCTGCCGGGCACCTACACCCTCACGATCTACAAGAATGAGCTGGCGGTTTACACCCGCAGCGTGGCGGTCACGGCCGGCGGCACCGTCGCCCTCAACACGATCACGATCACCGCCGATCCCAGCAGCGTGACTCCGCTGTGGCGCATCGGAGACTGGGACGGAACGCCGGCCGAGTTCCGGAACGGCGACAAGGTGACGACGATGCACCCGTCCGACGTTCGGATGAGTTCCTGGACGCCGGGCACCTACGTCGTCGGCAGTTCCAGCGCAGCCGGCTTTCCCGCCTACCAGTGGAAGGACATCAACGGCACGCAGAGCATCCAGTTCTCCCTCACTTCGGCGCAGATCGCGGACCGCACCGTGCGCGTCGGCATCACGGTGGCGTACTCCGGCGGCCGTCCCAAGCTGGCGGTCAATTCGTGGACCTCCGCCAACCCCGCCGCGTCGACGCAACCGAGCACGCGCACCCTCACCGTCGGCACGTACCGCGGGAACAACACGACTTACAGTTTCGCCGTCCCCGCCAGCGCCTTCGTCGCCGGCACCAACACGATGACGATCACGGTCATCAGCGGCTCGGGCCTCACGCAGTACTTGAGCGCCGGATACTCGCTGGACTGCGTGGACATCTATTGATGCGACCCCGACCGGCCACTGCGCGCTCCTCGGCCACGGAGGACATGTTGTCTGCGAATCCCATGAGAACGGATGCGCCGGGCACGGTTTCGGCGCATCCGCGCCGGAACGCCTTTCCGAGCTTCCGCCTCGTTGTCGCCGTCGTGCTCGCGCTCGTCGCCGCCGACGTCCTCATCCAGACGCGGCACGCCGGCTCGGCGCCCGCGGGTAGGAGCGCGAAGCCCGCGTCTTCTCCCGTGGCGGGTCGTGATGGAACCAATCTAGCCCAGACGCCGCAGGTCGCGATCGAGACGGACTCACCCACCGATGCCGAGGTGGTCCGGATGGTCGCCGGCCTGCGGCTCTGGGCGAAGACGAACCCTCAGGCGGCCTTCGACTGGGCGCGAAAACGTCCGCTCGAGCTTCGGAGGACCGCCTTGATCGCGGTCCTCGAAGAGACGGCCGCGCAACCCGAATTGGCGATCCGGCTTGGCCGCGATCTGCTGAGCGTCGATCCCGCCGTGGCGCAGGACTGCGCCACGGCGCTGGTGGGAGCGCTCATTCGCACCGGTCAATTCGCCCCCGCGCTGGACTTCATCCAAAGCGGCCCCGCCGAGTCCCGCGCCGAGTGGCTGACGGATCTCTTTTCCTCCTGGATTCAGCGGGAACCCGCTTCTGCCCGGGAGCTTTTTGTCCTCCTCGGCTCGAATCGCGTCGAAGGGCTCCCACTGCAGTCCCTCATGCGAAGCTGGGCGTCCGTCGCCCCCGTCGCAGCCGGAAGCTACGCCCTGCAGCTCCCGCCCGGCGCGGCGCGCGAAACTGCGCTGAGCGAGATCCTGCCGAAGTGGGCCGGCGCCGATCCGAACGATCTCGCCGCCGCGCTCCCGCGTTTCGACAACCGCGACGAACACGATCGAGCGGCGTCCGCCCTCGTGGGCTGCACCGACACCGCCAACCGCCCGACCGCGGTGGCCCTCGGCTGGGCGGAATCCATCCGCAGCCCGGCACTGCGCCACGGAGCGCTCCAGCATGTGCTCCGCGAGTGGTCGCGCCAGGATCCCGCCGCCGTCCTGCGATACCTCGAGGGCAATCCCGGGCTGACCGCGGACGAACGCGAGAGCCTCCTCTCCGCCCTCGCTCCCCCTCCGCCGGACGCCTCCTGAATCCATTTCCCTTTCCCTGCAATGAACACCACCCCTCCACAACCAACCGGGCTGCGCCGCCTCTGGAAACAGACGGCCGCCCTGTGCGCGCTCGCCGCCGGCCTGCTCGCGCCCCAGACGAGTCACGCCGAGTTCGGACTGAGTTCGGACGAGACCTATTTCACCGTCGATACCGACGCCGGCCTCGTCTTCAAAATCCGCCGGGTCGATTACGGCTCCAATACCCAGTCGCCGGGCGATATCGCCAGCCTGGTGTATAACGGAGTTGAATACCAGAACCAGTCCCGCGGCTCGCAGATCAACTCCGGCTTCGACTGGCTCTACAAAAACACCTCCGCCGTGACCGTCACCGGCGAGACCGTCGGCTCCGACTTCGTCAAGATCACGGTCCAGGGCGGAAATCTCACCCACTACTACCTGGCTCGCCGCGGACAGCCCTGCGTCTACATGGCGACGTGTTTCACCAGCGAGCCCGACGTGCACGGGCTCGTGCGTTACATCGTCCGCATCCCCTCGACGCTCCTGCCGAACGGCCCGGTGCCGTCCGACATCCGCAACAACACCGGCGCGATCGAATCGAGCGACGTCTTCGGCATGGCCGATGGCACCACCCGCTCCAAGCACTACTCCAACATGCGACTGAAGGACTGGTCCTACATCGGCGCCTCCGGCCCCAACGTCGGCGTCTGGATGCTCCGCGACAACCAGGAGGGCGGCTCCGGCGGGCCCTTCTACCGCTCCCTTCTCAACCAGTGCGGCAGCGATCAGGAGATCACCTACATCGTCAACTATGGCGAGGTGCAGACCGAAGCCTTCCGCCTCGGCATCCTCAACCACTACACGCTTGTCTTCAACGACGGCTCCCTCCCGCCGGCCGACGTCGACACGTCCTGGTTCGCCGGCATGAACCTGCTCGGCTACGTCGCGCCCGAGGGCCGCGGCGCGGTCGCCGGCACCGGCATCCTCGGCCGCGATCCGTCTTTCGAATACACCGTGGGCTTCTCCAACGGCTCCGCCCAATACTGGACCACGGCTGCGCCCGCAGACGGATCGTTCCTCTGCTCGGGCATGCTTCCCGGCACGTACACGCTCAAGATCTACAAGAACGAACTCGTGGTCGGCACCGGTTCGGTCACGGTCTCGGCCGGAGCCACCGCGCCGGTCGGCACGCTCACGATCGCCGATGACCCCAGCAGCAAGTCCTCGCTCTGGCGCATCGGCGCCTGGGACGGCACGCCCACCGAGCTGCTCAACGGCGACAAAGTCACCACGATGCATCCGTCGGACGTTCGCATGAGCCCGTGGGTGCAGCCGGCGTACGTCGTCGGCGTTTCCACGCCGTGGGATAATTTCCCGGCCTACCAGTGGAAGGGCGTGAACAATCCCATCACGATCAAGTTCAACCTCACCGCGGATCAGATCGCGGCCTACACCTGCCGCGCCGGTCTGACGGTCGCCTACTCCGGCGGTCGTCCGATGCTGGCGGTCAACTCCTGGACCTCACCGATTCCTGCAGCCCCGAGCCAGCCGAAGACCCGCAGCCTCACCGTCGGCACCTATCGCGGCAACAACGTCACCTACACCTACAACATCCCCGCGAGTGCCTTCGTCGTCGGCGAAAACACGCTCACGCTCACCGTGGTCAGCGGCACCGCCGGGACCGGATTTCTCAGTCCGGGATGTTCGTACGACGCGGTCGATCTCTCGATCCAGCCGCCGACCGTCTCGAGCGCCGCCGCCACCGCCTCGTTCGGATACGCGTTCAGCTACCAGATCGCCGCGACCAACCTTCCGACGGTCTTCAACGCCGTCGGACTTCCGCCAGGCCTCAACGTCGACTCTGCGACCGGCTTGATTTCCGGCACGCCCGAGGCCGTGGGCACGTTCGCCGTCGCGATCTCGGCCGGCAACGCCAACGGTTCCGCCGCGGGCACGCTGACGCTGACGGTTAACGACATCACCGCGCCGGTCCTCTCGCTGCCCGCGGATCTCACCGTCGAGGCCACCGGTCCGGACGGCGCGGTCGCGACGTACACCGCAACCGCGTTGGACGACGTCGACGGCCAGGTCCCCGTCACACTCAGCCCCGCCTCGGGTTCGCAGTTCCCGCTCGGCGCGACCACCGTCAACGCCACCGCAGTCGACGCTGCCGGCAATCAATCCGGCGGCAGCTTCACCGTGACCGTCGTCGACACCACCGCGCCGACCATCGCGAGCGTGACCGCTTCCGAAACCGTGCTCTGGCCGGCGAATCACAAAATGCGACCCATCACGCTCCATGCCGACGTGACCGACGCGGTCGGCGTGGTCAGCACGCGCATTGTCTCCGTCACGAGCAACGAGCCCGTGAACGGCGTCGGCGACGGCAACACCAGCCCCGACTGGGAAATCACCGGCGACATGACGCTCAACCTGCGCGCCGAACGTGCGGGTCCGGGAAACGGCCGCGTCTACACCGTGACCGTCGAGGCTCGCGACGCGGCGAACAATTCCAGCACCAACCACGTGACGATCTCGGTACCCCACGGGGCCCCGTAACCCATTTACGGCCCGACGAGATTCGGTGCTAGGCTAGGCACGTGGGGCGGACCGCAAGTCCGCCCCACTTCTTTTCCGAGCGTGCAACTCGCGTCAGCCGCGGGCGGCGCCCGGCCGTTCCGGAATGGGTTCGATCCTTCCCATGAGGAACACGAACGAAAGGATGCCGAGGACGAGGATGATGCCGGCGGTGAGAAACGCGTACGCGAACGAATGCGTTGCGCCGATGATGAGGCCCGTCACGACCGGAGCGGTCACGCCCATCAGGTTGTTGGCGAAATTCATCATCGATCCGACCGTCGCGACTCCGCCCTTCGGCGCGATCAGCGAAGGAAGCGACCAGCCCACCGGGGCTGCCGCCGCCAATCCTCCCAGGGCGATGGAGATCCAGAAGATCGCCCAACCCGGGTCGTTGGTCTGCGTGGCGCCGATCACTGCGAGGCCCAACACCATGCCGGTGACGAGCACCCCCTTGCGGACCTTCGTCTCGTCGCCGCCCCGCGCGATCAGCCGATCGATCAGCCAACCGCCTGCGACGAGATCCGTGACGGTGGCGACCGCCCAGGGGATTGCCGCGAAACCCGCGGACTTGAGGATGCTCATGTGCATCGTCTGCACGAGGTATCCAGGCAGCCACGTCAGGAAGAGGTAGAACGAGTAGCCGTACGCCGCGAAACCGAGCGTGAGCCCCCAGACTTTCCTTTTGGTCAGCAGGTATCCGAGCATGCCGAAGACGCTGCTGTTGGACGGACCTTCCGGCACGGCCCCTCCGGTTCGGATGTAGTCCAGTTCCTCTTTCCCTAGGTGCGGATCGGCACTCGGGTCCCGGTAGAATCGATAGAAGCAAAAGAAGTAGGTCAGACTGAGCAGCGCCGTGACGCCGAAACCCCAGCGCCAGCCCCAACGGACAATCGCAAACGCGACGAGAGGGACGCCGACGACGTTGGAGAATTTAGCCGCCGCATCGAAGATCGCCGTCGCCAGCGCGCGCTCCTTGCGCGGAAACCAGTAACCGGTCGCCTTCGCGCTCGCCGGAAACGACGGCGCCTCCGAAACGCCGAGCACCGCGCGAATCGCGAAGAGGCTCGCGAATCCGCTCGAAAAGGCGGTGAAAGCCGACGCAAGCGCCCAAAGAAACGCGCCCCATCGCCCGACTCTCTGCACGCCGAACCGATCGAGCAGCATGCCCACCGGAATCTGCAGCACCGCGTAGGTCCAGAAGAACCCGCTGAACAAGAGGCCCATCTCCGCCGGGCCGAGCCCGAATTCAGCCTGCAGCTGCGGCGCCGCCACCGAGAGATTGATCCGGTCGATGTACGCGACGAGCACGCCGAAGCCGAGCAGGACCCCGATGCCCCAACGTCGCGCGGTCAAAGGGCGGACAGATCCGGGGGGCAGCGACGGCGTAGTCATGGCGCCGAGGCTACGCATTCAGGTTCCGGCGTGGGAATCCCGAAAACGCAGCGCCGCTGCAGAGAGCTTCCGTTCCTCGACGCAAATTGCGGTTGGCGGCGAGGCATCGAGCCCCTGTCCTGCGTCAGCGATCACCGAGCATCTGTGCCAACCCGCGGCCGAACGACCAATCCTCAGCCCCGCTCGTGCTGATCACCACAAACACATTGTCCGGAGACAAACCGCACGAGGTCGCCAGCGTTTGGCTGAGATCCTTGAAAAACGCCCGTTTCACCTCGGTGGTGCGGGGCTTTCCGGCAAACACCTGGATGTAGACAAGGTCGTCCGTGCGCTGGACGCCGAAATACTGCGGGTCATAGAAAAACTCCTCGGCGCCGTGCTGGTGCACGACCTGAAAACGATCGTCCTGCGGCACGTTGAAAGAACGGACCAGCACCTCGTGCACGGTGTCGGTCAGCTGCTTCAGCTGGTCGGGCGTTCGGCCCTTGCGGAGAGAAATGCGGATGAAAGGCATGGCGACACGCAGCCGCGGAAGGAAAGGAAGGCAAGGCGGCCGGACAAAATCTCCCGCGCCATTTCGGGTGTTCCGTTCGCGGCCACCGACACACTCGCCACGATCCCGCCGATATTCCGTGGACGACGCATCGCGTCGCCTGCGCACGTCTCCTTTGCCCGCGGGAAAAGGAAAGGCGGGGTGCCATCGGCACCCCGCCTGGAAATCGCGGGCTAAGACAAGAGACTGAGCTCCGGCCGCGATGTCGCCAGCTCGGAGCGGCAGCAAACGCGCGTCGCCTCTGGGCGCACGGCGTTCGGGCTTCCACGCGCTTACTTTGCGCGCTTGGCCGCCTTCTTCGCTTTTGGCGCTTTGGTCGCGGCTTTCTTCACGACCTTCTTCGTCACTTTCTTCGTCGCTTTCTTCGATTTCTTTGCCTTCGGCATGCTATTCCTTTGTTGATGTTGGCTAAGCTGAGTCGAAACGCGCGATGCTTGTCGCGCGATGCGCTGCAAGCCGGCCCGGTTGCGTGGGGGCGTAGGTCACGCTTCCGACTCTAACGTGCTTCATTGTGCGAGCAGCGGAGAAAAACGTCGAACCCTATTTCCCGTTCAGCTCGAATTTTTTGCGGGAGGGAAGCGGCGGAAGCTTTCGGATACATCGACGAGGTCGTCGTGTTTTCACGGGAAAGAGCGGCCCGCGCGCCGGCGATTGATGTGCGTCAAAGGCGGTCTCGCATCTCCTTGCCCGCGCATCGGGCCGGTTTTCTCCTCGAGCGCATGAGCTCAGAACTTCCGCTGGTGTATTCATGCTCTGGTTGCTCCAGCGCCGCCCAGATGGCGAATCACCTCGCGGTCCGTCTCGATCGGACGGGCGCGGCCGAAATGTCCTGCATCGCGGGAGTCGGCGGAGACGTGGCCCCTCTGGTGAAAACGGCAAAGTCCGGGCGGCCGATCGTCGCTCTCGACGGCTGCGCGCTGCACTGCACCGCTCACATTCTCCGGCGCCACAATCTCGCTCCCGCGCTCCACGTGAACCTCGGCGAGTGGGGCGTGAAGAAGCGCAAGCACGAGGACTTCTCCGTCGAGGAGGCCGGCGCGCTCCTTCCCCGCCTCGCGGAAGCCGTGGCGCTCGCCACCGCCCGCGTCCCTGCGGCGCCAGACGCCGCGACGACCTCCGCGGCCGCCGTCGCCGTCGAGCTCCCGACGGGAGCCGCTTCGGCCACCTGACGCGCCATCGCGGGGCGATCCGGCCGCGACTTCGCACTGCGCCGGTCCGCGGCGTATCGCCGCGCGCGGTCGCGCGAAATCGCGTCGTCGTTCGCACAGCCGGCGCAGGACCGCCCCCTGCGCCCGGCCGCGAATTCGCGTGTTCAACGCGGACGACCGAAGAAAAATTCGAAAAAATTCTGTCAGAAAAACCCCGCGCGGAGCCGGTGCCTGCGCTCCGCAGCCGGGCGGCCGCGGAGAGCGCGCGGGGGCGGCCGTCCGACGCGAACGAGGGTCCGCGCGCGCCCGGGCGACAACCCCCCAGCGCCTCCGGAGCACGCCGGCCGGAGCCTCTCCGGAGCGCAGGTCGTTGCCGAAACGAAGGATTCGTTTCCGTGTATTCTTTTTTTACCTACGTCGGTCGAATCATCCTTCGCAGGCAGCCGCATCGCGGCTTGCGGCCGGGAACGGGACGGCCGAAAACGCCCGCACCATCCGTGCGAAAGCTTTCTGCCAGCACGTGGCATCATCCGTAGGTGACCACCGGGATTTTTCTTAGGGAACGAACCGAGGCGAGGCGACTCTATGCCCGAGTTCCGGGAATTCACATGCTGTATTCCTGTTTTGGATACTTAAGTTCAGAGGTGCGCGCGCCGTCGTTGCCTTTGGGCAGATTCCCTCAACCCGAATCCTCTACCCTCGCGAAAATTCAGTGAAACCCACCTTCAACTCCTCCTTTGCATTGCGGCGTCGGCATGAACGTGACGCATGTATCCGTGGAATCAGACAGGCATCCACGTATCCCCATCCGGGCCTGGGGAGAGGAAAGCGCCCCATGATAAATACAGAGAATCATCGGATCGAAACGGAGAGCGAGCGGAAGACCGACGTGCACGCCGCCTCCCAACTGGCGGACGCGCCCAAGGGTCGTCCCGCGAACGACAGTTCAGCAGCCAGCCGGAAGCTGGCGCTCCTTCGCCGCACCGGCCTCTTCGGGAGCGATCTCAAGGGAGCCACCGTCGAGCGGGCGGCCGCGTACGACGACCTGCGGATGGCGTATGCCCTGGTGCATCAGGTGTACGTGGATTCCGGATATATTGCGGCCGTCCCCTGCGGGATGCGTCTTCGGATTTTCGAAACCTCCTCTGACACCGCGACCTTTGTCGCGAAGGTCGACGGAAAGGTGGTCGGAGTGATCAGCGTGGTCGGCGATTCCGTCGACATGGGTCTCCCCTCCGACCATGCGTTCCGCGCCGAGCTCGACGGTCTTCGCGCCCAGGGGCTCCGCCTCTGCGAAGTCACGAACCAGGTGGTCGCCGAGGAATACCGCCGCTCGGCGGTGACGACCGAGCTGATGCGCTGCGCCGTCGCCCACTCGCTCGACGCCGGTTACCAGCTCGGCATCGCGACCGTCAGCCCCGGCCACAACGGTTTCTACGATCTCCTCGGTTTCACGCAGGTGGGCTCCGAACGCAGCTATTCCGAGAAGATCTACGATCCGGTCATCGCCCTCGCGATCGACTTCGATCACTACCGCCGTCCGCCTGAAGGACTCTGCGCGGCCGCGGATTTCGTGCACCAGTTCCTCGGTCCGCAAAACCCGTACCAGGAATGCATTCACGTCTGGGACCGCCGTGCCCGCGCGCACTTCCTCAATCCGGAACTCCTCGAACGGCTCTTCGTGCTCGAGAGCGACTTCCTCGCGGAATGCACCTCGGCCGAGCTCTCGACGATCCGGATGCGCTGGGGACAAGAGCTTTTCCGCTCCGTCATCGGCACTCTTCCGGTCGACGACCTCGTCGAGACCACGGCTCCGTTCGAAGACACGACGGTCGAGCCCGCCTCTCCTTTCTACTCCGGCAGCCTGGCGCCGTTTGCGCCGCAGGCGCGGAGCTCCGACCGCGAGCGCTTCGAGATCCAGCTTCACAGCGCCCGCGAGATGACGCTCCGCTATGTTCCGGAACTCCTGCCGGAATCCAGAACCCACCGGATCGCGGCTTGGTGGATGCGAATCCGTCCGGCGGGCGCCGTTCTGCCCGACCGCGACTACGCCTCCGGCAACTGATTGCCGGGGGCAGCCTCTCAGCGGTCTTCGAGGTAGGTGAACTTCCGCTCGTAATCGAGCGCCATGCCGTCGCCAAAAGCGGCATACGGTTCGGTCCGGACGTCCACCGGCGCAGCGACATAGCGCGCGATCTCCGCCGCGAACGCGCGGTTCAGTTCGTCGTTCGGCTCAACGCCGGGCACGAGTTGAATCCGCACCCGCGCCCGCTCGGGGCCCGACGCCAAACGAAAATTCGCCGTGGTGCGCTCCGCGAGGGCGGCGCTGTGGTACAGCGCCTCTTTCACCGCCTCGGGAAACACCGCCGCGTCTCCCGCCCGAACGTGATGACCGCGGCCTGAGATCGTCACGAGCGGAAGCCCGCGCAGCTGCTCCACCGGCACTCCCGCGTCCGCAAGCGCCGGCTCGACCGTCGCGGGAATCCGCACGAAGGCTCCGCAGTCCCCCGTCCGATACCGGATCAGCGGCACCCGCGTCCACGGCGACAGCGTGCTGACGAGCAGACTCTCTTCCGCGTCGAACTCCACGTAAATGCGCTGCGGGTCGTAGGTGAAGAGGCACGGCACCCAGTCGCCCCCGCCGAGAACCGCGCTCCTCAGCTCCTTGCTTCGGTGCAGCGCGCGGCGCAATTGAACGATCGCGCGGTGTGGCGGCGCCTCGAAAAAGAGGTTCAACCCGAGCTCCGCGACCCCCATCGAAGAGATCACCAGCGGCGCGTCGGCTTCCGCGGAGTCGATTTCGAGCAGTCCCTCGAGGTAGCCTCGCGCATTCTCGGCCAGCGGCTCCTCGCCCACGATGACGTGCACGCGGTGACGCCCCCACGCCACGCCGCGCGACCGCCCCAGTTCCAGCACGTGTTTGACGAACGCCGCTTCGCCGACGAGCACCACTTGCTCGTAGTGTTTCCCGAACGCCGCAACGAGCGCGACGGCCATGTCGGGCCTGACGCTCGTCTCCGCCAGCGTGCACGCCTCCGTCGGGACCTTCACCCCCATCGGCAGGCAGTTGATCAACAGCGTCGGCCGGCTTCGCACGCGAAAGAGCATGTCGAGCAGGGTGTCGATCCACTGCGTCGTCGCCGGCATCGCGTCGGCCTCCGTGAGACCGAAGGCGAAGACGCCCGAATGCCCCGAACTGGTCAGCACGGCGCCGAGACGCCCGAGACGTCCGTCGAGACAAAGCTCCTCGATCGGGAAGCGCTGAAACGTGTTTCGCTTTTCGGTGACCGGCAGCGATCGGAAATCGTCGAGGTTGCGGATCGAATCCGGCCGGACACCCGCCTCGGAAAGCAGCGCCCGATAAGCAGGCACCCGCTCGGCGGTTCGACGAAAGGCGGAAAGGACGTCTTCAAACGGCTGGCTCATGGCTTTGGCAGGGAAGGAACTCGCCGCGTCGCGGCTGCGTGGCGGCGCCGAGCCTGTATCAGGACTCCACTACGAGCGCCGGCTTGGGGTAAAAAAAAGAACGCGGAGCCGGGCAGGCTCCGCGTTCGGACGTAGTATCGCTCAAGCCTGCTGCGCGCGCTTCTGCATGCGGCGACGCAGCGCGACGAGACCGAGAAGCGCACCCGCGCCGATCAGGCCGTAGGTGGACGGCTCCGGAACCGGGACGAGATTGCCCGTGACCGGGTCGTTGCCGCGCACCAGCCAGTCGGCGACCTGCGGATCGGAGTTCAACACAGTCGTGAACTGCGCGAACATGTCGGCCGTCGCGCCGTTGATGAACGGCGAGGCGAAGTAATTCTGATCGAACACGGAGGCCATCGTGCCGCCAGTGACGCTCAGATACGTTTGGCCCGTGCCACCCGAATTCACGTTGAAGATCGACGCGAATTCCGTCGCCGAGCCGCCCAGCGTGCCATCCGGATGGATGAAGCCCGCCTGCGAACTCGTGGAGAGGAACTTCACGCCGTCGGTCACCGTGCTGTAGGCGTCGGCGCCCATGCGGCCGGCACTGCCCAGGAGCGGATCGTACTGCGTGTACATCGCGTCCGCCTTGCTCTGGTAATACCAGTCGGCCATCAGGCCCTTGCCGTCGATCTCCTGGAAGCCATTGGCGAGCTGGTTGACGTAGAAGTCCTGCTCTCCATGGAACATCAGGGTGATCTGGGCGTTTTTCTGCGATTCGGACCAGACCACGGATCCGGCGAGATCGGTGATCGAGATGACGCGGCCAATACCCCAGCTGTCTTCGCCCGCGGCGCCACCGGTCGGGCCGGCAGTCTGGAGGCCGTTCAGCGTCGAGACGCCGCCGGCAACCGATTGGGTGCCCGTGCCGTTCTCGCCGTAACCGGCGGCCATCCCCGGGCTTCCCAGCGAAGGATACAAGGATCCGTTGTCGAACAGTTGTAGGTTGATGCGGAAGGGCCCCGTGAACGAAGAGCCGAGGGCGTGTCCGCTCACGGTGTCTTCGTACGAGAACGTTACTTGTGCTTTCGCCAGGGGCGAGAGAGCCAGAGCACAGCCCGCCAACAGGGCGGCGGCTTTCGGCGAGGTCAGGAGGACGTTTTTCATATTCAGCGTATTCAGATAACGGGTACCAAGCAAGTGCTGCTAGCCGAGCTGGATTCTGCGACGCCAGACCATACGTCTGACGCCTCGAAGCGGAAGGCGATTTGGCGGCAAATCTTCCCGGAAATCCGTTAGTGGTTTGACCTACAATTCCCGTCGCAAAACGCATCGCCCAGAGGGAATTACGCCGCGTCAGACAGACAGCTGTATCCTATGCACCCCTACGCCTGGTTGCTTCCCGTTTTCGCCCGCCTGCAAGGATCTGAGGAAGCCCGATCGGAGCACGAGATCGCCGTCCCCCCCGAGCGGGCGGCCGCGCATGGCCGTCAACCTCCCGAAGGACGGCCGCAAGCCGGGCGCATCAGACGACTCCCTCGTCCGATGCGGCCTTCTTTTCGGGGCGCGGCGGAAGGCACACGCGCACCGCGAAGTCCTCGGTCTCGCCGCCGCGCTTCAGCTTTCCGCCAACGATCAGCGCCGGCACCTTCAGCGCGCAGGGCTCAAGATCGGCCTGGTCGAGCTGTTTCCCGAGAAAACGCACGTCCTTGGGCTTGAGCTGCCCCACCTCCCGGCCCTGGACAAAGACCCGCATCGACTCGCCCTCGGCGTCCGGCCGGAGCAGCGCGGTGACGGGCAATTTCTGCGAGCGCGCCGTGCGTCCGCCGCAAATCGCCTCCAGATCCGCCTGGAAATGCTTCACGCCCGCGACCTCCGTATCGCATTTTCCGCGACCGCGGTACTCGGTCACCGGCAGTTCCGGTTCAAAAAGACCGCCGATGAGACGGCGAACCATCCGGGCCAGGGCGGAGGGAGCCGGAGCGGCGGTCTTGGAGGAACGGCGTTTGGACGACGACTTGGGCATCAGGACCGGCAAGCTTGCCCGGTCCTGCACGTGAAGGGCAAGAACGCAGTCCCGCGGCCAACGCGTAACGGTTTGCCGGATACTCGGCGCTGCGCGCGCCTCAGCCGGTGCAGGAGGAAAAGCGGGCGGCGGAACGGGAATCGCCGCTTTACGGTGGGTCGCCTCGGAGGTATACTCCCACTCGCTATGAGTGACACCCCAACGCCTCAGGCGAAAAAATCGCCCGCATCGCTCCTCCTCGGGCTGCTCTGCATCGCCCTTGCCGTCGTAAGTTACGTTCTCTGGACGAAAACGCGCGACGGAAACGTCCGGCTCACGGATACGCAGACGCAGTTGACCCGGGCCAAGTCCGAAAACGCCCAACTGCAGAAAGACCTCGATGCCGCCCGAACCGGCGCCGCGCAGGTCGAGAAGCAGCTCTCGGAATCCAAGACGGCCACGGCCGGTCTCCAGAAGCAACTCGACACGGCCAAAGCCAATATCTCCGACCTCGAAAACCAGTCCGCCGGAGCCAAGGCCAACGCCGAGAAGCTCGGGAAGGAACTCGAAGCGGCTAACGCGAAGTGCGCACAGCTGGCAGGCCAAGCCGGCGAAACGCAGGCCGCATTGGCAACGTTACAAAAAGCTTACGAGGAGGCGAAGAGCGCCGCGGCCAACCTGCAAAAACAGGCCAACGATGCCAAAGCCCAATGCTCCGATCTTCAGGCCAAGCTCGACAAGGCCTTGAGCGACATCGCGCTCCTACAGAAACCGCGCCCGAAAAAGTAGACCGCGCCGGAGAGTCCGTCCTTCGCCGCAATGCCCGCGCATTGCGGTTTTTTTGTGAATACGGGCCGGCGGCGGGGGCGCCATTTCTGCCCCTGAAAGCCGCCGACGCATCAGAGCGAATAACGTTCAATTTTCCTCGGCGGAATATTTTCGCAGGCGCCCAGATTTTGCGTTGCCGGTCCGGGAACGTCATCGTGGACTCTGAGTCCCCCACCGACCGCTGCCGACGCGGACGTTACCCCAACCGCCGGCTTCCTCAGTCATGTCTCGCGAAGATTTTATCCTGCTCGGTTTTGTCGTACTCGTCATCGCCGTTTTTGTCCGCGTCATCAAAAAGGGTATTCATTCGAAGGCCGGTCTCTGGAAAGGCATCCTTGCGCTCGTGGGGCTGTCCGTGATCGCGATCGGGCTGCATTGCTACCTCGATGGCGACTCAGGTCGGTACGGATCGCAGTTGCTTCCGTTCCAGGAGATGGGGCTCGGCGTCCTTTTCCTCGTGCTCGCGTCGATCGGCTGCTGCTGCGGCGGGGTCAACGAGTAGACGGTTTCCAGCCGAGAGCCGGACTGTTCACAGAGGTTTGTCCGTACTTGGCCGTGCGTTTCGCCGCCGACGCATCTTCAGGGCGACACGAATTGTCTACGACGGACTCCCCCTAGGCCTCGGGCGCCCATGGCTCCGGCGGGCGCATCCAGCAGAAGCTTGTCGCCTTGCGCGCGCGATCTGCGCGCTGGGATTTGCAGTGGTACGGTCCAATAGGCGCGGCCCAACCGGAACTGCGGATGGCGCGGGAGGGGTGGAATTCCGCGCGCTCTCTGTCCGCCGCGACGGCTGCGGCGCCGGCAAACGCGACAGGTATCACTTTGCCGGCGACGGTCGAAGCAGCCCCTCATCCAGCATCCAATCAGCGACGCGATTGGACCAGTTTCGCAGCGAGATGAACTCCGAGCGGTGCCCCATGTTGAAGGCATGGGCGCCCTGCGCGTAGAGGTGGACTTCCACCGGGACGTTCGCGGCCCGGTACACCTCCAGCATGCGCGAGATCACGGTGGTCGCGTCGTCGTGCACCGCGGCAAGGAAAAACGCCGGAGGGGCTTGGGAGGAGATCTTTTCAGGGAAACCGAGCGGCCCCGGATAGATGTAGATGTCGAAATCCGGCCGCGCATCGAGGCGGTCGATCTCGTCGGCGCGGCCCGAAGGAGCGGGCGCCGGTCGGTAGGAAACCATCGCGGCAACTTCACCCCCGGCGGAAAAGCCGACGATGCCGACGCGGCGCGGGTCGACGCCCCACTCCTTCGCCCGGCTGCGGATCACGCGAATCGCGCGGCGGGCATCCTCCGGAGCCTCCCGCTCCACCTGGTACGGCGACCCGGGCTCCCGCGCCAAACGGTACTTCAGCGCAAACGCGGCGACACCGATGCTGTTGAAAAACTGGGCGGCCTCCACGCCCTCGGCGTTGAAAACCAATTCCCGGTGACCGCCGCCGGGACAGATCACAACCGCCGCGCCCGTGGCTTTTTCCTTCGGCGGAAGAAAAACCGTGATCGACGGATTGTGGATGTTCTTCACCCAGTAGTCCCGGGCCTGCTCGGGCTCGGACTTCCTGGCTTCGGATCCGGGAGCGCCGTCGGGCCACAGCGGCACGGTCAACGGATTCTGGGCGGGCAACGACGCGGCGAACACGGCCAACAGGCCGAGAAGGGGGACAAAACGCGAGGGGTTCACCCGCCCAACCTGCCATGCCTCGCCGGAGGAGCAACTGGCGACGCGTCGAGACCAGCGACGCGGCCCTAGGGAAAATCCACGCGCCGTGGATACAGCCGTCGGATTTTTCCCTACAATCGAGCCGGGGGATTTGAAGAAAATGTGAGGTTCAGAAAAGAGCCGAACGACCCGATAAAAAGTTATCAAACACTCATGACGCCGCGCATATCAGATCGCCCGCTGCCGGTCCCGCCCTCCCGTCTTGCGTACGTGAATCGGCCGGCAACTTCGCCGCTGCGTCAGGACGTAATTGCGCGGGGCAAGGAGCTCGCCGCGGATCCGAGCTACCCGAGCTTCGAGATCTGCCGGAAAGTCGCGGAGGCGATGGTCTCGCAATCGGTGGAAGCGCCCGAGCGCGCCTTGGAGTTGCGCTAGGAGCCGCTCGGCGTCGCGTTTGCGGCGCCGAAACACGTCCGGTCGACGCTCAATGATGCGCGCCGGCAACCGCCGCGGCGATGCCGCCGAAAAGCAGCACGGCTATTCCGATCACGAGCACCAGGCCGAGCGCGACAGCCATGATGATCAGCTGAGCGCGACAGAAATTGCGGCGATTGACGTTCCCGTCGGCAAACGCCCAAACGAAATACATCACGAAGTTCACCAGTGGGATCATGAGCACGAGGAGGGTGACGACCCACTCCCCGGTGGAAAGGGGCCGGTCCGGGTTGTTGTCAGGCATGGCAGAAGGAGAGCCGAGGGTTGAGCGCGCCCCGGCCTGGCCGGGGCATGGCGCGATTCCAAGCGCCGCCTGCGCGAGGATGCGAGGGCAAATGCCAACGGGCCAATCGCATTGACCGGTCGCACCCGCCTCCTACCGTTCGCCACCATGGTTCCGGCTCCCGCCGCTTCGCGCCGCAAAGACATGGCCTACGCCGTGGCGCTGCTCCTCATCACCGGCGTCGTGTTCTGGCCCGCGGCGCGCTGGCTCGCCTCCCAGGCGTTCGCCCGCGAACAGTTGAAGCAATCCGCGCTCATCCTGATCCTCGCCGGCGCGTGGATCGCTTGGGAAAAACGCCACGCACTGCGCGTGAACCTCCAGCTCTCGAACACGACCCTAGGCTGGTTTCTCGCCTCCTACGCGCTCGCCGCGGGGGCGATTTTCCTGAAAACGCCGATCCTGATCCTGGCCGGTCTCGCTGCGGCCGCCGCAGCGGCGGTGAACTACGTGTACGGCGGACAGGCCTTCCGCCGGACCTTTCCGCTGCTGAGCGTTTTTGCGCTGTTCATTCTCTGCGTGCTGCTGTTCCCGGTGCTCGACTGGCCGTTGCGCCAGATGGCCGGCATCGAGGCGGCGCGATTCCTCAAATCGGTCGGTCTGGCGTCGCAGCTGGTGGTCAACCGCTACCCGGAAATCAAGCTGCTGCTCGTGACGGACAAGCAGAGCTTTGTCGTCGCCACCGAGTGCAACGGCTTCGGCCTGATCACTTCGAGCCTGCTTCTCGGAACCATCCTGCTGCTCTACCGCCGGGCGCGTTGGTGGCGTTACCTGCTTCTCCTTCCGCTCTGCGTGGCGGTCGCATTCGTCTTCAACTTCCTCCGGATCTCCGCGATCGTGCTGCTCGCCCCGCGTTTTCCGAACCACTACTCGCTGCTGCACGAGACCGCCGGACTGATTGCCTTGTACGCCGGGCTCGCCCTGGTCTGGCTCATGACCGGGGTGCGTTCGCGCGCCTCCTCCGTGACTAGCTAACCTCGGCGGCCGGACGGCGAAAACCGCGATCTCTAGGACAAAACCTAGGTCCGGCAAGAACCTGCAGGTTGGCGTTTGCGCGCAGCCGCGCTGCGACTAGTGTACGGGCCACACCCCACCCGGCGGGATGCTCTCCGCCGGACCCGAATCCCCCCCATGAGCGGACATTTCTTAGATTTCCCGAACACGCTGCAGTGTCACCACCGCGCGGAAATGCGGGATGCGCTTTCCGCCGCGATCAAGAGAGCCGAGCGGGGCCAGCTCCGGCTTCGGATTCCCACCGAACGATCCCTGATGCAGACGCACCGGGGCATGCATTTCCACTACAAGCCGGAGATCTTCCTTCAGCTTCAGGGCCGGACGGAGTTCGCCCTCCCTGACGAGAAGTTCGACCTCATGCCGGGCGAGGTCGCGATCATCCCGGCAGGACAGCCGCACGGCGAAACCGTGTTTCCGGAAGGCAATCAGCCATTCCGCAACATCGTCATCGGCCTCTACAGCCACACCCTGAGCACCCACCTCGCGAAGGAAGTGTCGCCGGGCAAACCGGACATCGAGGTCATCCAGTTCTTCGACGCTCCGAATCTCGACGTCTTCGAAATGCTCGCGACGAACATCGTGCACACGTTTCACCAGCACGCCGCCGCGCGCGAGACGGTCCTGAAGGGGCTGATCGGCGCCTTCTTCGGCATGATCCAGAATTCGATCGAGACCGGCAGCAGCAGCCTCAACGCCGACGTCGGCAAGATCTTCAAGGTGAAGTGGCTCGTCCGGGAGCAGATCGCCAACCCCGAGCTGAACGTGAAGAAGATCGCAGAGAGCCTGCAGTGCTCACCGGATTACCTGTCCAACCTCTTCCACCGCCAAACGGGCGAGCGCCTGATCCACTACATCCAGCGGCTGCGGATCGAGGGCGCCGTCGTCGCGCTGCAGTCCACGCCGCTCTATATTTCCGAAGTGGCGTACGCCAGCGGCTTCACCGACCCGGCCTACTTCGCGCGTATTTTCCGGAAACATACCGGCGAGACGCCGCAGGGTTTCCGCGAGCGGATCGACGCCGAGCGCCGCAAGCCCGAGGCCAAGCCCAAGACGATCTACTTCGACCGCGTCGACTACAGCCCAGGCACGGCAAAAGCGGTGTGAGGGCCGCGGCTGCGCCGCGGAGAAGTTGGAAGTTGGGAATTGGAAGTTGATGGCGGCGGCCGTGCGGGAAGGCCTGGGCACGAGAAGGGTGCCACCAACTACCAACTTCCAAATTCAAAATTCTCCGGCGCCCGAGTCGGGCGCCGGAAACGATTTTCCCAGCGAAGGGAAGGTCAGAAGCGGTAGGACACGCCCGCTGAATACGTCGGTCCGTAGGATTGGTAGTCCACCACGAGACGGGAGTCGGTCTCGCTCTGCTCGGTGACGAGCGGCTCGTCCGTCAGGTTGTTCGCCGTGACGATGAACGTCACGCCCTTCAGGCTCCCCGAGCGGATGGTGTAGCTGATCTGGGCGTCCACCACGTTCTCGGGCCGGATCGTCCGGTAGTTCTCTCCGCGCGGGCCGAACGTGTAGATGTTTCCTCGATACTCCGACCGATAGCGGTCGCTGATGCGCGCCGAGAAACCGGCATGTTCGTAGTAGAATGTGGCGCTCGCGATCTTCCGGGAGAGACCCGGAATGGGCGTGGTGCCGGAGCCGGGACCGTACGGTTCGATCGAACTCTCGGTGTACGAACCGCCGAGGATCAGGCCGAAGCCCTTGATCGAGCTGTTGATCAGTTCGCTGGGCAACGAGAGCGTCGCCTCGAGACCCTTCAGCTTGCCGCCGTCGCCGTTGGTCGGACGGCTCACCGAGCCCTGGAAGATCGCCGGGGCCGGTCCGTCGTACGGATAACCGGTGAAGTCGGCGACATCAGTCTGGGTGTAGGTGTACGTCCTCAGGTCCTTGAAGAAGCCGGAGAGCGCGAAATAACCCATGTTGTCCCGGAAGTACTGCTCGAAAGCCACGTCGATGGAATTTGCACGCCAGGGTTTCAGTTCCGGATTGCCGCCCGACGAAGTCCATGGACCGTCCAGCGGATCGGTGGAAGTGGCTTTGGCGATGTTGTAGCCGAAGTTCTTTCCGGCCCGCATGTCGGCCATGCGCTGGCGAGCCATCTGCCGCGACGCGCTGAAACGGACGTAGCGGTTTTCGCCGACATGGAACGTGAGGTTCATGCTCGGCAGGAAATCCCAGTACTTCGTGCCGCCCGACACGGGGACGTAACGCGCGTAATTGCCCACGCCGGTGGCGGAAAGACCGCGCGACGACTGGTCGGTGTGGACGATCTGGAAGCCGACGTTGCCGGTCATCGGAATCGTTCCGACCTTCTGGTCGATGTTCGCCTGGACGAACGCCAGCGCCACCTTTTCCTCCACCTTCCAGTCGGAGGAGACGACGTCGGCATTCGGATTGCGGATACGGGAATAGATCCCGCTGTCGAGCGCCGCCACCGGATCGTAGCTGGCCATGCCCTTGATGCCGATGAAACTGAGGTCCGTCACGCCGACACTGGTCGGAAGCGGGGCGGACGAGGCGCCGTTCGCGAGCGCGAGGTAATAGCCGTCTTCCTTCTCGGACTTGTAGCGGTCGGAATACATGCCGCCGATTTCGACGCTGCTGAAGATCCGCGGCAGGTCGTGTTTGGTCATCAGCTTCACCTGCCCCATCTCATCCTTGGCCGTCGGCGATTTGAGGTAGCCTGCCTGGCCGCCGGGAACGACGTCGCCGCCCCAGCCTTGCGGACTGCCGAGCCGAAGCAGGCTCGTGCTCGTGTAGTCGAGCGTCGGGGTGAACTTCGCGCCCGTGCCGCCTTCCAGCGAATACGCGATCGTGTCGGGCGTGCCGACCTGGTTGGCCGCCGTGCCGGAGTAGGTTTCCAGCACAGTCTGCTTCCGCTTGATCTTGGAGTAGTTCAGGTCGGCCGTGGTGGTCCAACCCGAGCCGTCGCCCAGAACGAGATTCCAGCCCGCGGCGTAGACGTCGTTTTTGTACACCGTGATGTCGTTGCGGACGACGCCGAAGACGTTGTTGAACGTTCCCTTCGTAATCAGACCATCCTCAACGGTGAAGCCCGGTTGCAGCTGGGCGGAACTCCAGAAGAGCGGGATCTCGATGCCGCGCAGGCGCTGCGTCTCGTCGAACTTCGAATAATAGAGGTCGATCGTGGAGTGAACGTAGGCGGTCGGCTTGTATTCGATCACCGCCATGTAGCCGTCGCGCTTGAGCGAACTGGAACGAACGAACGGCTTGGCGCCGCCCAAGACGTAGGGCTGGGTGGAATCCACGCTCGCACCCACGTTGGGATAGCCCCAGGCATTCCACTGTTTGCCCTGGCCGGGAATGTCGGCGTGCGCGTAGCCCACCGCAATGCCGAGTTTCCCGTCGTCGTATTGGTCGATGTACGACGCCGCGTAGCGGATGCCGTAGCGATCGGAGTCCGGATTCAGCGGCGAATAGCCGGTGAAATCGTAATAGGCGTTGGCCGCGATCGTGCGGCGCCCCTGCGTCAACGGGCGCACGGTGCGGAGGTCGATCGTGCCAGCGAGTCCCTGGCCGACGAGATCGGCCTGGGTCGTCTTGTACACCACGACGCCGCTGAGCAGCTCCGACGGATACTGGTCGAACTCGACGGCGCGGTTGCTTCCCGTGCTGACCTGTTCGCGTCCGTTGAGGAGACCCGTGGTGAAATCGGCGGTGAGGCCGCGGACAGCGATGGACTGGCTGCGACCGTTGAGCCGCTGCGTGGCAAGTCCGGTGAGCCGGCTGAGCGAATCGGCGATGCTGACATCGGGAAGTTTTCCGATGTCCTCCGCCGCGATCACCTCCGCAATGGCCGGTGTCGCCTGTTTGATCTGAGCCGCAGCCGCGAGGCTTCCCCTGAAGCTGCTTTCGACGAGAAACTTGTCCAGGACTACGGTTTCCTCCGCGGTGCCTGCGTCCGATTTTTGAGTGGTGTCGCTGGTGGTCTCGGTGGTCTGAGCGCTGGCCGTCCAGGTGGAGGCGGCGGCCAACAGCCCCACCGCTGCAAGGCGCAAACCGGAGGCGCCGAGAAATGCGGTACGTTCTGTCTGTGACATGGGGTGCTTGGGTTGATCGTTGTGTCCTACCCCTGGACTGCGCGCTGCCGGTCTCCGTCTTCGATGTGGGCCGGTTCGGCGCTAGGGGCCGGGGTATGCCTCCTACCGTGTAGCTGCACCGTTCTTTCGCTATGCGGTTATCCAGTAGAAATCCGCGATGGACAGGAAAAAACTTTGATCGACGTCTGTGAATCGTCCTCGCCGGTTCCCGCGCCGAAAACACGCACGCAAACGGCGTGTGGCGGGCCCCACACAGGCCGAGGGCAAATCACCCGCATCCGAGCACTCGCGGAGGCTCACCGCCGTGCTGGATTTCGCAACATTGCGAAGCGCATCGCCTCCGCAGAACCCGCGACGCGGCCGAAACGCCCGTCAACACCGGCGCGCCCAACCGGCCCGGCCGCTCGGCCCACCGCGGTTCAGGCGGCGTTCGTCGCCGGCGTGTCCTCCCGGACGAAAGCCAGCGCCGCTGCGGCGAACAGGAGCGAGACGCCGCCCGCCATCACCACCGGCATCGGCCGGCCCTGCACGAAATGATTCACAACCGGGCCGAGCAGCGTCGAGGCCACGATCTGCGGCAGCACGATGAAGAAGTTGAATACGCCCATGAAGTAGCCCATGCGCGTCGGCGGAATGCAGTTCGCCAGGAGAGCGTACGGCATCGAGAGAATACTCGCCCAGGCGATGCCGACTCCGACCATCGAGACGATCAGGCCGTATTGGTTTTCCCACCACCCGACCGAAATCAGGCCGAGCGCGCCGCAGCAGAGGCACACGGCGTGGATGGCCCGCGCGGAAAAGCGGTTCGCCACCGCCAGTAGGACAAAGGCAAAGCCGAACGCGACGAAGCTGTAGATGGAAAAACAGAAGCCGCCCCATTCCACCCCGTTCTCGTACTCCGGAGAGCCCGGCTTCCCGTGAAAGATCGTCTGCGCGATCGCCGGAGTGAAATAGATCCAAAGGCAAAACAGGCCGAGCCAGGTGAAGAACTGCACGACCGCCAGCCGCCGCATCGTCCGCGGCATCTCGAGGACGCCGCCGAAGATCGCGCCGACCGTGCCGAGCGCACCGTGCGAGGCTTCGGAAGCCGCGGACTGACCTCCCGCAGGCGGATGCTCTTTCGTGGTGACGATGGTGTAGAGCACGGCGCCCAGAAACACCACCGCACCGATGTAAAACGAGAGCTCGACGGAACGGGGAATGTGGCTGCCGGCCGTCGTTCCGGAGACGCCCAGCACGCGCGACATGAAAAGCGGCATCAGTTGCGAGACCACCGCGCCGAAGCCGATGAACATGCTCTGCATCGCGAAGCCGGACTTTCGCTGCTTCGGAGGCAGCAGATCGCCGACGAAGGCGCGAAACGGCTCCATGCTGATGTTCACCGAGGCGTCCAAAACCCAGAGCAGTCCCGCGGCCATCCAGAGCGTGGAGGAGTTCGGCATCGCCACCAGCGCGGCGCTCGCGAGCAGGGCGCCGCAGAGAAAATAGGGCCGGCGTCGGCCGAGCCGCGTCCACGTGCGATCGCTGTAGTATCCGATGATCGGCTGCACGATCAGCCCGGTGAGCGGAGCGGCGAGCCAGAGAATCGGCAGCTGTCCCTCGCTGGCTCCGAGGTACTGGTAGATGGCGCTCATGTTGGCCATCTGAAGGCCCCAGCCGAACTGGATGCCCAGAAAGCCGAAACTCAGATTGAAGATCGCCAGAAGCGGCAGCGGGGCGAGGCGATCGGCGTTCGCCGGGACAGCGGTCGGGGTAGCTGCGGACATAAAGTGATCCTCTGCGCGGGTTGGGTCGGCGGCAACTCCCGGAGGGCCGTCAGTGGGCAACGCCGGCCTGCGCCGGCGCGTTCGGCGGAGCGCTGTACTCGCGCTGTTTGGTTTCGCCGGTGCGGTCGAAGAGCTCGTGCCACTCGCGGAGCAACGCGGTTTTCTCCACCGCGAGATGAAGCATCTGCTCGTCGGTGAACCTCCACTGCCAGTTGCCGTCCGGGGTTCCCGGCCGGTTCATTCGCGCCTCGGCGTCGAGATCGAGCAGGTCCTGCATCGGGATCACAGCGAGGCGGGCGACGGAGGCGAACGCCGCCCGCACGAGCGGCCAGGACGACTTGCTGCCGCCGAGGGAGAAATACGAGTCGACGCGAAGCGCCTGCTCGGGCGGGAGGCTCTCCAGCCACCCGCGGGTCGTGGTGTTGTCGTGGGTGCCGGTGTAGACCACGCAGTCGCGCGGGAAAAAATGCGGGAGGTTCACGTTGTTGTCGTCGTGACCGTAGCCGAACTGGAGAATCTTCATTCCCGGAAGGCCGGCCGTCTTCCTCAGCGCCACCACCTCCTCGGTGATGTAGCCCAGATCCTCGGCGATGATCTTCGCCTCCGGAAGGTGCCGCATCACCGTCCTGAAAAAAGCGATACCAGGACCCTTGCGCCAGTGGCCGGTGCGCGCGTCCTCCGAGCCGGCCTTGATTTCCCAGAAAGTCTCGAAGCCGCGGAAGTGGTCGAGGCGCACGATGTCGTACATCGAAAACGCGGAGCGCAGCCGCTCCACCCACCAGCCGAAGCCGGTTTCCGCGAGATGGCTCCAGTCGTAGAGAGGATTCCCCCAGAACTGGCCGAACTCGGAAAAGTAGTCCGGCGGCACTCCGGCCGAGGCGAGCGGCACGCCGCGTTTGTCGAGCCGGAAGACCGCGCGATTCTGCCAGGTGTCGGCGCTGTCGAGCGCGACGAAGATCGGCACGTCCCCGATGATCGAAACCTCCCGCTCGCGAGCGTAGTCGCGCAGGCGGCGCCATTGGTCGAAAAACACGTACTGGGCGAAAGCGTGGCAGGCCGCGTGAACCGCAGTCGTCGGCGCCAGGCCCTCGCGCAACGCTTCCGTCCAGGTGCAAAGGGGCTCCGGCCACTGGTTCCAGGGCCGACCCCCGAACTGCGACTTCAACGCCATGAAATCGGCGTAGGGTTCCAGCCAGGAGCGATGAGCGTCGCAGAAGTCTCGATACGGTTCCCAGCCGTCGATCCGCTCACCGCAGGCGATGAACCGCCGATGAGCGCCGGCGATGATCGGCCAGAAGAGTTCGTAGAGACGTCCGAAATCCACCCGCTCGCGGGGAAGGGCGCGCAGCGGCGCGACTTCGGTTTCCGTGAGCAGGGCGGCGTCGACCAATTCCTGGAGGTCGATGAAGTACGGATTGCCCGCGAAGCTGGAGAACGACTGGTACGGCGAATCGCCGTAGCCCGTCGGGCCGAGCGGACAGATCTGCCAATGCCTCACGCCGGCCTCGCTCAGGAAGTCGACGAACCGGCGGGCGCTCGGACCCAGGTTGCCGATTCCGAATTCGCCGGGCAGCGAAGAAACATGCGCGAGGACGCCGGACGCCCGATCCTGAAGCCAGCCTGAAGAGAGAGGGGTCATTGCAGCGGAAAATCGGAGAACCCGGGCGGTCGGCTTCGAGGAAAGCCGTTCGGCGAGCCGCCGCCGGGCGGATGTTGATTTCTGGCGAGCACGAGGCACGCCAGCCTGCCGCCACTGTCGCCGCGCGGACTCGCCGACTCCATGCGCCAATCTCGCAATTTTCCGATATAGTCGGGACAAATCTTAGGTGGAGCCGCGGCGAGAGGTCCGCCGAACAAACCAGAACGGCACGTTCCGCCCGGCGTGAGTCCTTCTCGCCTTCCGAAGCAGCCTCTAAGTTTATTCCGGTACATCGAGGACTTCTCCCGCCCGTGGTTTTTGCCTCAGGCTTCCGAATCCGCTTCGCTCGCGAGATGATCCATCCCCTGCGCGCTTCATGTCTGCTGTTTGCCGCGCTCCTGCCCTGGGCAGGCCGCGCCGACGTGTCGCCGGTCGTCGTGCCCCGCGCCCATCAGCCGGGCTCCGGCCAGATTCTCTACTTCGTCCTGACAGACCGATTCGCCAACGGCTCTCCCGCGAACGACCGCGGCGGCATCGCCGGTGGGAGGGAGCAGCACGGCTTCGACCCCACCGCGATCGGCTATTACCACGGCGGCGATTTCGCCGGCCTCGCCGCGCATCTCGATTACATCCAGAACCTCGGCGCCACCGCGATCTGGGTCACTCCGCCGTTCCGCAACAAGGCCGTCCAGAGCGGAAGCGCCGGATACCACGGCTACTGGATCACCGACTTCCTCCACATCGATCCCCACCTCGGCACCGACGCCGAATTCCAGGAGTTCGTCCGGCAGGCGCACGCGCGAGGGCTTCGGGTGGTCATGGACATCATCGTCAACCACACCGCGGACGTAATCGCCTACCGCGACGGCACCACGACCTACCGCAGCCGCGTCGCCGCGCCCTACCGCGACGCCGGCGGGAAACCGTTCGACGAACGGGCGCTGGCGTACAACGGCATCGGTTCGCCGGACGGTTTTCCCGTTCTCTCCGTCGAGCGCAGTTTCCCCCACGTGCCCGTGGTATCCGAAGTGGAACGACAGGTGAAGAACCCAGCCTGGTTGAACGACCTCACGCTCTATCACAACCGCGGCAACTCGAGCTTCAAGGGGGAGGATTCGCTCTACGGCGATTTCGTCGGGCTCGACGATCTCTTCACCGAAAACCCGAAGGTCGTGCGCGGCTTCATCGACGTCTACGCGCACTGGATCGAGACCGCCGGAGTCGACGGGTTCCGCATCGATACGGCGAAACACGTGAACAAGGAATTCTGGCAGGCGTTTTCCCCCGCGATCCGGGCCAGGGCCCGCCAGGCCGGAAAACCGGAGTTCTTCTCTTTCGGCGAGGTGGCGGACGACGGTGGCGACGTGCCTTTCCTGAGCGAGTTCACGACCGAGGCGACCCTCGACGCCATCCTCGATTTCGGCTTCTTCGGCGCCGCCCGCGATTTCGTCTCGCGCGGCTTGCCGGCGGCCAAACTCGCCGAGTTTTTTGCCCGCGACGATTATTACACGGATCACGACAGCAACGCCTACTCCGCGCCGACGTTTCTTGGAAACCACGACGCCGGACGTTTTGGCCTCTTCCTCAAGCAGGACAACCCAAGCGCTCCGGACGGGCAGCTTCTCGGGCTGATGGAGCTAGGCCATGCGTTGCTCCTCCTCTCCCGCGGCCAGCCCGTCGTCTATTATGGCGACGAGCAGGGAATGACCGGCTACGGCAACGACATGGCGGCGCGTGAGGACATGTTCCCCAGCCAGTCGGAACCTTACCGGCGTCTTGCGCTGATCGGGAACAAGCGCACGGGAGCCGACGAAAAGTTCGATCCCTCTCACCCGCTCTATCGCACGATCCACGCCCTGGCGACACTCCGCTCCACCGAACCCGCGCTCCGCAACGGCGCCATGCTGGTAAGGAAGACGGACAAGCCGGCGGTGTTTGCCTTCTCGCGGATCGATCGAAGCGAAAAGATCGAGTTCATCGTGGCCTTGAACAACTCGCGCACCGAGACCGTGCAGGCTCTCGTGCCGACGGCCCAGCCGTCCGGCGCCGCCTTCTCGCTCGTGCTCGACTCGCGCGGAACCGCCCCCGCGGATTCCGCCGAGGTGACGGCCGACGCCGCAGGGCGCGTCTCCCTCTCGCTCGCGCCGCTGCAGTACGCGGTCTGGAAGGCAAAATCGCCGTTGGTCTCCCGAGTCCCCGCACCGACGATCATGTGGAAAACGCCCCGGGCCGGCGCCACCGTCAGGCTCGTCCCTTCCACACGCGACGGCCAGACGTTCGCCGGCCGCGCAGAGCTGAGCTGCGAGGTCGCCGGCGTAGACGGGATCGCCGAGGTGACGTTCGCGCTGCGACGCGCGTCGCATCCGGACGAATACCTCTACCTCGGAACCGACGACGCGCCGCCCTACCGGGTCTTTTGGACGCCACCCGCGGACCTGGGAACCGACGAGTCCGTCACCTTTTTGGCCACGGTCGACGATCTGCGCGGGCACCGCGCCACGACGACGCTCGAAGGGGTGAAGCTTGTGATCGAAGGCGGCGCCCACGGCATTCGGGGTTCGACGGCGCCCCATTTTTCCCGACTACCGCCGCCGCTCAGCGAGGTGAGGCTCGGCGCCGCTCTCCGCCTCGAAGCCGCCGCTGCGGGAACGGGCGAACTCGAATACCAGTGGTTGCGCGACGGTGACCCGATTCCCGGTGCGACGTCCGCCGTCCTCGCGATCGAACGCTGCAACCTGAACGACTCCGGCAACTACACGGTGCTCGTGCACGACCTCGCCGGGTCCGTCGTCTCGCGCCCGATCCAGGTGACGGTCCACGACTGAAGCTAGGCGCTCGCGGGCGGCGAATAGCTTCACGGCATTCCTGCGATCCCCCGACCCGACGCCGGCCGGGGTCCGGCCGGTCATTTCCGCTTCGGTTCCGACCGCAGCTCCGGGTGGAGCACCTCGATCTGCAGCGGACGAGACGTATCCAGATGCATGTCGCGCTGCGGAAACGCCATGACGATGCCCGCGCGGACAAAGGCCTCGTTGATGCGGTGGCGGAGCTCCGTCTCCACCTCCACCCGATCGTCCACCTCGCAGTAGAACAACGCCTCGAACACCAGGGCGTCCGCTCCGAAGTCGACGAACGTCACGCTGGGAGCCGGTTGGGGGCAGACGCGTTCCACGCTCGCGAGAACCTCGCGGAGAATCTTGTCGACCTGACGCGTGGGCGAGCCGTACGCAACGCCGACGGCGATCTTTCGCCGGACGATGTCGTCCGTCAGCGTCCAGTTCACCACCGACTGCTCCAGCAGCCGGCTGTTGGGAACGATCATGTGAATGTTGTCCCTCGATCGGACGATCGTGCTGCGCGGGCCGAGCTTCTCGACCGTCACCTGCTGGCCGTCGAGTTCGATCACGTCGCCTTTGCTCACCGGACGCTCGATCAGCAGGATCACGCCGCTGATGAAGTTGCTCAGCAGATTCTGGCTTCCGAAACCCAGGCCCACCGCGAGCGCGCCGCTCACGACCGAGAACTGGGTCAGCGAAAGGTGAAACATCCCCAGTGCGGCAAGGACGACGATGCTGAACAACCCGTAGAACGAGAGCGTCTGCCAGGCGGCGCGGCGGCCCGTATTCATTCCCAGGCGACGGAAGACGACGGCTGCGGCCAGTTCGCTCAAGCGGCGGCAGAGCCAGTGCCCGGAAAACACGATCGCGATCACGGCCAGGACCGTTTTCACGCGGACCGGCTGGTCCTGCACCGAAAACACCTCGTAGTCCCAGCCCGCGATGACGCTGCGCTTCGCCAGCTCCACCACTTCGTCGACGCTGATGGAGCCGACGTGGCCGGCGAGTTCCTCCTTGAGCCGGAGTCGCTCCGCCTTCAACCCCTGCACCTCGGCGCGCTCGCTGGAGTTCAACGCGTGCCACGCGGCGAGGCGCTGCATGCGTTCGGACACCCAGGGCCCCGGAGAAATGGCGTTGCCGTTGGTCCCGGTCACCCGCGCCTGGAGATCCTGCAGCTCGCGGCGCGTCTTCGTCAGCTCGGCGCGCTGCAGCAGCCTGTCCCGCTCGAGGCGCTCCAACCGCACGCGGTTCTCGGCCTCCCAGTTGCGCATTTCGGTGCTCAGCGCGCTTCCGTTGAGCACCCGCCGGCGCAGCTGCGCCACCGTTTCGCGCTCCTTCAGGTAGTCGCGCTCGGCGGTCAGGACGGCGACGACGCGGCTCGCCAGCTGGCGGTCGGCGCGTCGCGACGAGAGCTCCTCCACGGACACCTCGCTGGGAGGACGCCGTTCGATCTGCACCACCGCGAGGGATGTTTTTTCGGCATCGGCCCGCGCGGCGATCAGGGCCGCCTCGACGTCGGCGAGACGCTTCTCGCGCGTGGCGCGGACCGCAGCCACGTCTTCGTCGGTGATGACCACGTTGGCTCGCAGCCATTCCAGATTCGGGCGCAGAAGTTCGCTTTTGGGTCCGAGCAGGGATTGTTGGAAGCGGAGCGTGCGCAGGGCAGTCTCGCGGAGTTGGACGGTCTCCTGGGCGAGGCGGCTCTCCAGTTCGGCGATCCGGAGCTGGCGCTGGGCCTTGACGGGATCGCGCGCCGTTCCCAACGCCTCGCGCGCGGTGCGGCGTTCGCGGTCGCGGTCTTCCCGGACGTCGCGGGCCTCCTGCAGCGCCTCGGCGGCGTTGCTCACGTCTTCCTTCAAGGTCGCAATCGCCTCATCCAGGTAGTCGCGCTCCGCATACAGCTGATCGAGCTGCTGCAGGTTATGCGGCAGCGGAAGGTACTCGTCCGCAGGGCGCCGGTTTTTGAGCCGCTGCTCGACGGTCGCCGCCTCCGCCGCCAGGTCGGCGGCGTGCTGGAGCGTGCGGAGATCCTCCGCAAACACGCTCTCGATGCGTTCGAGGAGCGCCGTTTCCTGCGTCAGCCAAAGCCCCGCCTCCTGTTGCTGTCCTTCCGGCAGTTTGGCGAGAGCGGCCCGGGCGGCCGCGAGTTCGTTCTGCACCGCGGCGCGACGCTCCGACACGATGTCGGCCGTGAGTTCGGTCTTCGCCGCAGCCTCGGGCGGAGATCCTGAATCGCCGCGCGACGTCGGCATCGCGACAATCGCCGCGAGCAGCACACAAATGAGGAGAATGCCCCGGTGGGCGAACGCTGGCATCGACATGGGGTAAACGGGAGACGCGCCAACAGACGGGCGGAGCATGCGCAGCCGCCCGCTGCATCGCAACGTTTTAGCCGAACTGTAAGCACACTCCCGCGACAGAAATTTGCTCGTAATGCGGCCGCTCGCCCCCACAAATTCTTGGCACCCCTTTCTAGGTAGCCCCAGCAATGCCTGCCATTTCAACGATCGACCCCATGCGCCGTCTCGTCACGACGGTCTGCGAGGGTACCTTTAACCTGGGTGTAATTCGCGGAGACATGGAGCAGATCCGTGCTCACCCCGATTTCCGCCCAAGCTACTCCCAATTGATCGACCTTCGCCGCGCCGTTTTCGATCTCGGTCCGAAGGAGATCCTCGAGTGCTCGGAACTCAATCTCTTCGATCCCGCCGCACGTCGTGCGATCGTCGCGAGCACCGACCTCTCGTTCGGAATGAGCCGAATGTTCGCCACGTATCGCGAGATCCAGGGCGAGCAGAATCTCATGGTTTTCCGGACGCTCGAGGAGGCGCTGCAATGGCTCGCCGCGGAGGCGCCGAGCGAAAGCAGCGTCGGTCCGGATACGCCAAGTCTGTTTTGACCCGCCCGCCGCCAGGCGCCCTCCGTCAGAAGACGTCGGTCGGCGCCGGATTCCAGAAATGCTGGAGTTCGACGAGCAGCTGGACGAAGCCCGGCAGGGTGCGAGGTTTCACGAAATACGCGGAGGCGCCGGCCGAAAGCGCCTCGCCGATATCGGACTCCCGCGGTGACGACGAAAGCATCACGAACGGCAGCTGCCCCAACCGCGAATGGCCGCGCACCCAGCGGAGCAGCTGCATGCCGTCCCAGCACGGCATCTTGAGATCGGACACCACCAGTTTCGGCGGCGGCAGTCCCGCGAGCGCGGCGTATTTTCCCTCGGCCGACAGGTAGGCGCGCGCTTCGTCGCCGTTCGCCACGTGCACCAGTCGGTAGGGCTGTCCGTTCTTTTCCCAGGCGCGCTTGACGAAAAATACGTCGTCAAACGAGTCCTCGACCAAGAGGACGTCGCAGGGGGTGCAGGTTTCGTCGGTTTCCACGGTGTTCTTCGGAGTTGTTTGGCGCGGGCTGGTTGTCGGGCCGTTGCGGATACGACTTCGCCAGCCTTCGCGCGGAGCTGGACGCACCGCACGCGACACAGCGCTTGGGAAAGCAAGCGTTCAGCGGGAGGATAGTACGCAACTCACCTGCGAGGTTCGGCCGGAGAATTTCCCCATTTCCTTCCGGGAAAACTGCCGGAAACGCCGATCAGGGCCGCGGGTTTGCCGTGGGCCTGACCGCGACCGAAACCATCCTTCCCAACAGGCAGCGAAAGACGTGCCCCGCAGGCGTGGCGGCGGGCTGCGGCTCCTCGACGCGCTGCGTCGGCAAAGACGGAGGCAAATCGCCTTCGGTCGACGTCGCCGAAACCGCGGAGGCGGAAGGCGAGCCCGCAGCGGCCGCGATCATGGCCTGCTCCCCCGAGGATCCAGGCGCGGCGTTATCTCGCAAGAGCAGCACCGGGCCCTCCGTCGATTCCTCGGCCCAGAGCTCCAGCGAAGGCGCTCGGCCGGGAGCGGCATTGCGCAGCGCTTGAGCGATCGCGCCGATCACCGCCTGAAGAAGCGGAACGTAGTGCCCCTCGATGGAAGGCAGGCGGGCGGCTGAAACCACGCAGGCGCCCCGCTCCCGGAGTTGCGGCTGAAGAAAATCGAGCGCCTGCGCGACCACCTCGTTCAAATCCACGACCGCGAACGTGCGCCATTTGTCCTGCAACGCGGCCCGCGTGCGCTCGATTATCCCGTCGATCACGCCCTGCAGCCTTTCGGTGCCGGCGCGGATCTGCTCCGCCGCGATCTTGGCCGATGCGGCGAGCGGTCCGGCGTCCTCGCGCACGAGGAGCGCGGCGTTTTCCGACAGGGAACGCAGCGGATCCCGCAGTTCGACCGCGAGCTGGACGCAGATCGCCTCGAACTCCTCCAATCGGGAGCGAAGCGCGTCGATGCGCGCCCGGGCTTTCGCCTCCACGAATTCGGTCGCGGCCCTCCCCTCCTCCACCGCGACCTCCAACTCCCGCTTCCGCCGGCGCTCGGCCTCGATCAGCCAGTCGGACAAGCTCTCGCGGGTGATCAGGCCTGCGTATTCGCCCGATCGCGACAGAACGGTGATCTCCTCGGGATTCGCCTGTTCGAAGATCCGCGACACCGCTTCGGCCGACTCGTCCTCCCGCACTTGGTGAAGCGGAGGATCCTCCATCAAGTCGGCGAAGATGCGCGTGGCCGTGGAGGCGTGCGCCACGATGTTGCTGAACCGCACGATTCCGATGAGCTGAACCGTGCGCGGCTCGAGCACCGCGCAGTAGTGCGCACCCACGCGCTGAATCTCCGGCGCGACGTAAGCGAGCCGCTGTTCGGGGAAACCCGTGACCACCCGTTGGCTGACGAGTTGGCCGGCCGTTTTCATTCCGCCGCCGTCATGGACTGCCTCTGGGGCCGTACTCTGGCCGGATTCGGCGCGTCGCTCCCATCGAGACGCGAATCGGGTGGGCGCAGAGGGAAAAAAGACCACGGACCATCCGCGCATACTGAACTTCAGCTCTACTCGCCGCCATCGGGGCGGGGCCCTACGCCGGCACGGGGCCGACCTGCTAGCCCGCCATCGGACCGCAGGAGGAAATCGCCGCGACCGACCGACGCGGTTTCCCGCAGAGAAGCCGGCCGCCCAGTTGCCGCGCCGGATTCACTTGGCCGCACCCGCATCCGGAACGCCCGCCGCCCTCACGGCCAGAACGTCCGTAACGCCGTTCATGCGCCAGAAAGGTTGCGCGGCGGTACGTTCGACGCGCACGTCGACAAGTTCCACGCCGGCGACGTCGTCCATCGAGACGGCCGGGCGGGCATCGGACGCGAGCAGATGCAGCTGCACGTCGCGCAAGACGAGATTGGCCGCATGCCGGGCAAAAACGCCCCAGGACGGCAAGACGCCGAACAGATCCGGCTCGGGGTATCCCTTTTCCATCTCCGGAACCGCCCGCGCCGCCTGCTCCGCCGTGCCCCCGCCGCGGAAGTAGAGACGGATCCCGCTGAGCGTGAGATCCTCGATCGGGTGCCCCGGGACGCCGGAAATAAAGACGCCGTGATCCGGCGCGACGTTGTACGCGACGATGTTGCTGAGGAGAATACGCCGGGCCGAACCCATCGGCGTGCCTTCGGGCCCGCGGAGGCGAGCCCCGAGTCGGACAAAGACCGGCGCGTTCACGATGTCGCGCATGGCGAGGTTGGTCACCGCAATGTCCTCCATCACTCCGCCGTCCACCTGCTCGAGGGCCAGTCCGCGGCAGTATTCAAAAACGCAGTTCGAAACCGCGATGTTGCGGAAACCTCCGTTCGCCTCGGTTCCGAGCTTGATCCGGCCGATCGGTCCCCCCTTGTGCGTGGTCCGGCGCTGCCGGGTGCCGTCGAGCAGAGTGCCCTCGTCGTAGCCGCTGACAAAGCAGTTGGTGATTGTGACGTTCTCCGTCGCGCGGTTTCGGTTCAGACCGTACGACGCCTTGAGGCAGATGCCGTCGTCCCAAGGGGAGTTCACGGAGCAATTCGAGACCCGGACGTTGCTGCAGGCGTCGATATCCATGCCGTCGCGGTTCGTGTCGATTACCAGATTGTCGAGGGTGAAGTTGTCCACTCCCGTCGCGAGGATACCGAAGTGTCCGCCGTGGAGGATGGTGAAGTCCCGAAAGACGACATTGCGGCAATTCTTCAGCGCGATGGCCTTGTTGCCGACGCCGTCCTGAAGCGTGTCCCGAGCGTTCGGATACCCAAACGGTCCGGGTTTGAGATCGGGCCGGTCGACCGGCGAGGCGTTTCCGTCCGCCCGCAGGACATCGGCCGCGGCGCCTTTCGGCTGCTCGGCGGTGACGTTGACCGGCAACGCGACCCTGCCCGTGCCGCGGCTCAGGCCGCGACCGTAGATCTGACCGGGACCGGTGATGGAAACGTCTTCGAGGTTCTCTCCCCAGATCAGGCTGTTGTGCCAATGCGAGTGCCCAAAATCCTGATACTCGGGCGTCGGATTCGGCTCCGCGGCGTCGTACCCCGGTCCGCCGTCCTTCGGAGGGTCGGCCGCGACGATCACCGCGCCGTGCTCGAGTTGCAGGCCGACGTGGCTTTTCAGCCGGATGGAATGGCTGAGATACCGCCCCGCCGGGAAGACCACGGTGCCGCCGCTCTCCGCCGCCGCGGCGATCGCGTCGTTGATCGCTCTCGTGTCGAGAGTGGCGCCGTCGCCCTTGGCGCCGAACGAACGCACGTCGAACACGGCGCGATCGGGAGCGGCCGCCGCCAGAAACGCCGCAAACAAGAGGGACAGGACCGACAAACCGGCAAATCGGGAGAATTTCATGGGTGAAAGGGATTCGGCCAACCGGGAGGCTCGCAAACCAGCCGCCGCTCAGGGGTTACCCGGCGCCGGTTCCGTGATGGATACCATGCGGTTTACGCCGTCGGGTACAACCTCCTGGCGAAGTCCGCTCGGCCAGAGCACAACGACGCGGCGAACCCGCGCATCCTCCCCGAGGCCGAAGGTGAGCACGCTGTCCGACTGCGAGAGGTAGCCCATCTCCGGAAGCGCGAGCCGGCTCAGCTTGTGCCTTGGCGTCTGGACCTCGATCCGAGCGCCCCAGCCGTTGGCCGCGCTCCGCGTTCCCACCAGTCGTATCTTCAGCCAGGCCGCTCCGGTGCGCTGCTCGTTCCGATAGTAGCGGGCCGGGCCGCCGTTCTGGGTGCAGACCACGTCCTCGTCGCCGTCGCCGTCAAAATCGGCCGTCGCCAAGCCGCGAATACGGGCCGCCGCGGCCCAGGCGGAGTCCGCCGGAGGCAGCACCGCCGTCCACGTCTCTCCCTGGTTCCAATACAGCGCGGGGGCGCCGTCGAACCGGCGCCCCAGATCGAAGCGGTTCAACTCCGGTTCCGCCCGGCCCCCGCCGGAAAACGCGTCCAGGCGCCCGTCCAGATCGTAATCCAAAAGCGCCACACCGAGCCGGGCAGGCAAACGCGCCATCCCCGCCGCGCCCGAACCGGGCGCCGTCTCCGCGAGGCGCAGGACGCCGAGGAGTTCGGAGCCGGGCAGGGCGCGGGGGACCGCGGCGGCGCCGAGGCCGAGCAGTCCGGCCGCCGATCCTTCGCGCCGGTCTCCCGGCGCGACCCACTCGCGAAAACGTCCGCCGCCGAGGTTGAGGAAAAGCGTCGGTTCGCCCGTGTGATAGACGAACAGCAGATCCGGCAGACCGTCGCCGTTGCCGTCGACCGCGGCCACACCGAGCGTCGCCAGGCGCGGCAGGTGCGTATCCGGGGACAGATTACGCAAGCCCGCGGCGTCCGTCCAATCGGCGAACCTTCCGCCTCCGAGGTTGCGGTACACCAGTGGCGAAGCGCTGACGAAACCGGCCGGGGCGCCGTAGGAGCGGCCGACACCCGCGATCTTGAAAGCGACGTCCAGGTCCACTTCCCGCGGCCAGCGGGCGTAGCGGCAAACCACCAGGTCGAGCCGTCCGTCGCCGTCGAGATCGAGCCAGAGCGCTCCCGTGCACCAATCCTGTCCGTCTCCGGAAAGCCCCGCCTGTTCGGTGACGTCGGCGAACGTTCCGTCGTGACGATTGCGCAAGAGATGGTTCTCGCCGACGCCGGTCACGAACAGGTCGGGCCAGCTGTCGCCGTCGAAATCGCCCACGGCGACGCCCATCCCTTGGAGGCGGAGTCCCCCGAGTCCGGCCGCTTCGGTCACGTCGGAGAAGTGCCCATGCCCGTCGTTTCGGTACAGAGCACAGCCGCCGCCGGTCCCCGCCTCCATCCAGGGCCAGGGTGCTCCGTTGACAAAAAAGAGGTCGGGCGCGCCGTCGCGGTCGAAATCGACCACCGCCACTCCGCTCCCCAGCGTGGTGGGAGACTCTTCCCCCGGGGCGCCGCTCTGCTGCACAAAATGGAGGCCTGATTCCGCCGTGGCGTCGGAAAAACGCACCACGGGCGCAAGCCGCGGAGGGGCGATCACCGTGGAGAAACGGCTGAGCACCGCACCGATCACGATCGCGGCGACGACCAACGGTGCCAGCACCGGCACGAGCGGCGACAGGCCGGGCGTCGTGGGCGAAGGCCCTGGGGCGGACCGCGGAGCGGGCGAGGCGATGGCGCGCGGGTCGGTCATGGCGGGGCGTCTGGTTGAAAGCACGTCGGGTGCAGGGTTGACAACCTCACAAGCGAACGGCGTGAAGTAGGCGCACCGCCATGCCGCTGCCCCGCCCCTATCGCAGCCTGCTCCGCGCCTTCGGAATCCTGGCGTTCTGGACCCTCGTCGGCCTCGCTTTTGCGAGCCAGTTCTACCTCTCGAGCACGCTGCTCGGCCGAAGCGTGAGCTGGCGCGACGCGATCACGTATTCGCTGGCGGACTGGTATGTCTGGGCCGTCATCTCCTGGCCCATTCTCTGGATCGCACGGCGCTGGCCGCCGGAACGCGGGCCGATGGCGAAGACGGCGGCGATTCACCTCGCCGGCGCGCTGCTCTGCTCCTCGCTCTATGTGCTGTTGCGCGCCGTCGTCGGGCAGATCCACGGCGCACTGATCGACGAACCGGCGACGTTCGGAGAGGTTTTCCGCCCGCTCCTGGTGAAGACGTTCCCGTTCAACCTGCTCGTGTACGGCGTCATCATTTCCGTCAGCCACGCCGTCGACTATTACCAAAAATACCACGAGCGGACCGTGCAGGCGCTCGAGTTGGAAAAGCACCTCACGGAAGCCCGGCTTCAATCGCTCCTCCGCCAGCTGAAACCCCATTTCCTTTTCAACACCCTGAACGGCATCGCGTCGCTCATGCACACCGACGTGAAGGCGGCGGACAAGATGCTCGTCCGGTTGAGCGAGTTGCTTCGGCTGACCATGACCCAGACCGGCCGCCCGCTCGTGTCGCTTCACGACGAACTCGCGTTTCTCGAGCGCTATCTTGCCATCGAGTCGCTCCGCTTCCGCGATCGCCTGAGCGTTCAGTTCGATATCCAGCCCGGCACCGACACCGCGGAAATCCCCAACCTGCTCCTCCAGCCGCTGGTGGAAAACGCCATCCGCCACGGCATCGAGCCCCACGTGCGCCCCGGCAAGATCGACGTGCGGGCCGAACGCCGCGAGGGGCGCCTTGTTCTGGAAGTCCGCGATACGGGCAAGGGCATCCCGCCCGGCGGTCCGGGGCGCGAGGGTATTGGGATCTCAAATACCAAGGCCCGCCTCCAGGAGATCTACGGCCCCGACCAGAGATTCGTGCTCGCAAATCTCCCCGAGGGAGGGCTTTGTGCTCGTGTCGAAATCCCCTTCCGCTCCGCCCCATGAGCAGACTGCGAGTTTTCATCATCGACGACGAACCCCTGGCCCGTGACCGCGTCCGCGCGCTCTTGGCGGATGAGCCCGCCGTCGAGCTTGCGGGCGAATTCGGCAACGGCCCCGAGGCGATCGCGGCGATCGCGCGGCACGAACCGGAGATTGTTTTCATCGACGTGGAGATGCCGGGCTGCAACGGCCTGGAGGTGGTGAAGGCCCTTCCCGCCCAGGCGCGCCCCGCCGTGCTTTTTGTCACCGCGCACGAGCAGTTTGCCATCGAGGCCTTTGCCGTGCAGGCGGTGGACTACCTGCTCAAGCCCTTCGACAGCGACCGTTTTCAGGTCGCGCTCAAGCGGGCGATCGAGCACGTGCGGACGCGCAAATCGCCGGAGGCCCTCAAGGCGGGAACGAACGATGCCGCGGGAACGGCGGCCAAGCAGGAGCGGCTCGCGGTCAAAGTCGACGGGCGCGTGGTTTTCGTGCGGCCGGAGGAAATCCGCTGGATCGAGGCGGCCGACAACTACGTCATCCTTCACGTCGCCAACCGGCGTCTGATGGTGCGCGAAACGATGTCGGCCATCGAGGAACGCCTCAGCGGCTGCGGCTTCGCCCGGGTAAATCGCTCCGCGATCGTGAACATCGAGGAAGTCCAGGAACTGCATCCGACGTTTCACGGCGACTACACGGTGCACCTGCGCGACGGCACCGAGCTTCCCCTGAGCCGGAGCTTGCGCGGCCAACTCACCCGCTTCACGGGCGGGACCGGCAACGCGAGTGTGCAGAGCTGATTCTGAAAGAAGAGAACGGCTCGGACGGCGGCGAAACGTCGGCCCCTCCCGACCGCCACCCTTCACGACGGCAACTCGCCCCCGCAGGCACGGACTTCGCCCCTTCCCCGTTTCCCGAGAGCGCGAGTTCTGCTCTCTTCCCTCCCGTCTAGGGCAAACATTCAATAGCGTATGAGCACACCCCGGGTCGGGAAGCCCGGGGTTGCTTGTTTTCAGAGGGGAAACGCCCGGGGGGCAGCAACTCGCCACCACCTCGCGGCAACTCGCCCCGAACGCATTTACGGCGCTTATGGCCGTTATCAGTTCTCTGCACCCTACCCTATGAGCGCTGCATCACGCCTGTTCAGTCTGGCTGCCGCCGGACTTGCCCTGCTTTCAACTGTCGCTTTCGCCGACCCGATTCTCGACCTGAACGACCAAGCGGTGAACGCGATTCGCGTCTCCCGCATGCCGCCCCCGATGGCGTCGCATCATCTGGCCATTCTCCACGCGGCTCTCTTCGACGTGGTGAACGGCTTCGATCGGAAATACGAGTCGTACCTCGTCAACGAGACCGCGCCCGCCGGCGCCTCGCTCGAGGCTGCGGTCGCCTCCGCCGGCTACGAGGTACTCCACTCCCAGTTCGGCAAGGTCGCCAACCCTCGCGTATTCGCCGACGACTACGCCAAGGCGCTGGCCGCCATTCCCGACGGTCAGGCCAAGACCGCCGGGATCGCCTGGGGCAAACACGTCGCGGACCTGATGATCCAGGCTCGCGCGAACGACGGCATCATGGGCAAGGCCACCTTCCCGGCCTCGGACAAGGCGGGACACTGGCGCCCCACGCCGCCGCTCTTCCGCGAGTTCACGCTGCCGCACTGGGGCATGGTGAAACCGTTCGCACTGAAGTCCTGCTCGCAATTCCGCCCGCCCCCGCCGCCGCCGCTGAACAGTTCGGCCTACGCCGTGGACCTCGACACGGTGAAACGCCTCGGCGCGCGCGACAGCGACTCTCGCACCGACGACCAGACCGCCACCGTCGCGTTCTGGTCCGACGACCTCGGCACGGCCACTCCCCCGGGCCACTGGAATATCATCGCGAGCACCGTCTCGAAGCAGCGGAAGCTCACCGTGCAGGAAAACGCCCGGCTCTTCGCGCTGCTCAACCTGGGCCTGGCCGACGCGGCCATCGGCTGTTGGGACACGAAGTTCCACTACGGATACTGGCGCCCTGAAACGGCGATTCGCGAGGCCGACAAGTCCGTCAATCCCGGCATCGAGGCCGATCCGAACTGGATTCCGCTCATGCCGAGCCCCACGTTTCCCGACTACATCTCCGGACACAGCACGTTCAGCCGCTGCGCCGCCACAATCCTCGCCGACTTTTTCGGCACGGACGATATTCCGTTCAACACGCCCGGCGAGGGCCTCACCGCGGCGGTCCGCTCGTTCACCGGCTTCTCCGCCGCAGCGGACGAGATCGGGATGAGCCGCATCTTCGGAGGAATCCACTTTCCCTCGGCCAATTATTGGGGCCAAGCTCAAGGGCGCGCGATCGGGCAGTATGTGTGCGCGAACTTTCTGCGACCCCTGCAAAAAAGCTGAGCCATGAAACCCCTCTTCCACGCCGCCGCCCTGTTCGCGGCGGCCGCTTCCGCGTTCGGCGCGGAAGCCCTGGTCGCGCATCCGCTCCGCGCGCCGACGCACACCGCCAGCCCGAAGCGGTTCACCGAGCTGGCTCCGGCCGAAACCGGTATCACCGTCGTCAATACCTACGACGACCCCAAGATGTGGAACGAGCTCTTCCGGGAGTTCACCCTGGGCGAAGTGGGCACGGGTGTGACGATCGGGGACTATGACGGCGACGGCCGCCCCGACATCCTGGTCGTCTCCAAAACCTCCCCGTTCCGGCTCTACCGCCAGACGGGCGAGCTGAAATTCGAGGACGTCACCGAGGCCGCCCGGCTGCTCGTCCGGGACGGGGCATGGAACACCGGCGCGACGTTCGTCGACATCAACAACGACGGGCTGCTCGATCTCTACGTTTGCCGGTTCAACAGCCCGAATCTCCTCTTCGTCAACCAGGGCAACGGCACGTTCAAGGAATCGGCCGCCGCCTACGGACTCGCGATCAAGGACGCTTCGGTGATGGCCTCCTTCGCCGACTACGACCGCGACGGCTATCTCGATCTCTACCTCCAGACCAACATCCTCAACTACGCCGCGAGCTTCAAGGGCCGGCCCGACTACCTGTTTCACAACAACGGCAACGGCACTTTCACCGACGTCACCGCCAAAGCCGGCATCTGGGGGCCGACCCAGGGACATTCCGCGATCTGGTGGGACTTCAACGAGGACGGCTGGCCCGACCTCTACGTCGCGAACGATTTCGAAAACCCGGACAAGCTGTATCGGAACAACGGCGACGGTACTTTCACCGACGTGGTGGAGACGCAGATGCCGCACACCTCGTACTCGTCGATGGGCTCCGATCTGGGAGACATCAACAACGATGGGCGCGTCGACTTCTTCGTCGCCGACATGGCGGCGACAAACAACTACAAGGACAAGACCGGCATCGAGGAGATGGGACGCGGCTTGTGGGAGGGCGAAATGGCCCGCGCACTCTGTCCCCAGTATCCGTTCAACGCCCTTTACCTGAACAACGGCACCGGGCGCTTCTTCGAGATCGCTCACCTCGCGGGGCTGCGGGCGACGAACTGGACCTGGTCCGTGCGCTTCGCCGATCTGGACAACGACGGCCGGCTCGACCTCTACGTCACCAACGGGATGATCCGCGACTTCATGGACGCGGACCTGCTGGACAAGCAGAACGTCGCGGCGACCCTCGAGCAACGCGCGGCCGTCTACAAAAACGCCCCGGTCTACGCCGAGGACAACCTCGCCTATCACAACCTCGGAGACCTGCGTTTCGCCGAGGTTGGGAAAGAATGGGGTCTCGACCACCACGGTGTCAGCTTCGGCGCCGCCTACGCGGACCTCGACCGCGACGGCGATCTCGACATCGTATTCGCGAACTACGACGGGCCGCCCACCGTCTGCCGCAACGACAGCGCCGGCGGACACCGTCTCCTCATCCGGCTCTCCGGAACGGTCTCCAACCGCTGGGGGATAGGCAGCACGGTCCGCATCTGGACCAAGTCCGGCCAGCAGGTTCGCCAGCTCACGCTGACGCGTGGGCTGCTTTCCTCGGACGAACCGCTCGTGCACTTCGGCCTCGGCGACGTTGCGGTCGTGGAAAAGCTCACCGTCCAGTGGCCGAGCGGTCAGGAGCAGACCTTCGCCAATGTCGCCGCGGATCAATTCCTCACGATCACCGAGTCCGGCGAACCTGCGAAACTGAAGGCCGCGCAGAAAGAGCCCGAAATGCCTGCCGGGCGGACCTTCCAGGACGTGACGAAGAAGCTGGGCCTCGACTTTGTCTCGGTGGAATCGCGCTACGACGAGTTCACACGCCAGGTGCTGCTCCCGCGCCGACTCTCGGGCGCCGGACCGGGTGTGTCCGTCATTCCCGCGGCCGAGGACGGCAAGCCCGCGCGCATCGTGCTCCCCGGCGCGGTGCTGACCCAAACCAGCAGCGGCACATGGACCAGCGCCGCCGGGCCCGATCAGGCGGCCGCAGGCGCGACCACACCGCTCGTCTTCGAGGCAAACGGCGACGGAATCCCGGATCTCTATCTCGCCAGCGGCAACGTCGCCCGCATCAATGGCGCCGTGGACCAGGACCGGCTTTTCTACGGCGGCGCCGACGGTTCCTTCACCGCCGCGCCGGAGGGGGCTCTCCCCCCGAACCAGGACTGCACCGGCCCGGTGGTCGCAGCCGATTTCGACGGAGACGGGCAGCTCGACCTGTTCGTCGGCGGTCGAATGGTGCCCGGCAAGTATCCGGAGATTCCGCACAGCCGGCTGCTCAGGAACGACCGCGGCCGGTTCACCGATGTGACGGACTCGCTCGCTCCGGGCCTCGCCACGGTCGGCATGGTAACGTCGGCCCTCTGGACCGATGTCGACAACGACGGGAAGCCCGACCTCCTCGTCGCGACCGAATGGGGTCCGATCTGCTACTTCCACAACGACGGCGGCCGGTTCAGCAACCGGACCGAAGCGGCCGGATTGGCCAAACTCACCGGCTGGTGGACCTCGCTTTCGGGCGCCGACGTCAACGGGGACGGACAGATCGACTATGTCGTCGGTAACGTCGGGCTGAATACGAAGTACCACGCCACGCCGGAGAAGCCCATGGTCCTCTTTTCGGGCAACCTCGACGGCACCGGGAAACCCAATCTCGTGGAGGCCTGGTACGAAGGCGACAACCTCTATCCCGTTCGCGGACGGAGCAAGATGGCGTACGCGATGCCGTTCCTGCGGAAGAAATACAAGACGTTCGCGAGCTTCGCCACCGCGAGCATGCAGGACATCTTCGGCGCGGATCGCCTGGCCGGGGCGAAGCGCCAGGAGGCCTGTGAGCTCGCCAGCGGCGTTCTCATCAACCACGGCGGCACGTTCACCTTCCAGTCTCTGCCGACTCTGGCCCAGCTCGCGCCGGTCTACGGCATCGCCCTCGAGGATTTCGACGGCGACGGTTATGTGGACCTCTGCCTGGCGCAAAACTCCTACGGACCGGAGCCCAAGACCGGCCGCTTCGACGGCGGGTGCAGTCTGCTGTTGCGTGGCAACGGGCACGGACAGTTCTCCGCCACTTGGCCTCGAGAGAGCGGAATCGTCGTTCCCGGCGATGCGAAGGGACTCGCGACGCTCGACTGGAATCGCGATGGGCGCCCGGACCTGCTGTTCACCCAGTACGCGGGCACACTCGTCGCCTACGAAAACCATGCGGCCTCGGATCCGAAAGGCGTGTTCTCGGTCGCGCTGCGCGGTCCCGCAGGCAATCCCACGTGCATTGGCGGCCGGATCGCGGTCCGCTTCAAGGACGGCCACGTCGAAACACGCGAGATACACGGCGGCTCCGGCCATCTGTCGGAGTCCGCACCCGCGGCATTTTTCGGCGCGGGAGCGGTGGAGATCGTCGCAACCTGGCCCAGCGGCAAGACGCTTCGGTGGCGCTCGTTCCCGGGCGGACCGACGATCGTGCTGACCGAACCCAAATCCTGAACCGACTCGGTGCGCCGCTCGGACGGGCGGCGCACCGGCAGCTCGATGGCCCACGGAGATCCACGCTGGGCCTCGGCAGGATCCCACGCCGTTCGTGCGGCTGCTTGAGACAACCGTGCGGCCCCCACGGATACGGAGCACAATTCCAAGGCGGGTTGAGCGGGGCACGCGGCGCGCGTCCAGCGAGGTTTCGCTCGCGCCCTAATGAACGAACGTTTCCCCGTCCTGCGCGGCTGGAAACTTGGCTACAGTTGCTGCGCGTTATTCCGAGTGACACTCCCCGCGGCGGCTTCGCCGTCGCTCTCATACCGCCATGACAATCGCCCGCTTGCGCTCCCCTCTTTCCCTGGTCGCCGTGGTTTTGACGACCGTCTGTCTTTTGGTCCACGCCAGCTCCGCTGCTCCGAATAACTCGAAGGCTGAGCCAGAACTCACGCTGAATGCCTCCGAATACCTGGAAATGCCGGGGCTGAACGTGATGCTGGCCCAGGACGTCTATCCTGAGGGACATCAGGGCGGGGTCGGCGTGATTCTCAACGGCGAACGCGTCGCGACCAACGGCGATCTCCGCCTCGAACCCACGCCGGGCCAGTGGCAACCGGTTCCCAAGGTCGGCAAACGCGAGGTCGATCGGACCAAGCAGGAGATCAGCGTGCGCCTGGAGTACCCGGATCCGTCGAAGGACCGGAAGGGCTTCAACCCTGTCGTCTATCCCGACCTCAAGCTCGCCTACACCGTGCGAGTGCGTCCGGAGGGAAAAGCGTTTCGGATCGTGGTCGACCTAGACCAACCGCTTCCCGACGCGTGGGTGGGCAAGGTGGGTTTCAACCTCGAACTCTTTCCCGGGATCCTCTTCGGAAAGTCGTACTACATCGGAGACCACTTCGGGATTTTTCCGCGGCAACCCAATGGCCCCGGCAGCGTGGACGACCGCTTCCGCGAGCCGCTCGACCCGCTCGCCACCGGCTACGAACTCGCGCCGTTCGGCACAGGCAAGCACCTCGTGATTGCGCCGGAATCCGATCGGCAGCGCATGGCGATCGAAAGCATCCGGGGCGGCGACCTCGAACTCCTCGACGGCCGCGCCCAGCACACCAACGGCTGGTTCGTGGTGCGTGCGTTGGTCCCGAAAGGCGCCACTCAAGGAGCCATCGAGTGGCTCGTCACGCCGCACGCCCTCCCCGGCTGGCGGCATCGCCCGGTGGTTCAGGTTTCCCAGGTCGGCTACCGGCCGAAGCAGCAGAAGATGGCCGTGATCGAACTCGACCGGCGCGATTCGGCCGACCTTCCGGTCAGGCTTCTCCGTGTTTCCGAAAACGGCGGCTGCGAACCGGTATTTGAGAAGTCAGGACACGATTGGGGGCAGTTTCTGCGGTACCGTTATCTCCAGCTCGACTTCTCGGAGGTGGAAAAGCCGGGGATGTACGTCGTTCAGTACGGCGACTCGAAAAGCGCGGTTTTCCAGATCGGCGAACACGTTTTCGACCGGAATGCCTGGCAGCCCACCCTCGAGTATTTCCTGCCGATCCAGATGTGCCACATGCGGGTGAACGACCGCTACCGCGTCTGGCACGGCTGGTGCCACCTCGACGACGCGCGAATGGCGCCGATCAACTACAATCACTTCGACGGCTACGTGCAGGGCCCGTCGACCCTCACGAAATACCAACCCGGCGAACACGTGCCGGGGCTCGATCGCGGCGGCTGGCACGATGCCGGCGATTTCGATCTGCGGGTCGAGTCACAGTCGGAAACGGTCCACGGCCTCGCCCTCGCGTATGAGGCGTTCCACGTCGACTACGACAACACCACCATCGATCAGGAAAACCGGGTCGTCGAAATCCAACGCCCCGACGGCAAGCCCGACATGCTTCAGCAAATCGAGCACGGCGTGCTCACCATCGTCGGCGGCTACAAGTCGCTGGGCCGGCTCTACCGCGGGATCATCACTCCGGACAAACGCACTTACACGATGCTGGGCGATCCGGCCAACAGCACGGACAACCGCGTTTACGACGAAAAGGCCCAGACTGGCGGCAAACCGCCCGCCGTCGGCCTGCCCGGCAGTCCGGACGACAACTGGGTTTTTACGGAGAACAATCCCGACCGCGAATTGCTCGTGGCCAGCGGGCTCGCCGCCGGATCGCGGGCCCTGAAAACGTACAATCCCGCCCTCTCCGGCGACTGCCTGCGGATCGCGCAGGAGCTCTGGCGTGTGACGGCGCACGAGCGTTATCCCGGCATGCGCATCCTGCTCGCCTCCGAGCTGCTCCTGACGACGAAAGACCGGATCTACGCCGACTACCTCGCCAAAAACACCGCGGCGATCTCGCAGGGGTTCGAGTTCATCGGTTGGGCCGTGGGCCGAACCATTCCGCTTGTCGACAAACCCGACTATCGCGCCGCCGTCGAAACCGCGGCCAAAGCGTATCGCGCGAAGATCGACGAACTCGGCGCCAAAACGCCGTACGGCGTCCCCTACGAACCCGAAATCTGGGGAGCCGGATGGAAGATCCAGCGTTTCGGAGTGAACCAGTATTTCCTGCACACCGCCTTCCCCGAGGTCTTCCCCGATACCTACATGCTGCACGCGCTGAACTTCATCCTGGGCTGCCACCCAGGATCCAACACGGCGTCGTTCGTTTCCGGCGTGGGCGCCAAATCCATGATCCCCGGTTACGGCTTCAATCGCGCCGACGGGTCGTATCTCCCGGGAGGCAGCGGCTCGGGAACCGCGCTCATCCGCCCGGATTTTCCCGAACTGCTCGAGTGGCCGTACCTGTGGCAACAAACTGAATACGTTCTCGGCACCGGTACGACGGACTACCTGTTTCTCGCCCTCGCCGCGCAGCATTCCGGCCGGCTTCCGGAGTAGTAGTAGTAAAGCGGCCGCACGGGCGCGTTCCGGCCCCTGCGTCGGATCGAACCCGTCGGCAACCAACGCGGCGTTCGCCGCCCGCGATCAGCTCAGCCGTTGAGGCTGCTCGTCGTTTCTTCCGGCTGCGGTTCCTCCGGCTTTCCAATCCGGACCGCAAGGAATCCGAACGCCGCCACGGCAAAAGCCACGAGCACGAACCAGTCTCCGTGCTGGGTGTAGAAACTCTGGCGCCCGATCCAACGGGCATCGCGGGTGACGTCGAATGTGCGCGTTCCCCGGAAATACACCGAGTCGTTCTTGTTCTTCATCACCTCGCGGACCTTCCCGAACTCGTCGATCCAGCCGCTCCAGCCGTTGTTGCCGCAGCGGATGACGGGACGGCGCGTTTCCACCGCCCGCAACACCGAGTGCGCGGCGTGCTGGTAGGCGGCGCCGCCTTCCCCGTACCAGGCGTTGTTCGTCAGGACGGCGATCGTCTCCGCGCCGTCGAGCGCGCTCCGGCGGGCGAGGCTCGGGAAAATGTCTTCGTAGCAGATGAGCGGTCCAACAACGATCGCACCTGTAGCGGTCGAAACCACCAGCGGCGAGGAGTCCGTGCCCGGAGTCGCGTCGTCGCCGATCGGGGCGAATTTCCGCAGCCAGCCCAGCGCCCACTTGAGCGGCACGTATTCACCAAACGGAACGAGGTGCTGCTTGGCGTAGCTTTTCGTCTGCACGCCAGCAACCGGGTCGATGACGAACGCCGAGTTCTGCCAGACTTCCTCGCCGCGCGGCCCCTTTTCCGAAACCGACCCCATGAGCAGGGGAACGCCGCATTTCGCGACCAGCTGTTCGGTCCAGCGCTGCACTCGGATGTCGTCGTCGCGGAACGCATACGGCGTCGACGCCTCGGGCCAGAGAATGAAGTCGGGCCGCGTTTTCGCCGCGGTCGCCGTGTAGCTGCCGAGCACGTTGAAAATCATGTCCGACTGCGACGGGTCCCACTTCAGGACCTGCGGGATCGCCGGCTGCACCACCGCCACTCGGGCCAGCCGCTGCCGCTGCTGGTTCGAACTCTCCGTGAGAATGAGATAGAAGGTCGGAAACATCAGGAGCATCAGCGCCCACATGAACTCCGGGCTGCGTTTCCTGAGGCCGGTCTGCTTTTCCCGGAAGAGCCGGTGCACGTACGCGGCGAATCCGACGTTGAAGGCGACCAGAATGAAAGAGACGCCGTAGGCCCCCGTGTATGACGCGATCTGCAGCACCGCCGAACGTTGCCACTGGCTCGCCGCGAGCGGCAGCCACGGAAAGCCGGTGAGGAACCACATCCGGGTCCACTCGAGCAAGACCCAGGCTCCCGCGAGCCCGAACATCGCCATGATCCGCAGGCCCGTCTGCCGGCCGAGCATCCGCGGAACGGTCCACCAAACCGCCAGGTACCAGAGTCCCACCCACACGCCGATGAACGGTCCGAGCAGGAAGAGGCCGACCCAGGTCACGTGGTGAAGCCAACCCAGCATGAGAGTCCACGCCATCGCCTGCGCAGTGAGGAGCGTCCAGGCGTAGCGTTTGAACGGCGGCCGCAGGTAAGCCCAGAAAATCGCCGGCACCGCAAACGCGTACCCGAACTCCGGCATCGCGTACGGCGGAAACGACAGGACCGTCAACAGGACGGTGAGGACGAAGACGGAAACGCACCAGACCGAGTCCGCGTTCGTTTTCCAAAACGACGGCTTCTCGGCATAGGGATCATAATCTGGAACGGGCGCGGCGGTGGCCATGAAGCTCGCAGCCTCGGCCAAGCCACCGCCTTCCTCAAGCCGGATGTGGCCCGCACCGCCTGACGGCTCGAGGGTTCTCCATCCTCCCGAACCGCTCGCAAAAAAGGCGCGCCGGACGGCGCGCCTTCGAAAGGTTCCCTCTCTCGGGCGGACTCAAGTCGCGCCGTGGCAGTTCTTGTATTTCTTGCCGCTGCCGCAGGGGCAGGGATCGTTGCGTCCGACTTTCGGCAGTTGGCGACGAACGGTCACGGTAGGCAGCTTGACGTCCTCCTCCGCCGGCGCGGCCTCGGCCGAAGGGGCGGGGCCTGACGTCGTGATCGTGGTTCGAATCTCCGGAGCCGGCATCGCCTGCGGCCGCTGGGGAGCGACGGGAGCGTTGGCCGGCCCCTGCGTGCGCGCCGTGCGGCTGAGCAGCGTGAGCATGTTTTCGAACGACTGGAGATTCGTCGCGCTGCGGAACAGGCCGGTGCAGATCTGCAGCCGGACATTGTTCATCAGCTCCTCGAAGTACTTGTAGGCTTCGCTCTTGTATTCAACGAGCGGATCCTTCTGGCCGTAGCTGCGGAGCCCGATCGAACGGCGAAGCTCCTCCATCTCGGTCAGGTGCTCCTGCCAGTGGTGATCGATCGCGTTGATGATGACGTACCGCTCGAGCGCGCCCAGCGCCTCCGGAATCTCGACCGATTCCTTCACCGCGTACGCGTCCTTGATGCGGCCCATCAGCAGGCTGATGACCGGCTCGACCTGGTTTCCGGACAGCTCCTCGATCTTCAGCGCGATGGGGAAATGGGTGTTCACCCAGCCCACCAAGCTTTCGATCGTGGCCTTTGTCGGGCCGGCCTTTTCTCCGAAACCGGCGTTGGAAACCCGATTCGCGATCTCTTCCTCGACCTGTTCGAAGATGATGTCCTTCGGGCGCTCGGCGTGGATCGCGGCGTTGCGGATGCCGTAGACGACCTCGCGCTGTTTGTTCAGCACGTCGTCGTACTGGAGCAGGCGCTTGCGGATGGAGTAGTTCTGCTGCTCGACCTTCTTCTGCGCGCTCTCGATCGAGCGGTTGAGCCACGGATGCTCCAGCTCTTCGCCCTCCTTCATCGAGCCTTCCATCATGCGGGAGGCCAGGTTGCCCTGAAGGAAAAGGCGCATGAGATCGTCTTCGAGCGAGAGGAAGAACTTCGTCATGCCGGGGTCGCCCTGACGCGAGCAACGGCCGCGCAACTGGCGGTCGATGCGGCGGGATTCGTGGCGCTCGGTGCCGATGACGTACAAGCCGCCGAGGTCGCGGACGCCCTCCCCCAGTTTGATGTCGGTGCCGCGGCCCGCCATGTTCGTGGCGATCGTCACCGCTCCGCGCTGTCCGGCGCGCGCCACGATATCGGCTTCCTGCTCGTGGTATTTCGCGTTCAACACCGTGTGGATGATGCCGGCGCGCTTGAGCATGCGGGAAAGCACTTCCGAAGAATCGACGCTCACCGTGCCGACAAGGACCGGCTGGCCGCGATCGTGCGCGGTCTGGATCTCCTTGAGGACCGCGTTGTACTTGTCGCGGCGGGTTTTGAAGATCGAATCGTTCTTGTCGACGCGGATGCAGGGCTTGTTCGTCGGGACGACCTGCACCGCCAGACGGTAGATGTCCTGGAACTCCGTCGCTTCCGTCTCCGCCGTACCGGTCATGCCGGCCAGCTTTTCGTACATGCGGAAGTAATTCTGAATCGTGATCGTGGCGTACGTCCGCGTCTCGCGCTCGATCGTCACGTTTTCCTTCGCTTCGACGGCTTGGTGCAGGCCGTCGGACCAACGCCGGCCCGGCATGACGCGGCCGGTGTTTTCGTCGACGATCATCACCTTGCCGTCCTGCACGACGTATTCGACGTCCTTTTCGTAGAGCGAATACGCGCGGAGCAGCTGGCTGATCGCGTGGATTTCCTCCGACACCTCCGCATAACGCTGCTGAGCCTGGAGTTTTATCTCCTCCTTCTTCTCGGGCGTGAGCGAAGCGTCCTTGTCGAGTTCGCTGAACTCGGTGGCTAGGTCGGGAAGCACGAACGCGTCCGGATTGTCAGGACGAAGCTTGGTGCGGCCGGGCTCGGTCAGGTCCGCCTGGTGCTGCCTCTCGTCGATGACGTAAAAGAGCTCCTCCTTCAACCGGTACATCTCCTCCTTGTTGAAGTCGCTGCTCATCTCCGTCTCGGTCTTGTCGAGCAGTTTGCGGAGCTGCGGCGTCTCCATCAAACGGAGCAACTGCTTGTTTTTCGGGTGGCCCAGCTTCACCTGGAACATCTTCCGCGCGCCGAGAGCGGTGTCGTCCGCGGTCGGATTGGGCTTCTCGAGCAGCTCCTTCGCTTCGGAAACCAGGTGATTGCAGAGGCGGATCTGCTCGTTGACCAGGCGATCGATGCCGGGCTTCAGCCGGGTGAACGGCTGCTCGCGCTCGATGGGAGCTGGACCCGAGATGATCAACGGCGTGCGAGCTTCGTCGACCAGGATGGAATCGATTTCGTCGACGATGCAGTACCAGTAGTCGCGCTGGACCTGGTCTTCCTTGCGCGTGGCCATGCCGTTGTCGCGCAGGTAGTCGAAGCCGTATTCGCTCGCCGTACCGTAGGTGATGTCGCGCGAATACATTTCACGGCGCTGGTCCGACGACATTTGCTGCTGAATGCAGCCGACCGTCAGACCGAGAAAGTTATACAGGTACCCCATCCACTCGGAGTCGCGACGGGCCAGGTAATCGTTGACGGTCACCAGCTGCGCGTTCCGGCTCACGAGGGCGTTGAGATACAGCGGAAGAGTCGCGACAAGCGTTTTACCTTCACCCGTCGCCATTTCCGCGATCTTCCCCTCGTGCAACGCCATGCCGCCGATGAGCTGCACGTCGAAGTGAATCATGTTCCACTCCAACTCGTGCTCGCAGACGGTGATCGTCCGGCCGCACAAGCGGCGAGCGGCGTTCTTTACCGTCGCAAATGCCTCGGGGAGAATCTGATCCAGCGTCTCCCCTGCCTTCAGCCGCGCCCGAAATTCCTCCGTCTTGCCGCGCAGTTGCTCATCCGTGAGGGACTGAAATGACTGCTCCAGCTCGTTGATGCGCGCGACGACCGGCCGGCATTTCTCAATGAATTTCCGGTAGTTGCGCCCGGAAAAACGTTTCAGCAAGAAAGAGATCATGAAAGGGTTCTAACGTGTAGCCGGGGTCCGCGGCATGGCAAACGACAAATCGGCCAGAGCGGGGGACAAGCCGGCCACGGGTCTGTCCGGGGCATCATCCCCCAAAAAGGCACAGCGGCCGCCGGCCACCGACCTCGGCGAGGTGCCGGGAGCGCCGACCAACGGCCCAAAGGCTGATTGCCTCAGCCTTTCGGTCCTTCAGACATTCAGCTCTTTGGCTTCCTAAACCTGCGTCTTGAAGTAGGCGACCGTACGCTTCAGGCCGTCTTCCAGGGGAATCTTGGGCTCCCACTTCAGGACCCGGCGGGCCAGAGAAATGTCGGGGCGGCGCTGCTTCGGGTCGTCGGCCGGGAGGGGCTTGTGCGTGATCTTCGCTTTCCCACCCACCGTCTTCAGCACGAGTTCGGCCAGTTCGAGCATCGTGAACTCGCCCGGGTTGCCCAGGTTCATCGGCCCGACCGTTTCCGTCTGGTTCATGAACCGGATGAAACCTTCGACCAGGTCGTCGACGAAACAGAACGACCGCGTCTGCGAGCCGTCGCCGTACACCGTGAGATCCTCGCCCTTCAACGCCTGTACGATGAAATTCGATACGACGCGCCCGTCGTTCGCCAGCATGCGCGGTCCGTAGGTATTGAAAATGCGGATAACCCGGATATCGACCTTGTTCTCGCGGTGGTAGTCGAAGAAGAGCGTTTCCGCGCAGCGCTTGCCCTCGTCGTAGCAGGAACGGCGCCCGATAGGATTGACGTGGCCCCAGTAGTCCTCCGTTTGCGGGTGAACCTGGGGATCGCCGTAGACTTCGGACGTGCTGGCCTGGAACACCCGGGCTTTCACCCGTTTCGCCAACCCGAGGCAATTGATCGCTCCCATGACGGACGTCTTCGTCGTCTTGATCGGGTTGTACTGGTAGTGCGGCGGCGAGGCCGGACAAGCTAGGTTGTAGATCTGGTCGACCTCGAACTTGAACGGGTCGATCACGTCGTGCCGCACCAGCTCGAAACGAGGATTAGGGAGGAGGTGGGTGATGTTCTCTTTCCGGCCCGTAAAGAAGTTGTCGAGGCAGATCACCTCGTTGCCCTGTTCGATCAGCCGTTCGCACAGATGCGAGCCAAGGAAGCCCGCGCCACCAGTTACGAGGATGCGCATATGCCGGCCACCGTGCAAAAACCCGGCCGCTTGGCCAGCAAAACCGCGGTGACCGCACCGGGGCCGAATGTCGGGGCGCGCCCTACCCCGCCCCCCCGGATTTGTTCCGTCGGCGTGTAAAACTATTTTTATTGAACGCCGCGGCGCGCCGCATGTCTTCGTCCATCCCCGCGGGATATCCACGGGGGAACTACAGAACTACAGAATACAAAAAATGAATACGATTACGAAAATCGTTGGCGTGCTCGCGGCTGCCGTCGCGGCTTCCAGTGTCTTCGCTCAGACCGCTCCGGAGAATCCGGCGTCTGAAGGATCGTCGGGCGTGCTCGGCTATCGCTACGTCGAAGCCGGCTTCGGTCTCGTCGACATCCGCGGCACGAGCCACGACCAGGAAGCCACGGGTCTGACCGTGAACCTGCCAGTGGTCGCCAACATCGATGTCGCCCTCGATTACAGCTACAACTGGATCAAGGGGCACGGTGCTGCCCATTCGAATACGCTGGACGTGTCCGGCATCTATTATCTCGACGCCGGAAAGGGGCTGAAGCCCTTCGGCGGCGTGACGGTGGGACGCTACTGGGCTCCGCATGACGCGCGCTACACCTGGGCCACGTTCGCGGGCCTCGAGTATCAGGTGACGACCGCTCTCTCTGTGTCGGGCAGCGTCGGCTACAACTCCGACTTCAAGCGCGGCAACGACGCCGACTACTGGGATGGCACCGTGACGGGCCGTTATTTCTTCACCCGTCAGATCGGCGCCTTCCTCAGCGCTTCCCTCTTTGAGGGCGGCGACCGCGGCCTCGCCGGCGGCGTGACCTACAAGTTCTAAGCGGAACTCGACCTAGAACGTTGGACTCTCGGCCCGCGAGCTTCGGCTCGCGGGCTTTTTCGTATCCAGGATTTTGACACCAAAGGCCTGTCGGCCGGCGCGAACGGGACCAGCGGCACCGGGAGCGGCCGTAGGCTCGCGACGGCCAAGGACGAGCCTGGCCGCCTCCTCGCCCGGTCAGCCTTCCTGATCCGCCTCGTAACGCTCGATCCAGGCGCGATGCCAGGGGCCGTAATCGCCCGCTTCGATGTGGGCCCGCGCCTGCGCCATGAGATCGAGGAAAAAGTGCAGGTTGTGGATGGTGAGCAGGGTTCCGCTCAGCATCTCGTTCGCGAGCGTCAGGTGCCGGAGATAAGCGCGTGAAAAGTTCGTCGTATAGTTCTGGATACTCTCTGCGATCGGCTTCGGATCGGTCCGGAAACGCTCGTTGCGGAGATTGATCGGCCCGTCCGGCGTGAAGACCAGGCCGTTGCGCGCCACGCGCGTCGGCAGGACGCAATCGAACATGTCCACGCCGAGCGCGATCATCTTCAGAAGCTGCGGCGGAGTGCCCAGGCCCATCGTGTAGCGCGGCTTGTCCGCCGGCATGAACGGCGTGGTCGCGCCCACCTGTTTCAGCATTTCCGGCTCGGGTTCGCCGACGCTCACGCCGCCGACGGCGTAACCGGGGAAATCCAGAGCCGCGAGCGACTCCGCCGCCTCCCGCCGCAGATCGTCGAATGTCGACCCTTGCACGATCGCAAACACGTGATGCCCCGAACCGAGAAATCCGGAGTCCTCGGCGATCCGCTTGCACTGCTGCGCCCAGCGGTAGCTCCTCGCCACGGCTTCGACACAGGCTGCACGCTCGCACGGCCAGGGCGGACACTCGTCCAGCACCATCGCGATGTCGCTTCCGAGGTTTTCCTGGATCTTCATCACCTCGCGCGGTCCGAGGAACAGGCTCGCTCCGTCGATGTGCGACTGAAACGCCACACCGTCATCCCGTATGTCGCGCAGCTTCGCCAGGCTGAATACCTGAAAACCGCCGCTGTCGGTCAGGATCGGGCCGTTCCAGCCCATGAAGCCGTGCAGTCCGCCCAGCTCGCGGATCAGATCGCTCCCGGGCCGCAGATTCAGGTGGTACGTGTTGCCGAGGATGATTTGGGCGCCGATCTCCTTCAGATGCGCGGGCGTAACGGCTTTGACGGTGCCCTGCGTGCCCACGGGCATGAAGATCGGCGTCTCGATGACGCCGTGGCGCGTCCGCAGCCGACCTCGGCGGGCGGCCGTGGCGGTATCGGTCTTGAGCAGCTGGAAGTGTGCGGGCATGGCGCGAATCGGGCTGTGTGCGCCTCACTAGGGCGCCGCGCTTGACCGTTCTGTCAATCCGACGGTTAATCCGCCCGTGCTGCTCGTCATCGATAACTACGATTCTTTCACCTACAACCTCGTCCAATATTTCGGCCAGTTGGGCGTGGAGCAGCGCATCTACCGCAACAACGAGATCACGCCGGCCGAAGCCGTGGCGCTGAATCCGGACCGCGTTCTCCTGTCGCCGGGCCCGTGCTCGCCGCGCGAAGCCGGCGTCACCCTCGACATCATCGAGGCGTTCAAAGGCAAGAAGCCCATTTTCGGCGTATGCCTCGGCCACCAGTCGATCGGCCACTACTTCGGCGGACACGTGATTCGGGCCGACCGGCTGATGCATGGAAAGACGTCGCCGATTCTGCACAAGGACACGGACGTTTTTCACGGCATGCCCCAGGGCTTCGCCGCAACGCGTTACCACTCGCTCTTGGTCGAGCGAAAGACGTTGCCCGACTGCCTGGAGATCACCGCCGAGACGGCCGAGGGCGAGATCATGGGGCTTCGCCACAAGACCCTTCCGATCTGGGGCGTCCAGTTCCACCCGGAGAGCATCGCGACCCAGGATGGGATGCGCATCCTGAAAAACTTCCTCGAGCTCAACTGAGCTCCGCGCTTCAAGGCAGCCGAGTCTGTCGCGCGCTGCGGCAAAGCTTCTGCTTGGACCGGAGAACATTCGGGGTCATTAGCGGTATCCAATGGTTCGAGATCCCGAAGACCTGGCACGGCTGCACTTCGTCAACTCGTTGTTCGCCCAGGTGACTGGCAGCGATCTGTACTTGGCTAACCAGATCAAGGAGGCGATCGCGTTCAGCCTTTCGGAACTCGAGCAGCAAACCACCGCGCATCCGGAACTCGCGACCAAGTACGACGCCGCTTTTGCCAACGCGGCGGCCCGCCTCCTCGAAAAGCTGTTTCACCAAAAACCGGACCACGGCTTCTTTCACTGGGACGCGGCGCGAACGCTTGAATCCGCCACCCCGCTCTTTGCCCGCACCGAATTGATGATCGGGCTCAAGTCGCTCGCGCGGTTTCGCTCGTCCACCTTGCTCGTGACGAACCTCCGCCCCGCCCTGCTCCCTCCGGAGAAGCGGAAGACCGAGCGGCGTCAGCGCGAATACGAGGACACGCTCGCCTTCATCCGTGATCTCGCCGCCTCCCGCACCTCCGCGAGCGCCGAGCTGCAGCTGATCTTTGTCTAGAGCGCCGCCGTGCGGGGCGAACTCTGCGCTTGCGCCGATCCGTTCCGGCGACTCGCTAGAGACGATCTAGGTCCACTGGCATTCTTCCCATGGCGAAAACGATATTTCAGAAGATCATCGACCGGGAGATCCCCTCGAAGATCGAATACGAGGACGACCGCTGCATCGTGATTCACGACATTGAGCCACAAGCTCCCGTGCACCTGTTGATCGTGCCCAAAAAGGTGATCGCACGCATCGGCGACGCCTCTGCGGCCGACGAACCGATCCTCGGCCACCTGCTCGTCACGGCTGGTGCAATCGCGAAGAAACTCAATCTCGAGCGCGGTTTCCGTCTGGTGATCAATCACGGTCCCGACGCGTCGGAGTCTGTCCCGCACCTTCACGTGCACATGCTGGCCAAGCGCCAGATGTCCTGGCCCCCGGGCTGAGATATCTGCAGCGATCTCCGACAGGAGTTCGAAACGCGCCTATCGCAAGGGCAACAGCGGCGGGCCGGCACCACCGACTACGTCCCTGATGGAGCCAGTCAGACTGCGCGCTTACGCCGCGCTCGACCGGCCTTGGTCGCGCGCTATGTCGGGCAACAACAGCGCCAACCCCGCCGCGGGCAGAAAGAGCAGGCCCGCGTACAAAAGCGCGGTGCGATAGTCTCCCACCTTGGAGAAGAGGCCAAAAAAGACCGTGCCGACTGCGGCGAATATCCGACCGATGTTGTAGCAAAAGCCGGCGCCTGTCGTCCGCAGCAGGACGGGAAAGAGCGGCGGCAGGTACATCGTGTAGAGCGCAAAAAGACCCTGGAAAAAGCCGATGATCGGGAGCCAGACCAGAAGCACCGCGTAATCTCGCGGCACACCGTAAGCACAGGTGACCGCCGCCAAATAGCCTAGGCTCATCACCGCAATTGTGCGCCGATAACCCCAAACCCTCGAAAACGCCGCGGCAGCGAAATTGCCGACGATGGAGGAGAGAATCACGAGGTACATCGCCTGGCTTGCGAGGCGGTTCTTCGCCTGGGCCGACCAACCGAGCACCTCCGGGAGATTCCGGAGCTGCTGCTGATGCCAGAACATGAAGGCCCAGTGTGCGGTGAGCGAAACCGCGCAAACAGCCAGCACGGCCCACGTGATCCGGCGCGCCTCGCCTCGGAAAAGCTCCCTCACCCCGGGATCGTGCTGCGCGCTCGCCGCTTTCGCGGCCTTCCACGTTTCCGTCTCCGGGACGGCACGGCGGATCCAGAAAACCAATACGGCCGGCAGGACCCCGACGAGAAAGATCCAGCGCGGCGGAGAGTCGGCCAGCAGAAGATTCGCCAGGCACGCCAGGAGAATGCCGACGTTGACGCCCGTCTGAAGCACGGCGGCGATCCAGGGCCGCCAGCGCACCGGCCAGGTCTCGGCCAACAGCGAAGCGCCGACCGCCCATTCGCCGCCGATGCCGAGGGCGGACAAGAAACGGAAAACCATCAGGTGCTCCCATCGTTGGGCGAAAAAGGACAGCCCGGTGAAAAGCGCATACGTCAGCACCGTCAGACTGAGCGCTCTCGACCGCCCGAGCGTGTCTCCCAGCCGTCCGAAAAAACCGCCACCCAACGCCCAGCCAAGAAGGAACGCGCCCTGGATGATCGATCCGTACCGCCCGACCATGGGATCGGTCGTGCTCGAAGAGCGGATCAACTCCGCCACGAACGGCGCCGCGACCAGCGTGTAGAGGTGCATGTCGAGCCCGTCGAAGGTCCAGCCAAGCCAGGCGGCCAGGCCGGATTTCCATTGATGGGCCGTGATCTGCTCGCGCCGTGCTTTCGTGGGCAAAGGCGCGTCGGGACTCGGGGCTTGGGGCGGCAAAACGTCCGCGAGTGAACAGGCGAATAAGCGCGGCGCAACCGCGGAAACCGACGCCAGCCCGAAGCGGCGCAGCTACTTCATCCAGCGCGTGAGCCAATCCTGCAGTTCTCCGTACCAGTAGCGGCTGTCTTCGCCTTTGCTGATCCAGTGGTTCTCATCCGGAAACAGGACCAGCCGGCTCGGAACCTGCAGACGCTGGAGATACGTCCACGTCTCGAGCGCGTTGTTCAGCGGGACGCGAAAATCGTTTTCTCCGGCGGTGACGAGCATCGGCGTCAGCCAACCGGTTCCTGCCGCTTGGTTCCCAACCAGGCGCACCGGATTCTGTTCCCGCCACGGCGCACCTTGCTGCCAGATCGGTCCGCCGTTGGCGATTTCCCGGCCGTACACCTCGTCGCTGGTGGCCCACTGCGATTCGAGATTCACGAGGGCGGCATGAGCGACGAGGCAGCGATAGCGGCGCGTCGTTGCTTCCAGCCAGTTTGCCAGATGTCCGCCGTAACTCGCCCCGAGCGCCGCCTGGTGCTCACCGTCGGCAAAGGCGAACCGGCGCACCACTTCGTCGACCGCGTCGTTCACGTCCTCCGCGGGACCGCGCAGCGGGTCGCCCTGGATCGCCTGCGAAAACGCCTCTCCGAATCCCGTCGAGCCGGTGTAGTTCGTGAGGACAACCAAATACCGGTTGCCGGCGAGGAGATGGTAATTCCACCGAACCCCGAAGCTATCGCGGATCATCATGTTCGGGCCGCCGTGCATCACGGCGAGGACGGGATACTTCTTCGTCGGGTCAAACCCCGCGGGTCGAACCAGCATGCTGTGAATGCGCTGGCCACGGTTGGTCTGGATCCAGAAGTGCTCCGCGGGAAACAGGTCCAAGTCCGCGGCGCGATCGACGTTGAACCGTGTCAGTGGATGCGGCTTCGGATCGCCCGGGGTGAAGGCGTAGAGTTCCTGGGGCGTCGTCGAAGAATCCCACAGCGCCACGAGCTGGAAAGCCTGCCCGAGGCCGCCCCCCGCCAGCCGCGTGACGACTCCCGCAGGCGGACTGTATTCCGTCGTCACCGGTCCGCCGTCGATCGAGACGCTGTAGATCTTTTCCAGCCCGGCCTCTTCGGCCGTGAAGTACACTGTCGTGCTGTCCCCCGAGATCACCGGCACATCCGGGTCGCGGTCGAAATCGAGCGTCAACACGACTGTTTTCTCGGCATCGAAGGGCCAGACAAACCGCGTGAGCCGGGCGAGATTGTAGACGTAGTTGGTGGCCGCGGGGGTGACCGCCACGACAAAGGAGTGTCCGTCCGGTGCGAATACAGGCGTCCCGTACGTGGCGGTGCCTTCGGTCAGCCGCTTCGGTTCTCCGCCCTCGGCCGAAACGAGGAACAGGTACGTGTAGAGCTCGGAGTAGGCGGTCCCGTTGCGATTCAGCGACGCCACAAACAGGACGGAGCTGCCGTCCGGCGTCCACACCGCCGGCAATTCCTCCTCCGACTGCGTCAAGCGTCCGCCGTAGCCGGGCTGCTTCACCAGCTCGGTGCCCTCCAGGATGTCTTTTGCGGGCGCTCCCGCCCTCGCCTCCTGGACGAAAAGATGCGGGCGGCGCTCGTCGAGCCAGCGGTCCCAATGCCGGATCGGAAAACCCTCGAAAACCCGCGCGTGATACTTCCGTTCCCTCTGCGAACGCAATCGCGCACGGTTCGCTTCGTCACCCAATCCCGGATACACGTCGCTCACGTACAGGATGCGTTTGCCGTCCGGGCTCCACCGCGGCTGGCGCGCTCCGGTGGAAAGTTGCGTCAACCGTTCCGCTTCACCGCCGCCGGAAAGATCCAGGGCATAGATCTGCGGAACCTCATCGCCGGCACGGCGGGTGGAAAAAGCGATTTTGCGGCTGTCCGCACTCCAGGCGACGCCGGACTCGGCTTCCGCAGTTGAGGTGATCTTGCGCGGCGGACGGTTTGCCGAAAGCGAGACGAGCCAGATGTCGCTGACCTGCGCCCTGGGGTCGTACGAAGGCTCGGTGACGGGCAGAACGGCCCACTTGCCGTCGGGGCTCACGATCGGCGCTCCGAGACGGCGCATGAGCCACACGTCCTCGTGGGTGATCGGCCGCTTCGGGGCGGCCGCGAACGCCGACGACGCAAGCAGGGCCGTCAGCATGAGGCGGAGCCAGCATCTCATGGCGCCAGCAAAACAGATGCTCCGGGCTTGTTCCAGCTGCGATGTGAGGAGCGCACGCGCGTCATCACTTTGCCGCTACCGGTGGGGGAAGCCTCGACGGAAACGTTTCCCGAACCAGCTCCCGGACGCGCTCGAGCCAGCCGGCCCGCTCGGCCGGCGAGCTCGTTACCACCACGGTGAAAACCTCGCGGCGCACATCCCGCACTCCGCAGAAGCCGAGAACGCAGTTCTGCCATAATCCCGTCAGCGGATCGCCGAAAACCGCCCGCTCCCGCTCGGGCTTGGTGTTCGCGGTGTTCAGGACCAGCGCACGTTGCGCAACAAGGAGCCCCTCGGGCACCCCCTCCCCGGAGTCGCCTTCGAGGAAGCGGTAAGCCACGCCCGGACGCAGCACGCGGTCCACCCAGCCTTTGAGAATCGCGGGCGGCTGGCCCCACCAGTTCGGATGCACCAGCACGATGCCTTCGGCCGCCGCGATTTCACGGCAATGGATCTCGACGGCCTTCGGAAGCTGCGCATCGCGCTGGAACTCCTCGGGCGTGATGAGAGGGTCGAAATCCTCCTCGCACAGATCGTGCAGGACGACGTCGTGGCCAAGTCTTTCGAGTTCTTCTTGGGCCGTCGAAGCGATGGCGTGGTTGAAGCTGCCGCGGTGGGGATGGGCAAGAATCAGCGAGATGCGCATGGAAAACGGCCGCGGTTCGATGTCACGCCCTCACCGCCTCGAACCGCCCGTCAGCGCGCTTCGCGACGAGCCGTTTCAATTCCAGAATCATGAGAGTGGAGGCGATCTGGCAGGCAGGCATCGAAGTCCGCCGGGCGAGCGTATCCACGTCCACGATCTCCCCCGCCTCGAAACAGTTGAAAATCGTCGCTTCCTCGTCGGTAAGCTCGCCGATGTTCGGCCCCGCCGTGTAGGGCGGCTTCTCCGGAATCGCCTGGGGACGCAGGCCGTTGAGATAGCTGAGTTCCTCCAGGATGTCGTCCACGCTGGTGAAGAGAATCGCGCCGTCGCGGATAAGCTGATGGCAGCCTTTGCTCGACGACTGATCGATGCGTCCTGGAACGGCGAATACCAGCCGGCCCTGCTCGCCCGCGAACCGCGCGGTGATCATGGACCCGCCGTTCACGTCCGTTTCCACCACCACGGTCGCGTCGCAGATTCCGGCCACGACGCGGTTGCGCATCGGGAAACTCTGCCGGTCGGCACGGCGGCCGAAGGGGAACTCGGAAAGAATCGCCCCGGCCTCCTCGATTCGCCGGTACAACTCGAGGTTCTCAGGCGGGTATACGATATCGATGCCGCAGCCCACCACCGCGGCGGTTTTCCCTCCGGCGAGAAGCGCGCCCTCGTGCGCCGCGGTGTCGATCCCCCTCGCCAGGCCGCTCACCACGCAAAACCCCAGCCGGGCCAGGTCCTCGCCGAGCTTCTTCGCCACACTCTGGCCGTAGAGGGTCGTGCGACGGCTTCCGACGACGGCAATGCAGGGATGGGCAAAGTCGTACGGGCCTTTCCGATACAGTCCGATCGGGGGATCGTGGATCTCCTTCAGCAATTTCGGATATTCGTCATCGCCCTGCACGAGAAAGGTCGCCCCGCTGGCCGCCATTTTCTGGCGCTCGCGCTCGAGATCGAAGTGCTCGCGCCACGCGGCGATGGTCCCCGCGATTGCCGGCCCGACGCCCTTCACGCTCTGCAGGCGCTGCGTTCCTGCTGAAAAGACTTCGCGCGCGTCGCCACCCAACTCAGCCAGAAGCCGGTTCAGCGTGATCGGTCCGATATTCGGCAGCGCGTTCAGCACCAGCAGCGCGTCGCGTTCGTCCGCAAAATCGCTCATGGCTCTTCCTCCTTCCGCAGCACCGCACCGAGGTGCTCGAGCAGTTCCGTCGTACGGACCGCCACCGGCCCCCGGCTCCGCGCCAACGAGTCCGCGGCCTTCCCGTGCCAAAGCACCCCGGCACAGGCGGCCCAGACAGGCTCCGACGGATGCTGCGCCAACAAGCCGCCGACTATCCCCGTCAGCAGGTCGCCGCTGCCACCTCGGGAAAGAACGGGACCGCCGGCCAGCGAAACAAACGTGGAAGCGCCATTGCTGATTCGCGTCGGAACTCCCTTCAGCACGGTCACGACTCCGGCCGCCTCGGCGTACGCCGACAGCGACTGTTCGCCGGCCAGCCGTTTGAACTCTCCGGCATGCGGCGTGAGTACGCGCGGTTTCGCGCAGGCCATCACCACCTCCGGCTGGAGCGCGTCGGCATCGATCACCGTGGGAAGCGAAAGATGGCTGACAATCTCGGCGGCAAACGTGAGCGGCTCCCGGGCCTGCGTCAGCCCGGGACCGATCGCCAGGGCCGTCGCACGATGGCTTCGTTCACGGAGGAGATGCAGCCCTTCCAACGCCAGGCCGCCGTCCGGAGTCTCGGGACACCCGACCCACATCGCCTCCGGAACCTGCGCCGCGTAGGCAGGAACCAGCGACTCCGGAACAAACGCCGTCAGCAATCCGACACCCGCGCGCAAGGCGGCTTGAACCGACATCATCACGGCCCCGGGGAAGCTGCGCGATCCGCCGACCACGAAGAGATGCCCGTAGTGTCGCTTGTCGGAGACCGGCGGACGCCAGCCCTGGAGTGGAGCGAGGATCTTCGGCGAGAGCACACGTTCGGGCGACGCGATCTCCGCCTCCGGCTCATCGAAAAAGCCCAGGTCGAGGTAGCGCAGGCGACCCACCTTGGACAGCAGCTCGCGATCGAGCGTGGGTGCTTTCACGCTTCCGGTCGCATAGGTGAAATCGACCCGGCACGCCGCGGCATCTCCCAATCCGCTGGGCAGGTCTACCGCGGCGCGAAAGCGAATGGGCGCGGCCTCCAGGCGCGCAAAAAGCTCCCGTACCGCAGGGTCGATCGGCGGGCGAAACTGAAATCCGAATACGCCGTCGATCGCGACATCGTAACCCCCGGCGAGCGATCCCCGGTCTCTGACCAGCCGTACGCGAGACGGAGCGCTGTGCACCAGCGACTGATAGGCACGCAGCGTCAGGGGACGCAGGGACCGTTCGCCAAACACCAGGAGGAGATCCGCAACTGCGTCGACATGCGCGGCGAGAAGGGTCTGGGCTGCGAGAAGCGCATCGCCGCCGTTGTGGCCCTTGCCGACAAGCACCAATACCCGCGCGGCGGAAGGCCACGGGCCTATCTCGGAGAAATCCCAGAGGACGGAACGACCCACTGCGGCGCCCGCGGCCCACATCGCACGCCATTCGGCTTCAGGGTTTCCGCCGAATCGCCCCGCCTCGAACTCTTTGGCGGCGTCGGAGGTGAGAACCGGATGGGCGACGAGATCCATGGGAACGCCTCCTCAGGGCGCGGGTGCGAAGATCCAGCGTGATTTCTTCGCGTGCTCTTCCTCGGTTTCCGTGAAGCGGATCGGCGCGTTGGGATCCTTCGGCTGATCGATCAGCGGGCGCGTGAGCTTGGGCACGCTCCGGAAATAGAGGTCCTCGCCGTTGCGCAGCACCTCCACGTATTCGGAATACTGATTCGTCACCGGGTTCCAGAACGCGACTTGCGTGACGTCGTGCACCCAGTCCGCGTCCTCCGCCCACTTTTCGAACACCGCCTCCATTTCGGTCAGCGGCAGGTGCACCGGTTCCGGTTTCGGAGCCGGCGGTGGCTCGGGCTTCGGGACGGGCGCCGCCTTCTGCGCCGCCTCCGCGCGGGCCTGTTCGCGTTTCTGCCACTGCGTCTGCGCTGCGGTTCCCAACACCGCGCCAATCACAATCCCAAGCATGATCCAAGACGGGGTTTTTGAGAGCGGCTCACGCTTGGATTTGGGATCGTTCATGGGGTCAAGTTCGCACCAGAGCAGCCACCGCCATGGCTGCCGTTGGAGTGTGGGACAGTGTAAGCAAAACGCGCGAGCCGCCGACATCTTTCAGCAGCTGAAGGCCTTTTTCGTCGAGCCGCACCAGCGGCTCCCGGCGTTCGCCGTGGTAGACGGAAACGGATTTCCATCCCAGTTCGGCGCCTATCCCGGTGGTAAACGCCTTCGAAACCGCTTCTTTGGCAGCAAATCGAGCCGCCAAGTGCGGATACGGCACCTTCATCTGGAGGCAGTAGGCCTTTTCTTCTTCGGTGAAAACCCGGTTCAGGAAACGCTCTCCCTGGCGCTCCAGCACGCCCTGGATCCGCGCGACATCGACCAGATCCGCCCCGAGCCCGATCAGGACTCCGCCCGGTGGGAGTGAAATCGAAGGCAGCTCGCTCATGCGTTCATCCGCAGCTTCATCTCCCGCACCGCTTCTTCGATACCGGTGAAAAGCGCGCGGCTGATGATGCTGTGCCCGATGTTGAGCTCGTGCAGATTCGCAACGGTCCGAATCTCCGCGATGTTCACGTAGTTGATTCCGTGCCCGGCGTTCACCGTCAGCCCGAGGCCGTGCGCCCGAGCTGCCCCTTTCCGCAGGCGTTCGAATTCCACGGCTCGCCGAGAGGTGAAATACGCGTTCGCATACGCCCCGGTGTGCAGTTCGATCCAGGGGGACTTGAGCTCGGCCGCGAGTTCGATCTGCGCGTCGTCAGGATCGATGAAGAGGCTGGTTTTGATTCCGGCCGCGGTCATCGACTCGACACACCGTTTCACGCGATCCTTCTGCGCCACGACATCGAGCCCGCCCTCCGTCGTGATTTCGCTTCGGTTCTCGGGCACCAAACAGACGGAATCGGGTTTCAATTTCGTCGCGTACTCGATCATTCCCGGCGTGCAGGCCATCTCCAGGTTCAGGCGAGTTTGGATACACTCGCGCAGCCGGGCCACGTCGCGTTCCTGGATGTGCCGGCGATCCTCGCGCAGGTGCACCGTGATGCCATCGGCTCCCGCACGTTCGGCGATGACCGCCAGCGACACCGGATCGGGTTCTACGGCGCCGCCCACCGTGGTCGGTTCATGCCGATAGCGCGCCTGACGTACGGTCGCGCAATGATCGATATTCACGCCGAGGAGTATCATGGGACCAACAAGACAAAATCCGGGTGGGCAGGAAACACCGAAAAGCGGCGGCTCGCCCTGTGCCGCCGATTCTTCTTCCGACTGTGCCGAGTTCTCTATTCAACGAAGCCAGCTCATGTCGCCCACGACTCCCTCGTCTCCTCCCCGCGAGAACCTGCTGCTCAATCTGGTCTGCAACATCGCGGTTCCGACGCTGATCCTGATCAAATTCAGCTCGGAGAAATGGCTGGGGCCGATTCCCGGCCTGCTCGTGGCCCTCGCGTTCCCCTTGTGCTACGGCATCTGGGATTTCGCCCGCCGGCGGAAGACAAACCTGTTTTCGATCATTGGCTTCTTCAGCGTCCTTCTCTCCGGCGGACTCGGTGTCCTGAAGGTGCAAGGCGTCTGGTTCGCCATCAAAGATGCCGCCATCCCCGTGGTGATCGGCCTGTCCGTGCTGCTTTCGACGAAGAGCAAACGCCCTCTCGTCCGAACCGTCCTTCTCAACGACGAGATCGTGAACGTTCAGCGGGTGGAGCAGGCGCTGGACGAACGGGGAACGCGTTCGGATTTCGACCGCCTCCTCAACCGCGCCAGCTACGCCCTCGCGGCGTCGTTTCTCCTGGTCGCCGTCCTCCACTTCGGCCTCGTTCGCGCCATTCTCCGCAGCGATCCGGCCACTCCGGCGTTTAACGCCGAACTCGGCCGCGTGCACCTTCTCGCGCTCCCGATTGTCGCACTGCCGAGCATGATCGCGCTCACCGCGATTCTCTGGTGGGTCGTCAAACGACTCGAAGCGTTGACGGGACTCGACGGCGACCACCTCTTCCACGCCGACAAGAAGGAAAAGGCGGCGGCAGGAAACGATCAGGGCTCACCGAACTAGCAGGGCTCACAGAGACGAACGCCGGCCATCGGCCGGCGCTTCCGGGAGCTCACTGCGGCGCCCTCCCACCTGCCACCAGCGCTCAGCGCTGGCGCTTCTCCATCGGGACGTAATCGCGAATCGTCGGGCCCGTGTAGACCTGACGCGGGCGATAGATCTTTAGCTTCGGGTTCGCGGCAACTTCACGCCATTGCGCGATCCAGCCTGGCATGCGTCCGATGGCGAACATCACGGTGAACATGTCTTCCGGGATGCGCAGGGCGCGCATGATCAGGCCGGAGTAGAAGTCGACGTTCGGGTAAAGCTTGCGGGAGACGAAGTAGTCGTCGTGCAGCGCGACTTCCTCGAGCTTCATCGCGATGTTGAGGAGCGGGTCGTCCTTGATGCCGAGGCTTGCCAGCGCCTTGTAGAAACTCGCTTTGATGATCTTCGCGCGAGGATCGTAATTTTTATAGACGCGGTGGCCGAAGCCCATCAGGCGCTCGCCCTTGCCGTCTTTCGCCGCGGCGATGAATCGTGTGCCATCGTCTCCGTCCGCATGGATCGAGCGCAGCATCTGAATGACCGCCATGTTGGCGCCGCCATGCAGCGGACCCCAGAGGGCGTTGACGCCGGCGGAGACCGACGCGAACAGATTGGCGCCCGCCGAAGCGACCATCTTCACGGTCGAGGTCGAGCAGTTCTGCTCGTGGTCGGCGTGGAGGAGGAGGAAAAGATTCAGCGCCTGCGCCACCTCCGCCGTAGGGACGTAATCGTTGTACGGCTCGGAGAACATCAGGTGCAGGAAATTCTCGCAGTAGCCCCAGTTCGGACGCGGGTAATTCAGCGGAAGGCCGTGGCTGACACGATAGGAGTGCGCCGCGATGGTCCGGACCTTCGAGATCGCGATCGCCGCAGCCTCGTCGAAATGCTCGAGGTCATGCTGGTGGTTGTTCGTCGCGAGATGCGGATAGTAGGCACCGAGCGAATTCAGCGCCGACGAAAGCACCGCCATCGGATGCGACGAACGCGGGAAGTTCTGCAGGAAGCGGTTCATCCCTTCGTGCAGCGGAGCATGCTGCGTGAGGAGGCGCCCAAAGCGGATGCGTTCCTGCGGCGTGGGAAGCTCCCCGTGGATGACGAGAAACGCGCTCTCGATGAAGTTCGATTTTTCGGCGAGCTGCTCGATCGGATAGCCGCGATAGCGAAGAACGCCGACCTCACCGTCAATGTACGTGATCGCGCTCTGGCACGAACCCGTGTTGCCGAACCCCTCGTCGTAAGTGATGTACCCCGTCTCCGCTCGCAGCTTGCCGATGTCCACGGCCTTTTCTCCTTCAGAGCCGATGACGATTGGGAGGGTGATTTCCTTGTTATCTAGCTTGAGAAGAGCGGTCTTGGACATGAAGCGAACAGAGCAAAGTTTTCGTTTTGAAGGCAAAGGAAAGTTGCCAGCACCTCTCACCTAGCAAGCGGCTTTGGCAGAATGCCGCGGCTATGTAAGGAAAATTGCTGGCCGACATAAGTGACGTGCGCAGACCCCTTACTGCTCCCCCGGTTGCGCGCTCGCAAGCAATCCCCGTATCTGACCGTCAGCGGACCGTCGCGCCCGCTGCCACACCCACGAAATTGCGGTAGATCGCGAGCCCTTTGGCCTGGCTCTTTTCCGGGTGGAACTGGGTCGCAAAACAGCGCCCTCGGCCGATCGCGGCGGTAAACACGCCTCCGTAGTCGCACTCGGCAAGAACCAATCCCGGATCCTCAGGCACACAATGGAAGCTGTGTACGAAGTAGAACGATTCACCTTCCCGCGAGAGACCGGCGGCCAAGGGCGATTCAGGCTGAACAAACCGCACGGAATTCCAGCCCATGTGGGGGATCTTGTATTCGGGCGGCCGACGGAAGCGGATCACTTTCCCCCTGAAAACGCCCAGACCTGAGATGTTTCCTTCTTCCGAACTTTCAAAGAGCGCCTGCATTCCAAGGCAAACGGCGAGGAACGGCCGGTCTTCTTCGATCCACGAACGAACGGTCCGATCCAGGCCTGTGCTGCGCAGAGCTGCGACACAGTCCCGCAGCGCCCCTACACCAGGAAGCACCAGCCCCTCGACGTTCTTCACCTCTCCAGGCTCATGCACCACGACAGGCGTCGACCCCACGGCTTCGAGAGCCTTGGTCACGCTGCGTAGATTGCAGATGCCATTGTCGATGACGGCGATTTTGGGAGCGGACATGGGAAAATCCTAGAACGGGCTCAGAGCAACGCGAGGCCGGCCCGAGGTGTGTAGTTCGTGGTTCGTGGTGGGTGGTTGGGTCCAGCGCGGCGCTCCAAGCTACGGAGCGGTCCGCCGAGTGCAAGGAACTGCCGCGTGCAGATCCCTTGGAAATGCCCGACGGACCCAGCCAGCCGGATTCCAGATCACCTACTATCGGGCTTCTCCGCGCTGCGTGCTCGCGGCGCGACTAGATCGTCCCCTTGGTCGAGGGAAGTGAACCAGCCGCACGCGGGTCCACCTGGGTCGCCACATCCATCGCACGAGCGAGGCACTTGAAGATGGCTTCGGCAACGTGGTGGGGCTCCTCGCCGTACTCCAGCTTCACGTGCAGGTTGGCCCCGAGGGCATTGCTGAACGCTCTGCAGAATTCCTTCACGAGGATGATATTGAAATCGCGCACGAACATCGTCGGCGGCTCCGCCTCGTAGACAAGATGCGGGCGCCCCCCGATATCCACGACCACTCGGGCCAGCGACTCATCCATGGGGAGAATAAAGAACCCGTACCGGCGGATCCCGAGTTTGTCGCCCAGCGCCTTCTTGAAGGCATCGCCGAGTACCAATCCGACATCCTCGACCGTGTGGTGGTAATCGACAGCGACGTCGCCCACGCACTTCACCTTGAGATCGAACAAGCCGTGCTTCGCGAAAAGCGTCAGCATGTGATCGAAGAACGGCACTCCCGTATTCACTTCGGACTTACCCTGCCCGTCGATGGCAAGGGTGAGCGTGATGTCGGTCTCCGCGGTTTTCCGCGCGAGCGTTGTTATGCGTTCTTGCGCCATGCCTCGAGGGAGTTGTTGACCACGAGCATCTCGTCGTCGGTGCCGACGCTGATGCGCAGGAACGATGCGGTCAAGGCGTGGCTCGGAAAGTAGCGGACCAGGACCTTGCGACTGCACAGGAAATCGTAGGCCGATTTCGCGACGGCAGCGCCGGCCTCGCCGCGAGCGTTCTTCGGTTCGACGAAGATGAAATTCGTCTGAGACGGATAGACGAACCACCCCAACCGCTCCGTCCAATCCCTCACAGCTGCGTCCCGTGTGGTTCTCACACGATCGATGATCGCGCTGTAGTACGCCCGATCCTCCAAGGCCGCAATCGCGGCAACCTGGGACAACCGGCTCACGTTGTAGCTGTCGCGCACCCGATCGAGAACGTCGATCACTTCAGGGTGCCCAAGCGCATATCCCACGCGGATACCGGCCAGAGCATAGGCCTTCGAAAGTGTCCGCACGACGACGAGGTTCGGATACTTCGCAAGTAGCGGAACCGCGTCTTCCTTGGCGAACAACGCATAGGCCTCGTCGACGACAAACACTCCCCGATAATTCTCCAGCACCTGCTCCAGCTCGGCGCGCGAAAACCCGACGCCCGTCGGCGCATTCGGCGACGTCAGAATGAACATCCGTGCCTTCGAGCGTGCAACCGCGTCGATCGGAAGCTTCATGCTCCGGTCAAATGGGATGGACTCGCTCCGCCCATCTTCGATCGCCACGAGCACCGGATACAGTGAGTAGCTCGGGAAAGTGAATCCCGTCAGGGCCTGTTCGGAACCAAACGCGCGGACGAGCAGGTTCAGTATATCGTCCGACCCGTTGCCGATGCAGACCTGCTTTTCGTCGATCCCATGGAGCCTCGCAACCGTCCTGCGCAGTGGCTGGCTGGTAGGATTCGGGTAGAGGCGCAGAGAGGCGCCCGCATCCCCCAATTCGCGTCGGATGGCCTCCACCACGTGAGGACTTGGCGGATACGGGCACTCGTTCGTGTTGAGCTTCACCCACCCCGGCTCCGTCGGCTGAAGGCCGGGAGTGTAGGCATGGAGCTTCTGGATGTGAGGGAGAGCAAGGTCGAGGATTGAGGCCATGGCGGAACGGCAACCCTAGCGGCGCGCCTGCGACGCGAGAAGTTCGAAGTGCGAAGGCGGAATCTGGCACGCGGACGGGCGACGTGCGCGCGCCTGCTCCGATCGAACTTCAAATCTCCAACTTCCAGCGTCGCCGCCGCGCCGAGCGCGGCGTCCGTCAACGGGCTCGGATCGCCACCGATCGACCGTGGGCGTCGAGCTTTTCCATGGCGGCGAACGCGGCGACGACCTCGTTGCCCTTCTTCACGGTCTTTTCGTCGTAGTGGATGATGCTCGTGCGTCGTTGGAAATCCGCTACGCGAAGACCGCTGAAGAAACGCCCTGAGCGCCCTGTCGGGAGCACATGGCTTGGACCGGCGGTGAAGTCGCCCAAGGCGGTCGGCGTATAATTGCCGATCATGATCGCCCCGGCAGTCGTGATTTCTCGGGTGAGTTTTTTTGCCGAGGTTTCCTTCACCATCAGCTCGAGGTGCTCGGGCGCGACGTAATTCGCCACTTCCACCGCTTTCGCCAGCGAATCGACGTGGATGCCGACCAAACCGTCGTTCAGAACCTTCTGAGTCTTTTCCGAACGAGTGATTAACTTCAGTTGGGCCTGAAGCTCGGTCGTCACCTCCTGGAGAATCTGCTCGGAGGTGGCCACCAGATAGATCTTCTCGCGGCCGGAGCCGTGCTCCGCCTGGGCAAGCAGATCAGCCGCCACGAAATCCGGGAAGGCGAGTTCGTCCGCAATCACCATCACTTCGCTGGGCCCCGGCAGCGAATCGATTCCCACCGTGCCGAACACCTGCCTCTTGGCCTCGCACACGTAGGCGTTGCCTGGACCAAACACCTTGTCGACCGCCGGAATATGCGCGGTGCCATACGCCATGGCGCCAATGGCCTGGACCCCGCCCACACGATACACTTCGTCGATTCCCACCATCGCGAGTGCGGCCAGCATCCCCTGCGCAACCCGACCGGAAGGATCCGAAGGCGTGAAAACGGCGATTTCCGGGCATCCTGCGATCTTCGCAAGTGTGGCCGTCATGATCACGGTCGAGACGAGAGGCACTTGTCCGCCCGGCACGTATAGGCCGACGCGGTGTATCGGGTGGAAGATTTCGCCGACATCGGCGCCGTGCTTGTTCTTCGCCGTCCAGTCAGCCGGCAGGGACTTCTTGTTGAAAGCGACCACGTTCTCGTGGGCCGACTCCATCGCTTTCTTCTCGGCAGATGGCAGATTCGCCCAGGCCGCCTGAAGATCCGCGGTCTTCACCCGAAAATCGCGGGCCCTGAGTTTCGCCCCGTCGAACTTCGCCGCGTAATACGCAACGGCTTCGTCGCCGCGCACGCGAACGTCGGCCAGGATGGCAGCGACGCTGTCTTGAATCTCTTTCGGAACGATCGCTCCGCGGCAGAACTCAGCGAGATCGTTCGCGAAGGTTTTGGAGGAGGAACGCAGGATGCGCACGGCGGCGGGGGAGAAAGGGGTTCACCGGGGAGGAATCAGCGGAACGCCAAACAGATCGTCGGCGAACTTCTCGTTCACCGTGACCTTCTCGACGTTGATCGTGACCACACGCTCCTTGTTCTCCGGCTGAGTGCTCGTATTCACGATCCGCTTCGGAAATCGGATGCCTCCGGCGACGATCTCTCCTTCTTCGCGGATCCGCACGCCTTGGTCGGTTTCCGTGCACAGCAGGCGCCCGGTCTCAGGATCGAAGTAACGCAGATAGACGATTCCCGGATCGTGAATGAAGGCCAGTTTCTCGGCTTTCTTGCCGTCGATCTGGACGATGCCCTGGTTTTCGACAGTCCCGCCGACGCTCTCGATGCCGGAGAAAAATGCCAGGTTCTCCCACGAGGAGGCGCGGAGCTGCTTGATCCTGCTTTTGGGATACAACGTCGTCCTCCAGCGCGTCGGATCGTTCGAATCCTGAATCCGGTGCCATCCCTCGTATCCGTCGAGTGCCGTGGTCTCGACGATGTTCGGGCCGGTCAAGACGATCCGTTGCTGGAATGGCTTCTGGAATATGATGTCGATCCCGAACGATACCGGTTTCTCCGCACCGTTTTCCCGCGGCTCAATCGATTCTAGCGTCCCGACGAAGTGGATCGAAGTGAGGTTACTCAACGCCTCTTCCGGTCCCAAATACGCACGCGCCTTGGCGATCACCGCGTCGGCATTGGCTCTCGCTGTCGCCACACAAAGCACCGAAAGAACCAAGAGGGCGAAAACGGAGCGGAGGCGATACATACGGACTTGGGGTAGTTGCAGGATTACTCCCACTCAATGGTGGCCGGAGGCTTCGAGCTAATGTCGAGGACGACACGGCTGACTCCCCGAACCTCATTGGTGATACGGTTCGAGATCGTCTGAAGCAAATCGTAAGGTAGGCGGGTCCAGTCCGCCGTCATCGCGTCGATGCTCTCCACAACGCGAACGGCGATCACATAGGCGTAGTTGCGTTCGTCCCCGATCACGCCGACCGACTTCACCGGAAGGAAGACACAGAAGGACTGCCAGACTTTCCAGTACCAACCGGACTCCATCATTTCCGCGTGCAGAATGGCGTCCGCTTCGCGCAGGATCGCCAGCTTCTCCGCCGTGATATCGCCCAACACGCGAACGCCCAGGCCCGGGCCCGGGAACGGCTGGCGCCAGACAACCTCACGAGGAAGCCCAAGGGCAGTGCCGACTGCGCGGACCTCGTCTTTGAACAGCTCGCGCAGAGGTTCGAGAAGCTTCAGCTTCATGCGGGCAGGAAGCCCACCGACGTTGTGGTGGCTCTTGATCAACGACGCCGGGTTGTTGCCGATCGATACGCTCTCGATCACGTCGGGATACAAAGTGCCCTGTCCGAGAAACTCGGCCTTACCGATGGATTTGAGCGACTTTTCAAACACTTCGACGAAAGTCCGGCCGATGATCTTGCGCTTCTGCTCGGGCTCTTCGACGCCCTTGAGGCGGCGCAAGAAAAGCGCGGACGCATCGACGACACGGAGGTCGATTTTGAAGTTCCGCTTGTAGAGGTCGACCACGTGCTCCCGCTCGTCCTTGCGAAGCAGCCCGTTGTCGACGAACACACACGTGAGCTGCTTGCCGATGGCCTTGTGGATCAGAGCGGCCGCCACCGAAGAATCCACGCCGCCGGAAAGGCCCAGGATAACGCGGGACTTGCCCACCGTTTCGCGAATCTCGGCGATCTTGCGATCAATGAAATTGCTCATCGACCAATCGCCCTTGCACCCGCAGATCCGCGTCAGGTAGTTCCGGATGATCTCGATCCCGCGATCAGTGTGGAAGACCTCGGGGTGAAACTGGATCGCGTAGAACCGGCGATCCGAATCCTCGATACCCGCATACTCTGAGTTCTCAGTGCGAGCGACGGAATGAAAGCCTTTGGGCAGCTCGATCAGCTTGTCGCCGTGGGAATTCCAGACCTTGAGCTTCTTCGGCAGTCCCTTGAAAAGCTCGCTGTTGCCGAAGATTTCGAGGGTTCCGTTGCCATATTCCCGGCGTTCGCCCTTCGCGACCTTGCCGCCCAGAAAATGGCCCATCAGCTGAAGCCCATAGCAGATGCCCAGGATCGGCACACCTAATTCGAAGACCCCGCGATCGGGATGGGGCGCCTGCTTCGAATATACACTCTGCGGGCCTCCGGAGAAAATGATACCGGTCACGCCGTCTGCTTTCAGCTGCGCCGCGGGCGTCGTGTAATGATAGATTTTCGAGTAGACTTGGCACTCGCGAATCCGGCGAGCGATGACCTGCGTGAACTGCGACCCGAAATCAAGGACGGCGATAGTCTGAGGCATGTGTCAGCTTGGAAAGGGAAAGCAGAATGCCTGCCGAGGAGCGCGGCAAGGGGATTATCGGCCGCGCCCGCGACGGACGCGGAGAAGTTCGAAACTGCGAGTTGGTCCGCCGCGGGCGCGTCGCGGCGTGGCTGGCAGTTGGTGGCTAGTAGTCGGGAAAACCAGAAAACCGCCGCCTGATCGACTTGGCTACGAACCACTGGCTTCCAACTACCCTGCCCCTGCAATCGAACGGTTCGGCCTTCTGCTGAACCGACGTCCGCCGACATTCGGCTCAAAATCGCAATCTAGCATTCTCATGCCCACAACGAGGACACTTGCAGACGTCGGGCTGACCCGCAGCGCCATAGAGAAAGTGGCAACGTATGCAGCAGAACGTCGATTTTCGCCGCGCGTGCTCGAATAGAGCATAGTCACGGCGATCGTAATACATCCAGAGGCTGAGAAACAACGCGGCCACAACCAGGCAGAAAAGGGTGGCGGCGGTCACAATGTCCATGCGTCCAAGATGGCTCTCCCAAGTGGAGGTTCAAAACTTTCGTGGGTCGCTGTGGCTGGCCCGTGCTCGATTCGCTGACGTCGATCGCCGGACCGCCGCCGTCCGCCCGCTGCGTGGAATGCCGAGCAGTACGGCGGATTCAGCCATGCCGCGAAACCCACCGTTCGCTCGAAACCTTCCCCAAAAAAGAAAAACGCGCCGAGCTTTCGCCCGGCGCGTCGAGAGTATCTGAATACGAAACGAATCAGCTCTTCGCTTCGCCTTCGGCAGGAGCCGCGGGGGTGTCGGCAGCAGGAGCAGCCTCGGCGGGAGCCGCGGCCTTCTTGCCCTTTTTGCCGGCCTTGCGGCGGGTCTTTTTGTAGCCCACGTCGTCGGCCTTCACGAATTCGATCAGGGCCATCTCGGCAGCATCGCTGATACGCTGCTGGCCGAGCTTGTAGATGCGGGTGTAGCCGCCATTGCGATTGGCGAATTCCTTGTGCTTCTCGTTGAAAAGAAGCGTCAGGGCGTCCTCGTCGCGGAGGTCGCGGGAAGCCAGACGGCGCAGATGCAGCGCGTCCTTCTTGTCCGCCTTCGCCGAGGCCTTCTTGGCCTTGGTGATCAGCTTCTCAACAAACGGACGCAGCGCTTTGGCTTTCGCCAGCGTGGTCTGGATGCGACCGTGATTGATGAGCGAGGCTGCCAGATTGGACAGCATCGCTTCGCGGTGCTCGCGGTGGACGCCGAGGGGCGCGTGATGTTTTTGGTGACGCATTTGGTTTGGTTGTTAGGGACCCCCGATCGGCAACCCGCGTGCAGCGTGAGGCGCGCGGACGGCGCGAGGGTCGATAAAGGTTAGACGTCCTTCTTGGTGTCCAGCAGGCGCTCGTCGAACTTCATGCCAAGGGAAAGGCCGAGGGCTTCGAGCTTCTCCTTGATTTCATTCAGCGACTTCTTGCCGAAGTTGCGGTACTTGAGCATCTCCTGCTCCGTCTTCATCGCCAGCTCGCCGACGGTCGTGATGTTGGCGTTGTTCAGGCAGTTCGCGGCGCGGACAGAGAGTTCGATTTCGTTGACCGACATGTTGAGGAGCTTGCGGAGCTTGTTCTGCTCCTCGCTGACCTCGCTCTGCTGGCTCTCGAATTCGTACTGCTCATCGCTGACGCGATCGAAGACGTCGAGGTGATGCTTCAGGATCGAAGCGGACTGCTTGAGGGCATCGTCCGGGGTGATGCGTCCATCCGTCCAGATTTCGAGGATCAGCTTGTCGTAATCCGTAATCTGGCCGACGCGCGTGTTCTCCACGGCGTACTTGACGAGGCGCACCGGGCTGAAGAGCGAGTCGATCGGAATGACGCCGATCGCCTGGTCTTCCTTCTTGTTCTGCTCACCCGGATAATAACCGCGGCCGGTCTTGATCTCGATCTCCGCGTCGAAAGGACGAGCCTTGTCGAGCGTGCAGATCACCTGTTCCGGGTTCACGATCTGAATGTTCGGATCGGCCTGGATGTCGGCGGCGGTGACGGGGCCCTCGCGATTGACCTTGATGGAGAGCGTGATCGGTTCCCGTTTCTGAGAGACGATCAGAATCTTCTTCAGGTTGAGGACGATGTCGGTGACGTCTTCGACGACTCCATCGATGCTCTGGAATTCGTGGTTAACGCCTTCGATTTTGATCGAAGAGATCGCAGAACCCTCGATCGAGCTGAGCAGCACCCGGCGAAGCGAGTTGCCGATCGTGTGACCGTAACCGGCTTCGAAAGGCTCGGCGACGAACTTGGCGTAAGTCGGCGTAGCGCCTTCTTCAACCTTGGTCAGCTTGGAGGGGAGTTCGAACTTTCCGAGACGTTTGGGCATGGCGGGACTCTTTAAGTGGAAGTTAAGCTATTACGCCAAGAAAGCTTAGAAACGCGAGTAGAACTCGACGATCAGCTGCTCGTTGATGCCCTGCTCCATCTCGTCACGCGTCGGCAGGCGGTTCACCGTGGCCTTGAAAGCCTCGGCGTTCAGCGTGAGCCAACCGGGGACGTTCCGGCTGCGGTTTTCTTCGAGATTGCGGGTCGCGAACTGGCGCGACGACGGGGTGTTCTTCACCTCGATTTCGTCGCCGGGCTTCACGTTGTAGCTGGCGATGTCGACCTTGTGCCCGTTGACGCGTACGTGACCGTGGTTGACGAACTGGCGGGCGGAAGCGCGGGACTTCGCGAAACCAAGCAAATAGACGACGCTGTCGAGGCGGGTTTCGAGGAGTTGGAGAAAGCGCTCACCGGTGACACCGCGCTCGCGCTTGGCGTTTTCGAAGACGCGGCGGAACTGGCGTTCGAGCAGGCCGTAGATATAGCGGAGCTTCTGCTTTTCGTTCAGACCGACGGCGTATTCCGAGAGCTTGCGGCGCAGCTTGGGGCCGTGCTGGCCCGGAGGATAGTTGCGCTTCTCGAACGCCTTGGTCGCGCCAAAGATCGGCTGCGAAAAGCGCCGGCTGACGCGGGTGGTGGGTCCAATATAACGAGCCATGACTAAAAGGAGTTAAAAGATGTCTCTGTAGTTGAAGCTCGGTTACACGCGGCGGCGCTTGCGCGGGCGGCAACCGTTGTGCGGGATGGGCGTCACGTCGACGATCGAGGTGATTTCGAGACCGATAGCCTGGAGCGCGCGGATGGCGGAATCGCGACCGAGGCCGGGACCGCTGACGCGAATGACGACGTCCTTCAGACCGTGGGCCATCGCATTGCGAGCGGCGTCCTGAGCGACGACCTGCGCGGCGTAGGCGGTGGACTTGCGGGAGCCGCGGAAATTGCACTTACCCGCGCTGGACCAAGCGATGACCTGGCCCTTCTGGTCCGTGATCGAAACGATCGTGTTGTTGAACGAGGCGAGGATGTTCGCGACGCCGGAGGTGACGTTCTTCGATCCCTTTGCCTTGCGGACCTTGATCGCGCCGAGCTCTTCCTTGAGGAGGTCTTCGGCGGTCGGCTGCTTCGCGACACCACCGACGAGTTCGACGGGCTTGTCGGCAGCGGGAGCGTTCGCCGGAGCGGCTGCTGCGGCGGGAGCCGCGCCCTCGGAACCTTCCTTCTTGGCGGGCTTGTCGCCCGCGGGAGCCTTGGCCTTGGCAGGCTTCTCAGCGGCCGGAGCTTTCGTTTCGGCGCCAGCGGCGGCCGGAGCGGCCTCCTTCTTCGGAGCCTTCTTGGGAGCGGACTTTTCTTCAGCCATGACGGTAATTATTCAGCTTTCTTGGCGACGCCGACGGTCTTGCGCGGGCCCTTGCGGGTACGAGCGTTGGTGCTGGTGCGCTGGCCGCGAACCGGGAGGCTGCGGCGGTGGCGAATGCCGCGGTAGCAGTTGATCGCTTGGAGGCGCTTCAGATTGCCAGCAATCTCACGACGGAGATCGCCCTCGACCACCCATTTGTGCTCGGTGATCACCTGAAGGATCTTGTTCAGCTGCTCTTCGGTGAGATCCGAGGCGCGCATGTTGGCATCGAGGCCGGCTTCTTTGACGACCTGGTCGGCCCGCTGGGGACCGATGCCGTAGATATAGCGGAGTGAATACGCGACTTTCTTCTTCGCGGGGATTTCGACACCGAGGAGACGTGGCATAAGGTGATAGGAACTAGGTTAAAATTTTAGTTGGAAAGAGAGACTGGATCGGGTTGCGCCGAGATGGCGCGCCGATTCAGAGGAGATCTGGCCGGGCAATCGTCAGGATTTCCGGGCCTTTTTCTGACGTGAGCACTGTGTGTTCGAAGTGAGCGGAGGGGGCGCCGTCAGAGGTCACCACCGTCCATCCGTCACTCAACGTCTTCGTTCGCGCGCCACCCATGTTGACCATGGGCTCGATGGCGAGGGTCATTCCAGGGCGAATCAGATCAGTCCGCTTCTTGGGCCGGTCGAGGAAGTTTGGGATCTGCGGCTCTTCGTGCATCGAGACACCAACGCCATGGCCAACCATCTCGCGAACGACGGAAAAGCCGCGCGACTCGACGTGTTTTTGGACCGACTCCGAAATGTCGCCGATGCGGTTTCCCACAACGGCGTGACGGATACCGATCTCCAGGGCCTCTTGCGTGACGCGGAGGAGTTCCTGAACGCGAGGAGGAATCTGGCCGATCGCGACGGTGTAGGCGTTGTCGCCAATATACCCGTTGTACTCGACTACGATATCCAGGGAGATGATGTCCCCTTCTCGAAGAATACGCTTCAGTGAGCCAATGCCGTGAACGACCTCGTCGTTCACCGACAAGCAGCTGTACGCCGGATACCGGCGTGAGCCGAGTTGGTATCCATAGCAGGCGCTTCGGGCTCCGTAGCTCGCGATGATTTCGCGGGCAGCTTGATCCAAGTCGTAGGTAGAAATGCCGGGCTGCACGCGATCTTTGAGTCGCTGCAAGACGGCGGCCGCGATAGCACAGGACTCGCGCATCCGCGTAATCCCCTCTTTGGACTTGATGGGAATCATCAGGCGGCGAGTTCGCTCGTCTGCAAGAGCAGCCCGAGCTGGCGATAGTGGCAGACGATGGACTTGTCCGCGCCGTACGTAGCGAGCACTCCATTGAGCGCTTCGCCGCGGGCGTCGAGCCATTCATCAAAAACCTTGGCTTGGAGCAACGTAGCCGGGAAGCCCGTGAGGGCGAAACCCGCATCAGGTTTGCGCGCCCAAAACCAGCGCCGCATCAACGCGACCATGGTTTCGCCAGGGACGGCAGGACCGCCCCTGGTCGCCCGCTCGGCCTTGATGCCCAACGGGGTGCGACGCGAAATCTCCTGCGACAGCAGATCGGCGGGAGAGACGTGCTCAAAATTCAAAGAACGGAGGCGGCCCATCAGGGAATCGGTTGAAACACCGGAGGAACCGAGGATCAGCAGCTTAACTCTGGCTACAGGGCCAAACTGCGAAAAGAGGTCGGAAATGACAGGCGCTACGGCCAAAGTAAAGCACGAATTAGTGCGTCTGGAGGTATTTGACCGTCCAAGCCGCAAGGCCGATCACAAAGAGCGTGCCGACCGCAATCCAAAGTTTGCCGACCGTCTTCATATCGGCGGCTTCACCAAGGGCTCCGATGGCCGCGTTGCTGCGCGCCCGGATGCGGCCCTTCTTGAGGAAGCCGTCATAGTGGCGCTGTAAAAGGAAGGTCTCGATCTGGCGCATCGTGTCCAGAATGACACCAACCGTGATCAGCATTCCTGTTCCGCCGAAGAACGCAGCGATACGCTGCGGAACGTTGATTTCGAACAGAAGGACGTCCGGAGTCACCGCGATCACCGTGAGGAAGATCGCGCCAGCCAGAGTCATCCGGGTCATGATGAAATCCAAGAAGTTGGCCGTGGGTTCACCGGGGCGAACACCGGGAATGTAGCCGCCGTATTTCTTCAGGTCGTCGGCGATCTGAATGGGCTTAAACATCACGGAAACCCAGAAGTAGCTGAAGAACAGAATCAGCACGGTATAGCCCGAGTAGTACGTCCAGTGACCGCGGAGCAGATTGTTCGCAAACTCAACCATCCACTTCCAATTCATCGCGGCACCGAGCTGGGAGAAGATCTGCTGCGGGAAGAGCAGAATGGCGCTGGCAAAGATGACAGGCATGACGCCGGAGTAATTGACCTTCAGGGGAAGGAACGAGCTCTGCCCTCCCATCACCTTGTTGCCGACCACGCGCTTCGCGTACTGCACCGGAATCTTCCGCTGCCCTTGCACCACCATGATAATTCCCATGGTCACGATCACGAACAGGAGAACCATCACGATGCCTTGCGGGAGCCCGAGCTTGGCCACTCCCACGGGAGCGAAGAAAAGCTTGTAGGTTGCCTGAGCCGCACCGGGGATATCCTGCAAAATGCCGATCGTGATCAAGAGCGACACACCGTTGCCGATGCCGCGCTGAGTGATCTGCTCTCCGAGCCACATCAAAAGCAGCGTGCCGGCCGTCATGAAGATGACGGAGGTGATGAGGAAGTAAGTCTTCGAAACGATCACGATCGCTCCGTATTGCTCTACGGTGTACCCCGGAAACAACCGACCGGGGTTTTCCAATGCAAGAATCAGCAAAGTGCCTTGCACCAAACAGATCAGCACCGTCGCATAGCGGGTGTACTGAGTCAGTTTCTGTCTTCCAACATCACCCTCTTGCTGGAGCCGGCTGAGCTGCGGAACTACCGCGGTCATCAGCTGGAAAATAATCGAGGCGCTGATGTACGGCATGATGCCCAGCGCGCAAACGGCGCCTTTCACCAGCGCACCGCCGGTAAACATGTTGTACAAGCCGACCATCGAGCCAGCTCCCGCCGCAGTCTGTGCGGCGAAGAAATCCTGAAGCGGCTTCGGGTCGATGCCCGGCAGCGGGATGTGGGCGCCGACGCGCGCGACGAACAACAGCGCCAATGTGTAGAAAATCCGGGAGCGCAGCTCAGGGATCTTCAGCGAGTTAGTGAATGCGGAAAGCACAGGGGTGGCGGTTAAAAACGTGAGATCTGACCGGAGGCGGCGGAAACCGCAAGGAACGAGTATGCGGCGGGCGAAAATACACCCACCGCACAGTCTGAAACCTTATTCAGCGACAATCGCCTGACCGCCAGCCTTCTCGATCTTGGCCTTGGCAGACTCGGTGAACTTCGCTGCCGTGACCTTGAAAGCGCGGGTTACCTCGCCGTCGCCCAGTACCTTCAGCGCTGAGTCCGTAGAGCGGATCAGGCCAGCCTGGCGGAGAGTCTCGGCGTTGATCTCGGTAACCGAAGCGTCGAGTTTCGCCAGATCACCGACGTTGATCGTCTCGTAGCCGGTGCGGAAGTTGTAGTTGTTGAAACCACGGTGCGGGAGTTTGCGGTACAGCGGCATCTGACCGCCTTCAAAGCCGGGGCGAATGCTGCTGCCGGAGCGGGCCGTTTGGCCCTTGCCGCCGCGACCCGACGTTTTTCCGTGACCACCACCCTCGCCACAGCCAACGCGCTTCTTGCGATGGACAGCACCAGGGACGTTCTTGAGTTCGTGGAGTTTCATAGGTTTCCTAAAGGCGCCCTACCCTTCGTTTTGAGGCAGGACTCGGATTTGTTTGAGAGAAAGTTTTGGTTCGCAGAACAACGTTGTCCTGAGGGAACGACGAGAGCGGGGTGATGGCACCCCGCCCAGATCGGCCCCTGAATGAAGCTCAGGCCTTGCGGGCAGCCTCAATCTGCTCGGCCAAACGGAGCTTGCGCAGCCCGTTGAGAGTCGCGTGCACGACCGCGATGTGGTTCTTGGAACCCATCGACTTCGTGAGCACGTTCTTGACGCCGGCGGCCTCGAGCACCGCGCGGACACCGCCACCAGCGATCAGGCCGGTACCGGGCGAGGCGGGCTTGAGAAGCACCTTTCCGCCATCGTACTCGCCGAGCACGTCGTGAGGGATCGTGTCGCCTTTCAGCTTCACGTTCACGAGGTGCTTGTGCGCATGGGCCGTGCTCTTCTTGATCGCGTCCGGGACTTCGTTCGCCTTGCCGTAGCCGATGCCGATATTGCCCTTCTGATCGCCGACGACGGCGAGAGCGGAAAAGCTAAAACGACGACCACCTTTGACGACCTTCGCGCAGCGGTTGATGAAGACGACCTTCTCGACCATCTGCGGCGCGCCGTCCTCAGTCTGTTGTTGCTGCTGACCGCGGCCGGGGGCAGAGGGGAATCTCTGGGAAGAATTGCTCATGGGTTAGAATACGAGGCCGCCTTCGCGAGCAGCGTCGGCGAAAACTTTGACTTTACCGTGGTAGGGAGCGCCCGAGCGGTCGAAAACAACCGCGCTTACGCCCGCCGCCTTGGCTTTGTTGGCAAACGCCGCGCCGAGCTCTTTCGCACCGGCGATATTGGCCCCGAGCTTCTTCTTGCGGAGCTCGGCGTCGAGACTGGAAAGAAACACCAGCGTCGAGCCGGTATCGTCGTTGATCGCCTGGGCGTAGATGTGCTTGCCGGAGAAACGAACCGCGAGGCGCGGACGTTCGGCGGTGCCTTTGACCTTCTTGCGGATTCTCCAGCGGCGCTTCTGGAGGAGGTCGGCTTTGCGGACAGTGTTCATTGAAAAGACAAATTTAGAATTATGAATGTAGAATGATGAATTGGATACAGAATGAAGCTCGGGCCGGCCGAATCATACTTCGTTCTGCATCCTTCATTCAGCATTAAGCGGCGGCTGCCACCGTTAGGCCACCGTCTTGCCTTCCTTGCGGCGGACGCGTTCGCCGACGATGCGCACACCCTTGCCCTTGTAAGGCTCCGGCGGGTAATAGCTGCGGATGTTGGCGGTGACGGCTCCCACGAGCTGCTTGTCCGCGCCTTCGATCTTCAGCTTTGTCTGGTCCGTCACCGTGATTTTGATCCCCTCGGGAATGTCGAAGAGAATCGGGTGCGAGTAGCCCAGCGCGAGATCGAGCTGTTTGCCCTTCAAATTCGCCTTGAAGCCGACGCCTTGAATTTCGAGCTCTTTCGAGTAGCCCTCCGTGACGCCTTTGACCATGCCGGCGATCACCGAGCGAGCGGTGCCGTACATGGCGCGAGCAAAACGGGTCTCCTCGACGGGAGCGACGGTCACCTTCTTGTCGGCGAGCTTGATGTCGACCACCGGAGCGAACGTCTTGGTGACTTTGCCCTTCGGGCCTTCGACATGGACGGTATGGTCCTTGATGTCGACTTTGACCTTCTCGGGAATACGAACGGGAACTTTGCCAATGCGAGACATGGTATTCGGTCTCCGGTTACCAGACGTTGCAGATGAGCTCGCCACCCAGCTTGTTGCGGCGGCAATCCTGATCCTTCATCAGTCCCTTCGAGGTCGAGAGAATGCTGATGCCGAGTCCGTTTAGCACGCGGGGAATTTCGGTATAGCGATAGTACAGGCGGCGTCCCGGCGTCGAAACGCGCGTGAGGTTCGAGAGCGCCGGAGCGTTATCGATGTACTTCAGCTTTACGATCAGGGTCTTGTGGCCCGCCTTGTCGGAGCCGTCCGAATAATCGGTGATGAAGCCCTCGGTCTTGAGGATAGAAGCGATGTTCTGCTTCAGCTTGGAGTGCGGTGAAACACACTCGGCGAGACCGGCCTTGCTGGCGTTGCGGAGGCGGGTCAGGAAGTCACTGACGGGATCTGTCATGGTGGATGTTTGTTTTCTCTGGCCGCCGGGTCATATCCGACTCCCGGCGTAAAAAGGTTTCGAGAGGCGTTTGGCTCTACCAGGAGCTCTTGATGACGCCCGGGATCTTGCCAGCAAGCGCGAGCTCGCGGAACTGGATACGGGAGACGCCGAACTTTCGGTTGTAGGCACGCGGACGGCCGCTCAGGGAGCAGCGGTTGCGAACGCGAACGGGCGAAGAATTGCGGGGGAGCTTGGCCAACTTCTTCTGGGCGGCGAAAAACTCTTCGTCGCTGGTCGCCGGATTGGCGAGGGTGGCCTTCAGCTCCGCGCGCTTGGCCTTATGTTTTTCAACCAGGCGGATGCGCTTCAGGTTGCGTTCGATGGCGGACGTTTTCGGCATGGCAGGAGGTTCTTAAATTACGCGGCTTGGGTCTTGGTCGGAGCAGCGGGCTCGGTGCGGCGGAACGGCATTCCGAGGAGCTTCAGGAGCTCGCGCCCTTCTTCGTCCGTTTCAGCAGTCGTCACGATCGTGATGTCGAGGCCCATGCTCTTCTTCACATTTTCCACGGTGATTTCGGGAAAGATGGTGAAGTCGGTTATGCCCAGGTTGTAGTTGCCCTGACCGTCCAGCTTCGGCGAGACGCCGCGGAAGTCGCGGATGGTCGGGAGCGCCACCGCAAGGAGGCGGTAGAGAAACTCCCACATGGCGTCGCCACGGAGCGTCACGAACGCGCCGACGACTTGCCCCTGGCGGAGTTTGAAATTCGAAATCGCCTTCTTCGCCTTCGTGAGGACCGGCTTCTGACCGGCGATCAGCCCGAGGTCGCGAGCGGCGTCGGCGATCTGATTCTTGTCGGCGTCCGCGTCGATGCCCGTGTTCACGACGATCTTCGTGATCTTCGGAACCTGATGCGGGTTTTTGTAGCCGCGGCTCTTCTTGAGCTCAGCGACGACCTGCTCGTTGTAGAGCTTCTTGAGGACGGGCGTGTAGGTTTGACTCATGGTGCGAGGCCACCGGATTTCCGACCCGGAGGCATAGAGTGTGTAGGGAGAAAGGGAAAAGGGATGACGTTAGCGGGAGCCGGAGCGCAGGGGCAAGGAGCAATTGGAGAGAAGTCGCGTTACGGCTTCCCCCCTTACTCGTCGCCGACTCAGGCGTTCTTTTTGCGCTTCGAGGCGTCAAAAACCGACTGAGCCATCAGGTTCGAAATGTGGATCGAACCCTCGCGCTCGACGATCGCGCCGTTGGGATGCTCCTGGGATTTCTTGGTGTGGCGTTTGATCATGCCCACACCTTCCACGATGGCGCGCTGCTTTTTGGGGAGCAGTTCAAGCACTTTGCCCGACTTGCCTTTGTGGGATCCGGAAATGACGACAACTTGGTCGCCGCGTTTGATGTGAAAAGACTGAGCCATGGTTAGAGGACCTCCGGCGCGAGCGAAATGATCTTCATGAAGTTCTTCGCGCGCAGTTCGCGGGCGACCGGACCGAAGATGCGGGTGCCCTTCGGATTGCCATCGGGCCCGATGATCACGATGGCGTTGCTGTCAAAACGCAGGTAGCTGCCGTCCGCGCGGCGGACCGGGGCCTTGGTGCGAACGACGACGGCCTTGGCGACCTCGCCCTTTTTCACCGAAGCGTCCGTGCTGCTTTCCTTAATGTGGACAGTGATGATGTCGCCAACGCCCGCGGTGTCCGTGTTCTGGCCCTTGCGGCTGATGAAGGCCGCCCTGCGGGCGCCCGTGTTGTCGGCGATTTCGAGAATGGAACGGAGTTGAATCATGACGCGATCCTCCTGGTGGGTGGGTTAGGCCGAGGGGGTCTCGGTCGACTGGACGGTCTTGGTCGGGACCTTCTCCGCAACGTCGGCTTCCGTCACTGCGGCACCGGCGACGACTGCGCGCTCGAGCACGCGAATAACGCGCCAACGCTTCAGCCGGCTGATCGGGCGGGTCTCCATGATCTCGACCTTGTCGCCGACATTGGCCTCGTTCTTCTCATCGTGCACGTGCACGACAGTCTTGCGGTTGATGACTTTCTGATAACGCGGATGCGGTGTCTTGAACGGCACCGTCACCTTGATCGACTTGTCGCCGGAACGGCTGGTGACAAAGCCGATGAAGTCTTTGCGTTTGTTACGTGTCGGGGAGGACATGGTCTTAAATCAGTTGATCGCTTGCGCGCACCCGGCTCAGGCAGCCTGGGTCTTCTTCGCGTTCTTGGCGGTTTGGAGGCGCGCGATGTCCTTGCGGATCACACGCAGTTCGTGAGTCTTTTCGATCTGGCCGGTCTGCTTGCGCAGGCGCAGCTGAAGGAGCTTTTCGCGCGCTTCGCGGAGGCGGGTGTCCACTTCGGCGGGAGCGAGGTCGCGGATTTCTTTTGAAGTCATGGGCGTATCCGAATAGCGGTTACGAGTTAGGACGCCGCGCCCTCACGGACGATGAAGCGGCAGTGGAAGGGCAGCTTGGCGTCAGCCAGGCGGAACGCTTCCTTGGCGATGGTGGCGGGAACGCCGGCGAGTTCGAAGAGCACCGCGCCCGGCTTGATCTGGGCAACGTAATACTCGACGGGGCCTTTACCGTGACCCATGCGGGTTTCGGCGGGCTTCTTCGTGACCGGCTTGTGCGGGAACACGCGGATCCAGAGTTTGCCCTTGCGCTTCAGGTGGCGCGAGATGGTGACGCGGGCCGCTTCGATCTGCTGGCCCGTCATGGGGCCGCGGGTGAGCGACTGGAGGCCGAAGTCGCCGAAAGCGAGCGTGTTTCCACGTTTCGCGTTGCCGGCGAGCGAGCCTTTCTGCGTCTTGCGGAATTTGGTGCGTGCGGGAGAGAGGGCCATGGAGGAATCTCCTATGAATCAGGTTAACGAGAGCGGGCTCAGTTGTTGTCCGCTTCCTTTTTGCAGATCCAGCACTTGACGCCGATCTTGCCATACACGGTGCGAGCTTCGGAGAAACCGTAGTCAATGTTCTCGCGAAGCGTATGCAGCGGGACGCGGCCCTTGCGCTGCCACTCGCGGCGTGCGATGTCGGCGCCGCCGAGACGACCGGAGCACTGGATACGGATACCTTCGGCACCGAGCGTCATGGCCATTTCTACGGCCTTCTTCATCGCGCGGCGGAAAGCAATCCGGCGCTCGAGCTGGAGAGCGACGTTCTCCGCGACGAGCTGGGCTTCGATCTCCGGCTTCTTCACCTCCTGGATGTCGAGGAGGATTTCTTTGCCGGTGAGCTTCGCCAGCTCGTCCTTGATCTTCTCAATCTCCTGCCCTTTGCGGCCGATGACGATGCCCGGGCGGGCGGTGTAGATCTTGACGCGAACGCGATTGGACGCGCGTTCGATGAAGATCCGCGGCACTGAGGCTTGCTTCAGCTTCTCCATGAGTTTCTCACGGATCACCTGGTCTTCAGCGAGGAGTTTGCCGAAATCTTTCTTGTTCGCGTACCAGCGGGACTGCCAGTTGCGGCGGACGGCGAGACGGAAACCGATCGGATTGGTCTTTTGGCCCATGGAAGTAAATTACGAGTTGGTGGTTCCGTCGCTCAGGACGATGCGGATGTGGGACATCTTCTTGCGGCGCGGCATGGCCGAACCACGAGCTCCAGCCTTGAAGCGTTTCAAGACGGGACCGTTTTCGATGACGGCAGTCTTCACGACGAGCGCGTCGGCGGAGAGGTTGTTGTTGTTTTCCGCGTTCGCGATGGCCGACTTCAGCGTCTTCGCAATCAGGCGAGCCGATTTGCGCGGGATGATGTTGAGAAGATCGACCGCCTCGGGGGCCTTGCGACCCTGAATGGTGCGGGCGACTTCGCGCATTTTCTTCGGCGACATGCGCGCGTAGCGGGTGAGAGCTTGAACTTCCATGGAGTTGATTCCGATTTCGGCGACAGCAGCCCCGCGGATGCGGGGCCCTGCCCTTTTGCTGTAGTGTTTAGATAATTACGCTTAGACGACCTTCGCGGTATGCGAGCCGTGCGCCTTGAAGATGCGCGTCGGGGCGAACTCCCCGAGTTTGTGACCGACCATGTTCTCCGTCACGTACACGGCGACGAACGCCTTGCCGTTGTGAACATTGAAGGTGTGACCGACGAAGTCGGGCGTGATGGTCGAGCGGCGCGACCACGTCTGAATGGGTTTGCGGGCTCCGCCCTTGCTCGCCTTCTCGATCTTCTCGAGCAGGTGGTAGTCGACGAAGAAACCTTTTTTGATCGAACGTGCCATGTTGCGGGATCCTTAGAGGGTTATTTCTTGCCGCGCGGCGGACGACCGTTGTGGCGGGTGAGGATGAGGCTGCTGGACACCTTCGACCGACGGCGGGTCGGGAAGCCCTTGGCGAGCTGACCCCACGGCGAGACGAGTTGCTGGCGACCGCCACCACCCTTGGACTTGCCCTGGCCACCACCGTTGGGGTGATCGACCGGGTTCATCGCCATACCGCGAACGTGCGGGCGCTTGCCCAGCCAGCGGCTGCGACCGGCCTTACCGAGGGACTGATTGTTATGATCCCCGTTGCCAACTTCGCCGATGGTCGCACGGCACTTGGCATTCACGAGGCGGATTTCGCCCGAGGGCATCTTCAGCTGAGCCTGGCCGTTCTCGATCGCGACCAGCTCGACGGAGGTACCGGCGGTGCGGCCCATCTGGGCGCCGCGTCCGGGAAGGAGCTCGACCGCGTGGAGCTTCGTGGCCGGAGGAATAATCTCCAGCGGGAAGTTGTTACCCGTCAGGTAATCATTCGTCGTCGCCTTGTTGGAGGTGACGATGCTGTCGCCTACCTTGAGGCCGTTCGGAGCGAGGATGTAGCGCTTCTCGCCGTTGGCGTACGCCAGTAGGGCAATATGGGCGGTGCGGTTGGGATCGTACTCGATCGCCTGCACCTTGGCCGGCACATCGAGGATGTCGCGGCGGAAATCGATGATGCGGTACAGCTGCTTGTGGCCGCCGCCGCGATGACGCGACGTGAGGCGGCCATAGCAGTTGCGACCGCCGGTCTTGTTTTTCGCCTGGGTCAGGCCGCGTTCAGGACGTTTTTTGGCGAGACCCTCCGGACGGTTCAGGTTGGTGAACCGCTGGGAAGGCGTGAGGGGACGAAACTGTTTGAGAGCCATGGATGGTGTTCTCCGGATTAGACGAGCTCGATCTTGTCGCCGGCTTTGAGCGTCACGATCGCCTTCTTGTAGTCGGACGTCGTGCTCGGGCGGCCCTGGCGGCTACGCTTGTTTTTGCCGCGGTAATTTTGGACGTTCACGCGCGTCACCGTGACCTTGAAGGTACTCTCGACTGCGTCGGCGATCGTGTGCTTGGTAGCGTCAGAGCTGACCTCGAACGTGTATTGGCCGAGCTCGGACGAGAGCTTGTTCGATTTTTCCGTCAGGCGGACGAGCTTGAGGACTTTATCGGCGTTCATGAGTTGGCTCCGTTGACGCGGGCAATGATCTTCTCGAGGGCCTTGCTCGAAACGATGATCTTGCGGTATTTCGCGAGATCGAGGGCGTTGAGCTTGGCGGCTTCCTGCATGCTGACGCGCTCGAGGTTGCGCGTGGCACGGCTCACTTCGGGGGTGAATGTCTCGTCCACGACGAGGACTTTGCCCTCGGGGGAGATACGACCGATCACGGTGTTGATCGCCTTGGTCTTCGCAGCCGGGATCTCGAAGCGTTCGATGACGTCGATCTCCCCGGCGCTGGCGCGATCAAAGAGCGCACGGCTAAACGCCAGGGCCTTCACCTTGGAATTGATCTTCTTCGAGTAGTCGCGGGGCTTCGGGCCGAAGACAACACCGCCGCCAGACCACAGAGGCGAGCGGATGGACCCGGCTCGGGCGCGGCCGGTACCCTTTTGGCGCCAGGGCTTCTTGCCACCGCCGCGGACTTCGCCGCGGGTCTTGGTGGAGTGCGTGCCCAGGCGGGCGTTGGCTTCGATAGCGACGATGACTTCCTTTACGGCCTGGAGGCCTTTGTCACCTTCGAACGTCGGCAGGCCGGCGAACTCTTCTTCGCGCGAGGACGTGCCGTCAGGGGAAAAAACTTTGAGCTTCATGGCTAATCAGGTCCTCCGGTTAGGCTTTCTTGGGCTGGCCCTTGATGGCAGTGCGGACGATCACGTCGTCGCCGTTGGCGCCGGGGATCGCTCCCTTGACGAGGAGAAGGTTCTTCTCCGGAACGACTTTGACGATGCGGAGGTTCTGCACCGTGCGGCGCTCGCTGCCCATGTGTCCGGGCATCGCCTGGTTTTTCCACGAGCGGCCAGGAGTCTGGCGCATGCCGATCGAACCGATGCGGCGGTGGAACATCGAGCCGTGGGCGGCGGGGCCGCCGGCAACCCGGAAGCGCTTCACAACACCCTGGAAGCCCTTGCCCTTGGTGATGCCAATCACGTCGACCATCTGGCCTTCGGTAAAGGCGGCCACCGTGACAACGTCGCCCACCTTGAGATCGGGCGCGCCTTCAGTGCGGACTTCGCTCAACACGCGGGGGGTCTGCTCGAGACCGGCCTTCTTCGCGTGAGCCTGTTCGGCCTTGGGAGAATTCTTCGCTTTCTTCTGGGAAAAGCCGAGCTGGACGGCGTTGTAGCCGTCGGTTTCGGTCGTCTTCACTTGGACGACCGGACAGGGGCCGGCCTCAACCACGGTGACGGGGACTAGGACGTTTTGAGCGTCGTAGACCTGCGTCATGCCGATTTTTTTGCCTACGAGAGTAGAGATCATGGGCTAAGCGGTAGGTGGAAAGGTTTCCGTTTAGAACCTACATTAGCGAGGGGTCCGGCGGTGCGACGATGCGCACACGGACAACTGCTATGTATGGACTGTTAGGATACGACTAAAAGGAGTGCGAAATCAGACGTTGATGGTGATGTCGACGCCGGACGGGAGGTTCAGCTTCTTCAGCTCGTCGACCGTTTGAGCGGTCGGCTCAATGATGTCGATGAGGCGCTTGTGCGTGCGGGTCTCGAACTGCTCCATCGACTTCTTGTCGACGTGCGGCGAGCGATTCACGGACAGCTTCTCGATGCGCGTCGGCAGCGGGATCGGGCCGGACACACGGGCGCCGGAGCGCTTCGCGGTCTCGACGATTTCCAGAGCGGACTGGTCGATCACACGGTAATCGAAGCCCTGGAGTTTGATGCGAATACGTTGGCCTTTCATGGCGGAAAAAGAACGAGTTTAGCTGCGGGCGGGGGCCTTGGACGAAGTCTCAACGATCTTCGCGAGGAGGGAATTCGGGACCTGCTCGAAGTGCGACGGCGTGATGCCGGCGCTCGCGCGGCCCTTCGACAGCGAGCGGATGTCCGTGACGTAGCCGAAGAGCATTTCGAGCGGGACCGAAGCGGTGATGATGCACGCGCCAGCCTTGTTTTCCATGCCCTGGATCTGACCACGACGACGATTGATATCGCCCATCAGGTCACCCTGGTACTCCTCCGGAGTCGTGACCTCGACGGCCATGATCGGCTCGAGCAGGATCGGGTTGGCCTTCTTCATCGCCTCCTTGAAGGCGAAGATGCCGGCCATCTTGAACGCGAGTTCCGAAGAGTCGACTTCGTGGAAGGATCCGTCGACGATGTGAACCTTCACATCGACCACCGGGTAACCGGCCACCGTGCCGTTGTTGGCACCTTCGAGGATGCCGTCCGTCGCAGGCTTGATGAATTCCTTCGGGATGACGCCGCCGACGATCTCGTTGAGAACCTCGACGCCCTTGCCCTTCTCGTTCGGCTCGATCTTGACGATGACGTGGCCGTATTGGCCTTTGCCACCGGACTGGCGGATGAATTTGCCTTCGCCGTCAGCGGCCTTGGAGATGGTTTCGCGGTAAGCGATCTGGGGCTTGCCGGCGGTCGCCTCGACCTTGAACTCGCGCTTCATGCGATCGCGAATGATGTCCAGGTGAAGCTCGCCCATGCCGGCGAGAATCGTCTGTCCCGTGTCCGGATCCGTCTTGACGCGAAGAGTCGGATCCTCGGCGACGAGGCGCTGGAGGGCGGTGCCCATTTTTTCCTGGTCCGCCTTCGAGTTCGGCTCAATCGACATTGAGATGACGGGCTCGGGGAAGGACGGCGGCTCGAGCCGGATGTCGAGGTCCTCGTCACAGAGCGTGTCGCCCGTGATTACATCCTTGATACCGACGAGCGCGCAGATGTCGCCCGAATAGGCCAGATCGATTTCTTCGCGATCCATCGCGCGCATCAACACGAGGCGAGAAACGCGCTCGGACCGGCGGGTGCGGGGATTGTAGAGCGACATGCCCTTGGGGAGCTTGCCGGTATAAACCCGGAAGAAGACGATTTTGCCAACGAACGGGTCGGTCCAGAGCTTGAATGCCAGACCGCACATCTTGGCTTTGTCGTCCACGACAGCCTCGACGGGCTTTCCATCGCTGTTCTGGCCCTGCATCGGCGGAACGTCGATCGGGCTCGGCAGGTAGTTGACCACGCAATCGAGCAGGCGCTGGATACCCTTCTTCTTGAAGGCTGAGCCAGGCACCACGCCGGTGAACTGAAGGGAAATGGTCGCTTTGCGAACGCCAAGCATCAGCTCGTTGACGGAGATCTCCTCGCCACCGAGGTACTTCTCCGCGATGACGTCGTCGAAATCCGAAACCGCTTCGATCAGCTTGTCGCGGTACTCCTTGGCCTGATCCTTCAGCTCGGCTGGGATTTCCGAGGTGATCGGATTCATGCCGAGCGGATCCTTCGTCTCGTCGAAGATATAGGCCACATTCTGGACCAGATCGATGACGCCGCTGAAATTCTCTTCCTTGCCGATGGGGATGAAGAGCGGATGCGCGTTAGCCTTGAGCTTCTCGCGCATTTCCTTCACGGCGCGGAAAAAGTCAGCTCCGGTGCGATCCATCTTGTTGATGAACGCGATGCGGGGAACGCGATACTTGTTGGCTTGGCGCCAGACCGTCTCGGATTGGGGTTGCACGCCGGCAACTGCGCAGAACACAGCGACCGCGCCGTCGAGAACGCGCAGGGAACGCTCCACCTCGGCGGTGAAGTCCACGTGTCCCGGGGTATCGATGATATTGATACGCTGCTTGATACCCTTCCACGGACCGCATGAGGCGTTCCAGGCGCAGGAAATGGCGGCGGCGGTGATCGTGATGCCACGCTCACGCTCCTGCTCCATCCAGTCGGTCACCGTGGTGCCTTCGTGCACCTCGCCCATCTTGTGGACGGCGCCGGAGTAGAAGAGAATACGTTCGGTCGTGGTGGTCTTGCCCGCGTCAATATGCGCGGCGATGCCAATGTTCCGAGTCCATTCCAGAGGGAACGGACGCTCCTTGGCGTTGACCGGAGAAATCTTGGCCTTGTCGGTGACGACAGTAATGGAAGGTGCGGCGACGTTGGACATGATAACAGGCTGGGATTACCAGCGCAGGTGGGCAAAGGCGCGGTTCGCCTGAGCCATCTTGTGGGTGTCTTCCTTCTTTTTAACGACGGTGCCCGTGTTGTTGTAAGCATCGACGATCTCGGCAGCGAGGGCATCCTTCATCGGAACTCCCTTGCGCGAGCCAGCCGCGTCCACGATCCAGCGGAGAGCGAGGCTCTCCTGGCGTTCGTACGAAATCTCGACCGGCACCTGGTAGGTGGCGCCACCGACGCGGCGACTCTTCACTTCCAGGCGGGGGCGGGCGTTTTCCAACGCACCGATAAGGAGGTCAACCGGATCCCCCTTCTCGAGTTTCTCAGAGACCTTCTCGAAAGCGCCGTACACAATGCGCTCGGCAAGGTTCTTCTTGCCGCTCTTCATGATGACATTGACGAGGTGCGCTACGAGCGGGCTGTTGTAGCGGATGTCCGGCTCGACGTGACGTTTTTCGGCTCTGTGACGGCGTGACATGACAAATAGGAGGAAAAAGAACGGGGTTTACTTGGCGGCCTTAGGACGTTTGACGCCGTACTTGGAACGGCTACGACGGCGTTTTTCCACTCCCGTCGCGTCGAGCGTGCCACGAACAATGTGGTAACGGACGCCAGGAAGGTCCTTCACACGGCCACCGCGAACGAGGACGATGGAGTGTTCCTGAAGGTTATGGCCTTCGTCGGGAATGTAAGAGATGACTTCGTTGCCGTTCGTGAGACGGACCTTCGCGACCTTGCGGATAGCGGAGTTCGGCTTCTTGGGAGTGCGGGTCATGACCTGCACACACACGCCGCGTCGGAAGGGATTACCCGCCAAAGCCGGAGACTTGGACTTGGCGCGCACCTTGCGACGTCCTTTGCGCACGAGTTGATTGATGGTCGGCATACGAAGAAAAGGTCTGAAAATGAGGAAAAGGCGCGAAAACTACCACCGAGCAAAAGCGCGGCAAGAAATTTCTCGCGAAAAAAAGCTGAGTGAAGAAATCCGAGCGCAGTCGCGCTTGTTTCTCCAAGAAAAGCGTCCACTGACTCTCGTCAGCAACGCGCGAGGACTGGGCGGAACAATGGAACGGATAATGCACCACACCGCGGGAATGGACTGCAAGCGCGAATTTGATCTTTCCGCTTGGGAGTAGCCGACTGCATTGCACTGCAGCGTCACGAACAGCGACGGGAAACGCGTGCCACAGATGCACGCTTGGGACGGTCTATCCTGCCGTCTGCGCTCGGTGTTGTAGGCCCGGAATCCACAGGGACCGAACGTCGTTGTGGGACCAGGAGGAATGCAGAGTGGAGCATTCCGGAGCTGAGCGTATCGAGCAGAGCACTACGGCAGCACGAACAACGTTCATAACGACGTCCAATGATCCGCTGAAGCCCTTCTGATGCTTAGGACGAATCCCACACGGGCAGACTATCCCATTATCCCCTCCCTCCCGCCTTTGAATAGTTGTGAGGGCAAAAAAAACGCCCGGCGATGAAGCCGGGCGTTAAACCATACGGAGCTAAGCTCTACGTACAGTTTTTGGCGGGAGGGAACACCACAGTCGCACACAACCCCTGGGAATCAAGTCGAAAGATTACCATTTTTTTGCAGCCGACGCAGGGTACAGAGATGCAAGGGAATAAAAAAGCCGCGCCCTCTGTTTGGGCGCGGCTTTGAAGCTACCTTAGGCAGCGATTAGCTCGCTTCCGTCTTTACTTCCTCGATCGGGGGAAGCTCTGCCCCAAACGGCAAGGCAATCTTGAGCTTCTTGTAGCTGGGCAAGCCCGTACCAGCCGGGATGAGGTGTCCCATAATGACGTTCTCTTTGAAGCCCTTGAGCAGGTCCACCTTGCCGAGGGTTGCAGCGTCCGTGAGGACGCGGGTGGTCTCCTGGAAGGAAGCCGCAGAAATGAAGCTTTCGGTCTCCAAGGAGGCCTTGGTGATGCCCAAGAGAATCGGTTCCGCTTCGGCTGGCTTACCACCCGCTTCTTCGATGCGCTTGTTGTCAGCGAGGAAGGCGGTGCGATCAACCTGCTCACCCCAGAAATACTCGCTGTCGCCCGGATCGGTGATCCGAACCTTACGGAGCATCTGGCGGATGATGATCTCGATGTGCTTGTCGTTAATCGTCACACCCTGCAGACGGTACACCTCCTGCACCTGAGAGATGAGGAAGTCGTAGAGCGCGGAAGGTCCGAGGATCTCGAGGATTTCGTGCGGATCGGCGGCGCCTTCAGTCAGGTGCTGGCCCTTGTGCACGACATCGCCCGGTTGGACGATGATGTGTTTGCCGGTCGGAATGAGGTGCTCCTCTTCCTGGCTGGTCTCCTCGTTCTTGACGACGAGCTTGCGCTTGCCGCGGATGGAACCTTCGAACGAAACCACGCCATCGATTCGGGCCATCTCGGCTGCTTCCTTCGGGCGGCGAGCTTCAAAGAGCTCGGCAACGCGAGGAAGACCACCGGTGATGTCCTTTGTCTTGGATGCCTGGCGCGGCGTTTTGGCGAGCAGGGCACCAGGGGCAATGATGTCGCCTTCATTGACCGCGATCTGCGCGCCGACGGGGATGGAATAAGCCGCGAGCGGCTTGTTTTTCTCGTCGCGCACCTCGATCTGCGGGTTGAGGTCCTCCTTGTGCTCGATGACGACCGTGGCGATGCGACCGGAGCTCTCGTCGAGCTCGCGCTTCACGGTGACGCCAGGTATCATGTCCTTGAATACAAGGGAGCCACCCTTCTCGGACAGAACCGGCACGTTGTACGGATCCCACTGGGCCAGGACCTGGCCCTTCTCGATCTTCTCGCCATCCGCCACCGGCAGATAGGAGCCGACCACAATGTTGTAGGATTCGATCTCGTGCTCCTCGGCGTCGATCAGCGCGATCGTACCGGTCTTGTTCAGGACGATGCTGGCGCCATCAGCCGTGGGTACCAGGCGCAAGCCACGGTACTTCACCGTACCGGCAGAGCGGACACGGATTTCGGGAGTCTTGAACCCGCCGGACGCGACACCACCGATGTGGAAGGTACGCATCGTCAGCTGGGTTCCGGGCTCGCCGATCGACTGTGCGGCAATGATGCCGACCGAGTCGCCGATCTTGGCCACCCGGTTCGTCGCGGGATTGATGCCGTAGGACTTCGCGTCGATGCCGTATTTGCTCGTGGACGTGAGCGGCGACATGACCTTCACACGCTCGATGCCCGCCTCGTCGATCTTGCTGGCAATTTCCTCGGTGATGAGTTCGCCGGAGCCGATCAGGAGTTCGTCGGGGTTCAGCGGATTGTAGACATCGTCGCTGGAACAGCGGCCGATAATGCGCTCGCGGAGGCCGACGATCTCGTCGTCACCTTCGAAGATCGCGCGCTTCCACACGCCGTCGCGGGTGCCGCAATCATCCTCGGCGATGACCACATCCATGGCCACGTCGCAGAGCTTGCGCGTCAGGTAGCCGGCGTCAGCGGTCTTCAGCGCCGTATCCGCGAGACCCTTACGAGCACCGTGGGTGGAGATGAAGTATTCGAGAACGGTCAGGCCCTCGCGAAAAGACGACAGAATCGGACGCTCAATGATTTCACCGGACGGCTTTGCCATCAGGCCGCGGGTGCCGCACAGCTGGCGAACCTGCTGTTTGTTGCCGCGAGCGCCCGAGTCCATCATGATGTACACGGGATTGACCTCGGGGCGACCATCGTTGCCCTCGAGCTTCGCAAACACCTCTTTGGCGATCTTGTCGGTGGCGCTGGTCCAAAGGTCGATGACCTTGTTCTTCCGCTCGCCCTCGGTGATGATGCCCTTGTTGAACTGGCTTTCGACGTCGGCGATCTTCTTCCGGGTGTCGGAGACGATATCCTTCTTCGCCTCCGGGATGATCATGTCGTCGATACCGATCGAAATGCCGGCCTGGAAGGCGGTCTGGAAGCCCAGTTCCTTCAGCTTGTCGAGCGTCTCAACGGTGATCTGATTGCCCGTCACCTTGTAAGTGTTGAGAATCAGGTCGCCGAGTTTGCCCTTTGGCACGGCGAAGTTGATGAAGCCCAGAGGAGCCGGCCAGATCTGGTTAAAGATCACACGGCCAACGGTGGTACGGAGCACGCGGCGCTCCTTGTTGCCGAAGACCGTCTCGCGACCAAAGTCGGGATTCGGAACTTCGACCCAGTCGTGCACCTTGAGAGCTCCGTCCGCCTTGGCGAACAGCACTTCCTGAAGTCCGCTGAGGAGCGGCACCCGCTCGCCGGCGGCCGGCTTCTTGCGCGGCTCGATTGTCAGGTAATAGGCGCCGAGAACAATGTCCTGTGACGGCGTCAGAATCGGTTTGCCGGAAGACGGCGAGAAGATGTTCGACGTCGCCATCATGAGGAGCTTGCACTCCATGATCGCCTCGAGGGAGAGCGGGACGTGGACAGCCATCTGGTCACCGTCGAAGTCGGCGTTGTACGCCGTGCAGACGAGCGGGTGCACGCGAATGGCTTCGCCTTCAATCAAGACGGGCTCGAACGCCTGAATGGACAGGCGGTGGAGCGTCGGTGCGCGGTTGAGCAGCACCGGATGGCCCTTGGTCACCTCTTCAAGGATGTCCCACACTTCGGGGGACTTCTTCTCGATCATCTTGCGAGCACCGCGGACGGTGTGCACGAAGCCGAGTTCCTTGAGGCGGCGGATGATGAACGGCTCGAAGAGGACGAGCGCCATCTTCTTCGGCAGACCGCACTGGCTGAGCTTGAGCTCGGGGCCGATGACGATCACGGAACGGCCGGAGTAGTCGACGCGTTTGCCGAGAAGGTTCTGGCGGAAACGGCCCTGCTTGCCCTTGAGCATGTCCGACAGGGACTTCAAGGGACGATTGCCGGCGCCCGTGACGGGGCGACCGTGACGACCGTTGTCGAACAAGGCGTCAACCGCCTCCTGCAGCATGCGCTTTTCGTTGTGAATGATCACATCGGGCGTCTTCAGCTGCATCAGGTTCTTCAACCGGTTATTGCGGTTGATGACACGGCGGTAGAGATCGTTCAGGTCGGAAGTCGCGAAGCGGCCGCCTTCGAGCGGTACTAGCGGGCGCAGGTCCGGCGGGATGACCGGCAGCACTTCGAGCACCATCCATTCCGGACGGGACTTCGAGTGGATGAAACCCTGGATGACCTTCAGGCGCTTGGAGAGCTTCTTCTTGATCTGCTTCGAGCGGGTGGCGCGCATCTGTTCCTGCAGCTCGGCCACGGTCGCTTCCATGTCCATCTTGGTCAGCGCGTCGCGGACGGCCTCGGCGCCCATCTTTGCGACGAAAGAGTCGTCACCGTATTCGTCGAGAGCCTGGCGGTACTCGACGTCGGTGAGGAGCTGACGCGGCTCGAGCGGCGTCTTGCCCGGATCGACGACCATGTAGTTCTCGTAGTAGATGACGCGCTCGAGCGAACGAGCGGTCATGTCGAGCAGGAGGCCGAGACGGCTCGGCATGCTCTTGAGGAACCAGATGTGGGCGACGGGAACCGCCAGCTCGATGTGGCCCATGCGCTCGCGCCGGACGCGGGCAATCGTCACTTCGACGCCGCAGCGATCGCAGACGACGTCCTTGTATTTGATGCGCTTGTACTTTCCGCACGCGCACTCGTAATCGCGCACCGGTCCGAAGATCTTCTGGCAGAAGAGACCACCCGGCTCGGGCTTGAACGTACGGTAGTTGATCGTCTCAGGGTTCTTGACCTCGCCCTTGGACCAGTTGCGGATCGTCTCGGGCGACGCGACCGTGATCGAAACACAGTCGAACGGATTCTCGTCAAGACCGAGGGCCGAACGGGCTTCTTCACGTGCAGAGGACGCGGCAGTTTCTGCGGGTTGGATACTCATTAGGGATGTCCCAGTTTTTTGTTAAAGGCGGAAGGAGCCCCGGTTTCAGGCACCGAGGCTGAGCGCGTCGCGCTTGTTGAGCTTGATGTCGAGACCGAGGGACTGTATTTCCTTGATCAATACGTTGAAGGACTCGGGCGTGCCGGCCTGCAGCGTGTTGTCGCCCTTGACGAGCGACTCGTAGATCTTGGTGCGTCCCTGCACGTCGTCGGACTTGACGGTGAGGAGTTCCTGGAGCGTGTGCGCCGCGCCGTAGGCTTCGAGCGCCCACACTTCCATTTCGCCGAAACGCTGGCCACCGTACTGGGCCTTGCCGCCCAGCGGTTGCTGCGTGACCAGGGAGTACGGGCCGACCGCGCGCGCGTGAATCTTGTGCGACACGAGGTGGTTCAGCTTCATCATGTAGATGTAGCCAACGACGACTTCCTGATCGACTTTCTCGCCGGTGCGCCCGTCGAAGAGCGTGCTCTTGCCAGAGTGAGGCAGCTTGGCCTCCTTCAGGTATTCGCGGACTTTCTTTTCGGGAATTCCGTCGAACACGGGGGTCGCGACCTTCAAACCGAGCTTTTTGCAGGCCCAGCCGAGGTGCGTCTCAAGCACCTGACCCACGTTCATGCGTGAAGGCACGCCCAGCGGGTTGAGGCAGATTTCGATCGGGGTGCCATCCGGGAGGAACGGCATATCCTCTTCGGGGACGATCTTGGCGACCACACCCTTGTTACCGTGGCGACCGGCCATCTTGTCACCGACCTCGAGCTTTTGCTTAGTGGCGACGTAAACCTTGACCTGCTTGATCGCACCGGTGCCGGCGTCTTCGCCCGCCTCGATACCCTGGATCTTGCGCTCACGGTCCTGCTCCAGTTCGTCGAACTTGGACTGATAGGAGCCGATGATCTCCATGATCTTGATACGAACCGGCGACGGATCGATCTCGACGTGCTTGGAGACGGCCGCGAGTTTGCGCAGGAGCGTCTTGGTGATCTTTCGGTTGGCGGGAATGATGATCTCACCCGTCTGGCCGTTGACCACATCGAGCGGAATCTTTTCGCCCAGGAGGATGTTGGACAGCGCCTCGGTCAGGCCTTCGCGCAGCTTGTCCATCTGCGTCTTGTAATCCTCCTGGATCTGCTTGCTCTGGCGGCGGCGATCGGAGGGAGAAAGCTTCTCCTTCTCAAAGTCGACGCGGCTGGAGACCTTCACGTCCATGATGATGCCGGTGACGCCGGACGGAACGACGAGCGACGTGTCCTTCACGTCGGCCGCCTTCTCACCGAAGATCGCGCGGAGCAGCTTTTCTTCGGGAGCGAGTTCGGTCTCGGACTTCGGCGTGATCTTGCCGACGAGGATGTCGCCCGGCTTGACCTCGGCACCGACGCGGATGACGCCGTTGTGGTCGAGGTTCTTCAGGGCTTCCTCACCGACGTTCGGAATGTCGCGCGTGATTTCCTCGGGCCCGAGCTTAGTGTCGCGGGCGGTGACCTCGAATTCCTGAATATGGATCGAGGTGAAGATGTCCTGTTTGAGGACCTTCTCGGAGATCAGGATCGCGTCTTCGAAGTTGTAGCCGTTCCACGGCATGAACGCCACAAGGACGTTTCGACCGAGGGCCATCTCGCCCTTGTCGGTCGACGGACCATCGGCGATGATGTCGCCCGCCTTGATCTTCTGGCCCTTCTTGACGATGGGCTTCTGATTGAAGCAGGTGCCAGCGTTCGAACGCATGAACTTCCGTAGCTCGTAAACGAATACGTGGTTCTTGCTGTCCGTCTTCGGCGTGCGGTCGAAGTTGCGGGGCAACTCGCCGTCTTTGGTAATCACGATGCGTTTGGCATCGACCGAAGCGACCACGCCGGCTTCGTCGGCCGTCATGACAATCTTCGAGTCGCGCGCAACGCGCTCCTCGATGCCGGTGCCCACGAAGGGGGCTTCCGACTGGAGGAGCGGAACGCCCTGGCGTTGCATGTTCGAGCCCATCAACGCGCGATTCGCGTCGTCGTGCTCGAGGAACGGGATCATGCCTGCGGCGATCGAAATCACCTGCTTCGGCGACACGTCCATGTAGTCGACTTCTTCCGGAGCGACTTCGAGGAACTCGCCGTCCTTACGAACGGTGACCTTGCCGACGAAATGGCCTTTCTCGTCAATTTCGGCGTTGGCCTGCGCGATGATCTTACCTTCCTCCTGGTCGGCGGTGAGATACTCGATCTTGTCGCCAACCTTGCCATCCTTGGCCACGCGGTACGGCGTCTCGATGAAGCCGAACTCGTTGACCCGGGCGTAGGTGGAGAGGGAGTTGATCAGACCGATGTTCGGACCTTCAGGCGTCTCGATCGGGCAGATACGGCCGTAGTGCGACGGATGGACGTCGCGGACTTCGAAACCGGCGCGCTCGCGGTTCAGACCTCCAGGGCCGAGGGCGGAGAGGCGGCGCTTGTGCGTGACCTCCGCGAGCGGGTTGATCTGGTCCATGAACTGCGACAGCTGCGAACGGGCGAAGAAGTCGCGGATGACGGTCGTGAGAGCCTTCGGATTGATGAGCTTCTGGGGCGTGATCGAGTCGACGCTCTGGTCGTACATCGTCATGCGCTCGCGAACGAGGCGCTCCGTGCGGGAAAGACCGACGCGGCACTGATTGGCGAGGAGTTCGCCCACGGTGCGGACACGGCGGCTGCCGAGGTGGTCGATGTCGTCGACGACGCCTTCACCGCGCTTGAGGCGGACCAGGTACTTCGTCGCGGCGACCACATCCCCGGACTCGAGAATGCGCTGCTCGAGATCGACCTTGAGGCCGAGCTTCTGGTTGACCTTGTAGCGGCCGACGCGGCCGAGGTCATAACGTTTCGGATCGAAGAACAGTCGCTTGAGAAGCGCCTTCGCATTTGCGGTGGTCGGCGGTTCGCCCGGGCGGAGGCGCTTGTAGATCTCCTTGAGCGCTTCCTCTTCGTTGCGGGTCGGGTCCTTCTTGAGGGCGCGGATGATCGCGCCTTCGTCAACGGCGGTGTCGATCACGCGAAGCGTCGCGATCTCATGCTTTTCGAACGTGCGAACGATCTGCTTCGTCAGCGGTTCGAACGCGCGCGCGAGGACAACACCCTTCTGGGCATCGATGGCGTCTTCCACCAGCACGAGCGTGCTGACGTTTTCCATATCGAGCGCCTTCGCGACCTTCAGATCCTTGATCTCGTAGAAGAGGTTCAGGATGTCGATGTCGGAGCTGAAGCCGATGGCGCGGAGCAGCGTCGTGATGAGGAACTTCCGGCGGCGGCGGCGGCGATCGAGATAAACGTACAGCAGGTCGTTGTTATCGAACTGGACCTCGAGCCAGGTGCCGCGGTCGGGGATGATGCGGAAAGAGTGCAGCGGCTTGCCGTTCGGATGCGGCGTCACCTCGAAGGCAATACCGGGCGAGCGGTGCAGCTGGGAAACAACGACGCGCTCGGCGCCGTTGATGATGAACGAGCCGCGGTCGGTGACCATCGGGATCTCGCCCATGTAGATTTCCTCGTCCTTGATGAAGTCTTCCTCGCGGAGGCGGAGCTTCACGTAGAGCGGAACGGAATACGTAATACCCTCTCGGATACACTCGATCTCGGTGTTCTTCGGATCGCCAAGGGTGTAGGAAACGTACTCGAGAACGAGACGCCCGTCATAGGACTCGATCGGGAAAACTTCCTTGAAAACGGCCTCCAGGCCTTGCGGCTTCCGTTGCTTCTCGGGCACGCCCTTCTGCAAAAAGTCCAAGTAGGACGTGATCTGAATCTCGATCAGATTCGGCGGTTGGATGACTTCTCTAAGCTTACCGAAGTTGACGCGGTCGGACATGAGTTTTCCCGGTTGAATGAAATGGCAAGATAGCGCGGGCGGGAGCGCTAGGGATCAGCTCAGACGAGCCCGGCCGAAGCCGGCGGCGCTGGCTGGAGAAACAAACAAAGAACAAAAAAGAAAAAAGGCAAAGGACAGGCCGCGCAGAGGCACGGCCTGTCCCGAAGAATTGGAACGTTGTGCGACGAAAATCGCCAAGTGCCTTACTTGAGCTCGACCTTCGCGCCGGCCGCTTCGAGCTTCTTCTTGATATCCTCGGCTTCGGCCTTCGCGACGTTCTCCTTGATCGGCTTCGGAGCACCCTCGACGAGGTCCTTGGCTTCCTTGAGGCCCAGGCCGGTGATGGCGCGGACTTCCTTAATGACGCCGATCTTGTTCGCGCCGCTCTCCTTCAGGATGACGGTGAACTCGGTCTGGGCTTCAGCAGCCGGAGCGGCGGCAGCGGCAGCGCCACCCGCGGGAGCGGCGGCGACGGCGGCGGCGGCGGAAACGCCCCACTTGCCCTCGAGATCTTTGACGAGAGCGGCGAGTTCGAGAACCGACTGGCTGGAGAGCCACTCGATGACTTGGTCTTTGGTGATGTTGCTCATGATAATCTCCTGAGGGAACTAGCGGCTTCGGGAGGTGAAGCGCGTTTAAGGGACGTATCCCCTAGCCTGCCTCGATTGATGTGGGTTCCGCCGGCGCAACGAAGAGGAACGACGCGCCAGGCGAAAAGGTTAGGCGGCGGGTTTTTCCTCTTTCTTGACCTTGGCGTCGAGGACGCGAACGAAAGCGGCGGCGTTCTGCATGAACAGACCGAGCAGCTGGGAGCGGAGGGCTTCGAAGGACGGCAGGTCGGCGATCTTCTTCAGGTCGTCGGCGCTGATGACTTTCTTGTCCAACACGCCCACCTTGATCTCCAGCTTCTGCTTATCCTCGAAGAATTTCTTCAGGATCTTTGCGACGCCAGCGGGATTCTTGCCGCCGACGACGACGGCAGTCGGGCCAGACAGCGAGCTCTCGACTTCGGGAAGGCCGAGAGCCTTCGCAGCGACGCGCAGGGAGCTATTCTTGACCACGTGGAATTCAGCCTTCTCCGCCGCCAAGCGGGCGCGGAGTTCGGCGACGTCTTCAACCGTGATCTTGTTGTAGTTCGCCAGAATGACGTAGTCGGACTTCTTGAGGTGAGTCTCGACCTCGGCGATCAGATATTGTTTTTCGGCTCTCATGGTCGGGCTCCGGCTTAGTACTTGTTGTATTCAGTCGCGGCCAGACGAACGCCCGGGCTCATGCTCGAGGAGATCGCGACAGTCTTGATGTAGTGGCCCTTGAACGACGCGGGCTTGGCGCGGCCCACCGCTTCGATGACGGCAGCGGCGTTCTCGACGATCTGAGCAGGCGTGAACGAACGCTTGCCGATGCCGACTCCGATGTTGCACGCTTTGTCCATCTTGAACTCCACGCGGCCGGCCTTGACGGCCTTGATGCCTGCTGGGATGTCGTCCGTGACGGTGCCCGACTTGGGATTCGGCATCAGTCCCTTGGGACCGAGAACACGAGCGATCGTGCGGACCGTCTTCATGGCCTCGGTCGTCGCGATCGCGACGTCGAAGTCGAGCCAGCCCTCGTTGATCTTCTGCATCATGTCCTGCAGACCGGCATGGTCCGCGCCTGCAGCGATAGCCGCCTGCGGATTGTCGGTGAAGACGAGGACGCGGACCTTCTTGCCCGAACCGTTCGGGAGCGGAGTGGTGCCGCGCACCATCTGGTCGCCCTGAGCGGGATCCACGCCGAGGCGGATCGAGAGTTCGACCGTCTCGTCGAACTTCGTCTTCGGGAACTTGGCGAGGATTTCAACCGCGTCTTTCAGCGGATAATCCTTCGTGAGATCAGCGACCTGGACGGCGCTGCGGTAACGTTTGCTTTTCTTTTCCATGTAGCGACTCCTAGCGGTTCGAGCGTCCCTGGCGGGACTCCCGCGTTACGAGTTCTGGGTTGAGGGAAAACTCAGTCGATGACGTCAATGCCCATGTTGCGGGCCGTGCCGGCGATGATCTTGATGCCGGCAGCCTCGTCCTTGGCATTGAGGTCCTTGGCCTTGATCTTGTAGATCTCCGCCAGCTGCTTCTTCGTGACCTTGCCCACCTTGTCCTGATTCGGCTTGGCCGAACCGGAGGCGATGTTGGCGGCCTTCTTCAGAAGGACCGACGCCGGGGGCGATTTGAGGATGAAAGTGAAGCTCTTGTCGGAGTAAACCGTGATGACCACCGGCAAGATCATGCCGGCCTGATCCTTCGTACGGGCGTTAAACTCCTTACAAAACGCCATGATGTTGACGCCTTGGGCACCGAGCGCGGGGCCTACCGGAGGAGCCGGATTGGCGGCGCCAGCGGGGAGCTGGAGGCGAATGTAACCTTGAATCTTCTTAGCCATGGTGGCGGGTGTCTAGTGAGGATGCGGACGTGTGAACGGCGGCGGTTGCAAAGAGGCGTCGCGTCAATCGGTGAGGCGTTGCACCTGCCAGTATTCGAGCTCGACCGGCGTAAAACGGCCGAAAATGGAAACGGAAATCTTGAGCTTGCCGCGGGTGGGGTCGATCTCGTCGATCCGGCCCGTCAGGTTGGCAAACGCTCCATCGGTGATTTTAACCTCTTCGCCCACCTCGTAGGAAACCTTTGGCACTTCCTTGCCGCTGGCGGCTTCGATGCGCGAGCGGATTTCGTCGATCTCCGACTGGCGAAGAGCGGCCGGGCTGTCGCCGCCAACGAAGCCAATCACACCGGCGACTTCTTTCACGAAGTACCACGGCTTGTTGATCACCTTCCCGTCTTCCCCGTACAGCTTCATGTGAATGAAGACGTACCCGGGATACAGTTTGCGGGTCTTGGTGGTCTTTTTGCCGCCCTTTACCTCCGAGACGACCTCGGTCGGCAGGAGGACTTCGAAGATGTAGTCATCGAGTTCTTCAGCTTTCTTGAATTTCTCGATGTACGTCTTCACCTTGTTCTCCTGGCCGGAGAGCGTGTGAAGCGCGAACCACTGCGCGCCGGGAGGGGTGGAAACTTGGGCGGACATTGTTGCTTAGCTGACCAGGGAAGTGAACAGATCAACGACCTGGTACAGGGCGAAGTCGCTAATGGACGTGAAAAGTCCGAGGATCAAAGCAGCCACGATCACGACGATCGTGGAGTCGCGCAGCTCCGCACGAGTCGGCCAAGTGGCCTTCTTGAGCTCGTCGACCATCTCGCCAACGAAGATACGGGTACTGCGGAACGGATTTTTCATTTGGGAAATTTGGCAGGCGCGGAGGGACTCGAACCCCCAACCGACGGTTTTGGAGACCGCTACTCTACCAATTGAGCTACACGCCTGTGGTTATGGCATTTAGACGACGCAGCCGAGGCCCCAAAATGGAGGCCTCGGCGGTCGTGGCTAAAAGAAACAAACGACCTTACTCGAGGATCTCCGTGATACGACCGGCACCGATGGTGCGGCCGCCTTCGCGAATGGCGAAGCGCTGGGTCTTCTCCATGGCGATCGGCGAGATCAGGTCGACTTCGACGTTCACGTTGTCGCCAGGCATGATCATCTCGACGCCCTTCGGCAGCGTGATGATACCGGTCACGTCGGTCGTGCGGAAGTAGAACTGCGGGCGGTACCCGTTGAAGAACGGCGTGTGGCGGCCGCCCTCTTCCTTCGTGAGGACGTAAATCTCGGCCTTGGCCTTCTTGTGCGGGGTGATCGACTTCGGCGCTGCGAGCACCTGACCGCGCTCGATGCCGTCCTTTTCAATACCGCGGAGGAGCACGCCGACGTTGTCGCCAGCTTGGCCGCTATCCAGCAGCTTGCGGAACATCTCGATGCCGGTCACGACAGTCGTGGTGGTGTCCTTCAAGCCGACGATCTCGACGGTGTCATTCACCTTGACGACGCCACGCTCGATACGACCGGTCGCGACGGTGCCGCGGCCGGTGATCGAGAAGACGTCTTCGACGGACATCAGGAAGGGCTTGTCCATCTCGCGGGCCGGCGTCGGGATATCCGCGTCGATGGCGGCCATGAGCTCGGCGATCGCCTTCTCACCCTCGGGCTTGCCCTCGAGCGCGGCGGTGGCGGAACCACGGATGATCGTGGTCGTGTCGCCGGGGAACTGATACTTGTTCAGGAGCTCGCGGATTTCCATCTCGACGAGGTCGAGGAGCTCTTTGTCGTCGATCAGGTCGACCTTGTTGAGGAACACCACGATCTTCGGCACGCCGACCTGGCGGGCCAGAAGGATGTGCTCGCGGGTCTGCGGCATCGGTCCGTCAGCGGCAGAGACAACGAGGATCGCGCCGTCCATCTGAGCGGCGCCCGTGATCATGTTCTTGACGAAGTCGGCGTGTCCCGGGCAGTCGACGTGCGCGTAGTGACGGTTTTCCGTCTCATACTCCACGTGGGCGACCGAGATGGTCACGATCTTGGAAGCGTCGCGAACGGTGCCACCTTTGGCGATGTCTGCATAGGTCTTCACCTCAGCGAGACCTTTGCGGGCCTGACACGCGAGGATCGCGGTCGTGAGCGTGGTTTTACCGTGGTCAACGTGGCCGATGGTGCCGACGTTCACGTGCGGTTTCTTGCGTTCGAATGTGCCTTTAGCCATGGAGTTGTAGACGTTGGGATTGAGATGTTTTGACCTCTATTTTTACGTCGCAGAAGTCGTGCGACGGTGACCTGGAGCCCAGAACCGGATTTGAACCGGCGACCTCGTCCTTACCAAGGACGTGCTCTGCCAACTGAGCTATCTGGGCAGACCAAGCTGATGGGTCAAAAAACGAGAAAAAGAGCGGAGAACGTGAGCGCCCCAATTTTCTCCGTCAACTGCAAACTTCTCGATTCTTCTGAAATCCTACGGTCCAACTGTAACTGCGTAGAAACCTGGAGTTAACCGCGCGCCGAGATGAAACTGCTTGGCGAGAAACACGCGGAAGTAGGTCTGCACATCGTCCGCCACCGTTGCACGAGTCGCCACCGGGGCGCCCACCAGTCCTGCAGAGTCCACCGCCACAAGGAATTCCAACGGGGCCCAATCCGTCGGGGCTCCTGCAAGATCCTGAACGGCAACGGGCACTGCCAGCTCGAGCGCTCCTGTTTCGGCTCGTCTCACCTCTACAAACGCACCACGCGGCGCGAAGGGCGGCAGGTCGATGTCCAGCCGCCTCACCTCCGGCCACGGATTCGGCGGCTCGCCGACGGAAAGGGCGTCGACGGGACGCTCCGGAACCGCAATTGGCTCAGGGAGGGGCAGACCGCCCGCAGATTCGGAAATCGCAAAATAGGGGGGAAAGCTGAACGACATCGACCCCGGCTCACGGCGGGCCTGTGGCGGAAGCTTCAGCACGCTGGCATTGAAGCGCGTCGGAAGAAACAAGGGCTCGATCTTCAGGAGATCGTCGTTCTGTGCGTCCGGGGCGAGCGTCACGGCTGGCGCGAGCACAGTCGGCCGTTTCGACGAGCCTTCGGGAGCAACACGCACGAACGACACCAGCAGCCAGATGCATACGCCCACGATGGCGATCCCGAGCAGGCCCGGCAGCATCCAGCGTCTGGCAATCGTCGGCATCAGGGAGTGTCGGCACGCGAGCCCCGGTCGAGCGCGGCCTGCTGGACACGGAGACCGACTTCGTTGGCCGCATTGGTGATCTCCGTCATCAGGTCGTTGTCGTTCTTCTTGTTGTATTGAACGAGCAATACAGCGCCCGGATGACGTTTGGCCTGAGCGGCCAGCCATTCACGGAATTTGTCCTTCGAGACAAATCCAGTGTCGATGCACAGCTTGCCGCCCTCGGCTACTTCCACGCGCAACTGCGTGGGCACGGCGCCGGCCACCGCATGCGTGACGATCGGGAGCATGTCGTCGCTCCGCGCAACTCCCATCCCAGGAGAGAGAACGAACCGGGAGCCGAAAAAGAGGAAAAACAGTACGATCAGCACGCCGTTCACCCAGAAAAGGTAGTCATAGCTCCGAGGAGGCGGGCGGAGCCGGGTGGAGAGGTCGAGCGGGCGCGTGATCATTGTACCGATGTACGGGCAGTCGCCGGAACAGGGACGGACGCCGGGGCAGCCGCGCTCGCCGAAATCGAGGTCGCAGCGGAATGGCGGTAGTCGGAAAGCAAATACCGCATGATTTCGTTCCCGGCCCATTCCACGTCGCGAACGATGGAACGCACGCGGCCGCTGAGGAAATGGTACGCAATGTGGGTCGGGATCGCCACGAGCAAGCTGCCCGCCGTAGCCAGCAGCGCCTGCCAGAGCCCGCCGGCGAGCGCGCTGGCGGTCGCATACTGGCCGCCTTGCATGAAGGCGTGAAATGTCGTGATCAGCCCGAGCAAGGTCCCCAGCAGACCCACCATCGGGGCGATCTGGGCCACGGCCGCGATGGCGGCAAGGCGGCGCTCGAGCGCCGGCACCTCCACCACGGCGGCTTCCTGCACGGCAAAACGAAGCCGTTCTCCGTCTTCGTTGGCGTGCAACAACGCCGCCTTCACCACGGCCGCGACGGGCCCCGGTGTCTCTTCGCAGAGCGTCAACGCCTCGACGATGCGGCGTTTCTCCAGCGTGTTTTTGATTCCGTCCAAGAACGGCTTTGAGCGAATCTGCCCGCGATGGAGGAAGAGCGTTCGCTCAATGCACAGCACGAGCGACACCAGGGCCATGACAATGACCACGAGCATCATTGGGCCGCCTTTGGCGAGCAGACTGAAATCGAATGCGGACATGTGCAGCTCCGTTAGACTTCTTTCGGGATGGGAGGTAAATCCAGAAGTCCGACTCTCTCAACGAGAGCCCGCACCTTGCAGCCGGGAGATCGCGTCTCGAGCGATGTCTCCCCCTGGCAGGCCGCTGCGGACAACGGTTTCATAAGCCTCTCTCGCCTGATCGGATTTCCCCTGCCCTCTCAGCAAGTCGCCAAACCCGAGGAGCGTGCGCGAAAGCCAATACCGCCCCTGCGGACCGAACAACAGCGGCTTTCGGTCAGACTGAGTGTAGAGGCTGATCACGAGACCCCAAACGCGGATGGCGGCGTCGGGCTTGTCATGGCGGGAGAGGCTGAATCCGTATTTGTAGCCGGCCTCGACGCGCAAATCCGGCTGCGCGTCAGACAAGTCGAGCAGTCGTTCGTAGATTCGCTGCGCCGCCTCGAGATGGGATGGATCGTTCGCCGCTTGGGCGGCGTGGGTGTCGGCCAGCGCAAGCTGAGCCGCGGCCCGCCCCGGGTGCTGAGCGAAACGGGGGTTGTTGTCCAACTCGGCATACACCTGCTGGGCCAAGCCAAACTCCTGCAGCTTCCGGAGAAGGTGTCCCTGCTCGAGCCGGGCGTAGAAAACGAGATCCGACTCCGGATAGGATTTCACCAGCAGCTCGATCAGTTCGTTAGCCTCGCGATAGTTCGCCGACTGGCCGCGCTGCTCCGCGTACCCTGCCGCCTGATACAATGCATAGGGCGCGTAGGGGCTCCTGGGGAACGTGCGCTGCAGATTGTTGAGCTGGGACTGCGCGAAGACCAGGTTCCCTTTTCGAGCCGCCGCGTCCGCCTCGACGATGTAGGAATAGGCCGCCGCGTCCGTGGTGGGATACTCGTCGCGCAGGCGCTTCAGCAGGTTCGTCGCACGTACCGAAGAAGCGTCGTCGTTCAAGGCAAACGCGGCCTGGGCCTGCAGCAGCAAGGTGGTGCTGACGATGTCGGCACGTAGGGTCGGCTCCAGCCCCTCCACGCTCGCAAGCAGCGTATCGGTCAACGTCAGCGTCCGCTGGGTTTCTCCCAAATCGAACGACAGGCGCGCCTGGAGCCAACGCATGCGAGCCAAGAGCTCCGGCGGGATGGTGTTTGCCGATCCCGATTCGGACAGCAGCCGGTTGAGGCGGTCGTAGGCGATGTTGATCTTGCCGTGCGCCTGAAGCGCACGAGTGAGGTTCCATTCCGCCTGCCAGCGATTGCGAGCGTCGAAACGAGGATCCTTGTTCCGATCGTCGAGCAGTTTTGCGGCGACATCGAGGCGCTCGGCGTGAATGTCGGACAGGATCTCCTGAAACATCAGGTTGCCGGAGGGCACGCCGGACGGCGGCTCGTTCAGGGCAGCCCCGTAGGCGTCGGCCGCACTGACGTAGTCGTTGCCGCGGAAATACGCCTCGGCGACAAGCACGCTGAATTCCGAGCGCATCTCGCCGCGAGGCCATTCGTCGCGCGCTCTCGAAGCCAGGTTGGCCGCATTGCGGTACTGACCGCGCTCCCACGCGGCGTTGGTCAATACGCCATACGCGAGTCCTTTGAGCTGCGAACCTGGAAACCGTTCGAGGAGCTGATTCGCGTCTTCTTCCGCCCGGGTGAGATTCGCCTGACCTTCCTTGCGATCGGCCAGCGCGAGTTCGGCGCGAAACAGCAGAAGCTCCTCGAGCAACGCGTGCGGCTTCGGCGCCTGGATAAGCTCGTCCAGCTTGCTCTTGAACTCGTCTCGCCGTGTCTGGTCGCCGGATGCGCGGGCAAGGAGCTGGAGCGCCACGCGTTGTTTGTCGCGATCGACGCCGCTCGTAAGGAGATTCCGCAACGCGTTCCGGCCGGCGCCTTCGGTCGGCCCCGCGATCAAGCCGAGCAAGAGAGACCACTCGTCGGCGACCGCGCGCTGCTCGCGGGGAAGATTCTGGAGCTGACTCTGGAGAATGTTGATCGCACCGCTGCGGTCCCCCCGGGTGTAGAGCGCGACAGCGAGGTCGCTTGCACCGCGAAAGCCGAGCGATTTTCCGGCATACCGCTCCATGTTTTGGCGAAACGTGGCCACCTGGGCATCGCTGGCTCCGCCCAAGAAGAGTTTCGCCTGTTCCCGAGCGAGGATGAACCGTGCGCGTTCAACGACCGAGTTCGCGCTCTCGACAGCCTGCTCGTAGAGGCTCCCCGAGCGGTTGAAATCGTTGGCGGCCTCCGCGAGCAGTCCCTGAACGAAGAAGTACCACCCCCGGTCCCTTTCAGGCAGATCGTTGACGCGAATCGTGCCGATCTCGCCGCGCGCCGCGTCAAAACGCTTCTGCCGAGCCTCGACCATGGCGAGGCGCAGCCGCGTCGCAGGCTCCGGCGGTCCGATCACCTGTTGAAGCACCTGCTGCGCTTCCGCGACGCGATTGTCGTTCAGGTAGGCGGTCGCGAGCTCCGTCACGAGCAGATTGTGTTCGCTCTCCGTCAGCCCGGCCTTTGCCAGGAGTTGTTGGTAGAGCTCGGCTGCAAGCGTCGGGAAGCCGAGTTCGAGCGCACGCCGGGCCGCCTCATGCGTCAGCAACGAGTCGGCCGCTCCGTTGTTCGGCGCATTCAACAGCGGTGCCGGGGACGAAAGCGGCTCCCGGCCAAGAGCAAGGCTGCAGGCGAAAGCTGCGACGAGGGCAATCCAGGCGAGGCGACGCGGCACAAATATCATGGACCGGCGCACGATGAGGCGCGCCGCAGATCGAGGCAAGTATGAGGCTTGGATGCAGATACTCATCGGCTGACGGAACCACCTCAACCGACACGGAACGGGGCGATCGCGTGCCACGATCCTGGAACTGAGGCGACCTGTGTCCCCACTTTTTCCCGACAGCTTCTGCCCCAACGTCGCTCGTCCCGAAGCGGCTATTTGCCCGAGGGCCCGTGAGGGCACGCTGGCGCGGTCTGGGAAGGAACCGTTTGCTTCTCGGGATGCCTCCATCGATCGACCTGCCGGGTGATCGCCGCCATCAGGATGGCCAGAGCGATCGAACCGAAAAGGAGGCTGCGAGCCCAAACGCGGCGGCGGGTTTCGTCGGGAATCCACTGTTTCTCGCGCTTGGCCAAAACGCCAACGATCACCATCGGCAGGACAATGAGCCCGAGCCAGGGGACGCCAAGTTCCCCCAGCAGATGGACCAAGCCGCGCATCAACGAGAGCCCGATGAGCCCGGAGGCAAACAGTGCGGCGAATGTAATGCTGTGGCCTCGAAGGCCCTTCCAAAACCAGGAGATGGCCGAAAACGGGTTCACGCCTAGATGAAAATCGACTACCGCTTGCTCGTCAAAGGCTAGTCAAACGCGTCGCCACCGCCGTGCGATTCTCGACATTCCCCGGGCGCAGCGTGGGAATCCCGGCCGCTCTCCCCATGAACTACTCCGGCTACGCGTATTTGGTGGGTTACCTGTTTGTCTATTTCGCCGTTGTCGCGGGAATCTGGCTCTGGCGGCAAAATCGGCGGCAAGAACGCCCTCCCGTATCTGAGAAACTGCTACGCACGCCGGGTGAGACGCTCCGGCGCAAAATTGAGAAGTTCGACGACGTCCTCCTCTTTCATCTCGTAGGCAGCGCCCTCGTCCCGCTCCTCGTCATGGCGGCCGGGCTCTGGATCATCGACGGGCTTTCGCCGACCGCGCACACCTGGTCGCTGGTGGGCCTGATGATCGTTCTCGCGGGCGTCCTCTACTTCTCCGCCTGGTGGCTGCTCCGGATCCTCGGGCAGCGCCGGGACCACTACCTCGGCTACTTCGGCGAACGCGTCGTGGGAGAGACGCTCGACGAACTTCGGATGAAAGGCTTCCGCGTCTTCAACGAAGTCCCTGCCAGCGAGGCGACCCCCGCGTTTGACATCGACCACGTCGTGGTCGGCTCGACCGGCGTATTCGCCATCGAGACCAAGACCCGGCGAAAAGCCAAAGGCCGCCCGGGCTTCGAGGAGCACAAGATCATCTTCGACGGCCAGCAACTCGTGTATCCGTGGGGCGAAGACTTTCACGGTCTCAATCAGGCGCGCGACCACGGCGTCTGGCTGGAGAACTGGGTCGTGCAGGTCATCGGCCGCCGCGTTCCGGTGCAGCCGATCCTCGTCTTCCCCGGGTGGTGGGTCGAGGAGCACGCCGTCAGCACCGTGCGGGTCGCCAACCCTAAGCAGATCGCCGCAATCATTCTCCGCGCGGGGCCGCTTCTCACCGAGGAGCAGATCGAGACGATTTCGAAGCAGCTGGAAGCCCGTTGCCGCGACGTGGAGTTTTAGCCGCGGCGCGGACGCGCCGCGGAGAAGTTGGGAATCGGTAGTTGGTGCGATCGCGGATCCCGCGCGCCGCAAGAGCCGGCCCTACAACGATCTTCGATTCCCGGTGCCGGATGCGTCGGTCCGAGTGCGCGCTTGCGACTAGGATCCAACTCCTAACAACTCACTACTGGCGCCGCCGTGCGGCGCGCAACGTGACCGTCGCCGAGAAAGAACAGCAGCTGGCCGAAGAACTCCTCGCCATCCCGGATCGCCAGGAACGTATGGGCGTTCTGGTGGATCGCGCGCGGCGGGCGCCGAAGCTTGACGCGACCGAGCGCACGCCGGCCAACCGCGTCGAAGGCTGTTCGTCCGCCGTCTGGCTCGCTGCCGAGGTTCGCGACGGTCTGTTTCGCATCCGCGGTGACGCGGAGGCGCCGATGGTGAAGGCGTTCGTGCACCTGCTCTGCCTCTTGTACGACGGAAACCGGCCGGCGGACATCGCCGCGACGAATACGACCCTTTTCGAGAAAATCGAATTGCTGAACGAATTGTCGCCCACCCGACGCAATGGTTTGCTCGCGATTCGCGCACGCATCCGGCGCACGGCGGCAAAGCTCGCAGAAGGGCAGCCATGACCGCCGGCGAGCCTAGGTCGGACTCCAGAAACTCCGCAGATCAACGCTCGGCCCGGCCGGGCAATTCGCCGCACGCGACGGCCGTCCCGGCGCCCCAGCCCGCTTCTTTCGCTTCGGTCGACGCCAGTCCTGTCGCGCAGAACCGCAGGCGCGTCGCCTACCGCGACGCTCACAATCATCTGCAGGACGTATGGCTCGCCCCACATCTGGAGCGGGTCTGCGCCCAACTGGAGGCGTTGCCGATCCGGGCTGCGGTGGTGAATGGGACAGTGGATAACGACTGGTCCGCCGTTGCCGAACTCGCCCGCCGGTTCTCCTGGGTGAAGCCCAGCTACGGAGTTCATCCTTGGCTGGTGGGAAATCGAGGGACGCATTGGCTCGAAGCGCTGAAATCTCTCCTGAAAGAGGATGCGGCGGCCGGCGTGGGTGAAATCGGCCTCGACCGTTGGATCCTGGACAGCGCCCGCCCCGACGATCCGCGGCTCGCCGGCCTCCGCCGCGCGCCGCTCGAGGAACAGCGCGAAGTATTCACGATTCAGCTGCAGCTCGCGGCCGCCGAGAACCGTGCAGTCACCATCCATTGTCTCGATGCCTGGGGCATGCTGACCGATGTGCTGGCGAACTCCCCGCTCCCAGCCCGCGGATTTCTACTTCACGCGTATGGCGGTTCGAGCGAGCTCGCCGACCACTTCGCGCGACACGGCGCCTATTTCTCTTTTAACGGTTACTTTCTAGGGGACAGGAAAGAGCGGCAACGCGAGGTCTTCCGCACAATCCCACTCGACCGGCTGCTGGTCGAAACCGACGCGCCCTCGATGCCGCTTCCGCAGGCATGGCGGACCTATAAATTGCCCCCGACAGCCCATGGCCAGCCGGTGAACCATCCCGCCAATATCGAGGCGGTCTACGCGGGACTCGCCTCCCTGCGAGGTCTGCCTCTCGAAGAGCTCGCTCAAATCGTCGACGCAAACTTCCGGCGGTTTTTCGGATACGCTTGAACGTCCGTTCCGCGGACTAGGGGTCGACGGTTGTATACCGACGCCCGCCCTACCCTTTTCGGACCGGCTCGGCGGCTAGCACCAACTCCACCGCCTCCTGCGCGGCGGCAAAACCAAACGTCCCTGTCACGTAGGTCGCCGTTCCGAAACCGCTGTTGCAGTTCAGGCTGGAATCACTGCCCGGCTCCGGTTCGGCGGAACAGGAGCCATCGCTCCATGGATACACGGGATGCTCGCCGGAATAGACGCAGCGGACGCCGAAAACCACGTGCTCGCCTGCGGTGAACCCGTATTCGCGCCGCAGTTTCTTGCGCACAAGCCGCAGCAGGTCGTCGCCATTCGAGGCGCCGAGGTCGGCGGTACGCACCTGGGTGAGATCGCGTTTGCCGCCAGCCCCGCCGACCGTGACGCAACGCAGCTTCCGGCGCACGCACTCGGCGATCAGGAAGGACTTGTTGTTCAGATCGTCGATCGCGTCGATCACCACGTCGAATCCGCCGCCGAGCAGCCGGTCGGAGCTGGCCTTGGTGAGGAACTCCGTCACCGCCTCAACGACGCACCCCGGATTGATCAATTGTACCCGCTCCGCCAATACTACGGCCTTCGGACGTCCAATCTGGCCGTCGAGCGCCGGGAGCTGGCGGTTCACGTTCGTGACACAGACGTCGTCCAGGTCGATCAACGTCAGCCGGCCCACCCCGCTGCGCGCCAGCGCCTCGACCGCCCAGGAGCCGACCCCGCCGAGACCCACCACGGCCATGTGCGCGGACGCTAACCGCCGAAGGGCGTCTGTTCCCAGAAGACGGGCAACCCCGCCGAAACGATCGATGTAGTCCGCGCACATGGCCTAATGAGGAATGCGGAATGCAGAATGTAGAATGACGGAAGCGCAAGCGGCTTGCCTGCGTCAGGCGGGGTCGGCGACGCCCGAGAACGGGATCGACGGGATCCGCATTCTTCATTTTTCATTCTCCATTCTTCCTTAGGCGGCATGACCGCCGCCCAGCGGCGCTCACGCCGCCGCAACAAACGCTTCCATCGCCTCGCGGGTGATCACGTGGCGGGCACCGCAACGCGGACAGCGGATCTCGATTTTGTCGTCGTCGCCAAACAGTCCTCCCGCGTCAGCCTTCATCGTCGGAGCGAGGACTTCCATCATTCGCTTCTGATTGCAGCCGCAGTGCCAGCGGTAGATCCGGCGCTCCATCAGAGACAACGTCTCGTCCCGATCCAGCGAACGTACGCGATCGACAGAAAGATCCTCGAACCAGCGCATGTCGCAGTCGGGATGCGCCGATACCATTACGAACTCCTCCTCGGCGATCTGGAAATACCGCGCCGGGCGCTGCTCACTCTGAGCATAATACGCCTCCACCGCCTTCAGGGGATCCGAGCCCGAAAAGTCCACGGCGCTGCGCCGCTTCGGCTGCCGCGGGACCACGATGTCGGAAAAGAAGATCGGGTGATCCATTTCCTTGATGTTCTCGGTGAAAACCCGGCCCGTGACTGCGCCCGTCTCGTTGTCTCCGGTGAGGAAGACATTCAGAAGCGGCTCCTGGAAATGAATCGTCCACGCCGTCATCTCGTTCCAAGGGCGCGAGGCGCAGTGCAGCGTGAACGCGGCGAGCGCCCGCTTGAAGATCTCGTCGTGTTCAGGGTCCACCTGGATGTGGTGCGTGCTCAGGTGGAGATAATAGTCGACGTACAGTTCGCTGAACGGTGCGCGTGCAACGAGCACGTTGCGATTGCGTACGAAGTACGTCTGAACTTCGAGTCCAGCATCCGCTGTGTTGACGGGTGACGATTCTGGCATGCGCGCAAGTTTGCGCAGCTCGCCCGAATGTAAAGCGGAGGTACAGGGGCGGGACGACCCACAGCCGACCTCCGGCGTCCGCGACCGGCCGCAATCAAGAGCACATGAGAAAGTCGGCGCCCTCCACAAAACCGGCGGCAGTCAGCCGCGTGCGCGTCAACTCCCGGGCGCCCCGGCTCCCCACGTACCCAAGCACCACCGCCTCACGGGGAGATGGTAGCGCTTTCTCAGATACGACAGGCCGCTCTCCCAACCTTCGATCGTACTTCTTCGGATCGATGTCGACGTAGCCGTAAATGGAGACGCCGTGCTCCTCCAAGAGCGACGCACGCTTCCGCGTAGGACGGCCCGCGCCCCAAATCCAGAGTCGACGCCGGGCAGGCCGGCCATCGATCAGGAGCTTCGCCACCTCGGACGCGGCGTACCGGGCTTTGAGCCGGTAAAAAGCATCCGGCGAGTAGCGAGAGTCCGTGCGCGAGAGCCGCCCGGGCGGATCGTGCCAGACAAGCAGTTCGCGTTGAAGGTTACGCATCCGAACACCCGCCTCCAGCCAGCGCAGCCAGAGTTCGTAATCCTCCGGAAAATCGCCGTGGCGGTAGCCCCCGAACCGGTCGGCGCAGGAGCGCCGAAACATCACGCCTGGATGCGCAAACGGCGACTCCACGAATCGGTTCACCCGGATGTGTTCCGAGGTGGTGAGCGAATTCAGCCACGCGACGTGAAGGGCATATCCCGCCTGCCGGGCCGCGTCGCCGCCGAAGCGCACACGGCACCCGACGAGACCCAAATCCGTCTCGGCTGCAAGCACTCGCAGCTGCTCCTCCAGCCGCACCGGCAACGACTCGTCGTCCGCGTCCATGCGTGCGATCACCGGGGCGCGAGCGGCATCAAGACCCGCGTTCAGTGCGGCAACGATCCCACGTGCCGGGGCATCCAGCGTTCGGATACGCAGATCCGCGCAGGCCCATTTCGCCGCCACCTCGCGGCTGCCGTCCGTCGAGCCGTCGTCGACCACCAACATCTCCCACTTCTGGAACGTCTGCCGGACAATACTCGCGATCGCACGGTCAAGGGTGGCAACCGCGTCGCGAACCGGAAGCACGACGGATACAGCGGGAGCTAAACACACGCGAGGATTCCAAGAGAGCCACGACGCAGGTGCAATCTGCCGACGCTTCGCACCGAGGCGAGGCGGCCCATGGCCTTTTCGCCGTGAAGCGCTCCGCGTTCGGCTCAGTGGCCGGCGCCGAGGCTTTTTTTCGCCTTATCGATCTTCGGTTTGATCACGAGCCGGCAGTATCCCTGGTTGGGATTCTTCCGGAAATAGTCCTGGTGATACTCCTCGGCCGGGTAGAAGGCCTTCAGCGGCACGATCTCCGTCACAATCGGGTCGGAAAACTTCGCCTGCGCTTTGGACTTCGATTTCTCGGCCGCGGCTTTCTGGGCCTCATTGGCGTAGAGAATGATCGACCGGTATTGCGGCCCTTCGTCTGCGCCCTGTCGGTCGAGCGTCGTTGGATCGTGAATCGTCCAGAAGAAGTCCAGCAGCGTCTCGAGATTCGTTTGAGAAGGATCGTATTCGATGCGGATGACCTCTGCGTGGCCGGTGTCATGACCGGAGACTTGCTCGTAGGTCGGCTTCACCACGTGCCCGCCAGCGTAGCCGCTCACCACGGATTTCACGCCGGGCACCAGTTCATAGGCCGCCTCGGTACACCAGAAACATCCTCCACCGAGGACCAAGTATTCAGAACGACCGGCCGACGGTGCATCGGCGGCTATGGAAAACGGAGCAGCGAGAGCCATGGCGAGGAAGAGCAAAAAACCTTTCATGAGACGGTACGCCGTCGCGGCGGCGGCCGTGCGGCGGGTGCACCACCGTAATGGATTTCTCGATCTGCGCCACCGAGGGCGCGATTTCGCCGACCGTCTCGAGCCATCGCCGTGGCGCGAGACTGCCCATCCAAGAAGGTGCTCAGTGCCGGGTCAGCTTCCGGTATTTGATCCGGTGCGGCTGATCGGCGTCCTTGCCCTTCCGCCGGTGAAAGTCCTCCAGATAGCTGGAGTAGTCGCCCGACCACCACTGAACCGCGCTTTCGCCCTCAAAAGCGAGGATGTGCGTCGCCACTCGGTCGAGAAACCAGCGGTCGTGGGAAACGACCACCGCGCACCCGGCGAAATTCTCCAGGCCTTCTTCCAGCGCCCGGATGGAATTCACGTCCAGGTCGTTCGTCGGCTCGTCGAGCAGAATGAGATTGGCGCCGGCCTTGAGCAGCCGGGCGAGATGCACCCGGTTGCGTTCGCCGCCGGAGAGCACGCCGACTTTCTTCTGCTGGTCCGCACCGGTGAAGCCGAACTGCGCGCAGTAGGCACGGGCATTCACTTCGCGGGTGCCGAGCTTCAGGATCTCTTCCCCGCCACTGATCGCCTCATAGATGGTCGCGGCATTCGGCAGCGAGTCGCGGGACTGGTCGACGTGCGCGATCTTCACCGTGTCTCCAACACGCAGCGTTCCGGCGTCCGGTTTTTCCGCGCCGACGATCAGCCTAAACAACGTCGTCTTGCCGGCGCCATTGGGACCGACCACTCCGACGATCCCGCCGGGAGGGAGCGAGAACGTAAGGTTCTCGAACAGAAGATTGTCGCCGTAGCCCTTGGCCAAGTCCCTCGCATCGACGACCAGCGTGCCGAGGCGCGGACCGGGCGGGATGAGGATTTCGAACTCCTTTTCTTTCTCCGCGACGTTTTCCTTCAGCATCGCTTCGTATGCATTGATGCGCGCCTGCGACTTGGCGTGCCGGGCTTTGGCCGATTGGCGGATCCACTCCAACTCACGCGCCATCGCCTTCTGCCGGCGGTCCTCGGTTCGCTGCTCCACCGCCAGACGCCGCTGCTTCTGCTCCAGCCAGGAGGAGTAGTTGCCCTTCCACGGGATGCCATGGCCGTGATCCAGTTCGAGGATCCATCCGGCGACATTGTCCAGGAAGTACCGGTCGTGGGTGACGGCGATCACCGTTCCATCGTACCGCGACAGATGCTGCTCGAGCCACGCCACGCTCTCGGCGTCGAGATGGTTCGTCGGTTCGTCGAGCAGGAGGATCGACGGCTTTTGCAGGAGCAGTCGGGCCAGTGCGACCCGCCGGCGTTCGCCGCCGGAGAGCTTGTCGACGATCTGATCCGGCGGAGGGCAGCGCAGCGCATCCATCGCCATGTCGACGTGCGAGGCGACGTCCCAGGCGCCCAGGGCGTCTATCTTCTCCTGAAGCTCGCCCTGGCGCTGCATGATCTTGTCCTTCGCGGCGTCGTCCGCCGCGTCATTGATCTCGTCCCACGTCGCGTCGTACGCGGCAACCAGGTCGGCCAGGTGCTTCACGCCTTCCTCGACGCAGGCGCGCACCGTCTTGCCCGCAGTGAGCTGGGGCTCCTGTTCCAGCAGACCCACGCTGTATCCCGGTTCAAAATGCACGTGGCCGTCAAACTCCGTGTCACGTCCCGCGAGGATCCGCATCAGGGACGATTTGCCGGAGCCGTTGAGTCCAAGCACGCCGATCTTCGCTCCGTAGTAGAACGAGAGGGAGATGTCGCGCAGGATTTCCTTCCGCTCGATCTTCTTCGAGACGCCGATCATCGAAAAGATCACCTTGGGCTCGTCGGGTTTTGCCATGGCGCAGAAAGCAACCTGCGAGCCGTCCGGCGTCAACAAGGGCGAGAAAACGACGCCGATGCCGGACCGTCTCGGACCTCGAGATACCCGCGGTCCAGGTCAACGGGCATCACCTGCGCCGCGCTGCCCAGTTTACAGTGCCAAACGATCTTTCCATCGCGCCAAATCCTTCTCCACAAACCGCGGCGGGACGCTAGTGTGCCGGTTCTGTAGTGGCGCGGCCAATGCGCCACGGCGCAATAACCTCAATCATCACGGCCATGGGTCTCTTCGATTACCTCAAGACGCAGTTTCTCGAAATCATCCAGTGGGAGGACGACTCGCGCGACACGCTGTCGTGGCGCTTCCCGGATCAGGACAAGGAAATCAAGCGCGGCGCTCAGCTGATCGTACGCGAGTCCCAGGTGGCCCAGTTCCTCTACTTGGGCCAGTTCGGCGACACGTTCGGCCCGGGCAAACACACGCTCGTCACGGACAACATTCCGATCCTCTCCACGCTGAAGGGCTGGAAGTATGGTCTGGAAAGCCCGTTCAAGGCGGACGTCTATTTCGTCAACACCCGCCTCTTCACCGGCAACAAGTGGGGCACGTCGAATCCCGTCATGCTCCGCGACCCGGACTTCGGGATCGTCCGCGCCCGGGCCTTCGGCACCTACGACTTCAAGATCGTAGACGTGAAAACGTTCCTCAAGGAAGTCGCCGGGACCGACAATCATTTCCGCCTCGATGAATTCGCCGACACGATGCGCTCCCGCATCGTCAGCGTGTTCACCGACGCACTCGCGTCCGCCAAGGTACCGGTTCTCGACGTCGCCGCGCGCTACGGGGAGCTCGGCGAGGCCCTGCTGCCGATCATCAACCCGATCATCACGGTCCGCTACGGTCTGCAGATGACGAGCTTCATCCTGGAAAACGTCTCGGTCCCTCCCGAGGTCGAGCAGGCGATCGACAAACGCTCCAGCATGGCTGCGATCGGAAACCTCAACGACTACGTCAAAATGCAGATGGCCGAGGGCATGGCCAAGGGCGGCGGCGGCCCGGGCGGAGCCGCGGCGGAGATCGCGATGGGCTTCGGCCTCGCGCAGCAAATGATGAATCAGCCCGGCGGCATTCTGAGCCCGCAAGGCACCCCGCCCGCGGGCGGCGCTCCGGCACAGGTGGCCAATCCGGCTCCCGCAGCCAGCGGCCTTCCGGAGTTGCTCAGCCCGGCCGAAGCCGCGCAGGCGCTGGGCGTGAGCGAGGCCGACGTGATCGCGACGCTCAATGACGGATCGCTCAAGGGGAAAAAGATCGGTTCGACCTGGCGCATCACCCGCGCTGCCCTGAACGAGTTTCTGAAGAACTGACCGAGCCAGGTCGCGTGAGTTTCCGCACGCGACCTGTGCAGCGCCTTCGCTCGCCTCCCCGCCGGACCGCCTCCATTCTGGCGCGTCCGGAAAACCCGGTCCGGTTCGCCCGTTATTCCTCCCCTGAATCTCTATGCCCGAGGTTATCGCCCGCGGTAAGTTCGCCTGCCCATCCTGTGGAGCCGAGGCTGTATGGAATCCCGAGAAGAAGGCGCTTGTCTGCTCGTATTGCGGGACGGTCTCGCCCGCGAACATCGAACTCACCGAGTCGGGCGAAGAAAAGATCGTCGAACACGACCTGGTGGCGGCCCTCCGCGGCATACCCGACGACGCGCGCGGCTGGCAGGCGCAGAAGACCCAGGTCCGCTGCCAGAGCTGCCAAGCCATCTCGGTGTTCGACCCGACTCGGGTCGGGCAACGCTGCGATTTCTGCGGCTCCTCGGCGCTCGTTCCCTACGAGGAGGTCAAGGAAGCCTTCCGCCCCGAGAGCCTGCTCGAGTTCAAGGTCAGCGAGGTCGACGTGCGCGATACCATCCGCAAATGGTACGGCTCGCGGTGGTTCGCACCCAACGCCCTGAAGACCCGCGCGCTTACCGATACCGTCCACGGCCTGTACATCCCGTATTGGACGTTCGACGCACAGGTCCACGCGGACTGGTCGGCAGAGAGTGGATACCACTATTACGAGACGGAGACATACACCGACTCCAACGGCCGGCGACAGACCCGGCAGGTGCTGAAAGTCCGGTGGCAGCCGAGCTCCGGATCGCTCAATCACTTTTTCGACGACGAACTCGTCGCCGCCTCGCGCGGCGTGCAGCCGGACCTGCTCGGACGCGTCGAGCCGTTTCCCACCAAGGAACTGAAACCGTACAACCCCGGCTTCGTCGCCGGCTGGGTGGTGGAGCGCTATCAACTCGACCTCGTCGGTGCGGCGCAGCGCGCGAGATCGGCCATGGACATGAAGCTGCGGTCCCTCTGCGCCTCGCAGGTGCCCGGCGACACGCACAGGAATCTGCGGGTCGACGCCGATTATTCGGGGCAGACGTTCAAGCACATCCTGGCGCCGGTCTGGCTGCTCACCTACGATTTTCACGGAAAGCCGTTCCAGGTCGTGATCAACGGCTACACCGGCGCGATTGCCGGGCGATATCCGAAGAGCTGGATCAAGATCACCCTGGCCGCCCTCGCCGTGCTGATCGCCGTCCTGATCTTCCTGGCGCTGCAGAACCGCTGAACCAGGCCCGAGTGCCGGCTCCGCCCATGCGCAGCCGGGCTCGCTGAATCTCGCCGGCTATTTGGCCTCGAGCTTCACCCGCTGCGCATCGCTGTTGGCGGTTACTTCGGGCACGTACATGGCCGACACTTGGGCCGGCAACGCGCGGTAATCTCCGGGTGTGACGCTCCGCAGGCCGAAGCGAAGCGTCCACTTTCCGGCAGGGAGCGACCGGATGAAGAAGACGCTCTTTGTGTCGTGCTCTTCCCGATACACGGCCGTGCCCGCATCCCGCCCGTCCATCCTCTCTGCCGGGGAGTCCCCCTGATCGCGGAGCAGTCGTGCGTCCCATCCGCTCAAGGGATTCAGCGGCTCGCATCCTGCCGGGCGCGGCACTTCGACCATCACGTACTCGAGATCGTTGGAGACGGAGATATGCACCCTTGCGTCCAATTCCTCGCCGGTCTTGCAGGCGCCGCCGGACGAAAGCTCGACCGGCGCAACAAGAACCGAACCGGAGAGCGTCGGTTGCGGAGCCTGCCGGACAAAGGATCGATGGATCGAAACCAGATGGCCCTCCGGTTTCACCGCGTCGCCCTGCACCCAGGCAGAAGACAGACCGACGGCGTATACTGGTGCGTCTCCACCCGTGCGCCGCAAATTGATCCGCACGGTCCCCGGTTTCAGCTGCGTTCCCGGCAGCGAAACCTGCTGCGCGCCTTGGAGCAGGGACGCCCGGTTGAGCCGCACACGGCCGACGGAATAACCGTCCAGTTCGACGTCGATCTCCGCCTCGGCGTCGATCTCGGAACGGGCAGCCATCAGTTCGGTGAGCGCCAGAACGGCAAACGCCGTGTCGCGCGTGCTCTTCCAACGTGAGCTTCGACGGTTGAGCACGAGCCAGTTGGCCGCGGGCTCAATCAGCGGATCCTTTGGGTCGAGCTTCAGAAGCGCGAGCAGCGACAAAGCCGTGCACTCGGCTGCGTTGTCCCGACTCAGCCAATACCCTTCCGTCGCCCCCCAATGGACCGTGTCGCCGGCATCGTCGGATTTTTTCCGGTCGGCTCCGTTCTCGAGGTTGTCCCGCAAGACACGGCGCTGATCCGTCGTTCCCCACACGATCGAGGCCAGAGCGAGGCAGGCGCGGCCGGATGCGCCCAGTTTTTCGCGATCGCGGTAAAGGGACTCAAAGACCGGGCGGACGGCGTCGACTTCGGCGACCGAGACGTGCCCGCGAGCCAGCGCGGCGAGGGCGAATGCGGCTTCGTCGGGTGCGATCTTCGTCACTTTCAACGCGTCGATGACGGCTTGGCGCGTCGATTCGAGCAGTTCGTCCGGCGGATTCGCGCCGCCGTCGCTCGCCACCTCCAGGCCCCAGGCAACGTAACTCGTCATCCACAGATCGCGATCGGGTGCGTCCGGCCACCAACCGAATCCTCCGTCACCCCGCTGGGCCTGCACGAGGCGCCGTATCCCATACTGCACGACATCATCCAGTTTCTTCCAGGCCGGCACCGGCCCGTCGCCGCGAGCCTCCGTTTCCCGAAGAAGGCGCTCGTCGAGGTCCTTCGGCGAGATCCCAAAACGCTGGAGCGCCTGCTGCACCGCCACCGCCGGGAAAAAACGGCTCATCGTCTGCTCGACGCAGCCGTACGGATAATCGATCAGGAACGGCAGTGCATCGAGGACGACTGCGGCCCGGCTTGAGCTGAGCTGCACGACGGCCTGCGTGCGCCCCGGGTCCATCGGCTCGGGAAGCGCGAGATCGAAAGCGCGTTCCGTTTCGCCCGGGCCAAGCCGGCCGCTAAACGCCGTGTGTTGCACGAGGCCGTCTTCGACGACGGGAATGCTGACGTGCATGCCGTCGTCTCCCGCTCGGCTGCGGCCCTCGAGCGTGAACTCGGCGTCACCCAATCCGGATGCCTGCAAACTCCAGCCGTGCCTCGCCTCGCCCTGCGGTCGGACATCGACCGAGGATTGGGTGTCGGCCAAAGGCGACACGGGGCCGGAGGTCCGCATTCCCAGTTTGGCCACGAGCTTGTCATCGGTCCGGTTCACCACGAGCGCCGAAATCTCCGCGCGGTCGCCCGTGACGAGAAAGCGAGGCGTTTGAAGCCGCGCCTGGAACGGCAGCGACGTCTTTGTGAACACGGCGTCGCGCCCGAAGGAGGAACCGTCCGCACCGACGGCATACGCTTCGACGCGCCATTCGGTGAGGTTGTCCGGGTAGGTAAAATGCACGACAGCGGCTCCTTCGCGGTCGGCCACCACGTCCGGGGCCCAAAAAGCCGTGGAGGAAAAATGGCGCCGCACGGTAACGATGCTTCCGAGGCCATTGCCTTGACCAAGCGCAGCGTCGGCGGCTTTCGCCTTCATCCGGCCTCCGGCTCCTGACGCGTAGCCCATCGAAACGCCGGGACTGTTGATTTCAAAGGGCGAGAGAACGACTTGATCTCCCCCTAAAGCGTCGGGTCGCGCGCTTCTGATGACCGCTCCTGGACGCTGGTCAGGCGGCGACGCGGGCACGAACGGCTGCGGAACGGGTGGAAACGTCACCCAAAGTCGGCCGCTGGGCTCGGTCTCCGCCGTGAACCGAGGTTTATCGACGGTTCTGTCCGTGAGCCGATTCACGGATTCATCCGTGACCGCGACCGCGATCTCTCCTGGCCGTGGACGGCCCTTGGCGTCGCTCAGCTGCAATCTCACGTCGACCGCTTCCCCCGGCTTCGACTCCCGCTCCACCGGATCGATCTGGAGTTTCAACTCACGGGAAGGTTCGGGCTCCGACCAAAACGCCGTGCGCAACGATCCGAAAGAGCTGCCCGGAATGGAAAGGTCGGCCCGCCATGAACCTCCCGAGATGCCTTTCGGCAGCGTGAGCCAGCAGATGCGCGACCCTCGGGCATCCACCCACTGAATACTCTCCTCATCGCCGTTCCAGAGTGTCACGACACCGAATGGCGCCTTCTCGGGGAGAACGCAGAGCAGCCGCCGCGGTTTGTCGCCATTCTCCCGCTCCGGCCCGAATAGATACGCCGCCTGGGGTGGGAACGACAGCCTGGCATCTCGCTCGCCGACCGCGACGACCGCCAGCCGCCCGTCGAAGTTGTACCGCCAGACAAACGCAGACGTCGTCAGCTCCAGCGGTGTCTCGCCATCCGGGCCCAGCACTCTCAGCCGGAAGATGCCGGCGTGAGGGAGTCGAAATGCGGTGTTGAGCAAGCCATCGGCACCGGCTTGCGCCTCCTGACACGCGATGCGAACCGTGGCCCAGCCTTCGTGGAGAGCCGTCGCGTCGCTCCCAAGCGGAGGTTCGCTCGGCACTATCGTTCCGTTCGCATCGAGCCAGAGTCCCACCCAACGCTCCTCCACCAGTTCGACCAGCCCCCGGAACGGCGACGGTTCCATCATCCCGTTGACGATGCGCACCGAAAAGACCGCGTCCGACCCGGCAGCGCGAATCTGCGCTTTCGTTGTTTCGTCGCCGGCATCCACCAACAAGCCGGAGTCTGTGATCGTCATCGACTGAAGCGCATGGACGGGCTCTCCGCCATCCGGTAACGCGGTAGCGGATACGAGGAGCGTCAGACGAGAGGGCAGATCCGGCGGAAGCGCGACCCTGAACTCGGCGACGCCCGCAGTGTTTGTCACGCTTTCAAGGTTCTTCTTCAGCCTTTTCAGACTCTCATCCGTCCGCTGCCCGTCGGCGCTTGCGAGCAGGTGATTGGCGGTCGCTAGCAGCTCGCACCGAATCGGCACGCCGGCGGCGGGACCTCCGGAAAAATAGCCGAGTCGCGCGCGGAATCGGACCTCCTGTCCGGGCCGAAGCGACTGCGGCGGGCTCGCAGGTTCGAGCGACAGCTGCATCGCCGGCGCCCGGAAACTGTCCACGCGAAAGGCATCCTCCCGGTGATTCCATTCCCCCTCGCCGTCCGCGTCGCGCCGAAGTCGCAGCACAGCTTCGCCGGGCCGGGCCGTGGCCGGAATCACCACCTCGCCGTGCGCCGTCCCGTATTCGTTCAGGACGAGGGCCGCCTCCGGGCTCAATGTCTCGTCGCCCAGTTCCAGGGACCACCGAAAGCCCGCCTTCTGTTCGGGAACACGCAGGGCCCCCGAGATCCGCTGACGCACGATCATTTTCCAATGAACGGTTTCACCCGGCCGGTACAGAGCGCGATCGAGGAACAGGTCCACCATGAACTCGTCGCGTTCCTTCGGCGGCATCTCGACGCGCGCGGAAAACGACTGATCGCCGACAGCGCCGGCGACCCGCAGCGCCCCGCCTTTCGGTCGCGCGGACTCGAGAGAAACCGTTCCGGCGGCGTCGGTCTTTCCGGCGAACGCGCGCGATTCTTCGTCGCCAAAAAACACCGCCTTCACGTCAGCGCCCGCAAGAGGGCGCGATTCCCGCGCCGTCTGGAAGAGGAGCGTGGCACGTCCGGAGGGCGAGCCGACAGAGGTCACACGAACATCGGAGACAACAAGGTCGGAGATGAACGGAGCCACTTTGTCCTGATCCATCGCCTCGACGACGAGGGTGTAGAGGCCGGACTTCAACCGGTCAGGCGGTCCGACGACGTCCGATTGCCAGCTCAAGTCCTCCGGATGCGGAAAGAGCTTTTCCAGAGTCCACACCGGTTTTCCCGGAGGCCTGGTTCGCGGGCGATCCTGTCGTTGTGCGTTCGCGGCGAATTCCTGCGGCGAGAGCTGAAAAAGCTGCATTCGAAGCCGGCCGATTCCGCTCGCCCCCACCCCGAACGAAAACACGGTTCCTGAAAACGCCTGCTGAGGCGCGAGGACTTTGAGCGTCGGCTTCTGCCAATGGTCGCGGAGGCGCGTGACCTCCCGCAGGAGCCGGTCCTTTCCCGGCGAGTCCGGCGCCGTCTCCAGATCGTTCCGCAGAGTGTCGGCTATATGGACACGCTCACGGAAATCCGGACGACTCCCCGGCGGGGCTTCGACATCGAGTCCGCGTTGCGACTTCCAGACAAAGGCCGTTGTTCGCGCCAGCGCGTCCCACGCCGTGCCATGCGCCGCGGAAATCGCTGCGTCGAGCGCGGCGAGACGCTCCGAAATCGCCACCGTATCGTCCCCGATTGTGAGTTCCGCAAACGTCAACAAGCACCAGGCGCGCCGAGTCCCATCCTTGGTCGCTCGTGCAGCCGCGGCCAGATGCTCGCGCCAAAACGCCTGGTCGCGAATCTGGGCCCACGGCTCCGCGGCGGAACGCGAGAGGCTGCGCTGAAGAAAATCCACATAGGCGTCGGCGTTCTCGATCGTCGGCGGCTGCAGCGCGAGCGCGTCGGCCACCTCCCTGCGAATCTCCCAGGCGTCGCCGTGCCTCGAATACGCCGTCCAGTTCGCCTCGCTCTCCATCGCGGCGAACCAGAACGCGTCTTTCTTCGGCTCGCGGGCATACGGGGCCAGGAGCTTATCGAAAAGCGCGCGATGCTCCTTCCAAGCCGGCTCTCGTTCTTCCCATCGCCCGGGCTCGAGCGCGCGCAAGGCCGCGTCGTCCTCCCACAACTCGACCCAACGCCGCTCGCCGTCGCTCGGTGCCAGCGGGAGCGCCTGCTTGTAGGTCTCGCGCGCAAGCGACCAGGACTTCTCGGCGGCAAACTGCCGCGCCGCGGCAAGACGCGCCAGATAGTCGCCGCCCGACGGCTCCGACCCGGAAAGAAAGGCGCCGATCGGGAAGAAGCACGCGACGAGCAGGCAAACCCAACGAGACCGACGGAAATCGAGAAGCGCGTTCATGACGTGGGGGACAAAACCGAAGGCACCCTCCGCATCCCTCTGCGGGTCGTGTGTCACGGCGGGAACAGTCCGCGACAATCGACTCGTTCGGACGTGGTTACAAGGTTCGGCATCGCCAACCTCTCCGACCGCCGACGCCGGCTTGGTTCCTCTCCCCCGTCAGAAGAAAATGCGGCGGCCGTTCGGCCGAGATCGACCGGGGCCCGGTACGGGTTCGCGAAGAGCGAGCAGGCACGACCTAGCAGCACTCATTTCGGATCCGTCAGATGCTCAAGCCTGGCGAGATAGGCCAGCGCATACTCCCGGTCCGCTCCGCACATTTCCGCCGAGGGCTGCAGGCTCGAGCAAAACGGGGGGCGTTCCGGCCGGCCGAACAATTCACATCGGAAATCCGGCGTCAGATGCACGCAGGGTATGCCGGCGGGCTTGCCGCCAGGCATGCCGGGAAGCGGACTCGTAATCGAGGGGGCGATACAACACGCGCCACAGCGCTCGCGGCAAGGTTGCGAGCCCGCCGCGCCGTGATCCGAACGAGGCATCAACGCAACTGCAGGTTCACGCGGGCGCCGCCGCGGGCAGCCGGTCCCACTTCCATTCGCGCCGGGTCGACTTGGTTGAATTGGACAAGATATCGGCGGACGCGCTCGGCGCGGTCGTTGGCGAGACGGTTCAACTCCGCTTCGCCGATCGGAAGCGCCTGCTTCACCTTGGCGCGCATCTCGTCGAGGTTGGGCAGTGGCGTCGGCGCCTTGTTCGGCGCGGGCAGCGACGGCTTGGGTTTGGTCGACGCTTGAGCCGGAGGCTCGGGCTTATCGCGTGAGAACCAGCGCACGAAGAACCATCGACTCCGTTTGCGCTCGGGTTGCGCCTCGGACTTCGCCGGCGGCGGCGCGCCGATCACCGTCTCCTGGGGTTTGAGGATGAGTTCCCGGTAGAGGTGCGCGATCACCGCATCGGCGGCTTCGCGGGAAACGACGGCCCGATCGGGCGTGGTGATCGTCGGATCGAGAGCCCGCGCCTGAACGAAGACCTCCTCGCGGATGCGCCGCTCGAGTTCCGCATCGCGCAGAGTGGCGAGATCGCTGGCCGTATCGGCGCTGCCGACCACCGCAAGCCTAAGTCCCGGACGCTCGCGCAAGGCTTTGCCCACGACGTCGAGTTTCTTCGCATTGCTCGGATCGAGCTCGCTGGAGCCGACGGCGAACGAAACGACGGACAGGTCCTCCCCGGGTCGACCGCCGCCGAACATCGCGCCGATGAGCGAAAACGGCGAAGTCGCGGCGCGTGTGATCAAATTCACGATCACGTGAGTGACCACCGGCCCGATCTGAAAACTCGGATCGTCCAGGCTGCCCTGTACGGGAAGATCGATCGTGATCTTGCCCTGCGCATCGCGCAGGAGGGCAAGCGCCAGATGAATCGGAACATGCGGCGCGTCGGGACTGTTGGTCGCGTCGCCGAGGTTGAAGTTTTCCACCACCAGATTCGCACTGCTGTCCAACCGGCGGTTGGCCACCCGGGCGCGCGCGTCGAGCGACGCGGAACCGCTGCTCAATTTGTAGCCGATGAACTTGGCGATGTAGGGTCCGAGCGGCGACAGATCGGAGTTGCGAATATCGATCCTCACGTCGACCGCCGGCTGGTCGCTCAAGACGTTGACCTTGCCGGTCGCGCTCACCGACGCAGCGCCCGCGATCCGGCCGTTGAGATTCACCTCGCCGCGGTCGATGGCGGCGGATGTGAGCCCGGTAACCGTTCCCGAAAGCTGATCCAGCGAGGTCCGGACGTTCGGCTGGACCGACTCGTCGGCGTAGAGGACGGAGCCGTTGGCGAGAGCGATCCGGTCGATGGCGATGAACGGCCCCGCGGCTTCAGGCGACGATGTGCCCCCGCGCGAAGCCGGTTCGCCCTGCTGACGCAGGAGTGTGGATACGTTGAGAGATTTGTCCTCCCGCGCGACGACATTGAAGGTGGGATCGGCGAGCGTGACATCGGCGACGGTGAGCCTCGCCGGTGTCGAAGAATACTCGATGCCGTGCACCGCGAGCGATTTCCAGCTGGCGAGATCGGCGCCTCCGGCATCGGTCGACTTGACCAGGCTCAAGTCGACGTCGGCGTTGGCAGAGAGATTCATCGCTCCCTGCGCCGGGGGCTTCAGCCGAACCTTGGCCCGGATGCTGGCGACGCCGTCGGTCACGCGGACATTGGCAAGACTCTCCACCCACGGGCTGAGCGGGGCGAGCGACGTGCCTTCGACGGAAGCAGAGAGATCCGCGGTGAGGGGCTGAAGACCGACGGTGCCTTCGGCGCGAAGCTCACCGCCGCCGGGGGCGATGCCCGCGCGCAGCTCCACCGGCAGAGCCACTCCGAGATCGGCGAGCGAGAAACGCTTCAGGGAGAAGACGAGATTGTTCAGTTCGACCGAAGCCGGGCGCGGCGTGGTCCGGTCCTCGACGGTAACGGCGAAATCCTTCGCCGAAACTTCGTTGACCTTGGCGTTCCAGGCGCCGCCCGCGGAAGCGGATTTCCCCGCCGAGCCGTCCGTCGAACCCGCGAGGCGCGCGAGATTGATGCCGTTGGCATCCCGGCGGGCAACGATCCGGCCGCCCGCGAGGACCACGCGGTTCACCTCCACGGTGCGCGCCTGCAAGTCGGCCGCCCCCTGGGCGACGTCGATGGATTTCAGCACGACGATCGCGTCCGCCCGATGGCGCTCCGCGAGCTCGACGTTGCGCACCTGCACGGACGTTTCGCTGAGTTTCACCTGCGGCTGATTGTGCTCGATCGAAAAGACGTAGGGAATCTGGGCGTCGAGCGTTCCATTGAGAATGTCGAACTGGACCAGGCCGGAGTAGTAGGGAGCGTATTTCTTGAGCGCGACCTGCTCGACCCGGACCTCGCCGTTGGACCGGAGCGGCGCAAGCGCGAGGCGCCCCGTCCACTGCAGGGATTCGCCGGCCTCGGTGCGGGCGGAAAACACGCCGGGAGCGCCCGCGCCGGCGCCGCTGGTGCGAAACTCGCGCAGCACGAACGTCGTCGGCCCGAGGTGCGTCTTGAACGGCTCGGCCCGGCTTTCGTCGCTGTAGTCGAATTCCGCGCGGTTGACCGCCAGGCGGTCGATGCGGAGAATCCAGGCCTTGCCGGGGTTGTCCGCGGAACCCTGCGGCGCCGTGATGTCGGCGATGTTGAGTACGCCCTGTTTGGATACGGAGAGGCGCGCCGCAAAGCCGTCCAGCTCGATCTCGGAAAAATGAACCTCGTCGCTGAGGAGGGCAAAGAGCTGGAAATTCACGAACAGGCTCGACCATCCCATCAGCGGCTCGTGGTCGTGATCGATCACCATCAGCTTCTCGATCCGAAGCGAGAGCGTCAGCGGATTGAAAGCCACCCGGCCCACCCGCACCTCTCGCTTCAGCTGCGCGGACGCCCGGCGCTCGATCTGCGTCTTCAGAATCGACGGCAGAACGAAAAACCCGACGAGCAGGTAGATCACGTACAGACCGGCTGCGGCCAGCAGCAATCTAACGCCCAGCGGCCAATGCGTGTCACGCCGGGCTCGTTGCCTTCTCAGTTCGCGAATGTTCGGGGTGGTCACCGGCGAGGAATATGAAAGTCAGCCGCCTGCTAGCAAGTCGACGATGGCTGAGCCGCCTGTCTGCAGACTTCGCCCGAAGACCCGGATTGCAGCGCGAGGTTCGCCGCCGGCCGAACCCGCGAACGCGCGGGGATTGGTAACCAAGGATCGGATACAGACCACGGTCCTTCAGACAAACGCATCCGGGCGCCGGCACCATGCCTGCGGAATGTCGCAGTATGCACCAGCGCCGAATCCGGATCCGCGGAGGGGCGGCGAAACGGCGGCTGGGCCGGCCGAACCGCTTCTCAGGCCGCGGACCAATCTGCCAGCAAGATGCTTACCCGCAGCGGTTAGTGAAAAGCGCTCTGGAGGATTCACCCCGCCGGGACAGCTTTGACCTGTCGTCGAAAATCGCTCAACTTTCCCGAACGACAGATGGAAGTTAAAGCACCAGGACTCGAAACGTTTCTCCACGAGATGATCCCACTCGCGCGCGCCATGGGCGTGCGCATCGAGTTGAGCGACGAAAACAAGCTCGTGCTCACCGCGCCCCATGCGCCGAACCGAAATTCCATCGATACGGCGTTCGGCGGCAGCCTGGTGGCGCTCGCAACGTTGGCCGGGTACGGCGTCATGTGGGAGCTCATGCGCAATGAACGTGCCGAGTGGCACATCGTGGTGAAGGACAGCAAAACCGCGTACCGCCGCCCGGTGCTGGGCGATCTTCGAGCCATCTGTGATCGGCCGACCAAAGCCGCGCTCGAGGAGTTCAAAGCCGCGCTCGCCCGCTACGGAAAAGCGAAACTCCGTCTGCGCGCCGCCGTCGTCGAAGCCGGCTCGGTCGCGGTCGATTTTCAAGCAGCGTTTGTGGTGTCCCGCCCCGCGGGCACGCCGGCCGCCTGATCTTTGCCGTCATCGCGAGCGACGTCGGACTCGGCGTCCTCGTTCCCAAGAAAGCCGACTCTTCGGCTCAATCTCGCGCTGCGATTGCGCCGACCCTGACGGGAGACGCGTGCCCTGCATTACTTGAGTGCCGGTCCGATGTGTTGGGTGAGAAACGCGGCAAACGCGTCGAACTCCTGAGCCTGCGCAAAACACCGGCGGGGGAAGATGTGGAAGTGCAGCGCCGTGTGATAGAGGAGGATGTAGTCGCGATTCCGTTTCCAACGTTTCAACGCCGGCCATTTCAGCTGCAACTGTCCGCGCGTGGCCTCCAGAAGCATACCCTGGTCGTTGAACGTGAATCGATTCGCCTGCGCGAGCGCCGGACGCTCCTTGAAGATTTTCGCCACGCGCCACGGCAGCAGAATGAAAAACATGAAGGCGCCGTAGGCCAGGCCGGCCGGCAGCATCCACCAGCCCCGCTGAAGCGCGCCGCCGTGGGCGATCGTCCACGCCTGATGGAGCAGCATCGCCGCCAGATAGCCGACGACGACGATGAGCGCCCAGCGCAGCACCGGCTTGGGGCGGAAGTGAAGCCGCTGGGCCGCCAGGTAATCTTGAACCGTCAATTTGCACTCGATCGTCATGAATGGCGCGCACTTGGGCGCAGAGAATTGCGTGTTGGGCGTGGACGATTGCTAGGGTGTGCCGCGGAGCTTCGCCAGTGGATTTCCCGCCGGGCGAACGCTTTCGAAAGAAACGGTGGCAAAAGGGCGGCGCGCAAGCGGCTTAACGGGCTTCCGGAGGCCCTTTTCCGCTCGGAAGGCCCGGGTAGATAATGGTTGCGGAAAAAGGCCAGCTGACGAATGTTGTGCGTTCGTGTGGGCGTCGACTGCGATCTTTTTTGCGCTCCGCCCACCGCAATCACGCCGCTCCCCCGTTTCGGTTTGGCGAGCGATAACCAACAACAAATACACGTCATGTCAGATCAACCTACGTCCGGCGAGCCATCGGTGGCCTCAGCCGAGACTGTCAGCGCGCCGCCCGCCCCCGTGCAGAGCACGGAGCCGGAGAAGGCCGCCGCCCCCCAACTCACGTTTGGGACGAGCCGCGGTTCGGGCCTTGCGCGCGGAAAGCGCGGATCCGTATCCGCCACGGCCACCGCTGCCAATGCCCCTGCGGGCGAGTACCAACCCACCGCGATCCAGGTCGTCAGCGTCGAACGCGAGTACAAGAACCCGTTCGCCCCAGAACAGCCCGCCGCTCCCGTCGAGCCCGCGGCCCCGGCTGCCAAAGCCGCCGAGACCCCGGTCGCTCCACAGGCTCCCGCGCCTGTTGCCGCAACTCCTGAAGTCCGCGTCGAACCCGCAGCGGCTCCTGCCGCGGCGACCCCGGCTCCGGCCGAGGCCGCGTCCGCGTCTCCCGAGACCAAACCCGAACTGAAGATACTGCCGCCCGAAGATCATCCTCGCCCGGCGCAAAGCTGGGAGAGCAGTTCGTTCCCGTCACAAGCATCCAGCACGCAATCGCCCGCAGGCGAAGCTCCTCGCGCGCGTCGCGAGGATCGCCCCGCCTTCCGGCCCGAACGCCGCGATGATCGCGGAGAGCGGAACGATCGAGGCGAGCGTGGTGATCGAGGCGAGTTTCGCCGCGAGGGCGGCCGCGATCGCCGGGAAGGCCGCGAGAATCGCGACAATCGTGAGAATCGCGAAAACCGGGAGAATCGCCCGGCGCGTCAGTTTGAGCCTCGTCCGACGCCGGCCCCTGCGCCGACGCCGGAACCTCCGAAAAAGGGCGGCTTCTTTGGCTGGCTGAAGGGCATCTTCTCCGGCGCCGAAGAAACAGCCGAAGCACCCAAGCCCGCGGCGCCAGCTTCCGGAGATCGTCCGGCAGGCGAAAATCGCGGCCAGCATCGCGGTGGTCGTGGCCGTGGTGGCTATCGCGGCGATCGCCGTGATTTCCGCGGCGAAGGTCGCGGAGATTTCCGTGGCGAAAACCGTGGACCTCGCAATGAGGGTGCCAGCGAAGGTGGAGGCGAATTCAACGGCGAACGCCGCTTCGAAGGCGGCCGTCATCGTCGTCACCGCGGCGGTCGCGGTCGCGGAGGTTTCCGCGGCGAAAACCGCGGCGGCGAACCGCGCTCCGAAGGCGGTCCGAGCGGCAGCTCGAGCTAAGCCCCGCCGCTTCTGCATCCGTTCCGAGACGCCCGCTTTGCCGCGGGCGTCTTTTTTTTGCCGCGCGTCGCGTATCCAGCCTCCAACGGTGGACAGCCCGAACGGCGCCGCCTCGGCCACCAACGCGGGCACCTTTTCTCTTGAGTGACGGGCCGCGGGAGCCGAATTCTCAGCCAGCTTTTTCCTCCGGCCCTTCTCCTCGATTTTTCATGGCTGACCTCATCGTCAACGGCGGCAAGCCGCTCTCCGGCACCATCGTTCCGTCCGGCAACAAAAACTCCGCGCTTCCGATCCTCTGCGCGACGCTGCTCACCGACGACCCGGTGACGATCACGAACGTGCCGGCGATCACCGACATCGACCGCATCGTCGCGTTCATGGTGCAGCAGGGCTCGCGGATCGATTGGGACAAAGCCGCGGGCGTGATGCGCGTCGACCACTCGGGCTTCCGCAACGAACTCGTCAACGACGAGCTGCCGCAGGACATGCGGTCGACCGTGCTGATGTATCCGGGCCTTCTGCACCGGGTGAAGAAAATCAAGATTGCCGCCAACGCCACCGGCTGCTCCCTCGGGGTGCGCGAGATCGACCCGCACTTGGAGGTGTTCTCCAAGCTCGGCGCCGTGATCGAGACCGGAGAGCCGCTCGTCATCGGCCTGCCCAGCGGTTTTCAGGGCGCGCGGCATTGGTCGGACTACATGTCAGTGACGGTGACGGAAAACTTCCTCATGTGCGCCGTCCTGGCCAAGGGCGCCTCCACCCTCATCAACGCCGCCAGCGAACCGCACGTGCAGGACCTGTGCGCCGCGCTCACCGTCCTCGGCGCGAAGATCGAGGGCGTCGGCACGAGCATGCTGCGCGTCCAGGGCGTGGAGCGGCTGTCCGGCGGTAAGGTCGTTGTGAATACCGACTATCACGAGGTCGTCACTTTCCTGGCCCTCGGCGCGATCACCGGCGGCGAGATCCGCGTCCAGAAATCGCTCCCGCATCACTTCGACCTGATCACGCGCGCCTTCAAGAAGCTGGGCGTGGTGATCGAGCACGAAGGCGACACCGCGATCGTGCGGCGAAACCAGTCGCTCGTGATCGAGGAGCCGTTCACCACCAATCTGCTCCCGAAGATCGAAGCCGCGCCGTGGCCGTATTTCTCCGTGGACCTGCTGCCGCTCATGATCGCGCTCAGCACCCACTGCAAAGGCACGATCCATTTCTGGAACAAGGTCTACGAAAACGGATTTTCCTGGATCCCGGAGCTCGCAAAATACGGCGCGCACGTCGTCACCAGCGACCCGCATCGAATCATCGTCTTCGGCGACCGCCCGCTCCATCCCGCGGTGGTCGATTCGCCGTACGTGATCCGCGCCACCATCGCGCTCTACATGGTCGCGGCGAGCATTCCCGGCCGGAGCGTGGTGAAGAATGCCGACACGATCAAACGCGCGCATCCGCGCTTCGTGGAGAACCTCAAAGCTCTCGGCGCCGAGGTGGAGTGGCGCTGACGGAAAAAGACTGAAGGACTGAAAGCCTGAAGGGCTGAACTGTCCCCGGAAGCGATCTGCCGCCCCGTCCTTTCTCCGGCAGCTTGCGCGTTCATGTCAGGCGTTTCAGCCTTTCAGCCCTTCAGCCTTTCAGCCTTCTTTCCTCCATGCCCGCCGAGCAACCACCCAAAGGCGTCAACTACGTCACGTCCACGCTGACCGGTCCTGTCTCGCCGGCGGAGGCGGCGCTGCGGCCGCTGACGTTTGCGGATTTCACCGGGCAACCCAAAACGGTGGAGCGTCTGCAGGTGATGGTCGGCGCCGCAAAACGCCGCGGTGACCCGCTCAATCACATCCTGCTCAGCGGACCTCCGGGCCTGGGCAAAACCACGCTCGCGTTCATCCTCGGCCACGAACTTGGCAAAAACGTGCGGGTGACATCGGGGCCCGTCGTCGAGAAGGCGGGCGACCTGGCCGGACTCCTCACCAATCTCGAGGAGGGCGACATCCTCTTTATCGACGAAATCCATCGCATTCCGAAGACGGTCGAAGAGTACCTCTACTCGGCGATGGAGGACTTCCGCCTCGACATCATGATCGACCAGGGGCCCAACGCCCGCAGCGTGCGCCTCTCGATCCCGCGTTTCACCCTGGTCGGCGCCACGACCCGCGCGGGCCTTCTGACGGCCCCGCTTCGCTCCCGCTTCACGCTCCAGACGCGCCTCGAGTATTACGACGTCGCCACGCTGGTCTCGATCGTCCGGCGCAGCTGCTCTCTCCTGAAGGTCGCGATCGATGACGGCGGCGCGCGGGAAATCGCGGCCCGTTCGCGCGGCACACCCCGTGTCGCCAACAACCTGATCAACTTCGTGCGCGACTACGCGCAGGAGCGGGCCAAGGGCCACATCACTCAGCCGGTGGCGGCCGCGGCTCTCGAGCTCCTCGAGATCGACGCCGCCGGCTTGGATGAGATGGACAAGCGCATGCTTCGGGTCATGGCGGAAAACTACCGGGGCGGCCCCGTCGGCATGAGCACGATCGCCGTAGCCGTCGGCGAGGAAGCGGAGACGCTCGAGGAAGTGCACGAACCGTTCCTGATCCAGGAAGGATATCTCCAGCGAACCCCGCAGGGCCGCATGCTCACCGCAAAAGGCTACTCCGCCGTCGGCCTGAAGGCCGCAACGGGTGGTTCGCAACAGACGCTGTTGTAGCCGCCCGCGACCGGGCGGCGGGGAAGTTGGAAATTGGCAGTTGGTAGTTGGTAGTTGGTAGTTGGTAGTTGGTTACAAGAAGGGTCTGCGGCGTCAGCCATCCCCAAATACCAACTACGAGCCAGACTCTACTCGGCTGCGCCGCGAGGGCCGCACGCCGGAAGCAGTCGGCCTAGGGAACCGTCCGACAGGGCCGTTGGCGCGGCTTACCGCGACGGCCAGCGGGAAGCGGCTCCGCGGGAGATCGCCTTCCGGCGGCGGCCCCGGCGCACGTCGGGGAGGCGCGCCGATTTCGGAGGCTCCGCCCCGGGGGTAGTGTGCCGGCGTATGAATTCATCCACGAAAATCACGACGCGTCGGCTCGGCCGACTGACCGCCCTGCTCGCCGCCTCCACCACCCTCGGCCTCTTGTCTCCGGCGTTCGCGCAGTCTGGCTCCTCGGGCTCCGGCACGTCCGGATCGGGAACGACATCGGGGAGCGGCACGACCGGTTCCGGCAGCAGCTCGTCCGGCATGTCGGGCTCCAATGGATCGACCTACGACTCGGGATCGACCAACTCCGGCAGCACCACCGATCGCAACCATTCCGGAAGCACGTACGGGAGCGGCTCGGGTTCGACGGGGAGCAGCAGTGGCACAGGCAGCACCTACGGAAGCGGCTCGAGTTCGGGTACCGGCAGTTCTTCCGGCACCTCGGGTTCCGGCAGCGGCTCGTATGGGAACGGCTCCTCCACGCGCGGCTCGGGAAACTCCAGCAGCGATATGGATTCCAGCGGCACGTACAAAAAGAAGCACCACAAGAAATCGAACAACAGTTCCGGTTCGAGCACTTCGGGCAGCTCGACCGGTTCCGAGACGAACCGCTGACGAGCCGACTGACTCTTGAGTGTGAAGTCAGTTGAGGTCGGGGCCGCGCGACGGGTAGGTCGCGCGGCCCTCGTGTTTGGAGAGAGCGACGGGTGTGTCAGACCGAGGAGTCAGTCTCCCAGGGAAAGGACAACGGAGGTCTCGATCTGCCGGTCCGGCACGGTCCAGTAAGTGCGCAGCAGCCGGTTCTTCTCTTCGTCCCCGACCAGACGAAAGCCGTGCTTTTCGTAGAATCGCACGGCCCAGCTCGCCGCTTTCCAGGTGCCGACGAGCATTCGCCGATCGGCGCTGGCGACGAGGTGCTTCAGTAGTTTTCCGCCGATACCGAGCTGTCGCTGGGCCGTCCGCACGTACGCGTGACGGATGAGCAGAACATCCTTCACCGGCTGCAAGCCCATGACGCCGGCGAGCCGCCCCGCCTCGTCCCACCCCGAGAACTCCACGCCCGCGGCGATCTCGTGCTCAAGTTCTTCGCGCGGCATGTACGGCTCGTGCCAGCGATCGGCGGGGATAACGCCCCGATAGGCCGAGGCGGCATCGTTGATGATCGTTAGGATTTCGGGAATGTCTCCCGCGGAGCAGGGACGGATCATAGCGAACGACTGTCCCCGAGCCATCCCGGTGTCCAGCGTATCGTTCGCCGCAAAGAATCGAAACGAATGAATCACCATTCACAGCCCTCCGCCGAGAATCCGCTTTCCGGGCTGACGCGCGGGAGGCACCCTGCCGTCCCCCTTCCACCGCTGATCCCCAGGCGTTCCAAGCTGCCCGCCACCGCGGGGCAATTGGACAAGCAACGTTCCTCCCGCATGTCCCTCCGTTTCCCCTCCCTTCTTCTCGCACTGGCATCGATCGCCTTCTTTTCCCCCGGCGCAAACGCCGCCCTTTCCGCGACGCTTATCGGTTCCGCCCAGCTTTGGCAGCGCGCGGAGTTTCGCCTCGCCGATGTTCCGCCGGCAAACAACCCCTACGATCCGGACGAGATCCGCGTCGATGCCACCCTCACTTCGCCGACTGGAAAAACCACGACGGTGCCCGCGTTCTGGTTCCAGGACTACACGCGATCCCTGGTGAACGGATTCCAGGAGCTGACGCCGGCCGGCGCTCCGGAGTGGCGAGTGCGCTTCACTCCGACGGAAACCGGCACATACCAACTCGCTGTCGCCGTGCAGCTCGCGGGCTCCGCCCCGGCCCGCACTGCCTCGAGCCAGTTTGCCGTCGCAGCCGCGACGAAACCGACGCACGGCTGGGTGCAAACGGGACCCGACCGCCGGTATTTCCAAACCAGCGACGGCGCACCGCTTCGCCTGATCGGTGAGAATGTCTGCTGGGCGCAGAGCAACGCCACCTACGATTACGACCAGTGGTTTCCCGCGATGGCAAAAGCCGGGGAGAATTTCGCGCGTCTCTGGATGTCCCCGTGGGACATGGGCCTCGAACACGGCCAAGGCTACCTCAACCGCTACCGGCAGGACGCCGCCTGGTCCCTGGACTACGTCGTCTCCCTCGCCGAGCAAAATGGGATCTATTTCCTCATTTCGTTCGACCACCACGGGATGTACCAGACCTCCAGCCAGAATTGGGGAGGGAGCAACAACTTCTGGAACGTGAATCCGTACAATGCCGCAAACGGCGGCCCGTGCGCCCAGCCGAACGACTTTTTCACCGATCCGAAAGCCAAGGGGATCTACCAGAAACGCCTCAGGTATTTGATCGCTCGATACGGCTACAGCGCCCACCTGCTGTCGTGGCAGTTCTTCAACGAGATCGACAACGTCTTCCAGCCCGGCCAGTCGCTCGTCGGCAACGACGTCGTCGCCTGGCATCGCGAGATGGCGCAGTGGCTCCGGAAGAACGACCCGTACCGGCACCTCATTTCCACCAGCCTGACCGGTGGCAGCGATCGTCCGGAGTTCTGGAATCTCCCGGAGCTGGACTTCGCCGTTTACCACTCGTACGCCGACGCTGCGCCGGGTCGGAAAGCCGCACACCTCGCGGAAGACTACCATCAACGTTATCAAAAGCCGGTGATGATCGGCGAATTCGGCACCAGCGCGCGCGACTGGGCCATCGTCGGCGACCCTCACCTCCGCGGTTTCCGCCAAGGCATCTGGGGCGGCGCGCTCGGCGGTTCGGTCGGCACCGACATGAGCTGGTGGTGGGAAAGCGTGCACGACAACAACGTCTACCCGCTCTACGCCGTGATGCATGACCTGCTCCGAAAGGGCGGGTGGTACGAGGGAGCGTGGACTCCGATCTCCTTTGAGAACAACGACGACGTCCCCACGCGCCTCGGCGAAATCGTTCCGAACGCGACTCCTTTCACCGCAACCATCGCGCTTTCCGGATACCGCCGCACGGCGCCGCGCGGAGCCCTCGCCGTAGCCGATTCGCTTTCGGCCGAACGCGGCGCCGAATACCTGACCGCCTACGTTCAGGGAGCCCAGGGCACCGAGCCCCAACGGGCCATCAGACTCTCCGCCCATTTCGCAAAAGCGGGCAAGGTGAGCTTCCGGGTGAACTCGGTCAGCGGAGACACCGAGATGGTCGTCACCGTCGACGGAGCCGAAAAGTTGCGCACCAAACTCTTCGACCGCGACGGCCAGCAGGCCGTGAACCACGAGATGGACCGCGATTTTTCCGTCGAGCTGCCGGAAGGCCCGCACGCGATCGAGATTTCGAGCACGACCGCCCACTGGGCGTTCGTCGAGAACCTGCGCCTCGAGAAGGTCCGCCCGGCCAGCTTCGCCGACGGCTGGCACCATCGCCCCGACGTCCTTGGACTGCGCAACGAACAGGGACGGGCACTGGTGTATGTGACTTCTCCTTACATTCTGTGGCCCGCCGGCGCCCTCCGCTACAACGCACCGCTGCTGGAGAACCAGAAAGTCGCGCTGACCGGGTGCAAGCCCGGCGGCTATTCGGCCCAGTGGTTCGACGCCACGAGCGGTCGGCCCCTCGGCACCACGGAGGCCAACACCAAGGGAGGCACACTGGTTCTTCCCGTGCCGGCCTTTTCCGAGGATGTCGTCGGCCTGATCGCGCCGCAGTAGAAACGGCCTTCCCGCGCCGCGGCGGGAACGTCGGCAACGTCTGCGCCGAGATCCTCGAATTGCGGAAGGGAAAGAGCCGGCGGCGGTGTTTGGGTTACAGTGGATCGCCGCCCCCGCCTTGTCCCCTTCCGCACCGCCTTTCTGGCGCTCGCGCTCGCCGCAAGCGCCCTCTCGGGTCGCTCGCAGACGCCGGATAGCTTCGTCTGGCAGACCTCCACCCCCGAGGCACAGGGAGTCGACCCGGCCCCCATTCAGCAGATGGTCGCCCGCATCCAAAACGACGGAATGCGCGTGCACGGTTTCGTGCTGGTGAAAAATGGATACATCGTCGCCGAGAACTATTGGGGCGGCTACACGCGGGACAGCCGGCACATCCTGTACTCCGTCTCGAAGAGCTTCACCTCGGCCTGCTTCGGCATCGCCAAGTCCCAGGGCCTGATCGGAGGCCTCGATCAGCGCCTCCTCGATATCTACAGCGATCGCACCGTCGCGAACCTGAACGAGTTCAAGCGGGCCTTGACGCTCCGCAACCTGCTGACGATGTCGACCGGCCACGAGCAGGACTCCTTCTCGGCCCTGACAGGGAGTTCCGATTGGGTCCAAACCTTCCTCAATCTCCCCTGCACGTTCCAGCCGGGCACCCGTTTCTCCTACGACTCCGGAGGCACGATGATGCTCTCCGCGACCGTGCAACGGCAGTCCGGGATGAACCTGCTCGCCTTCGCCGAGCGTTATCTCTTCGCGCCGATCGGAATCCTCAGCAACTACAGCTGGGACGCCGGGCCCGGAAACGTCACGGCGGGAGGCTGGGGCCTCTCGCTCACACCGCGCGACATGGCCAGATTCGGACTCCTCTACCTCAATCGGGGAGTCTGGCAGGGCCGGCAGGTCGTGCCTGCCAGCTGGGTCGACGAATCGTCGCGCCGGCAAATCGCCAACGGTACCGAAGGTCCATGGGGCAGCGGCTACGGGTACCAATTCTGGTTGAACGATTTTGGCGGGTATCGGGCGGACGGTTACGGAGGCCAGTACATCTTCATCCTGCCGGACGCCAACGCAGTGGCGGTTTTCACCGCCGGCTACACCGACGGCACGGCGACGATGGGCCTGATGAGCACCTACATCGCGCCCGCCCTCCGCACCGGCAACGAACTCCCCGGCGTCTCCCGCGCCGACGGCTTTCCCACGATCCACCTCGCACCGGCATCGACCATCGTGACCGCGGGAGACGAGGCGGATTTCCATGTCGTCGCAACCGGCGGCGGGCTGAGATACCAGTGGTCGCACGACGGCACGACACTTCCGGGCGAAACCACGGACACGCTCCGCGTCCGCTCGGCCTCGGCGACCGATGCTGGCAGCTACGCCGTCCGCATCACCAACGCCTACGGTTCGGTCGATTCCGCCACGGTGACGCTCGCGCTGGCCGAGCGGGACAACAGCGCCCGACTGACAAATCTCTCCGCTCGCGCTCGTGCCGGCTCCGGCGAAAACACCCTGATCATCGGACTGATCGCGTCGGGTTCGGGCCCCGACTCCGGCATGCCGTGCCTGATCCGGGCCCTCGGGCCGACGCTCTCCAGCTTCGGCATCGCTTCTCCCCTGGAGAATCCGTCGGCCGTCCTCTACCAGGGCTCCAATCCGATTCAGGCGAACACCGACTGGCACGGAAACGACGTCATCCGCGACTGCACGGCACGGATCGGCGGATACCAGCTCGACGCCAGCAGCCGCGACGCTGCGCTCCACACCGTACTTCGGCCCGGCGCCTACACGCTCCACGTCACGTCCGATTCCGGTTCCGGCATCGCGCTGGGCGAGTGTTACCAGGGCACCGCAGCTCCGGCCGCGGGAAGTGCGAAGCTCGTCAATCTTTCCGCCCGCGCCGGGGTGACCTCCGGAGAAGGAGCCCTCATCGCGGGATTCATCGTTTCCGGCGAAGGGCAGAAGCAGGTGCTGATACGGGCGGTCGGTCCGTCGCTCGCCCAGTATGGCGTGAGCGGATACTTGATGGACCCGGTGCTCACGCTGCGCGACGGCTCGCGAACCACCCTAGCCTCAAACGACGATTGGCGAGGGACCCAGGAGCTGAGCGACGCCATCGCGGAGATGGGCGCGTTTCCGCTCCCCAACGATTCCACCGAGGCGGTCATTCTGGCCACCCTTCCCGCCGGCGCCTACACGGCCGAACTCTCCGCGAAGGCGGGCGCGAGCGGCGTCGCGCTGATCGAGATCTATTCGAAGTAGCCGCCGACCGGCGTTCGCGTTCACTCCGCTCCGGCCCACGCCGTGTCCCGCCACAGCCGGAACGCCGCGCGCTGCCGCTCCTCGACGCGGGCATCCTCCTCTTTCACGCTGTGAACGATGGCATAGCCCTCCCGGAGCAACTCCTCCGCGGGCCTGCTCAGTCCTTTCCACTTCAAGTTCAGGAAACGGTCGTCGTCCGCCACGTACCGGATGTCCATGCCGACGGCACGCGTGGCGATGGCGAAGAAGAAATCCTCCGTGAAGTCGCAATAGGCGAAACGCCAGGGATTTCGGAACGGGCGATACGCGGCGAACCGCTCGAGGCACCGACGAGACAGAAAGTAGGCGCCTCCCTGGCAGAATTCGCCAAAGACGTAGCCGTTGCGGCACGCGTCGCGGATCATCAGGCGCACGGAACGTCGCCAGCCGGTGAGCGAAAACCAAAGACCATTCACGTCGTCGTGATGGCTCAGCAGCTTCGACCGACGATAGAACGGACCAAAAAAGTAGTGATACTCACCCGGAGCCGGCCGGCGCCCGAACTCGTAGTAGCCGAGCTCCCCGATCCGATCGTTCTCCGCGAACAGTTGCCGCGCACGTTCGGAAAATGGCCGCGCCACCATCGCATCGTCGTCGAGCCGCAGCAGTATCTCCCAGTCCGGCAGGCTGAGCGCGTACCGGAACGCCGCCAGGAGCCCGCAGACGAGACCTCCGCTCCAGCCGTTGCCCCGCCCTTCGCGAGGGTTGCTCAAGACGTGCGCTCGAAACGCCGCATTTGCTTCGCTGAGGTGAAAAAGTTCCTGCCGGTCTCCATCCAGGACGAACAGCAGTTGCAGATCGTCGACGCGCTCGAAGGCCCGTATGGCATCCAGCAGGTCGTTCACGCGCGAGACGGTTCGTTCGGATACGAAGAGAGGGATTACGACGAGTGTGCGATGCATGAGGTGCAGCCGTGTCAGATTTCCAGGCTGGCTCCGGAGCAACCCTGCGGCGCGCGCTTTGTACGATGAATGAGAACAAGGTTCGCGGGCGGCCAAGAGACGTTGATGGCCGCCGCACGACTTGCGGGGCGCGCGCCATCGAGGCAAAATGGACGTCCTCATCTCCGCTCCGCGTTCATTTCCGCAATGCCCCTTCCCTCGTCCGTCGGTCAGGAAATCCAGTTCTCCACTACAGCCGAATTCGTGCCCGCAGGATCGGCTCCTCTCCGGTGCGAAGGCAGATCGCTGGCCGTTGACGGAGCGCTCCGCCTCGGTTTTCCCGGAGTGACGCTGCGGCTTCTGGCCGAGGGAGGTCCGATCGCCGTTCGCATCGATGCCGAGAGCGACGACGTCTATTTCGACGTCCGCTCCGGCGTCGGCGACTGGCTCCGCTTCCGGGCGCGCCGGGGCCTCGGAGACTACCTGCTCGCCACGCCGGGATCCGGCAAGCCGCTGACAATCTCGCTTTTGCGCCGCACCGAAAGCTGGCAGGGCTGCTGCAAGATTGTCGGGTTTGTCTTGGCCGGGAGAACGCGGCTTCTTCATCCCGCGCCGGCGCCGGAGAAGAAACTTCTTTTCATCGGCGACTCGGTCACGAACGGCGAAAGCACCGATCTTCGACCGGGTGAGGCACCGCTCGGTATCCACCGGGTCAATGCACGCCTCTCGTTCGGCATGGAACTCGCCGGCCGCCTCGGCGCACAGTGCCACCTGGTCAGCTACGGCGGCCGCGGCATCCTTCGCGACTGGCAGGGCAACCGGGACACTGCCACCGCCGCCCAATTCTACGAGCGGGCGCTTCCCGACGAGCCGGCGTCGCGCTGGGATCACGGCTCCTACGTTCCCGACCTGATCTGCGTGGAACTCGGCACCAACGATTTCAACCCAGGAATCCCCGGGCGAAACGAGTTCGTCTCCGCCTACGTGAGCTTCCTTCGAAAACTCCGCGCGGATGCCCCGCGGGCGCCCATTCTTCTTGCCGAATCGCCCATCCTTCACGACGCCGCCGGCGAGCCGGCGAAACGCACGCGATTGCGGGAGTACCTGGAAGATACGATCGCCTCCGCGCGCTTGCCGAATGTGCAGCTTGCGCCCATCGGGCACTACGTGGGCACGCCGGCCGACGCGCATCCGACCGGCGACGAACACCGCCGGATCGCCGACGAGCTCGAACCCGCTTTCCGCGCTGAGCTTTCCCGCGTTGGCTGAAGCGGCGTCCGCCACCGTGGCGCCGAACGTCCGTATCCGGCCGGCGGGCGTATCCAATTCTCCCATCTGGCGGTCCGGCTTGCCGCGGCGGACTTTCCGTCCACCGGTGCAGGATGACCGCATCTCGCCTGCTCCTTTTTACCCTGACGGCGCTGGCTGGCATCGGCGCCATCTACTTTTGGGCCATCAAGGTGGCTGCCGCGGCCATGGGGCTGCTGCTGCTCGCCGTGCTGCTCCTGGTCGCATACGCCTTCCTCCGGCGGGGCCGATCCTGACGGATGGCGCCGCTTCAGTGAGGCGCAGACGCGCCACCGGGAGCTTGAAGCAGCCGACCGGCGGGCCGACACTGCCGCTTTCCGATGCAACGTGTCTCCCGCAACGGCATCCTCGCAGGCGGCCTCTGGCTGATCGATTCCACCAAACACATCGATCACTACCCGGAGCCGAGCCGCCTGGCAAAAATCCTGGAGACCGTACGCTCCAACGGCGGCGGGGCCTTCAATCTCCTCGTAGATCTGTCCCGTCTGCAGGCGGGGATCCCTCTGGCAGGCGTCGGGCTCGTCGGCGACGACGCCGATGGCGCCTGGATCCGGGAAACGGCGCGTCACCACGAAATCGATACCGCGCAGCTGCACTCCACGCCCAAGGCCACCACCGCGTTCACCGACGTGATGACCGAAGCCGGCTCCGGCCGGCGCACTTTTTTTTATTCGCCAGGAGCGAACGAACAGCTCGGAGCGGAGCATTTCGACTTCGATGCCACCGCGGCACGCATTTTCTATCTCGGGTATCCAGGCCTGTTGCCCCGACTCGATGCCGCCGGCATGGGCGGCGAGACCGGCGTGGTTTCACTACTTCGGTCTGCATGCTCGTCGGGCATGATCACGGCGGTCGATCTCGTGAGCGCCGAATCCCCTCAATGGACGCTGCTGCCCCAAGCGCTTCCGCTAATCGACGTCCTCTTCGCTAACGAATGGGAAGCCGCGCGCCTGCTGGGCCGGACGCCGTTGACCGAAGACGTCGTGACGCCGGCTCAGCTCGTGGAATTGGGATCCGGCCTTCTCGGACTCGGCGTGCGCCGCGCCGTCGTTGTCCACGCGCCAAAAGGCGCCGTCTGCCTCGCGCCGTCCGGCGCTCCGGTGTTGCAGGGCTGCGTGCGCGTGCCGGCGAGCGCCGTGCGCGGAACGTGCGGAGCCGGCGACGCTCTCGCAGCCGGTTTTCTCGTCGGATGGCATCGCGAAGCGTCGCCCGCCGAGTGTCTGGAGCTCGGCGTCTGCGCCGCCGCGACCTGCCTGCACGATCTCACCAGCTCCGGCGGCGTCCGGCCGTGGCAAGAGTGCCTCGCCTACGGGCGCTCGCAGGGGTTCGCGCCACTTTGACCATGGACAAAAGCCTCAACCAGAAACTCGCCGAGCTGCGGCGCGATCCCGGAGCGGACGTGTTCATCCTCGCCGACGCGCGGGACGCCGACATGGCGTGGGGCGTTGCGAGTCCGGGCAAAGCCTGGCCCCCGCGGCCCAACGGTCCGCAGCACCGATCGCTGGAGGAGTATATCCAGGAAGGCCGCGAGATCGTCGAACAAGGCCTGATCGACATTCTCCTCGCGTCGGTATCCACGATGAGCGTACTGGCCCACGCGGAGCACCGCTTCGTGGCGTCGCCGGTCACGCCTGCGATTCGCGCCAACGACACGACCGACATCTGGCTGGCGCGCGGCTCGAGCTACGCCTCCGAACGTTCGCGCCCCTTTTCCACCTGCACGCTGGCCGAAGCGCAGTTCGGCCGTCTCGGCGCCCCGGACTCCAGCACGCCCGCCGTGAACCTGGGGCTGTACTCGGTGACGTTCACGAACGACGTCGAACACGACCGGGAAACGCTCCTGGCGTTCAAACAATTTCGGGCGGACTGCGCCCGCGCGGGTTTCCGCTATTTCCTCGAAGTTTTCCCGCCGAACGTTTCCTGCGGTATCGGACCTGAGCTGTTGCCGGCCTACCTCAACGACCAGATCGCGCGGACCCTCGCCGGAGTGGCGCGCGAGCACCGTCCGATCTTCCTGAAGATTCCGTATCTCGGCGCATCCTGGCTCGAAGAACTGGTCCACTACGACCCGAGCCTCGTCATCGGAATCCTCGGCGGCGCGAGCGGGACGACATTCGACGCGTTCAAGCTCGTCGCGGAGGCGAAACGGCACGGAGCGCGGGCGGCGCTCTTCGGCCGCAGGATCAAGGACGCCGAACATCCGCTCAGTTTTGTCGCCCTGCTCCGCCTCGTCGCGGATAGCCGCATCTCCCCGGAGGACGCGGTGCGAAGCTACCACGACGCCCTGGACAAGCGCCGCATCCCCGCCAAGCGGGACCTGGCTGCGGATTTGGAGCTGACGCTTCCGGAACTGAAAGCGGCGCGCTAACGGCCCTCCAGAATCACTCTCTCATGAAACCCGTCCTCGCATTTCTCTTCGCCGCCGTGGTCGCTCGACTTGCCGCGACCCCGGCTCCCGCCGACTGGGTTCAGCCGCCGGTGATGGTGGTCTCTGAAAACGTGAACGTCAGCGTGGGCGAAAAGATGGCCCTCGTCGTCGGCCAGTACTGGCTCCAGTACGAGAGCAAGTTCGACGATCCGGACATCAAACTCGTCTCCGTCTACTATCCGGTCTTCGTCCCCAAGGGCGACAGCACCTACGCCGCGATCCAGGAGACAACCCAGGCAAAACTGGTCCTCGGCGGCCGCGAGTTTCCCGCCGCGGAGGCGCGGCAGCTCACAGACGAGGAACTCGGCGCGACTCAGGCGCTGCCGGAGGACGGAGCGATCGCGTGGATCGTCTTCAAGATCCCTCGTGAGCTGGCGCGTCTTCGTTTCGAGGTGATGATTTCGCACTTCCAGCCGGTGTATCACCGCGAAGGGAAAACGATCGCGGCCTACCTGCCGTGGCTGCCGAATCTCGAGCCGCTGCGGACGTCGCACGAGCTGAAGGATGCGGATTTCGTCATCACCTTCGATGCCCTGCCCGGCGTCACCATCGAGCCGGTCTCGGCCAACGAGAAGGTCGTATCCAAAACGCCAAAACAGCTCGTCGTCCATCCCGTGCACGGCGAGACGATCGCGGTCGCCGTCCTGCCCGAGGCAAAGAAATAAGGCCCGCGACGCCGGCCGCAGATCGGCAACCCTCACTCGCCGGGCAGGATCGGAGTCCCAGAGGCACCAGCACGCCTCTCGGACGTGCGCCCCCGGGGCCTCCGACTTCAGAGCTCTGGCATCTGCCCTCCCCCGCGTCCGGCTCCCAACCTCCGGTCCTCCCCGTCGCCCTCAACTCCGCACGGTTTCCTGTCGCAGGAAAGTCTCCGTCATCGTGGGGATGTTCTGGGCGAGCCACTCCGCCATGGCTTCCTCGTCCTGGAGGATCTCGCGACAGATCTCGGCGATCTCCGGCCGTCCAATGGCGTGCGCCGCGGCGATGAGCGACCGATAGCAGGCGATTTCGAAGTGCTCCGAAGCGTAGTCTGAGAGGAAGTTCTTCACGAGCTCGTCCTTGTACATGCCGGAGGACGCGCCCTGCACCATGCCGGTGATGCTTCCCACGACGGACTTGGTGGTCGACGGCGATGCGTCGAGAAGCTGGAGGCAGTACTTCACGCGATCGGCGTGCCGCTTGGTTTCCTCGATATGCTGCTCGTCACGAGAGCGAACGCTAGGGAAGTCCCCGGCGTCTTGGGCGTGATTTTCGAGCACTTGGATTTGCGCCTGCTCCATGGCGTAGGCGCTGTTGAGCCAGCTGATAACTTGGTCGGTCTGTGACATGATGGTCCGGATTTGAGGAATTCTGTTTTTGGACGCGGACAGCGGCGCATCGCGCAGACAAGGAGCAACCTCCTCCGCACGCCCCGCCGCAGTCCGCCCGTTTCCCTGAAGGGACCGCACAAACCAAAATCTCTCTCGCCGAAACCGGTGGGGAGCCGCCCGGTCCTTGCACCCGGGCCGCGGACCGACGGCGGCCGCATGTATCCGGCCGGCCAAATACGACGAAGGACGCGCCGGGTGGCGCGTCCTTCGAAATCGCTCGGGCGTCCGGCAGGAACCGGAGGCCGATTCCGCTACCGTTTCGGAGCGCTCAGCAGCTTCTCTCGGGCGACGAAATACAGGAAGCCGGTCAGCACGAGAAAAGGCACCACCGAAAGCGCGTCGGCGTTGGCGCCACCGAAGAACGGATTATTGGCGTTGGCCCAGTTGTTGAGCTTCGTGTCGAACCCGCTGAGCAAGCCGGCCGAGATCGCGATGAAGATGCCGGCGATCGCTCCGCCCGCGATGTAGCCGGACGATAGCAGCACGCCGGGACTCTTGTCGCTTTCGGCTGCAAGCTGGTGTTCGTCGAGGTCGGAATCCTTCAGCTGGTGCCGTTTCTTTCGGTCCACCAGCCAGCGGACAAGTCCGCCGACAAAGATCGGGGCCGAGGTGGAGAGCGGCAGGTACACGCCCACGGCAAAAGCGAGGGACGGAATGCCCGACATCTCCAAGGTCACCGCGATGAAAACGCCGAGGAGCACGAGCGACCAGGGCAGGTCGCGGCTGAGGATTCCCTTGATGATGTAGCTGACGAGCGTGGCTTTCGGGGCGGCGAACTTGCGGACCTCGCTGCCGTCGGGGCGTTTGGTATGCGTGCCGTTGATACCAGGATCGACGTACCACACCGCCTCGCCGCGGTCGTTGACGAAATACTTCCCGGCGGGCCCGCCGAGTTCGTCGGTCTTGAACCAGACCTTGTAGGTTGCGGCATCGCCGGACGCCTGCGGCCCGGTCAGCTTCGACGTGCCGGTCAGCTTGGCGGCGTCGGTATGCAGTCCCGGCGCAACTTGGGCGATCGGGACGTAGACCGTCGCGGTGTTGTTCAACACGAGCAGGATTGGTCCGAGGACGAGAGCCGAAGCCAACGCGCCGAAGAGGATCGCGTACTGCTGCAGCTTGGGTGTGCCGCCCACGAGAAAGCCCGTTTTCAGGTCTTGGGAAGTCGTGCCGCCGTTCGACGACGCGATGCAGACGATCGCACCGACGGAGAGCGCGGTGACGTAATACGTGCCGCCGGTCCAGCCGATCACCAGGAAGATAAGGCAGGTGAGCAACAGGGTCGCGATCGTCATTCCCGAAATCGGATTGGATGACGATCCGATTTCACCCGTGAGGCGCGACGACACCGTCACGAACAGGAATCCGAAGATGACGATGAGGATCGCGCCGAGAACGTTCATGTGCAGCGAGGGCGCCAGCACGATGGCAAGCATCAGCAGCACGAGTCCGATCCCGACAAACTTCATGGAGAGGTCGCGATCAGTGCGTCCCACCGCAGCTCCGGACGACGGGCCGCGGTCTCTCTGCGCCGCGCGGAAGTCCCCGAGCCCGGCACGCAGCCCGTGCCAGATGGTGGGAAGCGAGCGGATGACGCTGATGATGCCGCCCGCCGCGACGGCTCCGGCACCGATGTAGAGGATGTACGCCTCGCGGATCTGATCCGGATCCATGCCGCTGATCAGTGTCCGCCCCGGAGGCAGAGGCGCTCCCAGCGTGCCTCCGAAAAATGCGATCATCGGAATCAGGACGAGATAGGCCAGGACGCCGCCCGCGCACATGATGGCGGCAATGCGGGGACCAATGATGTAGCCCACGCCGAGGAGTTCGGGCGAAATTTCAATACCGACCGAGCCGCCCTGGAACGACGAGCCGAAGACCTTTGAGGGAATGTCCTTCCACCCCTTGAAAGCGATGTTGATCGTCTTGTAGAGCAGCCCGACGCCGAAGCCGGTGAAGATCACCTTGCCGCCAGCCGAGGAGCCCAGCCCCGCCGCTTCGGCCGCCGCCATATCCGCCCGCGCTGCGGGGGACGCAGCGGCCCGGCTCTCCACCGAGGCGCCCGCGGTCAAAACCGCCGCGCAAGCCGTACCCTCGGGATACTTGAGCACGCCATGCTCTTTCACGATCAGCGCGCGGCGCAGCGGGATCATCATCAGGATGCCGAGCAATCCGCCGAGGATCGCCACGAGCATCACGCGCATGAGCTCGAGTTCGAACCCGAGAATGAGGATCGCGGGCATCGTCACGCCGATGCCGAAGGCAATCGACTCACCGGCGGAACCGGCGGTTTGCGCGATGTTGTTTTCCAGGATGGTCGCGTCGCGAATGCCCAGCTTCGAGAGCGCGCGGAAGAGCGCGAGCGAGATGACGGCTACGGGAATCGAGGCGCTAACGGTCAATCCCACCTTCAATACGAGGTAGAGCGACGACGCGCCGAAAACCATTCCTAGAATCGTGCCGGTCAGCACGGAACGGACGGTGAACTCAGGAATCCGGGTTTCCGAAGGGATGTAAGGCTCAAACGTCTTCGAACCCGGAACGGCAGAATCAGGAGAGGCCATGCCAGTATGTTTTGTGCATTACGCCTGCCAGAATGCGGAGTTTCAATCCGGGAGTTGTCTCGGAGCGCGGTTCGTCAGTCTTACCGGCAGGCGACGCGTCGCACCCAGCAGCGATATTTCCGCTTGAGCCTGCCTTCCGTTGTGCGTGGGGTGTATTCGCGGTCGGCTCGGCAAGGCGCCGGAGACCGCACCAACCCATGCGTGCCCCACTTGCTGTCCTGTTCCTTTTGTTCTCAGGCATGACCGTCTTCGCCCAAAACCGCGATCTGCCCGTCTGGCAGGATCCCTCGCGCCAGGAACGCGGGCAGGAAACACCGGCGGCCACGCTGACCCAGTACCCCAACGAAAGCGCAGCCCGTCGTGGGGGCCTCTCGCCTTGGCAGAAATCGCTCAACGGCCCTTGGCGTTTCCACTGGGTCGCGCGCCCGACGGAGCGGCCCACCGATTTCTGGGAGCGCAAGTTCGACGACGAGAAGTGGCCCACGATCAACGTCCCTTCCAACGTCGAAATCCAGGGCTACGGAATTCCGATCTACACCAACGTCAGCTACCCGTGGCACGCCGCGACGCCGCCGATCATCCCCGCGGACTACAATCCGGTCTCATCGTACCGCCGCACTTTTGAGGTGCCGAAGGAGTGGTCCGGGATGGACGTATTCGTGACGTTCGACGGCGTGAATTCCTTCTTCACCGTTTGGGTCAACGGGGAGGAAATCGGGTACAACAAAGATAGCCGGACGCCCTCGACTTTCCGGATCACGCCCGCGCTTCGCCGCGGCGAAAACGTCATCGCGGTGCAGGTCTTCCGATGGAACGACGGCTCCTATCTCGAAGACCAGGATTTCTGGCGGCTGAGCGGCATCATGCGCAACGTGACGCTTTGGACTTCGCCGGCTCTCCAGCTCCGCGACTTCGAAGTGAAAGCGCCGCTCGATGCCAATTACCGCGACGGACTGCTGACCATCGACGCCGCCGTCCGCAATCTCGGCTCCAAGGCGCAGCCGTTTTCCGTCGAAGCTTCGCTCGTCGGTCCCGGAGGCACGGTCGCGTGGAAAGGCGCCGTGGGAGCCGGCACGCTGCAGGCCGGGCAGGAAAAGACGGTCAGCGTGAAAAAGACGATCGCCTCGCCGCTCCCCTGGTCGGCGGAGAAGCCGCACCTTTATACCCTGCTGCTCACGACGCGGGACGCGAAGGGCGAGGTGGTTTCCGTCGTGCCGTGGCGCGTGGGTTTCCACACTTCGGAGATCAAGGACGGCCAGTTCCTGATCAACGGGCGTCCGGTGCTGATTCGCGGCGTGAACCGGCACGAGTGGGATCCGGATCTGGGCCAGGTCGTGACGCGTGAGCGTATGCTGCAGGACATCCGCGTGATGAAGCAGAACAACATCAACGCGGTCCGCACGTGCCATTATCCCAATGTCCCGGAATGGTACGCGCTCTGCGACGAGTACGGCCTGTACATCGTCGACGAAGCCAACATCGAGTCGCACGGGATGGGTTACGGCGAACGCTCGCTGGCCAAGGATCCCGCGTGGGGACCTGCTCATCTCTACCGCACGCGCCGGATGATCGAGCGCGACAAGAACCACGCTTCCGTCGTCATCTGGTCGCTCGGAAACGAGGCGGGCATGGGCGTGAACTTCGAGGAGACGTACAAGTGGATCAAACAGCGCGATCCGTCGCGGCCCGTTCAATACGAACAGGCAGCCACGTCGGCCTTCACCGATATCGTCTGCCCGATGTACGCGCCGCCCTCGCGCCTCGCGGAACACGAGTCGGCCCAGCCGCAGGCGCGTCCGTTCATCCAATGCGAATACGCCCATGCGATGGGCAACAGCACCGGCGACATCTGGGCGTACTGGAAGCCGATCTATGCCGGCGCCCGCCATGTCCAGGGCGGCTTCATCTGGGACTGGGTGGACCAGGGGCTCCGCACCCCCGTCCCGGCTTCCCGGCGCATCGAACCGATGACCAATCCAAAGTCGGTGAAGCTCGATCCCAAGCTCGGCACGTTCTTCGCCTACGGCGGCACCTTTGGTCCGTCGAGCATGGCCAGCGACGGCAACTTCTGCTGCAACGGGCTCGTCGATCCCGACCGGAATCCGCATCCCGGCCTCGCCGAGGTGAAGAAGGTGTACCAACCGATCCAGATGACGGCGGTCGACCTGAACCGGGGAACGATTGAGCTGAAGAACTGGGGCGATTTTCTGGCCGCCGAAGACTACCTGCAGGGCAGTTGGCGCCTCGTCGCTGAAGGGCGGATTCTCCAATCCGGCGAACTCACCGGCATCAAACTCCCGCCGCGCGCGAGCCAGACGATCCAGATTCCAATGCAATCGATCGCTCCGCAGCCGGGCGTCGAGTATTTCATCGAGCTGTCGTTCCGCACGCGCGCGCCGAGCGCCTGGGCTCCGGCCAACCACGAGGTCGCCTGGGAACAGTTCGCCCTCCCCGGCTGCCCTCCGGGACCGCGGCTGGAGTCCACCGCTCCGGTCACGCTGACCGAGTCCGCCGACGCGATCACCGTGCAGGGCGACGGCTTCCGCGCCGTCTTCGACCCGAAGAACGGTCTGCTTCGCTCGCTCCGCAGCGGAGAGGCCGAGCTCCTGGCCGAGCCGCTCCATCCCCATTTCTGGCGCGCCCCCACGGACAACGATCGCGGCAACAAGATGCCCGCCATCCTGGCCTTCTGGCGCCGTGCGCACGAATCGTGGCAGGTCCGCGGCCTCAAGATCTCCCAGCCGTCTCCGAGCCGGGTTGAAATCGCGATCGACGGGTTCATCGCCGACGCCCAGGCGCCATACGCCCTGACCTGGACCGTGCTCGGCTCCGGAGACATCGGCGTATCCGTGACGATGAGCCCCGGGCCCAACGCGATGCCGGAGCTGCCCCGTTTCGGAATGCAGACCACGTTGACCAAGGGCCACGACCAGCTCACCTGGCTGGGCAAGGGTCCGCAGGAAACGTATTGGGACCGCCAGGACGCACGCGTCTCGCTGTACCGCGGCCGGGTCGCCGATCAGTTCTACGCGGGGTACGTGAAGCAGGGTGAAACCGGCAACAAGGAAGACGTCCGCTGGATCGCCGTGACCGACGCTTCCGGCCGCGGGCTGCTCGCCGTGGGCTCGCCCCGGCTGAGCGCCAACGCCCTGCCCTACACCACCGAGGATCTCTTCGTCTCCACCCAGTTGGAGAATGCGTATCCTTACCAGCTGCCCCGCCGCGACACGACCACGCTCAACCTCGACTGGCACCAGCGCGGACTCGGCGGAGACAACAGTTGGGGCGCGCTTCCGCATCCCGAGTACCAGATCCTGCCGATCCGCACCCTCTCGTACCGCTACCGCCTGCACGTGCTGAAAGGCGGCGAAGACCTCGCCGTCCTCGGACGCCAGCAGATGGAGTGATTCGGAGGTCTGGTGTTAGGGCGTGTTTGCAAAATGGGAAGCAGAGCGTGGAGGAAAGAATCGAGGGGGGCCAGGCGGGCCGAAAAGAGGTGGGCCTGCGGCCCATGCTTTTCGGCACAACGCCGCCCGCCTCGATTCTTTTCCCACCCGAAGGGCTGGGGCGGAAGCGAGCACGGTGCGGCGTTGTGAACAAGGGGCAGGGCTGAAAGCCCAGCTCCCTTGTTCCCGCCTTGCACTCTGCTCGCTCCGCTCCCAGCGCTCCGTTTCCCGTTTTGAAAACACGCCCTAGGGGCAGCGGACGGAAATCAGAGGCCAGCTGACAACACACGCTGGCTTCTGCAATCCGTGGTCCGAATTCTGGCATCCCGCACCTGAGATCCTGATCTCTGATTTGTCCGGTGAGCGGGGTTTCACAAACCCGCCACAATATCCCGGATACAATGGGGCCCGGGAGTTCGTGCAGGTCCGCCGACTACGACAACGCGAACAACCGACTGGAACCGCCCGCCTGGCTGGCCCACGATGCTGACATGCCATCGCAGCGACTTCTTTCCTCCGCGCTCCTCACCGACCTGTATCAGCTGACGATGGCGTACGGTTACTGGAAATCGGGCACGGCGAGGAAGGAAGCCGTTTTCCACCTCACGTTTCGCCGGGCGCCGTTTCACAGTGGATACACGATCGCCGCCGGTCTGGCCGACGCCGTCGAGTGGCTCGAAACGCTCCGCTTCACGGAGGACGACACGAAGTATCTCTCGGCCCTCAAAGGAAACGACGGGCGTCCGCTCTTCGATCCCGCCTTTCTCTCGTACCTTCAGAAGCTCGAATTCGCCTGCGACGTGGACGCTGTGCCCGAGGGCACGGCCGTCTTCGCGAACGAACCGCTGCTCCGCGTGAGCGGACCGATCGTGCAGGCTCAGATCGTCGAGACTGCGCTTCTGAACTTCGTCAATTTCCAGACCCTGATCGCGACCAAAGCCGCGCGCATCTGCCAGTCGGCCCGGGGAGAGCCGGTATTCGAGTTCGGCCTGCGGCGGGCCCAGGGCGTCGACGGCGCGCTTGCGGCCAGCCGAGCCGCCTACATCGGCGGGTGCGCCGCGACCTCCAATGTTCTCGCGGGCCGAATGTTCGGCATCCCCGTCGGCGGCACGCACGCCCACAGCTGGGTCATGTCGTTCGCCTCCGAGCCGGAGTCGTTCCAGGCCTACGCAGAAGCGCTGCCGAACAACTGCGTGTTCCTCGTCGACACCTATGACACCCTGCAAGGCGTCCGCCGTGCAATCGAAGCCGGGCGCTGGCTGCGCGAGCACGGGCACGAGATGATCGGCATCCGCCTGGACTCCGGGGATCTCGCCTACCTCAGCATCGAGAGCCGGCGCCTGCTCGACGAAGCCGGTTTTCCGAAGGCGAAGATCTATGCGAGCAACGATCTCGACGAGCATATCATCGAGAGCCTTCAGCAGCAGGGCGCGAGAATCGCCGTCTGGGGAGTGGGCACGAAGCTTGTCACCGCGCACGATCAGCCCGCGCTCGGGGGCGTGTACAAGCTCTCGGCCGTCCGGGAATCCGGCGCGCCCTGGAGCTACCGGTTGAAGCTTTCGGAGCAAACCGCCAAGGTATCGATGCCGGGGATACTCCAGGTGCGGCGCTTTCGGCGCGACGGCGAATTCGCCGGCGACGTGATCTACAATCAGGCCGAACCGCCGAAGGACCTGCGCACCCTGGTCGACCCCAACAATCCCCTCCGCCACAAATCAATGCCGGCAGGCAGTTCGGCCGAAGACCTCCTCGTGCCGGTTTTCCGCGGCGGCAAACGCGTCGCGGTCCTGCCGTCGCTCGACGAGATTCGAAAAAGGACCCAGGAGCAGCTCTCGCATCTGCACGGCGGCATCAAGCGCCTGCTGAATCCGCACGAATACGCGGTCGGCCTCGAGCCCGGGCTTCACGACCTCCGGCTCCGCCTCATCGAAGAAAACCGGGCCGCCCAGCCAGGCTGATCCGCGGCTGCCGTTCGCCTATCGCAGCACCGGAAGAAGGCTGGCGTAGTCGTCCGTCCAGAGGCGCACGTCCTTCTGCTTCAGGGGAAGCTCCGCCACCTTCGCGATGTCGGTTTGGGAGAACGGCTCCGTCGTGCGGCTGACAAGCACCCAGGTGCTTCGGTACAGCCACCAGTCCTCCTTGGGCGGATTGTCCGAGATCGTCACGGCCTGAAGCCCGAGGCTGCGCGCCGCCTTGTAGACGACCGGTTCGAGGTCGAGGTACCGGTTCGAGATATGCACCGCGATCACGCCAGACCATGCCAGATGCTTGAGGTAGAGTTCGAACGCTTCGCGGGTGAGAAGGTGAACGGGGATCGCGTCGCTGCTGAACGCATCCAACGCGAGAACGTCGAATTGCTGCAGTTCTCCCTCGCTCAGCTCCTTTTCCATCGAGATGCGCGCGTCGCCCAGCACCACCGTCACCTCCGCCGCCGATTCCTCCAGGTATTTGAAGCGGGTTCGCGCCAGATGCTCCACCGCGGGATTGATGTCGTAGAACCGAAATTTGTCCCCCGCCGCGCCGTAGGCCGCGATGGTGCCCGTGCCCAGCCCGACGATGCCCACCCGTCGTCCGCCCAGGCTGAGGCTGTTCAACACCGCCAGTCCCACTCCGCTGTGCAGCCCGTAGTAGGTCGTCGGCAGCTTCGTCTGCGGCGACTCGGCGAACTGGATCCCGTGGGTGATCGTGCCGTGAGTCAGAGCATAGTAGCGGAGGTCCCCCGAGTCGGTGTTGCGCTCGGCTACGCTGAGCGTGCCGTAGAAATTTCGCACCGCCTCGACGAGCGCCGCCGAATCCCCGCGAGCCTGGATAAGGAAGGCCACGGCCACCGCCATCGGCAGGAAAAGAGGGGCCCCCGCCTGCCGCATGCGCCATTCGCGCGGCCAGGACGGTTTTCCGCCAAAAGCGAAGAGGAGCACGGCCGTGATCACGCCGAAGCCGAACACGCCGTGCTGGGCGATCATCTCGCGAGTTTCGCTCCTGAGGGCCACGCTCCAGCCGACCGTTCTCGCTGTGGTGGAGGCGCTGATCGCGAGCATGACGGGAACCGCCAGGAGCGTTCCGAGAACGGTGCCCAACGCCAGCGCCCGCGACTTCGCGCGAAGGCAGACAAGGCCGACCAGGTAGACGAGTACCCAAAGGCCGAATTGAAGCTCGAGCAGCTGGTTCAGCACGAGGGGCGCGACGATCGCAACGAGGAATCCGCCCAGCGCACCGCCCGCCGAGATCGCGAGGTAATACTGCGTCAGCCGCGCGGACGACGGACGCAAGCGGTAGAGTTCGCCGTGGCAGATCATGCAGGCGACAAACAGAGCCGCGGAATACCCCGCCACCTGGATCCACAGTCGCACCGAGTTTCCCTCCGCCAGGAGCGAGCCGATCCCTCCCACCGCCACGACTAGGGCGGCGGCGTAGGCGCCGCGCGAATACCACCGTGGATGATCGAAACAGAGGATGAAGCTCAGGAGATACAGGCTGAGCGGCAGGACCCAGAGGAAGGGAATCACCGCCACGTCCTGGGAAAGCTTGTTGGTCACCGCGAGGAGCAGGACCGAGGCGACAGCGGGAAACGTCACCCACAGCGCCTTTTCCTTCCACCCCGTCGCGTCGGCGCGATCCGGCACCGGTTCGGTCTCGACGGAGACCGGAGGCGCCGACAGCGGACGGCGGCCCGCGAGGATCGCGCAATACGCGCACACCGCCGAGAAAACCACCAGGCCGGCCGACCAAAGGAGCACCTGGTCGTGGCGCGTCAGGCGCGGTTCGAAAAAGAACGGATAGCTCAGCAGCGCGAGCAGCGAACCGAAGTTGGAAAGTGCATACAGGCGATACGGCGATCGATCGGGGTGCGTGCGGCTGAACCAGTGCTGGAGCAACGGCCCCGTGGCCGAAAGCACGAGGTACGGAACGCCGACCGTGGCGCTGAGCAGAAGGAGAATTCTCCAGGCGGGATTTCCGCCTTCCTGAAGCTTCCACGATTCCGACGGCGTGATCGGCAGGAAGACGAGCGAGAGCGCGAGCAAAGCCACGTGCACGATCATCTGCGTCCGCGGCTTCAACCGAGTCGAGGAGACATGCGCGTAGGCGTAGCCGCCCAGGAGCAGCGTCTGGAAGAACAGAAGGCAGGTCGTCCACACTCCCGGACTGCCCCCGAACCACGGCAGGATGTATTTCCCGATGAGCGGCTGAACCTGGAAAAGAAGGAACGCGCCGGTGAAGATGCTGATGGCGTAGGGAAGCATGCGGGGCGCCGAAAACGTCTCGGACCGCGGGACCAAAGTCCATCGAACTCGCAATCGCGCAAGCCGACGCGCCGGTATCCGGTCCAGCCGAATCGCGGCGGGGTTCACGAACCGCTCAAGGCTCGCGGCCGAAGGTCTGGCGGAAAGCGCCCACGAGGCGCTGGATGTCGTCCGGCAAAACGCGAGGCTGCTTCCTGGCGCGATCCAGCCATTGGCGTGCGGCGGTCTCGTCGTGCGTCTGGATCGCGTTGAACGCCAGGGTGGTCAGCACCATCGGGTTTTCCGGTTCCGCCACCAGTGCGTTTTCGAACTCCTTCAATCCGTCCGCCGTGCGACCGGCCGACATGAGGGTCATGCCGAGTTCGATGTACGGTTCGGCCTCGGTCGGACGAAGACGGATCGATTCCCGGTATTCACGGACCGCCTCGTCGATGCGGCCCATCGCCCTCAGCTGATTCGCCTGCATCCGGTGCAGGCCCGGAGAATTCGGGCACCGGGCCAAGCCCTCGGCGAAGACCCGCTGCGCGCCCACGTTGTCGCCCATCGTGGAGATCACGCCGGAGAGGTACGCCCAGCCGTCGGCGAAGGTCGGATCGAGAACCGTGCAGCGCTCCAATTCTGTCTTCGCCTTGGGCAACTCCGAGAGATCGACGAGGAGCATCGCGTATTGGAAATGCAGGGCGGCGTTGTTTGGCGCCAGAGAGACCGAACGCTCCAGCAGGGTACGCGCCGCGTTGCGGTCTCCCCGAACCTTCATCGCACCTGCGACGACCGAGAGCTGGAATGCGTCGTAACTGTCGGCGTTCAGCTCCTCCATCCACGGATCGGCCATGTCGCGAAACGCACCCCATGCCTTCATCCGTCCGCGGATTTCCGCAGCGCGATCCTGCAGGCCGAGCCGTTCGTAGACGGGGACGATCAAATCGTATCCAAGCGCGTAATTCGTGGCCTGCACGACGCGCTCGAGTTTTTCCCGGGCCGCCTGCCAGAGCGCGCGGTCCATGTCGCAACGCGCCAGGCCCAGGAGGCTGTACGGCTCACCGGGGTCGCGGCTCTGCGCTCCGTCGAACACGGCGATCGCCTCGTCGACCTTGTTGTCTTTGAGAAGAATGTCGCCCAGACGAAGCCGCGCGGGGAGATAACTCGGATCGATTTCGGTCGCCTTCCGCAGCAGCGCGACGGCGGAATCCATTTCGCCGAAACCGGCCACGATCATCGCGTGGCGGTAATACCAGCGCCCCTCGCGCGGATCGAGTTTCTCCAAACCTTCGTAGCACTGCCGGGCCTCCGCGAGATGGCCGTTGGCGTGGTAGAGCCGGGAAAGCTCGGCCAGAGACTCGATCGAGTCCCGGCCCGCGACGACGGCATCGTCCGCCTCGCGTATCCGATCTCGCAGCTGCGACGGCATGCCGGCCAGATCCGGCCGCGGCGGAAGGGCCGCCGTGGCGATCGCCTTCGGGCGGTAGCTGCGCCACCACCAGCCCGCGCCGCCGGCGCCGATCGCGCAGAGGACGACGGCGATCAGGATCCAGCGGAATCGTTTGTTCGACGGCTTCATTCGCTTCAACGCCTCCAAAGCGTCACGCGCCCCATGTATTCGGCCGGGTTGAACACGTAGAAGCCGCCCGTGACGAGGCACGGCTTCCCGTTGCCGTCGAAATCGCCGGCCGCGAGCGTCAACTGGTCCTGCGGGCGGTAGGCGAGAATTCGTTTCTCGAAACCGAGGCGCCCGTCATTGCGGAACCAGGCCAGGCTCGGGAGCGGATTCCCCTGGCTGTCTTTCTCGATGAACGCGGAGACGACGACCACGTCGAGATTGCCGTCCTGGTCGAGATCGATCGCGACGGGGTTGTACGCGCCGTACATGTCGCCGATTCGGTGGTAGTAGAAGTTGCCCTGCCCCCGGTTTTCCAGCCACTGGACGCCGTGATAGGGCCGCGGGCCCGGGACGACGGCCGGGCCGAAGCCGTCGCCGTTCGAAAAGAGCACGTCGGGTTTGCCGTCGCGGTTGAGGTCGACGACGACCATGCCGCTGCTTCCGTAGTCCTCGTTCGAGGAGCTCCAGATCCGCTTTCGCTCGAACTCCCCTCCGCCCCGATTCTGGAAAAGATAGATCTCCTCCCACTGCTGCGAGATCTGCGCAACGATGTCGGGCCGGTGATCGCCGTCGAAATCGGCGATGCCGACATTGATGTCGCCCGAAAGCTCGAGCAGCACGTGAGGTTTGAACTCCCACGGTCCGGTGCGCTCCAGCCAGCGGATCTCGCCCTGGTCGTATCCAAATTGTCCGACAGCGAGGTCGATCTTGCCGTCGCCGTTGAGGTCGCCTGCACGGATATCGGTGACGCGCGAGGTGTGCTCGAGCACATCGTGCTGCGCCCAGCGCCCGCCGCCCAGGTTCTCCAGGATGGTCACGGTTCCGATCTGATCGTTGTTGGGAAAGACCACTCCCATGCAGGAGATCAGGAGATCGAGGTCGCCGTCGCCATCCATGTCGGCAGCTTCGACGTGAACGGGCGCCTTCACATCGCACGGGAGCACCTGTTCCTCGTACTTCCCCCGAGAGACCTGGCGTATCCAGACCACCTTGTTCTCCTGCCCCTCGCAGGCCACGACATCGAGCAAGCCATCCTGGTCGAGATCGACCGCGATCAGGTGCGCGATCCAGGGCATCTTGCCGATCGGTGCGCCGATATGCTCCGGATGCAGGTAGTCGAGCATCTGCACGGGTTGCGCCGGCGCTGCGGCGGATCTCGCCGCACCACGCGCCGCGCGCCGCGGAGGCGGAGGGTTGCACCCGGCGGCGGAAATCAAAACCGCGATGAGAGTCAGGGCGGCGGCGAGGGGCAAGATGCGGCGGAAAGAAGACTGGCAGGAGGAGTCCCGCATGAGACGTGGTGGAAGCGTAGCTACTTCGAAAGAAAACAAACGCCAAAACTAGCGCCGAGCTGAGTCCGTTCCTCGAGCGAGTCGATCGCCCGGATACATCGTCGCCCCGGCGACCTTCCGAGCGACACCGTCCGATCGGATGCTTCGAGTCTTCGGCTGTTGGCAAAACCGCGACACCGGCGAAACGGGGGATACCGGCGCGGTCCCGTGAGAAAAGGCTGCTCCAGCGAGCTGGCAAGAGAACGGCGCGGCTCGTTCGGCAACGAGCGGGCCGCCGGCTGACGCGGCGTCGGAGTTCGCGCCGCGAAACGAAAAGCGGCGCCGGAGTGAACCGGCGCCGCTGAGAGATTCAGGCTGTTTTGGAAGCGATTGCGACCCGACGGGCCGCAATCGCGAATTCAACAGCGCTTAGAACGAGACCGTATTGGTGAGCGTCCAGACAGTGGGCTCCGGGATGCGTCCCACAGCCACGCTGCCATCCGGCTGAACCGTGACCGGGATGAGGTCATCGCTGCCGAAGATATTGCGGACGTTCAGCTGAACACGCCACTCGAGCTTACGGGTAATCTTGCGGCTGTAGCCGACCCACAGATCGATCGCGTCCTGGGACTTGGCCTTGTAGGGATGCGCGAGATCGAACGAGCGAGGATCGGACAGGGTTGCACCGGGGAGAACCGGGTAACCAACGACCTGCTTATCTTCCCAACGATAACCACCACCGACGTTGACCCCCTTGAGGAAGCCGTGGTCGAAGTTGTAGTTCGTGATCAGGTTGAAGCGCCACGGACGGAGCTCAGGAACGTTCGAACCTTCCTGGATGCGGTACAGCCAGTAGCCCGACATGAACTCACGCAGGTACTTGTCGTGGAGCGTTTCGCCCGCGCCGTAGCCACCGTTCCAGAAACGCAGGTCGCCGATGATGGCCTGACGCGGTCCGCCATCGCGATCCGGGATCTGGAGCATGAGCGGCTGGCCGTTCATCGTCACCGGGGTGTTGTACACCTTCCAGCGAGCCTCGACCCAACTGACCATCGAGCCGGCCATGTTGGTGCGTTGGGCATCCGTCTTGGCAGCGTTGATGGCGATGTTCCAGTTCTTCGTCGGCTGAGCGTTCAGCTCATATTCCCAGCCCTTGGACTCGGTGTCGCCCGTGATCGTGAAACCCGCGGGGGCATTTCCGGCGATGAAGGCGCCCTTGTCGGCCTCGGCGGTGTTGATGCCCCAGAGCTTGAACCACTGGGCAGACGGAGCGTGGGCCATATAGGCGGCCACGATCGCGTCACCCGCGGCCTGCGCCTGGGAGACCTGATCGGCAGTCCATCCACCAGCAGGCGTATCCTGGGCAACGATACCCAGCGGATCATAGCCCTTGGTGAAGTCGGCCCAACCACCTGCGGCGATGCGGAGCTGATTGGCCTTGCCGAAGTTGTAGGCCCAGGCCTCAGCACCCCACGTCATGTAAGAACCGCCGAAGTCCGCCAGCTGGGCGTTCGTGACGGTGGTCTTGTAGTGGTTGATACGGAGGCTCAGACGATCGTCCAGAGTCTCGATCATGATGCCGTAGTCCTTCGTCTTGCCTTGCGGCGAGGGGAGGGAGTCACCGACGATGTCGATACGACCGGCGGCGGGCTGGAAGTTCTCGGACTTATTGAAGAAGAGCGAGATTCCCGTGTTGCCCCAGATCTTCTCGCGGATGCGCTTCGGGGTGTGGAGCACGACACTGTAGGTCTTCGTGCGGCCCGTGACGATGTTGTCCGGCTCATCCGGCAGCTTGTATTTCGACGAGGTGAAGTCGATGACACGAGAGCCGTCCGGCATCATCGGCATCTGTCCCTGGTTCAGAGCATAGGACTTCTGCTTGTCGACGCGGATACCCGCGCTGGGAACCAGCACGCCGTCGAAGAAGTAGGCCTGCCAGTTACCGGCATAGGAGTCGGTGATCGTGCGCGTCAGCTGGGCGTTGGTCGTGAGCGCATTGCGGTCACCCGCACTGTCGCTGAGAAGGCCGATGCCACGCGTGGTCCAGCCCTTGTAGTTGGCCGGATTCTGAGCCTGGGTCGCTTTCGTGTCGCTCGGATTCTGCGGGTTAACCCACGAAGCCTTCGGGTCGACGCTCGAGTCTTTCCAGGTCATGTCGAACACGGTCAACGAGCCCGCACTCGGGTTCTGCACCGCGCGCAGGTTGCCGATGTTCGCGCCCGAGAGGGACGAGAGCCCAGCAATGCTCGAGGTCGTGAGGTAGTTCAGCGTGTTGACCGAACGGCTCGAGAGCATCGGGTCGTTGATGTACACGCCCCAACTGCCGTCGGCAGCGGCCTTCAACCAGCCACGCGTCTCGGTGTGATAGTCTTCCGAACTCCACAAGCCGGTGATCACGTGTTTGCCGATGATCTTGGCCACCGTGTCGTTCTTCGTGATGTCGTCACCCCGAAGCTCGGCAAAGCTCGTCAGACGCCAGGACTCGCGCTTCGACTTGAAGCTGTTGTTCGCGAACTGATCGGAGATGATGGCCGCCTTGCCGTAGTTCGGATTCTTCGAGCCATCGATCAACGTGTTGTTCATGTCGAGCGTGATGGCCTGGCCGAAATTCGACATCAGGTTGGTCTGACCACGATCGACGTGCTGCTGGTCGACGACCGCTTCAATACCAAAGCGGTTGTTGAAGAACGTCTGGGACGCACGGGCGTTGAACGCCTCGTGATTCGACCATTCGTGTTTGTTCGGACCGTCGAGCAGCTTGTTGTAGAAGTCGAAGATCGAACTATCCTTCAACGTCTCGTCGCGGTAGAAGTCGTAGTTCGGAAGGGTCTTGAGAGCGCCCTCGATCTGCGAGCGGGTCATGACACCCGACATGATCGTCCAGGGGAACCCGGTCACAACTGAGGTCACCGTTTTCGAAATGTCGGTGGTCATCAGGTGGCCGTTGCTCGAGTTCGGATCATCAAACACAGCGACGATGCCGCCGTAGTTGCGGCCGAAGGAGCCGATTGCCTTGTTGACGTAGGCGGAGTTGGAGCCACGAACGCCGGCGCCGAGATCGCCCTTGGCGCGCGCCGCTTCGATCAAAGCCGTGTCGCCGGCGGCGAGCGTCTGCAGGCTCATGCCACCAGCCTGACGGATGGCGGAGAGGCTCGGAACACGCCACCACGCGGTGATCAAGTCACCGGGCGGGAGGGTGCGAGGACGGTTCGCGCGGATACGACCCTTCTCGAATTTCACCTCGAAGCTCGTGCGAGCGCTCTCGGTGCGGAAGAACTTCGGATCCCAACGGCCCGCGACATAGAGACGCTGGTCGTGCTGATAGGCCGGGTTCTGGCGGTACTTGGTGTTGTCGTCCAAGCCCGAAATGCGCAGTGCCAACTCGTCGGGAAGGAGGACGTGATTGTAGTCCACCGAGCCGCGAATCGTGCCGTAGTTGTCGACGCGAACTTCAGCGGTGCCGCTGGTGCGGAAGGCCGCACCGTTGACAGAGGCGTTGATGATACCAGCGGGCGCGCCCATGCCGAAGAGGATGGCATTGGGACCACGCTGCAGGTCGACGCGGCCTACGTTGAACGAGTCCCAGGGGATATCCGTGAGGAAAAAGTCACGGGTATTGTCCGCCTGGCTCAGTCCACGAACGCGCGTGTTCGACTGCGGGTTCATCAACTTGCTGGTTTCGTCGAGCGTCGCCGTGTCGCCGAGGCCCGCGAAGTTGCCTTGGGCGCCGCCGACTTCCGTGCTCACAGTATACTGAAGCAACGTCGCGTTGTTGGTCGCGCCAGTGTCCTTGAGGAACTGGCCCGTCACAACGGACACTGCGGATCCGACGTCGCGTAGTTCCGTACGGATACGGGAGCCTGCGAGGGTGGCAGTCGCTTGGTAACTGCCTTTATCCTCCGTGGCCGTCACCGTGAACGGAGACAACTCGATCGTTTCATCGTCAGCAGCCGGTGCGGTGCTGGAGGGTGTTGCCGCTGTTTGCGCCCGTAGTGAAGGCGCAGCCGCAAGCAACAGAAGTGCGAGGGCATACCTCGCCGAGGTTTCTTTACGGTTCATAGTTAAGGGTAGCTGAACGGGGCTAGGTTCCCCTCGCACTGATAGCAGCGCGAAAGGAATTTAGCGGTAAATAAACGTCTTTGTCCTTCGTTGGGAAGGAGATTTTTCTCGGCGCGGAGCACGCTCGGCCGCTCGTTTACCTAGGGAAAGTGAATTCTCACCCTGTTTTAGGTACGTAGTGCCGTTGAGAATTCCGAGTTGCAGAATGGAGATCCTTTGCCTGTCATATTTCTCGAATACACCACGCGGCCCGCGCACGTTGCTGCGTCACGGAGCTTGGGTAGCGAGTATTCATCGTCCTCTTTGGGCGATCCCCCGCCGGCTTCCCCTGCCCCGTCACTCTTCGTGTCTCCAATCCTCCCCTACTCGTATGAAATGCCGGATTCTGGCGATGATCGCCGCCGCTGTATGCACCGTTTCCATGTCCGCTGAGCCTCCCGAAGCCCGCTTTGTCCGCAGCACGCCCGAGGCGGAAGGCGTTCCGTCGGCGGCCATCCTCAGCCTGGTGAACGAACTCGAGAGCCGCGTCGATGCGGTCCACAGCCTGATGATCGTGCGGCACGGCCGTGTCATCGCAGAGGGATGGTGGTCGCCCTACGCGGCCCAGGAACCGCACGTCCTCTATTCCCTCAGCAAGAGTTTCACGTCGACGGCCGTGGGACTCGCGATCGCTGAAGGCAAATTGCGTCTAGAAGACCCCGTATTGAAGTTCTTCCCAGATGAGGCGCCGGCGCAGCCGTCGGAGAACCTGAAGGCGATGTCCGTCCGCGATCTGCTCATGATGTCCACGGGGCAGCACGCGGAGGATATCGATCGGGTCGACTTCTTCGGGCCCGTACCCGCGACCAAACAGTTTCTCGCCATGCCGGTCCCGCACAAGCCGGGCACGCTGTTCTATTACAACACGGCGGCTTCCTACGTGCTGTCCGCCATCGTCCAGCGCGTGAGCGGCCAGACGACGCTCGATTACCTCCGCCCCCGTCTGTTCGCGCCGCTCGGTATCCAGGATCCTGTCTGGCAAACAAGCCCGCAGGGTATCTCGCTCGGTGGTTTCGGTCTGAGTCTGCGCACCGAAGACATCGCCAGCTTCGGTCAGCTCTACCTCCAGCGCGGCGAGTGGAAGGGTAAACGCATCCTGCCCGCCGCGTGGGTCGACCTCGCGACTTCGCGCCAAGCCTCCAACGGCAGCAATCCCGACAGCGACTGGGACCAGGGCTACGGTTTTCAATTCTGGCGCTGCCGCCACGGATTCTACCGCGGCGACGGCGCCTTCGGCCAATTCTGCATCGTCATGCCCGAGCATGACACGGTCATCGCGATCACGAGCGGCACGTCCGACATGGCGTCCGTCATGAATGTCCTCTGGGAACGGCTGCTGCCCGAGCTACGGCCCGTTGCCCTGCCTGCGGACGACGCCTCCGTCGCTCAGCTGCGCCAGAAGCTCGCCTCTCTTTCGCTGCCGACGGTCCAGGGAACCGCCAAAGCGGCCCCGGCCGACGCTCTCGCTAAAACCTACAAATTCTCCGGCAACCCGCTTCAACTCGAAGCGCTCCGCCTCGAACCAACCCCCGACGGATACACGATCCACGCCACGATTTCCGGTCAGTCCGTAGCGCTCCCCTGCGGCGCTGGCGTGTGGAGGCGGGGCGGCTCGCTTTCGCAGATGGGGACAAGCGAGCCGGTCGCAGGCTGCGGTGCATGGACCGCCGACGGGACGTTCTCCGCCAAACTGGTCCTCTGCCGCACTCCTTTCGTTCACCTCGCCACGCTTCGCTTCGTCGACGGCAAGCTCAACGTCCGCGTCCAAGCCAACGTCGCTTTCGGCAAAAACGAGCCCGTCGAGGTGTCCGGCTCTCCGGAAAACTGACTCCGCCGGTTCACGCCGGGACCGCGGCCTGCTCCTTGAGCTGTTCCTGGAGTTTGCGGTGGTCGACCTTGCCGGTGCCGAGTTTCGGGATCGCATTCACGACCCGCACTTCGCGCGGCGCACTGAGATTGCTGTATCCTTTTTCCCGCAACACCGCGCGGATCTCCGCGAGCGCAACTCGGCTGTCGTTCGTCACCGCGACGAGCTTTTCGCCCTTGTCGGCATCCGGCACGGCGATGATCGCGATCTGAAGGCGCTGCCCGAAGACCGGGAAGGCGCCCGCCAGCGCGTCCTCGACCGCGGTCAGGCTGACCATTTCGCCGCTGATCTTGGCAAACCGCTTCAGGCGTCCGCGCAGCGTCACATAACCTTCGTCGTCCACCTGCGCGATGTCGCCGGTGTCGTACCAGCCTCCGCCCCGCGCGAATTTCACCTGCGCGTCCGGGTTGAGGTAGCCCTTCATCACATTCGGACCGCGCACCCAGAGCCGTCCACCGTCGGCGACTCCCTCCACCGCCTCGAGGCGCCATTCCATTCCGGGCAGAAGTTTGCCGGCCGTCCCGAGTTTCGGCGCGACACGGCTGTTCACGCTGACCACCGGACTGCACTCGGTGGCGCCATAGCCTTCGAGCACACGCACGCCAAAGCGACGTGCCCAGGTGTCGAATGTCGTCGACTGCACCTTCTCCGCGCCCGCGACCAGAAAACGCAGGGTGCAGAAGTCGTACGCGTTGGCCTTCCGGGCATAGCCGTTAAGAAAGGTGTTGGTCGCCAGCATCACGGTGCAGTCGTGCTCGTAGACGAGCGTGGGAACGATCCGGTAGTGCAACGGCGACGGATACAGGAACGTGTAGCAGCCGCGCAGGAGCGGAAAGAGCAGCCCACCGACCAGACCGAGGCTGTGAAAGAGCGGAAGCGCGCTGAAAAAACGCTCCTGGTCCGTGATATCCATCGCCGCCGCGATCTGCCGCACGTTGGCCAGGAGGTTGGCATGGGTGAGCTCGACGCCCTTCGGCACGCCCTCCGATCCGCTGGTGAACAGGATCACGGCGGTATCCGACGGCTGGACGCGCGCTTGGCGCTGGAGCGCGCCCGGACGCAGACGGTTGCGCAGCCACGGGCCGAGTTTGCCCGCCAGCGATAGCGAGCCCCGCACGTCCTCGAGCAGATGCACGCGCACGCCGTCCGCCACGAGCGGAGAGAGATCGAGCTTGGTCATTTCGAGGAAACGCCTTGAGGTCACCAGATCCCGCACGCCGGCCAGCTGCGCACAGGCCCGCATGGTCGCGACACCGCTGGAGAAATTCAGGATCGCGGGGACTTTGGCCGCCGACCACAGGCTGAACAGGGTCACCGGCGTCGCCGCGACGTTCGGCAGGAGCACGCCGACGTGCTCGCCGCCCATTCCGCCGAGCCGACGTTTCCAGGCTCCAGCCAGCACCTCCGCGGCGGTGCAAAGTTCGCGACAGGTAAGACGAACGCCGGCGGCGTCCTCGAGCCCCAGCCGCGAAGGCACGCGCGCCGCGAGTTCGCCGAAAGCCGCAGGCACCGAGGCGGCGCCCTCCGCGGAATCGACCCGAAACTGCTGCTCGATCATCTGATCGCGCAACCACGCCGTCGCGCGCTGCCGCCAGACGGTCGCCGCCAAGCCGGGGAAGTCCGGTGCCTTTTTCGGGGCATCGAAATGCACCGACACGCGCGGGAAAAGCTGCGTCCACCCCGGATGCACGACCCAGGGCAGCCGGTTGGCCCCACGCAGGTAAGCCGTGATCACGCGGGCGCCGCTGCGGTGCAGGAGAAACGCGATCCCGTCGTAGACCTTCATCATGCCGCCGGTCCGCGAAATCCGCCCTTCCGGAAACAGAACCAGTTTTCCGCCCTGCTGCAGGAAATCCGCCATCTCGCGCACCGCGTAGGCAGAGGCGGGATCGACCGGAAAGGTCCGGTCGTTGATCATCACGCGCCGAAGGATCCAGGAGGTGTTCGCCGTCGTGCGCGACGTGACGAACTTCCAATCCCGCCCGAGCACGACGCCGAGGAAAAGCCAGTCCAGCCAGGACACGTGATTCGGCGCGAGGATAAGCGGCCCCGGCTCGTTCAGGCACGCTTCGCCTTCGCAGCGAAATCCATAGAGGAGGCGGAGAAAAAAACGGAGGAGCTTGCGCATGGAATTACTTCTGGAGATTGACCGCCACGGCGGCGGAACGCCCGGTGCGGGCGCGGAAGGCCGCCATCGCCAGCGCGACGACGCCGCCGAGGCCAAGGAACACCGCGCTGGGGCTCAGACCGACGCGAACCGCGCCGAAAACGTATCCGGCCGCCACACACATGCCGATGTTGTCGACGAGATTCTGGACCGCGATCGTCTTGCCCAGCTTCGCCGGGTCCGACTCGGACTGGAGCGCGGCGTTGAGCGGGATGAGGAAGAGCCCCGCCGCGACGCCCGCCAGCGCCAAGACCGCCGCCACCGGGACCGCGACCGCGATCGCGCCCCACTCGAGCCGCGGCTGCAGCCAGAAGCCGGAGGGAGAAACGAGGAACAGCACCGCCAGCATCGCGGCGAGCGCGCAACCGTAGGCCGGGGTGGCCCGCAGGTCCCCGATCCGGTGCAGCCGCCCCGCGAGGACGCTGCCGATCATCACGCCGATGCTCAGCCAGAGTCCGAGGAGCGCGATCGCCGTGTTGTTGGAAAGCCCAAGCGTATCCAGCCCCCAAGGCTGGAAGTTGATCTTCATCGTGGCGCCGCAGAACCAGAAGAGACCCGTGCCGAGCAGAATCCGGCCCAGCCGCGGAGAAAGCGCCAAGTCGCGGAAATGCGACGCGAAGGCGCCCAGGCTCTCGCTCAGCCGCACCTCGGAACGGCCCGGCGTGCGCTGCATCAGGAGACTGCATCCGAGGGCGGCGGCAAAGACGCCCGAAACGATCGCATACGCGACGAAGACAGTTTCGTGGAAACGGTCCGAGAGCGCCGCTCCGCCGATCGCGCCCGTGAGGATCGCCACCAGCGTGAGCAACTCGACCGTGCCGTTCGCCCGGACCAGTTTTTCCCGGGGAAGGATCTCGGGCAGAATGCCGTATTTCGCCGGACCATACACGCACGCCCCGACTCCGACGACCAGGTAACCGACGCCGGTCCAGAACGGCCCGGCGCCCACCGCCGCGGCGCAGATCGCGGCGCCCAGGAGCTTCAGGGCGTTACCGCCCGCCAGCCAAACCGCCTTTCCGTGGCGGTCGTTGAGGTATCCTGCGAGCGGCGCGAGCACGACGTACGGCACGAACAGTAGGCTCGTGTAGATCGTATTCGCGGTGCGGAGCCCGCCCGCACTGAGCGCGCCGGACTGCTGGAGATACGTGAGCTGGCCGACGATCACCGCCAGCAGGGCGTTGTCGCCGAAGGCGCCGAGGAACTGGCCGGCCAGCAGCAGCGGGTAGTTGCGTTTCGCGTACATGATCAGCGGGCGACGGACCGGCTACGAGGCCGAGATGCCGTAGAAGGGTTGGATGACGGGGTTGTCGCAGGCCGGCGCATAGCCCATCTCCTGGACGGATGCGGGTATGACCAACGCGCTGGTCCGGCACAATTCCCAGGTGACGAGACCGAGGAAGCCGACCAGCACCACGGCCAGCGCGACCATCCAACCACGGGCCCGCACCTCGGGTTCCGAGACGAGCGCACCGCGGCCGGAAAGAGGACGGGGGAAGCGGCGGGCGCCAACGAGGTGGGAACGGCGGGAAGAGCTTCGAGGAGTCGTTTTCATGACGCCGACAAGGTACCCGATGAGCCTTCCGAGGCGTTAATCGATAAATCCGATGCCGGCTATTGATGGCGGCGATACGGCGCCGGCGAGGCCGCCTCCCCACGGCGCAGCTCGAAAAGCTCTCTTGCCCCACCCGCGCCGGTCTGCGGCGATACCGGCGCCCCGGTCCGGCGCTCCGATGAATATCCACCACCTGGAACTGTACTATTACGTGGCGACTCATGGCGGCATCAGCCGCGCCGTGCGCCACATGCCGTACGGCATTCAGCAACCCGCGGTCAGCAGCCAGATCCTCGCCCTCGAGGAAGAACTCGGCACGCGGCTTTTCGAACGCACTCCGTTTCGGCTCACCCCCGCGGGCGAGGAGCTGTTCTCCGCCATCCGGCCGTTCTTCGACAGTCTCGACGGACTCGCCGCGAGGATCGGGAAAAAGTCCACCCCGCGCCTTCGCATCGGCGCCGCCGAGGCCGTGCTTTCCGACTATCTGCCGCCGATTCTGCAGCGCCTCAAAGCCCATCAGCCTCCGTTCCGGCTCGGGCTTCGTGCGATGGGCGCGACGGAAATCGATCCGCTTTTCGCCGCGGGCGAAATCGACATCGCCCTCTCGCCGCTCGATCGTCGCGTCGCCGGGCGCCTGAAGCGGGAGCTCCTCGTCAGCGTCCCCCTTGCCCTGATCGTCCCAAAAGCCTCGAAGGCCCGCACGCCCGAGATGCTGTGGGCCGACGGCGCCGGCTCCGAGCCGTTGATCTGCCTGCCGCCCGCCGAGCGCGTCTGCTGGCTTTTTCACGAGGAACTGAAGCGCCGGCGAATCGAGTGGCCCGTTTCGATCGAGGCGAGTTCGGTCGCGCTGCTCACCCGGTATGTGGCCAATGGGTACGGCGTCGGGGTGGCCGGCTTCTCCCCCGCCCTCGAACGGGAACGCTCGGTGCGCGTGCTGCCCCTGAACGATTTTCCTCCGCTCGAGATCTACGCCGTCTGGTCCGACGAAGAAGCGCCGCTGGTGAAGGCGTTGCTCGAGGAGGTCCGCTCCTACGTCCGCGGCGAGTGGAGCAAACGGTAAGCGCGATCTTCCGGGCCCTGCCGACGGCGCCGAAATCTCGCGATCGCGCGGATCAGGCACGGGCGACGCATCCATGGCGTCGCGGGGACGCGCCGCTCCATCCGCCAGCGTGCTTCCCCGAATCCGCTGCCACGCTTCCGGCCGGCGGCTGAGGGCGATGCTGGACAGCGACCGCGGACCGTAGAGGCTGTCGACGATGCCGGCCATCGTCCTCGCCACGCTCAACGCGAAGTACATTCACGCTTCGTTCGGGTTGCGCTACCTCCTCGCCAACCTCGGCGAACTGCGGCCGCAGGCGTCGTTGCTCGAGTTCACCATCACCCAGCGCCCTCTGGAGATCGTGGAAACCATCCTCGCCCGGAACCCGCGGATTGTGGGACTCGGCGTGTACATCTGGAACGTGGCGCCGACGACCGAGGTGGTCGTCCTGCTCAAACGGCTGCGCCCGGATTTGATCGTCATCCTCGGCGGGCCCGAGGTGAGCCACGAAACGGCCCTCCAGGACATCGTCCGCCACGCCGATCACGTCGTCACCGGCGAAGCCGATCTGAAATTCGCCGAAGTCTGCCGCGGTATCCTCGGAGGCAATCGTCCGGCTGAGAAAATCATCCCGGCGCCGCTCCCCGAGATGGCGAACGTCGCGCTGCCGTACGACGAATACACCGAGGAAGACATCGCGCACCGGCTGATCTACGTGGAGGCCTCGCGCGGCTGCCCTTTCACGTGCGAGTTCTGCCTGTCGTCGCTCGACGTGCCGGTGCGCGCGTTTCCGCTCGAGCCCTTCGTCGCCGCGCTCCAGCGGCTCCTCGATCGGGGCGTGCTGCACTTCAAGTTCGTCGACCGCACCTTCAACCTGAACCTCAACGTCAGCCGGCGGATCCTCGAGTTTTTCCTCGAGCGTCTGCGTCCGGGCCTCTTCCTGCATTTCGAACTCGTGCCGGACCGGCTGCCGCCCGCCCTTCGCGAACTGCTGGCGAAGTTTCCCGCCGGTTCGGTGCAGCTGGAGATCGGTATTCAGACTTTCAATGCCGACGTCGCCGACAACATACGCCGGCGCCAGGACTACGCGAAACTGGAGGACAACTTCCGCTACCTGCGCGCCCACACCGGCGCCCACCTCCATGCCGACCTGATTGCAGGCCTTCCCGGCGAGACGCTGGAGAGCTTCGCCGCCGGCTTCGATCGCCTGGTAGGGCTGAACCCGCAGGAAATCCAAGTCGGCATCCTGAAACGTCTGCGCGGCACGCCCATCGCCCGCCACGACGAGAGCTGGGGCATGGTCTATTCGCCGCTGCCCACCTACGAGATTCTCCAGAATCGGCTGATCGACTTCGCGACGATGCAGCGGCTGCGGCGGTTTGCGGCGTACTGGGACACCATCGGGAACAGCGGCAACTTCGTCGAAACGACGCCGCTGATCTGGTCCGACGCCGCCTCACCCTTCGCGGAGTTCATGCGCCTGAGCGACTGGCTCTGGCAGAAGGACGGACGGACTCACGGGCTCGCCCTGGTCACGATCATGGAGCAGGTCTTCGCCTACCTGACGGAGGAACGCAGGTTGCCGCGGGCGCGCGTCGCCGAGGCGCTCTGGCACGACTTCCAGCGCGGGCGCCGCGGCGAAATGCCGCCGTTTCTCCGCCCGCATCTTCCCGCCACGGAACACGCCGCGCCTCGCTCTTCGCTCACGCCGGTCCGCACAACCTCCAGGCAGGCCCGTCATCTAGGAACCGGCGGAGGAGACTAGAGGCTGTCCGAAGAGTGGATTGCGTACCGGGAGGTGCGCCTCCACGTCAGGCGCTGTTGCGGAGACCAAAGCCGCTAGAAGCCAGGCTCCTCGTGTGTTCGCTTGCGGGTGGCGCGAGTCCCTGCGGCGCGAAAAACAACGCGAGCCTACGTGGAGCGTGAAGCCCATGCTCCACGCAAGCAGCACGAAACTGTCGTCGCGGGGACGCGCCGACCCACCCGCAAGCGTCGATTGGCGAAATGCAGTATGCCTGTGAGATTCGCTATTCGCGCGCCGAAATCAAAACACCGCGCGCACCACGCCGCCATCGACGCGGAGGGCGGCTCCGTTGACGGCGCTCGCGGCCGGACTGCAGACAAAGGCCACCATCGCGGCGACCTCCGAGGGCAGGATGAACCGCTGCAGCAGCGACGAGGGTCGCGCGGTTTTGAAAAACTCGAGTTCGGTCTCCTCAGGCGTTTTCCCTCCGGCGCGGGCCAGCGAACCGACGAAATCCTGAACGCCTTCCGACGCCGTGGGGCCGACGAGGATCGAATTCACCGTCACCGCTGTATTAACCGTCGTCTCGGCCAACCCTCGGGCGACCGCGGCCTGCGCCGTCTTCGTCATGCCGTAGTGGATCATCTCGACCGGAATCTGCACCGCGCTCTCGCTGGAGATGAAAATCACGCGCCCCCATTTCTGCTCGCGCATCCGGCCCATGTAGGCGCGGCTCAGACGGACGCCCGACATGACGTTCACCTCGAAAAACCGAAACCAGTCGGCGTCGGGAATCTGCTCGAACGGCTTCGGTTCGAAGATGCCGAGATTGTTCACCAGCACATCGACGTCGGGTACCATGTTCACGAGCGCCGCGCAGCCCTCCGCCGTCCCGAGATCGGCGGCGATTCCGCGCAGCTTGGCCTGCGGCACGGCGTTCAAGATCGCCTGCTCCGCCGCCGCCACGCGTTCGGCCGTGCGGCCGTTGATCACCACGCTTGCGCCGCGCTGGGCCAGCTCCGCCGCGATCGCCAGGCCGATGCCCGCCGTCGAGCCGCTCACCAGCGCCGTTTTCCCCGTCAGATCGATATTCATGCGCGGTACGGTTGGCAGGAATGCCGAGGCCGCAACCGGCCGGGGCGATTTGCGCGGCCGCTCGACTCTACCCGGTGAGCATCGGGCCTGAGCGAGAGCGCCGCCCGCTCACTGGCCGATGAGATGCCGGGGCCGGTGAGATTCCCAACCGCAGCCACTTCGCCGAGGGTGCTCGGCGAACGGCGAGGTCCGCCTTCCGAGCCGAGCGCCAGGCCTCGGCCGACGGCGAACGCCCGCTCAGCCGACCCAGACGCGGGCGTTGCGGAAGAGACGCATCCACGGGCTGTCCTCGCCCCACTCGGCCGGATGCCAGCTCATCTGCGCGGTGCGGAAAACGCGCTCCGGGTGCGGCATCATGATCGTCGCGCGACCGTCGCGGGTCGTGAGCGCGGTGATGCCGAACGGCGAACCGTTGGGATTCAGCGGATACGCTTCGGTGGGTTCGTGGCGGTTGTTCACGAAACGCGCCGAAACCAGCCCCGACTCGCTGCAGGCCTTGGCCGCCGCGGCGTCCTTGAATTCCGCATACCCCTCGCCGTGAGCGACCGCCACCGGGATCACCGATCCTTCCATGCCGGCGAACAGCACGCTCGGGCTCTTCTCGATCTTCAGCGACGAGAAGCGCGCCTCGAAACGCTCGGAGCGGTTCTGGACAAAATGAGGCCAGAGCTCCGCGCCCGGGATGATCTCGTGCAGGTTGCTCATCATCTGGCAGCCGTTGCACACGCCGAGGGAGAAGGTGTCGGAACGGCGGAAAAACGCCTCGAATTCGGCGCGCGCCCGGGAGTTGAAGAGGATGCTTTTCGCCCAGCCTTCCCCGGCGCCGAGGACGTCGCCGTAGCTGAAGCCGCCGCACGCCGCGAGGCCGCGGAAATCCGTCAGCCGGATACGGCCGCTCAAGATATCCGTCATGTGGACGTCGATCGCCCGGAACCCCGCCCGGGTGAACGCCCCGGCCATCTCGACCTGGCTGTTCACCCCCTGCTCGCGGAGGACCGCCAGCGGCGGACGAGACGAATAATCGCGGCCCACCGACACGCCAGAGGGCTTCAGCGGGTCGATCTCGAAACCGATTTTCGGCGAGATGCCCGGATCCTCGCGGTCGAGCTTGATCTGATACTCGGACTCCGCGCAGGCGGGATTGTCGCGAATCTGGGAAATGCGGCGCGTGGTGTCCGACCAAATGCCGCGAAGCGCCGAAAGGTCCTCGTCGAAGAGCACTTCCCCGGCCTGGCGCACGCGGAAAGCGTAGTCGCGGTTGAGGCTGCCGATCCGGAGCGTGCAGGTCTTGAGCCCATTCTGCCGCAGCACCTGCGCCACGTCGTCGAAGTCGGCCTCGCGCACCTGGAGCACCGCGCCCAGCTCCTCGCTGAAAAGCGACGCGAACGCCTCGCGGCCGGCGGGGATCTCGAGATCGACGCCGACGTGGCCGGCGAACGCCATCTCCAGGGCCGTGACGAAGAGACCGCCGTCGGAGCGATCGTGATACGCCAGCAGCTTCTTGTCTCGGCCGAGTTCCTGGATCGCGTTCCAGAAGCCCTTGAGATCCGCCGGGCGATCGACATCCGGGGTGGCCTCTCCCATCTGGGAAACGACCTGCGCCAGGATGGAGCCGCCAAGGCGGTTCTGGCTGCGGCCGAGGTCGACCAGAATCAGCACCGAGTCCTGATCCTGGGCCAGCTGGGGCGTGAGCGACAGGCGAACGTCGGAGCAAGGCGCGAAGGCGGAGACAATGAGCGAGATCGGCGCGGTCACGCGCTTCGACTTGTCGCCGTCCTTCCAGACGGTGCTCATGCTCATCGAGTCCTTGCCGACCGGGATGGTGAGTCCCAACTCCGGGCAGAGCTCCATGCCGACGGCATGGACCGCAGCGTAAAGGTCGGCGCCGTCGCCGGGCACCGCCGGAGCCGCCATCCAGTTGGCCGAGAGAATGACGCGGCCGAGGTCGCCGATCTGCGCGGCGGCGAGATTGGTCAGCGCTTCGCCGACGGCGAGACGGGCCGAGGCGGCGGCGTTGTTCACCGCGACGGGCGTGCGTTCGCCCATCGACATCGCTTCGCCGGTGTAGCCGTCGAACGCGCTGGCGGTCACGGCGCAGTCGGCCACCGGCACCTGCCAGGGTCCGACCATCTGGTCGCGGCAGATGAGGCCGGTGACGAAGCGGTCGCCGATCGAGATAAGGAACGTCTTGTCCGCCACCGTAGGGTTGGCGAGAATACGGTGGGCGGCGTCGGCGAGCGAGAGCCCGTCCAGCCGCAGCGCGTTTTTCGGGCGGCCGCGGGACTTTTCCTGGCGGTGCATGCGCGGCGGCTTGCCGAGCAGAACCTCGAGGGGCAGGTCGATCGGCTTGTTCTTGAAATGCTCGTCCTCGAGCACGAGCTGCTTTTCGGCGGTGGCTTCGCCCACCACCGCGAACGGGCAGCGCTCGCGCCTGCAGAGTTCGGTGAACAGCTCGATCCGGGCCGCGGGCACCGCGAGCACGTAGCGCTCCTGCGACTCGTTGCACCAGATCTCGAGCGGGCTCATGCCCGGCTCGTCGTTGGGGATGCGGCGCAGCTGGAAACGCCCGCCGAGGCCGGCGTCGTTGACGAGTTCGGGAAGCGCGTTGGAGAGGCCGCCGGCGCCGACGTCGTGGATGAACGAAATCGGATTCTCCGGCCCCAGCGCCCAGCAGCGGTCGATGACCTCCTGGCAGCGGCGCTCCATCTCGGCGTTGTCGCGCTGCACGCTCGCGAAATCCAGATCCTCCTGGCCCGCGCCGGTCGCCATCGAGCTGGCGGCGCCGCCGCCCAGGCCGATGAGCATCGCCGGTCCGCCGAGGACGATCAGCTTGTCGCCGGGCTTGAGGCCGCCCTTCTGGACGTGCTCGGCTTTGATGTTACCCACACCGCCGGCGAGCATGATGGGTTTGTGGTAACCGCGGATCTCGGTCGTGTGGCCCTGCGCGGGCACCTCGGCCTCGAAGGTCCGGAAATAACCGGCGATGGCCGGACGGCCGAACTCGTTGTTGAAGGCGGCGCCGCCGAGCGGGCCGTCGATCATGATGTCGAGCGCGGAAACAATGCGCCCCGGTTTGCCGAAATTCTTCTCCCACGGCTGAACCGCGCCAGGCAGGCGCAGGTTGGAAACGGTGAAGCCGGTGAGGCCGGCCTTGGGCTTCGAGCCGCGGCCCGTGGCGCCCTCGTCGCGGATCTCGCCGCCCGAACCCGTGGCGGCGCCGGGAAACGGAGAAATGGCGGTCGGGTGGTTGTGGGTCTCGACCTTGCAGAGGATGTGAACGTCCTCCTCGTGCGCGCCGTATTCGCCCGTCTTTGGGTTCACGTAGAACCGGCCGGCCTTCCAGCCCTGGAACACCGCGGCGTTGTCCTTGTAGGCCGATAGGATGCCGTCGCTGTGCAGCTGATACGTGTTCTTGATCATCTGGAAGAGCGAGCGGTCCCGCTTCCCTCCGTCGATCTCCCAGCTGGCGTTGAAAATCTTGTGGCGGCAGTGCTCCGAGTTGGCCTGCGCGAACATCATCAACTCGATGTCGTTCGGGTCGCGGCCCAGTGCGGTGAACGACTTCACGAGGTAGTCGATCTCGTCTTCGGCGAGCGCGAGGCCGAGCGACGTGTTGGCCTCGACGAGCGCGGCGCGGCCCTTGGCGAGGACCGGGACGCTCGTGAGCGGCCGCGGCGTCTCGTGGCGGAAGAGCACGTCGAGCGCCTCCATCTGGCTGAAGACCGCCTGGGTCATGCGGTCGTGAAGCTTGCCCGCCAGCGAAGCCTGCCGGGGCGTGTCCAGCGTCTCGCCGCGAAGATCGATCCAGAACGCGGTGGCCCGCTCGATCCGCTTCACCTTCGTCAGGCCGCAGATGTGCGCGATGTCCGTCGCCTTGGAGGACCAGGGAGAGATCGTGCCCGGCCGCGGGGCGACGACCTGGAGCAAACCGGCCGGCTCGTGCCAGGTGCGGCGCGGGCCGTAGGTCAGGAGCTTTTCCAGCACCTGGCGCTCTTCCGCGGAAAGCTCCGCGCCGGGGACGAGTTCCACCAGGTGAATGAACTGGGTGGCGATCTCTCGCGCCGGCAGCCCGGCCGAGGCCAGGTCCTGCAGGAGCTTCTTCAGCTTGTACTCGGGAAGGGCGGGAGCGCCACGGAGGATCAACATGGGTGGGAAATGGTCGCCCAAAGCATCAACGAGAACGAGGGGCCAACGCCATTGAAAAAGCACCCCCGGCCGGAGCAGCGCCGGAATGGCGCGCCCAGTCCAGCGGCAGCGGTCCGCGGATCATCGGAAGAGCGGGAACGCGGCTGCCCGACCGCCGACAACCTCGCCGTCGGGCCGCAAACCGGAAACGGCCCGCGCTATTTCCCGTCCCAAACCAGCACGGTGCCGCCGGGCTCGGCGAGAAACAGAAAACCGGCTTTGCGGGTGACGTACCGGCGGAAGAGCTTCCGAATCTCCGACGAAGCGATCGACGGCGTGTCGGTCTGGCGGTCCCGCGCGGCGACCAGCCGCTCGGGATTCTGCTGCGCGTCGCCCAACACGGTGCCGCCCCAATACGAGTTCGTGCGCAACATGTCCTCACGGCCCCGCAGGAAGGGCAGTTTGACCCGGTTGAACTCGTCGTCGGGAAAACCCTTCCGGCCAATCGCGTCGACCTCCTTGCGGATGATCGCAGCCGCGTCGGCCGCCCGGCTGGTGTCGACGTCCACGGAGAGCGCGAGGTAGTTCAGGCCGTCCATGCCGGGATGCAGGGTGAAACCCACCTGCGGGCCGTAGGTCGCGCCCAATTCCTCACGGAGGCGCTGCCACAGGCGCTCCTGGAAGCACGCCGCGAGCAGCATCCAGCGGCGTTCCTGGTGCACGTTGATTTTGTCGGGGACGGGCCAATACCAGGAGATCGTCACCTGTTTGAAGTTCGCGCCGATGGGCATCCGGATCGGGCCGCCCGGAGCCGGCGCAAAGCGCGGCAGCGGCGGCAAGCCGGCCGCGGAGCGCGGTTGACGCTTCGGCAGTGCGCCCAGCGTCTTTCCCACGACTGCGCTCGCCTCCTCCCACGAGACGTCTCCGACGACGCTCAACTCGATCGGGCCGTTTTTCAGCTGGGGTTCGAGCCAGGCCCGCAGTTCGTCCATGTTCCGGCGCATGAACTCGCCGGGAAGCGCGAAGCCGAAGCGGTCGTCGTTGCCGAAGAGGACGCGCGGCGCGGAAAAACCGAGCGCGCCGCCGGGGGTGTTGATCGCGCCCGTCACCGCCGTGTTGTAGTTCGCGCTCGCGTCGCGCATCGCCTCCGTCCGGAAGCCCGGGTCGGTCAGATGCGCGGTGAGCAGCTGCATGCCGCTGAGGAAATCCTTTCGCGTGGTCCGCAGCACGAAGGCGAAGGCGTCCGGGTAGGCGACAAACTGCAGCGACACGGTCTTGGACGCGAAGAGGTCCGCGATTTCGGACTGGCGATGTTTCCCGAGTCCGCCCGGGAGAAAGCCGTAGTAGGCGAGCAGGTCGATGCCCGGCTGGAAACGCGGCTGCGAAAGCCGTCCCATTCCGACGCGGACGTACACGTCCACCAGATCCGCCTCGAAGGCGGTCGGTTTGAAATTGAGGCGAACGCCATTCGCAAACTCCGCCAGCCGCACGTCGAGGTCCTCCTCCTTTTTCTCCCGGACCAGACGTCCGGGCGCCCCGAAATCGGTGTAGGCGAACTCGGTCGGCCCCTTGTTGCCCGCGCCGTCCACCTGGACGAGGCGGCTGCTGTTCAGGACGTCCGCGATCTGCTCCGCCGTCACGCGAAACACGGGATTCGCCGCGACCAGCACGTGCAGAGGCCCTCGCTCCCAGACCCGGCGGAAAGCGCGCGCGCAATCCTTCACCGTGGCCTGCGCGAGCGGTTCGGCCGCGTCGTCGCGCAAGGCCTCGGGCGAGACGATCACGTCCCCGCTCTGCAGCGCCCCGGCCATTTCCGCAGCGAGCGCTTCCGAACGCCGCGAGGGCGCCGTCCGGATATAGGTCTCGTACCGCTCGCGGAACGCGGCCCTCGAACGCTCGAGCTCCTCCGGAGCGAACCCGTGCAGGTACGCGCGCCGGTGCTCCTGTTCGGCCACCGACGCGAGGTTCGCCCAGTTGTCCACCTGGCCGTTGGCGGTAAAGACGCCCGTCTCCCAATCGCGGACAAAACGGGCCACCGAAACCGACGGAGCGATCAAGTTGTACCCGGAATCCGAAGACACGCGGTACAGCCGGCGCTGGAGCATGTCGAGGGCGAGGGCCCGGTTGAGGAACTCCTTCCGGTCCGCTTTCGTATTCGAAGTCCTGGGACGCAAGAGAGGGTGCTCGAAGGCGAACTGCACGCCGGAGATGCCGGCGTCGCGAAAGACCCAGACGTCGGGCCGGCTGGCCTCGGAGGGAACGATGTCCGGGGGCTCGGGGCGGGCCTCGGCGCGCGGGGCCAGCGGGCCGAACATCTCGGCCGCGAGCTTCGCGATCCGGGCGGGATCCACGTCGCCGACGGCGATCAGGGCCATGCGCTCCGGGCGGTACCAGGCGTCGTAGAATCGGACGAGCTCCGGGCCCGTGACGCGCTGGATCACGGCCTCGGTGCCGATCACCGCGCGACGCGCGTACCGGGAGTCGGGCCACAGGAAAGCGAGGTTGTCCTCCGCCTGCCGCTGCGCGGCGACATTGCGCGTGGCCTTTTCCGCCAGCACCACGCCGCGCTCGGCCTCGATGCCCGCGGAGTCGAACGAGATGGCGCTCGCGTATTCACGAAACACCTGCAGCCCGAGCCGGAGCGTCGCGTCCTCCGCATCGGGCAGCTCGAGGTGGTAGATCGTGTGTTCGTACCCGGTGAAGGCCGTGTTGTCCGGACCGAGGCCGATGCCGTGGCGCTGGAGCGTCGCCGTGAGCGTGTTGTTGGGAAACGCCTGCGTGCCCCGGAACGCGAGGTGCTCGATGAAATGGGCCACGCCGCGCTCGTTGTCGTCCTCGTAGACCGAGCCCACCGCGATGAGGAGGCGGAGCGATACCCGGCCCTTCGGCTCCTGATTCCGGCGCGCGGCATACCGAAAGCCGTTCGGAAGCGTGCCGCGCACCCAGACCGGATCCCAGGTGAGATCCGAGGGCAGATCGGGCCAAGGAGACGCCCCCACCAAAAACGAAGCGGAAAACAGGATCGCGGCTAGAAGCGCCGCGAAACGCGAGCTGGACATGGGAAAACCGTGGCCGGGCCGCGGCTTCTTGGCCAGCCGGCAGTTGCTCCGGCGACGTCCCGCGCCGGGCTGCGCAGTCGACGCCGGCTCAGCGTCCGCCCGCCAAAGCCCGCGCGGAATTGGCGCCGAGTTTCTCCAGGGCGAGCGCGCAGGCCGCGGTGCGGTTTTCCACCCCGAGCTTCTGGAAGAGATTCTCGAGGTGCTTCTTCACGGTGAAGAGTTTCATGTCGAGAATGGTGCAGATCTCGGGGTTGCTCTTTCCCTGGCAGACCCAGAACAGGACCTCGGCCTCGCGGGGGGTGAGACCGAGCGACTGCAGCATCTCCGGCTTGGGCTCCACCTTCACCAGGGAGCTGCCCTTGTGCTCCGAGAGCCGGCTGAATCGGGCGGCAATCGCCTCGAGCAGATCCGAGACGCCGACCGGCTTGATGAGGTAGTCGTCTGCGCCGAGCGTCATGCCCGTGCGGACGTCGCTCCGCTCGCCGCGGGCGGTGAGAAAGATGAACGGAATCCTCGCCGTGTGCGCTTCGCGCCGGAGGGCCGAGAGCACGGCATGCCCGTCCATCTCGGGCATCGAGACGTCGCAGAGCACGAGGTCGGGCAGCTGCTGCCGCGCCAGCTCGACGGCCGACCGCCCGTCGCTCGCCTCCAGGACTTCGAAGTTTTCCAGCCGAAGGATTTTTCCGAGATTCCGCCGCATAACCGGCTCATCGTCGACGATCAGGATCTTTTTCACGGTGCGCTCCTTGGAGTTGACTCTGTTCTGGCCGAAAGCGGTCGGTCCTCCGCCGCGCTTGGAAAAAGCGGCAGTGTGACCGTGACCGTAGTCCCCTTCCCTTCCGCGCTCTCGAGATTGATCGTCCCCTGCTGCAGGTCGACGCAGTGCTTCACGATGTACAGGCCCAGGCCCGTGCCGCTGACCAGGCCGACGTTCCGCGCCCGGCGGAAAGCGCCGAAGAGACCCGGGCGGTCCGCCTCGGGGATGCCGATGCCTTCGTCGTGAACCGCAAAAACGGCATGGCGCCCGACGCGCCAGAGAGAGAGCAGCGGCGACCGCTCCGGCGGCGAATACTTCAGGGCGTTGGTCAGGAGATTCGAGAGGATCAGCCGCAGGGTCTGCTCGTCCGCCGTAGCGACGGAGTCGATACCCTCGTGCATGAACCGGATCTCCCGGTGGGTGCCGCCCGAGGAGATCGTCTCGCTCAGCACGGACTGGCAGAACTCCACCAGGTCGACGGGCTTCGGCGACATCACCAGCTTGCCCGCCTCGGCCTTCCCCATGAGGAGGAGATTGTCGATCATCGACGCCATGCGCCGGGTCGCCGCCTCGATGTCGATGAGCGATTCCATCCGTTCCGTGGAGCTGAGGCGGTCGTGGTAGCGCTTCAGCAGCTCGGTCGACGAGAGGATGATCCCGAGCGGATTCCGGTACTCGTGCGAGACGAGGCTGATGAAATTGGACTTGAGCTGGCTGAGCTCGCGTTCGCGTTCGAGCGCGTTGCGCAGCTCTCGTTCGGCCCGCTTCCGCTCGCTGATGTCGTACATCAGCACCTGCGCGTGGATCCGGCCCTTGATCTCGACGCTCGAGGTGAACGCCTCGATCGCGAACTCGAGTCCCCGCGTGTTGCGGCAGATCCATTCGAAACGAAGGCTGCCCTCGCGCTCGCGACGCTGCTGGAGCAGGAGCGCCGCCTGCGGAGACGGCGTGCCGTCGGACTGGTATTCCGCGGAAAACTCCAGGAGCGAACGCCCCACGGCCTCGTCCTGCGAGACGACTCCGATCAGCTGCTGGCCCGCGGGGTTGATCTCGACGATGGTGAAGCCGTCGAGCAGCACGACGCCCGCCCGCGTGTTTTCCACGAGGCGCCTGAACTTCACCTCCGACTCCTTCAGCCGCTTCTCCGTCTCGACGAGTTCCGTCACGTCGCGCCCGACGGCCTGGATTTCCTGCAGGTGCCCGTCCTCGTCGAAGATGCCCCGGTTGACCCAATGCTCCCAAACCGCGCGTCCGGTCTTCCGGATGATCTTCGGCACGACCAGCTCGAAGACGGGATTCTGCACCTCGAGCCGGCGGATCTGGAGGCGGACTGTATTCGCCATCTCGAGACTGAGGCCGGCGATCCAGTTCTGCCCCAGGCATTCGCCGGGCTGGAGTCCGTACATCCGCGCGTGGGCCGGATTCACGTAGGTGACCGTTCCGTCCGCGGTGTAGCGCATGACGAGCTCCACCTGGGTCTCGATGATCGCGCGGAAGCGCTGCTCGCTTTCCTTCAGCGCCGCCTCGGTCACCCGGCGCTCCTCGACCTCCTGCTCCAGGGCGTGCGTACGCTCGGCGATCTTGGCCTCGAGGTGCTGATTCAGCTCCTTGATCTCCTGCTCGGCCTTGATCTGGTCCGTCACGTCCTCGTGGATCGCGATGATCTCCCGGATCGCGCCGTCGGCGTCCCGGATGGGGAAAAAGTGCCCGCGGATCCAGCGGATCTCCTGCCGGCCCCCGGGCACGGACACTCCGGGCGAAAACGGCGCGGGCTCGGTGAGCACGGGCTCGCCGGCGAAAGCCCGCTTGAAGAGCGGCAGCAATCCGATCGCGGCGATCTGGGGATCGCGCAGGAGGTTGAACTTGGCGGCCGCGAGCTGCTCGTCCGTCAGGTGGAAGAGCGCTTCGTACGCGCGGTTCACCTGGATCGAATAGCCGTCCGGCGTGAACCGCTGCATGCTCACGGGGGCCTGTTCGAAAAGGGCGCGGAAACGAAGATCCTCGGCGCGATCCGCGCGGGAGGCGGGACCGGACCGGGCATGCGCGGCCGTGCTGGACGAAGCGGACATGGTCAGACGAAAGCCACGGTTAGCCGGAAGACGAATACCCCAGGCTGAAACAGCTGATACGCTAAACGTATCATCTCACCAGCAGCCCGCATCACGGGCTCGAACACGACTTCTGCAACACTCTGAATCATGAACGCGACACCTCTGTTGAGCGACGCATCCGGCGCGGGACGCGTTTGGGGAGCCGGGAAAGTGGAAACCTCCAGGTACCACGGCAACCCAATATCACCGCTCGTCTTTTCCCGGACACGCTCGACTCAGCTCCCGCGAAAAGCGGGCAACCGTAGTTACTACAGCACGACCGATCTTTCCGCTCTGCGCATTCCCGAGTCCGTCTTTCCGAGCGCCGCCGACTCCCTCCCGCGCACCGGCGCACGCCGCTCCTCGGTGAGCGACGGAGATTTCGGATCGGAACAGCACCTCGATCTCGAATTCGAAAGTCCCAGGTACAACGAGGCTTTCAGCGCCGTGCTGCTCGCGCTGATCGTCGCCGGCCTGCTCGTTTTCGCCCTGAGCTGACGTTCCGTCCGCCGCATCGCCGGACCACCTGCCGCCCTTCGCGTGCTCGGCAAAACCGAGACGAGGCGGGCGTTTTTTATTCATCCTTCCCGCCACCCTGTGGCACCTGCGCGCCCCCCGCTCGCACTCCTTTTCCGACCCGTCATGTCCCTCCGCAAAATCATCAAGTTTCTCTGCTACTCTGCCGCCGGCATTGTTTCAGTTCTCCTACTGGCCTACGCGATCGCGTACGGCCTGACTCAACACCGCCTCAACCGGCGCATTTCGGTCAGCATCGCCTCCGTCAGCGTCCCGACCGACGCCGCCTCCATCGAACGCGGTCGCCACATTGTCACTACACGGGCCTGCTCCGACTGCCACGGCGCCGACTTTGGCGGCAAGAAGGTCATCGACGATCCGATGACCGGCGTCTTCCACGCGCCCAACCTCACCCACGGCAAGGGCGGGCTGCCGGCGAATTTCTCCGACGAAGACTACGTGCGCGCCATCCGCCACGGCTTGAGCCACGACGGCCGCGCCCTGACGCTCATGCCGTCGATGGAGTACGCCGAGCTCAGCGACGAGGACCTCGGCTCCGTCATCGCCTACCTGAAGACCCTCGCTCCGGTGGACCGCGAGCGCGGCCCGATCTCTCCCGGCCCGCTCATCCGCGTGCTGGTCGCGCTCGGCAAGGTGAGTCTTCCCGCCGAACACATCGATCACACTTCACCGCGCCTCGCCAGCGTCACGCCCGGGATCAACGCGAATTACGGAAAATATCTCGCCTCGAGCTGCACCGGTTGCCACGGACCGAACTTGTCCGGCGGCAAAATCGCGGCCGCCCCACCCGACTGGCCTGCCGCGGCCAACCTGACCCGCGACGCGTCCAGCCGGATCACCGGATGGACCGAGGAGCAGTTCATCCGGACGGTGCGCACCCGCGAGCGGCCCGACGGCACGAAGCTGAATCCGATCATGCCCGCCGCGTTCGCGGAGATGACCGACGTCGAGCTGAAGGCTCTCTGGAGTTATCTGGCGACGCTTCCCCCCACGCCGACCGGCGTCCGCTGAAGCCACGGGCATTTCCTCCTCACCGCATCGCCCCCCTTCCATGAACACCGCCACCGTTCCCTCCTCTCCGGCCTCCGTCTCCGCGGAGGACAAGACGACCGCGATCGTCGCCTACCTGACGCTGATCGGCTTCATCGCCGCCGTCGTCATCCACGGCACCAAGAAGACGCGCCTCGGCGCCTACCACCTCCGGCAGTCGCTCGGCCTCCTGCTCACGTCGATCGCCGTCGCCGTGGCCGGAATGATCCTCGCTTTCATTCCCTTCCTCGGCTGGCTCGCGGACCTGGCTCTCTGGCTAGGTGTATTCGTCCTCTGGATCCTCGGCTTCGTCGCCGCGCTGAAGGGCGAGTTCAAGGCCGTCCCGATCCTCGGCGAGAACTATCAAAAATGGTTCGGCTCGGCTTTCGAGTGATCTCCCGGCCAACCAGCCACTCCTCCTTTTCGTACCTGCAATGAGAATCATCGCTTCCTCCTCCGCCGGGACGGTCCTCCGCTCGGCTCTCTTTCCCGCCGCCCTGATCGTATTCGCGCTCTGGGCCCCGCTCTCGGCCATGGCCCAGGTCGAGCTGTATGCCGTCCGCAAGGACCAGTCCTACCAGCAAACCGCCGACAACACGGTCACGGCGTCGTACTTCCGCTTCGACGCTCAACTCCGCACGGTGAACGACGGCGACGTCGACACGGTGGAGCTCTACGGCGCCCCGAACGATCCGTTCGTCCTGACGAAAAGCGGCCGCTACTTCAGCTACACCAGCACGGATTTCGCCACGCTCGCCGACCTGGAGACCGCGTATCCGAACAACACGTACTCGTTCAGCGTTGCCGGCCCGATCTATCCCGAGCCGATCCAGCTGACCGTCAATCTGGCGGACGGCTTTCCGTCCGCGCAGCCGATGCTGACCGGCACCACCTTCTCCGGATTGAACCAGTGGGACCCGACCTCAGGCGACTTCACAATGACGTTCAACAGCCACAGCGTGATTCCGGACGCCAGCTACGTGAACACGTACCTCACGTTCTACGATCACACGACCAACGACGGCATTCCGATCTACTGGCTGCTCGACGCGAGCGCCACTTCGCTGGTGCTTCCGGGCAATCTCTTCAATCCCGACCACGAATACTACGGGACGCTCGAGTTCTTCCAGCAGTACGCCGACTCGGAGCAGATGAACTTCGGCTCGATCAAGGAGCGTTCGACCTCGTTCGTGTTCCGGACCGCGCCCGCGGACAACGGCGGCCCCGTCGGATCTCCCGTCCCCGAGCCCTCGACCTACGGCCTGCTCGCCGCCTCGGCCCTCGGTGCGCTGGCCGTCCTGCGCCGCCGGTTCGGCAAGCGGAACTGACGGGCGGACTGGCGGGAGGGAACCGCATCAAAGCGCAGCGCGCGGGCGAAGAGAAGGTGTCGTCGCAGGGACGCGCCGACCAACCCGCAAGCGCTCGTCGGCGAAATACGGCATGCCTAGACCGGCGCTAGGCGAGGGTCACCGTGTCCTCGACGGGCGCGGGCGCGCCGAGTTCCTGGGCGCGGCCGCCCGGAGAAGCGGGGCCGACGACCACGCCGTAGTTGCCCGGCACGTACACACGGCGGCCTTTTGCGTCCACTTGGTGAAAGGCCGACGCGGGAAGTCTGAACTCGAGGCGCGTCGAGGCGCCGGGCTGCAGGGTCACCTTTTCGAAGCCGACCAGCGTCGCGCGCGGGGCATCCGGCCAGGACGCGGGCGGCACGAGGTAACACTGCGCGGTTTCCGCCGCGGCCCGCGAACCGATGTTGAACAGGCGCACCGCCACCGTGACCGAGCCCGACGCGTTGATGCTCGCGCTGCTCAGCTCGATGGGACCGTACTCGAATTTCGAATAGCTCAGACCGAAGCCAAAGGGATAAAGCGGCTCCGTCTCGGCAAAGCGGTAGGTGCGACCGCGCATCGCGTAGTCGCTGAAGGCCGGAAGATCCTCGGTCCGGCGCGGAACCGTGACCGGGAGGCGCCCGGCGGGGGATACGTCGCCAAAGAGCACGTCGGCCAGGGCACGTCCGCCCTCGCAGCCCGGGTACCACACCTGGAGCACGGCGTCGCAGTAGTCGTGCTCCTCGGGAATCGCCAGCGCGCTTCCACCGGTGAGCACGAGGATGAGCTTTTTCGCATGCTGGCGGAGTTCGCGCAGAAACTGGCGCTGGCTCGGCGGCAGCTCGATGTATTGCCGGTCGCCGCCGGTCGGCGAAGAGATGGTGTCGCCTTCCTCCCCTTCGAGCGTCGGATCCAGGCCGAGCACGGCCACGACGATCTCCGACATGTCGGCGGCGCCGTACGTGTAGTTCACCCCGGGGGCACCGCTCTGCGAAAGCGGGCAGCCCGCGCGGTATTTGACCCGCGTGCCCTCACCCGTGCGTTCCACGATGCCCTCCATGAACGTGATCATCTGCGGGCTGATGCCGTAATAGTTTCCCAGCAAGGCGCCGACATTGGCCGCCGTGGGGCCGACGATGAGCAGGCTCGCGGGATCGCGGTAAAGCGGGAGAACGTCGTCCTTGTTCTTCAGGAGCACGATCGACTCCGCCGCGGCGCGGCGCGCGATCAGGCGGTGCTTGGGCGAATCGACGATGCTGAGCGGCGTCCTCGAGTACGGGACTTTTTCCGGGGGATCGAAGAGGCCCAGCCGGAACTTCGTCGCCAGAAGCCGCCGCAGCGATCGGTCGATCTCGGCCTCGGTGACGAGGCCGTCGCGATGCGCCGAGATCAGTTCGTTGTAGGTGCAGCCGCAGTTCAGATCGCAGCCGCGTTTCACCGCGATCGCGGCGGACGCCGCGGCGTCCGGCGTGAACTTGTGATGCTGATGAAAATCGTCGATCGCGCCGCAGTCGCTGACGACGTGCCCCTTGAAGCCCCACTCCTCGCGAAGAAGGTCGCCGAGCAGGCGCTTGCTGGCGCAGGCCGGCTCGCCGAAGACGCGGTTGTACGCGCCCATCACCGCCTCGACTCCCCCGCGCACGAGTTTTTCGAAGGCCGGCAGATAGGTCTCGGCAAAATCCTTCTCGCTGGGACGCGCGTCGAACTGGTGGCGCTCGTGCTCCGGTCCGCTATGCACCGCGAAATGTTTCGCGCAGGCCGCAACGCGCAGCCGCTTCGGGTCGTCGCCCTGCAGCCCGAGCACGGTCGCAAGGCCGAGCTCGCCGGTCAGGTACGGGTCCTCGCCGAACGTCTCCTGGCCCCGTCCCCAGCGAGGGTCGCGAAAGATGTTGATGTTGGGCGTCCAGAACGTGAGCCCCTGGTATTGTCCGCGGCGTCCCTTCACGAGCGCCACGTGGTGTTTCGCCCGCGCTTCGAGCGAGACCGTCTCGGCCACCTCGCGCACGAGGGCGCGGTTCCAGGTCGCCGCGAGGCCGATCACCTGCGGGAAAACGGTCGCGCGCCCGTTCCGGCCGACGCCGTGACAGGCTTCGTTCCACCAGTTGTACTCCGGAATCCCAAGCCGCTCGATGGCGCGGTTCTCGTGAAGCAGCTGGCCGATCTTTTCGACCACGGTCAGGCGCGACACCAGATCGTCGATGCGCTCGTTCAGGCTCAAGCCGGGATCCAGGTACGGATAGGAGGGCGACATGGGGTAAAGCTGCCGGGCGATCGAGGGGAGGTGGGGCCGGGACAACCGCAGGCGATTTTGCGGCGCGATCGGCTGAAGGCAAAATTACCGCGGGTCTAATATTAGAGCCATCGCCTCCCGTTGCCTCAATCCCGCCCGCCGTCTACTCGACCGACGGATAACACCGCGCGAGCGCCGCCTGAAGCTCCGGCACGCGGACCGGTTTGCTGAGGTAGTCGTTCATGCCCGCCTCGAGGCATTTCTCGCGGTCGCCCTGCATGGCATTGGCCGTGAGGGCGATGATCCGCATCCGTCCGTGTGTCTTGTGCTGGCGAATACGCCGTGTGGCCTCGAAGCCGTCCATCTCCGGCATGTGGCAATCCATCAGGATGACGTCGAATTCTCCGCGCTCGAGGGTTTCGAGCACCTCCTGTCCGTTGGAGACGGCGCTCGCCCGGTGTCCGAGTTTCTGCAGCTGGAGCAACGCCACGCGCTGGTTCACCGTGTTGTCCTCCGCCAGGAGCACGCGCAGCGAAACCGGCGGGACGGAAATCGCGGTGCCGCCGACGCCGAAGGTCGAACGCGGGGTCGCGGTGACACCGCGAGCCTCCGGGCCGGGAGCGGATTCGGAGCCGTTGACCGGCTCGGGCAGGACGCGCACCAGCGCGGAGAGCAGTTCGCTTCGCCGGATCGGCTTGAGCAGCGCGGCGGCGTCCCCGAGTTCCTGGAGTTCCGCGGGCAGGAGCGCGCGATCGAGCGAGTTGAGGAAAACGAAACGGAGCTTCGCAAGCCGGGGATCGCGGCGGATCTCCCGCGCGAGAGCGAGGCCGTCCATCTCCGGCATATGCGTGTCGACGATGGCGAGCGCGAACTCCTCGCCCCTCGGTCCGCGGAGAAGCTGAAGCGCCTCCGCGCCGGAGTTGGCGTCGGTCGTTCGCATGCCCCAGGCGCCGGTGTAGTGTTCGACGAGCTGGCAGCAGGTGCTCGAGTCGTCGACGACCAGGGCCTTGAGTCCGTCGAGCCGCGGGATCGCGGGATCGAGCGGCCCGGAATTCTCCGCCACGGGCTGGCGGGCGAACTTGGCGGTGAACCAGAACGTCGAGCCCTCCCCCTCCCGGCTGCGCACGCCGCAGCGCCCGTCCATCAGATCCACGATCTGCTTGCTGATCGCGAGCCCGAGACCGGTGCCGCCGAAACGCCGGGTGGTCGAGGAATCGGCCTGGGTGAACGGCCGGAAAAGGCGCGCCTGCTCCTCGGCGGGAATGCCGACGCCGGTGTCGATGATCTCGAAGCGGAACTGCACGGTAGCTTCAGCTTCGGAATCGACCGAGACCTGCAGGATGACCTCGCCGGTCTGGGTGAACTTCACCGCGTTTCCGAGAAGGTTGAGCAGCACCTGGCGAAGCCGGCTCGGGTCGCCGCGCAGCGCGCACGGCAGCGAATTCGGGACGAACGCCGTCAGCTCCAGGCTTTTCGCGGCGGCGCGAGCCGCGAGCAACTCGACCGTGCCGTCGATCGTCTCCCGCAGATCGAAGTCGACCGTCTCGATCTGCAGTCGGCCTGCTTCCATCTTCGAAAAGTCGAGGATGTCGTTCAACACGGTGAGCAGCGCCTCGGCGCCGTTGCGGATCGTCTCGGCGAAATCGCGCTGCCGCTCGTCGAGCCTGGTATCCAACAGCAGATTACTCATGCCGATCACCGCGTTCATCGGCGTGCGGATCTCGTGGCTCATGTTGGCCAGAAATTCGCTCTTCGCCCGGGTGTTCGCCTCGGCCGCGTCGCGGGCGCGCTTCAGCTCCTCCTCGATCTGCTTGCGCTCGCTGATGTCGCGGACGATCCCCAGCACGCCCACCGTCTTGCCCTCGTCGCGGATGAGGCGGGAGCTGGTTTCGATCCAGATCACCCGGCCGTCGCGGGTGCGAAGGCGGCTCTGGAACGTGACCGTGCCTTCCGCCTCGGGCGACAGCTCCGGCCGCAGCCACGGCTCCTTCTCGCTTTCCGGCATGAGCAGCTCGCGGATGTTCATCCGCAGCGCTTCTGCCCGGGTGAAGCCCGTGATGCGCTCGCCGGCGGGATTAAACGAGGTGAGCCGGCCGTCCAGGTCGGTGGTGAAAATGAAGTCGCTCGCGTTCTCGACGATGCCGCGGTGCCGCTCCTCCATCACCACTTCCTTGTGAACCTGACTCCGAAGCTGGTCGGTCTGCCGCCGGACGCGCCGGCGCAGCGACGCCGCCCAGGCAAACCCAAGCAGCGCGCAGCCGCCGAGGAGGGACGCCGCCGTCACCGCCCGTTGCGTGGTCCAGAGCTGGGGTTTCTGGTAGACGCGGATGTCCGCCGGCGTGCGGAGGTAGAGCTGAAAGCCCCGGACCTGCCGGGCGTCGTCGACCGCGACACGATAGACGCCGGTGACCTCCAGCCCGGTGCCGATGGCGTACTCCGGCATGGAGGGTTCCGGCGCGGGATGCTCGAGCCACGTTTCGAAAATCGCCTCGCCCGACTGCAGCGTGAGGCGGGAGCGGTTGGGCTGGGAAAGCTGGCTGATCACCACGCCCCGGGCGGCGACGAGCCTCCCGTCGAGCGGTTCGGATGCGATCGCGGGATCCTTCACCGTCACGGGCGCCGGCGGCGCTCCGGGAGCGACACGGCGGAAAACGGCGTCGCGCAGCAGCACCCGTCCGCCGACGCGGCCGACCATGCCGACCACCTCGACCTTGTCCCCCGCCGCGAGCGGCTCGCGGCTGCGAGTCTCGACCATCAGGCCGGCGTCGCCCTTCTGAAGAAAGAGGTATTGTCCCGGACGATACAGCGTCACCACGCCGTCCGTGCGCGCCCGCACGAGGGCCGTCGTGAGGCTGATCTGGCGAATGCCGGCGACCGAGCGCGAGGGCACGTCGAAGGGATTGGCCGGCGCCGGCTCGTAGACCAGGACATTGTGCAGGTACGGCACCCAGAGGCGGAATCCCGTGATCCGCTGCCCGCCGTCCAGAACCGTTTCGCACACGCCTCGAATCCGGACCAGCGCGTCGATCGAGGCGGAGAGATCCTCCGGGGTTTGGATGACCGCGGAAAAATTCCCGGTCGGGGTGCTGATCGCCAGATGAGTCCGGCCGTCGCGCACCTCCGAGCGCCGAAGATAACCGAACATCTCCACCCACTGGGCCTCCACACTCCCGGTCAGCGCCTGCTCGCACGAGACGGGCTGCTGCTGGGGCATGCGCATCGAGGCGATCTGTACGAGCGAAGTCGCGCGCACGCCGCGCGCCACGCCATAGTCGAACGACACGCCGTCGACCCGGACGCTCTGACCGATGGTCGGGGCGTGGAACGCTCCCTGATCGTAGCTCACGCGAATGCCGCCGCTCACGTCCTGAAGGTAGAGATACGGCAGGTCGGGCTGGGCCCAAGTGACGACGCCGAGCACGGACACCGGACGGCCCTCCCCCGCCTGCTCCGGCGAGAGGCTCCGCACTTCGTCGATCAATTTCAGGGGTTCGCCGCGACGTGGCGCTTTCCAGGTCACCGACTGCGTGGCGCGCCGAACCAGCGCATACCGCAGCGAACAGGAATTCCGAAGCACAGCGGCCAGGCCGACGGCCTCGACCTCGGTCCCCGGCGCGAAAAGTTCCTCTTGCAGCGTGTCGAGCGTCACCTGCCCGGATTCGTCGCGAATGATCAATTCGGCCCCGGGCTGCTGGTTCTGAACGCGGCCGCGGACATGGACGGTTTCGCCGAGCCGCGCCTCAAAAAGATGGCTGATCGCGGTGATGGGCAGCGTGAATTCCGGCGCCACTCCGATGTCCCGCAAAAAACGGACGTTCTCCGGACCCGGGATCCAAATCTCGATCTCGGGAACCGTGCCCGACGGATCGACGCGACTGGAGTATGCACCCGTGACGTTCACGTAGCTATGCGCCCAGGCGCCGGGCTGCTGCCCATCCTCGAGGAGGACCCAGCCGACGACCGGACGGCTCTCCACGATCATGTTCAAGCGATAGTGATGCGCGTCCACCATCTGGACGGTGTCGACGAAACCCTCGACCTCGACCCGATGCCGGTCGAGCGACGCCAGTTCGCCGACGCGACCGACGACCCGTTCGCCCGGGCCGGCATGCTTCTCCTCGAGCACGGAAATCTTTACCCGGTCCGCGGAAAGCCCCTCGTTGGGAACGATCGTGCCCTGAACGAAGACCCGCTGCCCCGCGCGGAGCGCCGGCCGCGCCTCGCCGACCCGGAGATAGGCCGGTCCCCCCTCCTCCTCGATCCAGAGATTGGCCCAGTGCGGATCGTAGAACGTCACCTGGAAAGTCATCCGCACCGGATGGGGCAGGTCGCGATGGTCGGCCGTCCAGAAATCGTTGGCCGAGGCGATCACCGACAGCCCCTGGACACGCGTCATCGCGGCAGCAGCGTCCTCCGCGTATCCGGAAACGGGCGACACGAGGCGCAGGGCAAAAACCAGCCAGCAGATGCGAGTCGCGCACCTGGAAGACACTGTGCGGGCAGGAAGCATGAGGCCGCTAATGGGGAAGCAGCGCTTCAACATCGGCCGCCTGCCTTCCAACTTTAACCAGGACAAGCGGAAACACCGGTTCTGCCAATATCTTACGCCTGCTCGCTTCGCCGCACAGGGCGATCAACCAGTCCGTTCGCTTCCGTTGCGCAGCCACTTCGCCTGGAGCTGTTTCGCCACGTGAATGAAGTCGAAGCCCGACGAGGGCTTCATCACGTACTCCGTCGCCCCGAGGGAAGTCGCCTTTTCCCGGTCTTCGGGCCGTCCGGAGGATGAAAACACCACGACGTGGGTCTGGGCGTACTCCGGACGCCGGCGCAGCCACTGCAGCACTTCGAAGCCCGAGAGGATGGGCAGATTCAGGTCGAGGATCACCAGCGACGGAATGGGAAACTGGGAGCGATCGGCAAAGGGGGGCTCGCCCGAAAGGTAGGCGATCGCCTTCTGGCCGTCTTCCGCGGTGTGCAGCGGGTGCCGGATTCCGGCCAGTTGGAAGGCCTTCTTCATGAAGAAGACGTCGTCCTCCTCATCCTCCACGTACAAGATCGCCCGGTTTTTCACGACACAGACTCCTCCGATGCGGCTTTGAGTTCCACCCAAAACCGGCTCCCCTGCCCCGGCTCAGACTCGACGCCCACGCGTCCGCCCATGCGCTCGGCGACCTTGCGCACCAGGGCCAGACCGATTCCCGTCCCCTCGTAGTCTTTGCTCAGCCGCTGAAACATCACGAAGACCCGGCTCTGCATCTCCTTCGGGATGCCGATGCCGTTGTCCTCAAACCAGAGGCGCACCAGCGAGTCCCGCCTCTCGGCGCGGATTCGCACGTGCGGCATGCGCCCCTTCTCCACGAACTTCACCGCGTTGCCGAGAATGTTGGAGAAACACTGGGTCAGGGCGGCTTCGTTGCCGAGCAGCCTGGGCAGCGGGCCGAGGATCTCGATCTTCGCGTAGGGCAATTGAAAAACCGGATACGAGTCGATCATGCCTTCGAGGAGCCTGCCCGAATCCACCGGCGTCAGCGCCAGCTCCTGGCGCACGGCCTTGCTGTAGCTGAGGGCGTCCATGATCAGCCGGTCCATGCGCGCGGCGGAGGTCGAGATCCGGTGCAGGTAATCGCGTGCTTCCGGCTCGAGGCGGTGGGCGGCCTCCTCGCTCAGGAGGCGGGCATAGCCGTTCATCGCCCGCAGCGGGGCCCTCAGGTCGTGCGTGATGGTGTAGGAAAAATGCTCCAGCTCGTTGACCAGGTCCTGCAGCTCGGCCGTGCGCTGCTCCACCGTGCGGGTGAGATTCGTGTTGGCCTGGAGGAGTTCGTTCTGCAGCCGCCGCGCTTCGAGGATGAGCGAACACTGAGCAGAAACCCACTCGATGAGCTGAAACTGCTCCTTCGTCCACGGGCGCGGTTTGCGCGAGTAGACCTTCACCGCGCCCCGGGGGACTCCGTTGAGCCGCAGAGGAGCCGCAAGCACGGACCGGAAGTCGGCGCCCTTGAGCGGCGGCTGGCGAAGGTCCGGTCGCAATCTCAAGTCCTCCAGGAATGCCGTCGCGTTCTGCTCGAGCACGATCGAGCTGAACGATCTTTCGAAGGGTGAACGCGAACCGATCGGTTCGCCCACGCCCACGTGCGCCACAACCACGAGATCGTCGCCATCGCGCTCCAGCACCGCCGCCGCATCGGCCTCTCCGTCGAAGATGTCGAGCATCGAGCGGCAGACGTTCTCGAGCAGGCGCGTGTCGTTCTCCGTCGACCGCAACGAACCCAGCAGCACGGTCAACATCTTCTCCCGCTTCGCCAGCTCCGCATTGATCGCCGCCAGCTCCTCCGATTGCGTCTGCAGTTCTTCGGACTGCTGCTGCACCTCCTCGCTCTGCTGCGCCAGTTCTTCGTTCTGCGCGGAAATCTCCTCATCCCGTTCGCGCAATTCGCGGTTCACCTCGTCGACTCGCGCAGTCTGAGCCCGCAGCCGGTCGTTCAGTCCGAGCACGATGTGGACCGCGCCGCCGATGATCACCACGTTCGCGACCTGCATGAACCAGTTCGCCTCGCGGGAGAACGACTGCACCGGTGCGACCGTCGGCATCAGGTAATACGCCTTGTACGCCGACATCACGAGAAACGCTCCCGCCATGCTCCACAGGAGCCTTCGGTCGGGGTGCAGGAAGCAGAGCAGCAGGGGCAGTCCGTAGGTCAGCGTGACGTTCCGGTCGCCGTACACGGCCAGCCGGAAGTATCCCATCAATCCCACCGCAACGACGAAGATAACGATGGAAACGATTCCGGAGGGGCGGCGTGGCTCGCCGAGGACTCTCAGTTTGCTCAGGGGCATGGGGCGTCGGACTTTCGATAAACGCTACGCGCGAGACGTCTCAGCGGAAGGTTCGCCGGGGGTCGTTCCGCCTTGCCGGTGACGAGAATGCCGCCCAGGCGCAACCGCTCGCAAAGCCGGGTCCAAGCCGCGACGGCATGCGACAGCTCCAGGTAGATCGCGACATTCCGAAAGAGGATCACGTCCCACTCGTCCGGGGCCAGCGCAAACACGCTTTCCTTCTCCCACCGCAGGCATGCGGCGAACCGGGGGCTGACGTTCCACGCCGCGCCCCGCCGCTCGAAGTATTTCTCCCGCAAATACGCAGGGACGTTTGCCAGTTCCGCATGGGTGTAGGCCCCGCGGCGCGCCTTCGCCACCGCCTCGGGCCGGCAGTCGAGACCGAGAAGGGTCGCCCCCTCGAGCAAGCCGGCCTCCGCCAGGAGAATCGCGAACGAGATCAGCTCCTGCCCATGCGAAGCGCCCACGCTGCAGCACCGGAGCGGGCGCCGGAGTCCGTGGAGCTGCGGCACCACCTGCGAGTACAGATGCTGGAAAACGATGGGGTCGCGAAAAAACTCCGTCACCCCGATCAGCATCGAATCGAGGGCGCCGGACAGGAGCTCCGGCCGCCGGGACACCAGCTCCTGCGCGGCCTCGGGGCTCGGCACACGAAGCAAGCGGAGGCATGCGGACACCCGCCGGTTCAGCGCCGAACTTCGATACGCCTCGGCCTGAAGCCCGGCCTGGCCCAGCAACCAGACAGCCAGCGGATCGCGTTCGCCTTCGTGTTCCGGTTGAGCACCCGACGGCTCAGCCCGCAAACGACTCCGGCCGGATCGAGAGGGAGCCTGAATCCCTTCGAAGGCGATGTGACTGAGGTCGATCATTCGTGGCCCGGCAAATTGCGCCAAAGCAGATACGGAAAACACGAAGGCTGTCCAAGGGATTTAGTCGCACATCCATAGGGAAATTTCCCTCAGAAAGGCATCCCGGTTTTCTCCCGGACGGCTTGCTGGTGATACGGCAACCGGCGGCAAAGAGCTCGGGCGCTTTTCCAGAAGGCGCCCGGGCAAAACGCGGACGGCGGAAGGCGCTCAGGCGGGCTTCGTCGCTTCGATCACTTCGCAGCCTTCACCGTCAGCGGACGCCGGGCGAGCGTTTTGGCGCCCTGGCCGGCAATGTAGCGAAGCTCCGCGGGACCCGGAGGCGCCTGCACTTTCACGCGCAGCGGCGACCCGGCGGACGTGTAGGTATAACCAAGATACGCGCCCTCTTTGGCATCCTTCGCCACCACGGTTAGATAATCGCCCTGATTGTTGGGTCCGGACCATTGCACGGTCAGGTCCCCGCCGGCGACAGCCTCCCCCGGCGCCTCGAGCGTGATTTTGGCGGCGACCACCCGCAGGGGGCGGCGTTGGAGAACTTTCCCTCCCTGCCCCGCCATGTAGCGGATCTCGGTATCTCCCGCATCGATCGGCGCGAGCACGTCGAGTGGAGATCCCTTGGTGACCGCCGTGTAGTTGGCGTACCGGCCGTCCGGCGTCCCTGCGGCCACGATGGTGATGTAGTCGCCGGCATTCTTCGGTCCGGTCCAGACAATCGGCACACGCGTCCCGGCAACCACCTCGTCGGGGGCCGAAAGGGTGACCTCGGCAGCCACGATGCGCAGCGGGCGACGCGCGAGCACCTTCTGCCCCTGCCCGGCCATGTAGCGGATCTCCCCCGGTCCCGCTTCCATCGGCGCGGTGACTTGGAGCGGCGAGCCTTTGGTCACGGGCGTGTAGTTTCCGTACCGGCCGTCCGGCGTCGAAGCGGTCACGATCGTGATGTAGTCGCCGGCGTTTTTCGGTCCCGTCCATGCGATGGAAACCACGCTGCCCGCCAGCGTTTCTTCGGGCGCGGAAAGCGAGACTTCGGACGCGACGATCTTCACGGCGCGCCGGGCGAGCACCTTCTGCTGTTGCCCGGTCATGTAGCGGACCTCCGCGTCGCCCACGGTCATCGGCGTCAACACCTGCAGGGGAGAACCTTTCGAGATGGGTTCGAAGTTGCCGTACTGCCCGTCCGGAACCTCCTTGGGCACCACGGTGATGAAGTCGCCATGATTGGCGGGACCCGTCCAGGTGACCGCGAGCCGGCTGCCGGCGACCGCCTCACTTGCGGCGTCGAGCGTCGCGGTGGCCGCAAACACTTCCACCGCCTGCCGAGCCAGGACGGTCTTCGACCGCGCGGTGACGTAGCGGATTTCCAGCGCGGCAGGATCCACCGGTGCCGTGAGCGTTACTGGGTTTCCAGTCCGGGTCGGCGCATAAGTCGTGTATTGGTCGGGGCGCGACGCGGGCGGCACGAGCGAAATGTAGTCGTTGGCGTTGTCCGGCCCCGTCCAGCGCACTTCGAATTTCGCGCCCGCGAGGACTCGCGCGGGGGCCTCGACGGTCGCCAGCCCCAAACGCTCCGGCTCTTCCGCGGCCGTGGCTGCCGGCCCGGGTGCGGGCTCCGGCGTTTTGGCGGGAGCGGCAGCCGCCGGGGTCGGGGGTTTCGGCGCAGGAGTGGAACGACGGACGGAGCAGCGGGCGAGGAGCAGAATCAGCAGAACCGCCGCGAGCAGGAGAACCAGGAGCAGCGACCAACGGGTTCGGGGCGTCATGGTCCCTCCATCGCACCTCCTGCAGACGAGGGCAACCGCGTTCCCGGCCGGCCGCCCCCAGGGGCTACGCCGGACCGTTCAGTCGGAGGTCTCAGACTCGGCGCCGCCCTCGGCGCGAAGCTTCCCACGGTTCTGGAGCCACGCCGCCGCCATCCAGCAAAACAGCGCCCACGCGATCCCCGCGCACCACCCGGCCAGGACGTCGGTCGGGTAGTGCACTCCCAAATACACACGGCTGAGTCCGATGAGGACCGCCAGCAGCAGCGAGGCCGCGACGAAATAGACTTTTTCCCGGCGCGGCGCCACCGTGCGGGCGAGCAGCGTGCCCAGCGTGAGATAAACCACGGAGGACAACATGGAGTGTCCGCTCGGGAAGCTGGCCGAGGCGACTTCGGTCAGGTGCGGCACGACCGACGGCCGGGGCCGGGCGATGAACTGCTTCAGGCCCGTGCTCAGGAGTTGCCCTCCCACCGTCGCGGCGAGGACCAGCAGGACGGTCCGGTAGGCGCGCCGCAGCAGCAGATAGCCGACGACAAGCGCCGTCACCAGAGCGAGGACCGTCGCGCCACCGAGCGCAGTGATGTCGCGGGCCGCGCTCGCCGACCACCAGGGCCCGATCGGCTTGGAGAGATCGTCCGCCTGGCGGAGGGCGCGCATGATCCGATTCTCCATCGGAACCGAGCCCTGCTCAGTGACCCGGTCGGCGAGTTCGATGAACGTCCAGACACAGACGCAGAAGGTCCCCGCAACAAGGAGAAGAACGAATTCCTTCCATCCCGAACGGCGCCAGAGCTGCTGTAGTTTCGCGAGCACGGCTCCAAGAAAGCCGCGCGCCGACGCCTGCCGCAAGCGCCGGCAATAGCCGTCCGGCGTTGAGGCGTCGGCGGGCCGCCGACGCTCCGAATCCCACCAAGACGATCGTCAGCGAGATCGGCACCCGTACGGGGCACGTTCGCTCGTGAGCCGCATGCGGACGACCCACGCAGGCAGGACGAAGAGGTCGTCGCAGGGACGCGCCGCCCCACCCGCAAGCGTCGGCGAAATACGGCGGGCCTGTGCGGTTCGCTCCACGCGCCGCGACGGGCGGGCCTGACTTACTTCAGACGTTTGCCCACGGGCTCGCCTTGGACGCGCGTCTTCAGCCTCAGCAGCATGGAATCCGCGGTCAGGAAGAGCGTGGAGCCGTCTTCGCCAAACGCACAATTCGCCGTCGAGCGTCCGGTGAGAAGCGTGCCGAGGTGTTTTCCCTCGGGGCTGATCACCAGCACGCCGCCCGGGCCGGTCGCCCAGAGGTTGCCCTCGGTGTCGATTTTCATCCCGTCCGGAATGCCGGGCCGGTCCTTCTTCATCAGCGACGAGGCGTCGAAAAACACCCTGCCCTTCCCGGGCGTCCCGTCCTCGGAAAGCGGAATGACCCAGATGATCGGCCGCGGCGGGTGCGAGTTGGCGACGTAAAGCGTGCGCTGGTCCGGCGAAAGCGCGACGCCGTTCGGTCGTTCGAGTTCGCGGGTGATCAGCGTGACCGTGCCATTCGTATCCAACCGGTAAACACCGCAGAAGCCGAGTTCCGGCTCGACACCCTTGGGCAGGCCGTACGGCGGGTCGGTGAAATAAATCCGGCCGGCCCGGTCGAAGCAGAGATCGTTGGGGCTGTTGAACCGTTTCCCGTCGTAGCGCTCGACCAGCGTGGAAAACCCGTCCGATCCCGGAGCGAGGCGCGCGACACGCCGGTCGCCATGCTGCGCCAGGACGAGACGGTCCTCGGCGTCGAGCGTGAGGCCGTTCGAGCCCTCGCGAGTCTGCGCGGGGTCGCCGGTCCACCCGCTGGGCTTGAGAAACACGGTGATCCCTTTTTCCGCGCTCCAGCGGTAAATCGTGTTTTCCGGCACGTCGCTGAAGAGAAGCGCCTTTTCCCGGCGCAGCCAGACCGGGCCCTCGGACCAGTGAAATCCGTCGGCAAGCTTTTCGATCCGTGCGTCCGGCGGGATCAGCCGGTCGAGCGCGGGATCGAGCCGTTCGATCGAACCGATCGAGGCATACGGAGGGGAAAACGACTGAACCGCAGCCGCGGCCCAGCCGGAAATCAAGGTGGCTGCCAGGGCCATCGAAAGACGCAGGGGAAGGGTCATGCGCCTATGGTACGCAGGTGAGCGCGTCCGCCAAGTCGCTGCGGCAGAACGTGAATGCACACGTTACAGCGAAGCCGTACGCCTTTCGGCCCGGGCCGCGCGGCCCATAGGCGCCTCTTTGCGCATCCGGTACGGTGGCGGCCGCATCTGCAACGCATCCCATGAAAGAATTCCTCTTCGTTCTCGCCCTCGCGGCCCTTCCCGCCGCCGCTTCCTTCGCCGCCTCCGGCACCGCCATCCCGGGCGGCAATCAGGCGGCTCCATTCGTCATCAGCAAACCCGGCGCGTACTACCTGGCCGCCGACCGCGTGATGACGGACCCCTCGAAAAACGCGATCGAGGTCGCCGCGTCCGACGTGACGCTCGACCTGAACGGCTACACCCTGCGGTTCAGTTCGGACGAGGGCACCGGCCTGGCGATCTCCGCGGGCACGATATACAACCTCGAGATCCGCAACGGCTCGATCGCGTACCTGCCAAGCACCGCGATCAGCGTCTGGTCCGGAGAGAACGTCCGAATCATCGACGTGCGTATTCACGACAGCGCGACGGGCTTTGGGATCACTTCCGGAGCCGCCAACACCCTGGTGGAGCGCTGCCACATCAGTCTGGTGAACAAATACGCCGTCAACCTCTGGTCGGGAACCGGCGACGTCATCCGCAACAACCAGATCGTGAACTGCACAAACGGCATCCACGCGTCGGCGAACGCCCGCGTGAGCCACAACACCGTCCAGCAAATCCCCGGGAATGGCATTGAGGTCGGGGGCGAGAGCCTGATCGACCACAACACCGTCCTCTACGCCAACAAGAACCGCAGCACGACCGGCGGAGGCATCGTCGCCACGGGCGCTCTCTCGACTGTCCGCGACAACCTGGTGGAAGGCTTCAACGGCATGGTGAGTGCCGAGGGACTGTGTTTGTTCGAGAACAACATGGTGAGCGTCTGGGATGCGGGGGCGACTGCCTTCATTAACCTGGCCGGCTCCGGGGCCCGCTGCACCCGGGTCAACAACCGCTACTACGTTGTCAGCGGCACCGTCAGCAGCGGCACCTGGGTCGATGCCGGCGGCAACATCAGCCTCTAGCCTCGACCGGGATCGGCTGGGCCGGCAACAGCGTCGGCCCGGATGCATTGTCCCCTGTATCCTTCTCTCCATGACATTCTCGCTTCGTCCGTTTCTGGCGCTTGCTTCGGCGCTCGCCCTCGCCACGGCGCACCCCGCCCAGGCACAGCTGCGCACGCTGGATAACTACAGCGCGGCATCGCTCTACCCGACCGACGACGGTTCATCCGACGCCGTCGATCTGGGTTTCGGGATTCGCCTCTTCGGAGGCACCTACTCGTCTGTCTTCGTCAACAACAACGGCAACGTCACCTTCGACTTCGCCTCCGGCGTTTCGAACCCGTTCACGATCTCCGGCGGGCTCGCCGAAGCGGGCGGTCCGATCCTGGCGCCGTTCCTCGCCGACGTGGATACCACGTACACCGACCCGGTGAGCTACGGCACCGGCACGATCGCAGGCCGGCAGGCGTTTGTGGCAAACTGGACCGACGTCGCCAGCTTCGGACAGACGGAGCTGCGCAACACGTTCCAACTTTTCCTGGTGGATCGCTCCGACCTCGCCGCGGGCGATTTCGATTTCGAATTCAACTACACGAAAATCCAGTGGGACGCCGGCGCTCAGAACCAAGGGATCGGCGCCCTCGCCGGGTATTCCGACGCGAACGGCACCGACTTTCTGCTTACCGGCTCCGGGCAATTGGATGCGTTCACGGACTCGGGCAGCGTCGCGACGCGTCTGATCGAGCACCAGCTCGGCACCCCCTTCGACGATGCGACCATGAACGGCAGGTACGCGTTTAATGTCCGCGTCGGAGTCGTTTCCCACACCGGGCAGCAAGGAGGAGGAGGCGATCCGTTCCCGGATCCAAACCCGTCGCCCGTGCCCGAGCCTGCCACGTGGTCCCTCGCCGGAGCGGGAGCGCTTTTCGCGGTGATCTTGAGAAAGCGGTTATTCCGCTGCTGATGGGCGGACGTTGGCGACGTTTTCAGGCAGAACGGAGGGGAGGAGAAGTTGGAAGTTGGAATTTGGTAGTTGGTAGTTGGTAGTTGGTGACACTTCTCGCTGACACGCTGGTCGCTTCAAGCAGGCTTCCCGAAATCGTCAGCGGCGCGCTGCCCTGCGGCTCCAGCGCAAAATTCCAACTTCCAACTCCCAACTTCTCCGCGCAAAGCGCGGCGCGCGGCCTGGCCTCACTCCTCGTTCAGCTTCTCGAGCGCCATGGCGGCGGCGGCGGTGCGGTTCTCCACGCCGAGCTTCTGGTAGATCTTCTCCAGGTGTTTTTTGATCGTGGTCAGCTGCACGTTCAGCAGGACGCAGAGATCGGAATTGGCTTTCCCCTGGGCCAGCCAGAACAGCACTTCCGCCTCGCGGTCGGTCAAACCGAGCGGAAGCAGCAGCGCGGGAGTGAGCGGACGCTTCGGGCCGCGCGAGTTCGCTATCTGGGCGCTGCGCTCGAGCCGGGCTTTGATCGCGCCGAGGAGTTCGTCCACCTGCACCGGTTTCACCAGGTAGTCGTCGGCGCCCAGGTTCATGCCTTCGCGAACGTCCACGCGATCGCCGCGGGCGGTGAGGAAAATGAACGGCGTGCGCGCCGTGCCCGCTTCGGCACGGATTGCGCCGAGCATCCCGTGTCCGTCGAGCCGCGGCATCGCGACGTCGCAGAAGATCAGGTCAGGAAGATGCTGACGTGCCGCCTGCACGCCTTCGTGTCCGTCCTGAGCCTCGATCACCTCGAAGCCCTCCATTCTCAGGATCGTCGCCAGGTTGGCGCGCATGCTCGGCTCGTCCTCCACCACCAGGATGCGATGTTTTTTCATCGGAAAAGGAAATACCCGGCTCTCTCAACGGGAGCGTCACCACGACCTCGGTGCCTTGGCCCAGCTCGCTCTGGAGCTCGATCGTGCCGCCGTGCAGATCCACACAACGTTTCACGATCACCAGACCGAGGCCGCTGCCGGAAACGGTGCCGACGTTCGAGGCGCGGTGAAACGTCTGGAACACCCGCGGCCGGTCCTCCAGCGGAATGCCGATGCCTTCGTCGCGAATGCGGAGCGATAGCCGGTCGCCGTGCCCCCGGGCTGCGACCCAGACGGTGCGATCGAGGGTCGAATACTTCAGCGCGTTCGAGAGCAGATTCCCGAGGATGTGGCGGAGGAGCCGCTCGTCGAGCGGCAGGCGTTCGGGGAGGTTTTCGATCGTGAGGTCGACGTTCCGCTCGGCGCCAAGCGCCGTGACCGCCTCCCGAATCAGGCCCTGGAGAAACGGCTTCAGCGGCAGGGCGCGCAGCTCCAGTTCGATCGCTCCCGCCTCCGCCTTGCCGAGGAACAGCACTTCTTCGACCAGCGAGGCCAGGTGCAGCGCGTGCTGCCGGATCTCCCGCAATTGCTGCTGACGCTCCTCGGGCGAGAGACGCTCGTGGTACCGCTCGAGAATCTCCGCCGACGACGTGATCACGCCGAGCGGCGTCCGGTACTCGTGCGTGATCATCTGCAGGAAATTCGTCTTCAGCTGACCGAGCTGCCGTTCGCGGTCGATCGCCGCCAGGAGCTCCGACTCCGCCAGCTTCCGCTCCGTGATGTCGTAGAGCGTGGAGTCGATTTGCCCCCGCCCGCCGGCCGGTGACGGCTTGAATTCGCTGATCTCGCGCACCCACCGGACCGCGCCGCCGGGAAGGACGATGCGGTAGTCGGCGAACTGCGGGGGAACCCCTTCGCGGAACTGCGCGAAGAAGTCCCGCAACCGCGGCTGGTCCTCCGGGTGGACGCGGCCGAACGCCTCGGCGAACGGAGGAGGCACGTCCGATTCGGGAAATCCGAAGATCGAATACATCTCCCGCGACCAGGCACGCTCGCCGGTGTCGAGGTTCATCTCGGTGTAAGCCAGCCGAGCCACCGCGTGCGCCTGCTCGAGCTTCCCCTGCGTCCGCTTGAGAACGGCGATGGTCGCGCGCAGTTCCTCCGTCCGCCGCTGCACTTCCAAGTCGAGATTCGCGTTGAGCTCCTGGATGCGCCGCTCCGCGGCTTTTCGCTCCGTGATGTCGCGGATGAACGCCGTGAACACCGGCTTACCCGCCACCTCGAAGCGCGTGATCGTCAGCTCGCAGGGAAACTCGGAGCCGTCCGCCCGGAGCGCGACCAGATCGACGCGCCGCCCCATCATCCGGCTCGCTCCAGTTTCGAGATGCTGCCGCATCCCATGCCGATGCCGGTCGCGGAACTCCGGCGGCACGATCAGCTCGACCATGTCCCGCCCGATCGCCTCGGCGCTCGAAAAACCAAACGTCTCCTCGGCGGCGCGGTTGAATTCGATGATGCGGCCGTGGTCGTCGATCGTGACGATGCAGTCCAACGCCGCCTGCAGAATCCCCTGCAAACGCGCCTGGGTTTCGCCATCGGCGGACAACTCGGCGGGCGCCGGCGGGTTTGGCAGCATCGCGAACCGATATTGCTGACCGCTGCCGCCGCAAGGCGGCCGACGAGATTTTACCCGCCCGTCGCCTTCGGATCGAAAGGCTGCACGGGAAAAGACAGAACGCCGCCACGGGCCGTTCGACCCATGGCGCAAGGCCAAGGTCTCTGCGAAATTTGCGCCATGCCCGATTCCGCGCCGTCGCTCACCCCTGAGGAAACCCATCTGATTCGCACTTCTTTCGACGCGGTGCTCAGACGTCCGGTCGAAGCCGCCGCGCAATTCTACGAGGCGCTCTTCTCCGAAGCGCCCGGCGTGCGCGGGCTCTTTCACGGCGACATGCGGACGCAGGGCCAGAAGCTGATCGCAACCCTGTCCCTCCTCGTCTCGCGGCTCGACGACCTTCCTTCGCTCGAGCCGGCCCTCGCCGAACTCGGCCGGAGGCACCGGAACTACCGCGTCGACCGGGACCACTACTCCCTCGTGCGGCGCGCCCTGCTCCGCATGCTGAGCGTAAACAGCGGCCCGGAATGGTCGCCCGCGGCGGAGTGCGCCTGGGGGCGAATCTACGACCACGTCGCCGCGACCATGATGGCCGCGGCAGACGGCCAGCTCGTGCCGTCAACCTCCGCCTCGGCCCCGGTGTGACCGACAGCCGGCGCTCCGACGGCGCGCTGGGGGGCGCGGTGGCTCAGCGGAGCAACAGCCGCGCCCCGCGCTCCCAAGCGACGCCCTTTTTCCAGGCAGCCGCTAGAGCTTGTCGCTGTTGCTGACGAAGGCGATGGACTTGGAGTCCGGGGACCAGGAGTTGACGTTGATCGAACCCTGGCCGCCGTAGAGGTACGCGACCACCGTGGGCTTTGCGCCCGGTGCAAGATCGAGGCGGCGAACGTAGACCTGCTTGTAGAAGGGATGATCGCCGGACGGGATGTCCGCGCCGTAACTCAGGAAAACGATGCTTTTGCCGTCGGGAGAGACGTGCGGGAACCAGTTGTTGAATTCGTCGTTGGTGACCTGCTCCTGCCCGGAGCCGTCGGCCTTCATCCGCCACACCTGCATGCGCCCGGTGCGCTCGGAGTTGAAATAGATCGTCTTGCCGTCGGGCGTGTACTCCGAACCGTCGTCGAGCCCCTTGGCGTCCGTCAGGCGCTGCTCGGCGCCGCCCTTCGCCGGGATGCGGTAGATGTCGGGCTCGCCGTTCCGAATGCCGGTGTAGAGGAGGGATTTGCCGTCGGGCGACCAGCCGTGGAGATACGAGGGGTTCTGCGTCGTGACCTGCTTCGGCTTCCCGCCGGAGGCGGAGAGTACGTAAACCGTGGATACCTCGCCGCTGCTGATGCCGAGTTGGCGGCCGTTGAAGGAAAGCGCGTGGTCGTTGTTGCAGCGCACCTGCTCGCCCGTGTCGATGGGGTTCGCCTGGCGGCGAGAAAGATCGAAGGCGAACATCCGGCCGTTGTGATTGTAGACGAGGCGGTTTTTCTCCGGCCAGTTTGGCGCCTGGAGCGAATCGTCGGCGTGGTGCACCACGCGCCGGATGCCGGTCGCGAGATCGAGCAGCTCGATATCGCTGCCGATGTAGTCGCGATACGGCACAAAATCGTCCTTCGCCGGGCGAATCACCCGCACGTTCCGAAAAACCGCCTTCTCCGCGACGGCGTTGTTGTGCGCGCAGACGTAGATGCCGACGTACACGCGATCGCCGAGCACGAAATCCGGGAGGGAACGGGTGGCGTAGACTTCTCCGCGGCGCGCCGCGGACATCGTGTACGTCTCGCCGCGGCGGGCCAGCTGCAGCACATCGGCGCCCTTGGTGTCGAATTGGATCTCCTCGGTGGGAGTGCCGTAGTTCCGGCGAAACTGCAGGGAGACAAGACCGTCGCCGTGGCGGCAGGCGTTCACATGGGGCGCGCTCGTGTCGAGGCTGCCCCGAATCATGATGCCCATCTTCCGGTGCGGATCGCCCTGCCCCAGGAATTCGGTCAGCGCCTGGACGGCAAAATCGCCCCGGATGCGGCGCCAGACGAAGTGAAACTCGTCGTTGTTGGCCCACATGTTCGTCCCCGAACCCGTCACGACGTACGCGCCCTGCAGCGGATCGTAGATCGCGGAGCCCGCGATCTGAACCGCGCCGACGTCGGAATGGTCATCGAAGAGCCCGAGTCCGCCGCCATTTGCCTGGGCAAAGCCCGACAGCGGAGCCATCGACAGCAGAAAGCCGCCGAGAAGCGAAATGCGAACGAACGAGTTCATGCATCCTTGGGGTTGGTGTTCATGCGAGTAGGAGCGCCGCCACTACGGCACGCGGAGGAAACGTCCGCGCTACGGTGGCGACCCTAACTCGTCCAAACCCGGCGGCAACAGGAGGAATCGGCCGCCCGGAGATTTACCAAGATGAAACAATCCCCGCGCCGCCGAAATCAGGCTCTAGAATTGCCGATGGGGTCAGACCCTAATGTCTGCGATCGCGGGTTAGCGACGGAGGCAGCCGCAGACGAGCCGCCCGTTTCAAGACGACGCCCTAGCGCTTTCCGGACGCCGCCGGCGCGGGCTCGGCGAGCTCCTGCGAAGCCTCGGCCTCGGCGATTTCTTCGGCCTGTTTTTTCTTCGTCCGGCTTCCGGCCAGGAGTTCGAGGCGAACGACAATCGATTCCAGAGAGGTGGACTGCGCGCTGAGCTCCTCGGCGGCGGCGGCGCATTCCTCCGCGCTGCTCGCGGTGACCTGCGTGGCCTTGTCCATCTGCGTGACGGCGGTGAGCACCTGATCGACGCCCTGGCTCTGCTCGGTGGAAGCGTTGGAAATCTCGGCGATCAGCTCGTCGACCTTGCGCGCCTTCTCGACGATTTCGGAAAGACTGGCGGAGACTTCTGCGCTGATGCTGACGCCGTGTTCGCTCTTGCGGATCGAGTCCTCGATCTTCTCGGCGGTCTCGCGGGCGGCATGCGCGCTTCGCTGGGCGAGTGAGCGGACCTCGTCGGCCACGACGGCGAAACCGGCACCCGCCTCGCCGGCGCGGGCCGCTTCGACGGCGGCATTGAGGGCGAGCAAATTGGTCTGAAACGCGATCTCGTCGATGGTCTTGATGATTTTCGCGATGTTGTCGCTGGCGCCCTTGATCGCGGCCATGGCGGTGTTCATCGCGTCCATGCTGACGGAGCCCTTCTCGGCGGCCGCGCGCGTCTGGTTCGCCATCTGTTTCGCCGAGGCGGCGTGATCGGCGTTGCGCTTGGTCATGCTGGAGATCTCCTCCAGCGACGCCGTGCTCTCCTCGAGCGACGCGGCCAGTTCCGAAGCGCTCTGCGCGAGAGCCTGGCTGGCGTTGGTGATCTCGCCCGCCGCAGCGTTGACGTGGCCGGAGCCCTCGCCGATCTCGCTCGAAACGTCGCGGAGATTCCGGTTCACGCGGCGCGAAATGAAAAAGGCCGTGATGAGGCCGAGCAGGACGGCGGCGCCGCAGCCGGTGACAAGGGCAGCACGCATCCTTCGCGCCTGGCGCCGGATCTCGGCGGCCGCATCCTGCGCGTCCGCCCGATCGCCCTCGACCTGCTGGCGAAGCGCGGCGACGTAAGCCGTGTAAACCGTGTAGAGCTGCCCATCCAATGCCGCTTTCGCCTCCGCGTTCTTACCGGCAGTGGAAAGCCCGAGCACGCGCACCCGCATGTCGCGGTATGCGGCGCGGCGGTCCTTGATCGTCTTGTACGCCTGCTGGTCGGCTTCGGTCATCAGCAGGGTTTCGTATTTCTTGTAGAGTTCGGTGAGCGCGGCCGACTTCGCGTCCATGTCCTTCGCGATCCGCGCCTTTTCCTCAACACTCTCGGCGAGGTAATGCTGCGTCGTGTTGATGAAATTCTCCTTCACGAGCGACTCCACCTGCCCGAGCAGCACGATGCTCGGCATGGCGCGCTCGTCCATCGTGACCGTCGAACGTTCGATCGCTTTCACCCCGAGGAAGGAAAAAGCGCCGATCGCCGCAAGGATGAGAAGCAGCGTCGCGAACCCGGCGACAATGCGCCGGCCGATGGTCCAAACTTTTTTCTGTTTCATTCGCTAGACACTGCTCATTCGGCGCGTCCCCCTGGCCGCTGAAGCCCAAACAACGAGTGCGCACGGGTTTGGTCGAAACCGCCCGAGATCGTCGGGCCGACGAGCGCAGCACACGGCGGACCGGGAAGCGGTTCGTCCCGGGAGCGGGACCCAGCAGTTGTCCCCGTGGGAAAACGGCCTCGGACGGTTCCGAGTGCGAATGCTGCAACTCGCAGACGGGGTCGCGGCTTAGGTCGCTCGACGCCACGCGTGGCATGTCCTATGCAAACTGCCGCTCGATGTTTTCCGACCTACCCTACGCATTCCGCCAACTGCGCAAAGCCCCGGCCCTGACGCTGGTGATCGTGCTTTCGCTCGGCTTCGGCATCGGCGCGGTGGCCACGGTTGTCGCCTGGCTCCAGGGCATCGTGCTGCAGCCGATCGCGGGGGCGGCAAAGCAGTCGGAGCTGGTCGCGATCTGCGGCAATCAGGGCGGCACGAAAGGCCTGGGCAACATCTCGCTCGTCGACGCGCGGGATATCGACGAAGCCCGCGACATCTTCGCCGGCTTGGCGGTGTCGCAAATCAGCCCGGCGCTGCTCACGGTGGGGCAGCAGACCGACTGGAGCTACGGCCAGATCACAACGGCCAACTTTTTCGAAATCCTCCAGGTCAAGCCGATCCTGGGACGCACGTTCCTCCCGGAGGAGGATCGCAAACCTGGCGGCGACGCCGTGCTCGTGATCAGCGAGCGGCTCTGGAAGCGGCGTTTCGCCGCCGATCCGGCGCTCGTCGGCAAGGTGGTCGAGCTCAACCGGCACCCGTTCACGATCGTCGGCGTGGTTCCCGCCCGCTTCAACGGCAGCATGACCGGACTGGCCTGCGAGTTCTGGACGCCGATCACGATGTATTACGAGGTGACGACGCGGTACAACGACTCGCTCACCAGCCGCTCCTCGAGGGGATTGCACAGCGTCGCACGCCTGGCGCCCGGCGTGCCTCTGGAGCGCGCCCAGGCCGCTGTGGACACGATCGACGCCCGCCTCGAAACCGCCTATCCGAAGACCAACCGCGACGTGCATTTCCGGGTGCTCGCGTATTCCGATTGTCCCTACGGGGCCCAGGCGCTCTTCGGCCAGCCCCTCCGCCTTCTGTTGGGACTCAGTGCCGGGCTGCTGCTCATGGTCGTCGCAAACATCGCCAACCTGCAGCTCTCGCGCCTGTCGAGCCGGCAGACGGAGCTGGCCATCCGCGTCGCCGCCGGCGCCAGCCGCTGGCGCATCGCCCGGCTGCTGCTGGTCGAGAGCGCGGTCCTGGCGGCGATCGGAAGCGTTCTCGGACTCGTCCTCGCCAGCTGGGGCGTCGACGCCCTCAAACTTTTCGCCCCGGCGGTGCAGATGCCGCTCGCGCTGGGAGGCCACCTCGGGGGTCTCTCGCTTCTCGCCGCGGGCGCCGCCGGCCTCGTTTGCGCCGGTTTGATCGCCGCGGTGCCGATGCTGCAGGTCGTGCGCGGGGACCTCACGCGACCGCTGAGGGAGTCGGCCCGCAGCGCGGGTTCCTCCGTCGGCCACCACCGCGCGCGCAGCGTCCTCGTGGTCGCCGAACTCGCGCTCGCGATCGTCCTCCTGATCGGCGCGAGCCTCTGCGGAAAGGGTTTCAACAAAGCGCGCCAGATCGAGCAGGGTCTCGACACGCGCAATGTCCTGGTCGCACCGCTCCAGATCGGGATGAGCGGGTACACCGTCGAGACCGGCCGCGTTTTCTACCGCCAACTGCAGGAGCGGATCGCGGCAGTTCCCGAGGTCGAAAACGTTGCCTACACCAGCTGGCTGCCGCTGGGGCTCGAAGGCTGCAAGGGCCACGGCGTCGACGTCCCGGGTTACGTCCGGAAGCCCGGCGAGAATCCGACGTTTGAATACGCGGTCGTTTCCCCGGGATATTTCGAAACCCTGCGCATCCCGCTGACGGATGGCCGCGATTTTTCGGAAAACGACAAAGCCGACGCCCCGCTCGTAGCGATCGTGAACCAGGCGTTCGCCGAAAAATTCTGGCCGGGCCAAAACCCGATCGGTCGCACCTTCCGCGCGGCCGGGCGCGACCGCACGATCGTCGGTCTCACGCCGACGGCGAAGTACAACCAGCTCACCGAGCCGGCTCATCCCTTCTTTTTCATGCCGTACACGCAGTACGTGCCGGACCTCGACCTGCGGTTGATCATCCGCACGAAGGGCGACCCCGCGGCGTTCACCGACACGGTGCGCAAGGTCGTGCACGACCTCGACCGCAGCGTGGAATTGTGGGGGCCGCAGCCGCTCGCCCGGCACGTCGAAGCGGTCCTGTTTCCCCAGCGCACCGCCACGGTCCTCATCCTCTGGCTCGGCGCCGTGGCGCTGACCCTTTCCGCCATGGGAGTCTATGCGGTCATGGCCTACGCGGTGAGCCAGCGCATTCCGGAGTTCGGTATCCGCCTGGCGCTCGGAGCCCAGCAGCGCGATCTCGTTTTCCAGGTGGAAAAGCAGGGCATGAAGCTTGCCGCCACCGGGGCTGCGATCGGGCTGGTCCTCGCCTTCAGCGTGACCCGCCTGCTCTCGAGCCTCCTCTACGGCATCAGCCCGTTCGATCCCTTGACGTTTCTCCTCGTGCCCCTCGCCCTCACGCTCGTCGCGCTGATCGCCTGCTGGATCCCCGCGCTGCGCGCCGCCCGGGTGGACCCGATGGAGGCGCTGCGGACTCCGTAGGCCGGACTCCGCTCCGGAGTCGCTTCCCCTCTTTTTCGCGCTCCGGCTTGCCGAGGGCGCATGGTCGAACAGGTTTCGCGCACCCCGCCGGAACGCCCCGCAAACCATGGCCATCGTCACCGCTGAGACGCTGCGAGACTCCTACGATGTGATCGTGGTGGGCTCCGGAGCGGCCGGAGGCCAGACCGCCTACACGCTCACGATGGAGGGTGCCAAGGTGCTCATGCTCGAGGCGGGACGTAACTACGATCCGGTCCGCGAAACGCCGATGTTTCAGGAGAACTTCCGCGCGCCGCTCCGCGGCACCGGGACGCCCGACAAGCCTTTCGGTTTTCACGACGCCACCGTCGGCGGCGGCTGGAAGATAGCGGGCGAGCCCTACACCAGCGCCTCGGCCGAGTCCGGGCGCCAGTTCACCTGGTACCGGGCCCGCATGCTCGGCGGCCGCACGAACCACTGGGCGCGCAACGCCCTGCGAAACGGCCCGTACGACTTCAAGCCCTACAGCCGCGACGGCCTGGGCTTCGACTGGCCGATTTCCTACGAGGACGTGGCTCCGTATTACGACAAGGTCGAGATGCTGATCGGGGTGTACGGCAGCAACGAGGGGCTGGAAAACACGCCCGACTCCCCCGACGGCGTCCTGCTTCCGGCGCCGAAGGCCCGCGTCGGCGAGCTGCTGGCGAAACAGCGCGTCGCCCGGCTGGGCGTGCCCGTCATTCCGCTGCACCGGGCGGTGCTGAGCCAGAGGCAGGATTTCCAGCGCATTCCGGCGAGGCTCCACCCCAACAATCCGCGCGCCCAGCGCATCCTCGCGGATTCGATGCAGGGCCGGGCGGCCTGTTTCTGGGCCACGCCCTGCGGCCGGGGCTGCGCGATCCGGGCGAACTACCAGTCGACTACCGTCCACCTCCCGCCGGCGCTCGCGACCGGAAACCTCGACATCCTGACCGACGCCCTCGTCCGCGAGGTCACGCTCGGCTCCGACGGCAGGGCCGACGGCGTCGCGTACGTGGACCGCCACAGCGGGACCGAGCGCCGCGTGCGGGCCCGCGTCGTCGTGCTCGCCGCGAGCGCCTGCGAGTCGGTGCGCATCCTCCTCAACTCGCGCTCGCCGTCGTTCCCCAACGGCCTGGCCAACTCCAGCGGCCTGGTCGGTCGCTACATCATGGATACGGTGGGCAGCTCCGTGGGAGGGCAGATCCCGCTGCTCGAAGCGATGCCGCCGCACAACGAGGAGGGCGCCGGCGACCACGTCTATTCGCCGTGGTGGCTCTACCGGGAGCAGAAGGCCGGAAAGCTCAATTTTCCCCGCGGCTACCACATCGAGTTCGCCAGCGGGAAATACATGCCCAACCAGTACACGGCCTGGGCTCTGGAGCGGTACACGGGCGGGAGCTACGGCCGGCGTTTCAAGGAGGACGCGCGGCGCTACTACGGCTCCTTCATCCAATTCACCGGGCGCGGGGAGATGATTCCGAACGAGAACTCGTTCTGCGACCTGGACCCGGCGGTGAAGGACAAGTGGGGCATCCCCGTCCTGCGGTTTCACTGGCAGTGGTCCGAACACGAGCTCCGGCAGGCGGCGCACATGCAGCAGACGTTCGCCGCGATGATCCAGAGCATGGGCGGCTCGGTCATCGGGGCCGTCCACGAGGATGGACGCCGCGCGATCGCCCCCGGCGGCTACATCATCCACGAGGTGGGCGGAGCGAGGATGGGCGGCGACCCGAAACGCTCCGTCACCAATTCCTGGGGACAAACCTGGGACGTGAAGAACCTCTTCGTCACGGACGGCGCCCTCTTCTGCTCCAACGCGGACAAGAACCCCACCCTCACCATCATGGCGCTGGCCTGGCGCTGCTCCGACTACCTGCTCGAAGAGCTGAGAAAGGGGAATCTCTAGATGAACACGACCAAGCCCGGCGGCATTTCCCGGCGCGACGCGGTCAAATGGATGCTCACCGCAGCGGCCACCGTCCCGTGGCTGCAGCCGTCGGCGCTGGCCGCCGATCCGTCCCGCGCCGGCACGTCTCCGGCGGAGCCGCAGCCCGCCGCGCCCCCGATCGAGCCCCTGCCGTCCCGCGACGGCTATGGGACCGATCCCGACCTGACGAAGACGTACGGTCCGGGCGACTTCTGGCCGCTGACGTTCACGCCGGAGCAGCGGCGCACCGCGGCGGCGCTCTGCGCGTTGATCATCCCGGCCGACGAACATTCGCCGAGCGCGGCCGAGGTCGGCGTTCCCGACTTCATCGACGAATGGATCAGCGCTCCGTATCCTGAGCACGGCTACAACCGGGTCACCATCCTGACCGGGCTCCGCTGGATCGACGCCGAGGCCCGGCGGCGTTTTTCGCGCCCCTTCGCCGATCTCTCGGAGTCCCAGGGCCGCGCGATCTGCGACGATATCTGCTGGGTGCCGAAAGCCACGGAGCAGAATCTCGAAGCCGCGGGCTTCTTTGCGATGTTTCGCAACCTGACCGCCGCCGGATTCTACACGACGCCGGAAGGCATGAAGGACCTCGGCTACGTCGGAAACACCCCACAGGCCAGCTTCGACGGCCCGCCCGAGGCGGCCCTGCGAAAAGCCGGGCTCATCGCCTGAGGCGTAACGGGACAACGCGCGGTCGGCCGGGCCGCCGCGAGCGGCCCGCGCGCATTCCAAGCACCCGACGTTCCGCCGCCGCAGACCGGCCAAGTTGCTTTCATTCGCAAAGGGGAACGACCATGGTGTCCTCGTTTTTCGGTTACCGCCCATGAAAAAGTTCCTGCTGCCCTGTCTCGCCCTGGTCGTTGGCCGCACCCTGGCCGCGACGTTTCCGGCGGTCCCGCCAGCCGACGTCACGCGGACGCAGGATCACGACCAGATGCTCTCCCAACTCAGCATCGTCATGCCGGCGCTGCCCGCCAAGCAGGACGATCCCAACCGGCCGCCCCGCACCCACCCGATGAAGCCCGGCCACCCCGAGGGCGTCTGGTCCGACGACGCGGGCCGCATCGTCACCCGCTCGAGCTTCGGTCTCTGGAACAACTACGACGACACGCCCGCCGGCTTTTTTCCCGGACCCGAGGCTTGGCGCATCGGCCAATACACCCGCCGCGATCTGCTCACGCTCCACGACGGGACCCCGGTGAAGGACGCCGACGGCTGGTGGAAGTGCCGGCGGCCCGAGCTTCTCCGCGATGCGCAGGACAGCCTCTGGGGTCACATGCCCGCCGCGACGCCCCGGGTGGCGTTTTCGGTGCAGACCAGCGCCGGTGGAACCGGCGAACTGGCGTTCCGGCAGAAAACGTTCGACGGGGAGATCGATGTTTCGGCGTATCCGGAAGTTCGGCACAAGCCGCGGATCACGGCGTTCCTGCGCACGCCGGCGGCGGCGAAGGGGCCCGTGCCGGTCGTGATCGTGATCAATCCGTTTTCCAGCGCAGCCGACACCCGCAACGCGGCGACGCTCGACCGGTATTGGGCCCTCCTCGGGGCGCGCGGCTGGGGCGTGTGCCTCTACGACATCAGCACGCTGCAGCCCGACGACGGACAATTCCTCACCAGCTATCTGATCGGACTCTGCAACCGCGGCGCCTGGCGAAAACCCGGCGATTGGGGCACGATCGGCGCGTGGGTCTGGGGCATCAGCCGGCTCGTCGACCAACTGGAGAAGGATCCCGACGTCGACCCGGCCCGCCTCGGGGTCGCGGGCCATTCCCGCTACGGCAAAACCACCGTCGCCGCGATGGCGCTCGAACCTCGCCTGCGGGTGGCGTTCGCCAGCTGCTCGGGGAGCATGGGCGCGAAACTCAACCGGCGGCACTGGGGCCAGGACGTCGAAAACTCCGCCTACGAACGCGAGTACCACTGGATGGCGGGCAACTTCTTCAAATGGATGGGGCCATTGAAGGAAGGCCGTTATCTTCCCCGGCGCGTCGAGCGGATGCCGATCGACGCCGACGGACTGATCGCGCTTGCCGCTCCCCGCGCGCTTTTCATCACGGGCGGGACCGACGACACGTGGGCCGACCCTTACGGCGAATACCTCGGCGCCGCTGCGGCGAGCCCCGCGTACGAACTGCTTGGCGTGAAAGGCCTGGTCATGCCGGATCCCAAACCCATGGCCGACCGCAGCTACCTCTCCGGCCGGCTCGGTTACCGCTTTCATACCGGCGGGCACACGGACGAACCGGATTGGCCGGCGTTCCTGGATTTCGCGCAGCGCATTTTCGCCGAGCACCCGTAAAACGGTCCTACAAAACAAGCGGCAAATCGCTGCTGCACAACGTCCGACTCGGGTCTAGACGAACCGGTAAAAAATAGGTGAAGGGAGGCGCCGAAGCCCGGTGTTCCCCCTTCACCGCTTCGCACCGGCCGAACCTGCCGGCTGGATCGCAGGCGGTCCGGCTTCCCATGCATCACCGCATCCTGCTTCTCGCAGTCCTCCTGGCGCTGCTCGCCTCGACGCGTGCGACCGCCGCGACCTACGACTACGCCCCGAGCGAGGATCCCAACCGCGCGCTGCGGATGGTTGTCCCGGACGGATCGGGCACCCTGCGGGGCGTGCTTTTCTGGGGCAACGGCGCCGGCGGCGATTCCCGGGCGGTGGCCGAGGACCCGGAGCTGGTCGCGCTCGCGGAAGCGCACGGCTTCTGCGTCGTCGCGACGTCCCGCTGGGGCAACTTTTCCGATCCCCGCGAGTACGCCCTTTTTGTCGCCTCGCTCCGGGCGCTAGCGCAGCAGAGCGGCCACCCCGAGATCGAAAACGGCATCTGGGCCCCGCTCGGTCATTCGAACGGCGGACAGATGTCGTACGCCCTGGCCAATCTCGCCTCGGCGAGAGTCGTCGCCTTCGCGACCTCGAAAGGCGGCTACTACAACGACCGCCGGCCTCCCGCCGCCGCGCTCGCCACGCCGGGCCTGCTCGTCGCGGGCGAAGTGGACACGTTTGCTCGCGTTTCCGCCATTCGGGACCTCTTCGTCGGCAACCGCCCGAGCGGCGCCCTCTGGGCCTGGGTCGAGGAGGAAGGCCGAGGCCATGAAGAGGGAGACAGCGCCGAGTTGATCCGGCCCTTCATGGACGAGATGCTGCACACCCGGTATCCATCCGGCGGCGACACGACCTCCGGCGTTCCCTCGTTGCGCCCGGTCGCGAGCACCGAAGGCTGGTTGGTCGAACCGACGAGTTACCGCCGCGGTTGGGCCGAAATCTCCGACTACGCCGCGTATTCCGGCGACCGTCGCCAGGCCGGCTGGCTCCCATCGAAGCGGCTCGCCTACGTTTTCCGCGCCTTCGCGAGTTATGGGAAAGCCACCGCTGAGGTCGCTCTGTCCGCACCCGAATCGCGGGTCGCGCCCTCCGGCTCGCGCCTCGGCTACCGCATCGGGGCCCTCGCGGGCAACTGGACGTCGGTCGACTTCTACGACGGCTCCACCCTGCTCGGCTCCCACCGCCGCACCGAGCCGGGCGAACTCTCCATAGCCACCACGGCGACCGGCCCGCGCTACGTGGTATTTCACGCCGTGGTCAATTACGCCGACGGCTCTCATCGCACCACGATGCCCCGACGCGTGTTCGTGACCGCGCCGCCCGCCGCCCCCGTGGCCGCGCCGAAGCTCTCCTGGAGTTCGTACGACGGTCACGTTTGCCTCCTGCACTGGGAGGCGGCGGAAGGTGCGACGTCCTACCGCATCGAACGCGCGGAGAGCGAAGGCGGACCGTGGATCGTCGTCGGCACCACCGCCGACACGCAATTCGACGAACCCGCCCTGCTCTCGGAGATTTCCTTCCGCTACCGCGTGATCGCGACGGCGAATGGTCGCGACATCGTCGCCAGCGACGAAATCGCCGTGCGAGCCCCGGTGCTCCGGACGACCCGCTCGCGCCTGACCAACCTTTCCGCCCGGGCCCGCGTGGGCCGGGGGGACGACACGTTGATCGTCGGCTTCATCCACCAGGGCGGCGACAAGCGCGTGCTGCTCCGGGCCGTCGGCCCCACCCTGACGAGCTACGGCCTGCTGGACGCCCACCCGGATCCCCGGCTGCGGTTGATGAACAACGAACGCGTGGAGGAACTCGGAAACGACGACTGGTCAGAGAGCGCCGACGCCGACTCCCTCGCCGCCACTGCGGCCAGCGTCAACGCCTTCGCCCTCAGGCGCCCCTCCCGCGACGCCGCCGCCGTCACCACGCTGCGCGGCCTTTCCTCGGCTCACACGATCCTCGTCGAGGGCGGTTCGGACGAGGGCGTTGCGCTCGCCGAAGTCTACGACGCCGACCCGACCGGCCCTTCGCGGTTGATCAACGTTTCCGCCCGCGCATCCGTCGGCGTGGATTCGGGCGAGTTGATCGTCGGCGTGATCCTGGCGGGAACGGACTCGGCCACGCTCCTTTTCCGCGCCGCCGGGCCCGCCCTGCGCGCCTTCGGCGTCTCGGGCGTGCTCGCCAACCCCATCCTCTCCCTCCATGACGCGACGCGCGAACTCTGGCGCGTATCCGGAAGCTGGAGCGCACAGCCCAACGCCAGCCAGCTCCGCATCGCCGCGGCCCAGCTCGGAGCGTCGGCCTTCGAAGAGGGCTCCACCGATTCCGCCCTGATGGCCACGCTGAATCCCGGGGCCTACACGCTGGTTGTTTCCGGCGACGGGCGCTCGGGCGGAGTTGTCCTGGTCGAGGCCCACGCCATGCGCTGAGCGGCTCCCGCGCCGCGCCTGCAGATCGCACGGAAGCGCCGCACCGATCGCAGGCGTCGTTTTCGCACCCGGGTCGAACGCGTCCGATGAGTTTCGTCCACTCGGTTCCGCCGCGGTCCGAGCCCTTCGGCGGTCGCTCCCACGCCTCCTGCCGATCTATCCCCATGCCGGCCCTCCGAGTTCGCCCGATTAACGGCCCGCGCGGCTTCGATTACGCTCGGGGACTATGCCGAAAATCTCTACTCCGAATGACCTGCTCGTCGAAGAGCTGAAGGATCTCTACAGCGCCGAAACCCAGTTGTTGAAGGCGCTTCCCAAGATGTCCAAGGCGGCCAGCAGCGAAGAGCTGAAGGACGCCTTCACCACGCATCTGAAACAGACCGAGGGGCACGTGAAGCGCCTCGAGAAGGCGATGAAGAAGCTGGACGAAATGCCCAAGGGGAAAAAATGCCAGGCGATGGAAGGCCTGATCGAAGAGGCCAAGGAGGTGCTCGAGGAGGAATATGAGCCCGCCCTTCGCGACCTCGCTCTCATCGTGGCGGCCCAGAAGGTCGAACACTACGAAATCGCCGGATACGGCTCGGCTCGCACGCTCGCGGAGCTGATCGAGGAGGACGACGTCGCCGAAATCCTCCAGGAGACGCTCGATGAGGAGGGTGATACCGACAAGCTGCTCACCCAGATCGCCGAGAACCTCAACATGGAGGCGGTGGGCGCCGGCGGCGAAGACGAATAATCGCTGCCGCCGTTCTCGAGTTCCGAGCCCCGCCGCAACGCGGGGCTTTTTTTGCGTCCGGAGGCCCGACGGCCCAGGGGGCGGTCGAAGACGCACTTGTCAGGAGAGCGGCCCTTTTTTTGTATGCTTCCGCCGGCTACCCCTCGGCGGGAGCCCGTGCACCCCTCTCCTATGAAATCGGCCTTCTTCTCTGTCCTCCTGGCGGCGGCAGTCCCCCTCGCGTCGGCGGCACCCAAGATCGACTTGTCTCGGATCGAACCCGTGCCCGCCAACGAAGAGATCCCGATCGCGGATTTCTTCCGCCCCGCGCTCCTGCAGAATCCGCAGGTCAACGACGCCGGCACGCACATCGCGGCCGTCGTCACGGCCGGGAAGGACAAACACGAGCTGATGATCTACGACGTGGAGAAGAAGACGCTCCAGTTCATCGGCGGCGTGGGCGACATGGACATCTACAGCTTCAGCTGGCTGAACGACCGGCGCCTCGCGTATTGGCTCGCCCGCGACAAGCTCTACGGCCTGGGCATGATGGCGGTCGACATCGACCACCTCCGCGATTCGCACCCGGTCGTGCAATACTGGGCGACTCACATGCTGGGCGTGCCGGAGCGCAATCGCCAGCGGGGCGCTCCCCTGGTCTGGGCTTCGCTCGATGGACTCAACGACAGCCGCGACCGCGGCGTGGTGGAGCTCGATACCAGCCTGAATCTCGGCGGGATCGTGAACCTGCGCGGAGCCGGCACCGATTACACCTCCGTCCTCGAGGTGCGGGAGAACAACGACCGGCACGTTCTCAAGACCTACCCCGCTCCCGCCGGCATGTCCGCCGGGTATTTCACCGACCGCAACGACGAGCTGGCGTTTGCCTACACGGGAGAAAACGGCGTCTTCGCCCTTCACCGCCTGGAAGGAGGCGTCTGGCAGAAATGCCCCGTCGATCTGGACAAAGTGGACATCATCGGAGCGGGCAACGAGCCGGGCCAGCTGGTCGTGCTCGCGCCGCAGGAGCCAGGCAAACCTCGCGCGCTTCGCTTCATGAACTCCGCCACGGGCGAACTCGGCCAGGTCCTCGTCCAGGACTCCGGCTACGACTTCGAAGGCTGGCTCTACCGCGACCGCACCACCCATGAGATCGTCGGCGCGATGTACAACCGCACCGGCATCCACTCCGTCTGGTTCTCGGACAGCTACCGCGACGTCCAAAAAGCGGTCAGCGCGCTTTTTCCCAACCAGATCGTGCTGATCGTCGACAATGACAAGAAGGGCCGCTGCGTGGTCGCAACCTGGTCGGATCGGGAGCCCGCCGTTTTCCACTGGGTCGACCTCGAGCAGCACTCCGTGGGCCTGATCAAAAAATCCAAGCCCTGGATCGACCCCGCGCGCATGCAGCCGATGAACGTGCTGAAATTCAAAACGCGCGACGGCCACCAGCTGGAGGCGTTTGTCACGCTTCCCGCCGGAACGTCGAAGAAACATCCCGCGCCGCTCCTCGTCCTTCCTCACGGCGGCCCGTGGGTGCGGGACGATTGGGGCTTCGACGGCGAAGCGCAGTTCTTCGCCAGCCGCGGCTACGCGGTGATTCAGCCGAACTACCGCGGCTCACCCGGCTACGGCTGGATGTTTCCCGCCGAGGACGAGTGGGCGTTTCGGAAAATGCACGACGACGTCACCGACGCGACGAAGACGCTGCTCGCGACCGGCCTGATCGACCGCGGCCGCGTCGCGATCGGCGGCTCCTCCTTCGGCGCGTACCTCTCCCTCTCGGGCGTCGTCAACGAACCCGACCTCTACCGCTGCGCCGTCGCCATCGCCGGGGTGTACGACTGGGAACAGGTCATGAAGGACGAGAAGTACACCCAGTATGAGAATCACCATTACGCCTACATGCGCCGGCAGCTGGGCGACCCGGCGAAGGAAAAGGAGAAGTTCGACGCGATTTCTCCCGTCCGGCATTGCGAGAAGATCCGCGTCCCGGTCTTCGTCGCGCACGGCAAGGACGACCCCGTGGCGAGCGTGACCGAATCCAAGCGCCTGATTTCGGAGCTGGAAAAGCACAACGTCCCCCACGAGTCGCTCTTCGTCAGCGGCGAAGGCCATGGCATGGGGCACCTGGAAAACGAGGTGGAGCTCTATTCGCGGGTGGAAGCGTTCCTCACGAAGTACCTCGCTCCGACAAAAGTCGCCCCTCCGCCCGCCGCGGCCAAGCCGTAGAGGCCGCCCTGCGGTTTGCCCTTTGCCCCGCGGTCGCACACGCGAGCCGCGGGCATTCTGTTTAGGGCGTGTTTGCAGAATGGGAAGCAGAGCGTTTCCCATTCTGCAAACACGCCCTAGGAACGCAAAGCCGGCCGCAGTCGCGGCCGGAATCGCCGTTCAGAACTTCAGGGTCGTTTGAGCGTAGAAGAAGTCCGCGTCGCTGGCCGCTCCAGTGGCTCGCAGATACGATCCGGCGAAAAAGCGGGACCAGCCGACGTCGAGGGCGAGCCACGCGCGCGGAGTCCACGACCCCGTGACGTCGAGTTCGTCGCCCGCGCGTTTCGGCGCGGACTGCGCCGCGGCATTGAGCGGCCTGACCGTCGCGACGCCGTTCGCGCGGTACCAGGCATCCTGGTTCGTCGCCAGGGAGAACCAGTGGTAATCGACGCGCAGCGTGGCGTTCTTGACCGGCGTGCAGCGCACCGTCGCCACGGTTTCCCGGAGATTCTTCCAGGCAAACGCATCCATGAAGCCGTAGAATTTGTGGTTGCTCGGGAAAAGATTCATGAAGGAGCCGTTTCGCCCGTCGTTGCGGTTGGTGTCGCCGGAGGCGGCGTTGTATTCCACGTTCACGCGGAGCTTCGCGGGAAACCCGGGCGGCGTGTATCCAAGAAGCGCATGCAACGCCCAGGCGCGCTGATCGAGGCTCGCATCCGAGCCCGCGTAGGAGCCGGTCGCCGCCGTGGTCTGGCGATCGACGCTTCCGCCCTGGAACGCGGCCTCGAACTCGCCGTCAAGAGCGCCCTCGCGCGGGGCGCGGACAAATCGGCCGCCGATCGTCACCACGTTCTGCCCGATGTCGTAGGCGGCCGCGTTCCGGGCCGCCGCGGGAACGGAGGGATCGGTCGCGACGTAGACGGGACCGTTGTCCTTCTTGTCGCGCCAGAAGACGTAACCCTCCGCGGTCTGAAGGGAATCGATCTTCTGCGTCAGCACCAAGCCGCCGAACAGGTCGTCCGCGCTGGAGCGGTTCATTTTCCAGCCATCGCCCTGGTGCGTCTCCTCGACGTGGACGACGCTGCCGAAAAACGCGGTGAGCGTGGTTTTGGCCGGAACGAGCGTCCAACTCGCCTTCGCGGCGTCGAAGGTGCGGGCAAAGTTGTTCCAGTCGCCGGGACCCACGAGCCGCTCTTCGCCGACGGACAGGACCTGCCGGCCCAAGGTGAACGAAAACGGCGAGTTTTTCGGATCGGACCACGTCACCGAAGCAAGCCGGAGGTCGAGGGAATCGTTGCCCTCCGCGCCGAGGATAAACGGCACCTTGGGCCGGTCGGAGCCCCACTCCCGCGCATCCTGAAGCTGCGCCTGAAGCGACCAACCCGGCGCGGGTTTCCAAGTGACGCCCACGCGGATGCGCTGCACGAACCAGGAATCGTCCGTCGGTGAGCGGGCGGCGGAGTTGAAATCGAAATTTTCGCTCCGATCCTCAAACCGGAGGCGCTCGATGAATTCGAACGTCCCCCGGCCCTGGTCAAAAACGAGCGGCCCGGGCGGACCGTCGGCAGCGAACATGAGGCCGCCGCCGAGGCCGGCGACAGCGAAAATGAGGGAAGCAGCACGTCTGGAGAGAACGCAGGTATTCATCGGTTGGAGGTGTCCCCGGGGCGGCTCGCAAGCCGGTGAAGCCCCCGGGCATGCGGCACAGATCCACTAATAAGCCCTATTAGAACCCAAAAGTGACGAACGGCCGCTCCCCGGTGGCAAAACGCCAACAATTGCAATGCGCACCCAGAGCTGAGTCGTGACGGCGCCCCCTAGCCAGCCGCGTGCCAGCTTGCTCCGCGTTTTGAATACAGCCGAAGGCGCAGCGAACGGCCGAATTCCGCCTTTTCTCCCAACACCGGCAGCCGCGCCGTCGTCGGCCCCGGGGCGCCCGTTCGGTGCGACGTCTGCAGCGATGCCCGCGCCGCGTGGGCCCGGGACGCCGACGCGGATCACCGATCGCCGCCGCCGGCAGGATCGGCGCGAGGAGATCGGGATGAAGTGACGACCCGGCTATCCGCGGCCGCCGAAGCTATTTCTTCTCCGCCGCGACAGGAGGCGGGGCCGACTTCGAGTAGGCCTTGAGTTCTCGGTAGCCGAACCAGAGGCCCACGGCCAAGACAAGGAATACGAGCACCGCGACGAAGGTCGGCATCTGTTTGTCGACCGAACGTTCGCCCAGCTCTTTGGAGTAATCGTTGGAATACATAGGAGGCGCGTCGGGGGGAGCGATACACCTCTCGGCGACAACCCCAGATCGACACAAATCCCGTCAGATTTAGGGGCACTTGCCAGGACATTGCGGATACAAGCACCGCTTCAATCCTCCCTCCGGTCGCGCGGGCGGAGTCCGGCTCCACCCGCGCCGCGCCAGCACGCTGTCCTACTTCTTCAGATACGACGCCAGCCAGTCGAACACGGTGTGATGCCAGAGCTCGCTGTTCTGCGGCTTCAGCACCCAGTGGCCCTCGTCGGGAAACATCAGGAGCTTCGACGGGATACCCTTCCGCTGCAGCAGCGTGAACACCTGGAGGCCTTCCGAGATCGGGACGCGGAAATCGAGATCGTTGTGAACGATCAGCATCGGGGTGCGGAATTCCGCCGCGTAACGATGGGGCGAATACTTTTCGAATTCCGGACTCTCCCACGGAATGCCGTGATCCCACTCGTCGAACCAGAGCTCCTCCGTCGTGCCGTACATCGACTGGAAGTTGTACACGCCGTCGTGGTTGATCAGGCAGCGGAACTTACCCTGCACGTGCCCCTGGAACCAGTTCATCATGTATCCGCCGTAGCTGGCGCCGGCGGAGGCCATGCGCGAGGCGTCGACGTAGGGCTGCTTCTCCAGATAGGCGAGGCAGGCCATCAGGTCGTCGAACACCCTGCCGCCCCAGTCGTGCGAGATCTCATCCGTGAACTTCTGGCCGAAGCCGGTGCTTCCTCGGGGATTCGGCATCGCGAGCACGTAGCCCTGCGCCGCCCAGATCTGCGCGTTCCAGCGGGTCGACCAACCGTCGTTCCAGGCACCCTGCGGACCACCGTGGACCCAGAAGACGAGCGGGTACTTCCTGGCCGCGTCGAAGCCCGGCGGGCGGAGAATCCACATCTGAACCGGCGTGCCTCCGGCGCCCGGGACCGTGACGGACTCCGGTCGCGGCAGTTCGATTCCCGAGAGCAGGTCGGCGTTCGTGCGCGTCACCGGCGCAGGCTGCGCGTCGCCGAGTCGGAAACGATATACCTCCGGCGGCAGGTTCATCTGCTGGTGCGAATACGCGATCCAGGATCCGTCCCGGGCGACCGACACCGCGGTGTTGGTCCCACCCGTGACCAGCCGCGTCACCTTCCCGTCGGCCACGGCTACGCTCCAGAGCGGATCGCCGCCGTCGTCCTCCGCCTCGACGAAGAGGGTCTTGCCGTCGGGAGCCCACTCGAAGCTGTTGACCGAACGATCCCACGCGGCGGTGAGGCTGCGGCGTTCTCCGGTCGCGCGGTTGAGGAGCCAGAGCTGCCAGCGGTCCGCTTCGAACCCGGCACGTTCCTGCGCACGGTAGGCCAGCAGCTTTCCGTCCGGCGAAAAGCGCGGGAGTCCGTCCGCCGCGGGTTGCGTCGTCAGCTGCGTGCGTTTGCCGGTCGCCAGATCGACCGACCAGAGATCGTGGTTGGTCCTCCACGCCTGCTCGCGCACCGGCATCGGCGGCGCGGTGAAAACGAGTTCCTTCCCGTCGGGCGAAAACGCGAATTCGTCCGTCGCCGCAAACGTGCTCGAGGTCGGAACGCCGTCGTTTTCGCCGGGGGTCACGTCCCGCGGATCGCCGTCGGCGGAGCCGTCGGACTTCACGCGGACGACAAAAACGTGCTGGCGCTTATCCTCAACCCATTCGTCCCAATGCCGGTAGAGCAGCTGATCGACGACGCGGGCCTTCACCTTGCTCTTCTCCCGGGCCTCCTCCTTCTCGCGGTTGAGGCGGTCCGACTCGGCGAAGGGTTTGTCGGAAAATTCAGGATACACCGAAGAAACGAAGGCGACCATCGTCCCGTCCGCCGACCAGACCGGCTGCGACGCGCCGGTGGAGAGAGTCGTCAGCTTGCGGGGCTCGCCTCCGTCGAGCGGCAGGAGAAAGATCTGGATCAGCCCGTCGCGGGAGGACTCGTACGCGATCCACCTGCCGTCCGGCGACCACCGCGGGTGCCGGTCGTGCTTCGGCGAGTTGGTCAGCTGCCGCGGCTCGCCGGCGCCGTCGGCCTGGGCGAGCCAGATGTTTCCATCGGTTCGGTTCTCGGACTTGATCACGTCGGTCACGACGTAGGCGACGAGGCGCCCGTCCGGGGATATCTGAGGATCGGATACGCGGTGGAGCTTGAACAGGTCTTCCAGCTGCATCGGCCGGGCCAGCGCGCCCTGCGGCGCGGCCGCGGCGCAGGCAAGAAGCCCGGCGGCGAGGAGAAGGCGAATACGCATCCGTCGACGATGCGCGAGCCCGCGAACGCGAGGCCAGTCTGTTTTGGATGAATGGCGCACCGTCCGCCGGAAAAGGCGGGGCGCTGTACCGCCGGCTCAGCCGCCGCTCGCCACCGCCGTCAAGGGAGCGTGGTCGGTCGCCCATTCGGAGCGGCTCCGGCCCATCTGCAGCGCGTCGCCCACGATGCGAAGCGCCTCGCGGAGGTGAACGTCGAGGGATGAGTAACCCTGGGGAGGCGCCGGATCGTCGTCATCGTCCGTCGCACCGTTCTCCGGCGAAGCCGCAGGTGCGGGCGCCGCCGGCGCGGGAGCGTTGCCCAGCCGGATCTCGCGAAAGGCAAAGAGGTTTTTCTCCAGGGAGGCGCGCTCTTTCTGCAGGGACTTCCGAAACTCGGTGTCCGCCGTGCGCTGCTTTTCTCGCTGGGCAAGGTTGAGGGAAAAGATCCGCTGCTCCTGCCGCTCCTTGAACCACTCGATGCTCTTTTTCAGGTAGCCGAACTCCGGAAGCTCGGCCTGTCGGCGCTGGCTGCCGACGCGGAGCGGCTCGATCACCCGGGCGTCGAGCGGTTTTCCCGAAAACGCGCTGCTCGGAATCACGTCCCAGCCGAGGGCGTGCGGCAGGCTCTTTTCGCCGACCGGGAGGTAGTCGTCGATCGAAGGGAGAACGATGTCCGGAACGACACCCTTCAGCTGGGTCGAGTCGCCGTTCGGGAGGTAAAATTTCTGCACGGTGAGCTTCGCCGCGCCGGATTTCTCCGCGCTGCGCGCCAGCTTCGGATTGAGTTCCTTCAACTCGATCGGCGCCTGGACGCTGCCTTTCCCGTGGGTGGAGCTGTCGCCCACCACCACGGCACGTCCGTAATTCTGAAGCGCCCCCACCACGATCTCGGAAGCCGAGGCGCTGAACTTTGAAACCAGCACAGCCAGAGGACCGGCGTACGCGATGCCCGCGTTCTCGTCGCTGTCGACCCGCACCTCGCCGTAGTAGTTTTTCACCTGCACGACCGGCCCCTGCTTGATGAAAAGCCCGGTGAGATCCACGGCTTCCGTCACCAAACCGCCGCCGTTGTCGCGAAGATCGAGCACCAGGCCCTGGATACCCGCGCGTTTGAGGCGCTCGATGAGCTCGGCCACGTCCTTGGACGCCGAGTTCTGCTCGCCCTCCGCCGTTCCGCTCGGACCGTAGAACGCCGGAAGCGAAATCACGCCGATCGGAACCGTCCCGCCGTTCGAATCCGGAACGTCGAACACCGCGGCGTGGGCGCGGGCGGAATCGAGGTTGATCAAGTCGCGCGTCAGGACGATCTCCCGGCGCACCGACGGATCGGCGGCTCCGGCCGGCTGCACGATCAGGCGCACCTTCGAGCCTTTCGGGCCGCGAATCTGATCGACGATCCGGCGCAGCTTCATTCCGAAAATCTCCAGCGTCTCGCCGTCCGGCGTTCCCACCGCGATGATCTTGTCGTCCTTGCGGAGCAGGTGGCTGCGATCGGCCGGACCACCCGGCATGATCTCCTTGATCACGCAATAGTCGTCCTCCACCGCGAGCACCGCGCCGATTCCGACCAGCTGCAGGCTCAGCTGGATGCCGAAATCCTCGTAGCTCTCCGCCGAAAAGTAGGTCGAATGCGGGTCGTAGAGCCGGGCGATCGTGGAGAGAAATATCTCCGCGACTTCGCTGCTTTCGAAATCGTCGACGTTTTTCAGCAGCCGCTCGTAGCGCTTCCGAACTACCTGCTTCGCCCCGTCTACGGTGTTTTTGTTCAGCAGCTCCAGGATGATCTCGAACTTCAGCCGTTTCATCCAGAGGGCGTCGGCGGCCGCGGCATCGGCCGGCCACGGAGCTTTCTCGCGTTCGACGTCGAAGCTCTCGGGCGCGTTCAGGTCGAAATCGGACTTGAGCGCGTTGAGAATCCACGAAACGCGGCTCTCGACCCGGTTTTCGTAGGTGGAAAAGATCGAATACGCCGGCTCGAGCCTGCCGAGCCCGGCGACGTTGTTGTACAGCCAGCGCGTCGGATAGCGCTTCTCGAACGACTCCTTGTCCGCGGCCAGGAAGAACAGGTGCTGGCCGTCGAGCTCGGTCATGAAGTCCGGCACGACCTCGGCGTAGTTCTGCACCTTCACCGCCTCCCGGTTGTAGTGCCACTCCTCCAGCAGCCGCACGAGCGAGTTGGCCTCGAGCGCCTGGGTCGGCGTCGTGGTGAACACCCGGTCGGTGTGCGCCCATCCGGCCGTCGCCAGCAAAAACGCGGGCAGGGTCGCGCGGAGCAGAAAGGACAGGGTGGCCGGGAACTTCATAGGTGAGTCGCCGCGTTGCAAGAATTGCGCCGCGGATGGCTTGGAAAGCGCCGTCAGCGTAGCGGCGGGCCGACAAACCCGTCGAGTCGTGGATTGTTTGAAATTTGTTATCTTCGCCCGCTGATCGCCAGGGAGTAGCGTTGACGCTCCAAAAAACGACATCCGCCGGCTTCGGCCGATCTCGCATTGCCCGTACAGCGGTCGCCGTCAGAGTCGCCTCATCCTCCGCTCGACATGACCACCCCGCTCAATCGACGCACGTTCATCAAGACCGCCACGGCTGGCGCCGCTCTCGCCTCGGTCGCGCTTCCCAAAACGCTCGCCGCCCTCGCGGACGCCTCGCCGTCGCGACTGCCGAGGTGGCGCGGTTTCAACCTGCTCGAGAAATTCATCACGAGCATCGAGAACTCCCCGTTTCGCGAGAGCGACTTCGCCTGGATGGCGGAATGGGGCTTCAATTTCGCGCGGCTCCCGATGTCGTACCGCTGCTGGTCGGACCCGAAGGACTGGCGCCGCATGGACGAGCGGGTCCTGAAGGAAATCGACGACGCGATCGCGTTCGGGCGCCGCTACGGCGTTCACGTCTGCCTGTGCTTTCACCGCGCGCCGGGCTACTCGGTCGACGCTTCACTCGCGGAGCCGTTCAACCTCTGGACGGACGCCGAGGCGCTGGAGGCCACGGCATATCAATGGAAGCAGTTCGCCGCCCGCTACCGCGACATTCCCAATTCGGCGTTGAGCTTCGATCTGGTGAACGAGCCCGGTATCAAGGATCCGAAGACACAGGCGCTGATCGACGACGCGACTTACCTGCGCGTCGCCGCCGCGCTCGTGGCGGCCATCCGGGAGGAAAGCCCGAACCGGCTCATCATCGCCGACGGACTTTTCTGGGGAAACATTCCCGTTCCCGCCCTGGCGCGGCTCGGCATCGCCCAGAGCACCCGTGGTTACCTCCCGATGGAGGTCACCCACTGGAAAGCCAGTTGGGTGGAGGGGTCCGATCGGTGGCCGCAGCCTTCGTGGCCGTTCGCGATCACACCGGAAGCGGTCGAACAAGAGCGCCAGCAGCTCGAGTCCCTCCGGCAGGCGTTCAGCGAAAATCCCATCGTGGCAAAACACCTCGCGAAGCCCGACGTCGTTCGCGAGTGGAACCGCGCCCGCCTCGAGAGCCAGCTGATCCGCCCCTGGAAGGATCTGGAGGCGATGGGCGTGGGCGTCCACGTCGGCGAATTCGGCGCCTACAACCAGACGCCGCACAAGGTCACCCTCAGCTGGATGCGCGACGCCCTCCGCTCCTGGAAAGAGGCCCGCTGGGGCTGGGCGTTGTGGAACTTCCGCGGTCCCTTCGGCGTTCTCGACAGCGAACGAAGCGACGTGAACTACGAGACGTTCCGCGGCCATAAGCTCGACCGCGAGATGCTGGAGCTGCTGCGGGAATCCTGAGCGGTCGACGCGGTTCCGCGACTTCTTCGAAGAATCGCCGCCCGACGACCGGCGGTGGCCACCGGCGCGAAACTGCAGACGGACCTTACGCATGGGCGGCGCAGGGACGCGTGCACTTTCGCTGTTCTCCGAAAAGCACGCTTGCGGGTGGGTCGGCGCGTCCCTGCGACGACACGGCGGCGACGTCGCGTTTCATCCCGGATCCGCTCTCGGCGCGAGATTTCTCACGCCGGCGCCCTTAGAACGCCGGCGTTCTCTCAGCAACGGCTACTTCACCGCGGCCCAGACGCGATGCACGTCGTCGTGATCTTCCAGGGCCTGCAGGAACTCGCCGACGTCCGCCCGCTGCGTGTCATCAAGCTCCGGATACGATTTGGCGATGTAGCCGGGTTCGCTCGTGATCACGGTCCAGCCGTGGCCGGTCAGCCAGGTGCTCACGGCGTGGACCGCCGTGCGATCGGTGATGAAACGCGCGCCGGTCCGGTCCTCCGGAATGTCGTCGTTCTGCGAGTGATTGAGCGGCTCGACTTCGTTGGCCCCGGCTTCGATCGCCGTGCCTTCGAGGTCGACGGAGGCGTCCGCCTGGTGCCCCTCGACCAAACCCACGTGGTCGAAGAGAAACTTGTTGCTGCCGGCGCTGCCGAGCTGGCCGCGGCGGAACAGCACCCGGATTTCAGCCGTGGTGCGCTGATGGTTGTCCGTCATCGCCTCGACGATCACCGGTACTTTGTGCGGGGCGTACCCTTCGAAAACGATGTGCTCCAGGGTGAGTTTCTCACCGCCGACGCCGGCGCCTTTTTTGATCGCGCGTTCGATCACGTCGCGCGTGACGCTCTGCTTGCGCGCTTTTTCCACCGCGGCGAAAAGGCGCGCGTTGGCCGCCGGATCGGCACCACCGAGTTTCGCCGCAACCGTGATTTCCTTGACGATTTTTCCGACCGCTTGGCCCTTTTTCAGGTTAACGATCGCGCGTTTTGCGTGGAGCCATTGACGTCCCATGCCCCCGGAGCTTTGGCGGCGGCCGATTCGCGGGCAATCCCTGAAGCGGCTGATGCAGAGGATTTCGGACGATTGTTAGAACGGAGCCGGATTTGTGCGCTCCGAGGGACCGGCAAAGCTGGAGCCGTCCCCCCGACGGTGTTCCCCACACGACGTCTTCGCCGTGTCGCCGACGGGCCCCCTCCCCTCGGTCCTACCCAGGCCGATACCCCGCATGACCGCTGCTTTCGCGCGCACCTTCATCACTCGCGTTCTACCCGCCGCTTTCGTCGCCGCCCTCGTGGCCGCATCCGCCGAAGCCTACACCCCGTCCGGTCCGCCGCTGGCCACCGGCAAAACAAAATACCTTGGCTGCGGTTACGACACCGCCACGCAGGGCCTGGATTTCGAGAAATACTTCAACCAGATCACGCCCGGAAACGCCGCCAAATGGGGCAGCGTCGAATACGTCCGCGATGTGATGAACTGGACCGAACTCGACGCCGCCTACCAGCTCGCCAAGACGAACCACTTTTCGTTCAAGCTGCACACGCTGATCTGGGGCGCCCAGCAGCCCTCGTGGGTCGAAACGCTCTCCACCGAGGAGCAGCTGCAGGAGATCCAGGAGTGGTTCGCGGCGCTCGCGGCCCGTTACCCGGACGTCGACATGATCGACGTCGTCAACGAGCCGATGAGCGACCCGCCCGACAGGCCCGGTGAAGGTGGCGGAAACTATATCAAAGCCCTCGGGGGCACCGGCACCACCGGTTACGACTGGGTGATCAGGGCGTTCCAGATGGCGCGGTTCCACTTCCCGCGGGCCAAGCTGCTGGTCAACGAATACAACGTGACCAACTTCACGCAGCGGGCCCAATCCTACGTCACGCTCATCAAGCTCCTGAAAGATCGCGGCCTGATCGACGCCGTCGGCATCCAGGGCCACGCCTTCTCGACCACCCCGCCGAATGCGACGCTGAAGGCCAATCTCGACATCATCGCCGCCGCCGGACTGCCGATCTACATCACGGAGATGGACGTCGACGGGCCGACGGACCAGGTCCAGCTCGACGACTACAAGCGGCTCTTCCCGCTCTTCTGGGAGCACCCGTCCGTGAAAGGCATCACGCTCTGGGGCTTCCGCCCCGGCCTTTGGCGCCAGGACCAAGGCGCGTACATCGTCCAGGCCGACGGCACCGAGCGACCCGCCCTCGTCTGGCTGCGCGACTACCTTCAGGCGAGCGCCAACGGAGCGCCGTTGATCTGGAACCACCCGCGCGGTCTCACTGCCACCCGCGGCGAGGCCGCCACGCTCAAAGTCTCGGCCGCCGGCGTGACGTCGTATCAGTGGTACAAGGACGGCGCACCGATCGCAGGCGCCACCGGCGCCTCGCTGAAGATCGACTCCGTCTCCGCCGCCGATGCCGGAAGCTATCGGGTCGAGGTCGCCGGCCCCGGTGGCTCGGCCCTGAGCGATGCCGCCGCCGTGTCCGTCGCCGAACCGCGCGCCAACCGTCTTTTCAACATCTCGACGCGGTCGCAGGTCGGCACGGACGGCAACGTCATGATCGCCGGTTTCATCGTCAGCGGCGACAGTCCGAAGACCGTACTGCTCCGCGCCTGGGGCCCGACGCTCGCGCAACAACCGTTCAACGTCGCCGGCTCTCTTGCCGATCCGGTGCTCACACTTTTCCAGGGCGACGTTTCCCTCGCGTCGAACGACAACTGGGGCGGCGAAGCCGGCACGAAAGCCGCGATTCTCCAGGCCGCCCAGCAGGTCGGCGCGTACCACTGGCCCGACGGGAGCAAGGAAGCCGCGCTGCTCGTCACGCTCGAACCCGGCGACTACACCGCGATCGTCTCGGGCAAGGGCCGGACGACGGGCGTGTCGCTGATCGAGGGCTTCGAGGTGGGCGCTGGCGCCACGCACTTCTACAACGTTTCCACGCGCTCGGTCGTGCTCAGCAACGACGGCGTGCAGATCGCGGGCTTCATTGTCCGCGGCGACACGCCGAAGAAAGTCGTCATCCGCGCCTCCGGCCCCGCGCTCACGAAGTACGGTGTGCCCGGCGTCCTGGAAAACCCGATGATCGAGGTCCGCCACGGGAACGACCTCGTGGCGAAAAACGACGACTGGGACGCGGCCATCCGTCCGGATTTCCAGAAATGCGGCATCGACAACTGGGCCGTCGGATCGAAAGACGCGGCTTTGGTGCTCACGCTCAACCCGGGCGACTACACCGCAATCGTCTCGGGAAAAGACAACGGCACCGGCGTCGCGCTCGTCGAAGTCTACGAGGAGAACTGACCTCCTTGCCGGCCGTCGCGAGATCTCGCGACGGAACGGCAGTCCGAATCAGAAAGTATCCGCGAGGGACATCCAGCTGAGTCTCTTCCGCGCGGCGCCGAGCGTCAGGTTTCGCGCCGTTTGGACGAGCACCGTTTTCGGCTCGTTCGGATACAACTCGAAGAAGTTGTCCGAGGCCTGGTACTGCATCCCCGGCAGATCGAAGAGAAACCGGTGCTGGAACGTCTTCGAGGTGAAGGTCAGCCGGAATTCGCGCGGGCCCGTCGAGCGCACGATGGCCTTCGTCGCCGGCTTGGGCAGATTGACGAAACGCGGCGGGGTTAGGAACACGGTTTCCTCCCTGACCCGTTTCTCGCCGAGATCGAGAGCGATGCGCAGCACGAGGTTGTCGCGATGGTGTTTCTCCAGCGCTTTCGCCAGGTCGAGCGTCGCCTGCCGCACGCTCTCGCCGTACCGAAGCGTCACGCTCTTCCGCCCCGAGAGGAGCTTCCAACCGTCCACGTGAAACAGATCCCAGCGCAGCACGGCGCGGGCCGGCTCGATGAGCTCCGAAACGGTGTAGAGGTGAACCTCGCGCACCGTGGACCGGCGATAGTTGCCGATGCCCGGGGACTCGTCTCCCGGCACGTGCGCGGAGACGACGACCGGCGCGAAAAACCGCCGCGCGGCATACTGCGTCGCCTTCCAGCGTCCGGTGAACTCGATCGAACTCCATGACGCCACCGGCCAGCAGTCGTTGAGTTGCCAATACAGCGCGCCCATGCAGCGCGGCATCTGGCGCCGGTAGTGGTCCACGCCCACCTGCATGCAGTCCGCCTGATTGAGCTGCGAGAGGTAGACGAGCGAGGCCTGGTCCTTGGGGAAGCGGTACCGCCGGGACACGTAGTCGAGGATGACCTGGTTGCCGCCCCGGTTCTTCTGGTGATTCTCCATCGAGGGGCCGAAGACGTTGGCGTCGTCCTCCGGGCAGAACGTCGCCTGCGTTTCCGGCGAGGAGTAACTCTGCATCCCGAACTCGGATACGAAGCGGAAATTCCACCGCTCATAGTCCTTCACCGGAAAACGCCCGTGCCAGACGTCCCAATAATGCGTGTCGCCGGAGCGCTCGCCCGCGGCATGGTCCGCGCCGGTGCCGCCCCGCCACGGAGAACTCGGCCACCACGCCGTCGTGGAGTCGTGACGGCGCAGCTCCTCCGGGATCGCCCGGTGGAAAACCGTCTCGTACGCCTCCATCAGCGGGCGCTTCGCCGGGTCCGTCAGCTCGCTCACGTTGCACATGAACACCTCGTTGTTCCCGCACCAGAGGGCGAGGCACGCGCGATGGCGGATCCGGCGGACCTGGAAGGCGACCTCCTCGCGGACCGAGGCGACAAAGGCCTCGTCTCCCGGATAGAGGGTGCAGGCAAACATGAAGTCCTGCCAGACGAGCAATCCGAGCTCGTCGCAGAGATCGTAGAAATCCTCGCTCTCGTAGATGCCGCCGCCCCACACCCGGATCATGTTCATGTGCGACGCCGCCGCGGAGCAGAGATCGCGCTCGTAGTCGGGACGCGCCAGGCCCGCGACGAAACAGTGGGCCGGAATCCAGTCGGCCCCCTTGGCGAAGATCGGGCGACCGTTCACGACGAACTGAAAGGACTCGCCCCACTCGTCCGCGTGCCGGTCGAGTTCGATCGTGCGCAGACCGATCCGGCGCGACCAGCTGCCGCAGCCGGCTCCGTTCGCCGCAGTGACATCGACTTCGAGCCGATAGAGCGGCTGCGCCCCGTGGCCGTTGGGCCACCAAAGCTGCGGATGCGGGACCTCGATCTCGCGGCCGACGCCCTCGTTGACCACCACCTGATTGAGCGAGAGTCGCCAGCGGCACGTCGCGTTTCCGTCGGCCCGCGCCAGCTCCGGCGCGAGTTCGAGACGCACGCTGCCGTCCGCCCGATGCGTCTGGGAAACGCGCACGCCCTCGAGCCGGTTGCCGGTCCAGCCCTCCAGGCGGATATCGCGCCAGATTCCGGCGGTCACGAAGCGCGGCCCCCAATCCCAGCCGAACTGGCACTGCTGTTTACGGATGACGGTGCAGCGCCCCACCGGGTCGTTGAGTTCCCGCGGAACGTGCTCCAGGCGGTGGCTGCGGATGTACCGCATCGCGCTCTGGAACCGGATGCGAAGCTCGTTCTTTCCGGGGCGGAGCAACGGTTTCACGTCCCAGCGGTATCCGACGAACATGTTTTCCGTTCGCGCCACCTCCCGTCCGTTGACCGCCACGATCGCAACCGTGTCGAGTCCGTCGGCGACGAGTTCCACGACCTCCTCCTTTCGCAGCGCGGTAGGCACGACAAAACTCGTCTGGTATTCCCAGTCGCGCTCCTCGATCCATTGGAGCCGCTCCTCGTTTCCCGCCCAGAAGGGGTCCGGGATTTTGCCCGACGCCAACAAATCGGTATGGACGCAGCCGGGCACGCAGGCCGGGAGCCAGGATTTTTCGGCGCAGTCCCGAAAACGCCAGGACGCGGAAGAGAGAGGGAAAATGTGCATGGCAAAAGGTGCGGACGGCGCTCAGCGCCTCGCCAGCATCGTAGCCGAAGCGGCGGATTCCGCTAATGAGAAACGTTATCCGGGTGTTGAGGAACGCTTCGCGGCCGGCGCGGGCTCGCGCGTCCAAACGTAAGAACGTCGGCCCAGTTGCCCCGGCGCGGATTGCGGCTAATGCTGGGCGCGCCCCGTGTAACCGTTTCCCCCTTACATCGTCCGCCGCCACGACCTCCGCCGGACGGCTCAAGCCATGATCCAACGCATCCTCATCGTCGGAGCGGGCGTGATCGCCCGCAATCACGCCGCCGCCACCCGCCTTCTGCCCCACGTGCCCCAACTGGCCGCGGCGGATCCGAATCCGGCGACGCGCGCTTCGTTCGCCTCGGAGTTTCCGGAAGCGAGCGTGTACGCCGACGCCGCAGAGATGCTCGCCGCGCCGAGAACGGGGGACGAGGTCGTGGTGGTGGCGACGCCTCCCTGGCTTCACCGCCAGTACGCGCTCGCCGCGTTTGCGACGGGGCGGCACGTCCTCTGCGAGAAGCCGCTCGGCATTAACGTCGCGGAGAGCGACGAAATCCTCGCCGCGGCCCGGGCGCACCGGCTCCATTTTGCCTGCTGCAGCGTTCGTTACCTCGGCCGGCCGATCCTGGCGGAGGTCAAACGCCGGATCTCGAGCGGGGTGCTCGGTTCGCCCCTGCACGTGAAATGGCAGGCGCGCCTCACCGGAGCGCGTCCGGGGATCGAATACCAGCCGGGTTCCCGCTGGTTTCTCGATCGCAGCCTGGCCGGCGGCGGCTGCGTCCTGGATTGGGGACCGTACGACGTGCTGACCTGGAACGCCGTCTTCGATCCCGCGGCGGTCGTGGTGGAAAACGCCTGGATTTCTCCGCTGCAGCGCGGACCGGAATTGCCTGCGGGCGTAACCTGCGACGTCGAGCACCACGCCTGCGCCGCGCTCACGCTCGTCACGGCGAAGGGCGAACGCATCCGCGTCGATTACGAGCGTTCCGCCGCGTGTTTCGGCGGGAGATCGGAGCTTTACCAGATCGAAGGACCGCGCGGCGCGATCAACTGGGACTGGCTGGAATGGCAGGGCAACACGCTGAGAGTCTTTGCCGACTCGGCGGGTGTGGATGCGCAGGAAATCGTGCAGATTCCGGACGACCCGCGCGAGACGAGCCTTCATCGTCCGGTGCTCCGCTTCGTCGCGTTTCTGGAGGGCCGGGAGGCGGACCTCATCCGAGACGAGCAGGCTTGGTTCAACTTCAGGATTCTCTGCGCAATCTACGCCTCCGCCGAGAGCGGGCAGCCGCAAACCGTGGTGAAACCAGCACGCCCGTAAACCGGATCCGCGGCGAGGCGGGCCAGAGCCCCCCGCTTTGTTGGCTCCGCGTCAGCAACAGCCTCGAAGCGGCATGAGTATCCTTTTCCGGATCACACGGGCGTCTGCACCGACCCTCGAAACCGCTGAGATCCTTTGTTTGGGAGCTGTACTTTTGGATTCGCGCCTTGAGCAGGTCCGCGGGCTCTTGTGTGCTCGGGGCGAGCGAGCTCACGCACCGCGCGGTTTTTCCGAACGCGGGTAAACGCCGGAGTGAGTTCTCTCCTTAGTTCCGCCCACCCTTGGTTCCCAGCCCCAGCATGCAAACCGTCGCCGCCCCCGTTCCCGATCAGGCCAATCCGACACAAACGCGCCCCGAGGACCGGGTGCCGTTGCTCAGCAAGGTCGCCTACGGCCTTGGCACCGGACTCGATATGTGGGGCCACTGGCTGTATCCTGGAGTCGCTTACGCCGTGTTCATGGCGTACCTCGGCGTCCGCCCGGAGTGGGTGGGCACCGCGCTGATGCTCAACCGGCTGCTGGACGCGATGTCGGATCCGTTCTTCGGCTGGCTCTCGGACAACACCCGCACGCGCTGGGGCCGGCGCCGGCCCTTCCTCCTTTTTGGCGGCATCGCGGCCGGCCTCGGCTTGCCGATGCTCTTTCTTTTCTGCTCCGCGGGTTGGACGGAGAAACAGATCTTCGCGTACATGCTCGTCTCCTCGATCCTGTACGTGCCGATCATGAGTTCGTTCAACATGCCGTTCCAGAGCCTCGGAGCGGAGATGTCGCCCGACTACAACGAGCGGACACGGGTGATGTCCGTGAAGGGCGCCATTCAAAAGGTGATGGAGATCGCCAACTTCTCCTCCTTGCAGGTCGCGACGTGGGCGGGCACCCGGTGGGCGACGGCGAGCGACACCGGCGCGGTGAAAACCGACACGCTGCTCGGCATCCAGATCTACACCTGCGCACTCGGCGCGATCATGATCATCTTCAGCGTCACGATGTTCTTCTCCATCCGGGAGCGGTACTACGACTACGTGATCACCGCGAAGCAGGAGCGGGTGAAACTGAGCGAGGCGTTCTTCACCACGCTCAAGTGCAAGCCGTTCCGTATCCAGCTTCTCTTTACCCTCGCCTTTGCCCTCGGCAACTCGGTCGTGGGCGGCCTCGGCTACATCGCGACCCGCTACATCGTCTGCAACGGCGCGGAAGCGCCGGCCGCCGAGTGGAACACGTGGATGGGTGTCGCCGCCTCGATCGGCGGCATTCTCGGCGCCACGCTGATCGCCCAGATCGCACACCGGTTGGGCAAGCGTTCGGCGGCCATCGCCACCTGCCTCCTGGCCTACGTCGCCTACGCTTCCGGATGGTGGCTCTACACGCCGGCGGTCCAGTGGCTGCAGGTGTTTTATTCGGGCGCGGTCGCGTTCGTATGCGCCGGATTCTGGATGCTCTCGGGCTCGATGGGCGCCGACGCGATGGATTACGACGAACTCGACACGGGCAAACGCCGCGAAGGCTCCTTCTCGGCCTGTTCGTCCTACACGCAGAAGCTCGGGCTCTCCCTCGGCGCCGGCATTCCCGGCTGGCTCCTCCCGCTGGTCCATTTCGATGCGAAACGCGAAGGCGGCATGCAGACGGCGCAGACGATCATCGGAATCAAAACGATCCTCATCGGCCTCCCGCTCTTCGGCGTCACCGTCGCCCTCCTGCTCGTCCTGCGTTTTCCCCTCACGCCGCAGGTCGTGGCCGACATCCGCCGGCGACTCGAGGCAAAGCGCGGAAAGGTATAACCGCGCCAGCGGTGCGGAGTAGTTGGTAGTTGGTGACACCGGGGGCCCGAGCATATTTCCGCGGGGCTCGAGGTCCGTACCCAACTTCCAGTTACCAATTACCAACTTCTCCGCGGCGCGGCGGCTTCATCACCGCACGCCGGCGCACGAACCATTCGCCGCACCGCGGTCACTGCGTCACGTCGTAGATTTCGACCAACGCTTCGCCGGTGCTCGTGCCGGGGCCTTTCACCTGGGCGGTGAAGGCGCCGGGAGGAAGTGTGATCAGGACAGCGGAGTCCTTGCTGCCGGCCGGCAGCGTCAGCGTCGGCGTGAGCGGGTTCATCTCGGCGGCGTTGGCCTCGTCGCCCCAGTTGTCGTTCGCGGCAAAGACCATGTCCTGACCGTTGACGGTCGCGTGGACCTCCAGCTGCGGATCGGCCAGCACGCCGTTCACGCCGAAGTCCTGCAATCTCGGCCCGAGGGCGCGAACGAGGACGCGGCGCGGCGTGTTTCCTCCGATGATGAAGCCCGCGATGAGGATGTCGCCGCCCGTGCCCACGTGATTTCGGGCGGACACGTTCACCAACGCTCCGGAGCCGGCGCCGAGGTCGTAGCATTCCACGAGCACGACACCGTTCGTGCCACCCACGCCGTTGACGTGAACCGTTCTCGCGCCTTCCGCCGTGACGACCGCAGCCGAGTCCTTGCTCGCCTGGCTCGCCGGAACGAAGGCGCCGACGCTGGCGAAAATCTGCATCATCTGCGCCGCCATGCCGTTGGCGCCCCAGTCGTCGTTGGTCGCCGCCAGATCGGCGTTGGGCAGGTGAACCTCCATGATCGGGTCGGCGAGCGAACCCGGCACGCCGAACATCGAGCCGAGCGTGGGGCCGATCGCACGAACAAGGATCTGCTTTCCGGTCCCCGAGGCGACAAACCCGACGATAAGCGGCTGTCCGCCGAAGCCCGCGACGGCGCGGACCGACATGTTGGTGAGGTTTCCGGGATGAGGATTCTCCACGATCAGGCGGGCAAACCGGCTCGTCGTCTGGCCGGAAGAGCTGGAGGCGACGACCGTGTAGTCCGCGGCATCGGCAGTCGTCAGATTCGAGAGCGTCAGCATCGAATCCGTCGCACCGGCGATCGCCGTGCCGTTCTTCCGCCATTGATACGTGACGGTGCCTCCGGTGGCCGAGGCGGTGAAGGTCGCGGAACCGCCGGGCGCGACGGTCTGACTCGCCGGCTGCTGCGTAAAGGCCGGGCCCGAACCTGGCGGCGGGGGCGGTGGTGGCGGTGGCGGCGGAGTTGTGTCCTCTGAAACGTTCACCGTGTAGGAGAAAAGTGGCGACTGGAAGCTGCCGCCGTTCGGATCGTTGTAGGCGAGCAGGTTGATCGTGTAGGCGCCCGCGGTCGTCGGCGTGCCCCGGAGGTAGAGAGTCGTCGCGTTGATCAAGCCGCTGGTCACGGACGCCCCGCCACTCTCCCTGGCCGCGAACTCGAGACCCGGAGGGACGCTGCCCGAGATTTTCCAGGAGTCGGCGCTGCTGACCGTGCCCGTCACGCTGAACGCCACGGAGACGGCCGTGCCGACCTTCGCGCTGAGCGGGCTCGGCGCCGTGGAGCTCAGCATGGTCGCTCCCGCAAGCGTATCCACCGCGCCGAGCACGGCCGCGGTCGCCGCGGACAATCGCAGGACGTCGGAAGCGGGACTGGAAAGGACATACTCGCCCGAGGCGACAAGCGCCTTCACGGCAGGCATGCGTTGTAGGAACGCCATCAATACGGCGGTGGGAAGCCCGAGCCGGCGGGAGAGAGAGGCGAAAACAATCCGAAGGTTCATGGCGCAATACGGCAGAAAGTTGGCGCCGGACGGACCGTACCTCGTTCCGCCGGCAAACCAACCAGTGCTCCGGTCGGCGGAATTCTCCACGAGAGAACCGTAACGCCGCCGTTACCGACCGGCTGGGACCGCTTCCCCGCCGGGCTGAAGAGCCGCCGCGGTCCACGCCGGAGGCGATTAATGCGCCGCCCGCAGCAAGGCCTCAGACTCCCAACGAGAAACCGCCAACTCCTCCGCAGACCGCGCGTAGCGGCCGCGGGCTCAGCGCGTCACCTCGACCGACGAAACCCGCAACGATGCCGTCAGCTGCGACGGCGCCGCGCGGTTCGAAACGAGCGTGAACTCCTCGATGCCGATGTACGGCGACCGCTTGGAAAGCTCCTCGTAAAAGCGGACGAGCGAGGCGTATTCGGCGTTCCGGATCACAAAACGCACGGAATTGATCGAGAACTGCGGTCCGGACGAAACCTGCGTGTCGTCGATCGACGTGTCCTTCGAAATCCCGGCGCCGCGGGCGATGGAGTCGAGTTCGGCCTGAAGCCGCACGGCATCGAACGTATGACCCGGATCGAGGTGTTCGATCGCGGTTTTCGCCTCCTTTTCGATCCGTCCGCGTTCGGCCAGCCAGCGTTTCTGGTCGGCCAATTCGGCGGAAGCGACCCGCGCCTCCATCCAGAACGTGTTCACGCGGCGAGCCACACTCGAAAGCCACATCGCGGCGGCGATCGCCACCAGGCCGAGGAGGAGCAGTTTCTCGCGGAGAAGGCGGCTGAGAAAAAACGCTTTCATGTGCGGGGCGCGGAAAAAGCTTCGGGTTTGAACGTGACCGCCATGACGAAATTCGAGGTGCCGTCGCGCGTGCCCTGGCGTTCGATATCCACCTTGGCGATCTCCTGCATCTGTCGGAGCGCAGCCTGGAAGGCGCCGACGTCCGCCGGAGAATTAGCCGTGGCCTCGATCTCCATCGTGTAGAGCGAACGGGTGGTGGTGCGGAGGAATACGACGGTCGAAGGACGCTTCGCCCCGACGATCGTGATCATCTCGAAAGGCCGGAGGCGTTTGGTCGACAGCTCCTCGATCCGCGTCGCGAGCGTCTGTGCGCGCTGGATGTCGGAAACGACGGGAGCCTGGCGGGCGATCACCGACTGCTGGGAGCGTTGCCAGAAGCGGCCGCCGATGAGCCCGAGTTCGAGCGCTCCGGCGAGGACGACGCCCGCGGCGCAGGCGACAAACGTGCGCCAGAGCAGCAGGTCGCGGGAACGGGCGCGGCGCCGCGCGGCGAGATCCTCCTTGTCGCGCACGTCGAGCGCATCGATCTGCTCGCGCGTGAAGGTTCCGGCGAGATTCCGGGCCCGGAAAACGTATTCGGTGCCGCCGCTGTGCGTCTCGATCTGCGGCGCCTCGTCGATGTCGATCACCGACTTCGTGCCTCCGAGGGAACGAAGCAATTCGTCGCGGATGCGGGCCTTTTCGCCCGGCTCCGTCTCCTCGCTCCAACTACGCGTGACGATCGTGGAGGGAACGTCGGCGTGGTCGCCCCAGTGGATCGCCGTCAAACCGTCGGGCAGGGTCAGGATCACCGTCGAAGCGCGGTCAACCCGCGCGGTGAGCAGCGTCGCAAAACGCGGCAGGACCATCGCGGCGTCGGACCAGCTTTCCGCTTCTTCAGTCGTGAACCGTTTCCGATACGCCGCGTAAACGACGGCGGCGGTCGCACCGGGCACCCAGTGATGGGCGTAGTACATGTGCGACAGGGGAAACGGCGCCAGGCTCTCCAGGGCGAGTTCCACCTGGCCCGCGACATCGGCCGCGGTCGCCGAAGGCGCGATCGGGATCGTGCGCACGAAAAAAAGCGCATCCGGGAGCAGGACGACGCGCGGCGGCGGCGCCTTCAGGGAAAATCGATTAAGCGATAGGGCCATGCTCAGGGCGTTTCTTCGGGGCTTCCCGTTGGAGTGGATGCGACCTCATCATTTTCACGGATTTCCAAGATCGTAAAGGGATAGTTCAGCGATTTGCCCCCGCTCATCCCGGCGGCGGCGCTGGTCTTCGGAACCGCGGCCTGCGTGTTGTTTTGTTTCACCTGATCTCCGGACTTGGTCGCGTCGGTCTGGCTGCGGTTGGTGGCCGCGATCGTCGCTCCACCCTGGGGGGCCACGACGGCGTTCAAACGGTAGGACGAATGGCCTTCCCACACCGTGATGATGATGCGCAGCGCGCTGATCTGCGTGCTGAGTTCCGAGGCCGGAGAGTTGCCGCCGAGGATCGTGCCGACGTCCCCCGCGTTCTTGAAATAACCGGGGCCCTGCCGGGCGTAGCTGCCGGTGCCGTGGATGTAGTCGGCCACGCGCCGGCGCTGGCCTTCGTCGGTGATGCCCAGGGCCGCCAGCGCCTCGGGATTGCCGCCGTTGATGTTGGCCTTGTCGTAGGCGAACAGCGAAAACGCCTCGACGAAGCGGTGCCAGAGCGGGTTGGGCTCGCCGTTTTCGTCGTAAAAAACGGTGCGCGCGTATTCGATCGACGCCAATTCCTGAAACGACCGGAGCAAGCGCCCCGGCGGCGCGATGGGCAAGTCGCCGCGATCGTAATCCTCGGCGCGCGGCGAACTGGCGCTGGAGGGAACGTAATCCTTCTGCATCCAGCCGAGGAGTGCGTCGCGGAGCTTCTCGGCGTCGTTCTGCATCAGTCCCCAGGACTTGAAGAGGTCGACCAACTGGGTCGGCGACGCCTTCGGCAGCGACACCTTCGCGCTTTCGTCCACGAACTGAATGTCGATCGTGCGTCCCTCCCCCGGCGTGTATCCGGCAAAGTCGAGCGGATCGCCCCACCCTTCCGACGGGCTGTGCAGCGCGCCGAGCACGAGACGAAAATCCTCGAGAACGCCCAAGGTCGTTTCCAGCGCCGAAAATGCCTCGAGTCTCAGCCGGTTGGCGTCCGCCTGCCGCGCGTCGACAAGCAGGTCGTTGCTCGCCTTCTCGATGAAGACGGTGAGAGCGAGCGTCGCGAACAGGATCGTGATCAGGACGATCAGGATCACCGACCCTCGGCGGAGCTTCTGGAGCGAGCGGCGCATGGGCTAGAACAGCGGGAGCCCCTCCACCGGCACGGGCAGCATCACGACCGTCTCGCGCTTCAGCTTGCCATAGGTGAACGTCAGGCGGAGCCGCTGGGGCGTCTTGAGTTCGCCGTTGGCCTCCTTCACCAGCGTGCTTTCGCTGCGCCAGTTCTTGAAATCCGCGTTGTAGTAGTCGTAGCCGATCGCGGTGACCAGCGGCGTAATGACGGTTTCTCGCGGCGGATCCTGGTCGAAGCGCTTCTCCAACCGCGAATGCCACAGCAACACCAGACCGTCCCGCGGCCTCACCGCCAGCGAACAGACGACGTCCGGCAGCGGCCGGTCCGGCCAGGTGAGCAGGCGGCTGCCAGCCGGAAGCTCGAAGGTCAGCAGCGGCTCGGTCGTGCCGGACCGGTTTTTGATCTCCTTCGGTGCGATGGCCGTTTCGCTCGGGGTGACCGCCGGAGGAAGCGACGCGGAGCGCAGCTCGTTCTGCAGGAACCGGGTGACGTTGCGCACATGCTGGTCGAAGAGACGCACGTCGTTGTTTCGCCCCCAGAGCTCGCCCATCGAAAAGATGAACGTGTTCATCGCCACGAGCACGAGGGCGACCAGCGCGAGCGCGACGAGGATTTCGAGGAGGGTGAACCCGTTGGTGGAAACAACCCGGCGGAAATGCGGACGTCCCGACCGCCCCCCGTGCGCCGCGGGCCGGATGGCTGCGCTCCCAGGGAGAGCCAAAACGGGATCGAGAGCTGTGCCGGCGCGCCTCATTTCTGCGTCGTAATGATCTTGGTGATACGATCGCGCGTTTTCGCGCGCAGGGTATCGCGTTCGTCGCCCTTGGACCAAGTCGGCCGGAGCACCCGAAAGGTCTGCAGGATTTTCTCCGGCTGTTTCAGGTCGGGGCTCGTGATCGTGCACTCGAAATTCACCAGAAAGACGTCCGGCGTTTCCGTCTGTTCGAGAGTGGCCTTCCAGGTGACGTGGCGGTTGGGCCCGCTCTCGAAATCCGCGCCCTTCTCCACCGTCTCGCGGTCCGTCTCGGTCAGAAGCGCGGCGCGCGCGAACTCCACGTCCTCGTTTCGCTGCACCGCCTTGTCGGCGCTCTCGTAGCTCATCAGGACGTTGATGTAGGAGGCGCCGAGCACGACCGCGGCCATGGCGAAAATCGCCAGCGCGATCAGCACCTCGAGCAGCGTGAAGCCGGACCGGACCCGCGCCTTCATTGGGCCGCTCCTCCGTTGGGCGCCGGGTTGGCCGCGAGCACCTGCGCACAGGTCCACGGATCGATCGAGAGGGAGCGCGCCGGACCGCCGGTGCGGATCTGGACGCGGAACGGCGTGCACGAACCGTCGCCGTAGAAGGTGACGAAAGGAATCGTCTGAGTCTCGACCAACTGGCTTCGGATCAGAATCGCGCTGGTCGCCTTCTGCGTGGAGAGAAAGTCCACCGTCACCTCGGCCTCGTTTTCGAGCGGAAACCGTTGTGCGCCATCGGGACCGTTGGTGACAAAGGTAGCCACCGATTTTTCCCGCCCAGGCTGGAAGCGAAGCCGGACCTCGCGACCGGTGAGCAACGCTTCCTTGCGCGCCTCGCCGACCGCCTTCCAGAAGACGTCCTCCACGGTGGCCGACCTCGGCTCCGTCAGGTGGATCGACATCGTGATTAAGACTCCCGCCATGAGGCCGATGAGGGCGAGCGTGAGCAGCACCTCCAGCAAGGTGAAGCCCCGGCGTCTACCCCGCCGGGCGGCGGTTCCCTCCCGCACGTGCGCTCTGCGCAGAGACATCACCAGTTCTTGATATCGTCCTCGCTCTCCTGGCCGTCGGGCCCGAGCGAGAAGAGATCGTATCCGGTTTTATTGTGCGTGCCGGGATAACGGTACTGATAAGGCCGCTCCCAGGGATCCATCGGAACCTTGGGGTCCTGCAGGTACGGGCCGCGCCAGCGGTCAGCCTTGTTCGCGGGCGGCGTGATCAGCGCCTGAAGCCCCTCGGCCGTCGACGGGAAGTCGCCCATCTGCATGCGGTAGCTGGTGAGCGGAACCTTGATGCTCTGCTTCACGAAGATCTCCGCCGTCTTCACCTTTGCGTCGCCGAAGATTTTGTCGGTGTTGGTGATGGCGAGCGACATCAGCAGCCCGATGATCGCGAGGACCACGAGGATTTCGAGAAGCGTGAAGCCGCGCGCGGAGCGAATCGCGGTGCGCGGCATGGAGTCGCGAGAAAGCAGGGTCATAGAGTGGATAATGTAAGCGGCGCCCCCCCGGGTTTGTCGAGGATGTGTCCGACAGGCCTAGACGCGGAAGGCCGGGTAAAGTTGCGAGATCCTGGCGGGAATGGGACGCAGGCGACGGCGGCGTCCCGCCGACCCGGCGAACGGCGAGGTTGACGCGCCCGCGGACCGCCCCCGCCGCGAGGCCCCGCGGAGAAGATTCCGCCCGTCGGTGCCTCATCGCCGGCGTCCGCCTGCCTCTCAAAACGCGGCGATATGATTGACTTCGATCATAAAGGCCGGACTGTGCCCGGCCGCCGCCCGCGCGGCCACACACACATCACAACAACAACCTTCCTGACCGTCCGTTCATGCCCAATTCGTTTCGTTATGTGAATCACCTCTGGGACGACGCCCAGGCCGCCACCCTCGATCCGGTTGGCCGCCTCGTCTACCGCTCCAACCTGCTCGGCAGCGACCAACGCATCACCAACACGGGCGGGGGCAACACCTCGTCGAAGACCGCGGAAAAGGACCCGCTCAGCGGCGAAACCGTCGAGGTGCTCTGGGTCAAGGGCTCCGGCGGCGACCTGCGCACGAGCACCCGCGAGAATTTCTCCTCTCTCTACCAGCAAAAGCTGCTGAACCTGCAGAAACTGTATGCAGCGCGTGGCGACAAGGGCCTGAAATCCCACGCGGAGGACGACATGGTCGGCATGTACACGCATGCGACGTTCAACCTCAACCCCCGCGCCTCCTCGATCGACACGCCGCTGCACGCCTTCCTGCCGGGCCGGCACGTCGATCACATGCACCCCAACGCGATCATCGCCATCGCGGCCTCGGCGCGCTGCGAGGAGCTGACGAGGGAGATCTTCGGCGGCGAGATGGCCTACGTGCCCTGGATGCGGCCCGGTTTCGAACTCGGTCTGGCGATGCAGGGAATCGCCCGCAAGAATCCGAAGGTCCGCGCCATCATGATGGGGCAGCACGGGTTCATTTCGTGGTCCGACGACGACAAGCAGTGTTACACCGCGACGCTGGAGTTCATCGAAAAAGCCTCCGCCTTCATCGAGGCGAAGTACGCGGCCAAGGGCGGCGACGCCGCGGCGTTCGGCGGACAGAAATACGCCACGCTCGACGAGGCTCCGCGCCGCGCGACCTTCGCCGCCATCCTCCCCTGGCTGCGCGGCCAGGTCTCCCGGCAGAAGCGTTTCGTCGGCACCGTGCAGGACGACGCGAAGATCCTGAGGTTCGTCAATTCCCACGAGGCTGCGCGCCTCGCCGAACTCGGCACGTCGTGCCCGGATCATTTTCTCCGGACGAAAATCAAGCCGCTCTACGTCGACTGGAATCCGCAGGCCGAGGATCTCTCCGCGCTCAAGGCCAAGCTCTCCCGCGGGCTTGACAAGTACCGCGCCGACTACGCCGCGTATTACCAGGCGTGCAAACACCCGGACTCGCCGGCGATGCGGGATCCGAACCCGACGGTGGTTCTGATCCCCGGCCTGGGCATGATCGCGTGGGGCAAGGACAAGTCCGAAAGCCGCGTGACCGCCGAGTTCTACAACTGCGCCGTCGAGGTGATGCGGGGCGCAGAGGCGATCGACCGCTACGTCTCGCTCCCGCAGCAGGAGGCGTTCGACATCGAATACTGGCTGCTCGAGGAGGCGAAACTGAAGCGCATGCCGGCGGAGAAGGAACTCGCCCGGCAGGTCGTCGTGGTCGTCGGCGCGGGCTCCGGCATCGGACGCGAAACCGCCCACCGCCTGGTGAAGGACGGCGCGCACGTCGTCTGCGTGGACCTCAACGAAGCCGCCGCGCAGGCCACCGCGAAAGAGATCACCGACAAACTCGGTCTCGGCATCGGCGTCGCCGGCACGGGCCTCTCGTCCTGCGGCCCGGCCCTCGGCCTCGCCGCCAACATCACGGATCGCACCTCGATCCGCCGCATGCTCGACGACGTCGCGATCGCCTACGGCGGCTTCGATTCGATCTGCGTCACCGCGGGCATCTTCGTCCCGAGCGACACGACCGGCCACATTCCGGACGACAAATGGGCGCTCACGTTCTCGATCAACGTCACCGGCAGCTACCTCGTGGCCGACGAGGCGGCGAAGACCTGGCGCGACCAGGGGCTGCGCGGAAACCTCGTGCTCACCACCTCCGCCAACGCGGTCGTGTCCAAGAAGGGTTCGCTCGCGTACGACACCTCGAAGGCCGCCGCCAGCCACCTCGTCCGCGAACTCGCCGTCGAACTCGCGCCCTTGGTGCGGGTGAACGGCGTCGCCCCCGCGACGGTCGTGCAAGGCTCGGCGATGTTTCCCCGCGAGCGGGTCATCGGTTCTCTCGCCAAGTACGGTATCGACTATCGCGACGACGAGCCGACGGAGTCCCTCGTCTCCAAGCTCGCGCAATTCTACGCGGATCGTACCCTGACGAAGGCACCGATCACGCCGGCCGACCAGGCCGAAGCGTATTTCCTCCTCGTCTCATCGCGCCTCTGCAAGACCACCGGCCAAACCCTCACCGTCGACGGCGGTCTGCACGAAGCGTTTCTCCGCTAACCTCCACCCCTCCCGATTTCCCATGGAATCAAGCTGGCTACACCCACGTGACGAACTCGTCGCAACGATGCAGCGGATCTACCGCTACCGGATGACCACGACGTCGGGAGGGAATCTCTCGATCCTCGATCCCGACGGAAGCATCTGGATCACGCCGTCGCGCGTCGACAAGGGCGCCCTGACGCCGGCGGACATCGTCCGCGTCTGGCCCGACGACCGCCGCGATGGCGCGCACCCGCCGTCGTCGGAGTTTCCCTTCCACCGCGAGATCTACCGCCGCCGTCCGGACCTGCGCGCGATCGTGCACGCCCATCCGGGAGCGCTGGTGGCGTTCTCGATCTGCCGCCAGATTCCGGATACACGGTTGCAGTCGCACGTCCACGAAGTCTGCGGACGGGTCGCAATCGCTCCCTACGCGTGCCCCGGGACCCAGGCGCTGGGCGACCACATCGCCGAGACGTTCGCCGCGGGAGCCGATTGCGTGCTGCTCGAGAATCACGGCGTGGTGATCGGCGGGCGCGATCTCCAGGAGGCGTTCCAGCGTTTCGAGACGCTGGAGTTCGCCGCCCAGACGCTCATCCGCGCCGCGACGCTCGGTCGGGTGCAGACGCTGAAGCCGGAGCAGTTGGCGAACACGGTCCCGACCTTCAAGGAACTGCCGCCCCAGCCGCCGAGCAACGAGGAGAAGGATCTGCGCAACCAGATCTGCCGCTTCGTGCAACGCGGTTATCAGCAGCGCCTGCTGATCAGCACGGCGGGAAGCTTCTCGGCCCGGCTCGGCCGCGACGAATTCCTCATCACGCCCCGGCGCCGCGACCGGCTGGAACTCACGCCTCGCGGCATCGTTCGCGTTCGCGGAGACGCCGCGTCCAACGGCCGCGGACCGAGCCGCACGGCGCGGCTGCACGCCGAAATCTACGCCCGGCACCCCGAGGTCGGAGCGATCATCAACGCCCAGCCGGCCCACGCCTCCGCGTACTGCGTCACGGCCGAGCCGCTGAGCACGCACACGATCCCCGAGAGTTTCGTGGTGTTGAACAACGCTCCGAAACTCCCCTTCCGCCGAATCGTCGAGGACGCCGCGGAGATCGCCGCGGAGATTCACCCGGCGAAACGGCCCGTCGTCCTGATCGCCAACGAAGGAGCGTTGGTGGTCGGCCGGACCATCCTGGAAGCCTTCGACCGGCTCGAGGTGCTCGAGGCCACGGCCGAGGCGCTTCTCCTGGCGAAGCCGCTCGGTCCCGTCGTGCACATGCCCTCCTCGGCGATCGACGAACTGAAGAAGGTATTCAAGATTGCGTGACGGAGGGGGCGGCCGCAAAAAGCGCCGGAAGCCCAGAAAAGTCTGTCAGGAGACGTTCGGAACGAGTATGGTCCGCGGCCATTCCGCGGATCGCCCCTCGATTCCGGTCTCCCTCCCGCGCTTCCAGCGCCCGCCGCGGCCCCGAACCACGGGCCCACTTCCACCGCCCAATTTTCCCATGCGCGTCCCGCTTCATATCGTTGAGCAACGCCGCGAGCGTCTGCGGAATCTGATCCGCACCGACGGTTTTCTCCCCGTCGCGGAGATCTGCCGCCAGCTCAACGTGTCCGAAGCCACGGCCCGGCGCGACCTCGCCGTGATCGCCGCCAACGGTCTCATCACCCGCACCCGCGGAGGCGCGCTCGCCGACTACAACGCTGATTTCGCGTCGATGACGCAGCGCGCGCACCGCGCCCGCACGGCCAAGGGACGCATCGCCGTGGCCGCGGCGGCGCTCTGTCCCCGCTCCGGCGTCATCTTCCTCGATGCCGGGACGACGGTCCAGGCGGTCGCCCGCGCGCTCGTGCGGCGGCACCCGTTTTCCGAACTGATCGTCGTCACCAACAGCCTGCCGATCGCGAGCATGCTGGGCGGCGCGCCGGGGATCGAACTGCACGTGCTCGGCGGGATATTCCTCCACCGCCAGGCCATCCTGATCGGCGCGCAGTCGGTGAAGGCCCTGGAAGCCTGGCGCTTCGACGCCGTTTTTCTCGGCGGCGAAGGCCTGGACGCGAACGGGATCACCAACTCGCACGCCAACATCGCGGCGTTCCAGCAAGCGGTGCTCCGGCGGACGGCCAAAACCTATTTCTGCCTCGACGGCTCGAAGGTCGGCCGCGCCACGCCCCACCGCGTCGTCGGCTGGGACGCTCCGATCACGCTGGTGACGGACGCCCCCGGGAGCGCCTTGCGCAAAGCCGGCGTCGACCTGAAACCCGAGCAGCTCGTGACCGCCCGCTGATTCGCGCGGAACCGATCATATAGCCGGCAGGAGTGGAGGATCGAAGTGCCGGAAGCCCGCGCGTTCGGGAGCGTCGGCCGCTGGCCGACGGCCCTGGAAACGCCGGCCAGCGGCCGGCGCTCCGCGGGGATTCGTGTCCCCGAGGCGCTTCGTTCCCTCTGTTGCCTTCCGTCCCCTGAGAGAGACGTGCGCATGGGGCGGCGTCTCTCAAGTGACGGCCTCGCAAGTCGACCCGCCGTCTTCTCCCCCGGCGAACGCTTCTCAGGCGCATCTCCACTTCGGGCTTGCCCCGCCGGGCCGGCGTCGATTTATATGATCGAAACAGCTCATATAATGCGCAGGTTCTGGCAAATTCCGCCGAGCCCCTGCGCCACGAACCTGGCAAACTCAACCCCGATGTCGCCTGCCCCCGCTACGCCTCATCGTGCCGAAATCGAGCACGTCGTCCGCCGGATGCTCTACGAGCGCCTGCAGCGGCCCATGCCGCGCTCCGTGCGCGCACCCCGCCCGCTGGTCGTCAACGTCAGCGCCCGCCACTGCCATCTCACGCCCGAGGCGGTCGAGATCCTGTTCGGCAAGGGCCACCAGCTGCAGCCGATGAAATGGCTGTACCAGGACGGCCAATACGCCGCCCAGGAAAGCGTCACCCTGATCGGCCCCCGCAGCCGCATCATCTCCAATCTCCGCATCCTCGGCCCCTGCCGCGATCTCAACCAGGTCGAGCTGGCGTTCACCGATGCGATCTCGCTCGGGTTCAACATCCCGGTCCGCGCATCCGGCAACATCAAGGGCACTCCCGGTTGCATGCTGATGGGCCCCGCGGGCTTCCTCGAGCTGCCCGAGGGCGTGATCCGCGCCGCGCCGCACGTGCACATGCATCCCGACGACGCCGAATTCTACGGCATGAAGCACGGCTCCTTCGCCAAGCTGCGCGTCGGCGGTCCGTGCGCGATGACGTTCGACAAGATCCTCGTTCGCGTTTCGCCCGACTTCAAACTCGAGGCACACATCGACACCGACGAAGGCAACGCCTGCGGCCTCGCGCCCGGCGTGCCGGTGGAACTGCTCCCCTGAGCGCTCCGCGTCCCTTTCCTCCAACCGCAAAACTCACTCCATCTAACTCAAACCCCATTCATTCATGAATGATTCTCTCGGCATGATCGAAACCAAGGGCTACGTCGGCTCCATCGAGGCGACCGACGCCATGGTGAAAGCGGCGGGCGTGACGCTCGCCAAGCAGGTCCAGATCGGCGGCGGCCTCGTGACGATCCTCGTCAAGGGCGACGTCGGCAGCGTCAAGGCGGCCGTCGAGGCCGGCGCGGACGCGGCCAAGCGCGTCGGCGAGCTGGTCTGCGCGCATGTCATCGCCCGGCCCCATGCCGAGCTCCTGAAGCACTTCGGCGTCTGAACCTCCACCTCAACTCTTCCCTTCCATGGCTCAAGAAGCACTCGGCATGATTGAAACCAAAGGTCTCTGCTCGCTGCTGGAGGCCTCCGACGCCGCTCTCAAGGCGGCCAACGTCACGATGACCGGCTACGAAGCGGTCGGCTCCGGCCACGTCGCGGCTTTCTTCCGCGGCGACGTCGCTTCCCTCAAGGCCGCGGTCGACGCCGGCGCGGAAGCCGCCAAGCGCGTCGGCGAGGTCATCGCCGTCCAGGTGATTCCGCGTCCGCACGAAGACCTCGCGAACCTCGGCAAGTGGCTCGCCTGAGCGATCCGTTTACCGGCGCTAACAGATCAGAATGAAGATCCTCGTCGCCAACCTCGGCTCCACGTCGTTCAAGTACCGGCTGTTCTCCCTCGAGGGCAGCTCGGCCTCGATGATCGCACGCGGCGGCTCGGAGCGGGTGACGGACTACGGCGCGGCGATCGACAAGGCCCTCGGCGAACTCGCCGGAGCCGGCCACGTCCGCAGCGCCAAGGATCTCGATGGAGTGGGTTTCAAGACGGTTTTCGCCGGCGAGCTGACGGGCTGCGTCCTCGCCGACGAAAGCGTCGAGAAGGCCCTGCGCGACACCGCCGACCTGGCGCCCGCGCACAATCCGCCCTACGCCGAGGGCCTGCGCCTTTTCCGCGAACGCCATCCCGGCGTGCCGCGCGTGGCGCTCTTCGAAACGGCGTTTTACCAGTGGGTCCCGGACTACGCGCGGCGTTACGCGGTGCCGGAGGCCTGGTACAAGGCGGGCATCCGCCGCTACGGCTTCCACGGCGCGAGCCACAAGTTCGTCGCGGAGCGCTCGGCCGAGCTGCTCGGCCGGCCCGACGTGGCTGAAGTCGCCCGCCGTCTTTATCTCGACGGACCGCGCACGATTCCCGGCGCGCCGCTCCGCGTGGTCTCCTGCCACCTCGGCGGTTCGAGTTCCGTGACCGCGATCTCCGACGGCGTCGCCGTCGGCACGAGCATGGGTCTCAGCCCGCAATCGGGACTGCCGCAGAGCAACCGCGTGGGCGACCTCGACTCCGCCGCCGTGCCCTGCGCGATGCGCCGGCTCGGCCTCAGCGTCGAACAGGCGGAAAAGCAGCTCTGCAAGGAAAGCGGGCTGCAAGGGCTCTCCGGCGTGAGCAACGATCTGCGCGACATCAAGGCCGCCGCCGATCGCGGCGACGCCCGCGCCCAGCTCGCGATCAACGTATTTGTTCACAGCATACGCCACTGGATCGGGGCCTTCTGGCTCGATCTCGGCGGCTGCGACGCCCTCGTTTTCACCGCCGGCATCGGCGAGAACAACGCCTGGCTGCGCGAAGCGGTCTGCGCCGGGCTCTCCGAGATCGGACTCACCCTCGACGTCGCGACCAACGGCTCCGCGCCGTTCGAAAGCAATCTCGCTGCCCCGGACTCGCGCACGCAGGTGATCGTGATTCCCGCCAACGAAGAACTCGTCGTCGCACGCGAAGCGGCCCGGCTGCTCGCGGCGCGAAAGGTCAACGGCTGACGCGCGCTGCGGGGTGAGAGCACCCCGCCCCCATCGGAACCGATCCTCCTTTTTCTCAAACAACCTCAACTCCAACCCTCCCCTCTTATGGCACAATCCGCTCTTGGACTCCTCGAAACCCGCGGTCTGACGGCCCTGGTCGCCGGTACCGACGCGATGCTCAAGTCCGCCAACGTCACGTTGGTCGGTCCGATGAAACAGGTCGGCAACGCGCTGGTCACCGCCGTCGTCACGGGTGACGTCGCCGCCGTCAAGGCCGCGACCGAAGCCGGTGCCGCCGCCGCCCGCCAGTACGGCGAAGTCGTCACGGTGCAGGTCATCGCCCGTCCGCACGACGACGTGGTGAACGTGCTGCCGAAGCCGGTCGCTCCGAAGAAATAACTCCGTTCGTCACGGTCTGATGTGGGCGGGGTGCCCTCACCCCGCTCCGACTCGGTTCCCTGCGGGGTGAGGGCACTCCGCCCATATTGGACTTCTTCCGCACGCCGGGCCCGCTCGACTCCCTCGCGCCGCCGCCCGGCGCCCCGCGTTCCAACCCTCATCTCCTCGTTCCATGTTCCTCGCCCGCGTCATCGGTTCGGTGGTCTCCACGAAAAAGGATGAGACCATGCATGGCCGAAAGCTGCTCCTCCTCCGCCCGATGTTGGTCGACGAGGCCAATCCGGCCGCGCTCCGCCCGGGTGCGAACACCATCGTCGCCGTCGATGCGCTCGGCGCAGGTGTCGGCGACCTCGTTCTCTTCTGCCAGGGCAGCTCCGCCCGCCAGGCCACCGGCATGAAAACGCTTCCGGTCGATGCCGCCGTCGTCGGCCACGTCGATTCCGTGGAAGTCCTAGGCAAACGCGTCCTCTGATCCCATGTCCTCTTCCGTAACCATTGACGAAGCCCTCGTGCGCAGCGTCGTCGAGCAGGTCGTCCGCAGCTTCGGACGCACCAACGGCTCGGCGAGTTTCTCGAGCGGACCCTCGATCATCAGCGCCCCATCGCGCCGCCCCGGCGTGTTTCCGGACGCCCCCAGCGCCGTCGCCGCCGCGCAGGCCGCCTACGAGCAGCTGAAGGAAAAGGGCGTCGCCGCCCGCGCGAAGGTCGTCGACATCGTGAAGCGCCTCAGCTCCCAGAACGCGGAGGAATGGGGCAAGTTCGAGTTCGCCGAGACCAAGATCGGCCGCCTCGACCACAAGATCGAAAAGCTCCAGATCGTGAAGCTGGTCCCGGGCGTCGAGTGGCTCCGGCCCGACGCGCGCAGCGGCGACCACGGCATCACGCTCGAGGAATACACGCCTTTCGGCGTCATCGCGGCGATTCTGCCGATGACGCATTCGATCCCCACCCTCTCCGGCAACATCATCAACATCGTCGCCGCCGGTAATTCGGTCGTCTTCAACCCGCATCCGGGAGGCGCCCGCTCCGCCGCCCTCGCCGTCGCCGCCTACAACGAGGCGATCAAGGCCGAGATCGGAATCGAAAACCTCGTCTGCACGATCGAGCAGCCCTCGCTCGATTCCTTCGACGCTCTCTGCAAGGCCCCCGAAGTGAAGGTGCTCTGCGTCACCGGCGGCCCGGCCGTGGTCGCGGCCGCGATGAAGTCCGGCAAACGCGCGATCTGCGCCGGTCCGGGCAACCCGCCCGTCGTCGTCGACGGCACCGGCTGTCTCGACAAGGCCGCCCGCGACATCATCCAGGGCGGCGCCTACGACAACAATCTCCTCTGCATCGGCGAGAAGGAAGTCTTCGTGCTCGATCACGTCGCGGACAAGTTCATCGCCGCGATGAACCGCGCCGGCGCCCGTCAGCTGAATGACGCGCAGCTCGCGAAGCTGACCTCCGTCGCCTTCACCAACAAGCCCGACGCCGGCGGCTGCTCGCATCCGGTGCTGAACCGGAGCCTGGTCGGAGCCGACGCCGCCGTCCTCGCGCGTCATGCCGGCATCGAAGTCCCGGCCAACACGCCGCTGCTCTTCGCCGAGACCGACGCGAACCACGTCTTCGTCTACGAGGAACAGATGATGCCGATGATTCCGATCGTCCGCGTGAAGGGCATCGAGCAGGCCATCGCCGCCGCCTCGAAGGCCGAGCACGGCTACAAGCACTCCGCCATCATCCACTCGCTCAACGTCGATCACATGACGCTCATGGCCCGGGCCCTCGACACGACGCTCTTCGTCAAGAACGGCCCCTGCACGACCGGCCTCGGACTCGGCGGCGAAGGTTACCTCAGCTACTCCATCGCGACGACCACCGGCGAAGGTATCACGAATCCGCGTACGTTCACCCGCACCCGCCGCTGCGTGATGGTGGACAACCTGCGAATCTACTGAGCCACCCCTTTGGGGTTTCAACGCTTCCACCAATCCGACCTCTGAAATGAACTACGCCCGCGTCGACGGAACGATCGTTTCTTCCGCATGCCACCCGAGCATGGGGAAGTACCGCACCGTGATCTGTCAGCCGCTGGACGAGAACGGCAAGGAGGAGGGCGTGCCGGTGCTCGCGATCGATCCCCTGGGTGCCGGCCTGCACCAGCGCGTGATTCTTTCCACCGACGGCTCGGCGACCCGCGAACTCGTGGGCGATCCGAAGAGCCCGCTGCGCAACCTGATCATCGGAGTCGTCGATCCGACTGCGAAAACCTGATCCATGCGCCTCGGAACGGTCATCGGCCGCGTCACCCTCTCCCACAAGGAACCCGTCTACACCGGCGGCCGCCTCCTGATCGTGCAGCCGCTTTCCCGCGAGCAGTTCGCCGGGAAAAACATGCAGCAGCTGCCCAAGGGCTCGAGCCTCGTGGTGTACGACGAACTCGGAGCGGGCCAGGGCAGCATCGTGGGATTCACCGAGGGCGCCGAAGCCACGCAGCCGTTCACCGGAGATGCGCCGGTCGACGCCTATGTGGCGTGCATCGTGGACAAGATCCTGTACCAGCCGCCGGTCTGAGCCGCCCGCCCCCCCTTTCTAAAACCGTATCCAACCTTTCACTTTCATGCCGCAAGTTCTCACCGCCCGTGAAGTCGAAACCCTGATCCGCTCGGGTCAACCGCTCCCCGAAGGCGCGCTTCTCACGCCCTCGGCCCGCGATTTCCTGGAGGACCAGAAACGCGCTCAGCGCTCCGCCGCCGCGCCCGTCAAGGTGGCCGCGACCACCCTGGTGGCCGCTCCCGCCGCCTCGGCGCCGAGCGAGCCGATCGTGCCCGACTTCGAGTTCAAGTGGACGCCGGGCTCCGACCCGAAGACGCCCGCGGAAATCGAACGGTTCTTCCGCTCCCCCGCGCTCGAGGAGCTGAAGGCGCGCATTTGCGACATGGGCCGGCGCCTCTGGGTCAAGGACTACACCGACGGCAACGGCGGCAACATCACCGTCCGCGTCGGCGACAATCTCGTCCTCTGCACGCCCACGCTCATCTGCAAGGGCTTCATGACGCCGGAGGACATGGCGCTGATCGACCTGAACGGAAAGCAGCTCGCAGGCACCCGCAAGCGCACCAGCGAAGCCATGACCCACCTCGGGATCATGAAACGCCAGCCCGCGGCCAAGGCCTGCGTGCACGCCCATCCCCCGCACGCCACCGCTTTCGCGATCGCAAACGTATCCATTCCGTCCTGCCTGATTCCCGAGGCCGAGGTGTTTCTCGGAAAGATCGGCGTCGCGCAGTACCAGACCCCCGGCACGCCGGAGAACGCCGACGAGGTCGGCCGCCTCGGCGTCGATCACCAGGCGATCCTGATGCAGAACCACGGCGTGATCGTGTGGGGCAAGGACGTCGAGGACGCCTACTGGAAGATGGAGAACATCGACGCCTACTGCCGCACCGTCGCGATCGCCGCCGGCCTGGGCAGCGGACTCCACCGCTTCAGCGCCGAGAAGCTGAAGGACCTGATCAATCTCCGCCAGAAACTCGGCATGCCCGACCCGCGCGCCAATCTGAAGGAGTGCGAGCTCTGCGACGACAACAGCGAGTTTCGGCCCGCCGTGGTCTGCGCGACGCCCGCTCCGCAGGTTGCCGCCCCGGCCCCCGAGCCCCAGCAGGTCCCCGAGATCGAAGCCCTCGTGCAGAAGCTCACCGAGGAGATTCTGAAGCAGCTCAACGCCGGGAAGTAGCCGACCACGCAAGCGCGCGCCCGCTTCGGGCAGCGCCCCCGAACTTCCAACTACCAACTTCCAACTACTCCGCCGCAGGCGGTCCAAACTACTCCGCCGAAGGCGGCCCATCATGAAAGTCACGATCATCGGCGGCGGCGGCCGCGTCGGTTCCAACGCAGCTTTCGCGCTCCAGTGCGGTGGCATTGTATCGGAGATTCAACTTCTTGACGCCAATGCCGACCTCGCGGCCGGCGAAGCGCTCGACCTCCTCCACGGGACGTCGTCGGTCGCCGACCAGCGCATCTACGCCGGCGACTACGCCCGCGCGGCCGACAGCGACATTTACCTCATCACCGCCGGCCTGCGCCGGAAACCCGACGAGTCGCGCCTCGACCTGATCAACCGCAACGTCGCCCTCTTCGACGGCATCCTGACGTCAATCAAGGGCGCCGGACTGCGCAAGGACGCGCTCGTCTTTGTCGTATCCAATCCGGTCGACATCCTCACCCAGCTCGCCGTCGTGCGCCTGGGCCTGCCCTGGAATCAAGTGCTCGGCCTCGGCACGATGCTCGACACGGCCCGTTTCCGTTCGCTGATCGCGGAATCGCTCAAACTCGCGCCCACACAGGTCAAGGCCCTGATCCTCGGCGAACACGGCGACACGATGGTGCCGATCTGGTCCAGCGCGACCGCCGCCGGCCTGCCGCTCGACAAGCTCCCCGGCGTGACGGGCAATTTCCAGTCGCAGGTGTTCGAGCGCACGAAGACCAGCGGAGCCGAGGTCATCCGTCGCAAGGGCGGCGCCGGCTGGGCCGTCGCGGTGACGATCGCGGAAGTCGTGCACGCCATCGCGCTCGACCAGCGCCGTCTCCTTCCCGTTTCTTCGCTCCAGCAGGGTCTCTACGGTCTGCGCGACGTCTCGATCAGCGTTCCGACGGTGGTCGGCCGCGCCGGCGTTCTCCAGCAGGTCGAGGTCCCCCTCTGGCCGAAAGAGCTGCAGGGCCTGCAAGGCAGCGCCCGCGCGCTCCAGGAGATCTGGTCGAAGGTTCGGCCGAAGAGCTGATGGGGTTTGGTGCAGGCGAGCCGGTTCGACCCTGCAGTGCAACCTTCATTCCTGGAGTGCGGCGACCTGGCGCCGCCCTCGACGCGCCGGCCTGACGGCGCGCATCGCACGATCCGCGCGAGCCAGGGCTCGCGCACGAAGGGTGGCGTCGGGCCGCCGCACTCCAAGTTCACACCGTCAGATCCCGCACCGCTTGCGGGCTGTTTCCGGGATTCACTTCGTGTCTTCTCTGGGCCAAATTGATCGCGCTTTTCCCCTATGAAATCCCTCCACTGCGCAGCGGTTGATCTCGGCGCGACCTCGGGTCGCGTGATCGTCGGTACGTGGGCCAACAACAAGCTCACGCTCACCGAGGTCCACCGCTTCCGGAACGCCTTCCAGTCGCTCGGCAAACACGACTATTGGAACATCGCCGGCCTCTGGAACGAGGTGAAGACCGGCCTCGAGAAGGCCGCGGCCCAGTTTCCCCAGCTCGCCTCGGTCGGCGTGGACACGTGGGGCGTCGATTACGCCCTGGTGAACGCGGACGGCCGCCTGGTGTATCCGGTGCATGCCTACCGCGACGCGCGCACCCAGGCCGGGCTGGAAAAGCTCGCCAACACCCGGGCCGCGCTCTCCCGCGTTTACGCCGCGACGGGCATCCCGAACGTCTTCTACAACTCCAGCCTGCAGCTCGCCGAGGTCGTCGCGAGCTGCCCCGCCGTCGAGGATCTCGCCGCCCGCTGCCTCTTTCTCCCCGACTACTTCAATTACCTGCTCTCCGGCCGGATGGAGAACGAGTTCACGATCGCGAGCACGACCCAGCTGATCGACGTTCACTCGACCGACTGGTCCCGCCAGGCGCTGGACTACTTCCACCTTCCGGCGCAGTGGTTCGGCAAGCCCGTCCTGTCCGGCACCAAGCTCGGCAAGGTGAAGGATCTTCCGGCGCTGAAAGACACCCAGGTCATCGCGGTCCCGGGCCACGATACCGCCGCCGCGTACGACGCCATGCCGGCCAACCCGGACGGCTCCGACCTCTACATCAGCTCCGGGACCTGGTCGCTGGTCGGCTTCGAGAGCGACGTCCCGGTGCTCGGCGACGAGGCCCTGAAGGCCCGCGTGGCCAACGAGCGCACCGGCGACGGACGCTACCGCCCGCTGACGAACGTCATTGGTTTCTGGCTACTGGAGCAGACGATGAAGGACTTCCCCTCGCGTCCGCAGAAGGAGAGCGAGTGGGTGAAGCTCAACAACGCCGCGGCCAAGCTGCCCGCGCCGGCCACGCTCCTCGACTGCTCCGACCCGGTCTTCGCCAATCCTCCCTCGATGCGGGCCGCGATCGACGCGCACCTGAAGAAGCGGAAGGCCAAGGCTCCGAAGGATCTCGCCGGCTACGTCCGCCTGATCTGCGACTCGCTCGGCCACGCGCACGCCAACGCCCTGCGCACGTTCGAGCGCCTCGCGAACCGCAAGTTCAACCGCATCCTTATCGTGGGCGGCGGCTCGAAAAACCGCCTGATGTGCCAGGCCACGGCCGACGCTTCGGGCGTGCCGGTGGTCTCGTACCAGCTCGAAGGCACCGCGGTGGGGAATATCGCTTCCCAGCTGATCGCGTTGCGCGCGGTCAAGGATCTCGCCACCTTCCGTCAGCTGCTCGGGCGCACCCTCGAAAAGAAAACCTACGAGCCCCGCTCAAAGTGAACCTCTCCGAACGCATCCGGCCCGGCGCCGACCGCCGGCTTCAGTTGATGGCGACCTGCCTGTGCGACGCGTTTTACGACGACGCCGCGGCGGCCACTGTCGAGGTGCTCGAGCACCTCGGCTGTCAGGTCGAGTTTCCCGAAGGGCAGACGTGCTGCGGCCAGCCCGCGTTCAACGGCGGCGATTGGCCGTCCTCACGCAAGGTTGTCCGGCACACCGTGAAAACCTTCGCCGGCGAGGCGCCCGTGGTGGTGCCGTCGAGCTCCTGCGCCGCGATGATGTTTCACGGCGCGCTGCTGGAGTTCGAAAAGGAAGCCGATCTCCCCGCCGTCGAGCAGCTCGGGCGCCGTACGTGGGAACTCACGGATTTCATCGTCAACAGCCTCGGCGTGAAGAGCTGGCCGGGACGTTTCGAGGCCACGGTCGCGTTTCACCGCAGCTGCCATGCCCGCGGCACGCCCACCGGCGAAGCCGCGCTGACGCTGCTCAATTCGATCGAGGGCCTCAAGGTCGTGCCGTTCGGCGAACCCGAACAGTGCTGCGGTTTTGGCGGCACGTTCTCCGTGACCTTCCCGCACATTTCCCAAGCGATGGGCAACCTGAAGCTGGATCACATCCTCGCGACGAAGCCCGACTACATCGTGGGCGTCGACATGAGCTGCCTCATGCACATGACCGGGCTCGCCGAGAAAGGCGCACGGCCGATCAAGACGCTCCACGTCGCCCAGATTCTCCGCGATTCGCTCAAAAACCGGAAAGCGTGACTGCCGCCCGCGCACCCGAGTCCGCCCCGTTCCGCCGCCCGACATGAAGTACCAACAAATTGACCAGTACGCCGCCAAGATCAGCCAAGAGAAACGTGCGGCGGTCTACGATGGGTCGAAGTCCGGCTACGACAGCCGGCTGAAGGCGCTTTTCACGCAGTACCAGAATCCCGACGATCTCCGGCGGCTCGCCGGCCGGATCAAGCAGCACACGATCGAGAACCTGGATACGTATCTGCCGCAGGTGGAAGCCCGCATGCAGGCCAACGGCGTCAAGGTCCACTGGGCGACGGACGGCGAAGCGGCCTGCCGCGAGGTGCTCGCGATCATGCAGGCGCGCCAGGCCAGGAAGATCGTCAAGGCGAAGACGATGGTCAGCGAGGAGATCGAGCTGACGCCGTTCCTGGAGAAAAACGGAATGGAGTGCCTCGAGACCGATCTCGGCGAATTCATCGTCCAGATCGGCCACGACCACCCCTCGCACATCGTCAAGCCGATCATCCACAAGAACCGCCGCGAGATCGCCACGCTCTTCGAGAAGAACGGTCTGGGCGACTACAACGACGAGCCCGAGGTCATCACCCGCCGGGCCCGCCAGTATTTGCGGCAGAAATACCTCGAGGCGGATATCGGCCTGACCGGCGCCAATTTCGTCTCCGCCGAGAGCGGCCGCATCGTGCTCGTGACCAACGAGGGCAACTCGCGCTTCTGCCTCGCCGCGACCAAGGTTCACATCGCGCTCATCGGCATCGAGAAGATCCTCCCGCGCGACCGGGACCTCGCCGTTTTCCTCAACCTCCTCGCGCGCTCCGGCACGGGCCAGCAGCTCACCGTCTACACCGAATTCATCCAGGGGCCGCGCAGCGCGGCGCAGCCGGACGGGCCGGAGGAGATGCACGTCATCTTCGTCGACAACGGGCGCACCGACGTCCTCGCCAGCGATTGCCGCGAGATCCTCCGCTGCATTCGCTGCGGCGCTTGCCTGAACGTCTGCCCGGTTTACCGCCAGGCCAGTGGCCACGCCTATCGCAGCGTGTATCCGGGTCCGGTCGGCGCCGTGCTCTCGCCGCTGCTCGCAGGGAAAAAATTCCCGGAGCTGGCCGACCTGCCGAAGGCGTCGAGCCTCTGCGGCGCCTGCAACGAGGTCTGCCCGGTCAACATTCCCATTCCCGACCTGCTCCTCCGTCTCCGCGACCGCGGCAAACAGGAGGGAAGCGAAGCGGCTGCGGCCGGAATGCCGCCGATGGGCGGTTACGCCATCCTGGCCTCCCAACCGGCCGCGTGGAAAACGGCTCTCGCCCTGGGCGGGATCGCCAACCACGTGCCCACGCCGCTCCTCCCGCAGGCGGCCAAGACCTGGGTGGAAACGCGCGGCCTTCCGCCCTGGCGCGGCGGCAAATTCCGCGCCTGGATGAAAAATCACCGGAAAACGTCATGAGCGAATCCCGCGAAGCCATTTTCTCCCGCATCCGCGGCGCGCTCCAGCCGCTCCACGACCGCGCTCCGTATCCGGAGTATCCCGACAATGTCGCGACTCTCGCCGGAGCCGGCGCCGCCGCCGACCTCTGGACCGCGTTCAAGGTGCGCACCCAGCTGGTCAACGGTCTCGCCTTCGACAACGTCGCGGCGCTCGTCGACTGGCTCCGCGAGAAAAAGCACCTCCGAGGCTACTGTGACCCTGCGCTCTGGGCCGAGATCGGCGGCTCCTTCGGGGACGATTTCCACGTCGAACGCGTTTTCGACCGCTCCCAGATCGACACCTACCAGTTCGGAATCACGCACGCCGCCGGCGCCCTCGCCGAGACCGGCAGCGTGATCCTGAAGGACGCCACGACCGCCAGCCGCCTGGCCGCCCTCGCTCCGTGGGTCCACATCGCGGTGCTCAAGCGCGAGCAGATCTTTCCCGACGTCGCCGCCGCCGTGCGTTCGCTCGGCTCCGATCCGAACGTGATCTGGTGCACCGGCCCCTCGAAGACCGCCGACGTCGAAGGCATCCTGATCCAAGGCGTCCACGGCCCCGGCGTGCAAATCACCGTTCTAGCGTAGAGAAGGCGAAGGGCTGAAGGGCTGAAAGGCCGAAGGGCTGAACGGGCGAACCGTTTGCCACGCTCGCGGGTCGGTCGGCGCGCCCTCGCGACGACACGTTGCGCTCCATCCGCACGAGATGTCCGCATGCAGGATGGCTTCGGTTGAGAGGCTGTCCTCCTCTTTGCGGATAGGTCGAGCCGACTGCGGACTCCGGACGCGTCGCACCGGGGCACCTGTCGGCCGGCAGCCTCCCGCGGCGGGATGGCGTATCACCGCAGGCCCGAAACTCACCGCGCCACGGGACGTGTCGCGCCACCCCGGAGGATGCCGGACAGGAATGAATACGTCCCTGCTCCGCGCCGGCGTCTTCCTTCAGCCTTTCAGCCTTTCCGCCCTTCAGCCCTTCTCCGCCTGCGCTCCCTCTGAAACCTGGCAATCTAACGGTTCTGATTTAGGGGCAATTGTGACGGCCCGGAAACGGGATCATGGCATGCGGTGCACTGACCGAACCATGAATACCCCTCTCAACGTCGGCGTGGTCGGGCTCGGCCGCCTCGGCAGCCTCTACGCCAAACACTTTGCCACCCGCCTGCCCGGCGCGCGGCTCCACTCCGTCACGGATGTCCGCGCGGACGTCACCCAGGCCATCGCCGCGAGCACCGGCGCGAAGCCGTTTGCCACGTACCACGATTTGGTCAAAGACCCGCAGCTCGACGCCGTCGTGGTGATGACGCCGACGAAGCTCCACGCCGAGGTGGTCATCGCCGCCGCCGAGGCGAAAAAAGCGATCTTCTGCGAAAAGCCGCTCTCCCTCGATCTCAAGGAGGCGGAAGCGATGAAGGCCTCGGTCGCCCGCAACGCCGTATTCTTCCAACTCGGTTTCATGCGCCGCTTCGACAACGCCTACGCCGCGGCGAAAAAGAAAATCGAGAACGGGTTGATCGGTACGCCGATCGTCTTCAAGTCGGCCTCGCGCGACCAATACGCGCCGCCGATCGAATACCTCAAGCCGGTCAACAGCGGCGGCCTGTTCATCGACATGGGTATCCACGATTTCGATCTCGCCCGCTGGTACATGGGCGAGGTGAAAAGCGTGAACAGCTGCGGCGCCGCCGTGGCGGACCCGGAAATCGCGAAGGTCGGCGATGTCGACAACGCCTTCACCACCCTGCATTTCGCCTCCGGTAAAATCGGCTGCATCAGCCTGAGCCGCACTGGCATCTACGGCTACGCGATCAACACCGAGATCGTCGGCACGAAGGGAACGCTCCAGATCGGCTACGATAGGGAAACCGCCGTGCTCGTGATGACGCCCGGCTCCATTTCGCACGACACCGTGCCCGGCTTCCTCGAGCGCTTCGATCCGGCGTACCTCACGCAGCTGGAGGATTTCGTCGGCAATCTCCGCCTCGGCCGTCCGGCTCCAATCACCTGTGACGACGGCATCGCGGCCCAGAAGATCGCGCTCGCCGCGACGCGCTCACTCCACTCCGGAAAGTCCGAAACCGTCTGATTTGCCGATGAACGACCTCTTCCTGCGGGCGTGCCATCTCCGCCCGCCCCAGCCTGCCTTTCCCGACGGCTATAGTGTCATCGCCAGCGAGGGCGGCGCCAACACGCTGCACGGCCTCGATGCGCTGATGGACTTCGGGATTCTGCGTCTGCGCGGGGGGCAGGAGCACCGCGAGGCGTGCCGAAAAGAAACGCTGCTCGTGCTGCTCTCCGGCCAGGCGCGGGTGAAGGTGGGCGCAACTGACGAAACCGTTTCCCGACGCTCCCTCTTCGACGAGGGTCCGTATGCGGTGCACGTCGGCGACCGCGGCGAGTTTTCCGTCACCGCTGGGCGCGGCGGCTGCGAATGGGCCTTCATCCGGACCCAGAACCCGCGCAAGCTGAAGCCGCGGTTGTATCGGAACGATGAATTCACGAGCGAGGACCGCGGCGCCGGGTTGGTGCAGGGCGCCTGCCGGCGCATCGTTCGCACGATCTTCGACTACAGCACACGTCCCGATTCGAACCTGGTCGTCGGCGAGGTGGTGAATTTCCCCGGCCGCTGGTCGAGCTATCCGCCCCACCATCATCCGCAGCCGGAAATCTACCATTACCGCTTCACGCTCCCTCAGGGCTATGGCCACGCCGAGCTCGGCGATTCGGTTTTCAAGGTGGGCAACGGCGACACGATGCTGATCCCGGGCGGACTCGACCACGCCCAAGTCTCCGCCCCCGGCTACGGCATGTATTATCTCTGGGTCGTGCGGCATCTGCCGCGGCGGCCGTACAAGGGTTTCACCTTCACGCCCGAGCACCGGTGGCTGCTCGATCCGAAAAAGCAGGGCTGGCAGCCGGGCATCGAAAAGGAAACCAAGGCATGAAAACGGTCCGAATCACCACGGCGGCCGCGATCGTCCGCTTTCTCCAGGCGCAATACGTCCGCCGCGACGGCGTCGAGCACCGCTTGATCAACGGCGTGTGCGGCATCTTCGGACATGGCAACGTGGCCGGCCTCGGTCAGGCCCTGGAGGAAATCGGCGGCACGTCGCTCCCCTACCTTCAGCCCAAAAACGAGCAGGCGATGGTTCACACCGCGATCGCCTACGCAAAAACGCGCCGCCGCCTCGGAACACTGGCCTGCGCGACCTCCGTCGGCCCGGGAGCAACCAACATGGTCACCGGGGCGGCGACCGCCACGGTCAACCGGCTTCCCGTGCTCCTGTTTCCCAGCGACGTGTTCGCCAACCGCGGACCCGCGCCGGTCCTCCAGCAGCTCGAATACCCGGGCTCGCTCGAGGTGAGCGTGAACGACTGTTTCCGCCCGGTCTCGCGCTACTGGGACCGTATTCAACGTCCGGAGCAGATCCTGAGCGCGTTGCCTGAGGCGATGCGCGTCCTAGCCAGCCCCGCGGAAACCGGCGCCGTCACTCTGGCCCTCCCGGAGGACGTCCAGGCGGAGGCCTTCGACTGCCCGGCGCACTTTTTCGAGAAACGAGTTTACGAGATCGAACGCACCCTGCCCACGCCCGAACGGCTCAAGGAAGCCGCGGCTCTGCTCCGCACGGCGAAACGGCCCCTGATCGTCGCCGGCGGCGGCGTGCATTATTCCGACGCCTGTGCGGCGCTGCGGACGTTCGCCGAGGCGACCGGCATTCCCGTCGCGGTCACCCAGGCCGGAAAAGGCGCATTGCTCGAGAGTCACGCCCTGGCGCTGGGCGGCGTCGGCGTCACCGGCACGCTCGCGGCCAACCGGCTCGCCGCCGAAGCCGACGTCGTGGTGGTTGTCGGCACGCGCCTTTCGGATTTCACCACCGCCTCCAAAACCCAATTCCAGAATTCCGAAGTCCGGTTCGTCAGCATCAACGTCAACGCCTTCGACGCCGCCAAACACGGCGCACTACCTCTCGTGGGCGATGCCCGGGCCGTGCTTCAGGCTCTGGGCCGCGGCATCCGCGGCTGGAAGGTTCCTTCTACCCACCAGCGCGCGATCGCCGCGGCTCGGAGAGACTGGGAGACGCCCTGGAGGGAAATGACCTCTCCCGCGCGCCCCAGCCCCGACGGCCTGATGTACCAGAGCGAGGTCGTCCGGATTCTGAACGAGCACATCGACGCCAACAGCACGGTAGTCCATGCATCCGGGGGGATTCCCGGCGACATCCACAAGCTCTGGCGCGGCAAGAGCGAGACCGACTACCACTCCGAGTACGGCTACTCCTGCATGGGGTACGAGATCGCCGGCGCGCTGGGGGTGAAGCTGGCCGCCCCGGAACGCGAAGTGTATGCGTTTCTTGGCGACGGCAGCTACCTGATGCTCAACCACGAGATCGTCACCGCGGTCCAGGAGGGGCTGAAGATCACGGTCGTTCTCAACGACAACCACGGCTTCGGCTGCATCCACAATCTGCAGCGCGCCTGCGGCGGTCGCAGCTTCGGCAACGAGTTTCGCAAGCGTGCCTCCGGCGACCACCGGCTCACCGGTGAGCCCGTGCCGGTCGACTATGCGGCCAACGCGCGCAGCCTCGGCGCGACGGTCTTCACCGCCCACGACGAAGCCTCGCTGAAGGAGGCGCTCGCCGCCGCGCGCGAGGAATCCAACACCTGCTTCGTCTACGTCCCCGTCACGCCGGGCTCCGTGATGCAGGGCTTCTCCTGGTGGGACGTTCCTCCCGCGGAGATTTCCTCCGTCCCATCGGTGCGCGCCGCGCGCCGCTCGTACGAACAGGCCGTTCGCCGCCGCCGTTTCCACTACTGATGCACTCCCCCAAGCATTCCCCGAAAGATCTGCGCGACTGCTGGGTCGGCGCCAACCCGATCATCTGGAGCAACGACGATTTCAACGAACTCGCCGGCGACGTTCCGCTCGACGCCATTCTCCGCGACATGCGCGCGGTCGGCTACTCCGGCACGGAGCTGGGCCACGCGTATCCACGCACCGCGACGGCGCTCTGCCCCCACCTGGAAAAGCACCAGCTCCGGCTCGTCAGCGGGTGGCACAGCACCTATCTGGCGACGCGTTCGCTCGAGCAGGAACGCGCCTCGTTCGCCGCGCACCTCCGGCTGTTGAAGCCGCTCGGTGCCACCGTCGCGATCGTCGCCGAGTGCTCCCACGCGATCCACGGCGACCGCAATGCCGCCCTCGGTTACGGCGTCGACGACCGCAGGACGCTCACCTCCGACGAGTGGACGAGGCTCGTCGCCGGGCTGAGCGAACTCGCGACGACCTGCGCCTCCGAGGGGATGAAGCTCGTTTACCACCACCACATGGGGACGGTGATCCAAACGGAGGCCGAGCTGGACCGGCTTCTCGCGAGCGTGCCGAACCTCCACCTCGTGCTCGATGCCGGGCACCTGAGTTTCGCCGGAATCGATCCGCACGCCGTCGTTTCCCGCCACGGCGACCGGATCGGACACGTCCACCTGAAGAGCACCCGCGCTTCCGTCGTCGCCCAGGCGCGGCGCGAGGGCTGGTCGTTCTGCAAGGCCGTGAGCAGCGGCGTATTCACGATCCCAGGCGACGGCGAAGTCGACTACGTCCGCCTTCTCCGGGAATTGTCGGCCCTCCCCTACCGCGGGTGGCTCGTGGTGGAAGCCGAAGAAGATCCGGGTCTCGTACCGGCGCTCCCCAAGGCGAAAAAAGCGCGAGAGTTCGTGCGCCAGCACGCCGGCGTCTGATCCCCCAACCCTTTCCGTCATGAGCACCCAGACTGCCTCCCCATCTTCGTCCGCCGCCAGCGGCCGGATGCCCGAAATGACCGCACTCGGCGCCGACTGGTGGAACGACTCCGGCATGCCGGTCGAAGTCGCCGACGCCGTGCGCCACGGCGCGGTCGGCGGCACGTCCAACCCCGTCATCGTTTCCCAGGCGGTCCGCAACAATCCCGACGTCTGCCTGCCGGTGCTCGACCGGCTGATGGCGGAGAATCCCACCGCGACGGAGGACGATCTCGCCTGGAAACTGATTCACGCCCTGGGCATCCAGGCGGCGTCGCAGCTCCGCCCCGTCTACGACCGGACGGGCGGCGCGAAGGGCTTCCTATCGATGCAGGTGAATCCGAAGTTCTTTCCCAATGCCGAGCTCATGGTCGCCCAGGCGACCGAACTGGCGGCCCTGGCTCCGAACATCGCGATCAAGGTTCCGACCACCGAGGCCGGCCTCAAGGCGATCGAGGAGCTGACGTTCCGCGGTATCCGGATCAACGCTACCGTGAGCTTCACCGTGCGCCAGGCGCTCGACGTTTCGGCCGCCCTTTCTCGCGGCATGAAGCGCGCCCAGGCGGCGGGCCGCGACGTCGGCCATCTCAAGCCGTACATCACCCTGATGATCGGCCGGGTGGACGACCATCTTCGCCGGGTGGTTGAGGCGAAGAAGCTCGCGGTCGATCCGGCGATCATCGATTGGGCCGGCATCGCCGTCTTCAAGGAGGCGCACCGTCTTTTCAAGAGCCGCGGCCTGCCGGGCACTCTGCTCGCCGCCGCCTACCGGCACGAGGCCCACTGGGCGGAGATCATCGGTCCCGAGGTGCTTCAAACCATCCCGTACACGTGGTGGAAGAAGTTCAACGAGTCGCCGCGCAAACCGGCGCTGACGCTGGAGACCCCGGTCGATCCCGCGATTGTCGCGAAGCTGCGCGCCACCTTCCCGGACTTCATCTGCGCGGTCGACGAAGACGGCCAGTGCGCGGCGGATTTCCTCCGCTACGGAGCCACGGTTCACACCCTTCACCAGTTCATCGACGGCTACAACCAGCTGCTCGCGCACATCCGCACGCGCATGCTCGGCGCCTGAATCCTTCCCATGCCTGAAGTCCCTCTTGCCTCCTGCCTGATCGGCGGCGAATGGCTCCGTCTCGGAGACCGTCCGCGCAGTCCGGTGCACAATCCCTCGACGGGCGAAGTCATTGCCGAGACGCCGCTCTGCAATGCCAGCGACGTCGATGCGGCAGTTCGCGCGGCCCACGAGGCCTTCCCGGCCTGGATGGATACGCCGCCCATCGAGCGCGCCCGGGTGCTCTTTCGCTTCCGCGAGCTGCTGCTACGCGACTTCGACGCCATCACCGCGCTGATTTCGCGCGAGCACGGCAAGACACGCCCGGAATCCCGCGGCGATCTCCAGCGCGGCCTCGAGGTGGTCGAATACGCCACCGGAATCCCGGCGCTCCTCATGGGCGAAACGCTGGAAAACGTGGCCCGCGGCATCGACTGCGAGTCGCTGCGGCAGCCGCTCGGCGTCTGCGTGGGCATCACGCCGTTCAATTTCCCCGCGATGGTGCCGCTCTGGATGTTCCCCATCGCGCTCGCCTGTGGAAACACCTTTATCCTGAAGCCGAGCGAAAAGGTGCCGCTCACCGCGATCCGCCTGGCGGAACTGCTGGTGGAAGCCGGCGTGCCGAAGGGCGTGTTCAGCGTCGTGCATGGCGGACGCGACTGCGTGGACGCTCTGCTGACGCATCCGCGCGTCCGGGCGATCTCGTTTGTCGGGTCGACGCCGATCGCGCGCTACATTTACGAAACCGGCACGCGCCACGGCAAACGCGTGCAGGCCGCCGGCGGCGCGAAGAATTACCTCGTGATCATGCCGGACGCCGACGTTTCGCGCTCCGTGGAAGGCATCACGGGAGCCGCGTTCGGCTGCGCCGGCGAACGCTGCATGGCCGGCTCCACGGCCCTCGTCGTGGGCGAGGCCGCCACGCGCATCCTCCCGACACTCGTCGAGGCCACTCGCGCGATGAAAGTCGGGCGCACCGACGTCGAAGCCGCGCAGCCCGACTTGGGCCCGGTCATCACCGCGCAACACCGCGACCGCGTTCTCTCGCTGCTCGCGCAGGGCGAAAGCCAGGGTGCCCGCGTCCTCGCCGACGGCCGCGGAGTGAAAGTCTCCGACGCGCCGAAGGGCTTTTATGTCGGAGCCACCATCGCGCAACCCGCTTCCCCGACGGACAACATTCTCCTCCGGGAGGAGGTGTTCGGACCCGTGCTGAGCGTGCTGACGATGGACGGCCTCGACGCCGCCATCGAGCTGGCCAACCGCTCGGTCTACGGAAACGGCGCCGCCATCTTCACGCGTTCCGGCAAGGCGGCGCGCGAATTCAAACATCGCATCAAGACCGGCATGGTGGGTATCAATGTCGGCGTTCCGGCGGCGATGGCGTATTTTCCATTTTCGGGTTGGGGGGAGTCGTTCTTCGGCGACCTGCACGTGCAGGGCCGCGAGGGTGTCGCCTTCTACACGCAGCAGAAAGTCACGACCGTCCGCTGGTTCTCCGACGGCGAGGGTGACATCTGGCGCAAGTAGTGTCTTCCTGAATGCGAGGCTCGTTTACCTGATGAATCGCCCCCCCGCCTCTTCTGCCTCGGCGTCCGGCGCCGCAGCGCGCGCACCTTCTGCGACCGCGCCGAACCGTCCCTGGCTGCCCGAGGAACAGATCGCCCCCGCGTATCCGGTGCCGTACGGCCCGGCGCCGGTGGCGAAAATCCGCGACGTGCTCTTTCGGATCCACGACTACCTGGAGGCGTCGACTCCGCTGCGCGTGATCGACACCGCAACGCAGCAGGAAATCCGCGATTTCGCTTCGCCCAACCCGAACGCGGACCTCGCGGCCGGACCGTTTCGCCTCATCTGCTACGAATGGGGCGCGCTCTACGGCGCCATGCTGCAGGCGAGCGATGCGACGGGCGACGAGCGGTTTCGCCGGTACGCCGTCACCCGGCTGCAGGCGATCGCGGATCTCGCACCGTATTTCCAACAGGTGGCCGAGAAAGCGGGCCGCGCGGTGGAAAAGACGCTCGCGTTCCGTTCCGTGATCCGTCCCCGGAACCTCGACGACGCCGGCTCGATGGCGACGTCGTTCATCAAGGCGGAGCGCGCAGGTCTGCTGCGGAACGCACGCCCCCTGATCGACCGTTATCTCCGTCACATCACCTCGGTGCAGTTTCGGCTGTCCGACGGCACCCTCGCGCGAAACCGCCCGATGCCGCGCACGCTCTGGCTCGACGATCTCTACATGAGCGTCCCCGCGCTCGCCCAGATGGCGCTCCTCACCGGCGAGGATTCGTATTTCGACGAGGCCCTCCTGCAGCTGAAACAATTCTCCAGCCGTCTCTTCAACCCGTCGAAGGGGCTCTATTTCCACGGTTGGGTGGAGGACATGGAAGTCCACCCGGAGTACCACTGGGCCCGCTGCAACGGCTGGGCGCTGCTCGCCACGACGGAGCTGCTGGATGCGCTGCCGGAGACGTATTCGGGCCGCGAAGACGCGCTCGCGCTCCTGCAGCGCCACATCCGCGGCCTCGCGGAACGCCAGAGCGGACAAGGTCGCTGGCACCAGCTGCTGGATCGCAACGACTCGTACCAGGAGACCTCGGCTTCGGCGATTTTCGTCTACTGCATCGCCCGCGCGATCAACCGCGGCTGGGTCGATCCCCTTGCCTACGGCCCGATGGCCAAGCTCGGCTGGAACGCCCTGACCGCGCAGGTGAACGAAGCGGGCCAGGTGACCGGCTCGTGCGTCGGCTCGGGCTTGGCGTTCGATCCGATGTTTTACTACTACCGTCCGACGAGTCCCTTCGCCGCCCACGGCTACGGACCCACGCTGCTCGCAGGCACCGAGATGATCCGCCTCGCGGAGAGCGGTCGCGCCACGATGCACGACAGCGCGCTCCACTTCGGCGAAACGCAGGAAGAAGCGTAGAGGACAGAAGTCGAAGAGGGGCGCCGGCCGCTGGTCGGCGACCGACAGGAAGCCCGCGCTCCCACGAGTTCTGGCATCTGGTCTCTGTCTTCCGACCTCCGCCCCCCTCCCTACGCCTTCGCCTCCATCGCTCTCGCGTCGCGCAGCGTGGGTCCCTCCACCCACGACGCCTCCAGGGTGATCGTATGCGGGCACTCGGGGATGCCGCGTTCGTGACGGTGCATCATGCCGACCACGGCCTCGACGGCCGCGGCGCCCATCCGGCGGGGCTGCAGGTCCAGGCCCGCGCACGGGCCGGTGCGCTCCGTGTAGTTGAGGATCGCATACCCGACATCCTCCGGCACGCGCACGCCGGCGGACCTGAGCCAGTCCACCGTGGTCTGCCGGTGCGCCACGACGAGATCGGGCCGGTTCTTCTCGAACCACTCGAGGAACCCCTCCCGCGTCAGTTCGGGCATGATCAGCGGCTCGATGCCGGCGTTGCTCCCGTACATGCGCCAGAACGCGAGGAAGCCGGAGCTCCACTTGTTCAGGAGGCGCACGTCCTTCCGGCGCTCCATGCAGAGTCCGATGCGCTCGTAGCCGCGCTCGGTCAGCCGCTCGAGCGCGTGGAGCATCGAAACGTAGTGATCGGGCAATACCGTGTGCAGCCGGGGCTTGATCAGGCAGTGGTCCATCTGCACCGCGGAGAACCGGCTGAAGTCGAAGCTCGAAAAATCCTGCGCGAGGTTGAACGGCAGCAGCACCACGCCGGCGATGCCGCGCGCAAACAGCATCGACGAGAGCCGCGCCGGCGAAACCGCGGGCGGCAGTTCGCCCACCCAGAAAAGCTCCGTGTTGAAGCCCAGCGTCTGCGCACGCTCCTCCGCGCCCGCCGCGATCTCGCGATGGAAAAGCATCAGGTCCGTGCGGCCTTTCTCCGCCGTATCCACCAGCGCCAGGGTGCCGCGGTAGTTTTGGTGGCGGGAACGCCGCACCGCGGAGAGCGCGGCGCCGAGCAGGGGGTTCGGCACGTAGCCGAGTTTCTCCGCGGCTTTGTGAACGCGTTCGCGCGTGGGCTCGCTCACCCGGGGGCTGTCGCGCAGCGCTTCGGAGACGGTCGCGACGGAGATGCGCAGCTGCCGGGCTAGGCTGCGGATGGTCACAGGCTTCGGCATGGGTGGGGGGCTCGCGCCGCGGCGGGGAAACTCCCGCGTTGCGATCGTTGCCCGTCAGCGAATCCCCTTCGAGCCTTTCGTCAACTCCCGACCTCTAACGGTTAGACACAAGCCGGTTCGCCAGTCCCCTCGCGCTGCGAATCCTCGCCATCAGCCCCAGACCCTGCATCTACCTCAACTCCAGGTCGCCCTTCCCACGCGCCGGTCCCGAGGCCCATCCCCGTCCCATGTCTAGTTTCCACCTCCTGGATTACCTCGTCATCGTCGGATACCTGGGCGTCGTCGTTCTCCTCGGAAAGGTCGCGTCGAAAGGCGCGCACAGCCAGGAGGGCTACTTCCTCGCCGGCCGCAAACTGGGCCGGCTCTACCAGTTCTTCCTCAACTTCGGAAACGCCACCGACGCCAACGGAGCGGTAAGCACGGCGAGCGTCGTTTACCAGCAGGGTGTCTCGGGCGTGTGGCTGGCGTTCCAGATGATTTTCCTGAACCCGTATTACTGGTTCATGAACGCGTGGTTTCGCCGCGTGCGTCTCACCACGATGGCGGACCTCTTCGACGACCGCCTGGGGAGCCGTTCCCTCGCGACGTTCTACGCCTGCTTCCAGATCTTCGCCGCCGTGCTGGTGACAATCGGCTACGGCAACCTCATCGCCTACAAGATTTCCGCCTCGCTCGTAACCAAACCGGAAATACAGTGGACCGCGGGGGAAAAGCAGTCCGTGGCGGAATACCACGAGCTGGAGAAACTCGAGAGCCTCTCGAGCAAGGGACAGCTCCCGGAGGCATCGAAGAGCCGCCTGTCCGTCCTGCGCGAGCGCGAGGCGCGCGGAGAACTCAAGAGCTATATCACGGCGCTGAATCCGTGGACCTTCTACATCGTCTACACCGTCATCGTCGGCGCTTATATCGTCATGGGAGGCATGGCCGCGACCGCCCTCAACGAGGCGTTCCAAGGGGCGCTCATCATCGTCTTCTCCTCGATCCTCATTCCGACCGGGCTCAAGGCCGTCGGCGGTCTCCATCAACTTCAGGAGAAGGTGCCCGAAGTCGCCTTCCGTCTGCTCGGATCCGACGGGACCTCGCAAATCACAGGTTGGACGCTCGCGGCGATCTTCCTCGTCGCGCTCTTCCAGATCAACGGCATCCCCGGCAACATGGCGGTCGCGGGGTCGGCGAAAAACGAACTCGCCGCGCGGTTCGGCGCCGCGTCGGGCACGTTCGCCAAGCGCCTGATGACGATCATGTGGGCATTCGCCGGTCTGATCGCGATCGCGCTTTTCTCCGGAGAAAAGGCCCTCTCGGATCCGGATCTCACCTGGGGCGCCATGTCCCGCCAGCTGCTCGGTCCGGGGCTGCTCGGATTGATGCTGGCCGGCGTGCTCGCGGCCAACATGTCCACCATCGCGGCGCAGACGATGGCCGTGACGGCCCTGTACGTCCGCAATGTTCACGCGCTTTTCCGGCCCAACCTGCTCGACCGCGAGGCGATCCGCGCGGGGCGCTGGACGATCGCGATCGTGCTCGTCATCGGAATCGTGGCCGCGACGACGATGAACAGCGTTTTCTCCGCCGTGCAGCTGATGCTGACGGTGAACGTCCCCTTCGGCATCGCCGTCCTCCTGATGTTCTTCTGGCGGCGGCTGACCGCGCCGGCCGTCTGGACCGCCGTCATCCTCTCGGCCCTGACAAACATCATCGTCCCGATGGTCGCGCCGCGATTCGAGGCCATCCGTTCCAGCCCTTCGCTCACGATTCGCGCGACCGACGCCACCGGCAAACCGTCGCCGGTCTTCTTCGAGCAGGTCGCTCGCACGTCCGTCGAGGAAGCTGACAGCCCGATGCTCGGCAGCGGGCGTTTTCACTGCGAACTGTTCATCCTTCGCTGCCTCGGCGTGGACGTCGTCGGCCTGACGCCGAGCGGACGTTTCGCGGCGCGCTTTTTCTTCGACGCGCTCCTGCCCCTGGTGCTGCTGCTCGGCGTCAGTTTCGTCACGCGCCCGCCGCCGGTCGCCATCGTCGATCAGTTCTTCGGAAAAATGAAGACACCGGTCGGCGACACCCCGCTGATCGACGAGCGGGAGATGGAGCTGACGCAAAAGGACCCGCATCGCTTCGACGGCAAGAAGCTGTTCCCCAATTCCTCCTGGGAACACACAAGGTGGGACCGCGTTGATACCTGGGGATTCCTCGCATGTTGCGTGGTGACCTGCGCGATCATCGCGCTATTCTGGGGACTGCTTCGGCTGACCGCCCCCTGAGCTTCCCACTCCGCCGCGCCCGCAATCTCGCACGCCGATGATCTCCGAACACCTGCTCCCCTCGTCTCGGTTCGAGCACGCCCGGCTCGCCGTTTTTGCCAACAGCCAGGAGGCATCCCGCGCGGTCGCCGCCGAAATCGCCGCGCTGATCCGGCAGCGCCGGACCGAAGGCCGCACGGCGGTCCTCGGTCTCGCGACCGGATCGACGCCCGTCAGCCTCTACGCCGAGCTCGTGCGCCTGCACCGCGAGCAGGGCCTGAGCTTCGCGAACGTCGTCACGTTCAACCTCGACGAATACCACCCGCTCCCTCCGGAGCATCCGCAGAGTTACCACGCGTTCATGCGCGCGCAGCTCTTCGATCACGTCGACGTTCCAAAAGAGTCCATCCACATCCCGTCGGGATCCGTATCCAAAGACCGGATCGAAGCCCACTGCGCCGCGTACGAGGAGCAGATCAAGGCCGCGGGCGGCATCGATTTCCAGATCCTCGGCATCGGGCGCACCGGCCACATCGGTTTCAACGAGCCCGGCAGCCCCCGGCGCTCCGTCACCCGCCGGGTCACGCTCGACCCGCTCACGCGCCGCGACGCCGCCGCTGATTTCGGCGGCGAAGCCCACACCCCCCGCGCCGCGCTCACCATGGGCGTCCGCACCATTCTCTCCGCCCGCCGCGTCGTGCTGATGGCATGGGGCCAGCACAAAGCGGATATCGTGCGCACCGCCATCGAGGGCGATGCGACGGCGCAGGTAACGGCGTCGTTTCTTCAGGAACACGACAATGCGGCCTTCATCCTCGACCAAGCCGCCGCCAGCGGACTGACCCGGTTCCGCACTCCCTGGCTGCTCGGCCCGCTCGCCGAGCAGGAACTGGCGTGGGACGACCGCATGACGCGGCGCGCGATCCTCTGGCTCTCCAACCTGCGCCGCAAAGCGGTTCTCAAGCTGACCGACGACGACTACAACGAGGCCGGGCTCCAGGACCTGCTGGCGGTGCACGGCTCGGCTTACGACTGCAACCTCGTCGGTTTCTACCAGCTGCAGCACACGATCACCGGCTGGCCCGGCGGTCGCGATCCGAGCCGCACAAAGCCGGGCGACGCGCTCGTCCGCCCGCTGAAATCCCCGTCGGCGAACGTGTTTCCCAAACGAGTCCTGGTGCTCTCGCCGCACCCGGACGACGACGTGATTTCCATGGGCGGCACGCTCTGCCGTCTGGTGGATCAGGGCCACGAAGTCCACGTCGCGTATCAGGTTTCCGGATCCGGCGCCGTGCCGGACGAGGCGCTCTGGCGCTCGCTGCAGTTCCTCCGCGACGCCGACGGCCGGCGCGACGAACGCGTCACGGCGCTCTGCGACGTTTTCGAGGAGACCGGCTCGCTTCCGGCGGCGCCCGAGATCGCCCGCCTGAAGGCGCTTATCCGGAGGCACGAGGCCGCCGCCGCCGCGCGGGTTTGCGGCGTGCCAAAGGACCGCCTGCACTTCCTCGATCTGCCGTTCTACGACAGCGGCCCGGCCCGGGCGCGCCGGCTCGGCCCCGCGGATGTCGAGATCACGCGAACCCTGCTCTCGCAGCTTCGGCCCCATCTGATTTACGCCGCGGGGGACCTCGACGATCCGCACGGCACCCATCGCCTCTGTCTTCGCATCCTCCGCGACGCGCTTGCCGGACTCGCGCAGGAAAGCTGGCTCAACGAAAGCGAACTCTGGCTCTACCGGGGAGCCTGGGCCGAATGGCCGCTGGACGAGATCGACCTCGCCGTGCCGCTGAGCCCGCAGGAGGTCGAACGCCGCCGGCGGGCGATTTTCCGCCACAGCACGCAGAAGGACGAGGTGGTGTTTCCCGGCCCCGATCAGCGCGAATTCTGGGAACGCGCCGATGAGCGCGGCCAGCGCCTCGCCCGCAGCTACAACGACCTCGGGCTTGCCGAATACGAATCGATGGAGGCGTTCAAGCGCTACGCCCCGGCCGATTTCGTCGCGCGCGCCCCGCTCTGAGGCGCCGCCAGGACAGGCTCCATGACCACGCCTTATTTCCCGCTGCTGGAGCTCACGCCGAATCGTGTTCTCGCCGCCGTGCGCCGGCTGGAGGCGCTTGTCTGGCCGAGCGCGGAGCCGGTCGAGGTGTTCGCCACCGAAGCCTCGGCCGAACCCGTTTCGCTGGAGAACGCCCGACACCTGCCGCTGCGCCGCGTTCGGCCCGGTTCGTCGTGGGGAAAGCTCTACGACCAGCGCTGGTGCCGGCTCGAGCTGCCCGGGCGGCGTGGCGCGAGCGCCGCCCCGCGCTATCTCGAATGGCGCGACCAGGGCGAAGCCACGCTCCACGTCGACGGCCTGCCGTTCTACGGTTTCGACGTCGCTCACCGCCGCGTCGCGCTTCCGCAAGGTGCGAAGAAACTCTGGGTCGAGAGTTGGTGCTGCCAATCCGCGATCTGGCATCCGAAGGCGACGGGGCTCTCACCTTCCGGCAGCGTCTTCGAGGGCGCCTTTCTCGTCGGCCGGGACGATCTTGCCTGGAACACTTTTCACGACCTGCAGTGCCTTGCGGACCTGATGGTCCACCTCCGGGCCGCCCAGGCCGGCGGCCCTGTCCCTGACATCGCCGCCGTCGGACCTCAACCGAGCGTCGCACGCGTCACCCCGCTCTATCGTCGGGTTCTGCGGCTGCTCGACGAAGCGGTGGATGTTTTCGATCGGGACGGCCTCGCTGCCCTCCAGCGGTCCCTGCGGACCGCGATGGCGGAACTCCACACCGAGCGTCCCCTCGTCCGAGCCGTGCTCACCGGCCACGCCCACATCGACCTCGTCTGGCTCTGGCCGGAACGGGTCGGCGAGGCCAAAGCGGTTCACACCTTCGCCACCGTCAACCGGTTGATGAGCCTGTATCCGGAATTCCGTTTCGCGTACAGCCAACCGGCGAGCTACCAGGCCGTCGCTCGCCTCCAGCCCCGGCTTCACCGCGCCGTGCTGGAGCGATTACGCGAGCGCCGCTGGGAACCCACAGGCGCGATGCAGGTGGAGAGCGACACCCAGTTGCCGTGCGGCGAAGCGCTCGCGCGGAGTTTTGTGCTGGGCCAGGAAGCGTTTCGCGAACTCCGAGGGAATCCGGCGCGGCTCTGCTGGCTGCCGGACGTGTTTGGCTACAGCGCCTGTCTGCCGCAGCTGATGCGGCTGGTGGGTGTGCCGTGGTTTTTCACGACCAAACTCACCTGGAGCGCGATGAACCGTTTTCCCTTCAGCAGCTTTGTCTGGCGCGGCAACGACGGCAGCGAGGTCGTCGCCCACGTCACCCAAGACTGCGGCTACAACAACCTCGTCGATCTTCCGCGCCTGCACGCGGGCGCAGACGGCCACGGCCAGTCCGACGTTCACCCCGAGTACCTGCATCCCACCGGCTATGGCGACGGCGGCGGAGGCCCGACCGAGGAGATGTGCGAACGCGCCCGCCGGCTCTCGAGCTTGGGCGACACGCCCGAAATCGTCTGGGACCAGCCGGAGGCGTTTTTCGAACGGCTCGATCGGCTCCGCTCCCGGCTGCCCGTCTTCCAGGGCGAATGTTACCTCGAGTATCACCGCGGGACCTACACGACGCACAGTGCGGTGAAGGAAGCCTACCGCCGCGCCGAGCGCGCCCTGCAGGTTCGGGAAGCGGTTGCGTGCGCGCTCGGAACCGCCGCCGATCTGCGCGCTCCGTGGCGCCGGGTCGTGTTCACCCAGTTTCACGACTGTCTCCCCGGAAGCTCCGTGCCTGAAGTCTACGCGGAGACGCTTCCTGAACTCCGCCGGATCGAGGCCGAGCATCTCTCCGCGGCCGCTTCCGAGCTGAACCGAGCCGATGCCAAAACGACGGAAGCCGTGTTCAATCCCCTCCCCCTCCCCTGGCAGGGTTGGGTTCGGAAAACACGCACCGCCTCTCCCGTCTGGCTGGAGATTCTCCCCCTTTCCAGCGCGCCGCTTGTCGCCGCTCCGCAGTCCCCCGCCCCGGCCCGCGCGAGCCGCCGCACACTCGACAACGGACTTGTCCGCGCAGGGTTCGATGGACACGGACGGCTACGGAGTCTCGAACTGCGCGGGCAGTCCGTTCCATTTTCCGGGCCCGCAGCGGTCCCGGTCCTCTATTCCGATACTCCGGCCGCCTACGAAGCCTGGGATATCGATCGGAATGCGCTCGCGACGGGAAAACCCGCCTTCGCGACCGCGCCTACCGTGGAAGTCCGGGAGGAAACCGATCGGGCCGTGCTTGTGGTATCCGGAAAGATCGGACGGGATAGCACCCTCGACCTTCGTTTCGTGCTCGTGGCTGGAGAATCCGTTCTGCGGATCGAAGCCGATCTCGACTGGCACGAGCGAAACACGCTTCTGAAGCTTCATTTTCCGACGCGTTACCAAGGTCGCCAGGCTCGTTTCGGCGCACCCTTCGGGAGCGTTCTCCGCGTCCAGCAGCCGGGAACCGCCGCGGCGGAAGCTCAGTGGGAAGTCCCCGCGAGCCGCTGGGCCGCGATCGCGGACGACGGCGAACGAGAGGGGCTGGCCCTGATTTCGGAGGCGAAGTTCGGCTTCGCTGCGCGCGACGGCGATTTATCCGTCTCACTGGTACGAGGCGCCCGCGTCGTCGGCTTCGACAATCACGACAAGGCTGCCCCGCGGGTTTTGAGCCGGCTCGCAGGCGCGGACGCTTTCTCGGACCAAGGCCACCACCGGATTCGCCTTGCTCTCGCAGCCCACGATCTCGGCGCCCCCCGCCGCGAGCAGCCTGCGGCTCTGGCGGACCTGTTGTTCTGCGAGCCCCTGCCCTGCAGCGGAAAGGGCCTGACTGCAGGGTTGCTGGCCATCGACGGCGGCGAGTCCCTGATTCCCGCGTGGGCCATGCCCGTGGCTCCGGGAGTCTGGGTCCTGCGGCTGCACGAGACGTGCGGACAACGCGGATACGCGACGATGCGGCTCGCCGAAGGCTGGACCGCCACGCCGTGCAGTCTCGACGGCACGCCGCTTCGCCGAAGCACGACGACGCGTGTACATTTCCGCCCGTACGAAATCGTCAGCCTGCGGATTTCGAAGCGCAGCCGGTGACGTAAGCGGGCCGGTTCGTTCTGGAGTGCAGCGCACCGGCGCCGCCCTTGACGGGCCGACCCGGCGGCCCGCCCGTTTCGAGGCGCTCAGCGTTCAGAGCCGCAAAAACACGCTGCGCTGATACAGGAAGCGGCAAATCAGCGTGCAGAGGCCGACGCCCAGGAAGGCCAGAACGACGCCACCCAGTCCTCCGACAAGCGAATCGAAGGCGGCGGCGATCGGGCCACCGGCGAGCGCGGCCGAAAGATGGCCGAAATCGATGAAGTGGCTGAGGAGGTAAATCGTCAGGGCGTTCGTTCCGATCCAGACAAACGGCAGCGCCCAGGTCTTCCGATTCCAGACGTCGATCAACAGATAAAACACGCCCAGCAGCACCAAGCTCCAGCCGCCGGCAACCAGGACGAAGCTCGAGGTCCAGATCTTCTTGATGACGGGAAACTGAAGTCCCCAAAGCGTGCCGAGAAGAATCGCCGCAACGCCGGCGCCCACCAGCCACGTGGCACGCTGGATCGGCGCACGCCGAACGTCCTGAATGAACCGCCCCGCCATCAGTCCGAGCAGGCAGGTGGCGACGGCGGGAATCGTGCTGAGCAGCCCTTCCGGGTCGTAGTCGCCGTCGTGCTGGTGAAGCGGCAGGTAGAGTTTGTCGATCCAGTTGGCCAGGTTGTGACGCTCCGCGAAATCGCCCGCTCCGTATCCGGGAACTGGAACAAAGGTCATCAGCGCCCAGTAGCCGACGAGCAGGCCGGCAAACACAGGAAACCACAGCCGCGGTTTCAGGAAGACGAACACCAGCGAGGCGAAAAAGTAGCAGAGCGCAAGGCGCTGCAGCACGCCGAGAAGCCGGATCTGGTCCACGCCCCGCGAAAATCCGCCGTAGTAGACGATGCCGAGCGCAAAGAGCAGCACGGTCCGGCGCACGATCCGGTTGACCGCGCCGGCGCGGCCCTGGCGCTCGATCAGCCGGCCCAGCGAGAGCGTGATCGAGACGCCGATCATAAAGACGAACAGAGGAAAGATGAGGTCGTAGAAGGTGAAGCCGGCCCAGTCGCTGTGCCCCAGTTCGTAGCCGAGCCAGCGGGCTACCGGTCCGCCGTTCAGATTGCGAAACGCGCCGGCAAAAGCGTCCCCGCCGATGATCCAGAACATGTCGAACCCCCGAAGCGCATCCAGCGAGACGAGTCGCGGCGGTTTTGCCGCCGGTGCAGGCGCTGCTGCGGCGACAGGACTTCCGGAAACGGTTTCGGCGCTCATGGTCAGAAAAGGCGTCCGGCTTGAGCTTGCGGCGGAGTCGGGATCTTGAGCAGCGCCGAAAGCGTCGGCGCCAGGTTGTCCACGCCGACTCGGTCCGTACGAGTTCCGTGCGGCACGCCGGGGCCGAAGAAGAGCAGCGGGACGTGGTCGTCGCAGTCGTAGGGGCAGCCGTGATTCGTGCCCGCCGGATCGCGGTCGACGACGTACGGCTTCAGGAAAAACACGACGTCCTGGCTTTGTTGCGGATAGTAGCTGAGGCGGATGCGCCCGAGCACCGATTGATCGCCTGGCGGCGTCGCCAGCACCTCCTCGCGGGTGAACGCCTGCTGGATCTGGGGAAAAGCCGCGGCCAGATCGCGGATCTCCTTCGTCAACTCGTCGCGTCGTACTTTTTTTCCCTGCAGCGCCGCCGGCACGATCCGGAGGCCGTAGCTATCGCGCACCACCCAGGAACTTGCGGGTGCGGGGGAGCCGTGGAGCCGGGTGAGTTCGAGTTCGATGCCATGCACGAGGTCCGCCGGGGCGAAGCGCCCGGCGGCCACGCCGCGGCCAAACGCCTGCACGCGTTCCGGCAGCGGGGTCACACCGTGGTCTGCCGTCAGGACCACCACGTAGCGTCCGGCGCCAACCTCGCGGTCGAGATAGCCGAACAGCTCCGCGAGCGAACGATCGAGACGTATCAGAAGATCCATGACCTCGTGACTGTCGGGTCCGTAGGAATGCCCCGCGTAGTCGACCTGGGGAAAGCCGATGCAGAGGAGGTCGGAGGTCTCGTGGCGGCCCAGCTTTTCGGCCGCAATCGCCTGTTTCGCGAACTCAACGATCAAGTCCCCGAGGAAGGGCGTGAGCCGGTACGCGTCGTAGAACTTGGACGTCAGCTGTGCCGAGCCGCCATCGACCTTGCGAGGGAACGTCGTGCCGAGCCCTAGGCGGCTCTCCTCGCCGGGGGCATCGTCGGCGCCCTGCACGCGGTTGTAGGCGTCTTCCGGCAGCGCCCGGTCCCACACGCGACCGAAGTCCTTCTCGACGTGCTGACCGCGATTGAATTCCGCCACCCACGCCGGCAGCTCCTTGCGGTAGTACGTCGAGGTGACGAACTGCCCGGCTTCGAGCCAGTACGCCGCATCAGCCAGACGCCCGCCGAGCAGGATCGCCTGCCGGTCCTTCGCCGACAATGCGACGACATGGCTCGTGGCGGGAAACCGCAGTTTCAGCTGATCGCCCACGGTCGTGGCCAGCAGGCGGTGCGGCGAACGACCCGGACGGGGCTTTTCTCCGGGGGCCGGGTTGTACCCCACCAGCGGAGAGTTCGGATCCTCCACCGCGCCGACGGGCGCCAGCGTCACGGGATCGCGCCACTCGTTCGAAATGATGCCGTGAATATTGGCGTGAACTCCCGTCAGAATCGTCGCATGCCCGGGCGCCGTATTGGTCACGGCATGACGCTGATGGCACTCGGTGAAGTCCATACCGGCGCCGAGCAGGCGTTCGAAGCCGCCCTGGCCGAAGAAGGGACGGAAGCGCTCCAGGTAATCCGCGCGGCACTGGTCGATGCTGATCACCACCGCCAGCGGTGGCGGCGCCTTCGGCTCCTCCGCGGCCGCGGCGACCAGCACGGCACCCAGAAACAGTCCCAAAAGCAGCGAGCGACAGGCGCGAAACGGGGAGGAGGCAAAACCGTTTCCGTCATTCGGCGGAACCCGGTTGAAGAGAACGGTGGAGAAGCGATCGCTCATGGAATCTTTTCGGTTTTCAGGACGAGGTGCGTGGCGTTGCCGTACTCCACCTCCACCCAGTATTTGCCGGGCCGCACATTGAAGTCGCGCGCGTCCGTTTCGACCTGCACGTTCAACCCCGGGAGGCGCCACGCGTCGCGGGTCAGCTGCGAAGCGTCGAGCTCCGGGGCCGAGAGGCGGAAGATGGAATCGCCGATGGCCTGAATCTCCAGGCGGTTTGCCGAGGCGCGTGCGTCGACCCGCGGACATTTCGCGAGCGCAACCCAACCCGTTTTACCGGAGGGCGTTTTCCAGTGGACGGTGGCCGGACAGAACTGGCTGTAGGGCCCGCCCGCCGAGCGGGAGAGCGCAGTCAGTTCACCGCCGATCATGATGTCCTGCCCGAGCCAGGCCGTCGCGGTCCGCCGGCGCGCAATCGTCCGCTCGATGGTTCGCTCGCCGCGAAAGGCGGTGAAGTCCCGCATCGCGTCGTCGGGGACGCGGGCGCCGAGAACCGCAAAAAGCGGGGCAAACTGAAAATCATGCCCGTGCTCCATCTCCGGTCCCGGGGCGGGCAGCGGCGCCTCGGGGCCGTCGAGCACCAGGGCCATCCAAACGCCGGTCAGGCTGACGTAGCGCTGCATATCCATGCCGTAAGTACGATCGTAAGGTCCGCAGAGATTGTGGAGACCGGCGTGGTAATACTTCGCGATCTCCCGCCAGAGTCCGGCTTCCATTTCCGCGCCCCACTCGCGGAACGCTTTCGTCGGCCCAAACTCGCGCCAGAGCGCGAGGCCGTAGAGATCGACGCCGTAATAGGTCGGCGCGTTGTATTCCTCAAACGTGCCGTGCTTCAGGTACAACTCGTGTATCCGCCGGGCCCATTCTTCGCCTCCCTTCACCCATTCGGGCCGCTCGAGACGCCCTCCGAGATACGACTGAAGAAACGCCTGCATCAGGGCGATGTTGGTGTATTCGGGCTTGAGCCGCGTCTGGGCGAGTTCGCCTTCAAGGGCTCGGCGCATCGAATCCTCCAGCCGGGGCACGAGCGCCGCCGGGATGCGGTCGGGAAACCGAAGGAGGATCAGCGCCCAGGTGGTGCCGATGAACTGGCGCCAGTTGGGATCGTAGTCATCCCAAACCCGGGCGAACAGAGGCGGATTGGGTTCGTCGGGGCTGCGGTAAAAGGTGCCGTCCCAGGGCTCGTCCGGCGCGTCGATCTGCTGGCGGAGCACCGCCTCGATCGCGCGGGCCGCGCGGGCCCGATCGCCTTCGCCGTCGCGCGCGAGAAGTCCGAACGCGTACCAAGCGGTGCCGCGGACCGACAGTTTCTGGGCCGACGGATGCTCCCGCGAAGGCACGCCCCAGATAAACGCGGAGCGGTCGTCCCACAAGGGGTCGCTCAACGCCACCGAGGTCTGAATCATCGCCTTCGCACGATCGACCGGCTCGGCGCGCGAGGTCTGCAGCGGAGCGAGGACAAACAGCATCGCGGCAAGGCCCAAGGTGAGCCGCGGGAAACGGATGAAGCCGTCGCGCCGTGCGGCGAGTCTCTCGAAGCGGGGTGACATGCGAGGCGAAAGAAGTGGGTTGGAGGATTCTGCTTCGCGCCGGCGCCGTAGTCGATTCGGCGCCGGCGCTTAGTCAAATGCACGTCTTGGCACAGACAAACGTATACCCCGGTGATATCCCCCCAAGGTCGTGCATAGGAAAGGGGTCCCCCGTGGCCGCAGCAGGACCGGCCTGGCGCGGTTGTGAATACACCACGTGGCCTTGAAGCCAGCCGTTGCCGTTAAGCGCGCACATCATACGAACGGGGGCAGGAACGAGCAGAGTTTCTGCCACAATCGACAACCTCCTCCGCGCGGCGACCGCGCGCAGGTTTAACCGTTAGATGCCTCTCGCTTCCGGCGCCGAAGGATCCTCCCGGAACCTCACCTGCCCGGACGCGGCAACTCGTAGCGCAGCTCGGCAAACGCGTCGCCGTACCGGACGACCGAGGTGAGCTTCAACGCCGGGGATTGAATCGCCCGGGGAAACAAAGGTTTGCCCGCACCCAGAGTGACCGAGGTGACCTGCACGATCAGCTCGTCCAGCAGCCCGGCGTCGTAAAACTGCCCCGCGAGTTCGCCGCCTCCCGCGACCCAGACGTTTCTCCCCGCCGCGATCTCCGCCATCTGGCGGTGAACGGGAGCGACGTCGCCCGCGACGAATCGCACGTCGGCGCCGGGAACCGGCCGACGTTGCCGCGAGGTGAAGACCCAACTCGGAATGTCGTAGGGCCACGGCTGAGGTTTGTCGGAGTCGAGCCGGAGGTGATTCCGGAGCAGCCATTCGTACGTCGCCGACCCCATCGCGATCGCACCGACGTCGCGGATGAAGGTTTCGTAGCTGTCGCCCGCACCGGTGGTGAACTGGAGCAGCCAGTCGAGCGAGTCGTCTTTCGTCGCGATGAATCCATCCAGGCTCGCCGCCGTGTAGTACTGAGTTTTTGCGCCCTGCATCCCGCAATCCTACCCCATGCCGCTGACAACGGTCTGTCAGGAGTCCGAACCGGGAGAGGACACTTCGCGGGACGAGCCGCGGCCGTCCACCGTCGCGGGACTTTCCCCGACGCACGGACCCGCCGTTAATTCCGCCGGCCGCACTTGCGCCCACTTCGTTGCTTCACTCAGTGCGAGGGTGCGGCGCCGTATCCAGATTTTCAGCTGCGTCTTCGCGTGGCTCGTGGCCACGGGTTGCCCGTGGGATCTGGTGCAGGTCGCCGCCTGGAGCCGTATGCTCGCCGGCTACTCTCAGGAAATGTCCCTGGCCGCCGCGGCTGAAAAGACGTTCACCGGCGAGATGTGCCCGCTCTGCCGGGCCGTGAGCAAGGCGAAGCAGGCGGAAGAGGAGAACACTCCCAAGTCCGCCACCGCGAAGAGCGAAACCAAAGCTGTCTGCGCCGCCTTCCGGGCGGAGAACGCCGTGGTTTCTCCCCGGCGCCGCATCCTCGGCCTTGTCCCGGAGCCCGCCTGTTCCGCGGGCCGGGAACGGACCGCACCGCCGCTTCCGCCGCCGCGAGCGGTGGCCTGAGTCCCCACGCAGTCCGCTGCGCCCGTCCGGACCTCCCGAACGCGACGTTTGGTCGATGCTGTCCGCAGGCGCGGCGTTTTATCGGCCCAGGCCACCTCCCTGCGCGCTCGGCGCGCCGCTTCCTCACGTCCGTGAAACTTTCCCATCTCATTCCCCTCTTCGTATTCCACGCAGTCGGCGTTGCGGCGCTGACAGCCTCGTCCGCCGAGGCGCCTCCGGATCCCGGAGCCACGGAGTTGTCGCCCGTGACCGTCACTGGAACGCGCGAAAAAGCCCTGCTCTCCGAAACGCCCGCGTCCGTGGGCACGATTTCCTCGGAAACCGTGCGCGAAACCGCGCCGCTCCATCCCGGGCAGATCCTGGGCCAGATTCCCGGAGTGGCGGTCGCCGTGACCAACGGCGAAGGTCACACCACGGCCATCCGCCAGCCGTTCACCACCAGCCCGGTTTACCTTTTCCTCGAGGACGGAATCCCGATCCGCGCCACCGGTTTTTTCAATCACAACGCCCTGTACGAAGTGAACATCCCGATGGCCGGCGGCATTGAGGTGGTCCGCGGCCCTGCCACCGCCCTGTACGGTTCCGATGCGATCGGCGGCGTGATCAACGTCCTGTCGCGCGCTCCGACGCCCCAGCCGCACGCCGGCGTCTCCGGCGAATTCGGCTCGTTCGGCACGTGGCGCACGATGCTCTCGGGCGGCAGTGCGCTGATGGAAACCGGCGCCTTCGACGCCGGCTTGAACGCGACCCACACCGACGGGTGGCGCGAACACACCGCTTACGACCGCACCAGCGCCAGCGTCCGTATCGATCAACCGGTGGGAGAAACCGGCATGCTGAAGACGATCGTAGGCTATTCGAAGATCGACCAGCAGACCGGCGCGAACTCGCCGCTGACGTTCGCCGATTACCAAAACAATCCGACGCGCAACCTCCTTCCCATCGCGTACCGCAAGGTCAGCGCCGTCCGCCTGTCGGTCGAATACGAGCAGCGCCTCGGCACCGGTCTGCTGTCGTTCATTCCGTATTTCCGGGACAACGCGATGGAGTTGAACGGCTCCTACAACCTGAACTTCGACCCCCGCATCGAGACCACGCACAACGTCTCGTACGGCCTGATGGCGAAGTGGCGGAAGGACTTCGCACCGTGGCGGACACGCGTGATCGCCGGGGTCGACTTCGACTACAGCCCCGGTTCGCGGCAGGAGGACAATCTGCTCGTCACCCGCTCCGGAAGCGGCGCCAACACGCTCTACAGCGCGTACACGCTCGGCACCCGGATCTACGACTACCGCGTGCGCTTTCGGAGCCTCTCGCAGTATGTGCACGCCGAGTTCTCGCCGACGGACCGGCTGCGATTCACGGCAGGCGCACGTTACGACACGCTCGATTTCGACCTCAGCAACCGGCTGCCTGCCGGCGCCGTCCGGGCAAACGTGCTCGGCGCCACGCGGTACTACGGGCAGCTGTCGGAGAACAGCCGCCGTTTCACCCGGCTGAGTCCCAAACTCGGCGCCACCTACCGGCTCACTCCTCACGCGCACCTCTACTCGTCGTACAACTTCGGTTTTCGCGCCCCGTCCGAAAGCCAGTTGTATCGGGCCGGCAACGACGCCAGCGCGGCCGGCGCCCTGGCCAAGGCCCAGTTCGCCCTCGGCCTGAAGCCGATCAAGGCCAGCCAGGTGGAAGCCGGCCTGCGCGGCGAACTCGGAAGCTGGACCTACGATCTCGCGGCTTACGATCTCGTGAAACGCGACGACCTCGTCAGCCAGCGGGACCTGGCGACCAACGTCAGCGTCAACGTCAACGCCGGGAAAACCGAACACCGTGGCGTCGAGTTGGGCGTCGGAGGGCCGCTCTTCCGCGGGCTCCGTTTCGACACCGCCATGTCGTATTCCCATCAGCGTTACGTCGACTGGGCCACCGCCACGGCGAACTACAGCGGCCGGGAAATCGAAGCCGCGCCCAAGGTGCTGGCCAACTCCCGGCTCACCTGGCGGCCCACCCGGGCGGCCATGCTCCAGCTCGAGTGGGTGCGTGTCGGCGCGTACTGGCTCGAGGCCGGAAACTCGCCGGTCTTCGGCAAATACCCCGGCCACGATCTGCTGAACCTCCGCGCCGCCTACGCGGTGAACAAGAACCTGAGCGTCTTCGCACGGGTCTTGAACGCGGCGGACAAACGTTTCGCCGACAGTGCCTCGGTCGCCTCCAACACGCCCGTCTTCAGTCCCGGCTTGCCCCGTGCGGTCTACGGCGGCGCCGAACTCTCCTGGTAGGAGCCACCCCGGAATGAAAGCTCGACTCACCCTCGCTCTCGGATTGCTCGCCGCTCGCGCCGCCTTCGGCGCCGACGGCGGATCTGCTCATCACGGACGTTCGATGAACTCCGCCCAGACGGAACTTGGAGCCGACGCCGCCTTCGATCGGCAGGGCATGCTCTGGGCCGTGCACAAAGTCAGCGGCCACATCGCCATCAGCCGGTCGGAAGATCGGGGGCGCTCGTGGGAGAATCCCGTCCTGGTCACGCCCGGCCCGGAGCCAACCGACGCCGGCGGCGACGCCCGCCCGAAGATCGCGCTCGGTCCGAAGGGAGAGGTTTATCTCACCTGGACCCGCCCCCTCTCCAAACCCTACACGGGGGAAGTGCGATTCTCGCGGTCGCTCGACGAGGGACGGACGTTTTCCCCGCCGGTCGTGGTGCATCGCGACCGCCAGGAAATCACGCACCGTTTCGACGCCCTCGCAGTCGACGAACAGGGCCGCGTATTCGTTGCCTGGATCGACAAGCGCGACGCCGTCGCGGCGAGCAAGGACGCTCCGTATCGGGGCGCCGCGATCTACTTCGCCGTCTCGAGCGACCGGGGCGCAACGTTTGCGGGCGACTTCAAAGTCGCGGAGCACAGCTGCGAGTGCTGCCGCATCGCGCTCACGCGCGCGCCGGACGGCGACATCGTCGCGCTGTGGCGCCACGTCTTCGAACCGAACATCCGGGACCATGCGCTCGCGACCCTGCACGCCGACGGCACGGTTTCCGGATTCCGCCGCGCGACGTTCGACGACTGGCGGATCGATGTCTGCCCGCATCATGGGCCGGGGCTCGGGGCGGATGCGGACGGGCGGCTCCACGCCGTCTGGCACACGGGCGCGCCCCAGGATCCCGGTGTGTTTTACGCGCGGCTGGACGCAAACGGCCCGGAATCCCGCCGGCGCGTCGGCGGCGAAACGGCCGAACACGCCGATCTCGCCGCGACCGGCCGCCGCGTCGGCATCGCCTGGAAAGAATTCGACGGCGAACGCACGCGCCTCCGCGGCATGGTTTCCGAAGACGGCGGCGAATCCTGGCTCGAGCGGGACCTCTCGGCGACGGACGGAGCCTCGGGCCACCCTCGCGTGCTCGCCTTCGATGGTCGCTTCTACGTCCTATGGAACACCGCCAGCCGCCCGCTCGGAGTTCTCGCCCTCCCATGACAACACGCCTCTGTCTTCGTCTCTGCCGGCGTGCGATTCCGGTCGTTCCGCTGCTGGCGGTTTTTTTCCTCCCGGCGTCCGCGGCCGAGCTGCTCCTCTTCACCAGCCGCAGCTTCTCCGAAATCCGCGCCGCGAACGAAGGGCGTCCGTTGGTGGTTTCGTTTTGGTCGGTCAACTGCGAGCCCTGCAAGGCGGAGATGGCCGTGCTGAAGCGGATGCACCGAGCTCATCCCGCGGTCCGAGTCGTCCTCGTCTCCGCCGATCCGCCGGCGCTCCGTCCGATCGTCGTGCGCTTTCTTCACCGCAACGATCTGGGTGGCTTCGAAATCTGGCAGTTCGGCGACGAACCCGAGGAACGGCTGCGCTATTCGGTCGACCGGACCTGGCGCGGCGAACTTCCCCGCGCCTACTTCTTCGACGGCAAAGGCGGTCGCACGGCCCACAGCGGCTTGCCCGACGAGGCCTGGGTGGAAGCGTGGTTTGCGCAAGCGGCGCCGGTGGAATCCCGCACTGCGCCTGGGAAAAACGCCGACGCGCGCGCCGCGCCGCCCCGGCCGTAGTGACAGTTCCGTTACGATAGCGTCGCCCGTTGTCCCGGCCTTCGTCCGCGGCGGCCGGGCGAGCGTCGGGTCATCGCGGAGAGCCTTGGATACGATGTCCGGGGCTTCTCCTGGATTCCTAACGGTTAGAAATCGCCGGAATCGCCGGCCGAATCCGCAGTGCTACTGAGAGCGGGAAGTCAGCGGGCATCACACTTCCACCCCTACACCTGTATGAAGAACACCCCACGTCTTCGTGCCTGCCTCGTCTTTTGCCTGACGACTGGCATCGCGGTTTCCCAGACCGCCACCCCGCCCCCAAGCTCGGATGACGAGACGATCACCCTCTCCGAATTCACCGTCACATCGGAACGTGTCAGCGGTTATCGGGCGACCACCGCGGTCACGGCGACGGGCATCGGAACCAAGATCGGCGACACGCCCCTCGCCATCAGTGTCGTCACCAACGAGCTGATACAGGACACCTCCGGCTTCGAAATGCGCGAGGCGCTCAACCTCGTGCCCGGCGTCCTGACCAACCCCCGCTCAGAATCCGCGGTGACGATCCGCGGGTTCGGCGGCCTGATCTCGTACCGCAACGGCATGTATCGGCGGCAGCTGATGACCACCTGGAACATGGATCGCGTGGAGGTCATCAAGGGCCCCGCGGCCATCTTCTTCGGCGCCGTCCGCCCGGGCGGCATCGTGAACAACGTCACGATCAAGCCGCTGTTCACGGGCAACTTCACCGACCTCAAGGCGCAGGTCGGCTCGGAGGGTTTCGTGCGCGGCGAGGCGTACCAAAACCTGAAGCTCAGCGACACGCTCGCCCTGCGCGTGGGCGTCGGCGGCTCGCGGAGCGACGGAGAGCGGCCGTACGAGTACCTCAACGAGACGTACCTCGGGCTCTCCGCGATCTGGAAGCCGACGGAGAACCAGCAGCTGACGCTCGACGTCGAGGAGATCAACCGCCGCGCGTTTTATCTCAGTTCGTATCCGGTCCGCGCGCTCGCGAATTCGAAGGTCTACGGCCAACCCGGCGCGATCGCGGCCCAGGCCAGCATCAACCGCCAATCCACCACGGCCGACAGCGCCAACCGCGCCTACCTTACGAGCCTCGGCTACTCGGGGACCGTGAGCGCGGCGAACTTCTATCCGCTCTATGACATGTTCGCCCCCTACGGGTACGACACCACCCTGACGAGGGACGCGAAACAGTGGATGGAAGGCCGGGCCGTCGACCTCGACTACCTGTTGAAGATCGGCAGCAGCCTGGTCTGGCAGACGAGTCTGAACTACGCGCTCGACGACACCGCGGGAATCCAGCCGTCCGACGGCGACACCCGCCCATACGCCGACGGGACAGAGCGGTTCCGGAGCGAGAATTTCATCAACATCCGCGATTCGTACAACGTGCACAACAAGCTGACGTGGCGCGTGAACGTTCTCTCGACGAAACACACGATCCAGCTCGCCCAGGAGTACCAGCGCGTGATCTTCACCCGCCCCGGCTACATGGATGCGGCCAAGCGGTACAACGACTCGCCGGGCAACACGGGATCGGCCTCCTCGAATCCGTACGTGACCAACTTCCTGCCCGGCGTCACGACCCCGGTGAGCATCTGGTCCGTGTACAACGGCAGCGGACAGACGTTCAACATCACCCGCAAGCGCTGGGAGAACAACGCCGGCTATTACCTCGTCGACCAGGCGCAGCTGTTCAACGACCGCGTCTTTGTCCTCGGCGGCATCCGCTACAACAAGTTCACCGGCAAGATCACCTACGACAAACCGGTCTCGAACTCGTCGTTGAGCGCGTCCGCCCCCGGAGGCCTGATCGACCGCGACGTGATCGGCGCCAAGGGCGCGTGGACGCCGCAGGCCGGCGTGCTCGTGAAGATCCTGCCGCAGCTTTCGGCGTTCTCCACCTACAGCGAGTCGATCGAGCCCAACTTCCAGCTCGACGCCGACGGCGTCGCCTCCGAGCCCGTGACGAGCTCGAGCTGGGACATCGGCATCAAGACCGAACTGATGGAGGGGCGTCTCACCTCGACGGTCAGCTACTACGACATCAGCCGCGACAATCTCGCCTACCGGGACACGACGCGGGAAGTCGCGACCGGCCGCTCCCCCTATTACGTCTTCGGCAACTCCGAGGCCAGCAAGGGCATCGAGCTCGACATGAATTGGTCGCCGGTGAACAACTACACGATCATCGCCGGCTGGAGCCACGTCACCGAGGCCGAGACGACGAAATCCAACAACGCGACCTTCGTCGGCCGGCGTTTCGGCGGCATTCCGGAAAACACCTACGTGCTCTGGAATCGCTTCTCCATTCCGTCCGGCGCCGCGAAGGGCCTCACCTTCGGACTCGGCGTCCGTCACAACGACGGGACCAACCTCTCGCAGGATCCGCAGAACGTCGTGCGGCTCCCGTCGTTCACCGTGTTCGACGCCATGGTCTCGTACAGCTTCCGGGCGTTCAACCGCGACCTCAAGGCGCAGCTCAACGTGAAGAACCTCACCGACAAGCTGTACCGCGAGGGCTCCGACGGCTTCTTCGGCCAATCCCGAATGATCTACCTGAGCCTCTCCACTCGTCTGTAGTTCTTGGTTCGAGCGAGCCCGCCGGCATGCCCGGCGGGCTCTTTTTGTGCAGCCGGTCCGACACGGAAGAAACATCGCCGCGATGCTCACGCTCTCCAACTCCCAGCTGACGGTTCAGCTCCTCGATCCGTCGTCGCCCGGCGAATACGCATTGCAGGGCAGCCGTTTCTGCTGGGGCGGGTACGTCTGGCAGGTCGAGGACTCCGCCGGCGGGCTGCTCTCCGGCCCCGAGTACCCGCACGCGACCCCGGACCCGTTCAACGGCCAGGGACTCCCGGAGGCGTTCCGATGCCGGAGCCAGAAGACCGGCGATCCGCTCACGATGCACGGCAGCCGCGGATTTGTCATCGGAGCCGGAGACGTGGAGGTGGCGGACAATGGCGAGGTGCGTCTCCTCGCCCCGGCCCGCTGGAGTTACGCCGCGTCGCCCGGGGCACTCGAGTTCACCTGCGAACAGCGCTTCGCCGACTGGCACACCGTGCTGGATCGGCGAATCGTGCTCCAGGATCGCAGTCTCACGTCGTGCACGCGGCTACGGAATCTCGGCACCGCGGAGCTGCCCGTACACTGGTTTCCCCATCCGTTTTTTCCCCTCGTCGAAGGGCGAACGAACGCCGCGGTGCCGATCGGCTATGGAGTCGACGACAACCCGGTCTTCTCTTGCTCGAACGGCAGACTGGAGCAGCGCTGCGCATTTCCGCCCGGCGATCCCGGCCATTTCCAGCCGCTCACGGCGACGCCTGTTCCCCTCGCCGGAACCGTCGCACACCCGAGACTGCGCGGGATCCGCATGCGCTGCGACTACGTCCCTGCGGCCGTGCCGGTGTGGGCGAATCACCGGACTTTCTCCATCGAGCCCTATCTCCACACCGCGCTTCCCCCGGGCGGCAGGCGGGAGTGGCGGGTTCGTTACGATTTTCTTTCCCCTTCATGAACGCATTCTCTCCCGAATCCCACGGCGCTCGTCTCGACGGCGTGGCGGACGATACCCGGGCCCTCCAGGCCGCAATCGACGCCGCCCACAAAAACGGCGGCGGCACGGTCACCCTCCCGGCCGGTCGCAGCCTGCTCTGCGGACAGGTCGCCCTGAAGGCACGGGTTCGTCTTCACCTCGAGGCCGGCTCGCGAATCCTGGCGAGCCTCGACCAGGCCGCCTACCCGTCGGCCGTGCTGATTTCGGCCACCGATGCCGACGATATCGCGATCACCGGCACGGGGCTCATCGACGGCCGAGGAGCCGAGTTCATGACGAAGGATCTTCCCCATCGCCTCATCCCGGGAGGCTGGAGGTCCAAGATCCTCGTCCTCGAAAACTGCCGCCGCGTCCGCCTGCGTGACTGGACTCTCCGGCACGCGCCGCACTACGCCGTGCACCTGCTCGGTTGCGAGGACGTCGTGATCGACGGCATCACGATCGAAAACCACCTCAAGCTCCCCAATGGCGACGGCATCGACCCGGATTGCTCGCGCAACGTGCGGATCAGCAACTGCCACATCGCGGCCGGCGACGACTGCATCGTGCTCAAGGCCGGACGCGAGGCGGCCAAGTACGGGCCGTGTGAAAACGTCACCGTCACCAACTGCACGCTCATGTCCACTTCGGCCGCCCTGAAACTCGGCACCGAAAGCGTGCAGAGTCTGCGCAACGTCGTTTTCTCCAACTGCGTCGTCCGGGGAAGCCACCGTGGGATCGCTGTCGTGCTCCGGGACTCGGGCAGCATCGAGAACGTCCTCTTTCAAAACATCACCATCGAGACGCGCCTGTTTCACACCGACTGGTGGGGCGGCGCCGAGGCGATCTACGTGAGCGCTCACGCCCGCATCCCGGGAAATCCCATCGGTTGCCTGCGCGGCCTGCGTTTCTCCCAGATCCGCGCCGTCGGCGAAGGCGGCGTGCTGATTCACGGCTCGCCGGAGTGTGTGATCGAGGACGTCGAGATCGACGGCCTCACCCTCGAACTGCGGAAGACGACCGGTTACGCCGCCGGGCGCCTCGACGTCCGCCCGCCCGACGCACTGGGGACGTCGCAAGTGCCGCTGGCGGCCGTCCGTCTCCGGCATGCCCGCGACATACGCCTCCGCAACTCCCGCGCCTGGTGGTCCGAAGGCTTCGTGCCCGCCGGAGCGCTGCAAGCCGAAGATGCGGACGTTCAGACAAGCAACTGGATCGCCGGTCCCAGGTCCGCCTCGGCCTGACGGCACCGCCGCCCGTCCTGTCGCCGAGCGGCGAATACGCCGGGACGGCCCGGTTCGGGCACGAAAAAGCCGGAGCGCAGAAGCACTCCGGCGAAGTCGGAACGGCAGACGCCTCAGCGCGAGCAGCGCGGCGTGAAGACGAAGCCGTCGAGGTTGATCCCGTCGACCAAGGCCTCCTCGTCCACGCCGTGAAGGACGAGGTAGCCCGACGCGTTCTCACATTGCCCGGTCCCGCCCGTCACCGAGATCATGCCGGCAAACGGGATCGGGTAATTGAGGCCGAACTCCGTGAACGAGATCGCCAGTTTCAGCTGGGATCCGTCGGTCAGGGTGAAGGTGCCCGTGCCGGTGATGCGGATCTGCTGCAGGGTCGTGTCAAAGGTCGCGACGTAGGTGCAGTGGCCGTTGAAGGCACCGAGCGTCCCCAGCTTGCCGGTCTGGTCGGCCTCCAGGGTCATGGTGCCGTCGGGATTGTCGACAATGTTGGTGACGGAGCTCGTGCCCGTCGAGTGGACGGCTACGAGCGGAGTGGCTGCCTTGGCGGAGCTTGCGGCGGCGCTGAAACAGAGCGTCAGCGCGGCAATTGCGGCGGGAACGAAGCGAGGCAATGCGAATGCGTGCATGTGAATGGTTGTAGGTTGGTGGTTAAACAAGAAAGCGCGTGGCATGTAACAAGTGCATCGATACGAACATAGCGCGCCCGGCGCCGCGTCCGTCCGTCTCCCGGCCTCTCCATCCGCCGCGGCACTACGCGTCATGGTGTGCCGCTCTGGCAGGGAAAAAGGCTGTGCCGCCACTCATCGATGGGAAATCTACCCCACCCGACGGCCCATGATAATCGGGGGCTTTCCCGCGGGGAGACTCCGGTACTCGCCGCCGTGCCGCGCAGGGGGTTCCAGTCGCGACTTCGCTTCCGCCGGACACGCCCGTGTCCCGCCTCGCACTGCTGCTATCCAAACGCGCGACTCCGCTCTTCGATCAGGCTCTTCAAGTTGTCGAACGACCTGCGCCACTCCGCCTTGTGGGCCTCCGGGCCGACCCCGCGCGGGGCGCGAATGCAGCAGCCAGGGCGTGTTTGCAAAATGGGAATCAGAGTGTGGAGGAAAGAATCGAAGGGGGGCCAGGCGGGCCGAAAAGAGGTGGGCCTGCGGCCCATGCTTTTCGGCACAACGCCGCCCGCCTCGATCCTTTTCCCACCCGAAGGGCTGGGGCGGAAGCGAGCACGGTGCGGCGTTGTGAACAAGGGGCAGGGCTGAAAGCCCAGCTCCCTTGTTCCCGCCTTGCACTCTGCTCGCTCCGCTCCCAGCGCTCCGTTTCCCGTTCTGCAAACACGCCCTGAGCCGAGTGCCGATTATCGAGAAGTCGCGCCGGACTATACCCCGATTTGCGTCCGATTCTCGTCGTTGACGCTGGCGGAAACGTCCGAAAACATCCGCCGCGGTGGCCGTCCCCGTAGCTCAACTGGATAGAGCAGCGGTTTCCTAAACCGCGTATCCCAGTTCAAGTCTGGGCGGGGGCACCAACCGCCGCCAGGAGCAGACGGGCCCGGAGAGAATGTCCGAGCGTGCCCCGCCGGAACAAACAGGAGGCGATCACACCGGGCGAACCTTCGCGGCGAGCATCGGCCGGTACGCGGCCCGGTAGGTCCAGGCCAGATACAGCTCGAGCGCCAGGAACACGGCCGCCATCGGCAGGCCCGAGTGCTCCAGGAAAAGGTGAAAGGCGATGCTGTTCACCATGAACGGGGCGAACAGCGCCAGCGCGAGCGGCACGAATCGGTTCAACACCAGAAGCAGGCCCACCACGAGCTGGGTGGTCCCGATCAGCTGCATCATGTATCCTGAATTCACCAGCGCCCCGGCGAAATCCATGGCTCCCTGCGGCAGCGGGGTCGACGGAGGCGGGATGAAGTTCAGGTAACCGTTCAGGCCGAAAACGATCAACGGCACGCCCATCAGGATGCGGGCGACGGCAGGCAGGTAGCGAACGACCACGTTGCGGTCGCGCGGCGCCGACTCCGGCCGGGCGGCGGAGTCGGTGGAGGCAAGGAGGCTGGCAGAGAGGGAGGAGTTCATGGCGATGCTTTCTTGAAGGGTTGTTTGTGTGTTCGCCTCTCCAACGAACGAACCCTCGCCCTCCGGACACGCCTCAGCCAAAAAGGTGGAGCGCTCTCAGCGGACCGGGAGCCCCCTCGGGATTGAGGGCACCCGGCCATATCGGGCCAAAGCGAATCTACCTCGGGCTCTCCCCACCCGAACCCGCGCTGGAGGTCGCGGCGCCGTCCGCGCCTCGGCATCGGAATCCGATGCCGGTGGAATCCGCCCCGGAGCGCGCCCCCAGCGGATCATCGCTCGCACCTTTTCCTCCGATGTGGGCACGGTGCCCCCACCGCGCAGAGCGACGTCGCGACCCGCCGGGTGGGGGCACCCGGCCCACAACAAATCCAGGCGCGCACGGCGGCGCGCCCTCCAGCAGAGAGATCCGCAACACCGCCGCCCTTTCAAGCGACCCGACGCGCATCAGCGCGCGACTGCGGCAGGGGCGCCCCAGGGACGGACTTCCACCGAAAGACCCTCCTGCACCGCGGGGTGCGAGGCGGCCACGGCCGCCGCGTCGTCCAAGTCTTTTGCCTGGATAAACAGAAGCGCCGTGACCGGCCACGCGTCGATTGCGCCCGACGAAGGCAGCTCCGCGCCGCGGCGAAGTTTCTCGGGCCCCAGGATTCGCGGCTCCAGACTCCGGCCGGCCGCGTTCTGTTCGCGGGCCCATTGCGGCACCGTTTCGGCCCGGCGTTGTTTTTCGGCCTCGGTGACCGGTTTTCCCTGACGGAAGATAAGGACGAACGAGTTCATGCCCCACTCTACCGCCGATACAGCGGACAGGATTGGAAAAATTCGGCGTTTCAGCGCCGCGAACCCGTCCGGAAGAAAACCTCCGGCGCGCAACCTGCGGCGCGGCGGAATTCGTGGATGTAGTGGGACTGGTCGTAATACCCCGCCGCATACGCAAGCTCGGCGGAAGCGTATCCATCCCGCCGAAGGGCCACCGCGCGCTCCAGCCGCACCAGCGACGCATATCGTTTGGGCGACACTCCGACGACTCGCCTAAACCGGCGCTCGAGCGCGCTCTGACTCAGGCCGATGTGCTGCGTCAGCGCATCGATCCGCGCCGGCCCTTCCAGGCGCTGCAGCCACACGGTGGCGGCTTCCACGAGCGGATCGGGCCCATTCCCCCGCAGTCGCGACAACAAAAACTCCTCGAATCGCTTCACTCGCGAAGCGTGATTGTCCGCCGCACGGAGATCGTCCTGCAGGCGGTCGACCTCGCCGCCCTCTCCAAGCGCGACGGCTAGGCTCTCGGTCGCGTTCCAAAAGGCTTCCAACGGTTCGCGGACAAACGCCGCCGCGCCCGCCGACGTGAACATCGCCAACAACACCGCGTGACTGTCGCAGTGCTCGTGAGCCCGGAGATTTCCCCACAAGCCCGTGAAGGCCGCCTGCGGCACCCACTGCTCGCCGTTCAGCCGGCAACGACCTCGAAACGAAACGGCTGCGACGCTACCCGTTGCGGGCAAATGAAGATCGCTCGTGCCCGACGGAAACTCGACGACGAGAAAGCGTTGCACGAACGGGCGCAGCGCCGGCCGCGGCGCCTGCTCGAAAAGTCTCTCCGATTCGGAAATCCCCGGCTGCACCGCTCAGAGGTAGCCGCGACCGGAAGAACCGCAACCGGCCGCGCCTGTTTCCGTCCGAACCCCGCCAGACGCGACCACGAGACGCGCCTCCGGTCGCAGCGGTTTCGGAGACCGCCGCGCGGTCACCAGTCGGAGCCCGCCAGCACGATCTCGTCGTACCAGCCGTTGTGCACCTTGTCGGCGGAGTAGGATTCGCTCGAACGTTTGACGCGGATCGGAGTCGCCCCGGCCGCGAGCGCCGCCGTCACGTCGGTGTCCGCATCGCCGTAGTAATACTGGATGTGGTGCTCGACGATGAAGGGCGTTTTGTCCTTCAGCTCCGTCTGCACGACAGGATTCTTCAGCGTGATCCCGAAGAATCGCTCGAGTCGACGGGTCGGCAGGTCGTTTTCCGGAACGCTGCTCTGGCGCTTCGAGATGATGTAAATCACGTCGCCGCGCTGCAGGTGGAGATCGAGGAGCTTTTTTCCGATGCGCTTCGGCACCGAACGGTCGTCGTACTCGTTGTTCAGCCGATTCCAGAACTCATGGTACTTGGCTTTCTGCTCCGGCGTGAGCGCGGCGAGATTCTTCGGACGTATCACCTCCGCCGGATACTCCCGCTGAAGCGGCGTGAACGCCGGTTCGGAGAACACCAGCGTATCGTCGACGTCGAAGCCCACGACTATGGGCGGCGGAGGGAGCATGCGTTTGAGCTGCTCGAACGTGACCTCGGCCGCGACGGGCTCGGAAAAGCGCAGAGCGGTCGAAGTCCCGCGCTGGACCGCGACCTTCGAAGCAGGAGCTGGCGCGGGGGCTTCGGCAAAGCTCGTCGACGCGAGCGGCGCGAAGCCGACGAGAACGGCAAGGACCGGAAGGCCGCGCTTCAAGAGGGCGGCTCGGGAAAAGCGAAGGGCGTGATGCATCGCGCCAGAATAGCGGCACCCGGGCCCGGACGGTATGGGTCGATCGGCTAACAATGGAGCGTCCATCCCATGCCGCCCGCGGCCCGCGATCCTTAGCCGAAAGTACCATGGTGCGACGCGCTCCACGGAGTTAGGATGAACGACCGTCGCGACGCCCGGCGGGCCGTTTCCCGTGAAAACATCCTCCGCCCTCTCTCTCGACCGCTCCGTGACCTGCGCCTGCGACCGGGCGCTGCATGTGCCGGTGGCGCTCGAGCCCACGATGAGCCGCGGCGTGCATGCGTGCCTCAGCTGCGGAACCGTGACTGCGAGCGAGATGCTCACGCGGCACGTGCATCACAACACCTTCGAACCCTACGACCGCCGGGAAATCCCGCTCGACGAACGAGCCCGGCAATGGCTCTCCGCGTGGCCGCGCCTGATCGAAGTCGATCGCGGAGGTCCCTTCTTCGTCCCTGCGTCCACGCGGATCGCGAAAAGCAGAGATCTCTTCGACCTCGCGCAGGGCCTGCGCGCCGCACAACAAACGCTTCCGAGAGGCCGGCGGCTCCGCGAGGCCGGCCTTCCCGCCGAGCCGCCTCCGCCGCTGCCGGAGGCGCTGGAGGACTTCGCGCTCACCTGGAGCTACGCCGGCCTGCAGCCGAGCGACGATCCACAGCGGCTCCTCGCCCGGGCGGATCCGCGACGGTGGTTGAGCAGCCCTCTCGCGATCGACACGCTGCTCCAGCGAACCGACGTCGCGCAGCTGGTCGTGGAGGCAATCCGGAACGGCGATCACTACCGCCGAATGACGGCCTGCGCCACCGCCACGGAGAGCCCCGCCCTCCGCGAAATCGCGTTGCCTGCGCTGCTCGCGTGGCTCGAAGGCGTCTGCCTTTCCCACGACCCCGCAGATCCGGAGCGGCTCGACGAGCCGTGGCACATTGCCGCCGCGCTCGACCAGATCAGGCGCTGGAAACCTCCGGCCGCGGCGGCGGAGGCGGCGCTCGAGAAGGCGAAGCAGCGGATCGGTCGACGCGACTTCGAGCTTGTCCGCCAGATCTCGGAGATCCTTCGCCACCTGCGCGGAGAACCGCCGCTGCCCGTCTCCTCCACGCCCTGGTTCTTCCGCTCCTGACCCGTCATGTCGCCATTTCTCAAATACCTTTTCGGTCCCGAAGCCTACTGGCTGCTCGTTTGCGTCGCGATGAAGCTCCTCGGCGCGAGAAACCTGCCGCCCACCGAGGAGGGGAGCCGGTGGCTGGAGAACTTCTGGACCTGGCTGCCTCTCATTGCGGTGCCGCTCACGTTCGCCGCCCTCTTCACACCCGGCGTCTCGCGAGGTTGGCTCATGGCTCGGATCGCCCTCTCGGCGGCGATCGGCGTGTGTGTCGCGGCGGGCGTGATCACGGGCCACATCGACTACAAGGACACCCGGAACTCCGGCGTGCCGATGGGCTGGGTCATGGCCACCATCTACGGCTGGGCCATGATCGCGGTGTGTTCCGCCCTGGCCGGAATCGTTCTCTGGTTCCGAAACCGGAACTGAACGCCCGATGGACCGCGCGTTTTCCCTCCTCCGCGCAAATCCGGGTCTGCTGGCCTGCACGCTGATCGCGGTGATCGCGCTCGTCGTCACGGCCGTGCTGGCCTGGGCCATGATCCGAGCCGGAGTTTCGCTCAAGCCACTCGTGTTTTTCGGGGTCTTCCTTGCGATCGTGCTCGCGCCGCAGCTCCTCTACCACGCGTTCCAGGCCCGCGGCGCGCTGCCGGACCTCTCCTGGAGCGGTTCGCGTATTCGCACTCAGGCGACAGACAGGGACGACCTGCTCGAGGCGGCGGGTGGCCGGTTTCGCAACGCCGAGCTGGTCTTCGGACCAGGCTTCGATCCGCAGCTTCGGGCCGACGTGAGGCGGCTCTTTGTCGCGCCCACGCCGGAGGTCGCCGAACGCGTGGTTTTCCCCAGCACCGATTCCACGATGGTCGCGCGGTTTCGTTCCCCGGAGGAGGCATGGGCCGGCGCACGGTATTATGCCGCCGCGATCGGCGCCGAACTCCCCGAGCCGGAAGATAACGGTGCGCACACCCTGCGTCGCTCGGCCGACTGGGTCCGTCTCCTCGTCGCCGGCCGCACGCTCTTTGTCTGGGCCAGCAGCGACGAAAAAGGCCTCGAGGCACGCGCCGCGGCGAGTGCGGGCTGCTGGTCGAGCGGGGCTTCTCCGGAGGCCCGCACCGGTCCCTCCAGACTCGCCGGCTGGTGCGCCGCCCTCCTCGTGTTCGCGGTTCTCGCCTGCGCCACGGCTTGGTTTTTCAAAGGCTCCAGCTGGGCCGGATCGCTTTCTCCAGCGGAGGACACGGCCGTCGCGGACAGCGCGCAATTGCGGGACGCTCTGCTCCACCTAGGCGGCAGGTCGTCTCCCCTCGCGATCGAGGAAGGCAAACGCCCCGGAGAAGTGGTCGCCTCGTGGCGGCTCGAATCGGCGTGGCTCGATTTGGCGAAAGCCCAGGGCCTCCGCCGTATCCACAAACTCGTGCTTCAGTTGGACGAACCCAGCCGGACGGTCCGTGTGCGCGAGTTCGCCGCGGAACTCGACTGGACGGCGCAGGGGGCGTCGGCCGGGCTCCGCTGGCAGGCGCAGTGGGGCACGGTGTTTTTCGAAGTCGCCCGAACCCGAAGCGCCGGTGCGGTTGTGGGCATGGCGGACGGCGCGATCCGCGTCGGCGAAATCACGGAGGTCGATTTCGACCTGCAGAAGTTGAAGGCGCCCTTGATCGAAGCGACGCTGCGCGCCGGATGGAAATGGAAGCCCGTGTTCTTCGATGCTCCCCCGGCGGCGCGGTGGTTTTTCGAGTGATGGGTTTGCGGAGGGGGGTGTGCGGTTCGGCACGGCAGCGGGTGCCTTGGATCGATGAAACCGAAACTCATTCCCCTCCTGCTGGCTCTGGTTGCCGCCTCGGTCGGCATCGCCAAAGCCGGCGATGTCATTCCCTACGACCAGCTCGACAGCAAACCCGCGCTGGTGCGCAACGTCCGCCCGCTGTACCCGGCCGAGCTCAAACAAAAAGGAATCGCCGGAGAAGCGGTGATTTCCTTCGTCGTCGATGCCAGCGGAACAACGACCGGCGTGCTGGTCGACCGTGCAACCCACGAAGCGTTCGGGATCGCAGCGGCCGAAGCGGTCCGCCAGTGGCAGTTCACTCCGGGCACCAAGGACGGCCGCGCGGTGGAGTGCCGGGTCACTGTCCCGATTGTTTTCAGGCCAGACGGAGCGCCGGCAAAACCGTAGACTACTTTAGGCGAACGCTGCGGGGAACGGCACAGAGTTCTCCCGAGCTGGGGTCGCCAGGCTGGGGCTGTCCGGAAACGGACAGCCTCTATCTTTGATCCGAGTGACGGCGGAGAAGATCCTCGCGCGCGTCCTCGAGTTTTGCGCGTTCCGCGTCGGTCAGGCTGTGGATTCCCGACTGCGCGATCTTGTCGAGCAGAGCGTCGATCTCGCGCATGGACGTCTCGTGCGCCGACGGCGTGTGCGGCTTCACCGGGATATCGTTGTCGTTGGGAAGCACGCGGAGCCTGGGTCTGCGCCTCGGCTTGGGAATCTTCGGAAGCGAGAGGTGGCCCTGCTCGAAACGCACGAAGGCGAACGCAAATCCCGTCGTGCTCCAGAGCGAAATCAACCCGGTCCAGTCGTGGCTGCTCAGACCCATCAGCGAGTAGATGCCGACGAGGACGAGCGCCGCCCATTTCGCGAGCACGTTGAAGAAAATCGGAGCGCCGGGATAGAGCGTGGCGAAGGCGACGAAAAGCGCGAAGCCGCCGGTCTGCCCGACGAGCTGAGTCGGCCACCACAGCCCGACGACCGTCAGCACGATCGGCGCGAGCAGGTAGAGCGAGCCGTAGAGGGCGAGGAACTTCCGCCGGCCAAACGTGCGCTCCACCTCCCGGCCGAACCAGATGATCATCGCCATATCGATCACGAACCAAAGGCTCGGCGGATTCACCAAACCGTAGGTCACCAGGCGCCACACCTGGCCGTTGAGCACCGCGGCGCTGCTGAAGGGAAAGGCGTTGAGCAACGCGCCGCCCTGGACGGTCAGCAGCAGCGACGTCACCAGCATCGAAACGACAAAAATCACCACGATCACGTGGGCCGCGTACAGCGGGTAGCCCCGGACCCAGGTGACCGGGCCGTCGTCGTTTTCGTTGGAGGTGAAGTCTGTCAGCATCGGGAAGAGAATGGGCGCACGCGGACTGTTCCGCAACTCAGGTGAAAGGTTCCCCGAGGGACACGCCGAACGGGGCGCGGGAGCCCTCAAAGTAAGAACGCATAGGCCGATTCGCGTGCGGCTCCAGCTCGGTCGCGATCGGCACCGATCCTTCGCGCCAGACCCGTTCGGACCCAGGGCGTGTCTGCAAAATGGGAAACGCTCTGCGCCCCAGGGCCGTCAGGAGAAGCGTTGCCCCTCGCCGCAAGTCACCCGGCGGTTACACGTACAGGTAGACGTAAACCGCAAAAACAATCGCGATGGCGCCCGCACCGGCGGCCAACGACCACAGAAGGCTTCGTTTGTGGGCGGCGATCGCGAGGGTCGAGATGATCACGCCCATCTGCGCCGCGAGCATGCCGTAGAAGAATTTCTGACTGCGCCGGTGATGCCGTTCGGCCGAGAGATTGCTCTTTCGCACCTGAAGCTCGTAGAGGCTGCCGATGGTCTGGTTGAGCCGGGCTTCGGCATCGTAACGCTGTGCATGGTAGGCCAGACGCGAAACGCCGAAAGCGCGGCGCAGGGAAGCCTGGGTTTCCGGCCGGTCGATCTGTTGTTCCATCGACTCCACCGCACGCGTGACCGGCTTCAACGCGTCGTCGAGCGCGAAGGTCTGCTGCCTCGCGGTCCTTAGCGCCTCGTCCAGGGTCCTATCGTCGATTCTGGATACCAAGTCGGCGACTTCGCTCTCGGGTTTGAACGCCTCCACGGCGTTCAGCGCTTCCTGCACCGGGCGATCGCCGACGAGCGACGGCGGCGGCGCTCCGAGCTCCCGGGCAACGAGAGCCTCCACGGCCTTGCGCCCCGCCTCCGTCTCCGCCGCTTTTTGAGCCGGAGATCCGGCGAGCGCATCGAGCAGCGTCGACCGGTCAAGAACGGTCAGCCCGTCGGTTGCGCCGATCGTTTCCAGCGCGGTCTGCTGCAGCGCGCTGCGCAGGCGTTTCGCCTGGAAAAAACTCCATTGATCGCCCGCCTTCGACTGCAGCTGCGCGGCGAGCGACCGATCGTACTGGGCGCGCGTCATCTCGCTCGAGGAGAGTCCGGCGAGCAGCGTGGCCACCACGGTCATGACCACCGGTGTGGCGCCGAGAATCTTGCCCCATTTGCTGGCCGGGAGGTCCGCTTTCAACGATTCGGGTATTTCCGTGCTCATGGTGATGAAGGGAGGCCGACGGCGACAGCCTTGAAGAAGCTACGGTCCGCACGGCCGCAGGGTTGCGGCCGCGGTGCCGACGGGATGACTCTCAAAAGACCGGCGCCCCCGCAAGGCGCCGGGGACGAGCGGGCCGCCGATACTCAGGCCCGTGCTATTCGGAAATCAGCTCTGCGCCCTCGAGCACCAGGAGACGCGTTTTCGTCCGGATCCCGCCCGGCGCGGAGAAACCGGTCATGCGGCCGTCCGACGCCACCACGCGGTGGCACGGCACGATCAGCGGCCATGGATTGGAGCCCAGGGCCACGCCCACCGCCCGAGCGCCTGCGGGCCCGAGTCCGAGCGCGCCGGCAATGTCGCCGTAGCTCCGGACGCTGCCCGGCCGGATGCGCAGGGTCTCGCGGTACACGCCGCGTTGAAACTCGCTCACCGCCGTCCAGTCGATCGGCGTATCCGAAAAGTCCTGCAACCGCCCCGTCAGATGTTCGCGGATACGCTCGATCAACCCGGCGATCCAGGCCGGCGTCTCGCCCCCCGCCGCATCGGGTGCCTGCCGGCCGCCCTCGGCCGAGCCGGCCCGCGGCAACCAGAAACCGGTGAGGCCCGCCTCGTTCCAAGCCAGGCGGCAGCATCCGATCGGCGTGGAGAATTCGAGCTGCGGCATGAGCGCACCGTACCGTTCCGAGCCTTCGGGGCAAGCGGCGCGACGGATGCCTCCCATAGGTGATTTTCCCGTCCCTTCTGACGGAATCCGAGCCGGCACCATGGCCGCAGCGCAGGGTCAGTCGGCGCCCCAGCTTCGACGCAGCCGCCCCGATTTTCGGGCGAAACCCATACTCCCCATGACCCCACACCTTGCGCCGAAACTGGCGGTGTCGCTCGCGCTGGCGGCGGCACCGTTCCCCGCCTTCTCCCAGGCCGTCCCTGCCGCTGCGCCCACCTCAGCCGAGACGGCTCCGAGCGACCAGGTGGTGAAGCTCGATCCCTTCACCGTCGATTCCACCCGCGACGTCGGCTACGTCGCCGTCGACTCGCTCGCCGGCGGCCGCGCCAACCTCCCCCTGCGCGTGACCGCGGCTCCGATTTTCTCCCTCACCCGCGCGTTCATCGACGACGTGCAGATGACGAATATCCGCGACGCGCTCCGCTGGACCGCGGGCGCGGTCCCGCAGAACTGGCGCGGAGGCCGCACCGGCAGCGGCGGCCAATTCAACTCCTGGGCCTTCAGCGTGCGCGGCCAGGGCGATCTCGACCAGGGCGGCAATCCTCCGAGCCGGAACTACTTTCCGAACTACGTCGTGCAGGACCTCTACAACGTCGACCGCGTCGAGGCCGCCCGCGGGCCGAACTCGATTCTTTTCGGCGTCGGCGACATCGGCGGCAGCATCGCAACGTACACGAAGGTGCCGCGCGTCGACCGGAGTTTCAACGACACGGTCTTCACCTTCAACGACCGCGGCGGCGTCCGCGCGACCGACGACTACAACCGCGTCGTGAACAAGCGCCTGGCGGTGCGCGTGAACACCCTGCTCGAACGCGAGCGCGGCTGGCGCGATGGAGACAAGGCCGGCACGTTCGCCGCCGACCTCTCGTTTCTCTACAACTTCAGCGACAACACCCGGCTTCGCGTGGAGCTGGAGGGCTACGACCGGAAGAACTCGCTGTACACGTTCACGATCAAGGACACCAACTCGCTCTGGGACCGGAACACCGACGCGCCCACGTGGGGTTCGACGATCGCCGGCGCGGACAAGGATCCTCTGAAGAATCCCGGCGCACCCGGCGTGAAGCCGATGACCGCGTGGGGTCCGACGACCCTCGTGTGGATTCCCGGCATCGGTTTGATGGATTGGCACGATGGATACAGGTCGATGGGCCCGGCCGACGTGGGTTTCGACGCCTACCTCCAGCCCAACGCGTACGACTTCGGACCGACCGGCACGACCATCCCGGCCCTGCCGCACAAGAGCTTCACCGTCGCCCCCGGCGATTCGTATCTGCGTGCTCGTTACGCCTCGATCACCGCGATTCTCGACCAGAAGATCAACCCGAACATGGAGCTGCAGCTGAGCGCCTACGGCTACCTCGACGCCCAGCGCACGAACAACGGCGAAAACGTCGGGGCCGACGGCGCGACGTCGTCCGTGGACTTGAACCGCCAGCTGCCGAACGGCCAGCCCAACCCGAACTACGGCAAGCTCTACTCGGACGTGTTCCTCATGCAGCAGAACCAGTATCACCCCGCCCGGGAATTCCGCGGTCAGTTCAACTACCACTTCGACACGACCGTCTTCGGCGTCCCCCTGAAACAGTGGTTCAGCGTGAGCGGCGGCTACCGTCGCACCGAGTTGAAGCCCCGCACGTACCTGGCGTTCGACAAGGTGGGCATCACGGCCGACGACTGGATCCAGCACATGATCTGGGGCCGGATGTACTGGGACAAATCGCTCACGTACATGAACCTCCCGAGAAACGCCGACGGGCGGACGCTCACGTATCAGGCGATGCCGTTCAACTGGTTCGATTTCGACCTGCGCGAGACGATCAAATACGCGGGCATCGTCTCCCAGTCCCGTCTCTGGAACGACCGGCTGAACCTCACCCTCGGCGCGCGCCGCGACAAGTATTCGAACTACAAGATCGGCATCCGCGGCCTGAGCAACACCGCCACCTCCGTCGACGAGTCGGGCACGACCCTGCAGGGCGGCGTGATCGCCTACGTCACGAGCTGGCTCGGCATCAACTACAACTACTCCGAGAACTTCGCGCCGCTCGCAGGCGGCGTCGCGCCGTCGCTCTACGGCCAGGCGCTCGGCGCTTCGAAGGGCAAAGGCCAGACGATGGGGCTGCGCGTTTCGACCGCCGACGGGAAATACTACGCGTCCGCCAACTACTACCGCGACAAGTCCACCGGCCGGCCCCGCGGCGGTCCCGGCTTCCAGGGAATCTGGAACGACTACCTCGACGCCGGCGGCACCGCGACGGACATCGGTCCTTCAGGCGTCATCACCGGCAGCGGCCCCTCCGCCAATGCGTCGATGAGTTTTTCGGATACGACGGACCTCGAGAGCCACGGCTACGAATTCGAGTTCGTCGGAAACCCCACGCCCAACCTGCGCCTTCAGGCCAACTACTCGATTCCGAAGTCGGAACTCTCCAACTCCGTCCCCGACAGCCGGCGCTATTACGCCGAACACCTCGCGGAATGGCAGGCCGTCGCCACGACGCCCAGTTCGGATCCGGCGATCCAGGCCAAGCGCGACTCTCTCCGGACCAACCTCGAGAACGTGCAGCGTGAAATCACCAGCCTCTCGCAGCCGGTCGTGAACAGCCACCTGATCAAATCGACCTTCAGTTTCTTCGGAACCTACACGTTTCCCCAGGATATCCTGAAGGGTTACTCCGTCGGCGCCGGCGTGACGTACTTGGGGAAACAATACGGAAACACGCAGGACGTCGTGAACGGCGAGCGCATCCTCTCGCCCGGCTACTCCGTGTACAACCTGATGGTCGCCTACAACACGACCTTCCGGGCGAGGAATCGGGAGGTCCGGATGAAGATTCAGCTGAACGTCGACAACCTCCTCGGCAACGACACCCTCATCTACCGCAGCTACAAGGCGTACGGCACCGGCCTCAGCCAGGGCCTCGACTACGACTTCATCGAGCCGCGGAAGTGGACCCTCTCGACGAGCTTCTCCTTCTAGCGCAAGGCGCTCCGCCCACCCCACCCGCAGCGGCTAGGCGCGCACGGCGGCGCGCCCTCCAGTCTCTTCTCTCCAGTCACCACGCTGGAGGGCGCGGCTTCGTTCGCGCCTCGGCATCGGAATCCGACGCCGGTGAGATACGCCTCGCGCCCGCTCCTCCGAATCTCCCTGCTCCGTTCCGATATGGCGGGGTGCCCACACCCCGCGAGCGGCGCTGCAGACCGCCGGGTGGGGGCACCCGGCCTACAACAAATCAAGGTGACCGGCGGCGCGCCATTCGCCGAGTTCGCCCCCGTGCGGCCTTCACTCGGACTGTAAGAAGCGAAACTCCGTGTGGCCTTCGGCTCGCCGCCGCAGATTCCGACCGAGTATCTGTCGTCGCGCTACGCCTCCGTTACCCGCCCAACCCGAGTCCCCTGGCCGCGCGCAGACGCCCCGCAATCGAGTAACCCCGGGCTCCGCCGCCCGTCTCCTTCCGCACCTCATGAACCTCAAGGCATTTTGTATTCTTGGTTCCCTTACACTCGCATCGCTGGCGAGCCTCGCCGAGGACGCTCCGTCCAATGTCGGCAAGCGCTATCCGTCCGAGATGCGCACGATCACCGACGCCGTCACCGGCCGGAAGATCAAGGTCCTCACCAGCTCCACGTTCAGCGATAGCAAACCCTACCAGACCCACCCGACTTGGACGGCCGACGGCAAGTGGATCATCTTCCGCTCCGAACGCGGCGGCCACGGCGGGCAGGCGTTTGTCGTCAACGAAGAGACCGGCGACATCATCCAGCTCACCGACGAGCGCGAAGGCGGCGGCATGATCACGCCCAACCTGTCGCGGAAGGAGATGAAGTTTTGGTACATGCGGGGCGGTCCCCGCATGCCGCGCCCGGGAGAGCCGGCGCCCGACAAGTCCGCGCCTCCGCGCCAGCTGATCGAGCTCGATATCGGTTCGCTGATCGCCGACAGCATGGCCGGAAAGCTGAAGGCTCCCTTTATCTACCAGCGTGTCGTCGCCACGTTGCCGGCCGATCTCCGCGACTCCGGAGGTTTCGGCGTCGATGCCGACGAGACCAAGGCCTACTGGGGCGTCGCCTTCGGGCCGCCGCCGGCGCCTCCCGCGGCTCCGGCCCCGCTTCCCGCTCCGAAATCGGAGGCCGACAAGGCGGCGCAACGCGTCCGCGGCGACGTCGACACGAAAAACACCGATCCGACCCAGAGCCGCGAGGCGGCCCGCAAGCGGTTCGAACTCGCCGGACGCGGTCCCGGAGGCATTCGCGCCATCGACCTGAAGACCGGCGCGGTGACAAAGGTGATCGACGTGGATTTCCGCATGGGCCACGTGCAGACGAATCCGTGGGTGCCCGGGGAGATCATCTACTGCCACGAAACGACGGGTGACGCCCCGCAGCGCATCTGGGCGGTCAACGCCGACGGCTCGAACAATCGCCCGGTGTATGTCGAGACGCCCGACGAGTGGATCACGCACGAGACCGTTTCCGCTCGCGACGAGGTGATGTTTCTCATCATCGGCCATCTCCCCTACCTTCGCGAAAAGCCCACCGGCATCGCCGTGGTCAACCTGCGCGACCGCCAGATGAAGATCCTCGGCCAGGTCGAGGAGGACATGGAAAACGGCACGAAGGGCGGCTTCTGGCACTGCAACGGTTCGCCGGACGGCAAGTGGGCGGTCGGCGACACGTTCAAGGGCAGCATCTACCTCATCAGCCGCGAAAACGGGTGCCGCACGCTGCTCACCACCGGGCATGTGATGAAGCCGGATCATACGCATCCGATCTTCAGCCCCGACAGCAAGCGCGTCCTCATCCAGTCCGGCCTGCTCTCCGAGGGCAAGAACCTCAACCTGATGGAAGTCGACGTCCCGTAATGGCGCGCCCCCTACATCGGTAGACTTCCTGGGCCCGCCGGCGATCCCGGCGGGCCTGCTTTTTCCCTTCACCCCATGTCGTCCGCCGCGGTTTTCCAGATCGTCATCTTCATCGTCCTGATCGGCTCCGTCGCCCTCGCGACCTGGCTCCATTGCCGAAAGGCGAAGCATTCCAGCAGCGACACGAAGGAGTACTTCCTCGCGAACAGCGGGCTCAACTGGATCCTCATCGCCGGATCGATCACGCTGACCAACATCAACACCGACACGATGGTGGGCTGGAACGGCAATCAGATGCTGCTCATCACCTGGTGGGAGTTCAGCGCGGTGGTCGGCCTCCTCCTCCTGGCCAAGGTTTTCGTCCCGATCTATTACCGGTACAAGTGCACCACCGTGACGGAGCTGCTGGAGCGCCGCTACGACAACAAACACATCCGCGGCACGGTCGCGACGATCTTCCTCCTCGGAGACGTCCTGATCTTCCTGCCGATCATGCTCTACACGAGTTCGCTCCTGATCAAAACGATGCTCGGCCTGCCGTTCCCGCTCGTTGCGATCGGCACGTTCACCGCGGCGATCGGCGCGAGCTACGCGATCCTCGGCGGACTCCGCGCCGTCGCGTTCTGCGATTCCTACAACGGCATCATCGTCCTCGGCATGGCGATGTTCGTGACGGTGCTCTCGCTCAACGCCGTGCATTGGGATTTCTCCGGCATCCCTCAGGAACGGCTGACGATGATCGGCGGCTCGGACTCGCTCCTCCCCTGGCCCGCGCTGCTCATCGGCATGATCTACTCGCAGCTTTATTATTGGAGCACGAACCAGACGATCACCCAGCGCGCGCTGGCCGCGCCGTCGATCCGCGAGGCGCAGAAGGGCGTCTATGCCGCCGCCGCGATTCGGCTTCTCATCATCCCCCCGATCATCGCGATTCCCGGCATCTGCGCCTTCAAGCTCTACGGAAAACTCGGCGATCAGACCTACGGCCACATCGTGCACGAGCTGTTGCCCACCTGGCTGCTCGGAGCGTTCGCCGCGGCGATGTTCGGCGCCGTGATCTCGAGCTACACCGCGACCCTGAACTCCTCCGCCACGCTCTACGTGTGCGACATCCACCAGCGGTACTTCAACCCGACGGACAAGATCAAGCGGTTCAGCACCGGGCTCCAGATCCTGTTCGCCGCCGTATCCATTCTTCTGATTCCCGTCTACATGCAGTCCGAGAGCATCATTCAGCTGATCCAGAAGCTGATCGGACTCTTCAGCATGCCGATCCTCGCGGCGTTCATCACCGGCCTCCTCTTCCGCAACGTCGACGCGCGCGCCGTCATCGGCACGATTGTTTTCGGCGCCGTGCTGTACGGGCTGATGATCTTCGCCTGGCCTCCGATTCACGCCGCCCATCCGTCGATTCCCGCGCCGCCGCATTTTCTCTATCTCATGGCAGCGACAGTCTGGTCCTGCGTCGGCTTCGCCCTCGCTGTGAACCGCCTCGTCTTTCGCCAGCGCGCCAGCTTCGAACTCGCCACCCGTGCCGCCTGGAGAAACGCCCTCGGGATGATGAAGGGCTAGCGGCCCGGGACGGCCTCCGTACGTCCGGCCGAGGGGCTCGTTCGGCGCGCATTTTCCGGGCCGCTACGAGGATTCGGCCGACCCGGAAATCTACGGATCCGCCTACACGGATACGCAACGTCCCGTACGGAGATTTTCGGAGGGTGTTTCCGTTTGAAGGTTGAGCGAGCCCACCGCAGTAAGGGAGGCGGGAGGCTTTTGCCTCCCGCATCACGCTTCACTCAAACCCACCACAGTACATGCCATGAAATCACTTCGCATCCTCCATCTTCTTCCCGCTCTCGCCTTCGCTGCCGGAGCCGCGAGTCTGCACGCGCAGACTGCCGGCCAAGTGGCCACCGGCGTCGATTCCATCAGCATTATTTCCATCACCGGGAGCGCGCCTACGGTCACGATGAGCTCGTCCAACACGGACGCCGGCAAACTGCCCGGCAACACCGGCGCAACCGTCGGCGTAAGCAATGCCGAGGGAACGGCCCCCGTGCTCAGGATCACCAACAACGTCACGCCGGACAGAAAGATCACCGCACGGCTGAGCGCAGGCACGGAGGTGACCGGCTCCCAGCTGACCGTCAAGCTGGGCACACATAGCGGCAGCAACACCTTCGTGGACAACACCGTCACCCTCACCTCGACCGATCAGGACTTCATCACCGGCATCGGCGCGATGGGTAGCGACACGCTCGATCCCACCGGACTCCCGCTGATCTACACGTTCCGGTCCAACGCCGCCGTGCCGGCCCCGACCGCCGCCGTCACCCTCACTGTCACCTATACGATTACCGCAGGCTCATAGCCGTGCGTCGCAGGAGCATGTTTCAAGCAGCATCCGCCAGCCTCGTGCTGGCGGTTCTGCTTGGGCTCTCCCCCGGGGTCTGTCGTGGCAGCGGGAGCGTGATCGCGACGGGCTCGAGTCAGGAGAAAGTTTTCACCGCCAGCGATCTGGTTTCGGGAGCGGGGTCGGACTTCAAGAGTTCGGTGCTCGTCGGAGTGCCGTTCACCATCCGAGTCTCGTCCACGGGCCCGTGCATCGTCTGGGTCCGCCGCTCCAACGCCGCCTGGGTCCGGTCGGGCCACCTGATGATCGCGATCAAACGCAACGGCGTTTTTGGCCAGCCTATCCAGGTCAACGACACCGATGTTCCGCTCCTCTCCAGCGCCTCTGCGCTGAACGGCGACATCTACGAACTCCAGTATTCGGTCCAGAAGCTGAGCATCGCCACGGCTCCCGGCACGTACGTGGCCGACGTGACGTTCACCGTGACCGACAACTAATGAAATCCGCTCTTTCCACGCTGCTCTCAATGGTCTGCCTGGGGTTTGTAGTCGCCGCGCCGCGACAGATCCAGGCCGCCGACGCGCCCCGGGGCATTCTGCTGGGCGGTGATCTGACCCGGGAGTTCCGCCTGCAGCCGGGGCAGAGCGCGGAAGGCCGCTTTGTGCTGCTCAACGCCTCGAACGACACGACGTCGGCCCGGGTTTACCTGACCGACTATCGCTACACGGCGGACGGGAATACGACGTACGACGAGCCGGGCACACTTCCGCGCTCCTGCGCTCCGTGGATCGAGGTTGCCGATCGGCAACCGGAACTGAAAGCGGGCGAATCCCGAAGCATCTCTTTCCGGGTTGCGGTCCCGCGCGAAGCCCGCCTCAGCGGCACCTACTGGTGTCTGGTCATGATTGAGCCGCTCTCCCTGGACGAGCCCTCCGCACCGGGCACCGTCAGGGTCCGCTCGATCGTGCGGTACGGTCTGCAGATCGTGGTGCAGGTCGGAGAATCCGCCGCGGCCAAACCGAGGATCTTCAACCAGTCAGTCGCGCTCGAGCGCGGGACGCGGGCCTTGTGCTTCGATCTCTCCAACGACGGGGAACGTTCGTTCCGGCCGAAAATCGAGGTGCGGCTTTTCGACGGACAAGGCCGGGCCATCTCCACCCTGCAGGGGCGCACCACGCAGGTGCTGCCCGAGATGTCCGTCCACCAATCCTTTCCACTTCAAAACCTAGGCAGCGGCGAGTACCTGGCCTTCATCGTGCTCGACAGCGACGACGAGACCTATGGTGCGCAGTACCGCTTCCGCATCGATTGAGTGATTCCGTTCACAAGGATTTGTCTTCTGGCAAACGCCTTGGCTCTGGCTTGTCCGGTTCTCGCCGCCGACTCTGTACCCAGCGTAGAACTACGGAGCGGCCACTCGGCGACCGTTCTGCCAGGCGGGTTTCTCTCCGCAACGATCGCCCTTCGCTTCGAAGACCGTGAGCCGTCCGCGTGGCGCGATCGGCTGATCCTGCCGGAGGGCTGGAGCGCTTTGTCGCCGGTCGATCTGCCCTTCACCCCCGTCGCGCCCGAGGAGATCCGGCTGATCGGCGTGACCGTGCCGAAGAACGCCGCCGAAGGCACCTACACGATCCACTACGTTTTGGCGCGGGAGCAGGATCCTTCCCGCGAAATCGCCCGGGCGGAGCTGACCGTGCTGGTTCCGTCCGCCTCGGCGCTGCGCGTCGAACCGGAGCTCGCCCCCGAGCGCGCCATCGCGGGCGAGCCGTTCACCGTCAGCTGGCGCATTTCCAACCGGGGCAATCACGCCGTCGGCATCGCGATCAAGGCGCGCAGCACGCTGGGTTTTCCGGTGAGCCTCGTTCCCGATCGTCTCGACCTCGGGCCGGGATCGAGCGGCACGGTCTCGGCCACCGTGACCTCGAGCGCCGCGATGCGGGGCGAACAGAGTCATGCCGTGTTGCTCGAACTCAGAATCGCCGAAGGACCGCGCACGCGTTCCGAGACGGTGGCGATCACGACGCACCTCGTCCCGCGCTACACGACCGACGCCGAGCAGGAGGAGACGCTCGCGCTTTCGGTAAGGACCCGCGGGCTGTATCGGAGCACCGAGGCAGGCCACAGCACGGGCATCCAAACGGAGCTGTCCGGCCAGGGTTTCCTCGATCTGCAGAAGACCCAGCGACTGGACTTCCTTCTCCGCTCCGGCCCGATCAGCCAGGGCTCCAAGCTGCTTCCCGGAGACCAGTATTCCTTCGCCTACCGCAGCAAGACGCTGGACCTGCTGCTCGGCGACCAGCTCTACACCCTCTCGCCCCTGACGCAGCGCTGGCTGTTCGGCCGAGGCGCGGGAATCGAGTACCGCCACGCTCCGCTCGCCACCGGTATCTACTATGCCACGACACCGTGGCAGGTTCTCGACACCGAGCAGACCGGCGCCTTCGTGCAGCTCGATCCCACGAAGGATCTCCGCCTTCGAGGAAACCTCCTCGCGCGCCACACAGGCCTTCACTCCATCGGTTCGGACCCGGAATCGCTCATTCCCAGCGTTCAGCTGTTCCTGCAACCGAACCGGATCAACTCGCTCGAACTGGAGGCCGCCACGAGCGAGAACGACGAACACCCGAGCGGGAACGCGTACCGGGCGAGACTCCGCGGACGTTGGGGTCCCGACGTGTATTACGACGTCGAACACGTTCGAGCCTCGCCGGATTTCTTCGGCTATTACCACGACCTGCAGTCCACCAGCGGGAACTTCACCTGGCACCTCGGCCCGCAGTGGCTGGCCCGAGGCAATTTTCAACTGATGGAAAACAACCTGGACCTCGATCCGGAGAAGCCGTCCGCCTCCCGCGTGCGTTGGTTCAGCGTGGGCACGGACCGCCAGCTCTCCGGCCGTGTCACCGCTTCCCTCGATCTGAACCTCAACGAGTCCGAGGACCGGCTTCAGGGTCCCGAATCGTCCATGACGCAGCAGACTGCCATGGCTTCGGTGATCTGGGGCGGACAGAAGCTTTATCTTCGCGGCGCGCTCGAGGGCGGCTGGACGGACGTGAACAGGCCCGGCGACTCGGGCCGCGTATACCGTCGCGTGTCATTGTCAGCCAACGCCCGGCCGCGGCCCGATCTGACCTACGCGCTGTATGTGTCGTTTGGAGACAGCCGCTACTCCGCCGCCTCGCAGAAGGACCTGACCGCGATCGCCAGCACCACCTGGGATGCCAAGAACGGATTTCGCCTCACGGGCGCCTTGTCGCTCTACCGAACCGTGCGGGGCGAAACCACCAACAACGTGGCCGCCCAGACGGACCTCGCATACGATTTCCGCGGGGGATCTTCGGTGGACCTCGGCGTGCGCGCTTCCGGCATCACCGGCGGTTCGCGCGACCGGATGGTGATCGCGACCTACACCCTTCCGCTTCGCGTGCGGTCTCCCATGCGGAAAAACCGCGGCAGTCTGGAAGGAGTGCTCCAGTTGGACTCTCCCGCCGGCACGTCGCCCATCGCCGGCGCCACGCTGCTCCTCGACCACCTCCAGGCGTCCACCGATCGCCAAGGCCGGTTTGTTTTCCCCTCCGTGAAAGCGGGACGCTACACGCTGAGGATGGACCAAGCGTCGGTCACGGCCCCCGTCGCCTTTGCCTCCCAGCCCGTGGAGGTCGTGATCGAACGCGGACGGCGCGCGACCGTACGGCTGGCGGTGCAACCGGCGGCGAGACTCGAAGGGCGAGTGGGCACGTTTGAGGCCGCAATGCCGAGTTCGTTCGAAGAGTCGAAAGAAGGATCCGCCCCGCTCCGCCTCGAACGCTGGCTCAGCCAAGTTCTGATCGAAGCCCGCGCGGCGGACGGCGCGATCCGGCGGACCGTCACCGACGAATGGGGGCGTTTCGCTTTCGACCGGCTTCCCGCGGGCGAGTGGACGATCCTGATCGACGAGCGCGCCGTGCCGCCGAGGCATCGGCTCGAGCAGGGGGTCTTCACGCTCAAGCTCCAGCCCGGAGAAACCCAGAAGATCGAGGGACGCGTCGTACCCATCGTGCGCCCCGTCAAGATGATCGACGTGGGCTGGATCGGGCCCAAGCCGGCGGCCCCGGAGTTGCCCCGCTGATACGCAGCGGCGGCGAGCCGGCCGGAGCGGCCAGCCGAAGCTGGCAAATCCCAACCGTGCGCGATATCTCAGCGACCCATGAAATCTCACCTCGGATTGGCGGTGCTCGGGGCGCTTCTTTCCCTCCGCTTGGCGGCGGCGGACGTTACGGTCGGCGCGGTTTTCGACGACATTGCGGGAAACCTCGGCAAACCGACGCTGAGCACGCTCTCCGACGGCAACGGCGTCGTCGGTTACGCCGACGGCCTCAAGCTCCGCATTCGCGACGGCAAGGTTGTATCCGTCGAACGGATGAACGGCAAGAATCTCACGGTCACGCCGCGTTCAACAACCACGGTCGCACGCCCAAGCAACCACGCCTCTCTGCACGGCGGAGTGATCCAAGGCGCGGAAGACTCGCTCATCGTCCGCGCCGGTCCGGCCGACGTCTCCGCCATCCAGAACCGCAAGTACCTCTTTCTGTATTTCTCGGCGAAGTGGTGCGGCCCCTGCCAGCAGTTCACGCCGAAGCTGGTGGAGTTCTACCAGCAGTATCAGAAGAACGGAGACTTCGAGGTGCTCTTCGTTTCCCGCGACAAGGACCAGGCAGGGATGAACGCCTACATGGACCAGCATGCGATGCCGTGGATCGGACTGAAACGGAACCATCCGCTGACGGAGACCTTGAAGGAGCAATACGGCGTCAAGGGCATCCCGTGTCTCGTGCTGCTCGACGAAAACGACCAGGTCGTCGCCTCCAGTTTCCAGGACGGCAGCTACGTCGGACCTGATGTCGCGCTGAAAGCCTACCTGCAGCGTCACCGCTGAGAGCCGTCCTCCAAGCCGGCATGCGAGCGCCTTTCCATGTTCTGCTGCGCTGGGTTCTGCGGCTCGCGGTGGCGGCGGGCCTCGTCGCCGGCGGTTTTGTGGTGTTGCTCCATTGCGCGCCGTTGTTCTTCCGCTGGTCCGCGACGGCGGAGAACCTGACGCTGTACGCCGACACGCCGTTCCATTCCAGGGACGGCGAGGCGGTTCTGTGGAAACTGCGGGAGCGCCTGGAGGCGGAGCCGCTGTATTCAGCGGAAGAACACCATGCCATCTTCGTCTGCAACACAGCCTGGAGGCGCTGGCTGTTCTTTCTGCCCAACCACCGGGCTGCCGGGCTGAATTACGCGCCGTTCACGACCAACGTGTTTCTGAGCGGCGGAAACATCCGTGAAAACCAGCTCGTCAATCCCGCCGGCCGAGTCATCGGCGGCGAAACGACCCTGGCGTATTTCGCCGGTCACGAGATCGGTCACACGCTCACCGTCGAGTCGTTGGGCGCCTGGGCTTATCACACACAAACAACCTCCTGGCTCAAGGATGCGTACGCCGACCGAGTTGGCCGCGGCAGCGTGTTCCAGAGGCCGGCGGCACGGGCGGCGTACCTCGCCGAAACGGACGAGATGAATCGGCCCCAAGCCGCGCCGTATCTGCGCTACAACCTCCTCCTCGGTCAGCTACTGGAAAACGAGCGCCTGACCCTGCGGGAAATCGCGGATCGGCGCATCACCCGGGCCGACGCCGAGGACCGGCTTCGGCGCTATCTTGTCAACGAGTCCGGCCACCGCTCGCCGGGCCCTTGATCACACAGTACGTTTTTGGGCATCATTGCGCAGCCCCCGCCGACACGCACCGTATCCCCGCGAATCCTTTGTGTTCGGCAAGGCGCAGCGCCGGCTCGCAGGGCCTTGCCGAGTGCAACTCGAAGTTGCGCTCGCGTCCGCGAAACCAGGAGACCGCCTCGTCTTTGGCGCTTCGGCGCCGCTCACACCTTCCATGATGTTCCGTCCGCTACGATTCCTCGTCGCCACGCTCGTCCTCGCGCCGACTGTTCGAGCTTTCGACCGGCCCGACGTCACGTTTCCGGTTTTCCAGTTTCCCGCCGACAAGATCCCGCGGATCGACGGCAAGGCCGACGATTGGGCCATGGTGCCCGAATCCTACGTTGTCGGCTCGGACCAACTGGTGGACGCGGGCAAGAAACACGAGAAGATGGATCCCAAGGACCTCGACGTCCGCGTGCGGGTCGGCTGGGTGAAGGGCCTGAACCGCCTCTATTTTCTCTACGAGGCGTACGATAATTTCTGGGACTTCTCCCGGCCGGATCTCCACAACGACACGCTCGAACTGGTCGTGGACGGCGACGCTTCGGGAGGCCCTTTTGTCGGTCCCCAACAGAAAAGCGTCTGGACGGCCGAGGACGTCGGTGTGCGCCGGGCCGAGGCCGACCCGCGGATGCGTCCGGAAGAAATCGAGTGGGCGATCCACGGCGTGCACGCGCAGAACTACCACGTGTTCACGCCTGCCGTCGGGAAGGAATGGGCGCTCGCCTGGGGTGCCGCCACGTGGATCAAGGATCTGCCCTGGGCCAACGCCGCCGCGTCGTTCGACTTCAAGCCCGGCGAGCCTGGCCGGCTTGTCCTTGAATTCTGGATCACGCCCTTCGACTACGCGGGTCCCGAGGGGCCGCAGCGCGCCGTCGAATCGGTCCTCTGGGAGGATAAGCTGATCGGCCTCGGGTGGATCGTGATCGACTACGACAACCCCGCGTCCAAAGCGAACAACGGCTTCTGGATGCTCTCGCGGCATCGCACCATGCTGGGCGACGCCTCGGACCTTCCCGCATTCCGCCTCATGCCGCTGGAACCGCAGTTCCAGAAAAAACTGGAGGCCCACTGGACCTTCAAAGTCGTCGACCCTGACCGCCGCCTGGTCGCCTTCATCGACCAGTCGGCCGGAAAGGTCACGTCGTGGCATTGGGACTTTGGTGACGGGACAACTTCGACCGAGCAGCACCCGATTCACGCGTATTCGGATCCTGGACCGCGGGTCGTCGTGCTCGAAGTCGAAGGTCCGGACGGCAAGTCGCGCTGGTCGCGTATCCGCGACGTCCAGCTGAAGTAGCCTCGCCAGGGTCTCGCGAGGCCAGGTTCCGGTGCGCCAGGCGACCGGGCATGTCAGCCACGGAGCGGCACTTCGGGCATTTTCCCCCGCCTGTTATGCCGGGGGTTTGGCCTTAACTTGCCCGCTGTAGTGCCGATTTTGATGCACCATGAGCAGGAGCCGCCGGGTTTCGTGCGCCCGGTAGAGCGCCGCTCGCTACCCCATGAAAGCCCGGTCCTGGACCCTGAAAAAACGCATCACGGCTGGCTTCAGCCTGCTTTGCATCGCCCTCATTCTCGTGGGCACGGTATCCGTGTTTCGACTGCGCGGCGCCGCCCGCTCGGCCGATCGAATGGCCCAGGTTTACACGCGGGAGGGCTCGCTGGCCGCCCACGTGCTCGACGCTTCGAGCGATCTGGCGATCGCGACCCGGGGTTATGATCTTTCGGCCACCGGCGACAACTGGGCGAAAGTCTCCGCGGGCATTGAGGGGGCGAAAAAAGCCATCGGCGAGCTGAGCGTCTTCGCTGCCCAGCATCCCGAACTGACCGAGCTGAATTCCCAGCTGCCCGTTCTTCAGCAGATGTTCGCGCGCTACCTCGCCACCGTGCAGAATTTCCGGGAGGCGCAGGAGAATTTCGACGGCGCCTGGTCCAAGATGGTCCCCGCCGGCGGCGAGCTCTTCAAAGCTCTCACCGAAGCGTTGACGGCGATGGGGACGCCGCCGAGCGAATCCCCTGCGGTCCCCGCGTCCTCCCCAACTCCTGGAGCCGCAGCGACGGCAGCCCCCGCCCACGACGCCGTCGCGGGCATGAAGTCGATGGCGGAGGTGTTCCGCGACTGTGCCGAGATGCGTTTCTCCTGCTGGCGCGCCAAAGCGTACGACGACCTCGCCTCGGCGAAGGCCGCGCATGAACGCGCCGTTGAACTCCAGAAGCGCGTGAACGCAATCGCCGCCTCCAGCAGACCAGCTGTAAAACCCCATCTCGACCGCTCGGTCACCGCGCTCCAAGTCTACGAAAACGGCGCACGCACCCTTGAGCAGGCAATCGACGGCAAAACGGCCAGCCGTGGCGCGCGAACGGAAGCGTATTTCGCATTCATCGCCGAGGTGAAAAAAGTGCAGGCCGCCGCCGCCGCCACCATCGACGCCACCGCGATCGCCGACGCACGTTCGCTCCAGGCCACCACCCGCCAGGTGACACTCGGCGGAGCGACGGCCGTCGTGCTCGGCATTTTTGTCGCGATCCTGATCACCGTCAAAACCGGCCGCCTGCTCGCCGGAATCGGCAGCTCCCTTTCAAGCAGCGCCGGCGAGACGAGCGCCTCATCTGAAGTGGTCGCGTCCGCCAGCCACAGCTTGGCCGAGGGAGCTTCCGAACAGGCCGCATCGCTGGAGGAGACGACCTCGTCGCTGGAAGAACTCGCGAGCATGACCAAGCGCAATGCGGAGGACGCCGATCAGGCCAACACGCTCACCCGCGAGACTCGCGAGGCGGCCGACCGCGGCGCCCACGAGATGAAGGAGATGGTCGGCTCTATCCACGAGATCAAGGCGAGCAGCGACGACATCGGGCGCATCATCAAGACGATCGAGGAAATCGCTTTTCAAACCAACATCCTGGCGCTCAACGCGGCGGTGGAAGCCGCGCGCGCCGGAGAAGCCGGTCTGGGTTTCGCCGTCGTCGCCGACGAGGTGCGCGCCCTCGCCCACCGCAGCAGCGCCGCCGCCAAAGACGTCACCGCCAAGATCGAACACGCTTCCGAGCGCACGGCTCACGGCGTGGACGTGTGCGCCAAGGTCGAGGCCAGCCTGAACGAGATCGTCGCCAAGATCCGCAAAGTCGACGAGTTGGTGATGCAGGTCGCAACCGCCTCCAACGAACAGCGCGACGGTATCCAGCAAATCAACACCGCGATCGCCCAGATGGACCGGGTGACGCAGACGACCGCGGCCAACGCCGAAGAAACCGCCAGCGCCGCCGCCGACCTCAGCAGCCAGGCCGTCCGGCTCAACGAGGCCGTTCAATCCCTTCTCCTGCTCGTGCACGGAAACCATCCTGCGCAGCTGCCAGCAGCGTCCGCTAACGCCGAGGAGGAACCCGCGGCCGACGCGGCGGAGGACTCGGGCGAAAACCAGCCCGAACACGCTGCGGCGCGGAACCGGCAGAACCCCGCCGTGGCCGAAGCCGCAGCACCGCGCTCGCGCTGAACCTCGGCGACGGAGCCTGCGGCGCGGACCGAAGGCACGTCCATCTCAACCTGTTACACCGCAGCTGGTTGAGATGAACCGTCGCGAAGGCCCCCCTCCGTACGACCGGGAGGCAACCGCCGACACGCCGGCGTCGTTCAGCGTAACCGGGCCTTACTCAACTGATAGCGTTGAGCGGTCCGTTCACAGATTTACTTGCTCGACCATTTTGGCGCTAATGACCGGTTCTCGCCATGAGCCAGGTATCCACTGCACCACAACCCAAGCTTCTCGCCATCGCATGGCCGATCTTCGTCGAACAGGCGCTGCGCATGCTGATCGGCACCGTGGATACGTTCATGGTCAGCCATGTTTCCGACGGCGCGGTGGCCGCGCTCGGCGTGGCGAACCAGCTGATCATCCTCTTTCTGATCATCTTCAATTTCGTCGGCATCGGCGCCAGCATCGTGCTCACCCACCATCTGGGAGCGCGGGACCACGCCGGGGCCCGTGATATCACCCGCACCGCCATCGCGGTGAACACCTGGCTCGGAATCATCGCGAGCATCCTGGTGTGCGCGGGCGCCGCCCCGCTGCTGCGCGCGATGCAGCTGCCCGACGACCTCATGCAGTACGGCCTGCCGTTTCTGTCGCTGATGGGCGGTTCGCTCTTCCTCGAGGCGATGGGCATGTCGATCGCCGCCGTGCTCCGCGCGAACAAGTTCACCCGGGATGCGATGTACGTCGCGGTGCTGCAGAACGTGCTCAACGTCGCCGGCAACTGCATCACGCTCTTCGGCCTGTTCGGCTGCCCGAAGCTGGGCGTGTTCGGCGTGGCGCTCTCCAGCGTCATCAGCCGGATTTGCTCCTGCACCGCTCTCTGGATCCTGCTCCGGCATCGGACCCACATCACGCTCGGCGCCTCGGATTTTCTCCGCGTCCAGCGCGACAAGGTCGGCCGCATCCTCCGCTTCGGTCTGCCCGCGGCCGGCGAGAATCTCTGCTACTGGCTCGCCTTCATGCTCGTGACGACGTTCGTCGCGAAACTCGGCGCCGACAGCCTCGCCACCCAATCCTACACGCTGCAGCTCCAGCGTCTCGTGATGCTCTTCAGCATTTCCATCGGGCTGGGAACGGAAATCCTCATCGGTCACCTGGTCGGCGCAGGCGAGTTCGACGTCGCCTACCGCGAGCTTCTGAAGAGCCTGCGCACCGGCCTGATCACCGCGTTCGGCGCGATCCTCGTCGTGGCCGCCGCGGGTCCGTGGGCGATCCGCCTCTTCACCAGCAACCCCACGATCATCCACGGCTCGATCGTGCTGCTGCGCATCGCGATCGTTCTGGAGGTGGGCCGCGTCTTCAACCTGGTGGTGATCAACTCGCTCCGGGCGACCGGCGACGTCGGTTTCCCCATCCGCATGGCGATGCTCTCCATGTGGTGCGTGTGGGTTCCGCTCGCCTGGCTGCTCGGCCTGCATTTCGGCTGGGGATTGGTCGGTATCTGGATTGCCATGACGCTCGACGAATGGACTCGCGGCGTGATGATGTACCGCCGGTGGAAGCTCCGGCGTTGGGTACAGCACGCGAAACAAAGCCGTGCCCACGTGGCTCAGCCCGCGGCTGCCGCTCCAACCGAATATCTCGTTTCGCCCGAGTCGGTGTAGAGTCCGTCCGCAGGCGCCGCGGAACGGTCGCCGCACGGGAGCGCCACCCCGCCTCCAGCGTGATTCTCAAACGCTTGCGGCTCCGCGGCCGCACGGACTGGATCGGAGACTCCCGCCCCATCCCATGCGCAGTTTTCCCGCCTTATGCTCCGCTGCACTCGCCCTCGCCGCAGGGTGTGTGCTTCGCGCCGACACGCCGTCCACCGCCTTCCAGAGCCCCGGCGTGACCTCCAATCTGCCCGTGTTCCGCGAAGCGCTGGCCGCGCGCCAGACGTATCCGTTTTCCTGGAATTCCGGGAGTTTCCCGGACTTCGGCGCATGGAAAAACGCTGCGCGCCAGAAGCTCGTCGACGCCCTGCTCGCGCCTCCGCCCGCGGTCGATTTCGCGCCGGTCGTCCGCGCCGAGGAAGACCGCGGGAGCTACGTCGCGCGGGAAATCGTCCTCCAGCTCACAGGCGACAGCCGGGTCCTCGCGCTGATGACCGTGCCGAAGGGCAAGGGACCCTTTCCCGCCGTGCTATTGCTGCACGACCACGGCGCGCGTTTCGACATCGGCAAGGAAAAGACGATCGAGCCGCTGCGCAGTTCGGACAAACTCGCGGCGGCGCGCGAGTGGGCGGCAAAGGGCTACGGCGGCCGCTTCGTCGGCGACGAGCTCGCGAAGCGCGGCTACGTCTGTCTCTCCGTCGACGCGCTGAACTGGGGCGATCGCGGAGGCGGCGGCTACGACGGCCAGCAGGCGATCTCGAGCAACCTGCTCAACCTGGGTTCGTCGTTCGCCGGGCTGATCGCCTGGGAGGACCTGCGGGCCGCGGAGTTTCTCGCCACGCGCCCGGAGGTGGACCCGCGGCGCGTCGGTTCGCTCGGATGGTCCATGGGCGGTTTCCGGTCCTGCCAGGTCGCGGCGCTCTCGGAACACATCTCGGCGGCAGTATCCATTTGTTGGATGGGAACGTTGAAAGGACTGCTCCAGCCCGGCGGCAATCTCACCCGCGGCGGCTCCTCCTACACGATGACGCATCCGGGACTCTCCCGGTATTTGGATTATCCCGACATGGTCTCGATCGCCTGCCCCAAGCCCCTCCTCGTTCTGGCCGGCAGGCAGGACAAACTCTTCCCCGTGCCGGTCGTGGAGGAGGCGTTCCGTCAATTGCACGCGGTCTGGTCCAGCCAGCAGGCCGACGACCGGCTCACGACCCGGTTCTGGGACGTGCCGCACAGTTTCGGGATCGAGATGCAGGACGAGGCGTTCACCTGGCTCGACCATCAACTCGGCGCCCGCCGTTGACACCATCCCTAGTCGCTGAATTCCAGCTGGTTGCGACGAAAGTAAACGCCAGCACACTCCCAACGGCGTGTGCATACTCGCGGCGGAGACTCCGGGCCTCGAGGGAGCTCGAGCGTGTATTCACACTCAACCCGCCTTGCCGCCGTGTCGAAGAACTGTGAAAGAGAACCTGTTCGCGCAGGCGCTCCCCCGCTTCCCCGGCCCTCCCCATGGCCAACATCCTCCTCCTCGACGACAGTGAGGTCGCCAGTCGTGCCCTGCAGGGCATCTTGGCGCGGGGAGACCATCGCTGCGTGGTGGCGACCAACGTCCAGGATGCGTGGAAGCTTCTCCACGAATTGCTGCTCATCGATCTTGTATTCGCCGAGCTCAAGCTGCCCGGGGAAAACGGCCTCCATTTCATCCAGCGGGTCAGACTGGACCCGCTCACGAAACAGGTGCCGATCGTCGCCTACACCGCGGTCAACCACCACGACGTGATCAAGAAGACGCTCTCGGTGGGCGTGCAGAATTACCTGATCAAGCCGTACAGCGACGAGGCGATCAGCCAGGAGATCGCCAAGGCCCTGGCGAATCCTTGGCGCAACCTCCACTTCGAGGAGGAAAAATCCTTCTGCAAACTGACGGGCCTGAAGCCGGAGGAGCTGGCCGGGATGCGCGAGAACCTGCGGCACTCCCTGGAAGAGAGCATCCCCTTCTTCTCCGACTGCCCCGAAGTCCAGGACCGCGTCCAAACCCAGATCAAGCTCAACGGCCTGATCGAGCCCGCCGAAACCGCCGGCGTGTGGGCAGTCGTTGAATACCTCCAGTACCTGCTCGCGATGGCGGAGTCGGGGAATTGGGAACCTTTCAAAATGGCGAAGGAGCAGCTGGCGTACGTCTCGAACCTGATCCACTGCCATCTCCACCCCGACTACATTCCCGACGGTCTGATGTCCGACCAGGACCGCCGCGCGAAGGAGGAGTCGGAGGAACGCTCGCGATGGGAGTTTGCCGACGTCAGCCGCGGCCCCGTGGTGGAGGCGTCGCTCGTCGCACAGCAGGTGGAAACCCTTCTCGCGTGCCCGGCGATGGACAACGTCGCGGCCGCCTTCCTCATGGCGTCCGACACGAAGACGACCCACCTCACCCACCTGATGGATCTGGTGAGCAAGGATCCGAGCCTCTCCGCCCAGGTGCTGATCGCCGCCAACAAGCTCGAGCGCGACGACATGAACTCGCTGGAGGATCCCCGCACCGCCGTGGGCTTGCTGGGGAACCTTCGGCTCAGCGCGCTCGCGAAAAGCCTGCCGAGCATTCCAGACCGCCACATGCGCTGCCCGCCGATCACCTGGGCCCAGTTTTGGATGTTTCTCGTCGGCGTCGGCCGGCTCGCCCAATACGCCGCCACCGCGCTCGAGTTCAAGGACATCGAACCCAACGCTTACACCGCGGGACTGCTGCACGACCTGGGGAAACTGCTCCTCGTCAAACTCTACCCCTTCGGTTTTCCGACCATCGTGCAGTACGCGGACATGGCCGGCATTTCGCTGCAGGAGGCGGAGAAGAAATTCATCGGCTGCACCACCCAGGAAATCGGCGGCAACTTCGCCCAGGCCCACGGACTGCCCGCGGTCTACACCAACGTGATCCGCTATGTGAATACGCCGGCGGAGGCGCCGGGGGATCGCGACATGGTCGCGGTGGTCTCGCTCGCCCGGCAGATCTGCCTGCACAATCACGTCGGCTATTGCGGCGACACGCCGAAAGACGCCTGCCCGCCGGTCGAGGAAACCGCCGCCTGGCAGGTGATCCGGGAGCGGGTATTCCCGAGTTTCAATCTGAGAGCCTTCGAAGCGCAGGCCCACGAGTTCTGCATGGCCCTGAAAAACGAACTCTCCGGGCACGCCCGGGTTTGATCGCGCGGGGCGGCGGACGAGGGGGCGCCGCGCCACAACCACGACCGCATCGCCTGGTGCGAAACGGGCTCGCTCTGCGGACATGTGTCCGTAAATTTGCGTTCGGAGCGTAACTCGACCGTTCCGCCGCCGTCTCCCGCTCCCTACCCACCCCATGAATTCTCTTGCACGCAGCTTCGCGGCCCTGGCCGCGCTCGGCGTCTTCTCGACGCTTTCCCCGTCCCTTTCTCCCGCGGCACCGGTCGACGTCTCCAGCGCCGAGCACGTGAAACCGGCGCTTCCGCAGATCCCCGCCCGCACCTTCCAGCTTTCGGACTTCGGCGCCGTCGGCGACGGCAAGACGCTGAACACGGAGGCGTTTGAAAAAGCGATCGCCGCCGTCGAAAAGGCCGGTGGCGGCAAACTCGTGGTGCCGGCTGGCGTCTTCCGCACCCTGCCCTTCGCGCTTTGCTCCTCGCTGGAGCTTCACCTATCCGAAGGCGCGGTGATCCAGGCGCCGGATACATTTTCGGCCTACGGCATGCCGGATCCCTCCTCGTTGGCTTCGCAGCAGGAGGCGAGCAAGGCGCGGACGCCGGCGCCGCTCATCACGGGCAAGAAACTCCACGACGTCGCCCTCACCGGCACGGGCAAGATCGACGGCAACGGCGCTCTTTGGTGGGCCTGGTCCGAACGCGCGGCGCGAAAGAGCCCGGGCCGGGTGGTCTTCAGGCGGCCGCACCTCGTGGTGATCAGCGGATGCGAACGTCTGCTCGTTTCCGATATCACCCTGACCAACTCGCCGATGTTTCACCTCGTGCCCCGCAACATCGTCGACCTGACGATCGAGCGCGTGAAGGTGCGTGCCCCGTTTGACGCGCCGAACACCGACGCGATCGATCCGGGGCCGGTCACCCGTGCGCACATCCACCACTGCGACATCGATACCGGCGACGACGATATCGTCATCAAATCCGGAGGCGTCGACGTGCTGATCGAGGACTGCACGATCAAGCACGGCCACGGAATCTCCATCGGCTCCGGCACGACCGACGGAGTCCGCAACATGCTGGTTCGGAACTGCACCCTGGAAGGCACGGACAACGGCATTCGCATCAAATCGATGATCGGCGCCGGCGGTCCCGTCGAAAACGTCCGCTACACGAACATCCGGATGAAGGCGGTGGCCAACGCGATCATCCTCGATCTGAACTACGTGGACAACAACCGTCCGGACTTCAAAGGCGACCCGACAAAGATCCCCTCGATCCAGGGCATTCTGATCGATCACGTCGTGGCCGAGAACGGCAAGAATGCCGGACGCATCGTGGGGCTTCCTCAGAGCCAGATTCGCGACGTGACGCTCGAAAACGTCGAGATCACCGCCGAAAAGGACCTCGTGATCAAAGACGCCGAAGGGCTGAAATTCGTGAACGTCACGCGCACGATCAAACCCGGCGTCTTTCCGACAAAACCGGACATCGTGGAGTGAGTTCTCCCGAGCCGGCTATCTCTGCCGGAGGGCCCCGCGCCAGTGCTAGAGGTGCGCCGGCGATTCGAAGAGGATCTTCTGCAGGACCGTCAGGTAGAGTTCTCGAGAGCGCAGCCGAGCGAGCCCGAGCAGCTCCTTGAGCGTGAAGGCGTCGGCGAAGGCCGAGCGGGTGAAGCCGTCGTTCTTCAAGCTCTGCCGCAGAAGTTTCCTGCTCGCCGGTGGAGGCCACGAGACCTGGAGGCCGGCCAGCGCGCTCTCGATATCCACCGCCGTCACCTCCGTCCCCATCATGGCGAGCGCACAGATCGCGTCCTGCGGGGTGAGGATCGGCGTGCCGGCGTGAAACGCGGCGTAGAAACGATTCAGGTCCTGGAGCCGCACCTCGAACTCGGCCTGCTGGAGCAGGTAGTCCAGCCGCGGCTCGCGCCGTTTCGCCGCGAACCTCGCCAGCCTTCGGTCGCAAACCGTCGCGTCCTTCCCGAGCTCCGCCAGCCGTTCGTGCTGCAGCGAATGTCCCGATTCGTGCACGAGCGAACGTCCGGGGTTTTCGACGGTGCGCACAAGTATCCGATCGGCCGCGACAAAATACGACGCGGCCTCCGTCATCCCGTCCACGACCGTGCGGCTCACCTCGAAATCGACCGGGATTTCCCGCTCCATCCGTTCGTAGTGCGAGAAAATCGGAAAACGCGACGCGAGCCAGGAGCGGTAGACCGCCTTCTGCTCGAGCAGGACGTCCAGCCAGCTCGACGAATAGGCGCATTCGAGAACCTGGCGGTAGTGGACCGCGCCCTCGGCGCGGGCCCGGCGGTCAAGTTCGTCGAGCCGCTTCTGGTACGCCCAGACGGGATCGCCGCCCGGGCAGCATGCCGCAAAAGCGGCGTTCAACACCAAAACCCAAACCGGAAATGCCTTCATGAATTCGCGCGAAGGCCGGGCGCATGACTCGCGGTGGACGCGGCGAGCCCACCTCCGGACGGAGAGGTTCGCCACGTCGTAGTGGCTGCTTGGATGCGGAGCCGCCGGAGCGTCGCCCGGCGGAATCTCAGCCCTTGACCGACGGAAGCTGTGCTCCCGGGTTCAGTCGGCCGCGCGTTCTGGAGAGACGCGCGCACCGAACGTTCGCCGGGGTAAGCGTTGCGTCGATGAAGGTGGACATAACCCCAGCATCGGGACAGCGGGTCCGCCGTTCAGCACGATTCTGCCAAACGCCTGCAATTGCAGAGCACCTTATCCCGTGGAGAAGCGCAGGCTGAGAGCGGGCAGGCGCTCCGTTATTTCCCAAGCTTCCTCAGCGCCTTGTTGATCTTCTCGAGATCGCACACCGCCGGATCGAAGTTGGGGCCAAGCCACTCGAGCCATTCGCGGCCGAGGTCCGTATTCGGTTCCTTGATGCACGCCAGCATGTCGTGGTAAGCCTCCAGCCCTCCACAGTCTTCCGGAGGTCCGGCGCGCTCTCCGCCGGTGCAGAGGGGGTACGCGGCTCCCTTTTCCAGCGGAACCGCTTTTTCGACGCGGATCTCCACCTGCCAGCCCTCGCCAAAATGGTATTCGTAGAAAAGCCGGTCGCGCGTCCCAAGGTCGATATCGGCAAGCGTCACGTCCCGGTCGTCTTCGACCGCCAACTCGTCCTTGCGGAAGGGATTGCCGTACTTCAGGTCGTCGAGCGCGAAAACGTGCGTCTGGTAGTCGAACCAGTCGAAGGCGATCTGGATGCAGTCGTGCAAACGCGTGAGCCACATGCTCTCCCGCACCAGCAGCCGCCGCCAGATTCGCGGCGAACAACCGACAACGGACAGCCGCAGCGAGAAAACCTTCTCCGTGTTCTTCTTCGGGCCAGGTCCTTTGCCTTCGTGCAGTCCGATCATTCGTTCGATTTGAACGAAACGCTTCAGCGCCCGCAAGTGCCGTCAGGAGCGCAGTCCGGAACGGCGGACGCGTCCCACACATCGGCAAAAACGAATCGCGCCAACCGGCGCTGCGTCTCGATTTTCTTCGGTCGCTTTTTTCCACAGAGTCGCGATCGCGACCTCCAGAAATCATGAAGGCCGCCCCGTGTGGGGCGGCCCGCATGACCTAACACCAAGCAAACCGTAAGAACTACAAACAAGTACCGTCCTCCAGAGGACGATGCTGACTACACGGAGATAGACGGGGATCTCCGGAAAACGCTCAAAAAAATCCTCCAGAATTCATCCGAGAACGCGAATTTCATATCTCCTTATTTCTCAGTTTCTAATGAATTCACTCGGAAAAATAGGTTCGTGAGCGCCCGTAAAACCAAGGTAAAGCCGGTGATCAACGCATGCCCTCGGAACGTTCCCATCTGATCGGTTCTGTCGCCGGCTTGGCCCTTGCCGCCGGAGCTGTTCTCGCCGCTGTGATTCTCAGCTCGACGTGGCGTCGCATCGCCGAATCGCAGGTCGTCACGGTGACCGGCTCGGCCCACCGCAACGTCCGCTCTGATCTCGCCGTCTGGCACGCCAGCTTTTCGGCCGACGCGGATTCGATCCTCGAAGCGCAGAAGCGGCTCACTTCCGACCGGCAGAAGGTGGAGGCGTTTCTCCAGGCCAACGCGGTGAAGGACTTCGCGATCCTCCCCGTCCAGATCCGGGAGATCACCGCGCATTCCGACCCCGGCGCCGACAGCGTGCCGGTCACGATCGGCTACCGCCTGACGCGCAACGTGGAGGTCCGCTCCGCCGACGTCGAAAGCCTCCCGCGCCTGAGCAGCGATTCGACGGACCTCATTCAGCAAGGCGTGGTGTTCGCGTCCCAGGGTATCGACTTTATCTATACAAAAGCCGGCGACGCGAAGGTCGAGATGATGGCGGAGGCGACGAAGGACGCACGCACGCGGGCCGAGCAGATCGCCAACCAGGGAGGAAGAACCATCAAGGCCCTGCGCTCGGCCAAAATGGGAGTGGTGCAGATCAACCCACTTTATTCCTCGGCCACGAGCTGGGAGGGAAACAACGACACCACGTCGATCGAGAAAACGATCACCGCCACCGTGACGGCGACGTTCGGTCTGCAATAACGCCGGCGAGCGGTCCGCCACGCCCCGGGCCGGGGCGCGTCGCGCACTTACGCGAGTTCTTCGTGCACCGTGACCGGCTTGGCCGGTTCCTTCACCGGGGTGCTCTTCAGCGGGTAGCGGAATGTCCGGCCCTCGTAGTTCCGGAAGACGACCTCGTCGTCCGTGATCTTCTCGAGGTAATCCGGGTTGATCGGAACCTTGCCGCCGCCTCCCGGGGCATCGATTACGTATTGGGGCACCGCATACCCCGTGGTGTGGCCGCGAAGGGCCTGGATGATCTCGATCCCCTTGCGGACATCCACCTTGAAGTGCGAACCGCCGGTGATCAGGTCCATCTGGTAGAGATAATACGGGCGCACCCGCATCCGAAGCAGCCGGTGCACGAGCGCCTTCATCACGTCGGCGTCGTCGTTGACGCCTTTGAGCAGGACCGACTGGTTGCCGAGCGGCACGCCGGCATAGGACAGCCGCTCGCATGCCTCGCGCAGTTCGGCGGTGCACTCCTTGGGGTGATTGACGTGGATGCTCATCCAGATCGGACCATACCGCTTCAGGATGTCGCACAGGGCCGGGGTGATGCGCTGCGGAAGAAAAACCGGAATGCGCGAGCCGATGCGGATGAACTCCACGTGTTTGATCGCACGGAGCCGGCTCAGCAGATGTTCGAGTTTTTTGTCCGCCAGGAGCAGCGGATCGCCGCCGGAGAGGAGAACGTCGCGCACCTCCGGGTGCGATTCGATATAGCGGAGCCCCTGCTCGTATTCCGGATGGAAGTTGTAGTCCTGCGCATTGCTCACCAGCCGGCTGCGCGTGCAGTAGCGGCAGTAGGAGGCGCAGCGATCGGTGACGAGGAACAGCACCCGGTCCGGATAGCGGTGGACGAGGCCCGGCACAGGCGAGTGTTCGTCCTCACCGAGGGAATCGAGCATCTCCTCCTCGCTCCGAATCGATTCCCCTTCGCGGGGGATCACCTGCAACCGGATCGGGCAGGAGGGATTATCTCGGTCGATGAGGTTGAAAAAGTACGGCGTGATCGCGAGCGCCAGCTTGTGGCCGGCGAAGGCGATTCCCCGGCGCTCCTCGGTCGTCAGCGGCATCATCTGCTCCAGCTGGTCGAGGGTGGTGATCCGGTTTTTCAGCTGCCATCCCCAGTCTTTCCAGTCCGCCTCCGGCACGTGCTGCCAGTGTCCCTGCCCTTCGAACCACGTGGATCGATCTTCGGTATATGGCATAGAGTTGCGGGCGGAACGTTGGTTTGCGTCGGGGGGCTGTCAAACGGTGGACCGAAAAACGTCGGCAAGCCAGACCTCTCCCCAGTCGGAACACGAGGAATTCTCCCATTGTGCCGGCGGCCGGAGCCCGGAGCTGCCCCGGTCCTTCACACTCACGGCCGGATGGTCGCGTTTCTTTCCACAAAACCCTTGGCAGGGTCCGGCCGAAGCTTTTTTGTTCGGCTTTAATGTCCACACTCAAGCCAGGTGTTCTCGCTCTCGAAGATGGTTCCGTGTTCCGCGGCGTCGGTTTTGGCGCGGAAGCGACCATCGCCGGCGAGTGCGTGTTCAACACGTCGATGACCGGATACCAGGAGATCCTCACGGATCCGTCGTACTTCGGCCAGATCGTGACCATGACTGCGGTCCAGATCGGCAATTACGGCGTGAACGACGAGGACACCGAGGCCACCACGCCGAAGTGCTCCGGCTTTGTCGTCCGTGAGCTTTCCCCCGTGGTCAGCAACTGGCGGTCCCGCATGTCACTCGGCGACTACCTCGCCAAATACGGCATCCCCGGCTTGAGCGAGGTCGACACCCGCGCGATCACGAAAAAGCTCCGGGTCGAGGGCGCGATGCGCGCCTGCCTCAGCACGCTCGATCTGAGCGACGAGGAAGCCGTTCGCCAGGCTCGCGGATGGCGGCAGATGGCCGGCGCGGACTACGTGAAGGACGTCACGAGCAAAGCGCCCTTCCTCTGGAATCCCGCGGACCCGACCAACCAACCGTACTTTCCCGTCGGCACCACGATGAACGCCCCCGGCGTTCCCTCGAAGCACTTCAAGGTCGCCGCCTACGATTTCGGCGCGAAATATTCGATTTTCCGCAAGCTCGCCCGTCACGGCTTTGAGCCGTACGTCATCCCTGCGACGGCCACCGCCGCCCAGGTGCGCGAGATGAAGCCCGACGCGGTTTTCCTCTCCAATGGTCCCGGCGATCCGGCCGCGCTCCCGTACATTCACAAGACGGTCACCGAGCTTATGCCCGAATTCCCGATCTTCGGGATCTGCCTCGGGCACCAGATGATCACCCACGCGCTCGGCGGCACCACTTTCAAGCTGAAGTTCGGCCACCGCGGCGGGAACCAGCCGGTCAAGAATCTCGAGACCGGCAAGGTCTCGATCACCGCGCAAAACCACGGCTTCGCCACCGATCCGAAATCGATCGAGAAGAGCGGCGCCAAGGTGACGGAGATCAACCTGAACGACGGTACCGTCGAAGGCCTGCGCCACACAAAACTCCCCGTCTTCTCCGTGCAGTATCACCCCGAAGCCGCGCCCGGCCCCAACGACGCCGATCCGCTTTTCGTCGACTTCTACAACATGGTCGAGGCCCGCAAGGCCGGTAAGATCTGACCGGGCTCCGCCTGCGCGCGCCGGCTTGCCGTTCGCAACGGAGAGCTTTCCAAGGTGCGCCATCAGAATCCGCCTCCAGTCTGAGCCTGCCACACGCCGGCTGAGGCCGTCCGAGGGCGCTCAAGCGGTCGGCTAACCAAGCCGATGTTGAGGGCGCCCTTCATGAAGCGGCTCGTCTTCCTCGGTTTCGTTTTCCTGGCGATCTGGGCCTGGCGCTATCAGCCGCCGGCGCGATGGCGTGGCATGCCCGCGGCCAAGGATCCCGTGCAAACGGCAGCCCCGCTTCCGGCGCGATTCACCGCGGGAGACTACACGGTCACTCCGCTCGCGAACTACTCGATCACCGCCGTCGTACTCGGACGGGAACGCTACCGTTTCGACCCCTCGGCGAAACTATCGCCGGTCGACCTCGCGCTCGGCTGGGGGCCGATGAGCGTCGCAGGAACGATCAACGAACTCAGGATCAGCCAGGGCGGGCGTTTCTACGAGTATCGCTGGAGCGACGAACCACCGCTGGAGGTGGAACAGATCGTCTGCCACTCGGCGAATACGCATTGCCTGCCCGCCGACGATCACGTTCGCAAAGATCTCCTGGCCGTCCGGCGGCACGAGTTGGTCAGCCTGACCGGTTACCTCGTGCAGGTGACGAATGCGCAAGGCTGGATCTGGCGTTCGTCCCTGACCCGGGACGATTCGGGAGGTGGGGCGTGCGAAGTCCTGTGGGTCACCGGCGTCTCGCACCGGAAGCTCTAGCTGGAGGCCGTCCGAAACATGGGCCTGCCTGCCCGACTCAACCGAGCCAGCGCTCGAACTTCACCGCGTCTTCCGGCGTGTCGACGCCGATCGACTGGTCCTGCGTCACGCCGATCGCGATTTCGTATCCGTTTTCCAAGACACGCAACTGTTCGAGCTTTTCGATTTGCTCGAGCTTGCCCAGGGGGAGCTTGGAGAGCTTATCGAGCAGCTCCGCATTGTAGGCGTAAAGACCGAGGTGCTTGAAGCACGGGTGAGACTGAACCCAGGCATCGTCGACCACCCCGCCCCGTTCGCGGGCAAAGGGCATCGGCGAGCGCGAGAAATAGAGAGCGCGGCCGTTTCCGAAAACGACTTTGACTTGGTTGGGATTGTTGAAATCGGCCGCAGTGTGAAACGGCGTGGCCATGGTCGCCATGGAAGCGGTGCCGGCGATGAGCGCGTCCAATTCACGCAGCTGCTGGCCGGTGACGAGCGGTTCGTCGGCTTGCACGTTGATCACGCGCTCCGCTTTCACCGTCTGATTCGCTTCCGCGATGCGATCCGTGCCGCTCTGGTGATGCGCGCCCGTCATGATCGCTCGAAACCCGCCCGCCTGCACACACTCGGCGAGCAGCGGATGATCGACCGCGAAGTAGAGTGGAAACTCCGGTGCCTGACTCGAGATTCTCTCCGCCACCCAGCGCAGGAGCGGACGTCCTTTGATCACGTGCAAGAGCTTGCGCGGGAAGCGTGTAGATTCGAGGCGGCAAGGAACGATGATGGCGGTCTTCGGCATCGGGCCGCAGCGTGGCGTCCGGTTTTTGAGGTTGCAAGCCGCCCCCACGCCCGGAGCATACGTCGGACCTGACGCATGGACAAAAACGACGGCACGACGACCAGTAAGCAGTTCCTCAAAGAACTCGTGGTCCACAACAAAATGGGCATCCACGCCCGCCCGGCCGCCATGATCGTCCGAATCACCAACAAGTTCAAAGCCGATGTCTTCGTCGAGAAAGACGACGAACAGGTGAACGGCAAAAGCATCATGGGATTGATGATGCTCGCCGCCGGCAAGGGCTCGAAAGTGAAGTTCATCGCGACCGGCGAAGACGCCCCGCAGATGCTCACCGAGCTGGAGCAGCTTTTCGCCCGCAAGTTCGACGAGGCGTAATCGAGCGCGCACCGCGCGCCAGGGAGAGTGCGGCGTTGGTAGTCGATGTTTGGGGGACCTGAATTCGGCACCTGGGACGCCTTGCCCGCACAGGCTGCGCTTCCCCTACCCTTTGTCCGCCGCATACGCGGGCCGGTTTGACGACTCCGTGAACTCCGCGGCAGAGCTCTGAGCCCTCTGTGTTCCCGGGAGACGACCCCCCTCGCCCGCCGACGTCTCAGATGCCGAAAAACCGCCGCGCATTCGCGGTGCTGATTCGCGCCAACTCCTCGTAAGGGAGTCCGAAGACACCGGCGGCAAACTCCGCGGTGTGCCGGACAAACGCAGGCTCGTTCGGCTTACCGCGGTGGGGCATCGGGGTGAGATAGGGCGCATCCGTCTCGAGCATGAAGCGATCGAGCCCCTGGAGCTTCGCCGCCACACGCACGTTCTCCGCGTTTTTATAGGTCAGCACGCCGGTGAAGGAGCCATACCCACCGCGGCGCATGAGTTCGCGCATCTGCGGTTCGCTCTCCGTGAAGCAATGGAAAACGACCTTCGTCCAATCCACGCCGCTCTCGTCGATCATCTCCACACATTCGTCGAAGGCGCCCCGCGAGTGCACCACGACGGGACATCCGAGACGTTTCGCGATCGCCAGCCCCTGGTTGAACGCGTCCCGCTGCCAGCGGAAAAGAAGCTCGGCCTTCGCCGGGTCGTCCTTCGGAAGATGAAACCGATCGAGGCCGATCTCGCCGAGCGCGACCGGCTTGGGCGTCGCCAGGTCCGTCCAAAACGCCTCCACCTGCGCAACCGCGCCGACCCAACGCTCGTCGACCGAACATGGATGCAGTCCGACCGCGTAGTGCACGAGCCCGGGATTCTGGTGAGCGATCTCGCGATACAGGCCCCAGTCGTCCGGTGAGGTGCCGATGGTCACCATCGCCGCGACGTCGGCCGCCCGGGCCCGCTCGAGAATCGGAACCAGCTGCCCCTTGCGGGCAAAACCTTCCAAGTGGGTGTGTGTATCGATCAGAGGCATACCGAGAGCGAGGGAACCACGAACCGGGCGGATTGAACACGAATTTCTCGCCTCGAGCGAGCGCAGGCTCCCCAGTCAGCCGTGCGGCGCGTGCCTACGGGAGATAAAGCGGGCCGTAACGCTCTTTCAAATACCGGATGAGGTATTTCGGGCTGAGCGGTTCTCCCGTGGACTGCTCCACCAGCTCCAACGTCAGAAAGCGTTTCCCATGACGGTGCACGACCTCCCGCAGCCAGCCAAGCAGCCATGAGAAATCGCCGGCAGCGAATTCGTCCTCCAGCCGCGGACGGAGCTCCAGGGCTCGATACCAAAGCTGCGCGGCCATCATGTTGCCGACGCAGTAGCTGGGGAAGTAGCCGAAGGCGCCGTCGCTCCAGTGCACGTCCTGGAGCACTCCTTCCGCATCGTTTCCCGGCCGCAGGCCGAGGAGCGAGTCGGAAAGCTGATTCCAGGCGGCGGGCAGTTCCGGCACGGCGAGTTCGCCGGAGAAGAGTCGCCTCTCGATTTCAAACCGAAGGACGATGTGGAGATTGTACGTGACCTCGTCGGCATCCACGCGGATGAGCGTCGGCCGCACCGCGTTGACGGCGAGGTAGAGTTCGTCCGACGAAACGCCGCGCAACTGCTCGGAAAACAGGTCCCGCCAGCGCGGTTCGAAATACCGCCAGAAGCCCCGGCTGCGCGCGACTTGGTTCTCCCAGAGCCGGCTCTGCGATTCGTGCACGCCCATGCCGACCGCCTGTCCGAGCGCGGTGTGATGCTGGTCCGCGCGCAGGCCCTGATCGTACAGCCCGTGGCCGGATTCGTGGATGGCGCTGAAAAGCGAATCTAGGGGATTGTCGACGTGGAAACGAGTCGTCATCCGCACGTCCAGGCCGGTGCCCGAGCAGAACGGATGCACGGCGCGGTCCACGCGGCCATGCGAGTAGTCGAAGCCGATGCGCTCCGTCACTTCGCGAAGAAACCGCTCCTGCGGATCCTCCGGGAAGCCTCTCATCCAATCCGTGCGGGGCTGGACCGGCGAACCCACGATCGCGCGCACCAGCGGGACCAGTTCCGTTTTCAGCTCGGTGAAGAGCCGGTCGATCGCCGCCGCCGTCATGCCCGGATCGTGCCGGTCGATGAGGTAGTCGTAGGTTCTGTCGCCGAAGCCCAAATACGCGGCTTCGCGCCGGGCCAGCTCGACGTTCTTCTCCAGATAGGGCGCGTAGCGGGCGAAATCAGATGCCGCCCGGGCCTCCGCCCAGGCATGATAAGCGCGGCTCCCCTGCTCCGCCTTTTCGCGGACAAAAGCCTCGGGCAGCTTCGTCTCGCGATCGTAGTCGCGCCGCGCCCAGCGGAGGACGGTTCGCTGCTCGTCCGAAAGCGCGTCGGGCGATTTCTCCAAGGTCGCGAGCGCCGCTCCGATCCGAGTCTCCACCGCCGCCGCATGCTGCGTTTCGGCCATGACGGCGCGCTGCTCGGCGCGAAGTTCGGTGCTGCCGTCGGGGAGATTCACCTGTTCATCCCACGCAAGGAGGTCGGAAACGGTTCCGAGCAGGTGAGCCCGGCGCAGCATCGAGTTCAGTTCGTCAAAGGCATTCATGTTCGAAATTCCGGTCCCACGTTTCGGCGGCTCCGTTATCGCAGGAGAACCACCGTCACTTGCCCGCCAGGTCGTCGGGAAGCCCGATCAGCCGGATGTTGCCGCCTTTGCTCCGCGCGACGACGCGCGGGCCGCCGCCGTTCACGTCGCCCTCCAGGCTGGGCTCGCCCGTGTGTCCGGCGCGGGGCGTCAACACGAGATCGCGCACATGGATCAATCCCGGCGGCTCGGTGCGGGCGTCGATTGTCGCCCGGGTGCGCGGTCCGAGCGCCAGGATCACGTCTCCGTTGCCCTTGAGGCTGACTTCCCCTCCAAGCGGATTCGCAAGCCCCACTTTCAGTTCGCCGCTCGCGACGTCGGCCCGGAGTCGGCCGTTCGCGCGTTGCACCTCAAGGTTTCCGGCCGAGAGCGTCAGCTCGGCCGACGAACGAGCGCGTCCCACGAGCACCGAACCGGAGTCGGCCACCACCCGAAGCTCGCCTCCACAGTCCGTCAGGGTGACATCACCCTGGCCCGCCTCAATGGTCACGGCACCGGCGACTTGGCCGACAAACACCGCACCCGACAAGTCGCGCACCCTCACCGCGTTCATTCCATCGGCGACCGTCACGTCTCCCTGGCGCGTGAGCAAATCGAGTTCGGCGCCCGGGGGCACCGCCACTTCGAGCGCAACCGTCGACGGTGGCCATTTCTCCCAGCTCCAGCGGAGGGAGCGCCGGTCGTTCGCCCGGATCCGCACCGCGCCGGAGCCGGACGGCTCGATTTCGAGATTCACGTTTTTCCACTCTCGTTCCGCCGCTGCGTCGTTCGCCAGATCGGCGGACTGCGTGAGCGTGACGCGTACTTCCGCACCCGATACAGCCACCACGCGGATGGAACCGTAGGAGACCTCCACGGCCACGCGGGCGCCGGGCTCCGCGGAACAGGTTCGCTCCACCTTCCGCTCAAAGGTCGCGCCGGCAGCTCCCGCTGCGACCATCAACCACAGACCGAGCTTGAGAGTGTGCCGAACCACGGTCTCAACGCCGGACATTTGACCGCGGAAGGCAAGGCGAAGGTGCGCGCAACCTCCGCGTATCCGACGCGGCGAAGTCGCGCGACACGCCAACGCTGCGGGCAAACCCGAGAGGGGGAAAAAACAGCGGATACAAACGGGTCCACGGAGATTCTCCGGGATGGACCATTCCGCCGGATCGGAAGCAGACGCAGGACCAACGGCGTTTCGCCTGGCCCTGCGAGCTGACGAACCCCAAGCGACCTGAGAAGGCCGCTTTCCCTTACTTGACGTGGACGCCGATGTTGCCGCCGCTGGTGCGCAGCTTCAGTTCCGGACCGCCGCCGTTCACCTTGCCGGAAACCTTCGATTTGCCGTTCGCACCGCTCTCGATCGTCATCACGAGACCGTCGACGCGAACGCTTCCGCCGGAGGTGGCGGCATCGAGGTGAAACGCCGCCGATTTCGAAACCGTGACGCGCACGTCGCCGCCCGAAGTGCGCAGCTGGCTGTCTGCGGGGAACGTATCCAGGAAGCGCGCGGTGACGTTGCCTCCGGACGTGTGCGCGTCGATCGAGCCCGAGGCGCCCTCGATCCGGATGTTGCCGCCCGACGTGGAAATGTTGGCGCTGCCGACCACGCGCTCGATCTGAATGTCTCCCCCGGAGGTGTTCGCCTTCAGCGTCCGCCGCGCCTCTTCGACGCGGATATTTCCACCCGACGTGTGGAGGTCGACATCGCCGTCGATCTTGCCGACGCGGACATCGCCGCCGGAAGTCGAAGCGGTCAACTCGCCTCCGAGGTCGCCCGTTTCGATGTTACCCCCGGATGTGCGCAGATGGCCGCGATAGTTGCTGGGCACGGTCACCGTAAAATCCACCTGCACCGGCGGCCAGCCGCCTCCCCAAAACGAACGGAGCTTCGGGCCGTTGTATTTGGCCGTCGCCGTGACGTCGTTGCCCGATTGCTCGATGGTGAGCTCGAGATTCTTGGCGATCTCGTCGGCTTCCTTTTCCGAGTCGGTCTTGAACCGCTGCCGGGCCACCACCTTCACGCCGTTGTCGGGCCCGACGTCGACCCGAACATTTCCGCCCTGGGTTTGGACCTCGAGGAGGCCTCCCGCGGAGACCGTAAACGTCTTTTCGACCACACGCTCGATCTTCGCGTGGGCGGAAAGGGGCACCAGGGCCAGCAAGCCGGCCGAGAAAGCTAGGAGGGGAAGTTTCATACCCTCTCAGAACCCGGCATACCCGGGAAAGTTACACCGCAGATCGGTCCCGACGGGCCCCCGGCCTAGACCTTGGCGCTGTTATCGCAGCGGTAGTGCACCAACGAGCGCCGCATCGAGTGAGCCCGCATGGCCGAATCCTTCGCTGCGTCGCGACGCTGGATGATGTTGCGGTTGCCTGGAGCCGCCTCTTCCTCCGCGGCCATTGCGCTCACGAGCAACAGCAACTCCGCTTTCGCGGGCAGGCGGCTCTGCGGGAAGCGGCCGTAGGCGACCATCCAGCGGAGCGTCGAAGCGAGGGGAGTTTGTGGTGCTGCGTCAGTCACTGGCAGTTGTGAAAACCATTCCGGGGTTGCCTGGCCAGGAAATAGATGGGCCGCGCCTTCGCGGGAAGGACGCGGCCCTCATAGGTTGGCCGGCAGCCGCCGGTGAAAAAGGCGGGGGTGCCGTCGTTCTGAGTGCGTGCGTTCGGGATCGTTTCCCAGCGTCTAGGGGGACGAGAACCGGCCGAAGCGAGGCCTTACGGGGAGGTCGTCGGCGGGATCGTGGAATCGTTGGGACTGCGGGTACCGCTGCCGCTGGTCGTCCCGTTCATGCCGCTGGAGTTGTCCATCCCGCTTGCACTGGAACTGGATGAACCGTTGTTGCGGGGCATCGAACCTTGTGGCGAACCGAGGCCGGAGCCTGCGTCCATCTGGGCGCGGGAGACGGCGGAGAGGTAGGCTTGATATTTGGAGGCCAACTCAGACCGGACGGATTCCCACTGTGACTGGCTGGCATTCCGCGCTTCACGAAGGCTGCGCTTCAGATCCCGCTCGCGGTCTTCCACGTCGCTCCACGCCGATTTGAAATCGGTGCGAGGCTGACCCTCGAGATTCCGGGAATTCCGCCGAATCGAGCGCAGCGTTTCCTTCTGAACGTCCAACTGCTGCTCGATCTGCGTCGTCAGCTGGTTCCGTGAGTTGTAGTCGGCCGCCTGAATGGAGCTGCCAATCGTGTCGGAAATGGCCGGCAACGTGGAGCTGGGCATCGCGCCCGAGGTGGTGCGCGAGTCCATGGCGGATCCGGTCGTCACTCCGGAATCGCGCGTTGCGGCTCCGGGGCTGCTGTAGGTATTGGCGCCGGTCCCGCTGGGATTGTTGTTCGTGCCGCCGGAGGTGCCCACGCGGCGTCCGCTGTCGGTGGAATTGTACGGCCGAGTGGTGGGCGTCGTCCCTGTGGAGCTGCCCGAGGTCTGCGCAATCACCGAACCGCCGGCGAGCAGGCTGGTGACGGAGATGAGGGAAACGTAGCGAGAGATGGTTTTCATGCGTTGTACTGCGTTTGGGTTTTTCTCGCTGGAGTCCTGGAGGAGTGCGCAGCGCGTGCCAGCGCTCTCACAAATGTCTAAGTCGCTGTTTATTAGCCGCATGCGGATCCGCCGATCCCCCCGCATGGCAGCACCGACCTGCAAAAAGCACGAAGGGCCGCGGGGCCGCCGTGGCAATGTGCATGAGCAATGGAACGACGGTGCGTCGGTCGCGCGACGCTCCGGGGCCGCAGCGAAAGTGTCACCTCGGGGGTGCAACCACGAGCGGGGCGCTCGGGCCGGTCGGCAACTTCAGGAACACGTCCGGTCGATTGTTGCGGACGGTGGTGAAGCGCGCGGCGAGGGGGAAGTGGTTCGAGAAGCCCTCGCCCATCCCGCGGAAGCTCCAGGCGAAGGGTTTGCCCTCCGGCGTGGCGTTGATGCCCTCGAAGGCGGCGACGCTGAAGGAATTATCCACGTACTGAATACCGCGGAAATCGTAGAGACCGCGCGACACGACCATCTGCATGCAGGTCGACCACGTGTCGCCGTTGATTTCGCTCCCGCGTTCGCCGGGGGGCAGCTCGTACCAGAAGTTGTAGAGATCCGTGCCGGAGTTCCGCAGGAGCAATTCGTCCCCTTTCACCTTCAGCACGTCCTGAAGCGCGGTGCGGTCCCACTGGAACCGGAGTTTCTGGTCGTAGAAACAGTTGAAATTGCCCGCGATGATCACGTCCGCGTTCGGGTTGACGCCGAAGATCTCGTCCAGCCGCGTCCGCAGGATCTCGGCGGCCTGGATGCGGAGTGACTCCGCCGCCTTGTCCCCCGCCTCGGGCGACCAGTCGATGTTGAACAGGTACAGCGGGTAACCCTCGACCTCCACCTGGACTTCCATCATCGCGGGCGCTCCGGGAATTGGATACGTGCGCAGGGCGCCGATCGGAAACCGGGTGAAAATGACGTTGAGATGGGTGACGTACCGGCGGGCGTCGGGCAGGATCGCATCGTCGGGCGCCGCCACGCGGTAGCCTTTCATGCCGCGGTCGCTGAACGTCTTCAACAGCAGCGCCTCGATCGGCATGCGGGCGATCTCGGACGTGAAACTCATGCCCAGCATCTCCTCGATGCGGAGATTTGCGTACCGCTTCAGCATCCCGTCGTGGTCGAACACGTACTGGTTATTGGTGAAGTCGCGCTCCAGCTCCTGGAAGAGAATGATGTCCGGCCCCTTCCCCTCTTCGAACAACTGCGCCACCCGGGCGATGTTGTTCATCTTCGTCATCAGGTGCGCTCGCGAATACTGCGCCGGGCGGTAGTCGGCCGAGGTCGTTTTCCCGTCCACGCCGGCGAGATTCTCCACGTCGTAAACCAGCACCGTAAACGGACGCACCGCCTTCGCCGAAACGGCAAGGGCCAGAAGACCGCAACAGAGTGTGAGCCAGCGCATCAAGGCAGTGGAGAAGCAGCCGCCACTTTGGGGCGCGCCACTCTCAACCGCCAGCGCAACAACGTGAGGAAACTGTCAAACAATCGGGCACTTGGGCGAATTCCGTCCCTGACTTGGCCACGAGCCGCGATCTTGGGCTATGCGCCACTCCAGCGCGCCCGCTTCGCCGATCGCCTGGGGTCGGCGCGGCCGGCCAAAACCGCTCTCCACGCTGCGACTCCTCCGGGCTAGCGCGGAATCGTCGGCGCCAGCATCTCCAGGCGAGTGAGGGCGATCGAATAGGCCTCGTAGTCGTTTGCGAGGGCCGTCCGATTCGCTTCCCACGTCTCGGCAGTGGCCTTTCTCGCGGACTTGAGGGCCTTGAGGAGCGCTTCACGCTTCACCTTTAGGTCCTGCATAGCCTGTCGGAACGTCGTTCGGGCGTCGCCCGTGAGCCGGGGTGCGGTCTGCCGGAGTTCGTCCAGATCGCGTTCGTTGTCGTTCACGCGCGCCTCGAGCTTGCTGAGCAACTCGCCGCGCGAGTTGTACCGCAGAATCCGGAGCTCGTGGGAAAACGCAGTCGTGTTCATGACCGCCGCGCCGGTGTCGACCTGGGCCGTCGGCCGATCCGCGGGATTCTCGTCGATCGTCCCCACCCGCGACCGGGCGGCCTCGATCGAGCGGTCTGTAGTGGGCCGGGAGTTACGGAGGTCGGGCTTGAGCGGAGCGTTCTCGCCCGCCGCTCGGGCGTTGGCCGAGCCGGTGGCGGGACCGACTGCAGGGTTCAGCGAGGGAGCGGCCGCCCCTGTCCCATCGCCGCGAGGCACGGTCGGCAACGTGGGATCCGAAGTTGTCTGGCCGGCAAGCCAGGATCCGAGGCTCAGGCTGGCGAAAAGGCACGCGAGTTTGGCTTTCGTTTTCATAAAGTCCCCGTTGGATGCTTGCCTGCTTCGTGTCGCGACATGCGCAAAGGTTGCCCAGAAAAGTTTCCCTCCGCCCGGAACAAGGCCGTCCGTCTCGTCGGATACGCTCGTCTGACAAACCGCGCTCACCGATGAAGCCTGTCCTGGAAGTCGAGCACCTGCACCTCGCCCGAGGCCGCGCCACGTTGCTGGCCGACGTCTCGTGGCGGGTCGATCGCGGCCAAAACTGGGCCATCGTCGGTCCCAACGGCTGCGGCAAGACGTCGCTTCTTCGCACCCTCACCGGCTATCTCTCCGCGAGCAGCGGCACACTTTCGTTGCTCGGTCACCGCTACGGCGAAACGGACTGGCGCGACCTGCGGCGGCAGGTCGGGATCGTCACGAGCGCGCTGCAGCAGTCGATTCCGCCGGCCGAAAAAACGCTCGAGACGGTGATCAGCGGCCGGTACGCGCAGCTGGACCTTTGGGCGAAGACCACCTCGGCGGACGAGAAGGACGGACGCCGCTGGCTCCGGCACGTCGGGCTCGGAGAACTCGGCGATCGTGAGTGGCTCTACCTTTCCCAAGGCGAACGCCAGCGCGTGCTGATCGCACGGGCGCTGATGGCCTCGCCCCAAGTGCTCATTCTCGACGAACCGTGCTCCGGCCTGGATCCGGTCGCGCGGGAGCACTTCCTCGCTTTTCTGGACCGCCTGGCCCGGCATCGCCGCAGCCCGGCGCTCATCCTGGTGACGCACCATGTCGAGGAAATCGTCCCGGCGTTCACGCATGCGCTAGTCATGCGGGCGGGCCGCGTGCTTGCCGCAGGTCCCCGCGACAATGTCCTGACCAGCCGCCAGTTGACAACGGCCTTCGGCCAGCCGGTGACCCTGAGCCGGAGAGGTGGACGCCTCGCGCTGACCGTGGCGCGCGGCCGAGGGACGGAGCCGCTGTGAGCATCGTCGCCGACCTGGTCGATGCCGCAGGGCTGGCGCACCCGGCCACCTACACGGTTCTTTTTCTCGCGGCTTCGTTCTTCATGATCTGGCGGCTCGAGGCGATGGGCGACCACGGCCTGGAAGGCACCGCCCTTGGAACGCTGGTCACGCCCTACTGCTCCGGGCTCGGAAACCTGATCTTTGTGTATTTGATTCTCCGCGACAACGGCGACGGTCGCGAAGTCATGACCAACTGCCTGGTGAACAACGTCACGAATCTGACGCTGCTCCTCGGGATCCCCGCCCTGTTCGGCTCGCTTGAGATTATCCGCAGCGCCAACGGAAAGAAAAAGGCGCGCGGCAAATCCGCCTCGAAGGCGGAAACGCAGAGCCAGCTGAGCCGGCTCTCGCTGCTGCTCACGCTGGCCGCGGTGGGATTCTTCACCGGAGCCGTCTGGGCTCTCGGCCAGGACGGCGTGCTCGACGCATCCGACGGGCTCGTGTTGGTAGGGCTCTTCCTCTTTTGGCAGTGCTTCCAGGTGTTCGACGTCCTCAAGCAGAACGTCCAGCAGCGGCGCTCCTTTTCCGTCCTGTTCTACCTGGATCTGCTGATCCTGATCGCGGGGGCCTACGTCCTCTACGTCAGCCTGGATTGGCTGGTGCATTGGATGAGTTCGCAGAAGACCGGCTTTTTCAGCGCGCAGCATCTCGGCTGGCTGAGCGGCTGGCTCATGGTGCTGCCCAACGGCGTGCTCGCGATCTATTACGCGGCGAAGAGCCGGGGCGACGTGGTGTACGCGTCGCAGGTGGGCGACGGACACATCTGCATTCCCCTCTGCGTCGGGTTGTACGCGATCGTTCACCCGCTCCGGATGCCCGATGTCTTTTCGACGAGCGTGATCCTCCTCGGTGGCGCGACCGTCGTGCACATCCTCTTCCTGTCCACCTTCGGTCGCCTGCCCAGGTTCATGGGCTGGGCCCTCGTCGCCTCGTATTGTTACTTCGTCTACGCAGGGATGGTCTAGAGGCCGTCCAGGCGCACCTCCGACTGGGCGCCAGGCCCGAACGCGTTCAAACCAGCGGATCGGCGCGGAACTTTTCCGTCAGATCCACGAACGGCACCTGCGCTTTGAGCCAGCGCGGATCTCTCCGCAGCTCGGCCATGGATCCGTAGGTGTTGTTGCAGAATAAATACGTCGTTTCGCCCGCCCGGACGCAGGCGTCGAACCGGGAGCCGCGGGCCTCCTGCACAAACTCGAAGTCCCCGATGCTGTAGTTCCGGTCCTGCATCTCGCGCATCAGCGGCGCCGAATCCGAATGCAGGTTCTTCTCGAACGTCTCGCCGCGGGGACCGTCGTAGAAAACGACTTTCGCCTCGGTCGAGGCGAACGAAACCACCACCCATTCGTCGAAAACGGGCTTTTGATAGAGAGCGTCCATGCGTTCGCGGCAGGTGCGAACATGCTGGCGTGCGGCGTCGGCGTTCATCGGGAACGGCAGGTTTCCCCGAACCGCCCGCCTACACCAGATTTTTCTGGTCAACGAATCGCGAAAAGCGACTGGCGCGCCGGCTCACGCGCCCGCCGGCAGGAGCCAGATTCGATACCGCCGAAAAAGAAAGCGCCGGCCCCGGGGCCGGCGCTGACAAGGGTCAAATGCGCGATCGCACCGCCGGCGTTATTTCTTTCCGAATACCTCCGAGAAAAACGCCTGCATCTGCGCCCAGGAACGGCGCGAGGCGGCTTCGTTGTATCCAATTCCTCCCTGAAGGTTGTTCTTCCTCGCCAACTCGTCGGCCGCCGGATTCGAGAAGGCGTGGAGGGCGCCGGAATAGATCACGATCTGATAATCCGCTTTGGCCTCGTCGAGCGACTTCTTGAACGCGTCGACCGCGTCCATCTTCACCATCGGGTCGAGTCCGCCGTGGAGGACGAGGAACTTCGTTTTTGTGTGATCGAGAGCGCCTGCAGGAGCCGGCATCAGTCCGCCGTGAAACGTGACCGCCGCCGCCAGGGGAGCGCCGCTGTAGGCCAACGCGAGCGTAGCGGTGCCGCCGAAGCAGTAGCCGATCGAGGCCACGCGCTTCTCGTCGACGAGTCCGGTCTTGAGCAGTTGGTCGAGGCCCGCGCGCGCCCGCTCCGCCATGAGCGGTTTGCCGTAAAACTGGCCGGACAGCTCCTTCGCCTTCGCGGCATCGGTGGTGGCGGTGCCCGCGCCGAACATGTCGGCCGCAAACGCGACGTATCCCATCTTGGCCAGCGCCTCGGCGCGATTCTTGGCGTAATCGTTGAGGCCCCACCACTCGTGAATCACCAGGACGCCCGGGCGCGGCGTTTTCACGGAATCGTCGTAGGCGAGATAACCTTCGAGCTTCGTGCCGCCGTGCTCGTAGGGTACCGCCTTCGTCACCAACTTGGCCTGCGACACCGCCGCAGCGGCGAGAAATGCGAGTGCAATCGTGAGATGCTTCATGGCGCCCGCACCATGCGCAGCAACCCGCCACCGTCAAACGGACGGGCGTCCAGAGCGAACGCCAGCCGCGCCTCTCTCCGCAACCAGGGGGACGCGCCCGGATGCGGCACATCCCCTCTCCAACCCCCAGCGGTCAACCGCAGTCCCGAGCGGACTTCACGTCACGCTGTATTCACCGTGGATATACTGGCGCAGATGCTCCGCCTCGGCCCGATGCGCGTCGACCAGCCAGCGAAGGACGTCGCCGATGGAGACAAGTCCGAGCACCGTGCGCGATCCCTCTTCCAGGACGGGAAGATGCCGGCAGCGGCGGTCGGTGATCACGCTCATCACTTCGCTCACGGTCGCATGCGGCGAGATCGTCACCGGATTGTGCGTCATCACGTCGGCGACAGCCGTCGTGTCCGGCGAGCGGCCGGCAGCCACGACGCGCGTAAGGACGTCGCGCTCCGTGAAAATCCCCACCAACTCGCCGGCTTGGGTGACGATCACCGCGCCGACTTTGTGGAGGTTCATAATGTTAACAGCGTCAGCCACCGTGGCTATCGCCGGCACCGAAAAGACAGACGAGCCTTTCTGGCTCAGGAGCAGGGCAATGGGGGTATTCATGGCCTGAGTTGCTGCCAGCAAGGTAGCACCCAGGTGGCGCGAAACAACCCCAAAGGCCCGGTTTTTACCTCCGAAAAAGGGAGTCCAGCGCCCCGAGACTTTTCAACGGCTTGGCCCTGCTCTCCGCAGTTGGGGCGGCCAGCGGCGGTTTTGCCGGATCGCGGCCAGCCGGCGGTGCGGGCGGCGGAGCCGCCTTTCCGGAATCGCCTTTGGCGGTTTCGGCGAGCGCCCGGTCCAGCTTTACGGGCGACACTGGCTCGGCCGTCCCCAGCTCCTGGGCAAAGACGCTCACCCGAAACTCCTCAACCAGCCATCGAAACGAGGACTGCGCCGCCGTAAGTTCGTCGGGCCCAGCCGAGGCCCACCGCGCGGCAGCGGCTGCATACGGCGCGAACTGCCGCGCCCGCTCAGCGTCCTTGGCCGGGTTCTGTCGCCAGCGGTCCGCACGGATCCGCATCGCCTTCAGGTAACGCGCCAGGTGGCCAAGCTGCCGGTACGGTGTGGTCCGCAGAAAGTCCTTCGGCACGAGCAAGGCCAGATCGCGCTCCATCCCGGAATACGGTTGCGGATGCACGAGCAGCGCTTGGCGCACTTCGAGGACTTCACGCATCCGGTCGACGAACTTGGGCACCAGACCGCGAAGATCGGACTTGGCTTGGACGATGGCGGATTCGAACCAGGACGCCCGGACGAGGAACTCACGGGCTTCGTTCGCCTCATCCGACCGCCCCAGCACCCGAGCGGGATCGCACATCCACCGGCGCAGGCAGTCGTAGGCCTGACTCTGGAGCGTCTCCAGGGGGACCAACGTCGAGATCAACGCCCCGAGCTCTCGCAGGGCCCGCAAATCTTTCTGCAGCCACGCCAGCTCATAGCGCAGCTGCAATTCGACCAGCCGCTGCAGTCCGCCCCGCGTGGCGGCGTCGGCCTCCTCGGGTGTGCGGAAAAGCCGCAGCGCCACGCCCTCCCCACCCGCCCGAAGGCCCGGATAGGCCAGCACCGGTACGCCGGCCTGATCGGTCACCGGCACCTGTTGGGGAACGTCGCCGAACGTCCACGCGGTCTGGTCCGGTTTTTCCCAGCGCGCGCGGGCTTTGCGCCACGCGTCGGGGTCCTCGCGGCCCACGGTTCGGCTCAGCTCGCGGCTCCGCTCGCCGAGAGCCGTACGGATCTCCTCCAACCTGCGGCTTGCGCAGATCTCCTTGCCGTCGTCGTCGAGAACCCGCACCCGCACCTGCAGGTGCTCCGGCAGCGGCTTTTCCGACCACCACGTAGGTTCAACACGGATACGGTAGCGCCGCGTGAGCTCCGCCGCGATCGCCTCCGCCAGCGTCTGCGGGGCCTTCGCGCCGGCGGCCGCCGTGAGCCTGAGCGATTCGGAAATCGAGCGCGCCGTCTCCGACAGCGGAACGAAGGCCCGGCGCAGCTCCTTCGGCGCGCCGCGCAGGTAATGTTCCACCTTCGCGGGCAGATGCCCCGGCACCGCCCAGTCGAGCGCCTGCGGATTGAGCGATTCCGCCTCGCGGACATTCACGTCCAGCGTGACGCCGTCGTCGCTCTGGCCGGGTTTGTAGGCGTAGTTGAGCGGCAGCGCGCGGTTGTCCAGCGGCAGCGATTCCGGGTACGCCTCGACGTCCTGAAGCAGCTCCGCCGGATCGCGCAGGTCCGCCTCCTCCATCATCAGGAAACGCGGTTCGCCCGCCTTTCTCTCCCGCACCAGGTCGACGAGCTCCGCCACGGAGGACACACCCCGGGCTTCGACTTCGGCCTCCAAGTCGTCGAGCAGGCGCGAGGCGTAGAACCGGTAGATGGCCTCGTCCAGATTCATATAGCCGCTGTCGCGGGCCCGGGTGAGGAGGTTCTCAACACGCTCCCGCACCCGGCGGTTGTGATCCAGAAAATCGAACGGCCACGTGACGGTGTCGTTCACCAGCGCTTCGCGGATAAAGATCTCCGTCGCGGCCACGGGGTCGATCCGACCGTAACTCACCGCCCGCGTCTCGAGTTCCAGGCCATACAGTCGCGTGCGTTGTTTCACCAGCACCCGACCGCCGTCCGGATTCCAGAAGGGCTCGCTGTGGCTCACTTTCACGAGGTGATCGCCGAGATCCAGCGCCCAAAGCGGATCCAGGCGCGCACAGGTGCGGGCATATAGCCGCGAGGTCTCCATAATCTCCGCCGCCATGATCCAGCGCGGAGCTTTCGACTCCTTCTTCGGTCCTTCCCGGTGCTTGTCGTTTCCTCGTCGGGATTCGTCGCGGGCAAACAACGTCGAACCGGGAAACAGCGCCACTTTCCGATCGTGCGTGGCCTTGTAGAGTCCCGTCTCGTCGTCGCGCAGGCCGATGTTGCTCAGCAGTCCCGCCAGAATGGCGCGGTGAATCGCCCGGTACGACGGCGTGCCCCACGCCATCTTTTCGTTTTCGGGTGCAGGACCGCCTTTTTTCGGCCGGTTGGCGGGAGATTTTTCCCGCGCCGCCTGGCGGGACGCCGCGGCGCCGTCGAACACCGACGTGATTTGGAAACCGTCCCGTTCCGAGAGAACGTCGAGCAATTGAGCGTGAATATCGCGCCACTCCCGCATCCGGGTGTAGCTGAGAAAGTGGTCGCGACAGAAGCGGCGCAGCTTCGACTGCGACATCGTTTCGAACTCGTCGTGAAACGCGTCCCAGATCGCCAGGAGCGTGAGGAAGTCCGAGTCCGGGTGCGCAAAACGCCGTTGCGCGGCGTCGGCCTTCTCCCGCAGGTCGAGCGGCCGCTCGCGCGGATCCTGGATGGAAAGACCCGCGGCGATCACCAGCACCTCGCGAAGACATTTCTCCTGCCGCGCCTGCAGAATCATCCGCCCGACCGTCGGATCCACCGGCAAACGCGCCAAGTCGCGCCCTAGCGCGGTGAGATGCCAGAGATCAGAGGACAAAGCCCGGAGGTCAGACGTCGGAAGTGTTTCTCTAGTCTTCGGACGCGCGTCCTCCGATTTCTGATCTCTGACTTCTGGCATCTGACCTCTGACTTCCGACCGCTGATTCTCCATCGCCCCGAGCTCCTCGAGGAGCGCGTAACCGGCCCGCACCGCTTTGGCCGCGGGCATGTTGATGAAGGGGAAACGCTCGATGTCGCCGAGGCCGAAGGCCTTCATCCGCAGGATCACGTCGGCAAGGTTCGCGCGCTGGATCTCGGGCTGCGTGAAGCGGGGCCGCTCCAGGTAGTCTTTCTCAGAATACAGGCGGATGCAGACGCCCTCGGCCACGCGGCCGCAGCGGCCCTTGCGCTGGTCGGCGCTCGATTGCGCGATTTCCTCGATCGGCAGCCGGCGTGTCCGAGCCTGGGCCGCGTAACGGCTGACTCGGGCAAGGCCGGTGTCCACGACGAAGTGAATGCCGGGGATGGTCAGCGAGGTCTCGGCGATGTTGGTTGCGATGACGATTTTGCGGCGCTGGCTCGGGGCAAAAACGCGCTGCTGCTCCGCGTTCGAGAGTCGTCCGAAAAGCGGCACGATTTCGCAGGCTCCCAGCCGGCGTCCCTCGAGCAGCTCCCGCGCTTCGCGGATATCCCGCTCGGCGGGCATAAATACGAGAATATCTCCCGAGGAGGACTGGTGCAGGATCCGCTCCACCGCCTCCACCGCGCCGTCGATGTAGTGCAGCGCTTCCGCCTTTGCGGTGGGTTCGTCGCCTTCCGCCGTGTCGGAGCCGAGTTCGTCGAGCGGCGCGTACACGACCTCGACCGGATAGGTCCGCCCCGAAACCTCGATCACGGGAGCTCCGTCGAAAGCCTTCGAAAACGCTTCGGTGTCGATCGTGGCCGACGTAATCACGATCTTCAGCTCCGGGCGCTTGAAACGCAGCTGGCGGAGATGGCCGAGCAGGAAATCGATGTTCAACGAGCGCTCGTGCGCCTCGTCGATGATGATGGTGTCGTACTCGCGCAGCAGCGGATCGCCCTGCACTTCGGCGAGGAGCATGCCGTCGGTGAGAAACTTGATCACCGTCGCGGAGGAGGTCTCGTCGTTGAACCGCACTTTGCAGCCGACCTCACGCCCCCAGGCCACGCCGAGCTCTTCGGCCACCCGCCGGGAAACCGAAAGAGCCGCAACACGCCGGGGCTGGGTGCAGGCGATGCGCCCGCGGGTGCCCCCGCCCGCCGCCAGGCACATCTTGGGAATCTGCGTCGTTTTTCCCGAACCCGTTTCACCCGCCAGCACGATCACCGGGTTGGCCTGCAAGGCCGCGACGATCTCCTCCGCCCGGCTGCTGATGGGCAATTCGGGAGGAAAATCGAGACGGAAGGGAAAGGACTTGGGCGCGGCCACAGAGAGGAAAAGGGACAACGTTAGGGGCTGCTCGTAAAATGGAAAGGCCGGGCACGGGACGAGCTAGGTGATTGGTCGGCGCAGCGCTGGGAGGGACCTCCCGCCGCTCGTCCAAGGGAGGTCGGACCAAAGGCGCTCCCCGCGAAACCGACGCTCTACAGAAGGGCCGATGCCCCGGCCTCACACGTTTGGCATTGTCTCTGATCGGCTCAGGGGGACAGGTTGGCTCCCCAAAACGCATGCCGCTGAGCCGCACGAAGCCACCGCCCACACCCCACGAGACGCTCCGCCGAGTGATCGGTCTCGCCCGGATAGACGGCCGCATCGTGCTCTGGCTCTCGGGCTGCTTTGCGCTCCTTTCGGCGGGGGCTCACGACGCGACCGGGGCGATCGCCGGCTGTGCCGCGGCGGGCGCAGGCGCGATGGAGGTGCACGGCGCCACCCTGCTCGTCCACGGCTCGCAACGCGGTGTGGACTGGCTGGTCCGCGCACAGCTTGTTCTTCTCGCCACGATTCTCATCTACGTGGCCTTTCGCATCACGCAGTTCGACCCGCAGATGATCGAAAGCCGGATCACGCCGGAGATCGAACAGCGGATCCGGGACGTGCCGCTCACGCGAGAGCAGTTCGTCGAGATGTGCCGCATCTTGTCGTACGTCGTCTATTCGGTCGTCGGGTTTGTCTCGCTCATCTATCAGGGCGGAATGGCGCGCTATTACGCGAAGCGCCGCCAGACGATCGAGCTGGCCCTGGAAGCCGAATAAGAACCGCCGCCCGCTGGGCGCGACGGCTCTTGCGCTGCGTCGACTCCGCGGCAAGTTGGCTCGCCATGTCGAAGGAGCGTTACATCGCCGCCAAACAAAAGTGGGCCGAGAAACAGGTCGCCGGCGGCTTTCGCCCTCGCGAGGTGCGATCGACCGACCGCCTGCCTCCGGGGCAGAAGTTGACGACCGGATTTCCCGTTCTGGATCTTGGCGTGCAACCCGACATCCCGCCCGAAGCGTGGGCGCTCACGCTGGATGGTTTGGTGGAGTCGCCGCTGACGCTCAGCTGGAAGGACTTCAACGCCCTCCCCCAGGTCGAGGACGTGAGCGACTTCCACTGCGTCACCACCTGGAGCAAATACGACTGCCGTTGGGGTGGCGTTGCGTTCACCACGCTCTACGAACTCGCCAAACCGAAGCCGGAGGCGGCGTTTGTGTATTTCACCAGCTACGACGGCTACTCGACCAACGTCCCTCTCGCGGCGTGCCTCGACGACGACGTGCTGGTGGCGACGCAATTCGACGGCGCACCTATTCCCCGGGAACACGGCGGTCCCGCCCGGGTGATCGTCCCCAAACTCTACGCCTGGAAAGGCGCGAAATTCGTGAAAACGATCACGTTTCTCGCCGAGGACAAACTCGGCTTCTGGGAAGTGCGCGGCTACAGCAACGGCGCGGATCCCTGGAAGGAAGAACGGTACGCCTGAGCGTAGCCGTTTTTCCACTACCTTCCGAAGCGTCCGCTCCCGCGCCCCGGCCGGAGTTCAGTTCGTGACCAGGGAGAGATACGGGACTTCGAGCGTCTTCACGAATCCGAGCGACTCGGCCGTGCGCTGCGACCCCAGGTTGCCGCCGCGGCAGGCCCAGATCGGCTCGAGTCCCTCGGTCAGGCAGTGACGGATCAGCGCGCCGCACGCGTGTTTGGCCAAACCTCGGTTGCGAAACGCCGACTGGGTTTCGATTCCGATTTCCAGAACCGGCGCCTGGACGAAGGCCGCGAACGCCAGCGCGGCGAGTTCACCGTCCTGGACGACGCCAAACGCGACGCCGCGCCTGCCGTACTCCTCCTCGCTGTCCCAGAACTCGTGCGGCGCCACCGCGCCTTTCCACGTGTGGATATGCTCCGGTCCGAGTCGCACCACGCTGGCTCCCGCAGGGAGCGGCGGCAGACCGTCTGCAGGAAAACGTTCGGGAGTGAACTGGAAATTGTACCGCTTCCAGCCGACCACGCGCCCTCTCGTCAAGCCGTGCACCGCGACCGTGTCGTGCGCCCGCGCGGCGATCTCGGCTCCAGACACAAACCGATCGCCGGAGACCTTCTCGACCACTTCCGCCCATTCGAAAGGCCACGGCTGCACGAACTCCATGTGAGCGCGTCGGCCTGACGCGTTCAGGGCATAATCGCGGACCCAGCTCCGCAGCCCGGCGTCCGTCGGGTCCCCCGCGAGAAGCGACAAACCGCATCGGTGTCCGACGAGGAAGGCCGTCGGAGCGTCGATTCGATCCACATACACCGTGCCCTTCACATGCCCGAGCAAGACCGCCTCGGCGAAGAAGGTGTTGAACGGGATTTCACGGACTCTGGGCAGCAGGCGATCGAAATGCGCGGGCGGGAGCGAAAGCATGGGTTCGATGATGGCGAGATCGGTAGGTGTATCCGTTTTTCCCCAACCTACCGGATTCGGCCGAGCACCGGCAGGCGCAGCAGCTGCCAAAACCGACCCGTCCAGCAACGAGGCCGGCCTGCAACACGCCCGTCGCTGGACGGCGGAGCCCGGTTTTCCATCGCGTCCCGGCGGCGCGCAAGCCATCCGGGCCGAAATTTAGCCTCTAGGGAAACCGCTCTCGCGCGACCCACTCGGCCTTTCGCATGCGTTCGCCCTGGCATTCGACCGAGCCGCGTTTCACGTCGCGACAGATCTGCGGACGTTGCGGATAGAGCGTGCAGAAATACTCCACCTCGCCGGGACCGGTCTGCCGCGGTTTCAGAGCCGCGCAGTGGTAGGAATCCATGCGCATGTAGGCGTCGCGTCCGCAGAAATCGGCGAACGTTTCGGCAGCATTGCCGAGGCGGGACCAGTCGTTACCGGTAACCGTGACATAGCGTTTCGACTTCGAGAAGCAGCACACGCCGCAGCGCAGGCAATCGGAGGGAGTTTCCACCGTGGAAAAGGACGACCGACGCTGCTTCAGCCGTCGCCGACGGGCAATTCCGGAGGCCTCGGGCGTATCGAAAAACAAGCTTGCGCCACCTTCGCCGGACGTATCTTTTCGCCCTTCCACGGTTCGCCCAGGTGGTGGAATTGGTAGACACGCAGGTCTCAGAAGCCTGTGCCTTAACAGCATGGGGGTTCGAGTCCCCCCTTGGGCACCAAATCAAAACCCGCTTACTCCGAGAGAGAAGCGGGTTTTGGATTTCTGGAGCCGAGCACCGGCGTGAGTCTTGGGGCGGCCTTTCCGGATCTACACCAAAGTTTG
>QAYY01000027.1 GCA_003054665.1 Opitutaceae bacterium EW11 | reverse complement strand
CCAAACTTTGGTGTAGATCCCCATTCTGCATTCCTCATTCTGCCTTCTTCATTAGCGAAGCGCACTGGCGGAGAGGGTGGGATTCGAACCGGACTTTCCGCCGAATGCTAAGTCGCCCAATAGACAGGGACTTAGGTTTAAGGTTATTGTTTCAGAACGAGAACCAATATACACCGCGATGCGGCGGCGTGAAGTAGAAAACATCAAAAAACATAACTTTTGGGCAACATTTGGGCACGCGTTTCTGGGCATCGTCCCCCGAATTTTTGCGCGGAATTCGCCGACATTTCTTGAGGGTGGGAACTGCACCCACGCTCGCCGCGTTTTGCACGGATTTGAGGGTGAGTGCAGTTCCCACCCTCGGGGCTTTTCGCCAGATTTCGGGTAACTTTTGGTCAACGATTGAGGGTGGGATCTGCGCCCACGCGTGCTAAGTTTTCGCGCGCGTTCTTTGAGCCTTATCGGAGGGTTGGTCAATTTTTGGGCAACGTTCCGAAGAGGCGTACTCTCGGAATACCCCGCCCGTTTCTGCGACCGTCGACGGTCGGGGAACGCTTCGTCGCACGCACGCCTTGTGCCCCTCACCCTTTCGCTCGCGTGCCAGCGGCAGCCAGTCGCGGGTGCTGGTGCTTCCAGGCGTTTGCCACTTTCTCGATCGGCGACTCTTTGAACTCTGGCGGAATCAGAGACTCGGGCGGTACCCCTTGAGCGCGTAAGGTCGCCGCGGTTTCGTGATGTGTGAGCGTGACAAACGCCGCGCTCACGGCATCTGCGGCCTCTTTGATCGCGTCTTGTGCCGCGGCGGGATTAGCGGTCTTCAGCCGAACCGCCGTAGCGTGGATCTCGCGTAGGTATTCCGGGAGGCACTTGGCGATTAACTCGAGGTGCTCGCGGTCGTGACGTGGCGGATTGTCGTCCTGCTTGAACTTTCGGGCGTTGTAGGCCTTCGCCTTCACCATCGCGATGGGATCGAGCAGCCGATACACCGTACCGTCGCTGGCGGTGAGTTCGCTAACCCGACGAAGATCGGAGGCGTCCAGCCCCGCGACACTGTGCAAGACTTCGACAAGCAGCAACCGACCGTCGTTCGTCACGGTCTGGAGCCGTGCGGTAATTCCCACTCCGAAATGTTTCATCGGCGTCGGATCGAACCGCCAATTGGGCAGCTTCTTCAGGAAAGCCAGCGCCCGACCCGTCGAAATGACATCGAGGTCGTGGCTCCCGTATTTCGATGTTCCACTCGCCGGATCGGCGCGGTCGAGATAAGTGATCGCCCAAAGATTGACCGCCTGGCCGCCCACGATCGTTGGGCGTTCCTCATCCGCGCCAGCAAACAGAGCGCGATAATCGTGGGGATAGGTCGTGGGCAACTCAGCGAATCCGGAGGCTGCGCACACGCGTAAGCCGCAGTTCATCCCCGCGCGCGAGGTCAACGCCGAGGAGACCGGCCACTTCGTTCAATGCCTGCCGGCCTCGACCTTTGTCCGCCATCTTGGCAATGCGAGCCCGGCTCCGCGCCTTGTAGGCGGCGGATAAGCCGGTCACCCGGCGTGCGCTTGTTTTCTGACGGGCTTTTGCCATCGGCCAGCAACTATCGTCGGGACTCTCGCCTCGTCAACTTATCGCTCATTCCCCTCCTTCGACCACCGCCGAAAGCGCTTCTGTCCGCTTCCAGCCAGGACAGATCATCATCTCGATCGTCAGCAGCCCCGGCTTCCCCGACGGATTGTGGCGGGTTCGCCCCAACGCTCGCCGAGCGGCTACACGAAATGCCGCACTGCGAAGGTTCGGCCGGAGCCGCTTTTAAGGAATTCTTCGCACGCCTCGGCATGGCGCTGATCTCGAAGGGCAGCGCGCGCACAAACCCCTTGCACGAGCAGCAGTCGCAACCACCCTTTCGGGACAATGAGCGCTGTCGAAATCCTTGAGCAACTTCGGGCCATGCCGGCCACGGAGCGCCGGGAGATCGTCGAGAAAATTTGGGACGAGTTCGCCGACCGCGATCTGGACCTCACGCCGCAACAGGCTGCTGAACTCGACCGGCGTCTTGCGGATCATCATGCGCGTCCCGAAGACCTCGTGCCGTGGAATGAGATCAGGGCGGCGACTGAATCGAAGTATCCGCGCAAGCCATGAGCCGTCGGTCGTGTTCCGACATATTGCCCGGGACGAGGTCGTGGCGTGGTATGAAAGCGAGCCGATCTGGGCTCGGGCTAGAATTTCAGTCCGCCGTCGACGCTACGCTCGGACTGGTGACCCAGCATCCTGCACTGTTTCGCCGCGTGCGCGGCCAGGTGCGGCGGGCCGTGGTCAAACGCTTTCCCTACACGATTCACTTTCTGGACGAGCAGGAGCGCATCGTGGTGCTCGCGGTTTATCACGTCGCGCGCGATCCGCGGAAACTTGGCGAGCGCGGTTGAGGCTGGGTCTCCACGCTTGGCCGGCTCCGGTTTATCCTTTCGGGCTGCGGTCACGTCAGCCGGGTGGAAGCACCAACGCGGTCCCCGCGAACCGCATCTCCAGAATTGCCGGCGGCCAAACACCCGGACTCCATATCTTTCATATGAATGGCCCGATCGCCCAACTCGTGGCACTTGCTTTGCATAGCAACGCAGTTCTGTCGGGCGGTGCGTCCAGTCAGTTCCTAAACCACAATTCGACGGCGCAATTCTGCGAATCGATCCGGTTTGTCCGGGTTGAAAAGAGCTGGCTCGGGTTGGGCAAGTCGCAGGAGGTGGAGGTTGCCGAAACACCGGACGCGTGGTTCGGATATCTGAAAGGAGAACGCGCGGAAGAGGTGTCCGTTCGTTGGCAAACCGGGACAAATCCCGAGGTGCCGGACCGGATGTTGGCGGGATTTGTCGGCGGAGGCGGCACATGGATGCTGGTCATCCGCTTCGCCGGCGGGCGCTACGAGCGCTGGCTGGCGCGCTGGGATGTCGGCGACAAGGACCGCAAGGATCGGAAGATTTGGCGTGTCACCTACGGATGTGTCCTCGCGAACAGAGTACCGCCAGCACCGGCGATTTCCTCGACCGAGGCGAAAGCGCAACTCAAGAAGGCCCTGGTTGAAATCCACGCGTTTTCAGCGAAATACCAGTGCGAAGGATTCACCCAGTGCTTTGAACGGGGTTTGAAGGCTCTGGCACATGAGCCAGGAGCCGAAGGATACCACCGCGACCTCTATCCCGGGCACGAACTCGCGAACGTTTCCGACCTGCTCTTTGCGTGCCAACACGCCTGGGTGTTTGGCGGGATGGGTTCTTGGAACGACATGGGATTCGACGGCGCGGATGGCCAGGAGTACAACCGCGTCTCCGAGCAACTATATCGCGCGATCATCGCCGCGGTTCCCGCGGCCGTTGACGAATACGTGGGCACGGTCCGGAAATGACAGACCTACCTGGACGAACCGAACGGGCGGAAATTGTCCACGAGCGACCGCCTTCCGGCACCTGCGACGAACTCCTGTTCGGCTCCGACCGCGGGAATACGCTTTGGGTTAAGTTTTCTGATCGGCACGGGATCGTCGAATGGATCGGCAAGTTCGGCTGCGGCACATCCTCAGCCATGCGCGTGACGCTGGCGGCTCCGCCGGATCGCTTTATCGTTGCGGCCGGCGGCTACGCGTACCTTGTCGACGCAACGCGGCGTATTCTGTTGAACGAGTTCCACGATCAGTTCGCCCAGGATGTCGCCTTTGAACCGACCAGAAATGCGTTCGTCGTAGCCGACTACGTTCGCATCCGCCTGGTCGAAGCCGGAAAGGTGACTTGGATGAGCCCAAGGATTGCCTTGGACGGGATTCGAAACCTGAAGGTAGAAGGACAAACGATCCGTGGCCTCGCGGTCACGGGTTACGAAGGCGAAGAAGAGGAGTTCATCGTCGACCTGGACTCCCGTGAAGTGCGTTGTCCGACGGATTACTCGAGTTGGGACAAGCCTGCGGAAGCCGTGAATGCGACTCCTTCTTCACGTCCCGCCAAAGCAAAACCGTGGTGGCGGTTCTGGTAGGGTTCGCCCGCGGACTTCAGGACGACTGAGGCGCCGATGCGGCCAGGACGGCCGGCAGTACTCTTTCAGCGTTGCAGCCGTTCAGGCCAGCACCCCATGCCGCATTGAATTCAACTACGGCCCAGCCCTTCCCGGGCACGTTGCCGATGTCGAGTACGACGGCACGAGGCAGAGCGAGCGCCTGTGTCACCTCGGTGGCGAACCCGATCGCTTCCGCCCGATCAGCCATCCCCTCGTATACCGCGGCGTCGAGCACTGAGTTGTTCAACACAAAGCAGCGCACCTCGGCCGTGAGCGTCACGATTTCGGATACGATTACGGCCGTGTCCGGAGCCAAGCCGCGGCATTCCTCGGCAAGTTCGTCCGCGGTGCTGTACACGGCCCCCCGAAATTGTTTAGGGACAACTGGCTTGATGAACATGGGCAGCGGTCCGCTTTGAGCCTGCGCCAGCGTCTGCCTGGTGAGCCGGCGCTTGAGCAATGCCCCCGGAACCCGCAGCAGCAGCTCGTCATCGGGCGAACACAGCGAAAATCCAAGCTTCTGCTGAAGCACGAGGCAGAATGAGTCGGCCCCATACACCCGGACGGTGGCAGGGTCGAAGGATGGCGGATCCCAGAACCGACCGAGCCGATGGACCGCGCCGCCACAGGCCTCGAAAGCAGCCGCCAGGGCGTCACGCTCTTCGTCCGGCTTGTCCGAAATCAAAAGCTTCAATCCCGATGTGTCGACGGGAGCCATCGTCGTTACTTCTTCTGCGAGCCGTGCCGTTGATCGGCACCTTGTTTCGCTCGATTCATTAACTCGATCATCAACGCGGCGCCGGCATTGATGACCGGCTGCGGCGGGTTAACGATCACATAGTTCCCTGAGCGGGTAAGGAGCGTCACTTGAGCATCGGACTTGGGTAGCGCCAGAGTCGTCCGGGGTCGCGCCGAACTGCTCGGCGGAATGGTGGCGTCGATCAGGCCCTTGCACAGCGCCCGTACCTTCTCGTCGGGCTGGTCCCAGAAAATCGCTTTGCCCGAAAAGTTCAGGTATCGAGCGGTGCCGTCGGCATAGGCGGCGAGCGTGTCGTACCCACCGCCGGACGGCATTTCGATGATCGCCCCCAACACTTCGCCGGCGAGTTTGGGCTCCGGCTGCACCCCGAGTTCGCGCAGCCCTTCCCACACCCACAGGGTGACCCGAGTCTCGTTGTCCGGACGCTGCAGTGCTCCCTGGAGTTTGAGGATGGCTTCCTTGGGGTGGCCTTCGTGCGCGAGCTTGGCGGCATCGGCGATATCTTGGAACGTGCCGGGTTGCCCGGTCAGGTGCATTTGCGCCGCCTGCTCCCGAAGTGACTGCGAGGCGAAGAGCATCCGGCGAATAGGATCGGCGTCGGAGCCGAGCTTCGCGTCCGCGGCTTTCGACAGCGGAGAAACGAGGGCCAACACGAGCGACAATATCCGCTTCATCTTTGAATCCGTTGCTGAAATTCCGACCACGAGTTCGCCACCTTGCGAGCATGGCGTGGCGCCATGCCAACCAGCGGTAGTGCGTAGATCGCGCCCGCGGCATTGAAGGCAAGCATTTCGCCGCCGCCGTCGCCGCCGAAACCGAGGAAACCCGGTGCCAATTCAGCTACGTTCAAGATCCGATTCTGTTCTTCGACCTCGTCCGGGTGCCAGAGAACGAAGTAGCCAGGAAAGCCCGCACAGCCACCTTCCGATACTGCGGCATCGCTTTCCAAGAAATCCCAATATTCGGTTGGCAGCTCAAAAGGCATTTTCCGACCTGGCCTCCTCCCAAGCGCGTTCGAATTCCTCGCGTGAAATGATACGGGGTACAAACTCGGGGTTCTCTGCAATTTCCGCCACGGTCGGAACTGGCGCTTCACCCAGCCGGGTATTGAGTGAGTGAGCGTTCGAATTCGCATATCCCCGCGCACCGTTGCGAAAGACCTCAACCTTTCGTTGTTCCCAGCCTGCGGCATCCACTTCGGCGAGGAGCAGAATGGGTTCGTTAGGATGCTCATGGCGCCACTCGACCGCGATGTACCGGAACGGCTTCATTTGGTCTTCCTCGCGAGTTCGTCGTACGCAGCCTTCTCCTTCAACCAGACTTCGAGCGGCGCCGATCCGGCGTCTTCGAAATCTTCACCCCACGATGCGTTCCACCGGATCACACGCCCCGGGAGCTCATGCTTGATTCCCCACACCTCGCCAATGCCGGCGTCGCCATAGAACACGCATGAACTCACGAATGCCCTAGGAAATTCGCTCCCGCTGCGCAGGAATCCATTGAATTCGACCAAGCCGTCCCGCCCAAACAGCGGCCACATGAACCGGGCGTTCGTCGGCCCCCGAAATCCATCGAACGCGAGATACAAGCTGCGAATTGCCAGCGGCAGTTGCTGCCCCAGCGCATGTTCAGCGCGCGTCACTTCGACCTCCGCGCATGGTGGTCCGAACTCGAATCCCGTGAACTGCGCCCGAACTTCTTCCGCAACGTTGCTCATCATCTCAGTCGTGTCCGAGGTACTCGCCGTCGCCGTCGGTCTTGACCTCGTCAGGATGTGCAAGCACCCAATCGACCGACCGGCACACCAGGATATCGATGGCCGTGCTGGCCGGACGCGATGATTCTCCCTTCGACTGGAGCTCACGTCCGCACTCCAGAATCTCGTCCAACGCCCATTCGATGCGTTGTTTTTCGTCGGTCGTGAAGCCTTCGTAGCAGGCCAGTTGGTCGCGCAGTTCGTCGAGATATTCACGGTCGGCGTCCTCGTCCCAGTTTACGCCACCATTGTAGTTGAATTGCTTGTCCAGCACGCCGACCGCCATAATCACGCGCGCCTGCAGCGAGGGAGCATGTTCCAGAAAGGGCTCTGGCCATCGATTCCTCAAATGCCGATATCGCTCCCAATATTCATTGGGCGTGAGGCGTGCAGGCACTTTCTTCCGGCCGAACATCGGATGTTGTTATTCGTGGTTTCGTCGCCCGCGGCAATCACCTGTTGCGGATCAGTCCTTGTACCCTTTTGACGCACACAGCTCCTGCAATGGCATCCAGCGCACGCCGAGGAATTGAGCGTGCTTTGGCAGAATTTCCTTCAAGCTATCGGCGACCAAGTTGGTCATCCGTTCCTCTGCGGTTCGGTCCCGCAGGCCGAAGAGCGCCCGCCAAAGCGGCGGTGCTGGAATGATGTGAATGCTGCCTTCCCAGCGATTCTTTTCTTGGTTCGGTACGGGATAGAAGAATACGGAAACCCGACACCGGCTAGAGCCGACCGGGCAACCGCTGCCCCACGGTTTACCTCCTTTCACCTGTCCAACTTCGAAGCCGCCGGCGCGAAGTTGTTCCACGACCGGATTAAGGATAGCGATGGAGGCGGTCGTGGTGTGCGCGGGCATGCCCTTCCCCCACAGCGGCGGTCCAAGACGGTCATCGGAAAGGAGGAATTCGGCTGCGGTACTCACTACCATTAGGTGACCGGTTTCGTGCCGTTGGTCCGCGCCGTCGTTCCGGCGTCAGGGAAAATCACTTCGATCGTGTGCCGGCCGGGTGACCCGCGCCATGAATCGATCGCATCGCTCAGCACCTTGAGGTAATGCCGCGTGTTCCCGGCCGGCAGCGCCGGGGTGTCCTCGTGGCGCAAGACGACTCGGGTGTCCGCCTCCAGCCAGCTCAGATCGCACAGGCAGTCGAACAGGGCATCCCAGTTGAACCCGAAGTAGGAGGGAAACTGGAGGCCACGGGCGAGGATGGTCATCAATTCACGCGGGTCGGTGATCCCACGTGGAATGATGACTTCTCGTACAGTTTGTGGCGGGGTCACGGCTGTAGCTCACTGAAACGGCTTCGCGGGTGAAGGGCGAGCATCCGGTGGCTTGGGCCCACGATCAGCCTGCTGGCCGGTCCTTGGGGCAATCCCCGAGGGTGGGTAACCGGCCCACCCGCGCACCTTGGTTCAAGCCCCAAGGCCCCAGTTGACCGGCGGCGGTTTCGGTTTTGCTTCGGCTCTGGGCGAGGCCGGCGGTCGGGCGCGGTTGAAATGGCCGGGGCGAGTTTTCGGCGCTCTCCCATTGCGTCATGGCCGATTCACTCACCGATGTCGTCGCGTTGCAGCAGAGCGGCATCTTCGCCCTGGGACACGAGCCTTCCATCCGCACCCTGCGCACCTGGACCAAGCTGCGCAAAATCCCGCACTACCGCGTGGGGCATTTCATCTTCTACGATCCGGCGGAGGTCGCCGCACACATCCGCACGAAGCTCCGGATTCCCGCGCGCGGCGAGGAGCGGAAACCACCGGTGCCGCCGAGGAGCGATGCGCCGCCTGCCGCGCCAGGTCCGAGTGCGGAGGAGACCGAACGCGAGCCCGTGAAATCGGACCAGCCCCACGAGCGGTTGCCGGCGCGGCTACGGTTCCGTCGGTCAGAGGGCTTTCGGATTTTGAAGTACACGAACCCGAGTGGATCGGTCGCATATCGGGTTTCCGGCTGGCTTCGCGGCACGAGGATCCGAAGAAACTTCGCGACACGGGCAGATGCCGAGGCCGAGTTGCAGCTGCTCACCGTCCAGGCGACGCAGGCGGATGCCGAACTCCGGACCGCGGTGACCCGGCTCACGCCAACGCAGTTGAGCGAAACGGAAACCGCATACCAACGCATCAAGGATCGACCGCACTCGCTCCTGTTCTACGTCGAGCACGCGCTAGAGCGATTTCGCGAGCCCAACGAATGCAAGAAGCTCGGTGCGGCGGTGAACGAGTATCTCGCGGCCCGGCGACACGAGCACGACGAGAAGCTGCTCTCAACGCCCTACCTTGAGAACCTGGAGCGCGGGCTCCAGGAGCTGGCTAAGCAGTCTCCTGAATTGGCGGTCGCTGAACTGACTGGGCCGCACGTGGTGACGTTTCTAGAACTGCGGCACCCATCGACCAAGACATTCAACAACCGCCGTGGCGTGGTGTCCGCTTTCCTGAACTATTGCCTCCAGCACGGCTGGATCGAAAGCAATCCGCTCGCGCGCATTCCGGCGCGCCGCGTTCGGCGTCCCCGGGGCGCGGCGAAGACCTTTTCGGCCGCCCAGACGCGTGAGTTCATGCAGGCCCTGGAGACTTTCGCGGACGGGCGGTTTGTGGTGTATTTCGCACTGGCTTTCTTCGCAGGGATTCGGCCAGGTGTGCCGCACGGAGAAATGTCCCGGCTCACGCCGTCGGCCGTGAAATTGGACGAGGGCGTGATCGAAATCTCCGCCGAAGTCTCGAAAGTGCGCGAACCGCGAAAGATTGTGATTCAGCCGAACCTCGCCGCATGGCTTCGCGCGTATCCCTTGGATCGTTTTGCAATCGTGCCCGATCATTTTCAGGAAGCACGGACGAAGCTCACTGCGAGATTTCACCTCAGCCACGATGTCACCCGGCACACATTCATTTCGATGTTTGTCGCGAAGTTTCGCTCGGTGGGAGAAGCAGCCCTGCAATCAGGCAATTCCGAGAGCATCATCCGCCGCCACTACCTCGACTCGAAGTCCAAGGCGGAGGCTGAGGACTTTTTCAGCATCGTACCGGCCAATCGCGGAACGCCAGGAGCGCGAGCATTCGCCGACTGATCTTGCGCGAGAAACGGGAAATGTGGCGGTCGACCTATCTCTTGTCCGCCGCCGCACCTTCCACAGCCGCAAGGAGCGGTTCCGCTCGCGAAGATTTCAGGACGATGGCTGCCGTGCCCAAGGCGTGATAGCGTTCATGCTGCTCGGGGGTGACGACTGAACAATGGACGACAATGCGTCCCCGGTATTTGGACGTGTGCAGCCGTTCCACCAGCTCCAATCCCGTCAGTCCGGGCATTTGCTGATCGGTAACGACGACGTCGAAATGCCCGAGATCACCGCGAAGTCGCTCCCAGGCTAACCCTCCATTCTGGAAAAATTCTACGACATGCCCCGCCTTCGTGAACAGGGCGACCAGCACATCTCCCAACAACCGGTTGTCATCGGCGCACAGAATCCGGAGTCGCTTCTTCATGGCCGCCGTCTATCGACGGCAGCGCGGTAAGAGTCAAGTCAGTTGCCGTCTTTAGACGGTCGCCGCCTATCGACGGCAGGCCTATGATGGCGGGCCAATGCCCAAACCGCCATCACCCCAACGTCTTTTCGGAGAGGTGGTTCGCGCCGAACGCACTAAGCTCGGCTGGTCCCAGGATGAACTTGCGCACCGCGCCGGCCTAAATCGCGTTTACATGGGCGAGGTCGAACGGGGCGAGAAAGCCGTATCGATCGAAACTATCGCGAAGGTCGGTGCGGCGCTGAAAATGAAAGGCGGCGACTTGTTGCTGAAGGCCGGAGTGTAACCTCCCTCTCTTCGCTCCACATGGTTGGCTATCATGGCACTGGTTTCGACATCACCACGATGAATTCCTGTGACCGCACGGATAAGTCTAGATCTCCGTCAAAGCTGCCGTAAAAGGCATCGACCCTAAGTCCGACCTTTCCAGCCATCATGCGCCATTGATCTTCGCGGTAGACGGCAATTCTGTACCGAAATGGAGGAAACCCGTCGACAGCCCAAGAGCCGTAGATCGCGTGTTCACTGTCGCAGTAGTGTTCGACCACTGCTAGCGTCTTGTGATCCTTCAAGTGCCGTTCGGACGGCTCGTCAAATATTCCATAGTGAACGCGCCTCGGATTAAGATCTGAATGAATCAATATCTTCCCTCCAGATCGTAAAACACGGCTGAACTCACGCAAAACATTCATGTTCTCTTCGTGATCGAAGAAACCGAACGACGTCCACATGTTCACAATGCCATCTTGCGAATCGGCCGGAAGTCCTGTGTTGCGCATGTCAGCAACAACAAATTTTGCGGGCAAGCTCAGCCGCTTCGCTTCATCGCTTGCCTGCTGAACATACGTTGGGTTCACATCCACACCGGTCACATTGAATCCTTCCTTCGCGAGCGCCAGCGAGTGCCTTCCCCATCCACACGGTACATCGGCAATGTTCAGGTGCGAAGTTCCAACTATGCCCAAGATACGTTGAATTCCAGCAATCTCACGTCGGGTTCGCGCGTCTCTGCTGAGCTCGTGCCTGGCCAAATAGCCTTCGTGGCTATCATCACCGCGCTGGTACGCTTCCCCAAACAATCTATTCGGGCCTGGAGCCCACCAATCCGGTTCGACTCCTTGAACAGCAACAGGCAGGTCGATGGCTGATTGTGAGATTCTGACCGCCCCGGGCGAGCGAACATCACCGACGTCTCGGCGCCGCTCAGGCTCCTGTGGAAGGCCATCTCTCAGCGGGAATACGCGATCAGCAATGCGCGTGACCATGTCCACGTCATGCGTTGCACATAGAACGGCCGTGCCTTTTTCTCTGCTCGCTCGCACCAGTAGGTTCATGAGGATTACCCTATGTGCCTCATCAAGCTTGCTGGTGGGTTCGTCTAGAATTGCGATCGGTGGGTCAGCGAACAGTACCGAAACCAAGTTGAGAATCTGTTGCTGGCCGCCTGACAAACACGCCGGAGGCAAATCAAACCTGCTGATTAACCATTCGCATCCGAACTCCTTGAGAAATGACTCCGCGGACCGCCGTCGCTCTTGTGTAACTGCGCGTGATAACCGCGGGCCAGACCCCAAACTGTCTCGCAGGAGCAAATTTTCCAAAATCGACAGATCGCCCACAATCCCACTCGAAGGCATCTGCGGCACGTAACAAAGCCGCAGATTCACCGCACTACCAGATGATGCTGGGTCCCACCTTATCCATCCCTGGTCGGGACGAATTCGTCCACAAACGGCATCAAGAAAAGTCGTTTTCCCGGAACCATTGGGACCAACTACAAACACAATTTCTCCATTCTGGATCTCTGGTATCGTCAACCCCCGAAGTGCGTGAACGGGTGTGAACCCCTTCACATGATAGGCGCATGAGTAATCGGCAAACGATACCTTAAATGGCGTCTTCATCGGGTTCGATGGTGGACTGGTCCGGAACCATTGAGATCCTAAAGCTGCTGTTAATCAGCTTCGCGGCCATAACAATGGCAATTAGCAATCCCGCAAGAAGCGCCGTTTGGTCCTGGTGATTGACAGATACGGCCTGCGATGCCGAATCGCGCGACAATCCGATCATGGCCCAATTAATGAGCTGCCGCAGCAGGTGGTAGACGCACGCGCCAATTAATGGGGTTGCTAGCACGACCTTTAGTGAAATCCGGCTATCCTTTAGCTTCGGGACACAAGCGAGAATCATCTCCCCAATGATGACCGAGGTTAATGCGGATATGATTATGCCAAAAATTGTAATATCCGACCACCCGTTGCATACAGCAAACAACCAGCCACCAACGCCAACGATCACATTCGATAAAACAAGTCCGACTATGAGGGTTGGAGCGAGTTCACGCGAACGCGTAGCAATAATGTGCGGACGCGTCCCAATTGTCCTTAACTTTAAACCAAAGCGCGTGTGGAAAAGCCAATAACACCCAGCAAACTGCAATGATACCAAGGCAAGGCCCAGAAGGATCGTGAACGGCTGCGATGAGTGCAAGCCGTGTTCGTCTTGAAAATCGAGCAAGGCCTTAATTGACGTCGGCTGTTGAGAAAAATGAACGTTAAGTTTCTCACCGAGAAGGTGAAAATCCAACGAGAAGTATATCAGCACGACCAAAACGCCCGCCAGCAGCTTGTAAGCCGGCCGCGGGTTGGCTAGGTAAATGAGGGCAGTCGCGACCCCTGCTAGGCCACTCAACAGAACAGCAAACACTATCCCTAATCCTGAGGACTTAAAATATAGGGCGCCGCATGCAGCACCGACCGTTCCCGCCACCCAGGACGCGTCAACTGTCAAATCGGGAAAGTTGAGTATGCGGTACGCAACGTAAAAACCCGCCGCGATCAGCATATAAGAGGGAAGATCAACGAACGAGGATAAGAGATTCATGACGTTAAGGCACGATGAGCTTCGCTTCCCGCCGAAGATCAGGCGGAATATTCACGTGGAATATTTTGGCTGAAGTGTCATTCAACACCAGCGCCGTGGCAGGAAAATGTTCCACGTCCATTCGGTTTGGATCGGCTCCGCCGAGAATGAGGCCGCAAATTTCAGCCGTTCGACGTCCCATTTGCTTGTAGTCCACAGAATACGCCGCGATCGCCCCGTTTTTCACCGACTCTATATCGCATGCAAAAACCGGAACGGGCTTGGTCTGAGCCTTTGCCGACATCAAAAGCGTATCGATGGCCTTCGCAACAGTGTTGTCGCCACCAAGTAGAAATAGGTCCACCTTTGGGGCAAGCATCTCCGCAGCGGGCCGGACGTCTCGTTCGTCACCAATTCCAGCAACTACCAAACGAAAGCCAAAGCCGGGCGCCTTCTCTTGGAATCCATTGTACACAACTTGGGCATTCTCTTCGCTCCTCGTGAGCAGATAACCAATGGTTGTAGCCTGCGGTAGAATATTCCGTATCATTCTTAATGTTCCTTCATAATCTACAACGTCACTTAGCCCTGTGGTATTAGGGAGAGTGCCGGGACCATTAAACCCGACCGACGGCGGGTTAGATACGAACGTGAATACTAGCGGTTTCGAACCTCGATTTGCTCCCACTACGGTTCCGGTGGCAGGAGTCGTGACGGAGACGAGCAAATCTGCGTCGGAGCTACTCATTTGCCGCGCCAGCGTGCTCAACGTCATCGAGTCGAAGTTCCCGTTCAAGATTGTTAGCTGAACCGTTCCCCCGAAGAGCTCCGCAGAACGATCTTTGAACCCAGTAACAACAGAATCGATTACCGGATATGTCCCCAGTTGCAGGATTTGTATCTTTCGGACTTTAGCGACGGTTTTTGGGGGACGATCACAGCTCACGAACGCACATGCAGTTGCCATGAGCAACACCAGTCCGATATGCAGGAGGGAGTTACGTGATTTCATTTTCATCGTGAGGTCTTTGTCGCGCCTTTTCGAGAGCCCTGCTTACTGTATCGTAGCCAAAAGCGTTTAGTAGCCCCCGAAAGTCGCTCACCAACGAGGACGGGGTAAGACTGCATTTAGAACTTATAATGGAGTCGAACAATGCGAGATCTGCGAACAAAGCATTCGTCGCATCGGTACCAACCATGAAAACGGCCCCGCCCGATTTACTGAGCGCCTCCTGTAACTCTGTCAGTATATGGGTAACGTGCCGACGATTGGTGCTGGCAAATTCGCTGAGATGGGCGAACGGCACCAGGAGCACTTTCTCTACGGGCCAGCTCAGCGGCACCGGAAGATCGGCAGGCCGTGCATTTCCGATCATCGAGCGCAGCCTTCGTTCGAGAGCTCCAACGTCGCGAGCGCCGTCCGTCGCTTCAACACATACGAGGGCGATTAACGTAGTGCCAATGAGAGCGACGGCTTCGCTGGACGAACGCGCGTCGGTCATTCTTACGTTCTTTGCGAGGAGCGTAAGGCACCTCATGCAGGCCTATGTTCCCGATCTAGCGCTTCCTGTCCAACTGTTTCCGTTATAGGAAAGTAGCGTTTGTAAATGCGGACGTCCGTAGTTCAGGTGCAGAGGCCTTGCACTAGGTGGCACATAAAGGGCGTGCAGCATTCAGCGTAAGCGCTTGCGCGGAAGTGTACTCCTTCTTTCAAAGCAAAAAGGCGGCGGGAGCGAAGCTCCCGCCGCCGAGGAAGCACGCCTACTTAGGCGCGAAGGCCGTTGCCGGTCCGGCGCTGAACCGTCTGGTTCATCGCTTCCGTTTTCGCGGCGTTGATGAAGGCCCGTTCCCGGTTCTGCTCCGGTACATTCTTAATCTTCGCTTCGATCCGCTCCTTGATCTCGGGATGTTCCTCGACCCAGGCGCGTATCTCCGCGTTGCGGCCGTTCGCGTATTCACTCCGCTGCATTTTCCCGAGCATGAGCTTTCGGATCAGCTCCTCTTTCGAGAGCTGCTCGTAGTACTCCCGCAGGTCGGGATTCGCGGCGATGAACTGATCCAACTTGGCATCGATTTCCGGATTTCTCCGGAGCGTGGCTCCCTGCGCCTTCTTTTCGGCGACTATCTGTTTCAGTGATGGCATTGTGCCCTTTCTTTCCCCAGCCATTCAGGTTCGAGGCGGCTGGTCGCCAGCGGCGTTTGACCTCGTTTGGGCGAGATGCGCCCAAAGTCAGATTTCATCTCCGTCGATTTCATCGTCTGGAAAACCCCAGTTGCGGCCGGTCTTGCCTAACGCGGCGAATTCAAACTCCCGCCGGATATGCGAGGCCCGTCCGCAGGCCAGCCATAGCCGGATTAAAAGCGGTACACCCGGCGCGACGCCGTACGTCTCCAGAATCTGCCGGTCGGCCTTCTCGAAATTCGCGAGGAGATGCGGCGGCAACACCATCGCCAGACCCTCAGCCTCGGCCGTCGCTGCCGCTGCACCTGAAATTGGCTCATTCATTTCTTTTCCTCCGTCGCGGCGAAGCTGGACTGTTTCGCACGCATCTCCGCGATCTCGCCGTTCAGTTTCGCCAACTGCTTCGCGAGTGACTCGTTCTGTTCGATCAGCGACGCCATGAGCTGGTTCTGCTCGGCCATCTTCTGCTCCAGCTCCGCTGGCAAGGGATTCGGCTGCTTGGCGGGATCGGCAACTGCCAGCGCTGGCCCAAGAGGAACGACCGTCGGCGCGTTGGGGTTCAGGTTCCAGGCTGCCGAGCTCTCGCGCCGGTACACGACGTGGCCCTCGTGCATGACATTCGGATCGTTGGGATCCACGTACCGATTGACGGGATAAGCCTTCAGGGCATCCGAGTACCGGACGTCTTCCGTGTTCTTCTGATCCAACTGGGTTCCGGCGATCGGCGCCAGCGGCGGTGTCGGCTGTGACTTGGCGACCGCGGGGGGGGAGGCGGCGTGTGCAGCGGGTTGTTCCATGCTAGCGCAGCCGCCACACACCGCGACGGCGATGCCGATGAGCCATGCATTATTTTTCATTCTGCGTCCTCCAAACTTCTTCATTTTTCTTGTTCCCGCGACTGCCGTTCGCCTGGTCGATGGTTTCGGTCACATAGAGGTAGAATTGGTGTCCCGCCGGCACTCGGACGTAGAATCCATCGCGGGCGATCGCTTCCTGGATTTGGTGCGCGTAGGCGTTCAGCACGTCCGCCGTGCCTTGCAGGGCGGCATTGCGCCCCGACACCTTCGGCACCTGCACGATGTCGCCGAACGCGGTGCCCTGATTCTGGAGCTGCTGGAGCCCGCTCGCCACCCCAGCGAGGAAGGTCGAGGCGAACATCTTCACTTCCTGGTAATCGTCCGACTTGATCAGGTCGCCGACCAACCCGGCCGAGCCATCGCGGAGTCCAAACTCACCGCTGGCGTCATCCTTCTCCCGGTCCAGCGCAATGCCGTTGAGCACGAGTTCGGTCCCGTTGAGGGGCGAGCTATCGCGCCAGACCACCACCCATTTGCCGGAGGCTGCGATGCGCTCGCGCGATCGATCCAGCGAAGCCCGACCGTGCACCTCCGCTCCGGCGGGAATGATCAACTCGCCATTGTGCCAGACATCTTCGGTGACCAATCCAATGACCGGAGTGTCGAGTTTCGAGGACTCGAGCGTGATGACGGTCTCGCACGGAATGAGGCGGCCGTACGGCGCATACGTTTTCGAAAGTTGCGGCGCTGGATCTGCCGCTGTCGAGACGAGGCTTATCGGCAGTACGTGCGGCTTGGGTGGTTGCCGCCTGAGGAATCCGCGCTCAACGGGGAGTTCTTCTTCCGGTGCTGACATCGCCGGCTTCGGGTCTCGCGTGCTCTTGACCAGTAGCGCCGGCATAAACGGAAGAGTCGGACGCGTCATCGTCTCGATTGCTGGAGTGGCGGACACGGTGTCGACCTTCGTCATCTGCGCTGTTCGCGCACGTTCCCGCGCATTGCTGCGCAGCATCGTGACACCCCCGAAAACGACGAATGCCGCGAAGACAACGATGTTCCCGGTTGGGGATCTGAGAAACGGCAGGAGGCGAAAGCTCATTGAGGGATGATCAATTTCGCGTCCCGCTCGACCCGCTCGACGATGACGCTGAAGGAGTTCTTTACGCTGAGGTTCGCGCGTCCGCCCCGTGGCGTGCCCGTGATCGCGAAATACGCGGCCGTTGTCGCCTTCGGCGGAACGATGCCCGACGCATCGACAATCGACGCGTAGTAGATGTCCTGCCCGACTCGCACGGCCAGCCGCTGGGGCTGATAGATCACTTCCTTGTCGCCGCTGCTTTCGAAGCGCAGGCGAAACACCAACGTGTCCTCCGGATCGAAGCGGAACACGTCTTCCACTATCACCCGAAAGTCGCGGTAGGGGCTCACGGTGCCCGGCGTCACATGGTCGATCTGCTGAACGGCTTCAGGGTACTGCTTCTGCAGCAGGTCGAAGCTCTTGGCTCGGTCGAGCAGTCCGAGCAGAACCTCCGGCGTGACGCGTCGCTGGAAACTCGCGCTCCGACCAGTCAGTTCGTCCTCATAGAATGTCACGGAACCATATGGCTGATCCGAAGCGGTGAAGCGGATGACGTATGTCTTGTTCTTCCAGATGACGTTGACGCCGGCGTGTGCATTCGGGTCCAGCGCCCGGACACTGAAGAAATACCGACCAGGCGTGTACGACAGCAGCACCGGCGCGGGAGTATCTGGACTTGCGGACACGTTTGCTCCTTCCAGGCCCATGATCGCCGACGGGAACATCAACGTGGTCGGCACATCGCGGCTGATCGGCACCTCGTAAACGGTGCGTTCATCCAACGGGAATTGCTTGATTGCCTGGGTCTGCAGCGATTGCACGTCGGCGCGCGCACACAACCCGCAAGCGACGAGGCCCACGATCAATGAATGCTGTAGTCGTAGGTCCATACCGCTAGGGGGTAGCGTTTGTTCGCGAGCATGTTCGGATTCCGGGCGAAAGTGAGGTTGAGCGTGAACTTCGGCGCCTCGGTGAATACCTGGTTTTCGAAGACGCCGGTTCGAATCAGCTGCCCTTCCACCCTCACGAGCACGCGATCCTCTCTCGTGCGGAGGACGTCCATTTTGAACACCTCCGGTTTCTGATGGATGTTCTTCAGCTCAAATTCGCTCTTGGTGGCGTCGCGATCATGCTGCGCCCTCTGGTATGCATCGGTGAGGAAGAGTTTTTGGAGTACGTCGGGATAATCGAATCCCTGCGGGTTCCGCTGAAACAGCGCCAGGGTCGCCCACAACGTCATCGCCTCGTGCAGTTCCTTCGCCTGCTCGAAACCGAGGACCGGCGAAATCGAGAAGGTGCCGGCGCCATCGAGGACGACAACGCGTTCGCGCGAGTTCGCCGCGCGGACGATGAAGTACGGTTGAATGATGCACAGGGCGACCGCAGCGCACGCGATTACGCACCACGCCCGGGCGGCGAACGCGTGATCGGCGAACAGTCTCGCCGGGGAGAATACGCGCACGCGTGCCGGCGCCGATGGCGGATGCCCGTTTTTGACCCTTGTTTCGCGCAAAGCCTCCGGCCTTTCGCGTATTTCAGCGACCGACGAAACCATCTTGAGTCCTCCTTAGATTCCGGGACGTGCTTCGATTCCCAACGGAGGCGGCGGTGGGCGCGGCGGTGCAACCGACACGCTCGCCTGCGGGGCGAGCGTCGTTGCACCGCGTGGGAACACGCGGTCACCGACGCCGTAGATCATGCTGGAACCGCTACGCACCCAATGGGCGACGTTAGCAGAGGCCCCGCTGAACGCGTGCCCCTGCGCAAATAGCATCTGCATCACGACCGGGGTCGCGAGCATGCCGACGAGGATCATGACGGTGGCGAGTATGCCGCCCATCATCGTTAAAAGCGGCGAATACAACGCATCGCCGACCGTGGCCGGGTTAGGACCGACAGCACTGCGGAAATCGTTCCACACCGACAGCGCCACCAGATTTGTGAGGGCAAAGCCAATCGGCCATGCCAACACGGCAAGCATCTGCTGGAAGAATCGTACGGCGATCCCGCTCATCCCTGGCACCATCACCAGCGCCAACATGAACGGCATGATCAGGTAAATGAGCCACCGAAGCACATACTGCAGGATGTGCATTGGCACGGTCACAAGCGTGCCAATGTAGATGAAGACGTTTGCGAGAGCCCTTGAGACGGCTTGGTAGATGGACTCGTTCAAATGCCGCCAAGACCATGTCTGCCCCTCGGGATTATCGGCAGTCGATTGCCTGATCGCGTCCGCTGCGGCGGCAGGATGTTCGTTGTAACCTGGGTCAACGAACTCTGCGATGTGGAGGAATGTCTGCTCCACTTTCGGGAACCAGACATTCATGTACGCGATAGCGGCCACCAAAACGATTGCTCGCGTCAGTACACGGAACAAGTCGGCGCCTTGGCCGCCGGGACGCGATGCGTAGACCACCAGGCCCACCACCATGATCGCGAACACGATGAACCGAAAGGCCGTCACGAGTTCGACGATCTTCTGTTCGAGAGTGGGCAGGTAAATTTCCATAGTCCTATTGCTTCTTTGGCGGCGCTACCGTCGTTGTCGTGGTCTGCTTCGTGTCGCTCGGTACGCCGATATCCATTGGCTCCAATTTTCGCCCGATCTTCTGGTCAATTGCGGTCACTGCGTCGTTGGACTTCTGCAGATCCCGTGCTGCTTTTTGCTCGGGAGTGAGACCTGTCGTTTCCTTTTGTTTCGTGGTGGGCTCCGATCTTCCGCAACCGGCGAGGGTCAAACAGGCCAGGAACACCGCGGCAACCGAGTGGGGCTTAATCTGTGGGATCATTGTTTTGGCGCACCTTCACCGTCTTCATGAACGCGGAGATGCGCTGATTAGCTAAGTAGTCATTCCGCGCTTCTAGTTCCGCCTCAGCGCGTTGTTCTTCCTCGGATCGGCTGTCATTCGCGATTTTCTGCAGCATCACGCCGTCAACTTCGCGTCGACGTGCTGCTTCGACCTGGGCGAGTTGCCCGTTCAGCGCACTGAGCTTTGCCGACTGCTTCTGCACCTCGGCATCCGTGTCTGCCGCTTTCAAATCCTCGAGCGTGGCAGCGATTTCACTCTGCAGTTGCTGTTCACGCTGACCCGTTTCTGCCGTGACCTGCGCCGAGAGATCCTGCTTCGCGTCGAGGACCGCATACCGCCGATAGATCATCGGGTCGCGTTTCATTTCGTTCCCGTCCAGGTCGGCACTCCCAATCGCGTCGAATGTGCCGTTGGCGGTGCGTTTCAACGAATACAGGCTATCGACGACCCCGACGACGGCGCGCTGGGCTCGACCGTACTCATGAACGAGATCGGGCCCGCCGAGTCCCTCCAGAATGAGATTGGCGCCGGCCGCCTTCGGGTCACCACCCCAACGCCGGATGTCCGAGGTGATGTTGATCTGCCGATTGAGAGCATCGATCTGCTGCTGGAGGTGACTGATGCTGTCGACCCACTTCGAGAGATTCTCCGCCTGGATGATGCGGTTGTTCGCGATGCTCGCGGCATCTGTGACGGGAATTTGCCCGCGAGCAACTGCGGCGACGAGAAGAGCGAAGACGCAAAGGATCGGTTTCATGGTGCGACGGGGACAAACGCGATTGATTCTTTCCGGATCACACCATCCTGCGTGGATTCCGGTACGACGACCGGCATCATCGTCGGACGCGTTTCGGTTTTTGCGGCGCGCTGTTGCTCCTGGATGATCCAGTACTGCTGCTTCACCGCCTGATTCATTGCGCGGTCATAGCCACGTTTTTCCGCGTCGTTTTCGGCGTGCTGCACGCCGCGTTCCGCAACTTTCGTGGCGAGGAATCCAACTGCGGCACCGGCAGCAGCTCCGCCGATCTTGTGGTCCGAAACCTCGTAGCCGACCGCGCCACCTGTTCCGGTGCCCGCAATTTCCGACATGCCGCGCCCCATGCCCGCGCATCCGGCACAGAACAAAACCGACAGACCGACGAGGATTGGGGCCACACCCCTACACCGCAGCTTCTTCATGGATTGCCTCTTTGTTCGGCTGAACGTTGCGCACGGTCCCACACAGCGGCGGATCAATGACCGGCGAGTAGAAACATAGACTGGAAAACTTCCTTCCGGCGGGCTGCTGCTCCGGCATGGGGTAATTCTGGATCGCGGAGCCAATCGACTCTGGCAGCCCGATGTCAGCGGCAATTGCCTCGATGTCAGTGCGGTCGAATTGGCGCATCAGGAAAAACTGCTTCGAATTCCCGATCACTGCCGGGCGAATCCGCGTGTCTTTGAATTTGCTGTACTGCTGCACGATGGATGCGGTCCAGCAGTTGAACTTGCGCAGTTGCGCGTAGGACTCAGCGACGATCTTCTCGCCGCCTGGGACGTCCAGGAACCGCGCCAGCTCCTCGTACAGGATCCGCTTCCAGCGGTGGCGCGGGAGCGAAATGATGTGCTGGCGCGTAAAGCCGGCGATCAGCAGGCCTGCAGCGGTTTTCAGATCGTTCGCCTGCTCCGGAATGTAACCCAACTCGAAATGCGCGATCTTTCCGGTGAGCGATACATTGGTGCGGCCATCGAATAGCCGTCCGTACTGCCCGTGGGCAGTCCAGGCTGACAGCAGCGTCGCCAGATGATCCACCTCGTCCTTCCGGTGCTCTTCGAATCGGGCGAACTGCATCAACTCGACCAGGCTCGTGTGCACCGGGTAATCGTCCGGGCTGTACTCCGCATGCGCTGTCTGCATCACCGTCCGCTCGGTTTGCGGATGTTTCAGAAACGCCGTGATCTGTTCTTCGGTAATGTGTGCAACGAACTCAAGCGCTTGCTCGTCCTGCGCCGAAAGAAGGTCACGAAGCTCGGCATACGCCTCCACTTTCGTCGAACCCGCGGGCATCCGCTCCTGCTTCCAACGATGCGCCGCGCACGCTAGCCGCTGAATGCGCGGTAGTTTGTCGCGGTTTCGCTTCGACCACTCTTCGAATGTGTCTTCGTACAGTTGATGAATATAGCGGGCGAGAATCGCCTGCCGGACTTGCTGAGTCTCGGCGTCCGGCGCTTCGCCGATCATCCGCGAGAGCAGCGCCACGGCCGTTGCCACCTGCAACTGCGCGAGCGGCATGCCGCCGGTATCAAAGTAATTGATCGTGAGATCGCCATCCGGGTGAAGAATGATCGGCCGCTCACCCATCGCACGAGTGTAGCTCTCGTACGACAGGCCCTCTTCGATCACGACGGTGTAGTCGAAATACGGCGCGGTCTGCTCCAGAAAATCGCGCATGTGGACCGACTTTCCTGCGCCGGTAGCGCCAAGCAGCACCGCGTGCTGCGGCGACGGCGGAATGCCGAGAAACGTTCGGAGGCCAACCAGGTTGTTCTGCGCACCGTCGTAGATCGCCTCGGCTTCCGCCAAGTGGCCCGTGAATGTGGCCGAGAACGGCAGCATGTCGGCGAGATAGCTGTCCTCGGCGTACAGCGTACGGTGCTGATAGCCGCTGTGGGTCCAGCCCGGCCAGGACGAGAAGAAGAGTTTCTTCGCCGTCGAGGGCAGCGCGCATTCATAGTACTGCGCCCCGCCGAGATTGTTGATCGCGTTTTTGATCGCCGCACACTTCGCCGACAACGCGACCTCGGTTTCATCCCACACGCGAATAATAAACGTAGTGGTGAACGGCCGGATGAATCCGGTGGAGAGCGATTCGATCTTTCGCTCTTTCTTGCCGACGGCGACCAGCAGCGAATGCCGGCCGTTGCCCTGATATTCGTTGCGGAGCCGCTCGACCGCCTTTTCCTCCCGGTCGACCTCCCGCTTGGCCGGCAGCGGCTCAACGTTGCACGTTATCTGGTAATCGAGGAACGGAAGCCCGGTGAGCCGGTGAATGATTCCCGGATAAGTCCGGCTGGGCCACCGTTTCATCGTGAAGATCGTGTGGTACCGATTATCCAGGTAGAACCCGACGTTCTGGATGCCGACGCCGTCCGAGTTCCAGCAGTTCTCCTGGAGACTCAGCTCGGGATTGAATTGGGCGGCGAAGTCGTGATCGAACCGCTCCGCGAGCGAGGGATTGAGGAACTTCGCGCAATACGTGAAGTGGTCGAGGTCGTCCATCGGCGTGACCGTCGTGTCCGCGCCGAAGATCGTCCGCAGCGTGCCGCCCAATTCGTCGAATTGAGCCTTCAACTGGCCGATGACTTTCTCGTAGAATGCAGCGATGGCGGCCGTTGTCCCTAGCGGTACGCCACTGGTCGCGACTTCGGTGGAGAGGAAGAGCACCAGATTCTCCCGACGTAGCTCGCGCCGCTGCATCATTCCCCAGTAGCGTTCGAAGCGCTCCATCCGCGCCTTTCTGATCTGCGGGTGTACGACCTTTTCCGTTTCCCGAAAATACCGCGTGAGCTCCTGCCGATAATCGGAACTGCAGGTCCATTGAAATTGCGCCCGCGTGCGTTCACCGAGATTCGCGAGCAGACTGCGAATCTTGTCCTGATACCCGTTCAGCGTAGCGATGCTGGCACCCCGCAAATCGGGGGGCTGCAGGATGAACCCTTTCGCCGCGGTAGCGCCCTTGTGCAACGCACCGAACAGGATCATCCCTTCGGCGAAGAATCCGTTAGGTGGATGGCTGCTCATTTTGGCCCTCCCTGAATGGCTCAGGTTGTGCGCCATGCGCCAACGACCATCCCTCGCGGCTCACGAGATTCTCGAACCAGTCGCCCGCATAGCCTGCGGGTTTGCCGTGCCGCAGAAGGACGACCCAAGCGGCGGGCACTGCGAATACCGGCATGGCGAGTACCAGCGCGGAGAAGACGTGGAAATGCAGGACCGCCGTACAAACGAGGTGGAAACCCATGGCGGCGACCAGGGCGACGAGGACGTAGATGAAATCATTGCCCTCGAGTCCGAACGCGCGCCCTCGACTGTCGTTGGCGCTGTTCGTGTCAGTGATCCGAAGGTCGGCCATGGTCAGAACTGCGGCGTCAATGCACCGGCTTGCATGCCGAAGATCGCGAAGAGAGCGGCCATGATCGACGCTGCGCCAGCGATGATGATGCCGGACACGATACCCATCTTTCCATCGGCATCGCCTTTCGACATCATGTGGGCGCCTCCCCAAATCTTCAGGACGCCCCAGAGAAAGCCCGCGAGGAAAAGAATGCCCAACCCGTATTCAAACGCGTTGTGCAGCGTTCCCGGCACTTGGGCCAAAAACGGCGATCCGAACACAGCCGCATTCGTCTCCCGCGCTCCACCGAGCATCATCATCGCGATGCTCACCCAACGCCCGTTATGTGTCTTCATTTTGACTATCGCTTCAGCGCCGCGATCGCGGCGGTGGCGTGCGATATAGTCCGCAACGGAGGCCCGAAGACAAAGGGACGGTTCCGACAGGCCTACGATATTTTCGGACGAGCCGCTGAATCCAACCGCGCCTGCTCGATTACCTGCTTTGGTGTGACCCCGTGATGCTCGGCAAACTTCTTCGCGAAATTGGCCTGATCAAGGTAGCTCACTTTCTTTGCCACCTCTCCAATCGTGTAATTGCCGGTGCGCAGAAGTTCCCGCGCCTTCTCCATTCGCTGGCGGAAGAGATACTCGATCGGCGTGATCCCGACGGCAGCTTTGAACAGCGCGCTGAAGTGCGGGACGGAATACTCGACATGAGCCGCCATATCGTCCGTGCAGATATTCGCACTCAGGTGCGCCGCGACGAACGCTTCAACTTTTTCAACGAGGATGTTCGCCAAACAACGCACCGGCTGGACAGCGGTGCGTCCCAGCAATTCGACGGCATACGTTGAAAGGGCCGTGGCGACCAGGTGCACGACACGCGCCTGGGCTTTTACAACGGCCAACCCGAAACTCTGAACCACACTGGCGAGCTGCCACAACGGGAGATCGCGGGCGGCCACCGGCGAGACTACGACCGGTGCCGGGAGCCCTTGCGGGAGCAGCCGCTGGTGCAGCCTCGGCTCTAGGTACATCAAGACGACATCCGAGCCCTGTTCCCAGCGGCACGCGTGCGATTGCTGGGGTGCAACCATAATGACCGCCGGGGCCTTCACCGACCGTGACTCTCGCAAACCGCCATCATTCAACCAACTCACCGTGCACGCTCCTGGCGCGAACAAGAGCGCAATTTCCATTTGTCGGTGTGCATGGGTCGGCATGTCGCTCGACGATCGGCGACAGCAGCAGAAGCTCATTTCCGCGCTTCGAATGAGACCTGAATTCGAGGCCAGCACTTCGGGGCACAAGTGCAGCGGCAGCTCGACGCCATCTCGGTTGCTCCCCGCCCGCCGCATAACGGCGCAATGCGACAATTTTTTGCGAAACCGTATCCCCTGATTCTCCTCCCGGAGATTCGCCCGCGGGATATTTCCCGAGACCATATTATTCCTGCCCATGAAGGGCCTTGACGACTTCCAAGAGGCGGGCGGCGTCGGGTCCCTTGATCACAATCGCGTCGACAGCCATCTCGCGGTACAGACTTTGGTCGTCCATGCTGAGTCCGGAACTGTACACGATAATCCGGCCAGCGAACTTGGCATCGCGAAGCCGACCGACCAGTTGCAGGCCGTCGAGTCGGGGCATCTGATGATCCGTGATCACGACATCGAAGCGGCGGTCATTCGATACGACCTTTTGCCACGCCTCTTCGCCATCCGAGGCACGCTCGACCGAGTAGCCGGCCGTGCTGAATACCTTCGTCAGCGCGTCACCGACCAGCGTGTGATCATCCGCGCACAGGATGGTCAATGGTTGATCAGCAGAGGGATTCACGAGCGCAACGGCTATTTTAGTCCCGTAGAGAATAATTCCGGCCGAGAATAAAATTAGGATGGGAGCGCCTTCAAGCGCTCCGTGAAATCCAAACGTCGCAACGTCACCGGCCAAAACATCCTCCGCCTGCGGCTGGCGGCAACGCCGAAGATTACGCAGGAGGATATGGTGGGCCGACTCGCGCGTTTTGGCATCGAGCTCAATCAGTCGCAGATCGCCAAGATCGAGCGCGGCGAGCGGCCGGTGTACGACTACGAACTGGCTGGTTTTGCCAAGACGTTGAAGGTCCCGGTTCAGACCTTCTTTGGCTGAGGTGGGCTCGTTCACGACGCGAAAGTGAGGCGGTCACGCGCTGGATGGACCACCAAAGCGCCGCTTCCGGTTCTCCCGAATAGCACCTCGGTAGCCACCGCATCCTGGATGAATCGCTCAACCGCGCCGCGCATCGGGCGTGCTCCGAGGGTCTTGTGGTATCCTTCACGCACCAAGAACTCGATGGCTTCGGGTTCGGGTTGTACGTCATGGCCAAGCCGACGAAGCCGCTCGCACTCCGCGGCAATCATCCGGCTGCAGATCGAGCGCTGGGTTTCGTAGTCGAGGCGCGCAAAGACGACCTTCTCGGAGATACGCCCGAAGAGTTCCGGTCGTAGTTGCTGAGCGGCGCGGGTCAGGACGGTCCGTTTCACGGACGAGAACGGCGGCGACGCCATGCCCATGACTTCGCGCGAGCCGATGTTGCTCGTGAACACGACGTAGAAGCCGGTGAGGTCGAGTGTCTCGCCGGTAGCCAGTGTGATGCGCCCGTCTTCGAGCACCTGCAGAAAGAGATCCAGAACGAGCGCATGCGCCTTTTCGAGTTCGTCGAAAAGCAGCGTCCCACGACTGTGTCCGTGAACGGCGGCGCCTAGCAAACCGCGGTCGCCGCGGTGCTCGCCGATCAACTTCTCGACGGACTTCTGCAACTGGTATTCCGACATGTCGAAGCGGATCGGCAACCGCCCGTCGAACAGGTACCGCGTGAAGACATTCACCGTTTCCGTTTTGCCGACGCCGGTCGGCCCGATGAACAGGAACGAACCTTTCGGTCGCCGCGGTTGAGCGAAGCCGAGTTCGCCGCGGGTCAGGACCGACGTAACCAGGTCGAGCGCTTCCGGCTGTCCGCGTACCTGAGCGTCAAGGTGAGAACGCAGGCCACGGAGGAGGTTCGTGCGTCGCTCGACCGGCGGAGTTTCGATTTCGGGTGCTAGTACCATGACGCGATCTTTCCGGTTGGATCGCGCGGCGGCAGCGTCACGCGACGAAACCCTTTTTCGCAGTGCTGGACGACCGCATGAAACTTCCGGAGCTGCCGGAATTCGTGCGGCTCGATGTAGTATTTCTCCTCCGCCGTCCATGAGCTGGTCCGGTTGCCGGCAGAGTGACCGTACGTGCGCTTGCGGATGGTCCGCTTGCCAATCGTGTCGGCGGCGATCCGGGCGCTTTCCTCGTCGGCGGCCTTGAAGGTGATCCGATTCGACATGTTCGCGATGAACACCTTCGCCTTGTTCTCGTCGCCCATTGGCGGAAGCAGCGATGTGTACGCCTGGGTATCGCCGACGAACGTGGCACGTGCCTCCCGGATCATGTCGACGTGATTGTAGTCGCTAAGTCCGTCCTCTGTCGCGGTCACAACCTTCTGGGCTTCGCCGGCCCAGAAGATTATCAGGTTATCATTCGCGCGTTCGGCGGAAGGGCGATCGAACCGCCGGAGCGCGTGGGTGTAGAAGGCGAGCTTGAGGAGCGTGTGAATGTACCGCCGCTCCACCGGGAATCGCTGGGGCACGGATACGCAGATGATTTTCCCGCGATCGATGTCATGCAGCGACACCGTGGACTTCTCCTGCGGGCAAAACACGGCGGCAATGTCCGGTTCCGTGAAGAACTTCAGGTAGTTGGCGACCGTCGTCTTCACACCGCCGAGCTGTTCGGCGGGTTGGGTGAGCAGGTGTTCGGTGTAATGATCGAATAGCTCCGCCGCGATGGCCGGCGGGGCGACATCCAGCGCCAGCAGCACAACGCTTTTCAGCGCTTCGTCTGACACCAATAGCTCGTAAGCCTTCTCCAGAGTCACCGGCACTTCCGCCGCCGCGAGCAGGCGAAACGCGAATTCGAGCTGCACCTGGGCCTGCGTTCGGAAGAACGACTGATCCGCGCGCTGTCCCATCGCGACCGCCACGTCACAGATGATCTTGGCCTTACCTGATGCGGGCAGGTACGGATCCTCGAGGAAGTTGTACGTGTGTTTTGGCTTCCACTCCGCGGGTGCCCCTTCCGGCCGCACTTCGAGGACGAGCAGATCGTCACGACGGCCCAACCGATCCAGCATCGTCATGAGCGTGTGGGCGTAGAGCCCCTTGTCGTCGACGCAGACGCCTCCCCATGTACGGCAGTTCTTCGACACCTGCCAGAGCATCGTGTTGATGCCGCCGAGGGTCTTGCCGCTGCCAGTCTCACCCGTGATTAGCCACCCGCGGCAGAAATCCTCGGCCGTCCACTTGAAGCCGCCGAGTCGCAAGATGACCAGCGAGCGCCGGCGTTTGCCAGTCACCGCCGAGTAAAGCTGCCACGCGGACAAGAGGCCGCAGCCGAGAATGATCGTCGGGGCGGTCGTTTTCGTCGAGAACAACATCAGCGCGCCCAGTGCGCTGACGATGGCAAGCCCAAGGTTGATCCACATGGCACGCCCTCACGGTAACCCCGAGCGTCTGCGCGTGCTCAGGCGACGTTACGACAATCCGCCGAAATACTATGACGTTCCTACGATTCCGACTTCGCGTTCGACTCGCCGACGGGTTGCACGTGGAGCGCGCTGATGAAGAGTTCCTCGCTTGCTGCGCGTTCATACTTCGTCGGCGCGACTCGAAGCATGGCCAGACATGATTCCCGAATTGCCTCGCGCAACGCGGCGAAGCGATGCCCGCGGACGCTTACCGCATGCGAAACGAACGTGAGCCAGGAACACTCCTGTTCACCCTCCTTACCGTGGCGTGCGGACGTGAACTGTTGCCAGGGCAGCTGCCACTCGTCGCCGTCCGATGCGCTCACATCGAGCACGGCGGCCCCTGGTTTGAGCCCGTAGCAGACGTGTGCCGCGAGTGAGGGCATCGAGGGCGGCTGCTCTGCTCGACGTTGTTCTACGATGTCACGGAGCTTCATAGTTTGCGGCTGATGGTGTGAGTTTGTACCCCGAGCCGGAAATCGCGCCGGCTCTTCGCTGCGCGGAGCTGACCGAGAAAGCGCGCGGCATTGAGGTTTTGGATGATTACCTGCGCGCGCCGTACCCACCGCGGCGCCTTACGGTTCTTCCCCGAAATTCGACTGGCCTGGCATTCGGGGGCGTTCAATTCGATGGCGAGGGCACGATCACCAAGTCGCTCGATGTTGGCGCGCAGTTCGGCTTTGTCGGCTGTGTAGACGGTCACTCGCTTTCGCCCGCGAGAGATCGCGACGTACCACTGGTTGCGATTTGTCGCCGCCCGATTGGAGGCGTCGGAGAGCAAGACCGTGTCGACCGTCTTGCCTTGCGACGCGTACGACGTGACCGCGTAGCCGCGATTGAAGACACGCTGGCAGGGACTCAACGTCTTCACCTTGCCTGCGACATCCGCTACCACGATGGAACCGTCGTTGCGGATGACGCGTACTGTTACCAGCTCACCATTGTTCAATGTCCGGCCTTCCACGGAACGCCCGTTGAACTTTAGCTGCAGCCGATCGCCAGGTGAGATTTCGAGCGGCACCGAATCAACCAAGGTGATTCGGTCCGCGTAACGGAAGCTCAAGGTCGATCGCCGATTGTTCTTCACGAGTGCGAGACCGCGCTCGGAAACCCCAACGACCTCGGCAACATCGCCGGCCACGAAGCGGCCATAGCGTCGGACAAAGAACACGCTTTGTCCTGGTTGGTAAGACGACGGATTGCGTTTCTCCGCCGTCGTCGCGTCGGTCGCGCGCAACGTCGTGACCGTGATGCCGGGTTTCAGCCGGCCGGCGGCCAGCAGCTCCGAGCGGATCGCCTCGTTCACACCGCGCACTTCGGCCCAAGTCTGACCGACGACCAGCGCGGATTCCTTCCGCCGAATCGCTGCCACGTAATCGTCCGCCAGTGCGTTCCGCCGCTCCGTATCGTCAAGTTCGCGTATCCAGCCGAGTCGATCGAGCCGGTCGAAGGCGAGCGCAACGTCGCCGTTCGCCGCCGCCTTCACTGCCGCCCGGTAGCGACCGATCGCGGCGCGCTCGTCTGTCGAGCCGCCGCGGTGCGGGTCCTGCCGACGAATTTCCCGAATCTCTGCCGGTTTGATTCCACCGTATGCTTCGATGGCACGTAGAGCGTCGGACGCGGCAACCGCGCCGTGCTGCCGAGTATCGCCGGAGAGCAGCAGTCGGGCATTGTGCCTCTTTGCAAGGAGGATGAGATCATGCATCTGACGGGCGCCGATCTGCCCCGCCTCATCGACGAGCACGACCGCGCGTCGTGGCAGCTCCTTGGTTGTGAGTAGCCGCGCCACCGTTTCGGCCGGGAGTCCGTCCGCCGTGAGGTCGCTCACCTGCTGCCGCTGTGGCGCCACGACGACGACCGCATGGCCAACTGAAAGGAGCCCGCGCTTCACCTCACGCAGCGCGAAGCTCTTGCCTGTGCCGGCGCCTCCGCGGAATAACGTAACGAAATCGCGGCTCCCCAGGATTTGCCGCACGGCGGCGCCCTGTTCGGCCGATAGTTTATTGCTGGGTTCATAGGAGGGCGCCAGCGCAGCGTGCGCGCCACGCCCGTCTCGGGCCGCGAAGACGACCGCCAGTTCGGAGCGCAGCACCTCCCGGGATGTGAGCTTCGTCGACCCCGTTTCGCGAATGTAGCCACGTCCCGCCAAAGCTTCGCGAAGCGCTGCAACCATCACATCACCGCCGCGACCACGCACGAGTGCCTTCGCGAGAATCTCAGATTCGCCCGCGACTGCGCGGCGTTCAAACACGTGTTCATCGGCCCACGCCACCAGATCGTCTGCGCTCATCGCCGGTCCGCGTTCTTTCGGACTCGCGGGACGCCACGAGCGCAATGCCTCTCGTTCCGAAGTGGAAAGCTGCGACTCCCAGTCGGCCAAAAGCCGCTTGGGACTCGTTGCTCTTGCTTTCCACTTACGCGAGTCACGTGCGACGCGCTCACGCAGATCGTTGACGTTGCCTCGCGTTTGACCGCGGGCCATCTGCGCCTCAGTTTCGCGGTCGATTTGGTCGTGCCGCTTCGAGAACCGGGTGATCACCGATGCGGGTACATGCTTGAGTTCGAAGTCGCGCCGATTGGCTTCGATCTCGTAGCCGAGCCTTCGGAGGCCGCGGCATAGTTCGTGGTAATAACAGTTCTCCGCGAGCTTTTGGGCCCGATACATGCCGGCCGCTTGAAGCGCCTTCCAGCGCCCCTCGGCCGCATCGAAGGTGGCGTTGAAAACGACGCAGTGGGTGTGGAGATGAGGGTCCAATTCCCGGCTCGTATCATGACGGAACAGCGCAGCGATCAGGTTGCCGGTCGACCGCTCACTATCCTCGCCGTGACGCCGCACGCGTGTCTCGGCGTAGCGTTCGAGTTCTCCCATAGCCGTTCGGACTGCCTGATCATGGATGGTGCAAATGCGCTGATCACTCATGAGGGCCACCACCGAAACGCTTTTGGGCGGGCTGAACGTGAAGTCGTAGAATACCCGTCGATTCGCGACCGATTCGCCCTTATCGCGCCGGGTGGTGTTCCGACGTGCGGTCAATCGGTCACCGATTAGAGGATGCAGTCCTTGGCATAAACGTAGGAATTCCTGTTCGGAAACCCGGTCCGCCAAGCCCAATTTTTCGGCCCCTAATCCGAACCAGTTTCCCGCCACCTTCTGGCCTTCCGCGTAATAGTCGCCAACACACAGATGCGCGCGAAAATACTCCCTGGCATTCTTAAGGCTGAGCTGAACTTTCGGAGAAAGCATTCAGATTCGCGAGTTCGCGGAGTTTCACTTGTGAAAACGCACCTGCGTTTCGTTTGAGACAGACGCCCTTCCCCTTACGGCTGCGCGTAAGGTTTCAAATTCTGCAAATGCGACACATGTGTCGCACGATGGCGCGCGTCCACCGGCGCGGAACGCGCTCGATCGTCGGCCGCAAAGCGGCGTGGCCGACGCTCACGAAGACCGGCCGCGCTTCGCTGTTCCGGCCGGCCCTCGTGACTCGCGGCAGCGATGCGGCACGCGCGCGAAAGCCCGGCCGTCTTCACCGGCCCCGCTGGCCACGTCCTGTCTGCCGCCGGGCCTTTGCGCCGGCCGCCGGTTGCCGCCACGCGGCGGCCCCGATTCGAAAAACCGAGCATCGGTTTTCTGACGCGCCGCCCTGGATAACCTGTTCACGCCACTACGGCCGTCGGCCTGGCATCTCGCATCATCGCGCTCAGTTCTTCGAGCTGAGCCAGACTAAGCTGCTTCAACGACGTCAGCGGCCGTTTCAACTTCAGGCGTTCGCCTGCGAAGTTGTACACCTGCTGGCGGGTCCAGCCGAGTTCCGTGGCGCGCGAGAAAATCGCGCGGAACCGATCCCGGGCGAACGCTGACGGGTTGCGTCGCCGAAGCGTGCCACGATGGATGGCGCGCTGTTGCCGCAAGAAGGCGAGGGCGTCGCCGTACTTCTCACGGGGGATGAGCAGATACGAAGGAACGTCGAAACGCCGCTGGAGCATGCGATGCACGGCGCCGAGGTTCGGCTTGCCATCCGGTCCGGCGAGCCGCTCCGCCAATTCATGGATTGCCGGCAGGAGCTGGCTCCGTTGCTCCCGCGCCAGATGCCGATCGTCAGGTGTGATCACGTTGCGCTGGATGTGCCGTTCTGTGACCACCAAATCGCGGCCGGCGAAGTTCACGTGGTTGCCGTTCCCTTCCACTTTCCAGTTTTGTGAACCAGCACCGGACGTACCCGGCAGAAACGCCGCGATGCGTTCGACCAGCTCGACCAACTCGCGATCGGTGTGCAGCGCGAACGGCTCGGTTTCCTCCACGAGCACCGCCTTGCGACCGGGAGAAGTCGGCTTCTCCAACGCTGAATTCTGAGGTGGACCCCATCCATT
>QAYY01000026.1 GCA_003054665.1 Opitutaceae bacterium EW11 | reverse complement strand
CCCATTCTTTGATGAAGAGCCTTCTGGTTTCGCACTTTATCCATGAGCACCAGCGGATGGCTTCCGCCCGACCGCTGGACGGCAAAAGGCACGGCCTTCATCAGGCCTTACGAGAGCAGCGGGCGGACGTTCACCAACCTCAAACGTAAACATCGATCTCAGCGGCCGAATCCCGCGCTGTGACCTCACTCCGCGCGGGTAAGCGATCGTCACGATTGAGTACTGCGGTGCGAACAGCCGCGGAGCGCGTCGCCGAAGAGTCCGGGGGGGAGAACCGACTAAACAACGAACGGGTTGAACCGCCGTTCGTTCGCTATCGTGGTGAGCGGACCGTGCCCGGGAGCCACGACCGCACCTTGCGGGAGCTGATCGAGAAGCCGCGTCAGGTGCTCCGAAAACTGGTGACGGCAGAAATACGGGGCGCCGACCGAACCGGCGAAAAGCACGTCGCCGGCCACCAGAAGCGGTGATCCGGCAGGCACGCGGGGAGTCGTCACGACGTAGCAGTTGTGCGCCTCGACGTGTCCTGGAGTACGGAGTGTTTTCACTTCGAATCCGCCAAAACTCAGCCGCGCACCTTCACCCAGGGCCAGTGCGCCCTCGATGGTCGCGCCCTCCGGGCGGAAGACGGGAACTGAGCCAAACTCCGCCAGGATTCCCTGGAGGGCGCCCATGTGCTCGGTCTCGGCGTGAGTGATAAACACGGCCTCCAGTCTGCGGATGTTTTTCGGCCAGACGCGCCGCAAAAGGGAGATGTCCGCACCCGTGTCGAAGAGAAGCCCCGTCGAAAGGGCACAATCGGCGACAACGTAGGCATTCGCGACGCCGACGCCGTGGGGCGTGCGAAGCGGATAGAGGCAAAACGGCAGGCCCGATATCTCGGGAAGCGGATAGTGCCCCTGCGCGAGCGCGGAAAGCCCGACTTCATTGAGCCGAAGCACCTCCGCCAGACGATGAAGCTCGGCCGGCTCGAGATCGTACCGGTAGTCGATCGCGTCGCGGATCTTCTCGGCGGATACTCCGGAACGAAGCGCCAACTCGTGGTCGTTCAGGCATGCGTATCGCATCGCCTTTTCCAAGACGTCGCCCAGTTCGTCCTCGAGCGCGATTTGTTCGATCACCACGCCGGCCATCATGCAGTCCGGGCCGCCGCCCGCAAAAAAGTTTTTGTTTTTTTATGCACAGCCCGCAGCGTCGGCTGGCATGGATAGCCAACAGCAGGAAATCCTCGACATCTTCACACGCACCAAGGCGCTCCTGCAGGGGCACTTCGTGCTCCGCTCCGGGCTTCACAGCGGCCACTACTTCCAGTGCGCCCAAGTCTGCCAGGATATGGGCGCCGTCACACGGCTCGCGGAGCTGCTGGTGAAGAAACTCGGGCACCTCTCCTTTACGACCGTGCTCGCGCCGGCCATGGGCGGACTGGTCATCGGCCAGGAAGTCGCTCGCCAAACCAAGAGCCGCTTCATCTTCGCCGAAAAGGAGAACAACGTCCTCGTCCTGCGCCGCGGCTTCAAGTTCGCGACCGGTGAGAAGGTGCTGATCGTCGAAGACGTCGTCACCCGCGGCGGACGCGTGGTGGAGTGCCTGGACATCGTTCGCCAGGGCGGAGCAAATCCAGTGACGGTGGCCATGCTGGTTGACCGCAGCGCCGGAACCACGCGCTTCGACGTGCCCGCGATCTCTCTGCTTGAACTGAGCTTTCCCACGTATCCGGCGGATAAGCTGCCGGAAGCCCTGGCCAAGATCCCGATCGAAAAACCGGGAAGCTGAGCGAACGACGCTGCGCGGCACGAGAGCCGGGCTATCGCTGAAGCGGCGCCCCGGCGCACGAGGCACCCGGGTCGGCCAAGAAACTGGTTTCGCCGGTCTGGGCGATCTCCGCCTCACGGTCAGCGCACGCCTCGCGGTGTCGCGCTGATGGGCTGCGTTTTTCACGTCAGCATTTTCGCACGCGCAGCGCCGAAGAACGCCGAGTCAGAACCGACGCGGTCAGGGGCACCGGTATCCGGCAACTTACTTCACCGGCACGGCAATGTAGCGCGGGACCCCGCGGAAGATCACCAAAAACAGGTTCCGGCCCGGGCCGATCGCCTGTCGCGCGGACTCGATATCGGTCACCGGCTTCCGGTTGATTTCGATGACCAACATATTCGGCACCAGACGGTCGGCGTACGGCGAATCCGGCTCGACAGAAGTGATGACGAGCCCCTCGTCGATCCGTTGGTCGAGGTCGAGACCGCGCCGGAGCTCCGGCGTGAGTTTTTTCGTGTGCACGCCCCGAACGATCTCGTCCGACGAGTCGGCGAGGACTCCGAGTTTCACTTTGAAGACACCCTCTTTCCCATCCCGGAGATACTTGAGTTGGACCTCCGAGCCGGGGCGAAGCTGGGCGACGAGCAACCGCAGTTCCTGTCGGGATGTGACCTGTTTGTCGTTGATCGAAGTGATGACGTCGCCGCGCTTCACGCCGGCTTTCTCAGCCGGACCTCCGTCAGTGACATCGTTCACGATCACCCCCCGCGTCTCTTTTTTCAGTCCTGCGGCCTCGGCGACTTCCGGCGAAAGCACATCCACCTGAACCCCGAGAAAGCCTCGGGAGACGTTCCCGGTCTCGATCAGGCTGTGCATGATGCTTGCCGCCAAATTCACCGGCACCGCAAAGCCGATTCCGATGTTGCCTCGCGTGGTCGAGAGGATCGCGCTGTTCACGCCGATCAAGCGTCCCTTCGCGTCGATCAGCGCGCCGCCGGAGTTGCCCTGATTGATGGCGGCATCGGTTTGAATGAAATTCTCGTAGCCCTGGACCTCGTCGAGGATGCCGACCTGTCGGCTCGTGGCGGATACGATGCCCATCGTGACCGTCTGACCGATGTCGAGGGGATTGCCCACGGCGAAGACGATGTCTCCGACCCGCAGCTTGTCGCTGTCGGCGAGGGTGACGCGCGGCAGGCTGTCGGCCTCGATTTTCAGGACGGCGACGTCGGTTTTTGGGTCGCTGCCGACGATCTTGCCTTTGAACTCCCGGCCATCCGTCAGCTGGACGTTGAGTTCGTCGGCTCCTTCCACCACGTGGTTGTTGGTCAAGATGTACCCGTCGGGCGATACGATGACCCCAGAGCCCAATCCCCGCTCCTTCAGTTCGCCCTCTCCAAACAGCGGGAAAAGCGGGTTGATCGGCCGGCGCACGGTTTTGGTCGAATAGACCGACACGACCGCTTTCTGCACTGGCGCGATCACGTCCGCATACGTCACGAGGCCGGGAGTCTTCCCATCCGTTACGGCAGTGCTGTCGATCGCCAGCTCCGGCTGCTTCTTGATCTGCTTGTCGGACTTCTCAGGTTTGACTTCGGCGGCGAGCGGCAAAGCGACCGCGGCGAGGACGACGACAAGGCAGGAACGCGGGAAGAATTGCATGAGTTGGTACGTGCGTGACATGACCGGCTTTGGTTCTGGCCGCAACCGAGGAAACGCGAAGCGGCCCCTGATCTTCCTGCACGGTGACGCCGGCAATCCCACACGAACGGAACCGTCAGATCGACGGCTCCGGTGACGAGCGACAGGCGCACGAACGGAGGCTTGCACGCCCAGGCCGCGTCAATTCGCGTCCGCACTCAAGAGCATGCGACCAACCCAAGAACACCAACCCCAATAACGCCGCGCTTCTGCGGCGTTGCTCAGAATCCCTTGATCTTGAAGAGACTCGTGACGCTCTCGTTGCTGTTGATGCGAACGATCGCCTCGCCGAGCAGGCCGGCGACGCTCAGCACGCTGATCGGAAGCCCGCGAGGATCGAGCGGGATGGAATTCGTCGTGATCAACTCGTCGATCAGCCCCGAGCGCAGGCGTTCGTACGCAATCTCGTTGAGAATGCAATGGCTCACGGCCGCGCGCACGCTGCGGGCGCCATGTTCGCGGAGGATCTTGGCCGCCGCGGTAAGCGTACCGGCGGTCTCGGTGATGTCGTCGACGAGCAGCACGTCGCAGTCCTTCACCTCACCGACAACGTTGATCGCTTCAACGGTGGTCGCGCTGCGACGTTTCTTGGCCACCAGGCCGAGGCCGGCGCCGATCATGTCGGCGTATGCGGCGGCCATCTTCATGCCTCCGACGTCCGGCGAGCAGACAACGAGGCGCTCTTTGTTGAGCTGCGTGAAATAATTGAAGAAGACCGGCGACGCGTAGAGGTGATCGACCGGAATGTCGAAGAAGCCCTGAATCTGCTGGCTGTGCAGATCCATCGTAAGCACGCGGTTCGCACCCGCGGCCGTGAGCAAGTTGGCCACCAGTTTGGCGGTGATCGGGACGCGTGGCTGGTCTTTGCGGTCCTGCCGTGCGTATCCGTAAAACGGAATCACCGCCGTGATGCGATTTGCCGACGCGCGACGCGCGGCATCGATCATGATCAGCAACTCCATCAAGTGGTGGTTCGACGGCGGGCAGGTCGACTGCACCAGAAAGACATCCGCGCCGCGGATGTTCTCGTTGATTTTCACAAACGACTCCCCGTCGGGGAAGCTCGTCACGGTGGCCTCGCCGAGAGGCACGCCGATGGCCTTGCAGATCTCTTCCGCCAGAGGGCGGTTGGAATTGCCGGAGAAAATCTTGAGCCCTGGATGGTTGCTCATGGGTTGCGGGATGTTGCGCGGTGTTATGCCGAGGCGGAAGTCTTTTTCAGCTGATCCTCGAGCGCGTCCACCCGGCGGAACAGGTCGGGGAGCTTGCGTCGCAGCACATTGATCCGCTGCTCGAGGTTGTACGGGAGACAGGGGCTTCCCTTCACGAAGCTCCGTGGGTCCAGGTCGGAATTCACGCCCGTCTGGCCATCGATCTTCGATTCCCGACCAACCGTCAGGTGCCCGGCGAGGCCGGCTTGGCCGCCAATGACGACGTAATCCTCGATCGTCGTGCTGCCCGAAATCCCCACCTGCGCACAGACGATGCAGTGTTTGCCGATGACCACGTTGTGCGCGATCTGCACGAGGTTATCGATCTTCGTCCCCTCGCCTACGACCGTATGGCTGAAGCGCGCGCGGTCTAGGGTGCTGTTCGCGCCAATCTCGACATCGTCCTCGATCACCACCGTGCCGACTTGAGGTATCTTCTCATGGCGCCCGGCGATAAACTCGTAGCCAAAACCGTCAGCGCCCACCACGACGCCCGGTTGCAGCCGAACGCGGTTCTTCAGCACACATTCGGTCTCAATCGTTACGCGGGGCATCAGCCAGCAATCGTCCCCGACGCGGGCGCCACGTCCCACAAACGCCTGCGCCTGAACGTAAGTACGCTCTCCGATGGCTGCTCCGCTTTCGATCACGCAGAGCGGGCCGATCGTTGCGGAAAGGGCCACCTTGGCGTCGGCGGCCACAATCGCGGTCGGGTGAACTCCAGGCGCCGGTTTGGGCCAGAGCAGCTGCTCGATTCGGGAGCAGAGGCGCGCCAGCCCGACTGAAGGTTTCTCCAGGACGAGGAATGCCTGGTTAGCCTTGGGCTCGCCCACGTAATCCGGAGGCAACAGGACGACCGACGCCTCCGTAAGGGCAACCTGCGGCTTGTATTTGGCGTTTCCAAGAAAGGACAGATCCCCCGGTTTCGCGGTATCGAGGGAGCCGATACCCCTCACGCGCTCGGCGGTGCGGCCACGGATCTCCTTCGCCTGGACGATCTGAGCGACTTCTTCCAACGACAACGAGAGCTGCATAGAAATCGAGGGTGTTGCACGACGCCACGGTGGCAATCCGACAGATGGGGTCGCTCTGCGACGGCATCCGGTATTTCCGCTCGCGGACCGTCGGCTGGTGAAACGATTTGCATGCCCGCCCGCGCTTCGGGCTGAGCACCGGTTCGGCCGCGACAACAAAAAACCCCGCTCGCGAACGAGCGGGGTAAAAATGCGTCCAGTCTGGTTATTTCTTGGCGCCGGGGAACGTGACCGTCGGGGTATCGCCCGCTTTCGGGGCGGTCGACGACGAAGTCGCAGGAGCCGCGGTGCTGCCGGCCGGACGGCTCTTGTTGATCTCCGCCATCACCTCGTCGGTGATGTCGTAGGCGGGATCGCTGTAAACCAAGCTGCCCTTGTCCATCAGAACCGTGCCGCCCTTTTTCTTGGCGATATCGGTGGCGAGCTTGCTGATTTCTTCGATAAGGACCGCGCGGAAATTGCCAATGCGCTGCTGGAAGGTGCGCTGAGCGTTGGCGCGGAACTGCTGACCTTCCTGCTGCTTCTGCTGGATCTCATCCAGCGTCTTCTGGGCATCCGTCTTGGCGCGGTCGCGGGCGTCGGCCGTCAGAGCCGGGTTCTCCACCTGGTCCTTCTGCTCCTTGAACTTGTCGGCCATCGTGCGGATTTCCTTATCCAGACGCTCGAGCTCCTCCACGGCCTTCTTCTCGTCGCTCTTCAGCTTGTTCTGCTGCTCTTCGGTCTTGTAGTGGCCGTCAAAGACTTTGGCCATGTCGACGACAAAGATTTTCGGGGCCGGCTGCGCAAATGCCAGCGAGGTCACGCTGAATGCAGCCAAAGCCAATAGGGTACGCAGGGATGTCTTCATAGGTGGGTTCTTGAAAAAGAAAGTGCGACTGAATCAGAAACGGGTGCCAAAGGAAAAGTTAAACTGGTTGCCTTTTTTGTTGTACCGGTCGCTCGTCAGCGGAATGCCGAAGTCGAGGCTGAGCGGTGCACCCGCGACGAAGAGGCGGAGTCCGACGCCGAAGTCGTCGTTGTACCCTGCGGGGCTGAAGTCGTACGGATCGATATTCACGAAGCCGGCGTCGTAAAACACCGCGAAACGAACGGGGCTGACGATATCCAGCGAATACTCGAGAGTGAGCATGCCGTACGTCTTGCCGCCCAGGTTGTAGCCATTGGAGTCCTTGGGACCGACGTCGCGGTTCTCAAAACCGCGGAGATTGTTCGGCCCACCGAGGAACCAGCGCTCGTAGTAGGGCAGCCGAGAGGTCTGGCCGTACGAGTCGACTACGCCAGCGCGGCCCACGATGGCCAACACTTGCGTCTGCGCCTCGAAGATCGGGAAGAACTGGGAGCCGCGGAATTCCAGTCGGTAAAAGTCGAGATCGCCGCCGAAAGGTCCGCCGGCCACTTCGGTCGTCAGCTCCATGCGATTGCCGGAGGTCGTGTTGACGATCTTGTCGCGCGTTTCACGGAGCAGCTGGAAACCGACCATCGAAACGTGTTGCGTGCCGGGGAGGTAGCCGAGCGTGAGAGCGGCCGGATCGAGGTTCTCGATATTGACCACCTGATACGAATAGGAGATGCGGCCTTCAACCAACTCGAAGAGGCGCTTGCGGATGTAGACTTCACCACCGGTGCGAATCTCGTCGTAGAACTGATTATCGTAGTTCGACGTCGTCCGGAAGAGGGAGAAGCCCAAGGTGAGTTCCTTCTCGAACAGGTAAGGCTCTTCGAACGACACAATCGCCTCGCTGGACCGCGAGCCATACTGGAGGCGGAGCCGGAACTTCTGGCCGTCGCCCTGGAAGAAGGAGCGGCGATTGAACAGGTCGAAATTCGACTGCGTGAGTTCGGCGAAGATGACGCCCTTCTCGAGCGAGCTGAAGCCGGCGCCGAAAGTCAGATTGCCGGTCCGGCCTTCCTTCAGCGCTACCTTGAGATTGCGCCGGCCGGGAATGTTCGTGCTCTCCGGCGTCAGGTTCACGTCTTCGAAGAATCGCGTGTTTTCGAGGCGCACCTTCGAGATCTTCATGCGCACGGTGTTGAACACCTCGCCGGGCCCGAGAACCAGTTCGCGCAGGATGACGATGCTCTTGGTCTTGGTGTTGCCCTCGATCTTGATCGACTCGACGAAGAACTGCTCGCTCTCGTCGATCTTGTATTCGATGTCGATATTGCCGGTCGCGACGTTGGGTTTGCGGATCAAGCGCACCGACGTGTCGAGATAGCCGTCCTTGCCGTAGAAATCCTCCAGCCCCTCGATATCCTTATCCAGCTTCGACGGTGAAAACACCATCCCGGGCTGCTGGCGGAGCATGAACCGGAGAAGTGCCGTGGGATGGAGTTTGTTTCCGCTGAATGTGATGTCGCCGATCTTGTACTGGCGACCTTCCGTCACCTGGATCGTGATGATCAGTTTGCCCGGTTTCGGGTAGTCATAGATCACCTTGTCCGCGGGAATCTCCACATCGAGGTAACCTTCGTCGCGGTAGAAATCGCGAAGCTTCTCCAGGTCGTCCTCGAACTGGTCGTCCTTCAGGCGACCCGTGCCGAGAAGCCAGGAGAACATCCACCACCGCTTCGTCTCCATCTGCTTCCGCAGCTTGCGGGCTTTGATGTGGTCGTTGCCGACAAAACGCACGTCCGAGATTTTCACCCGGGCGCCTTCGTGGATCTTGAAAAGAACGGTGCCGAAACCGGTTTCGCGGTTTCGGTCGACTGAGTAATTGACCGTGACCTGGTTGTATCCAGTTTTCTGATAGTATTCGCGGATCTTCTCCGCGTCTTCCTTCACCTGGCGCTCATCCAGCGCGAGATTCGGCTTCGTCTTGATCTCCTTCTGAAGCCGCCGGCTCTTCACCCTTTCGTTGCCCTCGAACTTGATCGTAAGCACGCGGTATTTCGGCGTGACCTCAACCACCAGGTTAACGGTGTGGGTGTCCAGCACCTCGCGCTTGACTTCGATGAACTCGAACAAGCCGGTGCGGTAGAGCGAACGGATGTCGCGGTCCAGCATCGTGTCGTCGAGCACGTTGCCTTCCTTGACCTGCATGTTGGCCCGGACGACCTGTTCGTTCACGTTCGCCGTGCCCATGAACCGAACCGTAATGGAGCCGACCTTGTAGTTCTGCCCCTCCTCCGTCCCTTCCGTCTGCGCGTTCACACGCAGGCTCGCCGCGAAGAGAAAAACAAAAACAAGAAGGAAGCGTGCGACCCGGATAAGTGGGCTACTGTGTGAAGTTTTCAAAGCGAGTGATGTCTCGAAGGAAGGTAAGTTTCAGTTCTCCTACCGGCCCGTTTCGTTGCTTGGCAACTATTAACTCCGCCGAGTCTGCAGCGACTTGGAACTTTTCGTCTGCATCCTTGGGGCGGGCCAGCATGAGAACTACGTCGGCGTCCTGCTCGATGGATCCGGATTCACGCAGGTCCGAGAGTTTCGGGGTGCGGTTTTCCTTCTCTGCCGAGCGGTTTAACTGACTTAATACAAGGACCGGAAGTTCGAGTTCCTTGGCTAAGGCCTTCAGCCCGCGCGAAATCTCGGCCACCTGTTGTTCGCGCGGCACCTTCGGGTCGGTCGGGCTCAGGAGCTGGAGGTAATCCACGATGATGAAGCCGATCGGCTGGCGAGCGTGGAGCCGGCGCGCCTTCGCGCGGAGCTCCATGATCGTGAGATGGCTGGAGTCATCGATGAAGATGGGAGACTTGCTGAATTCGTCGGCAGCTTTGAGCAAGGCCTGCTGCTCTTCTCCGTTCTTGGAGAGCAGGCCATCGCGCAAAAGCTTCATGTTCACCCGAGCTCGGGCGCAGAGCATGCGCATGGCGAGCTGGGATGCGCTCATTTCCAAGCTGAAGATGAGGGTGGTAACGGGCGTGCCTTTCTTGGGCATGGCCGCCGCTTCGGCCATGTTCAGCGCCAGCGACGTCTTTCCCATCGAGGGGCGCGCCGCCAGAATGATCATTTCCTGCTTCTGAAACCCGTAAGTGTACTTGAAGTCGAGGTCGTGGAAGCCGGACGAGACGCCCGTGAGCTCGCCCTTCTTCATCATCATTTTGGTGATGACGTTCATGGCCTCCCGGGTCGGCTCCTTCATCGACTGCGCGGCATCGGAGATGCGGTCCTGTGTGACGCGGAAGATGTCCTGTTCGACCCGGTCGATGAACTCCTCCATGCCCCCGCTATACGAGAAACAATCCTCCACCGCGGTGGTGGCGACCTTGATCAACTCCCGCAAGAGGTAGAGCTCGCGAACCTTCTCGATGAAGTATCCGGCCTGCGCCGTAGTCGGTATCCGGCCGCTGATCTGCGTCAGGTAGGCGTATCCACCGACTTCATCCAGCTGCTTCGAGGTCTTCAGCTCTTCCGCGAGAACAGCAAGGTCGATCGGTGCGCCCTTGTTGTAGAGCTCCGTCAGCTTTTCGTAGATGATCCGATTCGCGGGGACATAAAACGCGGTCGCGGTCAGCTTACCTTCGAAACACCGCGCAACGGTGTCGTTGCCGTCCAGAAGGCAGCACGAGAGGAGATACTCTTCTGCCTCGACGCTGTGGGGAGGAGTGCGGCCGGGTGCCCCCACGGGCGCGCCATCGCCGTTCGCGCCATTTGGGCCGCGGGCGCGACGGAACGTTCTCACGGGTTCTTCAGACATGAAACGGAAAGGGGAATGCGACCCGAATCGGGGGCGGCGGGCAATGAAAGGTTGTTCGGAGTTGCCGACAAGAAGTTCACCGAATCCGGCACACCGCACATCGGTCCACAACGATCGCCGGAGCTTCGGGCGGCCGGTGTGCCCAGCGTGCGGCAAAAACAAAGCCGCGCCGAAAACCGGCGCGGCTCGTGAAAGTTCGAGAGAACCTCGGAGTTACTTTTTCTCCGTCTTCTCGGCGCGCTTTTCGCGACGCTCCGACTTCTTCTCCGTGACGGGAGCCTCTTCGGCCACCGGAACGATCGGATTCTCGGAAACGACGTCGAAGCTCAAGTCCACCGTGACGTCGGGGTGGAGCTTGATCTTCACCTCGTGCTTACCGAGGGTCTTGATGGGCGTGTAGAGGTGGATGCGCTTCTTATCGATCTCGATGCCGGACTGAACGAGCTTGTCGTAGAGATCGTTGTGCGTGATTGCGCCAAACATCTTGCCACCCTCGCCCGTCTTCACGGCAAACGCGATGGAGGTCTTCTCCAGCTTGCCCGCGAGCTCCTTGGCGCTGTCCAGCTCCTTGATCTCGCGCTCGGCGCGGCGCTTCTTCAGAGCCTCAACCTGCTTGCGGTTAGCCTTCGTCAGCGGAGCCGCAATCTCGCGCGGGAGGAGGAAATTACGCGCATAACCGGCGCGGACCTTGACCTGGTCACCTTCGGCGCCGAGGCCGTCGACCGGTTTCAGAAGAAGAACTTCGCTGTAAGCCATGAGTGGTGGGAGTTGAGGATGACGTAGTAAGTTGAGTGGCGCGGCCGGAGCCGCGGTGGTCACGACCATCGTGAAACGGACAGGCCGTCGTCGCGATCGCCGGATTTTTCGTAAGCCCGACCGACTCCCATACGGAGCGGCAGCTGTCAATGCCATTATCCGGTCAGGCGCGAGTCTGCGGCCCCAATTGTTCACGGCCGAACGCCAGCCAAGTGGCAATGAGCGCTATCTCCGCCACACCGTCGAACAAGTAAACGGGCGAAATCCGGCCCGCGCCGGCATAGACAAAATCGACGGCCGCGAGCACGGCCGCCTGCCCGATCGCGATGGCAACAAGTTCAGCTGGAAACTGTTTCCTCTTTGCAGCCCTCGCCAGGACCAGTCCGGTCACCGCCAGCAGGGCTCCCACGGTGCGAACCAGCCAGATGTCCGTCTTCGGGCCCGTCACCGCCAGGAAGGAACGCAGCTCCACCAACGGCCACACGCCCGTCGATGTGTAGTAGAACGCTTGGATCCAAGCGACCGTGAGCAATTTACGGTTTCCCGAATTCATCCGGGCATGGAAACAATATCGGCCAAAAGGTTTCCCAAGGCGCCGCGTACCCGCCAAGTGTTCCTCCGAACACCGATGCCTCTCACCCTCGGCCAGCGCCCCCGAACGTTATGCGCAGAGATTCTCGACGCCCTGCCTGCCGATCACCCCGATGCCGTTTCATCGCGGCGCGATCTGCGTCTGTTTAACGCCGCGATGGGAAACTGGCGCTGGATGCAGGCTGTGATGCCATCGCTGGTGCGGCCAGGAGAACGGGTGCTCGAAATCGGAGCTGGCGGCGGAGAGTTGGGCGCCCCAATGGTCCAGAAAGGTTTGGCGTGGGATGGGCTCGACCGGGCGCCCCGGCCCGCGAACTGGCCCGCGAGCAGCGCCTGGCTCCAGGCGGACGTTTTCGAATTCGACGGCTGGGAGCGTTACCCCGTCGTCGCAGGCAATTTTGTGTTTCATCATTTCAGCGAGCCGCAGCTCCGACAGCTCGGCGCAAAACTGAACCGGCACGCGCGTCTCCTCGTGGTCGGAGATCTACGACGGGGTCGTCTCCAGCAATGCCTCTTCTGGGCAGTCGCCTGCTCGATACGGGCCAATCGCGTCAGCCGTCATGACGGCTGGATCAGCATAGCCGCCGGGTTCCGCCGTCGCGAATTGCCCACTCAACTCGGTCTCGATCCCAGAATTTGGCGATGCCGAGTAGTGTTTTCGCAGATCTCGGCCTACCGGTTCATCGCTGAACGCAGGCCATGAATGCCCTTCGCCCAATCGAAATCGTCGGAGGTGGACTCGCAGGCCTCAGCATGGGCCTCACTCTGCAGCGCAGGGGCGTCCCCACCACCGTGTTCGAAGCGGGCGAATATCCACGCCACCGGGTCTGCGGCGAATTTCTGGCCGGTCTGGACGATCGGACGGTCCAGCAGCTCGGGATCGGCGATCTGCTGCAAGGGGCTCGAAGCCAGCGTCGCATTTCCTGGCATCGGAAGGGACATATCTGGCGGCAAACCCTCGCGCGGCCTGCATTCTCCATCAGCCGACACCAACTCGATGCCCGTTTTGCCCGCGCGTTTGAACAGGCAGGCGGTCAGCTTCGCGCCAGACACCGCGTCGATCAACAGCCGGCACCGGAGGGACGCGTGTTTGGCTCGGGCCGTAACCGGGGAGAATCCGGCTGGCTCGGGCTGAAGCTTCACGTTCGCGGGCTCAGGCTGGATGGAGATCTCGAGATTCACCTGGGCCATCAAGCGTACGTGGGGCTCTGCGACGTGGACGACGGGTTGGTCAACGTGTGCGGGCTTTTTCGAATTCGGCCGGGAGTGCCCGTCGACCGCCTCAGGGCATTGATCAATTACCTCGCTGCTGCGCGTTTGTCGGAGCTGTCGGATCGCGTCCGGGCCGCGGAGATCGATCCCGATTCCTGCTGCGCCGTGGCGGGCCTACGCTTCGGGCCAGCGGACGCAGCGCCGGATCGGATCCGACTCGGCGATGCCATCGCCATGACTCCGCCGTTCACGGGGAACGGCATGGCAATGGCCCTGCAGAGCGCAGAGTGCGCCGCCGGTCCGCTGGAGGGCTGGGCGCGCGGAGAGTACGGCTGGGAAACTGCGGTCCGTGTCGCCACGAAGGCACTACACAATCGCTTCCGCCGCCGCCTGCGTTTTGCCGCTTGGCTGCACCCGTTCGTTCTCTCGCCCACCCGGCAATCCCTTTTCCGGCTCACCGTCCGGCTCGGCATTCTGCCAATCGATCACGTCACCGCTACGGTTCACGCCTGACCATGTTCCTCGAGTCGCTAGCCACCGCCGTGCCGCCGCGCCTTTTCACGCAGGACGAGTGCTACCGTATCTCGCAGGCTCCGGAGGTGCGTTCGCGGTTGAATCGGCGATCGCAGTTGATCGTGCAATCCGTCTTGCGCGGCGACTCCGGCGTGAACGAACGCCATTTCGCGGTAACCGACGTCCCCGGCGTCTTCAACTACTCGGCAGATCAGCTCAACGAGGCATTCCGGCGCGAGGCGCCAAAGCTCGCATCCGAGGCCCTGGCTCGCGCCATGGCGCCGCTCGGCATCCAGCCGCAGGAGATTGACGCCCTGCTGGTCTGCACCTGCACGGGTTATCTCTGCCCGGGGCTCACCAGCTACGTCGCGGAACAGCTGGGGCTGCGCACCGATGTCATCCTGCACGACCTTGCCGGTCTCGGTTGCGGGGCCGCAATCCCGATGCTCCGCACGGCCGACGCCCTGCTGAGGGCGGATGCCAAGGCACGGATCGCCACCGTCGCCGTGGAAGTCTGCTCGGCGGCGTTTTACCTCGACGACGATCCCGGCGTACTGATCAGCGCGTGTTTATTCGGCGACGGCGCGGCCGCCGCACTCTGGCGGTCCGATCCCACCTCCATCGGCCTCCGTTGCCGGGATTTTTCCACGCTCCACAAGCCCGCCGAGCGGGACAAAATCCGATTCGAGCATCGCGAGGGAAAACTTCGAAATCTGCTCCATGCGTCGGTGCCCCGCCTCGCCGCCGACGCTGTCACCCGGCTCTTCGCCGAGGAGCGGCGGCGCGCCTCCTCGGCTCCGATCGGGCGCATCGTCGCGCACCCTGGCGGACGCGACGTGATCGTCGCTCTCGAAAACGCCCTTCCGGGATTTTCCTTCGAAGCCGGCAGAAAGGTCCTCCGCAATCACGGGAACATGAGCAGCCCGTCCGTCCTGTTTGTATTGGAGGAGTGCCTACGGTCCTCGCGCCCGCGCGCCGACGAAGACTGGTGGATCGTGAGCTTCGGCGCCGGCTTCAGCGCACACGGGTGCAGACTGGGAGTTTAGCAAGATCGCTCTGGAAAACCCGCCGCCCTCTGTAAGGCTCCATCGCTTGAAAGCAGGCGCCGGTGCGGCACCTTCCCCGAACCACCATGAAAGCTGTTCTTCTCACTCTCGGCGTTCTCCTCGCCCTCGCGCTGGTCGTCGTGCTGTATGGCGTCGGCGCCTACAACGGGTTGGTCAACCAGCAGCAGGCTGTAGATGCCCAATGGGCGCAGGTACAAAACGTCTACCAGCGCCGAGCCGATCTGATTCCGAACCTCGTCAACACCGTGGCCGGTGCGGCAAATTTCGAGAAATCCACGCTCACCGAAGTCACTGAAGCACGCGCCTCGGTCGGCCGGGTCAACATCGATCCGGCGAAAGCGCCGACCGACCCGACCCAACTCGCCGCCTTTGAACGCGCACAAGGCCAGCTCGGCAGCGCGCTCTCCCGGCTGCTCGTGGTCGCCGAACGCTATCCGGAACTGAAGGCCACCGGTAACTTCCAGACTCTTCAGGCGCAGATTGAGGGCACCGAAAACCGGATCGCAGTCGAACGAGGCCGATTCAACGAGGTTGCGCAGGCCTACAACTCCGCCATCCGCCGTTTTCCCGCTGTCTTTTTCGCGGGAGGCTTTGGATTCCAGCCTCGCGCCTACTTTGCCGCTTCCGCCGGCGCCGAAAAGGCTCCGGAAGTGAAGTTCGACTTCGGCACCAAAAAGTGAGCCGTCCCGTCGCAAGTCCGAGTTTCTCAGCGGACGCGCCGCCCAAATCGCGATCGGGTCTCCTTCTGCTCGGAGAGCGATTCCCCTCGTTCCTCTTGGTTGTCCTTGCGGTGGGCCTATGTCTGGCTTGTACCGCCCGGGCCGAAACGCTCCCACCGCCGCCGGCGCGGTATTTCAATGATTACGCCGGCGTTGTGGACGGCGGGACCGCGAACCGGCTCAATGCCGAGTTGGAGCAGTTTGAACGAGACAGCTCCGATCAGATTCTTGTCGCCGTCTTTCGGCGGATGGAGTCCCGCTCGTCGGTGGAGGACTACACGGTCCGCGTCGCCCAGAGCTGGAAAGTCGGGCAAAAAGGCCGGAACAACGGAGCGGTGCTGTTCGTGTTCCTCCAGGAGCATCAAGTGTATATCCAAGTCGGATACGGGCTCGAACCGGTGCTCCCGGACGCACTCTGTTTCCAGATCATCGAGCGCGAGATAAAGCCGCGGTTCAGAGCCAACGATTTTGGCGGCGGTCTTAGGGCCGGCGTGCACGCCATGATGGCGGCCACGCGCGGCGAGTACCACGGGACCGGTCGGACGATCAACCAAACCAACCATCGTGCGGGAAGGAGCGGTTCTTCTCTGTTTCCCGTGCTGATGTTCTTCGTGTTTATCCTGGCGGCCGGAGCACTGTCCCGCCGCCGGGTCCGGACCTTTGGAAGGCACCGTACCCCCTGGGGTGGAGGTTTCGGTCCGGGGAGTTTTGGCGGAGGTTTCGGAGGATTTGGCGGCGGCTCCTCCGGCAGCGGCGGCGGCTTTTCCGGGGGCGGAGGCAGTTTTGGCGGCGGCGGCGCAGGAGGGAAATGGTGATCATGAATCCGCTCTCGCTGGACAAACTGAAGATCATGCAGGCCATCTCCGCGGCGGAGTCGCAGACCTCAGGCGAGATTCGTGTTGTGATTTATCCGCACGCAATCGGCGACCCCGTGGAGACCGCTCGGCAGGAATTCGTGAGGCTGGCCATGCACCACACGCGCGAACGCAATGCCGTACTCGTGCTGGTCGCTCCCGCGGCGCGCGCCTTCGCGATCTACGGCGACCGTGGAGTCCACGCCCAGTGCGGCGATCGTTTTTGGGAGGGCGTCGCGGAAACCATGCGCCGCCATTTCATGAACGGCGAGTACACCGCCGGGGTAGTGGCCGCCGTCAAAGAAACTGGAGCCGTCCTCGCCCAACATTTTCCGCGACGGCCCGACGATCGGAACGAACTCCCGGACGACGTGGTTGAGCGCGGAACGGTCATTTAGGACATCACGTCGGATGGACGCCACTGCAGTCAGACCCGCAGCAAAAAATGCGGAATAATAGCGAGCGGGGGAAACCAACTGTTTGATACGTAGTCGATACGGTTCCCCGCCCGCTTGTGTGAGCAACCAATTTGCCCTTCCCAAGTGTGCTAACTTGCTCCTCATTCCTGCCCATGTCCTCCCCCGTCGAAACAGTAGTGATTGTCGGAACCGGCTGCGCCGGCCTCACCGCAGCGATCTACACCGGTCGCGCCAATCTGAACCCCCTCATCCTCGAGGGCTCACTGCCCGGCGGGCAGCTCACAACCACCTCTGAAGTTGAAAACTTCCCCGGGTTTCCGGAAGGCATCGACGGATTCCACCTGATGGATAGCTTGCGAAAGCAGGCGACGAAGTTTGGCGCCCGTTTTGAGCAGGCACAGATTGCTTCCGTCGATTTTTCCAGTCAGCCCCTGAAACTCCGCACGGCGGAACGCGAGATCCTGACAAAGTCCGTCATCATCGCCACCGGAGCTTCGCCTCGCCTGACGGGAGTGCCGGGCGAAAAGGAACTCTACGGCGGCAAGGGCGTGACTACGTGCGCTACGTGCGATGGAGCCTTCTACCGCAAGATGGACGTCGCCGTGATTGGCGGCGGCGACTCAGCCTGCGAGGAAGCGCTTTTTCTCACCCGCTTTGCCAGCAAAGTATATCTCGTGCACCGCCGCGATTCCCTCCGGGCCTCGCGCATCATGGCCGAGCGCGCCACATCCCACCCAAAGATCGAGATGGTCTGGGACAGCGTGCCGGCGGAAGTGCTCGGAGTTTCCGACGGGGCCGTGAGCGGCCTCAGGTTGAAGAACGTAAAGACCGGCAAAGACTCCGTGCTCCCGGTGAAAGGCGTTTTCGTGGCGATCGGGCACTTGCCCAACACGGGACCCTTCGCCAGTGCGCTCGACGTCGACGAGGCCGGGTACTTCATCCCGCAACCGGGAAGCCAGGTGAAAACCAAGGTTCCTGGAGTCTACGTCGCCGGTGACTGTGCGGACCATATCTTCCGGCAGGCGATCACCGCCGCAGGGATGGGCTGCCAAGCAGCCATCGAAGCTGAGCGCTGGCTGGCCGAGCACGGCCGGTAGACGGTTGGTGCCCCACGCTCCTGTTTCCAAAGCGCGCCGTCCGGCGCGCTTTTTTGTGCCGTCTTCAAGTTTGCGGATTGTCCCGATCCCAAGGAGGCACGCGGCGCCAAGCGGGCGCTCGTGATGGCCACGACTCGCCCAATGGTGTAGTGGCAAAGCAGCGACAGAAGTCGTATCCACTTTGGGGCTGACGTGCAGTGACGCGGCATATACTTGTCCGGGCGGATGTCCCCTCGCCACCCCGACTACCCGGCTCGAATCTCCGCGCTCCTCGTCGAACTCGGAATTCCGATCGACTATCCGATGAAGCGCCACCTGCCGCTTCAGCCGGAAGCCGCGTCCCTTGAGTCAGTCGGACCGGATGACGCCGGCCGCGATTGCCTGCTCATTGCTCCCGCCGCCGAGGCGTGGCGGTCGATGCGCGCGGCGGCAGCAAAATCGGGGGTCGTGCTGATCCCGCTGTCCGGTTTCCGAAGCGTGGAACGCCAGACGGAGATCGTGCGCGGCAAACTGGCGCTCGGCGAAAAGGTCGAGCACGTGCTTCAATCGATTGCCGCTCCCGGCTACAGCGAACACCACACGGGACGCGCGATCGACGTGGGCACTCCCGGTGTACTGCCACTCGAGGAAGTTTTTGTGACCACGGCCGCCTACGCCTGGCTGGCCCGCCACGCCGGAGAGTTCGGTTTTCACATGTCCTACCCCAGGCGGAATCCACACGGATTCGTGTTTGAACCCTGGCATTGGTGTTGGCGCGCCTGACCGAAGACGACTCCGCCAGCGTATCCGATTTCTGAAGGCGCACGCCGCACGGGAGGTTCGGCATTCCCTCGCAACAAGCGCCCGTCCTGAGTTTGCGATTACTGGCATTGGGACTGAGCCGCAGTCTCATCGAAGGCCGTCTTTGTCTCAAAAAGGCCACCACCGTCTTCCCGGACTCCGCTGATCATCAATTGGTTATCATAGAACACTGGCCTTATTGAGACTACTTTAGATTAATTCCAAATCTCACTTGCTTCTTAGAATGATTCCAATTTGCTACGGCTCCCAGTGATGATCGTAACCGAAAATATGCCTCCCGAAGCAGTCGCTCAAAAACTCTCCGAGAGCGGACTGCGGGCGACGCCTCAACGTGAGATCGTCTACCGGAGCCTGTTAACGAAGCGCGACCATCCCACCGCGGAAGAAGTGTTCGCCCGAGCGAAGGCCGAGATGCCGACCATCTCTCTCGCGACGGTGTACAACTGCCTGGAGACGCTCGTGCAGTGCAACCTGATCCGTCAGGTGAACCACGAGCGCGGTCCGACTCGGTACTGCCCGAATCTCCACCCGCACGCGCATTTCCGCGACGAGCAGACCGGCACGATGGTGGACATCGACGTCCCCGCCGACCTTTTCGAACGCCTGAAGGCGCTGCTCCCCACCGGGCTGAGCGCCTCGTCCGTCGAGATCACCTTCCGCGGAAAAACACAGCCCTAACCCTCTTCAATCGCACATGCACTCGCTCGAAATCAAAGACCTGCACGTCTCGCTCACCGAAAGCCCCGAGAAGGCCATCGTCAAAGGCCTCTCGCTCGCGATCAAAACGGGCGAAGTCCACGCGATCATGGGTCCGAACGGCACGGGGAAATCCACGCTAGCGAAGGTCATCGCCGGGCACCCGGATTACACCGTCACGAGCGGCGACGTTCTGCTCGACGGGAAGTCCATTCACGAGATGGAAGCCGACGAACGCGCACGGGCGGGGCTTTTCCTCGCCTTTCAGTATCCGAGCGAAGTTCCGGGTGTTTCGATCGCGAATTTCCTCCGCGCCGCGCTGCAGGCCCGCCTAGGCGAAGGCGAGGAACTGGACGCGACCGCGTATTATAAAAAGCTCTACAGCAAGATGGATCTCCTGAAGATCGACCGGAAGTTCACCTCCCGCGCGGTCAACGAGGGTTTCTCCGGCGGCGAGAAGAAACGCTGCGAAATCCTGCAGATGGCCATGCTCGAGCCGGCGTTCGCGCTGATGGACGAAACCGACTCGGGGCTCGACATCGATGCGCTCCGCATCGTGGCCGACGGCGTTAACGCCCTCCGGGGCGAAAACCTCGGCGTGCTGCTGATCACCCACTATCAGCGGCTGCTCAACTACATCGTTCCCGACTTCGTGCACGTGATGTACGACGGCCGGATCGTCAAAAGCGGCAACAAGGACCTCGCGCTCGAGTTGGAAGCCAAAGGCTACGACTGGGTGAAAAAGGAACTGGTCCACGCCTAACGTCACCGAATTCTCACTACAGCCCGCTCCGCCCGCGCCCGACAGCACCGGCGTTCCGAGCCCAACCTGATCCGAACCATGGCTGAATCCGATATTCTCGACACCCCCGAAGCCGTCGAAAATCCCGTCGCAGGGATCGACCAGTCGGTGGGCAACTTCACCTACGACGTTAAGTACGACTTCGACGCCGGCACCGGCCTCTCCGAGCGCACGATCGACTACATCTCGTCGGTCAAGAAGGAGGCGCCGTGGATTCACGAGTTCCGTCTGAAGGCGCTGAAGGCCTTCCAGTCCATGCCGCTGCCCACCCACTGGGCGACGAAGGACCTCGAAAACATCAATTTCGACAAGATCCGGTATTACTTGGCGAGCGGCCAGAAGCCGAAGCGCACTTGGGACGAAGTGCCCGACGACATCAAGAAGACCTTCGAGCGGCTCGGTATTCCGGAGCAGGAACGCAAGTACCTCGCCGGGGTTGAAGCTCAGTTCGACAGCGAAGCGGCGTATTCGAACATCAAGGAGACCGTCGCCAAGCAGGGCGTGATCTTCATGAACTCTACGCAGGGTCTGCGTGAGCACCCCGAACTTTTCCGCAAATGGTTCGGCAAGGTCATTCCCACGAGTGACAACAAATTCGCCGCACTGAACAGCGCGGTGTTCTCCGGCGGCTCTTTCATCTACGTCCCGCCCGGCGTGAAAGTCTCCCACCCTCTCCAGGCTTACTTCCGCATCAACGCGGAAAACTTCGGGCAATTCGAGCGCACGCTCATCATCTGCGACGAGGGCAGCGAAGTCACCTACATGGAAGGCTGCACCGCGCCGAAGTTCTCCACCTCCACGCTGCACAGCGCGGTCGTCGAACTCGTCGCGCTCAAGGGCGCCAAGATCCAGTACATCACCGTCCAGAACTGGGCTCCCAACGTATTCAACCTGGTGACCAAGCGCGGCGTCGCCCACGAGGAAGCCGAGATCAAGTGGATCGACTGCAACATCGGCAGCCGGCTCACGATGAAGTATCCGGGTGTGGTCTTGAAAGGCCGCAAAGCTCGCGGCGAGGTGATCTCCATCGCGCTTGCGAACGACGGACAGCACCAGGACACCGGCGCGAAGATGATTCACGCGGCCGACGAGACCACGTCCACGATCGTTTCCAAGTCGATCTCGGTCGGTCAGGGACGCGCCACCTATCGCGGCGTGGTGCACATTCCGAAGCACCTCAAAGGCTGCAAAAACAACACCGAGTGCGACGCACTGCTGATCAATACGAACAGCCGCACCGACACCTATCCCGCGATCACGGTGCGCGGCGACACGCACGCCGTTCAGCACGAGGCCAGCGTCTCGAAAGTCAGCGAAGAACAAATCTTCTACATGCAGCAGCGAGGCCTCACTGAAGGCCAGGCAATGAGCCTCAGCGTTAACGGCTTCATCAACGACCTGGCACGCCAGTTCCCGATGGAGTATTCGGTCGAGCTCAAGCGACTCATCGATCTTGAGATGGAGGGCTCCGTCGGCTGACGACGCGCCGTTTCTGAATGCAGAATGGCGAAGGCGGAACGGCCCACAGCTGTTTCCGCCACGTCCGCCCCTTCTGCATTCTCCATTCTACATTCTTCATTTTCTTCCATGTCCGCCGTCCCCGCTCCCGTTTCCATCACCGGCTTTGATGCAGCTCGGTTCGCCGCGCACCTTTCGTCGCGCGGTTCGCTCCCCGGCTGGTGGCTCGAGACCAAGAAAGCAGCCTGGAATCAGTTCCTCGCTCTGCCGATGCCGCCTCGGACGGATGAGCGCTGGCGTTTCAGCAACATTTCCGGGCTGACAATCGACGGATTCACCGTCCCGGACGAGCCCGCATCCTCCATTCCGCCGCTGCCCCGTTTCTCCCGCGCCGCTGAGATCATCTTCTCGAATCGCAAGCTTGCGAGCCGCACGTCTCTTCCGAAGGAGCTTTCCGCGAAGGGCGTGATCTTCTGCCCGCTCGAGGAAGCGCTGTCGCAGTATGGGGATTTGGTCCGGGCTCATCTGCAAAAACATCCGGCCGCACTCGGAGCGGAGAAGTTCGTCGCGTTGAACACCGCGTTCACCGCCAGCGGTGCGTTTTTGTACGTGCCCAAAGGGGTCGAGATTACGGAAGTTCTCGCCGTTCAACACACGCTCTCGGGCGCCGATCACGCGATTTTCCCGCATACGATCGTGGCGCTGGAAGACAATGCCAGAGCGACGCTCGTCGAGTTCTTCATTAGCAGTGAAGCGACTGGCCGCCAATTCGCCTCCGGAGTGAACGATCTCTACGCCGGCGCAGGCGCTCAGCTGACGTACGTCGGGGCCCAAGCCTGGACGCACGAAACGCTCGCGTTTCAGACCAACAGCATCGTGGCCCAGCGCGACGCCCGCGTGCTTTCGTTGAACATCCACCTTGGAGGTCGCCAGGCCCGACACGAGTCCCACTCCCGCCTTCAGGGGCCGGGGGCGCACAGCGAGATGCTCGCGCTCACGGTCGCCGACGGTCAGCAGGAGTTCGATCAGCGCACGCTTCAAACGCACCAGGCGCCCCACACGAGTTCGAATCTGCTCTACAAAAACGCGCTCCTCGACAAGGCGAAGACCATCTTCTCCGGCTTGATCGTCGTGGAACCCGACGCCCAGAAAACCGATGCGTATCAGAGCAACCGCAACCTGATGCTGAGCGACGAAGCCGAGGCCAATTCGCTCCCCGGCCTCGAGATTCAAGCGAACGACGTGCGCTGTACCCACGGCGCCACGACCAGCCGGGTCCCGGCTGAGCAGGAATTCTATCTGAAATCGCGCGGCATCCGTCCCGAGCAGGCCCACGAGCTGCTCATCTTCGGCTTTTTCGAGGAGGTATTGAGCAAACTCGAGAACGATTCCCTGCACGAAGCGTTGCGCGGCCTCATCCAGGCAAAGGTGCGCCGATAACCTTTCGCTCGCCAGCACGCGGATACGTCCCTTCTTAACCAGAATCCATGAGCAAAGAACGCGTCCTCTCGCGAGACGTAGAGGCTGTCCAGATTCCTTCAGGCGACAAGATCGTCCTCTCGTCCGGCACCCGCGTCTACATCACGCAGACGCTCGGCGGCAGCTATACGGTGATGACCGACACCGGCTTGGTGCGAATCGACGGAAGGCACGGAGATGCGCTCGGCGAGCAGGTCGACAGTTCGGCCGTGAAGGCGACCGCCCAACCGAACAGCGCTCCTGACGCCGAAGCCATCTGGGATCAGCTGAAGAAAGTCTACGATCCGGAAATCCCCGTTAACATCGTCGACCTTGGCCTCGTCTATTCGATGGACATCGAGCAGCAGGCCGACGGCAGCCACAAGGTGAACGTCGCCATGACACTCACCGCGCCCGGCTGCGGCATGGGACCAGCGATCGCAGAGGACGCAAAAAGCAAAATCCTCCTTGTCCCGGGAGTATCCGACGCGGACGTCCGAATCACTTGGGACCCGCCCTGGAACCAGCAGATGATCTCCGAGGAAGGAAAAATGAAGCTCGGCCTGATCTGAGGCACGGGACGCGTCGGCCCCGAAATCGGCCGCCCGCACCCGAGAAGCGGTCGCGTTGGGAAGACCCCGGCAAATCCGCGCGTCGGTCGTCGGCTCATCCCCCATCCGGGCTAAAAGCCTTTTGCCCAACGTGCTGCGGGCGCGGCACTCCATAGCAGCAGGCCCGCCATGAGCGTAGAGTCACGGCAGACCCAGGCCGCGTCTGAAACGCTCCACGGGGTTGTCGACGCGCGCGACACCGAGCCAGCCGGAGGCATCGGCGGCCTCCGTAGCCAGAAGAACAATACAACCCCGACCGCCGCCTAACCGCCGGAAGTCTGAAAAGGGCTTCCGGCGTTTCCTTTCCGCCAAACAAAAGAGGCGACGCAGAGTCGCGTCGCCTCGACGGGTTGATGCGGCATGGGCCGCACAAGCGTTTCCCGAAATTAGTGCACCGTGTCGGCCACAGCTTCCTTCACCGCGCGTTTGACCGCGTCGGGCGAGATCCTGACCGCAACCGAACGCGTCAGCGCCTCCTGGAACTTGGGCATCGAAAGGGCATCCGGGAACGCCTCTGAAATCATGCGCTGCAGCCCCGGATCGTCCGGAGGAACGATCATGTGGAAGACTTTCGCCGGTCCGGCAGAATCCGAAACCGCGCGGAGAATCTCACAATCGACCTTCTTCAGTGAGTTCGGGACGTTGCTGCCCACAACCAACGCGGCGTCGTAAGCGCCGGTTTTGAGATCGAACTGGAGTCTGAACGCATCCGTCTCCGTGATCTTCACGACCACGGTGCCGCCAAGCTTTTTCCCCAGAGCCGTGCCGAGGCTGTCGGCAAATGCTTGGTGAAGGGCTTCGCGCTCCGGACTCGTCGGGGCAAAATCGAGGATTGCCAGCCGGAGATCCGAACTCGCCTGCACTTTTACATCTGACTTCGCATCCGAAGCGCTGTCTGCCGCTCTAACACCGAACGTCAGGCACGCCGCCAAAAGAGTATATCCGAGAAACGCTCTGGTACTCATATTAGATGGGGTAAGGAACTTGAATGACGCTTTTATGGCGGTGCATCGACACGGTCGCACGTTCTATTACTATTTATTTGCATTTTGACGGAAAATTGACCTCAATTTTTACTTAAGTCAGCCTGCCAGAACCTAGCCTTCTCCTTGTTTCGCTGACTCTTGTGTCAGCTCCTAAGCAAAAACACGAAATTTGAGCAGGGGGACCACTCACGGGTGATTTACATTCCACCGGGGCTGTTTCTGAACTTCTGAGTCGCTAGTTAGGGACGATCAGGCTCAGCGAGCTGGCCCGGAACGGAACCGGCAGGACCCGCCAATTCGGTCACGAAGTTTCACCCATCTGGATCCAGCGACCAACGGCAGAATTTGTCTGGGCGACATACAGGACGACGAGATCAATCCCATGTGGGTGCCTACAGAAGCAGGCAAGGGCGTCGTATTGAGGTGTACCCTACAAACCGCGGAGAGCCTCCGCCATGTGCACGTCAACGTTTGACACCCTGTCTGGCAGATCGTCGTCGCCGTCCCGACATGAATCCGCACTTCAGAATCTGGCCAATTCCGGCGAGCTGATTCCTGGAAACAAAACGTCCCCGGGAGGCTCTGCGGCCGATTACCCGGCACGACGAGACAGAACTTGCCGCCACCAGAAATCCAACGTGGAAGCGCAATCGCAATGGTTCGCCGCTGAAAGGGTCGAGGCGCGTCCGGGATCGACGCTCCCCGCAGCATCACCCCGCATGACGGAGAGCGCATGCTATTTTTACTGGCAAAACCGCTCTCGCCGCGCACGTTACGCCCCTATGTCCATCACGAACCTGCACTCGACCCCGATTTCGCCCCGGCTGGATGACGATGACGACGAGGAGCACGAAGACGATCTGGCGCAGAAGCACGCCGCGCCCGTCGCCGCCCTTATTCAGAAGAAGTTCCTGAAGGAGCGTAAGATCTTCCTTTGGGGCGCCGTAACCGATGAATCGGCGAAGGACATCACCGAACGCCTCCTCTACCTCGAGGCGGCTGATCCCGGAAAAGAGATCTTTTTCTACATCAACACACCCGGCGGTTCGATCACGGCGGGCATGGCCGTGTACGATACCATGAAGCTGATCTCCTCGCCCGTGACCGTCATCGTCACCGGCATGGCCGCATCGATGGGATCTATTCTCCTCTGCGGTGCCCGCAAGGGACGGCGCCTGCTGTATCCACACTCTCGTGTCCTTATCCACCAGCCGCTGATTTCCGGACGCATGGTTGGGCCCGCGACCGATATCAACATTCAGGCGAAGGAGATGGAAAAAATCCGCGCCGAGTTGAACCAGATCCTCGCCGATTCTTCCGGTCAACCGCTGGAACGGATCAATCGGGACACAGATCGCGACTTCTATCTGAATGCGCAGGAGGCGATCGCATACGGTTTGGCCGACAAGGTTGTGGACAAGATCTAGGTCCTTCGATCTGACTCCCTGGCGGCAGCGGCCCGCCTGCACGCTAGCTCGCGAAAGCCAGCTCGGATTTGTTGCCGCTGACGCACGATCATCTGTCGCCTGCAGCTGACAATTGCCGCACTTGGACGCATCCCACGTGCGGCGGTCCTCGCCCTAAGGATTCAGCCTCCCTGCGACAGTCGGACCGCTTCGGCGCCCCAGGCAGCAGCAAGATCGTCTCGTTTCTCAAGGGTCGCGAGTTTCGCTCCGCGTTCGAGAACCTGAACGCGGAATTCCCGCGACAGCGTGGGCTGAGCCAAAAGCTTCCTGTAGAGATCGAGCGCTCCAGCTGCGTCGCCGGCCCGCTCGAGCATGCCGGCGGCCTCTTCGGCGAGCGGCACTTCGGCGGGTTTGAAAACCGGCAGCGCCGCCACCCACCGGGCGGCAGTTCGAGCGTCGTCGGTCGACCCGGCGTCCGCGGCCAGCTGCGCCATCCGCAGCGCAACCGGAGCGTTGGGACGTTCAGCCATCACCTGTTTTGCAAGCTGGAGTGCCTGGCCCGCGTTCCCTTCGCGCTCGAGCCGGTGTAGTTCCCTGAGCACGACATATGGATAAAGCGAGTCCGGCAGCTCCGCCCGATGCTCCCACTGTTCGGAAAAACCACGAGCAAAGGGCCGGTAAAGAGGATCGCCGATCGCGATCGCCTGCCAACTCAGCGCCCGGACGGAATAGTAGACTGCGTCACCCCAGGTGTCGCCCCTGAGCAAGGCCCGAAGCAGGAGGTGCGGCTGATGCGTGAACTCCAGAAAGGGTTCGTAAACGTTTCCCACCGTCGCGGTCACGCCCCGCGCGACGAACGGTCCCGTCCAGCCCTGATAGACCGAGTTCAAGGAGCGCGCCGAATAGCTGTGCAGATGAAGCGCAATCGCCCCCGGCGGAAAGCGGAACTCCGGTTGAGCAAAGGGCCCGTTCAGATCGCTGGCGTACCAACCGAAATAGAGCGCGGGTGCGTCAAACCGCGCCGTCGCCGGAAAGGTGGACGGTTCCCGGTCGACCGACAGATCGAAGTCCGTCTTCGCAATTTCGTCGGCCGTCGTTTTGAACCACGCATCGCCCACCTTGTGCGGACCTCCCAGATCCACGTACGCACGACCGATCAATCCCTGCTTCTCCGCCTCCAGCGCCAGATCCACCAAGCCCAGCGCGCTCGCAAAGCTCGGCCCGTCGAGACGCGACACCTTCACGATTCGCGATTCCTCGAAAATACTCGGCCGGTCACGCGCATAGAGCGGATTGGGAATGAAGGCGGCGAGCGGATAGTTCGGGACCGCCAGAAGGCTGAGCTCAGAATCCACGGCTCCAGCATTGGTCTGAAACTCCGGCCGGTCCGTGTACGGCGGCAGCGGTCGATACAACGCGAGGTTGTTTTGAATCTTCAGCGGCACGCCTCGGCAAACCACGAGGTAGGATATGTGGTGCCCCGAAATCGCGTATTTCCGCCGGCCCGCCGGATCCTTGAGGTCCGTCGGTATCGCCTCGATCATCTGCCGGCGCACGAGTTCCTCCTGAAGCGGCTCGTAAAGCGTGCTCACGAACACCGGCCAAGTGATCTCCTCCACAAGACTCGTCGGAAGCGCAATGACGTTGACCGCGGGCACGCCGCGCTTGTCCGCGTAATAGCGAGCCAGGCGCACCGACTCGGGATCGCTGGAGTTGGCAAGGACAATCACGCGCTTCGCGAGCGAGTCGCTGTCGGGCCACGCGCCCGCCGCGGCCGTAGCCGCCAGCACGAGGAGGAAAATGAAACGAACGCGCACCACGGCCGGGAACACTGCCTCGTAGGTCCACGGATTTCGAGGTGTGTTTCACGGATTTAACAAGCCGAGATTGCCGTCCCGGAGTTTTCCCGACGAAATCCGCCGCCATGTGCCGCCGTCTTCTCGCCGTATCCACGCTGCTCCTCACGCTGTCCCAGGGCGCACTTGCTTGGGACTACGAGGGGCACCGCACTGTGAACCTTCTCGCGCTCTCCTCCTTGCCGCGCGATTTTCCAGCCTTCGTCCAGAATCGGGAAGCGCGCGAGCGCATCGCCTTTCTCGCCGGTGAACCGGACCGCTGGCGGAACGTTCCGGACCTGCCCTTTCGCCATTGCGGCGGCCCCGATCATTATCTCGACGTCGAGGATCTGTCCTGGACGGACTCCACGTTGGCCACGATTCCGGAGTTTCGCTTCGTCTACGCCGGCCAGCTTGCGCTCGCGAAAGAGAAGCACCCCGAACGTTTTCCCTCGGTCGATCCGGCGAAGAACAAGGACCACACGCGCGAATTTCCCGGATTTCTTCCCTGGGCCATCGCGGAGAACTACGGAAAACTCAAATCGGCATTTTCGTACCTCAAGGCCTACGAGCAGTTCGGAGGCACGACCGTCGAAATCGAGAACGCTCGTGCCAACGTCATCTATGTGATGGCAGTGATGGGCCATTACGTGGCCGACGCTGCCCAGCCGCTTCACACCACGCGGTTTCACAATGGCTGGATTGGTGACAATCCTCACAGCTACACCACCTCGAAGACCTTCCACGCTCTCATCGACGGCGACTTTCTGATGAAAACGGGAGGATTCTCACTCGAGGCCCTCGCCAAGGAAGAAAAGCCCGCGCACTTGGTTTCCAAAGACCCGGGCGATTCCCGCGACCCGATCTTCGCCGCTGCGACGCGTTACATCGGCCAGTCGAATGCGCTGGTCGAGCCTCTGTATCAGCTCGAGAAAGACGGCAAGTTCTCCCCGGAGAAGCCGCAGTCGAAGGAGGGCCGAGCGTTTCTGGAAGGTCGAATTCTCGCGGCCGGCGAGATGCTGGGCAGCCTCTGGCTGACGGCGTGGCGCGACGCTCCCGTGGACACCTGGCTTCAGGATATCCTCACGAAGCGCGCCAGCGGACGCTGACCGCCTGCACGGCTCGGGCGCCCTGTTGCTCTCGCGAACGACGCGGCGCTCCCGTCCAGATCCGCTCCCGAATCGGCTTGGCGCAAAACGCCCGCCCGACTCGCCGCGAACGGATCGGGCCGCCGATTACTTCGACCTGCGGGCTTGGGCCACAGTCGAGGCGTAAGCCCTGATTCCCGAAGCGATCCCCTCCGCGAGATCCTGCCGGTACGCTGGGGACGCGATCTTTTTCGCCTCCGCGTCGTTGGACAGGTAGCCGCCCTCCACCAGCACCGCCGGGCACTCCGCCAGCCGGAGAACGGCGTAGCGCTGATGTTTGATGCCCCGATCCGACGTCTTCAGGTCGGCCAACAAGCGGCGCTGTAGTTGAAATGCGGCGACACTACTCCAGACGTCGTGCACGTTCCCAGGATTGAGCTGCCTCGCCTGGTCCGTCCCCTCCCGCTTGTAGTCGTCGGTCGAGAACTGGTACTGGGGCGTCATCGTGAACACCTCAATCCCCGTGACGCGCTGGGGAGACGCCTCCACGGAGTTGAAGTGAACGCTGACGAAGAGATCCGCGCCATGCTTGGCCGCGATTGCCGGCCGGTCGGGGAGCTCAATGTATTTATCCTCGGTTCGAGTCAGCACGACGCGAAAACCCTGGGCCTCGAGCAGCTTTTTCAGCCGGAAGACGACATCGAGTGTGAAGGTTTTCTCGAACAGCTTCATTCGCGCGTTGACCTTCCCGGTATCCCTTCCGCCGTGGCCGGCGTCGAGCGCGACGACTTTCACCGGCTGCGGTGTCGAACGCCCGTATTCTCCGACCATCGGGCCGACGTATCGCTCCGCGTCGATCTTGCTGAGATAGAGCGTGCGTTTGTACATCCGCGGCGGTTCGCCGAGAAAGACACGGAGACCGTCGACGCTCGCCTCCCGCGAATCCACTTCGAGTTCGATATAGCGGCCGTCTCCCGCGATCCGCACGCGCCGCCCCGACTGCACCCACACGGCCTTCATTTCGGCACGGCGGGCAAGCTCCGTGACGCTCAAGTACTCCACCCCGCGGATCTCCACATACACGCCGCTGCTGGACCGTGTCGGAGATGATCGCGGAGCGGCTGAGAGCGCGAGAGGCGCGAACAGCAAAAGGCCGGCTGCAGCCAGCCGGGAGACGAGATGTCTCGAGAAGGCGCGCAAAGCCGGCCTTTCCTCAGATCGATTACTCCGCGGGCTGCGTCGCCTCGGAATCGTCGTCGTTCTCCTCGTCGTCGGAGATCTCTTCGTCTTCCGGCAACTCCTCTTCGCCCGGCACGTGGAACTTGGGCTTACGCTTGTTCACGGGCAGCGGCGTCAGCATCACATTGATCTGCTTGCCGAGGAGCCTGGGCTCGCTGTCGGGGTGGCCCATGCCGTCGAGTTCGGCAATCGCCTTCTGGATCACCTGAAAGCCGATTTCCGTGTGCGCCATCTCGCGGCCGCGGAACTTGAGCCGAAGCTTCACCTTGTTGCCATGGTCGAGAAACTGCTCGGCGTGGCGGAGCTTCGTGTAGAAATCGTTCTGCTCGATGCGCGCGGTGAACTCGATCTCCTTGATCTTGCTCGCCGTCGCTTTCGCGTGGGAGTGCTTTTTCTGCTCCTCGTAAACGTATTTGCCGAAATCCATGATTCGGCAGACGGGTGGCTGCGCATTCGGAGCCACCTCCACCAGATCCAAGCCCACCTGTACGGCCAGCTGGAGCGCCTTTTCGGTTTGCATGATCCCGAGCTGTTTGCCCTCGGGACTGATCACACGGATCTGCGGAACCTTGATACGGTGGTTGCGGCGAATGGCCGCAAACGGGTCGTTGTTCGTACGACGATACTGGCCTGGGCGATTGCCGCCGGCAGAGGGAAACGAATTAGCCATCAATAAGTATTTTGGTGAGGATCTTCGGAATGACTCTTCACGTGGAAGTCTCGCGCTGACAACACCTATTTAGCGGTGCAATCGCGGTCTGGGGCGCCGGGGATACGCCCTAGCCCGTCAAACGCTGAAACTCTCGCCGCAAGAGCAGCTAGCCTTCGCGTTGGGATTGGAGAACTTGAAGCCGCCGCCAACCATCCGGTCCGAATAGTCGAGGACCGTCCCTTTCAGGTAGAGCGCGGTCTTCGGATCGACTAGCACCCGGACACCTTCCGAGTGAACAAGAATGTCTCCTTTTTTCGGATCCGAGACAAACCGGAGTTTGTAACTTAAACCATTGCAGCCACCGCCTGTTATGGCGATCCGCAGGTACTCTCCCTGACGTTCCCGAGCCATCAACGCCGCTGCTTTCTTGCCGGCCGCGGGCGTCAGCCGGGCGAGCGTTTCATTGCCCTGCCGGACGCCTTCAAGGGGAGCTTGGGCCATAGGCGGATTCTGGACGGGATCGGACATGGAGGTGCCAAGGAATACGAACGGGAACCGAACGCAACTCACGCGCGGTTCTGAGCGCGACGGTCAATCAGCAGCCGGGCGACGGAAACGGCGTTCGCGAAACTCCGCGGGTTTGCCGTCCCCCGCCCCGCGATACCAAAGGCCGTCCCGTGGTCAGGGCTTGTACGAACCTGCGGCAGCCCAAGGGTGACGTTTACCGCCTCGTCAAAATCCACCGTCTTCAATGGGGCAAGTCCCTGGTCGTGGTAGAGCGCCACCACCACGTCAAACTCTCCGCGAAGTTGGCGGGCGAAAAGTGTATCCGACGGCTCGGTACGAGAAAGCCCCGGATACGCGGCGCGAAGCCGGTCCAGGACAGGGTCGATGATATCGCGCTCCTCCGTGCCGAGCATCCCGCCCTCGCCGGCATGAGGGTTGAGGCCGCAGACTCCGATGCGCGGCGTGAAGGCCGACCCGACCACCGCGGGTTTCCCACTCGAACTTCCCGGCGCAATCGGACCGCACGCCAGCGCAAGTTCGGCCGCGGCGGCAACGGTGCGTTTCAGTTCCGTCTCGGTCATGTGACGCGGGACTTCTCGCAGCGGAATGTGCCATGTCACCAGCGCAACTCGCAGCCGCCCTCCGCAAAACGCCATCGTCGGTTCGCCCCCCCATCGCTCCGCGAAGAACTCCGTCTGACCGGGAAACGCATATCCTGCTTTCTGCAGCCAGCTCTTGCTCACCGGTCCCGTGACAACTCCGGAAAACTCGCCTGCCATCGTTCCGGACGCCGCCCGTTCCAGCGCAGCCAAAGCCGCGCGCGCTCCGGCCACGGAAGGTTTTCCGGTCTCCGCAACGAACGCAGGGTCGCCCACGGGAATGGCCGCCGCGCCGTGAAGAGCCACTCTCCGCAGCCAAGATTCCGGCCCCACCAGTGCCACGCCCGAAGCCTCGGTCGGATGCGCCGCGAGCCACGCCTCGATCACCTCCGGACCGATGCCGGCCGGGTCCCCGCAGGTGAACGCGAGCTTAGGATTCATCCGTCCCCTCATCGATCCCGCGACGCGAGGGCCGCGCGAAGCTCCGTTTGCCCGATGTGAAAAACTCAAGGAAACGTCGCGCCTCGGCACTCGAGAAGCGGTTCGAGGCGAGCGCCTCGCCGGCGACGGTGCGAATGTTCCCTGTCGTGAAAAACACACTACGGAAAGCGTCCTTCAACTCCCGGATCGTCGCGCGCGGGAGGCCGCGGCGCTTCAATCCAACGACATTCAGCCCGGAAACTTCGTCGCGCTCAGCCACGAGCAGGAACGGAGCGACGTCGCAGCTGATGCGAGAGAGCCCGCCGACCATCGCCCCTTCACCGACGCGGGTGAATTGGTGAACCGCCGCTCCTCCTCCGACGAAGGTGAAATTACCAACCGTCACATGCCCGCCCAACAATGAGTTGTTGGCCAGCACGACGTTGTCTCCCACGGAGCAATCGTGACCGACATGCGCATAGATCATCAGGAAACAGTCCGATCCCACGACCGTCGCTTCACCTTCATGGATCGATCGGTTGATCGTTGACCCTTCGCGCAGAACGGTCCCGGTCCCCACCCGCACGAACGAAGGAATGCGGCGGTCGAATTTCAGATACTGCGGGTCACCGCCAATGGTCGCGTGCGGATACACCACGACCCGATCTCCAAGCTGCGCATGCTTTGTGACGACCGCGTAAGCCTGAATCTCACAATCGGCTCCGAGTTGAGCACCTTCTTCGACGATCGCCGTGGGATGAATGAACGTAGCCAAGGTCCCGTTGAAATGGCGCGCACCGCCCGCCCCCCGCAATAGAAAACAGTTGAGCCCGGCTGGATGCGAAGCCATGGCCCCCGCTCGCTCGATCTCCTAGCGCGCCCCTCGCCGAGACCCACGCGAGCTCCAGCACGAACTACGGCTCGCCGCCGCCAGCGCCCTTACCCCGCTTCAAACCGCCGCGGTCCGCGAACATCTCGAGCTGCGCGTCCTTCAGCAGATCGTAGTTTTTCAGGATGCGCATCACCTGGAGAGTGTCGCTTTTGCCGTAGTTCCGGTTGGGTTCGATCTGGTCGATGATGTCGAGCAGCATCGCGCGAAACGAGATGATCGCATCGACGCCGCGTTGCTTGAGCATCTCCACGCTTTGACTGCGGAACGGCTCGGCCGTGGGCAGACTGGGCAGGACGAGGATTTTCGTCAGCTCCCCCGGCGCCGACTCACCGGCCGCTGCCTCGACTTCGGTGTCCACCGGGAAAAAACGTGTCGCTTCGCGGAGCACGTTTTCCTCTAGAAAGCTGAAAATCTCCGGACTGCTTTTCAAGGTGCCGGGAGTGAACCTCCCCGTGTGCCATGGTTTGACGGAAAGAATCGCGCGGTGAATGAACGGCAGCTCGGCGGAATAGAGAAAGAAGTCCGGCTTCCGCTGACCTCGTTGGTACGAGGGATTGTAAACGAGCAGATCGATCTCTTCGTCGCCCGTTTTTTTGCGCGCCTGAACCTCGTACTTTCGGACTTGGCGAACCAAGAAGCCGTTTTGCTCGAAGTACTCGCGAACGATGCCTTCGTCGATGGCCGACATGCGGCAGACAATGGCTGAAAGGCAGAAGGGCTGAAAGGCAGAAAGACAGTTCTCGCGGAGCTGTCCTCGCCATGAACTGCAACAAGCCGCGTCGCCTTGGCCGAACCGACGAAAGGTGACCGAATAGACTTCGAAAATGAGGTCGGGAGACGGCGAGTCCGCCCCGTTCCGTCAAACGGCTCCGACCTCGCGGAAAGAGGCCTCGATCAGTTCGGCTTCGATGCCGGACTGAGTCGCCGCTTCGCCGAGCGACTTGAGGACGACGAAACGGGGCATACCCGAGCGCACCTTCTTGTCGCGCGCGATCGCCGCGATGAGGGGCGCAAGCTTCAAGGGCGAACGCAGCCGAATTGGAAGCTGATGGGCGGAAAGGACCCGTTCCACCCGATCGACCTCGTCGCGGCCGACGAGGCCGAGTTTGACCGAAAGCCTCGCGGCGGCGGCCAAGCCGATCGCAACGGCTTCGCCATGCAGGTAGTCGCCGTATCCGGTTACCTGCTCCACCGCATGCCCGAAGGTGTGGCCCAGGTTCAACAGCGCGCGCCCGCCCTCCTTCGCCAACTCACGCTCATCCGCTTCCACGACGCGGGCCTTGAGCGCGCAACAGGTGCGAATAACCGCGGCCAGCTCCGCGCTCTTCACGGTGAGCGGCTTCCGCTCGAGTTCTTCAAAGAGGGTTCTGTCTCCAAGAAGTCCATACTTGATGACCTCGGCCATGCCTGCCGCGAACTCCCGCGGGGGAAGGGTACCGAGCAGTTTGGTCGCGATGTAGACGGCCTTCGGCTGATGGAAGGCGCCCACGAGGTTCTTGCCTGCTTTCAGGTTTATCCCGGTTTTCCCGCCGACCGAACTGTCGACCATGGCGAGCAAGGTCGTGGGGATCTGGATGAAGTCGATTCCCCGCAGGTACGAAGCCGCGGCGAATCCCGCCAAGTCCCCAATGACACCGCCGCCCACAGCGAACACCAAGCCTGTGCGATCAATCCGCTCCTCAGCCAAGAAGTTCAGCACTCGCCCGTAAACCGCGAGCGACTTGCTCTCTTCACCGGGCTCGACGGCGATCTTCGGCACCTCGGCAAACATCGCACTGTATGCGGCTCCTTGGTACTCGACGAGCCTTCGGTCCGTGATGACGGCGATCTTCCGACCTTCGGTCCTAAGTGCCTGCACCTTCGTACGAACCTCGTCTGTGAGGTCTTTCCCGAAATGGAGCGGGTAGCTTCGTTCACCTAGATTCACCGTCAGCGACTCGGTCATGCGAAGAGGGGTAAAACGAACGGGTTGGGCGCGGTCAATGAACGCCTCCCACGTACGCCACATTTTCCAGGAGCGCTGCTGAGATTGAGATCCCATCTCAATCTAGCTTGACATGAGACACTGTCTCATTTCCAAACACGCCGTTCTCTAAAGACACACAACCACTACGGACCTCCAATGAGACTGAGTCTTACTCTCTCAATAATTCCTTTGGCCACCCTACTCGCCGCAGGCGCGTCAGCCGAGACCGCGTTTTTCCTGGCAGACGGAGAGGCGCTCGCCCTCAACCGTTTTGAGGTCACGGATTCACCGGTCCTGCCGGCTGACTCCACGACGCTCAAGCTCCCGATCGCGCTGCACGAGACGCCCCGAAGCGTGACGGTCCTAACGGCAGATCGCATCGCCGAACAGGACTTCCAACGGCTTGAGGACACCTTCCGTTATGTTCCCGGCGTGTTCTCGAGGAGTCAGGACGGCGACAGCTACCACTTTCTCTCGCGCGGTTTCGACATGGGACCCGACGAAACGAAGATCGATGGCTTCAGCGGTCTGCTCGCTGGCGGAACGTTCAGTCCAACTCTGTTTGGGATCGAACAGGTCGTCTACCTGCGGGGTCCGGCGGGCATCCAATACGGTGCAGCCGCTACGCCGGGGGGAGTGATCAATCTGATCACGAAAAAACCGCTCTTCACCGGATCGTTTAATCGGGTCGACGCTCGTTACAGCACCTACGCCGGCAGCGGACTCTCACTCGGCGATCATCCAAGCGAACTGGTCTCCATCGAAACTAACCAACTCCTCGGAACCGGCGGCGCCTTCGCCTACCGGATCGCCGCTCAGGCACAGAATCAGGCCTCGTACAAAGACGGCATACTGGACAGACAGCGCGCGTTTCTCGCCGCGCTCACGTGGAAATTCGGACGCGGCCAGCGGTTTTCCATCACCCCGCTGATCGAGTACCAGAAACAACCGTTCGGCGCCGGACGCGCTGTATCCATTTCTCCCAGCACGTCGCTCACCACGAACGACGGCGCAATAGGGTCAATCCACACGGACGACCTCAGCCCGCTTGCCCTGAATCTCGCGTCAGGCTCGCGCATCCTCACTCACCAGATGGCGGGACTCGATTTTTCCGCCGAGCTCGGCGACGGATGGCGTCTGCTTGCGACCTATCGGTACCTGCGTGCCGACAGCGATGCCAATCAGTTCACCCCACAAACCGCCTCGCTTCGGCAACTCGATCCGGCGAATCCGCGGAGCTGGGTGATCGATCGTCGCCAGACCGTCAGCCAGACCGATCGGCGCAACCATGCCTTCGACGTGCAGACCACGTACGAGCTTCGCCCGACCGAGGCGGTCAGCAACCTGACCCAACTCGGCATCAATGGTCGGTTCTTTCGCACCACCGCTTCCCGAAGCGCCGCGACTCAGCCCAATCAGTCGCCGATCAACGTCTACACGGGCGCTGAGCTCTCGCCGCTCGTCGACGCCCAACCTCGCCTGGTCGACAGCTATCTCTCCGACGACTTTTACTGGAATCTGTACGCTCAGAACCAAACGCGGATCGCTGACCGATGGGTGGTCACGGCAGGGGCCGGTTACGGCGAACAACGTTACGGCCGCAGCTACCCCGCCGGCCAACTGCCGCCGGCAAACCTCGATCAGATCCTCGCCACGCGCCGGGGTGACGTGACGCCGAATGCCGCCGTCGTATTCAATGTTTCACGACATATTTCGCTCTACGCCAGTTACTCGACCAGCTATTCACCCGCGCCCGGAGACTACGAAGACGCGAGAGGCGAAACGGGCAACTTCAGCCCGACTACCGGCTCAAACTACGAAACCGGAGCCAAACTCGACTGGCCCGAGCACCACGCCTCCGCGACCCTCAGCGTTTTTCAGACGGAGTTGGACAATGTCCTCGTGCAGTCGGAGGTGTCGGACCTGAACCCTCGCGGGAACCGCTATTACGTGCAGACGGGAGGCGGACGCCGGACCCGGGGGGCCGAGTTCTCCGCCGAATACCGCCCAGTCCCGGCCTGGCGCCTCCAGGCGACCGGCAGCTACCTCGACGCGCGCTACCGGGGTGAAGGGCGCCTGCCCGGCTCGAGAGCCGAACGCACGCCTCCCTGGGCATTCTCGCTCTATCAGCGGTACGACCTTTCCAGCGGACCGCTCAAGAACCTCGGCTTCAGCACAGGGCTCATCTGGCAAGACAAACGCTGGTCCGCAGCTCGCACCGCCGCCGCGCCCGATCCTCTGCTCCTGCCCTCCTACACCCGGGTCGATCTCGGCCTGTATTATCGTCTCGGCGCTCACTGGGACTTCGCGCTGCATGTGGAAAACGCCCTCAACGAGGTGTATTTCGTCAATGGAACGACCGGTGCCGCGCTCGAGTTGGGGGCACCGCGCAGCATCAGCCTGAGAGCCGGCTATCGCTTCTAGCTCGTCGGCTGCTGCCATGCTTCGCAAAACCCTCTTTTGGATCCATCTCACGTCGGGGCTCCTGGCCGGGCTCGTCATCGCCGTGATGTCCGTCACCGGAGCCGCCCTGGCTTTCGAAGATGAGTGGATCGCTCTGGCGGAAGGCAACTCGCGCCAAATCCAGCCGCCCGCCGTCGCCTTGGCGCGGCTCTCGCTCGAAGACCTCGCCGACCGCGTAAGCGCTGCGTCCGATCGGCCAATCTCCTCCGTGACCGTCAGCCGCGATCCGGCCACCGCCGTGGCCTTCGCGGCCGCACCCGACGAACTGTATTGGGCCAATCCTTACACAGGCGAGGTGCGGTCAAACCCCGGCAACCGTCTTCGCGGACTATTCCGGTCTCTGCTCTCCTTGCACCGCTGGCTTGGCGCCGACGGCGAAGGGCGTGCCGTCGGCCGCGCCGTCACCGGCGCGTGCACCGTGGCGTTCGCTCTGCTCGTTGCGACCGGCCTCGTCCTCTGGTGGCCCCCGACATGGAAGTGGCGGCGGCTGAGACTCCGCATCGTCCCCAGCGTCGTTCTCCGCGGCAGGGCTCGCGAGTGGAACTGGCACATGGCGCTCGGTTTCTGGTTCTCCCCCGTGCTGCTCGTTCTCAGCCTCACAGGAATCGTGCTGGCCTATCGCTGGGCAGCAGACCTGCCATACCGGTTGACCCACACCGCTCCGAGTCGGCGGCCGGTCGAGCGCTCCGAAACAAATGTCGAAACACCTGCGTCGCTCGACCGATTGGCCGCCGCTGCCACCGCCCGATTCCCCGACTGGACCGAATTGAGCCTGCGGTGGGCACGACCCTCTGAATCGCGACCGGACGTTCCTCCAAGGACCAGAGACGAACGCACTGCTCTCTCCCGCACGCGCCTCTCGGTTGTTTCGGCGAGCGTGCGCGCAGCAGGGGATCAGCCGAGTTTCTTGGCTCATCAACTCAGGCTCGATGCCGGCACCGCGAGGATCGTCGGCGAAGAAAGCTACGCCACGATGAACGACGGTCGGCGAATCCACAGCTGGATCAGGCACCTCCACACCGGGGAAGCCTTTGGCATGATTGGAAAGCTCGTCGCCGCCGCGGCCTGTCTTTGTGGAGCGCTTCTGGTGTGGACGGGCATCGTCCTTGCGGCCCGACGTCTGTTCGGATGAACACGCTGAACGTGGACAGATAGCAGGCGTGCGTGCTGCATATGTGCACAACACGCTAGGTTTGTTCATACGAAGCCATTCCTGAGAACACGCATCGTCATCATGTTCTACCACAATAATTTACGTTGTCTAAACGCCGAAATGACTCCCGACACATGCTCCACTTAGCGAAGCATTTCTATTCCTAAGTGCACGCTTTTGTGCTTGCCGATGTGCACAGGCATCGGCTGGATCGCTGGACCCCATGCGATCCGTCAGCCAGCACCTGATTGCCAAGAAGCTGAAGCTGTCGCGGACGACGGTCTCCCGGAGCCTGTCGAACCATCCCGCGATCAGCCTCAGCACCCGGCTCAAGGTGCAGGCATTTGCCGCCCAACTCGGCTATCGGAGCGCTCCGACGCGGGCCGTTCGGCGGCCGAGGCAGGCAAAGCCGATCACGTTCGGCGTCTTGATCGGCGCTCCGCTCGTCGCCGCCGACCGAGGGACGTTTCCCACGATTCTCCAGGGCATCCGGCACCGCGCGGGGATCGAGCATGCGGCGGTCGACGTCGTTTCCCTCGATCCGGCCGAATTCTCCGAAGATGCCGCACAACGGCATGCCTTTCGGCTGATCCGCGGCTCGCATTGGCGCGGAGCGATCCTGATCTACCCGTTTCCCTCGACGCTCGTAAAAACACTGAGCGAAAAAATCTCCACGGTATCCGTACTGACCGAGTATCGCGACGTGAGTATCGATCTTGTCGATACCGACCATGAAAACGTCGGCTGGCTGGTGGACGGCCTGGTGGCGCAGGGCCATCGCAAGATCGGCTTCGTCTCCTGGCATTATCCTGTCGGCGGGCTCTGGGCGGCGCGACGTTTCGGAGCCTATTCCGAAAGCCTCTACCGTCACGGCATCGAGGTCGACGCCCGGTTTGTCTTCAACGTCGGCACACATCGCCCGCCGATCGAAAATCCCGAGCAGATCGCGGACCTCGTGGCCGACGCTCTCCGACGCGACCAAATCACCGCCTGGGTCTGTGCGGCCGATCACCAGGCGTATCAGCTCATCAGCGACCTACGAGAACGTGGCATTCGAGTGCCGGATGACTGCTCGGTGACGGGGTTCGACGGCAACGAGCCTCCTCCGGGCCTGCCGGCACTCACCACGCTCAGGGTTCCCAACGACCAGGTCGGCGGATCCGCCGTCGCCCAGCTAGTGAGCCGGCTGCTCTACCCGCGTTCCGCGCGGCGGAAGATTCTGGTCGAGACGAACCTGGTGCCGGGCGCCACGTGCGCCGCCGCACCGGCTGCTCCAATTTCTTCATCCAACTCCACCCTATGAAAAAGACCCAAAGCCACTTTGGCCGCATCGGCCAGATTGCATACGACGGCGCCAAGAGCGAAAACGCTCTGGCTTTCAAGCACTACAACCCCGACGAGGTCGTCGACGGCAAAACGATGAAGGAGCACCTGCGCTTCTCCATCGCGTACTGGCACTCCTTCCGCGGAGTCGGCTCCGATCCGTTCGGCCCCGGCACCATCCAGCGTCCCTGGGAAACGGGTAAAGACGCGATCTCGATCGCCAAGACGCGCATGGATGCTGCGTTCGAGTTCTTCACCAAGATTCAGTCTCCGTTCTGGTGCTTCCATGATCGCGACATCGCTCCGGAAGGCCGCTCGCTGGCCGAGTCCAACAAGTACCTCGATGCGATTGTCGCCCACGCGAAGCAGCTGCAGAAGGCCACCGGCGTCCGCCTCCTCTGGGGAACAGCCAACCTCTTCAGCAATCCGCGTTTCATGGCCGGTGCGTCCACGAATCCCGACGCCCACGTTTTCGCCTACGCTGCTGCGCAGGTGAAAAAGGCACTCGAGGTGACCCAGGAACTCGGCGGCGAAAACTACGTTTTCTGGGGCGGACGCGAAGGCTACGAGACGCTGCTCAACACCAATCTGAAGCGCGAGCAGGACCATTTTGCGGCGTTCCTCCAGATGGCCGTCGACTACGCCAAGGAGATCGGCTTCGCCGGTCAGTTCCTGATCGAGCCAAAACCGAAGGAGCCGACCAAACACCAGTACGACTTCGACTGCGCAACCTGTATCGGCTTCCTGCGTACGTACAACCTGCACAAGCATTTCAAGCTGAACATCGAGACCAATCACGCCACGCTGGCGGGTCACACGTTCCAGCACGAAATCGAAGTTGCCGCCGCTGCCGGACTGCTCGGCTCGATCGACGCGAATGCCGGCGACATGCTGCTCGGCTGGGACACGGATCAGTTCAACACCGACGTGAAAGAACTGACGCTGGCCATGGTCTCGATTCTGAAGGCAGGCGGCCTCGGCTCCGGCGGCTTCAACTTCGACGCCAAGCTCCGCCGTCAGTCGACCGACCTCGATGATCTGTTCATCGCCCACATCGGCGGCATGGACGCCTACGCCCTCGCCTTCAAGATTGCCCGCCGCATCCTCGCCGAGGGCAAATTCGAGAAGTTCGTCGCGGACCGCTACTCGAGCTTCGACTCCGGTTTTGGAAAGGACATCGAGAAGCGGAAGATCGGCTTCAAAGAGCTCGAAAAACTGGTCATCGGCAAACTGGGCGAGCCGACGCCGAAATCGGGCAAGCAGGAGTACCTGGAGAATCTCCTGAACCAGTACGTTGTGAACGGCGCGTGATCCGCTTCTTTCAGGTAAGCGCGCCAGGGGACCTTCCCTAGGCGCGACGCCTGGAAAGTCGGGCAACCACTTCGGAGGCGCGGTGAACCACCGCGCCTCTTTCTTTTTTCTCAGGCAACGCTGCGCAGAGATTCATGGAACTGTCAGACTGCGACAGCTACTACGTGAGGGCCACCTCGCGTAGATTACGCTTTCCGACGCGCGGCCGGCGCGTCATTTCGAGTTCCCCACGATGAGCAAGTTTATCCCGCGAACCTCTCATCGGGCGCCCAGGTACCACGCCGCAGTCGCCCGGCTTATTCTTCTCTGTACAGTCCTTGTCGCAGGATCGTCCGCAGGCGCGGACGAGCCGCGCAACGGCAACGGAACCATGCTGAACCGCATCGGAGGCGACCTGGTCGGCGTTTCCGATTTCTTCGACACGGTCCTTCCCGGCACGCTCAAGAAATACAACCTGCTTCTGGATTTTTCGCCGAAGTTCGGCGACGTGCGAAATCGCGAGTTCATCCGCTACCCGATCGGTCTGCGCTACGGCATCGCGCAGGATTGGGAAGTCTATGGCGGACTGACGCCCTTCAGTCCGAATCCATTCAACGACGGACCCGACCACCGGTGGGGCCCCGGAGAGGCGAGACTCGGCATCCGCCACAACACCGCCCACGGCTTCCTTTTCTATAATCACGCCACCATCGGTCTGGAGACCCGCGTGCCGCTCGGCGAACCGCCCGTCGATCTGATCGATGGATACACCCATGTGAAACCCTACCTGACCGCCTCGCGGGATCTTCACTGGCCGGATACGCAGATCTACACCACGTTCAGCTATGACTGGTCGGCCGACAGCATGGGCCGCAACCGGCCGACCTCGCCCCGGGTCGTGCGGCAGCATATCGCGCAGGTCGCGCCCGGATATCTGTACAAGCCGGGCGAATACGGATGGTTCACCGAGTACGAGTTTCGCCACCTTGACGAGGAGGTCGGCTATCGCCTCTCGCACGGATTCAAGCTGGGCATGATCTGGGACGTTCCGCGGGCGAAATCGCGCCGGTGGCATTTCCCTGGAAAATGGCAGATCGAGATCGCAGGCAAAATCGTGAAGGAGGAAGGGCGAAGCCTGGATCCGGGCATCGTCACCCGCGTGCGCGTCCGGACGAGCCTGAAAGAGGTCCTCAATCCCGAGCGTCTGCGGGACCGAAACCGCTAGTCGCCCATCCTCCCTCTACACCGGATCCGCGCCGGTCTTCCGACGGCAATTCCGGGCATGCCCTGAGGGCCTCATCAGGCGGCCTCGCGATTGCGTTTTTTGCCCCATGGGCACAAGATTGAGCCTATGGTCAAAGGCCAAAAGGTCGTCTGCATCAACGACTCGTTCTCCGAATTTGTGCGGGCTCTTTACACCGAACTTCCGGTGAAGGGCGAAACCTACACGATCCGGGAGATGTTCCTTGGCCGGGAGAAGATCGTGAAGGGAGGCGACACCGCCACCGTCGGTCTGCTGCTGGAGGAGTTGAAGAATCCCCCCGACCCGTTTCATGCCGGCCAGCAGGAACTCGGCTTTTCATCCGAGCGTTTTGCGCCCGTTGAGGAGCTTCCTCCCGAAGAAGCAGAGGAAGAGGATGCGGCCTCCATCGGCGCCGGGGCTCTCGTGGGCCTCGCACCGGCGCTCTAGCTTGTAGAACCGCTCCGGGAGATCCGGGTAAGGGCTACGCGTCGGCTCCGGATTCACAAAAAGCGAACTCTACGCGGGACGAGAACACCGGCCAGAGGCCGCGCCATCGCTCGCCAAGTCGTCGCGTAGCGCTCGGCCCGGAGACAACCGCGTTCCACAGAACACTTAAGCCGCGACCGCCGGCACGATCCGACCGCAAAGGGGAATTCCCTTCGAGCGCGCGCTCCAGGACGTCGGGACTTTGCCGTCCAGTCCGAGCGACAGAACCACCGTTTCCCAATCCTCACCGGGAAGAGCGGGCTGCAATTCCGGGCGAAAACCGCGCTGGGCGTAGAGCCGAAGGGCAACGGCGTACTCTTCCTCCACGGTAGTCCAAAGTCGAAGCACAGCCTTCCGCTCCCGCTTGGCCGTTGCGATCACCCAATCCAGAAGCTGACAGCCCAAGCCGCGCCCACGGACCTCGGTCGAAACCCCGTACCAAGCGAGCCAGGTCTCGTCCGGAGTCTGGCCGTAATCATAGAGGCTGAGGAGACCGATGACGCGTTCCTCTTCTTTCGCCGCCCAAGCCCTAACCTCGGAAAGGCCTCGGGCCGCAAGAAAACCGCCGGATTGACCGTGTGAGACCGCCGCGACAAGCGCGTCCTGGTGTTCATCCTCCCACGGGAAGAGCGAGGCCGCCAACGCTTGCGCCTCAGGAAGCTCTTCCTTCGTCAAAGCATGGATGTCCATAGCGCCGCCCAAACTAGGCAGTTGGTTGCCTTCCCCCAAGCAGCCAGGCCCGGCACTACCCCGTTAACGGGGCACCTAATGTCACAGTCGGTAACCCCTTCTTCACTACGGCGCCCAAGATAGCGTCTTTAATCCCTATAGCACAGCCTGTTGTAATTGTTGCTTCAAAATCTCAGATATCAGAATCGTTGCCCTGAGCTCGAAAACGGCCCCTGAGGCTCCGTGCATCTTGCACGAAGCAAACGCCGCGCAAGGTTGGCCAACGCGTGCCTAGCGTCTCGTCTCGACTCCCTTTTGGCACTCACACACAGGTAGGAACCCCGCTTATGAGTACATCCTCCAAGCCCAAGAAAGTCGCAATTCTCACAGCTGGCGGCCTCGCACCGTGCCTCAGCTCAGCCATCGGCGGCTTAATCGAGCGCTACACCGAGATTGCGCCCGAGATCGAGATCATCGCCTACCGCGGCGGCTACAAAGGACTCCTGCTCGGCGACCGCTATGTGGTCACGCCCGAGATTCGTGCCAAAGCGCACCTCCTTCACCGGTTCGGCGGCAGCCCTATCGGAAACAGCCGCGTGAAGCTGACGAACGTGAAGGACTGCATCAAACGCGGGCTGGTGAAGGAGGGGCAGGATCCGCAGAAGGTCGCTGCGGATCAGCTCGTGAAAGACGGCGTCGAAGTGCTGCACACCATCGGAGGCGACGACACCAACACCGCCGCCGCCGATCTCGCCGCCTTCCTCGGCAGGAATAACTACGGGCTCAGCGTGATCGGCCTGCCGAAGACAATCGACAACGACGTTTACCCGATCCGGCAGTCCCTGGGCGCCTGGACGGCCGCCGAACAGGGCGCTCGCTATTTCCAGAACGTGGTGGCGGAGCACGGAGCCAATCCGCGCATGCTCATCGTTCACGAAGTGATGGGCCGCAATTGCGGCTGGCTGACAGCCGCCACGGCTCAGGCCTACCGCAAGCTGCTCGACGCACAGGAGTTCGTGCCGGGCATCGGACTCTCTCGCGAGCGGCTGGATGTCCACGGCGTGTTCATCCCGGAGATGTCGGTCGACTTTGCCGCCGAGGCCGCTCGCCTGAAGGCGATCATGGACCGTATCGACAACGTGAATATCTTCATCTCGGAGGGCGCGGGTGTGGAGAGCATTGTCGCCGAGATGCAGGCCAAGGGCCAGGAAGTGCCGCGCGACGCGTTTGGCCACGTCAAACTCGACGCCGTCAACCCGGGCAAGTGGTTCGGCGAGCAGTTCGCGAAGATGATCGGCGCGGAAAAAACGCTCATCCAGAAGAGCGGTTATTTCGCCCGCGCAGCGGCGGCGAACATCGACGATCTCCGACTGATCAAGAGCTGCGTCGATCTGGCCGTTGAAGCCGCTCTTCGCCGCGAGAGCGGCGTGATCGGCCACGACGAAGACCGCAATGGAGTGCTCCGTCCGATCGAGTTCCCGCGCATCAAGGGCGGAAAGCCGTTCAACATCGGCACTCCGTGGTTCACCGACTTGCTGACGTCCATCGGGCAGCCGAAGGGGCAGCTCGTTGCAGTGAAACACTAATACGGATACGCCAAACGGTCGTTTGTTTTCCCTGCGCAGTGGTTTCGGCCGCTGCGCATTTTTTGTCGCCACGGGGATAGAATGTAGGGTTTCCCCTCGCAAGCGAGCGGCCAAGAAACCCAGGCGCACACCAACACATCAAATTCTATGGCTGCAATTTGCGATAGAATCGCCTCCGATATCTGCGCAAAAGACCTGCGGTAGCTGGCAGAAAACCGGGCGAGCCAATAGGGGCTACCCTTATACCGCAAATCCCTGTCGGGAGCTAGACTGGCTGCAGATCCATGAAACTCTCCCCAGCTTCAATCGCGCTCTGCGCGTTGTTCGTCGTGGCTCCCGCGGCATTCGGGCAGCTCTACGTTACCACTATCGACGTCAACGGATTGAACTATGGAGTGACCTCGCGGTTCACGTTCACGGTCAACCCGACGACAAACGCTCTGATCATCGATGTGGATAACACGGTGGTCTCGGATACTGGATACATCGGCACGATCACCTCTTTCGGTTTCAACACTCCCTTCACGGACGCCCAGCTCGGCACAAACGGATCGAATGTGTCGTTCACGCAGCTTTGGACGGCCAAGAACTGGGGACACACCACCGCGAAATGGCACAAGTTCGAGCCCTACGCGATCAGCCAGAACGGTGGATACACGGAGGATCTCGGCGTCGGCACGGGCAAAACACCGACCGGCGGCTCTCCCCAAACGGGAATCGAGTTCGGCGAAAAGGTCCGCTTCACGTTCACGTTCCCGGACTTCACGCCGCAACAGATCAACGGCTTCTTCGACGCCCCGGGCGACCTCGTCGTTCGCTGGCAGGAAGTGGGATCGTACAACCACTATTACTGCCAGAACGGCTTCAGCGATTACGGCTGGGGCGACATTCCTCCCACTCCCGAGCCGTCCACTTACGGTCTGATGGGCGTCGCCGCCCTTCTGGGAATCGTCGCCTACCGCCGGCGTTCCCAAAAGAAGCAAGCAGCAGCGAAGCTGTAATCCGCAGGTTCATACGGTCCATAGCCGCGTCCATCATGGGGGCGCGGCTTTTTTTGTGCCCGCGGAGAACGGGCAGCCCATTTGACGAGCGCCGTTTGCCTCGCACCTGTACGGCATGAGTTCTACCTCGGATCTTCCGTCGCAGACGCAGACTCAGGCTTTTATCCCGCCTCCTCCTCCGAAAACGCTCACCGCCCGCGTACTCGTTGCCTTTGTCGACTGGGTGGAGCGTCGCAACATCGCCCATTCCATCCACGGCAATCCCCCCATTTACGATCCTCGCGCGTTTCCGTGGGTCGCAGAGGTCGAGTCGGAATGGGCCAAGATCCGGAAAGAACTCGACGTGGTGCTCCAACGTCGCGAGGAGCTCCCGAATTTCCAGGACATCTCGACCGACGTGAAGTCGATCCAGCGGGACAATCAGTGGAAGACGTTCTTCTTTTGCGGATACGGAAAATCCTCGGAAGAAAACCTGCGACGGTGCCCCGAAACCGGGCGAATCCTGAAAAAGATCCCGGGGCTGAAAACCGCGTTTTTCTCCATTCTTTCGCCGCGAAAACACATTCCCGCCCATCGTGGACCGTTCAACGGGGTACTCCGGCTGCATCTGGGGCTGCTTGTGCCCGAACCGCGCACGCGGTGCCGCATCCGCGTCGAGAAGGGCGTGCTGGTGTGGGAAGAGGGCAAGGCCGTGGTCTTCGACGATTCGTTCAATCACGAGGTTTGGAACGACACCGACGGAGTCCGGGTGGTGCTCTTCGTCGACTTCGAACGCCCGATCCGGTGGCCCTTCAACTGGCTGAACAAGCTCGTCCTCTCGCTCGCCGTATTCACTCCCTATATACGAGAGGCGGACCAGAACCAGAAGCAGTGGGAGAAGAAATTCTACGCCCGGCGCTGAGGCGGGGTGATGCCGGAACGGCGCCGGCGAGCGGGATTCAGGAGCCAGGACGGCGCACGAGGCTGATGCCGTGCTTTTCGATCCGGATCGCGCCGGATCGGTACAATCCCCCGACCGCCTGCTTGAACGCCTTTTTGCTCATGCCGAGAGCTTCGCGAATCTCGGCGGGCGAGCTGTCGTCGTTGAACGGAAGGCGCCCTCCGCTTCGCTTCAGCTCCTCCAGGATTCGATCGGACAAAGGCGCCACGCGAGCATAGCCCGTCGCGTCCAGACCGAGATCGACTTTCCCGTCGGACCGGAGCCCGCGGATGTAGCCGGGCATGCGCTGTCCGACTGCGAGGGGCGTGCCCAACTCTCCGCGATAGAGCAGCCCCACGTGCCGGTGATTGATGATCGCTTTGTAGCCCAACTCCGTCTCGCCGGAAATCAGCAGGTCGACTTTCTGGCCCTGTTCATAGGCCGGCGGAGCAGGGTCCAGCCATCGATCGAGGCGCATGCTTGCGATCACCCGGTCCGTTCGCGAATCGAGTCCCACGTGGACCACCACCCACGCCCCGTTCTGAAGACGCTGGGTCTGTTCCCTCGCAGGCAGCAGGAGGTCTTTGTCGAGCCCCCAATCGAGAAAGCAACCGCCGCTGGGGCTCACTCCCACGACACGCAGGTAGGCGTATTCCCCGACGGTGGCGTACGGTTTCTCGCGCGTGGCCAGCAGGCGATCTTCAGAGTCACGATAAACAAACACGTCGAGAACGTCGCCCGGCCTCGCGTCGTCGGGAATGTACCTGCCAGGGAGCAGTATCTCTCCATGGTCGCCGCCGTCGAGGTAGGCGCCTGGCCGTGCCTCGTGCAGAAAAACTAGCCGGTTGTAGCGACCGATGAGCGCCATGGATCAAGCATGGTCGCACGGCGCGTGGTGAAGAGACAATTCTCCGGAATGCTTCGTTGCGGCAGAGAAGGCGCAAACGTCGGCCGCTTTTCTCCGACCGTCCTCTTCGCTCCGACCTCGAACCGGGCCGCCGCACGGGGTGGTCAGGTCACGGGGCGCCGGACAGGGCCGGACAAGCCGTTCTGCGTCGCAAGCACACGCCGCAGCCGGAACAGTACCGACTCAACCGGCAGACTGGAAAGCGAGTGCGTCGCTCGGAGCAGCATTTCGCGCGCATTTCGCCGCAGATATCCCGTGTAGGGCATGTAGTGGCCGAAGTTCTTGTACCGCGCCAGGAGGATCACCGAGGGGATCTGCAGCGCGTTCGCGCAATGGGCAGGACCGCTGTCGATGCCGATGAACACGCTCGCGCGCCGAATCACCTCGGCCATCTCGATCGGCATCACTTTTCCGCAGAGGTCGACGCAGCCTTCGGTCCCCGACGACACAATCGGGCGCAACCCAAGCTCAACTACCGGAAGACCGAAAACGCGCCAGATCTTGCTCGCCAGCGTCCGCCATTTCTCGGGATCCCAGTTCCGTATCGTCTCGTTCGAGGTGCCATGGATCGCCACAAAACGAGCCGGCAGCCTGAGCGAATCCACCTTCTTCCGCGCGGCCGGGGCGATGTGCAGGTTCGGTTGACCATCGAGCGCAGGCAGCCCGGCGCCGCGACAGAGGGCGGGCAGCAAAGGCCCAAAGCAGTAGTAGTTGGATGCGGTGATCGTCGGATCCCCCGTGCTCTTCGTGTAGTTGCACTGAAAGCGCGCGCACGGCTTGCCGGTGATATGAAGATCCCAGGCCAGATCCAATGCCCCGCTGCGCGCGATGACGTCGGCCTCGCTCACGGAATGAAGCGGGACCACCGCGTGCAGCAACGGGTGCGATTCGACGAGGGAGGCGTACGAGGGATTGGTCAGCCAGACCAGCCGGGCGTCGGGCCGCGTTTCGCGAAGGTGTCGGATCACCGGCTCGCACGCCACGACATCGCCCAGGTGCTCGGCCAGAAGGATCCCCGCCAGCGGCGATTGCGACGGTTGCTGCTGCCTCAGCTGCCTGAGGGCCTGGATGGCGGGACGAGCCGACAGCCTGATCTTCTTCGACTGGCGCCAGCGGTGCCAGGCTTCGCGGAGACTCTGCCGACGCGCGCCCACGGCGATGCGCGCCTCTGAAAGGGCTTGTTGAAGCTGGTAAGAGTTCATGGCGTCAGGCGACCGCTTGTAGCGGAGGAGACCGCGGGGCCGGAGATTTTTCAGCCGTGACAAACCGTCCTATCAACCCGGCGTAAGCGCGGCGGGTGGTCAGCTGCAGTTGAGCCAGCCTAGCGGCGACCGCGGACCGCTGATCGATTGTGCCCTCGAGCTCGCGAACGAGCGCTGCTCCGGAAGTATCCGCCACGTAGTGACACGGGACCCCGAGCTGCTCCACCATCAGCAGCCGTGTGTCGGTCCCCACCGTCACCGATGGGATGCCCATGCCCGCCAGCGCCACCGATGCGTGCATGCGATTGCACAAGGCGGTCTTCGCGTTCCGCACCACCGCCGCCCATTCGCGGGCGTTTGCCGGCAGAAGCTGCGGCAGGTCCGGGGCAATCTCCGCCGCCAGCGATTTCTCCGCCTGGTTGTGGCAGAGCATGATGACGCGGTGCCTGCGCCGGAGATCGGCTATGACCTCCCTCACCGTGCGGTCCCAAATCCCCGCGTCGATGTTCTTGTCCCAATCGTAGTGGCCGCCCCCGCGCATGTAGTTGATCAGAATCGGCCCGTCCGGATCGCGTCGCGCCTGCTCCGGCGAAGTGAAGAGAAACGCGCTGCAGGGAATCAGCTCCGGCTGGCAGCCGGCGCGGGAAAGGAGTGCGTGCGCCAGGGGATCCCGGACGGACGTCGCTCGGCAGAGACCAAAAAGCCACCGCGCAAAGGCTTCGTCATTCGGCGCGAATCGCTCCGGCTGCCGCCGGTAGGGATAACAGGAGCCAGCGGCGAGATTGAGCACCGGGATGCGGCGATGCAGGCGGGCGACCACATCTTCCCAGAGGTCCTGCCGCCACTCGGTCTGGTGGCCACAGCCCTCCCAGTACACAGGAGCCCCGCATTGAACGATGAGATCGCATGCGTCGAAAGCGGTGCTGCCGACGCGCCGGAACACCCGCGAGGCGCGCCTGGCCCACTCACGGCGGCGCAGCCCTCCTTTGACCATCGTGCGGATCAGCCGGAGGGGGTGGTTCGGGCCATACAGCATTTCCGGACGGTGTTTGTTGATGAGCACAAACTCCAGGGCAGGCCCAGGGACGAGATCCCGCACGACGCTGCAGATGCCCTCGCGGATGAAATCGTCGCCGATGTTCGTGTTAAGCGTGGTGATGAGCCCGACGCGCATAGGTTGGATTTCTGCCGTTGCTGGTGCGGAGTGTTCCGATTGGGAAAAGGCGCGCCCACCGACCCACGAGCCCATTACCAGTTCCTCCCGGAGAGAAAACTCCCGCCAGGGCAATCGACACCCCCTTCCACGGCGCGGCTGGGAAAGTGCTCTCGAGAGACGTGGGGAGCGGCTCTGAATCTCCCATCGGATTTATCCCGCGGACACCCGGTTTTCTTTGAGGCGTGAAGGCGCGCAGCAGGCGGAGGCGTTTCGCACCAGCACTATCCGGGTGACCGACTGGTATCCCGAAAAGCCAGCCGTGGAGGCACGGCGTTCTGGATACGCCGCTTGGCCGCCGGCCGCCGCCCGGGAATGGACGATGCTCGCGTGATCCATCCTCAGCTGGAAGCCAATGCCTCGAGCTGGTCGATGCATTGGTTCCAGCCGGGATAGAAACCCATCTTCTCGTGGGTGTCGCGGTCGGCTATCGTCCAGTGCTGTACGCGAGCAGTGTAGCGCGTCTTGCCTTCTCCCGCGTCTTCAAAGGTGAGGATGACCGTCATGAACGGCTTCTCGGAAGGCAACCAAGCCTCGGTGTAGGCATCGGTGAATACGAGGCGCTCATTGGGAACGACCTCCAGGAAAACGCCGCGATTCGGAAAATCGTTCCCCTGCGGATCGCGCATGACGATCAGGCTCGAGCCGCCCGGGCGCACATCGAGGTCGGCCACCGGCGTGCTGAACGGTTTCGGCGCAAACCACTGCTTCAACAGCTCCGGATTCGTCCACGCCTCGAAGAGTCTCTTGCGGGAGGCGCGGAGCACGCGCGAGATCACCAGATCGCGGGGCGAGGTCTCGGCGGGGTTCGTGGATTGAGGAGCAGCGGCGTCGAGGGTGGCGGTTTCGGAGTTCATGGATGTGAGGTGTGTGAAGTTTTGTTTCGCGAATACAACGAACGGGGCCGTCTGCCCCGGACAAGTCGCCCGCACGGAGAAAAACCAAAATCTGCCGCCCACGCCCCCGCTCGCTCGGAGCCGAGCCCCCTGCCTCCGTGGGCTCCGCTCAAGCGAGCGGCAGCGGCCCGCCAACACGGGCGTCCCGCAGTCTCCGAAATAATCCCGCACTCGACGACCGGCATGCGTGATTTGCTGAATACGTCCCCCGGAATTCCGCCCCGCTACGCCGTCTACCGAGGAGGAACGAAAACGCGGACGCTCCCCGGGGCTGATCGACCCAAGAACCCGGGAAAAGACGCCGTGTCGGTGCGACCATGCTCCGACGGATCTCCACTGACCGCCGCCGCGGCGAGCAGCCGAATTCCGGGTCGCTCCGGTTTTCGGATACACCACCTCCCGCTTCGGCTCCGGGCCGGTTGGATAAAGGCGCCCCGTCGAAAAACCGCCCGGCACCCAGCGCCTCGTTCTTTGGCTGTGCGGTGAGCCATGACGTCGACGTCCGGATGCCGCCGGCAGCCGGCGGAAACACCTGAACATGCTCGCACGCCCCACCCTTTCAGAAGATCGCGATGGCCGGCGGCGTGTGATCGTCGAATCGGTAGCGCCCGAAATCGACGGAGGACGATTCCCGATCAAACGCACGTTGGGCGAGGAGGTCGTCGTGGAAGCAGACGTGTTTGCCGACGGACACGACGTTCTGTCGGTCTTGCTGCGCTTCCGCTTCGAGCAAGAGCCGGACTGGCAGGAAAAGGAAATGATGCCGATCGGAAACGACCGCTGGCGCGCCGCGTTCCCCATCGAGAGACTCGGCCGTTACCTCTACTCCGTCGAAGGCTGGGTGGACCGATTCCGGACCTGGGTTCACGACTTCGACAAGAAGGTCGCCGCAAAGCAGGACGTAGCCGTCGACCTCCTCTCCGGCGCCTCTCTGATCCGCGCTGCGGCGGCACGCGCGGAGGATCCGGACCGTACCGCGCTGGAGGCTTGGGCACACGAACTCGAAGGAAACGCTCCGATGCCGACCCGCACCGGGCGCGCCGCGGACGCCGTGCTTCGAGCGACGGCCCAGCGCTATCCAGATAGGTCCCTCGGAACCCGCTATGAACACGAGCTGGTGGCCTGGGCCGAACCGACAAGGGCGCGTTATGGAGCGTGGTACGAACTGTTCCCACGCTCGGCCGGCTCGGACGGAAAACGCCATGGGACATTTCGCGACTTGGAGACCTTGTTGCCGACCATCGCAGCGATGGGCTTCGACGTTCTGTACCTGCCGCCGATCCACCCGATCGGGACGGCTTTTCGGAAGGGCCGCAACAACTCACCGCAAGCCGGACCTGACGATCCCGGGAGCCCCTGGGGAATCGGCAGCCCTGCCGGAGGGCACAAGGCGATTCATCCGCAGCTCGGAACCCTCCAGGACTTCCGACGGTTGATCGCCGCCGCGCAGCAGCACGGAGTCGATATCGCCCTGGATATCGCGCTGCAGTGTTCGCCGGATCACCCCTACGCGAAGGAGCATCCGGAGTGGTTCAAACGGCGGCCCGACGGCTCCATCCAGTACGCGGAAAACCCGCCCAAGAAGTACCAGGACATCTATCCCTTCGACTTCGAGACCGCAGCCTGGCGAGAGCTCTGGAACGAGGCCAAAAGTATCTTCGACTTCTGGATACACGAGGGCGTGTCGATCTTCCGCGTCGATAACCCGCACACCAAGGCCTTTCCGTTTTGGGAGTGGTGCATCGGCGAGCTGAAGCGGAGCCGGCCCGATCTCATCTTCCTCTCCGAGGCGTTCACACGCCCGAAGGTGAAATACTACCTGGCGAAGCTCGGTTTCACGCAGTCGTACAATTATTTCCCCTGGAGAAACACCGCTGAGGAACTCCGTGAATACCTGACGCAGCTCACTCGGACCGAGGTGCGCGAATTCTTCCGCCCGAACCTGTGGCCCAACACCCCCGACATCCTGCCCCAGTCGCTCCAATTCGGCGGAAGACCGGCCTTCGTCTCTCGCCTGGTCCTCGCAGCCACCCTCGGTGCGAGCTACGGAATCTACGGCCCGGCCTATGAGCTCTGCGTCAACACGCCGTTCCTGGCGGGCGGCGAAGAGTACCTCGATTCCGAGAAGTACGAACTGAAAGCCTGGCAGCGCGACCGGCCCGACAGCCTCCAGCCGCTGATTTCGCGGGTGAACGCCATCCGCCGCGAGAACCCGGCGCTGCAGAGCAACGACCTGCTTGCGTTCCACGACACCGACAACCCTCAGATGCTGGCGTATAGCAAGCGAACCGCGGACCGGGAGAACGTCATCCTCACGGTGGTGAATCTCGATCCGAACAACACGCAGGAATGCCGCACCGACCTCGATCTGCAGGAGCTCGGTATTGCTGCCGACGATACGTTTCAGGCCCATGATCTTCTGAGCGACACGCGCTATCTCTGGCGCGGGGCGCGCAATCCCGTCCGCCTCGACCCGCAGAAGCTGCCCGCCGCGATCTATCGTCTCCGCCGCCGGGTGCGGTCGGAGCGGGACTTCGACTATTTCATGTGACCATGCCCTCGGTGCCGCCAGAATCCTCGCCTCCCACCGGCCCGCTCTGGTACCGCAACGCGGTCGTGTACCAGGCGCACGTCCGCTCCTTCTACGACAGCGACGGCAACGGCATTGGTGATTTCCGCGGGCTGACGCAGAAGCTCGAATACCTGCGCGATCTCGGCGTATCCGCGATCTGGCTTCTCCCCTTCTACCCCTCGCCGCTGCGGGACGACGGATACGACATCGCCGACTACTATTCGGTCAACCCGATCTACGGCACGCTCGACGATTTCAAGGAATTCCTCGAGCAAGCCCACCGCCGGTCTCTGCGGGTCATCACCGAGCTGGTGATCAACCACACATCCGACCAGCACCCCTGGTTCCAGCGGGCTCGCCGCGCGCCACCGGGGAGCACCGAGCGGAACTTCTACGTCTGGAGCGACACGAGCGAGAAGTACCGCGACGCTCGGATCATCTTTCGCGATTTCGAGACGTCGAACTGGGCGTGGGACGCCGTCGCGGGCCAGTACTACTGGCATCGTTTCTATTCCCACCAGCCGGATCTCAATTTCGAACACCCCGCCGTGCACGAGGAGATTCTCCGCGTGCTCGATTTCTGGCTGAGCATGGGCGTCGACGGCCTGCGGCTGGACGCGATTCCGTATCTTTACGAGCGCGAGGGGACGAACTGCGAAAACCTGCCGGAGACGCACGCTTACCTGCGGACGCTCCGGCGGCACGTCGACCAGCACTACGGCGACCGGATGCTGCTGGCCGAGGCGAACCAGTGGCCGGAAGACGCCGTGAAATACTTCGGCGAAGGGCGCGGAGACGAGTGCCACATGGCGTTCCATTTTCCCCTGATGCCCCGGCTGTTCATGTCGGTGCGCATGGAGGATCGAACGCCGATCATCGACATTCTTTCCCAGACGCCGGCCATTCCCGAGACCTGCCAATGGGCGATGTTTCTCCGCAATCACGACGAACTGACCCTGGAGATGGTGACCGAAGAGGAGCGCGACTACATGTACCGCATGTACGCGGCGGACACCCGCGCCCGCATCAACCTCGGGATCCGCCGGCGACTCGCGCCGCTGCTGAACAACGATCGGCGGCGCCTCGAGCTGCTCAATGCCCTGCTGCTCTCCATGCCGGGCACACCGGTCATCTACTACGGCGACGAGATCGGCATGGGTGACAATATCTACCTCGGCGACCGCAACGGAGTACGCACCCCGATGCACTGGAGTTCGGACAAGAACGCGGGCTTCTCCCGGGCCAACCCCCAGAGCCTCTACCTCCCGATCATTTTGGATCCGGAATACCACTACGAGGCGGTCAACGTGGAGACGCAGCAGAGCAACCCCAGCTCGCTGTTCTGGTGGATGAAACGAATCCTCAGCGTTCGCCAGCGCCTGCCGGCGCTCGGGCGCGGGTCGCTGAAGTTTCTCCAGCCCGATAACCGCAAGATCTTGATGTTCGTCCGGGAATTCGAGGATCAGCGGGTCCTCGTCGTGGCCAACCTTTCACGGCATGCCCAGGCACTCGAGGTCGATCTGTCGGAGTTCAAGGGATACGTTCCGGTCGAGATCTTCGGCCGCGACCGTTTTCCGCCGATCGACCAGGGGCTGTACCGGCTGACGATCAATCCGCACGCGTTCTTCTGGTTCGCTCTCGAGCCCACCGCGCCGGCCGGGGCAGGCGCGCCCACCCTGCCCTCGAGCCTGGCCGACCTGCCGAGTCTCCCTTCGGAACGGGGCTGGGAGAGAATCCTCGATGAGCCGGGCCGGGCACGGCTCGACGAGATCCTGGCGGGCTATGTCCAGCAGCGCCGTTGGTTCGGCGGGAAAGCCCGCGAATTGCGCGGTATCGAGTTGGTGGATGCAATCGGCGTGCCCACGTCGCGAGGGCCCGCCTACCTTGCGCTCCTCAACGCGGAATACGCCACCGGGGATCCCGAAGTCTACGTGCTTCCTCTTGCCCGCGCGCCGCAAGCGGAGGCCGAGGCTCTCGTCCGGGAAAGACCGAACGCCGGAATCGCGCGCCTGAGGGAGGCGGACGGCTCGGAGACGCTGCTCTTCGACGCCATGGCGGATCGGGCATTTCCGCGCGCTCTGCTGGACTGCATGGAGGCCGGCACCACGCTTTCCGGCCACCATGGATCGCTGGTGTTTCGCGCGACCAACGCCTTTCGCGCCTTGTGCGGCCCGGACTGCGCGCAAATACAGCCGCTGCTCTCACAGGCGGAGCACAGCAACACCGCCGTCGTCTTTTCGGACCGTTTTCTCCTGAAACTCTTTCGACGGCCGGAGGCCGGGACAAACCCGGACGTCGAGATCACGGCTTACCTGACCGATCGGCGTTTTCCCAACATCCCCGCGCTCGGCGGATCGATCGAACACCGTTCCGCGGCGGGCGTGCGCAGCGTCGGAATTCTCACGCAGTACATTTCCGGAGCGAACGACGGGTGGGACCATACTCTCCACGCACTCAGCCGCTACTTCGACCGCGTGCTCCTCTTCGACGTGGAAAACCGCCCCTGCGTGCTTCCGGAGGAGCCCTTGCTGGATCTTTCGGCAAAGGAGCCCACGAACGACGTCGTCGAGGCGCTCGGCACCCACCTTGAGTCGGCCCGCGTATTGGGCGTCCGCACCGCGGAGTTGCACCTCGCCCTCGGCGGAGGAGGAGAACCGGATTTCGCACCCGAGGCTTTTTCTCCGCACTACCAGCGCTCGCTCTATCAATCGATGCGGAATCTGGTGATGGAGAATTTCGAGCTCCTCCGGCGTCGACTGCGCTCCCTGCCTTCCGAGCTTCAGTCCGATGCAACCGCCATTGTCCTGGCGCAGGAACGGATCCTCGAGCGCTACAAACAGCTCTACACGGAGCGGCTGGACGCCATGCGGACCCGCGTTCACGGCGACTACCACCTCGGTCAGGTGCTCTCGACGGGAACGGATTTCATGATCCTGGACTTCGAAGGCGAGCCGGCCCGTTCGTTGAGCGCCCGGCGGCTGAAACGCTCACCCGTCAGCGACGTCGCAGGCATGATCCGGTCTTTCCACTACGCCGTTCACACCGCATTGCACACGCTCGGCGAGCGAGGGCTCATCACGCCCGAGAACCGGCCGCGCATCTCGAATTGGGCGACGTATTGGCGGCGCTGGATCTGCGCCACCTATCTCGGTGCGTATCTGCGAACCCTGTCGGACTCTCGGCTGATTCCGCACGATCGCCGCCAACTCGAGGTCCTCCTCGACGCCTACCTGCTCGACAAGGCGGTTTACGAAATCGGCTACGAGCTGAACAACCGGCCGGCGTGGCTCGTCATCCCGTTCGACGGAATCCTCCAGCTGCTCAAGACGGGCGCCGCGTAGTGGGCGGCCTCACGAGCGCCCGGTAGACGAGCGAATCCGCACATCTGTATTCACCCGCGAGCCGGCCTCGTGCAGTCTCCGGCCGATGATCACGTACCAGATCTATCCTCGGAGTTTCTCCGACAGCGACGGAGACGGAATCGGCGATTTGAACGGGATCACGCGCCGGCTCGAATACATCAAGAGCCTCGGCGTCGATGCGGTCTGGATCAGCCCGTTTTTCAAGAGCCCGATGCACGACTTCGGGTATGACGTTTCCGACTACAGGGCGATCGATCCGTCATTCGGCACGATGCAAGATTTCCACCGGCTGCTCGCACAGTGCCGATCGCTCGGCCTCAAGGTGCTGCTCGACCTAGTCGTCTCCCACACCTCCGACCAGCACCCCTGGTTCGCGCAAAGCATCGAGCGGAAAGAGGGAAAAGATGACTGGTACCTCTGGGCCGATCCGAAGCCGGATGGCAGTCCGCCGAACAACTGGCTTTCCGTTTTCGGAGGCAGCGCCTGGCAGTGGGACGCCACGCGCCGCCAGTACTATTTTCATTCTTTTCTCGCCAGTCAGCCGGATCTCAACCTCCACACGCCGGCCGTGCAGGACCAGATCCTGGAAGAGATCCGCTTCTGGCTGGAGCAAGGCGTCTCGGGCTTCCGTCTGGACGCGTGCAATCACTACTTCCAGGACCTGCAGTTGCGCGACAATCCCCCGCGTGACGACACCAGCGCGGCATTCCAGCCCTACGGTTACCAGGTTCACCTCTACGACCAGGGGCGCCCGGAAGCTCTGCCATTCCTGGCGAGAATCCGGTCGTTGCTCGATGAATACGAGGCGTTCAGCCTCGCGGAAGTGGGCGGCACCGACGCGATCGCGTTGATGGGAGACTACACCGCGCCCGGCCGCCTCCACTCGGCCTACAGTTTTTCGCTCATGGGTTCGGACGGAAGCGCCGCCCACGTGGCGAAAGTGCTCGAGCGCCTGCGTGCGACCATCGCGCCTCCGGCCCTGCCTTGCTACGCGTTCAGCAACCACGACAAACCGAGGGTCGCGACCCGTTGGCTAAACGGCCGGGAGCCGGTGCCGACGGCGAAACAGCTCCTTGCGCTGCTGCTTTCGATGCCGGGGCACATCTGCCTCTATCAGGGGGAAGAACTCGGACTCCCGCAGGCCGATGTACCGTTCGAACGGCTGCAGGATCCTTACGGGAAGGCGTTTTGGCCGAGGTTCAAAGGCCGCGACGGTTGCCGCACCCCCATGCCCTGGAATTCAGCCGAGCATGCGGGCTTCAGCACGTCGGAACCCTGGCTCCCCATTCCCGAAAGCCATCTGAGTCTCGCCGTCGAAGAGCAGGAGAAGCGGCTCGATTCGACCCTGAACACCGCCAGGCACCTTATCCGCCTTCGCCGGCAGAATCCTGGGCTCGCCGAGGGAGGAGTCAGCTCGCTCGAGAACGTCGGCGACCGGGTATCGTTTCTCCGCACGGCCGGAGGACAATCCATCTGGTGCGTCTACAATCTTGGCCGCAAGGAGTGCCACGTCCGCCACGCCCAGCCAGGCAACGTGCTCGCAGGCCAGCATGCGCATTGGACAGGGCACAGCCTGACCCTCGACCCAAGCGGCTTCTGCTGGATCCTGCGCTAGGGTGCCGCGCGTTTCAGGCCGACCCAGCTGCCGAGGTCTGCGTCCGGAAACGCCGCCAACGTGCCCACACGCGATGGAATCCGTTCCCGTCGAATCAGCGCCCTCCGTTGACCGCCACTGGCCAAGCGCTATGATTACAGCTCGTTCGACCAGACGGCGTTGGTCGATTGCTGCGCTAGGTCCGTGCCGATCAGAAAGCCACACGCGCTGTGAACACGATCGAAACACTCTACGCAGGCAACGTCGTCGCAAAAACGCCGGGGGGCCCGCGGCAAACCCTGACGTTTGCCGTGCTGATCGAGAACCTGGCGTTCGACAAAAACGTGGAGGTGCACTGGGCAGGCACGGACGGAAACTGGCGGGTGCTACCCTGCCATTTCACACGGAGCGCCGGTCTCCGGCACGAAGTCTGGGAAGCGGAGATTCATTTCGGCGGAGAGTTCGCCTTGGAAACGCTCCCCGGCGACGTGACCTTCGCCTTCCACCTTCGAATGGCCGGCGTCGATTTCTGGGATTCCAACGAAACCCGAAATTACTGCATCAAGGCCGACGCGGGAATCTGGGTTTCTCCACGCTGGCCTCTGCTCAACGTCCGCGTCCAAACGCACCTCGGCCCGGACGACGAGTATCTGCCGATCACCGCGGCCGCGCATCCCTGGCTGCAGCCCAAGCGAGTGTTCGTGCGGTGGACCGCCGACAATTGGATGACCACGAACACCTCGGAATGCGTGTTCTGGCGCCATCACTGGGAAAAAACGCACGCCAGCAGCGCGCGCAATCCGAGCGAAACGGGAACCTCGATTTGGGTGACGCACCTGCCGGTGCACGACGCCTACCGGGTCGAATACGCCCTCGCGTGCGAGGAGCAGGACGGAACGATTTGGGACAACAACTTCGGGGTTAACTACTGCGCGCGTCACGATCGGCTGAGCCTGATGACGCTCAACCTGCACTGCTGCCAAGAGGAAGACCAGGAGGCGAAACTTTGGGCCATCGCCCGTGCCATCAACGACCACCGCGTCGACATCGTCTGTCTGCAGGAGGTCGCCCAACCGTGGAACGGTGAAACTGCGTTCGATGCCAACACGGCGAAACTGATCCGCGACCGCCTCGCCCAACCGTATCAACTGGTCCACGACTGGTCGCATCGGGGGTTCGGGATTTACCGCGAAGGTTGCGCGATCCTCTCGCGGCACGACATCGAACTGAAGGACTCGTGCTACGTTTCTCCCGGTCAGGACGAAAACAGCATCCACTCCCGCCGCGTGGTGATGGCGCAGGTCAACGTTCCCCACGTGGGACGTCTCAACGTCTTCTCCGTGCACCTGAGTTGGTGGCAGGATGGCTTCAGCCAGCAATTCGACCGCCTCAACGCCTGGGCCCGCGAAAAGGAGTCGCCCGCCGTGGCCGCCACCCTGCTGCTCGGAGACTTCAACGCCAAAGCCGGCGCCGAAGGTTATACGTACGTCACCCGCGTCGGCGGATTCGAAGATCAATACCTGAAAGCGCAGGCTGTGTTCAGGCCGCCGGGCTCGAACGGCCGCGTCGCTCCCGACGACCAGCGTATCGACTACATTTTTCTGAGACCGGGAAACCGCCTCGACGTGAAAAACGCCAAGGTGCTTTTCACCCCTTCCGACTATGGCCGCGTGTCCGACCACGCGGGATACTACGCGGAATTCGAACCTCCGCTCTGACCGGCGCCGACGGGCCAACCAACGCACGCAAGGAATGAGTTCTTTGCCGACAGCATTCGCGCCTTCCCGAAGCCGGGCGATTCCGACTCCGGATCGATAGCGCGCTCCCACGCCATGGCCATCGCCGAACAGTTTGCGACGCCCGTTCTGGCAGAACTCGGCACGCCGTTCGCGCGCAGAAACGACCTCGGCGAACGGTTCATGGTCCGGTGGGCCCGAATCACGTTCGACGTCCCCCGCGCACCGGAGACCAACGTCAAGGTGATCCTGCTCGTCCATCGGTTCGGCGGCATCTGCGACCGGTATTTCGTCGACACGGATCCAGTGGAGGGCGACGGGCTGCGCCGGCGCTGGACCCGCGAATTCTACCTGAGCGTTGAGAGCCAGCCCTTCGGAGCGATCTCGTGTGTCCGCTTCTCCTACGTCGTTCACCGCGGCGAAACCTCGATCGTGTCCCAGCATGAATACCGGCTGTTCGACACCGGGGCCATCGAGAACGCCTGGCCGTCTCAGACCGGCCTCTCCGCCGCCCATGCCGCCGGGCCCAATTCCTACCGCACGCGGGAGGCGGATCCGAGCATCCTCCAGCGGGACGCCAACTGGTACAACCGGCATGTCGAATCGCTCGGCGCCATCCCGAAGTTCACCCGCGGAGTCGTCCATCATCCGTATCATCCGAAGCGCTACATCCATGACAGGATCGACGACATGATCCGACGCCGCGCCGAATCTCCCGAGCGTCCGTCCGGGATAAAGGTGTGCGTCGACTGCATCGACGACCCCGACTTCATCAACCATCTCCTCTACGCGTCGGCGCAGGGCGTGGAGGTCCAATGCATCGTCGACTGGCGGAAAATGACCCTGACGCGAAGCGAGAACTACGCTCGGCTGAAGCATTCCGGAGTCGAGCTGCTGGGCGTGTTCTGCTCGGCCCGGGATCCTCGGGTGGAACTCGCGCCGGACATGCACAACAAGTTCGTCGTCTTCGGCGACGAGGACTGCATCCTCGGTTCGTTCAACATCACGTTCAGCCGGTGGGGCGCGAATTGGGAATCCGGCCTGAGCTTCCGCTCGTTCGGCGTGTGCCGGCTGCTCGACAACATTTTTCAGAGCATCCGAGGCGGCGTGATCCAGCGCTACGAAGTGGATCCGTGGGGCCGGTTCAATCTGCTCTACACCTTCGGCCGCACCTACAGCCGCGACGGACGTCTGTACCGGCCGCATCAGGCGATCATTTCCGAGATCCATCGGGCGCGCCGATCGATTCGAGGATGCCTTTTTCATCTCTCCGAGATGCAGGGCGACTACAGCGATTCGGTCATCGATGCGCTCACAGCCGCGCACCAGCGCGGCGTGGACGTCCAGCTCATCCTGAACGGCCACGTCGTCCGCGAAGGCGATCCAGGAAGAGAATACCCGATGGAAGAAGAGGTCCGGCGGCCCCTCGTCCCCGCGGTGGCGCGGTTGCAGCGCGCCGGCGTACCCGTCCTGCTCTCCTACGGGATCCGCGACCAGCGCGTTCCCTACAGCCCGCTGCACGCGAAATACTGCGTGATCGACGACCAGCTCGTGCTCGACGGCAGTTTCAACTGGTACAACACGTCGGTCTTCTCCCACGACTTGCTCGTCGTCCTCTCCAGCGCGGAACTCGCGCGGGCCTACCTCAACGAGTTCGACTACACGCGCAACTGTCTGCGCTTCCCTTGCCCGGCGTAGGAACAGTGATCGAACGAGCAGGAGCCCGGAAGAAGAGCGAAGCCACCAGGTCGTAAGCGGAGGCGACGCAAGCGGTCGGCCGGGATCATTCCCGCGCGGCGGGGCCTCGACTGTCGGCTTGTCCCCCGGAGCATCTGCGACAGCTTGGGGCAGCCCCCGGCGTCCGGGCGGTTTGTCTCCATGAGTTCCCTACAACCTCGCTTTCCGGAAACGAACAAGAAACCCGGCGTGGTCTACGCCACCGACGCATCGGGCTACGAACTCCCGGTCATCGATGTCACCCATCCGGCCTTCGCCCTGAACCTCACCGCCGAAAAACTCGCCGCGGTCATGGAGAAGGAGCGGGTTCGCAGGCGGAATTGGGAAGCGAAGCCGGCCTTTGTGCGACGGCTGCTGTTGGCCTTTGCCCGGCGCCGCTCCGTGCTCCTCCAGTCGCTGACGCAAAGCGAGGGATCCTTTCTGCCGGGAATGTCCACCTATCTGATGAAACTCGGTGCGGACAACCTCGGGGCGGCCTACACGAAGCCGCTCGACCGGAAACTCGCCGCGGATTCGTCGTTCGTCGACGTCCGTCTGCGCCTTCAGACCATGGCCCTGCTCGTGGCGGGCGGTCTGCGCAGGCAACTCGCGGCCGGAGCCGCGGGACCGATCGAACTCGTCAGCATCGCGGGCGGCCCGGCCATCGACGCGCTCAACGCGCTGATCGTTCTCCGGAAAGAAAACAGCGCATGGTTCTCCGGCCGGGAAACCCGTATCCACGTGTTCGATGCCGACGACAACGGCCCGCTGTTCGGGACTCGCGCCCTCGCCGCCCTGCAGTCCAAGGGGGCGCCGCTCGCAGGAATGGACTGTGAGTTCCTTCATCACTCCTACGACTGGAACCGCCCAGAGACGCTCCGCGGCGTCCTGGCCAAGATTTCCTCCGACGCCATGACCGCGGGCTCGTCCGAGGGCGGACTCTTTCAGTACGGGTCGGATGAAGCCATTGCCGGCAATCTGGCGGTCCTGCGCGAAACCCTGCCGCCCGCCTTCACGTTCTGCGGGTCGATCTCACCCGACTCGGAAGAAAACCGCTCCGCAGCACGGAGCATCCGGATCGCCGTACGCCGGTTCCACATGGCCGATTTCGAGTCCCTGGTGAATCGCGCCGGGTGGAACGTGACCGAAAAGAGCCTCGGCCCCCGCACCCTCTGCGTCCGCTTGGAGCGGAAGTAAGGGTCCTGGTCAGCGCGGCCTCCGAACCGCCGGCTACACCTGGTCGCGTAGAGTGAGCACTGTGGTGTGGTCCGCGTCGCCGCGGCGGAACTTCACGGGGACTTTGGACCCGGCTGGACGGGCCCGCAGCAGGGTGCGCGCGTCGGAGAGGTGCTCCGGCGACGCGGGTTCTCCGTCCAGCGTCACAATGACGTCTCCTTCCGCGAGACCGGCCGAGGCCGCAGGGCTGCCGGCGGCGACGGAGCGGACCAGATAACCGCCGTTCTCGGCGTTGATCCACATGCCGGAACGGTCGAACTGGCCGGCGTCGGGCGGAGGTGGGCTAAGCGGCTTCAGGTACATCACCTGGCGCGAGTAGTCGAAGGTCACGACGAACCGGCGCAGCAATCCGCTTCCGATATTTCCCTCGTAGTTCGCGTCGCTGATCGAGCCGGATTTCGCCTCCGACAAGCCAGCGACGATGTTGTCGATCCGCACGGACCCAAGCGTGAGCGACGGGATGCGCACGACGGAGGAACGCGACTCTCCACCGGCTCCCCAGCCCGTGATCATGCTGACGCCGTTGCCATAGCGTTCGCGCAGATTCGCGCGCTCGACGAACGGCGTGGTCAGATCCACTTCCATGCGCGAACCGGTATCGATGTCGAAGCGCGCCGGCAGGTCGTCCACGAGTCCCCTGACCGAGGGAAGGTGATCGTAGAACACGAAGGGCACCGCAGTTTCGCCCGCGGGAGGAGCAAACGCGTCGAAACGCGTGATCGTGAGTTGCTTCGCTCCGTAGTCCATCCGCACGGCAAAGCGCCGAAAGAGTTCGAAGCCGACCATGCCGTCGACCGCGATGCCTTCAATGGATCGATCGTACACCGGCAACACGATCACGGGTTGGTCGTGCATGCGGACATCCCCAACCGCGATCTCATGGACGATGGCAAAACCGCTCGTCTCCACCTTCTCCCCGACACCCGAGGTCGCCGCCTTCCCGAACGAGTTCAGTCCCGCCTCGGAGATAAGCTTCGGGGAAAGCACGGTGTGCCCTCCTGTATCCACGATGAACGTATACGGCCCCTTTCCGTTCACCGACGCCGAAACGTAGACGTGGTTGTTCAGAAACCGAAACGGGACGACGGTGCTCGCCTTCCCGTCCACGATCCCCATTCCCGTCGGCTCGACCTTCGGGCAGGTGTACCAAGCCAGGGGACGCGGGGTGTGTTCGAGGCGGACCTCCTCGAGCACCAGCGTTTCGTAGTGCTCCTTCCCGACTCCCGGGTCGATGGTCACTCGATGAGGGAGCAGGACGCCGTTCTCGCGCCGGTAATCGGAATAGAACATCCGGGCGTGGAAAAACTGCCACTCCTCAGCAATGCGAGTCAGCAGATGAGTCGTTGCGTCGAACCAGGCATCGAACGGTTTGCCGCCAGGTGGAACGATGATCAGGTGCTGGAGAATCACCCCGTCCTCGGTTTCCCGGCCGACGTACTTCACGCTCGCGCCACCGCGATCTTCTCGTGCCCAGAGGTTGGCCCGGCGGTAGGCTTCGTTGACCGACGTCTGCACGCGATCGCCTCCCTGCTGCGGAGTATTCGCTCCGGAAAGATCCCGCATCCACGGAATCGAACCGTCGTAACCGAAGGCGCGCTCGAACGGCCCGACCGCATCGGCATCCACAAACGCGCCCGACGCGAGATCGCTCACGGAGGTCCGCGTGCCAGTCATTCCGGCGATGGTGTAGGCGTAACGCACCTGCAACGTTCCCTCCCGCGGACCGGCCACCGCAGAGGCCGCCTCGCGCAGAATGGCGTCGGCATCGTCAGGCGCGGCAGCGGCGCTGTGTCCCGTGCTGGTGAAAGCGACGAACGCGGTCAGGCAGATGATCGCGACTAGCGAACAAGTGCGGGGCACCGGTCTCGCAGGATGCCGTTCCCGGCGCTCCTGGAGGGAAACTGTTCCTTTTGAGGAGGCCGCGGACGCCTCCCCAGCGGACGAGCGGAAATCGAGTGCAGTCATCATACGGCGGATACGTCTGGGGCGATGCCCGCACGCTACGAACGAGGCGGACAACGACAACCGTCACCGTCCGATTTCATGTCGTTGGAAACGTGGTGGACAAAGACCGGACAGAGCCGAGCGAACATCCTGGAGTCCGCGACCTTCAGCGAACCCGGAACCGCTCTCGGAATTGCAGTGGCTCTGTTCTCGCGAAGCTGCTTGGCTGCACGACGGCCGGTACAAGAGACGCGCACCGGGATCGTGCTGACATTCATGGCTGACCCGCCCCGGTCATTGCGCAAAAAACACCCTTCGGAGCAGAACTCTTTTTCGCCATGAGCAAGCCTGCTGAAACCATCATCGAGCAGTCGGAGACGCGGCGCATCGCGGAGTCGAGGACGCGCCGCCAATGGATTCTGAACCGTGCGGGAGACCTCGCGGGCTTGGGCATCCTTACGGTCGCAGTCGTCTACCTATCGAGCCGCAGCGAATCGAGCGCGATCAGCCCGGTCTTGATCTGCTTTTATTTGATGAACGAACTGCGGAGGCGGTGGATCATCGAGAAGGAGTTGAATCAGCTGAAGAGCCAGGGAAACAGAGCTGCGTAAGGTCCACGGCGTGTCGCCGTCCGATTTGGCAGAACCAGCGAAAGCGGTGAATCGGCGGTCGTTCACCCGGCCCGCCGACTGCCTGCTTCAGGACTCGGCCCGGCGCAGGAGGTGTGCTCTCTGCGACGGGTCTTCGGAGAGGCTTGCGGCGCGAAGGAAGGCCGTTCGCGCCTCCGGGCCGCGGTTCAACTTCTGGAGAAGGTGAGCACGCGCGGCCCACCAGGGCTGGTAGCTCGCAACTCGGCTCGCGGGAATCGCGTCAAGTGCGGCAAGCCCTCCCGCCGCGTCGCCGCATTCGGCGAGAGCCACGGCGCGACCGACCGACGAACCGATGCCCGGAGCCAAGCGGACGAGCCCTTCGTAGAGCAACGCGATCTCCTTCCAATCGATCTCGCCGCTGACGGCGCGATGGGCGTGGACCGACTGAAGGGCCGCCTCGAGCTGGTAGCGTCCGATATGCCGGCAAGCGGCGGCCACCCGCAGGTGTTTTTCCGCCTCCTCCTGAAACGTCCGCGACCAGAGCGCGGGGTCCTGCCGGTCCAGAGGCACGAACTCCCCCGTGCTTGTATGGCGCGCCGCACTACGAGCTTCGCAATGCAGCATCAGGGCGAGAAGACCGCGCGCCTCGGGTTCCTCGGGCATCAGCTGAACCAGCGTGCGCCCGACGGAGATGGCTTCCGCCGCCAGACCGCGGTGCGCGGAATCGGGGTCCGCGACGCTCTCCCAACCTGCGGTGTAAGCGGAATAGAGCGCATCGAGCACGAAGGACACACGCTCGTCCCACTCGGGCGGCTCCGGGATCGTGAAGGGAATACCGGCGTCGCGAATCTTCGTCTTGGCCCTCACCAGCCGCTGGCCCATGGCGGCAGGAGAAACGAGGAAAGCCGACGCAATCCGCGCCGCGTCAAGACCCAGCACGGTCTGCAGCATCAGCGGAGTCCGCGCCGTTTCGTCGATGGCAGGATGCGCGCAGACGAAGAGCAGCTTCAGGCGCTCGTCGGGGAACTCGCGCTCGGCGGAGGCCAGGGACTCCGCCTCGCCCGCGAGCTGCTGGAGGTACGGCTCCGATTTCTGCCTCACCTGCCGGCGCCGGGACGCGTCGATCAGGCGATTACGGGCGGCGTGGAGCAGCCAGGCCTCGGGTTTCAGGGGAACACCCTCCTCCGGCCAACGCTGCAGGGCCACGCCGAACGCCTCGCTCAACGCGTCTTCCGCACCCGCGACGTCCCCGGAACGCGCCGCCAGGTACGCCACGAGGCGGCCATACGAGTTGCGCGCAACGTATTCGATTGTTTGATGCGCGTCGGGCTCTCCCATCGCCGGAGCTATTTTGCCGTGCCGAGGGCGAAATGGGAACCGAGGAGCGGACGCACCTCGATCGAGGCGTGCCCCGCCAGCGGATGGCGTGCAGCCCACTCCAGGGCCACGTCGAGGTTCGGGGCATCGATGATCGCGAAGCCCGCGAGGTACTCCTTGGTTTCGGCGTAGGGGCCGTCGTGCACGTGACGTTTGCCGTCGCGCAACGTCACGGTGGTCGCCGTTTGCGGCGCCTCCAGCCCGCCTCCGCCGATGAGGAGACCGGCGGCCTGAAGCGCATCGCCGTAAGCGCGGCCCGCGGAGGCCATGGCGGGATCCTTGGGCCGGTCGAAGTATTCCTGGGCTTGGTGAACAAGAAGGGCGTATTTCATGGGAGGAAAAGGAAGGTTGGGTTCGGTCTTTTCGGGAGATGAAGGCGGACCCTCACCACTCCTTGGCTCCGGCCACCTGCCGGGTGGGAACGTTCAGCCGGTTGAAGACGTTCGTGGTGGCGATCGCGAGGAGCAACCCGGCGAGCGCTTTTTCGTCGTACAGCCGCGCCGCCTCGTTCCAGACGGAATCCGGAACGGGATCCGGTTGATCGCTGAGACGCGTCACCGCTTCCGCCAGAGCGAGGGCGGCCCGCTCGGCCTCGTCGAAGTACGGCATGTCTCGCCAGGCGGATACGCCGAAAAGGCGTTCGTCGGTTTCTCCGGCCTGTTTCGCGTGGCGCACGCCGCCGTCGACGCAGGAGGAGCATCCGTTGATCTGGCTCACCCGCAGGTGGACAAGGGCCAGCGTGGCGGGAGGAACGCCTCCCTTGTACGCCGTGGCGTAGAGCGCCTGGATCGGCTGAACGGCTTCGGGAATCACCTCGGCGGGATTCTTCATCCGAGGCTGCATTTTGGTCAGGGTGTCGTTGTTTTTCATGGTGGATATGTGAGCCGGCATTCTTGCGGCTTCGCACCGATGACGGGCCTGACGCGGCCATTCAGACATCCCGGAAAAAAAGGACGCGTTCTTCCCCGCGGCGCCGACGTCCGTTCGTCTCGAGCCCAACTGTTTGGAGCCCAAAGCCGAACCTTCGGCGTTTCAGCGCATACCTCGCTGGGACGGTCGCGGCCTGGCCGCCGGCTTCGCGCTCCGCGACGCGACCTCCCCCACTTCTCCCGCGACGAGGTCCAGCCAGCGCTTGGCCGCGGGCGAAAGCGTCGCGCCCCTGCGCCAGATGAAGCCGAGCTGCCAGCGCAGGTCCGTTTCGTCGACCAGCACCGTATCCACCGATAGAGGTCGCCGCGCCGCGACCACGATGCGCGGGAGGAGCGCCACGCCGAGGCCGGCGGCCACGAGCGCGATGATGAAGTCGGCGTGCCCGCTTCGCGCGGCCTCGCTCAAGGTAAAGCGACGTCGCCGGCACGCCGCGACGATGATGCCGTTCAGCGCGAAGCCGCGCTCGAAGTAGATAAAGGGATCGTGGGCGATCTCCGTCAGCCGGATCGAACCCCGGCCGGAGAGCGGATGTCCGTTCGGAAGCAGGGCCATCATCGGCTCGTCGCAGACGGCGCTCCATTCGAAGTCGTCGGGCACGGGGCGGAGCGAGACGCCAAGCTCGATCTCCCCCGCCCGGACAGCCTCCTCGAGCCGTTTGCTGCCGTGTTCGTGGAGTTCGATTTCGAGTCCGGGGTACTTCTTTCGAAACGCGGCGAACAGCGGCGCAAAAAGCGTGCTGCTTCCAAGCGTGGGCAGGCCGAGTTTCAGCCGGCCCCGCTGCAGCCCGCGCAGGTCCGCCAGCTCCGCCATCAGGTGTTCGCGCTCCGTCATCATCGAACTCGCCCGGCGCATCACCGTCTCGCCCGCAGAGGTGAGCCGGATGCCGCGCGAAAGACGGTCGATCAACACCGCCCCGCAGTCGTGCTCCAGCTGCTGGATCGCCTTGCTGACCGTCGGCTGCGTGGTGTTCAGCGCCTTGGCTGCGGCGGAAAAACCTCCCTGCCGGACAACTTCGACCAGTATCTCCAGGCTCCGAAAATCCATGTGCCATTCCCTATCGGAATAGACACGATTCCATCAATTCATTTTCGGAATCGCTTGGATTGTGGCACCATCGGGCTGTCATGAAACCGAACATTCTCGCCGCCGCGAAGAGCCTGGGCCGCCTGATCCGCGGAAACCGCTGGATCCAGCTCGCGGCGCTGATCGTGCTCAGCGCCGGCGCCAACGCCCTGACGCGCGTCCTCGGCTTGCCGGTGCCGGGGAGCATCGTCGGTCTGTTCCTTCTGCTCGGCCTGCTCCTGAGCGGAGCCGTGCCGGTCGCTTGGTTCAGCCAGGGCGCCCGCGGTCTGCTCGATCACCTCATGCTCTTTTTCGTGCCGGCGATGCTGGGTCTGGTGGACCATCCGGAGCTGGTCGGGCCGCTCGGCTTCAAACTTCTGCTCGCCGTTTTCGTCGGCACTCCCGCGGTGATGGTCGGAACGGCGCTCGTCGTGGAGGCAGGCTTCCGCCTGAAGAGCCGCGATGTCCGGTAGTCTCGCCGCCGTCTTCTGGGCTCTGGTGACGCTCGGAATCTACGCCGCCTCGCGCGCCGCCTACCGGAAGTACAAACGCTGGTGGCTTTCTCCGCTCCTTACGACCTGGGGCCTCTGCGCGGCGCTGCTGATCGCGCTGCACACCAATTACCACGAGTACCTGAGGGGAACCCACTGGCTGGTGAGCCTGCTGGGGCCGGCGACGATCGCGTTCGCGATCCCGATCTACGAACAACGCGCCACCATCGCGCGGAACTGGCCGATCCTGCTCGCCGGTGTCGTGGCGGGCAGCGCGATCGCCATTGGAGTCTCCTGGTGGCTGGCCGGACTTTTCCAGCTCACTCCCGAGGTGCGGGCCAGCCTGCTCCCGCGCTCGATCACGACGCCGTTCGCCATCGCGATGTCGGAGACCGTCGGCGGCGTGCCGGCGCTGACCGCTTCGTTCACCGCGGTGACCGGACTGTTCGGCGCCGCCGTAGGCGAGAGCCTGCTGCTCCTCCTGCCCCTGCGGTCGGCCTTCGCCCGGGGAGCATCCTTCGGCATGGGTGCGCACGGAGCGGGCGTGGCCAAGGCTCGCGAGCTGGGCGACGAGGAAGGTGCGGTGGCGGGTCTCGTGATGGTCTTCGCCGGACTCCTCAACGTCCTCGGCGCCTCTCTGCTGCACGCGTTCTGACGGAGGGTGCGCCGGTCCGCCCGCTCCAGAAGATGGATACCGGCGGGCCGATTCCTGCCGGGGAGACAATTGTCTTTGCAGGCGGCCGCATCGTCCTAGCTTGCCTGCGTGCACGAGACATCCAGCGCCCCAGTCCACTCATCCTGCCAGAATTGCGGCACTCCCCTTCAAGGGGCGTACTGCCACCGTTGCGGGCAGAAGGACGTGGATTTTCACCGGGGGCTCCGCCACGTCCTTCACGAAGCGCTCGAAGCCTGGTTCCACGTCGACCACTCCTTTCTCCACGGCTTCTACGACCTGCTGTTTCGCCCCGGGCGAATGACGGTGGACTTCAATGCCGGTCGCAGGGCCCGTCATGTCCCGCCGTTCCGGTTCTACGTGGTGATCAGCCTGCTGTTCTTCTTCGTTTTTTTCCGTTCCTCGCACGATTCGGTTCAGGAAGTCGGGGGAGGAAAGGCGAGCGTGGTGATCGGCGGCGAACAGAACCTGAACGACATCCAGCTCGATCTGGGCCTCTCGCCCGAGCGGAATCTCGCGATCCGCAAGACGCTTCTTGAAAAGGCGCAGCATCCGGAAAGGACGCTGGCGGAGTTCGCCCACGCCGTCCCCAAGGCGCTGCTGGTCTGCCTGCCGTTTCTCGCCCTTCTCACCCGCGTCGCGTATTGGAAGAAACCCTACTTCTACATCCAGCACCTGGTGTACGCGATTCACCTCCACTCCTTCGTCTTTCTCTGGTGGATCGTCGCGTTCGGGTGGTCCTCGCTCGTCGGCCTCGCCCTGCCGGCGCTCTCCACCTGGGCCAACCTCGCGGCGTTTCTCTACGCGGTCTATTACTACTACGCCTCGATGCGCCGGTCCTTCTCCGCATCCCGAGGGACAGCCATCGCTCTGGGCACGCTCGTCGGCGGCGCCTATTTCCTTCTCGTCGCGACCGCCCTTCTGGTGACCTTGCTCATCACCCTGATCTGCCTCTAGCCCATCGAGTCACGCGGGAGCGCGGCGTACAGATCGCCGACTCCGGCGGCATCCGCCGGCCCGATTCTCAGGTTGCGGAGACAGCTGCCCGAAGCGGCTCCGACCGGGAAGCTCGTGTCAGTCGCCCAGACTCGTGCCGACGCGGCGTGCTGCAGCGATCCAGCCGTGGTCGGCGGGGACGGTCTTGATGTTTTTCGCGACCTTCGAGATCGGGACGCCCACCAGTTCGTCGCCGCGCGTCGCGACCATCTGACCGAACTTGCCGGCCCGGATGAACTCCACTGCGGCCGTGCCGAGGCGCGTCGCCAGAAGCCGATCGTGGCACGACGGTGTGCCGCCGCGCTGGACGTAGCCGAGGATGGTCACGCGCGCCTCGAGGTGAGTCAGCTCCTCGAGCTGACTCGCGAGCCGCATGGTGTGGCCGGCGCGCGCCTTGTCCCAGGCAGCGAGCGCCTGCTTCGTTTTTTTCCTCTCCTCGTCCGTCCGCGCCTTGTCGCGCTGTTTCAGGAGCTTCTCGAGTTGGAGAGCGTCCGACTTGGGCATGGCGCCCTCCGCCACCGACACGATGCTGAAATTGGAGCCGTGCTCGGAACGGCGGCGAATCGCGGCCGCGACTTTTTTCACGTCGTAGGCGATCTCCGGGACGAGAATGACGTCGGCCCCGCCCGCGATGCCCGCGCCCAACGCGAGCCAGCCGGCGCGGTGCCCCATGATTTCGGCGATGATGATCCGATGATGGCTGTGCGCTGTGCTGTGCAGCCGGTCGAGCACCTCCGTCGCGATGCCCAGCGCGGTGTCGAAGCCGATGGTGTCGTCCGTCAGCGCCACATCGTTGTCGATCGTCTTCGGCAACGAGACGATGTTCAGGCCCTTCTCGACCAGCCGAGCCGCGTTCTTGTGCGTCCCCCCTCCGCCGATACACACGAGTGCGTCGAGCTTGTGGCGGCGGTAGGTTTTCACGATCGCCCCCGTCATGTCCTTCGTGCCGCCGTCCTCGGAAGGCATCCGGTGCGGTTTGTCCCGCGAGGTTCCCAGCACGGTGCCGCCCAGCGTCAGCATGCCGACGAGACCCCGCTTATCGAGGTCGACCCAGTGGTCCTCAATCATGCCGAGGAAGCCGTCGCGGAAACCGATCAGCTCCCAACCGTACTGCCCGACTGCGGTTTTTCCGACCGCCCGGATGGCCGCGTTGAGTCCGGGGCTGTCGCCGCCCGCCGTGAGGATGCCGATGCGTTGGATGCGTTTCATGATACAGGTCGAACGCAGGTTGCTGCTCCAAGCGGGGCACGGCAAACCCTCGCTTGTGACAAATTGCGGAGTGGCGCCCGCAGCGGCAGGGCGGCGCTCAGCTCAAACGCACGCCACCATCCACCTCGATCACCGTGCCGGTCACGAAGCCGTTCGTCACCACGAAGACGATCGCCGCGGCGGCTTCCTCCGGCTTCGCATTCCGTCCCACGAGCGTCATCGACGCTGCGCTCTGCAGAAACGCCTGCCGCTGCCCCGCGGGCAGCGCGTCCCACCACGGCGTCTCGACGACGCCGGGGGAAACGGCATTCACGCGCAGCGGCTTCAGCTCCCGAGCGAGAGGCCGCACCATCGCCTCGATCGCGCCGTTGATCGCGGCGAGTCCCGCCGTGCCGGGCATCGATCCGCGCGCCGAGATGGCGGAAACAAACGTGATCGAACCGTCGCGCGCCAGATGCGGAAGCGCGAGCTGTGCCGCGAGGAAATGCGGGAAGAATTTCGCCTCGAATCCCTCGCGCACGGACCCGATCGCGACCTCGCGGAAGAGTCCACCGCCCTTCGCCCCGCTCAGCGTGAGCACGAGATGGTCGACGGCTCCCACGCGGTCGAAAAACGCGCGCACCGACGGCTCCGAGCCCGCATCGAACGCCGCGTGTTCGAGGGGCACGCCGGCGTCGCGGACAGCCGCCTGCAGTTTCTCCTCCGACCGCCCCGTCACGATCACCCGCGCGCCGAGTCCCGCCAGGGATTTCGCCGCCGCCAGTCCGATTCCCGAGCCGCCGCCCATCACCACCACGCGCTTGCCGTCGAGTTCTTGAGTCATGCGGAATACATGAACGCACCGTTTCGTAAGTCAAATTTCCTGTACGAACCGTTTCGTAAGTACTACCAGAGACCGATGCTTGAGAAGCCCTCCGCTCGCCGGCTCGGGCGGCCGCGCGATCCGAACGCCGACCGCAGGCTTCTCGCGACGGCGCTAAAGCTGATCGAGGAGCGCGGCTACGCCGGCTTCAGCATCGACGAGATCGCGCGCCTCACGGGCATCAGCAAAGCGACGATCTATCGCCGCTGGAAATCGGCCGGCGAACTCCTGCTCGACGCACTGTTGCAGCTGGGCGCCGAGCAGATCCCGCCGCCGCGCACGGGTCGACTCGAACGCGATCTCTCGCAGTACTTCCAAAGCGTCGTCGACCGGCTCAACGGGCCCGTCGGCGAGGTCCTCCGCAGTTTGTCCGCAGAGGCCCAGGTGAAAGACGAATTCCGCACCGCGTTTCGTGACCGCTTCATCGCCGGCCGGCGCGCTCCGGTTCGCGAGATGCTGCGCGACGCGCAACGCCGCGGCGAACTCGCCTCCGGCGTCGATCTCGAACTACTGCTGGATTTTGTCTTCGGCGCGATCTGGTACCGGCTGCTGATCGGGCACGCTCCGTTGAACCGCAAACTGGTTCAAGGCGTGGTGGCGCTCGTCCTGAAGCACGCCTGAGGCGGCGCGCAGCGACGGCCCCGTCTCCCACCGCGGGGGTGTCCGTTACAGCCCGAGATTGCCGGAGTGCGACAACTGGAGGCCGATCGTCAGACACCCCGCCGCCGCGAGGCCGGTGACCGTTCGCACGTGGTTCCACGCCGTCCAGCCGCCGATGTAGTCGCCCCACAGCGCGGCGGCCGTCTCGCTCTGCGGATCGAGCCGCGCGAGCATGTCGTTTCGAGGGACGTTGCAGGCCCCGGTGACGACGATATCCCCCGCGAGATAAAACAAACCGCCCGCCAGCAGCCATCCCGCCCCGGCATGCGACCAGCTCAACGCCGCGTGCACGGCCAGTCCGGCGCAGAGCACTCCGGTGCCGAGAAACACGCCGAGGAAAATCGGGTTCAGCACGACGACGTTGATTGACTGCATCGCGGCGATCCCCTGCGACGCCGGCAGCTTGGCGAGAGCCCGCATGATGAAGCACGAAAACGCGAAAAACGTCCCCGCGATCAGTCCGCAGCCGAGGATGGCGGCCAGGCCGACGACGAAGTGGAGCCCAGGAGACATGGTTGAGGGAAATCGCGCCGGCGTCCGAGGAACAGGACGTGAAGCGGAATGAACGCGCGTTCGGGAAAAAGCGCCACTCGGCGTCGCGAAAAAGCTCCAGCCGGCCCGGCTCATCGGCCGGCGCCGCTCCAGCGGGCGACCAAAGCATTGAATTCACCGGCGACCGGAGCTAGATGCTCTTTCTCTCCTGAAGACCGCGGGATCCGGCCTATTCAAAAAAACACCCGCCGACACCCCGTGGTCCCGAGCTCTGCATTCGTGGCGCCTCTCCGCGTTCTCGCGAATTTGAGGGACGGCCATTGGCAACGATCGGTCCGCTGGCGGCAAAAAACCGAGGGAATCTCCACAAGGCGGGAAACACTCGACGCCAGCTACGTCAGCAACCGCGACGCAGTCTCCCCACGCGCATGCATGCCGCCCGCAACACTCCGCGGATTCCGGGAAAAACGGTCTACTTCCTCGGAAGCGGATTCTCGAAACCGTACGGTCTCCCCGTGATTGCCGACTTCCTGGAGGAAGGCATGAACCATATCAAGAGCACCCACCAGGGTCCGTTGGCGCACCGGATGATGCGGCTGCTCGACCAGTACATCCCGGCGCTCCGCATGGTGTGCAACCACCAGGAGAGCCCCTCCATCGCCGACCTTTTCTGCATCGTCGATCTGCTGGAACCCCGGGACACCGGCTACCGCCGCACACTCGAGGAATTCGTGGTCGCCGTCTGCCAGAAGTCCCCGCCCGGGCCGTCCGGCATCGAACCGGAGAATCTCCAGCAGCCGCAGCTGCAGGTCGAAGGCTATCTCACCGCGCTTCAACCCAAGGTGTCCAACAGCCCCTGCGGCACAGCGTCCACCACGATCAGCGCCTACGACGCCTTCGTCGCTCATCTCCTCGCCCCTCGCCCTCCGAAAAGCAGGCCGACAGTCATTTCGCTCAATTACGACCTCGTCCTCGAGCACACCGTCCAGCACCTCGCCAGGAACTACTGCATCGGAACGAAGCGGAAGTACCCGCTGCGGGTGAGCTACGGCGATCGCGTGGACATCGGCAAAGACTGCCGGAGTCTGCTGGTGAAACTGAAGCACAGGGATCCCGGCACCCTCTATCTCATCAAGCTGCACGGCTCGATCAACTGGCACGCCTCCGGCCCGGCGTCCCGACAGCGCGTGCTCGTGGATTCCTGCGCCTCCTCCGGCTTTCAGGAAAACCAGGGGAGAAACACGTTGATCTGGCCGTCCTGGTTGCGCGGCTCGTTCGAATCGTTCTGGGCGGACCTTCTCGGTCAGGCCCGCCAGGAGCTGAAGCTCGCTTCCGAGATCGTGATCGTCGGCTACTCGATGCCCACGCTGGATCGCTACATCAAATACCTCTTCGCCGACGTGCTCAGCACGCCCGAATTGCCCGCCGTCACCATCTGCGGAAACGAGAGCGAGGAGTCCATCCGCAGGGCCTGGGCCGAATTCGCGGGGACGCTCGGACAAAAAGTCAGGCTGCGCATCCATCCGCACGGCTTCGTCTCCTTCTGCCAGGAGTTGGTGAGGTCCGCGCACAAATCGGAGTCGGAACTATGAAAACGACGCTCGTCCCCTCCTCCCGCGCCGATAGCAGGCACGGCCTCTGTCAGCTTCCCACGGGCATTCCCTCCCTGGATCGTCTGCTTCTGTCCCCCGCTCCTTCGGGCGAAAACGGAAACGCGCCGGGGGGAGAATTCGGTATCGCCCATAACCCGGAGACGGGGTTCTTCGGCGTGATCTTCGGGGCGGCCGGCAGCGGCAAGTCCGTTCTCGCCCTCCAGCTCTGCTGCCGCTTCGGCTTCGCCGCCGCGCGGCCCTCGGGCGCCGCCCAGGCTGTTTTCGTATCCGAAGAGTCCCCACAGACGGTTCTGGAAAAGATCAGGGCGTTCGGTTTCGTCGACGACAGAGCCCTCCGGCGAATCGGGTTCGACCTTCACAGCGCCGGCAACCCCGAATGCCCGCTGGTCGTGATTCAGATGCCGATCGATCCGGCGAAGCAGCGGCTGAAACTCACCGCCGTGTTCGAGCGGCTGACCGACTCGATGAAGGGCGGCATGGCCGGCCGGAAGGCACTGCTCTGTATCGACAATGCCGATATCCTGAAGCTCGAATCGATGCTGGGCGAGCGGCAGGCCGCGGCCGGGGAGGCCGGCGCCGGCACGATCTACAAAAGGATTCGCAACCGCTGCGCAGAGCTCGGGCTCAACGTCTGGCTTACGTTCGAGGAACAGACAGCAGCCAGCCAGACCGCCGAGGAGGCGCAGATCGCCACCACCCCGGAGGCGTACGCCGCCGACGTCGTCTTCAGGCTCGGCGTGAAGGTGTTTCCCAACGGCTACCGCGAACGAAGCTTCGAGATCGTCAAAGCGAAACATCAGCCCATCCGGCGCGGACGCCACCATTTCTCCATTCGCGGCGGCACCCGCAAACCGCCCCATGGCTTCGTGATCTACCCGTCCCTGGCCACCCAGCTTCACGTCCTCGGAGGGCGCGACGGCCCCGGCGGCGAACCGCACGCCGCGTCCGCGGCTTCCGCGAGGGACTACACCCTGGGCGTCGACACGGTCGACCGCGCCGTGCTGGCGCTCAACTCGGAGGGGAAAGCGCCCGGATACATCCAGCAGGGGACCGTCAGCGTACTGGTCTCGGATCTCGACTCCATCGCTTCGGAGCTGGCGATGCATTTCGCGCTGCAGGACGCCGACACAACCCTCTACCTCACGACCCTGCATCGCGCGCCGGTCCTTCAGCGCATGAAGGCCGGCTACACGGCCTTCGCGGACCGCGTCCTGGCGGTGAAGGAAATGCTGCCGGAGCACGTGAGCGAAGGGAAACTGCTGAGCGACCTGGACGAGTGGATACGCGACGTGCAGAAGGCGGGGATCGCGCTCAAGCCGGGGCAGACGAAATCCGCCAAGCGGGTGGTCCTGGACAACGTCTTCGAATGGCGGGGCAAGTTTCCGCTCATCCGGGACTCCAGCCACTTCCTCGCGGCGCTCTTCGATCTGTTCCGCAAGCGCGACATCGCGGCGTTTGTCGTCGACATGGTCGAAGTCGGCGAAGGCCGCAATCCGCTCGCCAGTTCGCTCGCCGCCGGGCTCGCCGATCACGTGTTTGTGCTCCGCCACGTCGAACTCCGCGCCGAGACGAGCAAGGTTTTCTCCGTCCAGAAACTCGCCAGCCTGCGCGAGCCCCAGAGCGTCTGGGAACTGAAACGCACGCCGGAGCGGATCGTGGCGGAGGACCGGCTCTCGTTTTTCAAGGGCGTCCTCTGCGGCCGGCTCGAACCGGTGCAGATCAACCTGTCGCTATTCGCCGAGTCGGTCGGGTCTCCGCTCGACCAATACATCAGCACCCACACCCGGATCCTCCAGGCGACGTTCGGCCAACGGATCCAGGTCAACGTCAGCAACTCCCAGGACTATGCGGCCTTTCAGCGAAACGTCGTCACCCATTACCTCAACGCCCTGGGCGACTGCCAGGTGGTGTCCATCGACGAGATTTGGCTGAAGGAACTCGGCACGCAGTACCTCGAACCGCTGCCCGTCGGCGGCCGGCTCTCCCGCCGGTTCGTCACGGCGGGCCACCAACTCGCGTTCGGCGCCGATTCTCCCGAGTGCTACGCAATCCCCGAGAGAAACAACGTCGGCGTCCTGACGTTCGATCCCGAAGTCGCGACCCTCGTCGATATCGACGGCATCTCTCCCCCGGCGGATCCGGCCAGCGTGACCTGGTTCGATATCGCGAAACGCCAGCGCGCGTACATCCGGTGGTGCGACCGGACCGTGCCCGAATGCCGGAGGATCGGTTTCTACCGCGGCTGGGAACCCGGCTTTCCGGCGCCCGCCCTGTCGGCATCGCAAGAGAAGCCGTCTGCGCCGGCATCGGAGCCGGCCGGCGCGCACGTACCGTCCCCGCCCGCCGGCGTTTTCACGATTTCGATGGAAACCGGGGAAAACTGCGTCTCGGCCTACCTCGAAATGGTTTTCGCCGCCCTCGATCGAAAGGGGCACCTCCTCAAGCGGCACTCCGGGATTCTCGATTGGGACGCCAAACTCGACCTGAAATGGGCACAGTCCGGATGCAAGGACGCGCCGGACCTGTTTCCGTCCGAGGACACCGCCTGGACCGCCGCCCTCCTCCTGCTCCTCAGCACGCTCACGCCCTGGGATCTCATGCGGCTCGCCCACTGCTGGTACCGTCCGACCAACAGCGAGCACCGCTACCTCTACTCGCGTCAGTGGTTCTCCAACTGGGGCACGCTCGGTCTCTCCCGTCCCGGGCTCAGCTTTCACGAACTGCCCCCAGGCGCCACGGGTGAGCCCACGCCGGCGTCGGGAGCGTGGTATTTCGGAATCCTGAAGGGCAGCACGGCAATCAACGCCGGCATGAAGATCATCGAGCAGATGACCCTGGCGGAGGACGAACTGCACCGGTACCACCGCGGTATCGCCCTGCCTGTATCGGAAATCCACTACGCCCGGACGGACGGGATCATCGTGCGGCGACCGATTCCCTACCGCCGTGCGTTCGCCCAGTTCGGCCGAATGTACAACCGGCGGTCGAGCGACATCGCCAGGATCGCCCACGATTCGCGCTGCCCATTTTACCGGCAGACGATCGACAACTACAACGACGTCTCCCGGCTGCTGATGGGCCTCATCGTCCGCGTGGCGAACGAGGCTGTTTCGGGCAAGTACGACCGTTGGCTCTGGCGGACGGGCGGCGAACCGGAGCGCCGGGACTATGCTCGCCTCATCGCCGAAGTGAGGCGCTGCGTTGCCCGGACAAGCGCGGCTTACCAGTCGCTGGCCGACGGCAATGGCATCACGTAGTCGGCGCCTTCGCTGCGCCGGGCCGTCCGATGATCACCGCGCGCGGAGCGCGATGAAGAGCACCTGCGCGGGTTTGTGGGTGCTCCAGTCCCCCTGAAGGTGCCACTGCTTGATCTTCGACCAGTCCACCTGTCCGTCGGAGCCGGGATCGCGGGTCGAGGCCGTGAATTCGGATTTTTTCAGACGCAGCCAGACCGGCTGTCCGGGCATCAGCTGCGAAATCCGGAGGCGCGCCCAACACTGCGTGCCGTCGGCGTCGCCGAAGCAGACGGTGTATTCAGGAACCTCGTTCGCCGGCTGAACGGCCAGCGCGATCTCGATAAACTCGCGCTGGCTCAGGTCGAGGGTCGACTCGAGCGTCTGGCAAAAACCTCCGTCGCCGTGCGCTCCCTTGCTGCCCTGCACGCGAAATCCGGCCTTGGGGGCCACGGCGAAATTGTTCTGCCACGTTCCATACCCGTAAACTGCGGGAACGGCTTCCGTGAAATTCACGATCACGACGGGGGCCGGTGCGGTCGCTGCGGCCGGAACTGCGGGCGCGTCGGCCGCGACGGCGGTCGTGGCAAGGGCAAGTGCGGCGATGGTGAGGAGGAGACGGGATATCGGATTCATCATTGGGGTAGAGAGGGGGGAATGCAGGAAATCCTTTTTCGAACGACGCGTCGGTCACCGCCCTGGCGCATACACTTCGGGCAGTGCGGCCAACGTCGGGAGCTCGCCGAGCAGCGTCTTCATCGCCGTTATCAGCCGCTGCTCCGAGAAGGATCCCGCGTCGGAAAACACGATCGAGTTTCCCTCGATCTTGAGCGTCGCGGCAGGCAGCTCCCGCGGCCATTTCGCCATCAAGGCTTCGCGCATTTCGGGCAACAACGCCGCGCGGAGGTACGCAGGGTCGTTCGTCTGGACGACGAACTTCTTGTCGAAGACGGGTTCGCCGACCTGGAGATCCTGCAGCCCGAACTTCTCCGCGATTTCGGTGAGCAAGTTCTGAGCGCAGAGCCGCACCGTCAGACCGTGGGGATTCGTGCAGCTCACCGACATCGCGCTGAAGGTGCGGCGCCGTTTTCCGGAGCCGACCGAATACTGGTAGAACTTCACGGCCCGACGGCCGATGTTGCCCTCCACCGTGGGCGCGGAACGGAAGATCCCCAACACCGCCGGTCCTTCGCAGAACTGGAAACCGAGTTCGGCCGCGAGGCGAACGAGGCTTTCCCGAGTTTTCCGGGCCGACCACATCGCAAGACCGACGACGCAAGCGACAAAGATCGCGAAGATCCCGACGACCTGAGTCGGCGACAGGACCACAAGTGGGGTGCTCATGGTTCGCAGTGTGCCCATTCGCCAACGCCGCCTCAAGCTCGGCCGCTCGCTGCCGACTTCTACTAGATCGAAGGGCGCGCCTCGACCGTGTCGTCCGGGATAATCCTCCACGGATGCGGCGCAGGCGCATTCTTGGTCCGCGGCACCGCCGCTCGCCGAACGAAACTCACCTCCGCCGTCCCCTGGCTAGCAGGAGACCAGGAGACGACTCTCCACCCCGCATCTCGCAACACGTGCGACATCTGTTCCGGCGTCCGTTCGGACGGCTTGTCTCCGCCGTCGACCATTCTCGACCGCGCCACCGCTTCAAAGAAGGTGTTGTAGTCGTGGAACAGGCGCCTTTCGCCGCCAAAGTCCAGGGCGTACGTGCGGTTCAGGTGGTCTACGTAGAGCACGGCGTATTCCCATCCGGATACGGGCGCCGGCTGCGAAGCGGTGACGCGCGACGCGCCACCCACGAGGAGACCTGACAGCAAGGCGACGATGCCCAGACAAGAACGAAGAACATGCATGTCCGAGCATGTTGGCACACACGGCGAGTGGGCGAACAGCCGATACTACTGCCTGCTGGCCGGTTTTCGGTAGGGAAGATTCCTCTCCCTGCTTCCGAGCATTTTCGAAAGCGGCTGAAGGACCTCAGCCCTGCCCCGCTCGCTCGCTTCGGAGTATCGCACCTCGAACGCTGAGGGCCTTCCCCAATCGGCTCGGTTTGGCACGCTTTCCGTTCCCGCCGAGAGGTCCCCAAAAAAAAGCAGCGCGCGGGTCGGGTTCTCCGATCCCGCAGCGCTCAAGGGACAAGGCGCGCATCGCCGACGGCACGGGTGTGACGCCGGCGATGCGCGTCCGTTCTCATTCCGGAATCTCGGGCTCGACCACCTTGGCGAGCTGCACGAGCGACTCCTGCCAGCCGAGGTAGCAGGCTTCCTCGGGAATGGCCGCGGGAATGCCCTCCTGGAGGATCTGCACGTCGGTCCCGCAGGACACCTGCTTCAAGGTCACCGTGACCTGCATCTCGCCGGGCAGATTCGGATCGTCGAACTTATCCGTGTAGCGGATACGCTGGTGCGGCACCAGTTCATGGTAGGTTCCGCCGAAGGTGTGGCTTTTCCCGCTGCCGAAGTTCGTGAACGACATCCTGAACGTGCCGCCGACCTTCGCTTCGAGGTGGTGCATCGTGCCGGTGAAGCCGTACGGCGGGAGCCATTTGCACATCGCGGGAGCGTCGAGGAACGCGCGGTAGACTTTTTCGGGAGACGAACGCAGGACGCGGTGGAGTCGGACAGTATTGGTCGTGGCCATGGTGGTTATTCCTTTTGGAGGGTAATGAGGTTTTCGTTTTTCTGTTTCGCTCCTTCAACGAACGAGCCTGGGCAGACCGGACACCGACGTTGGGATTTCTCAACCGGCAGGACAAAATTCCTGTCTTCCCGACTCGCGGAGAGGCTTCCGCCCCGCACGCCCGGCACCTCGTGCCGGCCGGAGTTTCTTGTAGCCAAAGGGCGACCGATCCGGGATACACGCCCGGCCCGCCGTTCGCCTGACGCAGCGGCGGCCCACCGCGCGATGTCTTCCCTTCCCGCCAACGAGGGCGTGATTCTCCTCGATCCGCATCCTCGCAAAATCGAACGCATTTTCGACGAGCCGACGAAACGCCGCCTGGAACGCCTCGGCCGCGTCATCTGGCACGACGGTTCGCCGGCTTCCGACGAACACATCGAGAAATTCCTCCCGCAGACCGTCGCGCTGATCGGGCAATCCGCGCTCGACAAAGCGCGCCTCGACCGGGCGCCGCATCTGCGGGCCGTCTTCAACGTCGAGAGCAACTTCCTCCCCAACGTCGACTACGCCGAGTGCCACCGCCGGGGGATTCCGGTCCTGTCCACCGCTCCCGTGTACGCGCGGCCCGTGGCGGAAATGGTCCTCGGCATGGCGATCTCGCTCGCCAGGCGGATACACGAAGCCGACGCCTCCCTCCGCGCCGGCAAGGAATGGAAGGGCGACAATCACGATTCGTTTCTCCTCCACGGGAAGACCCTCGGGCTGGTCGGCTTCGGCAATCTCGGGCGCGCCCTGCTGCCGCTGCTCCGTCCGTTCACCCGGGACATCGTCGTGCACGATCCCTGGGTGCAGCCGGCGGTGCTGAGGGACCTCGACGTGACGCCGGTGACGCTCGACGAGTGTTTCTCCCGGTCGCGCGTCGTGTTCCTGCTCGCGGCGAACACGAGCGAAAACACCGGGAAAATCGGCCAGCGCCACTTCGCGCTCATGCAGAAAGGAAGCGTTGTCATCCTCGCGAGCCGGGCCGCGCTCGTGAATTTTCCGGAACTGCTCGCCGCGGCCGAGAGCGGCCACATTCGCGCCGGGATCGACGTGTGGCCCACGGAGCCGGTCCCGGCGAACGAACCCGGTCGCAAGACTCCGAATACGCTGATCCAGGCCCATCGCGCGGGCAGCATCCCCGAAATCCAGCCGCTGATCGGGCAGCTCGTGGCGGACGATCTGGAGGCCATCCTCGCCGGCCTTCCGCCTCAACGCTGCCAGCGTGCCGCGCTCGAGACCGTCACGAAACTGCGCAGCATTCCGGTGGGCGCCTGGTCGCTCTCCGACACCCGGCGTCCCTGACCACACTCCCATGGGACGCTTCACACCGGCCGTTCTTGGCATCGTCATCCTCGCCGCGCTCGCGTTTCTCGCGGGCAGCGTGCTCCCCAACGGGCAGGAACTGTTCATCACGAAAGGGGCGTTCTGGTATCCCGCCAATCCGGCCTTCGCGGTCTGGCAGCCGCTCACCTATCTCTTCCTCCACGACGGCTTAGGGCACATCGCGTTCAACATGCTCGCGCTGGTGTCGTTCGGCGTGCCTCTCGAACGCCAGTGGGGCACGCGGCGGTTCCTGGTCTTTTATCTGCTGTGCGGCCTCGGAGCCGGTTTCGTGCAGGTGGGCATCAATGCCTATCAGTTCGGCGTCCTGCACCAGCGCCTGATCGCGGCGGGAATTCCTCAATCGACGATCGACACGCTCCTCGCCACCGGCGAGACCCTGGCCCCCTCCGAGCCGGCGCTGCGGTCCGCGCTGCTCGACCTCTACCACATCTACGCGACCCCGATGATCGGCGCGTCGGGGGCGATTTACGGCACCTTGGTCGCGTTCGGCCTGCTGTATCCAAACGCCAAGCTCATGATGATCTTCCTGCCGGTTCCGATCGCGGCGAAATACTTCATCCCGCTTCTCCTCGCGCTCGACCTGCTCTCCGGCGTGACCGGCTTTCCGATCTTCGGAGGAGGCGTCGCGCATTTCGCCCACATCGGCGGCGCGCTGATCGGCTTCCTCCTCATGCTTCTGTGGCGCCGGCGTGCCCGGCCCGGCGGCGAACGCGGATTCGCCGCGGGCTGACAAGGCACCCGACAAAGCCCGGGCCGGTTCTCAGGGCAGCTCGTAGACTTCGACCAGCGCGACTCCGGTCAGATTGTTCTTTCCGTAGCCGTGGGCGGTGTACGCGCCGGGCGGAAGGGTGATCACGAGGGCGGCGTCCTTTCCGCCCGCGGCGAGCGGAAAGGCTCCGACCTGCGCCATCGCGGACGTCGCGGTGGCGGCGTCGCCTTCATCCCAGTCGTCGTTTTCGGCGATGATCGTTCTCGACGCGTCGAACAGCCTGAGGGCGGGGTCGGCCAAGACGCCGTCAACGCCATAGGCCGCAAGGCCCGGGCCGACCACGCGCAGAAGCACGCGCTTGGGCACGTTTCCGGTGACGATGAACCCCGCGATGATCACGTCGTTTCCCTGGCCCGCGTAACCCCGGGTCGAGATGTTGATCAGCCGCCCGACGGCCGACGAAGCGTCGTAGACTTCGACAAGCGAAACTCCGCTCTGCCCCTCGGCCCCGGATACCATCGCGGTGTACGCTCCGGGTTCGAGCGACTGGAGCATCGCGCTGTCCTGGCTGCCGGGTTCGAACGCAAAGGTGCCGAGGCGCTCGCTGGTCGAAACGATATCCGCCGCGTTGGCCTGCTCTCCCCACGGACCGGCCACGGCGATCCTGGTCGAACCGCGATAGAGCTGAAGCCGGGGCTGCGCGAGAACACCGGGAACGCCGTATTTCGCGAGAGTCGGGCCGACGCCGCGGATGAGCACCGTCTTCGGCGTGTCGCCCTGAATGATGAAGCCGGAGATGAACGTCTGGCTTCCGCTCCCCGCTCGCAGGCGCGAGGAGAGGTTGATCAGGCGATTGTTGCTGACGACGTCGACGCGCACTCCGCTGTAGCGCTGCGCCGCGCCACCATCGACGGGAGCGACGTCCAGCGTGATTTCACGCGGCGCCTCGATGAGCTCGCCCGTGAAGGTGGCGCTGGCCGCCGCGACTTGGAAACTGCCCGCCGCATCCACGATCCCCGTGGCGCCGAGCGGGCCGGTCGGGGAAACCGTCAGCACGAACACCTCGTTGCGGGCATTCGCGACGGCGTAGCTCGCGCCGGTCGCCGTGCCTTCGGCCCGCGCCGAGTAGAATCCGGCGATGCCGGCCGTCGGGCCGTCCGGGGACTGCACGCCGGCGGAGAAGTTCAGCGACGCCTCGTCAATCGACGCCGTGAAGACGCCGCCCGAGGCGTGCCCGCGCAGCGTGCGCGTCGCGGAGTCGGCCTTGATCGGACCTGTCCCCGGTCCGGACCCGTCCTGCTTCGCGTCGGCGGCCACGGCGGGGGCGTTGGCAGTGTTCCGCGCAGCGCCGGCGGCGCGGCTCTCGTCCACCGCGGCGGTGAAGTCGCCGTTCGCGTCGAGCGTGAAGGTGGCATAGTATCCTGTCGTCCACGACGGCAGATAGCCGGCGAAAAAGCCGACGCCGTCCTTGCCGATGTAGACGGCAAAGTCGCCGCCTTGGGTGAAGGTTCCGAAATAGACGCCGCCCGCCGGGGCGGTCGCCGGGGTCACCGTCAGGGTCGCCGCCGTGCTTGTCACACTCGCCGTACTGTTACTCACGACTACCGCGTAGCTGCCCTGCTGACTCGTTTGGACGGGCGAGAGCGTGAGGCTGGTCGAGGTCGCGCCCGCGATGGGGCTGCCGTCGAAGGTCCACTGATACGCGAGTTCGTCTCCCCTGGCCGTGACGGAGAAGGTGAAGCTGTCCCCCACCCGGGCCACGCCGCTCGCCGGTTGCGCGGTGATTTCCGGCGCCGTCGCGATCGCCGTGACGGTGCGATCTACGGCCGGCGCAGCGTTGAAGTTGACGCTGCCCGCCTGGGTGGCGCGCACGGTGATCGAACCGGAACGGGAGGCAACAAGCTGATTCCCGCCGACGATGCTGCCCAAGCCGCTCACGACGGTGAACGAAACCGGCAGCCCCGACGTCGCGGTGGCGCTCAGGCTGAGCGGCGTGCCGACGCTGGCATTGGCGGGCTGGGCAAACGTGATCGTCTGGTCCGCGCTCGCGATAGTGAACGTGCCGCTCGCCGAGCCGGCGTAGGTGGCGTCGTCGATCGTGGCCACCACCGTGTAGCTGCCCGCGTTCGTCGGCGCCGTGGAGGAACCGGCGTAGCTGACGGAGACCGAGAGATTCGCAGGAGCCGTCGTGACGGAGATCTGCTTCGCCGAACCGTCGTACGTCGCAGACAAGCCGTTGAGCGTCACCGAGGCCAGCGCCTTGTTGACCGCAAAGCTCCGGTCGATCGCAGGCGCCGCGTTGGTGTTGAGATCGCCGGCCTGGCTGGCGCGAATCGTCACGGAGCCGGCGCCGGTCACCGTGACCGTGCTGCCCGTGAGCGTCGCCGGACCGCTGAGAACCTGGAAAGAAACCGTGAAGCCGGACGTCGCCGTCGCGTTCAGCGCAAAGGGGGCGTCGGTTGTGAGTTTGTCGGCGATCGCGGGGAACGTGATCGTCTGGTCCGCCTTGTTCACCGTCACCACGGCTCCACTACTCGTCACGGACCCCGCGAGGTTCGTGACCACGACGGTGTAGGTGCCGGAAAAACCGACCGTGCCGATCCCGGTCTCCGTGAGCGTGGCCGTGGTCGAGCCGCTTCGGTTCGATCCGTCGCCGAGCAGCGTGCCGTCGAGGTACCATTGATATGTGAAGGGGCCGGTGCCGCCCGCAGTGACGGACAGCGTGATCGTGCCGCCGGCAACGTAGGTCCCGCCGGCAGGCTGCGTCGTGATCGTGGGCGCATCCTGCACCTGGACCGTGAAATCCGAAGAAGCGACGCTGACGTTGCCGGCCGCGTCCGTCGCCTTCGCGGTGAAAATGTAGGTGCCGGTCGCCAGCGTCGTGCCGGTGTAGTCGTACGTCCAGGCCCCCGTGCCGTCCGCCGTCGTCGTCCCCAGAACGCCACTACCGCTCCGGGTCACCTCGACCTTGGCGTTGGCCTCGGCCGTGCCGGAGAGCGTCAACGTCGTGTCGCTCGTGATGTGGTCGGTCGAACTCGAGCCCGTGTCGTCGCTGATCGCGGTGATCGCCGGCGCCGCCGGCGCAGTCGTGTCGATTGTGACGGGGAAGTCGGCCGAGACGGCGCTGACGTTGCCCGCGGTGTCCGTGCTCGTGGCGGTGAAGAGATAGCTGCCCTCGGGCAATGCCGTTCCGGTGTAGTCGAAGGTCCAGTGACCCGTGCCGTCCGCCGTGACGCTGCCCAAGGCGCCCACGCCGGAGCGGGTGACCGTCACGCGCGTCGCCGCTTCGGCCGTACCGCTGAGCGTGAGCGTCTGGTCGTTGGTGATCCCGTCGGTCGAGCTGGACCCCGAATCCGTGGAAACGGCGGTGATCGTGACGGGCGAAGGCTGGTTCGCGTCGACGGTGACGAAGAAGTCAGTCGACGACGCGGATGTGTTGCCCGCCGCATCGGCGGCGGTCGCGCGGAAGGTGTAATCGCCCGACGCGAGCGTGGTGCCGGTGTAATCAAACGACCAGACGCCCGAGCCGTCGGCCGTCGTCGTCCCGATCGTTCCGCTGCCGACGCGGATCACGGTGACGGTGCTGTTGGCCTCGGCGGTGCCGTGGAACACAAGAGTCTGATCGCTGGTGATCCCGTCGGTCGACGAGGTGCCGGTGTCGTTCGTGATGCCCGTGAACGCGGGTGCGGCCGGCGCACTCGTATCGATCGTGAGGGCAAGCGCGGCGGATGCGCTGCCGGTGTTCCCGGCAGTGTCGGTTGCTTTGGCCGTGATCGAATAGCTGCCGGCGGACAGGGCCGAGCCGGCGGTCACCGACCAATTGCCCGAGCCGTCGGCCGTGGTGGCACCCATCAGATTCGTGCCACCCCAATAAACCCGCACCGTGCTGCCGGCCTCGGCCGTGCCCGTGAAGGCCGGGGTCGTGACATTCGTGACGTTATCCGTGCTGGAGGAGCCGGAGTCGCTTCCCGACGTGAGATCCGGCGTCGAAGGCGCGCCGGGCGCAAGGTCGTCGACGACGGTGATCGAAAACACCTTTTCGAACGTGGCGCTTCCGCTATCCGTGCTGCGAATACGCACCGAGTAGGCGCCGGCGGCGAGCGTCGATGAATCGTTGGCGCGGAGGCTCGATCCGGAGATATTGAAGGAAGCGTTGTTCGTGGAACCCGTGCCGCTGACGAGCGAGTACGTGAAGGAGACGCTGTCGACGTCCGTCGAGCTGAGCGTGCCCACGGGCGCGTCGGTCCCTCCCGACTGGTTCACGGAGCTGGCGGAGAGCGCGATATCCGTGGGCGCGTCGTCCGTGGCGGTGATGGTCACGGTGCGCGTCACGGTCGAGCTGCTCGCGGTGCCGTCGTTGACGGTGAAGCCGATCGTGCGCGTGGCGGTGTTCGGCGACTCCGAGCTGTCCGTGTAGGCGACCGAGCGAAGCGCCAACTGCCACTGCGCGGTGGTCGCGGTCGCACCGGAAGACGTCAGCGTGAGCACACCGGTGCCGGCGTTGTAGCTGCCGGTGATGTTGCCCATCGTCGAGCCGTCGTTGACGAACTGGAGCGAATCCTCGGCCGACTGGAAATTGCCGGAGATCGACACCGACCCGCTCGACAAGGTCGCGTTGTCGAGATCGGAGACGGAGATGCCCGAATCCACCGCCACGGCGGTCGAGGTGACGTTGTTGCCTTCGACGAAAGCGGCGCTGCCACCGGAAACCGTCACGACGGGAGCGTCGTCCGTCGCGGCCACGGAGACGTTTTTCGTCACCGAAGAACTGTTGGCCGTGCCATCGTTGACGAGGAACGTGACCACGCGCGTGCTCGTGTTCGGCATCTCCGAGGCATTCGTGTAGGTCACCGAGCGAAGCGCCGACTGCCACTGAGCCAGCGTCGCGGTCGCGCCCGCGGAGGTGAGGGTCAGCACGCCGGTGCCCGCATTGTAGCTGCCGGTGATGTTGCCCATCGTCGAACCGTCGTTGGTGAACGCCAGGACGTCCTCCCCGCTCTGAAAATTGCCCGTGAGGGTGACGCTGGCCGCGGCCAGCGTCGTGTTGTCGGTATCCGACACGGTGATGCCGGCATCGACGGCCACGGGCGTCGAGGTGACGTTGTTTCCCTCCACGAAGGCCGTTGTCCCGCCGGTGGTGGTCGCGATCGGCGCATCGTCCACCGCCGCGATCGTCACGGTCTTTCCGGAGGTCGCGCTGCTGCTGGTGCCGTCGTTGAGGGTGAAGCCGATCGTGCGGGTGCTCGTGTTCGGCGTATTCGAAGTGTTGGTATACGTGACGGAGCGCAGGGCGGCCTGCCACTGGGTGAGCGTCGCGGTCGCGCCGGACGAGGTCAGCGTGAGCACGCCGGTCCCCGCATTGTAGCTGCCGGCGATGTTGCCCATCGTCGAGCCGTCGTTCGTGAACGCGAGGATGTCCTCGGCGCTTTGGAAATTGCCCGTGATGGCCACGCTCGCGGAGGAAAGCGTGGTGTTGTCGGCGTCCGAAACGGTGAGCGCGCCGTCCACCGCCACGGGCGTGGAGCTGATGTTGTTGCCCTCCTGGAAGGAGGTGCTGCCGCCGGACGTGCCGACGACCGGTGAATCGTTCACCGCCGTGATGGAGACGGTCTTGGTTGCGGTGGTGCTCGTGACGTTGCCGTCGTTGACGGCGAAGCCGATCGTGCGGCTGGTCGTGTCCGGCGCGTCGGAGCTGTTTGAATACGTGACGGACCGCAGGGCCGCCTGCCATTGGGCGAGCGTGGCGGTGGCGCCGGAAGACGTCAGCGTGAGCACGCCGGTCCCCGCGTTGTAGCTGCCGGTGACGTTGCCCATGGTCGAACCGTCGTTCGTGAAAGCGAGGACGTCCTGCGCACTCTGGAAACCGCCGCTGATCGAAACCGTGGCGCTCGCGAGCACGGCGCTGTTGGCGTCGGACACGGTCAGCCCGGTATCGACGGCCACCGGCGTGGAGGTCGTGTTGTTGCCCTCGGTGAAGCTTGTCGTGCCGCCGCTCGTGCTGAGGGAAATCGGATTCGTGATCGTGACCGAAATCGTGCGCGTGGCGGTCGCGGTGCCGTCGCTCACCTGGATGACGAAGCTGTCCGAGCCGGAGTAGCCGGTCGTCGGGGTGTAGGCGATGGTGCCGCCCGGCGTGATGTCGCTGCTGCCCGACGAGGCGGTGGCGCTGGAGATGGTCAGGGTGCCGTGCGACGGAGCCGAACTCTGCGACCAGATTTCCGTCTGGCTGGAATCGGTGTCGCTGACGTGCAGGAGCCCGGCAACACTCGTGGCGCTCGCATTCTGGTAGATGGAAAGACTCGTCGTCGCCCCGACGAACGTGGGCGCGGTATTCGGCGTGTAGTTGGTGTCGACCGTGCCGCTGTCGTTGTAGATGCCCGAGACGGAAGCCGGCGTCGTCCCGCTCACCGCATTGCTGTTTTCCAGGCCGCCGGCGCCGCTCCCCGCGGCATTGCCGGTCATCGCGGAGTAATTCGAAGCCGTGATGCGGAACGTGCCGCGGTTCCAAACCGCGCCCACGCCCTGGCCGCCGTTGCCGCCGTTGAAATTGTTGCTGGTGTTGCCGCCACCGCCGCCGCCACCGCCGCCCGCGCCGAGATTGTTGCTGAGTACGGACGTGCCGATCACCATGATCGTGCCGCCGACACCGTTGTAGATGCCGCCGGCCGCGCCGCCACCGGCGCCGCCCACCGCGTTCCATCCGTCGCCGCCGCCGCCGCCGCCGATGGAGATGCTGCCATTGGTGGCGGTGCCGCCGGCGCTCCCATACGAGTAGCCGGAGGCGTTGGTCCCTCCTGCGCCACCGGTCGAGCTTCCCCCGCGGCCGCCCATGGCGTTGGGCACATATCCGCCGCCATTTCCGCCCGTGCCTCCAGCGCCGGTCCCGCCCGTGTATCCGCCGGCCTGGCCGCCGTTGCCGCCGCCGATGCCCGAAAAACCGCCGCCACCACCGCCACCTCCGCCCACGTCGGCGTTTGCGACTCCGCCGCCGCCGCCGCCGCCGGCCGCCTTGTTGGCCGTGAGCGTCACGCTGCCAAGCGTCAGCGTACCCAGGTTATAGATACCGGCGCCCAGCGCGGAACCGCCGTTCACCGCCTGCGAAAGCGACGGATCGCCCGAGTTGCCGCCATTGCCGTACAGCAATCCGTTTTTGATCGTGAGGTTCTGGATCGTGACGTTCGCGGAGGACGGCACGTACACGGCGCGGCCGTAGTGCCCCGCGTCGAGCGAATACCCCGCGCCGTCGATCGTGACGGCCTGGCCATCGGAAACGTTGATCACGGCCAGCGTCGGCCGGCCGTCGGGCCCGCTGTCCACCGGCGTCCCGCTCGCGGCAATGTTGCCCGTCAAGGTGATCGTATCCGCCTCGTTGTTCGAAGCGGCGGTCTGCAAGGCCAAACGAAGGCTCGCGACGGTGTTGACGGAGAAGTTCGCCAGCACGTGCTGGTAACCCGCCGGGGCAACCGGCTCGGTTTCCACCTGGCCGTGGACGATCTCGAGCTTCCAGTCGGCGCCCGCCGCCCCGCCGGTCGGATTCATCGAGGCTCCGACGTCGGCCCCGGTGATTTCGGAAAGCTGGTTCACCAGCTGACGCCCCTCGCGGCCCGCCCCGGTGTCGCAGCCATAGACGAGGAGATCGCCGTTCTTCCGCAGGGCGCGTCCGAGCCGGCGGAGATCCGCCCCGTGCGCCGAGAGATCGCCTTCCGTGTAGCGACATCCGTTCAGGACGATGGCCCCCGGTTCACCGTGCGACACGAGATGGATCGCGGCCAACTCGCGGAAGTGCTCCGCCTGATCGGCCATGAAGCGCCACGAATCGACGCCCCGCGGGATGCACAGGACGGTGGCTCCCGCCGGTGCCGCCAGCCAGAAGGCCGTGGGATCCGCAACCGCCGCGTCGACGAAGAAGAGCTCACGGCGCATCGGCGCGGGTTTTGCCGGGAGCGACGGTCGCGCGAGGTCGTTTTCGCGGAGCTCCCCCTCGTCGAGCCCGCCGACGCGGAAAGGCGACGCCGGGACATCGGCCTGGGCCCTGGGCGCGGAGAGGACGGACGACATCGCAAGACCAAGCAGGAGGCCGCGGGAGCGCGGGGAGGCGGCGCCGGTCGTGAAGGAAGGGCGGCGGTACGAGGCGGAGGGAGAGCGCACGAGGTAAAAGGAGAGCGTTATTTCGAGGGAGCGGGCGCCGTGCTGGCATTGATCACGTTGGCCACGCTGCCCTCGGTGTTTTTCCAGAAATCGAGCTGGCTGTATTGCTTGAACAGATCCGGCGGCAGCACGGTTTGCCGGGGACGAAACGCGACCTTGCGCTTCACCTCGTGCAGGCCGCTCAACCCTATCCGCGCATCGAAACCGGGCTCCTGATAATCGAGATTTTCAAAATCGTGCGCGAACGCCGGTTCACCAAGAAACTGATACACGAGCGGCATCACCTGGGCCGGCGCCTGCGTGAGCAGATCGTAGTCGATCACCAGGATATTGCGGGCCTCCGGGCTGTAGAACGCCTCCTTCAAGGCGTAGTAGGAAAACCCGACAAAACGGTCCCGGCCCGCGAGCGCCTCGGTCCGGTGGTACACGGTGTCGCTCTCGGCGGGGCCATTGAACAGTTTCGAGGGCTGGAGGGCGTTCTTCCGGACCAGCCTTTCCACGCTGTCCATGATCCAGGCGACATTGCGCACGGTGCAGAGCACCTTTGCGTTTGGAAAGAGCCTCATCAGCAGCGGAAGGCGCGCGCACCAGAGGCGGTTCGTATCCACGATCACCTCCTGCGGATGCTCCTGGTAATAGAGATCGAAGATCCCGCGGAGCATCCGCTCCCGCTGTCGCTCGTCGATGAAGTCCGAGAACTCGTTCGCCTGCCCCATCGTCGTGTGGAGCGAGGAAAAGAGCGAACCGACCGGGCTCGTCATCGACGCATGAATTCGCGGGTTCTGGCGAAGGATGGCGGCGAGCAGCGTGGACCCGCTGCGCGGCAGCCCGGATGTGAAATGGAAGGTCTTGGACATGGTGTGAACGCCGAAGGTCAGGTGCCTGCACCAGCGCCGCTCCGTTTCCCTCGGAGCCCGGCGAGGCTGGCTCCTCCCTTGCAGGCGACGGAAAAAACGGTGGCACGCGGGGACGCCAAGGTCATGAAACCGGATTATCGGGCCGATTAGCTCCGACTTTAAGGCTACCGCTTTTTACCGGGAAAAATGCCGCGAGCTGCCGTATCCGGATTCGTGTTACCGTCGCCTGGTATCGCGCCCGGCTGCTGAGGCGCGGTGGCGCCGGATCGTTGCTCAGGGGTGGATTCCTCGAGATCCCACGCTTGCGGGTGGGTCGGTGCGTCCCTGCGGCGACACTCCCCGCCGCCTGCGCCGGACGGCGTCTCGCGAACCTTCTCCGCTGCGCGAAACCTCTGCGCAGCTGCCCCGTGAGCGTGTTACCAGTAGCGCGCCTCGCAGGACGACGAACCTTGGGGCGAGTTTTCCAAATCGGAAGCTGAGCGTCCCATCCTGCAAACACGCCCTAGGAGCGGCGAAACGCGGCGGCGGTGAGGGTGTTCACGTTGCTCTCCGGTTTCGACCAGTCGATCGCCTTCGTCGGGTCCAGTCCGTCGAGGTATTTGTCCAGCACCGTGTACCCGTCGTTCTTCAGGTCCTTGTTGGCGAGTTCGGGGTCGTTCGTGTCGAGGCCGTATTTTCGTTTCCACCACGCCGGGATCCCGTCGGCTCCCACGTCGGGATCCGGCTCGCCCCGGTACTCCGGGTAACCGCCAACTTGGGCGATGTCGGTGATGATGCCGTTGCCCGCCGTGCCGATGTTGTTTTTCGCGAGGCCTTCCATCGGCGTCATCCGGATCTCCTTGCCGGGCGACCAAACCGCCCCGGTCTTCACCGCCTCCAGCACCCGGGCGTCGACCGCATCGCGCACGGGCAGCGTCGCTCCGGCGTTGGCCAGAACCGCGGCGTAGGCGTCCGTCGCCGACTCGATTTTCAACGGCGCCATCGGGAACGGCTCATCCACGCAAACCGCGGTGATGGCCGTTTTGATTTCCGCTTCGTCGGTCATCACGCCGTTCGGGATCCTTCCGTTCGCATCCGGATTGGGCGCCTGATTGAGCTGCACGCCGCCGTCCCAGTTGTCCGCCGTCACCGCCGGGTAACCTTCCACGACGTTGCCCGCGACGTACGCTTTGCCCCAGCGGCTGACGGGGTTCTTTTTCTTCCAGCTCTGGGCCGGCATCAGGATGCGGTGACGCACCGCGGACTCGGGCGTGGCGGGCCCCGGCTTGTAGTAGTTGTTGATGACGTTGTACCGGCTGTGCTGGTCGCCGCCGTCGACGGAGCGATGTCGCCAGTTGAACAGGACGTTGTTCACGAAATTGAAGTCATAGCTCATCGCCACGCTCGGGTTCCTGCCGGTGTTCGACGCGAAAAGATTGTGGTGGAAACTCGTGTTGTTGCCGCCCCAGTTTCCGCCGAAGGCGTGGTTGTAGGTATTCAACGCCTCGCTACTGATCGTCCACTGGATCGTGACATTCACGCTCGGCAGCTTCAGGGCCGGCCCTCCGCCGGGCGGCTGATACATGTGCCTATACGTGTCGATGTTCTGGTCGTTTCCCCAGCTGGCGGAGCAGTGGTCGATGACGATGTTGCCGACCGGGTTGCCGTAGAGATTGCCGTGGCGGTTGAAGATGTCGCGGTTGCCCCGCCGAAAACGGACGTAGCGAATCACCACGTCGTGCGCGTTGTTCACCAGTCCCTCGTCGGCGATGCAGATGCCGTCGCCGGGCGCGCTTTGTCCCGCAATTGTGATATACGGCGCCTCGATGAAGACCGGTTTTTCGAGGTGAATGATGCCCGCCACGTTGAAGACGACCACGCGCGGTCCCGCCGCCTCGCACGCCTCCCGCAGGGAGCCAGGCCCGCTGTCGGCCAGGGTCGTCACGACGTAGACCCTGCCCCCGCGGCCGCCAAACGAGCGGCTGCCGGCGCCTTCGGCTCCCGGAAACGCCGGCACCTTCGACTGCGGGAGATCGTTCGGCTGCGCCGCCGCCGGGACGTACGGTTTTCCTTTGGCCGCCCAGGCGGCGAGTTCAGGCTGAAGCCGCCGAACGAGTTCTTCCTCATACCGATCGACCGCTTGAATACGCTCGAGGTCGGCGCCGCTCGGCGTGGGCCACTGCTCACGAGCGGATGCCGCCGCGACGAAAAAACTGCCGAGAACCAGGGCGGCGCTAGAGGAAGCAATACGAAACATCGATGAAACGTGGAGCATGGGGGCGGGATTTGAGTAGCGACCAGAAGCCTACACGGAGACGTCAGGAAATCTGCCGCCGTTTCGGCAGAATTCTGCCCGGCAACTAAGATCCGGGAGCGCGAGGCGCCGCAACTCGACCGCACTCTCACCTTGACAGACTAGGCGAGAGCTCATCCAGTGAGCGCCTCACCTAGTCTGGCTAGGTGGCTATCCGATGAGCAAAGAAAAGTCCGACCACGTTTACGGCACGCTCGACATGCTGATCCTGAAAGCGCTGCAGACCGAGTCGCGGCACGGTTTGGGGATCGCCGACCGGATCCAGCAAATGTCCGACCAAGTGCTCCAGGTGGAGCAAGGATCGCTCTACCCCGCCCTCTATCGGCTCGAAGCCGGTGGCTGGATCAACGCCGAATGGGGCACCTCGGAAAACAACCGGAAGGCCCGCTACTACAAGCTGACCGCGGCGGGACGGCGGCAGCTGGCGGAAGAGATGGAGCACTGGGCCCGGATCACCGGTGCGATCAACCTGGTGCTGACCCGGGCGTAGAGGCCGTCCCAAAAAGCCGATGAAAACGCTTCGCACGCTCCTGTACCGCACGCTCGGGCTGTTTCGGAAAACACCGCGAGAGGCGGAAATGGCCGCCGAGCTCCGTGCCCACATCGACGGGCTCACGGACCGTTATATCGCTCGGGGAATGCCTCCGCAGGAGGCCCGCAACGCCGCCCTTCGCGCCTTCGGCGGCCTCGCGCAAATCGAGGAACGCTGCCGCGACGAACGCACGTGGACCGCCGTCGAGCAGCTTTGGCGGGACGTGCGCCACGCCGCGCGCCTTCTGCTGAAGGCCCCCGTCTTCACCGCCGTCGCGATCGTTTCGCTCGCGTTGGGCATCGGAGCCAGCACGGCGGTGTTCTCGATTGCGAACGCCATCCTGCTCCGCTCGCTTCCGGTGCCCAATCCGGAGCAGCTGCGGGTCCTGCACTGGAGCGGCAATGAAAAACACATCCCTTCCTGGGCCGGAGGAGACACGTCGTTCACGCCGCCGCACTTCTTCCTGTTGCGCAAAGCGGCGGCCGAATCCGCCGAGCTTCTGGGATACGTGCCGGTGGGCGACTTCATCGTGCGCGGAAGCGGAGAGCCGTTTTCGGCGGCCGCCATGATGGTATCCGACAACTACTTCGCCGGACTGGGCGTGCAGCCGCTTCTGGGCCGAGGTTTCGTCTCGCAGGATTTCGCCGGCGGCGGGTCCAGCGTGGTCCTCAGCTACAACGCCTGGGAGACGCACTTCGACTCCGACCTCGGGGTGCTCGGGCGCACCGTGAGCGTCAACGGCACCGTCTTCACGATTGCCGGCGTGCTTCCCCCCGGATTCAGAGGGACGCAGGCGGGTCATCCGGCGGATTTCTTCGTGCCCCTGGCGCCGAACTCACCGTTCCTGTACCGCGAAATCACGTCGAATTTTCACTGGTACCTTCGGATGATGGCTCGGCTCAAGCCGGGCGCGAATGAAGACCAGCTCCATGCCCAGCTCAGCGTCGTCTGGGCCCGAGAAGCGGCGGAGTACATGCAGTCTCCGTCCCTGTGGCTCGAGGCGGGAACCGGAGGCGAGGCGAACGATCGCGGCGGTCTGAGCCGGCCTTTGCTCCTTCTCTTCGGCGTGGTCGCGGCCGTGATGTTGATCACCTGCGCGAATCTCGCGGGCCTCTCGCTCGCCCGGGGCGCCGCGCGGCAGCACGAACTCGCGATTCGCGCCGCGCTCGGTTCGGGACGTTGGCGGCTGGTCCGTCAGTCGCTCGTCGAGAGCCTGCTCCTCGCGTCGCTCGGAGGGTGCGCCGGAATTCTCGTCGCGTTCTGGGTTTAAGGTTCGATCGCACGGCTGCTGGTCGGCAACCAACACTACGATCTGTCCCTGGACATTCGCGTATTGTCCTTCGCCCTCGGTCTGTCGCTGCTCACGGCCGTTCTCTCAGGTTTGTTTCCCGCTCTCCGCGCCGGCCGCGTCGATCCTCTCTACGGCCTGAAGAGCCGCGGCGCGGCGGCCCCGTCGCGCCTCAGGTCCGGCCGGATTCTGGTCGCGGCTCAGATCGCCATTTCCCTCGTTCTCCTGACGGGCGCGGCGCTCTTCGTGCGATCGCTGATCAACCTGACGCACATCGATCCGGGCTTCCGCTCGGAGAACCTGCTCCTCGTCCAGCTGAGCATCCGCGGCTCCGGCTATCCGGACGCCCAGCCCGCCGAGTATTACGCCCGCGTTCAGGACGCGCTCGGGGCGCTCCCGGGCGTCAGTGCGGCCAGCTTGGTCGAGTTTCCTCTCTTGGCCGGCTCCGGCTCGTCAGGCGGGTTCAACGCCTTCTCCCATGGGGCCGCGACAGGCAAGAGCATGGATACGCGCCGTCTCTCCGTCGGCGAAACCTTCTTCACCACGTACGGTGTCCCCATCGTCCGCGGCCGGGCCCTCGCGGCGTCGGACAACGAAAACGCGCCGAAGGTCATCGTGGTGAACGAGACGTTTGTCCGGAAACACCTGCCCGATCGGGATCCGATCGGTCTCACCATTCCCGTGTGGGACGCCGACTGGCAGATCGTCGGAGTGTGTCGGGATATCAAATACAGCACGATCAAGGAGGAGATCGAACCCACGAGCTACTTCCCCTTCCGGCAGCGGTTCTACTCGCGATTCCAGAAGACCCACCTCGGCGCGCCCTATTTCGCGCTGCGCACCGTGCTCCCCCCGTCCGTCGTCCTGCCGGCGGCGCGAAACGCCATCAAGGCGATCGATCCCGCCGTCGCGGTGACCAACGTGACCACCCAGGAGGCCGTGCGAGCCCGCGGTATCGGACGCGAAACGCTTTTCGCCGTTCTCTGCAGCAGCCTGGCGGGGATCGGTCTCCTGCTGGCATGCCTCGGCCTCTATGGGCTGATGGCCTTCAACGTGACCCGCCGCACCAGCGAATTCGGCATCCGCATGGCGCTCGGGGCGGACCGGCGGATGATCTCGCGTCTCGTGCTTCGCGAGGCCGTGTTCCTGACCGCCGTGGGGCTGGCTCTCGCCGCGCCTGCGACCATCGCCTGCGCCGGTCTCATCCAAAGCCAGCTCTATGGCGTCGCCCCCGGCGATCCGTGGTCCCTCTCGGCCGGTTCGCTCCTCCTGATCGCCGTCGCCGTTTTCGCCGCCTGGCTGCCGGCGCGCCGCGCCTCGCATGTCAATCCGCTGACCGCGCTCCGCGCGGAATGAGCGATTCCGCCCCGCCGTCGGGGCGCACCATCTCTGAAGGCGCCGTTGTCCGTGCAGGGCGTCTGATCGAAATCGTCGGTTCAACGCGGACAGAGGCTCTCTCGCGCCGCAGGGACTGTCGCGGCACCCGCAAGCGTTCTTCGGGGGAAACGCACCCAGCCCGCTCGCCTCCTCGAGACGCCACGCTTGCGGGGGTCGGCGCGTCCCTGCGGCGACACTCCCCGCCGCCCGCGCCCGACCCGGTTTTGCTTCCAAGCGGCGCAGAATTCCCGCTCGGAGCATCTTCGGTCCTAAGAAGGTTTTCTCCGTATCCACCGCACGGACTCCGACGTCTCAGTTGCAGCCCGCGTTCCGTCCCGACTCTGTTACCCGTCCGCTCCATGCCCGTGCCCTGCCGCTTTCGCCCGTCACTCGGTTTTGTCCTTCTCGGACTCGCCCTTTCTGCCTGCGCTCACGCTGCCTCGCGGCCGGCCGACGCCGATCTCCCGGCGTGGGTGACTACCGTCGGAGCCCGCAGCACGCCGGAATCGACGCGCGAGTTCCGCGTCCGCGCCGACGCGGCCCAGCGCGACGGACGTTCCCCCGCGACGAAGGAAATCCAATCCGCCATCGACGCCTGCGCCGCTGCCGGAGGCGGCCTCGTTGTTCTGGATCCGGGCGTTTACCTCACCGGCGCCCTTTTCGTTCGCAGCGGCGTGCATCTCCGCATCGATGCCGGAGTGACCTTGCGCGCGGTGCAGGACAACGCCGCCTACCCGCGCCAGCCGACGCGCGTCGCGGGCATCGAAATGCCGTGGCCCACCGCCCTGATCAACGTCAACGAGGCGGAAAACGTGCGGGTCGACGGCAGCGGAGAAATCGACGGCAACGGTCCGTACTGGTGGAATAAATACACGGAGCTCCGGCGAACCTACGATCCGCGCGGCCTGCGCTGGGTCGCCGACTACGATTGCGAGCGGGTGCGGCTCGTGGTGATCCGGAGCTCGAAGGACGTCACACTCTCGGGCCTCCGGCTCCGGCGGTCGGGTTTCTGGAACGTGCAGGTGCTCTACTCCGAGTTCGTGACCGTGAGCGGCCTCGCGATTCGCGACAATCAGGGTCCAAGCACGGACGGCGTGGACGTCGACTCCTCGCGCCACGTGCTCGTCGAGGCGTGCGACATCGACAACAACGACGACTGCATCTGCCTGAAGGCCGGTCGCGATGCCGACGGGCTCCGCGTGAACCAACCGACCGAATACGTCGTGATCCGCAACAACATCACCCGCCGCGGCGGCGGCATCCTTTCCTTCGGCAGCGAAACCTCCGGCGGCATCCAGCACGTCGTCGCCTGGGGCAATCGAGGCATCGGGACCAAGGAGGGACTGCGCTTCAAATCGGCCCGCACGCGCGGCGGCTTCATCCGCGATGTGCGGATCTACGACACGACGATGGAGAATGTGCCCTACCCGTTCACTTTCACGCTGGATTGGAACCCGCGGTACAGCTACGCACCCGCCGCGGGTGACGACGCCTCACACGAGCCGGCGCACTGGCGAACGATCCGCACGCCTGTCGTGCCGGCGGAGCGCGGTCTCACCGAGATTAGCGATATCCTGATTCGCCGGGCGGAGGTTCGCGGCGCGCGCCAAATTGTCACGGCCTCCGGGCTGCCCACGAAGCCGATCGGCAACGTGCGTTTCGAACACATCCGCGCCTCCGGCCAAACCGCAGGCAAGATCGAACACGTCCGCGACTGGCGCTGGACCGACACGGAATTCACGACGCGCGACGGCAAGCCGATCGGGATCCAGAACGCCGATAACCTGGAATCACCCGCCATTCAGGCCAGACCCCGCTGAAGGGGCGTGAGCCGCGACTCGTAGCCCAGCGACCTCTCATCGTGAGACGGATGCCTAGGCTGCCGGCGGCAATCTCCCGATAGCTGCGCCGCCACGAAGGGAGCACAGTCAGCGTTTTCCGAGAGGGTGCTGGAGGGCAGGATCCTACCGGGAAGTGTGAGAGATCGTTTTCGAACTCCAGCACGCGAACTCGAGAAAACGCCCCTCCGAGTGACTAGGCCCGCCGGGGCTCCAAGGTGCGTCAGCGCCTTTGTCAGGACGATTCAGTCAACTCCGGAATCCCATGAAAACGATGTATTCACTGTTCAAGACAGGCGGAATGCGGTCACCGTTGTGTTTCCTTGCGGCAGTCGTCGCCGCACTCACGTTCCCCAGCACGCTTTCGGCCAAGAAGGCGTACGCAGATAGCCAAGGGCGCCTCGGACTGGCCGGGCCTCCCATCGCCAATCCGGCCCCGGGCACCTATACGGGGAACTGCGAGGCTCAGGCTGGCAACGTCTACAACTGCCCCGGCATCAAGGCCGGAAACAAGGCCCCGGGTTTGGTCGACAAGTCTCAGGCCTTCGCGGAGGCCGGCGACGCTGCCGCCGTCTCGGGCTGGAGCATTCGCGTCGCGCAAGGCAACGGTAAGCTCGATGTGCGAACTGGCGTGGGAGCGATGGCCACCAACACCGAGACACCCGCGTGGGGGCGTGCCGCTGTGCTCGATCCCTGGAGCTTCGACGACGTTGCGGGTGACGCGCTCGATTTGGTCTTCGGCTTCGACGGCGTGAGCCTAGGGGCCGAGGGCTGGGAGAGCTTCGGCAATTTGACCGGCTTCGCCGGGACGAACCTTCCCGGACTCGAGACGCTGTTCAACTATTCGATCGTCGCCGACGGTTCGCAGCCGGAGGTGCTTCACCTCACCTTCTGGAGCAATCCGCTCCTCGGCATCGACGATTCGGCGGTGATCGATCTGCTGGCCGCGGCCATCCTTTTCGATCCGGCCACCGGAGGCTTTTCCGCCGACCCCGCCGGCTTCGATTTTCTCAGTTTTCAACTCCAGGTGCCGCTCGATCAGCCGAACCTGGTGCTGAACTGGAATCTCGGAGCCCAGGCATCCGTGGTGCCTGAGCCTTCCACGCTCGCAGCGGGTCTGGCCGCAGCGGGTTTGGCTTTGATTCAAATACTCCGCCGGCGTAAGAAAGCCGGCCTGTAATCCACCGCGCACCGCAGAGCCCAGGGAGCTCGCAAACAGAGGCGGTGCCGTCGCGCAGCGCCGCCTCTCGCTGAAGATGGGAGCAGACCGTAGGCGCTTGCCCCTTCAGCCCGGTCACGGCTTCACCCGGCTCGTTGCCACGTGTGCACAGGGGCGGAGGCACGAGCATTGCACTCGCGCCAAGCGGCGAGTTCGGGCGCTAAACTTTCTTCACAAAGCAGGCTTTGAGCGCGAGCGAGACGCCGTCGATCTTGCAGTCGATCTCATGGTCTCCGTCGACCAGACGGATGCTCTTCGCCTTGCTGCCCTGCTTCAAAACCTGCGAGGAGCCGCCCAGCTTCAAGTCCTTGATCAGCGCGACCGAGTCGCCGTCGGCGAGCACGTTGCCATGCGCGTCTTTCACGACCCGGACCGGCTCGGCAGGGGCCTCCTTCGGCCATTCGTGCCCGCAGGTGGCGCACTCCCAGTGGTCGGAGTGGCTGAGGACATCTTCGAGAGTGCAGGCGGGACAAACGGGCTTCGTCATCTGAACGGAATAGTTAAAGCGAGCCGCCGAAAGTGTCCGACCTCGCGCGCCGCGCAAGCGAGGAATTCGGGCCGCCCCGTCGGGCCACATCCCACGCGAAGCGGTTGACCTGCCCGGCAGCCGAGTACTGCATCCCGCACATGCCGGAGCTGCCCGATATCGTCTGCTACCTCGAGGCGTTGGATCGGAGGATCGTCGGAGATCGGATCAAGCGCGTATCGATCGCAAACCCCTTCGTCCTCCGCACCGCGGTGCCTCCCATCGACGCAGTCACCGGTCTGGCGGTGGTGGCCCTGCGCAGGATCGGCAAGCGCATCGTGCTCGGCTTCGAAAAAGACTACTGGCTCGTGATCCACCTCATGGTCGCCGGTCGGCTCCATTGGAGCTCCAACGGTTCGAAGGCGCCCCGCAGCCTCCGACTGGCGGACTTCGAGTTCTCACGGGGCGTGCTCACGCTCACGGAGGCGGGGACGAAAAAACGCGCGTCGATCCACCTCGTGCAGGGGGAAACCAACCTCTCGGCGATGGATCCGGGCGGCATCGATGTCTTCGCCTGCACGGACGGCGAATTCTCAGCGCGGCTCACCGAACGCAACGCGACCCTGAAACGCGCGCTCACCGATCCCCATCTTTTCAGCGGCATCGGCAACGCCTACTCCGACGAGATTCTCCACCACGCCCGGCTTTCCCCCGTGCAACTGACGCAGAAACTCGATCCGCCGGAAACCGCGCGGCTCCTCCAATCCGTCCGGACAGTGCTCTCCGCCTGGACCGAGCGTCTTCGCGCCGAGGCGGGCGCCGAGTTCCCCGAGCGTATCACCGCGTTCCGGCCGGAAATGGCCGTGCACGGGAAATTCGGGAAGCCCTGCCCTGTCTGCGGCGCCAAGGTTCAGCGTATCCGTTATGCGGATAACGAGACGAACTACTGCCCGAAGTGCCAGACCGGCGGACGTCTGCTCGCCGACCGTTCCCTGTCGCGTCTCCTGAAAGACGACTGGCCGAAGAGCGTTTAGGGCGCACCGCCTCGGGCGGCGTCTGCCTCCGTCCGCTTCCCCCATGCGACGCCGCCCTGCGGGGGCCCGCTCTCCGCGCCGGCTTCCGCCAACCCGCTTTTTCCTGTGGACATCCCACACGACACGCGCTCTCCTGTGGCCGAACAACAGGAGGAAACCATGGCGAAGGACAAACTGGATCTGCTGCAAGGAACACTCGACCTGCTCGTCCTGCGGACGCTGGCGACGATGGGGAAAATGCACGGTTACGGCATCGCCCGCCGGATTGAACAGGTCGGCGGCGAGGCCGTGTTGCTCAACCAAGGGACGATCTACGCGTCGCTCGTGAGGCTGCAGCAGGGCAAATGGATCGAGGCCAAATGGGGCACCTCCGACAACAACCGGAAGGCGAAATACTACGAGATCACGACGCGCGGGAAAAAGCGGCTGGCGGATGAAACCGCGAACTGGGAACGGGTTTCCGGCGTGGTCCACCGCATTCTCAAAGCCGGACCGGAAACGGGAGAAATCGTCACATGATCGCACGGTGGGACCGGTGGATTGCGCGCGTGCGCTCCCTCTTCCGGCGAAAAGAGCTGGATGCCGAGTTCGCCGCCGAACTGGAGCATCACCTGGAGTCGTTGACCGATGAGTTCGTTCAAAATGGCCTCGACCGGAAGGAGGCTCACCGCCGTGCGGTCTTGGCCCTCGGCGGAATAACGCAGACGCGCGAGCTGCAGCGCCAGGTTCGGGGATTCGCGTGGCTGGACCAGTTCCTCCAGGATTGCGCTTTCGCGGTCCGCGTCTTTCGCCGGGAAAAGGCGTTCACCGTCACCGTGCTCGCGGTGTTGGCCGTGGGGATCGGACTCAACGTCACGGTGTTCAGCCTCGTGAATACGACGATTCTGCGGCCGCTCCCATTCCCGGAGCCGGAGCGGCTGTATTGGATCTCCAATCGCGACGGGACGAACGCGAACACGGATCTCTCGAGCGTGAGTTCGCTCGTGGAGGTTTGGGAGGAGCTGGCCCGCACGTCGCGAACGATGGAGGTGATCGAGGCCTTCGATCCATTCTCCGTCCGGCAAACCTACCGGCTGACGGGCGCCGGCGATCCCGAAACCATCCTCTCGCTCAACGTCTCTCCGGGGCTCTTTGGCACGCTCGGAATCCGCCCCATGCTCGGGCGGCTTCTTTTGCCGGAGGATGCAGTCCTGCACGCACCGCCGCGCATCCTGCTTACCCATCAGCTCTGGCAGCGCCGTTTCGCCAGCGATCCCGCGATCGTCGGGCGCAGCGTTCAGATCAACGGAGCGCCGGTGGAAGTCGTCGGCGTGATGCCGCCGATCGACGTGTTCTCCTCCGTCTTTTTCCCGGCAGTCCGGGTCGACGTGTATTCGCCGCTCTGCAACGACGTGGAACGCGGGTGGGGCAACACCGTGATCATGCTCGGTCGCGCGCGGCCCGGCTTCTCGTCCGCGGACGTTCGAGCGGACCTCAAACTCGCCGTGGATCGGCTGCAGAAGCCGCTCTCGGAAAAATACTGGAGCTTTTCCGCCAGGCCAACGCCGCTGAAAACGAGAGTGGTGGGCAGCCTGCAACGTCCGCTCACGTTTCTCTGGATCGCTGCCGCCATGGTGCTCGCGATCGTCGGCCTGAATGTCGGAGGTCTCCAGCTGGCCCGAGGTGCCGCGCGCTCGAAAGAACTCGCCGTCCGCTACGCGTTGGGTGCCGGGCGAGGACGGCTTCTCCGCCAACTAGTCACCGAGTGCTCGCTCCTCGTTGCGGTCGGCAGCGCGGTGGGACTCGTCCTGGCCTGGGGGTTGATTCATTTCCTCACCAGCCGCTCCGCCGTCGAGATGCCCCTGCTGCAAACGCTGCATTTGGGCGCTGGCTCTGCGGCTTTCACGGTCGCGCTCGCTTTTCTCACCACCCTCTTCTGCGGTCTCGCACCGGCGTGGCGCCTGGCCCAAGCCGCGCAGCTCGGTTCCAGAATCGGCGACGACGGCAGGACGACAACGGCCAGCCTCGGTCGGTCGAGACTGCGCAACGCGTTGGTCGTGGGCGAAGTCGCCCTGGCGTGCACGCTCGCCGTATCCGCGGCGCTGGTGACGAGGAGCCTGAACAATGTGCTCGCGATCGATCTCGGTTTCCAACCGAAGAACCTGGTCGCGATTCGAGTCGACCCCGGAGCGCCAGATCCCAAGGCGCAGTTCATCGAGCAATTGCTCGAACGCGCGCGCAGCGTCCCAGGAGTGGAAGCCGCCGGAGCCACCGATTGCATCCCGGTCGAACGCGATCGCAGTTGGTGGTTATCAGCGCCGGACTCCGAAAACCCCGCGCGGCAGGTCGGATGCGATGCCCACGTGCGAATCGTCACGCCGGGTCTCCTGGCGACGATGGGCATCCCGCTCCACGAAGGCAGGGACTTCGCGGCCAGCGACGACGCTCAGCACCCCACGGCCATCATCGTCAATCGCACCCTGGCCAAACGACTCTGGCCGAACGCGCCTTCCGCCCTGGGGAAAGAAGTCCGCCATGGCGGAGGCAAGGCGATCGTCGTGGGCGTAGCCGGAGATGTCCGCCACAGCGGCCCGGAAGTCGAATCCGGAAGCGAAATGTATTTCTGCGTCCATCAACTTCCGCAGGTGGCCTCGTGGGACGTGTTACTCCGGACCAGGCTTCCCCCCGCGCTGGCCGCAGCGAGCCTCCGGCAGGTGGTCCGCGGCCTCGATCCGACCCTCCCCCTCACGAAGGTCCGGAGCATGCAGGCCATCGTCGACCGGAGCATGTCGTCTCGACGGCTGCTTTCGACGATGGTGATCGGCTTTGCCGCCATGGCTCTGGGCCTCGCACTCTTCGGACTGTATGGAGTTATCTCCTACACCGTCGCTCAACGTCAGAGGGAAATCGGCATTCGGATGGCGCTGGGGGCCGCGGCTTCCACGGTGTTGCGGAACGTGGTGGGGCGAACCTTGGCCCTCGCCGTCTGTGGCACGGCGCTCGGCGTCGTGCTCGCGCTTGCCGTCAGCCGGTCGCTGGCGTCCGTCCTGTACGGCATTTCCCCGACCGACCCCACGACCTACGCCGTCGCAGTCGTCCTGCTCCTCGGTTGCGCGATCGCGGCCGGTTATTATCCCGCCCGGCGGGCCGCCCAAATCGATCCCGCCACCGCCCTTCGTTGGGAGTAACTCCCGGTCGCCCTCGCCGACCCGCGGCGAGGAAACGAGGTGGAAAACGACGCCGGCGCCGTTTTCCACCTTGGGACTAGTTTCCGGCGGTGACTTTCACCACCTGTTTGGGCACGAGACCATGCGCTGCCCGATGGGTCGCGATCACCGACTCGGGATCTGGCGCCTCGGAGAGGCAAAAGACCTCTCCACGGCTTTCGTCCACCCAGTAGTTCAGGAATCGGACACCGTGCGCCGCCTCCTGCGCGAGATCCTTCTGATGTGCTTCAGCGACGGCCTTTGCCGAGACGTTTCCGGGGCCAAACTCATGCACGTCGAGATAGAGTGCGGACAGGCCGGATTTTGCGGTCTCGACACCTCCGACGACCGGCATGATTCGCGCCGGGAGGAGTCCATGGGCCTCGCGATGCGTGGCCGCGATGTCGGCCGCGCTCCTGGCCTCCGAAAGGCAGTAGATCCTGCCGTGTTCCTCATCGACCCAGTACTCGAGGAAACGGACGTCGTGTTTGGCCTCGATTGCCAGATCGGCACGGTGCGCGTCCGCGACGCCGGCCGCGGTGACTTTGCCGCGACCGAGTTCGTGCACGTCGATGAAAAGTGCTTTTTCGGAAGCAACCGTCGTCGGGGCGGCAGAACAAAGGATGGCCGCAGCAAGCGCGACGGCTGATGCAAATAGAGCTTTCATGAGAGATGAAGGTCGGGGTTTAGCGGTTGCCTTCACGTCGTCGGGTCGGGCCGGACGATCACCAGGTCCGCGACTTCGGTCACCGTCTCGGCTGGCATCCCGACACGGCGCGCATGTTCGCGGACGGCCTCCGGACTGGTGGCTTGATAGACGCAAACCGTGCCGAGGCGGCCGTTTCCATGCTGGGTGACGTAGGAACGGATCCAGCGAACCTGATCCGGCATTTCTTCGTTTCCGACCCGCGCGGACACCGCAGCGGCCGCCTGCAATTCCTCCGCGGACCCCCAAGCGTTCGGGCGGGTGATGACATAGGTTTTCATGATTTTCCTGTGTTGTTGGATGTTCTCGCTTCCAAAACGGAGCGAGGTGACGAGGGTATCCGGTCGCGCCGGAAAAGTCCTTTCCGCCTCCTTACCCTTTTCTTAACTCTGCACCGCCCCGCGCGTCGCGCAGCTTCCATGATCTTGTGCTTCGGTCCATTTTCCCTCGAAGAGGCGAAACGCGAACTCCGACTGTCGGGCGAACTGATTGAACTACAACCGCGGGTTTTCGATCTGTTCGTCCATCTGGTTCGAAACCGCGAACGCGTGGTGCCGAAGGAAGAGCTTCTCTCCGCCATCTGGCCGGAGGTGATCGTGACCGATTCGTCGATCATGCGCGCAATCAGCGTCATTCGGGCGGCGTTGCGCCGGGGTGGACTGGAGGACGCGATCCAGACGTACTCACGGCAGGGATACCGCTTCGTCGCGAATGTCGGACCCTATCCAATCCAGGCGGAGGCCGAGGATCGGGTGGGAGCGGCCCGCGCAGCAGCGACGCAAGGTCGCTGGAAGGAGGCGCTCGATTTGTACCGCGCTATCCCCGATCCGTCGCCGTTGGGCGCCCTGGATCACGAACACTGGGCCAACGCTGTCCTGTATGCGGGACAACCACGATCGGCGCTCGAGCCGCTCGAACGGGCGGTCGCCCTGTATCTACAGGGTGACCACACTGTCGACGCGGCCCGCGTGGCACTGATGCTGGCGAATGTGCATCTCGAGGATCGCGCCGCCGCGGTCGCCAAGGGCTGGCACGCTCGCGCGGGCAGCTTCCTGGCGGGCATCGAAGGTGAGACCCGGGAACACGGACTGCACCGGTGGTTGTCGGCCCGCATCGCCCTTTTCGAGGGAGATCTCGACCGGGCGCTCCACGAGGCCGAACACGCCGAAGCCCTGGCCCACCGGATCAAGGATCCCGACGTCGAGGCGCTCGGGTTGATCTACCGGGCACACGTCGAGCTCGCCACAGGCGCCGTTCGCACGGCGCTGATGCATATGGATGAGGCAGGGGCGGCCACCCTCGCCGGAGCAGTAAGTCCCTGGGTTTCCGGTTTCGTTTTCTGCAGCATCATCTGGGCGCATCTCGACCGGGGAGATCTCGGCCGGGCCGGACAATGGACAGATCAGTTCACCCGCTGGATAGAGAAGAACCGGGGCTTCGGCTTCCCAGGTCTCTGCCGACTTCACCGCGGCGAGGTGCTATGCGCGCAGGGAGAACTCGCGGCCGCCGAATCGGAGATCTCGCGGGCCCGTGAGCTGCTCTCCGGAAGCGCGCGCTATGCCGAAGGCGACGCCTGGCGCGTACTCGGCGAAATCCACCTCCTGCGCGGCGAATGCGAGGCCGCCGAAGAGGCGTTCCAGCGCGCGCACGAACTAGGCTGGCATCCCCTGCCCGGCTGGGCGCTCCTTCAATCCGAGCGGGGCGATCGCTCCGCCGCGCTAAAGGCGCTCCAACGCGGCCTCCAGACGCCGAACTGGGCGGACGGACAACGCCGCGGCATTCTTCTGGCCCACGCCGCCTCCATCGCAGCCCGGGCCGGCAAACTCCAGCTCGCCGAAGAAATGAGATCTGAACTGGAGCGAGCGGTGGACCTGCGCTCGGCATCCAGTTGCGAAGCCCTCTTTCTCCAGGCGTGCGCGGAAGTGGCGTTTGCGAAAGAAGAGACAGAGATCGCGGTGCGTCGACTGCGCGAGGCGCTGGCTGCGTGGCTGGATGCGGGTTCGCGTATCAATGTCGCCCATACTCGCCTCAGACTGGCGGAAATGCTCTTCGCCTGCAGAGATCGCAGCGAAGCCATGCTCGAACTCGCTTCGGCGGAGACCGCCTTCGCAAAGATGCACGCCGCGCTCATGGTCGAGCGGTGCAAAACCGTGCGCTTGCGGCACGCGGAATAGGGTTGTTCCGGCAGACCGACGCAGCGGCGCGACCAGGCGGGACGCTCTGCTTCCGCGGCCGCTCGACGGCGCTCGATCTACTGCTCGTGCAGCGCTTCGACGGGATCGACGCGCACCGCGCGGCGGGCGGGCATCCAGGCGGCGAAAAACGCGACGATCGCTAGCAGCAACGCCACCCCGCCATAGACGAGCGGGTCGAACGGATCCGTTTCGAACAGCATCCGCGAAAGCGACGACCGGGCCGCGGCGGCGATTCCGGCGGTGGCTGCGATACCGAGGAGCAAGCCCACCGCGATCTGAACGCCGGCCTGTTTCAACACCATCCAAAGGACCTGTCCTCGCTCCGCGCCGAGCGCGAGGCGGATGCCGAATTCCCGCAAGCGCCCGTTCACGCCGTGCGCCGTGACGCCGTAGAGCCCGGCCGCCGCGAGCACGACCGCCATCGTCCCGACGACAAGCGACAAGAGGGACACCAACCGTGTCTGGCCCAGGTAGGTATCGAACTGAGCCTGCGGCGTGCCGACGAAAAAGATCGGAGTTTCGCGATCCACCCGGTCGATCGCCGACCGGATCGCCGCGACACAGGCGTCGGGTCGGACTCCTCCGCGCGGCCGAATGACGACCGTGACGTACTGCAGTCCGCCGATGGTGGGTTTTCCCTTGCCGCAAAGCGTCGAGGTGAGCGGCAGGTAATAGCCGGCGTTCGACGCGCGGCTCGCAAAAGGTCCTGCCATGCGAACGTCCGACACCACGCCCACGATCACTCGCCAGGGCTCCTGAATCTTCGGATCCGGATTCACGGGACGGATACGGCGGCCCACCGCTCCCTGCGGGAAACTCATCCGCGCGAACGTTTCGTTCACGACGGCCACGGGCCGCCTGAGATCGTTGTCCTCGGGCGAAAAGTCGCGTCCGGCAACCACCCGCTGTCCGAGGGTGGCGAAGTACCCGTCTGTCACGCGCTCCGACGCGGCCACCGGTCGGTCGGCTTCGCGCAACGCGGTCTGCCCCTCGATTTCGACCGGACCGTCCGGAAGCAAAATCATCCGGTAACGCTCACTCATGGCTGCGGACTCAACCGTCGGTTGCGCGCGGAGCTCTCGCAGTGCCCGCTCGTTGAACGCCGCCCGCGACGCGTCCGTGGGGTAGTCGCCCGGCATCAGCATGTATCGCGCGGTTAAGACCGCCGTCGTGTCATAGCCGTGGTCGATGTGTTCCTGGCGCAAAACGGACCGGACTTGGAGCAGCGATCCGATCAGGAGAACGCAGGTGGCGAGTATCTGAAACACCACCAAGCCGCGCGTGAGAACACCGGTGCGCGAGTTCGTGGCCCCGCGCCCGCCGTCTTTCAGCTCCGCCGCCAAACCGCTCACCCGCGACGCAACCATGGCGGGCATCAGCCCGGAAACAACGGTGGCGACGACGACCGCAGCAACGACGAGAAGCAATGCACGACCGTCGACGGAAAACCGCATCCACTCGGGCAGAGGCGGTCGAAACTGTCGCACGGCGCCATCGAGCCAGCCGACCATCCACACCGCGGCGCCCGTGCCCAGAATCGCACCGCCGGCCGCAAGGAGAAGATTCTCCGTCAGCAACTGCCGCACAAGCCGCGACCGGCTCGCGCCGAAAGACGCACGGATGGCGAACTCCCGCAGCCTCACCGTCGCACGCGCGAACTGCATGTTCGCGACGTTCACGCACGCAATCAGCAGCACGCCCGCGCAGAACGTCAGCAAGGTGAAGAGCAGTCCCGCCGCCTCCCGGGCGGTGAAAGAATCCAGCAGAGGACGCACCCGCCCGAGCTTCAGCGTCGCGTTCTCCGGATACCGGTTCGCAAGACGCTCCGCCAGAACGGCGATTTCGGCGCTCGCCTGCGCCAGCGTCACGCCCGGCTTGAGCCGAGCGTAGACCGTCACGGCCCTTCCCGTGTGCTCATGCCGCGGTTTCACCGGATGCTCCGCTCGCATGGCGATCCAGAGCTGCTCGTCGTACGGAAACGCAAATCCGCGCGGCATCACGCCGATCACGGTCCCGACCCGGCCGTTCACCCGCAGCGGACTTCCCACAACCCGCGGATCCGCGCCGAACTCGTCGCGCCACAAGCGATCGCTGAGCATGATCGTCGGCGCCACTCCGTCCCGATCGTCGTCCGCCGAGAAATCGCGGCCCACCGCGGGCGCGACTCCGAGCATGCGAAAGAAGTCGTGGGTGACGTAACCCGCCTGCCGGCGCACGGTGGTCCCGTTGTGATTCACGTTGGCCGCCGTCAGCCAAAGCCAGCCGGCCATCGTCTCGAAGCAGGTCTGCTCCGTTTCGAGGTCCGCGTAGTCGGCGGGCATGATCTTCGGATTGAGTGTCGCGTCTGACTCCGTCCACGACTTGGCCAGCTCGACCGTGACCAGGCGATCCGACTCGGGAAACGGGAGCCCGCGAAGGAGAATTCCGTTCACCACCGAAAACTGGGTAGTGACGGCTCCGATACCCAGGGCGAGGACGCCGACGGCGATCGCGCAAAAGCTCTTCTCTCTCGCGAGCAGCCGAAGCCCGATCTTCACGTCGGTGCCGATCGATCCGACCGCGAAACCCAGTCGAGACAACCAGGACGGCTTCTTCATGGCGCAAGGGCGGACGCGCGGAACGCCGACGGCGGGCAATGCCGCACACGCGGATGACGGCGATGCGCCCGCCCGGCGCGAAGGAGGTGGAAGAGGTTCATGGCTGCGGATCGGAGTATCGATGAACCTGGACCGGCGTCTGCCGCGTCCAAGCCGCCCGGCTTTGCCCGCCTCATCGAGATCGGGCCCCGCTGGGCGCCTCAAAACTAGCACTCCGCATTCCAGAACGACCAGCCGACCACAACCGGTTAACCCGAAACCGGTTACACCTCTTCCTCCAGTCCGGCGGCAACGCCGGGACGGTGAGAATGGGACCGTGCCGTCCCTCTACTGGGATCAATCCTTCCCACAGGCCGACGGCGTCGCTCCCCCCTCGGGCGGGCGGTTTCGGCGGCGAGGCTCATTCGCGCCAGGCTGCGGGAGAGATCGAACCGAGTCGGCTCCCAGATCCACGCGACGCGCGGACTCTCGCGCCAGCGCCGCGCGCTTCGCTCCGCCGCAGACGCTCACACGCCGAGCGCGACTTCCATGCCCACGCCGGCCAGCCTGCTTTTCGCCGGGTGCTGTTTGCCCCACAGGCACATTGAGTCGAGGACCGGAAGCAGCGTTCGCCCGAGATCGCTCAACGCATAGTCCACACGCGGCGGCACCTGGCTGTGAATCGTCCGCGTGACGATCCCATCGCGCTCCAGTTCGCGGAGCTGCTCAGTCAGGACCTTGCCGCTTGCCTGCGGCACCAGCCTCGTCAACTCACCGGCGCGACGGGGCTCCTGGGCGAGAAAATGCAGGATGATCGGCTTCCATTTGCCGCCGATCACCTCGAGGGTGCGCATGATTGGGCATTCGTTGTAGTTCATGACGAGGAATTTGAACCTCCGGGTAATTAACGGAGAAATTTGTGGGTAATTGCTGGATACAGGGAAGTTAGCGATAATGGGCGCATCTTCAACCCACGTCCCATGGCCAACGTCCTCATCGTCCACGCCCATCCCGAGTCGAACAGCTTCAGCAGCGCCCTTGCCCGCACCGCCGCCGAGACCTTCGTGCAGGCCGGCCACCGCGTGACCGTCTCCGACCTCTACGCGATGTCGTTCGATCCGGTCTCGGCCCGGACCAATTATCTCACCGTCGCGAATCCGGAGTACTTCAAGCCCCAGGCGGAAGAGCAGTACGCAACGGAGCACGGCGGATTCGTGCCCGCGCTTGAAACCGAGATGCGCAAGTTGGAGGAGGCCGACCTGCTCGTCTTTTCGTTTCCGCTCTGGTGGTTCGGGCTTCCGGCGATTCTGAAAGGCTGGGTCGACCGCGTCTTCGCTTACGGACGGATTTACGGACGAGGCCGCTGGTACGACCAAGGACTCGGTCGCGGCAAACGCGCCCTGGCCCTCCTCACCACCGGCTCGCCCGCGACCGCGTACCAGCGAGGCGGCTTGCACACCGACCTCGAGACGATGCTCGCCCCGCTGCACCACGGGATTTTCGCCTTCAACGGTTTTTCGCCCCTGCGTCCGTTTGTCAGCTGGGGCGCCGCCCACATCGGCCCGGAAGCCAGGGCGGACCAGCTCAACGCCCTGCGCGAACGTCTCGCTACGATCTGGAGCGAGCCCACTCCAGTCGTGCCGGAGGTGGCGGACTACGATCCACAGACGTTCGCCGACAAGAGGCGCCGTTTTCTCGTCACCGTCCGCAAGCCGGTGCTGCCAGACGCCCCCCAGTTCGTTCCGCCGAAAACGGACCAGCAGAGGCTGCGTGACCTGCGCTTTGCCGGCACGCTGGTTCGAGCATTGGTGGGCGGAACTGAAAACGGGATCTGGCAGGCAGCGTTCGAACTGCGAGCCTCCGATTCAGCAAAGGCGACGAGCCTTCTCTCCAGCCTATCGATGCTTTCGGACTGCGAGCTCACCTGCACGCCGCTCGACCTCGAGCGGGAGCAGGCGCTTTCACCCTGCTGGCAATCCTGAGCCGAAAAGCAGACCGCGAGCCCGACGCTCCGAAACACGGCTCAGTACTGGTCGCGCAGCGTCAATTCCGCCTGCCGTCCGTCGCGAAATGTCAGCTTCACGACCGTGCCGGCGGGCTTTTCGGTCCAGGCGGTCGCCAGGCGTATCTCCCGCAGGGGTACGCCGTCGACCGCCACGATTTCCGCGCCGGCTTCGCACACGGGTTTCGGATAGGACGGATCGACGAAGAGCACCTTCAACGCATCGCCCTCGCGCACCGCCGTCAGGCCGGAGCGGTTCTTCTGAAACGGCGCCGCCAGGCTCTCGGGCGTGGCGGAGAGGAAGAGCTGGTTTCTCCCGAAATCCAACACGAGGTGAAAACGGCTCCACACGGGCAGCCCCACGTTGCCTCGAACCGTGGCCGTGGCGAGGAACGCAAGACCATCCGCGCTCTCCGGTCCACCTGTGGGAATGTCGCGCAATGTGTAGCCACCGATCTCGAGGCTTTTCACGGTGAAGATGTTTTCCGGATGCAACCCGCCGACGCCGCCGCCGAGACCGTGCCCGACGGGACGGTCCCGCAGCATACCCCACTTCGCGATGCTCTCTGGGTAGAGCATCAGCGCCCCACCGTTTCCGAGATCGAGCTCGGCATAAACCGGTTCGTGGTCCTCCACGCGAATCTGCACGGCTCGGGTTCCCCCTGCCACGGCGAGCGGCACGCGAGTCATTCCCTCTGCAGGCGCAAAACGCTCCGGAGCGACGAACCGGATGGTCCGCTTATCGAAGTCGATGTCGGTCACCGTCTGGTTCAGCACTTCCTTTCCGAGGATGACCTGCACGGGATGGTCCATCATTTTTCCGATCTCCTGGAGATCCATCAGCAAGACCGTCCCCGTGCGGAGCGTCATCGTCCCCACCGTGATCGCAACATCGCTGGAGACTTCCGTATCCGTCGAGCCGCCGGTCCCGCGGACATTGACCCGCCCGGACGGACGCAGGCCGACGGCACGCGCGAAGCCCGCATCGATCACGGTGACCTCGGCGCCGCTATCCAACAAAACCGCGAGGTCTTTTCCGCCGACCGCGCCAGAGAAGAACAGACGATCGCCCGAAAACAGTTCGAATGGGACCACACCGCTGTCGTGTGCGCCTTCTGAAAACGCCAGACGCGATTTCACCTCGGGTTTTGCGAAGACGGCAACGTCCAGTTCGGGATTCACGCGGTCCTCCGTCACACGAAGGGTGGTGCTCTGGCCGTCCGAGATATTGACCGTCTCGGTCGCGTAAGGCAGGCGGACTCCGTTCACCATCCGCCAATCGCTGAATGTCGTGGTGCTCGATGCCCTGCCCTCGACACGCTCCTCGACGCGACGGAGCTCTCCGTCCGGCCGCAGATAGAAGTCATACTCGTCGCCATTGGGAAAACTGACGCGGAAGCCGCACTCATCCGTGGCGGTTTTATGTTTTCCGGGCAGGTCCGAAATCTTCGCCCCGTGATCCCCTTTCAGGACGCCCGCATAGGTCACCAGCATTGAAAGCAGACGGCGCTCGCAGTCCTGGGCCGAGAGCGTTTCCACCTGGCCTCCGGGCGTCAGGCTGAAGCCGTTTTCGCCATCGACGCGGTTCGAGATCCTCACCGCGCCCGCGTCGACATCGATCCGATAACGCCCGGCGGAGTCTTCCCAGCACTCGAACTTCCCCTCGAGCGCGCCGGAGCGAATCTCGCCGCTATAATGGCGGACGCGCATCGCGCTGAAGGCGTCTCCGCCGCGCCAGCGAAGATGCGCGTCCCTCGTTTCCTCGAGCGAACCAGCAATGCCGGTCGCAGCCGACAGGATACAAGCGAGGACGGCGATCGGCCGGCCAAAGAACCTAGACGTGGATGAGTTCATCGCGGTTGAGGCAATAGCCCAGCAAGCAGCCGGATCTGCTGCGACTACAAATCCGGGAGCGGCGTCCGACGGAATCGGAAAAGAGGTGTCGGAGAATCGGGCGCCAGCGCTGACTTCGGATTCGGCGTGGAGCTGGAGCCCGGCTTCCGTTTCGACCGCTCAGAAAGCCCGCGGCAGACCGCCCGGTCTCCGCCGGACCTGCACGTGTCGCATCTCCCGCGCCCTACCGGATGGATACATCGATTTCGGGCGTGCCGTGCAGTTTGCTCACGTACGCCTCGAACTGCAGCGTCTCCGATCGGAGGTACGATGCCGCTTCTATTCTCCTCCGAATTTCTTTCGCGCTGAGCGTCTTGTCTCTCCCCAGACGTTCCCGCAGCTGGCTGATTTCCGGATTCATCAACTCATCCCGATAATGGTAGAGGACGGCGGAGCCGCGCACTCGCCACCGATCCGGCCAACCCGTCACCGCCTCCGCCGAGTCCATGCGCACCGTCACGTTCACCCGCCCTCCCGGCGTGGCATGGCGGGAACGAAAGTAAGATTCCGCGAGCGACGTGCCGACGGACAACGCCTGCGTCCGATCCTGTTCCATGGCGAACTCCGCCGGGGCCGCCGACGAATCCCGGACCGGGCCCCGATCCGCCGACGCGGCGACTGTCGGAGCACGGCGCACCGGTTTTGCGGCCTCGGCCCGGACAACCGCGGGCCTGTCTTCAAACGTCGGATACTGCGCCTTCAAATTGTCCGGGAGTTTTTCCTTCTCGATTGAAACGAGTCCGCCTTCGTGGCGAATCACGACCCGCGTTCCCGATTGGCTTGCCACCGTTGCGTTTTCGAAGACGCGTCCATCGGGCAACGCGATCGTTTCCGCCCCCGCCGGCAGAGGCATCACCACCCACGCGCACAGCAGGACCACCGCGAGAAACCGTGCATTCATGGGGACCGTACCTATCACCTGCGGCCCCGTTCGCAAAGCCGCAGCGTCGAGGCCCGCGCGACCGGACGCATTTTGACACCCTTCTCAAGATCGCCGGCTCAGTTCACCCGGCGCGTGGATACGTCGCAGAGGCTGTCCAAAACGTGGAAAGGATGCGCACCCTTTCGATTTTTGGGACAGCCTCCCGACTCCACGCCTTCGGTTTCTCGGCGCCCTTGCTACGTGGACTGCAACGGTGGTCAAGCCTGCCTGCCGCCGCGGGGCGTTCCGCGGGAGCCGGTTCTCAATCCTCCAGGCGAAAACTGAGCGGCACCTGCACAACGCACTCGACCGGAGTGTCATCCACCTTGGCAGCGCGGAATTTCCAACGTTTCACCGCCCGAAGCGCATAGGGGTTCAGGCGGGCATCGCTGGTATTAATCACCTTCGCGTCGATCACATCGCCTGAGGTGCTCACCTTGAGTTCGAGGGCCACGATGCCCTCCACCTTTGCCTGCCGGAGCGACAACGGATACTCCGGCGGCGGCGTGCGGAGGGGAACCGCCCGCTCTTCGGACGAAGGCGCCGCGCGACCGGCGCAGGCGAAAACCACGAAACCGAGAACAAAACCGATCACTGCAGAAGTCGCCTTTTTCATGGGCCGCTATTGAGCAGAGAATCTGCCGAAAGTGCCATCGATCGGAGGTATTAGCACGACGACTACGCATTCTCCCGGTGAGTAATGCCGGATCGAAGGGCAACCCACCGAGAATCAACGAAGTAAGTGGTCTACGACTACGGACCGTGACTGCATTACCTCTGTGGAAAAACAATCCACGAGCCGCGGGCCGCCCCCTCCGGCCTCAATCCCGGGTGGCGTTCACCGGGTGCAGCTCGGCGGGATGCTCTCGCAGGTGATTGAGCAGGTGCCGTCTCTTTTCCGCCCCACGGGTCGCGTCCCCATCGGCCGCCTCCAGCCATCCGGGCATCACGGCTCCGACTTTGTCGTAGATTGCGATCCAGCGCTTTTTCACCGCCGACATCGAAACGCGCAGGCTTCGCGCGAGATCCTCATCCGTCGCACCGTCGACGGCGCGCAGCAGCAGCTCCTGCTGGCGTACGGTGAACCCGAATACAGGATGATCGCGGGAAAATAGGAACGACGCGTGCGAGCCGGGCTGGTCGCGCGCCTCCAGGCGTCCGCAGCCGAGCAGGAACGGTTGTTCCTCCGGCCCCGGTCTGGCGGAGGGATTCTCCGCCCAATGCCGCGCGAAATCGTCCTTCACGCGCATGCCGCAGCCGGCGATCCAGTCTCGCGCCTTGGCGCCGTAGACTTCGATCCACATGGAATCGATCGAGCAACTCCGCAGACCGTACAGCACCTCGCTCCACTCGGCGTTGACCGCCAGGCGCAGTTCGTCCGTGAGGTTACGGTTTGCCAGGGCGTTGCAGACGAAAAACACGGTTAGATTCTCTCGGAGGCCGTTCTCGCGAATCTCATCCGGCGTCAGCACGGGGCGCTCGCCCGCGAGCCAACGGCGCACCAAGTCCGCAGGCAGATAAGGGCGCCCGCGCGCCCGGACATCGTCGAGCCAGCTCGGCCGAACGAAAACCGTGCCCGCAAGGCCGAGCCGCTGCCTGGCTCCATCGCCCGCCCGCCCCTCCACCACATGTGCGGAGAGGGCGCCGAGGCGGAGCCATTCCGTCCACACGTTGGGGACCTGTCCACGCAGCTCCGGCGGATAGGCGAAGGCATCGCACAGGGAATCAAAACACTCGCCGAGATCGGCGGCGATGCAGGGGCGGTGCGAGAGACGCATGGGAGAAGGGACCTATTAGGACATTCTTGTCCGGGGCTAAACCCGGCAGGATGTCGCCGGTACAACAACACATCCATGAACACCTCGTTTGACAAACCGCCCCGAGCTGAAGCGCTGCGCGCTGTGACCGTGATTGGGCCCGACCAGGGCGAAAACCTGAATGTCCTCGGGCACCGGCTGCAGCTGAAGCTCTCGAGCGCCGACACCGGCGGAGCGCTCTCACTCTGGTTCGAAACCGTTCCTCCCGGCGGCGGACCGCCGCCGCACGTCCATCATTCCGAGGATGAGATTTTCCTCGTGCTGGACGGCGAAATCACCTTCTGGAGCGAAGCCGGCACGACCCGCGCCGGCCCCGGCCACATCGCGTACGGCCCGCGCGGCGTTGCCCACACCTTCAAGAACACCGGAGCGCGGGATGCACGCATGGTCGTGCTCGCGACTCCCGGCGGATTCGAGGAGTTTTTCCGCGCCGTCGCACAACCCGCGGACGGTACCGGCCCGACCTTTCCACCCTCCCCGCAGACGATTTCCCGCGCCCTCGCCGCCGGCCCCCAGCACGGCCTCACCTTCGTCTGCAGCACGGCCGCGTCTCGTTAGTCAGCGGACTTGGTGCCGTCTCTCGGGAGTCGGTAAACGGGTGGCAGACCGGGCGCGGTTTATCTCCTGGCGATGACACTACGCATCTGTCGTCCGCCTCTGCCGGCCACGCCGGTGACCTGCCCGCTTACAGCAGCGCAAGCAAAGCCGCCCGCAACCGCCGATAGCGTCAGCAAGGCCAGGCCGGCTCTCGGCAAACGGATCAATGAGACGCGCGTTGAGATGCTACGCATGCGGGAAACGTTTTGGAGGAGCTAGTTTAGCGACGCCGAAATCACCCGTTGCCCACTGCCCGCTCGAATGGCAATCGCCGGCCAGGGCGGGCTGCTCAGTGCGAGCCGAGTTCCGCCAGCCAGCGCGCGCAGAGTTGGGGCCAGTCCTGCAGGCGGCCTTTGCCGAGCGCGAGGGAGAACCCGTGTCCGCCGCGAGGATACATGTGCAGCTCGGCGGGGACCTTGTGGGCAATCAGGGCATCATAGAAGAGCAGGCTGTTCTGCACGGGCACGGCATCGTCGTCCTCAGCGTGCAGAAGGAAGGTCGGCGGCGTCTCGGCGGTGACTTGGAGTTCGTTGGAATAGCGGCGCAGCAGCGTGTCGTCGGGAGTCTTGCCCAGCAGGTTCTCGCGCGAGCCGGCGTGCGTGTAGTCCCGCATCGTGATCACGGGATAGATCAAAATCAGGAAGTCGGGCCGGGAGCTGAGCCGGTCGATCGGGTCGGCCGCAGTCGCGTCGCCGGCGTCGAAATGGGTCCCGGCGGTCGAAGCAAGATGGCCGCCGGCGGAGAAGCCCATGATGCCAACCTTGGCGGGATCGATCGCCCACTCGGCGGCGTGCGCGCGGGTGAAGCGAATCGCCCGCTGCGCATCGAGGAGCGGGCACAGCCATTTCTGGTGGGCGACGTCGCCGTCGACGGGCATCCGGTAGCGGAGGACGATGGCGGCGATGCCGCGGCTGTTGAGCCATCCGGCCATGTCGGTGCCTTCCCAATCGTAGGCGAGCCCTGCGTAGGCGCCGCCGGGGCACACGATCACGGCCTGGCCGGTCGCGTTACCGCGGGCGGGCAGGCGAACCTCGATCGCAGGTGTCGAGACGTGCCTTATCCAAAGGATCGAACCTTCCTGGGCGTGCTCCTCGGGCCGGCCTGCGGGCTGGCTATTGGGCGGCGTCCCCTCCCAAAGCGGAAGGACGACGGGATTCGGCGCCGCGGCAGCAGCAAACAAGGGAACGCAGCAGGCGAACAGTGGGATAATAAAGCGGTTCACACGACAATCTGGCAACGAAGCGCAGCGCAGTGCAACCGGCGACTTGGCGATTTCAACCGAGGGCAGCTGCTGGCGCGCCGCACCTCAGAAGAGTCCGACCAAACGAAAGACCATGCACTTGAGTCGTAGGTGACATGGGCAATACCCGAGCGACGATTTGTTCGGCGTAATAGTCATGCGACAGGACCCGAATTCGTCGGACCACGTCACGCAATCCGGAGAACAGACTAGATTCATAAACCCTGTTTTTGGGGTCTAGTATTACAGTGTTATCACTCAACCCCGAGGTCGATCTGTTGCGTGTGTGGGCCGACGCCGTTCGTCGCTGTCGTTTGAGCGGTCGCTTGCAGGGTCTGTCCCGGAGGCTGTACCGCCAATCGTGACGCGGCGAGACGTCGCAACTCCTCATAGACCAGCGGCAGCAACTCTTCCGCTGCTGTGGGATCGTCGTGATCCACGGCTTCGATGAGTCGCGTCAGGTCCGTCACGCCACGAATCAGGCTCAATCCGGCTCAGTAGGCAAATCGTAGCCCATGGATGACCGTCGTGAGCATAAATCGAGTGGGAAGATCCATTGGCATAGCAGGCAACAGATCCTCAGGCGGGCGGCGGCACAAATGACGGCGATACGCCGTCCGACTGGCGCCGGCCAATCACGCGCCGCGCCTCGACCACAAGCTCGCGAGGCGCGGCTCCCTTGTCACTGGGTGGCTTTCGCCTCCAGGAACTTGTTCACCTCGAGCCAGTGGACCCAGATCGGGAACCAACCGTTTGCCGTGTTGCCGGGATAGCCCATGCCGAAGCCGTGGCCGCCGTTCTGGAACATGTGGTACTCGACCGGCTTCTTCGCGTCCCACCAGGATTTGATCAGACCGAAGTCACCGTGGAAAAGCAGCGGGTCGTCGCTCGCGATCGCCACGAAGAGCGGCGGTGCATCCTTCGGCACTTCGACTGCGCCCTGGCCGCCGTAGATCGGGGCGCTGAACGCCAGCTTCATCGCCTTCGGGTGGAGCGTGCATTCCATCGTCAGGCCTGCGCCCGCGGAAAATCCGACCATGCCGATGCGGCTCGTATCCACGTGCCATTCGGCGGCGCGCTTTACGATCAGTGCGTACGCGGCCTCGGCGTCCTCGGTTTGGTTGCTCAGATCCCACGCGGGCGGCTTTGGGCGCGCGTCCGCCGGAGCGCCCGCGGGCGGCTTCGGCATCGACGAGAACATCCGGTTCATCGATTCCTTGAGCGCATCCAGGCCGTCCGGGGTCGGCATGAGACGATACTTCAGCACGAACGCCGCCACGCCTCGGTCCGAAAGCGCCTTCGCGATCTTCCAACCTTCGTTATTGATGGACAGCCACCGGAATCCGCCGCCGGGGGCGATGATCACCGCGCAGCCATTCGCCTTGGCGGGATCCGGCAGGAACGGCGTGAGGGTGGCGGTCGAGACGTTCCGCACCATGGGCTCACCCCATTGGCGGAACCAGCTCTCCTTGGCCGGCTGGTCTTTGACGCCGCCGGTGTTGAGCGGAATTGCATTGGGCTCGGCGGGGGCGTCGAGGGGATAGATCGTGCCATCCTGCGCTTTGGCAGTGCCGGCGAGAACGAGTGCGGCGGCGAACGCGGCCGCCCGGCTCAGGCGTTTCAACACGAGGGAAGTCATCATGGGGATTTGTCTGGGTTTGATTCCGAATCGGGTGACGGCGCGGGCACGTCCATGGGTGGGAGGGCGGATCGGAATCCCGCGGAAATCCGATCACGCGCCAGCCTATGAGGGTGTCCGTGATTCGCGCGTACCCTGTTGTTCCAATTGTTGACCTCGCGACCGAGCGACAGGCCGCGGGAGCTGCCGATGTCGCGTTTGGCTCATGGGCTCTCACAGCTCGTCCTGGACGACCCACTCTGCAATTTCGCGGGAAGCGGCACGATCGAACGCTCCGAAAAGCGACAGCCTCGAGCCCCTGTTTCGCGGCGTCTATGAGATGTCATCTGGATAGGTCGTTCAGATTGGGCTTTCGCGAAGGATATTGTGGCGTGCACACATGGTCATGTGGGGCGAAATCGGATACTTAAGAGGCGCAACCAGCCTCCGCCCCATGTCGTATTCCCTCAATCCGCCCTCACGTCCAGCCAGCCTCGTCGATCACGGCCCTTCATCGATTTCCACCGGCGCCACCCTCGCCTCGAAGCCTCACTATGAGATCCTCGACGGTTTGCGCGGTGTCGCCGCCATCGCAGTGGTGCTTTTTCATTTCTTCGAGGCGCACAGCGGCGGAGATGTCTTCAAGCAAAAGCTCAATCACGGCTATCTCGCGGTCGATTTCTTTTTCATGCTGTCCGGTTTCGTCATCGGCTACGCTTACGATGACCGTTGGAAACAGATGTCGCTGGCGGGGTTCTTCCGTCGACGCCTCATCCGCCTGCAGCCTCTCGTGATCGCCGGCACCGTCCTCGGTGCGATCCTGTACTATTTCCAGGCTTCGGACATGTTTCCCAAAATCGCCGGCACTCCCGTCTGGCAAATGGTACTGATCGCGATCGCCGGGGTGTTGATGATCCCGCTTCCGCCGTCGGCCGAGATTCGCGGTTGGGGAGAGACGTATCCGTTGAATGGTCCGGCCTGGAGCCTCTTCTTCGAGTATGTCGCCAACATTCTTTACGCCACGGCGCTGAGGCGGCTCTCCGTCCGTGCATTGACTATCCTGGTTTTCGTCACCGCCGGCGTCTCGCTGCAGTACCTGCTCAGCTCGTCGCGCGCCGATCTGGTGGGTGGCTGGGACCTGTCGGCGACTGGCCTGCGAATCGGCTTTACGCGCCTGGGGTTTCCCTTTCTCGCGGGTCTACTCCTTTGCCGTCTCGGTTGGCGTCGTGGCCTCCCGCAGGGATTTTGGCTGTGCAGCTTCGCGCTGCTGGCCCTGCTCGCACTGCCGCGCTTCGGCAGTCCCGCGGCCATGTGGCCGAACGCAGTCTATGAAGCGGCGTGCATCCTCGTCCTGTTTCCGCTTCTCATCGTCGTGGGCGTCGGCAGCGGGATTCAGGGAAAACGCTCCCGAATAGTTTGCGGGCTGCTGGGACGGCTTTCGTACCCGATCTACATTCTGCATTACCCGCTGGTTTATCTTTATTTTTCACTCCTGCCCAAGGGTCACGGTGGTCTACTCGCGGCCTCCCTGCTTTTTTGCGGGATTCTGACGATTGCGTGGGTGGCGCTTCGCTTTTATGATGAACCCCTGCGCGCGCGGCTCTCTCGCGGACTGTCGAGATGCACCGCGACGTCACCGCGGCAGGCCAGCCGAGACGAAGCGATAAACGTTCGACTATCGGCCTGAACCTCGTCCGGCTCGGGGTGAGGTGGACCCCATCCGTT
>QAYY01000025.1 GCA_003054665.1 Opitutaceae bacterium EW11 | reverse complement strand
CGTGCCCGCTGTTTGGCCTAACCAGTCGCTGGAGCCAACGCCCACAGCCGTCACGCCTCGTGCTGGCGCACGAGCCGCGCCCGCTGTAGGCGTGGCTCATCATTAAACGTTCGGCACTACAGGAGGAGCCGCTCGGTGAGCGAAGAGGGCAAAATCAAGTGGCGTGAAACTATCACCGTCGTGGCGGTGATCGCAGGAATTTTTGGTTTGCTCGTGCTCAGTAGCAGCTATTTTGACCGGGACTGCGACGTGGAATTGGCGTATCTGTTCAGAGCAGGATTCGCTCTCTCATACGCTGTGCCGAGTACCGGCAAGGTTCAGGATGTGTCGCTCGCGCTTGTTCCACCCGAAGAGCGCAAGTTGTTCGCCAAGACGGTTCCTAAAGACTGGAAGAGGCGAAAGATAGCGGGCGGAATTGAGGGACGTGCGAGGCTATTCGTCCTCGCCGAGGCTGGGGGAGTCTTTACGATCACCTACTATTATTCGCCGGAGAAGGAGGAGTTTCGTGTGTTGCGAGTAGTGGACGCGAATGGCAAAGAGCTTCAGCTGAGCCAGGAGCTACGAACTTGGATTAGCACACAGCGCGTGCAACGTCTTCCCTCCCGGCCGAACCAATCGCTGGAGCCAACGCCCACAGCTGTCACGCCCCGTGCTGGCGCACGTGTCCCGCCAGCTGTGGGCGTGGCTCATCATTAAACGTTCGGCTTTGTGCGTGCTCCATTTTTCCAGCATATGAAAACCACAGTCTGGCTGCTGCTATCATCGATGATTGTTCTGATGGTCGGGTGTCGCACCACCGCTATCCGGAATCCTGAGCCGATTACGATTCCTCCTGGTTTGACAGCAAAGGACGCCAAAGCGGCGATGGTTCTGGCTATTTCACCTCGCCCGGTGCCTGACGGCGAAAATTGGGAGAAGATCGTGGACTCACTTCTCAGTGCGAGGTTCTGGAGCTACAAAAGTCAGTTCCAGGCAGAAGCAGGCTGGTTTATCGAAAGTGTTGAGCCCGAAGCGGTGGTTTTTGGGTACCACCGCAGAGCTCATTACCTACGAGTGCGTATGGAAATATCGGCGACAACGGTTTCCCCGAGAATCGATGGTTCGAGCAATCTGGAGCAGACAAAGACCTCGATCCACGAGAATGCCCTGGAATGGGCGGATGAGTTGGCCATCACAGTGCGGGCTGCATTGGGCCGAGTGTCTGCTTTGAAAGCGAACTCTGGCGATGTATCCAAGACGCAATAGCCGGAGCCGGCCGAACCAGTCGCTGGAGCCAACGGCCACGGCTG
>QAYY01000024.1 GCA_003054665.1 Opitutaceae bacterium EW11 | reverse complement strand
GCTGATCTAGAACGTTCGGCTTTGAGCCAATGCGCTATTCGAGCCTAATGACTTTTATCTGCGTGATCGGCTTGGCTGGCTGCGATTCGATTTCGCATCGTCAGTATGTGATTTCCGATGCGACGTTGGTCGACCGGAGCGAGGTCCAGCGAATCGTGGGTACGCTCGGTCGAGATGAGTCGTTTCGGCAAGTTCCGCTCCAGAACACTCCGCAGTCCGTGCTGTGCGCATTCGTCGAGGAGGTTCCTCATTTTCCAGTTGAGCTCGGTGCGCGAGTTGCAGGCACGAGCGTTGTGGCTGAGGTACGATGCTTTCACCCGGGGCCGGCCAGCAAAGCACCCGCGACCTTCTCCCGAGTGGCCAATAGGCTTTTTGCGGAGCTTAAGGAGCGGTTCGGAGTGCGAGTTGAGGATCAGTCCAGTGGTCCGATACCGTTCTCCCCCGAGCCGCCGAACCAGTCGCTGGAGCCAACGGCCACGGCTGTCACGCCCCGTGCTGGCGCACGTGTCGCGCCAGCCGCGGCCGTGGCTCATCATTAAACGTTCGGCATGAGAGTGTCTGCGTACAGCCTATCCGAGTTGAGACGGCGATTCAGGCGCTTAAGCGTTACGAATATCGTTTCAGGGACAATTGTCGGTATTTTCTCCGGCACTTTTATCTCTTTTGTGGTCGTCACTATGGGGGCGCCTGTGTCGGTAGTGCCGCCAGGAGCAGCGCTTGGCGGTTTATTGGGATTCTTTTTGAGTGTGCGGTACTGGTCCCAGACCCTATCGAGACTCTCTCAGTCGTTCATCGAATTCGACGGCACCGTGCTAGATGTTTCTGGTATGGTGCGGGGAGGTACAGCGCATGTGCGCTGGACGGCAGATGAACTGCGCGATGTTAGTATCGGAAGTGGCCGGCTCGTTGGTGCGTTGTCTCCAGTCATTAATGCCTTGGACTCCGCAGCTCTGGTTGTCCTCGATCGATCTGGGCGGCGGGTGAGATTCGAACTATTCTCCGCCAGCCTTCCCCAAGACGAGCTTCTGAGCGTTATCGCTCAGCTGAAACTACCGGTAACAAAATGAAATACCGGCCGAACCAGTCGCTGGAGCCAACGTCCACAGCTGCCACGCATCCTGCTGGCGCAGGCTGCGCGCCAGCTGTGGTCGTGGCTCATCATTAAACGTTAGGCCTGATAGAGCGTTGGCTACGTTGGAGTGGGAGAGTGATTCGCGTCTCGAGATTCTGGCTACTAGTGTTAGTTGCCGCGGAGAGGCCCCTTGAGCACGGATTGAGGTTCCAGACGACGCGTCGGAGTCGGGGTGGCGCTCGGTTCCCGGCAGCGGGTGGTTGACCTAGCTGCTATCGAGATTGCCTCGTCGCTTAGTGGTGATTCTCTCCGATCGCCTTCCGATACCCGCGTGCGGCGCCTGTCAGCAGAGAAGGAGGTTGTGTTGGTGGAGTCCCTAAGTCAGTTTCGGGCTACGGTTATGGTCGAGGGACGTTCCCAGTTTCACTCAGGCGGCGAGCTAGGCGCAGAGGCGTCGAGCGCGGTCCTGGTGATTTGGCCTAACCAGTCGTTGGAGCCAACGCCCACAGCCGTCACGCCTCGTGCTGGCGCACGAGTCGCGCCGGCTGTAGGCGTGGCTCATCATTAAACGTTAGGCCGATGAACGAAATCAAATCAGAGCTAGTTGGTCTTGGTGCAGATCTCGGCGAGGTCGCACTGGACTCAGTTTTACAGGACGGGCTATTAAAGGATCTTCCAGTGATTGGCACAGCGGTGTCGCTTTGTAAGATAGGGGGTACCATCCGCGACAGGCTGTTCATGCGAGACGTCGCTAGCTTTATCCAAAATACAAAAGGTATACCGGCTGAGAAGACGGGGTTATTCTTGGCGCGAATTGATTCTGAGCCGGAGATGAAAGGCAGGCTTCAAGAGTCGATTGTGAGGTATGTTGCCAATTGCGACGACCATGCAAAAATTGAAGTCCTCGCGCGGCTGTTCCGAGCACTGGTGTGTAGGGTAATTTCACAGGATACTTTTCTGCGGCTTTGCTTCGCGACGCGGACGATCTATTCGGATGATCTGTTGGCGATTGTCCGGCCGGATCTACCGACAGACCACCAAGCAATTCAGAATTGTGCTCATGCTGGGTTAAGCTTCTACAGAGATATAGATCGCACAAATCCCTTGAATAGGGGGATTCGCACCCCGCTTTGGCATTTTACTCAGTTGGGTAAGGAGTATTTGAAGGCCATGGCCACCGAGGCCTAGAATTATGTTCGAAGTGCGACGCCCAATTTGGCCTAACCAGTCGCTGGAGCCAACAGCTACGGCTGTCACGCCTCCTGCTGCGCAGGAGCCGCGCCAGCCGTAGCTGTGGCTCAGCATTAAACGTTAGGCGGTTTCATCGGAACAGTGGACAGCCGCGTATGAGCGAAGATGTTTATCAAAATCGTTTCAGGTCTGCTCACCAGTGCTCGAGCGGGCACCGCAAAGAGGTACTTAGCAGTTCCGAGTGCGGCTGTTTTTATTGCATCAGTATTTTCGTACCCGCGGAAATCGAGGAGTGGGTTGACGAGGATAAAGATGGCGAAGGGCAGACCGCATTGTGTCCCAAGTGCGGTATAGACTCGGTGATCGCATCGGATTCTGGATACCCGATCACACGCGATTTCTTGTCCGGGATGCATGAGGTCTGGTTCGCGTGAGGTTAGCGTTCTACACGAGACAGGCCCACAAGCTGGTTGCCCTCACGAATGAAATCTTGCCGTAAGAGCGCCTTGGTGGTGGAGTTCTTCCGATGCGCGGAGCGAAAGAGAAGCCACTCGGAAGAAGAGAGCCGAATCGAGGTTTCTTTAGGATCAGAGTTTTGAGAGCAGAATCGCCTAACCAGGCGCTGGAGCCAACGCCTTTAGCCGTCACGTCGGCTGCTGCGCACCCGCCGTGCCAGCTAAAGGCGTGGCTCACCATATAACGTTCGGCTGAAGATATGGCTCATTTCGAGGACCTGAGTGAATATCGTTACGGCGGACATGTGCAGCCGGGTGTGGTGCACATTGGGTGGCTTGGGCGAGACCATCCATATCCGCATGGTGCCGTACGCTCGGTGCTGGTGCAGAAGCTGAAGCGACTTTGTGCACACCCCGTCGAGATGTACCGCGGAGTTCATGTTTGTGAGCTGTGCATCCCGCCGGAAGAGATTGGGAAGTCGCCCGGTGACCTGATGGAACGGCACAGGATTTGGTGGGAGTGGGCTAAGCACCGAGCGAGTAATGGGGAGATACGCGTTTCGACGGCGGCATTGACCTATGCGGCACCTCTCATGATTACGCACTACATTGAGGAGCATGGGTATTGCCCGCCAGCGGAATTTTTGGCCGCGGTGGAAGAGCAAGCTGATCCGTGAGGTTGATATGCAAGTCGCACGTCGCCGAACCAGTCGCTGGAGCCAACGCCCGCAGCCGTCACGCCTCGTGCTTGCGCACGCGTCGCGCCGGCTGTAGGCGTGGCTCAGCATTAAACGTTAGGCAAATCCAGCATGCCGGAGATATCCGAGTTAATCTCTCGATTGGGGTTGGACCCCTCGGAGTGCATCGTGCTCTCCAGTGGTGGTTCACAGATTGACTTCACGTACGAGGTGTCGCCGTATCAGTTTTTGAGCCAAGCAGCGTCCGACCTGCATACAGGCGGAACCGCAGCGCTTTTGAATTCGCTCACAAATTCTCGACGGGCGATCCTCTGCCAAATGGACAGAGTGTTGGAGGCTTTAGGATTTGATGCGCATAGCCTGTCGACCAAAGCGAAGACGGAGTTGCTGGCGTTTCTGGGTCTTCCGACACCGGCAATTTTGCGCAAGGTCGGAGATTTGAGAAATGATCTCGAGCACAGGTATAAGAGCCCGCCGCTCGACCGAGTCGAAGATGCACATGACATAGCGATGTTGTTCATCGAGGCGATCGACCGTTACATGGATACGTTTTGGGGAGAGTTTTACATCGGGCAGAAGGACGAGCTGCTCGGTGGCATGGAATTTGGGTTCAAGCGACAGCTCGAGTTCGACTACGACTCAGAGCGTCGCGTATTCCGGGTTGTCGCAGCGCAGGGTTCAGAGCATTTTCCGATGGAGGAGAGTGGTCGTATTGGACGCGTGCCGATCGACAGAGGCACAGTGCTTCATAAGCATTGCGTTCGGCTCGCATTGACGGAGTTTAGTCGAATTCCGGCGGAAGAAGCAGTCCAAGATTTTTTTGTCGCGCTTAAAGATGCGTAACAGCATCGCCTCGACTCGGTACGCCGCATGCGCGATTTCCACATCACCCGTTTTTTGCCTAACAAGTCGCTGGAGCCAACGGCTACAGCTGTCACGCCGCGTGCTGGCGCACGCATCGCGCCAGCCGTAGCCGTGGCTCAGCATTAAACGTTAGCCCAAACCCACGAAGCAATGCGCATCAACTTTGCATGGCTGCTCGGGCGGAAACTCGAGGATGCAGCTCGGCAGGACTTCACTTGGTGGTTCGTTTTCCCTGACGGAAGTAGCATCACTACCGATGCATTCTGGCGCTTGGTTACGCCGCTTGGAATCGAAGCGAGCGCGTCAGATGAGGGGCAGACGTTTGGCTTGAGCGCACCTTTCGACAGCATCGCGCGCGTGCTCGAAGCGACCGGAGAGAGGAAAATCATCGATGTCCACCTTGCTGAGCGAACCTCTGATCTCGTTCTGGTATTTGAGGGCGGAGTTCGGATTGATTTCCTGAACCTCTCGTCGGGCTATGAATCCTGGCGAGCAAAGCACGGGCTTCAGGAAATTATCTGCATGGGCGGTGGTCGGCTATCCGTTCGCTCGAATGAGAAGCAGGGCTAACCAGTCGCTGGAGCCAACGCCCACAGCCGTCACGCCGCGTGCTTGCGCACGGGTCGCGCCGGCTGTAGGCGTGGCTCAGCATTAAACGTTCGGCAATAAGCGCAGTGTCCCACAAAATAGCACCTTCCGTTGTCGTCCTCGGAGCTCTTCTCGGCTTCTCTGGATGCGCTAACTACATCCGAGTTTCGGTTGTTGCGGTGGACGCGGAGACGAGGGCGCCGTTGGCGGATGTTCAGGTCAGCACAGCGTATTGCCCAGGTCCGTTCTCCCTCGCATCCTGTCGGAGGGAGGAGCGCAAGACGTCTGTTACCGGGAACGCAGAATTGGCCGCCAATTCTATGCTCCATCAACCAACGCTCTTTGGCGCCGGTGAACAGCTACTTCCTGTGATTGTGGCGGAGAAGCCCGGCTACCGGGCCATCGAGATATGGGCGATTAATTTCGAAGAACCGATTGAATTGGAAATGGAGCGCGCTGAAGACGAACCGGAAGCATGGGTGGATGAGTTTTTTCAGCCGCCGATGTTGGTAAGGTGGCTTTACGATGTACGCCATTTCTTGCGTCGCTTAACCGAAAGACCGCTGGTCTGCAGATCGGGTACAATTTATTCGCTGAGTTCCCTCCTGCCGAACAAGTCGCTACAGCCAACGTCTTTTTCTGTCACGTCTCGTGCTGGCGCACGAGCCGCGCCAGAAAAAGTCGTGGCTGAGCATTAAACGTTCGGCTTTGTGAAAAGTGTTCTATTCGTTGCGATGCTCGTGGCAGTGGCTGGCTGTAGCCCGCATCGTTCGGCAGCAGGGAGAATCATCGCGCCAACGCTGTCTCAACCGGCTGAGTCGACCGCAAAGGAATGTGTCGAGCTTCTCGAAAAGTTTTCCGTCAGCCCTCGTGGAAGTCGCATCGCCGATTCGGATTTGGCGATGCTTTGCACCATTCTCATGCAGATGGAATCCACCGCGACGGCACTGAAGCAAGGCGACGTACTATTGCCTGCCACATCGGAGTTGTTCCACGGACTAGATAATACGTTTCGCGGCGAGCCGGGCTGGAATGTTCTTGAGAGCCGTGCTCACAGAGTCGGCGGCGTCGAGATTGCTGCGTTATCTGCCTACATCCAAGCTCGTCGTTGTCCGTGAACTTAGTCGTGCGTGAAGACCGGCCGAACCAGTCGTTGGAGCCAACGCCCACAGCTGCCACGCCCCGTGCTGACGCACGTGTCGCGCCAGCTGCGGGCGTGGCTCAGCATTAAACGTTCGGCGTACAAATGAATGCGATACGGTGGTTAGTTGCTCTCCCTGCGGCAGCTTGTGCGGCGTTTTACATCAGCAAGTTGCTAGAGTATTTCCACGTCCATGGTGGGTTTACGCGTGGGCATCCATTTCTGTCAGCAGTACACCTCATTCCTTACATTCTTGTCGGATCGCTGCCCTGGTTCGTGTTTGTGGTTGTTATCACGTTTGCTGCTCCAAACCACCGGAGGGCAGTTAGTCTGGTTGCCGCGAGTTTTGCGTTTGGCATTGCATTACTTCTTTGGGCGGGATTACACACAGGCGTTCAGTTGGTGGACGCCCTGAATATGGGAGTGCCATTGTTCGGTCTCGTTGGCGCACTGCTGCTGATTAATTTCTGGCACGGCATAAAGCAGAAAACGCCATGAAGCCCCGGCTCGTACTGTACGGTTCACAATTCCTGAGTCGGTTTTGGCCGAACCAGGCGCTGGAGCCAACGCCTACAGCCGTCACGCCTCGTGCTTGCGCACGAGTCGCGCCGTCTGTAGGCGTGGCTCATCATAAAACGTTCGGTGTATCTCGCAGGGCGCTACGGCGGAGTCGGGTGGGCGAGTCCTGAATACGGAGCCCAGGATAGTTCCCTTTTCGGAAGGCCTTCGGACTCTGGTTGCTGATTTCGATCTGATCTTCGGAGGCTTGGTCGAGCTGGTTGCGTCGAGCAGGTGCGGATCCGGCGGAGTACTCTGACTTTTCGATTTCGGCTCGGATATGTTGGACGCGCCTTGTTCTTTGCTGACTGGCCACGATCAAGACTCCGGCAGCTCAAGCGTAGCTCGGAGATCCGGAGCGACGCCAAAAACGTTGCCGAGGTTTTTCCGATCGGGCAGAGTTCGAGTCGATGAGCGGAGGCAATCCACAGAGTCCGGGAAGAGTTATTCGAGGCATGTCCGGCAGCGAAACTTCACCGAACCAGTCGCTGGAGCCAACGGCTACAGCTGTCACGCCCCGTGCTGGCGCACGTGTCGCGCCAGCCGTAGCCGTGGCTCATCATTAAACGTTAGCCCGTTTTGCTGGACCTATATGGGCCCGCCCGTTCCCTCTGATGTCATCCTTGATACGCTTCGTGAGTTGGCGGCACGACTCTCGGTTCCACTCTGGCTGACGGGCGGAGTCGCAGTCGACTTCATCATCGGCCGGTGGACGCGTGAGCACAGCGACATTGACCTGAATGCCTTTTCGGATTCGCGGGATGGACTTGGGGGCGAGCTCGCGAGACTGGGCTACACGTCGACTGATTCGAGTTGGCTTACGTTTTGGACCCAGCAAGGCACTGGGCGGAAGCTCGAGGTTGCGTTTGTTGACCGGCTGCCAGGCGGTGCGTCGGAGCTTCATATTCCGGACGGAGCGCCTGTCGGAATTCCGGGCCGTTACCCCCTGCGTCCTGGATACATGGATCTGGAGCGGTGGGCGGTTTTGGGCGGCGTTCGTTTCCGTGTATGCAGTCCTGAAGGGGAGTGGCTGGCGCGGTCGATACCCGTTGTCGGCGGACGATCAATGGAGCCCAAGGTGGTTCATGATTTGGCCGTGCTTGAGTCGGTAATAAGGTCAGAGGTCTTGGAGCAGCTTAAGCTGATGCGGCATGCCACGAGGGGCTAACCAGTCGCTGGAGCCAACACCTACAGCCGTCACGCCACGTGCTTGCGCACGTGTCGCGCCGGCTGTAGGCGTGGCTCATCATTAAACGTTCGGCACTTTCTCTTATGACCATCCGAAACATATTAGTCGGCTTTGTCTTTGTGTCGCAGGTGCACGCCGCCGAGCCATTCTTTCGGGCGCCTTTCAAGCTGACCCTGGCAGTGGACAAAGAGCGCTATTACGAGCAGCAGGTCGACAAGCTCCCGTATGTGCATGCCAATGTGGTCTATCTGTTCAAGGGTGATCGGTTCGGTGTTCGGATTACCTCGCCAAATGCTCCTGGTCTACCGGAGGTCACCTATGAGCCTGATCTCATCAAGGCAGACGTTGTCTTCTCGTTTTCACAAGAGCATGCCGATGCCAAGTGGATGATGATGCTCAAGTTGGAGAGTAGGCTGGATAAGCCACTCTACATGTCGGCGTTGATGACTGTCCCAGGAAAGACGGGCATCTATAGGACATCGATTCTTCCCTTGCAGCCCAAGCTGTCCAATTTTGAGTCATGGCCACACCCAATCGTGCAGCTCGCGCTCAAGGACTTCTCATTCTCCGCCCCATCGCCGAACAAGTCGCTACAGCCAACGCCTACGGCTGTCACGCCACCTGCTGGCGCAGGTGTCGCGCCAGCCTCCGGCGTGGCTGAGCATTAAACGTTCGGCACCTATGCGCCGCGCGATTACACTGAGCCCGTACGTTGTTTTCACTGCTCTGGGAATCGGCTTACTCCGGGCGTGCACACCCTGGCTTTGCGTCCTATTGCTTTGCGCGTGGGTGGGTTCAGTTGCTGCTATTCCTATTTCGTTTCGGGAGGGCAGGGTGAGGTGCTGTGTGCCAATTGCTGGTGCCGTTCTCCCGATACTCATGCTAGCGCTATTTGGCGTAACTGAGCCTATCCCCAATGATCGGAGTGACCCGGCACAGATTTTCATTCGGCAGACGGCGAAGCATTCACTTGATCAATTCCGCCTGCGTATCGGGCGGTACCCAACAACGAAGGAGGGACTCAGTGCTCTGGCCGAGCGCCCGTCGGAGATTGTGCGAAATTGGGGTGGCCCGTACATTTTGGGGCCGCTGCCGTTGGACCCTTGGGGCCGCCCATATCACTATCGTTGTCCCGGAATACACAATATCAACACGTACGATCTGTGGAGCCTAGGGCCCGATGGAGAACTCAGCAGTGATGACATCGCTAACTGGCAGCGGTAAACTGCCGAACCAGTCGCTGGAGCCAACGTCCACAGCCGTCACGCCTCGTGCTGGCGCACGAGTCGCGCCAGCTGTGGACGTGGCTCATCATTAAACGTTCGGCTTCAAGAAATGAATCCACTCACATCTATCTGGCTGCATCCAAGACTTGCCCTAAGCCAAATGGCAGAGGCCCCTTCCGGTGTGCTGAAGGTTGCACTAATTTGGGCTTGGGGCGCTGCGTACGCACTGGATCGCGCCATGGGTAACACCCAGATGACCGGATGGCCTTTCTTGCTGCAAGTGCTGTTTCCGGCATCTGTCGGTCTCCTAGGAGGAGCTTTCTATTTCTACGCGATGGGGCTCGTGGTGGACCTCACCGGGGCGTGGTTTGGCGGCAAGGCATCATCTAGTCAGATTCGCGTAGCACTCATTTTTGGCGGAGTACCTAAGGCTGCATCTTTGTTGGGCTACGTGCTTTTGGTGTTTGTTTTCGATCGCGCGTACTTTGAGGACAATAGTATCCCTGATGGCTACGGGTCGACCTCGGTTGCGTTTTTCTATGCAGTGAGCTGTGTGGTCGTTGGCCTGTCGATTTGGAGTGTATTCACCATGGCGAACGCATTGGCTGAGGTGCAGCAGTACGTGTCCGCGTGGAGAGCGTTTTTCCATCTGGTAACAGCCTTCGTGCTTCTTGTCCTGGCTATCGCAGTGCCGTTTTTCCTGTGGTTTCTTCTTGTCTCGCGCCCATGAGGCCGAACCAGTCGCTGGAGCCAACAGCCACAGCCGTCACGCCTCGTGCTGGCGCACGAGTCGCGCCCGCTATGGCTGTGGCTCATCATTAAACGTTCGGTGTATCTCGCAGTGTGCTGCGGCAGCGCCGGGTGGGCGAGTCTTGAAAGCTGTGGCCAGGAGAATTCATTTTCGGAAGAGGCCTTCGGACCCTGTATTTTGGTGTTTCGATCAGATAAAACGGAGGTTTGGTCGATCTGATTGCGGCGAGCAGCGTGCGGATCCGGCGTTGTGTTCTGTTGTGCCGAGGTGGATCCGGATCTGTTGGACCGACCTGCAGGTATGCGGCCTGGCGGAGAGTAGGGCTTCGGCTGCTGGAGATTTGATCGAGCTCGTTAAGCAGCGCCAAAATGATTGCCGAAGTGTATGCGAACCGGCAGCGTATCCCGCGATGATTGGATTCGATCCACAGAAGGCGGAGGGACGTTCCCGGCGATTGTCCGGCAGCGAAACTACACCGAACCAGTCGCTGGAGCCAACGCCTACAGCCGTCACGCCTCGTGCTTGCGCACGCGTCGCGCCAGCTGTAGGCGTGGCTCATCATTAAGCGTTCGCCTAAAATGCGTGCAATCCTCGTCAGTGTGCTTTTTGGAGCTCTAGTTTCCGAAGCCGAGATGCCACATTTTCAGCCGGTTGAGCCGTTCACCCGCGTTAGCGTATTAAAGAACGCGAAGCTGAAGTTGCTCGGTCCCGGCTGGTTTTTCGGCATGGTCAGCGTACCGAGCTTCGCGAATGCATACTCGATTGAGGTGCGCGCCGAGGCTAAGGAGCGAGCCGAGCTTCGCCTGTACGTTCTTCCCATTCACACGGATCTTCTATCTGATGCTCAAACCACGGCTCCTAGTAGAGTGACAAAGCCTCTGCCAGATCGCATTAGTGTGGACGTTCTGTTCGTAGCCACAAGAAAGGCGCTCGAGGATACGCGATACTGCAGCGAGCAACATGGATGTGTAGATGGCGTCAGCAATATGCTGTGCGTGGACAACCGAGCGGGACAGATTTCGTGTCCACAGGGCGGAGATTCCGAGGCTATCTGTGATGTGTGGTTCTGGCTGTCGCGTTACGTCTTGGCTGAGAATGGCGATCAAGAAGAAGGGGCCATCACGAAGGCCGAGGCAGCACTCAAGCGATTGAGCTTTAGCGTTCATCCGGACCATGTACGCCCGGCACAGATGCCCCAGCTGGAGGCGGAATGAAGTTTGTACCAGTTGGGCGAACCAGTCGCTGGAGCCAACGGCTACAGCTGTCACGCATCGTGCTGACGCACGCTGCGCGCCAGCTTCCGCCGTGGCTCATCATTAAACGTTCGGCCGAGGTGGTTAGGTTTTGGGTTCAGAGGAGCCGGCGAAGCGTGGGGTCGCTTGCATCTGAGGTTTGATATGCGGGAGGATCACTAGCTCCGCCTCAGCGAAGCAGTCCCGAGTACGAAGTGCTGGCGCCAAGACATTCGTATTCCCGGTCAATCACGGATGGAGCGCGTTGGCAGCCAGCCCACGGGGGAGTTCCCGGCTGTCCTTGTGCTTTTATGAGATTGAGTGGGCGAGGGGAGTTCAGCAGTCTGTCGGCATGCTTGGCCGGAGTATCCTCAGCTTCCTTACGGTTTGTCCTGCTGGCGACGTACGGCCGAACCAGTCGCTGGAGCCAACGCCTACAGCCGTCACGCCTCGTGCTGGCGCACGAGCCGCGCCCGCTGTGAGCGTGGCTCATCATTAAACGTTAGCCCCATGAGGAACATAATCTTTGCCTTTGCTCTGCTTGTCGTAGGCTTTGCGACCGGCTACTTTGCCCGTGGTATATTTCAGGAGGAACGCACGCAGCGGAAACTCGCATCGATGAGCGGTGAAACCCTCAGCCGTCTTGATGACCTTGGGCGATTCACGCGCGGTTTTGAACCCAACGATATTAATCGTAAGTGGGATGAGTATATCGCAGCTTCCAAGTCGTATTCGGATAGAGTGGCCCTGCGCGATGCATGGACAACATGGGAGAGCGCGATTGTCTTTAAAGAAGTGGAAAAGGTCGGATGGAAAGAGTATCGGGGGGTGATTGTCCACGCATGCGCGAAGTATTTGAAAGTCCGGCCGCTAGCTGGGCAGAAGATGTCCGAATTTGCCACAGGAGAGGAAAATGAAACGGTTAAGATGATCCATGAGGCGATTCCAGAGGAGCTCCTTGCCAAGGAAGCTACGTTCTATTGACAGTGGCTGCACTATCCGCTCGCGCCGAAGCCGAACTCAAATGAAGAGGGATGATATACAAGCGTCTGCCCCGATGATTTCGTACGGGGAACGGGAAAATATCAGATTTGAAGTGCGACAGATGAAGCGGGAAGGGTAGCCGGTTTGTCGCTTCCGAGGACAGGAGCTTAAGGCTTACCGCAGGAAGCGACAAAGTGGCGTGGAAGTCTATTAGGATAATATACCTCGTTAGGGGTTTTGTATCCGAGGCGTCGGCGGGGGCGGTTGTTGAGGAGCTCGGCGATTCGATCGCAGTCCTCTTGGGAGAGGTTCCTGAGGCTGGTACCCTTGGGGAGGAATTGGCGGATGAGGGCGTTGGTGTTTTCGTTGGTGCCGCGTTCCCAGGCGTGGTGCGGGTTGGCGAAGTAGAAGGTGGTGTCGAGGCCAGCCTCGATTTGTTTGTAGGAGTGGAACTCGGTGCCGTTGTCTGCGGTGATGGTGTGGACGTGGTCGAGGTGGAGCAGTTCGCAGGTGCGCTGAGCGGTGAGGTCGGCGGTGGCACGGGCGAGTTTGCCCAGGCGCAGCAGGCCGGTCTTGCGTTCGACTAGGGTGAGCACGGCAGCGGTGTCTTTGCCGTGGACGGTGTCTGCTTCCCAGTCTCCGACTCTGGAACGCTCGTCGACCACGGGGGGGCGCTCGCCGATCATGCGTTTGCCGGCGAGGCGGCCGCGGCTGTCGCTGCGCCCGTAGCGTTTGCGGCGTTGTTTGCGGGATCCGCGCAGGTGCCGAAAGAGCGAGCCTCCTCGCTCTTGGTCCGCTTTGATCCAGAGGTAGATGGTCTCGTGGCTCATCAGGCGTAGGCCTTCCCTCCTGGAGCGGCCGACGATCTGCTCGGGGCTGAGCTTCTCGCACAAGAGGTGTTCGACCAGATGGAAGTCCTCCGGCCCGTACCGTTGGTTGCGCCGGGAGTGGGAGCGACGTGCGCGTGTCTTCTCGCCCGCGTGGCTTGGGCGGTAGCAGTTATCGTGTGCTGAGCGGTTGCGCTGAAGCTCGCGATAGACGGTGCTGCGATGTCGTCCCAGCGCGCACGCGATCTGCGCTACAGCGAAGCCTTGCTTGCGCATCAGTGCTATCCCATATCTCTCTCCATCCGAAAGCTGTTTATAAGCCATCCGGGAGAGATGTCGCACTTACTTCCTGAATCCAAGCGGGCTAACAAGTCGCTATAGCCAACGTCTTTTTCCGTCACGCCCCGTGCTAGCGCACGGGTCGCGCCAGAAAAAGCCGTGGCTGAGCATTAAACGTTCGGCGAAGCAGACAATGCGTTTCACTACAACATCTCCCAAACTGATTGTTAGCGATCCCGGATATCGAGACCCGCATCCGGCGTTTCCCAGTCTTGGGTTGTCAATTGACAATTGTGCCATTGGTGAGTGGAACATCGAATATTCAGTAATGCTGGACGAAAAGCGTCGCCGCCCTTTGCCGTACGCCCTGGTGGCACGACATGCCGATTGGCACGCGTCAGTACTCGATTCCAATGGCTGGCCTATTCTGCATGAACCTGTTGGCGGCGACTACGGAATGATCGGAATATTCGATTCGGCTCACTTTCACGATGCGAGTCTGGTTCCCGAGGATCAGAAATGGAGCTATCCAGATGGTCCAGCGGATCCTAACGATCCCTGGTACTCGCTGATTTGCGAGAAGGTGAAGGGCGAGCACGATGTGTTTACCATTCCTTACGGGTGCGTCATGCGGTGGGACGGCGG
>QAYY01000023.1 GCA_003054665.1 Opitutaceae bacterium EW11 | reverse complement strand
CCGCAAGCGCGTTCGCAGGGGGGCCCTGTTCCTTCAGCCCTTCAGCCTTTCCGCCCTTCAGCCCTTCCAGAAAAAAAGAAGCCCCCGGGCGCGCCGCTAAACGCACCCGGGGGACTTTAGGAAGACCTATCAGACGTCTCTGCGAACGTTGCCTTACTGGAGGAGTCGCAGGCTGGTTTGCGCGGAGCTGTTCGCTTGCGCCAGCATCGCAGTGCCGGCCTGGACGAGCGTATTCCAACGCGCCAGTTGGGTGGACTCTTCTGCCACGTCCACATCCATGATGCGGCTGGTGGCGGCTTCGAGGTTCGCCTTGTTCGTGGTCAGCAACTCCGAAGCGAAGGAGAAGCGGCTCTGCTCGGCACCGTTGGCGGCGCGCATCGTAGCCACGTTCTGGATCGCATCGGTGATGTTCGTGAGCGTGATCGAGCCCAGCGAGGAGGCGGCGGTGGCGGTGAGAACACCGATGCCGACACCCGTGCTGGACAGATCGCGACCCGCGACAGTGACCTGGGAGGCCGTGCTGCCGTCCTCGGTCACGGCGACGTTCAAGCTCGACGTGCCGAACAGGCCGACGCCGTTGAACTTCTCGGACGTGAGGGCGGTCAACTGAGCCTTCAACGAGGTGAACTCCGAATCGTAGTTGGCAAGGTCGCCGGTGTTCTTGGTCGGATCTGCGTAGAGGGTCTTCAGCTCGCTCATGCGATCGAGGACCTTCGCGGCAATCTTCAGAGCACCGTCCTGCGTCTGCAGGTACGACACGGAATTTCCGATGTTCGTGGAAACCGCGCCCTGGCGTTTCGCCGCAGCGGACAGTTTCATCGCGACCGCCAGACCGCCGGCGTCATCGGAAGGGTTAACGATCTTCGTGCCGCTCGAGAGCCGGTTAAGGCTCTTCTGCAGCATCGTGTTCGACGAACTCAGGTTGTTGGCGGCAACCGTCGCCGAATAGTTTGTGTTAATAACAACTGACATAGTGGTATCTTTCCTTGATGAGTGCGACGTCCGTCGTCGCCACGGGCCCGGAGTTTGGACGGCGCGGGCCGCGCCGATCAGAGCTGGTGCTCTAAATTGTCACCCTGCGAAGGGCTACTAGTGGTAATCTAAGGATCGATCCGACTGGGTCGGGCGCGTGGAGTGGGTTTTTTGGCGAACACCACTCCGTGCGAGGGTTGGTTCAGCTGTGTCTCGGCTTGGCCAGCTCGAGGCGGTCCGTTTTGGCGTCGGGCCGTCGAGGGTCGGCTAGCGAAGGGGCTCGGCTTATTGCAGCAGCTTGAGCGCCGTTTGCGGGCTCTGGTTCGCTTGTGCCAGCATCGCAGTGCCGGCCTGGACCAGAGTGTTGAAGCGCGCAAGTTGCGTGGATTCCTGAGCCACGTCCACGTCCATGATTCGGCTCGTGGCGGCTTCCAGGTTGGCCTTGTTGATCGTCAGCAGCTCCGAGGCGAACGAGAAGCGGCTCTGCTCAGCACCGTTGGAGGCGCGGAACGTTGCCACATTTTGGATCGCGTCGGAGATCGACTGCAGCGTCAGCGCGGTCGAACCCAGGCTCGTCACGGCGGTGGCCGTCAGTGCGGCGATGCCCGTGGCGGTGCTGGAGAGATCCCGGCCGTAAATCGTCACGGCCGAACTCGTGCTGCCGTCTTCCGTGACGGCGATCGACATGTTGCTGGTGCCGAAGAGCGAGACCCCGTTGAACTTTTCGCTCGTGAGGCTCGAGAGCTGGGCCTGCAGCGAAGTGAACTCCGCATCGTAGTTGGCCTTGTCGCCCGAGTTCTTCGTCGGATCCGTATACAGCGTCTTCAGTTCGCTCATACGTTCCAGCACCTTGCCCGCGATCTTCAGCGCACCGTCCTGCGTCTGCAGGAACGACACCGAATTTCCGATATTGGTCGAGACGGCTCCTTGGCGGCGAGCCGCGGCAGCCAACTTCATCGACACAGCAAGACCGCCCGCATCGTCGGACGGATTCACTATCTTGGTTCCGCTGGAAAGCCGGTTCAGGCTCTTCTGCAGACCATCGTTCGAGCTCACCAGGTTGTTAGCGGCAACCGTAGCGGCGTAATTGGTATTAATGACGACTGACATGGTATCTTCCTTGATCTAACTGCCACGTCCGTGTGGCGACGGGCCGGAAGGGGAGCCGGGCCGCTCCGGCTGCGAGATGAATCGCAGTTGCACCTCAATACGGTGCGGTCGGCTGGAAACTTTAGCGGGAAAACGCAACGAGGCCGCGTCACACGGAAACGCCTGTTACCACGCAAGAACCGCTGATCGAAAATGCGGAGATTCCCCCATCCTCGTGTTTGCCGAAAAAAAACCGCACAGCAGAAAACCCCGTTTCGCCCGCCACGATTCGTCGCGCGCTGTTTCATCAGAGCGCCGGCCGCCCGAGCGATCGCCCCGCCAGCGGCCGGAACACCCCTTCAAGCCGAGCCAAACGTATTCGATTTCCGGTGCAGCAACGCCGGCTCCTATCCATCGCGGACAGCGCTGCTCGGTCGTCTCGGAGACGCGCCGCCCCACCCGCAAGCGCGACATCAACGAGGGCGCTTCTTTCAGTCCTTCAGCCTTTCCGCCCTTCAGGTCCTTTCAAAAAGCCCACGCCCAGCGTATTCGATTTTCGGAGCAACAACGCCGGATCCTGCCCAGCGCAGGCGGCGCTGCTCGGTCGTCGTGGAGACGCGCCAACCCACCCGCAAGCGCGTTCGCAGGGGGGCCCTGTTCCTTCAGCCCTTCAGCCTTTCCGCCCTTCAGCCCTTCCAGAAAAAAAGAAGCCCCCGGGCG
>QAYY01000022.1 GCA_003054665.1 Opitutaceae bacterium EW11 | reverse complement strand
CTCTGAACTATGGCGCCCAGGCAAAATCCCAGGAAGAGGTGGCACGAAGGTCCGTCCGCATTCGCAACATCGGTAGCGCCGGCAATGAACCCACATCCATGCGGGCCGGCCGCATAGATCGAGATGCTGCACCCGACGTTCATACCTGCCTTTGCTGTGGAGCCTGCTGGCTCCACAGCAAAGGCAACTCTCGGGCTGCTGCTCTAGCTCCACTTCCATCAGCACCTCAGGCTTGCTGTGCACCCTCAGGAGCCGATACCCCTTCATCGTTAGCTCTATCATCGCAGGGGACATGTCTGCTGGTTCTCAGCGGCATGTCCCCATTCTTTGATGAAGAGCCGTGAAAGCTGGATCGTACGGGATCTAGTGGTGCTTCCGATACTCAATACGTTTAGCGGCCTGACAAAAGTCGTGTTTAGCAGCGCGGAGAGGGCTGGTCGGAAATCCGGGTGTTGAACATTTTTCGACGAGAATGTCTTCAAATCTCGAAAAGAGCGCCTGATTCATTCGTGTCGTAACATTTCGCAGCGGGCGCCGCCCTGAGGGGCCGCAGCAGATGTAAAAAAGCCGCCGGCTTTTTCGGCCAGCGGCTCTGCCCAAACCGAATGCTACGGGACATTCAGTTTAATCGCGTCGCCATAGCTTTTGTATCCACCGCTTGAGACGTTTTGCCGGTGCAGGTGAAGCGGAACATCTTGGCTCCCGGTGACGCAGGTCACCGAGCCGCAATCGACTAGAAGGTTCGGAGAGGCCGGAATACGAAGAAGTCAGGGCGCGAACGCGATAGTCACGACCGCGGCGGGCAGGCCGGGGGCGCTCACTTGCACTTTCGCTGTGCCCGCGCGGCCGGTGGAGCGCAGGATCGCAAGCGCACGTCCGCGGAACGTCGTGGCGCGTGCGTCGGCGAGCGAGCCGACGGCCTCCGGATCGGCGGAGCCGAGGGCGCATAATTCGGCTTCGCCTTCGACGGTTACCGTGAGCGGCACGACCGCATCGGGCACGAGCGCGCCGGATGCGTCCAACACGTCGATCGGGAGGTAAACGAGCGCGGCGCGGGCAGCGCGGTTTTTTTCCGTTTCGGGCGCGACGCGAAGTTTCGCCGCCGGGCCGGTCGTGCGCAGTTCTTTCACCGCGACAACTTTGTCGCTGTCGAGTGCGGTGGCGGTCAGGACTCCGGGTTGCCACGGAACCGTGAACCGCGCCGTGATACCGTTGGCGGGATCGATGGACTGTTCGTCGATGGTGCGGCCGTCGAGCGCGAGCCGCACGCGCGAGGCGCGAGAGTAAACGGATACTTGTAGAGGGCGGCCTTCCTGTCCCGGCCAGTTCCACGTCGGCAACTCGGCCGGCCAGCCCCAGGCACCGACTCGTTCCTTTTTCCCGGATGGGATCGGCTCATGCACGAGGATTTCCAGCGGACTGCGGCGCCAGACGACGTCGCGGTAAAGCGATTGTGGTTTTTTGTCGCCGATCAGGTCGATGTCGCCCGACCAGTTCAGCCAGTAAGGCCATGGCATCGGGCCCCAATCGGGAGGGCTGACGTGGCGCGGATCGGCGTTCTCGTCGATGTAGGTTGTGTGACCGATGCCGGACTCACCGATGTGGTCCATGCCGGTCCAGACGAAGTCTCCGATGACGTAGGGCAGGGTTTCCACGGCGCTCCAGTTTTCCCACGCCTGGAGCGGGTAGGATTCCGTGCCCGCCATCACGCGTTGCGGGTGGCGCGCGTGGTCGGTGGCGTAGCGGTTCCAGGCGTAGTTGTAGCCGCCGATGTCGAGCAGGGCGAAGGCCGGATCGTTGCATTCCCAGCGTCCGCCCAGCGTCGGATCTTCCCAAATACTGTTGATGGCATTGGTCACCGGCCGTCGCGTGTCCTCGCGGCGGACGATCCCGGCGAGGTGGCGGCCAATCTCCACGCCTGATGGGCTAAAGCGCTCCGCGATCTCGTTACCGATGCTCCAGATGATGACGGAGGGATGATTGAAATCGCGCGCGATCATCGTGGTGAGGTCGCGTTCGGCGTGCGTATCGAAGTAGCGCTGGTAACCATTGGGTTTTTTCGGGAGCTGCCAGGTGTCGACGAATTCGTCGATGACGAGGATGCCCTCTTCGTCGCACGCGGTGAGAAACGCTTCCGACGGGGGATTGTGGCTCGTGCGAATGGCGTTGAACCCATTGGCCTTCATCAACCGCACGCGGCGCCGCTCCGCATCGGGAAACGCGCGGGCGCCGAGCAGCCCGTTGTCGTGGTGGAGGCACGCACCGCGCAGCTTCACCATCGTGCCGTTGAGCAGCAGGCCGCGCTCGGCGCTCACCGCGACGGTGCGCACACCGAATGTCGTGCGATACTCGTTCACCACCCGCCCGTTCTTCTGCACGAGGAAGCGCGCGCGATAAAGCTGCGGCGATTCGGGCGACCACGGCTGCGCGGCGTCGAGGGTGATGGACGCATTCACGCGTTCGCTCGTGCCCGGAGCGATGCGAAGCTGGCCGAGCGGGTGGCGGCTCACCTTGCCATCGGGTGCAGTCAACTCGACGGCGAGGTCGGCGTCGTCAGGGATGGCGTTGTCGTTGCGCACATCGACTTGCAGGCGAAGTCCGGCGCGGGGGCCATCGATCCAGAGAGGATCGATTCGGCCGCCCCAGGTGGGAATGTGGAGTGAATCATGTCCGCGGATGCTAACGCCGCGATAAAGACCGGAGCCGGAATACCAGCGGGTGTTGCTCTCGGGATTGGAGACGCGAATCGCGATCGTATTGGCCGCCGGACGCGGGCGCATAAAGCGGCCGATCTCGACGCGCGCCGGAAGATAGCCGTGCGGCTGAAATGCCACGTGGGTGCCGTTGACCCAGATGTCACACTCCTGCTGCGCGGCGTTGACGATCAGTTCGAGTTCGTTGCCCGCGGGGCGTTCGGAATCCGGCAACTGGCGTCGATACCAACCGACGCCGCCGCGAAGATAGCCGGCAGAGGGACCTTCCGGCGTCGCAGGGTCGTGCGGGCCGGAAATATTTCCGCCCGCAGGCAAATCCTCCACACTCCAGTCGTGCGGCAGATCGATCGCACGCCAGCCGGCGTCGTCGAAAGCGGGCGCTTCGGCACCGGCCAGATCGCCGCGATGGAAACGCCAGCCATCATCGAGGGCTTGCGTCTCATCGGAGTTGGCGGCGAGCGGGGCGGCGGTCGCGATCGCGACGAGCCACGCAGCGACAACGGATGTGGCCCAAAAGCAGAGGAGACGGCGCGGGACATACTGAAAATGCGAGAAAGCGTGCGCCGCCGCCGGTCTGCAGATGGGATAGGACATGGGGCCCATTGACTAGGCAGCAGACAGGCTGACGCAAGCCCCCCCGGCGTCCGTGTCCGCTGGATCGTAATGTAAGGTGGCTACGCGCATTTCCTACCGCCTCCGCGCTGCTCTGCCGGAGCGAATGCGTTATATATTTCTCCAGCAAACCTGGCGGTCCCGACGTCGGCCGAGATCTTATTGCCGGGGCGGACGAGACGGGGTGTTGCATCACGCTCTCTTTGACAGAACCGCCGCGTCATAGCGCACGATCTCAGGCAGCCAATCAACCCCTGCAGGAACCTCTTCACGCTGGCAAAGCTCGTCCCACACGGCGCCCCACGGCAGCGCCTTGGCTTGCTCCATGAGCGCCAGTCCTTCGTGACCGCGCCCAGACTGCTCGGCGGTGCGCAATCGCACGAAGGGATCGAGTAGCCCGAACAGAACCGCCTGCCGGGTGGCTCGCGCACCGATCACATAAGCGGCAATTCGATTGATCGAAGCGTCGAAGAAGTCCAACGCCACAAACACACGATCCCACGCATCGCCGCGCGCGATCTCGAGGAACAGCGCACGAACGGCATCGTCGCAAATCACGACATGGTCGCTGTCCCAGCGAATCGGTCGACTGGTGTGCAACAAGATTCGCGGATGGAACTGCATCAGCGCCGAAACTTTGTCGGCAACGGTCCGCCCACCGGTCCATTGCCTGTTTAGCACTTTGGACGGCCCTGAGTTTAGCACTGCCTCCTGATTGTTCGCCGAAAAAGTTTAGCACCACTTCGTTCGTGCTAAACGGGCATGTGCTCCACCATCCTTCGCTCAACCGCCAGCGGTTGAGACCACGGATGGCAGGCCATCCTCAGCAGGCATATCTGCTCTCGAATACGGACGCGAAGGATGCCCTCCGTAGGCCTGGCGAAGGAGGGCCAAACACCGCAAACGAGAAGACGTCGGCTTGCTTCCGTTTTTTAGGCTCGGCTACCGGCGGCCGATGATGCGAAGCCGCTCCCGTGCACTACGTCTACATCATCGAATCCGTGCACGCGCCGGCCGAGAAATACGTGGGCTGCACGCATGATCTCAAACGTCGGCTACACGATCACAACACAGGGAAGTCACCTCACACGGCAAAGAACCGCCCCTGGAATCTTGTCTGCTACCACGCTTTTCCCGACGAACGCCGGGCACTCGCGTTTGAGAAGTACCTCAAGACGGGCTCCGGCCATGAATTCCGTCGCCGGCATTTTGGCGTCTGAATTCGCGCTGGGTGTCCACAGACAAGACAGAGCCCTGCGGGACGGACCTTACTGACGACTGCGCGGCAGTGGCGAAACTGCCGAGCGGCCGTGCCGCGGCCGTCGACGGGTCTTGCCGCTCGGTAGGGGCTCAGTGCGCCGTCGCAGGCGTCCCGGTCGAGTTACCTCCCGCCGGTTCGCCGGACGGCTTGGTTGCAGGGGGTGTTGCAGCCGCGTTGGCGGTCGGCGCGAGGTGTTGCGAGAGGAAAGCGGCGATCTCGTTGAACTGAACGACGCGGTCGTCGTAGGACCACTCGCTGTGGGAAGCCCGAGGAAACGATCGCGAATAGACGTGGGAATTCGTTTTCCGGAGGGCATCGAGCATCAGCTTCGCCTCCTTCGAACTGACGATCCCGTCCTGCTCGCCGTGCATGATATAGATCGGCTGCTTCAGCTCCGCAGCCCGCATGGTCGGCTCGATGAACTTTTCATCTTCCGCGAAGCGAGGCCCGTTGAGGATGGATCGCCAGAATGAATACGAAAGCTTGTAGCCGGAGCGCCGGTCCTCGCGGAGCGTCATGCGCCAGTTGGATACGGCGGAAATCGCCACGCCCGCGCGATACAGCTCCGGATACTTGATAAGGCCCATGTAGGTCGCCCACCCGCCGAAGCTGGCGCCCACAAGGGCCACACGGTTCGGATCGGCCTCGCCCTGGGCAATGAGGTGGCGGGCTCCGTCGGCGATGTCGTCGAGCACCACCGTATCCAGCCGGGCGCGCAATCCCGCCTTCTGGAACGCTGCGCCGTAGCCGGAGGACCCTCGATAGTTCACCTGCAGCACGATGTAGCCGCGCGAAGCGAGAAACTGATTGAGAGGACTGAAGCCCCAGCTGTCGCGCGACATGGGGCCGCCGTGCACCAGGACCACCAACGGGGCCGGACCCTTCATTTCCGGCGGGCGAGTCACGTACGCCGGGATCATCGATCTGTCGCGGGCGGCGAACTGAATGGGCGTCGTCTTCGCCATCGTTCTTCCCTCCAGACGCTCGCCCTGCTTCAGCACGGGTATGATTTTCCCTTCCAGAGGCCGGAAAACGTAATACGTCCCCGGATCCTGATCGCTGAACGAGAAGTAGACGAACGCCGAACCGTCCGCGGTCCAGTCGAGCGGGAGGTTCACCTTGTCCGGCAGCGCACGGTCGATCGACTTCTGGAGCATGGCGAAGCCAGGATCCACCCAGACGACTTGCGGCTTCTGCCCTTCAAAAACCAATCCGATGAGCTGCGGCGTCTCCTTCGCAAACAGGAGCCGCGTCATCCCGGAATCGCTCGTCGAAAGGTCGTACTTCTGGTGTTTGGCGATCGTTTTGACGATCACGCCCTTCGACATGCTGAACGCCGCCAATTCGAAAAGATCGGAGCCAAGCCGCGTGCTGATGTAGAGCGTGTCTCCGTCCGGCCCCACCGAATGAATGTCCGCCACACGGTCGAGGAGATTGGCGCCCTTCTCGTTGAACTTCAGTCCAGGCTGCTTGATCAGGTCGTCCAGATCACGCCAGCGAGAGGTCGGTGTCGGTTTGAACTCATAGACGCGTTCATCGCCGTCGATCCGTACCATGAGGCGCGGAGTTCCTTCTCGGTCAAAGAAGTACGAGCCCGCCGAAGGCTCGTCGATCTTGGAGCTCTTTCGCGTGTGGACGTTGTAGTGCTCCCACCAGCTTCCTGAACGATAGGTGTAGGACTCGAGGACCAGTTCGTCGGGTCGGCTGGGCAACGACTCGATGATGTCGATCACATCGTCGAGCAGCGACTCGGTCTTGCCGGTGGCGACGTCGAGCAGCTTGAGCCGCCAGGTCCCGTAATCTTCGGTCGTGCTATCGTCCATCACGTAGGCGAGTTCGTGGTCCGAGACCCATACGGGAGAGCTCACGTATTGGGAGATCTGCGCGACCGCCTCCTGATAAAGCAGCTTCATCGAGGCGAGATCGTAGACGAACATGATCTTCTTGCCGTCGCGCTTGCGGATGGACGCGAGGCGCTGGCCATCTCGCGATAGCACGTGGGGGAACACGTCCTCGTAGTTCAACAACTCGGCTGCAGGCAGTCCGCGCCCGCTTTTCGTCAGCTCCGCGAAGTAGGCCTGCGGATCGTACGCGGAAGGATGAAGGTTCGAACGAACCTCGTGTCCGTTGCAGAACACATGGAGGGATCCTACCACCTCGACCTGGGCGGGGATCTCCACCTCCACCGTCTTCAGCGCGCCCGGCTTCAGTTTCCCGATCGGTATCAAGTGCGTCCCTACCGAGCCTTCATTGCTGAACGTAAGGAGCGCGTAACAATCCGACAGCGGACGATCCGAGGAAACCTTGGCCGTGTACCGGAAGTGAATCGCGTCCGGTTTCGCCCTTTCGGCGGGAGTGGCGTTGCGGAGCGGATCGAGGTCGGGAGAGATGTCGCTCACCGTGATCAATCCCTCGGTGAACGTCGTGCTCGGATGCAATTCGAACTTCATCGTCGGAGCCCGACGCTTTTTCCCGTCCTTCAGGACATGGATCTGCCGCTCGGTGTAGGTGGCGATCGGCAGCAGCTGCCCGTCCACGGGCGCAACGGGCTGGATTTGGGCGTCGACGGCGCAGGCAAACGCGACAGCAGCGGTCGCGGCGAAAACAGTACGCGAAGTCATGGGGGTAAGGCTGGAAATGCCGGCGAGACTCCCGCCGGTCGGTCAAACCTAGGACGGGCCGCGGCGGCCAGGCAAGTTCGCGTTCGCAAGCCCTGAGCATCCCGCTCGGAATCGGAAAAACGGATACAACACACTTCCTCCGGCCGCGCCCTCTCGCCGCGACCGACGCTCTCTGTCTGCACCAACGCGGACGTCGGCGGGATCTCCGATCGCCTCCGGATTTCTACCGGCTAACGACCGCGCGCGCCACCGCGCCGCGTGGTCCACTCGTCCGGACCGTCGAGACAACTCGGGCTGGCGGGCTCTGCCGAAAAGCAATCGGAACAGACCCGCACCAACCGCGCTTGGGCAACGCAGCGTCTGCCCGAATGAGCGGGCAGCAGGAACGTAAGAACAATATATGCATGCTGTTCGGCAATGTATAGGGAGCGAGCGTACTACAGCTTTTGTACCTTCGCCGGCCGCTTGGCCGTGTGCAATTCACGTGGCCAGGCGAACTTCTGCTAACCATGACCAAACTCATCCGTACTCTCACGCAGAGCGCGCTGCTCCTGCTGTCTGTTCTCGCCGTCCACGCCGCAAGTCCGTGGTCGGTCCGCCTCCGGGCCACCTACCTGCAAACGGTCGATCACTCCGATGCCTTCACGGCCTTGGGTATTCACTTTGCGGATAACGCCGTGGCCGTTAACGATCAATGGATCCCCGAAATCGACGTTGACTACGCGTTCACCGACACGATCTCCGCCGAGGTCGTCCTCACGGTGCCCCAGACGCAGGACGTCTCGCTGGCGGGCGTCGGCAAGCTGGGTTCGTTCAAGCACCTCCCCCCGACGCTTCTGGTTCAGTACCGTGCGAATCCGGGCGGCGCGTTCCGTCCGTACGTCGGGGTCGGCGTGAACTTCACGCTCATCTGGAGCGACAAGCTTGCGGTCGCCAATGTCCCGCTCGGTCTCGACAGCTACAGCCTCGGCCTCGCCGCTCAGGCCGGTGCCGACTGGAAGCTCAACGAGCACTGGTCGCTCAACGTCGACGTCAAGCGCGCCGCAATCCGCTCCGACGTATATGCCGGTGGAACCTCCCTCACTCAGGCTCGCCTCGATCCGTGGCTCTACTCCGTGGGCGCCCGGTACGAGTTCTGATCGGACGTTTTCGGCAGAATCTTCCTTCGTCCCAAGCCGGGCTTTCGAGCCCGGCTTTTTTGTTCTCCCGAGCGAGTAGAAGCTTTGGCGCGTCCGAAAGCCGCGGAGCGGCTGACTCAGCTCGTCGCGATCCGCGCGAATACCATCTTGCCGCCGGCCGACGGGAGCACGCTGTTCACTTCGACGTTCACCCGCTGACCCAGCATTTGGCGGCCGTGGCTGACGACCACCATCGAACCGTCTTCGAGAAAACCGACTGCCTGGCCTTCTTCCTTGCCCGGCTTCACGAGCTCCACCTCGATCGTCTCGCCCACCACCAGTTCGGGGCGGAGTGCGCGGGCGAGCAGGTTCAGATTCAGCCAAGCGACACCCTGGAATTCCGCCATCTTCGCGAGGTTGTAGTCCGTGGTGAGAAGCTTCGCCCGCATCGATTGGGCGAGGAAAACGAGCTTCGCATCCACGTCCTGCCGCTTGCTGACTTCGCTTTCCGTGATCCGGATATCGATATTCTTCACCTTGCGAAGCTCGCCCAGGACCTCGAGGCCGCGGCGCCCGCGGGCTTGCTTCACCGGATCGGGGGAGTCCGCGACGGATTGGAGTTCATCCAGAACGAAACGCGGGATCACCAGCGCCGCCGCGAGAAAACCCGCCTCGTAGACCTTCGCGATCCGCCCGTCGATCAGCGCGCTTGTATCCACGACCACCAGCGGCACCTCGACGTCGTGCGGCACGAATCGCACGTAGGGAATGACCAGGTTGAACTCGTCCTTTCCGCGGAGCGCGATGACCGTGCACAGATAGGTCACGACCAGGAACAAACCCAGCTGCGCGAGGAAGATGGTCTGGGCGTCGCCGCGGCTGAAGAGCGGCGAGGTTCCGAGCAGGTAGGAAATGAGCGAACCGGCCACCAAACCGAAGGTCACCGCGGAGAGGCCGCGAAGGGAAAACCCCTTCAGCAGCATGTCGGTGAGCACAACCAGCACCCCGATCGAAAACCCGACGAATGCAGCAATCCCGCGATTCTGATCCCAGTCCGGAATCGTGTAGCAAAGCAACCACCCCGCCGCCGCACAGAGGGCGATAAAACAGGCACGGATGGGGAGGAGGGTTTTGTTCATGAATCGGCGGACGTTGCTAGCGGCGAAACAGGAAAAGGACTAATGGCGCGGCGATCCCCGCCGCCATGCACAGGTAAAGAATCAGGATGGCTCGGCGCGCTTTGGCCTTTTCAACCGGAGACGGCTCCATTTCTTACGCGAGTGCATAAAACCCCGGTGCTCATGACAAACCAATACTGGCTCGTGAAACAGGAACCGTCGGCTTACGCGTGGGAGACGTTTCTGCGCGACGGCCGGACGTCGTGGGACGGAGTGCGAAATTTCCAAGCTCGGAACAATCTCCGGGCCATGCGGGCGGGCGACCAAGTACTCTTCTACGCGAGTGTAACCACCAAAGCGGTACAGGGCATCGCCCGCGTGGTTCGCGCCGCCTTTCCCGACCCCACGGCGGACGACGGGGATTGGGTTTCGGTCGAGCTCCAGGCCGTGAAGTCGCTTCCGGAGCCCGTGTTCCTCGATGCGATCAAAGGAGACCCGGCACTCCGCGAGATGGTACTGCTGAAGAACAGTCGCCTGTCGGTCCAGCCGGTCACGCCCGCGGAATTCCAGCGCATCCTCAAACTCGCCGGAGCGTAACGGCCGGTACTCGCGGTCTCGCTCCCGACGGTGCTCCGAGCAATTGCTTCATTGCATCGCCGGTGCCGTTTCGCATTGGATTGGAGCTATGACCGTTCCCAATCCTGAGACTCCTTCAGCCGCGCCAGCGCCGTCCGATTTCATTCGCGACATCGTGGCGCAGCACGTCGCTGAGGGTCGCTACTCAAAAATCGTGACGCGGTTCCCGCCCGAGCCGAATGGATACCTCCACATCGGGCACGCGAAATCGATCTGCCTGAATTTCGGCATCGCTCGGGAGAACAACGGCCAGTGCAACCTCCGGATGGATGACACGAATCCCACCAAGGAGGACGTGGAGTACGTCGAATCGATCATTCAGGACGTGAAATGGCTGGTCGCCGGCTGGGCCGACCATTGCCTCGGCTTCAAGCCCAAGGGGCGCGTGCCTCAGCTTCAATCGGTGAACGGCGCGTCCGACTACTTTCTCCCCGCCGTCTGTCCGTCGGCCCAGAACAGCGACGAGCTCGAGCCGTTTTTCGCGAGCGACTATTTTCAACAGATCTACGAATACGCCGTCGCCCTGATCAGGAAGGGCAAGGCTTACGTCTGCGACCTGAGCCCGGAGGACACCGACAAATACCGCGGCACCCCGGACACGCCGGGCAAGGACAGTCCCTACCGCAATCGGTCGGTTGAGGAGAACCTCAGCCTGTTCGAGCGTATGAAAGCCGGCGAGTTTCCAAACGGAGCCCGCTCGCTGCGCGCCAAGATCAACATGGCGGCACCGAACATTTGGCTGCGGGATCCGGTGCTGTATCGGATCCGCCACGCCGAACACCACCACACGGGAAATGCCTGGTGCATTTATCCGATGTACGACTTCGCCCACTGCCTGAGCGACTACCTCGAAGGCGTGACCCACAGCATCTGCACGCTCGAATTCGAGGTTCACCGCCCGCTCTACGACTGGATTCTCGAGGAACTGGGCCTGGCTCGTCCCCTGCCCCACCAATACGAATTCGCGAAGCTGATCCCGACCTTCATGATCGTCAGCAAGCGGAAGCTGATCCAGCTGGTCGACGACAAGATCGTGAGCGGCTGGGACGATCCGCGCATGCCGACGATCTCCGGGCTTCGTCGCCGAGGTGTGCCGGCGAGCGCCTTGCGCGCCTTCGTCACCGGCCTCGGAGTGACCAAGTTCAACAGCGTGACCGACATCGCCGTGCTCGAGCACGCGATCCGCGAAGAGCTGAACAAATCCGCCCTCCGTCGTCTTGCCGTGCTGCGCCCGATCAAAGCCGTGATCACCAACATCGCGCCGGATCAGGCGATCGAGCTCGATGCGGTCAACAACCCCGAGGATCCCAACGCCGGCAGCCGCAAGCTGAGGTTCACTCGCGAACTCTTCATCGAGAGCGACGACTTCATGGAGACCCCGCCGCCGAAATACTTCCGTCTCCGCCCGGGAGGCGAGGTGCGTCTCAAATACGCCTTCATCATCAAGTGCGACGAGGTGGTGAAAGACGCTTCCGGGAAAGTCGTCGAGGTCCGCTGCTCGGCCGACCTCGATTCCCGGACCGGCGGACCGACCGCGAGCCGCAAGGTCAAGGGCACGATTCACTGGGTAAGCGCGACGGAGGCAATCGACGCCGAAGTCCGGCTCTATGACCGGCTCTTCGACACCGCCGAACCCGACGCCGACGGGGACTTCAAGAAGCACATCAACCCGCATTCCCTCGAAGTCGTCACCGCCAAGCTCGAGCCCTCGCTGGCAAACGCGTCTTCGGATCTCCGATACCAATTCGAGCGCCTCGCGTACTTCACGCTCGATCCGGATTCAAGGCCCGGGAAACCGGTCTTCAACCGGACGATCACGCTGAAGGACGCCTGGGCTCCGCCGAAGAAGTAGTCCGGGCCGTCCGTCGGTCGGGTGCGGTTCGAATCATCGCCGTCGAAGCCGCACCTCCGCCCGCCCCTCCTACTCGCGGTTCTCGCGGCGCCTGCCGGCTTCTTCGCGGCCCAGCACTGCGGCGATCTTGGTCAACAGGTCTTCGGCGGTGATCGGTTTTCGGAGAAGCTCCACTCCCTCGAGACCCGAGCCGGGCCCAAACGAGGAGTTCTCGAGCATCCCGCTCATGGCGATCAGCCTCGCCTCCGGGTTCAGCTCCCGCAGATGGCGCATGGTCGCCGCTCCGTCGAGCCCCGGCATCATCATGTCGACGATGGCCAGCGCAATCTCGTCCTGGTGTTTCTGATACACCTCGATGCCTTTGTGACCGCTGGCCGCGAAGTAACCGCGGTAACCGCAATACTTCAGCATCGAGCCCACCACGTCGCGAATGTAGGGTTCGTCGTCGATCACCAGGATACCTTCCCCTTGGCCCGTCGGGAAACGTGAACGGCTCGGCTGCGGCTCTGCCTCTTCCTCTTTCGGGATTGCCGGCAGGTAGATGTCGAAGCGCGTACCCTTGTTGAGCTGGCTGTGCACGTTCACCGCGCCTCCATGGCCTTTCACGATGCCCATCACCGTCGACAAGCCGAGGCCGGTGCCCTTGCCGATTTCCTTCGTGGTGAAAAACGGATCCCAGATCCGCTCGATGACGTCGGGCGGTATTCCGGTCCCCGTGTCGGAAACCGAGATCGTCAGGTAAGGCCCGGACGCCAGTTCGGGATGGCTCGAGACGAACTCGTCCGGAGCCGAACGATTTCGGGCCTCGATCATAATCTGCCCCCCGTTCGGCATCGCGTCCCGCGCGTTCACGCAAAGGTTCATCAACACTTGGTTGAGCTGGGTCGCGTCGCCTCGCACGAGCCACAGTTCGCGGTCCAGCCGGGTGCGTATCTCGATCGACCGCGGCAAGGTCTCCCTGAGCAGTTTCTCCATTTCGCCGATCAGGTGGCGAACCTGCAGCGGCGCGTGCTCGCCCTCGGCGCCGCGCGCAAACAGCAGCACCTGCTTCACCAACCCGGCGCCGTGGAGCGCGCTCTTCTCGATCGTTTCGAGCAGCGGCCGGTCGTCCTTGGTCGCGTGGGTCTGCAGCACTTGGGCGGCCACCAGGATGGGCGTCAGCACGTTGTTCAGATCGTGCGCGATCCCGCCGGCCAGCGTCCCGATGCTTTCCATCCGCTGCGCTCGGAGAAACTGCACTTCGAGCCGCTTCTTCTCCGTCACGTCGGTGTTGATGATCAGGATCGACTGCGGCCTGCCGCTCGCGTCCGCGACCAGGGTCCACCGGCTCTCCACGACGACGGTCGCTCCGGCCTTCGTCTCGGGCCGAAGCTCGCCCATCCACCGGCCCTCCACGAGCACGTCGCGAATGGTGTCCGGATACCGAAACACGTCCTGGCTGAAAAGCAGCCGCTGGATCTTCTGCCCCACGGCCTCGGAAGCGCTCCAGCCAAAGAGCGTCTCGGCGCTGGCGTTCCAGTACGTGACGGCCTCCGCCAGATCGACGACGCAGATCGCGTCTCGCGCCTTGTCGAGCAACGAGGCCTGCTCCCGGATTCGCTCCTCCGCCTGTTTGCGCAGCGTGACGTCGCGCGAGACGATGAGCACGTTCACCACTTTCCCTTCGGCGTCCCGCAGCACGCTGCTCTGAGCCTCGATGTAGCGCACGCCGCCGTCGCGCAGAAGGAAACGGAACTCGCTGCGGCGCCCTGCGCCCGTGCGGACCGTCTCCAGGAAGCTCTGCCGCACCCGCGAGCGGTCTTCGGGATGCACGTCCTGAAACGACTCGGCGCCGTCGGGTTCGTCCTGCTGGCCGAAAAGGGTCTGGTACGCCGGGTTGCTATAGACGCGGCAGCCCTCGAGATCGAAGACGGCGATCAGATCCGCGACGTTCTCCGTGATCTGGCGGTAGCGCTCCTGAGTCTCGCGCAACGCCTCCTCGGCGCGACGGCGCCGGGCCTGCTCCTCCGCCTGCAACAGAGCCCGCTGGATCGCGGGGATGAGGCGCCCCATCCGGTCTTTCAAAACGTAGTCGATCGCGCCGTTTTTCAGCGCCTCCACCGCGACCTCCTCTCCGATGGTGCCGGACAGAAAGATGAACGGCGTGTCGGGCGAAAGCTCCCGGGCGAGTTTGAGCGCGCTTAGACCATCGAACGACGGCAGCGAGAAGTCGGACAGGATCAGCTGCGGATCCGACTCCTTCAGCGCCTTGTCGAGGGCCGCTCGCGTATCCACTCGCTCGACGCGGCACTGCGGCCATTCCCGCTGAATCAGGGATTCGACGAGCTCGGCATCGTGGGGGTTGTCTTCGACGTGGAGGAAATGCATGGGGAACACCGGCCGCGCGGCCGGCGGATTCACCGGGTCAGCACGGTGCAGCCCGGCGGGGGTTCGTTGTGGACGGTCCAGAATGCGCCCAGTTGGCGCACGGCTTCGACGAACTGCTGGAAGCCCACGGGCTTCACCACGTAGGCGTTCACTCCCAGCTCATAGCTCTTCACCACATCCTGCTCCTCTCGCGACGAGGTGAGCACGACCACCGGAATCTTGCGGAGAGAGGAGTCCGACTTGATGACGCGCAGGACTTCCATGCCGTCGACCTTCGGCATCTTCAGGTCGAGCAGGATCACAACGGGGTCACCGTCCTGGCGCCCCTCGAATTTTCCCCGGCGATAGAGAAAATCCAGCGCCTGTTCTCCGTCCTCCACCACGACGACGGCGTTCGTAAGGTGATACGATTCGAGCGCGGAGAGCGTCATTTCGACGTCCGGCGGACTATCCTCGGCGAGAAGAATGCATTTGGGTTTTTGCATGGCGCTCAGGTGCCGTTGGCCGGCAGGCTGAAATAGAAGGTGGCTCCCTGGTCCAGCGCGCCTTCGGCCCAGGCACGCCCGCCGTGCCGCTGCACGATCCGCCGGACGATCGCGAGCCCCACGCCCGTTCCCTCGAACTCCGCCGAGCCATGGAGTCTCTGGAAGACGCCGAAGAGCTTGTGAGCGTATTTCATGTCGAATCCTGCCCCGTTGTCCTTGACGAAGCACACCACCTCACCCGGTGAACTCGGAGCCGTGCCGATCTCGATCAAAGCTTCGGATCGCGCCCGAGTGTATTTCACCGCGTTGGACACGAGATTGAACAGCACTTGGCGCAGCATAGCAACGTCGCCTTGCACTTCGGGCAGGCTCGCGATGCTCCAGCGGATATTCCGGCTGGACGCTTCGTCTTCCACCGCGCGCTTCGCCTCCTCGGCGAGAACGGCGAGGTTCACCGGCTGGCGAACCATTTCGGACCTTCCCATTCTCGAAAACATCAGCAGGTCGTCAATCAGCACGCCCATGCGTTTCGCCGCGTCCACGATGGTGTCGAGGTATCGGCGGCCTTTCTCGTCGAGCATGTTCGCCGCGTGGGCCTTCAGCATGTCGGAGAAGCCGTTGATATGCCGCAACGGCGCCCGCAAGTCGTGAGACACTGAATACGAAAACGCCTCCAACTCCTTGTTCGCGTACTCAAGGTCCACCGCGCGCCGCTGGAGATCCTCGTTGAGCCGCTCGATGTGCTGCTGCGCCTGCTTTCGCTGCGTGATGTCGCGGATCACGGCCAGCACGAGGGGGCTCGTGTCGCCTCCCATCGGGCTGAGCATGATGTCCACGGGAAACTCGTCGCCGCCGCTGCGAAGGCCGAAGAGATCCAATCCCTGCCCCATGGGGCGCGCCTTCGGCGCCTTGAAATACGCGGCCATGTGGGCCAGATGCCTCGCGCGGAACCGCTCCGGCAGCAGAAGATCGAGCAGCTGCCCGTCGAGCGTGCCGGACGTCCAGCCGAAGAGCTCGTGGGCGCGCGCATTGGCCCGTGCGATACGCCGGTCCGCGTCCACCAAGACGAGCGCATCCGGGGAGTTTTCGAACAGTCGCATGAACAACTGCTGGCTCCGCTGGAGATCCGCCGACACGACTCGGGCCTGTTCGGCCTCCGTTTCCAGGCGCGCCGATATTTCCTCCCGCTTCCTCAACTCCCGGCGGAGGACGACGGCGATCACGGTGACCAGCACGACATTTCCGGCCACCGCCAGCGCAAGCAGGACGAAGGTCACCCGCGCATGCCGATCCAGACGGGCCATGCGCGCCGCGACAGCGCTGTCTTCAACCGCGCGAAACTCGCTCACGCGCCTCGCAATCGCATTGTCCATATCGCGTCCCTGACCCGTACTGCCGAATTCTTCGGCCGCGCTTTTCCCACGTTCCCGCCGCAAGGCGACCGTCTCGTTGAGCCGGGCGATCCGCTGCTCGAGGAGCGGCTCAAACTCCGCGACAAAGCGGGAGCCGGCCGTATTGTCTTCCACTTGTACTTTCAGCGTCCGGGTGCGGATTCGCAGCTCTTCGATGGCGGCCGGCATTCCACTGACGTACTCTTCCCGGCCGGCGATCACGTAGCCGCGGACATCTCCGACCAAGCGACGGAGGGTCGAGACCAACTCCGCCGCCTCACGCAACCTTTCCCTGCTCTGAAGCAGTTCCGCACGCGAGCGCTGAAAGGCTTCGATCGTCCGATACGCCGCCCCTGCGAGCACCACCAGCATGGCGAGCGACAGCACCAGCAGACCGATTGTAACTTTTTCGCGGCTACGGTCCATCACGCTCCTTGTCGCAACGTCAGCCGTCAAATCCGCCGACTCTCCTGCGCGGGCCGATTCCCGTCTGGCTGGTTGGGGGCATTCGATAAGAGAATCGCGCCGCCAAAGGGCGCAACCGGCCGCGCACGAATTTCCGAATACGGCATGCAGGCGTGGCTGAATGCAGTGCTGCCAGCCGTATAAGCTCGGTGGCGACAACCACGACCGTCCTCTGGCCGGGTTCGGGGCGCCAAACAACGGCCCCCCGCTGAAGACGGTAGCGGTCGATCTCGCTTCCGGTGGCGAAGAATCCGCAGCCCGGTCAGTCCTCGAAGCCGCCGACCGAAATGGATTGGCCGTTCTCCTTCGGCCCGAGCCGCACGATGAAGTCCGCGGCTTTTTTTGCCCAGACCTCCGCTTTCGGGTAGCTCGCCGCACCGTCTGACCACGCCTGACGCAGCATGTCGGTGTCGATCACGCCAGGGTTGAGCGGGATCGCCGCCATGCCCTCGGGCAGTTCCTCCGCAAGCGCCTTGGTCAAACCTTCAATCGCCCACTTGGAGGCACAGTAAGGAGCGACCTCGGGAGAAACGGAACGCCCCCAACCGGAGCTGAGGTTCACGATCACGCCCTTCTTGGCCTTGATCATGTCGGGCACGAAGGCGCGGATGACGTTCGCGACGCCCTTGATGTTAACGTCGATCAGCTTCGAGAACTCCTGTGCCGGAACCTTCCACAGCGGCGCCGGAACGTTCATCAGTGCGGCGTTGTTGATGAGAAAATCGGGCGCGCCGTGAATGCCGATAACGCGCTCGGCCCACATCTCCACTTTGGTCGGCTCCGCCACGTCCACGACCGAGAAGTCCTGGGGGGCGGCGTGAGCGAAACGAAGATCGAGGATGCCCTCGGCCCCACGCCCGCAGCCGATCACGGTGTGCCCGCCGCGGATGAACTCCTCGGCCAGAGCACGCCCCAATCCACGAGTGACTCCGGTGATGACAATTTTCATACCGCCGAATGGGTCAAAGGCCACGCGCGCCGGCAAGGTTGAAGGTGCGGCCGCGGCGGACGACGACACTTACGCCGTCGACACGGGCGACGCGGCGGCGGCGAGATTCGCGAAAAACTCGCAACCGAGGTCCGGACGCTGGCGGATGGACAGCACGTCGTACAGGCGCGCGAGTTGTTTTTCCACCTGCGGCAGCCGCGGCTCGTCCACGACCTGCAGGAAGATGACGCTCTGGTCCCGTTCGCGTTCAGGGACGCAGAAGATGGCGTCCAGGTTGAAGGCACGGCGGGCGAAAAGCCCCGTGATGTGCGAAAGCGCACCGGGGTGGTTTCTGACATGGAGTTCGAGAATCATGGTGAAAGGATGGTTTTCAGGCATACGCAGGTTCGGTGATCGTCTGATGGTTCGCCGCGCCGGGAGGCACCATGGGGTACACGTTCGTCGTCTCGTGTATCTGAAGATCCACCACACACGGCCCGTCGCCCGACAGCGCCTCGCGGAGCGCGGCGAGAGGATCCTCGGTGTCGCGGTCGATCCGGCAGGCGGGAATCCCGAATGCGCGGGCAAGCGCGGCGAAGTCCGGAGCTTTGTCCAGCCGGGACGCCGAGTAGCGGCCTCCGTAGAAGAGCTGTTGCTGTTGGCGCACGAGCCCGAGGTTGGCGTTGTTGAAGATGACGGTCTTCACCGGCAGATTCCATTCGGCGAGGGTGGCGAGTTCCTGGACGTTCATCAGGATCGAACCGTCGCCGCTCACGCACAGCCCGCGGCGCCCCGGAGCTGCGAGTGCGGCTCCGATCGCGGCGGGAAGCCCGAAGCCCATCGTGCCGAGGCCGCCCGACGTCTGCAGCGTTCGCGGCTCCGAAAACGGATACGCCTGCGCCACCCACATCTGGTGCTGCCCCACGTCCGTCGTCACGATGCTGTCGCCCGGCAGCGAGGCAGCGAGGGCGCGGATCACGTTCACCGGATGCAGCGGCTCGTCCGCCGGCGCATGCAGCGGATACTGGCGCTTCAGTTCGAGCGCTCGATCGCGCCACTCGGGACGGCGCTTCGTCTCCATTCGGGACGCGAGGCGCTCCGCCACGTCGGCCGCATCGCCGATCAAGGCGAGATGCGCTTTCTTGTTCTTGCCGATTTCGGACGGATCGATGTCGACATGCGCAATCGTCGCCGACGGGCAGAACTCCGCGAGTTTTCCCGTGGCGCGGTCGTCGAAACGGGCTCCGATGGCGAAGATGAAGTCCGCTTCGTTCAGGAGAACGTTGGTACCCTTGAGGCCGTGCATGCCGAGCATGCCCATGTGCAGCGGCGCGTCGGCGTTCATCACCCCGAGCCCCATCAACGTGCACACCGAGGGAAGGTCCTCCCGCTGCGACAGCTGGCGCAACGACGCCGCGGCGCGCGTGTTCGCCGCGCCTCCGCCGATGTACAACACCGGCCGCGCGGCTGCGTGCAGCTGACGCGCGAGTTCGTCGATCTGAGCATCCGCACACGGCGGCGTCGGCTGCCCCTTTCCAGGGACCGGCCACGACGACACCTCGATCGACGCCTGCAGCACATCCTTCGGCACATCCACCACCACCGGGCCCGGGCGGCCCGATTCGGCGATCTCGAAGGCGAGCGGAATCACCTCGAGGAGTTCCCGCGCCGAGCGCACGAGGAAGTTGTGTTTGGTGATCGGCACGGTGAGCCCGTACGTATCCACTTCCTGGAACGCGTCCGTACCGATCAACGCCTGCGGCACCTGCCCTGTGATCGCCACGAGGGGGATGGAATCGAGGCGGGCGTCGGCGATGGCGGTGAGCAGATTCGTCGCCCCGGGGCCGGACGTGGCGAGGCACACGGCCGCGCGGCCGGTGGCCCGCGCCTGGCCCTGCGCGATGAACCCGGCGCCCTGTTCGTGCCGGGCGAGAACGTGCTGGATGTGGCTTTCATGCAGGGCGTCGTACAGCGGCAGGTTGGCGCCGCCGGGCATGCCCGAGAGGATGCGGATACCCTGTCGTTCCAACAGGGTTCTGAGGATGATGGCTCCGGTGAGTTTCATGGCGTTTTTTGGAGCCCCTTCTGCGCCGCACCGGAGAAACAAAAAGCCCCTCCGGTTGGCACCGGAGGGGCAAAGGGTTTTGGATTCGTTTATGCCCTACGGTGCGACGTTCGTAACGACGACGACCGCAAGGACGAGGCTTGCAGGAGCGGCGAATGCGCGTGATTCGAACGTGGAGGACATGTGGCGGGACGAGTGGCAGGACAGCCGCGCGCCGTCAAGAATTAGTTTTGGCCGCGGTGTCGAGGCACCGCGGAGAAGTTGGAATCTCGCATTTTGGAAATTCGGGAAGACAAAGCGACTCCGACGCGTGTTCTCTACCGGCGATAGGCAAAGCAGAATGGGCTCTTTTCCGAAGTTCAGCGACTTCGGCTTCGCGCCCGTCGTCGCTCCGCGAGACACGACAACCGCCCCTGGCGACGTCACCGGCGCCCAAGAACCATGCGCACCAGAGTGTCCAACCACCAACTACTAACTTCCAAATTCCAACTTCTCCGCGGCGCATCCGCGCCGCGGCCGGTCACCGACTCTGCAGGCTGAATTTGTTCAGGCCTGTCTGGCGGCAGACATCCATCACGAAGGTCACGTGCTCCAGCGGGGTCTTCTCGTCGGCGCTGATCAGCACCGGAGTGTCGCGATTGATGTTCTTCACTTGGGCAAGCAGCGCACGGAGTTGATCGCGCGTCGCGGGTTTGCCGTTGAAGCGCATCAGTCCGTCCTTGTCGATCGACAGTGTCACGGTGCCGTCGAAGAGGTTTTTGCCCGCGGTTTCGACCTTCGGCAGCGTGATGTTCAGCGTCTGGGTCGACGCAAACCGCATCGTCACGAACGAAAAAAGCACGAGCATCACCAGCACGTCGATGAGCGGCACCAGCGGCAGCTCGGGCCGGTGGTGGCGTTTGATCCGTAGGCCAAGGCCGCTCATGAAACGAGTTCCTTGCTCTCCATCTTCGTCACCCCGCGGCCGGCGTGATGAGCCAGGATGCGTTCGAGCAAAACGTCGAGCCGCGCCGCGTGATGGTCGATCCGGCGCTGAAGATAACCGTTCCCGACAAGAGCGATGACCGCGATAACCAGACCGATGAGCGTCGCGGAAAGGGCGTAGCCGACGCTTTCCGTGAACTTCACCGGGTCGGGCATGCGTGTCTGCGGATCGATGACCGAGAACGCCGCCAGCAATCCGGACACCGTACCGATCAATCCGATCAGCGGCGCGCCCGTGTAGATGGTGTCGAGGTAACTCACCCCGCGCTCCATCTTCATGATCTCGAGTCGCGCATAGGCTTTGGCGCCGTCGTCATCTCCGGGATGGCGCTCCACGAAACTGATGATTCGGCCGAGAGCGGAGTGCTGACCGCCCGAAACCGTACGCCCCTGCAGCACGGAATCCGTCAGGTCCGCCGGAACGATCGCGGCGTTTCGAAGAGCGAAACTGCGCTCGCAGATGATAAACACCGCGACCACGGAACAGAGACCCAGCGGGTAGGCCAGCAAGCCGGCCTCCTTGATAACGCGCATTCCATCAATGACCGAGAGCAGAAGCATAGGGATTCCGAGGTGTGACGCGCGTCCGCAGGAAAAGATTCAGAAAAAGTTTTGCAGGTGCGCCGTGCCATCCAACGGCGCACCGCTCAACCAATCAAGCCGCGAGATACGGCAGCTTGGCCGCGGTCTGCAGCACCGCGGGCTTCCCTTCCAGCAGTTCGCCGATGGCGTCCCAGCGGCCGTTGACAAGCGCATCGCGAGCGGTGTCGCGGATGGACGCCTTGACCGTCTGGTTGCCGAAACGGATCTCCTGCTTCGCGACATCGAGCACGACGTCCAGCTTCGGATTCGCCTCCACCGCGGCGGAGATCTTCGCGATGTCCTCTCGGCTGGCGGTGGCGCACGGAATCCCGAGGGTCGTGCAGTTGCCGAAGAAAATCTCGGCGAAGTTTTCGGCCACGATCGCGCGGAATCCGTACTTCTGGATCGCCTGGGGGGCGTGCTCGCGCGACGAGCCGCAGCCGAAGTTCGCGCCGGACAGGAGGATCGTGGCGCCCTTGAAACGAGGATCGTTCAACGGGTGCGGCTTGTCCGTGCCGTCGGCATTCTTGCGCACGTCGAAGAAGAGATACTCGCCGAGACCGTCGAAAGTGACGCACTTCATGAAGCGCGCCGGAATGATGCGGTCCGTGTCGATATCGTTGCCGGGCACGTTCACAGCGCGGCCAGTGACTTGGGTGATTTTCTCGAGAGACATTTTTGAAGGAGTTGAAGGATTTGCTCGCTCAGACGGCGGCGGGCAGATCGCGGACATGGAAGACTTCGCGGGCATCGCTCACCTGGCCGGTCACGGCGGCGGCGGCGACCATCAGCGGGCTCATCAACAAGGTGCGGCCGGTAGGGCTGCCTTGGCGGCCCTTGAAATTGCGGTTTGAGGAGCTTGCGCAGAGCTGGTCGCCGACGAGCTTGTCGGGATTCATGGCCAGGCACATCGAGCAGCCGGCGGCGCGCCACTCGAAGCCGGCTTCGCGCAGGACCTTGTCGATGCCCAGCGATTCGCACAGCACCGCAACGCCTTGAGATCCGGGAACCGCGATGGCCTTCACGCCGGGAGCGACCTTCTTGCCCTTGATGTATTTGGCAACTTCCTGGAAATCGCTCAGGCGCCCGTTGGTGCAGGATCCGAGGAACGCCACGTCGATCTTCGTGCCCTTGATCGGAGCGCCCGGCTTCAGCTTCATGTAGGCCAGAGCCTCTTCAATCGAAGCCTTTTCGTCCACGGCTTGGGCAGCCGACGGATCGGGGATCTTCTCCTCGATGCTGATGCCCTGCCCCGGATTGATGCCCCAGGTGACGGTCGGGGCGATATCCTCGGCGCGGATGTTCACCACGTCGTCGTAATGGCAGCCCGGGTCGGACGCGAAAGACCGCCAGCTCGCGACTGCCTGGGTCCAGGCCTGGCCCTTCGGGGAGTACGGACGGCCTTCGAGATACTTGAACGTCGTTTCGTCGGGATTGACGTAGCCGACGCGGGCGCCGCCTTCGATGGACATGTTGCAGACGGTCATGCGCTCTTCCATCGAGAACCGGTCGAAGACGCTGCCGGCATACTCGTAGGCGTAGCCCGTGCCGCCGTTCACGCCCAGCGTGCGGATGATGTGGAGGATCACGTCCTTCGCGTACACTCCCGGGCGGAGCTTCCCATCGACGTTGATGCGGCGGACCTTCAGCTTCCCGAGCGCCATGGTCTGCGTGGCGAGCACGTCGCGGATCTGGGTCGTGCCGATGCCGAACGCGATCGCGCCGAACGCGCCGTGCGTCGAGGTATGCGAGTCGCCGCAGGCGATCGTTGTACCCGGTTGGGTGATACCTTGTTCGGGTCCGACGATGTGGACGATGCCCTGCTTGCCGGTCGAGCGGTCGAAAAACGTGATTCCGAACTCCTGGCAGTTCTTGCGGAGTTCCTTGATCATGGCGTCCGCCAGCGGATCGGCAAACGGCTCGACCAGCTGGTCCGTCGGGACGATGTGGTCCACCGTCGCGAACGTGCGATGCGGCATCAGAACCTTCAGCCCGAGGTCGCGCAGCATGCCGAAGGCCTGCGGACTGGTCACCTCGTGGATCAGGTGGGTGCCGATCAGGAGCTGTGTCTGGCCGTTGGCCAGCTTTCGGACGGCGTGAGCGTCCCAGACTTTTTCGAAGAGAGATTTTGCCATGGAGAAACGGGGAATTTTTCGCAAACGGCGGGTGCCGTCAACCGCGTGAGCCTACCAGAAGGTTGCCTTGCCGGAAAATACCCGTTTCGTCTGCTGTGATGCCTCGCGAGTATCAATTCCCCTACGAACTCAGGCACCTCGTCTATTTCCTGGAGGTCGCCCGGCAGCTGCATTTCCGGCGGGCAGCCGAAGCGCTGGCGGTGGCCCAGCCCGCGCTGAGCCGGCAGATCGCTCAGCTTGAAAAGGCCGTGGGCGCGCAACTCTTCGTTCGTTCGCGGCGACGAGTGGAGCTCACTCCCGCCGGCCGAGCTTTCGCCGATCGGATCGAGCCGGTCCTTCGCTCGCTTTCGGCCGCCGCACGTGAGTTGAAGGCCCTCACCCAAGGTCAGGCCGGGCACATTCGCATCGCCTTCACCGGCCTCGCGATGGCGACCGTGCTCCCAGGAATCCTGCGCGAGTTCAACCAACGCTATCCCGGAATCCGCCTCGAGCTGAACGAGTCTCCCACGGCCGCCCAACACGCGGCGCTGCTGGCCGGCGATCTCGAATGCGGGTTTTTTCATCCCGACGCCGGCGGCACGCCCGGCATCCAGACGCGGCTGCTTCTTCGCGAACGCAACGGCATTCTGTTGCCTGCCGGTCATCCCCTCGCCCGTTCGTCTGCGCTGAAGCTGAAAGATCTGGCGTCGACTCCGTTCGTCCTCTTCCCGCGCTCCCACAATCCGGGTTTCTACGACCGCATCCTCGCCTCCTGCGCCCGCACCGGCATGACGCCAAAGATCGCCGAAGAGGTTTGGCCCAGAGCCAACGGCATCGGGCTCGTGCGAGCCGGGATCGGAGCGACGTTCATCACTCCGTCGGAGGCGCGCAACGTGCCCGCGGACGTCGTGTTCAAGCCCCTCGTCGGACAAGCGCCCGAAAGCCGGCTTGTCCTGGGCTGGAAACAGACCCCGCGGCTGGATCCGGCACTCTCCGCTTTTCTCAGCGTAGCCGGCGGCAACTCCGCTCCCTGAGCGCAACCGCGGCGCGCGAGGAGCAACGGTTCGGATGAGCGGGAGTGCGGCGCCCAGATTGCCGCACTGCAGTTGGGGAGCGCCCGTTCGGCCCGCGTACCCGGCCGGGCGATACCGCACCGCGCGTCGGACATTACCAAACTGTAATTTTCGGAGGCGGGTTTTTGCTTGCGGGCAACTGGGTGGAATCTGCTACGACGCTGGCCCTCCGCTCCACCGGGATCGGATGTTGTTTATCTTCCGCTATCCCGCACGCGCGAGTTCACGTTTCCCTTCCGTCCCCATGATCGAAGTCAAAGGCTTGGTGAAAACCTACGGTGCGAAACGCGCCGTCGATGGCGTCACCTTCTCCGTCCGCCGGGGCGACATCCTCGGATTCCTCGGACCCAACGGCGCCGGCAAATCGACGACGATGAAAATGATCACGGGCTTTCTCCGCCCGACCGCCGGAACCGCCGTGGTGGGTGGCCACGACGTCACGGCCGATCCGGTCGCCGTGAAACGCAAGATCGGCTACCTCCCCGAAAGCGCACCCGCCTACGGGGAAATGACGGTCGAGGAATTCCTCTTCTTCATCGCCGAGTGCCGGGGCTTCAAGGGCCCCGATGCCAAACGAGCCGCAGCCGAACGGGCGATCCAGCTCACTCATCTCGTGCCGGTGCGGCGGCAAACCATCGAGACCCTCTCGAAAGGCTACAAACAGCGCGTCGGTTTCGCGCAGGCCATGCTTCACGATCCTCCGATTCTTGTGCTCGACGAGCCTACCGACGGCCTCGATCCGAACCAGAAAAACGAGGTCCGCTCGCTGATCAAAGGCATGGCGGTGGAGAAGGCCGTCATCCTCTCGACCCACATCCTCGAGGAGGTCGAAGCGATCTGCAATCGGGTCATCATCATCTCGCAAGGGCGGGTCGTCGCCGACGAAACACCCGAGCAGCTTCGCGCCCGCCAGCCTGGCGCCCGACTCGACGAGATCTTCCGCACTCTGACGCTCAGCGACGTGTGACGCGGTTGCGCGACCCGCAGCCGCAGATGCAGAAGGCAGAACGATGACTGAAGAATCCAGAGTGCCGCTCCCGTCCGGTGCTTCTCGCGGTTCCACCATCTCTCCCGCTGCACGTCCTAAGCCGAATCCGCATTCTGCATTCTTCGTTCTCCATTCTTCCTTAGGTCTTCCGCAATGATCACTCCTGTTTTCAAACGTGAGTTTCTCGGGTATTTCCGGTCTCCCGTGGCGTACGTGTTCCTGATCGCGTTTCTCGTGATCTCGGTCGCGCTGGCGTTCTCGCGCTACGGAGGGTTCTATCGCGCCAACCTCGCGAGCCTCGACGCCTACTTCCAGTTCTACCCGTGGCTGTTTCTTTTTCTCGTCCCGGCGGCGGGGATGCGCCTCTGGTCCGAGGAAAAGCGCTCCGGGACGGTCGAGCTCCTTTTCACCCTTCCGATCACCACGCTTGAAGCGGTGCTCGGAAAATTCCTCGCCGCGTGGGCCTTCCTCACGCTCGGCATCCTGCTCAGTTTCCCGATGGTTCTCACCGTCGCCTACCTCGGCGATCCGGACTGGGGCGTTCTGATCGCGACCTACTTCGGAGCGATTCTCATGGCCGGCGGTTATCTTGGAGTCTGCTCGCTGATGTCGGCCCTGACGAAAAACCAGGTCATCAGCTTCGTGCTGAGCCTCGTCGCCTGCGCCGTATTGGTTTTTCTGGGTCTCAGCGGGTTCACCGACACGCTCGCGGCCGTATTCCCCGTCTCGGTCGCGGACGCCGTCTCGAACTTCAGTTTCATGACCCATTTTGACTCGTTCACCAAGGGCATCGTCGATCCCAAGGACGTCGTGTTTTTCCTCTCGCTGATGGGATTCACGCTCTTCCTCAACGTCGTCGTCCTGGAACGCTGAACCTATTCGCGCCCCTGCCATGAAACTCGGTAGCAAAGCCATCGCGGTCATCCTGCTCTTTGTCGGCCTGGTGCTCGTCAACTATCTCGCCTCGTCGCTTCCCGTGCGCGCGGACGCGACGGCGGACAACATCTACACCCTCTCCGCGGGTACAAAGTCCCTCCTGTCCAAGCTCGAGGAGCCGGTGCAGCTCGACTTCTATTTTTCCAAGAGCGTCGAATCGCTCCCGATCTCGTACAAGAACTTCGCCACGCGCGTCCAGGAGATGCTCCGGCAGTACGTGCGGTCATCGAAGGGTCGGATCCAGCTGAACGTGATCGATCCGAAGCCCGACTCCCCCGAAGAGGAAAAAGCCGCGGCCTCCGGGATCAGTCCGCAAATGCTCCCGGGCGGCGACCGGATCTATTTCGGTTTGGTGGCCACCCAGGCAGATCAGCAGAAGAACATTCCCGCCTTCACTCCTCAGCGTGAGCAGTTTCTCGAGTACGACCTGTCGCAGCTGATCTACACGGTCCAGCAGGTCGACAAAAAGAAGCTCGGCCTGATCAGCAGCATCCCGCTCCGCGCCCCGGCGCCGAACCCGATGATGATGATGCGGCAGCCGCAGCAGCAGGACCAATTTGTGGTCAGCGAATGGGAGCGCAGTTTCGACATCGTGCCCGTCGAGGCATCGATGTCCGAATTGCCGGCCAATCTCGACGCTCTGGCGGTCATCCATCCGCAACATCTGTCTCCGAAGCTTCAATACGCGATCGACCAATTCCTCCTCTCCGGAAAGCCCGTGTTCGTCGCCGTCGATCCGGCGTCGCAATACTTCAAGCGCCAGGGCGGCCAGATGGCGATGTTCGGCGGTCCGCAGCCCAACGTTTCCAGCGACCTTCCGGAACTCTTCAAGGCCTACGGCATCGGCTACAACCCACAGATGCTCGTCGGCGATCTCGTCGACGCCGCTCAGGTTGCGACCGGCGACGGCCAGGTGGTCCGCTACCCGATTTGGCTCTCGCTCGCCAAGGAGAACTTCAACTCGAAATCCCTGCCAACCGCGCAGTTGAATTCCCTCCTCTTCATCGAATCAGGCGATCTCACCGTCAAAGCCGAACCCGGCGTCACGGTGACGCCGTTGGTCGAATCGTCGACGCAGGCCGGCGACCTGCAGAGCATGATGGTGACAATGGCGAAGCCCGAGGAGGTCGCCCGCCAAATCACGGTATCCGGCAAAAAGACCCTCGCGGTTCTTCTTCAGGGGAAACTGAAGTCCGCCTTCCCCAACGGCGCGCCCGAAGAGCCGAAGCCGGAGGAAAAGAAGGAGGCGAACGCCAAGGCCGAGGAAAAGAAGCCTGAGGCCAAGAAGGAGGGCCATCTCGTGGAGTCGAAGGCCACTTCCACCCTCATCGTCGTGGCCGATACTGACTGGCTCCTCGACGACTACAGTGTGCGCAAGATGAACTTCCTGGGCGTCAATGCCGCCGAGCCGCTGAACGACAATCTCGCATTCGGCAGCAACTCGCTCGAATTCCTCGCCGGCTCGCAGGATCTCATTTCCATCCGCGGCAAAGGCAGCTCGCTCCGCCCGTTCAAGGTGGTGCAGGCCATGCAGGTCGAGGCCAACAAGCGTTACCAAGACCAGCTGACGGCGCTCGAGGCGCGCCTCGGCGACGTCCAAAAGCAGCTCACCCAGCTCCAGGGCAAAAAAACCGAAGGAAACCGCCTCGTCGCCTCACCCGAGGTCACCAAGGCGATCGACGACTACCGCAAGCAGGAAGCCGGCCTCCGCGCGGAACGCCGCCAGATCCGGCGCGCCCTGCGCGAGGACATCGACGGACTGGGCAACCGGCTCCTCGTAATCAACCTGATCGCGAGCCCGCTCCTCCTCATCGCCTTCGGCGTGTGGTTCTATCAACGCCGTCATCAAACCGCTTGAGCCGCCTCCGCTTTCCCTCGCGATGAAACTCAAGACTCTCGCCATCACCGTCGCCCTCCTCGCCGTCCTCTCCGGCATCGTGTTTTTCGCGAACCGTCCCGCGCCACAACGTTCGGCGGATCCGCGGCTGAATCAGCCGCTCCTCCAAACAGGCACGATTGAGAAGGCCTCGAAGATCAAAATCTCGGACCAGGCCAAGTCCGTCGAACTCGCGAAACAGCCCGACGGCTCCTGGCGCGTCGTCTCGTACTACGACTTTCCCGCTGACTTCCAGAAACTGTCGGAATTCGTCGGCAACTTGACCTCGGCCAAGATCGAGCAGTTCGTCACCGCGCAACCGGAGAAGCTCGCTCGTCTCGAGTTCAAGGATACAAAGCTGGCTCTGCTCGACGCCTCCGACAAACCGGTCTGGGAAGTCACACTCGGAAAGAACGCCGACGCCGGCGGCCGGTTCGTCCGCTTCGACGACGAAAAGAAGGGCTATCGTGCAGGTCTCTCGCTCTGGCTGGACGCGGAGCCGAAGAACTGGGCCGACTCCACTCTGATCCACGTGAAGCCCGAGGACATCGCCAAAGTGGAAGTCGCCACCACCGACGGCGCCCCTGTCGTGGCGAAACGGGCAAAGAAGGACGACCCGTTTGCCGCGTCCGACGCACCCGCCGGGCAGCGCGTGAAAAACGACAGGATCACCTCCATTGTCTCCTCACTCACGTCCCTGCGGTTTTCGGAAACCTCCGATCCGTCGGATCCGAGTGTCGCTGCGGCCAAGCAGCACGAGCGGACCGTAAAGCTCACGACGTTCGATGGGAAAACCCTCACAGTCGCGCTGGGCCGGAAACCGGAACAGAAGATCGTGAAACCTCCCGCAGCCAAGTCGGACGGCAAATCGGGCCCTGCCGCTCTCGGCAAAATCGCCGATGCCGCTAAAGCCGACGGCAAAGCCGAACCGGCCAACGGAGGACCTGCGAAGGTAGCGGAGCCTGAAATCGAGACGATTCCCGCCGGGCCCGTTTTCGCCTTCATCACCGATTCCGACGCCAAAGCACCGGTGAACGCGATGATGGCAAAACGCGCGTTCCAGGTTTACGAATACGCCTTCACCGGCCTGCCGGTTAAGCGAGCGGATCTCTTCGAACCAATTCCTCCGCCGCCGACTCCGCCCCTGGCTTCTCCTGCAGCCCCGACCGCTGGCGCGAAAACCGAGACCAAGCCCGCGGAAGGACCAAAGAAATAGCGGCGGGTATGCCGGTCCGGCGCCAGAAACACCGGAGTTGAAATCCATCGCGGGCAGGCCTAGCCAGGGGCTCCCTTTGGTTTTCCCCCGCTGCTGCCGGCCCAGCTTCGTCGGGCCACCTTAAGGTTCGAGCTTTACAACATATCAACGGATCCGCATGCGTTGATACGAATGATCCCCGACCGTCCCATTTCTCAGTTGTTCGCACAGAACCGGCCCCTTCGTTCCATCGAGTTTTTTCCTCCGAAGGACGACGAAGGCGTCGCGAATCTGCGCGACGCGGCGGTCGTCCTGAAACGCATTCAGCCCGATTTTGTATCCGTCACGTACGGCGCGGGAGGCAGCACGCGCGAGCGGACGGCCCAAGTCGCAACGCTGCTGCGGGGGGATCTGGGCTATACCGTCATGCCGCACCTGACGTGTGTCGGTTCGACGCGCGACGAAATCGGACAGCACGCGGATCGTATCTACGGGAATGGCTTTCGAAACATCATGGCTCTGCGCGGGGATCCGCCGAAGGGCCAAACGACGTTTGAGCCGTTCAAAGACGGACTGCGGTATGCGTCGGATCTCGTCGCCCTATTGAAGGCCCGTCATCCCGACTTCTGCCTCGGTGTCGCCGGCTATCCGGAAAAGCACCCGGAGGCATCCAACGCCGACGCGGATCTTTCGAACTTGAAGCGGAAGATCGACGCCGGCGCCGATTTCATCACGACGCAGCTCTTCTTCGACAACGATCTCTACTACCGCTTTGTGGAGCGGTGTCGCAACGCGGGGATCAAGGTTCCGATCGTGCCTGGAATCATGCCCGTGTTGTCGCTCAAGCAGATTCAGCGCTTCACGCAGATGTGCGGAGCCTCGTTGCCATCGAGGCTGGTCAAGCGTTTGGAGACCGCCGGCGACTACGCCGATGCGGTGGAGGCCGTAGGGATCGACTGGGCGCTCACGCAAATCCGTGATCTCATTTCTCGCGGCGCGCCGGGATACCACCTCTACATCCTCAATCGCGCAAAGTCAGCGGTGGCGCTCGCGGCGGGACTAGCGGCCTGAGGACTCAGCGTGCGAAGTTTCGCGCGTCGCCGATCTCCGGCTCGGTCGGCACGCGTGCTTCCGAGCATTTTCGCCGGGAAAACGCTATCGGTTTCGATAGCGCCTCACAGTCGGGGTCCAACCCCATGTGCTGCCCTGCGGGTGCTGCCAGCCGCCAACGAGGGCCGAGTTTCCCAAGTGAGCTCGCGGTTCGCTCAGCGCACCGCTCCCGGGCACAACGTTATCCCTGCGCCTTCTCCCTGGCTGCGTGAGCGGCGGAGACATGCGTGTATTTCTCGGCCCATTTTTTGAGGCCCTTCTGCTCTTCGTCCGTGAGCTGACGGACCACCTTGGCTGGAGCTCCCAAAACCATCGAGCCCGGCGGGATCACCGTTCGCGGCGTCACCACGGCGCCCGCACCGACGATGCTGCGCGCTCCAACGCGAGCGCCGTCGAGAATCGTCGACCCCATCCCGATCAGGCACTCGTCCTCGATCGTGCAGGCGTGAACGATGGCTCCGTGGCCGACGGTGACCCACGAGCCGATCACAGCATCCAGATCGTCTGCTAGGTGGACGATCGCGTTGTCCTGAATGTTCGAGCCTTCGCCCACGACGATGCGCGCGATGTCCCCGCGGAGCACCGCGCCGTAGAAGACGCTCGACTTGGGGCCGAGCGTGACGTCGCCGACCAGCGTCGCGTTCTTCGCGACCCAATTGGCGGCCGTCGTATCCGGCGTCTTCGACAGGTGAGCGGCAAGGCGTTCTTGAACAGTCATGACGAGTTGGTTCTCGCCCCGGCACCCACAGTCCGCAAGCTCGCGGTCCATTCGCCCCTCCAGCTCGGGCTCGATATATGGAAACATTAACCCACGTATTTCGCGGCCTGTTGGGAATCGCCGCTTTTCTGGGAATTGCCTACGCGTGTTCGGCCAACCGCCGCGCGATCGATTGGAAACTCGTGATCTCCGGCATACTGCTGCAGTTGGTCATCGGCCTCCTTGTCATCTACGTCGACGGAGTGCGGATCGCCATCGATTGGGTCGGCACGGGGATCGTCGCTCTGCTCGATTTCAACCGGGCAGGGACGGAATTCCTCTTCGGTTCTCTCGTCACGGACCAGAAGACGTTCGGATACCTTTTCGCATTCAACATCCTCCCGACGATCATCTTTTTCTCGGCGTTCACCTCGCTGCTCTTCTACTTCGGCATCCTTCAGCGGGTGGTTCTGTGTTTTGCCTGGGTGATGTCGAAGACGATGAAGCTCTCCGGCGCCGAAAGTCTCTCCGCCTCCGCAAACATCTTCGTCGGGCAGACGGAAGCCCCGTTGATCATCCGGCCGTACCTGCCGACGATGACACGGTCCGAACTCCTCGCGATCATGGTCGGCGGCATGGCGACGATCGCCGGTGGCGTCATGGCCGCCTACATCGGTCTTCTCGGCGGCGACGATCCCGCCCAGCGCGTGCTCTTCGCGAAACATCTCCTTACCGCGTCCGTGATGTCCGCACCCGCCGCGCTCCTCACCGCCAAAATGCTTCTTCCGCAAACCGAAGAAGTGAACCGGAACCTTTCGGTCAGCCGGGAGAAAATCGGCGCGAACGTGCTCGAAGCGATCGCAAACGGCACAGCGGACGGCCTGAAGCTCGCCGTGAATGTCGGCGCGATGCTCCTCGTGTTCACCGCGATGATCAAGTTGAGCAATGCCCTGCTCTCGCTTTCGGTCGGCGGCTGGACCGGACTCGACGGGTGGATCGCGGCGAGCACCGCCGGCCGGTACACGTCCCTCTCTCTTGAATACATCTTCGGCCTCCTCTTCGCTCCCCTCGCCTGGTTGATGGGGGTCGACAGCCATTCCCTGACCGCCGCGGGCCAGGTCATCGGCGAGAAGACAATCCTCAACGAGTTCTACGCCTACACAACGCTCGCGAAGATGAAAACCTCGGGCGTGCTGCCCAACATCCGCGATCAGGTCATCCTCACCTACGCGCTCTGCGGATTCTCCAACATCGCCTCCATCGGAATCCAGGTGGGCGGGATCGGCGCCCTCGCGCCGGAAAAGAGAAGCGAGCTGGCGCAACTCGGCTGGCGCGCGCTGCTCGGCGGCAGCATCGCCTGCTTCCTCACCGCTTGCGTCGCGGCGATGCTGACCTGAAGCCGACCTCGACGCAGGCAGCCCGGCAGGCTGGCTCGCCCGGAATTTCCGCCGCGAAGCGCCGTCTGCCGCCGACCGGATCGCGCCGCGCCGGCCGATTGGCGGGGACATCGGTATTGGCTTTTCCGTTACGCCGAACCGACCGCCCGCTGGATTCCACTCGAGCGAACAGCCGCGCACGATTTTGAAAGAGATTTAGCGGCGGCGGGGCTCAATCGGCAAAGCACGCCCCTGCCGTGTGACGATACTGGATACGTCCTGCGGGACGTATTCCGATGCTCAAAGAATTCCTCACCGTCACCCTGCCCACGGCAGTGGCGATCATCAGCGGCGTGCAGGGACCGACACCCACGACGCCCACTCCAAGCCTGCCTTCGACGCCTCCGGCGTCGGGCTCCACCATCTTCCGCGGAAACGGAACGATCGATCCTGCGGCGTACCTCCGTTACGTCACCGCGTCGGACAAGGAATCGATCAGCGCCCGCCTCGGGCCGACTTTCGAATCGCTGAACCTTGAGGTGGCGGACACCCGGCCGACGAACTTCAAACCCGCCTCGCACGAGTGCCTCTTGTCCTGGGCCAATCGCACGAACCCGTACGAACTCGGCTCCGCCGGCTGCTCTCCGGACGGCGATTACTGGAGCGACAGCGGACAGGTCGCCTACGTGCCGGACAACGCGGCCACCGATCCCGGCCTCGATCGCATCCAGACGTTCGCCTACTACGACAACGTTTTCGCCCTCAGTCCTCGCCTCGATTTTGCGAGCGGACGTCCGCACCCGGACCCGCAAACGGACGATCCCAATTACGTCTCGATCCTGGGCCATCCGGCCAGCCAGCCGATCGCGATGGTTCGCAATTACGGCATGCTTCAGAACGAGGCCCTCGTTTTGTACAAAGGTGGTCTGCTCGGGGTCGCCGGCACGCAGACAAGCCGGGAAGGTTACGAGCGCCCGTATCCAGGCCTACTCTTCCCGGCCAACAAGGTGCCGACTGGCATCGCAGTCACGTCGGCGAACGAATTCGCCCTCATCACGATCTGGGACACCCAGACGCAGCGCGGCCAGCTGGCCGTCGTGGCGCTGGAAGGCAAATACCTGCCTTTCCACACCTGGCCGTACATGGCTCTGCCCAACCAGGGAAGCTGGTCCGACTTTAAGCTGCTCGGTTACGTCGATCTGCCGATGGCGGCGCCCAGCGCCGTCGCCGCGGCGAGCAATGGCTGGTGGAACGGTCCGTCGCAGACGGCGAACGAAGTCCTCAGCCAAATCAATCTGGCGGATCCCGGCGTGCGCTGGGGTTTGACCAGCGGCGAATACGGCTGGAGCAGCATCGTCGCGAGCAAAGGCTACGCCATCGTCGCCTCGAAGCTGGACAACAAGGCTGTGATCGTCGACCTAACGCCGCTGTTCGGCTACGTTCGCAGCAGCTATCTCAGTTCGGACGCGAGCTTCAAGACCACCACCTCGACGCGCGGAGACGGAGCCGGGCAATGGCCCGCCACGTTCACGGAGAATCCCCAGATAGCGCCCCGGGTGGTTTGGGAACGCAGCCTGCCCGCGCCGACCGCCGTGCTCGCGGGCCTGCGCATCGACCGCTGGTCACCGGACCGCCACAAGGCCTATATCGCGCAGGAGGACGGGACGATCCACATTATCGATACGTCTTCGCTGATGGCGCGCTGGGATTGGGAAAAGAACGGAGTCCTCTCCGAGCTGGGAACCGTCAAGGTGGGTCGGAATCCGGTGAACATGGCGTTCACCCGATTCCTCGAATACCCGCTGCCGCTCATTCCGAACGGCTCGGACGGCCAGCCCCGCCAAGCGGATCCGCTGAACAACACCTTCTACGTGGCTTGTCGCGGAGACCGTGAAGTCGACGCCGTCGTGACCTACGAGGGAAAAGGACAGGTTTACCGCCGCATCAGCGACACCCGCATGGGCGACCCGGTCGCCGTCAGCGTTGCCTCACGCGGCTACATCGTGACGGTGGCCGATTTCAACGGCCGCAAGGTGATCAGCTTCCGCGTCGGCGCGCTCTCTGATCGCCACGGCCGCTGGTACGGCTGCGGGGCGGACGGAAAGGCCGGTTACGAATGCACGGGTGAGCTGAGTTTCAGCGGCTACCCGATCGCAGTGAATTCCGTGAACGTGAACTGACGTTCCGAAAGACAGGGCAGTGTTCGGCCGCGTCCGCGAGGGCGCGGCTTTTTTCTCCCCTCGCACAACCGCCCTGGCCGTTTGCGAACGACGCAGGGGCGGCTTGGTCCTGCAATCACAGCCTGAATACCCTCCCGAAAGGCTCAGACTCCGCTCGCCACCGGTTTCACCACCGCGCATGCGGCGGCCAGTTCGCTTTCGAAGCGGTCGATAATCGCCCCCCAGGTGATCGTTTCCGCGGTGGCCCTCGCAGCTGCGCGGATATCCGACCACGCCGCGCGATGTCGAAAAACCGCCTCCGCCCGCGTCAGAAAAGCCGGGCGATCGTTGAACGGAGCCGAGTATCCGTTCTCGCCATCTCGGATGAACTGCCGCGCCGCTGCGTAATCGTAACTCAGGACCACGAGCCCGCTCGCCATCGCCTCCGTGATCACGTTTCCGAACGTCTCCGTCGTGCTGGGAAAGACGAAAACGTCCGCCGAAGCGTAAAACGCCGCCAGTTCGTCGCCGCGGCGCGTTCCGGCGTAATGGAAATGCGGGTACTTGGCGGCCAGAGCCTCGCGTTCCGGGCCGTCGCCCACCAAGACGAAACGCGCGCCGGGTTCGAACTCCTGCACGCGAAGAAATGCCTCGACGGCGAGGCCGAGGTTTTTCTCCGCCGCCATCCGGCCGACGTAGATCACCACGGGATCCTTCGGTGCGGCGCCCCAGGCGCGTCGCAGCGCATCGGACCGTTTCGAGGGAGAAAACAGGCGCGTGTCCACCCCGCGAGCCAGGACGTGGAGCCGCTGAAAACCGTCGGCCGCAAGAAGCCTCAGCATTTCGTCGGTCGGAACCATCGTGCACCGGGTCCGATTGTGAAACCACCGCAGATACCGCAGCGCCACGTCCTGGCCAACCTTTAATCCGTAATGGCCGCCGTACTGATGGAAATTGGTGTGAAAGCTCGAGGTGACGGGCAACCCGCATTTGGCCGCCGAATACAACGCGGCGAGGCCAAGCGGGCCTTCGGTCGCAACGTGCACGACGTGCGGGGGCTCCGTCCGCCAGTGCCGCTGGAGAGTCGGCGCCACGGGCAAACCGAGCCGGAGCGACTTGTACATGGGAATCGCCATTCCCGGAACGAGCCAGTGCGACGCGCCGTCGTCATCGCTGAAGCGCGTCTCGTTCACGTCTTTTTCGCCCTTCTGCCGCGGCCGGATGACTTGCACGCCGTGCCCGCGGGCGACCAAGCCGGCCACAAGATGGCTCAGCGTCATCGCGACGCCGTTGATCTCGGGCGGATAGGTTTCAGTTACGAGTGCGAGTTTCACCGGTGGCAGGCCCTGGAAGACCAGCGGAGCTGAGAATGGCTCCCAGCGTGCACCATATCCGCCGACCGGGCATTTTTCGCAACCGGAAAGGCGGCGCACGGCCGGCATGTGGCCGCAAAAAACCCGCGGCTTTCGGCCGCGGGCTGCAAACTGCATCGGCGCTTGTTGCGCTTATTTCTTCTCCGGAGCGACGGGCGCGCCGGCCGGAGCCGGAACGGGGGCCGGGGCGGCCGGCGCCTTGATGTCGAGCAGCTCGACCTCGAAGACGAGGGTGGAACTCGGAGGGATGTTCGGGCGCGCGTCGTCGCCGTAACCCAGCTGCGGCGGGATATAGAGCTTAATCTTTCCGCCCTTATTGATCTTCTGGATACCTTCGGTCCATCCGGGAATGACCTCGTTCAGCGCCAGCTCGGCGGGCTCGCCGCGCTCGACCGTGCTGTCGAACTTGGTGCCGTTGACCAGCGTGCCCGTGTAGTTGACCTTCACGATGTCGGTGGCCTTCGGATACTCGCCGGTGCCGGGCTTGACGATCTCGTAGGCAAGGCCGCTCGGCAGCGTGACGACGCCGGGCTTGGCTTTGACTTCCTTGAGGAACTTCTCGCCCTCGGCCTGGCCCTGCTGGCGAAGCTTGCCCATGTAGAGCTGCTGTTTCGCCTGCATGAACTTGTCCATCTCGGGCCCGATCTTCTGAAGATCGTACGGAGATTCCTTGCCGGAGGCGGCGAGGATCAATCCCTTCACCAGCGCGTCGGTCTGCTCCTTCGAAAAATCCAGCTCGGAAAGGCCAATGCGCTTGCCGATGAACCAGCCGAACGTCTCGAGCAATTGGGCTTCGGAGAACTGGTTCGCCGGCGCGGCTGCAGCGGCCGCGGCAGGCGTGGCGGCGGCCGGCTGGGCGTTCGCGGCAGGAGTCTTGGCGTCTTCCGCGCGGGCGGCGCCGGCAATGCCGAGCGCGAGCAGAGAGGCCGTGAGCGTGTGTTTCAGTTTCATGCGATGAGGGGATGGGAAAACGGCAGAGGGTAGATTGTGCCGTAAAGTTTCCTTGCATGACCGCGGCCCTCTCGGAGGGCAATAAAATCCTGGGGCGGCGGCTACACTCGTTTCTTGTCACGCTCCCGGCCCCCTTCTTCACTGTCCGCCCGATGACTCCCGATCCATTCTGGGCCTCCCAAGACGGCCAGATCCTCACCGTGCGGCCGACCGAGGACCAAGGCGTTTCCCTCACGCTCGCGTTCTGGCCCCGCAACCCCACGGAATTCGAATTTCTGAAGTCGCACCTCGGCGAGTTGCACTTCACGGAGCGGAGCACGCTAGCCCGCATCGGGATCGAGATGTCCATACTCGGGAAGCCGACGCTCGACGGAAACCGGGTGCTATTGGAGGCCTCGGCCTTCCTCTACGACACCACCTTCCCCCACGCGGCGTATTGGAAAAAGCTGATGCGATCGGGCGTCCCGGTAGGACGGCTTTTCTACGCGCCCGAATCCGCCAAGCTCTCGACCGCCGAGATTTGGGACGCCGTTCAGACGAACCAGCTGAAGCTCCCGCAGACCATCAGCATCGACCGGCTCGGCCGCGTGTTCCTCACGCCGCACAGCGTCCGCTACACGCTCAGCCCCCGGCTGCAGCGTCCGGAATTCGAACGCCTGGTCAACGGGAGCGCCGGCCGCGGCTATCTCGACAAGGTCCAGGTCCGCCACGAAACCGACCTCCTGATCATTCCGCCGCGCTCGGGCGTGCTCACCAGCTGCTCGATGTACCTGAAAGAGCACTACGTTTTGCTCAATCGCGGCGAGGGGAATTTCGGCATCCACACCAGCGCCGTCCTTCTCGATCCGATCAAGACCTTCGGCACGAACATCATGCTGGAGATCTACAACACGGGCGACCAGCCGGTGGTGAATCCCGTCGTATCCGTGGAGATCTTTCGCGCACCCGTGGCCGCCGATCCGGAAACGAAGGCGCTGCAGAAACGCCGCGTGCGCCTCGCCGGGCAAGCGACGGATCTCTACAAATGTCTCGACGAGAATCCGCCGCGGGAGACGTCCTCCGAAGCCAAGCCCCGCACGCGCCTGACGGTTCGCGGGCAGAGTTCCACGATGGAGAACAAGAGCCTCTTTCTGAATGCCGGCGACTTCGCGAACCTGAAGGCGAAGATCGAGGCCAAGGAGGCTGCGTGCGGCTACCGGACGATGATCGAGGCCCTCGACGCCGCGCCGGACTCGGCCGACACGCTGCTGACGGACTACTTCCCCAACCTGCTCGAGGAAATCGAGCTCATGACGCGTCTGCAGCAGCTGAAGCTCAAGCGCATCATCTTCCGGAAGCCGTCGCGCACCCACGGGTTCTTCCTCTCGAACAATGCCCATGCCCGGCTGGAGAACTTCGACGCCCTGGGTCTCGACGTCTATTGGTACAACGAGGGCCTGAACGACCTGTACCTTCACACGTACAAGAAGGACCACGGCTTCTTCATTCGCGACGAGATGGCGAAGAAGTTCCAGGAATCCACCATCATCGCCTTCTACGGTTCCGCGGTCGGTCTCGATCAGATGGATACCGATCGAATTTCCAGCCTGATCGAGAAGCTGACGGCCTTCATCGGCCCTTCGGTCGGCGTTCTCACGGGCGGCGGGCCGGGTGTGATGCGCCTGGCGACCGAACAAGCCCGCACCAAGGGAGCGCTCACCGGGGCCTGCTTCCTCGAACTCGAGGCGCAACCACCGGAGCTGGGCGTGGATTTCTTCAACACGTTCCAGGAAACCGCTCGGCACAACCGGCAAAAGTGGTTCGAGATCGCCGATTTTTGCATCTTCAACGTCGGCGGTGTCGGAACCCTCGAGGAAATCGGCATCGAGCTCTGCAACCTGAAACTCGGTATCCGTCCGCGCATTCCCTACATCTTCTACAACGCGAAATTCTGGGGTGACCTCCGAAAGCAGGTCCGCGAGATGATCCGTCTCAAACGCGCTCCGGCCTGGATGGCCGACTACATCCTCTTCACCGACGATCCGGACGAGGTCGTCGCTTTCTACCGAAAGACGCTTCAAGTGATGTAGAGCCCCTGCGGGCCACGGTCCGAAGGCGCTCGGAGTTTCCGTTGATCGCGCTTCCCGACCCGGCCCGCGGATCTGCCGCCCCCGGTCCCTTTTCCCCTTCAGCTTTTTCCCATGATTCTTCCCCGCACGATTCTCGTCGTTGGTTCTGGCGGACGTGAACACACGTTGGTCCGCGCGATCCTCGCCTCCCCGGCCAAACCGCGCGTCCTCGCCGCCCCAGGAAACGCGGGCATCGCTCAAGACGCTTCATGCCACGCGGTCGCCGCCGACGACGTGCCCGGCCTGGTGACTTTGGCGCAGCGGGAGAAGGTCGATTTTGTCATCGTCGGCCCCGAAGTTCCGCTTTCCCTCGGCCTGGTCGATGCGCTGGCCAAGGCGGGCATTCCCGCTTACGGACCCAAATCCGACGGTGCGCGGCTGGAGGCCTCCAAGGTCTACACCAAACAGATTCTGCTGAAACATCGCATCCCCACGGCCCCCGCGGGGATTTTCACCGAGGTTGCCCCGGCGCTCGCCTACCTCCGTACGAGACCAATCCCGATTGTGATCAAGGCGGACGGCCTCGCGGCCGGCAAAGGCGTCGTCGTCGCCCAGTCGCTCGCGGAAGCCGAAGAGTCGGTCAAATCGATGCTCGAAGGCGGCCGCTTCGGCGCCAGCGGCAAGCAGATCCTGATCGAAGACTGCCTTTTTGGGGAGGAGACCTCGATCCTCGTCGTTGTCTCAGGCCGCGACTACGTCGTGCTTCCGACGTCGCAGGATCACAAGCGTATCGGTGATGGAGATACCGGTCCGAACACCGGCGGGATGGGCACGTACTCTCCGGCCGAAGTGGTAACCCCGGCTCTGCTGAAACGCATCGACGAAGAAATCGTGCACCCGTCCGTCGACGCCATCGCCGCGGAGGGCATCGACTTCCGAGGGACTCTCTTCATCGGGATCATGCTGACGAAAGACGGCCCGAGCGTGCTGGAGTACAACACGCGCTTCGGCGACCCGGAAACCCAGGTTGTCTTGCCGCGACTCGAAACCGATCTGCTTGCATTGCTCTGGGCCGCGGCTCAGGGGCACCTGCGGGACGTTCCGCTGAAAATCCGCGCGGATTACGCTCTTTGCGTCGTCATTGCGGCACAGGGTTACCCGGACAGTTTCAAAAAAGGAGATCCCATCACCTTCCCGCCATCGCTCCCTGCCGGGACGACGGTTTATCACGCAGGGACGGCGCGCGACGCCCAGAACCGAATTGTCACCAACGGCGGACGGGTGCTCGGAGTCACCGCACTTGCCCCAACGCTGCGCGAAGCGTCTGAGCGCGCGTATTCGGCCTGCGAAGCCATCCAGTGCGCTTCGAAATATTTCCGCCGCGATATCGGGGCCAAGCAGCTGAACCGCCGATGATCCGCCGCATTCTGGTTTTCTTTCTGCTCTCCGTCCCGAGTTGGGCCGCGCTCCAGCGGGACGTCGGGCAAGGGTTGGTGTACGTGCGCATCGCCGATCTGACGAAGGACGCGGCGACCCTCGAGGAGGCGCTGACCAAGCCCGATGTCGTCCTCGATTTTCGGTTTGCCGCGGCGACTGTTGCCTCGATCGAGTCATTGAACCTTCGCCTGGAGGCCAAGACACCTCCGCCCAAAGGTCTCCGGCTCTTCCTCGTCAATCCGCAGACCGATCAACGGCTGGCAGGGGTGCTCACGAATGAACGGCCGCGCGAGTTGACGATCGGGCCCGCCAGCCCGGCTTTGGTCGTGGATATTCCTGTCAGCACCACCGAAGAGGAAGACCGCCGCGCGTACGAGGCGCTCGCCGCCGGAACACCGGTAGAAAAGCTCACCAGCAGCAATACCGACAAGCGCCGCTTCGATGAGCTGAGCCTCGCCCATAACCGCGGCGGAGAAATTCCGACTCAGGACGAAGACAATCAGGCGCCTCCGCCCGAGGCGATGGAAGCCACGGAGCCCGCGAAGAAAGAAATGGCTCCGCCCCACGATGCCGTCCTGGAACGAGCGATCCAGATCGCTCGCTCCCTCCCCATTCTGCGCAAGGCGTCGTAAGCGCCCGACGCGCAAGGCCGATTCTCTCCCTCGCGCCAAGGCTGGAGGCTCACTTGATTTCCTGCGGCACGGGGATCGCTTCGACCGCCTGAATCTCGCCGGTAAACGCGCTTTCCGCAGTTGAACCGCCGATTGGATTCAGGCCGACGACGATGTCGTCCCGATTCGTCGGATGCGCCGCAAAAGGTGTATTCAGGACAATCTGATCGTTCACCTTGACGAAAACAGTGTTCTTGGCCGTCCGCGGTCTGCCGGGCTTTTCGCCCCACCAGGAGTCTCCAAGTTCTGGGTACAGCGAACCCACGCTGATCTCGAACTGATTCGTGGCGCTGTAATCGATGGCGATCGGGTCGCTCGTCACTGCGCCGACGCCCCAATGATCGTATCCGACCTGGATCTTCGAGTCCGAGAGATACCGAACGTAGACGATGTTTCCCTTCCCCGTCTGTCCGGTGCACACGAGAGGTTCACAAGCCCCCGTCCTGCCCTGCGGCAATACAAGCGATAGGCGGCGAGGCCCCCACTCCGTGCTCCCCGTCTTGGTCACATGGAAGGCGCGTATCGCAGAAACCTGCAGCAATGGCCCGGTAAAGAGCGCGCTCGCCGCACTCAGCCCCGCGGCGTTGTACCCAAACACGATATCGAGCGCGGAAGTTGGCGCGAATGTGCGCTGAGCATACAAGGCGAGCTTGCCGTCGAAACGAATGACAACTCTTCCGTCGAGGTGGCCTCCTGAGTCCTGAACCATCAGCGGCGGAGTCTCCACGTCGATCGTATGCGCGACTGCGGGATCGAAGCTCAGCGGCCTCGACTGAACCGCTCCTCCCCGGGCCGAATTGTGCCCCAACTGCAGGCGGCCGGGGCCGAGATACGTGACGAAAATCAGATCCCCTTCCTCGGGACTTCCCGTGCTGATCAGGGGCTCTCCGTACACCGACACGAAGGGAGGAAATCTAAGGGTCAACCTTACCGGCCCCGTAATCTGATCTTTCGCCAAGGACTCGCTCCGGGGAATCCCGCGCCTTTTGACTTTCCCAATTGCTCCCGAGACGGCGGGCAAGGTGTTGATCGCATCCGGATTCTTCCCGATCCGCACGAGACCTGGGCTGCTCGGATAGAATGCCGAAGCGGCATCGAGGACCAGCCGCCCGTCCCAGATCACTCGGACACGGCGTCGCAGTGCGTCAATTGCATCGCGCGGAAGACCGGCGAGCAGTGGATGCTCCGTCGGCGGATACAGCGAACCGAGATCGAAGGTGAACGGGTAACGTTTTCCACGTTCGATCGAAACCGGTTCGCTGAGCGGCGTCATCGTTCCCAGGTGGAAGAACCCAAACTGCACCTTGTCGTCCGGAAGGCGCTCGGCGAACAGAACGTCCCGGCCATACGCCGACGCCACCAGCGGCTCACGTGTGCCGATCCCGCCAGCGCCAAACGACATCTCGCCCGAAACCGCGCCGAACTTCGTGCCGACGACCTTTTCGACGAGGTGCGACGGATAGTTCATCGCTCGCGCCAGCCCGCCCAGGTCGTTTCTCAGGGGGCTCCGGTCCAGGGAAAACATAACGCCGACAAAGACGGTGACCGCCGCGATCGTTCCGAAAACCGTCCGAAATACCGCCCAAGCAGCCCGCAGTCGCGTCCGGGGCAAAGCGAGTGCTCCCAGTACCAGCACTGCCGCGAGCGTCAGCGTCGGAATAAAATCGAGTTCGTAGCGTTCGCTTTGAAACGCGATGAGCAAGAGCCCGAGAAGCTGGGCGGAGGCCGTCAGGACGATGAGGCTTCCCGCGCCACACCACCCCGCCCGCCGTCGGAGGCTCGTCGAGAACCACGTCAAAGGGACAAAAAATCCAAGCAGTGCGAAAGGTGTCCAGTACAGCATCCCGCATGCATCGCCACTCTGCGAAACGAACGGGAAATAGCGGGTGAACAGGCAGGGCCCCAGGAAATAGGCGCGGAGATTTCGACTGAGATACTCCAAACCGAAGAGCTTGATTCCGCGGACGTCCACGGACGCGAGCTGGTAGGTCACACCAAACTCCGTGACGCTGCCAAACCGCGCGTAGTTGTAGAGCGCCAGCGCTCCGCCGACCATCGCCGCCGGCACGACCGCGGCGAGGACCGGCCACAACAAAAGTCCAACGGTTCGTTTTTCAGAGCGCCTGAAGCCGCGTACCGCCAGCCAGCAGCCGGCCAGCCCAAGGACGGGAAGGCTGTAGACGTAATTCGGCCGTGCCCCGATCGCACACCCCCAAGCCGTGCTCGCGAACGCCAACCACACGACAACCGCGGCGGTTCCACGGCACAGGATGGCTCGTGTGGTCGAGAACAGGGCGGCCATCAACAACGCGTATCCACAGGAGATCGCAGCTTGGTAGATGGTGGGATTCTGCAGAAGGTATGGGACGAGCGCACCGCAGCCGAGGACGAGCAGGCCGGCGTTGATCCATCGCGCCGCCAATTCCGGCAAGAACCGTCGCGCAAGCTGGATCCACGTGCCTGCCGCAAACAAGAACCCGACCGAGCAAAACAAGGCCACCACGGCTGCGTCCGTCAGATAGGTGCCGGTCAGCAGGTACCAGGGAGCGATGAGCAGAACCGCCGGCGCCGCGCCGAAATAGAGATAGTAGTGCCCGTGGTAATACGTCGTGTCGTGCCAGCGCGGAATGCCCTGGTAGCCGGCGTAGGGATTCGCCAACGTCGCCAACCGCGGATCCGGTTCGACGGCAAAATAGGTCTGACCGCGTAGGAAGCCCTCGGTCAGATGCGCGTAATAGCTCCCCGGCTTCTGAAGCGCCACGGCGCTTCCCGACGTGAAGGCGAACGCCAGGTACATCGTCACGACCAAAAGCAGCGTGGCCAATGTGGATACGCCGAGCGGCCCGGCGTGGTTCGGCCGTTTTTCGCGGGATCGTTCCTCGAAATCCATCGTCAGCGAATCGAGATCCCCCAGGCGAACGGACACGCCGTGCCGATGGGTTGAACAAGATGGATGCGGTTGGGAATCATCGCGGCTCAGACAGAGCTTCTCGCCAAAGGAAACGTCAATCCGTGTTTCTGCCTCGAGTCCGCTCTGCCCACTGGCCGTAAACTCAGGCTTTGCCTTTCGTGCAAAACCGTGTCCATTGCCCGTCGCCCCCGCATGGCTCAGCTCGGACATATCCTCACCGTTTGCACAGCCAACATTTGTCGAAGCCCGATGGCAGAGGCACTGCTCCAGCACGCGCTTCGCGGCCAAGAGGAACCGCTCAAATCCATGAAAGTGATGTCGGCTGGCGTCGCCGCGCGCTTCGGCGAACCTGTCTCGGAGAACTCCGTCATAGCGCTCAAAAAAGTCGGCATCGATCTGTCGGGCCACATCGCCCAGCCGCTCACGCAGAAACTCGTGGACGACGCACTCGCGATCTTCTGCATGACGGAGTCCCACCGGGCGATGATCGAGCTGGCATTCGATCCGGCGCCCAAGCACCTGTACTTGCTCCGTGAATTCATGCCGCCGCCCGCAGATCCGGAGATCCCCGACCCGTTTGGCGGACCTCTCCGAGTCTACGAAGCCTGCCGCGACGAGATGGTCGAAGCAGTACCCTCCATTCTCGATTTTCTGAAGAAGCTGGTTGCGGAATCCTCTGCCGGGGAAAAGTAGCTCCAGCCGATCGCGGCCGCGGATTTCTCCGAATCGCCGCTGTCCTGCCCGGCCCCCGGGCGGTAACGGTCGAATCGCTTCGATGGTCCGGAAAGTCGTCGCCGTTGGAGGCCCCCTCACCGCCCGTACAGATGGGAGCAGGCCGCATCGCTGGAGCCGGTGCCGCTCTCCCACCGCACTCTCCTCGAGAGCGTCCGCTCACGAGCTTCGCTCCAAAAATGTCTTTGCGTCCGGGGCCAATTACGCGAGTTTTTCACCTTTCTGCCATGATCAACGCCGCGCCGCTCAAGACCCTCGATCCTGAAATCTACTCTGCGATTTCGGCGGAACTGTCCCGCCAGCAAAGTCACATCGAGCTGATTGCGTCAGAGAACTTCACCCTTCCCGCCGTGATGGAAGCGCAGGGAAGCGTGCTGACCAACAAGTACGCCGAGGGCTACCCGGCAAAACGCTGGTACGGTGGATGCGAATTCGTCGACAAGGTCGAGACGCTCGCGATCGAGCGTGCCAAGACCCTCTTCGGCGCCGAGCACGCCAACGTCCAGCCGCACTCCGGATCGCAGGCCAACTTCGCCGTGTACACGTCCGTCCTTCAGCCGGGCGACAAAGTGCTCGGCATGAACCTCAGCCATGGCGGACATCTCACGCACGGCAATCCGGCCAATTTCTCCGGAAAGCTGTACCAGTTTGTCCAATACGGCGTGCGCGAGGATACCGGTCTGATCGACTACGACGAACTCGCCGCGACCGCCGCCCGCGAGAAGCCGAAGATGATCACGGTGGGCGCCAGCGCCTACTCGCGGACCATCGATTTTGCCCGCATGGGCGAGATCGCCCGCGCCAACGGCGCTCTTCTCTTTGCGGATATTGCCCACATCGCCGGGCTGGTCGCCGCCGGACTTCATCCATCCCCGGTCCCGCATGCCGATTTCGTCACGACGACGACACACAAAACCCTGCGCGGCCCCCGCGGCGGCCTGATCCTTTGCCGGGCGCAACACGCCAAAGCCCTCGATTCCGCCATGTTCCCCGGCGGTCAGGGTGGACCGTTGATGCACGTGATCGCGGCCAAGGCAGTGTGCTTCGGCCAGGCACTCACCCCCGAGTTCAAAACCTACTCTGCGCAGATCATCAAGAACTCCAAAGCGCTGTGTGCAGCCATGTCTCAACGTGGCTACAAGATCGTTTCCGGCGGCACCGACAATCACCTCTTCCTCGTCGACCTTCGCGGCAACCTTCCCGAACTCACGGCGAAAAAAGCCCAGGAGACGCTCGATCTCGCCAATATCACCTGTAACAAGAACACGGTTCCGTTCGAGACCCGCAGTCCGTTCCAGGCATCCGGCATCCGGCTTGGCACGCCTGCTGTTACCACACGCGGCATGGTCGAGGCGGACATGGGCGAGATCGCGGCTTGTATCGATCTCGTATTGAAGGCGATCGGGACGCCCAACGAGGCCGCAGCCATTGCAGAATCGAAACGCCGCGTCGTGGCCCTCACGAGCCGTTTCCCGCTGCCTTACAAGGTGTAAGGCATCTGAGAGCGCAGGAGATCCGCCTCGGTTCGCGGCGGATCCCTGTCAAAGGGCAGTATTTTACATTTAAATCCGCATCCGTTTGTGCGATGCATAGTTGGCGGAGGCCCCCTGCTTTCGCCTTCCAATGCGGATTAGCGCCATTCTCAGACGTTTTGTTTTTCAGGCTCCGGTCGTAGTCAGTTGCGTCGTTCTCGTCGGAGCGGGCTGCTCCTATTGGGTTTCGCGAACAATTCGCCTGGCCGAGGAGGAGCGCGCGAGGGATGTCCTGCTGCGGCATGCACGCGCCGAACAACAACGGGTCCAGGAGCAGGTGTCGGCCCGATTTGCGGCACTCGAACGTCTCGGGTCTCCTTTCGCGTTCCGCAGAATTGAAGATCAGGCGGCATTCCGCTCGGTCGCGCACCGGATCGCCGAAACCCACCCGGAGTTTGTACGCATAGAATGGGCACCCTTCGTCGCTGCAGGCGATCGCCTAGCATTCGAGCAGCGAATACAGAAGTCGGCTTCGCCGACGCTCCACATTCAAGGCGCGGTCGACCCGGCAGCCGACGCATATCCGGTTCAGTACATCGAGGGCCCAAGCAGCGCCGCGGCCGATCTGGCGCGAGATCTCCGGACCAGCGATTTTGCCGCGGCCCTCGACCTCGCCAGGGCCCACCGGCGGCCGGTCTTGACGGGAAAATACCCCGCTTCGCTCTCTGGCCAGCCGGACGAGGTCGTTGCTTATATTTTACCGGTGTTCGCTGCCGAGACGAACGCCGTGGGGAGTTCGAACCAAGACGATTTTCTCGGATTTGCGATCGGAGTTGTCCGCGCAGCCGAGGTCCTTTCCTCGCTGAGGCAAGGCTCTGCTGAAGTTGCGACGGACATTCTGGTTCTGGATGCCACCCCGGGCACGCCGCCAAGCTCTCGCCAGATCTTTTACCGAACCGCCGACCTTGATCCGTCGACGCCTTCGGAGGCCGAATTTCGCTCCCACTGGTTCACGGAGATCCCGGTGGCGATCGGCGAACGAGTCTGGCTCGTGCTGCATCGCGGAAACACCGCTTGGCTCAGCGGACAAGGCTCTGCGCTGCCACTCCTCTTTCTCTTCGGAGGATTGGTGCTGACCGGTTCGATCGCCGCCTACGTCTTTTCCGCGTTTCGCGCTCAGAGCGGGTCGGCGGAGGATAAGAGCGAGACGAGTCCGACCTCGGGGTCTTCCGTCGATGCGATCCCGGATGCTTCGGCCGCCGCCCAGCTGCGGCGCAGTCAGCAGCTGTTGAATGCGCTGATGGAAAACAGCCCCAGCGGGATTTTCGTCAAAGACGTTCAGGGCCGGTACCTCGCGGTCAACCGCCAGTTCGCCGAGATGTACCGTCGGAGCCGCGAAGAATTTGTCGGACGCAGCGATCTCGACCTTTTCTCGCCGGAAGTCGCCTCGCGTCTCCGCCTTAGCGATACACGCGTTCTCTCGAGCGCTAAGCCCATCGAGCTAGAAGAGTCCTTCTCCCTCCCGGCGGGCACTCATACGAGCATCATTCACAAGTTTCCCCTCATCGGCGAAGACGGCCGGGTTCATGGGCTCTGCGGCATCACGACGGACATTTCCGAACGCAAGCGGGCTGAAGCGGAAATCCGGGAGAATCGGCGCCAGTTGGAGAGCCTGCTGGGACAACTGCCGGGAATGGCGTTCCGCCTGATCAACGACGGGCAGATGACGCCGGTCTACGTCAGCCGCGGGGCCCTGGGGCTCACCGGCCATGGGGCGCGCGACTTCATCGAAGGCGTCGTCCGCATCCCCGACGTGATTCACCCCGAGGACCGCGAGCGCTCTCGTAACGCGATCGCCGGCGCCGTGAAAAAGCGCAGGGGCTTCGAAGTCGAATACCGGATCATCGATCGATCGGGAAAAACGAAGTGGGTCCTGGAACGCGGCCAGGGTGTCTTCGACGAGGAGGGAAAGCTTCTCTTCATCGAAGGACTCGCGATCGACATCACCCAGAGAAAGGACGCGGAGTCGGAAAAGCTCCTCGTTGAGCGCCGCCTCCTCGAAGGTCAGAAGCTGGAGAGCATCGGCGTCCTTGCCGGCGGCATCGCCCACGATTTCAACAACCTCCTCACCGGCATCATCGGCAATGCCAACCTTGCCGCCCTCGAATTACCTTCGGCGTCGAAGGTGCAGGGCAATTTGAAACAGATCGAAGTGGCTTCGCAGCGCGCCGCCGAACTCTGTCAGCAGATGCTCGCGTATGCCGGAAAGGGCCGGTTTGTCGTCCAACGTATCGAGTTCGGCCACCTCGTGGAGACGACGGTTCCTCTGCTGCGCGCATCGATCAGCAAACGGGCCCACCTCAAGTTCGAACTGACTCCGGGTGTTCCGGCGATCCTCGCCGACCCGACGCAGATGCGCCAGATCGTGATGAATCTGGTGTTGAACGCCTCGGAAGCCCTGGGCGAGCAGGATGGCGAAATCACGATCAGCACCAAGATCCTCAAGCCGACCGAGGAGTATCTTGTCGGCGCGGTGCTCGCCCCTCCCGAATTGGGCAACGATTTCGTCGTGCTCGAAGTCCGCGATACCGGTTGCGGCATGACGCAGGAGACGATCGCGAAGATCTTCGATCCTTTCTTCACCACGAAATTCGCCGGACGCGGGCTCGGTTTGGCCGCCGTGCTTGGCATTATTCGCAGCCACAAGGGCGCCCTCAAGGTCACCAGCAAACCCGGAGTCGGCTCGACGTTCACGCTGCTCTTTCCCGTCGTTCCCGGTCCCACGGAGGTTGGTATTGTCCGCAAGAATACCGCAGCGCCCTGGCGCCAGGAGGGCCTGGCGCTGATCGTCGACGACGAGGATCACGTCCGCAACGTGACCGCCGGGATGCTGAACACTTGCGGGCTGCGGACCGAGACGGCCCGCGACGGATACGAGGGTCTGGATCTTTTCCGCGCCAAGCCGCAGTCTTTCGATATCGTTCTCCTCGACATGACCATGCCGCGCCTCAGCGGCGAAGAGACGCTTCTTCTCCTCCGTGAGATTCGGCCCGAAGTTCGCGTGCTCTTCATGAGCGGCTACAACCGCCGGGAAGTCGTTGAAACGCTCGCCGGCGACGGAGTCCTCTCGTTCATCCAGAAGCCGTTCACGCTGGAAACGCTGCGGGAGCACTTGCAGCAGATCCTGGCGTGATCGCTTTCGAGAGCTGGTCCGGCGGCGACGGTCCCGTTTCCGCCGCGCCGCGGCGGCCTGCGGCAAAACAAAAGGGCGCGCTCGGAAGCGCGCCCGAAACACTCGCCCTTGTGACCGGAAGCCCAGCTCAGGCTAGCTTGCGATGCTGCGGGAAAAGCTCGCGCAACGTCAGGCTGAGTTTGTCCTGGACGTCCTGGAGTGCCCGATACCGGGCAACACGGCTTTTGTCGGGCAGGCATCGGGTGGCCTCGTCGACCTCAACCGTGCCCTCGGTGAAATCGGTGAGTTTGGCTTTCTTATTCCCGTCGCGAAGAGCGACGCACCACGCGGCCTGCAAGGCGCCACCCAACGCAGCGCCTTCATCCTCGACCATCGCGACGACCGGCACGCCGAAGACGTCGGCCATGATCTGGCGCCAGACCGCCGATTTGGCGCCTCCGCCGGTGACGCGGATCTCCTTGGCTTTCACGCCGAGATCGGCGAGGCGACGCAGTCCGTAGTTCATTCCGAGAGTGACACCCTCGATCGAGGCCCGCGCGATGTGCGCCGGTTTGAAGGTGCGCGAATTCACCCCGAGCAACACGCCCGTGCCCTCCGGCACGTTGGGAGTGCGTTCTCCGGCCATGTACGGGAGGAGAACCAGTCCGTCCGAACCAACCGGTGCCGTCGCTGCTGCGGCGTCGAACTCCTTCACGTCGTATCCGAACAGCGCCCGAGCCTGCTCGGTCACGGTCGTCACGTTCATGGTGCAGAGCAGCGGCAGCCATCCGCCGGTCGACGAACAAAAGGCAGCAATCTCCCCGTCCGGATCGACCACCGGGTTTTTCGCGAACGCGTAAATAGTACCGCTGGTTCCGAAGCTCGCCGTAACGACGCCCGCACTCACGTTGCCGGTTCCGATCGCTCCCATCATGTTGTCGCCACCGCCGGCGCTAACCACCACGTCCGTCGACAGGCCATACTGCTGGGCGATCTCGGGCCGGAGCGTGCCGGCCGCTTTGTCGGAGCAGGAAAGCGGAGGGAGATAATCGATGAGGTTTCGGTCGATGGCCGAGCAGATTTCCTTCGACCAGACCCGCTTCCGGACATCCATTAGCGCCGTGCCAGAGGCATCGCCGTACTCCATGAAGTAGTTACCCGTGAGATGGAAGTTCAGGTAATCGTGAGGCAACAGGACGTGCCGGAGGCGCTTGAAATTCGCCGGCTCGTTGCGCTTCAGCCAAAGGATTTTCGGCGCGGTGAAGCCCGGGAGGAACAGAAGCCCGGCCTTCTTGAGAGCCGCCTTCGGCCCGCCGATCTTCTTCGTCAGAATCTCGCATTCCTTGCTCGTGCTGGTGTCGCACCAGAGCTTGGCGGGGCGAATCACCTCCCCTTTTTCGTCCAACGGCACAAAGCCGTGCTGCTGGCCGGATACGCCGATGCCCCGGACCTGGGAGCGATCGATCTTCGAGCAGACTTCCTGGATCACAAAGTCCAGCGCCGTCGTCCAATCGCGCGGGTCTTGCTCCATGTGACCGACAGGCAATCCCTCGATCAATTTGTGTGGCGCGCGGGCCTCGGCGATGACCTTGCGGGTCTCCAAATCCAGCACGACGGCTTTGGTGCTCTGCGTTCCTGAATCGATACCGATGAAGAGTGACATGGTAGGGGCGATTTTGACTGGGTGTCGGGGCCGTATCGCCGCAAATTCCCGGGCGTGGAGCAAGCGGAGAGAAGCCCGTTTCCACGCTAACAGTGTAACAACCGGCCACCTTCAACCCGGCGAATGGCGCCAAGCGGCCCGCCGATTTCGGCTCCCTCGTATTCGTATGTTTGCGACAAGCCGCTTTTCTCGTTGCCTGCCCCATTCAAGCCCCTAGCCGTCAGTTCCTGCTCATGAAATCCAGGCTCCTTTCCTGCCTTGCCATTGCGCTGATCCTTTCCTCCGCCGGTTGGGCCCAGACGCCGGCCACGGTGACGCATTCGAAAAAAGCGAAGCACCACCACTCCTCGACTCACCATCGCTCGCACAAACACAAGGGCTCCCACCACAAGGCGACGACCCAGCCGACCTCGCTCAATAGCGACGTTGTCCAGCCGCTCGAGCAGACTCCGAGCCTGACGCACATCTAGCAGCTGAGGTTCACGGGGCCTTCCTCCATCGGGCGCCGGTTTCAAACCTCCTAGATCTGGCAGCACGCACCAAACCTGGTGCGCCGAGGAGAACGCCGTCGTCTCCCGGCGACGCTTGGCCTCCGGTGGAAGTCCGTGAACCTTCCCCTTCCTGAGGCTTAGCCTCGCAAGAAGCTCTCGGCTTGGGCGCGGTCCAGAGCGATCTGCGAGGTGAGTTCCTGCACGCTCCCGAACTTCAACTCCGGCCGGAGGAATGTGAGCCACTCGACTTGGACACGATCTCCGCCTGCGAACGGGCAAGGGCCAAGCACATGGACCTCGAGGCGCGGTTCGTTGCTCGATTCCACCGTGGGTCGCAGGCCGTAGTTGGCGACTCCGGCGTATTTCCCCGCCGATTTGGCGCCCGAAACCTGGACAACGTAGACGCCATATTTCGGCTGCAGCTCGGGCTCCCACGGCACGTTGAGCGTGGGGAAACCGAGGTCGCGCCCAAGGCTCTTGCCAGGGGTCACGACGCCCTCGGCAAAGTACGTGTAGCCGAGCAACGCATTCGCTTCCTCGATTCGTCCCGCCTGGAGGCATTCGCGAATCCGCGTGCTGCTGATCGGCTCGCCATTGAGGTTGATCCGCTCGGCGCTGATCACCGCAACGTCGTGTTTCCGGCCCTCCGCCACGAGCATGTGAATGTCCCCGCGGCGTCCGTGACCAAAGCGCCAGTTCTCCCCGACGTACACGCTGGTGAGCCGGGGCAGAAACCGTTTCAAGTGAGGCAGGAACGCCTCCGCTTCGATTTGCGCGAAATCCTTTGTGAACTCCTGCGTGATCACGACGTCGACGCCCGCAGCGATCAGCAGCCGGGTTTTCACCGTGGGGCTGACAATGAGCCGAGTCGGCGCCTCGGGACGAAACAGCGTGCTCGGATGCGGCCAGAACGTGAGCACGCCCGCCAAACCGCCCGAACGCCGCGCCGACTGGATCGCGGCGTCGATCACCGCACGATGGCCAAGATGAACGCCATCGAACATCCCGATCGCCAAGTGCAACGGCCGACCGGGCAATCCGACGACGTCGCAGAGTTGGGAGACTTGGAACTGTTGCGCCATATGCGGATGCGAGAGGCTAAACAGTCACGCTGCGGCGGCCCTTGTTCGGCGCAATAACAGAAACCCAGGAAACCTGAGAGGATGGCCAGCCGAGGCGCCGCGCGCCATTCGGCCACCTACAGAGCGACGCTCGGAACGGCTTGGTGAACGGGGATCAGCCGCTTTTCGATCTCGGCAAGCGGCATCGACTCGATCTCGTCGAGCGTCAGACACTGGGAGATCGTGAACTTGCCCGATGCGGTCCGGCGCAGCTTGGAGAGGTGCGCACCACAACCGAGCTTCTGACCGAGGTCGTGCGCGATCGTCCGAACGTAAGTTCCCTTGCTGCAGCGGAGCACAAAGTCGATTTCCGGCGACGCGAAGCGAGTCAGTTCGAAGCTCGCGACCCGCACGAACCGCGGCTCTCGTTCGACCTCTTCGCCTTGGCGCGCCTTCTTGTAGAGCGGCACGCCGTCGATCTTGATCGCCGAATACATCGGCGGCGTTTGGTACTGGTCTCCGACGAAGGCTTTCATCGCCGCCTTCACGTCGGACTCGCCCAATGGCGGCACCGGCCGCGTCTCGAGCATCTCGCCTTCCGCGTCCTGGGTGCTGGTGACTTTGCCCAGAGTGATCGTGCCCGTGTACTCCTTGTCGGTGCTCATCAGGTACTGCGAGACGCGCGTCGCCTTGCCGACCAATATCACCAGCAGGCCCGTCGCCATCGGATCCAATGTACCCGCGTGGCCGATACGCTTGATCTTCAGTTTGCCGCGAAGCCGGGCCACGACGTCGTGCGACGTATGGTCGGTCGGTTTGTCGACGAGGAGGACTCCTTCGATTTCTTTGGGAGGAACGAGCATCGGGAAACGGGGGCCAGGCTTTCGAGTGGGTCGCGGTTTGCGGAGCGGTCCGGCGAAGGCGCAACTACTTCCGCTTCACGGCGGCCAGCTGCTCCTCGAGCGCGACAAGCAATTGGGCGCGAAACTCCGCCATCGTGATGTTCTTGAGATTCAGGCCTGCGGCACATGCGTGACCGCCTCCGTTGAACCTCGCCGCCACCTGATCGACGCGGAAGCGCGGCTCCTTCGAGCGCAGGCTGGCCTTGATCGCGCCGGCCCGCTCCTCGATGAGCACGCCGATTTCGACGCCGTCGATAGCGCGAGCATAGTCGACCAAGCCTTCCGTGTCCTCGGGGTTGCTCCCCGTCTCCTCAAAAATCCCGTTCGGGAGCGTGCCGATGCAAACCACCCCTCCGCACTCGAGTTTGAGCGAAGCGAGAAAGCGCTGAAGCAACTGGAGCTTTCCGGCGGACTCGCGCTCGTAGATCTCGCCGCCGATCTCGGCCGGATTCGCTCCGAGCGCCACCAGTTCCGCCGCGAGCATGAACGTGCGCCGGGTGGTGGAATTGAAGCGAAACTGCCCCGTATCCGTCATGATCCCGGCAAAGAGCGCCTGCGCGGTCATCTTGTCCACCGGCAGCTTCGCGTCGAAAAACATGCCCGCGAGGATCTCGCAGGTGGCGGCCGCGGCGACGTCGACGAAGTTGTTTTCCGCGTAGCCGATGTTCGAAAGATGATGGTCGATATTTCCGAACGGCTTCGGAAAACGGGCACGGGCCTTGTCTCCCGCCCGTCCGTGGTCGGCGCAATCGACGAAGACCGCCAGCCAATCGTCGCCTTCGACTTCCAGCGCCTTCTTGAACTCGAGATCGTGCACCAAGAACTGCAGGCGGCGCGGCACCGCGTCCATGTTGACGCACACGACTTCCGATCCGAGCGCCCGGAGGACGCGGGCCACGGCAACTTGCGAGCCGATGCAATCGCCGTCAGGCCGGGCATGCCCCACAACGGCGACGCGCTTTCCGCGGCAGCGCGGAAGCATCTCCACAAACGAGGGAGTCAACGTTCCGAAAAAGGTCTCCACGTCAGCTCTTCTCCTCTTCCGGCGCCGGCTTCGTCTCGCTCGGACCGAGTTCGTCGAGCAACTGGAGAACGCGGTTACCCTTCACCGTGGACTCGTCGAGCTTGTAGACGAACTGCGGCATGTATTTCAGCACGATGCGACGGCCGAGTTCGAAGCGGATATCCTGCGAGTTTGCGCGGAGCCATTTCAGCTTCTGCGCCGCGACGGTGGCGTCGCCCATGACGGAGACGTAAACGCGCCCGTCCCGGAGATCGGGGGCCACGTCGACAGCCGTGATCGTCAGCGCCAAGGCCTCCGACTGATATTTCTTGCGGAGAATGTCGCTGAGTTCGCGCTGAATCAGCTCGTTTACTCGGAGCGTGCGGTTGGACATCGGAGGTGGGAGTGGCTCGGAAACGGAATGGAACAGCTGCGGGACGGCTGGACACCAGCAATCCCGCTACCGATCAGGCCATCGCGTAAGTCCGGTCTGCCGCGCTCAGAGGGAGGCGCGGACCTTCTGGATTTCGAAGCACTCGATGACGTCGCCGACTTCGTAGCCGTTGAAATCGTCGAGTTTGATACCGCACTCCAGGCCGGCGCGAACCTCGTTGGCGTCGTCCTTGAAGCGCTTGAGCGTGGCAACCTTGCCCTCGTAGACGTTCTCGCGACCGCGGCGAACGCGGGCGGAGGCGTTGCGGGTGACCTTGCCTTCCGTGACGAGGCAACCGGCAACAAAGCCCTTCGCGAGCGGGAACGTGGCGCGGACTTCCGCGCCGCCGATCTTCACCTCGCGCTGCTCGGGTTCGAGCAGGTCGGCCATCATGTCGCGGACCTTGTCGCCGAGTTCGTAGATGATATCGAAGGTTTCGATACGAACGTTGTGGTGCTTCGCGAGAGGAGTGACGCCGTTTTCCAACTTCGTGTTGAAGCCGATGATCACGGCCCCCGCGGCACTCGCCATGAGGACGTCGTTCTTGGTGACCAAGCCCACGTCGGTGGATACGATCTCCAGCGAAACCTTTGTGCTCTTGATTCCCTCGAGGATGTTGCGCACCGCTTCGGTTGAGCCGAAGACGTCGGTCTTGATGATGACCTTGAGCACCTTCTGCTGGGTGGCGGCGATGTTGGCGAAGAGACTCTCGACCGAGACTTCCTTCGGCGCGGCGGCGGTGGAGGTCATCGCCTTCCGCAGATTCAGCATCTCCTCTTCGGCGAGCTTTTCGGCTTCGCGCGCATTCTTGACTGCGCGGAAACTGGCTCCGCTGTCCGGCGTGCCAGACCAGCCGATCACACGGACCGGAGTCGCCGGAGGAGCTTCCTTCAAGTTCCGGCCCTGGTCGTCGAACATCGCGCGAACCTTGGCCCAGTTGGGACCGCAGACGATCGAGTCGCCGACGCGAAGCGTGCCGCGCTGGACAATGACGGTCGCGAGCGGGCCGCGGCCCACGTCGACCTGGGATTCGATGATGACACCGCTGGCTTCCGCCTTCGGATTGGCCTTCAGCTCCAGCACGTCGGCTTGGAGAAGGACCATTTCCAACAGTTCGCTAATGCCGGTGCCCTTGATGGCCGAAACCGGAACCGTGATGGTTTCACCACCCCAGTCTTCCGGAGCGATGCCGCGTTGCTGCATCTGAGCCTTCACCTGGTCGAGGTTGGCTCCCTTCACATCCATCTTGTTGACCGCGACGATCAGGGCGACCTTCGCGTTCTGGGCGTGCTTCAGCGCTTCATCCGTCTGCGGCATGAAGCCATCGTCCGCAGCAACCACCAGGACCGCGATATCCGTCGCACTGGCGCCGCGGGCGCGCATCTTCTGAAACGCGGCGTGGCCCGGCGTATCCAAGAAAGTGATCTTCCGGCTGTTGAACTCGATTTGGTAGGCACCGATGTGCTGCGTGATGCCGCCGGCCTCGCCGGCCGCCACGTGGGCTTGGCGGATTGCGTCGAGCAGCGACGTCTTGCCGTGGTCGACGTGGCCCAGGATGCAGACCACCGGGGGACGCGGAACGAGGTTCTTTGCCTCGTCCTCCTCGGGTGCCTTCTTTTCCTTTTCCTTCTCTTTCGCCGCTTGCTGCGCCGCAGCGTCGCCGCGGTGTTTGATCTCGAGCAGGAAGCCGTGCTTTTCGGCGACCTTCACAGCCACCGCCTCCTCGATGTTCTGATTCATCGAGGCGAAAATGCCCATCTCCATCAGTTCCGAGATGAGCTTGAACGGTTTCAGTCCGAGCGCGGTGGCGAAATCGCGCACCACGATCGGCGGTTTGAGATGGATGATCTTGATGTCGCCCTGGACGCTCACGGCTGGAGCCGTTTGCGCGCTCGGGATCGCCGGTACCGCAGCGGGCGCGGAAACGACGGTGGGAAGCTTGGGGGCGGCCGGAGGGGCCGACACCGGAACCGCAGGCGGGAGCGGTGCGGGTGCTTTGGCGACCGGCGCCGGAGCGCTGGCCGGAGTCGGTGCAACGGGCACCGGAGTTGATGCCGGCCGCGGCGCATGAACCACCGGAGGAGGTGTCGGAGCCGGGCGGGGCGACGTGGCCGCCTGAACGGGCGGAATTGGCGTCGGGCGAGGAGCGGAGACCGGCTGCGAAGAAATGGGAGGAAGGGGGGCGGGACGGCTCACAGGCGCAGGAGGCGACGCGGGACGCGCCGGAGCTGCCGGAGCGGGCGCACGCGTGGGGATCACAACGGGCGGAGGCGGCTTCGCGGCGGCGGCAGCAGCTGCCGCGGCGGCGGCCGCGGCCTTGGCGTGCTCCTCGCGTTCGCGAGCGATGTCCTGGGCTGATTTCACCATCACGCCCGGGGGAAGCTTGGTCGTGAACCCTTGAGCGGGCTCGTCCTCCGGACGGCGATCCGGAGCAGGATGCGCGCCGTGAGATTCGGACGCGGGTGCCGTTGCTGTCGCTGCTGCTTTCGCCTGACCGCCGAACTCCTGCTCGAGCGCCTCGGCCGAGATGTTGTCGATCGTGCTGGAGACGCTCTTAACGTCGTATTTGCGCTCCTTTAGCAGGGCCAACAAGTGTTTGTTGTCCATGCCGATCTTCTTGGCGAGTTCGTGGATGCGGATGCTCATTCAGTCAGGTAAGGGTGATGCGGCTGCTATTTCGCCAACCGCGAGATAATGGTTTGTGCCTCTTCTTCGGAGAAGCCGGCTTCGATAAGGTCGGAGAGTTCGACCGTCTCCAAGACGGCCGCGGAATTCATGCCGATACCCACCAGCCGCTCCGCCATGGCGCGATCGATGGAAAGGGTTTTCGTCAGAGCGAGGATGGCGCTCTCGCGCGGATCGGTGGAGGCGGCCTTGAACTCCTCGATGTCCAAACGCCAGCCGATCAGGCGGGACGTCAACCGGGCGTTCTGACCTTTGCGGCCGATGGCGATCGCGAGATTCTCCGGGTCCACCTTCAGGAGGATACGGTGATTCCGCTCGTCGAGAACGATTTCGCGCGGCACGGCCGGCTTCAGTGCCTCGACGACCATCTGCTTCGGGTCGGCGAAATAATTGATGATGTCGATCTTCTCGCCATTGAGCTCACGGACGATCGTTTTAACCCGCGCGCCACGGGCGCCGACACACGCGCCGACCGGATCCACCTTGGGATCGGTCGTCGAAACGGCGATCTTGGTGCGATAGCCCGGTTCGCGGGCGAATGCTTCGATCTTGACCGTGCCGTCTGCGATTTCCGTGACTTCGACTTCAAACAGGCGGCGGACAAACTTCGGGCTGCCGCGGCTCAGGATGAGCTCGGGGCCTCGCGGGGTGGAATCGATCGACAGAAGGAGACAGCGGATACGATCGCCGGCCTGGTACTCTTCACCGGGGACCTGCTCTTTTCCGGGCAACACCGCCTCGGCCTTGCCCAAGTCGATGAAGATATCGTTGCGCTCCTTGCGGCGAACCGTGCCCGTCACGATGTTGCCGACCATGTCCTTGAAATCGTCGTAGATGCGGTCCTTCTCGAACTGACGAAGGCGCTGCATGATCGCCTGACGCGCCGTCTGGGCAGCGATGCGACCGAGGTAAGAAGGATCGATCTCTTTCTCCAGGATTTCTCCCAACACCGCCCCCGGCTTCACCGCCTGGGCCTTCTCCACGTGGATCTCAGTCTTCGGATTGCTGACGGAATCGACAACCTTCAAGACAGACCAAGCCTTCAGCTGCCCGTTCTTGGGGTTGATCTCGATCTTGAGTTCCTGGCCGGAGTTCACGCCTTTCTGGGCGGCGGTCTTGATCGCGTTCACGATCGCGGCGATCATGTCGGCACGACCGATCCCCTTCTCCTTCTCCATGTACTCGAGGACGGATAGAATTTCGCTGCTCATAGGGCTTGTTTAGATGGGAAAAAAAAAGCGGGCCAGAGGCCCACTTTCGAAAAGTGAACGTTGTTGAAGTGGTTCAACGTAGCTATCGGGTGGAAATCTTGTCAAGTCCCGCGCCAGCATTGGCATGCTGTCGATTGCTCCTGCCGCTCTTCCTCTCGTAAAATCCACCCTAGCAAGCCCTGCGCCAACCCTTGGCATGACGGTTGTTCGCGACCGTCCACGACACCCAGTTCAGACAACCATCTGCCGATCGTTTCGGGCAGGTCGCCGGGATGCCAAGCAAACCAAAAGCCGAACAGGGCAGGCTCGTTTTCCGGCCAAGTCGCGCCGAGCAGCGGAAGGAAGCCGTCGCAAACGAGCGTTTGAAAACGCGTGCCGCCGACGCTTGCGCCGCAAACGTTGTCAGCGAAATCAGCCGTGAGCCGACGAAAGCAGTCGCTGCGCCTGGTCGCAGACACAGAGCCAACAGGGGGAGCGAACCTCAAGGCCGCGTCAGGACCAGCGATGGTCTGGAGACGAGAGGGCCAGTCCCCCACCGCTTGCACCCAACTCGCGTATTGCTGAAGGCGCCGACGGGGGTGGTTGGCCGGGCGCACCGCCTGCCGATTCCAACGTTCAGGACGCTCGTCGTACCACCGAAGCACGTCGCCGGCATCTCCGCCCATCCTCAGCCACTCTTCTAGCGGGTGCTCGGTGGAAAGGGCCAGCATCGGACCTCGGTTGAAACGATATCCGAGGATTTCCAGTGCGTACTGATGACACGCCTCTCGCCACCCCGACCGTTCGACCCGTTTGGTCGCGTGGCCGACCTTCACCCTCCATCGATCCCGAGCGCGAGCGCGGAGTTCGGTCAGCCGGTCCGCGGCCGACAACGCAAGCAACGCCTCGCATGCCTCCGAGAAACGCGGGGTGGCCAAACGCTCCACGGCATCGTCCTCGGCGTGCTCTTCCAGTGAGCGGTAAAGAAGCGGCAGCAGCGCCAGGATGGGGATCGACCGTCCGTCCGCGCCCGGCGACGTGGCTTCCATCGGAGGAAACAGCACCACGTGCAGGACGACATTTCGGTACTTCGGATCCTCGCGGTGGCCGTGTGAAATCCAGTCGTTCGCCCGCAAGTGCAGCTCGACGTCCCCGCAAACGGTCCTGCCGTCCAGTTCGAGGCGAGCGTTGAAAAAGTCCGGCCCTCCGAGTCGGTTCCACTTTCCTGGATACAAAATCCGCACGCCCCGCCCATCCACCGTGGCGGCCCGGCTTCGATCGAATTCACCGTCCCGCCAAATCCGTTGCAGGAGTCGTTCCGCGAACGAAAACGCTCCGTCCAGTCCTTGGAGTTCGGCCACGGCCGAGCCCCCGCCCTCCCCCATCGCGAGTTTCATTTACGGCGCCATTCCTGCCGGTTGCGTTCGTGAAGTCCAGAAAGTTGAGCCGACTGCCGGACTCTCGCCCGGTCCACCCATTCGGCGAGTTCCGCGGCAGATAGGCTGCTGCCGCCCACCGCATCCACCGTTTGCCGTTCCGCGCGGTCGTCGGTCGCCACCCAGCAGGTCCGCGGGTCGGTCGACTGTCCGACGAGATGCTCAATGACGTCGTCCCCCGTCAGGTGGCTCGGAGTGAAGACGACCGTGAACGTTTCGTGACCTGACGGATGCTCCACCACGACCTCCTGCCCTTTGCCGTCGAATACGAGCGTCAGCCTGAATTCCTCGAAATCGTGCAGGATCCTCACGGTATCCGACAGTCGATTACGCGCGGCATCCCGATCCCGGCGTTCGAGCGCCCGAAGCTCCGGCCAGGCGCGGAGGACGTTCGAACCGTCGATCAGGAGGTGCTTCTCGAAAGCCACGTCCCAGATCAACCGGCCCCACGCGAGCGGGCAAGCCGGCTGAGGCGACTCAAGCCCCGCCGTTCTGGAAACTGCTCCCGGAATCATAACGTTCCGACGCCCCTTCCCGCTTGCGAGGGTGTTCGCTCTTGCATGTGCTCGGCGGCATGAACCCCGTCAAACTGGTCGGCATCGGTTTCCTGATTCTTGTGATCATCCTGGCCGGTTATCAGGCCACGTACGTGGTCAACCCCGGCTTTCGCGGCGTCGAGGTCACGCTCGGAAAAGTGAGCGACGCATTCAAACCTGAGGGCTTCGGAACCAAACAACCGTTCATCACCCACATCATTCCGGTGCTCGTAAGGCAGCAGACCCGCGGACTGCCCGCCGAATGCTACTCGTCCGACCTCCAGCAGGTGAATTTCCAGCTGCGGGTTCTCTACCGGATTCCCGAGTCGTCCGTGGTTCGCATCTACCGCCAGTACGCCGGCGATCCGTTCGACAGCCTGATCGCGCCGCGCATCCAGGAGGCGCTCAAGGAAGTGACCGCGCTGCAGAGCGCGGAGCAGATCGTCAAGCAGCGCGAAGGCATCAAGGTTCGCGCTCTGAAAACAGCGCGGGAAAAAGTCGGCGACGTGCTGGTGATCGAGGACCTCGTGCTGGAGAACATCACTCTGTCGCGGGAACTCGAGGCGGCGATCGAATCCAAGATGGTCCAGGAGCAGGAAGCGGCCAAGGCCCGTTTCACCCAGCAGAAGGCCGAGATCGAGGCCAACACCGCGATCATCCGCGCCAAGGGCGAGGCCGAGGCAATCCGCGTGCGCGGCGACGCCCTCCGCGACAACCCGAATCTCATTCAGCTGCAGATCGTGGAGAAGTGGGACGGCAAGGCGCCGCTCGTCGTCGGCGGTTCCGGCCACGACGGCGGTAGTGCGAACATTCTGTTGCCGCTTGCGCCGGTGCAGGGCATGACGTCCGGCGCCTCGCCCACGCGCAAATGACACCTTCCGCCCGCCGGTTTGCCGGCTTCATCGCCGCCATCGCAATCCTGATCATCCTCTGCCTTATCTTCCCGCGCGTGCTCGCATTCACCGAACTGGCCGCGCGGGAGCTGCGTTACCTTTGGTGGCTGATCGCCATCGCCGCGCTCGGGATCTATCTTTCGTTTTTCGCCGGGCGGAAAAAGGACTGAGCGGATCAAGTCCGCTGGCGCACCACATTCGGTTCGGGACGCGGCGTTCACCGACGACCTGCAGGCGCATGGTGTCGTTGAATAATCACGACGCGCTTCGTCGTGCCGTCCAACTCCGCGTACAGGCCGGCGCCTGACCGGTCGAACTGCGCCCGAGCCATTCTGAGAATTCCGCCCCCTCGTGGCGTTTCGCGTTGGGCATCCACTCGGCCGCTCGCCGTCTTTTCCAACAACGTGACCAAGCCGCGAAGCAGCGCTTCTGCGCGCGCGCCGCACGAAGCCTTCCGGCCAGACGGTCCGGATGCCGTGCGGAAACTAAGCACGAAGTTTCCGACTGTCAAAAAGCCGGTCCGCGTGCCTCCGGGAAAAGTCCTGTGACGGGCACCATCAAAGTGAGCAGCAACCGATAGCTGGGCTTCGGCGTCATACCTCGCACTGCCCGACTCAGGGCGAGTTCTGATGAAAAAGCTATCGCTCCTTCTTCTGTTTGTTTCCCTGCTGTCTCCGCTGGCCTTCGCGGATCCCAAGCCCGACCGGGATCACGGTCGCGATGGCCCAAGACACGACGAGCCTCGCTTCCCTCGTGGCGCCGTGGAGGTGCACGTCGGCAACGACCGATTCTTCGAGCATCGCGGAGTGTTCTATCGTCCGGGTCCGCGTGGGTACGTGGTCGTGCGGCCGCCGCGCGGTGTCGTGATCCCAATCCTGCCGTCTGGCTTTGTCCGGATCTACGTGGGCACGGTCCCGTATTATCGGTATGGAGACATCTATTACCAGGACACCACCGGCGGCTACGTGGTGGTTGATCCGCCTCCCGCCATTGCCGCCCCGCCTCCCTCTTCTCCGGCCATCCCAGCGGGCTACCAGTCGATTTCCGTCGGCGGTGCGGAGTACCTGGTGAAAGACGGCCAGTTTTTCCAGCGCACGACGGACGGTCTCGTTTGGACGCCGGCGCCGATCGGCGCGATCACGCCCATTCTGCCGTCCGATGCGACGAGTGTCTGGCATGACGATATCGAGTACTTCGAAAGCGACGGGGTCTACTTCCGGAAAACTCCGGCAGGCTACCGCGTGGTCGAAGCGCCCTGGAAAAAACAATAACGCAGGCAGCCGTCTCTCGCCTCGCCAGCCGGCTTGAGGAGCCCGCCGTCGATCTCCCGCTGACGGACACTTCTCTTTGTGTCCGCGCACACCGGCTCATCTGCATTCCGACCCATATCATCGACCACTTCTGCCCAATGAACGCCGCCGTCCCGCCTCCCACTCGCGCGCCAGCCGCCGCCCGTCGCCGCCCGCGCGGCTGGATCTGGTTCCTGGCTCTCGCCGTTGCCGCCGTGATGCTCTACTTCTGGCTTCGGCCCGCTCAACAGGAAGCGGGCGGAGCCGCGCCGGGCGGGGGCGGTCGAGGGCGCGGCATGCTGAGGCCGATGACTGTCGCCGTCGCGGGGACAAAGACGATGGACGTTCACGTCTACGTCACCGCGCTGGGCACCGTCACTCCGCTCAACATGGTCACGGTTCGCAGCCGCGCCGACGGTCAGCTCGAGAAGCTTCACTTTGTCGAGGGCCAGGAGGTCAAGGAGGGCGACCTCCTCGCAGAAATCGACCCTCGGCCCTACCAAGTCGCACTCCAGCAGGCGGAGGGGCAACTCGCGCGAGATCGCGCGCTCCTCCACAATGCCGAACTCGATCTCCAGCGCTACGAAAGCGCCCAGGAGGCGGTGACCCAGCAGCAGATCGACACCGCGAAAGCGGCGGTCGCCCAATATGAAGGTGCAGTCAAAGTCGACGAGGGTCTTGTAGCCAGTGATCGACTACAACTGAGCTACTGTCGCGTGACGGCGCCGATCACCGGCCGGATCGGTCTGCGGACCGTCGACCCCGGCAACCTGGTGCGCTCCACCGACACGTCGGGTCTGGCGGTGATCACCCAGATGCAGGCCATCGGGGTGATTTTCAGCATTCCTGAGGACAACCTGCCCGACCTCAATCGGGCGATGGCCCGAAACGCCGCCCTCCCGGTTGAGATCTTCGACCGGGCCATGTCGCGCCGCCTGGCCGAGGGCACGCTCGCCGCAGTGGACAACCAAATCGACTCGGCCACCGGCACCGTCCGCCTCAAGGCCACGATCCCGAACGAAGACCGCGGCCTCTTTCCCAATCAGTTCGTGAACGTCAGGCTCCTGGTCGCGACAGTGCCGGGCGCGACAGTTGTCCCCAACTCCGCAATACAGATCAGCGGCGTCGACCGCTACGTCTACGTCGTCGATTCGGAAAACACCGTCGAGCGCCGCACCGTCAAGCTCGGCCCCGGCGAGGGGGAAACCACCAGCATCGTCGAGGGCGTGAAGCCCGGCGACACGGTCGTCACCGCGGGTCTCGATCGGTTGCAGGATGGCGCGAAAGTCACCCTTCCCAGCGCCACTCCCGCTTCGGAGAGCGGTTCCGGGGCTCGCGCTCATTCCACGCACGGCGGCTGGTCCGGCGGACGCAAACAGTCATGAACATTTCCCGGCCCTTTATCCAACGGCCGGTCGCGACCGCTCTGCTGATGGTCGCGCTGCTGCTCTCCGGAGCCATCGCCTATCGCATGCTTTCGATCTCCGCGCTGCCGGAGGTCGACTATCCGACCATCCAGGTAACGACGCTGTACCCGGGGGCCAGCCCCGAAGTGATGACATCCGCCGTCACCGCCCCCCTCGAAAAGCAGTTCGGGCAAATGTCGGGTCTGACGCAGATGACGTCTTCCAGCTCCGGCGGCGCATCCGTCATCACGCTTCAATTCAGCCTCGATCTGAAACTCGACGTCGCCGAGCAGGAGGTACAGGCGGCGATCAATGCCGCGAGCAACTTTCTTCCGACGGGACTCCCGAATCCACCGACCTACAGCAAGGTGAATCCGGCGGATACGCCGATCATGACGCTGGCGATCACGTCGGATTCCCTGAGCCTCCCACAGATTGCCGACCTCGTAGATACACGGCTTTCGCAGAAGATCTCGCAGGTCACGGGCGTCGGACTCGTCAGCATGTCCGGAGGCCAACGACCTGCCGTGCGCATCCAGGTGAACCCCGGCGCCCTGGCGGCCTATGGCATCGGCCTCGAAACGGTCCGCTCGGCGATCGCCAATGCGAATTCAAACTCCGCCAAGGGAAGCTTCGACGGTCCGACGCAGGCCTCGACGATCAATGCCAACGACCAGCTCCGGTCGGCCGACGACTACAAGAAGGTCATCCTCGCCTACCTGAACGGCGCGCCCGTTCGCCTGTCGGACGTCGCCCAAACCGTCGACGGCGCCGAAAACATGTACCTCGCCGCCTGGGCCAACAACACACCCGGGGTGATCCTCAATATCCAGCGGCAACCCGGTGCGAACGTCATCCAGGTCGTCGATCGGATCAAAGCCCTGCTCCCCCAGCTTCAGTCGACGCTGCCGCAGGCGGTGCACTTGTCCGTGCTGACGGACCGCACCACCACCATCCGTGCCTCGGTCGACGACGTGCAGGTCGAGCTCGTTCTCGCCATCGTGCTCGTGATCCTGGTCATCTTCGTGTTTCTCCGGAACGTCCGCGCGACGATCGTTCCCAGCGTCGCCGTGCCGCTCTCACTCGTGGGCACGTTCGGCGTGATGTACCTGGCGGGCTTCTCGATCAACAATCTCACGCTCATGGCGCTGACGATCGCGACCGGCTTCGTCGTCGACGACGCCATCGTGATGATCGAAAACATCTCGCGCTTCATCGAGCGCGGCGACGGTCCGTTCGAAGCCGCCTTGAAGGGCGCCGAGCAGATCGGGTTCACGATCATCTCCCTCACGATTTCGCTCATCGCCGTATTGATCCCGCTGCTCTTCATGGGCGACGTCATCGGCCGGCTCTTCCGCGAATTCGCGATCACGCTCGCCGTCGCCATCCTCATCTCCGGCGGCATCTCGCTCACGCTCACTCCGATGATGTGCAGCAAACTGCTGCGTCCCCACCTCGAAAACGAAAGCCGCTTCGGGCGGTGGAGCGGAACGCTGTTCGACCGCCTCATCGCCGGCTACGACCGAGGCCTCACCTGGGTGCTGAACCACCAGACCCTCACGCTGCTCGTCGCAGGGGGCACGCTGGCGCTCACGGTCATCCTCTACGTCGCCGTGCCGAAAGGTTTTTTTCCCACCCAGGACACCGGGGTGATCCAGGGCATCACACAGGCCTCGCAGGACATCTCCTTCGGCGCGATGGCCAAACGCCAGGAGGCGCTCGCAGCCGCGATCCTGGAGGATCCCGACGTCGAGAGTCTGTCGTCCTTCATCGGTATCGACGCCACTAATACAACGCTCAACAGCGGACGCGTCTCGATCAACCTGAAGCCGCTGTCTCAGCGTTCGTCGCGCGCGCCGGAAATCATCCGCCGCCTGCAGCGTCGCGTCGCCTCCGTTCCCGGCATCACGGTGTACCTGCAGCCCGTCCAGGACATCACGATCGAAACCACGGTCAGCCGGACGCAGTACCAGTTCGTGCTGCAGAGCCCGAGTCTCGACGACCTCGCGGTCTGGGTGCCGAAGCTGGCCAACCGCTTGAGCCAACTACCCGAGTTGTCCGATGTCGCCACCGATCTTCAGAATCAAGGCCGGCAGGTCTACGTGGAGATCGATCGGGCGGCGGCGGGACGCTACGGCATCACGACGGTCGACATCAGCAACGTGCTTTATAGCGCCCTCGGCCAGCGTCTGATTTCGACGATCTTCACGCAGGCCAATCAGTACCGGGTCGTCCTGGAGGTTGAGCCGCAGTTCCGCGAGGGGCCCAAGTCGATTGAGGATCTCTACGTCACCTCGAGCGCCGGCCGGCAGGTCCGCCTCGCGAGCATCGCTCATGTCACCGAGAAGCCCGCGAATCTCGTTATCTCACGGCTGGCTCAGTTTCCCGCCGCGCGCATTTCCTTCAACGTCACGCCGGGATCGTCGCTCGGCGCCGCCGTCGCGGCGATCAAGCAGGCCGAACAGGACATCGGGCTGCCGATCACGATGCAGACGCAGTTTCAGGGAGCCGCCCTCGCCTTTCAGTCGGCGCTCTCAAATCAACTGCTCCTCATCCTGGCCGCGATCGCGACCATGTACATCGTGCTGGGCGTTCTCTACGAGAGCTACATTCACCCGATCACGATCCTCTCCACGCTGCCGTCCGCCGGCGTCGGAGCGCTGCTCGCCCTGATCGTCGCCCGCATGGACCTCAACGTCATCGGGATCATCGGCATCATCCTGCTGATCGGCATCGTGAAGAAGAACGCGATCATGATGATCGACTTCGCCCTCGAGGCCGAACGCGAACAGGGGCTCGCCCCGCGCGACGCAATTCACCAGGCCTCGCTTCTCCGCTTCCGGCCCATTCTGATGACTACCATGGCGGCGCTGCTCGGCGCGCTTCCGCTGATGCTCAGTCACGGCATGGGCGCGGAGCTCCGGAGGCCGCTGGGCCTCACGATGGTCGGCGGGTTGATGGTGAGCCAGGTGCTCACGCTCTTCACCACGCCGGTCATCTACCTCGGCTTCACGCGACTCGCGGCCCGTTTTCGGCGCTCGAGCGCCGCTCCGGCCGAGGCCCTCGAACCGGTCGGCGAACGTCAAACGCCATGACACTCCTCGAGACCTTCATTCGCCGGCCGGTCGCCACCACGCTGCTGACCCTGGGCATCGCGATGGCGGGCGCCCTCGCGTTTCGGCTCCTTCCCGTCTCGCCGCTTCCTCAGGTCGACTATCCCACGATCTTCGTCTCCGCGTCCGTGCCCGGCGCAAGTCCCGAAGTGATGGCGGCCACCGTGGCAGCGCCGCTCGAACGCGCGCTCGGCCGTATTGCCGGGGTGAATGAAATCACATCCAGGAGTTCGCAGGGCTCGACCAACGTCATTCTCCAGTTCGACCTCTCGCGGGACATCAATGGCGCCGCACGCGAAGTGCAGGCGGCGATCAACGCCGCCCGCCCGCTCCTCCCGACGAGTCTCGTCAGCAACCCAACGTACCGGAAGGTGAATCCCGCTGACTTTCCGGTCATGATCCTCGCCCTGACGTCCGACACCGTCAGTCGCGGCGAGATGTACGATGCCGCCTCGACCGTCCTCGCGCAGAAGATCTCGCAGATCGAAGGCGTGGGCGACGTAAACGTAGGGGGCGCGGCACTACCCGCGATCCGCGTCACGGTGGATCCCGACCGCCTGAGTTCGCAGGGTCTGTCGCTTGCAGCGGTGCGCAACGCCATCTCCACCACCAATGCCAACCTCGCCAAAGGGACGGTGGAAACCCCCGATTTTCGCTGGCAGGTCACGGCCAACGATCAGGCGCTCAACCCGGGCGACTATCTGCCGTTGATCCTCAGTTACCATTCAGGCGCACCGGTCCGCCTGAGCGACGTCGCCACGGTGACGCAATCGGTGGAAAATCTCCGGAACACGGGTGACTTCAACGGCAAGCCCGCCGTGCTGCTCTGGATCACGCGCCAGCCCGGGGCGAACATCATCGAGACGGTGGAGCGGGTGAAGGCAATGCTGCCGGTGCTGCAGGCATCGATTCCAGCCGGGATCCACATGCAGGTCTCGGCCGACCGCTCCATCACCATCCGCACTTCGCTGCACGACGTGGAGCTTTCGCTCACGCTGAGCGTGATCCTCGTGACGCTCGTGGTGTTCTTCTTCCTCCGGGATGCCCGCGCGACGCTGATCCCCGCGGTGGCCGTCCCCGTGTCCCTCATCGGCACGTTCTCGGTCATGTACCTGGCCGGCTTCAGCCTGAACAATCTTTCACTGATGGCGCTTACGATCGCGACCGGCTTCGTTGTCGACGATGCCATCGTCGTGCTTGAAAACGTGTCGCGCCACATGGAGCAAGGCATGCCGCGGCTTCAGGCGGCGATTCTCGGAGCGCGGGAAGTCGCGTTCACCGTTTTCTCGATCAGCATGTCGCTCGTCGCGGTGTTCATTCCGATCCTGCTCATGGGCGGGCTGGTGGGCCGGCTCTTCCGCGAATTCGCCGTCACCCTCTCGGTGGCGATTCTGGTTTCGATGGCGATCTCGCTCACAACGACTCCGATGATGTGCGCGAGGCTGCTCAAGCCGAAACACGCTTCCCGCCCGGAACGCGGGCCGCGCTGGACGGAGCGGATTCTCGGGTCGCTGCTTTCCGGATACGAACGGTCCCTGGCCTGGGCGCTCCGGCACAGCCTGCTGATGCTCTTCGTGCTCGTCGGCACCGTCGCGCTCAACGGCTTCCTCTACGCCACCATCCAGAAGGGTTTCTTCCCGCAGCAGGACACCGGCATGCTTTTCGGCGGGATTCAGGCCGACCAAAGCACGTCGTTCCAGACGATGCGCGAGAAGGTCCAGCAGTTCTCCGACATCGTGCGGCAGGACCCGGCGGTGGCGGCGGTCAACACCTCGGCCGGCGCGAGCGGCCGCGGCGGCGCGGCCAGCGGCAGCATGTTCGTCGCGTTGAAGCCGCTCTCGGAGCGGAAGGTGTCGGCGGACGCGGTGGTGAACCGCCTCCGGGCAAAGACGGCCCATGTTTCCGGCGCTCAGCTGTTCCTCTTTCCCGGGCAGGACATCCGCATCGGCGGACGCGCCGGGAATGCGCAATATCAATACACGCTGCAGGCCGATGACTACGCCCTGCTCTCGCAATGGGAGCCGAAGATCCGCAACGAAATGTCGAAGCTGCCGCAGCTGACGGATGTGAATGTCGACACGCAGGACAAGGGTCTGCAGACGACGATCATCTACGACCGCGAGATGATGGCTCGGCTCGGGATCACCGTCGCACAGGTCAACGCGGCGCTCTACGACGCTTTCGGCCAGCGGCAGGTCTCGACCCTCTACAAATCGCTCAACCAATACCACGTAGTGATGGAGGTCGCGCCGCAGTACGCCGAGGGACCGCAGGACCTGAAGGACGTTTACGTGATCGGCCGCAACGCCGCCAAGGTGCCGCTCTCCGCCTTCGCCCACTACGAGGCGACGAACGCCCCGCTCGTGGTCAATCACCAGGGGCAGTTCGTCGCCGCGACGATCTCCTTCAACCTCGCGCCCAACGTTTCACTCTCCCAGGCCGGCGAGGCGATCCAGCGCATGATGGGCGGCATGGGTGTGCCGAGTTCGATCGTGGGCAGCTTCCAGGGCACGGCGCGCGTATTCCAGGAGTCCCTACAGAATCAGCCGATCCTGATCGTTACCGCGTTGATCGCCGTCTACATCGTGCTGGGCATCCTGTACGAGAGCTACATCCACCCGATCACGATTCTCTCCACGCTGCCTTCCGCCGGCGTCGGAGCGCTGCTTGCGCTGATGGCTTTCCGGCTCGAATTCACGATCATCGCCCTCATCGGCGTGCTGCTCCTGATCGGGATCGTGAAGAAAAACGCCATCATGATGATCGACTTCGCCATCGCTGCCGAAAGGCAGAACGGCATGAGCCCGCACGATGCGATTTTCCGGGCCTGCCTCCTGCGATTCCGGCCGATCATGATGACTACCACCGCCGCGCTTCTCGGCGCGGTGCCACTCGCGATCGGCCTCGGCGAGGGTTCCGAGCTCCGGCAGCCGCTCGGCATCGCGATCGTCGGCGGCCTCCTTTTCAGCCAGGCGCTCACCTTGTACACCACGCCCGTGGTCTACCTCTACTTCGATCGTTACCGCGTCTGGCTCGAGAACCGCAGGCAGCGCCGTCGCGCGACCACGGCGCCCGTCGGCGCATCCGCATGAACGCTCCGTTTTCCATGGCACGCCCGAATCTTCGCCTCGTTCCAGCCGCGCTCGGCCTTTCGACCGCGCTGGTCTTTTCCTCGTGCGCCCTGGGGCCGGACTACCGGCGTCCGGAGGTCGCCCAGCCGGCCGCCTTCAAGGGCATCCGGTCGCCGGAGTCGGCGGTCCCGCAGGTCGGCCGCACCTGGTGGACGCTCTTCAATGACTCCGAATTGACCGCGCTGATGGAGAAAACCGTCGCGGCCAACCTCGACATCCAGGCGGCGATGGCCCGGGTCGAGCAGGCGCACGCGCTCGTCACCGTCTCCGGTGGAGCGCTATTCCCGAGCGTGGACGCCGGCGCCACCGCCCGTCGCGCCCGCAGTTCGAGCAGCAGCGGTTCGCTTTCGACGATCGACGGCGGCACGGGCACGACACACGTCACTCCGGCGGGCCGAATCACGAACGTCTTCTCCCTTCCCCTCTCGCTGTCCTACGAAATCGACCTCTGGGGCCGCCTCCGGCGCCAGCTGGAAGCTTCGCAGAACTCCGCCTGGGCCTCCGAGGACGACTTGGAATTCGTGCGGCAAACCGCGCTCGCGAGCGTCGCCCAGGGGGTCTTCAATATCCGCTACTACGATACGCAGCAGGACGTCCTCGAGCGCACGATCGAGCTCTATCGGAAACAGATCGAGCTGACGCAGTCGAAGGTCCGCGCCGGCCTCGCGCTTCAAACCGATCTCCTCCAGGCCCGCACGCAGCTCGACGCGGCGACGGCCCAGATGATCGACGTTCGGCGCGCCCGCGAGAAGCAGGAACACGCCATCGCGGTGCTCCTCGGCCAGGCCCCGGAAGCGTTCTCGATGCCGCGGCGACCGCTGACGCTCAGCGTTCCCGCGCTGCCCGTCGGAGCGCCGGCCACGCTCCTGCGGCAACGCCCCGACGTCGCACGGGCCGAGCGAAATCTCGCCGCCGCCAACGCGCAGATCGGGGTCGCCGAGGCCGCCTTTCTTCCCACGTTCAGCTTGACCGGCTCGGCCGGCTACCAAAGCACGCAGCTCGACGGGCTGACCAGCTGGAGCAATCGCGTCTGGTCAATCGGGCCGTCCGTCAGTCTGCCGCTCTTCCGGGGCGGCGAGCTTCGCGGAACGCTCCAGCAACGCCGGGCGGCCTATCAGGAACTGGTCGCCACGTACCGCTCCGCGGTCCTCGGCGCGTATCGGGATGTTGAAGACCAGCTCACGGACCTTCACCTGCTCGCGGACAAGGCGGACGTGTTGAACGCCACACTCGTCTCCGCCCGCGAAAACGCCCGGCTCACCGAAATCCAGTATCGGCAGGGAATCGTCCCGTATCTTCAGGTGATCACGGCCAACCAGACGCTGCTGAACGACGAGCTGGCCTCGGCCCAGGCGCTCAACCAGCGGCTCACGGCCAGCGTGCTCCTGATCAAGGCGATCGGCGGCGGATGGACGGATCCCCGGGGCTGACGACCTTCGCAGCTTACGCCGATGGCCCGGCGGCCTCTGATGCGGGTTCCGTTGCTGTTGGCGTAGGCGCCGGCACTGGGAGCGCCGCTCCGTGGTCTTTGCTGAACGTCCGCTTCGCCAAAACGAACGCCAGAGCGATCAGCAGGGCACATTCGTAGAAAACGATCCCCGGAAGGTGCCAGCGGCGCTCGCTCGAGACGGCCCAACCGAAGCTCCACGCTCCGATCAGCGGACCCGGAATATTCGCCAAACTGCTCAATCCGGCGAATACGCCCTGCACCGCGCCCTGTTCGTTCGGCGGGACGTGTTTCGTGATGTAGGACTGCACCGCGGGACCGGTGATTCCGGACAGAGCGCCAATGAGGATGATGACGTAGACCATCCAACCCTGCGTGGCGCTGCCGTAGAGGATCTGGGCAACGATTCCCACGGCGAGTCCGAACAGGACCGCACGCTCGTCGCCCATCGCCGGTACGATCCGTCGTACGAGCAAAGCCTGCACGATCGCCGACGTCACGCCGGCGAGTCCGAGCGAGAGCCCGACCTGGCTCGTGGTCCAGTGGTAGCGGTGGCCCATGTACAACACCCAGGTCGAGTAGAGCATCGCCTGGCACAACATCAGGATGAAGTATGCGTTCGCCATGCTCCGCACCGCGGGGAAACGTCCGAGCGCGCGAAGAGCTCCGACGGGATTCGCCCGCTTCCAGCTGAAGGACCGGCGGTGCTCCGGCTTCAGCGACTCGGGGAGGACAAAGTATCCATACAGCCAATTCAACGCGGCGCAGCCCGCGGCGAACCAGAACGGGAGCCGAAGGTTGATCGCGCCCAGCATCCCGCCGAGCAGCGGGCCCACGATGAGGCCGATGCCGAACGCGGCGCCGAGAAGTCCGTAGTTCTGGGCGCGCTTTTCCGGCGGCGTCACGTCGGCAACATAGGCGTTCGCCGTCGCCAGCACGCCCGCGGTGAAGCCCGAGATCATGCGGGCCACAAAAAGCCACGTCATGTTCGGCGCGTTCGCCATGATGACGTAGTCGACGCTCGCCCCCGCCAGCGACAACAGGATCACCTTGCGGCGGCCAATGCGGTCGGAGAGCGATCCGAGGATCGGCGAACCGATGAATTGCAGGAGCGCAAACACGCCGACGAGCAGACCGTAGGCGTGCGACCCGGCCGAGACCTCGCCGCCCTGGAATTCCGTCACGAGCCCGGGCAGGACCGGTATCAACAAACCGAATCCCAACACCGCCAGAACCATCGTGACGAAGATGAACCCGACCGCCGCCGGGCGGTTGTGCGAATTGGCACTCATGCGCAGCACACTCTGGAAGGCGTCCCACTTGTCACGCCTGATCCGCGCTGGGCACTTACAGGTCGTCTAACGTCACATGGAAACAGATACAGCCGCCTGTTGGCATTGGCCATTCATCCCGTCGATGAGCGGCATCGAGTTTATCGATTAACGGTCGAGGGGGTCCCCGCGGTAGACTCCCGGCGGCATGAACTCCGCCCCTCTCCTGTTTGCGGCGAACGCGCTGGCCGGCTGGCTCGGGTTTCTGGCCGGCGCGCTCTCCGGCGCGGCCATCGGCCTGTTTTTCCATCGGGAAACGTGGCTCGGCGGCTACGGATCGTTTCCCCGGCGCATGCTTCGTCTCGGGCACATCGCCTGTTTCGGGTTGGGCCTGCTCAACCTGCTCTTCGCCCTGACCGTGAACGCCCGGGGCAGCTTCGCCTCGGCGGCGTCCGTGCTCCTGCTCGCCGGTCTGTTCACGATGCCGACGACGTGTTTCGTCACGGCATTCCGCCCGGGATTTCGCCGTTTCTTCTTCGTGCCGGCCGGCGCCACGCTGGCCGGCGTAGTTGCCGTCATCCTACAGCTGCTATGAAAATCGGATTCCTCGCCCTCTCGGGTGTCCGCGTCATGGACCCCGAACTCCTCCAGATCGGCGTGAACCTTCCCGGGTTCGTCGAACGCAGCAAGGTCATCGCTTCGCTCCCGAGCCTCGGTTTGCTCACGCTGGCCGCCCTGACCCCGGCTCACCACGAAGTCGCGTATCTCGAAGTGCCCGACGTCGACGCGCCGGATCTCGTCGCGCAGCTGCCCGGTCCCTTCGACCTGGTCGCGATCTCCAGTTTCACCGCGATGATCAAGGACGCCTATCGCCTCGCCGACCGATTCCGGGCGCAGGGCACGCGGGTCGTGCTCGGCGGGCTCCATGTGACGCTCTGTCCGGACGAGGCCTCACTTCACGCCGATGCAATCGTGATCGGCGAAGGCGAACCCGTATGGCCTGCCGTGCTCGCCGACGCCGAGGCGGACGAACTCAGAAAGCGCTACCGCGCGACGGCACCCTACGATCTATCCACCGCGCCCGTTCCGCGCTTCGACCTGTTGAATATCGATCGCTACAACCGGCTCACCGTGCAGACCGCGCGGGGCTGCCCCTGGAATTGCGAATTCTGCGCGGCCTCCGTGCGGCTCCAGCCGAAATACCGGACTAAGCCCGCGGAAAAGGTGATCCAGGAGCTGCACGAGATCAAAAAACTCTGGTCCGCACCGTTCATCGAGTTCGCCGACGACAACACGTTTGCCGACCGCCGACATGGGCATGCGCTGGTCGACGCCCTCATCGGCGAAGAGGTCCGATGGTTCACCGAGACGGACATCTCCGTGGCCGGTGACGAAACGCTTCTCCGAAAAATGGAGCGCGCGGGCTGCGCCCAGATTCTCGTCGGCCTCGAGGACCCCTTGGACGGTACCGATGGTCTGGAGCTTCGCACGAACTGGAAGGCGAAACAGCGGGCGCACTACCTGGAATCGATTCGCCGGATTCAGGACCACGGAATCACGGTCAACGGCTGTTTTGTTCTCGGGCTCGATACCCACACCCCCGAATCGTTCGAGCGCATTTGGGAGTTCATCCAGGAGAGCGAACTCTACGAAGTGCAGCTCACGATCCTGACGCCCTTTCCCGGCACGCCGCTCTACCGGCGCCTCAAGCGCGAGGGTCGCTTGATCGATCTGCTCGCCTGGGAGAAGCGCACTCTCTTCGACATCGCTTTCCAGCCGGCGCGAATGTCGACCGAACAATTGCGCACCGGCCTCATCGACCTCGCCGAGCGCGTCTACTCCGCCGAATACACCTCGATCCGGCGGCGGCGCTTCGCCCGCCGACTCCTGCAGAAAGACCACCGTTCGTCCGAGACCGAAGCCGCCCTCACCCACAGATAGGTCGCGACCTCCGCGTTCGGCCGGGCCGCCGCACCGTCGGGTTTTCGCCTGCGTTCCCAAGCGCGCCCGTCCAAACTGCGGCCACCATGCTCAGATATCTTCTCCTTCTGGCAGCGTCGGCGGCGGGACTGTTCGCACAGGATCTCGCTCGGATGGCAGCGGTGGCGGATGCTCAGGCCGCTGGTGGACATTTCATGGGATCGGTGCTCGTCGCTCGCGACGGCAAGATCCTCTTCGAAAAAAGCTACGGCTCGGCGAACGTCGAGTGGGCGATCCCGAACGACGCGACGACGAAATACCGCATCGGCTCGGTCACAAAGCAGTTCACCGCGGCTGCCTTCCTGCTGTTGGAGGAACGCGGGGTGCTGAAACTCGACGACCCGGTTTCGAAATACCTGCCGGACGCGCCCGCCGCCTGGGAGAAGATCACGCTGTTCCACCTGCTGACGCACACGTCGGGATTGCCCAATTTCACCAACCAGGCCGGGTATGCCGACTGGAAAAGGAAACCGGCAACTCCCGCCGAAAGCATCGCCCAGATCCGCGCCCTGCCGCTCGAATTCGCCCCCGGTGAAAAGTGGGCGTACAGCAATACCGGATACATCGTTCTGGGCTACATCCTCGAGAAGGTCACCGGCGACAGCTACGTGCACTTCCTCACGGAGAACCTGTTTCGCCCGCTCGGCCTGGCGGAATCGGGCGTCGATTCCAACGACGCGATCGTTCCCCATCGCGCCGCCGGTTACGTCGGAGGGCCGGGCAACCTCGCCAACGCCCCGTACATCGACATGCATGTGCCCCATGCGGCCGGGGCTCTGTATTCGACTACCCACGACCTGATGCGGTGGGCCGAGGGCGTCTACGGCGGCAAACTGCTTTCGCCCGCGGCGCTCAAGAAGATGACGACCGCGTACAAGAACGACTACGCCCTCGGCGTGAACGTGAAGGAGTCAAATGGCCGAAAACGCTTCGAGCACGGAGGCGGCATCGAGGGTTTCAACTCGGACTTGGCCTACTACCCGGATGCGAAACTCACCGTGGTGGTGCTTGCGAATCTGGCCACGCCGCGCGCTGGAGAGTTTGCCAGCCAGCTGGCCGCCGTCGCGCTCGGCGATCCCGTCACACTGCCTTCGGAACGCGCCGAGACCCGCGTCGCGGAGGAGATTCTGAGGACCTACGTCGGCACCTATCAGCTCGCTCCGAAATTCGCCATCTGGGTACGCCTCGCCGACGGCCAGCTCACCGCCCAAGCTTCAGGCCAGACGAGGCTCCCGCTGTATCCGGAGACTGAATCGAAGTTCTTCTACAAGCAGGTGGACGCGCAAATCGAGTTCACCAAGGGCGCCGACGGACGCGTCGACGGCCTCATCCTGCACCAGAACGGACGTTCCCCGAAGGCGCCGCGCGTCAGCGACACGGTGCCGGAACGGAAACCGATCGACGTTCCGCGATCGGTGAAAGAGGCCTGTGTCGGCGTGTACGAACTGAAGCCGGGATTCGACCTCACGATCACGCTCGAAGGCGATCAACTCGTCAGCCAAGCCACCGGCCAGGGGAAGGCTCCGATTTACCCGGAGACCGAAACGCGCTTCTTTCCCACGGTGGTGGACGCCACGATCGAATTCGTGAAGGACGGCCAAGGAGCAGTCACCAGCCTCATCCTCCACCAAGGCCCCGCCGACATCCCAGGTCGGAAGAAGTAGCCGACGAGCGCAGCCTGGCTGCCGGTCCGGAGTCCGTGGGCTTCGACGGAGCTCGGGCCGATCGCCCCGCTTTTTGCCGTTGCCGAAATCACGTCCAGTCGCAACGTGGCCTTCTCCCACCCGGAGAGGTGGCAGAGTGGTCTATTGCGGCGGTCTTGAAAACCGCTGGGCCGCAAGGTCCCGGGGGTTCGAATCCCTCCCTCTCCGCCACGCGCTTCGCTAATGCAGAAGGCAGAATGAAGAATGCAGAAGCGGGCCGGGAACTTCCGATGGAGGGATGAGGGGCAGGATCTGGTACCTTGGTTCTTCGGCGGCTCTGGTGGGCTGCGGTTCATCCTGCTCCCGGACCTTGAGCGGCATCTGGAGCGGGATTCTTCGCTTGGTTCTTAGCAAACGTTGTCAGCCTTGATCCTGGCGAAACGCCTTACACGCGCTTCCTCTCTCATTTTGTTAAACTCGGGCATTGACTCTGTCGTTTGTTGCACACGTTGTCATTTTCAGCGGGCAACCTGTTTGCTCTTCTTGTTCGTCCCTTCGCATCACCGTCTCAGCCGCGCGAGGAGTCCCCCTCCTGCGCCAGCCCAAACGTCCCATGCTTCGTACCCTTCTTGCCCTGACCGCCCTCGCTTTTGCGACCGTCCCCCGCCTCGGCGCCGTTCCGAGTTCCCCACTAGCTGTCGTGCCGGGCGCCCACCCCGCCACCAACCTGCCCGGAGAAGACGACGCGTTTCTCGACGATCTCCAGCGGGCTTCGTTCAAGTTTTTCGCCGAACAGACTCACCCAATAACAGGCCTCGTCCGCGACCGCGCACGGGCCGACGGCTCGCCCAGCGAGGGCAAGGCGAGTGTCTCCGTCTCGGGCTTCGCCCTGAGCGCGTGGGTCGTGGCCACCCATCGCGGCTGGACGGGGCGCACCGAGGCGCTCGAACAAGTGCGCGGCATGCTCAGGTTTCTCGCGACGCAGGCTCCGCGCGAACACGGGTTCTTCTACCACTTCATGGAAATGGATACGGGGGAGCGCTCGTGGAAATGCGAGCTGTCCTCCATCGACACCGCGTTGATGCTCGCGGGCGCCATCGTCGCGCGGGAGTATTTTCAGGACCCGGAAATCACGGCTCTCGTCAACCAGCTCTACGAGGAGGTCGACTGGCAGTGGTTCCTGAACGGCGGGGAAACGGTCTCCCTCGGCTGGCATCCCGAGACCGGCTTCTCCCGGTACCGGTGGAACAACTACTCGGAACACCTGATGATGAGTTTCCTCGCGCTCGGCGCGCCGCGGCACTCGCTCGATTCAAAATATTGGCGGGCCTGGGCGCGGCAGCCGGTCGGCACGTACGCAGGTCTCCACTACATTCAGCAGGCGCCCCTCTTCATCCATCAGTTCGCGCATTGTTACGTGGACTTTCGCGGCCGGCGCGACGCTTACGCCGACTACTACCGCAACTCCTTCCTCGCCACCCTCGCCCAGCGGCAGTTCTGCATCGATCTGCGCAAGGAATTTCCCAGCTGGAGCGACCGGCTTTGGGGCATCTCCGCTTCCGACTCGGCCACCGGCTACAAGGCGTGGGGCGGACCGCCCCGCACGCTCCAGTTCAACGCGCTCGACGGCACGATCGTTCCCTGCGCCGCCGCCGGCGCCGTGCCGTTCGCCCCGTACGAGTCGATGCTGACGCTGCGGCACATGCGCACGATCTACGGCGAAAAGATCTGGTCGCGGTACGGCTTCGTCGACGCGTTCAACCCGCAAACGGGCTGGGTCAACGCCGACGTCCTCGGCATCGACGTCGGCATCACGCTCCTGCAGGCCGAAAACGCCCGCAGCGGTCTGATCTGGGCGCTCTTCATGCAGGCCCCGGAAGTGCGCAAGGCCATCCAGAAGGCGGGCCTCGTCTCCACCAACCGCGTGCTGTCCCTCGACGACTCGCGTTTTATCCGCGGTCTCGCGGTGCAGGCCTGGCAATCGCTCGCGAGCACCACCGCCGAGCCGTCCAACGCCGGACTCCACCTCACCGGGATCCTCGCCGCGCACGCCCTTGGTTTTCTGAGCACGGACGACACCCTCGCCCGGGCGCGCAGTTTTCTCGCCCAGTCATTTCATCCGACCGACGACGTCGCGCTTTCGCAGTTCGCCGCCGCCCTCATCACCCTCCGCCAGGCTCTGCCGGCCCTCGAGGCCGACGCGACCCGCGTGCTCGAGACCATCGATTGGTCGCGCATCCACCTTTCCGCTACACAACTCGGCTCCGGAAGCCGTCTGGCTGCGTTCCTGCAGTTTGCCTCAGGCAGCGGCCCGTCCACCGTGTGGACCGACCTCACGCGCGAGCCCGTGCGGGTGGGCCCGGTGTATTCGCTGGCCCCCGCCGAGCCCGCAGCACAGCTTCTGCCGGGACTCTGGCTCGACGAGCAGGCCACGATCACCGGAGCGTCCGCCAGCCAGTACGCCTACGCCCAGCTGATCGCCGACACCGAAGGTCCGCAGCCGCCGCACCTTCACGACGTCATCTCCACGGCGCTGCTCCTCGACCGGTTTCCGTCGGAGTCCGCCCAGCGGCTCAAAGCCATGCGCCCCACTCCGGACTGGCTCGCCTCGGCGCCTCCGGCCCAGCGGGCCGCCTTCCTCATCGTGGTGGCCAACGTGCTCGTCCCGGACTGCACCCGCGAGTGGTTCCAGCAGGATCCGCTCGTCCTGCGCGGGAGAAGCGCGCTGAAGGAGTTCGTCCAGGCACCCTTCGGCCGCGACACGTCGCTGGCCGCGAGATTCGAATTGAGCGGTCCACTCCAGGCCACCCCGGAGCGGCGCGGGATCGCCCTCAGAGCCGATACGCCGCGCGAGCAGTGGGATTGGCACAAACTCGCCGGCCTCGAATACAAGGACAGCGAAGCCGATGTGCTGCCCGGCGACCCCTCGCTGGAAATGCGCTTCGCCTTCACGTGGGACAACACCGCGCTCTATCTCCATGCGGAAGTGATGGATTCGCCCGCCGGATACAAGATGCCCGCCGACAGCAACCGGTATGTCGAGCTGATGGTGGACGCCGTCGGCGACCAACTCGTCTGGATGGGCAAGGACGACTACCGGTTTTACTTCATGCAGGACGGAAACGTCCGCGAGTGGTTTCACGGCGTATCGGCCAGCGCCACGGTCAAACAGGGCTCGACCGGCTATTCGGTCGACGCCGCAATCCCCTGGAAAAGTTTCGGCGTCACGCCCCATCCCGGGCTCGAACTCGGCGTCTCCCCTGCGGCGATGCGCGAGGGAACGAAGGAATGGGAGCCGACGCTCAAGCTCAGCTGGAATTACCAGCGTCAATCCGACGAGCATGTCGTCCTCGGCCTGCTCCGACTGCAGTAGGGCGTTCCTCGAATGCGGGAATGCCCGCTGCGGGTGGCGCGACACGTAACCTTTGTCTCCGGCCCAAAGAGTCCCTGCGGCGCGCAGAGCGTCGGATCCGCGTTGTGCGCGGGACTATCAGGAGAATCGTCGGACGTGAGCGAAGGTGAAACGCGGGCGGAGCGGAGGTGTCGTCGCAGGGACGCGTCGCGCACTCCTCCGCCCTCGAGCCAGCACGCTTTCGGGTGGGTCGGCGCGTCCCTGCGACGCGCGAGATCCCAGATCCGCGTTTGGGCGTGCGAAAACGAATCCCGTATCAGGCTGAGCGCGTGCGGTGAGCCAGCGATTTCTCTGCCCGCGGCGCTAGTTCCCGCTGCGGAACTCGGCGCGCTGCCAATCGAAGCGACTGGCGTTTTCCCGAATGACGGGAAGCCATTTGGTCAGCAGCGCACGGGCTGTCTCGACCGAATCGCCCGTCTCGGCTGTCGGATAGGTCTCGTGGGATTCGCACCACAGGTACTCCCAATGCGAGAGGTCGCGATAGAACGGGTTGGCGTCGTTGTCGGGACGGTTCGTTCCTCGTGCGAGCTGGTCGTCCCGATAGCTGGAACGCTGCGTTTCGAGAAAGGCGAAGAACTTCTTCCAGCGTTCGAGATAAAAACCTCGAAGCATCCCCGCCCACTGACGCCCGGCGTAATCGAAGATGTAAGCCTTCGGACTCTCGGGACCCCAGACGGTGAGAAGCAATCGTGCGTTGCGTTCGCAGAGGTCCGACTCGGCCGGCGTTGTGCCCCAGCGACGGGCGTCGGCGAGCCAGCGTCCGAGGAGAAAATCGCGGCGCGTTGCCAGCAAAGTATCGAGGTCCGCTCCCAGCTCGAGGAACCGATCGCGCGCCGAATGAAAACGCCGTGCATCGCCCGACTCCCACGCGGCAGCCACCTCGCGCTGGAGCGGCACCGAAAGGTCCGCCAAGGCCTGGCGCGCCACGTCGACGAGATCGAACCGGAACGTATCCACTTTTCCGAGTTCGGGCGCCGCGCTCAACAGAGCCGCCCAGGCGTCCCACACGGCCATCACGTCGTAGTCCCGCGAAAACGAACCCCAGGGCGAGGCCATCGTCATCGTGAGCGCCGGCCGGCCGAGCAGCGGGCTTTCCATCGGCGGCTCTGGGCTGCGCTGCGAATAAACCGAGCCGAGAAGCAACGACCACGCGTGCTGAGCCGATGGCACGTCGTGCCCGTAGCGTGCCAGGACGTATCCATGCACCCACGCCGGAAGCTCCACCGCCGAGCGATGCCACGCCAGATCAAGGCCGAGGTCGAAGAGCAGCGGATTGTGTTCGATCGCCTCCGGGAAAAGTCCCACGCCCACGATCCGGCCGCCCTGCCGCGGATCGGCGAGCAGCGAAGGCGAATTGGTTGCGAGTTGTGGGAGATTTCCGCCGAGATAATGCCGCCCGCCGTAGTTCTGGATGATGCCTGCCACCCAAGGCCGTCCCCAGAAGGCCCCCGTCTCGCGCCACTTCTGCCCCGTCAGGTCGAGGGCGAGGAGCCGGTCCGCCGGTATCCCGCGAACGATCCCCTCGCGAATGGTCCAGCCCTGCATGACGATGATCGCCTCGGGATCGAACCGCTGTGTCACCTGGAACAGACGGACGCCCACATCGTGAAGGTAGTCCGGCGTGTCCTTCGGCGGCTCGCCCTCGTGAAAGGGATCGCAGGCATAGAGGTGATCCGTGCCGAAGAGGCGCGTCTGTTCCTCGAGGAAGACGCGCCCGAACTCCGCGAACAGCGGATCCTCGGGATCGAGTTGAGCCGTGCCGGGCGGAACCAGACACCAGACCTTCTTTTTCAGGATCCGCGCCTTCGGATACATCTCGAGAAACGCCAGCGGCACGCAGCCGGTGAAGCCCTGCAGAATGGGCGTCATGCCGAGCGCGCGTTCGCGTTCGAGGATGAACCGACCGAGTTCGGCGTGGGAGTCGATCCATGACTGCGGAAGCGGCCCACCCCACTCCTCGATGTTCGTCATCCACTGCCAGGCGCCGTAGGCCGGGCCGACCAGATAGCGGCGGATTTCCTCGTCGGCAAAACCGACACGCCGTAGTGCGTTCTGCCATACGGCCTCCTGCCCGGTCGCCGCCAGCGGCGTGGTCACTCCGTTCAACGCCATCCAGTCGATCTCCCGCTCCCACCGCGCTCGGTCCCACCAGGACGCGGTGTAGTTGAAGGTGCAGTAGTTCAGGTACACCCGGTGCCGGTACGGCGAGGAGACGCGCACCTTGGAGGGCACGGGGTCGAGCTGCGCCGGCAAGGCAAGATTGTCGCCATTCCAGGAGATCTGGGCGTGGGCGACGTTGCGAAGGTACCACTTCAACGCCGAGCCGATCGTGACGCCATTCTGCCCTCTCAACACGAGCCGGCCCGCACGGGTTTCCACTTCAAACGCGTCCGAACCGTCCGCTTCCCGGGGGCAATACTCGACATCGATCTGGACGGCGTGGGCGGGAAGAATGCGGGTCACCAACGCACGAGCGGCATCCAGCGCCGGAGGCGCCGGTTTCGACGGCTCCGCCCAAGCGACAGCGGAGGCGCCCAGCAGCGCCAGCGCGCAACGGCGGAAGAGATTCGGGACAGGCGTGATCATAAGGGAATGAAGTCAGCTCGGCCGGAGCCCGGCGCCGCACCACGCACGTCGGGAGCCGCGGAACTCCGAAGACGAACGCGGAACCGCGCCTGCCGCGGTCCGGCACTCAGCAGGATGTCGCCGGCTTCGAGCACCGGATTTCCGTTCGCATCCGGAAAACTCAGATCCCGACGCGGTTCGATCGCGAACTGGACGCGGCTCGTTTCTCCGGGACCGAGTCGGACTTTCTCAAAATGTTTCAACTCGCACAAAGGCCGCGTGATCGAGGCGGCCGGATCGTGGATAAACCACAACACCGCTTCGGCACCCGCTCGGCGCCCCCGATTGGTGACGGTGACCGAGGCAGACAAGATCTCATCGGCGCCCACCTCCGCCCGATCGAGTTCGATCGGCCCGTATTCGAACTCCGTGTACGAGAGCCCGTGGCCAAACGGAAACAAGGGCGCCGTATCGAGATCCTGGTAACGTCCCTCGCCGAGCCCGCGCGCTCTCGGCCGCATGTGGTGGTACGTCGGAATCTGCGCCGGGCTGCGCGGCCAGGTCACTGCAAGGCGCCCCGACGGGTTGCGTTTCCCAAAGAGCAATTCGGCCGCGGCCAGGCCGCCCGCCGTTCCGGGCTGCCAGAGCGCCAGCACGGCGACCGCGCGCTCTTCGATCCCCTCCAGGTCGACCGGCCGTCCAGAGACGAGCAGAACCACCACCGGCTTCCCGGCGCTCGCCACCTTCGTCGCCAGGCCCATCTGCGCTCCCGGCAGCCGAAGCAGCGCGCGCGAAGCGTTCTCGCCGCTCATCGTCGCCGCTTCGCCCAGGCACAGCACCATGAGGTCGCTCGTGCGGGCCAAGGCGACCGCCTCGCCCACGCTGCCGTCATCGTCGGAGCCTCCGAGCGAGCATCCGCGGGCGAACTTGATCTCGGTGCCGTTCGGCGCCACCGAACGAATCCCCTCGAGGATCGTCGTCACGTCTTCGGCCCGGCCTTGCGCCGCCCACGAACCGAGCAATTCCGCGCGTCCATCGGCGAGCGGCCCGACGACGGCGATCCGCCGCACGGAAGGCGCAATCGGTAGGATGCCTTCGCGATTGTTCAACAGCACCGCGGTTTCGGCGGCGGACTCCAGCGACCGCGCGCGGTGCTCCGGCAAGAACGCGGTAACACTTCGTCCGCGCCCGGCAAAAGGCCGTTCGAAAAGTCCGAGACGAAACTTCACCCGAAGAACGCGGCTCACGGCGAGGTCCAGCGCCTCCCTCGGCACCCTGCCGTCGGCAATCGCTCCAGTGAGGTGGCGTCGGTAGAGCCCGTCGGCCATGTCGAGATCCACACCCGCCAGCAACGCCTTGCCCGCCGCCTCGGCCTCGTCGGCGGCGAAGCCCTGACCGCACAGCTGCAGCACCGCGTTCCAGTCCGAGACCACAAGGCCGGAAAATCCCCAACGCTCCCGCAGAATCCGGGTCAGGATCGAGGCGTTCGCGGTCGCGGGGATTCCATTGAGGTCGTTGAACGCACTCATCACCGTCAGCGCGCCGGCGCGCACGCCGGCCGCGAACGGAGGCAAGTGCAGCTCCCATAGGCGCTGCGGAGAAATGTCGGTCGCGCTGTAGTCGCGTCCGCCCTCGGACGCCCCGTATCCGACGAAATGTTTCAAACACGCCGCGACGGAGTCCTCGGCGTCGAGGCATTGTCCCTGGTAGCCCTCCACGGCGGCGGCGCCGAACACGCACGCGGCGTGGGGAGCTTCGCCGAAGGTCTCCGCGATCCGCCCCCAGCGAGGGTCGACGCACTGGTCGAGCATCGGCGCGAAGGTCCAGTCGACGCCGGCCGCCCGCGCCTCCACCGCCGCGGCACGCGCGACCGTTCGGACCAGCTCCGGGTTCCAGCCGCAGGCTTGCGCAAGCGGGATGGGGAAAATCGTGCGATAGCCATGAATCACGTCAGCACCGAAGATCGCGGGTATGCCGAGACGCGACTCCTCCAGACAACGTCGCTGCAGTTCATCACGGAGCGGCCGGTCCTCGGCGCCGTTGAGAATGTACGAGCCGTAGGTGGCGCGAAACTGATCCGGCCGCTCCTGGATGTTGTTCGGATTGGCGTCGCCCACGGCGCACTGGTGCAGCTGGTCGATCTTCTCCGAGAGGGTCATGCGCGCGAGCAGATCGGCCACACGGCGATCCTCCGTCTGGGCGGAATTCTTGTAGTCGGGGATGGTCGTCATGGATCGGCAGCGGTTCTTCGTCCGGGCAACCGTCGCGCTCAGTAGTCGATCGTGAGTTTTGCCGGAAGCCGCGTGACAACAATCTCGTCGCTCTCCGGGGCCGCGAGGCGTCCGTCTCCGGCGACCGCCCGGACGCGCCGATTCAGGGGTGACTTGAGGATCACTCCGCCGGGCGGAACCGACAGGTGGCCACCAACCGTCGCGACGACGCGGAGCGGCGCACCGCCCTCCCCGTCCGCGCGTTTCAGTGAGTAGTCCACCGGGCCAAAGTAGGTGGGCATGCGGCGGACCTCCACGCCGGCAGGATCGTGCACCCACTCATCCGCCACACCGGCGCCGAGCACGAGCGCGTCGTCCTGCTCCCGTTCATACACGAACATTGCCCGCACGGACCGGATGAAGTCCGAGCCGCACCAGGTGTGCGGCATATCGCCGATGAAACGGGGCGTCCTCGGATCCGGAAACACGACCTCGGCCCAGTGATTCCACGCGGCCGGCCGGCGTTGCTTCATGAAAAACTCGAGGGCCGCTTGCGCCCGCTGTTTCTGACCGAGGTACACGAACGAGCCGATCACACGATTTTCGTAGGGTGTGAAGTCCTTCCAGGCGACCGCGCCGTCCCGGCGCGCCTCGAAACTCCGAAAATAACGATCGAACGTGTTGTGCAGGGCCGGTTCAGGAACCCGGCCGAGTTCGTTCACAGGACACAACGCGATCGTCGTCGATGTGGCGTCGAAATCCCCGAGCTCCGCGCAACCCGGGATGTAGTCGATCTGGCGATTCTGCATCGCGAGACGGATCGACGCGTAAAGGTCCTTGGCGCAGTCGTCGCGCTCGGCGGCGAACTCCGCCTGGAGCGCCGGCTCGCCCAGGATGCCAGCGATGGACGTGGCGTCCTTCAGTCCGCGCAGGATGAAAAAGTCGTCCCAGTACGAGTGCATCGGCTTGGCGCTGTAGCCCTCGTGACTGATCGATTCCGGCGCCAACCCGAAGCAGGCCCGCTGCTCCGGTGTGCCGTTGCGGTAAACGTCGGTTTTCCGGAGTTCGCGCAGCTGGTGAATAAAACGCACGGCTCGGGTCACGTTCTCCAGCCTCGTCCGCAGCCAGGCGGTGTCGTGCGTGAACCGGTAGACCTGCATGATGAGGTAGATCAACTGCCCGTGGCTGTCGTGCTCGTCGGTCGGATCCGCGCCCCGCGAATCGACGACGCAAGGGACCTTCCCGCTGGCAAACTGGAAACCCGAATACCAATCGGCGTAATCGCGCACTTCCGAGGTGATTCCCAACTCCAGCAGCGCGGTCGAGGTGAGCGAACCGTCGCGGATCCAGGCCCGTTCGTAGTTCCGCGAGCCCGGCTGAATCCGGGGGCCGTCCTGGTTGATGAAGATGTACGCGAGATTCGACTTCACCGTATCGATCACCGGCTGGGCCGCGGACGGCAGTCTGACGTCGAAGCGGTCCAGCATCGCCTCCCACATCCGCCGAGTGGCTTCGTGCGCTTTCGCCGCGTCAGCTTCCGCGTTTTCCGGCGCTTGATTCACCACCGGAGCGATGCCCCCTCCATGAAACGGCACGGCGAGCCGCACTTCGCGAAAGCCGCCCGAACCCAAATCGCAGTCGTACGCCAGCGCCGCGGAGCCGAATCCAAGCGGATCGTCGACGGCAGTCTCGGCGGGCAACTGACCGGCTCGCAGGTGCTCGACGATCTCGCCGGAAGAAAAGGTCGTCGCACCGAAACCGGAGGGCGTATCCAAAGGGTACACCGAACGGTCGTTCACCATCACGATTCCGTCCCGGTAAGCGATCCGGGCCACCCTCGCCCAGCCCGCCGCGTGCTGCATGCTCTGCCAGGGCGGATTCACCTGGAACGGCCGGAGCGCCAGGTACAGCTTCGCCCTCACCGGCGCGCCGGAATTGCTCAGCCGGTAGGTCGCCCAGAGCCGGCTCTGAGGTCCGGCTTCACCGGAGGCGAAGGCCGTGACGGTCAGCGTCAGGTCGCCGCTCTTCCACTCCACCGAGGGAATCGGCAGGTATCCGCGTTCCAGCGACTGCCGTTCGCCGGCGTCGTGCCAGGTCACGAGCCGTCCGTCCACGTAAAGGAAGGGCTCGATGGAAAAGCAGCCCTGGTCCACCTCGATCGCGCCGTCTTCGTTGATCAGCGCCTCGCTCGGGTCCGCCGGGCTTCCCACCACGGTCCAAAAACTCTGTTCCGGCGTGAAATACCTCGGGAAACAGCCCCGCGGCGCATCGGACGCCACGGCCTGAAAAAACGCGTTCGGGCTCGCGCCGTAGTCCGGGCCTTTCACCTCGAGGCGTTGCAGCGTCACAGGCGACCCGGTCGCGCGCGGGTGGACCGTGAGTCTCAGATGACGCGCCTGCTGCTCGCCGAGGTAAACGTGATCCCGGCCGCCGTTGCCCCGGGAAACGGACGCGCAGGTTGTCCAAGTCGCTCCGTCGTCGGAAAGCGCCACTTCGTACTCGGAAGCGTGTTCTTCCGGTTTCCAGTCGATGACGAGTCCGCCGAGTTCGCGTGCGTAGCCGAAATCCAAGGACATGGATTCCGCCGCGCCAGAGGCGGGCAGCCAGTCGGTCACGACGGATCCCTTGGGATCGACGGCCGGCGTTCTCCCCTCGCGGGAGGATGAAACGTCGAGCGTCGCCCGGGCATTCCGCGCCGCTGCGTCGTCGATCGGTTCGAACCGCAGGTTGTCGATGCAAAGCCGCCCTTTTCCTCCGGTGGCACAGGAGACCACAAATTCGATAGCTTTCAGCTGGCGGATCTCGGCGCCGCCAGACGGGCCCCAGGCAAACGACAGGTGCCGACGCGCAATGCGCTGTTTCGTCCACTCCGTGGGGAACTGGAAATCGAGCGTCTTCTGCCACCAAACGTTTCCCTCGGCATCGAGCAGCTTGAACTCGAAATTGTTCACCGGAGAGTCCGCGCGAAGATCGAATGTGAACTGGTAGTTCGCCGGGAGATCGATCGCGAAATCCTTGCGGGCGATGGCATGGCCCCGGCCGCGGCTGATGTCGAAATCCATCGCGAGCGCCGATCCATGCGGCCCGGGAATCGACGTGAGCGTCGCGGACGCGCCCTCGGAGGGATACGCGCGCCAGCCGTCGATCTTCGCAAAATCGTCGAGCACGACCGATTCGGCCGAAGCGAGCGACGCGCCGAACACCATCGCGGTGACTAGCGCACCTCGGAGATACCGGGTGAGAATGGGCAGCAGATGGGACATGGAGGAAAAACCTTGGGGATGGGTCCGGGTACAGAGCGAACGTCCTCGGCCGGAGAACTCCACATCCCCGTCCACGTCGTCCCGCAGGTATCCGGAAAATGGCGTCAGCTCGGAGACGTCTCGGGGCGGCGCTCGGCAAGCCGATGTTTGATCTCGTAGGCGCGTTCCTCGCTCAGCGGGTATTTGGCCAGCAGCAGGATCCCGATGAAGCAGAGAACCGGCGGCAGTCCGATTTCCCAGGCGCGAAGCCAGAACAGCGTTGCGTCGCTCTGGACGGCCGCGCCCTCGACGAAGCCCGTCAGCCGCTGCAGGTAGCCGCTGATCACCGTCGCGATCGAGACGGCGACCTTCCACCACCAGTTGTACACCGCGAAATAGATCCCCTCGCGGCGCACGCCGGTCGAGAGTTCATCCTCGTCGCAGATGTCGGCGATCATCGCGTTCACGAGCGAAAAGCAGAACACCATGCCCAGCGAGAGGCATACGGTGGGGATCATCGTCAGGTACGGGTAGGCGCGGCTGTAGCAGACGATCTTGGACAGATTTCCGAGTCCGATCAGAGCGAGCGCGAAAATCACCGTGCCGCGTTTTCCGAAACGTTTCGAAAACCACGTCATCGGGAAGACGCCCAGGATTCCGACCGCGGCCCAGAGCGTGCCGTTGTGCGCCATGAGCCTCGAGGCGGCGTCCTTATCGCCTCCGTAAAGGAAGAAAATCGTGATGAAGTTGTTGAAGCCCATCACGAGCTGGAAGCCGACAATGAGGAGGACAAACACGACCACGAGGCGCACGAAGGTGCCGTTGCGGTAGGTCGCCTTGAACCCCTGCAGGATGGGCACGGGAGGCTGGGCGCTGGCCTGCTTGAACTTTCCCTCCTTGCAGACGAAAGCGCAGATCATCGCGGCCGCCGTCAGGACCACGCTCATCCCGAGGCATACCCACTTCACGCCATTCACCGTGTCGCCGTGGAAAACGGGCCGGTTGGCGAAAAAGTACACCCACGGGAGCGTCAGCGCGCCGACGTTGCCGATGAAACTGGCGTAGGCGAACAGGCTGGTTTTTTCGTGGTAGTCCGTCGTCATCTCCAGTCCCAGCGCCCCGTGGGGAATGGCGTAGACGGGCACCACGGTGTAGAAGAAAAGCGAGACCACGAGGAAGTAGCCGAACATCGCCGGCTTGCTCCAATCGCGAGGCACCGTCCACAGCAGCCAGAACGCGATTCCGATCAGGATGCCGCCGACGACCAGAAAGGGAATTCGCCGGCCATACCGCGACCGGCAGTTGTCGGAGTAATTCCCGAGAAACGGATCGACGATCGCATCCCAGAGCCGGGGAAACGCCTGCGCGTAGCCGATCCAGATCGCGCTGATGCCCAGGCCCACGACGTACACCAGGCTCGTCAGCTGTACGACGGAGTTGACCGCCACGATCGTGACCACCGCTCCGAGCCCATAGGCGATTTTCTGGGCGACGGGAATCCGATCGGCGGCCGCAGTCGTGTGGTGTGGATGTGGGGTCATGGAGTCGATGACGTCGGGCGGTGGATCAAAGCAGGATTTCGATCTGAGGATCGGAGTTTTCGAGCAAAGGCAGGAGCGACGCTCCGCTGACGCGCAGGCCGCCGGTTCGGTATGGATTGGGCTCCCGCGTCGCGCTGAGGACGGCCCCATCCACACTCACGCTCTTGGGGCCGCACGATCCCTTTGTCACTCGATAGCGAATACGCACCGGGCGCCCGAACAATCCGATGGAGACCGCCAGCCCGTCGAGGCTCCGGGGCAGGACGGGGTCGAACACGACATCGCCGAAGGATTCGCGCACGCCGAGGAGACTGAAACGAACGGCATGGATGAACAACCCCGGACCACTCGAATAAAGGCGCCAGCCGCCCCGAACCGGCACGCGGCCCGTCCGCAGCTCCTGCCAGCGCGCCTGGGCTTCGAGGCGGTCCGCAAAGTCCGCGTCGGAGCTGGAAAAATAAACATTGGCCTGCCGCGGCGCCGCGTTCGGCAGGATTTCCGAGAGCGCCACGGGATTCACCACCTGCAGCGCCCACCAGAGTCGCTCCGCGTCGCCCACGACGGCCATCGCCTCCGCGTACCGCAGATGCGCGTGGACATACTGAAGGCCGATTTCCCGGCCGACGTTTGCCGCCGTCTCCGCGCGTTTGAACAGCCTCGAGAGTCCGCCGCGGTACGTCGCGGGCTCGCTCATCAGCCGAACGCCGTCGGGATAGGTGAGCGCCTCCTCGATGATGGCGCGGTGCCGGTTCGCCTCCTCCGGCGTAAACAGCTCCGCGAGGATCGCCCGAGTCATCGGCAGCAAGCGGTAGCGGATGCCGGTCACGCGGTCTTCCGGATGAAGGAGCGGTCTCGAGCCGCTTTCCGGGTCGGTGAGCAGGAATCCACAAACGGTTCCGCCCGGCATCAAGCTTCGGGAGAAATCCTGGCGCATCCGCCCGAGCAGCGCATCCAGGCGCGAAACCCGCTCCTGTTCGCCGGCGCGGCGGCAGACTTCCCGGAAAAGACGGAACGTGTGATACGCGAGGCCGACGGTCCAGGCGCTGATCAAATGCGTCCGCATCTTCGGATCGGCTGGTTGGAGAGTGTCGTCCCAATCGCCGTCGCCATAGTTGACCAGCGACGTCCCCGGCACAAATCGCGACTCCACGTGGTGAATCACGCGGTCGCAGTGCAGCCAAAGCGGCTCTCTCGGCCCGGTCTCCAGAAACGTCTTCGGATCGGTGTATCCGACGATCTCCGACAAAAACAGCAGGTCGCCGCTGGCCTCGGCGTAGTCGCACAGCGCCTTGATGGGCCAGAAACAGACGTCCCCATGCGACTCGGTCTGCTGGATGGCCTGGAACGGCGGGAACATGAACCACTGCGGCCACACGCCTTCGGGCTCGTACTGCTGCCGGAAAACCAGCTCCAGCAATCGGCGAACGGCTGGGTAGGCGCCATGGGCCAGCAGCCACTGCACGGAGCCCTGGCAGACATCTCTCACGCCCCAGGCGCCGCCGCCGTACTGTTCGAGCCCGTGCGGCGCCGAAAAATGAATCGCCGCATCGCGATTGAACCAGGGCAGCACTTCGGCGAGCCGGCTCACGCCCCCGTCGCAGGAGTCGTCGAATTCGACCGGGAGGGGCGCGGGCTCCGCCGGGATCGGATCGCGGTAGGCCCGACGGCTGGCTGCAACGGCAGAAACGAGCGCCTCCTCCCCCCCGCTCGTCCCGAGCAGAACCACGCCGAAATGCGAAGTCGGCCCGGATTGAAGCACCGCGTATCCGCCGCGATGGCGGACTCCGTCGGCGAAAAGCAGTTCGTCGCCTCCCGCGGACGCCACGCTTTCCGCCTCCGCCGCGGCGATCGCAAAGCGGACCCGCGGAAGTTTGTCGGCGACCAAACCGGGTCCAGGCGCACAGCCAAACCAAGCCTCGTCTCGGTGCAGCGCGAGTTCGCCCCGTTGTTCGAATTCGGTGGGGCCAAGGACCACCTGATGGCTGACGAGAAACCCCGCCGGTTCGCCCTCGACGACCCGCAGGCTGAGAAACGACGCCGGCAAGTCCCGCGCGCACCAGACACGGGCCTCGATCACGTCGTTGGCAAACCGATACAACCACCGGCTTTCTCCGGGGGTCATCGCAAACGCGGAAGGAATGCCTAGCTGACGCCAAACGCCCTTGCGGCGGACAAACACCCGCTGGCCGGAGCCGCGCGTGAGTCCGAGGGCGTTGCGTACGACGGGCAGCAGCCGGACCAAACTTGGGTTGCCGAGGTAAGCCTGCGCTCCGAACACCCCTGCGGCGTAGCAGGTGACGCCGAACTGCTCCTCGTCGATCCACGACCACCTTCCCGTGCGGAGAATCTGACCGTGCGGTCGCAGGATGCCGGCCTCCTTTTCTCGGGAAACGACGTGCGTATCGGTGGCAGAAAAAAAAGAAAGCAACGTGCCGTCGCCGCCGATCTCCTCCTGGCGCCGGGAGCCAGGAAACCAAGCCGCCCAATCGGCCGCCGTCGGCACTTCGCCGTGCAGCCACGGTGCGGACGCGAAGAGCGACGCAGCGGCAACACCTGCATGACGGAACCCACCGCGCCCCGCCGCAGGAGCCCGCCCTTCCAGGGCTTCACGCATCAGCGCCGTGTCCGCCGGCTCGGAGGCCTGGGCATGATCGGGTACAAACCGACAGGCGAACGTGAACTCCGCCGCGGTCGACGGAGCCAGCTTTCGGCTTCGGCTCTGCAAACCGGCGAGGGCAAAGTCGTATTGGGACCTTCGCGACGGCAGCATGCGCATCCGCACCGCGGCGGGTTCGCCGGTCAACCGGTGATCGGCCCCGAAAAACTGCCAGCCGTCCGTGCAGAAGGCCTCCGCGCGATCGCCGCACGCCACGCCCAACCACGGATGCCGTCCGCCGGACGCCGGCTGATTCTGACGGGCGAAGATCATCCAGCCGAGCGCAGCATCCTCGATGGGCAGCAGATCGATGTATTGAGACGTGTATGCCTCGTTGTTCCGGACGGCGGCCTCATCCGCGAGACCGAGATCCTGGGCGAGAAGGATCTCGCACTCGCACGTCCGATCGCCGGTGTTGCGCACCGCCACGCGCCAAGACCAGGCATCGTGTCGCGGGTGAAGCTCGAGCGTGACGGAGCACTCCAAGCCCGGAAAGGGAACGGACCGCCAGACGGCCGAAGTGCCCGACTCCACCGCGCACTCGCAGCCGGAGCCGACCAGCGGTGCCCAACCGGAGCCCCCGGCGTCGGTTCGCCACCTCAACAACAGACGAAAGAGCCCCTCTTCCGCGGGCCCGGGGAGCAGTTGGTTGACCAGCGTCTTTCCATGGCGGATGGCGAAAAGCGCACCGTCATGGGTCAACTGGATCGCCAGCTCTCCTCCGGCTCGGCGCAGCGTGACCAGGCCGAGGTCGTCGGCTGCGGGGATGGCGAAGGACTCTCCTGACGTTGTAGTGGAATGATGCGACATGATGGGTGCGTGGTCGCGGCAAGCGCCCGCGGCACGATTCGACCGGCGGCGGCCCACACAAGCCGCCGCCGGTGTTGACCATAGAATCCGCTCAGAACGTGAACCGAGCGCTTAGCCGAAAAGTTCGAGGTGTCTGGTAGTAGTAGGCATCCTTGATGTGGGTGCCGTTGCTATCGACGTAACCCCAATGGTAGCTGGTGACAATCGGGTCCTGCGAATCGAAGACGTTGTCGACGTCGAGCGTGAAGCGGGCGGGAATTTTCCCTAACTTCGTCTCGTAGCTCAGCGCCAGCACCGTGGTCGTCACCGCGGAGCCGAAATACTCCTTGCTGTCGTAGGTGGCGGCATAGGTCTTGCCGGTGCGGGTGACACCCGCTCCGACGGAGAAGCCGGGGAAGACGTGCTTCGGGAAGGTGTAGAACCCGAAGATGCTCGCGGTGTAGTCGACCAGTCCCTTGTTCTTCGCGCCCGGGACGGCCTGATCCAGCTTGTCCTGGACGTTGGCCATCTGGGTTCTGAGATCGTTGCGTTTGGTCGCATCGAGGCTGGCGTCGTTCATCACCGCGGTCCACTCCGCGAGATGCGCCGCCATGTACGCGCGGCTGTCGGGATAATAGTTCACGATGGTCGCGTCGGGTTTGCCGAAGTTGGCGACCAGCCGGATCTGCGGCGTCGGATTTGCCGTGATCTCGAACTCGTAGCCCGTGACGTCAAGCGACGTCGTATCCGAATAGGCGAGACTGCCGTTGCCCGACTCGGAGGCGAGGCCCTTGGCGATGTTGTATTTCTGCCAGATGCCGCGGAGGTCGATCGGATTCTCCACGAGGTGCCCCTGGGACTTCGTGTCGTACCGGATCAGGGTGACGTAATACTTGCCGTCGTTGCTCGAGTAGCGGAGGCCGTATTCGAGGCCCTTGCCGGTTTCCGGACGCGGACGAGACCCGTCCAGCATCGACTGCGAGCCGGCGTGGGGAGGCTGGATGTTTTTCGAGTAGTTCACCACCGCTCCGAGTCCGGCCTTCAGGTAATACACGCCGCCGGCCGAGATGGTGTTCGCGCTCTGGCTTTCGTCGGAGATCTTGTCCGTCAGGTTGGGGCCGCGGCGCAGTTCGCGCAGGTGCTCCTTGTAGTGGTCGCGCCGGGCGCCGAGCGTGATCGAGAGCTGGTCGTCGAACAGGCGCGACTGCGACATCACCGCGTAATCCTGGAGTTTGAACTCGTCGTCGAAATCGAACCAGTAGCCGTCCGCCTTGGGCATGTAGGAAATCAGGCGGCCGTTCGGCGCGGTCTCGGGCGCATTCATCACCTGGTTCGGGTTATCGAGGTAGATCCGACCCCAAACCATGTTCTGCACCCAATCGGCCGGATTGGTGATGGAGGTGCCGTTCCCGACCTGCGCGAGGTACTGGCGGGCGGACTGGCGGAGGTTCTTGCGAGACGCGGCTCCGCTGAAGACCTGCGTCCACTTCGAGCCGAAGAGTGTGGATTCGAAGTGATAGTTGAGCTGCGCGCGGGCTTCCGTCGTGTCGTGGCGCTGGTTCTGTTTGCTGAGGAAGAAGTCGGCAAACGCCTTCCCGTAGTTGGGGTTCGCCGTCCCGTCGGGCAGCTGCTTGTTGATGTCGATCGCGGAGCCGCCCGTGCCCTCGTAGTCCTTGGCGGTCTGATTGTCGTAATAGCGGTAGAACGCCGCCACGAAGTCCAGGTTCGGAGTGAACCGCTGCTCGAGGGACACCGTGAGGTCGCGGTAGTCGATGTCGCTTCGGCCGCTGCCATAGGTCCAGTCGCGACTGGAGCGGACCGGGACGTTGGCGGTCGACGAATAGCTCGGCTCCCACGACAATTTTATCTGCTCCGGATACCAGCCCTTGTACGGCTGATAGTTCAGCGCCTGTCCGACGTCCGCGAGGGCGCCGGAAGACGCGTATCCGCCGGCCCACTTCATAAGCGAGTTGGAGCCGAGGCTCGGGATCCAGACCCAGAACGGGTTGAGCCAGTCGCCCCAGGCGCCGGCATTCTGAATCGGGATGGTGCGGGCGGAGCCGCCGGTCGGCGCCGCGCCCCAGGTCTGGGAGGCGGTGGTGCCGTCCCAGCCGGAGACCTTGTCACCGATGGTGGTGGAGATGAGCGTGCGGTAGGTCTTCGCGTACTCCGCATCGACGCGGATCGAGGTGTTGGGCCCGATCCGACAGAGAAGCGCGACGTCGGCCGCCTTGAACTTGTTGTCGTCGTTGTTTCGCCAGCCGTACCGGAGATCGTTGACGGCGTTCACCCGGATCGCGAGCGAGTCGGTGACGCGCCGGTTGATGTCGATCTCCTCGCGGGTGCTGTTGTTGCTGTCGGCAAAGAGCGTCGCGGTGATGAAGTCCCGGTCGACCTTGGGGATCTTGGTATAACCGCTCAGCTGGCCGCCGACCGTGCCCAGGCCGAAGATGATCGAATTCGGACCGCGCAGGAACTCCACGCGCTCGAGGTTGTAGGTGTCCTGGTTTTGGAAGAACGAGAAGTAGTTCCTCGTCGGCCCGGGTCCGCCTTGTTCGCCGGCACCGGCGCCGCGGTAGTTGTAAGCCCAGTCGTGAAAGGCGGCTCCGCCGAAGCCCTTGCCGGCGTTGGGATCCTCGGCGACGACGTTGGGTGTCCACCGCAACGTGTCGCGCACGCTGGTCAGGCCCAGGTCGTCCATGAAAGCCCGGGTGACCGAGCCGATCGACGCCGGAGTGAGTTTGATCGGGGTATTGGTGCGTCCACCCGAGAGAGAGTCGACGGCGATGTAGCCGTTGTCCTTGTCGGTCTGGATCGTGAACGTATCGAGCACCACCGTCTCGTTGGGGGCGTCCGAGTTTGCCGCAGATTGGGGAGCCGCTTGCGCGAAGAGCGAGAGAGGAAAGACGAGCGTCGCTCCTAAAGCGAAGGCGAGCCGTCGAGGCAGGTGGGTATTCATGTCAGCCTACTAGCTAGGGGTTGGGTTGGGTATACGGATGCGTTCAGAACCCGGAGCACGGTCCTCCTGGATGAACTCCGTGGATACACGCGGCGTCGTCTGCGGCGCCCCCTCGAGGAAGAAAGGAGGCAACGGAGAACGCCACCGACGGGCGGTCAAGGAGAACAAACATCAGGTGGTCCGGAAGCAGGGGTCGTGGGTGGCGGGCACCAATCAGAGACCAGGGCCCGTCATCTGCCCGCCAGCTTAATGACAACGTTTGCAACGCAAGCCCAAAATGCCCGTCCGTTCCTGGCGAGCGGAAGTATTTTCATCCCTTTCCGTTGGTCCTACGTGGTCTATGTCATTCCCTCTCGGCCTTCTGAAATCGACCATCGCAGCATCTCTGGAGGCGCTGCAAACGTTTGTTGCTTGCCACCGCTTGCCGGATTCCACAATCCGTCGCTCGCCACAGGCTCCGTGGCCGCCGACCTCCCATCACTCGGCGCCCGCCATCCGTCGCCTCTCCGATCCCAGCGTTTTAACCGCCCGATCTCCCATGCGCGTATTCGCCCCCTGCATACCGGCCGCCCTTTTCGCCGCGGCCGCACTCCTCCCCTCCCCGCTCTCCGCGGAGGTGGCGTACAATGCCCACGTGGTCTTCGACAACAGTCCGGTCGAAGGCGCGTATTACCACAGCTCGGTCGAAGTCGTCGCGCCGAGTTCCGTCGAGCACCTCGGCGGCCATGCCGAGATCGTCAAGGATCGCACTGTCAGCCCGCCGAACGCCGTCCGGCTGCACTGGAAATCGGCCCCGGGCGGCGACTGGCGGGTTGCGCTGGGCGTCCCCGGCAAGGATTGGCGGAAATACGAATTCGACGGCGACACATTGTCCTTCTGGTGCTGGAGCGACACCGAAATCACCGCGGCCAACTCTCCCCGCGTGACGATGAAGGACCGCTTCGACAACTGGGCGCATCCGAGGACGCTCGTCAGCGGAAACGACCGACTTCCGGCGCACACCTGGGTTCGCGTTCGTCTTCCTTTCGGCCAGATCGACCCGTTCTGCCGGGAGCCCTCGGGAAAACCGTTTCAGCTGCGCCACGCCGTCAGCGTCATTTTTCTCCAGGGCCTCGACGACAACGCCGAGCACACGCTGTACGTCGACGACATCCTGGTGCTCGACGGCGCGACGGCGGACACGGAGGCTCCCGCTGCGCCGTCGCACCTCACCGTGAGGGGTTACGAACGCCATTGCGACCTGTCCTGGAACCCCAGCCCTTCGCCCGACGTGGTGTCGTACCGGATCCACCGCTCGACCGACGGCGCGCACTACGTTCCCGTGGCCACCCAACGCAACGCCTGGACACGCTTCGAGGACTTCCTCGGCGCGCCGTCCCAAAACGTCTCGTACCGGATCAGCGCGATCGATCTCGCCGGAAACGAATCGCCGCTCTGCGAGCGGGCCGGAGCCACGACGCATCCCATGAGCGACGAGGAACTCCTGGATATGGTCCAGCTGGGCTGCTTCCGCTTCTACTGGGAAACCGGGCATCCCGATTCGGGCCTATGCGCCGAGATTCAACCAGGGAACCGCAATCTGATCGCCGTCGGAGGAAATGGCTTCGGCGTCATGGCGCTGATCGCCGCCACGGAACGCCAGTTCGTCACCCGCGACCAGAGCGTCGAGCGCATGCTCAAGATCGTCCGTTTCCTCGCCCGGGCGGACCGCTTTCACGGCGCCTGGCCGCATTTCCTCGACGGAAGCACCGGCCGCGCGGTCGCGCATTTCGGCCCCTACGACGACGGCGGCGATCTCGTCGAGACGGCTTTCGTCGTCCAGGGACTGCTCGCCGCGCGACAGTATTTCACCGCCGACACGCCCGAGGAGCGAGAGATTCGCGACACCGCGGCGCGGCTCTGGCGCGAGGTAGAGTGGGATTGGTATCGGAAAAGTCCCGACAGCGACTATCTCCTCTGGCATTGGTCGCCCCGCCACGGCTTCGTCATCAACCACCCGCTCATCGGATGGAACGAGACGATGATCGTCTACCTGCTCGCCATCGCGTCACCCACCCATCCGGTGCCGGCGAGTCTCTATCATTCCGGCTGGGCCGGCCAGAGCCCGCAGCTTGTCGCCTACCGCCAGAACTGGGGCCACACCTCGGAGGGCGACCATTACGCGAACGGGAACCGCTACTACGGCATCCGGCTCGACGTCGGCGTCGGCCGCGGCGGAGAACTCTTCTTCACCCAGTTCTCGTTCCTCGGTTTTGATCCGCGGGGCCTCCGCGACCGGTACGCAAACTACTTCGTCAACAACCGCGCCCAGGCCTTCATCAACCGGGCCTATTGTATCGAGAACCCGCTACAGATGGCCGGCTACGGTCCGGATTGCTGGGGTCGCTCGGCCGGCGTGAACTCCGGCGGAGCGCAGCCGCTTCCCCGAGGCGACAACGGCACGATCAGTTGCATGGCCGCGCTGGCGTCGATGCCGTACACCCCGGAGGAGTCGATGACCGTGCTGCGGCATTTCTACCGCGATCTCGGCCCGAAGATCTGGGGCACCTACGGTTTTCACGACGGCTTCAATCCGACGCAAAACTGGTTCGACGAGGACTACATGTCCCTCGATCAGGCGCCGATCGTCGTGATGATCGAAAACCACCGCTCCGGGCTGCTCTGGAAAATGTTTATGGCGAATCCGGAGATCGCCCCGGCGCTCGCCGCCATCGGCTTCAAACCGGACGCGGAGGTTGCCGAGGGCCGCTAAAACAACGCCGCCCAGACCGGCTCAAGTCTCCACCCGCAGAGGCTGCGTGGACTCGCGCAGCACGAGCGCAGCGGGCATCTCGCATTGCAGCGAGACGAGCGAGTTTCCAGGCGACGTGGCACCTTCGATCACGAGGCTGACGGCGCGTTCCGCGAGATCCGAGAGCGGCTGGCGCACCGTCGTCAGCGCGGGACGGCACGCGGTCGCCCACATGCCGTCGTCGAAGCCCACCACCGAAATATCGCGCGGGCATTCCAGGCCCGCGGCACGGGCCGCGTCGATCGCGCCGAAAGCGATTTCGTCGCTGGCGCAGCAGAAGGCAGTCGGCCGGTCCGCCGTCTGAAGAAGCGCGGCCATGCCGGTGCGTCCGCCTTCCATGCTGAACGGGCACTCCACGATCCACTCGGGCCGAGGGGACGCTCCGGCTTGTTCGAGGACGGCCATGTATCCAGTTTTCCGCTCCAACGCGTCGCGCGAGCTGGAAGGCCCGAGGAGCAGGCCGACGCGCCGGTGGCCCAGCTGAAGCAGCAGGCTCGCCGCCGCGCGGGCGCCGCCGACGTTGTCCGCGCCGACCACCGGAATGCCGAGTTGCCGAACCTCCAGGTCCGGCGGGAGCGACGATTTCGTGAGCACCAACGGGCGCCGGAAGCCGTTCAGCTTGGCCGCGTCCTCTTTCGAGAGCGGCTCGCCGAGGTAGACGATGCCCGACGAATCCAGACTCAGGTGCTGCATTGTCTCCCGAAAATCCGCGCCCGGCTTCCGTTTGAACGTGCAGATGTGGACGTCCCAACCGCGCGCCGCCGCCGCGTGCAAGGTCCCGGCGAGAAAGCGCCCGTAGAACTCGGAGAACATGATGTTCTCGTCGAACGGAACGACCACGCTGAGGATCGAATTGACGCCCTTGCGCAGCATGCGCGCTCCGGGGTTCGGGGAGAAACGCTGCCGCTCCGCGAGATCGAGGATCTCCTTGCGACGTTTCGCGCTCACCAGGTGAGCAGTCTCCGGACGCAGAGCGCGCGAAACCGTCGATGGTGAAACACCGATGCTTTCCGCGATCTGGACGATACCGAGTTTGGAGAGATTGGGGGAACGCAAGCGGGTGCCCATGGTGCGAAACGTTTCGCAGGCTACACCCGCAGGGGGACCATGCAAGCAGTCGGTTCGCCGGCACCGCGCGGGAAACCCGCTCCAGCGAGCCACTACGCTTGGCGTGCGGTCACGAACGGTTCTCGTCGCACAGCGTGGGCCTCACGCCATCCGAGTCCGCCCGCCACTGCCGCCGACTTCGCGACGCGGCCCCCAGCAGAGCGGATCAGGTGAACCGGAAGCCGAGGGCTTCGAGTTCCGCCATGTCGAAGGGGGCGCACGCCAGAAGCTCCTCGAGTTTGTCCAGAGCCTCCCCGATATCGCTCCCCTCCCACAAAACTTCGCCGTCCTGCCGGTCGTGCAGGTGGATCGACCAGGCGGCGGAGACTGGCGCCGGACCGCCATGTTGGGCGACAAATCCGTAAAGGTAGTCGCCGGGAAGACCGGGATGCGGTCCGCCTCCTGGCAGGAGGAACAACGAGTGCACCGGATCGTGCACGGCCGGCAACCCATGCTTCGCCCGATGGTGCGCGGGGCGGCCGGCGACCATCGCCCGGAAGCTCTCCGCCCTCGCCTGCTGGGCCGGGGGAAGCGATTTCACGTACCGGTCGAAGACGGCCGCGTTCGGCTCGAGATCGTCGTCGGCGCTCGAGCGGAGAACGTCCAGGTTTGCCGCCTGGAAGGTCTGCCGGCCCGCCAGAGAACGAGCCGTCACAAAGCCGTTCTCGTGGTCGGCGCTTGGATACACCTGATGGGCGGCCCGGAGCCGCCGGAGAGAGTCCTGATGCGATGGCGTGTGCGGAACGACGCCCGTGGGACTGCGCTCGATCAACTCCAGCACCGACTGATCAAACTCCGCGTTCGGATCCTGGGTCATGGCCGGGAGACTACAAAGAGCCCTCTCGGATACAAGCGCGCCCCTGAAGGAATCAAACAGGCGCGGACGGCGCAGCGCCGACCAGAGTCCGATCTGGGCCGCGTGCCCTCCCTCGGCGGTTTGCGACGTCGCTCCGCGCGAGGAGGACACTGCGCCCACAATCCGGAGCAACAACTTCGGGTTTCGCCTTCAACCAGCCCACGGCGTCAACCGCGCTGCTGTGCGGGCAGGCCCGGCTGCGGGGGCGTCGCCCCGGCCGTCGTGCCGGGACCCGGGAGGAAATTCAACGCAAGAAAGTCCACGGCCCCGCGAGCGTCGGAATACACGGAATTCAGTTCGTCCTGCAGCGAATTGCTCTTCTTCAGAGCGACGGTCGCCGACGGCTTGACGGTGCCCCAGACCTGGCTGGAGATGGACTGGGCCGCGGCCACAACTTCCTCCGGCGTGACGTCGTTGGATGGCGTCGACCGTGCACGCGTCATGACCAAAAAGGTGATCGCAAACGCCGCGGCCGCTCCGATCAGCGCGGTGGCGGGGATGGCGAACGACCGGCTCCGCCGGGGCTCTGGGGTGCGAGAATCCCGAATCGCCGCAATGACGCGGCTCTCGAGACCGGGAGAGGAAACACGGCCAAGGGCCGCCTCGGCTTTCAGCGCCGCGTCGAACTCCGCACAACTCCCAAAATACTCCTGGCATGCCTCGCAGGTCTCCACGTGATGCGCGCCGAAGCCGGCGGGCGCGCCTCCGGGGCCAACCCCCGCCAGGGAGCTCCAGCCTCGCACGACGCGGCAGATAAAGCGGGGTGATGGGTGGGCGTTCATGCGGTGGTCTCTCCTTTCATCAATTGCTGGCGCGCTCGGTATACCAATACCTTCACGTGCGTTTGGGTCAAACCGGTGACCCTGGCCGTTTCCTCGACCGAGAACTCCTCGGCGATGCGCAGCCAGAGGACTTCGAAATCGCGCGGCGCGAGAATCTGGCGGGCCTTTTCCCACAGGTTGCCCGCGCGCTCCAGGTTTTCCACTTGGCGCGCCGGCGAGGTCTCGGTGCTGGCGGTGTCTTCCGGCAGTTCGGTCCACGCCTTCGCGGACCGGAAGTGATTGATCGCCGTCCGCCGCGCGATCGTCAGCAGCCAGCCGATGATCGGGCGGTCGGGATCCACGCGGTCGATGTTCCGGTAGGCTTTGATGAACGTCTGCTGGCAGATGTCTTCGGCATCCTGGCGATGCCGCGTCATCTGGAACACGTAGTTGAAAACCCGCGACGTATGCCGGCGCACCAGTTCCTCGAACGCCCGGCCGTCTCCATCGACGCAGCTGCGAACGAGCGCCGACTCCTCCGGCAGGGCTCCCGGCGCGCTGCCGGGAACCACTCTGGCTTCGGATTGGGAAAAGAACGCCATCCGCACCGGCCTCTCCGCATCACTGGCCGTTTTCGGACTCGGCGGGATCGACGAGGCTGACGGAAAACGTCGATTGTCCGTCCTTCTCGTCCAGATACCGGACCTTGATCGTGTAGACGCCGTCGGCGGCGGGAAACTGGAACCGAGCGGTGGCCGGCACCCGCTCACGTGAACTGATCATCTTGCCGCCCGAGGCGTAGGCGGCGTTCTCGCGGCTGTAGTTCTTCAGCAGCATGCCCTCGGCTTCGAAACGGAGGGCCGGGCCGCCGGCCGCGGGAGCGATCTCGACGACATCGAGACGGGCGTGCTCCCCCTTGTCGGGCCGGCCGGAGAGAATGATGGTCATGCCCTGCTTCAGGCTGACGTTTTCGATCGTGTGATAGACCAGTTGCTCCGCGGAGGCGGACTCGCCGCCGAGGTCCTGGTCGGCGACCCACTCGGCGATCATCTTCCCCTCGGGTTTCGCCGGGTGATGCCCGTGCTGCGGCGCCTTCTGCTCCTGGTTCTGCATATCCTTCACCAGCTGCACGACGCGCTGGCTCTGATACAAGGCGTCCAGACTCACCGTGCGCCCGTCGCGCTTCACCGCCATGGTCTGGAGAAATTCGGCCAGTTGCTTGTCGTTGGACTCGGCCAGCGAGGCCATCGCGGCGAGGCCCTGGACGATCTTCTGGAGTTTGTCCGCCATCTCATCGTCACTCGCCAGCAGCTCCAGGTGGATGAAGGCGTGCGTGTCGGTCTCGCCCAGGCCCACTCCGGCCGATTTCGCCATTTGCAGGACCCGCGCCTGCGGGGCGCCGCCGGGGAACTCCTGTTCCGAAGGCACGAGACACGCGGCGCGGAGGTACGGATGTTTGTCGCCGTTCGCCATCAGGAGCTGACGGACCGGAGAATCGGTGGCCTTCGCCAGCGAAGGCGCGGAGCCCCGATAGACCTCGAGCGCCTTCATCACCTGGGTCTTCGACTTGCTGAGCACAACGATCGGCTCTTTCGGAAACGCGACCACGAGCTGCTGCTCGCCGTTGCCGACCGAATAGGCCTCGAGGGGAAAATCCTTCAACTGGATCACCTCTGCCGGGGACGAAACCGTCGCCTGGGCGATCGCGCCTTCCGCGATCTTCCGCAGATCGGCCGTTCCCTGGATGATCAGCGTTCCATCGAGCTTGCTGGGATCCTGAGTGTAGTTGGCGCCATAGGCCGTGATGGAGCCTATGGTCGTCAGCAGCTTCGCGATGTCGACCTGCAGCGGGATCTGTTTCTGCTGCGCCGCCTGGGTCTGCAGCTTGGTCGCTGCTGCGACGACTTCCTTTCCGATGGTGGAATCGCGGAAACTGACGAGGTCCACGTAGAGGACCCACTTGGCGTCGGCGCTGACGATCTTGGGTTCGAAGGCGGCCTTGAGCGGCAGGATCGGCAGCAGGGCCGCGGTGATAAATGCTGCGCGAATGGAGAAGAGTTTCATGGTCGTTAAAGTTTCTATCGGATGATTCACGCGAGAGCGCCGGGGGGTTACAGCTGAGCGCGGAAAAAGAAAGACACCGTTCAGCTCTCCTTTCCTCGAGAGCCGGAAAACTCACGCAGGTGAAGCAGAACGGCCGCCATCGCCAGCGTGGCCGCCGAGAAAACCAGGATCACGAGCACGGCGCTCAGCGGAGAACCGAGCGTCTCCGCCTCGCCGGTCAGCCCCTCGACGAAGTTCTTCACCTGGCGGAGCATCGACAGCCGGCTCAGCTGCGTCGGAATCTGGCCGATTCCGCCCTCCACCACTCCACCGTAAATCAACGCCAGCACCACCGGGCGGGAGGTGAGCATCCCGCAAAGAAAGCCGAAGCTGGACGCCGCGACGATCACCAGGATCTGGCCGAGGAGCAGCACGGGCACGTGGCCCGCCTGCGGCAACCGATGATAAAAGAGCCCGACGCCGACTATCGCCGCAAACGGCGCGAGGCAGGTCAGCTGGGTGACGCAGACGTGCGTCACGTATTTGAATCCAGCATACGCCCAGCGCGGCAGCGGCCGAAGGTAGAGGTAGTCCGAGCTGGCCGGACGGAGATCGTCGCGGATCGCTCCGGAGGCCGAGCTGAAAGCGAGGAGCGGCAGGAAGAAGGACAGGTAGAAATCCACCACCCAGCCTTCGAACCCCGCCTTGTGGTGGGCGGCCCAGGCGAACAGGCCCGTCACGGCCGTGACCACCAGCAGCGCCCAGAGCTGATTGAGCACCAGCATGCGCCGGACGGTCAGGCGCGCGACGCCTCCGAACGCGTTCCGGAGGTTCGGGGCCACTCGCGGCGAGGGGAAGACGTCGGTTGAAGCGGTCATAGGGACGGGGCGTGGATGGCGCGCTCGAGCAGCGACGCGGTTTCGCGCACCTCCTGGATCGGCACGCCGCTCTCCAGGAGCAGGCCATGAAACCGGCTGTAGAACAGCTCGGGATCTCGCCATTGCACGCGAAGCGTATCCGGTTCCTCGATCTCGAAGGCGCGGACGAGTTTCCGGTCGAAGAGGAAACGCGCCAGCGCCTCGGGATCGCCGCAACGGAACGTCGTGGCCGCGGGCCAGCGCTTGCGCGCGTCGGGCGACGCCGCCTCGGCTTCCGCGCGGGGGATCCGACCCCAGCGGAAGAGCAGAAACTCGCTGCAGAGCGCCTCCAGATCGTGCAGCAGGTGGCTCGAGATCAGCACGCTCGCGCCGCCGGCCGCGAGTTCGCGCAGCACGACGCTGAAGTCCTCCCGGCCGACCGGGTCGAGGCCGTTCATCGGCTCGTCGAGGATGATCAGCTGAGGCTCGTGCAGGAGGCACTGCGCCAGCTTCACCCGCTGACGCATGCCCTTCGAGTGAGCGGTGAGCCGCTTGCGCCACGCCGCCTCGGGAAGACGAACGCGTTTCAACATGGCACAGGCACGATCCTTCGCCGCCTTCGCGGAGTAACCGGAGATCATGCCGAGCGCGACGAGCCAGGCGATCGGGTCCACGCCCTGCGGCACGTCCTCGCTCTCGGGACAATAAGCGAGCCGGGCCTGCACCGCGGGATTGTTCCAGGGGTCCTGGCCGAAGACTTCGATTGTCCCCGAACTCGGCCTCACCTGCCCGGTGAGCAGGCGGAACAGCGTTGTTTTCCCGGCGCCGTTCGGTCCCACCACGCCGGTGATGCCGGCATGGACCTCGAACGACACGTTGTTCAGCCCGAGGATGTTTCCGTAGAAACGGCTGAGATTCTTGGCCTGGATGATCGCACTCATTCGGGTCGGAGCCTCCGGAAAAACACGGCGGACGAGAGCACCACGATCACGCCGAGCCCGAGGAGCGGTCCGGCCGCCCCGCCGGAATCGACGGCGTTGCCCATCGTCTGGAGATTGCGGGCCAGATTCCGGTCGAGCAGCGGCAGGCTGCTCCCGGCCTTCCGCAGCGCGTCCGCGGGTTTGAGGATCGTCTTTCGGATTTGGTCGAGATCGTAGGTGAAGCTCGCGCGGCGCAGCCACTCCGGATTGTTCGGGGCCTGGGCGATCCCGCCGACGATCAACCAGAGCCCGAGCCAGAGGAGGATCGTGTTGCGCGAGGTACGCGTGAGCGCGGAAACGCCAAGCGCCAGCGAAGCGATCGACACGAGCCCGATGCCGTTGAAAAGGAGCGCGCGGCCGAGCGGCTCGAGCGAATACACGATGAAGTCGCGGCCCGGCGCCAGAACCATGCCCAGCAGCCAACCGGCGAGCAGCGGACCCGTCCAGGTCAGCAGCAACACGCCCGCGACGATCCCGAGTTTGCCCAGCAGGTAATCGACCGACGTCAACGGCCGGGAAAGATAGACGGTCAACGCCTCGCTCGCGCGGTCGCGGGTGACGAGCCCAGGCACGACGATCGTCAGGGCGACAAGGCTCAGCGTCAGCGCAAGGGACGACTGCGCCCAGAAGAGAAGCGTGAAAAGGCCTCCGACACAGATATCCGGATACAACAGGATGAGGGCGCCGATGGCCGACGCGATCGCACTGAATCTCGGTCCGAGCTGCGCGGCGTAGGTTTCCAGCCAGCCGCCTGTCGATACGGCCTGGCTGAAAACAAAGGCGGATGCGGCGATCAGCAGCCCGGCGGTCCAGGCCACGATCAGCACGAGACGGAATAGCCGCGTCGAAAGCAGCTGCCGGAGGCCCAGCTGGGCGATCGTCCACCGGCGGTACGCGACGGAGCGGGGCCGCTCCCGCCAGCGGCTCAAATCAAGGGTGGTTTCCATGGTTGGCGTCGGCGAGCGACTTCAAGAAAAGTTCATGCAGGGCGTTCGGGTTGGCCACGATCTCGGCCGGCGGAAGGTTGTTTTCGGCCATGAGGCGCAACAGCCCCTCCACGGAATGATCCCCCGACTCCACCCGCAGGTGACCGTTGGACAGCCGCTCCACCGCAAGGCCCGCGGCCCGCAGCACGCCGGCAAAACGCTCGGTCTCGGAGGCCGGGGCGAGTTCGACAATACGGCGATGGCGTGACGCCAACGCCTCCATCGACTCGTGCTCGATAACACGTCCCAGGGCGATGATCACGACCCGATCGCAGATGCGCTCGATGTCACGCAGCAGGTGCGACGAGATCACGACGCTCGTACCGAGTTCGCGGTGGAGGGAGCCGATGAGACGGAGAATGTGCTCGCGGCCCAGCGGATCCAGACCGTTGGTCGGCTCGTCGAGGAAAACCAACTCAGGATCGTGGACCAGCGCCTGCGCGAGTTTCACGCGTTGCTTCATCCCGGTGGAATAACTGTCGACCGAGCGGTACCGCTCCTGCCCCATCCCGACGAGGTCGAGAATCTCGTGCGCGCGCTGCCTCGCCGCGCGAAAACTCATGCCGGACAGCTGGCCGCAGTAGGCCACGTAGTCGCAGCCCGGCAGCCCGCCGATGTGGCAGTCGCGCTCCGGACTGTACCCCACCCGCTCGCGGGAGGCGCGATTCTCACTGACGATGCTTCGACCGAGAACCTTGGCCGTGCCGTGGGTCGGGTTCTCCAGGTTGAGCAGGCATTTGATGAACGTGCTCTTGCCTGCGCCGTTCGGGCCGAGAAGACCGATGGTGCCCGGCGGTATCTGGAGCGTAACGTTGTCCAGAGCGCGCTGAGGGCCGAAATCTTTGCACAGCTGGTGCGTTTCGATGATGAACTTCGTCGAATTCAAGGGAGACGGCGTGGATCCAGTGGGGGCGTTCTCCGAAGATACACGGCGCACCGTAGCGAAGTTACAGAAAAGCACGAGCCCCACACACAGCGGTAGTTGGCGCAGCGCCGCTGGATACGGAAAGCCCGCGGATTTCCGCGGGCTTGAGGGATGGACATCGCCGGTTCAGCGGCCGGCGGTGTTTGTGCCTGGATCCTCGCTCAACGCTTCTTGGATTCCAGGACCAGCTTCTGCGGAGGCAGACCCGGCGTCGTCGCCGTCAGAGTGATGTTGCCGGGCTTCTCGCCGGTCCGAATCACGATGAGCGCCCGACCTTGGAACAGCCGCCGCGGATTCGCACGATAGCTCTCCGTCGAGGAGAGATCCGCGCTGCCGATACCCGCGATTTCACCAGGGCCTTCGAGCGAATAACGCACCGAGGCGTTCGACTGCATCGACTGCACGCCGAGCGCGTCTTCCACTTCGACCGTCACGAAGGCCAGGTCCTGACCTCCAGCGACCAGTCGCGAACGATCGGCCGTGAGCCGAAGGCGGGCCGCAGGTCCGGACGTCGTCAGCACCGTCCGATCCCGGACGATGCCGTTTTCCACGCCGGCGACCTCGACGGTGCCCGGCCGATACGGAACGTCGAACGTCGCCTTGAATTCCTCTTTCCGCGTCGTGGGTTTTTCTCCCAGCAGTTGTCCGTCGAGATACAGGCGGACGGCAGAATAGCGCGAGTAGACGTCGACCTGCATGATTTTGCCCTCCTGTCCGGGCCAGGTCCAGCTGGGCAGCGCCGGCGTTGTCGCCCAGAGCGAGAGTTTCCAGGGCTTGTCGCCCGGCGCCGGCACGCGGACCGCCGCGTAGAGCTTCTCGCCGCGCTGCCAGACGATGTTCCGGTAATGCGAGACGGGCCGCCGCCATCCGGTCAGGTCGATGTCCCCGCACGTCGCGCCATGGATGGGGAACGATTCCGTCTCCCAATGATTCAGGACGGGCTGATCGGGCGGAAACACGCGGCCGATGCCGGATTCGCCGAGATAATCGATCGCGCTCCAGACAAAATCGCCGAGCACGTAAGGCAGCTCGTCGCTGAGCGACCAGTAGCGGAACGTGTCCGACGGATAGGATTCCGTCGAAACGATCACGCGCCCCGGAACCCGGGCGTGGTCGGCCGCGGCCCGCTGCAGCTCGTAATTGTAGCCGGCGACGTCGAGCGCCCCGAAAATCGGATCGAGCTGCGTCCACTCGTTCTTGGGGCCGAGGCCGTTGAGGCCGGCCGCGATCGGACGCGTCGTATCGAACTGGCGGATGCGCTCCGTCAGCATCCGGGCGATGCGCTCGCCGTCCGGGTCCGCGCGTTCGTACACCTCGTTGCCGACGCTCCAAAGAACGACCGAAGGATGGTGGCGATCCCGCCGCACCTGGGCGTCGACGTCGTCGCGCCAGTCCTGCTCGAAGACCGTGCCGTAGTCGTACTCCGACTTCTTTTTCACCCAGCCGTCGAACGCCTCGTCCAGGACGAGCAGCCCGAGCCGGTCGCAGGCGTCGAGAAACGCTGGAGCCGGCGGATTGTGCGACGTTCGCACGGCGTTGAAGCCGGCGGCCTTGAGCAGTTGCACCTTCCGCTCCTCGGCCCGGTCGAAGGAGGCCGCACCCAGGGGGCCATGGTCGTGGTGCGCGTTCCCGCCCACGAGCTTCACCGGCACGCCGTTCAACTCCAGTCCGCGTTCCGGCGTCACCCGCACCGTGCGTATGCCGAACGTGGTCTCCGAGTTGTCGCGGTCACCCGCCTCGCTCTGAACAAACGTCCTCAGCTGGTACAGCACCGGATTCTCCGGCGACCAGGGTTTGGGCTGCGCTACGATGATCTCCCGGCTGACCTGCAGATCCGCGCCGGCCGCGGCGAAACCGGTCGACTCCGACTCGCCGACGGTCTTGCCCCGCTCGTCGAGCACCTCGGAGCGGACAGTCACCGTCTGGGTGAACTCCGTCCGATTTTCGATATTCGCTTCCACCCTGAGCACGGCGACGTCGTTGAGCCGCTTCACCACGACGTTCAGTCCGTTGGGCGCGATGTGTAGTGGATCCGCCACGACAAGCCAGACGTGGCGATAGATTCCGGAGCCCGGGTACCACCGCGAGTTGGGTTGCTTCGAATTGTCGATGCGGACGGCGAGCGTGTTCTCCTTGCCGTAGGCCAGAGCGCTGCCGAGCTCCACGCGGAACGGGGTGTAACCGTAGGCGTGCGACGCCAGCTTCGTCCCGTTCAGCCAGACCTCCGCGTTCATGTACGCGCCGTCGAATTCGAGCCAGACGCTCTGCTTGCGCCAGGACTTCGGCGCCTCGAACGTGCGCCGATACCAGCCGATGCCGGTCTGGAAATACCCGATGTTCCGCGTGCCCGGAGCGCCGTCGCGCGTTGGCAGCTCGATGCTCCAGTCGTGCGGAAGACGAATCTTGCGCCAGGAAGTTGTCCGAAAGCCCGGAGCCTGCGCGCCAGGCGCATCGCCGAGGAAAAAGGACCAATCGTCGTCGAAAAGCTGCCTTTCGGCGCCAAACGCCAACGAGCCGATCAAGAGAAAGAAGGAGACACAGAGACTGAGCCGGGTGCGGTGGATGACCATGTACGAACGGGGGGTACTGCGCCTACACTTTCGGGCTTCCCGCAAACAGGACAGAACATTCTTTACCGCGTCGCAAAAAGTACGCGTTTGCATACACACGACACGAATCCCGAATGCACAATTCGGATACGCCGGCGCTCAGGCCCAGAACGGATCGAGCCGCGTCAGAGTCCGGCCTCCCGCGACGGAAAAGCTGGCCGCCGTCGTTCGAATAAGCCGAAGGTCTGGCGCAGCTGGGTTGCGACGGGCACCAACCGGCCGGAAGGAAGACCGAGTCTTTGCGCGCCTTTTCGGTTTCAGGGGACGGCCTCTAGGGTCAATCCCCTGCCCGATTCGCCTCGCGAGCGTTTTCGCTCAGTCGACCTGAACGACCTCGACGAGATCGATGCCGTAGCCTTCGAGGCCAACGACTTTGCGCGGATGCCGTGAAAGTAGCCGGATCTTGTGGAGACCGAGCGCGGTGAGAATCTGCGCCCCGATGCCGTAGTCGCGCAGATCCATCGCCGAAACGGGTTCGCTCTTGCCGGGCGAGAGCTGCGCGAGCAGGGCCCGCTCGGAATTCGCGGGCTGCATGTAGAGCACCGCCCCCCGGCCTTCGCGAGCCACCGTCTTCAGGCTGGCGTCGAGGATGCCGCCGCCGGTGCCGTGGAACACGTCGTTCAGGACATCGGCGCTATGCACGCGGACCAGCGCGGGCTCCGGTTTGGAAAGATCGCCCAGGGTCAGGGCAAGGTGCAGGCGCCGATCGAGGCGGCTGCGGAACACGTGAACCCGAAACTCGCCGTAAGCCGTCGGAAACACGTTCTCCCCCACCTTCTCGACGAGCTTGTCGCGCTTCACCCGATACGCGATCAACTGTTCGATCGAAATCAGGCGGAGGCCGAACCGCTTCCGAAACTCCTGGAGCTGGGGAAGGCGCTGCATCGTGCCGTCGTCGTTGATCAACTCGCAGAGCACGCCGGCCGGCGTCAGTCCCGCAAGCGTCGCCAGATCCACCGCCGCTTCGGTGTGGCCCGCGCGCTCGAGCACGCCGCCCGGACGCGCCCGAAGCGGGAAGACGTGCCCCGGCTGAACGAGCTGGTCCGCCCGAGCCGACGGATCGGCGAGGATGCCGATCGTGACGGAGCGATCGTACGCGCTCACCCCGGTCGTGACGCCCGACGCGGCGTCCACGCTGACGGCGAAGTCCGTCCGCTGCACCTCGCGATTGCGGGCCACCATCGGCCCGAGGCCGAGTCGGTCGAGCTGGGCGCCGAGCATGGGCACGCAGACGATGCCGCTGCCGTACCGGATCATCATGTTCACCGTTTCCGGCGTCGCCTTCGACGCCGCCATGATGAGGTCTCCCTCGTTCTCACGGTCCTCGTCGTCCACGACGATCACCAGTTTTCCCTGGGCGATATCCTGAATCGCGTCATCCACACTGTCGAACGGAGGTGTAGCGGTACTCATAATGCGGTGAAGAGCCCTGCATGTACGCGAATCCCCACAGCCAAAGCAAGGGCCAGTTGACCGACCGCTCAGGGAGCGCGGCGCCCCGGATTCAGTCCCGTACTGGCTTCGTCTCTCCCACGTTCACAGCGTACTCGTAAAGGTGGAGATTGATGAATGCTTCTATTTCGCGAAATGCCGCACACCGGGCCCGCGGAGAACGGCGAACATAGTCCTGACCGACCGCAAGAATCGTCACCAGCCCCCCCGACGTCTCCATCCGCCGCGCCAATGTCCGCGCATCCAGAAACGCCATTGGCAACTCAGCGCGGCGAGAGCCCTCGTTAATCAATAACAACGCCGGGCGCGCAAGCGGTGGATTTGCCTCCGAGATTGCCGGACAGGCCGATGCACTGTCCACTGGCCAGAACATCCGTTGCAGACGCAGATCGCCGTCGAGCCCCATCCGCGCCGATTCCGCCGCCCACGTGCGTGGGTCGAGCAGAGGTTCCAACGCCACGACGCAGCGGAAACGGTCGGGCCGCAGCTGTGCCGCGCGAAGACCGAGGTAACCGCCGCGCTTCGCACCCGCAATCACCACGCGTTTCTCGTTCAGGGGCACCACCCGGCCCGCTCCCTCGATCGCCCGAAGAACGTCGTCCAAACAAGCGCGGACCAGCCCCTCCGGAGGCAACTCGCGACGTGAAACGCCAAAGCCCCACGTGCCACGACCGTTTACCTGCAGGACGACCAACCCCAGGGAAGCGAAGGCTTCGAGTTCCGGCTCGAAGCTCGCAGGGGTCTGCTCCCAAGCATCAGCGCGAAGCCACACCAGCACGGGCGCGGGCGTCAGCCGGGTGCAACGCGGCACGACCAACGTTCCTTCCATCGGAGTGCCCTGTGCGGAACTGAATCGAAAGTGCTGCAGCGTCGACGCCGCTTCCGTCGAAAGCCACGGCGCTCGAAGTGCAAACTCGCTCGTCCTTCCGGTCCTAATGTCGACCAGTGAAAAACTCCCGCACTCGGTCGGACCAAAAGACAGTACGAGGAACTTTCGCTCCGCCCTATCCCAACCGAGAATCCTTACGGACCGCTCAGGCCAGACTGTTTCCAATCGACGCTGCAAGGCAGCCAAGTCCGCCCGCAGCCAGAGCGTGCTCTCCCGTCCCGCCTGAAATCGCACGCCTGTCAGGACGTTTGTGTAGCGGTCGAAAACCAACGTACCGGGCGCCGCCAAACCATCTGCCGCCGGGCGAATCAGATCGAACGTCGGATGTTCGACAATCAACGCCTCTCGCTTACGCGTCTTCAGGTTGACGCTATAGATTCCGAACACCTCCCGGCCGACATTCGACGCGTAATAGAGCACATCCGGGTTTTCGGCGAAACCGAGCGGGACAGCCCGGTGGCCAAAGAAATTCTCCGGAGAGACAGAGAATCCGCCGCCCGTAGACTCCCGGATCATATCGTCGAGCTTCGTCCACCGATGCAGGCGGCGGCCTCCTTCAATCATGAAGGCATGAGGAAAAGGCGTGCGAAAACTGCCGCTCAACACGGCGCGGGCATGTCGACTTCGATCCGCGATCGGAATCAGCGTCGGATCGAGTATCTCCTCCTCGATCGGCTTCAGGCCGCCAGACAAGGCATGCAGTGCGTATCGTCCGTAGCCGTTCCTACCATACGCAACGACGAGCACCGATTCCGGATCGCCCGGGAAAAAACCGGCAATCTCCAGAGAACGAGGCCAGCGGTCCGTCAGGCTCGGCTCCGGCGGCAGATTAGTGCGGATGTAACCGCCCAGCCCCGGATCTTCGTTCGGGGCAGCCATCCCATGGTTCGGCAGACTCGGATTCTTGCAGACGTTTTCCGCCACATCGTTCGGCGTCAGCAATGTCTCGACCTTCTTGGCATCCACATCCACCGCCAGCACGACTCCGGTGCGGGTGATCCAAGACCCAGGCCGCGCACCAACGTAGCTGCCTCTACGGTTTGTGCCTACAATCAGTCGGCGATCGTTCACCCACTCCATCCATCCGATCTCCGCCAGCGTCTCCTCCTCTTCATCGCCGAGCATCACGGCCGCAGAATCGCCTCTTTCCACTTCGACCTTCGTCAGAATTCGCTCCTGTTTTTCGGCGTCCACGACAATCACGCTCAACGAGGAACCTTCACGGAGAGAATATGCCACGTATTGTCCCGACGGTGACAGCGCAGCCGCGTCGGTCTGAAACGGACGGAACAGCGCTTGGATCCGCCGCGCAGCGGATGGAGAAATCGCCGCATCATCTCGCGCGCCCGGCGTCGCTGCGGCGGGCTCGAACCCATGTGCCGCACAGCAGATGACGGCGAAGAGAATCCCGACCTGGATCCAACGGTTCATGATGTCAGCATCCGCAAACGTTCTCCGTTCCGCGCCAGACTTCGCGACCGGTTGCCAGCGGGCGCTGTTCACCAAGACTGCCCAACGGCCTCCCAGAGCACAAGCCGACGTTCGCCCCGAACGATCAGCCCTCACTTTGCGCGGAACAGGGACGTGTCGCGCCCCCGCAAGCGCCGGACTACGCACTCCTCCTCCCTCGGGCCAGCACGCTTGCGGGTGGGTCGGCGCGTCCCTGCGACGACACTTTCGCACCGCCCGCGTTTCACCTCCGCTCTGCTCCAACGATTCTCCTGCTAAGCCCGCGCCAAACGCAGATCCGGCGCCATGCGCGCCACAGGGACGTGTCGCGCCACCCGCAAGCGATCGCGCGGGATCTCGGCGGGCGGAGCCCCGCGGCTCCTACTTCCCCTGCGCGGCGGATTGGCCTAGGGGGCTCGGGACGTTTTCGGGTTCCGGGATCGCCGGAATCGGCTCCTTCACGTGCGGCATGGGGCGCCCAACCAGACGGTAGAACTCCGGGCCATCGATGGTTTCGCGCTTCAACAGCTCCGCGGTGATCGACTCGAGCTGGTCGCGGTGAGCGCGCAGCTGTTCGAGCGCCTCCCGGTAGGCGTCGGCGAGGATCCGGCTTACCTCTTCGTCGATTTCCCGCGCGGTCTCTTCACTGCAGTCGCGCTGAAACTGGAATTCCGGACCTCCCGCAAACGCCGGCTGCCGCTGCACGCAATGGGCCAGCCCGACCCGGTCGCTCATCCCGTAAAGCGCGACCATCTGCCTCGCCAGCGCCGTGGCGCGTTCGAGATCGTTCTGCGCCCCGGTGCTCACCTCCCCGAAGACGACTTCCTCGGCCGCGCGGCCGCCGAGCATCCCGCGGATCCGGTCGAGCAGCTCGGTCCGGGTGAGGAGAAACTGGTCCTCGTGCGGGCGCTGCATCGTGAACCCCAGTGCCGCGCGGCCGCGCGGCACGATGCTGATCTTGTGCACGGCGTCGGCTTCCGGACTGTAGGCGGAAACCAGGGCGTGTCCAACTTCATGATACGCCACGCGGCGTTTTTCGCTCTCCCGCAGACGCCGGCTCTTCCGTTCCGGCCCGGCCACGACTTTCTCGATCGCCTCCTCCAGATCCGCCTGGCCGATCGCCGACGCCGACCTTCGCGCTGCCAGAAGCGCCGCTTCGTTGAGCAGGTTGGCTAAATCCGCTCCGGAGAAACCGACCGTCGCCGCCGCCACGCGCCCGAGATCCACCCCCGACTCCAGGCGTTTGTTTCGCGCATGCACCTTCAAGATCGCCTCGCGGCCGTCGCGATCGGGCGAGTCCACCAGCACCTGGCGATCGAAACGCCCGGGACGCAGCAGCGCGCGATCCAGGACTTCGGGGCGGTTGGTCGCGGCGAGCACGATCACTCCGACGTTCGCCTCGAAGCCGTCCATCTCCACCAGCAGCGCGTTCAGCGTCTGCTCGCGTTCGTCGTTCACCGCGCCCATGTGCACGCCGCGCTGGCGCCCGATCGCGTCGAGTTCGTCGATGAAGATGATGCACGGCGCGCTCTGCTGGGCCTGCTGGAACAGGTCGCGGACGCGCGAGGCACCGACGCCGACGAACATCTCCACAAAGTCGCTTCCGCTGATCGAATAAAACGCCACCCCGGCTTCTCCTGCGACGGCGCGCGCCAGCAGGGTCTTGCCGGTCCCAGGGGGCCCCACCAGCAACACGCCTTTCGGGATCCGCGCACCAAGTTTTTGGAATTGCTGTGGACGTTTCAGAAACTCCACGACCTCCTTCAACTCCAGCTTCGCCTCGTCGGCCCCGGCAACGTCGTCGAAAGTCACGCCAGTCTTTTTGTCCACATGCAGTTTCGCCCGACACTTGCCGATGCTGAGCACCGATTGCCCGGCCCGGGCAAACCGCCGCGCGACCAGCGTCCACAATCCCACCATGAGGATGATCGGGAGCACCCAGGCGAAAAGGAACTGGGAGAGAAAGCTCGGGCGCGTCCCGGTAAAACTCACCCCCGCGTCCTGCAGCTGTTTCACCAGCTCGGGGTCCTCGACGCGCACGGTGCGAAACGAGTATCCGCCGTCTGGATTCGCGGCTTTGGTCTCCTCGGTCGGAGCCTTCGCCGCCGCCGCACCTGTAGCGCCATCCTTCTGGGGCCCGGACGCACCCCCGCCCTTTCCGGCTGCGGCCGGCACGATCCGCCCGACAATCTGGTCCTGGCTGATCAAGACCTCCGTCACCTCGCGACGGGCCACATGGGTCTTGAACTCGCTGTACGGAATCGTGCGAACCGAAACCTGCTGGTACGCCTCCTGCCACGCCCACAGGGCAAGCAACATCACGAGCAGATACCAGTAGACGGCGCGCGAAGGCGGTCGGAGCGCCGGGCCCGGAGGAGTCTTCTGCGGCGTATTCGGCATGCCAGACTGTCTCCGGTCGGGCACGGCGCGCAAAGCGGCGGAGCCGGCAAAGCTCCCCGGAAGCGGCGTGGGAGCTTTTCCCAGGCCCGGTAAAATTGACAAGGCCGCCGGCCCGCGAGGGGACGACGGCCTTGGTTATTGGCTAAGTTAGGGACCGATCTGACCGTTTATTCCGTCGGGACGATGCGCACCGGGAGGATGACTTTGCGCTCCACCGGAACGCCGTTCTTCTCGGCCGGAATGAACTTCCATTCACTCACCGCCGCCGTGACCGGGGAGATGAGTGCACTGCTGCTCGCCGACTTCACCGTGATCTGCTTCGGACGCCCCTGCGTGTCCACGACGAACTCGAGATCCACCTCGCCGGTTTTCGGCGACGAGATCCAAGGAGCCACCACGGCGACCGGAACCGGATTGCCGCGATGGGCATCCCGATAGGAGTCGACGTAATCCTGCTCGATCGTGGCTGCCGATGACAGCAGTGGGAGCGAAGACAGGGTGACGACGGCTGACAGTGTGAGCTTGCTGATTTTGTGCATGGGAGGGTTCTCCGCGGATGCGGAGGTTGTGTTTCTCTGAAACGCCGCATCCCGCTAGGAATAACGGCGGTGAGTCCGGTAAAACGGACTCAAAGCCTCGTTTCGGGGGAACGGCACAAGCGTCAGCCAGCTGATCAAAACTCTGCAAAGAACCGGCAGTCGCGCTGCCGGACTCCGCTATGCAGGGAGCGTGCCACCGCGAATGCGTGGCCGAAACTGTCCAGCCGCACGCCTCCGGCAATCGCAGAATCGCTCCGTCACCGAAATGTAACTACGGTCCCCGGAGAGCGCCGCTACGACGACTCGCGCACGACGTCCCCGGGTGCCTTGTCGTCGCGCACTCCGCGAAATGCCGCGTGCCGCAGGTGCCCGTGCGACGTCCACTCCACAAACGACACCTGCACGACGAGCCGTGGTTTCACCCAGCAAAGTGCCTTCATGTCGTCCTCCGTGATCCCCTCGCCCCAGCGGCCCTTCTTGTCCGCATCCGGGAGATCGGCAAACGGGCACTCGTCCACCCTGTCGTTTTCGATTCGCTCCCAAACCGCCTTCCGGCTCCTCGGGTTGAAGCCGGCCCGCACTTTCCCGGCGAAACGCAGAGACCGCCCGTTGTAGTAGCCCACGAGAAGCGAGTCGAAAGGCGTGAGCCCCGGTTTGAAACCGCCGACGACGAACTCCTGCTCGTTGTTCAACCGGAGTTTTTTCCAGTCGTTGTTGCGTTCGCCCGGGCTGTAGCGGGATTCGCGGCGTTTCGCGATCACCCCCTCGAGACCCAGCTTCGCCACGGCCTCGAGCACCTTGGCCGCAGTACCCCGCAGTTCGTCGGAAAAGCCCAGCCCCGTTCCCGCGACGATCTCCCGCAGCTTCTCCCGCCTCTCCTCCAGCGGACGATCCAGCAACTCCTCTCCGTCGAGTCCCAGCAGATCGAACGCGTAGAATCGAACGTCCGGCGGCTTCGACGCGCGGTTCTGGAGCGCCTGGAACGAAGGACGCCCATCGTCGCCGATCGCGACAATCTCGCCGTCGATCAGAGCAGTGTCGGCGTGCACCTCGCCCAGAGCCTCCGCGATGTCCGGGAATTCGCCGGTCAACGCCTTGTTTTTTCTCGAGAGAATCCGGACCTCCGCGCCGTGTTTCACTCCGAGGGCGCGGTAGCCGTCCCATTTCACTTCGTAGAGCCACTCCGTTCCCTCGGGGAGTGCGGTCACGGGCAGCGCCGCCATGGGCTCGACGAATCCAGGACTTCGATACCGAGACGCCTTTCTCCGCGGCTTGGCCGCGGACTTTTTCGCCACGACGACCGAACCGTCCGTGCGGTTGCTCTGCCATTGGGCGTCGTTGTCCCGGGCGATCTTCTCCATCGTGCGCCCGGTCAGCGCCGAGGTGGTCTCCTTCTTCTCCGAGAGTGGGCGCATCGGTTCGCCGCCTTTCTGGATCAACCACACGGGTTTGTCGTCCGGGCTCTTGATGCGGAAAAGGTGCCACTCGCCGCGAAGCTTCTTCCCGGCGAGCAGAAGCTTCAGGTCGCCCTTCCACCAATCCCCGCCAAGAACTTCGTAGGTGCCGATGTCCCAGACCATCACCGTGCCGCCGCCGTACTGCCCCTTCGGAATCGTTCCTTCGAACGTCAGGTAGTCGAGCGGGTGGTCTTCCACCTGAAACGCGGAGCGCCTGACGCCCTTTTCGTACGGAACTCCTTTCGGAATCGCCCAGGATTTGAGGGCTCCGTCCATCTCGAGGCGGAAGTCGAAGTGGAGGTGGCTCGCCGCGTGTTTCTGGATGACGAACTTTCGGGCTCCGTCTGTCCGGCCGCGGGTCGGCGCCTTCGCGACGGGCTCGCGGGTTTTTGAGAAATCGCGTTTCTCCGCGTAGCGCGTGAGCGACGACGTTTTCCGCCGCGGCGGCTCGAGTTCGAGAAACGCCTCCGGCAGCCGCTGCTTCGTTTTCAGGACCGGGGCGAACAGATCGCCCACTTTGGCCAGGCGCCGGAGAGCCGCAGCCGGACTGAAGTAGAGGCTGTCGCGGTCGAGCCGGTCGTGCGCCCGGTCGAGTTCCTTCCAGGTCAGCGGCATCGACACGAACGGCTCTTCGCGTTTTCCGCGTATCGAGTAGACCGCTACCGTTGTCTTCGAGCGAGAGTTCTGGCTCCAGTCGATCATCACCCGCCCCTTGCGCAGGGTCTTGGACATCTCGCTCACGATCAGCTTGGGATGCCGGTCGGCCAGCAGTTCGGCGACGCTCTTCGCGAACGGCTGCGCGGCATCGTAGGTCACCGGCGTATTCAGCGGGACGTACAGCTGGATGCCCTTCGAGCCGGTAACCTTCGGAAAGGACTCCAGGCCCAGGCCGTCGAAGAGTTCCTTGAGAAGAAACGCCACGTCGGCGCACGCGAAGATGTCCGCCCCCTCGCCGGGATCCAGATCGAAGGCCACGTGCGTGGGACGGTCGAGTTCGGGCACGCGATGAAGAAACGGATGAAACTCGATCGCCGCCAGGTTGGCGCACCACGCCAGCGTTTCAGGATCGTTCACCAGGATGTAGTTGATGTGCCCCTCGTGGGCCCGGCGCGGCACCTCGAAGGTTTTGATCCACCGGGGCGCAAACGACGGTGCATTCTTCTCAAAAAAGCTCTCTCCGCGCACGCCGTCGGGAAACCGAATCAACGTGATCGGACGGTCTTCCAGATGCGGCAGAATATACCGTGCCGCCTCGAGGTAATAGCGGATCATGTCCCCCTTCGTGAAACCGCTCGGGAACAGGGCCTTTTCGGGATGGGAAAACGCGATCTCTCTCGCGGCGGCTTTCCGTGGCTTCCGGGGCATGCGGCGCCAGACCCGGGTTTGGTACTGACGTTCGATCGGCGACACACCCGCTGGACGACTACAAAAGCGGTCGGCTGGAAACCGTGCGCGGAGGTGGAGCGGCCGTTTTCCCCGGCGTACACTGTCGCCAGCTTCCAGAATCCCCACCATGGACGCAGCCGATCCAGCCATCGCCGTCGGCGGCAACGCCTCCGGCGCCGCAAGCGACAGAGTCTTCGGGCGCTTCCCCTTCCTCGCCCTGAGCCACGTGGTGAAACGACACCGTCGCCTGCGTTGGCTGCAGAATCGGCACTGCGGCAACGAGAATTCCGGCGCTCGGTCGCCATCGCACGAATACGAAGCGCTGGCGCTTTTCGAGACTCCATCCGAGGCAGGCGCGGAACTCACGCCGTCCGACCGCGCCGTGCTGCTTCAGATTGCCCGGACTGCGGTCGCCGCCGCAGTCCGCGGCGAAAGGCTCCCGGTCGAGCCCCCCGCCCCCTTGACGCCTGCGCTGCTCGAAGCCCGTGCGTGTTTCGTCACGTTGACCGAATGCGGCGAACTGCGCGGATGCATCGGCACGCTCCAGCCGGAAGGGCCGCTTTTCCTCGGCGTGGCGCAAAACGCACGCAGCGCCGCGCTCCACGATTCGCGCTTCATGCCCGTGCAATCGGCGGAGGTGCCCCGGCTGCACTTCGAAATCAGCGTGCTGACGCAACCCAAGCCTCTCGCCCACTCTTCCGCCCGCGAGTTGCTCGCGAAGCTGCAACCCGGTCGGGACGGCGTCGTGCTGAGAATCGGCGAACGGCGGGCGACCTTTCTCCCGCAGGTTTGGGACATGCTCCCCGACAAGGTCGAGTTTCTGGACAATCTCGCGGCGAAGGCCGGAGTGCCACCCGATGCCTGGCGGGGCCTCGACGCCTCGGTCGATACGTACCAGGTCGATTCGTTCGAGGGCGGCGGCGAATAAGCGTCCTACGCTTCCGCCGTCCGTCCTTTCGAGGTGGCCCGACGTGCGAGAATGCCTCGACCGTTTGCGATCCGAGTGACGCCGCAGATAGTCCGGCGCCATGGCCTCGGAAACGTTTCCCATCGATCTCACCGCCCTGAAGCCGCTCAAGCTGACTCCGGGCGCGACCGCTCTCACTCCCGAAGAAAAAGCCGTCCTGCAGCACAACATCCGCCTGTGCAGGGATGCCATCGTGTTTTTCACCGCGCTCGCTGGAGCGAAAGGGCTCTCCGGCCACACCGGCGGGGCGTACGACACCGTTCCCGAGGTCACGATCATCCGCGCCTTCATCGCCGGAGGGGCGCCGATCGTGCCGCTGTTCTATGACGAGGCCGGCCACCGCGTCGCGACGCAGTATCTGCTGTCGGTCCTCGACGGCCACATGCCCGCGGAGAAACTGCTTCACTACCGCGAATACAACGAGGGGCTTCCCGGTCACCCCGAGCGAAATCTCACTCCCGGCGTCGACTTCTCTTCGGGCCGGCTCGGCCACCTGTGGGCGTTCTGCAACGGCGTCGCGCTCGCCAATCCCGGCAAGTCGGTGATCCTGCTCGGCTCCGACGGCTCCCAAATGGAAGGCGACAACGCCGAGGCCGCCCGGCTCTCCGTGGGCCAGCAGCTCGGAGTGAAGGTGCTGATCGACGACAACAACGTCACTATCTCGGGCCACCCGCAGAACTACATGGTCGGCTACGACCTCACCCGCACGCTCTCGGGCTACGGCCTGCTGACCGACACGGTGCTCGGCGAGGACATTGATGCGCTTTTCATCGCCCTCTCGCGTGTGTTTTCGGATACGCGGCCCCACGGGCTCGTCGTGAAACGTCCGATGGCGCCAGGCATCGCCGGGGCCGAAGGCACGGCCCACGCGCACGAGGTGCTGAAGGTCGACGTGGCGGTGAACTACCTGCAGTCGCGCGGCGGATACGAAAAAGCGATCGAGCTGCTCAAGACCGCCAAACCGGACAAATCGCCGCTGGTCCACCGAGGTTCGAGCGGACAAGGCAAGAACCGCGACGACTTCGGCAAGATCGTCAACGGCCTGCTCGACGAGATGACTCCCGAGCAGCGCACCGCGAGCGTGCGGGTCTTCGACAACGACCTGGAAGGCTCGTGCGGGCTCCACCACGTCCGCAAGAAGCACCCCGAGGTATTCATCGAGGCGGGCATCATGGAGCGCGGGAACTTCTCCGCCGCAGCGGGCTTCGGCGCCAATCCCGGCAAACAGGGGATCTATGCCACGTTCTCCGCCTTCCTCGAAATGTGCGTGAGCGAAATCACGATGTCCCGGCTCAACTTCTCGAACGTCCTCGCCCACTTCTCCCACTCCGGCGTGGACGACATGGCGGACAACACCTGCCACTTCGGGATCAACTCGATGTACGCCGACGGCGGCGTGAAGCCCCGCCACGGAGAAGACACGACGCGGCTCTACTTTCCCGCCGACCAACACCAGTTCACCGCCTGCGTCCGGAGGATTTTCCGCGACGAGGGCCTGCGTTTCGTCTTTTCCACCCGCGCCGCGGTGCCCGACATCCTCGACGACACCGGCGCCCCTCTCTACAAGGACAAGCCCTTCGAGCCGGGCAGAGACAGCGTCGTTCGCGATGCCGCTGGCGGCGGGTGGATCGTGGCGTTCGGCGAAATCGTCTATCGCGCCCTCGACGCGGCGATCCGCCTGAAGGAGCAAGGCGTGAACGTGGGCCTCATCAACAAGGCCACGCTCAACGTCTACGACGAAGAGATGATGAAGCGCCTCGCCGGCGCACCCTTCGTACTCGTCGCAGAGGGATGGAACGCGAAAACCGGCCTCGGCTCACGCTTCGGCACCGAGCTGCTCAAGCGCGGTTTCCGGGGTCGATATGACCACATCGGCGTGAACCGCGAAGGCTCAGGCGGGCTTTGGCAGCAAATCGGATTCCAGGGGCTCGATTCGGACGGTATCCAGAAAGCGGTGAAAGCGCTGGCCCACCAGGCGACCGGCTCGTCTCAGACCACCTGAGGTGCGGTCGGCGCCCCCTGCGCCGTCTCGGCGGCGGCGCTGCGTGCGGGCAAGGTGATCTCGAAAACCGCTCCGCCGCGTTCGCCGTTGCGAACCGTCGCAGAGCCGCCGTGTGCGGTCACGATGGCGCGGACCAGGCTCAAGCCCAGGCCGAGGCCGGCCTTCGAGCGGCTGTGATCGCTCCGGTACAGCCGGTCCCAAATCTTCGCTTGTTCCTCCGGTGCGACGCCCGGACCCGTGTCGCTCACCGCCAGATGCGCGACGCCGTCTTTCGTCTCCGTGTGCAACGCCACGACGCCGCCTGCCGGGGTGTACTTGATGCCGTTGTCGATCAAGTTCGCGATCGCCTGGCGCATTCGGGTCGCATCGGCCTTCACGGGCGCGGGTTGGGCGTCCTCGATCCGGAGCGTGATCTGCTGGGCGTCCGCGACGTCCGAATACAGCTCGACCGCGGCTCGGGCGAGATCGGCCAGATCGCACTCGACCATATCAAGGCGCATCATGCCGGCTTCCGCTTCCGAAATCTCCATCAGGGCCCGCAGCAGGCGGAGCACATCGTCGGCCCGCTCCACGCACTCGGCGAGCGCCTCGTTGGCCGCCGCGGGATTCTCCTGCTGGCGAAGCGCCAACTCGGCGGTGCCGCGGAGGCTGGTCAGCGGTGTCCGCAGGTCGTGCGCGACGTTGTCCAGCGCCTCGCGCATGGCGCGCAGGAGGCCAGCGTTCTTGTCGAGCACGGTGTTGAAATACCGCACGAGCTCGGCGATCTCGTCCTGACGCTTCGGCATCGGCACTCGGGCGTCGAGCGCCCCCGTCGAGATGATCTGCCGCGCGGTCTGAACGACGTTTTGCAGGGGCCGGGTGGCCCGGCGCGCGGCGAAAAATCCGATCGCGAACGCGACCACGACCACTCCGCCGCCGACCCAGAGAAAGAGGTGCCGCAGCGGTTCGAGCAGCGCGGAACGGCTGTCCGTGCTGCGGCCCACCTGGAGCAGCAGTCCGTCGGGCAGCACGGTCGAGACGACCGCGATGTCCCGCTGAAGATCGGTGGGGACCCGGACGTTGTAGACGCGACGCACGCTCCAGCCGCCCCAACCGTCGGGCACCGCAAGCTGCCGCGGGTCCTTCTCTATCCAGTCCGGCGGGACCTTGCCCCAGACGAGGTTTCCTCCGGGGCCGACGAGTCGCACGAACAGCGAGCGCACGTGGGGCGCCTCGCTGTCCTCGGTGATACGCTCGCGAAGCCCGATCAGTCCGCGCGCCTCGTAGATGTCGGCGTACTGGCCGATCCGCAGGCGCAGCGCCTCGAAATCGCGGGACTCCAGCTGCCTTCCCAGCAGCACATAGAGAAGGAAAAACGTCGCCGTGAAGCCGGCCGCGAAAAGCACCGCGAACCAGACGCTGAGGCGAAGGGCGAGCGACCGCCGGAGCCACTCAAGAGGTGCCATGGAAGACATACCCCACCCCGCGGACCGTCTCGATCCGCTTCTTGTCCGGGTCGATCTTGTTTCTCAACCGGTGCATCAGCACGTCGACGACGTTGGTCTGCGGGTCAAAACTATAGTCCCAGACGTGCTCGAGTATCATGGTCTTGGTTACGTGGCGCCGCGGATTGCGGAGCAGGTACTCGAGGAGGGAAAACTCGCGCGGCTGAAGCTCGACCTTTTGGCCAGCCACCGTGGCAGTGCGTGCGAGCAGATCCAGCTCCACGTCTCCGATCGCCAGTTTCGTGGCCTCCGGCGCCCGCGTGGAGCGGCGGATCAGCGCCTGCAGCCTCGCGGAGAGTTCGGCGAAGGCAAAGGGCTTCGTGAGGTAGTCGTCGCCCCCGGCTTGTAGTCCCTTGACGCGATCCTCCACGCTGGAGCGCGCGCTGAGAAAAAGCACGGGCAGCTCGGCGCGGTTGGCCCGCAGGCGTTTCACCAGGCTGAGGCCGTCGAGCCCCGGAAGCATGATATCGACGACCGCGGCGTCGTAGTCGGTGGTCGTCGCCAGCGTGAGGCCCGTGTCGCCGTCGGGCGCGTGATCCACGGCATAGCCCTCCTGCTTGAGTCCTTTGACCACAAACGAGGCAATCTTCGCATCATCTTCGACGACGAGGATTCTCACGGTGACGGAGGCTGGCAGTTCAAGAGACATTGCGACTCCTCACAAGGAAAACGCTCCGGGAAGTTCACCTCCCCGGAGCGCGACAGCGGTGGGATCTGGATCCGGCGCCACAAATCGCCGGATCGGTTGGTCAAATACCACCTAAAGTTTCCGCATCAGGACGACGGCTGGGTTTCATCGACCACCACGAAGCGGATGCCGCGGCGGTTCCAGATACGGAGGAGAGTCTTCTTGCTGGCCGGATCCTCGGTCATCTTCACGGCCTCTTCGGCGGTGCGAACCGGCTGGTGATTGATTTCCTGGATCACGTCGCCCGGCTGCAGGCCGGCCTTGGCGGAAGCGGAGTTCGGATCCACCTCGGTGATGATCACGCCCTGAATCTTGGTCGGGATGTCGAATTCCTGGCGCATGCGCTGATCGAGATCGGCGACACCGACGCCGTTGAGCGTGCCCTGGTCGCTGCTGCTGCCCTGGCCGTTGTCGGACCCCGTCAGCGGGTTCTTCCGCGGAGCTTCGCCCACGGTGATCTTCAATTCCACCGGCTTGCCGTCGCGAAGGACCTTGGCGGTGACTTCCTTGCCCGGCCGGATGTCGGCCACGGCGAGCTTCAGGCGGCGCGAATCGACGACCTTTTCTCCGCCGAATTCGGTGACGACGTCGCCGGTCTTGAGGCCGGCCTTGGCGGCGGGAGCGCCGGGGACCACCTCGGCGACCAACGCGCCGGAATGCTCCTTGAGCTTAAACGCGTCGGCCAGCTCCGGATTGATGTCCTGGATGGCGACGCCGAGATAACCGCGGACCACCTTGCCCGTTTCGACCAGCTGCTGCATCACGCTCCGGGCGAGGTCGCTCGGGATCGCGAAACCGATTCCCTGGAAACCGCCGGAGCGGCTGAGGATGGCGGTGTTGATGCCCACGAGGCGGCCCTTCACGTCGACGAGCGCGCCGCCGGAGTTGCCCGGATTGATCGCGGCGTCGGTCTGGATGAAGTCCTCGTAGTCGAGGCCGAGGGTGGCGCGGCCGACGGCGCTGACCATGCCGCCCGTAACCGTTTGCCCAATACCGAATGGATTGCCGATGGCGAGGACGTGATCGCCGACCTCGACCCTGGCGCTGTCGGCAAAGGTGATCGCAGGCAGGTCCTTCGCGTCGACTTTGATCACGGCGAGGTCGGACTGCGGATCGGTGCCGACGACCTTGGCGGTCAGTTCACGCTGGTCGCCGAGCGTGACCTTGATGACGTCGGCGTCATGCACGACGTGGTTGTTGGTCAGGATGTAGCCGTCGGTGCTGACGATCACGCCGGAGCCGAGCCCCTCCTGGGGAGGCTGCCGGAGCATGCGTCCGCCGCGGCCGGAATTGCCGTCGAACGGGATGCCGAAGAACTGGCGCAGCGCGGGATCGCTGAGGAACGGCGGCAGGTCGGGTGCGGGCACGTCTTTGGCGCGCTCGGTGACCTCGACCTTCACGACGCTCGGCGAAACGCGCTTAACCACCGGAGCGTAGCTACCGGACTCGGAAAAGTTCTCCCGCGCGATCGACTGGTCATCCACTTTGACCGCGACCTTCGGGTGTACGACAGATTCAGCCAACGCGGTCACGGACCACGTGAGTCCGCCCGCGGCAAGAGTGAGAACGCCCGCCAGCGTCAGGGCGCGGCGGTTTCGGAACGGATGTTTCATGGCAGATGAAAGGGTCACTGGTTCGTTCATGGTGCTGGAACTGTAGACCACCTTCTTTGCGCGCGCCTTTCCGGTCTCTTACAGTTTTGTAAGGCTCGGAGGCAGGGAGCTTCGCCCTAGCCGACGTGGGGACGTGAGCCGGATGCACCTCGATTGGCACCAGCGTGACAAACTCCCGCCGATGCCGCCGGCCGTCGCGCCGAGGTCGACCACGGAGCCCGCGACCATCGGAAGCCTGCTCGGCTACGCGGGGCCCGGACGGAAAACCGCCGCGACGCACACGCGCTGACCGGCGCGGCGCCGCTGCGAGCTCGCCCTGACTCAGGCGGTGGCGAGGAAGCGCTCGATGCGCTTCAGCACACGGTCGCGTCCGAGGACGCGGAAGAGTCCGTAGAAGCTGGGTCCGACATTCGTCCCCGAGACCGCAAGACGGCCCGGATGAATGTAGTCGCCGACGCTCAACCCGTGCGTCGACGCCAACACTTGGATCATCTGCTCGAGCGCGGCGTCGCTGGAGAAATCCGCCGACTTCACCGCTTCGGCCAGTTCCGCCAGGCGGACCTTCGGCTCGCCCTTGCCCATGATCTTGTCCTTCGCCTTCGGATCGACCGGATACTCGTCACTGAAGAAATACTTCGTGTAGCCGGGCAGCTCCTCGAGGCCCTTGATCTTCGGCTGGCTGAGCACCATGACGTCCCGGAAATAGCTTTCGTCCGGCCGGTTCTGCGCGAAGGCGCCGGACCGCTCGAAGTAATCGCCGGCTAGGCGCACGAACTCGTCCGCCGGCTTCTCCAGCAGGTAGGCCATGTTCATGTGCGCGAGCTTCTTTTCGTCGAAACGCGCGTTGCTCTGGTTCACCCCCGGGAGGTCGAACAGGCGGATGATCTCCTCGATCGGCATCTTCTCGCGATTATCTCCCGGAGCCCAGCCGAGGAGGCAGAGGAAGTTCACCAGCGCCTCGGGCAGGTATCCACGCCGCTGGTACTCCTCGATCAGGGCCCCCTGATCGCGCTTCGACATCTTGCCCGGTCCATTCTGCTTCAGGATGAGCGGAATGTGCGCGTAGGTCGGCACCGGCGCGCCGAAGGCCTTGAACAGCTCGACGTGTTTGCTCGTGTTCGAAAGGTGGTCCTCGCCGCGGATCACGTGGGTGATCTTCATCGCGATGTCGTCGACAACGTTGACGAAGTGGAACACCGGATTGCCGTCGGACCGCACGATGACGAAGTCCTCGTCTTCCGTCCGCTCCACATGGCCGCGGATCTGGTCCTCGATGATGGCCGGGGTGTTTTTGACCTTCACCACGGTTTTCTTGCGGTGCTCGTCGAATACCTCGTGGCGCTCGCCGAGCAGCTTGAACCAGATGGCGCCGTCTTTCTCGTAGGCGCGGCCGGAGTCCTGCAGCAGCTTCAGGTAGTGCTGGTAGACATCGTTGCGCTCGCTCTGGCGGTACGGACCGTAGTCGCCGCCCACCTTCGGGCCCTCGTCCCACGTCATGCCCATCCAGGTGAGGCTGTCGTAGATCACGTTTAGGAACGCCTCGCTGTTGCGTTCCTTGTCCGTGTCCTCGATGCGCAGCACGAAGACACCGCCGGTATGCCGGGCATACAGCCAGTTGAACAACGCGGTGCGGGCGCTTCCGATGTGGAAGAAGCCGGTCGGACTCGGAGCAAAACGAACGCGTACTTGTGACATGGCGAAAGAATGCGACTTGTGACGAGAAAAGGAACCCAGCAAGTAACAACCCGTGATCCCTGTCAAAGCCTCCTCAGGCGCGGATCCCACCGCGCTGCTCAGCCGATTTCGCGAAATCGCCCCGAAGCAGGGCTTCACCGTCGTCGAATACGGCGAGATCGCAGGGTATCCGCTGCTCGCGTTGACCCGCCGCACCGCCGGAGTGCTGCCCCGCATCTATCTTTCCGCGGGCTCGCACGGCGATGAGCCGGCCGGACCGGAGGCGCTGATCAAGTTGCTCGAAGCCGGCTTTTTCGATCGTCGCGCCGTCTGGTTCATCTGCCCGTTGCTCAATCCCACCGGACTCGCACGCGGCACGCGAGAGAACGCCGACGGTGTCGATCTCAACCGCGATTACCGCCGGCCCAAAACGGTCGAGATCGCGGCGCACGTGGCGTGGCTTCAGAAGCAGCCGTCGTTCGACCTCACCTTCTGCCTGCACGAGGACTGGGAGACGTCGGGCTTCTACCTCTACGAACTGAACGGCCATCGGAAGCCGGGCTTCGCCGAAGCCATGATCCAGGCGGTGTCGACGGTCTGCCCGATCGAGCTCTCGGAGCTGATCGACGGACGTCCCGGCAAAGACGGTATCATCCGACCCGAAGACGACCCGGCGAAACGCGAGCTCTGGCCCGAAGCGATCTACCTTCGCGCCCATCACGGCCCGCGCAGCTACACGACCGAGTCGCCCTCGATGCGCCCCCTTCCGCAACGCGTCGCGGCACAGTGCCTCGCGGTGGAAACCGCGGTGCGGCTCCTCCTCGAACAGAAGCCGGCCTGACGGCGACGGACTGCGCCACCCGCGCTCAATCGGCCGGGGCAGCACCCTGGCCGCGTTCGGCCAACCGCCTCGCCCGCCGGCGAACGGCCCAGCATACGGTGTTGTCTCCCGCTACACGCCGCCCGACTCGAGGCCAACCTCCCGGCAAAACTCGGCCAGATCGCCGGGCAGCGCTGCGCGGAAGACGTGGGCTTCACCGGCGGGCCGAAGGTCGATCTCGGCGCAGTGCAGCGCCTGGCGAGGGAAGAGGAGTTTTTCCTTCAGCCGCGGAGTCCACCCATGCTCGACGAAGTCGAGGAACAGCCGTGGATCCGGTCCGTAAATCTTGTCACCAACCAGCGGATACCCAAGCCACTGCGCATGGGCCCGAATCTGGTGTTTGCGTCCGCTTTCCGTGACGACTCGCGCCAAGGTGAAGCGGGCCGTCACCGCGACCGGCGAAAATGTCGTGCGCGCCGGTTGGCCCGTTCCCTCGGCCACGACCCGGCTCTTCGCGGCCACGGGGCTTTCGTAGTCCGGCCCGAGCGGCTGATCGACGGTTGTCTCGGCCGCAAGGCGCCCGTGCAGGACCGCGAGGTAGGTTTTTCCGTACCGGCGCTGCTCCGCCGCGATCTGGAGGCGACGTCCGGTTTCCGGGTCCTTGGCAAACGCCACGACGCCGCTGGTTTCGCGGTCCAGGCGGAAGACGAGGTGCACCGCAGACAGGCCGAGGTACTCCCGCGTCGCGCCGACCAGACTCGACCAGGGACCGGCTTTCGATGGATGGCAGACGAAGTCGCCCGGCTTGTTCACCACGAACAGCCGCTCGTCCTCGTAGAGAATCCAGGAGCGAAGTTCGTCGGCGGAAATCACCCGCACCGGTCCCTGCCGAAGTCGCGGCAACCAAGGTCCGATGGGCTTGTCGTAGTCGGAGTCGGCCATCTCAACGAACCCGTTGACCAGCCGATCGATTCAGCCCGATGCCGCCCGCCGAGCCCGACGCCAAAGCCGTAGTGCCAGTCGCCCTACAAAGTCCGCGAGACTTTCCAGGCGCCCGGGGAAAAATCCCTACGGTTTCGCCCAGCCCGTGGTCGAAAACGCGCTCAAGCGGCCGGCCCTCCGTGCCGATTCTGACCATGTTGATGAGCCGTACGCGACCAGTCGTCCCCTCCTGGTTAAGCATCGTTAATAACGTCGGCCCCTCTGCTGCAGTCCGTCCCCAGGCGCCAATGCGTCCAGGACGGCTGGCGCAGCTTAAGCTCAACTGAACCCATGCTCTCGACACGCTGCCGGGAGTTGCAAAACAGCAGGGCTCGTCCCACTTTCTGCCTAGCTCAATGAACGATTTTCCTGAATCGGAAGATCCACTGGTGATGGTCAAAAGACGCACGTTTTTGAGCGCTTCGCGCAGCGAAGCCCAAACGGGGAGGAAGTTTGGTTTTTCCCGGTTAGTAAACCCAACAACGAAAGAAGTCATGAACAGTGATAACCACTCGCACGAACTGATCGTTTCTGGCATTCATCTCGAACTCACCCCCTCGCTCAAGGAGTTCGTTCGGGAGAAGACCCAGCGATTGTTTCGTCACGAGGAGCGCATCGTTCGGCTCCGCGTGGATCTGGAGTGTGATCCCAAACAGGATGTCTCGAGACGTTTCTTGGTGAAAGGTCAGATTATCATCTACGGACCTGACATGAACGCATCCGTCGCTTCCGACGATTGCCACAAGGCGATCTGCCTGCTGACGGACAAACTGGACCGCATGCTTCGCCGCCGCGCCCGGCTCCATAAGGTGAAACGGAAACACCCGCACGCCGTGGAGCTCCAGGTGGAGTTGCCCAAAGCAGTCTAAATTACCGTTCTTTTTCGCGTCGCGCCCGCCGGATCCGCCGGCGGGCGTTTTCGTTTTCAGGGGTCGCGAATTCCGGATCCTCCGAAACGAGTCGCCAGTCGGGCGGCAGACAGCAGTCGAGGAGAGCCTCACTCCCACGTCCCGGGGTTCAGGCGGTTTCGGCCCTGCGGTGAAGCCAAAGCGCCATCCCCACGAAGATGAGGTTGGGCAGCCAGAGAAGAAGGTCCGGCCGCAGCTGCGGCATCTTGTCGAGCCACTGCACCATGATCGTCAGGAAATAATACGAAAGCGCGAGAATCAGGGCCAAGCCGAGGTTGGCCGAGGTCTCCCGGCGGGAGACCTTGATCCCCAGCGGCACCGCAATCATCGCGAAGGAAAAGACGGTGAACGCCGTCGTCAGCTTGTCCTGGATGATGAAGCGCACCTTCCCGAGTTGACGGACGCGCTCGTCCTCCGCGACGTCGGCCTGCGGCTTCTCCCATTTCGCTTTCTCCGCCTGGAGTTCCCCCCAGGTCATCCAATCGAGTTTCCTCCGGAAGCTGTTTTTCCCGAAGAGCCAATCGAGTGAGAGCGTCCGGCTCATGTTGCCCCACTGCGCGGTCACGGGGGACTGGTAGTAATTCTCCGGATCCTTGGCGTCTCGCATCTCGCCGGCGGCGTTGTTGAGCGTGATGATCAGCTGGTTGTTCGGCTCGTCGAGTTCCAGACGACCGGACTCCGCCCGGACAAACCGCCGCACGCGCTGCTCGCGATCCATTTCCCAGATCCAGATATCCTTCAGCTCCGTGCCGTTCTTCTCGCTGACGTAAACAACGCAGTTCCGGAAATCCCGGACAAACGTCTTGGGAACGATCATTTTCAGCGGATCGCCCCGGACAATCGCCGCCAACCGCTGCTTCTGCTGCGTCCGCGCGATCGGCATGTAGTAGAGGTTGATCGCCATGGCCAGGATGCAGCCCAGGCACGCAAGGACGTAGATCGGAGCCGCGATCCGCGCCAGGCTCATTCCACTCGCCCGCATCGCCACGGTCTCGCTTTCGGCCGACATTCGGCCGAGCACGAGGAGGATTCCGCACAGCATTCCCATCGGCAGTGTGTAAACCACCACGAAGGGCACGAGCAGGGCCATCAACGGCAGAGCGGTCTCGATGGTCAATTGACCGGCCAGGAGAAACGCCAGCAGGTCCTTGAGCACGTTGGCCGTGAGCAGCACGAACGTGAAAAAGCCGATGGCCCCGAGGCAGGACCACAGAACCTGGCGGAAAATGTAGCGGTCGAGGAGGCGCACCGTGCGGCCATCGTGCAGCCCGCTGGGACCCTGACAACTGTCTTGTTGGGCGGCGAACCGACCGGCGGCGGCCGGTCGATTGTCGGTCCAGCAAGGACTTCGCGGGCGGACGTATTCGCCAGTTGCCTACAGCATATTGGGTGGGAATGTTCCAGACTTCTCCACGCCAGGCCCGTTTACCCCGACCGCTACCGATGAGCACGCTGAGAGAATCCAAGCCCCGAATCCTGATCGCGGACGACGAACCCCTCATCCGCTCCACTTGCGCGGCCCTGTTGCGGGCCGCGGACTACGAACCGGTCGAAGCCGACTCCGCGGAGCAAGCCCTTGAGCTTCTCGCCGACAACCCGGTGGCGCTCGTCATCTCCGACATCCAGATGCCGGGGAACCAGGATCTCGGCTTCCTGCGGGAACTCGCACACCGATTTCCAGGGCTGCCCGTCGTACTGCTCACCGCTCATCCGTCGCTCGATTCGGCCGTCCAGTCGTTCGGGTTGGCCGCCGCCTACCTCATCAAGCCGGTCGACTCCCAGAAACTGCTGTCGACGCTCCGCCAGGCGCTGGACCAGTACCAAACGCGCCAGGTGGTGGAGCAGAACGTTTCCCGGCTGAAGACCTGGACCCGCGATCTGGAGCAGCTTTCCTCGCTCGCCAGCGCGCCGGCAGGAGCCGGAGATCGTCTCGCCGCCCAGGCCTACGTGGACATTTCTGTCCATAACTTGGCCGCGTCGCTCCAGGACTTGTGCCGGGTCGTCTCCACCCTGGCCTCCGTGCCGGGCAGCTCCAGGAACATGCGCTCGCTCGAATTGGAGAACGCGGTGCGCGAGACCGTGGCGGTCCTCGAAGCGACCCGCAGGAATTTCAAATCGAAGGAGCTGGGCGAACTGCGCCATCGCCTCCAGTCCCTTCTGTCGCCGCCGTGACGGCGTAGTGGAGGGTCCGGTACGCTGAACGGGCCGGCCGTAGTTGTTTCTCGAATCCGCTAAAGCCCGCGGACGGCAGAGCCGTTAAGACAAGCCAGGCAGGCAGGCTCTCCACCGGGTGGGGGGTAGCTTTTTATGGTGGGACTTTGGGCCCACTGGCAAAAGGCACAGCACGTCGGATACGCACGTTTCCGAGGAGCTGTGCCTTTTTCGTTTTCCAAACTTGCGACGCACCGCTCCAACTCCACGTCCGACACTTCTCCGCGCCGCCGAGCGGCGGATCCGGGACGTGTTGACCACTCTCCCCCGTCGGTTTCGCGGCGGACGCGGCCTATCCCGCGACGGCAGTAATACCGCGCCCGCAACGCGGCTCGTCGAACTCAACCGTGAAATCGCCGCGTTGCGGCAGGACCTTCCCGCGGTGGCACGCGAGATCGAGCGGACATTTCTCGGAATTGGCGACCGCCTCGAAGCGACCTCGACCGGTTGCGCCCGCCTGGTCGATTCCGGCCGGCGGCTGGCCGACGTATTCGGCGGCGCCGACAATCCAGTGGATAACGCGACGCGGCTGGTTCGCGAATCGCTTGAATTCGTCGAACGAAGCGTGCGGCACAGCGAACAGATCCTGGAGGGCGTCCGGAGCTGCGAGACGGAGATCGCGCGTCTGCAAAACCAGGCCGCGGAACTCGAGCGGGGCTTCTCCAGCTTGCGAAGCATCGAGGTGTTCTTCCGGGTGGAGTCCGCGTCGCTGCCGCCGGAAGCGCGGGGCGTTTTCCTCACGCTCACCGCCGGAATGGCCAACCTGCAGGTGCTGGTGGAGACTGGCTTCGGCCAGGAATTCGAGAGATTGGCCGCGACGCGGCGCACGCTTTCGCTTTTGTCCGAGGAATGGGCCCGGGTCGTCGGCCAGCAGCGCGAGAAAACCGACTCGAGCCGGACGGAAATCGAGGAGGCACTGCATCGGCTGAGCGCGGTGCAGAGCCGGCAGCTGGACCAGCAGCGCGCGTTTCAGGCGGCAACGGAGGCGATCGGCAACCAAACCGCGCCCCTCGTCCTTTGTCTCCAGTTTCAGGATATCACGCGCCAGAAAATGGAGCACGTTCAGGCGGCCCTGGAGACGCTCGATTCGTCGGAGTCCTCGGCCTCCGAGCTCCCCACCAGCTCGCCGAAAGCCGAGCAGACGGCGCGCCTCGAAGCCGAACAGCTGACTGGCATCATCGACAATCTCGAGCAGGCCAACGACGGACTGCGGTCCGGTGCCGAGGCCATTCTGGCGGAACTGCGCGGGCTCGAGACCGTGCTGGAGAACGACGCGCGCAACGGCGTCGTCGATGCCCTCGACGAAACCGCTTCGACGCTCCTCGGGTTGCTCGAGCGGCTTCGTGAACTCGTTTCCGCAGCCGACGCCGCTGCGCGATCCGCAGTCGAGGCCGTGGGATCCTTCTCACAGCTCGCCGACAACGTCGCCAGCCGCGCGGGCTCGCTGGCAATGGACATTCACTTGATCGCCCTCAACACACAGGTCCAGGCCGCGCTCGTCGCCAACGGACGGTCCCTCGAGGTGCTTGCGCAGGAAACTTCTCGGATCGCGATCCACGTCGGAGAGCTCTCGCAGTCCGTCAGCGGGGACGTCGCCCAGGTGAACGGCCAGCTCCGGCAGATCTCCGAGCAATGCGGCGAGTTCCAGCGCGCGACGGAGGAGCGGCGGGGTCTGCTCGAAGTTCAGACTCTCCGGCTCCCCGGCCAGCTTCGGGCCCAGCGAGAAACTGCCATCGAGGCGATCGACGCACTCCGCCAAACGAGTTCGACACTCACGGAACACGCCCACGCTTGGCAGGGAGAGTACCACGCCCCAACGGCGACCGGGTCGCTCGCAAGGCTTCGGGCGCTCCTCGTGGAATATGCCGCTGAGTGCGAGCGCGACGGTCTCGTCCGCGACAACTCGCAGGTCCCGGAAGACTCGCTCGCCGACCACGCCCATCGCTACACGAGCGAAGAGGAGCGCCGAATCCACCGGCGGGTGGCCGGACTCCCCCGCCCCGATGTCTCGGCGGCAACGCTTTCCCTCGATGCCCCGTCCCAGACCATCGCGCCGAACGCAGCTCTCGTCTCTGACGCGCGGGCCACGGCACCGGCGGAGGCGCTGGGCGAAAACGTCGAACTTTTCTAGAGGCCAACGATGTCAGCAGCCGCGTCTCACTCATCCTCCGGGTATCCTTCCTCCGACAGGTCCGGGCAACCCGACCTCACGATCGCCCACGCCGCGACCTGGCGAGCGATTCTCCTCGAGGTGGTGAAGAGCGGCGGCGTCCCAACGCTCGACCTCGGGGCCGTGGAGGCGTGCGACACGATCGGCGTCCAGCTTCTGCGATCCGCCGCGGTCACGGCGCGCAAGGCCGGAACGCCTCTGCGAATCGTTCGCGCTGCGCCGTGCGTGATCGAGGCGTGCGACAAAACCGGTATCCGCCCCTCGGATATCGCTCTCGATCTGCCCCCCAAGCCATGAAACCGAGAATTCTGACGGTCGACGATTCGGCCAGCATCCGGCAGATGATCGGCTTCACGCTGCGGCGGGCCGGTTACGAGGTTGCCGAGGCGATCCATGGGCAGGAGGCGCTGTCGGCCATCGTTTCCGCACCGGTCCAGCTGGTGATCACCGACCTCAACATGCCGGTGATGGACGGGATCACGCTGATCCGGACGCTTCGCGCCGACCCTCAGAACAAGTTCGTTCCGATCCTCATGCTCACGACGGAATCGGAGCCGGGAAAAAAACAGGAAGGACGGGCGGCAGGAGCCACGGGGTGGATCTTGAAACCTTTCACGCCCGAACAATTGGTGGCCGTGGTCAACAAGGTCCTCGCACGCACAGGATCGCTCGCATGAACTCGCCGGACCCATCGGAGACTTTCCTCCTCGAGGCCGAGGACCTGCTCAACCAAGTCGAGGAAACGCTGCTCGAAATCGAGGAACGACCCGACGACGCCGAAGCGGTTCACCGGCTCTTCCGTGCGTTTCACACGCTCAAGGGCTCCGGCGCGATGTTCGGTTTCAGCGCCATCTCGGACTTCGCCCACCATGTCGAGACCGTGCTCGACCGGCTCCGGGACAGGACCCTCGCGATCTCCACCGAACTCGTCGGCCTCGTCCTCGCCGCGCGCGATCACCTGAAAGCCCTGCTTGAGCGGGGCAAGGGCCGGCATCCACAACTCGAGGCCAAGTCCGCCGAATTGACGCGCAAGCTCCAAGCACTGCTTCCCGATTCAGCCTCCGCCCTGCGGCCGGTTCCACCTTCCGAGTGCACCACCGCTGCCGCTGCCGACGCCAGCGGCGGCGGCTCCGAGGAACGAGGTTTCAGAATCCATTTCCGGCCGGCGCCCGACATCGCCACGACCGGCCTCGATCCGGCATCCCTGCTCGCCGAACTGCGAACGCTCGGCGCCTGTGACGTCGCGGCCAACCTCGGCGCGGTCCCTCCGCTGGAGGCCCTCGATCCCGAGCGGTGTTACCTCGGCTGGGAGGTGCTTCTCGCCACTTGCCACGATCTGAATCGGGTGCGGGACGTTTTCGTTTTCGTCGAAGACACGAGCGAGCTTCGGATTGAACCGTGCTCGATTCCTGTGGTGGCGCCTCAAGCCCGCGAGGTGTCCACTCCCCCACCCGAGTCTCCGGACAGAGCGCTCGCCCCGTCGTCCTCGGGCGCGGGGAAATCCTCGGTGGTGCGCGTGCCATCGCAAAAACTCGATCACCTCGTCAGCCTGGTCGGTGAGCTGGTGATCAACCAGTCGCGCCTGCTGCAGGTGGCGGCCAAGATCGACTCCGCCGACCTGCACGCGCCGGTCGAGGCGCTCGAGCGGCTCGTCGCCGAGATGAGGGACAGTGTGCTCGGCATCCGGATGATGCCGATCGGGTCCACCTTCGCCCGCTTCAAACGGCTCGTGCACGATTTGGCGCCGGAGCTTGGAAAGGACGTGGAGCTCGTCACCGAGGGCGCCGAGACGGAGCTCGACAAGACCGTCCTCGACCAGATCGCCGAGCCGCTCGTCCACCTCATCCGCAACAGCATCGACCACGGTATTGAAACACCGGATGCGCGTGTCGCCGCCGGCAAGCAGAGGGCCGGGGTCGTTCGGCTCGCCGCGTCCCATCAGGGGTCACACGTCGTCATCGCCATCGAGGACGACGGAAGAGGCATCGACGCGGATGCCGTCCGGCGGAAGGCGATCGAGAAGCGGTTGATCGATCCCGCTGCCTCGCTTTCGGAGAAAGACGTTTTTGCCCTCATTCTCCTGCCCGGACTCTCCACCGCCAAATCCGTCACCAGCGTTTCCGGACGGGGCGTGGGAATGGACGTCGTAAAACGTCAGATCGAGGCGCTCCGCGGCACGATCGAGATCTCGAGCGCGATCGGTCGAGGCACGAGCATCCGGCTCACGCTGCCGCTCACCCTCGCCATCATCGAAGGGCTCTTGATCGAGGTGAACTCGGACCAGTTTGTCCTGCCGATGTCTGTCGTGCTCGAGAACGTGGAGATCGACACCGTCCGGGAAGGGAAGCTCTGCGGCCAGAACGCCGTCGCGGTCCGTGGCGAACTCGTCCCCTTTCTCTGCCTTCGCGAACTTTTCCGGATCTCCGGTGAGCGACCCGCCCACGAGAAAGTCGTGATCGTCTCGCACAACGGCCAGCGTGTCGGCCTCTCCGTGGATCGGGTGTTGGGAAAACACCAGACCGTCATCCAGTCCCTCGGGCGTTTTTATCAGCACGTCGAGGTCGCTTCGGGCGCCACGATCATGGGCGACGGGCGCGTCGCTCTGATCCTGGACGTTGCCGGGCTGCTCAGGGCGGCCTCCGCCGAACGCGAGTCGCTGCTTCGCCACCGCGCACCTTCTCTCTCATCCGCCGCGGCAGTCCGCCGGGGCACTGAACTACCATGAAAAACCTCAAGATAGGGACCCGGATCACCATCGGCTTCGCCGCGCTGATCCTTATTACCGTCGCGTTGAGCGCCTTCTCCTTCGAAAGGCTCTCGCGCATCTCCTCCAACGCCCACGACGTGGTCGGCAATTTCCTGCCGAGCATCTACGCGATGGGACAAATCGAATCCAATGCGCGCGAAAACGGGAGACTCACCATGCGTCATATCGGTTCGGTCGACGCCAAAGACATGTCCGAGGTCGAATCGCGGATGCAGGTCAACCGGGAGCAAAACAACAAGATCTTCAAATCGTACGAGGCCCTGATCGCCGACCCGCACGAGAAGGAGCTCTTCAGCGACGTCCAGGCGGCGCGGAGCGCCTACAACGCCATTTCTCCCGACGTGCTGGCGTTGAGCCGCGCCACGCAGACCGAAAAGGCCGTGGCCCTCTATCGGGAAAAACTCGTTCCCGCGTATGACCGCTACCTGGACACCATCGGCAAGCTCGTCGACTACAACAAGGAGAACGGCGACAAAGCCGGCGTCCGGATTTCGAACGCGATTCATCAAGCCCAGACGGGCGTCGTCGCCGGCCTGATCGCGGGAGCACTGATTGCCCTCGTCATCGCTGTATTCATCACGCGGAGCATCACACGTCCGATCGCCAGCGCCGTCGGCGCGGTGGAGCGCGTGTCGAACGGCGACCTCACGGCCAACATCGCCGTGAACACGAAGGACGAGGTCGGCCAGATCTGCGCCGCAATGAACAAGATGGTCGAAAACCTCCGAGGTGTCATTGGGGAGGTCACCACCGCGACCGCCAACGTTGCCTCCGGCAGCGAAGAAATGAGCGCCACCGCCCAGCAGCTTTCCCAGGGCGCCACCGAGCAGGCCGCCGCCGCGGAGGAGAGCACTTCGTCGATGGAAGAGATGGCCGCCAGCATCCAGCAGAACGCGGACAACGCCAAACAGACCGACAAGATCGCCTCGAAGGCCGCCGAGGACGCCAAGTCCTCCGGATCCTCCGTCTCGCAGACCGTAGCCGCCATGCGCGAGATCGCGGAGAGGATTTCCATCATCGAAGAGATCGCCCGCAAGACCGACCTCCTCGCCCTCAACGCCGCGGTCGAGGCCGCGCGCGCCGGCGAACACGGCAAGGGCTTCGCCGTCGTCGCCAGCGAGGTCCGCAAGCTCGCCGAGCGCAGCCAGACGGCCGCCGCCGAAATCAGCAAACTCACCCTCGACGGCGTCAAGGTCGCCGAAGAGGCCGGCAACATGCTGACCAAGCTGGTGCCCGATATCCGGAAGACCGCCGAGTTGGTCCAGGAAATCGCTGCGGCCAGCGCCGAGCAGACCACCGGCGCCGCGCAGGTGAACAAGGCGATCCAGCAACTCGACCAGGTTATCCAGCAGAATTCCAGTGCCTCCGAAGAGATGGCCTCCACCGCGGAGGAACTCTCCAGCCAGGCCGAGCAGCTCCAGCAGACCATCGCTTTCTTCCGCCTCAGCGATCGCCCGCAGGCCAGCGCCTCCCGCAGCGGACGCACGGGACAAAACCGCACCCCCACTCAGCGAAAGAGTCCTCCGGCAAAAGCCGTCGCAACGGACCCCGGCGCCAACGGCCACAATCGGATCGGAAAGAATGGCACGGCCATCGAACTCGAGGAAGCCGCTCCGGCGGACGGCAAGGACCGCGATTTCCAGCAGTATTGAGTCGCGCACGACACCCTCAGCCGATGAATGCCATCACTGAACCCGGTCAGTACCTGACCTTCCGCCTCGGGGCGGAGCTCTTCGCGATCAACGTCTCGCAGGTCCGCGAGGTCCTCGATCTCTCCCACGTCACCAAGGTGCCCACCGCTCCGGCCTACATGCGCGGCGTCGTCAACGTCCGCGGCAACGCCATCCCCGTCGTCGACCTTCGACAAAAGTTCGGCCTCCCGGCCACTGCCGACACCGTCAACACCCGCATCGTCGTCCTCGAACTGATGCTCGGCTCCGAGCTCTGCGTCCTCGGCGGTCTCGCCGACTCCGTCCACGAGGTCATCGAACTCGAACCCTCCCAGATAAATCCGCCCCCCACCCTCGCCATGCGCTGGCGCAGCGAGTTCATCCAGGGCATGGGCAAACGCGGCGACCAGTTCATCATCCTCCTCGATATCAACGCCGTCTTCTCCTCCGACGACATCCTCCTCGTCCAGGATACCGCCGCCGCCGCAAAACCCGCCGCCGCCTGACGGTTCGAACATGATGACGGGAGAGGCTCCACTGAACACCCGGCGGTCTTCCAACGAGGCGGCTCCGCCTGGGTTCCGCGCGCTCGCCGAGTACATAACCCGCGAGCTCGGTATCAAGATGTCGGATGCAAAGGTTCCCATGCTGCAAAGCCGGCTCGCGCGCAGGCTGCGGGCATTGGGACTGGATTCGCTCGAACAGTACCACCGGTACCTCGTGTCGTCGGAAGGGGCGGCCGAGCGTCCGCCGTTCTTCGACGCAGTCACGACCAACAAGACCGACTTCTTTCGCGAACCGCAGCACTTCCGGTACCTTGTGGAGTCCGCGCTGCCCTCGCTCGATCCGGGTTCGGACCGCTTCTGGAACGCACAGGTCTGGTCAGCCGGCTGTTCGTCGGGAGAGGAAGCCTACACGATCGCCATGACGCTGGGCGACTTTGGCGCCGCGCGGCAGCGCTTCGACTTCTCCATCCTTGCGACCGACATTTCGCAGCGCGTGCTTCAGGCCGGCATGGACGCGATCTACGAGAAGCCGCTCATCGCGCCGATCCCGGAAGAACTGCGCAAACGCTACCTCCTGCGCAGTCGGGATCCGGCGGACGAACTCTATCGCATCGTGCCAGCCCTCCGCTCCCGCGTGCGGTTTTCCACCCTCAACCTCGTCGGACCCGAGTACCGCGTATCGCAGTCCTTCGAGGCGATTTTCTTTCGAAACGTGATGATCTATTTCGACAAGCCGACGCAGGAGCGCGTCGTTTGCCGTCTCTGCCGGCATCTTCGGCCCGGAGGGTATCTCTTCATCGGCCACTCCGAATCGCTCGCCGGACTGGACGTACCGGTCCGGATGGTCGCGCCGGCGGTTTACCGGCAGGCACTCACGGGCGAGCCATGAACGCAAAGCCCGCGTCGAGAGTCCGAGTTCTGATCGTCGACGACTCCGCTTCCGTTCGGCAGGCGCTGACGTCGGTGCTTTCGACAGATCCGGAGATCGAAGTGATCGGCACCGCGGCGGATCCTTTCGTCGCGGTGCGGCGCATTGCGGAGCAGGTGCCGGATGTGATCACGCTCGACGTGGAGATGCCCCGGATGGACGGACTGACGTTTCTCGACCGAATCATGGCGCAGTGCCCGATCCCCGTCGTCGTCTGTTCGACGTTGGCCGAAGCGGGGTCGGAAACCGCGCTGGCGGCCCTGGAAAAGGGCGCCGTCGAGATCATCGCCAAGCCCAAGGTCGGCACCCGGCAGTTCTTTGAGGAATCGTGCGTGCGGCTCTGCGACGTCGTGAAATCCGCCGCGCGCGTCGGCCGGCATCACCTTCGTCCCTCGCTCCCGCCGAACCGCGTGCCTCCGAAGCTCAATGCCGACGCGATGCTGCCCAAGCCGGGATCCGGCGCGATGGTGCAGACCACCGATGGTATCGTCGCCATCGGCGCGTCCACCGGCGGAACGGAGGCGCTTCGCGTCGTGCTTCAGTCACTACCGTCGGACAGCCCCGGGATCGTGATCGTGCAGCACATGCCGGAGCTGTTTACGGCCCGGTTCGCCGAACGCCTCGACAGCCTCTGCCGGGTGACGGTGAAGGAGGCGGCGGACGGCGACACCGTCCTGCGCGGCCAGGCTCTGATCGCCCCCGGCAACCGCCACCTCATGCTCCGACGCAGCGGCGCACGGTATTACGTCGAGGTGCGAGACGGTCCGCTTGTGACGCGCCACCGTCCGTCGATCGACGTCCTGTTCCGTTCCGTCGCAAGGTACGCCGGTCGGAACGCCCTCGGCATCATCCTCACCGGCATGGGCGACGACGGTTCCCGCGGTCTTCTCGAAATGCGCGAGGCCGGGGCCGCCACCATCGCGCAGGACGAGGCCAGCTGCGTCGTGTTCGGAATGCCCCAGGAAGCGATCAAGCTCGGGGCAGCCGCCAAGGTGCTGCCGTTGCAACAAATGGCTGCGGCGATCGGCGCGCTGCGCGCTGGTTGAGCCCAAATGGGCCTGCGTCCGCAGGCTCGGGCGCGGGAGCCCGACTGCACCGTTTCTTGCCTGGTCCAACCGTACGGATTTCGGCCCCGTCAAGGCAAAGCAAGCGGCAGTTTCCCGATTCGGGGCTGACAATCGATGTGGCGCCGGACTAATCTTCGTTCGCACGAAGCGCCGGCCGGCCTCCGCTCGCAGTCCCTCCAGCAACCGGCGTGAGCAGCCTGCGTATTCGCGCCCAGAGTACGTCCAGCGCATTCTGTCTCCAGAACGAACCCGCGTCGTTTTCGATCGATGACACCCCAGGCCGAACGGAAGCTGAAGATCCTCGTCGTCGACGACGAGCCCATGATCCGCAACACCTGCGGAAGCCTCCTCCGCGCAGCGGGCTTCGAACCGGTCGAGGGGGAATCCGCCGAGCAGGGACTGCAGCAGCTCGAAGCCGGTGACATCTCGCTCGTGATTTCCGACATCCAGATGCCGGGCAACGAGAACCTCCGGTTCCTCCGCGACATAAACCGCCTGTACCCGGGTCTTCCGGTGATTCTGCTCACCGCTTTTCCCACGCTCGATACGGCCATCCAGTCCTTCAGCCTCGCCACCGCCTACCTGGTGAAGCCTCCGGAAGCGGAACAGTTGCTGCTCACGATCCAGCAATCGCTCGGGCAGTACGAGGCGCGCAAGGCCGTGGAGCACAGTCTCTCCCGGCTTAAGGAGTGGATGCGCGACCTCGAGAAACTCACCTCGCTCCTTTCCGGCCAGCGCAATGCCACCGACATTCCGGCGGCCCACGCCTTCATCGAACTCTCGCTCCAAAACCTCACCTCGTCGCTGCACGACGTCGGGGAGGTGGTTGCGGTGTTGGCGGCCTCTCCCGGCGGCGTGAGCAATCTCCGGTCGTTCGAACTCGAAAAAGCGGTGCGGGAAACGATTTCGGTGCTCGAAGCCACCAAACGCACGTTCAAGTCGAAGGAGCTCGGGCAACTGCGGGAACGCCTGGAGACCCTCCTCAGCCTCCAGGAGAGCGGAAACGGCGACCAGTAGGAATGGTGGGCGAAGGAGCGCGTCCCTGCGCCTCCCTTGCCGATGCGCCCCGGCGCGTCTCCCCGATTTGTAATCGGCCGGCCCGGCGGATTTCGCTAAAGCCGGAAAAAACCGGGCCGTTAACGGAGGCAGACTCCCACTCGGTGGGGGCAGCATTTTTCAGTGGGACTCTGGGCCCACTGGCAAAAGGCACAGCACATGTCTGCGACAAGAGTCGCTCATGGGCTGTGCCTTTTTGTTTTCCCGAATTTGAGCATCGACCCCACAACTTTCCTCAAGCGCCGCCTGGTGCGAACCCTTCGCATCCTGCCGCACTCCGCCGCCCCGCTCGGAAGCTGGATCCGCGGCGAGGCACTGTCGCCCAGTGCCTGGAGCGCACGGCGTTCAGTGCGACGGCATTTGAAGTCGCTCGAGAAGAAGCACGGTGCGCTCGCCGAACTGGCGGCGCTGGTCGAGCAGGAGTTCACTCAGATCGGTGCACAGCTCGAGGCCACGGTCCGGATCACGGACGAACTGAAGCAAGAGACCTCAGCGCTCCGGCGGCTCACGTCCGACTCGCCGGTGCCCGCCGCGATCCGGTTGATTCGGGAATCCCTCGACGCCGTGGATGAATGGGCCGACTCCACCGCTCGACTCCTCGAAGGACTCACCGCCTGCGCCGAACACATCCAGAGGCTCCAGCATCGCGGGACCGAACTCGAACGGGCGTTCTCCTGCCTTCGCACGATCGAGATCTTTTTCAAGGTGGAGACCGCCACGCTCCCCATCGAAGTGCAGAGCGTGTTCGCCTCCCTGAGCAAGGGCATGGCCGATCTTCAGGTCCAGGCCGAGGCCAGTTTCGGCAAGGAATTCGAGTGCGTCGCGACGGTGAAACAGGTGATCGCCGATCTCACGCAGCACGTGACCTCGCTCCTCGGGCAGCACCACGAGCGTGCCCGCTCCCGCCGCGACGCGATCGAAGCCACACTGGCCGAACTGGAGCGAAGCCAGCGGGTGCACGACGAGCAACAGTCCGCGGTCGACGAGATCACCTCCGTCGTCGATCGGCACACCAGCGTGCTGGTCATGAGCCTCCAATATCAGGATATCACCCGGCAGAAAATGGAGCACGTCCAGCATGCGCTCCAGGACCTAGTCGACGGTCGCGCGCTGCAGTCGCATACGCTCGGAGCGCTGCGAGGCGTCGGCCAGGCATGCCGGCTCCAGGCGAGTCAACTGGACGGTGTGAACGACGACTTTGAATCCACGGACGCGCACCTCCGGGAGGGTTCCTCCGGAATTCTCGGATCGCTCACCGATCTTCAGGCCGCGCTCGGCTCCCGCCGCGACGCGGAGCCTCTCCGCGCCGGTCTGACCCACGCCACCGAGACGTTGTCCGCCACCATCGCCGAGCTCCGAGCCCTCGCCGCCGCCGCGCATCTCGGAACCCGCCGCACGGCCGAGGGCGTGAAATCCTTCGCTGAACTCACGCGCACCATCGCCGGCACGACCGACACCCTTGCGACCGAAATCCGTTTCATCGCCATCAACGCCCAGGTCCAAGCCGCACACGTCGACAACGGCGGCTCTCTCGAGGTGCTCGCACAGCAGACGTGCCTTGCCTCCGACGAAATCGGCGAGGTTTCCCGCGATGTGGCAAAACACCTCCAAGAGGTGCATGCACGGCTGCGCGAGTTCGCCCAGGAGTGCCTTGAGGCCGACACAACGACGACCGCGCGTGCCCAGCTCCTGGATACGGAGGGGCGGCGCCTCGAGGAACAACTTTCGATCCACCGGGACTCCGCCCTCGCCGGGCTCGACCGTCTACAGGGAAGCAGCGTGCGACTTCGCGAGCAGGCATCCCGGTGGATCTCCCTTCGCCCCCAAGACGCGGTCAGCGCTCCGCTGGAAGCGTTGAGAACGTCGTTGCTCGAGACAGCGGACGCCTGCGAGGACCATCCCGCCGCCGGCGAAGTGGACGGCCACCTCGCCGCGAGTCTCTTCCGCCACTCTCGCCGCTACACGACGGAAGAGGAGCGCCGGATCCACGCAACGGTGATCGGCGGCGAACCGGAGGCCGTCGTCGCGACGGCCAGCGAAGTTTCAGACGGAAATACCCTGTCGGCGACGGTTGCACGCGCCGACGGTCCCTCCGTCGCCGCGCCGGAAAGCACTCCGTCGCTTGGCGACAACGTCGAACTCTTTTGAGCCATGAACTCCCCACATGAGACGCCCACTCCCGGACTCGGCCGCACCACCGACGAGCATCCCATCCTCACCATCGCGACGGCTGCCTCTTGGAGAAACGTTTTGATCACGCTCGTCGAGACGAGCCCTCAGCCGTCGCTCGATCTCCGCAGCGTGCAGGCTTGCGACACGATTGGCGTTCAACTGCTGCACTCGGCTTTTCGCGCTGCCCTGCAGTGCGGAAAACGCTTCCGCATCCTCCACCCCTCGCCGGCGATTCTCGCCGCCTGCGCCACCGCCGGTTTCCCGCCGGAGCAGGTGGGAATCGAAGCGAGCCACTCCTGATGAATCCCACCGTTCTCACCGTCGATGACTCGCCGAGCATCCGCCAGATGGTCGGACTCACGCTCCGTCGAGCTGGTTGCGAAGTGATCGAGGCCCCCGACGGCAGCGCCGCGCTGGAGACCCTCAAGCGCCACGACATCCAGCTGATCGTCACCGATCTCAACATGCCGGTGATGGACGGCATCACGCTGATCCGCAGCGTCCGGGCCGACCCGCGCTGCCGATTCCTGCCCATCCTCATGCTGACGACCGAATCGGAGCCCGCGAAAAAGCAGGAAGGCCGCGCCGCCGGTGCCACGGGGTGGATCGTAAAGCCTTTCACGCCGGAGCAGCTCGTCGCCGTGGTGAACAAGGTCCTCGGCCGCATCGCCGTTCCCGCACAGGCATGAACACGCCGGATCCAGCAGAAACGTTTCTCGTCGAGGCCGACGACCTGCTGAACCAGGTCGAGGACACACTCCTCGAGGTGGAAAATCGTCCCGACGACGTCGAGGCCATCCACCGCCTTTTCCGGGCTTTCCATACCATCAAGGGCTCGGGTGCGATGTTCGGCTTTTCGGCCGTATCCGGGTTTTCACACCACGTCGAGACCGTGCTCGATCACGTCCGTGGCGGACGCGTAACGGTTACCCCGCCGTTGATCGCCCTCGTCCTCGCCGCTCGCGACCATATCAAGGCCCTGCTCGCGTTCCGCGGCGCAGCCGACCCGCTTCACGAGGCGAAATCGCACGACCTGGAGAATCAGCTGAGGGTATTCCTGCCCGACTCTTCCGCTTCAACTGTCGCGAAGAATTCCGCTCCCGCGCCGCAGATGTCCGCAAGGTCCTGCGGCGCCTCGGAGACACACTACCGCATCCGGTTTCAACCCGGGCCCGGGATAGCCGCCACCGGTCTCGACCCCGCCACTCTTCTCACCGAGCTGCGCTCGCTTGGAAGTCTTTCGGTCTCGGTCGACACCCAGGCCGTGCCTGTCCTTTCCGTCCTCGATCCGGAGCGCTGCTACGTCGCTTGGGATCTGGAGCTGAGCACCGCCCAGGAGCTCAACCGAATCCGGGACGTATTCATTTTTGTGGAAGACGAAAGCGTGATCACGATCCAGCCCGTCGCTCCACAAAGCGCGCCAGACGCGGCGCCCGTTCAGGCGAAGACGGTTGACGCTCCCGTCGTCGCCGGCAGCGCGCGCCCGTCCGAAATGCACGCGCACGGTGCCAACACCGGCATCGTGCGCGTGTCTTCGGAGAAGCTCGACCGTCTGGTGAACCTCGTGGGCGAGCTCGTCATCAACCAATCCCGCCTCGCCCAGGTTTCGGCGAAAATCGACTCCGCCGACCTGGTCGGGCCAGTGGAGGCACTCGAACGGCTCGTGGCGGAGATGCGAGACAGCGTTCTCGGCATTCGCATGACGCCGATCGGCTCCACGTTCGGACGTTTCAAACGCCTCGTTCACGATCTTTCCCACGAGCTCCACAAGAAGGTCGACCTCGTCACCGAGGGCGGCGAAACGGAACTGGACAAGACGGTGCTGGATCAACTCGGAGATCCGCTCGTCCACCTTATCCGCAACAGCGTCGACCACGGTATCGAAACACCGGATGCGCGCCGGGAAGCGGGTAAGAGCGCCACCGGCACGGTTCGGCTCTCCGCCTCGCACCAGGGCTCGCACGTCGTGATCGAGATCGCCGACGACGGACGCGGCATCGATGTCCAGGCAGTCCGCCAGAAAGCGATCGAGAAAAAACTCATCGAGCCGAACACCACTCTTTCGGAGAAAGACACCTTCGACCTCATCTTCCTGCCCGGCTTCTCCACCGCCAAGGAGGTGACAAGCGTGTCGGGTCGCGGGGTCGGCATGGACGTGGTGAAACGTCAGCTCGAGGCCCTCCGCGGCTCCATCGAGATTTCCAGTGCGGGCGGTCGCGGCACGACCATCCGCCTCACCCTGCCGCTCACGCTGGCGATCATCGAGGGGCTTCTGGTCGAAGTGAACTCCGACCAGTTTGTCGTCCCGCTGTCCGCCGTGCTGGAGAACGTGGAGATCGCCTCCGAGCGCGACGGACGCATTTGCGCGCAAAACACCGTCGCCGTCCGTGGGGAACTTGTCCCGTACATCTGCCTCCGCGACCTCTTCGAAATCCCGGGCGGCCGCCCACGCCTGGAGAAAGTCGTGATCGTCGCGCACAACGGCCAGCGAGTCGGCCTTTCGGTAGACCGCGTGATCGGGAAACACCAGACCGTCATCCAGTCCCTCGGGCGCTTCTACCGGGACATCGAAGTGGCCTCGGGCGCCACGATCATGGGCGACGGCCGCGTGGCGCTGATCCTCGACGTCGCCGGTCTCCTTCGGGCGCAGACCGCCGCGATCGAACTGGAACGTCCGACCCTGAACTCCTCCCCCTTAACCCACGCCGCAGCCTAAGCGGCCCAACGCTACCCCTAACTATGAAAAACCTCAAAATCGGAACTCGGATCACGATCGGCTTTGCCGCCCTGATCCTCATCACCATCGGGCTGAGCGCCTTCGCCGCGCTGCGCCTCAACGTCATCGACGGCGACAGCAAGAAGATCGTAAACGACTCGGTCCCCGGGCTCTACCTCCTTGGTCGGATCGAGGCCAATGCGCGCGAGAACACCATCATCCTCCTCCATCACATCATCGCGAGGGACGCCGAAACGATGCAGAAGGTCGAGGAAGAGAACGTTCAGAACGGCGAGCGAAACGGCAAGGTGCTGAAGGAATACGAAGCGACAATCGTGGCCGCACGCGACCGCGAACTGTTCAACGCCGTCCTCGCCGCCCGAGCCAACTACAAGAACACCTTCGAACGCGTCGTCCAATTCAGCCGGCAGGGGCAGAAGGACAAAGCCATGGAGGCGTTCAACACCGAGACTGATCCGGCCTACAACGCCTACATGAGGGCGCTCGCTGAAATCGTGGAGTTCAACAAAAAGGCGGCAGATCAAGCAGGCACCAACATCTCCGACGCCGTGGGCACGGCGAAGTCCGGCGTGCTCGTCGGACTCATTTTTGGGGCCCTGCTGGCGATTGGTATCGCGATTCTCATTACGCGGAGCATCACCCGCCCGATCGCCCTCGCTGTTTCGGCCGTCGACCGGGTCGCCGATGGGGACCTCACGGCCAACATCGCCGTAAACACGAAGGACGAGGTCGGCCAGATCTGCGCCGCGATGAACAAGATGATCGAGAACCTTCGCGGCGTCATCGGCGAAGTCACCACGGCCACCGCCAACGTCGCCTCCGGCAGCGAAGAAATGAGCGCCACCGCCCAGCAACTCTCGCAGGGTTCGACCGAGCAGGCCGCCGCCGCCGAGGAAAGCACTTCCTCGATGGAGGAGATGGCCGCCAGCATCCAGCAGAACGCGGACAACGCCAAACAGACCGACAAGATCGCCTCGAAGGCCGCCGAAGACGCCAAGTCCTCCGGTTCGTCGGTCGCACAGACCGTCGCCGCAATACGCGAGATCGCGGAGAAGATTTCCATCATCGAAGAGATCGCCCGCAAGACCGACCTCCTCGCCCTCAACGCCGCGGTCGAAGCCGCCCGGGCCGGCGAACACGGAAAGGGTTTCGCCGTCGTCGCCAGCGAGGTTCGCAAGCTCGCCGAACGCAGCCAGACGGCCGCCGCCGAAATCAGCAAACTCACCGTCGATGGCGTGAAGGTCGCGGAACAGGCCGGCGAAATGCTCACCAAACTGGTGCCCGACATCCGCAAGACCGCCGAGTTGGTCCAGGAAATCGCCGCCTCGAGCGCCGAGCAGACCACCGGCGCCGCGCAGGTGAACAAGGCGATCCAGCAGCTCGACCAAGTTATTCAGCAGAACTCCAGCGCCTCCGAAGAGATGGCCTCCACCGCCGAGGAACTCTCCAGCCAGGCCGAGCAGCTCCAGCAGACCATCGCCTTCTTCCGCCTCAGCGATCGCCCGCAGGCCGGTGGAGCGGCCGCCAAGACCGCCAAGTCCGGCAAAACCGTGGTCAGCCACGTCGCTCCTGCCGCAGTCGCCCGCAAGGCGGCCCCGGTTCAGGCCCCCGTCGCCGATCATCAGAACAACGGCCACAACCGGCTCGGGAAAAACGGCGTCGCGATCGCCCTCGAAAACGGCGCAGGCCCCGATTCCAAGGACCGCGATTTCCAGCAGTATTGAGTCGCGCACGACACGTATCAGCCGATGAATGCCATCACTGAACCCGGTCAGTACCTGACCTTCCGCCTCGGGGCGGAGCTCTTCGCGATCAACGTCTCGCAGGTCCGCGAGGTCCTCGACCTCTCCCACGTCACCAAGGTGCCCACCGCCCCGGCCTACATGCGCGGTGTCGTCAACGTCCGCGGCAACGCCATCCCCGTCGTCGACCTTCGACAAAAGTTCGGCCTCCCTCCCGTCGCCGACACCGTCAACACCCGCATCGTCGTCCTCGAACTGATGCTCGGCTCCGAACTCTGCGTCCTCGGCGGTCTCGCCGACTCCGTCCACGAGGTCATCGAACTCGAACCCAGCCAGATCAATCCGCCTCCCACCCTCGCCATGCGCTGGCGCAGCGAGTTCATCCAGGGCATGGGCAAACGCGGCGACCAGTTCATCATCCTCCTCGATATCAACGCCGTCTTCTCCTCCGACGACGTTCTCCTCGTCCAGGATAGCGCCGCCGCGGCCAAACCCGCCGCCGCCTGACGGTTCGCCATGTCCGTCGTCGCGCAGCCATCCTCAGCCGCCGCGGCCCGGGAGGTCATTCCGCCCGGGTTCCGCGCACTCGCCGAGTACATCACCCAGGAACTCGGTATCAAGATGTCGGATGCGAAGGTTCCCATGCTGCAGAGCCGGCTCGCGCGCAGGCTGCGAGTTCTCGGGCTCGATTCCCTCGAGGCCTACCACCAACTCCTCTCCTCTCCGGCCGGCGCAGAGGAACGCTCCGCGTTTTTCGACGCGGTGACGACCAACAAGACCGACTTCTTCCGCGAGCCCCAGCACTTCACCTATCTGACGTCCACCGTCCTACCGGCTCTGGATCCCGCGGCAGATCGCTCGTGGAACGTCCGTGTCTGGTCCGCCGGCTGCTCGACGGGAGAGGAAGCGTATACCTTGGCAATGGTGCTCTCGGAGCACGGCCTGATCCGCGGCAACTTCGACTATTCGATCCTGGCGACGGACATCTCCCAACGCGTGCTCGAGGCCGGGATGGACGCGATCTACGAGCGACCGCTCATCGCGCCTATTCCGGAGGAGTTGCGAAAGCGCTATCTGATGCGCAGCCGCAATCCGGCCGACGACCTTTACCGCATCGTTCCTGCGCTCCGTTCCCGGGTGCGATTTTCCACCCTCAACCTCGTCGGGCCGGAGTACCGGATCTCGGACACCTTCGACGCGATCTTCTTCCGGAACGTGATGATCTACTTCAGCAAGGCGACCCAGGAGCGAGTGGTCACACGGCTCTGCGAGCACCTCCGGCCCGGTGGCTTTCTTTTCATCGGCCACTCCGAGTCCCTGGCCAGCCTCAACGTGCCTGTGCGCATGGTGGCTCCGGCCGTCTATCGAATGAAATGAACTTGGAACGAAACCCACGCATCCGCGTCCTGGTGGTCGACGACTCCGCATCCGTGCGGCAGGCGCTCACCTCCGTGCTCTCGACCGATCCCGAAATCGAGGTGATCGGCGCCGCGGCCGACCCGTTCGTCGCCGTGCAGCGCATCGCGGAGCAGGTGCCGGACGTCATCACGCTCGACGTGGAGATGCCCAGGATGGACGGTCTGACGTTTCTCGACCGGATCATGGCGCAGCATCCGATTCCCGTCGTGATCTGCTCCACGCTGGCCGACGCCGGATCGCAGACCGCGCTTGCCGCACTGGACAAGGGCGCGGTGGACATCATCACCAAACCCAAACTCGGGACGCGCCAGTTCTTCCACGAATCGTGCATCCGGATTTGCGATACTGTGAAATCGGCCGCGCTCGCCGGCCGGCGGGGCCATGTGGCGCCGAAGCCGGCGCGCGTTCCGCCCAAGCTGAACGCCGATGCGCTGATGCCGAAGCCGAATTCCGGCGCGATGGTCCAAACGACGGAGAAGATCGTCGCCATCGGCGCCTCGACGGGCGGAACGGAGGCGTTGCGCGTCGTCCTGGAGGCGCTCCCGGCGGATTCGCCGGGAATCGTGATCGTGCAGCACATGCCTGAGGTTTTCACCGCGCGTTTCGCCGAGAGGCTGAACGGCCTCTGCCGAGTCGGAGTCAAGGAGGCGGCCGACGGCGATACGGTGCTCCGAGGCCAGGCGCTCATCGCTCCCGGCAACAAGCACCTCATGCTTCGCCGAAGCGGCGCCCGGTATTTCGTCGAGGTCCGCGACGGTCCGTTCGTGAACCGGCACCGGCCCTCCGTGGACGTGCTCTTCCGCTCCGTGGCCCGATACGCCGGGCAGAACGCGCTCGGCGTCATTCTTACCGGAATGGGCGACGACGGCGCCAAAGGCCTTCGCGAAATGCGCGACGCCGGCGCAGCGACGTTTGCCCAGGACGAGGCCAGCTGCGTCGTCTTCGGCATGCCGGCGGAAGCGATCAAACTCGGAGGAGCTTGCCGGGTGCTTCCGCTCTCGCACATGGCAGCCCAGATCGCTGCCTGCGATGTGGCGCCCGGCGCCGTTGCCGGCCGCACTCTGTTCCCCTTGGCATGAAATACTCTGCCACACCTCCTCCGAAGCTTCCTTCTGCCAAAGCCGGCACGCCTGTGCCGCCCCCGGCCGAAACCGCGCCCACAGAACTAGAGAGAGATCGCTTCCGCCTCGCCGCCGAAGCGACGAACTCGGTGATCTGGGACTGCGATCTCGTCCGCGGGGCCGCGCACTGGAGCGAAGGAGCGATCAACCTGCTCGGCGATCCGACCGATCTCACCCCGAACACCTGCGACTGGGAGCTTCGTATCCACCCGCTCGATCGAGAGGCGGTCGTGAGCTGCCTCCGCACCGCGGTGGCCTCGTCCCGGATGACGTGGGAAGACCACTATCGCGTCCGCCGACCCGATGGCAGCTACGCCCATGTCTGGGCGCGAGCTCGATTCGTGCGCAACGCGGCCGGCGAAGCGGTCCGCATGATCGGCGGGCTCTGCGACGTGTCGTCCCGCGTCGAGAACGAGAAACGCCTCCAGATGCAGGCGCGCCTCGTCGAGGAAACGAGCGACGCCATCGTTGTGCGTTCCCTCGACGGACAGGTGCGTTTCTGGAACCGCGGCGCCGAGCGCCTCTATGGATGGACGGTCTCGGAGGCGGTGGGAAAGAACGTGCTCAGCCTGATTCACTCCGATCCCGCGGAGTACGCCGAAGCGCGCGCCTGCGTCTTGGATTCCGGCTCCTGGGAGGGCGAGATGGGCCACCTCACGAAAGACCATAGCCGGATCCTCGTGCGGTCCCGCTGGAGACTGGTCCGGGTCGAGCGCGGCCATCCCGCCGGCATTGTTTCGGTCGAAACCGACGTCAGTGGAAAACGCCAGATCGAGGCCGAGCTTCTGCGCGCCCGGTACCTCGAAAGCATCGGCGCCACGGCCGGCGGCATCGCTCGCGATCTGACCAACCTGCTCACGCCGCTCACCGTCGCCGCCGGCGTGATGGGGAAGATGGATACGGACCCGGCCGTGCGCGAGCTGCTCTCCTCCGTCAAAACCAGCGCCCAGCACGGCGGCGAACTGATCCGTCAGATTCTCAGTTTCGTCCACGGAATCGACTCCTACGAAACCGAAACCGATCCCGTCTTCCTCGTGCATGACCTGGAACGCTTCGCCAGAACGACGGTTTCCAAGGACATCGCCGTGACGAGCCGGGTGGACGGCGGAGTCTGGCGTGCCAAGGCCGGCACGCTGAAACTCCACCAAGCCTTGCTCAAGCTCTGCCTGCACGCCCGGGAGTCGATGCCGGAGGGCGGAAGCCTCCTCCTCGCGGCCGAAAACCGCGTGCTCGATCACACCCATCCCTTTCTCCATCGGGGTGCGCGTCCGGGGAGCTACGTCGTGTTCACCGTGGCAGATTCGGGGAATCCCATTCCGGAAGCGCTGCGCGATCGCATCTTCGAGCCGTTGTTCTCCGCGACGAACGGGTCAGCCGGCGCGAACGAGGGGCTTTCCAGCGTTCGCTCCACCGCCGCCGAATACCACGGCTGGGTCGAAATCTCTTCCGACGGTAACCGGGGCACGACCTTTTCCGTTTTCATCCCCGCACGCGTCGGCACGTGCGTGGAACCGCCGGCCGACTCAGGCCCGGCCGCGCGCGGCAGCGACCAGCTCGTACTCGTGGTGGAGGATGACCAACCGATCCGCGCCGCCACCGGTTACGTGCTCGAATCCCATGGCTATCGTGTGAGGCTCGCGGCCGACGGCGCGCAGGCACTCCTTCACCTTGCGCGGGAGCCGGAGGCGTACGCGCTGGTCGTGACCGAACTCTCGATGCCCGTGATGGACGGTTACACGCTCGTCCAGGCGATGCAGCGGATGAACGCAAACCTCCCGTCGATTGCCGTCGCAAGCCAATCGGATGAACAAGCGGCGCAGCGACTCCGCGGCCTGAACATCGCCGCCCTTCTGCCCAAACCGTACACGTCGGACCAATTGCTCGGCGCGGTCGCCCGGATCATCGCTTCCCGGCCGAACCGCAGCTGCGCAGCCAGGCTCTGAGCACCTCATGGCCGCGCGAGACTGAAAGCCGCCAGCTCTGATGGGTTGGCGGCTTTCACGTATCGGAGGATTCGCGACATTCGCACTGCAGACGCCGGGCAGGCTGGACGGTGTTGGCCTACATGCGCCGCTTCGCAGCATCCGTTCCCGCGCCAGAGCTGCCGCCTCCGGGCGAAAAAAAAAGCGAGGCATGCGTTGCCGCATGCCTCGCGCGAGACAAGCAAGGAACTAGGAACTAGAAGCTAAACGTATTGCGCAGGCTCCAGCTCATCAGGCTCGGAACGCGCACCTGCGCGATCGTGCCGTCCGGGTTGGCCTGGATCGGAATCAGCTCTTTCTTCGCGAACATGTCGTACACGTTGAGCTGAACGCTCCAGTTGATCTTCCGGGTGAGCTTCCGCTCGTACGAGATCCAAGCATCGTAGTGGATCTCGGTGCTGCCGCGGATCGGCTTGCTCAGGTCGATCACCCACGAGTTGGCATTGGCGTTGAACATCGGGTAGTAGCCGAGCGTGGGCTTGTCTTCCCAGCGGACTGCACCACCGATGCCGACGTTCTTCATGAAGCCGCGAGTGAACTTGTAGTTCGTGATCGCGTTCCAATGCCACTTCCGCAGCTCGTTCACCGCCTGGTCTGCGGTGGCCTTGGCCTGGTAGTACGGATTGTAGACAGTGTTATTGAAGTTCGTACCGAGGCGGCCGTTGGGATCCAGCGGATTGCCGGGGGTCTGCGGGATGTCGTAGTAGCCCTTGAAGTTCCAGTAATTGGAAGCAGGGGTGTCGCCGACACCGTATCCACCGTCAAAGAAGAACTCCTTGTTGTTCGCGATGAACTCGTCCCACGAGGTCAGCACGTTCGAGCGCACGGCCTCGGCTTTGGAAGCGTTGAGCGTGATGCGCCAGTTCGGCGTCGGGTTCGCGGTGAGTTCGTATTCCGTGCCCTTGGACTCGAGGTCGTTCAGGCTCCTCAGGTTCTGCGGACGCTGCCAGGCATTGAGTTCCCAGAAGCCACCCCATTGAGCGCTGTAGTCGCGGGCGAAACCCATGGCGCTCCAGAACTGCTGGTCCACCGGGCGGGACCACTGGGCGTCGGTGCGGGCCTTGTACCACTCCGTACGGTACTCGATTTCTTCCGCGTCGAGCGGCGGCGCAATATAGGGGCGATTCTGATCCGGGTCGATCGTGCCTTCGGCAACATACGTCGGTGAGCCGGGGACGGCGGAACGACGGATGCGCAGAGGCTGGTTCATGATATTCGGGTCGGAGCGCCAGTTGGTCGGCAGCGGCTGGCTGGCGATCGTCTTGTCGTAGTTGTCGCCAAACATCCAGCGGTTGACCAGCCACTCAGGGGTCGGCTGCACGCGCTTGGTCGGGTCATTACCCGCCCACGGTCCGATTTCCCACATCATGCCGTCCATCGAACGGCCGATATTGGCCTTGGCCCAACCGAAGTCCGGCTGGGGGCCGCTGTACGGCGTGTTGTGCTGGACCGTCTTGTATCTGGTGATACGCAGCGACACGCGGTCGTTGAAGGCCGACACGAGCAAGCTGTAGTCCTTCGTCTCTCCGGACGGGTTGGGTTCCTGCTTGTTGTAGACGCTGACGGAAACGTCGGACGGACGGAAGCTGCTGGATTTGTTATAGAGCAGCGTGATGTCCATTCCCTTCGGGAGCGGACGACCGAAGAGCTCCATCAGCTCCTTGCCGTGCACGGCAATACTCCAGCTGCGGCGCTGTTCCTTCGCGTAGATCGGAGTGACCTTGTCGTAATTCCAATCCGGGCTGAACGGCAGCACATAGCCGTAGGTCGGGTCCTTGATCGTCGTGCTGGGTTTGTTCCAGCGCGTGTATTCGTCCTGGCGCCAGCCGAAGATCGGGACGATCACGTTTTTCAACATCTTGCCCTGCCAAACGAAAACCTTGGAGGAGGTGTCGTCGTAACCCTCGTTGGCTCCATCATAGAGCTTGTCGATGTCTTTATCCGACGTGATCAGGTTGAACTGCGACTGCATCCAAGTGCCCTGGTTGTCGTACCAGACGTTCTGCGTGAGAGGCGGCGTCTGGATCGTGCGGACACCCGTGAGCGAAACGTCGTTGATCGTGGGCGTATTGAGGATGCTGCCGCCGAGGTAGTGCAGGCCGCGCCAGGTGGCGTAGCCGTTCCACTTGTCGACCGTCTGCAGGTAGTCCGGCGTCCACCGATACAGCGCATAGTAGCGGTCGAAATTGTGGTACCGCTGAGCTGATTTGACTCCGGTGAAGGTATGTTCGCCGACGATGTCGGTAAACCAGTTGTCGCGCTTGAAGAAGTCGGTCGCCTTGACGACGCCGAAGCCCGTCACGCGCCAGTTCTCACGATCGCGTTCAAACACGCCGCCGCGACCCTCGCCAATGGTGAAGGGCCGGCCGTAGTTCGGATTCGGAGTCGTGCTGCCGCGCATCGTCTGGTTCACGTCCACCGAGATCATGTTGTTGCCCCAAAGGCCTTCCATGAGGTTGGAGTATCCAGTGCGGTACGACTGCCGATTGTACGCGCCGTTGATGCCGAGCCGCCCGTCGAAGTAGGACTGCGTGAACGACACATTTACGTTGTCGAAGTAATTGTGTTCGCTCTTGTTCGGGCCGATCAGATTCTGGTCGAACATCATGTCCGCCAGAGGCCCGCTCACCATCATCTGCGTCGGCCACATGCCCTGGCCGAAGCCGCGGAATGTCTTTCCGGTCTTCGACTCGTAGTCGCTGATGATCGCGGCGACCGTCGGGTTGTTGGCGAAGTACTCCTTCGAATTCTTCGGATGAGCCGCGAGGCCGATCGAGTTCGGGTTGAGCATGCCAACCCAGCTGCCCCAGCCGCCGCCGTTCACGTTGTGCGCGCCGCGCAGGAGCATCGCCTGCGTTGTGTTGCCGCCGGGCAGGCCGACCGCCGGGTTGTTAGCTTCGCTGAAGAAGCTTACGGGATGATCGTCCCACAGCTGACCGCCGATGGTTTGAGAGGCATACAGATCCTCCACGAAGCCCGGGGTCGTCCAGTATTCGTCGTTGGGAATCGCAAGCCTGTTCGCCGGACCAAACCAGTTCGAGAGGAAGTCGCTCGGAGTTTGGGATACGGGGCGATTGGCGTTAATCCGGCCCGATTCCACCTGCACGTCGACCTGGGTGAAGATGTGTTCGGACAGCTTCGGCTCCCACCGACTCGCGACATAAATGCGCTTGTCGTGATTGAAGGTGAAGTCCTGCCGGAATTTCGCCTCGTCGTTCAGGCCGACGACACGAATGCCGAGCGTGCCGGGAAGGATCATCTGGTCGATGTCAACCATTTCCCGGACGGAGCCGTAACGACCCACGGTGAGTTCCACCGAGCCCGCGCTCTTCCTCAGGTTCGCCACCTTGAGGGTGTTGTTCACGAGGCCGGCGGGGCTGCCCAGACCGAAAAGGATTGAATTCGGTCCGCGGCTGATGTCCACGCGCGAGAGATTGTACCAGTCCATCGGAACGTCGGACGGGAAGTAGTCCCGCGTGATGTCCGCATCATTCAGTCCACGGATACGCGTGGTCCTCTGCGGCTCCATCAGCATGCCCCGCGAGTAACCCTTATCGTAGGCGTTACCGCCGTAGAAATTGCCGCCGATGCCGGCGATTTCCGTGTTCGTCGTATAGACGAGGAGCTTTTGAAGGTTCGTCGCGCCGATGTCCTTCATGAACTCCGGCGTGATGGCCTGCACCGCAGCCGCTACGTCGCGGAGTTCGGTGTTGAGGCGGGAACCAGCGAGCGAAGAACTCGCCGCATAGCCGTTGTCTTTCGAGGAATTAACCTCGAACGGCGACAGCGTGATGAGTTCTTCGGTGTCCGTTTGATCGGTCTTGTCGGCAGGCGGCTGTGGCGCCGTCTGAGCCGGCAACACCGGCGTCCACGCTACGAGCGCAGCGAGGGCGAGAGTCCCGGGCAGCTTCCAGGAGCCGTCCGAGGCGGGTTTGATTTGCTTGGGGTTCATGGGATTTGTGGGTCGTCGGGAGGTACCCGAACAACTGAATACGCAGGAAAAAAAACAGTCCCGTCACTGAAAGATCAGTGGGGAAACCGGGGAGTGCATTCGCCAGACGAAGGAGACCAATACTGGCTCAATGAAATCAGGGGATGAAACAGGCGGGGTAAAAGGTCCGGGGGAGGCCCAAACCGAGACAAAAGCAACAGTTGCATGCTACCAGCAGTCGCCCTTCGCCCATATCACTCGAACGGGTGAATTATTTGCGTAGGTTCACGAGAAGAGTGCGCGATCGTCGAAGGCGCTGGCGCTCCTGGAAGAGAACCGTACAGGAATGCGCCGAGCGCAGCGTTCACGTCGCACGAAGAATCACGAGACGCACAATCGGTGACGGTCACGTCGTCGTGCATCCGCAGGAAGCGCGTTGAGACTCAAAAATCATCGCGCACGAATCGCTGGCCCGCGCCTTCCGTAGACGACGCCCTCTCGCGCCGCAGCGGTGCGTCGGATCCCTTTAGTCCACCGTCCGAACAATCAGCCACGAGCATCGGCTAGGTACATTCAGGCCCGGGGCGTCGATCATTCGCCATTTGCGGCATCGCCGTTCTCGGCGTGTCATCGAGTAGCCCGGGGGGGGACGACAGGCCCCCCAGCTCTCACACCACCGGAAGTGCGGTTCACGCAACCGGCGGTTCCTAAGGGGATGGTTTGGCTTGGGCTGACTTGGGGATGTCGAGCAGGTTGAGAAGACCTATCTGCGCGAAGGACCTAACGACCAACGCCATCGAGAGCCTGCGCATGCAGCTGAGGAAAATCCTAAAAAACCGAGGGCACTCCCCCTGCGACGAGGCGGCTTCGAAACTGCTGTACCTGGCCCTGCAATATCACCAAGAAATCGTAAGCGCCGGCCGTTACTTGGAAGCAAGCGTTTGGCCACTTTGCCGTTACATCCGAATTCAGGGACCAGGTTTCCCTCAAGCGAGATCACCACGTAGCAGGATGATGAGTATGATCGCAAAGAAGTAATTCCGGGCTGAATACCGCCACTCTCTCGGCGACGCCCGACGAGCCTAGATCTCTCGCTTCAGAGAATCCATCGAGAAGCTCGTCGAGAAGAGTTCTACCACATCATCCACTCTCCAAAGTCGTGGATGAATGTAGCAATGCAGATGGACAGCCTTGCTCGGACCTGCGCGTGCGGTCGACGCCATCGCATTAGCCGGTTTGCTCCGAGTTATGAGCGGCACGGCTAGGTTCGACGACCTGATGCAAGATTGCTGCACAAGTCGCGTAAGCACGTCTAGCTCGGCTGCTTATGGTCGTGAAATCGGGATGTTCGGTCCTAAACAATCGAAAGCCTGTTCGCATCATTTGGACGGAGTTGAGCGGAGCCGTTCAGGGGCATTCCCTGTTGGCAACTCGTCTACGTGATACCGCAGAAATACCAGCAATTGGCTACAAGCACTCCGTTTCGCAGCGGCTGCTGCTGAAAGCATCCGCTGCATTCTGTAGATTAACGAGCCGCCGGACTCCCAATTTTCAGGAAGTAGTATTTGGCATTCAAAGCAGGATCCACCGGAACTCGCTGTTCCATTTCATTTGGGGTGACGAGGTGGTCGGCAACATCACACGCCCCGAGCAGGCAATCGTCACAGTTCACCAGCCGATGGAGCTTTGGTCCGACTACTTTTGGGCTAGTTTGAAAAACTTCAGGGGTGTCCTTTGTATGGCGGAGAGGGAAGCGCAGGAAGTATTGGCCCGATATCCTGGGCTTTGTGCTGAATTCATTCCGCATGGAGTTGATACCAAATTCTGGGCTCCCAACCCAACTCTGGACGTGCGGCACGACGAGCCGGTCATCTGCAGCGTGGGACGATACATGCGGAATTTTCCGATGCTCGTCAGAGTTGCAGAGCGCATGCTGCAACGGCACCCGCGTCTCACTTTTCGCTGGGTGGTAAATCCTGGTTTTGAACTGCCGCGCGACCTGGAATTGGCTTTGCCCAAGGCGCGATTTCAGCTGTTGCGAAATCTGTCACCGGAGGACCTTCGGTCCCTCTATCGACAGAGCGTCGCAATGTTCATGCCGTACAATAATGTAACGGCCAGCAACGCGATCGTTGAAGCGTTGACGACAGGCACGCCGATCGTGACGACGGACGTTGGAGGCATGCGAAGCTACGCCGGTGCAGGCGTAGACTTGGTTGAAAACAACTCAGACGATGCGGCGATTGCGTGCTTGGAGAGACTGCTCATCAATCGAGGACACCGGGAACGGCAGTCAGCGGCCGCACGATCATTCGCTGAGCGGACCATGAATTGGGACTATGTCGTACATCGCCATTTGATCTATTATTCTAACGTTCTGCGGGGCAGACACGTTCCCGTCTCGCCTGACTTCGCTGAAAGACTGGCTGCAGCAGTGTAAAGCCGGCAAAAGCATGGTGGTTCCCAGGCGATGCACGCCGCATCTTCGTGGAGCATCCCGGCGATCGTTTCGGGGGTCGACGGAGATTTGCGGCAGTGTTCGGAGGAGCTAAAGCAAACGGTCACACTAGAGCGGAATTAGCAAACGCGCGAAGCGTTCGCCGGCTGATCCGCCCCGGCGGGAAGGTCGAGCAGAGCGTGCGTCTCCCAGGCAATGTCGTCGACGAGGTCCTAGTCGCGGCTCGTCTGAGTCATTCGCGGCCGTCGCCCAGAAGCGGTTTTTATGTGTCGATCTCCAAGGCGCAGGAACGGGCGCGCGGCCCAGTAAGGTGAGTGCAGACATTCAATCGCTGTTGGCCGCCCCCCGTCGTTGCGTCGGGAAAAACGGCCCACATAGCCTCACCAATGGAGCGTCCTGCTCTGGCATCACAAAAACGATGTCGAGGTGCCGATCACGTCCGAACATCGAGGCACTCTGCCCATCTTCTCAGCCAGGCCAGGATCAGCGCCACATTGCGTTCTCAAACAAAGCGCCACACCTTTCCGAGCAGATTCGCCGTACGCAACACGCACCAGATACGCCATTTTCACGCTCTGATCGCGCCGGAGATGTCGGCTAAACGTGTCTTGAGTTCACGTTCAGGCGACCCGTCTTGTTCGCAGACAAAACGCACCTGCGGAACGTTGACCTCTTCTAGGTTATCAGATCCCCAACGTTCGTCTCTACTCAGCGAGCCCCGTGCTATTCTGTTTTCTGAGCGCATCGCCCGGGGATTTGTAGTCACTCGGTCGTCACTAAAACCGTCGAAATTGGCGCAGCCGTAGGGAGTCGAACCCCAAACCTTCTGATCCGTAGTCAGATGCTCTATCCAATTGAGCTACGGCTGCGTGGCAGAGCGCGAGAAGAAGCAAGGAAACGGACCTGAGTGCAAGCGATAATTTCGGGGAAATTTGCGGCCGGAAACTCACCGCCGGTTGCGGAGCTTGGCAACGCGACGTACGAGCTCGGACGAGCACGTGGATCCAAGCTCGTTTTTGCGCGGAGCCCCAGCACACGGGCCGACCCACGTCCGCTTGCCCTGCCCTGCTCTATAGAAGTTGAGCCTCGGCTCCAAATCCCTTGGTCGATGCGCGGCAGAGCTGGATAAACATTTCTTCGGCGGGGGGCAGACGCCGGCCTTTCAGATACGCGACACCCCAGGTGCGCGACAGCTTCCGCGGTCCCAGCGGATACGACACCAGCGCGCCGCTTTCCAACTCCGGCTGCGCGATCCAGGGAGCCAATACGCCCGCGCCCAGCCCCAACTTCACCAGAGCCTTGATCGCTTCCATGCTCCCGAGCTCGATGAAATTGCTCAACGTGACCCCTTCCGTCCGGAAATAGTCCGACACGAGCCGGAAGGTGTAGCTGGCCTTGTTGTACAAGACCAGGGTCTGGGTCGCGATCTCCTCGCGGATCACCCTTCCCGCTTTTGCCCACGGGTGGACCGGCGACACCAGAAACCGGAGTTCGTCCTCAAACAGCGGAACGAAATTGAGCTTCGACTCGCCGTCAGGCTGAAGCATGAACGCGAGGTCGACTTCGTGGCGGTGAAGGAGCTCCAGCTGCCTCGAATGATCGCCCGGCTCAATTTTGATCACGCACTTCGGCAGCCGCTGCTTAAATTCGCGCAACACCGACGGCACGATGTACTGGCAGGCGGTGGTGCTCGCCCCAACCCGCAGACGGCCGCGACCCTCGTTGTTCAGCGCTTCCAAACCCGCCCGCGCAGCCTCCATCTCGCGAAGGATCTTCTCCGCGTGTTCTAGAAACTGTTCTCCTGCTTGGGTAAGCAGTACTCTCTTTCCCAGGCGGTCGAAAAGCCTGCAGCCCAGTTCGTCCTCCAACGCCTTCATGGCGTGGCTCACGGCCGATTGGGTCAGATAGAGTTCCTTCGCCGCCAGAGTGAAACTCGAGCGGCGCGCGACTGTGGCAAAGGCCAGAAGCTGACGGGCGTCCAACACCGAGTTCATGGATGAAGCGGCTTCATGCGTTATATGAGAGCCGGTGCGCAGCAGTAATTGCGCCAAATCGATGAGAGAACTTCGCCCAGGGGAAGCACATCGGTTTGAACCCCCGCTCGCCTGCATCCTCCTGACGCCGCTTTGGCACGCAGAAATCGGATTCATCCTTCGGATTCCCGGACATTTCAAGGGGCTGGCAAAGAGGCATGCGCCCCGACCGGTGGCCGACGTCTCCTGAGCGTCAGCCGCCTGTGCGTTTTTTGGGACAATGAACGCGGTTCATCGAACGCATGAACATTTCGAGCGGTTTTTAAACGGCCGCCCGCAACCGATGGCACAAGCACCGCTAAAGGCCGGGTGCATCCTATTTTTCAATACGTTCCCACCATGGACTACGTTAAGCCCACCGAGGTCGTGAAGACCATGCTCGCTGCCGGCGCCGCCAAGGCGGACCTTTCGCCCAAGCACCTGCTCCTGCGGGGCGTGCTCTCCGGCGCAATCCTCGGCTTCGCCACCAGCCTCGCCGTCGTCGCCACCCTGCAGACCGGCCAGCCGATCGTCGGGGCGGCGGTGTTTCCCGTCGGCTTCGTCATGATCGTGCTGCTTGGGCTCGAGCTGGTCACCGGAAACTTCTCCGTCGTGATGCTCGCGGGGGTCGACGGCCGCCGTTCGTGGGCCGCCGTGGTCGCCAACCTGGGCTGGGTGTTCCTGGGGAACCTCCTGGGAAGCGTTCTCTATGGCGCGCTCCTCGCCGGCGCGCTCACCAGCTTCGGAGCCGAACTCCCCTCCCCGCTCGTCGCAAAGATCGTCGGTATCGCCGAGGCGAAAACCGTCGCGTACGCCGCCCACGGCTGGGCCGGCATGGGCGCCGTAGTGACCAAGGCGATACTCTGCAACTGGATGGTCTGCCTCGGCGTGGTCATGGCGATGACGTCGCAGTCGACGATGGGCAAGATCGTCGCCGCCTGGCTGCCCGTCCTGACTTTCTTCGGGCAGGGCTTCGAACACTCCGTGGTCAACATGTTCGTGATCCCGACGGGCATGCTGCTCGGCGCCAAGGTCAGCGTGGCGCAATGGTGGCTGTGGAATCAGCTGCCGGTCACGCTCGGCAATCTCGTGGGGGGATTTCTCTTCACCGGCCTGTTCCTCTACTGGACTTACGGTCCGGCCCGCAGCGCGGCGCCGGCGGCCGAAACGGTCGCTTCGGAAGAGACCAGCGAAACCGCTCGCGCCTGAACCATGCCCACACCCTTGCTCTCCGATTCTCCGGCCGGGTTCTCCAGCGAGCAAAAGCAGTACCTCGAGGGTTTTTTCGCCGCGCTCGCGCAGCTGCCGCCGTTCGTCGGGGTCAACGCCGCGGGACAGCTGACCGCCTCGCCCTCTCCCGGCGCGCAGAATCTCGCCGCACCGGCGCCCGCTGCGCCTCAGGAGGAAACGGTCTTCGGGACGCCGCTCTCCGAACTCTGCAAACCCGAACGCTGGAAATACGACGAGAACCCGCTCGATATCTGGGACAAGCTCGTCGCCCACGCCGAAGCGGACCGTTTTCCCGACGAGGCCGACACGTTTCGATTCAAGTTTCACGGACTTTTCTACGTCGCACCGACTCAGGACAGTTTCATGATTCGGCTGCGGATTCCCGCCGGCGAACTCACTGCGGAACAGCTTCGCGGCGTCGCCGAAATCGCCGAATGGGGCGGCAACTACGCCCATATCACCACCCGGGCCAACCTTCAGGTCCGCGAGTTTCGCCCGCGCGACATCGTACGGGTGCTCGTGCGGCTCCAGGAGCTCGGCCTCACCTCTCGGGGCTCGGGCGCGGACAACATCCGCAATATCACGGCCTCCCCAAACAGCGGTTTTGATCCCGATGAACTGATCGACGTCCGGCCCTACGCCAAAGCGCTGCACCATTACATTCTCAACCATCGCGACCTCTACGGCCTCCCTCGGAAGTTCAACGTCGCGTTCGACAGCGGGGGCACCCTCTCCGCCGCGGCCGATACCAACGACATCGGGTTTATGGCGGTGCGCGTGACCGCGGCCGCCGCCGAGAAAGCGCCGGCCGGGACCGTTCGACCCGAGCCGGGGGTGTACTTTCGCGTCCACCTCGGCGGAATCACCGGCCATCAGGATTTCGCTCGCGACGCAGGACTGCTCCTAAAGCCGTCCGAAGTCGTCGCTGTCGCCGCCGCGATGATACGGGTTTTCAGCGAGAACGCCGACCGCACCAACCGGAAAAAGGCGCGGCTCAAATACCTGCTTGAAAAATGGGGTCCGGATAAGTTCGTCGCCGAGTCGGAACGCAAGCTGGCCTTTCCGTGCATGCGGTTTCCGGCGGACGCCTGCGAGCCGCGGCGCCCGTTCATCAAGCACGGTTGGGTCGGCGCGTACAAACAGGCTCAAAAGGGCTTCACTTCGCTCGGCGTCGGCGTGCCTGTCGGCCGCCTTACACCGAAACAGATGCGCATGCTCGCCGACGTCGCGACGAACTATGGAAAGGGCGAACTTCGTCTCACCGTCTGGCAATCCGTCCTCATCCCGCATGTGCCCGACGCCTTTGTCGAGACAGCCAAACGCTCGCTGCAGCGGATGGGTTTCGTGACGGAGCCTTCGAGCGCGACCAGCGGGATCGTCGCGTGCACCGGCAATTTCGGCTGCAAGTACGCCGCCGCGGATACGAAGGGGCACGCCGTCGCGCTGGCCAAAGCGCTCGCCAAACACCGCGTCGAGGTTGAACACCCGGTCAACATTCACTTCACCGGCTGCCCGCACTCCTGCGCCCAGCACTACTGCGGCGACATCGGGTTCGTCGGGGCAAAACTCGCCGACGGCTCCGAAGGCTATCACGTCGTGCTCGGCGGCGGCATGGGCGAAGAACAAGGCATCGCCCGAGAGGTATTTCGCGGCGTGAGAGCCGACGAGGTCTCTCCCCTGGTCGAGAAAATACTGGGAGCCTACAACGCGAACAAACACCCCGGAGAGACGTTCGTCGGCTGGAGCCGCCGTCACACCGTCGGCCAGCTCCAGGAGATGCTATCGCAGTAACGCTCCGGAAACGCGGACCGCCCGCCCACCAGGGGCTGCGGGTCAGAGGTCCGCGATCGCAACCCGCACAACCTTCCCCCTTTTTCATGCAACCTTTCGCTCCCTTCATTCCTGAGACGGCACCGTTCTCCCCCGACCAACGGGCGTGGCTCAACGGCTTTCTGGCAGGCCTCTACTCTCGCGCGCCGATTTCCGCGACGGCACCGGCCGGCTCGCCGGCTGCGGCTACGCTGACACCGCTCACGATTCTGTTCGGCTCACAGACCGGCACCGCCGAGGGTCTCGCCAAACGCGCAGCCAAGGAGGCGGGCAAACGCGGTTTCGCTCCCACGGTGCTCGATATGAGCCAGACCGATCTGCCGCGGCTCAGCGGAGAAAAACACCTGCTCGTCATCACGAGCACCTACGGCGAAGGCGAGCCGCCGGACAATGCCAAGACGCTCTGGACCGCACTTGGACAGGCCGGTGGAACTCCGCTCGGCGCGCTCCAGTACTCAGTCTGCGGCTTGGGCGACACGAATTACGTTCACTTTTGCCAATGCGCGAAAGATTTCGACGCCCGCCTGGAAAAGCTCGGCGCAAAGCGCGTCGCGGAGCGGGTCGACTGTGATCTGGAGTATGAGGATAAGTTCACCCGCTGGCTTGATACGTCTCTCTCCTCCTTCGACAAAAGCGGCGCAGCGCCGGCGGCACAGGCCGCGGTCCACGCGGTTCCCGCCGAGACCAAGGCAGAGATTCCGCTTGAGAGCGGCTACTCCCGGAAGAATCCCTATTCCGCGCTGCTCGTACGCTCGGACAAGCTCAACGGCGACGGTTCCGCGAAAGAGGTGCGCCACGTGGTGCTTGCCTTGGAGAACTCAGGCCTGATCTACGAGGCGGGAGACGCTCTGGGCGTGACGCCCCAGAACTGCCCCGAGCTTGTATCCGACATCCTGGGACTGCTCGGCTGCGACGGCGAGGAAGCCGTTCCCGCGCCCGACGGGAGCACCACCTCGCTCCGGCGCGCGCTGCTCGCGTCGTACGATCTGGGGAAGCCCAGTCCGGAACTGATCTCCGAGGTAACCTCGCTCGCGGGCGGCGCCGGCGGCGTTTCCGTGGCGGTCGCATTCCATCACGTGATCGACGTCCTTCTCGCGCATCCGGAGACAAAGCTTCCGCCCGTGCAGTTTGTCCGCGGGCTCAAAAAGCTCCAGCCGCGCCTCTATTCCATCTCGTCGAGCCCAGCGGCACATGCCGGAGAAGTCCACCTGACCGTCGGCACCGTGCGCTACGATCTGAACGGCCGCGGCCGCAAGGGCGTCTGTTCGACGTTTCTTTCCGACCGCGTCGTGGCCGGCGAAAGCCGCGTAGGCATCTTCGTCCATCGCAACACCGCATTCCGCCCTCCGTCCGACGGCGAGAAGCCGATGATCATGGTCGGCCCCGGCACCGGGATCGCCCCCTTCCGTGCGTTTCTCCACGACCGGCGTGCCCGCGGCGCTCGAGGAAAGAACTGGTTGTTTTTCGGCGACCAACGAGCCGCGACCGACTTCCTCTATCGCGAGGAGCTGGAGCAGCTTCGGAGCGAAGGCTTGCTCACTCGTCTGGATACCGCCTTTTCGCGCGACCAGACGGAAAAGATCTACGTCCAGCACCGGATGGAGCAAAACGCCGCCGAACTCTTCGCCTGGCTGGAGGCCGGGGCGCACTTCTACGTCTGCGGCGATGCATCACGGATGGCGAAGGACGTCGACGCCGCCCTCCACCGCGTCGTCCAGCTCGCCGGGGGAAAAACCGCGGAACAGGCCGCCGACTACGTCGCTCAACTGAAGGCAGCGAAGCGTTATGCCCGGGACGTCTACTGACGACTCCACCCTGCCGAGCGAAGCTTCGTCCTCCCGTTTCACACGCACGCTCGTCGACGACTACCTCGCCGAGCAACAGCGGCTCCAGACCCCGGTTCAACGCGCATCCGAGGCTTTCGATCGCGCGGAGAGATCGGCGACCTCCTGGAGCGAGTTGATTCCGCTCAGCCGTCCGTCTCCGGGAGAGCAATACGCTTTCGAAGTCGATCTGGATCGCTGCACCGGCTGCAAAGCCTGCGTCGCCGGCTGCCATTCGCTCAACGGTCTCGACGAGGACGAAACCTGGCGGGACGTCGGCCTCGTCGTCGGAGGGACGCGCTCGCAGCCGTTTCAGCAGACGATCACAACCGCTTGCCATCACTGCGCCGATCCGGGATGCCTCAACGGCTGCCCCGTGCTGGCGTACGAAAAGGATCCGGTCACAGGCATCGTCCGGCATCTCGACGACCAGTGCATCGGCTGCCAGTACTGCGTGCTCAAATGCCCGTATGACGTCCCCAAATACAGCGGACGGCTGGGCATCGTCCGCAAATGCGATCTCTGCCACGGACGACTCGCCGCGGGTGAAGCGCCGGCCTGCGTCCAGGCGTGCCCGACCCAGGCGATTCGCATCGCGACCGCCAAGGTCGATCGCACGTCTGGAACGCCGAGCGTGGACACCTCGGCCTTTCTCGCTCTGGCGCCGTCGCCGGATTATACGCAGCCGACCACGCGTTACATCAGCCGGCGAACGATGCCCGCCAACGCTGCGCCTGCCGACGCGGCTGCTCTCCGTCCCCAGCCGGCGCATTGGCCCCTTGTGATCATGCTGACTTTCATTCCGATGGCAGTCGGGACGCTGGCGCCCGCGATTTCCGCCGGAGCTGATCCGCGCCTGGCCCTGATTGCGACGCTGGCAGGCGTTCTCGGGCTCGCCGCGAGCGTCTTCCATCTCGGGCAGCCCAGACGGGCGTGGCGGATTTTCCTGGGACTCCGACGCTCCTGGCTCAGTCGGGAAGCAGTGGTGTTCGGAGTCTGGTTTCCGTTCGTTCTCGTCTTCGCGGCGTTTCGATTGACCGCCGCCGGCCATCCGTCGGCCTCTCGGCTCGCCGCGCCGGTCGGCATCGCCGCCATCGGCCTGGGAGTCGTTGGTCTCGCCTGCTCCGTGATGATCTACGTGGATACGCACCGCCGGTTTTGGCGGCTGAGTCAAACGGCTCCGCGTTTCTTCGGCACGGCAGCGTTGTTTGGCTGCGCCGCGGCTTTTGCCGTCCAGCCTACGATAGCCGCGGCGATCAGCGCAGGTGGGGTCGCCCTGGCGAAGGTCGCCCTCGAACTACGAACGCTGCGCGTCCTCGACGAGGACGAAGACGAGGATCGTCCCTCGACCGACCGGAAAACGGCGCTCCTGCTCACAGGTGCGCTCCGGCCGGTCTTTTCACTCCGCATGCTCTCTGCGCTCGGCCTGGCGGCCTGCGCAGTCGCCTTCACCGCCGGTGCGCCAACGACGTTCGCCCGTTGGCTCATCCCCGCGCTGGCTCTATCCGGCGAACTCGCGGAACGGTACCTGTTCTTCCGGGCCGTGGTGGCTCCGAAAATGCCGGGAGGTCCGTCCGCATGACAACCGGCCTGGAACCGTGGCTCCGTGCCCGACAGGGCCCGATGACCCAAGAGCTGCTGCTCAAGCCGGCGGACTTCGGCCTCGGGCAGCTGCCGACGCGCCTGCATCCGGATGCGACGGCGGACACCGTTTGCGGATTCTGCAGCACGGGCTGCGGCCTGCGGGCGCATCTCAACTCCGCCGGAGAAGCGATCAACCTCACCGCCAACCCCACGTATCCGGTCAATCAAGGCATGGCGTGCCCCAAAGGCTGGGAGGCACTCGCGCCCCTGCATGCGGCGGACCGGGCGACGGAACCGTTGCAGCGCGACGGCACGGGCGAGTTGAGGCCGGCGAACTGGCCTAGCGCGATCGCCGCGTTCGTCGAGCGGTTCAAGTCCATCCAGCAGCGCCACGGCAACGCCGCCGTCGCCGTGCTAAGCACGGGGCAGATCGTCATGGAAGAGATGGCGCTGCTCGGTGCACTGGCGAAGTTCGGCATGCGCTTGAGCCACCTGGACTCGAACACGCGGCAGTGCATGGCGACCTCGCACGTGGCGTACAAGCAGTCGTTCGGCTTCGACGCGCCGCCGTTCGCCTACTCGGATTTTGAGGAAAGCGATGTCCTGTTTTTTATCGGAGCCAATCCCTGCATCGCTCATCCGATCCTCTGGCAGCGCGTGATGATGAACCGGCGCAATCCGAAGATCGTGGTCCTCGATCCGCGCGCAACCGAGACAGCGATGGCCGCCACGCTGCATGTCCCGCTGCGGCCGAAAAGCGACCTGACTCTGCTCTACGGGCTCGCGCACCTTCTGGTGCTGCGCGACGCCGTCGACCACGCGTTCGTCGACGCCCACACCTCGGGCTACGAAGCGTTCGCCGCGTTCGTTTCCAGGTTCACTCCCCAGGTCGTCAGTGCATCCACCGGCATATCCGCCGAAACGCTCGAACGCCTCTGCTCCCTGATCGCCGATCACGAGCGCGTCTCGTTCTGGTGGACGATGGGCGTGAACCAAGGGCACGAGTCCACCCGCACCGCCCAGGCCATCATCAATCTCGCGCTGATGACGGGTAACATCGGCAGGCGGGGCACCGGCGCCAATTCCATCACCGGGCAGTGCAACGCCATGGGTTCCCGGCTCTTTGGGAACGCCACGTCGCTTCTGGGCGGATACAGCTTCGATCGGGTTTCCGACCGCGCGCACGTCGCCTCCGTGCTGGGCATCGACGCAGCGCTCATCCCCGACGCGCCCAGTCTGGCCTACGACCAGATCGTCGACGGCATCGAGCGTGGAGAAATTCGGGGCCTCTGGGTTATCGCGACGAATACCGCTCATTCCTGGATCGATCAGAACCGTTTCCGGCGGCTGCGTGAGAAACTCGAATTTCTCGTCGTCCAGGACATGTACGCCACGACGGAGACAGCCCAGCTCGCCGACCTCGTCCTCCCCGCCGCCGGCTGGGGCGAGAAGGACGGCGTGATGATCAATTCCGAGCGACGCATCGGACGCGTGCGGAAGGTATCTCGCGCCCCCGGCCAGGCGCTGAACGACTTCGCGATTTTCAAACTGATCGCAGCGGCGTGGGGCTGCGGCGACCTGTTCACCGAATGGTCGTCCCCCGAGGCGACCTTCCAGTTGCTGAAGCGCCTCTCCGCCGGCCGCCCCTGCGATTTCAGCGGCATCAGGGACTATGCGCACCTCGACGAACTCGGCGGTATCCAGTGGCCGTTTACGGAGCGCGATGCGCTCCTAACGGAGAATGAGCAAGGCAGAAGGAAGAATTCGGAAGGAGGAGCTCCACCACCGGAACGTTCTGGAGCGAACCCCGCCATTCTTCCCGCCTCGGGCCCGTCGCATCCTCATTCTACATTCTCCATTCTTCCTTCTCCATTAGCGGCGCCAAACGCGCCGCGCAAAGGCCGCCGGCTGTTCGAGGATGGACGCTTTTTCACGCCGGACGAGCGTGCTCGTTTTTACTTCGATGCGCCGAGGGAGCCGCCCGAAATGCCGGACAGCGAGTATCCGTTTTTTCTGCTCACGGGTCGCGGCTCTTCAGCGCAGTGGCACACCGGCACGCGGACCAACAAGAGCGAAGTCCTTCGCCGTCTGGCTCCGCGGGAGTTGTACGTTGAAATCAATCCGGCCGATGCGGAGCGCCTGAAGCTCGGTCAAGGCGTCGGCGTGCGTGTCGAGTCCCGGCGAGGCCACGCACTCGCGGTGGTGCTGATCACTCCCACCGTGCAGCCCGGCCAGGTTTTTATGCCCATGCATTTCGAGACCGTGAATCAACTGACCTTTCCGGCCTTCGATCCGCACTCGCGTCAGCCCAGCTACAAAGCCTGCGCGGTGAGAATCGGGCGTGTCGCCAATCCGTAGGTCGCGGCCCCGTCGGTCGTGAGACCGAGCCACGCCCTCCGGACTCCGGCTTCGAACCCTCTAGAATCCCGACCGCACGATGAACCAGGTCGCGTAACTGATCGCGAGGGCCCAGCCGAAACTCATCAGGGTTCCGATCGTGATGTACTCCGCTTCCATCCGGTTCTCGCGGTCCTTCAGTTCGCCGAAACGAAAGATCGATTTGGCGGCGACGAGAAAGCCGATCGAGGCCGACTGACCCAGGCCCACGAAGAGGAAGATGAGAGCGCGTTCCCACTGGCCAATCACCCGTCCGCCGGTGGTAAGGCCCCGGGATGGTTGGGAAACGGCGTCGGCCGACGGCGGACGGCGCCGCTGGATCTCGTCCAGGTAGGGCTGAACCCAGAACCCGACGAGCAAGCTGCCCACCCTGACCGAAAGAATCAGGCCGGAAAGGATGGTGAGTATTCCGACCCAGCTTCGCCCCCACTGCTGGAGCCAATATGAATGCAGACCGAAGTACCCAGCTGCCCAAGCCATCGCCGCAATGACGGCCGCGTGCGCCAGCTGATCGAGCACAAAGGCCAACTGCCCGCCTTTGCCGCACTCCACTTTGGCGAAGTCGATGAGCGCGTGCGTCAGAAACACGACGACAGGGAGCCACCAGATCTCGAACCGGCCGGCGAGGGCATACGACAGCGCCGCGACGACCAGCGAATGCAGCGTGAGAACCGAGAGTCGGCGCTTTTCCCGCACCATCCAGGCTGTTTGAAAGACGAAATCGCCCAGCAAATGCGCAGCGAGCAAAGCCGTCGCAAGATCCAGTCCGAGCGGAACAGGGCCCAAGTTCACGTTGTGTTCCTCCGATCACAGGCGCCCTGAAATACAACCTCTAAAGGTTGTTTTGACACATAACAACCTCCTAATATTGTATTCATTTCCCCTCTTCCGAATATCGACGCTCGAGGTATTCCAACGCCTCCTGCACGGCCGGCCATTGAGCGGTGGCGAGATGTTTGGTCACCGCCTGCTGCGAAATCGTCTCAGGCCAATCCTGCGCGATCTTTTCCTGGATCCAGCCGCGGAGCGCGCCGCCGACCGCTCGCGCCTGTTTGGCCGTCCATCCCTGCGCCAGCGCGTCCATCAACCGAAGCGTCACACGGACTTCGTCCGGCGCCGAATCCATGCCCAGCGACGGAGGATTTCGCCCTGCGCTCAGCGTCTCGAGCGCTTTGCCGGAGGCACGGTAGGCCTCGCCGTCGCCTTCCGAAACGCGATCCTTCGGCACAAAATCCACACCGCCCATGCCGATGGCGATTCGGGTATCCACGTTTCCGATCGCGCGCAGCCAACAGCGCAAAAACAGCGCGATCCGCACGCAGCGGGCAACGTCGGTCAGCAAGAGCTGCCAGCTGTCGCCGCGAAAGATGTCGATCTCGAGCGGCACCGCCTCCGGGAATGTTTTCCGCGTCTCGCGCGCCGCCTGCCGGATCCAGTCCGGGAGCGCCTGGCGCTCGTCCTTCGACAAGTCCGACGACCCAACGATGTCGCCCGTCAGCACCGCATATCGCTTGGTAGGAGAAATCTTCATACAGCTCGAATCGTGCGGGGCGGCATCGCTCGCCCGCGGAACGCCACCCATTGGCGCCCGGGGCAGACGCGTTGGCGCCATCAAGCCGGCCGCCCTTCCCCCTGTCAACCCGCGGCCAAACGCCAGTCGATCAGCTCCAGCTGGAGCAGTTTTCGGTCGTTGAAATGGTTCCAGGTCAGCTCCACCGCGAGATCGATCGGTTCGCCCATCGGCGGGATGCGATCCGCCATTTTCCAGGCGACGCCGAAGAGCCGGCGGCCGCGGCTGTCGTCGAAGTTGAAACGGAAATGCTGGCCCTTGAACACCTCCGGACGCTGCCGCAGCACCACGCTGCGAATACCGAAGACGGGCTCGGGGTTGCCCTGACCGAAGGGATGGAGCGAGCAGATCTCGTCCATCAAGCGGTCGCGTATCTGTTCCGGCGCGAGCCAGGCCGCGAGTTCGAGACGGCGCGCGACCACGTCGGCTCCCACGTGCAATCGCACCGCCTCGGCGAACCTCTGCCGGAAGACGTCCACCTGTAGCTTGGTCAGCGATACGCCGACCGCCATCGGATGGCCGCCCCAACTCGTCAGGTGTTCGCAGCAGGACCCCAGGACCTCCACGAGATTCACGCCGTCGATGCTTCGGCCGGAACCCTTGGCAAATTCGCCTTCGTTGCCCAGGACAACGCACGGGCGGTTGTACTTGCGCGTGACCCGGCCGGCGACGATGCCGACCACGCCGGGGTGCCAGTTCTCGCCGAAAAGGACGATGCCCGGAGAATCGGCAAACTGCGTCTCGATCAGACGCTCCGCCTCTTCCGTGATCAGGCGCTCGATTTCCTGCCGCTCGCGGTTGAAGGCATCGAGCTGCTGCGCGGTTTCCCGGCAGAACGTCTCGTCCTCGCTCAGCATGAGCTCCACCGAGATGGCCGCGTCGGCCAGGCGTCCGCTGGCGTTGATGCGAGGTCCGAGGCGGAAGGAAATATCGACGGGAAGGATGTCGTGCTCGGGTTTGACTCCCGCCACCTGCATGAGCGCGCGGAGCCCGGGGCGCTGCGTCGACTGGAGAATCTTCAGTCCCTGCCGGGCGAGAATGCGGTTCTCACCGTGAAGCGGGACCAGATCCGCCACGGTGCCCAGCGCGACCAGGTCGAGGTAGTCGCGAAGCTTGATCCGGAAAGCGACGGGATGGTTCTCCGCGCGCAGCTGCTTGAGCAGGCCATGGGCGAGTTTGAAAACGAGGCCGACGGTGCAGAGGTGCCGCCACGCGGCGTCATCGGGGCCGCTGAAAACGTGAGGGTTGATCAGGATCCCGTTTTCCAGCGGACGCTCCTTGGAGCGATGGTGGTCGATGACAATGACGTCGATCCCGCGTTCGCGGAGATAGCCCACCTCGTCGTGGGAATTCGTGCCGCAGTCGAGCGCGATGAACAGGCTCGGCTTGCCCATCTCGAGCGCCCGGTCGATCGCGCTGCGGGACAGGCCGTAGCCGTCCTCCATGCGCCGCGGCACGACGAACTTCGGATACAGGCCGAAGCGCCGCAGGATGCTGACGAGCAGGGCGGTGCTGCTGACGCCGTCGACGTCATAGTCGCCGAGCACCGCGATCTCCTCGCGATTGGCAATGGCGGTGCGCAGGCGCGTCGCCGCCGTATCCAGATTATGGAGTAAAAACGGATCCTGCAGTTCGCCCAGGGCCGGCCGCAGAAACTTCGCGGCAAGCTCCGGATCGCTGATGCCGTTGCGGAGAAGCAGCTCCGCGAGCACGGGGCTTACGCCCGCGCGGCGGCTGAGTGCCTCAACCTGGTCGGCTGGCAGCGGCGTGTAGATCCAGCGCATGGGGCGGGACGGTAGGGCGCGTTGTCACCAACGCGCCGCGGCACACCCGATGGCGGCCGCGGACGGCGGGTTACGAATAACCCGCCCTACCGGATCACTGGGATGCCTTGCTGGCGCCAGTCCACTCGTACGTCGGCTTAACGTCCTGATGTTTCTCGACGTTCTTCCGCTCGCCCTTGTGCCACCAGTAGAAGATCGGACTGGCGATGAAGATCGAGGAGAACGTACCGGTAACGATACCGACGAGGAAGGTGAACGAGAGGTCGTGGATCACGCCACCGCCGAACACCCAGAGGGCAAAAGCGGCGAGGAACGAGGTGATGCTGGTCATCAACGACCGGGAGAACACGCGCTGGATCGAGAGGTTGATCACGTCGCGGAGCCCCATGTTCGGATTCAACCGCAACTCTTCGCGGATTCGGTCAAACACGACGACCGTGTCGTTGATGGAGTAGCCGGCGATACACAAGATCGCCGCCACCATGGGCGCGGAGAACTGGTGCCCGACGAGCACGAACACGCCGATCGTCATCAGAATGTCGTGCACGGTCGAAACCACCGCGCCGATGGCAAAGCCGAATTCGAATCGGAACGCGATGTAGAGCAGAATGACGACGAGCGAGAGGCAGGTCGAAACCACGGCATTCCATTTGATCTCAGCACCAATCGAAGGGCCGATGTTGTTGCGGCCGATCACGGAGAGGCCGGCTTCCGGGTGAGCCTTCTGAAGGGCGGAGAAGAGCGGGTCCGCCTTTCCGAATGCGGTTTCGAGCTTGAGGATCTCCTGATCGGTACTGAGCGACTTCTGGTACGAGGGATTGACCTCCCCGATGGCGTTCCGGGCGGCGACCGCGCGGACCTCGCTCAACTCGAGCTTTTTGCTGTAGGAAGCGGTCAGTTCGTCGCCACCGACAAAGTCGATACCGTAGATCGCGTTGCCCTTGTAGAGGACAACGCCGACGCCCACGGCCACGACCGCCCACGAGGCGATGAAGGCCGGTTTGCCCCATTTGACGAAGTCCGTCTTCACCGAGTGGAAGAGGTGGAGCATCGGCAGCTTCTTCAGGATCTCTTTCTCGATCAGCACTTCCAAGATCATGTGGCTGACCACGAGGGTGCTGAAGAGCGTGGAGAAAACACCGATCGCCAGCGTGACGCCGAAGCCCTTGATCGGGCCCGTGCCCCAAATGATCATGATCGCGCAGATCAGCACCTGGGTGATGTGGGCGTCGACGATGGTGATGAAAGCCTTGTCGTAACCGCTGACGAGGGCGGCCTTGAGGCTCTTGCCCAGCGACAGCTCGTCGCGCATGCGTTCGAAAATCAGGATGTTGGCGTCGACTGCCATACCGACCGTCAGAATGATACCGGCCAATCCCGGCATCGTCAGAGTGGCGTGGATGCTCGCCATGGTGCCGAAAAGGACGAGCATGTTGACGCCGAGCACAACGACGGCGATCAAACCGCCAGCGGTGTAGTAGGTAATCATGAACGCGGCGACCAGCACCGTGCCGATGATCGAGGCCTTCACGCCGCTGCTGATCGCGTCCTGCGCCAGGCTCGGTCCCACCTCATACTGCTCCTTGATCTGGAGCGGCAGATCGAGGGGGTTGTTGAGGACGTTTGCCAGATCTTGGGCTTCGCGGTCCGTGAACGTGCCGGTGATCTGAGCACTGTCGCTGTTGATCTCCTCGCGCACCGTGGGGGCCGAATAAAGTTTACCGTCGAGAACGATGGCCAAGCGGCCGAGGCGCCCGGCACGCTGACCTTCTTCGGCGATCGTACGGGTGACCTCGGCAAAGCGCTTTTGTCCTTCCTTGGTGAAGCGGAGGATGATTTCCGGCTTTCCGTACTGGTCCCAGCGCGGATAGGCCTCCGAAATCGATTCGCCGGTCATTTCCGGGATGCGCTTCACGAACAACTCTTCGACGTTGGTTTCGCCGCCACGGCCCTCGTAGTCGAGGGTCATGACTTCATAGCCAGGGGGAATGTCGCCGGGAGCGACCGCGTTCGGCGCAAGGCTCGGATGGACGAGCCGGAAATCCAGGCGGGCCGGCTTCTTCACGCTGTCGACCACCTCCGGATTGTCCTTCGTATTGACGCCGGGAAGCTGGACTTCGATGCGATTGTTGCCGACCGGTCGAATGAGGGGCTCGGCCACACCGAGACCGTTGATGCGGGTGCCGATGATCTCGACCGCCTTGGAAAGCTTCTCCGAACGCTCACGCTCGTCGACGCGAGCGGCGACCTTTTCGTCGACTTCGAGGGTGAATCCGACGCCGCCTTTGAGGTCGAGGCCGAGCTGAAGCTTGCCCTTGGACTCCTTCAGCAGGTGTTCGAGGAGAATGGCGTTCTTGCGCTCGACGTTCTTCACGTCGCCCAGATCGAGGTTCGGAAAGAACTGCGAAAGATCGATCTTCCGCTCTTTCGCGATCTGGCTCAGACCGACGTACACGCTGGGCGCTTTCCCGGTCTCGCGACGATCGCCGGCCTCTCTGAGCAGCGCAGCGAATTCCGCTGTCTTGGCCCGGGCTTGCGATTTCGCGTAGTCCGGGAATGGGCGGTCTTTCAGGGGCAGAAGCGTGAAGACAGCCCAAATGACAATTGCGCAGCTCAGTACGAGCTTCAGCAGGTTGCGTTTGAACATGGTTGGTTTGGGTTTAAAGGGGCTTGCTGGGGTAGCTGAGGCCTGCGCGCTCACGCTCGCAGGCCCTCGGGGAGGAACGACCGGATTACTTCTTCGCCGAGTCCGAACCGTCGGCCTTCTTCACCACTGCCTGGATGAAGCCACGGCCAACCTCCACCTTCGTGTTGTCCGCGATGCGCACGACGAAACGATCCTGCTTCTTGTTCGTGATCTCGCCGAAAATGCCGCCCGAGGTCATGACCTCGTCGCCGGCCTCCAGCGCATCGATCGACTTCTGCAGCTGCTTTTGTTTCTTGCGCTGCGGCGCGATGACGAGGAACCAAAAGCCCGCCATCATCAGAATAATCGGCAGGAATCCCATCAGCCCCTGTGCGCCCGAAGGACCACTCGCCGGAGCGGCCGCCTGAGCTAGAAATGAAGATGCGTCAAACAGAGGAGCTATTTTCGTCATTGCGTGTTGAGGAATTTGAAAAAAGAAACACGCACTTAACTTAATCCACGGCTGAAAAAGCAAGCCATAACCCAGCCAGCTATCCTCCTGCGTTGAAAAGCAAATCCGCCTCCTCCTGGTCGGCCGCACAATCTGAAGATCATTACGGTTTCAAGCGTTGGGGCTCCGGCCATTTTTCCGTCGATCCGGAAGGCTTCGTAAACGTTCAACCCCTCGCGGACGGCCGCAGCATCCGCATCATGGATGTGCTGACTGAGGCGCTGGGCATGGGACTTGCCGCGCCGATGGTGATCCGGTTTCAGGACCTGCTCCGCCACCGCGTGGTACAGCTGAACGAGGTGTTCAACAAAGCGATCAAGGAAGAGGGCTACAAGGGCCACTACCGCGGCGTCTTCCCGATCAAGGTCAACCAGCTCCGAGAGGTGGTCGACGAGATCCTGGCCGCCGGGAAAGACTACAACTACGGCCTCGAAGCCGGATCCAAGCCGGAGCTGATGATCGCCCTGGCGATGCACGATAACAACCAGAAGCTGATCATCTGTAACGGATACAAGGACAACGACTACATCCGCCTGGCGCTCCTGGGTCGCAAGCTGGGCAAGAAGGTCATCATCGTCGTCGAGCAGCTGACCGAGGTCGACGACATCATTCGTCTTTCCGAAGAGACCGGCATCAAGCCGATGATCGGCTTCCGCGCCAAACTTCAGACGCGCGGCGAGGGCAAGTGGTCCTCATCGACCGGCGACAACGCCAAGTTCGGCCTCAATACGGCGGAAATCCTGTTCGCGACCGAGAAGCTCAAGGCGGCGAAACTCTCGCAGTGCGTCCGCCTGATCCATTTCCACATCGGTTCGCAGGTCCCGAATATCATCACGATCAAGAACGCGGTCGTGGAAGCCACGCGGTTCTACTGCCAGCTCTCCGCGATGGGCTTTCCGATGGGCTACCTCGATGTCGGCGGCGGCTTGGGCATCGATTACGACGGCTCCCGGACGAATTTCGAGAGCTCCATGAACTACAGCATGGAGGAGTACGCCCGCGACGTCGTCTTCAACGTCCGCGAGATCTGCAACGCCTCCGGCGTCGACGTGCCAGATATCGTGAGCGAGAGCGGACGCGCGGTTGTGGCCCCCCACTCCATGCTGGTCGTCGAGGTTTTCGAACGTATCAACAAGAAGGAGACGCTCGGAAAGCAGCACCAGCCCAAGGTCAAACACAAGGTCGTCACCGACCTCGAACTGCTCCTGCGCAACCGGCCCAAGCTCGGCCGCCTCGAACGTTTCCACGACGCGCTGCAGAAGAAGGAGGAGGCGTTCTCGCTCTTCAACCTCGGCTACCTCGACCTGGAGAACCGCGCCGCGTGCGAATCCATCTTCTGGCAGATCTGCGAACAGATCGATCGCGAGGGACGTGAAACCGGCTACCAGCCGGAGGAACTGCACGAGCTGAAAAAGCTGCTCGCCGACCAGTACGTCTGCAACTTCTCCGTCTTCCAATCACTCCTGGATCACTGGGCGCTAAAGCAGCTCTTTCCGATCGCGCCTCTGCACCGGCTGCAGGAACGCCCGACGGTCAACGCCATCCTGGCCGACATCACCTGCGACTCCGACGGGAAGATCAGCAGCTTCATCGATCTCCAGGACACGAAGGACTACCTCACCCTGCACCCGCTGAACGGAAAGCCGTATTACCTCGGCGTGTTCCTGACCGGCGCCTACCAGGACATCATGGGCGACCTGCACAACCTGTTCGGCCGCGTGAACGAGGTGCACGTTTTCCTCGAGCCCGACGAACCGAACGGCTTCTACATCGAGGAAGCGCTGAGCGGCAGCCGCGTCGCCGACGTGATCGAAGGCGTGCAGTACCAGCAGCAGGAGCTCTGCCGCCGAATGAAGCAGCAGATCGACACCGCGACCCGCAAGGACCTCGTGAAGCCGCGCGAGGGCGTCCGCCTCCTCGAGCTCTACGAGAGCCAGCTTCAGAACAAGACCTACCTGAACATCGAGCGCGGGAAAAAGAAGCTGAAGAAGTAGGCCGGCGCGGACGCGCCGGAGAAGTTGGGAGTTGGAATTTTGTAGTTGGTGGTTGGTGACACACCCCTCCCGTGCATGTGGCGATCTCGCTGAAGTCGGACGGCGCGCCTGCTTTGGCGGGCGATGATCGGAAGGCTGACCCCTCGACCTCCATCTACCCAGGGGGCCGAGAGTTTTTCACCCGGCCCGGTCACCAGGCAGCGCCAGCAGGTGTGCCCGGCCGATTTCTCCCTCGACTGGCTCACGCTTCGGACCGCGTTTGCTTCGCGAACGGCAGGAGCGTGATCGCGCCGAGTGCAAGCAGCATCAGGCTGCTGAATACGACGTTTGTCGCGGCGGTTCTCTTCAGCTTGAGCGCAAGCGCGAGCGGCGCGCCTCCGTCGACCTGCACGCTCCGCGTAAACGTCAGCACGCGGCCGGCCTGCGGCAGCGTCACATCGATCGCCCCAGGCGCCGGTTCGGCGCTGAGTTGCTGGTCGACGAGACGGGCTGCGATTCCGCGCAAGGCGGTGTTCTCCTCGACGGTGTTGCCCATCAAGAGCTGATCCACCTGCTGCGGGTCGAAGTTCTCCTTGCCCTGCATGAAGGGATTCAGGCTGGCGGCCTGTTCGAGCTGCTCGTTCCGCGCCGCGTCGACGCGGTTATCGAGATACAGCCGCTGACGGCGTGTGTTCAGCCCGAGAACGGTCTGCTGGGTCTTCAGATTTCTCAGCTGCACCCGGGCGTCCTCGCTGGTCGCCAGATCGAGCGTCGGAGCGTTTGACGCGCGGCTGAGCACCTCGCCCGCTTTCTTCTGGTCGCCTCGCTGCAGGAGCGAACTCGCTTCCTGCAACAGCGCGGCGGCCTGCTGCGATTCGGCGGAGCGTTTCGAGAGCATGATCGAGCGGTACTCGTCCAAGCCGTAACGACCGAGCGCCTGTTGCGCTTCGAGGCGAAGTCCTCCGGCGTAGCTCCTCAGGTCGTAGCCCGGCGGCAGGATCACCCTCCACTGAACGTTCTCCAGCGGGACGCTCAAACGCGGCCCTTCGAGGGCGATGCCACCCGACTTGCCCTCAGCGGAATAGACGAGCCGCACCGTCGCGGCACGGTCTCCCGTGCTCGGTGTGACGTGAAACAGGTACGCGTCGCTCTCCCGCACGACTGAGACGCTCTCGCCGTTGACGAACGTATTGAACAACCGGGCACGCTCGGGCAGCCGCACCCGCAGAGTGCTCTTCTCCAGCACGTCGAACTGCAGTTCCACTGCCGTCAGCGAATCGCCGTTGGGCGAAAACTGCGTCGTCAGTTCGCCACGCGTGACGCGCAGCTTCAGGGCGTCGGCCACCTCATGTCTGCGAACCGCGACGTCGAGCGGTCCCTCGGGCTCGGCCACTCGGTAACACAGCGCCGGCACACTCCGATCGCTCCGATTCTGGAGATGCGCCGGGACGGCCGACCAGTCGATCCGCGACCAACCGCGCGGCAGCTCGCCCGCGTCCAGGTCCAGACGCCCGCCGGCCCGAAGAGAAACGAACTGCACGGCCTGCCGGGCGCCGGGGAACTCCGGCGTCGTCACCGACTCGCGCGGCTTCTCCTGCGCAGCCGGTCCTTGAAACTCGATCTGCACCTCGGTTTCTCCGGCAATGCCGCGCTGGAAATGCACATCCCACAGCTCCGGATTGTCAGGAACTCTGACGATCTCGCTCACGGCCGGCCCCGTCGCACGGACAGTCCTGGCCCGATCTTCGCCGATACCCGGCAGTCTCACGCGGACGACTTTGACGGCGGCGTTTTCCACCCGGTACCGGAGAGCGAGGCGCGTGAGCGTCTGCCCTTCGCGCAGCGTGATCTCCTGGAGCGATTGCACCGTCACCCAAGGATCAAGCGACTCGATTCCCAAACGGAGCAGCCAATCCTCCTGCAGCAATCGAAACGCCAGCGTGCCCGGTTGCAGTCCGCCGACGGAACGCGGATCCAGCTGGGTGACTTTCTCGCGGTCCACGGCGCGAAGACGAATCCCCTTGCCCGGCACGATCAGCACTTCGCCCGTCTGCCGCGTCGCTTCGCGCACGGAGATCCGCGGCACCGGCCAGGAGGTCTGGGCGTGCGGCGCCGCGCCCGCGAGTGTGATCGCGAAACTCTGCTCACCGAGCGTGCTCCCGTTGAGATGCAGGGTGACGATGCGCTGAGCGCCATCCTGCGCCTCCGTCCAGTGGCTCAAGGCCGCGCCGCTCAACGCCTCCACTTCGAGTCCCTCCGGCAAGGCGAAACTCAACTTGAAAAGGCCCACGCGGGTGATCGCGACGTTCAAGTCCGTCGCCATCACCAAACGATCGTCGTCGAGCGAAATCACCTGACGACTCGCGACTCGCACTTCCGGCGCGACCGGGGCAATCCGCAAGTCAACGCGGCCGCCAGATTGGCCGTACCGCCATACTTGTTGGACCGAGACCGCCGCTCCGTCTCTTGCACGAGGCAGAAGCGAGGCATCGAAGTCCTGCACGCTCACCGCCGAGAGGTCTTTCGCTCGCACCGCCTCCGGTTGTGCATCGCCGCCAAACGCGAGGCCGATCAAGCCGACGTCGCCAGCCGCGCCAACGACACGGGACGGCTCCAATCCAAGATCGAACGGCAACGCGCCTGCCCCCAGCTGCGTTTCGAGATCGAAACGAAAAGCGCGCGATTGAGCAGGTTCGATGGAAACGTGCAGCCGGCGTTTTTCCGGATCGAACCGCCAAGCCCCCACCGGGCCGCGTCCGACGTCGCCCACCGTGAGGCCCTTCGGCACATCGATCTGAATCTCGGATACACGCCCTTGCACCGGGCGAATCGTCACCCGGGCATAACCGTTCACCGCGCCGGGACCGGGCACGTAAAGGTTCGCGACTTCGGCGAAATACTGGGTCGCCTCGCTGGCGATGTCGCGGCGCTTCGGAATGAGCTGGATCACCGGCGCTGCCGTTGGTGCCAGGACCAGCGTCGCGCCGCTCTTTTTCTCCCCGAGCCCGGCCGTGGGAAGAATCTTCACCGCCGCGGACGAGCCGAATTCCCAGCCGCCTTGGTCGAGTTCCAGGGTGACCCGCTGTGCGGCCGCCGGTCCGGTAGGCACGGCGATGCCCCGCGAGCGATCGCCCAACGGCATCTCAAACTTCGCCCGTGCGACCAGCACGCCCTCGCGTTCCAGCGCGACGAAATACGCCGGCTGGCCGTCGCGGTCGACTTTCCCCACACGCAATCCGTCCCCCTTGAACTCCGTCAGCACCGCCGGCGCCTTGAGCAGGAGAAAACTGTCTCCCGGGCCGCCGCGCACGGTGAACTCCGCCTCGGCAAACAGCCGGTCGCCGCGCACCGACCAGGTCTGAACGACGGACTGGGCCGCACGCTCGCCGTGCTGTAACCACGCAGTGGAGACAGCGGGCTTTTCCGCCCGAAGGGATGTGCCCGAGGCGAGCGCGATCGCCCCCACCAACGTTCCAAGCAACAGCAAAGGCGTCACTCCCGGCATGCCGGGTCCCGGCGTCGGCGGTTGCTCATCCTCGGGTCGTCGGGTCAGTCCCTTCACCGCAGGGAAAACAAGAAACACAGCGATCGCTAGGGTAAGGATACCGAAGAAATAGACCGCACCGCCGCGCTGCGCCAGGAGACCAGCCGAGAGCAGAATCACGCCCAGCGTGGTCGCGAATCCGCGCAAGGCACGCACCGACAGAAGTCCTCTTCCCCGCGCCGCCAGGGCCAGTGCAGCGAGACCGACCAAGCCGACGGCAATGCCCCAGCCCGTCACCATCACTCCGATTTCGCCCACATTGGCGACGTCGATCGAGACTGCCTGTCCCGCCGGTACCATCGTCGCCGAGTACACAAGCTGCGGCGCATTTGTCCGGCCCGAACCGGCGACCGTCTCCAGCAGAATCGCCGCGCCGCCCGCGCAGATCAGGCTGAGGAGCAGCCCTCCGGCCCGTCGCACTCTCGAATCGGAGCGAACCGCGAATGCCGCCAGCGCAAGCGCTGTTATCAGCACGGAGACGGCCAGCCGTCCGTGCCTGGAAACCCATTCGAAGCCCGTTTCGGCGAGGGCTGCGCGGGTCAACTCCGCATTCCCGCCTTTTGGAACAAGAAAACGGCCCGCGTCGCCGTTCACCGTCCACTCGCTGATCACGGTGGCCGCAGTTGTCCGCGGCGCCAAAAGCTTCACACGCGATGCCGAGCTTCCCGCCGTTTGTCCCAAGCGAAGCAATACGGCCACGGGCTCGTTCGGATTCAGCTTCGCCGAGAGCGGGACCAACGTCTGCTCCCCGTCGACGCGCGCGTTCGTCACCTCGTTGTCGACACGCGCCTCCCAGAGCTTCACGCCCGGCGGGAGAACCATCCGCAGCGCCTTCCGACCGCGAGTTTTCACATAATATTGGACGTCCGTCACCACCTGGCCATCCCGCGAGATCTGGCTGGTCAGCTTCGCAAAATCGACGATCTGATCCACGGTCTCGCCGGGTGCATACCACTCGATCCCCATCTCCAAGTTGAACGGCCGCGCAGTGTACTGATAGACGGCCAGAGCCGGCGACGTGGAGAGCAGCCGGAATTCCGCCGGAAGCTCTCCCGGCTCGAGTTTCAAGAGGCCACCTTCGGAAACGCGCACGGCGTTCTTCACCTGAAGCGGACTAACGATCTCCAGGAATCCGCGTTCCGCCTGCACACCCAACGGGCGGACTTCGCCCGGACGGATGCTACCGCCCCGCGCGCTCATCGGTTGCTGGAACGTCACGAGAAGAGTCGCCGCCCCCAACACCGGCTGATGCAGCGAAACCACCACTTGGTCCCCCTCTCGCCGCCAGTCGCGCCGCACGTTCTGGCCAACGACATCGATGTTGCCCAAGCCGGCCGGCACTTCGAGCCGCCACTCGCTCGCCGGCGCGCCGACCACAAAATAGTTCAAGAGCACGCTGCCGTAGACGACGCCTTCCTTGACCGAATAAAGATGGAAGACGTCGGCCTGAATGCTCTGACCCAAGGCCTCGATCTTCACGTCGGCGCTCCAATCCGCTTCGCGCAACCGCCACGCCTGCTGCAGTCCCGGGACCTGATTCGGGAAAAAGCTCAGCGGTATCTCGACGAGACGATCCACCCGGGCCGGCGCCACTCGGTAACCCGGCGTCGACACCGCGGCAACATGCCCGCGCACCGTTTTGGCGCCTGGGAAACGCAGCGGCCGAAGCTGCCAATCTCCCGCCGCAGCGGGCTGATTCTTCTCCAGTCTCAGCTCAACCAGCTGCCGGCTCTCGATCGGCTCGGAAAACATGACCTTCAGGGCCCGGTAGCCGCCGTTGGCGACAGACTCCACCAGGTAGTCCGCCACCCGCTCGCCGACGACCGACACGACGGTGTAGTCGTCGGGAATCTGGATCGTCCAGTCCTTCAGCGGCGCTTCGCGCACGTCCAGCTCCAGGCTCGCGGCGATCGCGCGATCGGTTTCGCCAAGCTGGTAAAGAGCGATCTGGGAAACGCCGACCTCGGGCTGTATCTGGCTGGCGAGTACACGGTACGCATAGCTCGCGGAGGGAAACCGGTAGACAAACACCTGTTTCGAGCCCGCATCGATCGGACCGCCCGGAAACTGCGCCGGAGCCAGCTGCATCATTCCGGAGACATCCGCCAGCTCCAACCTCACTGCTCCGGTGTTCGCCACGCGCAGAAAGCCCGAGTGGCGCACGACTCCCTCGGGAACCAGCCGCAGCGGCTCCGCCCGCGCCGGATACGCGCCGAGTTCGGCCTGGCTGCGGACGACCAGCGAACCCTCCGTCTCCACGGGACGGCTGAAGCGCACCTCGAGCCAGCGTCCGCCCTGCCCCGGCACCAGTTTCCAGCCCACGATGTTGTTGCCGTCGACGCCGAGAATCTCGCCGGGGCCTTCCAACCGGCAACGCAGCCCGGACAGTTTCCCCTGCAGAACCCGCATCGTCAGGCTCGACGCCTGCCTCAGCAAACCCACGCCCACACGGACCTCCGTCTGCTCCGTCGTGCTGAAAAACAACGTGCCCTCGCCGGCTTCGCGCGTTCTGCGCCACGCAAGCGAGGCAGCGCCGTCAGCGGGGAGGAATCCCTGCCAGGTCTCGCCCACCGCAACTGGCACGATGGCCGAATCCGGTTTGAACGTCGCGTCTGCGCCCAAGCCTTCGATCACCACCGGCACCACCGCGCCGGCCGGCATGGAAAACTCCAGCTGGCGCCAATCGCCATTCTCCCGGACCTCCGCCGCGAGCGCGACGTCCACCGCGAAAACCCCAGCGCGATCGCTGACCAGATCGTAGCCTGCTCCATCGTCGCCCGCCGGAGAAAGCTCGACATGCCAGCCGTCTCCGGCCGCACCCTCGCTCAGCGCCGCGTGCCCGGACAGGACGCGCAAACGAGCGCCCGCCTTTTGCGCTCGGAGTTGTCCTCGCAAATGGAAATCCACGCTGCTCGCGCCGTCGGTGAGTTTTCCCACCAGTTGGGCGCCCACCAGCTCCGCGTCGGCTTGGGAAGCGCCTCGCCGCGCAAGCTTCACCTCGAGCCTCGCGTCGCCCGTTCCATAATACCGCTGCACATCCCGCGTACCCGCGGTTTCGCCGACCGCTACCAGCCCCGAGGCTGAAACCACCCGGAGGTCGATCGCGTCGTCGGCCCGCAACGCGATCTGCGAGGCAAAACCCACCGCGTCGCCCGGCGTAACGAGCGCGACCGGCAGATTTCCCGGAATCGCGAGTTGGTTCCGGCGCACCAGTATCACGTATTCAAAATCACGCGACTCGGGTTGGCCGGTAACGAACTGCGGGCGAAGATCGATCAGCCGCCCCCCGGTCGCTCCCGCGATCTGGCGCACCGACCAGTCTTTCAGGGCGGCTCCGGTGATGCCGACCACCTCGCCTTCGCCCGACAACCCGAGCGTCAACAGCTCGGGCCGGCCCTGCACGACGTGAAGCCTTACTCGAGCCTCGGTCACGACCTCCGCGGCAGAGAGCCGCACCGACTGCTCCGCCGCCGCGGAATAGAAAAGCGGCGGAGGCGGAGGCACACCTTTCACATCGACGACCATGCGCCCCGCATCGGGCGCAAGAGTGGTCGTGCTGGTCGCGCTCTCCGGGGTGGGTTTCGCTGCGGCCAGAGCCGCAGCTGCACTCGCAATCGCAATCGCAATTGCGGCGACACTACACAGCCGCCGGGCGGCTCCTCCGATCAACGTGCTCGCGTGCATGGGATATGTATGAAGTTGGAATGGGCATGCCGCGCCGCCTCCGGCGCGGGAGCCGGCAATCACTCGCCGCGGATCCGCCGCAGCTGCTGGTACATCGTGGCTAGGTCCTGAACTCGGCTCTCGTGGGCGTAATGTGCCCGCAATGAATTCATCACCGGCGCCAGCTCTTCGAGACGCACGGCTGCGCCTGCCGGGCCGCCTTGGAGATTCTCGGCAAGCAGGGCCGCCGCACCGGCGAGTTGCATCGACGACGAGGCCCGGTCGAACGGCCGCACGTTCGGGTCGTAGCTCAACGTCCACGACCTCTCGACCATGTTGCCCGTCGCCGCATCGCGGAACCGCACGTACACTTCGCCGAGTTCGCCTTCTCCCTGGGGAAGAACCTCGACCTGATAGAGGGCGACCGCAGCTTCCTCCGCCGCTAGTTCGGCGGCGTCCACCTGGTCGTTGCGGAAATCCTCCTCGTTGAGGCGATGTTGCTCGAAACCGATCAACTGATAGCGGCCGACCCGGGCGGGATTAAAACGCACCTGCACCTTCACGTTTTCGGCGGCGGGGCGGAAGGCGCCCGCCAGCTGCCGTGCAAAACCCGCATCCGCCGCCTCCGGCGTATCCAGAACGTAATACCGTCCGTCGCCCTTGCGCGTGAGGTTCTCGAGCATGGCGTCGTCGATGCCGTCGAGCCCCACCCCGCAAGCGTCGAACGCGATTCCCTGTTGGCGGAGTGTCTCCACCCGGGCGGCGAGCGCCGCCGGATCGGCATTGCCCAGGTTCGCAGCGCCGTCGGTCAGCAAAACGATCCGGTTCTGGGCTCCCTCCTGGAAATCGCGCTCGGCAAGCTCGCCTCCCAGTCGCAGCGCCTCCTCGAGATTGGTTCCCCCTTCGGCCGGCGTCCGGGAGATCGCGTCAAGCACTCCCGCGGCCTGGTCGCCCGGCACCTGCTCCGCGAGCAGGCGGGGCTGCCGGGCAAAGCCGATCAGCGTCAGACGGTCGTTCGGTCCGAGCAGCGAGACGAGCACCGACATCGCGCTGCGGACCGAGGCAGCGCGATCTTCACGTTCCATAGAGCCGGACGTGTCGAGCAACACGGTGAGCTGCAGCGGCTGCTGGGCGCCCCGCCCCGTGGCCGGCACCTTCATTGCCAGCCGCACGAGATTGCGCTGCTGCAGCGTGGGATGCGCCGACTGCTCGATGTGGCAGGAGATGCGCTCCGCCATCGTCGGGGCAGGATCGCCATAGCTGAAGGCGTTGTAGAACTCCTCCGGCCGGATGCCCACCGGGTCCGGCAATTCGCCGCGCGCCAGAGCCGCCTGGGCCAGGCGGAACGAGACATCGCTCACGTGCAGGGAGAACGTGGATACGGGTTCTTTCGCCGCGCTTATTTCGTCCCGCGACACCATCGGAGGCGTCTGGTGCTGGACCTTCAGATCGGACTGATCTTTCGCCGCCGCAACCGGCTCCTGTCCCGCCGCAGATTGCACCGTGAATTGCGACAATTCGACGGCTTCGGCCACCTGCGTGGACGGAAGCTGACCCGTTGCGTCAGGCTGCTGGACCTGCTGCGCGCCTGCCGAGTTGACGTCAAAGGAAGCCGAATTCCGAGCGGGACCGTTCGCAAGCAGATCAGAATCCGAGTTAGGCGCGTCTGCCGCAAGCTGCCGGGTTGATGCCCAGACGTTCTGCTTTCGGGCTTCCGCATTCGCGGTGCCCCTCGGCACATTGTAGTAATCCACGCTGCTGGAGTCCTGAATCCCGCCCGCCGTCGGCATTTCCGTTTGGCCGGGCGCAGTGATGTATCCGCTGGAGATTTCCTTGGCGACCAAGGGCGCCGCGAGGTTTTCCCGTCCGTCCTGAAACGCCCCTGTGCCAGCCCGACGTGCTCCGTAGCTCATGACGTTCGCGCCTCCCTCGGAAGCAATGACCGACGATTCGCGCAGCGTCCGAGCTCTGCCCCCTTGGATTTCCGTTTCGCCGATCGAATCTTTGAGCGCGAGTTTGTCCGCCCCGAGAGAAGCAACCGCCGGCGAACTCGGCGCCGGCGCACCCGCCGGGGTGAAATAAGAGTAGCTCTGGCGCTCCGTCCCTTTCGGCGCGGCAAGCGCCGCGGAAGGGACTGAGAACGTTTTTTGCCCTTTCTGGAGGCGATTCGCAGCGTCGGCCTCTGCCCTGAAGCGCAGATTGGCATCGAACTTGGCTTTCGCTTCGGCCTCCCGCTTCGTCCGGGACACTTCCTCGGAAGCTCTGCGCTGGGTCAATCCGGCGTCGGCAACGCCCCGGTCGACAACGCCGAGCATTTCGCTCGCCAAGACCTCGCGCGCGGACCGTTTCGCCCTGCTCTGAATCATCGGCGGAAACACGACCCAGACGAACAACCCGAAGCAGACGCATGCCGCGAGCGTCAGAAGCCAAGCGGGATACCCGCGCCAGCGGCGCCGTTTCTGCGGGGCCGGAAAGACGGCCGGTTTGGGAGCGCCCGTGGGTTGACCGGATTCCGGTCCTCCGCCGCCCAGCGACGCAAGCAGTGTTGCACGGCGATCCTGGGAAAGTCGGAGAGGAGCCTGTTCGGGGCGGACCGCCTCGGCGACAAGGCCTCGCACGGCTTCGATTCGACGCCTGAAAACCGCGAGTTCCGGCTTTTCGCGGGTGAGGCGTTCGAGGTCGGCGATTTCAAAAGCGGAAGCCTCGCCCGATACCCACGCTACCACGCGGGCCTCGAGTTCGGGCTCGATCCAAGTCTGCATATCCGAAGTTCCTTCGTCGTGATTCATGGGTTGCCTCCTTTCGTGATCTTGTTGGCCGTTGCTCCGTCCTGCTGCGCGGCGGTTTTGCGCATGACGGCGGACAACGAGGTCCGCCCTCCGGGAGGGCCTTCGATGGCTCGTAAAAGTGCGTTATTCATCCTTGGCTCCCTTCGATGCCGGCGCGGCGCAGGCTGTCGGCCAACGATTTCAAAACGTGGTGCAGCCGGTATCCGACATTCCCTACACTCAGTCCGGTGCGCCGGCTGATCTCCTCGTACTTCAGATTCTCACGGTATTTCAGTTCGACCAGGCGCCGGTCCTCGTCGGGCATCTCGGATAACAGAAGCCGGACAGTCCCGACCGCTTCGTTCCTCCCAAGCACCTCGACGGGAAGGCTCTCCTCCGTGGTGGCGGACGTGTCGCTCAGTTCGGTCTCCCTGGCGTGATCGCGAAGGTGATTGAGGGCGAGATTGCGCAGGCTGCGATAGAGCCAGCCGCGCGGGTTCTCCACTTCGTTCCAGATCGGGTGAAGCCGGAGAAACGTCTCTTGTACCAACTCTTCCGCTACGCTCCGGCGTCCCACCAAACCGATCGCAAACCGCAAAAGCGGGCTCTCCTCCGTTTCGAACAACGCGACGATACTCGAAAAGCCCGTTTTCGCTCCGGCCGCAGCCTGCTCGCCGGACGGTTCTCCGGGTCCGGGGAGCGATGGCGTGCGTTCGAACACCGAGGATTCCATGGTTAGGGCAACGGAGGCGAAGTGCCTCCACCGAAAAAGACACGCTGGCGGGCGTATCCTTAGAAAAAACTTCTGGGGTTCCCAAGAGCCAAACCGTCGCCGTTGCCCGATCCTGCCGGGATTCCGCCCGGCACAGGCGCCGTCCGCAACCGTTCGGAAGAGCACAAAATTTCTCTGCATTTCGCCCCATTTTGCTTCAAGTCGTTGGTGGCCGGGTCGATCAGTAAGCTATGTTCATACCCCGCCCCTCGCACTTGCTTTCATTGGTCGCTGTGGCCTGTGTCGCGCTTGCGCCATCAGGCTTCGCCTCGGACATCTCCTATTCCGGAAACACCGGCGTTTGGACGCGTTATATGTGGAGAGGACTCCGGTTCAGCACGGGACCGGTTTGGCAATCCACCGCAAACGCCACGATCGGCGGGTTCACCGGCACGCTCTGGCACAACTACGATTTCGATACGAAACGGCTCAATGAGGTCGACGGCACGGTGAACTGGGCGTGGTCGGCCGCGAAGACCGACTTCAACGTCGGCTGGAATCATTTCGGCGTCCGCGGTGGAGACGACAGCGACGAGATCTATCTCACGGCAGCGTTGAAGGAAGTGCCCCTCACTCCCACGGCCAGTCTCTATGTCGACACCACCTACGGAAAGGGCGCCTATTTCCAGATCGGCGTGTCGCACGGCTTCGAGTTTTCGCCCTCGGTATCCCTGAATCTGGCCGCAAACGCGGGAATCGTATTCAAGGACCGCTACATGGGGGTGAACGACAAGGGCGAGGAGTTCACCGATCTCTTTTCGGGGGACATCACCGCTTCGCTGCCGATCAAGCTCTCCGAGGCCTTTTCGCTGGAGCCGAAGGTCGGATTCTCGTTTCCCCTGAGCAGCAACGCACGCCAGGCGATCTCGGGCTACGGTTACGGCACGGACTCCACCACGCTCTACGCCGCCATCCAACTGAACGCTTCTTTCTAGAAGTCCATGGAAACGAAAGTGCGGAAGTTTCGGCTGGGCCTGCAGACGCGCATGCTCGTGCTGATCGGCGGGACCGTCCTCGCGGCGTTCGCAGTCACAGTGGCCGTCGTGGCCAGCACGTCCGCGCGCTCGATCAAAGCGCTCTCCATCGATCGGACACGCGAGACCGCCGTGGCCAACTCCAGAGAGGTGAAAGACAAACTGGACCGTGCGGCGGGCGTCGCGCGGGATCTCGCCGGAGTTCTCTCGGGCCTCAAGGCGAGCAAGCTCCCCGTCGAGCGCAACGCCGTCGACCAGCTCATTCGCCAACTCCTGGAAGCGAATCCCGACCTGCTTGGAGCCTGGAACGTCTGGGAGCCGAACGCTCTCGACGGACGCGACGCGGACTACGCGGGGAAGCCTGGCAGCGACGCACAAGGCCGGTACGTGGCGTACTGGAACCGCGTGGGCGGGCTGCATCTGGAAGGATGCGTCGATTACGACAAGCCGTCTCCAGCCAGCGACTACTACCAGAAGCCGCTGAAGTCCGGGCAAGAGGCGGTGATCGATCCATTCACCTACTCGATCGGGGGCAAGGACGTGATGGTGGTGAGCTTCTGCGCCCCGATCCGCAACGCCGACAACGAAGTGGTCGGAGTCGCCGGCGTCGACCTGCCGATGGAGAGTTTTCAACGCCTGATTTCCCATGCACGCGTCGGAGGATTTGGATACGGCTTCCTCGTCGCGGCAGACGGCACGCTGGTCGCGTTTCCGCAGGCCGACGCGGTCGGGAAGAAGGCTGCGGACCGGCTCAAGGACTCGCCCATTCTGGAGAGCCAGAAGACCGGCCAGGAGTTCGTGGGCGAAGTGAGTTCGCTGGTGGACGGTCGCCCCGCTTACGCGATCGGTATCCCCTTCAACATCGGCCGCACCCCCTGGTACGTGGTCATCACCGTTCCGCTCGAGCAAATGCTGGAGGAAGCCGTCCATCTGAGGAACCTCTGCATCGTCATCGGAGCGATCGCCACCGCGCTCGTGGTGTTTGTGGTCGCGTTGCTCGCGCGTCAGATCGCACGGCCAATTCTGCGGATCATCTCCGGGCTGGAAACCGCCGCCGAGCAGATGACGAGTTCAGCCAACGAAGTCGCTGCCGCCGGCAGCAACATCGCGGAAGGCTCATCCGAATCGGCCTCTGCGCTCGAGGAAACGGCTTCGGCGGTCGAGGAGATCACGTCGATGGTGAATCGGAATTCCGAAGACCTGGGCAAGGCCCATTCGGTCGTCGTGACCACGGTCGAGAAGGTCTCCAACGCAAATTCCAGCATGATCGAGCTCAAGACCTCGATGGAGCAGATTTCGACCGCAAGCAAAGAGACGCAGGAGATCGTCAAGACCATCGACGAAATCGCATTTCAAACGAACCTCCTCGCCCTGAACGCCGCCGTCGAAGCGGCCCGCGCCGGCGCGGCCGGAGCGGGCTTCGCCGTCGTGGCCGACGAAGTCAGGAGCCTCGCTCAGCGGACGGCTGAAGCCGCCAAACATACGACAAACCTGATCGAGGGAAGCGTCGGCAGGATCAACACGGCCGCCGTCCAGACGAGCACCACCAACACCGAATTCGCCCAGGTTTCGGAGGCGTCGCGCGAACTCTCGATGTACATCAGCCAGGTGGCGGCCGCGTCGACAGAACAGAAATCGGGCATTTCCGAAGTGAGCCGGGCGATCGAAGCGTTGAACCAAGTCGTCCAGCGAAACGCCGCCGTCGCCGAGGAATCGTCAGCCGCGGCTCATACGATGAGCTCCCAAGCCGAACAGCTGCAGCACTACGTCCACGATCTCTCCGTCCTAGTCGGCGTCGCGGTAAACGCGCCGAAGTCATCGGCAATCGCCGAGTCGCCCGCACCGGACGCTCCCCCTGTCACACCTGCCTGAAGCGAAGGCGCAGACTCTTCAGAAAAGTCCTTGCGCTCGGCAAAGGCCGAAGTTTCCTTCACCCCACGCTTCCGGAGAGATGCCTGAGTGGCCGAAAGGGGCGGTTTGCTAAACCGTTGTAGGTGTAACAGCCTACCGGGGGTTCGAATCCCCCTCTCTCCGCCAGTGCGCTTCGCTAATGAAGAATGGAGAATGGCGAATGCAGAATGGGGGACGCGGGAGGATCTACACCAAAGTTTGGG
>QAYY01000021.1 GCA_003054665.1 Opitutaceae bacterium EW11 | reverse complement strand
TCGGGGCGCTACAGTTAGGCATTATTCACGCAGGCGCTCAAATGCCAAGAAGCCAGCTTCCACTCGGCATCATTATCGATGCGGTAATCGAACTCGCGAGGATATGTCTTCTTCTCGATGAGCTCCCGCAGAACCGCGTCTGCTGGCTCCGGATCAAAGACTCGATAGATCAGCTCACGACTGCCTTTCCACGTAATGCGCGCCAAAAACAACGCATTCGGCTTGTCGGGCGAGTCACCTTTGAACTTCGCGTCCAGCATGTCGCCAAACGGATCAACCAGGTCTCGATCAGCCTGCGATGGCATCCCTTGCTCGATGAGATCCACGAACCGAATCATCACTGAGAGATGCCACGAAAACACAACTTTGGGCTCAAACTCTCGAAGAGCGCGGTTGATTACAGCAACGCCCGGTAAGTCGTCCTGTCGAAACTCAACGATCTGGTAATCTTCGTCGGGAATAATGACGTGATAGTCGGTCATGCGTTTTTGCCTAACGTTTAATGATGAGCCACGGCTACGGCTGGCGCGACACGTGCGCCAGCACGTGGCGTGACAGCTGTAGCCGTTGGCTCCAGCGACTGGTTCGGCGGCTCGGAGGAAAAAGGTATCGGATCACTGGACAGATCTTCAACCCGCACTCCAAACCGCTCCCTAAGCATCGCATAAAGCCTATCGGCCACACGGGAGAAGGTCGCCGGTGCTTTGTTGGGCGGCCCCGGGTGAAAACATCGCACCTCAGCGACAACGCTCGTGCCTGCAACTCGCGAACCTAGCTCAACTGGAAAATGAGGCACCTCCTCGACGAATGCACACAGCACGACTAGCGGAGTCTTCTGGAGCGAAACCTGCCGAAACGACTCATCTCGACCGAGTGAACTTACGACTTTCTGGACCTCGCTCCGGTCGACCAACGTCGCATCAGAAATCACATACTGACGATGCGAAATCGAATCGCAGCCAGCCAAGCCGATCACGCAGACAAAAGTAATCAGGCTAGAATAGCGCATTGGCTCATAGCCGAACGTTTAATGCTCAGCCACGTCCCCGGCCGGCGCGACTCGTGCGCAAGCACGAGGCGTGACGGCTGGGGACGTTGGCTGTAGCGACTTGTTCGGCCGGGAGGCCAGCGCAATGAGACCAGGAAGGCGTCGTAAATTGGAGGGCGGCTAAAGCTCATCGCCTCGACGTTTCCTCTGGCCGCTCGTCCACCGTTACCGAGGAAATGCGCCCGGAGGGCTGAACCACCCAGCAGACTCCATCTCCGGTTCCGTCGCCATTCGTGCAGGCAATTAAGAGTCTGGGCTCCTTATCGATATCCACTGCTATGTCGCTCGGCGCAAAGCTGAGCAATCTCCATTTGTGCCGCTCGATCGTCTTCAACGCTGCAGCTACGTCACTGCCGACAGGAGCTTCGAGCGAAACGATTCTTTCGGTGCTCGGCCTGCCAACCGGCTTCTTGTCGGAAGCACAAGCTGCGAGCATCAAATTTGCTGCGACAATCATGAACGTAATTCTCATGCCGAACGTTTAATGATGAGCCACGCCTACAGCTGGCGCGACACGTGCGGAAGCACGGGGCGTGACGGCTGTGGGCGTTGGCTCCAGCGACTGGTTCGGCCGAGATGGAGGAAATCCACGACATCCAATAAGCCAACGCGCTTCCATCGAAAAGCCGTAGTACATTTCTATGAAGAGATACAAATGATCATTCTCGAATGCCTAGCCAATTCAACAAAGGAGCTACAACAAAGCCGACTGCGATGGTTCCCCAAAATGCGGACAATACCCAAAATACGAATGGCTCTTCGGTGCGTCGTATCCATCTCATGGGCTTTCCCCACATAATACCTTTCCTGAGTCCGTTAATCCACAAGATGGACGCAGGAATACCGAACACAAAGCAGACGACTCCAGTACTCATTTTTTTCGGGATGTGACTAGTGCATGCCGAACGTTTAATGATGAGCCACGCCCACAGCGGGCGCGACTCGTGCGCCAGCACGAGGTGTGACGGCTGTGGGCGTTGGCTCCAGCGACTGGTTCGGCGGGATTGTCATCCAATCTCGAGGTTAAGGAGCCGTCCCACCTGTCGCTTATCTTCGGACTTCAGCTCCCAATCGCCATTGCTTCCAGTGATATTCGAAAGGCGTATAAGGAGACTTGCGGCTTCGCTGACATCTACTCTACGAGGGAGAACACCGATAAGCGATAGAGCGCGATAGCCCCAAATCGAACCTGCATCCGCTCTGATACGCGCCGAAAGCCTACGAAGCTCTGCTGATGCTTCCTGGCACTTTTCTGGTGAGTCCTCCCACTTGGCACTGGCGATTATGTTCGCGTGGTAAACGAGCGCAAAAGATACGTCGCTGAGTGTCTTCCGGAAAGCAGTGAGTGGCTTTAGCAGGAGCTCCTGCGAGAGCTCAGATACTGCGAAAACGAGGACGCCGCCGGCTAGAGTAAACATGCTCGTTACTAAAGCCTCAGCAAGCTGGGTATTCATGATGTTGCCGAACGTTTAATGATGAGCCACGGCTACGGCTGGCGCGGCTCCTGCGCAGCAGGAGGCGTGACAGTCGTAGCTGTTGGCTCCAGCGACTGGTTAGGATCTTCCCGTGTTCCGTGCAGGAGAATCTTCTTCTCCGAGTCATATTCGCGATCGCTTAGGACGCCTCGATTGTGGTAGTCTTCGAGCCTGGACAATTCGTAAAGGACACCGAATTCATTTGGTTACCCGACTCTATTGGAGGATTGCACGCCTGCATCCACTAGCCGAAACCGGTATTCGAAACTTGCAGGGGATCCAGGTCCTCCGGGGGTGGCTTTCGATGCCACCGTAATCTCCCATTTGCCTTTTCTCTCGGCGAACCGATGCGCTTGCTTAACAACACTCGATCTGAGCTGGGCCTCACTCGTGGAGCTACCGACTTCGGCGGATCGTGAAATCATGTAATAGCCCGGTGACATCTGCACCACGTGAGAGGTCGAGCAGCCAGCGATGGGCCAGACTGCGAGAAGGACAATAATCACACGGGATAAAATACTATGCATGACGAAAGCTGATCGACTGATCCTAACGTTTAATGATGAGCCACGCCTACAGCCGGCGTGACTCGTGCGCAAGCACGAGGCATGACGGATGTAGGCGTTGGCTCCAGCGACTGGTTCGGCCGGATTGTCAGTCGACGGAAAGCGTATTCAGACTTCCCGCGCAGCGTATGGCTCAATGAGTGCTTCATCCGTGTCTTCAAGGCGCGACGGCGAGATGGCTACTTGCTTGGTTTGGCGAGTTGGTCGAGATCCTTCCGGAATTTCGCGTCCTCAGCTTCGCGCTTTGCAGTAGCTCCAGTGACCAGGTCTACAAGAGATTCAGACGATTGGGTCTGCTCTTGAACCAATGGCACCTGCTTGGAGGCAATTCGTCTAGCACGGGACTCCGAATAACCCTGAGCAGTGAGTCGCTTCACGATCGCATCCATCCGGGCCTCGCGATCAGGAGTCAGAACCGTGGTTGCCGCGGAACTTGTCTTCTTCTGCGACGTGTGGCTGCAGCCGCACAGGATCGCCACGGCCGTGAGAAGTGCGTACGTGAATTTCGATGCTTTCATGCTATTGCCGAACGTTTAATGATGAGCCACGCCTACAGCCGGCGCGACGCGTGCGCAAGCACGCGGCGTGACGGCTGTAGGCGTTGGCTCCATCGACTGGTTCGGCCGGATTTCGTATTTCTCATTTCCGGACCTTCAACGTTGTCGCAGTATTCTCGCACCGATACTACAGCGACTGATTCCCAGGCTTTCATACAGCTGTTGAAATCAGAAGGTGATAGGTCGCCGGTGCCTGATCGCCGTGTCCACGAGGTTCCTGCATCGCGCCACAAACTCAGCAACGGATGCATCTCCCTGCGCGCTTCGTGAGACGGACTCCACTTCCCCACGCAGGCGCTCGAGACTCGAAACGGGAATCTCATCGCCAGTATGCGTACCTGAATGAAGCACTTTCTCGAGGATGATCTCGGCATCTGGTGTATGGGCCATCACAAAGTCTCGAAGGTAAGCAATACTTGCTGAGTTTCCGAGGCGCTCCGTCGCTAGGAGGTCCTCATTTGTAGCGTCGGAGAAAACTGTGCCGTCGAGACCCATTGTGGTGCGCCGAACAGTTTTATTAGCCTCAACTAAGTTGGGGAGTTTGCTGAGGGGGTTGGTGGAGGACGAAGAGACGCTTCTGATTGATGGGCATAGATGGAGAGATTGGCGGTTACGGGTTTTGCTATGGCAAAGCTAGCACTGGTAACATCAACTGCTCAGACAGTGAGCCGTCCGGCGATTTGGTAGGCTGCCATGGTGCTCGGGCGCTCAGCTCCTTGCCTGTCGGCGTTTCTGTCCGACCTCCCCCGCCCCGATGAGTCCGTTGTCCGCATTCACGTTTGTAGACGCGTTTTAGTTGCGCAAGCAAGGCTCGGAATAGATGCAGTCTTGGCCATTCTCTCCGTCACCGTCGGTTCCCCGCGCCGATCCGAGCTGAAAGGCAACGGGCAATGTCCCGATGGTTCAGCACAAAGTCGGACCACGAAAAGCATCTGGCAGATGAAACTTCAATGGGAGCAGTATCACTGCCGTCGACCCAACACCGCGCGAGACGGCTACGCTCTTCGCCCAAGGGGTGCCAGCAAGAGACGCCTGAACACGCATACGACTGCGGGCTATCGCCGATGGCTATCCAGCCCGTGCTCGCTCCTTCTCGCCTTGATGCGGAGCAGAGAACGATGCCGCTTCTAAAACTTTCGGAGCTGCGGAAAGTACTTCTGCTCGTCGACGAGCGGCGCGGTCGGCGGCGTGTAGGGCACGAGCTGCTGGTGTGGTTTCAGCAACTCGTCACTCGCACTTCGCACCGGCGATGGAATCACCTGCTGAAAATCGCCCACAGGTCGAATGGTCCGTAGGTTCGCAGAATCGGGGATCTGCAGAGTAGAGCCAACCCAGCCGGTGCTGTCGTTGTCCGATTCGAGATAGGGATTCACTCGACGGCTCTCTGGGAAAAGCCCAGCACGCGCTTTGTTCGACCGGTTCTCCAGCATCGGGTCCACGCGCCAGGATTGAGAGATCGATGAAGGTGGCCCTTCAGGTAACGCTCGAGAGACCTGTGTCTGCGACAAGATGCTTCGGCTCTGGGGCGTCATCCACTGCACCATGTACCGATCGAGCGGGTTGCGTCCGAGTACGGGTTCCTCTTGATGAGGCGTATCCGACCGGTTTGGACCTCGCCCGCCCGAAGACGTCCGCTTCAGTCCCGGCAAGCGGTCATTCCCCTGAAGCGCATCGAGCAACCATCCCTGCGAACTGCGAGAACCCTCAGGCCGAGCCAAGGGCGCCTGTTGCAGGGAAAGAGCCCCCGGAGCATGAAATGCGGGTAGCGGAATCGACACCTCATCTGTGCCCGGAAGGCGGGATGCCCCCTTCAACGTGGGAAGCTCTTTCAGCTCCCGCTTTGCCGACTCGATCGGGTCGGCTTGGCTCGATTGAGCCGTATCATCGGCACGGGCAATCGTCAGTGCCAGAATCGAAGCAAGTACGAGCTGTTTCGCAGTGACCGGCATACTGCCGGGGCAAATCAGGTTTTGATGAAGATGCCCTTGAGGTTCATCTCGAGGGCTTGCGGATTCGGCGAGAAACGCAACCCGTCGCCCTTGCTGATTTTGCCGGCCTTGATGAGTCGGTAGAGGTCACGGTTGAACGAGTACGTGTGGGAGTCTCCAGTACTCTCCAACAAGCCCTGGATCTTTTCAAACTGCCCCTCGAGAATCAGCGTCTTGATCGTGGCGTCGCAGTTCAGGATCTCGTTCGACGGCAAACGGCCGCCCCCTTCCAGCGCCGGGATAAGCTTCTGGCAGATGATGCCACGAATGGAGCCCGCGATTTGCCGCCGCGCCTGCAATTGTTGCTCCGGCGGGAAAAACTCGAAGAGGCGCGTCAGCGATTGAGCAACGGTCGCCGCGTGCATCGTGGTGATGACCAAGTGACCGGTCTCAGCGGCGGCGATGGCCGTCTCGAAGGTTTCCTTATCGCGCATTTCGCCGATCAGGATGATGTCCGGATTCTGGCGCAGGACAGAACGAATCGCCAAAGCGAAACTGGGGACGTCGAGGCCAATCTCACGCTGATTGAAGACCGACTTGTCATCCTGGAACGTGTACTCGATGGGGTCTTCGATCGTGACGATGTGCTTGTCGAAATTGTGATTAACCCAGTTGAGCATCGCCGCCATCGTCGAGCTTTTGCCTGAGCCGGTGGCTCCGCATACGAGCAGAATACCGTCCTTCGCTTTCGCGAGATGCAGCAGCGGATCGGGATCGAGATTAAGGTCTTCGAAAGTCGGAATGCGGCTCTTGATGTGCCGAAAAACGATGCTGACCGTGCCGCGCTGATGGAACGCGTTCACACGAAAGCGGCCGACGTTTTCGGCCGTGTACGCGAAGTCGATCTGCCCTTCATTCTCCCAAACCGTCTTGAAAACGCGCGGCACATGATCGTCGACAAATGCTTGCGCCTCAGTGCCCGCTATCGGGTCCATGTCGACCGGTTTCAAACGTCCGGAAAGGCGCACATAGCCCGGTTTATTCGACTTCACCACCACATCGCTCGCTCCGCTTTCCACGGCCAGCTTGAGCAGTTCGTTGAATATCTCAGTGTGCAACGACATCGGGGGTCACAGGTAAAAAAGCGTTGCGGATTTGGTAAATAGGACTGCTTTGCTGTGCAAGGTATTCTCCTGTAAACCCTCCATGAAACTCCGTCCGCTCACCGGTGCCATCACCGCTCTCGTGACCCCGTTCAAAAACGAGGCCGTCGACTTCGACGATCTCCGAAAGCTCACGGAATTTCAGATCAAATCAGGTATCCACGGATTGGTGCCGGTAGGAACCACGGGCGAATCGCCGACGCTCTCATACGAAGAACACATGGATGTGATTCGCGCGGTCATCGAAACAACCCGTCGGCGCGTTCCAGTCATCGCAGGCACTGGCTCCAATTCGACCCACGAGGCAGTGGAGTTGACCCGTCTTTCGCACGAGGCCAAGGCTGACGCCATGCTCGTGGTGGCTCCCTACTATAACAAGCCGAGCCAGGAGGGGCTTTTCCGTCATTTCGCCACAATCGCAGAGCAGACGGATCGCCCGATTATTCTCTACTCGATTCCGGGGCGCTGTGGCATTGAGATCAGTGTGCCTGTGGTCGAACGCCTCCGGAAGAAGTATTCGCACGTTGCGTACATCAAAGAAGCCGGCGGCTCGGTCGATCGTGTCGACCAGTTGAAACAAGCCCTCGGGAAAGACCTTACAGTTCTCAGCGGCGACGACAGTCTGACCCTTCCATTCATGTCCGTCGGCGCCGAGGGTGTCATCAGCGTAGCCTCGAATCTCCTTCCGAAAGAGGTCGCTCAACTTACACTTGCCGCGCTTGCCAACGATTTCGCAAAAGCCGCCAAGATGCATCGCAAGCTCTATCCGGTGTTTAAGGCACTTTTTGTTGAACCCAATCCTGTGCCGGTGAAAACCGCGCTGGCCCACGCTGGGCGAATCTCCTCCCCCTTCGTCCGCTCCCCCCTTTGTGAGATGAGCAAAGCCAACGAGCAGATCCTGATCGCCTCGCTTCAAGCGATCGGAAAGTAAACCATGCCGCTGCAAATCGCACTTGTCGGGGCCCTGGGGCGTATGGGCCAAGCCATCATCGCAGCCGCGCCGGGCGCCGATTGCGCTATCGCATGGCCGCTCGACGCGGGTGACGATCTCGCTGCCGGCATCGCCAAGGCTGACGCCGTCATTGATTTCAGTTCACACAAGATCACCGCCGAAGTGATCCGCCTCGCCGTGGCGGCGAACAAACCGCTCGTGATTGGAACGACCGGACACTCACCGGAAGACAAGAAGTCGCTCCTAACACTTGCCGCCCGCACTCCGACCGTCTGGTCGGGAAACTACTCCGTGGGCGTGAACCTGCTCTTCGCTCTTACTCAGCGCGCTGCAGCAGTCCTTGGCAGCGACTACGACGCAGAAGTCGTCGAGATGCACCATCGGTTCAAAAAGGACGCCCCGAGCGGCACGGCCGATCGGCTTCTCGAGATCATCCTCAGGGAACGCCATCTTGCGGCCGACGCCCTGCGGCACGGACGCAACGGCATTACGGGAGAGCGCAAAGCCACGGAGGTCGGCATCCATTCGCTCCGCGGCGGCGACGTCGTAGGCGACCATACCGTGATATTCGCCGCCCTCGGCGAGCGTGTGGAGCTTACCCACAAAGCTTCCGATCGGAGCATTTTCGCTCGAGGCGCTCTTCGCGCAGCGCAGTGGCTGAAGTCTCGTCCTGCCGGCGTGTACGATATGCAGGACGTGCTCGGACTCAAATAAGGTCTTACGCGGCGGATGTTCGTCAGCCGCTCCAGTGAAAAGCGGCTGTTCCCAGTGGCCGTCGGCCAGCTGAGGCTCGCCATTGCGCATTCGGCACGCATGACTTGGCAGACATGATCACGTCGATCCAGGGTATCCTCACTTCCGCTACGCCGCTCTCGGCCATTGTTGAACTCAATGGCCTGGGATACGAGGTGCACATACCGGTCACGACTGCAGAGAAACTGCCCGCCCCGGGTGCGACGGTGAAACTACACACGCTCGTGATTTACCGCGAGGATTCCCAAACGCTGTATGGTTTCGCGAACGTGGAGGAACGGGATTTCTTCCGCCTGATGATCGAAAATGTCACAGGCGTCGGACCGAAGATGGCTGTGACGATCATGAGCAAGCTCTCACTCGCATCGCTGGCGGCGGCGATTCGGGATGGGGACATCGCCTCGTTGGCCAAATGCCCGGGTATCGGGAAAAAGACGGCGGAGCGTCTGGTGGTCGAACTGCGGGCAAAACTTGGAGCGTCCGATTCGCCGTCGACCAGTCCGGTGGCTGGCAACCTTGAGGCCGGCGCGCCTGCCAAACCAGAATCGCGTATCAGAGACGCAGTGCTCGCGCTTGTTGCTTTGGGATACAAGGCCGATTCGGCGGACGAGGCGATCCGCCGCGCAACACTTCAGCTCGGAGCTTCTGCAACGACAGAACAGCTCATAAAAAAGGCGCTCAGCTAAGAGCGCCTTCGGCGGGTTGAACGTTTTGAGAACGAATCAGCGCTGGAACTGGAACGCGCTCAATTCGTCGGACACACCGCGAACCGGCTTGCTGCTTCGCAGTATCCGATCCTCCGGCTGCGTACCGTTCGAGTTTTTCAGCGTTATTTGCTCGGCGACCAGGGTCGGGACGGGGGCGAGTTCGACATCGCGCATCCACGCATAGGAGCCCAGGCCGTCTCGCGGCACACTCGTGGTCAACGTATCCACAGGCTGGACCTGCCGATCAGCTGAAGACCTGCGCGTGGCAAAAACCGAGAAGTATTCGGGACGTGAATTTGCAGGCGCTACTTTCGCAGCAGTGAGGTCGATCGAGACGGATTGCTCTGCCGCAGTTGATTGCGGCACCGTAGACGCCACCACTGGCGCCGAGACTGGGGTAACGCCATGGGATTGATCACGCCGCACGACCACGATCGCGATACACGCGGCCGCAGCAGCTGCTGCAATCGGATACAAAGCGCGCGTCCAGTGCAGATGGCTTTTGGGGAACTCGACGATCTTGCGATCCGCTTCAACCAAGGCTGTAGCGAGCGCGCCGGAAGCGGGAGCATGGGTGCTCTCCCTCTCGAAAAGCATCGTGCATGCCTTCTGCATGCGGCAGTACTGTTGGTATGTCTGGCGGCGGGCTGGATTCCTAAGGATCTCCGACTCGAGCTCAGCGGCCTCTGCAGGAGACAGCTGATGGTCGACGTAAAGATTCAGCAGCTCGATAAACCGTGACTCCTTCATTTGAACTCTTCTCCCATCTTTGATCGCAGGCTCTCGCGAGCCCGCGCGATACGGCTTTTGACCGTGCCAACGGAGATGCCAAGAATGGCGGCAATATCTTCGTACGACATGTTCTTTACGTTTCGCAGGATGAGAATCTCGCGATGTTTGGGGCTTAATTTTTCCATGCCGACAGCAATGCGGTCGACAAACTCTTGGGTAACCGTGGCGTCTTCTGGGGTTTCCAGCTCTGCGGCGAAGACTTCCGAGAGCGGCGTATCGTTATTATCACTAACCGGCTGGTCAAACGAAACCGTCTTGTCGCGTTTCCGGCGCCACCAATACCAATACCGGTTACGGGCGAGATTCGTCGCGATCTGGTAAAGCCAGGTGGAGAACGCAGACTCGCCGCGGAAATTGACCAAGCCACGATGGGCCCTGATGAACGCATCCTGCGTCACCTCCTCTGCATCCTGTTGGTTCCGCAGCAGCTGGTGCACCATGGCGTAGATGCGCCCCCAATAGCGCGAAACCATTTCGTCAAAAGCAGCGGAGTCGCCGCTCTTGAAACGATCCACTAGGACACGGTCGAAGGCCACTTCCTGAGCTTTCGTTGACATACGTTCAACGGAACTCTGATGGGCGTACTTTTCGATTGTTCCCACAATTTATGGCAAGGATTTGCAGTGGCGCTAACGATTCGGAGAGAGAGGTCTACGATTACCTGTTGGATGTTCCAAGCCGTTTGAGGTTGCGACCAGAAAAATGCGGGATCAGGGCGTAAGAGTGCGGGAAAAAAGCCTTGCCAAAGAGTAAAACGGACACCTATTCAGTCCGCTCTTTTTCGCTTCTGGGTTGATAGCTCAATGGTAGAGCAGCGTCCTTTTAAGTCGTTGGTTCTGGGTTCGAATCCCAGTCAACCCACCAAGCGAACGCTGCGGGAGGTCAAGCCGGCTCACTTGAGCGAGGGATCATAGGCAAGCGAGGCGTACACGACGCCGACCAGGTTTTCGGCGGTAACTCGTCCCGTGTCCTCTGTCTCGTTGTTCAATCCTTGAACTCGCCACCCCGTACCATCCCGAGCGAGGAGCTGGTGGACGACGATGTGGCCGTGAGCGTTCCTGTAGGCGACGGTCATGCCGGACTGAAGCTCGTCGTAGCGGATCCGGCTGATCACCAGAATCGTGTTGTCACCATACACCGGCCGCATGGAGTCGCCGGTCCCTACGACCTCAAGTCTCCCCTCACCCAGCGAGGCAATCAGCTCGGCGTCCTTCCAAGCCTGCATTCTCGATACGTTTGCCGTGGGAGTAGCCTTGCCCATAGAAGGCGTCGGCACGGCGGCCGCGGGAGTTGCGGTCGAGTCCGATTCACAGCCGGCGAAAAAGGCGGATGTGCCACCGAGACTAAGGAGTACGCACAGCCGGAAGATTGTGGGCATTTCCCCAGGGGATCGGACCATGCAGCGCTGAGCTTTAGGGGCGAACCCTCTCTCGCTTCGCATTCGAGAACTACAAATTCGGCCAGTTTTGGCCTTGTCGTAAAATCCGGGTAAATGTTCTTTAAGTTCCGCAGGCGGATGAGTTTTCCCGTGAAACTTCGTCCTGAATCCGCCGAAGATTTGTGCAGACCTTCGTGTCACTATGAAACGACTTGTCATCATCGAAGACCAAACCGCGATCCGGGAGATGCTGGTTGAGATTCTCCGCACCGACTCGAATTACCAATTGGTTGGTGAAAGTGGTGACGGTCAGAGCGCCTACAACCTATGCCTCGAGGTCAAACCTGACCTCATCGTCCTCGATGCAAAACTGCCGGGCCTGAATGGCGTCGATCTGCTACGTCGGATTGGCAAGCAGCTCAAGAATGTGCGCGTCCTTGTTTTTTCCGGACATGAGAATCCCGTGCTTGTGCGGGAGATGCTCGAGGCCGGTGCGCACGGTTTTGTCGAGAAGACAGCGGGATTGGTGGAGTTCAAGAAGGGCCTCGAAACGGTGGCCAACGGCGGAACGTACTTCGGGCCCGCCGTCGCCTCGCTGCTTCGCAACGTGGTAGCCAACCCGGCTTCCAGCACCACGGCCGATTTCCTTACCGACCGTGAGCGCGAGATCCTCCAACTGGTAGCCGAGAGTCACAGCACGAAGGAAATCGCAGCCAAGCTCGGCATCAGCGTGAAGACGGTCGACAACCACCGCACGAACTTGATGCGGAAGCTCAATCTCCACGATGTCGCCAGCCTCACTCGCTACGCGCTCGAAGTGGGCTTGATCGAGCCGAGGAAGCTACTCTGAAGCGCTTCCTCGTAGCGTTGTACCAACACCGCAATTACACGCGGGTCGTTGCCGATCGGTTCCGATAGATAGGTCCGAAGCTGGGGCCGCCCTCGACGCGCTTCGTCGCAAATCTGAGCGATGTCTCCGTCGGGTCCTGCATGCCGCCCCGGCGAAAGGAACTGCAGAAGCACGATCACGTCGCCCTCGTCAAACGGCGCATTTGCCAGCGCGAAGGCAAGCAAGGGATCGTTGAAGGTGTATTCAGACCCTGGACGACGTTCCATCGAGGCGACTCCAACAACGGTCGCTTCGTCACGCAGCAGCGCGTTTACCTGAATGCCGAGGTGATTCCGCACCGCGGCGACCGACCGCTGCGGGCTTCCGTGATCGACCACCAAGACCTTCGGACGCTGCAGTCCGTTCTCACGGACCGTTCGTCTCGCTGCGGCAGTCAGCGCCTCGGCAATGCGAGTATCCGACTCCCGCAAGTCCACGAGACAATGGGCAAGCCGCAGACGTGCGTCGGGAAACCGTTGCCGAAGCGAAACGAGTCGCTCTGGCACGTAATCCGTCAGGGCCGCACTCGGGCCAAAGAACAGCGGCAAAAGCACCGCCTCTCCGTCTGGGCTCGCGCTCAACCACTCGGTCAACGCCGGCTCGAGCAGACGCGCCGACACGCCCCCCAATTCGGAGGCCGGCACGCCGCTCGAATGCAGCAGAGAAACCGGTTCGACAGGACAGCGGAGTGCCTCCGCCAACAAAGCGGCAGACCGTCGAAGGCTCAGCGTGGAAGCCGGCCGCAACGACCCATTGTCGAAAAGGAAGCACTGCGGCCGTTTGTCGGTGTGCACGAGCGGGAGTTTAGCAGGATAAATGACTTGCCGACCCAAACCCATTGCACAATAAGGTCAAACCACTGCTTTTCCTGAATTTCACATGAACCACCTCTCAAAGAAGCTCTGCATCGTACTGGTGAGCGCGATGGTCGCCTTTGCCGGCTGCACGAAGAAACCGAAGCGCCCCGCGCCCTCGGACACCGTCCTTGGACAAGGCGGCGCCCAGAGCGGTCTAAACGTGGGAGGTCCGGAGAGCCTTGGTGATGCCTCAGCCACGGGTCTCGCCCAGCGCGAAGGGGTCATTGAGGACGAGAACACGATCCGCGGCCTCCTCCAGCCCGTCTATTTCGACTACGACAAGTCCGCCATCAAGGAAGGCGAACGCGCCAAGCTGCAGGACGCCAAGGCATACCTGGAGAAGAACCCGCAGTATCGCCTGTTGCTTGAAGGCCGCTGCGACTGGCGCGGCACGGCAGAATACAACATGGGCCTCGGCGACCGCCGCGCGAACGCCGCCAAGAAGTACCTGCAGACCCTCGGCGTCGCTCCGGCCAAGCTGGAAACGATCTCGAAGGGCGACCTCGAGGCCAAGGAGAACGGCTCCGACGACGAGATGGCGAAAGACCGCCGCGTCGACGTCGTGGTGCTGAAGAAATAAGCTTTGTAACGAGATTCTGACTACAAAGAGCCCCGGAGCGATCCGGGGCTCTTGTTTTTCCGGAGCCCTGCGACCGCTCTCGACGAGCGCAAGGATCGAAAGGATGTGCGGTCCGCGCCGGACAACAGGAGCGACAAAGCGTCAAGTCCGATCAACCCTCGTTCGAGGGCAGTGTCATTCGGTCACAAAACGAAGCGACCACCGGCAACACAGGAAGCGGCACACGCATAAAAAAGGGCGAGCCTGAGCTCGCCCCGAAAATTCAGCGCAAAGCGCGAGATATCTTCCGGTCAGCCCCGAGCCACGGTGGAGAGGATCTGCTCGGAAGCCTGTATCCCCTTCTGCATGACCGTGAGGTCGAAGCTTTCATTTGGCGCGTGCAGATTGTCCTCCGGCAAAAAGAGTCCGAAGAGCAGCGAGTCGAGTCCGAGGACGCGCTTGATGTCCGCGATGATCGGCACACTTCCGCCCTCCCGCAGATAAAGCGGCGGATTTCCGAAGACCGAAGCGATCGATTTGTCCGCCGCACGGAAAGCGCGGGCGAGTACCGGCGATTGGTCCTTGGGCGTGTTGGACCGATCCGGTGGCACCACCACATACGGGACGCCCTCGTGCTGATCGATCAGCTCGAACGTGACGTCCTTCGGCACGCGTTGACGAATGGCGTTGTAGACCAGTTCGCGAATCTTCTTCGGGTTCTGATTGGGTACGAGCCGGCAGCTGATCTTCGCGAACGCCTTGCTTGGGATTACGGTCTTCGTCCCCTCGCCCTGGTAGCCGCCACCAATTCCGTTGAACTCGAGTGTGGGGAGGAAACGCAGGGCCTCAAACGGCGAATAGCCCGGCGGCGCGTGAAACGCCGGCACGCCGAGAAACTTTCGGTACTCTTCCTCGCTCTGTCCAAGCTTTGACAGCTCGGTGCGCTCCCACGGCTCGACTCCGAGCACGTCGTCATAAAAGCCCGGAATGTTCACCTTGCCATCGGGCGTATGGAGAGATGCGCAGATCTCCGTCAGCGCCTGGATCGGATTGCGGAACGCGCCGCCGTGAAGGCCGGAGTGGACGTCGGACTTCGCCGTGGTGACGACGAGGTCGAACAGCATGAGACCGCGGAGCCCGCACGTGATGACCACCTGGTCGGGCCGCTGAATGCCAGTATCGGAAAGGTAGACAAAATCGGCCTTCAGTCGGTCGCGGTACTTCTCGATGAACGGCAGGAAGCTCGGGCTTCCCGTCTCTTCCTCGCCTTCGATCATGAAGGTGATGCGCAGAGGAAGCTTCGGATCACGCTCAAGCAGTCGTCCGACCGCAGTGATGTGCACCATCAGCGGCCCCTTGTTATCCGCCGAGCCGCGTCCGTAGATGCGGTCACCGCGGATCTCCGGTTCAAACGGCTTCGAATGCCAGAGATTCAGCGGATCGGCAGGCTGGACGTCGTAGTGCCCGTAGATGATCACGTGCGGCCATTTCGGGTCGCCGCCACGGTGCGCCAGGACGATCGGGTGCAGCTTCGTGGGAACGATCTCCACGTCGAAGCCGATCGACTTCAACAGCCCGGCGACATGCTCGCGGGCGCCGCGCATGCCTTCCTTGGCAGAAGGATCGGCGGAGATGCTGGGAAAACGGATGTACTCCTTTAGCTTTTCAACCGGATCAAACATCCGGCCAACGTGGGGCAAAAGAGGGCTTTGCGCTAGCTGGAAAGCGCAGAATCCGGCTCGTCTCATTCGCCGGGGCCGCAGTCTTTCATCTCTGGAACCGCCCTGCCCTAGTTTCCCACGTCCGTGGGCGCCGCTCAGTTTGTATCCAGGCCAGCTCTACTGATATCGGCGTTTGGCCTGTTCGTAGAGCGGAAGATACTCCTGTGAGAGTCGCTGCAGATTCGCGATGCGCTCCTCCGTCGGAGGATGGGTCGAGAGGTACTTCCACGGTTCTTTTCCGGAGTTCTGGCGAGCCATCTTCTGCCAAAACGTGACAGCGGCACGAGGGTCGTAGCCGGCGCCGGCGGCAAACCGGAGGCCCACGGCGTCGGCCTCGGACTCCTGCTGCCGGGAAAACGCGAGCAGTCCTCCGGTTGAGCCGGCGCCATACGCCAGCCGAGCCAGCGTCCGGTGCTGCTCCGAGACCGCACCGGCCTCCATCGCGGCCTCCCCCAGCATGCCGATGCCTGCGGCGGCCATCTGCTGCGACATTCGTTCCCCGCCGTGCCGGGAGGTCACGTGCGCGATCTCATGTCCCATCACACAGGCCAGTTCGTCGTCGCTGCCGACGAGCTTCAGGAGACCCGTGTAGACGCCGACCTTGCCGCCGGGCAGCGCGAACGCGTTCACCTGATCCGACTCGAAGACGACGTATTCCCACTGGGCGTTTGGAAGCTCACGCCCGACCGATGCGGCGATCCGGCGTCCCACGCGGGTCACCTGAGCATTGTACTGCGGGTTGCCGGAGATCCGCTCCTGTTTCTTCACGTCGGCAAAACTCGCCAGGCCCAGTTGCGTTTCCGTTTCCGGCGAGACGAGCATGATCTGTTGCCGCCCGGTTTCAGGGACCGTCGTGCACCCAACGAATGTTGCGAACAGCAACGCGACCGTGACTGAAAAAGGCGTCTTCATAGCGAATGAAGCGCCTTCGACTCAGATCGCCAGACGCGGTTCGTCAGGCTGCGCATCCAGACGGTCATCGGGATGCGCCCGGACGAGAACTGTCGTTACGGCTGCGCCGCCTTAGTGCCGGAAATGGCGAATGCCCGTAAAGACCATCGCCATGCCACGGTCGTCCGCAGCCTTGATGACCTCGGCATCGCGAACGGAACCGCCTGGCTGAATCGCGGCGGTCGCTCCGGCGTCAGCAGCCGCAATCAAGCCGTCGGCAAACGGGAACAGCGCTTCGCTCACGACAACGGATCCGTGCAGATCCAGTTTCGCCTCTGCTGCCTTCCAAACTGCGATACGCGAGCTGTCGACGCGGGCCATCTGCCCGGCACCAATGCCGAGCGTCTGCTCACCACGGCAGTACACGATGGCGTTCGACTTGACGTGCTTGCAGACACGCCAACCGAACATCATCGACGCCCACTCTTCCTCGGAAGGCTGGCGGTGCGTCACGACTTTGAACTCGGCCGGATTGCCGAGAATCTTGTTGCGGTCCTGCACGAGGAGACCGCCGACGACGGAGCGCACGTCCAGCAACGACTCCGCGCCCATTCCCTGCTTCGCGATCATCAGGCGAAGGTTCTTCTTCTTGGCAAAGATGGCCAAGGCCTCGTCGCTGAAGCGCGGGGCGATGATGACTTCGGTGAAGATCTCGCTGATGACCTTGGCCAGTCCGGCCTCGAGCGTGCGATTCACCACGATAATACCGCCAAACGGAGCCTGACGGTCCGTTGCAAAAGCGTTTTCCCAGGCGGCATCTAGATTCTCCGCGCTGGCCACACCGCACGGATTGGTGTGCTTCAGGATCGCGAGCGTGGGCTTCTCGAATTCGCCGATGAGGTAGGTCGCCGAGGTGATATCGAGAATGTTGTTATAGCTGAGCTCCTTGCCCTGGAGCTGCTGAAAATGCTCGTGGAACGTTCCGTATAGGGCGGCCTTCTGATGAGGGTTCTCGCCGTAGCGCAGCGACTGCGCTTTTTTGTAGGTCAGCGTCAGCGTCTCCGGAAATCCGGAGAGCGCGGCGAGGTCCGGCTCGGCGGCCTGCGACTCGAGATAACGGGCGATGGCCGCGTCGTAAGTGGAAGTGCGCTGAAAAACCTTGAGCGCCAGCTTGCGCCGGAGTGCGGAGAGCTCGGCGGGCTTGTCCATCGCCGCGATCACAGAGTCGTAGTCGGCGGGATCGCAAACGACCGTGACGCTCTCGTGGTTCTTGGCCGCACTGCGCAGCATCGACGGTCCGCCGATATCGATATTCTCGATCGCCTCCTCAAAGTGTACGTTCGGCTTGGATACAGTCTGTTCGAAGGGATAGAGGTTCACCACGACGAGATCGATCAGCGAAATGCCGTTCTTCTGCGCCTCGGCAAGATGCTCCGGTTTGTCGCGACGGCAGAGCAAGCCGCCGTGGATCTTGGGATGCAGAGTCTTAACGCGCCCCTCCATGATCTCAGGGAAACCGGTGTGCTGGCTTACCTCCGTGACCGGCAGGCCCTTTTCGGCGAGCAGTTTGGCGGTACCCCCTGTCGAGAGAATCCGGTACCCAAAGCGCTGAACCAAGGCGGTGGCGAACTCAACGAGTCCGCGTTTGTCGCTGACGGAAAGGAGGGCGAGCTTTTCCATAAAACCGCGTTTGTGCGGCTGCTGAAATTAGGTGGCAAGCTCGTTGTTCTGCGTCCGAGCAATCCGCTCCCAAAAACTCGGTACGGCGGTCTCGTGCGCGACCGACATCGGACGAAACGACAATCCTCCGATTGTAGGCTGGCGCAGCGTCGCTCGGGCAGTACGGTGAGCGCATGAGCATGACCTGGCTGGCCGACGCGGACAAAGAGACCTTCTGGGCGCACTTCCCGTGGACAAGCTTCGGACCTGCCTCCGTCGGAGATCACGATCTGGCGATTCTTCCGGTATTCGGCATGGGCGCCCATGGGCTGGGTCTCCCGATGGACGCCGAGGAGATCCTCGGCAGCTACGTCACGCGTCTGGCTGTTTCCCGCATCAAGGGCATAGCCCGGCTTCGCGTTCTGCCGCCTGTACGCTTTGTACTCGCGCCCTACCCCTCGTGCCTCTTCGGAATCGATCCAGAGACGGCGCACGACCTTCTGCTTGAACTCGCAGAAGGCGTGAAAGCTGCGGGGTTCCACAAGCTCGCCTTCGTCACCACCAGCCCCTGGAGTATCGAGTTTCTGGATGCGACTTCGCGCGACGTTCGGGTCGCCCTCGGGCTGCAGACGTTCGTCGTCAACATCGGCGGTCTCGGCCTGAGCTTTCATCCGAACGGCGAGGACCGGCGCCGCGTTCAGTCGGCGGTCGCCAAGATTCTCGGACAGACTCCGCGGCTTACGGAGGAGGCCGGCTCGGTCAGCGACGTCGATTTTCGACCCGGCAACTACCAACGCCCTGCGCCATTGCCGCCCGGACCGCCGATGGACGGTCTCGCCTTCGCCAAACAAGGCGCGGAACGGCTTGCAGGCGTCCTGCTCGAAATCGTCGCTCGGGCCCCGCTCTCCGGCGGCGGAGCTCGCAATGGCCTGACGCTCCCGCCCGAACCCGAGCCGGAGTACGACGCGCCTCCCGTGTTTCCTCACGGATTCCGTGCTCGGTATCTTCCCGGGATGACGCACGACGAGTGGAAAAACCTTCCGGAGAAAGCGACGTCGTGGGTGATCATCCCGACGGCTTCCATTGAACAACACGGTCCGCACCTTCCCGTCGGCGTCGACTCGTTGCTGGGCCACGCCTGGGCAACGGAAATAGTGAAACGTTTCCCGGCGGGCGCCCGAGTCTACGTCACACCCCCGATCACCTACGGCAAAAGCAACGAACACCTCGGCTATCCGGGCACCCTCTCGATTTCCGGGAAGACGCTGCGTCGTATCCTGCTCGCGCTCGCAACCGAGCTGAAGCAGGCGGGATTTCGGCAGATCGCGGTACTCAACAGTCACGGCGGAAACACCGCCACGCTCACCTACACGCTCCGCGAGATTCAGACCACGCTCGGACTGCGAGCGGGAATGCTGGGCCAGCCGTACAAACCGGAGCTGTCCGCGCAGGAGTCCGAGCTCGGCTTCCACGCCGGCGAGTGGGAAACGTCGCTCATGCTGGCGATCGCCAGCGATCTCGTGCGGATGGACAAAGCAGTTTCCGAATACCCGGCCAAACGCGAGTCGCTGGGTCAGCTTCGCGTGGATGGCGGCGCGGCTTATTTGTCGTGGATGACCGCGGATATCTCCGAGTCGGGCGTGATGGGCGACGCGAAAGCCGCCACCATCGAAAAGGGTCAGCAATGGCTCGAAGCCGGCTCCGCGGCCCTCGCAAGGAAGATCGACGCGCTCGGCGGTAAGTAGAGAGCCGCGCGGCCCCTGCTCTGCGAGAATCCTGATGGGGAGGTCGAGCGAGCCGTAACGCCGCTCACTCATCAAGGCACGCCGATCGGCGAACCTTGAAGCTGCGGGCACTACTCTCGTCAGACCCTCAGCCCTGATCCGCGGACCACTTGAAGACGGTCGTCGAGAACGGCGGTAGCGCGAGGTTCAGACTCTGTTCGTGACCATCGTACGGAGTGAGCTCGGCGACGCGACCGCCGTCGTTTCCGAGGCCGCTGCCGCCGTAATACTCGCTGTTCGTATTGATGATCTCTTTCCAGAACCCGCGGCGAGGAACTCCGATTCGGTACTCCTTCCGTACGACCGGCGTGAAATGTCCGACAACCGCGAAGATCGTTTTCTCGTCCTTATCCAGACGAAGGAAAGAGATCACACTCGAGTCGGTGTCGTGGCAGGCGATCCACCGGAAGCCCTGAGGGTTGAAATCGTTTTGGCTCAGCACCGGCTCATCGCGGTAGAGTTTGTTCAAGTCGCGCACGAGCAGCCGCACGCCCTCGTGGTCGATGTACTGGCGCAAGTGCCAATCGAGACTCGCGGCATAGTTCCACTCGCGGGCCTGTCCGAATTCGGAGCCCATGAAGAGCAGTTTCTTTCCGGGCCACATCCACATGTGGGCATAGAGCGAACGGAGATTCGCCGCCTTCTCCGGGATGTGCCACGCGCCCATCTTGAAAAGCATCGACGCTTTCCCGTGGGTGACCTCGTCGTGCGAGAAGACGGTGATGAAATTCTCCGAATACTGGTAGAGCATCCCGAACGTGAGGTCGTTCATGTGCCACTTCCGGTGGATCGGCTCCTTCTGGAAGAAACGCAGCGTGTCGTTCATCCAGCCCATGTTCCACTTGAGATCGAAGCCCAGCCCGCCGTCCTTCGTCGGCTTGCTCACGCCGGCGAACGACGTCGACTCCTCCGCGATCATCAGTCCGCCCGGGAAATAGTGGTGGACGAGATCGTTGGTCTGCCGGAGGAAATCGATCGCCTCGAGGTTCTCGCGGCCGCCGTACTTGTTCGGGATCCACTCCCCTTCCTTGCGCGAGTAGTCGAGGTAGAGCATCGAGGCCACCGCATCCACGCGCAGGCCGTCGATGTGGTATCGATCGAACCACGACAACGCATTGCCGACGAGGAAACAGCGCACCTCATTGCGCCCGTAGTTGAAGATCAACGTCCCCCAATCCATGTGCGCCCCCTGGCGCGGATCGGCGTGTTCGTACAGGTGCGAGCCGTCGAACTCGGCCAACGCGAACGCGTCCCGCGGGAAATGGCCCGGCACCCAGTCGAGCAGCACGCCGATGCCGCGCTGGTGCAGATGGTCGACGAAAAACGCGAAATCCTCAGGCGTGCCGTAGCGGAAGCTCGGGGCGAAGTAGCCCGTGACTTGGTAGCCCCAGGAACCGGTAAACGGGTGCTCGGCAACCGGCATGAGCTCCACATGCGTGAAACCCATTTCGATCACGTAATCGGCCAGCATCGGCGCGAGTTCCCGGTAGGTGAACCGCTGATTCGCATCCTCGATCTTCAGCCGCCACGAGCCGAGATGCACTTCGTAGATCGACATCGGATGATCCAGCCTCGAGGCGCTCTCCCGGCGTGCGTCGAGCCAAGCGCCGTCGTTCCATTTGTGTTTGGAAACGTCGTACACAATCGAGGCGTTATTCGGCGGCGCCTCGAAGTACGTCGCATACGGGTCGGTCTTCAGCCGCAGGTGCCCCTGCTTGTCGTAGATCTCGAATTTGTAGAGTTCCCCCTCACTGAGGCCGGGGATGAAGACTTCCCAGACGCCCGAGGCGCCGAGCGGACGCATCGTATGATACCGTCCGTCCCAGTGATTGAAATTGCCGACGACCGAAACGCGCGCCGCGTTGGGCGCCCACACGGCAAACGAGACACCGATGACATCGTTGATCACCCGAACGTGCGCGCCGAGTTTGTCGTACACGCGGTGATCGTTGCCTTCGTTGAAAAGATGCAGATCGAGTTCTCCCAACGTAGGGAGAAACGAATACGGATCGAAGAACTGCCGCATCTCGCCGTTGTGCAGCGTCGCCCTCAGCTGATACCGGAACACCTCCGTCCGATGCGGGATTGCGGCTTCGAAAAAGCCCTCCGGCGCGAGTAGCTGCATCGGGAAGGCCTCCCCCGACGCTAGATCGATGACCGCGCACTGCGCCGTCTCACGCACAAAAGCCCGGACCACCAGGCCCGGGCTTCGGCCCTTCTTCATGGGATGCATCCCCAGCAGCGTGTGGGGGTGGCCGTTCTTTGCTTTGAGGAAGGACTTCAGCTCTTCTTTTGTGATGATCACGGCGCGCGAGGTTTTAGCGCAAGATGCGCACGATGAATAGAATCGTCTAGTCCGCAGTTTTCAGAATGGTGCGCAAATTTTGCCCTTCGAGGGGACGGGGACTTTCCCTAGCAGCAGTCGGGCCAGCACCCGAGGGCACGGCACGCGGGGGAAACCGTCAAAGATCGCCTCTTCGGCGGAGCGCGATCCTCCGCCACCCGAGACCGCGCCCGATCGCCATCAACCGGTGTTCTTTAGTCCGCCGCTGATGCCATTGATGGTGAGTTCGATGACGGCGCGGCAGGCCTCTTCATCTTCCTTCGTCAGAGCGCCCGACCGCAGCCGGCGCATCATCTCCACCTGGATGAAATTCAGCGGATCGACGTAGGGGTTGCGGAGCTGCACCGATTGAAGGAGCACGGGTTCGCCCGCGAGAAGCTGTTTCTGCCCCGTGACCGCGAGAATCGCCTGCTCCGTGCGGGCCGCCTCGGTTTCAAGGATCAACAGAATCCGAAGGCGTATCCGGCTATCTTCGACGAGACCGGCGTACAGCTGCGCGATGCGCAGATCTGCCTTGCGAAGGGTGAGCTGGGCGTTGTCCAGCAGCGTCCGGAAAAACGGCCACTCGGCGTACATCGTGCGGAGGAGCCGTTTCCCGGCGGCGCCCTTCTTCAGGAGGGCGTCGAGCGCCGTCCCAAGGCCAAACCAGCCCGGGAAGACGAAACGGCTCTGCATCCAGGAGAAAACCCACGGAATTGCCCGAAGGTCTTCGACGCTTTGAGTCGCCCGCCGAAACGTCGGGCGCGAGCCCAGCTTCAGGTTGCTGATCTCATCGATCGGCGTGGCCTGCTTCCAGAACGCGAGGAAGTCGGGATCGTCGTGGACAATCGCCTTGTAGGCCGCGAAGCCGGCGTCCGCCATGGTCTCCATGGCCGAGGTCCACTCCTCCGGCACTTCGGCAGGGTTCTGAGCGGCATGCGTCCCGAGCAGCACGCCATATGTCATTTGTTCCAGGATACGGTGCGCGAGATCCGGGTCGTGATAACGCGTCGAGAGGACTTCGCCCTGCTCCGTCACCCGAATCCGGCCGCTGGCCAATCCCACGGGCTGCGCGAGAATCGCCTTCGCCGCCGGCCCGCCGCCGCGAGCGATCGAGCCGCCGCGACCGTGAAACAGGGTGACGCACACGTCGTGCTCCCGGCAAACGCCGGCAATCGTCGCCTGCGCCTTGTAGAGCGCCCAGTTGGCGGTGAGGTATCCGCAGTCCTTGTTCGAGTCCGAGTACCCGAGCATCACCGGCTGATGACGCCCGTAACGCTCCAATTGGCCGGCGTACGCCGGGTGGTCGAAGAGCCGCGCCAGAATTTCCGGAGCGCGATTCAGGTCGTCCAAGGTTTCGAACAACGGTGAGATTTCGAGATCCACGCCCGTGACCTTCATCAGGTAGGCAACCTCGAACACGTCCGACACGCCGTCGGTCATGCTGATGATGTAGATGCCCAGCGCTTCGCGACCGAACTTCGCCGCAGTGGTTCGAGCAAGCCGAAGCGGGTCCAGAACGTGACGCGTCGCCGGCGAGAAACTCTCGAGCGTCTGATTCGGAAGCCGCTTCGCGTGAGCCAGAGCCTCGGTCAGAGCCGCGACTTTGTCCTCTTCCGTCAGCTTCGCGTAGTCGGGCCGTCCAAGCACCTCCGCCACGGCGGTCTCGTGCTGCGCCGAATGCTGACGAAGGTCCAGGCGTGCGGTGTGAAGACCAAAGACCGCGAGCCGTTGTTGCGCCGACTTCAACTCCCCCTCGGCGAGGATCGCGCCGCGGCCGGCGAGCAGGCTCTCCCGGATCGCGTCGAGCGTCTCCTCGAGCGTCTTTTCCGTGAGGCACGTTTCGTCGCCTCCGTCCTGCTCCAGCGCATGCCCGTCGCGCACCTCGTTCACCGCCTGGGTGAGGCGTTCGCGGAGGACCGCCATCGTCAGGCGGTACGGTTCGTGTGGATACCGGTGGGCCAGTTGTTCGACGTGATCGGAAAAGTGGCGATTCTCACGAAGGAAACGTTTGAGCGTCGGGAGCACGGTTGCGCGTCGGTCCGACACCGTGAGCGACCGCGCCAATTCGCGTGCCGCAAGCCGCATTTTTTCGATCGCGAGACGTCGATGCAGCAGCAACACCTCGGCGGTCACCTTCGAAGTGACGTTGGGGTTCCCGTCGCGATCGCCTCCGATCCAGGAGCCAAAAGTCAACCAGCGCCCCGGCGGCCGAACCGTCGGGTAGTGCTGCCGCAAGGCGCGTTCCATATCCGCCTGCAGCAACGGCAAAGTGTCGTAGAGGGTCGTATCGAAATACCAAAGGCCGGTCCGCGCTTCGTCCGTGACCTCGGGGCGTGCGGCACGGCTGCGATCGGTCAGCCAGAGCGACGCAATCTCCCGCTCGAGGCACTCGGGATCGAGCAGCGGGCTGCCGGCCTCCGGCGAATCGCCGCAGCGGAGAATCTCCGCGAGCCTCCGGAGTTTCGTCAGCAGCGTGCGACGTTTCGACTCCGTCGGATGAGCGGTGAATACGAGTTCGATCGATAGCCGGTCGACCAGGGACTGCATCTCGGCCGGGCTCACGCCTCGCTCCTTCAATTCCACGACGGCGGCCTCGATCGACTCGCGGATCGGGTGCGCCGCTTCGCTGCGAGGCGCAGCGGTGAGACGCGAGGCGCGCCTTTCGCGCAAGAGGTGGATGCGGAAGTTCTCCTCGGCCAGGTTGACGAGTTCGAAATAGAGGGTGAACGCCATCGCCTGCTCGAATGCCTCTGCGGGCGAGAGCCGGGCGACAACAGCGGCCAGTTCCTTGGCCGCATCGGCGTCGCCGGATCTGGCGGCCTTCGCGAGTCTCCGCAGCTGCTCCACACGCTCGAAGGTGGCTTGACCCTCAAGGCGGGTGATGACCTGGCCCAGGAGGGCACCCAGTTGACGGATTTCGGCCCGAAGCTGGCCGAGTTCTTTCAGCGCGGTCGAGGACTTGCGGACAGAGGAAACACCCATTGGGGAGCAGAAGTGCGCGCAACATGGCGCAGCTCTCAAGCTCCGCAAAGCGAAAATGTGCCATTTACCTGCCGATCAACGGAGCGCGTGGGGGCTTGCTAGACGGGAATCGGCCGCCTTTGCTCCGCGTCGTGATTCGCCGCCTCCTGCTCACCTGTCTCCTGGGTCTGACGACTGCGCACTGCGCATTCGCGGCCGGAACGCGTCCGCAACTGAACGCCGCGACGTTCGATACCGACCCGAAAACGGGAGAAATCGTCCTCACCGGCAACGCGCGCGCCGAATGGGAGAACACCCTGCTGCTGGCGGACGAGATCCGGTACGACCAGAAGACCAACACGGCCCGAGCGATCGGACATGTCACGCTCACCCACGGCGCCAGCCGGCTCCTGGCCGACAAGCTGAGCTACCACATCGACAACAAATCGTACGACGTCGAGAATCTCAGCCTCGGGCAATACCCGTTCTACGTTTCGGGCCTCACTGCGTCCGGCACCGCCAAAGAGGTGATCATCACCAACGCGGTTATTTCCTACACGGAGCCCTACCCCCTCGCGCCATCGTTGCGCGCCGCCAAGGTGACTTACGTTCCCGACGAGAAAGTGCGCGCGGAGACCGCCCGCATCGGACTCGGCATCGGTTCACCGCTCTCGCTCCCGCACTTCGAACAGAGCGTCCACGAGCCCATTCTCTCCTACCTGGACGCGACCTTCGGCTATCGCGGATCGCTCGGCCCCCACCTCGGGCTTGGCGCGCTGCTTCCGATCGCTCCGGGCTTCAAAGCCGGCGGCGACGTTTCGTTCTATTCGAAGCGCGGTTTCCTTCTCGGCCCCTCCGCCAAATACGACGGCGAACTCGGTGGCCAGGAGATGTCCGGCGAATTCAGATCCGGATATATCCACGACTACGGCGAACGCCTCCAGGACGTCCTCGGCGATCCCATCCACCAGGACCGCGGCTTCATCGATTGGACCCACCATCAGGCCATCACCGACCGGCTCACGGTCTTCGGCCAGCTCCACTACTGGAGCGACTCCGAGGTCATCCGCGATTTCCGGCCGGACGAATTCTTTCGTATCCAGACACCCGACACCTTTGTCGAGGGCATCTATACGGGCAACAACTACGCGGTCTCGCTCTTTTCCCGGCTCCAGCCCGACTCCTACCTGCGGGTCCGCGAACGCCTGCCGGAGCTTCGCTTTGACCTCGCGCCAACCCCGATCGGTCTGGGCGTGTACGAACGTTTCCAGGCATCCGCGGCCGTTCTCCAGGAGGACGCCATCGCCGGCTATCCCGAGGTGACGAGCCGCCGTTTCGACGCCTACTACGGGCTCTCTCGCCCGATCGCACCCAATGACTGGCTCACGCTCACCCCGGTCGCCGGCGCCCGCCTGACGCACTACGCTCGCGCAGTCGGCGGCAAGGACGACTACACCCGCGCCCTCGGCGAGATCGGTTTCGACGCCTCCCTGCGCACAAGCGGCGTCTACGAGTACAAGAACGAGCGCTGGGACATCGACGGTATCCGCCACCTGCTTACGCCACGTCTCTCCTACCGCTACATTCCCGACGCCGAGCGCGGCCAACAGTACATCCCCGCTTTCGATCGCGACGTGTTCACGACGTACCTGCAGCCCCTCGATCTGGGCGACCAGCGGAATATCGACGAACTCCATCGCACAAACACCCTCCGCATCGGCTTGGACAACACGTTCCAGACGCGGGACAAGATCTACGGCTCGCGTGATCTCCTGATCGTGAACGTCGCCGCCGATCTGCGTTTCGACCGCGCGGACACGGAGCGCCAGTGGTCCGAGATTCACACCGAACTGGCCTTCATGCCGGCCCGCTGGCTGCGCTTCGACATGTACCAGAGCGTCAATTCGAAGGACCTGTCGGTCCACGAACTGAATACCGGCGTGCGCGTACTCGACGGCGACAAGTGGTCCGTGCGCTTCGCCAACCACTACCTCGAGCATCAATTCGAAGAGTACATCGTGGACGCCCGCTACCGATTGAACGAAGCCTACCAGGTGATCGGGCGCGTGCACTACGACGCCGCCGAAAGCCGTTTCGTGGAGCGCAGCGTCGCGCTTCGCCAGAACATCCACAATCTCTGGTCGATCGAGTACGGCGTCTCCTTTTTCTCGGGCCGCAGCCGCGAGAGCAATTTCGGCTTCTCCCTTCGCATCGACCTGATGGGCCTCTGAGATCTCGCCGTGAACTCCATCGCCGCCAATCAGGCGCGAGTCTTCTGGCAGCTGTTCACGGAATTGTCGGCATCATTCCGGACCGATCGCAATCTCCCCGGCCGGATTCAAAAGCGCCTCGCATCGGAGCGCCGCTTCGGCTCCCGGGATCGTCGGTTGTATCGAGAACTTCTCTACACGAGCCTGCGTTACCTCCCCTGGGTCGAGCAATTGCAGGCGCGGCCCGAGGCCGAAGCCTGGGAGGCGATTGTCTGGCTCGCCGCGCCGATTCCCGCCCTGCGCGCGCTGAAGGAACAGCTTCCGGCGCAGTTCGCCGGAGCGGAGCAGTCGGTCGGCGCGAAGGCCAAGATCCTGGGCGTTTCGGCTTCGCTGCTGCCGGAATGGTTCGTCCACGAGTGCCCAGGCGCCACGGGGACTCCCGAAATCGACGTGCTGCACACGCGTTCGCCACTGTGGCTGCGATTGCAGACGGATGCGCCGCAAGCGGTCCTCGGCGAATTCGAAAGCCGCGGCTGGTCGTGGCGCCAGCTTCCCGCCTTTCCTGACGCCGTCGAACTGCTCGGCGATGTCGACGTCACTCAGACGGAAGCCTTCCTCGCCGGCAAAATCGAAGTACAGGACCTCGGTTCACAGCTTGTGCTGCAAGCGGTCGCTCCTTCACCAGGATCCCACTGGCTCGACGCTTGCGCTGGCGCGGGCGGGAAAACGCTCCAGTTGGCGCGCGCACTCGGCCCCCAGGGCAGCGTGGCCGCACACGACATCCGTCCGGCAGCGCTTGAGGAACTGCAGCAGCGTGCCAGACGCGCGTCGCTGCGGAACGTCACGATCCAGACGAATCCGTCGGGCCAATTCGACGGCGTGCTCGTCGATGCGCCATGCAGCGGCAGTGGGACGTGGCGCCGTTCTCCGCATCTGAAATGGTGCACTTCCGCAAGCGACGTCACCAACGCGGCCGAGCTTCAGAAGACGCTGCTCGCACGGTTCGCCACCTTCGTGAAACCCGGAGGCACACTCGTGTACGCCACGTGTTCCCTTTGCCGGTCGGAGGACGCCGCGGTGGTCGAGTCGTTTCTCGCCGGGCACGCGGATTTTTCGGTCGACGATCTCGCCCACTCGGCGGCCGCCGCACGGTTCGGCTTGGATCGCCAATCAACGGGCCTCACGGTCTGGCCCAGCACGCACAATACCGACGGTTTTTTCGTCAGCGTGCTGCGCCGCGCGGGCTGACGCGCCGTTCCGCCTCGCTCGCGCGTTGTTCGCGTCGGAGCAGCATCGGAGAGCGCTGTTTTTCGTTGCCCACGCCCCCACGGCTGAAACCATCGCCGAATCGTGGTTCCCGACGCAGATTATCGCATCAAACTCCCGGTCTTCGAAGGACCGCTGGACCTGCTCCTTTTTCTCATCCGAAAGAACGAGATCGATATCTACGACATCCCGATCGAGTCGGTGACTCGCCAGTACATCGAGGTGCTGAAGTCGATGCAGCAGCTCGATCTGGAGATCGCCGGTGAGTTCTTCGTCATGGCCGCCAGCCTGATGGAGATCAAAAGCCGGATGCTCCTGCCGAAGGGCCAGCAGGCGGTCGATCCGAATGCGGAAGACGACGACGCCATGGACCCGCGCTGGGAACTCGTGCATCAGCTGCTCCAATACCGGAAGTTCAAGGAAGCGGCTTCGAAGCTCGACGAGATGGCCGTTTTCCAGCGCGATCTCTTGCCCCGCGAGGTGCAGGTTGCGTCGGTGTCGGCGGACGAACGCCCGCTCAAGGAGATCGACCGCATCGAAGTCTGGAATGCGTTCAACATCGTGCTCCGCCGCCTGGCCGAGAAGCTCGTGGTCGGCGAAATCAAGGACGAGCACGTGACCGTCGCGGACCAGATGGAGTGGCTGCTCGAGAAAGTCCGCGTTTCGAGATCGTTCGTTTTTTCCGAGCTGTTTCCCGGCTCGATCACGCTCCGCACGCTGGTCGCGACCTTTCTCGCCGTGCTGGAACTGACCCGTCTCAAGAAACTGCGCGTCCGCCAGGAAGACACCTTCACCGACATTGTCTGCGAGGCGGTCGAACCACAGATCGCTCTTGAAACCCCATCTGAGGGCAACACGTTAGCGGTGTGAGCAACAAGCCCTCTCCTTCCCGCGAGGACCAGAAAATCGCCGGTCTGCTTGGCGTCGGTTTGGATAATTCCGACGGCCACAAGCGGCTGACCACCGGTGAAAAGTTCGCCATTGTCGGCGGGTCCGAGGAAACGCACGGGCGAATGACCGAGACGGTCGTCAAAACGTTCGAGCACCTCAAGAAGCGCGGGAAAGACATCAGCGAAATCGGCCGCACCGAGTTGGCCGAGATCATCCACAAGTCCTCCCCGAGGCATTAAAATCTAGCCGCCCGGTTGAGTGCGCGCCGTTTTCCATTATTCTCCCACCCATGTCTGAAAAAATCGCCAACCTGACCACCGGTAACTTCGAATCTTCCGTCAAGAGCTCCCCCGTCCCTGTCCTCGTGGACTTCTGGGCGCCTTGGTGCGGCCCCTGCAAAGCCATCGCTCCGATCCTCGAGGAGCTCGCCACCGAGTTGGACGGCAAGCTGAAGATCGCCAAGGTGAACGTGGACGAAAACGACGGTATCGCCGCGCAGTACGGAATCCGGGCTATTCCCACCATGCTTCTCTTCAAGGGCGGCCAAATGGTGGAACAGTTTGTGGGAATGATGCCCAAAGCGGCGCTGAAGGATAAGCTCGCCGCCAAAATCTAAGCTGTTGGCTGCACACCATTTCCAGGCGCCTTCAACCGAAGGCGCCTTTTTTGTGCCCGCCCGGGGTCGGCAAAGACAAACCTCCATTAAGCCAGCGGTTTCTTGGCCGATTACACAGTGCGTGGTCTCCCCTCTTGGCCAAAAAACAATCAAACACGTGGCGGAACAGCTCGAAGCCGGCGAATCCGCCGGGCTGTCCGAGATCGTGGAGCTGATCCAGCGGCTGTCCTCCAACGCGTACGAGACCTCGATTCAGGAGCTGAGTGTGCTGATCGGACGCGATGTCGTTGTCACCGCCCGAGTGATCGCCGCCGCCAACACGATCGGCTACAACCCCGCCGGCGTACCGGTAACCACGGTGACGCAGGCCATCCACGTCATCGGCTTTAACAAGATCCGTCAGCTCGCGGTGTCGCTCCTGCTGATGGAGAACGCGAACCGGCATCTCAACGCCAACGAGAAACGCGATATCGCCGCGCTCGCTCTCTGCTCCGGCTTGATGGCGGAGTCGGTGATGAACCAGCGAGGGACGAATTCCCCCGAACAGGCGTTCATTTGTGCCTCCCTTCGAAACTACGGCCGCCTGCTCATGACAGCCTTCATGATCGACGACTACCGGCGGGCCACGATCATGGCCACTTCGGGTCTGACGGAGGACGAGGCATTCAACCGCGTTTTCGGGCTCACGCCGCTTGAGCTTGGTTACCACCTGCTCGCCAGCGCCCACCTCCCTGAACCGATCCTGAAATCTCTTCGCGATCTGCCTCCGGACGCTATCCGGACTGCGACGCAACAGCCCGACATGGAGATCCTCGCGCTGGCGGATCTCTCGGTGAAACTCTGCGAGTTGGCGCTGCGTTCCGACGTCGGAGCGCAGGAGTTCGCCACCAAGGCCAAGCAGATCGCCTCGCGCGGCGGCAAGATCTTCGGCCTGGATGCTGACGCCCTCGTCAACATGCTCCGCGAGACCGGCCAGCAGCTCAACGAGTTCGCCCATACGTTCGGCCTCAACGCGATCGCCGATACGATCGGACCGCGTATTCACGCTCGCATTACTGGTGAGGATCCCGCCGGCTTTGAGCCCCGGCTTCCCTCGCCGACCGTCGCGCCGGCCGATGTCATCGCCGCAGCCGCCGGCCCGTCGCAACCGCCGCCCGCGACGCCGACGATTCCGTCCGCGAATCCGATTCCGACTGCGCCGGCCGCCTCCGGCGAGACTCCATCGTCCGATACGGCCAATCCGAACCACGAGGCGGTTTTCCAGCGCGCGTTTCAATCGGGTATCGAACAACTCGCCGGCCTGCTCGACGAGGAGCCGGTCGACATGTCGAAGATCTACCAAGTCGTCCTTCGCACCGCGCTGCAGGGATTCGCCTGCCCCGAAGCTGTGCTGTGGGTGCGAAACGGCGACACATACCGGGCGCTCTACGGAAATGGGAATTTCTTCTCAGCAGTGCGGGGCACCGCCGTGCTCCGCGACGACGACCACAATGTCTTCGGCCTCTGCCTGCAGCGGCTCGAAGACGTATTGATCTACGACGCGACGGAGGCGCGAATCGTGCCGCATATTCCCGCCTGGGCGAAAACGCCGGCGCTCGCCTCGTTTGTTCTTCTGCCCATCCAGGACAATCGGCGGCCGTTCGCCGTCCTGCTTGCGGGCTGGCCGGAGAAAAAGACCGCCGGCTTCACCGTCGCGCAGATCCGGCACGTTCGATCCATGCTGAAGCTGGTCGGCACCGCTCGCCGGCTCGCGGACCGCCGCTGACAGCAGAACCGTCAGGCTCGCGTAGGAGCTGCGATCTCCCGTCACAATCCTCCAACCTTCCGCCCGACCTCCTATCGACTCAGCAAAAGGCCTGCGCCGAGCAAAAGTGCGTAGAGGGCGAGCAGTTTCCCTGTGTCGCCCAGCAGCGCGATCAGCTCAGCAGGGGTTCGACCCGTTTTCAGGCGCCGAGCATGTGTCACACCGACGGGCACCAGCACGAGCGGGAGCAGGACCCAGAGCCGAAAACCGCGACTCCAGAGCAAGACCGGCACGGCAAACGCCAGGATAAGGCAGACGACGTACTGCCACCAGGCATACATTCGACCGAAGCGCACCACGAGCGTCCGTTTGCCGGCGACTCGGTCCGTGTCGACGTCGCGATCGTTGTTCACGACGAGAATGTTCGTCGCCAGCGCCCCGACTCCTATCGCGATCAGGACGGCGTTGGCCGTGACGCTCCCCGCCTGGACGAAGTACGTCGCGCAGACCGCCACCAGCCCGAAGAAGATGAAGACGAAGATGTCTCCCAGGCCGTTGTACCCGAGCGGATACGGCCCGCCGGTGTAGGCGATTCCGCAGAGAATGCTCGTCACGCCTACCACAAGGAGCGGCCAACCGCCGAATTCGAGCAGGGTCAGGCCCAGGATGAACGCCGCCCCGAAGACTATCAGCATCGCAGTGCGCATCGTTCCCGGCGCCACCCACCCGGCGGCAACCGCGCGCGTTGGGCCCACACGCTTGGCGGTGTCGGCCCCCTTCACGAAATCGTAGTAGTCATTGGCGAAATTCGTGCCGATCTGGATCAGGAGTGCGAATCCGAGGCAGGTCAGGGCCGCCCAGCCGCGAAACAGTCCGTCGTGCCACGCCAAGGCCGACGCGGCGACCACCGGCGCGATCGCCGCCGGCAGCGTGCGCGGGCGCGAAGCGTGAAACCAGATGCTCGGATAGGACGGGCGTTCGGCCATCAGGTCGATAGAGGTGAGAAGCGGCACGAGCGCAAGGCCGGGAGACTCCTGACCGCCGAAAACCGGCTTCCCGAAACGTGGCGCCGTTATCCGGCGTCGGAAGACGAAAAAGAGCGCGCTCTGTGGCGCGCCTCAAACTTGAGGTTGGCCCCGCCGAACTACAGGAGCATCCCGGCCGCGACCGTAGCGTTGGTGAACTCGTCGATCAGGATGAGGCTCCCCGTGTTCCGGTTGCGCTTGTAGGGATCGTAGAAGAGCGGCGCCGTCGTGCGAAGCTGGATACGCCCAATGTCGTTCATGCCGATTTCAGCGTCGTTCTCCAGCTTGTGAAGGGTGTTGATGTTCACCTTGTACCGCACGGCCTTCACGATGCACTTCACCTCCTTGGTGGTGTGGCGGAGAATGTAGCGACCGTTGGGCTGGAGTTTCTTGTCGGAAAACCAGCAGACCATCGCGTCGATATCCTGGCTGGCCTGCGGCTGGTTGTTCGGTTTCACGATCATGTCGCCGCGCGAGATATCTATCTCGTCCTCCAACGTCATCACGGCCGACATCGGCGAAAAGGCCTCGGCTACGTCTCCGTCGGCGTCATGAAGGGTCTTGATACGCGACGTGAAGCCCGACGGCAGAGCCAGGACTTCGTCCCCGACCTTGAAGACACCGCCCGCGACTCGTCCGGCAAAACCGCGGAAATCGTGGTGGCTGTCCGAGTTGGGCCGAATGACGGTCTGGACCGGGAAACGCGGATCGACGTGGTTCGCGTCGCTGCCGATGTAGACCGTCTCGAGCGTGTAGAGCAGCGAGGCGCCCTTGTACCAGGGCGTCTTGTCCGAGAGATCGACCACGTTGTCCCCGTGGAGCGCGCTGATCGGAATGAATTTGATGTCCGGGATCTCCAGGCGCGAAGCGAACTCCGAGTACCGCTGAACGATGTCGTCGAACACCTCTTGGCGGTAGTCGACGAGGTCCATCTTGTTCACGCAAACCACGAGGTGTGGAATGCGGAGCAAGGAGGCGATGAACGAGTGCCGGCACGTCTGCTCGAGGATGCCTTTGCGGGCGTCGACGAGGATGATCGCGAGGTTCGCGGTCGACGCGCCGGTCACCATGTTGCGCGTGTACTGGATGTGCCCCGGAGTGTCGGCGATGATGAATTTCCGCTTCGGCGTGGCGAAATATCGGTAGGCCACGTCGATGGTGATTCCCTGCTCACGTTCGGCGCGAAGGCCGTCCGTGAGGAGCGAAAGATTCAGGTGGTCTTCGCCGCGCTGCTCGGTCGCCCGCTCGATCGCCTCGAGCTGGTCCTCGAAGATCGCCTTCGAGTCGTACAGCAGGCGTCCGATCAGGGTGGACTTGCCGTCGTCGACGCTTCCGGCGGTCGTGAACCGGAGCAGGTCCATGGAGAGATAGGTGGTGTCGCTAGACATCGTGTAATATGAAAGTGGTTACAGTGCGGATGACCGGAGCCCGGGTCGCCGTCGGCCTTGGTCCGGACGCCCGGAACCGCGCTCGAACGCAGCAGGCTGACCGCGGGCGATTGTTCTCGCTCAGAAGTACCCGGCTTTTTTCCGATCCTCCATGGCAGTCTCGGAACGTTTGTCGTCGGCCCGGGCGCCGCGCTCGGTCACGCGAGCCGAAGCCACTTCCTGAATGATCTCGGCCAGCGTGGAGGCATCGGACTCCACCGCCCCCGTGCAGGTGGCGTCGCCGACCGTGCGGAAACGAACGCGTTTTGTCTGAGGAGTTTCTCCAGGCATCACGGTGATGAAGGGCGTCACCCCGAGGAGCACGCCATTGCGGTTCACCACCTGGCGATCGTGCGAGAAGTAGATCGTCGGGATGTCGAGCTTCTCGCGAGCGATGTATTGCCAGACGTCCATCTCGGTCCAGTTGCTGAGAGGGAACACGCGGAAGTGCTCTCCGTGATGCTTGCGTCCGTTGAAGAGATTCCAGAGCTCCGGGCGCTGGTTTTTGGGATCCCATTGGCCAAACTCGTCGCGGTGAGAAAAAAAGCGTTCCTTCGCCCGCGCTTTCTCCTCGTCGCGGCGCGCGCCGCCCAAGCAAGCGTCGTATTGGAGTTCGGCGATGGCATCGAGAAGCGTGATCGTCTGAAGAGCGTTGCGCGAAGGATTCGGGCCCTTCTCTTCGACACAGCGTCCGCTCTTGATGGAATCCTCCACCGAACGGACGACGAGCCGTCCTCCAGTCGCCTTCACGAGCTGGTCGCGAAACGCGATCGTCTCGGGAAAGTTGTGTCCCGTATCGATGTGCACAAGAGGGAACGGGAATTTCGCCGGCGCAAATGCCTTTTGTGCGAGCCGCACCATCACAATCGAGTCCTTGCCGCCGGAGAACAGCAGCGCCGGACGCTCGAATTGCGCGGCCACTTCACGCATGACGAATATCGCCTCGTGCTCCAATTGCGCGAGGTGGGTCAGGTTGTACGAACTCATGGAAACTGAATACGCGGTGCGACGATTCCCACCAGACGCTCGAGCGACGCCTCTGGAGATTCACTCTCCGTCTCGATCACAAAGCCAGGGTCGTCGGCCAACGGTGGCTCGAAACCCGAATCGCGTCCGGTGAATTGTTTCACGTCGCCGGCGCGGGCTTTTGCATACAGCCCCTTGGGATCGCGGGCTGCGCAGGCTTCGAACGAGGCACGCACGTAGATTTCCAGGAGGTCGTCGGGGCCGATGATCGAGCGAGCGTCAGCCCGTTGAGCCCGAGTCGGGGTAATGAACGAGCAAATCGTGATCACCCCCGCCTGCACGAAGAGCTTCGCCACCTCCGCCACTCTCCGGATGTTTTCATCGCGATCCGCATCGCTAAAGCCGAGGTTCCGATTGAGCCCCGTCCGGATATTGTCGCCGTCCAGCAGATGCGTGACGCGCCCACTCGCCTGCAACCGCCTTTCCAGCGCGACCGCGAGCGTGCTCTTCCCTGCTCCGGAAAGTCCGAAAAGCCAAATCACCCTCGCGCGCTGCTCCAGCTGCGTTTCCTTCTCCGCACGAGTCACGACGCGGTCGAAGATGGGATGGAGATGGGAGGAATCGGCCATTTATTCTTGGTAAGTACAGCAAGATTCCAATGATTACCGACGGATCAAGCGAAAAGTCGATGCATCGCCCCCATCTGACGATGGTCAATCATTCCTAACCGGCTTGGCTTAAATCACTTGATGGTGAATCCACGGAACACGCCTTCGCGCCGCTCGGTCTTCTCCTCGGCCTTCCGAATGTAGCCGTGCATGCGCTCTTTTAAGGTGTCGACGAACCGTTTCACCTCTTCGGCCCTTCCCTCCGCCTCCAGCTCCACCCGACCGTCGGGCAGGTTTTGCACGTAGCCGGACACCTCGAATTCCTTCGCTACTTGGAGCGTGGTGTACCGAAAGCCCACGCCTTGGACGCGGCCGGAGAAATGAACGGTGGCGTGTTGAACGTCTGCCATGGCGGAAGTCGCAAACCTACAAGGAGCAAGGGAGATCTCAATCTGCAAAGCATCCGGTTTTTTCCGAATCGGGAAACCGCTTGGCAACAGATGTGCTGAGCTAGGGTCTCCAGCCAAACTCGCTAACTTGCGGCACGTAAAGACCCTCAATTTCGGCAGCTCGTCCACCGGGCTTTTCCATTTGCATTTTGGTACCTCGGCGCGCACGTTCCGGCCCACATTCTCGACCTATCCGAATGAGTAATTTTGATCCTGACGGCCCCTCGGACAACGAGTGGGAAGATCGCGGTGACCTCGCTTGGAACGAATTTGATTGGGAGAAATACCTTCGGGAACAGGACGACGTTCTTCATCGCTATCTCGCTTTCTACGAACAACTCAGGGATCATCCCGAGCGCCTTGACGAAGCCGCCCATCTGATGGGCTGGGATCGGGAGGGCTGGAGTTCGGACGGCACGGAAGAGGACGACAGCGACGACGAGTCCGACAACACGGCGGATAGCCGCGGCGAATTGGGCGACGACGACTCGGATCCCTACACGCTGCAGAAGAACCCCGTGTTCATTGCGACCAAGGCGATCTACCTGACGCTCAAACGCTCCTGGGACCGCCTCGCGGCCGATCCCGCTAAAGTGCCGCAGCCGCTCGCTCTCGCATTCCAAGCCACACTCTACCGGGGCGAGGAGCAGGCGGTTCTCGGCATTCACGCCCTCGACTTTGGCGACTACGCAATGGCGATCAGCCTGTTCAAACGTGCGCTGCGCGAGTTGAACCAGTCGCTCGCCTTGCTGGACGACAAAGCTGTCGAGCATTCCCGCGGTCTGGCGGCGTTCCGCCGCGATTCGATTCACCGGCTCTTCGATCTCCGCGAGATCTGGCTGCGAGTCATGGCCGAGTGTCGTCAGGAAGTTGAGCGTCCGGCCGACGCCGACGAAGACGAAGACTAGGAACTGGCCCCTTTGAGGCGCGCCGCGAGCGCGCCTCTTTTTTTGTCCGCTTCCGAGCCGCGTCCGCATCGACGCCTCGGCGGCGATAGCTCGCACGACAACGCCAGCTAGCCTACCGAACTCGCAGACGCTCTCAGGACCGAAGCCCGAGTTCGTCCACACGCTTGCGGAGCGTCGCTCGGGTGATGCCGAGTTTCTCCGAGGCTTTCAGGAGATTGCCACCTTCAGCTTTCATCACGCGGCGAATCATTTCCTGTTCAAGCCGCGTGAGGATTGGATCGGGGCCGCCGGAGAGCTGTTCGTGGATGTAGTCGAGCGCTCGCTCGAGCGTTAGCGGCGCCTCGGACGAAGTTGCGGCGGAAGGCTGTCCGATCACCTCTCGCGGCCGACCGACAAGGGTCGATTCAGCGGTCCGAGCTCGCGGTGCCTCCACGGTCGGTTCCGGCACCGGCGTGCTGTCTGCTCCCACCGCTGCGCAGATTTCCACCGGCAAGTCGCGCACCAGCAGCGTATCGCCCTGGGCGATGACTGCGCTTCGATAAACAACATTCTCCAACTCGCGTACGTTGCCCGGCCAGCGATAGCGCGTCAGCACGGCCATCGCTTCCGGAGCGACTTTGGTCGCGCGCGCTTTCTTTTGCTGAACGAGGTATTGCAGGCAGAAATCGACCAGCTGCGGGATATCGTCTCCGCGGTCGCGCAACGCCGGCATGCGAATCCGCACTACATTCAGGCGATAATACAGATCCTCGCGGAAGGTTTTTTCCTTCACCATCGCCTCGAGATCCTTGTTCGTCGCCGCAATGATTCGCACGTCGACCTTCAGCGTCTCGGAGCCGCCGACGCGCTGAATTTCGCCCTGCTGCAAAACGCGCAGGATTTTCGTCTGCGTCGCCAGCGCCATATCCCCGATTTCATCGAGGAAAATCGTCCCACCGTCGCACAACTCGAATTTCCCGAGCCTTTGTCCAACCGCCCCGGTGAAAGCTCCCTTCTCGTGCCCAAAGAGTTCGCTCTCGATGAGATTGTCCGGAATCGCCGCGCAGTTGACCGCGATGAAGGGCTTCGCGGCGCGGTGGCTGTGCTTCCAGATGGAACGCGCGACCAGCTCTTTTCCGGTGCCGCTTTCGCCGGTGATCATGACAGTGACGTCGCTCGCCGTGACTTGGCCGATCACCTTGAACACGTCCTGCATCACCTCCGAGCTGCCCACCATCCCCTCGCGATAGTCTTCGATATTGATCGAAGGCTTGTAGTCGCGGACGGCGCGCATGTCGGCCGTCGCCTTCAGCGCCTTTTCGGCGAGGCTTAGGACCTTCTCCGCGTCGAACGGCTTCATCACGTAGTCGAAGGCGCCGTACTTCATCGCCTCGATCGCGGTCTGCGCGGTGCCGAAGGCGGTCATGAGGATGACCATCTGCTTCGGGTTCACCGATCGTATGTGTTGCAGAGCCTCGATGCCGCTCATGCCGCCCATCCGGATGTCCAGAAACACAAGATCCGGCGGGCTCTTTTTTACCGCCTCGATTCCCTGCTCCCCGCTCGCGGCCTCTGAAACCTGATAGGCCCGCGAAGAGAGTACGCGTCCTAGGGAATAACGAATCTCCTGGTCATCGTCGATGATCAGGATGGTTGGCGTTTTCGTAAGTGCTTCCGACATTGGAACAAAGTAGCGCCGGTCGAAGTCGCCACCCAAGTGGCGCCCGTCTGGAATCCGGGTTGATTAGCTCAAATGCAAACAGGGTCAATTAGGTTGTTCCGTATCCGAGGTATTCAACTCTCGGTACACTTCACCTTTCTCCTCCTGATCGGGTACGTCGCCTGGCAGGGCTGGAGTTCGGAGGGAAGCACGGGAGCAATCGTCAATGTCGTGAGCATTCTGGTCTTTTTTGCCTGCGTCGTGCTGCACGAACTGGGCCATTCTTTCGTGGCCCGGGCATTTGGAGTGGAAGTTCCTCGGATTTTGCTCCTGCCCATCGGAGGGATGGCGGAGTTCAGCGGCCTCCCTCGTCGACCGGCGCACGAAATCCTGATCGCCCTGGCGGGCCCGGCGGTAAACTTCGCGCTGATCCTGCTCCTTTCGTTTTTCACTCCCATACCGACCTGGAGAGCGGTCATCAGCCTCGATCTCGAGCCGCTCCAGCTGCTGTTCGTCATGAATCTGATGATGGGGACGTTTAACCTGCTGCCGGTTTTCCCGATGGATGGCGGACGCGTCCTGCGGGCTTTGCTGGCCCAACGATTGCCGTATCTCCAGGCCACGCGCTGGGCGGTGGGCACGGGCAAAGTCCTCGGCTTGGCCGGCATTCTCGTGATGGTTTTCGTGTTCCGGCACTTCATGGGCGCCGTTCTCTTCCTTTTCATCATGATCGCGGGCGAGCTGGAGTATCGCACGGTCCTCCGGCAGGAAACCGAGGAGCGCCGGTGGCGCGAGCTTCTGGACCGGTTGTACGTTCGTCCACCGGAGTCGCACGAGTCGCTGCCCTAGCGGGCGCCGGCTAGCCAGACCGGCCGACAGGGTTGCGAAACCCATCGATCCGGATTGTCATATAGGCTCCGCGCCCGCGGCGGGCTTCGACAATCCCATGAAAAAATACCTGGCTGAGTTCATCGGCACGTTTTTCCTCGTGCTCACGATTGGCTGCACGGGCATCCCTGCTGCCCCGGGAGTGATTCCTCCCCTCGCGATCGGCGCCGTCTTGATGGTGATGGTCTACGCCGGCGGCCACGTATCCGGAGGGCACTACAATCCCGCCGTCACGCTCGCGGCGTGGGTCAGGGGCCGCTCCAACACCCGGGACGCGATCGCCTACTGGTTATCCCAGCTTCTCGCGGGAGCGGTCGCCGCTCTGGTCGTCGGCTACATGGTGGGCAACGGAAAGCCGATGCACGTCACCGCGGTCGGCCCGGCGTTCCTCGGAGAACTCCTGTTCACCTTTGCCCTTGCCTACGTCGTACTGAGCACAGCGACGGTCAAAAGCACGGCCGGGAACTCGTATTTCGGCCTGGCGATCGGGATGACGGTGATGAGCGGCGCGTTCGCGGTCGGACCGATTTCCGGCGGCGCTTTCAATCCTGCGGTTGCCGTGGGCATCGGAATCATGCGGCTCGTCGAGGTCGGGGATCTCTGGATACACGTCGTCGCCGATCTCCTGGGCGGAGCGGCGGCGGGGCTGGTATTCCGGATCCTGAACCCCGACGACCAATAGCTTCGGCGCGCGATCGTGAATCCGCGCTCGCTGCTCCTTGTCTGGCTGGCTCTCGGCCTTGCGCTGCTGCGGGCCGAGCAGCAGCCGATCTCCGTTCACGATCCGGTGATGATCCGCGAAGGCGGAACGTACTACCTGTTCGCAACGGGAAGAGGCATCGCGGTCTGGTCCTCGCCCGACCGCACGCACTGGATCGCCGAAAAACCGGTTTTTGCCGCCCCTCCCCCTTGGGCGGTCGCGGCCGTGCCCTCGTTCAAGGGCCATGTTTGGGCTCCCGACATCAGTTTCGCCGACGGCCGGTACTATCTCTACTATTCCGTCTCGGCGTTCGGAAGAAACACGTCGTGCATCGGCTTGGCGACCAACGTCACTCTCGACCCACGCGATCCACGGTTTCGCTGGGAAGACCACGGAAAAGTCGTGCAGTCGTTTCCAGGCCGAACCAACTGGAACGCGATCGACCCGAACCTGATCGTCGGCGAGGACGGTACTCCCTACCTCGCATTCGGTTCTTTCTGGTCCGGCATCCAGATCGCCAAGCTCACGCCGGACCGCATGCAGCTCGCGGAGAACCCAGATCGTCTCCGGATCATCGCCAGCCGGGTCTCAAAGCCCGCTGGGGAGAATCCGCCCGCTGTGGATGACAATCCCAAGGACGCCGGAGGTAACGCCATCGAGGCTCCCTTCATCTTCCGGCGCGGGCCGTATTTTTATCTCTTCGCCTCGATCGACTACTGCTGCAAGGGCCGCCAAAGCACCTACAAGATGATCGTCGGCCGAGCCCAACACGTCGTCGGGCCATATCTCGACCGGACCGGCGTGCGCATGGACAGAGGCGGCGGCACGCTTCTCTTGGCCGGCGACGAACAGTGGTACGGCGTCGGGCACAACGCCGTTTGTACGTTCGACGGCACGGACTACTTGGTTTTCCACGGCTATGACGCCTCGGACAACGGCAAGCCGAAGCTAAGGATCGAACCGCTCGTCTGGGATGACGACGGCTGGCCATCGGTCGCCCAGCGCCCGCACGGCTGACGCCCGGGAGCGCTATCGGCCGCCCGCCTGCAGTTTTCGTTCGCGACGGTTTCGAACCAGCACGATCGCGATGATGACCACGACGATCAGGTTCGCCAGAAGAGCCGTCGTCCGAACCCACGTCACGCGCCGGACAAGCTCATAGAGCTCGAGCGGCACGTACACTCCGCCGCTGATCAGGGCGAGCCACTCCGCCCAAGCGCGCGTGAACCAGAGTCCATAGGCCTCGATGAAACGAAATAGCGCGTAGACAAAGCCGATTAGGGCCATGAACCACAGACGGGCATCGTTGAGGTTCGATGCAGCCTCGATAAACACGCTCGGCAACCGGTGCGTCGGGTCCAGATGCAGGCGACCGACCAGGGCCAACGCAAGCGCCCGGACGTCGTGGTGCAGTAGTGAAAGGAAGCCGAACCCCGCCAGCAGCACGATGACGCCCTTGCTCGCCTCAAAAACGGCAACCGAACGAACCATGCGACGCGAGGCGTTGGATGAAATCACGCGTGCACTCTCTCTGGAACCGTCGAAGAACCAAGCACGCATTTGCATTCACGGATAGCACGTGCGCCACGACCAGGCCGCGCCGCGGAAGACGGTTGCCCCAGTCAAGGAGAGATCCGATCGGCAAGCAGACCGGCCGGGCGCCACCCGCCGCAGATCGTTTTCCGCGATGATCCATTTGAACAACGAAACGCGCAGCCGGCCGGCGCCGTCTTCAGGCGTCGTGCTTCTGTTCCCCCTCCCTGTTGACGGTCCGATTTTCCCCGTCTACTCGGCCGCCCCAAATCCCTGTATCGGATATCCTGCGACGAAATTCTTATTTCTCGAAATACCCCGCGCCGACATCCCCACCGTACCTTCCTATGAAACGTCTCTTCCTTGCAGCCCTTGCCTGGACGCTCGCCTTCGGTTCCGCACTGTCTCTTCCGGCCTCCGCGCAGATCGGCCGGCGGTTCCCTTCCGAAAAGAAGGTGGTGACGGACCCCGTCACCGGAGTACCGCTCACGTTCCTTACCAGCAAACCCGTGGGGGACTCCAAGATTTACCCCACGCACCCTCAATGGACCGCCGACGGGAAGTGGGTCGTGTTTCGTTCCAACCGCGAACGTGGACAAGCCTTCGCCGTCAATGAAGAGACCGGCGACATCGTGCAGATCACCGATTCCGGCTTCACCGGGATGCTGTGCGTGTCACGCAAGACCATGCGGCTCTTTTTCACGCGTCCGGAGGATCCTGCCGCTCGACGCCTTCCGCCACCGAAACCGGGCGACGGTAAACGCGCTCCCGTTCCGATGCAGATCGTCTCGATCGATCTCGCCAAAGTCTTTGCCGACAGCGCCGCGGGCAAGATGCAGTCCGCCGCGGAGTACGAGCACGTCTTCGGCTCGGTCCCGCTATCGATCGGCGGAGGGGGCGACCTCGCTATCGATGCCAATGAAGACTACGCGTATTTTCACGTGAACGCCGAAGGCGCCGCTCCTCTCCTCCCGGCCGGAACGAAAATCGAAAAGAACTTCGGCCCGCGCAACATGGGCGCAGGGCCGTCGGGCGTCGGGAAGATGAACCTGGCCACCGGCGAGGTGAACGTGGTCGTCGCCGTTCCGTTTCAGGTCGGGCACATCCAGACCAATCCGTGGGTCCCCGGGGAGATCGTTTTCGCGTGGGAAACCGGCGGGAAGAGCCCCCAGCGCACGTGGACCGTGATGTCCGACGGATCCGGGCTGCGCCCGCTGTATCCGGAGGCACCCTACGACTGGGTCACGCACGAAGCAGTGATCACGAAGGACGAGGTTGCCATCGCGATCCTCGGCCACCGCAAGCCGGGCACCAACGACGAATGGGGACCGTGCGGCACTCGTGAGCACGCCACCGGACTTGGGATCGTGAATCTCCGCACGCACGAGCTCTATATCGCCGGTCAGACCAAGGCTGGGAGCGGCTTCTGGCACGTTCACGGATCTCCGGATGGGCGGTGGGCGGTCGGTGACGACTTCGACCGAAGCCTGTGGCTCATCGACCGGCACACCAATGAAATGATGCTCCTCACCACCGGCCACAGAGTCACGGCGGCGGATCACGTGCATCCGACGTTCAGCGCCGACAGCACGAAAATCGAAATCCAGTCCGCCATGCTCTCGGAGAACGGCCGCTCGATGAACATCTGCATCGTTCCCGTTCCCGACGCGTGGCTCAAACGCACCTATCCGCCCACGCCGGTTTCGACCGCCACACAGCCGTGATTCCCAGACGGATGCCCCGACGCTTCATCCTCACAACCGCAGCGCTGCTGTTGGCAGCTGGAACGTCCTTTGCCGAGGTCGCGCTCGCGAGTCCGTTCACGAGCCACATGGTCCTGCAAAGGGATCAGCCCGTCCCGGTATGGGGCACCGCTGCACCCGGAGAGCAGGTGTCGGTCGATCTCGCCGGCGAAACTCTCAACACGACCGCTGACTCCTCCGGGAAGTGGCGCGTATCCCTCGAACCGCTCCCCGCGTCGTCCGATGGTCGCGCGCTCATCGTTCGCGGTTCACAGACGTCCAAGCCCTTGATCCTCGACGATGTGCTCGTCGGTGAGGTCTGGCTCGCCTCGGGACAATCCAACATGGACTTTCGGATTTCGAAAGCGCGGGCACCGTGGGCCGGCGTCCACGACGAGGAAAAGGAAATCGCCGCGGCCAACTGCCCGTTGATTCGAATCTTCACGGGCGAACCGATTCGCGCGTACCAGCCCCAAGACCGTGTTCCCGGCGAGTGGCAGGTCTGCTCGCCTCAGACCGCGCCCAATTTCTCGGCCGTAGCGTATTACTTCGCTCGCGAGCTGCAGAAAGAACTCAACGTGCCCGTCGGCGTCGTGGTGCTCTCGTACGGAGCGAGCTGCGCTCAAGCGTGGATTCGTCGAGACGCGATCCTGGCGGACGGCGAACTTCGGGCGCAACTCGACCGTTTCGATGGCCAGGTGTCCAGTTATCGTCCCGCCACGGTGAAAGAAATCGCCGACTGGCAAACCGCGGCCGACAAGGCAAAAGCTGCCGGAAAGCGCGCACCTCGAAAACCGGGCCAGGATCCCGTGCAGGATCAGCACAATCCGACCGTGCTCTACAACGGCATGATCGCTCCCATCGTCCCGTTCGCGATCCGCGGCGTGGTTTGGTACCAAGGCGAGTCGATCACCGAGCCCAAGGCCCTGTTTCCTCGATGGAACGCCACCCTCATCCAAGACTGGCGGAAGCTGTGGGGCCGCGAACTGCCTTTCTACTTTTGCCAACTGGCCGCGCTCGACAATACGAGCAACAGCCCGCAAGTCCGCGAATGGCAGGCCCAGGCGCTCGAGCTCCCAAATACGGCGATGGTCGTGACCATCGACGTCGGCGACCGGGCCAACGTTCACCCCAAGAAGAAGCAGCCCGTGGGCGAGCGTCTCGCCCGTATCGCTCTCGCTCGTGATTACGGTCGCTCCATCGAGTATTCCGGTCCGCTGATGAGCCGGATCGACGCCGAGGGATCAACGTTCCGAATTCACTTTTCGCATACCGGAACCGGCCTGGTGTCCCGTGGAGGAGAACTCCGTACGTTTGAGATCTGCGGGCCGGACGGTGCGTTCGTTCCCGCCGTCGCCCGGATCGATGGCGCCACGGTAGTCGTTAGGAACGGTACGGTGCCGAAACCGGTCGGTGTCCGCTACGCCTGGGCCAACTATCCCGAGGGAGCGAACCTCTTCAACGCAGAGGGCCTCCCCGCGGCGCCCTTCCGTATCAACGTCGGCAAACGCTGAGCCGGGTTCTGCGAACGGAGTCCGCATTTGGCCGATCAATGCGCCGAGCGAAAGAAGTGGCGCGGCAGAGCTCCGTTTTCCGCTCTGTCGACGGCCCAGCTTTTCGTTTTCCTACCCCTCAACTCGGCGCGGCCCGACGCATCGATTCGTGGCGGACGAATCCGTATTGTTCATACAGTCCATGCGCGTCTCGCGTACCTAGCAGAAGCGATAGTTTCGACAATCGAGGGTCATCTACGATTGCCGCTACTAGGCGCTTTCCAAGTCCTGCTCCCCGGTGCGCCGGATCGATCACGATGTCGCAAACCCAACCGAACGTCGCGAAGTCGGTAACGACGCGCGCAAATCCCACCTGACGCCCGGTAGACTCTTCGAAGACTCCAAAGCAAAGCGATCCCTCGATCGACCGTCGAATCCGGTCCTCGGTACGAGCGTTTGCCCAATAGGTGGAGTGCAGGATCGGGACGAGCCACTCGAGCTGAAGGCGCGTTCTGTCGTCGGAAAGCGTGTAGCCCTGCCAGGAGGAATTCACGGCGCTTTGGCGGGCACGATCGCGGGAGCACTGGCACCCCAACGAACCAGATGCTCGTCAGCATCGTCGAGCTGCCGTTTCAGCTGCGCCACGATGTCCTGCTCGTTTGCGACGAGGTTCGAAAGAAAACGGCTCGAGTCGGCACTGCCAGGCCTATCCTTCAACTGGCGGTCGTGCTCGAGCCGCCCCGACATGTCCTCAAGTTCGCGGGCCACGCGGACGTGGCGGGCCTGCCACCCAAGAACGAGCGCCTCACGGACCGTTTTTCCGTTCACCGCCGCGCGCATTCGCTCCTCGCGCTGCGCTACGCCGGACACCCCGTTGTTCATCGCCTCGAGCTTCAACTCTTGAAGGGCGGTATCGAAGTCCTTCAGCTCCGCTGCAGGAAACTCTTCCCCGAGTTCAGCGCGGAATACGGCGATCTCCTCCGCACTGACGGCGGGAATGCTCCGGTCCATCAGGCTCTTCTTCGAACAGCCCGACAGGCATCCGAACAGGAGAACCGCCAACAGCACCGCCGCTCTCGGGAGAACGGCGGTCGCACGACCCGCGGGTCGAACCGACTGAGGTTGCATATCCTTGGGCACGTTTTCGGAAAAGCAGAAATCCCCGATGCTGGCGATTCGGATCACGCATCCGGCCTTCTCTTCGCCGGGGGCAGCTGGGCGCTCAATACGGTATCCAGCCTTCAGCGACGTGAGCGGCGCTTCCCCATACAAGCCTGGACGTCAACTCCGAGCTTCGCTTGCCAAAGCTTCCAGATCCAACGGGCGCGTGAACATGGCAATCTGTCCGTGGGAGTCCGTTGGCCAGACTTCACGGGGGCGGTCCCAGTAAAGCTCAATGCCGTTCCGATCCGGATCGTGGAGGTAAAGCGCTTCGCTCACGCCATGATCCGCCGCGCCATCGAGCGGAATTCCGGCTTTCCGCAGCCGGCGCAACGCGTCGGCCAGCGCAGCTCGCGTCGGGTAGAGAATCGCCACGTGGTACAGTCCGGTTGAGCCGGTCGGCGGCGGATGGCCGCCAAGACTCTCCCAGGTATTGAGCCCGATGTGATGGTGATAGCCGCCCGCCGAGACGAATGCCGCCTCCCTTCCCAACCGTTGGATGAGTTCGAAGCCCAATACGCCGCAGTAGAACTCCAGAGAACGCTGAAGATTGGATACGCGCAGATGCACATGTCCGATCCGAACACCGGGATCGAGGGGAGACATCGGTGCAGTTGAGTCCTGATTTTGTGACGATGACATTTACCGGGAAGCGCCCCCACCGCCGCCGTTTGGGATGCGGCATACTCGGCTGCATTGCTTCGCTCGAGTCTGTCTTCTTCGCCCGCTCGGTCAAACCGGCCCGCTGCTTCGGAGGTGTACAGCGCCCCGCATACCTCGGCCCGATTAGCCAAGGTACTTCGCAGGGCTCCGGTTGAATTCCGCCGAAGTCCCGAGCGGGATACTGAGCGTCTTCCAGGACGCTCCGCAAAAATGCTTCGCCACGTAGACGATCTGCCCGACGTGGTACGCGTAGTGCGTGAGCTGCCGGTTGATCGCCTGGAGCACGGTCAGCGGTTCGCCGCGAATCTTAACCTGTCGGGTCAGATCGGTTTCTTCGAGAGTGCTCAGGGCGGCAAAGAGCGCACGCCAACCGGCCTCCCACTGCTCCATCAATGGTGCGCGAGTTTCACCGGCCAGAATCTGGAACTCGGTATCCCGATTGCGCCCGGGCTTCTCGCCGTCGGACGTGAGGAAATCCGTCCACCGCGACAGAAGATTGCCTCCCACGTGTTTCACGATGATCGCGACACTGTTGTCGCCCTCACCGGGCAGGGCGAAAAACTGCGCATCGCCGATTTGTACCATTGCGCGGTCAGCCAGACCCTTGAGCCGGTTGAACTCGCGAGAAGCCAATTGAACGTAGTTTTCGGGGGACATACAGGTGTGTTTCGAGCCTTTTGGCAGACACCGTGACGAGGAAGGGCCGAGCAGCAACTGGAGCGATCAGTCACTCTCCGAGAAATCCGCATCGGGACTGTGTGTTCGGCTGCCGTATCGATGCAGCCCGGCAAGCTGTCTCCAGCGGTCCCGCCCCGGGACAAGTGGAGGAGAAGAGATCGGCACGATCTATCGCCAGGAGCTGCCGTCAGTCTCCGGTTCCAGGGTCGCCACCCGTCTTCAGCAACGACTCGTACAACCGAAGGTCCCGGTCGCTGAAACAGCAGAACGTGACATCGAGCGGTTCGTCGTTTTCCGAGAGAAATTCCCGGACCGTGGATACAGCCACCCGCGCAGCTTCCTCCGCCGGATACCCGAAGATACCCGTGCTGATGCACGGGAACGCGATCGAGCCGAGTCGATGCGTCACCGCCAGTTTCAGGCTGGAACGATAGCAGGACGCCAGCAGCGCGGGCTCGCCATAATTTCCACCGTGCCAGATCGGTCCGACCGTGTGAATCACGTGTTTTGCCGGCAGACGATAGCCGCGCGTGATCTTCGCCTGCCCCGTGTCGCAGCCCCGTAGGGTGCGACATTCGGCGAGCAGCTCCGGTCCGGCCGCGAGATGGATCGCACCGTCAACGCCGCCTCCGCCCAAGAGAGTTTCGTTAGCCGCGTTCACGATGGCGTCGACGCCGAGCGTCGTGATGTCACCCCGCATTGCGTGGATTCGCTTCATGGGTCGTCTGATTTATTCGAAACCGGGCTATGCCTCCCGCCCGTGGCAAGCATTGGTGCCCGGCGAAAATTCGTCAAAGCGTATGCCACCATCCCCGTCGCGCGGCGATCGAACTGCAGGCGGAATAAGCAACGAACTGCAGCGGATCGGCCACCTCTGAAACACCGAGGCCGGTCCAGCTCATGCCTTCCGTAGCCACGATTTTCCCAGCAACCAGCCAGCCGTAGGCACGCGCTCGTTTTCATCTCAAGCGGCTACACCAGTCGAAGGAAAGCCTCTACCAGCGGGTGCAACGCGCCGCTGTGCGCGCAGAGTTCGGGTTGAAACAGCGTCCCGAGAAAGAACGGATGGTCCGTCAACCGAAACGCCCTCACCTGCCCTTCGCGGTCCCTAGCAACAAACTCCAGCTTCGATCCCTGGAAGCGTGTCTCAAACTGCGACGAAAGCCCATAGTTGCAGTTGAACTCCTCCACCGTCTCCGCGGCACCCACTTGGCGGGCATACCAGCCGTCCTTCGGTGCCATGATGTGGGCTTTCGCTCCGACGAGCGAACAGGTCAGCTTCACGATCAAGGGATCTCCCGCATCGGGGGCAGTTTCCTGATGCGCCGCGGTGAACCCCAATTCTCCGGCGGCATATTCCATCAACGCGTGCTGGAAACCGCCACACGTTCCCAGAAATGCTTTCCGGCGAGTACGCGCATGGCGAATCGCATCGAGGGCTCCTTGGGTGTTCTCGTAGGGGCTTCCGGGCGTGCACCAGATCGCCGAGGCGTCGCCCAGTCGTTCTTCGATTTTCCCAGGCAAAATCGAGCGCGTGGAAACCCATCGGTAAGGCAACGGCCTTCCCGTCTTTTCCTCGAACAGTGCGACGGACGCCTCAATCCCTGCGTGTGCCCGTTTTGCGGGATCGCGGTCCCCAACCAATGTCAGCATACCGGATGTCATAGGAGAACGAATACGCGATAGAGGAGTTCGTCGGGCCCGCCGGGGCGCGCCGATCTCTTCGCCCTTCGCTTGTCCCGCAAACCAAGAGCATCGCAGCCGCGATGAAAAGCCGTTGTTCGGCGGAGGCTCCACACCCCTGTGGATTTGCCGGTTGGCGCTGTGCCGGTCGCGGGAATGCCGGGGCGAACGGGCGCGGCAAACGAGCTCAGCCGCCGGACGCGCTTACCCGGTTACCGCAGCTCGAACACGAATGGCACCACCACGACGTACCGGCTCGGCACCCCTCGCCACTTGAGTTTCGGGTACTTCCAGTGCCGCACACACTCCTGCGCCGCTTGGCCGAACTCTTTCGTCGGCGTGCTCTCTTTCACCTCGCTCTGTGCGACCTTTCCGTCGGCTCCGATGACGACCATCAGCACGACCTGGCCCTGCACCGATTTGTCTCGTTGCGTCCGCGGATACTGAGGTCGCTCCGTGTGCAGCGGATTGATCTGGCCCGACGCATAGACCGGAAGCTCCTCGTTCGCCACCTGAAGCACTTGCTGCGGCTTCGGATCATCCGCAGCAAGCGCGACGCTCAAACTTAACGACGCAAGACACCCCAGGAACCCTCTCGCCAATTTGTTCATGTTGCGGCGAAGGCTCCGGAATTCCGATGCAGTCGTCAACGCCCGGTCGTACCCGGACGGACCCGATAGCGCGATGGCGAATCGAAGTAAGTGATATCGGCGTAGCCAGCCTCGATGCGCGCGCGGTGTTTTGCTCCGGCCGGAATCAGGTAGCGGTCGCCTTTCCTGAATCTTTGAGTGCGCCCCTCCACCGTGAGTTCAATGGTGCCCTCGAGCACGATGCCCCATTGCGCTTCGTGTGCGTGCTCAGGGATCTCGACATCTTCAGAAAACTGCATGAACAGCACTTGGTGATCCACCGCTTGCGAAAGGTAGGCCCTGAGGCCCGGCACGGGGATATCGGCTTCCGGTAGTTTGAGAACGACGCCGGGAAAGAGCGCTTCGGAGGGATTCGTTGGGATCATTTTGGAGTGGGTGGAGGAACGGGTGTTTCGACGGGAGCCGGGCAGAGATGCTCAGCGGGCGTCTTGCAGATTGGGCAGCGCGGCGCCGCCGATTTGTTCAACCTCAGCGAACCAAACGCCGCGATCCAACAGATCGGCAGCGTGATCGGCCACAGCGGGATGATCAACCCGAGGATCAGCAGGAGCACGCAAACAATGCATCCCGATTTTCCACCTTCTTCAGCGCCGATCGTCACAGTCTGTCGGCAGTTCGGGCAATACTTCGATAGTGTCATGGGAAAAGCCCGACGTCGGTTTCGGCTCCACCATGGAGCCGCCCTCCCGTCATCGGCCCGGGCACCGTACACGGTCATGTTTCCCTGACAATATCCTTCTTTATCTATGGCTCGACTCTGCCCCGGGCCAACATCCCGTTTTGCGCAGGTCACGCCGGTCGCAGTTCTCCGCCACAATCTGACGCTCAGCCTTGCTCGTGCGAGAGGCGCCGGATCAGCTCGGCTCGAGCAGGAAACAGCGCGAGCAGCTCATCTCGTTTCCCGATTCTCATTTGGGAATAGTCGAAGGCAGGCGCGCAGACGTTTGCACCGAAAGCGAACTCCACCCCATTCGGGAGCTCCGCCGCCTGCCAGGCACCCGGCGCGATCGTGATGAGTGGGATTTCACCTTGATCGACCCGCTGCCCCAGTTCGTGCCGTGAGTACTCCCCCGCCGCGTCGATCACGTGGATCGTCAGTCTTCCGACGTGGATCGTCCAAATCTCCTCGCAATTCATCACTTGGTGAAAGGCCGAGAAACTCCCAGGTAGGAAAAGCCAATGCCCGACGGTCCGAAACGAGTCCCGATACGTCTCCGCAAACTTCATTCCTTCCGGATGATCGAACCAAGCGTAACGACCGAGAATCGCGTCCAGCATGGAGCTGAGCAAAACAGCAAACCCGCTTGTGGCCAGCAACCGTCGCGCGAAATGGAATCAGCTATGCAGCTTCGCTCAAGGGTCCCGCGGAGGATCTCCCTGTTCCGCACTGTCGATCGCAAAGACAGATCGGTCGTATCCGGTCATCGAAAAAACCTCGTACGCTGCCAAGAGCGCGATCGCCCCGGCAACATGCCAGACTGTATGCCCCTGTATCAGCGCATCGGGGGCCGCCCAGGCGCCACCGTACCGATCTGCGGAGCCGCCGAAGAAAGCGAGGGCCGCGGTCGGCGCCAGAACCGCCAATCGAGCCCAATACCGTCGTCGGTTTTTCACCCGGAAGAAACAGAGCGCCGCGCACGCGAATCCGATGGCAACGCTCGCGATCACCACGTGTTTCGAATCCAAGAGCTTGAAGCCGTGGATGCGGATGTCGTTTCGATGGATCCCCGTCCAGAACGCGACACCCCAACAGGCGATAGCCACCATACCGTCCTTTTTCTTCCATCGACCCAGAGCGGCGACTCCCACCCCGATAAGGCAGAAAAGCACAGCGTAAACGCCCAGAATATCCAGCATCCGCCACTGCGGAAGCAGCGAGACATGATAAAACCCGCTGCCGATTCCGAGAAAGACACACGCCGTCCCAAACGCCCGCGACATACGTCTGCGCGCCGCAAATAGCACCGCGACTCCCACGGCGACATAGGCCAGATTCGAAACCGTGTTCTGCGGCTCACGGATGACGCGCTTTAGCTTTCCCGAGTCGTAAACCGAGGTATCGAGCACCGTCGCCACCCGAAGTCGGGCAGAATCGTATGCCTCGCATTGGGCTTTCGGCGGTTCAACGCCGCCCCAGAAATCACCTCGCGGATTCCAGGCCGCAGCTGCGCAGACCAACACCAAGGGCAGAACCAGCCAGCGGGCAGCGCTCGTCAGCGCATTAGCCTCTGTCGATACCCGCCGAACAGGAGCTTGGGGAGTCCTGCTTTCGTCGCCGCTCGCGGGAGTAACGGTCGCGCCGGCTTGCTCGATTGGCATCGTCTTCCCCGGGAGAGGCTCAGCCGACGTGCGCGCCTTTGCGTTTGTGAATCATGATGTAGTTGCCATCTGGATCCCTGATGGTCGCCATCCGGCATACCGGCGTGGCTCCAGGCTCCAGAGCGAAATCGCATTTGGCGGCCTTCAGCGCCGCGATGGCTGCGTCGAAATCTTCGACTTCCAGCGCGACCGCGCCGCCGTCTTTGCTTGGCCGGAAGAGCGGCGCCCCGCACCCGATCGCCAGGGTTCCAGCGCCAATATCGTATTCAACAAATCCCATATCTCCCTTCTCGAAGACGTTCGTCGCCTTTAGCCCGAGGACGTTTTCGTAGAAGCGGCGTCCGTTGGAGATGTTCGTCACGGGCAGAACGGTAAACGCAATCTCAGTGGCTTTGATCATGAAAAAGGGGAAATGAGTCCGCCTCGGAATTCACGAGGCGAGTTCGCGCTATCTCTCCGGCGATGGAGCGCGCTTCAAAGGGCGAAGGACAACTGCGGCGATGGCTCCGTACAGGCAGAACTCCGCCAAGCCGGAGAGGAACCACGCTACGACGAGTTTGCCTGGCAGCGGGTACAGCAAGTATTGATTGAAGTCTACCAGGAGACCGGCAAACACGGCAAAATACCCGCCGAAGGCGACGCCTTCGCGAATCGACCCCGATTTTGTCGCACGCGCATAGCCGAACACGAAGACAGCGCAAACGGCCGCCGTGAGCAGCAGCGATAGGGCAAGAGTCTTCGCGCCTCCGTTACGCCGGAGGTGCGCAATCGCCGCGTTCTGATCGGCCAACACGACGAGATGGACCACTCCGTTCCACGCCACCGCGAATCCGAAAAGCGCAGCCCAAGCGGCAAAGAACCGAATGCCTTTCATGGACGAAAGCCCATCGCGGCAGATTCAGCGCTTGGTGAACGAGACCAGCGCAGCTCCGCTGACAAACATCAGAGCAAGTGGAGCCGCTGCCAACCAGTTCGTTCCCGCCGGCCGAGATCGTATGGCCGTCGAGCGTACAATCGTACCGTCTGGCTGCGTGTATTCGACATGAGATGACACGCGCGGCGCGTCTGACCGGGTGTAGAGCAGCCCTTTCCACTGAAAAAACGCCGCCAGCACAAATGCCGAGGCCATGAGCGCGAAACCTACCCGACGGGAAGTGCTGCCAGTAGACATGAAGAACGAGGACTTCAAGGGAGTCGGTACCGGCAGAGATCCCGCAGCGCAAGTCCTCACCGGGTTACCCGGTAAGTCGCAGGCTCAGCGCCTTGCTCCCGGCATCATCTCGCTCCGTGCGCATCCTTTCCACTTTTGGGACAGCCTCTAGGCCAATCGACGTTTCCCACCGCCCGATTCGCGAGCATCAAACGCTGGAGAGCCGCAGAAAGGAGAATCGCGGAGAAGTACAGGCACCATGAGAAGCCAGGGCACCCGAAACCGTATTCCACCTTCAAAAGAGAACCGTCGCCCAAGAGCGAAGAATCCGTCCTCGTGGCGTAAAACGCCAGAGGCAGAAGGAGCAGCCAAGACGCGGAGAGTCTGACGCGCCGCGAGACCCCACGACGGTCTTCCGGACCGCCAACCCGAAGACGGTAAAACACCCAGACCAACAGGGCAGTGACAACAAACAGCCTGACTCCCCAAAGGGGGCCAGCATACCCAGAGCCGGTACTGCCCTCCGGGGCCCCCACGGACCTCCAATAGTAGGGCAGAAACGGCAATGCCGCGACCGCTACGATCAGCGGGGCGCGCAGACAGGGAGGGATCTCAAAAGAGACACGCATTCGAGCGGCATGCGTTCATACATGACCCGTGGCTTGGCCGTGCCGGAATGGCGTCGCAACGGTCATTGGAGGGCTGCAGCTCCATTGCCCTAGATCTTTAGAGCCGCACAAGCTGCGCTCACAACCAGAGCAATGAGCACCGACGCAATCAAAGGTCCGGCAACGGCGCCCGAGGCAAACCCGCCCAATAGGACAAGCAGATAGATGAATGATATAAGAAAAGTGACGGCGAATATCGCGATATAACGGCCGAGGGGTTTCGCCTTATTCTCCGAAGGAGGCTTACTCTCCTCGCCTTCCTTGAGGATATCCATGGCGCGCTCGTAGTCTTCATCCGAAACATCGACCTTCACGCCACCGATCGCGTTCGAGTAGAGCCAATCGAGCGTAACGAAGTTCTCATCCCTGGCGAAGGCATGTACCCCGCTGCCCTCCAGCCTGCCTATCAGCAAGTGCGCCTCAAACGGTTTACTGAATGTCGCCACAGTTTTCATATTTCAGAATCATATCCCTTCCAGACCGACAGTCTGCCGCCAACAACCGCAATGGCAAGTTCGCGGGGGTCAACCTGCACATTTTCGAGTGTGCATTGCCTTCACGTGACCTTTTGAGTCGTCTAGCTGAATCGCCCCCCATCTTAGCCATGGAGTGAAACTGACGAGCCGACGCGCCGAAGACAATCTCTTCTTTCATCGCGGCCACGTCTCTGATCACAGAACTCCAACAGCTAGGTGGCGTAGTCCCCGTGCCGCCTTCAGCCGGTAGCGTTGAACGCATCGTGAAATGCTACGCGGCCCGTCGGCACATTCCCGTCGAAAGACAGAACGAAGAACGCCTCGGATGGCACTCCATCGACGACGAGGTGCGCGGGATTTCGAAATCCAAACTTCGGGTAGTACTCCGGATGGCCCACAAGGCAGCATCCACGTGCGCCCATCGTTTTCAGCCTAGACAAACCGGCGTCCATCAAAGCCTTCCCCACTCCTCGACGTTGCCAGATAGGCAACACGGAGATCGGGCCCAGTCCGTACCAGCCGCGAGCGCTATCCGATACCGTTACAGGCGAAAGCGCGATGTGCCCCACGACCTGCCCGTTCGCTTCTGCTACGAGCGAGACTGAAAGAGCCCGAGCCCTCCGTAGCGCGAGAACGATAAACTGCTCGGTGTGACTGCTAATCTCAAGCGTCCTGAAAGCAGCAACGGTGACCGCGGTGATCGCATCAAAATCGTCAGGGGTTTCATCCCTGATCTCTATTCCTGTATTCATGCTCTTGATCCGTTCACCGTATGCAATATCCAACCGCAAGTCACGCTGTGATCTGCGAGGATAAAACATGGACTCGTCACACCGAATATTCAGCGAGCACCGTATAGCGCAAAACCACGGAGGATCACTCTCGGGCCGCGAATCCAAAGAGCGATTGTGTGAGATAGGCTAGAGGATACGTAATGAATAACCCTGCCCCCAACCCGACGACGACGGTCGCAATCAACGTGAACGCAAATCCGTCAAACGGGTACCCCTGCAGCTGGAATCCGTGCCAAGCCCAATTCAGACCATAACTGCAGAATGTCCACACGGGCCCCCCAACGAGAATCGTCATGAATGGGAGCGCCCAATCTCGATAGACTTTCGGTCTATGCAGACGCCTCCGAAACCCAAACCAGACCAGCAGACTGGTCACCAGCGAGGCTGGAAACAGCGACCAAAACGTAGCCGAGTCGAAGCTCGGCCAATCGAGGACGGCTAAGCTCATCAACGACATGACTGCAAACGTCCAAAGGGTAGCTGCTACGACGACCGCCAGTATGGTTTTCACGCGTATAAAGCTATCTCATCAACGCCCGTTGCGCAAATCCAGCACAAGTCAGGCTCCGATTCTGTGAACGGGCAGCACAAGCGCCCGACAGGGAAACATCACGCCGTACGTTGAATCACAGCCGAAGCCTTCAGGGAGGGATCCCCAAACTCACAGTCAGACATCCGGCGCGACGGATGCAGACGTTGGCTCCAGCAATCTGTTCGCCCGCTTTCGGTACAACACATGCCGGCGGAGCTCGTGGCCGACAGGAATCAAAGGATGGTCGAAATCGCTCCGCTCATCTCGGATAAAACCCAATCGCTCCATCAACCTTCTTGAGCGCAAGTTCACTCCTGCAGTGAACGAGACAATCTCCTTCAGCTTCAGCACATCGAATCCATATCGAAGAGCCTCTTGTGCGGCGCTTGTGGCAATTCCCTTTCCCCAGAATTCCCGACGAATGCGCCACCCAGCCTCTATGGCGGGCATGAAAACCGCGTCAAACCGAGGTACCGAAAGACCTGTAAATCCAGCAAAAGCACCGTCTACCTCGACGGCCCATAGCCCCCAGCCTCGCTCCGCAATGAGCTGCTGCTGCCGTCTCATTGAATCCAGACTCTCCTTCTCCGAGAGCGGCTTCGGGAAGTACCGCATCACTTCCAGATCAGCGTTCATCTCCGCGTAGGGCGCGATGTCGCTTTCGGTCCACTGCCTGAGAGTCACTGCATGCATACTTGAACGTCTATTAATCCGCCGCGGCGAACGCCAGCGCAACGCCCGCCCATGCCCCTCCACGACAACGAAGATCATAGGCTCCAGCGACAGGCTCGGCCGATCGGGTCATGGTCGTAGTTCCACGAGCAAGCGTGTGAGTCGACTTGGTGATCACAATCCGGTCTGCTTTCGTCCCGGCAGGAAGCGGATCCGTTGGCCAGTTCGCCCAAGCAAGAGCCGTCAAAGTCAAGGTCACTGCGATTCTCACGAGGTTCACGTTCAATGATGATCCACACCCTCAATCGGTGCGCGGCCTGCGTCATCAGGATACTTGACGGCAGCACGTGAAGCCTCCGCGATTTGCTTGGGCTCATCGTTCTTTATCTGCTGACGGACGAATGCAACTCGCTCCTCGACGCTCGCCTTCGGGAGAAGGCAGGTCCGGTACCCCTCAGCAACGTAGGCCGCAACGGTTGGTTCGTACGACCGCTGAGCACGGGCGAAGGATGCACGACGCCAACGGTCGGTGACGTAGATCTCCGGCCACGGTTCAGCAACAAACACGGGGTGAGCGTAGGGACGCCGTCGACATGCCTCTACGTGCTTAGCCTCAATCTCCAACCCGAGGATTCGCATGTGCCCTATGCACTCCGGGACCGCGCGGTCGAAGAAAACAGGTGACGGCAATGTCTGAGCTGCATCGTAAGCACTGAGATTTCTCGCAAGAACTTCTTCCATGAACACCTGGAGGTTGGTCCATGGAAAGAGATTTCCGCCGCGTTTTTCTTGTTCTTGGACGATAGAGAGGGCGACCTCCGGCACGACGGCGTAACCCAAATCGCCAAGGGCCCTCAGAAGCGTTGACTTTCCGGCTCCAGACGCGCCGGTGATGATATAGAAGCGTGGGTTGTCCAAGATGCGCCCTCGTTATTCCTGCATCAATTGCTCCGGGATATCATCTGCAAACGATGATCGAGGTCGTCATTTGGTCATTCTCCAAGAAGCCAACGACATTGAAACCGCGACCGCCACACCGACTGCCACACCGACCGCGAGGTTCTTCGCAGCCACGCCTACGGCGACTCCAACGCCTGCCCCGACTGCGATTCCTACCGGCGTCAGAAACGAAACCGTCTTCTTGGGATTCTCTTCATTCATACGTTGCGTCACGATGTATACCGATACTGCCTACTGTGCAAATCAACGGGCCACTGTTGAGCGACTGCAGCAGGCGCACGTCATCGCCTCCAACAGCATGCTGCCTACTTATGAATCCAGCGCGGAACTCTCGAGGCATACTCTTCCCATTCGGATCCAAACTGTTGTTTCAGCCGGCGCTCCTCATAGACCACGACGCGCAGGTGGAATCCAACAGCCACGATGATCCCATAGACGACCAAACTGACTGATGCGTAGAGCAACGCCCAGCCCGCGAGAATCGTCAATACGGCCAAGTACATCGGGTTTCTGCTAAACCGATAGAGCCCAACGGTTACAAGCCGCACAGGAGGATCCCACGGCGCCAATGTTCCGCGCCCCGAACGATAGAAATCACGTACACACCAAAGCAGCAGGAGCGTTCCCACTGCGAGCACCATAACCGACAATGGCAACCAGCCCCGAAAAACAGGGCGGTGCCACACCAGCAATAGAGGCCCCAGGCCACCGACCATAGCGGGGCAGATCAGGAACGAGACAAAAGCTCTTAGGAAAAGCACGATAGTGCCTGGTGCTCGGTGGTTCTCTCCAGTAGAACATGAAGGGCTGTCGTCGATGGTGTTATATACAGGACCTTCGTGTCGTCCGGGCCTCGGAAAACGATGTTCGGTGCAGCCAGTGCAACACCACAGGAAGAATCCGAGGCATCCCGGCAATAGAGATGCTCTCAACACAGACCGTCCAAAGTACCCAATTAACCTGCCCCCTCATCGCGAAAGTCTTGATCAATGATGAGCCACACTCCCAGCAGGCGCGACGGCCGGAGGCGTTGCTCCAGCGACTGGTCAGCCATTTTCTTCACTGCGCACGCGCCGGTAGTGCATCGCGACCGCGCCGCTGCGGAGTGGCCTCGCCGAGACCAGCTCGAGCCGCCGGGTGCTTGGCAGCCCGTTGTGGTACAGAGTCGGGCCGTGGCCTGCGATTCTGGGGTGCACGAGAAATCTGTACTCGTCGACCAGATCCAGCCGATCAAGCTCGGTCGCGAGCATGAGGTGGACCCCATCCATT
>QAYY01000020.1 GCA_003054665.1 Opitutaceae bacterium EW11 | reverse complement strand
CGCCCGGGGGCTTCTTTTTTTTGGAAGGGCTGAAGGGCGGAAAGGCTGAAGGGCTGAAGGAACAGGGCCCCCCTGCGAACGCGCTTGCGGGTGGGTTGGCGCGTCCCGCGACGACCGAGCAGCGCTGTCCGCGATGGGCGGGATCCGGCGTTGCTGCTCCGGAAATCGAATACGCCGGATGCGGGTTCAAGGGAGACGGCGGAATGCGGCCGGGGCTCCGATGAAGCGGTGCGTGGGGGGCGATCGGTGGAAGCGCAGCGTGCCCCCTTTCCCGTTTCCCCGCTCGAAACGATTGCGCCACGGGAAACGTTCGGCGATTGTCCGACGCGATGAGCACCGCGAACACTCCTCTCCAGCAGGCAGTTGCGTTTCACCGGGCGGGCCGGCTGGAGGAAGCCGCGGCGCTCTACCGGAAGATTCTAGAATCCAACCCGCGCGAGTCCGACGCGTTGCACCTGCTGGGGATCATCGCGCTGGACCGGGGCGACGCGGCGGAGGCGGAGTCCTTCTTTGCGCGAGCCTGCGACGTGCTGCCGAAAGTCGCGCCCTATCGCCTGAATCGAGCGCGGGCTCTCCGTGCCCTGGGCCGGCTGGATCAGGCAGAGCACGAATTGCGGCAGGCCATCGCGCTTCAGCCGGCGCTCGCGGAGGCGCATCAGCTTCTGGGCAATATCCTCAAGGCGCAGCGCCGCTACGCGGACGCCGTGCCTTTCCTGCGCGAGTCCGCACGTCTCACACCCCAGGATGCCGTGGCTTGGCTCAATCTGGGTGTCGCCTGCCTGGAGCTCGAGCAGGAGCAGGACGCGCTGGCTGCTTTCCGCCGCGCGGTCGAACTCGCCCCCGGCCGGGCGGACGCCTGGAACGTCCTGGGCCATGCGCTTTTCACGTTCGGACAGGCCACCGAGGCCCGCAAAGCGCTGGAGAAGGCGATCTCGCTGCAGCCGTCGTATCCAGCCGCGCACGACAACCTCGGTCGCGTCGCGCGCGCTCAGGGCGAGCCCGACGAAGCCGTCCGGGAGTTCCGGGCCGCCATGGCGGGCAACCAGCATGCCGGCACCCAGAGCAATCTGCTCTTTGCGCTGCATTTCTCCCCGCAGCTGACTCCCGAGCGAATCGCGGCGGAGCATTTCAGCTGGGCCTCGTCGGTTCCCGCCGCCGTGGTGCCGCTCTGGGAGGAACGCGATTTCTCGCCGGAGCGGAAACTGCGCGTCGGCTTCGTTTCCCCCGACTTCGTCCACCATGCGGTGAGCTACTTTTTCGAGCCGTTGCTGAGGCAGCGCCCCCGGGACGCCTGGGAGGCGATCTGCTACTCCACGGCCAAACAGACCGACTATGTCACGGAACGCCTGAAGGGCTGCAGCGACGGTTGGCGCGACATTTCCGGAATGGACGATGCCGCGGCCGATGCCTTGGTCAGGCGCGACAACATCGACATCCTGATCGACCTGGCGGGCCATACGGCGAACAACCGCCTCCTGCTCTTTGCCCGCCGGCCGGCGCCGCTGCAGGCGACCTGGCTTGGATATCCGAATACGACGGGGCTTCCGACGATCGACTATCGGCTCACCGACGAAGTGAGCGACCCGACGGGCAAGACGGAGGCGCTTCATTCGGAAAAACTGCTGCGTCTGCCGCGAGGCTTTTCGTGTTACCTCCCGCCCGAAGAAAGCCCGAGCGTCAACCCACTGCCTGCACTCGAGAGCGGAGTCGTGACGTTTGGCTGCTTCAACCAGTTCGCGAAGGTGAACGCCGACGTGATCACGATCTGGAGTGCGCTCTTGCGGACGCTCCCGAAGGCACGGCTCCTCTTGCGTTCGCAGGTACTTGGCGACGCACCGACCGCTGAAGCCGTGCGCCAACGTTTCGCTGCGCGAGGCGTTCGCCCGGAACAGCTGGTGCTTTCGGGGGAACGTCTCTCGGTCGAGAAACACCTGCGCGCCTATCACGCCGTGGACATTGCGCTGGATCCGTTTCCCTACAACGGAGCCACGACCACCTGCGAAGCGCTTTGGATGGGCGTGCCGGCGGTGACACTTGCCGGGGCGTCGCACGTCTCGCGGGTCGGAGCGAGTTTTCTGACCCAGATCGGCGCACCGGAGTGGATCGCCCCTTCGCCGGACGCCTACATCGCGATCGCGCAAAAACTCGCCGGAGACTTGTCCGCATTGGCAGACGTCCGCGCCGGCCTTCGGGACCGCATGCTGCGCAGTCCGCTCTGCGACGCGAAAGGCTTCGCTTCCGATTTCACCGCCGTCCTCCGCCAGATCTGGCGGGAGCGCTGCGGGAGCCGTAGCTAACGCTCCGCTAGGTGTCGGAAAATGGATATTCGCCGCTTCTCGGCTATGCTTCTGCCCGTGCAGCGCATAGTGCTTCAGCCAGAACAGCACCGACGGTTTCGTGGCGATTGAAATGCTCGTAGAGTCGGCGACGCTCCTCATTCGCCGCGGCGAGCGCGTGTTCGCACGCTTCGCGGAGGCTCTTCAAATCCGCGTGTTCGTAGCGCAGGATCAGCTTCTCGGCGGCGAGCGCGTCGAGCCGATTCCCGGCACGTGAGTTTTCGGATACCGGCACCAAACCGAGGCAACCCGACCAAAACGGCCGGTCCGTGTGAGACTGACTCATGGCGGGGGTGCCGAATTTCCGACCTTCGGGACAAACGCCAACTTTGAACCGGTTTAGCTGTGCCCGATCGGCGACTGCGACGGAGTGATCATGGATGGCAACGAACCGGTCCCTAAACGTGTCCTGGAGAAACGCGATCTGCCGCTTTCGATGGTCGGTGAGGCCCAGCTTCGAGCCAAGAAACAGAATCCTCTCTTCCGGAGCCTCATTGAACGGGCTCGAGAACGGGATCACGTTGGCTACCCAGCTCCGGTGCCGGACGACGCAGCGCGGTGAAAGTGCAGCTTGTCCGGCCGGGTCCAGCGGCGCTTCATCGTGGACGAGCACGTCCAGATATGGCGCAAACGTCCGGAACACCGTAGCTGTCCGACTTGCTTCATCAAAGGCGTACCACGCGATGCGGATCTGGTTCCGCTTCAGCACAGGAAGGAGCCGCGCTGCGATAGGGGCGAGCCGCTGCGGTGTCTGCCCGTCGAAGACGAGCCATCGTTCTTCGCCCGCGGTCGCTGGTTGCTCCGCGAGCTGAGCGAGTCCGGGCGCGCCGGTCACGAACGCCGAAAGAAACACCAGCGAGGGGGACTGCATCGCCGCAAAGGCACGCGTGCTTTCGCCATACCAGTCGCAGTCGAGGCGCGCGGCACGAAGCAGGTCCGCGTCGGCAGCGTTCGCCACAAAGGGTCGGAGGTCTTTCTTGGGCAAGCCCTCGAGGTAGGCTTGGCTGTCCTGTAGGGCATCTGCCCAGGGGCTGAAGTGCACCAAACGCAGCGTGCGCGTCGGAGCCGAGGTGGAGGGATGCACGCCTGGAAGCGGGTGGGGCACGGGAGGAAGCAATCGTCCATCAGCGGTTCGGCTTGAGTCCGCATCCGCCGCTTGGATTGAGAATTGCCCACCAACCGGGCGTTTTGTAAATAGGGCTAAACCCCTGGTGAGCGTGTGCCGATGCCACGGTAGATGTTCGCCACAACACATCACGTCGCCGCTCCGCATCAAGGACCCACCGTGCCGCAGTGCATTTCCAGCGACTGCGCCAGCGCAGTGGTTGGTGTTAGGCAAACATCGGTGCCCTCCAGCCCTTAATTGCCCCACAGATGAAAGAGCTCCTTCTGCCCAAGACCCGTCACCCCAAGACCCCTGTGAAGAGCCCCTTTCCGGTCAAGCCGGTGGGCACGCGCTCCTCGCAGCCGCCCGAGTTTGTAACCGCCTACCGCCGGACGCTGAACCACGCGCTCGATACGCATGATTGGACGAGCTTTAACGTTTTGGTGAAGGCGTTGCGCGATTGCTGGACGGACAATCGGCAGGTTTTTCTCTGTGGCAACGGTGGCAGCGCCGCTAACGCCATCCACCTGGCGAACGACCTTCTCTACGGGATCGACAAACCGGTGGGCAAAGGCCTGCGCGTCACCGCGCTTCCGGCCAACGCCGCAGTCATGACTTGCTTGGCCAACGACGTCGGCTACGAGGACGTCTTTGCCCAGCAACTCACGGCCCTGGCGCAGCCCGGCGATATTTTGTTGGTGTTCTCCGGCAGCGGCAACTCGCCCAATATCGTCAAAGCCCTGAAGCGCGCTCGCGAGATCGGCATGACCTCGTTTGCCGTCCTGGGCTTTTCTGGTGGCGCGAGCCTGCCGCTGGCCGATCACCCGATCTACTTCCCGGTTTACGACATGCAGGTGTCGGAGGATCTGCAGATCATGGTTGGACACATGATCATGCAGTGGCTTTCGCAGCACCGTCGTTGAGTTCCTCCTACACGGCATGACTGGAAAAATCGCTATCATTGGGAGCAACTCCTTTTCCGGCGCGAGTTTTGCCCGGTACTGCCTCGAGCAGGGGCTCGAGGTGCTCGGCGCCAGCCGCTCGGCTGAGCCGGCGGCCTGTTTCCTGCCGTACCGCTGGCTTACCCCGGACCAACAGCGCCGTTTCCGTTTCGTCAAGGCGGACCTGAACCAGGATCTGGATACGTTGATGACGGCCTTGAAGGAATTCGGTGCGCCGTGGGTCGTGAATTTCGCCGCCCAGGGCATGGTCGCCCAGAGCTGGCTCCATCCCGAGCACTGGTACCAGACCAACGTCGTCGGAAATGTTCTCTTCCACAATCGGCTCCGGCTCCTCGACCGACTGGAAAAATACGTGCACGTCAGCACGCCGGAAGTCTATGGCAGCACGAGCGGACTTATCGACGAGAGTGCGCCGTTCAATCCGAGTACTCCGTACGCCGCGTCCCGCGCCGCCTGCGACCTGCACCTCAGGACTTTCTTTCAGCAGTACAACTTCCCGGTGGCATGGACCCGCTCGGCCAACGTTTATGGCCCCGGCCAGCAGCTTTACCGGATCATTCCGCGCACCGTTCTTTTCATCAAACTCGGCCGCAAGCTGAGCCTGCACGGTGGCGGTCATTCGGTCAGGTCCTTCATCCACATCCGCGACGTTGCGTCCGCCACGCTCGCGATCGCCCAGAAGGCTCCGGCCGGGGAAACGTATCACCTTTCGACCCCGCAGTTCGTATCCATTCGGCAACTCGTCGAAACGATTTGCCGTATGATGGGTGCGGACTTCAGCACGGTCGTGGAGGTGACGGAGGATCGGCCTGGCAAGGATGCCGCGTACCTCCTCGACAGCGCGAAAGCGCGGAAAACTCTTGGCTGGGCGGACACGGTGTCCTTGGAGAACGGCCTGCATGAAACGATCACGTGGCTCAACGAGCGCTTCGACGAAATCAGCCGTCAGCCGTTCGACTACATTCACAAGCCTTAGCGGCGGATCTGAATAAGGAGGCGCCGTGGCGCACACGAAAATCATCCCCTACGAAACGGCTGCGAAGAGGTTCGCCGAGTTGCGCGCCGAAGGGAAAACCCTGGTCCATTGCCATGGTACCTTTGACATGATCCACCCGGGTCACATTGTGCACTTCGAAGAGGCGAAGGCGCTGGGTGACCTTCTGATCGTGACGGTTACCGCCGAGAGATTCGTCAACAAGGGGCCGGGCCGTCCGTATTTCAACGATGCGCTGCGGGCCCGCTGGCTGGCGGCGCTCGCCTGTGTCGACTACGTCGTGATCATCCCGTTTGCCGACGCGGTGCAGGCGATCGAGTGCGTCCGTGCCCACGTTTACTGCAAGGGCCGCGAGTACGAAAACTCCGAGAATGACGTCACGGGAAACATCCACGGCGACATCGAAGCGGTGAAACGGGTTGGTGGTCAGATCCGCTATGTCGGTTCGATCGTTTTCAGTTCCACCAAGCTCCTCAATCAGCAGTTCGATCCGTACCCAGCGGAAGTGAAGGCGTTTTGCCAGGATGTCGCCCGCGATTGTTCGCCTGACAAGTTCCGCGGGATGGTTGAGGATTTCAGAAAGCTACGGGTCCTGATCGTCGGCGACATCATCTTCGACAAATACACTGTGCTTGAGGTGCAGGGCCTCACCTCCAAAAACCGGATACTTTCCGGGCGCTACGTTTCAGAGGAGATGCAGGCCGGTGGCGCACTCGCAGTCCTGCGGCATGTCCGGGAGTTCACGCCCCATGTCCGGCTTGTAAGCCTCGTGGGCGAGGAGCCCTGGCTGGAAGACGCCCTCGCGCAATTCGGCAAGCCGGCAGAGTACGACCTCATTCGCTCTAAGGATTTCACGACTGTGGTGAAGCAGCGCTTCGTCGAACCGCGGGTCGAGGGGAAGGAGCTCTCAAAGCTTTTTTCCGTCAACTACATCAACAAGGGATCCACCAAGGAAGAGCTTCAGTTCCAGGTGCTCGAGCGGATTGCCGACCAGATCGAGGACTACGACCTGGTGCTCGTGATGGATTTTGGCCACGGCATGCTGGAGGACATGGTTCGCGTCTATGTCCAGCAGCGCGCGAAGTTCCTCGCGGTGAACTGCCAGACCAACAGCAACAATCACGGGTTCAATATACTGACCCGGCGCTACCAACGCGCGGACGCGTTCACCCTCGATCAGACCGAGATGAATCTCGCGGTCGGGAGGCGCGAGATCGATTACGGTCGGGAGCTGACGAACCTCGCGACCGAACTGGGAAGCCGCTACGCTTGGCTGACCCGCGGTGCGACCGAAACGCTGGGCCGGAACGGCCGAAAGGACATCTGCAAGTGCGCGCCGTTTGAGCGAAGCGTGGTTGATACCCTCGGCGCAGGTGACGCGTTCTGCGCCGCAGCGTCGCTCGCTGCCGCCAGCGGGCTTCCGCTCAAGGTCGCGACCTTCATGGGCCAGCTCGCCGGAGCGCAGGCGGTCAAGATTGTCGGCAATTCCGAGCCGATCCGGAAATCGAAGCTCCTCAAAGCCGGCATGGCGATGCTGGCGTTCTAGAGCCGAGGGAATCGACTCCGCGTATCCACCAACCCCTTCCCTATTCATCATGAATATTCTTCTCACCGGCGGCTGCGGTTATGTCGGCACGCCGCTCACCCAGAGCCTGCTCGCGCAAGGCCATCGCGTCACCGTCGTCGACCTCCAGTGGTTCGGCAATCACCTGCAGTCGCATCCCAACCTGACCGTGATTCGCGAGGACATTCGCAACGCAGATCGAATTCCGATGCAGGGCGTTGACGTGGTGATGCACCTAGCCAATGTCGCGAACGATCCCTGCGCGGAGTTGAATTCCAAGCTGAACTGGGAGGTGAACGCCCTCGCGACGATGCTGCTCGTCGAGCGCGCGATCGCTCACCACGTGAAGCAATTCATCTTCGCCAGCTCCGGCAGCGTTTATGGCGTGAAAGAGGAGCCGGAAGTCACGGAAGAGCTCTCGCTCGTCCCGATTTCCGACTACAACAAGACGAAGATGATCAGCGAGCGCGTGCTCCTGAGCTACGGTGACCGCATCGTGGTCAACATCATCCGGCCTGCCACGGTCTGCGGATATTCCCCGCGTCAGCGCCTCGATCTTTCGGTGAACATGCTGACGATCCAGGCGGCGAAGAACAAAAAGATCACCGTCTTTGGCGGCGACCAGACCCGGCCCAACATTCACCTGCAGGACATGATCCGGGTGTATCACCATTTCCTCGACAAGGGCCTGCGTCTGCCCGGGATATTCAACGCGGGTTTCGAGAACATCTCGATTCTGGAGATCGCCCAGCGCGTAACGCGCCATGTGCCGGCCGAGATTGTCGTCACGCCCTCGAACGATCCTCGCTCCTACCGACTTTCCTCTAAAAAGCTCCTGGCGACGGGATTCCAGCCCAAGCACACGGTGGAGGACGCGATCGTCGAAGTGATCGCCGCTTTCCGCGATGGCCGGATCCAAGACGACGAGTCCTGCTACAACATCAAGACGATGAAGCGGCTCTCGATCGCCGCCTGAGCGCATGACCGCTTCGCCAGAAACGTCCACTTTCCCAAGCCAGATCGGCCAGCGACTCCTCGAGTCGATGGTGCGTATTCGGTTGGTGGAGGAGGCGATCGCGACGGGCTACGCCGAGCAGCAGATGCGCTGCCCGGTGCACCTCTCGATCGGCCAGGAAGGCGTCGCCGCCGGAGTCGGCGCGGCGCTGCGCCCGGACGATCAGGTGATGAGCGGGCACCGCTCGCATGCCCACTACCTGGCCAAGGGCGGCGATCTCAACGCCATGATCGCGGAGATCTACGGCAAGGAAACCGGCTGCTGCCGCGGGCGCGGCGGCTCCATGCACCTGGTGGACCTCAAGGCAGGATTTGTCGGCGCTGTCCCGATTGTCGGAAGCACCATTCCGATCGCCGTGGGCCTCTCGTTCGCCGACAAGCAGTTGAAGCGCGATCGCGTCACGGTGGCGTTTTTGGGCGAGGCTGCGACCGAGGAAGGCGTCTTCCACGAAAGTGTGAACTTCGCTGCGTTGCACCAGCTGCCGGTGATCTTCCTCTGCGAAAACAATCTCTATTCCGTCTACTCGCCACTGAGTGTGCGGCAGCCCGCCGGGCAGGCCGTCTACAAAACCGCCGCTGGCCATGGGATCCGGGCGGAGCAGGCCGACGGCAATGACGCCGTCGCCGTGTATTCGCTCATGTGCGACGCGGTCCGCCAGGCGCGCTCCGGAAGCGGGCCCGTTTTTCTCGAATTCATGACCTACCGTTGGCGGGAACACTGTGGACCCGCGTTCGACAACCACATCGGGTATCGCACCGAGGCGGAGTACCTCACTTGGCGCGAGCGGGACCCGGTCGAGGCCCTGGAGCGACGGCTCCGTGCGGAGGGATGTTTTGATGAGGCGGCGCTGGTTGATTTCAAACGGCGCACGTCCGCTGAGATCAACGGGGCGTTTTCTGCTGCCAAGCAGGCTCCCTTCCCCGACGCGGCCGGCCTAATGGATCACCTTTACGCCTAACATGCGCGAAATCTCCTACGCCGAAGCCATCCGCGAGGGATTTTCCGTCGCGCTCGAACGCGACCCGCGGGTCGTTCTGCTTGGACTTGGCGTGCCGGACCCCAAGGGCTTTTTCGGTACGACCACGGGACTTCAGCAGCGCTTCGGCGCCGAACGTGTGATGGATATGCCCTGTTCGGAGAACGGCATGTCCGGTGTCGTGCTTGGCGCGGCAATTAACGGCCTGCGCCCCGTCCTGAATCACCAGCGCCTCGACTTCGCGATCCTCTCGATGGATCCGATCTGCACGCAGGCCGCGAAGTGGCACTACATGTTTGGCGGCGCGATGAAGATGCCGGTCGTCTTCCGGATGATCATTGGCCGCGGCTGGGGCCAGGGCCCGCAGCACTCGCAATGCCTGCAGTCCTGGTTCGCCCACATTCCGGGCCTGAAGGTGGTCATGCCGACCACGCCGCATGACGCGAAGGGTCTGCTCATCGCCGCAATCGAGGACGACAACCCCGTCGTGTTCCTTGAGCACCGCTGGCTCCACCACGCGAAGGGCCACGTGCCTGAGGGCCACTACACCGTTCCGATCGGGCCCGCCCGCGTGGCGAAGCCGGGCCGCGACGTCACGCTTGTCGCACTCTCGTACATGGTGGCCGAGGCGCTCGAGGCGGCGAAAAACCTGGCGAAGCTCGGCGTCGACGCCGAGGTCATCGACCTGCGCAGCCTTCGCCCGCTCGACTCGACCCTTATTCTCGAATCGGTTCGCAAGACCGGTCGTCTCGTGGTGGCGGATACTGGCTGGGCCCTCGCTGGCATGAGCGCGGAAGTCCTGGCCGTTGCCTCCGAAGGCGCCTTCGGCTCGCTGAAAGCGGCGCCGCGCCGTGTGTGTTTTCCCGATTGCCCGACGCCGACGAGCCCGTCGCTTGCGGCCGCCTACTACCCGCGCTCCGGCGACATTGTCGCCGCTGTTCGGGAGACGCTGGGGCTGCCTGCGGACGAGGCCGACACTGCGATTCCCGCCGGTGTTGAACTCGACAAACCCAATCCGGCGTTCACCGGCCCGTTCTGAGTTTCAACCTACCCTCGTTATGGAGATCAACCTCCTCGACCGACTCCCGCAGGTAAAACGCGATCCGAAGGCTCGAGCCGCGCAAAAAACCGAGGCGGACCGCGCATTGGCCAAGCAATTCGGCCGCGATTTCTTCGACGGCGAGCGACGCCACGGTTACGGCGGTTATCGTTACGACGGCCGCTGGCTTCCGGTGGCGCGCCGCATCGTCGAGTATTACCAGCTCCCGCCGAATGCCCGCATCCTCGATGTCGGTGCCGCGAAGGGATTTCTGATGTACGACTTCCTGCAGGTGCTGCCGGGCGCCACCGTACGCGGCATCGACGTGTCGTCGTACGCCAAGGAAAACGCCCACGGCGGCATGGGCTCCCTGATCGACATTGGCTCTGCGGAGAAGCTGCCGTATCCGGACAAATCTTACGACCTGGTCATTTCGATTAATAGCATCCACAATCTCCCGCTGGAGCGCTGCAAAAACGCCCTGCGGGAAATGGAGCGTGTGAGCCGGGCGCACAAGTACGTCACGATCGACGCGTGGCACACCGAGGAGGAGCACCAGAAGCTGCTCGATTGGATTCTCACGGCCGAGACGTACATGAGTGTGGACGACTGGGTGAAGCTCTTCGCCGACGTCGGCTACAGCGGCGACTACTGGTGGTTCATCCCATGAAAACCCCCGCCGCAATTCTTGTGGAGCAGCGCAAGCCGCTCGACATCGACGAAGTCGAGATCCCCGCCCTCGGTTACGGGCAGGTTTTGGTGCAGGTGAAGGCCAGCCGCATCTGCGGCTCGCAGCTCGGCGAAATCGAGGGCGTGAAAGGCCCTGACAAATACCTGCCGCACCTGCTCGGGCATGAAGCCGGTGGCATTGTGATGGAGGTCGGTTCCGAGGTGTCGCACGTCAAACCCGGCGACCATGTCGTGCTCCACTGGCGCCCAGGCGCCGGAATCCAGGCCCGCCCGGCGCAGTACCGGATCGACAACCGCGTGATCAACGCCGGCAACATTACCACCTTTCAGACCTACACCGTTGTATCCGAAAACCGGCTGACACGGATTCCCGACGACGTCGACTTTGAGACCGCGGCTTTGCTCGCGGATACGTTGACCACCGGCTTCGGAGCCGTGACCCGCGACGCGGAGGTCCGCATCGGGGAATCCGTGGTCGTCATCGGCGTTGGCGGCATCGGGCTGGGTGCGGTGCTCGGAGCCTCACTCGCGGGTGCTTGTCCGGTGATCGCCGCTGACATCCAGGATCACAAGCTCGCGAAGGCGCGGGAATTTGGCGCGACGCACCTCGTCAACACCCGCAACGAGTCGCTGGTCGAGGCCGTCACGAAGCTCCTCGGCGGTCCGGCGGACGCGGTGTTCGACGTGACGGGCAATCCCGCGGTGATCGAACAGGCCTGGAAAATCACCAGCCCGAAAGGCCGCCTCTTGCTCGTCGGCGTGATGAAGCACGACCAGCATTTCTGCTTCAACACCCTGCCGCTTCACTACGGCAAGGTGCTCACCGGCTCGGAAGGCGGCTCAAGTATCCCTCATGTGGATATCCCCCGTTACCTCCGGCTGATCCGCGCGGGGCGGTTCAATCCGCAGGCGATGATTTCCCACCGCTGTTCGCTGGCGCAGGTGAATGAAGCGATTGCGACGATGCGTTCGGGCGAATCGATCCACACGATGATCCAGTTCTGAGCATGGCGGCGCCGCTACAGCTTCCGGTGGTATTCATCCTTTCGATCTCGAGCGACATCGGCGCTCAACTCGCGAGGACTTATCTCGACCGAGGCGCGACTGTCGTCGGTACCTATCGTTCCGAATGCCCCGCGGAGCTGGCCGGCCGCAACGGGCTGTACACATTCCGCTGTGACGTTTCGGAACGCGAATCAAGGGACCGGATAGCCGAGTTCTTCGAACGCACCGGGCATCGCTGGGATCTTTTTGTTTCGTGCGTCGGACAGCTCTCGCCGATTGGCGCGTTCCTCGAAAACGACTTCGAGACGTGGGCCGACTCGGTGAATACCAACAGCACCGCCCAGCTTCGGGCGCTGCACGCGGCGTATCCGTACCGGCATGCTGGGCAACTCTGCCATACCGTGTTTTTCGCCGGCGGCGGGACGAATGGGCCCTTCCGCAGCTACTCCGCCTACTGCCTCGGCAAGATCGCGCTGATCAAGATGTGCGAACTGCTGGACGACGAGGCGCCGGATTTGAACGCCTTTATCGTGGGCACCGGCTGGGTCCGCACCAAGATCCACGAGCAGACCCTCGCCGCGGGAAACCGCGCTGGGCGCAATCACGCGACGACTGCCGCTTTTCTGGAGGACTCCAGCAAGGGAACCCGTTTCGACGAAATCGCCGCCATGATCGACTGGGGCGTTGCGCAGGGCCGCCCGGTGGCGGGTGGGCGCAATTTTTCGGTCGTGCACGACGGTTGGCGCAAGGGTGGGGCGGTGCTCGCCGAAAGCCTCCGAGCCGACCCGAACAAGTTTAAACTCCGACGCAGCGGCAACGTTTAGCGCCGCCGTTTCCATCTCATGAAACTGACCGACTATCTCGCAGACTTTCTCGCCAAACGCGGTGTGACTCACGCGTTCGGAATGTCCGGCGGCGCGGCGGTGCACATGTTCGACTCCATCGACCGGCACCCGGCGATGAAGATCGTGGCGACCACGCACGAGCAGTGCGCCGCGATGGCGGCAGACGGTTATGCGCGCGCCACGGGCAAACTCGGGGTGGCGGTTTCCACCAGTGGTCCCGGCGCAACGAACCTGCTCACGGGCACGTGCTGCTCCTACTACGATTCCGTTCCTACCCTGATGCTCACGGGGCAGGTGGCGACGCACCGGTTGAAGGGCGACTGCCAGGTTCGCCAAGTCGGTTTTCAGGAGACTGATGTTGTATCCATCTTTTCCTCAGTCACGAAATACGCTGTCCAGATCCGCGATGCGTCCAGCTTCCGCTATCACCTCGAGCGGGCGTACTGGACAGCGATGGAAGGGCGTCCAGGGCCGGTCTTGCTGGACATTCCGGACGACCTTCAACGCGCGGACATCGACCCGGAGAAGCAGCACGGTTTCGTGCCGGAGAATGACGGCGCAGCTTCCGGCCAGCTCCAGGCCGACGTCGCCGAACTCCTGCGCAAAATCCAGCTGGCGCAGCGTCCGGTGCTGGTCCTTGGTGGCGGTCTGAAAACTCCGTTTGTCGGCGAGGAAGCGCTCCGCTGCGTCGAGCGGCTTGGCATCCCCGCGCTTGTCTCGTGGGCCGGGCTGGATCTGCTGCCGGCCGGGCATCGCCTGCGGGTCGGCACGTTTGGCGTCTACGGCCCTCGCGCCGGCAATTTCACCGTCCAGAACGCCGACCTCGTGATCGCGCTCGGCACGCGCCTTTCCCAGAACCTCACGGGCGGAATGCTCAACTCCTTCGCTCGCGAGGCGACGGTCGTCATGGTCGACGCCGATCCGAACGAGATGAGCAAGTTCGACGGGCGTGGCATCACGGTGCATCAGCGGATTCACGCGCGTGCTTCAGATTTCCTTGCCGCGCTGGAACCGGCTCTCGCCGGGTACCGTGCGCCCGACTGGTCCGCATGGTTCGCTGGAATCGCGCGCTGGAAGCAGACCTTTCAGCCCGACGCCTCTCCGAAAGCGCGCGCCAATCATCCGTACCTCGACGCGGTGGAATTCATCGGCGAACTCTCGGGCGTTCTGCCGGAGCGCGCGCTCGTCTACGTCGACACCGGCGGTAATCTCACCTGGACCTGCAACCATTTCCGCCCGAAGCGCGGCCAGCGCGTGTATTCAGCCTGGAATAACACCCCGATGGGTTACGCGCTGCCGGCCTCGATGGGCGCTCTGTTTGGCTGCCCGGATCGCACGGTTACGTGCATCATCGGCGACGGCGGCCTGATGATCTCGCTGGCAGAATTGGCGACGATCGTGAAGCAGCGGCTGCCGTTGAAGATTCTTCTCTTCAACAATCACAGCCACGGCATCCAGAAGCAGACACTCGAGACCTGGCTGGGCGGCCGGTACGTCTGCGTCGATCCAGCTTCCGGGCTCTCGTTCCCCGCGGATTTTGCCCGCGTCGCGGAAGCGATGGGGCTGCCGGTGGTGACGATCGACGGGACGAAGCCGATCGGTGCGGAACTGGAAAAAGTCTACGCCGCGCCCGGCCCCGTTTTCGTCAACGTCGAGGTGAATCCCGACCAGAAACTGTATCCAGTGGTCAAATTCGGATCACCCCTGGAGGATCAACTTCCCGCGCTCGACCCCGCGCTGATTCGGCGCGAGATGATTGTCGCCCCTTTCAATCCCACACCTGCCAATCCCGTGGCTCGCCAGCAGGCTGGCCAGGGTTGGTGACCCCTCTGACCATGAACGCCACGCCCGAGATTTTCGAACTGATCGACGCGCTCGCCGACATTCCGGCACAGCACGCCCGCACGACCGCCGTCTACCGCCTGTTTGAGAACGTTGCGGCCCAGGCCGTGTCGTCCAGCGCCTTCACCCGCACCGAAAACGCCCGCCAGGGACTGGGAGCGTTCGGAGATCTCGAACTGCCGTACTACAAGATGGGCGCGGTGGACTCGCTCGATCTCTTCGGCGTCGATGAGCTGATCATCTTCGCGTATTACCTGCGCAACCGCTCGCGGTACCGCCGGGCCGCCGACATCGGCGCTAATCTCGGTCTGCACAGCCTGCTGATGGCGAAGGCGGGCTGGAAAGTGACGGCCTACGAGCCGGACCCCACGCACGCTCAGCTCCTGGCAGCCAATCTCGAACGCAACAGCGCCAGCGGAAGTGTGACCCTCGTCAGAGCGGCCGTGTCCGACCGCGACGGCGAAATGGAATTCGTCCGCGTGCTCGGCAACACCACCAGCAGTCACCTCGCTGGGGCGAAATCGAACCCCTACGGCCAACTGGAGCGGTTCCCCGTCAAAGTTGTATCCATTAAGCAGATCATGTCGGCGGTCGACTTCGTGAAGATGGATGCGGAAGGACAGGAAAAGATCATCCTTCTCGGCACCACCGCGGAAGACTGGGCGCACACGGATATGATTCTGGAGGTGGGCACGCCCGAAAACGCCGCGGCCATCTTCGAGCACGCACGCAAACTCGGGCTGCGCGCCTTTGCTCAGAAAACTGGCTGGAGCCGTATCAGCTCGCTGACCGAGATGCCGACGAGCTACAAGGAAGGCAGCCTGTTCCTGACCCGGGCCGACGCGATGAACTGGTCGGCGCGTTGAAGCGAATCGCGGGACGCAAATGCTCAGTCAATTCATCGAATCGCTTCGCAAGGCCAACCGGCTCGTCGCCGGCGGCATGTTCTTCTTCGACTCGCCGGGGCACATGCTCTCGGAGTCGGACTACCTGCTGCGCCTCATCCGGCAGTACCCGCTCATCCGTGCGCGGAACCCGGTCGTGATGCTCCCGCCGTCGCCGATGGCCAACATTGTCGGCGAGCTGCTGAAGAACAATGGCGTGCAGGTGCTGATGGAGCAGCACGCGATCACCATCTTGCGCGAAATCCAGCTTTTCCACCCGGACCTCGTGCTTGAGATCGGACAGGCCCACTGCAAGCTGGTCGTGCCCGACAAACTCAACCGCGGGTGCGGCGACCTGTATCCACTCAATCTCTGCTGGTCCCTCCGGGCGGAGGAATTCCTGATGCAGCTCGTGCGGATGCACGAGGCTTGGAATGCCACCCGCGGGCAGCTTCCGTTGCGCGACGGTTTGTCGAAGGTCGCGCTTGATCCGGAGTTTCGCGCCGTGCTCGAGGCACGGAAGTATGCTGTCGTGCAGATCAAGGCGCAGGTGGTGAACGGCACCGCGCGCGTGCTGGACGGCGACACCTACCTCCCGGCGTTCACACGGTTGCGCGACGAGGGATACGCCATCTTCCTGGCGGGCCGCGAACCGATGCCGGAGGAGTTCAAACGCTTCGGCGTCTTCGACTATCCACGCTCGAAATTCGTCAGCCCCAAGAACGACTTTTCCCTGTTTTCCCGCGCCGCGATGGGGCTCGTGAGCCCCTCTGGCGCCGGGCTGTTCTGCGACACGCTGGGCATTCCTTGCTGCCAGATTGGAAGCTGGACGCTCGTGCCCCACCCATCGGAGAAAACGCTGCTCGTGCCGAGCCGGCTGAAGGAACGCGCGACTGGGAAGGTGATGAGTTTTTCCCAGCAGCTGACCGCCTTCCGCCAAGCCTACCACGACGTGAAAGGCCCGGGCTACTTCGACTTCAAGAACTACGAGGACATCCCGCCGAGCGCCGAGGAAATCGCGGAAGGCGTGCGCGAGGTCCTGCATGGCCCGCCAAACGGCTCGTCGGCTTACCCGCTAGAGACGCTCCGGAATCTGGATACCACCGGCATGTGGCGTGTCGCCGCATCGCGCTTCTCTTCAGGCTTCCTCGCCGCGCACCCCGAGTTTATCAACTGAACGACAGCGGGATTTCCGGCCTGCACCGCACCCGCATCTTCCCCGAATCCACTTATGAATTACGAGAAGCTGATCCGCATTGTGCCCAAGATGGGCGGCGTTTTTTTCGAGGCTGGAGCCAATGATGGCGTTTTCCAGTCGTACACCTGCCGGCTGGAGCGCGAGCGCAACTGGACCGGGGTTCTCGTCGAACCGTCCCTCACCGCCTACAACGCCTGCAAGGTGAATCGGCCTCGAAGCAAGGTGTTGAATTGCGCTCTGACGGATGAGCCCGTCGAGACGATCACGGGCGATTTCGACGGCAGCCCCATGGCCAGCATTTCCGGCACGCGGCTGAACCGGCCCGCGGCGGTGACGGTCAAGGCGACCTCGCTGACGAAGGTGTTCGCCGAGCACTTCAAGGGCGTCACGGTCGACCTGATGTCTATCGACGTGGAGAACTACGAACTCAACGTCCTGCGCAGCCTGGACTATGCGCGGTTCCGGCCTCAGTTCATCCTGGCCGAAATCTACACCGCCTCATTCTACGATGTCGTGAATTTCCTCCTGGGAAACAACTACGTCCTGATCAACAACATCACCAATTTTAACAAGCGGGATAACCCGCAGTGGGACGGGACGCACAACGATTTTCTGTTCCGCGACCTCATGCCTGCCGGAACGGCGCGTGGTGTGTAGCGCAGAGCAAACGCGATCTTGACGCGACACTGTTGCGTCGGAGTTCCTGTCCGGTGGGCAAGCGGAAATCGAAATGCCCCATGTGGGTTTGGAATGTGCCCGAGACGTTCGATCTCGGATACCGCTGCCCTCGATCCGAGACGAACGCTCGCTCGACGGGCGGGCGGGGCTGGGGTAGGTTGGTCGCCTTCCCCGGTGTTTACCCCGGTTTTCCTGAATACGATCCCCTAAAGGGAAATGGCTGCTGGCCGATATCTTAGGGAGGTCGCCAACCTTGGCGACCTTTCTTGGCGTCACCGCAACACTGCTTTTACAGCACATGACCGCATCCACCGCTCCTGCCGAGGCTGCCGCCGGCGCCCCGTCCGCCCCGCTTAGCCCGCGCACGCTCCTTTTTTTCCTCTCGTCGAAGCAGGCCTACCGCGAGCCGCTGTTTTCAACCAACGAGGTGTTCTGCAGCCCGGACGCTTTCCCGGCCTGGGACAACGGACGGATCACGGCGTACCAGACGCCGACCGGCGCCTACGACGTGCGCGACGTCGCACACAAGCTGACCGACGGCGGCAAACCCGAACTCGTCGTCGTCAAAGCCGACGCGACGCTGCGCAATTGCCCGCGCAATCTCGCCCGCCTCAAGTGCCCGCGGGTCCTCATCGTCGGCGACACGCACCACCTGCAGCAGCCGCTCCAGAAGTTGATCCGGTACGCCCGTGAGGAGCAGTTTGACGCCGTCATTTTCGATCACACGCGCCATCATGCCCTGTACTTCATCGAAGCCGGGGTGCGAAATGTGCAGTGGATCCCGGCGGTGGATTACGCGTTTCACTCGCGCGAGCCGAGCGCGGCGCCGTCGCGACCGTTGACCTTCTTCGGCCAGGTGGGACGCCATCACCCGTTCCGCCGCCAAGTGATGGACCAGATCCGCGCCGCCGGACTGCCGCTGGAAACGCTGCAGGGCACGATCCAGGATGCGGCGGATACCTACGCCGATTCTCAGATCACGCTGAACGTCTCGCTCAACGGCGACCTCAACCTCCGCGTCTTCGAGTCCCTGGCCGCAGGCGGCTTCCTGCTCACCGACGCGCTGCCCGACGCGTCCGGCCTTCCGGGCCTTTTCGAAACGGGCAAACACCTCGTCACCTGGAAAACTCCCGCCGAGCTGATCGAGCGGATCCGGTATTACCTCGATCATCCGGACGAAGCGCAGAAGATCCGCCGGGCCGGACACGAGGAGGTGGTGAAGAATCACTCGCCTGCGGTGAAGATCCGCGAGTTCTTCGACCTGGTTTTCGACCGGAAGGTGAATCCCCGGTACTCGCTCGAAGCGCTCAAGGAGCGCGCCACCACGTTCGACGCCGCGGGAAACCTCAGCGGCTTTCTCCACGACCGCATCGAGACGTACGAGGCGATCCAGGAGCTGCATCGCACGTCCGTGGGCGTCCGCCTTTACTGCGCGGATCCCATCGAACTCTCGGTTCACGCCAACCTTCCGCGGCTTCAGATTCTGCCGTTCACCGCGATTCCCGACCAGCCGCTGGTCGACGGCGAGGAGGCCGTGCTCTGGTGGGAAGGCGACGCGACCGCGCTCGACGCGACGATGTTCGCGTATCCCTGGCGCACGGTCATCGCCCCCGGCGGCGATGCGAAACTCCGAGCCACCCTGGAGAAGTACGGCTATCGCTCGGACGGGGCGTCGCGCGTTTTCCACCTTGCCGCGCCCTGCGACGTGCTTGCCCGCGCCTGCGAGCTGCAAAACGTCGAGTATTTGAAGAAGGCCTACGCCTACGCGGCCGCCACGGTGCAGACCGCCAACGAATGCCTGTACCTGGCCGACCTCGCGGAAACCCTCGGCGACACGATCTCGTACCGCGCCAATCTCGAGCGGGCCGCCGCTCTCGACCGCAACAACGCCACGGCGCTGCTCACGCTTGCCGCCTGTTACCTCGACGCGGGCGAATCCGCGGCGGCGTTGATCATGCTCCAGGAGGCCGCGCGCGTCTCGAAGCTTCCCGAACAGGTTGAGGAGCTCCGGCAGAACCTGTCCCAGCAGCTGGTCGGAGATGGGGGCGTGAAAGCCTACAGCGATCTCATCGACCGCGCAGAGCTGCACAAACCCTCCGAACGCCGCCGCCGCGTGCTGCTCGTCACGAACCTTTTTCCGCCGCAGGAACTCGGCGGCTACGGCCGCAAGATGTGGGAGTTCGCCCACGGCCTGCGACTGCGCGGCCACGACGTGCGCGTGCTTGCCGGCGATCTTCCCTCTCTGGCGAAGCCGCCGACGCCCGACGAAGCCGCGCTCGAGCCTTCCGTTTCCCGCACGCTCCAGCTCTGGGGTACGTGGACCAAGGGCGCCGCGCGCCCGCTCGACGATCGTGCCGAAATCGCGCGCCGGATGGAGCTCAACCAGAAGCTCACGCAGGAGGCGATCGACAGCTTCAAGCCGGACGTCGTTTTCGCCGGCAACATGGACTTCCTCGGCGTCGGTCCTCTCAACGTCGCACTCGCCGCCAACCTGCCGGTGCTCCAGGCCTTGGGCAATCGGGCGCCCGGCTACGACGTCAGCGAGCAACCCCTTTCGTCCCGCTACTGGATCGGCTCCTGCAGCCATTGGAACGCCTCGGTGGTCCAGTCGTCGGGCTACGCTCCCGGACGCGTCGACGTCATCTACCCGGGCGCCCGAGTGGACCGCTTCTTCCGGTTTTTCGTGCCCGACTCCGCGAAGCTGCGGATCTGCTACGCGAGCTTGGTCATGCCGTTCAAGGGCGTGCAGACACTGGTGGACGCGCTCACGCAGCTGCACCAGCGCGGGATCGATTTCGTCGCGGAGATCGCGGGCGAGACGACCGACGCCAGCTTCCTGGAGGAGCTCAAACGCACGGCGAAGAACCACGGCTTCGACCAGAAGCTGAAGTTCGTCGGCTTCCTCGACCGCGAGGGGCTTTCGGCGATGTTCGCGCGGAGCAACGTCCTCGTGTTTCCCAGCATCGTGGAAGAAGGCTTCGGCATTTCGCAGGTGGAGGCCATGGCGGCCGGCCTGGTTGTCATCTCCAGCGGAACCGGCGGTGCCGCCGAGATCATCCGCCACGACGTCGATGGGCTGCTCTTCCCGGCGGGCGACCCGGTCGCCCTCGCGGAGCGCCTGGTTTCGCTGCACGGCGACAAGGAGCTTTTCGCCCGCGTGCAGCGCGCCGGTCAGCAGCGCGCGATGGAGTTCTCGGTCGATCGTTCCGTATTCAAGATCGAACGACTCTTCGACGAGCTGATCGGGTAAGCGGATACAGCTGCGGCGAACGGCGCTCCGGCCTTGGAGTGCGGCGGCATGACGCCGCCTTGAAAGCGCGAGACTTGGCTCGCGCGCCATGGAACCGCGGAACGGCTTCAAATCGACGGCTACGCTCTTTGCGGCGGCGCGCGCCGGGCTTTGGTCCTATCGACGTTGCTCGGCCCAGCACTGCAGGAGGGCTTCGCCGAAACGCCGGGCTTGGCCGCGATGGTCCATCAGGATGCTTTGAGCGAGCTGTTGGCGGAGTTCGGCGCGGACCCGGTTTCGTCCCACCGAATCGTTGGCAAGCTCCGCGGCGAGTCTGACGTAGTCGTCTGCCGACGACGCGATCCACTCGGGGCGGCCCGCGGCGGAGAGAAGGCTTACGCCCACGCGGCTGGCGTGCCGGTCTCCCCGAAGCGTGATGACGGGCACTCCCATCCAGAGGGCTTCGCAGGTGGTGGTGGTGCCGTGATAGGGAAAGGCATCCAGCGCGATGTCCACGCGATGATACAGCTCGAGATGTGAGGCGAGATTGGGGGTGCGTCCGAGAAGCTCGACCCGCGCCGGGTCGAGCGACGCGTGCAGCAGCTTCTTCTCGACCACGCCGCGCACAGCCGGGTCCTGGAGTCCGTGCCCCTTGAGCAGCAAACGCGAGCCAGGCACGGCGGCGAGGATCCGGGACCAGACCGCCAGAATCTCCGGCGAGAGTTTGGCGAGGTTGTTGAACGAGCCGAACGTCACTCCCGTGTCGCCCGTGCGTGCCGGTTCGGGAGCGCTCGCGGGCGGCAGGTAGGACCAGGCGCAGCGGGAGAACCGCACGAGTTTCTCCGTGTGAAAGCGTTCGTCCTCGGCGTCCGGGTCCGTGAGCGTATCCACGAATCGGTAGTCCATCGCGCGAAGGCCGGTGGTGTTGGGGTAGCCGAGATAGGTGATCTGGACGGGGGCGAGGCGCCTCGCGAGAAGCGGAAGCCGGTTCAGGCCGGTGTGGCCCGCGAGATCGACGAGGATGTCCGGTTTGTCGGCGCGAATCGCGGCTTCGACGGACGGATTCAGCTGGCCGACGAAATTGCGCCAGAGGTCGGCGTGCGCGCGGAGGCGCTCCGACATCGCGTCGACCTGGTGGTGATCGTGGTAGAGGCAAATCTCGAAGCGCGACCGGTCGAGGTGCTGCAGAAGCGGTTCGAGAAAATAGGCGACCGAATGGCTGCGCAGGTCGGCGGAGAGAAACGCGAGCTTCAGTTTCTCGCCGGGCTCAAGCCGCCGCGGACGCAGCTCCGGGGCGGGCGCGGCTTCGGCGACGGCTCCGAAGGCGAGATGCTCGCGGTAGTCGTCCTCGCGGCTCCGTCCGGCGAGGTAGTTCAAGGTCAGGAGCCGAGCGCTCCGCGCTTCGTGGTACGCGGGATTCTGCGCCAGCGCCTGGCCGAACGTCTCCATCGCCTCGTCCAACTGGTAAGTCTGCTGGAAGGCGAGGCCGCGGCCGACCTTCGCCTGCAGGAGCTGCGGCTCGAGCTGGAGCGCGCGGTCCAGCGCGGCGAGCGCCTCCGCGTAGCGCCGGTCCGCCAAGAGGGCCAGGCCGAGATTGCACCAACCCTGGGCGAAACCGGGTGCGACTTCGACGGCGCGCTTGAAGTGGGGAATGCCCGCCGGCAGGCCCTCGGTGTCGGCGACCAGCGCGCCGAGCCGATCGTGGATTTCGTGAGCGTCGGGCTTCAGCGCGAGTGTCTGCTTGAAGCAGTTGGCCGCCTCGGCGAACTGCCCGGATGCCCGCAGCACGATGCCCAGATTGCTCCAGACGTCGGGCGACTTCGGATCCTTTTGCACCGCTCCGCGCAGATGCTTCTCGGCTTCCGGCATCCGCTGCAGCGCGGCCAGGGCGAGCCCGAGCCGCATTTCGCACGCGGCGTTCCGAGAATCGACGGCGTGGGCGCGGGACAGGAGGTCCACGGCCTCCGTGTAGCGCCCTTTCTGATACTGAAGCACTCCCAGCAGGTGAAGCGGATCGAACGCCTTGGGCGACGCGGCCAGCACCTGCCGGTAGAGGCGCTCGGCTTCGGGAAGGCGTCCGCGGTTATGGTGGTCCAGCGCCGTCTGCAGGGTTCGCACGAGTTGGGCCGGATTCATGCAGGGGTGGGCGGCGGGGGCGTTTGCGGATGGATGAGGGCGTCGACCGCGGCGGACTGGCCGCAGTGGCTTTGCCAGCAGGCGCGCAGCGCGGCGGAAAAGCGGCGCGACTGCGCGACATGGTCCAGGAGCACGGAAGCGCGCATCTCCTCGCGCAGGCGGGCCCGTGTGGCGGCGAGCCGAGCGCGATCCGACGCGAGTTCGGCGGCGACGCGCACGTAGGCGGCCGGATCCGCCGCGGTCCATTCCGAGTGCCCGACCGCGGCGAGCAGGGAGGCGCCGACCCGGGCGGAATGGCGGTCGCCTTTCAAGCTCACGACCGGAACGCCCATCCACAGCGCCTCGCACGTCGTGGTGGTGCCGTGGTACGGAAAAGGATCGAGCGCCACGTCGAGCCGCGAATACGCGCCGAGATGTTCGACCGTCGTGCCGCCGCCGGGGAGCACGAGGAACTGGTCCTTCGGAATGCCGGCCGCCTCGGCCCGACGCCGGAGCAGGGGTTCGTCGATCGCGAACGTCTTGAGGAGAAGCCGCGAGCCGGGCACGGCGCGCAGCACCTCGGCCCAGAGCCGCAGGGTGGCGTCGTTCACTTTGGAAAGGCTGTTGAAGGAGCCGAAGGTGAACGGTTCGCCCGCGAGGCAGGGCGCCGGTGCCGGCTCAGGAGCGTCGGGAGCGGGTGAATACGTCCAGGCGCAGCTGGAGAAACGGACGAGCTTCTCGGTGTGGAACGCGTCGCTGTCTCCCTCGGGATCGGCGATGCCGTCGGTGAGCCGGAAGTCCATCTCCGCGAGTCCGGTGGTATTGGGGTAACCCAAGTAGGTGATCTGGACCGGCGCGGGCCGAAGCGCGTACAGCGGCATGCGGTTGAAACCGGTATGGCCCGCCAGATCGACGAGGATGTCCGGCGCGTCGGCGCGGATCTGGGCTTCGACCTGATCCTGGGTTTTCCCGATGAAATTGCGCCAGAGCGACGCCTGGGAGCGAAGGCGGTCGCTGGTTCCGTCGACCACCGGGTGATCGTGATAAAGCACGACCTCGAACAAACTTCGGTCCAGGTGACTCAACAGGGGCTCGAGAAAATAGGCTACGGAGTGACCTCGAAGATCGGGCGAGAGGAACGCGACGCGCAGCCGTTTTCCCGGCTCGGCCGCGTTGCGGGAGGGATTCGCGGGAGCCGGTTTCAGCCGGCGCGCGGCTTGCGCGGCCGCCGCGGCTTTTCGGCCGAAGGCACGGTGCTCCTCGGCGAGCCAGTCCCTTCGAATCTCGGCGGGGTAGTGGAGAAGGAAGAGCCGGAAACTCGAGGCGCTGAGGTCGTCGGGAAACCGCCGGAGATGACTGTCGAAATCGTCCAGGGCCTCCGCCACGCGGTGGAGCGAAAGCAGCGCCTGGGCTCGGTTGGCCTGAGCTTTCGGTTCCTTCGGATCGATCGAAAGGGCGCGTGTGTGGCACTCGACGGACTCGCCGCCCCGGCCCGCGATCTGCAGAGCCGATCCGAGCGAGGTCCAGTATTGGGCGGAGTTTGGCAGGATGGAGAGCGCCTTCCGGTAGGCGCCGTTGGCGTCGTCGAGTTTCCCGCCGATCACCAGCACGGACGCGAGGTGCGCCCAGGTTTCATGGCTGGCCGGATCGATCTTGAGGGCTGCCCGAAGCTGCTGTTCGGCTCCCGCACATTCTCCCGCCTGGGCCAGGGCCACGCCGAGCCACACGAGCGCCTGGGTGGAACGGGGGTTGATTTGGGCGGCCCGCGTCAGGCAGCGGGCGGCTTCCTCCAACCGCCCCAGCTGGAGCGCCACGCCGCCGCCGTAGAGGTGGGCTTCGAAATGCATCGGCTGGCTGCGACAGAGTTCGCCGTACAGCGCTGCCGCCTGCGCCCATCGGCCGGCTTTGTGGTGCTGCAGCGCTTGTTGCATAAGCGCTTGGCCTTTCGGGGGAGAAAGCATGTTGGGTCTTCCCTGCTATCGGTCTGCCGGCCTGCGTCTTGAGAAGCAATCCCCGGCACGCCTGGGGAACTTACCCTAAAGCTTGCGACCGGCCAGCCGATGCTGGCGACACGAACCCGCGGCGCACACACCGAGCGGGCGATTTCTTTACCCCATGAGCGACGACATTTCGCAGCTGATCCGCGAGACCACGATTCACCTGCAGGCCAAACGGTATCCCGAAGCCGAGGCGACGGGCCTGAAACTGGTTGCCCGCTGTCCAAGCCGGCCGGAAGTGACCTACCTGATGGCGATCATCTGCCTCGAAACGGGCCGCCGGGCACGGGCGCTCGGTTGGTTGCGGTCGACCCTGGCGTTATCCCCGAAAGACCCTTCCGCTCTGCAGTGCCTCGGGCGCATTCTGAGCGAACCGTCGTGCCGGTGGATGCGGTTCGTCATCACTCAACCGCTCGACCTGATCCTGGACGTCGGCGCGAACACCGGACAATTCGCCCAGGAGCTCCGGGATCTTGGATACGCCGAGCGAATCGTATCGTTCGAGCCGGTACCGAGCGCATTTGCGACTCTTCAAAAACACGCGGCCGGTGATGCGCTGTGGAAGCCGGTCAACGCGGGTTTGGGCCGGGTGCAGGAGGTCAAACGCATCCACATCAGCGGCAACAATGCCGAATCGAGTTCTTTCCTTCCGATCGAGCAGCTTCACCTGAAGGTCGCGCCCCAATCCCGCACGGTGGACGGCTTCGACGCCACCATCGACACGGTCGATCACGTCATGGCCGGCCTGGAAAAACCCCGGCGCGGCAGCATGCTGAAGGTCGACACCCAGGGCTACGAATTCGAGGTTTTGGCCGGGGCGGCCTCGAGCCTGGCCTCGTTCGACCTCCTTTACGTGGAGATGTCCGTGGTGCCGCTCTACACCGGGCAGCGGTTGATGCACGACGTCCTGCGGCTGGCCTACGATGCGGGTTTCGCGGTGGTGGACATCGAGCCGTATATGTACGACGGGTCGACCGGACGCCTCCTGCAGACCAACGTCATGCTTGCAAACCAGCGGTCAGGCGGACACTTGAGCGGTTCTCCCCAGACGCGGCTCTCAGAAAGCCCCTAAACTTCGACCGCCGACCGCCGATAGAGGGGGTAAGCCTCATCCTGTCCACTTCCTAGCGGGAGTGCCGAGCCTGGGGTGAGTCACTTCATGCCGACCGCCAGTCCCACACCTGTGTCTCGCCCGTACACCGACGCCGAAATCATCAAGCGCATCGACGCGTGCCCGAAGCTGGCCTCGTTGCAGAGCATCAACCGCGCGCTGGCTGGACTCGTTAACTCCGAGCAGAGCTACAATTCCCAGATCGCGGAGATCATCCGCCGCGACCCCTCGCTGACCGCGCGCCTGCTGCGCATGGTCAACTCCGTCTACTTCGGCCTCACGGCCAAGGTGAACAACATCGAGGAAGCTGTTTTTTATCTCGGCCTGCGCCAGATCCGCGAACTCTCCATGGCCACTCCGGTGATCGAGGAGCTGGAGCGGATCAACCGTTCCAGCCTGCGCCTGCCGTGGAAGGAGCTGTGGAAACACTCCATCGGCTCCGCGATCATGACGCGCGAGATCCTCGCCACCACCACGCTCCTGATCGACGACGACACCGACTACATCATCGGCCTGCTGCACAACGTCGGGAAGGTCGTGATGGCGTCCGCCTTCCAGAAAGAGTTCGGCCAGATCGTGAACACGTCGTTCCGGACGCCGGCCGACGTCTGCGTGCTCGAGCGCGAATTGATCGGCTGGGACCACGCCAAGATCGGCGGCTATTATCTGCAGCGCCACCAGCTTTCGGCCGAGATCACCGACGCCGTCCTCTATCACAACGATCCGGAATCCGCGCCGGACCACGCCTTTTTCGCCGCCGCCGTCCAGGTGGCGGATCAACTCGTGCGTTACGCCGGCATCCCCGGCGGTTTTGAGAACGTCGCCCCGATCGCCGACGACGCCTGGCTCGAGCTGCCCGGCTGGCGGATACTCTACGGCAGCGGGGAAAAGGAGACCCGCATCGCCCGGGCCGCGCTTTCCAACAGCGTCCAGCGGCTGCCCACGGTTCTGAGCGGCCTGGTGTGATCGTTCGGTTGCGCCGAGTCGCGTGCCCATGAACGAATCGCCGAAGAAGGTTCCGAACGCCCCCGCCTCGACCGCCGCAGCGGCCGAGGAAGCCATTCTCATCCTCGATTCGCAGCGCCGTATCCAGCAGGCCACTCCGCGCGCGGTCGCACTGCTCGCCAAGCCGGTCGACGCGCTGATCGGCGCCAGTTTCGACGAACTCGGCCCGATCCAGAACCTGGGTCTCGTCGCGCGCGAGCTTCCCGTCTTCCGCCGGACCCGCCGCGCCTCCCTCACCATCGTGACGCTGCACGTCGTGGACTACTCGTGCGGGGTTCACGACTACCTCGTCCAGCCCTGGCAGGGCTCCGTGGAGCTGGCGCTCGTCCGGAGCAGCGAGGGCCGCGTGCTGGCGGTCAACGAAGCTTTTGCCCGCAAGTTCGGCGTTCCACGCGCCAACTGGGGCGGACGCGAGATCGAGAATCTTCTCCATCCCGACGACGTCGCCGACTGGCGCGCCCAGATGACGCGCGTGGGCCTTGCCCCGTACCGCGTCTCGCACGAGCACCGCTGGCTGACCGCCCAGGGCTGGCGCTGGCTTTCGTGGGAGGAAAACGCCGTCCGCAGCGACGAGGGCGCGATCGTCGCGTTTCGCGCCATCGGGCGCGACGTGACGAAACGCCGCCTGGCCGAAGAGCACTTTTTCAAGCTGGCGACCGCGATCGAGCAGTCGCCGTTCTCGATCGTCATGACCACGCCGGACGGCCGCGTGCAGTATGTGAATCCTCGCTACACGTACGCCACCGGCTACACTCTCGAGGAGATCTTCGAGAAGGGCATCCCCGTCCTTCGCGAGGGTCATCCGAGCGAGGAGTCGTTCCGGGAATTCGAGGAGACGGTCAAGACCGGGCAGAAGTGGACCGGCGAGATGTGCACGCGCACCAAGGACGGCCGCACGCTCTGGGAATTCGTCCAGGTTTCCCCCATCCGCAACAACGTCGACGAGGTGACGCACCTCCTCTGCGTTCGGGAGGACATCACCGAGCGCAAGAAACTCGAGGACCAGCTCCGCCAGGCGCAGAAGATGGAGAGCGTCGGCACGCTCGCCGGCGGCATCGCGCACGATTTCAACAACGTGCTCGCGATCATCAACGGGTTCGTCGAGATCGCGCTGAACCGCCAGCCGGCGGACGAACTGCTGGTGCGGTACCTCAAGGAAATCCACTCGGCCTCGCAGCGCGCGGTCGGGCTGGTGCGCCAGATCCTCACCTTCAGCCGCAAGGCCGACGCGTCGTTCCGCCTCGTTTCGCTCAACCAGCACATCCAGGACCTCGGCCGCATGTGCGCCGAGACGTTCCCGCGGACGATCACGTTCCAGTTCGATCTCGACCAGGAGCTGCCGCAGATCTCCGCCGATCCGAACCAGCTCCAGCAGGTGATCATGAACCTGTGCGTGAACGCCCGCGACGCCATGACGGGCGGCGGACGGATCTCCGTTTCCACGCGCAAGGTCACCGGCGACACCATCGCGCGGCTCGGCGCCGAGGCCGCCCGCGAATACGCCTGCATCAAGGTTTCCGATACGGGCTGCGGCATGCCGCCGCACGTCCGCGCCCGCATTTTCGAGCCGTTCTTCACCACGAAGCAGAACTCGGGTGGCACGGGACTGGGGCTCTCCGTCGTCTACGGAATCATTCTCAACCACCGCGGCTTCCTCGAGGTCGACAGCACGGAGGGGGTTGGCAGCACGTTCTCGATCTACCTTCCCTTGGAGGCGGCCAAGACCGCGACCCGCTCGAGCGACACTTCGCACGGCCTGCTCGGCGACATCCCGCCCGGCCGCGAGACGGTCCTGATCATCGAGGACGAGGCCAGCTTGCGCGAACTCCTGAGGACGGTGCTGGAGCCCCGCGGCTACCGGGTGCTCACGGCGGCCGACGGCGCGGAAGGCATCGACGTGCTGCTGCGCGAGACCGCTCCGATCGACGCCGTCCTGCTCGACCTGAACCTCCCCGAAATCGGCGGAGTGGAGGTCTTCCGCACCCTTCGCCGCATCCGGCCGGAAACGAAGGTTCTCGTCATCAGCGGCAACATCACCCCCGAGGTGCGCCGCGAGTTGAGCGATCTGGGGCAAAACGATTTTCTGCCGAAACCGTACCAGCTCGACGAGCTGGGCCGCCGGCTGAGGGCCATCCTCAACACGAATCCGGCGCCGGCGAACGCCTGAACGGGCTTTCCCTCCCTCCTGCCCACGAGGGGTTTCGCTCAACTTCCCGTCGGAAAAGCCGATGCAGGCGGTAGCATCCTATGTTTCGTATCTGCCGCGCCTGCCGGTTCGCCGCCTGCAGCTGCCTTTCTGTTGAAGGGGGCGGGCTTCGCTCGCCTTGGGCGGATGCATGTAAGCGGTTCGGATCTCGGGAGGTTGCGCGCAGATGAAGGCGATCGCCTCCATCGTTGGCCGGCTCTTCTCCGGAGAAGCCGCCGCCGCGGTTCCGAACGACGGTGACCAGCTGACGGACGAACAGATTCTCGATCCGGTGTACCGCCGCGGCGACCGCTGGATGAAGGTTTTCATCACGGGGCATTTCGTTCTCGCGCTGATTCTTGCTCCGATTCACCGGGTCTGGCTGCCCACGTTGGCCATCGCTCCGGCTGCGTTTCTCCTCTTTTGGGTCGCTGTCCTGCGGGCTCCGGCGTCCGGTTTCACCCGCTCGGTGGCGGGCGCGGTGCTTCAGATGTTCGCCGGGCTGCACGTCCTGCAGATGCTGGGGCAGTCGGAGGCGCACTTCCTCTTTTTCACCGCGCTGACGATGATGATCGTGTACGCGGACTGGCGGTGCCTGGTTGCGCCGACTCTCCTGATCTCCGTCGCGCACGTCGTCTTCGCCTATCACCAGAATTCCGGCGGAGGCCTGTATTTCTTCGAAGACTACCGGATCGGACTTCCCCGTCTGAGCAGCCACCTGGTGCTGCTCGTGCTCGAGGCGCTCGTGATCGGGACCTGGAGCTGGCTGAACCGCCGCCACGTGATCTCGGAGCAGCGCAGCCGCGAGCGGCTGACCGAGCAGCAGCGCGAGCTGGAGGAGCAATTGGAGCGCGCCCGCCGGTCCGAGGCCCTGCTGCAATCGAGCGGGCAGGTGCTGCTCGAGACGCAGAGCAAGATGGCGAAGGAGATTCGCGAGCGCCGGAAAACCGAGGAAACGCTTCTGCTCGCCAAGGCCGAACTCGAGGCCGCGAACCGTCAGCTGCAGGACTCCATTTCCCGCGCGAACGAATTGGCGCTGTCCGCCGAAGTGGCCAACCAGGCGAAGAGCGCGTTCCTCGCCGTGATGAGCCACGAGATTCGAACGCCGCTCAACGGCGTCATCGGCATGACCGAACTGCTGCTGGAGACGACTCTCACGCCGCAACAGCGCGATGGACTCGAGACGATCCGCAACTCCGGAAACGGGCTGCTGGTGATCCTGAACGACATTCTCGACTTCTCGAAGATCGAGTCCGGCAAGCTCGAGCTGGAGCGCGTGGTTTTCCCGATCCAGCGCACGGTGGAGGACATCGTGGCGCTGTTCTCGAGCCGCGCTCAGGCGAAGGGGCTCAAGCTGACGGCCACGACGACGCCGGGTGTGCCGGCCCACGTGCTGGGCGACGGAGCGCGCGTGCGCCAGATCCTTTCGAATCTCGTGAGCAACGCGGTGAAGTTCACCGAGACGGGAGAGGTTTCGATCTCCGTTTCCTGCACGGTCGATGCGGAGTCCGCCGGGCCCGCTCGTATCCAGTTTTCCGTGCGCGACACCGGCATGGGCATCCCGCTCGATAAACAGGCGCTGCTGTTCCAGCCTTTCAGCCAGGCCGACCTCTCGACGTCGCGGCGCTTCGGAGGCACCGGACTGGGCCTCGCGATCTGCAAGCGCATGGCCCAGCTGATGGGCGGCGACGCCTGGATGGAGAGCTCGGTGGGCGTCGGCTCCACGTTTCATTTCACGATCGTCGCCGACCCGGCCGACGAGCCGGTCAAGCCCGACGAAGCCAAACCGGGGCCGGAGATCCTTCTCAACCGCCACCTGCGGATCCTGCTCGTCGAAGACAATCTGGTGAACCAGAAGGTCGCGCTCGCCATGCTGCGGAAGAACGGCTTCGAAGCCGACGTGGCCGACGACGGCGTCGAGGGCGTTTCGAAAGTGAAGGCCGGCAGCTACGACGTCGTGCTGATGGACTGGCACATGCCGGAGATGAACGGTTTGGAGGCGACCGCCGCGATCCGGGCCGAGGTGCAGAGCGAAAAACAGCCGTGGATCATCGGGCTCACCGCCAACGCGATGATCGGCGATCGCGAGAAGTGCATCCAGGCGGGCATGGACGACTACCTGACGAAGCCGCTTCGCCGTGACGATCTGATCTCCGCCTTCCAGCGAGTGCGGATGCCGGCGCAGAACGACGGCGTGGTGGGCGTGGAAAAGCTGGAGATCTGAAGTCGGACGCCGGCAGCGAATGCCGGTCCCGCGCCGCAGTGAGCCTCCGATTTGGAGCGGCCCGTCGCGTCCGAACATCACCCGCCTCTCGACGCAACAAAACGCAGACCGTAGCTGGTGTTTCGATACCGGAACCTGGCGAGGCGCACGGCGCTTCGCGCCATCGGTTTTTCGCGAAGCATGCTTTCCAGTCGCGAGATCCTGCCGCGCGTATCGCGTCCGGTGCCGGCCAACAAAAAAGCCACCAGCTTTCTGGTGGCTTGCTGCAACCCAAACCAAAAGGGGTAACTGGAGCGGCGCTCAGACGTTGCGGGCGATGTGTTCGACCGTTTCGGGGGCGACCACGCGGTCGATGTCGAGGAGGGTCTTCACGGCGCCTTTGATCTTTGCCATGCCGAGGATGTAGCCGGTGTCGATCCGCGTACCGAAATCGGGCGTCGGCTCGATCTCGTTGCCGCTCAGATTCACGACTTCTTCCACGCTATCGACGATCAGGCCCATCTGCACCGTCTGACCCGAGGGGAGCTTCACCTGGACGACCACGATGCAGGTCCGGTCGGCGAAGGCGGCCTTGAGCCCGAACTTCACGCGCAGGTCGATCACCGGGATGACGCGGCCGCGGAGGTTGATCACGCCCTTGACGAATTCCGGCATCTGCGGAACCGGGGTGATCTTCTGCATCCGGATGATTTCACGAACCTTGAGGACGGCGACGCCGTACGACTCGTTGTCGAGCGACACGGTCAGGTATTTGCCGGCGAACTGGGTGGTGGAAGTGGCTGCAGGGGTGACGGCAGAGGAGCTCATGAAGCGGAGTGGAGGAAATTGCGCGAGAGGCGCACCCCTATGCTTTCGACCTTTCGGCTCGCTGCTTTAGGAGGAAACGGCGCCTGAGGGCAGTACCCCAGGAGGAGGCTCGGCAGGGCGGCGGGCGAACGGGCGCGGGCTCGCCGGAAGCCTTCGCCCAGTCAGGCGCTTAAGTTTCCCCGGGCTGCGCCGAACTAGTGGAAAGCCTCCCTACCAGCGGTATGTCTATTTCCCCCGACTCTTTTGCCGCCCTCGATGACGTTGTCAGCCGGCTCGCGGGCGAGTCCATCTTGGCGCAACCCGGCCGCGACGACGGCCTCATTCCCGCCTACAGTCTCCTCGGGGAATTGTGCGAGCTCGCGCTCGGCGAACCCGAATTTCTCGCGCCGCTCGTCGCGCTCCGCACGCAGCTGGAGAAGATGCTCGATAACGCGACGCCGTTCGACGACGCGAGCCTTGGCGCCCTGAAGAAGGTCGTCGCGTGGCTGCCCAAGGCGCTCGATGCCTTGAGAGCGAACAAACCTTTGCCTCAGGCCGAAGGCGCTCCCGCTCCGGCCGCCGCCGCTCCCGAGCCGGTTGCGGCTCCCGCCGCCCCGGCCGCGCCGGCGGACGACGGACTGGCCGCGAACGACGTTCTGCTCGATCTCAATCTCGACGAGAACCGCGAGCTGCTCACCGAGTTTCACGCCGAGGCGCTCGATCACCTCCAGCAGATCGAGGCTGCGTTGCTCGTGCTCGACGAACAGCCCGACGACCCGGAGGCGCTGAATTCCATTTTCCGCTCGTTCCACACCATCAAGGGTGTGTCCGGTTTCCTCCACCTCACGCCGATGCACGTGCTGACGCACGAGGTGGAATCGCTCCTCGACCTCGCCCGCAACCGCAAGCTGCGGCTCAACTCGGCGATCATCACCGAGGTTCTCAAAAGCCGCGATGCGGTGCAGCAGATGGTCCAGCAGATCACCCTTGCGCTCGAGCAGGGCACGCTGCCGAACACGATCGTGCCGGTCAGCCACCTGATGCGGGCCGTGAAACGTCTCGCCGCTGGCGGAGGCTCCGCTCCAGCCGAGGCGCCGCAGGCCGCAAGACCCGCGCCGGCGCAGCCGGTCGCCCCGGTTCTCTCCTTTGCCCCCGCTCCGGCGGAGACCGCCGCGCCCGAAGCGGCCGAGACCGTTCCCGCCAAGCCGGTGAAAGCCGAGTCCAAGCCGGAGAAACAGACGGTCGATGCGAGCAAAACGGGCAGCTCCAGTACGGTCCGCGTGAATACGGACAAGCTCGACTCGCTGATGGACGTCGTCGGCGAACTCGTGATCGTCCAGAGCCAGCTTCATGAATCCGCCCGTGTTCTCGGGGTCGAGGACACCGCCCTGCAGCGCAACATCGCGCAGTTCGGCCGCCTGACGAAGGAGCTGCAGCACACGTCGATGTCGCTGCGCATGATTCCGATCAAGCCGACCTTCCAGAAGATGGAGCGTCTGGCGCGCGATCTCTCGAAGGACTGCGGCAAGAAGGTCAATTTCCGCGTCAGCGGCGAAGACACCGAACTCGACCGCACCGTGGTCGAGGACATCGGCGACCCGCTCGTCCACATGGTGCGCAACTCGATGGACCATGGCCTCGAAGCGCCGGCTGAGCGCGTCGCCGCCGGCAAGCCCGAGGCGGGCAACGTCCATCTCAAGGCCTACCACGAGGGAGGCAGCATCGTCATCGAATTGAGCGACGACGGCCGCGGCATCAATCCCGAGAAGATTCTCGCGAAGGCGAAGAGCAAGGGCCTGATCCCGGAGAACGCCCAGATGGAAAAGGAGGCGATTCTCAACCTCATCTTCCTGCCCGGCTTTTCCACCGCCGAAAAGGTCACGGCCGTCTCCGGCCGCGGCGTCGGCATGGATGTCGTCCGTCGGAACATCGAGAAGCTCCGCGGCAAGATCGAGATCGAGTCCGAGGTGGGGCAGGGCTCCACCATTCGTATTCGTCTTCCCCTTACGATGGCGATCATCGACGGCCTGGTCGTCCGCGTCGGCGAGGATCGTTTCATCCTCCCGAGCACGTCGGTCCAGATGGCCCTGCGTCCGGCGAAGGAGGCTCTTTCGACCGTGCACGGCCGCGGCGAGGTTCTCGACCACCGGGGCAAGATTCTTCCGATCCACCGCCTGCACCAGCGCTTCGCGATTCCGAACGCGGTGGAAAATCCCTGGGAAGGCATCCTCGTCATCGTCGAGAACAACGGCCGCGCGACCGCGCTGCTGGTCGACGACATGGTTTCGAAGCAGGAAGTCGTGATCAAGAACCTCGGCGGCTTCCTCCAGCACCTCGCCGGCGTCTCCGGCGGCGCCATCCTCGGCGACGGCAGCATCGCGCTCATTCTCGATCCCTCGACTCTCTTCGCCGCTGCCTGAGCGGCCTCCCAACCGCATGCCTTCCATTCCCTCCTTCGCTGACGTTTGCGACAAGGCGACGCGGTTGCCCTGTTCTCCCGCGTTGTTGCCCCGGTTGATCGGCGTCCTCGCCAAAGACGACGCGTCGATCGACGAGATGGAGCAGGTGATTTCCATCGATCCGGCGCTGGCCAGCTCGACGCTTCGGCTCGCGAATTCGGCATATTTCGGCGCGGGTTCCGCGCAGGTGGAGAATCTCAGCGAAGCGCTGATGCGCCTCGGACAGAAAGAAGTCTACAAGCTCGCCGCGCTCTCGCTCACCGGCCGCTGGATGGCGTTGAAGGTCGAAGGCTACCGTTGGGAGCCGGGCGACTTTTGCCGTCTCGCGCTCGTCGAAGCCGTGGCCGCGGAGTATCTCGCCGAGAGGACGGGACAGGTGGATCCCAAAACCGCCTACACCGCCGGACTGGTCCATGAGATCGGCAAGCTCGCGCTCGCGTACGCTTGTGCGGAGTCGTTTCCCGAAATCCGCAAGGCCCAGCAGGCGGCCGTCGGACCGTGGATCGAAGCGGAGAAAAAAGTGCTCGGCTACAATCATGCCGAAGTCGGCGCCGAGTTGCTCCGCCGTTGGAAATTTCCGCCGTCGCTCGTCGCGGTCGGCACGTACAATCCGCCGCACGCCGGAGATCCGGCCGACTTCATGCCGCTGCTCGTCCATGTGCATGCGGCCAAGTACCTCGCCGTCACAATCGGCGCGGGCGTGGCGGAGGATGGATTCCTTTTCGAACTGAATGCGCCGCTGCTGATCGAGTGGGGTTTCTCTCCGGAGATGCTGGAGGCAGCCATCCCCGACATCCTCGATCGCGCGGGCAAGCTCCTGCAGGAACGACTTACGCACGGTGCGCTGAGCTTTTGAAGCGATGAGCTGAGTGTCGCCCTGCGTTTTCGGGCGGCTGTCTGGAAGGCAATCCGGCAGCCGCCCTTTGATGCCCCAAGGGCATCGTGCGAGAGGGTGTGTGTTACGTAACCGACGTACGCACAATAACTAGAGGAGGTTTTCTGCGGGGCCTGCTTCGATGTGGCCGGCTGCCGTTTCGGTGCGTTCGCTTCCGGTGGGCGCGTCCAAATCCAGCGACAGCACAAAATTCAAACTCTGGTATTTAAGTCCGGCGCTTCGTGTCCGATATTACCTCCGACGCCAAGTGATGCTGGCGTCTCTCGTACGGCGAAAGCCGCGAGATCAATTGCAGGTGTTGTGGTCAGCCCGGCCTGGCGTGAAAACGCAGGCCGGGCGCTTGCTTTACGGGCGCCGGAATCCGGCGCCCGAGAAGTTGGTAGTTGGGATTTGGAAGTTGGTCGCAGGCGCGCGGGCCGACCCTCTTTTTGGTCTCACGCTTAACCTCCGTTCGCTGCCGCAGTTCGGAGGCGGTCCGGCTCGCGAAGACGCGAAGAACGCAGCTCGCCCGTGCCCCACTAGTTTCCAAATTCCAACTCCCAACTTCTCCTCCTCCGCCGTCCGGCGGAGGAGGCACTATACCCTTGCTCCGGACAGGTGTCCGCGCAACGTTCCCACTCTCGCCGCGACGGCGTGGTGCCGTCCATCCTCCCCCGACACTTTTCTTCACATGACGAACAAGCCGTTCCTCCCGGAAGACTTTCTCCTCAATACCGAGTGGGCCCGTCTGCTCTATTTCGAGCACGCGGCGAAGCAGCCGATCTTCGACTACCACTGCCATCTTCCGCCGGACCAGATCGCGTCGAACCGGCAGTTCGAGAATCTCTTCCAGGTCTGGCTGGCGGGCGATCACTACAAGTGGCGCGCGATGCGGGCCAACGGCGTGCCGGAGGATCAGGTCACGGGCAACACGACGTCCGACTACGACAAGTTTCTCGTCTATGCGCGCACCGTGCCGATGACCCTGCGCAATCCGCTCTACCACTGGTCTCACCTGGAGCTGCGGCGCTTTTTCGGGATCGACACCATCATCAACGAGGCCAGCGCGCCGAAGATCTGGGAGGCCGCCAACGCGAAGCTGCGCACGCCCGAACTCTCCACGCACGGCATCCTGACGAAGAGCCGCGTCAACGTGGTCTGCACGACTGACGATCCGGTCGACAGCCTCGAGCACCACGTCGCGATCAAGAAGAGCAGCCTCGCGACCCGCGTGTATCCAACCTTCCGCCCGGACAAGGCTCTGACGGTGAACCAGCCCGCCGGGTTCAATGCGTGGTGCGATCAGCTCGCGGCCCGCTCGGGCGTGGAGGTGAAGGAGCTGTCCTCGTTCCTCAGCGCGATCAAACAGCGCCACGACTTCTTCCACTCGCTGGGCGGACGCATCTCGGACCACGGGATGGAGAACCTGCCGGACGTCGAATGCACGGAGCGTGAGGCTTCGGCGATCTTCAACGCCGCGCGGAGCGGCGCCGCGGCGACGCCGGAGCAGACCGCGAAGTTCACCGCCTTCATGATGCTGTTCTTCGGGCGGCTCGACGCGGACCGCGGCTGGACGAAGCAGCTCCACCTCGGCGCGATCCGCAACAACAGCGTGCGCCTGATGAAACGGCTCGGCGCCGACACCGGCGTGGACTCCATCGGCGATTTCCCGCAGGCCCGCGGCCTCTCGCGTTACTTCGACCGCCTCGACCAGGAAGGCAAACTGCCCAAGGTCGTGATCTACAATCTGAATCCGGCCGACAACTACGTATTCGCCACCATGGCGGGCAACTTCCAGGACGGCTCCGTCGCCGGCAAGGTGCAGTTCGGCTCCGGCTGGTGGTTCCTCGACCAGAAAGAGGGCATGGAGTGGCAGATCAACGCCCTCTCCCAGCTCGGCCTGCTCAGCCGGTTTGTCGGCATGCTCACCGACTCTCGCAGCTTCCTCAGCTACGTCCGCCACGAATATTTCCGCCGACTCCTTTGCTCGATGTTGGGCGCCGATATCGAAGCCGGCCTCATCCCCGCCGACCGCGCCCTCGTCGCCGACATGGTGGAGAACATCTGCTACAAGAACGCGGCCCGGTACTTCGGCCTCGAGGCGGGAAAGCTGTAGCCGCCTGCGGCGGGGAAATTGGAAGTTGGAATTTGGAAGTTCGAAGTTGGTGGCGGTCGCGGGAGATGTCCCCGGTCACCAACTACCAACTACCAACCGCACCAGTCGGCCCGCAGTCGCAGGACCCTGGTAGGTGCAGTTCCCAACTTCCAACTTCCAGCTCCCAACTTCTCCGCGCGCCGACTGCGGCGCGCGGCCTCACTTCCCACCGAGTTTGTCGAGAGCGGCGAGCACCTGATCGGCTTGGTCCTTCGTGTGACCCTGTAGGTCGCGCCAAACGATCTTTCCGCTCTGGTCGACGAGGAATGCCTGACGGCTGGCGCTGTAGATTCCGCTCTGGCCGAAGGCGCGCATCACCTTCTTGTCCGTGTCGGCAATGAGCGTGAACGGAAAATGGTTCTTCTCCTTGAAGGCCCGCTGCGTGTCGACGTCGTCGGTGCTGACGCCGATGACCGTCACGCCGCGTTTGGTCAGGACTTCGTAGGCGTCGCGGAGGGAGCAACCCTGCGAGGTGCATCCGCCGGTGAAGGCCTTGGGGTAGAAATAGACGAGGGTATAACCTTTTGAATACACATCGCCCAGATTGAGCTGGGCGCCCTGCTCGGTCGTGGCGGTCAGCTTCGGCGCGGCGTCACCCACGTTGAGCGGTTCGGCGCGAAGCAGGGGAAGGAAAGCGGCAAGGGCGACGAGGAGCAGGCTGAGACGGAGGCGCATGGCGGACAGATAGCGAAGGGCCGCGCTTTCGCAAGTAACCCGGAGCTAAGCCGGGTGGAAATGGTGCAGAAGCCGCCGTTTGGCGTTTGGGGTCGAGCGAAGCGGAGCCCGGTGTGCTCGTTTTGCAGTCGGGACTTATTTGTCGGTGCGGAACGGAGCGGCCGGCAGTCCGGCGCCGTTGTAGAGATTCGCCTCCGGAGCGTTCACGAAGGCGTAGCGCACGAAGGCCGGCTCGGGCACATCCTTCGCGGAGACAAGCAGAGTGTCCTTGTCGATGCGGGCCACGGCGGGGCGGAACCGGCCGTCGGCGCCGGCGAGTTGGAACGACTGCAGCGGTTTGCTGTGCGCGGTCAGTCCGGTGCCGGCGTGGGCGAAACGGATTCTCAGGGCCGGACCTTCGCGCGTGGCGCTGAGAAAAGTGGGCCCGGAAACGTCGAGTCGCGCGCCGTAGACCAGCTCGCGGGCGAGCAGGGCGAGGCGGCGGCCGACCTCCTGCTTGTTGCGCGGGTGAACGTCGTTGCGGTCGCCGATGTCGATCGCGACGGCCTGGCCGGTATTCGGCAAGGTGAGCGCCTGGGACTGGCCTTCGCGCACGAGCGCCAGATCGACGCCCGCCGGATCGCCTCCCTTGAAGTTCGCGAGCTGCACCCAGAGGAAGGGCAGATCGCCCTGCCCGAGATGCCGGCGCCAGCCCTGGATCATCGCGGTGAAAAGATCTCCGTATTCGGTACCGTTATACCAATTCGACTCGCCCTGGTACCAAAGCACGCCCGTGAGCGCGCACGGCAGCAGGGGAGCGATCATGCCGTTGAAGAGGCTGCTCGGAGGGAAGGTCGGTCCGGGGATGACCGTTTCCGTCGGACGCGGCAGGGTGAACTTCTGCCCCCGCGCTTTTGCTCCGGCTTGCTCGGCGGTCCACTCGGCGAGCGCCTTCTCGTACTCGGCTTTCTTCACCGGGCGTTGCGCGGAGATCTGCGTCCAGCGTTCGCCGATGGTCGAGAAATCGGGATTCGACGCGAGCGACGCCGGGTTCATCCAGCACTCGATTTCCGTCCCTCCCCAGGAGCAGTTGATGAGCCCGACCGGAACGTTCATCCGCGGCTGAATCTCGCGGGCAAAAAAATAGGCGACTGCGCTGAAGGCTCCGACGGTTTGCGGGCTGCACGTTTCCCAGGCGCCCTTCGCTTCGGCGGCGGCTCGCTCGGCTTGTGCGTGTTCGATCCTGATGTGGCGGATGAGCGGAAGATTCGCCGCCGCGATTTCGGCCTCGGCGTTGGCCGCCTTGCTCACCGGCCACTCCATGTTCGACTGGCCGGAGCAGAGCCAAACGTCGCCGAGCAGCACGTCGGTTGCTTTTGCGGTCGTTTTCCCCTCCGCCGTCAGCTCGAGCGGTGTCGTCGCGGCGGCCATCGGCTCGAGAAGCACGAGCCAGCGGCCGGAGTCGTCGGCGGTCGTGCCGACCTTCTGTTCGCCGAGCGACACGATCACGTGCTCGCCCGGTTCCGCACGCCCCCAGATCGGCAGCGTCTTGTCCCGCTGCAGCACTGCGTGGTCCGTGAACAGCGGCCCGAGCGTGACATCCGCGCGGACCGAGGCGGCGACGAGCAACAGGCAGAGAAGTGCGCGCATGGTCGGGAGCACGCTGGTCTTCGCGACTTGGCACCGCAATGGGATTTGCCAGAGGTCCCGGCGGTTGATCCGCTCGGCCCATGCGGCCTCTTCGGGAATCGGCGGTCATCGTCACGGGAGCTTCGTCCGGAATCGGCGAAGCCGTCGTTCTTCGCCTGCTTGCTGCCGGCGCGAAGGTCGCTCTCTTCGCCCGGCGCGAGGACCGGCTGCTCGCGGTGGCGAGGCGGGCGGACCCGGCCGGTGCACGCACTGTCGTTGTCGCCGGGGACCTCGCCAACGAGGACGACCGGCAGCGGCTCATCAACGAGACGCTCGCGCGTTTCGGCCGCGTCGACGCGCTCGTGAACAACGCCGGTTTCGGCCAGCGCGGCCCGATCGAGCAGGTGCCGCTCGCCGCGATCCGCCGCAATTTCGAGACCAACGTTTTCGGCCTGCTCGGGCTTACCCAGGCGGTGATCCCGCTGCTGCGCGCGCAGGGCGGCGGCCGGATCGTGAATGTCGGTTCCGTGGCGGGCCGCATCGCCCGGCCAATGTCTTCGACCTACGACGCGACCAAACACGCGCTGGAGGCGTTCACCGACGGGCTTCGAGGAGAGCTGAAACCGTTCGGCATCGACGTCATCCTGGTCCGCCCCGGCTTCATCCTCACCGAGTTCATCAACGCCGCCGACCAAGCCTCGGCCCAGGTGATCGAGAATCCCGGGCCGTACGCGCCGTTTGCCCAGAGCTTCCAAGGCGGCGCCCGCAAGCTGAAGAGCATCGCCGGCAAACCCGACGACGTCGCTCGGACGATCGAGCGCGCGCTGAGCTCCACGTCGCCGAAAACCCACTACGCCGTGCCGGGACACGCCCGGGTGTTTCTGTTCATGAAGTGGATCCTGCCGACGCGGGTGCTGGACCGAATGGTGCGCCTGCGCCGGTAGCCGGCCGCCTTCGCGCCTATCGGTTTTCCGCGCCGCTTTCGCCCTCGATTTCCTCGATCTCGCCGGTTTCGGCGGCGTCGGGTGCGGCGTCCTCTTTTTCACCCCGGTGGAGAAACGCGTGGAGCTCGGCGGCGAGCTTCGGGCCGAAGCCCTCGACTTCCTGTATCTGCTGTTCGGATGCGGCACGGAGCCGGTCGATGTCTCCGAAGCGCTCCATCAGCGCGGCCCGGCGCACGTCCCCGAGGCCGACAAAATCGTCGAGGACCGACTCGCGGATTTTCTTCGAGCGCAGGTTGGCGTTGTAGGTGTTGGCGAAGCGGTGGGCCTCGTCCCGCAGGCGCTGGAGCAGCTGGAGCCCCGGATGGTTGAGGGGCAGGTTGAGCGGCGGCCGTTCGTCCGAAAAAATGATCGTCTCGTGTTTCTTCGCCAGGCCGATGAGCGCGGGCGGATTCAGGTCGAGCGCGGCGAAGGCCTTGAGCGCGGCGCCGATCTGGCCGCGACCGCCGTCGATCACGACCAGGTCGGGAAACGCTTTTTCCTCCTCGTGCAGGCGGCGGTAGCGGCGGCCCACCACTTCCTCCATCGCTCGGAAGTCGTCGTTGCCGACGAAGCTCTTGATCTGAAAACGGCGGTAGTTGTTTTTGTCCGGCCGGCCGTGCGCGAAGTGCACCATCGAGGCGACGACGAAGGTCCCCGAGATGTGCGAGATGTCGAAACACTCCATCCGCTCGGGCGTCGTCGGCAGCGCGAGTGCCGCCTGCAGCGATTCCAGGGCGGCTTGATCGCCGCCGATCAGCGGCTGTTCGCGTTCGAACCGCCGTGTTTTTGCCAGGGTGCGTTCGAGGGCGAAGACGACGTCGCGGAGCTCCGCCGCCTTCTCGAATTCCTGCTTTTCCGCCGCCGTATTCATTTCGGCGCGCAGCGTCTCGAGCCACTCGCGCGACTTTCCCTCCAGAAATGCGCAGGCCTCCTCGACCCGGTGGCGGTACTGGTCGGTGGCGACCTCGTTGGGAAAACCGTACAGCTCCTGCCGGACGTCGTCGTAGAGCTGCCAGCGTCCATCGGGCAGACGTTGGGGGAGGGCGTCGCCGAGCAGAATCCCGAACTGGCGTCGCATTTGCGCGAGCGTTTTCCGGAGAAGTCCGGAGTGCGCAAACGGGCCGAAGTATCGCGATTTGTCGTCCTTCTTGATTCGCGTCAGGCGGAAGCGGGGCAGCTCTTCGTGCAGGTCGACGCGAACAAGTAGGAAGCGTTTATCGTCGGTGAAGTCGGTGTTGTATTTGGGTTTCCATTGCTTGATCAGCCGGCCTTCCAGGAGCAGGGCTTCGGGCTCGGACTTCACCTCGATGGTTTCAAAATCGGCGATCAAATCGATGAGGGCGCGTATCTTCGGCTGGAGCGTCGTGAGCGGCCGCGAAGGCTGAAAATACGAGGAGACGCGCCGTTTCAGGCTTTTGGCTTTGCCCACGTAAATGATGCGCCCGAGTCGGTCTTTCATCAGGTATACACCGGGTTTTTCGGGCAGGCGCCGGACCTTCTCTTTCAAGGTCAACGGCTCCCCGCTATCTGGAGCGCTTGCTGGCATTTTCCGGAGATTAACCTAATTTCGGTTTCCGCAAGTATGGTTTCACCTGCATCGGTCCAACCCGGGCGCCATCGCCGCTTCGAGCTGCTTACGCTCGGCGACGAACTGCTGCTGGGGCTTACAGCCAACTCACATCTGACGTTCATCGGCGGGCAGCTCGCCCGCCGTGGCGTGAGCCTGCAGCGCAACGTGACGGTGACGGACGACGCGGCGGTGATCGCGCGCCAGTTTGCGGAAAGCTGGGCCGCGGCGGATATCGTGATCACCACGGGCGGCCTTGGGCCGACGTGCGACGACCGCACCCGCGAGGCGATCGCCGAGATTCTCGGGCAGAAACTGGTCTTCGATCCGGCCATCCAGAAAGCGATCGCGGATCGGTTTGTCCGGCTCGGCCGGAAGATGACCGATAACAATCTCAAGCAGGCTTACCGGTTCGAACGCTCCGAGGTTCTCTTCAACGCCAACGGCACGGCTCCCGGACTTTGGGTCGAGCAGGATGGAAGGATTCTCTGCATGCTTCCCGGCCCGCCGAACGAGTTGCATCCGATGTTCGTCGACCAGGTGCTGCCGCGCTTGTCCGCCCGCGGCCTGCTGGCGAATCGCGAGGCGTACATCCAGGTGCGCACGGTGGGCGTCGGCGAATCGATGCTGGAGACGAAACTCCAGCCGATCTTCGACCGCCACGGCGACGCGCTGAGCGTCGCGTTCTGCGCGCACCAGGCGCAGGTGGACTGCAGGCTGAGTTCGCCGTCGGATCGGCTCGATCCGGTGCAACTCGAGCAGATTGCGCGCGAATGCGCCTCGGTGCTCGGGGAGGACTTTCTCTGTTTCGGTCACGACTCGCTCGCGAAGGTCACGGCGGACCATCTGCGGAGCCAGGAGAAGCTGCTCGCCGTTGCGGAGACCACGACCGGCGGCCTGCTCGCGAACTGCTTCACCGAGGTCACCGGCGCCGCGAAGTTCTTCGCGGGCGGATGCGTCTGCTGCAGCAACGAATCGATCATGCAGCTGCTCGACGTTCCCGAGTGCCTGCTCGCGCAGCACAGCACGGTCAGCGCGGAAAACGCCGTCGCGATGGCGACCGGCGCGGCGGAGCGGCTCGGGGCGGACTATGCGCTCGCGGTCAGCGGCACCTGCGGTCCGTGTTGCGGGGGCGGTTCTGAGAATCCGATCGGGACCATTTACCTGGCGCTGTATTCACCGCTTGGAGTCTGGTCGAAGAAGATGTCGTACCCGGGCCCGCGTGCGACCGTGAAAGTCCGCGCGGTGAACGCCGCGATCGACTGGCTCCGCCGCGAGTTGATTCGCTCCTCGCGCAACGTGGCGGTCCGTTCCGGGCAAACCGCGAACCAGTAAGCGAGCTCGGGCCGAGTCGGCCCGAAGCGCGTGCATGGCGCTTGAGGTGGCGCGACACGTCTCTGTGGCGCGCGAGGCGTCGGATCTGGGTTTGCGCGGAGCTAGCAGGAGAAGCGTCGGAGGTAAGCGGAGGAGAAACGCGGGCGGAGGAAAGGTGTCGTCGCAGGGACGCGCCGGCCCACCCGCAAGCGTGCTGCGCGGTGCTCACCGCGCTGAGCGACGTTGCGGGCTGCAGAAAGAAAACGCCCCGGGCTCGAGAAGAGGCCGGGGCGTGGGAAAAACGACTGGACGCCGGTCGTCGGTGCTCAGCCCAGCAGGGTGCGCAGCGCGGTGAGGTACTTCTCCTGCGTGCCCTTGATCACGTTCTCCGGCAGCCGGGGCGCGGGCGGCTTCTGGTCCCACTTGAGCGCCACCAGGTGATCGCGGACGAACTGCTTGTCGTAGCTCGGAGGCGACTGGTTCGGGCGATAGCTTTCCTTCGGCCAGTAGCGCGAGGAGTCGGGCGTGAGGATCTCGTCGATGAGCACCAGCTTGCCGCCGGCGTCGGTGCCGAACTCGAATTTCGTATCCGCAAGTATCATACCCGCCTTCTCGGCGCGGTCGTGCCCGAACTTGTAGAGTTGCAGGCTCACGGCCTTGACCTGTTCGTACAGGCTCTTGCCGACCGCGGACGCCCCCTGCTCGTCGTTGATCGGCTCGTCGTGCTGGCCTTTCGGCGCCTTGGTGGTGGGGGTGAAGATAGGCTCGGGTAGCTTGTCCGCCTGGCGCAGCCCGGCGGGGAGCCGGATGCCGCAGACGTCGCCGGTCTTCTGATACGACGACCAGCCGCTGCCGACGAGATAGCCGCGGACGACGCACTCGATCGTGAGCGGTCTCAATTTCCGCACGACCATGCTGCGCAGCTGGAGGTCGCGGGAGAGATTGTATTTCTCCGCGAGCAGTTGCTCCTGGTTCGGCAGCAGGTGGTTTTCGATGATCCCCGTCACCTGGCTGAACCACCAAAGGCTCATCTGGTTGAGGATGATTCCCTTTCCGGGGATGCCGTCGGGGAGGATCACGTCGAACGCCGAAAGGCGGTCGGTCGCGATGATCAACAGGGCATCGCCCAGGTCGTAGATTTCGCGAACCTTGCCGGACGCGATTTTTGGAAACGGAAGCCCTTCGACCGTGGTGACGGCTTGGGACGGCAGCGCGGAAGCAATCTCGGAGAACTTCATGGTGGCGACGATTTCGGGAGAAAAATGATTCGGTGCGAGAAAGAAGTCGGGGGCGGAAGACGGAGGAGGTCGGAAGGCAGAGATCAGATGTCAGCGGACAGAGGACGGAGACCAGAAACCCGCTGTCAGAGGACGAAGGACAGAGGACGGATGTTGGAGATCGCTGGGCACTTCTCAGCGTGCGGAGGGATTCCCCGCGGCAATGCCGAAGTCGGAGCCCTGGCCTCCGATTTTCGATCTCCGACTTCTGACTTTTGACCTCTGACGTCCGGCATCCGTCTTCCGCCTGCCCTCAGGCCGTGGCGCATTCCTTCATCGTGGTCCGGCCGAGCGACAACGCGAGGTGGCATGCTCCGGCGACGGGACGAACTTCCACGGTCATGCCGTAGGGAAGCATCGGGCATTGTTGCGCGATGGCAGTGGCTTCGTCCGCGCCGCTGACGTTGATCAGAAAATAGCCGGCGACCGCCTCCTTCGCCTCTGCGAACGGGCCGTCGACGATTCGCTCGCCGCGAGGCCCGGAGACGACGCGCCCTTCGTTGTGAAGCGGCCGGCCGTCGACCATTTGCCCCTTGGCTGCGATCCCATCGAACCAGTCGTTCCACCGCTGAAGCAGGGCGGCGCGCTGGTCGGAAGACATGCTGCTGTAGGTTTCCAGCGGGGCATCGCGGAAGAGCAGAAGGTAGGGTACGGGGGGCGTCGACATCGTGGAGCAGGGGTTAAAACGCGCGGCACCATGTCGGTTTCCCTCCGTCGTGCAACTCGGCGGAGCAACTTCTGGCGGCTGTGTTTTACCCGGTGAATCTGGACCGACTGTCGGCCCCGGCGGCGCCTTGCACGGGGTTCAGCACCCACTCCAAGCCTCGAAACCCGCCGCGGCTCTTGCGCGGCTGCGCGGATATGGGGCGAAAAAGAACGCGGGACGTTGTCCGCTTCGGCGGGGCACATACGTCGATAAGGCAACAACCCCTTATCTTATGCTCATCAAGATCCTCGCCGGTTTGCTCGCCCTCGTTGTCCTCTTCGCGATCGTCGTTTCCTTCCAGCCTGCCACGTTTCGCGTGGTGAGGTCCGCCACCATCGCCGCTCCCGCTAATGTCGTTTTTGCCCAGATAAACGATTTCCACAAAATGGAGGTTTGGTCGCCTTGGGCGAAGATGGATCCTGCGATGAAAACCACCTTCAGCGGTCCGGAGGCCGGCCCCGGCGCCTCCTATGCGTGGGCGGGAAACTCCCAGGTCGGCGAAGGCCGCCTCACCATCGTGGAAAGCAAGCCGTATGAACGCATCCAATACCGTCAGGAGTTCTTCAAGCCCATGAAGGGGGTGAACACGGCGGAGTTCACCTTCACGCCGCAGGGCGACCGGACCCTGGTGACGTGGACGATGTTCGGCGACCAGAACTTCGTCGCCAAGGCGTTCGGCCTGTTTGTCAGCATGGACAAGATGATCGGCGGCACTTTCGAGCAGGGGTTGGCCAACCTGCGGACGATCGCGGAGAGCGAAGTGAAGAAGCCGTGAGCGCTGCGCGCCCAGGCGCCGCTCGCCTGTGGCGCGTGGAGTCCGGACCGCTCGTGCTGCACGCGGCGCAGGAGGGCGGTCCGCGGCGTTCTCCGGGGCGGCGAAAGACCCCGTCGCAATCTGACGCTCCTGCTCCGGGGGGATTGGAGCGCGCTCCCCGAAGGTGTTCGCTGGGCCCTTCGATGCACCCTTGGCTCGTCTCCAGCAGGAACCTCCTTCGCCGCCGTCACTTTGTCGGGCTTCTCTTCGCGACGGCGGCGCTGGGCCTGGCGTTCTCCTTCGTCTCGCCGTTTCTCTCGATGTGGGGCACGGGCGAGATCGGGCTCACGCCCGTGTGGTTCAGCGCGTTCATGACCGTGGTCACGCTGAGCGCGATCGCGGTCAGCACGGTGCTCGCGCGCTGGTCCGACTCCCATACCTCCCGGCGAACAATGCTTCTCGCCGGCAGCGCGGCGGGCGTGCTCGGCTACGCGGGCTATGCGTTGCTCCGGAATCCGGTGGCGCTCGTGTTCTGGGGACTGACGTTCGTCGCCTTGTCCTCGGTCTGTTTTTCGCAGCTTTTCGCCCACGTGCGGGAGGAGTTCAGCTCCGAAGGCGAGAGCGGGGATGCGACCATCGTGATGAGCATCGTGCGCGTCTGCTTCTCCGTCGCCTGGACCTTCGGCCCGGCCGTGGCGGCAACCACGCTCGCGCACCTCGGCTTTCGCGGATTGTTTTTCGGCGCCGCCGGTCTCTACCTCGCGTTTTTTGTCGGCGTCGCGCGCTTTGTGCCGCACCACCCACCGCAGCCGGGTTTGGAAAGCCATGGACGGGAGCCGATCTGGCGGGTGCTTTCGCGCCGAGACCTCCTGGCCTGCTTTCTCGCCTTCGCGCTGGTTTTTGCAGCGCACGCCCTGAACATGATGAACCTGCCGCTGCTGATCACGCGGCAGCTCGGCGGCACGCCGGGCGATCTCGGCGTCGCCTTCATCATCGGACCGATCGCGGAGATTCCCTTGATGCTCTGGTTCGGGCAGCTCGCCGCGACGGGCGGGCGCCTCCGCCTCATCCGTTTCGGCGTTGTGGCGACGGCGCTCTATTTCGTGGGCCTTTCCTGCGCTCGCGAACCCTGGCACATCTTCCCGATCCAGATCCTGAGCGGCGTTTCCTTCGCCATCCTGACCAACGTCGCGATTTCGTTTTTCCAGGACCTTCTGCCCGGACAAGCGGGGCTCGCCACCACCGTGTATTCAAACGCTGGAAACGCCGGAAACCTCGCGGGCTACTTTTCCTTCGGAGGCCTGGTGAGCGTGCTCGGCCATGGCGGCGCGCCGTTTGCTTGTGCGGCGGCGTGCGTCGCCGCCTTCGTGCTGCTCCTTGCCGTGCCGGCCCACGCCGAGAAAGGGGCGTTACGCCCTCATCTGGCGACGGGAGCGTAGCGTGGAAGCCAGAGGACGGACGTCAGATCTCGGAGGCCGGCGATCAGAAGTCGTCGGGCTTCGGAGGTGGGTGCCGCCCGCTCGGATCGAGACTACTTGAGCGGCCGCACGTCGGGCTCCGCGCCGTTCGCCAGCGCTTTGAACCATTTGCCGGAGCGTTCGGTGTAGGCGCGCTGCTGTTCCGGCGTCGACTGGTGGTTGTGGGCGGCGGTGGGCAGCGGCACGACTTCCTTTCGTCCGGGGATCTGGTTGAACGCCGTCCAGATTCCGGCGGGAGGACAGACTTCGTCGAGAAATCCCATCGAGACCAGCGACACCGCCTTGATGCGCGAGGCGAAGTTCACGGTGTCGAAGTAAAGCGCCGTCTCCATGACCTTCGGGCGGCTGCTGTCCCAGTTGGGATATCCGGAGAGACGTCCGTGCAGTCCCCCGTTCGAATCGGCCCCGGCGGGAACGTGGACGATCATGTGAGTGATCTTTGGGTGCAGGCCCGAAACGGCGAAGCTTTGCTGGCCGCCCATGCTCGTGCCGGTTGCCACGAGGATCTTCCCGTTCCAGTCGGGGCGCGCCGCGAGGTAGTCGGCCGCCCGATACGCGCCCAGGTACATTCGGAGAAAGTAGTTCCGGCCACGGTCGTCGTCGTAGAGGCTGTTGTAGGCTTTGATGATCTGCGGGAGCGCGTCGTAGAACTCCTGCGGCAGGTTTCCGGGAACGTCGTGCGCCTCGATGTTGAGCGTGAGCCAGCCTTCGGCGGCGCGGTCCACGACCCAGGGCTTCTGCAGCGGATAGGGGCCGCCGGCCCATTGCAGGATCAGCATCGCGGGGAATTTCCCTTCGCGGGCGGGCTTGGCGATCTGGCCGTAGACGTGGGAGCCGGCGATATTGTTGAGCCGGATCGTCGCGTACTCGACGCCCTCGCGTCCGCTGTCGCCCGGGGTAACGACCGGCTCGGCCGGGATCGCCTCGAGCATCTTGATCTTTTCCGCCCAGAACGCATCGAAGTCCTTCGGGCGCGGCGTGGACGGCTTCAGCTGCGTGGGCGCCACGGCGGCGCCGGCGGCGATGTGTTTGCCGTCGCCCGATTCCGGCGCGATGTCGAGGTAGAGCATCGCCGGCTCGTTCAGCACGGCCTCGATGGTGGCCGCCCCGTCGATGACTCCGGTTTGGATGACTTGGGAGTCGTTTTTCCTGAGGGAATACCGGTACTTCGCGCCCGCCGGGGCGTTTGCCGCGGGAGCAACGGTCCAACCGGCCTTCTCTCCCATGGCATAAATGCTCGTGGATTTCAGGGGCGTGAGCGCCAGGTCCTGGGCGGCCGCGACCGCCGCGAGGGCGAGCGAAAGCAACGCCGTCGAGATGCGTGCAAGGGGCGATTTCATGGGTGGAAGACAGTAAGGAAACGATGTCGCGGCGGGGCCAGCGATAATCCGTTCACTCTGGAGACTGTTCAAAGGAGGAAGGCGGCGCACGGTTTTGCGTTCTGGCGTCTGCCGGGAGCCGTTGAGCGGGAAACGTGGATACATGTTTCCGCGAGGGACCCTGGCGGCGGCGCGGTCCGCGGCCTCGTTGCGAAGCGGACCGGGGTGCGCTCGCTCAGCTCGGCTTGGTCGCCGGCGCCGACTGCAGGGCTTCGCGGATACGGGCCGGGGTCATAGGAAGCTGCAGCAGTCTCGCGCCGATGGCATCGTGAACGGCGTTGGCGATCAGGCCGCCCATGAGAACGATGGCCGGTTCGCCTCCACCCTGCGGGGCGAGGGCGTTGTTTTCGACGATCACGGTCTCCATCTTGGGAATCCAGGAGAAGCGCGGGATTTCGTAACTGTCGAAATTCGTATCCGTCATCGCGCCGTCGCTGAAGTGCAGCTCTTCGGTGAGGCAATAGCCGAGGCCCATCGTGATGCAGCTCTCCATCTGGATCGTTGCGCCCTGGGGATTGATCACGATTCCCATGTCCTGCGCGCAGACCACGCGCTTCACCTGGACGGTGCCCTTGGTCCGGTCGACCTCCACCTCGGCAATGGCCGCCACGTAACTCCCGGCGTCGATGCCGCACGCCACGCCGTAACCGCGACCGCTCGGGCCGACCGCCGGTTTCCACCCGAAGCGTTCGGCCGCCGCTTTCAACACACGGATCATGCGCTCGTCTTCCAGGTGCTTGAGGCGGAACTCCACCGGGTCCATGCCCGCCGCGATCGCAAGGGCGTCGATATGGGACTCGCGGGCGAACGAATTGGTGTTGTTCCCCGGAGCGCGCCACGCGCCGGTCGCGAACGGATGGGTCCCCGGGGCGCCCGTCGGGCCGTTGGTGTGCGTCTGCGTGCGGTGATGCGGGATGTCGTAGAAATGATCCGCTCCGCGCTCGCTCGCGAAATACTCGTCGAAGTCCCAGAACGCGATCCGCCCCGCGTCGTCGAGACCCGCCTCGATCTTCACCACGGCCGCAGGGCGGAACGTGTCGTTGAAGAACTCCTCCTCCCGCGTCCACATCACCTGCACCGGTTTTCCCGCGAGCCGGGCCAGGCGAGCCGCCTCGACAGCCTGGCCGTTGGCCGCTTTTCCGCCGAATCCTCCGCCGACAAAGGGCGTGATCACGCGCACCTTTTCCAGCGGAAGCCCGAGTGTTTGGGAGATTTCGCGTTGGGCGCCGAACGGACTCTGGGTGGACGCCCAGACTGTCATCTTGCCGTTCTCAAACGAAGCCAGCGCCGTGTGCGTCTCGATCGGCGCGTGGGCGACGTATCCGTTCAGGTAATTCGCCGCGAGGATGCGCTTGGCCTGCTTGCGGCCGGTCTCGAGGTCGCCGTCTTTCTTCACCACGCGGCCCGGTGCGGCGGTCTTCAGCAGGTGATCGAAAATGGTCCGGTCGTTCACGCCGGTCTTGGGGAGATCCCACTCGGCCTTGATTTCGCCCAGGGCGGATTCGGCGATGTCGGGAAGCTCGTGCAGGACCGCGACGAGATCGCCGTCTACCAGCACGATCGCGCCGGGAATCTGTTTCGCCGCGCTTGTATCCAGGCTGATCCGTTTGGCCCCGTGCGCCGGCGGGTGCAGGATCCTCGCGTAGAGCATGCCCGGAAGCCGGATGTCGCCGGAGTATTTCGCCTGCCCCGTCACTTTCTCCCGCGCGTCGCGCCGGAGCATCGGCTTGCCCATGATCGCGAACTGCGACGGCTCCTTGAGCGTGGGCTTCACCGTGACCTTTCGCTCGATGCGTTTGCCTTGGGACAACTGGCCGTACGTCTTGCGGCGGCTCGGGTTTTTCGGGTCGAAGACGGCGCCATCCTTCGCCACGAGTTGCGCGACGGGCACGCCGAGCGCCTCCGAGGCGAGTTCGATCAAAACGAGCTTGGCTTCCGCCGCGGCGGCCCGCCACGCCGGTCCGAAAGCCCGGGTGGTGAGCGAACCCCAGGTCCCCGCGTCATAGGGGCAGAGCTCGGTGTCGCCCATCACGATGTCGATGGCGTCGATCGGCGCCTCGAGTTCGTCGGCGAGCATTTGGGGCAACGACGTGATCGGGCCCTGGCCCATCTCGATCTTGCCCGTGAAACACGTGATCCGCCCATCCTCGCCGATGCGGAGGAAGGCGTTGAAGTCCGTGGGCAGGCCCTGCCGATTCGCGACCGGGCGGGTCGGTTCTTCGGCTCCGAAAAGCTCCGCGTCGCGCAGGGCGACTACGACGACGATGCCCGTCGCCATGCGCTGCAGAAAGTCGCGACGGCTCAGGAGGGGGGCGACGCCGGACGTCGGTGACGCGGCGGCTTCGGAATCGGACGAAATCGGCGAGTTCATTGGCCGCCTCCTTTCATTTCGGCGGCGGCGGTTTCGACGGCTTTGACAATCCGTGCGTGGGCTCCGCAGCGGCAGAGGTTCTGCTCCATGCCGTCGACGATTTGCTGGCGCGTGGGCTGGGGATTGTCGCGCAGCAGACTGAACGCGGTGAGGATCATGCCGGGCGTGCAGAACCCGCACTGGAGGGCGTCGTTTGCCATGAACGCCTTCTGCAGCGGGTGGAGTTCTCCGTCTTTCGCTAGGCCCTCGATCGTGACGACGTCCTTGCCCTCGACGTCGCCGATGAAAACGTTGCACGAGCGCACGGACTTTTTCCCGACGAGCACGGAGCAGCAGCCGCAGTGCCCTTCGCCGCAGCCGAACTTGGCTCCGGTCAGTCCGAGCTCCGTGCGGAGGACCCAGAGCAGGGTCCGATCGCGGGCGACGTTAACGCGAACGGCTTTGCCGTTGAGAGTGAATGCAATCGATTCCGCCATGGCGTGTCTGGGTTGACGGGGAGGGGATCCTGCGCGGAACGCGGTTTGCCGGGATCGGCTCGTCGCGCGCATCGCTGCGGATCATGGCCCCCGCAGCCGGCGGGGCAATATTCCAGGCCGGGATCGGGGGGCTGTCCCGCGCGTAGAAGCACGGTTCGCGCCCTCGTGGAAGCGTGCTTATGGCCAAGCGGCCAGCAGCGTCGTTGCTGCTGCGGCCCAGAGGCAAAGCGTGGGGAGGCCGGCGACGTCTGTAGGGGAGGTTTGGGTACAGAAGGAGAGGCGCCGGCACCGTCGCGGCGGCGGCCCCTCACCTGCCGGAACGACACTGAACGAGGGGAAAAAACGCCGGAGAACTGCCCGACCGCTTTCGTTTCCCGTCTTTCCGTGCTCATTGCGCGCATGAATCAGCGAATCGCTTTCGTCGGGGTCGGCCGAATGGGCGCCAACATGGCACGTCGGCTGGCCGAATCGGGTTACGCCATCGTGGCGGTGTACGACGCGCATGCGCCGACCGCCGAGGCGCTCGCCCGGGAACTCGACGTGAAAGCGGCGACGCGGCTCGCCGAGGTCACCGCGGCGGCCGACGTGATCTTCACGGTGGTCTCCGACGACGCGGCCCAGCTGGCGGTGTTTGCCGAAGCCGGCGATTCGCTGCTCCAGGGGGCGCGCGGAAAACGTTTCGTGAATTGCGCCACGCTCACCCCCGCGGTGCACGTCGAGGCGCAGCGCCGGGCCCGCACGGCTGGCGCCGAGGCGATCGAGGCGTGCATGGCGTCGTCGATTCCGCAGGCCCGCGCCGGAACGCTCTACCTCATGTGTGCAGGAGAGGAGTCCTCCTTCCAGGCCGTTCGCCCGATTCTGGAGAAGCTCAGCTCTTCGCTGCGCTACATCGGCCCCTCCGGCAGCGCGGCGCAGGTGAAGGCGCTGGTCAATCTGGTCATGAATATCAACACCGCTGCGCTCGCGGAAGGGCTCGGCTTGGGAAGCGCGCTCGGCCTGGACCTGACGATGTTGCGCGAGGTTTTCGCCGAAACGGGCGCAGCTTCGCAGGTGCTCAAGACCGACGGAGAAGACATGCAGAACCGCTCGCACGACTGCTACTTCTCCGCCGCGCATGCCGCGAAGGATTCCGGCATCGCCTGGACCTTGGGCGCGCAAGCCGGACTTCAGCTGCCCCTCTCCGCCGCGACGAAACTCCAGTACGACCGGATGACGGCCGTCGGGCTGGGTCACCTCGACAAAAGCGGCATCGCCGAACTGACCTTCAAAGACCGCCGCGGCTGAGAAGCTGGGCGTTGGCGTGCTACGTCTGGGTGAAAGAACCAGATTCGGCCTTGACGTCCTACAAGTGTAGGACATGTCTCCTCCTACATTTGTAGGACATGGAATCGCCGAGAATATCGAGTGCGGAGTGGGAAGTGATGAACGTGGTCTGGTCGAAACACCCGATCGCCGCGTCCGAAGTGTTTTCCGCCCTGCCTCCGGAACGGGAGTGGAAGCTGAAAACGGTGAATACGTTTTTGGCCAGGTTGGTCGAGAAAGGGGTGCTCGGCGTGGAGCGCGAGGGAAAAGCCAACGTTTACCGGCCGTTGCTCAAGCGCGAGGAGTGCGTCGAAGCCGAAGGCGACTCGTTTCTGCAGCGCGTTTTCCAGGGCGCCGCGGGATCGCTCGTTGTCCATTTCTGCGAACGTGCCGATCTCAGCCGCGACGAAATCGCGGAGCTCGAGGCCATTCTCAAGGCGAAGAAAGGCCGGCGGTGAACGTCTTTCATGTGCTTGCCGGTGCGTTCCTGTCCGCCTCGCTGCGCGGCGGCGTGATGATTCTCCTGCTGCTTCTGGTGCGTCGTGTCGTGGGACGATCCATACCGGCGCGCATGCTGTTTGTCGCGTGGGTGCTGCTTGGACTGGCCCTGATCGTCCCCGTGTCCGTGCGAGTCGCCTGGAGCCCGCTCGGAGTGCCGTGACGAAGAGCCGGTCTGTCGCGACGAAGATGCCGGGCGTGGGCGACGGGGCAGCGGGTCCCGATGAGTCGCTTTCTTTTGCCAACGAGGTGGCCGCGCGGCCTGGCCCGCTTCCACTGCGAGCCACACCTGGCGCGGTGCTCGGCTGGGCGTGGATGGGCGGAGTCCTGGTTCTGGCGTGCCTTCGGGCGGCGAAGATCGCCGTTTTCTGGCGGAGCGTCGCGAGGGGAAGAATGCTCCCTGAGAATCGGCTGATGCGGGCGTTGGCGCGGGTTAAATCCGAATTGTCGATTCGGAGCGAGGTGCCGCTGGTGGTCTCCTCGGGTGTCTCCGCCCCTGCCGTGGCCGGAACGTGGGCGCCCCGGATCCTGATTCCGGCGGGCTTCGCAGGAGCGGTATCCGACGAAGAACTTCACTGGGTTCTTCGTCACGAGCTGGGCCACTGGAAGCGCCGGGATGCCTGGGCGCTCGGCCTGCTCGAGTGGGCGCGAATCGTCCACTGGTTCAACCCGCTCGTCTGGCTGGGCGCCCGGGCGGCCCGGCTCGATTGTGAGCATGCCTGCGACGAATTTGTCATGCGCCGCGCGCCTTCTGCAGAGGCGTGCGCGTACGGTGCCGCTCTCCTGAAGGTCCTGGGAGTCGTCGGCGGACAAGGCGGATCTCCGGCAGCCGTCGGGATCTTCGAAAACAAACAACAACTCAAAAGGAGAATTCAGATGATAGCCAAATATCGGACCTCGACCTCGTGGTCGGTGGTGGCGGGATCAGGGTTGCTGGCAATAGTCGCCGTGCTCGCGCTGACGCGGCCGGCACGTGCGGCAGATACGCCGAAGCCGTCGACGGTCGGCGACACCGTGACCACCTCGGCGCCGGCTGGATGGCAGAAGAACGGAGAAAGAGCGGAAGGGTACGCCGTCGGACTCGATCGCTCGCAGCCGCACGTGAAACCGGTGAGCGCTTATATCAAGTCCATCGTGCCCGACGCGCCCGGCTTCGGCGGCTTCATGCAGAGCATTTCGGCCGAGGATTACCGGGGCAAACGCGTCCGGTTCAGCGCCTGGATCAAGACCGAGGCCATCGAGCGCTCCGCAAACGTCTGGATGCGCGTCGACGGGCTGAGCGGACTGGGTTCGCGCGTGCTGGCATTCGACAATCTTCAAGGTCGTGCGCCCAAGGGAACGACCGACTGGAAGAATTACGCCGTGGTCCTCGACGTACCGAACGAGGCCGAGGGGATTTACTTCGGATTCTTCATCGCGGGCGAAGGGCAGGCTTGGTTCAACGACCCCAAATTCGAGATCGTCGATCAGACCGTGCCGACAACCAAGATGCCGACGCGCCCCGCGAAACGCGTCCCGGAGAATCTGGGTTTCGATCAAAGTTGACCGGGTACGCCGGGCACAGGCTGCTCATACCGGGGGCGGGTTCAATTCGTGAAAGCCGCTCTCTCCCCAATACGGGTAATACGGCCAGGGCTTCGGTGTGGCGCTCGCGGCGTCGAGTCGTGCGATTTGGTCGCGGTCGAGCGTCCATCCGGCGGCGCCGAGATTCTGCCGGAGCTGCTCTTCGTCGCGGGCGCCGATGATCACGGTGGAGACCGTGGGGCGCTGGAGCAGCCAGTTGATCGCCACCTGGGGAACGGTCTTGCCGGTTTCGGCCGAGATCGCATCGAGGGCGTCGATCACGCGGTACAGGCGTTCGTCGTCGACCTGGGGACCCAGGTCCACGACGAGCTTGGTCTGGAGCCGGCTGTGCTTCGGCGGGGGTTGTCCGCGGCGGATTTTTCCGGTCAGCCGTCCCCAGCCGAGCGGGCTCCAGACCACGGCTCCCACGCCCTGATCGAGCCCCAGCGGCATCAGCTCCCATTCGTAGTCGCGGCCGACGAGGGAATAGTAGCTCTGGTGCGCGACATACCGGGCCAGACCGTGGCGGTCGGAATACGCGAGCGACTTCATCAACTGCCACCCGGAGAAGTTCGATGCGCCCAGGTACCGGATCTTGCCGGATCGAACCAGTTCGTCGAGGGCTTGGAGCGTCTCCTCGACGGGCGTCGACGCATCGAATCCGTGCGGCTGATACAGATCGATGTAGTCGGTGCCGAGACGGCGAAGGCTGGCTTCGACGGCCCGGACGAGATGGAACCGCGACGTGCCGGCGTCGTTCGGGCCCAGCCCGACGCGCAGGGCGCCTTTGGTCGAGATCAGCACGCGATCCCGTTTCCCGCGTATCGCCTTTCCCAGCACTTCCTCGGCGCGGCCGTCGGAGTAGACGTCGGCCGAATCGAACAGGTTGACGCCCGCCTCGAGCGAGATGTCCACCAGGCGGGACGCTTCCTCCACACCGGTGGAACCCCAGGCTCCGAAGAAATCTCCTGTTCCTCCGAAGGTCGCCGTGCCGAGGCTGAGCGCCGGCACCTTCAATCCCGATCTGCCTAGATTTCGATAGTCCATGTGCGTTTTGAGTGAGGCGGCACCGTCCTCGAGGCTCACCGTCCCGCAACGGGCACTCCCGGCACTAATCGCGGGAAAACCGGCACTTCTCACGGTGTGTCGCGCGAAACGCCATCGGCGACTGACCGGTGCTCCGACGAAAAAAGCGGGCGAAGTAGGAGGGGTCCTCGTATCCGAGCCCGTAACCCACCTCCGAAACGCTCAGCTCCGAGTGCAGCAGGCAGCGCCGCGCCTCCAGGAGAATACGATCGTGGATGACCTCACTGGCAGCCTGCCCGGTGTGTTCGCGCAGCACGTCGTTGAGGTGCCCCGGCGTGACGCCGAGCTGGCGCGCGTAGCCTGCGACCGATTTCGTCGTGCGAAACTGATTCTCCAGCAGCAGCCGAAACCGGCGGATGAGCTCCGCCGCACGGCCCTTCGGAGCGAGGCTCGCGGGATCCTGCGCCGCGATCCGTGCGATCTGAACCAGCACGATATGGAGGTGGCTGCGAATCACGTCGTGCCATTCGGGCTGGCGTGCGTCGAATTCGGCGGCGATGGCGGCAAAGGCCGCATCCAGATTTCGCGCGGCCGAAGGGTCGAGCGCCCTCGCAGGCCGGCCTTCCTGGAGAAATCCGTACCGCTGGAGCGCGCTCGGCGGTGGCCGGTCGCCGTCGAAGAACTCCTGGGTGAAGCCGATCATCGTGCCGCGGAGCTGCCCGCTGTCCGGCCAGCCATGCACCTGGCCCGGGCGGACGACGACCAGCGAGTCGTCCCGCAGCGGGTGCTCGGCGAAATCGTTGAAATGGCTCCCGGCGCCTTTCAGGCGGAAGAGCTCGAAATGCCGGTGGCGATGAATGCGCACACGGTTGGCGCGCGCGGCCAGCGAGTCCTCGAAGCGCCCGACGTAGAGTCCGGCCGAGGCGAGCCGAGGATCGAGGTAATCGTCGAGTGAATAGTCCGGAATCCGGAGGCGGCGCATGCGGCAGTGAAATCGGCTTCCTCTGCGCGTCACGTCAGGCGGACGGATTCCTCTCGAGAGCCGGTGCTGGCGCCCGCATCCTTTTCGACCGCGGGCCGGCGGCCCGCGCTCCCCAGCGGATCATCGCCGGCTTCTTTCCCTCCGATGTGGGCGCGGTGCCCTCACCGCGCAGAGCGACGTCGCAACCCGCCGGTGCGGATACCCGACCCACAACGGATTAAGGCGCGTTCATTCGCTTGCGGGTGGCGCGACGCGACCCGTTACCCTTGTCTCCGGTCCAAAGAGCCCGTACGGCGCGATGAAAAATCGAGCCCGCGTTGCGCGCAAAACCGAGGTTCAGCGCGGGCCATGTGAACGTGTCGTCGCGGGGACGCGCCGACCCACCCGCAAGCGTGCGAAGGCAACACTCCCATTGACAATCGATGGGAGAGGTGCTCCCATCGGGCGTCGATGGGAGACACTCGCATGGCCAAGGACGATTTCAAAACAGACTTACTTCAAGGAACGCTCGATATGCTCATCCTCCGCGTGCTGAGCCGCGGCGAGATGCACGGCTGGGGGATCGCGGACCGGATCGAGCAGCTTTCAAAAAGCGTGCTCAGCGTGGGCGAGGGCTCGCTCTACCCTGCGCTCTACCGCCTGCAGCAGCAGGGCTGGATCGAATCCGAATGGGGCGTCTCCGAAAACAACCGGAAGGCGAAGTTCTACCGCCTGACGAAGGCCGGCCGGCGTCAGCTGGAAGTCGAGGCCGAAACTTGGGACCGCCTCGTCGGGGCGATCGGCGCGATCATGCGCCTGGCCTGACCGCCGCGGAGGGAAGCGGGAGAAAGCAGATGTCTGCGGATTCGAAAACCGGAAAGCCGGGCAGCGTCGGCCCCGCGCGCAGGGCGCGAGAGGCCGCAACCTCGGAGCGCGCGCAGGCCGGGCGCTCCACATCACTCACATGAACTGGTTCAACCGTTTGCTGGCACCGTTCCGGCGCGATCGCTTTGAGGCCGAGATGGCCGAGGAGATGCGGCTCCACCTCGAGCACCGCACGCAGGAGAATGTCGAGGCGGGCATGTCGCCCACCGATGCACGCCACGCGGCGCTCCGGCGTTTTGGCGGAGTCGATCAAGCGAAGGAGGTCGCGCGGGCCCAGCGGTGGGGCGCGTGGGTGGACCATCTGCGCAGAGACACGCAGTTCGCGCTTCGCGGACTCGCCCGTTCGCCCGGCTTCACTGCGGTCGCGATCCTATCGCTCGGTCTGGGAATCGGCGCCGGCACGGCGATCTTTTCCATTCTCAACGGCGTGCTGCTGCGCTCCCTTCCCGTTCGCGCCCCGCAGGAGCTGCGGCTCGTCAACTGGATGGGAAGCGATGTGGTCCTGAACAACTACAGCGGCATGGAGCCGATCGGAAAGCGCGGGCGTCTGGAGGTGGGCAGTTCGTTTCCGTATCCGGTGTTTCGCGAAATGCGGGAGCGGCTGGCGGACAGCGCTCAAGTCTTCGGGCTCTTTCCGATCCCCCGCGTGACGACGTTCGCTCGCGGCGACGCGTCCGTCTCCAGCGTGCTGATGGTGTCGGGGAATTTCTTCGCCGACTACGGAGCGTCGATGCTCCTCGGGCGTCCGCTGCTGATGGAAGACGAGCGGCCCGGAGCCGCGCCCGCGGTGGTGATCACGCACAGTTTTTGGGAGCGCCGGTTTGGACAGGATCCCTCCGCGATCGGGCAGACGCTTACGCTGAACCAGAGCGCGTTCACCATCGTCGGTGTATTGCCGCGAGACTACATCGGCCCGATGCCCGGCGACATGGCGGACGCCTATATCACGTTCGCCGCCCAGCCTCTCATCCTGGCGAATCGACCGATCGCCTCCGCCAATAACTGGTGGATGCAGATCATGGTGCGCGTCGGCCCCGGGACGGATGAGCAGCAGCTTCGGGCCCGAATGGAGGCCGTCTTTCGACAGCTCCTCTCCGGCTCGACGACCAAGATGGGCGAGCCGGGAATTGCGCTGGAGGACGGCTCGAAAGGAGCGGCCCACCGGCTGCGTCAGCGCATGGCCATGCCGCTCTTCGCGCTGCTGGGCGTTGTGGCGCTCGTGATGGCGATCGCCTGTGCAAACGTGGCCGGCCTTCTTTTGGCGCGAGGTGCGGCGCGCCAGCAGGAGTTTGCCATCCGGGCGGCGATCGGTGCCGGCCGGGCGCGACTGATCGCGCAGGCGCTGACGGAGAGTCTTGTGCTCGGATTGTCCTCCGCGGTCGTCGGACTCTTGCTCGCCGCGTGGGGGAAAAAGGTCCTGCTGCGGAGCGTCGTCGCGCAGCTGGAGGGTTTTCGGATCGACGTGCACACCGATTTCCGGGTGCTCGTGTTCACGCTCGGACTGGCCCTGCTCACCGCACTTTTGTTTGGGCTCGTGCCCGCCCTTCGCGCCGGGAACGTCGCGCCGCTGGACGGGTTGAAGAGCCGATCGGCCCTGGCGGCTCCGCGACTCCGGTTGGGCCGGATGCTGGTTTCCGTGCAGATCGGGCTTTCGCTCCTGCTCGTGTTTGGCGCCGGGCTTTTGATTCGCACGTTTTCCAACCTGGTTCGCGTGGATCTCGGGTTCCGTCCGGAGAACATCCTGCTCTTTCGCGTGGCGCCCAGCCAGGCGGGGATGTCGGGACCGGAGCTACAGCCGTTTTACGACAACGCGCGTCGGGCGATTGCCGGGATTCCCGGCGTGCGCTCCGTCGCGCTGAGCGATGTGGCGTTGATCTCGGGCGCATCGAGTTCGACCGAGATCGTGTTGCCCGGACGACCTGCGAAGCGGGGCGGCGCGCGCGAAACCTACCAACTCCAGGTGAGCGACGGCTTTTTCAAGACGATGGGCATCCCGATTCTCCTCGGTCGAGAAATCGCGGAGACCGACGCTGCGGGCAGCCTTCCGGTGGTCGTCGTCAACGAGCGATTCGCCCGCGAGTATTTTCCCGGGGAAGATCCGGTCGGTCGCACCTTCAGTCTGGCGGGCAGTCCTGCTCGCCCCATCACGATCGTCGGCGTCTGCCGCGACACGAAATACGACAGCCTTCGCGAGGAGGTTCCGCGGTTGATGTGTTTCAGTTCCCGTCAACAGGAGCAACGAGCGATGCATTTTGTCGTCCGCACCGCTCTCCCGCCGATGTCCCTGGTGCCCGCGGTCCGAAAAGAAATCGCGACGCTCCGTCCGGGCCTGCCGTTGTCCAACGTCCGCACCCAGGAGCATCTGGTGCGAGAATCCACGTTGGTGGATCGATTGTTCGCCGGGTTGTGCAGCGGTCTGGCTGCGCTCGCTTTGCTCCTCGCCTGCGTGGGCCTGTATGGACTGATGGCCTACAACGTCGCCCGTCGCACCGGCGAGATCGGCGTGCGGATGGCGCTCGGCGCCACCCGGAGAGAAATCGCCTGGCCGGTCTTGCGCGAGGCACTCTGGCTGGCGCTGGCGGGCATGGCTGTCGGCTTGCCTGCGGCGTTGGGATTGGCGCGCCTGATCCGGAATCAACTCTACGGCGTGAGCGCGTCCGACCCTTTGACCCTCGTCGCCGGCGCAGCGCTGCTCGTCGGGATCGTCTGTGCGGCCGCCTGGTTTCCCGCGCGCCGCGCCTCCCGCGTGGACCCGCTGATCGCGCTGCGGTCCGAGTGAGGCGCGCGGTGCAGCCGCCTCGGGCGGCTCAATAATCAGAGCCAGCCGCCGGTTGACCCGAAGCGCAGCCCGGGCTCCGTCTTCGGGCGCGCGGCGAACTGTGGCGGGCGGTACCCCAGCTCATCCAAGGCTGAACGTCGCAGGGATCGTGTGCCGCGCGGAAACCCAAAACAAAATACCCATGAAAAGAGTAAGTCTCTCGTTCCGTGGCGTTGCCCTGGCCCTTGGCCTTCTGGCTTCGACCGCGTTCGCCGACAACATCTACGTGAGCGTGAACTACGGAGGCACGCCGAAGGCGGAGGGCTACATCTACGGCGTTCCCGCCGGCGCGAACTACGAGTGGGATGTTGTCGCCTCCGGACCAGGCGGCTCGGCCAACGTGATGATCGGCGGAGCCATCGGCGTGAACCAGTGGGCTTCCGGAGGAGCCCACTACTACGACGTGAACTCCACCTCCTACGCGGCGGACACCTATTATTACCTCGCGGCGTACGGCTCGTATCCAGGTTACGACTCCGCCTCCGCGATGCTCTGGATCGGCTGGTGACACCCTGCTGATTCTTCCGCCCAAACCGGCAGGGACCCGCACGGTCCCTGCTTTTTTGCGAGCGCGCTCGTGGACGAGAGGCGCAGGTGCGCTGGGAAACAGAAGACAAGCGCCCGGCCGAAGATCGTTTTTCGGCCCCTCGGTATGAGTTGAAGGATTCGCGGGGCGGGAGGTGTTGGACGAGGAGCCACACACAACCATGCTCTCTGTCTTTTCCCCGCGGCTCGCCGTCATCGGCCGGCTGTTTTTCGCCGTCGCGCTCGCCGCGTTTGGGCTCCAGCACCTCATCCTCGGCCGGTTCGTCACGCGTCTCGTCCCTCCCGTTTCCCCCTGGGGGCCGCTCCCGCCGGGGCTTTCGCCCCTGGTCGGAATCCTACTGCTCGCGATCGCCGTTTGCGTGGCGTTGAGGGTCAGGCTGACCGCCGTCTCGCTCGGCTTCGCCCTGAGCTGTCTTGTATCCTTTGTCCTGTTACACCTTCCGATCGCGCGCGCCGCGGGCGCCTGGGGCGGCGAGTGGACCAGCGCCGGGAAGGCGCTGACGTTTTGCGCTGTCGGACTCGCGACGGCTGGTCTTGCGCGCTCGGGCGACGCGCTGGATCGCTGGGCGGGTGCGCCGGCGCTGGACTGGGCGGCGCGCTTCTTTTTCGCCGCGTTTCTCGTGCTCTGCGGAATCCAGCACTTCCTCTGGTGGCAGTTCGTGCAGACGCTGGTGCCGTCCTGGATTCCGGGCCCGCGCTTCTGGACGTATTTCGCCGCCGTGGCGCTGATCGCCGGAGGCGTGGGTCTGATGATTCCGCCGACACGGCGGCTCGCTGCGGCTCTCACCGGATGGATGATTTTCCTCTGGGTTTTTCTCGTCCACATCCCTCGCGCTCTCACGATCCGAAACGCCAACGAGACCACGGCCGTGTTCGAGGCCCTCGCCTTCGCCGGGCTGGGTTGGATCCTCGCTGCGCGGGCGAGTTCGAGCAACGAATGAACCTGAGGCGTCCCGCCTGCCTGGATTGGATTGCGGGCCAGCGACCCGCGCTCCCAGAGAAAAGGCACGCACGGCGGCGCGCCCCGCGCTACAGCGACTGGCCCAATCGCTTCTCCAACTCTGCGCGGTAGCTCCGGCTCACCCGAGTCCGGGCGCCGTTTTTCAGCACCAGCTCGAACTCGCCGTGCGACAGGGAGACGAGGTGCAGGATGCTCGCGAGGTTGACGATCGCGGAGCGGTGAACGCGGACGAACCGCGTCGGATCCAGTCTCCCCGCAAGTTCCTGCAGCGACGTGCGGTGGAGGTGGGTTTTGCTCCCGGTGTGGAGATTGACGTAGACGCCCGACGATTCGATCCAGTCGATCTCCGCGACGGGGAGCAGCCGGGTGGTTGCGCCCGACTTCACGACGATGCGGTCGAGAAAGGCGTCCGCTGCGGGTTCGCGCGCCATCATCTGGAAAACCTGCTGGCCGAAATCGCGGTATTGGTCGTCCGCCAGGCGCTCGTGGGCGCGCGCCAGCGCCGCGGCGAAACGCTCGTCGCTGTACGGTTTGGGCAGGTAGTCCAGGGCGTTCGCCTCGAAGGCGCGGATGGCGTGCCGGTCGTAAGCGGTGACGAAAATCGTGAGCGGCATCTGGTCGGCTCCGACTTCCGCCAGCGTTCCCCAGCCGTCGAGTCCCGGCATCTGGATATCGAGAAAAACCAGGTCCGGCTTCTCGTCGCGGATCGCGTCAACCGCCGCGAGGCCGTTCTCCGCTTCGTGGATACAGCCGACCCGCGCGTCCTTGCGAAGGAGGTCCAGCAGGCGTTGGCGCGCCGGCTGTTCGTCGTCGACAACGAGCACGCGGATCGATTTCGGGGAGGGGACCTTCATGCGGCGGCGGTTTTCGCGTCGACCAATGGCAACACCATTCGGACGGCCGTGCCGCCGCCCTCGCGCGGACCAATCTCGAAACGGCCCGCTCCGGCCGGCGGCGAGGCGAGGACCCGCTCACGGGTCGCCGACAGCCCCACGCCGGAGGAACGCGTGAGATCCCAGTCGGAGGGCAGGCCCGCGCCGTCGTCGAGGACGGCGATCTCGAGGGCGCCCTGGGCGCACCGCGCCTCGATCGTGACTTTCCCTCCGGACGGTCGTCGGGAGAAGCCATGGCGGATCGCGTTTTCGACCAGGGGCTGAAGCAGCAGTCCCGGCACCAGGGCGGAGCGCGCTTCCGGACCGGCGGAAACCTCTACGCGCAGCTTGTCCCCGAACCGTATCCGCTGGATAGCGACGTAGTGGTCGAGGAAAACAAGCTCCTCCTCCAGCGTGACCAGTCGCTTGTCCCTCGAATCGAGCGAGAGCCGCAACAGGTCGCCGAGGTGGCCGATCATCTCCCGGGCCAGCCGGGGATCCCGTTCCACCTGCGACGAGATGGTGTTGAGGGCGTTGAACAGGAAGTGCGGATCGAGCTGGGCGCGCAACGCGTTCAGGCGCGCTTCGGAGTACTGGCGTTCCAGCCGCTCCATCTGCAGCTCACCGAGCCGATACCGCTCGTAGTACCGGTACGCCTGCCAGCCGCCCACGATCAGCAGGTACACCAGCCAGCTCCAGAGAAACATCCCCCGGAGCGCCCTCATCAGGGGGCGTACGTCTGCGAGGGTAGTCCAGGAGCCGATACCGAGCGCCGCCCGGACGGCCTCCATCACGTAGACGTAGAACGCCGTGAAAACGAAGCCGAGGAAGACGTGGACCAGCGCCCTTTGCCAGAGCTGCCTTCCGTTGAAGGGAAGCCGCCGGTCCACCGCGAGGATGAGGGGAGCGACCAGAGCCCAGCTCCACCATTGAGCCAGCGAAGCCAGGACGATGGATCGCTGCGCTCCCTCGCCGACGAGGGAGGGCAGGGCGAAGAGCGCCGCCACCGCGGTCCACGCCACCCAAGCGACGGTCGCCCGGCGAATCCACTTCATGCGCGGCAGTCGAGCAGGATTGGAAGAGCCAGACGAGAGAAACTCGGGAGGCGCGGGCGTTCGCGGGCAGGGCTCACCATTTGGGCAGCTCGATCCCCGTCAGATCGTTGATCCGCCAGATGAGTCCCCAGCCGTAGAAATTGTTGGCGAGGGCCACCACAACTTCGTTTTCGCCGGCGCGGAGCGGCAGGGCGAACGAGCCGTTTTCCAGCGAGCAACGGCCGTCCGGGGCCTTTCGCGCGGACGCCAGCGTGTAGAGGTTCTTGTCCGCGTAGACGGCTTGGCCGTTGACGAAGACCCAGATCTCCCGCGCCCAGCCGACCGATGTGTGGACAACACGCTCGCCGTCGGACTTGACGGTCGTCTTGAGCCAGACGAGCGCGCGGTTCGGCCGCTTCAAGGGAAGACCGTATTCACGGCTCACGTTCACCAGCCCGCCGCGTTCGGCCTCGAGCGGTTTCCAGTTGCCCGAAACCGGAGGTAGGTCCTGGACGGTGGGTGCATTCGCTCCGGGCAGCTCCTGGAGGGACGAGATCTGCCAGTGGCGGACGAGGCCGGCGTCATCCCACGTGGGATCTTTTTCCGCCTCCGGCTCGAGCTTATCGACCCGGCCCGGCGACACGACGAGGTTCGAGAAAGCCGCGGGCCCCTGGAGCAACAGCTCGCCCGACGAGAGATCTCCCTCGAGCCGCCCCACGTGGAGCGTGGGGTTCTGGGCACCGTTGATGTACACGTCCATCCGCTGGCCCGAGATGACCAGCCGCATGTGATTCCATTGTTTCAAGCGCAGCGGGGCCGCCGACTGATACCGGGGAAAGAGATCCCACAACAGCGCACCGCCGAGCTGTGGCGTATATTGAATGCCGTCCGACGCCCCCGGCTTCATCGGATTGGGGCGCAGGTAAACGCACTCGAAGGTGGAAGGGTCTTTTCTGCGGAAGCCGACGCCGGCTCCCAACTCGAAGGGATCGACGTCGAATTCGATCGTGCCGTCCTGAAACGCCACGCCGTTCGCGACAAGGATGCCTTTCCGGACCACCGCCGATTCCGTGCCGAGATGGGACTCGAAAACGGCGTCGCCGTTTGCCGTCCAGTGTTCGGCCGTCATGGGAATGGCGACGGGGGCGGGCTCAGCTGCCGCCCAGGAGCTGCCCATGAGGCAAACGGCGAGCCACGCGACGCTCGGGCGGCCGCGGCGAAGAATCGAGCGTCCCAGGTTATGCGGGGCGCGGAGGGGAAGGTTGAGGATCATGGCCGCACTGGAATCATCCGGTCCCGCCGGCATCGAGCCGCATGTTGCGGATCGGATCCCCGTGTTGCGGACGGGACCGAAAACCGCACAACCCGGAACGATTCTGCGCCGCGTCGCGCTGGCCTCCGGCACGATCCGCCCCGCCCCGCGGACGCAGACGGCTCCGAAGGCCGCTTTCGCAACGGCCCGCCGGCGTCAGCGCAACCGCAGTCTGGCTGCGACCGGGTAGTGGTCGCTGGGATACTGTGTGCCCGTTTTGTCGGTGGCGATTTCCGCCGATTCCGACTCCCAGGGGCCTCGGAAGAGAATCCAGTCGATCCGCGTACCGCCCTGGGGCGTCTTTCCGAAATCGTTGAAGGTCCCCAGCCCTTCTCCAGTGCGGTGCTGCGCGCGAGTCCACGCATCCTGGAAGAAGTCCCCGTCGGTGAGCAGCGAATACGCGGGATTCTCTCCGGCCGGGGAGTTGAAGTCTCCGACCAGGAGTACGGGCGTGCTGCCGGCGACCTCCGCGACGCGGCGTTTCAGCAGGGCCGCGCTCTTCTCCCGAGCAAGCGGCACCTCGTGGTCGAAGTGCGTGTTCCAGAAATAAAACTCCGCGCCGGAGTCGCGCACACGGAAGCGAACCCAGGTGACCATGCGTTTGTAGCGATTGCCCCAGGTTGCGGAGCCGATCGTCTCGGGGGTGTCGGAGAGCCAGAAATGATCGAACGCCACCGGCTCCAGGCGATCGGTGCGGTAGAAGACCGCCATGAATTCCCCGCGGCTGCCGCCCTCGCGGCCGAGCCCTATCCAGGCATAGCCGGGCAGATCCGCCGCGATGTCCTTGAGTTGTGGGTACAACCCTTCCTGGGTGCCGAGCACGTCCGGCGCGAGGCGCCGAACCACATCGCGGACCAGCGGCCGCCGTGCCGGCCACGCGTTGGGCGGCGTTTCACTGGCGAAACGAAGATTGTAGGTCATGACCGTGAGCGCGGTCGGCTCCGCGCGGACAGCCCCGGCGAGCGCGAGAGCGGAAAGAACGGCGAACCAAAACAGGCGAGGCGACATGGGCATTCAGGGGTTGAGGGATGCCCGCACCATCCGCCGATTGTGCTCGCTGGCAACGTTGTTGTGAGAGGCGCAGGTTACGATTCCGCGCGGAGGAAGGGGTGCAGTGACGGGGATCACGCGCTCCGCTGTTCGGGGCGACGCTTCACTCCTCCAAGTCGGACGTGTCGAGAGCGACCACGATAACGAACGCAGCGAGGACGATGAGGGGAACCATCATGGCGAGCCCTCCGCGACTTCGAGGCGAGATCCCGCCGGTTTTCGCGCTCCCATGAGCCGTCGGTCGTGTCGTGCGGCGCCGCGCGGGCGAGTGCGGATGGCGAGGGCTGGGCACGATGAGCGCATGCTCCATCACTACGCCCTCGCAACAGGGACACACGGCGATGTCTGTCAGCGGCGATTCCGGCCGGTTTGCGGTCGGGATGCGCGGCCAACGGCAACGGCGGTTGCGTCCTCTGACTCGCTCTGCGTTGCGGGCGCCCTGGCCCGGTCGTTACAACCCGAGGTTCTCGCGCAGCGCCTGCGCCTGCCGCCGCGAGAATTCCACTTCCAGCCCGTTCTTGAGCTTCACTTTCAGGCTGCCGCTGAACCAGGGCTCCATGCTCTGGATGTAGAGACGGTTGACGACCTGACCGCGATTCGCGCGGAGGAAAAGCGACTTGGGCAACCGCTCCTCGAGCGCCGCCAGCGTGCGATGCACGAGCGGTTTCCCGTCGGGGAAGTGCACCCGCGTGTGGCCGCCGTCGGCCTCCATAAGGATGAGCGAACGCACGGGAATGAACCAGCAACGGTCCCCCTCGCGGACGAAAAACTGATCGTCCTCCCGCAGTGGCGCGTTGTTTACCGGACCCTCCTCGCCGGCCGGCTCGTCGCCCTCGGGGAAACGCAGCCGTTCGCGCAGGCGCTTGATCGTGTCGGCGAGCCGCAGCGGCTTCACGGGTTTGAGCAGGTAGTCGACCGCGTTGACGCTGAAGGCCCGCAGCGCGAACTCGTCGTAGGCGGTCACGAACACCACCTCGCGCGGAGAGCGGGGCAGGGCGGAAAGCAGTTCGAAGCCCGTGCAGCCCGGCATCTCGATGTCGAGAAACAGCACGTCGGCGGTGACCTCGGCGAGCAACGCGATCGCTTCGGTGGCGTTGGCCGCCTCCCCGACGATCTTCACGTCGTCGAAGCCGTTGAGCAGGGCCCGAAGCTCTTCGCGGGCGAGTCTTTCGTCGTCAACAATGACCGCATTCATGGGTAAACCGGGCGCTGTGCCTCCGGCTGGCGCGCACGCGGGATCACGGCGCGGGCCAGGACCTTGTTGCCCTCGAGATTCGTCAACGTGAGCTGAGCCTCCGCGCCGAAGGCCAGGGCGAGCCGCGACCGCACGTTGTTCAGGCCGAGTCCCGTCGAATGGTGGGATTTGACGCGGCCGATCTCGCCGTTGTTAGCCACCTCCACGACGAGTTTCCCGCCCTCTACCCTGGCGGTGAGACCGACGGGGCCGCCGCTCTCGTAGGGAGCGACTCCGTACTTCACCGCGTTCTCCACGAGAATCTGCACCATGAACGGCGGCACGAGCCAGTTCAGGGCATCCGTATCCACCGTTCGGATCACCTGCAGGCGTTGTTCGAACCGCAGGCGCTCCAAGGCGAGATAACTATCCACGGTCTCCAGTTCACGCTCGAGCGGAACCAGTGCGTCGTCCTTCAACGCGAGGGTCGTGCGGAGGAGGTCCGAAAGATGAATGATGGCTTCGCGGGGCGCCGGATTGTCGCGGTGGATCAACGCCCGGATCGAATTCAGGCTGTTGAAGAGCAGGTGGGGATTGAGCTGCGCGCGCAGCGTCTGCCAGGCCGCCTCCTGAAGGTGGGTTGTCATCTGCAGGCGCTCGATCCGGGCTTCCTGAAAACGGCGGTAGATGCGCAGTCCAAGGTAGGCTCCCGTCCAGGTCGTGAACAAACCCAGCGACAGCGAGCCCATGTCCAGCAGGGTGAACAGCAGGGGATCGTGAGCCGGCATCGAAGTGAGGAAAACGACGTCGTGCGGCAGGACGGTTCTCGCGGCCGCGGTTTGCGCGAGGGCATGGAGGACCGCGACGACCAGCACCAGCGGGAGCACTTTGGCGGCGAGACGAAGCCAGGTCACCGGCTGCTGCAGGATTCCGATCAGCGCCAGGCGAAGGAAATGGGTCAGCAGCGCGCCGCTGACGACAAACGTCGCGACGGCTGCGGCGGCCGAAGCCGATACTCCGACCCGGAACGGCATGGGGCCCAGCAGCAGCACGGACAGGCCGCCCCAGCCGGCCAGCTGGCAGAGCCAGTAGGGCCGCGAACCCACCCACCGACGTCGCCGATTGTAGTATTCGATCGGTGACGACAACTGGAGCGATTGCAGGGTCATGAAGCGCAGCGCCCGTTATCGGGCGGCCACGGATTGTTGCAGCGCGATCCGGCTCATGGCGAGTTCCGCCTCGACGCGAACCCGCTCCGCCTGCGCTCCCAGCGCCGCGCTTTCGGCTCCGAGCGCTTCCAGCGGGCCGGCCAGCCCTTCGGCGAATCGGTCCTGCACGATCCGGGACGCTTCGGCGGCGGCGAGCGCGGCGCGGGTGCGTTCCTGTAGCCGGGCTGTGGATTCTCCGCTGCGGGCCAGCGCGTTGTCGATTTCCTCCAGCGCGAGCAGGACGGTCTGCTCCCATGCCGCCAGCGCTTCCCGGGCACGGGCTTCCGAGGCTCGGACGCGTGCCTGCACCCGATGCAGATTCAGCAGATCCCAGGTGAGGCGCGGGCCAAAGGAGAAGAAGTTGGCATCCGCCGAAGTGAGGTCGCCGAGGCGGTTGGCCTCCGCTCCGACTCTTCCGACCAGGCTCACCGTGGGAAAATAGTCGGCACGGGCGACGCCGATCGCCGCCGTGCTCGCCGCGAGACGGCGCTCCGCTGCCTGCACGTCCGGCCGCCCCGCCATGAGCTGAATCGGATCGGACGTCAGCATGGGGGCCGGCAGACCCACCGGAGCGCCGTCTGAAGACAGCGACACTTCGCCGTCCCCGGAGAGCACTCCGAGTCGATTCCGGGCTCCGCGCTCGGCTAGCCGCAGTTCGCCGGCGGCGCTTTTCAAAGTCGCGACGTCCTGCTCGCTTGAGGCAAGCTGCTCGCGTCCGATCTTTCCCTCCGCGACCTGATGCTCGAGGACGGCGAGCATCTTTTCCGCCGCCGAGAGCTGACACTGACGAAGATCGAGAAGCGTCCGGGCCGCCCGGTATTCCACGAAGGCCCGCGCGGTCTCTGCCGCGATCAGCAGGCGCAGCTGCGCGAAGTCAGCCTCGGCGGCGTCGACCGATGCGCTCCCGGCTTCGATCGAGCGCCGCACGCGGCCGAAAAGATCGAGCTCCCAGGCCGCGTCGACGCCGACGTCGAAAACCTTCTGGTCGCGGAGGTCCCGCGGGACTCCCTTGAAGAGGACCGTGCTGTCGAGTTGGCGCCGGTAGCCCGCCGAAACCGATCCTGCCGGCCAGAGGCTCGCCCGCGCCTCGCGCCGCAGCGCGCGGGATTCCTCGAGCCGGGCGAACGCGACGCGCAGATCGCGGTTGTCGGCGAGACTGCGCTCGACGAGTCGGGCCAGCTCCGGATTGCCGGCGGCCTGCCACCAGGACGGCGTATTCGTATCGGCAGGACGAGGCTTCGAGGCGACCGCGCGCCGCTCCGCGGGTTTCCCAGGGAGCTTGGGCTGCCGGTAATCCGGGCCGACCGCGCAACCTGCGAGTAGGACCACGGCTTGAAGAGCGACGGCGAGGGAAAGGTGCAAGGGGAACGATGGGTTCATGTGGATGTGACGGGGGACACGTGCTTGCGACCGAGGAACAGCCAGCGGTAGAGCGCAGGCACGAGGCCGAGGGTGATGAGGGTGCCGACGGCGAGGCCGCCGATGATCGTCACGGCGAGGTTTTCCCAGAGAGCGCCGCCGAATAGATAGAGCGGGAGCAAGCCGAGGATGCAGACCAGCTTCGTCATGAGGATCGGGCGCAGCCGTTTGAGACAGGCCAGAATCACGGCCTCCTCGGCGGGTTTCCCTTCCGCTCGCTCCTCCTCGATTCGCTCCAGCAGGAGCACGGCGTTGCTGACGATGATGCCGGCCAACGCCAGCAGCCCGAGCGACGCCATGAAGTCGAATTTGCCGTGCATCAGCAGCATCGCCGTGACGACGCCGATGAAGCAGAAGGGCACGCTTGCCGCGATGATCGCCAGTTTGCGCAGGGAGTTGAACTGCCAGACGAACACGCCGGCGAGCAGCAGGCCCGCGAGGGGCAGGTAGCCCGAGATCGCCTGGTTCGCTTCGTTGGATTCCTCAATCTCCCCGCCGATCGCGACGCGATATCCCGCGGGCAGCTGGATCTTTCCCATGCTCGGCGCGGCTTCCGCCGCGAGCGTGTCGGCCGACATTCCGGGGCAACGGCCGATCACGGAGATCGTCCGCTCCAAGTTGCGCCGCTGGATCAGCCCCGGCTCCGGAAGCCAGTCGATCCGGGCGATCGAGCCGAGCGGCACGGCCGTCCCGCGCTCGGAGGCCACGAGCACGGCCTCCAAGTTCTCCGGCTTGCCGCGATTCGCCGCGTCGGCGCGCCACAAGATCGGCAGCGAGCGATCCTCTTCCCGGAATTGGGAGACCGCGTCGCCGCCGAGGATCGACTGCAGCGTCACCGCGACGTCGGTCGTCGACACGCCCGCGGTCCGGGCCTTGACCTGATCGATCGCCACGGAGGCGCGCAGCAGGTCCGGATCCCAGTCGTTGCGCACATCCAGCGTTCCTGGGATCGCGAGCAGGGCCGACTCGTAGCGCCCGGCGAGATCGCGCAGGGTTTTGATATCCGGCCCGCTGATACGGTATATGAGCGTCCCTGCCTCGTAGGTTCCGAAGCTGAATCTCGAGAGGCGGGCCCTGACTCCGGGGAACCTTTCGGCTAGCCCGCGGCGCAGATCGGCCACGGCCGTGTCGAGGTCCCCCTTCGGCTCGAAATTGAGCAGGGTGAATCCGGCGTGCGGCACGCTGTCGGGGGGATTGATCGAGAGCACAAACCGAGGGCCGCCGTCGCCGATGAAGGTGACCTCGTCGTGCAGGTGCCAGCGCGCGGCGCCGTCCCGCAGCCAGGCGGACAGCTCACGTGCCGTCTCCTCCGTCGTGTCCGAGCCCGTGCCGACGGGCAGGTCCCAGAAGAGCTGCACCTGCCGGCGATTCGACTCGGCCAGGAACGCCGCCGGTATCCAACGCGCCAGCACGGCGGCGGCGCCGAAGAGCACGATCATCGCCGCCACGTACGGTCCGCGATGCCCCTGCACCCATTCGATCACGCGGCGAACCTTCCGGTAGAAGGGCGTGGCGTACGCCTCGTCGCTTTCCTGGTGCGCGTGTCCGGCCGGCACCTTGGCGAAGTAGTACGCCAGAAGCGGAACGATCATCAGGGAGAGCACCCACGAGGCGAGCAGCGTGATCGTCATCACCCACGAGAGATTCCGCGTGTATTCGCCGGTGGCGTTTTTCACCAGCATCAGCGGGAGGAACGCCGCGATGCACGCGAGCGTCGCGGTGAGCAGCGGCACGGCCAGCGTACGGCCGGCGGCGATACACGCGCTCTTGCGCTCCTCGCCGGCGGCGAGCCTGCGCAGCACGTCCTCGATCAGCACGATGCCGTTGTCCACCAGGAGCCCGAGGGAAATGATCAGCGCCGCGAGCGTGACGTTGTTCAGCGTCAGACCGAAGTAGCCCATGATCAGCAGCGAGCTGAGCATCGTCAGCGGCACGGTGACGCCGACGATCCAGCCGGCCCGCCAGCCAACGAACGCGATCACCACCACCATCACGATCACGAGCGTTTCGTAGAAAACCCGTTTCGTGTTCGCCATGTCCTTCGCCACGACGTCGGCCTGGAAGGTGACGAAGTCGGCTTTCGCTCCGGCGGGAAGCTCCTGGGCGAGCCTGGCCGTGAGTTCGCGGAGCGCGTTGCCGAAGGAAATCACGTTGAGCCCGTCGCGCATCGAAACCGCAAGGACGACGGCCCGTTCGCCGTTGTGCATCACGACGGTCGACGGCGGGTCCAGAAGCGAACGTCGCACCTCGACGAGTTCTCCCAGCGGAACGGATTTTCCATCCGGCAGCGAGATGGGGAGCCGACGGAGTTCGTCCAGCGAGCGAAGATCGCCGGTCGGGTTCACCGGCGCCGCGAGTGTGCCGAGGCGGATTTCTCCGCCGGGGATCACCACGTTCTGGCGCTGGAGGTTCGCCGCGAGCGCCTGGAGGGTCAGGCCGACCTGTTGGAGGTTGTTGCCCCGGCTCTCGAGATAGAGCGCCTCTTCGGGCAGCCCGTGGAAGGTCACACTCTCCACGCCACTCAGCTGGAAGAGTCCATCGCGCAGTTTTCGGGCCTCGCGACGGAGTTCCGAGGCGGTGAGTCCCGGGGCGGTCAACGCGATCGAGGCGACGGCGACGCGTCCGTATTCGTCATCGACCATCGGACCGACGGTTCCCGTCGGCAGCGTCGGCGCGAGGTCGTTCATGCGGGCCCGCAGGCGTTGCCAGATCGGCGCGATATCGGTGTAGCGATCGTCGACCTCGACGGTCATGAGCACCTGTCCCACGCGAACGCGGGTGGTGAGCTTCTTGAGCTCCGGCATCGAACGGATCCGGTCCTCGATCGGACGCGCGATCAGCTGCTCCATTTCGCGGGTCGGCATGCCTGGAAGGAAGGCGGCCACCGCGGCGGCGCGGACGGGCAGCGTCGGCTCCTCTTGCGAGGGGAAATCGAGATAGGCGACGAGCCCCGCGATCATGACGGCTGCGGCGGCAAAAAGCGTGAACCGGGAACGCGTCAGGGCGAATTCGGTGAGTTTCATCGGATGAGAGGGCGCGGCGGAGGAGGCGTGGAATCAGTCACGCAGGAGGGGACGGATCGTTTGGCCGTCCCGCAGGAAGACTCCGCCGACGGCGACCACGAGTTCTCCGGACCGGAGCCCGGCGGTGATCGTGATCTCGTCGCCACGGGGCGAGCCGAGCCGGACCTCCCGGCGTTTTACGGTTTGAGATTCTTCGTTGAGAACGAGAACGCTGGCTGCGCCGCCAACCGCAGTCTGCACCGCGGTCGCGGGGAGTTTCACCTCCGTGCCGACGCTCTGAACCGCCAAGCGCGCGAGGACCGGCTCGCCCGGCACGACGGCGGCATTGTCCGGCAGCGCGATCAGCACCTCGTGCACGCCGCCGGCCAAGCCGCGCCGTCCGACATGGGTGATTCGCCCCGTGAGCAGGCGCGGAGTGTCGTCGGTCAACCGATACCGCACCTCCACGGGTTGCCCCACCGCGAGGTCTATGAGCCGGGACGTCGAGACCGTCAGGACCGCTTCGACTGAAGCATCCGAATCGAACTCCATCACCGGTGAGCCGGCGGCAACCACCTGGGCTGGCTGCACGAGGCGTTGGCTGACGCGGCCGTCGACGGGTGCGACGAGACGGGATTCGCGCAGAGCGCGGCGCGCCAGGGACAGCGACGCGTCCGCGGCCTCGGCTCGGCTCTGGGCGGCGGCGTGTGCGGATACGGCGGCCTCGTATTCGGTTTGGCTGGTGGAACCCGCGGACCAGAGGCGCTGTTCGGCTTCCCGGCGGCGTTTCGCTTCAGCCAGCGCCGGAACCGCGGCCCTGGCCTCGGCTTCGGCCTGTCTGAGCTGCAACTCAAATGGTTCCTGATCCAGCTCCACCAGGACAGTGCCGGCTGCCACCGGATCGCCGACGTCCGCCAGGATTCGCTGCACGCGACCCGGGACGGAGAATGCCAGCGTCGAGCCTTGGCGGGTGCGCACGGATCCGCTCCATTCGCTGACCGCGGCCCCGGCCGGCTCGGCGCGTTTCACGATCGCAGGGATGGGCGCCTGCGGCGCCTGGTCCTTCTTTCCGGCGCAGCCCGCGAAGGGCAGAATCAGGCCGAGGGCGGCGACGCCCAAGGCTGAGCCGAGGTGGAAAGGAGCTTCGCGGCGGCCAGTCGAGCCGGTCGGAACGGACGTGTTCATGCCGACATCCTAGCCGCGGAAACGGTTTTGCCTCGCTCGGCTGCGACTGCGGCGATTCTGGGGAGCGAACGGCAAACCTAGGCGCTGAACGGCGGAACGATTAGCGGAGAATCCACGCTCCGCCGCATGCGCGCTACGCTCAGTGAGCGGCTATTGCCGCGCCTTCCATCGGGATACGGGAGGAATCATGCGACCCTGGCTAGCGGGTTTTGGCGGGGCGCCTGTCGTATCGGGCATGAGCATCTTGGCTGGGGCTGCGCTGACGGGAGGATTCAGCAAACGGCTTCTCTTCATGGCATCGGCGTTGATCGCCTCCGCGGGCTTCTGCGCGCTGCGGGCGTCGGCGCCCGAGTCCCTGGCAGGACTGGCCTACGACCAGCAGCTGAACGTCTATGGCGTCCGAGCCGTGTATGAGTTTCGCGGCACGTTCGATGACGCGGGTCGGTTTCAAGATACCTGGGCGCGGGGCGGGACGACGATGAGCAAGCTGGCTGCGTCCATCACCGGCAACTACATCGCCCCGAGAAGCGGAACGTGCACCTACGTCAAGACGGGACCCGATACGGCCACACTCACCTGGAATTTCGAGGAGCCCTGGCGCAACGACGATCCGGCCAACTCACCCGCGGTTTGGAATCTCGTGTTTTCGCAGACTCCGTCGGAACCCTTCCTGTACGAAGCGACGGCGACGATGGGGAACGAAGCAGGACGATTGAAGCTATCGCAGCAGTCTGGCGGAGGCGCGTTGGAGAACGTGTCCACCCGCGTGCGCGTTCGCTCGGGAGAACCCACCATCGTGGGGTTCATCGCCCGAGAACGTTCCGACTTTCTCATCCGTGTCTCCGGACCGGCGCTGACCCACTACGGCGTGGACGGCGTGTGGGCCGCTCCCACGTTCTCCGTGCACGGAGCCGACGGCGCGCTGGTGCGACTCTGGGTGCCGGTCGATGAGGCGAAAGCCTTTGCGGAAAACAGCGCGGGCGTGCCTCTCACCTGGGACGAGACCGATGGCTTCCGCCGTACGAACAATCGGGCCTTCACCCTGACGGGGGCGTTTCCGTTCGAACCGGGCAGCAAGGACGTCTCGGTTGTGGCGACGCTTTCTGGCGCGACGACGATCGTCCTGGAAGCGCCGGCCGGCGACACCGGCGGGCAAGCCTTGGTCGAAGTTTATCGTCTGCCTTGAGATCCGCTCCGGGGGATCGCTTCGCGATCGCCGAAGCCTCGGCGAGTGCATCCCGCCCGCCGCGGATCCTGCGACAGGCGAGAGGTGAGGCGTTGCCGAACCGAAAACTCCCGATCGGCGTCGGTTCGCCGGCGGAGGGATTCTCGCTTCCCGAATCCGCCGGCGCGCCTCCGCTTCAGAAGCGTTGGGAGAGATTGAGCCAGAAAGAGTGCCGCTCGACCGAGCCGGAACGCTCGTACGAGTAGCTGAGGGTGGCGAGGGCGTGCTGGCTCAGCCGGAGTTGCAGTCTGGGTTCGGCGATGGCGCGCCAGCGGTCTCCGCGGTCGAGCGTCCCGTCGAGCCAGAGTCCCGGCGTGTCCGGCAGCTGGGCGCGAACGGTCGTGTCGCGGTCTCCGAATTCGTATTCGCTGGTGATCGCGAGTTCCGGGCGGATGCGCAGCCAGGAGGCCGCGGTCCACTCCGGCGCGACGAAGACGGCGACGGTCACGGCCCGGGCCGACTCGTAACGTGTCTTCGAATACGTGAGATCCATGCCCAGGTCGCCGCGCTCGTGAAAACCGTCCAGCGTGGCGCGGGAATAACGTCCGCCGACGGAGAGCTCGACGGCCCAGTCGTCCTCGCGGGCGTACCGGCGGGAGAGGTTCAGCGTCGCCTGTTCGATGCCCAGGTCGGTTTTGCCGCGCGTCTCGAACGCCGGGAACACCAGAGATGCGTCGCTCGAACGGGTCGTTTTCATTCGAAGCCATCCGCGGCTGACCGATGCGCCGAGGTCAGCCCAGCCGAGGGGAATGCGGTTGCTGAGCGCAACCACGGGTCCGTTCGAGTCGAAGCGCAGCCCGTTCGAGTCGGCTTTGCCGTCCTGATTCAGGTAGCCGGCCGTGAGCTGCAGATTGGGGGTTGGGATCCGGGGCCAGCGCATGCCGAGGAGAAACGCCTCGGTGTCCACGCGGAGCGAGGGCCGGCCGTCGCCGCCTTCGTAGCGGTCGACGGAGACCGGGGTGAGAAGGGAGATGTCCCATGCGCCACCCGGCCGCGTGACGAGGGTGCCCGAGGCGCGCGGCGCCTCGATGGTCCGGCGAATCGTATCGAGGGCGGAAATACCGGAGTCGGTCAGCCGCGCCACCTTGCGCTGTTCCCAGCCTTCGCCGACGTTGAGGAAGGCGCGATAGAACCGGCCCTCGAGCGCCTGGGCGTGCGCGGTCGTGTGGAGGCTGTCGAGAAAGAAGTATCCTGTCTGTTGCGACACGTCCGGGACGAGCATGCGGTCCGCCGACACGTCGTAGATCGAGCCGGTCACCTGGGTGAAACCGTAGGCGCCCGGATTCGCCCGCACCGCCTGGAAGAGCCGGTTCAGGGGGAGGATGATGACGTCGACGCGTTTCCCCTGCACGACGACGGGCTGGGCCAGACCGCTTCGAACGGCCTGCCGGGTGTTCTCGGTGATTCCGTTGAGCGTCGTTTCCAGAAGCGCTCGCTGTTCGGCCGACAGGTCCAGTCCGAGAAATGCCGGGGCATAGGCGAAATCCGCGACTTCGGAGACGTAGATCTTCGAAACGCCGCGCTCGGCGAGCCGGTTCACCGCCGTCTTCAGGTTGGCCACGATGTCCGCGATCTTCGCGTCGACGTCCTGTCCGAGGGTGAGCGCTTCAAACAGATCGTTGGTCCCGGCGTAGAGAAACGCGGTGGACCCGGCGGCGACGCTCGTCTTTCCAGCCGCGATATCCGTGTCGAAGAGGTCGAGCTGAGACAGAAGCCCGAACTCCGCCTGCGGAGTGATCTCGTCGGGCGACAACTCCCGGTCGCTCTTCGCTCCGCCGAAGGCGTAGTTGATGCGGTCGCCGGAGCGATGCGGGTCTGCCCAGGTGCGCATGCCCGGAAACTGCAGCTCAGGCCACATCGGCCCGTTGCTGAGCCGCGCGAGCCCGTCGGAGCCCCGAAAATAAGGACTGCCCGGCGGCATCGCGATTTCGGGTATGGCCCAGTAGTTGCCCATGTCGGCGCCGCTGTCGCCGAACACAAAGGTCCCCGCCCGGCCGACCGACGGCGCAGCCAGAATCGCCGTGAGAAGGAGGGCCGGTAGCCCGGTTCGGGCGGCGGTTCGCCTCAGGAACCGTCGCAGGCCGCGGGCGCCGGCGCAGGTTTTTATCACGAACGTGAATACGGATGGTAGGTGTTTCATAGGTTACGACCCGGGCTTGGTGGCTCGGGCGCACCTACCGTACGCAGAGCGGCCGCAAACCTCTGCGTCGCCGACCGGGAGCTCTGACGACTTCGCCGGACCGTCAGTCCGCCGGCACGCCAGGACCTGTCGGCGGGCGATTCAGGTCTCTGCGGCCACGCACGTTGCGCACGTGACGAGTTTCTCGGGTCCTCTACCGGTCGGCCGTGCTCTTGTCGGTGGATTTCGCGGTGAGCGGCTCGCCGGTTGCAGCGGAATCCGGGGCGCTCTCGCGATATTCCCGGGGCGTTTTGCCGAACTGGGCGCGGAACGCGGCATTGAAGGAGGATAACGAATTGAAGCCGCAACCGAGGGCGATTTCCGCGATTGTCTTGGCGGAGTTTGCCGGATCTCGGAGTTCGTCCGCGGCCTTCCGGACGCGGTAGGCCGCGACCACCTGAAAAAAGGTGCCGCCCAGCCGCTCGTTGATGACGACGGAGAGTTTGTGGCGCGTTGTCCCAAGCCGGTCGGCCAGTTTTTGGAGAGAGAGGTCGGGCTCGAGGAAAACGGCTTCGTTTTCCAGCAGATGGCTGACCTTGCGGGCGAGCCGGTCGAGATCCTCGGGCTTCAGCTGGTCGCGCCGGCCGGAACGGGACGGCGCCGGGAGGTCTTCGGCCGGTGCCGCTTCGAACGCAGCCGGCAGAGGAGCTGCGGTGTTCTCGTCGGCTACGACCCTCGTGGTCGTCCCGAACGCTTGGGCCGTTTCCGGAGCGGGAGGGACGATCTGGAGGGTTTCCGTGGGCTGGGTGAGCGGCGGCGCGAGGCGCCGGGCCGGAGCCGCAAAGGGATTCCGCTCCGCCGAAATCCAGAGCACCGCAAACATCAGCAGAAGGATCGCCATCCCCACCACGCTGCTGCCGTGGACGGCCCAGGGTGAGAATTCCAGAACGGCGCTCGCGACGGCCACCGCCAGGACGCCGGCGGCAAAAACCTCGAGCGCCCGCACCGGATGCACCGCGCCCTCTTCGGCCCTGGCGTGGAGTGTCTCCCGCCCCCGCCAGAGCTTCCAGCACGCCGCGCCGAGGAAGGCGAGGTGGTAGACGTCGAACACGGCCAGGGTCACGAGCGTGTCCAGCGCCGGTTGCCCCCGCGCAAAGCTCTCCTGCTCCTCACGGATGGCGGCGATGTGCACCTCTTTGGGCACCGCGAACGCGAGCAGCGCGACCGGAACGAACAGGAGGGGCAGGGTGAAACAGGCCAGGTGGCGCCACCGAAGTCTGAATCCCGATTGAGCCGCGCTTCGGCTGTAGAGATAAAACAAAGGGCCGATGCAGAGAGCCAGCACGTTGGAACTCTCGATCGCGCCCGGCACCACGGTGTACCAGCCTTCGTTCACCCAGAGCTCCGAAAGGGGATAGGAGGCCGCCGCGAGCAGGAAGGCGGCAAACAACCAGGACGCCTGCCGGTTTTCGGAAGCACGGAAGACGGTGCGAAGGGCGAGAAAGCCGCAGAGCAAAGTACTCCCGAGATGGATGATGGAGGTGGTGTGCATCAGGCGGCCCCGCGTCCCACCGGCATAAGCGAGGTGAAAGCAAACACAAGTGGGCCTTGGGGAGGACGGACTCGGGATGGGAGCCTTGGGAGCACCCTGCGGATCCATGGATTTTCGGGTTCGCGATCTGTCCGCCGGCGGGACGGCGCTCGTTCTTTCGGCCTGGGCATCATCCGGAATTGTGCCGCCGCGGGGCTTCGGCATACGGCTTCGCATCATGCCGCGGGGGTCGATCGTTTCCGCGGAGGCTGCGAACTCCGTCGCGCCGTTTCGGCGCTCGGGTCGGCTCGTATCCAGCGGCTGGATTTCGCGAACGCGCAGAAGGCGCCGTTTTGACGTCTCGGGCAGTTGCAGCCCTCCGTTTCCTGGGCGATAGGTGCGCGCCTTTTTGCGTCCGCTCCGCCATGCCGCTGCCGTCCCCCGACCTCACTGCCCGACTCGACGCCGTGTATCGCGAGGAGAGCGGCCGCATCCTCGCCACGCTCATCCGGTTGCTGGGAGATTTTGATACGGCGGAGGACGCGATGCACGAGGCCTTCCAGGTGGCGTTGCAGCGGTGGCCGGCGGAGGGCGAGCCGGAGAATGCCCGCGCTTGGCTGGTCTCGACGGCAAGGTTCAAGGCCATCGACGCGATGCGTCGGCGAGTGCGCCTCGACGCTTCCCAGGACGAAATCGCCGAAGCGCTCGGGCGGGGGGACTCCGTTGCGGCGGAGATCGACGACGAACTGCCGGACGATCGGCTCAAGCTGATCTTCACCTGCTGTCATCCCGCCTTGGCGCCGGACGCGCGGGCGGCGCTGACCTTGCGCGAAGTGTGCGGTTTGACGACGGAGGAGATTGCTCGCGCTTTCCTGACCTCCGCCCCGACGGTGGCCCAGCGCATCGTCCGGGCAAAGGCCAGGATCCGCGACGAACGCATTCCCTATCAGGTGCCCTCGGGCCACGAGTTGCCGGAGCGACTCGGCGCGGTGCTCGCCGTCGTGTACCTGTTGTTCAACGAAGGGTATTCCGCGTCGTCGGGACCGTCGCTCACCCGCGCAGACCTGTCGGCTGAAGCCATTCGCCTCGGGCGCGCCGTGCTCGAGCGGCTGCCCGAGCCGGAAGTCATGGGGCTGGTGGCGCTGATGCTTTTGCACGAAGCGCGGCGGGAGGCTCGCGTGGGCGTCGACGGCGAACTCGTGCTGCTCGATCGGCAGGAACGGTCGAGGTGGGATCGCTCCTTGATCCGCGAGGGCATCGACCTGGTGGAGCGCTCCCTGGCGACGAGGCGGTTCGGGCCGTACGCGTTGCAGGCGGCGATTGCCGCGGTGCACGCCGAGGCGGCCACGCCGGAAGCGACGGACTGGCGGCAGATCTGCGCGCTCTACGCCTCGCTGCTGGCGATCCAGCCGTCGCCGGTGATCGAGTTGAACCGCGCCGTGGCTGTGGCAATGCACGAAGGACCGGCCGCCGGGCTCCAAATGGTCGACGCGCTGTTGGCGCGCGGCGAATTGGAGGATTACCACCTGGCGTATTCTGCGCGGGCCGACCTGTGCCGGAGGCTTGGCCGGCGCGACGAGGCGCGGGAGGCCTACGAGCGAGCGCTCGCGTTGGCCAAATCCGCGCCGGAGAGGGCCTATCTGGAGAAACGACTGCGTGAGCTCGGCTAGTTTTCAAGACCCTGTCGAAAACCGCCGCGGCCAATCGACCAGTTCATGAACGGCGTCCCATCCCGGGGTGCCATTTCCTATCCACCATGAAATACATCTGCCTCGGCTATATCGACCCCAGCAAACTGACCTCCGTCTCCGAAACCGAACTCCACGCGATGATGGACAGCTGTTTCGCGTACGACGATCAGCTCCGTGCCAATGGTCACTTCAAAGGAGGCGAAGGACTGCAACCTCCGAACACGGCGATGACGCTGCGGTACACGAACGGGAAGATCGTGGTCACCGACGGACCCTTCGCGGAAACGAAGGAGCAGCTCGGCGGCATCATGATCCTGGAGGCGCGCGATCTGAATCACGCGGTCGAGCTGATCTCGAAACATCCCGGCGCGAAATTCGGCCCGTGGGAGATTCGGCCGGCGGCCGATCTCGCCGAGATGGTTCGCCAAAGCGAAGCCCGTCGGCGTCAGACGGTGCCCGCCTGAGCATCGAAGTGCGGCGGTGGATACGCGCCGCCGCCGCAGACTCTCGATCGGCATTTCGGTTCTGGCGCTCTCCCGCCGCGTGAAAACGCCGGAGCGCGCCAGCCGGGGCCGACCACGCGGTCCCCTGGGCCGTTCGCGGACGGGCGTCGGTTACGGCAGCTGGAAGATTTCGATCAGCGCGTTGCCGACGCCCCCGTTTTTTCCCGAGACCTGGGCGGTGTAGGGCACGTCGCCGCTGAGCGTCAGGACGAGGGCCGAGTCTTTGCTGCCGTTTGCGTAGCTGGGCACGCCCACCTGAGCGCAGGCATGGGAGACGGCGTCGGCGTTGTCGCCCCAGTTGTCGTTCTGCGCGATCTGCTGCTGCCCCGCGTAGAGCGTCACGACGGGGTCCGCGAGCGCGTCGGCGATGCCGTATTGCGAGAGGTACGGCCCGCCGGCCCGGATCAAAACCCTCGCCGGACCGCCGCCATGCAGGATGAATCCGCCGATCTGGATGCTCGCGCCCGTGCCCACGTACGAGCGGGTCGACAGGTTCACGAGGCTTGAGGTCGTGTCGCTGTCGGCGTCGAACACCTCGATGATGGCGTTGCCGACCGTGCCCTTGTTTCCCGTCACCTGCGCGGTGTATGGGACGCCGGGCTGAAGCGTGGCGGTGATGGCCGCGTCCTTGCTGCCCGCGGAAAACGAGACGGCGCCCACCTGGGCCGTGACGGTCGCGATGTTGGTCGCATCCGAACCCCAGTCGTCGTTTTGCAGGACCTGCTGCTGGCCGGCGAAGAGCGTCAGCAGCGGATCAGAGAGGGGATTGTCCACGCCGAATTGCGCGAGGTACGGGCCGCCGGCGCGGATCAGCACCTTGCGACTGGCGTTTCCCTGAATGATGAAACCCGCGATCAGCGTGCTGCTGTCTTTTCCCGCGATGGCGCGGGTGGAAAGGTTGACCAAGCGCGAAGGAGTGCCCCCGCCGGACGCGCCTCCCGGCGGCGGAAGCTCGGCTCCTCCGGTCAAGGCGTTCTTGTTGTCCTGGTCGGTGACCGCGCCCGTTGTCCAGTCGAACAGCTGCCCGGCGATATCCCAATAGATCGGTTTGATTCCGCGGCTGTTGGCGGCGTCGACCACGTATTTGTGGAAATGGGTTCTCGATGCGACGTGGAGCTGGAAATCCGCGCCGGAGAGCCCCGGGAAGCCGATGCGTTTTATCGCCTGAAACTCCCCCAGGATCACCGGGATGCCGCGGCTGACGAACTTCGCGTACATCTTCTGCAATTCCGCGTCCACGTACGATTCCTCGCCCCAGGTGGAGTTGCGGGCAGGCATGGTCGCCGAATGATAGCCCTGCCCCCAGAAATAAAACATGCCGCCCCAGTCGGCGTCTTTGGGCATCAAAGCCCATTGATAGGGCGCATAGTAGTGGACTTCGACCGCCAGCCGGTTCGGAGTCGGATCGCTGGGCAGGGTGTTCATCAGCGTATCCGTCTGATCGATATTGGTGTTGGGACCCTGCACGACGAGCCAGCGGGTGAGATTGTTTCCCCCGGTGGCCCGCACCGCGTCGACGAAGGTCTGGTGATACGCCAGCAAGGTCGACATCTGCGCGGCCGTGCTGGCTTCAGGCTCGTTGGTCCCCGCGAACAGGAGCTTGTCGTCGTAGTCCTTGAAGCGGGTGGCGATCTGCGTCCAAAACGACTTGATCCTGTCCGTGATCGTCGAGTCCACCTTGTCGGTGATTTTCGTGTCGAGCCAACCCCCGTCCCAATGGGAGTTGATGATCACGGTGAGATTCCGGGCGTAACACCAGTCGACCACCTGTTTGACCCGGGTCATGTAGGTCGGGTCGATCTGATGGCTCGAGGGGTCGGCGTGGCTGTTCCACGCGCAGGGGATGCGAACGGTGTTGAATCCGGAGGCCGCGACCGAGTCGATCAACGCCTGGGTGGCGGGCGGTCCCCAAGTGCCTTCACCGCTCGGGGGTTCGAGCGTGTTGCCCAGATTCCAGCCGTAGGTCGGAGTGGGCAATTGGGCGAAGGCGACCCAAGGGATGCCGGCCAAAAGGATCGTCGCCACCAGTAAGACCCGGCGGAGGATGATGTTGCGTGGTGATAGTCTGCCGGCTGCGCCGCTCCGGTTTGCCGACGCAGCGGCGTCGAGCGCGCTCGCGACAACATCCTGGGGCACAGTTTCCGAGTGGGGGGCATCCGCTGGATACATCGCGGAAGCTTAACACGCCCTCCGCCAGAGCGCCCGTCACCAGAACTCGGTACAGCATGGCAGCGGAAGGGTCTTCCGTCCGAGGGGTGGGGAAACATCCCGGCTTCTCCGAGGCGGCTGGGCTTCGGAGATGAAGGCTTCATCCGGGAGGGCTCCTGATGAAGCGCGATGTCAGAGGTTCATGCCGCCGGAGACTTCGATGCGTTGGGCGTTGACCCAGCGGTTATCCTCCGAGAGCAGCGAGGCGATCATCGGGCCGATGTCGTCGGGTTCGCCGGCCCGGCCGAGGGCTGTCATGCCGGAGACAATACGATTGATCTCCGGGTTGTCGCGCACCCGACCGCCGCTGAAGTCGGTGGCGATGGCGCCGGGCGCGACGGTGTTGACGGCGATGCCCCGGGCGCCGAGTTCCTTCGCGAGATAGCGCGTGAGGACTTCGATCGCGCCTTTCATCGAGGCGTAGGCGGAGGAGCCTGGGAGCGAGAATCGAGTGAGCCCCGACGAAAGGTTGACGATGCGCCCGCCGTCGCGAAGCAGCGGCAGGAGCTTTTGGGTGAGGAAGAATACGCCCTTCAGATGGACGCGATACAGCTGGTCGAACTCGGCCTCGGTCGTTTGATCGAAGCTTTTCTGCAGGCCCGTGCCGGCGTTGTTGACGAGGTAGTCGAGCTGCGTTGCGCCGAGCTTGGCCAACGCCCCGCGCACAGCTTCGACAAAAGCTCCGAACTGGGCGGTGTCGCCGGCGTCGAGCTGGAGAGCGACGGCTTTCGCCCCGAGCTGTTCGATCTGGGCGACCGCGCTGTCCGCTTCGGGGCGGTTCGAATGATAGGTGATGATCGAGGAGACGCCGCGGCGGGCGAGGCTGACGGCGGTGTTGCGGCCGAGGCCGCGGCTTCCGCCGGTGATGAGGGCGATCCGGGTTGAGGAGGTCGAGGTGTTGTTGTTCATGTGCGATCGGAACTTGCATCCACGATAGCACTACGGGGCCGAATCCGACATGCCGCGGATTCCCGTTTTCTTGCCTAATCCTGCCTCCGGAGCATGGGTATGGGCGAACGACGCCCATGCTGGAGAATCTCGTCAAAATCCTCGCGCGGCACACCGCGGCGTGCGATCGCCCTCTCGCCACCGCGGTGCCCGGATTGACCCTGATGCGCGCGGACAAGCCGAAACGGCCGAACCATATCCTCTTCCGCCCGGCGTTGTGCCTCGTCGCTCAAGGCGGCAAGTGGGCGACCTTTGGCGACCGCCGGATCGACTATCGGGCTGGGCAGGCGTTGATCGTGACCGCCGAGGTGCCGATGCTGGGCCGTGTGGCGGAGGCCAGCGTGCGCGAACCCTACCTAGGGCTCGTCCTCGAACTTGATCAGGCGGTCATGCGCGAGGTCCTCAGCGCGCTCGAGAATCCGCCCGCGGTCGACGAGTCGACGAAGCCGGGCGTTTTTTCCATTGAAGTGGACGGCCCGCTGGCCGATGCGACGCTGCGCTTGGTCCGGCTGCTCGATACGCCGCAGGCGATCCGCGCGCTGTATCCCGCGATCATGCGGGAGATCACCTACTGGCTGCTCAGCGGCCCCCATGGCGCGGAGGTGATTCGGATGGCGCTCGCTCAGAGCCACGAACGACGAATCGCGGCGGCGATCCGCACGTTGCGGCAGCATTTCGCCAAGCAGGTCCGCATCGAGGACCTGGCCAAGGTGGCCGGGATGAGCCCGTCAGTTTTCCACCGGCACTTCAAGGCGGTCACGGCGCTCTCGCCCCTGCAGTACCAGAAACGGCTGCGGCTGCTCGAGGCCAGGCGCCTGATGGTGGACGGAGACGCGAACGTGGAGACGGCCGCGTTCGAGGTCGGCTACGAAAGCGCCTCGCAGTTCAGTCGGGAGTACTCGCGAATGTTCGGAGCGCCGCCGCGCCGCGACGTCGAAACCCTGGCGCGCAGGCCGGGAGCCTGGGAAAACGACGAAGAACGCGCGACCCTCGCGGTCTGAGAGCGATCAACGGACGGTCGGACGATGAAGGGCGTTTCTTGGTCCCTTGCGCCTCGGGTGTGAATCCTCATTCATGGCGCCATGACCAATCAGGACGACGGTCAGCCGCTCAATCCCGGACGCGCGGGAGCCTCCCGCGATCCGCTTCACGGCGTGACCCTGGAAACCATCGTGAAGAAGTTGGTCGACTGGTACGGCTGGGAGGAACTCGGGACGCGCATCGACATTCGCTGCTTCAAGTTCGATCCCAGCATCAAATCCTCGCTCCAGTTTCTGCGCCGGACTCCGTGGGCGCGGGCGAAGGTGGAGGCCTTGTACGTGGAAACGGTGCAGTCGCGTTGAAGGCGCCGGACGGGCGTCCGCCGATTCGGCGTTTGCCGGTGGCACGACGCGTCCCCGCGCGAGCGGTGAAGAGAGCCGTCGTCGTTATCGGCAGATGGCGTCAAACGCGGGCGGAGGGAAAGTGTCGTCGCAGGGACGCGCCGCCCCCCCCGCAAGCGTGTTGGCTCGAGGGAGGAGGGGGCGTCGTCCGTGTCGACTCGGGATTCCTGCGTCCGCCTTTACTGCACCGCCTGTTTTGTCAGTGCGTCCGCAGCGTTGCCGGCAACCACCCAGCTGGCCGATCCGGCGACGACCGCTTCGTGCTCGAACCAGAGGAAGCCGAAATCGTCGAGGGACTCCGGAAAATCCGGCTTGATGATGATGTATCCAGGAACCACGGCGCCGGGAATGTAGGCGTTGTCCGCTCGGTTGTTGCTGTACGTCTTCGTCTTCGAGACGGTCCCGACGCCGGCCACCCAGGACGTGCTGTTTACCGGGTGCGTGCCGAGGATGTAGTTTACGGCGCGCAGAGTGTATTCGGGACTCACGAGATCCGGATACGCCTTGTGCAGAAAATACATCCGGATCGCCATCTCCACGACCTGGCCCGATCCACCCCAGGTTCGCAGGCTGGGAGGAACGCCGAACGGAGTGGCTGCCAATTCCCGGTCGAGGCCCGCCATGTACGTCTTCACCGCTTCCCGCAGTTGGTTTTTCTCAGTCGCGCTGAGATAGGGCAGCGCGCGCACCGCCGTCCACCCGCGAAATTCCATTTGCTCCGGGGTGATGATCTGGGGAAGCAACTCCTTCAGACGCGATTTGTAGGGTTCGGCGCCTTTCGTCGCGAGAGTCAGCTCCAGCGCCGCGCCCCAGTCCAACCCCACGCTGAAACGACCTCGCCCGAAGCCGGCCGGGGGAGCTGGCGGCGGTGTGTTCGTGGCGGCCGGTGTCGCCGAGCCCGCGTTACCCGGACGGTTGGGAGCGCTTGGGGCGCCGGACTCCGTGCCCTGGGAGGCGGCCAGCACGCCGCCTTCGGGCGCTGCCTCCGGATCTCCGCCGAAGTGCCACGATGCCGGCAACGGCGTGGGGTGGGCCTTTTCGTCGTTCCACGCCTTAATCGCCGTCTCCAGGCAGTCTTTCGCCGTGGCGTCGTCCCAGCCCTTCAACGTATCCGCCGCCGCGGCGAGCGCCGCGATGGCGTACCACTGGAAGAACGGGTTGTTGGTGGAGAAGATCCAGCGGTCGTCCGGCTTGCCGGAGAAGTCGCCCTTCACCTCGTCCGGCCCGAGATTGGGGTCGTAGATGCGTCCGTCGGTCTTCGTCGCGCCGTCGCCCAGGTGCGTGTACTGGCGCAGGTCGGGTTCGTGGGTGCCGCGGATCGCGTGACCGAGATTGTGGAACTGCGCCAGGATGTAGACGGCGCCGTGTTTCACCTGCTGCACGGCATCCGGGATGCCGTCGGGGCGGTGCATCTCCACCTCGCGCGCGGCTTCGTTGACCGTGAGCTCGTCGTACCGGAGGTCGAATTCGCGGTAGGCGAGGGCCAGGTTCTGAATCACGCTGAGCTGCGCGGGCTCCTCGAGATCGAAGTCGCCGGCATCGTACCAGCCGCCCACGTTCATGCCGGGGATGTGGTCGCCGCCTTTATACTTGCCGTCGGTCGCGCCGGCTTGATTCCACCCGTCGAACTGCTCGCCCACGACCGGGGCCAAACGGGCATCGTCCAAATGCGAGGCTCCGTGCCACACGCGATAGCCTTCGCGGACTGAAACGTGGTCCATCTGGGCGGCAATGTGATGATCCAGGCTGGGCTGCCAGACGTTGGCGTAGGCGTCCTTCGAAATCGGGAACGCCGGCGTGCGCTGGTCGGCGTATTCGATGACGTAGAGGCCGGGCTCCTTGACGGGAGTGAAGTCGAATTTCGAATACACGTAGCGCAGCCACGGCGTGGACGGCGTGACCGGGCCCTCGAACGCCGGTTTGTAGGATCCGTCCTCCATCAGACGGAGCACCCGGGCGGTTTTCGGGCCATCGTACTTCGGATCGAGTTCGATCACGGCGACCTTGGCGAAACCCGGCACGTAACCGACCTGGCTGTGCGCGATCATCGGCGGCCGCGTCCAGTTCGGGTTCACGCTCGGGCGGATGTGCCACACGATCGCGCCGGCGGTCTTACCCGCGGGGATGAGCGAACGCAGGACGAACCAGCCGTTTTGTGCGCGGCTGCGGCCGTCGAACAGCATGAGCTCCGCCGTATCCGATTTGACACTCACCCTTGAGAGCTCGTCGTCGACTCCGAGGGTGATGGTCTTGCCGACGGCGAACGGCAGAGGCTGCGTGTAGCCTTTGGCCTTGTCCCAATCCTCGAGGTAATACGCCTTCTTCGGTTCGTCTGCCAGCGGCAGGACCTTGATCATCGGATCCTCGGGCGTTCGCGGGAAAATGCCGGCTTTGGCTCCGTCGACGAGGTAGGCCTTGCCCATGTAGATCGAGGGCAGGAACTCCAGGTTGAAACCCGCGCGCCCGACGAGCTTCTCCGGCAGCGGCTTGTCGAGATGAATGCTGACCTTGACGCCGCCGGGTTCGGCCTCGACTTCGAGTCTGTAGTTGAGATCGAAGGACGGAAACGCGAGCTGGGCGGTGAGCCGGTTGTTCGCCTTTTCGACCTGGCGACCTTTGAGAGTCGCGACCAAATCCCACTGCTCGGGCGTCGGCATGAGGCGCACATCGCCGTTGGTCGCGATGCGGTGCCCGTGGAGAATCATCTCCATCGCGGTGTTCTTCTGGTCGACGAATACCGGATGGTACGTGCTGTCGTAGAGGAAGACGCTGAAGCCCTGGGCATCGAGGTAGTTTTTCTCGGTCACCCGCATGGCAAGATCGGCGCCGAACGCAGTTGCGCCGGAGGCCAGCGCGAGGAGGAGACACACGCGGATTGGGGTGCGCATGACTGCGGATAAAACGGCTCTGTCCGCCCGACTCAACCTGCGGGCCGAACTTCGGTGTACTGATTATTGCACAGAAGCTCCCGCCCGCAGCGCAGTCCGGCTCGGCGGGTAGGAGGCCGGGCGGACCGGGGCCGGTGCTGACGCGGTTCCACGTGGGCCGAGTTGTAGATTGCGCACCGTATCGGGCGGCCGGTACGTTTCAGGCGCCCCATGCTTTCTTCCGCTTCGCCCCACGTTTTTGTGTCGCACTGCGTCTCCGTGCGTTCGCGGGCGGCCCTCTGGCAGGTCGCCCTCGTCGCCGGATTGATCGGCGTGGGCGGTTGCGGGAAAGCGCCGGACTCGAAGGGGACGCAGCGCCCCGCGGCAGCGGCGTCCTCCCCGGCGGCGGCCGTGTTCGAGGACGCCACGCAGGCCGCCGGAATCGCTTTTGTGCACCAGCTGGCCAACGGGCAGCTCGACAACATCATGAAGTCCGACGGCGCCGGCGGCACGTTCCTGGACTACGATGGCGACGGGCTCATGGACGTCTATCTCGTCAACTCCGGGCCGGTGCCGGGTTTGTCCGACGCTCCTCCCGGAACGGTGCGGCTGAGCAATCGGCTGTATCGAAATCGCGGCGACGGCACCTTCGAGGACGTGACCCAGCGGGCAGGCGTCGAGGGGCGGGGGTTCGGAACGACCGCGGCCGCCGCCGACTACGACAACGACGGGCATACCGATCTGTTGGTGGTGAACTTCGGCGAGCTGATTCTCTTCCACAACCGGGGTGACGGCACGTTCGAGGACGTCACCGCCCGGGCGGGGCTTGTGTCCAGGCAGGCCGGGATTTCCGCGACCTTCTTCGATGCCGACAACGACGGCCTTCTCGACCTGTTTGTCGCCAACTACCTCGTGTTCGATCCGGCGATCAAACCGCCGGCGGGCGCGGGAATCCCGTATCCGGGGCCGCTCTCGTACGAGGCGCAGTTCAACGTGCTGTATCACAACCGCGGCGACGGCACCTTCGAGGACGTCAGCGAGAAGGCCGGGATTCGCATCCCAAACCACCGCGCGATGTCGGTCACCCCGATCGACTACGACCTGGACGGCGACGAGGACCTCTACGTTTCCAACGACGGCACGGCCAATCTGCTCCTGGCCAACGACGGCAGGGGGCATTTCACCGAGGTGGGCCTCGCCTGCGGAGTGGCCTTGAATCAGTTCGGCGAGGCGGGCGGATCGATGGGTGCCGCGGTGGGCGACGCCAATGGCGACGGTTTGCCCGACCTGCTGGTCACGCGCTTCGGCAACGCCTCGCTCTACCTCAATTCGCCCGGTGGATTCTTCGACGATCGCGTTGCGGCGGCGGGGATCCTGGCCGTCTCGTCGCGCTACACGGGTTGGGGCGGCAGCTTCCTGGATTTCGACAACGACGGCGACGCGGACGTGTTCATCGCGAACGGCGATCCGCACTACCTCAAAGGTTCGCCCAGCCTGTTGCTGGAAAACCGGGGCAACGCCACCTTCGCCGATGTCTCGGACCGCGGCGGCGCGTTTTTCCAGCGCGCGTTGAACCTCCGCGGCTGCGGTGCGTTCGACTACGACAACGACGGGCGCATGGACCTGCTCGTGACGAGCCTCGGCGGCCCGGCGATTCTCCTGCACAACCGGCTCGCGGCGGGCGGCCACTGGCTGACGCTGAGACTCACCGGGACCCGCAGCAACCGCGACGGCTTCGGCGCCCGAGTGAAGGTCGTCGCCGGTCCGCTCACGCAGCAGAGCGAGGCCCGCTGCCCGACGAGCTACGTTTTCCAGCAGGACCCAAGGCTGCATTTTGGGCTCGGCGCGCAGACAAAGGTCGACCGGATCGAGATCCGCTGGCCGAGCGGCCGCACGCAGACGTTGGAGAATCCGCCGATCGACCGCGTGCTTCAGATCCAGGAGCCCTGAGCCAGGCCCTCCATTTCATTCATGCACCTGCGTCACGTACTGACCCTACTCTTCACTGCGGCGTCGTCGCTTCCCGCGGCCTCCCCGGGGAATCCCCGCCCTCCGACGCCGGCCCTCACCGCCGGTCCCGGCGATCTGTTCGAAGACGTCACCCAACGGTCGGGCATCGATTTTGTGCATCACTTCCCGCACCGCCGGATCGCCAACATCCTGCTGTCGAACGGCGCGGGCGGAGTGGTCTTCGACTACGACGGCGACGGGTTCGTCGACCTCTACCTGGTGAACTGGTCGCCGCTGGACGGCGTCACCTCCGTGCCCGCCGGAACCCCGCGCCAGCCGAACCGGCTGTATCACAACCGCGGTGACGGCACCTTCGAGGACGTGACGCGCCAGGCCGGCCTGGAGGGCGGCGGTTTTGCCAGCGCCGCGTGCGCGGGAGACATCGACAACGACGGTCATCCTGACCTCTACGTCGCCGGCATCGGCCGCAGTTTTCTCTTTCGGAATCGAGGCGACGGCACCTTCGAGGACATCACCGGCAAGGCGGGCGTGGGTCGCTCCGGCGCGGGCATTTCGGCCGTGTTTCTCGACTATGATCGCGACGGCTGGCTCGACCTGTACGTCGCGAACTATCTCACGTACGTGCCGGAAAACGCGTCCGAGCAGAACCCCGGCGCGTATCCCGGCCCGCTCGCGTATGCGGGCCAGGCCAACGTGCTCTACCGGAACCGTGGCGACGGCACGTTCGAGGATGTGACGCGGAAGGCGGGCCTCGAATCCCCCGGCCAGCGCGCGATGTCGGTGAGCGCGTTCGACTGCAACCGCGACGGTTTCACCGACCTGTATGTGTCGAACGACGACACTCCGAACCAGCTCTGGTTGAACGACGGCAAGGGGCATTTCCAGGAAATCGGGATGGAGGCGGGCGTGGCGTTCAACTCGATCGGCGAGGCGCCGGGTTCGATGAACGCGACAATTGGCGACGCCAACGGCGACGGATTGCCGGATCTGTTTGTCACCCGGTTCGGCTACGACTCGCTCTACCTGCGCACCGCCCGCGGGCTTTACGACGACCGGATTTGGGCGTCGGGCCTCGGAGCCCTGACGCAGAAGTTCGTCGGCTGGGGCGGTGAGTTCATCGACTTCGACAACGACGGCGACCAGGACCTCCTGATCGCGAACGGCGACGCCTTTCAACTCGAGGGCACGACGCCGCTGCTGCTGGAAAACCAGGGCCAGGCGAAGTTCACCGACGCCTCGGCGGCGGGCGGAGCTTTCTTCCGCCAGCGGATCAACGGCCGCGGCAACGCGGTGCTCGATTTCGACAACGACGGTCGTGAGGACGTGCTGATTACGGCCCTCGGCGACCGGCCGTTCCTCTTGCGCAACCGCTGCGGCAACGGCCATCACTGGCTGACGCTGCGGCTCGAAGGAACGAAGAGCAATCGCGACGGCTACGGCGCGCTGCTGACGCTCACGGCGGGCGGCCTGACGCTGCAGTCGGAGGCGCGCTGCCCGACGGGTTTTCTCATACAGGGCGACGCCCGACCGCACTTCGGACTCGGCACCCACACGAAAGTCGACCGGTTGGAAATTCGCTGGCCGAGCGGCCGCGTGCAGGTGCTCACCGATGTTTCGGTGGATCAGATTCTCAACGTGAAGGAGCCCCAGTCATGACCAAGACATCATGGACCCTGACGGTCGCCGGCCTCGCCCTGATCGGCGCGGCGTGTGCCGCCGCCGCGGCGGAGAAGAGCCACAAACTCACGACGGTAAGCACCCGAAAGATGGCTGACTCGCTGCATGCCGTGATCGCGGCGGATCAGCAGGCCTACGTCGAGCAGGTCGTCGAGCGGGCGCGCAAGGAAGTCGCGGCGTCGCTGCCCGGCCACGCCGCCCTCTTGCGCTCGGCGTCGCAGGCGATCCAGAAACGCGGCGCGGAATTCTCGTACACACTGCGCTCGCTCCAGCCCATCGATTCGAACAACGGCCCGCAAAGCCAGGCCGAGCAGGATGGTCTCGCGTTTGTTGCCGGCCATCCCGGAGAGAACTTCTACACGGAAGAGGAGTTGGGCGGCCGCAGCTACTTCACCGCCGTGTACGCGAATCGCGCCACGTCGTCGGCGTGTGTCGAGTGTCACAACGCCAACCCGCAGAGTCCCCGGCGCGACTACCGTCTCGGCGACGTGATGGGCGCGATGGTCGTCCGCGTGCCGTTGGAGTTCTGAGCGACGGCCCGTCTGGGAGCGCGTGCTTCCGGCCCGCACTAGAATAGACTGCGGGCGGGACGCCCGCGCTCTCAGGCACCGCTATCGATGCTACGGGGCGCTCGAGCGACCCTCGTACGGCTTCTGCCCGAGCACCGCGCGGATGGCGTCGTCGTTTTCTTCCACCGTGCGATCGCCCCGGGGGTCCTTCGCGCCCGCGAAACTTCCGACGGGGTAACCGCACCTCGCTGGCGCCGCGTACGCTTCACGGCGGAGGTGTGCGAGCGGGTTGTGCCCCAACCGCTGGGCGCGTGCGGCGCGAAGGGCTTCGAGATCGATCTCGGCCACCACGACCTTCTCGCCGGGACCGGGATCGGCCTGGGCGAGGATGCGGCCGTCGAAATCCACCACCATGCTGCCGCCCGGCCAGGAGAACGGTCCGTAGTGCGCGAGGCTCGCGCCCTGATTGGCTGCGACCACGTAGGCGAGATTTTCGAGCGCGCGGCAGCGGTTCACGACCGTCCACCAATCCATCGGCGGCGTGGCGCCCCAGGGATCCATGTAGGCGGATACGCGTATCAGCACCTCCGCCCCGTTCAGCGTGAGCTGGCGGATCGCCTCCGGGAACAGCCAGTCGTAGCAGATGGCGCAACCGAGATTGCCGAGTTCCGTGCGCGCGACGGGGAACAGTTCCTCCGTGTATCCAGGAAGATCATGCGGACTGGCGTGGACTTCCCACGGGATCCAGGGGTTGACCTTGCGGTATTTGGTCAGGACGCCCTCGGGACCGATCAGACAGGTGGTGTTGAAAACCACTCCGGGCCAGGCCGGGTCCTGCTCGAGGAAGCTGCCGGTCTGAATGTAGATGCCGTGCTGGCGCGCCTTGGCGACGTAACGGTCGGTGTGTTCGTTTGGCACCGGAACGGCCAGCTTCTCGCGGAGTTCTCTCACGGTGGCGTACACCGGCGCCGCGTGGGCGAACTCCGGGAACACCACCAGCCGGACGGGAAAGAACGGCCGGTAGCCGATGACCGCTCCATCGATCATTTCCAGCATGCGATCGACGCGACTGGCGATCTCGGAGCGGTCGCGGGGGCAGGCGAAATCAGTCTGGCAGGCAGCAACGGCGTAACGCATGGGGGATGGCGGGTGAGAATTGCGGAAAAGCGATGGCGAAGGAATTGACCGTCAGCTGGCCGAGCTGGGCGCCGAGCCGGCGCCCGAGCGAATCTGGCAGAGGTCCGTCACTCGACGAGCCGCGTGTTGTAGACCCCCTGCAGCTGCCGGTGCCGGGGGGTGTCGGGGTACCGCTCCGTCGCAGGATACGGATACCGGCTCATGCCGCGGAACGGCATCGGCGCGAGCGTTTGCGGCGTGGCGGTGTAGAGGTCCATGTCCTTGCAGTACGCGTGCGACACCAACACGAAGCTCCGCGTCATCCCGCTGGCCAGCGGCGGGAGCCGGGTGGCGTCGAACGTGGCGGCGATCTCGTCGCCGGGGGCGAGCAGCACGTACTCGTCGTCGAAATCCGTCAGCAGCTCCTTCACGTCTCCATAACGTGTATACGCCCCGCTCAGCACCTGGAAGGGCGCATCCGGCTCGATCTGGGCGTAATCGTAGATCAGCGGCTCCCGGCCGTCCGGCGACGCCTCGCGCGGGAAACCGAGGTACTGCAGGTTCGCCGTGTCGACCGGCAGACGATGCACCTGAACGCGGTCGGACGCGGCCGCGACGCCGAGGAAGATCTGGTCGTAATAGATCTCGAGATTCGAGGTCAGCCGCAGCTCGCACGAGCCGCCGCCGACGAGACCGGTGAGGTCGACGGTCATCGTCCGCGACATGCCGCCGAGCGCGCCGGCGTCCGGCACGACGGTGCGCCACTCGCCGTTTGGCTGGCGGCGCTCGATCCGGATCGGCTCCCACGCGACTCCGGCCTGGCCCGCCGCGTACGTCGTCTGCGAATACGGATATTCGAGATAGCCGTTGATGAAGAGATAAACCCGTTCTCCGGGTCCGACGGAGGCCGCCTGCTGGCCGAAATCCAGCGTCAGCGAATGCCGCTGGCAGAAGCCGAAAAACCGGCGGTCGAGCGCCGGCTCGAAGGCGTAGTGGCGATCGACGGCGCGGAGCGCGGCGGCGCATTCCTCGCCCGCCGGGTTCACCGCGTGCTGCGGGAAAAGGGGGTGCTGCACCACGAGCAGTTCGTGGGTCGGCGGCGGACCGGCCACGGCCAGGCGCTCGTCCGGGAAGGCCTGCCACGCGGCGGGATGATCGATGGCGAGCAGCTCGAGCCGGTCCACGTAGGAAGCCTCCTCCATCGGCTCGGTGATCCGCACCTCGTAACGTCCGTTGCGCGGCTGCAGCTGTTCGGGCGCGATCTTCACGTAGTCGACCGGCTGCGCCGCGGCGTATTCGCCGGGAGCAATGAAATACCCGAGCCCGCCGACTCCGGCGAAGTCGGTGATGAATTCGAACCGGCTGCCGTTCCAGGTAAACAGCACCGGGCAGCTCGAGATTTTCCGCTGCGTTTCCGCGATCGGATGCACGGAGCCCGCCGGAAGCGCGCGTTCGATCTGGGCGACGGCGTCGGACCATCCGAGGCGGACGTAGTCGGCCCGCGCTGCGCCTCCGAGGCCGAACACCGCCGGCAGCGGGGACTGGCTGAAGCCCCCGGTCTGGCCGGTGAACAACCGCACCTGTTCGTGCGAGCCGGCGCGGACAGTCAGCGTCACGCCGTAACCGGAAGCCGGGCTGCGGGTGCGTTTGTCGCGGCTGCGGACGCCGGTGGGCGAGAGCGCCAGGGCCGTCGTCGAGGGCGAGAGTGACCCCGGCACCAACTTGACCTGGTCGGTCTGTCCGCGCTCGAGCAGCAGCAGATCGGGCACGAGATCGCCGGTGAGGTCCGCCAGCTCCGCGCCGGCGATTTCCGCCCCCGGTGACGCGGTCCAGACGCGAGCCTGCAGCGTGAAATGCCCGGTGCCGTCGTTCAGGAGAAGGTGGCCCTCGCGCCCGAACACGGCGCCATCGAGGTCGCCGTCGAGATCCGCATCCGCCACGCGAATACCGCGCGGCGTCTCACCGGTGTCCGGCAGCTCGGCCCCGGGCTTGAACTGGCCGTGGCCGTCGCCGACGAACAGCTTCAACGCCGCCGGTGAGCCGCCGAGGACAAGCAGGTCGGGTAGGCCGTCGCCGGTGAAATCCTGAAGCACGCCGCCCAGATCGCCGTGAATCTCGGAGCCGGACGCCGCCTCGCGGAATTTCCCGGTGAGCTCGTTCAGCAGGATTTTTGCCGGAGCGCCGGCTCGGAGGACGATCAGGTCGGTATCGCGGTCGCCGTCGATGTCGCCGGCCAGCGCCAGAACGGAATCACCTTCCGGCACCGCGGCGCCCGCCTCGACGGCGATCTCCTTGAAGGTGCCGTCGGCGTTGTTGTTGAAAAGCTGGTTGGGCGCGCCGGCGTTGCAGACATAGAGATCGAGGTCGCCGTCGTGATCGGCGTCGATCCACAGCGCGCTGCGCGTCCGACCGCCGGCGGAAGGAGCGGCGATCACGCCGGCCGCCTCCGTGAAGGCGCCGTCCGCGGTTCCATGGAAGAGGCGGTTGCTCTGCTCGCCGACGACGAAGAGGTCCGGAATCTCGTCGTTGTCGTAGTCACCGGACGCAAAGGCGAGGGGCGCCTCCGCGGCGTCCAGCCCCAGGCCGGCGGATGCCGGCGCGGGCGCGAACGTGGGGTCCTTGCCGGAGGCGCGCAGAAGGAAGCCCGGTTGACCGGCGGCGGAGGTCGAGCCGCCGAAAACGATGTCCGGCTGACCGTCACGGGCGCGGGCGAAAATCGCGGCGCTGCCGAAGGGGCGTGACGCCGGGGCCGGAGCCGAAGCTGCGCGGGTGACGAGCACCTTTGCCTGACCGGCACGGTAAACCGCTGGCTCCCGTGCGGGATGGGGTGCGTCCGTGAGCGGAAGTGCGAGCGCCAGATCGCCCATCTGGTTGTACTGCGGCAGCTCGATGGTTTCCGCGAGGGAGCTGTCGCGGAGCTGCTTGAACCGCTCGAGGTACGGCGCCGCGCGCTGCGGTTCTCCGGCGGCCTGCAGTGTCTGCCAGAGCCGGTAGTAGGCGCTGACCAAATACGGGCGCAGTTCGAGCGCGCGCTGCAGCTCCTTTTGCGAATCCTGGCCCAGGCGCTGCTTGCACACGCCGAGCACGTACCACGCGACGCCATCGTCCGGGCGCAGGGCGAGCACCTTGTCGAGACAGCCCACGGCGGCTTCGGCCTGTCCAAGGTGCTGCAGGATGATCCCCTTGAAATACCAGGCGCGGGCGTTGGCCGGGTCCTGCTCGAGCACCGCGTCGAGCAGACTGCGCGCCTGCTCGATGTCCTGGTTCTCCTTCTTGCCTCGGTTGAACCGCGCGATTGCGAGGTTGACCTTGATCTCCTGGCGTTGCGGCGCGGCGGCCAGAGCCTGCTCGAAGGCCTGCACCGCGCCCTCGTAGTCGTACTGGCCCATCAGCGCCACACCGCGGTTCACCGCCTCCACCGCGGGCGACGCAGCGGCTTCGGCCGCGGTTTTGGGGCGGCAGCCGCCGCCGGCCCAGGCGAGCGCGCTCGCGAGGCCTGCGACCAGGAGGGTGCGTGCCGTCAGTAGCGGCGTTCGCCCCAGTTGCTCTCCAGCTCGTTGTCGAAATCGCGGAATGAACAGTTGCACGGTGTTCGGAAAAGAAGGACCCAGTCGTCCGCCGTCGGGGTGCGATAGACGCGGTTCCGCATCGCGCGGGCGTTCCGCATCCCGCCGTCGCGGGGGCTGAACCACAGGGGCTTGAGCTGATCCTTCAGCAGTTCGCCCTTCAATGCCACAATGCCTCCGCCGCGGACATAAATCGCGGCGAGATCGCCCGCGGGATTGCGCGCGGCGTAGCTGCGCGGCGTTTCCGCTGCGACGTTGGACCCTGGCAGCGGGTCGACCTTCACGACCAGCTCGGTGTCCGGCCGCAGCTCCCACCAGCGGATGCCGGTGAAGAAATCGTACATGTGCCCGTAGAGCTCGAGCATCGTCAGAGTGTCGTCGCCGCCGCCGTTGACCCATCCGCCGGGGCCGCTGTCGGCGCGTTCGCCCGTCGTCTGGTAACCGCCGGCGAGATAGATTTGCCAGGCGATGCGAGCCCGGGTCGCGGCTGCGCGCGCCGGGGCGACTCGGTCGTCGGCCTGACCCTTGGGGTACCAATCCTCGTATCCGTATTCCTCATTCACCTGCGGGATCAGCCGGCCCGTCTGCTCCTGGGCCAGGCGGTTCTTCAGCATGAAATCGTAACCACCGGACTCATCCCACCTCTGGTACATGGCGAAATCCGCCCACGGCGCCGTCCGGAAACGGAAATCCTCCTGGCCGTGAAGCGAGGTCAGATGGCCGTACGGGTCGCACTTTTTCAGGAAGCGTCCCATCTGGTCGGCCCAGGCGTCGTCGCGGAACTGGCGGTAGTCGTCGGCCACGTCCCACATCACGTTGCAGTACGCGCCGAGCCGCGCCACGGCGTATCGATAATAACGCTGCTCGTCCGCACCGCCCATGCCCGCCTTGCCGAACGGGTCGACGCCCGGGTGGGAACCGTCGACGTAGAAAACCACCGACACGGCCATGTCCACGGCGCGGGCGTACGCCAGCAGCCGCTCCCACTTCTGCCAGTACGCGACGTTGAAGCGGGTGACGTCGAAATCGGGTCGCTCGACGTTCTCCGGATGCGCCGCCAGCCACGGTTCCAGCCGGAAGGAGAACTTGTCGCCGGGTGCGACGTGGGAGGGCCAGGCCTGTGCGTCCTGGACCCGGCCGGCGAGGGCGGCGCGCACGCGGGTGACCTTCAGGCGGTCGAGCCTGTCGAGGTTCTGCTGGAGAGTCCCGTCATCCCAGCCGGCGAGCCAAAACGCCGTGGTGCCGTTCCAGAAAAACCGTTCCTTCGATCCCTGATACTGGAAATGCGCGGGGTACTCCGGATCGATTCGAACGATCCCGCGCTTGCGCTCGTCGCGCGCCGTGAAGGTGCCGGTGCGCGTGGCCGTCCCAGTGGCGTCGCGGTACGTCAGCGCGTATTCGTAGTTGCCGGGCTCGGCGGGCATGAAACGGATCCGGAAAACGCGGCCGTCGGCCGAATCGCAGAAGCCGTCCACCACGACGGGGGCGTGTCCCGCCCTGTGAAACGTCCCCTCGAGGACGGCGTCGGTGAAGGGGTTCCTCGCGGTCGGAGTGCCGACCTCGGCGGCGATCTCGATGAAGTCGTAGCAGGCCACATCCGGCGCGGACGCGGTGAATTCGACGCGAGGCTCGGCACCCAACGCGACGAGGGCCGGGGCGAGCAGGACCAGGAGCCGTGGGACTTTCATGGGGTGGAGGGCGTGGACGAAGAAAGGGGGCCGGAAACGGCGGGCAGCGGCACGAACCCGCCGGCGCGGATCGTGCCCATGCCGATCGTGGCTCGGGTGTTCTGGCCGGTGCCATCGAAACGGATCGTGCCGGCGTATCCGGGCCAGGGCGACAAGGCGGCCAGCGCGTCGCGCACCCGGCCGCGGTTCGGGCCGGCCCGACGGATTGCGGCGATCAGAAGCCGGGTGGCGTCATAGGTGAGAAGGGTTGCGTAGTCGGGAGCGTGGCCGCGGGCCGCGGCGAACCGGTCGCAAAAGCGGCGGGCCTCGGGCGGCAGATCCGAGGGCGCGGAGACGAGCGGAAAGCGAACGCCCTCGGCGTCCGGCCCGGCGAGTTCGAGAAAGCGCTGGCGTCCCATCGTCTGGCTGCCGAAGACCGCGGCCTCGGGCAGTGCCTGGCGAACGACGTGCGTCAGCCGGGCCGCATCGTCGGCCCCGGCGACGATCACGACCGCGCTGGGCGCCGCACGCGTGAGCGCGGCCAGGAGTTGAGGGGACACGGTCGCGCCGGGCGCCAGATCGTGCCGGGCCGCCGGAGCGCGACCCGCACGCCCAAATGCGCGCGCCACCTCGCGTGCGGTCATCCGCGACTCGTGATCGGTGCAGGCGAGCAGGACGAAGGAGGAATTCGTGACGTTCGAAGTCGGATCTTCGCTTTCGCAGCGGGGGACGGGCAGCGAGGCGAGAACGGCCTGGGTGAGGGACTCCGCTATCGCGGCGTCGCGCGGCGCGCAGGAGAACATCCACGAGACGCCGGCCAGCGTCATCGAAGCGTCGGTGGACACCGGGCTGACCAGCGCGAGCTGCGCCTTGGCGACCACCTGCTCGGCAAGGTGCGTCGCGGCGGAGTCGATCGATCCGAGCAGCGCCAGCGGCTTTTCGTCGTAGACCATGCGCGCGAGCTGCGAGACGCCGGTGCCCCAGGGATCCACGGACCAGCGCGGCACGAGTCGAAAGGGCGGGCAGGGCGGCGCGGCCGGCGCTTCCTCGTTTGCCTCCTGGACGGCGGCGTTCGCGGCCCACCACAAATCGCCCGTGACCGGATCCTTTGGGTCGGATGGTCCGAACCATCCGATCCTGTATTCGGTGAGGTTGGGAATATCCTCGGTGGGACCATTGTAGTTGAGCGTGGTCGCGCGCAGCTGGAGGTAGGGCGCGGGTGCGGAGTCAGCTGGCGGGGTTTCGGCAAGACCGGCCGCCCCGAATCCGAACAGCGATAGCGAGGCCGCCAGCCGAACGGATGGACGCAAGAAAGCGCTTACGGCGCAAAAGACCTGGGGCAGCGAGGTGGGGCGACGCGTCCCGTGGCGACCGAGGTCCAGAGCGTTGCGGGACGCGCCGGTCCACCCCGGATGAGGCCGTCCGCTGCGGCGTTCGTGCTCGCGGAGTGGGGGCACCCCGCCCACATCCGAGACGCGGAGCGACGCGGACGCGGTATCCGCGCCGTCGCGACGGCCCAGGCGGTTTGCGGGACCGTGATTCACTTGTCGGCGCTGGCGACGTCGCGCTCGACGCGCGGCTTCTCGATCACCTTGCCGCGCGGGATGCCGAGATCCTCGCGGGAGTGGTAAACCCATTTGCCGTTTTCGCGGATGGCGAGGAAGACGTCGCCGGCGTCGTCCATCGCGGAGCTGAGCGGGATGTCGCCCGTCACGCCGTGAAAGGGTTCGGTGCGAAAGGCGATCATGTCGCGGATCTTCGCGCGGTTGAGACCGGCATTCTGGATCGCCCAGATGATCATGTTGGTGCCGTCGTAGGCGTGCGTCGCGTAGGTGTCGGGCTCGACCCCCCAGCGCTTGCGGAACGCTTCGCGAAACGCGGCGAGCTTCGGGTCCTTGCGCTCCGGATCCCACGGATACCCGCAGATGACGCCCTCGGCGTTGGCGCCGGCGATCTGGAGAAACTCGTCCGAGACCGCGCGATCGCAGGTGAGGAAGGGCTGCTTCCAGCCGCGGGCCCGGATCGCGTTGAGCACGCGTGCGGCGTCGGCGCCGTTGCCCCAATGAAAGATCACGTCGGGCTTGTACTCGGCGATCCGGTCCAGCTGCATCGAAAAATCGGTGGCGCCGCCCTTGTACGGCATTTCGCAGACGATCGGATGCTCGAGCCGGCGGCAGCCGTCGCGGATCTCGCGCACGCCGAAGCGCCCGTAGCGATTGCCGGACCGGAGAATGCAGGGCCGTTTGTAGCCCATCTTGCGCATGGCGTAATCGACCAGCAGGTAGTTGAGCTGGCGGTCGTCGCCGACGCAGCGCATCACCCAGGGAATGTTGGTCTCGATGTACGTCGGATCGAGGTCGCCCGGGGTCATCCAGGGAATCTCGATCTTGAGCGCGACGCGGATGGCGATATGGGTATTGGCTCCGTCGATACCGCCGACTATTGCCCAGACCTTGTCCTTGTAGGCCATGTCGACGACCTCGCTGCCGGACGCGCCCCAGAGGGCGTTGTCGTTGTGGACCACGAGTTCGAAGGGGATGTGGCGCTTGAGGTAGCCGCCCTGGGCGTTGGCCTGCTCGATGGCGAGGGTGGTGCCCTGCATCATGGCGATGCCGAGTTTTTCCTCGTTGTGGCTCTTGCCGCCGGTGGCCACGGAGACGGTGGGTTTGATCGGACCCAGGAATCCGATCCTGACCGTGTCGACGTGTTCGGGCTCGGGTATGCCGCGGCCCGCCCCCGTGTATTCCATCTGCACGAGGAAGTGCTCCTTGTAGGGCTTGACGCCCCCGTAGGGCTCCACGTCGGCGGAGGAGTTGGCGTAATTCTCGTTCTGCTTCAGCGGCAGATCGGGTCGGTCGTAGTAGCCGGTGTCGAGGTGCGGCAGGATGGCGGCGGCCTGGGCGTCGTCGGTTTTGTCGGCCTGAGCCGGCGCGGCGAGCAGCAGGCTGGCCGCGGTCGCGGCGCAGAGGAGGCGCCGCGCGGAGACGGAGCGGCGGGCGGGGGGAAAGGTGTTCATGGTTTTGATCCCGAAGGGATGAGCGCACGCGGGGGTTCGGGGCTACGGGCTCTTGGCGTTGGAGGCGGGAGCCGGGCGCAGGCGCGGGTAATATCCCTTGCCGATGCCGTGCCCCAGGCCCTTGGACGTGCCGGCCCACACATCCTGGCCGTCAAAGTCGACGCAGATCTGAAAGTTGTGCGGGACGTTGTATCCGGTATCCACGACCTGGATAACCTTGTTGTCGCGCATGATCACCGCCTTGCCGGTGTGGTGGTCGCCGTCGGAGGTGTAGGACACCCAGGTGTTGGTCGCGTCGTCCATGCAGGCGCCCAGGCCCTTGTCGGTGGCGAACCAGGCTTCATGGGCGCTGCGGGCCATGAGGTTGTTGGTGAAGTTGCTCGGCAGCCCCGAGTCGTGATCGTAGAACCCGTGCCAGTGGCGGCCGTCGTAGCGGCACACGCCGAAATACGAGGAGATCCAGAGCACCTTCTCGCGATAGACGGCGCCGGTGACGATCACGTGGATGTTTCCGTCGTCGCGGTAGAGATCGATTTCCATCTCGCCGTCCGGGTCGAGGTACACCTTCCAGTTCTCGGTCTTGATGTCCTGCTCGAGCACGCCGCTACCCCAGACTGCGAGGTGAACTTTGCCGTCGTGGGCGGAGACGTTGTAGTTCCAGATCTCCTCCATCGGGGCGTTCTTCTCGGTGAAGATGTCCCATTTGTCGGTCTTGGTGTTGTAGCGGCTCGCGCCCGCCGTGGTGGCGCACCAGACGTGGTCGCCCTCGATGGCGATCGCGTACACGACGTCGTTGACGAGCCCGCTGTTCAGCTGGCTGAAGTGATCGAAACGTCCGGCGCTGAACCGGGCGAGGCCGCCCCCGAAGAGGCCGAGCCAGACGTCGCCGGTGCGCGGATCGATGTCGATCGCCGTGACCACGCGCCAGGGCAGGCCGTCCTTCTCCTGCCAGCTCCGGATCTTCTTCGTCTCTTTGTCGTAGCAGGCGAGCCCGTCCTCGGTGCCGATCCACACGCAGTTTCGCGTGGGGTCGGCCTTGACGGCGAAGATGTGATCGTTGGGCAGTCCGTCCTTCGTCGTGAGCTGCTCCCACTTTGTGTACACGTAGGGCAGTCCGGGGTCTGCGGCCGGCTTCGCGGCGTCGATCGCCGCGGCCGGGTGCGGCAGGTTGGTGAACAGCAGCGCCGCGAGCGCGAGAAGTCGAGGGTGAGGGGGATACATGCCGTGCCTTTGTGTTGGGATATCCGAGAAAGGAGGGGATGCCGGTGGGCCGCGCGAAGCGGGCCGAAACGACGAGGACTCAGAGGGTTTTGAGGTACTCGACCAGGTCGTTGAGCTGGTCCTTGGTCATGTCGTTCGTCACGCCATGCCGGTCCTCGGGATTGTAGACGGTCCAGATTTCCTCGAGCGTCCGCGCGATGCCGTTGTGCAGGTATGGGGCGGAGTCGTAGATGTTCATCAGGTGCGGAGGATCGAGCTTTCCACTGCGATCGAGCGGGAACTGGGTGCCCACGTCGTGGAGGCGTCCGTCGGTGTACAGCGGCGGCGGATGGCAGGTGGTGCAGCGGCCTTCGGACGGGATGACGGAGCCGTCGTTGCGGTGCGTGCGTTCGAAGACGCCTTTGCCCCGGCGCTGCGCTTCCGTGAGGTCCTCGCCCAGCTTGCGGTAGCGATTGGGCGGGCGCGGGATCGAACAGAGGTAGTCGTGGAGGTCCTCGAGCTGCTCGGTCGTGAACGGCTGGATACGCGTGATGAAGACCGCGAGCCGGGCGCCGCACTGGCGCTTGAGGCTGGGGTTCACGCCCGACCACTTGAACGGCGCGGTGTCGGCGATGCCGCGCAGGGTGCGGTTGTCGACCGGGTTCATGCCCACGCCGGAGTCCTCGATGCTGTAGGCGAGGTTGTCGATGTGGCCGTCGGGATGGCAGGTGCTGCAGGAAAACTGCCGCCGGAACGCGACGTTCGCGCTGTGAAAAAGGCGTTCGCCGCGGCGGTGCACCGTGACCTCCGCCGGCCCGTCGAGCGTTATGCGCCGGACGGCGGCGAGCGCGCGCACGTCCACCACGGTGACGGAATCGTCGAGCTTGCTTGCGACGTAGAGCGTCGATCCGTCAGTCGAGCACGCCAGGCCGCGGGGCGTGGTGTTGACCGGGATGTAGGCGATCACGTACTCCGCCGGCTTGCCGGTGTGGTTCGGAATGACGTGTTCGCGTTCCTCGGGGGTCGCAGCCTGCAGCAGCCGCGTGAGTTTCCCGAGATCTACCACCGCGACGCGGTCGGAGCTGCTGCTCGAGACGAAGGCGAGCTTGCCGTCGGGCGTGATCACCACGTCGGTCGGATCCGGAAAACAGAGATCGTTCTGATCGAGGAGCGCTTGGTCGACGCGCCCGTCCGCCCAGAGGATTCCGAGACCGTTCGTGATGGTCCAGCCGTGGTTGATCCGCGTCATCGGCACGAGGTTCTTCGAGCGCAGCTCCGTAAACACCGCGTATTGGCCGCTCGGATGCCACGCGATGCCTTCGAGCAGGTTCGCACCCGGCACCGCGACGCGGTCCTTCACGACGGCGCGCTCGGTGTCGATCACCGTCAGCTCCGAGAGCGACGGGTTGCGGTCGCCCGTGTAGCGCGACAGCACGTTGGTGACCACGATCGTTCTGCCGTCGGGCGAGAGCGCGAGATCCCAGGGCGAGCGCGAGGCGCTGAGGCGCTTGACCTCCGTCAGCGTGGCCAGATCGATGACCGAGACGTTGTCGATCGAGGTGTTGAGGACGTAGAGGTATTTCCCCGCGCGGTCGACGAGCACGCCGTGGGGTTCGTCGCCGACCTCGATCGTCGCGGTGACGCGATGCCCGGCCACGTCGACGACGGAAACGCTGTCGTCCAGGCGATTGCTGACGAACGCGCGCTTTCCGTCGGGCTCAAAGGCGATCTCGGTGGGTTGCCCACCGACTTTGAACTCGAGCGTCTTGGTCCGCGTGGCCGTGTCGATCACAGCCACGGTGCCGGCCTGCTCGCACGCCACCCAGAGTTCCCTGCCGTCGGGCGACAGGGCGAGGTTGAGCGGATTCTTGTAGATAGGTTCGACGTGCGCCGGCGGCGGCGCGGACGGCGTGGTTGTCGCGGCAGGCATCGGCACAGCCGCGCGCGCCGGGAGTTTGGCCGCGGTCGAGGCGGTATGTTTGTCCTTGGGAACCGGATGCGCGATCGTGCGCCAGGCCTCCTCGAGATCGAACGGCTTGCGGCCTTTCAGGACCATGTCGTGCGAGCCTTTGGGACGGTGGCACTGCCGGCAGTCGTCCTTGGCGATGATTCTCAGGCCCCGCTTCATCGCCTCGGCGCGGTCTTTCATCACGCCGTCGGACGCGTATTCGCTTCCTGGACCGTGGCACGTCTCGCATTGCATGCCGTCCCGCGCCTGGAATCCGGCGTCCTTGCGCCAGTCCTCCTCGTCGGAGGCGGTGGTGTGGCAGCCGAGGCACATGCGGGACTTCAGCGGATCCTCCGTGATGCCGCTGAGGCGCGCGATTTCCTTCGACTCCGGCATCGTCAGCGCCTCGAAGGCGCGGGAGTGCGCGGTGGTGCGCCACTGGCTGTACTGCGCGCCTGTGTCGGGGCTGTCGTGGCACTCCGCGCAGGCCTGGGCGCCGATGTAGATGGGATCCCGGATCGGAGCGTCGGCGTAGTTGTCGGCGCCGTGGGCGGCGAGCGCGGAAGCCAGCAGAGCCACGGCGAGGCCCGGCCCATCGCGGAAAAGAGATTTCATGGTCGGCGAGGGGCGGGTTACTTCGTCGTCGACGGCTTCACCGTCAGGATTTGGTCGGCCTTCACGTTGTTGAGCACCTGCCGGGTGCCATCGGGCCAGCGGATTTCGACCGAGTCGGCCCGAGTGGCGTCGCCGAGTCCGAAGTTCGGGCGCGGATCGCTGCCGGTGAGGTAGCCGTTGGTTGCGACGACCGGCTGCACCATCGTCAGGCCGTTTGCCTTCACCGTCACGGTGGCGCCGAGTGTCACCATGCCGGTGTCGGTGCGGAGCGGCACGATCTTCAGCCAGTGACGGGCGTTGCCGCCGTCGTTGCGCAGGAGGTGCGGGGCGTCCCCGATCACGTTCACCACGATGTCGATGTCGCCGTCGTTGTCGAAGTCGGCGAACGCGGCGCCGCGGCCGACGAACTTGCGCGCGAAGAACTCGCCCGACACGTCGGTCATGTCGACGAACTTGCCGGCGCCGTCGTAGCGCGCGAGCGTGGCCTCCTCGACGTAAAGGTGGTGCGGGTCGCCGTTGGCGATGAACAGGTCAACGTAACCGTCGTTGTCGTAGTCGTTGAGCAGACCGCCCCAGCCGGTGTACTGGCCGCAGAGGAGGGCGACGCCCGACTGCGCGGTGACGTCGGTGAAGAAGCCCGGCCGCTTCTGCAGCAGCAGCGAACTGTAGCCCATGTCGGGAACCAGGATGTCGAGCAGGCCGTTGCGGTCGACGTCGGCGACGAACGGTCCCATCGACGACACGCCCTGCCCGCCCTCGCCGAACGCCGTGCCGGTTTCGGTGGCGACGTCGGTGAAATGGCCGTGGCCGTCGTTGATCCAGAGGTTGTTCGCCATCGCGTCGTTCGTGACGTAGAGGTCGACGAAGCCGTCGCCGTTGAGGTCGCAGGCGACCGCTCCCATGCCGCGGCCGGTCGGCTCCCAGAGGCCGGCCTCGCGGGTGACATCGGTGAACGTGCCGTCGCCGTTGTTGCGGTAGAGGTGATCGGGCAGTCCGGGGTAGGAGAGCGGACCGGGGAAGTTGTCCGCCTTGTAGTACGCACCCACTTGCTGGAAGGCGCCTTTGTCGTACTCGAGGTAGTGCACCACGAAGAGGTCGAGCTTGCCGTCGCCGTTGTAGTCGAACCAGGGCGCCGCGAGGCTCCAGCCGGGGCTGAGCAGGCCCGCCTTCTCGGTGACGTCGGTGAACGTGCCGTCGCCGTTGTTGTGATACAGGATGTTCGTCCCGTAATTGCAGACGTAGAGGTCGAGATTCCCGTCGTTGTCGTAGTCGGCGGCCGACGCCGCCATGCCGTAGCTGTCGGGCCGGCCGGCCACGCCCGCCTCCGCCGTGACGTCGGTGAAGGTGCCGTCCCCGTTGTTCCGATACAGAGCGTTTGTCAGCCTGCCCTTCAGATTCCGGCCCCGGTTGTCGCTGATGTCGGGGTGCCAGCGGCCGTTGACGAAATAGACGTCCATCCGGCCGTCGTTGTTGTAGTCGAAGACGCAGCAGCCCGGGCCGGTGGCCTCGACGATGTTGCTCATCTCCTGGTCGCCGAAACTGTGCTTGAACGTGATGCCCGCCGCGGCGGTGATGTCGGTGAAGTGCGGCCAGGCTGGTTCGGCGGCGAGACCGGAACCGCAGGCGAGGAGCGTGGCGGCAGTGGCGAGGAGAGTCTTCATTTTCCGGCGGTGTCCGTTTCGGTTGGGGCGGGGAAGGTCGGCGCGTCGTACGCGGCGCCCAGGTCGATCCAGAGAATCAGGGTGCGAAGCTCCTCGGCGCTGAGGTGCGAGCCCGGAGCTGTGGGGCGGCTCTGCGCGGGACCGGCGTTCTTCGCGGCGGAGTCCCACGGCCGCGAGGTGTTGCGGCCGAGCAGCTGCCAGACGAGGGGGCTGGTGCGGGCCCGGCCTGGCTCCACGAGCGCGCCCCGACCCTGGGTCAGAGTCTGGTAGGCCGCCAGCCGGCCAGCCGGGGTGTCGAGCGCGAGCCGCAGCGGACGCTGACGGGCGTCGACGAGTCCGGCGCCGCCGGCGCGCTGGAGAATTGGAGCGACGTCGCGGGTGAACGTGACCGTGCGACGTTCCGCCACCGGCGGCAGCAGCGGGACCGAGTCGTGATGCAGTGCGAGCACGAACCGGTTTTCCGGCACACGCTCGGGGTCTTCGTGGCAGCCGATGCAGCCCCGCTTTTCCTTCGGTTTCACCCAGATCCAGCCGCAGGTGCCGAGCGCCATCCCGTTTTCGTCGACGGTCTGCAGGAGCAGCGGGGTGTCGGAGGGCACGAAGAGATTGAACGAGCCGTCCGTTTCGACGGCGGCTTCGCCGATGAGCCGGCGGGGCGACGAGGCCCCGGCGGAAGCGGACGCGAGGCCTTCGATCAGGCGAACGCGTTTCACCTCGCCCGGCCGGAGCTTGCCGCTGCGGGCGGCGTCGGCGGTGTAACAGTCGAGTCCATATAGCGTGCCGAAGTTGTCGTTGCTGGTGACGACGGTGGAGTGGCCGTCGGGAACGCGGCGGGCTCGCACGGCGACCGCCTGCACCGCGTCCTGGTCCTTGCTGGCGAAGACCGGCGAAACGGCGCCGCTGTCCGCGTCGAATCGCACGATGGTCCAGCGACTTTTTCCCCGCGGGTCGTGTTGCGCGACCAGCACTTCGTTGGCCTGCAGTGGCGAGGGAAAACGATAGCGCCGGGCATCGGTCCTTTTCGGCGCGTGGTAGGTCACGTGGGGGCGCCGCTGCTCGACCCAGGCGATCTGGCCCGCGCCGTCGGAGCTCGCCTCGTCGCTCTCGATGAACAGGACCAGTCCCTTTTCGGTGGCGCACGGCATCTGTTGCACGCGCCGGCCGAGCTCCGCGCCGTAGAGTTCCATGTCGGCGCCCTCGAAGTGGACGGCGAAAAGTCCGAGGCGCCCCGCGCGGGCGGGCGGTTCCTGCGAGTATCGTTCCGCCACATACAGCACGCGGCCGTCCCACATCTGGAAAGGATCCAGGCTTTCGCCGGGCTGGTAGGTCAGGCGCCGCAGTTCACGGCCATCGAGCGTGATGTTGTACAGGTTCCTCGTCGGCGAAGTGTCCGAGTGCGTCGCGGCGTCGCGTCCGACAAACACCAGCGTCTTCCAGGGCTGAGGTGAATCGAGGGTGAACAGCGTGGAGACGTGGATCGGATGGCGCGCGTCCATCGTTTCGGGCGTGATGGCGCGCAGCCCGGTGCCATCCACGCCCATCTCCCAGACCCGCCAGGGAGCGCCGGCTGTCTTGCGGCCGGAGAAAAGGAGAGTTTTGCCGTCGAACGAGACGCTCGGGTCGCACGCGGATTCGAAGCCTTCCGTGAGGACGCGCGCATCGCCGCCCGGACCGACGAGCACAAGGCGGCCGCCGTCGAAGCGGTCGTCGCGCGCCAGCCCTCCTGAATTCCGGGTAGCGGGAGCTGCCGCCGTGGATTTGGGCACCAGGGTCACGACGATCGGTGTGTCGAGAGCCGCGTTGGCCGCCGTGCCGATGCACGCCACCGCCACGGCGAGGGCGCACACGATGGGGGGCAGGGACCAGCGAGGATGCAGTTCGCTTGGGGTCATAGGTTCAAAGTCGAATCGCACAACCCCCGCGGTGGTGGTGGCCGAGACTCGGCGCGCCGCTGCGCCTAATTCGAGCGAGTAGCGGGGCTGATGCTCTCGGTGCCGGTCCGGGCGTTGCTGCGCTGTGCGCGCACTTCGACCTCGGGGTTCGGTCTACGGCGCCGGACATACTGAATACGCCCTCGTGGCAGCTAGCCGGGGCGACCGCCAGTCTGGTGTGGCGAATGGAAGCAACTCCGGGGCGAAGCGTGAGGTGCCCCGCACACCGGTAAACGAGCGACGTTCAGAGCGCGGCATGCGCGCCACTCCGTGAATTCAGCGCGACGTGTCGCGGGTGGTGTGCGCACGCCGCGCGGCAATGCTCCTGTATCCACCGAGGGCTGCGTCCGCTGTCGCCTGCAGCGGTGAGACGCGGCGATCTCCGCGGTCGAAAGGGGAAACGGTTACGTCTACGGCGCGCTGAGCCGGACGGTGCCAGGCACTTCTCCGTTCCACTCCGGGCCGCTCGTCGTCTCGCCCGTGGGCCATCGCACCTGCACCCGCCGAATGGGATTCCGCTCCGGCGATCCGAAAAATGCGGCGGGTGTCGATTGGCTGTAGTAGCCGGAGCCTGCGGCGATCTCGACGGACTGCCTCGTCCCGTCCGCATACTCCGCCGTCACTCGCGCCCCGATTGCCTGCGGGTTGCCGGGCTTGCCCTGGAGATTCACGCGCAGCGGACGCGTGGCGGCGGACCCGCGGTTGCGAAACGCGAGCGTCGAATTGTTGTTTCGCGAGACGAGCAAGTCGGGCCGACTGTCGCCGTCGAGATCGAGAAGCACTGCGGCTTTGGCATCGCCGGTGACGATCAATCCGCTCTCGATGGCCGGCACCGCGACGAAGCGTCCGTGGCCGTCGCCGTGCAAGAGCTGGCTGACTCCGCCGTCGAACCGGCCGATAGCCGTCGCAGGAGCATAGGAGTTTTGCGCGACGTACAGGTCGAGGCAGCCGTCTCCGTCGAAGTCGGCGACGACGATTCCATCCGCCGGAGCGATCTGCGCGAACCGCGGCCAGGGTTCGAAGCGATAGCGCCCGTCGGGCTGGCTCAGGAAAACGCCGCTCTGCAGTTCTGTCGCCGAGAGCCGCGTCGCGGCGGCGAGTTTGTCCGCGCCCACGATCTCCGAGAGCGTGGCGCGCGCATAGTCGTTGTTGGCGCGATATCGCCTGAACACGGTCGGAATCGCTGCGCCGAGATCGCTGCGGCTCCGGCGAGGATAAAGGCGGTCGCCTTCGTAGTACGCCTCGACCAGCTCCGGACGTCGCCGGCCGAAGTCGCCGGAAAACAGCAGAGCCGGATGCGCCGCGTCGGCGCGGTAAGGCGTATTCAGGCCCACATTACCCACGACATAATCCGGGCGCCCGTCGCCATTGAAGTCCCCCGCGGCCAGCGAGCGCCACCAGCCCGTGCCGGCGGCGGCGAACCCCGCGACCTCGGTGCGATCCTCAAACCGCGTGCCGCGGTCGTTGTGGAAATACGTCACCGGCCCCCACTCGAGTGCGACGAGCAGGTCGGCCCAGCCGTCGCCGTCCACGTCGCTCCAGATCGCGGCGGAAACCATGCCCAGCTTCCGAAGCGCGGGCGCGACGGTATCCGTGACGTCGACGTACTTGCCGTCGCGCCACGCCAGCAGTGCGCTTGATGGCGTCGCCGGGTAAAGGCCCGGCGAGACCCGAGCGCCGATGAAGACGTCGAGGCGCCCATCGCGATCGAAATCGGCCGCACAGGCCGCGCCCGCACTGATGGCGAGCGCCGGCAAGGTGCCCTCCGGCGCGGGTTGAAAATGCCCATGGCCGTCATTCAGAAAAAGCCGTGGCTGGTACTCCGGCGCATCGGCCGGCTGACTGGTGCCGCCGGCAGTCACGAGCAGGTCGAGGCGTCCGGTGCCGGTCGTATCCAGAAGCAGGAGCGGTCCGTCATCCACGGCGGGCGCCGTCGCGAGGGCCGGCGAGGCCGCCGGGATCCAGGCGCGAGCCGCGTTGGGAAGCAGGATGCGCAGAGCCTCCCGAGTGGTGCCGCCGAGGCACACGGCATCGCGGCCGCTGCCGTCCAGGTCGCCGACAGCGAGAGCCGGACCGCGGCGGTTCAACCCGAATGGCAGCAGCCGCTGATCGAGGAACTCGTCGAAGGGCTCTTCGGGCGAGCGGACGGACAACCCCGTTGTCGCGCTCATCTCGGTAAAAAGCGGTGGCGGTTTCGGTGCGGACGCCGCTTCCGCCGCCGTGGATGTGGGCGTGGGCGAGTGGGGCGCCGCCGGCTCCGTGATCGTGAATCGACGATCGACAGGCAGGTTCTCAAAGATCTGCACGGCGCCGCTCGGCCAGCGGACGGTGAGGCGGCGAATCTGGGTTTCCTCGCCGAGCCCGAAATGCGCGATCGGTTCGCTGCTCGACATGAACCCGCGCCCGAGGGTTACCACGCGGATCTGCGGGCCGGCGGCCGTCTCGAGGGTCACGTCAGCGCCGATGCCGAAACGGTTCGACTGCGTGCCGCGCAGCGCACAGACGACGCGGTGACCCGAGTCGCTGTCGTTCCGCAGCAGCGTCGCGCCCGCCTGATAGTTGCTGAAGAGTAGGTCGAGATCGCCGTCACCGTCGAGGTCGCCGGTGGCGGAGCCAAAACTCACGCCTTTCTGGTCCAGTCCCCATGCGGCCGATACGTTCTCGAAACGGAGATCGCCGAGGTTGCGAAAAGCGAGGTTCTGTTCGGCGAGGACCGGGCTGTTGCGCGTGACCTGCTCGCGCATCGGCGCGCTGCCCGCGTCGGCGCGGCGCCCGATCAGGTCCTGGTTGTGGATTTCCCGATACATGCCGTTCGTCACGTGCAGGTCCGCGCGGCCGTCGTTGTCGAAGTCCTCCCACCGGGGCGACCAGGTCCAGTCGGTCGCGGCGAGTCCGGTCAGGTGGGCCGCCTCGAGGAATTGCCCGGCGCCGGTGTTCAGGTACACGGCGCTGTAGGGAAACTGGCGTATTTCGTTCGAGCCGTCGGCCGGCAGTCTCATCCGCGCCCGGGTTTCCGCCATCGTGCGCTGATCCTTCTCGTGTCCGGTCGCGGCCATGTCAGTGACGAGCAGGTCGAGTCGTCCGTCGTTGTTCACGTCGCCGAGATCCGACCCCATCGACGAATACGGTGCCCGTGAAGCGACGCGGGCGAGCACGTCGGTGAAGGTCCCGTCGTGGTTGTTGCGGTAGAGTGCGTCGGCGATCGAGAAGTCGTTCGCCACGTACAGATCGGGCCAGCCGTCGCCGTCGAAATCCCACCAGAGCGCGGAGTTGCCGTGGGTGGGCCCGGGCGCCACTCCCGACTGCTTCGTCACATCGGTGAAGGTGCCGTCGTGGTTGTTGTGAAAGAGGTAATCGCGCTGGCCTTCCGGATTCGCGACCGCGTCGAGCACGTTGGTCTGGACAAAGACGTCGAGCCAGCCGTCGCGGTCGTAGTCGCCGAACACCGCCATGACCGTCGCGTCCTTCACATCGAGCCCGTACGCGTGGGCCTGCTCCCGGAAGGTGCCGTCGCCCTGGTTCACGTAGAGAAGATTCGGCGCGTTGAACCGGCACACGTACAGGTCGAGACGCCCGTCGTTGTTCACGTCGGCGAACGTGGCGCCCTGTTTCCAGATCCGCGCGGCATCGGCGGTGTCGCCGACCCCTGCCTTGTCCGTCACATCCTCGAACTTCCAGTTGCCGAGGTTGCGGAACAGTCGGCAGCTCTCGGTTTTGCTGACGACGAAGAGGTCGGGGCGGCCGTCGCCGTCGTAGTCGCCGATCGCCACGCCGGTGCCGATTCCTCCGAGATCGAATTCGCGCGCCCGCCGACCCCACATCTCCGGGTCGTTGTAGTTGTTTTCCGTGCGCACGCCGCTCTCCTCCGGCGCGACGACGACGAACAGCGTCGCTCCGCGCGGTCCCGAACGCGGAGCCAACGGCTGTACTGCGAGACCCTCCGGCGTCGCTCCCCAGGCATGGGCCGTCAGGGCGCCGCCGAGCGCGGCCAACGCCACGAAGCGCAGCGTGCGCCTCCGAGACTCGGTTTCGTTTTTTTTCCTGGGGGTCGGGGTACGAAGCATGGAAAAGGATGCGGGGCTTCAGGGCGTCGGACGGATCTTGCCGCCCGGGCTCACCACGACCGGGTCGACCCAGCGCGTGTTGTACTGCTTGATCCACGCGTCATTGATGCGGCTCGGACGCGGCTCGCGACCGTAGTCCTGATCGCTCATGCCGCGGAAAGGCAGCGGCTCCAGCTGCCAGCCCTCGCCCACGTGGAAGTCGGCGTCCTTGTCCCATCCGACGACGTGCAGGAAAAAGTCGCGCTTCAGGCCAGGCGCCGGAGGTGGCAGCGCCGCCGCGTCGAACGACAGCGCCACCTCGTCGCCGCCCGCCAGCAGGGCCAGCCGGTCGTCGCGCTGGGCGATGAGTTCCTCGACCGCGCCGTAACGTGTAAACCAGCCGGAGGGGGTTCGGTCCCACGGCGGCGTGGGCGACACCTGGTCGTAAATGGGCGTGAGCGGCAACGAGCGCGGCAGATCCGCGAAACGGCCGAAGCCTCGTCCGTGCAGGTCGGCATGCGAGGCCGCGAGGTGATGTTCGCGGTTACCGCTCGCGTCGGCCTTTTCGCAGAGCAGCGCCCGGTCCCAATAAAGTTCATACGCCTGCGACAACCGCAGGCGGCGCGTGCCGGCAGGCAGTTTGTTTTCCAGGTCGACGAGGATCGTTTTGGTCTTGCCCGCGGGCGTGCCGACGTCGACGTCGACCTTGTGCCAGGAGCCGTCGGCGCTCTCCGCTTCGAGAATCGGGAAGGGGAACGGCAGCGTGGGATCGATCGAGCCGGAGATGTTGGCCATCCCGCCGCCGAAATGCAGCCAGCCGGTGAGGGCCAGCACGAGCGGACGTCCTTCCGGCAATGCTCCGAAGTCGAGTGTGATCGTGAAGGGCTCGGCCAGACCGCGGAGCTGCGGGCGCCGGAGGTTCACGGGCTCGACCATCCGGTTGTCGATCGCGCTGAGGAGCGCGGTCACGTCCATCCCGTCGCTGCGCGTGGCCTGTCGCGGAGTGACGAGCGGGCGGAGGGTCCAGAGCTCATGCGGGGGGAACGGCCCGCCCGGATGCATCTTGCTGGTGGGATACACGAGCGTGCCGTCCGGATGGTCGACCGCGATGAGGTGCGCTTCGTCGAGGTAGAGAACTTCGCGCAGTTCGTCGGTGATGCGGATTTCATACGCGCCGTTGCGGGGCGGGAACCGTTTCTCGTCGCCCAACACGAGCAATTCCTCCTCGTCGGCGGGCACGTACATCTTCTCGTTCATGGGCAGGCCGAGCGGCGCGGCGCCGAGGATGTCGGTGACAAATTCGAAGCGTTCGCCGTTCCACGTGTAGAGGTACGGGCACGAACCGCTGGGCAGCGTCGGCTCGTTCACGCTCGTGATCGCCGTGCCGACCGGTACGTCCACGAGCGCGGTCGAGAGGTCGAACCAGTGCACCCGCACCGCATCGAGCTGAGCATGCTGGCCCACGCCGATCTCGAGCGGCGAGCGCCGCACCGTGCGGCGGGTGCGCCAGTTGCCGGCGGTGACTTCCACCCGCACCCCGAGGGAGCTGCTGTTGGAGCGGTTGCCCACCAGCCGCAGCTTCAACTGCCGGTTTTGGTTGCCGCCGTCGTTGCGCCAGAAACGGAGACCGGCGTCCGAACTCGTGACGAGGTCCGTGCCGCCGTCGGCGTCGAAGTCGCCCGCGACCACGCCCGTGACCGGCCCGGTCTGTTTGAGCCCGAGCGCTTCGGTCGTGTCGGTGAACCCCGCCTGGCCCGCGTTGCGCCAGACGCGCACTCCTGCGCTGCCGAACGCGACGAGATCCAGCCAGCCGTCGTTGTCGTAGTCGGTCAGCAGCAGGCCCGCGACGGCGAATCCGTTCAGCGGCAGCGTCAGGCGTCGTTTCGGGTCGCGATGCACGATCTCGATCGTCGTTGCGGTTGCGATCGCCACTTCGACGCGAAGGTCGTTGTCGAGGTCTCCCGTCGCGATCGCGGCGCCGGCCGGCCAACCCTGTGTGAGGGTGCTGGGCGCAAAGGCTCCGGCGCGTTTCTTCTCGAAAAACTCCGGCGCGGCGTCGGCGCGGGCCACGAACAGGCCGGGCAGGCCTTCGTTGCTCCAGTCCTCGGTCAGCAATTGTGTGGCGTGCGGCAGCGTCTTCGGCAGGCCCGCTTCGGTCCAGTTGGGCTCAAAATAGAAATTGCCCAGGTTGCGGTAGGCGCCGAGCCCGGAGCCGTCGGCCAGCACGATGGCGAGGTCGAGGTTGCCGCTGAAATCGAGGTCCGCGAGCACACCGGCGGACGCCTGCACGCCCTCGAGCCCGGCGGCGCGCGTTGCGTCGCGCATCCGGCCTTGAGCATAGAGTTTGAAGACGCGCGTATCCTGGTTTCCGAGCACCACGACGTCGTCGAAGCCGTCGTTGTCGAGATCGCCCACGAGCGCGCTGTGGTAGGTCGCGCCGGCGGGTGACCGCAGCGGCCGGCCGAGCGGGGAGAACTTGCCGCCGTGGTTGTCGAGGAGGAAAAACCCTCCCGATTTCTCCTGCGCGAACAGGCTGAGCCGGCCATCGCGGTCGTAGTCGAGCACGGCGAGCGGCGCGCGGGCGTCGGCCGCAGTTGCGCCGAAAGCGTCGGCGGTTGTGTCGGTGAACCGCACCGGAATGCCGCGGGCGTCGGGCTGCGCGAGAACGAACGGCGCGAGCGGTTGCGTGTACACGCAGCGCTCCAGCGCGGCAATGGTCGCAACCGGCGGGGGAGAGCGGGAGATGATCCGCTGGTGCTCCTGCAGCGCGCGGGCAGCGTCGTCTCCGCGACCCACGCGGCGGTAGAGCCGGCTCAGCTGGTAGTGCGCCGAGGGATGGTCGGGCACCGCGCGCACGGCGTTTTCGAAATCGCGGATCGCGTCGGCGATCTGCCCGAGCTCCTGCTGCGCCATGCCCATCTGGAAATCCAGCGCCGGCACGCCCGGGTTGATCTTCCAGGACTGCTGGAACGCGGCCGCCGCAGACTCCGCCTGATTCTGACGCAGCAGGGCGCAGCCAAGCAGGTAGTAGGCGGCGGCGCTGTTGTGATCGAGTTCGAGCACCTGACGGCAAGCGTCGGCGGCGTCCGCCGGCCGGTCCGCGAGCAGGTGCGCGTTGGCCAGATTCAAGCGGACGTCGGTGCTTTGCGGCGAAAGCTGGAGTGCGCGCCGATAGATTTCGATGGCCCCGGCGGTGTCGCCCCGCTCGAGCAGCCCGTTGCCGCGGGTGACGAGTTGCGTGAAGGCGGACGCATCGGATGAGCGACGCTGCCTAAGAATCCCGGCGGCGACCGCCAGGACCAGGACGACTCCGACAACCCAGAGCAGGCGCTTGGACATACTCACGGTGCTACCAGCCGCTTTGGGGGAGTCTAGTTCGGAGGTACTCGGCGCGCTTCATCGATGGGTCGCTGGTGGCTTGTCCGCGGCACGCCGGAACGGGGAGGGCACGGAGCGAGGCGCGGCTGTTTTGGGGAACGCCGTCAAGACGGCTTCCCGCGGCGGGACGCAATGGAAAAGGGGTGAACCGCCGCGGTCGTGTGGCCAGTCGGGCGACTGTATTCATGACGGCCGCACAGGCGGGTTTCGTATTGTCTTCGCCGCGACATGCGGCTGGCTTCCCGGACGGCCCCCGGCTGGGCTCGCGTCCGCCCCTTGCGCGCCGACCCGGCAGGTTCCTCCAACCCTTCTGCTTCCATGGACGACTATATCGAACGGCTCGTCGACCTCCTCGCTCCCGCCAAGAACGCGATCCTCAACCTGACGCTCGACGAAGCGCGGGAGCGGGTCCTGAACGGCTCGCCGGAGTCGGTGCTCGGCATAGACGGCTCGTTCGCGATCGTCGCACGCGAAGGCAAACGTGTCCGCATGGCCCGCTCGATGGATCGCCCGATGCGGTACTTCCTGGCCAAGCGCCGCGAGGGGCCGGCGCTGATCGTCGCGGACCGGATCGACGCGATCTACGAGCAGCTCAAACGCGAAGGACTCGCGCGTCAGTTTCACCCCAGCTACACGCGGATGGTGCCGGCGCACTACGTCGTGGAGCTGCAGCTCATCGGCTGCCCCGACCCGGATCCGGTTTACACGCGGTACTTCACCCCGCAGCGCAACTCGCTCCCGGCGGATCTGGATGTGATTGGCCGGAACTACATCGGGGCGCTGGCCGACGAGACGGCGAAATGGCTGCGCACCGTGCCGGAGCGCGAGCCAATCGGCGTGTGTTTTTCGGGCGGGGTCGACAGCGGCGCCGTGTTCCTGACGGTCTACCACGTCATGCGGAAGCTCGGGCTCAGCCCGGCCCGGCTGAAGGCGTTCACGTTGAACTTCGGCGACGGACCGGACGTGCGCCAGGCGCGGGATTTCCTCGAGCGGCTCGGCCTCGGACTGTTCCTCGAGACGATCGACGCCGATCCATCGGCGCTCGACGCGTCCGAGACCGTGCGCGTGTTGGAAGACTACAAGCCGCTCGACGTGGAGTGTGCCTCGATGGTGCTGGCGCTGTGCCGCGGCATCCGCGCTCTGTATCCGGACTGGCGGTTCCTCGTCGACGGCGACGGCGGCGACGAAAATCTCAAGGACTACCCGATCGAGGAAAATCCGGAGCTCACGATCCGCAGCGTGGTGAACAACCTCATGCTGTACCACGAAGGGTGGGGCGTCGGCCGGATCAAACATTCCCTGACCTACAGCGGCGGCCTCAGCCGCAGCTATGCGCGTACCTATGCGCCGGCGCAGCGGTGCGGGTTCGAAGGCTTCAGCCCGTTCACCCGGCCGGCCGTGGTGTCCGTCGCGGAGGGCATTCCCTTCGCGACCCTGAGCGGCATGTCCGTCGATCGTCTGTACTCGTTGAAAGGCGAGGTGGCCCGCCGCGGCATGAAAGCCGTTTTCGGCGTGGACATGCCGATCTTCGAAAAGCGGCGTTTCCAGCACGGCGCGATCCCGGTCGACGGGTTGCGCCGCCGCCTCGGCATCCTGGAGACAGATTACCGCCGGCAGTACCTCGCGATTTACCAGTGAGCGGCTCCGCCCCGGTCTACCCGGCGCGGGATCGCACCGCGTGGATCCTCGCGCAGCGCCCGCCGCATCCGGCCCCGCCGGACCCCGACGTGCCGAACGGCGTCTTTCGGGAGCGTGAACGTTTGGCCTCGGGCGAACTCGCCGACTCCGGCGTCGTATTGCTGACCAACCGCGAGTGCCCCTGGCGCTGCGTGATGTGCGATCTTTGGCAGCACACCACGACCGAACCGGTGCCGGAGGGAGCGATCGCACGGCAGGTGGAGCGTGCCGTACGGACCTGGACGGAGTCCGGACCCCTGCCCGCCCAGGTGAAGCTCTACAACAGCGGCAGTTTCTTCGATCCCGGAGCGATTCCGCCCGCCGACTACGCGCCCGTGGCCCGGCAGGTGGCGTTCGCGCGCAACGTCGTGGTGGAGTCGCATCCGACACTGATCGGGGACCGCACGCTCGCGTTTCGTGACCTACTCAACGGTTCGCTCGAAGTCGCGATGGGCCTGGAAACCGCACACCCGGAGGTGCTCGAGAAACTGAACAAGAAGTTCGACCTGTCGCGCTTCGCCCGGGCCGCGGAGTTTCTCGCTCGCGAGCGGATCGCCCTGCGCGTTTTTCTCCTCGTCAATCCACCGTTCCTACTGGGCGCCACGGAAGCCGAGTCCCACGCCGCCGGCGTGGCGTGGGCGGTGAAGTCCGCCCAGTTTGCCTTCGACTGTGGAGCGACCGCCGTGACGCTCATCGCGACGCGAGCCGGCAATGGCGCGATGGAACGCCTGCGCGACTCCGGTGAATGGATACCGCCGATGGTGCACTCGCTGGAGGCGGCGCATGCGGCGGCGCTCGATCTCCGCCGTGGCCGCGTTTTTGCCGATACCTGGGCGCTGGAACCCAGCTCGACCTGTCCCCGCTGCCTCCCCGCCCGCCGCGCCCGACTGGAAGCGATGAACCTCACTCAACAGGTGCCGCCCGCGATCCGTTGCGCGCAGTGCGGACGTTGAACGCTGCGCGCGGAACTCGGGCTGTCGGAGAGTCGGGCGCGTTTCGCGCCGATCACTTCGTTTCCGAAGGAGCCGTCTGATCCGGAACGGGTTTGTTCTGATCCTGGACGGATTGCTCGATCAGCGTGGCGACGCCGCGGGGGTCTTCCTGGTGGGCGACGTGCGTTCCGGGGAAAGTGCGGATCGTCCAGCCGCGCGCGACGGCGCGTTTCCAGCTCGGATCGTTGGCCGCACGTTCGTCGGCGGATTTGTCCTTCGGAATAAAGGCGACGTAGGTCACCGGCAGCTTTTTGGCTTCGGGATTTTTGTAGGAGACGGGCTGGCTGAAGCACTTGATGGACTGGGCGACGTTGTGCGGCGGAGGCGTGCCCGGTTTCACCCAGGGCACCTGCATCATTCCGTCGACGATCTTGGAGCCGGGAGGGCGCGCGCCGCCGAAGAGATCCCAGATCGACATGCCGTCGTCGGGCACCGCGGCGTCCAGGAAGACGACGTGCCGTATCCGATCGGGAATACGGTCCATGACACCGGTGATGACCATGCCGCCATAGCTGTGTCCGGTGAGCACCACGTCGTGGAGATCTTCATACAAGATGAGGTTCACCACGTCGTTGATGTGCGTTTCGAGATCGATGTTGGGACTGTTCAGGTGCTCGCGCTCGCCCAGGCCGGTGAGGGTCACCCGGTAGACCGTGTGCCCGTCGTCGAGCAGGCACTGACCGGCTCGCTTCCACTCCCACCCTCCGGCGGTGGCGCCGTGCACGACGACGAAGGTGAGCTTCCCGGAAGGATCCGCCGCGCGAAGGAACCCGCAGGCGAAGAAAGCGAAGAGGAGGCAGAACGATTGGATGAACGCGGTTTTCGTGTTTCCGAAGAGGCGCGTTGGCGTTGCGGCGAAGCCCCACGACTTAGGCGTTGGCATCAGGCGCACGTCGCCATCGTCGGCGGAGCGGGGAGGACACAGGCGGATCGGGGTGAACATAGATGCGGATGAAACCGCTCCTTCCTCTCAACTCAATCTAGCCGGCGCGTTTCCGTGTACTGATTATTGAGCAGAGTTTCCCGGCGGCGCACAGCGCCGGTGGGAAACTGTCGTCTCCGCGCGGGCCGTCCGACCCGTCGGGCCGGCACGAAGAAGCCGCCGTCCATGGGCACGTCGTGTTTCATCAACGCACGCTTGCGGGTGGGTCGGCGCGTCCCCGCGACGACACCTTGGCTCTGCCCGCGTCGGGCTTCGATTTCGCTCCCAGCGCAGGCTCGCGTTTTTCCGCGTGCAGGGACGCGTTGCGCCACCGACGGAGGTGCGCACGTATCCCGTATCTTGCGACAACGGGTCATACTCCATCTGAACCGTCGGAAGCCTCGCGACCGTCCGGCTGGGGGGAGCCGGCACCGGTTTGCGGATCTTTGAGGTTAAGGTTTGGATACGGCTGGCGGGTTCAGATCCTTCAGACCGATCTGGCCCTGGCGGCCGTAGTCGATCGATTCTGCGAGGATGCGCGCCGCTTCCTGCGGAGCGTGGAAGCCCATGGAGTTCTCGGCGTTCACGAAATCGACGCGCCACTGGGCTTTGCGCTGCAACTCGTAGATCGGCTCCAGCTGGTCCGCGGTGAGACCGGCCTTCTTCGCTTTTTCCAGGTCGCCGATGAGCGCGACGATCGCGTCTTCCGCGCGGCCCATCAGCGCGTGGGTGCGGTCCTGGATGGCCTCGACGCGCGCCCTCAGTTCGGCCTCGGGGAAGCGGTGGCAGGTCTGGCACGATTGTGAAATGCTGAGCAGCGGACTGCGGACATGATGGTTGCTGTTCTTCACCGCGCCCTCGCGGATATACGGCATGTGGCAGTCGGCGCAGGAGACACCGGAGCGCGCATGGATGCCCTGGCTCCACATCTCGAATTCCGGGTGCTGGGCTTTCAGCAGCTCGGCTCCGGTTTTCGCGTGCGACCAGTCGTAGAACCGGTGCCCATCCGGGAACTTGTACGCATCGTACGTGGCTTCGATCTGCTCGACCTTCAGGCCCTTGTCCCAGGGGAAAAACAGCGTGGTCTTGGGACCGCAGTAATATTCCACGTGGCACTGGCCGCAGACCATCGAGCGCATCTCCTGGCGCGACGCGTCGAGATTTGGATCGTACGGCGACTGGCGGTCGCCGGCGCGCCAGCGTTCGATCGAGGGAAGGTGAGGGACGGGTTCGTTGCTCTTCGCCAGGGCGTCGATCCCGCGGAGAAAACCCGGCTTGGTCACGCGGAGCCGCATGTTTTCCGGTTGATGGCAGTCGATGCACGCCACCGGGTGTTTCGCCAACTTGGTCGCCTCGTTGTACGGCATCTTGCAGACCGCTTCGAACCCGGCCATCAGCTGGGCGCGCCCGTTCGAGCTGTCGAAGGCGTCGTCGAGCGTGCCGGGTGCGCCGCGCTGAAGACCTTCCTGCCGGTAGAGGACGACATTGCTCGCGTGGCAATGCAGGCACGAGCCGGGCTGCGGACGCTCGGTGACGCGCTTCGTCGCGCGCTGATCGAGCAACATGTACGCGTGACCGCGGCGCTGGTTGTAGTCCAAGGCGAACGCGTAGCCGGCGAAGATGACGGGGAGTCGCGGGTCCTCCTTCAGTTTGCTGATCGGTACGCCTTCGCTGCCGGCGCCGCCGTAGCGCGTGCCGTAGTTGTCGGCGGTGCGCAAATACGCGTCGTACTGCCGCGGGAAGTTTTTGCCCCACTGCGCGGGGTCGACGGTTTTGTCGTCGAGCTCGACCAGTTTGACCGTGGTCTGTCGGGCCTCGGCCTTCCGCTCCAGGACGTTGTTGTAGAGCGCGAGCACGAGGACCGTGGCCGCCACCGAGACCGCAGCCACGACGGCCAGACTCAGGACCGGCCGGCGGAAAAGGAAGTTAGGGTTTTCGTTCATGGAGGGAACGGGCTTTCGGGGATATTCAGCGGCGCGGACCGTGGCCGACTTCGGCGTGGCAGCGCACGCAGCCGTACAGGTCGGCCTTCAACGTCGGGTCCGTGGGCACGCCCAGCGTGCCATGGGCGGTGATCGCCTCGGTCAACACGCTGTGACAGCGGAGGCAGTTATCTTCGAGCACCTTGGCGTTTCCGGGTTTGATGCGGATCGGCTCGGCGAAATCCTGGAACGTGAACGCCTTCGAATGATGGTAGCCGTTGCTGGCTTTGACGAAGAGCTTGTGGACGACGTTGTCGTGTGGGAGGTGGCAGTCGTTGCACGTCGCCACCGCGTGATGCGACGCGTGGCTCCAGCCGTTGTATTCGTCGCGCATGATATGGCAGTTCACGCATACCGCCGGATCGTTGGACAGGTACGACGTGCCGTGCGCGGTGAAAAACGTGAACAGTCCCGACCCGAACAGCACCCCGGTCAAAACCGTCGAAAGCAGGGCAAGGAACACGATCGGCGCGCTCCAGCGGCTGGACCTGAAGAGGGGCATCGGGGGTGGGCAATAAAGCGCGATTCGCCGAAAAGTCGCCGCTGAAGCGGTCTTTTCGCGGTGGGGCGGGTGTTTGTCTGAAGGGACCGGTTTCCCGCGTCAATTCCCGGATGTATTCATTTTCATGACACGGCCCGCCGGCCGTTCCGTCTGAGGCGTAGCGAGCGACTGAATAGATCGATGTGAATGTATCCCGACCAAGCGGCCGTGTACGGCGAATGTCGGGACCCATGCTGCTCCGGCTTGATCGCATCTCCGCCTGCAACTGCGTCCAGTTCCGGCGGGAAGCCGGCGATACGGGGGCCCGTCAGGTGAGATCGCTGGACGCGGCATGTTGGTCCTGCACGGGCTTTTTTCGGAATCGAACGACGCAGCGTATATCAATCCGTGGTAGTGCGCAGGTTTTACCGCATCCCAACGGGCACTCCGGCGGGACTGAACGAATCTACAGGCAGATGCCGGGCTTGGTGCCGATTCGGGCCACTCGCTCGAGCGATTTGGCAAACCGTCGCCTGCGTTTTCGTGAGGCTTGCCCTGCACCGCACCGAATCCGTCGAAACTCATGAGCGAGCGATCATCGCGCCCCCTTCCTCCCATTCCTCCAATGACATCATCGCATTCCATCAACCGTCGCCGCTTCCTGGAACTCGCCGCGTGCGGCGCTACGGCCATCAACCTGGGAGTCGTTCGTTCCGTGAAAGGTCAGCCGCGCGAGGCGAACACTGCGGTCAAAGGCACGCCTGGATCGGCTCGCGTTTCCCAATTCCGATCGCTCAAGCAGATCGACGCCGGCGTTCTCAATATCGGTTACGCTGAAGACGGTCCGAAAGAGGGTCCCGTTGTGATCCTGCTGCACGGCTGGCCGTACGACATCTACAGCTATATCGACGTGGCGCCCCTGCTTGCTGCGGAAGGGTACCGCGTGCTGGTGCCCTATTTGCGTGGCTACGGATCGACTCGGTTTTTATCGGACACGACTGTCCGCAACGGACAGCAGGCGGCCCTGGCCGTCGACCTCGTCGCGTTTATGGATGCGCTCAATATCAAGCAGGCCGTTCTCGGCGGATTCGATTGGGGCGCGCGGACGGTGGGTATCGTGGCGGCGCTCTGGCCGGAGCGGTGCCGCGCGTTGGTTTCGGTGAGCGGGTATTTGATCGGGAGCCAGAAAGCGAACAAGAAGCCGCTGCCGCCGAAGGCCGAGCTTTTGTGGTGGTATCAATACTACTTCGCCACGGAACGCGGACGCCTCGGCTACACGGAGAACCGCCGCGATTTCAGTCGCCTCATCTGGCAGCTCGCCTCGCCGAAATGGGACTTCGACGATGCCACGTTCGATCGCAGCGCGGCGTCGTTCGACAACCCGGATCACGTCGCTGTCGTAATCCACAACTATCGGTGGCGGCTGGGTCTGGTCGAGGGAGAGTCCCGCTTCGACGAACTTGAAAATCGGCTGGCTCACGCGCCGATCATCGGTGTTCCGACCATCACCATCGAAGGCGACGCCAATGGAGCGCCTCATCCGGACGCGAGTGCGTACGCTCGGCAGTTTTCCGGACGATACGAGCACCGCCTCTTTCAAGGTGGGATTGGCCACAACGCTCCGCAGGAGGCTCCCAAGGCCTTTGTCGAAGCGATCATCGCCGCCGATCAATTCGCGACCGGATGAACGATCTGCCTCAACGCTGAGGCCTGTCGGCAGATCATCTCACGGATTCAGCTGCTTGCGCAGCGTTCAGACCGGCGTGTCCCCTTCGACCCACCTCGCGGGGACAAATGCCGCAGGCGCGAAGTCCGATAATATCGATGAACAGGCTGAGGAGGTTGGACGCAGGTGGTTTCGTTTCCATACCCCCTTCAGTGAGCTTAACTGACTTTACCGCTCAACCGGCCAAGCGGGCATTCGATCCCTTGCTCTGGGAGCGAAATGATTAAGTGATTTCGCCTTGATCGCCAATGGAGATGGTGGGCGCGCGAGGAGCATCGCTCCCAGCTAACCCGGGAATCGGGAGGTAAACCGTTCAGAGATGATTTTCCCGCCTTTCACCTCATAAACGCACACTTCCTCGTTTTTCACGCGCCCATGGCCTTTCAGCGTAAGGTCGAGGCTCATCGTGCAGGCAAAAGCATCACCCGCGACAAGCGGCTCCGAAATGGCGATTGCATGGACCTGCTCAATACTCGCGGTAAACTTCCGGCCTTTTTCCAGGAGTGAATTTAGTCCGCGCGTCTCCTTGGGGAACGCTTCCGTCCCGTAAGGCTCGATGTTGATTACGTCGGAGGCGAAAAGCTCGCGCTGAGCAGTTTCAAATTGCCCTTGCCGACAGAGGGCCACGAGGCGGTCAGCGATTTCTTTGGTGGTCATGGTTGGAAGTCGGGTTGGATCGCTCCGATCAGATCAAAGCGTGACCGCCATCGATGCTGAGCGTCGTCCCGGTCGTGAGTTCACTCTCGATCAAATATACATAAGCCTTAGCCACGTCGGCCGGCGACGCGATTCGGCCGGCGGGAAGACGTTTTCCCATCTGTTCCCACATGCCTTTCTTCGCTTCACCGACAATTGCATCCCACATTGGCGTGTCTACCCAGCCGGGCGAAACAACGTTCACCCGAGTTGGACCCAGTTCAAGGGCGAGTGCACGCGCCAAGTAGCTAAGCGAGCCAGCGGCTGCCGCAACCACCGCCCCACCGGGACCTGGGCGATCCTTTGATATTCCGGAAGTAAACGTGATCGACCCTCCGGTCCGCAGCCTTCCCTGTGAGTGCTTCGTTAGTAAGAGCGGAATCATCATTATTGTATCGATCAATTCGCGTGCCTTCGTTGCGTCTACGGCACCAATCGGCGCGTTATACGGCAGGATTCCGCTGGTTGTGACTAAGTGATCGAACGTCCCAATGGTGGCAAACAACTGGACAACCTGGTCTTCTTGGCGCGCGTCAGTGGCGGCTACTCGGACCCGAGACTCGGAGCCAAGGCGCTCTTGCGCCCGTTTCAGTTTTTCTGCCGAGCGGCCAACGAGCACGACCTCGGCACCGCGCGACAACAGCTCGGCGGCAACTCCGAAACCGATTCCTGAGCTACCACCCACGATGATGACTTTCTGGTTCTGTAGCGACATGGCTTGTGAGGAAAGCAACGAACGAAGGCTTCATTTTTGGACAAGCCCCTCATTAAGTTCAGGCAGAACAAAGGCTGCTTCGTCGCTAGCAACTCGACCGGCCGCTAGACGGCGAGCCGCTCATCCACTCCCTGATCCGGCAGCGGAATGATTTCCGCCTGCTTCTGCGGCATGATGGCGAAGAACTCCTCGCCCTCGCGCGAAGGACCAAAGGGGTCGATGCGTGACTCTTGACTAGATGGAGGCGGAGAAGAGACATGACGGACTGCGACGGAAGTTGAGGCTGCGCCCAAAGGGACAAGACTCAAGGGCGTGTTGCCCAAACGCCGGACGCGTGGGAGGGCAGATGTCCCAAGCATCCCCCGAGGGCTATAGCGTGCCGACTTCGTCGGGGAGGACTCGATTAGCAGGAAGACTAGATTACTAAGGCCCTGGAATTATAGACCTTAACAGGCCCTCCAGTTCGCATCGGAATGGGGTGTGTTCGTCCACGAGAAGCTCCGGATTTTGAGGGAAATTACCATCTACGAGTGGTGATTGCTGTTTACTACTTAAAACTAGTAGTTTGACATTACTACTCTGCGATAGTAACGGTTGCCAATGACCTACAATGTGGATACCGTCGCACAGCTCCGAGCGGTGATTAGAGCCCTTCGAAAGTCTCGCGGGTTGAGTCAGGCGGATCTTGGACGCTCGCTGGGTGTGAACCAAAAGCGGATTGCCAAAATCGAGGCCGATCCCGGGGTCACCAGTTGGAATCAGGTCGTCCGGCTGATCTCCGCCCTCGGTGGTCGCGTTGCCGTCCAGGACTTAGCTGCAAACGTGATTCAGGCAAAAACAGCGCCGACGCCGTCGGGTGCATCGAAAGCAACACGCAATTCCAAGAAACAACCCAGCTGGTAACGTCATGGCTACGCCAAGCGAACTCGCTGTATGGATGAATGGCATCCGGGTCGGGACGTGGAATCAGAGCAAACGCGGAGGCGACAGTTTCCAGTATGACGCTGCTTGGGTGGCTGACCCGGCCGCACGGGTGCTGTCACTCTCGATACCCTTCGTTCCGGGTAACGTCCCGCACCGTGGTGACGTCGTCGCCAACTTTTTCGACAATCTTTTGCCGGATAGTGATGCGATTCGCCGTCGAATTCATTCACGGTTCTCAACCGAATCAACCGACGCGTTCGACCTACTAGCAGCGATTGGCAGAGATTGCGTGGGTGCGGTGCAACTACTACCTGGGGACGAGACGCCAGAGCGAGTTCATGAGATTGATGCAGACCCCCTGACTGACGAGGCCGTCGAGCACGCCATTAACGCGGCGATTTCTGGCACCCGCGTGCTCGGGCAAAAGGAGGACGAAGAATTCCGCCTTTCAATCGCAGGCGCTCAAGAGAAGACCGCGTTGCTCTTTCATCGTGGGCGCTGGTGCGCTCCACGTGGAGCGACACCGACGACGCACATCCTGAAGCTCCCTCTCGGTCTGATCGGCAATCTCCGAGCCGATATGAAAGACTCGATCGAAAACGAGTGGTTGAGTTTGCGACTGCTACGGGCTTTCGGCCTCGATGTCGCGCACTGTGAAATGGCGCAGTTCGGCGCTCGAAAGGTCCTCGTTGTTACTCGGTTTGACCGTGCACTCCAACCCGACGGCTGGATCGCTCGACTGCCGCAGGAAGATTTCTGCCAGGCACTCGGCTTGCCTTCGTCGCTGAAATACGAGTCCGACGGTGGTCCAGGGATGCGTGAGATTTTCCGCGTGCTGGATAACAGCTCACAGACCATCCGGGATAAAACGGCGTTTGTCCGGGCGCAGATCGTCTTCTGGATGCTAGCGGCAACGGACGGCCATGCGAAAAACTTCTCTTTGTTCCACGAGCGCGGCGGCACTTACCGGCTGACTCCGTTCTACGACGTGTTGTCAGCGTGGCCGATTATCGGCCGCGGCCCGAACCAACTCGATGAACGGAAGGTGAAGCTTGCGATGGCGGTCCGCGGCAAAAACCCGCACTGGAGACTCAGGGAGATAACGGCGCGGCACTGGGATTCGGTGGCAAAGCTCGCCGGTATCGGTGATGCGCAGTCCATACTTTCCGAACTGATCGATAAAGCACCCGCAGCATTGGCCGCTGCTGAGGCCGAAGTCCCCCGGGGTTTTCCGGCACGTGTCGCCGATCGCATTTTCGAAGGCGTTCGACGCAGCGTTGATCTGCTCAAGAAGTAGCGCCGAACGACACGTGATTGGGCATTACCGAGATGACATTCCAAGTTTCCGCCGCGTCCCCAGGGGGATTGGCTGCCTGCGGCAGGCGCTACGCACTCGCGCTTCGCGCGCCCCTTCTCCGCTCGCTTTGCTCGCTCCGTCGAACCCCTCCGGGTTTCAAATCCCCTCGCCGGTTGATACGCAAAGAGCGCCAAACTTAGTTGGCGCTCTTTGCGAAAATTGGCGTCCCCACGGGGATTGGCTTCGGGCTTTGCCCTCGTCCCGCTGCGCGGGATCGCACTTGAAGTGCGCCCCATCTCCTTCGCTTCGCTCAGTCGTCGAGCCCCTCCGGGGTTCTCATCCCGCGACGAGAGAGCACAAAAAAACGCCAAACTCAGTTGGCGTCATTCGCTTCGATGGCGTCCCCACGGGGATTCGAACCCCGGTTCTCACCGTGAAAGGGTGGTGTCCTAGGCCGGGCTAGACGATGGGGACTAACCTCGGAAAAGGGGCGTACGGTAGGTTGCCCCAGGGGTCGGGCAAGTCTTTTTTTCCAGAGTCTCCCTGTGCCCATGGAATCGCGACGGGGTGCTCAAACGGCTCATTCTTCCCGGAAGCTTGCGTTTTCTGGAATGAGCGTTCTGGTAGCCATCGCCATGGCTAGGACGAAGGAATTCGATGAAAACGAGGTGCTCGACCGGGCAATCTGCCTGTTTCGCAAGCGCGGATTCAACGCGACTTCCTTCGGCGAGCTCACGTCCGAGTTGGGCGTCAGCCGGCAGAGCCTGTATGATACGTTTGGCGACAAACACGCGTTTTTTCACGCCGCGCTCCGCCGATACCGCCAGAAGGCCATCGGCCACTTCCGCCAGGTGCTGGCCACGCCCGGCCCCGTGCGGCCGGTGCTCCAGGAGCTGTTCGATTCCCATCTCTCCTACATCTGCTCCCAGGGCAGCCTCGGCTGCCTGATGATCAACTCGATGATCGAGCAGGCGCCGCACGATGGCGACACCCAGGCCGAAGCTCTGGCCAACGCGCGGGAAATCGAGGGCTTGCTCGCACAACGGCTCGCGCAGGCTCAACGCGAAGGCGATCTCGCGGCGGAAAAGGATCCCGTCGCGCTCGCCCGGTACCTTTTTCACATCCTTCTCGCCGTCGGCGTGGCGGCGCGAGGGCTCGGCGACCGCGAGGGGCTGCGCGACACCGTCCGCTTGGCTTTGCGCACGCTCGACTGAGATTCTTTTGGTTATTCTGGAACGAACGTTCCGGAAACGGCGCTTTTCCTCATGAAACACACCACAATCCTGATTACAGGCGGCACGACCGGCATCGGTTTGGCGACCGCTCAACACCTGCAAGCCGAAGGCGCGCGGGTCATTGTCACCGGCCGGAACGAGAAGACGCTGGACGCTGCCCGGAAGACCCTCGGGCCCGAGGCTGTCGTGCTTCGCTCCGACTCAGCCGCCGTCTCCGACGCTCTCGCGCTCGGTGACTTGGTTCGTCCTCACGCCAGCCAACTGGACGGCGTTTTCTTCAACGCGGGTGTCGCTCGGTTTTCACCCTTCGAGAACGTGTCGGAACAGGACTTCGCCGAGCTGTTTGGCGTCAACGTACAGGGGCCATTCTTCCAGCTTCAGTCGTTGCTGCCGCTGCTCGCCAACCCGAGTTCCGTGGTCTTCAACGCCTCGGTGGCGGCGGAATTGGCTCTGGCGGGCTCGAGCGTCTACTCCGCGACGAAGGCGGCGATCGTGTCGCTCGGGAAGACGCTCGCCCTCGAGCTCGCGCCGCGTGGTATCCGCGTGAATACGCTCAGCCCCGGCCCGATTCGGACGCCGATCTTCGACAAGCTCGGGCTGCCCACGGAAGCGCGGAGTTCGTTCGAGGAGCGGATGGCGTCGCAGTCGCTCCTCAAGCGGTTCGGCGAGGCGGAAGAGGTGGCGAAACTTGCAGGGTTTCTCCTCTCGAGCGCGTCGAGCTTTGTCGTCGGAACCGACATCACCGTCGACGGCGGCGTGCGGCTAACGTAGCGCCGCCTCTCGCGACGTGTGTCGGCTCGGGTGCCGCGGGCGTTTGCCCGCCTGCGGCTACCGTTTGGCTGCCGTCGCCGCCCAGTGCGCTTCTTCGTCGGCGATGGCCCGGGCCAATGCGGAGGCGTTCGAGACCGGGGCCCGGCCGTGCTTCGTGATGTCGTCGAAGCGATCCTGGGCGTACGAGGCTCGGCCATGCGTCTCGACGAGGTAGGCGTCCATCACCCGCCTCTGCAGGGCGCGCAACTCGCGGTTCAGCGCCGCGCGCTGCGAGGTCGGCGGAAGCGGGGCAAGGACTCGCAGCTCCCGGTCGATCGCGCGGCGGGCGATGCCTTCCGCATCCTGGTAGTAATGCTCGGAAATCGCGCGGTGATGCTCCTCGTGATCCACGTACATCCTCGGGCCGTTCTTCGGCGTCCACACGGCGATGTCCAAGGTGAGCGTGAGGTTCACGCGGCTGATCTTGGCAGGTTCTTCGCTGGTGGAGAAACGCCGGCCCTCCGCTCCGACGTCGCACACGCAGCCAAACCGGGAGTCGCAGAACGCGGCCTCTTCCTTCGGGTTGAACGATGGATGGGAGGGCGGTTGCCCGATGGGAAACGTCTTCCGCTCCAGGCGGGCCGGCCGTTTGTCGATCGAGATTTCAGGGCCGGAAGCCGCCTGCGAAGAGGCGAATGCGCCGAGGATCGCGCACAGCAAGAGTAGGCGCTTGAAGACGGAGAAGAAGCGGACGGGGAGAGCGGGCGCCGGCACGGGAAGACGCCCCACGGTAGCCGAGCGAGCACTACGTCGCAACGGCCTCCGGTGTGTTTTGCGGCAGTGCGCCGTCGAATCTCCTCGCGAGCCGTTGCGTCGAGCTGGAGTTTTCCAACGGAGCCCATCCCGCCGCCATCCGAAGCGAGGGCGCGGTGGCGCAGACGTCCCCGCGCCGTCAGCCCGCCGCTTCCGCCGCGAGCCGTCCGCGCGAGGCGAGTCCAGGCAGCGTGCGGATGGCTCGCGCCAGGGCCGTCTCAGGATTTCCGGGAGGGCCAACGCGTGCCGCCGCTTTTCGAGCGGACTCGCGGCCGTGGGGCATGGCGATGCCGAGACCGGCCCAGGAGAGCAGGGGGACGTCGTTGTTGCCGTCGCCGAAGGCAAGCACGGCCTCGCGCGGCACTCCGCGATCTCGGGCGACGGCGGCCACTGCTGCGGCTTTGGTCGCTTCGCTGGCGGTGAACTCGAGGTACCAGTCGTTGGTGATCATGCCGTGCACGCCGGCCGGAGTGGAACCGCGCATCCCGCGCGCCGCTTCGGCGACTTTTTCCGGAGAGCCGGACCATACGATTTTTTCGGCGTCCTGCCCGGCGAGCTGACCCGGGTCGACGATTGTCACGGGGTCGCCACCGCTTTCGTGGCGGTAGACGTCGACCCAGCGACCGGCCTCCGTCGCGTAGATTCCTTTCTCCAACCAAACGAAAACGGTGAAGCCGCGGCGGACGCCTTCCGCCACGAGACCGTCTGCGACACTGCGGGGAACCTCCGCGCGATGCAGCACGCGGCCGGTCGAGAGTTCCTGAGCTCGTGCTCCCTGACAGGAGACGAGGCAGCCCGTCAGGCCCAGCTCGTTCGCGAACGGAAGCATGTTTTCGTGCCGCCGACCCGAAGCCAGAAGCACCTCGCAGCCCCGAGTCCGCAAGTCGGCGATTGCCTCCCGGTTCTGGAGGCTGATTTCGCGGTCGAGACCGATCAAGGTGTCGTCGATGTCGATGGCGCAGAGTTGGTAAGGAAAAGAGGCGGTGCCCATGTTGAGAGAGAAATCAGTTTCGAGATCGCGCGGCCGAACTTGAAATATTCGGCATAAACGTGCAACTTCGTGCATAAAGATGCACGCCCAGGAAGAAGTCGCAAGGCCTACCCCCGATTGTGCTGCGCTTCCATTCGCCTGAGTGCCAAGTGCGCCGCGTCGCCTCTTTCCCCTCTTAACTTGCCCCAACATGCTCACCGCCGAACGTCGAAGGCTGATTCTCAACGTCCTGAAAACCGACGGGCAGGTGCACGCCGACGAACTCGCCCGACGTTTCGGGGTGTCGGAGGACACGGTCCGCCGGGACCTGCGACAACTCGCGAAGGAAGGGCTGCTCGAACGCGTCCATGGAGGCGCGCTGCTGCGTCCGCCCGTGTCGCTCGTCTACGCGAATCGCCAGAACCAGTCGCCCGCGGCCAAGCGCGCGATCGGCGCCGCGGCGGTGAAGCTTTTCCGTCCCGGGCAGACCGTCTCGTTCGACGCGGGTACGACGCCGCTCGCCGTCGCCGAGGCGTTGCCGATGGACGTCCCGATTTCGGTGGTGACCCATAGCCTTCCCGTCGCGCTCGCGCTCTGCGAACACCCCGCCGCGGACGTTTTGGTTTTCGGCGGCACCCTGCAGAAGCTGGCGCGGGCCTGCGGAGGCGTGACCGCGGTGGACGCGTATCGCGAGGTGAGGGCGGATTTCTGTGTACTGGGTTTGGCCGGACTGGAGCCAGAGGCGGGCGCAACCACCTTCGACCCGGAGGAGGCGCAGGTGAAACGCGCGATGATCGAACACGCCGCGGCCGTGATCGCGGTCGCCGCGGCGGAAAAGCTCGGGACCATCGCACCGCATCGCATCACGCCGATCACGCGTATCACGCATCTGGTGACGAGCCCCGTATCGGAAGAACTGATCGAACCGTACCGGAAGCTCGGCGTGAACGTGATCGTGGCGGGAAACGCGCTGTAGCGAGACGGTGCCGCGGGGCGGCAACGAGTATCTCACCGGCATCCGATCCGGATGCCGAAGCGCGAACGGCGCCGCACCTTCGCTCATGGTCGGCTGACGGGAGCGCGGAACGCGATACTTCGCGGCGATTTCATGCGCGCTTCACACGGGCTTCATGCGGCAAGGGTAGCGTGCGTGAAGCCACATGAAAACCGCTGTCACGCTGTTCTGGATACTCTTTGCAGGCCTGTCCGCCGCTTGGTCGGCCGAGACGACCTCGGGCGATCGCACCCTTTCTCCCTACTTCTGGGTCAAAACCACGGGCCCGGGCTCCGATGGCCCCGGTGTCGGAGCCGATCCGCTGCCGCTGAAATCCACGCGCGTCGAAGCGACGATCGCCGGCGTGTTCGCCGACGTGAAGGTGACGCAGCATTATGCGAACACCGGGACCGTGCCGCTCGAGGCGGTGTACGTATTCCCCGGTTCGACGCGCGCCGCCGTCCACGGGCTCACGCTTTTTGTCGGCGACCGCCGACTCGAGGCAAAGACGAAGGAGCGTGCAGAGGCCCGGCGCACGTACGAGGCGGCCAAGTCGGCGGGCAAGACCGCTTCGCTGCTGGAGCAGCAGCGCCCCAACGTATTTCAGATGAACGTCGCGAACATCCTCCCGGGGGACGACGTTTCGGTGGAACTCCGCTACACCGAGCTGCTGGTGCCGGATCACGGAGTGTACGAGTTCGTTTACCCCGGGGTCGTCGGCCCGCGTTATTCGAACAAGCCGGCCCCGGGTGCGCCTCCAGAAGACACCTGGGTGCAGAATCCGTACCTGCACAAAGGCGAGCAGGATCCGACCGGCTATTCGCTGCGAGTGGACGTCGCCGGGTCGATGCCGCTGCAAGACGTGCGCTGCCGTTCGCACGCGCCCAAGGTCGATTACCGCGGGCAAAACGAAGCGGTGGTGTCGCTCGACGATCCTGCCGGGGCGAACCGTGATTTCGTTCTATCGTACCGCCTGGCGGGCGGGGCGATTCAGTCCGGACTTTTCCTCGGCGAAGGCAAAGACGAGAAGTTCTTTCTCCTCATGGTGCAGCCGCCGGCCCGGCCAACGTTGGCACAGGTACCGCCGCGGGAGTTCGTCTTCATTCTCGACGTGTCGGGCTCGATGAACGGCTTCCCGCTGCAGACGGCGAAAGGATTGATCCGCGAACTGCTCGAATCGCTCCGGCCGCAGGACTCGTTCAACGTCCTTCTTTTTGCCGGCGCCAGCGACCTGTTCTCGCCGTCTTCCGTGCCCGCCACTCCCGAGGCGATTCGCGCGGCGCTGCAACGGATCGACGAGCAGCAGGGCTCGGGCGGCACCGAGTTGTTGCCGGCGCTGAAACGCGCGCTGTCGCTGCCTCAGTCCGAAGGCGTCTCCCGCAGTTTTGTCGTCATCACCGACGGTTATGTGGACGTCGAAGCGGAGAGTTTCCGCCTCGTCCGCGAAAATGCCGGCCGGGCCAATCTGTTCGCCTTCGGCATCGGCTCTTCGGTGAACCGGTTCCTGATCGAGGGACTCGCGCGGTCGGGGCAGGGCGAGCCGTTCGTCGTCACGGATCCGGAAGCGGGGCACGAGGCGGCGGGGCGTTTCCGGGATTATGTCAGCATGCCGCTGCTTACCGGCGTGCGAGTGAAGATGGAGGGTTTCGAGGCGTACGATCTGGAGCCGGGCGCTTGCGCCGATCTGCTCGCGGAGCGCCCGCTGATCGTGATGGGAAAATGGCGCGGCGAGCGCACCGGACACGTCGTGGTCACCGGCAACACGGGAACCGCTCCGTATCGCTCCGAGCACGACATGACGACCGCGACCGTGCTGCCCGACGCCGGGGGATTATCCCGTCTGTGGGCGCGAGCCCGCATCGCCGAACTGGGCGACCTCGAAGGGGCGCGCGACGGCGGGGACCAGAAGGCCGCGATCACCCAACTCGGCCTGACGTACAATCTGCTGACCAAATACACGTCGTTCGTCGCGGTGGACGAGATCGTGCGTCGGTCGAGCCCGACGCTTCAAACGGTGAAACAACCGCTGCCGCTCCCGGCAGGCGTGGAGAATAGCGCGGTGGGCTACCCGGTTGCCGCGGCACCCGAGCCGAGCACCGTCGCGCTCGTGATCGTGGGACTCATCGTGCTCCTGGCGGCGCTCTGGCGGAATCGCCGGCTGAAGATCCAGGAGGCCGGGCAGGAGTCGTGGGGCGAGACGAAGACGAAATGACTTCCTGCATCTCGCGTCCGCCGCTCGCGCCCCAGCCGCTTCGCCGTTCCGTCCGACCGACGCCATGACCGCTCCGCGCGTCTCGCCGGTTTCCACGCGGCTGGCGATCCTCGCCGCGGTGCTCCTCGCGGGGTGGCCCGTGCTGCGCTGGTACGGACTGCGATTGGGCGACGGCTCGGACGAGCCGCTCGGGCTGCTCGCTCTTGGCGCCGCGCTGGCTTTCGCACCGAGGGCAGGCTGGCTCGAGCCGCTGGCCGAACGCCGGCTGCACGGAGTGGCGCTTTCGCTCGCAGCCTATTCGCTGGCGTACGCCTTCGTCCCCCCGCTTCTCCGCGCCGCGATTTGGGTTCTGGCGCTGGCTTGCTGTGCGGCGCCGAAAGCGGCGCTGGCCTGGTCGACGCTGCTCGCGCTCTCGCTGCCCTGGGTCGCGACGGTTCAGTTCTACCTGGGATATCCGCTGCGCTGCGTCACCACGCTGGCGGCGGCCGGCATCCTGCGGCTCTGCGGGCTTGCCGTGCACGCGCAGGGCACGGTGCTGGGCTGGGCGGGAGAACGCGTGTTGATCGACGCGCCGTGCAGTGGTATCCAGATGGCTTGGACGCTCCTGGCGATCGCCGCCACGACGGCGGTGGCGCGCGGAGCCGGCGCGAGGGAGTCGCTTCGGCTTTTCCGCCGCGCCGGCACCGCGGTGCTCGCCGCCAACACGGTTCGCGCAGTGGCGCTGTTTTGCGTCGAGATGCGCCTTTGGCCCGTCGCCTCGTCGCCGGGGGTGCACGATGCGATCGGGCTCACGCTCTTCGCGCTCGCCGCATGGGCGGCGCTTGACTGGAGACGCGGCGTCTGTGCGACCGCACCTCGGGAGGCGTTGCCGTGAACGCACGACTCGCGGTCTTCGCGCTCGCGACCCTTGCGGCGGTTTTGCCCTGGTTCTCGGCGTCGCGGACGCGCCCGGAAACCGGGACGCGTTTCCCCGGCTGGACACAGGCGCCCGTGCGTGGGGACCTTTCGCCGGGAAACCTCGGGCCGCGCGAGCGGCGGTTTGCGGAGCAGTTTCCCGGACGCGTCGGTGTTTTCGAGCAAGGCCGGGTGAGCTGGGTCATACGCTGGGTCGATCAGCCTACCCGCAAACTGCATCCGGCGGGCGACTGTTTGCGAGGTGCGGGTTTTACCGTCGCACCGGCGCCCGCTTGGCAGGACGCGGATGGAACGATTTGGGCCAGCTGCACCGCCCGGCGGGACTCCGAGCGCTACCGAGTTTGCGAGAGGATCCTCGACGCAAACGGCCGGGTGTGGGCCGACGTCTCGGCGTGGTATTGGGCGGCGTTGATCGGCCGCTCGCAGGGGCCCTGGTGGGCGCTCACTCGGATCGAACCTCAGCCGCGGTGAAGCGCGGCGGATCTGCGCACCCGATGACGGGTTGACCCTCGTGAACCCGCAGTTCACGGTGCCGTGGCCTATTTCCCGCCATGGCAACTCGCGCCACCTCCATCGCCGCTGATCCTGTGAAGCAGTTTTCGGTTTTCGCCGAGAACCGGGTGGGTCGGCTGTACGATCTCGTGGCGGTGCTGAAGACGCACGACGTCCACATCATGGCGCTCACGACCATGGATACGACGGATAGCACGATCGTGCGCATGATCGTGGACGACCCGGAGAAGACCCGGGAGCTTCTCATCAACAACGATTTTGCCTACTCGGAATGCGACGTTCTCGGCGTGGAGATTTCCGACGAGGGCGACCTGAAGTCCGTGCTCGCGGCGCTGTTCGAGGCGGAGATCAACATCCACTACGTCTACAGCTTCATCAAACGCCCCGAGGGCAAGTCGGGCCTGGCGCTGAACATCGAGGACGCCGACGTGGCGGCGCAGTGTCTCAGCACGCACGGCTTCAAGGTCCTGACGCAGCGGGATATTTCGCGCTGACCTGCCTTGCGGCGATTCGTCCGCGAGCGACTCGACGGCGACGGCCCCGCTCGGCGCGCTGCCGCGGCGAGCCTACAACCCGACCAAGCTGCCGTTTTGCTTGATCCAGTGTTCTGCGTCGCGCCAGCCGGGGCAGACTTCTTCCACCCGCGCCCAGAAGCGGTCGGAGTGGTTCATTTCCCGGAGATGCATCAGCTCGTGGTAGATGATGTAGTCCCGCACGAAGAGCGGTGCCTGGATCAGGCGCCAGTTGAGCGAGATCACGCCTCCGCTGCTGCACGAGCCCCAGCGCGTCCGCTGGTTTCGCACGGTGACTTCCTTCACGTCCACTCCGGTTTCTGCGGCGAGTTCCCAGGTGCGGGCGGGGAGTTCGACCTTGGCGCGTCGGAGAAAATGGGCCTCGAGTGTCGGACGAAGATCGCCGTGAAAACCGGATACACGGAAGACGTCCGCGCCCAGGCACACCATCGGGCGTTCTCCCTCGGCGGCCTTGCGAATCTCGAAGAGCTCGCCGCGCCAGAGCACATGCGTGCCGGGCGTCCAGACCGCGGCGCCGCGGGGACGCTGCCGTTGCCGCTCGCGAGCGCGCTCGAGCCATTCGCGGTTTTGTTCGACGAAGCGGGCCGCCTCGCGTTCGGAGCCGCGGGACGGTATTGTCGCGACGGCGACACCGTCCCGGCGCAGCGTGAGGCGATAGCGATTGGCCTGCGCGCTGCGGCGGAAGATCACGTCGGGCGGGCTCTTGTGCACGCCGGCTTCCGGCGCAAAAAGGCCGAAGAGATCTTGCTGCTGCGATTCCTGGTCCACTGGCCGTCCGAGTAAACGGATGCCCGGAGCCTCGGCGAGTGGGAAAACGAGAGAATCTTCGCGCGTCGGCGGGACGGTCTCCCGCCGCGACCGAACGCCTCTAGGCGGGGACCTGCCGCCCGAGCACGGCGCGCACTTTGGTGAGGAGCGTCTCGGCGCTGAACGGCTTTTCGACGAAGCCGTCCAGGCGCAAGCCGGAAAACCGGTCGGCCATGTCCTGCTCGCTGAAGCCGCTCATGATGACGACGGGCACGTCGGGCTTGATCTCACGAATGAGGCGGAACGCTTCCTCGCCGTCCATCCGGGGCATCGTCAGGTCGAGGAGCACGAGGGCGAACTTCTCGGTATCCGCCCGGAGGATCTCGAGGGCCTTGACACCGTTTTCCGCCGGGACGACGCGAAAGCCGGAGTTGCGGAGGACGCGGACGGCGACCGCGCGAACCGCCTCCTCGTCGTCGACCACCATGACCGGCATCGAGCTGCGCGCCCCTTCCGCCCCGGCGTGGATCAGCGGGTCGGGCGGGGTCGCGAGCTGGCCCAGGGCCGGGAAGAGAATTTCGAACTCCGTGCCTTTCCCGGGCTGGCTCGTGACGCGGATCGCGCCCTTGTGGCCGCGGACGATGCCGAGAACCGCCGCCAGGCCGAGGCCGCGCCCGGTGAATTTCGTGGTGAAAAACGGATCGAACACGCGCGCGAGCGTCTCGCGATCCATGCCGCTACCGGTATCCGAAACCTCGAGACAAACATACGACCCCTCCTCTACCTGCTCGCGAAACGCTTTTGTTTCGAGGTACTCGCGGTTGGCCTGCACGAGCGAGGTGCGGACCAGGATCGCGCCGGACCGGTCGCCGATCGCCTCGGACGCGTTGATCACGAGGTTCATCAGCACCTGCCGGATCTGCGTGGCGTCACCCTGCACGGCCGGAAGACCTTCGGCCAGGTTGAGCTGGAGGGTTGCCTTTTTGCTGATCGAAACCTCGAGGAGCTCCGCGGTGTTTTTGATCAGGCCGCTGAGGCTGAGCGGTTGGATGACGAAACGCCCCTTGCCGGCGTAGGCCAGCATCTGCTTGCAGAGATCGGCGGCGCGCATCGCGGCGTGTTCGAGATTGTCCAGCGCGGCGCGCACCGGCGCGTGCCCCGACGGCAGCTCGAGGCGGGCGATGCTGGCGTTGCCGAGGATGCCGGTGAGGAGGTTGTTGAAATCGTGGGCGATGCCGCCCGCGAGCACGCCGAGGCTCTCGAGTTTTTGCGTCTCCTGGAGGCGCCGTTCGAAGGCGAGACGGTCTTCGGTCGCGACCGTCTGCGCGGTGATGTCCTGCACGGTGGCGACGCAACCGTGCGCGTTGCCCTCGGCGTCGCGCAGCGGCACGGCGTTGAGGACCACGTGGACCTGCGTGCCGTCGCGGCGCAGCAGCGTCTCCTCGAAGTTGAGGACGGCGCGGTTTTCCCGCGCGGCGCGCTGCATCGGCAGCTCGTCCTGCTGCAGCTCCCGGCCGTTCTGGAAGACGCGGAACGGCTGGACCCGCATCGGCGCCGCGGAGAGCGAGGCGTTGGTCCCCATCTGGATTCCCAGCAGGTCCGCGAAGCGTTGGTTGGCCTGGATCTCGCGGCATTCAGCGTCGCGAGCGATGGCTATGCCCACCGGGAGAAGATCGAAGAGCGCCTGCTGTTCGTGAAGTCGGAGCTCGAGCGAACGGTTCAGGCGACGCACCTCCGCTTCGGCCTGCTCGCGCTGCTGCACCTCGCGCGCGAGACGTTCGTTCGACGCCGAGAGGTCGGCGGTGCGCTCCTTCACGCGCTGTTCGAGGATCACATTGATCTCCTGCAGCTGGTCTGGGCTGGGGAGCTGGAGCGCGGAAGGGATGGCCTTGAAGAGCGCGACGACGGCGATCGACGAAACGACGGCGGTGACCGCCTTCACCCACCCCGAGAGCCAGTAGTAGGGCTGCCAGATGGTGATCGTTTCCATCAGGTGGCTCGTCCCGCACGCGATGATGAACGCTCCGAAGAGCAGCACGATCGTCGAGAACGGCATGTCTCGGCGTCGCCGCAGAATGTACAGCAGCGTTCCCGCGATCACGTAATAAGCCAGCGCGATGAGTCCGTCGGAAATGGCGTGAAGCGAGATCAGCCCACCGTCCCAGAGGAAGCATTGCCCGTGCGGCATGAGGGCCGCTCCGAACTCTGCCACCCACAGTGAAGAAAGTGCCAGCATCGAAAGTGTGTTAGGAGCCAGACGTTGACCGAACTGCCGACGGGCCTGACTGGGCACACTGGAGGTGAGCGACAGATACAGGCGGTCTCCGCCCGCAAAACGGGCGCCGAAAGACCCGCGTTTAGGCTAGTCGATCCGGCGAATTACGCAAAATTTCGTATGCCGAATCCGAGCGTGTGGCAGCCTCTACGGACTGATCTCAAGCAGCTCGACGTCGAAGACCAAAGTCGCTCGCGCCGGAATCTTGCCCGCGGCCGAATCTCCATAGGCGAGCCAGTAGGGAATGATGAGCGTGCGTCGCTCGCCTTTTCGCATGCTGAGGAAGGCTTCGTCCCATCCTGGGATCACCTCGCCGGTCCCGACGCGAAACGTGAAGGGGCGGCCGCGTGCGTTGCTGCTGTCGAACACGGTGCCGTCGAGAAGGCGGCCATCGTAGTTGACCGAGACGGTGGCGCCGGGCCGAGGGATGGGTCCTTCCCCCGGAGCATGAACGACGTACATCAAGCCGCTCGGATTCCGATGGGCATTGGGAAAACGCTGCTCGATGACGGCCGCATCCTGCGTGCTGAGCTGCGGAGTCTCCATGGCTGCGCGCATCGCGGCGTTGATCGGACGTCCCGGGTTCCGGCGCGCAAGGACGCCGGTGCGGACCACGATGGCGATGGTGGTGAGGATGAGGCCGAGCCCGATCAGGACGACGAAAGAGCGCATGCGACCCGCACATGAAACCGGGAGCTGCGGCGAAGCAAGCGGGGGAGGCGGTTCGTTGCCCCATCGTTGCCTTCCGGGATGTCCTTACGATTTGCCGGGCTGTGTCACGGTTTCCACCAGGGCCTGAAGCATCGCGTCGGTCTGTCGGCGGGCGTTCTCGGCCTCGGCCGAAACTGCCGGCGCGGGCGGGGCGACCGAGCGCGATCTGGCGAGGAGTTCCGCCCGCCGTCGTATCCGATCGGCGAATTCCGCGGCGCTGCCCGCTCCCACGGTCCGCCGCAACCCGTCGCCGGTCCATATTCCCCAGGCGCCCTCGCTGACGATGTAGACGGCCAGCGCGCAATCCGGAGCGAGCCCCAGCGCCGCCGCCTCGCGCGCGGCGGCCTGCATCGGATCGGCTCCGTCGCGAGCGAGCCGGGCGTACAGGCGCTTTCCGGCGGCGCGCTCCACGTTCACCAGCTTCGTGTCGAAGTACTGCGCCCGGGGAACGTCCGTCGGCAGGACGCCGTCCGGGTCCGCGAAATGCGGCGGCGCGTCGGAGATGTCGCGCGCCCGGCGTGCCGATTCGGCGAGCCGAGCCAGGTTGCCGCGCCGGCAGTCGAACTTTGCCGCCGCCTGCCCGACGCGCCGGATCGAGACGCGCATGCGGTCTCCCTGTTGGATCTTCGAGAGCACCTCGAGGCCGCTCACGACTTTGCCGAAGACCGAGTGGAGGTAGTCGAGTCGGGGAGCGGGCGCCAGGGTGAAGAAAAACTGGGAACCGTTGTTGTCGGGACCGTTGTTCGCCATCGAGAGCACGCCGACGGCGTCGTGCGTCAGCCCGGGCGAAAACTGGTCGGGGATGGTGTAGCCCGGTCCGCCTTCTCCCGTGCCCAGCGGATCGCCGCCTTGTACGACGAATCCAGGTACGACGCGGTGAAACGTCAGCCCGTTGAAGTACGGCCGCCCGGGCCGGGGACCGAGCGAACCTTCCGCCAGGCCGACGAAGTTGGCCGCGATCAGCGGAGCCTGCTCGTAGAAAAGCCGGGCCACGATCAGCCCCCGGGGGGTGTCGAATTCCGCGTAGATGCCTGGCTCCGACGGGACCGTCCGGGCCGCCGCCCGCCCGGCGGAGCCGCCAAGCAGGAGCAGACAGATGAACGCGATCCATACCGCGGATGCGCCGCGACGGCCCCCGATGCCGCGCTTCGCGGAACCGGCGAGGGCGGACGGGCGAACGGATGACGGCGATGCTGCATACCTCCCGACTGCGGAACTTGAACTCATGCTGGCGGCTTGGGCCTTGAAAGATCTATTCCCAACCCGCGCCGGTTCGTTACACCTGAAATCGACCCCCTGAACCTCATGAAACTGCACGCGGCTTTTCTCTCGGTCTTGCTCCTCTTTTCGGCGGCGTTTCGTCCCTGCCTGGCTGTTGAGCCGGACGCGACGGCCCGGCTCGTGCTCCAGGTGGACGACGAGCGCATCCAGGCGATGATTCGGAACGACGCGAAAGCCGTGTCGGAGAGCCTCTCCGAGCAGCTGATCTACGGACATTCCGACGGCCGAGTGCAGACCAAGCAGGAGCTACTGGCGGCCCTCGCCTCGAATCGGGTGCAGTATCGATCCGTTCGCTACATCGAGCGCGAAGTCCACCCACTGGGCGACAATCGCGCGGTCACGGGCGTGGCGACGTTTTCCGTCGCGTCCAAGGGACAACCCCTCACGTTCACCCTTCGGTTCCTCGCGGTGTACCTGCTGGAGGACGGACATTGGCGGCTGGCGGCCTACCAATCCGCCCAGCTTCCCCAATAGCGGGACGGTTCGGGCGGGGAGCTGTCGGATTCGCGCTGGCGGCTGCCTGCCGGTCGAGCCGGTCAGCTCGCTTGCGTGGCCTCTTCGGAGGCCGGTCCGGCGGAGCGCGTTTTCATCCAGTGCTCCATGCAGCTCTGGAGTTTTTCCGCGCGCACCGGCTTGGCGATGTAATCGTTCATCCCGGCTTTCAGGCAGAGCTCGCGGTCGTGGGGGAGCACGCTGGCGGTCACGGCAATGATCACGGGCTGCCGTTCCTGGGCGACGTGACGGCGGATCTCGCGCGTGGCGTCGGCTCCGTTCATCTCCGGCATCTGCAGATCCATGAGCACGATGTCGTAATCGCGCTGCCCCACCGCCTCGACGGCATCGCGGCCGTTGGTCACCAAGTCGGGCTTGATGCCCATCCGGTCGAGCAGGCCGAGTGCGACGCGCTGATTGGTCGTGTTGTCCTCCACCAGGAGCACCCGGGCGCGGCTCAAGTTGGCGGAAGGGAAGGGCGGGGCGGTTCCGAGAAAGGTGTCGGCCCGACGTTCCGAACCGAATACACGCGTGAGCAGTCGCAGCAGCTGGTGCGGCTTGACCGGTTTTGTGAGCACGCCCGAGAACCCGCCCTGTTCCGGAGTGACCGGCGGCAGCCCCAGCGTGGTCATGAAGATGATCGGGAGCTGAAGCCCCTCGGGCAGCCCGCGAAGCTGCCGGCAGAGCTGCGCGCCGTCCGTGATCGGCATGTAGTGATCGACCACCGCGGCGTCGAAAACCTCGCCCTGGCGCAGGAGCGCGAGAGCGGAGAGCGCGGAGGGCACGGCGACCACCGAGGCGCCCCAGCTTTCCAGGCGGAGCTGGAGGATTTTGCGCGAGGTGCCGTTGTCGTCGACGACGAGGATGCGACGATCGCGGAGCGGCATGTCTTCCGCGAGCTCCTCGGCCACCTCGCCGGCGGGCATCGGGATTTCAAAATGGAACATCGAGCCGCGGCTCACTTCGCTTTCCACCCAGATGCGGCCGCCCATCAGCTCGACCAGCTTCCGGCTGATCGCGAGCCCGAGGCCGGTGCCTCCGTAGTTCCGGGAGGTGGAGGACTCGGCCTGGCTGAAGGAATGGAAAAGCCGGTTCAGACGATCGGCGGGGATGCCGATGCCCGTGTCGCGCACGGTGACGCGCAGCATCGGCGACGCGATGGTCTGGCGCGCCACGGTGACGAAGACCTCGCCCTGCGAGGTGAACTTCACCGCGTTGCTGAGCAGGTTGACGATGATCTGGCGAAGACGCGTGACGTCGCCGACGAGAATGGGCGAGACGCTCTGATCGATCCAGTAGACCAGCTCGATCTTCTTCTCCGCCGCGCGCGGCGCGACCAAGTCGAGGGCCGACTCCACGCAGCCGTCGATGCTGAACGGCTGGTTCTCCAACTCGAGTTTGCCCGATTCGACCTTCGAAAAATCCAGAATGTCGTTGATCAGCTCGAGCAGGTTGTCGCTTGCCGAACGCACGGTGCTGACGTACTCGCGCTGCTCCGAATCGAGGGGCGTGTTGAGCAGCAGGCCCGACATGCCGGTGACGGCGTTGAGCGGCGTGCGGATCTCGTGGCTCATGCTGGCGAGGAACTCGGCTTTTGCCCGCGCCGCGCGGACCGCCTCGTCCTTCGCCTCCATCAACGCCTTCTCCGCCGCCTTGCGTTCCGAAATGTCCTGCACTGTGCCGAACACGCGCAGGACCGTGTCGCCCCGCTTCTCGGCCTGCCCGATGGAGCGAAGCCAGACGCGCTGCCGCGAACTCGTCTCGACCTGCACCTCGAGGTCCCAACCGGTGCCGTCTTTCTCCGCCCTCGCGAGGGCTTCGGCGATGACGGTGCGGTATTCGGGAAGATGGAAGGCGATGGCTTGCTCGATCGAAAGGCTGACCTCCGGCGCAATGCCGTGGATGCGTTTCATCTCCGCCGACCAGGTGAGCGCGCGAGTTTCGGCGATCAGCTCCCAGCTGCCCACGTGCGCGATGGCCTGCGCGGTCGAAAGCATGGCCTCGCTGTCGGAGAGCTTCCGTTCCAGGCGTTTTGCCGTGAGCACCTCGATCAGGATGGCGACGCCGCCGATCCGTCCGTCGGCTTCGTGCCACGGACGGCATTCCCAGCGTATCCACTCCTCGGAGCCGTCCGGCAGCAGAATGAGATCCTCCTCGCCCTGCTCGATCGAGCCCTGGAGGGAGCGCCGGAAGGTGTCGCGCCAGTGGCGCGGCAGATTCGAAAAGACGTCGAGGTGCAGTTTGCCGACGAGCTGCTGCTCGGCGATCCGGAGGTCGGTGATCCAGCGCTGGCTCGTGGCGATGTAGCGAAGATCGCGATCGAGCAGAGCGATCGGGGCCGGCGCATGGAGAAAGAGTTCCTCGAACCGCTTTCGCTGGGCTTCCGCCGCGCGGCTGGCTTTGCGTTCCGCGGTGATGTCGCGGATCACTCGGAGGCAGCCGGCGAACCGGGCTTCCTCGTCGAGCAACGCCGACAACGTGATGCGGGCCGGAAACTGCGAGCCGTCCTTCCGCACCAGCGTCCATTCCTGGTCGCCCGGACCGCCGGGCGACTCGAGCCGATACCGCACGGCCTCCACCGGATCGACGACCGGATGCCCGACTTCGGCGCTGACCGCGGCAAGTTCGCGTGCGAGTTCTTCGGAGGAAAAAAAGCGATGGAGACGTTCCTTGCCCGCAATCTCGGCGGACGAGTATCCCAGGAGCCGCTGCGCGGCGGCATTCATTTCGCGGATCACTCCGCGTTCGTCGGTGGTGATCACCGCCAGCGTTGGATCGTCCATCAATGCCCGGCGGACCCGATCCCTGACCTGCAACTGCCCCAACTCGGCGGCAAGCCGGGCGTTTTCGTGCGCCCAACGCGACACCAGCAGGGCCGCCGTTCCCGCCAGAGTGATCCCGGCAAACGCGCCGACCGCGACGGGGTTTGCATGCCCTACCCATACTCCCGCGAGCCCCGTGGCGGTGGCGCCCAAGCCGGTCGCCATCCAGATGCGCGCCTCGCGGACCCGACGCGACGGGACCACATCGGGCGAACGCGAGGTTACGCCCGCTTGTTGAGGCGGCGAAAAGGGCATCGTGGACTCAATCGGCACGTTCGCCCGGTGAGTGTGCTTGGGATCGGTCAAAATCTTCTTAATCTGGATACAGCCTGTGGAGACTGAAACGGCTCCCGGCGATTGGAAGCTGCTAATTCTAAACCAAATCCATGTGCGGTCGTTACGTACTTCTCCGCCCCGACATCCGAGCCCTCCTGAAACGGCTGCGGCTGGAAGAACTCGTCGCCAGCCTCACGGGTGACTCCCGCTACAACATCGGACCGTCGCAACGGGTGTTGGGAATCCGGCAAAGCGAAGCCGGTCCAACCGGCCTGGAGGTCGCGCCGCTCACATGGGGCATGAAACTGCCGTCGTCCGAGGCACCGGATCGGACGCATTTTGTCGTCAACGCCCGTTCGGAGAACGTGGCTCAGCGCCCGGCCTTCCGTGGAGCGCTGGCGGAACGGCGCTGCGCCCTTCCCGCCAGCGGGTTTTATGAATGGCGGCGGTCGGCGTCCGGTTCCGAGCCCTGGCTTTTCCGGCTGGAGCAAGACGAGCCGTTCTTCCTGGCGGGACTTTGGGACTCGGCAGACGCGGCGTGTGTGGTCCTGACCACTTCGGCGAACGAATGCATGGATCCCATTCATGACCGCATGCCGGTCCTGCTTACTCCCGACGACGCGGAGCAATGGCTTGGTCCGGCGGGACAAAGCGAAGCGAGTCGCCGCCGCCTGTTCCGCCCGTTTGCCGCCGAAAGGATGAGGGCTGTCCGGGTGGACACGCGTGTGAACGATGCCCGAAACGAGGGTCCCGAGTGCATGCAGCCCTGGAATGGGCCCGAAAAGGGGGAGCAAGCCGAATTCCTCATGTAATGGTTTGCCGAATACGGGCATTTTGCACCATTGTTTCTTCCGGTCCTGTTGCAGGTGGGTAGCCTTCTGTTGAATACACATTCTGAGAGCAAGAATTGACGGTGGCCCGTTGCATCGGCGCGGCGGCGCGGCTAGAATTCCGGATGCGGTTTGTCTGCGCGGAGGAGTACCCCCATCGACAGAACGCCGGGGGCCGGGCTGTTGCCTCGGTCTCCCAGCGCCCGCGTGCCCGTATCCGTCCGGGCACGGGCCTGTGTCTGCTGGTCCTCACGGGTGTTTTCGCCACCGGCTCCTGGGCGCAGGACGCCGCCGGTCGGCGCTCTCGCGAGGAGCTCAAGGCGCTGTCCATCGAGGATCTGGTCCAGCAGGAGATCGTGACCGCCTCGCGCCGGGCCGAGTCGTGGACGGAAGTGCCGAGTGGCGTGGTGGTGATCGGCGGCGACGAGATCCGGCGGTCCGGCGCGAACTCGCTTCCCGCTGCACTGAGGCTCGCGCCCAATCTCCAGGTCGCGCAGGTCGACTCGCGGCAATGGGCCGTCAGCGCGCGCGGCTTCAACGGTATCATCGCCAACAAGCTTCTCGTGATGATCGATGGCCGATCGGTGTACACGCCGCTGTTTTCCGGCGTCTTTTGGGACGCGCAGGACGTGTTTTTGCCCGACGTCGATCGCATCGAAGCGGTGTCGGGCCCGGGCGGCGCCGCCTGGGGGGCCAACGCGGTGAACGGCGTGATCAACGTTGTGACCAAATCGGCCGCCGAGACGCAGGGTGCCTACGTCTATGGCGGAGTCGGCTCGGAGGATCCCGGAAGGGCGGGTGTTCGCTATGGTGGCCGCGCGGGAAAACTGGGGTACTTCCGCGTCTACGCGAAGACCGCTGCACGGGGAGATTCGGTCTTGCCTGACGGGGTGGAGGCGAACGACGGCTGGCATTTCAGGCAGGGCGGTTTTCGCGCGGACCTGCAACCCGGCGAAAACGACGCGCTGACGGTGCAGGGCGATCTCTATCGCGGCAGGGCCGGCACGCCGGGGCCGTCGCCCACGGGGTTCTCCGGAGGAAATGTCACCGCGAGTTGGTTACATTTCGCGGCCTCCGGCGGGCAGCTGACGACGAGGCTCTACTACGACGAAACGCGGCGCGACATTCCGTTCGTGCTCGGGGAGCGGCTTCGCACGCTCGATCTCGACACCCAGTACGAGTTTTCCCCTGGCGCGCGCCACGCCGTCGTCGTCGGAGCCGGGTTTCGAGCCATGCTCGACGATGTTCGGAATTCCGACCGGCTGGCGTTCCTTCCGCCCGAGCTGACGAGCCACCTCTACAGCCTGTTCGCGCAGGACACGGTGGATTTACTGCACGGAGCGCTGCGGCTTACGGGAGCGGTGCGGGGCGAGCACAACGATTTCAGCGGGACCGACTGGGCCCCCAGCCTGCGGCTCGCCTGGAGGGTTGCGCCGGAGCACAGCCTGTGGACTGCGGTTTCCCGCGCGGTTCGTTCGCCCTCGCGCATCGACCGGGACTTTTTTGTCCCCGTGTCCCGCCCGTACTCGATCGCCGGGGGCCGCAACTTCGAGTCGGAGAAACTGTGGGCCTACGAGGTGGGGTGCCGCGGCCGCCTCGGCTCGAAGATCGCCACCACGGTCACGTCGTATGTCCACAAATACTACAGCCTGCGAACGCTGGAGCCCGGCCCGCCGTCGGTGGTGGCCAACGGAGGTGGCGCGACGGTCTACGGCACCGAAGTGAATCTCGACTACCAGATCGCCCCGGACGTGAGGTGGCGTGTTGGAGGGCTGCTGCAGCATCGCACGAATCATCTGAAGCCCTGGAGCCGCGACGTGAACGCCGGGCGGGCCGAGGGAAACGACCCGCACTGGCAGCTCGTCTCCGGAGTCTCCTGGAATCCCGCGCCGCGGTGGACGGTGGATCTGAATTGGCGCTGGGTCGGCCGATTGTCCTCGATGACCGACGATCCGGCTTTCGCCGTGCCGGCCTACCAGGAATGCGACGCGCGGATTGGCTGGCAGGCGGGCCGGGATTGGTCCGTCGCCTTGGTCGGCCGGAATCTTCTCCACGACCAGCACCGGGAGGCTTCGTCGTTTCCCGCACCCCATGAGATCCAACGCGCGGTGGAGCTGGTCCTGACATGGCAGCGGTGATCATTTCTTGGATACGCGGGGTTTCCAGGGCCATCCTCGCACGGAGCAGGATCTGGCTCGTGGCGGCCGCCGTGAGCCTGCTCGTGTTTTCCAGCTCCGGTTCGGCGCAGGGCACGCGGGAATACGATTTGAAGGCGGTCTTCATCTTCCGTTTCGCCAGTTTCGTAGAATGGCCCGACTCGGCCTTTCGTTCTCCCGATGAGCCGCTGGTGATCGGCATTCTCGGAAAGGACCCGTTTGGCGGTGCGCTCGAAGACGTCGTCCGTTCCGAAACCGCGCGGAACCGCCCCATCCAGGTTCGCCGCTTCGCCGACATTCAAGACGTCAGGGACTGCCACATTCTGTTCGTGTCGCGTTCCGAAGCCGGACGCGTCAGCCAGATCGTCCGAGCCCTCCACGGACGCCCGATTCTGCTCGTGTCGGATATCGATCGGTTTCCCGCGGAAGGGGGGATGATCGGCTTTACCACGGCCGAGTCCCGCGTCCAGCTGGCGATCAACGTCGCGTCGGTCCGCGACGCAGGGCTCACCGTCAGTTCTAAACTGCTCCGCCTTGCGCGGGTGATTGGAGGCTGACATGCCGGCGTTCAAGGATCTCCCGATCAAACGCAAGCTGAGCGCCGTCATTCTTTCCGTGTGCACGCTCGTGCTGCTGCTTTCGAGCGGGGCGTTTGTGGTAAACGAGTACTTCGCGTCGCGGCGCGAACTGGCTAACACCGTCCGCACGATGACTTCGATCGCGGCCGATAACAGCACGGCGGCGATCGCCTTCGAGAGCAGATTCGACGCCCAGCGGACGCTCCAGTCGCTGCAGGCCGATCCGAGGATCATCGGCGCTGCGCTCTTTGACGCCGAGGGGAAGCTTTTCGCGGTGTACGGACGCGCGGCGGAGCTGCCGGCCAAGCCCCCTCCGCTCGGGCTCCGCTTCGAGCGCGACGAGTTGACCTACACGCATGCCGTGAGCGAAAGCGGCCAGAGGCTCGGGACCCTGCACGTCCGGGCCTCCATGGAGCAGATTTACGCGGGGCTCCGCACCTACCTCGGCATCGCGCTGGGAATTCTGATCGTCTCGTTCGTCGTGGCCTTCCTCATCGCCACCGCCCTGAGGAGGCGGATCGCGCAGCCGATCATGGAGCTCGCGCAGACGACGCGCGAAGTGTCGCTGAACAACAACTACGCGGCTCGGGCGACGAAACACAGCGACGACGAACTGGGCCAGCTGACCGACTCGTTCAACCGAATGATGGCGCGAATCCAGCAGAGCGACCTCGAGGCGAAGCGGGCCCAGGAGGAGGTCCGGCGGCTGAACGAGGAGCTCGAGCAGCGTGTTGCCCGGCGCACGGCGGAACTGGCGCAGGCGAACAAGGAGCTGGAGGCGTTTACCTACTCCGTCTCCCACGATCTCCGGGCGCCGCTTCGCCACATTAACGGTTTCGCCCAGATGCTGGAGCAGGAGTTTTCGCCCAGCCTTCCGCCCGAGGCGAAACGACTGCTCGGACGGATTCGCCTCGGCGCGCGCACCATGGGGCAGCTGGTGGACGACCTGCTGCGGCTCGCGCGCGTCGGCCGGCAGCAGCTCATGTATCAGACCTGGCCGCTGCAGGATGTCGTGGAGCAGGTGATACACGAATTGAACGCCGAGTGCGACGGCCGCGTGATCGACTGGCGGGTGGGGCAGCTGCCCTCGGTCCTGTGCGACATCGGGCTCGTCCGGCAGGTGATCACGAATCTTCTCTCGAACGCGGTGAAATACAGCCGTACCCGGCCCACCTCCGTGATCGAGATCGGCGCGATGAAGGAAGATGGGGAACACGTGATCTCCGTTCGCGACAATGGCGTCGGTTTCGAGATGAAGTATGCGGATAAACTCTTCGGCGTCTTCCAGCGCCTCCACCGCGTTGAGGACTTCGAGGGCACCGGTGTGGGACTCGCCATCGTTCAGCGCATCGTGCAGAAACACGGCGGCCGCGTCTGGGCCGAGTCGGCGCTGGGGCAGGGCGCCTGTTTCCGCTTCACCCTGCCGGAAAGGCCTCCCGCGACGGAGGAGACTCGCTGAGATTCGATCATGGAGACAAACGACATCGAAATCCTGCTCGTCGAGGATCACCCCGACGACGTCGAGCTGACCCTGCAGGCATTTCGCCGCAGCAAGCTTGCCAACCGTGTTCACGTTGCCCGCGACGGAGAGGAGGCGCTCGATTTTCTGTACTGCCGCGGCATCCACGCCGGACGCCGGCTTGATCGCCCGCCGCGGGTGATGCTCCTGGACCTGAAACTGCCGAAGATCGACGGGCTCGAGGTGTTGCGAATCGTGAAGGCCGACCCGGTGCTCCGGATGATCCCGGTCGTCGTCATGACGTCGTCGAGCGAGCAGCGCGATCTCGTCGAGGGTTATCGCCTTGGCGTGAACAGCTACATTCAGAAGCCGGTGAGTTTCGACCGTTTCCAGGAAATCGTCGCTCAGCTCGGTTTTTATTGGTTGGTCGTGAACGAGCCGGTTCCGCGCACCGCTTACGAGCAATCGCGCTCCGCAGGCCCCTGTTCCGGCGAGCCGCCGATGCCGCAGTAGTCCGTCAGCGCACCTCCCGGCTCCAGCGAAGGACGGCCGCTAGATCTGCCCCAGTTTCGCCTTGAGGATGGCGAGCGCGGCGACGATGGCGGTTTCCGTTCGCAGCACGCGGGTGCCGAGGTGGGCGAGGGCGAAACCCTGCTGGCGCAGCGCGTGGCGCTCCTCCGCGCTCCAGCCGCGCTCGCTGCCCACCGCCAGCGCCACTTCCGGCGGGTTGGAGGGATTGTAGCCGGAAACGGAATACTGCAGCAGCGGCATGGTGCCCTCGTAGTTGTCGAGCGCCACCCGGCCCGCTTCGTGCGAGAGCAGCGCGAGGGTGTCTGCCAGCGTTCGGTTCCACGTGACGGCGGGCAGTCGGGTGCAGAATGCCTGCTCGGCTCCCGCGATCAGGTGCCGGCGCCATTCGCCCGAGTTCCAAAGCGTGCTTTGGCCGTACGAAGGCTCGGCGCGGTCGGTCCGGACGAAATGAACCGAGGACACGCCGAGAGCGGTCGCGTCCTGGAGGATCTTGCGCGCGGTCTGGGGGCGGGGGAGCCCGACGATCAGCGTGATCGGATCGAGCGGCGGGGGCGGGACGCCCCAACTGAACGACAGTTTGAGGGTGTCGCGCCCGATCTCGACCAGCATGGCCTTCCCACGCGGGCCGTCGACGAGGCCGACGTCGAAACTGTCGCCGACTTCCCGTCGCAGGACATTCAATACATGAAGCGCCCGTGGGTCGCTCCGGGGAAGCGGCTGAGCGGTTTCTTCGGGCTCGAAGAGAATCAGGTTCACGATCCCACGCTCAGCTCGCCAGGATGCGATCGATGGTCGCGACCTCGTCCGGCGAAAGGCCCAGGTTTCGGACGACCTGGAGGTTTTCCTCGAGCTGGCTGACCTTGCTGGCGCCGATCAACGCCGTGGTCACGGCTGGCTGGCGGAGCACCCAGGCGAGGGCCAGCTGGGCGAGCGATTGCCCGCGTGCCTGGGCCAGTTCGTTGAGCCGGCGGATCTTTCCGACTTTCTCCTCGGTAATGTGCTCGGGCTTGAGGAAGCGGGGATCGTGCGCCGCCCGGGAATCCGCCGGAATGCCGTTGAGGTAACGGCCGGTGAGGAGACCTTGCGCGAGCGGGCAGAACGGGATGCAGCCGACGCCCTCGCGCGAGAGCACGTCGAGGAGGCCGTTTTCCACCGTACGGTCGAACATGTGGTATTTCGGCTGATGGATCAGAAGAGGCGTGCCGAGCTTGCGCAGAATCTCGGCGGCGCGCGCCGTCTGCTCCGGACCGTAGTTGGAGATGCCGGCGTACAGGGCCTTGCCGGAGCGCACCGCGTGATCCAGGGCGCCCATCGTTTCCTCGAGCGGAGTGTTGGGATCGAAGCGGTGGTGGTAGAAGATATCGACGTACTCGAGGCCCAGCCGCTTCAGGCTCTGATCGAGACTGGCGAGCAGATATTTCCGCGAACCCCAATCGCCGTACGGCCCGGGCCACATGTCGTAGCCGGCCTTCGTGGAGATGATGAGTTCGTCGCGGAATTCCCGAAGGTCGGCCGCGAGGATGCGACCGAAGTTGCGTTCGGCCGCTCCTGGGGGCGGGCCGTAGTTGTTGGCCAGATCGAAATGAGTGATGCCCAGATCGAAGGCCTTCAGCACGAGCGCGCGGCAATTCTGATAGACCTCGGTGTCGCCGAAATTATGCCAGAGCCCCAGCGAAAGGAGCGGAAGTTTCAGTCCGCTCCGGCCGCAGCGGCGGTAGAGGGCAGGGTTGTCGTAACGTTGTGGAGACGGTTGATGGGCCATGGGAAAAGGACGACCTAGGGGAGCTCCGAGCCGAAAGGCGAGGTAACGCGGCTCGTACAGTTTTTACAACCCGGATTGAGGGTTGCTTCCGGTGCGCGGGTTCCCAAATGTCACCTGTCCCCGCTCAGAATCCTATGAATCAAATGACATCGGTTGCTCCAGTGGCGGAGAAGGTGTTGAGGCGGTCAGGCACGCGCGATTCGGCGCTTTTGATGGTGGTGGTTTGGCTCATGCCCGTCGGGATCCATCTCATCCCCTGGTCGGGATCGGCCCCTTTGGGCGCGTACCTGCTCCCGATGTTTTGGGTGACGCTTGTCGCGACCTACCTTTTCGGCGCCGGCGCCGGATTGCTGGTCGGCCTCACGGCGCCGCTTCTGAACGGAATGATCACGGGGTTTCCGAGCGCGCAGTTGCTATCGATCCTGGCGTTCGAGCTGGCCGTATTCGCCATCGTGGCACGCGGCTTGATCCGCAACTCGCCGGGCTTCTGGCTGAGCGGCCCGTTTGGCTATGTGGCGGCGAAGGTGGCTTCGACCACGGTCCAATATTTCTTCCCGGTTTTCGGCGGCATGGGCGAGCCCGGCGCTTTCTTCATCCGCTCCGTGCAGACGGCTCTCCCCGGCATGCTAGCGCTGGCGCTGATTCATCTCGCGTTGGTGAAAATCCGGCCTCTGCCGGACGATTGGGACGCGACCTGAGCGCCGCGTCAACGGATGCAGGACCTGGATTTTGAAACGATTGCCGCGCGGCTCGCGGCGTACTCGTTTCCCGCCGGAATCGACGGCGTTGTAGGCATCGCCTCGGGCGGTATCGTCCCCGCCGCGCTCGTGGCACAGCGCCTCGGCGTGGGCCTGAAAATTGTCGCGGTGAACTACCGCGACGAAACGAACGAACCCCGTTTCTCCGAACCGCGTGCCTTGGCTCCCGCGCCGGATTTGAAGACGTGGCGCCGCGTCCTGCTCGTCGACGACGTATATGTTTCCGGAAAATCCTGGCACGCTGCCCGCGCGCTTTTGCCTGCAGAGGTGGAAGTCCTCCCCTTCGTGATGAAAGGCAAAGTGGACTTCGCCCTCATCCGCGACATCGAAGGCTGCGTCCGCTGGCCCTGGCGGGTGTATAACTAGGCGAGGGCCGGACGGCTCTACAGGAGGCGTTCATGCTCTTCTCAAGTGGGGCGCGGCGTTTTCGCGCATGAGCGAACGTGAGGCGCCCAGCGCTTCTGAGATGCTTCGCAACGCTCAAACGCAGGCAGAGGAATGTTAGGAAAAAAACACCTGGAAATTGAGGCGAACGACGGGAAATGTATTGACAGCGATTGTCTATTTCCAGACATGTCGCGTGCGCCGTTAGCTCCAGCTTCAACCACGGTCGCTGCATCACAGCCGTCTATTGGCGGGAGGTCTTGATGCTGGCGGTGCAAAGCTCCTGATACACGACTCTGGTCCTGTCGTGTCCGGGTGGGATCCGTTCAACTAACAATTCCTTGGTCTATAGGGTACGTGTGTGTTTCTACACACCGTGTCATAGACACTGGCGTTGTTTATTGGCGGGATCTCCCTCTGGCGCGAGTACTTCCCGATGCCTTTTCTTGCACCCAGTATGAAAGTTAAATCCGGTTTCGCTCTGCTTCTACCGCTTCTCCTGACGGCGCCCGAACTCTATCCGCAGGCGATCCAGGTCTATAACAACAACGTTGGTATCGGCACTGCGGCAGCCGGGGAAAAACTGGATCTGGTCGGGAATGAGCGCCTCACGGGTTATCTGAAGTTCACCAACACGTCGGCGGATCCCAATGATGGAAAGATCTGCAATAGTATATTCGGCCAAGGACTGAACTTGGTGGGTATTAACAACGATAACACCTACCGCAAGATCCTGCTTTGGGGCGAAATCAACCAGCTGCAGAACAACGGGACAAACCAATGGGCGGGTTCGAATACCTTCGCTGGTCAGGTGAAGCTGTCGTACCTCGGAGCGGGTGTGTTGGCGACAGATGGATCCGGTAACGTGTCGCTTACGCCGTCGGGATTGAGCGGTGCCAACGTGCTTTTGAGGACCGGCGGTGATGGGTTCCTGTATTTGGATAACTTCATTCGTGGAACTGGGCTGTTCAGCACAGGTGGCGACTACGCATACTTCGATGGGTATTATTTCCGGACTCGTAGTCCGTATGGGATCAGTGTGGCGCAGCGCGACGGGACTGCGCGCGGCTGGGTATACTATGACGGGTCCGAGAATTTTGGTTTGCTGAACAAGAGCGGAAACTGGGCGGTACGGACGACCAATGCCGCCACGGAGATCTACGGAGATCTTTGGGTGCCGTGGATTCACGATTCCAATAATTCGAATTTTGTCCTGGACCTCAATGGCCAGTCCCGCCTGCACGAAGTGCTGGTGAGCTCCATGCTCGGAACGTATGTGGGATACGATTCTGGCCGCTCAGGTGACCGCCCGTATGAATGGGGCTATCAGGAAGGCGGACCGTGGACGTACCCATATCCTGACCTGGTGATCGGATATCACACCGGGCTCAAGTTCGGAGCCAATTATAGCTACGGTGGCACCCGATTCTATTCCGATCATCCATCCCGGAGCACGGATATGATCTTTTCCGTAGGCGACGGCGACGGAAACGTACGCGTGACGAACAACCTTTTTGTCGGCGCGACCGTTCAGGCCGCAACCTTTCGCAGCACGTCTTCAGCCCGGTGGAAAGAGAACATTGCGACAATGGCGTCGGCCCTCGATGTCGTCAGGTCGTTGCGAGGCGTCACCTATCAATGGAAAAAGGGAACATCGCTGGCAGGGCAGAAGGACGTCGGTTTCTTGGCAGAGGAGGTCGACCAAGTCCTGCCCGAAATCGTCGGGCATGATGCCGAAGGCAAGGCGAGTTCGATCGACTATAGTCGCATGAGCGCCGTGCTGGTTGAGGCGGTAAAGTCTCTCGACCAGAAGAACAGCGTGGCTGCGGCCGATCTTTTGGCGATCCGCACACAGATGGCGGCCCTGGAGCTTCGCTCGGAACAGCTTGCTGCGACGCGGTGGGTTTATTTGGGCGCCATAGCCGTAGCGCTGGGGCTCGGGTTTTTCATCGGTCGTCGTCGTGCTCGGAGGTAATCCTATGAAACGTCGTTTCTGGTCCGGAGTGGTCGTTTTCGGGTGCGCCCTTTTCTTGGGTGTCGCAACCCAACCGGCAGCGAATGCGCAGCCGGAGGCTTCCACCAAAATACCCATAGCGGCCCGGCCTGACTACATGCAGTTGCTGGGAGAAGGGCTCGCCACAACCCGTTCCGACGCGGAAGTGCAGAAAGCTTCAGCGCAAGCCCGGGCTGCTCGGGAGCGGCATGAGGCCAAGCCGGAAGACCTAACGCTCGCGTCGGAAGCAGAGGCCGCTCAGCTCGCTTTCGAGACTCGGGTGCTCGCGAAACTGCGCAAAGCTCGGCCGGCCTCCGTTGCGTTGATCGATGCGCGCCTGAGCGAAATCGAAGCGCGGCAAAAGGCGCTTGGGAAACCGGCTCCCGCCGCGGGATCCACGGCGTCGCCCGAAGCAAAACCGCCGGCAGGCAAAGAGCCCGATCACAGCGCCCCTGCGGAGCGGCCTTCCTCCTGAACTAACTCCTCACTTTCCCGATACTCACGTAGCGGCACCAGAACTACGGCAATCGAGATTAGCCACCTATCTTAGGCGAACGCCGCCCATGAAAACCGTCCAGCCCTCGTCCATGAAACGCATCCAGCTCCTCTCGGGACTCTTGATCACCTGCGTGCCGGCCTTGGCGCAATTCGTGGCGCCCGATGCATTCCAGCGCCTCACCTCCACCGACGCCCCCGGTGTGAGTTATGACCTGGGGGTGGCGGGGAAGGATGGCTCTTTTTCGATCGTGAAGTCCGGCGTCGGCCAGCGGCTGGTGATCGATAAGGATGGCAACGTCACGGTGCAGCAGGGGTTGATCGTGAATGGGACGTTCTCCGCCGCCAACTTTAACGGTAGCAATCTCACGGGCGGCGCGTCCGGGCTGACGCTCAAGGCCGGTGGTACGAATCAGAATATCACGCTCACCCCTTCGGGCACGGGCTATACCATTCTCAACGGCAACGTGGGCCTGGGCACCGTTTCTCCCGGCGCTCGGCTGGCCGTCGATGCGCAGCTGGCCGGCATACCCGCCGTTGGCCTCGTGCGCATTGGCAGCACCGACTACAGTGCGCAGACCAACAACGTTCTCCTCTCCATCGCTCCCGGCGTCGTGAATGTCGACGGACCCGGAGTCCCCGGAGGGCGTTTCAAAATCGATGCCTCGGGCAACGTCGGCATCAACGCGCCGACGCCCGGAGCCAAGCTCGACGTCGGCGGCAATACGCGAATCCAGGGTTCTCTCGCCGTTGCTGATACGACGGTCTCGAGTTCACCCACGACCGGGGCAGCGACCGTCGCGGGCGGGCTCGGCGTGGGAGGCGATATCCACACCCAGGGCGATCTGACCGCAACGCGCATCGGCGTGGGCACGAGTACGCCGGGCGCGTCGCTTCACGTGGCCGAGAACGCCGTGATCGAAGGCGTTCTGACCATCAACGGCGAGTTTCACGTGCGCAACGGCGAGGTGCTCCGCGATAACACTAGCGACACGCTCCACATCACCTCGGCGACCGATGCCACGGGATCCACCGATGGCGCGCTGACAGTTTCGGGCGGCGTGGGCGTTGCGAAAACCCTATATGCGGGGGCCGACGTCAATGCGGGTGGGACGATGAGGGCGGGAAACATGCTTGTGGGCGGGCAGCAGGTATGGCACGCGGGCAATTTCAACCCCAACGACTTCATGCGCCAGTCGGGCGGCAGCGTCTCGGGCAATCTGTCCCTCAGCGGCGGACTGACCGGCGGTTCAACCGGGCTGACCATCAACGCGGGCGCAGCGGACCAGAGTGTCGTCCTTGAAGCCAGCGGCACCGGCCGGGTCGAGGTGCGCGATGTCCTCGCGGTGACGAACCAAACCGGAATCCAGTACCTGCTGATGGGCAACCAGGATGACACAGGAGCGGGAAATCCGTCGATCATCCGGGCGTTCAACGGTCACCTTCAGTTCGGCCGTGGTGATTCCTGGCTGGATACAGGCGGTGCGTTCACCACCAACGTAACCTTCCAGAGCGACGGCAAGGTGGGCATCGGCACGGGTTCGCCGACCGACAAGCTTCACGTCCAGGCCGACGCGACCGGACGAGGCATCACCGTGGACGACGGCGGCGTGGCCGGAAGCGATCCGGCCATCGCAGTCACCCGGGGCGGAGCGACGCGCCTTCGCCTCAGCGCGCCCGGCAATGTCGGAACGATTTCCGGTGTGGGGTCCGGCCTCGCGCTCGGAGGCAGCGATGGCGCGCAGCACGTATTTGTCGCGTCCAATGGACGTGTCGGCGTCGGCACAAACGCGCCGGCGACCAAGATGACGATCGCCACCTCGGGAGCGGGCGACGGCCTCACCGTTCGCGAGGACGGCACGTCAGGCACCGCAGCCGTGTACTTGAGCAGCGGTTCCACGAACGCGAGCGCCAGAAACTGGGTGGCCGCGACGAACTTCGATGCCATCGGCAGTCTTTCCTTCCGCGCGAGCAGCGCCAGCAATCCCGATCCGCTCTCGGGCACCGGCATCCTGCTCCTCGCTCCCAACGGCAATGTCGGTATCGGCACCTCCGCCCCGGCTTCAAAGCTGCACCTGGCGGGGACCGGCGCCGTGGACTTGAGTATCCAAAGCACGGACGGGAACCGTCGCTGGAGTTTTCAGACGGGCGGCCCTTCGGTGGCCGGCCGTTTCGAGTTGATTGATCGCACTTCGAACGGAACTCGCATGGCGATCGACGTTTTCGGCAACGTCGGTATCGGCACGATTTACCCCAACGCCAAACTGGAGGTCGCCGGCAATACCAAGGTCTCCGGCAGCCTCACGGTCACCAGCAACGCGACGGTGGCCGGCCAGACTTCCACAGGCACACTGGCGGTTGGGACCGATGCTACGATAGGTCGCAATATTGCAGTCAACGGCGCGACTAACACGGGAACGCTAGGTGTCGCAACCGACGCCACGATTCTCGGCAGCGCTTTTATTCCCAACGGCCGCCTCGGCATCGGATTGCCTGTGCCGCCGAATGCGCCACTGCATGTCAACGGCCCCGGCGGCATCTGGGTTACGGGTAGCGATGCGGGCGCGGCAGACACCGGCTACATCCATCTCGCGAATGGCTACTACGGCGGCGACTATGGCGTGCGGATTCAGGGCCGGGACAACGGTCAGACTGGTAACGACCTTGCAGTCCTTACCCGCGAATCTGCGGGGGGGGCATTCGTTGAGTCATTAACGGTCAAATCCCAAGGCAACGTTGGCATCGGTACGTCCACTCCTGATAAACGCTTAACCGTGGCCGGTGAAGGCGCATTTGAGACCAGCGTTTATGTCAATCGGTCGGGAGGGGGAGATAAAGGACTCTATGTCGGCTCTGCGACAACTGCTAGCGGAGGCAATATCCAACTATTGAGCAGCTCCAACCGCTGGAATCTTAGCAACGAAGGGGGCGCGCTGAATATGTATGTAGGTGCGACATTGCACTCGGCTGGGATGACCGCGGTCAGCTTTCTGCAGAATGGCGATATGACTGCCTCCGGCCGGGTAACTGCCCAGCAAGTAACAGTCACCAGTGCACCCGTATCAGCGACGGACGCGGTTAATAAAAACTACTTTGATGAAAACATGCCGTTCCTATGGAGCCCCGCAACACACTTCATCACGGCGAAGAACGCTTCCGATTGGCTGGGTCTCGGCACAGACACACCGTTTGCGCCACTGCACGTCATAAATTCGGGAGAATTTGGGGAAGTGGCTCGTTTCGAGGCAGGCGGTCGGTATGCGAACCTGGAAATGCGGAGCTATTTGCGGCTATCCAATCAGAATCCGTCGTATTGGTGGGAGTTCTCCGCACAAGACGAATACGCGGGGGGAAAATTCAATGGCTTTGCTCTTCGCGCAGCGCATGCCGTGGAAGGTGTAGCTAAGGATCTTCTGTACATTTCACCACCTCAGCCTGTGTCGGCCAATCAGCGTATGTTCCTCCGCATCTTGAATCAGAATCCAAATGCTGGGGGATGGGATCTCTCGGTTCAAGGTCCGCTTGGCGACGGCAGTGTCAACGGTTTTGCTATTCGAGAGGCCACTTACGATCCGCATCCGGAAGGTGGTGCCAAGTTCGCTCCTTCCGCGCCGCGCATCTATATCGAAAGCGGAACCGGCAACGTAGGAATCGGAACGACGGCTGTAGGTGACTACCGGCTGGCTGTGAAAGGCAAGATCCACGCCGAGGAGATCGTTGTGGAAACCGGCTGGGCTGATTATGTGTTCGAGGACGGCTACCGCCCCATGCCCCTGCAAGAAGTGGAGAGCCATATCAAGGAGCATAAGCACTTGCCGGGCATTCCTACGGCAGATGAAGTAGCGGCGAAAGGCGTGAACGTCGGTGAAATGCAGTCTGCCCTTCTAGCCAAGGTGGAAGAGCTGACCCTGCACCTCATCAACCAAGAAAAGCGGCTCCAGAAGCTGGAACAGGAGAACGCACAGTTGAGGGCTGAAGTCTCCCGCTGATCTCATGAGTCTCCGCTGGAGTCCACTTTGTTGGTGCGCGCTTGCGGGCGCCTTTGCGCTGAGTTCGCTATCGCGCGCTCAAACGGATCTGTCCGTTCAGAATGTGACCTACGGCGCCGCAGGAGCGAGAACCGTTCGAGCGGTTCGTTCAATCACGGCGACGCCTAACGTGACCGTCCCCGCCTCTGCGCGCATTGTATATCGGGCCGGCAGCAAGATTACCTTAGGACCTGGATTCTCCGCGCGTTCTGGTGGCTATTTCAGAGCCGAAATTGGCGCGTCCCCGACGTATACGCTCACCGTAACGAATGGGGTCGGAGGCGGCTCGGGATGGACAGAAGGCGCTGAAGTGCCCATCGCGGCAAATCCTCCGCCGGGGGGCATGTTCTTTGATCGTTGGATGATCTTGTCTGGTGCGGGCAGCATTACAAACACCAGGGCGGTGAACACGATCTTTGTCATGGGGGCCTCGGATGCTGCGGTGGATGTACGGTTTGCAGCAACGAGCGCGGAAGTGCTGGGCAGTCCGCCCGTGACCACAGGCGTCGCGGTCTCCCCGACAAACGATGCGCCGGCTATTGGCCCGATTGTATTCGCCGGTTCTGCTTCCGATGTGGACGGCGACCTCGCTACAGTATACTTTGACGTGCTGGCGCCGGGGAGTGGGGCCTGGACCCTTGTCTCTAGCTCCACGATTAGTCCTGCGGCTGGAACAGCCACGGCGTATTTCATCTGGGATCCTGTGCCGGCTCTCGCCCCGGGCGCATATGCCGTTCGCGTAAGGGCGCAGGATCTGAACGGTACGTTCAACACCAACGCGGATATCACCGCCACGTTTGTGGTCACGGACGTAGGTTCTCCTCCGGTGGACCCTGTGGACGACGGCAAAACCCCACAGCTCAGAGTGCATCGCCCTTCAATTCAGGCTATTCAGCCCTAGTACCATCGTACAGCCAATGGCACGGACCATCTTTCTAGTATCGAGCATCTTTCTTTTTGCGCAGTTGTCTTGGGCAACTCCGGCCGAGGATCTTGCCCATAACGGACGCGTGACCGACGCAGCAGTCGTTCTATTCCAGGATGGTAAGTCTGCAGATGCTCTGACGTACTTGAGAACCAATTTGAGGCCAGAGCCTGGTTCGGGTGTGACTACGACGGAAGTCGCCTTGGTACAACAACTCGCGGAGGTAAGTGGGCGATTTTATAACCAGAGGCAGCTCGCATTGGCGCAGGGAGCGGCTCAACAAGCATTGATCGAGGCGGAGCCTATATTGAAAGGCACGTGTGCGGTGCCGAGCCCGCGGAAGGCGTCTCTGTACAGCAGCCTGGGTTTGCTCTCGGAAACTGTGCTGCTGGATCTCGAATCAGCTCAGGTCTTGTATGAGGCGGCTGCTAGTCTGGAACCATCTGATCCATTGAATAACGCTCGGAAACGGGGTGTTGCCGAGAAACTGAGGCGAAAGGCAGGTGGACGATGAGTAAGGGCATTGATCCACGAGGTTCTCTGGGAAGCATGCTAAGGGCTCTCGCGCTCGTGCTTGTTGTGCTCTCGGCCCTCTCGGAGGCGAGTGCCGTCAACGTGACGATAACGGCGAGTTACGCAGGTGGTCAGGGCGAGGCCATGATGCGGTTGGGTACTATTTCGCTTGCCGGAAGTGGTGATCAGTCGGGCAGGATGCTTTATGATATACAGCCGGACAGCACGGCTTTGCTCTATTTTCAAACCTATCATACAGGCACCTACTCCGTCCAGATCAGCGCCCCCTCCGGCTATGTCGTAACTATAGACGGTGTCCGGCGCCAGGCTTACACGGAAACTCCGACAGAGGAGTTGGCTAGTCGAACCCTGAAAGTGTCACTTGCGCGTCGCGAGACCATCGCGTCGAGCACTGCCCCCTTGGGGGAAGCGAGTTCGGTCTCATGGTACCCGGTATCCAATACGCGTCCTGACTTGGGCAGCCCTGAGGCTCCGTACCTTTCGTTCAACCTGGGAAACGCGGAGAATGGCGATGGCCTCCCGCCTCTTCGCATTCCGCTCCTTCAACGTACGTCTGCCTCTGAACCGCTGGTTGTGCCGGATATTGCCGGATCGAGCTATATTCCAGCAGATGGAGCCTTCGAACTCCGGGTAACCGAGGTGACTGTCAGACTGGATTTGGATACCGATGCCTCCAATCCAGGTGGATTTTATGTTCGGTTCTATCCGCGTGGGGGGCAAGAGGCGTTCGCAAGCTACCGCTTCACTTTCCCGGAGTGGAAATCAAATGCGGATATGACCACGAGCAAGCGTGCGCGTGTGATCAAGAGTCTGAGTGGTTCAGAGAATCCGTACGAGATCACTGTCGCAGGTAGGTTCTCTCACACGGGATTGGGCATTGGGTTCCCTGTGACGATCGAGGATTGGCACGTGATTGAGAAACCAGCCGTGAGACGCGTCACAGTCTGCCGAACCAAGGAAACGGTCGATATGGGGCTTCTTTCCGATCGGTTTCAGCATTCCGCGGTCTATACGGATACCGTGGAGGTCCGAAGTGGCACCGCGCCCTATGCTTTAGTCGCCGCTCGCAAGACGAACTATAATGGTTTCGTCAAGGGCGTGAACGGTGGTCTCAGCTTTGAATACGCTTATCTGCCTGGCGGCACGGTCGAAGGCGCTGGCGATGACAACCTACTGACATCGGTGCTCGATGATCCGAATTTCCCGGAGACGCACGGCTCAGTCACTCCGGAAGGTAAAATACATATCGAGACGGATGCGGTGTCATCGAGCAACTATACGAAGGTCCTCTACGAGAACTGGCTGGATGCAGAGGCGCCTTTTTATAGGCCAAGCCTATTTCCGAGTCCAGTGATGGGTGCAAACAGTGGTATTGCCACGACGGTGAGTCAGGAACGGGATGCGCGTTGGGCGGACTTCCATTGGCCAAAGCAGACAACCCAGCAGATTGGAGATCTGGTGATCTCCAGAACCGTCGTAAACTATGATGAGGAAACGGTCGATGCCGGAGACCCATCTCGCTCGGACGACGACTTGAAGGTCGTCGTGGCTGCTCGAAGAAACTACTACAAAACGGATGATGACTCGGCCTATATAGAGACGGTAGCCAAGAATTACCGTCCTGACATCCTCGACTTGTCGTTGAGAAACCGTCCTTACTCCATCAAGTCGCCCGCTGGTGCGAAGCAGTCTTATGCCTACGAGCATGGCACCTACGGGTCCGGCGGCACGTTTACAGTTGATTCCGCCGGCACCGACCTGCGCGTCACAACCCTCTCTGGAGTCGCTGGGGGCGGGAATACCGTGACGGGTCTTGGATCGCTCAGGGTCGACTCCCTGGGAATGGTACCGTACCGCTCGACGAAGGCTGTCGAAATTCTGCACCTTGGCAGGCTGGTCCGCAGGGAACTGTGGGTCTTTACAGGTGGCTCCGGTTCCGCGCCGGTCTTCGAGGGAGCTGGGACGGGACCGGTCTCGTGGGAGGCTTTTGAGTACACGGTTGACGGTCGCCTGAGGAAACATCTGGCAAGCAACGGTTCTTTGAGTGAAGCAACCTGGCTCGGCTCCCGGAAGACGGAGGAGACAGATGAGACCGGGCTCGTTACAAGCATGCTCTATGACGATGCTGATCGAATCACGCGGATTACGCGTGAAGCGGCAGGAGGGATACCGGCACAGGTGACGTCAATGACTTATGACGCGGCGGATCGAGTGTTGACCTCCTCGATAGGGCAAGAGGGCAGCGCGATGACGTCTACCACCGCGTATTATGGGAGCGGACGCGTCAGGCAACAGACCGACTCGGCTGGAGTGGTCACGACCCATACGTACTCTGCGGACAACCGGACCATCACAGAGACACGGCAAGATGGTTCCACCAAGGTGACGAAGCTGTATCTAGACGGCAGGACCAAGTCGGTGACCGGAACTTCCGTCGTGACGCCCGAGTATTATTCCTACGATTTCGACAGCCAAAGCCGCGTGAGAAAGACCGTTCACCTTGGGATCGAGACTGGGCGCAAGCGGCAGGTGACGACGGACCCTCTAGGTCGAACAATTGAAGAACGGGCAGACGGGTTTACGCAGCCGGACGGCAGCTCACATCCGGTCGTCACAACGAGCACCTACAACAGCCGGGGTCTGCTGGAGCAGAAACGTGTTGTCGAAGAAGGCGGCGTTGGCAGCTTGTCGGCCGACGAGGCCTATGAGTACGATGAGTTTGGCTCTGTCAAATCGTCCGGTCTGAATCTCGACGGTGTGGCCGGTCTTCAGGCTGGTTCCGTGGATCGGTTCAGTACGACCGAGACGAGTTTTTACAAAGACCCCGCCGGAGTGTGGTGGGCTATGAGTTCATCCAAGGTTTACTATAAAGAGAATAGCCAGGACAGCTATACCTCGAGTACGTACACCGAGATCAGCGGCTTGCCGGACGGTGTTGTGGCTCGGGTCAATAGCTATGACATTCGCGGCAATCTCACGGCTAGCGTTACGAGCATTGATAGGAACGCAAAAGCGCGTATCATTTCGGTTGTCGCCGCTAACGGCGGAACTCAGGTGACAGTCGCCGTCGGTGGGCTGGTTAAAACACAGGAGTCCTATCCGCGCGGGGGAAGCGCGGGCAGCCAGCAGACGACTACCTATACCTATGACGGCTGTGGACGTGTCTCAACAATCACCGACCCCCGCGGCGTGGTCACTGCCCATGAGTACTATCCCGGGACTCCGAGGGTATATCGCACCTACGTGGGACATGATCGGAATAACCAAGCCATACTTCTGGCGTCCTACACCTACGATAGCATGGGACGCGTGGATACGGTTACGGACGCGAAGGGCGCCACCTCGACGACCACTTACTACCTCAATGGTCTCGTACAAAATCAAACAGGGACCGGATGCTATCCTGTCCATCATGTTTATGACGGCTACGGTCAGCGGACTGAGCTTTGGACCTATCGCAATGGCCCGACCGGCACGGCGGACAAGACCGTGTTTACCTACGATGAGGCCACGGGCCTACTGAAGTCCAGGAGAGATGCTACAGGCCAGGAGATATCCTTCAGTTATAGCTACGCAGACGGCTTCAAGATTATCACCCAGACTTCTGCCAGGGGTGTTAAGACCACAAATAAGTACAGCCTCGCGACCGGAGAACTGTCCTCCACTGCATACAGCGACGGTACGCCTGCTGTTTCCTTTAGCTACACTCGGACTGGCAAGGTGGAGTCTGTGACGGACGCCACGGGAACACGCGATATCGTCTACGATTACGAACAGGTGGCGTCCGAAGCACTGGATGCGCAGTGGTACGGAGGGTTGGCAGTTACGACGAGGTTTGACGCGGTCGCGCCGGAATCTGGCGGCGTTCCAGGCAGGTACGCTGGTTTCGGTTTGGGTTACATCACAGGAGTACCGGCAGATCTGTCGAAAGAAATGGCGGTGGATATCGGCTATGACGCCTTTGGCCGAGTTGACAGCGTGGCGGCGACCTACCCAGCCCAGGGAGCGCGAGGTGGATCGAGCGCTGCCTTCAGCTATTCATACACGCCCGGGAGTTCGTTTTGGGACCGGATGTCCAGTGGCGGGCATACGGTGCAGCGGCGTTTGGAGCCTCGCCGCGATGCACTGCAGTCCTGTGCAACCTATGCGGGCAGTACCGTGGTCGCCGCCTACGCATATACCACGAATACATCGGGCGAACGGGAGAGTGTGCTGCAGTCCGGAAGTGCCTTTGCTGACTATGGATCGCCGACGTTTTTCAAGTACGCCTACGCGCACACGGGCGAATTGACCAACGCTCAAGGATATGCCGGCGCGGCCGTGGGTGACACAGCACGCCCGCTCCCGGGACGAGGTTACTCCTTCTCCTATGATACAGCTGGGAACCGCAAGTCGGTGGGTGTGGATGCGGAGTCAGTAAGCTATACGGATGGCCAAGGGAATACGGGTGGCAATGCCCTCAATCAGGTGAAGCAACGCGGGACGTTGCGCGGTCGCAGCTCCGGTACAGCGAGCGCCGAAGCGACGGTGACGGTAGATGGTGCCGCCGTTGCGCGGCAGGGGCGCTATTGGGATATCGCGCTCGACAGGTTCGGACAATACAAACAGCTGATGATCTCTGCTGCACGCGGGGTGGAGACTTCCAAGCGCAGTGCTAACATTCTGCTCCGTCCGGCAAGCGAGACTCTCGCTTACGATGCGGATGGAAACCTCACGGACGATTCGGTGTGGCACTATGGCTGGGATGCGGAGAATCGCCTCATAAGCATGTCGACGCGCGATGCGGCGATCGCATGGGGAACGCCCAGCCGTCGGATGGAGTTCCGGTACGACTATCTGGGGCGTCGCGTCGAAAAGACCGTTTGGGAAGGGCAGGCGGTGGTCTACAGCCGCAGGTACGTCTATCAGGGATGGAGCTTGATCGCAGAGTTCGAATTTGCCGGCTCCTTGCCCAAGGTTTGCCGCAGCTACGTATGGGGCCTGGATGTGGACAGCAGCCTATCGCGTACGGGGGGTGTGGGGGCGCTGATCTATGAGGCCGTGCATTCGGACTCTTCGCTCCTCGGACTCAATGTCGCCTCAGATGGAAACGGAAATGTGATTGCGCTGATCAAGCCCGGTGAAGCGCAGGCTAGCGTGAGTTATGAATACGATCCTTTCGGACAGCTGCTCCGCGCGGAGGGCGGGGACGAGAACGCGCTCGGCAATCCTTTCCGGCATTCCACTAAGTATCAGGATCTGGAGAGCGGCCTTTATTATTACGGTCGGAGGTACTACGACGCTAATCTTGGTCGATTTATAAGCCGTGATCCGATTCAGGAATCTGGCGGCGTGAACCTATATGGGTTCGTTGGAAATCACCCGGTGTATGGAGCGGACTATCTCGGTATGCTGGACATCGACACCGTCGTGATGGATAGATTCTTCGTCAGACCAGACGATGATTCCAGCTCAGGATCATTTTCCGCAGGCTGGAGTGGCGGGGGCAATGCGGGCAACGGCGTGGCGCTCGGGCTATCGCTCCGTAGCACGGTTTCTTTTGCTGAGAGAGGGCAATACCTTGTTCCGCCGGGCGGCATGCGTTTCCGCCGAAGTGTCATGGAGGATTTCTGGCGCTCGGTCGCCAAAGCTAGGCAGGAAAGGAATGTAGTTGCTCTCGAAAGGCTGGCCAGGGCCCACGGGAAGGCGCTTTCACTTGCCAGTTCGGGATCCCCTCGGGCGGCCGCCGTAGCGCTGAGTGAGGCGATTTCGGATGCGGACAGCTCTGGCGCCGGATACGGAGAAATAACGGCAGCTTCGGGTGCCGGTTTTTGGGGCGGGGTTTGGGATGAGGTTCAGTACTGGCGGTCGACCGTGTCTAATGCCATGTCGTACAGTATAGCCACCGGCCGTCAGAGTCGCAGGGTGAGAGCGGCTCCGGACTGGCGGCTGGATTGGGCACATCTGAGTGCTTACCAAAAAGGCGCGCGAAGCGCGTCATATGTCCCAGATGCGTTGTTAGTGTTTGGGCCAGCTATCGTTGCGAAATTCACGTCTTTGTTCGCCGCAGAGACCACATCCTTAGCGTCACAGCGGCAGGCGCTACTCAATGTGTTGAGTCAAAGAGGAGCCGCCATTGAAGGTCGCTACGCGCTTGGGCTTGATGCTGCTGGCCTTGATGCATTTGCCGAGTCACTCAATGCTAAGACCCTGAACGGTGTTTTTGCTCAGGAGTGGAAGGCGGCGTTTCCTGAAGTCATGAGTAATCCTAACAATAAAATATTTTTTAACCTCAACAACGTTGAGGTCTGGCCCGGCGTTCAACGTGCGGCAGCTGGCGTCGGCGGTGCGACCGATTTCGAGTTGTTCCAAATCTCACAAAACCCTCAATGGTGGCCTCGCATTCAGTTTATGGAAAATGGTGGGGCTGCAGCTAATCCTTTCAAATGATGAAATCGACCCGCGTGTTTCAAACTTGGGAATTCAGAGTAAGCCATGGCCAGCTGCTGATTCGCAGTCCTAAGGGCAAATCAGATCCCACGAACCAAGACGTCATTTTTCACGGCGTCGAATTTATGGAAATCCCGCGTTATTTTTCAGGACTAGAAGTAGCAGACGCTACAGAAGAAGAGACTCGCAAGGTTGCCATGAAAATACCCGACAGAATCAAAAAGGTAAAAGTATTCGTGCTGATCAGCGCTAACCAACGATCCCTGGTGGCGGCAGCGGCGTTCAAACAGAGCGAAAACGAATTAGATATTTTCGTAACTAGCTTGGAAACTTTCAAAGCATGATTTCTTGCCGCAGAGAGTCGTGCGCTAGGGTTCCGTGCAGACGGTCTTTTCGTGTCGAAGCCGAGCCGAAGGGGACACGTCTCAAGGGCGTGTTGCCCAAACGCCGGACGCGTGGAGCCGAAAGCCGAGCCGAAGGGGACAC
>QAYY01000019.1 GCA_003054665.1 Opitutaceae bacterium EW11 | reverse complement strand
CGTCATGCGGTGGGACGGCGGCGTTCGAGTCACAGTCTCCCGCGAATCTGTGACCGGGCAAACGATTGGAGTGAGACTTTTAGTCCTATGAAAAACTGGCCGAACAAGTCGCTACAGCCAACGTCCTTATCGGTCACGCCTCGTGCTTGCGCACGAGTCGCGCCCGCTAAGGCCGTGGCTGAGCATTAAACGTTAGGCGAATGAACTCAGAACCCATTAAGTTTCCCGTCCTGTTCCGCTACGGTAATAACATCGCCTCGGCGAGGGGCGATATCGTCCACGTTTGGAGACTGAAGCATATCGGAGGGAATCTGTTTTCCATGCCCGAGGGCCGTCGTCCGGAGTTCCGCATCAGGTGGATTATCGATGCTGATGGCATGTTTCGCGAGGCGCAGGTTCGCTGCGTATCTGGTGGGTGGTTGCGTCCGATTGCGTTCTTGTGGTCGTTCACTCGTGTTCAGTTCGAGCTTATTCCGGGCAGGAAGATCACTATCGCGGAGCTGCTTGATCGAGCCGCTAAGGGCTCGCGCGATGTTGAGAAATCTTGCTCGCCTCAGCTGCCACGATTTCTCCTGAAAGAGAGGCGGGAAGCAGAGTTCACCTGCGAGATGTTTCGAGAGTTTATGAATGAGCCCGAACGTTTTCAGACGACCACTTTTCCATGATGTGCGAAATTCCGCCTAACAAGTCGCTGCAGCCAACGGCCACATCCGTCACGCCTCGTGCTGGCGCACGAGTCGCGCCGGCTGTGGTCGTGGCTCATCATCAAACGTTCGGCCGAGGTGATATTGATTATGGGGTCAGAGGAGCTGGCGATACGAGAAGTCGCTGACCTCGGAAGAGTGATTTGCGGGAGCAGTACCAGCTCCGTCTGTGCCCAGTCTCCTCGTGTACGATCTGCTGGCGCCAAGGCATTCGTATTCCCGGTTAATCGCGGATGGAGCGCGTTGGCAGCCAGCCCACGAGGACGTTCCCGGCCATCCTTGTGCCTTTTATGAGGTTGAGTGGACGAGGGGAGTTCAGCAGTCTGTTGGCATGCTTGGCCGGAGTGTCCTCAGCTTCCTTACGGTTTATCCTGCTGGCGACGTACGGCCGAACCAGTCGCTGGAGCCAACGGCCACGGCCGTCACGCCTCCTGCTGCGCAGGAGTCGCGCCAGCCGTAGCCGTGGCTCACCATCAAACGTTAGGCAGGAGTTTCCCATGAATACGTCGCGAGAGCGTTTGCAGGTAGTCCTCGCTCTGTGCGGAGTCGTTCTTTTCGCCCTAGGTATCTTCCAGCTTCGGCTATTCCATAGTAGTCCGTTGGATCAGCCGCATTTCCTGAAAGGGGCGTACGCCGAGGCGATGGGGACCGGCGCGCTTTCTGTGTACTCGCCGTGGATGATTGGGCTTGGCGTTCTCTTCGTTCTTGCTGCTTGGGCGATCAGAGACCGATGAGATCATGAGGCTCGACTAACCTAATGGGCTCGTTTTCGACCGAGGGCGATTCCGTGGTTGCGTGACCCTGGATGGCATTTCGGTCTGCGTTAAGATACCCGGATAGCGACGAGGCTTGTAGTTCTGGCTTTATCAGATCAGCCTCCGCATCCGTGATGGTTGAGGGACTCTCTTTCTTTTACACGGACGGTTGGCCCGCCGATGGCGAATGGATGCATTGGTCGCGCCGCGGTTGCAGCGTTTCCCGTTTTTCGCCTAACAAGTCGCTGGAGCCAACGTCTACAGCCGTCACGCCTCGTGCTGACGCACGTGTCGCGCCGGCTGTAGACGTGGCTCATCATTAAACGTTAGGCGTATGAGAACCTATTCGCTGCTGGTCCTGGCTTGGCTGGCCCTAATCACAGTCGGGGTGCGTGCTGAGCCCGAGGTTTTGGCAGATCCGTTTGAACCGCCTTCGTCGCGTTTCTTCTCCCGACAAGACAAATACATCCATCCCGCTGAGATTCTGCCGCCTATTTTCTACTTTCCTCACACGATGTTACGCGGAGCAGTAGATGGAGAGGTTGTGGCGCTCGTGAGCATCAACGACTCCGGGGCGGCGCAAAGAATTGCTGTTCTTTCCGCGACGGATGAGCGTTTCATCCCTGCTGCGGTCTGGTCCTTCAAGCGGGCGAGGTGGGAGGCCGGCCACGGAGGATCCGTCTTTTACTACCGTGCATTATATCTCGTGGAGGACTTTCGAAACGGGCGAGTCCAAGTTGGGTCAGGCAGAAACTCCGTGGACATAGACGTTGCCAAAAGGCTCGGCGAAGCGTCCGACACACATGCAAGCAGCGTCGACCGCAAGTGACTCTACCCCAAAATCCGCCTAACAAGTCGATGGAGCCAACGCCCACAGCTGTCACGCCCCGTGCTGGCGCACGTGTCGCGCCAGCTGTGAGCGTGGCTCATCATTAAACGTTAGGCGAATGAGCACCTACTCCAAGATATTGGCCATAGTGGCTGCCTTCATCGTACTGCCTCCTGCCTTGGCTCACGTTCTCGGCGCTGGCATTCAGGTGCTCGCCCCTTGTGCTGCAATCCAGATGATTGTTAGCATTCTGTTGTTCATCACCGCCCCCGTGTCTCTTTGTCTGATGGTCGGAGCGCTGGTGCAGCGTCGCTGGCATCGCGGCATTTGGGCTGCATTCGCGCTGAGCATCCCGTTTGCAGTGTGGCCGCTCTGTGCTTTGGGCAATCCTCACGGATGGGAAGCCGTAATGGGAATCTAGGCCAAACGTAAGACCTATGAGATATCTAGCACTGCATGTTGATGCTACGCCCAGCGCGCCTAACTGTAGCGCCCCGA
>QAYY01000001.1:237500-1180089 GCA_003054665.1 Opitutaceae bacterium EW11 | reverse complement strand
AGCTTACGGCTTCAGAAACTTTAACAACTACCGCCTCCGCGTTATCGCTCAGTGCGGCTAGCCCAAACCCATAGCAAACAACCAATCATGGCTGTCCCCAAACTTTGGTGTAGATCCGGCAAGCTCGCTGCGTCGAACCCAAGGGTTCTCATCCCAGCGCTCACCGTGTGAACAGAGATTCCAGTTTAATCCCGCCGTCCCCCTTCAAAGTGGTGGGCCCACTGGGATTCGAACCCAGAACCAAAGGATTATGAGTCCTCTGCTCTGACCGTTGAGCTATAGGCCCGCGTCGGTCCGTGGTAAATACCAACTGCGGATGGCGCGCAAGGGCGGGATCGGAATTCTTGTGCGCCTTCTGCATCCACCCGGCCTGAGCCGAAGCGCAGCAAGCGGAGGGGCGTCGCCGTGCCTAGCGGCGAGGGGGCGGGGCGATGGTTTCGCCTTCGACGGGGTGGCCTTCGACGAGGATTTTGCGCCGGGGCGAATCGGGATGCATCACGCGTCCGAGGAGGCGGGCGACGGCGGAGGTGCCGATTTCCTCGTTGGGCACGCGCATGGAGGTCACGCGCGGAAGCTTCGCCGGCGGTTCGAGGCCGTCGAACCCGGTCACCGAACAATCGGCCGGCACCCGGAGCCCCCGCGCCTGGAGGTCCTGGATAAGTTGATACGCCTGGTGGTCCGCCGCGCAGACCCAGGCGGTAACGCCTTCCTCGCGGATCTGTTTTGCGACGACATCGGCGATGGCGGCCTGGTCCAGGTTGGGCGCGGCCTTGTGGACGTTGTGCGCCCAGGCGGGGTTGAACTCGAGGCCGAGGGAAAAGAGCCCGTCCACGTAGCCGCCGAAGCGCCGGATCGACCAGTGTCCACCGACTGGATACCGCCACGCGATATACCCGATGCGGCGGTGACCCGCCGCGGCGAGGCGGTGCACCATCTCGCGGATGCCCGCGAAGTCGTCGGTGTCGATCGTATCCACAAATGGGTGCGCATAGCTTTCCGACACCGCCACGGTGGAGATTTTGCGGGCGATCATGTCGACCGCCGCCTCCGGAAACGGATAGATCAGGATCAGCCCGCGCCAGTCGCCGTTGCGGATGTGGCGGAAGACGGGAAGCCGCTTGGCGTCGGGATGAAGCGCGGCGGGCTCCTGATAACAGATGTCGACGGCGACGTGCTCGATCTCCGCGTGCTCGCGGATGCCTTGGAGCACGAAGGGGAACGTGGCCAGAGCGACGTTCGCGGCGGGCACGCCGATCAGCACACCCACCGTGATCGGTTTGCTCTGTCTCGAGCGACGCACGGAGCGCGTCGGGTTCGTCCGATATCCCATCTCGGCGGCCAACTGCTTCACCTTGTCCCGCGTGTCGGCGCTGATCGCGGGATGGTTGGCCAGGCTCCGCGAGACGGTGGCGGGCGAGAGATTAAGCCGCTCAGCAATAAGCTGTTGGTTTATGGAACGCATGCGGGAGGGGGCTAAACGGCAGTGGAGCTGCCGGGGGTACCGCAGGCGAATATCGGAAAGCCGGCAGGCGATGACAAGTGTTAAAGTTTGTGCGCAAGAAAGAGGTATTTTCACCGATTCCTGCATGGGAATTTGGGAGAAACCCCCTCGTGTGAGCTGCAATTTTCATAGGTAAATGGTCGCTTGAGGCCTTGCTCGAGGCAACGTGGAAAGCCGTGCGAAATGTTGTGCAAATTATCGTTGACACACAAATGCACGGAAGACTGCATACGCGCCAAGTCGCGGCGAACCCCAGGGTTCGTCCTTCTGACCGAGTTCAACGCGTTCCTACCCCTGACGCCTGTGGCTCTGCCCCCTGAAGCCCGGGAGTTTGGCGCGACGGATTCGGAAGCCCCCTACCAACACCCACCCCTATGAAACTGCCTGATCGGTCGATCCTGCGGGATCGCTTTGCCACGGCGCTCCTTGCTTGTGGAGTCGTGGCCCCTTCGCTGTTTGCGGCGGACCCCGCTGCGACAGATTCCAAAACGAGCGCCTCCGAGGAGGACCAGCCCGTCGTGCTCAGCCCGTTCAACGTCGATGTCTCGAAAGACCGCGGTTACCGGGCGACGAACTCGATCTCCGGCACCCGCCTGAACACTCCGATCAAGGATCTGCCGATGCCGATCTCGGTGGTCACGGAGGAGTTCCTTCGCGACACCGGTTCGACCGATCTCCGACAGAGTCTGCGCTACATGTCCGGCATCGTGCTTCAGTCGCAGAACGACCAGGGCACGCCCGGCGGCGCCTACCAGGGCCCGGGCGGCGTCAACAATCCCGAGGGCGCGACGGCGAACAAGAGCCAGACGTCGTACAAGATCCGCGGATACGTGACGGACGCCGTGCTGCGCGACGGCTATCGCCGGCAGAACTCGACCGACTCGATCAACATCAGCCGCGTGGAGGTCGTCTTCGGCCCGCTGGCGCTGCTCTACGGTTTCGGCGAGTTCGGCGGCATCGTGAACTATGTGCCGAAGACGCCGCAGTCGCGTCCGTTCAGCGAAATCGCCCTGAGCTACGGCAGCTACGACTTCATGCGCGCGACGATCGACACGACGGGTCCGCTGACGAAGACGTGGTCGCTGAACTACCGCGTGACCGGCGCCTACGAGGACACGAACTCCTACACCGATTTCAACACCCAGCGGCACTACTTCGTTTCGCCGGCGATCAGCTTCCGTCCGACGCAAACGACGCAGGTCGACATCGACTACGAGCACGGGAAGCAGTGGCTGAAGGGCGTCGGTTTCCAGCGCGTCCGCGCGATGGCCAACGTCGGCATCAACAGCGACCAGAACGAACACGCCGACTTCTACACCGTGCCGGGCACCGACCCGTATCGCTTCCGCTGGAGCGGGCCCGACACCTTCGTCGACTCGAAGGCCACCAACTTCCGCGGCCAAGTCGCCCAGCAGGTGATCGAGGGGCTGAACCTCCTCGTCGGCTACAATCACTCCACGGCGGATTTCGATTCGCGCGACGTGCAGGGAAACCTGATCCAGAACGTCGGCCCCGCCGGACTCCGTGCCCGGGTGTTTTTCACGACGCTCAATCCCAACGCGGGTGACAGCAATCTGAACGCGGTGAACGGGTACGTGGACAACGTCGTCCTGCAGTACCAGTGGTTCGACAGCATCACGGCGACGAGCCGCGACCAGTTCCGAGCGGAGGCGAACTACAAGTTCGGTCTCTTCGACAGCGCGAACAAATGGCTGCGCATCCACAATTCGCTGCTTCTCGGCCATTCGACCGAGACGGCCAAGAACGACGTCGTCAACACGCAGACTCCGTCCAACACCTACAACTACAAGAGCCCGCTCGACGCCACCTACATCCGCTTCGGCAAGCAGGGTGACGGATCGGCCGATGCGGCCATGGTGAAGTTCAACCGGACCTATTCGAAGGGCTGGGATCAGGCCACGTACTTTGTCTACCACGGCCGCTTTCTCGACGACCGGCTGACGATCATCTCGGGCCTGCGCCGGGACAGCACCGACAACTTCACCCAGACCGACAACTACGTCTCCGGGACGAGCACATCGGCCCGCAGCGACAAGGTCCACGAGACCACGCACCAGAACGGCGTCAGCGTGCAGGTGACGCGCGAAATCTCGCTCTTCGCCCTCCGGGCCGGAGGCCTTTCGCCGAATTTCAGCGGGCACAAGGACATCAACGGCAACCCCGTCGGTCCGGTCCTGGCCAAGAGCAACGAGTACGGCGCCAAGGTGGATCTCTTCAACGGCAAGCTCTCGGGCTCGATCAGCACCTACAAGATCAAGCGCACGGGCACCGAGCTGTTCTACTGGTGGGCTCCGACGTCCAACTACAAGAACTTCAACCCGAACAAGGACATCGTCTACAACGTCTCGAACTTTTCCCCGAGTTCGGTCGCCGGCGGCAGCAACGGCGGCAACGGCGCGGCCGAGTCCGCGATCTCCCAGTGGAACGCCGGCGTGGCGGCGGGCTCGATTTATCAGAAGACCGTCGGCGCCAATACCAACTGGTACGTGAACGCCTCCCAGACGACAGGCGCGGCTTATCTCGACGCGGTCTTCGACTATACGAAGGCCAACAAGATGTCGTGGCCCGGCTGGCTCTATAACTACGACTCCGAGACCAACAACTCCTGGAACGACCGCGCCTCGAGTCCCGATGGAAATGAATACGTGATCGGCTCCGATTCGGCCAAGGGCTGGAGCGCCGAGTTGATGTACACCCCGAACAATAACTTCCAGATCGTCGCGAGCTACAGTCACACCAAGCGCGTGATCGACTCCGCGGGCCAGTTCGCGAAGTCGCCCTATCCGCAGGACCGCTGGGCCGTCTGGTATTTCCCGAACACCGACTGGGGCCTGACCGGCAAGCCGCTCGCCACGGTGTACACGGACGCGAGCGACACCTCCACCTGGACCGGCATCGGCTACGGATCCGGCGAACGTCAGGACGACACTCCCGACCACGCGGTCTCCGTGTGGGCGAACTATCAATTCACCGAGGGCCGCCTGAAGGGCTTCTCGGCCGGACTCGGCGGCAGCTGGGAATCGCCGCGAGAGTACCAGTCCGGGATCACGCATGGCGGCGGCCAGCGCGTGACGGACAAGAACGGAAACCTCGTCATCCTGAAGACGCCGGAGCGCTACAACGTCGATCTCATGCTCCGCTACGCCTTCAAGCTGAGCGACCACGACGCGAGCGTTCAGCTCAATATCAACAACCTCCTGGATGACCGTAAGCTTTACGGGCTGATCTATTCCGCTCCGCGCTCGGCGCGCCTCGAGTTTTCGTACCGGTTCTGATCCGGCGCGAACGGGTTCTGTCGAAGGGTACGGGCGTGCGGTGGTTTGGCCGCACGCCCATTCCCCCCGGGGACTTCGACGCCTGGCGCTCCCAGGAACGCCCGCGACAACGCCTTCTCCGACGAGCCAGTTCGCGCACCAGACTCGCAAATCGGCGCCGGCTGCGTCTAGTTCCGCCAACCCCTCTGCCCCTTGTCCACTCCCGCCGACCGCCTCTCGTTCTCGGAGAAGATCGCCTATGGCATGGGCGACACCGCCTCGAACTTCTTCTTCCAGGCGTTCAACCTGTTCCTGTTTTATTACTACACCGACGTGTTCGGCCTCTCCGCCGCGTCGGTGGGAACGATGATGCTGTTCACCCGTGTGCTCGATGCCGTGCTCGATCCGCTGACCGGGATCGTCGCCGACCGCACGCAGACGCGCTGGGGCAAGTTTCGTCCCTATATCCTCTGGGGCGCGGTTCCGTATGGAGTTCTAGGATACCTGATGTTCGCGAACCCCTCGCTCGGTCCCACGGGGAAGCTGGTTTACGCCTACGCCACCTACTCGCTGATGTGGGTGGCCTACACCGCGATCAACATCCCGTATTCCGCGCTGATGGGCGTGATGTCCGCCTCGTCCGAAGACCGCACGTCGCTCTCCACCTATCGCTTTGCCTGCGCGTTCACCGGATCCTTTCTCATCGGCAGCCTCACGCTGCCGCTGAAAAACTGGCTGGGCGGAGGCGACCCCGCCAACGGATTCCGCTACACCATGGCGATCTTCGCCGTGATTTCTGTCGCGATGTTTCTCTACACCTTTGCCCGGACGCGGGAACGGGTGCAGTCGCCGGTGGATCAGGGCGCCTCGCTGACCCGCGACCTCGCGAACCTGAAACACAACGGACCGTGGTTGGTGTTGTTCTTCGTCGCCTTCCTGACCATGGCCAACGTCGGTCTGCGGAACGCCGCGATCATCTACTATTTCAAGTACAACGTGGGCGACGAATCGAAGTTCACGCTCTTCAGCATGGTGGGCTCGCTGGTGTTCATCGCCGGCGCCCTGTCGACCAAGCTCTTCGTGGGTCGATTTTCGCGGCGCAAGCTGATGATCGTGCTGATGACGATCAACGGAGCCGCGATGGCGGCGTTTTTCTTCGTCGATCCGCACAACATCGTGATGCTGCACGTGCTCAATTGCATCGGGACCTTTTCCGCCGGACCCACCCCTGCGATCGTCTGGTCGATGTACGCCGACACCGCGGATTACGGCGAATGGAGGTTCCGCCGCCGGAGCACGGGGCTCGTTTTCTCCGCGGCGGTGTTTTCGCAGAAACTGGGCCTGGCGGTCGGAACCTGGCTGCTGGGGACGCTGCTCACCTATTTCGGCTTTGTGTCGAACGCGGTGCAGACACCCAAGGCGCTTTTCGGAATCGCCCTGGTGTTCAGCATTCTTCCCGGGCTGCTCGCGATCCTGAGCGGCCTCGCGATCTTCTTCTACAAACTGGACGAACCTCAGGTGAAGCGGGTGGAGCGCGAGTTGGCGGAGCGGAAGGCTCCTGCCGCGCTGGTGCCGGCAGCCGTTTGAGGTTCGCCTTTGCGGCCGTCGCGGCTATCGATCCGGACGACGCTGTGTTCGACACGGCGCGCTGTCTTCGAGCGTGCCGTCGGTGGCCTGCCCCTTTCAGCCATGATGAATCGTCCCACGTCTCTCCCGTATCGCCTCGGAACGTTCCTCGCTTCTGTAACCAGAATCTCGTTACCCGGTCCCCGCGTCCGACGCATGCTCGCCGTGGCGGCAATGACGTGGTGCCTGGGATTTGCCGGAGCGCCGGGGGCCGACGATGCGCTTCCCGGGGGACGCCGGGCGCTTCCGCTCGAGTGGCAGGGCGAATGGATTGGAAACGGCGTCGCGTTCAGCCCGTACCGCGACGGGCAGAAACCCGATGGGGCGTCGCCCAGCGAAGCCGAGATTCTGTCGGACCTGCGGCTCGTCGCGCGCTACTGGCATTTCATCCGAGTGTACGACGCCTCGGAGGTCTCCGAGACCGCCGTGCGATTGATCGAACGCGAGCGCCTGCCGATCCGGGTGATCCTCGGAGCCTGGCTGGTCGACGATGTGAAGCCGGCGGACCGAAAGAAAAACCGCGAACAGGTCGCGAACGCCATCCGGATCGCGAATGCCTATCCCGGCACGGTGGCGGCCGTGTGCGCGGGCAACGAGGCCGGCGTCGTCTGGTCCGATCATCGCACCTCGCCGGAGAAGCTCGTCGGCTGGTTGAACCAGATCCGAAGCAGTATCCGACAACCGGTGACCTGTGCCGACGACTACAACTTCTGGAACAAGGAAGCCTCGAAGCCGGTGGCGGCGGCGGTCGATTTCATCATGCTGCACGCGTATGCGCTGTGGAATGGGAAGCCGCTCGAGTCCGCGATGCAGTGGACGGCGGGGAAGTACGACGCGTGTTGCCAGTTCCACCCGGGGGTGCCGGTGGTGATCGGCGAGACCGGCTGGGCGACGAGCCACGATCCGAAGCGCGTCGGAGAAGGGGCGGAAGGCACGGCGATGCGGGCTGAAGTCTCGGTCGCCGCGCAAGAGATCTATCTCCGGCAGCACTTTCGCTGGGTCAATGAACGGAAGGTGCCCACCTTCCTGTTCGAGGCGTTCGACGAGGCGTGGAAGGGCGGGGGAGACGAAATGCCGGCGACGATTGCGGAGAAGCATTGGGGCGTTTTCGACGCGCAGCGCCGGCCGAAGGCCTCGTTCGAAGCCGTCGCGAAAGAGTTTTTCCCGTCGCAGCGCCCATAGCGAAAGTCCGGTCGGGCGCGCTCGTGGAAGAGAGGCCGGGCGCCTCCGCGCGCCTCGCCTCGGGCCGGCGATCTACCGCGGGCGAAACGAATCCGCGCTAATCCAGGCCGGGCGAAAAAATCGGCGGAAGCCGTTGGGAGCATGCGCGTCCGCGATGAAAAGACAAAAGCGCCCGCGCTGTTTGTAATGCGTTTGGTATTACAAACGGGAATGGGTGCCACGTTTTACTTCAAAAGCGAACGGGCCGATTGTTGGGATTATGAAGCACCCCGTAATTTTTGGGGCTGCCGTCTGCGTCGCTTCTCTACTCTATGCGGACCAGACCACGATCCGCGTGGATGCTCGACCGGTTGTAGTAACGACCGAAGAGGCGACGGACGGACCCCAAGCACTGTCTCAGGCAGTACTCGCCCGAATCGATAAAGAGGGCTGGAAGGATGTAATCTACGACGCCGCAACCCCCGATAAGGCCTATCTGTTCTATACACAGAGGACTTGGCGGGGAGGCAGCGTCTCGCAGGTGAAGGTCACGTTCTGGAAAGCCACCCGGATGGATGGCAAAACCACGGTCGAGAGCTGGGTTTACGTGCTCGATCCGACCGACGTGAACCTGTTCCTGGACGAAGAGTTCGCCCGCGTGGCGGCACGATTCAAGACTGGCGGCAAGTAGCCGGCGGTTTTGCTCGCTCAAGTTCGCTCGTCGCGAGGACATCGCGACGAGCTTCGTCCCGCCAGGACCCGGTTGCAGCCGGCCGAACGTGTAGCGGATCCGCCGCTACACGCCACGGCTTTGTGCAATCGTGAGTCCATCGGCGAATCCGGAGCTCGGCAGGCTCGGACCCTGGACCGGTCCGCCCGGACTCTGGCGTCGTGCGGAATCGGATAGGGGCCGGCGCGCCATTTCCGGGGCGCCGGCGCCTTCGCAACAGATTGTTTTCCGGCATTGCCACGAGGCGTGGCATGGCATGCGTTCGATGCTCCCCATGAAACTACGCCTCCCCCTCCTTGCTGTCGTCCTTACCGCAGCGGCTTCGGCCGGCGCCGCCGAGCTTCCAGCCTTTCGCACCTGGGCCCCCACGCCGCCCATGGGCTGGAACAGCTGGGACAACTTCGGGACGACCGTCACGGAGGAGCAGACGAAGGCCCAGGCCGACTTCATGGCCGAGAAGCTGAAGTCCCACGGCTGGCAGTACATCGTCGTCGATATCCAGTGGTACGAGCCTCACGCAAAGGAGCACGCGTACCGCGCTGGCGCCGAACTTTCGATGGACGGTTTCGGCCGGCTCACTCCGGCGACGAACCGCTTTCCCTCCGCGGCGAATGGCGCCGGGTTCAAATCGCTGGCCGACTACGTTCACGCCCGCGGGCTCAAATTCGGCGTGCACCTGATGCGCGGAATCCCGCGCCAGGCGGTGGAGAAGAACCTGCCTGTATTCGGCACCAAGTTACACGCGCAGGACGTGGCCAACCGCGCCAGCACCTGCCCGTGGAATCCCGATATGTACGGCGTCGATATGTCGAAGCCCGGGGCTCAGGACTACTACGACTCGGTCTTCGCGCTGCTCGCCAGCTGGGGCATCGACTACGTGAAGGTCGACGACATCTCCCGCCCGTATCACGAGCACGAGAAGGAAATCGAAGGCATCCGCCGCGCGATTGACCGCACGGGCCGTCCGATCGTGCTCAGCCTCTCCCCGGGCGAAACCGCCCTGACCGCCGCCGCCCACGCGCAGCAGCACGCGAACCTCTGGCGCATCAGCGACGATTTTTGGGACCGCTGGCTCGCGCTCCGCGAGCAGTTCACGCGGCTGGCGAATTGGAATCCGTATCGGCAGACCGGCGCGTGGCCGGATGCGGACATGCTTCCGCTGGGCGTGCTGGAGCTTGGTCGACACAGCACGCGGTTCACGCCCGATGAGCAGCGCACGATGATGACACTCTGGTCCATTGCCCGGTCGCCGCTGATGCACGGCGGCGACATGACCCGCACGGACGATTTCACGCTCTCCCTCCTGACCAACGACGAAGTCCTCGCGGTCAACCAAGCCAGTTCGAACAACCGCCCGCTGTTCACCCGTGACGAGCTGGTCGCCTGGGTGGCCGACGTGCCGAACTCACCGGACAAATACCTCGCGGTCTTCAACGTTCGCGATCGCGTCCGCCTCACCCCGGAGCATGCGCGCTATCGAAGCGCGCCGGTGACGAAGAAGACGGGTGCGGTCGACATCGACGTCGACGCGAAGGGCGGAACGATGCTTTTCCTCGAGATCGATCCGACCGACGACGGTACCGACGGGGATCATGCCTTATGGATCGAGCCGACGCTCGTGTTTGCAGACGGACATGAACAGCGCCTCACCGACGCGCCGTGGGCGAAGGTCGACGCGCTTTGGGACAACGTCTCGACGAGCCGGGCGCCCGGAGGCAAAGCGATGTCGTTCGAGCACAAGCCGGTCGCGTACGGGATCGGTACGCTGAGCCCGTCGCGGGTGGAGTACGCTCTTCCAAAGGGCGTGGTCCGCTTCAAGGCCAAGGGTGCCATCGACGACAATGCTTCGGCCGACGGCGGAGGCGCCGTGCGTTTCGTCGTCAACGTCGCCACGCCCGAAACCGAGGCCCCGAAGCCGGCCGTGCCGATCGCCGTCGCGCTTGCGGATCTCGGGTTCTCCGGAGCGGTGACGGTCCGCGATCTCTGGTCGCATGCCGATCTGGGCAGCGTTTCGGGCGAGTTCGCTCCGGAGATTCCGTTCCACGGAGCCGGACTCTATCGACTCTCGCCGGCGAAGAAGTAAGTCGGCGCCCCGGAGTTTCAGGGGCCAGACACAGGCCTGCGGGTTCGCGCCGCAACGCAACGCGTCGCGCCATGCGCAAGCGGGTTTCTGATGCACTGGAGCATACGGTGCGTCAGCTCGGCGCTGGCGGTATTTCCAGGCCTGGGAGCGGACGCTTGCGGGTGGGTCGGTGCGTTCCCGCGACGACCCGATTGCTCCGCCTGCGTTTTTCTCCGGACGGGCTGCGGCTCTTCGTTGCGAGGTTTCTGAGCCGCGCGCCCTCCCGGTGCTGCTACTCCGTGCGCAGGGCGTCGACCGGATTGACCCGGGTGGCCCGGCGGGCGGGGAGGTAACAGGCGGTGAGTGCGACCAGGAACAGAACAAACGCCACCGCGAGCAGCGGAAGCGGACTGGCTTCGGCGAGGCGCGGCATGATCGATGCGAGAAACCGGCTCAGCGCGTAGGCGCCTAGCAGGCCGAGCGCCAGACCGCCGGCAAAGAGGTTCAGGCCATGCCGTAGGACCAACATCAATACGCCGCGCGGCTCCGCGCCGAGTGCTAGGCGGATGCCGAATTCGGCGGAGCGCTGGGCGACGACGTTGGAGATGACGCCGAAGATGCCCACCGCCGCGAGGGCGAGGCCGAGACCGGCGAAACCGTTGAGAATCTTCGCCGCGAGGCGGAGGTTGCGCTGATCGTAGGCGGCGATCTGGCTGACCGTTCCCATCAGATCGGCCGGGAGTTCCGGATCCACCTCGGCGACGGCGCGGCGCAATGCCTCGCCCTGACCGGCGGGAACCGGGCTCCGCACGACCATTTGAACGTAGCTCCAGGCCTCCTGGACGAGCGGTTTGTACACGACGAAGCGCGTGCTCGGGTGGTCCAGCGCCGCCGCCGGCTGCACGTCCTTCACCACGCCGATCACCTGCGCCCAGTAGGCCTGGCCGCTGTCCATGCTGCCGAGGCGTTTTCCGATCGGGTCTTCGCCGGGCCACAGTTGTTTGGCGAGCGATTCGTTGACGATCACCACCTGCGGGCTGTCCTGCTTGATGTCCGGGGCGAAAAGCGTGCCGCGCAGGAGAGGGATGCCCAACGTCGCGAAATAGTTCGACGTCACCATCACGTGGAACGCGCTCGACAACCGCGCGGCGTCGGCCGGCGTTTGATCGTCGCGGAGCACAACCCTCGCCCCGCTGTAGCCGAGGATGGGAAGCGAGGTAGCGAGCGCGGCGTGTTCGACGCCCGGAAGCTGGTCCATCCGCGCCTCGAGTTTGCGGAAAAACTCCAAGCGAGCCTCGTAGGTCGGCACGCGGGCTTCGGGGACCGGCAGCGAAGCGACGGTGACCCGGGCGGAATCCCAGCCGCTGTCGCGCTGGAGAAAACGCACGAAACTCCGGTGCAGCTGTGCCGCTCCACCGAGCAAGACGAGCGCCAGCGCGACCTCTCCGATCACGAGCGCCTGGCGCAGGCGATGGTGGCCACGGCCGGAGGTCGAGCCGCGCGTCTGCTGTTTCAGCGCCTGAAGCATGTTGGTGCGCGATCCGATCAGCGCGGGAACGAGGCCGAACAGCACGCCGGTGGCCACCGAGACCAGCAGTGTGACGAGAAGGACCGGCGGATCGATGGCGATCACAGTGCTCCGTCCGCCCACGAGGTAGTTGCGCTCGATCACGCGGTTGGTCAGGGCCGCCACGCCGAGGCCGAGCGCGCCGCCGGCAACGGAAAGGACGACGGATTCGGTCAACTGCTGCTTGATGAGAATCCAGCGCGACGCGCCGAGAGCGCTTCGCACGGCGAACTCGCGCGCCCTCGTCACCGCCCGGGCGAGTTGGAGGTTGGCGAGGTTGGCGCAGGCGATCAGGAGCACGAAACCGGAGAGGCCGAGCAGCATCCAGGAGACGCGCCGCCCCAACGAATCCACCAGCGCCTCGCGCAACGGCACCATCCGATAGCGAAGGCCCGCGTAACTCTCGGGATGTTCCGCGGCCTGGCGTTGCGCGAGCGGCGCCATCTGTGCGGACGGCGCCTCGGGCGACTGTCCCGGAGCGAGGCGGCCAAAAAGCCTGAAGGCGCGGTAGTCGCGCCACTCGAGCTGTTCGCGCGTGAAGTTCAGAGGCCGCCACATATGCGTGTCGGGCCACATCATCGGGTAGTCGAAGGCCGCCGGCATCACGCCGACGATGGTCAACGTATCGCCGTCGACCCGAAGGGTCTGCCCGATCACGTGCGGATCGGCACCAAACCGGCTCACCCACCAGGAATAGCTCAGGATGACGACTTGGTTTCGTCCTGGCTGGTGTTCCTCCGGCAGGAACGGCCGACCCAGAGCCGGCTGAACGCCGAACGTGGTGAAGAAGTCCTCCGACACCAGGCAGCCCGTGACATGCTGAGCAAGTTTCCCCGGTTCGCTGAGCGTGAAGGGCGTCACCTGCAGCGTCGTCAGCGAACCGAACGTGGTCGTTTGCTCTCGGATTTCGCGAAGCTCGATCGGGGAGAATTCGCGCATCTCGCCGCGCGGCGTAAGGCCGATCACCTCGACGAGCCTTTCCGCTTCGGGAAACGGGCCGCGGTTGAGCAGAAGGCCTTTCACCACGCTGAACATCGACGTGTTGACGCCGATGCCGAGGGCGAGGGTCAGGAGGGCGAGACAAGTGAAGGCCGGCGCCTTGAACAGGTGCCGGAGGGCAATACGAACGTCGTTCATGTGGGGTGCGATCGCCGCTGCCGGCCGATCGGGTCCCCGAGCTTCGTGCTCCCGATGGAGCGGCGGCAACAGAGAAGACCGCAGATCAAACGAGTGAACGACGCCGCGCCGCCGCGCGTCGGCCTGGCCCGGCGGCGCAGGTTCCCTTCGCTCAGCGCCGGTCGCGCTGGTCGTCGACCTCCAACTCCTCGCGGCGGACTTGGTCGGTGACGACGCGGTGTTCGGTGTCGGATTTCTTGCCGATGCGCACTTCCTCGGCGACATGGGCGGTCTTTTCCACCACCGGCTCTTCGCGACGGAGCGGGACAAAGATGTCCTCGCCCTCAAAAACCGCGCCTGCCGCCGGTTCGCCCGAGGCGGGCACTCGCTCGATCACGATCTCCTCGTGCTTCAGCTCCACCGGCTGGTTCACCGTTTCGGTGCGGACGATCTTTCGCAGGCGAACTCCGCCGGCCTCCACCTCGCGTTTCCCCACTTTCAGCTGCTCTTCGTTCAGGCGGATCGTTCTTTCCTCCTCGGTCCGCGCTTTCGGTTTTTCCATCGTCTCCTCGCGCACCGCGGCCGGCGGCGGTTGCGGCAGTGCGCGACGAGGTTCCGCCGTGGGCAGAGCGGCCTGCGATTTCCGTTCCGCGCCGTAATAGTCGAACACCCGTTGCTGATCCGCATCGGAGAGATCCGCGCCCTCGTCGAAGGACGGCGCGCTCTGGATCTGGTCGCGCGAAAACGGCAGGCGAACGATTCGACGGGCGTCGTTCACCTCCGCGCGATCGATCGGCACCACGTGATTCTTGCCGAAGATCCAGCCGGTCTTCACGCCGGCGAAAAGCGGATCGGACCGGTCGTCGATCCAGAGGTTTTGAATCGTTCCGACGTGGTCGCCTCCGCTCGTCCGCACGTTGTATCCGATTATCCGTTCCATCGAAGAGGGTACGGGGGCGATGCCCCGGTAGTCGTCGTATTCGCTAGCGCTCATGGGAAACCTTTCCGTGTGGGTTTTGGTGTGTGACTGAGTCCCGCGGGACCGAGGCGGCTGCGCACCGTTCCGAGGCGAAACGGGTTCCACGCGGGGGTGCGACGTTTTGGGGAAATTTCCCACGCAGCGGTTCGGCACGGATCCGGCGGTGCGTGGAGCCCTCAGCCGACGGCCGCCCATCGAATCCGAAAACCCCCGCGCGCCCCGTCTGCCTCAATGCGAGCTTCCGGATGTGAGCCGCTGTTTCAGTGCGAGCGCCGATTTCGGAGCGAAATCCTCGGCGTGATTGTTGGCGACGACCACGACCTCCGGCGCTTTCCGGGCGAGCGCACGGGCGCGTTTCGCGACTTCTTCGAGCTCCGCGTCCGTGTAGGCGTGGTGGTGGCCTTCGGCGGCGGATTTCGCCTTGGAGAACGCGGCATTCCGGCCGTGCAAACGGAGGTACGCCAGCGACGGGTGGGTCGCCTCGTCCACGGCGGGCATTGTCGCGGAATCAGCGGACTGGGGCGTGTCGACGTCGACCCAGACGAGGCGGCGCTCCCGAAAATGCTCCAGCGTGGCATCGCGTCGCTTTCGGTCCACCCAGTCGCGGTGCCGCAGCTCCACCGCCAGCGGATGCGGCGAAAGCCTGGAGGCGAGCGTATCGAGTTCTTCGAGACGGCGGGAATCCGGCCGGAAATCCGGAGGCAGCACCAGGAGGAATGCCGAGAGGCGCCCGGATGAGAGCAGGGGTTCGACTCCCGCGAGCAGCTGGCCGACGAGCGGCCCTTCGGCGGCCTTGGCCGGGTTCTGGGCGAAGGCCCGGTGGAGCTTGAGGCTGAAGGTGAATCCTGGCGGCACGTGCTCGAGCCATTGCCGCACGACTTGGGCGCGCGGGGTGGCGTAATAGGACGAGTTCACCTCGGCGTGGTTGAAATACCGTGCGTATCCGCTCAATCGCTCGCGGGAAGGGGTGCCGGGAGGGTAGAGCAGCCCCGCGTACTCGTCGTCCGCCCAGCTGCCCGTCCCGATGTGGAAAGCCATGGCCGGACTGAAAGCACGCCGGCCGATTCGGCAAATCGGGCGGCCCGCGGGCGGGCGCCTAACGCGGCAGCGGATGGTCCGGCAGGGTGAAAAAGATCGTGGCGCCCTCGCCCTCCTTGCCTTCGATCCAGACGCGGCCGCCGTGGCGTTGAATGATGCGGCGGACGCTCGCCAGGCCGATTCCGGTCCCTGGAAACTCGTTCACGGTGTGCAGCCGCTGGAAGGGTCCGAACAGCCGGTGTACGTACTGCATGTCGAAGCCGCAGCCGTTGTCGCGGACGAAGTAGACCGTTTCGCCGGGAGCCTCGGTCCGGCCGAACTCGATTTCGGCCTGCTGCTTCTTGCCCGTGTATTTCCAGGCATTGCCGAAAACGTTTTCGATCGCGATGCGGAGCAGCGCCGCGTCGCCGATGGCGTGGCACTCCGGAGCGATGACGAACCTCGCCCGGCGGCTGGCGTCCGATTTCTTCAGATCGTCGGCCACTTGCTCGGCGATATGGCTGAGATTGACGTCGACCCAGCGGATCTCCGTCCGGTTCAGGTGCGCGAGCCGCAGGAGATCGTCGATCAGACCGGCCATTCGCTGGGCGGCGGCGCGGACGGTGCGCAGGTGTTCGCGGCCTTCCTCGTCGAGCTTCGGCGAATAGTCCTCGAGCAGCGCCCGGCTGAAGCCGTCGATACTGCGAAGCGGTGCGCGGAGATCGTGGGACACCGAATAGCTAAACGATTCGAGCTCCTTGTTCGCCGCCTCCAGCGCCACGGCCCGGTCGCGCAGATGATCGTTGAGTCGTTGGTTTTCGCGCTCGGCCCGCTTGAGCTCGGTGATGTTGATGACCGTGACGATGACGCCGGTTTGATCCGATGCAGGCGGAGGAAACGCCATCGTGAGCAAGGCCTGGATCGTTTCGCCCTTCACGGTGTTGAGGGAAATTTCCGTGCGGTAGGTCTGCTTGCCCTCCGCCAGTGCGACGAGCTCGCCGATGAAACCCTCGATCGTGTCCGGGCTGGAGAAAATCGGCGTCAGGGAGGCGAGGATCTCGGCCTTCGTGGACGCATCGAACATCGACACGGTCCACTGGTTGACGTCGAGGATCTTCACCGCGTTGAGCGCCCGCTGCACGAATTCGGGATGGGCGTGAAAATGCGCCCGAAAATCCGTCACGCCCTGGTCCCGGAGCTCCCGGACGAGCGCGATGACGTCGACCCAATCCTCCTGCCAGATCGAGACGGGCGCGGTGTCGTAGATGGTGCGAAAACGCTTCTCGCTGACCGTCAGTTCCTGGGTGCGGTCGCGCACGCGCTGCTCGAGTTCCAGGTTGAGCCGGCGGAGCTCGGCTTGCGTCTCCTTGTGCTCGATCACCACCCCGGCGAGGCTTGCGACGGACTTGAGCAACTCGAGCTGTTCCTTAGGCTCCGAGGGGGCCGACGGATGGTACATCGCCACCGTGCCAAGGACCCGGCCCCGGCGGCTGACGATGGGCTCGGACCAGCAGGCGCGCAGGCCGGCCGCGAGCGCGGTGTCGCGCTGGGAGGTCCAGGCCGGGTGGACGGCGATGTTGTCCACGATGGCCGATTGTCCGGTGAACGCGGCGGTGCCGCAGGAGAGCGCCTCAGGTCCGATTTCCAGTCCGTCCAGGATCCGGGCGACCGAGCGCGGCAGGTTTGGGGCGGCGCCGAGCCGGAGGTGGTTTTTGTCCGGTGCCAGCAGCAGAATGGAGCCGTGCGAGGCCGGCAGGTCTTCCTCCATCCCGAGCACGAGCGATTCGAGCAGCTGTGCCAGGGGCGCCCCCTGGGTGAGTCGTTCCAGCACGGATACACGCAGCTTTTCCCGCTGCTCGAGCTGGCGGTGGCGAGTGATGTCCCGCGCGATGGCCGAGGCTCCGACGACGCGACCGGTGGCGTTGAGGATCGGGGAGATCGTGAGCGCGACATGGATCAGCCGTCCGTCCTTGCGGACCCGGACGGTCTGGTGGTGCCGGATCCCTTCGCCGCGGTGGACGCCTTCCATCAGGGCGGCGAACTCCACTCGCCGGGCGGGCGGGATGAGAATGGAGACGGGCCGTCCGATGGCCTCCTCGGCGGTGTAGCCGTAGACCCGCTCGGCGCCCTTGTTCCAACTCACGATCTGCTCGTCGAGCGACTTGCCGATGATCGCGTCCTCCGAGCTTTCGACGATCGAGGCGAGGTGATTGACGCGTTCCTCGGCGCGACGGAGTTCGGTGATATCGACGAAGCTGACGACGATCTGGGAGAGTTCTCCGTCCGGACCGAAAACCGGGGTCGCGTTGGCCACGGCCCAGATGTCGGCCAGTCCCCGCGGCCGGTGGACACCGATGACCTGGTTTTTCACCGGCTGGCGGGTGGCAAGAACCCGGTTGGCCGGGTACTCCTCGATCGACATCGGCGTGCCGTCCTCATGGAAAAAGTGCCAATCGGGATCCATCGCGGTTTTCCCGAGCAGTTGATCTTCGGAGAGCCCGAGCAGCGTGAGCGCGATCGGATTGCAGATTTCGATGCGCGTATCCGGGCCGTGCACGACCACGGCCGACTGGAGTTTTTGCACCAACGTCCGGTAGCGCTCCTCGCCGGCGCGCAGCTCCTTCTCGGCCCGCTCGCGGTTCAGGCGCGTCCGGAGCACCGCGATGCCGAAAGTGAGGTCGCCGGCCAACTCCTCCAAGAGGTGGATTTCGTCCGAACTAAAGGCATTGGGCGAGGCGGCGTAGACGGAGATTGCGCCGAAGGTTCGGCCGGCATCGTCCTTCAGCGGCAACGCCACACTGCCGCAGAAACCGCGTTTCTTGGCATTCTCGAGCCAGGGTGCGAAGCGCTGCTCGGTAGTGAAATCTTGAACGCAGACAGTGACGCCTTCCCGGACCGCGGTGCCGGTGGGGCCGCGGCCGCGCTCCGTGTCCGCCCATGAGACTCGGGCGTTGGCGAGGTAGCCGTCGTCGACGCCATCCCACGCCATCGGTCGCACGGACTTTTCAGCGTCGTTCTCCGCGTAGCCGACCCAGGCCATGCAATACCCGGCTTCGCGGCAGATGATCCGGCAGATGTCCCGCAGCAGGTCGGATTCGTCCACCGCGCGCATGAGCACCTGGTTGCAGTTGCTGATGGCGCGTATTTCGCGGTTGAGGTGGCGGAGCGACGCCTCGGCATGCCGCTGCTGGATGATTTTCTGGAGTTCGCCCGCGACGAGCTGGATCTGCACGACGTCCTGCTGATCGTACGGATCCGATTTGTTGCCGACGCCGAAGATGATTTTCACTTTCCCGTCCTCCACGACGGGGACGCTCATGAAACGCCGGATGGGCGTGTGCCCTTCGGGAAGGCCCTTTCGGTTGGGGGAATGGGGAAAGTCGTTGTAGACGACCGGACGCTTTTCCCGGACGCAGTCCACCCAATTTCCGGCTTCGGCGAGCGGGTAGTGTGTATTGTATGCGGCAGTACAGTTCTTCAGGGCCTCCCGATTCCACGTCGTCAGCCAGATGGTCTGCTGATCGTCGGAGACGAGGTGAAAGAAGCCGATTTCGCTTCCGGTCAGCCTGACGGCTTCGTCGAGCACGTAGTCGTAGAGCGCCTTGTCTTCCAGCGTCTGCGCCCGGGAATGCATCTCGAGGAGCACGGCGGAACGCGCGATTTCCCGCTGGAGCTGGTTGCGTGTGCGGAGGACGTCTTCCGCGTATTGCGAGTCCCGCCGGAAGCGCACGTCGTCGGAGAGCCTTTCCCGAAGCAGAAGCGCGGCGTGTCGCAGGAGCACCATCAAGTCGGCGGGCGGTTCTCCCGCCGGTGCCGGAAGACCGGTGACAAAAACCACTCCCGCGAGCTCCGAACCCCAGGCGAGCGGATGTGCCCAGGAGAACGTTTTCTCGCTCGTGCCGCCACTCGCCGGAGTTTCCTCCTGGGCGGTTTGAAGTGTTTCACACACGCGTCGGGCAAGCGCATCGTTTCGGTCGAACGGCGCGGGCGGACCAAGCGTCGCGAGCGGGGTCCAGCCTTTTCCCGCTCCGTCCGCGGAATAAAGCGCCAGCGATTTCCCGCCGAGGATTTGTGCGACGGACTCCAGAAGCACGGTTCCGGCTGCGGCGGCGTCGGCAGCTCCGTCGAGACGGCGGACAGCCCCGGCGAGAGACTCGAGTTTGCCGTTTCCGTCGGAGGGCACCGCGGACGCGCGAGGATCGCTTGCCGAATCGAACTGGGAACCGGCGTTCGGTGGCATGGGGTTCTCCAACGGTAACGAAATCTCGGTTACACGACAGGGTCGCGGGACCGCGGGACGAAGGGAAAGGCGACGATCGAGACAGCGCGGCGGAAGTTCGGCCGGGGCGGCGCGGGTGCGGATGGGGACGCCGCTGGTCGGAACTGCCGGCGCGGGACGAGTGATTGCTCGGCAGGCAAACCGATCTGCGCGGCCTCCGGAAAACCGCGTGGGCCGGAGGGCGAACGGAGCGGTTTACGTTGCGGCGCGGAGTCTACCGCCGGTGTCAGGCATGTCAACGAACCGGGCGGGCGCTTCCATCGACACCGCTTGGCTGCGACGGTGGATACCGCCGCTTCGCCGGCACAGAGCCTTAGTCGATCCCGAGCTTCTTCTGGATCTGCTCGAGCGAGATTCCCTTGGTCTCCGGCATCGCCGCGACGACCCAGAGCAGCTGCCCCACGCAGCACACGGCGTAAAAGGCGAAGGCCATCCAACCGGCCTTTGCGGCGATGATGGGAAACGTCCAGGAGATCGCCGCCGCCATCACCCAATGCGTCGTACTGCCGAGCGCTTGGCCGCGGGCGCGAACGCGGGTGGGGAATATCTCGCTGATGAAAACCCAGATCACGGCCCCTTGGCCGAACGCGTGCGCCGCGATGAAGACGAGAAGACCGCCCAGCACCATTGCCCCGCCCGTGTGTTGGTGAAACGCCCACGCCACGGCGGCCAGGCTGACGATGTATCCAACGGAACCTGCGAGCATCAGTTTCCTGCGTCCGAAGCGGTCGATCACCGCCATCGCCGCCACCGTGAACAGCAGGTTCGTCGTGCCGATGATCACCGATTGCAGCAGAGCGCTCTGCGTGCCCGCGCCGGCCATCCGGAAAATATCGGCGGTGTAGTAGATCAGGGCGTTGATGCCCGAGAGCTGGTTGAACATCGCGATCGACACGGCGAGTCCGACGGGCCGGAAATACTTCCGCTGAAAGAGCGGCTCCGATTCGTTTTGTCGGCCGGACTCGGTCGCGACGGACTTCTGGATTTCGGCGATTTCTCCCTCTACCGAGCTTGTTTCGGCCCGGCACTTTTCGAGGACCGCGCGGGCTTCGGCCGCCCGGCCGCGGGCGACGAGCCAGCGCGGACTCTGGGGCACGGCAAAGAGCAGGGCGAAGAACACCGCCGCGGGCGCCGCCATCACACCGAACATCCAGCGCCACTCCGCGGCGCCGAGGTGCATCTGCCCCACGAGAAAGTTCGAGAGGTAGGCCAGCAGGATGCCGAGGACGATGTTGAACTGCGTGATCGCGACCAGGCGGCCGCGCATGGGTGCCGGCGCGATTTCGGCGATGTAGAGCGGCGAAACGACAGACGCGCCGCCGACGCCGAGACCTCCCAGAAAGCGGAAGGCCAGGAAGACCGGCCAGCTCCAGGCGAAGGCGCAACCGAGAGCCGAGATGAAGAACAAGCCAGCCAGGACGAAGAGCACCGCCTTCCGGCCGAACTGGTCCGCCGGGCGCCCCGCGGCGACAGAGCCGATCATCGTGCCGATGAGGGCGCTCGAGACCGTGAAGCCGAGGGTGAAATCGGAGAGCGCGAAAACGCTCCGCAGCCAGCCGGTGGTGCCGGAGATGACCGCGGTTTCGAATCCGAAGAGCAGTCCGCCGAGCGCGGCCACCACGGCGGCGCGGAGGACGGTCGAGGTGGCGACGGTGGGTTCCGTCGCGGAGGAGGCTGACGCAGCGGTGGGGTCCATGGGGGGCGACAAAAAGCGTGCCGGGGAATCGCCCACATCCGTGGCCCTCGGCACGCGATTCCGCAACTCCGCGCGGACCGAAACGTTAGAGGCCGTTCAGAAGGAGGAAAGGAATCGTCCTTATCCTCGCATCGAACGGCCTCGTAAGGTCGGAAGGTAAACGGCGGACCCGGCGCCGCTGCCGCCGCGTTACCAGATCGGCTGGCCGGCTTCTCTGGCTTCGGGGCAGCCGAAGGCGGTGCGGAATTCCGGCAGGTCGGCCACGGGACCGAGCACGCGCTGGCGCGGCGGGCAGTGCACGTCGGTCGTCAGAATCCGCCGCAACTGCTCGGGGCGAACGTTCGTGCGCCAGCCTTGCGCGAAGGCGATGAAGAAGCGCTGGTCCGGGGTGAAGCCGTCGATCGACTTCAGTTTCTTGCCCTTGGTCGCGAGTTTGAAGGCTTCGTACGAGACGCGCAGCCCGCCGATGTCGGCGATGTTTTCGCCCAGCGTCTGCTCGCCCTTGATGTGCATACCCTTCAGCGGCTCATAGGCGTCGTACTGTTTCACGACGAGGTCCGCCCGCTCCTTGAAGCGTTTCACGTCCTCGTCGTTCCACCACGGCTTCAGGTTGCCCTCCCAGTCGTATTGCCGGCCCTGGTCGTCGAAACCGTGGGTCAGCTCGTGGCCGATGGTCGAGGCGAGTGCGCCGTAGTTGCTGGCATCGTCCGCCTTCTCGTCGAAGAACGGCGGCTGGAGGATGCCGGCGGGGAAACACATCTCGTTCAACGTCGGATCGTAGTAGGCGTTGTTCGTCTGCGGGGTCATGTGCCACTCGCTGCGATCGACCGGCTTGCCGAGCTTGTTGATCTGGCGATGGAGTTCGAACGTCGCTGCCGCGAGGACGTTGAGCACGTAGGGCCGGCGGGAGATTTCGAGGCTGGAGTAGTCGCGCCACTTGTCGGGGTACCCGACCTTGCTGCGCATCGTGTCGATTTTCTTGTAGGCGACCTTCTTCGTTTCCTCGCTCATCCACGGCGCGGCCTGGATGCGATTGCGCATCGCCTCGAGGTGAAACTTCACCATTTCGACGGCGCGGGCCTTGGCGGCCGGGCTGAAACGCTGCTTCACGTAGAGTTGTCCGAGATCCTCGCCGATGGCGTCGTCGGCCGCCGCCATCACGCGCTTCCAGCGCGGGCGGAGTTCGGTCGAGCCCGAGAGTTTCTTCCCGTAGAAGGCGAACTTCGCGTCGACGAATTCATGATTCAAATACGGCGCCGCGTCGGCCAGGAGATGCCAGCGAAGGTAGGCGCGCCAGGTTTCGACCGGTTCGGACGCGACCAGCTCGCCGAAGGCGGTGAAGAACTCCGGCTGGCCGACGAGCACGGATTTCTCGGAGGCGGGCATTCCGACGCCGGCGAAGAAGCGTTCCCAATCGAGTGTGTTCGTCAGCTTGGTCAGCTCGGCACGGGCGTATTTGTTGTAGTTCTTTTCCGGATCGCGGAGATCGACGAGCTTGCGGGACGCTTTGGCCAGCTTGGTTTCCAGGCCCATGATCGCGTCCGCGGCGGTTTTGGCGTCCGCGGGCTTGTCCCCGGAAAGCTCGAGCAGTTTCGCGACGAGGACGACGTAGGCCTGTCGGATCGATTCCGCGTCCGGGCCCTCGTCAAAGTAGTAGTCGCGTTCCGGAAGTCCGAGTCCGCCCTGGCCGAAGCCGGCGATCATCGAGGTGGTGTTTTTGTCGTCCACCTGAACCCAGAACGAGAAGCCCATGCCGACGCCGCGGCCGTACAGGTCGGAGATCACGGAGCCGACGTCCTCCTTCGTCTTGATCGCGGCGATCTTCTCCAGGAACGGCTGCAGCGGCTGGAGGCCGGCCTTCTCGATCGCGGCCTCGTCCATGCCCGACGCGTAAAAGTCTCCCACGCGTTGGGAGATGGTCCCGGGTTTGCCGGGGTTTTTCGCCGACGACTCGAGGATCTCCTTCAGCGTCGCGTAGTTTCTCTCGTCGATCTCCTGGTTGACGCCGTAGGCCGGGTATTCGCCGGGAATCGCGACCTTGTCGAAGGCGCCGTTGGCGTAGGTGTAGAAGTCTTCGCAGGGCTTGGCGGACGGATCCATGTAGGAGCGGTCGACCCCCAGGACCGGGCGGGGAGAGGCCGCCAGGATCGGCAGGGCGGAGCAGAGCAAGAGCGCAGCAACGGCGGTGCGTTTCATAGAGTTGGGTTTGGGTGGTTGATGGCCCGCCGGGAAAAGGATGTCACCCCGGAAGCGGATGGAGGGCGGAATCGCCGGGCAGAGCGGTTCGGGCAACTTGCCGACGGCGCCGGAAAAGTGGCGAAGTCTGCGACCTGCCGGTTTCCTTTCGGCCCGAAAGGGGTAGATTACCGTCGTGGTTGGCACGGTACTTCAGGAACCGGCGCACGCCGCACGCCATTGGCACCGGCTCGACGACGGCCGGGTGCAATGCGACCTCTGCCCTCGAAATTGCCGCGTGCACGAGGGCAAGCGGGGCGTCTGTTTTGTCCGGGAGGTGAAAGACGGCGAACTCGTCACCGACAGCTACGGCCGCGCCAGCGGGTTCATGATCGATCCGATCGAAAAGAAACCCCTCTTCCATTTCCTGCCGGGCACGCCGGTGCTGTCGTTCGGAACGATGGGCTGCAACCTGACGTGTGCTTTCTGCCAGAACTGGAAGATCAGCCGTTCCCACGATCTGCAGACTCTGGGTGACGCCGCGACTCCGGAACAGATCGCTGCGGCGGCGGTGCAGCTCGGATGCCGCAGCGTGGCGTTCACCTACAACGAGCCGATCATCTTCCACGAATACGCGGTGGATGTCGCGAAGGCGTGCCATGCCGTCGGCGTGAAAACGATTGCCGTCACGGCGGGCTATCAGAACGCCGCGCCCCGGGCGGAATTCTACGAGCACATCGACGCGGCGAACATCGACCTCAAGGCCTTCACCGACCGCTTTTATCGGGAGATCTGCGGCGGGCATCTGGAACCGGTTCTGGAGACGATCGAATACGTCCATCGCGAGACGAAAGCGTGGCTCGAACTCACCACGCTGCTGATTCCGGGGGAGAACGACAGCGACTCCGAGATTCAGGACGAGTGCAGCTGGATCGCCGGACACCTGGGGCCGAACGTGCCGGTGCACTTCACGGCGTTTCACCCCGACTGGCGCATGCGCAATCGGATAGCCACGCCGTATTCGGTGCTGTCCCGGGCCCGCCGCATCGCGCGCGCCACCGGTCTCCATTTTGTCTATACAGGGAACGTGCACGACATCGAGGGCAGCAGCACGTACTGCGCCGCCTGCAACCTCGAGCTGATCGAGCGCAACGGATACGAGATCGACCACAGCGACCTGACGGACGACGGCCATTGCCGGCGGTGCGCCACGCGCCTGCCCGGCCTCTTCGAGGGCCAGCCGGGACATTGGGGCGCCCGCTTCGAATCCGTGACGATCGGCACGGCCGCTCCGACCGAAAACCATGAAGACACATGAACGAGTCGTCCGGAAACCGGTTGCCGCAGGAACCTTCTACCCCGCGGGCCAGACCTCCCTGCGCCGGTGCGTCGACGGGCTGCTCGACGAGGTTCATGCCGCCCCCGCTTCCGTGATGGCGATGATGGTGCCGCATGCCGGTTACGCCTACTCCGGCAAGTGCGCGGCCCAGGTTTTCGGGCGTGTCAGGATCCCGGATACCGTGGTGATGCTCGGGCCGAACCACTCGGGCATCGCGGCTTACCCGGGCTGCGCCAGCCTCTGGAGCGCGGGCGAGTTTGCCACGCCGCTGGGGCATTTGCCGATCGACGAGGAGTTCGCGGAGAAACTGCTCTCCGCCTGCCCCCGGCTCGCGGACGACCCGCTGGCGCATCGCGACGAGCACTCGCTCGAGGTGGAGCTGCCGTTCCTGCTCGTGCGTGCGGCCCCGCGTGTGCCGAGCATCGTGCCGATCCTCGTCAACTGGGATGAGTGGGCGCCGTGCGCGGAACTCGCCCGGTCCCTTGCGGCCGCGATCCGGGCCCGCGGCCTCGACAACGTGCTGCTTCTCGGCTCCTCGGACATGACCCATTTCGAATCCGCGGCGGAAGCCATGGCTCACGATCGACCGGCGCTGGATGCAATCCGGCGGCTCGACGGCCCCGGATTGCTGCGTGTGTGCGAAGAACGCGGCATCACGATGTGTGGCTCCGCTGCGGTTTCGGTGATGGTCGACACGGCGAAACTGCTGGGCGCCGTGCGGGCCAGCCTGATCATGCACACCCACAGCGGCGTCGGCGGCGGCGACACGTCGAGCGTCGTCAGCTACGCGGGCGTGGTGATCGATTGACGGGTTCTCGGCGCCGCTTGCCGGCGGCTCGGACCCGTTAGCCCGCGCTCTCCTTTCTTCCCGGCAAGGCAGCCCGCCTGACGGAACGTTCGGGCGGAGGACGGCCGCAGCCGGAGGGGAAGCGGTTTTCCGAGCAGCAGAAAGGAGATGGATCGATCATGAACCTACAAATGACTCGCGTGGATATGTGGGCGGCCGAGATCGACGATCAGGCCGGTGGTCTGGCGCACACCCTGCGCGCGATCACCGAGCGGGGTGTCGACCTCGATTACGTGATGGCGCGTCGGGAGGCTGACACCCCTGGAAAAGGCCGTGTCCTGGTCTCGCCGATCAGCGGACGGGATCAGCTCGAGAATGCGGAAGCCGCAGGCATTCGCCGGGCGACCGACGTCGCCGTGTTGAAGATCGAGGGGAACGACGACGCCGGCATGGGCGCCCGGCTGTGCGAGACGATTGCCGGCACGGGCGCCAGCATGAATGCCTTGTCGGCGAGCGTCGTTGGCAACCGGTTCGTGTGTTACGCCGCGTTCGACAGCGAGGCGGACCGCGCCAAAGCCGAGACGGCCCTCAAGGAATTGAGCGCGCATCACTGGCGTTTCTGGAAGCGCCATACGAAAGCCGCGTGACCTCGGCCCGAACGAGGCGACACGGGAAGCCCCGCCTCGCCGGCCCGCCGCGTGGCGAAAGACCGCCGCTCCTTCCTCTTGAATGAGCGGGCGGTCAACCGCGCGTTGATTTCGGACGATGGCGTTCGATAACTTCTTCGCATGCCGCCCCCGCCCGCGAACCCCGCCATGCGCCTTCGGCCCTGGCTGGCCTGCCTGCTCGTCGCCGGCGTGGTGCTGGTCTGCTACTGGCCCGCCCTGCACGGCTCGATCCTCTGGGACGACCCCGCGCATTTGCCGCGGCCCGAGATGCGTTCGCTGGTGGGACTGGGCAGGATCTGGACGGATCTGCACGCCACCCAGCAGTATTATCCGGTGTTGTTCACCGCGTTCTGGGTGGAGCACCACCTCTGGGGCGATTCCACGCTCGGGTACCACCTGACCAACGCGGTCCTGCACGCGCTTTCCTGCTGCCTGCTCGCATGGTTGCTGCGGAGACTCTGGGCCGGAGCCGCGAGCGGAGGCTCGCCCGAAACCACCGCGCCGCGGCGCGTGCCTGAGGGAGCCGAGTGGCTGGCGGCGCTGCTGTTTGCGGCTCATCCGATCTGTGTCGAGTCAGTGGCCTGGATCACCGAGCAGAAAAACACGCTTTCCCTCGTCTTCTACCTGCTCGCCGCCGGAGTGTATCTGAAGTTCGACGACACCCGGCGCGGTCGGACGTATCTTGCGGCAACGGCGCTCTTTCTCCTCGCCCTCGGAAGCAAGACCTCGACCGTCACCCTGCCCGCCGCGCTGCTCGTCGTGCTCTGGTGGAAACGCGGGCGAATCGGCTGGACGCGCGACGTCCTGCCGCTGGTCCCTTGGTTTTTGGCCGCGACCGGCTTTGGACTCGTCACGTCGTGGCTGGAAAGGACGTTCATCGGAGCGGAGCGCATTGCCTACGATCTCTCCCTGGTGCAGCGGACGCTTCTGGCCGGGCGCGTCCTGTGGTTCTACCTTGGGCAACTGCTCTGGCCGGCGGATCTGTGTTATTTCTATCCGCGGTGGGACGCCGCGGCGTCGGCTCCCGCCTGGACGTTGAGCCTGCTCGCCGCCGCTGCGACGACTCTCGGGCTTTGGGTTCTGCGGAAAAAAAACCGCGGACCGCTCGCCGTCTGGCTCCTGTTCTGCGGCGGGCTGTTCCCGGTGCTGGGATTCTTCAAGGTGTTCTTTTTCGTCTTCTCCTACGTCAACGACCATTTCGTTTACCTGCCGAGCGTGGCGTTCTTCGCAGGGGCGGCGGCCGCGGCGTTCTGGATTCTGGGCCGGGCGCCCCGCGCGCTCCAGATGGCGGGAGGAACGGCGTGTCTCCTCGCGATCGTCGGGCTCGCCGCGCTGTCGCACCGGCAGAGCGGCCTGTACCGGAACAACGAGACGCTCTTCCGCACCACGCTCGAAAAGAACCCGGAGGCCTGGATGGCGCATTTGATCCTCGGATACGAGTTCGGCCGGGATCCGGCCCGGCATGCCGAGGCCGTTGCGGAATGCCGGAAGGCTGTCGAGATGAAGCCGGACTACGCCGACACCCATTTCGGACTGGCGGTCGAGCTGGCGAAGGAACCGGGCGGCGCGGACGAGGCCATCGAGCACTACGAGAAAGCCCTGCAAATCTGGCCCGACAAACTGGAGGCGCACGTCAACCTGGGCATCGATCTCGCGAAACGCCCCGCCCGCCTCGCGGAAGCGATTCTGCATGACGAAGCGGCGCTGAAGCTCCGACCCGGCGATCCCGGGATTCACAACAATCTGGCCAACGCCCTGGCTCGCATGCCGGGTCGGGGCCCCGAAGCGCTGGCGCACTACGAGGAGGCTTTGCGCCGAAGACCTGATTTCGCCGAGGCCCGCAACAATCTCGGAGTGGAACTCGCGAAGATGCCTGCGCGCGCCGCCGACGCCGAGGCGCAGTTCGCCGCCGCGTTGCGGATCAAACCGGACTTTCCCGAGGCGCACGCCAATCTCGGGTTTCTCCTCGCGAAGGTACCCGGCCGCCGGGCCGAAGCGATCTCGCATCTCGAAGAGGCCATTCGGCTTAAGCCCTCCCATTCCGAAGCCCGGCTCGCCCTGGCCAATCTCCTCACCGGGCAACGGGAACGCTGGTCCGATGCGGTTCGGGAGTACGAAGCCGTGCTGGCGCTGCAGCCGGATTTGGCACCGGCACACTACGACCTGGCGAATCTGTTGGCGCACATGCCGGGGCGGCTCGCCGATGCGGTGGTACACTACGAGGCAGCCTTGGCCGCGAAACCGAAGTTTGCCGAAGCGCATGGGAATCTGGCCAACGCGCTCGCGCTGGACCCGAACCGGATCGAAGAAGCCGTGGCGCACGACCGAAAAGCCCTGGAGCTTCAGCCGGAGCTGAACTGGGTCCGGCGGAATCTGTTGCTGCACCTTTCCCAGGTGCCGGGCCGCGACGAGGAGGCGTTTTCGGTGGGCGAGGAGCTGCTGAGGCGGGAGCCTGGAAATCTCGACGCCTACAACACGCTCGCGGTCATCCATGCCCGGCGTGGAGAGCTGGAGGCCGCAAAAGCCCTCTGGGAAAGAGCCCTGACGTTGAGTCCCTCCTACGAGCCGGCGCGGAAGAATTTGTGGCGATTGGGGCAAATGACTCGCGGAGAGTAATAAGAAACATTGCCAACGGCCAACTATCGTATCCATCGTCCCGCCCTACAACGGCGGTGTCATGGAAGATGGGATACAATTCGAGGGCGGATTCTGGCTCGAACAGGGGCAGTTTCGGGAGCTGGGTTGGTACCAGACGTCGGAGATCGTCCAGGCGCTCACCTCTCGGTTCTGTATCCGGCACGGGCAGGCGGTCGACGGCGCTTCGGGGCCGATGCTGCACGCTGCGCGGTCGGGTAGACAGTACCTGATCCAGGGAGGACTGGCATGCTCCGCATCGAGAGATGCGGCGGTACGACTCACGTGTGTCGCCCGGGCGAGCCTGCAGGAACTATTGGCGGCGTATGAGCGATTCCTGAGAATGCGGGGTCACCCCGTCTGGGCGAAGGATTCTTCGGAGGCGCGGTATGTCAGGCGTCTCGGCGTTGCTCCGGCTGGCCGCGACAAACTGCTGCGCCTCGCCGAAGGCAAGCCCGCCGAGACTGCCGCCAACGTTGCCATCTGCCTGCTGCAGGACGCGGTTCATCAACTCGACCTGGAGATCCGGCGCCTCGAGCAGGAATTCCTGCGGGAAGGCGGTCTCTCCGAACGGATGGCCCGAGCGCGAAAGCAGGCGACGGGAGAGTAGAGCGCCCCGAGGGCGAAACGCGGAGAGGCGAGGGCGCGGTTCGTCGGCGCTCAACTCTGTGAATCGATTCTTGCCGCCGGGGCGAAGAATCCAGTTTCGCCCGACGCGTCCGGCGCCAAGCTGGGCACGTGCGCTCTACCCAGTTTTCTCGACTCGTTTTTCCGGTGGCGGCGTTCGCGCTGTTCGCCGTTCGCAATCTGACCTCCGCCGAGCCGATTCCCGCGGGATGGATGGAGTGGCCCTACGAGGAGCCCAAGCCGGGGTCGGCGCTCGACACCAGCGCGCTGAACGGCGGCGCGGCGGGCGAGCATGGACGCGTGGTCGTGCGCGACGGGCATTTCGCGACGGAAGGCGACGGCGCGCGGATCCGTTTCTGGGGCTGCAATCTCAGCGCGTCCGAGGCGTTTCCCGCGGACGCAGCCACCGCGGAGAATCTGGCCCGGCGCCTTGCCCAGGGCGGCATCAACATCGCCCGCCTCCACCATCTCGACAATCCGTGGGCGGTGGACTCCGGGGGAAGTATTTGGAAGCCGGGTACACAGGATCGCATCCACATCGATCCGGCCCAGCTGGACAAACTCCACCGGCTGGTCGCGGCCCTCAAGGCCCATGGGATTTATTCCAACGTGAACCTGAAGGTCTCGCGAACGCACACGGAGGCCGACGGCTTTCCGCCGAGCATCGCGCAGACGCCGGGCTTTCAGAAGCGAGTCGACTACTTCGCCCCCCGGATCGTCGACTTGCAGAAGGATTTCGCGCGACAACTGCTCTCGGCCAAGAATCCGTACACCGGGTTGAGCCTGGCGGAGGACCCCGCCGTGGCGGTGGTCGAGATCAACAACGAGAATTCGCTCCTCGGCCTGCGCACGCGCGACATCGGCGCCGGGCTCGATCTGCTCCCGGAGCCGTTCCGTGGGGAACTCACGGCGCAATGGAACGCGTGGTTGACCCGGCACTACGCCGACGACGCTGCGCTGGCGTCCGCGTGGGCCGGGAGCGCCACGCGTCCCGGCGAGTCTCCGCTCTCGCCAGCTTCCCGCTGGCTGCCCGACGCCCAGCCGGGGAACGAAGTGCTCGTGACCTCCCCCGCGCCCGACTCGGCGGAAATCGTCGTGAAGCCGGGCGACGGCGTCCGCTGGCGCTCCGCCGCCTACCTCGATCAGCTGCGGTTCGCCGAGGGCGCGACGTACACCTTGGCTTTCTCTGCCCGGGCCGACGCAAAACGGCCGATCGACGTGACCGTGGGCCGCGACGAGCCCGGCTGGCGCACCGACAAATGGCGCACGCGCGGCTTGCGCAGCACGCTCGAGCTCACGCCGGAGTGGAAGAGCTACCGGCTCGTGTTCGTCACTCACTCGATCGTCGACGTCGCATCGCGGCTGTCGATCATCGCCGGCCATCAACCCGGCACGGTTTGGATCAAGGATCTGCGCCTCGAATCCGGCTCGAGCACGGCGGGACTCCAGCCCGGTCAGTCGGCTCGCGCGGGCAGCGTGCCGATCCCGACCGATCCCACGCCGTCGCAGTGGAACGACTGGCTCACTTTCCTTCTGGATACAGAGCAGAGCTATGTCGCCGAAATGCGCGGTTTCCTGCGAGACGGCCTGAAGGTGCACGCGCCGATCGTCTGCACGCAGGCGAACTATGGCGGCATCGCCGGGCTGGTCCGCGAACAACCGTCGGACTTCATCGACACGCACAGCTACTGGCAGCATCCGGATTTCGCGGGCTTCACCGGCGCCTGGGACGTGGCGCATTGGACGATCGTCAACACCCCGGAGCTCGCTGAGTTTTCGGCCCGCTGGTTCGGCGAGCTCGGCGGCATCGCGTTGCTGCGCGTTTCGGGGAAACCGTTCTCCGCCTCGGAACTGGATCACCCGGCTCCGAGCGACTACGCCTGCGAAATGTATCCGATCCTCGCGACCTTCGCCGGTCTTCAGGATTGGGATGCGCTGTATCCGTTCGACTATGTCGCGGTGGGAGGCGCCTCGCCCGATGGCGCGCTCCGCTCGTTTTTCGATCAGACGCGTCATCCTGCGAAGTGGGGCTTCGGCCCGTTCGCGACCCGGGTTTTCCGCCTCGGCCTCGTGCTGCCGGCGGCTTCGCAGCGAGAGCTTTTTGTCCGTGCGCCGGTTTTCGGAGAGGCGAACCACGTCGACGTGCTCTGGCTGAAACAGCAGACGGGGCGCGAACTCGGCTTCCTCACCGATCGCCTGAGCGTGAACGACCACCTTCTCCCCGCCGATCGTTCGACGCACGTCGAGCAACGGGGCGAGAGCCGGCTGACTGCCGTGCGGCTCGCCCAGACGAAGCGCGGGCCGGTGTACCTGGCCGACGCCGCACCGGCCGCGACGATCGTCGGCTACCTCGGCGGCGCGACCGTGTCGACCGGCTCGCTCTCCGTGTCGTGCGACGATTTCGGGCTCAACTTCGCAGCCGTCGGTGCGGTTTCTCTGGATACAAAACCGCTCGCGGACTCGGACCGCGTGCTGGTCACGCTGGCGGCTCGCGCCGGCAACCAGGGCATGCGCTGGAACTCGGTTCGCACCACGACCGGGGACATTTGGGAAAAAGGCGGCCAGCCGATCGCCGAACGCGTTCCCGCCACGGTACGCCTCCGGACCGACGGCGTCCGTCAGGTTTTTGCGCTGGCTCCCGACGGCACGCGCGCCGCTCAGCTCGAGGCCGAATGGTCCGAGGGGTGGCTGACGTTCTCCACCCGGGAAGGCGGTGGAACCCTTCACTACGAAGTGGTTGCACGCTAGGCCATGGTAGCGTAGCCCACCGGATTTGTTGTCATCGCCAGGGAAAACCTCAGGGAGCGACCGGACGGCGCTCGGCAGCGGCCGGCTGCTGCAAGTGGTAACTCTTTTGCAGCAAGCGCCGCGATTCTTTCGCGGGCTGCTTTTTTCCCCATGCATCACTCCTGTTGTTCCTTCGTTCGTCTCCTGGCGCTTTGTGCGGCCAGTCTGTCAGCGGCAGCCTCCGCAGCCTTCTCCCAAGTGGCTTACATGTCGGGCACTGACGAGCCGTGGGACACCACCACCAACCTCGAATCGATGGATCGGGCGTTTGGGAGCGGAAACTGGACGCGCACCGTCTTCGGCGGCACGGATGCGTCGGCTCTGGCTGGATACTCGTTTGTGTTTGTCGACGGCGGTGACGGAAACTCCGTCGGATTCACGGACTTCATGAACGGGAATCGGACCGGCCTGGAAAACTGGGTCGCGAGCGGCGGGCACCTTTTTCTCAATGCGGCAACTTGGACCGGAGGGACGCTGGATCTCGGTTTCGGCGTGACCCTGACGTTTCACGAGTCGGCGACCGGCACGGCCGTGGATCCGGCGCATCCGATCTTTCAAGGGCCAAACACCGTCGGGACGAGTTACTCTGGAAACTGGTTCGCTCACAACTTCATCACCGGTGAGGGCCTGGATCCGATCATGATGGGCACCCAAGGCATCGTGCTCGCGAGCCGCACTTGGGGAGACGGCTTTGTGATGTTTGGCGCACAGACCACGCCGAACTTCCACAACGGCATCGACCCGGTCGGCCTGCTGGCCAACGAACTCGTTTTCGCCAGCGGCGGGATGGTGCCGGTCCCCGAGCCGTCGACCTACGGACTCGTCGCGACCGGTCTGCTGATGGGCATCGTGCTTTGGCGCCGGCGCCGCGCGAGAGCGTAACTCGCGAGCAGCCTTTCGTTTCTGGGGCCTGCCTGGGGATTTCCTGGGCGGGCCTTTTTCTTGCCGGGCAGACGCGTGTATGGCTATAACCAACGCATGGAAACGAAGGCTATAGCCCTACGGCCGCCCGCACCAGCGATGGCTCTCCCTCCAGACGAGGTGCGGACGAAGGGATGGCTCCGCGCCGCGCGGGAGCGGCTGGGGCTTTCGCGGGCCGAGGTGGCGCGTCGGCTTGGAGTCTCGCGTGCCTCCGTCCAGGACTTCGAACTCGGCGAGCTTCGCGGCAGCATCTCGCTCGCGAGTTTTCGGCGGGTGGCCTTGGCCTTGGGGTGCGATGTTCTCCTGAATCTCGAGCTTCCGGCGGACCTCGCGATGCCCGGCCCGCCGAAAAGAACCGCGGCTGCGGCGCGTTCAGCCCGCGCCGGGAAGCCCGAGCAGTCGATCCGACCTGCTCCGGCACCTGAGAAGTCGCTCGTCTGGGAATACCGCGAGCCTGGCACCTGAAGCGGTTTCGGCGGGGCTGCTCCGTATCCGATCCGTTGGCACAATCGCCGCGTTGGAAGTGCTGTCGGTGAGAAAAGCGCGAGTTTTCGGCAGCCGAAGAAAAACGCGGGCCGTGCGAAGCGGTCGTCGCAGGGACGCGTCGACCCACCCGCAAGCGTGCTGGCTCGAGGGTGACGAAACGCGGGTGGAGTTCGACTCGCGGCCGCTTTTCGCCGTGGGTGCTGGCGGCCTATGACACGGTTTCAATATCTGCGCCGCATGATCTTCGACGGACGCGGACGCCCGCCCGCTCCGGCGGCGCGGCCCGACCCGTCGACCTGGGCGGACGACGCCGTCACCGGCAGCTGTCTTGGCCATTCGACCGTGCTGGCCAATTTCTTCGGCGCGTGGCTTCTGACGGATCCTGTCTTTTCGTTGCGAGTGGGGCCGGGCATTCCGCCCTTCGTCCTCGGACCGAAGCGGTACCTGCAGCCGGCGCTGCGTCCGCGCGATTTCCCGGCGCCCGACGCGATCGTGATCAGTCACGCGCATTTCGACCATTTCGATACCTGGAGTCTGCTTCGCTTTCGCTGGAAAACGCCGATCGTCACACCGCGCAACACCGCGGGCCTTCTGCAGCGCCGGGGCTTCCGCAACGTCCACGAACTGCACTGGGGCGAATCGATGGAGCTCTCTGTATCAGGGCGGCCGCTACGGTTCACCGCGGTCGAAGTCGCGCATTGGGGAGCGCGGACGCTTCGCGATCACCACCGGGGTTACAACGGCTACGTCATCGAGCGCGACGGAAGGTCGCTCTGTTTCGCCGGCGACACCGCCTACACGACCGCCTTCGCGCAGCTGGCGGAACGCCCCAGACCGCTCGACCTGATGATCATGCCGATCGGCGCGTACAACCCCTGGATCCGTGCGCATTGCGATCCGGAACAGGCGGCGGCGATGGCGAGAATGGCGGGGGCGCGCTGCTTCGTCCCTGTGCATCACCAGACCTTCCGGCTCAGCTCCGAACCGATGGACGAACCCGCCGCGCGCATTCGGGCCGCGTTTGCCACCGAACCGGAAAGGCTCCTGGCCGTGAACGTAGGCGAGACGTTTCGCGTGCCGTTGCGGTGATCGCGGGCCGGGTTTCTTCTCCCGCCGATCAACGCTCCTCGAGCGCCTCGGCGAGGCGTTCCAGTCGGCGCAGGGCGGGCTCGGTTTTCCCGGCTTCCAACTCGCCCAGCGTGAGCCGGACCTCGCGGAGCATGTGAGCGCGATCTAGATCGCTGTCGTTGTCCACGACCTCGGAGCCGCGCGCCCGGGACGGAGCCGGTGCTCTCTGCGGTGAAGGAGCGGGACGCGGACTTGGTTCGGGTTTGGACCTCGCTTCGTTTTTCTTCGGCTTCGCCGATCTGGTTTTCCGGTGGCGGGCGGGTTTCGCAGCGACCGCCTTCCTTTCCGGCGCGGACGTATCCGGCTCGACCACGGAGTAGTCGATGCCGATGACCCGCCGGTCGGAGAAACGCTTCAGCGATTTGGGGAAGATCAGGTACTGCGCGGTGTGCTCGGGCCAGAAACCGATCACGCCCCAATCCTTTTTGGTGCCCACGTTTTCCTGGTGAACCGTGAGCACGCGGGCTTCTTTGATGGCTCGCTGCAATTCGCGGTCGGACTTCGCCGGGCCCCAGAGCGCTTTCACTTCAGGGCGGCCGCACGCCTCGACCAGTTGTTTGAACCGCACCGTTTTCATCACCGCCAACGAATCCGTGAGGTCTCACGTTTCAAACGCCGGCCGTCGCGGGCTCGGAGGGAGTCTTCGACGCGCCGGGGTTTTTGCGCTAGGTTGGGGCATGCCCACCGATGCCTCCTCGACCCCGCATGACAGCATCGCGCTGTTGATCGACGCCGACAACGCGCCTGCCTCGAAGATCGATTTCATCATCTCCGAACTCGCGTCCTACGGCGTGGTGAACATCCGGCGTGCGTACGGCAACTGGAAGAAGTCGGAGCTCCAGGGCTGGGAGAAAGTGCTTCACGACTACGCCATCCAGCCGGTTCAGCACTTCGACCTGATCAAGGGCAAGAACGCCTCGGACATGGCGCTCCTGATCGACGCGATGGACATCCTCTACACGAAATCCGTCGGCACCTTCTGCCTCGTCTCGTCGGATTGCGATTTCACACCGCTCATCCTGCGGCTGCGCGCCGACGGCAAGCAGGTGATCGGCTTCGGCGGGAAAACGGCGCCCGAGCCGTTCGTGAACAGCTGCACGCGCTTCCTCTATCTCGAGGACGAGCGGAAACCGCGGGAGCGCGCCAACGAAAAAGACGAGGTGGGCGACCGGCTGAAACGCGACACGCGGCTGATCAACCTGCTTCGGAACGCGGTCGAGGCGCAGGAAGACGACGACGGCTGGGCCCCGCTCGGCGGAGTGGGATCGCACATCCGAAACCAGGGCTCTTTCGACCAGCGCAACTACGGCTTCGCGAAACTGAGCGGGCTGTTCGGCGCCATCCCTCTCTTCGAGGTGAAATCCACGCAGACGCCCAACGGCACCTCGTATTGGGTCAGACTGAAGAAGTAAGGCCGGAGCCGCGGGCGGCGTTTCCGGGCCGGATGCACCGATTCCGCTCCGGCCGTGTTGCGGCTATTTCCGCTTTTGTTTTTTGCCGCCGTCTTCGCCGACGGAGACCTGGACGGTTTTGTCCGCGGGATCGAACTCGGCCTGGATGTCGACGTCCTTGGAGAAGAAATGCGTCGGCGATTCGGCGAACAGAACGGTTTCCACGCCGGAGAATTTCAGGATCAGGTTGCTCTCCTTGCGGCTGACTTCGCAGTTCTCGTATTGGCCGGTGTAGCTTTCGAGCGTGGCGTCCGGGAGATAGAACTCCGGTTTTCCGCCGTCGAGCTCGCGCACCCAGACATTCCGGTAGCGCACGGGATTGCCGTGGTCCTGGAGCGCGAGGGGGAGCTTCTCCGGATGCTGCCGGTACGGCGGCCGCTGCAGCCAGCTGGTCTCGCCGATCAGCGTGACGTTGTTCTGCACGACCACGCCGTTGTGAAAGACGGTCACCCGCGCCGGAGACAGAAGTTTTCCCTCGGCGCCGAACTTCGGCGGCGTCCACAGGATGTCGTACGTCTGCCATTCTCCCGGTTTGCGCGACGCGTTCACCAGGGGCGGGTACTGGTTGTAGACCGAGCCGCAGGAGCCGTCGGCGTAGGTTTTGTTCTGATACGAATCGAGAACCTGGATCTCATACCGGCCCATGCCGAAGAAGACGCCGCTGTTGCCGCGGCCCTGGCTGTTGCCCTTCACCGTCGCGGGCGTGGCGAATTCCAGGTGGAGCTGGCATTCGCCGAAACTCTGCAGGGTGCGGATGTAGCCGCTCCCCGGCACGCACTCCATCGCGGCGTCGCGCACGATCCACTTCGACGGCTGGCCGTCCATCGCGGCCCAGCGGGAAAGGTCCGCGCCGTCGAACAGCACCACGGCGTCCGAGGGCGCCTTGCCGGCGCGTTCAGGCGTGCTCGGGTAGCCCGGATCCACGACGGGCGGCTGCGGACGATTCCGATCGTGGCCGAGCCAGTTGGCGGCGAATTCGGCGGCCTGGGCCGCGGGCAGCAGCGCGCCGATCGAGGCGAAAAACGCAAACGCGAGGGGCCGGGGCAATGTAGGGGTTTTCATGCGACAGAGTGGGCGGATGGTATTCGAAACGGAACGAGCGGGAAGCGGAAATACAACCCGCGCGGCGCCAATTCCGGCGGAAATCGGGCTTGGGTTGCGCTGGCGGGTGAGCCATCACGGAGGTTCACCCTGGCCCGACGGGCCTTCTTCTCCCCATGAAACACACGTTGCTCCTCGGTGTATTGATCGGCTCCGCTGCGTTCGCCCCCGGCGCCCCGGCGCTTCCCGACGTGCCGGCCGACGCGGTTCGCCCGGCTGTTCCCATTCTCGTGCAATCGTTTGACCTGGCGGACGTGACGCTCGGCGCCGGACCGTTTCGCGACGCGATGGAGCGCGACCACGCGTACCTGCTCAGCCTCGATCCGGACCGGCTGCTTCACACGTTCCGCCTCAACGTGGGATTGCTCTCATCGGCCAAGCCCTACGGCGGCTGGGAGGGCCCGAAAGTCGAGCTCCGCGGCCACTCGATCGGTCATTACCTTTCCGCGTGCTCGCTGATGTACCGCAGCACGCGGGATCCGGAGCTGAAGCGGCGCGTGGAGGCGATTGTCGCCGGGCTGGCGGAGTGCCAGGCCGCGTCGCCCAAGGCGGGTTTTCACGAGGGATATCTTTCGGCCTTTCCGGAAGAGTTCATCGATCGCGTCGAGCAGGGAAAACAGGTGTGGGCGCCGTGGTACACGCTGCACAAGATCTTCGCCGGGCTGATCGACGCCTATCGGCTGGCCGGGAGTCGCCAGGCGCTGGATACCGCGAACGCGATGGCCGCGTGGGTGAAATTCCGCGTCGACCGGCTCACGCCCGAGCAAATGCAGTCTTCGCTGCAGACCGAATTCGGCGGCATGAACGAGGTGCTCGCCGATCTCTATTCGATCACCGGAAACCCGGATCAGCTGAAGACGGCGAAGGCCTTCAACCAGGCGAAGGTTTTCGACCCGCTCGCCCGGGGCGAGGACGCGCTCGACGGCCTTCACGCCAACACCCAGATTCCGAAGGCGATCGGCGCCGCGCGAGAGTACGAACTCACCGGCGAGCCGCGTTATCGCGACGTGGCGAAGAATTTCTGGCAGTTCGTCGCCGAACGCCGCTCGTACGTGATCGGCGGCCACAGCGACCGGGAGCACTTCTTCCCGGTCACGGATTTCGCGAAGCACCTCAGCTCGGAGACGACCGAGACGTGCAATACCTACAATATGCTCAAGCTCAGCCGGCACCTGTTCGGCTGGGAGCCGAGCGCGCGCTGGATGGATTTCTACGAACGCGGGCTGTACAACCACATCCTCGCCTCGCAGGACCCGGCGCGCGGCATGTTCGTCTACCTGATGGCGCTCGAGCCCGGGCACTTCAAAACGTATTCGACGCCTGTGGACTCGTTCTGGTGCTGCGTGGGCACGGGAATGGAGAATCACGCCAAGTACGGCGACACGATCTTCGGCCACGACGACCAGGGCCTCTACGTGAACCTCTTCATTCCCGCCACGCTGGAGTGGAAGGAGCGCGGGGTCTCCCTCCGGCAGGAAACGCGTATTCCGAATTCCGATACCACGCGGCTGGTCTGGACCTGCGCCTCTCCGACGCAGATGCCCCTCCGGATCCGGCACCCGGCCTGGGCGAAAGGCGCGGTAGCCGTGAACGTCAACGGCGTCCCGCAGGCCGTGCAGAGCCAGCCTGGGTCGTATTTTGTCCTCTCGCGCACGTGGAAAACGGGAGACGAGGTGGTGGTGACGTTCCCGATGGCGCTCCGCACGGAGGAGCTCCCCGGCACGCCTGGGACGCTCGCGCTCCTGTACGGGCCCGTCGTGCTGGCCGGCAAACTCGGCACCGACGGCATGCCGGCTCCCTATGCCCGCGACCAGCTGGACCAGGCGCGTTTCCCGGACCCCGCCGTGCCGACGTTCGTCGCCTCCGGCGGCGATTGGCTGAAGCAGGTCGAGATGCTTTCCCGCGATCCGCTGCTGTTCCGCACGCACGGCCTGGGCCGGCCCGACGACGTGACGCTGGCCCCGTTCTATACCGTCCATCACGAGCGCAACGCGGTGTATTGGCAGGTCCTTACGCCCGAGGCGTGGAAGGAGCGCGAGAAGAGCGTTGCCGACACGCAGGCGCGCTGGGACGACGTCCAGAAGCGTGCGGTGGATCACGTGAAGGTCGGCAATGAAGTCTCCGAATCGGCGCACCGCTTTGACGGCAAGCAGACCGATTCCGGGGTGGTCGGCGGGCTCGGCTGGCGCATCGCGCAGAAGGGCGGCTTTTTCAGCTACGAACTCGCGGCGGGCAAAACGGAACCCCTGTCCCTGGTGTGCGCTTTCGGCAGCCGGGATCGCGGGCGGACTTTCGAGATCCTGGTGAACGACCAGAAGATCGCGGCTCCCGTCCTCGACGGCTCGCATCCGGGTGAGTTTTACCTCGAGCGCTTCGACGTCCCCGTGGAGCTCACGTCGGGCAAGGCGTCCGTTTCGGTGAGATTCCAGTCTGGGAAATCCTGGGATGGTGCGACCCCGAGCGTGTTCGGCTGCGCGCTCGTGCAGAAGGAGTGACGGCGCCGGCGGGCCGTCCGCGCCCGCTCGAATGTTCGACCACAAAACCCGCCGCCTTGGGTTGCATGGCGCGCTGGGCGGCGTTGGCTCGACCCACGGTGAGCGTCGCTCCGGCTGTCGGCGCGGCTCACGTCTTCCTCCATGAAACCGCAATTCCTCGCCCAGACCTTTTCCTCACCCGCGGCTGGCCTGAAAGACGCCGTTGTCACGTTGAACAATGGCGCGCGTATGCCGTGGCTCGGCCTCGGCGTGTGGCAGATTCCGAGCGACGATGAGACGGAGCGCGTCGTCGCCACGGCGCTTTCTGCCGGTTACCGCAGCATCGATACCGCGGCGCTCTACCGGAACGAGCGCGGCGTCGGAAATGCGATCCGCGCCTCCGGCGTCCCGCGGGAACAGCTCTTCGTCACGACGAAAGTGTGGAACGACGACATGCGGGCCGACCGGGTCGAGCAGGCGTTCGACGACAGCCTGCGGAAGCTCGGCCTCGATTACGTGGACCTCTACCTCCTGCACTGGCCAATCGCCGGAAAGATCGTTCGCTCCTGGCAGGCGCTGGAACGCCTGCAACGCGGGGGACAGGTGAAGAGCATCGGCGTGAGCAACTTCATGATCCCTCACCTCGAAGAGCTGTTCGCGTCGGCGCGCGTCAGCCCCGCGGTGAATCAGATCGAGTATCACCCGTATCTACAAAGTCGCGACGTCGTGGCGTTCTGCCGCTCGAAGGGAATCCAGATGCAGGCCTGGAGTCCGCTCATGCAGGGTGGACGCGTCCTGACGGACCCGGTGGTGGTCCGGATCGCCGAGACTCACCGCAAGACTCCCGCCCAGGTGGTGCTCCGGTGGGACATGCAGGGCGGCGTGATCACGATTCCGAAGTCGGTGCATGCGTCGCGCATTCGCGAGAATGCCGATGTTTTCAATTTCGAGCTGAGCGACGCCGAAATGGCCGCGATCACGGCCTTGGAACGAGCCGAGCGAACCGGTGCGGACCCGTTTAACTTCAACTTCTGAACCATATTCCGACGACTTCTCGGTGTCGGTAGAGGCCTTTTGTTGCAGGATAATGGCGATTATAGGGGTAAACCCGACGCCTGATTCCGGCGAGCCCTGAGTCTCAGCAACACATTATGGAAAAGGTAGTTATGCGGTATGCGGCCTCGGAAGCGACACTTGATTGGGCGCTGTAGATGCTAAAACATTGCAAAAGAGGGTGCTCTAGGGTGTAGTCCCTCTATGCACGCCACCGAAGCCGTCGAACCCCACCTCAGTCTCCTCTGCAGCAAAGGTTTGGCGCTGACGGGGGTGCTGGTGCCGCTCGCGACGGGTGGGAGGGGCACCGTTACCGGAGAGCTGGCCGATTCTCGGAGTCTGCAGCAGCTCCGGAAGGATGAAGCGACGATCCGGCAGGTCTTTAATGCACGGTATCGAGCGATCGACGTTTTCGATCCGGCGGCCCGCGAGGTCGAGATCGCGAAGCGAACCGAGCTCCTTTGCGCCATTTACCGGCTCTACGGCACGAGCCGGAATCTCACTCCGCCGGAACTCCGCCGCGAGCTTCAGGGCTTTGAAGTCGAGGCCTTGATGTCCGTTCTTCAGCGGCTTCTGTTTGCCGGCTTCCGGTCTCTGGAATCCCTGGTCGATCACTGCGAACACTGCGCCGCGGCGGACGATGATTTGCTCGCTCACGTGATGGATCCGTTGCTCCTCCGATACCTGCTCACGTTGTCGACGCCGGGTCTGGAGCACTCGATCGCCAATCTGTCGCTCGAACCGCTGGAGAAAGCGTGCCGCGTCTGCGACCGCTCCGCGATCCGCGCGTGGTTCCAACGGCTGCTGGCCGACTCCGCGTCCGTGCCGCTCGACGCGCCGCAGCGTTTGCGCGCTCTCCTCTTCGAACTCTGGCGCGCCGGAGTTGGCGACCTCGGCATGCTCGCGCACGAAATCGCGGTGGTCGACGTGGCGCTCTTCGACGAGATGGGCTGGGAAAACACGCGCCTATTCTGCGCCCAGCTTCGCCGCATCACGGGCCCGCGGAGCGAAGCGCTCGACGCCTTTCTTTCCGACGAGGACATCGACGGCGCGCTCACGGCGGCTGAGGAGCTCCGCCAGGAAGAACTCGTCGCGCATTTCCGGCGACTGGCCACCCGTTACGACACGAAGCTGCACCGCGACGTCCGCCGCAGCATCTTCGTCACCGCCAATCTCCTGAAGCGCCGGTCGGCCTGAGGCAGTTGCAGATTGCCCAGCGCACCAGCGCGGCCTTGCAGCTTGCTCGGCGGGAGGAAGCGCCGAGAGCCGCGCTCCTCCTGAGTATCCGCTGAAACGAGGCTGGCACGTGGCAAGCGGAAGCGGCACCCATGAGCCGAGCCTTGTCGTTGGACGCCGCCGACGACGGCCCCGAAAGCCGTCGTTCGGCAGGCCCGCACCGCCTCCGGATCTGGGCGATCGTGGTGGCTGCGGCGGTCTTTGCACTGGTCGTGTTAGCCCGTTGGATCGTGTCTCCGCTCGCCACCGAGGCCATCAACCGCAAGCTCGCCCACCTCCCGGGATACCACGGCCGGGTGGACACCCTGAGAATCTCGCTTTGGCGCGGCGCGGTGGGGGCGGACGGCTTTCAGCTCTTCGAAACGGGCAAGGAGCGGCACGGGCCGGTCGTCAAATTCAAGGAGGTCGACCTCAGGCTCTCCTGGTCGGCGCTCTTTCGGGGAAAACTCGGCGGGCGCATGATCATCGACCGGCCTGAGATCGATATCCAGAAAACGGAGACGGCGAGTCCAGAGAACAAGAGGAAGGCGGCCGCAAAGATGCGGGAGATCCAGTCGAAGATGGAACCGTGGCAGGAAGCGCTGCGGACCGCGATCCCCCTCGAGGTCACGCGGCTCGAGGTCAACGACGGCCGCGTTCACTTCTCGGATACTTCTCATCGGCCTGTGGCGGAATTCGCCCTCGATCGCGTGCACCTGCTCCTGACGGGGCTGAAAAACCGCGAGGGCGGCCAGCGGTTGCCCGCCCGGCTCGATCTCTCCGCGGTGACGAGCGGCAACGGCCGGCTGGACGTCCATGTGCAGGCCGATCCGCTGGCGGAGGCGCCGCGGTTCGCGACCACGATGAAGATCCAGCACCTCGACCTCACCGGAATGAACGCGTTTCTCGCCGCGTATTCGGAGGTGAAGGTCTCCAAGGGGACCTTCGAGATCTACGTCGAAGCCAACGCCGACAACGGCACCTACCAGGGCTACGCGAAGCCGTTCTTCAAGGACCTCGATTTCAAGAGCGCGAAGGACAACCTCGGAACGAAGATCAAGGAAGCCGCCGCCGAAGCCGCGAATGCGATCCTGAAAAACGATCGGGACAAGAAGGTGGCGACCAAAGCGCCTTTTTCCGGCACCTTCTCGGGCAACAAGGTGGACGTGTGGACGGCCGCCGACCTGCTCCTGAGAAACGCCTTCGTCGAGGCGCTCCGGGAAGGTTTCGATCGGTGACGTTCAGCGCCGACGCTGGAGCGCCGCAGCTACGACAGATGAACCACCAGGTGGCAGCGGTTGCCGCCCCGTCTGACCGTTTCGGCCAGCTCGATCTTGAAAGGCCGTCCGAGCGCTGTCTCGAAAATCGCCTCGTGCGTGGCGCGGGTGCACTCGCAATGAAGATCGTTGGGCCGGGCGGGACGGTTCCTTGCCGCCGGACAAAAGCACCCGTTGGAGCCGGAGCCGTACGCGATGTGCACCGTGCCCGTCTCGCGCCAGATCAAGAAACTCTTCTCGTAGGCGGCCAGGAGCTTTTCGAGGTCGCCCTTTCCGGCCTCCGCGATGTCGGTCTTGAACTTGTGCCTCCGGAAGCAGCCGCGGCCGCAGCCTTCCATCAGCTTGAGCTTGGTCGCCGGGTCCACCTCGGCGTCGATCGTGTCGAAGAGGTCCGTCAGCCAGTTGTTGGTGAAAGCGTTTTCGTACTTGGCGCGTTTCAGCGCCTCGTCGACCGGTGTCGCGGCAGGCGACGAAGTGGCTTCGGCGGCGGTCGCGGAGTTTTTGCCGAGGACCAGGGCGGCGCAGACGCCGCACGCAAGCTGCGTGGACCGATGGAAGAATTCGGAGCGATTCATGGGGTGGGGAGGAGGCAGGGGGCGCCGAGGCGCGCACGAAACGGACTACTCGGTGCGAAGAGCGACGATCGGGTCCACTCGGGTGGCGCGGTGCGCGGGCACCCAGCACGCGGCGAGGCTTGTGGCGGTGAGCGTCGCGGCGACGAGCGCGAGGATGCTCGGGTCGAGGGGCGCGACCTCGAAGAGCTGGCTCGCGATCAACTGGTTGGTTCCGAGGCTGCCGAGGAGGCCGATGCCCAGACCGACGGCGACGAGCTTGAGACCGTTGATCACGATCATGCCGATCACGGCGGGAAGCTGCGCGCCCAGCGCGATGCGGATGCCCATCTCGCGGGTCCTCTGCGTGACGGAGTACGACATGACGCCGTAGATGCCGATGGAGGCGAGCAACAGCGCGGTCCCGGCGAAGACCCCGAGAAGCGTAAGGATGACGCGGCGGGTGCTGAGCGAATTGTCGACCGCCGCCTCGAGGGTGCCGAGGTTGGCGATCGGTTGCTCCGGATCGACTTCGCGGAGCGCTTCGCGAACGGTGTTCGAGAGCGTCAGCGGCGGTACCTGCGTCCGGAGAATGATGCTGTTGTACCAGGGAAAATGAACCTGCGGCACGTAGATCTGCGGCGTGATCGGAACGTCGAGCTGGAATCGGCGAACGTTGCCGACTACGCCCACGATCTGCCACGCCTCGTCCTTGAAGTGCAGCAGTTGTCCGATCGGGCTCTCGTTGCCGAAGAGCTGTCGCGAGAGAGTTTCGTTGATGATCGTGACTTTGGGCGCCTTCTCGGAGTTGTCCGCGTCGGAGAAGTAGCGCCCCTGGAGCAACGGGATGCCGAGTGCCTGGAACGACTCTCCCGCGACCGAATCGAAGCCGGCCCGGAGGTCGTTCCGTTTCTCGGGCTGATCCTCGCGGCTGACGAGATCGCCGTAGTACTGCTGACCGTTCATCGGATACGACGACAACATTCCGGCGCGTTCCACGCCCGGGATCTGCTTCATGCGCCGGAGCACTTCGGAGATGAACCGCACCCGGTGGCCGACGGTCGGCACTTTGGGGCCGGGCTGCGAAAGGTCGAAAACGAGGGCGTTCTGCTTGTTGAATCCGGCGTCCGCGCGGGTGGCTTTGACGAAGCTGCGAAGCAACAAGCCGGTGCTCGCGAGCAGCACGACCGTCAGGGCCGTTTCGGCGACGATGAGCAGCGACTGCACGCGCTTGCGCCGGCCGCTGCTGGAGCCGCGAGTGCCCTCCTTCAACTGCTCGTGGAAATCCGTCCGCGCCACGCTCAGCGCCGGCACCAGCCCGAAAACGACACCGGTGAGCACGCTCGCGCCGAGGGCGAACAGCAGGACGTTTCGGTCGACCACGACGTCGACGGTGATGGGGCCCGCTCCTCCGCCGAACCGGACCAGCGGGTCGATGAGCGCCGCGCCGAGGAGGATGCCCGCTCCGCCGCCGAGCAGGGACAGCAGCACGCTCTCCGTGAGCAGCTGCCGGACGATGCGGGACGGCGTCGCCCCGAGCGCCGTGCGGATCGCGATTTCACCCTGCCGGGCCCACGCTTTTCCCAGCAGGAGGTTCGCGACGTTGCTGCAGGCAATGAGAAGCACGACGCCCACCGCCGCGAGCAGGGTGAGCACGTAGGGCCGGGTGGAGCCGAACGTGGCTTCCTGGAGCGTCTCCGCCGTGACGGTCCACTGGGCCTTGAAACTTGGATACAGACTGTTGAGGGACGCTTTCGCCGTATTCAGCTCGGTGATCGTCTGGGTCATCGTCGCGCCGGGTTTCAGCCGCGCGATGACGAAGCACGGGAAGTTGAAGTCCCGGGACTGCTTCCACGCGTCGGCGCGAATGCAGGCGGGCGTGAGGACGCTGACGTTGTTGGCCAGAAGCGCGCGGGGCGGAAGCACGCCGATGAGGGTGTAGCTCTCCGTATCGAGCTGGATCGCTTTGCCCACGATCGACGGATCGGCGTTGAAGTGCGTGCGCCAGAGTTCGTCCGTGATGATCGCCACATGCCGGTTGCCGCCGGGCGCGTCTTCGTCGGGAGCGAAATCGCGGCCGAGCTTCGGCTGGACGCCCAGCACTCGGAGAAAGTCGGCGGAGACGTCCAGTCCCGTCAGTCGGATCGGATCGCCGTGCCCGGTGAGGTTCTTGCTGATGTTGTGGGCGGCTGCGATGGCGGAGAGCGTCGTTGCCCGATCCTGCCAGTCCATGAACACGCCGCCCGTGGCGCCAGCTCGTCCGCCGTTGGCCGGGACCTCTGAAATCTGGAGAATGCGATCGGCCTCGGGGTATTGGAGCGGGCGCAGGAGCAGCGCGTTGACCAAGCTGAAGATCGCGGTGTTGGCGCCGATTCCGATCGCGAGCGTGAGCAGAGCCACCAGCGTGAAACCCGGGGACTTGAGGAGCTGCCTGACGGCGAAACGAAGATCGTTCATGGCGCGGTGGAAGTCGGAACTCTCCAGCTAGCAACCGTTATTCCAGGCTGTGCCGAGCCGCGCATCCCATTATAACCAAGCTATAAGCGAAACATGGTACAAACTGGGTCGACTCAGCGAGATGCCGGATTCGGGACGGGAATTCCCTGATTCGGGACCCGTTGTGAGCGGCAAGACAAGTTCGGCGGGCCGTCTGACAGGCCCGTTTCTTCCGAAATTCAGCGGAGCTTCTGTTGTCGCGCCGTGCCGAAATCCGGAATGGGCAACGCCGGAATGTGCCGTATACTACACCTGTTCCCGCGAACCAACCCCCGCGGGAATCCCCGCAATGACATATCTGCCCCGTTGTGTCGCTGTGATCGCGATTGTGGCCGTTTTCGCCGTTCTCGCGATTTTCTAAAGCCGCTGCAAACCGACGCCCGCTTCGGTCGTTCAGAAGGAGCGGCCCTGCGAATCCCTCCCGCTCGGGAGGGCGTTTTCGGCTAACCGTTGAGTTTCGCCGCGAGCGTGATCTCCGCCTTCAGCACCCGGGAAACGGGGCAGTTCGCTTTGGCGCCGGCGGCGATCTCGTCGAACTTCGCCTGATCAATGCCGGGAACCGTGGCCTGTAGATCGAGGTGAACGGCGGTGATGGTCCAGTTGCCCGAAACCTGTTCGAGCGTCAGCGAAGCGTTGGTCGCGACGCGTTTCGGGACGAACCCTGCCTGGCTCAAGGCGGCGGACAGCGCCATGGAGAAGCAGCCGGCATGGGCGCCGGCGATCAGTTCCTCCGGGTTGGTGCCGTTGCCGTTTTCAAACCGGGTGGTGAACGAGAACGGCGTCTGATTCAGCACGTGACTGGCCGTGGAGATGCTGCCCTTGCCCTGTTTCAGGTCGCCTTCCCAGATGGCGGATGCGGTGCGCTTCATGTGCCGAGGCTAAGCACATCCGCCCGCGGAGCAACGGGACGCGTTCGATTTCGCTCCGTTGCGCGGCGGCCCGGCGGACTCGAGCGGCGCCCGTTCGGCGCCGCTCCGCAGGGTGGCGTTTACGCCCGGACCGGCGCGCCCTGGCCCGCTACAGGGAATAAACGAGACGGATGAAGTTGTCCGTATTCAGAAAACCCTGACCCCATTTTGCATCGAGATCGGCGAGCGGTTTGGCCGCCACGGCTTGCTCGGCCGACTTGCCGGCGGCCCGCAGCTTCGCGATGCGGTCGCGCACTGTCCGCAGCATTTCCAGCGAGGCGATGAGATCGGCGCGCGTCGAGACGGGGCCGTGGCCGGGGATGATCCGCGTGTCGGGTTTCACCACCGTCAGCAGGTGCTCTTCCGCGACGATCATGCCCTCGAGAGAGCCGCCGCACGATCCGTCGATGAACGGATAGGAGCCGGAGAACAGGAGGTCGCCGGTCTGGAGGACGTTGGACTTGGGCCAGAGGACGTAGGCGTCGCCGTCGGTGTGCGCGAGCGGCACGTGCACGAGCCGCACCTGTTCGCTCCCGAGATCCAGCTCGAGCTCGTGATCGAAAGTGATCGTCGGCAGCGCCTCGCGCGGCGCGGCGGAGAAGGTGGCGTTGAAAAACGGAATGGCGTGGGCCGACGAGAGCCGCGTGCGCACGGCGTTGTGGGCGACGAGCGTCGCGCCCAGGCCGCGCAGATTGGCGTTCCCGTCGGTGTGATCGTAGTGCCAGTGCGTGTTGACGACGTAGCGGACGGGTTTGTCCGAAAGCTCCTTCAACGTCTTTCGCAGGCCTTCGGTCGCCGGGGGCAGACCGGAGCCGCAGTCCACGACGAGGACGGAGTCTTCCCCGACGAACGCTCCGATGTTTCCGCCGATGCCGGAAATCATGACGTGGTTCTCCGTGACCCGCGTGACCGAGATCTTTCCGTTGGCCATGGAAAGCCGGCCTTTCGCGATCGGGTGGTCGGGGGCGTCGACCGACGGATACGACGGCTCGTCCTGCGCCGGCGGCTGCGCGAACAACCGGGGCAACAAGGCACCTCCCAGAATCGCCCCTCCCAAAAACAGCGAGCCGCGGCGAAGCGCTTCGCGGCGAGTCACGAGACGAGAACGTGGCGGAACCACAGATGAATGTGACATGGCGCCTGGAAGGCTACCTCCGCGGCGCGGGATCGGAAAGACATAAACGCGCGCCGTCAAAGACTTGCGTCGGCCGCTATGTAGTGGGCCGGTGGGTACAGGGTGGGCGGGGCCGCGTCGCGACCGGAAAAGGACCCTACGCCATGGGGTGAAACACCGTCAGCCCCGGCGAATTTCCCTCGGCGCGGCGTGTCCTGGAAACGCGGAGTTACCGCCAATTTACCAAAACCGGTTTGCGCCCCGTCGGAAGTCGTGCAGACTGGATACGTCAGAGAACGGCTAGTTGCAGATTCTGCAGTCAGGAAATTCTTGGAGCGTTTTCGTTGCAGCGTCAGTGCCCCGTCGGAGTAAGGCCGAGCAGATCGATTCGGTCCGGCGACGGTGTCAGAGGTCAGGCTGTTTTTCTGGATGGCGAACCGGCGAGGGCCGATTCGGATCGGCGCAGGTTCACCCGATGGAAGGCAAGGGCGCTGCGCGAGGGCGTTCGTGGTCAGGCAACATGAACCATCCAACGGAGAATTGGCCTATGAACCTATCGAAACTTCTCTCTTCGCGTCAGTCGCTGATCGAGCAGACGCGCCTCGCGAACATGGCTTATGCCTACGTGACGCTGAAACGGCTCGCGGCGGTTTTCCGCCGTGCCGGGCTGGTCGGTCCCGTCCAGGTGCAGCAGCCGAACGAGATGGAGGAACGATACTGGGCCACCCTGACGCCTCTGGCCTGCAGCCAGTCCGTGGCGGACGAGCATTTCAGCGAGGACGACGTGGCGGCGCTTGCCGATGCCATTTCGTTCATCACCGGGGTCACCCCGCTCGACATCACCTTCCGTATCGAGAATCTGGATGAGGAATTCATCGCACCGCTCGCCGTCGCTCTCGAGCACGCCGGCGTCAGCCTGGAGGAGGTGCCGGACGACGCCTCGGATTCCTCGCGAAGCTGGCTCTCGTCGGAATAACCAAGCCCCCCTTGCCGGGCGCGATTCGCGCCCGGCCGGGCTTGCAGCGCGAAGGCGTTGGCGCGTCGGCCCGGCTTGTTCTTGGACCGTCTACTTGGCCTTTGTCCGAAAGGCCCGGAACGAATGCGGCGGCAGCTGGATTTTCGCGGCGCTGGCCACCGCCACGGGCGGTTTTCCCCAGCCGGGACTGACCTTGCGTTCCTCGGCCGCAATGGTTTCGGCCGTGGCCACGTCCTCGATGGCCTTGCGATCCAAGCCCAGCACGACGGCGGCATCGACCGGCTCGTCGCGGAAATTCTCCACCACGAACGTATCGTTGTCGTAAACGAACAGGCTCACCTTGCCGGGCGCCTCGAGCTGCACCGGAAGGTGCGGCGTGACGATTCTGCGTATCGCGTTCAGCGCGCCGGCGGGGATGTGATAGAGGTCCGCAAAGTTCTCGGGAATGGTGAGAACGTAGAGGTGGCCCCCCACGTAGCTGGCGTCGTGGAGCAGGGGCCAGCCGTTGTCGCCGTCGATCGCGGAGACGAGTTCCCACGAGTCGTTGGTTCGATAACCGATTTGCGGGATGAGAATCGCCTTTTCGCCCGTCATCTTCCGCCAGTCGGCGACATAGTCCTTCACGAGGGCGACGCGTCCGGTGTCCTCGATCTCCGCGATCTGCTGAATGCCGCGGTGCGAGAGCGCCTTTAAGAGGCCCGAGGTGATCACGACCTTGTGGCCCGTCCGGACATGCTCCTCGATCTTCGCCACGATGTCGGGGTCGTGGGCTGCCTGGGCCGTGAGCAGGACGATCGGCTCGTCTTTCGGGAAGACGGGCACGATCTCCATCGGAATGCCGGCCATGCCGAGGTAGCTCTGAAGAAAATCCTCACCCGACGAGTGGAAGGGCTTGTAACTTTTCAGCCCGAGCGGCTTCCCGAGCGCGGCGAGGACGCCGTCCACGGCCTCGAAGGACACGCCGGCGACACGGGCGTAGCTGGTGGGCTTGGCCGTCTCGCCCGAGGCGAGTTTCACCGGCTCGGAAAGGGCGTCGAAGCGGAAGCTCGTCTTTTGGTTCTGCCAAGGCGCCCGGAAGCGCTCGTCGAGCGGGAAGTGCATCTGCTTGAGATCGAAGAGCGTGATTTCCGGCGCGGCTTTGGCGAAGAGCGTGACCCAGAGTTGTTCGGCGTATCGATCATAGGTGAAGGCGGCGCCGGTATCCACCCAGCCGCCGCCGTTCCGACCGGGCGCGATGTTGGAGAAATACCGCATGATGGAGTATCCGTGATACGGCTGGAGATGCTGGGCGAGGAGCGAGGCGTCGCGCGTTTCCGTGCCGGTGTAGATGCCGTCGAAAATGGCGGGCTCCTTCTCCAGGTTGAAGCCGAGAGCCTGGAAGTGGTCATACCAATTCGGATACTTGATGATCACCCTGACCTTCGGGTTGACGGCCCGGGCGGGCTTGACGACGAGGTTTTCCGCCGCGTCGGCCATCAGCTGCAGGCGGTAGTCGGTCCAGCTGCGGTTGCCGCGCGCCTTGAGGTCCCACTCGGATTTGGCGCTGGTGAAGAAAAAGTCGTCGAGGATGACCTCGTCGAAATGCCGGGCGGCGTGCTCGGCGATCTCCTGCACCTTCCGCCGGTGCTCGGGATTGCTATAGGAAAACGTCTCGAAGCGATTGCTCTCGTCGATGGTGTAGGTGATGCCGCCGGCTGTCTGCACGCCCTGCGCGGCGAAAAACGCCTTGGCCGACTCGAGCGTGGCGTCGGCCACGATCACACCGTCGCGGTGGGTCTCCAGGTAGACCTTGTCCACGTGGACCTGGCGGGAAAGCTCGTCCCAGCGCGAGCGGAGCCAGGCCGGGTCGGCCATCTCCCGCACCTCGTAGGCCCGGCAGTACACGGCGACCTTGAACTGGTGGTAGGCCGGAAGTGGTTGAGCAGCGGATACAGCAGAGCAGGCGGCGAGAGCGAGGGGCAGGATGTGTTTCATGGCGAAGCGCGGGGTTCGGGGACGACTGTTGAACGGCTCGCGGACGAGTCACCGGCGGCGCCACTCGTTCGTTTGAGCCCCAGGGGAGCAGACGTTGTGTTTGCGTCCACAACGGAGCTCTCTGGAACATTCGCCGCCCGGCGATGCCCTCAAGGGGCTCCAGGTGCCGTTGCCCATGAAAATCCAGCCACCCCACGTTTCTCGGATGAGCCGCCGCGCGTTTTGCCGCAGCGCGGCGGCGCTCGCGGTCACGCCGCTCGTTCTGCCGTCGAGGTTGTTGCGCGGAGCGACCGCGCGCACCAGCCGGGTGCGCCTTGGCCAGATCGGTTGCGGGAGGATAGCGCGGACGCACGACATGCCCGCCGTGCTCGATTCGGATCTGGCCGATATCGTCGCGGTGAGCGACGTCGACGCGCGCCGGATGGAGGACGGCCGCCGCTGGGTGGAGAACGCGTACGCCTCACGCGACCAGAAGCCACCCGTGGTGGCGGTCTTCTCCGACTACCGGGAATTGCTCGCACGGCCGGACATCGAGGCGGTGGTGATCAGCGTGCCCGATCACTCGCATGCCGAGATCGCGCTCGCGGCGATCCGGGCGGGCAAGGATGTCTATCTGCAGAAGCCGATGACCATGACCGTTGCGGAAGGTATTCTGCTTCGCGAAGCCGTGGAAAAATCGGGACGCGTCCTGCAGGTCGGCAGCCAACAGCGCTCGTCGGTGCAGTTTCGCAGGGCCTGCGAGCTGATCCGAAGCGGGCGGGTGGGGCAGGTGCGCCGGGTAGAAATCGGTCTGCCGACCGACGTGACGAAGTCCGACAGTCCGGAGCAGCCCGTTCCGCCCGGCTTCAACTACGATCGATGGCTCGGGCCGGCGCCGTACGCCTACTACACCGAGCAGCGGGTGCATCCGCTGCTCGACTACGGTCGACCGGGCTGGATGCAAAACGAGGCTTTCTGCCTGGGCATGATCACGAATTGGGGGGCGCATCATTTCGACATCCTCCATTGGGCGCTCGACGTGGAGGGCGGCGGCCCGCGGCAGGTTGAGGGAAGAGCGGAGTTTCCGGAGAACCGAATCTGGAACGTACACGGTCCGTTCGAAGTTCAGCTAACCTATCCGGGGGAGGTGAAAGTATCCGTCTCGAGCCGGCATCCGAACGGTCTGCGTTTCATCGGCGACGACGGCTGGCTCTTTGTGTCCCGCGACGCCCAACCGCTGCCCCCGGGACTTAGCTCGCCGTTGGGTGAACTCAAGGCGCTCGACGCCAGCGACCGAAAGCTCCTTTCGCCGCAGGGCGTTCGTGTGCAGCTCCCGGTGAGCCGCGAGCATCACGAGAACTGGCTTCAATGCGTGCGTTCGCGGCAGAGCCCGCTCGCACCGGTGTCCGTCGCGCATCGGAGCGGAAGCGCATGCATCGTGAGCTGGATCGCGATGAAGCTCGGCCGGCCTCTCTCGTGGGATGCCGCCGCGGAGCGCTTCGTCGACGATCCCGAGGCCAACGGTTTTCTCTCGCGCCCGGACCGCGCGCCGTACGGCGCCTCGCACCTCGGGGCCTCGTCGCTATAGCGCGGGGCCGGTGGCTCCGGCGGTGCGGCTGGAGAATCGTCGCGGGCGCTGCAGCGAGTCGTTTCCGCTGCGTACGCGTGTCCGCAAAATTCGACGGAACCGGCGAAACCGCTCGCACGACAGGCTTCCCTGTTCGCGCTGGGTCGCCGCCTCGCGGCGACAGATTCCCTAGGTAATCCTCCCTCTGGCGGAGCCACTCAGTGGCAAAATCTCCTTGCGTCGTAATGGGCGCTGGTGCATTGCGACACGTGTCTGGATTTTAACCCCGAGCGCCTGCCCCGGCCCCAAACACGCGGCGGGCCCGAACCCCAATGAAGACCTCGAACCAACAACCGTTGGCGCTGCGCGTAGGCATGGCAGCGCCGTTCCTGCTCGGTGCCTTGGCGACGTCGATGCTGGCGCAGGCTGCGCCCTCCTCGAGTCAAGAGCCCAAACGAGACGCGGAGGACGAGACCATCGTTTTGTCCCCCTTTGAAGTGAAGGCCGACACCCGCGGCTACTACTCGGCGAACACGATGTCGGGCACGCGCTTCAACGCGAAACTCGACGATCTCGCCTCGGCGATCACGGTCGTATCCAAGGAGCAGATGCAGGACTTCGCGATGCTCGATATCAACGACGTGTTCATGTACACGGCGAGCACCGAAGGCACCGCGACCTACACGGACTACGTCGTCGACCGAAACGGCAGCGTGCAGGACAACGTGCAGCTGAACCCCACGGGCGCCAACCGCGTGCGCGGCATCGCTCCGGCCAATGTCTCGCTGAACAACATCGAGTCGATGAATCGCGTTGCGATGGACCCGATCCTCCTCGAGGGCGTCGAGATCAGCCGCGGACCGAACGCCAACGTCTTCGGCCTGGGTAATCCTTCCGGCACGGTGAACCAGATTCTCGCGTCGGCCAACCTGCAGCGCGACCGCAATCAGGTGCAGCTGCGCGTCGACGACTGGGGAGGTTTCCGCAGCAGCCTCGATGCGAATCGGGTGCTCCTGAACAACAAGTTGGCTGTCCGCGTCAGCGCCGTCTACCAGAACGAGGCATTCACGCGGAAACCCTCGGGCGTGAAGACCGAGCGGTACAACGCGATGGTGAAATACCAACCGTTCAAGGGCACCAGCATTTCCGGCGGCGTGTTCTACTATCACATGTACGGCAACCGCCCGAACGCGCTGCCGCCTCGCGACGACGTATCCTATTGGCTTTCGCAGGGCAGCCCGACTTGGGACCCCGTCACCCGCACGATCCACGTCAACGGCACGTCGCGGACGCTGGCAAATCCGACCAACGGCAGCTATCCGAGCAGCGCGCCCGACTTCTTCAACAGCGGTTACCTCGGCTCTTTGGACAGCCAGCTCTTCATCGACCAGAACGGCATCGGCTACTGGGCCGGCCCGATGATGGTCACCGGCGCCAACCCCAGCACGGGCGCGACGCTCAACCGCTTCCTGCAGGCGAGCCCCTACGCCGGCATCACCGGCTCGACAGCCAAGCCGAGCACCCAGCCGCTCTTCACCACCATCCCCTCGTTGACGGACAAGAGCATCTACGACTGGTCCTCGATCAACCTCGCGTCCGTGAACAACGTTTGGGACACGAACCTGACGTCGTACCTGCAGATCGACCAGACGCTGCTCAACTCGCCGCGCAATTGGCTGGTCGTGCAGTTCGCCTATCTGGGCGAGGACTCGAAGCGCTATCAGCGCAACCTCCTCGGCACCGCGAACGACAACGGCGTGTCCGGCCTGTACTCGATCGACATCAACGAGCGCCTGCTCGACGGAACGCCCAACCCGTATTTCCTGCGGCCCTACATCAGCACGGACAAGCCCCGCACGGTGCTGACCCCGGCCAAGTGGGAGACGTACCGCGCCCAGGTCGCCTACCGCCTCGATCTGACCCAGGAGAGCGGCTTCCTCAAGTGGCTCGGAATGCACCAGTTCACCGCGTACGACGAATACAAGTACCGCATCAACCGCCAGTACTCGTACCGCGACGTGATCACCAACGGGCTTTCCTGGATCACGCCGGGCGTCTACCGCGGCAACCAGTCGCAGGTTTCCGGTACTCCGGCCCTGATCGCCACGACGCGCAGCAACTACCGCTATTACGTCGGCGACAACGTGGGAAATAACGTGGACTACGCACCCGTGGGCTTCGACTACGGGAGCTACCCGTACGTTTGGGGCAACTACACGACGGGAGCCTTCACCCGCGATCCGGCCACGCTCGGCCTCGGCGCCGTGACCGACGCGACCGGCTATACGAACAACAGCAAGGTCATCCTGAAGACGATGGGCGCGGTCATGCAGAACCACTGGTTGAACGACTCGATCGTCACCACCGTGGGCATCCGCCGCGACAAGGTGTTCACCAAGTTCGGCTACCAGACGGTGCTGCTCAACCCCGATGGTCTGACCTTCAACACCGCTACGACCGACAGCTGGGCCCCCAACTGGCGCTCCAACACGGGCGACACGAAAAACTACCAGATCGCCGTCCGTCCGTTCCGCGAGCTTCCCTTTGCGAAGCAGCTCGAGGGAGGGACCGGCTTCAATCATTACCTCGGCGGCTTCCTGCGGAGTCTGAATCTCTACTACAACAAGTCCGACAGCTTCATCCCGTCGACGCCCGCGCAGGACCTCTTCCTCAACAAGCTCCCGGATCCCTCCGGCGAGGACAAGAGCTGGGGCGTGGGTTTCACCCTCCTCGACAACAAGCTCAACGTCCGCATCACCCACTACAAAAATTCGCAGCTGAATTCCCGTAACAGCGACGCGAATACGATGGCGCAGCGCATCATCCGCCACGACCTGCCGCTCGCCGGCACGACGCCCGCGCGGTACGTGCTGTACAACGTAGCCGGCGCTACGGTCGCGAACTCGAGCAACTACAATCGCATCGGGTGGATCAAGGCCGACCCCAACCACCCGGAGCGCATGCAGTGGAGCGACGAGCAGGTGATGACCGAGCTCGAGAACGTGATGGGCATGTCCCGCGAGCTGATGCAGGCCCTGATCAATCCCGATCCTCCGATTGCCGCGACCAACGACGTGCACGCCAAGGGCACCGAGGTGGAGGTCAACTTCAACCCGAACCGCTACTGGACGCTGACCGGTTCGTTCACGGAAGGCACGGCCCAGACCGACAACATCTCCCTCGCGCTGCAGCAGTGGATCGATCAGCGCATGCAGGTCTGGACGAAGCTGAAGGACCCGACGGTCGCCGCGACTGCGGCCAACCCGGACCAGCTCTGGTGGAAGACGCTCTACCCGAGTGCGTCCCAGACACCCGAGCAGAACTTCATCTCCTGGATCCAGGCGCCGTACGGCGTGATCAAGCAGCTCGAGGGCAAATCGAATCCCTCGTATCGCCGCTACAACGTCAAGGTGGCCTCCAGCTATCAACTGGCGGGCATCACGGACAATCACATCGTGAAGAACTTCACGGTGGGTGGCGCGGTGCGCTGGGAGAGCAAGGGCGCGATCGGTTACTACGGACTGCAGACGTATCCGGCGACCATTACGGACCTGGATGCCAGCCGCCCGATCTACGACAGCGACCACATCTACTTCGACGGTTTCATCACGTACAAAACGAAGCTCTTCCGCGACAAGATCCGGGCTGCGTTCCAGTTGAACGTGAGAAACATTCAGGAGAGCGGCCGCCTGCAGCCGGTCGGCGCGTACCCGAACGGCGTGGCTCACACGTACCGCATCGTGGATCCACGGCAGTTCATCTTCCAGACTACGTTCGAATTCTAGCTGGACATTGGTGGTTCCATTCGAGCCGGCGCACTTCGGTGTGCCGGCTTTTTTGCGACGCGGATTGCGAGCGCATGATCGGCTCCCGCTCAACGGAAGAAACGCTGGAATCCTCCCCTCGCTCCGTGCAGAAGTGATCGCGCCGCAATGACCAAGCTTCACCCCACGAGCGAGTCGCCGCGCCGCCCTGCGCCGAAGGATGCGGCGGACGTGTTTCCGCTGCCGGCCCGCTGGGGTTTCGCCGTGCTGCTCGTTGCCACGTTTTTCCTCTACCTCCCGGCGATGAACGGGCAGTTGCTCTGGGACGACGCGGGCCACGTGACCCGTGCCGATCTTCGCTCGTGGCACGGGCTGTGGCGCATCTGGTTCGAGAAGAACGCGACCCAGCAGTACTACCCTGTTCTCCACAGCGCGTTCTGGCTGGAGCACAGGCTCTGGGGCGACGCGGTCTTCGGCTACCACGCTCTCAACGCCGTGCTGCACGCGCTCTCCGCGGGCTTGTTTGCCCTGATCCTGCGTCGACTCGCGGTTCCGGGGGCGTGGCTGGCTGCGTTCGTTTTCGCGTTCCACCCCGTCGCGGTGGAGTCGGTCGCCTGGATTGCGGAGCAGAAGAACACGCTATCCACCTTCCTTCTCCTGGGGGCGGCATGGATGTATTTGAGATACGATACGGAGCGGCGCTGGACGCTCTATGCGGCGGCGACGGCGCTGTTCGCGCTGGCGCTGCTCACGAAATCGGTCGCCGCGATGCTCGCCCCGAGCCTCCTGGTCCTGCTCTGGTGGAAGCGGCGCCGGCTGACGCCGGGCGACGGTCTCCGACTTGGGCCGTGGATCGTATTGGGCGCGGGAGCAGGCCTCTTCACTGCCTGGCTCGAGCGCACCTCGATTGGCGCGAGCGGGGCGGACTTCGATCTGTCCCTCGCGCAGCGGTGCCTGGTCGCAGGTCGCGTGATCTGGTTCTACGCCGCGAAACTCGTCTGGCCGGCGGATCTGGCGTTCATGTATCCGCGTTGGACGATCGATGCAGGCTCGTGGTGGCAATACCTGTTCCCGCTCGGCGTGCTGGTTGGGCTGGGGGCGCTCGCTTGGCGAGCACCGCGCGGAGCGTTCGCGGCGGCGTTGATTTTCTGCGGATTGCTTTTCCCGGTGCTCGGCTTCGTGAACGTCTACCCGTTCGTTTTCTCCTACGTCGCCGATCACTTCCAATACGTCGCGGCGATGGCATTGATCGGCCTGGCGGCGGCGGGAGCCACGTCGTGGCTGCAGCGCTTGCCGTTGGGGGCGCGAGTCGCCGCCCCGGCCGTGCTGCTGATCGTTCTAGGCGTCCTCACCTGGCGGCAGGCGGGGATCTATCGCGATGTGTTCACGCTCTATGAGGACACGCTGGCCAAAAACCCCGCGTCCTGGATGGCGCACAACAATCTGGCGATGGCCCTGACCGAGGCCGGTCGCATCGAGGAAGCCGTCCCCCATCTCGAGGAGGCGCTCAAACTGCGGCCGAACTACGCGATCGCGGAGAACAACCTCGGCGACGACCTCACGCGGCTTGGCCGTCCGCGAGAGGCCATTCCCCATCTGGAGCGGGCCTTGCAGCTGCAGTCCGCGTATCCGGAAGCTTCGAACAATCTCGGCAATGCCTTGATGGCGGTCGGCCGTTCGGAAGAGGCGCTGGCGAGGTACCGCGAGGCGATCCGGCTTCGGCCGGACTATGCGGCAGCTTACCGCAACCTCGGTCTGGGTCTGGCGATGGCGGGCAGGACGGCGGACGCGATTCCGCTGTTCGAACAGGCGGTGAAGTTGCAGCCCAACTACGCGGACGCGGAGGTGAGTTGGGCGGTGGCGCTCACGTTGACCGATCGCCCGGCGGAGGCGGTCCGCCATTTCGAACGCGCCTTGCAGCTGAACCCGGACTCGGTTCCCGCACGGGTGAGCTACGGACGCGCCCTGGCGAAATTCGGGCGGATCGACGAGGCCGTCACGCAGTACCGCGCCGCGGTGGAGCTGGATCCGGAGAACGCGGAGGCGCACTACAACTTGGCGCTTCTCCTCCGGCAGCGCGGCAAGCTCGAGGAGGCGTCGGAGCATTACCGGGAAGCTCTGCGCCTGGGATGGCGCGAGGGATGAGCGCCGTCCGCCGCGGGTGGACGCGCGTGTTTCGCCTCGAGCAGATTCGATTCTCGTTTCTGCCCCGGGCCGTAACGCCGCGCGGAGCCTGGGCGTCTTTTCAGCGCTTTGCTTTCAGAGGCGCAGCGGTCGCTCCTGGAACCGCGGTTCGAAATCGGCCATGCGAGACCCCGGCCGAGATCGCCTCATCACCCCGAACACTCTCTTGAAATCATGCGCCCCCCCTCGCCCTTGTGTGCCTTTGCCGTAGCGCTTTTCGCCGTAGCCTCAGCTCCGCTGGCGCTGGCGACCGGAAAACCGAAGCATTGGCCGCCCGACCCGTTTCTCCCGGTCACACCCGAGCGCGTTGCCGGCCTGCCGGAAGCGGAGCGCGCCGCCTGGGTCCGATATCTGGAGGTCTCGCGGGAGTACCTCGCGAAGCTGCCGCCTCGTGATGTTCCGGAACCCGCGCTGAACAAGCCCATGGACACGCCTCCGGCGGGGGGCGCCCACAGCCGGGGCTTGCGTCTGGATGCCCGCCCGGCGTGGTACGCCTCCCACGAGGCGCAACAGATTGCGGACCGCGTGGTGCAGGCGCAAACTCCGGCGGGAGCCTGGACAAAGGGAAACAACTACACGAAATCCGGCCCGGCGCCCGCGCATTCCGGGGCGAACGTATGGGGCGGAGGCACCTTCGACAACGACGCCACCACGTGGGAGCTGCGGATGTTGGCCCTGGTCAATCTGGCGGCGAAGGAGCCGGCGCGGGGCGCGAACTGGCGCGAGGCGTTTCTCCGCGGCGTGAACTACATGCTCGCGGCGCAGTATCCAAATGGCGGATTCCCTCAGATTTTCCCGCTTGGCGGGGGTTATCACGACGCCATCACCTACAACGACGAGGCCATGGTCCAGGTGTTAGAACTCCTGCGCGACATCTCGGCGGGAAAACCGGAATTCGCCTTCGTGCCCGCCGAACTGAAGGCGAAGTGCGGATCGGCGATGGATCGCGGGCTCCACTGCATTCTCGCCAGCCAGATCAAGGATGCGTCGGGAAGCCGAACGGTGTGGTGCCAGCAGCACGACGCGATCACGTTGCTGCCCTGTGCGGCGCGCAATTTCGAGCCGATCGCGGCGTGTTCCGACGAGAGCGGCGCCATCGTGCGTTTTCTCATGAGTCTCCCCAACCCGTCGCCCGAGGTAGTGCAGTCGGTCGACGCCGCGGTGACTTGGCTCGATCGGACCGCGCTGCGCGGCGTGGTCTGGGACCGCGCGACGGGTCTCGTGGAGAAACCCGGCGCCCGGGAGATTTGGGCGCGTTTCTACGAACTGGGAACGGACAAGCCCATTTTCGGCGACCGCGATCGGACCATCCATTATGCGGTCGAAGAAATCTCGTCCGAACGCCGCTACGGCTATGCCTGGTTCGGCTCCTGGCCGGCTTCCGTTCTGGAGAAGCATCGAGCCTGGTCGAAACGGGTGAAGCGCTAAGCTGCGTCAGGAGAACAACTGGACGCGGCGAACGCCGCGCAGGCAGCGGAGCCCGGCGAAGAAATAGATGAACCAGGCGAGGCAAAGCGCCGCGCCGGGAAGGAACGCCGCGAGGGTTGTCAGAAACTCGATCTTGGTCTGCATGCCCGGAGTTTAGCGGAAACCTCGCCCAGAGGTATTCGGCGATCGGCTAGGATGCGGAGGACTGCTCCGGCCGGCGGATCTCCGGCCCGTACGTAACGGGAAGGTGGATACAGACGGCCGGCGCTCCGCGGCGAGCTCAGGACGGATGAGGGCAGGCGGCCCGTCCGATTCCGGAGCGGTCGCTGAGATGGGCGGTAATCTGCTGCAGCACGCTGGGATCGAGCGCGGATTGGTCGCTGCCGGTCACGATGGCGCGGATGTCCTTCGGATTGAGCACCCAAACGTCGGCCTGGAGAGAATCGCCCTGGACCGTCCAGCCCGGCACCGCGACGATCGGTTGCACCCGGATGGTGGTGTCGGTCACGCAGCTGAGCCAATGACCCAGACTGCGGGCGTTGAACAGCGCTTGGTCGACCGGGGCGCTGTCGGAGTGATGCGGCCATGCCAGCTTTTCTCCGTCATAGCGGACGCGGCTTTCGGCGGGTGACGGCGAGTGGGCGCACTGAAGCGTCTTCGTTTCGATGGCGAAGACCCCGGCGGGCCCGACGATCACATGGTCGATGTTGAACCGCTCGCACGGCAGGTCGTGAAAGACGTGATAGCCGCTGTACATCAACTGATTGAGCTCTTCGCCCACCGAGCGCTCGCCGTCAAAGGCGAGCCGGCATTCCCAGATTTGGCGCGTCGTCCGAAGGAGCCTGGGAATGGCCCAGATTCCGGTTGCTCCGACCACCAAAAAAGCGACGGCAAAGAGCGGGAGCTGCCACGGGTCGGGTCCGGCTGTGACAATCAGAACTGCCACGATGGCAGCGGCTAACAACGCAATGATTTCGCTCTGTTGGGTGTCGATCAGCCGATCGATGCGAGCTCGGAGCGATTCTCCCGGCGGCCTGAAGGACAGTTCCTTGAGCGGCAGCCCTCCCGCGACCCGGTATTGCCGCCGAAGCCGGGAGGCTTTCCAGAGTAGGAAGCCGAGGGGTGCGTTGAACAGAATGGCCAGCAGAAGGCCGGCACCCAGACTGGAAAGTATCTCTCGCAGAAGATCGTGCACGGTTGAGTCTATCGGCGAGCACTCGGTGGACTTGAAAACTTCGGGAATCTCTTCCCGAAAAGAAATCCGGTCAACGCCAATAAGGTGCAAGAGCTGTGGTTGTTGTGCTGCCTTGTGATCACCGAAAGGAACCGAAAACCACGCCGGCCGCGCCTATGAACGGAAATACGTACGATTAACGCGCCTATGAGTTCTTTTTCTTCCGCAGAAACACCGATGGCTAGGTCGTGTGTGTGCACTCCGCGTGGCAGCAATGCGAAGGTGCTCTTGGTAGTGAAAACGTAGATACAACAGTCGGATTGATCGGGAGGGCAAACCAGCGGCAAAATCCCAGATCGCCTCGTGGAATGTCGTTTGTCGTGTGCGCTGAGTGCCGTTTCACCCTCTGAAAACCGGGTTTGCTGCCGGCGGTGGGCGCTCCGGTCGGGTCGCAGCGACGGGCAAGTTTTTGGGGAGCCGCGAGCGGCAGCTGCTCTCTCTCCGTGCTTATGCAATGCCGCCCAAGCATAAGTGCATATTCGTATCAAGTCAGTGGCGACGGACGGCAATACCTAGTCCTTATTGCCTATAGATTACTCCCTTGCGTGTTTTGGAGAGGCAAAATCAGGCCTTGCATCGGGTATAGACGTTTCCCACGTTTCGCGCCGCTGTCGTACGTGTCTCGTTCGGTGGATTCCCGGTAGGTGAATGACCGGCTGGGAGTTCGAAACTCGACGGTCGAGAACGGCGGGCTCGTGGCGGCGGCACGGCATCACGAATGACAAGCAAGCTCTACGTGGGAAATCTCCCCTTCGCCACCACAGCTCAGGAACTGCAGGATCTCTTTGCGCAGGCCGGTACGGTCACGACCGTCGACCTGATTTTTGACAAGTTCACCGGACGCTCACGCGGGTTTGCCTTTGTCAATATGGGCACCCCGGAGGACGCGCAGAAGGCGATCGAAAAGCTGAGTGGCTACTCCCTCGATGGCCGTAACTTAACCGTCAACGAGGCCCGGCCGAAAGAAGAGCGCCCACCCCGCGGATTCGAGAGCGCTGGCGAACGCCGTGGATTCGGTGGCGGTCGCGACGGCGGCTCCCGTGGACGCAACGAACGCAGCTTCCGACGCTAGTCGGGAAGCAGCTCAACCCTCACCCCTCCAAGGCCGGGCATTTGCCCGGCCTTTTTTTCGCTGAAGGCTGCTCCCGCCTCGATGGAGAACAAAAAAAGCCGGGCCGAAAAGGCCCGGCTGGAGAGCGAAAGGGCCGTGTGCCCGATGGTTATGCCTGCGGTTGCGGAGGCTGAGCGGGACTGACCTTTTCGGCTAGGCGGCGCGCGACGGGGCCATCCAGGACGAGGGTTCGGGTCGGGAACGCCATCGACATGCCGCGGGCAGCGACGGTCCGCATGATCCAGAGATTGAGCCGCTGCTTCAGGGCCAGGTGTTTGGCGAAGTCGGAGCTGATCGTCAGATACACCATCCAGATGTTGATCGACGAGTCGCCGAACTCGGTGAACTGGACGATGATGGAGGACTTCTCGATCTCAGGCTCCGACTGAAGCTTGGCTCGGACCTCTTCGACGAACGACTCGACCTGGTCGGGCGTCGCGTCGTAGGTGAGGCCGAGCGTCTGCTCGACGCGGCGTTGGGTGAAACGCGAGAGGTTGGTGATCGCCTCGGCTGCGACGGTTTTGTTGGGGACGACGACCAGGGCTTTGTCGACCCGGCGGAGTTTCGTCGAACGCAGACCGATGTCCTCCACCGTTCCGGAGTTGGAGCCGATCTGCACGAACTCGCCGATCTTGAAGGGTTGGTCGATCGCGACGACCACCGAACCGAAGACGTTGGCGAGGGTGTCCTGCGCCGCCAGAGCGAACGCCAGACCGCCGATGCCAAGTCCCGCGAGAAACGCCTTCACGTCCGCCCCCAGGCTCTGGGCCACGATCAGCACGCCGAAAACGATGAAGATGCTGACGAGCGTCTTCTTGATCCACGGCATGAACGCCGCGATGCCCATGTTCTTCGCCCGGGCGACTTCCTGGGCGTGGTCCAACACGGTGTTGAAGGCCCGCAGGAGGAACCAGAACGTCACGAGCGAGAACGCCAGCGTCGAGCCGTAGCTCAGGGCGTGGTCCCCGGATGGCGAAAGTTTCAACGCCTTCAGCGCGGCGACCGCGCCAGCGACCACGACGAAGGCCGCGGTTGGCGACTCGAGGGCGGGGAAGAGTTTGTCGTCGAGCGTCGTTTTGGTGCGCGCGGCGAGTTTCCTCAGAATTCCGAAGACGATCGTCGCGACGAGACGGCGGACGATGATCGCGATGATGAGGAACATGGCGCTCACCGCGTAGCGCGTCGGCGTGTTGCCGCTGGAGTCGACGTCGAACAAGTTGAGCGCGAGGTCGACGAGGTGCTCGAGGAAGTCGGGCGCGGCGGGCTGTTTGGCGTATCCGCCTTTCAATGCGGCGGCGGCTTCCTCCGCGTTCCGGCGCTGGACGGCGTCGGTCGTGCTCGAAGTCGTGTCGGACGTGGTTGAATTCTGCGACCCTTGCGGCGAAGCCGTCTGCGCCGCCGGCTGGCCGACTTTTTCAGCCGGCTGATCCTGTGCGGGCGCGGGCAGGGCGGCGCAAAGGGCGGTGAGGAGGAGAATCCGAAGCAGTTTCATGCGGCGGACCTTGTCTGCGGCTGCGTCGGTGCCTGTCAACGCCGGCAAATTTCCAGATCCGCGCCGCCCGAGACCCGTGCCGCTACGGCAGAAAGCGACCCTCCCATTCGGGTCGGTCGAGTGCGTGAGGCTTGGGCGGGCCGAAAACCCTGAATCGGATCCGCGCGATCCAGCCATAGCCCCGGTCGCGCAATCCCGCCGGGAGCGCCCGGAGCCGCGCGGCATGACGCCACGGTCCGGGGAGTTCCGCCAGCGCGGCCAAAGCGCCGTCGGTGCGAAACAGCGGTGGAACGCGGGTGCGGTTCTCCCAATCCGGCACCCAGATCATACTTTCGAAATCGCGCCGTGGCAGGCCTCGTTCACGGAGGAACCGCTGTGCGGTCGGGCCCTGAAGCGCGGCGAAACGAATCCGCCCCGCGGGGTCTCTCCGGAGGAGGAATCGCACTGCCCGCTGGCAGAGGCCGCACTCTCCGTCGAAGAAAAGCACGGGACCGTGCAAGGGGGAGACCGGGTCAGCGGGCATGCTGGGCAACCGTACGAAGCGCCTCGGCGCCTGCAAAGCGGTCGATGATTTCGGCGCGTGTCCGCGCAGGCAATCTGCACCGGGCACGCGGCAACAAAAAGCCGGCCCCACCCTGGGCGGGACCGGCTGCTTTTCTTGTCCGGCTTGGAAGCCGGCAGAGTCGTTGCAGACGTGCTCAGGTCACGGCGATCTTGCGGGGTTTGCGCTCCTCGGCTTTCGGGAGGGAGACCCGGAGGACGCCGTCGCGGAGTTCAGCGTGCACCTTTTCCGAATCGAAACCGTTGTCGTGTTCCAGATTCAGGACGAAGGGCAGGTCGCTGGATTCCCGGTAGAGCGAGGTCCAGCCTCCGGGCTGTTTCCAGCCGCGTTCGCCTCGGATGGTCAGGACGCCCTCGGCATCGGTGATGGAGAGCCCACTCTTCGAGACGCCAGGCAGGTAAACCGTCAGTCCCCAGGCTTCGTCGGTCTCCTTGATCTCGTAGGCCGGACGAATACCGGGCGTGACGTCGGCCGCCGTCTGGCGCTGCGACGGGCTGCGGGTGAAGGCAGGAATGAGTGAAGTGAAATGTGTCATGGTAAATACCTCCGTGATGATTGTGCGGGTTTAGCTGACCGAGACGGCGATCTTGCGGGGCTTAGCCTCTTCTTTCTTCGGAAGCGTCACCGTCAGGACGCCGTCCTGGTATTGGGCCGACACCTTGTCGCCCTGCACCGATTCCGGAACGGTGACGGAGCGGCTGAACGAGAGGGATTGCTCTCCGCCTTCCTCCTTGGTCTTCCGCGCGGCGGTGATCGTGAGATAGTCCTCGATCATCTCCACGTTGATGTCGTCCCGGCTGATGCCCGGGAGTTCGGCGCGAACGTAGAGGTTTTCTTTGTCTTCGTAGAGGTCGACGGGGAAGCGGTCGGCGGCAGGCGCAGCGTAGTCGCCCAGCACCGACTCGAACAGCCGGTCGATCTCGCCCTCAAGTCCGGACCAGGGGCTCTGAAGGCCGCTGAACGGACTGAGGCTGCGTTGATTTGGATAGGCGTAACGTACGAGTCTCATAGGGATTCCTTGTGGTCGTTGAGTTGAGTGATGTTGGTTTCGATGCCCTCCAATAGCTGACGGGATGCCGAAGGCCGCCGACGCACCAACCGATTGATCTTCGATAGGTTACGATATTCTTGTTCCGGCCGGCTGCGAAATTCTGACCGCCCGTGTGACGTCACAGTCGGGAAAAAACGTCGCGTGTCCCGGCGCGATTTGGCGGCAGAAAAGCGGGCGGCGGCGAACCAAGGCCGGGCACGTGCTTTGCAGATTGAGCAGGAACGAACTTTTCGAAATCTCCTGCGACCTTACGGCCGTTTTTTCTGTCTCCAAAATGTAAGCACGAAGCCTTTCGTTCGTTTTCTCGTCATGCCGTCAACCGCAGCCCTCCGAGTGACCGCCCTGTGAGCCGGGATACACGCATAGACACGGTTCGTGGGGCCCTGCTGGTGATGATGGCGATCAACCACATCGACAGCGATCTGCGGGTGCTGACCGATCAGGCGATCGGGTTCGTGAGCGCGGCGGAGGGTTTCATTTTCCTGGCCGGTCTCATGGCGGGGCAGGTTTATACGCGGAAGTTCGACCAGGGCGGCGCTCCCGAAGTGTACGGCCGCTGCGCCCGGCGCGCGGGCGAGCTGTATCTCTGGCATGTGGGGTTGCTCGTTTTCACGCTTCTGTGGGGCCGGCTCGCGGTGAACTTCCTTTCGGGGCATCCGTGGCGGCTCCCGCCGCTCTTTTTCGAGAATCCCATCGTGGGGCTGATTTCGGGAATGACGCTCATCTATCAGCCCGGCCTCCTCGACATTCTGCCCAACTACATCGGCTTTCTCCTGCTCACGCCGTGGGCCTTGACCCGCTGCCGTGAAGGCCGGGCGGGCACGCTGTGGATCCTGAGCGGTGCGATCTGGGCTTTTGACCAGCTCTGCGTGCCAAGCGGACCTTTCATCTCGGGCCCGATCAACACCGGCGCGTTTCATTTTCTCTCCTGGCAGTGGCTTTTCGTGTCGGGTCTGGTCGTGGGCTACACGCGCGAAACCTCAGGAAAACTGATGAGTTCGCCGTCTCGAGCGCTGCTCGCGGCGGGCGTGATGGTCGCCGGCTTTCTCTGGATGGTCCGTTCGCCCTGGCTTCCGAATTGGTGGACGCCCCAGCAGCTCATTCGGCTGACGGACAAAACCTCGATCGGCTTTTTTCGCGTGGCGAACTTCGCGGTGGTCGCGTTCCTGCTCGGCGCCGTCGCCTCGCGCTACCCGCGGTGGTTCAGTTTCGGCCCGCTGGCCTTTCTGGGGCGCTATACCCTGGCTGCGTTTGCGGCGCACGTGACGGCGGCGATGATGATTCTGACGTGGCCGGAGACGTTCGATTCCCGCGCGTGGCGGTGGGCCGACACGGTATTGATGATCACGAGCCTGTTTCTCGGCGCGGCCATCGCCGCCTGGGTGCGGGCCCGCCGCACGGCTCCGAAACGGCTCGGGTTGCCGACGCCAGCCGAGGGCGCCAGCTGACGGTGCCGTCATCGCCTTTGCAGGATGGCGGCCTTCAACGGGCGGGTTGACGCGCTCGAGGCGATTCCGTCCACGAACCGACAAACTGTACCGGTCGATCCCACTGTAGCCTTGGCGCGGGACGGGGAGGCAGACTCAATCGGCGCGGCATGCCTTACGATTTCGACACGATTCCCGAACGCCTCGGCACAGATTCCCAGAAGTGGCAGAAGTATCCTGGGAAGGACATCCTGCCGATGTGGGTTGCGGACATGGATTTTCGCTCCGCCCCGCAGATTCTGGAGGCGCTCCATCGCCGCGTGGACCACGGGATTTTCGGGTACGCGCGACCGGTGCCCTCGACGGTCGACGCGGTCGTCTCGGCCCTGGAGGCGCGCTACTCGTGGAAAATCGACCCCTCCTGGCTGGTGTGGCTGCCCGGCCTGGTGGTGGGTTTGAACGTCACGGCCCAGGCCTTCGCGCAGCCGGGCGACGGGGTGATGTGCTGCACACCGGTGTACCCGCCGTTCATGACCGCTCCGAAGAATTCCGGACGCGAAGCGGTTGCCGTTCCTCTTGCGCTTCGCTCCGCGGACCAGCGATGGGAGATCGACTTCGAGCGGCTGGAAGCGTCGGTCACGCCGCGGACGAAACTCTTCTTCCTCTGCAATCCGCACAATCCCGTGGCCCGCGTCTTCCGCCGCGACGAGCTGGTGCGCCTCTCCGAGTTCTGCCTGCGCCACAATCTGGTGCTCTGCTCGGACGAAATCCACTGTGAACTGATTCTGGATACGCTGCCGCACATCCCGACGGCCACGCTCGGGGCGGAAATCGCGGCTCGGACCGTGACGCTCATGGCCCCGAGCAAGACGTACAACGTGCCCGGCCTCGGCACGTCGTTCGCCGTGATCGCCGATTCCCAGCTCCGGGCGACATTCGTTCGTGCGACGGCCGGAATCGTCGCCGAGGTCACGACGCTCGGTTTCGCGGCCTGTGAGGCGGCCTACCGCGACGGGGAGCCGTGGCGCGCCGAGCTTCTGAATTACCTCCGGGACAACCGCCAGTACCTCCTCGATTTCGTCGCCCGGGAAATGCCCGGAGTGACGGTGGAGGCGCCGATCGAGGCCACCTACCTGGCCTGGCTGAACGTCTCCGCGCTCGGCCTGCCGGATCCCGTCGCCCATTTCGAGAAACACGGCGTCGGGCTCTCCGAAGGGGCGTTTTTCGGCGAGCGCCGCGGGCTGCACGTGCGCATGAACTTCGGCTGCCCACGAAGCACGCTGGCGACCGGCTTGGAGCGGATGAAGGCGGGCGTGCTGGCTGCGCGAGGCGGGGCGTAGGTCGGAAGAATCGAAGCGGACGATTCGGCGCCGCTCGCGGGAGGCGGTTGCCTGACCGTGGCGCGCCCTCCGCGTGCCGCGGCGCCCTCTTGCGCGCCGTCGCGAGGCCTCCCATCGTGTTCCCGTGCGCATCGGCTCCATCGAGATTTCGTCCCCGCTGTTTCTGTCGCCACTGGCCGGCTACACCAACCTGCCGATGCGGCTGACCGTGCGCGAGCTGGGCGGACTCGGCTGGGCCACCACGGATCTCGTGAACGCGCGCTCGCTGATCGAGCGTAATCCCAAGGCGCTGCAGCTTGTCCGCACCGCGCCCGCGGACCGGCCGCTCGCGGTCCAGCTTTTCGGCGCGGTGCCGGAGGAGATGCGCGACGCGGCGATCCTCTGCCAGGAACTCGGCGCCGCGTCGGTCGACATCAACATGGGCTGTCCGGTGAAGAAGGTCGTCCGGATCGGCGGCGGCTCCGCGATGATGACCGAGTTTGCCAAAACCGCCGCGCTCGCCCGGGGCATGGTCGAGGCGGTGAAGATCCCGGTGACGGCAAAGATGCGCCTCGGCTGGGACGACGAGAACATCACGGCTCCGGAGCTCGCCCGGGCGCTCGAGGACGTCGGGATCGCGGCGATCTTTATCCACGGACGGACGCGGGCGCAGGGGTTCTCCGGCCGGGTCAACCTCGGCGGTATCCGCCAGGTGGTGACGGCTGTCTCCCGCGTTCCGGTGATCGGCAACGGCGACGTGACGACGCCCGAGGCCGCCAAGCACATGATCAACGAGACCGGATGCGCCGGAGTCAGCATCGGACGGGGCGCGTTCTACGATCCCTGGATCTTTCGCCGCACCGACCACCTTCTCCGCACGGGCGAATTGCTGCCCGAACCCAGTTTCGAAGAGCGCGTGCGGGTCATGACGCGGCACCTTGAACTGATGATCGAGATCTTCGGCGAGGAACTCGGATGCCGGATGTTCCGCAAAGTCGGCCCCTGGTATGCGAAGCGGCTGGGGCCGGCGAAGAGCTTCAAGAACGCGCTGGTGAAACTGGTCCGGCGCGACGACTTCGACCGCGCGCTCGAGGTGTTCCGTCAATGGCGCGCGCCGTACTGCGACGCCGAGGGCAATCTGCTCCCGCGTTTCGCCCCGGGGCCGATGGTGGCGTCGTTCATGCGCGATGACGACGATCCCGCTGCCCTGGCCCGCGATGCCATCCCCGTCCCGAAAGGTCCCGTCGACGTTTGGTGATAACCCGCGTTTCGGCGCCGCACGGCCGCCCATTCTCCATTCATCATTCTCCATTCTTCGTTTTCCGCCCATGGCCACCCCCGCCCATTTTTGGGAACTGATCCTAGGCACGATCATCGGCCTCCTGCCGATCATCAATCCCTTTGCCGCCGCGCCGGTCTTCCTGGCGATCACGGAGGGCGACTCGGAGCAAAGGCGCCGCCAGCAGGCCCGAATGGGCTGCATCTACATGGTGCTCATCCTGGTCGGCTTCCTGGTGGGCGGGAGCTTCATCATGAGTTTCTTCGGGATATCCATTCCGGGAATACGCGTGGCCGGCGGGCTGATGGTTGCGGGCATCGGCTTGAGCATGCTGGCTCCGGCGAGAACGACGCTCGAATCCCCGGAGGAACACGCGGCGGCGCGGGCCAAGCGCGATATCTCCTTCACGCCGCTGGCCATGCCGCAGCTGAGCGGTCCGGGCTCGATCGCCGTGACCGTGGGTTTCACCTCGCTCGCGTCCCACTGGATCGACTACGTCGCGATCATCATCGGCATCCTGGTCGTGGCCACGATCAGCTACGTCACCCTGCGGCTGTCGACGTCGATCGTGAAGATCATCGGCGTCAACGGCATGGGCGCGGTGACTAAAATCATGGGTTTCCTGCTGCTCTGCGTCGGCGTGCAATTCGTGGTCAACGGCGTGATCGCCATCGCCACGGACCCGAGCCTGCTGCACAGCATTCGCGAGGTCTGGTCGGCCAGGACGAACTGACGGCGGGAGAGTGATCGGGCGCGGTGCACCCGCCCCGACAGACGCGAACCGTGGCAGGGTTTCCGACGTGCCGCGGCCGGATTTCGCTGTCAGTACCGGCGATCCATCTCGGCGCCGTTGAGGTCCTCGAAGTAGAGCGTTTTTCCTTCCACATCGAGGCGGACGAGCTTGATGCCGAGCTTCGGCTCGACCAACTCGCCGACGCGGTACATGCGGCCGTTGAGCAGCACTCGACCGGGGTTGCCCTGGAACACGCCGCTGACGCGGGCATTGACGACAAAGACTCGGAAGGCCGCGCTCGGCTTCGGTTTTGGCGGCGTAAGATCGATGCGTTCGGCGGCTGCATCCTGCTCCGCCTTGGCCGTCGCGTCCGCGGTCGAGGGTGCGGGAACCGCAGGTTGTCCGGCCGGGCTGGAGGATTCAGTCGACGGGCTCTTGGCGGTTTCGGCGACCGTGGCCGGTTTCGCGGGTGCCGGCTTGGGCGGCGTGCTTCCGGCGTCGAGGACGTCGTTCACGCCTTTGACCTGACCGCCTTGCTCGCGCTCGGCGATGGTGGCCTGGGCCTTCGCGACCATCTTGCCGGCCAGGCTCTGCGGGTGATCGGTCGCGAGCGGAGATTTGGCGGAAGGCGCGGGTTTCGCTTCGGGCGCGGGAGCGGTCGCGACGGCTTCCGGTTTCGCAGCAGGCGTCGCTTTTGGCGCCGATTTCGCGGCTGCGGCGGCGATGGCGGCCTTCTTTTCGTTTTTCGCCTGAAGAAAACGGTACCCGAGGAATCCGATGCCGCCGAGGGCGACGACGATCAGGCCGACAAAAACCCAGACGCCGGCGCGGAACGCGGGGGAGTCTTCGGGCGCCACGGCGGGCGGCTTGTTGCCGGAGGGCGTTTTGCTGCGGATGAAAGGGGGGGCTTTCGCTGCGCTCGGAGCCAGCGGAGGAAGACCGGAGTCGTCACTGACCGGCGGAGCGACGGGCGGGAGCACGGGAGCCATTGTCGGCGGCGGCTCGGGCGGCGGGACAACGAAAGAGGGTTCGGGGCTGACGGCACCGGCTTGGGGCTGCGCGGATTCGGGAGCGAAGAGGACCGGCGGCTCCGGCTGGGTCGTCCTCGGCTTCAACTTCAGCCGTCCCAGGTCGAGCGTGTCGGCCGACGAGGCAGCCGGAGCCGGGCGGGTCTCTTGGGGCGGCGTCGGAGGCGGGATGACTGCCGGCGGCTCGGGAGGGACGAAATCGGAAGAGGGCGCCGGCGCTTCCGGCGCGATGGCGGGGATTTCCTGCGCCGCTTCCGGCGCGGGCTGAGCAGGCGAATCGCTCGGCGGCGCCTCCGAAGCCGGCGTCGCAGGATTCGGGCGAGACCTCGGCTTCAGTCGGAGGGAGGGGAACGAGTTGGATTCGTCACTCATGGCTAGGCGCAGCGGGGATTCTCAGGAGAGGCAGATCGGCGTGGAGACGGGGAGCGCGGGCTCGGAAAAAGATTCGGGGCGGGAGGGCAATCGACGCGTGGAGACAGGGAATTTACGCACTCGCCGAAGGTTTAAAAACGCGGTTGTGAGATAGAAACAAACTCGGCTCATTGGCAGTCGTACAACAGTAAGATTTCGGTCAAAAACCCCCTCATGAAAAGTCGCTGCTTGGTCATTCTCCTCTCGATTGTGTGCGCCGTAGGCGCCGGTTGCTTCCACCGCACCAAGACAAACACGGCGATCGCGGCCGATGTGGAAGAAACGTTCAAACAGCGCTGGATCGCGAAGCGGATGGGAGAGCTTCAGGCATCCGGCGTTTCGGATGGCCGCGAGGCTCGCCGGCAGGCGACGGAGGAATTCCGGCAAAAGTACGAATTCATCGGCGCCTCCAAGACCCCGGACCCGATTGCGGGCCGGCCCTGAAGAATTCGATCGGGCAGTTTCAACCGGCGGCTTCGATCGCCGGTTTTTTGTTTTTGCGCTCCTCGATTTCGCCGTTTTGGCGGCGGGTGCGGCCGGGCGGACGGCTCAGGAGTTGAGAAGCTTGAGGACCGATTTCGGCGACTGGGTCGCCTGGGCCAGGATCATCGAGGCGGCCTGGGAAATCATCTGGTATTTGGAGAGGCGCGTCGACTCCGTGGCGATATCCACGTCGCGAATACTCGAGGTGGATTTCTGCAGGTCCTCGTCGCGCTTGCTCAGCGACTCGCCGGCGATCTCGAACCGGCGGCTTACGGCGCCCACGGAGCCGCGCTCGTCGGCGAGGTCCTGGACGGCGGCCTTGATCTTGGCGATCGCGGTCGGGTCCGTGATATCGAGAATGAAATTGCCGGAGGCATCCTGCTGGATGACGTCCAGCATCGCGCCGTCCCGAAGATTGTTCTGAGGGATGACGATCGTTTCGCCGGACGCGCCGCTGGCGATCGGAAGGCCCGCCGGGTTGGCTCCGAAGAGGACGATGCCGTTGAACGTTCCGAGCGGCTTCGTGATGTCGGCGGTGCCGCCGATTTCGGCCGTCGTTCCGCCGATGGTGGAGCGGAGCTGCTGCTGGATCTGGCGAAACTCCTCGCGGTAGAGCGCGATGTCGCCCGAGTTTTTCATGCCGTCGGACGCCATGACGGAAAGCTCCGACATGCGGGTGACCATCTTATTCATCGCGGCGATGAATCCGTCGACGGACTGGAGATAGGACGCGGCGTTCTGGACGTTGGTCGAGGCGGCCTGCACGCGCTTGTCCTGCGCGCCGAGCTTCTCGATCAGTCCCACTCCCTGCGAGTCGTCGGCCGGCGAGACGATTCGTTCGCCGGAGCTGAGCCGGCTGAGGGAACGCGTGAGCAGATCCTGGACGCGGCCGAGGAACTGGGCGTTCTCGAAAGTCTGTGAATTGACGGAGGCGCTCATGGCGTGCCGGCGGTCGGAGGGGGCGCGGCGGGTTTCGCGGGAGGACGCCCGATCTTGGGCAGCGCGAGTCCGGGGAGTCCGGCCGCGGGTTTCATGGCGGCGGCTTGGTTCGTGGCGGCGATTTCCGTCAGGACCTCTTTGCGAAACACGGGAATCTCACGCGGGGCGTCGACCCCGATCTTCACGATATCGCCGTCGATGCGGGTGATTTTGATCTCAATATTCCCGCCGATGACGATCGATTCGTTAACTCTGCGCGTAAGAACCAGCATGACGGTTGTGAGTTAGCGGCCCGCGGTCGCGGAGTCCACCAAGGGATGATGCGCGCTGTATCGGGCGTAGTTGGCCAGCACGCACTGCTTCGCGTTCCCGGTGCGCCGATTGATGATGATCGGGCCGGCGAGGTTCACGGTCGCGGCGGCGGGTTGGTTGCGGCGGATCGTCACGATATTGAGCACGGCGGCGTCGGCCGCATCCTTGATGCCGAGAAACTCGGCGTCTTCGTCGAAAAGCTCCAGCTCGTAGTCGGGGATGATGCCGTTGGGCTCCAGGACGACGAAATGCAGCGGGTCGGGGCCGTGGAGGTGCATCCACATGAAAGGCGCCTGATCCGGCACGAGGGTGAGGTCGAACGACTGATGTTCTGGAAAGCCGACAAGCCCCTCGGGCAAGCGGATGGTCCCCGGGGCACCGTTGGCTAGGTCGGTCTTGTAGGGGTCTGGGCTGACTTTCATGAAGGGCGTGGGAAGCGTGAGCGTCGGAGAGGGAAGGGCAATCGGCTATTTCAGATAGTCGAGCAGCGACATGTTGAGGATCTTGCTCGCCGACGACAGGGCCGCCTCGTAGGCGAGCGACGTCTGGTTCAGTTTCACCACCGTGGTGGAGAGATCGGCGTCGGCCTCGCTGGAGACGAGTTTCTCGATGTCGTCGGCGCGGGTTTGCTGCTGCTTCTGGTTCACCTCGATGCGGAGTTCGATCGCGCCGTGTTCGCTGAGCGAGTTCACCAGCATGTTTTCCGACGTCTCGAGCGAAGGCTGGGCGGCGGAGACCGCGGCTCCGGACCCGGAGTTCAGAGCGTCGCGGAGGGTGACGAGATTGTTGATGAAGTCGCGGAGGCCGGTGTTGGTCGCGTTGTTGGTCCCGGGAGCGATGCTGGAGCTTTCGGAAAGCTGGATCTCCGCCTGGTTGGCGTTGCCGGCGTAGGCGACCGAGGTGATGTCGCCCGCGACGTTGCGGGTCTCGGCAAACGGCTTCGTGGTGACGGCGGTCCCGGCGAAAAGATAGTCGTTGCGGAATTTGGTGTTCCCCAGCTGCACGGCCTGTTCGATCAGCTGGTTCACTTCCTTCGCGTAGGCCTTGTAGGCGTCGGGGCTGGCGGTGCCGGCGCCGAGGGTGGCGAGTTCGCCCGCGCGGTCCGAGATCTTCTTCACGTCCTGGAGACCTGAATACGACGCCTGGGAAACCTCGAGCGCGCGGCTCGCGTTGTTCGAGTACTGCGCGATGCGGCGGCGCTCGACGTCGAGGCCGAGGAGCCGGCCGACAGCGGAGGGATCGTCCTCCGGCTGAAAGATGCGCTGGCCGGTCGCGACCTGGGTTTGCAGACGGGACTGGCGCTCGGCCAGTTTCTGGATCTGCACGAGCACGGACTCGGAAGCGGAGTTGGTGGCGATGCGCATGGCGAAAGGGGGCTGGGCTTACCGAAAGGGAAGATGCGGCGGATGTCGCGTATCCGGCGGGGTTTTACGCGCGGCCTAGGTTGACGACGTTGTCCAGCAGCTCGTTGATCGTGGAAATCACCCGCGAGGAGGCCTGGAACGCGCGTTGGTACTTCATCATGTCGGCGAGCTCCTCGTCCATGGAGACGCCGCTCACCGCGTCGCGCTGCTTGCGGACAAGCTGCTCGATGTTCGACTGGTCCTCCACCCGCAGGTTGGTGCTGGAGAGGGACTGGCCGAGGTTGGTCACCGCGGTCGAATACGAACCGGCGAACGTGCCGTCGATGAAGTCGGCGGGCACGCCGCTGGTGGAGAATGTTTTCGTCGAAAGGTCGGCCACCGCCTGCGCGATGTCGTTGTCGCCCGCGGCGCCGGTGATGGTCGCCTTGATGTCGGCGGCCTGAAGGCCGGAGACGACCGAGATGTCGCCCGCGGTGATGTGGGCGGGATCGAAGAAATTTCCCGCGGCCGCGCTGGGGGGCGGATTGTACGCGGCGTTGACCGAGACCACGAGCTGGTGGGCGATGCTGTCCAGCGAGTTGATCATGCTCTGGACCGTGCCGTCGCGGGCGGTCAGCGCGCCGTTGATCGAGCCGCCGCTGATCACGACCGGAGTCGCCGACGCTCCCGCGGTGATCGAGGAGCCGCTCAGGGCGATCGTGTTGGTGACGGTGGAATTGTCGACGAGGTAGACCTTGTTGCCCGAGCCGTCTTTGACGAACAGCTTGATCTGCCCGTTGGTGGTGGCGGAGGTGTCGACCTCCGACTCGAAATTGATCTTCTTCGCCAGATCCTCGAGCAGGCCTTGGCGCTGGTCGCGGAGGTCGACCGCGCTGCCGGGCTTCGCGATCTCGAAGCGGCCGATCTCGTTGTTGAGATTGGCGATCTGGCCGAGCATGCGATTGACGTCGTCGACATCGCTCTGCACCTGCGCGGTCAGGTCGGACTGCAGCTGGTTCAGGCGTGTATCCGTGATCTGCATGCGGTCGGCGAGGATGCCGGCCTTCTGCAGGAGCGTTTCGCGCTCGCCGGGATCGGTCGGGCGCGCGGCGAGGCTCTGGAAAGCGTTGAAGAATTCCGCGATGGATTCGGCCACGCCCGCGCCGTTGCCGGAGAAGCCGCTGGTCTGGGTTTCGCCCGTGCGGTCGATCGACTGGCCGAGACCGGCCTGCGCCTTCTGCAGCGCGGCCTGCTCGGCCTCGTAGGACGACTTGATCGACACCTCGCGTACGACCTGGCGGTCGAGGAGATAGTCGCGGAGCTGTTCGATGGACTTCGCTTCGAGGCCCATCGACATCGCGCCGAGGTCGGTCTGGACCGTGCCGCTGTCGCCGTACACCACGCGCTGGCGCGCATAGTTGGCGTTGTTCACGTTGGCCAGGTTTCGGCCCGCGGTCTCGATGGAGCGCGAGTGCGCGGTGAGGGCTTTGACGTTGTTGGTGAGCGCGCCGAAAAGACCGGACATGGCTGGAAAGAGTTCGGGGTTGGCGTTTTCAGCCGGCGGCCTGCCACGCGTGCGCGGTGGAGGCGGTCGACACCGATCCACGGGCTGAATACGTGGAGGCGGGGAAGAGGTCGGGTCGCAGCGTGCGAATAGCGTCGTTGTGGGCCTCGACCGTACGGGAGAGGAGAAGCTGGTTCTGGCGGGCGCCCCGGCGGATCCGATGGATCAGGTGGTTGATCTCGGCGAGCAGCGCGCTGAGGAGCGGCTGCACTTCGGCGGGGAAAAAAGGGAGGAGCTGGCGGAGGCTGCTCGTGCCCGCCTGGCCGTTTTCGGCGGCGAAGCGGCGGAGCGATTCCTCGCGGCGGTCGCGGCACAGTTGCATGGCGCGGACGCGTTCCTCGATGGAGGAGGCGATGGCGAGGACGGCGTCGGCGTCGCGGCGCAGCAGGTTGGCCTGCTGTTCCTCGAAAAGGCCGAGAAGCGCGCCGTATTCCTGCAGTTCGTTGCGCAGGTTTTCGGTGATGAGTTCCCAGGTAGTGCTCACAGCGTCGGAAGGGCGTTTGAGGGTTAGGAAGACTTCTCTGTCTTGTTATCGGCCCCGGAGTGGGCCGGAGTGAGTTGTTTCTCGAGCATGCGGCCGAGTCCCATGCCTCCGCCTTGGGCGAGGCTGTTGGAGAGGACGTCGGTCAGCATGTATCCATAAATCCCCCCACCCGCGCTCGAGGTGCCGCCCATGCCGCCCGACATGACGGGTTCGATGCTGGGGGCCAGGAGCTGGCGGAGGATGATGGCTTCGAATTGGGACGCGGCTTTCTTGACGTCGGCCACGGAGTTGGAGGCGCCGGCGCCGCTCGCCTTTCCCGTCTCACTCAACGCCTTGCGGTCGGCTGCGAGCTGGGCGGCGGTCGGGGTGCTGTCCGTTTTCAGGCCGTAGAGTGCGGCTTGCACGGTGGGCTGGGCGCTGAGTGCCGGAATGCTCATGTTAGTTGATGACGAGTTCGGCTTGGAGGGCGCCGGAGCGCTTGAGCGTCTGGAAAATGGACATCATCTCGCGGGTGGAAACCCCCAGGGCGTTGAGCCCTGCGGCGAGCCGATCGATGGTGGGCGCGTCGTTCACCACCTTGAAGCCGCCCTTGATCTCCGTGACGTTGGTCTGGGTGCTGGGCGTGACCACCGTGTCGCCGGTCTTGCTCAGGGGATTGGGCTGAGAAACCGCGAGGTTCGAGGTGACGGTGATGGTCAGGGCGCCGTGGCTGATCGCGACCTGCGAGATCCTGACCGTCGAGGTGGCGACGATCGTGCCGGTGCGCTCGTTGATCACGATGCGCGCCAGGCTGTCGGGCGTGACCTCGATCGCGCCGAGCTCGGCCACGAAGTCGATGGACTTGCCGTTGAAGTAAGGGGGAATCGCGACCGTGACCGTCGCGGCGTCTTTGGCCGTGGCGGCGCCGGCGAAGGTCTTGTTGATCTCCTGGGCCATGCGGGACGCGGAGGTGAAGTCCGGGTTGTGCAGCTGGAGCGTGACCGTGCCGTCGTGGACGATGGTGGCGGGAATCTCGCGCTCGACGATGGCGCCGTTGGAGATCGATCCGACGGTCGGGTGATTCTTCTGGACGGTGGCGCCCCCGGGCCCGCCCGAGCCGCCGAGAAAACCGCCGACGGCGATCGGACCCTGGGAAACCGCGTAGATGCGTCCGTCGGCACCCATCAGAGGAGTCTGGAGGAGCACGCCGCCCTGGAGGCTCTTGGCGTCGCCCATCGAGGCGACCACCACGTCGATCCGCGCACCCGGCTTGAGGAAGGCGCCGATGTCGGCGGTGACCATCACGACCGCGGCGTTCTTCGCCTTGATCTGGTCGGAGGGGACGATCAGCCCCTGGCGCTGGAGGGCGTTGGCGACCGTGCGCATGGTGGCGATGGCGTTGCTGTCGCCGTCGCCGGCCAGACCGACCACCAGTCCGTAGCCGACCAGCTGATTGTCGCGGTCGCCCTCGACGAGGGTGAGATCCTTCACGCGCGCGGCGAACAGGGAAGGGCTGAAGAGCTGAAGGACCGAAAGGCTGAAGAAAAGTGCAAGAAGGCGCAGGGCAGGAGGGCTGACGCGCCGAAAGGCCGAACAACGGCTGAGCGGGCTTGGACGCGACGCCGAGTTCCGAACAAACAGAATGGAAAACTGGAATTGTGGATACATGGGGTGCTCTTTATCAGCTTTTCAGCCCTTCAGTCCTTCAGCCTTTGATTCTCAGTACGGCCGCAGCTTGTCGTAGAGTTTGGTCAGCCAGCCCTTCTTTTGGGCGTCGGTGAGCGAGCCTTCGCTGATGAACTCGATCCGCACGTCGGCGATGTTGCTCGAGGCGATCGTGTTCGCGGAGGTGATGTCGTCGGGCCGCACGAGTCCGTGCAGGACGACGAATTGGGTTTCGCCGGAGAAGATGACGACGCGGACGCCCTCGATCACGAGGTTCCCGTTCGGGAGCACGTCGGTCACGAGCACGGCGGCGCGGGCGGTGAGGCTCTGGGTGTTGTTCACCGAGCCGCCGCCGGAAAAGTCGCTCTTTGCCGCGAGTTTCGTCGCGGGCAGGGCGCCGCCCTTCGTGCCGAAGCCGCTGACCGAGGGGGGAAACAGGAACTGGCTGATGCCCGCGTCGATCGACGAATCATTGTTCGACTTCTTCGACTGCGAGGACTGCGTCGCCGCGGTTTCCGAGACGACCACGGTCAGGATGTCGCCCGTGCGGGACGCCTTCTTGTCCGAGTACATCGAACGCTCGTTGTTCGTCGGAGTCGTCCAGAGGGAGTCGGCGCGGACCAGAGGAGCCGCGAGGCAGAGGGTGCAGAGAAGCGGGAGGGCTTTCATCGGGGGGATCAGAAGCGGACCTGGGCGCGGGACTCTGCCACCACGAGGGCGGAGAATTCCTTGCGGGTATCCAAATTGCGGACGCGGACGGTGTCGCCGGCGGAGCCGTCCTGCATGGCGAGCGCCTTCATCGTGATGGAGAGGGCGCCCTCGACGGCCGCCACCTCGATCACCTCGCCGCGGCGGACCAGCGAGCGCTTGGCGACGTCGCGCCAGCAGAGAAGCCGGCCGGCGGGGACGGCGCGGGTGTAGGTGAGTTCGCCGTTGGTCTCGGCGGCCGCGACCGTGTCGCGCTCGCGGAGCACGTCGACCTGGCGGGTATCCAGCTCGGTGGGATTGAAAAAGTCTCCGCGCTCGACCGGCGTGCGGGTGGCCCACACGTCGCGAATCAGCTGCACGCGGACGAGAAGCGAGGTGTCGCACACCGTCGTTTGTCCGCTGACCAGCTTGACCCGGAGAAGGAGATTGGACGCCAGGTTGGCCGGCGCCTCGACGATTTCGGCGACGATCTGCTCGGAGGCCGGCTCCGGAGCGGTCCAGGGCCGGAGCAACTCGACCTTCACGTCGCCGGAGGCGCGATACCGGTCGGAGATCTGGCGGGCGAGGTCCGCCAGCAGATTGTCCTGCGTGTAGGCGTAGGACGGGCGGGTCGCGGGTTGTGCGGTGCCGGTGGATACGCTGGCCGGTTGGGCGAACGCAGGGCCGGCGGCGAGGGCCGCGAGAAGGGCGAGACGGGCGAGAATGGAGGTCGAGAAGCTCATCAGCGTTTCATCTGGGCGATGTTCTGCAGCATCTCGTCCGAGGTCTGGACGGACTTGCTGTTGATCTCGTAAGCGCGCTGGGCGACGATCAGGTTCACCATCTCCTCCACGATGTTCACGTTGGAGGTCTCGATGTAGCCCTGCTTGGTGTTGCCGAAGCCGTTTTCGCCCGGGCTGCCGGTTTCCGGCGTGCCGCTCGCGGCCGTCTCCTCGTAAAGATTGCCGCCGAGGCTGCGGAGACCGCTCGGGTTTGCGAAACGGGTGAGGGTGAGGCGGAAAGTCTGGGAGCCGCTCGCGCCGGTGTAGGTCACGTTTCCGTCGTCGGAGATCGTGACTTCGCTGGTGCCGGCCGGAACCGGTTGGAAGCCGCTCAGCACGGGGAGGCCGTCGTTGGTCGTGATCTGGCCGGTGGGGGAAACCTTGAACGTGCCGTCACGGGTGTAGGCGAGCGTGCCGTCGGGCTTCTGGATCTCGAAGAAACCGTCGCCCTGGATGGCGACGTCGAATTTCTCGCCCGTCTGCGTCAGCTGGCCCTGGGTGAAAACCTTGCAGGTCGAAGCGACGCGCGAGCCGTTGCCCACTTCGATGCCCGTCGGGACGACGTTGCCGCCGCCGGCCTCGGCGCCCGCCGTGCGGGGCTTCTGATAGAGCAGGTCCTGGAACTCGATTTTGCTCCGCTTGAACCCGGGCGTGTTCACGTTGGCCAGGTTGTTGGAGATCGTGTTGAGGTTGAGCTGCTGCGCCTCCATTCCGGTGGCGGCTGAGTAGAGCGACAGGTTCATGGGGACGGTGGGCTAAAATTATCCGAGCGTTTCCAGCGCGCGCTGCATGGTCTGGTCGCGGCTGGTGATGATCTTCTGGTTGGCTTCGTAGGCACGGGCGATTTGGACGAGGGCGACCATTTCGCGGAGCGGGGTGACGTTGCTCGACTCCAGGTAGCCCTGGAGGACGTTGGGCTTCTCCACCGTCGTCGGCGTGGCCGTTCCGGCGTCGAAGGCGCCGCCGCCGATCGGCGTGAGCACGGAGTTGTTGGCGAAACGGAACACGCCGATCTTGCCGAGCTGCGTGTCGCCCTGGGAAACGGTGCCGTCGGTCGCGATGGCGAGATCGCCGGCCTGCGCGAGTGCGGTGATCGGAGCGCCGTTTTCGGAAAGGACCGGGCTGCCGTCGGAGGTGACGAGCGTGCGCTCCGGAGAAAGCTGGAATTGCCCGGTGCGGGTGTAGATGGGCTGGCCCGACGCCGTCTGGATCTTGAAGAAACCCTCGCCCTGCAGCGCCACGTCGAGGTTGCGGCCGGTGGGGGTCGTTTCCCCCGCGGTGAAGCTGATTCCGTACGACGCCTTCGGCATCATGCCGCTCAGCTCTTCCGTCCCCCTTTCGGCGCCCGTGGAGATTTCTCCCATCGGCATCGCGCTGAACTCGACCGTGCGTTTCTTGAATCCGTTGACCTGGCTCGCGGTGATGTTCTGCGCAACGGCGTCCTGCCACCGCTCGAGAGCGGTGAGGGAAGCTGCGCTTTGGTACATACCGATGTTCATTCTGGGGGTTCTCCCTCAGCAACGGCGATGCCACCTTTGTTACTCGCGGTGGGCTGGCATCTTCCGTTTTGTCGACCGACGGCGGAAAGTTTTGCCCAGTCGGGTGAACCCCCCGGCTCGGCAGCAATTGCCGACCGGCTGAAAGAACTGCGCAACCTGACTGCAGCGCTTCCGTCTATCCACGCGAGATGATCGCGCGAACGCTCCAGAACCTCGGCTTGTTTTCGGAAGAGTTGAGCCGCCCCGGGGGGCAGACTGCGGACGGCGAAAGAGCGTCGCTTGACCCTCACTTTCACGCGCCTAGGGTGGCCGGGCATCGCTTCATGAACCCTTCCAGCGCGAGGATTCTCTTTCTAGTGGCGGCGCTTGCCGCGTATCCGCTGCTTCCTGCGTCGGCGCAGACCCTGAGCACGCGTTCGCCGTTCATGCCTGAAGGCGCCGCCGCGGCGGGCGTTCCGACCGACAACGCTCCGCTGGAGCTGCGCGGGATTGTGGCGACGAAGGACGGCTATCTCTTCGGATTGTTCGATCCGTCCAAAAAGCAGAGCACCTGGGCGCGGCTGAACGAGCCCGGCGCGAATTTCGTGGTGCGTTCCCACGACGTGGCGAACGAAACCGTCAACGTCGAATACCAGGGCCGCACCCTGACGTTGGCGTTGAAGACCGCCAAGGTTGAGTCGATGGGGGTGCTTCCCAATCCAGCCCTTGCGAACATGCCCCGGCCGCCGAATCAACCGACGGCCATCCTGAATCCGAGCGCGGCCGACGAGGCGCGCCGGCTCGAAGGCGTCGCTGCGGAGGTCCGCCGCCGTCGCATGCTCCGTCAGGCTGCGGCTCAGCAGCCCGGCGGCCCCGCGGTGGCACCGGGACCTGTCGCGGTTCCGGGTCAGCATCAGCCGGGCGGCGTGCCTCAGCCGAAGTAGTCCGGAAAAAAGACCCGAACCGTCCGGCGGCGCGCGTTTCTTTGGTGCGCCGCCTTTTTCGTGCCACGGCGTATCCCTCCCATGCGCCGAGTCGGGGCGAGGGACCGTCTGGTCTGCCCGGGGGGGGCGCGCCCGCACCGGGCGCCTCTGCGAGTTGCGAAAGCCCGATCCGAACACCTATAACACCGCATCCTTATGGCTGATACACCGAACACCGCCCAGCCCCTTGGCAATGGGGTCTTGATCCGGCGGATGTTCGGGCTCGCCTGGAGGTACCGGGCGCAGTCGCTAAAGGTTCTGACGCTGCAGCTCGTTCTCCTGACGATGGGCCTCAGCGGCCTGAGTCTCACCGGCACCGGCATCGACTACCTGCGGTGGGTGTTGGCGACGCGTTCCGCGGCTCCTGGGCAGGCGGTGCCGCTTCCGGCGATGAAGTTCGGCATCGCCATTCCCGTCTCGGCCGACCCGCTTCATGTCGTTTCGGCGATCGCGGCCGCGATCCTCGCCCTCGCGGTGATGCGGGCGGTGCTGAATTATTTCTACACGATCTCCATCAACCGGCTGGTGCAGCAGAGCCTGGTGGTGGATCTCCGCTCCGAAATCTACGAGCGGCTCCAGCAGCTCAGCTTCCGGTTTTTCGACGCCAACACGACGGGCTCGATCATCACGCGGGTGACCGGCGACGTGCAGTCGGTCCGAATGTTTGTCGACCAGGTGATGATGCAGAGCGTGATCATGGTCGTTTCGCTGACCGTGTACGTCATCTACATGGCGAGCCTGCACGCGGGTCTCACGCTCGCCTGCCTCGCGACCACGCCTCTGCTCTGGATCCTGGCGGCAAACTTTTCCCGGCGCATCCAGCCTGCCTATGCGCAGAACCGCACGCTGGTGGAGCAGATGGTTCAAGCCATCACCGAGAGCATTGCCGGCGTGCAGGTCACGAAGGCGTTCGGTCGCGAGGCGGAGGACCGGGCCCGCTTCGAACGGAGCAACGAAGCCGTGCTCGCCCAGCAGCGCAGCATCTTCTGGCGCGTGAGTTTGTTTTCTCCCGCCGTGGGTTTTCTCACCCGGGTCAACATGATGGTCCTGCTCGGCTACGGCGGCTGGCTCGTGATGCACGACCAACTCCCGCTCGGCGCCGGTCTGGTGGTCTTCGCGGGTCTGCTCGAGCAGTTCTCCGGTCAGGTGAACCAGGTCGCGACGATCGCCAACAGCGTTCAGCAGTCGCTCATCGGCGCCCGCCGCGTATTCGAAATCCTGGATGCGCCGCTGGAGGTGAAAAACGCCCCCGACGCTCTCCGACGCCCCAGATTGGACGGTGCGGTCACGCTGGAGAACGTGTCTTTCAGCTACCAGCCGGACTCCACGCCCGTCGTGCGGAACGTCTCGCTCGCCGTCAAACCCGGCCAGTGCGTCGCGATCCTCGGAGCCACCGGCGCAGGAAAAAGCGCGTTGATGAGCCTGATCCCGCGGTTTTTCGACGCGACCGGCGGCCGCGTGCTGGTCGACGGCATCGATGTCCGCCGGCTGCACCTCGACGACCTGCGCCGGAACATCGGGCTCGTTTTCCAGGAGAGCTTTCTCTTCAGCAACACTGTCGCGGCGAACATCGCTTTCGGCCACCCGGAGGCGACGCAGGCGCAGATCGAAAAAGCCGCGCGCATCGCCTCGGCGCACGACTTCATCATGGCCCTTCCGCAGGGTTACCAGACGGTCCTGGGCGAGAGCGGAACGAATCTTTCCGGCGGACAGCGCCAGCGGCTCGCGATCGCCCGGGCCGTCCTTCTCGAACCCGCCATCCTCCTGCTCGACGACCCCACCGCCGCGATCGACTCGCGCACCGAACACGAGATTTTCTCCGCGCTCGACAACGCCATCGCCGGCCGGACGACCTTCATCGTGGCGCACCGGCTGAGCACGCTGCGCCGCGCCGACTTCGTGATCGTGATGGAAAACGGGCGCATCGTGCAGCGCGGCACGCACGACGAACTCATGGCGACGCCCGGCCCGTACCTGCGCGTCGCCGACCTGCAGCTGGTCGACCGCCAGGAACTGCAGGCCCTCACCGGGGAGGCGCACCCATGAGCGGATCCAATTCGCCGCTGGGAATCCGCCCCGATCGCGCCGACGGTCTCACGCTGGTCCGCCGCCAGCGCGACGAGGACGACGACGAGCCGCAGTTCAAGCCGCTGGAGTGGGGGATCATCCGCCGGCTTTTTGGATACACCCGCGGGCGGATCAGAAAACGGAACTGGCTGATCGTGCTCACGCTCCTGCGCTCGGCGCAGCTGCCCTGCCTGGTCTGGCTGAGCAGCCGGATCATCGCCGGACCGATCGCCCGCCACGAGGCCGGGTGGGTTTTCTGGGGCGTGCTCGGCTACCTGGCCCTCGCCCTGGTGACCGACGGGCTGTTCCACTTCCGGCAGCGGTTCGCGCTCGAGATCGGCGAGTACGTCGTGAACACGCTCCGGTCGGAGATATTTCTCCACGTCCAGCGCATGCCGATGAGCTTCTTCCAGAAGATGAAGCTCGGGCGTATCCTCAGTCGTGTGACGTCCGACGTCGAAACCGTCCGGCTCGGCATCCAGGATTCGTTTTTCGTCAGCATCGTGCAGTTCGGCCAGATCACGACCGCGGCGCTGGTCATGGCTTTCACCGACTGGCGGCTCTTCGTCGTCGTGCTGGCGCTCGCGCCCATCCTCTGGTCGCTGAACCACCACTTCCGGAAACGCCTCAGCCTGCATTCGCGCGCGGCGCAGGAAAGCTTCAGCCGCGTCACCGCCACGCTCGCCGAGTCCGTCAACGGCATCCGCGTGACGCAGGGCTTCGTCCGCCAGGAGACCAACGCCGGGCTCTTCCGCCGGCTTCTCTTCGATCACTCCCGGTACAACGTCGCCCTGGCGCGAACGTCCGCGGTCCTGGTTCCGCTCCTCGAGCTGAACAGCCAGTTCTTCGTCGCCATCCTGCTCGTGCTGGGCGGCTGGCGCGTGCTGCACGGCACGATGGAGCTGGGGGTGCTGATCCAATTCCTCCTCTTCGCGAACCAGTTCTTCGCCCCGCTGCAGGTGCTGGGCAACATGTACAACCAGGCGCTCATCGCCATGGCCAGCGCCGAACGCGTGTTCCGGCTGCTGGATATGAAGCCGGAGTGGACCGACGACCCGGCGGCGACCCCTCTGCCGGACCCGCGGCGCGGTTCCGCGGGCGCCGCGGCGGCGGGCCGCCCGGCCGAGGCGTATCCGATACTCCACCACAGGGTGGGCGCTCAAGTGGAGTTTCGAAACGTCACCTTCGCCTACGATCCGGGGCGGCCCGTCCTGCACGACGTGAGTTTCGCCGCCGAGCCGGGACAGACGATCGCGCTGGTCGGCCACACCGGGAGCGGGAAAAGCTCCATCATCAATCTCATCGCCAAGTTCTACCTTCCCACCGCGGGCGAGGTGCTGATCGACGGGCGCGAGATCCGCGGCATTTCGGGCGCGTCGCTGCACGAGCAGATGGGCATGGTGCAGCAGGCGAACTTCCTCTTCAGCGGCACGCTGCTCGACAACATCCGCTTCAGCCGTCCCGAGGCGACGGACGACGAGGTGCGCGAGGCGGCGCGGCGGCTCGATTGCCTCGATCTGTTCGAGTCCCTGCCGAAGGGGCTGATGACGGAGGCCGGCGAACGCGGCGGAGGCCTGTCGGTCGGGCAGCGCCAGCTGGTGTGCTTCGCGCGCGCCCTCATCGCCGACCCCCGTATCCTGATTTTGGACGAGGCCACGAGCGCGATCGACGCTGTAACGGAAAACCGGTTACAGAAGGCGCTCGTCGAGCTCCTGCGCGGCCGCACGAGCTTCATCGTCGCGCACCGTCTCAGCACGATCCGCCACGCCGACTGCGTCCTCGTGCTGGAGCACGGGCGCGTGATCGAGCGGGGAACGCACGCGGAACTCTTGTCGTTGAAAGGGCACTACGCAGCGTTGTACCGGCAGTTCGTGCAGGTGGATGATATGGCGCCAGATGCGCGTTGAGAGTCCGGTTTTACCTCTGAAAATCAGTCGTTTTACCTCTCAAAATAGCGTTGCATTCAGAGGCAGGGGCTTTAGACCCGCATTCCGTTATGGCTAAAAAATCTGCTCGTAAACCCAACGCAGCGTTCATGAAACCGGTTCAGCCTGACGAAGCCCTCGCGGTCATCGTCGGTTCGAAACCCCTCCCCCGTACGGAGCTCACCAAGAAGCTCTGGGACTACATCAAGAAGAACGGTCTCCAGGACAAGAAGGTGAAGACCCAGATCAATTCGGACGAGAAGCTGAAGCCGGTCGTCGGCGGCAAGAAGTCCGTCAGCATGTTCGAACTGACGAAGCTCGTTTCCGAGCACCTCGTTAAGTAATCCAGCGTCCCTTTTATTGAGCCGCCGCCGGTCCTCTGGATCGGCGGCGGCTCTGCTTTTTCGGGGACAAACCGGACGGGAGCGGCCCACACAGAGGCTGTGGCCGTCAAGAATTCGATAATCTAGCCCGGGGAAACGCCCTAGGCGGGCTTCCGCGTTGCCATCGGTGGCGGGGCACATTGTGTCCACGATTCCGGTGAGTGCCTACCCCGTCGTTTTCGTTTTGGCGCTGGCGTGGCCAGGAGCTTTATGCCTGGGCTTTGCCGCTGGCGCCGTCGGGGTCTGGCTGTTTCTGAAGGTGCGCATGTGCCGGCCCGCTCCGCCGGCGCCGCTTCGGCCGACGCGGGAGCAGCTCCGAAACGAGGACGAGCTGAGGCGGGCCAAGGAACTCGCGGAGTCGGCCGACCGTGCCAAGGGCCAGTTTCTGGCGACGATGAGCCACGAAGTCCGGACGCCGCTGAACGGGATCGTCGGCTTCACGAACCTCCTGCTGGATACGCCGCTCAGTCAGGAGCAGCGCGAGTACGTTCAGACCATCCGGACGAGCGGCGAGGCCCTCGTCCAGCTGACGGGCGATATTCTCGATTTTTCCCGGATGGAAGCCGGCAACCTCCAGCTTGAAGCGTCCGCGTGCGACCTGCGCGCCACGATCGAGGAGGCGCTGGATTTGTTTGCGGCTCGCGCGGCGGACAAGGGCATCGAACTCCTGCACACGGTCGAGGCCGACATCCCGCATCAGGCCCTCCTCGATTGCGGGAGGCTTCGCCAGATCCTCGTCAACCTGGTGGGCAACGGCATCAAGTTCACCCGTTCCGGGGAGGTCGAGGTGACGGCGCGGGTCCTCACCGGCAAGGGCGTCTCGTTTGCGCCGTTCGACATCAGCACGAGCGCGGGGCAACTCGTGGCCGAACTCGAGGACGGGAGTGTCACCTTCGAATTCACCGTGCGGGACACGGGCATCGGTATTTCCAGTCAGGATCGCCCCCGCCTATTCCAGCCGTTCACCCAACTGGATACATCGACGGTGCGCCGGTTCGCGGGCGCCGGCCTGGGCCTGGCGATCTCCCGAAACCTGGTGAAGCTGATGGGCGGCGACATCTGGGTGGAGAGCGCCTTGGGAAACGGTTCGACCTTCCACTTCACCGTGCGCGGGCGCCTTCCCGCGCCGTCCGAAACGGACGGTTTCGCCTCGCCGCTCGTTCTCCGCAGCTGCCGCGTCGGGCTCCTGATCGAACACGAGCAACTCCGGGCGGAGTTGCGGCGCCTCCTGTCCGAAGCGGGGGCCGAACCGGTGGTCGTCGCCTTGCCGGAGCTCGTCCAATCACGCTGCGAACTCGCGGTGATCGACTGCACCGAGAACGTGATGGCCGACCTCGACGTGTATGCACGGGAGACCGGCTGGAGGCCCAATCAGACCGTCGGGCTCGTCTCGGCGACGATGACGAACCTCGATCGCCAGTTCCTGCGCCCGCACATCCGCACGCTGCTGAACAAGCCGGTGCATCACCGGACGCTCCTCAATCTCCTTTCCCGCGCCGTCGTTCGCGAGTGTCCCAATCCCGCCACGGTGTAGCAAGGCCGTCGCTACAACCGCCGGCTCCGAGCCTCGGGCGCTCCTGCGCTCAACCTTGCGGCGCGGCGACGACCGGCGGAGTGCGGCGCTGGACCGGCGGCTGCGCGACCCGAACGCTGCCGTCGGGGGTGACGGTGATCGGGAGCCCGCGTTTCATCAGGTCGAGCCAGCTTCCCCCCGACTTGAGATAGGCGTCGCCGACCTCGGTCCCGAGCGAAGCGCGCACCTGCGTGCTCATCTGCTCGGCCAGACTGCTGAGCGCGGCCTGCCGCTGCTCCTGCGTGAGCGAGGTGTCGGCGGAAATCTGTTGGGCGTTTGCGAGCACTTGGTCGCGCGTGCTCATCACCTGGTCGACGGTGGTCTTGGGCAGGTTGAAGCGTTTCGCCGCCGCTTCGAGCATGCGGTAGTCGTTGTTCTGGGTCCGCTGGTATTCCCTGTAGCGTTCGTCGCCGAGGGCGGCGCGCAGCGCGTCCTGGATCTGCTGGCCGTCGCGAGCGCCGGCTCCGGCCATGCCGAAGGGCCCGCTGGCACCGGAACCGGACTCAGAAGCCTGCAGGGCGGCAACGAGCGCTTTGTATTCACTCTCCGTAGACTCGAAATTCATCAGCATGCCGCGCGCGCGCGCGGCCGCGGGCGACTGCCGCAGGTCGTACGCCTGGAGTTCCTCGGGCGAGAGGAGTGCCTCGATGTCCTTGCGTTTTTCGCGCTCGAGATAGGCGATTTTGTCCCTGTCGCTGGGCAGCTGGAATCCCGATTGCTCCTGGTACTGCTGCGAGCGCAGGTCGTTGTAGTCCTGCTCCAGTGCGCGGAGTTTGGCGGCCTTCTCGTCTGGGAGATATGAATACATCTTCACCAGCGGGTTGTCCGGGTCCGGACCGAGGAGCTGCTCCATCTTGCGGACAACGTCGTGATTGGCCTCGCGCAGCTGCTTCTGCTGTTCCGGAGTCATGCGGTTGAATCCGAAATAGCCTGTCATGCCGCGCCAGTACGCGTCCCCTTGCTGGCTTTGAAATCGCTTCTGCAGATCCGAGAACGGCTGGTATACGACCGCGTGCACCGCGGCTCGCACGACGTGTTCCGGAAGTCCCATGGCCCGGAGCTGGTCGCGCACCGCGGCCGCGTCGCCCGCGTTGGCGGCGGCGATGAAGGCTTCTGCGGCGGCGGCGCGCTGGGCCGCAGCCTTGCTCTCCGGGGTTTCCGCACTCGCGGTTCTCGCCGGCGCGGCGGCAGCCGCCTTGGGGGCGGCCTTGGGCTTGGAGACGAGGTACACGCCGAGAGCAGCGTTGGCCGACAGGGACAGAACCAGCAGAGCGTGCAACGGTTTCATGGTAGCAGAACGAGAGGGAAAAGGTTGGCTCCCGTCGCGCGGGCCCGCCATCGCGTCCAAGATTGCGCCGAGCCCGCACCTGGCAAGGCTGGAGCGTTTCCATGACAGCTGTCTCCTCGCGACAACGCACCGAGGCGCTCCTGATGCTGATTTTGGCGAATCTGTTCTGGGGCCTCAGTTTTCCCGTGATCAAAGCGATCGCGATGACGCACGCCCGGCTGCTGCCGGAGAGTTCGACGTGGTTTATCGCAAGCTGGTCCGTCGGCCCCCGTTTCATCCTGGCCACGGTCGTGCTGCTCGCGTTGTTCGGGCGCAGTCTCGGGTCCGCCACCCGGCGTGAATGGGTGCAGGGGCTCGGGCTTGGGCTTTTCGCCGCCATCGGGATGCTGCTGCAGACCGACGGTCTGCAGTTCACGGCCGCGTCGACGTCGGCGTTTCTCACCCAGCTGTACGCGATCCTCATCCCGCTTTATCTGGCGCTGCGCCTGCGCCGGCTGCCTCCCTGGACGGTCGGCGTCAGCTCGGTGATGGTGCTCGCCGGCGTCGCAATCCTCGGTCGCTTCGACTGGGCGGCGCTGCGCTTCGGCCGGGGCGAGGCGGAGACGCTCATCGCCTCGCTCTTTTTCATGGGCCAGATCCTGTGGCTGGAAAAGAAGGTGTTTTCCGGCAATCGCGTGATGCCGGTCACGATCATCATGTTTGCCGTCGAGGCGCTCGTGTTCCTGGCGCTGTCCGCCGGGACGGCCCCGCATCTCGATTCGCTGGTGGCGACGTTCCGGTCCGTGCCCTGGGTCGGCCTGACCGCGATGCTGACGCTCTTCAGCACGATCGGCTCGTATCTGATCATGAATACGTTCCAACCCCGCATCACCGCGACGGAGGCGGGGCTGATCTACTGCATCGAGCCGATCTTCGGTTCGTTGCTGGCGTTGTTCCTGCCCGCGCTGTTCTCCGTCTGGGCCGGCATCGACTATCCGAACGAAACCGCCACCGCGAATCTCCTCGTCGGTGGCGGCCTGATCACCGGGGCGAATCTGCTGATCCAGCTGAAACCGTTGCCGAAAGACTGAGGCGGCGGAGCGGCCGCGATTCGGCGAAGGCTTGGTTTGCCCGGATCCGCCGGTTCAGCGGCGCTTTTGCGCGATCAGCTTCTCCAGCTTCACGATGTCGGCGGCGAACGTCCGGATGCCCTCGGCGGTCTTGTCGGTGGCCATCGGGTCTTCGTTCATCGCCCAGCGGAACGATTTTTCGTCGAACGTCACACGCCTCAAGTCGGCCGAGGGGGATTTCTCGGGGTCGAGTTTCCGCACGACCGGCTCGCTCGACGAGTTCAGCTCGGCGAGCAGGGCGGGGGAGATGGTGAGAAGGTCGCAGCCGGCGAGTTCGAGGACCTCGCCCTTGTTGCGGAAGCTGGCGCCCATCACCTCCGTGGCATAGCCGAATTTCTTGAAATAGTGGTAGATCTCCGTGACCGATTTCACGCCCGGATCCTCGCTCGGCGGATAATCCTTCCCCGTGTTCTTCTTGTACCAGTCGAGGATGCGGCCGACGAACGGCGAAATCAGCTTCACGCCGGCTTCGGCGCACGCGACGGCCTGGGCGAAGGAAAAGAGCAGGGTGAGGTTGCAGTTGATGCGTTCCTTCTGGAGCTGCTCGGCGGCGCGGATGCCTTCCCAGGTCGACGCGACCTTGACGAGCACCCGCTCACGGTCGACGCCGGCCTTTTCGTAGAGCGACACGATCTCCCGGGCCTTCGCGATCGTGCCCTCGCGATCGAAGGAGAGGCGCGCGTCCACCTCGCTCGAGACCCGCCCGGGAACGATCTTCAGTATTTCGATGCCGAATACGACTAGCAGGCGGTCGATGATGTGGCCGACCGGTTCGCCGGCGCCTGCCTCCTTGACGGCCTGGTCGACCAGGTGGGCGTAACCGGGCATGCCGGCGGCCTTGAGAATGAGGCTGGGGTTCGTGGTCGCGTCCTGCGGCGCGAACTCCCGGATGCTTTCGAAGTCGCCGGTATCGGCGACGACCTTGGTGAACGCTTTGAGTTGATCCAGCTGGGTTGTTTGAACTTCGGTGACGGACATGATGCGGGTGGCGATGAGGGTGATGACGGGCGCGCTGGACGCCTCAGTCTACCTCGTGCGCCGGACCCTGCAACCGGTTCCTCAACCATTCCAGACCGCCCGCTTCGTCGTGAAAACGCCCGTCGAGCTGGGCTTCGAACGCCTGGTCGAGCACCGGCTTGAAGCTCGGCCCCGGATTCATCCCGAGCTGGATGAGGTGCCGGCCCTGGACGATCGGCTTCGGCCCTCCGCTCTGCAGCTCCAGGGCGTGGGCGCGGGCCTGAAGCTCCTCGATGCGGGCGATTGACTCCGGGGTATAGATCGGCGGACGCCCGTCGTGATCGGCCCGCATGATCGCGCACAGCTCGTCGATCGACGCGGGCGTGAGGCGCCGGGCCAAACGGCGGATCGCGGTATCCGTGAACTCGCTACTCCCGCCCTGATGGTGGGCCAGATGGTTCACCACCAGCGGGCGGACATGGTCGACGACATCGCGCGGCGCGCCGATCCGTTGGAGAAACGCGTCCGAGATCGGCCCGCCGGCGGCCTCGTGGCCGGGGCTGACCCACCGCATCCGGCCGCGCTTTTCGGAGTAGCTCGTCGTGCCGGGCTTCCCAAAATCGTGCGCCAGGGTCGCGAGCGTCAGGACGCGCCTGATCTCGGGGCCGGAGCTTTTCCACATCTCGAGTTTCACGAGCGCGTCGAGACAGTGCGCGGTGTGGGTGAAGACGTCGCCTTCCGGATGCCATTCCGGGTCCTGCACGGTTCCGCGCAGCGCCGCGACCTCCGGGAAATGCACCAGCCAGCCGGTTTCCTCGAGCACCTCGAGGCCGCGGGACGGCTTCGAGGACTTTTCGGCCCACTTGACCCACTCGCCCCAAACCCGCTCCACCGGCAGCTCGCGGTAGGTGTCGACGATGCTCCGGCAGAGTTCGACCGTCTCGGGCGCCATCTTGAAATCGAAACGCCCGGCGAACTGAAACCCGCGCAGCACGCGCAGCGGGTCTTCGGTGAACGCCGGGCCGGTGTGGCGGAGAATGCCGGCGTGCAGGTCGCGTCGGCCGTTGAAAGGGTCGATGATGGCTCCGCTGAACGGATCGTACGCCATCGCGTTCACGGTGAAGTCGCGCCGCGCGGCGGCTTCGGCGTCGCTCAGGCCGGCTTCCGGCTGGATGGCGAAGCCCCGGTGCCCGGCGCCCGTTTTCGATTCCCGGCGCGGCAGACTGAAATCGTATTCCGCGCTGCCAAGCCGCAGTTTGATCACGCCGAAACTCCGGCCGACGATGTCGGTCGCTCCGAACGGCGCGAGCGCCCGCTGCAGCTGCTCGAACGTCACGTCGGGCACTTCGACGTCGAAGTCTTTGGCGTTTCCTCCCAGCAGCCAGTCGCGCACGCAGCCGCCGACCAGTCGCGGGCGGGCGATCTCGCGGAGCGCGCGCAAAACCTGGAGAAGATCGTCGGGTAGCCGCATGAAAATCAGGAGTCCGCGCGCGCGGCGGCCTTGCGTGCCGCGACGCCGACGCAGATCCACCCGGCGATCAAGACCACGCCGCCGAGCGGCGTGGCGGGGCCGATCCAGCGCGGCGCACCGAGCGCCAGCGCGTAGAGCGAGCCGGAGAAAAACACGACGCCGACCGCCCAGCAGCGGGTCGCACGCACGAGCCAGGTGCGGCCAGCCGCGGCGATTTCGGAACCCGCTGCGAGCACTGCGGCGAGGCACGCCACCGAGTGCACGAGATGATAAAGGACAGCCGTCTCCCACACCGGAGTGTGGCCCGTGGCCGCGAGCTGAGCCTTCAGTGCGTGCGCGCCGAAAGCTCCGGCAGCGACGGCGGTGCCTCCGAGAAACGCGCAGATCAGAAGCAGATTGGAGGTTCGCATGGGCGTGGGTTGTTGGAACGTGGAGCACGCCTTTCGGTCATGGTCAAACCGACGGCCGGCGCGGAAGTTAGAACTTGAGTTTCCAACATATCCAACCTTTCCGTCACGAAAGCTGCCCGTGCAGCGAACTACGAAACTACAGACTAAGAACACCATGAAAAGAACTGCGATCATCCTGGCGGCGTCTGCCATCGCCGCTGCAGCCCACGCACAGGAGCCGAAGAGCTCCTACTCCGTGACGACGGATTTCACATTCACCTCGGACTACGTGTTCCGCGGCGTGAAGATTGCGGACAACTCGTTCCAGGGCTCCGTCGAGGCGACGGTGAAGGATTTCTATCTCGGCGTTTGGAGCAACCAGCCGATCACGCGCCACCAGGACGACGAGATCGACCTGTACGCGGGATACAAATACAAGCTTACCGAGAACCTCGAACTCGAGGCCGTCGGGACCTATTACTGGTACCCGGAGGCGCCGACGAACGGCGTCAAGCATTCCGAAGAGGCGGGGCTCGGCGCGACGTACACCTTCCGCGGCATCTCGACCAGCGTGTATTACTACCGCGACTTCAAGCTGGACGCTAACACCGTCCAGGGCTCCGTCGGCTACAGCCTCCCGCTCGAGGCGATCGGCGCTTCGCTCGACGTGACGGGCTACTACGGCGTGGTCGACACCGGCGACGTCAATCCGTGGGGCCCGGACAAGCTCCGCGAATCGTACAACTACTACGGCGTCGATGTCTCCGTGCCGTACAAGCTGACCGACAAGGCCACGTTCACGCTCGGCGGCCACTGGGCCCATAACAAGAACCTGCCGACCGACGTCGACGACGACCACCTCTGGTGGACGGCCGGTGTCACGGTTGGATTCTGACGCAGCGCGGCCGCAACGCCACCGGCGCTGCGGAGAAGTTGGAATTTAGAGCTTTGAAGCTGGGCCCCGGAGGAGTTTCCCCGGGGCCTTTTGCTTGCCGTCCAGAACCTGCCCGCCCCGCTTCAGCGGCCTCGTGCTCAACGTTCCATCGCGGGGCTGAGCCAAACTTCGATTTACCAACTTCCAGCTTCCCGCCGCGGCGCGATCGTGTAGGTACACGCGACACGCATGCTTACCGTGGCGCTATTTCCCAGAAATGCGTGTTGACAGGCCCGGGCGAAGCCCTAGCTGTTGGCCTCTTTTCCTTTCATGAAAACGTTCCTTGCGAAAAAAGAGACGGTCCAACCCAAGTGGTATCTCATTGATGCCGAAGGGCTGGTTCTTGGCCGTCTCGCCGTGAAGGCCGCCAACATCATTCGCGGTCGCAACAAGGCGTCCTATACCCCGCACGTCGATACGGGTGATTATGTCGTCATCATCAATGCCGAGAAGGTCGTCCTCACCGGCAAGAAGGAAGATCAGAACGAGTATATGTTCTTCTCCGGCTTCGTTGGCGGCGAAAGCTACCGCTCGCTGAAGCTGATGCGCGAACGCCACCCGGAGTTCATCATCAAGCACGCCGTCAAGGGCATGCTCCCGAAGAACCGTCTGGCGGCCAAGATGCTGACCAAGCTCCGCGTGTTCAAGGGCTCGGCCCATACGCACGAGGCGCAGAACCCCGTCAAGATTTCCGTCTGAGTTGAAGCCACATGAGTGCTGACAAAGCCATTTTCACCGGCACAGGCCGCCGCAAGACCTCCACCGCCCGCGTCCGCCTTTTCGAAGGTTCCGGCAAGCTCGTGGTGAATGATCGCGAGTTCGACGAATACTTCTCCCACGAGAATTTCTCCAAGCAGGCGTATTCGCCCCTCCTCACCGTTGAGCTGCGCGACAAGATCGACGTCGTCGCCAAGGTGCAGGGTGGCGGTGTCGCGGGTCAGGCCGGCGCGGTCGCGCACGGCATCGCCCGCGCCCTCCAGAAGCTGAACCCGGAGCTCCGTGCGGCCCTCAAGAAGGCCGGCCACATCACCCGCGATCCTCGCGAAAAGGAACGCAAGAAGGCGGGTCAGCCCGGCGCTCGCAAGCGCTTCCAGTTCTCGAAGCGCTGATCGCTCTCGAACGTTTTCATGCACAAAGCCGCCTTTCGCCAGGCGGCTTTTTTGTTGTGCGTGGGACGCGGTCCGGTCCGTTGCGCGAGGCAGAATCGCCCGAGTCGCGGTCCGACGGGGGCATGGAACGCGTCGAATCTGTGTTGTCCGGCCGATCCCGGCGCTGTCGGAAATTCCGTCTGGATTCTTCCCCTTCGGTTCTGAAATCTGCTCGCCCATGAAAGTCGGTGTCATTGGTGCCTCTGGTTATTCCGGTGAGCTTCTCGTGAAGCTCCTGCTCTCCCATCCGAACGTCACGCTGGCGGCGGTTACGTCGCGTTCGCAGGCGGGCAAGGGCCTCGCGCAGGTGATCCCCGCGCTGCGCGGCTTCGACCGGGGGCTGAAGTTCGTCGACTCCGACGCCGCTTCGCTCGCGGCCAGCGACATCGACCTGTTTTTCCTCGCGCTGCCGCACGGCGCGGCGGCCGATTTCGCCAAGGTGCTCGTGCCCGCGGGCAAGAAGGTCATCGATCTGAGCGCCGACTTCCGTATCGCCGATCTGGCGACCTACGAGAAGTACTATGGCAAACACCACGCGCCCGAACTCCTGCCGAGCGCGCGGTTTGTCCTCCCGGAGCTCACGCCTCCTTCCTGGAAAACCGAGGCGAAGCTCATTGCGGCGCCCGGCTGCTACCCGACCAGCGTCCTCGTTCCGCTGGTCCCGTTGCTGAAAGACGGCGTGATTTCGCGCGACCACATCGTCGTCAACTCCTACAGCGGCGTGAGCGGCGCGGGAAAGAAGGTCGAGGAGATGTACCTCTACGTGGAGCGCGCCGAGAGCATCAAGGCGTACGGGCTCACGAAGCATCGGCATCTGGCCGAAATCGAGGAGCAGCTCGCTCTTCGGACCGGCGCACCGACCGTCATCCAGTTTAACCCGCACCTCGCGCCGATGCGCCGGGGCATTGCGACGACCATCACCGTCCCGGCGAAGGCCGATTCCGCCGAGCCACTCTATGCCTCGTGGCGGAAGGTTTACGCGCAGACGCCCTTCATCCATGTTCTCCCCAGTGGTGAGACTCCGGATACGGCTCATGTCGTCGGCACCAACCGCGTCGATATGTCCGCCGTCTTCGATCCGCGCACGAAGAACTTCGTGATCACCTCGGTCGTGGACAACGTCGTCAAAGGCGCCAGCGGTCAGGCCGTCCAGATCATGAATCTCTGGTGCGGCTTCCCGGAAACGGCGGGGTTGTAGCCGGCGCGCGAGGGCGCCGCATGAGTTGCGGTGGCCCCTCGCGCGCGCCGGAGTAGTTGGAATTTGGTAGTTTGAAGTTGGGCGCAGGCGCGGTGCCTGCGCTTTTTCTTCTCAGAACGCGGAGAAGCGGGCCGCGCCGACGGCGTCTCAACTTCGAGATTCCAACTTCCAACTTCTCCTGCGCGCCCGTGGCGCGCTGGCCTCAACTCCGGTAGTCCGCGTTTTCGCTCACGTACTCGTGCGTGAGGTCGCCGCCGATCACGGTGCATTCGCCCGAGCCGGTGCCGAGGTCGACCTCGATTTCCACGCAGCGCTCATGGGCGGGGTGGGAGATGGGCGGAGTGAATACGCCGTCTTTCGGCGCCGCGCTGGCGTACAATTCGGCGTTCTTCAGGTGGGCGGCGAGAGCGAGTTCCTTGGTCGGATCCAGGCGGAAGACTCCGTCTCCATAGATGTCGAGTCCGCCCATCCGGAGCCGCAGCTTCGAAAGATCGAGCGGCGTGGAGAGCGCCCCGGCGTATTTGCCGATCGCCTGGACGAGGCGTCCGACGTTGGCGTCGTTGCCGGCCACGGCGCATTTGAAGAGGGGCGCGTTCACGATCGCCTTGCCGAGCGCGCGGGCGGTTTCGCGCGACGGGGCGCGGGTCACCTGCACCCGGATGACGTGCCGGACACCTTCGCCGTTGCGGACGACGTCTTCGGAAAGATCGCGGCAGACCTGCGTGAGCGCGGCTTCAAATGCCGCGTGATCGGAGCACGGCACGAGGCTGGACGACAGCACGGCGACGGTGTCGGAGGTGCTGGTGTCGCTATCGATGCTGATGGTGTTGAACGACTGGTCGATCGCCCGGCCGAGCATCGCGCGCAGCGTGTCGCGTGGCACGGCGAGATCCGTGAGGATGTAGACGAGCATCGTGGCGAGGTTCGGCTCGATCATGCCGGCGCCCTTGGCGATGCCGACGATGCTGCCGGCGCCGACCTGGGCGCGACGGATTTTTGGATACAAGTCGGTCGTGACGATCCCCTCGGCGGCCGGAAGGATGGAGCTCGCCGTCAGCGAAGCGGCGGCGGCGGGAAGCGCCGCCACTATTGCCTCGGCCGGAAGACTCCAGCCGATCACGCCGGTGGAGCTGGGCAGAATCTCGTGGGGCTGCAGCCCCAGCGAGGACGCCGCGGCGGAGCAGATGCGCTCGGCCGTCTCGACCCCGTTCGGCGCGCAGACGTTGGAGATCTTGTTGTTCACCACGATCGCTCCGAGCTTCGGTTCGGCCAGTCGGCGTCGTCCGATGATCACGGGTGCGCCGGGCAACGCGTTTTTCGTGAACACTGCGGCGAAGTCGCGGGTTGGCTGGTGGAGCGCGATCAGGGTGATCGTCATCTTCGCCGGTTTCGGCGCCTCGCGCGGGACGAATTCGAAACGCGTGGTTCCGACGCGGAAGCCCGCCGGAAGAGCGGCCTGCTGCGCGAGCCAGGCGCGATGTTCGTCGCGGGAGGAGAAGACCAGATGGGTGCTTGCCACGTTTCAGTAACTGGTGTGACGCGCCTGTCCTGTGAAGTGAAAACGTGCGGGCGCCGCAGCGCGTTGAACCGCGGCGGTAAGTTGGGGAGTGAAAGTTGGAATTTGGTAGTTGGTGGTCGCGGGTGAGCGGTGAGCTGCGGGCTCCGTTTTTCGCGGAACAGTCGGCGGGTTGCGCGAAGAGACGAAACGCACGAACGACGATCTCGTTTCACGTCGTACGCGTTCGGCAGAGGAGACGAGCAGCGGTGAGGATTTGGCGGGTGAGCGAGCCGTCCGAGTCGCCCGGCCAACTTCGAAATTCCAACTTCCGAGAACTTCGCCGGCGCGCTCCGCGCCGGAAGATTCTTCGCGCGGCGGTGGAAATTTTTATGGAAATGCGCATCACGAGTGAGTTAAGCATCTCACCGCTTTCAAACAAACGTGAGCGCACTCTCCCGTACTTTTTCACACCGCTGCCATACCGGCACGTGTACTGATCGCTGATGAACGTCGCTGAAGTCACTGCCAAGGCGGAGGTGCTCCTCGAAGCGCTGCCCTATATCCAAGATTTTCGTGGTTCGACTTTCGTCGTGAAATACGGCGGGAGCTTCATGGACGATCCCGATCCTGCAGCGCGCGTTCGCATCGCGAAGGATTTGGCGTTTTTCGCCGCGGTCGGGATCAACGTCGTGGTCGTGCACGGCGGAGGAAAGGCGATCACGCGCGCGATGGAGACCTCCGGGCTCAAGGCGAATTTCGTGAACGGCTTTCGCGTCACCGACGAGGCCACCATCGCGGTGGTGAAGAAGACGCTCGACGAAGTGGTGAACGCCGATGTGTGCCAGGCGATCAGCTCCGCTAACGCGAAGCCCAAGGGTTTGCCGGGCGACACCGTGCTCGTCTGCCAGAAGATGACGACCGACGACGACGGCAATCCGATCGACCTTGGGTACGTTGGCGAAGTCACCGAGGTGAAGGTGAAGCTGATCAAAAAAGAGATTTCCGAGGGCTTTGTGCCGGTGATTTCGCCGGTGGCGGAAGGGTACGACGGCAAACCCTACAACGTGAACGCGGACCTCGTCGCCGGCCGTGTCGCGAGCGCCCTGCGTGCGCGGCGCCTCGTCTACATGAGCGACGTCCCGGGGCTCCTTTCCGCTCCGCCCGACCCGACCTCCCTGATTTCCACGCTCAAGATCAGCCAGGTCGACGACCTGAAGAAGAAGGGCGTGATCGACAAAGGCATGCGGCCGAAAGTGGGGAGCGCGATCCGCGCCCTCCAGGAAGGCGTGCAGCGCGTGCATTTCATCGACGGCCGCCTTGCGCATAGCCTGCTGCTGGAGATTTTCACCGACAAAGGCATCGGCACGGAGATCGTGCACGGCTGAGGCGAGGTCCGGAACCGCGGACGCGGAGCGCGCGGTTGGCGTTCGTCGTCGAACAGGCTCTCACGTCCGGCCCGAAAAATCTCCGGAGCTGTGCTGCTTTCAAAGCCCGCCGCCGCGGCCCCGCGCTTGTGCGGACTGGCAAAACCGTCTGAGAAGCATTCCCGAAAACATGAACCCGACCATCCTCCGCACCAGTACGGCTGATTTGTACGATGCGCACGTTCTGAAGAACTATGCGCGTCCCGCTCTCACCTTGGTGCGCGGACGCGGTTCGCTCGTCTGGGACGACCAGGGCAAGCAGTATCTGGATTTCACCTCCGGCATCGCGGTCAGCGCCCTGGGCCACTGCCACCCCTATTGGGTCGCCGCGGTGCAGCGGCAGGCGGGGGAACTCATCCACACGAGCAATCTGTTTCGGAATCCAAACCAGGGTGAACTCGCGCGGCGCCTTGTCGGCCACGCCGGACCGGGCCGGGTGTTTTTCTGCAATTCCGGCGCCGAAGCGAACGAGGGCCTGATCAAACTCTCCCGGCTTCACGGACTCGAGAAAGCCGGCGGCGTCGAAGGGAAGTGCTACAAGGTGATCTGCGCAAAAAGCGCGTTTCACGGCCGGACCTTCGGCGCGATGAGCGCCACGCCGCAGGAAAAGATCCAGAAGGGGTTCCGCCCCCTCGTGCCCGGCTTCGCTTTCGCCGAGCTGAACGATCTCCAGAGCTTCGCCGAGCTCGTTGACGACTCGACCGCGGCGATCCTCATCGAGCCGATCCAGGGCGAGAGCGGTATCAACTGCGCCACGACGGAGTTCCTGATCGGCCTGCGCGAACTCTGCAACCGGCACAACCTGCTCCTCATGTTCGACGAGGTGCAGACCGGCGTCGGGCGCACCGGAAAGTTCTTCGGTTTCCAGCACGCGCCGATCCAGCCGGACGCTGTATCCATGGCCAAAGGACTGGGCGGGGGTTTCCCGATCGGCGCCGTTTGGATCCGCGAAAACGCCGCGGACTATTTCCACCCCGGATCCCACGGCACGACGTTTGGCGGCACGCCGCTCGCGTGCGCCGCGGGCCTGGCCGTGCTCGATGTGATCGAGCGCGAGAAGCTGCTCGAGAAAGTGACGTTCAACAGCGTGGCTTGGATGGCGGCGCTGCAGGAGCTGGTGAAGGACTTCCCCAGCCAGGCGCTGGCGGTGCGCGGCCGTGGATACCTCGTCGGTCTCCAGCTGGCGAGCGATCCGGGGCCCTACCTCGCCGCCTTGCGCGAGGCCGGGCTCCTGGCGCCCGTCGCCGGTGGAAACGTCATTCGGCTCGTGCCGCCGCTTACCGCCACGCCGGAAGAGCTGGCAAAGTCCATCGAGCTCATCCGCGGCGTTCTGAAGACGAAGGCCTGAGCCGAGAGGCCGGGCTGCCACTCCCTATTTTGGGCTGGTCGCGCGCCTTTGAGTGCCGTAGACCAGCCGGTTTCTCCCATGAAACACTTCCTGAAAGAGACCGACTTCACGCCGCGAGAGGTGGCTGAGGTGTTTGCGCTGGCGCAGAGCCTGAAGCAGCAACGCGGAAAGACGACGCCGCCGGTTCTGCAGCATCAGACGTGGGCGATGATCTTTTCCAAATCCAGCACCCGCACCCGTGTATCGTTCGAGGTCGGCATTCACGAGCTGGGCGGCAATCCCCTTTTCCTCAACCGGAACGACATTCAGCTTGGCCGCGGCGAGTCGATCGAGGACACGGCCAAGGTGCTTTCGCGTTTTGTGCACGGTCTGGTCGTCCGCACGTATGACCACGCCGATGTCGAGCGCCTCGCCAGCGCCGGAACGATTCCGGTGATCAACGCGCTGACCGACTTCCTCCATCCCTGCCAGATCTACGCGGACGCCTTCACCCTGGCCGAGCGTTGGGGCAAGGCCGGCGACCTGCTCGGTTCGCTGAAGGGCCGCAAGATCGCGTTCCTCGGAGATACGGCCTGCAACATGGCGAACTCCTGGATCCTCGGCGCGAATCTCTTCGGCATGAAGATCTCGCTCGCGGGCCCGAGCGGCTTCGAGCCGTCGGCCGAGTTCAACTCGCTGCTTGGCAAGGAAGGTTTCGCCGGCGGGTATCAGTTCACCGAAGACCCGTACGAGGCGGTGAAGGACGCGGACGTCGTTTACACGGATGTGTGGGTCAGCATGGGCAAGGAGGAAGAGGCCAAGGAGCGCATCAAGACGATGACGCCCTTTCAGGTGAACAAGAAGCTCTTTGCCGCCGCCAAGCGCGACGCACTCTTCATGCACTGCCTGCCGGCGTACCCGGGCAAGGAAGTGACGCAGGAAGTTCTCGATAACCCTCGCTCGATCATCTTCGACCAGGCGGAGAATCGCCTGCACATCCAGAAGGCGATCATGGCGAAGTTGTCCGAGCTGCGCGGGAAGTAGTTCTTCCGGAGCGCCGGCCGCTCGTCGTTCGCCTCTGGTTTTCCTTTGCTCCTCGGTGCGCTACCACCGATAAACCCCTTTCGAACGCTATGAAAATTGTCCTCGCTTACTCGGGCGGCCTCGACACGTCCGTCATCGTCAAATGGCTCAAGGAGACCTACGACGCTGAGATCATCACCTTCGCGGCTGACATCGGCCAGGAGGAGGAGCTGAAGGGCCTTCCGCAGAAGGCGAAGAAGACCGGCGCTTCCAAACACTACACCCTCGACCTCGTCGAGGAGTTCGCGAGCGACTTCATCTATCCGATGATCCGCGCGAACGCGGTGTATGAGAGCCAGTATTACCTGGGCACCTCCATCGCGCGTCCGCTCATTGCGAAGGCCCAGATCGAGATCGCGAAGAAAGAAAAGGCCGACAGCGTGGCCCACGGCGCGACCGGCAAGGGCAACGACCAGTGCCGCTTCGAGCTGACGTACGCCGCGATGGCGCCGGAGCTGAAGATCATCGCTCCGTGGAAGATCGACGCCTTCCGCGATCTCTTCCCGGGCCGCGCGGAGATGATCGCGTATTGCCAGAAGCACGCGATCCCGGTCGAGGCTTCGCTGAAGAAGCCGTATTCGATGGACCGGAATCTCCTGCACATCTCCTACGAGGCCGGCATTCTCGAGGACCCCTGGTTCGACCCGACCACCCCGGAGAACAAGGGCATGTTCAAGCTTTCCGTTTCGCCGGAAGACGCGCCGGACAAGGCGGAGTACGTCGAACTCGATTTCGTGAAGGGCAACTGCGTCGCGGTGAACGGCAAGAAGCTGTCGCCCGCCGGCGTGCTCAAGACCCTCAACAAACTCGGCGGAAAACATGGCATCGGCCGCGTGGACCTGGTCGAGAACCGCTTTGTCGGCATGAAGAGCCGCGGCGTGTACGAGACTCCGGGCGGCACGATCCTCATGCACGGCCACCGCCAGATCGAGACGCTGACGATGGATCGCGAGGTCATGCACCTGCGCGACTCGCTCGTCCCGAAGTACGCCGAGCTGGTGTACTACGGTTTCTGGTTCGCCCCGGAACGCGAGGCGCTCCAGGCGCTCGTCGACGAGAGCCAGAAATACGTTTCCGGCACCGTCCGTCTGAAGCTCTACAAGGGCAATGTCATCACCTGCGGCCGCAAGTCGAAGTACTCGCTCTACGATCCGCACGTCGCGTCGATGGAAGGCGTGAAGAGCAGCTACAACCAGAACGATGCCACGGGCTTCATCCGGTTGAACGGCCTGCGCCTCCGCGCCCGCTACGCCGCCCAGGGCGGCCCGGTCGTCGGCAAGTAAGCCCAAGCGTCATCGTCCGTTTTACTCGCGTAGTGCTTCCAGGCCTACGCGAGTTTTTTTGCCGGAATTCCGGGATACGACCGGCAGGTCCGGCGATTCGGGGCGGCTTCCGGCGACGCGTGGAGGATGGGGACGGTGCGCCGCCGCCTCGCCGAGGGGCCGCGACCGGGCGTGCGATTTGCTAATGGTTTTTGAAGAAGAGCATTCGCCTCGGGAATGAGTGGATCTCCGAGGGGAATTCGGCACGGAATTGGGCCGCGTTATCTCAAGTTTGGTTGGCCCGAGCCGTTGTTATGCAACGTCAGCCGGCTCTCCGGCTGGCCCTCTCCGTTTAACCACTTTTTCGCGTTGGGCACCCTCCTCCGCATTTCGATCGCCTGATTCATGGCCGGCGCACCTTCCATTTCCGCCCTGTTTTCGCAGCGTGTCGTCATCGGGGTGGGCGACATGGCAGTGTCGAACAACGAGACGGTCACCCTGAGCACGTACGCCCTGGGATCCTGCGTGGGCGTGATCGCGTACGATCCCGTCGCGAAGGCGGGAGGGATCCTGCACCTCATGCTGCCGGACTCCACCATCTCGCCGCAAAAAGCCGTGACGCAACCGGCGATGTTTGCCGACACGGGACTCCCGATGCTGGTGAAGGCCCTGAGCGGCGTGCGTGCCGAAAAGAACCGCCTGCGGATTTTCCTGGCCGGCGGCGCGAGCGTGCTGAACGGCGCAGACCCTTTCAAAATCGGCGAGCGGAACGCCAGCGCGGTGAAACGTTTTCTCGCGGCCAACGGCTGCGGTGTGGCCGGCCAGGATGTCGGCGGTTCGATCAACCGCACCGTCCATCTCGAGATCGGCACCGGGCGCGTGACGCTCAAGATGCCCGATCGCAGCGAGCAGTTTGGCCTTTCCTGATCCACGGAGCGCCGGCCGCTGGCGGGCGTCAAAAGATCGTCGGCCAGCGGCCGATGCTCCCAGTAAAGCCGTTCCGACCTCTGGCTTCCGACGCGCTCTTCTCAGGAATACACCAGCAGGCGCTGGCTGATGGGGTCCACGAGGTTGTGGTTTCGGATCTTCGAGATCATCGCGGTGCTCAGCATCTGGCCTTCGCCGACGAGGAGCAGTCCGTGCGGGCTGTAGAGTCCGTTGGCCAGGATCATCCCGGGCTGCAGCTCATCGAGCAGGATTTCCTTCACCTGTCGCGGGAGCTGAAGCAGGTGGGTCACCTTCAGGAAAAGGCGCACGGCTTCGGGATCGAGACCGCGGCCCGATTCGCTGACGACGGCTTCGATGGCCTGGTCCTTGGAAAGACCGCACTCGACGAACCAGACCGCGACGGCGAGGCAGCGGGCGGTCCACGGAATGGCCATGCCGCTCAAACCGTCCGGATAACCCTGTCCGTCAAAGCGCTCGTGGTGAGCGCGGATCGTCTCGCCGACCGCCGCGCGGCTGTCGACGAACGACGCGAGGGTCTGGCTGTAGATCGGGTGGCTGTGGAGCGTGGAAAGTTCGCGATCGCTCAGGCGGTGCGGCGCGGTGCGGAAGTTCCGCATCAGGTCGCGGCCGACGCCGATCAGGCCCAGGTCGCAGAGCCAGGCGCTTGCGATGAGCACGTGGCGCTCCTCTTCGGAGAAGTGTTCCGTCTCCGCCATCTTCTTCGCGATCTCGACCATCGCCTTCGTCTGCCCGCCGAGGAGCGGGTCGTAGGTGGTCATGATGCGGACGCAGAGTTCCAGCGAGTGCTCGTAGGAAATCGCAAGGTCGCGGTTGGCGCGGTCGAGCTCGAGCTTCTGCGCCTCGAGGTTGCGCACCTGGGCGGCGAGCGCGGCGTTGGCGACGGTGAGCTGCTCGTTCAACCGCTGCGTCTCGGCCGTGAGCTGCTCGTTCTTCACGATCAGCTCGTAGCGGTTGATCGCGTTCTTGACCGTGGCGGTAAGCTCCTCGCGTAACCAAGGTTTGGCGACAAAACGGAAGATTTCGCCCTTGTTGATCGCGTCGACGATCGTCGGCAGCGACAGCACGGCGGTGATGAGGATGCGCGAACAGAGCGGGCGGAGCTTCTTGCTCTCGATGAGGAAATCCAGGCCCATCATCTCCGGCATCCTCTGATCGGAGATGATCACGGCGAACTCGCGTTCCTTCAGGATCTGCAGCGCCTTGCTCGCGCTCGTCGTGGCGACGACGGTGTATTTTTCGCGCTCCAGCGTTTCCTTCAGTGCCGCCAGCACGATCGGTTCGTCGTCGACGATCAATAGTGAGGCTGGGGTGACTGGCGTGCTCGTCGTCATGGTAGGCGTAGCAGCTTGATCATGGAGTCGGCAGCATCGCGGTCACCTAAGTCAGGCGTCAGGACAAGGTCAACCTGACTCCTTAATGCCGCGAGCGCGTCGGACCTCAGGCGCCCGGAGGCCGTGAACACGATGGGAAGACCCGGATGGTCCCGACGGATCTCGGCGATGAGGAGGCGCAGGTTGGAGTCGGCCTTCCGCTCGCGCACGACCAGGACGTCGAGGCGCACCCCCTGCTCCCGGAGCAACCGTCGCACGTGGTCCGGGGTGGTGACGCTGCGCACGGTCCATCCCCGCTGGCGCAGGTTCTCCGCGAGGGGAAGCTCCTCGGTGGCGTGCGGGTCGAAGAACAGGACCTGTATCCGTTTCTGCGATGCGGCCGAAGGAGCTGGGGCGTCGGCCAGGGAAAGGTCGGCGAGGGGGAGATGGAGGACGATTTCGGTGCCCTTGCCGACGACGCTGCGCACCGCGATCTGGCCGCCGTGGGCTTCGGCAAAGAGCCTGGCGTTGTAGAGACCGAGGCCGGCGCCGCGGGAGGAGTCCTTCGTGGTGAAGAAGGGATCGAAGATCCGGGCGAGCAGGTTGGGCGGGATGCCGCAGCCGTTGTCGGAAAAAACGAGCTCGGCCGTGGGCACGTGCGGCAGCGACAGTGCGGGCACGGTGTCGGCCGCGGGCGGCTGGCCCGGCTCGAGCCGGCGCAGCGAAATCTGGATTTTGCCCTGCTTGGCGAGGGCGTCGCGGGCGTTCATCGCCAGGTTTACGAGCACCTGTCGGAACGAGCTTTCGTCGAGATAAGCCGGCCAGTCGATCTCGGCCGGGGGCCCCGAGAGACCGGTTCCGCGCGGCAGGATGACCCGCAGGAGGTCCATCTGGTCGCGGACAATCTTGCCGACGTTCACGTAGTTCCGGTCTCCCGGAGACTCGCGGTTCAGCTCGAGGATTTTCTTCACCAGGCGCTGCGCCTGGGCGGCGTTTTCCTTGATCAGGCCGAGACCCTCGTGGAGCGGATGGCTGACGGGCAGCGTGTTGTGGTACAGCTCGCTGAGGGAGAAGATGCCCGTCATCACCGTGTCGAAGTCGTCCAGCAGGCCGCCGGTCAGCGTGGACAGGCTTTCCTTCCACGCGCGGGTCGTGAGACCGTGCTCGGCGATCTTCTGCCGTGTGACGTCGAGCCACACGCCCTCATAGCCGAGGAGCAGTCCGCCCGCGGAGCGGATGGGGCACCGGACATCGAGCAGGTACTGGCAGGCCCGCGTCTGCGGATGGATGATGCGGTAAACGAGGCTGAAGCTGCGGCGGCTTTCGGCGTTGCGGTCCAGCTCGTGGTAATACGCGCGTTCGTCCGCCGGATGAATGAGCCGCAGGAGGGCGTGACTGTCGCGCAGGAGCGTATCGGAGCCGATGCCGAGCAGCGTCTCGGCGCTCCGGCTGACGAAAGCGAAAGAGAGATCGGCCCGCTGGTGGAAAACGATGCCGGGCAGATGCGCGAGGTAGTGTTCGAGCCGGTTCTCGATCGTGCGGAGCCGGAGAAAGAGTTTGGCGAAGGTGCGGGGATCCGGGCGGAAGTCCGCCATTCCGGCCTCCTTCAGCATTTCGGGCGGCGCGAGCTCGGGCACGGCGGTGACGAACGTCAGATTCCCGTGCCGCAGACGCCGCAGCGTGAGCACGATGCCGGTCGAGCCCAGCACGGCCTCGGGCAGGTGCAGAGGGGTATCCCCGTCTGCAATACGCGACGGGAGGTGCGGTTCCCAGTCGGGCCGGAGTTGGAGCAGGAGCACGCGGAGCTTTTTCCCGGCGAGCGCGACGTTCTGCAGGAACCAGGGCTGGCTGGAACTCACCTGGGCCGCGGCGACGGTGTCGTCCTCCTTCAGGACGAAGAGCGAGCACTCGGCGGGAATCGTGTGTCCGCCGGGTTCGGCCTCCCGCGCCGGCTCGTGCGCGCCGTGGCGGCCGCCGTCGCGGGCCCACGGAGAGGCCGGCGTCGGGTCGTCGGAGAAACCGCCCGAGGTGGAGAACGGTTCAGACACTGGCATGGTTGGGCGCCTTCGCCGTCTGTGGGGGCGTGGCAACGGACTGCATGATCTGGTCCGCCACGCGATCGAGCGACACCTGCCGCTGCGCCCCTCCCAATTCCCACGCGACGCGCGGCATGCCGTAGACCACGCTGCTTTCCTCGTCCTGGGCAAAAGTGAGTGCGCCTTTCTCGCGCAGCCGGAGCAGACCCTCCCCGCCGTCCTTGCCCATGCCGGTCAGCACGCCGGCGATGGCGTAGGGGCCGGCGATGTCGACGGCGGACTTGAACATCACGTCGACCGCGGGGCGCTGGTGCCAGACCATCGGGCCGTCGGCGATGCGCACGCGGTAGGCGTCGCCCGCCCATTGGAGCATCATGTGGTAGTTGCCGGGCGCGACGAGCGCGAGGCCCGGAACGAGGCGATCCCCATCCACGGCTTCGCGCACCTCGAACGCACAGCAGGCGTTGAGCCGGTCGGCGAAAGCTCGCGAGAAATGCGCCGGGATGTGCTGCACGATGGCGATGCCGGGAAGGTCTCCGGGAAGATGGGTGAGCACCTCGCGCAGCGCCTCGGTGCCGCCGGTCGAGGCGCCGAGCAGGATGATGCGCCGCGGATGGTGTTTCGGAGGCGAGCCGAGCACCTGGAGCGGCGGGCGCGAGGAGGATCGGCCGTCGGCCGATGCGGGGCGCGAAATCGAGGGAATCGCCCGCGGCGCGACCGGAGGATTCGACGCGGTCTGCGGTTGGGCGGGGGGAGTCGCCTTGCGGAAAGGGGCGTTGGTCGGGGTGGGGCGGCGCAGTTTGGCCACCGCCGCGGCCTTGATCTTCTGGATGAGCTGGGGCCCGAGGTCGCCGAAGGAGTAGGAGCCGCCCGGCTTGCCGAGCACATCGACCGCCCCCAGGCGCAGAGCCTCGATCGCGTGATGAGAGCCCGTCTTCGTCAACGAGCTCATGATGATCACGGGAAGCGGACGCTCCTCCATGATGATCTTGAGGAACGTCAGCCCGTCCATCCGCGGCATCTCGATGTCGAGCGTGAGGACGTCCGGCTGCAGCTTCACGATCTTGTCCCGCGCGACGTACGGGTCCATGGCGGTCCCGACGACCTCGATTTCCGGGTCGGCGGCGAGCGCTTCCGTGACGAGCTTGCGGACAACCGCAGAGTCATCGATGACCAGCACGCGGATTCGGTGGGGGGGCATGAGGGGTGGCAGAGGTTAGTTCAACGGCTTCCGGTAGATCGCAGGCTTCACCGTCTCCAGTCCGTGCTTGATGCTGCTCAGGCTTTCGGAATGGCCCACGTAGAGATAGCCGCCGGGCACCAACCGCTGTGAAAGTTTGTGAATCAGCTCTTCCTGCGTCGGGCGATCGAAGTAGATCATCACGTTCCGGCAGAAGATGAGGTGAAAGGGCTCGGTGAACGGAGGCGCGCCGTCCAGGAGGTTGAGCTGGCGGAACGTCACGCCGTGCTGGATGTGCGGCTTCACGCGGTAGTTTCCCTCCTGCGGACCGAAACCGCGCTGGAAATGCGCGCGGAGCGCCGTGGCGGGGACCTTCGAAACCGACTCCTCGCGGTAAATGCCGACCCGGGCGCGCTGCAGGATCCGGTGGGAGATATCCGTGGCTTCGATACGCCAGGCCCATTTCGGCTGGGCGCCCTGGGATCCGAAATACTCGGAAAGCGCGATGGCGATGGAGTAGGGCTCCTCGCCCGACGCGCAGGCCGCGCTCCACACGTTGAACGAAGCCCACTTCGCCGCAGTGCGCCGCCGCATCATCTCCGGCAGGATGGTCTTGTTGAGAAAGTCGAAGTGTTCGATCTCCCGGAAGAAGAACGTGTAGTTCGTCGAGATCGCGTCGATCAGGTGCGAAAGCTCCTCCTCGCCCTCGCGCTCCTGGAGGAAACGGCAGTAGTCGCTGATCGAGGTGATCTTGGTTTCGCGGAGCCGCTTCCCGAGTCGGGCGGATACCAGTTCCTTCTTGTCCGGGCCCAGGTTGATGCGGCTGTGGCTGTAGACGAGTTTCCGAATGAATTGGTAATCGCTTTCCCTCATAGACGAAGGTTGTCCGAGATATCGGCGCAATTGGCCGGGAATGAAGGGGACAGACGACAGAAGTCGGAGGACAGAGGGCAGAAACCAGGAGCCGGAAGTCAGATGCCAGAAGTCAGCGATCGGAGGTCGGATGCCGGACGGGTGGGGGATACGCTGCCCAGCGCTCGTTTCGGCGACCCGGCAAATTCTACCTATGCTCGGCTGCAAAATCTGGGGGTCGTACCCGGGAGAGTCTGGGGGAAACACCCTGATATTTTTAATCGACTAACGACGAGTGGCTTACACGGCCAAAAGCGAGCGTGGCACCGCCGTTGCTAATTGGGGCCCCGATGGTCGACCCCATTTTCCAGTCCGATAACTACCTGCTCGCGCGGAAGCTCCTCGACGCGTCGGTACTACGGCAGGAGGCGCTCGCGTCGAACATCGCCAATGCGGAAACCCCCGGCTACCGCCGCGTGGATCTTGCTCCCGACTTCGCTTCCACGCTGAAGACCAAGCTGGCCAGCGGCGAACTTTCGGCCAACGCGCAGAGCGTGCAGCCCACCCTCGCGGAGGACCTGCATGCGCGGTCCGTGCGGCCCGACGGCAACACGGTCGAGGTGGAGCGCGAACTCCTCGAGATGAACCGCAACACGGTCGAGTACGATTACCTCACCGAAATCGTCAGCCGGAACATCAAGCAGCTGCGACTGGCGATCACCGGCCGGTCCGCCTGAGCCGCCGAACCCTCTTCTTTCGTCCCATGAACCTCATTTCCGGCATCGACGTGACTGGCAGCGCGCTCAACGCGCAGAAGACCCGGCTCGATATCGTGGCGCAGAACATCGCCAATGCGCAGACGACGCGCGGCCCCAACGGCCTTCCCTATCAGCGCAAGATCGTTTCGTTCGAGACCGAGCTCATCCGCCGCACCGAAGGTTCCCCGACCTCCGCCGGCCTTCAGAGCGTCCACGTCTCCGGTATCCGCAATGACCCGACGCCCGGACAGCGTGTGTACGATCCCCAGCACCCGGACGCGGGCACCGACGGCTACGTCACGATGCCCAACGTGAACATGGCGTTCGAAATGGTGGATCTGATGACCGCCTCTCGCGCTTACGAAGCCAATCTTAGTGTGGTGAAAAACTCCCGGCAGATGGCCCTCAAGGCCCTCGAGATCGGCAAATAGTGCCGGCTGCCCACCCCTGACGCCTCGAATCCCTCTTCTTCATCGTCATGTCTCTCATCGGTTCCATCGGCGGCCTCACGAGTCCCTTCCTCAACCGTCTCCAGCCGACGAAGTCGACGGATTCGCCGACCGGTCCGGTCAGCCTGCCCGGGATCCAGTCGCCCTCCGGCACGACGCCCACCGAGGGCTTCGGCAAGGTGATGGACCAGATGATCTCCTCGGTCGACGCCAAGCAGAACGAGGCCAGCGCGATCACGCGCGACGTTCTGATGGGCAAGAACGACCAGGTTCACCAATCGATGATCGCCATGCAGGAGGCCTCCGTTGCCTTCCAGCTGATGGTCGAAGTCCGCAACAAGGTCGTCGACTCCTATCAGGAGCTGATGCGCATGGCGGTTTGATTGATCCCCTTCCTCGTCGCCCGTCCCTCGCTCGATGAAAAATTTCTCCCAATCCCTGCTTTCCCTCTGGAAGGAACTCGGCCTGAACCAGCGCGTATCGCTCGCCATCGCGGCCTGCGTGCTGCTCGCCGGCATGGTGGCCCTCGTCTTCTGGTCCCGCCGGCCCGACATGCAGCTGCTCTACGGGCGCCTCTCGGAAAAAGATGCCGCGGCGATCATCAGCCAGCTCCAGGCGCAGAACATTCCGCACAAGGTTCTCGGCGGCGGCAGCACGGTTTACGTTCCCTCCGACCAGGTTTACCGCCTCCGCATGGAGCTCGCCTCGAAGGGCGTTCCGAGCGGCGACGGCGTGGGTTTTGAAATCTTCGACAAGGGCCAGTTCGGCCTCAGCGATTTCGTCCAGCGGACGAATTACCTCCGTGCCCTGCAGGGCGAACTGGCCCGCACCATTTCCCAACTCGACGGCGTGCGCAGCGCCCGGGTGATGATCGTGCAGCCGGAAAACCGGCTCCTCCTCACCGACCAGAACATCAAGCCGACGGCGTCGGTCTTCGTCGAACTCGCGCGCAACCGCATGGATCCGGACGCCGTGAACGCCGTCCGCAACCTCGTCGCCAACGCGGTTCAGGGCCTGCAGCCCGACCAAGTCGCGGTCGTCGACCAGCGGGGCCACGTCCTTTCCGAGGAATTGAAGCAGGATCCGACGCTCGGCACCGCCTCGAGCCAGATGCGTTACCGCCAGCAGGTGGAGGACTACCTCGCCAAGAAGGTGGAGAGCATGCTCGTCCCGGTGGTCGGCGCGAACAACGCCATCGTCCGCGTCTCCGCGGAGATCGAGACCGAATCCACGAGCTTGATGCAGGAGAAGTACGATCCCGAGGGCCAGGTGGTGCGCAGCCAGACGGTCACGGAAGACACTTCCAATTCCACCGAGGCTCGCGCCGGCGGTGCGGTCGGCATTTCCGCGAACACGCCGGAAAAGGCCGGCGGCGCGGCCGAACAGCAGACCAAGCCCACGCAGGTCACCGAGTCGAATCGCAAGAACCGCACGACCTCATACGAGATTGGCCGTAGTGTGACCAACATTACACGGATGCCCGGCACGGTCCGCAGCCTCACCGCCTCGGTGTTCGTCGCCGAACGCGGCGTCGGCTCCGACGGCAAGCCGCTCAAGCGCAGCGCGGAGGAGCTCGCCGCCCTGAAGCAGGTCGTGGTCAACGCCCTCGGCCTCAAGGCCCAGCCCGGACAGTCGGTCGACAGCCTCGTGAGCCTGCAGGAAGTCGCCTTCCAGACCGAACCCATTTCCCAGCAGATCCAGCAGATCCAGAGCGAGACCCGCGTGCAGGGCTGGCTCGAAACCGCGAGCCGCTACGTCGGCGTCGGCGCCGCCCTCCTGGTGCTCTTCGTCTTCTGGAAGATGCTGAAGAAGCAGAAAATCGAGCCCGTCCCGATGGAGCTGCTCCGCGAGCCGCCCGATGCGACGAAGCGCGCGCTTCAGACCAACGGCGCCCTTTCGCCCGAGATCTTGAACGAACTCATCCGCCAGAAGCCGGCGAACATCGGCACGGCGCTCCGCGATTGGGTCGCGGTGAAGAAGTCCTGATCCAGCCATGTCGACCGAAGCGGAATTCAACAAGCTCTCGCGGCATCAGAAGCTCGCGATCTTCCTCATCGTCATCGGCCCTGAGGCGGCCGCCGAGGTGCTGCGGCATTTCGACGACACGGAGATCGAGATCGTCTGCCGCGAGATGGCCCAGTTCTCGATGGTCTCGGAAGGGTTGAAGGAACGGGCCCTGGAAGAATTTTCCCCGGTGATCGGCGAGAGCATCGCCGCCACCCTCGGCGGACTCGACTATGCCCGCCGGACGCTCGAAATCGCCCGCGGCGACTACAAGGCCGGTTCGATCATCGGACGACTCGGGCCCGCCGGCACGGCCGTCGAGGTGATCAAGGAAATCTCCGAGATGGAGGCGCGGCAGATCTACAACCTCATCAAGAACGAGCAGCCCCAGACGATTTCGTTCGTCCTCTCGTACCTCGAGGGCACCAAGTCCGCGCAGATCTTCGCCCTGCTCAATCCGGACCTCCGCGAGGAAGTCGTGGAGCGGCTCGGCACGATCGACAGCACCTCGCTGGATCTGGTGAGCAAGATCGTCCGGAATCTCAGCAAGCATTTCGACAACAAGGTCCGCCCGACCTACCACCGCTCCGGCGGCGTGCGCGCGGTGGCGGATCTCCTCAACGGCATCGACAAGGAAACGTCGAAGAGCCTGCTGGCCCGCCTCGAAGAGCGGAACGCCAGCCTCGGCGCCGCGATTCGCAAGAAGATGTTCAGCTTCGAGGACCTCGGCCGCCTGGCGGCTCAGGACCTGCAGCGCGTGCTGCGCGAAGTCGACTCGGCGAATCTCGCGATCTCGATGAAGTCGGCCAGCGAGGCGCTGAAGGAAAAGATCTACAACGCGATCTCCAAGCGCGCGGCGGAGAGCCTGCGCGACGAAATCAGCATGCTCGGTCCGGTGCGCTTGAAGGACGTCGAAGTTTCCCAGGACGCCATCATCCAGGTCGTCCGTCGTCTCGAGGAGGAAGGCTCCATCTCGCTGGACGGCGGCAACGAAGGCGCGCTGATCGCCTGAACCGCTCCCCAACCCTCCGCCGCTTTTCCGCGTGAGCCCCTACCGCAAGATCGTCCAGTTCGACCGCCCGCTCTCCGGCGCCACCGTCGCCAACGCGGGCCGTCTCTACACCGAAACTGAAGTCGCCGAGATCCGCGCCAAGGCCTACCAGGAAGGCACCGAGGCCACCCGCTCCTTCGCGAATCAGCAGCTGGTCGAGTTTCGGGCCGAGGTGCAGGCGCTCCAGGAAGGCCTCTTCCAGAAGCTCGCCGCAGTCGAGGTCGACCTTCTCTCGCAACTTCAGGAGACGCTGCCGTCCCTCGCGGTCGAGATCGCCCGCCGGCTCCTCGCCGGCTTCGAGCCCACCCCGGAGCAGGTGCAGCGCCTCTGCGAGGAAACCCTTTCGCAGCTCTATCCCGAGCGGGACAACCTCGAGCTCTTTCTTTCGCCCCGCGACGCCGGACTGCTCGACCAGCTTTCCCCCGACTGGAAGACCCGCTACCCGGGCCTGCGTATCACCTCCGACGCTACGCTTGGACCCGGCGACTGCCAGGTGCGCAGCCGGTTCGGCCTGACCGACGCCCGCCGCCAGGCGAAACTGGAAGCCCTCTCGCGCGAGCTCCTGAGCGCCTGATTTCCCGCCGCGATGACCTCCTCCGTAGCCCCCATGATCGAAGCCTTGCGCACCCAGGTGCGCTCGCTCCCGGCCGCGCGCCGCCTGGGGCACGTCACCGCCGTGACGGGGCTGATCATCGAGTCAGAAGGCCCGAACGTCGGGCTGGGCGAGCTCTGCCAGCTGCGCTCCGAGCGCGACAATTTCTCCGTCACCGCCGAAGTCGTCGGCTTCCGCGGCGAGCGCGTGCTGCTCATGCCGCTCGGCGAGACCGCCGGACTCCACGCCGGCTGCGAAGTCGCCGCCAGCGACCGCCCGCCGCTGCCGCTCCCGGGCCCGCAACTGATGGGCCGCGTGCTCGACGCCCTGGGCAAACCCTACGACGGCTTGGGCCTGCTGCCCGCCGCCCGCACCGAGGGCAACGCCCGTCCGCCGCATCCGCTGCGCCGCCAGCGCATCAGCGATCCCTTTGTCACCGGTGTCCGCGCCATCGATACGTTCATCCCGTTCGGTCGCGGCCAGCGACTCGGTCTTTTCGCCGGTTCCGGCGTCGGCAAGTCGACGCTCATGGGCATGATTGCGCGCGGCGCCGAGGCCGACGTCGTTGTCATCGCTCTGGTGGGCGAACGTGGCCGCGAAGTCCGCGAATTCATCGAGAAGGACCTCGGCCCCGAGGGTCTGGCCCGCGCCGTGGTGGTGGTCGCGACCAGCGACACGCCCGCGCCGCTCCGCCTGCGCGCCGCGTTCACCGCGACGTCCATCGCCGAGGCCTACCGCGATGCCGGCAAGAACGTTCTCCTCCTGATGGACTCCGTCACGCGCTTCGCCATGGCCCAGCGCGAAATCGGACTGGCCGTCGGCGAGCCGCCCGCCACCCGCGGTTACACGCCCTCCGTCTTTGCCCTCTTGCCCCGCCTTCTGGAGCGTTCCGGCGCCGGCGAGGTCGGCGCGATCACCGCGCTCTACACCGTGCTCGTCGAGGGCGACGACATGAACGAGCCCGTGGCGGACGCCGTCCGAGGCATCCTCGACGGGCACATCGTGCTTTCCCGCGCCCTGGCGCACGCCAACCACTATCCGGCGATCGACGTGCTCGAGAGCATCAGCCGTCTGACCCGCGACGTCTGCACGCCGGAGGAGGTCGAAACCGCGGCCCGCGCCCGCGAGCACCTCGCGGTTTACCGCCGTAATGAAGATCTGGTGACAATCGGCGCCTACCAGAAGGGCACCAACGCCGAGCTCGACCGCGCGGTGGCGCTGTATGCGCCGATGAAATCCTTCCTTCGCCAGTCGGTGGACGAGCGGGTCCCCCGGTCCGACAGCTTCGCCAACCTCAAGCGCATCGTCTCATGAAGAAATTCCGTTTTCCCCTCCGGTCGGTAGCCACGGTGCGTTCGCTCGCGGAGCTGCGAGCCCGCGAGGCCTTCTCGAAGGCGGTGCAGGTGTTTGTCGAGGCGGAACAGCATCTTCGCGCGATCCGGGACCGCATCCGCCAGTTTCAGGAGATCCTGCTTTCCGACCGCGGAAACGCGTTTCGCGCAGGCGACCAGGTGTCGTTCCTCAACGCCCTGAAGCAGGAGACGATCAACGCCACCAAGGCCGAAGCGGAGGTCGCCAAGGCCCGCACCGCGCTCGAAGCCGCCCGCCAAGCCTGGCTCGAGGCGCGCCGGGATGTGCGCGTGATCGAGAACCTCGAGACGAAGGCGAAGCAGGCCTACCTGCACGAAGTGGAACGCGAGAACCAGCTCGCGATGGATGACCGCGCGAGCGCCCTCGCCGCCCGCCACGCCAAAGCTTCATGAACAAACTCGCGTCCAATCCGATCGTCCTGCTCGTCCTCGGGCTGCTGCTCGGGGTGGGCACCGGCGTGGGCATGTTCTACCGCGCGGCCAAACCGCTGATCCGCGCCGCCCGCGAGGCGAGGGTGAAGGCGGTCAACGCGAACCGGCCGGAAGCGCCCTGGGATTTCTGGACGATCGAGATCGAGAACCTTGCGTCCGAACTCAAGGACGGCCGCGCGGTGGTGAAAAAGCGCGAGGAGGAACTCGCCGCCCGCGAGGCCCGGCTCGTCGCCGAAAAGCAGGAGCTGCTCAAGCAGCGCCAGGAACTCGAAACGCTGCGCGCCGATATCGGCAACAAGATGATCGAGATCCAGGCGGACGAGTTGAAGAACCTCAAATCGCTCGCCGCGATGTACAGCAATCTCACCCCGAAGGCCACGCTCACGATCTTCAAGGAGATGGACGACCTCAGCGTCGCGAAACTTCTCAGCCTGATGAAGACCGACGTCGTCAGCCCGCTCTTCGAGGAAATGACGAAACAGGCCGCGACCGATCCCGCCATGGGAAAGCGCGCCGCGGCCCTTTCCGAAAAACTCCGTCTGATCAAGGCCGGTAAAACCGCGCCCTAGATCCAGCTCCGCTCTTTTTTATCAACGGCCTCTCGGCCACGCGCTCCGGCGCGTTTCAGTCTCAATCCTCGCACCACGGATGGCGCGAGCGTCTCGCCCAGGGAAGGGTAACCCGCTCTCATGTCGCCTCCGTGCTCCAGCTTTTTCACTCCTGACGCTTCCGCCGCCGCCGCTGCTGCCTCAAACGCAGCACTCCCCGGCGCCGGCGCGTCGCGTCCCGCCGATCCGAACGCACCGACGTTCGATACCGTGCTTGCCCAGGCCGGCGACACTCCTGCCGCCGCTGCCAACAACGATTCCGTTTCCACTCCAGCCGCGTCCGAAGACAAGGCCGCGGACGAGAAGCTCGACACGGATACCGCCCCTGCCGCTCCGCTCACGCCGGAGCAAATCGTCCTGATGGCGTCCCTCGGAATTTCGGTTCCAGCTGCTGCGGTCGCGACGCAACCCCAGCCGGCACCGGCCGCCCAGGCGGGCGACTCGGACCTGACGCCGGTCGGCGCCGCGGGCCGCAGCGTGCCGCAGATGCTCGCGCAGGGCGTAGCGGTTCTTGAATACAATCTTCCCGGCCCGGTGCAGAACCCGGCAGCTTCTGCCCAGTCGACCGACGGCAAGGCCGCCGGCGCCGCCGTTGTGGACAGCGCCGCCGCGAATCCCGCCTCCGCACCCGCCGTTGCGACGGCCCAGCTTCCGGCGTCCGCCACGCCCGGCGTCGCCGCTCCGGCCGTTTCGGCAAACCAGGACCCGACAGTTGCCACCGCTGCCGCAACCCCGGCGCCAACGACCCCGGCGCGCGCCGTGACCAACGCCTACGGCGTGAAAGAAGCCGCGTCCGCGCAGAAGACGCAGCCGAATCTCCCGACGTCGGCCGCCCCGCAGGCTTCGGATGCTTCTACGACCCCGTCGCCAGCGGCCGATCCGACCGTCCCGGCGACCCCGGCAAGCTCTGCCGCCCAGCCTGACGCCCCGGTTGTCGCCACGGCGGCAGCGACGGCAAGCGCCCCCGCGCCCGCCAAGGCCTCACAGCGGCCTGGGGAAAAACTTGCCGAGGAACCCGCCTCGACCGCGGTTTCTGGGGGTAAGACCCCGGGTGTCCGAGGGAAAAATGCAAGCCTAACGACTGAGGATAAAGAAGTTAAGGCGACGAGCGCTCGCGTTGGCACGACCGCTGCAAACTGGGGAAAACCCATGTTCGAAGAATCGCGCAAAACTCCCTCTGCCGCCGCCGAAGTCCAGTTCGGAACCCCGGCATTGAGCAGCCCGGCCGCGACGGAGTTCTCCGCCACGCCTTCGACTTCTCCCGCCACGCAGACGCATGCCAGCCAACTCGTCCACGAGATCCGCGAAATCGCCGACGGTCTCTGGGCGGTCGACCGCAACTCGGTCGAGGTGAAGTTCAATTTCGGCGAGAACGATCGTTTGTCGGTGCGGGTTGAATACCGCGACGGCGCCGTCCAGGCGACCTTCCGCACGGATTCGCCCGAGATCCGCGACATCATCGCCCGCGAGTGGCAGACGCAGTCGTCCTCGGCCGAGCGTCCCTACCGCGTCGCGGATCCGCTCTTCAGTTCCAGCTCCGGCTTTTCGCTCGGCGGCGGCGACACCTCCCGCCAGCAGCGCCAGGCCGAATCGTCCGTGCCGTTCGAGCGGCTCGCCGTCTCGGGCTCGGTGCGCAACGCCCCTTCAACGACTGCCTCCTCCGCCTCGGCTCAGGCTTCGCGCCTCGAGTCGGCCGGTTATCTCCACGCCATCGCCTGAATCCACCGCCATGTCCGTTCCAGCAACCAATTCCACCACCGGCAACCCTTACACCGCCGCCGATGCCGCCAACACCGGTTCGCGCGTCGTTGCGAAGCAGCTCGGGCAGTCGGACTTCCTGAAACTTCTCACCGTACAGCTCGCTAACCAAGACCCCCAAAAACCCATGGACGACAATTCCTTCATTGCGCAGATGGCCCAGTTTTCCTCGCTGCAGCAGACGCAGGAAATGGTGAAGGGGTTCAGCACCCTCAGCTACAGCTCGAATCTCATGTCGGCCAGCACGCTGCTCGGCCGCGAGGTGACGGTGAAGAGCAAGGACACCGAAGTGACCGGCACGGTCACGGGCGTCGACGCCACCGACGGCACCCCGAAGGTGGAGATCAAGGGCGAACTCTACTCGCTCGACTCCATTCTCCACATCGAGCCCGCCGCGGTGCCCGCCGCCTGAGCCGGAAACACAAAACCAAAGCCTTTAACAAACATCCGCCATGTCACTCATCGGTACCCTCAGCTCGGGCATCAGCGCCCTCCGCAGTTTCACCAAAGACCTCGAAGTCATCGGCAACAATATCGCCAACGTGAATACGGTGGGCTTCAAGTCCTCCACCACGTCGTTTGCCGACAGCTTCAGCAACACCCTTCGCGTCTCCTCGCCGTCCAGCGCGGGCACCTCGAACGTCTCGGCCATCCAGGTCGGCACCGGCGTGCGCGTGTCCGGCATCTCGACCAACTTCGGCCAGGGCGGCATGAACCCGACCGGCGTCGGCACCGACCTCGCGGTTTCGGGCAACGGCTTCTTCCGCGTCGTCGCCCCCGACGGCACCGAGTACGCCACCCGCTCCGGCAATTTCCGCTGGGACGACAACGGCAACCTCGTCACCTCGCAGGGTTATTTCGTGCAGGGCCTTTCCGGTGGCACGCCCCCGACGACCGTGGGCAACATCAAACTCGCCACGCCGCCGGCCGGCACGCAGCTCCAGTCGTACAGCTTCGACAGCAAGGGCCAGCTGACCGAGTTCTACTCGGACGGCACGTCGGCCATCACGAATCAGGTCCTCCTCCAGAACTATTCCGACCCGAGCGCCCTGGTGAAGAAAGGCGACAACCTGTTCACCGGTTTCTCCGCTGCCGGACCGATCGGCGGCCTCGCGCTCACGGCGTCGAACGCCCCGGGTTCCAACGGCCTCGGCTACATCCAGGGCAGCACGCTCGAGCTTTCGAACGTCGACCTCACCGGCGAATTCGCCAACATGATCTCCACGCAGCGCAGCTTCCAGGCGAGCTCCCGTCTGATCACGGTTTCCGACCAGGTGCTCGAGGAAATCGTGAATTTGAAGCGCTAACCGCCGTATCCGCTAGCCCATGGCCGCCCCGAAACCCGATTCTGCTCCCGCCCCCGCCGCCGCCGCGAAAGAAGCGCCTGCGGCTGCCGCTGCGAAAGAGGCTCCCGCCGCGGCTCCCGAGGCGGCAAAGAGCGGCGGCAAGGGCATCATGGCCTTCGTGCCGCTCATCGCGGTGGTGATTCTCGCTCCCGCGATCAGTTGGGCGGTCGGACAATTTGTCCTCCTTCCACAGCTGAAGAAGGAACTCGCCGCGCCGATCGATCCGCACGCCGCCGCCGCGGCTCCCGCGGCCGAGGCTTCGGCCGAGGGCTCCGGCGAAGAGGGCAAGGAAGGCAAGGGCAAGAAAGGCGAAGCCAACGCCGGTTCTAACACCTACGAGTTCACCAACATCGTGGTGAACCTGTCGGGCACGATGGGCACGCGCTACCTCAAGACCACCTTCATCGTCACCGGCACGGACAAGACTCTCCGCGGGCAATTCGAGGCCAAGAAGGCGCAACTGCTCGACGTGACCCTGAACGTGCTTTCGTCCCTCTCCCTCACCGATCTCGAGGAGGCGGGCGCCAAGAATCTCATCCGCGAGAAGCTGATCGGCGCCTATAACCAGTCGCTCGGCAAGAAAGTCGCCGAGCAGGTCTACTTCTCCGATTTCGTGGTGCAGTAATCGCCGCCATGGCCGACGAAGAGAAACCGCTGAACGACGTTCTCGACCAGAGCGAGATCGACAAACTGTTGTCGGAGGCGATTGCGCCGCCGAAGCAGCAGATCTTCCGCGCGGACGGCAATCGCGTGGACGGCCGCGAGGTGCCGAAGATCGAGACGTACGATTTCCGCAACCCGGTCTTCCTCACCGAAGTCGAGCTGCGGCGCCTCCGTCTCCTCCACGAAGATTTCATCCGGTACCTCACGGCCCGGCTTTCGCTTTTTCTGCGCATGGAGTTCGCGCTGAAGATGTCGAAGCTGACGACGCTGACCTACCAGAAGTTCACCGAGGGTCTGCCGAACCCCACGCACGTTTGCCTTTTCAAGGCCGAGCCGATGATCGGCGTCGGCATTCTCGACATCAATCCGCGCCTGGCGCTCACGCTGGTCGACCGCATGCTCGGCGGCCGCGGCCATTCGGTGAAGCTGGAGCGGTACCTGACCGAGATCGAAATCGCCCTGCTCGAGGACATCATCATGATCATCCTCGAAGAGTGGTGCCACCAGTGGAAACACGAGAAGGAGCTCCACCCGCAGCTGATCGGCCACGAGAACAACGGCCGATTCCTCCAGACCTCCCCGAAAGACGCGATCATGCTGGGCCTCTCGATCGAGGCGAACTTCGGCGACTGCGCCGAGCAGCTCCAGATCGGCGTCCCGTATTACACCATCGAGCCGATGGTGAAGACGATGCAGGCCCGCCGGCAGAAGGACTCGCAGCCGGGCTCGGTCAGCCTCAAGGCGGAGTGGAAACCGATTTACGAACGCATCACGATCCCGGCTCGCGCCGAGTGGGATGCGTTCGAGCTCACGTTGCGCGAAATCACGCAACTCCGGGTCGGAGACGTCATCGAGATGCCCCCGACCATCGTCGACCAGACGCGCATCGCGCTCAACGGCACTCCCAAGTTCCTCGGCACCGTCGGTCTCGATAGCGACCGCGTCGCCGTGAAGATCACCCGCAAACTTACTCCGGAGGAAGAAGCCTCCGAACTGAAGCCCCATGGAAGATAAAACGCTCGACCTCGTCCTGGACGTCCGGGTCAAAGTGACCGTTCAACTCGGATCCTGCCAGCTGCCGATGCGCGAAGTCCTCGAACTCGCCCCCGGCGCCGTCATCCAGCTCAACCAGCACGCCAGCGATCCCGTGGGTCTCTACGTGAACGACAAGCTCATCGCCTACGGCGAAGTGGTCGTGGTGGAGGACAGCTTCGGCATCAAGATCACGGAACTCGTCGGCTCGCGGCCGGCTTGATCCTGTTTTTTCCCGCCCCCGCCGACTGCCACGGCGGTGGCCTGCGTATTCGGTTTATCGCTTCATGAATCGCTTCCTTCCCTTTACCAGCGTCACCCGCTGGCTGCTAGTGGTAATCGGCTGCGTCGTTTTGGCGACGGCGCAGCCGATGAGGGCAGCCTCGTCCGACGCGACGGCTCCGGATTCCCGGAAGGCCGACACGATCATCTACCCGAAGGGCTCGGCGGAGAAGCCGGCCGGGGTCGCCGATCCGAACGAGCATCAGGGCTCCGGCAGCTATGTGCTGGTCGTTGCCCTCATCCTCGCGGCCGTCGGCGCCTGGGTTCTCATTCAGCGCCGCAAAGGCGCGCCGCTCGTCTCGCGCGGCCCCCGCAAGCTCCAACTCGAGGAGACGCGTCCGCTCGGCAACCGCCAATACCTCGTCGTGGCCAACTACGACGGCCGGAAATTCCTCCTCGGCGTCACCACGGGCCAGATACAGCTCCTTTCCGAGCTGGGCGTGGACAAGACCGCCGAAGCGGGGGAGGGGGAGAAATGAGCGTCCCCACAACAAACCTTCGCGCCGTCCGCATCTTCTTTTTTGTCTTCATCGGGATTTTTCTGTCCTGCGCGGCTTCGGCCCAGGCGCCCGTCCCGGTGGTGACGCCTCCGCCCGCCGCGACCGCTCCGGCCGCTGCGGCCCCGACGACGCCCACGACCGCCGCGGCGCCGGCTGCCGGTGCGAACGAACCGTTTCGCCTGAACATCGGGCTCGAGGGGACCAACCGCCCGGGCGATGTGAGCGTCGCGATCCAGATCGTGATCGTGATGACGCTGCTCACGCTGGCGCCGTCGATCGTCATGCTGATGACGAGCTTCACCCGCATCGTCATCGTGCTCGGCTTCGTCCGCACCGCGATCGGCGTGCCGATGGCTCCGTCGAATCAGATCATCATCGGCCTCTCGCTCTTCCTCACGTTTTTCCTCATGGGCCCGACCTTCGACCGGGTGAACAACGAGGCGCTTCAGCCGTACCTCGCCGGTCAGATGACGTCCGCCCAGGCTTTCGACAAAGCGTCGGTGCCGATGAAGGACTTCATGCTGAAGCAGACGCGGACCCGCGATCTGGAATTTTTCCTCGAGATGGGCCGGTTCGGTCCGACACCGGTCAACCAGCTTCCGATGCGCGTGGTGATCCCCGCCTTCGTGATCAGCGAACTCCAGACGGCGTTCCAGATGGGCTTCCTGCTCTTCCTCCCGTTCCTGGTCATCGACTTCCTCGTTTCCTCGGTGCTGATGGCGATGGGCATGATGATGATGCCGCCCACCGTGGTGGCGCTCCCGTTCAAACTCCTGCTTTTCGTCCTCGTCGACGGCTGGCACCTGGTCGTGAAAAGCCTGGTGGAGAGTTTCCGAGCATAGTGCGGCGATTCTGTCACCAATTTCCAATTACTAACTACCAACTTCTCCGCCGGAGGCGGCTCCCATGACCCCTGAAATGGCCATCGATATTTTCAAGAACGTGATTCTTTTCGCGCTCTACATTGTGGCCCCGTTCCTCGGCGTGACGCTGGTGGTCGGCTTGATCACAAGCTTGCTGCAGTCGGTGACGAGCATCCAGGAAGCGACGCTGGCGTTCGCGCCGAAACTCATCGCTCTGACGCTCCTCTGCATCGCGCTGGGACCCTGGCTGCTGCGCTCGATGACCGAGTTCACGATCCGCATCCTCACGCAGATGGGCACGCTGGGGCATTGAGCGACGCTGCCCGGTCTTTGCCGCCTGCCCGCCAAAAATGGCCCCCGACGGTTCCTGATCTTCCCACGCCGTGCCCGCCGATCTCCTTTTCACCTGGATGATGGTGTTCCTGCGAGGGCTGGGAATCATCGTCGTGCTGCCGACCCTCGGCAGCCGGCCCCTGCCGCCGATGTTGCGGGTGGCGATGTCGATCCTGATGGCGAGCCTGCTCTACAACCTGGTCCCGCGCGCCACGACTCTGCCGGGCGGCAACGCCGCCTTGATCGTTGCCTGTCTGGGCGAGGTCCTGCTCGGGCTCGTCCTGGGCTTCGTCGGACGGCTGGTGTTCGCCGCGGTGGATATGGCGGGACGCATGATCACTCAGGAAATCGGCTTGATGGCCGCGCCCGGCATCGAGGCGCCCGCGCCGTCCTCCGAACCGCTGGCGGCCTTTCTCTCCACATTTGCCGGAGTGATGTTTTTCCTTCTCGGCGGCCACCTCGGCGCGATGAGTGCGTTCGTCCGCAGCTTCGATTTTGCCCCTGCCGGCGCGCCGAGCTACAGCCCGCTGGCGATCGAACACTTGATCCGCGGGACCGGCCACGTGATCGAGCTCGGCTTTCGAATCGCGGCGCCGTTCATGGCGATGAATTTCCTCGTCAACTTGTCGTTCTCGGTGCTCGGCCGCGCGGTTCCGAAGATGAACGTCTTCGTCCTCAGCTATCCGCTGCGCGCGATCGTCGGTTTCATGCTCCTTTCCACCTCGGGCGCGCTGATCACGCGGTACCTGGCGCCGGAATTCACGGAGTTGCCCATCCGCATCCTCGAAATGGTGGCACGGGCCTGACGATCCAATCGCCGTCGGTGCGCCGCAGGTGCCCGGCAAACTTTTCCTGAGTTCCAACCCCCAGATTCGCCTGGGGTCCCGCTCTGCTCACGGCCGGCGGTTATTTACACTTTAAAAGGCGATAGGGCAACGGGTTGAAGTCGATATGGCCATGCTGGCACTGCCTTTGCATCTAGGGAGCCTCCTCCATGGCCGACGACGACAAAGAGTCAAAAACAGAGGCGCCCAGCGCGAAGCGCCTTCAGGACGCCATGGACAAGGGGCAGTTTCCGCGGGCCCCGGAGATCACGCTCGTTCTGATGCTGGCTGCAGCGCTGGGAGCGTTTTCTTTGACGATCAACACCGCCACCCGGGATATCACCGGGCTGGCGACGCACATTTTCAGCAGCCTGGGCAGCATCCGCCTCGATCTCGATACGACGCCGACGCAGATCTACGAGTCGATCATCGTCGTGGCGAAGGTCGCTCTTCCGATCCTCGGCGCCTGCCTGCTGGGGGTCCTGCTCGCCGGCGGGATTCAGAGCGGTTTCAACCTCACCCCCGGGGTTCTCGGATTCAAAATGGAGAACCTCGACATCTCGCAGGGCCTCCAACGCCTCTGGTCGAAGAGCACTCTCGTCCACGCTGGCGTCGATCTCCTGAAGACAATCGCGATTGCGCTGATTCTCTGGACCGCCGCCCGGAGTTTGGTGCAGGACCCGCTTTTCTCCGCTCCGGTGGAGGCGAGCTATCTCGGAGTTTACCTCGATCGAGCCACCATGGCGTTCCTCGGCCGCTTGATCTTCGCCCTCGGGGTGATCGCGTCGATCAGCTACTGGTACGAGTTCTTGAAGAGCCGCAGCGACATGAAGATGTCCCGGCAGGAGTTGAAGGATGAGCACAAGCAGACGGAAGGCGACGGCCTGGTGAAAGGCGCGATGCGCCGCATGGCCCGCCGCCTCATGCAAAAGCAGATGCTCGCCCAGGTGCCCACGGCCGACGTCGTGGTCACCAACCCGACCCACTACGCCGTCGCGCTCCGCTACGAGCGCGGCAAGGACCAAGCCCCCATCGTGCTGGCAAAGGGCGAGAATCAATTTGCGCGCCGCATCAAGGCCCTCGCGGCGGAACACGGGGTTCCGATGGTCGAGAACCGTCCGGTCGCCCGCATGCTGTACGCGCTGGGCCGGGTCGACGAACCGATCCCCGGCGAGCTTTATCAGGCCGTCGCCGAGATCCTCGCCGTCGTGTATCGAAGCCACCGCTACTATTTTTACCAGCTGAAGGCGCGTCGCGCCGCGATGGGGAGCAAGCCGAAGTCCAAACGCCAGGGGCCGGCGGTCAGAAGTCCGAAATCGGGGCTCAGCAGCCAGCCGTCGGACCTCGGAACTCCCGACCGGACCTCCAACGGCACCCTCTCCGAAGCCGCCTGATCGCCCTGCATCCGCCCTCTGCTTTCCGACATCTGACTTCTGACATCCGACTTCTGAAATGAGCACCCCTGCCGCCACTGCCGCTGCCGCCGCCCCGGTTCCCCTGAACGGGCTGATGAAGCGCGCGGACCTGATCTTCACCCTCGCGCTCTTCGGCACCGTGATGCTGCTGATCGTGCCGGTGCCGCCGTTCGTGCTCGACGTGCTGCTCGCGCTCAGCATCGGGCTCTCCCTCGTCGTTCTGCTGATCATTGTCTACATCAAGGATCCGCCCGAGTTCTCCGGTTTTCCCACGATGCTGCTGGGCCTGACGCTTTACCGGCTCGCGCTGAATATCTGTTCGACGCGCCTGATTCTGACCAAGGGCCACGCGGGCAACATCATCGATTCGTTCGGTCACTTTGTCATTCAGGGCAACTACATCGTCGGCTTCGTCGTTTTCCTCATCCTGATCCTGATCAACTTCGTCGTGATCACGAAGGGCGCGGGCCGCATCGCCGAAGTTACGGCGCGGTTCACCTTGGACGCCCTGCCCGGCAAACAGATGGCCATCGATGCCGAACTGAACGCCGGCATCATCGACGAGACCACCGCCACGGCCCGCCGCGTGAAAGTCCAGAAGGAAGCCGACTTCTACGGCTCCATGGACGGCGCGAGCAAGTTCGTCCGCGGCGACGCGATCGCCGGCATCCTCATCACCCTGGTCAACGTCATCGGCGGCTTCGCCATCGGCGTGTTCCAGATGGACCTTTCGCTCGCCGAGTCGCTGCAGAAATTCACCCTTCTCTCCATCGGTGACGGTCTGGTGGCGCAGGTGCCCGCGCTGATCATTTCGGTTGCCGCCGGTATTCTCGTCACCCGCGCCTCGGAGGGCACCAACCTCGGCAACCAGATCGGCGGACAACTCGTGCGTTACCCGCGCGCGCTCGGAATCGCCGCCGCGATGCTCGGCGTTTTCGGCCTCATGCCGGGCATGCCGGTCGTTCCCTTTTTCCTCCTGGGCGGCCTCGCCGGGTACATCGCCTGGACGCTGAAGAAACAGCAGCCCGGAGATGCCGCGATGGTGGCCGATGCCGCGGGCAAGCCCGGAGCCGCGAAGGGCAAAGGCGCCGCCGCCGGCGCCAAGGAAGCCCCTGGACAAGGGCCGGGCAAGGGCCCCGAAGACCTGCGCAAGCTCATCGAAATGGACGTGTTTGCGATCGAGATCGGCTACGGCCTGCTCCCGCTGGCCGACGTCACCAAGGGCGGCGATCTGCTCTCCCGCGTCACCGGCGTCCGCAAGACTCTCGCCCGCGAGAAGGGCATCCTCGTCCCCCCAGTCTCGGTGCGCGACAATCTCGAGCTCGAGCAGAACGACTACCGTTTCCTCCTTCGCGGAAAGACGATCGCCCGCGGCACGGTGATGCCGGGCCGCTGGATGGCGATGAACGTATCCGGCAGCAACGTGCGCCTTCGCGGCGTGCCGACGCGCGAGCCGGTCTTCAATCTGGAGGCGACCTGGATCGCCGAGGACGAGAAGAAGACGGCCGAACTCAACGGCTACACCGTGGTGGATCCGTCGTCGGTCATGATCACGCACCTTTCCGAGACGCTGAAGTCCGTCGCTCACCTGCTGCTCGGCCGCCAGGACGTCCAGGTGCTCATCGATCACGTCAAGGAAACGCATCCCGCGCTCGTCGCCGAACTCCTGCCTGACCTCGTCAACCTCGGCATCATCCAGCGCGTGCTGCAGAATCTCCTCCGCGAGAACATCTCGATCCTCAACCTGCCGCTCGTGCTTGAGTGCATCGGCGATTTCGCCGGCATGACGAAGAATCCCGACGACCTGAGCGAACTGGTCCGCCGCCGCCTCGGCCTGTACTTTGTCCCCGAATACGAATGCCGCCCCGGCGTGGTCAAAGCCGTCACCCTCGACCCGCGCCTCGAGCAACTGATCGCGACCAAGGTTCACCGCACGCCGAGCGACATCGGCCTCGCCCTCGATCCGGCCACCGGCCACCACCTGCTCAACGAGCTGAACCAGCGCACGACCGAACTCGTGCAGCAGGGCATGCCCGCCGCGCTCGTGGTCTCGACGGAGATTCGCCTCCCGGTGAAGCGTTTCTTCGAGCCGTCCCTGCCGCGACTCGTGGTTCTGTCGTTCCAGGAACTGCCGACTTCGACCGAAATAGAGAACGCGGGCTTCGTTCCGATGCCCGCCCACCTGCTCCGCGCTGAAGCCAAGGCTGCTTGATCCCGATGGCCACGACCGACTCCGTTTCCGCTCCTCCGCAACCCTCCGACGCCGCGGGTGCGCCGCAGCCCGGCGCCACCTACCGCTTCGTCGTGCGTACGACCGAGGAGGCGGTTACGGCCATCCGCGAGCGCTTGGGCGAAAACGCCAAGGTGCTTTCCGTCCGCCAAGTCGGAGGCCAGGGCCTCAGCGGGCTGTTTTCGAAGGCCAAACTCGAGGTGATCGCCCAAGTCGGCGAATCCGAGACGCCCTCCACCGCTCCTGCGCCGCTCGGAGTGAGTTCCGACGTAGCCGCCCCGATCGGTTTTGCTCCGCCGGCTCCTCGGGACGAGCGCCCGGCCTACGGCCCCGGTGCGACAACCCCGCGTGCCCGCTCCGCTGGCGAGCCGGCCGAACAGCGTGCGCTTACCCGCGACGTGCTGCCGAAGCTTCCGGACCTCCTTCGCCGCTCGGGTTTTTCCGAAGCGATGCTGAGCCGGCTGGAAGGCACGCCGGCGTTTGCTCCGGATGACGAACGTCCGCTGCACCATCGTCTTGCGGATGTCGGCCAACAGCTTCGCCGCCATGCCTCCACGCGCCGAGTCCGTCCGCTTCCCGACCGGGTGGCGTTTCTCGGGACTCCTGGGGTGGGGCGCACGACCGCTCTCTGCAAATGGCTCGCCCGGGAAGTTTTTGCCCAGTCCCGCTCCGGCCGAGTGCTGAAAGCCGAGTTCGATCGTCCGAATCCTGCGGAAGGCCTGGCCGTTTTCTGTGAAGCCCTCGGTCTCTCCCTGGAGTATTACGCCCCCGAGCAGACGCCCTCGGGAGGCTCGACCCTTCCGGCCGGCCATTTCCTCTACGCCGATCTGCCCGGCATATCGCTCCGCAACCCGGCCGAGAACGCCGAATTGGCCAAGTTCCTCGATCGGGAGAAATTTGCCGGGCGCGTGTTGGTCCTGAATGCCGCGTACGATGTGCCGATGCTCCGGCGCGGGTACGCCGCCGGCTCGGACCTCGGCGCGACCCATGTCGTTTTCACCCACATGGACGAGCTCGAACACTGGGGAAAACTGTGGGACTTCCTGTTGGACGGGGAGTTGACGCCGCTTTTCCTCGCGACAGGTCCGAGCCTGACCGGCGATTGTGACGATGATCCCCTCGGCGCCGTGTTGCGCCGTACCGTGCCCGGCTCCTGAACCGCTTTTCGCCTCCCATGCGCTCCATTTTCCTCCTTGGTGGTTTTATCGGTTTCTCGCTTGTGGCCGTGGTCGGCCTGATCTCCGGCCGCTCGGGCGACCGCGTCCTTTTTGACGCGGCCTTCGGAGCTCTCGTCGGCGCCTTTCTCTTCCGCTGGTTCTGGCAGAAGCTCCTCGTGGCTCTGACGGAGGCCGTGAAGCTGAAACGCGCGGCCCGACAGGCGGCGGAAGAAGCTGCCGCGGCGGCCGCCAAGGCGGCGCCGGTGGGTGTAAAGGCGAAGTAAAAGACCCCGGCGGGCGTAATGCCGTGCCGAATACAAGGGTATCGCCGCCGGGTGCAGACGTGCCACCGCCGCTACCCGTCGGAAGGTCGCGCTCCGGACTGGCTAGGCAAACTTTGCCGTTGACGTATGCCGCTTGTGGATGCTCCGAGGCAAGTCGAGCGAGAGGGTCTCTGAAATCGGTGTATTAATCTAGAGGCCAGCAGGTTATGGCGGCTTTGTTCGGGTTGGCATCGGCCATGCAAACTAGCGTGGCATCCAATGATCACCGCCCTTCATCACACTGAGATCTGCCTAGTCCTCGATGGGGCCCGGTCCGGTTTCGGCGGCGGTGCTCGTTAACCTCAGAACAACCTGCTCGCGTCATGAAATCCGCCACCGCCGCCCTCATCCCTCAAGAAGCCGCCCCCACGCCGGTCAACGCGTGGCGGGTGTATCAGGGAGCTCAGAACCAGAGCATCGATGAGAAGGAGCTGATTGAGCGTTATTTGCCGCTCGTGCGCAACGTGGTGGACCGGATCAAACTGAATCTCCCCCCGCACGTGGACGTCGAGGATCTCTACAGCGTCGGCGTCACCGGGCTGATCGCCGCGGTGCGCAAGTACGACCCCGAGCAGGGTCACACTTTTGCCGGCTACGCGACGACCCGCATCCGCGGAGCCATTCTCGACGAGCTGCGCCGCCTCGACTGGTGCCCGCGCCGCGCCCGTGCGAAGGCCAAAAAACTCAAGGAATCGATCAACGAGCTCGAACAGAAGCTCGGCCGTGCGGCGAACGAGGAAGAGGTTCGCGAGCACCTCGGACTTTCCCCGAAGGAATACGCTAAGTGGGTCGAGGAGGCGAAACCGGTGTGTTTCGTCGCGATCGATCAAACCGCCGAGAACGAGGAATCCGACGGCGCATCGCTCCACGAACTTATCGCCGACGAGTCCGACGTTTCCGTGCGCGACCGCATGGAGAAGGACGAGCTGATGCAGTTGGTCGCCCAACGCATCTCCGAGCTGCCCGACGTCCCGAAGAAGATCCTCGCGATGTATTACTTTGAGAACATGCGCCTCGCGGAGATCGCGGCGGTGTTCAACCTGACCGAATCTCGCATCTGCCAGATTCACGCCCAGACGGTCCTCGGCCTCCGCGCTTACATTAGCCGGATGCGCAATCGCTGATAGGCGATTCTGCCCGCGCCGACGTTCGGTTTGCGCGCTCCTATCCTAGCAAGCAACCGAAGCGTAAGTGGGTGATTCTCACCGCCTATTTACGTTTCTTAGCCGCCCGATTTGCGGGCTATGGCCTAAAGACGGGGCTCCATTGAGCCGTTAGGGGTAAACACCCGGTTTACCATGTTGATTCTGATTGGAGCCTTCATCGTCCTCGCTTCGACCCTGGGGGGGTTCATGCTGGCGAAGGGCAATCCCCTCGTGCTTCTGCACGCGTCGGAATTCGTGGTGATTCTGGGCGTGGCGCTCGGAATGTTGATCATCGCGAGCCCGAGCCACGTGCTGAAGGAGGTCGTGCACAAGGTGAAGGTTTCCCTCGCCGGGAAGATGGCGACCAAGGCCGACTACGTCGACCTGCTGAAGATGCTCTACGAGATCTTCATGGTGGGCCGCCGCAACGGACTCATCGCGCTGGAAGAGCACGTGATGAATCCGACCAACAGCAGCATTTTCAAAAAGTACCCGGCGTTTACCGCCAACCCCGAGAGAATGGAGTTTCTCATCAACGGCCTGAAGCCGGTGATCGACGGCAAGATCAAGCCCGACCAGCTCGAGAACCTGATGCTGACCGAGCTGGATGCGAAAGGGGAGGAGGCGGACCATCCCGTGCACGTGCTTCAGCTGGTCGGCGATTCTCTCCCCGGCATCGGCATCGTCGCCGCGGTGCTCGGCATCATCAACACGATGGCCGCCATCTCGGACGGTCCCGAGGCGGTTGGTGAACGCGTCGCCGCGGCGCTCACCGGCACCCTGCTCGGCATTTTCACCGCGTATGGCTTCGTCAACCCGCTGGCGAACCGGATCAAGTTCGATAACCAAAGCCAGCATATGTACCTCAAGTGCATCCTGGCGGCGGTGGCTGGCTTCGCGAAAGGCCTTGCTCCCCTGACCGCGGTTGAAGTCGCGCGCCGTTCCCTCGACAGCGGCGTCCAACCCGGCGCCGAAGAGCTCGAGCACCTCCTCAAATCGATGCCGTCGCCAGGGAAATGAAAAGGACTGAAAGTCCGAAAGACTGACGGGCTGAAAGATGTATCCAGCGGAAACAGACAACGATTCTCCTGCCGGCCGGTTTTTCGCCGGGCCATTGACGGCCGCCTCCTTCAGCCTTTCAGCCCTTCAGCCTTCAGCCTTTTGCCTTCACCATGGCTAGGAAGAAAGCAGCGGCGCATCACGGCGGGGCCTGGAAGGTGGCTTACGCCGACTTCGTCACCGCGATGATGGCGCTCTTCATGGTGCTCTGGATCTCGGCGCAGGACCAAAAAATCCTCATCGCGACGTCCCGCTATTTCCAGAATCCGTTCAACTCGCTCATGGACAAATCGCCCGGTATCCTGCCGTACGATACAAACGAGCCGAGCAAGCCGCACGGCGACGATTCGGGCACCAACCGCCAGCAGCCGAACAGCCGCGAGATCGACCTCCAATTCCTCAATTCGCTCGCGAAGGATTTCTTCCGCCTCCTGCACGTCGACGAGGACCTCGCGGACAAGCCGATCGACATCCAGGTGACCAGCGACGGCCTGCGCATCACGCTTTACGACCGGGCGCGCCGCCCCCTTTTCGGCGAGAACAACGCCGAGTTCACCGAGTGGGGCCGCTTTGTCATGCAAAGCCTCGCCTGGCTCATCGACCGCCACCAGTTCCGCGTCGTGATCGAAGGCCACACCCGCAAGGGGCTGGTGCTGCCCGACGCGAACTACGGCGCCTGGGAGCTCTCCACCGATCGCGCCAACGCCGCGCGCCGCGCGCTCACGCATTACGCCGTGGACAATTCGCTCATCGAACGCGTCACCGGCTTCGCGGACACGCGTCCCGTGCCTTTCCAGCCCGCCGACTCGGAGGGCAACCAGCGCGTGACCTTGAGCCTGACGATGCGCCGCGTGCGCCCCGCCGACAAACCCGCCGCCGGGAATACCGTTCCAAAGCCGTCCGAATCCGGATTGCCTCCGCAAACCACCTCACCCGCCACGCCAACCGCGGCCGTGACGACACATCCCTGACTCTCGAACATCCATGAAACCGTTCCTCTCCGGCCGCGCTCAGGTGCCGAACGCCTCGCTCCAATCGTCCTTCGCCTCCGTTCGGGAATCCGGCATTCGCGTTGTCGGACACAGCCACGTCAAGACCGGGGCGGAGGGCGACGCCCAGCCCACCGTCGAATGCGTCAAGCAGGGCGACAAGGTCGTGCGCCTGATCGTCACCTGCACCTGCGGCGAGAAAATCGAGATCGACTGCGTGTATCCAGGCTGAGCGCGCAGGGTCGGACGTTCCCGCGGGAAGGCGAACAGTCGCCGGCGTCCGTTCGGCAAGCATCCCGATTTCTGGGGATCTGCGGTGGCTTCTTGCGAGTGAAGGGGCCGGATCGATCATACCGGTCGATCTGATTTGCGTGGCGCCTCCGTGCGCGGCGCGGAGACTGTCGGAGGTTTTTTCCTCCCATGCCCTTCGCCCGCTTTGCGCTTTTCGGGAACTCAAGCCGCCGCGCCGCCCGCGCGCTCCTCGCTAGCCTCGCCCTCTTTTCGCTCCGGGCAGCGGGCGCGGAAACCGGCCCCCGACGGATGGAGGATCTGGGCCGGGGCGTAGTCGCCATCCAGAAACCCGATCGCAGCGTATTTGTCAGCTGGAGGCTGCTCGGCACCGAGCCCCTCGAAACGTCCTTCAACGTGTATCGAGCCAGCGGTGACGCCGCTCCGGTCCGGCTGAACTCGCAGCCGCTCTCGGCCGGCACCTGGTACCTCGACGAAAAACCCGACCTTGCCCGGGACACGACCTATTCCGTGCGGGCGGTGGTCGACGGCGTCGAGCAGGAGGCCGGCCCCGGCTTCCGCCTCCCGGCGGGCTCCGAACCGCGGCCGTATCTCTCGATTCCGCTCCGGACGCCCGAGGGCTACATGCCCGGAGACGCGTCGGTCGGCGACCTGGACGGCGACGGCGAGTACGAGATCGTCGTGAAACAGGAGCGGTCGCCCCAGGACAACTCCCGGGCCGGCGTCACCGGGCAGACGAAGCTCGAGGCCTACCGGCTGGACGGGACGTTTCTCTGGCGCATCGATCTCGGGCCGAATATCCGGGAGGGCGCCCACTACACGCAGTTCATGGTGTATGATCTCGATGGAGACGGCCGAGCGGAGGTGGCGTGCAAGACGGCGGACGGCACGATCGACGGCTGCGGCAAGACGATCGGCGATCCCCACGCGGACTATCGGAATGCCTCCGGACACATCCTGAAGGGGCCGGAGTTTCTCACTCTTTTCGACGGCCGCACCGGCGCCGAGCTCGTCACCGTGCCCTACGTTCCGGCGCGCCATCCGACGAAGCTCGATCCCACGCCGGAAGAGCTGGCGGAGATCTGGGGCGACGGGCGAGGCAACCGCTCCGATCGCTACCTTGCCTGTATCGCGTATCTCGACGGCGAGAGACCGAGCCTCGTCATGTGCCGCGGATACTACACTCGCGCCGTGCTGGCGGCCTGGAACTGGCGCGACGGGAAGCTCACGCGGGTTTGGACGTTCGACTCCGACGACGGCACTCCCGGAAACCGCGCCTATCGCGGTCAGGGTAATCACAACCTCAGCGTGGCCGACGTGGACGGCGACGGTCGGGACGAGATCGTCTACGGCGCAGCCGTGATCGATCACGACGGCCGCGGCCTGTATTCCACCGGCCTGGGTCACGGCGATGCGCTGCACGTTTCCGACCTCGATCCGACGCATCCCGGCCAGGAGGTGTTCGATATCCAGGAGCGTTTTGACGACGCGGGCATGAGTTTCCGCGATGCGAGGACCGGGGAGATTCTCTGGAAAAAACCGTCGCTGCACGCCGACGAATCCGGCGGGGACAAAGGCGAGGGCCCCGGCCGGGGAAACGCGATGAACATCGACCCGCGGTATCCAGGCAATGAATGCTGGGTTGCCGGCTCCGGCGGCATCACCGGGCTGTACAGCGCCCGCGGAGAACGGATTTCCGAGATCAAACCACACCCTGTGAATTTCGGCGTCTGGTGGGACGGGGACCTGCTTCGCGAGCTGCTCGATCAGAACGTCGTGTACAAGTGGGATTGGAATGAGAACCGCGCCGTTCCCCTGTTTACGGCCGAGCGCTGCAGTTCCAACAATGGCACCAAGGCAACCCCGGCGCTCAGCGCGGACATCCTTGGGGATTGGCGCGAAGAAATCGTCTGGCGGACCACGGATGGCAGAGAACTCCGCATTTACACCACGACGATTCCGACACCGCACCGCTTTCCAACCCTGATGCACGATCCGCAGTACCGGCTGGCGGTCGCGTGGCAGAACGTGGCCTACAACCAGCCTCCGCACCCCAGCTTCTACCTGGGAGACGATATGCCGGCGTTCAAGCCGGTCCCGATTTCCGTGGTGCGTCGCCCCGCTCGGTGACCGGAGGCTTCTCCGAGCCGCTTGCGGGCCGTGGCGGAGGAAACAATTCTGTGCTAGGGTGCGTCACAAGGCGGCATACCACCATGAAAACGAAGCTTACCCTCTTGTTAGCCGTGCTGGCTCTGGCCGGCGGCCTTCGTGCCGCGGACTCCGACACTTCGAAAGCGGACCGCGTGGATGTGCAGTTTCAGAACCCGGAGAAGTTCACCGACGTGAAGGATACCTACATGGGAACCGACCGGGGGAGAGACGCGTACCTGGAGATGTTCAAGGAGTACCTTCAGAGCCGTGCCCCGCGTTATTTGGCGGACGGCCAGAAGCTGACGATCACCTTCACCGACATCGACATGGCCGGCGATTTCGAGCCTCAGCGCGGACCCTCGGCTCAGGACATTCGAATTCTCAAGGCCATCTATCCCCCGCGGCTGAAGTTCAACTATCGCGTGACCGACGCCCAGGGCGCGGTGGTGAAGGAGGGCTCGGAGACCCTGACGAACCTGGATTATCAGAACGATATTGGGACGTCGCTCGACCGCTCCGACTCGCTGCGCTACGAAAAGCGCCTGCTCGACGACTGGATGAGCAGGGAGCTGCGGGCGCGTAAGAAATAGTTGAATACGACAGAATCATCCTTGCCCGGCGCCGGGCTTGCGCGCCCCGCGCCGGGGGAGCAGGGAAAAGCGGGGCTGGCCGAGGGCCGTCTCGACAAGTGGCTCTGGGCCGTGCGCGCGTTCAAGACGCGCAGCCTCGCCACCGACGCGTGCCGGGCCGGCAGCGTCGAAGTGAACGGCCAGCCGGCGAAGCCCGCGCGGGACGTGCGTTCGGGCGAGATAATCACCCTGCGCCAGGGACTCGTCACGCGAACGCTGCACGTTCTCGGCGTGCCGCCGCACCGCGTGGGAGCTCCGCGGGTCGCCGAGTTCTGCGAGGACCGGACGCCTCCCGAAGAATTTGAGAAAGCGCGCGAATCTCGCGTGCAGCAGTTTCTCGCGCGGGAAAAAGGGACCGGGCGCCCGACGAAACGCGATCGCCGCGCCCTCGATCGACTGCTCGGCTGAGCGGCGTTTAACTTGGCCGGACGAGGGCCGAGTGCGCCGCTCGCTTCGCGTTTTTTAGCCGCGCTTCGTCCGCCGAAACGCCGCCGGCGAGCCTAGAACATGGGATTAGTCCCTGCCGTCCGCTCCGGCGTGTATAAGAGGAATTACAGTATCCTGTTTACACCAAGCGGTTGCAAAATCGCCCATCCATTTTGGCCTTGCTTTTGTCTACCAACCCTCTCTGCTCCCCCACCTCGTTAGAGAAGGTTAGGTGACAGCGCTGGTGAATCGTCAGGCGAGCTTTGGAGTTCACATGATGATTTCGAAACCCGATGGTCGGGAACGGACTGTAAGCTACGCTGGATCTACGAAATCTAAGATGGGTAATTCGAAACTCTACGTGGGCAACATGTCCTTCAAGACCACTGAAGAAGAGCTCCGCTCTGCGTTCGGTGCGTTCGGCACGGTCTCCGACGTTTATATCGCCATGGACAAGATGACCAACCGCCCGCGTGGCTTTGCGTTCGTCACCATGGGCACGCCTGAAGAGGCGAAGGCCGCGGCTGAGAAGCTGAACGGTTCTGACCTCGGTGGCCGCACTCTGACGGTTAACGAAGCTCGTCCGAAGGAAGAGGGCGCCGGTGGCGGCCGTTCTTTCGGCGGCGGCGGTGAGCGTCGTGGCTTCGGTGGTGGTGGTGAGCGTCGCGGTGGCTTCGGCGGCCGTGGCGGTGATCGCCGCTACTAAGATCTAGCGATTCAATTTTTGAATCTTTTGAACCCGGTGGCGAAAGCCGCCGGGTTTTTTTATGCCCCCGCTGGGGCGCGTAGTGAAACGGTCGCTACAAAGCGCAATCGGACTGTCCGATGCGGCGGTGGGGAAGGAATGGGCTGACTCCGTAACAGACCGATCCATGGATCGTCACCGTGGCGGACCCATGAAGACCCCGCTCCTTTTCGGTTTTCTTTTCTCAGTCTCGCTCTCGCTCGGCGTCGCCCAGCAGCCTGTCCCGGCCTCCTCGCCCGCGATCCCCGCCGATCGGGCGCGGGAGATGACAGCGGATCGGTCGAGTCCCGACTATCCGACTCCCTACGAGCCGGCGAAGGAAGCCGAGATTCAGGCCGTGCTGCAACGGGTTCATGCCTATCTGCAGGGTGCCAGCGGGATTCGGGTTACCGATCGCGAGACGAAACAGCCGGTGCCGGACCTGAAAAAACTGCCGGCCAACATCGACGTGCAGGGCACGGGGTATCGGATCATCAGTTACGAGTGGGGCGTGACCTACGCGGGCATGCTCCTCGCCGCCGATGTGACAGGCGACGTTCGGTATCGCGACTATGTCGCCGAGCGAATGGACGCCATCGCGCGCGTCGCCGCTCACTACCGCGAGCAAGGCGACGCGGTGATCCCGAAGGAAGGTCGGCGGTTTTTCTTCCGCTCCGTGCTGAAACCCCAGTCTCTTGACGACTCCGGCGCGATGTGTGCGGCGATGATCAAAAGCGTGAGGAGCGGGGTAAACGTCGAGATCACGCCCTGGATCGATCGCTACATGGCCTACATCGGTTCCGGGCAGAAACGCTTCGAAGACGGTACCCTCGCGCGGAATCGTCCGATGAAGGACACCCTCTGGCTCGACGATCTCTACATGAGCGTGCCGGCTCTGGCGCAGATGGGCGCGCTCACCGGCGACGCGCGGTATCTCGACGATGCCGCCAGGCAGATCCTTCAGTTCTCCGACCGCATGTTTGTCCGCGAAAAAGGACTCTACATGCACGGCTGGGTCAAAGGCATGGAGCCGCATCCGGCCTTCCATTGGGGCCGGGCCAACGGCTGGGCGTTCATGGCCATGGCCGAGTTGCTCGATGTCCTGCCCGTCCAACACCCGGCTCGGCCGAGGATTCTCGAACTGTTCCGGGCCCAAGCGCGCGGACTGGCCGCGGTGCAGGGAGCGAACGGCCTCTGGCACCAGCTTCTCGACCGCCCCGATTCCTATGACGAGACCTCGGCTTCCGCGATGTACGTGTTCGGCATTGCGCGCGGCATCAATCGCGGATGGCTCGACGAGGCGGCGTACGGTCCGATGGTCTCCGTGGCCTGGAATGCCGTCGCGAAAAAGGTCAACGCCCAGGGTCAGGTCGAAGGCACCTGCATCGGCACCGGCATGGGCTGGGAGCCGATGTTCTATTGTTTCCGCCCCGCCAGCCCGTATGCAGCCCACGGATACGGACCCGTGCTCCTCGCCGGATCCGAGATGATCCTGCTCCGCCGAGGCAAGGGGGCCGTGGCGGCCATCCGCGACGGCGGGCTGCACTATCGGACCATGGCCGAGTAGGCACGCGGGGCCGTTCCGGCCGGGCGGGCTTGCCGGCCAACTCCCAGGTTGTCGGACGTCGGCGGGGCCGCTAGCTCTTCGTCCCCGCATGCCGACACCCATCGAGAAGCACCTTTCCCAGCTCCGCGCCTGCCGCCTCTGCCCCAAAATGCATCGACCGGTGGTCGTCGGGCGGCCCGTCGCTAGCCGGGCTCTCCTCGTCGGGCAGGCGCCGGGCGACAAGGAGCCCGTGCTTGGCCGGCCGTTCGCCTGGACGGCGGGGAAGACGCTTTTCAAATGGTTTAATTCCGTTCTGGGCTGGACGGAGGATGAAACGCGGGATCGCGTTTATTTCGCCGCCGTATGCCGGTGTTTTCCGGGCAAGAATCCCGCCGGCGGGGACCGCGTGCCGGACGAAGGAGAGATCGAGAACTGCAGCCGGTGGCTGGAGCGTGAACTCGAGATCCTCCGGCCCGAATTGATCATTCCCGTGGGCAAACTCGCCATCGGCCGCTTCCTCCCGGAGGCTCCGCTGACGGAAGTCATCGGGCAGTCGTTCACCTGGCGGCACTCGGGCCGGGAGATCGACGTCATCCCGCTGCCCCATCCGTCGGGCGCCTCTCCCTGGCATCGTATCGAGCCCGGCATTACGCTTCTGCGGAGGGCCTTGAAACGCATCGCCGTGCACCCGGCGATGCGCGTTCCGCCGGTCGCGTCAGGGACGTGAGCCGCATCGTTCCGCACGCGGAACGCTCTCGAGGATTGCACGGCGTCGCCGTGCCGGTTCCATAGTGGGCCATGCGCTTTGCCCGAATTCTGCTCTTCGTCCTGATCGCATTTGCCCCCTCCCTCGTCTTCGCGCAGCGGGAAAAACTGCCCGCCGAGGACCTGGAAATCGTCCAGAAGAACTGGCCGACCGCGAAGCGTACGTCGACCAGTCTGCGCACCGTGCTGCTCAAGGAGGGCAGCGGCGCGAATCCGAAAGCTGGAGACATGGTCGACGTGCTCTACACGGGGAAACTCCTCGATGGAACCGTCTTCGACGAAGCGCTCGATCCGCAGAAGCCCTTCACGTTTCGCCTCGGCCGCGGGCAGGTGATCGAAGGGTGGGACGAGGCGCTCCAACTGATGAAGCCGGGAGAGCGGCGAATCGTCATCGTTCCTTTCGAGCTGGGCTATGGCACCCGGGGACAACCTCCCAAGATTCCACGGCGTGCAACCCTAGTTTTCGAGGTCGAGCTGCTCTCAATTCACAAATAGATGAGGTCGACGGAAGGACTGTGAGAAGTCCGCCGTCGGGCTCGGAGCGGGAAGGGGAGCGCTGCGTTAGCGCGCTGGCATTCAAGGTCTTACCGTGGTCCGCTGCGCGAGTTCGTTTGTCGCCCGCCAGCGGAAAACCGCGATTGTTTACAAAACATTGAAGAACAAAATGCGGGATTTCTGGGGCAAAAAACACTCTACCTCCTCAAGAAAGCGGGAGTGAGGTCGATATGGAGCGAGTAATCGCTTCCCCAAATGAGACTTCTGCCACGTATCTTCGCCGTGTCACTTCTATGTGGCGCCCTGGGATTGCTGACTGCTGCCCACGCTGACGACACCATCTACACCAAGGTCGACGACAACCCCGTCCCGATCAAGACCCCTCCCCCGAAGTACCCCGATTCGCTCAAGCGCGACGGAATCTCCGGCGTGGTCGCGGTCATCCTCGTGATCGACGAAAAGGGTTCGATTCAAGAGGCGTCCATCTCGAAGTCGTCCCACCACGATTTCGAAAAACCGGCGCTCGACGCGGTTAAGAACTGGAAATTTAAGCCGGCCAAGAAGGACGGCAATCCAGTGAAGGTCCGCGTGACCGTCCCCCTGCGCTTCAACGTCAGCGACGAGTAAGCTCAAGCAACCTCAACGTTTCCATCTTCACCCTGTGAAACTTCCGTCCCTCACCATCGGCCGAAAGATCGTTTCGGGATTCACTCTGGTATTTGTCCTCTTTGCGGTTGTCGCCGCCATTGCCTATTTCGCGCTGGGCCGCGCAGGAAAGGGACTGAGCGAATACTCCGCCAGCACCGCGGAGAACAACGTCGCCGCGAATCTCGAAGCATCGATGCTCAAGCTGCGGATGAGCGTGAACGAGTTTCTCATCAGCGGGAGCGACGAGAGTGTCGCGAGCTACGGGCAAAACCAGAAGGCCCTCGAGTCCGCACTCAACAAGGCGACCGAGATGATCACCGACCCGGAGCGCTCGAAGGATCTCACCGACGCGAAGAAGCTGCTTACCGACTATGCCGGGGCGTTCAAAAAGACGGTGGACCTGCTCCATCAGCGTCAGCAGGAAGTCGCGCAGTCGCTCGATCCGCGCGCCACGTCGATTGCCGAAGCCCTCAAGGGAATGCTGGTCGCGGCCCGCCAGAGCGGCGATCAGAACGCTTCGTTCAAGACTTCGACAGCGCTCCAAAATTTCTTCGAGGCCCTCGCCTCGGTTAACAGCTACCTCCTCTCCGGCGATCCCGCCCACGCGACGAAGGTACGCGATTCCTTCACCACGCTGAACAAACAGGTGGCTGCGATGCAGAAGGAACTCGCCGAAGCCGAGGCGCTGGACGCCTCTCTCGCCGACCCGGCGAAGATGAAACTCCTGAAGCAAATCGGCGAAAACAGCGCCGCCTACATCGAGGGTTTCGACCGGGTCGTCGCCGCTTCCGAAGCTCGCGCAGCCGTGGCGAAAAACGAACTCGACCGCCTCGCCCCGCTCTTCACCCAGAAGATTTCCAACGTGCGCGGCAAACTCGGCGAGCTGCAGGATCAGATCGATCAGCAGACTCGTTCCTCGCAGCGCCTCAATGAGCGCCTCGTGCTGGGCTTCAGCATCGCCGGCATCGTGGTCGGCATCCTCTTTTCCTTCCTCATCGTGCGCAGCGTGACCGGTCCGATCACGCGCCTCACCAAGCGTCTCACCACGGGCGCGGAACACACCTCGCTCGCCGCGGGCCAGGTGACCGCCGCTTCTCAAACCATGGCCGACGGTTCATCCCGCCAGGCGGCTTCCCTCGAAGAGAGCTCCGCCTCGCTCGAAGAGATGGCCGGCATGACGAAGAAGAACGCCGAGAACGCCCAGGCCGCCAAGGCGATTGCCAATCAGACTCGCGCCGCCGCCGACGTCGGAGCCGAGGACATGAAGGAGATGAAGGCCGCCATGGGCGCGATCCAGGCGTCCAGCATGGAGATTTCCAAGATCATCAAGACGATCGACGAGATCGCGTTTCAGACGAACCTCCTCGCCTTGAACGCCGCCGTCGAAGCCGCTCGCGCAGGCGAAGCCGGCCTCGGTTTTGCGGTTGTCGCCGACGAAGTCCGCTCGCTGGCCCAACGCAGCGTGCAGGCCGCCCGCGAGACGGCGCAGAAGATTTCCGATGCCACCTCCAAGAGCGAGCAGGGCGCCAAGATTTCCGAGAAAGTGGCCAAGAGCCTCGACGAAATCACCGCGAAAGCCCGTCAGGTGGATGAGCTGATCGCCGAGATCGCCGTCGCCTCGCAGGAGCAGAGCCAGGGTATCGAGCAGGTGACCCGTGCGGTGTCCGACATGGACAGCGTCACCCAGGGCAACGCCGCCACGGCCCAGCAGACCAGCGCTGCCGCCGCCGAGCTGAACAACCAGGCCGCCCAGCTCACGACGATCGTCGAAGAACTCACTTCCATGGTCAGCGGCGCAAAGCGCCACGAACACGGCGAAGAGGAAAAGCACGAGGAGCACGCCGCCGCCCCGGCCAGCTCCGCACCTGCTTCCGCTTCGCCTGCGCCCACCAGCGCTTCCGCTCAGGCTTCCGCCAAGACCGACAAGGCTCCCCGGGCGACCGCCGCGGCTCCGCGCCGCGTACCGGCTCGTGTTCCGGCCCCGGCCGCAGCCGCCAAGGTCGACGGCAACGGTGGGATTCCGAACCGCAACGGCCACGCGCCGCAGGGTGAAGACCGCTTTTTCAAGGATGTCTAGGCATCCAGGTTCCTGCTAAGACTTCCCGCTTCGCAAGCCGGCCGGAGAGCGATCTCCGGCCGGTTTCTTTTTTGGCCGCGGCGTGAGCACGCGAGAAGGCGGATGGGCCCGGTCGCGCGCCGCGGAGTAGTTCGTAGTTGGTAATTGGAATTTGGGTACGGACCACAAGCGGACGGTGGACGCGGCGGCTCTGCGGCTGTATCCAGCAGCGAGCTGCGGGCGCCGATCGCCTTGCCGTGCGGATTCCAATCCTTTCTCCTTCCTGGATGGCACCCACGCTCCTCGTCCTCGCTGCCGGAATGGGCTCCCGTTACGGCGGGTTGAAGCAGATCGACCCGATCGGCCCTTCGGGGGAGACGATGCTCGACTACTCCGTGTTTGACGCCCTCCGCGCCGGGTTCGGCCGGGTTGTGTTTGTCATCCGGCGCGACTTCGAAGCCGTGTTTCGCGAGCGGATTGCCGCTGCCTACGAAGGCCGGATTGCGGTCGATTTCGTATTTCAGTCGCTCGAGGCGCTGCCCGCCGGCTTCACCGTGCCCGCAGGTCGGGAGAAACCATGGGGAACGGGGCACGCGACCTGGTGTGCACGGGAGAAGGTGCGCGAGCCGTTTGCCGTCATCAACGCCGACGATTTCTACGGTCGGGACTCTTTTCGGAAACTGTCGGCGTTCCTCGCCGGAGCGAAAGCGGACGAGGCGGCGATGGTGGGCTTCCGGCTGGGAAACACCCTGTCCGAGGCAGGGGCGGTGTCGCGCGGTGTTTGCTCCGTGGATACGGAGGGCCGGCTGCTTTCCGTCGTCGAACACTCCGGGATTCAGGCGGTCGACGTCGGCCCGGGGAAGAAGCTTTCGCCCGACACCCTCGTTTCGATGAACTGCTGGGGCTTCACGCCGGCGGTTTTTCCTCAGCTCGACGCGGAATTCCATGCGTTTCTCGAGTCGCTCGGCTCCGCTCCCGCTCCGAAGGCGGAGTATTACCTTCCTGGCGCGGTGTCGGAACTCATCGGGCGCGGCCGGTTGCAGGCCCGCGTGCTGACGACGGAAAGCTCCTGGTTCGGAGTGACGTATCGCGAAGACAAACCGCGCGTCGTCGACTCCATCGCCCGCCTGGTCGAGACAGGCGAGTACCCGAAAAAACTCTGGTCCTGAGGCGGACCCGGATCGGGAGCGGCCTCAAGGCACGCTCGGAAGTGCGGCGTCGATCTCGTCGAACAGCTGCCGGGAAAGGTCGAGGTGGCCCTGTTCGCCCCACTGAATCGTGACAAGCGTCTGGAGGCTGTTCACCTCCTCGATCGTGACGAGCACGCGAGTCCTGTTCCACGCGCGAGCGGCGACTTTGGCGTCAAAGCGGTTCACCCGCTTCGCCGTTTCTCGAAGGTCAACCTTGGGGAGTGCCCGCTCGGTTGCGTCCACGGTGCGCCGGGCGTTGGCGTTCACCAGCATCTTGAACTCACCGTACTGGAAGACGGCGTAGTTTTCTCCCGACTGGTCGTAATCAATCGTCGAACAACCGGCGAGTGCAGCCCCCGCAATCAGAACAGCGATGCAGCTACGGAAAGTGGTGGTCATGGACTTGTAAATGGAACTCCCCCGGTACCAATTCGAGCCAAACCTGTCACCCGCGAAAAATGCGAGCCAGTGTCCGAAGGGGAGCACGGTCGGAGAAGAAACGCTGCCTCGGGACCGGTGCTGCCCACCGGATCCGCCACCGCAGATACGGGGGCGTACTCTCTCGCTTCGAGGGAGACCTAGGGCTCGTGGCCCATGACGTTGCCCGGTCGGTTTTCCGGCGAGGAGATCGGCCGGTGCGCGGTCGGGCGCTCACTGGGTCCGCGCTACACGCACACGCCAGACCTCGGGCCTGACGCCAGCTTGATCTTGCGTTAATGTCCTTCTGACTGTGATTTCCTGCACTCCCGCAGGATTCGCTCGTTTCGCTGAAATCGACCAGCGTGGGCAGCTAAGAAACTGCAACTTCCACAGAGGCCAACGTGTTCTTCGCATGAACGATGTTCCTCCAGTGCAAAACCCACCCGCGGGGCTGATGACCCCAGTCGATTTCACGACGTTCATGCGAAACTATCAGGATATGGTCTACTCCACGGCGGTTCGGTTGCTGGGAAACGAAACGCACGCGGAGGACATTTCCCAAGAGGTGTTTCTCAAGGCGTACGAGCGTTTCGACATGCTGCAGTCGAGCCCCACCGCTGGCGGCTGGCTGAAGACCGTCGCGACCAACCTTTCGCTCAACCACCTCCAGCGTTACCGGAAACGGTGGCGGTTCTTTTCCGAACTCGTCCGCACCGACGACCCCGACGATCCCGAGCCGGAGCCCGTCGAGTTTGCCTCCTCCGAGGTGGCGAATGCCGACCTCGATAATCAGGAGCGGCGGGCCTGGATCGAGCGCGCTCTGGCCAAGCTCCCCGACCATCAGCGCGTGCCGCTCGTGCTCTATCATTTCGAAGATCTTTCCTACGACGAGATCGCCAAACGGCTCGGGGTCTCCCTGGCCAAGGTGAAAACCGACATTTTGAGGGCGCGCGCCGCGCTGGCCCAAGTCCTCGCGCAGAGCGGCACCGCACATGAAAAATTCTCTGTTTAATCCCATGAACCCGAACCCGGATCCTCTCGAGAAAGTGGTAGACCAGGCGCTCAAATCGCTTCCGGTTCGGCGCGCTCCCTCCTCGTTGGAGGCGCGCGTGCTCGCCGAGATTGCGCGGCGTGAAGCGCTCCCGTGGTGGCACCGCTCCTGGACCTACTGGCCGACGGCAGTTCGCTGGGCGTTTCTCGTCGTTTCGGCCGCGCTCGCCGCCGGCGTGATCGCAGCGGTTTTCGCGCTGTTCCACAGCAGCTCCGCCCAAGTGGTGGAGGGAGCCGTGGCCGAACCGATCGGCTGGCTGCAAGCCGCGAAGGCGGTGTTTGGCGTATTTGGCCGGCTTGGCTCGCAGCTCCTCGACCTCGTGCCGACGCCCTGGCTCTACGGCTGCATCGGCGGCGTGGTGCTGGCGTATCTCCTCCTCATCGGCGTGGGCGCAACCGCCTACCGCACCCTTTGGCAACCCCGTTGATTTCTCCCTTTATGAAAACGATTCGGCTTCTTTTTATCCTTTTTGCCTCGTGCGCGGCCCCGTGGTGGGCCGCGGCCGAGCAGCCCGCTCCCGCCCAGAGCGAAACAGCGGCGGCGGAGAAGGCGGCTCCCGCAGAAACGCCGCCCGCAACTGCGCCGGAGGACGAGACCGCTGACGAGCCGAAGCCCGCAGCGGCCGAGACCCCTGCTCCTGCGCCGCAGGCCTCCGAGCAGACCAAACCCACGGAGCCTGCAGCCGCTCCGGCGCAGTCGACGAGCCCTGCTCCCGCGCCTGAGCGCGAGGCAGGTGCCACGCCTGAAGCTCCCGCAGCGCCCAAGCCCGCACCAGCTCCCCAACACCGTCGCGGCTCCTCGCGAGACGTGGTTTCGTTTGGCGGCGCTCATCTGTTTCCCGGTGAGACTGCCAATGACGTGGTCAGCATCCTCGGGAATTCGCTCGCCGAGGGAGAGGTGGGTCAGGACGTCGTCGCCGTGCTCGGCAACAGCGAGGCGCGTGAAGACGTCGGCCAGGGCGTGGTCGCGGTGATGGGAAATGCGATTGCCCGCAAAAACGTCGGGCAGGATGTCGTGGCGGTCATGGGCAATGCCGAGATCTACGGCCACGTTCGCGGCCAGGTCGTCGCGGTGATGGGCATGATCAAACTCGGACCTGACGCCCAGGTAGACGGCGGAGTGGTGTGCGTCGGGAGCAGAATCGAACGTGCTCCCGGGGCCGAAATCCACGGCCAGGTCACGGAGGTGCCGTTCCTGAGTCATGTGCCCGGCGCCGGCACGGTGGGCACTTGGTTCCAGGAGACGGTGTTGAAGGCGCGGCTGCTGTCCTGGGATCCGCACATCCTCTGGCCGTGGGGCATCGCGTTCGCGTTCCTTGGAGTGTACGTGCTCCTAGGGCTGATCTTCGACAAACCGCTTCGGGCGTGCGCCGAGACACTCGAACAGCGGCCAGGGCGGACGATTCTTGCCAGCTTCCTGGCTCTCATCCTCACGCCTCCGCTGTTCATCATCCTTTCGTTCACCGTGCTGGGTGGCGTTGCGCTGGTTCTCGCGCTCTTCATCGGCACCCTGTTCGGGAAGGCGGCGTTCTTCGGTTTCCTCGGTCGGCGGATAACCAATCCGCTGGGCATCAAGAGCACCGCACTTTCGGTGCTCATCGGCGGTTTGATCGCCATGGTCATCTATACCATCCCGCTCCTGGGCCTGGTCCTCTGGAAGATCGGCTCGATGGTCGGCCTCGGCATGGCCGTCTACACGACAATCCTGAGCATGCGCCGGGAGAAGGCGCCGCCCGTTCCTCCGGTGGTGCTCGCGACGGCGAGTGCGGGAGCCGCGCCGGCGGCGGTTCCGCCGCTCCCGACGACAACCGCGTCGACTCCGAACGTTGAGGGAACTGTCTCCAATCAGTCACCCGGTTTCGGTGCTTCGGCCGCAGTGGCCCCGGCTCCCGCGGAAACGCCGCGCACGTTTGCCCCGCCCCCCGTTCCGATTTCCTCTGCTTCCCTGGAGCGCGTCGGGTTTTGGCGGCGGTTGTGCGCTTCGATGCTCGACTTGGTTCTGATCGGCGTGATGTGCGGAATGCTCCACGTCGACGGCGGCTTCGCGACGCTGATCTTTACCGTCTACCATGTCGTGATGTGGGCGCTGAAAGGCACGACGATTGGCGGCATCATCCTCGAGATCAAAGTCGTCCGGGTCGACGATCGGAAGCTCGACTGGACCGTGGCAATCGTTCGCGCGCTCGCCGGCTTCCTGTCGCTGGCGCTGGCCGGCTTCGGTTTCATTTGGGTCGCGTTCGACGAACAGCGCCAGTCGTGGCACGACAAGATCGCCGGCACGACCATCGTGCGCGTTCCGAAGGGCGTGTCGCTCGTGTAGCAGAGCTGCCGAAGACTCGGCTGGCAGCCGCTGGCCGGGTCTCCGGGTCTTGTCGGGGCGGATGTCGGAACCCAGGTCAGCCCCTGGGCGGAGCGCAATGTTGCCGACTTGGACACGCCCCGGGATCGGACACCGGAGCGGTCCCGTGAAAAGCGGCCGGCGGAGAAGAAATAGGTTTCTTGTCGGTGGCCGACTTGCGCCCCGACCCCGGCCTCCTACCTTCCGGCTTCCCTCACCCACACCGTAAAACCATCCTCGTTCCAATGCCTTCTCCTCTTGTCGGTATCATCATGGGTAGTACGTCCGATTGGTCGACGCTCGAACACACTGCTCAGACGTTGGACCAACTTGGCATCAGCTACGAAAAGCGGGTTATCAGCGCGCACCGCACCCCGGATCTCGCATTCGAGTACGGCAAGACCGCCGAAAGTCGCGGGCTGAAGCTGATCATCGCGGGAGCCGGTGGCGCGGCGCATCTGGCCGGAGTGATGGCCGCGCTCACGCCGCTTCCGGTGCTCGGCGTGCCCATGGAATCGCAGAGCCTGAAAGGATTGGATTCCCTCCTCTCGATCGTTCAGATGCCTGGCGGTATTCCCGTGGCGACGTTTGCGATCGGCAAACCTGGTGCGGTCAATGCGGCTCTTTTTGGCGCGGCGATCCTGGCCCACACCGACGAGAGGATCAGAAAGGCGCTCTCCGACTACCGCGCCCAACAGACGGCGAAGGTGGCGGAATCGAAGCTGCCCTGACGCTCGGCCCTTCTTGACGAGCGCGAGCTCCCGACCGGAGTTCGCGTTCGCCACAGCGGCGCTCAAGTCGGTTTCGAGCGCCGCAGTGGCTCCGCCTGCCTGCGCGCCCGCGCCACGGAACTGGCACGGTTTTCGCCCCGGTTCTTCCGGCTTGTTTCGGTCCGCGCCATCGACCTGAATTCCAGGCTCGCATGATCCCTCCCGGTCAGACGATTGGCATCCTTGGTGGCGGCGAACTGGGCCGAATGCTCGCGCATGCCGCGGAACGGATCGGATACCGGGTCCATGTCTTTGAGCCCGCGGCCGGTTCCCCCGCCGCCGAGGTCGCCGCGCGGGAGTTCAACGCACCGTTCACCCAGGTGGACGCGCTGTCCACCTTCGTCAAAGGCTGTGCCGTGGTCACGTACGAGTTCGAGAACGTCCCCGTCGAACCGCTCTGGAGCATCGAAAAGATAGGCCAGCTGCATCCGCACTGGAACGTCCTCGAAATCTGCCAGAACCGGATGCGCGAAAAAACCTGGCTGCGGAAGAACGGCTTCCCGCACGTGCCGTTCACGGAGGTCGAGGCAGGAGACGATCTCCATGCGGGTATCCGGAGGATGGGTACGCCTTGCATCGTGAAGACCGCCGACTTCGGTTCCGAAGGGAAAGGTCAGATGAAGGTCACCGATGCGGTGACCGCTGAGCATGCCGTGGCCGCGTTCGCCAAACAACGCGCGGTGGTGGAGAAATACGTCGACTTCAAATGCGAGCTCTCGGTCATCGTCGCGCGGACGGAAGCGGGCGACCTGCGGGCCTTCCCTGTGGCCGAGAACATCCACACGAAAGGCGTCCTAGATTTTTCGATCGCGCCTGCGCGGATCAGCGACGTCGTTCGTGTGGAAGCGGAGAACCTGGCCAAAGCCATCGCGGCAAAGCTCAACGTCGTGGGCCTTCTGGCGGTCGAGATGTTTCTCACCGATCGCGGGGAGATCCTCGTCAACGAACTCGCCCCACGACCGCACGACTCCGGCCACTACACGATCGACGCTTGCGTGACGTCCCAGTTCGAACAGCACGTGCGCGCCATCTGTGGTCTGCCTCTCGGCGATGTCTCGCTCTCGTCACCGGTCGCGATGGTGAACATTCTCGGCGAAGCTTGGAAGTGGCGTGAAGGCCAAGTCGCAGCGCCGCCAAACTGGGCCGCCGTGCTGGAGGCGCCTAGGGCGAAGCTTCACCTCTACGGCAAAGCGGAGCCGAAGATCGGGCGGAAAATGGGGCACTTCACGGTCTGTGCCGACGACGCGAATCGCGCCCTCGACAACGCACGGGAGCTGAAAGCCAAACTGTCGGGACGAAGCTGAGCCGTTCCGGTCGCGCGGCGGTTTGAGTCCCCCGCGGAGATGCAGTCGGCCTGGCGATCCGCGATGCCAGGCGTTTTCGAGGCGTGGCGCGCTCCGTGAGCGCGGATTGAAAGACACCCCGCGTACGGAGGTGCGTTATTTCACCTCGTACTCGTAGCACTCGCTGCCGATGGCCACGGCGTAGGTGCTCGGAACCAGATCGCGCGTGTGGATCACTAGCAGGTCCTTTTCCTTCCACTCCGAAAGGAGCGGAACGGTGTTGATCGGCGCGAAGCCGTAGACGTCGCTGAGGATGGCGTCCAGCGGTGCGTGGCGAATGCCGTCGACGGTCAGAAACGAACGGGAGGCCTCCGCCACGGGGAAGTTATCGGGCACCCCTTCCGGTTGAGCCGGCGGCGCCCCTCGATAGGCCAGCCGCACCGAATCGCGCGGCAGGACCGGGCGCGGATCGGTGCCGGTGAAGACGACTTCCACCATCGGTTTGCCGGAGGCGACGTCGGCAGGTTTCGTTTCCTCGTATTCAACTTTGCGCGCCTGGTTTCGCGGAAGCGGCAGCCACTTGCCTTCCACGAGAGCATACAAGCCGGGACGTCGTGGGAACGGGGGCTCCTTTGCACCCGGAGGGAGTGCGACAATTGTCGGCGGCGTGTCGGGAATGGCCGACTCCGGGACTGGTCGCGGTTCTGGGGAAACGCGTGTGAGGCGGTAGACGAAATTCTCGTCCTTGCCGCTCAGGGTATCGCCTTCAACCGAGAGCTCCATCGCAAGGTCGCGGGCATAGGCGAAGATGGAGTTGGCCGGGGCGGAGCGGACCGAATCGATCGGAAAAAGCGTCAACCGGATCGGCCGGTTCTCGGCCCGGTGCGAGTTCTCAATCAGATTGCCGCGAAGGGCGCGCGAAAACGCGGCCCCGGTCGGCGACTCGAGGATTGCCGCGACGCTCATCCGGCCGGGGTCTTGCTCGGTAAAGCGAATCTGGATCGGACAACTGTCGGAACCGGTGCGCGCGCGAGCTTCTCCCCGGTAGACGATGCCCGGCTGGGTCGGCGTCAGAAGCTTCTGCCGATAGGCGACGCAAATCGCGCGGAATTTCGCGAGGCCGCTCTCTGACATGGGCATCATCTGGATCCGCAGCTTGCATCCCGCCGCGGTGAACGTGCCGTCGGCGGCGATCTGCCCGTTGAACTCCAGCGCGCCGGTGTAGCCCAGGATCGGACCTCCGTGCACGATCCAATCGTTGGGTTCGGTGCTCTGCAGCTGGATGGCCAGCGAATCGGAGGAGGGTTTTTCCGGCCACGTGCCCACCACCGAGCGCGTATCGAGCCAGCCGCCGTCGTTGCGGAATCGCGCGACCAGCTTTCGGGCGCCGCGGTTGAGGCTCACGATCTCGAGAATCACCGCGCCCGGTTGGCCTCCGTTGTCGGGAAACACCTGGCCGACAAAAAACGTTCCGGGTTTGAGCGGAGAGAGAAAGGCAGTGAGCTCGGTGTTCTGGTCGAGCCGTCGTTCCTCCGCCAATTCGGCGCGTGCCGCAACCAGACGCTCTGTGAACTCCACCTGCTCGGCAGCGAGCCGACGGAGCGTTTGGTCGTCTCGTGAGCGCCCTGCCACGAACACCCGACCTTCGAAGGACCGCAGCCGATCGCCCGACGGGGCGGCAAACACAAAGCCGCTTCCCAGGTCGGCAAACACCCAGGCGCCGTTTTCCCGTCGCGCCGTGGCTTGTCCTGCATAGGCAAACGCGGATCCCGCGGGCGTCGATTGTCTCAGCACCGTGATGGCGCGAAGGTCCAGCGGCTCCGTTGCGCCCAGGCGCTGGAGAAGTGTCTTGCCGTCTTCCCCTTCCAGATACGCCCGACTGGCGGTGAGTTTGTCCACGTCGAGGTTGAGCCCGTGTTCGAAGTAGTAGCTGGTATTCATCTTCGAATACAGTGTCTCCGTCGCATGCCCCATCGCCTGAAAGTGAAGGGTCGATACGCCCTCGGAGTTGGTGAGCGACTCCATCTCGATGCGGCTGAAACTGACGCGCCCCGCCTGAGTGCTGTTGAGCCACGCGAGCACCTCGGCCTGGTCGGGACCGCCCCGGACGGTGGGGCAGCACAGTGTGGCTCCGACGACTGCGAGTACTGGCAGGGAGAAAAACCGGGCCCGCGGCGATCCCGGAAGGGATCGCGTGGGTCGGCCGGTTTGACGAATGGCCGCACCTCGCACGAATCGGCTGAGCTGCGGGTATTGGTGGTGCAGGCTGTTCATGGCGCGAAAGGCAGACGGGGAAAGAGGAGCACGGACGGCGTTAGGCTCGCCGTTGTGGTTGCGCGTTTGAGACAGGCAAACCCGCCGACATGGGGACGCTTATCTACCCCGCTCTTTCGCTTCAGCAAGCAAAGAGTACGAAAAGATTGAAAACGGATTGAATGTAGACTGCTAGCGAGCGAGTTGCATCAAGGCGTGCGGCTGCCTACTCAAAGTGTACCCAACAATTGGATGCGCATTCCTGGTGATGTGGCGGGAGCCGGGGTCTGCTCCCTGGCACCGGGCGGAATCCGCTATCAGGTGCGTGCTCGGAGGGGAACAAGGTGCTCCCCAGCTCCTTGCTGTGCACCTTCTAGGGAAAGGTTCCCGGCGGCTCTCTTTTCTCGGTGCAACGCCGATAGTCGTCGGGCGTGTCGAGATCCACGGCCAAATCCGGGAGATCCACGGGAACCATGATGTCGGAGTGTTTTTTGAGTACGCGCTGGGCGCCGGCATCTGGTGGGAGGCTCAGCAGCTCGGGGAAATAGTCCCTCCCAAAGATCGCGGGGGCACCGACGGCACCCAAGTAGCGTGCCGCCACCAGCCCTTGGGGCCCGCTAAATGCGTCGATCAGACGTCGAATCGCGGCGGACGTCAGCCCGGGCTGATCGCACAGCGTGATGAGAGCGCCGTCGAGAAGAGGCTGGAATTGGCTGAGCGCCTGGATTCCGCAACGTATCGAAGACCCGATACCGTCGTTCCAGCGGTCGTTGCGCAGGATCGATACGGGCCAGGGCGCAAGGACGGGAGCGACCGAGTCGGCGGCGCAGCCGAGAACGAAGACGACGCAGTCCGTCTTGGCTTCCAAAGAGGCGCGGGCGGCGCGCACGGCGAGCGGTTGGCCTTCGATGGGCAGGAGCGGCTTGGGCTTCCCCATGCGGCTCGAGGCGCCCGCCGCAAGCACGACAATGCCGACGCGCAAGGAAGGTGCGGATGTTGCGTCGTGCATAGAAGTGGTGGATGCCGCCGGAAAAGAGGCAAACTACCCGTGAATTGGTTGAGTTCGCTCCCGAAGTGGACGCCCGTCGCGCCGATTCAAAACCGTCTGGATCTCTGCCAGAATAGAATAGGCGACCTCTTCCGGCGAGTTGCCGCCCAAGTCGAGGCCCACGGGGGCATGGAATCTCGCGAGCATCTCGGAGGTTGGCCTGATGCCTTGGCCCGCGAGATCGTCGAGAATGCGTTCCGCGCGTTTTTTCGGCCCGAGCAGCCCGAGGTAGGGAAGTCCGAGAGGAAGCATGGCGCGGAGGATCGGCGTGTCGTAGCGGTAGTGATGGGTCATGGCCACCGCCACACATCGGCTGTCCCACGAGAGGTTGGCGGCGTCTTCGGCGGCGATCGCCCGCACCTCGTCGGCCTCGGGGAAACGCTCCGGTTTGGCATACGCGGGACGCGGGTCTGCGACGCGTATCTGCCAGCCGAGTTCTTTCGCGAGACGCACAAGGGGCTTCGCATCGTCTCCGGCGCCGAAGACCGTGAGCGATAACGGGCACGGCAGGTATTCACAGAAGACCTCGGCGCGCCCTCGGGGTGTGTCGATCGCCACCGTTCGGGACGTTTCCGAGAGAAGGCACTGTGCTGCCAGGCGCTCCAGGCCAGGGAGTTCCGGTCCTCGGGTCGTCAGGTTGTCTGCGTCGGCATACGCCATCCAGGTGCCCAGCCACTCCGCCGATGGCGCGCTGATCACGGTGACGAAGCTGACCGGCCTGCGGGCCTTCCATGCCTCTTCGAGAAGCAACCATTGGGCAGCAGGCTGCCGCACCGTCTCGAGCAAGACAGTCACGACGCCGTGGCATCCGAGGCCCACTCCCCAGACGAGATCGTTTTCGCCGGTGGTGTCGTACACTACGGTTTGCGGTGTGCCCGATGCGAGAACGCCGCGGGCGCGCTCGATCAAATCGTCCTCCAGGCAGCCGCCGCTGATGGAGCCGACGCGGGCTGAGTTGGGGCTCCAGAGTAACCGCGCTCCTGCGCGTCGGTAGGAGGATCCCTCGACTTTGCCGAGAGTGGCGAGAACGCGAGGCGCAGGGGATTTCAGTGCCGCCAGTAGGTTAAGAATCTCTTTCACGAGGGAGCAGCCGGGCAAATGACAGGCTGTTAGTTAAACAAATGGGTTAAATTAACCGCGACGAATTCACTATAGAACTACAATGCTGCATTGAAAACAGGCACAATATTTGCATACGTGTCCGCCCAAGAGCAACGCGCTGGCGCGATCTAGCGCACTCTTCGCAACCCAACACAACCAACCACAAACTATGAGCAAGTCTCGCTCACAGAGGCTGACGGCGTTTGCGCTGTCAGCGGGAGCATCGTCCGTGCTCTTCGCGGTGTCTGCCTACGCGCAGGACGCTGCTTCCACCAAAAAAGACGACGAACCGCAGAAACTCGAAAAGTTCGAGGTCACGGGCTCGCGTATCAAGCGCGTCGACGCCGAGTCGGTCAGCCCGGTCCAGGCGATTACGTTCCAGGACATGCAGGTCCAAGGTTTCACCACCGTGGGCGAAGCCATCCGGGCCATGCCGTTCAATAGCGGCCAGGCTCTGACGCCGACCGATTCCGGCACGAGCTTCACGCCTGGCGTGAGCACGGTCAACCTGCGCAGCCTGGGCAACAACTCGACGCTCGTCCTGATCAACGGACGGCGTGCGGTGCCCTACGCCGTGCCGGGTTTCAACGGTTTCCAGACGATGTTCGACCTGAACAGCATTCCGGAAGCTGCGATCGAGCGCGTCGAAATTCTGAAGGATGGCGGTTCCGCTCTGTACGGTTCCGATGCCGTGGCTGGTGTAGTGAATTTCATCCTACGCAAGGACTACCAGGGGCTGAACGTCAGCACCGAGATCGGCAATTACTTCAACACCGACGGCTTGATGCGGAAAGCGTCCGCCATGGTCGGAGCTGTTTCGGGCAAGATGTCCGTTTCCACTTCGATCAGCTATGAGAAGCGCAACGCCGTCTTCTCGCGCGACGTCCCCAGCGCCGCCAACGTGGACAAAACCTCGGTTGGCCAGCAAGCGAATCCGAAGTACATCATCGAAGGCTATCAGGCTGCGGGTTTCTCCTCGGTTGACGCCTACCTCAAGGATGCCGGTCTGACGGATCCTGTTTCCGACGGCTACATCGGCGATAACCGTTCTTCTCGTGGTTATCCGGGCTACGTCCGGGTTCCCGGAGTTGGCCTGCGCAGCTTTGCCACTCCCACGGACAATCCGACGACTGCGGCGGCGACGAGGTCTCCGAATTACTACAACTACAACGAGTCGAACGGTCTTTTCCCGGAAATGGAAAAGTACGCGATGTACACGCGTGCGGACTTCGAGTTCACGCCTGACCTCTCGGCTTTTGCGGAACTCTCGTTCAACCGCACTCACAGCCTCGTTTATTCGGCGGCGACTCCGGCTGACATCGAGACCTCGTGGGGCCTCTCGCCCGGCGTGGGAATGATCATCCCGGCGTACAACAAGTACAATCCGTGGGGCGTCGATATTTCCAACGGCCGTCGCCGCATGGTCGAGAACGGTGCTCGTATCAGCGACGTCACTTCCGACACCCCGCGCGTCCTCGCCGGCCTGAAGGGCAACATTTCCGCCCTCGAAGGCTGGACCTGGGAATCGGCAGTCGTCTACAGCAAGAACGACGTCAACAACCTGAACCGCGGCACGATCCCGGACTATCGTATGCAGCAGGCCTTGATGGGCTTGACCCGCAACGGTGACGGATCCCTGGCCTGGAACCCTGCGACGCCGCAGAATGATCGCGTCTACTTCAACTGGTTCGGCTGGAATGAAAAGGCGATGGCCGACTTCCTCGAGGTCGAGAATCCGACGTCAGCCTTCATCAAATACACGAGCTATGACTTCCAGACGTCTGGCCCGATCTTCCAACTGCCCGCGGGTCCGCTTCAGCTCGGTCTCGGCGGTGAACACCGCAACGAGTCGTTCGGCAAGATCCAGTCCGATCTCAATGCCACGGGCAATATCCTCGGCGGCAGCGAGGGCACCAGCAGCTTCGGCGATCGCCGTGTGACTTCGATCTTCGCCGAGTTGGATGTTCCGATCCTGAAGGGAATGCGCTTTGTCAACTCGTTGGAAGCCCAGCTTGCGGCTCGCTATGAGAGCTACAGCGATCCGGGCTTCGCCAAGCGCGCTCGTCCGAAGATCGGCGTCAAATACTCGCCGTTCACCTGGCTGGCTTTCCGTGCTTCCTACGCGAAGTCCTTCAAGGCCCCCGACCTCGCTTACCTGTTCACGTCTTCCCAGACGACGTTCTCGTCGTACCAGGCGACGGATCCGGTCACCGGAAGCAAGATCGACCAGGTGCAGACCGTGGTTGCTGGTAACCGCAACCTCCATCCTGAGCTGACGGATACGTGGTACGGTGGTGTGGTTTTCGCGCCCGAGGGCAAACTCAAGGGCCTGGAGCTCACGCTCGACTACTTCCACTTCCAGCAGAAGGACCTTCTGGTTCAGCTGAGCGATCTGTACAGCTACTCCGAGTTCTTCACCGGTGCGGCTACGGGTAACCCGCTCTTCGCAGGCAAGGTCGTTCGCGACCCGGCAACCAACGAAGTGCTGTATATCCGCGACGACTACGTGAACGTTGCTCGCGGCGAATACCGCGGCGCGGATCTCGGTGCCAGCTATCTCTGGAAGACGAACAATCTCGGCAATCTGTACGTCGCCGCCAACGCGACCTGGATCAACGAGACGTCTGTCGACGGCAGCAACCTGGTGGGTTCCTACCTGAATGCCCGCTGGAACGGCACCGCGCAGATCAACTGGCGCAAGGGCGATTGGGCGGTCAACCTCTTCGAGGTCTACCGCGGCAAACGTCAGCGCTCGCTCCTCCTCGGCAGCTGGTACGATATGGGTGACTCGGTTTATGCCCATTACACCGTCAAGCCGCAGTACACGACCAACGTGTCCGTCACCTATCGCGGCTTCCGCGGTATCGAGGTCACCGTGGGCGTGAACAACGTCTTCGACGCCAAGGGACCTGTTGATCCCATGGACGGCACAGGAACGACGGCCGGCATCAACACGGTCGAGCCGGCCTTCTGGCACGTTCGCCTCGAGAAGCAGTTCTAAGCTGATTCTCCTCTGAATTCGAAGCCGCGCATTCTTCGGGATGCGCGGCTCTTTTTTGCGCATTGTCCTTGGCGCCAGCCTCAGCTTGATCGGAGCAATCTCAGTCGATCCATGAATTCCGGAATTTCCGCACGGTCCCGCTTTTTTTGCGCAGTTATCTTCTCCGCGGGTGTGCTCCTCTGCGCACCTGAGCTCGGTCGGGCGGCCTCACTCAAAGAGGTTCTCAAACCGGAGGACTTCGAACGGGCGGGGCTGAACAAGCTGACGCCTGAGGAGCTCTCCGCCTTGGACCGCTTGGTCGAGGTCCGGCAAGCGCCGGGGGCTCCTGGAGCGGAGACCGCTCCGGAATCCGGCACGGGCACGGCATCCCCGACAGTTTCGTCGGTGCCTGCCAGGTCGCAGGCGAGGAACGCCTCCGCCGCGGAGCTTCCCCATGGAGAGGACGCGTTCGGAAACGAAACGCGTACCCAGAAAGTCGTGACGCAGATTCAGAAGGCTCCGACGGAGCTCCGAAGCCGGATCGTTGGCGAATTCTTAGGTTGGAGCGGCGGCACCCAATTCGTCCTCGAAAACGGCCAAGTCTGGCGCCAAGCCGAAGCGAGCGAGTTTCCGGTGCACCTGCAGTCGCCGGCGGTGGTGATCCGAAAGGGCGCACTGGGAACCTATTTTCTCAGCATCGAGGGCTACGGATCGCGAGTGAAGGTGCGGCGGGTCAAGTAAGCGAACCCGGTTCCTGGCCTCAGCGTCTGTTTTGTTCAAACGAGAAGGCCGGAGCGGATGCTCCGGCCCGTAGGTGATCGGCGGATACAAGCCGGCTCACTGCATGTTTTTCGCCAGGAACTCCTCCATCTTGGAGTAAAACTCGACCCGGTTCTTGAGCCGTCGATAGCCGTGGCCTTCGTCGTCCTTGATCATCAGTTCGACCGGCACGCCGTTCCCTTTGAGGATCGAGGCTAGCCGTGTCGCGTGACGAATGTCGACGCGCTCGTCCAGTCGCCCGTAAGCCATGAAGACCGGCACCCGAACGTTTTTGGCGCTGAGCAGCGGAGACGTCGCATTCAAGCGATCACGGTCGCGTTTGGCGTTCCCTGTCGTCGCCTCGAGCTGATCGCGAATAATCTCCCACGCTTTTGGCACCGTCTTCAGAAGCAGTGCAATATCGGTGACGCCTACGTAGTTGACGCCGCAACGGTAGAGATCCGGCGTGAAGGCGAGACCCGCCATGGTGGCATAGCCGCCGTAGCTTCCGCCAAAGATGGCGATGCGCTTCGGATCGGCGATTCCCTGTTCGATGCACCATTTCACTCCGTCGGTGATGTCGTCCTGCATCGCGAGCCCCCACTGACCGTAGCCGGCCTGCAGATGCTTGAGGCCATAGCCGGTCGAACCACGGAAGTTCATCTGGAGCACCGCATAGCCTCGGCTGGCGAGAAACTGCTTCTCGGGATCGTAGCCCCAACCGTCGCGCACCCACGGACCGCCGTGGGGGTTCACGATCAGCGGCAGGTTCTTCCCGTCGGAATTCGCCGGGATGGTAAGGTAACCGTGGATCGTCAATCCGTCCCGCGCAGTGTACTGGATACAGCGCTGTTCGCTCATCTGCTCTGGTTTGATCCACGGCGCCCGCGCGATAAGTTTTTCGAGGGTGAGTTCTTCGGTGTTGAAAAGATAATACGTTCCGGGGTCGCGATCGGTGTAGGCGAGAATGACCATCCATTTCCCGTCGTGACTGACGCTGGTGATTAGGTTCTCCGTGCGCTTCAACTCACCGTTGAGCATCGACTGGTATTCTTTCATCTGCGGATCGGCCCAGATCGTGGCGAGTCGCTCTCGCTCGAGCCGGTAACCAACGACGCGACGGTCGGCTCCGATCCGCACCACGCCCTCCACGTCGTAGACCGGATCGGAAAAGAGCTCCTCCACGACTTTGCCTTGGGCGGGATCGAAGAGCACGATGGCCTCGGTATCGCGACCTTCGCTCGACCTGGCATACACACGGCGATTGTCGGAGTGAAACGCTATGGGGCGAACGTCTCCCTTGGTGAAATCCCACCGCTTGATCTCCTTGAAGTCGTCTTCCTGCCGTTCGCGGTAAACGAGGAAGCGCTCGCGACCGTGAACGCCGTAGCCAAGCCGGACCACGCCGTGGTTGTCGGCGAGCCAGCCCTCGACGTTGCCCGGGTTGGTCGCGACGCGGCGTTTTGTGCCTTTCTTCAGGTTCAGGCGGTAAACATCCATCTCGTCGGAACGCCGATCATTGTTCTCGACGAGTATCTCCTCGGTCGAATCGCCGATGCGTCCAAGAAAACTGGTGCTGCGCCCGCCGCCGCTGAGTTCAGTCAGGTGCGAACCATCTACATCGATGCGGCAGAAACGGCCGGTGGCGTAGCCTTCTTCAGCCGTCGTAAACAAGAGGGTGTTGTTGCCGATCCAGATCACGCTGTGAACGTCCGTATTCACGTTCGCGGTGAGCTGGCGCGGTGTCTTGGTTTTGATGTCCACCACGAACAAGTTCAGGTGGTCTTTCCACTTCGACAGGGCCGCGACTCTCGTGCCATCCGGCGAAATCTGGATCTCATCGAAACTAAGATCCTTGAAGAAATCCTCGAGGGGGATCGGGGCTGCGGCGACGGAGCGGATCGCCAGGCAGCAGAGCAGGAGTGCGAGCTGAACAAAGAAGCGTGATCTCATGTTGGTTGATGCGGTGGAAGGTGCCTCCGGCGTTGCGAGCATTGCCGGAGGTAGGGTTTTTGTGGATCAAATACCAACCGAGCCGTCTCGCTGCGCCAGTTTGGAGGAACGGCGGATCGGAGAAGATGAGCGGTGCCCGCGATGCTACCTTCGATTGCGCGGCTTCGGCGCGCTCAGCCGCCACACGCCCAGCTCTTCGTCCAGTGCTGGAAGGCCGCGACGCGGCGCTGGTTTTCCCAGGGGCTTCTTTTCGTCCCGGGGGTACACGTAGGCGTCGACGCCGTTGGTCAGCTCCGCGGAGCTGAGACGGACCTGGCCCAAGCCGCGCACGACGACACGGAGCCGGGGCAGGTGGAATGCCGCGGTGGATCGGCCCGGCGGTAGGTCGACCGGAACGCTGAAAAGCCGCTCGACGTTCGTCCTCGGTTGTGCGCCTCGGGCCTGAAACTCAATCGTGTGCCGGGCGTGCAGTTCCTTCCAGGTGCCGTCGGCGAGGCTTTGCTCGACCGAAATCCGCTGCAGGGCGGGCACAAAATTGCGGACGGTGAAGTACAGCTGCCAAGCGCCGCAAACGGGGCTTTCATCCCAGACGCGCTTGAGATCGTCGCGGGCATGGGCGATCCAGTTCCTCCATGTTCTCAGCCGTTCTTCGTCTCCCGAGAGGAGGGCGGCGTTCTGGCTAGGCCAGTTGGAAAAACGCGTCCGCCGCCACATCGTTTTCGCCGCGGCGCGGTCCTCACGAAGCCGCGTGGCGAAGGCGGCGGCCTCCCGATCGAGTTGCGCGAGCCGCTTCGCCGCGGCGGTGGAGCGCCCGGAGGAGAGTTGTCGCCGGATCGTCCATACGGAGTCTGCGGCGGCCGCCACCCAGTATTCGCGATCGGCCAGGTATGAACGGAATTTCAGGCTGGCCGGCAGCGGCTCGGGCAGTCCTCGGCTCTCCCGCTTCAGCCGGGAGAAATGGCGTGCCTCGGCCGCCGCGGTCGCGACCGAAGTCGGAGCCGCCCGAAGGTCCCACCGCGTGTTCAGCTCCCAGCGTGCGTACCCTGAGTACGGATACGCGTCGGCGGAAAGTGCGAGGCGGCTGGTGCGGGCTGCTCCGGCTTTGCCGAAGACTCGGGCGAAACCACGCTGGAGCAGAACTTCGTCCGAAGCATCGGCGCCATCGCCGTCGAGCCAGAGTGAGGCCGCGGCGGCGTCGACGACCGTCGTCGTCTCCAGCGCCAGTCGGTACGCCTCCCACGACGAAATCAGCATGCCGGCGGCGCCCGTCCGACGGCAGTGTTTCCACCAGGAGCGGATGTTCGCCAATCGATCGCGGAAGACGGGCAGCGGTTCCCAGCGGAAGGCGCCGTTCATCGGACAGCCCCAATATTCGATCCCCCGCTTCTTAAGGGGCGTGGCGAGATCCACCTCGGCGAAGTTGAATAGCTCCACACGCGGGAGCCGCCGGAACGGGTAATAATACCAGTCGTACGCGACGATGCCGGCCGGCAGGCGCTCGATGGCTTCGGGGACAAAGGTGAGCATGTCGGCCCACATCCCGAGCCGCAGGCCCTGGCCGGATACCAGCGCATGTATCCGGCGCACGTGTTCGGAAAAGTGATAACCGAGCCCTTTCCGCTTCACCTCAGCCGCGCATCGGGGGCATTTCCCGAGATGAAACGATTCGTCCAGGCCGGCGTGGAGTTTTCCAGCCGTGCAGAAGGGCGCCATGTCCCGGATGAGCTTCTCGGCGACTTCCGGCGTGCGTGGGTGGAGCGGACAGATCTGGCCCTGAGTCAGCGGATCGCCGGACGGGTCGCGGAGTTCGTTCAGATCCCTCAGAGCGGGATGTTTGACGAGGTATTGGGTGTGGCCGAGCAGGTTCACGATCGGCACCACCTGGACGCCAACTCGGGAGGCAGTGCCGACCAACCGGCCGAGCTGCCGATAGGTGAATGCATGTTTGCGAGCGACGCCGGGCAGGCTCGGGTACTCGACCGCGTCCTCGAGGTGGAGATACAGCTCCTGGTAACCCCAGTCGGCGTAGCGCGGCAGCAGTTTCAGGAGAACGTCGAGTCGTTCCAACTGGCGCGCGAGATCCCATTGAAACGCACGGCGAGGAGAAGCGGAAGGGCGGGCGGTCGGCACTCCGCGAGGGTGGGGCAAACACCGCGGGCACAAAAGCGCATTTTGGGCCGTACCGTTTGCCCCATGGCGATCGAATATCCTGGGGCAATTCTGCCTCGCGAAGGCACGAAGGACACGAAGCAAGGCCGCGCATCTTCACGCTGTCGCGAAACCAGAAGGCCCGATCGGGTTGGTCACCAACTACCAACTACCAACTACCAGCTACGTGTCCACGTCCCGCAGTCACGCCCGTGTTTGCCTCACGGACACCAGGGCGCGCCAGGTCACGGCGCCGAGCACGATTGCACCGCCTACAAAAGCCCACGGGCCCGGCCGCTCTCCGTACGCCAGCCACGCCCAGATCGGGTTGAGAATGGGTTCGAGCACGGGGATGAGCACCAGCTCGAGAGCCGTGACGTGTTTCACCGCCTTGGCGTAGAAATAGTACGAGAGGCCGAGCTGGACCGTCCCGAGCAAGGCGAGCGCGCCCCAGCCGGAGGGCGTCAGCAGCGGAGATTGAACGATGGACGGAAGCCCGACCACGCCGGCGATAAGGTTTCCCAGGATGATCGATTCGGCCGGGGAACCGTCCTTCTGCTTGCGGAGCAGGAGTGTCATCGCGGCAAAAAACACGCCGCTGAGGATCGCGATCGCGTTGCCCAGAGCGTGACGCATCTCGAGCTCGTCCGCGAAAAACAACGCCATCCCGCCGAGCACCACGGCCAGCGTCAGCCAGTCGACGCGCCGAGTGCGTTCCCCCAGCAACCAGGAGCTGAGCAGCGCGACGTAGACAGGTGCCGTGTACTGCAGGAGGATCGCGTTCGCCGCGGTGGTCAGTTTCGTCGCCGTGACGAAACTGATCGTGCAGCCGGCGTACGCCAGGGCCGCTCCGATCTGGAGGGGAGACCAGGTGAACCGCAACGGACGGAACGCAAAGGCGAGAAGCGCGGCGGCGATGAAACCGCGGCCTCCAGCCACCGCGAGCGGCGTCCAGGCGACATATTTGATCAGGACGCCGCCCAGGCTCCAACAGAGCGCCGTGAGGACCAGAAGTCCGATTGAACGTGAATGAGCCGGATCTCGCACCGCCACAGTGGAGCAAACCCGGTGCGCCGATTCCAAGCCCTATTCCCGAAGTGAGTTCGCTTCATCGTGCCGATGAACCGGCCACATGCCCTTCACTCGACAGCAGGCCCGCAGCCTTGAGTTTGCGCCGTCTCGTTCGCCTCAACTCAGGTAGATTGGTGGATGTAGTTGAAATGACACGACGTCATTAGCCTCATCGCGAATCTTCTGCTGAGCCTAATTACGGCCACTCATACGTGGTCCGCTGTACCGGTCGTTAGCGCGGGATGTGCTCAGTGGCCGACCCAAGAGAAATCGGGCCAAGCCCAAGACGCTCTTAAAACACAACAGAAGACAACCTCACCAACAGTCGTATGAGCAAGTCACGCTTGCGTTTGCTGGCAGCCCTGACGCTGCCACTAGCACCTGCTATTGTCCCAGCCGTCCACGGCCAATCGGCCGTCGCGATGGACGACGGTGGCAGTACCGAGGCACAGAAACTGGAGAAAGTCGTGGTTACCGGATCGAATATTCCGTCCACGCTTGCTTCCGGAGACACGAGCATCGCGCCCGTCGTCTCCCTCGATCGAAGCCGGATCGACGCGACCGGCTTTCAGAACACCGCCCAGCTGCTCCACACATTGACCGTCGCGAATCAGGGAGCGGTGCCGATCTCCAACAACGCCACCGGTTTCACGCCCAGCGCTTCGGCGGTATCCATCCACGGCCTCGGGCCGGAGGCCACGCTGGTGCTGATCAACGGACATCGCATCGCCAACTATCCGATCGGGCAGAGCGGCACCACGGCGTTCGTCGATCTCAACACGATCCCGCTCAGCGCGATCGAGCGCATCGATGTCCTCAAGGAGGGCGCGTCGGCGATGTACGGCGCGGATGCGGTCGCGGGCGTGACGAACATCATCCTGCGAAAAGGCTACGACGGTTCCGAGTCGTTCGTCTCCTACCAGAACACCACCAACAAGGACTCGTCGCAGTTCACCGCCAACGTCCTGTCCGGCGTCTCGAGCGAGAAGGGCAGTCTCCTCGTCGGCTTCAACTATCAAAGCCGCGCCGCGATCATGCAGCGGGATCGCGCGTATTCCGCAGTGCCGGCGTTCCTGAGCACCAACTCGAGCCCGATCAATCTGCAGATCTCCCAAGCAGCCTACGACGAGGCGCTCGGATTGCCGGCGGGCACGGGTCCGGCGGGAGTCTCGAAATCGGTCTTTTACGCGACGCCCGGGCCGCTGACGGACGACGGCCTTCCGACGGCGTCGAACAACCACGGCACCACGCCGGCGGGGGATTACATCTATTCCAGCGGCCGGAGTTCGGTGTACAACTACAACCAGGACGCCCAGTCCTACCCGTCGTGGGAGCGCTACGGCATGATCCTGAACGGCGAGCGCAAGCTCTTCGGCCTCGACTCGGTGGTGGCGTATTTCGACGGCAGCTACCAGAGCAACATGACCGAGACGCAGCTGGCTCCGGCGGCGACGGGCAGTTTCACCACTCCCGGGCAGACGGAGCTCGTGATCCCGGCGCGCACCGCGACGCCGTTGGCGATGGCGGACGGACGCGACCGGGCGGCTCCGATCGGCGCGTACAATCCGTTTAACCCGTTCAACACCGACATCGCGGGCGGCACCCGTTTCCGCCTGAAGGAATTCGGCAACCGGATCTTCCACGACACCACCAATGCGTTCATGGGGACCACCGGCATCCGCATCAGCAACATCGCCGACAAGTTCGATGTGGATGCAGGCTTCCGCTACAGCGAGATCGTCTTCCGGGGGAAGGACACGCTGGTCTCCTCGTCTCGGTTCAACCGCGTGTTGAACGCGGCCGATCCGATCTTCAATCCGGCGAGCGACCAGTATGTCGGGACCACCATTCCGTATAATCCGTTTGGATACTATGTGAACGCGATCGAGAACAACGCCAAGCTGGTGGATTTCGCCCGCGTGGTCGTTCACGACGTCAACACGTCGCGCCTGGGCAACGGCTTCCTCAACGTCTCGACCGCCGATCTGTTCACCCTGCCGGCCGGGGGCGTCGGGGCCGCCGCGGGCGTGGACTACCGGGTCGAATCCCTCGCGCAGTCTCCCGATGTACTGAACCACACGGGCGACATCATCGGAAGCTCGCCCGCGGCGATCACCGATCACACGCGCAAGGTCGTCGGCGTGTATGCCGAACTCTCCGTGCCGATCGTCGCGGAAGCGAACCACGTGCCCGGGGTGCACAGCCTGGGGGCCGACGTGGCGGCGCGGTACGAAAACTTCCTCACGAACAGCGAGACGACGACCGTGCCGAAGGCGGGCCTGCGGTATCAGCCGTTCGACGAGTCGCTCACGCTGCGCGCGAGCGCTTCGAAGGGTTTCCTGGAGCCGTCCCTGTATCAGCTCTATGCCGGGCCGGTGGCTTCGCTGCTCGGTCTGATCGATCCCCGGACCGGAGAGGACCTGCCGGAAGTGCCGACGACCACGGCGGGCAATCGGAAACTCGCTCCCGAACACACGAAGTCGTACAACGTGGGCGTCGTCTGGGCGCCGGATTACTGGCATCTCCAGGGGCTGACGACCAGCGTCGACGTCTGGCGCGTCGACCGGAAGGGCACGGCGTCGATCGATCTTCAGAATCTCCTGGATCGGAATTTCGGCACCGCACCCGGAGGCTTGCAGCCCGGCGAGAGTGTCGTCCTCGGGCCCGACGGGGGGATCGAGCAGGTCAACGGCGTGTATATCAACGCCGGGGATACGATCGCGTACGGCGTGGACATGGGTGTCAGCTACCGCCTGAAACCGACGCCGATCGGTAAGTTCGGCATCGCGGCGGACGCGACCTACCTCTCGTCGTTCAAACAATCGTTCGTCCCTGGAACACCGCTCGTCCAAAGGGTGGACCAGACGACGGACGGCGAGGGACAGGACGCGTACCTTCGCTGGAAGGGCACCATTCAGCTCGACTGGTCGCTCGCGTCGTACCGAGCGAACATCACCGGCCACTATCTGAACGGCTTCCACGATTTCGATCTGGACGGCAACGACCGCCGCGCCGGCTCGAGCTTCACCTGGGATGCGCAGTTCAGCTACGCGATCCGCAAAGGCGTCAACCGCTTCCTCGACGAAACGACCTTCACGGTGGGCGCGTTCAACGTCTTCGACCGGAATCCCCCGCTCAGCCAATACTACGGCAATAATCCGCAGAACTATCCCGGCTTCATCTACACCGCTGAGGGCCGGATGCTCTACGTCTCCGTCGGGAAGAAATTCTGACTTTGGCTGCTGTTTGGTTGCAAGCGCCCCGCCGGTTCGCCGGCGGGGCGCTTTTCTTTAGCTGCCAGGAGCCGGCGTTCTGCGCGGCGGTGCGGCGCGCCGGCAGCGGGCCCTGCCGCTATTTGAGCGCCTGGAGCACGGTGCTGGCGGTGAGCAGCTCGGGCAGCACCACGGGCTCGGTTTGGCCGGGTTTGTAGACGAGATTGAAGGGGACGGCGCTGCGGCCCCAGCGCGCGAGCTCTTCCGTGATCTTCGGATCACGGTTGGTCCAGTCTCCCTTGAGTGTGGCGATCTTCTTGTCGTGGAAGAGGCGTTTCACCTCGTCGGAACCGAAGACGAGTTTTTTGTTGGCCTGGCAGGTCGCGCACCAGCGGGCGGTGAAGTCGACGTAGATGACGCGATTCTGCGCGCGGAGCTCCGCAACGCGCTGCGGAGTCCATGGCTCCCATGCGATGTCAGTGGCTTTGGCCGCGCGGGGCCAGCCGAGGAAGAGGCCGAAGACCGCGATCAGGAGCGCCGCGGCGGCGCCGATGTTGGCGCGCGTGGACGAGGCGCCGGGGGCGTTGGTCCGACCGTAGAGCCAGCCGGCCAGGGCGATGAGCGTCAGACCGAAGAGGATGCTGAGCAGCGCGTAGTCGTTGTCCTTCGTCTGGCCGGCGAGAACCCAGACGAGATATGCGACCGTGGCGTAGAGCGGGAACGCCATCACCTGCTTGAACGTTTCCATCCAGGCGCCCGGCCGCGGCAGCACCTTCACGGCGCTCGGAAACATCGAGAGCACGAGGTAGGGAGTCGAAAGGCCGACGGCGATGGCGGTGAAGACCGCGAACGATTCGGCGGCCGGCATCGTCACCGCGGCGCCGAGCGCCGGGGCGAGGAACGGGGCGCTGCACGGTGTGGCGACGACCGTCGCCAGCACGCCGGTGAAGAACGAGCCCGCGTATCCGGATTTCGACTGCAGCGACGCCCCGACGGCGGTGGCGCGGAGGCCGATCTCGAAGAGGCCGCTCATGCTGAGCGCGAAAACCAGCATGACCGTGGCGAGCGCGAAAACGAAGACGGGCGACTGGAGCTGGAAGCCCCAGCCGAGCTGGGAGCCGCCGGCCCGGAGAATCGCGAGCACGCCGGCCAGCGCCCAGAACGAGGCGAGGACGCCCGACGTGAAGACCAGGCCGTGGAGCGTGACCTTGCGGCGATCGGCGCCGGCTTGGTTGACGAAGCCGAGGATCTTGATCCCGAGCACAGGAAAGACGCAGGGCATGAGGTTCAGGATCATGCCGCCCACGAACGCCAGGAGCAGGAGGCCGGAGAGGCCGCTGCCTCCCGACGCACCCCCGGAAGCCTGCGCGGCGCCGCCCACTCCGGAAGCCGGCTGGCTCGCCGCAGCCGCGGCGTTTCCGGACGAGAGCAGGACATCGATTCGCAGGCCCGCGAGCGGCGGCTGGGTCGCGAGTACTCCGACGAGGCGCGCGGCCGCGGCTTCGGCCGAATCGGAAACGGAGAGGAGCCACTCGTACCCTCCGGCGACGGGCTTTTCGGTCTGCGGCTTTTCGTAGTCGATCAGGCCGTCTTCCGAGAAGAAATGGGAGTTCGGCAGCGGGCGCGCCGGGCTGTTGCCGGCCGAGGTCAGGGTGAGGCGGATTGTCTTGCCGTCCCGAACCGCGGAGACGTTCCAGCCTTGCGGAGCGCGGGGCATCGGCAGCTCGGCGATACGCTTGTGCCAGGTCTCATTCTTGGCGGGCTCCTCGGCTCGCACCGGAAGCGAGAGTTCGACCGTGGCGCCGCCGGGCACGCAGGCGTTTTCGCACATCAGCCAATCGGCTTTTGCCTTCAGCGTGACGGTCTCGCCCGGCTTGGCGTCGGCGGGCGGCGTGATCGTGACCGGGAGCAATGCGTCGCCGTCGTACCCGTTGCCGACGGTTGCCCCCGTGCGGTCGCGGATGACGATCGGGGTCGGCCAGTGGATCTCGCCGGCTTTCCAGCCGGCGGGCAGCGTCCAGGCGATCGACGTCGCGTATCCAGTTCCTGGATTGATCCAGTACGTGTGCCAGTGCGCTTGGTGCTCCAGCCGCAAGGCCACCGTGAAGGGTCGGCCGGGCTGGATGGAGGTTTCGTCACCGACCAGGGTGGCGGTGACCTGGGCGGAGGACCAACCGGCGGCCAGGCAGAAGGCCGCGAGGATCAGGAGCAGTCGGCTGAGACGCATGGGTGCAGAATAGAGCTGTGTGAGTGAGAGGCAAAAGGCCCGCGGTCGATTCCTTCAACTTCTGACTTTTCGACCACGGAGTGAGTCACGCCGGGGAGGGCGGGGGGTTTCGCCTCGACCGCGGGCGGCCGTATCTGTTCAGAACGGCAAAATGACGGGCGGCTGAAAGTAGGGGTGCTGAAGATCGGCCGCCGGAGAATAAGCCGATTCCGGCTTGCGAGAGCGGGACGCCGGCAGGAGCGGCCGTGGCGGGGAGTCGCTCGAGATACCGCCGTGAACCAGGCCGTTTTCTGCTCGGCCGTCAGACCTGGCGGCTGCTCGGTGCGCTGTGCGCCGAGATATGGGCGAGCAGGAGAGTGAAGAAGCAGAGCACGAGATTGAACAGCGGGATCTGAAGGCTCGACGGCAGTGCGTAGACCACGGATACGGTCGGCACCCACACACCCAGGTTGGAAATCAGGTTGGGCAGGGCCCGCCGCTGATACCACTGCGGTGTCCGCCAATCCTGGACGACGGCGCGGGCATCGAAATGGGTTTCGATCCAGGCGTAGACGAGGGCCGTCACGGGGATGGCGAACAGCGGGCAGTAGATGAACTGGTCGAGCACGACTTTGGTCGCGACGGTGCCGGCCCGGTGATCGGCGCCGATGGTGAGCGCGAGCGTGCGGTAGAGCAGATCGACTTCGATGCCTTTGTACGCCCAGAAGGCGCACAGCGCGGCGCATTGCTTGAAGTCGTAACGGCCGCGCGTCGCGGGGTTGAGTACCAGGTACAGGCAGGGGAGCACGCCACCGAAGATTCCCGTCGCGACGAAACTGTAGGCGAAGCCCGTGCGAATCCTGAACTCGCTCAGGTGCTCCAGCGCGTCGCGGACCGGAGGGTGAAAGTAGTACGCGAGGGCGATCGCGAGCGCGACGACCTGTAGCACCAAGCCGGGTACGAGGTTGGCGCGCGCGCCGCGAAGGCCGATGCGCCAGGGTGCCTCAGGTGCGAGTGCGGTGTCCGACATAAACCTGGAAGGCTCGCAAACGGCGACCCTCGGCGCGAGTGGAAACGGGACCGCGCGCATCTCCCCGCATTCCGGATACAGCGTGTGCCTACGGCTGCTGGGCCGAGGGCGAAACGCCCGGGCTGCGCGCGGGTTCGATGTGCACGAGGACGTCGCTGATGTGCAGCGGCGAGCCGAGCAGCCGGTGCTTGACCGCGCCGGCGATATCGTGCCCCTGGCGAACGGAAAGAGCGCCGTCGACTTCCACGTGGATGTCCACGAGGTGGCTCAAGCCGCTCCGGCGAACCCGGCATTTGTCGATCCCGCGCACGCCCTCCACGGTGGCGGCGATCGCGCGGACTTCCGACTCCATCGCGGCCGGCGCGGCGGTATCCATCATCTCCGCGAGGGCCTTGCGCAGGAAGCCGAAGCCGTTCCAGAGAATCACGAGGCAGGCGGCGAGCGCCGCCCAATCATCGGCCGTTTCGAAGCCCTTTCCGCCGAGGAGGGCGATGCTGATTCCGACGAACGCGGCGGCGGACGTGAGCGCGTCGGTGAGATGGTGCCACGCCTCGATGCCCATCGTGTTGCTGCTCGATTCTTTTCCTGCCGTGCCGAGGCGGCGCGAGAAAAACGTCTTCGCGGCGATGACGCCCGCCAGCAGCGGCAGCGTGCCCCAGTGAGGGCCTTGATGCGGCGTCCGGATTTCATGGATCGCCTCCACGCCGATCCAGGTGCCGACGGCCAGGATGAACAACGACACGAGCAGGCCGGAAATCGATTCCGCCTTGCCGTGCCCGTACGGGTGCTCGGCGTCGGGCGGCCGCGCCGCCACGCGCAGTCCAACCCAGACGAGACTCGAGGTCACGATGTCGATCATCGATTCCGCGGCGTCGGCGATCAGCGCGTAAGTGTTTCCCCAGATGCCGCCGGCGAGCTTGATGCCGGCGAGGACGAAATTGAGGAGGATGCCCTGCGCGACAAACCGCGCGCCTTCATGAGCGCGGCGCTGCGTATCGCGGTGATATTCGGGGAGGGCGGTCACAACGTCTTTTGACGAGAGCAAAGCTTGGTTCGGAAATCACTCTCGAACTTGCGGCGGCCGAGGACTACCGGGCCCTCGACGGACACGCGCCTCCGGTTCGGTCGTTCGGACCGGCAGGATCGAGAGGCGGCGGAGCAACCGAGGAGAGGCCGGCGGCGCGCGAAACGCGTCCGCTCAGCTCTTCAATCGCGACTTCAGTTCGGAGAGGGCTTCCTGGGTCTCCGCAACGCACGTTTCGACGTGTTGCGGATGCAGGCCGGCGAGCGCCAGAACCTCGGGCGTCATCTCCCACTGCCGCGTCTCTGCGCGCACGCCCTTGCCGAGCTGATGGGTGATGCAGCAGGCGACGTGGAGAAGGGCTCCGAGCCGAGGCGTCGTTTCGGTCGGGCGATAGTGATCGCGCACGCCGATGACGACGCTGTCCGGCATCTTCCATTCCTGAAGAATCATCGATCCCGCCTCGTTGCTGGTCACCGCGGCCCACGCGCGTTCCCATTTCGGAAGATCGACCGTGTCGGTATCCGGACAGCTGATGCCCGGGTGTTCGACCTGAATCAGCATGTCGAGCACGAGCTTCCCGATGCCGCGAAGCAGACCGACCGTGTAGGCCTCGCTCTCGTCTTCGCCGGCGATTTTGGCCAGGCGCTCCATCGAGAGGGCGGTCAGGACGGAGTTCTCCCAAAGCCCCTCTGCGGAGAGGTTGTAGACCGGAAGACCGCCCTGGAAAATCTGTTCGCTCATCGCCACGCCGACGATGCGGTGCATCTCGCGGAAACCGACGCGATTGATCGCCTCGTCCAACGATTTCACGGGCTGCTCGCCACGGAAGAAGACGCTGTTGCTCAACCGGATGACGCGCCCCGTCAGGCCGGAATCCACGGCGACCAGCTTCACGATATCCGTCAGGTCGGAATTCATGTCGTTCAGCAACCGTCCAAGTCGCCCAAAAATGTGCGGCGACGTGGGCAGTTTCTTGGCCAGACGAAGGATGCTGTCTCGGGCGGCAGTTTCGCTTGAGAGAGGAGACATAGTGGCTCTCCGTTCGTATCGACCCGGCCCCGCAAAAGTTGAACAGGAATCGGGAGTTGGCAGAGGTTTTACCCCCATCCGGCGAGCGGCAAGGCGAGTATTCGCGTGTGTGCAGCTACGTGCAATAAACTGGCGTGGTCCGGGCTTTGCCGGGAAACGCTGCCGAACCCGCCCTGGGCCCACGGGTTGCGCCGCAGGTCGGTCATTGCTCCGGCGGGGTCGATTCCCATGCTGACTGCGGATTCCCGCACCGATCCCCGCCCCGTGCCTGTTCAAATCCTCATCATCGAAGACGAACCGTCGATTGCCGACACGCTGGTGTATGCGCTGAAAACGGAGGGGTTCGATCCCTTCTGGTGCACCACCGGGCAGGCCGGCTTGGCGGCACTTACGGCCCGGCCGATCGCCCTGATCGTGCTGGATGTGGGCTTGCCCGACATCAACGGCTTCGATCTCTGCAAAACCATCCGGGCCACGTCGGCCGTGCCGGTTCTGTTCCTCACCGCCCGCAGCAGCGAGATTGACCGGGTCGTCGGGCTCGAGATCGGGGGCGACGATTATCTGGTGAAGCCGTTCAGCCCGCGCGAGCTGACCGCCCGGGTTCGCGCCATCCTGCGGCGGGCTCCGAACGGCGGGAGCGGAACGGCGGCTCCGCCTGCCGCCCCGGTTGCTGCGGAGCCGCCGCCGGCCGCGCCTTCGACTGTGCCCGTGCCCCGTTTTGTCGTCGACGAGCCGCGCTGCCGGATTCTCTACCGGGGCCAGCCGCTCGATCTGACGCGCTACGAATTCAGGCTCCTGAAAACGCTGGTCTCGCAGCCCGGCCGGGTCTTCAGCCGCGACCAGTTGATGAATTCCGCGTGGGAGGAGCCGGGTGCCAGCCTCGACCGGACGGTCGACGCCCACGTGAAGACGCTTCGGGCCAAGCTCCGCGCGGTCGACCCGACGGCGGATCCGATCCAGACGCATCGGGGACTTGGATACTCGCTGAAGGAATGAGCGCCGCTTCCGCCCCAGCCCGACGCGCCCCGCGATGACGATCCGCACGCGCATATTCCTCGTTTATCTCGTGCTGGTCGGCGGCGGGCTCGCCTATCTCGTGAGCTGGATTCTCGAAGGCGTGCGGCCCCGCTACCTCGAGTCGATGGAGGAGTCGCTGGTCGACGCGGCCAATATCGTGGCCTCGATGCTGGAGGCGGACGCGGTGGTGGCGGGCGGCCTCGATCCGGCAAGACTCCACACGTTGCTCGATGCGGCCTACCGGCGACGCCTAGATGCCCGGGTCTACAGCATCCAGAAGACCCGGATCGATCTGCGTATTTACGTGGTGGATGCAGGCGGCCGAGTGCTCTACGATTCCGAAAACGGTCGCGACGAGGGGCAGGACTACTCGCGCTGGCTCGACGTGCACCGCACGCTCGACGGGCTTTACGGCGCACGGGCGACGCGGCTCGATCCGGTCGACGACAGCTCGCTCGTCATCCATGTCGCGGCTCCGATCCGCTCGGACGGCCGGATCATCGGCGCCGTGTCGCTGGGCAAGCCGACCAGTGCGGTGGGCGAACTGGTCGCCGTCGCGAAGCGGCGCATCACCTGGGCGGGCGTGGGCGGCGGCGTGCTGATCGTCGGTATGGGCTTCGCTTTTTCCGTCTGGCTGACGACGCCGATCGAGCGGCTGACGGCCTACGCGCGAGCCGTGCGCGACGGCAAACCGGCCACGCTGCCCCGGCTGGCGGGCCGCGAAGTGGGCGATCTTCGCCGCGCCTTCGAGGAGATGCGCGAGGCTCTCGAGGGGAAAAAGTACGTCGAGCGCTACACTCAGGCGTTGACGCACGAGGTGAAGGCGCCGCTCTCCGCGATTCGCGGCGCGGCCGAACTGCTCAGCGAGGAAATGCCTCCAGACCAGCGGGAAAAGTTTCTCCAGAACATCCGCAACGAGGCGAATCGCATCCAGCACGTCGTCGATCAGCTGCTCCAGCTCTCGGCGCTCGAGGCGCGGCGGAGGCTCGGACCGACGGAGCCATTTGAACTGCGCCCCTTCGTGGACGACCTGCTGCGGAGCGTGACCGCCACCGCGCTCTCCCGGCAGCTGCGCCTCCGAATCGAGATTCCGAGCGGCGCGCAGGTGACCGGAGAAAAGTTCCTCGTCGGCGTGGCGATCACGAATCTGGTGAAAAACGCGGTCGAGTTCTCACCTCCCGGCGGGGAAGTCTCCGTCTCTGCGCAGACCGAGCGCGGCGGGACGACGATCGTGGTGGAAGACTCCGGCCCCGGCATCCCCGACTACGCCAAGGATCGCATCTTCGAGCGGTTCTACTCGCTGCCGCGACCCGGCTCCGGGACCAAAAGCACCGGCCTCGGGCTGAGTTTCGTCCAGGAGATCGCGAATCTCCATGGCGGCTGGGTGCAGGTGCGAAACCGCGAAGGCGGCGGCTGCCGCGCGGAACTCGGATTGCCGCGGTAGGCGGGCGGAGGAGGGCAGATACCGGATTCTGGAAGGCGGGGCGCTGGGCGACGTTGCGGGTCTACCAGACGCACAATTCGCTCCCGCCCTTCAGGCGACGACGCGTTCGCGGGTGCGTTTCTCGGTTGTACGCGGGGCTGCAGTGCCGAGTTCGCTCGCGCACTCGACGGCTGCGGCGACGAAGAGTTTCCGCAAGGCGTTCGGGTGTTCTTCGAACCACACCAGACCCACGCGCAGCGGATCGAGCGGCTCTTTGATCGGGCGAGCAACCACGCCTGTCCCGGGCACTCGGGTGGACGAGTCGGGAAGGACGGCGATACCGGTCCGGCCCGCCACGAGTTCGCTGAGGAGAACTCGGCTGTCGGTTTCCTCGCCGATTCGCGGCGTGAAGCCGAAGGCGGCGCAGCGCTCGAGGATCGTCTCGTGGAATCCCGCGTCGCGGTAGGCGGGGCACATCAAAAACGTTTCGCGCTGGAGCTGCCGCAACGACACCGCTTCTTCGCGCGCCAGCGGGTGGGTGTCCGCCAGGAGCACTTTCAACGGTTCGGTGAACAGAAAGCGCTGCGTCAGGGCCGGATCGCGTACGGGGAGCAGAGTGACGGCAATGTCGATCTCCCGGGCGCGCAGCGCCGCTTCGTGCAGGGCGTTCGGAAGCTCGCGCAGCGTGAGCGAGGCGTCCGGAGCGTCGGCGCGGAGCCGCGCGAGCACCTGCGGGAGAAACGAGGCGGCGAGGTTGGACGGGAACGCGATCCTCAGCTGGCCGGTATGGCCCGCGGAAATGCGGCGTGCCCGGGCGACGGCGTCGCGCAGGCCGTCGAGATGGGCGCGGGCGTCGTGGCGGAACGCCTCGCCGGCCGGGGTCAACGCGATGGCCTTGTTCGAACGGTCGATCAACGCGACGCCGAGCATCGCCTCGAGCTGCTGCATCCGCCGGGAGAGCGACGATTGCGGGAGACCGAGTTTTTCGGCGGCGCGGCCGAAGTGGAGTTCGTCCGCCAAAGCGAGGAATTCTCTGAGGTGGGGTAGCTCCATGCAGTTTGAGCATCGAACCATGCCGCCCCGGACATGGTTCGCAAGGGGCCCCGGCGATATTGTTTCAGCGTCGAAGCGCGGGGGATGGTCCTTCGCGCCGACGCCTTCAAACCATGAATCCTGCCATTCTCGAAAGCACCGGTCCCGCTTCTCCCGCCAGCACGCGCCGCCCGGCAACGAACTTCACCTACCTGATCGAAAAGGAATTCTCGGTCGACAATCTCAAGCCGGTCGACCGCCCGGTGGGCGAGCCCGGCCCGGGCGAAGTGTTGCTCGGCATCCGCGCGGCATCGCTGAACTTTCGCGACTACGACATCCTGCGCGGACAATATCCAGCCGGCCACTACGCGCCGCCGTTCATTCCCGTGTCCGATGTTGCCGGCGAAATCCTGGCGCTCGGCGCCGGAGTGACCGGTTTCCGCGTCGGCGACAGGGCGATGCCGAATTTCTGGCAGGTTTGGGACAGCGGCGAACGCCCGCCGGCCGGAGCCGAGACGCTCGGCGGACCGCTCCCCGGCCTGCTGCGGCAGCGGGCGCTGCTCCCGGCGTCGGGGCTCGTGCGGATTCCCGACTATTTGTCGTTCGAGCAGGCCTCGACGCTGCCGATCGCGGCGGTCACGGCGTGGAACGCGTTGATCGTGCAAGGCGGCCTGAAGCCGGGCGAGACCGTGCTCGTGCAGGGGACGGGTGGCGTAGCCATCTTCGCCCTTCAGATTGCCAAGCTCGCCGGAGCGCGGGTGATCGTCACCTCGAGCAGCGACGAGAAGCTCGAGCGGGCCCGCAGTCTCGGCGCCGATGCCGGAATCAACTACCGGCGCCACCCCGAATGGTCAAAACAGGTGGCTGAGCTGACGAACGGCGAGGGCGTGGAGCATGTGATCGAGGTCGGGGGGGCCAACACGATGGCGGAGTCGCTGGACTCGGTCGCGGTCGGCGGAAGCGTTTATGTCATCGGATACCTCGCAGGTGTGGAAGGCGGGTTGAGTCCGCTCCGTGTGCTGCGGAAGAAAGCCCGCGTTCGGGGCGTGCTCGTCGGCTCGCGTCAGTCGTTCGTCGAAATGAATCGCGCGTTCGCCCTGGCCCGTCTGCAGCCCGCGATCGACCGCGTGTTCTCGTGGGAGGAGACGAAAGAGGCGTTTCACCACATGGGATCCGGACGGCATTTCGGGAAGATCGTGATCCGGGTCGATTAGACATCGGAGCGAGAGGGCCAGTCGGCGGCGCGCCCTCCAGATCGGACGAAGATGTCGTCGTGGGGAGGCGCCGATCCACCCGCAAGCGCGCGATTGCGGGATTCGGCACGCCTGTGAGGTTCGCTCGTCGCGCCTTCCGAAACAGGTCGTGCATCCACGCTGGAGGGCGCGGCGCCGTCCGCGCCTCGGCATCGGAATCCGATGCCGGTGAGATACCCCCCCCGGGAGCGCGGGCCAGCGGCTCGCGCTCCCGCGACCGAGCGGCCGAGGGTGCTGGCACCGCGTATGCTGTTAGGCGAGCGCCCCACGAGCCGGCGTCTCCCGGCGGTTCGAACACTTCACCTATGTCAGCAACCAAGAAGGGCGCGTCGGGACACACGGCGGCTTCGGCGCGTGCGTCGGAAGACACCAAGCTCCTCGAGAGCATGGGCTACGCACAGGAACTCGTGCGGCGGATGAGCGGGTTTTCCAACTTCGCCATTTCCTTTTCGATCATCTGCATCCTCGCGGGCGGCATCACCTCGCTGCAGCTGGGCGTCAGCGCGGTGGGCGGCGCGGCGGCTGGCATCGTATGGCCGCTTGGCGTGGCGCTCTGCCTCGTCGTCGCGCTGTGCATGGCGCAGGTGGCTTCGGCGTTTCCGACGGCCGGCGGGCTTTATCACTGGAGCTCCATCCTCGGCGGCAAGGGCTGGGGCTGGGCCACGGCGTGGTTCAATCTCGCCGGCGTGGTGTTTGTCACCGCGGCCGTGAACGTCGGCACGTACAGCCTATTCGTGAATTTCATCGGACCGATGATCGGAATCGATCCGAGCAAACTCACGGTCGTCCACCAGATCGTCGGAGTGAGCATTATCACTCTCGTTCAGGCGCTTTTTAACCACTTCGGCATCCGGGCGGTCACGCTGCTGACCGATTTCAGCGGCTACCTGATCTTCGCCGTCGCGATCGCGCTCACCGCCGCGATGCTCGTCTTCGCGCCGAGCCACGACGTCGGACGCCTGTTCACGTTCACGAATTTCAGCGGCGACGCCGGCGGCGGCGTTTGGCCCGCCCACGCGAGTTCGCTCACCATGCTGCTGCTCGGGTTGATGTGGCCGATCTACACCATCACGGGGTACGACGCTTCGGCGCACACCTCGGAGGAAACGGTCGACGCCGCGAAAAACGTGCCGAAGGGCATCCTCCGCTCTGTCTATCTCTCCGGTCTCTTCGGCTGGGTGATGGTTTCGGCCTTCGTGGTCGCGATGCCCAGTCTGGCCGACGCCGCCAAGCAGGGGGCGAACGTTTTCCCGTGGCTGATGGAGCAGGTCCTGCCCGGCACGCTCGGCAAACTCCTCTGGATCGGCATCGTCGTATCCAATTTCCTCTGCGGCCTCGCCTGCGTGACGTCGACGTCGCGCATGATCTTCGCCTTCGCCCGCGACGGCGGACTGCCGGCGTCGAAGGCGCTGCGCAAGGTCTCGCCGAAATGGAAGACGCCCGTGACGGCGATCTGGACCACGGCGGCGCTCGCGGTGGGCTCGACGCTCTACGCCCCGGCGTATTCCACGCTCACGGCAGCCTGTGTGATTTTCCTCTACATCTCGTACGTCATGCCGGCGGTGGCGGGGATCGTCGCCTACGGGAAAACGTGGACGAAAATGGGGCCGTTCGACCTCGGTCCCGTTCTCTACAAGACCCTCGCGGCGATCTCGGTGGCCTTCGTGGGCCTGATCGTCTGGATCGGCGTGCAGCCGCCCAACGATCTCGCCCTGAATGCGCTGATCGGCGCGGTGGCGCTCCTGACGCTCGGCTGGTGGCTGGGCGTGCGCAAGGTCTTCAAGGGGCCGCCGGTGACCTCGATCAAGGGTGTCGCGGCGCCTGCCGCGCCGGCCGGAACCGGCGATCTGGCGCCCGCCCCGACGCCGATCGGCTGAACGAATCCTGCTCCGCCATGCGCACCTATTCGTGCCTCGTCGGCGCCCGACGCCACAGCTTCTCCTCGCTGCGCGATCTGCTGGCGAAAGCGACGCCGAAGCGGTCGGGCGACGAACTGGCCGGCATCGCGGCTGAGTCCGCCGAGGAGCGCGTGGCGGCCCAGCAATGTCTCGCCGACGTGCCGCTCCGCCGTTTCCTCGACGAGCCACTGGTCCCGTACGAGTCCGACGAGGTGACGCGGCTGATCTTGGATACGCACGATGCGGAGGCGTTTTCGCCCGTGGCCGCGCTGTCGGTGGGCGAATTCCGCGATTGGCTGCTGGACTACAGAACGACGGGGGCGACTCTCGAGGCGGTCTCGCCGGGGCTCATGCCCGAGATGGTCGCCGCGGTTTCGAAGCTGATGAGCAACCAGGACCTCATCCTGGTCGCTCAAAAGCGACGCGTCGTGACGGCGTTTCGAAACACGCTCGGGCAGCCCGGGCGGCTCGCGGTCCGGCTGCAGCCCAACCATCCGACCGACGACCCGCGGGGCATCGCGGCGTCGATCATCGACGGGCTGCTCTACGGCTGCGGAGACGCGGTGATCGGAATCAACCCCGCCACGGACAGCGTCCCGGCGGTGGAGGGACTGTTGAAGCTGATCGACGATCTTCTTCGACGTTACGAGATCCCGACGCAGTCGTGCGTCCTGGCGCACGTCACCACGCAGATGGAGGCGATGCGCCGCGGCGCACCGGTCGATCTCGTGTTTCAATCGATCGCGGGAACCGAGGCGGCGAACGCGAGCTTCGGCGTCAACCTGGCGCTGCTCTCCGAGGCCCGCCAGGCCGCGCTCGCGCTGGGCCGCGGCACGGTCGGTCAGAACGTGATGTATTTCGAAACCGGCCAGGGTGCGGCGCTCTCCGCCGGAGCGCACCACGGGGTCGATCAGCAAACGTGCGAGGCGCGGGCCTACGCGGTCGCGCGCCACTTCGATCCGCTGCTGGTGAACACCGTGGTGGGCTTCATCGGGCCGGAGTACCTGTACGATGGGAAACAAATCATCCGCGCCGGACTCGAGGACCATTTCTGCGGAAAGGTTCTGGGGCTGCCGATGGGCGTGGACGTCTGCTACACCAACCACGCCGAGGCGGATCAGGACGATATGGATACGCTGCTGACCCTGCTCGGCGTGGCCGGCGTGAACTACATCATGGGCGTGCCCGGAGCGGACGACATCATGCTGGGCTACCAATCGACCTCCTTTCACGACAGCCACTACCTGCGACAGACGCTCGGCCTTCGCCCCGCCCCGGAGTTCGAGGCCTGGCTCGAGGCCATGCACATCTCCGAAGACGGAAAGCGCCTGCGCAGGATCGACGAGCGTCACGCTCTTCTCGCCCATGCCATCGAATGACAGCCGACGGCCGGCACCCGCGGGGCCGGATTCCTGGTGTTCACTTTCCCACTACACCTCGGCGCGCATCGCGCTCGGGCGATCGGGCGGAAGCCTGCGCACGGTTTCGCAGCTCGATTTCCGGCTGGCGCATGCCCGGGCGAGGGATGCGGTGAACGCCGCTTTCGACGCCAACGGCATCATCCGGCAGCTCCGCCATGACGGTCTGCCGACGGAGTGGCTGACCACGGCGGTGCCGAACCGCGAGACCTACCTCCTGCGCCCGGACCTGGGCCGGCGCTTGGCCGACGTTTCCCGCACCTGGCTGCGCAACGCCGCGAACGCCTGGGGCAGGAGGGATCTCGCGATTCTGGTTTCCGACGGACTGGCGGCGCGCGCGGCGGAAAATCATGCGGCCGCGACCATCGTTCCCCTCGTGCGCCAGCTCGAGAGCGAGGGTTGGTCGATCTTCCCGATCTTCGTGGTGCCGCTCGCTCGCGTGAAGCTGCAGGACGACGTCGGCGAAGTCGTGGGCGCGCGGCACACCATCCTGTTTTTGGGCGAACGCCCCGGGCTGGGGTCGCCGGACAGCCTTGGCGCGTATTTCACCTATCGGCCGCGGCAGTCCTGCACGGACGCGGACCGCAACTGCGTTTCGAACATCCGCGCGGAGGGGCTTCCGCCGATACAGGCGGCACGGAAGCTCGCGCTGCTTTTGAAGAAGTCGGCGCGGCTCGAACTCAGCGGAGTGCGATTGAAAGACGACGAACCCGCCGAAATCGAGTCCCCGGCGAGCGCCCCGCCGATGCTGGTGGAAGGGTAGCGATGGCGCGCCAGCCGGCTCAGGTGCCGGTGTGCATGCCGACGGGTTCGCCTGCGATCAGCTTGTCGATGGCCCGTTTGATGCGGAAAAGGGCGTCGGTCCGCTTCGGGTCGTCCGGGCGCATCTTGCTGAGGAGCGTGATGACTGTCTCGGCGTAGTCGTGCGCCGTGGCGGTGAGCATCTTGGGAAGCTCGAACGGATTCATCTCGCCCTTGCGAATCATCGAGCGGGCCTCGGTTTCGAGTTCGGTATTGGTCCCGCCGAGCGCGCCGGGGTCGCCCTTGCCCTTGCTGAAACCGCCGTGCCCGCCGCCATCGCTGCCCGCGGCCTCCTCGCTGGAGGGCCGTTCGGATTTGCCGCGCGGCTGGCGCTCGATCGCCGCCGGATATTCGCGTCCGTCGCGGCCCGTGACGGTCTCCGACTGCGGCAGGCGTTGCTGCGACGTCATCTCCTTCCGGATCTGGCGGACCAGCTCGACCGAGACCTTGCAGATCTCGGCGATGACGGGATTGGCGCGGTCGCTCCATTCGCGCAGCGCGATTTCCACCGCGTTCCGCTTGTCGGCGTTGTTGCGGTAGACGCCGTTGGTGGCGTTGGCGCCGAGGGCGTGCTTGAGAGCGTCGGTCCGGCCGCCGGCGTGGACCTCGGCCTTGATCGTGGGCTGCTCGATCCGTTTCGCGGCGAGGTAGCGGTGAAAGCCGTCGGCCAGCCAGTAGGTGGCGCCGTCGTAATAAACGGTGATCGGGGGAAAGACGGCGCCCTGCGTCATGTCGGCCGCGTAGGACGAGATCGCCTCGTCGTCCGTGCGCACGCGTGCCTGCGTGCCGCCGTTCATGTCGATCGCGTCGAGGGAAAGATCCTGAATCTGCATGAGAAAAAAGCCGGCCATTCCCCCCATTGCGCCCCCGAGCGCAAGGGAATTCGGAACGACCGGCTTTTCCGCTGGAGCGGCCGAAACCGGAGCGGCGCCGGCCGTGTAGTCAGCAGAGGGATACAGCGGGGCGCGTCGGCCTCAGTCCACGGGGACGAGTTCGAGCGGGATGACCACGCGCATCGAGACCGGATTCCCCTTCGGGTCGAGGGCGGGCGAGAAACGCCACTGCGATAGGGCGGGCATCAGCCGCGCAGAGAGATCCTCGGGCATGCGGCGTTCGCTGGCGATCTGATGCGGCACGCCTTGCGGATCGACGACCATGGTCACGTTCACCACCGCGTTTTCGAACCGGCGCGGCAGCTGGGTGAAACCCACGGTTTTGGTGGGAGAGGGCAGCGTGAAGCCGCGGGAGCGAAGATCGACCTGCGAGGGTTCCGGACGCGCGGTGGCGCAGGCGGACGTGGCGGCGACGAGGGCGGCAAGCGCGAGGCTGGCGAAAGGGCGGGCGAGGTTCATCGGAAGGAAGCGTTGTGGTTGAGTGTGTGTCGGCAGGTGCCGATGCGGAGAAAACCCGGCACGCCGCGAAAAGTTACAGCGTGTCCGACAGACGCCGCGGTAGTGGGAGAAGTACTACGCCCAAACCGCTCCGGGGCGGCGAAGCGCCCGGGACTCCCGCTCTCGCTTTCCCCTCCGCTCTTTTCGAAGCGAGATCCGACGAATTCGGCGCGCCCCGAGCGGGCAAGCGAAACGCCCTCGCCGGCGTTCAGCCGGCCTCCGGCGCCCCCTCATCCGCGAACCGAGCGAGAAAAAGGGCTTGAAGTTCGACAAATGTCGAATAAGTCCTACCTATGTCGAATATGAGCTCCGGAAAAGACGAAGCGACTCCCCGCCCCAACGAACTCACCGCCGCCGAATGGGAGGTGATGAAGGTGGTGTGGGAACGGCAACCCTGCTCCGCGGGCGACGTGCAGGAGGCGCTGAAGGCGGAGCGCGGCTGGGCCTACAGCACCGTCAAGACGACGATGGATCGCCTGGCGAAAAAGGGCGTGCTTGCACTGAAGCGGGTGCGGAACGTCCAGCTTTTCGAGGCGAGGATCACGCGGACCGACGCGGCCCGCGGGGAAATCCGCCGGCTGCTCGACCGGGCTTTTGACGGCGCTGTGGCGCCGATGGTAAACCACCTCGTCGCGCACGAGAAACTCGCGCCCGGCGAACTCGCGGCCCTGCGCCGCTTGATCGAGTCGGCGGAAACGGAGCGAAACGTTTAGGCGGGGCCGCATGGCCCAACCCCCATGATCGAGACACTGAATACAGCGGCCGCGGCGTTCGTCGCCGGTGCCTGGCCGCACTTCCTGCAGACGGCCCTGCTGGCGGCGATTCTTGCGATCCTCGACCTGACCTTGGGGCGGCGGCTGGGTGTGTCCTGGCGCTGCGCGCTCTGGCTGATCTTTTTCGTGAAGCTCGTGATGCCGCCCCAGTTCTCCTACCCGACCGGTGTCGCTTACTGGTGGGCAGGCGCGGGGGCGGTCGTTTCTGCGGCCTCGCCGGCCCCCACGGCTCCGCCCGCGGCAATGCCGGAAATGCAGAAGGCCGCGGATGGCTGGACGGACCAGCCGGCCCCCGAGCGTCCGGTCGCATCCGAGCGCCGGTACGTCGCGCCTCCGAAGCCGACCTGGAAAGCCGGACTGATGCTCGCCTGGTTTTTCGGCGCCGCGTTGCTGGGAGCGGTATCCCTCGCGCGGCATCGGCGCCTCGTGCGCCAGCTGGGCGCGAGCGAAGCCGCCTCGGGAAGGATCCAGGCCGCTTCGCTTCGCGCCTGTTCCCAGGTGTGCCTGCGCCGCCCTCTGCCGGTGCGCCTGGTCGAGCTGCCGGTCGGGCCGCTGGTATTCGGGTTGTGGAGACCGGCGATCTACCTGCCCCGCGCCCTGGTGGCGCGCCTGTCGGCCGACCAGCTCTATTCCGTGATCGTGCACGAAGCCTGCCACGTGCGGCGCGGAGACTTGTGGGTCGCGGCCGCGCAGAGCCTTTTCCGCGTGCTGTTTTTCCACCACCCCGCGGTGTGGTGGGTGAATGCCCGCGTGTCGCGGCTGCGCGAGGAGGCCACGGATCGCGCGGTTTTGGCCGACCCGGAGATCAGCGCGCGATCCTACAGTCTCGCCCTCGTCGAGGCGGCGTCGCTGCTCATGCCGGACAATCCCGGCTCCCGTTTTGCGCTCGGTGTCATCGAAACGAAATCGCAACTCAACAAGCGCATAAAAATGAACCTCCATCTTCCGCGGCCATCGCGGGCCCGCCTCGGCTACGCCCGCATCGGTTCGCTGCTCGCCCTAGCCTTCGTGCTGATACCGATGGCGCCCGCGCAATCGCGCGACGAAGCCCCGCACGCCTTCAAATCCGTCGAGCCGGCTCCGCTGCTCGAACGCATCGCCCAGGCGACAACGGCGCTGATGAACGCCCACAATCGCCGGGATTACGACGGCTTCGTGGGGGCGTTCACGGACGACACGCTCCTCCTTCCCGACAAAGCCGAATTCTCCACCGGCAAGGCCGCTGTAGGGCAAATGTACCTACGCGCCCCGAAAACCCTGGTTTACGAGCCGATGGTCTGGTCGGAGCGAAACGTGTACGCCGTCGGCCGCTGGCTCGTCGAGACCGGCACGGTGGATTTTCGCTACAAGCTTTCGCCCGAGGCTCCGCAGATGAGCGAACAACGGCAGGCGCTCACGATTTGGCAAGAGGACTCCGACCGTTCGCTCAAAGTGAAACTCCTTTCCTGGATCCGCACGGGCAGCTCGCAGCCGCCGGCGGCCGTGCCGGAACGCGCGTTCGCGCTGAAAAACGCCGCCGGCGAGTCTTCCTCGAAGGGGGACTTCGCCGCGGTGCTCGAGGCGGAGGACAAATTCCACAAGCTGTTCGAGGAGCAGCGCCCGGCCGAAGCGGCCGCCTACTACGCGGAGAGCGGAACGCTGATCCTGCAGCACCAGCTCGTGCATGGGCGTTCGGCGATCGCCCAGCTGATCGCCGCGCCGCAGTCGACGAAGCTCGTGCGGCTCGAGCGCCAGACCGCGCACGTCGAGGGCAACGCCGACCTCGTGCTGGTGGTGAACCTGTTTCGCTGGACCCTCGCCGCCGCCGATTCACAGACGCAGACGTCGCTGGTCGGCAAGGGCGTGCACGTCTGGCAGCGCGGGGAGGACGGCGCGTGGCGCATCCTCTTCGATCTGCCGAATTCCAGCCAGCCAACCGGCTGATCCGGAACGAATCGTTTTGACCCGAGTGCGCGGCGCGCCCGGCCGAAAGGTTGGGCGCGCCTTTTTTGTCGGCCGGGAAAACGGCCGCCGCGGAAGTCGTCCTGGATCTTCCGCGGCGAGTTGACCGCGCCGCGAAGCAGACTTCGGTGTCGCGTCGCACTTACCCCGGCGGGTGAGGCTTCCAGCTTGCGACCGACACAACCCCAACAGCGGAGCCCTTTTCATGGAGTCACCCCGTCCCGGCTGAACCCAGCCCGCGCATCCGAAGAACGAATACCGGCCGTCCTTCCGCGCCGCGGCACGGAAAGCGAAGCCTTCCGGAAGGCCGCCGTGGCGGCGCTTCTTTCCACCCTTTCGCAGCATTTCCATCCATCGATACCCGATGAAATTTCTCAGCAGTCAGCGATTCTACGCCCTCTACTCCGGCGTGCTCACGGCCGTCCTGGCCGTTCTCGTGTTCAGCGGATTCACCGACGATCAGACCAGCCGCGGCCGGTGGGACGAGATCACCGTGCAGCGTATCAACGTCGTGGAGCCCGACGGCACGTTGCGGATGATCATTTCCAACAATGCCCGCGGCCCCGGCATCTACATCAAGGGCAAGGAGCACCTGCCGGGGCATCACGGCGCCGGGATGATCTTCCTCAACGACGAGGGCTCCGAGAACGGCGGGCTCTCGTTCGCCGGAGCGACGGACGCGCAGGGCAACGTCAGCAGCCTCGGCCACCTGAGCTTCGACCGCTACCTGCAGGATCAGGTGATCACGATGACGAACAAGCAGCAGAACGACGCCGTTTCCTCGACGTTCAACGTCCTCGATCAGCCTTCCTGGCCGATCAGCGAATACATCGATCTGCTGGAGCGGATCGCTTCACTGCCGCCGGACCAGCAAAACGCCGAAGTGGCGAAGTTTCTGGAGACGCACCCGCTGGGCGCGCCGCGGATCACCCTCGGCCGCGATCCCGACAAGTCGGCCGGATTGGAGCTGAAGGACCCGCAGGGACGCGTCCGTGCGACGCTCAAGGTCGGCGCCGACGGAGCGCCCCGCCTGCAACTCCTCAACGCGGACGGCAGCGTCATCGCCCAGCTGCCGCAGTGACGGCGCACGCACGGGCGGCGGCTCCACCGCCGCCCGTGTCGCGAACGGCTCCGGCATTCAATCCTGCGGAAGTATCCGACTTCCTGTTCGCCGATCGCTGGGGGTGCGCGGAGGCTGGGTCCCGCACCGTGAGACCGACGAGGGGGGGAGCGGGACACCTGCGCGGGTTGGAGCCGCGCAGCGGACTACCGTGACCGCGTGTAGAATGGCCAAACCGGCGGCTGGCAGTCGCTCGAGTTTCCGAGCGGAGCGAGCGTCTTGGTTGACAAGAGGTGGCCCGATGTGCATATACACACGAATGCCTAAGGAACTCGATTTCTCTGTCCGCCAAAACTGCGTGTGTTTCAACCTGCGCCGCGTCACGCGGCTCGTGACGCAGTTCTTTGACGCCGAGATGCGCCGTCACGGAATTCGCACGACCCAGGGAATGCTTTTGTCTGCCCTGCACAGCACCGGTACATCCACGATGGCCGATCTGAGCGAGATTCTTGGGATGGAGCGCACCACGCTGTTGCGGAATCTCCGGCCGTTGCAGCGGGACGGGATGGTATCCATCAAAGGCGGCGAGCACGGCGGACCGGTTGAACTATCGCTTACGACGAAGGGCCGTAAGCAAATCGAGAAGACCGCCCCCGCTTGGGAATCCGCCCAACGCACCGCGGTCCAGGTGCTGGGCGAAGAGCGCTGGGCCGCGCTGCTCGCCGACCTCGAGAAGGTCGCCGTGGCCCTGAAAAACTGAGCCAGCTGCACGACGCGGTCGTTTTTCGCCCTGATGTGCATATACACAACACCCTCAATAACCACTCCTCTTTTCTGTTCAACCACCCTCTGCCGCACCCGCACTCGCCTCTCCCTGCCAACCATCATGACCGAGCAAAGCTCCCGCCTGCCCACCCGAACACAAACTCGCCTGCCCGGCGATTCCACTAGGATCTCATCGACGCGCCAGGACGACGCGACGGCTAATCCGAGCGGCAAATCCTGGGTCCTCATCACGGGCGCATCGAGTGGCTTCGGCGAGGAGTTCGCCCGTCAATACGCCGAACAAGGCCATGCCCTGGTTTTGGTCGCCCGGCGACTCGAACGGCTGCAAGCGCTGGCGGATACGCTCCGGCGGCAGCATGGCACGCAGGTGGTCGTGGAGCAGGTCGATCTTTCGGATCTCGCAGCCATCGCGCGGCTGCACGAGCGGCTCCGGGCGCAAAAGATCGAGATCGACGTACTGATCAACAATGCCGGCCATGGGCTCCAGGGTTCGTTTGCCGACACTCCCGTTGATGCCGCACTTGCGATGGTGCAGCTGGACATCGCGAGCCTGACGGCAGTCACGCACACCTTCGTGCAGGACATGCGCCAGCGGCGCCGGGGCAGTATTCTGCTCGTCGCGAGTCTGCTGGCTTACCAAGGCGTGAGAAAGTTCGCGGTCTATGCGGCCGCGAAAGCTTACGTGCTACGCCTCGGGGAAGCGCTGCATCAGGAACTCAAGGATGAAGGCATCACCGTGACCACACTGTGTCCCGGAGCTTCGGATACGGGTTTCGCGACAACGGCACAGATGAAGATCACGCCGATGCTGAAGCCGATGCTGATGCAACCGGCGCCGGTCGTGAAAGCTGGCATCCGCGCCCTCCAGGCGGGTCGCATGAGTGCCGTGCCCGGCTTCGCGAACAAGTTCCTCGCAGCCTTCACCTGGGCAACCCCGCGCCGGCTTCACCAAGCCATCATGTCGCGGGCGATGAATGGTTGAGTCGATCGAGGCGCACCATGCGAACATCCACTGACTTTTCCCTGAACGGGTTGGCGAGCGTCCAATCCGGCTCCACAGTGAGCCCGCAGATGCGATTTCCGCATCCTGCGACTATTGTCGGCATCCTCGCGGCCAGCGCGTTGGCGGGCTGCTCATTGCCGGCGGTGGGCCCGGATTACCGCGCCCCGACCACTCCGACCGCGAAGACCTTCAAGGATGCCGCTGATTCACACCCCGTTTCTGCGGGACCTCGGGTCGCCAGCGAATGGTGGCGGGGTTTTGGCGACGCGGATTTGAACGGCTACATCGCACACGCGCTGAAGGAGAATCAAAGCCTCAAGGGGGCATTGGCCCGGGTCGAACAGGCGCGGGCGCTCACCGGGCAGGCGCGTGCCTCGTATCTGCCGATGATCGGAGCAACCGGCCTGGCGACACGGGAGCGAACCTCGGAGACGACCATCAATCAGTTTCCGCACAGTCTCACGACCACCTACCGCCTGCCCCTGACTCTTTCGTGGGAGCTCGATCTTTTCGGGCGCGTGCGCCGATTGAGCGAAAGTGCGCAAGCCGGGTTTGTCGCCACGCAGGAACTGGCGGAGGCGACTCGCCTGTCCGTCGCGGCGGAAACCGCATCGACGTATTTCGCGCTCTCCGCGACCGATCAGGAGGAGCGGATTGTGGCCGAGACACTGGCTTTGCAGAAAGAGATGCTGGCTCTCGTCGAGGCGAGACGCGATGCCGGTCGCGCGAGTGACCTCGCGGTTGAACAAGCGCGAGCGGCGGTGGCCACCTCCGAAGCCGACCTCGCCTCGGTGACGAATCGTCGCTCCGCCCTCAAGAATGGACTGGCTGTTCTGCTGGGGCAGGCCGCTCCGGCGTTCGAGATTGACGAACGCGCTCAGCTCAACCGCGCGCTCCCACCAGTTCCAGTCGGCTTGCCGAGTGAATTGCTGCGGCGCCGTCCCGACCTCGCTGCGGCGGAGAGCAGCTTGAGATCAGCGAACGCACAAATCGGCGTGGCGAAGTCGGCATTTTTTCCGGCGATTTCGCTGACGGGAAGCGCGGGATTCGCGAGCGCGGAAATCGACAACCTGTTCAAGACCGACAGCCGGGCGTGGTCGATTGGGCCGAGTGTTTACGTGCCGCTTTTTCAAGGCGGACGGAATCGCGCGAACTACCAGCGTAGTCTGGCGGCCTACGAAGAAGCGGTGGCTGGATACAGGCAGGCTGTTTTGGGGGCACTTCGCGAAGTGCAGGACGCGCTCACCGCTTCGCAACGATTGGCCGAGCAATCCGAGGCTATTGCGCGAGCGGTGGTCCACGCACGCCGTGCCCGAGATCTCGCGGAGGAGCGTTACCGCGCCGGAGCCACAAGCTATCTGGAGGTGATCGACGCCCAGAGAACCGCGCTGGCAGCCGAGCGCAGCGCGGCCGCGCTGGCGGGCCAACGCTGGATCACACGAGTCACGCTCATCCGCGCCCTCGGCGGAGGGTGGGATCAGCCGAAATCCGTCTAGGCCGCCAGGGACCATCTCATTTCAACCGACTTCAAGTATGAACCTTCACACTCATCTCAGCGCCCATGATTCCACACCCTCCGAACGGAGAACGGCGAGGCGGAGCCAGCGGATACGTCGCGGCGCCTGGATCGCGTTGGCTTCCCTCGGCGGCCTTGTCTTGTCTGGCTGCGGCCGGGGAGAAGCCCAGACCACCACCACGGCTCGGGTAGTCAGAGCCTTTCAAGTGAGCTCGGGGAAGCGCGGCGCTGACCAGATGATTCAATTCACCGGCGTCGTGCGTGCCCGCACGGAGAGCAACCTGGGATTTCGAGTCGGCGGAAAAATCGCCGAGCGATTGGTGAATGCCGGCGAAACCGTCAAAACCGGTCAGCCTCTGCTCAAGCTTGATCCGACGGATTACCAACTGGCGCTACAGGCTGCCCGTGCCGTTCAGAAGCAGGCCGCTCTCGAACTCGAGCGTGTCCGCGTCCTCGTGGAGAAACGTGCCGAGTCGCGCGATGCGTTGGAGAAGGCCACCGCCGCCGCGGAGAGCAGTGCGGCGCAGGCCGAACAACTCGCGAATCAGGCGGGCTACACAACCTTGTATGCAGATGCCGACGGTGTGGTCATGTCCACTTTGGCCGAACCGGGCCAAGTCGTGGCGGCCGGTCAACCCGTGCTCGTGCTCGCCAAGGAAGGTTTGCGTGAAGCGGCGGTCGACATTCCCGAAAGCTCGCTGGAGCGCATTCGCGGCGCCGAAGCAACGGCCCAACTCTACCTCAACTCGGAGTTGGAGGTGCCAGCGACTTTTCGCGAGATCTCCGGCGTCGCCGATCCCGTCGCGCGCACCTACCAGGCCCGCTATGTTCTCGAGGGCGAAGCCACTCGTTTCCCTTTGGGCGCAACGGTCACCGTTCGCATCGCCACGGGTGGAGGTGATGCCCAAGCGACGATGGTAATCCCGTTGGGCAGCTTGATCGATCGCGGTGACGGCGCGGCGGTGTGGGTCATCGATCCGAAAACTTCCGTCGTGGCCAAGCGCTCCGTTGCCATCGCGAAGCTCGGTGCGGAAACCGCCTCGATCAGCCGGGGGCTGCAGCCAGGTGACACGATTGTCGGACTCGGGGCCCAGCTCCTGAATTCCGGTGAAGTGGTACGTGTGGAGAAGCTCTCCGCGAAAGACGCCCGATGAGCCGCTTCAATCTCTCGGCCTTCGCCGTCAAGGAGCGAGCCATCACACTGTTTTTCCTGATCGCAATTGCCGCCGCCGGCGTGCTGGCGTTCAGCCGGCTCGGGCGTGCAGAGGATCCGACCTTCGTGGTGAAGATCATGACCGTGACCGCGGTCTGGCCGGGCGCCACGGCCGAGGAAATGCAAAACCAGGTCGCGGATCGCCTGGAGAAGCGGTTGCAGGAGCTCGAGCACTACGACCGAACGGAAACTTCGTCGCGCCCCGGGCTGATGACGATGAAGGTTTATCTGAAGGACAACACGCCACCCAAGGAGGTGCCGGAGGAGTTTTATCAGGTCCGCAAAAAGCTCGGTGACGAAGCGCGGTTTCTGCCTCGTGGCGTGCTCGGCCCCATTTTCAACGACGAGTATTCCGATGTGTTCTTTTCGCTCTACGCCCTGAAGGCCGTCGATCTGCCGCACCGCGATTTGGTGCAGGACGCCGAGCGTCTTCGTCAGCGTCTGACTCATCTGCCCGGCGTGCAAAAGGTGAAGATCATGGGCGAGCAGAATCAGAAGATCTTCGTTGAAATCTCGTACCAACGACTCGCGACCCTCGGTCTCAGCGCGCAGGCGCTGTTCAGCGCCATTGCGAGCCATAACGACGTCACGCCCTCCGGCTTCGTCGAGGCCAGTGGACCGCGCGTCTTTCTCAGACTGGACGGGGCGGTCTCGGATCTCGATTCGGTGCGGTCAATTCCTCTGCCGGTACCCGGCAAAACGCTGACGGTCGGCGACGTGGCCGAGGTGCGCCGCGGCTACGAAGACCCGCCCACGTACCAGATCCGCGAAGCGGGCGAACCGGCGCTCATACTCGGCGTGGTGATGCACAAGCGCTACAACGGGCTCACGCTGGGCAAGGACCTCGCGGCTGAGGTCCGCCAGCTTCAGGCGGAGCTGCCGGTCGGGATCACACTCACTCAGATTTCCGATCAGGCATCGGTCATCAGGGCGGCGATCAACGAATTCATGGTGAAATTCTTTGCCGCTCTGGGTGTCGTCATCCTCGTCAGTCTGCTGACGCTCGGCTTCCGGGTGGGAATCGTCGTTGCGGCGGCTGTCCCGCTGACGCTCGGGGCGGTTTTCACGATCATGCTCGTCACCGGCCGTGACTTCGACCGCATCACGCTGGGCGCGCTCATCCTCTCGCTCGGTCTCCTGGTCGATGACGCGATCATCGCGATCGAGACCATGGTCGTGAAGATGGAGGAAGGTTGGGATCGTGTGAAGGCGGCAGGCCACGCGTGGACCTCGACCGCGGCGCCGATGCTCACGGGTACCTTAGTCACGATTGCCGGGTTCCTGCCGGTCGGTTTTGCCCGGTCCACGGCCGGCGAATACGCCGGAAACATCTTCTGGATCGTCGCCTTCTCGCTGCTGGTTTCGTGGTTCGTGGCCGTGATCTTCACGCCCTACCTGGGAGTGAAACTTCTGCCAAACATTGCGGCCAATGCGCATGCGCACCCGTCGATCTACGGCACGAAAAACTACGAGCGGTTTCGTCGTCTCATCCGGACTTGCGTGGACTACAAGTGGGTGACGCTGGGAGTCACCGTGGGCCTGTTCGGCGTATCCGTCGCCGGCATGGCGATCGTGAAGAAGCAGTTCTTCCCGAATTCGGACCGGACCGAGCTGACGCTGGAAATCAACCTCCCGGCTGGTTCTGCCTTCGCCACGACCGAGCAGACGGTTGGCCGTATTGAGAAAGACATGATGACCTTGCCCGAGGCGAAGCACGTGGCGAGCTACATCGGCGAAGGCGCCCCGCGTTTCTTCCTCTCTCTCAATTCCGAGCTGCCCAACCCAGCATTCGCGCAGGTGGTCGTCCAAACCGAAAACCCGAAGCAGCGCGACATTCTCAAACACAAGATTCGCGAACTGGTCGCCGAGGGACGATTCCCGGAGGCCCGTGTGCGCGTGACGCAGTTTGTATTCGGACCGCCGGTGCCGTATCCCGTGCTCTTTCGCGTGACGGGCGGCGACCTCAACGAGGTCCGCCGTATCGCGAACGATGTCAGGCTGGTGATGGAGAAGAACCCGCATCTGCGCGACGTGCACCTCGACTGGGGCGAGAGGACTCCGGTGCTCCACCTGGCCTTCGACGAGGAGCGCCTGCACCTCGTGGGTCTCAACCCGCAGAATGCGGCGCTGCAGCTTCAGGCCATCCTGCAAGGTGCGGCCGTTTCCCAGGTCCGCAGCGGCAATCGCACCGTCGATGTCGAGGTGAGAAGTCCGAAGCTCGAACGAGACGGGCTCGACGCGATCGGCGATGTCGTCATTCGCAACGACCAAGGCCGCTCGATTCCGCTGCGCCAGATTGCGCGGATCGAAACCCGGATGGAAGACGCCGTTTTGAAGCGCTACAATCGGGAGCTGTATATCGCGGTGCAGGGCGACGTGATCGACGGCGTGCAGCCCCCCGACGTGACCGCCGAGGTGTTGCCACAGCTCGCCTCGCTCAAGGCCGGCCTGCCGGACGGCTACCGGATCGACACGGGCGGTTCGGTGGAAGAGAGCGCGAAAGCCAACAAGGCCCTCGTGCTGCTGTTTCCCATCATGATCCTCATCACGCTGGCTTTGATCATGATTCAGGTGCGCTCGTTTTCGGCGATGTTCATGGCCTTCGCCACCGGCCCCCTGGGATTGGTCGGCGCAGTTCCGACTCTGATTCTTTTCAATCAGGCGTTCGGCTTCAACGCGATCCTCGGGCTGATCGGCCTTTCGGGTATCCTGATTCGCAATACGCTCATCCTGGTCGATCAGATCCAGCACGACAAGGCGGCGGGTCTCTCCGACTACGAGGCGATCATCGAATCCACCGTGAGACGCGCCCGGCCGGTCGTGCTTACAGCCGTGGCGGCGATGCTCGCGTTCATTCCCCTCACGCATTCGACGTTCTGGGGCGCTCTCGCCTTCGTGCTTATCGGCGGCGTCGGCGCCGGCACGGTGCTCACGCTGCTATTCCTGCCAGCCCTCTACGCCACGTGGTTCAACGTGAGGAACCCTGCGCACTACAAATACCATAAAACGATCGCGTGATCGGTGGCAGAGGCAGCCGAAGGGGAAGCGTGGTTTCTTCACGCGCTGCCCGTGCGTTTCCGGGCGAGCCGCTATCACGGTGATCTGGCCAGGCCGAGGATCGGAAACTGCCGGACGGCCGTGATACGGCCCTGTGCACATCTACGCAGCGCGACACGATCGTGAAGGGACTCTCGTTGCGCGGCCGCCGGCTTACGACCGCGGCGGTCGTGCGGGTGAACTGCATCCCCGGCGCCTAACGTCGCGGGCCTGGAATATGACCGATTTCGAGTCGCAGTCAGTGCGCACGCTCATCGCGCTCGCGACCAGACGAACCGGAATCGAGCCCGCGTCTTGCGCCCTTGCCTTTGCCAGCTTGGGCGCGGCCGAGCGCCTCCGATTGCGACTTCGGCGAGCCCTCGCTTCTCACCGGGTGAGTGATCTTCAGTTTTCGATTCTCGTATCGTTGTTCGACGCCCAGCCAGCTTCGATCCCGATGGCGGTCCTTGCTCGTCACGCCGCCGTATCGCGTTCCGCCGTAACGGACGCCTTCGACGATCTGGTCGGCGCAGGCTTGGCTGAACGTTTTCGGGACAGTGAGGATCGTCGCATCATCCGGGGCCGAATCACCGCCGCTGGCCGGGAAAGGGCGGATCAAGCGATCGACGATTATTTGCGGGCGGTGACGAATGCCAGCGTCACGGGACGGCAGCGTGAAAGGTGAGTAGACGCAGCACGGATACGCGGGTAGATCAGTCCCACTTCAAGGGCCCATTGCCCCGAGCTGGGCCGATGCTGAAGTTTGCGCTCTGGCCACGCGGCGGAGAGCCTGTGGAGACTAACCATACGCGCAGAAAGGCGCGACGCATGCGTTCGTGGAGCAGTTCAATGACCCGCTCTCGCAGCCACCTCGGCTTGAGCGACAGGCGCAGCGCCGCGCGCGCCGCGATGCTCTTTTGCCGGCCGCTACCGAGCGCCGCCGGTGCGGATCAGCGGGTTCCTGCCGGTCGGACGCGATCCGAGACTAGGGCGGTCGCTTTCTCCCATAGCGGCCGGTTTCGATGGTGGTAGTTTGCGGAGTATGAAAACGAAAACCCCGCATTCTTCCCCCCGCCGAAATCGTTCGAGCGTTTGCGCGCTGGTTCTCGGATCGGCTGCCGCGCTCGCGTTTGCAGGTTGTGCCTCCGAGCCCGAGTCGCACGTCGTATCGGCCCCGCCGCCCTCCACGCCTCCCGCTTCGGCTCCGGTTGTCGTTCAGACCGCGCCGCAGTCGGGCTCCGGCTCTCCCATGACGCCTGCCCAGACGGTGGTCGTCACCCAGGCGCCTCCGGCTCCTCAGCAGGAGCCCGTGCTGGAGCAACCGTCGCCGAAACACGTCTGGATCCCCGGATACTGGACGTATCGCGACACCCATTACGTCTGGATATCCGGACGCTGGGAGCTTCCGCCGCGCGAGGGCGCAGTCTGGGTGGCGCCGCGTTGGGAACGCGAAGGCAACGCGTATCGCTACTACGAAGGTTATTGGGAGTGAGCGGCGGCGTGTGACGCCGATCTTGGGGAGACCGGAGCGACGCGGGCGTATCCGCGCGCTGCGGTTGCCTGGTCGGGAAAGGGCGCTTTCTTCAGCCGATGTTCCCTCTGCCCAGGTTCGCTTCCGCTCTTGCCCTATTTGCTTCGGTCCTCTCCTGCGCCTCGGCGGCCCCGACGGGTTCGCCTGAGCCGCTCCTCCTCACCGGTGCGCGCATCGTCGCGGCGCCCGGCGTCGAGCCGCTGGTCGGCGGCGCGGTGCTGCTGAAGGACGGACGGATCGCCGCGGTAGGTCCGCGCGACCGGATCGCGGCGCCCGCGGGGGCGCGCGTGATCGACTGCTCGGGGGACACGATCGTCGCGGGCTTCTGGAACTGCCACGTGCATTTCACGGAGCCGCAGTGGACCGGGGCCGCGTCCCGTCCCCAAGCGGAACTCCAGCGCTCCCTCCAGGCGATGCTCACGCGGTACGGCTTCACCTCGGTGTTGGACCTGGGCTCCGACATCTCGAACACGACGGCGCTGCGGAGAAGGATCGATTCGGGCGAGGTGCCTGGCCCGCGGATCCTCACCGCCGGCCTGCCGTTGTATCCGACAAATGGAGTGCCGTTTTACGTGACGGAAACGGTGCCGGCGGACGTCGTTGCGCTGCTGCCCACGCCGAAAACTCCGGAGGAGGCGGTGCGCGCGGTGCAGGCGAACGTCGCCGCGGGCGCCGACGTCGTGAAGCTCTTCCTCGTCACAGGCGTTCGCCGCAACGGCGACATCGCGCTGGTTTCGATGGCCCCGGAGATCGCCAAGGCGGCCGCGGCCGAGGCGCACCGCTTGGGCAAGATTGTCTTTGTGCATCCCTCGACCGTGGAAGGCGTGCGGTTGGCTCTCGCTGCGGGAGTCGACGTGTTGGGGCACACGGTCGAGGATCCGGAGAACTGGACCGAACGAACCGTGGCGGACTTGCGAAAGGCGCACATCGCGCTGGTCCCGACCGTGACGCTTTTCAGCCGCACAAAGGCGTTCCCCGGGGTGGTGCGGGAGGTGAAGAGTTTTGTCCAAGCGGGCGGCGAGATTCTATTCGGCACCGATGTCGGTTTCCTCACCGACTACCAGGACCTGACGCGGGAGTATCGCTTGTTGGCCGACGGTGGAATCACGCCGCGTCAACTGCTCGAGTCGCTGACCACCGCTCCGGCGCGCCGGCTTGGAGCAGCCGAGCATTCGGGACGCGTGGTCGCCGGTGCGGACGGGGACTTGGTCGTCTTGAAAGGCGATCCGATGGCCGACGTTGCGGCGTTTTCCCGAGTTCGCTTCACCGTGCGCGAAGGCAGGGTGGTTTTCTCGGAAGCACCGGAGGCGCGTTGAGGCACGTTTTTCCACACGGTGTTTGCCAAACGACGCCCGGCACTCAGGTTAAGAAACCGGCGACTGGGCCGTTTTCCTCCTATTCCCCATGAACCTCTACGCGTGGAGAGTGCTCGTTGGCAGTTTGCTCGGCCTTTTCGGCGCGGCGTTCAACGACAGCGGTTCCGATTCATCGTCGGTCGAGACGCAGGTCGCCCCGGCGTCGATGCCTGCTTCTTCTCCCGCTTCGTCCCCGGCCGACCCGGCCACCGACGAACCGCTGCGCGACGAACTGTTGGCGATGGCGGCGGAGGACCGGCGCGTGCGAGCCGGAGCCGGTCCGAAGATGACGACCGAACGGCTGGCGGCGATCGGTCGGGTCGACGCGGCTCATGAAGCCCGCGTCAGGCAGATCGTCGCCCAGCGCGGCTGGCCCGGAAAATCGCTGGTGGGCTCGAGCGGCGCGCACGCTGTGTGGCTCTTGGTCCAGCACAGCGATCCCGCATTTCAGAAGGAGTGCCTTCCGCTGCTGGAACGCGCGGCGAACTGCGGCGAAGCGAGCAAGGCGGACTACGCCTGGCTCCTCGACCATGTGCGGGTTTTCGAACGCGAGTCTCCGCTTCGCGGCACGCAGGGGAGCGCTTTTCCTGACGACGAGACGAGGGTGATTCCCGTCGACGACACCGAACGGATCGATCGCCGCCGGGCGGAAATGGCGTCGCAACCGCCGAGTACGGCGGCGAAGGCCATCGCCTCGGAGCCGTCGCAATCGGCCCCCGTCGGCGCAGGCTCCAGCTGAGAGTGCGGGCCGACGCCGCTTGGCGAACCGGGACTGCGGAACGGACTTCCGTCGTCGGCGCCTACCCGCCGCTCACTCGAGCCGTAGCTCGAACGGCTCCACTCCGGGCGCCTCGGCGCGCACGGTGGCCGCTCCCGGTCCCGTGAGGCGCACGAACGCGACACAGCGGCCCCGGTAAGTCGTGCGGCGCGTGGCGGCGAATGGTTCGTGGGAGGCGTTGTCGCCGTTGTCCACCGCGACGATCCGCGCGGGGCCTTCCACCGAAAAGGTCACGGGAAGAACGGCGGACGGCACCACCGTGCCATTCGTATCGGCTACCGCAATACGAACGACAACCATGCCATCCTGCGGCCGCGCGAGCTCCTGCGGTCCTGACGAACAGACGAGTCGTGCCGCCGCTCCCGCCGTCCGGAGCGTGTGTCGCGCGACTTCGGCTCCGCCGTCGCGGGCCACGGCCTCCAGAACGCCGGGCGCGAACGGGACGCGCCAGAATCGGGGCGCGGCGCCGGGATTGAGGCGGCGCGAACCGAGCGATTTCCCGTTGAGAAAAAGCTCCACCTGCGGCGCGTTGCTGTAGACCTCGACCTGTTCCTCGTGCGAGGAGAGATCGGCCGGCGTCCAGTCGGGAAAGAGAACCTGGCGGAAACGCGTGCTGGGGCCGTAGCCGGGATCGGTCTGCCGGGCGATGTCGCGGCCGGTGCGACGCACGGCGAACACGGTGGGGGTGTCGGACCACCAGCTGCGCCGCTCGAAAGCGCGGGGGTACGGCGCTCCCGTGCGATCGAGAAGCCCGATCGGGAAACCGACACCCGGCCAGCCGCTCGACTCGCCGAGGTACGCGATGCCCGGCCAGAGGAATTGGCCGGAGAAGGGCGGATGGTCGCGCAGTGCGCGCCAGGTTTCGGCGTCGTGCCGGTTTTCCGTGCCGAGGATCCTGCGCGACGGGTTTTGCCGATGGGCGGCGAGCAGCTCGTCCTCGCGGTAGTTCTGGCCGACGACGTCGAGCAGGTCCGCGAGGCCGTTCTCGTAGTCGTTCGTGGCGTTGGGCCGGAAAAGCGCCTGCGTGACGGGCCGCGTCGGATCCTCCGCATGGTAGAGCGAGATCAGTTTGCCGAGTATTCGCTTCGCCAGTTCGGGCTCTCTCGTATCATGGATTTCGTTACCGGCACTGTAGGCGAAGACGCAGGGGTGATTGCGGTCGCGGCGGATCGTGTCGCGCGCATCGATCTCGGCCCACTCGTCAAAATGGAGGTGATAGTCGTACGGGTTCTTGGCGCGCGTCCAGCAGTCGAAGAACTCGTCGAGCACGAGGAAGCCGAGCCGGTCGCACAGATCGAGGAACTCCGGCGCCATGGGATTGTGCGACGTGCGGATCGCATTCACGCCCAGGTCGCGCAATGCGTGCAGGCGCCGTTCCCAGATGCTGAGCGGCACGGCCACGCCCAGCGCGCCGGCATCCTGGTGGAGGCACACGCCCTTGATCTTGAGATTGCGGCCGTTGAGCCAGAAGCCGGTGGCGGCGTCGAACCGGCATTCCCGCACACCTAAGCTGGCGGAGTCGCGGTCGAGAGATTTCCCCGCGGAGACGAGGTCGAGCTGGGCACGGTAGAGATTCGGGCTGCCGATGTCCCAGCGTTGCGGATCGGGCAGGGTAAGCGTCGCGTCGATTTCCCCGGCGGCGCCCGCGGGCAGATTCAACTCCGGCGCGTCGAGCGAAGCGGCGACCGAACCGTCGGCTCGGAGAAGTTCGATTCGGGGCGTCACGACGGCGGCATCCGCCGAGCGATTCAGGGCGCGGGCCTTCACGCGAACCGTGGCGGATGTTTCGCCGATTTCAGGCGTGAAAACGAAGAGCGAATCCGGCTCCACGTGCACCAGCGAGACCGCTACCAGGCGGACGTGCCGGTAGATCCCGGCGCCGGCGTACCAGCGCGAGGCGGGCTGGAGATGATTGTCGGCGCGAACGGCGAGGACGTTTTGCGCGCCCGGTCCAGGACGCAGGTGCGGCGTGAGGTCGTAGCGGAAACTCACATACCCGTTGGGCCGATGCCCGAGGAGGTGGCCGTTGATCCACACGTCGCTGTTGGCCATCACGCCGTCGAATTCCACGTAGACACGCCGGTCTCGGGCCGCCCCGGGGAGTTCGAAGGTTTTTCGATACCACCCGATGCCGGTGGGCAGAAAAGCGCCGGCTTTTCCGGCCGGGGCGTCCTCGCGGAATTCGCCGGAGATTGACCAATCGTGGGGTACGTCGAGGGCGGTCCAGGCAGTGTCGTTGAAGTCTGGAGACTGCGCCCCGGGCGCCTCTTCGCCGAAAAAGCGCCAAGCGGCGTCAAACGGCTCGACGAAGCGAGGATTCTTGACCGGCGCGGCAAACGCTGTGGCCGATGCCACTGCGGCGGCGAGCAGGGAGAAACGGATCCGGGTGAACACGGCGCGAGGGGCAGCGGCGGGGCTCGTCATGCGGTGGAGCAAAAGGAGCACAAAAACCCCGTCGGGGAAAACGCGACACACGCAGACCGTTCGATTTCGGGCGCTGAGCGAGAAGGCGGAATGCGGGATGTATCACCATCGGACTTGATAGACCTCTCGGACCCACCGTGGAGGGCGCGGTGCTGTCCGTGGCTCGGCATCGGAATCCGATGCCGATGAGATAGGCGTCGAAGCGTCTTTCCTGGGGGCGCCGGCGGCCGGCGCTCCGAGAACCTCGCCCACTCCGACAGGAGGGCCGGCGTCGACGAGGTTCGGCTGAACCGTCGACGGTTCTGGCGCCTGGAGGCAAAAAAAAGCGCCCAGCCGATCTTGGCTGGGCGCTCGAAGAATTCTTGGAGGGATCAGCGGCGGACGCGACGCCGCCGGAGGATCATTGCGAGGCCCAGCATCCCGGCGCCGATCAGTCCGTAGGTGGACGGCTCGGGCACGGCGCGGACCGTGTCCCAGCCGATGGCGTCGAACGCCGCGACATCCGTCTTGGAAAGCGAGAGCAGTTCACCGTAGGCAGCGGCGGGATCCATGATGCCGTAGCCCCAGTTGTCGATCCAGTGGCTGGCCTGCCATCCGTCGCCCGATTCGCCGGTCGAGAAGAGCGCCAAGCCGGTGTTTCCGCCATCGACGGAGAAGTATTTCATGCGGGTGTCGGCGGTGTAATCGATCACGCCTTTGCCCTGCGCACGGCTGTCGACCGAGTAGCGGAAGAAGTCGAGCGGGGAAACATAGACGAAAGCGTCGGAGGGATAGGGCCCACCGAACGGAGGGCTGTTGTAGGTGAGCGTGTCGACGCCGCTGATGAAGCCGAGTGCGTGTCCGATCTCGTGCGTGGCCACGCCGACGAAGTCGATCTTGTCGGCGTCGATGCCGTCGGTCGGATCGAAGTCGAACGCGAAGTCCGAGTTGAACCGGATTGTGCCATCGCTCGCCCCGCCCGATGAAGAGTACAGTCCGAGCGCTCGAGCGTTTGCGATCGTCATGCGGACGTAGGAGTTGTTGTCGCTGCCGTCATTGTCGAGATACGGCACGGCGCTTCCCGGGCCGTTCGGATTGTCCGCGGTGCGGTTGATCAGCATGCTGAACGACGAGCCGGGCTGCAGCGACGTCACGGCGGAAACGTCGAGTTTCGACGTGGCGTCATAGGCGAGCGCCAGTTTGAACGAGCTGTAATCAACCCAGCCGCCGGTCGATCCGGTTTGGCCCAGAATTCCGGCACCGAGAGACGAGAAACCGATGTTGATCGTGACGGTGACGTGATCCTGGAGCACGGACGACCACCGGTTGGCGGCCATTTGAAATCCGGCCAACGCCTGCGCGTTCATCGACGGATCGTGAATCAGGTCGAACGACAACTGCGCTCTTGTAGTGAGCGGTGTCAGGCCCAGGCCTACGCTGAAGCCCAAGGCGGTTAAGCGACTCCCCCAAAGCCATGACGAGGTGTTCATGATGACGGAGTGACTCTTTCCGCCGTCAGCTTGCGTGTACAGGCGGGCGTATTCAGGGAAACACTGATGTCTGTCTGCGGCTTCCCCTGAAAATCCTGCCCACGGATCTGGGTGTGCCTAAAGCGTGTTTTGGGTCCGGCTCAGCGTCGTGCGAAGGGGAAAGTCATTCAACGGTTGGGAGTCTGCGCGGACGTCAAAGCGGTAGCGGTTTCGTGGATATCCGTGGCTCACGGCGAAGAGACGCGCGCCGACGGACCGGTTTAGCCTCTCAGGTTATACCCGATTTGCGGGAACCCAGGCGGAAGCGACTCAGCGAGAGCATGCCGAGCAGAACTGCTCCCGCGGTGCCCCAGGTGGCGGGCTCGGGCACCGGGTAGTTGCGGTTGAAAAGCATATTGTCGATCGCGACGTGGGTTCCGACGCCGATCGAATCCGGGTTGGGAATGCCTCCCGACGTGGCGAGGTAGACCACGTCGACGTTGTACCAGTCGAGAAACACGAAGGTGGGTTTGTCCGTGCTGACGGTGAGCGAACGATCATAGGCCAGTTCGCCGCGGCTGAAGCCCAGGAGCGTGACCGACAGATCGTCGTTCCAGGCGGCCGTGAGGAAAAGGCTCGTCAAATCGAACGGTGCGTCGTCCCAGAAAACCGCGGGTTGACCAAAACCGTTGTAGGCGACGTTGCCGGGCGAGATTGTCCCGACCTCGTAGCCCGAGCCCGGGAGCGTGTTGCCGGTGAGATATTGGAAGTTGTACCAGTGCATCCCGTGGTAGTCGGATGGAATCCAGTCGCCCGGGGCGGGAGGAAGATCGTCGAAATCGACAAGCTGAGCGTGGGCTTCGGGGACGATGCCGGAGAGCGCGAGAAGCGCGGTAAGCAGGACGAGGTGGGCGGAGAGACGTTTCATGGCAGGTGGAAAGTGCGCTGCACACGTCCTTCGCCGGCGGTTCGGGTATCCGTAGTTCGGATGCGGCGACGGTACGGCGGCCGCGCGGTGAATTCCGCCACGGCTCCGGGGATTCTCCCGACCGCTGAATGACGTTCCCCTCCCATTTCTCCGCTCTCGCGTGTGTTGCGCTGCACCGACCGGGAAGCGTCGCAGCGGTTGCACGCCAGCGAGTGGCATTCCACGCCGGCCGCTTGTCTCCGAAAAACACGCTTGCGGGTGGCGCGACACGTCCCTGTGGCGCGCGAGGGGTCCGGATCTGCGCTGGCGCGTCGCCTATCACCCGTCGGCGGTGAGCCGTGCGGGCGGGGCGGATACACGTCTTAGTTGCGGCCGGCGTCGGTGCCCATGGCCGGCGGCTTCGCGCGCGGCGGCGGAAGGTCCCGCAGTTTCTCGGGATTGCTGACGCTGTAGATTTCCTTGATGCGGTCTCCGTCGAAGGCGAAGGCCGTGACCGTCGTGCGCCCGCTCGGGCTCCGGATGAGAACTCCGAACTCGCCGTTGACCCGAATGAACTGAATCTCCGCGCCAAGCATCGAGCGGTGGCGGATGCCGGCGAAGAAACGAGAGACGCGGTCGGCGGTGCGAATCGGCCGTCGGGCGGCGCGCACGCGGGCTCCGCCGTCGGTGTAGAGGACGACGTCGTCGGTCAGTACCGCCAGAAGCTCCGAGACATTTCCCGTCGAGCAGGCGCTGAGAAAACGCTTCACGATCGGTTCTGCGGCGGAGGCACGGGCGGAGCTGGGTGCGTCGCGTCCGCCGAGCCGCTCTTTGGCGCGGCCGACAATCTTGCGGCAGTTGACCTCGGTTTTCCCGACGATCCGCGCGATCTCGGCGAACTCGTAGTCGAACACTTCGCGCAGGAGAAAGACGGCGCGCTCCACTGGCGAGAGTGTTTCCAGCATCGTCATGAAGGCCATGCCGAGGGAATCCGCGAGCGCGGCGGTGTCGGCCGGCGTCACCGTATCCGCGCCGACGATCGGCTCCGGCAACCACACGCCGACGTACTCTTCGCGCTGGCGGCGCGCGGAGCGAAGCTGGTCGATGCTCAGCCGGGTGACGGCCGAGATGAGCCAGGCTTTCGGGGAGACGATTTTCGCCGGGTCCTGACGTTGCCAGCGCAAGAAGGTTTCCTGAACGACATCCTCGGCATCGGCCACTCGGCCGAGCATGCGGTAGGCAATTCCGAAGAGCAGGGAGCGGTTTTCCGAAAAGACGGAGTCCATGGCGGGGAAGAGGATGCCGGCGGATCGTGCGACCGCCGGCAGGGAAGATCAGCCGCGGAATCCCGGCGGCACGCGGAAGCCGACGCTGAAGCGGTTCCAGCCGTTGATGGCGACGATCGCGAGGGTTAGTGCGGCGAGTTCGGCGTCCGAGAATTCCGCGTGCGCGGCTTCGAAGGTCTCGTCCGACACACCGTCTTGCGAGAGGCGCGTGAGGGCGTCGGTCCAGCGAAGCGCGGCGCGCTCGCGAGGCGTGTAGAGGTCGACTTCCTCCCAGGCGCTGAGGAGCAGCAGGCGTTGTTCGGTCTCGCCGTCGGCCTTGGCTTCGCGGAAGTGCATGTCGATGCAGAACGCGCAGCGATTGATCAGGGAGGTGCGGAGCTTCACCAGCTCCAGGAGGCTTTTTTCGAGGCCGCTGTTGTTCACGGCCTGTTGGAGGCCGAGCATGGCCGGCATCACGACGGGAGATGCCGTGCGGTAGTTCAGCCGAGGTTGGTTCGTGGTCATCGTTTCGCTTTCGATCGTATTCATCACAACCCAACGAGACGAACCAGGTGCGCGTTTTGTGACACGCCCGCCGAGACGGAATCCCGTCGGGACTCACCGGGCGCGGGCAATGGCCCGGGGCGCCCGCGAACGCGCCGTCCGGAAGACGAACGCGCCCGCGGGTTTTCACACTGCCCTCGGGTGCGGCTGTTCGGTCCGCCTAGGCGGTGGCGACGGTGGGTTCCGTTTCGACGGGGAAGTTCACCGAATTGGCGATGAAGCAATAGCGGTGGGCTTCCTCGTGCAGCGCCTTGGCGCGAGCGACATCGCCTCCCGGTTGGATCGTGACGGTGGGATGGAGCACGACGCGCACGAATTTTCCGGAGCCGTTGTCGGCCTCCTCCATTTCGCCGACCGGATCGTCGCGGTAGGCTTGGACGACGATTCCGTTGGCCGAGCAGAGGTGCAGGTACCAGAGCATGTGGCACGAGGAGAGGCTCGCCACGAGAAGGATCTCGGGGTTGTAGCGCGCCGGGTCGCCGCGGAACGCCGGGTCGCTCGACGCGAGGAGTTCCGGCCGGCCGGGCGCAGACAGCGTGTGATCGCGACGGTAGCTCTTGTAGGTCTGGGTGCCGGTGCCGTCGTTGCCGGTCCATACCGTCGCAGCGGTGTAGGTGTGACGTTTCATGGGTGTGAGCGTATCAGCAGAGCGGAGACAGCCTCTAGAAACCGAGGTCCGACAACCCGGGATGGTCGTCGGGCCTCCGGCCGAGGGGCCAGTGATACTTTCGTTCGGTGGCGGAGATGGGCAGATCGTTGATGCTGGCGACCCGTCGGGCCATGTGGCCTTCCGCGTCGAATTCCCAGTTCTCGTTTCCATACGAGCGAAACCAGTTTCCGCCGTCGTCGCGCCACTCGTACGCGAACCGCACGGCGATGCGGTTTTCGGTGAACGCCCAGAGTTCCTTGATCAGCCGGTATTCGAGCTCGCGCGTCCATTTTCGCCGAAGGAACTCCACGATGGACGGTCGCCCGGCGAGGAATTCGGCGCGGTTTCTCCAGGCGCTGTCGACGGTGTAGGCCAGCGCCACGCGTTCGGGATCGCGGCTGTTCCAGGCGTCTTCTGCGAGCCGAACCTTTTTCTCGGCGGACTCGCGGTCGAACGGAGGCAAGGGTGGACGCGGGTTTCCATTTGGGTTCATGGTGGTGTGTGTGCGGCGCTTACTGAGTGCAGTTGCGCCGCGCCGTCCACCGGGCACCTGCCTGTACCGGCGGTCGAGTTGAACCGATGTGCTGACGTTATCCTCCCATGATATCTCCGTTCACTGGCGGCTGCCTCTGCGGTGCAATTCGCTACGAATGCACTGCTGCTCCCTCCGAGATCCATATGCTGAAATGCCACTGCCGCGACTGCCAGAGGCTCTCCGGCGGACCGTACACGCCGGTCGTTTACATCCCGGCGGGCAAGTTCAAGATCACGAAAGGCACGTTGCGCCATCACGTGACGCAGAGCGAAGGGTGGGGAACCCATCGGCGCGGGTTTTGCCCGGAGTGCGGTTCCCGCGTCACGGGTGGCGAGAGCCCCGGCTCGACGGGACTTGGCGTCCCGGCGTCCAGCCTCGACGACCCGAGCTGGTTCAAGGCGCAGGCGGAAATCTGGACGTGCGACGTTCAGCCGTGGGATCCGCTCGATCCGACGCTGCCGAAGTACGACAAATACCCCCGCGGTCCGGCGAAGTGAGCGGGGGTTACGTTTCGGAGATCGCCTGCTCGAGGTCGTCGATCACGTCCTCCACCGCCTCGATGCCGAGCGCGAGGCGGATGAGTCCGTCTCCGATACCGGCCTGCTGGCGCGCTTCGGGCGTCATTCCCCGGTGGCTTGTTTTCGACGGGCGCGTCGCGAGGGTTTCCGTTCCTCCGAGGCTGACGGCGTGCACGATCAGCCGCAGCCGGTCGATGAAACGCAGCGCGGCCGGCTCGCCGCCTTTGAGTTCGAACGACAGCAGTCCGCCGCCGTGGCTCATCTGACGCCGGAAGAGGTCGGCCTGCGGGTGCGAAGGTAGTCCTGGGTAGAATACGCGGGCGATCTCTCGCCGCTGTTGAAGCCATTCCGCGATCGCCGTGCCGTTGCGATTGTGCGCCTCCATGCGCAGGGGAAACGTGCGGAGCCCGCGATGCACCAGCCAGGCGTCCAGGGCATTCACGGTGCCGCCGAGATTCTTGTGGATCGCCCGATGGCGCGAAGTGAGCGGCTCCCGGGAAACGAGACAACCGCCGATCATGTCCGCGTGGCCGTTGAGGTATTTCGTGCTGGAGTGAACGACCCAGTCCGCGCCCCGGGAGAGAGGCTGCTGGTTCATCGGCGTCGCGACGGTGTTGTCGACGATGACGGGCGCACCCGCGATGCGGGCCGTCTGCGCCGTGCGCTCGATGTCGATCAGCCGCATGAGCGGGTTCGATGGCGTTTCGACGAGCACGGCTCCGGCCCGGGACACGGCGGCGAGCCAGGTTTCCTCGCGCGACGGATCGGCGAATTCCACCGCGACGCGGTAAACGGAGGAAAGAATGCGGAGCAGTTCGAAGCTGCCGCCGTAAATGTCCGGATGGGTCACCAGCGGACCGGTGCGACCGTCGAGCGCCGTGGTGATGGCGCAGAGGGTGGCGGCATTGCCGGAACTGGTGACGAGTGCGCCCGCGCCGCCCTCGAGTTCGGCGAGGAGGGTGGCGAGCGCATCGACCGACGGATTGCCGAAACGCGAATAGGCATAGCCGTCGCGAGCGTGGGAGAAGATCGCTTCGGCGTCGGCTGCCGTGCCGAGCTCGAAGACCGCAGTCTGCGCGATCGCGGGCTGGAGCGGCTGGTTCCCTTTCCGCGCCTCATGCCGTTGGCCGCCATGGGCGCAGAGCGTCGCCGGGCGCGGCGCGGAGGAGTTCATAAAACGCGCCTCCCCGCAGGAAACCCAGACGAGACGGCCGAGGGGAGGTCGAGATTCGCGAGCATCCCATCGTAGTACGATAGAGTCGCGAATTCGCAATCGGGCGGGCGGTTTTCCGGGGCGCCGAGCCACGCACTCCGTCTCCCTCGAGCCTGCATGCTTGCGGGTGGGTCGGCGCGTCCCTGCGACGACCTCCCGGCCAGTCTGCGTCGAAGGTCCGCGCGCGGCTTTGCGTGCCCGCTGGAAACGATTCGCGCCACCCGCAGGCTGGCTGCCGGGTGGCGCGCGATCGGTCCCATTCACCCCGCGTCCGTTGCCGGACGCGGGGGACTGTCTAGGACCTCTAACCTTGAAGCAGGCCTACCCAGCATGCTTCAGAATTCGAACGTCGCGGAGACGATGAACCGGCGCGGATCGAGGATGCGGAAGTCGCGCGCGGTGCCGTCGGGATTGACGCCGACAACACGGAGGCCGCCGTTCTCGAACACGTTCCGGACGTTGAGCTGCACGAGGCAGTTCACCCTGTTATCCCAGAACTTGAACCGGTAGTTCGTCATCAGATCGGCCTGCCAGTGATCGCTGTCGTAGACCGGCTTGCTCGCGTCGTAGCGGTAATACTGGCCGGTGCGATTGAGGATCGTGGTGTCGGCAAGGTAGCCGATGGCACCGCGGTCTTCCCAACGCACCGAACCGCCGACGGTCATGTTCTTGAGGAAGTTCTCGAAGCCGAGTCCGGCGAGGCGGTAGCTGCCGACGGTGGTGAAATGCCACTCGCGCGTCTGCGGCTTCTTCTGTCCGGCGCGGGCGTTGATCAGGGCCATGTTGGCCTCGACGTTCTGCTGGAACCAGCGCTCGGGCGTCACGTCGGAGCCGGTGCCCGAGTCGGAATCCCAGGTGGACCACCACGATTTTCCGGCGACGGGGCTCTTCGTCCACGTGTTGGTCACCGCGTCGTAGCGCTCCAGGTTGTCGGGGATCTTGATCGCCTGCCAGAACGCCAGGCGCTCGTTCATCCATTCGGTATTCGCGATCGAGATACCGGAATCGTAGGCTTTCTGCTGCGTGATCGTCGCCTTGAGGGCGAGGTAGTTGTCGGGGTTGTAGTTGATCTCGATCTCCTTGCCCCGCGCAGTGGCCGTGTTCGTGTCGGCGAAGACGCGTTTCGGGCCGTCCATGAACCACTGGCGGTACGACCACGGCAGGCCGGCGGGAACGATGTACTTGTCCCAGGCTTCCTTGCGGTAGGCCTCGACCTGGTCGGGCGCGAGTTGCGTGCGGTCCGAGACATGGTGAGCGGCAAGGATCCAGCGGTAGGCGCTGGCTTCCAGGTGCCAGCGGTCGGTGGCGTCGGGCAGGCGGCCGTCGCTGCGGTCGATGTCGAAATCGATGCGCTGCAGGCGCGACGTCATCGTGCTCGAGCTGCCGCCGGTGCGGGCGTTGATTTCGGTCGTCTCGTACTGGTTGAACTTCAGCTGGAGCTTTCCGTCCATCAGGCGAATCGCGAAGCCGTAGTCTTTGCCCTTGCCCTCGGGGTTCGGAAGCATGCCGCCCTTCACGTCATAGGCCAGGCCCGCGGGACGGAAGCTGTCGGATTGGTTGTAGTACAGGTTCAGCCACTTCAGCGGCTTGACCACGATGCCGGCGGTGGTGGTGTCGCCGGAGTTGTAGCTCTTCGAGTATTCGTAACTCGGATCCTTGAACTTCCACAGCGGCTCGGTGTTCGGGTAGCCGTTGTCGTACCAGGTGCGGGACGGGCCCTCGTACTCGAGGACGCGATCGCGGCGGAAGCCGTAGGTCGGGACGATCCGGTCGTCCAGCATGTTGCCCTGCCAGATCGCTCCGAGCGTGTGGCGGACTTCGCGCTTCAGGCGATTGGAGTCGAAGAGTTCCTCGACGGACACGTCCTCGTTCACCCACTGCTGGGCTTTGCCGTCGTACCAGCGCAGGTTGAAATTGCCGGTGGTGGAGGCCGGGCGCATCGGGGCGTAGTCGACGTTGGAGCCGACGTTGTCGCCGAGATAATACCGGTAGGTCATGCGGTACGAGTTGCCGACCTTGGTGCGGATGGAGCCGTCGGCGAGGGTGTCGGTGTACCAGGTGTGACCCGGCATGATGTAGCTCCGGTAGCCGAGGGTGCCGGAGATGCGTTCGCGGCGCTCGGCGTAACCGACGAGGTTCTGCACGCCGATCCAGCGGAGCCAGTTGGAACGGCCGGAGAGATCCCATTTGTACGCGCCCTGGAAGCGGTACGTATCCGCGTTGTCGATCGTCCGTTTGATCTGCGGCTCGGCGCCGGCCATGAAGGGCCGCAGGAAGTACGGGTTGGGCGTGCCGTCGAGGAGCTTCTCGTTGATGTCGACCATCATGGCCGCGGCGATGCCGCCCGAGTCGCCGATGAAGTTGTGCGACCAGCCGTCGACGTTCTGGGAGAAGTAGGCCGCCTGGACGTTGAGCGAGTGCTCCGCGGTCTGGAAGACCTGCTGGTCGATCGTGATCTGCTTGGTCGTCGCCTCGGTGTCCGCGTAGTTCGGCGCGGCGAAGTTGACGTTGTCGTAGTCGTAGAGCGACTTGTCGCTCACGCCGGACGCGCGCCAGAGAATCTGCTTCGGCACGTCGGTCTGCCAGCCGCTGACCAGATTGTAGTTGTATTGGCTGTTCGCGATGCTGGGGCTGATCGGGCCCGGGATCGTGCTCGAACTCGAGGCGATGTTCGCCGGACGGAATCCAGGCGTGTAGTACGTGACCTGCCCCTGATCGATGAACTGGTTGATGCGGGTGACGAAGCTGTCGGAGTAGAGATCGACGCCTCCGTTCGGGACGAAGAGCGACTCACGGGAGCCCCAGTTGGAGCGCAGCGTGGTGCCGTCAGCCTTTTTCAACGTGCCGGTGGTGGGATCCCACGTCGGCTTGCCGGCCGAGACCCACTGCGAGACCAGGTCGCGCGGCGTGATCGAGTTGGGCCGGGAGTTGCGGTTGTCGTAGGTCTCGGCCCAGGCGCGGATCGTGGTTTTGCGGAAGGGGCGGAACGTCACCGCGCCGGTGAAGCGCGTGGTGCGCTCGTAGGCGGGCTTGCGTTTGAAACCGAGCTGGTCGTTCACCGCGTAGAGCGCGATGCCGAGCACGTCCTGCTTGATCGGGATCTGGTAGGAGCCCTCGGCCCGCAGACCGCCGAAGTCGTCGGCCTGGACTTTGGTGCGAGCGCTGCGGCGCGCCATGCTTGCCTGGCCGGGGAGGAGGTTGACGGTGCCGGCGGCGTTGCCGAGGCCGAAGAGATTGGAGTTCGGACCGCGGCTGATTTCGACCGCGTCGACGTTGTAGGTGTCGATCGGAAGGCCGCCCGTCACCTCGAAGCCGCCGATCGAGAGGTTGGCCTGGCCGAGTCCGCGGACGCGGTTGGCGCCGGCGGGGTTCGTGCCGGTGCGGTCGACGACGATGTCGCCCGCCGCGCCGCTGTTCTCGATCTGGAAGTCGGTATATTGATACGTGCCTTCGGTGTTCCCCTCGTAGAGGAACACGTCGTTGATATCGACCGCGGCCGTATCCAGCAGCTGCTGTTTGGTCACGATCGAGATCGAGGCGGCGAGGTCCTCGACCTTCGTGTTCAGGCGCGTGCCTGCCATCGAGTTCGCCGCGAAATAGCCGCGGTCCTTCTCGGTCGTGGTCACGAAGGGAGACAGCTCGATGGTGTCTTCCAGCGTGCGGGAATCGGCCGTCGTTCCGGTCGGGGCCGCGGGCGCGGGAGCAGCGGATTTGGCGGGCGCCTGCTGCGCGCGGGCGGAGCCGACGCACAGGGCGAGCGAGCCGAGGAGCAGCAGGGACCTCATCCTCAGCTGCCGACTAGGGGAGTTGTTTGGGTTCATCGTCAGACGGTGTTTGGGTTAACGAAAAAGGTGCGTGCCCGCTCGGTGGGCGACGGGGCCCGCCAGTTGTCGATTGCGCAACCGCGCCCGGTTTTGCACGGTGGATTCCGATGGCAGCGCCCTCCCAAAACAGCCGCCGTAACGTCGCCTCCGAGAAGCGCCCGCCGAAAGGCGCCGTCCCCACGGTGCGTTACCTCGCCAAGTTGCTGAAGGTTTCGCCTACGACCGTGTCCGAGGCGCTGCGCGACTTGCCGCGCGTCCGTGTGGAGACGCGCCTGCGCATCCAAAAAGCGGCCGACGCGCTCGCGTACCGGCCGAACCCGCTCGCCAGCGCGGTGATGTCGGAGATGCGAAAAAACCGCCGGAGCCTTTTCCGGGGCATGCTCGCCGCCGTCGCCCTGGACGAGCCGGAGCGGCCGCCCGCGGCGAGCGCGTTTTTCCGAGCCATCCTCGAAGGCGCGACCAACCGCGCGAAGGAGCTTGGCTTCGGCCTGGAGACGTTCCTCGTCGGCCCCCGCGGCGTGAAGATCCCGCGCCTCGACGCGATCCTGCAGAGCCGGGGCATCCGCGGCGTGCTGATTCTTCCCGCGTGGGATCCGCCGGATTTCTCCCGTCTGAACTGGCGCAACTACGCCGGCGTCTACACCGACTACCTGATCGAGAACCCTGCGCTGCACTCGATCTGCTCGGACCACCATCGCTCGATGACCAGCGCCCTGGAGCGATTGCACGCCCGCGGTTACCGCCGGCCGGGTCTCTTTCTCAAGAGCCACCAGGACCAGCGGCTGCAGCGCCGGTGGGAGGCGGCGTTCCTGGCCTTCCAGCGGCACGCCCCGGGGCTCGAAACCGTTCCTCCGCTGGTCAGCGACACGATCGATCGCGCCAGCTTCAACGCCTGGTTCCGCCGGCATCGGCCCGACGTGGTGCTCGGCCACGACGTCCGCGCCCGCGACTGGATGCGCGAGTGCGGTGCGAAGATTCCGGATACACACGGCTTCTTCTGCCTCAACCTCGCCGAGCATCCCGAGCCCTGCGCCGGGCTGGACCAGCAGCCGGAGTGGGTGGGCGCTCGCGCGACCGAGATCGTGGTGGGTGAGCTGCATCGCAATCAGTTCGGGATTCCGGATCACCCTTCGCTCACGACGATCGTGGCGCGCTGGGTCGACGGACCGACGATCCGCGGCGCATGAACCTCCGCCGGAGGCGTCCGGCGGAGCCAAAAGGCAGGGACGGTGAAGGCGGGCCGGCTCATGGCATCGGGTTGAAGCCCTCGGCGCGCACCGTCCAGGTGCCGTCCTGCGGGAAGCCGGGGGCGTTCACCTTGGGCGCGCCGTCCCAGCCGCCGGCCATCAGGCCGACCGCGGTGAGGAGCGAGCTGTTGACGGGAAGGTAGGTGACGCAGCCGTTGGGCTCCTTCGGCCGGCGCACGTGACCGCTCTTCATGAAACGGGCCTGCTTCGACGGGTTGGTCACGATGGCCACGGCGGTGGCCGGCTCGTTCAGCCGCGCGGCCGTCAGGGCGCCCTGACCGAGAGCCCAGCTGACCCAGCGCTCGGTTCCCTGCGGGCTGCGCTTGTTGAGTTCGTGAAACGTGCGGCGGGCGGTCTCGAGGTCGACCTTGTCCGTCAGGGGCAGGTAGCCGAGCACCATCATCATCGAGGTCGGCAGGTCGCCGGGATGTGAATACAGGTCGGGCGAGGTCTCGATCTCGACGTACTTGCCGTCCTGCGTGGGAAGAGGGGCGAGTTTGGCCAGGATATCGTTCCAGAGCGGTTCGGGAGCGAGGCCGAGGCGCTTGCGCCAGGCCTGGGCGACCTGGAGTCCGTAGTGCCAGTAGGCGAGCTCGAAGGTCGGGTTCTGCGTGTGGTTCTCCTTGCTCGATTCGCTGACGTTGCGGATCGGGGGACCGAGCACGTAGCGCTGGGTCTTGGCGTCGAGATAGGCGAACGAGGCGAGGAACTTCGCCGACTCGAAGACGACGTCCTGGTACCGCTCGAGCGTGGCGCGGTCGGGATGCGCCCGGTAGACCAGCTCGCAGAGGTAGATCGGATTCGGCTGATTCCAGATGATGAACGGGTTGATCGTGCCGGGACTCGGACGGCCATCGATGCCGGCCATCTTCGGCCAGCGCGCGCCTTCGAAGCCCTGCTCGGCCGCGTCGGCCTTCGCCTGCGGCAGGATGCTCCGGTACCACTCGAGTCCTTTCTCCAGCAGCTCCGGGTGGCCCCACTGGTAGAAGTGCGCGGCGTGCCAGAAATACATCTCCGAGTTGTGTTTTCCGTACCAGCTGAGCTGCGTCAGTCCGGTTTCGCCCGGAGGAAACGCGCCGGCGTAGTTCACTCGCGTGAGGTAGAGCGACAGGACCACCCGCCGCTCCAACTCGGCGGCGCGCGGATCGGTGCTGCCGGAGAGATCGATCATCGCGCCCTTCGTCCAGAAATCCGCCCAGCCCCTGGCGCTCGCCTCCATCACGGTGGAGAACGACGCCGGTTCTTGCGGAAGAGGGTCGGCGGAAAAGGCGCAGGTGAAGGTCAGCGCGTCGCCGCCTTCGGAATTCATCCGGAATTCGTGCGGCGCGGCCTGCTCGAAGACGGCAGTGCCGAGCCAGGCGACGTTTACCGTGTAGCGGGAGGCGTCGACGGTGCGCGCGAGCTGGACGAAATGCGCGTCGCGCTTGGTCAACGCGGTCTGATGCCGGTCGTCGTGTTTCCAGTCGAACGGCGGCTTGTTGCGCACCGCGAAGTCGTAGGAATACGGGAAGCGGAAGCGGACCTGGATCGCGCCGGCCTCGACAAGCGACGAGCGGACGCGAACCGCCACCGCGCTTTGGCGGGGATCGGCCGCGGTTTCGACCAGCACCGGCTGGCCCGCGAGGGTGAAGGTCGTGCGGATGCTGCCCGTCCAGAGATCGAGCGTTTGATCGATCTCGCCGATCTCCTCCGGCTTCACCGGCTGCCCCTTGTAGAGAAGGGAGATCTGGCCGAGCGCGAGCGGATGCGGGTTCTCGCGGAAATAGGCGCCCGCCGGGCTGTGCTGCAGCGCGGCGTAGTTCACGGACCGCCCGTGAAAGTCGTACGCCTTCATCGCGTCCTCGAGTTTCAGCCCCGCTGTATTCGGAAAAGAATGCCAGGCCCAGGGCAGCGTGCAGAGCGTCTCGAGAGGAATGCCCTCGTCGTAATAACGCTTCTCGAAGGTCTGGAGACCGGTGGCGTCGACGGTGAAGGCGAAGTCGCCGTTGCCGACGGTGAGAGCGGCTTCGGGATCGACGGACGTGACATGCACGTTGTGGCGGGCGACCACGGCGTGGCGATCGATCGGCGCGCCAATGGCTGTTGCCGAAACGAAAAGCGCCGGCGCAAAAAGGGCGCGGACAAAGAGTGAACGGAGAACCAACGAAGACGTCATGCGAGCGGGAGACTGGATGCCGGAAACCCGGGCCAGGGGTTCGCGGCGTTCAGACGCTTCACGGGTTGCCAGCAGCAAGGCGGCGGAGCCGCGGAAGCGGATGGATGGGGGAGTGGGCGCACACTCTGCTGCGGGCACGTGCAGGTCCAACCGCGGGATTTCGTACAGTGTGAGCATGGCTCACCGCCGGCGGAAAGCGGAGCGATTCGCCCGCTCCTGAGGCAAACGGCTTGAGGTACTTGGCGGTGATTCAGGCGGGCGGGCGCGCCTCGTTCATCGGTTTCTCACGGCTGCCGCGGAGCCCCGGGAGGCCACGCCGGAAAACAGCCGCCGTTGGGCACTTTGTCCGGCATCCGCTGTTTTCAGGGGTGGCAACTCCCCCGTTTCCCGGTAGATTTCACACCGAGGCCTCTCCCCATGAAATATTTCCGATTCCTCCCGTTCCTTCTCTGCGCCGCGCTTTTCGGCTGCTTGAATTCAGGGCCCTTGGTCCAGCCGTTCATGGGCATCCTCGATGCCTACAAGATCGGCAACGGCCCGGCGGAAACATCGCAGTATCAGGTCGTCGTCCACTACGAGGACGTCGTTCCTGGAAAATACGAGGTGAAGGTCGGCTTCGGCTATATCCCGACCGCGGAGGACGTGAAGATTTTCGCGCAGGATGCGCTCGGCATCTACGCCGTGGCTCACACGGAGGTGCTGCAAAAGCAGGCGGGCGATCTGCGCCTCACGCTCGACCCGAGCGTCGTGCGCAACCTGCAGGGAAAACTCGACGGCAAGATCCATGCGATCCTGTCGAAATACCCGCACGGCAAAGAGTGGCCGACGGTGAAGCACGATGTGTTCGTGCTCCCGCCGCAGAGCATGACGCAGTAGGCGGACCTCGCTGCGCGCGGCGGTGTGTTCAACGCACGGCCCAGGTGAGCACCGACACCGGTGTCGGGGGGACGGCTGCGGCGGCGCGATCGTCACCGTCTCGCTGCTCCACGCGCTGAATGAGCATCGATAGATGTCCCATCCGGAGCGACTGCTCGGGATCGAGCGACGGCTCCCACGCGCCGACCGGTTCTTCACTCAACAGGCAGAAACTCCAGACCGGCTTCCGGGCGGCGATATCGGAACACGAAGCGGCGACGATGCGCTCGCGCTGTTCGTCGTCGCGGTAAACCAGCACGAGCGACGTGCGGCCGCCTTCACTCTTCTGCGAGAGCAGAACCGATCGCGAGAGCGGAGGGCGTTTCGTTGCTGTGCCTGCGAGGACGAACGGCGTTGTGCGGTGCGTCACCTGGAGCACATTCCAACGTTTTCCGTCGTGGCGGACGACGTGGTACTGCGGAACGTCGGAGCCTTCGGGGCACCAGTAATCGGCCAGGCACGGGCGACCCTCCGCGTCAGCCGTGATGGCAGGGGGATTCATGAGCGAGCGGTTCGTGGGGATGCGCAGCGCGTAGTCGGCGTTTTCCGCGGTGAGCGGAATTGCGAGCGGCGCTCCGGCGATGGATTTCCAGGTCGCCCCGCCGTCGGACGATTGGGCATAGGCCAAGTCGTGGTTCGTCGCCACGTCGGGCGTGTCGCGCCAGTTCCACGCCAGGTGCAGCACTCCGTCGCGATCGGCCATCACGGTCGGGTAGGCGCTGCGCCGACCTTCGCCGTCGATCAGGTTTGGGTGCACCTGCGTCCACTTCTCAGTGGCGACGATGTAGCGGTTGAGGACGAGATTGCCCTGTCCCGAGCGGCCGTCCCGGTAGAAAAACAGCAGATCGCCAGCGGGCATTCGTACGAATTGCGGATACGTCACGCGATCCTCGTGGCTTCCGGTCATCGAACGCTTTTCGCCGAGTTGGAGCGAGCGGGGTGCGACGCCGCGAGCGTAATTGAGGGGATTGCCATGGTGGCTCCAGGCAACGTGGAGAAAACCGGCGCCGTCGACCGCGATGGCGATCGTGTGGTGCGCGTCCGCGACGTTGCCTGTGAACCGCGTGCGAACGGTTTCCCAGGCTGTGTCCGCCAAGCGTCTCCGTGCGAGCACGACAACTCCGTCGGGCGCGTAGAACGCCGCGAACTGCATGTCGCCGTCGGTGAATAGCGTGTTTTGAAGCCCCGCGACGACGTTGACCGAGCTGCCCGCGAAACCCGGTCCGATCGGCAGGACCTGTGGAGCGGGACTGGCCAAGGCCAGGTCCGCCGGCTCTCCGCCCCGCACGGGCGCGAGGAATCCCACCGAAATGAGAATGGCAGCGAGCGGGCGAAACAGGGCGAGGCGTGCGGAGGTGGCGCGGATCCGAGGCGAGACCATTCGCCGACGTTGGTCCGCTTTCTTCGGCAGGGCCAGAGCGGTTTCGACGTCAGCTCTCGACGCCATCGAGCAGCTGGCGGAGTTCTTCGGCGAACCGGTTGAGTTCGTCGGACGCGTCGGCGTGGCCGCGGCGATCGAGCACGAAGGAGCGCTCGATCATGGAGTCGTGCAAGGCGCGAAGTTGCTCGCGCAGCTCGGTCTCAGGCGCGGCCGCCCGCTCACCGCAAACAAAGGCTCCCCCGCGGAGCCATTCGGAGATTGTGGAGTGGTTGGGAAGACGGGTGGCGGTGGTGGGCATGGCAAAGGCGATTGGGTCGTGAGCTGCGGTCTCCTGTATGACGGATGAACACACCGGATTCGGACAAGTTACACCGATTTCCCGGAATTCGAGGCGCACGCGCAGTTGTCTGGACGCCTCCCGCCCGCCTGCGCAAGGTGCCGCATGCTCCTCGCCGAGTGGTGGATGTATCCGGCTTTGTTCGCCGTCGCGCTGATCGCCGGCGGCGTCGACGCCATCGCGGGCGGCGGGGGGCTGATCACCGTCCCTGTACTTCTCAACCTCGGCCTCCCTCCGCAGATCGCCCTCGGCACGAACAAACTGCAGGCTAGCTTCGGAAGCACGAGCGCCGCCTGGCATTATTCAAGGGCGGGCTTGGTGGACGTGCGGACCTGCGGCCTCGGCATCCTTTTCACGCTCGTCGGCTCGGTTTTCGGCGCGCTCGCGGTGCAGAAGCTCGACGCCGCGGTGCTGCAGCGGGTGATTCCCTGGCTGCTCGTCCTGCTTTTCGTCTACACCGCGGCGCGTCCGACCGCCGGCCACGGGGATCATCCGCCCCGGCTTTCCATCGCCGGCTTCTTCATTCCCGCGGGATTGGCACTCGGCTTCTACGACGGGTTTCTGGGGCCTGGTACGGGCTCCTTCTGGACCGTGCTGCTGATCGCCGTGATGGGTTTCAATTTCCTCAAGGCGACCGCCACGACGAAAGTGATGAACGCGACAAGCAACCTCGGCTCGCTCGCGCTTTTCCTGCTCGCCGGTTCGGTCCACTACAAAGCGGGTCTCGTGATGGGCGCGGGGCAGCTTGTCGGCTCGCGGATCGGCGCGCATTTGGCGGTCACGCGGGGCGCCCGCTTTGTCCGGCCGGTGTTCTTGGGCGTCGTGGCAATTCTGATACTGCGTCTCCTCTACAGCCAGTATCTCAACGGCCGGAGCGGCTGAGGAGCGCAACCTTCCGGCCGGCGCGAGCGGCGGATTTGCGCCCCGCGTCGCAGGGAGCGCGCCCGCGCCCGGCCCGATGGACGCTGCGCGGAAATTCCCCGGTGTGTACTGCGGCATTTCAGGAACAACCCATGGGGCGTTCTGTCCGGTCCGCGCGCCGCGGGCGTGCTGTGCCATGCCTGGCGTTTTTTCCCATACCCGCTGCCGCGTGGAGCCCTTCCCCTGCCGTTCGCTACGGCCGATGAAATCCGGTGGCGCGTTCGGCGGCAGGCCGACTGCGTTTGCGCGCTCACCTCGCGGGCAGACAGCGGTAGTTAGTTTTCTGCGACAGGCTTGTTTCCGCGCCGGGTCTGCCGCTCCACCGACGAATCCCACAATTCAAACCCACTATCGCGATGTCGATTGTACGAAACACGAAGCTGCGGGCGGCCGCCGCGTTGATGATCCTCGGTTCTCTCGGAGGCCTGCTCGCGTGGCGCGCCCAGGCGCAACCGCATGGCTCCGGCACGGCCGCTCCCTCTTCGGCACCCGGTGCACCGACGGCTCGCTCAGCTGCAGCGGAAACGGCCACCGCCGCTCCTTCGCCGGGGGCGAGCGCCGGCGAAGGCGGGTCGTCCGCGAAGGCCCCGGCACTCTGGAAACCACCCGCGGTGACGCAGGGCACGAAGCTGGATACGAGGGTCGCGACGGATCCGGCGGCCCCGGAGGAGGCGAGGCGCGGACGCAGGGCCGTGATCGACGGATTATCGGTGGCAGCCATCGAAGATTTGAAGGCCGGACAGGAGGTCACGCTGCCGTTGCTCGGAGGCGATTCCGTCCGCGGGCGCGTCAATCTTGTGCAACCCGACAGCACCGGCTGGATTCGCGCGGGCGGAGAACTCACCGGCGGACAGAGAGGCTCTTTCACCCTCGGCACCAACGGGCTGGACTTGGCTGCGCTCGTGCAGCTGCCCGACGACAACCTTGCCTACGAACTCGCTCCCGGTGCGGACGGCCGGCTCGTGCTGAGCGAGAAGCGGCTTTCCGACGTGGTATGTTTTCCGATGCCGGGCGATGGGAGAACGCAGCAGGCCCCGGCGGCGCAGCCCGCTGCCTCGACCTCCAGCGCGGCGGTGCCCGTTTTGAGCAGCCGGCCTGCGGCGACGGCGGTGTTGTACATGGATTTCGACGGCGAAGTCGTCTCCGATCCGGCCTGGGCCAAAGGAGCGACGATTGCCGCGCAGGCCTCCCCACTCACCTCCGACGAAATCGCGCAGGTGTGGAAGCGCGTGAAGGAGGACTACGCGCCGTTCAACATCGACGTGACGACCGACGTCTCGCGCTACAATAACGCGCCCGTCGGTCGGCGTATCCGCGTGATCGTCACGCCGACCGACACCGCATCGCCGGGGTCCGGCGGCGTGGCGTACGTCAACAGTTTCGCCCAGGCGGGGACGCGCATCTTTTCCAGCACGATTCCCGCCTGGGTCTTCAACCAGAGCGTGGAAGGCGTGGCGGAGGCGATCTCCCACGAAGCCGGCCACACCTTTGGTCTCTCGCACGACGGGCGGACGTCTCCGGCGGAAGAATACTATCGCGGCCAGGGTTCTGGCGCGACCAGCTGGGCGCCGATCATGGGCGCCGCGTACGGCGTCGCGATCACCCAGTGGAGCAAGGGAGAGTACGCCAACGCCAACAACCACGAGGACGACGTTGCGATCATCGGCAACACGACCAACGGATTTGGTTTCGTGTCCGACGGCGTGGGCGGGAATGCCGCGAGCGCCACGAGCGTGTCCGGCGGCGCGCTGAATCAAGCGGGTGTCATCGCCCAGACAGGACGTGCGGACTGGTTTCGGTTCACCACCGGAGGCGGAACGTTGACGCTGACGGCGAACCCCGCGCCTGTCCGGCCGAACCTCGACGTCCAGCTCCAGGTTTTCGACTCCGCTGGAAACGTGGTGATGCAGTCGAGCCCCGACCAGACCTTCAACGCCTCGCTCTCGATCAGCCTCGCCGCGGGAACGTACTACACCGTCGTGCAGGGAGTCGGACACGGGAATCCGCTGACCGACGGCTACAGCAACTACGGCAGCCTCGGCGCCTACACGCTGACGGGAACGATTCCGGTCTCGGGGCCGCAGCCCCCGCCTCCGCCGCCGGCGCAGGACCCCACGCCCTCGATCACCAGTTCGAACCGGGCGAACGGCAACGTGGGCGTGCCGTTCTCGTACCAGATCGCGGCGACAGGCGGCGTGTACCAGTACGCCGTGACCGGTGCGCTGCCTCCCGGCGTTTCCTTCGACAAAAAGACCGGCTTCCTTTCCGGCACACCGACGTCGGCGGGCAACTATTACGTCGAAGTCTGGGCCGCCAACGCCACGAAGGTGGGCCACCTGCCCGTGACGATCGGGATTTATTGGTGATGACCGCGCCCCGGACGGGGCGCGGAGAAGTTGGAAGTTGGAAGTTGGAAATTGGTGTCCAGCAAACGCCGCAGTGCGATGCGAGTGGTGTCACGGGATCTTCCGTGCGGTCACCAACTACCAACTACTAACTACCAACTACTAACTACCAACTTCGAACTTCCAACTTCCCCGCGCCGCAGGCGCGGCCCGCTACAGCCGCTTCAGCGCTTCCTCTCCCGTCATGCCAACGCGGATACCGCGGGCTTGCGCGGGGGCGTTGGCCTCGCGAACGCTTCCGGCGAGCAGGTCCTGATAGTTCGCGACCGAAGCGCCTGCCGGTTTCACACGCGCGGCGGCGATGCCGAAACGCTCGAGCGCGGCGGGATCCAGCGCACCGCAGGCCAGAAGGCCGTTCGGCGTTTGGGCGTAGACCAGATTGACGGGCCCGATCGGCAGCACTGCGACGTGGACGGGTTTGCCGTTTTCCGTCCGAGATTCGTGGCGGATGCCGGTGAGCGGCTCGAGGAGCTGGATATCGGGCGCGCCGGCGAGGCAATCGCCGATTTTCGCCAGAGCGGTTTTGAGATGCTCGGACGCGAGGTGGCTCTCGCGGGCGGCCGCCGAGGCGTACCGCTCCGTGACGACAAACACGTTCTCCTGTCCTTCGGGTCGGAGCAGGTCGTAGACGACGGCTCCCGGCTCCTTGGCCGTGGCGGCGACAAGCTCCCGAAGAATGGCTTCGAGGGCGGCTGACTTGCCCGGGCGGGCGGTGAGTTTCGCGATGATGGATGCCATGTGCGTGAGTGACGCACCAGGGTATCTCACGCTCGGAGACTCGTATTGTAGAAATGCGACTTCAACTGAGCCGGCGTGAGAATCTGGCGGGGCGTTCGCCCGATCAGATCGCGGCACTCGTGAATGAAGTGGGCCTGGTCGTGGAAGCCACGCGCGAGCGCGGCGTCGAGGTAGTCCGCGGTTCCGCGCAGATGCAGGTCGCGCATCGTGAGGTGAAGCCGTGCGATGCGGCGGTAGCGTTTGGGAGAAAGTCCGCTCGTTCGGAGGAGCGATCGCTCAAGTTGGCGGACGCTGGTGCCCAGCTCAGAGGCGAGATGACGCACCGGCAGGGTGGGCTCGCCGTAGTAGAGGGCCTGGGCGAGGCGGTCCTCCCGGGCATCGTCGCGGAGAAAACGTGCGAGACGCCCTTCGAGAAACTTCGCCAGTGCCTCGGCTCGCCGTTCGAACGAAGGCAACGTGCGCAGTTGCGGAACGAGGTCGTCGGCGATTGCGCCAAAAAGGACGGAGCCCGGGGTGAGCCGGTCGGCGAGGTCGGCCATCGTCCAGGCACTGAAATGGCGAAGGCCGTTTCCCCGAAATCGCACCGAGATCAGGTCGACCGAACCCGTGGCCCGGAGCGCGCAGAAACCGCTGCGGAGGCAGAAGACAAACACATCCGGGAGGTGTGTTGTCCGCCCTCCTTCTTCCATCGCAAGCGGAGCTCCGAGCGAGACGACGAGTTCGGCGCCCGTACCGGGCAGAAGGGTAGGCAAGGACGCGTCGGCTGTGCTCTGCCACGACCAGATCCGGTCGACGTGTGCGCGCAACGCCGCCGGCGGAGCGGCGTACGGATGGCGAGTGGTCGAGGCGGCGCGCATGCCTCAGGGTTGAGCCCGACCGCTGACGGACGCAAGGCGCAGCGTGAGAGGGGATCGGAGGCGGCGAGCCGGGGCACGCCGTCGAAGGCGGTGCCAGGGCCCCGCACTCCAGGGATGGTGTGGTGCGCTCCTTGTGGTGAGAGGGGGCGTCACCGACTACCAACTACAAAACACCAACTTCCAACTTCGAATTCCCAACTTCTCCACCGCGGAGCCGTGGCCTCCGCTCACTCTTTCGCCAGAGATCTCTCGGCGGCGCGGATGAGGGCGGCTTCGAGATCGGGAAGCCGCACGGGCTTTGCGAGGTAGTCGTCCATCCCGGCCTCCAGACACTTCTCGCGGTCGCCGATCATGGCGTGGGCGGTCATGGCGATGATTGGAATCTGCGTCCGGCCGGACTCACGGATGCGGCGGGTGGCCTCGTAGCCGTCCAGTTCGGGCATCTGGCAGTCCATCAGCACGACGTCGTATTCGCCCTCGCGCAGGGCGTCGATGGCCTGGAGACCGTTGCCGACGCAACGGAGTTTGCACCCGATCCGGCTGAGCTGGGCTTCGACCAGGCGCTGATTCACCGCGTTGTCCTCGGCGACGAGCACGCGCAGGCCCTTGAGCAATTCGCGCTGGCCCTCGGGTTTCGCCTGGGCGAGCGGATGACGCGTACGGTTCGGCGTCGCGGCGACGGGCAGGGAAAGCGTGAACCAGAAGACCGACCCGTGGCCTTCCTTCGGGACCATGCCGATCTTGCCGCCCATCAGTTCCACGATCTGGCGGGAGATGGCGAGGCCGAGGCCGGTGCCGCCGAAGCGCCGGGTGGTCGAGGCGTCGGCCTGGCTGAAGACCTGGAAGAGCCGAGCGGCGGCCTCGGCCGGGATGCCGATGCCGGTATCTTCCACCTCGATACGGAGGTGCGCGATCCTGCCCTCTTGCGGAGGGGACAGATGCTCGGCGAGCACGCGGACGGAAATGCCGCCCTTTTCCGTGAACTTCACCGCGTTGCCGATGAGATTGAGAAGCACCTGCCGGATCCGGCCGGGATCGCCGCGGAGCGCGGACGGCACGTCGGGCGAAACGGCCAGGTCGATCTTCAGGTGTTTCGTGGCGGCGTGATTCGCCAGGATGGCGACCGATTCGCCTACTGCCGCGCGGAGGTCGAAATCCGTCGAGTCGAGCGCGAGTTTGCCGGCCTCGAGTTTCGAGATGTCGAGGATGTCGTTGATGATCGTGAGGAGCGACTCGCTGCTCCGGCGGATGATCTCCGTGTACTCCCGCTGCTGCTCGTTGAGGGGCGTGTCGACGAGCAGGTTGGACATGCCGATCACGCCGTTCATCGGCGTTCGGATCTCGTGCGACATGTTCGCGAGGAACTGGCTCTTCGCCTTAGCGGCCTGGCGGGCTTCTTCGGCGGCCACCTGGAGTTCCGCGGTGCGGATCTGCACGAGCGACTCGAGATCGGCGTTCCGCTGTTTTGCGCGACGGAGGAGCCACCAGCCGCCCGTCGCCAGCAGCCCGACGGACGAAGCGATGTAGAGCAGGTAGGCGTACCACGTGCGGTAAAGCGGCGGAGCGATGCTGAAGCGCAGGATAGTCTGCTCGCCGATCTGTCCGGTGCTGTCCACGAGCCGCACCGTCAACTGGTGCGCGCCCTCGCGGACGCCGGGGAGGGCGATCTTCGAATCGCGCAGCGGCACCGACCATTCGGCGTCCCGATCGAGCTTGAACTGATAGTCCCCGGACCGGATGCGGGCGAACGTGCCCGAGAAGAACTGGAAGCTGAGGCTGTTGCTCGAATACGGAATATTCTGCAGCGCGCCGGGGTTCGGTTCGAGTGCACGGAAGAGCTGCCGGCGCGAGCGCGAGTCGGTCACGGACATGAGCAGCGGCTTGGGCCGGCGCACCGAATCGTAGTTTTCCTTCGGGACGATGCGCGAAAGGAAGCGGAAGCCCGCCACCCAGGTATCGTCGCCGGCGATCTGAAGTCCCGGATACGTTTCGCGGATGATATCGAGATCCCCGACGTCGACGACGTAGCCGGAAGCGGAGGGAATCAGGCGGAAGACGCCGCGCGCATGCGGCATCCAGATGGTGCCGTTGGGAGTTTGGTACGGTCGCACGGAGCGGTACGGGCCCATCGCGAGCAGGCGGTCCAGATCCGGGCGGTCGACAAACTGATCGGTGGCTTCATCGAAATAGACGTGCTCCGTCGGATTGTTCGTGATCACCACCACGGAGCCGATCGCCCCGAGGCCGACCCAGACCGGGTGTTTCCACGGAAACGAATCGAAGACGCGCGCGGTCAGCTTGCCGTCGCGCCAGAGCACGCGGCCCACGCGGCCGACGCCGAGCTCGAGCCAGGTGCTGCCGTTGGGCCGAGCCAGCACGGTCGAGGCGAAGCCGATTCCCGGGCTCGGCCCTGCAGCCACGGCCCACGTGGCTCCGTTCCACTTCAGCACGGCGATCTTTTCCGAACCGACCGCGAGGCAAGTGTCGGGCGCCAGCGCGATCAGTCGCTGCGGGTTGAAGGAGTCGAGCACGTGCGTGATCCGTCCGCCGTTGTCGCGGTGGAAGGCGCCTTGCGAGTTTCCGAGCAGAAGGCCGTGATCGCTCGAGGCGGCGGACCAGACGCCACTGGGAAGCTTGGTTTCGATCGGACGAAAACGCGTCGGCTCCGAGTGCTCCCCCGGCAACGGCTGGTAGAGCGTGCCGCCCGAAAGCACGAGGGTGCGCCCGTGGTCCATCACGATCGACGGCCAGTTGAGCGAAAGCCCCAGCCGGTGATCGAAGACCTGGAGCGGCGCGTCGTAGAGGACCTTCGTGATTCCCGAGCCGCTTGCGACCCACAGGACGCCGAGCTCGCCGGCGCAGATGTCGGTGGCGCTCGCGAACTCTCCGCCTTCGAGCGTGAGGAGGGAGCGTCCGTTGTGGTCGAGGAGGTAGATTCCGTGCGTTTTCACCAGCACGGCCAGACGCTGCCCGGGCAGCCGGACAAGCCGGGAGACGCCCGACCAGAGGGCTGGCTCGATCTCGCACGGCCACGGTTTGAATTCCTTGCCGTCGAACAGAAGGAACGAGCCCCAGAGACTGCGGCCGAGCACCTCCCCGTCCCTCCACGGCACCGCGGCGTCGAACGGAGGGGCGTTGGTTCCCTCGTTCACCGGGCGGAGCGTGTTGGTCGTGAGGTCGAAGCGAAGCGTGCCGCGGTTGCCCGCGCTGACGTAGGTCGTGCCGTCGAGCGAGAACAGGCAGAGCAGCTCGGGCAGCTGGAAATACTGCTGCCGTCCCGTCGTCTTGTCGTAATGCACCGCGCCGAGATCGTTGGCGAAATACACGCCGGTCGAATCGGCGATCAGCCGGGAGAACTGGCTTCCGTCGGTCCAGGGTGGGGCGGCGGCGGAGGGGATCGGGTGCGGCACCACCTCGCCGCGATCGGTGTATTCAATTGTCCCCCACGAGCTCGTGCCGCCGTAGTAGGTCGTGCCGTCCGGGGCGAGCAGGACCGCGGAGAGGCTCGCCCCGTTTTGTCGGTCGAGGTACTGGTCGGTCCAGTTTTTGTCGTCGAACACCAAATACGCGTGCTCCTGCGCGAGCACGAGCCGCCCGAGCGAGTCGAGGCTCATCTGGACCCCGGGAGAAATGTCGCCGATCTCGGCAAACGGATAGGTCCGCATCAGCGGCAGGCCGAGCGCGGCCGACGGCGGAGGCGAGGGCGTCTCCTCCGCGGAGAACGCCATTCCCGGCAGCGCGAAACCGCAGAGCGCGACGAACACGAGCCGGGCGAAAACGCCTGTGGCTACACGACGGAGTTCCGGCGGCGGGGAAAAGGAAAGCAGCACTAGGCCTAACTATCGGCTTCCGCAGGGGGCACTTAAGAGCAACCAGCCATACCTCGGGCGGACCTCAGACGGGTGTAAAAACGTTGCTCAACAACCTTGTTTTCAGACGTTAGGACATTCTCCATTCGGTCGTTTTCACGAGCGTCTGGGCGTTTTTCCCCCGACGGAGCGGGCGCGGCGCCAGGCACCCCACGAGGCGCCGGTGGGTAAGATCGGACCCAGCGGTTCTCACTCCGGAGAGTTCGCCGACCGTTGGCGTGGAGCGGTCGCGCTGGCGCCGTGCCCTGATCATTGTCGTCCTTTTTTCAGAGGACGACCCGGCTTCCAGCGATAGATGTCGGGCACCTCGTCGAGCGTCAGCACTCGCGGGTGGGCGTACACCGTTTTGATGAACTCGGGTGTGTTGGCTTTTCCGTCAGAAATGAAGCCCGCCGTCCAGGTGCAGAAAGACGCCCAGCCTGCGCCTTCGGCTGCGAGCAGATCGGGGTCGGGGATGGCGCCGTTTTCGCTCATGAGCACGACCTTTCGATTGCCGGTGAAGGCGCGGAAATGTTGGTACACGGGTCCGAAGGTCGGATGGCCGGCCGCGGGATAGAAGTCGGAGCTGACGATGTCCACGACGTCGTTTCCTGGATACCACGCTTCGATCACGCCCTCCTGCTCGACGGGATTGAAACACCACAGCAGGTTCGTGAGCCCGTAGTCCCGGGTCATGCGCTCGTACAGGTAGCGCCACGCTTTTTTGAACGGCTCCGGGCCTTTGGCGCTCCACCAAAACCAGGTCCCGCCTGCCTCATGGAATGGACGCCAGATCACCGGCACGTGCTGGTCGCGAAGATACTGCAGGTCCGGCGCGAACCGCGCCAGTTTGGCGAGGAATTCCTTGTTCTCCGGCGTGCCTTCGACCGTCACCTGGGCGATATCGAACGTCGTGCCTTTCCGCGTTTCCGAGGGCGTGTAGAAGTCCGGCTGCCCTGCGGGCGAACCGAGATCCGCGGCCCAGTGCACGCAGAGTTGAACGACGCCGCCCCGCCGGGCCCACGCGACTGCGCGGCGACCGACGGTGCGCGGCCCGGTCTTCTCGGGTTTGAGCGTAAACCAGACGTAGTCGAAGCCGCGTGTCACCGGGAGCTTGCCGGTCGTTTTTTCGATGAAGTCGAAATCGACGTTGCCGTCCTTGCTCCAATCGGGGACCGCCGCGTCCTCCTGCTGACCGGAGAGGATGTAGCGGCCGGAGACGGCATCAAGGTACTGGAGAAGCGCGCGGGCTTCCCGAATCGTGCCGGGGGTCACCGGTTCCGGCGGTTTTGCGCCGGCGAACGAGGTGAGGAGGATCCACGCGGTGAACGAAAACGAGAGCCCGCGGACGATCCGCCACCGCGCGCCCCGGGAAGTCCTGGCGCCGGCCACGACCGAGCCGGAGCTGAGCAAAACGCTCACGGGCGGAGAAGCGCGCTTGCGCACCAGAGCACGGGAGCCTGCCCGTGGAGATCGCCGGTCTTGCGCGGGCGGTCGAGGTAAAACTGGTAGTCGTTGCGCTTGTTGGTGCCGACGCAGACTTCGCGAACGTCGCTGTTGGCGTCGATGTAGGTGATGAGCTGGAGCCAGGCCTTGCGTGCGGCGGGGCCGTACGTCGCGCCGTCGAGCCAGCCGTTTTTCACCCCGGTGATGAAGGCGAAGGCGAACATGCCGGTGCACGAGGTTTCGGGCCAGGACTCCGGCTTGTCCACGAGCTGCCGCCACATGCCGTCCTCCGCCTGCGTCGCGAGCAGGGTGGCCATCATCTTCCGGTATCCCGCGAGGATGGCGGAGCGCTGCGGATGGCCTTCCGGCAGCGAGCGGAGCAGTTCGGACATGCCCGCGGCCATCCAGCCGTTGCCGCGGCCCCAGAAGAAGGGCACGTCGGGTGCGTGGAAAAACAGGCCGTTGGGCCTCTGCAGTTTCTCGAGGTAAACGACCATCTCCTTCGCGGCGCGGTCGAGATAGCGGGTGTCGCCAGTTGCCCGATACGCCTGTACCTGCACGGCGGTGATCATGAACATGTCGTCGATCCAGAACCGCGTCTGCCTCGTCAGGCCCTCGGGCGTGGGGTTGTCCCACTGCCCGTCGGCGAGCGTCAGCCCGAGCTGGCGGTACCGGTATTGGCCGGTCTGCTGGTAGATCTCGAGGGGCACGGCGCCGAAGACGCAGTTGTCGACGTGCGTGATCGGCGGCACCATCCAGGCGTTTTCCGGGAGGAAGATCGGCTCGAAACGCTCCACCAGCCGCTTCGAGAGATCGGTGTCGCCGGCGAGCTTCGCGTAGGTGAGCGCTCCATACCACGCGCAGACTTCCGGGTAGACGATGAAGCGGCTTTTTGCGCCCCAATCGAGCCGGGGCGTGGCGAGGAAACGTTCGGCGATCCGCTTGCCGACTTCCTGCGGCGAGGTTCCCGGCGCCCACGAGCCGAATTCGAAGCGGGCGGTTTCGGCGCGGAGAAGACCGGCCGAGAGAACGAGAAGGGGAAACGCGAGCGTGAGGGCGCGGAGACGAATCATGACACTCCTGAGGCTGGGATCGTTGGGGGAGGGGAAGCGAAGCACCGGTGGCTTCGCGGCTCGAACAGGTACGCGGGCGGTGCCGCGCATCAACCGCACGTTGTGAAAACCACGCGCGGGAGAAATCGTCCAGTCCGAAGGACCGCAGGCGGAGCGCAGCCGTGTTAACCGGGCCGATACCCTCAATCATCGGGGCTACTCCCGTCGCCCGATTCTTGCCCATTCGCTTGTCTTTGCCGGGGTCGCCATTAGGTCTCGCCGTTTCGGCTTCCGGACCCCGGTCCGGCTCTTCCGAAGCTGGTCTACCTCTCCTTATGACTCTGTCGTCCTCCCTGGAACAACTGCGAGCGGAGCTCTCGCTCGATTTGTCGCAGCTCGATGTCATCGCGCTGGACTTTGAGCGGGCCATGGCGGCCGGGCTTCGAGGGCAGTCCTCCAGCCTGAAGATGCTGCCGTCGTTCCTCGGGCTTCCCACCGGAGACGAGAAGGGAGACGTGCTCGCGATCGACTTCGGCGGCACCAACCTGCGCGTGATGGCGGCGCGGCTCGACGGCTCGCGCGGGGCGACTATCGCCGCCGTGGACCGTTTCCCTCTGGTGGACGCGAAGGCCGGCTACAACCTGATCGGCGCTTCGGCCCAGGGCGCGGAGCTGTTCGACGCGATTGCGCGCCGCCTGGCGAAGATCGCTCCGGACGACGGCTCGCTCCCGCTCGGCTTCACCTTTTCGTTCCCGTGCGAGCAAACCGCGGTCATGCGGGCGAGCCTGCTGCATTGGACCAAGGAGATTCAGACGCAGGGCGTCGTCGGCCAGGACGTCGGGAATCTGCTCGTGACCGCGCTCAAGCGCAACGGCCTCACCCGCGTCGAGCCCCGAGTCATTCTCAACGACACCGTCGGCACGCTGATCGCGGCGGCGTACGATGCCGGTGGCGTGGACATCGGCGCGATCTGCGGCACGGGCCATAACGCCTGCTATCTCGAGCCGAAACACCCGCTGACCGGCGCCCCGATGATCGTGAACATCGAGTCGGGCAATTTCGACGGCGTGGCCCAGACGCGGTTCGACGCCCAGCTCGACCGCACAAGCGTCAATCCCGGCGGCCAGCGCCTGGAAAAAATGGTTTCGGGCAAATACCTCGGCGAGATCCTGCGCCTCGTGCTGGTCGAGTGGACGGAAAAGGGTTTTCTCCCGAAATCGCCGCGTCTCCACGAAACCAACGTGGTCAGCGGCGCGGTGCTCGACCAAATCCTCCTCGACCACGGCGACCACGCCGCAATCGACCGCATCGCCCGTGAGAAACTTCAGATGACCGGGCTCGACGCGGAGCAGCGCCGTGCGGTGCAGGCGGTCATGCGCCTCCTTGCGGACCGTTCGGCGCGTCTCGCCTCCGCTTCGTTCGTGGGCATCGTGCGCCACACCGATCCGAAGCTGCAGGCCGTGCACGGCGTCGCGATCGACGGCTCGCTCTACGAAAAAATGCCGGGTTACGCGGCCGAACTGCAGCGCACGCTGGAAGGCATGCTGCCGAAGGCGGAGCATCCCGTCGCAACGCGTCTGGCCAAGGACGGCTCCGGCATCGGAGCGGCCATCGCCGCGCGGGTGGCGAAAGGCTGAGTTCTACGGGCGTCTCGGCACGCCGGTCGGTCCGTTTCCTCGCCGGTATCTGGCCGGCCCGCTCGCGCGTTCTGCGCTGGCAGGTGGCGCGACACGTCCCTGTGGCGCGCGAGACGTGGGATCTGAGTTTTGCGCGGGCTTAGCGGGAGAATCGTCGGAGGAAAGCGGAGGCGAAACGCGGGCAGAGCGAGGGCGTCGTCGCAGGGACGCGCCGACCCACCCGCAAGCGACTCCGCCTCTGCGCCCCGAACGCTATGGCGCTGCTTCCGGCGTAGGCGCGGGCAGGCCAAGCCGATGATACCGTTTCGCGATCAGGCGATAGAACTCCGGCCGTTTCTCCGGCGGCAGGGAGGCGGCGATCCGGGCGGTGGAGGCGCGGAGCTCGGCGGCGGCCTGGGCGGCCATGCGGACGCGAAGCGCGCGCATGTTCCGGGCGGACTCGTTGAGCAGCGCCTGAACTTGCTCCGCCTCCTCGGGCGTGAGGTTGAGATGGGTCTTCAGGTCGGCGCCCATGCGCGCCGCAGCGCGATCGGCGAACCCGATGCGCGCTTCCGGTGCCTGCATGGCGCGGCGAAAAGCGCGGATGCCGAAACTCGCCATCACGGTGGCCCCCACCGCGGTGCCGAGGATGAAAATGGCCAGCGCGACGAGCCAACCTCTCCATTGAAACGCGCTCACGATTCACCTCCGGTGGTCAGCTCCCACTGGGCAGCCCAGGGCAGCGCCTCCCACCAATCGTACGCCAGCCAGGTGGCGGTGAGGGCGAAGAGGCAGGCTGCGACCGCGCACGCCGGGATGGCGCGACGCGGATTGAAGAGGGCGACGAATTCGTCGAGCCAACCCTGCCGCCGCGGCAGCGGTTCACGGCGCACGGCGCGGAGGAGCGCGGGCAGATCGACCTCGGGCGCCTGATCGCGGCGGGCGAGCTCGAGGCGCTTGAGCCAGTCATCTTCTGGAGTGTTGCGCGGAGATGTCATGACGGGGATTGGGAGAGGAGCGCGCGAAGTTGGCGGCGCGCGCGCCAGGCGCGGAGTTTGGTTGCAGTGACGGTCCAGCCGAATTGCGCGGCAATCTGGGCGAGACCCCAGCCTTCAAGATGGAAAAGCGTGAGAATCGTTCGGTCGTCGGGCGGGAGTTTTGTGAGGAGCGCCTTGATCTCGTTTGCCGCCGCGCGCGCGGCGGGGTCGGGCGCCGGATCGACCGCCTCGGGCAGCGGAGCGTCGTCGTCCTCCCTGGGCACCGGCTCCGCGGCCCAGCGTTTTCGCACGGCTTCCCGCCGAAAGTGGTCGCGGCCGATATTGGTGGCGATGCGGAGCAGCCAGTGCGCGAAAGGCTGTTCGGCGCGCCACCCGGGCAGTCCGCGAACCATGCGGAGAAACGTGTCCTGCACCAGGTCGTCGAGTTCGGGCTTGGTCCGGGCGAAACGCCAGAGCAGCCGCGCGACGGCTGCGTGGTGGCGCACCACGAGCTGATCCATCGCCGCGAGGTCTCCCTCGCGCGCTCGTTCGGCGATCTCGGCGTAGGGATCGCCCGGATACGGAGAGCCGGCAGGCGACTCCGCGGCGGAAGGCGGATCAGGCGGCTCATGATCGAAGTCCGGTTTCAAACGGGGCGAGGGATCGCGGCGCTTGAGGTTGGAGGTGCGAAGCGGGATGGCGAGTCGGCAGCGCGGGTCACGCCGACATCAGGGAGCGGGCGCGGGCGGCGGAGTGCGCGTGGTGGTGACGGTGTGGGTCGTTGTGTCGCCGGCGTGAGAGACGTCCACATCCTTCGTCTTGGTTCCGCCGTTGGGTCCGGTGGTCACGGTCTCACGAGTGAAGCCGTCGTCGGTACGGGTGGTCGTCGATTGAAGCGTGGACGTCTTCCCGTCTCGATGGGTCTGGGTGCCGGTCGTGACGCGGCCGGTATCCGTCGGCTGACTTACCAAGCTTCGGCTGGAGGTGCGCCCGTCCGGATAGGTCGTCGAGCTGTTCGCGGTCACCGCGCCGTTCGCGTCGACCGTGCGAGAGGCGTTGTGCGTGGTCGTCTGTCCGGCGGCGTTGGTGTAGCTCGCCGACTTCTGGACGGAGCCCGGTCCTCGGTCGACCTGGCGGGAATAACTGCCGCCGTGACTGCCGGCGATGTGCGTGCTGTGTCCGCGTGCTTGGGCGGAAGCCGGGAGCGCCAGGGCGGCGGCGAGCGCAAGGAAGGGAAGGGCGACGAGGCGGAACGAACGTTGGGTTTTCATGGTGCGAGAAGTGGGTGTTGCTTCCCTCAACGCATGAGTCCGGATGCGGTTTCACGCCCGGCTTCGCCAAAGAACAAAAACGCCCTCGCTTGCTCGCCCCCCGCCGAAACGGTCGCCGGCTCCGTCAGCTTGGTGAAACGAACGGTGTACAGGGGGGGCTCCGATGGCGCCAAGACTCACGAACCGCTGATATAGGGTATGTTACGGGGGGCCTGGGCGTCTAAACTCCTTGTGCTGCCGCCTGCCTTTTGTAGTTTTTGTTTCCGTGAACGGGCGGCGAGGCCGATCAGAACCGAAGCAAAACCAGGCAGGCGCAGAAGCGGTGGGGCGTCTCCCGACGCAGCCGTGTTGTCGTCCTGGGTCGTTGGATACGGGCGTGAGCGTCGGCGTGAGGGCGTGGCTTCCGGTGGCGTGTCTGGTGTTCGGATTGCTGGCCGCCTGCGCTCGCAAGCAGGTCGGTGTGCGGGACGTGATTCTCTCGATCGAAGTCCAGGCGCGAAACGGTCTGGGCGTGGTCGATCTGGCGGCCGCGGCGCCTTTCCCCTGGGACCGCGTGGCCATCTTCGAGCCGCACACGACTGCGGCCCAGATGGAGCAGGTGCTGGGTTTCCCGTGGCACAGCCGCGTTGCCACGGGCCCTGCGGCGAGCGAGGGCGAGGATCTGATCGTCTTCTGCGAGCGCGACGCCGTGGTGGCCGAGATGCGGTTTCCGGCCAGCGCGCTCAGATTCTGCGGAAAGCTGACGAGACGTGCGTTCCCGCGCTCCCAAGCCCGCTTTTCCGTGCGGCGCGATGTGAACGGCCGGACGGTTCTCCGGATGCCCGACGCCTTTCACGGGCGGGAAAACGGAGTGGCCCGCACCCGTCCGTGAATCGAGTTGCGGCTGGACCGACGATCCCCGGCGCGCTCATGGTTTCCCGTCGATGGCCGCGTTTTTCCGATTTCTGGCTATTCTCGCCCTGCTTGGGCTGCCCCGCCCCTGTTTTGCCATGCTGGAAGGCACGTTTCTGTATTTTCCGAGCCACGGTCCCGTTTCGTCCTTCCTGCAGCCGTGGCGGATCGACGGCCGGCAGCTGGGCGTTGCGTCGACCGTCGAACATCCGCGCTTTATCTGGCTGATGTGCCACGGCAACGCAGGCCAGGCCGCAAACCGCGGATACGTCCGCGCCTGCCTGCCGCCGGAGGATTCGGTCTACGTCCTCGAGTATCCGGGATATGGAGACCGCGAGGGCTCGCCCTCGATGAAATCCATCAACGCCGCCGCGCTCGAGGCCTACGCCGCGCTCCGCCGCGGTTTCCCCGGCGTGCCGGTCGGCGTGATCGGCGAGTCGCTCGGCTCCGGCCCGGCCTCGTATCTCTGCTCCCTGACGGATCCGCCCGACCGCGCCGTGCTCATCGTGCCGTTCGACAACCTTCTCTCGGTGGCCAAAGAGCACCTGCGGTGGCTGCCGGTGGGCCTTTTGATGCGCGATCGCTGGGATAACGCCGCCGCTCTTTCGCACTACGCCGGCAGGATCGAGATCTTCGGAGCCGCCTCGGACGAGGTCATTCCGGTGAGGCATGCCCGCCAACTCGCCGCTGCCCTTCCCCGCGCGACCTATCGAGAGATGCCGTGCGGGCACAACGATTGGTCCATTTCCGGCGGCGTGCGGATTCAGCCGTAGAGCCGCGTCGATCTGCCTCCCCTGCCTCCCGACTCCACTCGCCATGCACCCTCTGCGTTTTTTCTCGGCGTTTCCGCTCTCGCTTTTGACCGTATGCACCGCGGCGGTCGCCGGGGAAGGGGCGGCTGGCGGCGCCACCGCGCTCGACTCGACCGTCTGGGCGTGGAACGATCTGGCGGTCGTGCGCACTCCGGCGGGCGAGCGGCGCGACGTGGTCGATCGGTCCACCGCGACGCTCCGGGGGCTCGAGTGCCACATTACGACCCTTGCTGCCGGTCGGGCTTCGCACGAACCGCACCGTCACGCCCAGGAGGAACTCATCGTCGTGAAGCAGGGGACCGTCGATGTCTCGATCAACGGCAAACACCAGCGGGTTGGCTCCGGCTCGGTGGTTTTCTACGCCTCGAACGATCTTCACAACCTGCAGAACGTGGGGGAATCGCCCGCGACGTATCTCGTATTCAACTTTCGGACGGCGGCGACGGGAGTTCCGAACGCCGCGACGGGCGGGCCCGCGGACATCCTGGGTTCCTGCGTGCTCGATTGGGAGCAGCTTCCCGTCATTCCCCGCAAAACAGGAGAACGCCGTGAGCTCTTCCATTCGCCCACGGCGACCCTCGCCAGCATCGAGGGGCATGTGACGACGGTTCCCGCCGGAGTGGCCGCGCACGCCGCGCATCGGCATCCCGACGAGGAGCTGCTGATCGTGAACGAGGGCGAGGTTGAGGTGACGGTGGACGGCGCGACCCGCCGGATCGGCCCCGGCTCCGTCGCCTTTTTCGCCAGCAACAGCCTGCACGGCCTCCGAGCCGCAGAGGGCTCGCCGGCGACCTATTACGCGCTCCGCTTCGTGACGGCTTCGACACCGAAGGCGCACTGAGAGGAGCGCGGGCGGAGCGGAACCGGCGTCGCAGGGACGCGCCGCCCCACCCGCAAGCGTGTTGAAGACGCGAAATCGGGCGCTCTAGCGCGGGAAGGCCATCCCGGCGCAGCACTTTCGGAAGTGTTGGCCGTAGATCGCGAGCGTGACGGCGAGGGGCATCAGCCTCGGGCGATGAAGCAGCGTCCACAGCAGCAGCCGCCAGTAGTGGATACGCTCGCGGCCAAGCACTCCGAGTTGCACGCACGACCGCACGAGGGCGTGCACGTGGACCCAGCCGATCGGAATGGTCATCTTTGGCGCGCGGTATTCGCGGAGAAAGGTCCGGATCCGGTGGTAATACGGTTTCGGGGAATAGATGCCCTGGAGGATCCGCTTGTATCCATCGATCAACTCCTGGCGCGGCATCCGCGGGTGGAAGTTGAGCGTCCCATCGACGTTGTTGCCGGTGCTATCCCCGACGAGCCGGCCTTCGCGCTCGAGCCGGGCGTGGAGCTTCGTGCCGGGGAGCGCGTTGAGGAGGCCGACCATTGCGGTGACGATCCCGCTCTTTTGGATGAACTCGATCTGGCGCTGAAAGATCGTCGGGGCGTCGCTGTCGAATCCGACGATGAAGCCGCCCTGCACCTGGAGACCGGCGCGCTGGATGCGTTTCACGTCGGCGACGAGATCGCGGCCCTGATTCTGGCGTTTGTTGCACTCCGCCAGACTCGATTCGCTGGGTGTCTCGATCCCGATGAACACCGAGTCGAAGCCCGCGTCGGTCATCGCCTTCATCAAGTCGGGATCGTCGGCCAAGTTGATGGAGGCTTCGGTATAGAAGGGCAGCCCGCGCCGGCGCTTGTGCTGCCAGGCGAGAAGGGCCGGAAGGAGTTCGTGTTTCAACTCGTGCTTCTTGCCGATGAGATTGTCGTCGACGAAGAAAACCTGGCCGCGCCATCCGAGCCGGTAGAGTTCGTCGAGCTCCGCCGTGACCTGCGCGGGCGATTTCGTCCGCGGACGATGCCCGAACTTCGCGGTCACGTCGCAGAACTCGCAGTCGAACGGGCAGCCTCTCGAAAACTGCAGGCTCATCGAGCCGTAACGCTTGAGTTCCGCCAGCTCCCAGAGCGGCGTCGGAGTGGTGCGGACGTCGGCAAACTCCGTTGCGGCATAAAGCCGGCGCGCCTTCCCCTCGGCAAAATCGCGGAGAAACTCGGGCAGCGTGAGCTCGGCCTCGTTGAGGACGAAATGATCCACCTCCGGAAACTGCGCGTGTTCGTTGGTGAAGAGCGGCCCGCCGGCGACGATGCGTTTTCCCGCGGCGCGGCATCGGGCGATCAGCGACCGCACGGAGTCCCGTTGCGCGATCATCGCGCTGACGCAGACGATGTCCGCCCACGCCAGGGTGCGTTCGTCGAGCGCGCGGACGTTCAGGTCCACCAGCTTCTTTTTCCAGTCCCGCGGCAGCATCGCTGCGACGGTCAACAAGCCCAGCGGCGGGAGAGAGGCCCGCTTCCGGATGAATTTCAGCGCGTGCTTGAAGCTCCAGAACGTGTTCGGGAACTCCGGGTAGAGTAGGAGGATGTTCAAGGTCGAGGGGAACGAACGAAACGCGCGTGGAGCGTGTTTCCCGCGTCGAGCTGCGTGGACTGATGGCCGCGCTGGAGGCGGTCCCGGAGCCGTTTTGCGGAAACGGCACCGTGGCACCTTTGTCATCCGGAAACGAACCTAATCTCCGCCGCCAGGCGCGGTGCGGATTGTAAGCCCACGGGTTTTCGTTAGGTCACGCACGGCGCCGTGCGGAGATTTTGCGCCGCACCGCATTTGCGGGGCGCGCAGGGGAAGCGGCGCCATCGCACCGCTTCCGATCGACGACGTTCAGGGCGCGCCGACTTCGTGCAGGAGAAAAGCGAAGACGTCCGAGCGCTCCGCAATGATCTCGTCGAGCGCGGAACCCATGCCGTGTCCGGCCGAGAAACTCGTGCGGAGCAGAATCGGATTTCCCGAGGCGCTCGCGGCCTGGAGCCGCGCGGCGAATTTCCGGGAGTTCCAGGGCTCCACGCGCGGATCGTTGGCTCCGGTGGTGAGCAGGATGGACGGATATTTCACGCCGTCGACGACGTGGTGGTAGGGCGAATACGCGTGGAGCGCGCGGAACTGCGCGGGATCCTTCACCGTGCCGTATTCGGTCACGTTGAACGCGCCGTTGGAGGTGAGTTCGACGCGGAGCATGTCGTAGACGCCCACGAGCGAAGCGACGGCGCGGCACATCTCGGGGTGTTGCGTGAGCGTCGCTCCCATCAGGAGTCCGCCGTTGCTTCCGCCCATGATCGCGAGTTTCTCCGGCGAGGTGTAGTCGTGGTCCACCAGCCATATTCCGCAGGCGTAAAAGTCGTCGAACACGTTCTGCTTCTTCAAGAGGTTGCCCTGCAGGTGCCAGTCGTCGCCGTATTCGCTCCCGCCCCGAAGGTTGGCGACGACCCAGACGCCGCCGTGGTCGAGCCAGAGGCGGCGGTGCGCCGAAAACGCGGGCTTCTGGCTGATGCCGTAACCGCCGTACGCATACAGGAGCGTCGGGTTGCGGCCGTCGAGGCGCGTGCCCCGCTTCCGGATGATGTTGAGGGGGATCTTCGTGCCGTCCTTCGAGACGGCGAATTCCCGCAGCACCTCGCAGTCGGAGTAGTCGGCCAGCGAGGTGACCGCCAGGGCGGTCTTGGTCGCCTTCGCCGCATGGGCGTCGTAGCGGAACCACGCCGGCGGGTTGATGAACGTGACCGTCTCGAAAACGATGTCGTCGCCCTCCAAGCGGACCAGGCCGCGCACGGAGGAAACGGGCGGGATCGGCAGGTCGGCGAGGCGCTTTCCGCCGAGATCGTAGACCCGCACCCGCGAGGGCCCGCCGAGAAGGTCGTCCACATAGAGGCGCGAGGCGGTGACGAGAAGGCCCTCCACCGCGCCGTCGGATTCGGGCACCAGCTCCTCGGCCTGTTTCAGCGCAGGCGTGCCGTGCAGATCCAGACGCAGGATCCGGCCGCGAAGCGCGCCTTTTCGGGAGACGAGATAGAGCGCGTCGTCCTCTCCGAATTCGGCGAGGTACACCTTGTCGTCAAAGGTGGTGACGGGGATCCACTTTCCGTCGGGCGCGGTGGAGCGGAGAAAGTATTCCACGTCGCCGCCGTCTCCGTTTTTCACCTCGGCGAGCAGCCATCGGCCGTCCTCTTTCGTGTGGAGCTGGATTTCGGCGATCTTCGGGAGGTCCTTCCCGAGTTCGTAGGTGTCCTTGTCCGCGGCCGTGCCGAGGGTGTGAAACCAGACCTGCTGGTAAAAGCCGGCATCCTCCGGCGGGCGTTCGTTGCCCCGGGGATAACGCGTGTACCAGAAGCCGGCGCTGTCGGGCGTGAAGGCGATGCTGCCTCCCGCGGTTCCGTTCTGCACGTGGGGGACGACCTCGCCGATCTCCTTCGCCGACTCGACGTCGTAGAGGTAGAGATCGCCGTCTTCGCTTCCGCCGGAGGAGAGCGACACGCCGACTCGCTTGCCGTCGAGCGACACGACAAACCAGTCGATCGCGATCGAGCCCTTCGCGTCCATCTGGTTGGGGTCGACGAGCGTCTTTTCGGAGGCGGGGTCGTCGGGCGACGCGAGCGTCACCAGCGTGGGCTGTTGGAATTTCGGGTCGGTCTTGAGGGCGAAAAGTTTCCCGCCGCGCTTCACCTGGAGGGCGTAGCTGACCGAGGTCGAGCGGATCAACTCGGAGAGGCGCGTGGTTACCGAGGCCTTGTTGGGCAGGGCATCGATGTACGCGCGGGTCCGGGTGTTTTGCGCGTCGATCCAGCGGCGGACCTCCGGATCCGACGGGCTTTTCTCGAGCCAGCGGTAGTCGTCGACGACTTTGACTCCGTGATATTCGTCCGTCACGGGCCGTTTCGGGGACTCGGGCGGGGGCGGCAATGCGGCGGCAAAAAGGCCGGAAGTCATCGCGCAAAACAGGAGCGTGCGGGAGGGCAGGTTCATGGAGAAAACCGGGAGGATCGATTTGCCGGCGCGACTGCATTTCGCACCGGGTTCTCCGGCGAGCCCGTGTTCGCCGGAGGAGCGGGCCACCGTAGCCGGAAACGTGCCGGACGCCACCTCCGATCTGCGTTCGGTCCCGTCGCGCGGTCCGGTCGGGGCTCTCAGGCGTACAACCAGCGGAGCCCTTCGGCGTAGGCCTGGGTGAGGACGTTGTAGTGGTCCTTTCCGGGAAAACGGCGGACGACGTGGTACAGGCCCGCGACAGGCTCTCTCTGGAGCTGGTGCTCCAGCAGCTCCAGGTCGCCCAGCATCGAAGGAGTATCCTCCTCGCCGATACTTAAAAACGCCTTGCGCGGAGTGATTTCCGCCCGGCCGGCGGCCGAGATATCGCGGAGGATCGAGCGATTGTCCCACCAGATCGAGGGGCTGCTGACCAGAAACCGCGAGAAGAGCGTGCGGGGCTGGGCGAGTGCGTACAGGCCGAGAAGAGAGCCGAGCGAGTGTCCGCCGAGCCCGACGCTGTCCATCGGGAAGACAAAACGTTCGGAGAGGTGCGGGAGCAGCGTGTTTTCGAGGAAGGCCAGGAACGTCTCCGCGCCGCCGGCCTCCATCGGCTCGTCCGCCGGCTGGGAATGCGTGTAGTCCCGCACGCGGCGGTTGGCGGGGGAGCGATAACTTCCGCCGTAGCCGACGCCCACGAGCGTCACCGCCTCGAGGGCCTTCTCGGCGCGCAGGCCATCCAGCGCCTCGCAAGCCGCGGCAAACTGATCGTCGCCGTCGAGCACGAGGAGCAGCGGCGCGTCGCGTCCTCCCGGAGCGTGGGTGAAGAGATGATAGTCGGTTCCGTTTTCCGGGGAATGGAGCAGGGTGGCTTTCATGGGCGCGCAGCGGGCGGTGGCGGGCAGCTCTGTCCATCGGATGACGGACGGCGTCAAGCGAGCCGAGCGGATAACGCGGCGGCGGATGTTTTCCGGCGCTCGCTTGCGTCGCGATCCCGCCGCACCTACGAAAGTTCGCGGTTCGTTGAAGTCCCGGCCGAGTGCGACATCCTGCGGCCACGCCGCTCCTCTCTCCTCGTGCAATCCCAACGCGTCCTCGTTCTCTTCGCCCATCCGGCCGTTCAGAAATCCCGCGTCAACCGCCGGCTTTTCGCCGCGGCGCAGTCGGTGCCCGGCGTCACGACGCTCGACCTCTATCAGGAGTATCCGGATTTCCAGATCGACGTGCGGAGCGAGCAGGCGCGCCTGCTCGAGCACGACGTCATCGTGTTCCAGCATCCGTTTTATTGGTACAGCAGTCCCGCGCTGCTCAAGGAGTGGCAGGACCTGGTGCTGGAGTACGGGTTCGCCTATGGCCGCAACGGCACCCGCCTCCGCGGCAAAGCGCTCCTCAACGCGATCACCACCGGCGGCTCGGAGGAGGCCTACGCGCGCACCGGGCACAACTATTTCACGATGCGCGAACTGCTCACGCCGTTCGAACAGACGGCGCGCCTGTGCGGCATGGTTTACCTTCCGCCTTTTGTCGTGCACGGGGCGATTCGGATGACGCATACGGCCGAGGTGGAACGCGCGGCCGACGACTACGCGAGAGTGCTGGCGGGGCTTCGCGACGGCCGGGTGACCACCGAAACGGCGGGCTCCTTCGACCGGCTCAACGCGGATCTGACGGCCCTCGGGCTCTGACTTCACCATGCACACCGACTCGATGCTGTTTCATGCCTTCGTCTACCTGGCGGCGGCGGTCGTCTCCGTGCCGATCGCCAAGCGACTCGGGATGGGATCTGTCCTCGGTTACCTGCTCGCGGGCGTGGTGATCGGCCCGCACGTGTTGGGCCTCGTCGGCCAGCGCTCCGGCGACGTGATGCATTTCGCCGAATTCGGCGTGGTGATGATGTTGTTTCTCGTCGGCCTCGAACTGCAGCCTTCCGTGCTCTGGCGCATGCGCGGCCATCTCTTCGGGCTCGGCGGACTGCAGGTCGCGGGCACCGCGCTGGCCGTGATGGCGATCGGCTTGATCGCGGGCCTGGGTTCGCGGATGCCGCTCGCGATCGGGTTGATCCTGGCGATGTCGTCCACCGCGTTCGCGCTGCAGTCGCTCCAGGAACGGGGCAAGCTCGCCACGCCGGGAGGCAGCGCGTCGTTTGCCGTCCTCCTGTTTCAGGATCTCTCCGTCATTCCGGTCCTCGCCCTGCTTCCGTTCCTGGCGCAGACCGCGGTGGCCGCGCCGAGCGAGACCCAGGCGGCGCAGCCCGGCTGGCTGCACGCGTTGCTGGTGATCGGGGCGGTGTGCGCGGTGGTGGCCGCGGGCCGCTATCTGCTGAATCCCGTTTTCCGCCTGATCGCGAAGACCGAACTCCGGGAGCTCTTCACCGCGGCGGCGCTGCTGCTGGTCGTGGGCGTCTCCCTGCTCATGCAGCTCGTCGGGCTCTCCGCCGCCCTGGGCGCGTTTGTCGCCGGGGTGGTCCTGGCCAACAGCGAATACCGGCACGAGCTGGAGGCCGACATCGAGCCGTTCAAGGGCCTCTTGCTCGGGCTGTTTTTCATCAGCGTCGGAGCGGCGATCGACTTCGGACTATTCCGTTCGCAGCCCGGGCTCATCGCCGGGCTTGTCGTGGCGCTGGTCGTGGTGAAGTTCGCCGTGCTGCTCCTGCTCGGTCGCCTGTTTCGGCTGCCGGCGCCGGACGCGGTCCTGTTCTCCTTCAGCCTCGCGCAGGGCGGAGAGTTTGCCTTCGTGCTGCTGTCCTTCGCGGTGAACCACCAGGTGCTTCCGACGAGCGTGGCCGATCCGCTCGTCGCCGTGGTGGCCCTGTCGATGGCGCTGACGCCGCTGCTCTTCCTCGTCAACGAGCGCTGGGTCCAGCCGCGGTTCGCCCGGGTTCGCGGCGAGCAGCGCCCGCAGGACGAGGTGCACAGCGAGGACAACCCCGTCATCATCGCGGGCTTCGGGCGGTTCGGTCATGTCGTGGGGCGGCTGCTCCGCGCGAACCACGTCGGGTCGACGGTGCTCGACCTCGACGCGCAGCACGTCGACGTCATGCGCCGTCTCGGGATGAAGGTGTTTTACGGAGACGCGACGCGTCTCGAGCTCCTCCACGCCGCCGGTGCGGCCAAGGCGAAGATCTTCGTCATCGCGATCGACAACGAGGAGAAGGCGGTGGAGCTCGCCGAGCTGGTCCAGAAGCACTTTCCGCATCTGAAAATCTACGCCCGCGCCGCGGGCCGGGTGCACGCGTACGAGTTCCAGAGCCGTGGCGTGATGTCGTTCTACCGGGAAACGCTCGGGAGTTCGCTCGATCTCGGGGCCGACGTCCTCACCGCGCTCGGCATGCCGGCGCATCAGTCGCATCGAGCCGCGCTCGCGTTCAAACGCCACGACGAGGCGAGCCTGCGCGAGCTGGCCAAGCTGTGGGAAGACGACGGCGCGTATTTCACCAAGCTTCGGCAGGACATCGAGGCGTTCGAGTCGATGCTCGAAACCGACGCCGCCCGCACCTACGGGGATTCCGACCGCGGATGGGACCCGATTCCCGCCGGAGACGAGAGCCGGGGCTGAGGCGCGCGGGCCGGCGGTCGCGACCGCCGACGTCGTGAACGCCAGATGAAGAAACCGCTCACGGCGAGGATGCCCGGCGCGAGCCCGCCGGCCGACCAGAGGAGCCTCACCGCCATGCCCCCGAAGGCGCCGAAATGGAGCGGCGTGAAGGCGTCCACGACCTGGCGCCACCAGGAGGCCGCGCGCAGATCCTGCACCGCGGTGAACGCGCCGGTGGCGGCATCGTACGAAACGGTGCTGCCATACGGCCCCCGCAGAAGCCCGCGCGGTTCCACCGCGCCCCAGAGAGTGACCGCACCGCCCGGGACGGTCGGTAGCGAGACGTAGCGGGAACGGAAGCCGGGCAGCTGTCCCGGAGCGTCGGCCAGGGCTCGTGCGAGGGAAAACGCGGGCGAGTACAGACGGCCGGCGACGACCGGCTCGTCCGCCCCGCCCTCCATCCAGTGCCCGAAAATGTGCGTAAGATTCCAATACGCGCCGGTGAAGCCGAGCGCGAGGTTGAACGCGACGGAGAGAATGCCCACCGCCTTGTGCAGGTCGGAGAAGAGAATCCGGGCGCCGCGCCCCCAGCGCAGCGTGAAAGCACATTTCCAGAACTCCCGGTAGATCCAAAGCCCCGAGACTCCGAGGAGGCAGAGCGCCGCGCCGAGCACACCCGCGATGCAGGTGCCCGTGTGCCCGCCTAAGAACGTGTAGTGCAGCTCCAGCAGCCAGCCGCTGACGGTCTGTTTCGGCGTGCGCGGCGTGGCCAGCAGTCTTCCCGAGTAGGGATCGAGCGTGGCCAGCAGCCACCGGCTCGTGCCGTGCCGGATGACGTAGAGCAGATCGGCGGCGGCGGGCCTTTCCTCGTCGATCAGCCAGCCCGTCACTTCGTAGCCCGGCAGCTGCCGTTCGGCGGCGCGGAGGAGTTCGTCCGCCGGGAGGCGCCCGGCGGCGCTCGGGACGGCCCGCACCAGTTCCGGCTGGAGCCAGACGTCCAGCTCGTGGCGGAACATCAGGAGGCTTCCGGTCAGTCCGATGACGAGTAGGCCGACGCCGGCGGCGAGGCCCAGCCAGGAGTGCAGCATCCAGAAAGCGCGGCGCATCGTCGGGGCGAGGCTCAGAAACTCCAGGTGACACCGGCGCGGATCGTGCGCGGCTGCCCAGGGAGAACGTAGAGCGCGTTGTAGGCGCCGGCGTAATACGTCCGATCGAACAGGTTGGTCACGTTGACCTGCACCCGCACGGGCCCGGCGGCGTAGGAGAGGGCCAGCTCGGCGAGCGCGTAGGCCGGGAGCGTAAACGTGTTCGGCAGATCGCCGGCCTGGTCGCTGTAGCAGCGGGCGCCGATGCCGACGCCGAAGCCCTCCAAGGCTCCGCGACGGAATGTGTAGTTCGACCAGACGCTGCCCGAATGGCGCGGGACGTTCTGGGTGCGGTCGCCCACAGGCAGGGTGTTGTCGGCCGTGATCACGGCGTCGGTGTAGGCGTACGCCAGGACGAGATCCCAAGAGGGCGTGACGGCGAACCGGCCGTCGAATTCGAAGCCGCGGCTGCGTTGTTCGCCGGCCAGGGTGTAGCTCCCGGGATGCAGCGGATCGGCGGTGGCGACGTTCTGACGCGTGAGCTGATAGACGGCGGCCGTCGCCGTGAGGCGTCCGTCCGCGGCGGTCGTTTTGAGCCCGGCCTCCCAGTTTCGTCCGCGTTCGGGATCGACGGGTGTGCCGGAAGCCGTGGTCATCCTGGTGCCCTGCGGGTCGAAGGACTCGCTGTAGGTTGCGTAAAGGGACGCGTCGGGGCGGAATCGCCAGGTCACGCCCGCGCGGGGCGTGAAGGCCTCCTGCTTGACGCCGTCCTGCTTGGTAAAGTCGTAGCGCCCGCCGACCGTCGCGGTGACGTTTGCCGGCAGCGTGACGTGGTCGTGCAGATAGAAACCGGCCGTCCGTCCGTCTTCCGCGACCGAATACGGCGGCTGAAGCTCCGGCAGGGGCGCGGCGCCGTAGGCGGGGGCGTAGAGATCGAGCGGAACGTATGCGGAGAGGTCGGACAGATCGATCGTCTGCCCGAGGCCCGAGAGATCCTTGCGGAAAACATCGATGCCGGCCGCGACCTGATGCCGCAGACCCCCGGCCCGCACGTCGGCCTCGAGTCGCGTGTCGACCGCGAAGTCGTGCCACGTCTGCCAGTAGTTGTACGGATACCGATAGAGGGTGCGTCCGTCGTCGCCGAGATAGCCGGGGTAAAACATCAACGTCCATCTCTGCTCGTAATGATCGTAGCGGAGATTCTGCCGCAGCGTGAGGACGTCGCTGAAGCGATGCGCCAGCTCGTAGCCGAACGCCCGCGAGGACTCCTCGCCGCGGCTTGTCCCGGGTTCGCCGACAAACCGGTTGAGCGGGATGGGCCCGTTGGGGTTCGGGAGCACGGTCCCCTTCGCCGGCAGCGGCATGGCGTGCGTGATGTCGTACTCGCTCAGCTTGCCCAGCACGGTGATGGTAGTGCTGTCGGAAATACGCCAGGAGAGCGAAGGGGCGAGATGGAGGCGCTGGCTGTCGGCTTGGTCCACGAACGAGTTCTTGTTGCGGAAGACGGCGGTGAACCGTCCCAGCAGGCGCTCGCCGGACAGGAGCGGGCGGTTGGCGTCGATGGTGACCTCCGAGAACGCCTCCGAGCCCGCGGTGTATCCGAGCTCCAGGAAGGGTTTTGCCCGGGGCCGCTTGCTCACCAGGTTGACGAGCCCGCCGAGCGGGCCCTGGCCGAAGAGCGACGAAGCCGGACCTTTGAGAATCTCCACCTGCTCCAGCGCGAAGAGTTCGTCGCTCATTCCGTTGCCGCCGCGGAGCCCGTCGACGAACGTCGCAAACGCCGCGTCGAAGCCGCGAATCCGGTAGTAATCCCAGTTTTCGTAATACCCGCCCGGCATGACCCCCGCGACGTTGCGCAGCGCGTCTGCCAGGGTGCGGGCTCCCTGATCCTCGATCAGCGCTTCCGGAATCACCTGGACGCTTTGCGGCGTGTCGATGAGCGCGACCGACCCCTTCTGTGCGCTCGCGGCCAGCGAGGCGCCATAGGGCTGGTCCGACCGACCCTCGACCTCGAAACGGTCGAGCGAAACGACCTCGCCGCCGACCTCGGCAAGGTCGGTTTCGGCGGCGGCGCGCGTGGCGTCCAATCCGGTCAGGGAAAGAGCCGACATCAACGTGCCGGCAGCGACAGTCTTCGGTGAAAGGAGGCGTGGCATGCTATTGAGACTTCGTCTCATGGGCTGAGACTGTCAAGCGAATGCGACTCAGTCTCATCTTTAAAGACTGTTCCTGATGTTGGAGGTAAACAGCTTACGCTTCATTTTCGCCCGACGCCCTGCTTCGCGAAGGTCGTCGGGCCACAACAAAGCGCGCGATCAACGGTAGCCGGAACGCGCCGCCGACGGCCGTAGTTCACGAGCTATCCGAACTGAGGCCACGCAGCCTCCCGGTTCCCTGCTAAGCGGTGACACGGATCCGTCGGGTCTGGGTCTTCGGGGCAAGGAAATGCAGGAGTGCGCTGGCTTCGGCCTCCACGGCTTTTCGGTCCTCGGGACGGCGTTTGCAGAAACACGTCACGTGCAACTCGGCCTTCCGGGTTGACGTTTCGACCTTCCAACGGCCGCCGACGAGCCCGTCGATCAGAAGTGGGGCGTGAATAAGCGCCGGCTGAAAAATGCGCGGCTTGTCTTCGTCGGCGAGCACACGCGTCCGATCTGCATGCCCTAGAAGCAGGTTGTCGTACTCCGGCAGAAACGCGGCGGCGCCGGAGTCGTCGCGGGCGGTCGCGGAGCTTCAGGCACGTCGAACAGCTCGGCCCCGCTTTCGTCGGCAAACGTGGCGAGACCGGAATCGAAGTCCGCCAGGCGCGACCAGAGTCCGATATACGGAGTCTGCGGCGCCTGGGCCTGCAACCCCACGAGCCTTTCGATCTCGGCGTCCGTGGTTCTCTTCGCCCCCGCCAGCAGGTCCTGGCGTGCCAGCGTCGTGCGGTTGAGTTCACGACGCCGCAAGGTGGGATGCGGGGCCGGACTTCGCTTGAGACGAACGGCGGAGCGGGATGTTTGCATCGCGCAGCGTATCGGCTTTCCCCCTTCACGCCAGCGCCCGGCGCGGGGGAGGCGCCTGACGATTCGAGCAACAATTCGCGGCGGAGAGCGTCTCGCTTCAGCAGCCTCTCGTTGCCTCCGGCGCGAAGGCTGTTTTTCAATCCGTTTCACCGATGTCCGACTCTCCCTCGAACGGCTCCGCTTCCTCGTCCCTCCGCCTCTCCCGTCGCACCCTTCTCCGCGGCATGGCGCTGGGGGTGGGTGGTCTCGTGGCGTCCTCGCTCGCCCGGGCCGGCAAATTCGACTCCGTCGTGCGACGTGTCGTCCCGATCGCCACCACGCGGACCGGCAAGATCAGCGGATACGTCGAGGACGAGATCAACGTTTTCAAAGGCATTCCGTACGGTGCCGACACCTCGGCTCGCCGGTTCATGGCCCCGGTTCCGCCGGAGCCGTGGGTGGGCGTGCGGGAGAGCGTCAGTTTCGGCCTGCGCTCGCCCCAGGCGGCGGCCAACACGAGCGGAGTGCTGGGGTGGATGACGGGCATCAACGAGCGGATCAGCGAGGACTGCCTGACGCTCAACGTCTGGACGGGCGGGCTCCGCGACGGAGGCAAGCGCCCGGTGATGGTGTATTTCCACGGCGGCGGCTACGAGTCGCTCTCGGTCAACGCTCCGGTCTACGACGGCGTCCGCCTCTGCAAACGCGGCGACGTGGTCGTCGTGACGGTCAACCACCGGCTCAACGCCTTCGGGTATCTCTACCTCGCCGAGCTGGGTGGACCGGAGTTCGCGGATTCCGGGAACGTCGGCCAACTCGACCTCGTGCTCGCGCTGCAGTGGGTGCGGGACAACATCGAGGAGTTTGGCGGCGACCCCAAGCGCGTGCTCATCTTCGGCGAGTCCGGCGGAGGGGCAAAGTGCGCGACGCTGATGGCCATGCCGGCGGCGAAAGGGCTGTTCCACCGCGTCGCGACCTCGAGCGGCGAGACCGTGACCGCCTCCCGGCCCGAAACCGCGACGCAACGCGCCCGCGCGGTGCTGGATGCGCTCGGCATCGCCCCCGATCGTATTCAGGAATTGAAGACCGTGCCGATGGATCAACTGATCAAGGCCAGCCGGGCCGCCGGGTTTTTCGGCCCGGTCGTCGACGGCCGGACGCTCCCGCGCCATCCGTTCGATCCCGACGCGCCGGGTCTCTCGGCGGGCGTGCCGATGATGGTGGGCACGAATCTCGACGAAGCCCGCGTGCTGATCGGCAGCACTCACCCGGAGACGTTCGAACTCACCTGGGAGACGCTTCCCGCGGCCCTCGAGAGATTCTCCGACAAGATGGGGAAACTCGACCGGGCCGGGGTGATCGCGACGTACCGGAAGCTGTATCCGGAATTCAAAGCCAGCGACGTGTTTTTCGCCGCAACCACGGACTCCCGCGACTGGAGGCCCGCCGTGGTGGAGATCGAACGCCGCGCGGCGCAGCCGGCGGGCGCCGCCCCGACGTTTTCGTATCAGCTCGAGTGGCCCTCGCCGGAGGACGACGGCAAGTGGAAGGCCGGGCACGGCGTGGACCTGCCGCTCATCTTCGACAACATCCGCGTCGCCTCGCGGCTGACGGGAAAAGGCGAGGAGGCCCAGCGCCTGGCCGACCAGATGAGCGACGCCTACATCGCCTTCGCCTACTACGGGAATCCGAATACGCCGAAGATCCCGCACTGGCCGGCCTACGACCTGCAGCGCCGCGCGACAATGGCGTTCAATGCGACCAGCAAGGTGGTCGAAGACCCCCGCAGCGAACCGCGAAAGCTGTTCTCGCCCGTGCCCTACGAGAACCCGGGAACGTGACACGTCCGCCGCGAGAGGCGCCTCTCCCGTGGCGCTTGACGGGCGGGATCCTTCGCGGACTTCGCGCCTTCGCGAGACACAACCGGATTTGTCCCGCGCAGAAACGAAACGCGCGAAGGAGACCTGGAGTGCGGTGTCCGGCGCCGGGCGATGTCTCTCGGCAGCGCGCCGCAAGCGGCGGCCCTACGGCTGCACCAACTACCAACTTCCAACTACCAATTTCTCCGCGCGGCAGCGCGGCCACGAATTACACCGCAACGCTCGGGAAGCGTTCTTTCGCCGCTGGCGATAGAGTGGGGCATGCACACACTGCTACTCTCCATGCCACGCAAGCTCACCGACCGATCCACCGCGCCAGCGGCGTCCAACGCCGGGACGGCCGGCGTTCCGAGGGCGACCGAGAAGCGCGCCGGTCGGGGATCCGAGGTCCCTGGGTCTGCCGCTCCCGGGTCGTACGCCACCGACGATGCTCGCTGGGAGGCCGTGACCGGCCGTGATGCCCGCGCCGACGGTCGGTTCGTCTATTCCGTTTCCTCGACCGGTGTCTACTGCCGGCCGAGTTGCGCGTCGCGTCAGCCCCGGCGCGAAAACGTTCGCTTTCACGAAAACTGCGCCGCGGCCGAGGCTGCTGGGTTCCGTGCCTGCAAGCGCTGCCAGCCGAACGGCGTCTCCCCGGCGGATCTCGACGCGGCCCGGATGGCCGAGGCCTGCCGTCGTATCGAAGCGGCGGAGACGCCGCCCAACCCGGTCGAGCTCGCACGGGCGGCCGGGCTGAGCCGGTTCCACTTTCATCGGCTTTTCAAGCGGGTGGTCGGGGTCACGCCCGGGCAGTTTTTTGCCCGGACGCGCGCCGAGCGGATGAAGGAAGAGTTGCGGCGCAGTTCGACCGTGACGCAGGCCATCTACGACGCAGGTTTCCAGTCGAGCAGCCGGTTCTACGATGCTTCGGACAAGGCGCTGGGAATGACCCCGACTCAGTTTCGCGACGGCGGAGCCGGTCTTGCCGTTCGATACGCGACGGCGCCCTGCTCGCTCGGCTACGTGCTTGTCGCGGCCACGGAGCGCGGCATTTGCGCCGTCTTCCTGGGCGACACACCGCACTCGCTCGAGGCCCAACTGCGGGAGGAGTTTCCTCGTGCGCTGCTGCAAGCGGGCGCCGCCGGACTTTCGGACTGGCTCCGTGCGGTCGTGAAGGAAGTCGAGCGTCCGGGCGGGAAATTCCAGCTTCCGCTGGACGTTCGCGGAACCGTATTCCAGCAGCGGGTGTGGGAGGCTCTGCGCCGAATCCCGGCGGGCGAAACCGCCACGTATTCGGAAATCGCCGCCGCGATTGGCGCGCCGTCGGCGGTGCGCGCCGTCGCGAGCGCCTGCGCCAGCAATCGGCTCGCGGTGCTCGTCCCGTGCCACCGCGCCGTCCGCATCGGCGGAGCGCTGAGCGGCTACCGCTGGGGCGTCGAGCGCAAGAAGACCCTGCTTCAGCGCGAGCGGACGGACGGTAGCGCGGGATAGCCGAGTCTCCATGCTGGCGTCCACCTGCCTGCCGGCTCGGGGCAATAGCCCGGTCGCTTGCTTGTTCGGCGTTGCACGATAGCCTCTGGCCAGCGGCGCCTCCCGGTCGAGGCGCCGCGATCATGCCATGCCGACGCTGAACGAACTCACGGAACGCGAAGTGCTCGCGCTCGCCATCTCGAGCGAAGAAGAGGATTCCCGCATCTACCAGATGTTCGCGGAACAGTGCCGGGAGAACTTTCCCGCTTCCACGCACCTGTTCGAAGACATGGCGGCGGAGGAGCGCCAGCACCGTGAGAACTTGTACCGGCTTTACCGCGACCGCTTCGGCGAACACCTGCCGGCGATCCGGCGCGAGCATGTCCGCGGGTTTCTTCGCCGGAAGCCGATCTGGCTGACCAAACGGCTTTCGCTCGACCGCATGCGGCAGGAAGTCGCGGTGATGGAGCTCGAGGCGGCGAAGTTCTACCTCCGTGCCGCCGAGCAAGCGACCGACGTTTCCGTGCGCGAGCTGTACACCCACCTCGCCGAGGTCGAGCAGGGGCACGAAAAGAAGGCCGCCGAACTGGAGGACGAACATCTCGGCGACCAGGAGAAGAACGAGGAGAAACTGGTGCAGCACCGGCTGTTCGTCCTGCAGTACGTGCAGCCGGGACTGACGGGCTTGATCGACGGCTCTGTTTCCACGCTTGCGCCGCTCTTCGCCGCCGCGTTCGCCACGCACAACAACAAGGACACCTTCCTCGTCGGCCTCGCCGCCTCGCTCGGCGCCGGCATCAGCATGGGCATTTCCGAGGCCATGGCCGACGACGGCAAGATCTCCGGCCGCGGCTCACCCACGCTCCGCGGCCTGATCTGCGGCTTGATGACGGCGGCGGGCGGGCTGGGTCACACGCTGCCGTACCTGATTCCGAGCAGCTGGCCCAACGCTTTTCTCACCGCGACCGCGCTTGCCGGCGTGGTCGTCGCGGTGGAGTTGATCGTGATCGCCTGGGTGCGTACCCGCTACATGGAGACGCCGTTCTTCCGGTCGGTCGTGCAGGTGATCGTCGGCGGCGCCCTGGTGCTCGCGGCGGGGGCGGTGATCGGCTCGTCGTGACGGCGCGGGTCGCGGACGCCGGTCGCCAGGAGTCGAATACAGGTTGTCGCGCGCCGAGTCTCGCGTCGGCAGTTACCTGCCGGTGCGTTCGTCCAGGCCGCGCCGAACGGCCTGAGCCAGCGTGCTCGCGTCGAAGGGCTTGGGCAGAAGCGTGATTTTGTCCTCCGGCTCCAATGGATGGTCGGCCATCGCCTGACTGTAGCCGGTGCAAATGATGATGGCGAGCGACGGCTTCAGCCGCCGGAGTTCGGTCGCGAGTTCGCGTCCTGTCATGCCGCCGGGCATCACCATGTCGGTCACCAATATCTCGGGGGAGCCCTCGTGTTCGGTCCAGAGTTTGAGCGCCTCGGGTCCGGAGGCGGCCTCGAGCACGGTGTAGCCCACACGGCGGAGGCTCAGCGCGGCCACCGCCCGCACGCTGGGCTCGTCCTCCACGACCATGACGATTTCGTTTCCGGCCCGGGGACGGGGCGCGGCGGAGGGGGGCTGTTGTGGATCCATGGCTTTAGTCGAAACCGGAAGGTAAACGAAGAACGTCGTACCATGACCGACCGCGCTCTCCACCTCAACCCATCCTTGGTGTTGCTTGACGATCCCATAGACGGTGGCGAGGCCCAGGCCGGTGCCCTTGCCCGCCGGTTTGGTGGTGAAAAAGGGTTCGAAGATGCGCTGCACCGTCTGGGAATCCATGCCCGAGCCGGTATCCGTGACGCTGAGACGAACGAAGTCGCCCGGCCGGGCGTCGGGGTGGGGCGCGAGCACCCCGTTCTCGACGTGGACCGCGTCCGTGCCGAGCGTGAGATTGCCGCCGCGGGGCATGGCGTCGCGGGCGTTGACGGCGAGGTTGATCACCACCTGCTCCAACATGCCGATGTCCGCCTCCACCCGAGGGAGGCCCGCCGCGGGGTTCAGCGCGATGAGGATGTGCTCGCCGAGCAGACGGCGGAGCATCTTCAGCAATCCGGCGAGGACGTCGTTTAGCTCGACCTGCACCGGGACCATCGCCTGCTGGCGGCTGAAGGCGAGGAGCTGCCGCGTCAGTCCGGCGCCGCGCTGAACCTCGCGGGTGAGGTCGCGCAGGGCCGTGCGCGTCTCGTCGTCGAGATTCTCGCTGTCCTGGAGCATCGAGAGGTACATCAGGACGCCTGCCATGATGTTGTTGAAGTCGTGCGCGATGCCGCCGGCGAGCTGACCGACCGCCTCCATCTTCTGCGCCTGGCGGAATTTCTCCTCGAGGATCCTGCGCTGCGTGACGTCCTGTTTGACCGCGATGTAGCGGACGATTGCGCCGTCCTGGTTTCGCACCGGAGTGACGGTGATTTCCTCGGTGTAGAGCGTGCCGTCCTTCCGCCGGCTCGCGACTTCGCCGTTCCAGACCTGGCCTGAGCGGATCGTCCGCCACATCCGATCGATGAGCCCGGGAGGATTCTGAGCGGTGTGCACGATCTCGCCCAGCGGCGTGCCTCGCGTTTCATCGAGCGTGTACCCGGTGGTGCGGGTGAAGGCCGCGTTGGCCCAGGTCATCCGCCCCTCGCTGTCGGTGATGACGATGGCGTTGGCCGCCGCCTCCAGGGCGCTGCCCTGCAGCCGGAGCTGTTCCTCCACGCGTCGACGATCCGTCACGTCGACCCAGGACGAGAGGAGGAGCGGGCGACCGCCGATGGAAACGAGTTCGCCGGAGTAGAGGACGTGAATGGGCTGGCCGTCTTTCCGGTACATGACGGCGTCGGCATCCTTGATCCGGCCTTCGGTCTTGATGCGGTCCGCCAGGACCCGGCGCTGATCCTCTTTCACCCAGCCGGCCTCGATGGAAGTGCGTCCGAGGATCTCCTCCCGGGTGAAACCCGAATTCTGGAGGAAACGTTCGTTCACTTCCAGGAGCGTGCCATCCTCGATGGTGCTCAACGCCATCATGGCGGGCGATCCCTGGAACATCCTGGAGAACATTTCCTCGCTCTGCCGCAGGGCCTGCTCCGTCCGTTTTCGCTGGGTGAGGTCCACGTCGATGCAGAACAGCTCCGGATCCTGGCCGGGGACATCGATCACCGCATGACTCGAAAACACGTCGACGCGGGCCCCGCCGCGGCGGACAAGCGAGAGTTCCTCGGCGGGCGCGGGATGCCGGGTCTCCACCATCTGCCGGATCGTTTGCGCGGACTTTTCCCGCAAATCCGGCGGAATGATGAGCTCGAGCAGGTTTTTGCCCACCGCCTCCGCGGCGGTGTATCCGTAGAGAAGTTCGCTCGCGCGATTCCAGTAGTGGATCGTGCCGTCGGCCCGGTAACCCTGGACCGCGATGGTGGACACGCCGTGCAACAACCGTTGGAAACGCCCCTCGCTGGCCTTCAGCGCCGCCTCGCTCCGCTTTCGCGCGCTGAGGTCGGTGAGCACGACGTGAATCGCCTTCACGCCCTGGTAGACGAACGGCGCGGCGCTCACCGCCACTTCGACGAGCGTCCCGTCGAGCCGGCGTATCCGCTCCTCGACGACCGGAGCCGGCTGGCCCGTCTCCCGCATGGTGGCGACGCGCGCGCGAATCCGATCGTGATCCGCGGGATCGAACAGCTCGAACACGCTGCGCCCGAGCAGCTCCTCGGGCCGATCCGCCCCGAAGAGATCCAGACAGGATCGGTTGGTCAGCACGACGCGGTCCGCGCGGTTCACGAGCACGGCGACCGGGGCGCTTTCGATCAGGGTGCGGTAGCGGCTCTCGCTTTCGCGCAGCGCCTCCTGGATGGCCCGCTGTTCGCTGACGTCGGTGAACGTGCCCGCCATTCGAGTCGGCCGGCCCGAGGCGTCCCGCGAGACCGCCTTGCCGCGGGCGTGGATCCATTTCCAGCCCCCGTCGGCGGTGCGCAGGCGCTGCTCGACGTCGAATTGCTGCGCGTCGCCGGCGATGTACTCCCGGAGCGCCTGCTCGGAGCGGCCGACGTCTTCCGGATGCACGAGTTGGCGCCAGAAAGGCGCGACGTGGGAGAGCTCGTCGGGCTGGTAGCCGAGGATTTCGCAGCAGCGCGGACTGAGGTAGGTCGTTCCCGCGGGGAGCTGCACGTCCCAGTGCCCGTCGCTGCTTCCCTCCATCGCGAGCGACAGGCGCTCCTCGCTTTCTCGGAGTCGTGTCTGGGCGATCCGCGATTCGGTCACGTCCTGCAGCGTGCCGAGAATACGGACGACGGCGCCGTCGGGCCCGGTTTCGCGTTGGGCGCGGCAACGGACGTGGCGTATCGAGGATCCGGAGACGATGCGGAATTCGATGTCGAGCGTCGGCTCCTGGCGCGCCCTTGCGAGTTGGCCCTCCAGGCGGCCTCTGTCCTCGGGATGCGCGGAGGAAACGAACGTGTTGAACGAAACCGGCGCCCCCGGCGTGAGGCCGAAAATCCGGTACGCCTCCGTCGACCACGCCATGTGCGCGGGTTCGCCGTCCGGACCCGGTTCCTCGGCCACCCAGCTGCCTGTGTGGGCGACCGCCTGTGCCTGCTCGAGATCGGAATGGCTGGCCTCGAGCTCCGCGGTGCGCTGCGCGACCAGGGCCTCGAGATTGGCCTGCCGCGCGCGGAGCTGGGCGACAAGCCGGGCGATCAGCGCCACCAGCGTGCTGAAAAGGAGCCCGAGCCCCAGTTTCACCGCCAGACCCGCGGGATCGCCCCAGCCGTTTGCCGGAGCCACGGCGAGGAGCCAGCGCCCATTGGGCACGTTGACGCGGTGGAGAACGGGCTCCGGCAGCGAGTCGGGGCCTGACGCGCCGAGGAGTTCCTGCTCGCTGCCGTTTGCCGAAAGCCGAGTGAGTCGGTAGCCGAACCCCTGCGCGCGGAAAGACTCGCCGAAAACGTGTTCGAGGACGTCGGGGAACCGGATGATGACGTAGGCCAGCCCCCAGAAATTCCTTTGCCCGTCAGGGCCCGGGACCCGCACCGCCACCCGGCCGACCGCGCCCATCCCGCCCTGAACCAGTCGGAGCGGTCCGGCGAGGCGCAACGTATCGGAATCGCGGGCGAGGAGCGCCTCCTTCGATTGGGTCGGATCGTGAAAGAGATCGAATCCGATCGCGGCTTCGTTTCCGGCTCGCGGGTAGACGTGGGTGATCACTCCGCCGGGAGCGAGTCCGAGGGCGGATGCGCCGGGGTGATCCGCGAGAATGCGTTTGGCCGCGTCGTTGAAATCCGGGATCGCGCCGTCGGCGTGCTCCACCAAGACGGCGAGCGTCTGCGCGGCGGACAGGGCCCGCTCGAGACTCGCCTCGAGGAAATGCCCGCGCTCGACGACCCGCAGCTGCAATCGAGAGCGCTCGATCTGCACCCTGCGCACCTCGGATTGCCAGACGACGATCCCCGCCGTCGCCGTCGCGATCAGGAACGCGATGAGGGCGACGGTGCGCGGACGGGCCCGGCCGGAAGCTCGATTCGTCTCGGTCACCACGGCGTCGAAACGCACGAGGCTCTGCAGTGAAGGTTTTTCGTGGATGCGGCTTCCGCCAAACGCGCGGAACCGCGAAACAGACACACGCTGGACGTGCGGGGCATAGTTGCGGGGCTTGGACGCGGAGATCTCCTCTTTCTCCGGAATCCGGTGGGACGATGCCGGCGGAACTGCGACCGCTCAATGCAAAATCTGTGTATTCACAGAATCGAACGACGGTACTCAGGTGCGATCGGCGGCTTTGTGGGGGAAAAAGCTACGCTTGCTCGGTCGTGCTGTTTTTTTAGCCGCCTGCTCCCGGCTCAGGACGTGCGCGGCCCGAAACGCTTCGGGATGATCGTCGAGCGGCAGCAACTCGCTTGACGAAGCCGGGCGACATCGCAGCGAGCGGCTTCATTCCTCCTCCGTTCGTTGTATTCAGGCGCCCATCACCGTTCAGGCGGGCTCGGCGGCGCGCCTTCCAGCAATCCCTCGCCTCGTGCCATCGATCTCGCACCCGCGATGGCGCGCTGACGATCCGGCCCGAATCCACGTTGGAGGGCGCGGCGCCGTCCGCGCCTCTGCATCGGAATCCGATGCCGGTGGGATGGGCCCGAAACGATCCACCGCCGTTGCGCCTCTGCTGACCGAGGGCGGACCGCCGTGTAAAGACCGCCGATTCACCCTCCTTTTTCGGAGGAGCCCTTCATGGGACCTTATGATTCCCCGGATTGCTGGCGCCCGTTCGCCAACGCGGTTTCTCTCCCGGATTGAAGGAAACGCCTTCCAGCGCCTTCCGAGCCGCGACGCGGCCCGGCTCGACCTCAACCGAAGATGCTCGCGCGTTGCGCGAGTTGCTTTTCCAGGCTGCCGCAGACGAGCTCGCAGAGATCGAAGATGCTCGGATCCGCGACGGAATAGAAGACCTGGAGCCCTTCTTTTCTGCGCTTCACCAGACCGGCGTCGGCCAGAGTCTGCAGATGGCGCGAGACGTTGGCCTGGGTTCCGCCGGTGGACTCCACGAGGGTGTTCACCGACTTCTCCCCGTTGACCAGCGAGTGCAGCAGCCGCAGGCGCATCGGTTCGGACAGGATGGCGAAGCGGCGGGCCACGAGGCTCAGCGCTTCATCGGAAAGGGCGCGGGTCTTTTTTCGCACGGGCAGAAGGAAAACAGGGGCTTGACAGTGGGGCAACTACATGCGTCATTGCGCATATAGTCAATTAGGCACCCAACTATGAAATCCGATACGTTCATCCGTGTTCTGGCCGGTACGATGGTCCTCATCAGTGTGGCTTTGGCCCACTTTGTCAGCCCCTGGTGGCTGCTCCTCACCTGTTTTGTCGGGCTCAACCTCATCCAGTCCGCCTTCACCGGTTTCTGCCTGCCGGAGATCCTGGCGCGCAAGCTCGGCTGGGTGAAAGCGGGCGGCTGTGGCTGCGGTTGCGCCGACGAGCCGGCATCGCCGAGCGCCAGGGAGCACGCCGCCCGATGAGCCCGGCGGTTCTCAAGTTCGCCGGAAGCATCCTGCTGGGCGCGGCGCTCGGCGCCCTGGTCGGCTATTTCGGGCAATGCTCCTCCGGCACCTGCCCGCTCACGTCGACCTGGTGGCGCGGTGCGCTCTACGGCGCCTCGATCGGGCTGCTCTTCGCCCTCACCGGACGCTCCTCCGGCTGAAACGCCGTCCGTCGGCCCCTCCCTTCAAGCCCCGCTTTGCCGCATCCATGAACCGCATACTCGCCCTCCTTCTGGTCTCGTTCGCCGGTCCGGCGCTTCTCTCCGCCCAGGAACAGCCGATCGGCGGAGCCTGGACGCTCGAAGCCGCCGTGGCGCAGGCACGGGCGGCCAACCCCGACGCGCTCATCGCGCAAGCCCGGGTCTCGGCGGCCCGCGCGGCCCAGGAGGAGGCCGGTTCCGCGGGTCTGCCGCGGGTGGACCTGCGGGCCACTTATTACCAGACGAACAATCCGATGCAGGCGTTCGGGGCGATCCTGAGTCAGGGAACGTTCGACAACTCCATCGACTTCAACTCGCCCGGCCAAATCGACTCGTTCACCGCCGGGCTCTACGCGCGCTACGCTCTCTACACCGGAGGGCGCATCACCGCCGGAAAGGCCGCTGCCGCCGCCTCGGCGCAGGCCGCGTCGCTTTCCCGCGATGCCGTGCTCAGCGATCTGGTGGTCGAGGTGGCCCGCGCCTATTTCGGCATTCGTCAGGCCGCCGATGCGGTCGCGGCGCTCGAGTCGGCGCTCGCGAGCTACGACGAGAATCTGCGCATCGGCGTCCTCCGCGAACAGGCCGGCCAGTTGCTCCGCTCCGAGCGGCTCAACCTCGAGGTGCAGCGCTCGCGCACGAACCAGCAACTCCTCGCCGCCCGGCACCAGCAGCGCCTGGCGGAACGCCAGTTCGCCTTCCTGCTCGGACTGAAGCCGGACGCGCTGGTCGCGCTCGCGGCCAGCGACAAGACCTCGGACCGCCTGGTCGCGCCGGAATCTCTTCAACCGACCCAACGCCCGGAATACGCCGCGATGCAGCGGCGGGTGGAGACCGCGGAACGTTTGGCCCGCGCGGCCCGCGGAGCCCGGCTCCCGAGCGTCGGAGCCTTTGCCAACGTCCAGACGGATCAGGGCTGGCGGCGCAACGGCAGCGGCGACAGCTGGACCGCGGGCGTTTCCGCTGAAATGCCGGTCTTCGACGGTCGCGAGACGCGAAGCCGCATCCGCAGCGCGGAGGCCGAGGTCGCCGTGGCGCGGGAGAGTCTTCGCAAGCTCCAGCTCGGCCTCGCGCTCGAACTCGAGCAGGCGCGGCTCAAGTACGAACTCGTCCGCGCGCAGCTCGACGTCTCCCGGCAGGAGGTCGCGCAGGCCGAGGAGAGCGCACGGCTCAGCCGAGAGCGCTTTTCCGCCGGATCGCTGCTTTCCGCCGAGCTGATCGGGGTGGAAACCCGGCTCGCCGAGGCGCGCATGCGCCGCTCCGCCAATCTCGCCTCCGAGCGCGTCGCCGTCGCCGAACTCCGCCGCGCCGCGGGCCTTCCCGTTTTTCCCTAAACCTCCGTTTCGTCCCATGACCAAGCCCTCGCTCTCCATCCTGGTTCTCGCCGCCCTCGTTCTGGCCGGTTGCGGTCGTCACGGCGGCATCGCGCCGGATGCCGATCTGCCCCGCGTGGCGGTGCGCGCGGCCGCCGTCGAGCAGTCCGGCACGCCGCTCACGCAGGTCGTCTCCGGCACGGTCGTCCCGCAGGCCCGCGCCACGGTTGCGGCCAAACTGCTCGCGTCGGTCGCGTCGGCCGACTTCGCCGTCGGGCAGCGCGTCCAGGCCGGCGATCTTCTGGTGAAACTCTCCGCCGCGGAAATCGCCGCCCGGGTCGACCAGGCTCAGGCCGCGCTCAGCCAGGCGCAGCGCGATTACGACCGCGAGGCTGCGTTCGAGGCGAAGGGGGCCTCGACCGCGGACACCGTGCACTCGCTCGACGAGCGCCGCCGCATCGCCGAGGCAGGGCTGCTAGAGGCGAAGTCGATGCTTGGATACACGGACGTGAAGGCGCCGTTTTCCGGCGTCGTCGTCCGCAAGTTCGTCAACGCCGGCGATCTCGCCGCTCCGGGCACGCCGCTCTTTTCCATCGAGGGCGAGGACAGGCTTCGCGCCGAGGTGCAGGTGCCGGAATCGCTGCCCGCGCTCGCGCCCGGCGACGCCGTCTTCGTCGAATCCGGGGCCAAGGTGGTGAAGGGCTCCGTGGCGGAGTATTCGCCCGCGGCGGATCCGCAGACCCGCACGCGCCTCGCGAAAATCGATCTTCCGGCCGATGCGGCACTCCGCTCCGGCCAGTTCGTTCGCGCTCTCTGGCCGGCCGGAGAAGGGCGCACGCTCGTCGCTCCGGCTTCGGCGGTCAGCTTGTTCGGCCAGATGGAGCGCGTGTTTGCGGTGACGGACGGCAAGGCCCGCCTCCGGCTGGTGAAGACCGGCGCCCGCGCGGGCGACTCGGTCCAGATTCTCTCCGGCCTCGACGCGGGCGAGAAGGTGGTGCTCTCGCCGCCGGCGACCCTGCGCGACGGCCAGCCGCTGGAGGTGCAGCCATGAGCGGCGAAACGGAGAAGCGCTACGGCTTCGCGGGGCGGCTTGCGGCTTTCTTCATCGATTCGAAGCTCACCCCGATCGCGGTCATCGCCTCGATCCTCCTCGGCGTATTCGCCGTGTTGATGCTGCCGCGCGAGGAGGAGCCACAGATCAAGGTCCCGATGGTCGACGTGATCGTCGGCATGCCGGGGGCCGGCGCGGCCGAGGTGGAGAACCGGGTCACGCGCCCGATGGAGAAGCTTCTCTGGGAGATCTCCGGCGTGGAATACCTCTACTCCACGTCGACCCCCGGATCGTCCCTGGTGATCGTGCGCTTCAAGGTGGGTACGGACATCGAGGCCGCGCTCGTGCGCCTCAACCAGAAGCTCGCGACTAATTTCGACCGCATTCCGACGGGCGTCGGCATGCCGCTGGTGAAACCGCGCACGATCGACGACGTGCCGATCCTCGCGCTCACCCTGCACAGCAGGACGCAGGATCATCTCACGCTCCGCCGCCTCGGCGCCCAGGTGGACGACGCGGTGAAGTCGATCCCGCAGGTCGCCGAGACGACGCTGATCGGCGGCGTGCGCCGCGCGGTGCGCGTGCAGCTCGATCCGGCCGCGCTGGCAAGCCGCGGTCTCTCCGCGACGCAGCTGGTCCCGGCCCTGCAGCAGGCCAATCGCCAGGCGCAGGCCGGTTCGCGTCCCTTCGCCAATCGCGAGGTGTTGCTCGATGTCGGCTCCTTCCTTCGCGACGCCGCAGACGTGGGCTCGGTGGTGGTCGGCGTGTTTCAGGACCGTCCGGTTTACCTGCGGGACGTCGCCCGCGTCGTCGATGCCGCGGAGGAGCCCGCGAACTACGTGCTGCACGGCCACGGCGCTTCAGCGGAGGGCGGGCCGCTCGAGGCCGCCGTGACGCTCAGCGTGGCGAAGCGCCCGGGTGCGAACGCCGTCGACGTGGTGAACTCCGTCCTCGCCAAGGTGCAGACGCTCCGCGGCACGCTGCTGCCGGCCGACGTCGACGTCGCGGTCACCCGCGACTACGGCCACACCGCGGCCGAGAAGAGCAACGAACTCCTGCTCCACATGGGCATCGCCGTTTTCGGCGTCGCGCTGCTCATCCTGGTCTTCCTCGGCTGGCGCGAGTCGCTGGTCGTGCTGCTCGCGATCCCGTCGACCCTGGCGCTCACGCTCCTCGTGTTTTACCTGTACGGATACACGCTCAACCGCATCACGCTCTTCGCGCTGATCTTTTCCATCGGCATCCTGGTGGACGACGCGATCGTGGTGGTGGAGAACATCGTCCGCCACGTGCGCCTGCCGGAGTCGCGGAAGAAGTCGCTCTCGCAGGTCGCGCTCGATGCGGTCGACGAGGTGGGCAATCCGACGATTCTCGCGACCTGGGCGGTGATTGCGGCCATCCTGCCGATGGCGTTCGTCGGCGGCCTGATGGGGCCGTACATGCGGCCGATCCCGATCGGCTCCACCGCGGCGATGCTGTTTTCGCTCTTCATCGCTTTCACCGTCACTCCCTGGGCCGCGATCCGTGTCCTTCGCCGCCGCTTTGTCTGCGAGGAGAAACTGCCCGAGGCGGAACGCTCCGCCCTGGCCTTCGAACACGACCACGCGCCGAAGGACTGGTCGACGCGCCTCTACCACCGGGTGATGGATCCGCTGCTCGATCACGCCGGCTGGCGCTGGGGCTTTCTCGTCACGATCGTCGTGCTGCTGCTCGCCGCCGTGGCGCTGGTGGGCGTCGGCGCCGTGAAGGTGAAGATGCTGCCTTTCGACAACAAATCGGAGTTCCAGATCATCCTGAACACCGACGAGGGTACGACGCTGGAGCAGACGACCCGCATCGCGCAGGAGATGGCGGCCGCGATTCAGCGCGAGCCGGAGGTGCGCGACTTCCAGATCTACGCGGGGACGGCGTCGCCGTTCAATTTCAACGGACTCGTCCGCCACTACTTCATGCGCCGTGGCCCGAACGTCGCGGATATCCAGGTGAACCTCGTCGGCAAGGGCGAGCGCTCCGACCAGAGCCACGCGATCGCCAAGCGCGTTCGCCCGCGCCTGGCGGAGATCGCCAAGCGCTACGGTGCCGCTGTCGCCGTGGCCGAGGTTCCGCCGGGACCGCCCGTGCTGCAGACGCTCGTCGCGGAAATCTACGCGCCGACGCCGGAGCAGCGGATCGGCCTCGCCAAAGAGGTTCGCGCCGTGATGGAGCGGACCGCCGGTGTGGTGGATATCGATTGGTACCTCGAAGCCGACCAACCGAAGGTTCGGTACGTGATCGACAAGGAGAAGGCCGCCTACCACGGGGTGAGCGAAGCCGCGATTGCCCAGACGCTGCAGTTTGCCGCGCAAGGGATGGCGGTCGATCTGTTGCATCGCCCCGCGGAGCGCGAAGACGTGCCGATCTCTTTCGAACTGCCGAATTCCGCCAAGGGCGATCCACAGGCGTTGCTCGCGCTGCAGGTCCGCGCCGATCAGAACCCCTCCGCGCCGCTCGTGCCGTTGTCGGAGCTCGTGCGGATCGAGCGGACCACCGGAGAAAAGGCGCTCTACCGCAAGAATCTGAAGCCCGTGACCTACGTGACCGGCGACGTCGCCGGCGTGGTCGAGAGTCCGGCCTACGCGCTCTTCGCCATGAACCGCGAGATCGAGAAGATCGATGCGCGCAAGTATGGCGCGAAGGACGCGAAGCTCTCGGTATTCCACCTGAATCTGCCGTTCGACGACACGCAGCCCGCAATGAAGTGGGACGGCGAGTGGCATATCACGCTGGAGGTTTTCCGGGACCTCGGCCTGGCGTTCGCCGCGGTGCTGATCCTCATTGCGATGCTCATGGTCGGCTGGTTCCGCAGCTACGTCACCCCGCTTGTCGTGATGGCGGCGATTCCGTTTTCCCTCATCGGAATCCTGCCGGCCCACTGGATGATGGGGGCGTTTTTCACCGCGACTTCGATGATCGGTTTTATGGCCGGCGCGGGCATCGTCGTGCGAAACTCCATCATCCTCGTCGACTTCATCGAGCTGCGCCGCGAGCACGGCCTCATGCTGCGCGACGCCGTGGTGGAAGCGGGCGCGGTGCGGTTCCGCCCGATGCTCCTGACTGCTCTGGCGGTCGTGGTGGGGGCGAGCGTGATTCTCGCCGATCCGATCTTTCAGGGACTGGCGATCAGCCTGATGTTCGGCGAGATTGCCTCGCTCCTGATCAGCCGCATGGCTGTCCCGGTCCTCTACTTCATGGCCAACCAAAACTCCGAAGCCCGCTCCGCCCAATGAATTACTGGCTCATTGCGATCGTCGTTGTCGTCCTTGTGTTTTTTGCCGCGCGCAGCGTGACCGGCGCCGCCGGTCCGCGGGTGACTCCGGAGGAAGCGGCAAAACGCGTCGCCGCCGGCACCGCGCTGCTGATCGACGTGCGCGAGCCCGACGAGTGGGCGGGCGGCGTGGCGAAGCCCGCGCTGCTGCTGTCGCTGGGCGATCTGCGCGCAGCGCGGAAGGACTGGAAGCCGGTGCTGGAGAAGAACCGCGACAAGGAGCTGATCCTGTACTGCCGCTCGGGCAACCGGTCCGGCATCGCGGCGAAGATCCTGGCCGACGAAGGATACAAGACGACCAACGCCGGCGGCTTCAGCGCGTGGCAATCCGCCGGGCTGCCGACGCGGAAACCCTGACTGACCGACGCGCCGGATGACTCCCGCGGCACAACTTCGGCTGAAACGGCTTCTGCCCGTCGCCTTCATCGTGGCGCTCGCGATCGTGCAGGCCTGGATCGGCGGAGGCGACGCCAGCGCGACCGGTGCCTCGTGCGAGCCGTTTACGGGCGACCCTTCGAAGCCGATGACGGAGCTGCTGAAGCCGCCGCCCGAGTCGAAGGCGAAGAGCCCTTAGGCGGCCCGCCGGGCTCTATCGAGAGAGCAAATCGCCGACGGCGACCTGGCCCTCCGAGTTGCCGAGCGGATCGGCCGGCTGTAGTATCGGAGCCACTTCGCGTATCCGCTCATGACTACACGTTTTGAACTCGCACCCGCCCGCAAGGGACTCGACTGGCAGCTTCCGATCGCGTTTTCGCTCGTGCCGGCGATCGTCCTCTTCGCGATGCTCGAAGGCTACGGAAACGGCTTCGGCTTTTCCCTCGGCGTCGCTCTGGCGGCGTTTGTGGGAAGCGCCGTGCTCACGATGCCGGCGGCACGACCGCGGACCGGCTCGGCGCGCCTGACCGACGACCGTCTCGTCATCGAGTGCGGCGGGATGGAGGCGTCGATCGCCCTCGACGAACTGGATCTCAGCAAAGTGACTCCCACCGGTGCTGTGGATACGGCCGAGCTCAACGCCGTCACGGATCCGGCGCGTGCGCTGGAGATTCACCGTCGCGGGGGTGGCGGCACTCTGCGTATCAGCCCGCTGGAGCCGCAGGCGTTCCTGCAAGCGCTGCGCGCCGCACAGGCGGGGTGACGGAGTGAAGCTGGCGCACCCGCGAGGGTGGCGCCGAACGCGAGCGGAGCGAAGGTGGCGTCGCAGGGACGCGCCGCCCGACCCGCAGGCGTGTTGGCTGGGGCGGGAAACGAGTGCGGCGTTGTCCGGCGGGTCGGCGGAGTCAGGGGCATTGCGCCGTGAATCAGCCGCCGTACTGCGACCAATCACGAGCGTTCATAAAACAGGCGGCGGTTGGACGGCGGGTGTTTCGATGATTCTCTGCGCGCGGCTCTGCTCAGCCACTCACCCTCCACGGCGCACGTTTCATGGATGTCCTGACTCTCTCCCGAGCGCAGTTCGCGTTCACCACGACCTTTCATTACCTGTATCCTCCGCTCAGCATCGGGCTGGGGCTGCTGCTCGTCATCATCGAGGCGCTTTGGCTGAAGACGAAGAACCCGCTCTATCATCAGATGGCGCGGTTTTGGACCAAGGTATTTGCGCTCACCTTCGCCATCGGCGTCGCCACCGGGCTGGTGCTCGAATTCGAGTTCGGCACCAACTGGGCCACATACTCGCGTTACGTGGGCGACGTTTTCGGCAGTGCGCTCGCGGCGGAGGGCATCTTCGCCTTCTTCCTCGAATCGGGCTTTCTCGCCGTGCTGCTCTTCGGCTGGGACAAGGTGGGACCCAAGGTGCATTTCCTCGCGACGTGCATGGTGGCGTTCGGCGCGCACTTCAGCGCGATCTGGATCGTCGTAGCCAATTCCTGGATGCAGACGCCGGCCGGCTACCACATCGTGGGCGAGGGGCTCACGGCGCGCGCCGAGATCACGGATTTCTGGGCGATGGTGTTCAATCCCTCGTCGGTCGACCGGCTCAGCCACACGATCTCCGGCTGCTGGCAGGCCGGCGCCTGGCTGATGGTGAGCGTCGGCGCGTATTACCTGCTTCGCCGCAAGCACCGCGAGTTCGGGCTGGCTTCGGTGAAGATCGGCCTGGTGATCGCGATCCTGTCGTCGGGCTTCACCCTCCTCACCGGCCACGCCAGCGCGTCGGGGGTGGCGAAAAACCAGCCGGCGAAGCTGGCGGCGTTCGAGGGACACTGGGAAACGGCGCCCAACGCGACGCTTTATCTCTTCGGGGCCGTCGACGAAAAGAACCGGACCACGCAGGGCGTCGGCATCCCCGGCATGCTCAGCTGGCTCACCTACGGCGACGCCTCGAAACCCGTGACGGGGCTCAACGACATCCCGGCCGGAGAGCGCCCGCCGATCAACTTCACCTTCCAGCTCTACCACGTGATGATCGCCGTCGGCATGGCCATGATCGGCCTTTCGCTTTGGGCGGCCTGGGCGTGGTGGCGCGGCACGCTCGCCGAGTCGAGGCTGTTGCTCTGGCTCCTGGCCTTCTCGGTGCTCGGCCCGCAGATCGCGAATCAGGCGGGCTGGTGGGCGGCGGAGGTCGGCCGGCAGCCCTGGATCGTCTACAAGCTCCTGCGGACCTCCGAGGCGCTCTCGAAGGTGGTGCAGGCCAATCAGGTCGTGGCGTCGATGATCATGTTCACCGCGATCTACGCGCTGCTCTTCGCCGTGTTTGTTTTCCTGCTCAACAGCAAGATCCAGCACGGGCCGGATGACGCGGACCTGATCGATCCCTACGAAAAACTCTCGCAGCGTTACGCCCCCAAGGAAGGAGGCGCGGCGTGAGCTTCGGTAATCTCGACCTGAATACCATCTGGTTCGCCCTGGTGGGCGTGCTTTTCACCGGCTACGTGATCCTCGACGGTTTCGATCTCGGCGTCGGGGTGCTGCACCTGTTCGCCGTGAAGAAGGACGACGAGCGCCGGGTGTTCCTCAACGCGATCGGACCGGTCTGGGACGGCAACGAAGTCTGGCTCGTCACCGGGGGCGGCGCGCTGTTCGCGGCGTTTCCCAGCGTCTACGCGACGGTGTTTTCCGGCTTCTACCTCGCCTTCATGGCGCTGCTCTGCGCGCTCATCTTCCGCGCGGTCGCGATCGAGTTTCGGAGCAAAAACCACTCGCCGGTCTGGCGCCAGTTTTGGGATCTCAGCTTCGCGGGCGGGAGCCTGTTTTCCAGCCTCCTGATCGGCGTCGCGATGGGCAACATCGCCTGGGGCGTGCCCCTGGCGGCCGACCGCGAGTTTGCCGGCACGTTCTTCGGGCTGCTCCATCCGTACGCGCTGCTCATGGGAATCACCACGGTGGCGCTGTTCGCCATGCACGGCTCGATCTATCTCGTGCTCAAGACCGAGGGCGAACTCCAGGAGCGGGTGCGCCGCTGGGTGAACCCACTGATCATCGCGTTCATCCTTTGTTATTCGATCCTCACGCTCGCGACGCTGCTGTACGTGCCGCACATCACGGAGGCGTTTCGCCGGGAGCCGTGGTTTTTCGTTCTCGTCATTCCGCTGGTCCTCGCGATCGCGAACATCCCGAGGGAGATCAACCGCGGAAAGGCGTTTTACGCGTTTCTCTCCTCGGCCTTCGCGATGGCGGGGCTGATGGCGGTCTTCGGCATCGGGATGTATCCGAACCTCGTTTACAGCAACCCGCATCCGGAGCGCAGCCTGACGGCGCTCAATTCGGCCTCCTCCGACAAGACGCTCGGCGTGATGCTCACGATTGCGATGATCGGCGTGCCCGTGGTGATCGCCTACACCGCGAGCATCTACACGATCTTCCGGGGCAAGGTGAAACTCGACCGGATGAGCTACTGAGGCGCGCGAGCGCCGCGTTCTTTCGCTGCGGTCCGGAGTCTCACCGTCGCGGCGGGACTCCGCCCGCCGCGAGGGCGCGGAAACCGGCGAACGCGAGATTCGGAGGGACGCCGGTTTGACCTGCGGCGGATGCCGCGTACCTCTGGAACATGGATACCGATCGGTGGAATCAGCGGTACGCGGTGGGTGAGTACATTTTCGGCGAGGAGCCGAACGAGTTCCTGGCGGCCCATGCGGAAGTGATTCCGCGGGGCGGGCCGGTGCTGTGCCTCGCGGAAGGCGAGGGGAGAAACGGCGTCCACCTCGCGAGCCTGGGATACGCCGTCACGGGCGTGGACGCCTCGTCCGTCGGTCTCGGAAAGGCCCGGGCGCTGGCCGACCGGCGGGGAGTGCAGCTGCACACGGTCGTCGCCGATCTCGCCGAGTACGCGATCGCGCCGTCGTCCTGGTCGGGCATCGTATCCATTTTTTTCCACCTGCCGCCGTCGCTGCGGCGGCGCGTGCTCGCGCAGGTCGTGGCGGGCCTGAAGCCCGGCGGCGCGTTTCTCCTGGAGGCCTACACCCCGGGGCAGCTGAAGTACGCCACCGGCGGCCCGAAGGAGATCGAACTGCTCCCGACGCTCGCGTTGCTCGAGCAGGAGCTTGCCGGCTTGAAGATCGTGCACGGGAAGGAGCTCGAGCGGGAAGTGAAGGAAGGCGCCGCCCACAGCGGCCGCGCCGCCGTCGTGCAAGTGATCGCCGTGAAGCCGGAGTAGGCGGAGCGGGGAAAAGAGTCCTGTTGTCTTCCCGGCGGCGTGATGCCGCCGGGGAATCAGTCGCGGCAAACGAAGTCATGGAGCCGGTTGCGGGCTGGTGGTATCGTGGAGCATGAGCCCGAACGACAAATCCACCGTCGAAGAAATCCGCTCCCGGTTCGACCGCGATGTGGAGCGGTTCTCCAACCTCGAAACGGGCCAGACCGCGACGATGGATGCGGCGTATTGCCTCGACCTGGTTTCCCGCGCCGCCTGCGCCGCGACTCCGCGGATCGGCTCCGTGCTGGACGTGGGCTGCGGCGCGGGGAATTTCTCCCTCAAGCTCCGCGAGCGGGCTCCGGACGCGCGTTTCACGCTGGTGGACTTGAGCCGTCCGATGCTCGACCGCGCGCAAGAGCGGCTCGGCGCCTCGGCGGTTGCGGCGCATGCGGGCGACATTCGCAGTATCGATTTTCCGGATGCGTCCTTCGACGTCATCGTCGCCGCCGCCGTGCTGCACCATCTGCGCACGCCCGAGGAGTGGCGGAGTGTCTTCGACGCGTTTCGTCGCTGGTTGAGGCCCGGCGGAAGCGTGTGGGTTTTCGACCTCGTTTCGCACGAGCATTCGGGGATCGAGGCGCTGCTCTGGCACCGCTACGGCGATTACCTCGAGCAACTCGGCGGCGCGGTCTGCCGAGAAAAGGTTTTTGCGTACGTGCAGAAGGAGGACACGCCCACGCCGGTCACCTACCAGCTCGAGCTGTTGCGCGCCGCGGGTTTCGACGCGGTCGACCTGCTGCACAAAAATGCCTGCTTTGCGGCGTTTGGAGCCGTCCGGCGCTGACGCGCCTCGTCTTCGCTGGCGTCAACTATTCCGGCCGAAACAGGCCGAATTGTGCGACAATCGACGTCCCTCCGCTGCGTTGCAGCGGCTTTCTCGGCTGGGGCACCTTCCGCGAGAGCCCCCTCTACCGGTTCACGGAACGCGAGTTGAGTCGCCTTGATAGAAAAATTCGGTTTTCCGACTTGCGCTAGACGGATGGTCAACTATCCATATTCCCATCATGGGAAGAGTCTCAGATGCCAACGAACGTTTGATGGATGCCGCTCTCGACCTCATTTGGGAGGAGAGCTACGGCGCCGTCACCATCGAGGATATCTGCAATCGGGCAGACGTTCGGAAGGGCAGTTTCTACTATTTCTTCGACTCCAAGGCTGAACTCGCCGTCGCCGCTCTCGAGCGCCTATGGCAGCAGGATTGGAAGCCGCACATGGACGCAGCCTTTTCGCCCAGCGTCGCTCCCATCGACCGGCTAAAGAATTATTTGGGAGGAGTTTACAAGCGTCAGCTCGATATCAAGGCCCGCAAGGGAAAGATCCTCGGCTGCCCGGTCGCCTCGGTCGGCTCCGAACTGAGCTCCTGCGAGACGACGGTCTGCTCGAAGACGCGCGAGATCATCTCCCGCAAGCGACCGTACGTGGAGTCAGCGATTCGCGACGCCATGGCCGATGGCACGCTCGAGCCGGGCGATCCCGCGCGACGAGCGACGGTCCTGATCAGTTTCCTGGAGGGCATGGTGGCCCGCGCTCGAATGATGAACGATCCCGAAGTCTTGAAAGACTTGCCTGACTTGGGGATGGACATCCTTCGGGTCCGCCAGACTGCCGCACCGGCAGCGCCCTCCTCTCCTCCGGCTCCCGCCGTGACGGCCTGTTGACCGTCCCGTTTTTCCCACGACGCGCACGAATACAGGTGCGCGGTTTTTTGTCACCGTTCTGTAACTAAACAGTCAACTATCCGCATCCATGATGCAGAAACCCTCTTCTCTCGCCCTCAGCGTCAGCAATCTTCGCAACAGCCGCGCCGGCTACTACGCCGTAGGCTCGCGGCCCCGCGCCGGCCGCATCCCCCGTGTGGACACGCAGGCGATGGCCGAGCGTCTTCAGCCGGCTTCGCCTCAACTGTCCCAAACCGACCGCCTCATTCGTCGTGATTGGCTGGATCGGCTTCCTCCGACGGTGACGCGTTACCACGAATAACCGTCGCGGGGTGGGAGGGAGCGCCGGCCATGTGCCGGCAAGCATCCAGGTACCGGCATCACGCCGGCGCTCCCGGCCCTGCTGCACCTCACTTTTCGCACACACACACGCACACACAACACACCATGCCTCAGACCCATCCGACTCGCTGGTACTTGCATCGTCCGCGGCGCAACGCCGCCTTCGTCCTCCTCGCGGCGCTCGCCGCTTTCGGCGGTGTGCGCCTGGTGACGCATGACGCCTCCGCCCAGGGTCAAGCCGCTCCGGCGGCGCCTCCCGCGCCGCGGGTCACCGTCGCCCCGGTGGAGCAGAAACTCGTCACCGAATATGAAGAACTGACCGGCCGCATCGACTCGCTGGATACGGTGGAGCTGCGCGCCCGCGTCTCGGGCCACCTGGAACAGGTTCATTTCCAGGCCGGCCAGCTCGTGCACAAGGGCGACGTGCTCTTCTCCATCGATCCGCGCTGGTACCGGGCTCAGTTCGACCTGGCGAACGCCAAGGTCGAGGAGGCGAAGGCTCAGTCCGACGTCGCCGACCGCGAGTCGAAACGCGCCAAGGAACTCCTCGCCGCCAACGCCCTGTCGAGCGAAGAGGCGGACGCCCGCGTCTCCCGGGCCCTCGCGGCCCGCGCCGCGCTGGATTCGGCCGAAGCCGTCCTCGCCAGCGCGCGCCTCGATCTGGAGTACACCGAGGTCCGCTCGCCGATCGACGGCCGGATCAGCCGGGCCCTGGTCACCCCGGGCAACCTGGTCTCCGGCGCGCCGGGCAGCGCCACCAAGCTCGCGACGATCGTCTCGGTCGACGAGGCATACGCCTATGCGGACGTCGACGAGGACACGCTGCTCCGGTTCAACCGCCTGCTGCGCGAAAACCGCCTCTCGCTCGTGAACGGCCGTGTTCCCGTGCGCATGCAGCTGGCGGACGAGTCCGGGTATCCTCGTGAGGGCTACATCGAGTCGGCGGACAACCGGCTCAATCCGGAGACCGGCTCGCTCGTTCTCCGGATGGTGTTCCCGAACGCCGACAAGGCGCTCGTCCCCGGTCTCTTTGCCCGCGTCCAGCTGCCGGTGAGTCCGGCGCAGCCGGCGCTTCTCGTGAGCGAGCGCGCCGTCGGCACCGACCAGAGCCAGAAGTTCGTCCTCGCCGTGGCCGACGACAACAAGGTCGTTTACCGCACCGTGAAGCTCGGCGGCACCTACGAGGACAAACGCGTGGTTCGCTCGGGGCTCAACCCCGGCGATCGCGTGATCGTCAACGGCCTGCAGCGGGTCCGCCCCGGCATGGCCGTCCAGCCGGAGCTCGCCGCCGACAGCGTGCCGAGCGCCGCCACCGTGGCCTCCAAGTAACCACAGAACAACTACCAGGGCTTCGGCGATGCCGTCCGTCGGACGCCGGGCCCTCCTGCCATGATCGTCACCCTTATCGTTCTCGCGGCCCTCGTGCTTTTCACCGCCTGGGATACCGGCACGTCGCATCCCTCGGAATAGTCCGCGTCCTCGGCTGCCCGGCCGGGAGCGCCGTCCCCGCGCCGACCGTCGTCAGGCGCCGGCGGGTCGCCGGCGCTCCCAGGGACTCCCTCAACGCGTTCTCCGTTCTCGCGCCCGAGACTCCACCTCGCGCGCCCCGTCCGCCCTCCCTCGTTGTCCATGAATTTCTCCGATTTCTTCATCAAACGCCCGATCTTCGCCGGCGTTCTTTCGATCGTCATCTTTCTCGTCGGCGCCATCTCGCTGTGGCTGCTGCCGATCAGCGAGTACCCGGAGGTGGTGCCCCCGACCGTCGTGGTGCGTGCCGTGTACCCGGGCGCCAATCCGAAGACGATTTCCGAAACCGTCGCCGCCCCGCTCGAACAGGCGATCAACGGCGTCGAGCATTCGCTCTACATGGCGTCGCAGGCGACGAGCGACGGCGTGATGACGCTCACCATCACCTTCGCCCTCGGCACGAACCTCGATAACGCCCAGGTGCAGGTCCAGAACCGCGTCGCCCAGGCCGAGCCCAAGCTCCCCGAGGAGGTGCGCCGGCTGGGCGTGACCACGACCAAGACGTCGCCCGACCTGCTGATGGTCGTGCACCTCTTCTCGCCGGACAACCGCTACGACGACATCTACGTCCGCAACTACGCCACGCTCCAGGTGCGCGACGTGCTCGCACGGCTGCCCGGCGTCGGCCAGGTGCGCGTGTACGGCTCGGGCGACTACGCGATGCGCGTGTGGCTCGATCCGAACAAGATCGCCGCGAAGGGGCTGACTGCCTCCGACGTCGTCGCCGCTATCCGCGAGCAGAACGTGCAGGTGGCGGCCGGCGCGGTCGGCACGCAACCGACCGCAACCGCGATCGACACCGAACTCCTGATCAACGCCAAGGGCCGTCTACAGACCGAGGAGGAATTCGGCGCGATCATTGTGAAGACGGGTTCCGACGGAGAGCGGGTGCGCCTCCGCGATGTCGCGCGAATCGAACTCGGCGCCTCGGAGTACGCGCTCCGCTCCCTGCTCAACAACAAGCCCGCGGTCGCGCTGCCCATCGCGCAGCTGCCGGGGTCGAACGCGATCGCCACCTCCGACGCGGTCCGCGCGACGATGAAGGAGCTGAAGAAGAATTTCCCCGACGGCCTCGAGTACAGCATCGTTTACGATCCCACGATCTTCGTCCGCCACTCGATCGACGCGGTCGTGCACACGCTGGTGGAGGCGATCCTGCTCGTCGTGCTGGTCGTGATACTCTTCCTCCAGACCTGGCGCGCCTCGATCATCCCGCTCGCCGCCGTGCCGGTTTCCCTCGTGGGAACCTTTGCGGTGATGCACGCGCTCGGTTTCTCCATCAACGCCCTCTCGCTCTTCGGCCTCGTGCTGGCGATCGGCATCGTGGTGGACGACGCGATCGTGGTGGTCGAAAACGTCGAGCGAAACATCCGGCTCGGCAAAACGCCGTTCGAGGCCACGCGGCAGGCGATGCGCGAGGTGACCGGACCGATCGTCGCCACCGCGCTCGTGCTTTCGGCGGTCTTCATCCCGACCGCTTTCATCAGCGGTCTGACGGGCCAGTTCTACAAGCAGTTCGCCATCACGATCGCCATCTCGACGATCATCTCGGCGTTCAACTCGCTCACGCTTTCGCCCGCGCTGAGTTCGCTGCTGCTGAAGTCGCACCACGCGCCGAAGGACGGTCTGACGCGGGCCATGGATCGGGGCCTCGGCTGGTTCTTCCGCCCGTTCAACCGATTCTTCGAATGGTCGTCGCGGAAGTATTCGTCGGGGGTCGCGAGGATCCTCCGCGTATCCACAATCGCCCTCATCGTGTACGCCGGGCTGCTCCTGCTCACCGGCGGACTCTTCCGCAAGATCCCGACGGGCTTCGTGCCGGTGCAGGACAAGCAGTATCTCGTCGCCTTCGCCCAGCTGCCCGCGGCCGCGTCGCTCGACCGCACCGATTCCGTGATCCGGCGCATGAGCGAAATCGCGCTGAAGCATCCCGGCGTGGCGAACGCGATCGAATTCCCGGGACTCTCGATCAACGGCTTCACCAACTCGTCCAACAGCGGCATCCTCTTCGTCGCGCTCAAGCCGTTTGAGGAGCGCAAGTCGAAGGAACTGGCCGGGCCTGCGATCGCGCAACAGCTGCAGGCAGAATTCGGCGCGATCCAGGACGCGTTCATCGCGATCTTCCCGCCGCCGCCCGTCCAGGGCCTCGGCACCATCGGCGGCTTCAAGCTGTACGTGGAGGATCGTGGCGACAACGGACTCGACGCGCTCTACGGCGCGACGCAGGGGCTGATCATGAAGGCCTCGGAGAAACCTGCGCTCGGCCGGCTCTTCTCGAGTTTCACCGTCAACACGCCGCAGCTCGACGCCGATATCGACCGCGCGAAGGCGAAGACGATGGGCGTGCCCCTGCAGAACGTCTTCGAGACGATGCAGATCAATCTGGGTTCGCTGTACGTGAACGACTTCAACCGCTTCGGCCGCACCTACCAGGTCGTGGCGCAGGCCGATGCGCCGTTCCGCACCCGGCCGGAGGACATCCTGCGGCTCAAGACGCGGAACGCCGCCGGCGAACTCGTCCCGCTCGGCGCGATCGTGAAGGTCAACGAGGTCTACGGTCCCGACCGCGTGATGCGCTACAACGGCTATCCGGCCGCGGAAATCAGCGGCGCCGCGGCTCCCGGATACAGTTCGGGGCAGGCGGAGGCCGCGATGGAGCAGCTCGCGGCGGAGCATCTGCCGAAGGGCATGGCGCTGGATTGGACCGAGCTGACGTTCCAGAAGATCATCGCCGGAAACACGGGCGTGCTGGTGTTCCCCATCAGCATCCTCCTCGTCTTCCTCGTGCTCGCCGCGCAGTACGAGAGCTTCCGGCTGCCGTTCGCGGTCATCCTGATCGTGCCGATGGCGCTCTTGTCCGCCTTCGTCGGCCTCTGGCTGACCAAGGGCGAGAACAACGTCTTCACCCAGATCGGTCTGATCGTCCTCATCGGCCTCGCGGCGAAAAACGCCATTCTGATCGTCGAATTCGCGCTGAAGCGCCGTGAAGAAGGTGAGAGCATCACTCAGGCGGCGCTCGATGCGGCGCGGCTGCGCCTGCGACCGATTCTGATGACGTCGATCGCGTTCATCGCGGGTGTGTTTCCGCTCGTGGTCAGCACCGGCGCCGGCGCGGAAATGCGCCGTGCGATGGGCGTCGCCGTCTTCTCCGGCATGATCGGCGTGACGCTCTTCGGCCTGTTCCTCACGCCGGTGTTTTACGTCGTGCTCGAAAAGCTCGGCGCTCGGAAAACCGACCGGGTGGCCGTGCCGGACGTGGCGGTGCCGGTGGAGGAAAACGTCTGAACGGTATCCGGAGGAATCCTACGATGAAGAAGTCTCCCCGATTGTTCGGACTCGCCGTGGCGGCTTTCGCCATCGGCACGGAAAGCTACGTCATCGCCGGGCTCTTGCCGTCGCTCTCCGCCGATCTCGGAGTGTCGCCGGCGATGGGCGGGCAGCTGATCACCGCGTTTTCGCTCGCCTACGCTTTTGGTTCGCCGTTCCTCGCCATCGCGACCGGCGCGATGGAGCGGAAGCGGCTGTTGCTGGGATCGCTCGCGGTGTTCGGGCTTTTCAACCTCGTCGCGGCCGCGTCGCATTCGTACGCCGCGCTGATGGCCGCGCGGATCGGAATGGCCCTGTCCGCGGGCACCTTCATGCCGGCGGCGAGCGCCTATGCCGTCGCCGTCGTTCCCGCCGCGCGCCGGGGCCGCGCGTTGGCGATCATCTACACCGGGTTGACGGTTGCCACGGTCATCGGCGTGCCGCTCGGAGTGTTGGTCGGCGAGCATTTCGGCTGGCGCACGACCTTTGGCGGCGTGGCCGCGCTGACGGCCGCCGCGTTCGTCGGTTTGCTGGCGACGCTGCAGCGCGTGCCGAGTTCGGCCGCGGCATCGCTGAGCGAGCGGATCGCGATCGCCCGGCGGCCCGACGTGCTCGGTGCGCTCGTGGTGACGGTGATCACGCTGGCCGGCGCCTTCAGCCTCTACGCCTACATTGCGCTTTTCCTCAAGGAAGCCACCGATCTCGACGGGAGCGCGGTGGCCGCGGTGCTGTTCCTCTTCGGTGCGGGTAGTGCGGTGGGCAACCTCGTCAGCGGTTCGGCGTCCGACCGTTTCAGCCCGCGCCGGATCATCAAGGCGGTGCTCGTTTCCCTGATCGTGCTGTTTTCCATCGTGGCCCTGAGCGCTGGGTTGCTCGCTCCCCACGCCGCACGCTGGGTGATCGTGCCGTCCCTCGTGCTCTGGGGTTTCATCGGTTGGTCGTTCCCCGCGGCGCAGCAGGCGCGATTGGTGGCGATGGAACCGAAGCTGGCGCCAATTACGCTCTCGCTCAACGCCTCCGCCATCTACCTCGGAGTGTCGGTCGGAGCCGCCCTCGGCTCGATCATGGTGGCGCACCACTCGGTGGCCCGACTCGGCTGGCTCGCGGCCGCGTGCGAACTGCTCGCGTTTGCCGTCCTGGCATTCAGCCCGAAAACGCGCCGCGCCCGAGCCGGCGACAAGGGGGAGCCAGCGGTCCACTCCGAAGCCGAACGGGTGGAGAACCCTGAGCCTGCCGCCTAAGCTCCAAGGAGCGCGAACCGCCGCCGATCATTCCGAATACCTCGGGAATCCACGATGGAGGATGCCGTCCGCGCCTCGGCATCGGGGTCCGATGCCGGTGAGATACGCCCGAGCTGCCGTGTTCCGTTTCGATGTGGGCGCGGGGCCCTCACCGCGCAGAGCGTCGTCGCATCCCGCCGGGTGGGGGCACCCGGCCTACATCGGGCCTGAATAGGCGCGCCAGCCGCTGGCCGGCCGTGCTCGAGGAGGGCGCCGGACCGTGGCTAGTCGGTCGCCACTTCCCACTTCCAGTGATCGCCGTCGGCGACGACGTAACCGAGTCCGGGATACGCGAAGTGCATCGCCCAGACATGGAGGTGTTCGTCCGCGGCCTGTTTCAGGATTCGCTGCTTGGAAACCTGCGCGGCGAGCACGTCGTATTCGTACCGGGCGTACCAGTCGGGGTGCTCGAGCGATACCGGGCTGAGGACGAGATCCGATACGTAAAGCAGGTTCTTGCCCTCCGAATCCAGCCGCACGAGGGAGTGGCCGGGCGTGTGACCGGCGGCGTCGACGAAGCGGACGCCGGGCACGATCTCGGCGTTGGGTGCGGCAAGGGTGATGCGGTCGCGCAGCGGCAGCAGCTGCTGGTGCGCGATCTCGATCCAGCGCTCACGGGCTTTGTCGGGAATGTTCACGCTGGCGAGGTTCGGCTGGTCCGCGGCCCAGAAATCCCACTCGCGCTTGTCGATCACGAAACGGGCCCTGGGATACGTGAGTTTCCCGTCGGGCTGCACCAGCCCGCCGATGTGATCGAGGTGCCCGTGGGTGATCACGACCACGTCGATCTGCTCGGGCGAAAAGCCGGCGCGCTTGAGGCTTTCGAGCAGGTGCCCCTCGCGAGGGTTTCCGGTCGGACCCATGCCGGTATCGATCAGGACCCGCTGTTGGCCGGTCTCGATCAAGAGCGCGGCGTATGGCGTGGTCACTTTGCCGCCGTACGGTGCGAGTGCGGCCGTGAGCTGCGCGGCCGGCGCGTTGATGAAAAACGCGTTCGCCGCGTAGTCCATGTCCGTGTCGAACAGGATGTGGCAGCGCAGTGCGCCGACGGCAAACGAGTGCGGCGGGGGAACGGTGAAGGCCGGAGCGGATGTCGGCGTCGGTTCGGCGCCAAACAACGGCGCGGATCCGACGGAAAGCAGCAACGATAGCAAGTACGCGGGGTGAATCGTGCGCATGACGCGGCGTAGTTTATCACGCCAGCGCCTACGGGAGAAGGCTTAGGTCGTTCGGACGAGCGCTGGCCTGGGCTGCGCGGTGGTTCGGGCTCGGAACGCCGCCAGCCGGTGAACGCCATAAGCGATCGCGCAGCTGACCAGGCAGAGCGAGGTCAGTCCGGGCCAGCCGAAGCGAACGAACAGCGCGTTGCCGGTGGCCGAGCCGATCGCGAAGAAGACAAAAAGCACGCTGACAAAAATGGCGTTGATCCGGCTGCGAGCGCCTGGATCGAGCGAGTAGATGATCGATTGGTGCGAGACCGCCGACATCTGCACTCCCATGTCGAAGAAGACGGCGCCGGCAATGATCGAGAGCAGCGCCGTCGGCAAAAGCGTCATCCAGACAAACGCCGAGAAGGTGATGGCGATCGCGATCGGGATGTTGAAAAACGGCCCCCGGCGGTCGGCCAGTTTTCCCGCCAAAGGAGCGGCGAAGGCGCCGGCCGCCCCGGCCAGCCCGAAGTAGCCGATTTGGGACGTGCTCAGGCGAAACGCGTCTCCGGCCAGGTGGAAGGACAGCACGGTCCAGAAGGCGCTGAACACGAGGCCGAGCATGCCCTGGGTCAGCGATGCCAGTCCAAGAAGCGGATACGTCACCGGCAGACGCAGGGTGGACCGCATCAGCGCGAGGTAGGAGGTCTGGGCCTTTCCTTCTCTCGAGGGGACGAGCACGGCGACCAGCCCGGCCACGCCTGCAATCAGCGCGCCGGCGGTGAAAAACACCGCACGCCAGCCGAAATGGTCCGCGATCAATCCGCTGAACGTTCGGGAAACGAGGATTCCGAGGAGCAGCCCGCTCATCACCGTGCCGATCACCCGCCCGCGCTTTTCCGGAGCGGCGAGGTCCGCGGCGAGCGGAACGAAGTCCTGCGCAGCCGTGGAAAAAATGCCGATGGCGGCATGCGCCGCGAGCAGTGCCGTGATGCTGGGCGCCAGACCCGCTGCCGCGAGAGAAAGGAAGAGCGCGGCGAGCTTCGCCGCGATCAGCTTCCGCTTGTTCAGCACGTCCCCAAGCGGAACGAGGAAGAAGATCCCCAGCGCGTATCCGAGCTGGGTGACGGTGACCAGCAGACCCACGGTTTTCGGCGTGGCGTGCAGCTCCTGGCTGAGCAGCGGGAGGAGCGGCTGGCAGAGGTAGAGCGTCGCCACGCTCGCGGCGGTGCCGAAGGCGAGCGTCAGCAGGAGTTGGCGGGAGCGATCGGTGGTGGGCCGCGTCATGCGTGAGACGCGCAGCGAATGCCAAACCGCCGAAATTGCGAACGCGGGCGACGATCTGCCAAGAGGCTGTCCAGAAAGTCGAAAGGGTGCGCATCCTTTCCACGTTTGGGACAGCCTCTACGAATCGGAAGCCGGCGCCGGCAACGTCATCCGTCCCGCTTGCGCCCGTCCGCCGAAAAACACGGCCTCGCCATGGCGCCGAAGCTCGCTTCAGCTCGAAGCATGTCCCTTCCGCAAAGCATGACGTTCGTCGATCTCGCCGCGCCCGGCGGACCCGAAAATCTCCGCCTCAGCCAGGCGCCGGTGCCCGTCCCGGGCCGTGGAGAGCTGCTCATCCGCGTCGCGGCGGCGGGGGTGAATCGGCCCGACGTCCTCCAGCGCATGGGGCGCTATCCCATGCCTCCGGGCGCGAATCCCGTGCTCGGGCTCGAAGTCTCCGGCGAGGTCGCGGCGGTCGGTCCGGGCGTCGATCGTTTTCGGGTGGGCGACCCGGTCTGCGCGCTGACCAACGGCGGCGGTTATGCGGAATACTGCGTGGTGCCGACGGGACAGGCGTTGTCGTGGCCGAGTGGGTACGACGCGGTCAAGGCGGCCGCGCTGCCCGAGACGTTTTTCACCGTCTGGGCAAATCTCTTTCAGATGGGCCGGCTCGCAGCGGGCCAAAGCGTGTTGATCCACGGCGGTACGAGCGGCATCGGCACGACCGCGATCCAGCTGGCGAACGCCTTCGGGGCGCGGCCGTACGTCACGGCCGGGTCGAAGGAAAAATGCGAGGCCTGCCTGGCGCTGGGCGCATCCGCGGCGTTCAATTACCGGGAACAGGACTTCAAGGAAGCCGTGAAGATCGCGACCGGCGGACGCGGCGTGGACGTCGTCCTGGACATCGTCGGCGCGAAATACCTGGCATCGAATCTCGGGGCGCTCGCGAAAGACGGACGGCTCGTCATCATCGCCTTCATCGGCGGGACCACGGTCGAGAAATTCGACCTCGCCCAGCTGATGGCCAAGCGGGTCTCGATCACCGGCTCGGCCATGCGGCCCCGCAGCGACGAGGAAAAAGCGGCGATCGCGCGCGACCTGCGGGAGAAGGTTTGGCCGCTGCTGGACGCCGGCCGTTGCTCGCCCGTGATCCATCGCGTTTTCCCGCTGGCCGAGGCCGCCGAAGCGCACCGCCTGATGGAAAGCGGCACGCACTTCGGCAAGATCGTGCTGAAGGTGCGCTGAACGCCGCCGGGTCCGCCTGGCGGGACTCGTGCAGATCCAGGTATCGGATACGTTTGCACCAGCCCGAAGGGAGACTGACCCGGCCGGGCTCGCGACCGTCGGCGCTAAGCGCCGGCGAGGGCCTTCATCGCGGGCTGGTCTGCCGAAATCCTGTCCGTGAACCAATTCGGATAGACGGGCGCGAGGGGAGTGGCTTCGTCGAGTTCCGAAAGCTCTGCTGCGCTCAGCTGAAGATCGGCCGCCCCGAGGTTGTCCTCGAGCTGCGAGAGCTTCGAAGCGCCGAGGATGATGCTGGTAACCGCTTTCCTGGACAGCAGCCATGCGAGCGCCACCTGGGCGACGGTAGCCTGGCGCGACGCCGCTATCCGCCGCAGCTGTTCGACCAGGGCGAAGCCCTTTTCCTTGTCGAACGGAAGGATGTCGAAACCGGAGAACCGATTGGCCGGATCGGAAAGGCTTTCGCGCGTGTATTTCCCGCTGAGAAAGCCCGAAGAGAGCGGACTCCAGACCGTCAGTCCCAGGCCGTAGTGCCGGAGCATGGGAACGATGTCCCGCTCCACGTCGCGCCCGAGCAGCGAATAGTGCATTTGTCCGTGGGTGAACGGCGCCAGGCGCTCGCGCTTCTGGATTTCGACCGCGGCGGCGACTTTCCACGCGGACCAATTGGAGAAGCCGAGATAGCGGACTTTCCCGGCGCGCACGACGTCGTCGAGGGCGGCGAGCGTCTCCTCGAGAGGCGTGAACGGGTCTTCGCGATGGACGATGTAGAGGTCGATCCAGTTCGTCCCAAGGCGCTTCAGACTCTGGTCGACGGACCAGAGCACGTGGCGACGGGAGAGTCCGGCCTGAGTCAGGGGCGTCCCGGTGCGGAAGCCGACTTTTGTGGCAATCACGACCTCGCTTCGCCGCGAGGCGAGCGCGCGCCCGAGGAGCGCCTCGGACTCGCCGCCCGCATAGCCGTCGGCTGTATCGAAGAAGTTGATGCCGGCGTCCAGGCTTCGTCCGACGAGTTGGTCGGCCAGCTCCGCGCCGACCTTGAAGACGCTGCCGATGCTCTTGTTTCCTGCGGTAAACGTCATCGCGCCGAACGCGAGACGGGAGACGATCAGTCCGGTGTTTCCGAGCGTGGTGTACTGCATGGAAGGGCGGCTAAAGTAGCACAACCCTTCCGTCTGTCCGGAGAGCCCGGCTTTTTTTGGGAGGCCCGCGGTGTCAGTCCGAGCGCAACGCCTCGAGCGGATCGACTCGCGTGGCGCCGCGGCCGGGCAGGTAGCAGGCAATCAGCGCGATCAGCGCGAGTCCGCCGCAGACGCCGCCCAGGATCGCCGGATCGCCCGAGCGCGTCTCGTACAGCAGGCTGGCGATGATCTGGCCGCCGGCGACCGAAGCCGCCGTACCGAGGACCAGTCCGAGGAGCACGGGCCTCATGCCCTGCCGGATGATCAGGGCCGCCACCGCGGAAGGGTTCGCTCCGAACGCCATGCGCACGCCGATCTCGCGCGTCCGTCTCGTGACCGAGTAAGCCACGACGCCGTAGATTCCCAGCGCGGTGAGCAGGAGCGCGGTCGTGCCGAACACGGCGGCGAGCAGCATCTGGAAACGGTGCGTTGCGACCGACGTGTCGAAGAGGTCGTCCATCGTTTGCAGCTCGGTGATCGGGACATCGCGGTCCACCGAGTCGCGTGCGGCGCGGATCGCACCCGCCGCCGCTCGAGGATCGCCTGCGGCGCGGACTGCGACGGTCATGCCGAGGAACGGCCAGTCCCAATAAGGCCGATACACGATCGGGGTGAGCGACTGGTCCGATTCGGTGCGGGTGTCGCCGACCACTCCGACGACCTGAAACGGTTTTTCCCCCGGGTTTCGTTCGACCATGCGGCCGATCGGGTCTTGCCCCGGCCAGAGCAGCTGCGCGAGGGATTCCGAGATGAGGATGACACGGTGCTCGCGATCCAGGTCGGTGAACGTCCGGCCCGCGTGGAGCGGGATCCCGAGCGTTTCGAAGTAGCGCCCGCTGACGAACCGGGTGTTGACGTTGGGCCTCTCCGCCTCCGGGCGCGTGTCGCCGACCGGGTAGGCCTTGTCGATCCAGCGGTTGCCCTGCAGGGGCAGAACGCTGGTCACGGCGGCGGACGTGATGCCGGGAGTGCGGATGAGCTGCTCGACGATCTTCTCGAAGAATCCCGCACGCGCCGCGGGACTTGGATACACCGACTCGGGGATTCCGAGTTTGGCCGTGAGCACCGTCGAGGCGTTGTAGCCCTGGTCGGCGCGGAGAAGTTTGGCGAAGCTTCCCCCGAGCAGCGCGGCCGCCGAGAGCAACACCAGGCTCAGTCCGACCTCGATCGCGACGATCGCGTCCGAGAAGCGCCGGCCACGTCCGCCGGCGATTGAGCGCGAGCCGCTCGCGAGGGCCGCCTGCGGTTGGGAACGCGCCAGGCGGAAGGCAGGGATCAGGCCGACGGCCAAACCCGAGAGAAGACTCAGCCCGAGGGCGAAGCCGAGCACCCCCGGATCGATGTGCACGCTGTCCAACCGCGGCAGCGACGCCGGGGCGTGTCGGAGCAGCACGGCGATCCCGCCATAGGCGAAGAGAATCCCCAACACGCCTCCCGAACAGGAAACCAGAAGCGTTTCGGTCAACGCCTGGCGGACCAATTGCGCGCGGGTGGCTCCCAAGGCCTGCCGCAGCGCGGCTTCGTGCTTTCGACGCTCTGCCTGGGCCAGAAGGAAGTTGGCGAGATTGAGGCAGCCGATGAGGAGAACGGCCACCACCGCCCCGAACAGCACGAGCAGACCGCGGCGCGATTCTCCCACGATCGCCTCCTGGAGCGGAAAGACCGCACTGCGCAGGACAAAGCCCTTCTCTCCCGATTCCTCCACGATCTGGTTCGCGATGCCGTTCAGATCGCTTTCGGCCTGAGCGAGACCGACGTCCGGCTTCAGGCGTGCAATCGCTCCGTAGTTGTGGCGTCCGAGTTTTTCGCCGAGCTCACCCGGTTCGAAGATTTTCGGCGCGAAGAGGTCCGGCCGGGCGACGCCGGACCAGCCCATGTTGCGGCCCGACACCTGGGGGAAACGGAAATTCTCCGGAAGCACCCCGATCACGGTGTACGGCTCCTTGTCCACCTGGATGACTCGGCCGACCACGGTTGGGTCGCTGTTGTAGGCTCGCGCCCAATACGAATGCCCGAGCACGACGACCCGATGCCGGCCCGCGGTTTCTTCTTCGGGAGCGAACGACCGTCCGAGATTGGGACCGACACCCAGCACGCTGAAGAAGTTGGCCGAGACGCCGACGACGCTGACCTGTTCCGGGGCGCCGCGTCCGGTCACGGTGGCGGAATACGGATCGACGACCGTGACCCCTTGGAACGACTTGGCGCGATCGCGCCAGGCAAGAAAGTGGTAGGCGTTTACCGGAAGGGTGTTCTGGGTCCAGACCGGACAGAACTCGCGTAGCCATACCAGTTGCGCGTGATCGCGAAAGGCCAGGGGCTGCAGCAACACGCCGTTGACGACGGAGAAGATCGCGGTGCTGGCCCCGATGCCGAGGGCGAGCGTGACGATGGCGACGAGCGTGAAACCGGGCACTTTGGCCAGACGACGGAAGGCGTAGCGGAGGTTTGTCACGAGAGATCGAGGGTTGCGGACGGGAGGAGCGCAGAACGACGAAACAGCTGCCCGCCGGAGCCGGCGGCCGAGGATATAACCCAGAAACTCCGTTTGGGTTACACCCGCTCGGGGCAGACCCGAGTTTGGCCCCCCATCTCTGTTTGCTGTGCGTGCATTGTGTGCAGCTTGCGGGGCGCAGACCGTCCGCTCTGACCGCACGCGGCCGGCCTCACCCCGGGAAACCGAACTCATCTCGCGGCCTGGGGTGAAAAGTCGCCAAATCGGGCCAAAGTGTAACCTCCCGCGCAGGCTCCGCATCGAATTGTCCGGATGAACTCACTCGCTACCCGCTCGGACGAAACCTTCCCCGGACCAACGGACGCCCAGGTCGTCGACGAAGTGCGGAGGGGCAATCGCGAGATGTTCGAAGTCCTGGTTCGCCGCCACAATCCGCGGCTCTTCCGCGTGGGCATCGCTTACCTGCGAAATGCGGAGGCGGCGGAGGACTGTATGCAGAACGCGTACCTCAAGGCGTATCTGCACCTCGGCCGCTTCCAGGGCGGCGCCAGTTTCGCCACCTGGCTGACTCGGATCATGATCAACGAGTGCCTGATGCTCCTGCGCTCGCTGCGGTCCCGTCCCGCCGAGCGGTATTGGGAAAAACCGGAGGAAAACGACGCTGAGCGGGCCGAGCCCGTTGCGCCGGACGACGCGCCGCGCGGATTGAGTCTGAAGGAAATGAATACGCTTCTGGAGGAGGCGATCCGGCAACTCCCTCGCCGGCAGCGCTCCATATATCTTCTGCGCGAAGTGCAGCAGTTGACGACGGAAGAAACGGCGTCGTGCCTCGGCATCTCCGCTGGAAACGTGAAAGTGGGCCTGCACCGCGCGCGGGCCGCCCTGAAGACTCTCCTGCTGAAAACCGCCGCCGGAGCGGAGCTTTTCCCCTTCACCGCCGAGCGCTGCGATCCGCTCACGGCGAAGGTGATGGCGCGTGTGCTGGAAGTGTAGGTGGCCTGTAACGTCGGGCTGCGCGGGGCATCCAATGCTCCGAAAGGACTCATTCCCATGCTCACGCTTGCTCTTGTTCTATTCGGACTCGCGGCCGTTCTCGGCCTCGTCGTCGCCATGCAAATCCTCGGGAAACGACCGACGGCCAAGCCGGTCGCGGTGGCTCACGGCTTGGCCGCCGCCACCGGGTTGGTGATGCTGATCGTCCACGCGCTCTCGGCGCCTCACCGCCTTCTCACCGTCGCCATCGTCCTTTTTGTCATAGCCGCGCTCGGAGGCGTGTGGCTGTTTGCGAACGACCTCCGATCCAAACCCGGGCCCGGCGGCTTGATCGCGATTCATGCGTTGGCCGCCCTTGCCGGTGTGGGGCTGCTCGTCGCGGTTTTCCTGGGATGAGCCCCCGTCCGGCGGATCGGCCGATCCCGACTTGGCCGGCAACCGGCCATCGCCCTTGCGCGGGGTGTTCCGAGGCCGCTGCGCTCAGTGCGCGAAGAACGGAGCTTTCGCCAGGGCGTCGAAGGCGAACTGCACCGCGACGGCGGCGAGCAGCAAACCCATGAGGCGGGTGACGAGTTTCACCGCCAGCGGACTCAGCCGGTGGGTCGCCCGCGCGCCGATGATGAGGATGACGTAGGTCGCGAGGCAGACGGCGAGGATGCAGGCGAAAAGCATGCCGGTCTGCACGGGGCCCTTGGCCTGGTTGAGGAGAATCAGCGAACTGGAGATGGCGCCCGGGCCGGCGAGCATCGGCACGCCGAGAGGGGCGATCGCGATGTCGTCCTTGGCGGCGCCCGCCTCGACCTCCTCCTCCGTCTGCTGCGCGCCGGACCGCTTGGCGTACAACATGTCGAGCGCGATGCGCAGGAGCAGCACGCTGCCGGCGAGTTGGAAGGCGGGGAGCGTGATGCCCATCACGCGGAAGATCCAGTTGCCCGCCGCGGCGAAGATCATCAGGACCCCGGCGGCGACGAGGCAGGCGATCCGGGCCATGCGAACGCGGGCGGCGTGGGAGTCCGTCGGCGTCATCGCGATGAACACCGGCACCAGCCCGACCGGATCCACGATCACGAACAGCGAGCTGAACGCAAAGACCGTGTATTCAAGGAGCCCCATCGTGTGTACGATGCTGAGCGGGAAACCACCGCATGACAAGGGGCAGAAGCGAGCTCGCTGTTCTCAGCATCTTGGGACTCGGGAGCGTGCGCGATCCGGCGCCCTGAGTCCCTTAATAATTCAAACCGCGCCTAGCAGCACAGACGGCCAGATGCCGAATGCGACGATGGCGATTGCCGCCAGGACGAGCGTAACCGCGGCCGCAATCGGGACCCTGACCGGCGTCGCGTCCTTCGCGGGCGCGACGACCAGGGCCTGCTTCAGCACGACCATGTAGTAGTAGAGCGCCACGGCGCTGAAGAGGATGGCGAGGATTGTCAGCCATCCGGCTACGCCGGCGAGACCGGCCAGCTTCAGCGTGGCGGCGAAGACGTAGAATTTCCCGAAAAAGCCGGCCAGCGGAGGAACGCCTGCGAGGGACAGGATGAACACCATCAGGCAACCGGCGAGCAGGGGCGAACGGCGGTAGAGGCCGGCGAGATCGCTGATCGAGTCGCAGCCGCCCTGGCGTTCGAGAACGCCGATCACGCCGAACGCGCCCGCAGTTGCGATGCCGTAGGTCGTGGCGTAGTAGAAAATCGGCGACGTTCCATTGCGGCTGACTGCAATCAGGCCGAGGAGAAGAATGCCCGCGTGCGAGATCGCGGAGTAAGCGAGCAAGCGCCGGACGTTGGTCTGGGCGAGGGCAGCGAGATTACCGACGAACATCGAGACGCCGGAGAGAACCGCGACGATCGGGAGCCAGCCGACGCTCGTGAACGCGTAGGAGACGTTGCCGGCCGAGAAGCCGAGCCCGGACCAGAGCAGCCGCGCGAAGAAGACGATGCCGGCAAGCTTGGAGGCAGAGGCGATGAGCGCCGCGGAGGGCGTCGGCGCGCCCTGGTAGGCGTCGGGAGCCCAGAGATGGAACGGCGCGGCGGCCGCCTTGAAACCAAAGGCGACGATCACCATCACGAGCGCGACGATAAGCAGGGGACTGATCCCCTGGTGCCGAAGTCCGTCGGCTACGTGGTTCAGCTCGATCGAGCCCGTCAGGCCGTAGAGCAGGCTGAAGCCGAAGAGCAAGAAGGCCGCGGACATGCCTCCGAAGAGGAAGTATTTCAGACCGGCCTCGGCGGAGTCCGGCCGGGTCTTGTCGAAGCCTGCCAGGATATAGAGCGAGAGGCTGGCGAGTTCGAGCGAGAGGAAGGCGACGAGCAGCTGCTGGGCGGCGGCCATGAGCAGGAAGCCCACCGTCGCGAAAAGCAGGATACTGAGGTACTCGGCCGGATTGCGGTTGATGCGCGCTCCCGTCGAGACGCCGATCGTCAGGAGGACCAGTCCGAGAATGCCGCCGCGCGTGGCGTTGGCCAGCGAGTCGAACATCAGGGCGCCGCCGAAGACGGGACCCGACGCGCCGACCCAGCATCTGCCGCACGGGCAGGTGCCGTTCAGCATGAAAGCGACGAGCACGCTCAATGCGCTGATGAGCGCGGCGACGTTCATTCGCGTCGCCAGGCTGCGTCCGCGGAGCAGGGTCAGATCGACGCCGAGCACGGCAAGCGCGCCGACGACGATGGCGGTTTCGGGTGCGAGCGCCCGAAAAAGTCCGGCGTAGTCGAGGTTCATTGCACGCCTCCTTTCAACACGGTCTGCATGAGCGGCGACTGAAGGGCGGGCACGATCCAATCGAGCAGGATGTCAGGCTTGAGTCCGATGAGGATCGTGGCGCCGAGAAGAAGCACCGCGCCGGATTTTTCGGCGAGAGTGATGGGAGCGAAAGCGTGGTGTTCGGCGTCATGGTGGGCGGCGCCACCGGCATCCGTTTTCCCGAAGAAGGCCACCTGCATCACGCGCAAGGTGAACGCCGCGGCGACCAGTACGCCGAACGCGGCGAAGGCGGTCCAAAGCGGCGAGGTTGTCCAAGTGCCGATCAGGATGGAGAGTTCGGCGGGGAAACCGCTGAAGCCGGGCATGCCCATCGACGCGAGGCCGGCGATGACGAACACCGTGGCGGCAAACGGCATCAGCTTGTGCAGCGGCATCGCGCGCAGATCGCCGAGTTGGCGGGTGTGCGTCCGCTCGTAAACCATGCGGCCGACCACGGCGAAGAGCAGCCCTGCGATCACGCCGTGCGAGAACATCTGCAGGACCGAGCCGGCCACCGCCCGCGGCGTCGCAGCCGCAAGGCCGAGGAGCACGAAACCCATGTGGCTGACGGACGAATAACCGATGACAAACTTGAAGTCGTCCTGCACGAGGGCGACGAAACCGGCGTAGATGATGCCGATGATCGCGAGCGTCGCGATGACCGGCTGCCAGAACTCGAAGCCGACGGGAAAGAGGGGGAGCGCCACGCGCAGGCAACCGTAGGCACCGAGCTTCATCACCACGCCGGCGAGCAGCATGGAAGCGCCGGTCGGCGCTGCCACGTGGCCGGTGGGGGCCCAGGTGTGGAAGGGGAAGAGACCCGCGAGCACCGCGAACCCGAAGAAGACCAGGAAGAACATCCCGACCTGCTGGGCGTGCGTGAACGTCGTGGCGGCTGCGGCCAAATCGCCGAGCGCGAAACTATTTCCGCCCGAGATCGCGTAGGCCCAGATCAGTCCGGCGAGAACGAGCGCGCTGCCGGCGAACGAATACAGCACGAGTTTCATCGCGCCGTATTGGCGGTTCGTGGAGCCCCAGTTCGCGATGAGGAAGTACTTCGGGACGATCGCGATCTCGTAGTAGACGAAGAAGAGAAAGGCGTCGGCGCTGAGGAAAACACCGTAAACGCCGCCGATGAGCGTCAGGTAAAAAGCGAAAAACTCGCCGACGCGTTCGTTGATATTCCAGGAAAAGAGAATGCCGGCGGTCGCGGCCAAGCCGGTGAGAACCACCAGCGTCAGGCTGATGCCGTCGGCGGTGAGGTGGTAGCGGGCGCCCACCTGCGGTATCCAGGCGACGTCGACAAGCGTCTGGGCGGCGTTGGACGGCACGAACGATTTCGCGGCGAGCAACGCCACGACCCAGCTCGCGACGGCAGCCGTGAGGGCGGTCCAGCGAGCCGCCGCGGCCGATCGCGTACCGGCCGTCAGCGCTAGCGCGGCGCCGGCGAACGAGAGGTAGATGGTCCAGGGCAGCAGGCTCATGGCAGAAGGTGGCTGGCCCAGGTGGCGACGAGCGGATTGAAGAGCCCGACGAGCAACTGGGGCAGAAGTCCGAAGAGGAGCATCAACGCCGCGAGCGGCACCAGGACGGTCAGCTCGAGCTTGGAGGCGTCGGCGAACTCACCCGCGACCGCACCTTTGCGCGGACCGTGGAAGACGCGTTGCCAGAAGGTGAGGAGGAACAGCGCGGTGGCGAAGAGACCGAGGCAGCCGACGGCTGCAGCCCAGGGCGTCAGGCCCCACACGCCGCGGAAGATGAGGAACTCGCCGATGAAGCCGTTCAGGCCGGGGAGACCCAGCGAGGAGAACATCGCGAAACCGCAGAGTCCGGCGAAGACGGGCGCTGCCGTGCGGGCACCGCCGAAATCGTTGAGGCCACGCAGGCCGCCCGAACGGGCCTCCAGGGCCCCGACGCAGAAGAACAACGCGGACGCGGAGAGGCCGTGGTTGAACATCTGGAGCAGCGCGCCGCTCAGGGCCGAGCTGGTCGCGGCGGTGTTGGTCGTCCCGGCAGCGGCGACGGCGAACAGCGCGAGCAGGCAGTAGCTCAGGTGGTTGATGGACGAATACGCCACCATCCGTTTGAGGTCCGTCTGGCGCATCGCGGCGAAGGCGCCGAAGACCACACCGCCGAGCGCGAGCCAGAGCAGCGGCTGGGCCGCGGCGTGCAGCTGAGTCGGGAACAGCGGCCAGAGAATCCGGAGGAATCCGTAGACGCCCATCTTGGACATCACGCCGGTGAGGAACATCGAGCCGCCGGTGGGCGCCTCGGCGTACGCGGGAGGCAGCCAGGAGTGGAACGGGAAGAGCGGAACCTTCACCGCCAGGCCCAGGAACACGCCGAGGAAAACGGCGGTGGGCCAGAAGCCGGAAAGGGAGGAGAGCTTGGCGACCAGCTGGCCCTGCGCGGCGAGCTGCCCGAGTTGGACGAAGCTCAGCGTGCCGGTGGCGGCGTAGATCGCGGCGAAGCCCATCAGCATGAAGGCGCTGCCGCCGATCGTGTAGACGACAAACTGATACGCGGCGCGGGTCGCGCCCGGGCCGCCCCAGAGTTTGATCAGGAAGAAGGCCGGAACGAGGCTCAGTTCCCAGAACAGGAACCAGGGGAAGAAATCGAGGGCCAGGAAAACGCCGAGCGCGGCGCCCTGGAGCAGGAGGAAAAACAGACCGAAGAGGCGCGTGTCGCGTTCATCGCGCCAGGAGGCGAGCAGGCCTGCGGGCGAAACGATGCCGGTGAGCAACACCAGCAGCAGGCTCATGCCGTCGAGGCCGAGGTGGTAATCGACGTTGAGCGAACTGATCCAGCGATGCTGTTCCACCAGCTGGTAGCCGGCTTGCGAGGCGTTGAAGCCCGAGGCGGCGAGCAGCCCGAACGCGAGCGTCGAGAAGCTGAAGAGCAGCGCGAGGCCGCGACTGGCGGCGGGCGATAGCTTGGGAAGCAGCGCCAGGATGAGCGCGCCGATCCACGGCGTGAATACGATGGCGGACAGCCAGGGGAACGCGTTCATCGGAGGCCTCCCAGAGTGATGACGAGCACGAGCACGACAAAACCGACGGCCAGCGCACGCAGGTAAGCGTGGGCGTCGCCGGTCTGGCTGCGCGAGTAGACTTTGCCGGCTTCGCGAAGCGTTTCGCTACCGGTGTCGAAACCGCCGTTGAGGCCTTCCTCGTCGGCTTCCCGGTAAACGACTCCGGCGAATTCACCCAGGCGGCCGAGGAAATTGACGATCCCGGCCCAGACGTAGCGGTCGAGTCCGTCGGAGACCACGGCGAGAGCTGAATTCACCTTGCCAACGGTGGCGGCGTAGAGCTCGTCGAGCTTCATGCGCGCCCCGAGGAAGGCGAACAGGCTTGGAGCCTTGGCTTCGATGGGATCGCGCTGGCTGGCGGTGACGCGGGTGCGGCGGGCGTAGATCGCGAGACCGGCGCCGATGCCGAAGGCGACGAGGAGAATCGAAAGCATCATCAGTCCGGCACCTTCGAACCAGCCGTGCGGGTGAACGGGCTCACCGGTCAACTGCGACTGGAGCCAGGGCCACGCCGGCGTACCGACAAAGCCGATCAGAACCGAGCAGGCCGCCAGGATCGCAAGCGGGACGGTCATCACCGCCGGGCTCTCATGCGCATGCTCGGAAGCATGGCTGCGTCCGTGGCCGAAGAAAGTCTCGGAGACCAGGCGTGTCATGTAGAACGCCGTCAGCACTACCGCGATCAGGCCGGCGATCAGCGGCAGGTGGGATACTTCCCAACCCTCGGCGGCGTGGAGGATGGCTTCCTTGGACCAGAAGCCGGAGAAAAGGAACGGGAAGCCGGCCAGCGCCAGCATGCCGACGGCAAAGGTGGCGAACGTGACCTTGAGCTTCGGGCCGAGTCCGCCGAGCTGGCGGATATCCTGCTCGTGGTGCGCGGCGTGGATGACCGAGCCGGCGCCGAGGAAGAGCAGGGCCTTGAAGAAGGCGTGCGTCAGGAGGTGGAAGATCGCGGCGACCCAGGAGCCGACGCCCAGGGCCAGCATCATGTATCCGAGTTGGGATACGGTGGAGAAGGCGAGGACGCGCTTGATGTCGTTTTGCGCGACGGCGATGACGGCGCCCATCAGCGCGGTGATGGCGCCGATTGCGGCTACGACGGTGAGGGCGTGGAGCGGGACATTCGTCAGCGCCTGGTCGGCGGACATCAGCGGGTAAACGCGGGCGACCAGGAACACACCGGCAGCCACCATCGTGGCGGCGTGGATCAGCGCGCTGACCGGGGTCGGACCTTCCATCGCGTCCGGCAGCCAGACGTGGAGCGGGAACTGACCGGATTTGCCGACCGCGCCGCAGAAGATGAGGAGTCCGATCGCCGTCGAAACCGCCAAGCCGCTGCAGAGCGTCGCGCTGGAGAGGCCTGCGAGGGCACCCGCCTCGAGGCAGCCCGCGCCGTTGTCGAAGAAGAGCAGCGTGCCCGTGCGATCGTAGAGCCAGAGCATGCCGAGGAGCAGGCCGAGGTCGCCGATGCGGGTGGTGATGAAGGCCTTTTTCGCGGCGGCGGCGGCTTCCGGTTTATGGAACCAGAATCCAATCAGCAAATACGAGGCGAGGCCGACGAGTTCCCAGCTGACGAAGAGGAGGAGCAGGCTGTTGGCGACGACGATGCCGAGCATCGCGGCGGCGAACAGGCTGAGGAAACAGAAGAACCGCGTGAAGTTCGCGTCCTCCTTCATGTAGCCGAGGCTGAAGATGAAGATGAGCGTGCCGACAAACGTCACCATCACGCACATGAACGCGTTGAGCGGATCGAGCAGCCAGCCGAGGCGGAACGTGCCGGTGCCGAGGTCGAACCAGGAGAAGTTCGCCGTGAGGTGAGCGGCCGGATCGACCAACGCGGTTTTCAGCGCCAGACAGGAGAGGATGAACGACCCGATCAGTGCCGCGATGGCCGCACCCGCGGCGATGGGACGTCCTCCGCGCGGCGTGAGCGCGCCGATGCCGGCGGCGACGAGCGGGAGAGCGGGGATGAGCCAGAGAAGTTGGACGGGGAGGTTCATGGCTCAGAGGGAGCGGAGGCCTGAAGTGGCCTGTTGTGGGTGAGGGCACCCCGCCCACATCGAAAGGCTGGTCGCATGTGCGCTCATCGTCTTCATCCCTTCAACCGATTGGCCTCCTCGAGCCGGACGGACTTCTGGTGGCGATAGACCGCGATCACCAGGGCGAGGCCGACTGCGGCCTCCGCGGCGGCGACGGCGATGGAAAAGATTGCGAAGAGCACGCCCGTCGCGGCGGTCGGCGACGCGCCGAAGCGCCAGAAGGCGATGAAATTCATGTTGGCCGCGTTCAACATCAGTTCGATGCCGAGCAGCACGAGGATCGTGTGACTGCGGGAGAGCGCGCCGACGAGCCCGATGCAGAAGAGGAGGCTCGAAATGACCAGGCAGAGTTGAAGAGTCGTCATGACGCGTCCTCCTTCCCGGAATCGGTTGCCGCGAGAACCACGGCGCCAAGGAGCGCGACGGTGAGGATCACTCCGGCGATGAGCAGTCCGGCGGCCTGCGGTCCAGCGAGAAGGGTGCCGAGGTCCTTGACCGTCAGTGTGGGTGTTTCAGCGGGACCGGTCGCGAGCGGCGTTCCGAGAACGGCCGAGACGAGCAGGCCGGCGACCGAACCGCCCACGAGCAGGGCGGAAATGGCACGGGTCCGAGTCTCGGGGGCGACGACGACATCCTGGCGATCCCGACGCGTGAGGAGCACCGCGAAGAGCACGACCATCGAAACCGCCCCGACATACACGAGCACCTGGGCGAAGGCCACGAACTCGGCTCCCGCCCAGAGATAGAAGAACGATACCCCCAGCCAGCTGCCGATCAGCAGCAGCGCGCTGTGAATGATGTTGCGCAGGCTCATCGCCACCGCCGCCGCGGTGAGCATCAGCCCGCCGATGAGGACAAGGATGAGGTTCATGTCGCGTACCGGTAGGTTCGAGGCGCGAGCCCGGAGCTGAGCGTGCGGCCGATGAGGACGAAGGGAATGACGATCACGGCGGCGGATATCGCCCAGCGGACGATCTGGAGCGGTCCGCTCCAGTCCGCCGAAAGGTGCCAGAACGCGGCGTTGCCGAGATTGATCAGACCGAGCGGGACGAGGAACTTCCACGCCAGGCGCGTCAGCTGGTCGATGCGGAGGCGGAGCAGTGTCGCGCGCACCCACATCAGGCAGAAGATCACGCAGCTGAGCTTCACCATGAACCAGACGTAGGACGGGACAACCTGCAGTATGTCGATCGGCGCCTGCCAGCCGCCGAGAAACAGCGTCACACCCAGGCCGCAGAGGGCCGACATGCCGAAGTATTCGGCCATGAAGAACAGCGCGTACTTGAAGCCCGAATACTCAGTGAGGTGGCCGGCGATCAGCTCGCTTTCCGCTTCCGGAAGATCGAACGGCGAGCGGTTCGTCTCGGCGACGGCCGCGATCATGAAGATGAAGAAGCCTGCGAAGCCCCAGGGCGTCAGGACATTCCAGTGGGGGATGATGCCGAAGGTCCAGCCGCCCTGCGCAACGACGATTTTCGAGGTCGAGAGGGTTCCGGAGAGCATGATCACCGGAACGACGGCGAGGAGGAGCGGCAGTTCGTAGCTGATCAGCTGGGCCAGCGCGCGCATGGCCGAGATCATCGAGTATTTGTTATGGCTCGCCCAGCCGGCCATGAAGAGGGCGAGTTCGCTCGAGACACCCGCTGCGAAGAAGTAGAGCACCGCGGCGTCGAGATCGACCGGGATGAGATAACGCCCAAATGGAATCACCGCGAAGGAGATGAGGCCGAAGGCGACGACCAGGCAGGGCGCGAGGAAGTGGAGCAGCTTGTCCGCGGCCTGGGGAACGATGTCTTCCTTGGTCAGGGCCTTGACCGCGTCCGCGAAAGGCTGGAGCAGTCCGAAAGGACCGGTGCGGTTCGGGCCCGGACGATTCTGAAACCGGCCCAGAAACTTGCGCTCGGCGAGCGTCAAGTACGCGAAATACAGGCCGAAAACGGCCAGGATGGCGACGATCGCGAGCAGGCCGGAGACGAGCCAGCGGACAGGCTCCGGGAAAAACCCGGTGATCCAGTCGCGCACGAGCAGCGGCAGCCGCTCCAGTGTGGCGGTCATGGGGTGGTTGCGGGCGGTTTGGGCGCGGCAGCCATGGGCGCTGCGGCGGAGCTGGAGCTAGAAGGAGAAGGGGACGGAGCAGCCACGGCGGGCTTTGCCGGGGATGCCGGCGCTGCCGCCGGAGCGGTCGCGCTTGCCGGCGCCGTCGTGGCGACGGGTTTCGGAGCGGCGGCCGCTTTCGCGGCGGCAGCGGCCTTGGCTGCTGCGGCGGCTTTTGCCTTCTCCTCGGCGAGACGCTTTTCTTCAGCCAGACGTGTGTCGACCTCGGCGGCCTCCGTCGGGCGGATCTGGTGGTAGTAGGTGTTGGACTTCGCGAGCATCTCGCGATGCGCGATCAAGCCCTCGAAGCGATTGGTCGCCGCCACCTCGAAAACCTGGTCCATCTTGATCGAGTCAAACGGACAAACCTCGACGCAAATCTGGCAGCCCATGCAGACCGACAGGTCGATGTCGAAGACCTTCGGCTTTTTGACCGGGCGCCCTTTCTCGTCGCGCTCCGGGATGATGTAGATGCACTGCGGCGGGCACTCGTTCTCGCACATCTTGCAGGCGACGCAGCGCAAGCCGTCGATGGCGTTTTCGCCGTCGAAAACCAGGAACGGGAAACTCCGGTATGCCTCCGGAAGCGTGAGCCGTTTCTCCGGATACTCGACCGTGGGCAGGCGCTCCGGGTCGTGGAAACTCCCGACGAAGTTTTTCGCCGTGACCGCGAGACCTTTGATGATGCCGGAACCGAGCATGGGAAGAAGAAGGCTGAAGGGCTGAAAGGCTGAAGGCTGAGGAAGGGGGGCGCGACTTGAGGTGAGAGGCTGGCTTGGCGGGGAAGGTCGTGTCCAGGGATGCGGTTCGTTCTGGAGATTCCTTCAGCCTTTCAGCCCTTCAGACTTTTAGCCTTTCGTTTTCCTCAGCGGTCGACCTCCCCGAGGACGATGTCGATGCTTCCGAGAATCACGACGGCGTCGGCGACAGAATGGCCGAGGCACATGTCCTCGAGCACGGTGAGGTTGATGAACGACGGCGGGCGAACACGGTAGCGATACGGGTTCGTCGAACCGTCGCTGATGAGATAAAAGCCGATTTCGCCTTTGGGCCCTTCGATGCGGCCGTAGGCCTCGCCCGCCTTGGGACGCAGGCCGCGGTTTTTCGCCTTGGGATCGATGATCGGGCCGGCGGGGAGGTCGCGGAACGCCTGTTGGAGGATTTTGACCGACTCGCGCATCTCGAGGATGCGCATCATGTACCGGTCGTAGGTGTCGCCGTGATCGCCGATCGGAACGCGGAAGTCGAAACGCGGATACACGCCGTAGCCGTCGACCTTGCGGATGTCGTAGCCCACGCCGGTGGCGCGGAGAACGGGACCCGTGATGCCGGCGTTGATCGCCAACTCAGGCGAGAGGCGGCCGACGCCCTGAGTGCGGGCCAGCATGATCTCGTTGCCGGTGAGGAACTGCTCGTATTCGTCGAGGAACCTCGGGAAACCGTCGATCAGCGCCTTTGCCTTCGCCAGCCACTCGGGCGTCGGATCGACGCGGCAGCCGCCAAAGCGCTGGTAGTTGTACATCATGCGCGTGCCGGTGAGCTCCTCGAAGAGATCGAGGAATTTTTCGCGCTCGCGGAAGGCGTACAACAGCGGAGTGAAGGAGGTGCCGAGGTCGTTGAAAAGGAAACCGACGAGGCAGCAGTGGTTCACGATGCGCATCATCTCGCCGACGATGACGCGGACGTATTCTGCGCGCTCGGTCGCGACCTGTCCGGAGAGTTTCTCCACCGCCAGGGCGTAGGCCCAGTTGTTGGTCATGCCCGCGAGGTAATCGAGCCGGTCGGTGTACGGCATCGAGGCGAGGTAGGTCGTGTTCTCGCCCAGCTTCTCATGGTTGCGGTGCAGGTATCCAAAAACCGGCTTCAGCTTGACGATGATCTCGCCGTCGAGCGTCGCCACCATCCGGAAAACGCCGTGGGTGGACGGGTGATGAGGCCCCATCGAGACCTCCAACAGGTCGCCGTGGAACGGGTCGTTCACTTCGCGAACCGAAGCGCCCTGCTGCGGCGACCCTAATGGAGAATGCAGAATGTCGAATGAAGAATTCGCAGGCGTACCCGCGAGGCCGGGGGCGGAGGATGTCGGTTCATTCTGCATTCTACATTCCTCCTTCTGCATTAGCGGTGCTGCCCGGGGCGGGATAGTGCCCCTTGGCCTTTGTCAGCACCGCGTCATGCGGCGTCGGCTCCCACTCGTAGTCGTCGGGTTCGACGTAGTCTTTCCGCATCGGGTGGTCCTTGAACTCGTCCCACATCAGGATGCGGCGGAGGTCCGGATGCCCTTCGAAAACGATGCCGAAAAGATCGAAGATCTCGCGCTCCTGGAACTCGCACGAGCGCCAGACCGGCGTCAGCGAAGGCAGGGAGACGGCGTCGGTGCGGTTGCCGGTGCGCAGGCGAATGACGACCGGGCCGTGTTTCAGCGCCATCGAGTAAAGGTGGTAAACCGCTTCCAGGTAGCCGGGCTGCAGGCGTTTGGTCTTCTGCTCGACGAGCTTTTCGGTCCCGTCGGGCTGCGCGACCTTCACCTTCGTCGTTTCGACGATCTCCTTTTCCGGCCAGTCGACGCCGGTGGCGTTGGAGCAAAAATCGAGTTTCAGCGAGGGTTCGTCGCGGAGAAAGAGCGCGATGTCGCGAGCCTGGGCGTGCCCGAGCAGCAGCGAGTGTTGGGCTGCAGGACCGGGGTTCTGGATCACGGTGACTTCCGCACCGGGAAACCTGGCGACAATAAGGTCGCGGATCTGTTCGATCGACTGCATGGGCGGGCGTCGTACTAGGGCTTGTCCGGCCGCACCAGCGTGGGCGGTTCGTACAGATTGGGGTTCTTGGGCGGCACGAGGTCGTGTTCGCCGAATTCCGGAACGGGGTAGATGCAGTCGACGTCGTCGCGCAGATGGCGGGGAGCGTCGGGTCCTTTGAGGTGCTGGCTCTTGATCTTTTCCTGGAGCTGGATGAGGCCGTTGAGCAGGGCCTCGGGTCGGGGCGGGCAGCCCGGGATGTAGATGTCGACCGGGATGAAACGATCGATGCCCTTCAAAACATTGTAGCCCTGCTTGAACGGCCCACCGGAGATGGCGCAGGCGCCCATCGCGATGCAGTACTTGGGTTCGCCCATCTGATTCCAGATGCGGACGACCTGCGGCGCCATTTTCTTGGTGACCGTACCGGAGACGATCAGCAGATCGGCTTGGCGAGGCGAGGGACGGAAGACTTCGGCTCCGAAACGGGCGATGTCGAAACGCGAGCACGTCGCGGCGATCATCTCGATCGCGCAGCAGGCCAGACCAAACTGAAGGGGCCAGACCGAGTTACTGCGGCCCCAGTTATAGATCTCCTCCAGACTTGTGAGCAGGATGCCATTCCGGCGCAGCTCATCGCGCTCTTCTTGTGAGATAGCCGGGGCCTCGCTCATTTATTTCCAGTTTAGATGGCCCCGATGCCAGGCCCAAACCAGGCCCTCCACCAGCAGCAGAATAAACACCAGCATCGCGAACAGGGCTCCGGCAGACAGGCCGGTGAACGCGACAGCAAATGGAAGCAGGAAAAGGACCTCGACGTCGAAAATCAGGAAGACGATGGCGTAGAGATAATAGTGCGCCTTGAACTGGATGCGCGAGTCGCCCGTCGGCGCCAGACCGCACTCGTAGATGCCGTTCTTGATGGTGCTCGGTTTCGGGGGCTGAAACAGCCAGAACCACACGCGCGAAACGCTGAGCATGACCAGCGGGAAGGCCACCGCCACGGCCAGGAACAGCGCAAGAAACGCGTACGGATGAGGAGTCATTTTGCTCCTGAAATGTTTACAGGAACACGTGGGGCTTAACTCTATGTTTCTTGGCAGAAGCTGCGCATTTTTTGTTCCGGAGGCAATGAGCGGGTGAAAAATCTGCAGCTGCACGCTCCCAGACCCCCCGGATGTGCCGGGCGTTCGAGCCGACGAGGCTGTCGCCAAAGCGTCGCTACAGCTTGATTCTCCGGGGCTCAGAGAAATCTGGGCGCAGCTGCATCGCGACGGAGACTCAAGCTCGTGGAGTGACCTTGTGTTGCCGCGGATCTGCCGATGTTCGGGGCACGGGCAGTCTCCGCGCAGGTGCCGGCGATGGTTTTTGACGCGCCGATGGCCCCGGAAATTTACGTGGCGGAATGGAGGTTCACGCGTAAGTTTCCGGCCCGGCGCCTTCACCCCATGTCCCGCGTTTCGTCTCGTTACCCCTCGGCCGCTTCCGTCATCGGCTGGTCTCTGGTCGGTCTGCTCACGCTCGTGTCGCTCATCACGCTGGCGTGGTCGCGGGGGGAGCCGGTCAACGCCCTTTGGGTGATCGTCGCGTCCGTTTGCGTGTTTGTGCTTTCCTACCGCTTTCACAGCGCGTGGCTGATGGCGAAGGTGCTCACGCTCGACGAATTGCGTGCCACGCCGGCTGTCGTGCACGAGGACGGCCGCGACTATGTCCGCACGAATCGCTGGGTCGTTTTCGGGCACCATTTCGCCGCGATTGCCGGTCCGGGGCCGCTGGTCGGGCCGGTGCTGGCGGCGCAATTCGGCTTCCTCCCGGGACTGCTCTGGATGCTCGTCGGCGCGACCCTGGGCGGAGCGGTGCACGACTCGGTTGTCCTTTTCTGTTCGACGCGCCGCCGCGGGAAGTCGGTGGGGCAGATGATGACCGACGAGGTCGGGCCGTTTGCCGGCTTTCTCGCCCTGGTGAGCATCATCGCGATCATGATCATCCTGATCGCGGTGCTGGCCCTGGTCGTCGTTCGCGCGCTGGCCGAAAGCCCGTGGGGCTTGTTCACCATCGCCGCGACGATGCCCATCGCGATCGGCATGGGATGCGCAATTCGTTACTGGACCAACGGCAGGATTGGCGCTGTCAGCGCAGCCGGGGTGATCGGGCTCCTGCTGGCGGTTGCGGCCGGGCAATATGTGCACGGTTCCTGGCTGGAGCCGATCCTTACGCTCAAGGGCACCACTCTCGCGTGGTGGATCATCGGATACGGGCTGCTCGCCTCGATCCTTCCGGTCTGGCTCCTGCTCGCGCCGCGCGACTACCTCAGCACGTTCATGAAGATCGGGGCGGTGGCCCTGCTCGGCGTGGCGATCGTGATCATCGCGCCCACCTTGAAGATGCCGGCGCTGACGAGCTTCATCGACGGTTCCGGACCGGTCGTCGCCGGCCCCGTTTTCCCCTTCTGTTTCATCACCATCGCTTGCGCGGCGGTGTCGGGCTTCCACTCGCTGATCTCGTCCGGGACCACGCCGAAGCTCATCACGCGGGAAAGCGATATTCGCGTGATCGGCTATGGAGCGATGATCACCGAGATGCTCGTAGGCGTGATGGCCCTGGTCGCCGCCTGCGCCATGCAGCCGGGCGAATACTTCGCCATCAACATGAAGGGCGAACCGGCTGCGGTCGTGGCGAAGGTCACCGCGCTGGGTTACCCGGTGACAGAAACGCAGATGGCCGACCTTGCGGCGAGCGTCGGCGAGAAAACCATGATCGGGCGCACCGGCGGCGCGCCCACGTTCGCCGTCGGCATGGCGGCGATGTTCTCGCACGTGCTCGGCAGCAAGGCCGCCCTCGCGCTGTGGTACCACTTCGCGATCATGTTCGAGGCGCTGTTCATCCTGACGACGATCGACGCCGGCACGCGTGTGGGGAGATTTCTGACGCAGGATTTGCTCGGGCTGGTCTGGAAACCGCTTGGGCGAACCGATTCCGCGGTGGGCAACTGGCTGGCGAGCGGCGCCTTCGTTGCGACCTGGGGTTGGTTTCTCTACCAGGGCGTGATCGACCCGCTCGGCGGAATCAACAGCCTGTGGCCGATCTTCGGGGTGGCGAACCAACTGCTCGCCGTGCTCGCCTTGTCGCTCGGCACGATCGTGCTGATCAAAATGGGTCGCCTACGTTATCTCTGGGTCACGGTGGCGCCGCTGGCCTGGTTGCTGTCCGTAACGATGACGGCCGGCTGGATGAAGATCTTCAGCCCAGATCCGCGAATCGGCTTCCTCAGCCAAGCCGCTGGCCTGAGAAGGAGCCTCGCTTCGGGAGGAACGCCGGCGCAACTGCACGAATGGTCACGGATGTTGTTCAACACCCAGGTGAACGCCGCCGTGACCGGCCTGTTTTTGATCCTCGTCGCGCTGGTCGTGATCGTCTGCGGCCGCGAGGCGTGGCTGCTCCTAAGCGCCCGGAGAAAGTCCGTGCTCCGCGAAGAGCCGTACGTGCCGCTCGCGAAACACGGACCGGAGTTGGCGGCGCACTAAGGCGGCGAAGGTTCGCCGCACTCTGGGCCGGAAGCGCCCTTTGTGATCCCGGTTTACCGCGGATCGACCCGCTGCTCGGGCACGACCGCGCCTTCCGGCACGGCGGAGCCGGCGACTTCGAAGCTGCCTTCGAGACGCAGGTCGACGGAGGAGGAACCGACCCAGACGGTGAAGCGCCCCGGCTCCACCACCCATTCGTTTGCGCGGTTCAACAGTTCGAGGTGTTCGGGCTTGAGGGTGAAGGTCACGGTCCGCGTTTCACCCGGAGCGAGCGAGACGCGCTTGAAACCCCGGAGGACGCGCTCGAAGGTCACGACGCTGCTGTAGTCGTCCCGCAGGTACAACTGCACGACTTCCTCGCCTGCCCGGACTCCGGTGTTGGTGATCTCGCAGGTGACGGCGATGTGACCCTGAGGTCCCGAATTAGGGGGCGAGATTTTCAGATTCTTGTAGGCGAAGGTCGTGTAGCTCAGGCCATGGCCGAACGGATACAGCACGCCCGAGACCTGCCCGAGGTCGCGGTCCTGCGCCCCTGGATGGGTCGGGAAGTTCATCTGAATCTGGCCGACGCTCTTGGGAAAGGTGATGGGCAGATGGCCGCTGGGATTCACGTCTCCGAAGAGAATGTCGGCCAGCGCCCGCCCTCCCTCTTCTCCCGGAAACCACATTTCGAGGATCGCAGGCACGTGTTTTGCCGCCCAATTGATCGAGAGGGGGCGGCCGTTGCTCAACACCAGCACGAGCGGTTTCCCCGTCGCATGCAGCGCGCGAAGGAGGTCCTCCTGGTAGCCGGGAAGATCGAGGCTGACTCGGCTGGCCGACTCCCGGCAGAGTTCGTCGGTCTCGCCCAGGGCGGCGACGATCACGTCGACGTCGTTTGCGGCGGCCACCGCGGCGTCGATTCCGGCCTTCACATCGGCCGGAGCCGGCTCTTTCAACACGTCGCTTTCGGGAAAACTCGCGTCCTTCACCGCGCAGCCCTGGACATACCGGACTTCGACCGCTGGCCCGAGCTTCTCGCGCAGTCCGGCGAGCACGGTGACGAAATCCAGGCGTTGCGGACCGTAACGCGACCACCAGCCGTGCGGGTCGTCGGCGAGCGGACCGGCGACGAGCACGCGCTTCACCGCTTCGCGTTTTAGCGGGAGCATCCCGGAGTCGTTCTTGAGCAGGACGATCGATTCGCGCGCCGCCTTGGCCGCCACGGCCAGGTGCGCCGACGAGCGCACGACGCGATCCGCGCCGTCCGGATCGAGCACGTACGGCCGGTCAAAGAGTCCGAGCCAGAACTTCACGCGGAGCACGTCGCGGACCCGGGAATCGATCGTCTCAATCGAGAGCTTGCCGTCCCGCACGAGCTGGCGGAGCGGCTCCACGTAGGCGTCGGGCCAGGTGAAGTTGGTGCGCACGTTGAGACCCGCGTCCACCGACTGACGGATCGCCTCGGCTGGCGTGGCCGCGACGCGATGTTTCATGTGGATGAATTCGACCGCCCCGCTGTCGGAAACGACGTATCCACGGAAGCCCCACTGGTGACGGAGGATTTCGGTGAGAAAGAGGCGGCTGCCCTCGACGGGAATGCCGTCGTAGTCGTTGTACGACGCCATGACGCCGAGCGGACCGCCGTCGCGGATCACGCGCCGGAAGGGGGCCAGGTACACGGTTTGGACCTCGCGCCAGCTCGCCTGCGGATCGGTGCGCGCCTCGCCGTCGCGTCCGCCCTTGGGGATGCTGTAAACGGCGAAGTGTTTCAGGGTCGAGACGACGCGTTCCTCCTGGATGCCCCGGCTTTGGGCGAGACCGAGTTCGCCGACGAGAAACGGATCCTCCGAATAACACTCGATCGTGCGACCCCATCGTGGATCGCGGGCGACGTCGAGGACCGGTGAATACACGTTGGTGTAGCCCAGCGCGCGGGCCTCGCGGCCTGTGATCTGGCCGATCTGATGGACAAGATCGACGTCCCACGTGCTCGCGACGCCCAATTCCGCGGGGAAACTGGTGGCCTTGCTGTGCAGCACGCCGCGAATGCCCTCGTTGGTGAAATCCGCCGGGATGCCCAGGCGGGTCTGCTCGACGAAGAACCGCTGCACTTCGTTCAGCGCCCGGGCGTGGAGCGAGTAGGGCAGGTCGTATTTCGGGTCGGGGAGGTTGTTGGTCCAGCCGGTGTTGCCGTTGGACTGCTCGTCGATGTTGCCGATGCCGTCCTTCCACATCGCGGTCTTCCACGCCTCGGTCGGAAGCTCGTCTTTGGCGACGCGGGGGAAACCGTAGAGCGTCACCATCTGCGCCGTCTTCTCCTCGAGCGTCATGCGCGGCAGGAGATCGTCGATGCGCGCCTCGATCTCGAGGGCGGGGTTTTCGTAGGGGTCTTCCTGCCCGTTCTTGTTCAGGTCGATCCAGCCACCGCGGTAGATTTTGGATTCGGGGGCGGCATGGACGAAGAGGCTGGCGGATTCGGCGTGGAGCGCGATCGACGAAAGCAGCGCGTAGGCGGAGCCCAGGAGGAGGGCGAGGCGGGGCGTCATGACCTGTATCGAGCGCGATCGCCGACACGGCGCAAGCGGCGGAGTATTCGTACCGTTGGGTTGCCGAATGTGCCGAGAGCTCTCCATCCTTTGGCCGGCGAAGTCCGCCGTTCGCGCGAGCGCGTTGCGGCTGCGGCGGCGTTGGGGTGCGGCGCGCCGGCCAGCGGCTATCGACGCGGCAACTCCACCGTCACGATCAAACCGGAGCGGTCGGGCCGGTTTTGAGCGTAGATGCGACCGTTGTGGAGGTCGGCGATGCTGCGGCAGATGGCGAGACCGAGGCCGTGACCGCGGCGTGCCGTCGCCCCGGGGCGCTCGATGCGTACGAACCGTTCGAATACGCGTTCCAGCTGGTCGGCGGGAAGTCCCGGGCCTTCGTCGGCGACGCTCAAGGTCCAACGGCTGTCTTCGGCCTGCGAGGACAGGACGATCGTCCCCCCGGGCGGCGAGACGTGCACGGCGTTGGTCACCAGGTTGAGCAGGAGTTGCCGGATGAGATTGGGCTCGATGCTGATTTCCGCGTGGTCGTTGCGCGCCACCTCGAACCGGACGCCTGAATCTTCCGCCAGCACCCGCGCATCCTCGGCGAAGCTGTCGACGAATCGTTCCAGCAGCTCGAAGCGCCGGTCGATCGGCAGCACGCCGCCCTCGGCCTTGGCGATGAACAAGAGCGTCTCCAGGATCTGGTGAAGCCGGTCGATCTCGACGAGCAGGTCCTCCACCGCCGCGGTGGCGACGGGGTCGGAGGCCACCTGGGCGCGCAGCTTCTCGGCATTGAGCTGGATGAGAGAAAGGGGGGTCTTGAGCTCGTGGGACGCGTCGGCGCTGAAGCGTTGCACCTGCTGGAAGGACAGTTCCAGCCGGTCGAACATTTCGTTGAGCAGCCGAGCAAGCCGGCTGATTTCGTCGCTCCTCCCCGCATCCGGGATCCGTTCGCTCAGGTTGGCCGCGCTGATGCGGCGTGCGGTTTCGGTGATGAGCCTCACCGGCCGCAGCGTGAACCGCGCGAAACCGTAGCCGATTCCGAGGCTCGCGGCGGCGGCGCAGACCAGGAGGATGCCGCTCACCCGATAGTAGTCCGTGAGCAGGCGGCGCGTGGCCTCCAGCGAGCTTGCGATCTGGACGTTCAGCGGTCCGAGCGGAAGGTCCGAGAGGCGAAGGTCGCCGATTTCCTTCACCGCAACCGTGCGATCCTGCCGCCTGAGGGTGAGCGCGATCGGTAGATAGGAGCCGTCGAGGTTGGCCGAGCGGAAGAGCACGTTTCCCTTCGAGTCGTGCACCTGGCAGTAGTAGAGCGAGGCGTCGATGATCAGATGATTTCCGATCTTCGCCTTGATCGAGTCGGGGGTCAGGGCATCGGGCTGGTCGCCGAGACGGTCCTTGAGTTCGACGAATTCGGCCTCGTTCAGAAAATCGATGCCCCGCACCATCTGCCGAGAAAGCATCCAGCCTCCCAATACAAGGAGCGCCGCGGTGGTGGCGGTCACGACGGCGGCGAACGCCAGCGTGACGCGGAGCGAGATGGAGGTCATACCAGTTGGTAGCCGGTGCCGCGCACGGTTTTGATCAGGGGTCGTTCCGGCGAGGTTTCGAATTTCTTGCGGAGGCGGCGGACGTACACGTCGATCAGGTTCGTCTCCAGGTCGTAGCAGGCTTCCCAGACTTTCTCGGAAATGAGGGTTCTGGTGAGAACGCGACCGGGATTCTGCAGGAAAAGCTCGAGCAGCGCGAATTCGCGGCTGGTGAGTTCGACGGGGTTGCCGTTGAGCGTCGCGACGCGGCCGAGGAGGTCGAGGCGGATGGCGCCGTGGGAGAGCACCGTGCTTTTCGCCCCGCTCTGCCGGCGCACCACGGAGCGGATGCGCGCGAGCAGTTCGTCGATGGAAAACGGTTTGGGCAGGTAATCGTCCGCGCCGAGGTTCAGGCCCTGGATCCGGTCCGCCACGGCGTCGCGGGCGCTGAGAATGATGACGGGCTCGAGGAAACGGTTCCGGCGCCATTCTCGCAACAGATCGAGGCCGTCGCCGTCGGGCAGGCCCAGGTCCAGGATCACGACGTCGTACGGCGCCTCGGCGAGCGCGTCTTTTGCCTCCGCGATCGTGCGGACCAGGCGCGTGCTGTAGCTCTGTTCGCTGAGGGCCCGTTCCACGAACTGGCCGACCTTGCGTTCGTCTTCGACAATGAGTGCTCGCATGAGGGTTCGATCTGAAGGTGTCCGGCGGCGGACCCCTTGTGCGACCTCAGCTACGGTGCAGCGTTTCCAAATAAGCGACCAGCGATAAAACCTCCGAATCGGTGAGGGTTTCGTGGCCCGCCATCGCGGTGCCGGGCACGCCGAATTTGGCGATTCGGGCGAGCGAAACGGCTTCGTTCGCCGGGTCGACCCGCTTCCAGGGCTCGTGCAGGTTTGCCGGCTTCAGCTGCAGTTTCCGGGCCGCCGGACCGTCGCCCCGCCCGTCCGGGCCGTGGCACTGCGCGCAGACTTTGGAGAACAGCCGAGCCTGCCGGTCCGGCGGCAAGACGGTCGCGGCAGGGTCCGGCTTCCATCGGTCGACGATCGCCAGACGCTCCGGCCAGACGTCCCGGCCGAGCGACGACAGGTAAGCAAGCAGGGCGGGCCCGCGCGGATCGCCGGGACGAAACAGGTAGGCGTAGCTGGGCATGCGCGAGCCGGGGCTGATGGCCCGTGGAGCCTCGAGGTGCGCTTCGTTCCACTCGGACGTGCGGCGCGTGCCGACTTCGGAAAGATCCGGACCCTGCCTGCGGTTGCCGAAGAGCGGGGGTTTTTCTTCGAGCCGGTGCGCGAGAGGCTCCGCCGGTCCCCATTTGATCACGTCGTCCGTGGACGGCCGGACGTATTGCGAATGGCAGTACATGCAGCCCTCGTCGACGTAGACGCGGCGGCCGAACTCCTCCGGCGCCGGAGCCGGATCCGGAATTCCGGCCGAACTGCCGGGAGCGGCGAAGACGAACAGAACCGCCGCGCCGAACAGGATTCCCACGCCTTCCGGGCCGCGCGCCCGGCGGCGAAGCGCAAACGCGCCGGTCAGGAGGAGCGCGGCGACGGCGACGGTCCAGGCCGGAATCCGGTGGAGGTTTTCCGCTATGCCGATGCCGATCGCCGAACCGATCCAGCCGGAGATGGCGTAGAGTCCGGCGGCCACCCAGCGGCGTCCGCTTCGGGCGGGGAAATACACGAGCGCCGTCGAGTAGAGCGAAACGCCGGTCATGTAGAGCACCCGCGCCAGCGCGGCGTGGCGGGCCGAACCGGCGATGATCAGGCAGGCCACGACAAGACAGACCGCCGCGGTGATCGCCGTCGGCCCGAAACGGCGTCGGTCCAGGGCGACGCCGGCCAGCACGGCCGCGAGCAGGTGCACGAAAGCGTTGCCGACGAGCGCCAGCGAACCTTCCCAGGTGTTCGATTTCAGGTACTCCGTGTGCTGGATGACGTAGAACGCCGCGGAGTCGAGCCACACGAGCGTGAGAAAAACCAGGATCCACACCGCGATCGCGCGCGGCTTGTAGTCGGTCGCGTCGGAGTGGTGATGGGTGTTCGAAGCCAGGCCCAGGGCGGCGACGAGCCCGGCGACCGAAGCGAAGAACGCAATGGCAATCTGGATACGAGGAGGGGCGCTGAACACCGCCGGAAGATTGCAGATTCCATAGGCGATTCCGGTGCCGGCGCCGCAGGTCAGCCCGAGACGACTGAGGTGAACCGTCGGCCGCAGGCACATTGCCAGGCCCACGGTCGTGACGCCGAGCGTCAGCCCCGAAAGGCCCGCCGCCAGCACGGCGGACATGACCGAGTCCAGGTGCATCGCCCAGAGGGCGGACGCCGCGCAGCCGGCGAACCCCGCGAGGGTGACCCAGCGCCCGATCCGTGCCCGCAGCAGCACGGCGCAGAGCACGCTTCCCCCGATGCCGCCGGCACCAAGCGCACTCAGAACCTTGGGCAGCGCGCCCGCCGGGACCGCCACGCGCACCACTTCGAGGAAGGCGAATTCGCCGAAGATCAAAAAATGAACGTACAGCGCCGCGACCGCGGCGATTGCCGACGCCAGCGCAAAGGGCCCGCGCACCTCCACCCCGGCCGGGGACACGTCGGAGGCCGTCGATTGCGACTCAGGGCTGGAGGGACTCATCACGGGAAGGCAGGAACTTCAACAGGCCGAGTTGCACCGCGAAGAGAAGGAAGTCCGTGACCGGCACGGTCCACCAGGCGGAATTGAGCGCGCCCTGGAAGATCGCCCAGGCCGAATAACTGCCGGCGGCGAGCCGGAAAAATAGGGTCAGCTCCAGCGTGAAACGGAGACGCAGAAGCCCCGCTCGAAAGAAGGCCCACAGGTAAGTGGCGCCGACGGCCGCGACGAAGGCACCCACCCAGCGCAGGTACACGGTTTCGCCGAGCGAGACCGGTGGCACGCGCATGAGATCGAGCGCGAATCCGGGCGCCCCGATCAGGAGCAAACCGGTGCAGAAATCCATCGCGCCTGCAAACAACGCGAGCCAGCGAGACAGTCGAACGACGTTCATGGTTCGAAGCGGGGCAGGGCAGAGGCAAGTCGCTGACCATCATGCAGAGCCGCGCGACGCGAGCAAGCGCCTGCTGCCTGCACAAACCAGCGAGCCGACACGATTGCCATGACCAGGCCTGCCGCCAGGCGCAGGCCGAGCAAAGCCTGTGTCCACGGTTCGCTTCGGAACAACTCGTCGGCGTGCTCGGCTTCGGTCCAGCCGAGGATTCCCATGCTGAGCACGTACGTCGCGCAGGCGGCCTGCCAGGCTCCGAAGCCGCGGCGAAGCGGAGATGCCGGGAGCAGTTGGTTCAGCAGTGCGATGTGGAAACTGGTCACCAGACCCGCCATCGCGAGATGCGCGTGGGCGACGAGCGCGTTGGTGAATTTCAGGCGCTCCGAGACACCGGGAAGAAACGTCGTCCAGCCGGTGAGGATCAGCAGCGCCCACCAGGCAAACGCCGCGAGGAGCCAGGGTCGGGCGCCGTCGCTCCACCGGAAACCGCGAAACGCGAACCACGCGAGCGGGATCCAACCGGCGAGAGAACCGAGCGCGAGCACCTGTGAAACGGCATGGTGCGAGGCGTTGTGGTGGTTCACCAAGCCGAAGACCACGCCCTCGACCGCCCAGAAGATCCAGTAGACACGAAACGCCGTTCGCGACGTCTGTTCGACGCGCAGCAGGAGCGGGGCGGCGCCAAAGACGGCGACGATCCCGAGCGTCGAACCGAGCAGGCTCGTGCCGGTGGCGCCGCCGCTGTCGGGATTCACCGCGGGATATACCGACGGGCCCGCAGCCCATGCGATGGAAGCCGGAACGGCGGCGAGCAGCACGAGCGCGCCGAAGCGCGCCCAGGTCGCCACGCCGCTCCGGGCCCGTCCTTGCCAGGCGGATACCGCGAGGGCGAACCAGAGGAGCGACATCGCGGCGGGCAAGGCGAGCACCGCCGGGCCGGACCATTCGAGAAAAAGTTTCCCGCTGTTGTGGCCCCCGAGCCAGCCGATGCCGCTGAGAAACAAGGCGACCGACCAGGCGATCAGAGCGGCGCGAAACAGACGGTCGTGCAGGGGGACGGCGGGACGTGCGGCGCGCTCGGGTTCGAATCCCGCCATCAACATCCCGACGAGGGGAAGCGAGCACCAGCCGTAGAGCTGCCAATCGAGGTGGAGCGGCGACCAGCGACCGTACGAAAACGGCTCGAGCCAGTCGCCGATCTGCGGCCAGACGAGCTCCGCCGCGAGCAGCACGCCGACCAGATTCGCGAGCGCCAGCCAGAGCAGCGCATGAAGCCGCACCGACTCGCGCCATCGCGCCCTGTTGGATTCCCTCATTTCGAGCGTCCGTTTGCGGCGGGTATGCCGTTCACACTTCCGACAACCTGCCTTCGCGAACCCGGAGGATGTGGTTGCAGGCTTCGGCGAAGCGGCGTTCGTGCGTCGCGAGAACCACCGCAATGCCCTCCCGTTCGGCGAGGCTGCGCAGGAGGGCGAAAACCGTCTCGCCCGTCTTTTCGTCGAGCGAACCGGTCGGCTCGTCGGCGAGAATCAGCCCCGGCGAATTCATCAACGCCCGGCAGATCGCCGTGCGCTGGCGTTCGCCGCCGGAGAGATCTTGAATGCGGTGGCCCAGGCGGTGGCCGAGCCCGACTTTCTCCGTCAGCTCGCGAATGCGTTCCGCGGATTCGCCCCGCGGCCGGCCGACGGCGAGAGCGGGCACGTGCAGGTTCTCCTCGACGGTGAGATCCGGAATGAGGTTGTGAAGCTGGAACACGAAGCCGAGGTGCTTGCGGCGAAGCATGAGCCGGTCGGCTTCCTTGCGGGGGTCGAGGCCGCAGACGCTGAGGTCGCCCCGGTCGGGGACGTCGAGGCCGCCGAGCAGGTGAAGCAGCGTGCTCTTGCCCGAGCCGGATGGTCCCCAGAGCGCGACCATCTGCCCGGGACGTACCTCGAGGCTGGCGCCCTGAAGCACGCCGATGCGGCCGCCGTCGTAGGATTTCCAGACCTCATCCGCCCAGGCGACGAGATCGTTTTTGCGCAGCTTGGCGCCGCCATTGCCGGGCGTCGGGGACGTGTCATTCATAGCGCAGCGCCTCCGCCGGTTGGATACGGGACGCGTACTGGGCCGGGTAAACGGCGCCGGCGATCGCCGTGAGCAGGGCCGTGCCGATGATGCCGACGACGATGCCGGGCTGGATTGTCACTTGGATATAGCCGTGGAACTGCGGCACGTTTTGCAGCGAGACCAGCACGACCAGTCCGATCAGGAATCCGATCGCCAGGCCGGCTGCGGCGATCGAAGCCGCCTCCGTGAAGATCAGCGCCGCGACCTGCCGGGAGGAAAAACCGCACACCCGGAGAATCGCGATCTCACGGATCCGGCTGAAAACCGACAGCAGCATCGTGTTCGCCACGCCGAGGCCGCCGAGCAGGAATGCGCAGATGCCCACGGCCCAGGCGGTGAAATGCAGGATCCGGAACTGGGTGTAGCTCTGGTTGAACTCCCGGTTTTCGAGAGCGATGAGTCCCGGGTATTTCGCCTCGACCGCCGCCTTGAAGGCGCCGCCCTGATCGCGGTGCCGTAGTTTCACCGCCACGACGGACGAGAGGCCCTCGCGATGAAAGAACTCCTGGGCGGCGGCCAGGGGCAGGAACACGCCGCCGTCCTCGAAGCCGTTTTCCGTCTTGAAAATGCCCCCGACGCGGAAGTGCGCGCGACCGATCTCGATCTCCTCACCGGCTTGGGCTCCGAGAAACTCGGCGGCCCGGGAGCCGAGAAAAATCTCGCCCGGTTTCGCGCCGAATTCGGCCCGGCTGCCGGAGCGCCACTCGGCTTTCGCCAGGCGCGGGTCGTCCGGCTCGACGCCAAAGCAGGTGATGATCGGATGTCCGGGAGAGGAGACGATGCCGAAGAGCAGCGGGTGCGCGGTGTCGACCTGAGGCAGCGCGCGCACGGCGGCGACTTGTTCGGTGCTGACGGAGCTGAAGAACAGGTCGGAGACGTTGCGCTCGAAAACGAGAAAGTGGCTGTCGGTGGCGAGGATTCGTTCGAACATCCCGATCGCCCCGGTGACGATCGCCAGGATCGTCAGCATTGCGGCGACGCCGAACGCGATGCCCGCGACCCCGATCAGGGCGCGGATCCGATGCCGTCGGAGGTTGGTGGGGACAAGCCGGAGAAAACGCATGCTTCTTTCGATCAGGCCGCGGCGAGCGCCTCGCGGGCGGCGCCGTCGAATACCGCCTGCTGGAACGCCTGCAGGTAGGACCAGCGGGGATTCCAGCCGGCGAGACGGCCGGCCGCGCGCTCAGCCTGGCCGAGCAGCCGGCGCAGACGCCGCTGGGCGAAGGCGACTCCGGAGAGGCAGGCCAGGTTGGGCCGCGCGAGCTCACGGTCGCGCTGCGTCGGTTTCCCGATCTCTGTCGGGTGAGAGAGCACGTCGCGCAGATCGTCGAGCGCCTGGTAGGCCAATCCCCAATACACGCATAGCGCCTTGAGCTGCGCGCGTTCGCGGGGATCCGGATCGACGAGCAGCGCCGGCAGGAAGACCGCGAGCGAAAACAGGCTGACGGTCTTGCCCAGCGCCACGCGGGACGCCTCCGTGATCGCGCGGGGCGAAGCGGCGAAGTTCAGGTCGCGCGCCTGGCCGTCGAGGATGCCCGTGGTCCCGAGGCAGCCGTCGAGCACGCTTTGCGCCTGCATCCGGGCGATCACCGGGTGCGGCGCAAACGTGAACGCGACGAGCGAGTAGGCCCGGTTGACCAGTGCGAGGGAGGTGAGCAGTGCCGTCGCCTGGCCGTGGGCGCGGTGCAGGCTGGGCTGGCCTCGCCGGGTGTCGGCGTCGTCCATGCACGGAAGGTCGTCCATGATGAGCGAGGCGACGTGGTAATACTCCACCGCGCAGGCGAGCTGCTCCACTTCGGAGGCGGGCAGGCCGTGAGCGCGTCCGGCCGCCATGACGAGTTGGGCGCGAGAGAGGCTCCCCGGTGCAGACAAAACGTACTCGATCGCGGCGCGGAGCGCGGGCTCCGTGCGCGGCGAGATCGGGGCGTGCTCCCTCAGGGCCTTGCGGAGGCGGACGGATTCTGGCGAGGGCATGGCGCGAAGCGGTTGGCGGAGGTTATTTTACGGCGGCTGAGCCCTGGAGATGGAAAAAGACGCGCACGACCGGGTTGACCTTCAGCATGCCGAATTTCCGGATCGTCGGCAGGTTGTAGTCGTGGGTGTCGAGGTTGGTCTCGCCGTCGATGGAATACGTGGTCTTGTCGGCCGTCGCGATGGTGACCGGAAAAGCGATCTCCTTCGTCACCCCATGGAGGATCAGCTGCCCGTGCGCGGTGTATTTTCCGCCGCCGAGCGAATCCAGCTTCGTCATCGTATAGAGGACCTCGGGGAACTGGTCGACCTGCTCCCATTCGAGCATCTCGCGATCGCGTTTGGTGTCGCCCGTCTTGAGGTCGGCGAACTTCACCTGGACCTGCGCTTTCGTGACGAGGCCGCTGGCGGGATCGGCGATGATGTCGGTTTTGTACGCCTCCACCTTGCCGGTGAAACCGTGCATCGTGGCTTTCACGTCGAACTCGATGCGAGAGTGCTGCGGGTCGATGGAAACGGGGCTTTCAGCTGCGCGGACGCAGAGGCCGAGCCCGGCGATTGCGAGGGCAATCAGGATCTTCTTCATGGGTTTTCTGAAACGAGTTTCTCTTCGGTTTCGGTCGCGTCGGTGTCGGCAGGTCGGGCCGATCTGGAAAAGCGGGAAAGGCGGTCGAACAGCGCGCGCCAGCAGAGGAAAACGATCCAGGCCACGAGCATCGTGACGACCGTGTGGCTGAGGTAGTGCGCGCCCTTCAGCATCTGGTAGAGCCCCATCCACCAGCCGGCGAGCAGGCCGATTCCGGCGCCGAGCCAGCGTCCGCGGCGCGTGCGCCCGAGTCCGGCGAGCGCGAGCAGCGCGAAGCCGCCGCTGGCGTGACCTGCGGGGAAACAACGTCCCTGGCGCTCGGGGCGGCGGCCTTCCGGATAACGCTCGAAAACCCTCACGTACGGCACGTCGCCGCCGTATCGCTCGATATCATACGGGCAGAAGACGTTGGTCGTCGCCTTGCCGTAGCCGATCAGCGCCGGCACGGAGGCGAGGGTGAGGAACGCGATCCAAAGATCCTTCCGGCCGTCCGCGGGCACGCCGAAAAACGCGCGCCAGCGTCTGGGGCCCGCCGCGACGACGAGCATGCCGACGCCGAAGGCGATGATCACGCCCTTCGCGCCCTGGTAGAAAATCATCCGCGGCCAATACCACGCGGGGTCGACGAGCCAGCGATGAGCCGCGGGATTGTAGAAGAAGTCCTGCAGCCAGAGATCGACCCCGGTGAGTTCGAACACCGCGAGCGCTGCGATCAGGAGGCCGATGACGGCCCAGAGAGTCCGGTCGAGCGGATTGCGTTGGGAGGAGGAGGCGAAAGTCATGATTGGTTCCTCTTGAACCAGCGTTTCAGGTCGAAATTCAGGCGCATTTTCACCGAGAGCCCGACGTCGGTGCCGTCGTGGCCGTAGCTTGCGCGGAGACCGGCGCCGATCTGCCACTGGCCCTTGGCGTTGAAGGTGTATTTCCGCGGCACGTCCCAGACGACGCCCGGGCGCACGGTGAACAGGTCGCGGTGATTCTTGCCCGTGATCCGCGTGGTCTGCACGGAGCTCTCGAACGTGTAGTGAAACGTCTTGCGGTCCCAAACCAGTCCGCCGGACACGCCTAGGTTGTTGTCGCGCAGATCGTTTTTCCGGTCCTCTCCGACGATGCGGGTCTTCTCGACGAAGTCGGACGTCAGGTTCCAGAACACCCGCATGTTCGGGCGTCGATCGAGGCGGTGGGCGAAGGTGACGAACGAACTGGTGTGTTTGAGCCCGTCCGTAACCTGGGGCGGCGGATTGCCCACCGGCTGGGAGTACTCGATGCCGACGGCGGTCTCCCATGTGGGTACGAACTGGCGCCGGAAGTGGTATTTCGTCGCCACCCGCAAGTTCGAGAAGCCGGCGCTCCTGCCGAACGAAACGTCGCCGAGCCCATGGGAGAAATAACCTTCGAGTTCTGTCTCCGCCTGCCAGCGATCGGTCACGCCGTAGCGAAGGCCGAGCGGCACGCGCAGGTAATCGTAACGGTTGAAGTCGCCGAAGTGGGGCCGGACGGTGAACCGCGCGGTGCCCTGAGGCTGCGTTTTCGGCAGGCTGCTGGTGAAGACGTCGCGCATGCGGACGTCGTCGTCGGACACCGGACCCTCGGCCGCGCAATCGAGCGCGCCGGCAACGGCACAGGCTGCGATAAAGAGTCGTTTCATGGGGCGGGCGAGCCGGCGGGAAGGCTCGGGGCGGCCGCCAGTTCCTCCGGGCGGCGATCCTGGGGCGTCCGATCCGCCTGGCTCAGGTAACGTTTCTGTTCATCCGGGGAGAGTTCGCGGTAGCCGCCGTTCCCATACAGGATGCTGGCGGTCTGGTAGTAGGCGACGGCGCGGTCGACGGTGGCGGGTTCGGGCGGCACGAGCACCGGCGGAGCTTTCAGCGATTCGTAGCGGAGCTGGGAAACGCCGCGCACCGGGCGCAACACGGTGAGCAGTTTGTCCTCGTAGAGCCCGAGGCGCTGGTAATTGCCGATCAGCGCCCGGCGCTCGCCCTTGGACTTGCGCACGTCCCAGCCGTAGAACCGGGAGGCGTAGCTCCAGTTGAGCAGTCCGAGGAGGGTCGGCGCGTAGTCCACCTGGCTCATCAGATCCGGCACCCGGCCGGTGGGCAGCTGGCCGCCCGGCGCGTAGATGATCAGCGGAATATGGTAGTTCTGCACCGGCAGTTCGGTTTTGCCGGCGACCTCGGCGCAGTGGTCGGCGACGATGACGAAGACGGTGTTCTTGAACCACGGCTTGCTCTCCGCGTCCCGGATCAGCTTGCCGATGGCGTAGTCGGTGTATTTCACGCCGCCGGACCGGCCCGAGGTCTTCGACGGCAGGTCGATCCGCCCGTCGGGAAACGTGAAGGGCCGGTGGTTCGACGTCGTCATGATGAACTGGAAGAACGGCTTTCCCTTCGCGTACGTGGCGTCGGCGTCGCGAAGCGCCCAGCGGAACAGGTCCTCGTCGCAGGCGCCCCAGGCGTTGGCGAAGGTGATGTCCTTCGCGTCCACCGAGGCGCGGTCCACAATGCGATAGCCATTGTGGCCGAAGAAATAGTTCATGTTGTCGAAGTATCCGTAGCCGCCGTACACGAAGGCGGTGTCGTAGCCGCGGCTGCGGAGCACCGAGCCGAGCGTGAAGAGGTTTTCGTTGCGCGGCCGTTTGACCAGCGAGCGGCCGGGGGTCGGCGGAAGGGAGAGCGTGAGCGCCTCCATGCCGCGGTCGGTGCGCGTGCCCGTGGCGAAGAGGTTGTCGAACACCAGGCTCTTGCGGGCGATCTCCTCGAGGTTGGGCGTGAGCGTCGACTTCGGATCGAAGATGGAGAGGAACTCCGCGCTCAGGCTTTCAACCGTGACCTGGATGATGTTCGGGTGGAATTCGGGCCCTTCGCTGCGGATGAGACGCAGGGTGTCGTGCGCCGCGCCGGCGAGGGGCGTGCTGCCGTCATGGGCGAATTCCCGGTGCAGCGTCTGGAAAGCCCGGTCGGGCGGCAGCGTGGTGTAGAACTGGTCGTACTCGAGTTCGTTGTTCCTGAACGCGGCGAAGAGTGACCAGACTCCGTCTTTGGCCAGCTCGCGGTTGTAGTTGTTGGCGAAAGACGGGAGCTGGTCCGCGTTGAGGGCGAAGCCTGCGATGACCGCGGCCGCGATCCAGCCGAAGCCCGTGCGCCAGCGGGCACGGGCCGGTTCGTGGGCGTCGTCGAGCCAGCGGCCGATCCAGCCTGTGCGGGCGAGCAGACCATAGATCACCGCGGCCCCCGTCAGGATACCGGCGAAAATCCACGGCATCGGGTACGATTCCCGGATGTTGGCCACCACTTCGGTCGTGTAGACGAGATAGTCGACCGCGATGAAATTGAAACGCGCGCTGAACTCGTCCCAGAACAGCCATTCGGCGATCGCTCCGAAGAGGAGCAGGCCGACCGCAAAAAAGAGGAATGCCTGGGCCAGAAACCGGGCCCAGAGCCGGTCGAAGAAACCCGCGGGCAGGACCGCCAGGGCGAGCGTCGCCGGCATCGAGAAGAGCAGCGCGGCGCCGAGATCGTAGAGGAGGCCCCACCCGAAGGAGGCCAGCAGGCTTGAGTCGAAGCTCACCGAGTGCGCCGCTTTGAGCAGGAGCGCGATCCGGGTGAGGGTCGCGACTCCGACAAACAGGCACACGAAGAGCATCACGCCGCCATGGCGTCGTTCGACCAGCGAGCGAAAGGCAATGCCGACCGGGAATTTCATTCAGGTCTCAGGAGTTGAAGGTACGTGGGTTGGATGAAAGGGGGGTGAATCGCAGATTAATCCTTGTTCATCTGCGAGCGCCGCGCATCGTGCGGCACCATGGCCGCCGCGAAACCGTTCGTCTTTGTCTGCGGGCCGGATGACTTCCTGGTCAACCGGTTGGGCAAGGAACGGTTCGACGACCTGACGAAGGACGTGACAGACGAGTTTTCGCGGGAGGTCCTCAGCGGCTTTGCGAACAACGTGTCGGACGTCGAAGCCGCGGTGAACCGTTTCCGGGAAAGCGTGCAAACGGTTTCGATGTTCGGCGGCAAACGCGTCGTTTGGCTGAAGGACGTTAACTTCTTGGCTGACAGTGTGACGGGACGGGCGGAGAGCACGTTAAAGCTGGTGGAGGATCTGCAGGCAATCCTCGCCGCGATCAATCCCGACGAAACGAGCGTCATCGTGACCGCCGCTCCGGTGGACCGGCGGCGAGCCTTCCCTAAATGGTGTGAGAAAACGGCCGAGTTTCACCTCGTCGGAGGCGATTCCGAAGGTTCGGCGGACGCCCTTGGCGGCATCGTTCTCGGCGAGGCTCGCACGTTGGGCGTGAGTTTCGGCGAAGGCGCGTTGGAACTGCTTCTCGCCAAGGTCGGCGCGAACACCCGGCTCCTGATCGAAGAGGTTCACAAGCTGGCGACCTACGTCGGCGATGCCGGCAAGATCGAGGAGACGACGGTCGCCGAGCTGACGCCCAACGTGGCCGAGGGCGACTTCTTCGAGGCCGCGGAAGCGTTTTTCAGCGGTGACCTGAAATGGACCCTTGCCGCGCTTCACCGGCACTTCTTCGCCGGCGGCGACGCGCGTCCGATCATCGCCGCGCTGCAGAACCGGAACCGCATTCTTCTGCAGGTTCGTGCCCTGATGGATTCGGGCGAGGTCAAGGTGGGGCCGCGAGGCCTCGACAAGGGCGGGTTCGATCGCTCCTCGGCGATCTACGCGCCCCACTTTATCGGCGCCTCCGAGAAGAGTTCGTTCAACGTCTTCAGCCAGAATCCCTGGTACCTCGGAAAGCTCGCCGGCAACGCGCGGATGCCGACGCTGAAGCGCCTGATCGACAATCAGCAGGAGTTCATCGCCGCTTTCGAAGAGATCATCCGCCGACCCAACGAGCAGGAAGAAGTGCTTCGCGAGATGTCCGTGCGGTGCCTGGGAAGAGGCCGGGATTGAGGGCCGATCGGCCTCGCTCGAGTTCGTTCGGCAGCACTACAGTGCCCGCGATCGTTCGCTGAAAGCTGTGCCTGGCTTCGGCCCGGACAGAACCCCAACGGCGGCTGCGCGCCGCAGGCTCAGAAAATCGTCAGCGCGCGGGCGCTTTCGATCACGATCCAGGCACCCCCGGCGGCGATCAACACGGCGCAGAGCGCCTTGATCTGCTTCCGCCGGCGCATACGCGCTTCATAGCGGTCGCTGCTGTTTGAGGAGCGAAATGTCCCGCTCTCGGACATGAAGCTCACGAATTGAGCGTTCCGCAGACGGGTGGTTTGGAAACAGGAGTTGTCCACGCGGCCCATTTTAATCGCGGGGCGGTGAAAGAGGTGAGTGACGAAGGCGCGCAACATCCTGAGCCGGTAGTATCACATCGGAAAAATATGTTCGTTTTTTCAAACCGAAATCCGCACGTTGCCGCTTTTCACGAGCTTTTTCCTCAGGCGCTATGCACCACTTCCACTACGTTGGCCAAGACCTCCACTGTGAGTCCGTTGACCTCGCTGCGGTAGCGAAGTTGTATGGGACTCCCACCTACGTTTACAGCGCCGCAACCATCGCGGATAACACGACGCGCCTTTCCGAAAGCTTGAAGGGTTTGGACGTGCAGATCTGCTTCGCGATGAAGTCCAACTCCAACCTCGCGCTGCTGAAGCACTTCGCGAACTTGGGCGCCGCCTTCGACCTCGTGAGCGGAGGCGAAATTCGCCGCGCCATCGCCGCAGGATCGGACGTGAGGAAGAGCGTATTTGCCGGAGTCGGAAAGACGGAGGCGGAAATGAAGCTGGCGCTGGAATCGGGCATTTTCGCCTTCCACGTCGAGAGCGAACCCGAACTCGCCCGCATCAATCACGTGGCTGGTAAAATGGGCGTAAAGGCGCCGATCGCGATCCGCGTGAACCCGGATGTGGACGCCCACACGCACCACAAGATCACGACGGGTAAGAGCGAAAACAAGTTCGGCATCCCGCTGAAGTATGCGCTGGCTGCATACGAGGCGGCGACGAAGTTCAAGAACGTCGCCATCAAGGGCGTGCAGATGCACATCGGCTCGCAGCTGACGGACGTGTCGCCCTTCGTCGAGGCCGTGACCAAGGTGATTCCCCTGGTCGAGGAGCTGAAGGCGAACTTCGGCATCAGCTATTTCTCGATCGGCGGCGGCATCGGCATCGTTTACCGCGACGCGCTCGCGAGCGGCCAGCCCGGCTGGTGGCAGGCGCAGCCGGCGGACAAGCGCCCGATCACGCCCGAAGCGTACGGCGCGGCGCTTCTCCCGCTGCTGAAGCCGCTCGGCCTGAAGATTCTCCTCGAACCGGGACGTTTCCTCGTCGGCAACGCCGGCGTGCTGCTCGCGCGGGTCGAGTATTTGAAGCGCGGACACGGCCGGAACTTCCTCATTCTGGATACGGCGATGAACGACCTCGTGCGGCCGGCGATGTACGACAGCTACCACGAGATTGTCCCGCTCCATCGCGACACGACCCGCCGGGCGCTGACGGCCGACATTGTCGGCCCGATCTGCGAGAGCGGCGACTGTTTCGCCAAGGACCGCCAGCTTCAGGAAGTCGGCGAGGGCGAATACCTCGCTTTCATGAGCGCCGGCGCCTACGGCTTCGCGATGGCGAGCCGATACAACAGCCGTCCGCTTGCCGCCGAAGTGCTCGTGAAGGGCTCCAACTTCGAGTTGGTGAACGCCCGCGAGTCGTTCGAGAGCATGATTGCGAACGAACGGATTCCCGCCTTTCTGAAGTAGCGGCAGGGGTCCGGCACGCCGAGGCGCCCGCCGCCTTTTTCTCCCGTGAAAGTCACCACTCACACTCTGCGGAAGTTGAAAGGAGAACGGCCCATCGTGGCCGTCACGGCGTACGACGCGATCTTCGCCCGCTACGCGAGCGAGGCCGGGGTCGATCTGATCCTCGTCGGCGACTCGGTGGGCAACACCGTGCTCGGCTTCGAGACCACCGTCCCGGTGACCCTCGACATGATGTGCCACCACACGGCGGCCGTCGCGCGGGCGAAGCCCCAGGCGCTGGTCGCCGTGGACGTGCCGTTCGCGGAAGCGCACTACGATTTCGAACGGGTCCTCCAGGCCTGCCAGCGACTGGTTCAGGAAGCCGGCGCCGAGGCGGTGAAAATCGAGGGCGGCGTGGAGCTTGCTCCGCAGATCAAGCGGCTGGTCGACGCCGGGATCCCCGTCTGGGGCCATATCGGATTGAAGCCTCAACAGGTGCATACGCTCGGCCGCTACAGGAAGTTTGGCGCCTCCCAGGAAGAGGCGGAGTCCTTGATGGCCGACGCGCTGGCGCTGGAGAAAGCCGGGGTCTTCGCGCTGCTCGTCGAAATGGTCGAGCCGGGCCTCACCCGCACCCTCACGGAAACGGCCAAGGTGCCGGTGATCGGGATCGGCGCCGGTCCGCATTGTGACGGACAGATTCTGGTCTGCACCGACCTCCTCGGCCTTTCCGCCGGCTACGTCCCGAGTTTTGCCAAACGTTTCGCGGAGGCGGGCGAACAGGTGAAGCTGGGCTTTGCCGCCTACAGCGAGGCGGTGCGAAAAAAGACCTTTCCCGCCTGAGCGGCGCACGGGTCCGCGGCGGCCCTCTCTCCTTGCCTTGCGCCCGTCCGGCGACTTTCGTCGCCTGAGCCGCGCATGAATTTCGCCGTCCTCGGAGCAGGTGCCTGGGGCACCGCCTTTGCGATCCATCTGAGCCGCCTCAACCACACGGTGACGCTCGTGCCGCGCCGTTTCGAGCAAGCCCTGGCTCTTTCCTCGGCTCGGGAAAACGCAGAGTATCTGCCGGGAATTCCGCTCCCGCCCAGCCTTCAGATTGGCCACGAGCTTACGCCGGTGCTCATGGAGGCCGAAGTCGTGCTGCTCGCCTGCCCCGCGCAGGCGTTGCGCGAAACCTGCGAACGGCTTCGCGATAGCCTGAGGCTTGCGACGCAGCTTCGTTTGATCGTCAGCCTCGCCAAGGGCCTCGAGCGGGGCACTCACCTCCGCACGTCGGAGGTGATCGCGTCGGTCTTGCCCAACTACGCGCACGGCGTGCTGACGGGTCCGACGAACGCCGCCGAGGTCGGCCGCGGCCTTCCGGCCGCGATGGTGCTGGCCGTTTCCCGTATCGATGCCGCGGTTACGGATCTCCAGGCGGCGATCAGCGGCCCGACCCTGCGCGTCTACACGTCCGAAGACGTGCGCGGAGCCGAATACGGCAGCTGCCTCAAGAACATCTACGCGATTGCCGCGGGCTGTTGCGACGGGCTCCGGCTGGGGGACAACACGAAGGCCGCGCTCATCACCCGGGCTCTGGCGGAAATGGTGCGCGTCGGTCAGGCGCTTGGGGCGCGCACGGAGACGTTTTACGGACTCAGCGGGGCGGGCGACCTGATGGCGACCTGCTACGGAGGCTGGAGCCGAAATCGCGATTTTGGCGCAAAGGTCGGCGAAGGACGTGAGGTTTCAGAGCTCCTGACGCACCGGAAGACGGTCGTCGAGGGCTACAAGACCACCGAGTCCTTCTACGAACTCTGCCACGACAAAGGCATCGACGCCCCGATCCTCACCGAGGTGCATCGCCTGTTGTTCGGCGGGAAGAAGGCGGCCGACGCTCTCTCCGCCTTGATGCTGCGGGAACTGAAACGGGAGGGGTGACGCGGACAGCCCGCCCGTCCGCCGCGCGAGGTTGGCGGCGGAGAAGCCGGATCTGGAGAGGAGCGTATCTCGCCGGCCTCAGGATTCCGAGGCCGAGGCGTGAACTCCGGTGCGCTAGTGCCCCGCGGGGACGCTTTGATGCTCCTCGATGTACTCCTGCTTGAGTCCGAGTTTCTCGGGGGCGTGGAGAACGAGCATCTTCATCTGCACGTCCGTGGGGACCTCTCGTTGCGTGAGCTTCGAGACGACGATCATCAGCACGATCGCGAGCGGCACCGTCCAGATGGCGGGTTGCTCGCAGAGGATGCGCGCCATCGGATGAGCGACCCAGAATCTTGCCAGGTCCACCATCTTCAGGTCGCTCAAGTTGATCACGGTGGTGCAGGCCAGCGCGGCCAGGCCCCCGCCGAGCATCCCGGTTGCGGCGCCTTTCATCGTCATCCCGCGCCACCAGACGCTCATGAAGAGGAGCGGGAAATAACTCGCGGCGGCGATGGCGAAGGCTTGGCCGACCATGAAGTTGATCTGAAGCTGTTCGACTTGCGTGCCCAGGATCGTCGCCACCGCACCGACGATCACGGCGGAGATCTTGAACATCCGGAGGCGCTGGTCCGCCGTGGAGTGCGGCTGGAGAATCCGGCCGTAGACGTCGTGCGCCAGCGCGCCGGTCATCGATACCAGCAAGCCGCTGAACGTGCTCATGAACGCCGCGAACGCGCCGGCGCAGGTGATGCCGCTGAGGACCGAGCCGAGGATGCCGCCGCGTTCGTTGAGGATACGAGGGAGTTCGAGGACGATCTTGTCCGTGCCTTTGGCGCCCGAGCCGGCGTACAGATCGGGCATAAGGTTGCGTCCCAGAACTCCGAATACGGGCGGGAAGACGTAAAACACGCCGATCAGCACCATCACCCACATGGTTGTGCGCTTGGCCGCGAGACCGTCGGGATTGGTGTAGAACCGCACGAGGATGTGTGGCAGGCCTGCGGTTCCGCAGACGAGCGCCATGATGAGCGAGTAGGTGTAGACGAGGGAATACGGCCGGCTTTCCTCCGACGAGAGTCCGGCCGCTTTTGCGGCTTTCGTCGTGAGCGGGCCAAACGGAGAAATCCAGCTCGCATCTCCGGGCGCTTTAGGCGCGAGCGGCTTGCGTTCGACCGTTTGGACCTGAGCCGACGGACCGTCCGGGAGGTGGGCGCCCTTGTTGGCGCCGAGGTGCGCCCCATAGCTGCCGTAGACCGACATCAGGATGAAAATCGGGAGACTGATCGCGAACATCTTGGCCCAGTACTGGAAGGCCTGGACGAGCGTGATGCCCTTCATTCCCCCGAGCGCGACGTTGAGGGTGATCACAGCACCGACCAGGACGACACCGCCCCAGTACGGCATGCCCGGGAAGATGTAGGCGAGGGTGGTACCGGCGCCTTTCATCTGCGGCATCGTGTAGAAAAAGCCGATGAAGAGGACAAAACACACCGCGATCTTGCGGAAGAGGGGCGAGTCAAAGCGGCCCTCGGCGAAGTCGGGGATCGTGTACGCCCCGAAACGGCGCAGCGGCCCGGCGATGAAAAGGAGCAGGAACAGGTATCCACACGCGTAACACACCGGATACCACAGCGCGTCGTAGCCCGCCGACATGACCATGCCGGCGATGCCCATGAAGGACGCGGCCGAGAGGTATTCGCCCGAAATCGCGGATGCGTTCCAGCCGACGGAGACCGAGCGGCCCGCGACGAAGAAATCGCTCGCGGTTTTCGACTTCTTCGCGGAGCGGAAACCCATCCAGATCGTCACGACGACCGTCACGAGGGAGAACGCGAGGATCCACGGATCGGCCCCGTCGAGAAAAGCGAGCGTGCGAAGCGATGCGCTCATGGCTCGGTCCTCCTGCGGGCGGCCTCGGCCTGGCGCACTTCGTCTTCTTCCAGCCAGATCGACCGGCGGATGAACGTCCACGATATCACCCAAACCGCCGGGAAAAAAAGAACGCCGAGGAGCAACCACGTCAGCGTGAAGCCGCCGACGCGCGTCGCCATCAGTTCGGGCGCGAAATAGTTGGCGAGAGGAAGGCCGAGAACAACGATCAGGAACGCCGCGGCGCAACTGATCGACAACGTGAGCTGGCGGCGCATCAGCGAGCGCAAAAACGCTTCGCTATGCACGGAATCGTCCGGGTCGGGGAGGGGCATGCAGGCGGGGTGATGCGGAGGGACGGGTGTCTAGGTTGGGCGAGAAGTCAAGCTACTGAATGGTATAAGGAAGTGGGCGGCGCTAGAGAGCGCTAATGAACTGGGAAAGCCGGCTGGGCGCCGCTGCGCAGGCTCCGGTCCGCCAAAGGCTCGACGCGCCCAGGCGCCGGGCTTGTCATCCCGCCAGCATGTCACCCTCAGCCCTTCATCGCGCCCGGCGTCTCCTCTGCTCCCTTCAGGATCACATCCGCGACGCGCTGTTGGAGGCGCGGCGGCGCTCGTCGTCGGATTTTTCGCGAATCGCCGATGTCACCGAAGCCGACACGATCTACCAAATCGACAAAGTGACTGAGGACGTGATTTTGGCGTGGTTCGACGGTCACTGGCCGAAAACGTGGCCGGTGGAACTGGTGATGGAGGGGCTCGAAGGCAAGGTGACGACGTTTCCCCGGGGCACGCCCGTCGCGAAGACGCGCTGGAAGTGCATCCTCGATCCGATCGATGGCACCCGCGAAATCATGTACGACAAACGCTCTGCCTGGAGCCTTGCGGCCCTGGCCCCGCAGCGCGGCGCGAGGACGAACCTCACGGATCTTGTCGTCGCGGCGATGACGGAACTGCCGACGAGCAAACAGTGGCGTTCCGACCAGATCAGCGCGGTCCGCGGCGCCGGGCCGAGGGGCGTTCGCGCCGAGTGGGTCGACGTGCGTGCGGGCGGACGCGGGCCGCTGACGTTGCGGCCGTCCCGCGCCAAAGACTTCAAACACGGTTTTTCCGCCCTCGTGCGGTTCTTCCCCCACGGGAAGGGATTGTTGTCGCAGCTCGAGGAGGATCTTTGGGCGGAGATTCACGCCGACGTGCCCCCGGGGTCGCCGCTTGTATTCGACGATCAATACATCTCCACCGGCGGGCAGCTCTACGAGATCCTCGCCGGGCACGATCGGTTTCTCGCCGACCTGCGACCCGAGGCGCACGCCCGGCTCGGGCTCTCCTCCAACCTCGCCTGCCATCCGTACGACATCTGCACCGCGCTGATCGCGACCGAGTTGGGGGCCGTCGTCGAGGCTCCGCTCGGCGGACCGGTCAAGGCTCCCCTCGACACGGTGTCGCCGGTGAGCTGGGTAGCGTTCGCCAATCCGGCCCTGGCGAAGAAAATGCGGCCGGTATTGAGACGTCTCATACGCGAGAGACTGCGGCCTGCGCCCGCGGCGGACGCAGGAGAAGTTGGAAGTTAGGAGTTGGGAGCTGAGACTGTAACCAACTACCAACTACCATCGCTCTCCTGCCCCTGACGAATTTCCAGCCACCAACTTAAGCGTCCGCCCCGCAAACCTCGACTCGTCTCACCGTCTTCCCTCCGACCCAGGTGCCGCTGATCAGCGTGGCGCGCGGAAAGGGAGGGAGGCCGATTTCGTTGTTGTGGAGCATGCCCACGAGCATGTCCACGGCACCCTCGCCGGTGAGATCGTTGTGCTGATCCATGCCGGCCCACTCGTCGGATCCGCGGCGGCGCTCCAGCTGGACGATGCCGATGTCCTGCGGGACGCGCACTCCCGTTTGCTCGATCCACGGACGGACGAAATGGTACAACGTGAACACCACATCGGGCCGATGCTGAGTGAGCCAATCGGTGAAGAGCTTGGGGTTCGACCGCGACGCCTCGACCTGGAAAAAGCCCGGCAGCCGATCCTCCGGAGGAAGCGTGAGCTGACCGATCCACATCCCCGAGCTGAAACGCCCGTCGACCAGCTTGTCGATCCGCTCGTCCACCACGAGCGCGGGACGGCGATAGCCGAGCCGCCGGGCCTGCTCGAACGCCTGCATCACGAGAGCGTGATGATCGACGCAGCAGAAAGGCAGGGTGGGGTTGCGAGTCCGCACGCCCGTGACCACGCAGGCGAGCTGGCTCCACAGCGGCTGAAAACGTTCCGGAAGCTGGTTCTCGTTCATCAGCCCCACGATCAACACGCCGCGAATGCCGCGCGCCCGGAGGATCCGCTCGAGGCGTTCGCCGGAAAGCTCCGGATCGTGCAGCCAGAACTCGTCGAGCTTGTAGCCGTGAAACGTCGCGCGGCGGCGGCATCCGTCGACGTAGACCGGCACGGTGGGGTGCCGGGTGAACGCCTGCGGATCCTGATTTGCGTTCAGCAGGGCGAGCGTGCGGCGATACCCGGCGGGGTGGGCCTTCCGCAGCTCCGTCATGAGCTGCGAGACCACGGGATTCTTGGTGTAGCCGAGGTTGCGGGCGATCTTCGCGATGCGACGGCGGGTGCCGACGGGGATCTGCGGATCGTGCCGCAATGCCAGAGAGACCGTGTTTTTGGAAACGCCGGCTCGCTCGGCAATGGTCGTCATCGTGACGCGTTCCATGGATCGGGAAATGACAGTCGGGCGGGGCGGGGAGACGAGTGCGGGTAAGGCTCTGACGTTAGAGGCATCTCCTCGGAGCATGACTGTCAAGTCTTCGCGTCGTTTACCGGTCCAGACTGCCGCGCCAACGTCGTGCTGTGTTTACCCTCGGACTCGACTACGGCACCAATTCGGTTCGCTGCCTCATCGTCCGCTGCTCAGACGGCGCAGAATTTGGCAGCTGTGTCATCGACTATCCCTCCGGAAAGCAGGGCATCCTGCTCGACCCGAAGGATCACCACCTCGCGCGCCAGCATCCTGGCGACTACCTCGTCGGCATCGAGAAGAGCGTGAAGGGCGCGCTCGCCGCCGCGAAGAAGAAGCGCGGGTTCGACGCGTCGCGGATCCTCGGTATTGGCGTTGACACTACTGGATCGAGCCCGATTCCGGTCGACGCGCAGAATCGTCCGCTGGCGCTCGACAAGAAGTGGAAGAAGAACCTTTCCGCGCAGTGCTGGCTGTGGAAAGACCACACCGGCTGGCGCGAGGCCGCAAAGATCACCGAACTCGCGGCGAAGAATCGGCCGCAGTACATCGGCAAGTGCGGCAACACCTATTCCTCCGAGTGGTGGTGGTCGAAGATCTGGCACTGCCTGAACGTCGCTCCCGAGGTCTTCCAGGCCGCGTACTCCTGGGTGGAACTCGCCGACTGGGTGCCTTCGGTCCTCGCCGGAGTGACCGACCCGCGGCAGGTGAAGCGCGGCGTCTGCGCCGCCGGCCACAAGGCGATGTATTCGGACGAGTGGGGCGGCTTGCCCGACAAGGAGTTTCTCACGCTGCTCGATCCCCGGCTCGCGGATCTCCGCGACCGTCTGTACGAGAAAGCCCACGACGCGACCGAACCCGCCGGCACCCTCAGCGCCGAGTGGGCGAAGAAGCTGGGCCTCCCGGCCGGCATTCCGATCGCGATCGGCGAATTCGACGTCCATTACGGTGCGATCGGCTGCGGCGTGCGGGAAGGAACGCTGGTCAAGGTGATCGGCACCTCCACCTGCGATTGCGGCGTGGTTTCGGCCGACAAGGTCGTGCCCGACATCCCGGGCATCTGCGGCATCGTCAAGGGCGCGATCCTCCCCGGTTTCTACGGCATCGAGGCCGGTCAATCCGCGGTCGGAGACATCTTCAAGTGGTGGGTCGAGGTGGTGAACGGGGGCGACGGCGCCCTGCACGCCAAGTTGACCAAGGAAGCCGCGAAACAGAAACCCGGGCAATCGGGCCTGCTCGCCCTTGATTGGAACAACGGCAACCGCACGATCCTCGTCGATCAGCTCCTCACCGGGCTTCTCCTCGGGCAGACGCTGTACACCACCCAGGCGGAGATTTACCGCGCCCTGATCGAAGGCACCGCCTTCGGCGCCCGGGCGATCATCGAGCGGATCCGCGAATACGGAGTCCCGATCGACCGCGTGGTCTGCGCCGGCGGCATCGCGGAAAAAAATCCGCTGCTCATGCAGATCTATGCCGACGTCACGGGCTGCACGATGCAGGTCGCCGGCTCCAGCCAGGCCTGCGCGCTCGGCTCCGCCGTCGCCGCCGCGGTGCTGGCCAAGGCCCATCCGAACTTCGCCGCCGCCCAGGAGGCGATGACCTCGGTGCAGCCGAAACAGTACCGCCCGATTCCCGCGAACCAGAAAGTCTACGACCAGCTGTACCGGTTGTATCGGAAAGTCCACGACAGTTTCGGCGGACTCGACAAGGCCTCCGACCTCTCGCGGGTCATGAAGGACCTCCTGTCGATCAAATCGGAACAGAGCTGAACCGGAGCCGCCCAGGAAGCGCCGCTGGCTAGCAGGCCAGCGCGCTTCCCTCCGGGCGGCCGCGCTTCGGAGAGCATTTCCCAAGTTCGAACTTACACATCCCCATGATCCAACTCGCCTCACCCGAAATCTGGTTTGTCTGCGGTTCGCAGCACCTGTACGGCCCGGGACCGCTGAAGCAGGTCGCCTCCAACGCGCAGCAGGTTGCCGACGCGCTTGCCGCTTCGAAAAAGCTGCCTCTGAAAACCGTCTTCAAGGCGCTGCTCACGACTCCCGACGAAATCGCCAAGCTCTGCATCGAGGCGAACAGCGACGCGAACTGCGCCGGCCTGATCCTCTGGATGCACACGTTTTCGCCGTCGAAGATGTGGATCCGCGGGCTGGGCTCGCTGAAGAAGCCGTTTGTCCACCTGCACACGCAGTTCAACCGCGACCTGCCGTGGAGCACGATCGACATGGACTTCATGAACCTCAATCAGGCCGCCCACGGCGACCGCGAGGCTGGGTTCATCCACACGCGCATGCGGCTCGGCCGCAAGGTCGTGGTCGGCCATTGGTCCGATCCCGAGGTGCAGGATCGCCTGGGAGCCTGGATGCGCGCAGCGCGCGCCTGGCATGACTGGCAGGGCGCGAAGTTCTGCCGCTTCGGCGACAACATGCGCCAGGTCGCCGTCACGGAGGGCGACAAGGTCGCGACCGAGATGAAGTTCGGCTTCGCCACCAACGGCTACGGCGTGGGCGATCTCGTCGCGAAGGTGAACGCGGTTTCGGACGGCGACGTCACGAAGTTGGTCGCCGAATACGACGCGACGTACCGCGTCGCCCGGGAGCTGCGCAAAGGCGGTGCCCGCCACGACTCGCTCCGCTACGGCGCCCGCCTCGAACTCGGCATTCGCGCTTTCCTCGAAGAGGGCGATTTCAAGGGTTTCACCACGACGTTTGAAGACCTGCACGGCCTGAAGCAGCTGCCCGGACTCGCTCCTCAGCGACTGATGGCCGACGGCTACGGCTTTGCCGGCGAAGGCGACTGGAAGACGGCCGCGCTGCTGCGAGCCATGAAGGTCATGGCGGCCGGCCTGCCCGGCGGCACCTCGTTCATGGAGGACTACACCTATCACCTGTCGCCGAAAGGCCACCAGGTGCTCGGCGCCCACATGCTCGAGATCTGCCCCTCGATCGCCGACGCCAAACCCACGCTCGAAATCCATCCGCTCGGAATCGGCGGCAAGGAGGATCCGGTTCGCCTGGTGTTCAACGCCACCACCGGAGACGCCCTGAACGCCTCCCTGATCGATCTCGGCAACCGTTTCCGCCTGGTGGTGAACGAAGTGAAAGCCGTGAAACCGCCGGCATTGCCCAAGCTGCCGGTCGCCCGCTCGGTGTGGGAGTGCAAGCCGGACTTCAAGACCGCCTGCGCGGCCTGGATTCTCGCCGGTGGCGCGCATCACACGGGCTACAGCTACGCCGTCACGACGGAAATGTTGGAAGATTTTGCCACGATCGCGGGCATCGAACTCGTCACCATCAACGACGAGACGAAGCTCAGCGACTTCAAGCAGACCCTCCGTAACAACGAGGTCTATTACCATCTCGCGCAGGGCATCCGGGTTTGATCCCGGTCTCGCGATAGCTGAACAGGGCTCCCGGAGGGTGCCGCTCTTCTCCGCAAGGTTGGAGAGTGCGCCTTCCGGGCTTCCCCGGCATACCGAAGCCCGTACCGACGCCTGGCCCGTTTCACCTCGAAGACCTGAAGTGTCGCGCCCGGCGAACCTCAACGCCGATTTCCCATGCTCGAAGAACTGAAACGCGAAGCGTACGAAGCGAACGTCGCCCTGCCGCGGCAGGGACTGATCAATCTCACGTTTGGCAACGCCAGCGCGCTCGACCGCGCCAAGGGGATCTTTGCCATCAAGCCGAGCGGGGTGGAGTACGCCGCGCTCAAGCCTGAGGACATGGTTCTCGTCGACCTCGAGGGCAAGAAAGTCGAAGGCCGGCTCAACCCGTCGTCGGACACGCCCACGCACCGCCGCCTGTTCCTCGCGTTCGAGCAGATCCGCGGCGTGGTGCATACGCATTCCTCGCACGCGACGGCGTTCGCCCAAGCCGGCCGCGCGATTCCGATCTTCGGCACGACGCACGCCGACTACTTTGCGGGGGACATTCCGGTCACGCGCAAGATGACGGCTCAGGAGATTGCCAGCGCGTACGAATGGGAGACGGGTAACGTCATTGTCGAATGCTTCAAGGGCGTGGATCCGCTCGATTTCCCTGCCGTGCTCGTGAACCGGCACGCGCCGTTTACCTGGGGCCCGACCGTCGCGAAAGCTGTCGAAGTCGCTGTGGCGGTCGAATGCATCGCGCACATGGCGATGATGTCGCTGCAGCTGCGGCCCGATCTCGCGCAGATCGAGCCCGAACTGCTCAGCAAGCATTTCAAGCGCAAGCACGGCCCGGGCGCCTACTACGGGCAGCCCGGCAAACACTGAGATCTCCTTGCTCGGGCGGAACTTTTCGGGGCTCCGCCTTTTTTTGGCCGGCTGCCGGGCGGGCACGTGACAGCTCGGTTTCCTGATTCCGTCGCAACGCTGGGATCGGTACCCCCGGAGAAAAGCGCGGGCGTTCTCGAGACTCGGTCCTGACCGGGCGCAACGTCGCCGACGAGGCACCGAACGGGTAGTTGAACCCCGACTACAGCCGGCAGAGGAGGGCCCGAATCGTCGGGCTAGTTTTTCGCCTGTTCGATGGCGGTGACTTTGCCGTCCTTGAACATCACGCGGGTGCGTTCTTCGACGCGGTCGCTGTACATCTCGGCGCGAACGGGCTCGTAGAAGACCCGGTAGGCGCGGGCGACCTTGTCGAAGTAGATGACCCGGTGGAAGCCGACCAGCCGGCTGCCTTCATACTCCTGCCAGTAGGAGTTGTAGATCCAGGTGGTCTCACGCCCCTTCGCGGTCATGTGCTCCTTGGTTTCGTCCGGCCGGCCCATCGCGATGTACACCATGTCCTCGGTATAGCCGATATCGACCAACCCCTGGCGAATGCGCGCCTGCGTCTGCGGATCGAGGGAGTTGAATACGGCCGCCTTCTCTTCGATCCGGCTGTGCACGGTGCTGCAGCCGACCAGTCCGAGGAAGGCGAGAGCGAGCGAGAGTAGGGCGACGGTTTTCATGCCTGCCACAGACAGGCAGAATTGAGCGTGGGTTTCTAGAGCGGTTTTCGGAGTGGGGCTGCAACCTCCGCCTGCAGGCCCGGCAGCGCAGTCTGCGAGGGAAAGGTAGGGGTGTTGCTGGGGCGGTCGTCCCCGGGTCTTTCCCGTACCTACTCGACCGGACTGTCGACTATTCCCTGCACCGTGTTTGCGCTTGCAGGTGTTATGGTTAGAAAGGACAAGCAGCGTCGCGATCTCCCGCGCCGGACTCTCGTGAATACGCCTCCCTATGCTCCGATCTCTTCGGCTCCTGTTGAGGATGCGCGCGGCGGCATTTTCTGCGTCGGCTCGGCCCTGGGCAGCCATACGCCCGCCGAACACTTGGCGAGCCTGATTCCTGTCGGCATTTTCGCCTGCGACGCCGCGGGTCACATCACGTTTTTCAATCGCCGTGCGGTGGAGCTCTGGGGTCGGGAGCCATCCATCGGCAAAGATGACGGTTCGTTCTGCGGAGCGATGCGCGTTTGGCGGCTGGACGGTTCCGTGATGGGGCGGATGGATACGCCCCCGATGCAGTCGATTCTGACGGGAAAACGCTTTCGGGATCAGGAACTCATCATCGAGCGGCCGGACGGCAGCCGGCTGGCCTGCTCGATGAGCGTCGAGCCCCAGTCGGACTCCACCGGTGCCGTCGCCGGAGTCATCGCTGTCATCCAGGACATCACGGAACGAAAACGGGCGGAGGAGTTGCTCACGCGTCAGGCGGACCTCCTTTCGCAAACGCACGACGCGATCTTCGCCTGGCAATGGAATGGGACGATTGTGTTCTGGAATCGCGGCGCGGAGCGGCTTTACGGCTATTCGGCGACGGAGGCGCTCGGACGAAAGACGTTTGAGCTGCTGAAAATGGAAGCCCCCCGGGATTTCGATCAGCTGCGGTATCGGCTAAGCCGCGACGGTCAGTGCATGGAAGAAATGGTGCAGCTCGCGCGCGACGGCCGCCGCGTCACCGTGGAGAGCCGGCTGGTGCTTTCCCGGAGTTTCGACGCGCAGCCTGTCGTCCTGGAAACGAATCGAGACATTTCCGACCGGAAGCGGGCCGAGGAAGACCTGCGCGAGCACGCACGGACGCTGGAAGCGGTGAACCGCGACAATGCGAATCTCTACCGTGCCGTGCAGAAGGAACTCGCCGAACACAAGGCGGCCGAAGAGGCAGTGAGGCAGCGCGAGGCGGAGTTTCGCCTCCTGGCGGAATCGCTGCCGTTGATGGTCTGGATCACCGCCCCGGCGGGCGAACTCGTCTATGTGAACAGCCGCTGGGCGGAGTTTACAGGTTGCGACTTGGCGGCCACGCGAGGCAGCGGCTGGAGCGCCGCACTTCACCCGGACGACCGTGAGCGCGCAACGTCGGCTTGGCAGAAGTCGGTGACGGAAGGCGTCCTTTTCGAAGCCGAATACCGGCTGCTGCGTGCGGCCGACCAGGAGTATGTCTGGCACATCGCTCGTGCGATCCCCGTTCGCGACGACGCCGGCGCGATCGTAAAATGGTTTGGCACGTCCACCGACATCGATGCGCAAAAGCGCGCGGAGGAACGCCTGGAACGTGCAGTGAAGGAGCGCACCGCCAAGCTTCGCGAAACCGTGGGCGAGCTCGAAGCGTTTTCCTATAGCGTTTCCCACGATCTGCGGGCGCCCCTGCGGGCGATGTACGGCTACTCGGTCGCGTTGATGGAGGATGCGGCTGAGCGTCTTTCGGCGAACGAGCGTGAATACCTCGCGCGGATTTCCCGGGGTGCACAGCGATTGGATCGATTGATCAACGACGTGCTGACGTACAGCCGCCTGGCGCGGACCGACGTGCGTTTCGATCCGGTGGACCTCGACCGGGTCCTGCACGAAATCCTGCTTCAGTACCCGAGCTTGCAGGCCGATCGCGCGGAGGTTCGCGTCTGTTCGCCCCTCGGCAAGGTGCTCGGACACGAGGCGCTCGTCGTCCAGAGCGTATCCAATTTGATGATCAACGCGGCCAAGTTCGTCCGGCCGGGCGAACGCCCCGTCGTCACGATCTGGTCGGAACCGCGGGACGAACGGCTTCGACTTTGGGTTCAGGACAACGGCATCGGCATCTCCCCGCACAACCTCGGCCGGATCTTCGGGATGTTCCAGCGTCTCAATCCCGACTCGGCGTACGAGGGCACGGGCATCGGTCTCTCCATCGTGAAGAAAGCCGTGGAGCGCATGAACGGCGAGGTTGGCGTGGAATCGGAAGAGGGGGTCGGCAGCAAATTCTGGCTCGAGCTCAAGCGGCTGTAGAAGCATTCCGAAAACGGAGATGATGCGCACGGAGCGAGATATTGCCGGGAGCAAGGCGGGAATCGGAAACCCAGGTTTTGCGCACCCGTTCGGCTTTTCGGACAGCCTCTAGCGCGCAGCGGTTTCTGCATGGCACACGAGCACCCGATCCTCCTGGTCGAAGACAATTCGGACGACGTCTTTTTCCTGCGGCGTGCGCTGAAAACCAAGGGCATCAACGCTCCGGTCGAGGTCGCGAGCGACGGACGGGCGGCGATGGCCTATCTCGGCGGGTCGGGCAAGTTCGCGGACCGCACGAAACATCCGTTGCCCCGGCTGGTGCTGCTCGACCTGCAGCTGCCGTATTTCACCGGGCTTCAGGTGCTCGGCTGGATCCGCGAGCAGGCCGCGCTGAAGCGGCTTCCGGTGGTGATCTTCAGCTCTTCGTCCCAGGCCCGGGACATCGACAGCGCCTACGCACTCGGAGCCAATTCCTACCTCGTCAAGCCGACCGACGTGGCCGAGCTCGGCCGGATCATCGAGGCGATCCGTATCTATTGGCTGGAGACAAACCACGGGCCGACGCTGACGTGAAGGCAGCGCCGGCGCGGGCGGTCGGAGGCGGACCTACAGCTTCAGCCGGCGCAGCCGAAGGGCGTTCGAAACGACGCTGATCGAGCTGAGGCTCATCGCCACGCCGGCGAGCATCGGGTTGAGCAGCCAGCCGGCGACGGGGTACAGCACACCGGCGGCGATCGGGATGCCGAGGCCGTTGTAGACGAAGGCAAGGAACAGGTTCTGCCGGATGTTGCCCAGGACGCCGCGGCTCAGGTGTACGGCGCGCACCAGCCCGCGCAGGTCGCCCTTCACGAGCACGAGACCCGCGGACGCCATCGCCACGTCGGCCCCGGTGCCCATCGCGATCGCCACTTCGGCTGCGGCGAGCGCAGGGGCGTCGTTGATTCCGTCGCCGGCAAAAGCGACCCGGCGCCCGGCGGCGCGCAGCTGGCGTACGATTTCCTGTTTCCGCGCGGGAGTTGTCCGGGCGTGGACTTCGTCGAGGCCGAGTTTGTCGGCCACGGCGCGCGCCACCCTTTCCTCGTCGCCGGTCACCATCACGACCTTCAGCCCAAGCCGGTGCAGTTCGGCGACTGCCGGGGCGCTGGACTCCTTGATCGGGTCGGCGAGGAGAATCGTGCCGGCGAGCCGCCCTTCGACGCTGACCGCGACGCGCGTGCGCGGCTCGCGGTCACCCGGTTCGCTGCCTGCGGCGCGGCCTACGGCGACCTTGCTCCCGCCCGCGCGAGCGGTGACGCCGAAACCCGGTTCCGCGGCGAAGTCGGCCGGAGATTCCCATTCGATGCCTTCGGCCCGCGCTTTGCCGACGATCGCCCGCGCCAGCGGGTGTTCGCTCGGCGACTCGGCGGCCGCGGCAAGCTCGAGCACGCGGTTCACGTCGAAGCTTGGCTCCGGGACAATCTCGACGACCTGCGGTTTGCCTTCCGTCAGCGTGCCTGTCTTGTCGATCAGCAGTGTGTCGACGTACGAAAGCCGTTCCAGCGCCTCCGCGTTCCGGACGAGCACGCCAGCCTGGGCGCCGCGCCCGATGCCGGTGACGAGCGAAACCGGAGTGGCGAGGCCGAGCGCGCAGGGGCAGGCGATGATCAACACCGCAACGGCGTTGACGAGCGCGTGGATAAACCGGGGTTCTGGACCAATCGTCAACCAGAGCACAAACGTCACCAGCGCCGCGCCCGCGACCGCCGGTACGAAGAAGTTCGATACGCGATCCGCGAGGCGCTGGATGGGCGCCTCGCTTTCCTGCGCCTCCTCGACGAGTTGGATGATGTGCGCGAGGAGCGTGTCCCGGCCCACGCGCTCCGCGCGGAAAACGAAGCTGCCGGTCGTGTTGAGCGTGCCGCCGCTGACGGCGTCTCCCGCCGTTTTCGTGACCGGCATGGGCTCGCCGGTCAGCATGGCTTCATCGACTGCGCTGCTGCCTTCGACGACCCTGCCGTCCACCGGGATCTTTTCGCCCGGGCGAACCCGCAGGGCGTCGCCCACGGCCACGTCCGCCACAGGCACGTCCTCCTCGCGACCGTCGCGGATCCGGTGGGCGACGGCGGGGGCGAGGTGCATGAGCGCTTCGATTGCGGCGCCGGTTCGGGCGTGAGCCCGCTGTTCCAGCACTTGGCCGATGAGCACGATGGTTGTGATCACCGCGGCGGCTTCGAAATAGAGGGGCACTCCATGCGTCCCCTGCAACGCCGCGGGAAAACGGTCGCCGAAGAGAAGCGCCGCCACGCTGTAGAAATAAGCGGCGCCTGTGCCCGTGACGATGAGCGTGAACATGTTCGTGTCGCGCTCGCGGAGCGAGATCCACCACCGTCGGATGAAAGGCGCTCCGGCCCAGAAAAACACCGGGGTCGTCAGCACGCCCTGGATCCATCCCGAGACATCGGGTGCCGGCAGCCAGGCATGGGCAGAGGGAAACATCTCCGCCATGGCGAGAAACGCGACCGGCAGACTGAGCGTCAGCGCCACCCAGAATCGGCGAAGCAGGTAGCGGGCGTCCGGAAGTCCCATGTAAACCGGCGCGTCGGGGGCGGGCGTTTCGCCGCCCATTTCGGACTCGTGCGAATGTGTGTGCGTGTGACCGTGCATATACCCTGCAGACGGAGTAGTTTTTGGAACCTTACAGGTCTTCGGCTTCTTGCGGCGCTCGTTTCTTTTTCGGCTGCCGCTTGGCGTCCGGAGGAGCGCATTCGCAGTCGAGGCACGCAGCGGCGGAGCAGTCACCACAAAACGCTTCGAGTCGTTTGCGCAGTTCGAGGCGCGCTCGGTGCAGATTCACGCTGGCGTGGTTGGGCGTGATCCCGAGTCGCGCCGCGGCCTCCGCCACTGACTCGCCTTCGAACTCCACCTTCTGAAGCAGCTCGGCTTGCATGGGCTTGAGCGTGCCGAGCAGTCCCTCGAAGCAGCGGCAGATCTGGCGTTCGGCTTCCGGCTCATTGACCGACTCGATCGCCCAAACCTCTTCCCTCGTTCGCGCGGCGGAGCGGCTGCGGGCGAAATCCGTCGCGGCGTTCCGAAGCACGCGGTAGAACCATGCGGTCAGTTTTTCGCCGTCGCGCAGATCCTCCGCGTGGCGGAGCGCTTTCACCAGGCTGTCCTGCAGCAGGTCTTCGGCCGCGGCCGAATCCTTGAGCCGCTTGGCGAGGAAACCTTTGAACTCCTCGCGCCGTGCGAAAAGTTCCTGAAGCTGGGAAGGCGCGGACGGCATGCGCTCACACTCGGGCACAGGCCGTCTCTGCGCAACCGCTCACGGTTCTTGCAGTTTGCCGTTGTGGCAGTCGCTGCAGATCAGGTCGTCGGAGTACGAGCCGCCCGGGTGTTTGAACGTCTGACCGTCGGCGGAGAGTTTCATCAGCTCGGCGCCCTCGCCCTGGGTGAGGATGGTGTGGCACGTATTGCAGTCGCCGGCGGCGATCTTCTCCTTCGAACCCTCCGCGATGTGGTTGTTGTCGTGGCAGCGGAAACATCCGGCCGAGTCCTTGTGGCCCTGGTTGTTCGGGTAACTGGACCAGTCGGCCTTCATTTTCGGGAAGAAGTTGTGCTGGTAGATGCTGATCGCCTCGGCGATGGTGCCGTCGATCTTGGCGTCCGCCCCGTATTTCTTTCGCAGGCCGTTCGTGATTCCGGCGGAAGCTTCCTCGACGGAGTTGTACGGCTTCGTGAGCAGCTCGACCACGTTGTACTTCACCGAGGTCAGGCTGCGGTCGATGCGGCCGAGGTAGAGGGCTTCGTCGACGGCGTCGTCCGGCGAGCGGTAGGCGTGAGCGGGGCGGTTGTGGCAGTCGATGCAGTCCATCCGCCGCACAGCCTTGGGATCGGGCTCCCCTTTGTAGTCGGGCGTGCGATACACGGTGACCTTGCCTTCGCGGCTCGTGACCCGGACCCACGGGATCTTCTGGCGCTGCGTATCGGTGGCGAGGTACTCGACCTTGTTCGCCACGTTCATGTGCCAGTGGATGCCGCCGACCGGACCGTGCGCGGACGCGCCGCCGCCGACGTGGAGGAGAAGACGGACGGTGTAGGGCGTCGTTTTCTCATCGGTGAGGAAGCGATTGTAGACGCGGTCGAGACTGCCCGCGAACTTCTCGGGCCAGTGGCAGCGTTCGCAGGTGTCCTGCGCCGGGCGCAGGTTCTCAACCGGAGCGCCAATGGGCCGGTGGTATTTGTTGAAGGCGGTCGAATAAACCTGGTACGCGCCGCTCAGCTTGGATTTCACGTACCAAGTCGCGCCGGAGCCGATATGGCACTCGACGCAGGCTACTCGGGCGTGATTGCCGCGCTGGTAGGTGACGAATTCGGGCTCCATCACCGTGTGACAGACCTGACCGCAGAACTGAACCGATTCGGTGTAGTGGTAGGTCTGATAGCTTCCCAGCGCGGTGCAGAGGAGGAAGGTGACCGTGCCGAGTCCGAACCAGAAGAGCCGCCAGCGCTGCTTCGGCTGGCTCAAGTCGATCGAGAGCGTCGGCGCCGGACGCTCGGGATAGAGATGCTGTTGCCGGCGCTGCCACCACGCGCCGCCGAAAACGAGAACCAGGCCGAGGATGAGGAAGCCCGGCGCGACCAGGTAGCTCAGAATGCCCAGGTAAGGGTTGTGCTGCCCGGGGCCGAACGTATCGATCGCGAAGAGAAGAAGGAAGGCAAAGAAGCTCCCGACCGCGACGACGGTGCCCGCAAGGGTCACCCAGTTTCGCCAAATGGAACGGCGGGGCGGCAAAGCCGACCCCGCCGGATCTTGAGAGGCACCGCTCATGCTGTCCGATCGACTACTTCTTCATCGACCGGATCAGCGCGACGAGGTCCTTCGCTTCGGCCTCGGTGAGCTTCTCCTTGTACGGCTGCATCTTCTCCTTGCCGTTGTCGTCCTTCACGCCTTCCAGAACTGACTTGAGCATCTCGTCGTCGGTCATCTTGGCCTGAGCGTCGGCGGACGTGTAATCCTTCACGTTCAGTTTCTTGCCGACCTTGGTGTTGCCGGTGCCGTCCGCCGCGTGGCAGCGGGCGCACATCTTGGTCCAGTTTTCCTTGGCCTTCTCCTGCGCCTGATCGGCGAAGGAGACCGAGCTGAGACAGAGCAGGCCGGCGGACGCGAGGAGGAGCGAGGATGAGACTTTCATGGATATCAGGGACTAGAAGCGGTATTGAACTTTTCCGTACAGGACATGGGCGTTGAAGTCGGCCCGGTTGCCCGAAGTGCGGTCGTCGTACGAGACGTAGCTGTATTTGACGGTGTACAGCAGGCGTTCCGACTGGCGGCGAACCCAGGTGAGCGAGGCGACGTTGCGCTTTTGATCTGCGCCATAGGGGAGGGTCTGCGACGCGTTGTTGGTGAAATCATTGGCGCGATAGAACGAGTAGTCAAAGTAGACATCCGTTATTTTGCCCAGGGCGTACCCGCCGCCGAGGGAGGCGTTCAGGTAGTTGTTGTCCGAATTCCGCACGTACGCCGCGGCCGGGGTGGCGAGAGAGTCGTACACGACGTTCACGTTGCCCACGATGTAGAGGCGGTTGATCGGATTCCAAGTGACGTTCTCGCTGATGATGTGGCTCGTGAGTTTGCCGGATTCGACCGACTGCAGCAGCAACACCGCCGTATCCACATTCGAGCGCTGGTAGTCGTAGCGGGTGACGAGGCTGACCTTCGTCGTCGGGCGCCAGGAGACGCGCAGATTGAAGTCGTTGGTCGCGAAATCCTGCGAGTCGATGTAGCCCGGGTAGCGGTCGCCGCCGGTCGCTGGCGTGGAGTCGCGGAGGTTGGTGTAGTCGTTGTTGCGGGCCTTATAGTAATACTGCGCCGCGAAGGTCAGGCCCGGGCGGGCGTACCAGTTGCTCGTGAACGAATACTTCTGGGTGTCGCGGGAGATGTCGGTCTTGCGATAGAGCGAGGCGATTCCGGTTTCTTCCGCCTCCTCCAGCTCGGAGAGGTTACCCGTGCCCTGGACGAGCTCGGCGCGCCAGTTGAAGGTCACGTTCGCGAGGCCCGTGTAGCGGACGTCGACCGCTTCGGTGAACTCGTCCCAGCGCTTGTGGCTTTGGGAGGCGAGATCCTCGAGCTGCGCGGACAGATTGCTCGCGATGTTGGTCTCGACGAACGTCGCGCTGTTGTTCTGCGTCATGTCCTCGAATCGGAAGCTCGGCCGAATGGACCAGTTCTTCGCCGGGAGATAGACGATGTTGAAGTTGAAGACGTACTGCTTCACCTCCGAACCGCCGGACAGATCGTAAAAACCTTCGTCGCGCGCTTGCCGGTGGGCGTAGGCGGGATCGAAGACCGGATCGTAGCCGGCGCCGTAGATGCGGCTGCCGTCGAGGTTCGTGTCGAGCGTCGTGATCGAACCGCCCGTCGACATCGTCAATTGTTCGGTGAACCGGCGTTCCGTGAACGCGTGGGCGCTGAACAGATCGGTGGACGTGTCGTCCTTCTGCGTGACGGCGCGGCTGACGTTTTCAAGCGGCCGGCGCGTGGCCATGCGTCCATTGTTGAGGCTGGAGTGATCGTAGCGCACTCCGACCTGCCAGGTCTGTTGTTCCGTTTCTTTTCCCGCGTCGACGGTCACGATATCCCGCTTCTCGTCGATATTCTGGATCGACGGCACGACGCTGCGGGTACCGTAGCGCCCGACGAGGTTGGTGTCGCCCCACATCGTGGAGCCCTTCGAGCCGTCGCGCGTTTCGTGGTCGTACCGAATCTTCAGGTACGGAGTATCCTCTGCGACCCAGCCCAGTTCGACCCAGGCATCGCTGCGGTCGACATAGAGCGACTCGTCGAAGAGGTGGAACGACGTGTTGGTCGGAGCGAAGTAGCCGCCCAGGCCGTCGTACCAGACGCGGGTGTTCTTGTAGCCGGCATCCACATACCATTTCTCCTGTCCGCTCAGGCGGAGGTGGAGCAGGTAGTCGGCGTCGCCGGGGAGGAAACGGCCGTCCAGCTGGAACGTCGCGGTCTTGGTTTCCCGTTTGTAGCGGAGTTCGTCGATCCCGCCGAATCCGTTCATCCGGGATTGGAACTGCTGCTGATAAGCTCCGGGATGTCCGGAGAGGATGGCGCCGCCGGCGGCGACGGAAACGGTTCCTTCCACGGTGGCGTTGTCGGCGGCCGTCGAGGAGACCTGAGCGGTCAAGGCAAGGGGTGTAGCCAGGGCCGCCAGGATGGCGCTAGAGCGAAGGCTTGGCATGGCTGATGGGGTCAAAGGTTAGAAGCGGAGGGAGGAGCTGACGTGCGAGCCGTGGACGGCTTCGTGGCAGCCGGCGGTCCAGCAGGTGCCGCGCGAGACGAAGGCCGCGTGATCGCGACCGCCGATCATCAGCTGGCCGGCGACGGTTTGCTGCTGATTGTGGCACTGCAGGCAGAGCGCCTGGTTGCGCGCGGTCAGCATCTTGTCGTTCACCGTGCCGTGCGGGTTGTGGCAGGAAACGCAGCCCTCTCGGCTCGCTTCGTGCTCGAAAACGTAGGGTCCGCGCTGCGCGCTGTGGCACTTGAAGCAGGTCTCGTTGGCCGAGGCCATCTGAGTGCCGCCGCCGATCACCGCATCGTCCTTGTGCGGCTCATGGCAGTCGCTGCAGGTCATCTTTCCGCTGGCCACCGGGTGGGAGTGGGGAAGCTGGAACTCCGCGCGTTTGTCGAGGTGGCACTGGAAACAGGTTTCGGGCGAGGTCTTCGGATTGACGATCGTACCCGCTCCGCCGCCGGACTCGACGTGCTTGCTGCCCGGGCCGTGGCACGACTCGCAGCCGATGTTCTTCGCGTTGTCGCCCTGGGCCTTCAGGTTGGCGTGAGTGGCGCCGCCGAAGGTGTGAGTCACGTCGGCGTGGCATTCCTTGCACTCATTGGAGCCGACAAAGACGGCGCCAGCAATCTGCGGAGGAGCGACCATCGGGCGATCGACCATGACGCAGGCGCCCGTCAAGAGCCCCCACGCTGCGAGACCGCCGAAGATCCATGTATTCGCGCTCCAGCGACGGATGATTTTTTTCATGGGGTACGGTTAGGTGAAGTTCCGGGACGACACGCCCGGGTTGTAGTGTGTTAAGGATACAACCAACACGATTTCTGGACTCGCCAGAATTTGGCCAACACCGCGCAGAAACTGTCAAGAGGACCGAGAAGATAATCTACTGGTCTGTTTCCCTACTATGCGGATGGTTTATGAACCCTCTTGCCGTAGCCTGCCAAGCTTTGTAAGCGCTCGGCCGTGACTGACCTACGAAACGAACAAAGAAGCTAGAAACCGTACGGCTCGAGTGCCCCACCGCAACTGGCAGGGCTATTTCTCGCCCAATCCGGTGGAGGTCCGCGGCCGCTCAGCGGCGCGCCGGAACAGGCTGCGCGGGGCCCGGCGTCTGCGCCGCGGCGGCGTGTTGAGCCTTTGCCTTCTGGGTCGTGACGATCGCCACGGCTGCGATGATGATGCCGGCGCCGAAAAAAGTGCGGGCGGAAACCGGCTCCTTCAGGATCAGCCAGCCGAGGAAGACCGCCACGATCGGATTGACGTAGGCGTACGTGGAAACGCGGGCCGGCGTGCTGTGTTTCATCAGCCAGACGAAGGTGGAGAAACCCACGAGCGATCCGACGAGCACGAGGTAGGTGAACGCCCACCAGGAGCGCGCGCTTGCAGCGAGGGGATGAAAGGTCGTGAACTCGCCACGGATGAGAGCGACGCTCGCCAGCGCCACGCTGCCGCAGAGCATCTGCGCCGCGGCGGCGACGAACGGAGGCGCTGCGGGTTTGGCGTGGCGCGAGTAAATCGATCCGATGGCCCAAAGGGCGCAGGCGGCGAGCACCGCCAGTGCGCCGGCGATATCGATCCGTTGAGTTCCGACGGTCTGCCAAGGGGCGGCAATCCAGGCGACTCCCACGAAGCCGAGCGCCATGCCGACGAACATCGCGAGATTCGGCCGCTGGCCTTTGGGCCACGCCCACTCGGTCAGGACCATGAATACAGGCTGCACGCCGATCAGCAGAGCGGTGACGCCGGAAGGCACGGTCTGCTCGGCCCACGCGACCAGGCCGTTTCCGCCCAGGAGGAGGAAGGCTCCGATGACGGCGTTGTCGCGCCACTGCCGGGGTGTCGGCCACGCCGCGCCCTGAAAGCGGAGTGCGGCGAGGAGGATCGCCCCGGCGGCGGCGAATCGGAGCGACGCCATGGCGAACGGCGGAATGGTTTCAACCGCGACGCGGATACCGAGATAGGTGCTGCCCCAGACGACGTAGATCGTCGCAAACGCGAGGATCACGGCGGAGGTGGCGGGCTTCTTTTCGGTGGCGGTCATGGTGGCGCCTGTCTGCGGGCATCCGGTGACGGAGTGAACGCTAGATTTGCTGGCGCGCCAGGCTTCCGACCGTTTCGAGCGCCCGCGCGACGGTGTCGGACCACGGCAGTCCGCAATTCAGCCGGAGGCAATTCCGATAGCGCTCCTTCACCGAGAACAGGGGTCCCGGCGCCGTGTTGATCCGATGCCTCAGCGCTTCGGTGTAGAGCTTCAGCGTGTCGACCCGCGAGGGAAGTTCGATCCAGAGGACAAATCCGCCCTGGGGCCGGCTCAGCCGCGTGCCGACCGGGAAGTGCCGGAGGATCGCCTGCGAGACCAGATGCATCTGATTCTGGTAGGCGCGACGGATCGACCGCAGGTGGTGGTCGTAGCCGCCGTCGCGGAGGAAATCGGAGACGGTCTTCTGCAGGACCACGGGCGTGCCCAGTGTATTGGTAAACTTGAGACGCTTGACCCGCTCCATGTACCGGCCCGGCGCGATCCAGCCGACGCGGAGCCCCGGGGCCAGCGTCTTGCTGAAGGAACTGCAGAGCAGCACCCGTCCGTCGCGATCCCACGCCTTGAGCGGCTTGGGCCGGCGCTCGCTGAAGTGGATGTCGCCGTAGATGTCGTCTTCGATCGCGGGGATGTCGAACTCGCTCAGCAGCTCGTACAGCTTCTCCTTCTTCGAGTCGGGCATGCAGGCTCCGAGCGGGTTCTGGAAACTGGGCATCACGAACAGCGCCTTCACGTCGTTCTGCCGGATCGCGTCCCGAAAAGCGTCCAGGCACAGGCCTTCGCGCGAGTCGGTCGGGATTTCCAGCACCCGCAGATTCAGACTCTGGATCAGCTGGAGAATGCCGAAATAGGCCGGCGTCTCCACCGCGACGGTGTCTCCGGGCTTGGTGACCGCGCGCAGGGCGAGATTGACCGCTTCGGTGCAGCCCACGGTGATCACGAGCTCGTCGTGGGCCAGCGCGGCTCCGGCCTGCAGGTAGCGGCGGGCGATCTCGCGCGTGAGCGGCTCGTACGCCCAGTTCATCGTGTATCGGCCGATCAGCGAGGGATCGTTCCGCGCCACCGAGCCCATGACCCGGGCCAGCTTCTTCGTCGGGAAGAGCGACGGCGCCGGGCAGGCGGCTCCGAGCGAGATGTAGCTTGGGTCGACGCACGTGGCCAGGACCTCCGCGGTGAAGTCGCTCACCCCGACGTAGCTCGGCTTCGCCATCGGGCGCGCCATCCGCGGCTCGGGAGTGTCCAGCGGCAGCCTGGGCCTCACGTAATACCCGGATTGCGGGCGGGCTTCGAGAAAACCGCGGTTCTCCAGCATGGTGTACGCCTGGAGGACGGTGGAGATGCTCACGTCGCGCTGCAGGGCCATCCGGCGGACGGAGGGCACGCGGTGTCCGGGGCGGAGCGTGCCCTGCTCGACGAGTTGCTGGAGCGAATCGGCCAGTTCCACGTACAGGGGAACCGCGGCGAGCTTTGCGAGTGGCTGAATCATGGCGCCCATTTTGTACCAGAGGCTCCGTCGGATGCTCAGGAGCAATCCCCGAGGATAGGATCCAGTACAGTTTGGCAATTCCTGAACTGTGACCATGACAAATCCCATTTATGGGATCTGTGCCCGGACAGTTCGTGGGCGTGGCACAGTGGGGCGGCCCGCCGCGCAGAACAGTCGCTCGGTCGCTTGCCGGGGCCGTGCCATCCTTGCTGGATCGGCGCCATGAAACTGCCTTTCTTCTGGATCGACGCTTTCACTGCGCAGCCATTTCGCGGGAATCCCGCCGGTGTTTGTCCGCTAACCGAATGGCTTCCGGACGAGATTCTGCAGCGGATGGCCTTCGAGCACGGGCTCTCCGAGACCGCGTTTCTGGTGCCGAAGGGCCCGGGGCGCTACCATCTGCGCTGGTTCACCCCGGCCGTGGAGGTCAACCTCTGCGGTCACGCGACGCTCGCGAGCGCGCACGTGATCCTGCGCGAGCTGAAGGCCGCGACCGGTAGTGTGGTTTTCGATACGAAGAGCGGCCCTCTCGGCGTCGCCGAGCGCGGCCAGCGACTCGAGATGGATTTCCCCGAGCGCGTCGCCCAGCCGCACGGGCCGCTCGAGCATGTCACCGCCGCGGTGGGCGCGGCGCCGCGCGAACTGCGCGTGGCCGGCAATCACCATCTTTTTGTCTACGAGCGCGAATCCGACGTCGCGCGGCTTCGCCCGGATTTCGCCGCGTTGAGAGGAATGAAGGATCTCCGGGTGATCGCGACGGCTCCCGGCGAAGACTGCGACTTCGTTTCCCGCTATTTCGCGTCGAGCGTCGGCATCGATGAGGATCCGGTCACCGGCTCGGCGCACTGCACGCTGGTGCCGTACTGGTGCGAGCGGCTGGGCAGGAAGAACGTCCATGCGCGGCAGATTTCCGCCCGGGGAGGCGAACTCTGGTGCGAATGGGCGAGCCCTCGGGTGAAGATCGCCGGTCAGGCGGTCTGTTACCTCAAAGGCGAGATCAGCGTTTAGGCGGACGGCTCGCCTGGAGATCCGTCCATCACGCGTACTTCGCGAGGGCCGGGCCCGAAAGCCGGAAGATGCGCCATTCGTCGAGCTGTTGGGCGCCGAGCCCACGATAGAACTCGATCGCGGGCTCGTTCCAGTCGAGCACCGTCCACTCGAGCCGGCCGCATTTCCTGTCGTTGGCGAGCTTGGCGACGTGCAGGAGCAGCGCCCGGCCGATGCCGCGTTTCCGGAAGGCCGGCTTCACAAAAATGTCCTCCAGATAGATGCCCGGACGGGCGAGGAAGGTGGAGTAGTTGCCGAAGAACACCGCAAAACCCGCCGGTTCTCCGTCGGCGAACGCCAGGAGGCACTCAGCCGCGGGATTCTCCCCAAACAACGTGTCCCGAACCTGTGCTTCGGTGGCTTGGCATTCGGAGCTCAGCTGCTCGTATTTCGCCAGATCCCGAATGAAACCGAGAACAACGGACACATCGGCGGCCACCGCAGGGCGTAGGGAAATATTCATGGGAAGAGCCGTCGATTGGCGCGCGCCGGCGGAAGTTCGGCCCGGGAGGTAAGCGGGTTTCCCCCAGGCTAACAACGCTTTCGAGGGGTTTTCCGGTCAAAGAAGTCTCAAAATCTCCGCCTGCTTGGCGGCGAGTGCCGATGTTGGGCGGAACAGCGCATGCTTTCCTGAGAAGAAAGCTGTGGCTTGGTGACAAATTTGTAGCTCGCCAGCTGACACAGGTTTGCTCCTCGACAAACAGAATCCCACCCGTTTCGGTTTCCGTCCCAGATTATTCGGCATGAAGGTCTCTCTGCGCTCACGGACAAGCATCACTTGCCTGATGGGGTTGGGAGGGGGGCTCATCTCCGGCTGCCACCAGCTTGAGGGTGGTGGGCATCGCATGGGCGCAGTGGACGATGTGTTCATCGGCCTCGTGGTGGGCCTGACCGCCGCTTGTGTATTCATTTATCTCTCACGGATCAGGCTGAAGAGCGAACTCATGCGCCGGACGCGGGCCCTCGCGATGTCCGAGGAGCGCCACCGCCTCCTTCTCGAGCAAGCCAGCGACGCCATCGTGGTGGCGGACAGCGAGACGGGCGTCATCCTCGAAGTGAACCGTTGCGCCTGCCAACTCCTCGGAGCGAACGAGACGGAGCTGGTCGGCAAACGGCACACCATCCTTCACCCGGAAGCGCGACGGGAGTTCATGCGGCAGCAGTTCGCGGAGATCTCGCAGCGCGGCGAAATCACCGAGCGCGAGGGCGTGATCCTGCACCGCAGCGGCGAACAGATTCCCGTCCAGGTGCGTTCGTGCGTGATTACGGCGGGCGCGCACCGCTACACCCAGTCGATCCTCCGCGACCTTCGCCCGCGGCTGAAGGCCGAGGAGGAGCTGAGGCGGTCGGAGGGCCGCATCCGCGAGCTTTTCGAAAGGACCCCGGTCGCCCTGATCGAGGCGGATTATTCGGCGGTCGGCGCATGGCTGGCCGAGATTCGCCGGGCCGGCGCGACGGACCTTGAAGTCTATCTCCGGGCAAATCCCTCCGCGCTTCGCGAGAAGCTCTCGCTGGTGAGGATCGTCGGCGCCAATCCCGCCGCGCTCCGGACCAGCGGCGCGCCCGACGTGGCGACGCTGGCGGCCAACGTTCACATGCTCATCCCGAGCCCGAGCGACATGCGGACGTTCCGCCTCCACCTCGACGCGATCTGGAACGGGCGCAACGAGGCCGTCTCGGAGATGCAGTTCGCCCGGCTGGACGGCCCGCTCGGCCACGGCGTGATGCATTGGAGCGCGCTCAAGACGCAGTCCGGTCTGGACCTTGCGCACACCGTCCTCGTGTTCTCCGACCTCACCGAGCTGCGCCAGACCGAGGCCCGGCTCCGCGAGGTGGAGGACCGCTGGCAGCTGGCCGTCCGCGCTCTCAACGTCGGCATCTTCGAGAAGAATTACCTCACGGGTCAGACCTTCCTCTCCGATCGCTGGAAAGAGATGCTCGGATTCGCTCCGGACGAACTCGCGGCGACTCAGGAAGAATGGCAGGCGCGTATTCATCCGACGGATCGCGACCGGGTCATCGGCGCCCTCCAGGCCCATCTGCGGGGGGAGAACGATCTCTACCGCGTCGAGTACCGCATGCTCTGCCGCGACGGCGGGTATAAATGGATCGCCGCCTGCGGCCGCGCGGTTTTCGACGCCGCCGGGCACCCGGTGCGCCTCATCGGCGCGCACATGGACATCACCGATCGCGTCGAATCCGAAGAGGCTCTGCGCGAAAGCGAGATCCGCTATCGGCGCCTGTTCGAGGACAACCCGAACCCGATGTGGGTCTACGACAGCGAGACCTTCCGGTTCCTCGCCGTAAATCCCGCGGCCCTGCGCCACTACGGCTACACGCACGAGGAATTCGTCGCCCTCACCATCTTCGACATCCGGCCCCCGGCCGACGCCGAGCGCCTGCGGGAATTCATCAGGAAGCGGCGCGAGGGCACCCTTACGCCGGCTGCGGCCACGCTCTGGCGCCACCGCAGGAAGAACGGCACCGAGATGCTCATGCGCGTCCGCTCGCACCTGCACGAGTTCGGCGGGCGCCCGGCCGTCCTGGTCCTGGCCGAGGACGTGACCGAGCGCCAGGAAGCGGAGGAACGGCTGCGCGCGAGCGAACAGCGCTACCGCGATCTTTTCGAAAACGCCGCCGAAGGCGTTTACCAGACGACTGCCGCCGGTCAGTTCCGAGTGGTGAATCCCGCGATGGCGCGGCTCCTCGGCTACAGCAGCCCGCGGCATCTGATCACGACGGTGACGTCGATCGCCACCGAGTTCTACGCCGACCCGAATCGCAGAAACGAATTCTTCAAGCTCCTCGGCGACTCGGAATCCGTCACCGGTTTCGAGTCGCAGGTTCGGTGCGCCGACGGTTCGCTTCGCTGGATCTCCGAGAACGTGCGAGCCATCCGCGACGGCGAGGGCCGGCTGGCCTATCTCGAGGGCTTCGTGGGCGACATCACCGAACGCAAACGGGCCGAGGAGGCGATCCGCGCTTCGGAGGAGCGCTACCGCGTCCTGTTCGAGCATTCCCCGGCGGCGATCATCGAATACGACTACCGCAAGGTGGGCGAGTGGGTGACCCGGCTGCGCGCCCAGGGGATTTCCGATTTCGACGCCTACTGCGATCTGCACCCGGAGGAACTGGCTGCCACCATGGACCTGGTCGCCGTGGTGGGCGTGAACGAGGAAATGGTCCGCCTGACCCGTGCCCGGTCGAAGCAGGAACTGCTGAAAAATTTCGGCCGCGTATTCAGCCCGGATGGTTTTGCGATCAGGCGCCGGGCCTTTCGCGCGGTCTGGGATGGGCGTCAGGAGATCGAGGGCGAGATTTCCATCAACGCGCTCGATGGCACGGTCCGCCGCACGTATTTTCGGTGGTGGCTTCCGAAACTGCACGGCGCGCACAATCTGGAGTGGACGCAGGCGGTCCTCCTCGACCTCACGGACGTGAGGAGCGCGGAGGCGGAACTCGCCGCCGAACGCGAACGTCTCCGGGTCACGCTCCGGGCCATGGCCGAGGGTCTGATGACCACGGACACCGACGGTGTGGTTCAATTCATGAACGAGGCGGCGGAGCGCCTGACCGGCTGGACCGCCGGCGCGGCGATCGGCCGTTCGATCGGCGAAGTCTGCCTGTTGCGGCACGAGAAGACCCGCGCCGCGATCGGCATGCCCGTTGCGCGCGCCATCTCGGAGCACCGTGTCATTGATCTTCCACTACAGACGATGCTCTTCAGCCGCCAGGGAGCGCCCTGCCTGGTCGATGGACGCTGCGCCCCGATGCACAACATCGGCGGTCGGGCGATCGGCGCGGTGGTCGTGTTCCGCGACGTGACCGAGCGCGCCCGGCTCGAGTCGGAGCTGCTCCGCTCGTCGAAGCTGGAAGCGGTCGGCATCCTCGCCGGCGGCATTGCCCATGATTTCAACAACATCCTCACGGTGGTGATGGGCAACGTCACCCTCGCCATGCTGGACGCCACGGTGATGGACATCGCCGGGCGTTGGCTGGCCGAAGCGGAGCGCGGCGTGATGCGGGCCAGGGATCTCACCCAGCAGTTGCTCACGTTCGCAAAGGGCGGCGAGCCCGTGCGCAAGGCCGTGCAGCTTCCCGAAGTGGTGCGCGAAGCCGCGGAGTTCGCCCTGCACGGCTCGAAAGTGCGGTGCGAGTTCAAGGCCGAGCCGAACCTCTGGGCGGCCGACGTTGACAAGGGGCAGATCGGCCAGGTCGTGCAGAATCTCATCATCAACGCCGTTCAGGCGATGCCCGAAGGCGGCATCATCCGCCTCGCGATGCAGAACGAGCAGGTGGGGCAGGATTCCACCAGACCGTTGACCGTCGGCGAGTACCTGCAGCTTTCGATCAGCGACAGCGGCATGGGAATCCGTGGCGAACACCTCTCGCGGATTTTCGATCCGTATTTCACCACCAAGCAGTCCGGCAGCGGACTCGGCCTTGCGACGGTCTATTCCATCATCCGCAAGCACCAGGGGCACATCGAAGTGGAATCGGAACTCGGCAGAGGCACCACCTTCCACATCTGGCTGCCCGCCGCGCGCGACGCTCTGCCGCAGGAACCCGTCTCGCAGGACAAGCCGGTCTCGGTGTCCGGTCGCGTGCTGTTCATGGACGACGAGGAAACTATCCGCACGCTGGCGGCGGCGCTGCTCAAGCGGCTCGGACTCGACGTGACCACGGTATCGGACGGCGGTGAGGCCGTGGAGTGTTACGAGTCCGCGCGCGTGCAGGGCCAGCCGTTCCGCCTCGTCATCATGGATCTCACCGTGCCTGGCGGCATGGGCGGCCGCGAGGCGATGCAGAAACTGCTGCAGATCGACTCGAACGTGAAAGCGATCGTGTCCAGCGGCTATTCCAGCGATCCGGTTCTGGCTAACTATCGGGCTCACGGATTCCGCGGAGTCGTTCCGAAACCGTACCGGTTTGCGGACCTAGCACGCACGATCCAGAGCGTGATGGAAGAGTCCGTTTAGGGCCGGACGTTTGCGGACAGGGCCTGGGCGCGAAACCTGAAACGACGGCTCACGACTGCGCGTGGCGCTCGTAGGTCGCGTCGAATTCGTCGACGAAATCGGCGAACAATTGCGCGTGCTCTTCGTCGCCCGAGGCGCGGTAGTGGTTCACCAGGTTGCGACAGCAACGGCAGAGGACCTCGCGCACGGGGGTGGGCGCCAGATCGCTTTCCTTGGGCTCGATCTGCTGAAGGCGCAGGAGAGTGAAGAGATCGTCGCGGGACCGAAATACCCCCTGCTCGAACGCATCGATGAAGAAGGGGGCGTCCTCGACGTAGCAGCCGACGACAAAATGCCCGGGCAGGCCGACCGGCTCGAGATCGATGCCGAGCCGGTGCGCGACCAGAAGGTACACGATCGAGAGCGAAATCGGGATGCCCTTGCGGCGCTCGATCACGCGCTGAAGGAAGCTGTTGAGTGGGTCGGTGTAGTGCTCGTAGTTCCCCCGAAAGCCGTATTCATGAAAAAGTACGCGATTGATGACGCGGCACTTCTCGCGAACGGTCATCGGCTCGGCCATCAGCTCGCGGCACCGGTTGGCGATGGCGTCGAGTTCGCCGCAACAGGCGCCGATGTCGATCGACGGGAACACCGTGCGGCTCAGGAGCAGCGCGCCCGTTTCCAGTTCGTAGTTCAGAGAGCGGATGAAGCCTTTGAACTCCGCGATCGGGTCGCTGAACTTCAGCTCTTCGAGGAACCACCGGGCGTGCCAGGCCAGCGCGCGGTTTTTCCCGTTGGCGGTTTCCTTGAGAAAGTCCACCGCCTCGGCGCTGTGCTCGCGAAAGTAGGAAAGCAAGGCGTGGCGGACGGCCGGACTCTGGTCGTCCAGAAGACTCAGAAACACCAACTTCTCTTCAGTGCTGAGCCGGGCGGGATCCACATCGCCCAAGGAAAAAAGAAGTCTCGCAGAAGCAACTTGGAAACTATTCGCGGGCACTTTGGCTTGACGCAGGAAAAACCTGCGTCGGCTCGCGATGTGGCCTTGCGCATCCGCTCGATCGGCCGGTGCGGCGAAGGGCACCTGGACGCGCCGCTCGAATCGCGCCGGTTTGCCGGGCTGCCCCGCTGGGTTTGTGGAGTTAGGCCGCGGGAGGGCGTTCGCCGTACAGCCGAGTGCCGATTCGAATCAGCGTGCTGCCCGCGGCGATCGCGGTGGCGTAGTCGCCGCTCATGCCCATGGAGAGCGTCGCGAGCGGAGCCTTTGTCCGTGCGCTGAGATCGTCGCGGAGCTGGCGCAAGGTGACGAACGTGCGTTCGGCTACCGCTGGATCGTCGGAGAGAGGCGCGATGGTCATGAGCCCGTCGACGCGGAGGTGCGGTTTCGCAAGCGCGACGTCGAGCAGCTTGTCCGCGGCGGACAGATCGGCGCCGAACTTCGCCGGATCGTTGCCGGCGTTGATCTGGAGGAGGACGGGGAGCTGCTTGCCCAGCTCGCCCGCCGCGCGATCGAGCAGGTTCAGCAGCTTTTCGCTATCCACGGATTGAATACGATCGAACGTCGCGGCCGCGATCTTGGCCTTGTTCGACTGCAGATGCCCGATCAGCTCCCACTGGACCGTGGCGTCGGGGGCCGCCGCGCGCTTGTCGACTGCCTCCTGCACGCGGTTCTCGCCGACGGCGCGGAGCCCGCAGCGGGCGGCGAAAAACGCGGCCTCGGGCGGGTGCGTTTTTGTCACGGGAAGGATCTCGACCGAGCCCGGATTTCGGCCGGAAGTCCGGCAGAGTTGCGCCACTTCCAAGCGCAGCTGCTCCCTGCGCAGGTTAAACTCGTCGAATGTGACCATGAATAAAAAGGCTGATTAATGAATTGCCCCCTGATTAGGGGCATTTATAACGAAACGCCATATTCAGCGCGCTCCATGCAAATCGAGAACTTCAAGATATTCGCCGATCTCGTCGAGACGAAGAGCTTTTCAAAATCTGCCAAGATAAACGGCATCACGCAGTCTGCGGTGAGCCAGCAAGCCCGCGCGATGGAGCGACACTTCAAGACGCTCCTAATCGACCGGAGCCAAAAACAGTTCCAGCTCACGCGCGAAGGGCAGCGCGTTTACGATGCCGCGAAGGAGATGCTCCACCAGTACGAGAAGCTGCTGAGCGAGCTTCAGGAGATGAAGAAGATCATCAGCGGCACGATCCGGATCTCCACGATTTATTCGATCGGTCTGCACGAGCTTCCCCCGTACATCAAACGGTTCCTCCACGACTATCCTTCGGTGAATGTGCGGGTCGAATACCGTCGGTCCAACCTCGTGTACGAGGATATCCTGCACAACTCGGTCGACTTTGGCCTCGTCGCCTTCCCGGTGAAAGTCCGGCAGATTGACTCCATTCCGTTCCGGAACGACCGGCTCGTGCTGATCACGCATCCGAACCATGCGCTGGCAAAGCGGCCCGAGGTGGAACTCAAGGATATCGTCGGCCAGCGCTTCATCGGTTTCGACCCCGACATCCCGACGCGCAAGGCGGTCGATCAGATTTTCCGCGACAACAAACTCGAGATCGAGCCCGTGATGGAGTTCGACAACATCGAGACGGTCAAACGCGCGGTGGAAATCGACCACGGCATCGCGATCGTCCCGCAGGCGACCATCACGCAGGAATCCAAGCAGGGCACCCTCTCGGTCATTCCTTTCCGCGGGAAAGAATTCACGCGGCCTCTCGCCATTCTCCACCGGAAGGGCCGTGTGCTCACGCCGGCGATGAAGAAGTTCATCGAGATTTTGGGAATGGATATGACGCAACCGCCTCAGGAAACCTAGGCTGGCTTCGCGGGTCCGCTCGCCGTACGGTGAGCCGGTTGCAGGGTCATAAGTAGCCTTGACCCGACGGGTAACCGTTTAATCTTCAACCGCATGGCAACGCTCGTCCACGTGTTGTACGGGATTACGCTGGCTGGGCTGGCCTACTTCGGCCTCCACCGCGTCAAGATGCTGTGGCTCTACGCGCGAAGCGTGCGGCGGGTCACCGCAACCGTGCCGTCGCTCCCCGCTGCGATGCCGACGGTCTGCGTGCAGTGCCCGCTCTACAACGAGCCCTTTGTCGTGGAGGCACTGTTGGAAAAAGTCACCGCTCTCCGGTGGCGCGGTCGGCTGGAGGTGCAGATCCTCGACGACTCGACAGACGATACGCCCGGAATCATCGAGGCGTGGCTGCGTCGCAATCCGCAACGCGCGGCGTTTGTGCGCCACATCCGGCGGCCCAATCGTGCTGGATACAAGGCGGGGGCGCTTGGCTACGGGATGACGCTCACCGGGGCGGAGTTCTTTGCGATCTTCGACGCCGACTTTCGCCCAGAGCCGGACTTCCTTGAGCGCTTGATGCCGCATTTTGCCGACTCGAACGTCGCGGTCGTTCAGGCCCGCTGGGAGTTCAGCAACCGCCGTGCGAGCTTGCTGACGCGCTTTCAGGGCATCTTCCTCGATGCGCATTTTGTCGTGGAGCAGGTGGCCCGCAGCTCGGCGGGCCTGTTCTTCAACTTCAATGGCACAGCGGGCATCTGGCGCCGGGTGGCACTCGAGGATTCGGGTGGGTGGACGCCGGATACGGTGACCGAGGACCTCGACGCGAGCTACCGCGCCCAGCGGCGCGGCTGGAGATTCGTCTACGTCAGCGACTACACGGTGCCTTCCGAGCTCCCGGAGAATCTCACGGCGTTCAAGTCGCAGCAGCATCGCTGGACGAAAGGCGGCGTGCAGGTCGCTCGGAAGCAGCTCGGCGAGGTCTTGCGGAGCGAACTTCCGCTGAGGGTGAAAGTGGAGGCCTTCAGCCACCTGACGATCGGCTTCGTGCATCCCCTGCTGGTCACCTTCGCGGTGCTGTTCGTGCCGTACCTCTATCTCATGGGCGAGGCGCCACAGCACTGGATCTGGCTTCTGCTCAACCCGCTTTCGGTCGTTCTGACCGGCGGATCCACCGTCGTATTGTATGTTACGGGCCAATACTTCCGGCAGCGCCAGTGGCAGGAGGGGCTCCTGCTCTTGATCGCCGCGCCCATCCTTCTCGCTTTCGGCCTCGCGATGAGCGTGACCTGTTGCGTCGCGGTCATCGAAGGCATGGTGACGCGCGGCGGCGAGTTTGTCCGGACGCCGAAGGGCGGCCGTGCGGCTCGGGCCGGAGGGTTGATCGCGCCGCTCCGCGGCCGAGCGCTGTTCACCGCGGTGATTTTCATCGAGCTGCTGATCGGGGCCGGGATGCTGGCCGGCGCCCTGTATTTCGGGCACCGCGAGATGCTCGTGATTGCCGGAACGCTGCTGATCAAGGCGACCGGCTTTCTCGGTTTGGCGGCTCTGTCCACGAGCGACCTCATTCCGCGGGGCGCTCCTGCCCGCGTTTGACGCAGGCAAGATTCCGGATCCCTTGGGCGCATTGCCCATGAAAACGTCGCACGTCCTCTTTCTTGCCGCGTCGGCCACGGCGCTGGCGATCGGTGTCCCTTCACTCCTCAGTTCGAAGGCTGCGGCAGCGCCGGCCGGTGTGGTCGAAGCGGCCAAGTCGGAGAAGGCGCCCGACTGGAAGGTCTCCGACCTCGCCGGGAAGCCGCTATCGTCGGCCGACCTCAAGGGTAAAGTCGTGGTCGTCGACTTCTGGGCCACCTGGTGCGGACCGTGCGTTTCGGAGATCCCGGGCTACGTGCAGCTGCAGAAAAAGTACGACGAAAAGGGCCTGAAGATCGTCGGCCTCTCGGTCGACCAAGCCGGACCCGAGGTGGTGAAGAAGTTCGTCCAGGCGAAAAAAATCAATTACGCGATTGCGATGGCCGACGACGACGTGATCAAGGCCTTCGGCAGCTTCGACGCGATCCCGACGACCTTCGTCATCGATCGCGAAGGGCGTATCCGTTTCAAGAAGACAGGCTCTCTCCCCGAGGAGGAATTCGAGGCAGTGCTCAAGGAGCTGCTGTAGCCGGAAGACGGCCGCCCCTCGGCGGCTCGGAGTCGCCGGTTCTCCGGCCGGCGGTGGCGCGGACCGGGCGCAAAACGCCGCGCGACCCGCGAGAACGGCACCGCCGGAGAGGCGAGCGGCTTGTTTACTTCTTCGTTTCCGGGATCGCTCCCGGGACACTGCCAGCCTCTATCAGCACCATCTTGGCCGGGTTGAGATGTTTTCGCACGGCGCCGTTCACCTGCTCGAGCGTGAGGCCGTTGATGATCTCCGGGTATTGATCGAGGAAACTGGGATCGAGTCCGCGTTCCGCGTTCGCGAGCAGTTCGTAGGCGAGGCCGTAGGTTGTCGCGAGGCCGACCTTGAAGTTGCCCACGACATTGCTCTTGCGCCGCTCGAGTTCGTCCGCGGTGACGCCCTTTTCGTACCACGTCTCCAGCTCACGCTTGGTGGAGGAGATCCCCTTCGATAGGAGAGCCGGCGCGAAGGTCGCCATGATCCGCCAATCGCCGGGGTTGTGGGTGTTGTCCATGATCTGGGCGCCGATGCCGTAGGTGAGTCCCTCCTTGTCGCGCACGTGGGCCATCAGCCTGCCGGTGAAACCGCTTCCGAGGATGGCGGTGCCGATCGACAGCGCCTGGGCGTCCGGATCGGTGTACTTCAGACCGGTGGTCTGACCGAGAACGATCGTGACGCTCGGCTTGTCGGACATGAAGACCGTCTGCTCGCGAGCTCCGTCGGGGATGGAAAGCATGCGCGCCGACGGAACGGGCACGCCGCCCGACCAACCGGCAAACGCCTTCGAGACGCTCGTCTTCACCTCGGCAGGATCAAGGTCGCCGACGGCGACAAGGATCATGTGCGCGGGTCCGTAATGTGACGCGTGAAAGGCTTTCAGGTCCTCCAGTTTTGCCGCTTCGATGCCGGCGAGGAGTTCCTGGACCGAGGCTTGGCGGTTCGGATGCCCCGGCGCGTAAATGGCCCGAGAGAAGGCCTCCATCGCACGCGAGTCGGGGCTCTCAAGGGAGCGCTTCAGGCCACCCGCGAGCTGCTTTTTCACCTTTACGAATTCCTCGGGTGAGAACGCCGGCGAACGCAGCATTTCGCCGATCAGCGAGACGACGAGCGGCACGTCCTTGCGAAGGCATTTACCGAGGATCGCTAGCGTGTCGTTCGTCGTCACGAACCGAACCGTCGCGCCGACGCTCTCCAGCTTCTGGGCGATGGCGAACTTGTCCTGCTGCGTGGTTCCCTTGTCGAGCATGTTGCCCACCAGGGTGGCGATGGCGGGGTTGTCGGAAGGAGAGAGGGCTTTTCCCGCAGGGAGCGTGCCGCGGAAGGTGACCACGTCATGCACTCCCGTCTGGTACATCAGCAGGTCGATGCCTCCGACATTCTCGCGGATCACCCCTTTGGCGAACGTCTGCGAGGCGGAGGCGGATGAAGCCGCCGAACCCTCCGGAGCGCCGGGTTCGCGAGCGAGGGCCGGATCGCGGTAGTAGCACGGGCGCGCAAAATCACTCGCGAAGCGGGATGCGGGAGCGGCGGTTGCCTGCGCGGCTTCGCCCGCGTCAGCCTCGGCTGTCGGGATAAACCATCCGATCGTGCTGTGGTCGTCGAAGAGGTACGTGTTGGCGACGCGCTTCACGTCCGCCGCGGTCACTTTCTTCACGGCGTCATCGATGGAGTAATACGTCGTCCAGTCTCCCGCCGCGATGCATTCGTTGAGATTCCCGGCGATGGCATACGAGCCGTCCCGTTGGAAGGCGGAGTCCGCGAGGATCTTGCTGATGGCGGTGGAGACCTCCAGGTCCGTGGCGCCGTCCTTCTTGAGACGTTCGATCTCCTGCAGCGCGATCGTCTCCACCTCCTGATGTTTTGCGCCGGGCGCGAGGCTGGCGAAAAGGACGTGCAGGCTGGGATCGTGGTTGAACCCAAGGGAGCCGCGGACGGAGGTGGTGAGATTCTTGTCCGTGAGAGCGCGGTACAGGCGGCTGTTCTTTCCGTCCGAAAGAATCGCGCTCAGGACCGAGAGGGAGGCGTAGTCGGGACCGGTCGCTGCAGGGACCTTGTGCGCGATGGCGACGACCCCGAGCTGTCCGCTCCGTTTCACCGCGACGCGACGCGGTCCCGTTTGCTCGGGTTCCTCGGTGTAGACCTGCGGGATCGGCTTAGGCGAACGCGGGATTGCCCCGTAGAACCGCTGGATGATGCGCAGGGCCTCGGCGGGCTTGAAGTCGCCGATCACGGAAACCGTGGCGTTGTTGGGCCAATAGAAAGTGTCATAGAAGCCGCGTAGGCTATCGATGGATACTTTCTCGATATCGCTTCTCCAACCGATCGTGGGGTGGTGGTACGGGTGTGCGATGTAGGCCGCGGCGTAGAGTTCTTTTTCGAGCGACTCGTACGGGCTGTTCTCGCCGCGTTCGAATTCGTTCCGCACAACCGTCATCTCCGGCTGCCGGTCGGTTTCGAGGAGGAGGAGATTGCGCATCCGGTCCGCCTCCATCTCAACGGCAAGCGCGAGTTTGTCGCTGGCGAGATTCTCGAAATAGTTGGTCCGGTCGAGCCACGTGGTCGCGTTGTATTCGGCGCCGCAGCTTTCGAGGAGCTGATCGATCCCGGTGCCCTTGGCTCGCTGGAATTTTTCCGTCCCCTTGAACATCAGGTGCTCGAGCAGGTGGGTGGCGCCGGTCGTGCCGGTGACCTCGTTGCGCGAGCCCACCCGATAGGTGACCATGAAGGTCAGAACCGGAGCCGAGTGCTCGGGCATGAGCAGCACCTGGAGTCCGTTGGACGCGAGCGTGTATTCGGAGATCTCGCCGACGGTTCTGACGTAGTTGAAACCTTCGACGGAGACGGGCGCTTCTGCTGCGCGAAGCCCCAGTGCGGTACCGACCGCGAGCGCGAGCGACAGGCCGAGTGAATGGCGGAATGACATGGGAAGAGTTGCGGACCGCGCTCCATGCGCCGGCCGCGAGTGTTTCGCGGAATCTCGCCGGCCGCGCGAAATATGCAACGGCGCTTTGTCCAGCGGCGCCTTCGCAGCGATGGTCGGCGGAATGGATGCCGAAAAGCCGGCCGAACGGCGGCGCCCCGATCGGGAGCGCGCGCCGCTGGCCGGACTTCGTCAGGGCAGAAGGTTCCTTCCGTCGCGGTCTGGACGACGGAAGGCGCGTCAGCTCAGAAGCTGAATCCCATGCCGCCGCTGAACAAATGCAGGTCCCGCCCCCAGGCTCGCTCGTATCGATATCCAAATGTCACCGTCAACGAATCGGAGACCGTGTAGCGAAGGGCGGCCACGCCGCCCAGTTCCGCCGTGCTGTCGCTGTCGCGAACGGCCCACAGCCACGTTGGAGAACTGGATACGGTGTAGATGTCGGTCGTGGCCTTTGACCAAAGGCAGGAGAGCACGGGGCCGACTTCAAAGCGGAGATTCGGGCTGAACTGCTTCTGGTACCGGACGTCGAGCGCGATCTCGTGCAGGTTTTCCGTCTGCCAGCCGCGCATCGCCAGTTGCGTGACGGCAGGACCGTCCCAATAGAAGCCGCCGGAAGTCCGGATCCGGTAGTAACTGTAGCTCACGCCGACGATCCAGTCGGGCTTTGGCGTGGCGGAAAACCGAATGTATGGAGAGGCCAGCGTGTCGTTGTCTTCCGTGCCTTGGTAATGAGCTCCGGCGATCTTCCGCGCGGCGGGATCGATCAACACGTACGAGAGTCCGGCATCGATGGTGAGGGCCAGGGCCGCGACAGGAGTGGCGACCAGCGCAATCGCACAAAGGGCGGCATGGTGGAGTTTCATGGGAGAGGGGAGGGCAGGATTACCTTCGCCCTTCGCTCTCTGCCCAACCCGTGCCAGACCGGAGCGTTAGAAATAACCTGCTAGGAATTAGCTGGTTATCTATAGCGTCATCTCCACGAGATCGGCGGCGTGGGTGGATTCCACCACGAAACCGACCGATCTCGACTGCAGGTTCGGGGCTGTGCCACCAAGCCCCGGGGAAGGCTGGGGCGCTATTTGGCGGAGGGCTCTTTTGCCGGCTGGAGCGCCTTGCCGTCGGTGATGTAGAGAACGTCGCGGGCGCTGACCAGATACATCATGCCGCGTCCGACCTCGACGACCAGAATGCCGCCCGAAGCGTGAAGCCCCTTGACGTCTTCGAGCACGAAAACGCTGCCGGCTTTCTGAAACGCGAGCGTCAGGGGAGGCTGGCGCAGGCTCGAGAACGCCGCGGCGTAACCGCGGGCGAGTTCCACGGCTTCGGATTCGATCGTGACCACGGCTCCTGCGGGAGCGGAGGTCGTCTGCGCGAAAAGACCGGCCGGGAGAACGAGAAGGAGAGCGGAAAGAAACGCGTATTTCATCGAGGTAATCGGATTCGACGCGGCGAAGCGTGGGCCGACCCCTGCCGCGTATCGTTTGTTTGGACCCACGCGGTGAGTTTTGCCGGGCGGCCGATCCGGTCAATAGACGGCTGCGTCGGATCGGCGGACCGGTGTCTCGAGCCGGCCACAAGATCCGAGTGCATCGCTCGCTTCCCAGGAAGCCCTCGTTGATGTACGGTGTCCGCGATGAAGCGACGCATCATCGGACTATTCGTCTGCTTCGCGGTGTTGCTCACGCCGCTGTACTCCGCGACGGAACCCGCCTCTGCGCCCAAGGCGTCGAAGCCGGTGATCGAGATTTCCCAAACGATCGCGGCGATCACGGGAATCGCGATCTCGCCCCTGCTGGGGACCGGCGTGTATGGCGCCTACAAATACTTCTCGACCGACAAGGCTCAGCGCGCGTCGCTCCCCTGGTTCGCCTTTCCCACGTTTTTTCTTCCTGCGTTGCTCATCGCCGGCGCGTGCGCGGCGAAGGATACCTTTGGCGTGGTGTTGCCGCCGGGATGGAAGAAGCCGGTGGACATTCTCGAGACGCTGGAAAACAAGCTCTCGGGGCTGGTGGCGGCGGGCGCCGTTGTTCCGATCACGATGGGTTCATTGAGCAAACTCCTCGTCGGTTCGGCGGCGGTGCACGGCGATCCGACGGCATCCGGCGTGGCGACGATCATGCTGGGATCCGTCGATTGGTCCTGGGCGCTGAACATCCTGACCGTTCCCCTCGGCGTGGCGGTGTTTGCCGTGGTCTGGATGGCTTCGCACGCGATCAACGTGCTGATCCTCCTCAGCCCGTGGGCGGCGATCGATGCGACCCTGAAGGCCGTTCGCACCTCGATTCTCGGTCTGATCACGCTGACCACGCAGCTCGACCCGAAGTCCGGAGCGTTCCTGTCGCTGATGGTGATTGTGGTCGCGTATTTCGTGTCCGGATGGGCGTTCCGGCTGACGACCTTTGGCACCCTCTTTTGCTGGGATTTCTTCACCCGGAGGAAACGTCGCTTCGTTCCAGCGCCCGACGAGAACCTCGTGTTTACCGGAGCCGGGCTTTCCGATCGGGTGCCGATCCGGACTTACGGCCGTTGGTCGCGGTCTCCGGAAGGCGATTGGAAGTTTCGCTATCGTCCCTGGCTCGTGCTTCCCGAGCGGAGCCTGTCGATGAAACCGGAGCGCGCTGCTGTCGGCCGCGGATTCTGTTTTTCCGTGGTTTTGGCGGATGGAGAGAACGAGGCCTTCACTCTCCCTCCGCGCTACCGGGACCACGAGGAGGAGCTGGCGCGTTTGTACCGCCTCGGCGACGTGCAGGACGTCGGGCTTCGCAAAGCCTGGGGTTGGCTGACCGAGGGCGTACGGGGCAAACCGCGCCGCAAGGAACTGGCCGCCTGACGAGCTCCCGCGTTATCAGCGAGGGCGCGCTTCGATCCGGTTTGCGGGGGCAAAAAAAAAGGCGCCCGAAGCCGGGCGCTGTGAAAGCGGTTGAACGTGCGATAGGCGCTTAGCCGAGCATCTCGGCGACCAGCGCTTTCTCTTCCTTGAGCTCGTTCTCGGTGGCCGTGATCTTGGCCTTGCTGAATTCGCCGAGTTGGACGCCCTGGACGATCTTCCAGCTCTTGCCGTCGCTGACGATCGGATAGGAGAAGATCAGGCCCTTTTCGATTCCGTAGCTGCCATCCGAGCAGACGGCGACGCTGAAGCAGGTGCCGGCCGGAGTCGGGGTGGTGAGATTGCGGACCGTATCGACGATGCCGTTGGCGGCCGAAGCCGCCGAGCTCAGGCCGCGCGCCTTGATGATGGCCGCGCCGCGCTGCTGGACGGTCGGGATGAAGGTGTCCTTGTACCAGGCTTCGTCGGTGATGACGGAGGTGGCGGGCTTGCCGCCGATCTTCGCGTTGTAGAAGTCGGGGTACATCGTGGAGCTGTGGTTGCCCCAGATGGCGAGATTGGTCACGGCGGTGACATCGGTGCCCGACTTGATGGCGAGCTGCGTCACAGCGCGGTTCTGATCGAGCATCGTCATCGCGAACCAGCGATCCGAGGGAATCGACTTGGCATTGTTCATCGCGATCAGGCAGTTCGTGTTGCACGGATTGCCGACGACCAGGATGCGGACGTCCTTGGCGGCATTGGCGGCGATCGCCTTGCCCTGGCCGATGAAGATCTTGCCGTTGATGTTGAGCAGATCCTTGCGCTCCATACCGGCCTTGCGCGGAACGGAACCTACGAGCAGAGCCCAGTTTACGTCTTTGAAGCCCTGGTTCAGGTCAGCCGTCGCGACGATGCCCTTGAGGAGCGGGAACGCGCAGTCCTGGAGCTCCATCACCACACCCTGCAGAGCCGGAAGTGCCGGTTCGATTTCGATCAGGTGGAGAATAACAGGCTGGTCGGCTCCAAACATCGAGCCGGACGCGATGCGGACGAGCAGCGAGTAGCCGATCTGGCCGGCGGCGCCGGTAACTGCAACACGGATGGGTGATTTCATATGCGGTTGTTCAGCTAACCAGGAAACAGGCCTCCGCGACACGCAAGAAATGTTTTTCTTCGCGCAAATTTAGGCCATTGGGGGGAGGTGCCACAGGGGCTTTGTCCCCGTCAAACGACTACGACCCAGCCCCCGTACGACCTTCTTCCAGCCATGACCAGACGCCGCCGGGCCCGCAGGACCGAAGACAAGAAACAACGCCGTGACGATATCCTCGACGCTGCTGAGCGCATGATTGCGCGTCACGGCGTGGCGGGTGTCACGTTCGGCCACGTCGCCAAACAGTCGCGCCTGAGCCGCTCGCTGATCTACGTCTACTTCCCCACGCATGATGAGCTCATCTATGCGGTGTGCGTGCGGGGGCTGGTGCTCCTTCAGGCGCGGCTCGAGGAGGCCATGAAACGGTACAGCCGAGGGCTGGATCAGGTGCTTGCGATGGCAGCCGCGTACCAGGCCTTTGCCGACGACGAGCCTCTTTATTTCAAGGTGATTTCGGAGCTGGAGGCCAAACAGACGGACCCCTCCAAGATGAGTGCGGCGGAGCAGTCGGCGAGCGACTGCGGCCGGCTCGTTCTCGGCCTGGTAGCGCAGACGGTCCAGCGCGGCTTGAAGGACGGCTCGATCCGCACGCAGTCAAAGGACCCGATGCTCACCGCCCTATCCGTGTGGGCCTTCACGCACGGCTTGATTCAGATTTCCACCAGCAAGCGGTACATGCTCGAAGACGACTTCAGTCTCACCGCAAACCAGCTGCTGAGTCACGGTTTCGAGGTCCTCCGGGCGTCGCTCGCTGGTGGATCCAATCGCTCGCTTCCTGCCGCGCCGGCACGGCGTCGAAAGTAGGGCGTTTCGGGGGAATCGACTCTCTCCTTGCGGCGCACGGCGGTGTTCCCGCCGCCGCGCTCCGATGTGCACGATCCCGTCCGGCCTTCGGCGCTCAGGGACGCGTTCGTGTAGTTCTTTTCTGGGGGCGGCCGGGCGTGGCCGTCGAATGTATCGCGAACGCGGGTTTGCCCGCTGCCGGGAATTCTACCAATCTGCGGTCCCGCCACCGGACGCCCTGGCCGATCTTCCGCCGGGCGCCCGGATTGGACCTCAATGTTAGTTGACGCAGTGTCAATTAACTGCTCGTCATCCGCCATGATTCGAGGACTTGCCTTCTCCCTTCTCGCTTCGTTCCTGGCCGTGGCCGCGAACGCGGAATGGCCTCGGCGTCCCGCCGCCGTGCAGGCCCTCGTGCAGGAAGCCTTTGCCGGCAATCTCGCCTTGAAAACGGAGGACGCAAACGTCGACCAGGCACTCGCGCAGCTGGAGCTGGCGCGCAGCCAGTATCAGCCGCGACTCGATATTGTGGCGCGCTATACTCGGGCGGACGGCGGCCGGACGATCGATTTCCCGATCGGCGATCTGCTCAACCCTGTTTACGCGACGCTCAACGAAATGCTGGCCGCTCAGGGTCGCGCCGGGTCGTTTCCGTCGGTATCAAATCAATCAATACCGTTGCTCAGGGAGCGGGAGCAGGAGACCAAGCTGCGCCTCGTCCAGCCGATCTACCAGCCGGCGATCACCCGCGGCGTCCGCGCGCGGCGAGCGGGACTGCAGGCCCGGGAAGCGCAGCGCGACGTCTATCGGCGCGAGCTTCGGTTCCAGGTCGAATCCGCCTGGTATCGCTACCTGCAGGCGGACTCCGCGGTGCGGATTCTCGAGTCGTCGAGAGGACTGACGGCGGAGGCGCTGCGGACGAACAAGCTCCTCTACGACACGGAGAAAATCACCGAGGACCGCGTGCTGCGCGCCGAAGCCGACGATCTGGCCGTGCGCCAGCAGCTGGCGGAGGCGCAGCGCGATCGGAATACGGCCCGCGCTCTGCTCAACGTGCTTCTGAATCGGCCGCTCTCCACTCCGCCGCCCGCCGCGGACGAGACCGAGATCGGCAAGGCGGTCGACTCGGCCGTGAAGGATGCGCCCAGCCGGCCCTCTCCGGACAACCGCGAAGAGCTGGTTGCGCTTCAGAAGAATGTGGATGCCGCCGCGGCGCTCGAGGCGGTGGAGCGCAGCCGCCAGGGGCCGACGCTTTCTCTCGCGGTCGAGGGTGGAATACAGGGCGAGGATTACCGCACCGGCTCGGGCTACAATTACGTGCAGGGATCGGTGGTGGCGGAGGCGAATCTCTGGGACGGGAAGGAGCGCCGGAACGCGATCCGATCCGCGCGGCTGGAGCTGAAAAAGGCCCAGCTGCAGCTGGCCGATGCGCGGCAGCAGCTCTCGCTCGAAGTCCAGAGGGCAGCCGACGACCTGACCGCGGCTGTCGCCGGCCTCGAGACCGCGACGCGGCGGCGCGCGGCCTCGGCGAAGGCGTTCGAAATCGTGCGTCTGCGGGAGCGTGAAGGCATGGACACGCAGCTGACCTTTCTCGATGCGCGGAACGAGCTCACCGGAGCGGAGCTGAATCTCGCCATCACCCAGCATCGTCTCCTGGTCGCCGCGGCGGCGCTCGATCGCGCGGCTGCCCTGAGTCCTCTGCCTTGAGAAAAAAAGATCCCGGCCTCTCGCCGCAGCCCGCGTGCCTGACGGCGTTCCCGAGAGTCCCGGAAGAACACCGCATTCCGATCGTATCATGAAACGCCCTACGTTTTTTCGCGCCTTTGCGGCCTTGGCGCTCATCGCCGCCGCTTGGGGTGGTTGCGCCAAGCCGGCGCAGGAGCAGTCCGCGCCGAAGCCGTCGGTCGTGCGCGTTTCGCCGGTGGAGTACACCTCCGAAGCGGTGCCGATCCGCGTTGCGGGCATCCTGAGCCGCCGCGCGGAAGCGGAGCTGTCGTTCAAGGTGGGCGGCGTGATCCAGGAAATCGCGGTGCGCGCGGGCGATCCGGTGAAGAAAGGCGACATCCTGGCGCGTCTGCGGCCGGATGAAATCGAGGCGCAGGTCGTGCAGGCTCGAAGCGCGCTTGAGAAGGCGCGGCGGGATCTGGACCGGGTTCGCCGGCTTCAGGAGAACAACGTCGCCACGCTCGAGAACGCCCAGGATGCCGCCACGGCCGTGGAGGTGGCGGCGGCTGGCCTGCGAGTCGCGGAATTCAACCGCGATCACGCGGTGATTGTCGCTCCGGCCGACGGCCACGTGCTTCGGCGGACGGCGGAGCCCGACGAGCTTGCCGCTCCGGGCAGGGCCATCCTGACGTTTGGCTCGGAAGACGAAGGGTGGCTCGTTCGCGCCGGCCTGTCCGAACGCGATGCTTCGCGCATCCGCGTCGGCGATCGCGCCCTGGTGGAGGACGAGGAACTCGGCTCTGGCGCAAAAGCCGAGGCAAGTGTGCGTCATATCGCGGAGGCGGCCGATCCGTCCACGCGGACGACAGAGGTTGAGCTCGCGCTCGAGGCTCCGCTTCCGTCGGCGCGTTCTGGATACGTCATGGCCGTTGTCATTCACCCCGGGGAGGTGCCGGCGCGGCCGGTCGTGCCGGCCTCGGCGCTGATCGAGGGCACAGACCGGAAAGCTTCGGTTTTCGTCGTGGATCAAGGCGCGGCCAAGGCGAGGAGGATCGCGGTGGAAATCGGCGAGATCGACCGTGAACGCGTATTCCTGCGCGGGGACCTGCCGCGTGGCGCGAGTGTGGTCACGGCGGGCGCGGAGTACCTCGTCGACGGCTCGCCGGTGGAGGTCGTCCGCGACTGACGCCGATGAAAGTAACCTCGTACGCGGTTCGGAATTTTCCGTTCACCATCGTGGTGTTCATCTGCCTGGCGGCCCTGGGCGTGAACTCCTTTCTGAGTCTCCCCCGGAGCGAGGATCCGGAGCTGAAGATCCCGTTTTTCAACATCGTCGTGATCTATCCGGGCGCGAATCCGATCGACATGGAGCGCCTGGTTGCCCGGCCGCTCGAGGATCGGATGAAGGAGCTCGACGACATCGACAAGATCACCACGTCGGTCCAGGAGGGCGTCGTGATCATCGGAGTCGAGTTCTTCTACGGAACCGACCCGGACAAGAAGTACGACGACGTGCTGCGCCAAGCCAACGTGGAGCGCGCCAACCTTCCCCCGGAGATTCTGAGCCTGGAGGTGCTGAAGTTCCGGACGTCGGACGTGGCCCTGATGCAGGTCGCCCTCGTGTCTCCAGATGCCAGCTACGCACGTTTGCAGGACCTGGCCGAGTCGCTCCGCAAACGCTTCGAACACGTTCCCGGCATCCGTCGGGCGGACAAACATGCCTTCCCCGACAAGCAGGTCCGTGTCTCGATCGACGTCGACAAGCTGGCCCGGATGAAGCTTCCGCTCGGAGCGGTGGTGAACGCGATCCAGGGCGCAAACGCATCGGTGCCGGGCGGCGCGGTGGAGGTCGGCTCGAGGCGGTTCAACATCAAGACGAGCGGGAGCTACAGTTCGCTGGACGAAGTGCGCGATACGCCGGTATCCGGCTCCGGAGCCGCGGTGGTCTACCTGAAGGACGTCGCGAGCGTCGAATGGGCTTATGAAGAGCTGGAGGATTTCGGCCGTTTCAACGGCCAGCGGGCGGTCTTCGTGACGGCGAAGCCCCACGCCGGCATCAACATTTTCGCCGCCCGCGACGGCCTTCGCGAACAGCTCGCGGCGTTTCGCTCGGAGCTGCCGCACGACGTGCGACTCGAAACTCCGTTCGACCAGTCGGCAAACGTTCAGGAGCGACTGGGGCGTCTGGAGACGGACTTCCTCATCGCGTTCGCTCTGGTTCTCCTGACGGTCCTGCCCCTGGGGTTCAGGGCGTCGCTGCTCGTCATGATCTCCATCCCGCTCTCCCTGGCGATGGGAATGACGCTGTTGTACTTTACCGGATACGGACTGAACCAGCTGAGCATCGTCGGCTGCGTCATCGCTCTCGGACTGTTGGTGGACGACTCCATTGTGGTGGTCGAAAACATCGCGCGTTTCCGGCGCATGGGCGTCGCTCCCATCCAGGCGGCGATCGAGGCGACGGATCAGATAGCGGTGGCGGTGATCGGCACGACGGCTGCGCTCCTGTTCGCGTTCCTTCCGCTCATGATGATGCCAGGCGGCTCGGGGCAATTCGTTCGTTCCATGCCCGTGGCGGTCGTCTACACCGTGCTCTGCTCGATGATTGTGGCGCTCACGATCGTGCCGTTTCTCGCCAGCCGCGTGCTGAGCGGGAAGGCGACGGCGGAGGGGAATGCCTTTCTCCGCGTCCTTCAGCAAGGAATCGAAAGAAGCTATCGGCCGCTCCTGCACTGGTGCATGGGGCACCGTCTGATCACAATCGCAGTCGCTGCGGTGCTGTTCGGGGGCAGCCTCCTACTGGTGGGGCCGATCGGATTCAGCCTCTTCCCGACCGCTGGCACGCGCCAGTTCCTGATCAAGATCGAGGCGGAGGAGGGGGCGAGTGTCGCCGCGACCGACGATCTGGCCCGCAGATGCGAGGCGGTGCTCGCACAGGATCCCCAGATCGCCTGGTACTTCACCAGCATCGGCCGCGGCAATCCGCAGGTCTACTACAACGAGACGCCGCTCGGTCAGAAGGCCAACACCGCCGAATTGTTCGTTTCCCTAAAAGAGTACGACCCGAAGACGTCGCCGGGGCACTTGGAGAATCTGCGCGGGAAGCTCTCCAGGATTCCCGGCGGGCGAATCATGGTGAAGGAGTTCGAGCAAGGTCCCCCGATCGAGGCGCCGATCGCCGTGCGGGTTTTCGACGAGGATCTCGACCAACTCGCAAAGCTTTCGACCGAGGTGGAACAGTTGCTCTCAGCGACGACGGGCGTCCGCGATGTGACGAATCCCCTCCGCGTGCAGCGCACGGACCTCAAGGTCATCATCAATCATCGAATGGCGGCGGTACTCGGAATTCCGGAGGTTGAAATCGAGCGTGCGGTGAGGCTCGCGTTCGCCGGGCTCAACGTCGCGCGATTCCGGGAAACGGACGGCGACGAATACAACATTCAGCTCGCGCTTCCCAGGGGTCAGCGTGCGACGCTCGACAACTGGGCCAAGATCCAGGTCGCAACCCAGTCGGGCGGGTACGTCCCGATCAGCCAGGTGGCGGACCTGGAGTACGTTTCCACCCCGCCGATCATCAAGCGCTACAATCGCGAGCGTTCGACGACCGTCGCGGCGTGGGTGAATACCGGATACAACGTGGACAAGCTGACCACCTTGATCGGCGAACAGATGTCCAAACGCTCGTGGCCCGCCGGAGTGCGCTGGGAGTTCGGCGGCGAGGTGGCCTCTCGGAAGGAGAGCTTTGGCGGCATCGGCAGCGCCATCATCATCGCGGTTTTTGCCATCCTCGCCATCCTCGTGCTGGAGTTCAAAAGCTTCCGCGGCACGATCATCGTGGCGTCGGTCGTGCCGCTCGGTTTTGTCGGCGGTCTGGTCGGTCTGCTCGTGGCGGGGTATTCGCTGTCGTTTACCGCCTCGATCGGTTTCGTCGCGTTGATCGGCATCGAGATCAAGAACTCGATCCTGTTGGTGGACTTCACGAACCAGCTCCGCGAGAAAGGAGTGCCGTTGCGCGAGGCGATCGAGCAGGCCGGCGAGATTCGCTTCCTGCCGGTGGTGCTGACGACCATGACGGCGGTCGGCGCGCTCATGCCGCTGGCCTTGCAGGGCTCGGGCCTGTATTCACCACTTGCGGTTGTGATCGTGGGAGGGCTGATCAGCTCGCTGGTGCTTTCGCGTCTCGTCACGCCGGTCATGTATAGCCTGATTCCGCCGCCGATGCGGGAGTCGTAGACTGCGCCGTCCGAGATCGTCCGGCGAACGGAGTTCTCGCTTGCGATGGCGGAGGGGCCAGGCGCGCGCCGCGAAGGCCCGCTCAACGGAAGCGCGGCGCGAGAGCCGCGTGCAATTCGCGGATGGAAGCTTCTGTCGTGGGCCAGTCGATACAGCCGTCGGTGATGGAGACGCCGTAGCTCAGCTTTTCCTTCGGCTGAGGGAAGGGTTGGTTTCCGCGGCCGATGTTGCTTTCCACCATCGCTCCCATGATCGAGGTGTTGCCTGCGGCGATCTGGGCGATGAGCTCCCGGAGCACGTCGGGCTGCCGCTCCGGTTGTTTGGACGAGTTGTCGTGACTGCAGTCGACGAGGATCGATTTGCGCAGGGAAGCCTTGCCGAGGAGTTGCTCGGCTTCCGCGATGTGCGTGGGCGAGTAGTTCGGCCCCCGGGCGCCGCCGCGGAGGACGACATGACAGTTCGCGTTGCCGCGCGTCTTGATGGCTGACGCAATGCCGTCGACGTTGATGCCGAGGAAAGTCTGGGGCTGGGCCGCCGCCTTGATCGCGTTGATAGCGGTCTGGATACTGCCGTCGGTGCCGTTCTTGAAGCCCAGCGGCATCGAGAGACCCGAGGCCATCTGTCGGTGCGTTTGCGACTCGGCCGTGCGCGCTCCGATGGCGGACCAGCAGATCAGATCGGCGATGTACTGCGGTGTAATCGGGTCGAGCAGCTCGGTCGCGGTGGGCAAACCGAGGCTCAGCACTTCTTGCAGGAAGGTGCGAGCCAGGCGTAACCCCGAGGCGATGTCGTACGAGCCGTCCAGATGGGGATCCATCACGAGGCCCTTCCAGCCGACGGTCGTGCGCGGTTTCTCAAAATAGACGCGCATCACGATCAAAACCCGGTCCGACACTTCCTTGGCGAGAGCGGCAAGGCGGCGGGCGTAATCCGCTCCTGCAATGGTGTCGTGAATCGAGCAGGGGCCTACCACGAGCAGGAAACGTTTGTCGTCGGTGAAGATGACGCGCGCGATCTCCTTGCGGGCATTGGCGATAAACTCCGACTCGGCCTCGGTCCGGGGAAGCTCGCGGAAGAGCTCGGCAGGTGACGGAAGGACGCGGGTCTCAACGACGTTGATGTCGGACGTTTTTTGCATGAACGGCGAAAGTGGGCATTTTCGGCCGCCGCTGGCAAGCGCTCAACGGGGCGCGGTGCGATCGCCGGATCCAGAAAAGAAGTTGGCCGGTCGCCTACCCCTAAGCGACCGGCCATTTGCTTTCTTAGTTACCCCAAAACTCCCGCTAGGCGGGAGAAGTGGAAAAATCTGATGGAGCTAAGAGAAAGGATTGGACAGGTTCCGTCAACCAAAACCTCGCATATTTTGTCCTCCAACCTTGCAAATGTTGGCCTTCGAGCGATTTAAGGCTAAATGAATTCTCCGAGCTTTTTCGCGTCCCGGCCTTCTGCCGTGCTTCGGGTCACTGGCGCCGACGCGTTTACCTTTCTGCAAGGGCAGTTTACGCAAGATCTGAGGCCAGAGAATTCGCCGCGCGCGGCCTATGGACTCTGGCTGAATCAGAAGGGAAAGGTCGTCGCCGACAGCTTTGCCCTGCAGCTTGGCCCGGAGTGGCTGCTGGTGAGCGGGAGCAGCCCGGTGATCGCGCTGCGGGAGAGGCTGGAAGCTTTTATCATAGCGGATGATGTGGAGCTCTCGGACGTCACGGAGGATTGGGAGATCGGGTCCTTTTGGGGGCCGGATACGAGTGAGTGGCTGCGGAGCGAAGGTGTGACGCTTCCGGCCGAAGGTGAGTGGTCTCGTCTCGGCGACGGGTACTTTTTCCGTGGGCGGCGTTGCTTGGCCGAGCATTGGCAATGGCTGCGGCCGGTGAACTCCGACGCCGCCGGAAGCTTCAGCGGCTTGGAAAGGGTCCGCCGCGTGGAGGCAACCGCGTTCGAGCGCGCCCGAATTGAAGCGGGGGTGCCGATGGTGCCTGCGGATGTCGGTCCGAACGACCTTCCCAACGAAGGCGGACTGGAGGACGAGGCGCTTTCGTATTCCAAAGGCTGCTACCTGGGGCAGGAGGTGATGGCGCGGCTGCATCATCAGGGGCAGATTCGCCGAAAACTCGTCCGTGTTCGCGGCGTCGAGCGCGTGTCGGGCCGCCCGGCCCTGTTTTCCGCAGAGGGAAAACGGGTCGGGGAGTTGCGCTCCACGGCAGTCGACAACGACGGTCAAGGCTTCGTCGGGCTCGCGATGGTCACATTGCTGGGCTTGGACCGCACCCAGCCGCTGCTCGTCGAAGGGGCGACCGCGCCGACGATCTCATTGGTGGAAGGATCGGAATGACCGAACACGAACAACTCGTGCAGCTCTGCGTGGGTCTCGGTTCGCCGCAGGCTCAGGCGGAGATCATGGCGAAGCAGTTGGCCAAACGCGTGGACCAGCTGGCGGCGACGCGCGGTATCAGCCGCGTGGAGGCGATGCGCCACTTGCTCGAAGTGCTTGTGAAAGGTCGGATGGGCGAAGGGCCTGACGGTTCAGGCGCTCAGTAGCCCTTTCCGCAACCGGGTGGATGCGCTGAATGGGGCGAGCTTACGGGGCCCATCTTTCCGGCTGCTGTTAACGTTCTACTTTCGGCCGGGATGGACATCGACTCCGCCTTTGGCTTCGTTTCCGCCTCCCCCCATGAAAGAACAACTCCTTACCCGCTTTCAAACTGTGTTTGGTCGCGCGCCCGAAGTCGTGGCGCAGGCCCCAGGCCGAATTGAATTCATCGGCAATCACACGGACTACAACGCCGGCACCGTGCTCGGGGCGTCGATCGATCGGGGCGTGTGGGTGGGATACGCGGCCCGGACTGACGGCCAGCGCCGCTTCTTCAGCGATCTGAGCGGACAAATCCTGACGCTGGGAGAAAAGGACCTCGCGAAGCAGAGCGGCCCCGCGAGCTGGGCGAACTATCCTCTCGGCGTGCTTGCCGCGCTGCCGGTTTTCGAGCTCAAGACTCCCGGCGGTTTCGATTTTCTGGCGATCTCCAACCTTCCCGTCGGCGCCGGACTCAGCAGCAGCGCCGCGCTCGAGCTCGCCTCAGCTTTGGTTTTCCTCAAGGCCACGGGCCAGAACCCGCCGCGCGAGACCGTGGTAAAGATCGGAAAACACGCCGAGAATAACTTCGTCGGCGTGCCCTGCGGCATCCTCGATCAAGGCGTGTCGGGCTTCGGTCTGAAGAACCATCTCGTGTTCATCGACTGCCGCGGTCCCAAGTTCGCGACCGTTCCCCTGCCGGCGGGCGCTCACTTCTGGATCTTCAACACGCACACGAAGCACGCTCTCGTCGATGGTCTCTATGCCGCTCGCCACAAGGAGTGCATGGAAGCGGCAAAAGCGCTGGGCGTCTCGGCGTTGGTCGAGGCCGATCTCCCGAAGCTGGAGGCCTCGAAGGCCAAGCTTTCGCCGACGGCCTACAAACGCGCCAAGCACGTGATCGAGGAAATCGCTCGCGTGGAGCAGACCAACCAGGCGCTGAAGGTCGGCGATCTGAAGAAGGTCGGTCAGCTGCTGACGGCTTCCCACCGCAGTTCGCAGACCCAGTTCGAGAACAGCACGCCGGAATTGGATACGCTGGTGGACGCCCTCGTGGCTACGCCGCACGTCTTCGGCGCGCGACTCACCGGCGGCGGCTTCGGCGGCGCGGTGATGGCGATGACCGACTCGACCTTCTCGGAGACGCAGGCGCGCCAAGTGGCGGCCACGTACGCGAAGAAATACGGCTCCGAGCCCGAGCTGCTCCACTGCCAGACCGGCGACGGCGCCAAGGTCGTCTAGTCCGGGAAGTACCCAACCGATCTTTTTGCCGAAGGCGCGCCGCGAAGCGCGCCTTCTTTTTTTGTCGGTAGGTCGCCGGCCGGCAGCCGCCGGGCCGAAGAAGGACCTTCCACCGACAAAGCCCTGGCTACAGGAGGCTGCTCAGCTCCTTGAAGTAGGAGGCAACCCAGCGGTGCAGGAACAGAAAATGCAGGAGGCCGGCGAGGGCCAGCATCGGTCCGAACGGGACATGTGCGCCGAAGCTGAGCTCTTTCGGGCCTTCGCCTTCTTCCGGGGACTTCAACTCCAGTTTTTTCCCCGTGGCTTTCTGCCAAACCAAGGCGAACACGAACCAGACAGTGCCGAGGATCGCCCCTCCAAAAACCGAAGTGACGGTGCCCTGCCAGCCGGTGAACGCACCGATCGCGCCGACCAACTTCACGTCGCCGATGCCCATCGCGTCCTTCTTCAGCACGGCGTAGGCGACCACGGCGATCCACAGGACCAGGCCCGCGCCGATAAACATGCCCTGCGCCGCGACCGTGGCTGAACGCATGCTCGCGACCAGAGCGATCTCGTGGTGCTGGTCGTGCAGCGACGGCACGACGATCGAAAGCAGCAGCCCCACGATGCCGAGCCCGACGCTGAAAACGTCGGGAATCTCAAACGTATCCAGATCGATGAACGTCGCGCAGACCAGGGATGCCGAGAGCACCATTCCACAGAGCGCTTTCCCCGGTGGGAAGAGCATCCAGCAGGCCAGAAAGATCAGCGCGGTGATCAGCTCGATGAGGGGATATCGAAACGAGTAGGGGCGGCCGCAGCAGCGCGCCTTTCCACGCAGAATGAACCAGCTGAGAATCGGGATATTGTCGTACCACGCGATCGGCTGGCCGCAGGCGCAGTGCGAACCCGGGCGCACGACGGATTTTCCCGCCGGTATGCGATAGATGCATACGTTCAGAAAGCTTCCGACGATCGCGCCGAAGAGGAACGCCGCGGCAGGGAAGAACCAGGGAAACGCGTTCGAGAATTCCGCGTAGTTGAAATCCATTCGGGGGATGAGGTGATCTCGGCCTGGGCCGCTCGCGTTGTCAACGCGCGTGACGGCGCGACTGACGCCTCCTCTGACACGCGACGCCCGCGAAGCCCGGTTCGCGATGGCCCCTCGCGGCGAATGTCGTCGCAGGGACGCGCCGACGCACGTGTGCGCTCCTGCGAAGCCCGCTAGATTCTCATCGCCTGCCGTGCGGCCTGGCGCATCGCGTCGACCGGCACGGAACGTCCGGTCCAGATTTCGAGCGCGCGGACGCCTTGGTGCACGAGCATGGAAAGTCCATTGGCCGCCGGCAGTCCGAGTTCCCTCGCGCGGCCCAGCAACGGCGTGACGGCTGGGTTGTAGATCATGTCGTAGACGCCCGCGGGTTTCGGCAGGCGCGCCAGATCGATGGGCATGGGATCGCCGGGGTGAAGACCCGCGGAGGTGGAGTTGATCACCCAGGCGCCGGTCGGAAGCTCCGCCGGTATTTCGGCGGGGGCAAAACCGCGGAGTTGGGTTTTTCCGGTGACGGATTTCAGCTGATGGAGCAGGGTCTCGAGATTCGCGGCGGTGCGATTGCAGATCCAGAGCGAGGCGCAACCGCGCTGAAGGCACTCGACCGCGGCGCCTCGAGCCGCGCCGCCAGCCCCGAGCAGGATGACGTGAGCTCCCGCGATCTCTGCGCCAAGATCCTCGCGCATGCCGGCGGCCATTCCGTATCCATCGGTGTTGAAACCCTCCCAGCCCGATGCCGTTCGCCGGAGCGTGTTCACGGCTCCGACCGGGCGGGCCGATGGGTCGATTTGGGCGATGCGACCGAAGGCGAGGACCTTGTGGGGAACGGTCAGGTTGAGTCCCGTGAAGCCGTGCGCGTGGAGTTTTTCCAGGGCTTCCGGCAAGCGCTCCGGAGGGACATCGAAGCGCACGTATCCCCATCTCGAGTACTCGCGGTGAGCCCGCGCCATTTCCTTCAAGGCGGCGCCGTGCATGGCCGGGCTGATCGAGTGTTTGATCGGATGCCCGAGAACGGCGAGCCACGTGCGACCGTCGGACGGCCAGCCGTCGAGGTCGTCGATCGACAACACTTCCAGTTCTGTCACGGGACGCCTGAATGCCATGCCGCGGTTATCGCATCGCTCGCGGTCGGAGCGGAAGCGTTTTCTCCGGTGCCGCGCCCGGATGACTGGCGGGGCGCTGGCGGTCGTCGCCGCCGTCGACACGGCTCAGGCCTTGCTCCACTTGCGCAGCTGCTCGAAGCACTTTCGCACGGAGGCCAGCGGCGTATCGTCGTAGTTTTCCTGCTCGACGATGTACCACTCGACGGCGCCAATCGCTTCGGCGGTCGCGAAGATCGGGCCGAAATTGACCGGGCCGCCGCCGATCACCTTCTCGTCTTTCAGGTGCAGGAGATCCACCCGCTGGCCTTGCTCGCGGAGAAAACGCTCCGGGGCATAGCCGGCGACGTGGGCCCAGTAGACGTCGAGTTCCGCGCCCACGTTTCTCGGTGCCGCCGCGTCGAGCATCCAAGCCATGATCGGCCGCCCCTCGAGGCAGCGGAACTCCGCCGCGTGATTGTGAAAGCTGAAGGCCAGCCCGCGCTTCCGCAGCCTCTCTCCGATTTCGTCGAACTCCCTGCCGATGTCCTCCACGGCCCCGCGGGACACGTACTCTTCCGGCGCCAGCCATGGGCAGACGATGTGCGGGCAGGAAAGGAGCTGGGCCTCCTCGACCACGCGGTCGAAGTCCTTCCGCAACGCGTCGCGGAGGATGTGCATTGCGGCGACCGCCAAGCCGGCGTCGCGGAGAGCCTTGTTCGCGCCGCGGGCGTCGAGGCTTCCGTAGCCGGCGAGCTCCACGCCGGTGTAGCCGATGCTCGCGACTTCGGCGACGGTTCGGGCAAAGTCCCGCGCCGTGTCGTCGCGGACTGAGTACAATTGAAGGGCGACTGGGGTTCTGCTCATGGAAATGGGCGCCGGCGGGCGCGGAAGTTCGGACGTTTTGGACGGAGTTGGGTGCGAACTGGAAGCGATGTTCTGTCTCCCACGGTCGCCCCGGATTTCCAATTGCGAATTTCCATCGGAGAGGTGCGGGCGGTCGGGCTTGCGCCGGGGAAATCTTGGGCCTGACTATCGGCAGCTTTTCCGGTCATGACTTCTTTCCGACTCCTTTCGCGGCCGTCCGCCTGGGTCTGTTCTCTCGCCCTTCTGGTCTCCGCCACGACGACGACGGCGCGCGCCGACGTGAAGGCCGCGCCTGCATCGTTGGATTTCGGCAGGGCCCGTCAGGAAAAGACGCTCACGTCCACGGTGACGTTGACCAACGCGGGAGAGAAACCCGTGGAGATCCTGCGGGTGGGTGCCGACTGCAGCTGCACGGCCGTGTCGACCAAGACCGGCACGCTTGCGCCGGGGGAAACCGCCACGGTGAACGTCAGTTTCGAAACCCGCAGCTACCAGGGCGAAGTCGTGCGGCGCGTGCTCGTGCAAACCTCGGAGGGCGACGTGCTCATCCCGGTGAAGGCGCTCGTCAGCGCGTACGACGACTGGATGCTCGGCGCCCCGATGGCGGTGTTTGCCGCAAGCAACAAAGGCGCGCCCGCCGAAGCCGCGATCACCGTGTCCTACATCGGCTCGGGAAAAGCAGAGATCACCGGGGCGCGCGCATCCGTTCCGTGGATTACCGCCGCTCTCGAGAAAACCCCCGACGGTACTAAACTGCGCCTGACGAAGCATCCCGAGGCGCCCGCGGGCAACCACCAGCCGAAGATCACGCTGTCGACCACGGATCCGCACGAAGGGGAGCTTTCTGTGCCCGTGTTCGCTTCGGTGTATTCGAATCTCAATGTGAAGCCGAATCCGGTGCTTCTCCCGATGACCCCGGTGGGAAAGACGGTGAACATTCCGCTCACGCTCTCGATGTGGGAGGCCAAGCAGGATCCTCGATTCGAGCTCGAGGGCGGCGAGGCGAGTGTTTCCGAGCGCGACGGTCGGGATGTTCTCGCAAAACTCTCGATGACGCCGAAGACGGCGGGCACCACCACGCGTCTGCTCCGGATCTATGCCGGCGATTCGCTTGAAGCAGAGGTGCCGGTGATCGTTCGCGCGGAATAGCGCAGTTAGGCCGCCCGCTCCCGGATGGATTGACCGCGGGCAAGCGGCTCGAGTCGACAACAGGAGGGCGCACCGCACCCGGGATGCCCCTGGGGCGTCGAAACGAACGGGACGCCCGGCCGCGGCCGATGGGTCCGCCGATCGGGATTGAATACACCCCGCGGGCCGGGCAGTCTCCCGCCTCGACGAACTTCCCCACGTGCCCCCTTCGCTGAAACGCTGGCTCGATACAGCTTGTTGCACGCTCGGCTTGGCGCTCTCCCTTCATCTGGCGCTGCTGAAGTATTACTCGCTTCCTTGCATCGGCCCCGGTGGATGCCACGCGATCATCTACAGCGCCTACGGCACCGTGCTCGGCCTTCCCGTCGGCGTTTACGGCGCGGTGCTCTGGACGGGAGCGATCCTGGTGCGCGATCGCACGAAACGCGGATCGTTGCTGATGCTGCTCGCGGCGGGTTCGGCGATTTTCATGGGTATCCAGTTTCTGGTGCTTCACGGATTCTGCCTGTATTGCACCCTGCACGCCGTGGTCGCCTGGATCGCGCTCGGCGTCTACGGAGAAGCGCCCAATCGCGGGGCCGTTCCCCTGAGCGTTGCGCTTGCTCTCGGCGGCTTCTGGATCGCACGCACTCAGGCGGCGGCCCATGCGGAGACCGGCGTGGTCGTGCCGGGAGGCGGACCGCTCGCGTCCGCTCCCGCGGGCCTGCCTTGGCTCGGGCCGATCAGCCCGCGAAGCCCGGCCCTGGTGATCAGCCTCAACTGCGCCGCGTGCCTCGACCTGCTCGGCGAGCTCACGCGGCAGAAATACGCCGATCTCCCGAACGGCCCGGCGATCTATTTCAAGGTGTCGGACGAAAACCGCGAGGTGACCACGACTTTCGTTGCCGCGATCCTCGCTCAGCCGGGAGCGAAACGGGACGTGTTTCTTTCGGTCAGCGCGGTGCTCCTCTCGATGCAGGACCGCGTGCTTTCCGCGCCGCAGGCGGCCGCCCAGCAGCTTGCTGCCATGTTCCCAAATTCCGCGGCCCAGCGCGACCAGGCGCAGCGGTTGCTCCGCGCGCAGGAAGAGACGCTGCACCGGGCCAACATCGGAGAAACCACGCCGCTCTTCGTGCCCATCGCCGGGCGTCCGCGAGCTTTCTTCAAGACGGACCAGCTGTTCGCCCACTGAGTGGCACGCCCAGGCTGAGGAGCGAGACCGCGGATACTCGGGAAACCGTATCTCTGCCGGACACGAGGCACGCTCAGGAAGTCGCCGGCGAGCAGGGGCCGTTTTCCACTTGAGCGACGGTCAGGGGGGCGGCGGGCAGCCTGCCCTGGTGGCTGAAATAGTGATCGCTGATGACGGAGTGCAGTCCGTAGAGCCGATGGAGGAGGTGAGAGAGCTGCTCGGCGAGCGGGGCGGAGGCTCGGTCGCGTTCGAACCGGAGCGGCTGCATGAAACGCAGGACTTCGTCGACCCCCGCCCGGGCGCACTTGTCGGGCCCGCTGCGCGCCCCGAGTTCGTGCGCCACCGCGTCGATCTGCTCCGCCAGCCGGTTGACGTTGTGCAGCAGGCTGCCCGGGGCGGCGGGCTGGTGTAGGAAGAAATCGGTGACAAAGTGGGGCAGGCTGGGTGCCCGATAAAGCCGGCGATAGGCGTCCTGGGAACCGAGCATGCGAACGAGCGCGGAGAGCTCCGGATTATCGCGATCCGCGACGCCCGGGTCGGTCGCCGCCTGCTTTTCGAGCGCGCCGAGACTGTGGCGGAGGGCGCTGCAGGTCATGATGGCCCGTTCGAGGTGGAGGCCGACAAGGAGGAAGCGCCAGCTGGCGTCCTGCAGCAGCGTGCGCTCGGCGGTGCCCAACACGGCGTTGACCCCGCCGACCACGTGCTGTGCGGCGGCGCGGGCCGAGCCCTCCAGGTCCTTCGGATCGGTTTGCTCCGCGCTCGAGCGGAGCAGGTTCTGGAGTTCGTCATCGAGATGACTCAGCGCGACCCACACCTCGGGGCTGATGCAGTCGCGCAGCTGGCGCGCGTTTTCGGCCGCGGCGTGGACGGAGGAATAGATCGAACTCGGATGCGAGGCATCCAGAGCCATGCGCCAGGCGAGCGCGGCCGAAAGCACGGCGGAAGGATCGCCGTGGGGCGGAAGTTTTTCGCCGAGGTAGCCCGCGGCCTCGAGCAGGCCCTGCCAGACCGGCAGCCAATTGCGGCGGTCGCGCGCCGGAATCTCCTCCAGGGCGACGTCGTCGAAGATCGACAGCATGCGTGCGGTCGACTCCGCGCGTTCCAGGTAACGGCCCAGCCAATACAGCGATTCCGCCGTCCTCGAGCCGAGGGGCGTGCGCGGCGGGGGCGCCAGGGGGGTGTCGGGGCAGGTGGGCTCCGGCGACTGCGCCGTTTGCAGGACCACGAGGTCGGCGGTGAGCCCGATGCGGCTCGACGCGACGACTTCAGGCAGCACGCGGACGAGACCGCCGGGCATCGCGCGGACGTCGTTGGACTGGGAGATCACGAACGCGGACCAAGTCACGGCGGCGTTGGTCGGCCTTCGTTTCTCCGGAGTGGGCGGCGTTTCCTGGACGACGAAATCGTACGGCGCCGCCGCGACGTGTGCCGGAAGCGCCTCGCCGCGCCTGAGCACGAGTTCGAACTCCGGGCGATTGTTGGCGGCGAGGGCGGCCGGCGGGTGGACGTTTCTCAGCCGTAGTTCGCCGAAACGCGCCCGGAGCGCATCGAGCTGATCGGCGTCGGTGCAGAGGTGCGTCGGGATGCCGGGCAGCCGGAGGTCTTCGCCCAGGTAAAAGCGGCAGAGCTGCGGCAGGAACGCCTCGATCGCGCGGTTTTCGGCGAGACCCGAGCCGATCGCGTTCGCGACCACGACGCTGCGCCGACGAACGCAGTGCAGGAGCCCGGGCACGCCTGCGGCCTGGCGCAGAGTGGGAAAAACAACGGGGTCGATGTGAGCGTCACCGAGGCGGCGGTAGATCACGTCGACGCGCTCGAGGCCGGCGACGGTTTTGAAATAGACGCAATTGTCCAGGACCAGCAGGTCGTCGCCCCGCGCGAGCGGCACGCCCATCTTCCGGGCGAGAAAGCTGTGCTCGGAATAAAACGGATCGTGCGGTCCCGCAGTGAGCACGACGATGGACGCTTGGGCCGGACGGCGCGGCGAAAGCTGGCGGAGCGCGTCGAGGAGCTGCAGCGGCGTGTTGATGATGCTCTCGTAGTCGGGCAGCGCCGCGTACAGATGCGGCGCCTCTTGCGAAAGGAAGCGCCGGTTTTGCACCGCGTAGCTCAGGCCCACCGGCGTGTTTGCGAAGGTGCTGGTGACGAGCCACTCGGAGCCGGCGCGGGTCAGGTCGAAGCGCAGCAACGTGGCCGGGCTGACGCGATCCGGCTCGAGGTTCAGGCACGGGCGCCGGTAGTGCGGATCGCCCAGAATCATCTCCGGCGGAAGCACCTTCTGGCGAAGCGCGGCCTGGGACGAATAGAGATCGCGCAGTAGGGCATTGACGAGCCGTGCCCGCTGAATCAGGCCGGCGGAGAGGCTGCCCCACTCGGCGGCTGAGATCACAATAGGCGTCGGATCTAGCTCCCAGAAACATTCGGCTTCCGGCGCCAAGTCGGTTTGACCCGCATCGTGGATCAGCCGCTGCAAACGCGACCTCAACGCCCGGGCCTGCGCGGGCCGGAGACGCGGGAGCGGATCAGGGCTGGGATCGGTCATGCGTGCAGGGAAACGAGGGGAGTGGGAGGGGGCAAGCAGAGGTCGAACTTGACCCTGCCTCAGGCGACTGCGCGCGCCTCGAATGGGCCGCAGCGCCATCCGGTCTGGCCGGCTTCAACCGGTGGCGGACGTCCGGCGTCTCCTGCTTCGCGGAAGGTTGACGTGTGCCGCCTTTGTCCTCCCGACTGGGTCATGCTTCCGCTTTGGGACGACGTGCCGCACCGGCGGCCCGTGATCACAAGCCTGCTGATCGCGGCCAATCTCGGAGTTTTTGGATACGAAGTCATGCTGGCGATGGAGAGCCACCGCTCGCTGGCGACGTTTATCCAGCTGCACGCGCTCGTCCCGGCGCGGTTCTTCGGCCAGCTCGACAGCGGCGGCCAGTGGCTGACGGTCTTTACCTCCATGTTTCTCCACGGCGGCGTGGCGCACGTGCTGGGGAACTGCTGGTTCCTTTGGGTCTTTGGCAACAACATCGAGGACCGGCTCGGATCGTTTCGGTATCTGTTTTTCTATCTCCTGAGCGGCGTTGCCGCCGCGGCTCTGCAGGCCGCGGTGTATCCGCAATCGACCCTGCCGATGCTGGGGGCCAGCGGCGCGATCTCCGGCGTGCTGGGCGCGTACCTGCTCCTATTCCCCTTCGCTCTCGTCTATACGCTCGTGCCCTGGATCGTACCCATTATTCCAGTACCGGCGTTTCTGTTCCTTCTGGTTTGGTTCGCGCTCCAGGCATTCAACGGCGTGGGTTCGCTGATGAGCGGCGAAATGGGGCGGGGCGGGGTGGCCTGGTGGGCTCATGCCGGCGGGTTTTTGGCCGGCGTCGCGATGATCCTCTTCGCCAAGAGCCGCGGCTGGGTGAAACGCGGAAGACGGTAGCGTGCCCGTCCCGGGCGGGCGGACCGCTCAGTGCGCGGCTGCCGGCGCGCCGTTTCCGGTGAGGAGCGGCGCGAAGAGCGCCTTGTTCGTGCACTTCATGTAGGCCTCTTCGGGCGCGACGGTGCCATCCTTCACGCGGGCCATGAGGCTGTGGTCCATCGTGACCATGCCTTCGGCTCCGCTGCCCTCGATCAGCTGCCGGATCGATGCGATCTGTCCGGTGCGGATCGTGTTCGGGAGCGCCTCGTGGGGAAGGAGGATTTCGTGCACCGCGACGCGGCCCTTGGGCTGGCGTTTGCACAGCAGCTGGGCGACGACCCCCGCGAGGCAGCCCGCGAGCATGGTGCGAACCTGGTTCTGCTCCTCGGCGGGAAAGGCGTTGATGATGCGGTCGATCGTCTTCGGCGCGTTGTTTGTGTGCAGGGTGCCGAATACGAGCATGCCCATCGACGCGCAGCTCAAGGCGAGCTGCATCGTCTCGAGGTCGCGCAATTCACCGAGCAGCACGATGTCGGGATCGTGTCGCATCGCTCCCTTGAGGGCGTCCGCGAACGACGCGGTGTGCTCGCCGACCTCCCGATGCACGATCACCGATCGCTTGTTGCTGTGCACGAATTCGATCGGGTCCTCGATCGTGACGATGTGCCGCGCGTAGTGCGTGTTGATGAAGTCGATCATCGCGGCGAGCGTCGTGCTCTTGCCGCTGCCGGTCGGGCCGGTCACCACCACCAGACCCTCGGTCAGATGGCAGAATTTCTTCAACGTTTCCGGGAGCTTCAGGTCGTCGAACGAAAGGATCTTCGAGGGGATCTGGCGGAAGACCGCAGCCTGGCCCCAGTGGTTGTAGAGGAAGTTGGCGCGAAAGCGGGCCACGCCGGGAATCTCGTGGGCGAGGTCGAGATCCTTGCGCTCGAGAAAATCCTTCCAGCGGCGCGGCGGACAGATCTCCTGGAGCCAGTTCTCCATCTGCCCCGCGCTGACGGTGCCATCCTCGATCGCGGCGAGCGAGCCCGAGATGCGGGCCTTCGGCGGCAGTCCGACGGTGAGGTGAAGATCGGAACCGCCGCGCTCCAGCATCCGGCGGAGAAGTGCGTCGAGGGAGGCCATGGTCAGGCGGCGATCTTGGCTTTCATCATCCGCGAGCCGACCTGGGCTCGGGCGGTTTCGGCGGAGATTTTTCCCCGCTGATAGAGATCGAAAATGACATTCTCCATCAGGCACATCCCGTCGCGCACCCCGGTTTCGATCACGTTGCGCAGACCCTGCATCTTGCCTTCGCGGATGAGATTCGCGACGGCGGCGTTGCCGACGAGAATTTCGGAGGCAAGAACGAGACCGCCTTCGGTGCCGGGGAGCAGACGCTGGCAGAGGATTCCCCGGAGGCTTTCGGCGACGGAGGCACGGATTTGCGGCTGCTGAGAAGAGGGAAAAACGTCGAGCAGGCGGTTGAGCGTCGTCGACGCGTCGCTGGTGTGCATCGTGCCGATCACGAGGTGCCCGGTCTCCGATGCGGTAATGGCCATCTCGATCGTCTCCAGGTCGCGGAGCTCGCCGATGACGATCACGTCCGGGTCCTCGCGGAGGGCTCCCTTGAGCGCGCTGGCGAACGATTTCGTGTGCGGGCCGACCTCCCGCTGCGTGACGTTGCAGCCGCGCGAGGGCTGCACGATCTCGATCGGGTCCTCGACGGTGATGATGTGATCCTGGCGCGTTTCGTTCAGCTCTGCGACCAGCGCGGCGAGCGTGGTCGTTTTTCCGGCCCCGACCGGACCCGTGACCAGAATCAGGCCGTTGTGGAAAGAGAGAAGCCGGCGGACGGTATCCAGGTTGCGGAGACCGATGTCGTCCAGCCGCGGGATGCGCGCCGGCACCATGCGATAGGAGCCGGCGGCGCCTTCCTTGTGGAACATCAGGTTGACGCGGTAGCGGTTGGCCGCTCCCACCGCCAGGGCGTAGTCGTAATCGCGGCGCTCCTGAAAAAGCTGCTTCTGATGCGGCGCGAGCAGGATGCTGTTCAGCCGCAGCGACTCCTCGGCGGAGAGGACGTGCTCGTCCAGCTCGATCAGCGACCGGTGCTTGCGAAGGAACGGCCGCGAGCCCGCCGAGAGGTGAAGGTCGCTCGCGCCGAAACGGGCGCCGGCGCGGAGAAGCTCGGTCATGGAAGCGGAGAGCTCCTCGTCGGCGAGCGAGGCGAGACGGGCGAAATCGAATTTCGGCAAAGGCGCGCCGGGCGAACCGAGCGAGGCGTTGCCGACGGGGTGCTCCTCGGCGGGCGCGTCGGCAAACGGGTCGCTTGCCGGAGGACCCGAGGCGGCCTTGCCCATCGCGGTGCTCGCGAGCCGCTCGAGCAGCGCCACGTCCTCGACGATGCCCTCGTCGATCAGCTGCTGCGCAAACGCCATCAGCTCGGCATCCTCGCCCAGGGTCATGCGCAGCGCGAGGCAGTCGGCGCGCGTGAACAACCCTTGATCGACGCCCAAGCGGGCGAGCCAGCGGACGTCCGGTGTCATAACGTGATGTCCGTTTATCGACCGCATCCCGTGCCACCGAAGCGAGAACTCGTGGGGTTGGTTCCCGATGCGCCCTGGGGCGCGCGGCAAATAAACAACGCCATTACATTTCGCCGCTTCTCCGCCCGAAAGGGTGGGGCGGGCGGCGGAGAGATTTCCGCCGGCAGCGCGTTTTTCCCTCTGAAAATCGCTGGTTGAGATCCGCTCGATCGGGCTGGCGACCGGCCGCGAATTGCTAGGGAGTTCTTCCGACGATCGCCCGCTTGGAGGTTGCCCGAACGAGCGAGCGCCCTGACTTCAGCGTTGAAACCGACCGGCTGATTCGTGGTCAATGGGCGGCATGAAACGGTCTCGGATCCTCTCCACCTGCTTGTTCAGCGCAGTGCTCGTTGCTTCTGCGGCGCTCCAATCCGGTTGCTTCATTGTCGCTGCCGGCGCGGCGGGCGCGGGGGCCGTTGCGTATGTCCGCGGCGAACTCGAGACGACGTTGAGCGGAAGTTACGATGCGGTCGAACGCGCCGCGAATCGCGCGATCGAGCAGCTTCAGCTGGTGAAGATCAACGAGCGCAAGGACGCGTTTGTCGCGGTGATCACCGCCCGCACGGCCGACGACAAGAAGGTCGAGATCAAGATCACCAAGCTCGCGACCGAAACGACCAAGGTTCAAATCCGTGTCGGCGTTTTCGGCGACGAGGCGAAGTCGCTGGCCATTCTGGACAAGATCAAGGCCGCGATCTGAGCGGCCTGATTTCTTCCGCCGCTTGCCGTCGCGCCCGATTTGGCGCGTGCGTGCAGCCGTTTTGTATCCGCCGAGGCCCTTCCGAGATCGAAGGTTGCAAATCGGGTCAATTGCGGAAAGCTGCCCCGATTATCTGATATGTTGCGGAAGTTATTTGCGAAGTTGCGCAAGACGCTGGGGTCCGAACCGGAGCCCAGCGCAAAAGTGGAACGGTCGGAGCATCCGACTCGCCGTTCGCACGCTGCGCGCCAGTCCAACAAACCCTCTCCTCGTCACTCACACGACCAGCAGCACCCTCGCGGTGGCCAAGGACGTCCTGCGCGCCAGGAGGGACGCGGCGGCGAAAAGTCCCGCCACGCGGGCCCTGCCCGGACCGAACGTCACGGTGGCCACGGCGGTCATGGCGGCGCTGCCGCGCAGCAGCCCCGGGAGAACCAGCCGCGTGAGCCGCGCCGGCAGCCGGTGTCTGCTCCGCCGCCGCCGGAAGTGCCGAACGTCGAGACGCCTTTCAAGGCGCTGGGCCTTTCCAATGCGATCGCCTTCGCGGTGCAGGAAAAGGGCTACAGCGAACCGACGCCGATCCAGCAGCAGGCGATTCCGATCGTTCTTTCGGGTCGCGATGTGATCGGCTCGGCGCAGACGGGCACGGGAAAAACGGCGGCGTTTGCGCTTCCGATTCTCCAGCGGCTTGGCCAGCACGGCCGACTGCGCTGCCTGATCCTCGAGCCCACCCGCGAGCTCGCGCTCCAGGTCGAGGAGGCGTTCAAGGAGTACAGCAAATACACCAATCTGCGCACGACCGTGGTGTATGGCGGCGTCGGATACGGAAAGCAGCGTGAAGACCTTGCCCGGGGCATGGACATTCTCGCCGCAACGCCGGGGCGCCTCCTGGACCACATGGAGCAGGGCGACGTCAGTCTGAACGACATCGAGATTCTCGTGCTCGACGAGGTCGACCGCATGCTGGACATGGGCTTCCTGCCGGACGTCCGCCGGATCGTCCAGCGCTGCCCGGCTTCTCGGCAAACGCTGTTTTTCACCGCCACGCTGCCGCCGGAGATCGCGCAGCTCGCCGGTTGGGCCCTCCGCGAACCGGTCGAGGTCAACATCGGCCAGCGTCGTTCGCCGGCCGAGACGATTTCACACGCCTTCTACCCGGTCGTGGCTTCGCAAAAGTTCGAGCTGCTCGAGGCGCTGTTGAAACAGACCGACTACAAGAGCGTGCTGATCTTTACCCGGACGAAATTCGGGGCGGACCGCATTGCCCGTCGGCTCCACCAATCGGGCCAGACCGTGGGTGTGCTTCACTCCGCGCGCAGCCAGACGGAGCGCGTGGATGCTCTCAACGGTTTCAAGAGCGGCAAATTCGAGATTCTGGTGGCGACCGACATCGCGGCCCGCGGCCTCGACATCGCGGGCGTGTCGCACGTCATCAACTACGACGTCCCGCAGAATCCCGAGGACTACGTGCATCGCATCGGCCGCACCGGCCGCGCCCAGGCAACGGGCGATGCGTTCACTCTCGTGACCGAGGACGACGTCCGGGACGCGCGGTCCATCGAGCGTTTTATCGGAACGGAAATCGAGCGGAAGAAGATCGAAGGCTTCGAGTACATCTACTCGGCCCTCTTCGACGAATCCGCGCAGGCTTCCGCCGTGGCCAAGCCGGCCAGCCGCCTCCATCGAGGAGTGCGGCGCTGACCGAGCCGCGGTCATCCCGCTTTTGTGAGGCGCGCTTCAACCGGGGCGCGCCTTTGTTGTGTCCCGAGACGGCGACAAAGTGGGGCGAAGCTTCTCTCCTCCGGTGATTCTCGGTGCGAGTCCGGCGCGTGGGATAGGAATCGTGTTCCGGTGAGCGGTGCAGAGCGGTGTGTCTCGTGCGGGACGGCCGCCAACGGCTCCCGGCTTGCGTGAGATCCTCCACTCGTTGAGCTGAAGAGCATGCGTATCCACCGAAGCGTATCCGTCGTTTTCCTCGGCTTGGCACTGACCGCGTTGGCCCGCGCGGTCGGAACGCCGGAGGAGATCGTGGCCGAGTCGAAGAAGGCCAACGCGTTCTTCGATCGGGTGTTCGAGGAGCGGGTGAACCGGCATCCCGAGTTTGCCACGACGCTTGGATACAAGGTCAACAACGTCAAATGGGAGGATATCTCGGACGAAGCCCGCACCGCGGAGCTCGCGCTGCGCCTTTCGCAACTCGCCGAGTTGAAGCGGACCATCCGGTTCGACCGCCTCGATGCGCAGACCCAGCTCAGTTACCGCCTGTGGGTCTACGATGTGGAAATGGAAACGGAGGGCTTCCGGTGGCGTTTCCACGACTATCCGGTGAATCCGATGTTCGGCGAACACACGGGAGTTCCCTCGCTCCTGATGAACCTCCACGCCGTTTCGAGCCTCGACGACGCTCGCGCCTACGTCGCGAGGCTGCGCGGGATTCGGGCGCGACTTCAGGCGGTGATCGACGGTCTAGAGGAGCGCCGGAAGCTCGGAATCGTGGCGCCGCGCTTCGTGTTCCCGCTGGTGATCGAGACCTGTCGCACGCAGATTTCAGGCGCGCCGTTTGACGGCTCGGACCGGCCTTCGGCGCTTCTCGCCGACTTCACGCGCAAAGTCGGCGCGTTGAGTGCCGGTGGCGCAAACAGGCAGGACGCGACGTCCCTCGCCGATATTGCGCGCAAGCTCGACGGCCCGACTGGCATCACCACTGCCCAGAGGGAGGAGCTGATCGCGCAGGCAAGAGCGGCGCTGATGGAATCGGTGAAGCCCGCCTACGAAGCGCTGATTGCCGAGCTTCAGTCGCTGGAGAAGGTTGCGACCGACGACGACGGAGCGTGGAAGCTGCCCGACGGCGATGCGTTCTACCGGTATGCCGTGCGCCAGGTCACGACGACGGGCCTCACTCCGGAGGAGATTCACGAGATCGGACTCCGCGACGTCGCCCGCATTCACCGCGAGATGGACGCGATCCGGGAGAAAGTCGGCTTCAAGGGAGACCTCGCAGCGTTCTTCAGATTCATGCGAGAGGATCCCCGGTTTTTTTATCCCAACACGCCCGAGGGTAAGCAGGCCTTCCTGGCGGAATCGACGCGCATCATCGACACCATGCGGTCGCGCCTGGATGAGTTGTTCGTCATCAAGCCGCGGGCCCAGATCGAGGTGCGGGCGGTGGAGCCTTTCCGCGAGCAAGAGAGCGGAGGGGCGTTTTACCAGCCAGCCTCGTTGGACGGGTCCCGTCCCGGACGGTTTTATGTGAACCTCTACGACATGAACGCCGTGCCGAAATACGAGATGGAGGCGCTTGCGTATCACGAGGGCATCCCCGGGCATCACATGCAGATCGCGATTGCCCAGGAGCTGAAAGGGCTGCCGCGCTTCCGGCAGATCAGCGAGAACTACACCGCGTACGTCGAAGGCTGGGCGCTCTACTGCGAACTCGTTCCGAAGCAGATGGGGTTCTATGCGGATCCGTATTCGGATTTTGGACGCCTTTCGATGGAGCTCTGGCGTTCCGCGCGGCTCGTCGTCGACACCGGAATTCACGCCAAACGGTGGACGCGGGCGCAGACGATCGAGTGGCTGACGAAAAACACGCCCTCGTCGGAGCGGGAAATCGTCACCTCGGTAAACCGCTACATCGTCTGGCCGGGGCAGGCGACCGGGTACAAGATCGGCATGATTCGGATCCAGGAGCTTCGCGCGCTGGCCGAACGCGAACTCGGGGCGAAGTTCGATTTGCGCCAGTTCCACGACCTCCTTCTCAAGAACGGCGCGCTCCCGCTCGATATTCTCGAGGAGCAGGTGCGCGACTGGATCGCCGAGAAAAAAGCGTAGGCGCCGTCCGATCAGCTCCCGACGCGTCGCAGGTTGTCGCAAACAATCGCGGCGGCCACGGCGGCGTTGAGCGACTCGGCCCCGCCGTACCGCGGGATGGTGACGTAACGAGTCACCCGGCTCCTAACCTCCAGGGACAGCCCGCGGCCTTCGCTTCCGATGACCAAGACGGCGTCGGGGGTCCGCTCCAGCCGATGGACGTCGGTGCCCGAGAGATCGCAGCCCAGCACCGGGACCGTGGTGGAGGACAGCGCCTCCGCGATCGGCGCCAGATGCACGGTCACCCGGGCGAACGAGCCCATGCTGGCATTGATCACCTTTTGGCTGAAGAGGTCGGCCGAGTCGGGTGAAAGGACGACTCGATCGAGTCTGAACCAATCCGCGATCCGCAGCAGAGTGCCGACGTTGCCCGCGTCCTGGACGCCGTCGAGGGCGAGCGTGAGGCCTCGATTGAGAGCGGCGGGCTCAAGCGGGCGCCGCTGAAGGCGGCCGACGGCGAACAGGCCTGAGGGCGTAGGAAAGTGGCTGATACGCGCCATCTCCGTGGCCGAAATCTGGCGCGCCTCGGCGTGGCCTGCGGCGCGGCTGCCTTCGGTCGCGTAGATTTCGAGGAACGGGAAACCCGCCGCGGAGAGTTCGGCGATGACCTTCTCGCCCTCGACGACAAAAAGACCCTCCGCCTCCCGGTGCTTTTTCTCCTGGAGGGACCTCAGTCGGGCGATTTCGGCTTTGGTCAACATGGCCCGACAAAAACGCCGCGAGCCGCCGCTGGCGAGCCCGCGACGGCAGAGCGATCATCCGTCGAGTTCCGTTCCGGGAGCGCATCCACCGTGTTTGTTCTTGAACGAGGTCTCGGGCGCCCGTCTTTTCGCGAGTGCAGTAACCTACAAATCATGAAAAAGGCGTTCCATTGGTTCAGCTTGGTTTCGCTCGCGTTCGTTCTGCTTTCGACGGTCGTCCGGGCGGAGGATTCTGATTACGGCACCGCGGGCGGGGTCGTTCTCGTGCCGGAGGGCATCTCGGCCAGCGAGGTGCAGCGATGCATCGTCGAGGCCGCGGCGGGACGCGGGTGGGAGATCCGGGCGAAAGACGACGAGAAGGTCGTCATCTTTCTGCAGGCTCATCGCTGGGTCTCGACCCTGACGCTTCTCTATACGCCGAAGCAGATTCAGATCTTCTCCAAGTCCACGCGCGGCGGGAAACCGAAGATGCCCGAGAGCTGGATCGAGAACTTGCGCGACGATATCGGCGTGAAGTTCCGGACGCTCGCGGCGACGAAGAAATAAACGCATGTCCGTTCCGTTCGGAGCGATTCGAGGCGCGCTGCCCTGGCGTGTCGTTTTCGGCGGGACGGCAGGCTCCGGTGCGCTTTCGGGGATATCGCGAGACGTTCGCGTCGACATCCCCGTGCTTTTCGGCGCGCCGGCCGAGGAGATCTTCCCTCCGGCCGTCCCGATCGCCGACGAACAGGGCCTCTACTTGGCGCAATCGGGCGATCTCCTCCTCGGCGCGGTAGCGGAGCCAATCGGTCCCGACGGCGTGGAAGCGGCGAGCGAGCGTTTGTACCGCCGCCTCGTCGCAGCGTGCCGGGATTGGCACGTGTACCGAGTGTGGAACTACGTTCCTCGGATCAACGACGAGGTGGACGGTCTCGAGGTTTATCGGGCATTCTGCCGCGCACGATCATTGGTGTTGGAGGGTGCGTGGGGCGGTGAATTCAAACAGCTCCTGCCGTCGGCATCGGCGGTCGGCTGCGAGGGCGGCCAGGTGATATCGGTATTTGCCGCGGGCCGGGAGAGCGGAAGGAACATCGAGAATCCCGAGCAGGTTCCGGCCTACGAGTACCCTCGGGAGCACGGCCCGCGCTCGCCGAGTTTTTCCCGGGCGACCTTGGCCCGCGCGAACGGCGCCGAGTACCTGTTCGTGTCCGGCACGTCGGCGATCAAAGGCCATGCGACCGTGGCGGAAGGGAGCCTAGCCGGGCAGATCGCGTGCACGCTGGACAATCTGCGGCTCGTCTCGCGCGCCAGCGGCGCGGGCGACCGACTCGGATCCGGGGGCGGCTGGACGCGGCACTTCAAAGTTTACCTCCGACATGCGGCGGATCTGGCGCCGGCGCGGGCGTTGTTGGAAGCGACGCTGCTCGAACCCGCCGATCGGGTGACGTGGCTTCGCTCGGACATCTGCCGGGCGGATTTGGCCGTCGAAGTCGAAGCCACTCTGGTCCGCTGAGGAGCGGTCCGGTCGATCAGCGGCGCACGCGGGATGCGGAAAGCAAAAAGGCGCGCCGCTGGGCGCGCCTTCAGGACCTGGCGTGTATCCGAATTATTCGTTCGTGAGTTTCCGGACCACGATGTCGCCGTTCATCGTGGCGACCTGGATTTCGGTGCCGCCTCCGTTGAGCGTGCCGCTCACGACCTTGCCCCCGACCATCGATGGAATGGCGGGGAGAACGGGGGGCTTCGGCGGCGCCGGCGGCTGATCGCCGGATACGATCCCGGCCTCTTTCAGCGCGCGGCGCGCTTCGGCGACCGCTTCCTTGGTGGCGTGCGCCGCTTCGCGATACGCTTCGCGGGCCGCCCGCGCGATTTCGTCGCGTTGGCCATAGAGCCCGGCAGACGTTTCGGTCTTCGTCTTCAAGGTATCCTCGGGAAAGTCGGTGAGGATCGTGCCGTTTTGCGTGCGGAGCCGGACGTTGGCCTTCGAGTCGGCGGGCAGCTTCAGCATAACTTCGCCGTTCATCGAGGTGAAGGAGAGCGGCTTGCCGGTCGGCAGGGCGTCGAAAGAAGCGTCGATTTCTCCGTTCATTGTTTCGACAAGTGCGCCGCCGCTGACGTGTTTGAGCGTCACTTCACCGGTCAGATTTCGAATATCGATGTCGCCGGAGATCGATTCGATCGTGACCTCGGAGCCCCAGTTGTTGTTGATCTCGACGGAGGTGGTCTTCGGAACGCGGACATTGAACTCGGCGCCTCCCCCCCCGGCGGCATCGGAGCGGATCTCCACGACGTTGTCCTTTTCCGCGAAGGAGTATCCGACGGAACTGCTGATCACCCGAAGGCCGTCGGGTCGTACGCTCTCTTTCTTTTGTGGCTCGGCGGAGCTTTCGACGGAGATGTCGGTGCGGTCGCTACCCACGATCGTCACCTCGCCATGGGGAATCGAGAGGCGGAGAATAGCGGGCTTGTCGGGGTTGGTCAGTTTGATCGTGACGGGCGTTGGCTCGTCGGAGCCGGCCGCGAAAAGCGGCGCGAGCACGCTGGCGAGGAGAAGCGGGAGGAGTTTCATGGAAGTCATGGGAGTTAGATTTGGGCCAGGGCTCGTTGGGCGGCGGTGCGGACGGCCTCGTCGGTCCTGGGCGTGCGGGTGAGTTGTTCGAGTGCGGGCGCGGCCTCGCGGTCGCGGACCGAGGCGAGGAAGTCGATCATCGCCACCTGCACCAGGGGCGAGGACTCACGCGGGAGGGCGGCGCGCACGCCTTGGCGCACCTTCGTGTTGTCGGCATGGGCGTACAGGGCTTCCAGGGCGGAGAGCCGCACGTTCGTGCTCGGATCGAAAGCGAGAGTGCCCAGGAGCGTCGCAAGTTCGGCCTCGTCGGTCTTCTTCTGGCCCAACGTGGCGACCACGTTCTGAAGACGGGCTTGGGCGGGCTGCGTCTGGGCCAGCGAATACGTCACCAGCTGATTGACCGAATCCACCTGGTTCCGGAGCTGGGCCAGTTCGGCGCGGGTGGCGGCGAGCTGGGCGGCTGTTTCGCCGGACGTCTTGTCCGACGGCGGCCAGACGCGCGAGCCGAGCGCGATGCCGACACCGAAGAGCGCGACCGCTGCGGCAGCCTGGACGAGGGCGCGATGCGGGAGGAGAAAGGAGTACCAGTGTTCCGACGGGCGGGGAGCGTGAAACGGATTTCCGGACTCCCCGGCCGCCTCCATCTGGGATTCCAGCATGGCGTAGAAGTTGTTGCGAAGACGAGGGCTGGGCGCCGGCTGCGGGAGCCGGTCGAGCGTGACGAGCGTTTCCTGCAGGTCGGCCCAGCGCCGTTGGCAATCCGGGCACGATTTCAAGTGCTCGCGGACGCCCTCGGCTTCGGCGGCGGGCAAAGCGCCGGCTTCAAAGTCGAGTAGGGAATCTTGGATACGCTGGCAGTTCATGGAGGGAAAAAGTTGGAGGTTCAGCGGGCGCCGTCGTGGCGGCGCATGCGGAAGTAGGAATCGCGGAGCGCGTTCACGGCGCGGTGGAGGCGGACCTTGGCCGCGCCGACGCTGCAGTCGAGCAGCCGGGCGATGTCGCTGTGAGGCAGGTGTTGGAAGCGGTGCAGGGTGAGGATCTCCCTTTGGTCGAGCGGCAGCTCGGCAAAGGCTTTCTGCATCAGGGCCAAGTCGTCGTTTTTCTCCGCCTGTTCGCCGGAATCCATGGCGTCGTCCGGGATGTGTTCGAGGTTTACTTCCTCGCGGTCGACGGTTTCGCCCGTGCGGTGTTTGCGATAGTGGTCGGCGGCGACGCGGCGGCCGAGGTGGTACATCCAGGCGGAGAACTTTCCTTCGTCGCGGTAGGTGTGCCGGTATTTGAGGATGCGGTAGAACACCTGCTGGACGAGGTCTTCGCTCAAGGTGCGCTGGCCCGTTAGCCGGACAAAAAATCCGTACAGCGGGCCATGATGGCGTTCAAAGAGCTCGCCGAGGCGCGCGACCTGTCCATCACGCACGGCCAGCATGAGCTCGTGATCGCTCGTTTCGATTTCGGAGGGCACGGGGATCGAGTCGGGCGAGCGAACCATAGCAGCGGGCGGTGTCGCAATGATTTCGGGAAGGGCGTTCACGGCACTGAATTCGTGTCTGTGGGGGAAACCGGCCTGTCCCGCTGAAGTTACACCGAATTTGTCGCACGTCGGCGCCTTGGCAGTCTCGGGAGGATGCTTCGAATGCGGGCCCCGTCCATCCCGCCGACGGTGTCTGCCCCACGCACGGGGCTTTGTGCAAGCTGGCGTCGCGGTGTTGCGGACCCGCCGCAGGCGAGCGCTAGAGCACTCCGGCCGGCCGGTGGGCGTTCAGGCAGGTCTGAACGGCGAGGTTCAGTTTCTCTGCGGAGAACGGTTTCTCGATCTGGAATTCGACGCCCAGTTTGTCCAACTCCTGGGACTCCCGTTCTGTGAGGCGACCGCTGGCGACGAGGATCTTGCCTTTGAAACGTCCGGCCCGGGCGCGGCGCGCGATTTCGAGCCCGCTCATGCCGGGGAGGTCCAGATCGAGGAGGAGCAGATCGTAGTCGGCCGGATGCATGCTCAAGTGCTTCCAGGCTTCGGTGCCGTGGCGGAAGTGGACAACCCGGTGCTGGGTCCGGCGCAAGGTCGCGATGAGGGTCTGCGCGACCATATCGTCGTCCTCCACGAGGCAAATTCTGGCGGTGTGATCCGTCAGGGCCTTTTGGGCGGGGCCGCCAGCCTCTGGGATGGGTCCGTGCAAGATCGGCAGCCAGACCTGGAAAACGGTGCCTTCGCCAGGCTGGGAGTGGACGTTCACCTTGCCGCCCATGCGCGTGACGAGATGCCACACTGTCGCGAGCCCCAGACCGGTTCCCTTGCCGACGCCCTTCGTCGTATAGAACGGCTCGAAGATACGCTCCTGCACGTCCTGCGGCATGCCCATGCCGTTGTCGCGGATCGCGAGCGAAATCCACCCGTCCGGGCTTTCCGTCTTTTCCCAGTGGGTGTTCTCGATCGCGCGCGGCCCGAACTCAGCGGCGTCGATCGTGATCGTCGCCCGCCAGTTTTCCGGAACGTTCGGCAGGTTCAGCTTCTCGACAAGCGTGTCCCTGGCGTTGAGGAGCAGATTGAGCACGATTTGGTGAACGTCGGACGCGTTGAGGTAGAGGCTCGGCAGGGTTTCGGGGACGTTGCTGATGAGCTGAATCCGGCGATCGATCGTCGGCCGCACGAGGTCGGTGTTGGCCCGCACGAGCGCGTGCAGCTTGATGTTCTCCTGTTTCGGCTCGGAACGCCGACCGAAGGCCAGCAGGCGCTTGGTGAGGTCGGCTCCGCGCTGCGCCGCGCGCGAGATCGAGCGCAATTCCTCGAAGAGGCGCGGTTCGTTTTTCCACTCTGTCGCGAGCAGTTCCGCCTTGAGCAGGATCGGCGTGAGAAGGTTGTTGAACTCGTGCGCGATGCCGCCGACGAGTTCGCCCACGGCCCGGAGCCGCCGGCCCTGCGCCATCTCGGCGTCCATCTGTTTCCGCTCGGTCACGTCTTCGGCCAGATAGCACACCTGCGGACCGCCGTTCGGGCCCTGGCCGAGCGGGACGAGCGTGAAGCTCAGGTGGCGGGTCCCCTTGTAGACGCTTGGCTCGGCGGTCAGGATCTCGCCGCCGGCGATGCAGCGCTTGAACCACTGCATCCAGAAATCAATGACCTCTTTCGGCAACCCGAGATCGGTCAGCAGGTGGCCGGCGATTTCCGCCTGAGGTTCGAGCGCAAGGATGCGGGCGGTGCCGGGATTCGCGGAGATGAATCGCAACGTGTCGTCCACCAGCTCGATCACGCCGAGCGCCGTCGGAATGTTGTCGTAGATCGCGCGGACGAGGTGCTCGCGGGCACGAAGGTCGTTCTCGACCAGCTTCTGTTCGGTGATGTCCTGGATCGTGCCGACGATGGCCTGGATGGATCCGCTGGCGCCTCGCACGCCCTGGATGTTCACGTGCACGACGCGCTTGAGGTCGAAGCGGGGGCGGATGGAGAACGTGAGCTCGGAGCCGATCCCGCCTCGCAGCGCGTCGCGGACGGCGCGATGCACGATGGCGCGGTCGGAGCGCGAAACGGTGCGGAGCAGCTGCTGGTAGGTCGGGTTGTTGCGCTTCGGATCCCGCTCGAGCACGCGAAGCATCTCCGCGGAACAGGAGAGGTCCCGGGTGGCGACGTTGTAGCGCCAATGGCCGACATGCGCGATGCGCTGCGCTTCGGCGAGGAGCGCCTCGTTTTCGGCGAGCCGCGCCGCCTGCCGCGCGATCCTTTGGCTGAGGCTGCGCTGGCGCAACAAGCCGAGGAGCGCGATGGCCAGCGCGATGGTCAGCGCCGGAGCCACGTAGACGATCAGGGTCTGCTGGGTGATCCGGGTGCCCTCGAGGCTGCCGAACCATTGGTCGTAGATTGTGCCGTATTCGCCGGTGCGATGAAGCACGGCCAACCCCTCGTCGAGGCGGGCGAGCAGCACTTGGTCGCCCTTGTGCACGGCGAAGCACGGACGAATGTCGTAGCCGACGAGCGCTTCCGGAAGAGCGCGAACGTTTCGCAGCCTATCGCGCTTGGTCACGGAGAGGCCGCTGAGCCGGGAGGCGAAGACGGCGTCGAAGTCGCCGTTGTTGATCATCTGAAGCGCTTCCTCGACCGAGCTGCAGTAGGTGATCGACTTCGGAGTAATCTGCCGGTCCTGCAGCAGCTGGTCGGCGGCGCTGTTGCGCCCCACCACGAGCATGGCGGCGCGGCCGAGATCGCGCACCGAGTTCAAATCGGAATCGGCGCGCACAAAAATGCAGCCGTGGAGCCAGATGGTCGGCTGAGAAAAGTCGGCGAACGTCTCGCGCCCAGGACCGGGCGTGAACGCCTGGAGGAGATCGAATTCGCCCTCTCGAAACCGTTTCTCGAGTTCTGACGAAGGGGCTTTTACCCGCTGGATCTTCAGGTCCATCGCCCGCGCGACTGCGTCGAGCAGATCGACCGAAAAACCCTCACACCGTCCGTTGGGCGTCAGATACGAGCGCGGGTAGCTGTCCGTTGCGGTGCCAACCAGGAGCGGGTGGTTCAGACGATCCGGATCCGAGCGCTCCCCTGCGGTCGCGGCTCGCGCCCCCAGTGCCGCCAATAGGATGGCGCAAAGGAGCAATCGCCCGAAGGGCTTAACGGCCGTCAGCTTGGGGAAGGACACGGAGAATGAACCGCGCTCAAATCGCGGTTAACATCGGGTAAATCGGATCTTTAGGAGCCCAATTTAGCTGTGAAACCGCATGGGGTCGGCGAACGACGCCGGTTGGTGAAGAAAGATAAGGGGTTCGTCATTAACGGCTTCCAGAGAACGTCCAAAGGCTCCCGATACGGGCTAGGGTATTTGTCCGGGCATTTCGTGGACGGCTTCAAGGTAATCCATTGCCCGAGAAAGCCTAGCAGCCGTATCCGAACGCTCCCTGGAAAACCGAAGATGGGGTTTTCTTTTGCCACCGCCGCCGAGGCGCGTGGACTGGAGGGTTTATGCAGCTCGATATTCCTCCCGGCGAATTCGCCGGCTTCATCTTCGACCTGGACGGCACGCTGATCGACACGATGCCGCTTCACTACCGCGCCTGGAACGAGGCCATGCGGCAGGTCGGGCTGACTGAGACGCTGAATGAGGATTTGTTTTATTCGTTGGGCGGGGTGCCGACGCGGCGGGTGGCCGAGGTTTTCGGGCATCACTACGGCCTCGATCTGAATCCCGACCAAGTGATGCACGTGAAGGAGCAGCTCTACCTCCGGCTCATCCCGGAGGTGACTTTGATCAAGCCTGTGGTCGACTTTGCCCGACGTGAGGCGGGGAAAAAGCCGCTGGCGATTGCGACCGGCGGGACGCCTGATATCGCCCTGCCCGCGCTCGAAAGCGCCGGACTGCGTCCGTATTTTCCGATCGTCGTGACCCCGCTCGACGTTCCGCCGGGCCGGGGCAAACCCGCGCCCGACATGTTCCTGCTCGCCGCCAGCAAAATGGGGGTCGCTCCGGAAAAATGCCTCGTGTTCGAGGATGCCGAGCCGGGTATCCAGGGCGCTCTCGCGGCCGGGATGAAAGTCGTCCGCGTGCCGAGCCGCGTGCAGTGACGCCGCTGTGGTCCGGCGGCGCGGACCCGCGCTGTAGCTAAGCGATCAGGGGTTGGGGGATCACGGTTCGGGCGTGGCCGCTTCGGCGGGCACGCCGCCGTATTTCTTCACGTGCACGAGATCCCCGATCTCCGCCTGCACCGTCGCGGCGGCGCTCAGGCCGTTGCGGCCCAGCCAGAAAAAGCCGTCGGCGCTCGGGAACGCGACCCATTCGCCCCGTTTGACGCTGGTGAAATCCTTGCCGAAGAACGCGCGGTAGGTGCGGTCGCGCACCGTGATCTGGAAGTATCCGTTGGGAGCGATCCCCGCCTGCGCGAAATCCGGAGCCTGGGCATCCAGTAACAGATTCCCGAATACCTCCGTCACTTCCGAAACGTGGGCGGTGAACCCTTGCCCTTCCGGGTCGGGAAAGACCCGGGACGGGACCGGTTCGGGGATGCGCGTGACGTCGATCGCGCCCGTCTCGGGATCAGGTTTGGGCAGCGCCTCCGCCCCGGCGTCGAGCCAGCGGTTCAAGGTGCGGAGCGCGACGAAACGCTCGGCCTGATTGACGTTGAGGTGGCCATCGCGCGAGACGCGCAGGACCACGGGCTTCACGACCGGCATCGACGGTGGCAGCTTCGCCTCGGCATAGCGGCGCGGGGCCTCGCTCTCGGATCGGTTGGAGAGGAAAACGACGGGGATGCGCGGCTGCATCGAGAGCCCCGCCGAGTCGTCCGCCGGCACGCGCATGCCGAGCGCGGCCCCGATCGCGACGGCACCGTCATAGAGCGGGACCGTTTCCGGCGTGCGCTCCGCGATCAACACCGCAATCAGCCCGCCCATCGATTCGCCCTCGATCAACACGCGTTCGGGACGACCGAGTCGGCGGACCACCTCGGCACGCAGGGCGTCGAGATCCCGGATCGCGTCCTGCACGATCACCCCGTTTCTCCGATAGCTCGTCTTCGCGATCGCCCAGCCGTCGTCGAGGAGCGCCCGATACGCGGCCCGATCCGGGAACAAGTCCGCGGTCACAGGGGCGGTCTCCGGGCGAAAGCCGTGGGCGAGGATGAGGACCTGCCGGTTCCACCGCGCGGGTCTCGCGATTGCGAACTTCGCTCCGTCGATTTCGCCGCGCTCGATTGTGACGGCGGGTTTCGCGGCTGGAGGCGGCACGGCGGCGGGTTTGGTCTTTCCCGCGGCAGACGCCCCGAGTGCGGCGACACAGGAGAGCGCAAAGGCGCCCAGCACACGACGGAGCCGGCGAAGGGAGAACGGCATGGCGGGAAACTAAAGGCTTCCGAGCTTCTGTCCATTTGTGTTCTGATCGCCGCGAATGAAGGCGAATGCGCAGAAGTGGATTAAGCCGTCGGTCCTCCTCCAGCCGGTCTACGAACCGGGCAAGCCGATCGAAGACGTCGCTCGCGAGCTCGGCCTGGATCCGGCGGGCATCATCAAGCTGGCTTCGAACGAAAACCCGTTTGGGCCTTCTCCGCGCGCCCTCGAGGCGGCGCAGCGCGCGCTCCTGCACGGCGAGCTGTATCCGGACGGTGGTTGCGTGAACCTGCGCCAGAAGCTTGCCGGCCGGCTCGGCCTTGCCCCGGAGCAGGTCATCGTGGGCAACGGCTCCAACGAGATCATCGAGCTGATCGGCCATGCCTTGATCGGGCCTCGCGACGAGGTGGTGATGGGCAATCCGGCTTTCGCGGTCTACAAACTCGTCACGCTGCTCTTCGGCGCCCGCCCGGTGGAGGTGCCGTTGCTGAAACAGCGCCACGATCTCGGCCAGCTTCTCGGCGCGGTCACCTCGCGAACCCGCGTGGTCTTTCTCGCCAGCCCGAACAATCCGACCGGCACGTCGAACACCCAGGAGGAGATCGAGGCGTTTGTCCGCGCCCTCCCGCCGCACGTCCTGTTCGTGTTCGACGAGGCGTATTCGGAATACATCGAAAACCCGCCCGACCTGCGGCCGCTCATTGCGGAGGGCCGCCGGGTGATTTGCCTGCGGACATTCTCGAAGATCTACGGGCTCGCCTCGCTTCGCGTCGGCTATGGCTACGCCCACCCCGCTCTGATCGGGGCGCTGAACCGCGTGCGCCAGCCGTTCAACGTCAATGCGATCGGCCAGGCTGCGGCGGCCGCCGCGCTCGACGACGTGGAGTTCACGGCCCGCTGCGCCCGCGAAAATCGCGCCGGGCTCCGCCGCCTGGAGGCAGGCTTCGTGAAGCTCGGTCTCGAATACGTTCCGAGCACGGCGAATTTCGTCATGGTCAACGTCCGCGACGGCGGAGCGGTCTTCACCGAACTGCAGCGCCGGGGCGTGATCGTGCGCCCGCTTCGCTCCTACGACCTGCCTGGCTGGGTGCGCGTCACCGTCGGCACGGCCGAGCAGAACGAACGCCTTCTCCACGAGCTGGAGCAGGTGCTGCCGCGGTAATCCTATTCCGACTCCCGCCTGAGCATCTCGCGAAGGGCCCGCGTATCCGTCTTGCCGCGACCGGTGAGGGGAAACTCGGCCACGACCATCAGCCGGCGCGGAAGTTTCCACGAGGCGAGTTCTCCGCGCAGACGCGTCCGGACTTGCTCGACGGGAAGCGTTGTCGCCAACACGACGGCGAGTTCCTCCGGCTGATCGGGGTGCGGCGCGGCGAACGCATCCTGGATGCCTTCTACCCGCCGCAAGCTTTGCTCGAATTCGGCCAGGTCGAGCCGGCGCCCGGCGATCTTCATCATCCGGCCGGCGCGGCCGAGCAGCACGAGTTCGCCGAGGGTGTTGAGTTCGGCGCGGTCGGCGGGCCGATACTGCCCGAACCCGGCGCCGGAGCGTCTGCGGTTCCCGTGCGTGAAGACGGCGGCGCTCTCGACGCAGAATCTCTGGCCCGTCGAGAGATGGGTCGAAACGCCCTCGAGCGGCGTGCCCACGCTTCGGCCGGCGAGCGTCGCTTCACCCGACCGGTCGTATGAGATCCCGCCGGTCTCGCTCGAACCGTAGAAGCCGTGAACGAGGACGTGGTACTTCTGGTAGAAGGTCTGCGCCGTTTCCGCGGAGAGCGCGGAGCCAGCGGAAATCACCGTGCGAATGCTCGCCAGGGCGTCCGCGGGGAGATCCGACAGCGCCAGCACGCGCAGGAGGGCGGGCACGGCGGGGAAGACGGTCGGCCGCCACCGCGCCACGTCGGCCGCGATGGCGTGAGGCAGCGGAGCCGACACACACAGCGCCGCCACGCCGAAGGCAAGCAGCGGAACAGTGAGGTTTCCCAGCCCGTAGGAATGGCCGAACGGCACGATCGCGAGATTGGTATCCTCCGGGCGGATATCCATCGTGCGGCAAACCTGGCGTGCGTCGGCCAGCATCTCGCCCTGCGTGAATGGCAGCGCCCGAGGTACACCCGTGCTGCCGGAGGTGAGCTTCACGACGCAGAGCGGGCGGAGATCGCGCCGCGCGTGGCCGACGGGTTCCAGCGTTTCGCCGGTCCAGAGAAACGCCGCGCCGGCATGCCGTGCGAGTTCCCTTTGGCTGAGGGGCGGCTCGGACGCGTCGAGAGGCACCGGCGTTGCTCCAGCTTTGAGGAGGCCGAGAAAGACGGACATCCAGGTCGCGCCGTTTGGAAGCGCGAAGGCGACCCGCAGCCCCTTCAACGAACGCGTCGCTGCCACGGCGGCAAGCCACTCGGAGGCGCGCTGGTCGAGCGCGCGGCGGCCGAGGGTCAGGCCATCCGCGGCCTCGATCACCGCCGGGGCGTCCGGCGCGGTTGCGACAAGCCCGTCCCAGAGTTCCAACAGGACGGAATCCGAAGCGGGGTGGGCGGCGGGGACGGCGGACATGGACATTGCCATGCTCGACCACGCGCGATTCAGGACAACGCAGAAATCTGGAATGCCGGGAGTTCCCGCTTCGCTCAGCGCCGCTTTCCGGCGGCGAGCGGTTCCAATTCCACCGTCAGGAGCGCGGTCAGCACGATCAGGGCGACCATGGTGCCGAGGGCAGAGACGACGGGGATCTTGCTGAAGGCGAGCACGCCGAACGAAGCGGCCGTCGTCAGCGCCGAAAGGCGGATGGAGGGAGGCGGCGCTTCGTGCCGGTCGGCGTTCTCCGCCGAAAAGATTGCGTAGTTGTGACTCAAACACACGCCGAGGAACGCGCCGAGCAGATGGAAAAGGTTGAGCGGGTGCCCCGCCAGCCCGAGGAGCCCGAACGCGGCGAGGCAGGACCCGGCCGGGATCATGAAGATGCGGACACCCCTGCGCAGACCGTAGAGCACGAAGACGCTCGCGCCGACGAGGGCCAGGCCGGTCGCGCTGAGCCGGAGCGCCGAGATGCGGTAGCGCGAAAAAAGCGAGTTCAGGCTCTCGAGCTGGGCGACCGCGAATGTCGACAGGTCGGCGGGCGGCGGCTGGCCGGAGGCGTGATCGGCGAGGCTGAGAAACCAGGTCCCGCCGGGACCGGATTGGACGAGAAGACCGAGCGGGCCGGTCAGATGGGCGAGGGTGTCGGTCGCGAGCCGCTGGTAACGCTGCTCGGAGTTGTCGACCCGGACGCGGCGCCGCCAAGCCTCGAAAAATGGCGCGAAGCTTTCGGAGGAATAGCCGTGTTTCTCCAGCGCGGCTCCGAGATCCGCCACGAACTGCGGCAGGTTCCGCAGCCGTTCCGGCGTGGCGTTCCAGTCTGCCGGCGAGGGGATCAGCCAGCCCGCGCTGGCGGCCGGCGAGTCGGGATAACGCGCGTCATGCCATTTCAGGAACCGGTCGAGCGCCATCCGCGCGTCGGACAGGGTTTGTCCCCGCGTGATGAATACCGTCCGGTTCGGGGATTCTCCGAACAGCGCGCGGACGCTCTGGTCGTTCGCCCGAAGGTCCGGAGCCGGAATATCGAGTTCGCGGATGTCGTCTCGCCAGGAGAGCCGGAACAGCCCGAGCAACGCCGCAGCGCAGGCCAGCACGCCGAGGGCGCGGGTGTACTTTCGCGAGCGCGTCGGGTCCGGTCGCGGAGGATTGCGCGTTTCGAGAAACGGGCGTTCCAGCTGGGCGAAATAGAGAATGGCGCCGATCAGGGCCGAAACCAGTCCGGCGCTGACAAACACGCCCAGCTGCCGAATGAGCGGCAGCTCGGAGAAAAGCAGGAAGGAGAAACCCAGCACCGTCGTGAGGCAGCTCGCGAGAAGCGGTTTGATCAGGCGGGAGAGTTTCTCGCGGAAGGGTTCGTTCGGATGCAGCGCCGGCTGCATGTAGAGGTAGAAGCCGTAGTCGATCGCGACGCCCGAGAGGAGAGAGCCGACGACAAACACGAGCACGTGCAGACGCCCGAAGGCGGCGGTCGACACGGTCCACGCGCCGAGCAGCGAAAGCAGGATGACGGGAATCAGGTGGACGACTTTCCAGATCCGCCGGACAAAAACGCACGCCACTCCGAGCACCGCGGCGATCGAGAGCGTGTTGAGCCAGGAGAGCTCGGCTGTGATGCGGCGCCGGCTTTCGGCGGCGAAACGGTTGATGCCGGTCCACTGGATCTCCAGTCCGGCGGCCTCGGCGCGTGCCGCGGCGCTGGCCCGATCGATCGCGGCGAAGGCCGGTTGCTGGCCCTCCTCGGTGAAGGGAGACGGACCCAGCGACGCCCACACGAGCGCGGTCTTGCTGGAATGCCTGCCCTCGAGGACCTGGGTTTTTTCCACCAGTGTCGGGATGAGCAGCAGCGGGTCTCGCGGAACAAGATCCTGAAATGCGACGCTCTCGGGCTTTGCGACAAACGCGTCCAGGTCGGTCGCGACTCGCTCCGCGAGCCAGGGCGAAAACTCCGCCGCCGGACGTTTTGTTTCGTTGAACTCCGCCTGGCGCGTCGCCAGCCACCCCGGCAGGAGAAGATCGAGACGACGGGAGAATATGAATGCGCCGAGCGCGTCCCGTGCTGCGGGGTCGGCCAGATCGGCGACTTCCGTGAACAGCCCGGAGGCCTTCAATTCGGCGACGAAGCGCCGCGTGGCCTCGGCCGGCGCGGGAGCGCCGTTTTGCCTCAGGGCGAACAACAGGGTGCGCGCCTGCCGTTCGCTCGCGAGAGAGCGCACGAGCGAGAGCTCCGGCGACCGCTCGTCCTTCGGGATGAGGTCGATGACGTCGGTGGAGATCTTCGCCCGGTAATCGAGGCGCGCCAGCCAGAGAAGCCCGAGCACGGCGAAGGCTGCCAGCGCCAGACGGGCGAAGAGTTTCTGGCGCGGCGGTTCCATGTCAGCGGAAGAACCGCTTCGTTTCCGCGGCGGTGAACTCGGCGCCTTCGCGCACCTCGCCGATCAGGATCTCGATGCTTTGCAGGCCGGACTTGCGGAGTTGAATGCGGCGGACCTGGTCGCCTTCGCCCGTCACGACGATGCGGGAGAGACTGCGCGACAGCGCCTCATCCTTCGGTTCGAACGCGAGATGCCAGAGCGCCCGGTCGCCGGCCGCGTAGGTGGAAAACGATTTTGCGAGTTCGTCGAAATCGAACCGCATCACGTGAAGCAGCGCGGAGGTGGCGGCGAGCGCGCGCGGATCCGCCGGAAGTTCGCGCGAGCGGCCGGAGCCGTCGCGCAGGATCACGCCGAGCGCATCGACGATCATCGTGCGGTCTTCGGGCTTGAGGTAGTGGAGGCTCAGTCCGCAGTCCGGCGAGAGACGGAGTTCGCCGGTGAAGATCACGGGGATCTTTTTGAACGGCAGATACCGGTTCTCGGTGAACGTCGCGAAGATCGCTCCCTTTTTCTGCAGCTCGGCGACGAGGTCGGTCCAAGGGGCCGTCAGGTGGTCCGGATCGATTCGCCGGGACGGCGAGACAATGTCGTCCGGTGCGTACGGCACCGCGGCCCGAGCGGACGCCAGCGCCAGGAAGAGGAGGAACGGAACCGCCAGCGCGATGCACCAGCGAGGGCGGCGCCCGGAGTGTCCCAAACGGGTGGCGATGGGTGTCATGTGCGGGCAGAGACCGGACTCCGGCGGGCGCGTTGCGCGCGGCACGCAGCCGGCCAGCGCCAGAGCAGGAGCTGGAAAATGAGGCGGGTGTGCAGCCAGACCATCTTCACGTTGTCCCGGACGTAGTGAAAATGCGATACGCCGCCCTGTTCGCGCGTGAGATAGCGGCAGGGCGCGGGAACGTTCACGGTCGGCACCCCGTCCCAAAACATGCGGACCGCCGCTTCGGGATCGAAATCGAATCCTCGGGCATGGCTCGTCTGCTCGAGCGCCCGCACCAGCGCGTCGGCCGGATAGACTCGGAAGCCGAAGAGCGGATCGTCGACGCCGCCCCCGAGCGTCTCGAAGTGCACCAGTCCGACGCTGAGTTTGCGGCCATGCAGACGTTCCCGCGGTACTTCCGGTCCGAATACGGGAATACCGAGCACCAGGGCTTGTGGTGAGGCGAGCGACCGCCGCATGAAATCGGGAATTCGATCCGCCGGATGCTGACCGTCGGAATCCATTACCAGGAGGTGGGTGAAGCCGGCCTTGAGCGCCTCGCGCGCTCCCGTCAGCACGGCGGCTCCCTTCCCGCCGTTTTTTGGCCGAAGGATCACGCGCAGGCCGGGCTCTTGTGCCGTGAGTTCGAGGAGCGGTTCGTGGCTTTTGTCCGTGCTGCCGTCGACGACAACCCAGACCGGCTGCCATTGGGCGAGCGCCTCGCGGACCGTCGAGAGCAGACGGGGGCCGGAGTTGTAGCTCGGGATGAGGACGAGGTGGGAGGACGAGCGCGACACGCTCTAGGACGTTGTTACAACTGAGGCGCGGCTGGCGAGTCGCTCTTCGGCGAGCCGCGCAATTTCGTTGGCGGACTGCCCGGACTCGACGTCGAGCAGTTCCTCCGAGACGACTCTCAGCCGGCAGGGAAACGCGGGCGGTTTCCACCAAGGCCTGCCGCGGGCGACGAGCCGGGGGGAAGCATGAAGCGAGATGAGCCGGATGGGCGCGTGGGCGCGTTGTGCGATCAGCGCGAAGCCGGGTTTGAAGGGTTCGAGCGCGCGGCCGGGCCCGGTGCGTGTGCCTTCGGGAAAAACGAGCAGCGTCTGTCCGCGGGAGACTTGTTCCGCCGCGCCGCGAATGAGATCGATCCCCGCGTCTCCGGAAACGTAGCCGGCGAGGATAGCCGCCGGAGCGATGACCGGATTCTTCAATAGGGCCGGTTTGAAAATGCAGATCGCGTCCGGCAGGCGCGAAAGCAGAACCGGCGCGTCGACCAGCGTCGGATGATTTGCGACGTAGACCGTTCCGGGGGTGAGAATCGCATCGTCCAGCCCCGACCAGTCGACTCGGAAGACACCCGTCGCGTGCGTCCACTTCAGCCAGAAAGCGAAGAGCCAGCGAATCGCGGACCGGACGCCGTGCCCCAGTTGCTCGCGCCGAGGCCAGAGGAGCAGGAGCGCACAGACGACGTTGAGGAGCAGCCCGCCGAGCCCGAACCAGAGCCAGGAGAGGTAATAGGCGGCAAGGTAGTATGCTTGAACGACGGCCCGCATCGGCTCACCTCACGGTTCGGCTGGGTTCGGACTCGGCGCAGACCGCCGTCGCAGGAGGCGCTGCGCCGGGCGGATTGAAGTCCATGAAGTTGAACCACAGATACGGGTTTTCTCGCAGCACGCCTTCGAGCTTCCGCAGGAACGCCTGAAAGTGCTCCCGCCCCCGGGCCAGATTGGAAGCCTTGCCCGCGGCCGCGTCGGGGATCCAGGCCGGCGAACTGTGAAGAACGGAAACGCCCGACTTGTCCGGAACGCCGACGCAGAGAAAAACCGGAAGCCGGAATATGAGAGCAAGATGGTAGATGGTGAACGGAAACAGACGCTGCGTCCCGAGGAATTCGAACCACTCCGACTTCGCGCTGAATTCCACGCGGTCGCACTTCATCGCGATGGAGCCGCCGGAGGCGACGGCCTCCTTCAGCGCGAACAGCAGGTTTTCGGGTTCGTTCACCCAAATGAACGTCAGCCAGCGGCTGAAGAGCGCTCCGAGCACCTCGGTGTCGTGGGAGTTGGCCACCCGTTGCCTCACCATAAAAACCCGGTGGTTTTCGTGCGGCCCGAGGAGAAACCCGAGCAGGTCGGAATGTCCGACGTGGAACGTGCCGAGAAACGCGTATTTGCCGCTACGCATGTAGTCGCGGAAATGCTCCGAACCGCCGGCGAGGCGTGCCTGGTGCCTGCGACCGTTGGCGACGCGAAGTTTCAACATCAGCGCTTCCTCGAGCGCGAAGAAATGCCGGAACACATCGGTCAGGGACGGCGCCCGGCCGAGCGCGAGTTTCAAATAGGAGCGCGAATGCCGGCGCTGGACCGGCATGAAGGCGACTGCCACCCACGTGCCGATCGCGCGCAAGGGTCTGAAAACGAACTCAGGCAGGATTCGGTCGCAGAGCCGGAGAAAACGATAGCCCCACGACGGCCCCGGATTGCGGGCGGGAGGCTGCACCGCATCGGTCATCGCCACGAAAGCGTCAGCCGCAGCGCGGGGGCGGCATTGAGCAGGAGCGGCTCGCGATCCCTCAAAGCCTGGAAAAAGCGCAGCAGGTTCAGCTCGCCCGGAGCCGGATCGGTCTCGGACAAGCTCAGTTCGCCGATGGCGTTGCCGGGCTCTTTTGTCAGAGAAAGGGAAAAGGCGAACGTCCGCGCACTCGCCACGCCGTTTTGCAGGAGCCACGTGCCCCGCTCTTCGCCGCCGCACACCAGGGAACGCGGCGTGTCTGCGAGCAGCGCCACCTGCAGCGCGTGGGCCACGAGGTTTTCCCTGCCTGTCATGGGGAAAAACGTGCGCACGGCCTGCTGGCGTTGAATGAGAAACTGTTGAACGGCGCTTGGGTGAATCGAAGTCTGGAAAAGCGTGGGACTGGCGCTCGGAAAACTATCGAGAAAGCCTTCAAGCGCGCGGCTCTCTGCGTATTCGGAAGCGTAGACCAACGTGTCGTTTTCGGTGGGGGCAAGCGGCTCCATCACCGAGCCGACGAGCAGCCCGAGCTGCGTCATCCGGCGGGTCGCGCCCCGGGGAAACCGGTCTTTCAGGCGCTCGCGTGTCGCCGCGGGCTCTTCGTCGCCGGGGTCTTCGACATGCGCGGCTTGGATGTAGGCGGTCAGCATGGGGCGGGCGTCAGCAGCAGGGCGGCGTGGGCTCCGCCGAAGGCGTTGCTCGTGCACACGACGGCGTCGTAGGGCGCGTGGCTGAAGGTTTCGCAGGCCACCGCGTCGAGAAACACGGGTGGGCGTGTGCCGATGGTGCCGGGCACCTGGCCGGTTCGCATGCTTTCGGCGGCGATCGCGAGTTCCACCGCCCCGCAGCTTCCAAGCGTGTGGCCGAGGCTGCCCTTCCAGGAGACGAGTGGCGCACCGCGAAACGCCTGGCCAAGCGCTCCAGCTTCGAGGCGTCCCGCCTCGAGCGTGCCGGTTCCGTGGCCCTTCAGCCAGACCCGTCGGTCGGCAGTGGCGGTGATGATGGGTCGGATACACGCGGCGAAGCCGGCGCCGTCGGCCTGGTTGGCCGTGAAGTGATGCATCTCGTTGTGCACGCTCTGGGCAGCGATGCAGAAGTCGCCTTTCTCCTCCGTGGTGAGGATCGCGAAGGCCGCGCCGTCGCCCAATCCGATGGAGCCCGTCGGGCGATCCGCATACGGGGCCGGGAAGTCGGCGTTGAGGATTTTCAGCGAGTGAAAGCCTCCGGCCACGAATGGACTAAGAAAATCGAACGAGAAGACGAGGGCTTCGTCGGCCAGCCCTGCCGAGACGATGCGGCTCGCCTGCAGCAGTCCCAGGTGAGCGGATACGCAGGCATGGGAGAACGTGGTGACGTTGGGGCCCCAGCCCAACTCGTGCCGGAGCCACTCGACGCAGGCGCTGGGCGTGCCGTAGGCCAAGTGGGAAGGATCGTGCGTGCGGCGGAAGGCGTAGAGACTCCCCACGCCGAAGTTGCTGCTCGTGACGTACACCGGCCGGCGCGGCGAACCCCAGCCATCGGAGGGAAGTCTCGCCGCAAGCTGGCGGACGAAGGGGAGCCAATTCGGCGGAGCTGCCTCGTCCAGCGACCGCCCTGGGCAAAGCGCGAGCGGGGCAGGGTCGCCGCCTTCGCGGCCGAGAACTGGAAGCTGCCGGAGCGCGCGCTCACCGTTGACTAGGGCTCGGTGGGTGCTGGCGGTGTCTCCGAACGTCGTCAGGCAGCCATAGGCGGCGAGGCGGACGGGTGAGTTGAAGGCAGTGGGACCCAAAGGAAAGGCGGGCCGGGTCAGCCGGGCAGCCGCGCTGGGTCGGCGCGCTGGCGGATGAAAGCGGCGAGTTTCTCGATCGTAGCCAAGGCGGAGCGGGACTCCTCGCTGTTGCTGATTTTGATCCCGAATTCCCGCTCGAGTTGAACAACCAACTCCAGGGCATCGATTGAATCAAGGTTCAGGCCGGCGCCGATGAGAGGTTCGTTGTCGGGGATGTCGTCCGGAGAAATGTCTTCGAGTTTCAAAGCGTCCACGATCAGGCGCTTGAGACGGGCAATGAGGGGATCGGGCATGCGAGGGAGGCCCAAGAATCGAAGGCCTATTCGATGTGGTCGCAAGCCCGGACAAAGGCAGCCGCGATCGGGATTTGCTTCACGTCAATATTGGCAGGATTTCAGGGCGTGATCCGTGATGAGTCGCGCGATTTCCGCCGCTTGTCTGGTTTGTGGTGCCCCCGGCCGGACTCGAACCGGCACGTCCTTTCGGACAAGGGATTTTAAGTCCCCTGCGTCTGCCATTCCGCCACGAGGGCGAGCACGGGCGCACTTTCGCGAGGCGAGAGAGCGCGGTCAACGAGGCAGTTGTGCGTTTGACCCTGAGAAAACCGCCTTGCCGGGTTCCTGCGCAGCCGCAACCGTCCGCACGTGAAGATCGGTTTTCTTGGGGGCAGCTTTGACCCCGTTCATTTCGGCCACCTCATCGCCGCCCAAGACGCCTATGAGCAATACCAGCTCGACCGCCTGATCCTTGTGCCGGCGGCGCAGGCGCCGTTGAAGCCGGAAGAGGTGCAGTCCTCTGCGGACGATCGCTTTCAAATGCTGAAGGCCGCGGTGGAGTGGGACGGGCGGTTCGAGATCTCCGATTACGAACTGCGCAAAGGCGGCGTGAGCTACACCATCGATTCCGTCCGCCATTTTCGCGCCCAGTATCCGAACGACCGGCTCTTCTGGATCATCGGCGGAGATCAGCTTCCGAGAATGCACCTCTGGAAGGAGATCAACGAGCTCGCCGGCCTCGTCGAGTTTATCTTCCTCGAACGCCCGGGGCATCCGGTCAAAGCGACGCCGGCGATCCCCAACCTGAGATTGCATCGGTGCGACGGGCACCTGGTGGAAATCAGCTCCACGGAGCTGCGCGCCCGGGTGCGCAAGGGGCTTTCGCTCGACTATTTCGTGCCCTATAAGTCGATTCTCCTCATTCAGAACAGAAACCTGTACCGCTAACCCATTCTTTGCCTGCCACTGAAATCACGGATGAAAACCAAGACGCCGAAAGCCACTCTCCCCGTTGCGCTGCCCCTCGTTTGCCGGGCCTTGGATGAAAAGAAAGCGGAGGATATCCGCGTGCTGCGTGTGAGTGAGCAGTCGTCCATCACGGACTACCTCGTGCTCGCCACCGGCACCTCGGAACCTCATCTGCGTGCGTTGCGTGTCGAGCTGGAAAAGGTGCTCGACTCCGCGAAGGTCCATATCGTTGGCATGGATACGCGGCAGGAGAGCGGTTGGCTGGTGATCGACGTCTTCGACGTGATGGTCCACGTCCTCACTCCGGAGAACCGGACCCGCTACGCGCTCGAAAACCTCTGGAAAGACGCCGAGGACATCCCCGTCGCGAAGATCCTTGCCGAGCCGAAAAAGCGCGCCGCGAAGCCGGCGAAAGAGCCTAAACCCAAGCGGGCCGCTGCGGCGAAGAAGCCTTCCTCGCGGAAGAGCGCGAAAAAGTCCGCCTGAACCGGGAAAAGGGGGGGCGCCTCTATCCGGCGCCCTAAAACCCGTAGCCGATCGACGTGGTGACGCGCTGATCGACCTTGGCCTTCGGATCGAGAATCGCGTTATCGAATTCGTATTCGAAACGCAGATTCAGCGACACGCGCTCGGTGACCTTGCCTTGCAGGGCGGAGTTGAAGCGCAGTCGGTAGTTCGTGGCCGTGCCGTCGGTTGGAATGTAGTTGGACCCTGTGTACGCGTAGCGATTGCGCGCGGTCGGAGCGTAAGAGACGTTGGAGTCCTGGAGAATTGTGAGCCTGCCGGTGAGCTTGTAGGAGTAGTCCTGGAAAACCTCCCCAAGGAAGGCGGTGCCCGATTCCACGCCGGTCGCATCGCGGTATTGACCGGTGACACCCGCACCGATGCTGGCCGTATGGCGTGGCCGCTGGAGGAGCTTGTAGCCGACGCCGACGTTTTCTTCGAAATTGTTGGAGATCTGCTTCACCCGGTCCTTGGTGTAGCTGCTCTGGGCCTGGCTGAACACGCGACCGGAGAGTTCATGGCGCCACCGGAGCAGGGCGTCGTAGCGGTCGGACGTCGTCTGCTGATATTGCTCGCTGTAGAGCGCGCGGCCCTCGAACCGGTAGTTATTTTTGCCGAGCGTGCGTTCCGCATCGGCGCGCAAGGAAACCTGGGCTGTATCCGTGCGGCCAGTCTGCTGGAGGAAGCCGAACTCGACCTTGCCCTGCCACGGTTTTTTCGGAGGCGCGCCGCTCATGCCGTGGGCGGGGGCGTTCGCTCGCGGCAGCGTGCTCGAAGCGGGCGGGATCCCTGCGAGGCTTTCCACGGGCGTATCTGGGGCGTCCACGACGACCGCCTGATCCTCAGGTACGGCGATTTGGCCGAGGAAGGGCGAGAGGAAGATCAGCTTCCCGTCGGAGCGTCCGATCAGCTGGCCCGTGATGCGATCGCCATTGCGCAGATGGAGTTCAACTGCCGAAAACCCCGCGTTTGTAATCCAGAACGCTGCACAAACGGCTGCCAGAGCGCGCATTCGGGTGAGAGGGTTTCGACGGATTGAGCGGATTTTCGATTCATGCGCGGCCATGGCTTCATTCACTTCAGGTTACGTTTCTAAGGACGTTCAACCCTGATTTTCTGGGGGATGTTCCTCAGAACTAGAATCTATCGGTTTGCTTTTCACAGTTCGTTGACCCTTTGCCACTTGAGAGGCTCGCGAAACAGGCGATGATTACGGTTCACAGCTACCCCGATTCTGGTGGGAGCTTTCATATATATCATCCGTCATCCAATCATCCTATGAAACTGAATACACGTTCCACCAAGGGCTTCACCCTTGTCGAAATCATGATCGTGGTCGTCATCATCGGCCTCCTCGCCGCGATGGCCATCCCCGCCTTCCAGAAGGTTCGCAAGAACTCCATCGGCAAAGCTATGGCTAACGACGCCCGCCAGATCGCCGGCGCCTGCCAGCAGGTGGTCCTCGAGAACCCGTCGGTCGGAAATTCGATATCGATCACCTACACTTCGACGACGGGTGCGATTACGAGCACTAACAACATCGTTGAGCAATATCTGCAGAAGATCAGCAAAGGATATACCAGCAACACTATTACCTATAATGTAGTGGCGAACACTGGCTCGACCGCTTTCGCCTTGTCGCATCCGCAGATTGCAGGCGTGGACGTCGGCGGCACGAGCAACGCAGTGGGCGGTGCCGTCAACTTCGATACCGAAGGCAAGGTTCTCTAACGCAAGCGTTAGTTAGCTCCACTTGAGATCTCAAGGTCGCACCTTTCGGTGCGACCTTTTTGTTATCGTACGTCGGTGAGCAACCGAATTGACTTCTCTCTCCACGGAGGATCGCCTCTCCCCATGATTACCCCGAGCACGAGTTTCGGCAAAATAACCGTGCTGTTGCTCTCGCTGGTGACGTTCCTCGCAGTGGCGTTGAAGGTTGCTGGGTACGGCTATCTACCCCCCGATGATGCGCTCCGCCATTGCGCATTCGCCGTTAGCGGAAAGACGTGGGACCAAGTGCTTCTTCTGAATCCGGCGATTCCCTGGGGCGTGGATGTACACGTTGGTTGGCATCAGTTTCTTAGGATAATGCACCGGTGGCTCGGGCTCGACGTAGAGGGGTTGGTCGTCTTGTCGTTCTGCTTTACGTTCCTGGCGTTTTGTTGGACCGGTCTTGTTACCTCCCGTCGGCCAGTCGCTTGGTTGTTTGCCTGCCTGGTCGTCTTTTTGACCGATCAGTTGTATTTTAGACTTTTCTTGGGGAGGCCCTTCGCAATCTCCTCGGCAGTATTGGTAGGGCTCCTTTTCGTTTGGTCTAGAGAGCGATCTGGAAGCGCAGTGCTGCGGGTAGTGACTGGAGCGGTCGGACTAGCGTTCGCGATATGGGTTCACTCCTCCAGCTGGTACCTGTGGCTGCTAGTAGCATTCGCGTTGGGTCTAGGCCGACAATGGCGATACCTCCTGGAATTCTTGGCAATGCTTCTGCTCGGGCTGTTGGGAGCTGGCGCTGCATCAGGATCTTGGTACGACGTTATAGTTTATCCTGTCGCCGTTCTTCGTATGGCAGTCGGTGGAGACCCGATCGTCGGAACGAGCTTGGTGTCGGAACTGCAGCCCTCGGGGGGGCCGCTGTTTGCGTTCATCATTACGGGGTTTATGTTGCTCTGGAAGCATCTCAACGGTGGATCGATTCGTCGTGAAGTGACCAGGGTGGATTTTATACTCTTCCTCATCACCTGGACGCTTGGATTGAAGATCCTGAGGTTTTACGCTGATTGGGCAGTCCCTGCCTTTACCGTGTGGCTCTGCAGGCAGATAAGTGAGTTCTCATGGGAACGACTCCGTAACGACTTCGAGTGGCTGGCGATTACGGGATTTGTCAGTGTTGCTGTTTTCTTCTGCGCAAGTGCGGACACGAGTGGGCGCTATACTGCTAACCTGAAGAGCCCACTTCTCACGCGCCCGTTGGAGGAATTTGAGGGAAAACTGCCCGAGAAAGACGGAGTTCTGTACTGCATAGACATGCAAGTCTTCTATCGTATATTCTTCAGGATGCCGAACGCCCCTTTTCGGTTCTCGACTGGTTACGAGCCAGGATTGATGCCTCCCGAAGATCTAGCAGTAATGCGTGCGATCCAGTTTAACAACGGACTGCTGCAATCGTACGCTCCCTGGTTTCAGAAAATGACCTCGCGTGATCGCGTGCTGCTGTACTATCCCGTTAAGCCGGAATGGGAGGGGATGGAATTCTCGCAGTTCTATTCGGCTTGGATCGGGAAGAAGTTACCCGCGAAAGCGCTAGAACAGAAACAAGAACCCGCGGGCTCGACTGGTACGCAAGCAGCAGGAGCCAATACAAAACCAGTCTCTAGCTAGGCGGCCGCTTCTTTGCCTGAACGAGGGTGATCCGCTCAAGCTCACGGAGACGATGGTTCAACGAGCTGAGAATAATACCAACTGCTCCATTTAGAAATGAGAGGATGACTAGAGCGGCGGCCAAGAGAGCCAAAGGTACGTGATAGACGTACTGGTTCTGGATATAGTCCAATATCGGAAGGGCGCCTGCCGCGAGAGCGAAGAAGAGGCAAACGAGCGCTACACCGCCGAAGAAGGTGAGTGGCTTGTACGTCCGGAACATCGCTGCCAGCCGGACAAGCACGCGGACGCCGTCAGGAATGGTCTTGAGTTTGGAACTGCTTCCGCTCGGTCGCTCTCCATAGGGAGCTTCGATCTCTTTCAAAACGAAACCCCGGTACAACGCCTGCATTGTCAGCTCCGTTTCCACGTCGAAGCCGGCTGCCGTAACAGGTATCCCATGCATCGCTTCGCGAGTGAATGCCCGATATCCGGAGAAGATATCTGTGATACGACATCCGAATATCCAGTTAACGACGCCGCATATCGTCTGATTGCCCACGATATGAAAACGGCGGAATGCTTTCCCTTCATAAAGGGAAAGCCGCGCAGCGACAGTCGAGTCTGCGTCGCCTTTCAGGAGCGGTTCGATCAGGGCGTGGACGGCCACTGCGCTGTAAGTGTCGTCGCCGTCGACCAAGACCAGAATGTCCACATCTACGGTGGCGAAAATTGTAGCAACCACGTAGCCTTTTCCTTGGCGCTTTTCACGGACGACTTCTGCTCCGGCTGATCGTGCGATCTCCGCTGTCCTGTCTGTGCAATTGTTGTCGAAAACGATAATCCTCGCCTGTGGAAGCTCTCGCCGAAAATCAGTAACAACTTTTTGGATCGTTTGTTCTTCCTGATAACAGGGAATGGCGACTGCGATACTTGGAGGTGTGTTGTTCATCTGGATCACGCCACGGTGGCTTTCCTACCCACAGCCAAGAGGCATTGCCCAATCGGCGGCGGGATGGCCGCCTCGAGTGCGGCGAGCCACGGCACGATGCCGCGATCAAAAACGCCAATCTGGAAGTCGCTTTGTGATACCGACTTCGTTACGTGAGCGTTCCACCACCAAGCCCAAACTCCGGGAAAGTTGAAGTAACGCAGTCTCGTCGGCTGCAGGCCCGAAGATGTGAAAAGATCACGGGCGGCAGATTTTGTATATCTGCGATAATGGCCGAGTAGTTGATCGATCCGACCGAACAGAAACGGGAGGGCGGGTACTTGGATTACCGCGTTGCCTCCATGCTTCAATAGTCTGCTGAACGTCAGACAGAGCGCTCGATCATCGGCGATATGTTCCATGACATTCATGCAGACGATCGCATCAAAGCGAACGGTTTTGCCCAGTTTCGATTCCAGTTCTTCAGCCACACAACTGTGCACCTCGACATTGCTGATTCCCTGCACCGAACGGGAGAGTCTGCTAAAACAGAACGCGTTGGGTTCGATACTCACGACGGTGCGAGATCTCTTCGCAAGCCAAGTCGTAAAGTTGCCGATTCCACCCCCCACCTCGAGCACGTCTCCGAACACATAGGGCTCCACGAGCTTGAACTGCCATGCCAGGTAGTTTCTGGCTTTGGACATCTGCTCGAGATCCTTTTCGTAAAAGGGATCAATCTTCACCTCATCGAGAGATGGCGGGGTCCGTTCAGGGCGGTGGGGTACCTGCGGCATGGGAGGCACGATGTTCAGTGCGAGCACGGACTCTAGGGTGGAAGGACGCAACCCGATAGCTGCAAAAGGGGAATAAAAAACATGGGAGCTCACGTCTTTACGAAAGTCCACCTGTAGCATCGTCAATGGCACCGCGCTTGACCGCGTGCGGACGGCGGGCGCATCGTCTTCGTGAATGACTGCTCACTCACCTCAGAAAAACCGGCGCGGACTGGTGATCAAACTCGCCTTGCTTGGGGTCGTGGGGGCGGCGGGAGCGGTCTTGGTTTTGCGCGGGGTCAACTTGCGGGAGTGGCTCGATGCGGTGCTGGCTTGGATCCGGAGCGTCGGTCCGGTGGCGTTTTTCGCGGGCATGGCGATTCTTCCGGCGTTCGGGTTTCCTTTGCTGGCGTTCACGCTTTCTGCAGGACCGGTGTTTTCGCCGCAGTTGGGTCTCACGACCGTGATTCTGCTCACGACGGTGAGCATCCTCGTCAACCTTGCCCTGACGTATTGGCTCGCGCGCTACGCTTTTCGGCCGCTGCTGGAGGGAATCATCAAACGAATGGGTTATCAACTGCCCCAGGTCGCGAAGGAAGACCACGCGAGCCTGACCGTTCTTCTACGCGTCACTCCTGGGCCGCCGTTTTTCGTCCAGGGTTACCTCCTCGGCCTCGCGGGAGTGCGGTTTCGGGTCTACATGGCGATCTCCTCCGTGATCGCAGTTGCTTACGCCATCGCCCTGATCGTCTTCGGTGACTCCCTCGTGAAGGGAAAAGGCAAGGGCGCCTTGATCGGCTTCAGCGTGATCGTGGCTCTCTCCGTCATCATTCAGTGGGTGCGCCGCCGGTACGCGAAAAAGAAGGCGGCTCAGGCAGCATGATCGAACGCGAGCCCATCGCCTCGGAGTCCGAGGGTTCTCGGGCGCTCAGCGTGACGGAGTTCACGCGACGGGTGAAGACGCTGCTCGAGGGCGGCATTCGGCCGGGATGGGTGAGGGGCGAGATCTCGAATTTCCGGGCGCAGGCGAGCGGCCATCTTTACTTCTCGCTCAAGGACGCCGGCGCTCAGGTCAGCGCGGTGCTGTTTCGCGGCGACGCGGCGCGGCAGTCGGTCCAGCTGCGGGACGGCATGCAGGTCGTAGTCTACGGCGAGGTCAGCGTCTACGAGGCGCGCGGCCAGTATCAGCTGATCGTCCGCGCGGTGATCGAGGACGGTCTCGGCCGACTCCAGCGGGAGTTCGAGGCTCTCAAGCAGCGTCTTGCCCAGGAGGGGCTTTTCGAGGCGGCGCGAAAGCTGCCGATCCCGCCGATGCCCCGCACGATCGGTTTCATCACGTCGCCGACCGGGGCGGCCGTGCAGGACTTCATTCGCATCCTCCATCGGCGCGCCTGGAGGGGGCGGCTGATCGTCCTGCCCGCCAAGGTGCAGGGCGACGGCGCCGCGGCGGAGATGGTGGAAATGCTTCGTCTGGCGGAGGCCGCGGACATGTTCGATCTGCTGGTCATCGGACGCGGCGGCGGAAGCCTGGAGGATCTCTGGGCGTTCAACGAAGAAGCGCTGGTCCGCGCGGTCGCCGGTTGCCGGATACCAACGGTTTCGGCCGTCGGCCATGAGATCGATTTCACGCTGTGCGACTTTGCAGCCGGGCTCCGCGCCGAAACACCCAGCGCGGCCGCTGAGTTGATCTCCAGCCGGTATGTCGAACGGCTCGAACGCCTCAGCCAGGCGGCCGGAGCCCTCGAGCGGCTCGGGGATCTGGAAATCGAGACCAAGCAGGCGCGCCTCGAGCACGCCGCCAGCCGGCTACGGCTGCTCTCGCCGGCGGCGCACGTGGAACGTGGGCAGCTGCGTCTCGACGACCTCTCGAACCGGCTCGGTTCCGCGTTCCAGCACGCCCATCAGCGAAACCGCGAACGACTGCAGAAAACCGCCGCACTTCTCTCGCAGCGTTCCCCGGAGACCCGCGTGCAATTCGAGAGCCATCGGCTTCTGGCGCTCTGGAAACGCCTCCAGTCGGCGAGTCCTCGGTCGGTCCTGAATCGAGGCTTCGCGATCGTGCGCGATGTTTCGGGCAACCCGGTGCCGCGGCGGGCCGGGCTCGCTTCGGGTCAACCCATCGAGATCGAATTTGCGGACGGAAGGACGAGAGCCTCCACCGGTCCGGAGCCTGCGGCCTGAGGGACGCTGCCAGCGCCCGGAAGCGCAATCCGCCCAGGGAAAACTCCAGTTTGCGCAGGTGCGGAGCGCGCCGGATCTGGCGGAGAATGCGCGGGCCCTGAAGGGGTGCGCCGCACGGTGGTGTTATGTCGGGCAACCACCGTTACCATGAATCTGAAACTCCTTCCCTTTCTTTTCGCGACTGCGCTCCTCACGCCTTTGTGGGGGCAGTCGATCTCGGCCGACGACCGGCCTACCCTGGTCGCCCGCAAGACCGTCGATCCGATTTTCCCGCACCGGATGGAGGAGCTCGGCCTGAGCGAGGGCGAGGTCCGCATTGTCATCAGCGTCGATCAGGAGGGGAAAATCTCGGAGTACCTTGTGATTGGATACACACATCCCGCGCTCGTCGACCCCTCGGTCGCGGCGATCAAACGCTGGGAGTTCGAGAAGCCCGTCTTTCACGGCCAGCCGGTCTCCGTGCAGCGCGAAATGAAGTTCGTCTTCCAGAACCGCGGCTCCGTCGTCAGCGTCGACATGGGCTCGTTCCTGGACATCTATCTCGGCCGCCTCTTCCCCGACCGGTTTGTCTACCGTCCGCGCACGCTGAAGGAGATCGACCGGATTCCGACGCCGCTGAACGCCACTGCTCCCACGCTGGGCGCGTCGAGCATCCCGAAGGGCCAGACCGGAATCGCGATCGTCGAGTTCTTCATCGACGAAACGGGCGCGGTTCGGATGCCCAGCCTGATCCACTCGGACGACGCCAACCTCGGCGCGGTCTGTGCGGCGGCCGTGAGCACGTGGAAATTCGAACCTCCCACCTCCCAGGGCCGCCCGGTGCTGGTGCGGGCTCAGCAGACCTTCCGGTTCACACCGTGATGGCAAGTGTTGTGTCAGGGTTAATCGGGTCTGGCGTCCGACTGGGCGCCAGCCCTCTTTCTTCAGGAAAATTGGCGGGTCTTTCGTTTTTGCGGTGTTATGTATCCCATCGGCCGCCCTTCCGGCCGAACAGCCCCTGAGGCCTATGTCCACCACCCCCGATCCCATTGATCCCCTTTTGAACCGCTGGCGCGAGGTGCAGCCTCCGACGTTGTCCCACGACCTGCTGGCAAAGGAGGTCTGGCGGCGAATCGCCGACGCCGAGAGCACGGCGGAAACATCCGTTTTTTCCCGGATTGAAGCCGCCTTTAGCCGACCTTCCTTCGCATTCGCCTTCGTGGCGGCTTGCACGCTGTTCGGCCTTTTCCTCGCGGAAGTCCGCGTCTCGCGCATTCAGGCGCAGCGTAATGTTCAGCTCGCTCAAGCGTATATCCAGCTGATCGATCCGCTCCTGGATCAATCGGCCGCGGCACGCGCCAGCTCCAACCCTTCCGTCACCCGATGAAACGCGCAATCTTGGTCACTCTCCTCGGGCTGTTGGGCGGAACGGTCGCCCATTACGGCTGGCTTTCTTCGCAAGGGTCCCGAGTCGGCGGAGAAGGGCTCGACGCCCAACTTGCCTGGATCAAAACCGATCTCCAGCTCACGCCCGAACAGTACGCCCGCATCAAGGCGATCCACGAACAGTCGAGTCCGCGCTTGCTCGCGCTCGCCTCGCGCGTGTCCCGGATGCGGGACGAGTTCGCCGCTTTCGAGCGCCAGCGCAAGACGACGGGTGAAATCGATTTCCTCGAGTTTGCGCAGTACGTGGAGGAACGCCGGCGCGTCGACAAGGAATGCCTCCAGTCGACCCGCCAGCTCGTGGATGCTTCAGCCGACGTCATGACACCCCGCCAACGTGAACGTTACCTCAGCCTCCTTCCCGCCGCTCACCGGCCGATCCCCGTCAGCAGCCACAACTGAACGGAGGGTCGCTACCCCTCTCGTGCCTTCCGATCCCACCAGCGATCAGGAACTCTTCCGTGCATTGCAGCGTGGCGAGGACGTCGCGCTGAACGGGCTGATCCAACGTTGGGAACAGCCGCTGTTCGCCTTCGCCTGGCGCTACATGCAAAACACGGCGGATGCCCGCGACCTCGTTGCGGAGACGTTTGTGCGCCTCTACCACCAGCGCGACCGGTTGCGCCCCGACACGCGGCTTTCCGCCTGGCTGTTCACCACCCTGACCAACCTTTGCCACAACCAGCACCGCTGGCGGCGGCGGCACCCGGCGGTGAGTTTCAACTCCGCCGACGATGACGGCGCCTCGATGGAGGAAACGTTGCCGTCCGATGCGCCGCGGCCCAGTGCGAACGTGGAGCGCGACGAGGCGCTGGACCAGTTGACGAGAGCGGTCGACCGACTGCCGCACGATCTCAAGACCACGGTCCTGCTCCATCATTTCGAAGGGCTGTCGTATCGGGAAATCGGCGACATCACGGGGTGTTCGGCGCGCGGCGTCGAAACGCGCCTGTACCGGGCGAAGCAGAAGCTGAAGGACGAACTCTCCGGCTTTCTCCACGAGGCATCGCAGGCCTGAGCCGCGCGATCCGGAGCCAGCGGCTCGCCGGAGGCTGGGCTCGGGCTCAGGTCCGGCGCATCGAGACCGATGCTTTGAGCTGGTCGCTTGTCGTTCCCTTGAACACGCCGCGCGTGGGCGTGCAGTCGTGGTAGTCGCGCCCTGCGGCGACTTTCACGTGGCGTTCGCCCGCGAGGGTGCGATTCGTCGGATCCAGCGGCCACCAAAAGCCGCCGGGCAGGTAGGCTTCGACCCAGGCGTGACTCTCGCTCGCGCCGATGAGGTGCTGCTCACCGCTGCCGCTCGCTGCGTCGCGCTGCGCATCGGTCTCGATGTAGCCCGTCACGTAGCGCGCCGGGATTTGGGAGGGGCGGAGCAGGGCGATCAAGAGCTGCGCGAAATCCTGGCAGACTCCCGCGCCGGTTCTGAGCACCGTCGTCACGGGCGTGTCGATCTGCGTGCTCCCTGGCTGATAGGTCAGCCGCTGGGAAATCCATCCGTTCAACTCGAGCAGCGCCTGTCCCAGCGGCATGCCAGGCGGGAAGAATGATCGGCTCAGCTCCTCCAGCTCCGTCGTGCGCTCGATCGCGCCGGAGGTGGCAACGTATTCGAAAAGCTTCAGTTTGTCGGCTCGGTACAGTTGCTGCGCTTCTGCGACCGTGATGTCCACCGCCGCGCGGGGGACTTCGAGGGGGACCGTTTCGACGACCGACGTGCTGGTCAGGATCAGCTCCTGGTGCCGGTGGACGATCGAGAAGGTTTCCACGTGGTTTCCGAAGTAGTCGGTGTACGCGTGGATATTGCACACCGGATCGACCTGCAGCCGGCGCGAGATCAACCGCTGGCGGTCGTCCGTCACCGGCGTCAAACGGGCTTCCATGAACGACTCCGAAGCGGTGCCCGCGTAGTGGTAGGCGGTGCGGTGTTCGATTTGGAAGCGCATGGACGGGAAACGGAGCAGAGCGTCCCCGATCGTCGGGTCGAGGGCAAATCCCGTCGTCCCGGTCCTGGTTGCGCCGCGACGCCGAATCCGAATCTTTCGGCGGCGCAAGCCGGGGCGTGCAGGAATCCCCAAAGATTCCGTTTGCCTGAAAGCCACCGTATCTCCCCAAATGACCCGTTCGGAACGCTCCTTCTTTCATGAGTCTCGCAGCACCTGGTTCACTTTCCATCGACGGCAAGCCCTTCACCGTGGGCATCGTGGCCGCGCGGTATAACCCTGAACTGGTCGGCGCGCTCGTCGAACAGGTCTCCGCCCAGCTGGTTGCGGCGGGAGTGAAAAACAAGAGCCTGGTGGTGGAACGCGTTCCCGGCTCCAACGAGCTTCCCGTTGCGGTGCGCCTGCTCCTGAAAAAGAGGCGGTTCGACGTCGTGGTGGCGCTCGGCGTTTTGATTCGCGGCGATACCATCCATTACGAGTTGATCGCCGAAGCGGTGACGCATGCCCTGCAGACGGTCGCGCTCGATGCCGGCGTGCCGGTGATCAACGGCGTGGTCGTGGCGGAAAACCAGGCTCAGGCAGAAGCCCGCTGCCGCGGCCCGGTCAACCGCGGAGCGGAGTTCGCGCAGGCCGCACTCGAAATGGCGCAGCTGAAAAAGAGACTTTCCCGATGAGCAAAGGCCAATTTGCCCAACGCCGCGACGGCCGTGTCGCAGCGCTCCAGTACCTCTTCTCCTGGAGCTTGAACCAGCCGTCCAATCTGGCCGAAGACCTCCGCGTGTTCTTCGACAACCAGGAGCATCCACGCGAGCACTACGCGTTCGGCGAGGAGCTCATCCACGGTGCGATCGAGCACATCGAGGACATCGATGCGCGGATCAAGGCCCTGGCCCACAACTGGGAGTTCGAGCGCATCGCCAAGATCGACCTGGCGATTCTCCGGCTCGCGATGTTCGAGATGATCTACCGGAAGGACATTCCGCCCGTCGTCTCGATCAACGAAGCCATCGATCTCAGCAAGCAGTTCTCGAACGCCGACGCGAAACGCTTCATCAACGGCATCCTGGACCGGCTGAAGGATCAGCTCGGGCGGGACGCCCGGAAGGTTTCGGAATAGCCGCTGCGCCGTATTCGAGCTGACCAAGGACGATCGGCCGATGACCATGGCGGACGGGATGCGAACAGCCTCCAGGGTGCGCCGACCGGGAGCCGAGTTCGCGCCCGCCGGTCTCCAGCGCATTTCCCGCCCATCGTAGTCCTGCCCACGGCAGGCACCCCATCCTCCCATGTTCGGTCTCTTCAAAAAGTTCAAAGACGGCCTAGCTAAAACGGTCACGGCGATCGCCTCGAAGACGGCGGCGATTTTCGGGCAGAAGCCGATCGACGCTTCGTCGCTGGACACGCTGGAAGAGGCGCTCTACACGGCGGATTTCGGCGTCGAGACAACCGAGGAGATCCTCGAGGAGATCAAGACGGCCTACCGCAAAGACAAAACGCTCCGCGGCCAGGAAGCCGCGGCAATCGGCGCGGCGGTGCTCAAACGCGTGCTCGCCGGCTCGGAAGGCGTGCTGGACCGCGGCGCGACCCCGGCGGGAAATCCGGTGGTGATCGCCATGATCGGCGTCAACGGTTCCGGCAAAACGACGACCTCAGCCAAGCTCGCCTGGAAACTTCGCGAAGATGGGAAGACCGTCACGCTTGCCGCATGCGACACCTTTCGCGCTGCGGCGGTGGAGCAGCTCAAGACGTGGGCGCAGCGGCTCGACCTTGAAATCGTCGCCAGCCACACGGGGGCGGACGCCGCCGCAGTGGCGTTCGATGCGTGGCAAGCCGCGAAATCCCGCGGCCGCGATTACGTGATCGTCGATACGGCGGGGCGCCTGCACACGAAGAGCAATCTCCTCGAGGAGCTGGCGAAGATCCGCCGGGTCCTGCAGAAGAACGACCCCTCGGCGCCTCAGCACAGCTGGCTCGTGGTCGACGGCAGCCTCGGTTCGAACTCGATCGAACAGGCGAAAGTGTTTCACGAGAAATTCGGACTGACCGGCCTCGTGGTCACAAAGCTCGACGGCACGAGCCGCGGCGGAGCCCTGGTCGGCATCTACCGGCAGTTGAAGCTTCCGATCTATTTCCTCGGGCTCGGCGAACAGGCCGAAGACCTCCAGCCGTTCTCGATCGACAACTACGTGAAGGCGGTCTTCGGGCTCGAGGACTGAACTTCCACGGCCCGGCGCTGTACGCGGGCCGAGGGCAGCTCGCCTCCGCGGATCAGCGGCCGACGAGTTCCTCCGTGCGTTCAGCGGCATTCCGCTGCTGGCCGGCGAGGTATCGGGCGAGCGCGAGCGAGATTCGCTGGCCGGTGTTGTTCTCGTAGTAGCTGTATCCGGGACACGGGTTCACCTCGAAGCAGTACGTTTCGCCTTCGGGCGTGATCTTGAGGTCGATGCCCGCAAAGGCCAGCCCCAGCTCCGCGGCGAGCCGGACGCAGGTGCCGGAAAGCTCGTCCGAGAGTTCCACGGGTTTGAGTTCGGCCGGCTTTCCCACCTGCGCCTGCGCGTACCGATAGTCCGTGGCACTCGATTCGATGGCCGTGGCGAAGACCTCCGTGCCGACGACATGCACGCGGATGTCCGTGCCCGGCAGGTACTGCTGAAATTGCGTCGGGCACCAGCGCACGCGCTCCAGGCGGGCGAGGTCCGCGTCGCCCAGCGTCTGAACCACGGAGCGCACGCCGCTGGTCGACTTGTAGATCACGCGCCCGTGTTCGCTGCTGAACGCCCGAATCGACGCGGGGTCGCTCGAAATGAGGGTGTCCGGAATGCCGAGGCCGCAGCGGCGGATGAGCTGCGCCTGGTAAGGTTTCGAGGAATTCGAACACATGGGGCTCATCCGATTCACCGCACGGAGCGGGGCAATCTCCAGCCAGCGGGTCAGCGCATCGTGGAGGTTGTCGGCATGGCGCCGCAGGGCCGATCCGGGTTTCTCCTTCGCGAGTTCCGGGAGCATTCGGTGATCCATGAAGCGGATGTAGGCGCCGTCGAACGCTTCGGCCGGGTAACTGCGCCCTTCGTATTCGAGCGCTCCCGACACCGCGCCGCCGACGATGCGGAAGCTGAATTCGGTCGAGGCGAACTTCCGCTGGTTGAAAACGAGAAACTCGGCGCCGATCTCCTCGAGGGCGGCGATGGCGAGGGCGAGAGGACCCTCCGTGGGTATTCCGCAGAGCAGGATCATGATCAGGCGGCGCGAGCGAACGCGCGTTTGAGGATTTCGAGAAATCCCCGCCCTCCCAGGCGCAGGTCGGGCATCGGCGTGGCTCCGGCGAACTGGAGCGCGCCATTGGCTGAGGCGGTGAACTCCACGCCGAGAAGGGGCGTGGAGCAGAGCTCCGCGAGCGCACAGCAGGCGCGCTGAAGCGGCCGCGGGAGGTTCAATCCCGTGACTGTTCCCTGGAAGACGATGGCGGTGTACACCGCGGCGCCGCGTGCACGCAGACGGAGCGTGCTCGCGGGATCGTCGTCGCGCGACCGCGTGGACTGCTCGTAGGCCGGCGTCGGCAGCCCCGCCTCGCCCGCAAGCATCGCCCACTCCGATTCCTGGCGCCAAGCACCGCAGAGACCCTGGGGCGTCGGCGGATTGAACACGGGGCAGGGAAGACCGTGCAGCCAGCTCAGATAAAACGCGGTCATCTCCTGCTGCACATAGAGGCGGTCCTCTTCCATCGAGCCGGACCAGTGCGGGATGGGCGCCTCGACTAGCCGGTTCAGAACGGCGTCGATTCGCGCGCTGTCGATTTCACGTTTATCCGCGAGGCGGATACGGAGGGACGTCTCGCGGGGCGAGAGCCGGTGATCCCAACCCAGCGCGGCCGCGAGGACACCGGACGTGACCAGCTGCACATCGGAGCCGGTTTGCGTCCGCAGGTGTTCGTGGGCCCAGAGTGCGGACAGATCTTGGGGACTGCAGAGAACGAGGAACATGGCGAAAAGTGGGCAGGTGGCAGAGACAGGAGGCGGATGCTGGAGGTCGGAGGTGAAATCTCCGGCGTGCGAGCCGAGCGCTTCAGGGGTTGCGCGGACTGAGATTGGCGCGGAGGAGGCGGCTCGAGCGGCAGGGTGGCGGGCGAATTGTGGTGTCTTCGATCGCCGGATACCGGAACGGGTACGAATCCACCCTGCCGTCGAACGCCTGGGCGCGTGACTCAGCAGCCGCAGCCGGTCTGTGCGTTATCGAACGCGACTTTGGCCTGCATTGCGTCGGCCGCTTCCTTCTGCAGCTGCTGGCTGAGCGCGGCGAAGTCGGTGCCCTGGAGGTCTGTCTCCTGCCGGAGCGCTCCGGCCGAGAGGTCGGGCCTCAGCTCCGACGAGATGAAAGGCGACAACTGCCCCAGGTTCGGAAGCCCGGGATTGAGCGGCCCCGGGTCAGGGATCGGCGGCCAGTTCGGCACGGTGAGGATGTCCACCCGATCCTTCGCCTCCTTGATCTCCTTCGACTCGTGCTTGAACTCCTTCCACTCGAGTTTGTGGTCCTTGAAGTCCTTGATCGGCTTGAAGGAGAAGTCCGTCAGCTTGCCCGCGTCGGTGATCTTGGGCGCGCCGGCGCCGTACGCCGCGGTCTGCTGAACCGGCGAGGCCGGCGTCTGGACTCCTGGATACTCGAACGGTTTCTGCGGCAAGTCGTACTCGGGTTTGCCGTGCTCCTTGTGTTCGAGCTTCTCGAGCTTGTGGTCCTTGAAGTCCTTCAGCTCGAACTTCTCCTTCCACTCGTGCTTGAACTCCTTGATCTCGTTTTTCTCCTTCACGAGTTCCTTGATCTCGACCTTCTTCGCGGGCGTGGTGCCGCCCGGAGTTGAGCCTGCGGCCGTGGAGCCGGTATCCGCGCCGGCGGGCGCTTGCGGCACCTGGGGGAGCTTCGGTGTCTGGGGCAGCTGCGGGATCTGGCCGGGGAATTCGAACACCTTCGGCACGTCGAACTCGGGCTTGCTGTGCTCCTTCACCTCGAGCTTCTCGAGCTTGTGCTCCTTGATGAACTCCTTGTGCACCTCCTTCTTCAGGTGCTTGTGATCGAGGAGATCCTTGACGATCGATTTCGTGGGAGCGGTGCAGAGCGTGACATTGAGCGCGCTGAGGACCTCGGAGATCTGGTTCGCGACTCCGTAGCCGCTCGAATCGCCGGCGAAGTAGAGACCGAGCACCTTGCCGCCGGAGTCGACCACCACGGAACCGGAGTCGCCGTGATCGCCAAACTTGGGATTGTGCGTCGTGTCGGCGCGGATACCGATTTGGTTCGTGAGCGTTTTCACGCCGATTCCGGCGCCATAGTCGACGTTCACCGTCAGGCTGATCGAGTCCACGACGCCGTAGGTGAGACCGGTGGTCCGTCCGCGTTTGCGCACGGCGGCGCCAAGCGTCGCCGTGGTCGTGCCGGTGACCGCGCCGATGTCTTGGATCTCGCAGACGTGGGGGCGCGCAGTGATGAGCGCGACGGCGCCGTCGACCTTGCTCGTCAACGCGGAGCGCTGGAGCGTGCCCACCACGTCGGCGGGGCAGCTGCCTCCGTCGACCCGGCCCGGCTGGGCCATCGTGTCGCCGACATGCCAGCCCGTGTCCACGCACATGACGTGGAAGTTGCTCAACATCATCGGCTGGCTCGTCGCGTTGTCTTTCACGATCGCGCCGAGGGTGCCGACGTAGACGTAGCCGCCGATCGAGCGGCAGGGACCGACGCTGATGCCGCCCTTGAGCGTCGAATACTTCGTGGCGTCCGCCATGAGCGTGATCTCGTCTTCTTTCTTCCGCGCAGTGAACGCGTGGAGCTCGAACGTGCGCTCGATCACGTCGGTGGGCACGCCGTCGATCTCCGCCGGAATCATTTCGTTCTGGGCGACGGTTCGCTTCTTTTTGCTGACGTGGACTCGGATCGCGATCTGGTCCGTGGGTTTCCCGCCGACGTACTTGTATCCGACGTCGACGCCGGTCACGCCGGGGCGTTTGAGCAGTTCCTGCTCGGCTTTTTCCTTGATGCTGACGATTTCGGGCAGCGCTTTCATGAGGTGGGGGTGAGTTGAGGGTGATTTTCCGTTCACCGCCGCGGCGCTGGCTCCGCGTGAGTGGTCTTTCCGGCGGAGTTTGTCCGCCGACCCTGAAGATAGAAAAGAACAGGGCCCGTGTTACAGCGGCACGCGCCACCGAGCGTCCGCAATGAATGGCGACCGGCCGCATCCACATTGCGACTACGCGCCTCTCGATATGGAGGCGCGACAACGCTCCTCGAAAATGCTCCGGAGTACCTCCGCGGGCAGTGCCGCGCAGGCCAACGTGGTGAATCTAGTCCGCGGCGCTCGCGATCAGCCCGCGCAGGCCAGGCGTGTTTCGCGATCGTGTTCGCGGCTGGACCGCGCCCGCCGGAGCGCTCGCGCATGGACTTCGGGGTCCACATTGCGGCCGCCGCTGAGCAGAACGACGCGTTTCCCTCGCAGGTGCGAGAGCTTGCCGGAAAGGCATGCAGCCAGCGCGGCGGCGCCGGCTCCCTCGACAACGCTGCCTTCGCTCTCGGCCAGCTGCCAAAGCGCGGTGGCGAGTTCGTCCTCGGTGACGGTCACGAAACGGTCGGCGAGCGCCGAAGCGATGGCGAACGTGACCTGCCCGGCGGCGGCAACCGCCAGTCCGTCGGCGAGCGTCGGCGAGACGGGCACCCGCACGGGGCGCCCAGCGGCTTTCGCGACCGCAAAACAGGCCGCATGCGCGGGTTCGACGCCGATCACTTCCACGCCGGGGCGCACGGCCTTCAGCGCCGTGGCTACTCCTGCGATCAACCCTCCTCCGCCGACCGGCACGACGATCGCGTCGAAGTTCGCAACCTGCTCAGCCACTTCCAGCCCCAGCGTGCCCTGGCCGGCGATCACGGCCGGATCGTCGAACGGATGAACAAAGGTCAGCTCTCGTTCCGCGGCGAGCGTGCGAGAGTATTCGGAGGCCTGGTCGAACGTTTCGCCGTGCAGGACGACCGTCGCACCCAGGGCGCGACAGCGCTCGGCTTTCACGTGCGGCGCCGTGCGCGGCATGACGACGGTGACGGACACACCCAGAAGCCCGCCATGCCGGGCCAGCCCGAGCGCGTGATTGCCGGCCGACGCGGCGATGACGCCGCGAGATCGGGCCTCAGGGGAAAGACAGAGCAGCGCATTGCGGGCGCCGCGCTCCTTGAAGCTGCCGGTCACCTGCTCGTAATCGCGCTTCACATACAGCGACATGCCCGCGATCCGGCTGAGCGAGGCGGAATACGCACATGGCGTGACGCGCAGCCCATCGGCGATGCGCTGGCGCGCCTGCCGGACGGTGTCGAGGGAGAGCGGGGATGTCTTCATGGAAAATAAAAAGCCCCGGGCTTTCGGCCCGGGGCTTTTGGAAAGTGTCGTGTAGATCGGTTCGAGTTACGCGACGTCTCCATGCCCGGGCCGGCGGCGGATGATGGACATCATGCCGATAATCATGGCGCGGGCGTTGGTGGAGTGAGACGTCATTGAAACGTGTTGGCCGGAGGACAGCAGAGCCGGCCGTTCTTGGCAAGGTTGAAGCCGCCGGCGAACAGGCGCGTGGCGAATGAAGCCACGGCAACGACGCGCCGTGGACCGCGCACCGAGCCGGGTTGTCGGTGAAGCGCGGATACGACCTCGTCCGGAACGGGGCAGCATCGCGTCGCGTGGCAGGGGCAAACGAGCCGGCCATGGGGTGAACCATCGCGTCGGCCTGACGTGATTCGCACCTCGGTTGGCGTCTCCGGCATATACTTTGGCGCGTCCGGCCGATGCGGTCTTGGTCGCATTCCGGTAAGGTCGTGGAGTCAAACGCTGCTGTGCGGGCACCGCCATCGCTGCAGCGCCCACCAAAAACAATCGTCCACATCGACCGCCATGGCCTCCAATTCCGTCACTCTCCAATCCTCCGTCACCCAACCGCTCAATGGCCGTGTTGCCGTCGTCGCCGGCGCTTCCTCCGGTATCGGCGCGGCCACAGCCAAGGTTCTCGCAGCTCGCGGCGCCAAGGTCGCTCTGCTCGCCCGCCGCACGGAGAAGCTCGCGAGCCTCGTCGCCGAGATCCAGGCCGGGGGCGGCACCGCCCTCGCGATCACCGTCGACGTGACCAAGCAGGCCTCCGTCGACGCAGCCGCAGCGACGGTTGCCAAGGAGCTCGGCTCCGTGAGCCTCGTGGTCAACAACGCCGGCATCATGCTGCCGGCCCCGATCACCGAAAAGCGCACCGCCGACTGGGAGCAGATGATCGACCTCAACATCACCGGTCTGATGCGAGTCATCGGAGCGTTCACGCCCGCGCTCATTGAAGCCGGCGCGAAGGGCTCCGCCGCCGATCTGATCAACATCTCCTCCATCGCCGCGCAGAACGTCTTCCCGACCTTCGCCGTCTACAGCGGCACCAAGGCCTACGTGAGCCACCTCTCGCGCCACCTGCGCACCGAGCTGGGACCGAAGAACGTCCGCGTCTCGATGATCGAACCGGGCATCGTCGCGACCGAGCTGCAGAGCCACGTTACCGACTCGTCGGTGAAAGCCTGGTTGGAAGGCGCTGAAAAGTCGTTCGCGTTCCTGCAGCCCGCCGACATCGCCGAGGCCATCGCTTATCTCGCCGCCCAGCCGAAGCATGTGAACGTGCAGCAGCTCACGATCATGCCCACTGCTCAGGTCTGAGCCGCCCGATGCGTTTCTACGTTCTCTCGCAACAGAAACTGGACACGCCTGGAGCGTCGTGTGGCTTTCACGCCCGATCGCCGGGTGTGCGCGAGCGGATGTTTCCGCAGGGGCTCAACCCTCGCGAACCACACCCGCTGGCCGCCGAGTGGACGGCGGTCGGGGCAGCCCTGGATACCTGCCATGAGAAGCCCAAGGCGCTCTCCGTCCGCCGCGTCGGCGGCGACCGCCTTGCCGCGCCACCGTGACCTGACCCGCGGGGCGCGTGCGCAGGTTATTCGTTCGTTCACGTACGCGCTCGCCCCAGGAGAGCCCGCAACTCCATCATGCCGCCCATGGGACAGAATTTCCGCGTATCGAGCCTGATTCGCACGCGACTCGAGGAACTCTCGATTCCTACCGAGGCCCTGCTGCGCCAGGCCGGTCTGCCCCTCGGGCTTTTCGAGCAGCCAAAGATCTTTGTCACCACCGACGAGCTTTTCGCATTTTATACGGCGATCGAGACGCTCGCGCCGCGGCCCTGGATCGGGCTGGAGCTCGGCAGCGAGCAGCGGGTCGAGCGTTACGATCCCATCGCGATCGCCGCGCTCTACACCAGTTCGTTTCGCGACGCGGTCGAACGCGCCTCGCGCTACAAGCGCCTCACCTGCCCGGAGGACATCAAGATCGTGGAGCGTCCCGGCGAGTGCGCCGTGCGCTTCGAATGGACCCTTGCCGCCGACCGCGACGAGCCCCGCGTGCTCACCGACCTCTGTCTGGCGTGGGTGTTGAACATCGCCCGTCGTGGAATTGGCACTACGCTCACGCCGGTCCGCGTCGAGTTCCGTCGGCCGGCAACCGATCTAGCCGTCTACGAGCGCCACTTCGGCTGCAAAGTGAAGTTCAAGTCCTCGCAGAACGCCCTGGTCTTCCGCGCAGCGGATTTCGACCGGCCGTTCATGACGCACAATCCCGAGCTGCTCGCGCTGATCGCTCAGCAGTTGGAATCCGAACTGGCCTTCCAGCGTGCACAGGAGGAGCCGCGCACGCAGGTGAAGACGCTGGTCAAGCGCCTTCTCGCCGGTCGTCGGCCCGATATCGCCGATGTCGCCCGTGAACTGGGCCAGAGCGTGCGCACCTTGCAGCGACGCCTCGCCGGCTCCGGCGTCACGTACCAGAACGTCCTCGAGGAGGCCCGCCGCGAACTCGCCCGGCATTACCTCGTGAACTCCCAGCTCGAACTCAACGAGACGGCCTACCTCCCCGGATTCGAGGATGCCAACTCCTTCTTCCGCGCCTTCACCCGCTGGGAAGGCGTATCCCCGGGACGGTGGCGAAAATCGGCAATGCAGGGTCGGTGAAACGCACTCCCTGAATCGGCCAGGCGCTGCCGGGCTTCCCCCCGGGAACGTCGAGCCCGAGGTTGAACCACCTCGTTTTCGCCGGTCCCGGGTTCGTTTTGTTCGGCCGATTGAGATCCGCGCCGTCCGACGGATTTCGTCAGTACGCGAGCGTCACGCCCACGGAGACGTTGCGCCCCGGCAGCGGTGCGATGTCCTTCAGGAACGATACATGGTTTCGCGCCAGTTCGTCCGTGAGGTTGTCTCCGCGAACGAAGATCTCGTAGCTCACGTTGGCGCGCTCGAACTCGTACGCGACGTTGGCGTTGAGCAGAGCGTAGCTGTCCGTCGGCGTTTCTCCCGGAGCGAGTCGCCGGGCGCGGTCGACACCCTGCACCTCCACCCCGGCGGTCCAGCCTTCGTGCCGGTATTCCAAACCCAGCGTGGCGCGTCTGGGCGGGATGCGGGGAAGCGGCTCGCCGGATTCCCGGATCTCGGCGTGGACGAAGTCGGCCGAGCCCTTGAGGTCCAGGTTGTGCTCGCGGGACTGGTGCAGGTGCAGGACGAGTTGGAGCTCGGCGCCGTAGAACGCGACGTCCGTCTGCAGATAGCGGTAGATTTGGAGCCCGTGCACCGGGTCGTCGACTCCCGTGGCGTCGGGATAGATGTATCCGGTGAACCGATGCGAGTAGACGGAGAGTTCTCCCGTGAGCAGGCCGGCGGTGCGCCGGACCGCAACCTCGGCGGCGATCGAGCGTTCGCTGCTGAGCGACGGACTGCCGATTTCGAAAGCGTCGGTGCCCGTGTGCGGACCGTTGGCGAACAGCTCCTGCACGTTGGGCTGCCGTTCGCTGCGAGAGAGCGAACCGGTCAGAAGCCATCCTTCGGAGATCGTCCAGACCGCGCCGCCGGAGACACTGACGCCATTGCCGTTGCGCTCGGTGCCGGAAGCGTCGGTCAGGCGGAGCGTTTGCCGGTCGAGCCGGGCGCCGAGCTGATAGGTGACCGGCTTGGCCTTGTATTCCTCGAAGGCGAAAACGCCGTAGTTGCTCGTGATCGACGGCGGAAGAAACGCCTCGTCGCCCGCGACGGAGAAATTGCTCCGCGACGTCTGAAAGCCGACGGCGCCTTCGAGTCTTTCGAGCGGCTCCTGGACGAGTTCCAGCCGGCTCTCGTAGCCGCGATTCCGAAACGTCGTTCCGGGCACGCCGTTGTCGAGTTCCTGGTGACGGTAATGCGAGATGCCGGCCTTCAGCTTCGCCGTCTTGAAACCCGGTAAGGGGTCCGAGAGTTCGCCCTGCAGGTCGAGTCGGCGCTGGCGGAGGTCGATCAGGACGGCGCCTTCGTCGGAATTCGGCGCGGGCGGCACGCCGTAAACCGCGTTGTGGCCGCTGAAGGAAGCGCCGACGAAGCCGCGCGTGCCGGCATAGCTGGCGCCGATGGCTCCGCCGTCGGTGTCGGTGCTGGAGTTCGGCAGATACCCGGAGACCGCTCCGCTCGGGTCGGTCGCGCGCAGCGCGTCCGTCCAGGCGTAGCCGGGGATGTGCATGTCTTCCGTGCGGTGGCGGTAACCGTCGACATGCCAGGAGAGGCCGTTTTGCGCGCCTTCGGCGAGAGCCGTGTAGGCCGTGCCGTCGTCGACGGAACTGAACCTGGCCTGACCGCGTGCGGTGAAGGGCCGATCCAGCGTCCGGTGATAGATTCGGCTGTCGACCACGTTGACCACGCCGCCGATGGCGTTGCCGCCGTAGAGCAGCGTCGCGGGGCCGCGAATCACTTCGACGCGGTCGATCAGAAGCGGATCGAGCGAGACCGCGTGATCGGGGCTGATCACGGAGGCGTCGAGCGTGCCGATGCCGTTTTCCAGAATTCGGATACGGTCTTCGCCCAGGCCGCGGATGACCGGCCGGCTCGCGCCGGGGCCGAAATAGGTCGAGGAGATGCCCGGCAAATCGCTGAGCGTCTCCCCGAGCGTGGGCTTCATCTTGAGGGCCAGCGGCTGGCCGCTGAGCACGTTGGTTGCCGAGACGAGCTGGCTTTGATCGCGCTCGAAAGGCGCGGCGCTGACGACCACGTCCTGAAGAGCGACGGGGGCGCCGCCGGCGTCGGCGGCATCGCCTTCCGCGCGGACTGCGACGGCGGCGAAGAGAAAAAGAGGAGAAAGGGAACGCATGAAGGTGCGAGGCGTGTTGGCTGGCTGCCGCAGTGCGCGGCGTTCCAAGCCTGAAACGAAGGAATGCGGCGCGCATGGACGCGCCATGGGAGAAGGCACGGATCAGCGAAGCGGCGGCGCTGGGCGCCTTCCGTTCCGCGAAGGTGGATCGTCGGCGTATCCGCCGGGGCGATTCAGGAGATCCGTGCCGGAGGGCCCCGGCCCGGGGGCTGCAGTTGCTCCTCGTTGGTCCGCGCGAGGCGCTCAACGGGAACGGTCGGAGACTCGGCGCGGAGCTGGACCGGAGCGACGACGCTCGTCGGAGGCAGCGGCGCCGGCACGCCGCCGGAGAACAGCATCACTGCGCATTCGTGATTCGCGCCGGCGGCATCCGAGTGCAGCTTTTCGTGGAAATCCGGCCGGACTGCCAGGACGCTCAGCAGCAGCAGGACGGCGACGCCGAACGCCGCGGTGAAGCGGCGCAGCGCAAGCCAGTGCGGCTGAACGTGAGCGAACATGCGAGCGGAGGGATGCCTGGAAACCGCGAGCCGTCAAGCGCACGACTGAGATTGGTCCGGCCATCGGACGCCGTGCGGCTCCGCTTTCCGCACGCGAGGTTCGCCGAAGTGCGCCCGGCGACGAGGCCTCGGCGAATTGGTCCGAGGCTATTCTCTCGAGACGGAGCGGATGGCGAAGAGCCACCAGCCGTCCTCGCGTTGTTCGATCCGCCCGAAGATCTCGCCCGAAGCCGGGAGCGCGTCCATGTCTTCCGCGGCGACGTGAAACCGCATCGTCATCGCCGGCATCACGCCCGGGATCTCGTCGTGTCTAACCCGTGCCAGGCGCTTTTCGGTATCTACGGACTGGATATAGCCGTGCACGGGATGGCCGCGCGTTTCGACCGGGGGGCAGTTCGCGCAGGGATTCCGATCTGCGGACGGCGGCTCCACCCCGAGCAGGCGCGTGACGATGTGCGTCGTGTCGCCGTTCACCTCGGTGTACGCGACGAGGATCTTCGCCGCGCCGCCGTTGGTGTCCGCCAGCCGCGTTACGCGTGGAACCCCCGTTTTTCGCCCGGCGGAGACCGCTGCCACCCGGACGGGCACGCTCAGCGTTTCGTCGGGCGAGAGGCGCCGGAGCAGAAGATACGCCGCCCCGTTTTCCGTGGCCTCGATCCAGCTGACGAGCGCGGTGCCGTCTTGCAGCGTCACGATCCCGACCTGGCCCACGGGTTTGCCGTCGTCGACCCTCGCCGGCATGAGAAACGGTTCGCCGGCGGTTGCTGAGAGGGCGGCAAAAACCCGCGGCTGCTCGTCCTCCGCGGTGAACCAGGCGACGGCCACATGGGCGGCGTGAGCGGAGATTGTCGGGCCGTTCACCGGGCAACCGTCGATTTTCCAGTGACCGCGGGAGAGCGGCGCGGGAGATGTCCAGCGATCGCGAACGAACCGCGAGGTGAAGATCTCGCGGACCTCGTCGTCGGAGCGATCGCGGTAGACCACGCGGACGGAACCGTCGGGAAAGCCCGCCAGCGACGTCGCGCAGCAATCGCACACGCGGTCGTCGATCGGCGCATCCGGATCGGAGGAAAACACGTCGCGGGCGTAGAGCGTTTGCGCACCGCCCGGTCGATGAGCGTTCCTTCCGTCGAGCCATGCCGACACGAAGCGCCCGTCGCCCAAGGCGGCGAGCGAAGCGAACTCCTGGGCGGAGCTTTCACGGCTGAGCGTTGCGGCGGCCGACCAGGTGAGCCCGCGGTCGGGCGACCGGGAAATCATCGCCCGCGTCGTGCCGTGCGGAGTTTCCGGACTTGGCGGTTGGGCCACGTACCAAAGCGCGGCGACATTGCCGTCGTCATCCACCGCGATCTGGGGAGTGCTGAACGCGTCGACCGAGATGTTCGGCTCCGCCGCTAGCGTCGCAGCCGGGCTCCAGGCGCGTTTTTCGAGATCGAAACGCGAGACGCGCACCGACGCTGTCCCTGTCGCGGAGGGTTCGGTCCAGATCATCCACGCGTCGCCGCGTTCCGAGCTCGACAGGTGCGCTCCGGCAGAGCCCACCTCAGCGGGCGAGGGGATCTGCTCGTTCCGAACGATCAACACGGGCGAGACCGCCTGGGCGACGAGCGTTGACGCGAAGAAGAGGAGGACCGAGAGGCGCATGCGAACTCCGAAGATGGGAGAATCGCCGGGAGAGTCGACCGCTCGCATGGCTTTTGCCGTCGGCCTCGGCCTCGCTGATTGCGCTCGGCGCCGCTTTGCGTGTGATGCGTGCCTGATGCCTGAAAAAACCGGACCTCTCGCCGACCACGACAAGCCGCCCGTGACCGTGCTGTGCGGCTTCCTCGGAGCCGGAAAAACCACGCTGCTCAACCACCTCCTCTCGCAGGCGGAAGGCCGGCGCTGGGCGGCGGTGGTGAACGACGTGGCGGCCATCAACGTCGACGCTGCGGTCGTGCAACGGCTGAGCGGAGATCGGGGCGACGTCGTTGAATTGGGGAACGGCTGCGTGTGCTGTTCCAGCCGCGACGAACTGGGCGAGACCATCGCTCGGCTGGCGGCCACCGGCGGTTACGAGCACATCCTGGTCGAGACGACGGGTGTGGCCGAGCCGCGCGGCGTCGCCGCACTCTTTCTGCAACGGAATCCCTTCGGCCGGAGCCTCGACGATTTTGCGCGCCTCTCCGCGCTCGTGAGTGTGATCGACGCCGCGCATTTCCTTGCCGAGTGGCGGCCGTACGAGAGCTCCGGCGGAAAACGCGCGGTGCCCAAAGGCGGCACGCGGCCGGTCTTCGAATTGATGATCGAGCAGGTCGAGTGCGCCGATGTGCTGGTGCTGAACAAGGCGGACCTGCTGGGCGAGACGGAGCGGACGCAGGTCGAGGCCACCGTGCGCGGTCTCAACGGCGCCGCGGAGGTCGTCTGGACGGAGCGCGGACAGGTGCCGGTGGAGTTCCTCCTCGATCGACCCCGGTTCGATCCGGCCAAGACCCTGGGCTCCGCCACCTGGATACGCGCCCTGAACGAGCTGGCACCGTCGGAAGCGACGCCATTGCGGCGCGTGGCGAAGACAGCGCTGGCGCCGTCCGGCGGTAATCTGGTCCAGAAGCCCCGCGCGGACCGGATGGAGCCCGACCACGAACGCCGTTTCGGCATCCGTTCGATGGTCTACCAATCGAGGCGGCCGTTCGTCCGTGCCAGGCTGGAAGCCCTGCTCGGCGGCGGGCTTCCGGGGCTCCTCCGGGCCAAAGGCTTTTTCTGGATCCAGGAGCAACCCGACGAGATGGGCTTCTTCTCCCTCGCGGGCGGTGTCGTCCGGTATGACTTTCTCAACTACTGGTGGGCCGCGTTGGTGGAGAACGGAAAGGCGAAACGCAGCGATGTCCCGCCGAAGCTCGAGGCCCTTTGGCAGGAGCCGGCGGGCGATCGACGCCAGGAGCTGGTTTTCATCGGTGTAGGCCTGGACGAAGCGGAAGTCCGCCGGCAGCTGGAGGCGTGTCTGGCGTAGAGCGGAGTGCCGGTCCGCTTCCCCGATGCCGGCGGGCGTCCATTGCGCTCCGGTGTTTTCCGCAAGCGGCGCTCCCTGCTAAGGCTTGCGTCCCCGACGTTCTCGGGGCCCGATGATGCCTCCGCATGAAACGTCCGCGCACCCTGCCTCGCGTGATCGACTGCCGCGGTCGCAAGCTCGCGATCGGCGGCGAGACCGCGGCCATGGGAATCCTGAATCTGACGCCGGACTCGTTTTCCGACGGCGGCCAATATCCGACGATCGAGGCTGCGGTGGCCCACGCGGAGCAGATGGTCTCGGAGGGGGCGGTGCTCGTCGACGTCGGCGGCCAATCCACGCGCCCGGGCTACGTCGAAATCGGTGCCGAGGAGGAGATCCGGCGGGTGATCCCCGTGATCAAGGCCCTGGTCTCCCGGCTGGTGGTGCCGGTATCGATCGACACCTACGATCCCGTGGTGGCGCGGGCGGCTTTCAAGGCCGGCGCTCACGTGCTCAACGACATCCTCGGGCTGCAGGGGGAGGGCAAGCTGGCCGAGATTGCCGCGGCGTTTTCCGCACCGGTGATCGCGATGCACCAGCATCCCGATTTTCCGAAGGCGCCAGGCGGCGTCCTCGAGAAAATGAAGGTTTTTTTCGACGACACCGTTTCGATCGCCCTGGACGCAGGGCTCGGGCTCGACCGGATCATCCTGGATCCCGGTATTGGTTTCCATAAGACCCATCCGCAGAACCTCGAAATCATCGCGCGGCTCGACGAGATCCGCGACTGGGGCCTGCCGGTCCTCCTCGGCGCGTCCCGAAAATCCGTCATCGGCAGCGTGCTGGGTCTCCCCGTCACCGAACGGCTCGAGGGAACCCTGGCGCTGACGGCGGTTGCGGCGTGGCACGGGGTCGAGATCGTCCGCGTGCACGATGTCGCGGCCAACGTGCGCGTCGCAAAAATGGTCGCCGCCGTGCGCGCAGCCTCTCCCACATGAACGGACGGATTCACATGAAAAACATGGTGTTTTACGGACACCATGGAGACATCCCGGAGGAGCGCGTCCTCGGGCAGCGGTTTATCATCGATCTGGTGCTGACGCTCGACATGGCCGAGGCGGCGAAAACCGACCAGCTCGGTGCGACGATCGACTACGTGCGGGTGTACGACGTTTGCCGCCAGCTCTTGGAGAAGGAGCGCGTCAACCTGCTGGAGACCGTCGCGTCGCACCTGGCGGATCGGATTCTCGCGGAGAGCGCACGCGTCACCAAGGTGGAGATCACGGTGAAAAAGCCGTCGGTGCCGTTGCGCGGCGCGATCGACTACGTCGCGGTGGAGCTTTCGAAGGAGCGTGAAAACGGCGTACCTGGGGCTGGGAAGTAACCTCGGCAATCGCGCCGGGCTGCTCGCCGAAGCCCTTCGACGCCTCGGCGGGAACGGCGTCGAAATCGTCCGAGTTTCATCGGTCTACGAAACCGCACCCGTCGGCCTGACGAACCAGCCGGACTTCCTGAATCTGGTCGCCGAGATCCGCACGGCGCTGCCGCCGCGCGAACTCCTGGCTCGGTGCCTCGCGGTGGAAAACGCCTTGGGTCGCGTGCGCGTCGAGCGTTGGGGCGCTCGCACCATCGACGTGGATTTTCTCTGGCAGGAAGGCGAGCGGCTCGATTCCGCCGAATTGACGCTCCCGCATCCCCGCATGTCCGAGCGCGGCTTCGTGATGGCGCCGCTGGCCGAGCTGGCCCCCCAATTGCGCGTCGGCGCCGAAACCGCTTCGGAGCTGGCGGCACGCCTGGGCGGAGCGGGGGTGAAAAAACTCGGTGCGCTCGCGACGCTGCAACCGGCGCCATGACGCTGCGGGTGGAGGAGCTTCGCGGTTTGCCGGATCCTTCGCGGCTTTTTGCGGGTATCGCTGGGCGCGCGGGGAGCTTCTTTCTCGACAGCGGGCTCGAGGCGGGCGGCCTCGGACGGTATTCGTTCCTCGGATGCGAGCCCTTCCTGACCATCACGGCGAAGGCGAACCGCCTCACCTTGACCGACGCGTCCGGCGAACGCCGGTACGAAGGCGAGCTGGCGGGGGAGCTTCGGCGGCTGCTCGGAGAGTATCGCGGTGTGAGCCACCCCGAGATCCCGTTCGCCGGCGGAGCGGTGGGCTATCTCTCCTACGAGCTGGGCGCGCGCTGGGAGCGCATCTCGCGGCGGCTGGACGACGATGCGGCCGAGCCGGACGCCGAGTTTGGGTTTCACGACGGAGTGCTGGCGCACGAGCATGCGACGGGACGCTGGTTTGCGTTGGCGAATCCTGTTTCGGGACGCCCTTCCGACGAGATTCTCGCTCGGCTCAAGCGGTTGGCCGCGGAGGCGGTCGCGGCGCCGGAGCAAGCGCCCTCCGGGTTCGGAGCCGAACCGCGGGCGCATGAGACGCGGGAGTCGTTTGTCGAATCCGTGCTGCGGATACGGGAGTACATTCGTTCGGGCGACATCTACCAGGCCAACCTCGCGCAACGGTTCGACGCTCCGTGGCCTGTCTCGGCCTTCGAGTTGTACCGGCGCCTGCGCGGGAAAACTCCGGCGCCGTTTGCCAGTTTCCTTTCCCTCGGTTCCGGTCACGTGATCAGCGCCTCGCCGGAACGATTTTTGCGGCTCCGGGCCGGAAACGTCGAAACCCGCCCGATCAAGGGAACGCGGCCGCGGGGCGCCACGCCGGACGAGGACGCTCGGCTCAGGCAGGAATTGCTCGCGAGCGCCAAGGAGCGGGCCGAGCTGCTGATGATCGTCGACCTGGAGCGGAACGATCTGGGCCGCGTTTGCCGGCCGGGGACGATCCGCGTCGAGGACCTCTATCGCGTGGAGGCACACCCGACGGTGTTTCACCTCGTCGGCACGGTGAAGGGCGAACTCCGGCCGGAGTGTGACGTGGTCGATCTGCTGCGGGCAGCGTTCCCGGGCGGCTCGATCACCGGCGCGCCGAAGATCCGCGCGATGCAGATCATCGACGAGGTGGAGAAAACCCGGCGCCATGGCTACACGGGCGCGATCGGCTACCTCGGTTTCGACGGCGGCGCGGATCTGGCGATCGCCATCCGGACGATCTTTCTCCGGGACGGACGGGCGAGTTACCACGTCGGGGCCGGGATCGTTTGGGATTCGGATCCGGAGGCCGAATACGAGGAGACGCTGGCCAAAGGCCGGGCTTTACGCGCGGCCCTGATCGGAGGATAAAGCGCGCGCATGCCCCCCGGTTACCAACCGCTCGTGTCGCTCGATGGCGTTATCCAGGACTCTGGGACGGCGCGGATCTCGCCCATCTGCGAAGGGTTTCTTTTCGGCTACGCGCTTTTCGACACGCTGAAAGTGCGGCTGGGGCGAGCGGTTTTTTGGGACGAGCACCTCGCGCGACTTCGGCGAAGCGCGACGGCGCTCGGCCTGACCCTGCGCGACGAGCCGGGCCTTGCCCGCCGCTGCGCCGCTCTCATCCAGGCGAATGGGCTCAAAGACGGCAGTCTCAAGGTCGTGCTGTACCGCGATGGGGCGGAAACGAGGGAGCTGATCGTTACCCGGCAGTTTGCCTATTCGCCCGAAACGTATCGCCGCGGTTTCCGGCTGATCACGCAGCGCGATGCGCGGGTGCCGGGACGTGGGCCCGCGCACAAGACGACGAATTACCTCATGAGCTTCCTGGCGCGTGAGTCGGCTCGGCAGGCCGGCGCCGACGACGTGCTTTTTCTCGACCCGGACGACCTCGCGCTCGAGTGCGGCGGCAGCAACCTGTTCGCCGTGGTCGGAGGCGAGCTTCTCACTCCTCCGCTCGCGGCTGGAATTCTCCCCGGTACGGTGCGGGGCCTGGTTTTGGCGCACTGGCACCCGAAGGGAGCCCGGGAGTGTCCGCTCACTCGCAGGTTTCTCGAGGCAGCGGACGAAGTCTTCGTCACGAACGCTCTCCTCGGCGTGATGCCTGTTACTTCGATCGACGGCATCGCCTATCCGATCGGACGCTCGAAGGTGACCCGCGAACTGATGGCGGACTATCAGGTTTGGGAGGACGCCTCGCTCGCATGACGACGGCGGCTCGAACCGACGCCGAGCGCCGCCAGCGCTGGGCTCTGTGGACCGTCATCGCAGCGGTCGCGGCCCTTTACCTGGGTTTCGTTTTCCTGGGCAATCTCCGGCTCGTGCACTCCCAGCCGGGAGGCTACTACGAGAGCCTGACCGAGGGATTTCTTTCCGGGCAGACCTATTTCAAGGTCGCCCCCGATCCGCGTCTGGCCGAGCTCGCCAATCCCTGGGCGGGTGCGCAGGGGATTCCTCGAATCCACGACGCCACGTATTTCAATGGCCGATACTACCTGTATTTCGGCGCGGCGCCCGCGGTCTGTTTGATGGTGCCGTGGCATCTCCTCACCGGGACGTATCTCTCGGAAGCGGCGGCGGTCTGGCTTTTCTGCGCGGGCGGCTTTGCGGCGGGGATGTTGATCTGGGATCGGATCCGCGCCCGCTGCCTGCCCGGCCTGGGTGTCGGATCGACGGTGATTGCCGGAGTCGGACTGGGGTTGGCGAGCTACCTCCCGTTTCTGCTCGATGGGCCGATCTTCTACCACGTCGCTTCCGCCGCCGGGTGTTTCTGGGCGCTCACCGCGCAGCTCTTCGCCGTCGGCGCGGTGTTGAGCAGATCGCTGCGGCTCCGCGCGTGGGGGCTCTTCGGGTCGAGCACGGCTTGGGGCTTGGCCGTGGGTTCCCGGCCCAATTGTCTCTTCGGCTTGGCGGCGCTTGGACTGATCGCGCTCGTTTTGATCTGGAGAGAACGCAGGGCCGGACACGGAGGTACCTGGCGGCTGCTGACGGCGGCGGTGGCTCCGGCGGCGTGCATCGGGGCGGGCCTGGCCGCGTACAACTGGGTTCGCTTCGGCGATCCGGCCGAGTTTGGCATTCACTATCAATTCGCCGGAGGGGATATGCGCCACGTGCGGCTCGCTGGGCTGGAGTACGTCGGAAACAATCTCCGGTCGTACCTGCTCGGGGCCTGCGATTACCTGCGCTATTTCCCCTTTGTCGAGCGGACGGGCGGCACCTTCGGCGTGGTGTATTGGGCGCCCTTCCTGCTCATCGGTCCGCTGCTGCCGTGCACCTGGTTTTTCTCGCGGGGGAAAAAATCGAGCTGGGTTCTCGGCTCGCTGGTGGTGCTGTCGACCGCCGCCGTGCTCTTCGGAAGCCTGCTCGTCTACGCGTATCCTGTGGACCGGTACGCGCTCGATTTTCTTCCCTCAGCCAGCATTCTCGCGGTGCTCGCATTCGCTTTTTTCATCGAGGTTTTTGCCGGGAGGCTGCGGAGGACGGTCGCCTGGGCCGGCGGGCTGGCGCTGGCGTACAGCGCGGTGCATTGCGGGCTGCTGATGCTCGGGGCGGGCGGTTTCGAACCGCGACTTGTTCCCTTGGCCCGGATGTTGAATCGCATCCCGGCAGCCTTCGAACGCGCCGCCGGCACCCAGTTCGGGCCCGTCACCGGCGAAATCCAGTTCGTACCTCTGCCTCCGGGCACGCGGGAGCCGCTGATCACGACAGGGCGGGGGCGCGACGTGCTTTTTGCGGAGCACGTCGGACCGGAGACCGTGCGGTTCGGGTTTTTCCATCTTGGCACCGAGTCGCCGCTGAGCAGCGACTTCGTTTATGTGCCGGGCAAGACCTACTCGGTCGAATTCGACCTAGGGTCGCTGTACCCTCCGGACCTGCATCCGCTGATGGCGGGCATGCCGAGAGCCGCGGCCAACGCCCTGCACCGCCGCGTCGAAATGCGCCTCGACGGACAACTCGTCTACCAGACCGCCTCCACGTTCTATCCCTCCAGCAACCGGACGATCCGGGTGGGTGAGAACCCGGAACGAATCGGAACCGCGGAGCGGTCCGCCGCGCGGATCGGCAGCATCGGCCGGAAGGGAATCCCTGCGATTTCCGCGGCGGAGAGGATCGGTCCGGGAAAAATGCTGAGGCTGCACGTGCTCTTCCCCCGATTCCAGGGCACGGTGGGCGAGCCGCTGGTCAGCCTTGGCGACCTGAGCAAAGGCGAACTCGTCTATGCGACCTACCTGGGTGCCGGCCGGATTCGCCTGGGCATCGACTCGACGCGCGGCGGCTCCGTGGAGTCGCGAGATTTCAACTACGATCCGGCGGTCGAGCATGTGATCGAACTCCGGTCGCTGCCGATGGCGCCGGGCGAGCCCGATACCCTGGGCATCTCTTTCGATGGAGAGTGGATGCTGTTCGCGATGCGCCCTCTGTCGTTGGCCGAAGCCTCGGAGGTGGTGGCGGGGTTCAACGCCGTCCAGTGCTCCGCGGCGAGTACGGCGTTTTCGGGCCACACGCTGCGCAGCGAGATCGTGGACGCTCCGGCAAACGCGTTTCCCAACGCCACGGGATGGGGAACCGTCCGGCTCGCAGTGATGTTCCCGCAGGGGCGGATCGGCGCGCATGAACCGCTGCTGACCACCGGCAAGACGGGCGCGGGCAATTTCGTCTACGTTTCCTACCTCGACGACCGGCATATCCGGCTGGGCTTTGACCATTGGGGTATCGGCGGAGTCACCACGGACCCGATCGCGATCGATTTCCGGGCGGTTCATTCGCTCGAGATTCGTTTCGGTGCGTTGTACCCGGCAATCGGAGACGGCTGGTGGAGGCAGCATCCGGCCGAATCGCCCGATGCGTTGAAGCACCGCGTCACGGTGAAGTTGGACGGCAGCACCGTGCTCGACGCACCTTTCGAGAGCCACCCCTCGACACTGGAGCAGATTCAGGTCGGGAAGAACGGCATCGGCGGCTCAACCTGCGGCGCGGAATTCATGGGCTGGCTGCGCCGGATCTAGGGCACGTGCGGCGGCCGAGCCTGCTGGAGCTACGCTTCGCAGCGCAGGACGTAGACAGCGCCCTGCTCGCTGCCGATCGCGAGCAGCGCATCGTCGGGCGACCAGACGAGTTTTGTCGCCGGATTCGGCATCCTGATCGTGGCGCGCAACGGCTGGCGGCGCTCGGGGCTCCACAGCATGACGGCGCCGTCCTGCGATGCCGTGGCGAGCAGACCGTGGCTGTGCTGGAAGGCGACGGCGCAGACCTTGGCGTCGTGCGGAAACATCTGCGGTTCGCGCCCCTCGGGCCCCTCGCCGGAGCAGTCCCAGATGCAGGCATCCTTGCCTCCGCCGGTCGCGAGCCAACGGCTGGAGGTATCGAACGAGAGCTCCTTCACCTTGCCCTCGTATCCGCTCATGTGCAGCTCCACCCCGGTTTCGGGAATCCACAGGTGCACGCTCGGATCCTGATTGCCGGAGACGAGCCACTTGTTGTCCGGCGACCAAACCAAAGCGTGGATACCGTTGCCGTAGGGAAACTCCTTTTGCGCGACGAAATCGTCGGCGTCCCAGAGCACCACGCCGCCGAAATAGGCCACGGCCACGCAGCCGCCCGCGGGTTGCCAAGCCACCGCAGAGATTGTTTTCGGCGCCGGTTTGAACGTGTGTCGCGTGGTGCCGTCAGAATTCAGAAAGACGAGCTGCCGTCCTGCTGAAGCGGCGAGGAGATCGGACGACAGAGAACGGGTTGCCGAGGTCAGACCGGAGTCCACCGAAAGGCCAGGTTCTGCAGCCTGACTTCCGGCCTCTGTCCTCTGGTTTCCGAACTCTGACGTCTGCCCTCCGAGCCCCGCCTTCCGCGGCTTCCACGCTAGGTGTTCGACCCAGCCTCCGCCGAGTTGAGCGGTTGCGGTGTGTTGACCGGCAGCGGCGTCCCAGAACTTGACGGCGCCGTCTTGACCGCCGGTGGCGAGCAGGCCGGAGGGCGACCAAGCCAGGCAGTTTGCGCCGTCCTCATGGCCGGGCAGCACGTGCTGCTTCGCGCCATCGGCTGCCGCGAACAACGTCACCGGTCCCGCAGCCGACGCGGCCGCCAGACGGGTGCCGTCGGGAGACCACGCCAGGTCGATCACGTAATCGTCGAGAACCGCTGCCCAGTGTTTGGTGAGTTGCATGGGGCCGCCTGCGGCGGAGAAGTTGGAATCTGGAAGTTAGAAATTGGAAGTTGGATGGGGCGGGAGTCCGAGCCTGAACGGGTAGTTTGTAGTAACTAGTTGGTAGTTTGGACCTGAAACCTTCGCGAGCTTCGTTGCTTCGTGAGACTCTCAAACCCCATGTCTCACGAAGGGTCGGAGCGGGAGAAGCTGTCGGCGGCGTGTTCGAGAATTGGAGACGGGCAGACCCAACTTCGAAATTCCAACTCCCAACTTCTCCGGCGCGCTGTGCGCGCCGGCCGCTACGCCAAACACGCCTTGAAGCCTTCGGTCAGAGCGGTGCGGTCGAGCTTTTTGCCGATGAAAACGAGGGTGTTGGTGCGGGTGTCGGAACCCCAGGGGCGGTCGAACTTGGCGTCGAAAAGCATGTGCACGCCCTGGAAAACGAGGCGGTTGGCGCTGCCCTTGACGCTGAGCACGCCCTTCATCCGGTAGATGTCGCCGCCCTTGGTGCGGAGCAGATTGCTGATCCACTCGTTGAGGCGTTTGCCGTCGAGATCGCCGGAGACGACGATGCCCACGGACGACACCTCGTCCTCGTGAGAATGCTGATGCTGGTAGTCGCGCTGCCAGACGGGTTTCACGACGTCGCCGCCGACATGGATGTGGAGCGGGTCCTCGCCGCATCCCTCGAATACCATGTATTGGCCGACTTCGGGGATCTGGAGCTTGTAGTGCCCGTGGCCTTTCTCGAGCAGCAGCCGCTGAAGCGTGCCGCCCGGAACGATGGTGTCGCCGTCTTTGACGCGATTCTCCCAGTCGGAGAACGTCACCACGGCGGCTTCGCGCGCGGCCGAGGTGTCTTTTTCCTCGAGCGACTTCACCCGCACGACCACGACGTCGAGCTCGTCCGGATTCCCGTGATGGTGGTGGTGCTCGTGGTTGTGCGCCTCGTGTTCGCCGGGCTCGCCTTCGCCGTGATGGTGTTCGTGACCGCCGTGTTCGTGGTCGTGGTCATGATCGTGATCGCAGTGTCCGATCACGAGTTCGTGCGTGCCGGCGGGAAGCGGATAGATTCCGGCCCATTCGAACGGGTATTCCGGCTCGAGGAACGTGGGATTGATCTCCGTGGCCCGGGAGAGATTGAAGCCCCCGACGTCGAGCACCTTGTTCAACTCGATCGCGGCATTCTGCGTCCGGTAAATCTTGGCGGCGGCATTCATCTTCCGAATACGCGCTTCGAGCTGGTCGATCTCGGCGGTCGCGACGAGGTCCGTCTTGTTGAGGATGAGGACGTCGGCGAACGCGATTTGCTTCTGCGCCTCGGGCGAGTCGCCGATGTGCTGGAGAATGTGTTTGGTGTCGACCACCGTCACGATGCCGTCGAGGCGGAAACGGGCCCGCATCTCGTCGTCGGTGAAAAACGTCTGCGCGACCGGCCCCGGATCGGCCAGACCGGTGGTTTCGATCAGGATGCCGTCGAGCCGGTCCTTGCGTTTCATCAACCGGCCGAGGATGCGGATGAGATCGCCGCGCACGGAGCAGCAGATGCACCCGTTGTTCATCTCGAAAAGCTCTTCTTCGCTCTGGATGACTAGCTGGTTGTCCACGCCGACCTCGCCGAATTCGTTTTCAATCACGGCGAGCTTCCGGCCGTGCTGCTCGGTCAGAATGCGATTGAGAAGCGTCGTCTTTCCGGCGCCAAGAAAGCCGGTGAGAACGGTGACGGGAATCGGAGCGTCGTTGGCCATGGGTGGAACGAACGGCAAGGGCGGGGTTGCGTCAAGGGACTGGCGGGAATGGCGACTGTGCGGGGAGCGCGGAAGCGTGTCGGCGAGCTCTCGAAAAAAAGCGGCGCCCGCAGGGGCGCCGCCGATCTCCACGAACGAAGGAAGGATCAGGCCGTTTCAACTGCGGCAAGGCGCGCCGCGAGTTCGGCGATGCGACGTCCGTAGTTTTCTCCGGTGACCGCGTCGCCTGGGTGGAGCGTCGGCGCGCTGTTCGGCGCCGAGGTGTTTTGGGCCATGACTCCGACATACGACCCGAGCCGGTTTTCTCCGACGGGGCTGCCGCTCGCAAGGGCGGGCAACACGCCGAGGTTCACCCAGGTCATGCCGTGCTGCGCCGCGAGGATCGAGAGGTAGGCGAGCGTGCTGGCTTTGTCGCCGCTCGGACTGCCGCTGATCGTGAAACCGCCGGCGAGCTTGTTGCGCCAGCCCTGGGTGTACCAAACGCCACCGGTCGCGTCGGCGAACGCTTTGAACTGCGCCGCCGGGCCACCCATGAATGTGGGTGTGCCGAAGACGATCGCGTCCGACTCGGCGAGCTTCGCCAGCACGGCGTCATCCGACCAGCGACCGCCCTGGAACTGTTCGGGCGAGATGCGCAGGAGCTGAACGTCGGTGCCTTCGACTGAACGCGCGCCCTGGGCGATCGCTTCGGCCAGGAGGTGCGTTGTGCCGGTACCGGAGAAATAAACGATGGAGACGGTAGACATAGGATGGTGGATTAACTGCCGACTAGTTGGTAGGTTTTTGAACAAGAAAGGGGATGGATGTTGCTGACTGTGATCGCGCCGCCGTTCAGGCGATTGCGGCTGCTTTTGCGCCGAGGAGCCGAAACAGGCCGGCTTCCAGCGTCTCGATCGGCTGGAAGTCGTTTCGGATACGCGCCAGCGTGACGGCGCCCTCGTACAAGGTGAGGACTTGCCAGGCGAGACTCGCCGCGTCGGGCGCCTCGATCTGGCCCAATGCATGTGCTTCTCGGATAGCGGATTCGAAGTATTTCTCCAGCCGACCGAGAATCTCGGAAACCTTCTCCCGGATTGCCGGCTCCAGGGTGCCGATCTCCGATCCAAGCGAAAACATCGGGCAGCCGCAGACGAAGCCGCAGTCCTTGCAGGTCGACTGCTGGAACTCGCGATCAGCCGCAAGGAAGCGTTGGAAGCGCTCCAGCGGGGGATGTAGTGGAGAAAACGTCGTGTCGAGCATGGCCTTGAAGCCGGCCCATTTCTGCTCAAGAGCTTCCAGGGTAAGCTCTTCCTTCGAAGTAAAGTGATGGTAGAACGAACCCTTCTTGATCCCACAGGCCTCGCAAATCTGGTCCACGCTGGTCGCGTTATAGCTGCCGCGCCACATCAGGTCGGATGCGGCCTTCAGCAGGCGTTCGCGAGAATCGCAGTGGCGAGGCATGCCGGAAAGGGAGCACAAACCTACCAAGTAGTCAAGAACGCAGACGGGCCGCCGGACGGCGTAGGCGACGGCTGGCGAAGTCGGACTTCGACGGTTGCGGCATCGCGCCGCAACGCATGACGGGGTCGGGCGCACCCGACGGTGACGGCGACAGGTATATCGCCGGCACCCGAATCGAATGCCGAGACGCGGGTTGAACCGCGCCCGCCGTGGGAGAATCGGGACGGGCGCGAGGAGTCGGCGCCCGTCCGCTCGTATCCGCGGGATGCTTACCGCACGGTGCGGAGCTGGACGCTGTCGACGAGTCGATCCTGGGAGAGGATGTCCGTCACGACGATCAGCTTGTCGCCAGGCTTCACGCGGCCGGTCTGCGTGAGCACCTCGATCGCGTGCCGGATGGTTTCGTCCGGATTCTGGTCGAACGGCAGCAGGTAACCTTCCACCGAGCGCAGGAGTTTCAGGTGTCGCAGCGTCTCGACCGTCGGCGCGAAAGCGAGAATCGGCGCGCGGATCGGACGGAGGGCGGACAAACCCCGCGCCATGAAGCCCTGGCGGGTGAAGGTGACGATGTGCGCGCCGGGAAGCTCGTTGGCCATCACGACGGCGGCGCGCAGCACCTTCATCTTTTCCTGCATGAAGGTCGCAGGCCCCGGCATCTCGTCGGCCGCCTCGATTTCGATGCGGCGGGCGATCTTGTCGAGGATGTGCACGCACTCGAGCGGATAGCGCCCGACGGTGGTTTCGCCGGATAGCATCACGCAATCGGCGAGTTCGTAGACCGCATTGGCCACGTCGGTGATTTCCGCGCGGGTCGGCATCGGCGACGTGATCATCGATTCGAGCATGTGCGTCGCGATGATCACCGGCTTGCCGTGCGACAGGCAGGCGCGGACGGCTTGGCGCTGAATGATGGGCAGCGCCTCGAACGGGCACTCGATGCCGAGATCGCCGCGGGCGACCATCAGCGCGTCGCAACTCTCGACGATGTCCTCGAGGTTCTCGATCGCGAGCTGGTCCTCGATCTTGGCGATGATCTGGGCGGTGGACTTGTTGGTCCGAAGGAAATCGCGGAGCAGTTCGATGTCCGCCGCCTCGCGAACAAAGGAGAGCGCGACGAAGTCGATGCCTTCGGCAATGCCCACGAGGGTGTCGCCGCGATCCTTCTCGGTGAACGACGGCAGGTTCACTTTGACGCCCGGGAGATTGATGTGGCGCCGGGAGGTCAGCTGGCCCGGGATGAGCACGCGGCAGCGGATGTGGGCGGCCTCTTTCTCCAGGACTTCGAGGCGGATCAGACCGTTGTCCACCAGTACGGTGTCCCCGACTTTGATGTCGTTGACCAAATCCCGGTAGTTCACGTCGACCGAACGGATCTCCTCGGCGTTGCCGCGCTCGACATGCGGCTTCACCGTGAAGTCGAAAATCTCGCCGGGCTTCAGCTCGATCGGAGTGGTGACGTCGCCGGTCCGGATTTCCGGTCCCTTGATGTCCATCATGATCGCGACCTCGCGGCCGACGCGGGTGGCGACTTCGCGGATTCGGCGGATCACCTTGCGCGTCCACTCATGATTGGCGTGCGCCATGTTGAGGCGGGCCACGTCTGCGCCTGCTCGGATGAGCTTCTCCAGCATCTCTTCGCTCTCGGTCGCTGGACCGAGGGTGAAGACAATCTTGGTGCGGCGCATCGTGTCGGCGGGCTTTCTCATGGGACAATAGAGGCCTGCAAGAAACAGGCCGTTTATCAGGTCCGCAACTGGTATCGCTAACCCGTTCGGGAAGAACGGGCTACTGCAGCTGGAAGAAAGGCGTGCCGCCGCCCGGTGCCACGATCGACAACGGGCACCGCAACCAGGGCGAGGCGTCGGCGAAGGTCCGCTGAACCGCTTCCAGGCTGTTACAGTCCCGGCTGAGGTGCGTGAGATAGACGTGTTGCCAGCGTTCCGACGCGGCCGACTGGAGCAGTTCGCGGGCGCTCTGGTTGGAGAGGTGGCCGTGGCGGCCGCAGATCCGCTGTTTCACCGGCCAGGGGCGTTTTGTATCCGCTTTCAGGAGCTCGGAGCAGTGATTCGATTCCACCACGACCACGTCGCTCAAATGCACGTGCTGGCGGACGTGATCGGTCGCGTGCCCCAGGTCGGTGATCCAGCTGATCGACCGAGCCGGCGCAAAAAGATCGTCCTCGAAACCGTGCACGAACCGGAAACCCACCGGCTCCTGGGCATCGTGCGGCACGGCGAACGCATGCACCTCCAAGTCGCGGAAGCGGAAACGGGAACCGGTCTGGAAAATCTGCCACGCCGGGCGGAATTCGAGCCCCGCCTGAATCGCGCGGGCGGTGGAGGCGTTGGCGAAAACCTGGATGGCGGGGAGTTTCGCAAGGCCCTTGATGCCGGACGAGTGGTCGCCGTGTTCGTGCGTGACAAAAATCGCGTCGATTTTCTCGAGCGCGCATCCCACGGCGGCGAGGAGCTGGCCGAGTTTTCGGGCGGAAAACCCGGCGTCGACCAGCACGCGCGCATTCTCCGTCTCGAGCAGGGCGCAGTTCCCTGCGCTGCCGCTGCCGAGAATGCAGAATCGCATCGCCATAACGAGGCGATGAATGAACCCGGCGGACCGCGCTGCAAGCACGTTTCCGCGGCCCTGGCGGGCCGCGGGGAATTTGGAAGTTGGAAGCTGGTTCGGTCGGCTTCGCGCCGTTTCGAGGTTTGTTGATCGTCAAGCGAAGAACTCGAGGTAAGGGGCACTGGGGTGTCACCAACTACCAACTACCAACTACCAACTACCAACTACCCGCACCTCCCCTGAACTTCAAATGTCGAGATTCCAGCTTCTCCGCGCCGGTCTCTTCGCGGCCCGCTACGGGTGAGCACGGCTCGCGTGTTTGCGGCTCTTCGCATCCTGGATGAAGATGCTGATCACGAGCCAGAATCCGCCGGCAGCGGCGGCGAGGAAGCAGAGGATCGCCAGGCCGGGGTAACCGAAAAGCTGGAAACGCGTGTCGACCCGCATGAGCAGGGAGGCGCCGACGATCAGGGCCGCGAGGACGACGCCGGCGGTGATGCGGTTGGCGATTTTTTGCATGCCGTCGAGGAGCGTGGTGGCGTCCACCGCTTTGACTTTCACCTCCAGGTCGGAGTTGCCGACGGCATCCATGATCCGGTTCAGCCGCGAGGGCAGATGGGTCATGAAATCCTTCAGCTCCATGACCGAGCTGAAGAGGCTTCCCTGGGTGAGGTTCTTCCGGAGACGCTTTGACATGAGCTCGCCCACATTGCGGCGCACGGACGCGTTGGGGTCGAAGTCCGGATCGAGGATGCGCCCGATCTCGTCGAGCTGGAGAAGCGTTTTGCCCAGAAGCGTGAGCTCGCTCGGCACCGCCACGCCGTTGTTGCGCGCGTCGCGGCCGAGGTTGAGCAGCGCCTGGCCAACCTGCATCTGCTGGAGCCCCTTGTCCTGATTGACCGTCACCAGCTGGCTGATACGCCGGCGGAACTCCACCGGATCGAAGCCCTCCGCTTTCCGGCTGATCTGGATGACGACGTCGGCCGCCTCCTCGGCCCGTCCTTCGCTCACGGCCAGGAGCAGCTTGAGCAGGTTCTCCTGCATCCCCGGCGCCGTGTGCCCGACCATCCCGAGGTCGAGCAGGCCGATGCGGCCCTCGTCGGTGACGAAGATGTTTCCCGGGTGCGGATCGGCGTGGAAGACGCCGTCGACGAGCACCTGCTTGAGGTAGGCGCGGAGGAGCTCCTCCGCGAGCGGTCCACCCTTGAACTCCAGCCGCGCGATGGGCGAGAGCTCGGTGATCTTGTGGCCGTTGATCCGCTCCATCGTGAGCACGTTGCTGCCGGTGTAGTCGAGGACCGGCGACGGCAGTTTCAGGAGAGGGAATTCCGCCAGGTTCTGGGCGACCGTGATCAGGTTCTGCGCCTCGCGTTCGTAGTTGAGTTCCTGCTGGATCGTCTGGCGAAATTCGTCGAGCACGATGCCGAAGCGGTATCGGCGGCCGAACTCCGTGTGCTCGTCGAGAAACGTCGCGATCTGGCCGAGCACCTCGAAGTCCTCCGCGATGATCTGGCGGATCCCGGGGCGCTGCACCTTCACGACGACTTCCCTCCCGTCCCGCAGCGCCGCGGTGTGCGCCTGGCCGAGCGAGGCGGCCGCCAGGGGCTCGGGATCGAAGCGGGAGAACGCCTTGGAGATCCGAACACCGAGCTCCACGTGCACGATCTCCTCGACCTCGGAGTACGGGAAAGGCTTCACCCGATCGTGCAGCCGCGCCAGGGCGTCGAGGTACGGTTGGGGCAGCAGATCGGGGCGCCCGGCCAGCACCTGCCCGAGTTTCACGTAGGTGGGTCCCATGGCCTCGAGGTCGTCGGCCAGCTGCTCGGGCGTGGCCGTTCCGGATTTCGGTTGGGGCTCGGGCTGGCCGAAACCGGGATCCGAATTCAGCTGCCGCGCGAGATCTGAGCGGCCGTATTTCCAAAGCAGAGATCCAATTTGCTGATACCGCTTCAGGTGGCTGGAGGAGAGCTTGATCATGGCTTCGACGGCCGGGCGCCGGCCGTAAGCCGGGAGGGACAGGGGCGCCGTGGCGCGGTTCTGGGGCGGGGCGATGCTCGCGGGGTGGGGAATTGCCCGATGGCCGATTACGCGCCGGGCGATTGGACTTTCCCGGGCCGCCATCCATGATGCGCGAGTCGCATGTTTCACGCCGCCAAAGATCTCGTCAGCAGCCGGGCCGCGAAAACCTACGTCAATAACCTGATCGCCCGCTACGGCAAGGTGGAGGACCTCTCGATCGATTCGAGGAACCGGCGGGTGCGAATCGTGGCGCTTCTCGACGGCGAGACTTCGCCGGTGACGATCGACGTCGAGCGTTACGCCGTGCACGCCGAAGGAGCCAAGCGCTTCATCGAAGTCGAACAGTGCCGCTGTTCCCGGCGGTGGGTGGAGAGCTTGCTCCTGGACTACGTTCGCGGCCGGCGTTTTCCGCTTCCGTCCTGGGCCGCGTCGGTGCTGTAGGCGGGCGGACCCGCGAGCGACGGGCACAGGTCGGGCGGCGAAGACCGTGCCGGCGCATTCGCATCATCCTAACGAATGCATGGAGCGCCGCTTTGCCGGGTTCCCATCGCCTGGTTCGATTTGCGGACTCCTCCCTTTCGCCCCTTCTTTTCCCCATGAATCGACGCACGTTCCTCGGTGCCACCGCTTCCGCCGCGGCGGGCCTCGTTATCGGCTCCTCACTGCGCGGCCAGGCCGGCCCGGTGCCCGGGAAAACGGAGGTGGCGCAGCCGAGAATCCCGCGCTGGCGGGGGTTCAACCTGACCGAGCTGACCGGTGGCAAACGCGGCCAGTCTTTCCGGGAATCCGACTTCCAGTGGATGTCGGAGTGGAAGATGAGTTTCGCCCGGCTCCCGCTTTCGTATTGGGCGTGGTCCGACCGGAAGGATTGGAAAACGATCGACGAACGCGCGCTGGCGCCGATCGATCGCGCGATCGAGTGGGGCCGGCAGTACGGAGTTCACATCAACCTGAATTTCCATCGCATCCCCGGCTATTGCGTGAACGGCCGCGAACTAGAGCCGTACCTGCTTTTCGACAGCCCGCGCGATTCGATGGAGCGGGCGCTGGATGCCGCGGTGTTTCACTGGCGGTATTTTGCGCGCCGCTACAAGGACGTGCCGGCGGACCGGCTCAGCTTCGATCTCATGAACGAGCCTCCGTTCATGCCCGATCAATCGCGCTACGTCGAAATCGCCAAGACGCTGATCGCGGCGATTCGGGAGGAGAGCCCGGGCCGGTTGATCGTCGCCGACGGCGCCGACATCGGGCAGACCCCCGTCCTCGGACTTGTCGACGAGGGTGTCGTGCAGAGCACGCGCGGCTACCTGCCGAAAATGATCAGCCACTACACCGCGACGTGGGTGCCGAAGAACGAATTCGAGTCGTTCGAGAAGCCCACGTGGCCGATGGTCGACAGCAAGGGCGTGACGTGGAATCGCGAAAAGCTGCGGCAAGAATTGACGGCGAAGTGGCAGCCGCTCCTGGCGAAAGGCGTGCCCGTGCACGTGGGCGAGTGGGGCTGCTTCACCGCCACGCCCCACGACGTGACGCTCGCCTGGATGGCCGACATGCTCGCGGTGTGGAAGGAAGTCGGCTGGGGCTGGGCGATGTGGAATCTGCGCGGCGGCTTCGGCGTGGTGGACAGCCAGCGCCACGATGTGAAGTACGAGAAGTTTCACGGCCATAAGCTGGACCGCCGCATGCTGGAGCTGCTGCTGCAGAATTGAACGAAACGCCCGGCGTGGATTCTGGCGGCGGAAAACGAGCTTCCGCGTTTTTTCGCGGAGCGAGCCTGCGCGAGTTTGTCGCTGGGAACACCCCGTTCGCATCCGGGACGCGGATCTTCTTACAGTCAGACGTCAGCTGCGTTGTCACCCATGCCCGCCGATCCGTGACTGGCGACCCCTCAAATCCAAATCGTCAGTGCGGCGCGCCTGCTGTTGTCCCGTGACAAGCACCCCTCGAAGGCGCGTCTGCTGCGAGTCCTGGGCTCCGGGTGTTTAGTTCGTCCGGGCCTCGGGCTCGGAATCGGTTTCCAATTCTTTCCCCCAATGGGTTTCTATTTCGACAGCCGAAACAGCATGTTTGGCCAAGCCGGCATGCACATTGAAGCGACGCTGGAAGGCGTCGTGCGCCGTTACGTAGGCTGCAATCCAGCGCACCCGCCGACCTTCCGGGCCTACAGCAGGCGCGGCATTCTGCGCGGCAAGGACTATCGGTACGACGCGGACTTCAATCGCTTCTTCCCGGACGCCCAAGCCGAGCAGTACGTCTACGCCTGGGCGAAGTATTGGACCGATCGCGATGCGGAGCTGATGTTCGACGTCAGCTGCTTCAGCCCGATGGTGATCTACTGCAATCGGGAAGTCGTTTTCCGTTCGAACATCTTCACCGAGCGTTATGCCGACCAGCGGACGCGGCTGACGATCAAGGTGAAGGCCGGCTGGAATCATTTCATTGTCCGTTCGAAGAAGACGAAGGCGGGCTTCGGCGGACGTTTCGGCACCTGGCTCGGAAAGCTTCCGTACTATTTCATCATGCCGACCAAGGAGCGGGAGGGCCAGGAAGGCTGGATCTTCACACGCCCCCTCTCGGCCGAGCTGGATAGCCTGCCGGGCCCCGGGATGACGGAAGCGGATACGGGCCTCGAGTGGCTTCCGGAGCTGACCTGGTCGGCGGAGAAGCGGCGCGTCGGCCAGCTCAACCGCATTTTCGGTCTCGTTCCGGGCGGTTATGCCGTGGCTTGGACGAAAGGTCTGTTCCTGCGCCCGGGCAAACATGCGTACACTTTGAAGGGCGAACATCGCGGTTCGGTCCAACTCCTGGTCAACGACACGGTGGTCTACGAGGCGTCTAAATCCGGCGCGGTGAATGCCAAGATCGAGGTGCCGTTCGGCGACCACGACGTGATGGTCAAGAGCGGCTGCAACGATGCGAAGGACTGGGGCTTCACGCTCAGCATCGTCGACACGGGCACGGACGTCGGTCTGCGCAGCCCGTCGAACACCGTCGGCACGACCGAGCCCTGGATCTACATCGGGCCGTTCGCCCAGGATTCGCGGAATCTCCGTGATTTCCGGGATCTGAACCGCGTTTTTCCCGCCCTCGGCGGAGGCAAGACGTACTGGCGGGTCGATCTCCCCGACGCGTGGCTGCGCCCGTACAACGAGAATCCGTTGTATGGCCGCTGGAACTACCCGCTCGGCGTCACGCTTTACGGCCTGCTTCACAGCGCGGCCGCGATCGGCTCGTCGGAGGTGAAGGACTATATCCAGGGGCACATCCAGTACTGCTGCGACACGTTTGAATACGCGCTCTGGGACCGCGAGCAGTACGGCGGCGCCACCGCGGTGCACCACCTGCTCTCGAGCATCGACAGTCTCGACGACTGCGGCTCCTTCGGCTCCGTGGTGCTGGAGGTCGCGCGCCACGCCGAGATCCACGGCTATCGGGTCATTTCCGACTACATCGCGGACTACATCGCGAACAAGCAGGTGCGGCTGCCGGACGGCACGTTCTTCCGCAAGCACCTGATGCACGAGTTCCACGAGGACACGCTCTGGGCCGACGATCTGTACATGAGCGTGCCGTTCCTCTGCCGGTATTACCAGCTGAGCGGCGAACAGAAGTACATCGACGACGCCGCCCGCCAGTTCCTCGGTTTCAAGAAGCGGCTCTTCATTCCCGAGTGGAAGGTGATGTCGCACGTCTACGACTTCAAACGAGACATGGCCACCGGCATCCCCTGGGGGCGCGGCAACGGCTGGGTCATCTTCTCGCTTTCCGAACTCCTCGCCGTGCTTCCCGCGAACCATGCGCTGAAGCCGGAGCTGCTCGCGATGTTCCGCGACCTCTGCGAAGGTTACCTTGCGCTGCAGGACGCCAACGGCATGTGGCATCAGGTGCTGAACCATCCCGATTCGTATCCGGAAACCTCCTGCACTTCGATGTTCACCTACGCGTTTGCTCGCGGCGTGCAGAACGGCTGGTTCGCGAACAACGAGCCTTACATCGACGCGGTGTTCCGCGCCTGGGAGGCTTTGAACAAGACGTCCATCGATCGCGATGGGAACGTGCATGGCGTTTGCCGCGGTTCGGAATTCTCGTTCACGCCGGAGTACTACAAGAAGGAGCTGCTCTGGAACCTGAACGACACGCACGGCATCGGAATCGTCCTGCTCGCCGGCGTCGAAGTCCTGCGGTTGAAGAAACACCTCGAGAAGTCCGCAGGCTGAACGTCCGGCGCCGGTGCTTCGGTACCGATGTCACGTGCGGGCGGAGAGACGGTGTCGTCGCAGGGACGCGCCGACCCACCCGCAAGCGTGCGGGCTCGAGGGAAAACTGCCGCATGCGGGTGGCGCGACACGTCCCTGCGCCATTCGATTCCGCTGTATGCGAAAAACGGTTACCGCGGCGTCGACGGGCCGTAAGCCGGCGTGGCTCCGGGCTGGGTCGCGACCCACTCGCCCATGCGGCAGGCGGCGGTCAACGCCGGCTGCACGCCCTTCGGCGCCTCCAACAGTCGGAGCAGCAGGGTGGCGAGAAAGGCGTCTCCCGCACCGACCGTGTCGGCGACGGCTACGGCGCGGCCTGTTTCCCAATACCACTTTCCGTCGGCCAGGATGCCTGCCCCGCGGGCGCCGGCGGTGACGCAGACCAGGCGGCAGCCGGTCTCCGACTGCAGCCGCCGGGCATCCTGTTCTTCCCGGCCGGGCCTCTCGTCGGCCCCCGTGGCGAGCCGCGCGGCCTCCGCGGAATTGAGCTTCAGGAGCGTGGCCCGGCTGGCGAGCAGGCCCGCCAGCGCGAGGTCGTCGTGCGGGGAGCGTAGGTTGATGTCGAATACGCGCCAGGCCTCCGGATCGGCCACCTCGAGGAGCTCGTCGAGGGAATTGCGGTTGTAGGTCGAACGCTGGGCGAGCGACCCGAAGATGATCGCACGCGCTTTCGCCGCGGCAGCGAGGACCGCGGGGTTGAGTTCGATACGGTCCCAGGCGACGTTCTCGACGATCTGGTATTGGGCGTCGCCCTCCGGGGCGACCTTGGCGTGCACCGTGCCGGTCGGGAGATCGGCGTGGCGCGTGATGCCGGCGGTCGGAATCCCCGCGGACCGCAGCCGCGAGAGAAGCTCATTCCCGAACTCGTCGCATCCCACCGCCGACGCGAGCAGCACGTCCGCTCCCTGGGCGTGCAGGTGAAAGCCGACGTTGAACGGTGCTCCGCCAGGAAAGCGGCCCCGGGGAAGGATGTCCCAGAGGATCTCGCCGAAACAGACGATGCTGGGGGGAGTAGAGGGCATGCGGGCGTGTGGCCGTCGGCGGCGCAGGGGTCGCATTCGGACGCACTGCAAAAGTAAACCCACCCGCGCAGGGTTGCACACGGAGCGCCCGGTTTTTCGGAATCTTTCGACGACGCGTCGGGCGGATCCGCCCCGGTCGCTTGGCCAGACGAGCGCCGGAGTAGCCTGGTGAACGAGGCCGCGGCGTCAGTCCGTGCGGAGTCGCTTGGGGTCGGCCTCCACCTCGTGGCACGCTTTGATGAACGTGGCGGCGGACCATGCTTGGTAGGCTTTTCCCATCGGGCGGCCGGTGGTGCCGTGCGCCCACTCGTTGAATTCCCATTCGTTCTGCCGGCCAAGGCGGTTGAGCTTCGCAAGCTGGACGAGCTCCCTCAGCGCGACCTCGTGGAATCCAAGGCGGTGGATGAAGCGCACCCAGAGTCCGCCGATGAACGGCCAGATGCCGCCGTTGTGGTAGTGGTTCGGGAGGTTGAGGAGGTTGACGGTGTAATAGGGACGCCAATCGGGGTCGCCCGACTGCACCACCGGGTACAGGTTCGAAACGGGCCAGGGGTTGTTCACGCCGACGCCCCACATGAACCGGAAAGCGATCCGGGCGCGATCCACGTCGAGCAGGTTCATCAGGAACGCGAGAATGTTGCCGTAGACGTCGCACCGCCAGTTGAACGAAAAGGGCGTGATCTCCGCCAAAAGGTATTGGGAGTCGCCGAGGCTGAACTGCCGGTCGGCGAAACGGTTCACGTTCACCGGGGAATTCGGCGCCTTCGTCGTCGGCCAAAACGCATCCAGAATCCGACTACGCACGTGCTGCGACCAGCGGAGGTACTCGGTGGCGTGATCGAAATCGCCGAGGTACTCGAGGAGCCGGCCGAAACACACGTTGGCGCGGTACCAAAGCACCTCGTCGTACAGGACATTGTAGCTGCGGCCGAAGAGGTCGGTCCAGTCGCCGGCCTCCGGGATTTCCAGCAGGCCGTCCGAATTGCTGTCGTGCGCGCTCAGCCAGTTCATCGCAACCTGGAGGCGCGCCGCGTGTTTCTGCAGGAACTCGAGATCGCCGGTGCGCGCGACGTAGTTGAACACCGCGATGATCACCCAGAGGCCGCTGTCGATGGAGCAGATGTTTCCCACGCCTCCGTAGTCGGCGTGGCCGTCGGCGATCCGCACGTTCGCGGGGATCTGACCGGTGGGGGAGGCGGCGCTGAGCAACGTCTCCAGCGTGCGTTTCTGCGCTTCGCGGATGTCGTCGGCCTCGAGGTCGAGCGTGTAAATCACGGAGATCGAGCCGTCGCGCGCCCAGACCGACCTGTAGTTCACGTCGGTTCCGGTGACGGGGTTGTCGTCGAGGGAGCAGGCCGAGAAGCCGATCGGCGTGATGTTTTTTCTCAGCGTGACCAGGGCATGCTGGTAGCCGGTCGAAATCAGGCGCTTGTCGTCGTCGTTGAGCGTGCCGAGCTTCGTGCCGGTGAAGAGGAGCCGGAACGACGGCGCCATCTGGCGGCGGGGAATGATGGTCTCGTGCGCGGACGGGAGGGTCGTCAGCACGCCGTAGTGCCGCAAGCCGTCGAGCACGCCGTCGGCCAGGACGACGCGGGCGGTGTAGAGCGGGATGTCGACCGTGGCCTCGAGCAGCTCGGGCTGCGCGTTGTCGACCACGATGCCGCGGATGCCGGGGAGGCGGAGCATGCTGCTGTCGTTGCCCGTGTCTCCGGCGACGAGCACTTCGGCGAGCGGCACGCCGAGGCGTTCGCAGAGCCAGGTGAGCGCGCCTCCTTTCGTGGCGCGTTTGGGCACGACGTCGAGGTCGCGCTGGCTCGAATACACGACGTTCACCTCCAAGCCGGCGGCCGCGAGCCGCGCCTCGAGGTCCTGCAGCTGCGCGATCGTGGCGTTGTCGAGAAACCAGCTGGATTTGAAGCGGTGTTGGAATTCCGGCGGCTGGGGCCGGATGCCCGGCGTGCGCGCGGTGACGGAGTCAACGGTGTCGCGGACCCAGCCTTCGCCGATATGCGCGTTGAACTCCTCCAGGAAGACGCCGGCGTGTGTATCGAAGATCTGGGTTCCCACGCCGCCGATATAGAATTCCGGCTTGGGCAGCTCCTCGCGTTGGACGAATTGCGTCATGTCGTCCACGAGCCGGCCGCTGTTGTAGATCAGGGTCGGGCGCGTGTCGGCGGGCAGTTTCTCCCAGGCCTCCTTGAACCGGCGCGAACCCTCGAGGTTGCCCAGCAGCGTACCGTCGAGGTCGCTGCTGAAAAGACGGACGCGGGGCTGCCGATGGGCTGTCGCTGGAGTGGGCATGGGCGAAAAGACGACCTTAACCGAACGCAAGAGTTCGCCGGCTGCAATGCGGCGATGCCGGTCCTCAATCGCCGTCGTGCCAGGGCTCGTCCCACTCGTCGTCGGTGAACGCCTGCGCGATCGCGCGCTCCTCGACGAGCGCGATCAGCTGCTGGGCGATGCCGGTCCAGGTGAAGAGGCTGCGGGCCTTGTGGGCTCCCATGCGCGAGAGCCGGCCCCAGAGACGCGGGTGACGGAGCGGTTTCACGATCATCATGCCCAGGTCCTCGCGGTCGAACGGATCGGCATACAACGCATGCCGCCCGAAGGTGATCGCGCGGAAAAGTCCGCCATGGGTGGTCACGACGGTCGGCAGTCCGCACGCCATCGCCTCGATCGCGGTCATGCCAAACGGCTCGTAGCGGCTGCTGAGCACGAAGATGTCCGCGGCACGGTAGTGATCCGCCATCAAGTCCTCCGGAATGAACGCGGCGAAACGAACGCGGTCGCGCAGGTTCAGTTCGTCGACCAGCCGGTGGAGCTCGTCGAGAACCTCCTTCTCCCGCGGGCTGAGGTCCGACTCGCCCCCGACGGCGAGGTGCAGGCGCGCTTCCGGCAGCCGCGCCGCGACGAGCGCGAAGGACTGCACGAGCAGATCGTAGCCCTTGTTCCGGGCCAGCCGCCCCAGGGCCAGGACCACTTTGCCCTCGAAACCCAGGCGCTGGCGGACGACGGCGCGGGAGGCGGCGCTCACCGGATAATAGCGGTTGTCGTCGTAGCCGGGCGGGATCATGTGCGCCTTGGCTGCGGGGACGCCGTAGTCGGCCGTGAGCATGTCGAGCTGTGGAGGGGTCGTGGCGACCACGGCATCCGCGCTCTGATAAAGCACGGTCTCTTCACGGATGCGGGCCGCGAAGTTGTACTTCTTCTCGAAGTTCGCCGCATCTTCCGGGAAATCCCGCTCCATCAGCTGCTTTTTCCAGATCCCGAGCGAGTGGGGCGTGTGCACGTGGGGAGCGTCGAGCACGTCCGCCAGATGCTGCGTGGCGTAGCCGGCGTCCCAATAGTGGCTGTTGAAGAACTGGTATTTCAGGCCGTGCCGCCGGATGAAGCGGAGCGCGTTTTCCGACCATTCCATCAGGTGTTCGTGGAGGTACTCCTTGGCGATGAACGCCCGACCGCCGCAAGGCATGCGCAGGATACGCACGCGGTCGGTGACGGGTTCGATCTCCGGCTGGTCCTCGAACCGCCGCGTCCAGATGTCGACCTCGTAACCGAGCTGCGCGAGTTTCTTCGAGAGCTCGAGGACGTACACGACCTGTCCGCCCGTGTCCGCCGCCCCCAGAGGCGGATTGGCTGCGACGTAGCCATGGGTGGACACCATGGCGATGCGGGGAAGATCCGTGGGTGCGAGCGTTTCGGTCGGCATACCCGCACCTTGCAAGCGTGCGGGCGTGCATCAACCCCGGGCATCGGGAAACCGCCGTCTTGGACCGAATTTGGGGAAATCCCCCATGGTCGGGGAGGGGAGAGCGAAGAATTCGCGCCAGGATGTATCGGCGTATCCGATACTCGCTCGGCCGCGGCGCAGTCGTCATCGGACCGTCTCGGCCGCGTACCGGGAGCGAGAAGGAAACTTCCCCGGTGCGGACGCCGCCGTGCTTCCTCCCGAGATCGGGGTTAATCCCGTGCGTTTTTCCGGAAACTCGGCAGAATCCCGGCCAGCCGATCGCGGTCTCAGTCTTCATGGCCGTTCCGGAATCCCTCGTTTCCCGCATCGACGGCGCTCTGGCGGCGCCGAGCCGGGCACGCTGGGTCGAATTGGTTTTCGGCTTCGTGGCCCTGCCTCTCGCGGTCGGGTTTTTTGTCGCGCCGGTCTGGTGGATGCCCTCGCTCTGGGCGATCGCGGCGCTGGCCGTCTGGGTGCTGCGGCGCGATCCGGGGGCGGTCTGGAAGGACGTCGATCCGCAGCCCGGCGCTCCCGATCGGCGGCGGGCGATGAGGCATATCGTGATTCGGTTTGTCGCGTGCGCCGGAGTTCTCGCCCTGGCGATGATCCTCTGGATGCCGGAACGGCTCTTTCAATGGCCGCGAGAGAAGCCGCTGCTCTGGCTGGCGATCGTCGTGCTCTATCCGCTTCTTTCGGCGTACCCGCAGGGGTTTCTCTACCGGCGCTATTTCTTCCGGCGGTTCTCGACGTTGTTTCGCACCCGGGCGCGGCTTGGGATCGCGAGCGCGCTGCTCTTCGCCTGGATGCACGTGATCTTCCGCAACGAATACGCGCTGGTCCTCACGCTTTTCGGCGGAGCAATGTTTGCCCAAACGTACGGTCGGACCGGATCGCTGCGACTGGCGTCCTTCGAGCATGCCCTCTACGGGAATCTCGTGTTCACGATCGGGCTGGGAAACACGATCTACCACGGGTCGGTCGGCTGAGGGCCGCCTTGCCGCGCTCCGGCGCGTTCCGCGCCGGAAGTTCGGTCACACGATAGAATCCCTGGCCTATTGCCTTGTGGCGAGCGAACGGCTGACGTGGCGTGAACTGGGCCTGCCCCGGGGACCCTTTCGCGGCGGGCTGTTTTCCCCATGAACGAATCTCTGCGTCCACTTCTGTGCAGATCAATCGTCGCGGCGTTCCTCGTCCTCGCTTCGGGCGTGCGTGCGGAATCCGCCTCTTCGGCTCCGCCTCCCGCCACGACCGCCGCTGTACCGTTGGAAGACGTCTCGCCATTGCTCGCTTCGACCAAGACCCGGGTCGAAGCCCTGCTCGCGCGAAACGATCTCGCCGCCTACCGCGGGTGGCTGAGATTCCTGCGCTACGAGGCCGAAACGGCGATCTCTCGCAGCGGCTCCACGAGCGAGGCGGCCGGAGTGAAAGTGCATCGGCTCCGCGAGTGGGCCGAGCGCATCGCGGCTGATCCGAAGACGCTGGAGAATCTCCGCGGCGTGCAGGAATGGGCCTACGAGTCGCCCGCGGACGACTCCGGACAACCGTTCAGAATCGCGATTCCCTCCGACTACGATCCGAAGCGGCCCGCGGCGCTGTCCGTCTACATGCACGGATACAGCGGCAACCATCTCGAACACTCCGTCGGCATGACCTCTCGCCTGGGGACGTTCGACATCGCGGTTCTCGGACGCGGCCGCGGCGGAGGCTATCGTGCGCTTTCGGAAGCCGACGTGCTGCAGGCGATCGATTACGTGCAGGCACACTGGGCCATCGATCCGGACCGGATACGCCTCAACGGCGGCAGCATGGGCGGCGGTGCGACGTTCCGGCTCGGTTCCCGGTATCCGCACCGGTGGGCCTCGGGACGGCCGACGTGCGGCTTCGGCAGTTTCATCCCGTTCGGAAACCTGCTCACGTTTCCCATCTACGCGACGCACAGCGCCGACGATTGGACCGTGTCCGTGCTCTTCTCCCGCGGACCTCTCGCCCGGTTGCGCGAGATGGGCGGCGTGGCGATCCTCGACGAAACCACGGGGTACGGGCACGCGGTCTGGAACTACAAGGAAGGCAACGCGCGGGGTTCCGTGTGGGAGGACAAGCAGGTCAGACCGGCGTCGCGCGAGGTGCGACGGATCGACTACACTGCCCTCGATGGAGCGGCGGTGCGAAGCTGGTGGGCCGAGGTGGCGGAGTGGGGCCCTGCGGCGAAACCGGCGCGGTTCATCCTGACGGCGGCTCCGGACAACTTGCTCCTCGCTGAGCTCACCAATCTCTCCGCGCTTCGGCTCCGGCTCTCCGAGTCTCCCTTCGACGTGCGGCAACCGCTGTCCGTGTCCGTCGGCGGCGCGGTGCCGCTCGTGCTGCCGGCGCCTCTGCCCGAGAGTGTCATCCTTCGGCGGTCCGAAACCGGCTGGTCCTTCGAGACGAAGACGGAGGCGCTTCCCATGCGCCTGCACACCCCTGGCGGCGCGGCGCTGCTCTACGCGGGCGAACCGCTGCTCATCGTGTACGGCACCGGCGGTTCCGACGCGGAGCGCGCGGCGATGTGCGCCGCGGCCGAGGCGGCGAGCAAGAGCCCGAATCCCCGCTGGATGCCCGACGGCGGCGATCTCGGACCCGACGGCGTTCCGCACAGCCAGAATCTCTATGGGCAGCTGAACAGAAAAGCCGACGTCGACGTGACCGACGCCGACATCGCCCGCTGCCATCTCGTTCTCATCGGCACTGCGGCTCAGAACCGCGTGGTGGCCCGCATGGCGGCGCGTTTGCCGGTGAGCTTCGCCGACGGCGCGATCACCTGCAGCGACGGCGTCCGGTTCGCCTCGGCGCATCGGATCTCCGGGCTCGTCCACTTCAATCCGCTGGCGCCCGATCGTCTTGTATTCTGGGTGGCGTCGGACGACGCATCGGCATACCGCGCGGATGCGTTTCCCACCCTGATCACGTCGGGCGTCTCGATGTCGGGCTCCCCGTGTTCGGGCGATCTCATCGTTGGCGAGACGGCGACGCCGACGCTCGTCGCGACGCGGGCTTTCGACAGCCGCTGGAACTGGAGCGGCCGTCACGACGCCTCGCCGCTGCTGCCGCCGAGCCTGGCCACGCAGGGTGCTCTGACCGAAGCGCTGGCCAAGGCGGTGCGCCGTGTTTGTGCGGCCGACTTCGGGTTTTTCGAGCGCTCCGCGGACGCGACAACGCCGGCGGTGGTTGCGGGGGAGACGCGGCTCGAGGACGTGCGATCGCTCTATTATTTCACGCCGATCGGCGAGCTGGAGCTTTCGGGGGCGGAGTTGAAGTCGCTGATGGCAGCCATGGCCGCGGACCCGCTGCTGGCCGTTTCGCCCGCCTATGTCGCGGAAACGGTGAACCCGGACCGCACGTATCGCGTGGCGATGCCGGTGGACACGATCGGTTCGCTGGCCCGAGTGGGGCATCAAGCGCCCGCGCGGCACCGCCTGCTCGACGCGGATGTGGGAGAAGCGGTGGAACGGTTTCTCCTCGAAAACGAATAGCGGTCTCTGCCGAACGGAAAGGCGAGGCGCGGCGTTTGGGCCGCGCCTTTTTTTGGCCGGTTTCGTTTCCCGGTCCCGAGAAAACTCAGGCACTGAGAAGCCCCGACGTGCCCCGCGAGGGGGCGGCCGAATCGTGCGACACCACGGAGGATGCTCGATGCGGCCATGGGGCGGCGTGCGTATCCTATAATGGGATACCAACCGGCGGGCGATTCGCGCAAAGATCCTGCAGCAAGAACGGACGGCTGTAGTCGAAAATACGATACGGCCGCTTTATTGCCGGGCTTTTACACGAAATTCCTAAGAATTTTCCCGATGCTTGGGATCAAAACGGCGCCGGTGTCGATCATGCGGGGAAATTCCTCCCCGTTTTTTATGCTACTGAAAAAGATCCCCCCACTCCTGATCCTCAGCCTGACGTTTTTCGCCCCGGCGGCGGTTTTCGCCGGCTGGGGAACGCCGCCCTCCGTGAAGCTCACGGTGGGGAGCGGCACCTCCGACGTTCAAGTCGCGTCGGGGAGTTCGTTGAAGATCTCGGCCACGGCCAGCGATCCGGACGGCGATATGAAGGAGCACTGGCTGGAGATTCAGAATCCCTCCGGCAAGTGGAGCTGGCAGGGCTGGCTGAACGTGGAGCCCTGGCTCGGCTCGTTGTCGGGGAACGGCTCTTCGTCGACGAAGGCCACGACCTTCACGTTCAACACCGCCGGAACCTACGCGATTCGCTCCACCGCCATCGACGCGCAGAGCAGCGACTGGAGCATCTCCAACGTGATCCACGTGACCGTCTCCGCGGCTTCGAGCGGGAGCGGCTCGGCTCCCGCGCCGGCCCCGACACCGACGCCCACTCCGACACCGTCCGCCCCGGCGCCGTCGAGCGCTCCCGTTGCACCGGTGACCGCCCTGACTGTGGGCGGAGGAGCGGCTGACGTGACGGTTGTCAGCGGCACGAAGCTCAACGTCACCGGCACTGCGACGGATGCGAACGGCGACCTCAAGGAGCACTGGCTCGAAATCCAGAATCCCTCGGGCGCCTGGAGCTGGCAGGGGTGGCTGAAAGTCGAGCCCTGGCTCGGCGGCCTCGTGGGCTCGACATCCAAGTCGGTGAAATCGACCACCTACACGTTCGACCAGACCGGCACCTACACGCTGCGGACGACGGCGATCGATTCGCGCGGAGGAGACTGGATCGTGTCGAACCTCGTTCACGTGAAGGTAACCGCGGCGAGCACGACTCCCTCGACCCCGAGCACGCCCTCGACTCCTCCGCCGAGCACGACGCCTCCGCCGGTCGTATCCGCGCCCGGCTCGATTTTCAACGCCGACGGAAGCGTCAACCAAACGGCCTACGTGAACCAACTCGCCGTCTGGACGCACGACAGCGTCAGCCAGCTCCTCGGACCCACTTTCGAGCAGCTCAACCCGAACGCGACCGACGACCGTCCGACGAACTTCCAGCCGACCTCGCGCCAGTGCTCGACCTCGTACGTGAACAAGATCAACCCGTTCGAACTCGGCCCCCCGGGAGGTTGTTATCCGGATAGCGATTACTGGAGCGAGACCGGCCAGGTGGCGTACGTGCCGGACGACATCGCCAACGACCCCGGTCTGGATCGCGTGCAGACGTTTGCCTACTACAACCACGTTTTCGCGCTCAGCCCGCGGCTCGACTGGACGGGTATCCCCCATCCGGATGCGCAGACCAAGGAATCGAACTACAAGGCGATGCTCGGCTTCGCACCGAAGAACCCCGTGGCGATGGTGCGCAACTACGGCATGCTTTCCAACGAGGCGCTCGTTCTCTACCGCGACGGCCTGCTCGGCGTCGCCGGCACCCAGACCAGCCGCGAGTGGTGGGAGCGCCCGTATCCCGGCCTGCTGTTCCCCCCGAACAAGGTTCCGACCTCGATCGCACTCACGACGGGGAATGAGTTCGCCCTGGTCACGATCTGGGACACCCAGGCGCTGAAGGGCCAGCTCGCGGTCGTCGCCCTCGAGGCGAAATGGCTGCCGTTCCACACCTGGCCGTACATGGCGCTGCCCAACCAGGGCAGCTGGTCCGACATGAAGCTTCTCGGCTACCTCGATCTCCCGATGGCCGCGCCCTCGTCCGTCGCCGCCGCCAGCAACGGCTGGTGGTCCGGACCGTCGCAGACCGCGAACCTCGTGCTCAGCCAGATCGATCTGGCCAACGATTCCGTGCGCGCCGGCATCTACTCCGGCGACATGCAGTGGACCCGCGTCGTAGCCAACAAGGGCTACGCCATCGTTGCGTCGAAGCAGGACAACCGCGCGGTGATCGTCGATCTGACTCCGCTCTTCAACTACGTCCGCGAGAGCTGGCTCTCCTCCGGGCAGAACTTCCGGAAGACGCTCTCGACCCGCGGTTCGGGCGCCGGACAGTGGCCGCTCACGTTTGCCGAGAATCCGAGCATGAAGCCGCGCGTGGTGTGGCAGAAGGACCTCCCGAAACCGACGGCGGTGCTCGCGGGCCTCATGCTGGATCGCTGGTCGCCCGACCGCCACAAGGCCTATGTGGCTCGCGAGGACGGCACGATCCACATCATCGATACGTCCTCGCTCATGGCGCGTTTCAGCTACGAGAAGAACGGCGCGCTCACGGAGATCGGCAGCCTCAAGGTGGGGCGCAACCCGGTCAGCATGGCCTTCGCGCGCCACATCGACTATCCGCTTCCGCTCCTGCCGGTCCGCAACGGAACGCCGGCGTCGCCCGACGTGCTGAACAACCAGTTCTACGTCGCGTGCCGCGGCGATCGCGAGATCGACGCCGTGGTGACGTACGACGGACAGGGAACCGTGTATCGCCGGATCCGAGACCGTCGCATGGGCGATCCCGTCGCCGTCAGCGTCGCGGGCCGTGGATACATCGTGAGCGTCGCCGACTACGCCGGGCGGAAGCTCCTCAGCTTCCGCGTGGGGACGATGACGAGCCGCGACGGCAAGGTTTACGGTCCGGGCGCGGACGGAAAGGCCGACTACGAATTCGCCGGCCAGCTTCCGTTCGGCGGTTACCCCATCGCGGTGAACACCGCGAACGTGAACTGAGGTTCTCCCTCGAGTGGAATTCAACGGCCGCTCCTTTTTTTGGGCGCGGCTTTTTTGTCGGCGAAAGCCGGCCCGGCCTTGGAGACTCTTCCCGTACTCGGCATCCGTGCATCTCCGGTCGTTTGCCGGCCGCAGGAACGACCCCAAGCCCCCTCGGTCTAGCGCCGCCCAGCCATGGACGAACCGAAACCGTCGCCGCCACCACCGCAGGAGGATGTGCCCGTGTCCGCCCCCTGGGGCGAACTGATCCCGGAGGATCAGTGGGCGGTCTTTCTGGAGGGTACCGACGCGATCTCCCGGGCCGGCGTCCGTTTTCTTCTCGGCGGTGCGATGGCTTTGGCGACCTACACGGGCCACTGGCGGAACACCAAGGACATCGACGTCTTTGTGCATCCGGCCGACCATGACAGGGCGATCGCGGCCCTGCGCGACGCGGGTTTCGAAGATTACTTCGAGCGCGAAAATTACGACCGGGCGTGGATCTTCCGCGGGTTCAAAGGGGGAGTGATCTTCGACGTGATTTGGCAGCTGCCGAATCACCGCGTTTATATCGACAACGCCTGGTTCGCCCGCAGCCGGTCGTTTCAACTGCGGGGGTGCGCGTTTGCCGCGGTGGGGCCCGAGGACCTCATCCACGTGAAGCTCTACGTCCTGCAGCGCAATCGATGCGATTGGGTGGACGTGCTCAACGTGCTCGCGGCGGCTTCGACGGAGGTCGACTGGCCGTGGCTCGTCGAGCGGATGGGGCGCGATCTCCCGCTGCTGCACGCGGCGCTCGCGATCTTCAACTGGATGTGCCCTGGGCGCGCGAACGACGTCCCGATCTCGCTGCGGGAGCGATTCGCCCTGCCCCCGATCCAGGCGGACGATCTCGCCGCAATGGAAGAACGCCGCACGCGCCTGTTCGACAGCCGACCGTGGTTTGCTCCCCACCAGCCTTCCGACCGCCCGCTCGAACTCTGAACCCAGGTACCTCCATGCAAATCGGAGCCATGAACAACCCGTCCGAGCCGGTCGCCTCCGAGATCGCGTGGATGGCGGAGCTGAAGCTCGACTTTATCGATCTGACTCTGGAGCCGCCCGAAGCGGCGACCTGGAGAGTCGACGCGAACGATCTGCGCCGGCGTCTGCACGACCACGGCCTCGGCGTGATCGGCCACACGGCGTTTTACCTCCCGCTCGCGTCCTCGTTTGAAAGCCTGCGGTGCGCCGCGCTCGACGAGTTGAAGCGCGCCGCGGAATTATTCGCCGCGCTCGGAGCCAAGTGGATGAACCTGCATCCGGACGGCTACGCGCCGTTCACCGACGACGCCACGATTCTGCGGCGAAACATGGATTCGCTCGCCGCGATCGCCGAGTTCGGAAAAACCGTCGGCGTCCGCGTGATGCTCGAAAACGTTCCCGGCCGTTTTAATTCGGTCGCGCAACTCGAGCCCATTTTCCGGCGGGTGCCGGAAGCCGGGCTGCACCTCGACATCGGCCACTCCAATCTGTCGGTCGAACACAACACCGCGGGAGAATTGATCCACACGTTTTCCGACCGGCTCGCTCACGTGCATCTGCACGACAACCGCGGAGGCCATGCGGATCTTCACCTTGCGCTCGGCATGGGAAACATGGACGTGCCGCATCACGTCCGGGTTCTGCGCGAGAGCGGCTACGACGGCACGATCACGCTGGAGGTGTTTTCGAAAGACCGGCACTTCCTCGCCTACAGCCGCGACCGCCTCCGCGAATACTGGGATACCGCAGCGGCGCCGGCCTAGGGCACGTCGCTCGCCCGGCCGCTCCGTGTCCTGCGGAGCGTGGTTTTGGAAGTCACTGGAGCCCGGGGCTTCGCCCACCCGGCGGCGGGAATCTGGCGCAGCGCGTTGACCCGCAGGGGCAAGTCATCTTCTGTTCGCGTCCTCCATGCGCACAGAGAGCCGTCCTGCCGAAGCCCAGCCGCGATCCAACCGATCGCTGGAGGGCCTCGTGTACGTGACCCGCCGTGCGCACTTCAACGCGGCTCACCGGTTGCACAACCCGGACTACGACGACGCCTGGAACCGCGAACAGTTCGGGGTCTGCAACAACCCGCATTGGCACGGGCACAACTACGTGTTGGAGGTCACCGTGAAAGGCCGGCCGGATCCCGCGACCGGCTACGTGATCGATCTGAGCGAATTGAAGCGGATCGTGCACGAGGCGGTGGTTTCCAAGTGCGACCACCGCAACCTCAACGAAGAGGTCGATTTTCTGAAGGGCATTCTGCCGTCCACCGAGAACCTGGTGATTGCCTTTTGGAAGGAAATTGAGCCCCGGCTCACCGCCGGAACGCTGCACAGCGTGCGGCTCTACGAAACAGAAAGAAACTACGCCGAGCATCTAGGACCAACGGCCAGCTAAGCGCCTCGCCCCACCGGCGTGGGGCAGCGCCTACGGAGTTATCGTAACCCACCGCCTGGCCGAGCATCTAAAAAAACGAGCCATGAAATCCATCTCCTCCTCCGGAGGCACCGCTGCATCGTCGCGCGCCTCGACGCGTCGGGCAGCCAAGTCCATGTACCTGCACAACGGCCCCGGCGGCGCCGCTCCCAAGATCAAGCGCCGCTACGACGCCGAGTTCGTCGCCACGCCCGCCTACCGCGAGTCGCTGCCCGACTTGATGGAGGCCGAGGATGCGATCCATGGCGCAAAGGTCCCGGTGCAGCAGGTGGGCGTATCGAACTTTAGGTTACCGCTCAAACTCGGCGTTCGCGGGGGGAAGCCCGTCGTGCTCGAGGCCAGCGTCCTCGGGACCGTTTCCCTCGATGCCAACCTGAAGGGCATCAACATGAGCCGGATCGTCCGGTCGTTCTACGATCACCGAGACGAGGTTTTCACGCCGGAGCTTCTGAAAAAGATCCTCCTGCGGTACCAGCGGAGCGTCGGCTCGCTGGAGGCGCGGCTTCGGGTGAGTTTTTCGTATCCGATCCTGCAGAAGAGCCTCCGCAGCGGCCTCGAAGGTTTCCAGTATTACCAGGTGGCGTACGAGGGCGTGATCGACCGCTCGGGCACGTTTCGGAAGTACATCGACTTCGATTTTGTCTATTCGTCCGCCTGCCCCTGCTCGGCCGAGCTTGCGGAGCACGCCCGCGACAAGCGCGGCGCGTACGCCGTCCCGCACAATCAGCGATCCAAGGTCCGTGTCCGCGCGGAGATCGCGCCGGCGAAAAAGCTCGCCGTCGAGGACCTTCACGACCGCTGCCTCGCCGCTCTGAAGACGGAGACGCAGGTGATGGTGAAGCGCGAGGACGAGCAGGCGTTCGCCGAACTCAACGGCGCGTACATCAAGTTCGTCGAGGACGCGGCGCGGCTCGTCTACCAGCAGCTCGACGCCGACGATCGCATCCGCGACTTCCAGGCCGCTTGCGCGCATTTCGAGTCGCTGCACTCGCACGACGCCGTTTCGGTGATCTGCAAGGGCGTGCCGGGCGGTCTCGCCGCGGACTTCACCGATTTCCGCTCCCTGGTCTGCTGATGGCCGGCCCCGTCATCGTCATCACAGGAGCCTCGCAGGGCATCGGCGCCGCGATTGCGGCGGTGTTCGCGTCCGAACTCCGCGGTTGCCGCCTGGCTTTGGTGGCGCGAACGGAAAAGAGCCTCGAGAAAGTCGCCGCACGGTGCCGCCGGCTGGGCGCCGGAGCTGCGGAGATTTTTCCCTGCGACGTGTCGGACGAAACCTCCGTCGCGCAAATGGCCGAGGCGGTGCGCTCGCGTTTCGGCGAGGCCGACGTGCTGATCAACAACGCCGGGCTTTTCCGCAGCGCTCCGTTCCTCGAGCAGAGCGTGCAGGAGTTCGATGCGCTCCTTTCGGTGAACGCGCGCAGCGTCTTTCTCGTTTCGCGCGCCTTCGTGCCGGGCATGGTGAAACGAGGGCGTGGCGACGTGTTCAACATGAGTTCGATCGCCGGCCTCGACGCGTATCCCAACGGGGCAGGCTACTGCGCGGCCAAGTTCGCCGTCACCGGACTGAGCAAGGTCATGCGCGAGGAACTCCGCGAAAAAGGCGTGCGCGTAACCGTGGTGCACCCCGGCGCCACGTGGTCGCCGTCGTGGCAGGGGAGCGGCGTGGATCCGAAGCGAATCATGCCGGCGGACGATGTGGCTCGGAGTTTTTTCGATATCTACCGGCTCAGCCGTCGAACCGTCGTGGAGGAGATCGTGCTGCGGCCTCAGCTCGGCGATGTCTGACCAGCGCCCGGCGACACACTGAGTCAGTGTCAATGTTTCAAGTCTCTGTGTCAGGGCATTGCCTAACGCCTGTCTGCTAGTCGGCTGCAATCCCCACCACAGCGAACCAGCCGGCTATTTGCGGGGCTTTGTATCCCGTTCACCGGCCGGCAAAAGCATGCAGGGTGCATGCCGGGTGTAGGTGGCGTCATGCCGTTTGCATGATTCGACCGCTTCGGGAAATTATATGAGGCTGTAAAAACATTGGTAACAAGCACCTTGCGGGGGTGGGAGGCGGTTGGCACAGCCATCGCTTAAGGGAAGGCAGTTCCCTTTCGCCTATGAACTCATTCAACGCTCTCGGGTTTCTTGCGCTTGGCTCTGTGATGAACGCCCTTCCGGCTCTGACGCCGTCCTTGGTGGCGCGCGGTCCGGCGATCCTTGCGGACCTCACGCCGAGCGCGGTGTGGCTTCACTTTATGGGACTGGTGGTGGGTCTGATCGGCGGCGGGTGGCTCGTGCGAGAGAGCCTCACGCAACTGTCGCTGGCCCGCACCGCTGCGGCGGAAGCTGCTGCGGCCGTTCCGGAGCGCGCCTCCACACCGATTGCCTTGCCCGAGCCGGCTCGCGCGGCGGCTTAAGCAAGCGCATCTGCACGTTGCACCACGAGCGCCTGCCTCGGCAGGCGCTCGTCTTTTTTTCCGAGGACGGGATTTCCGGCCGGGTTTTGCGCTGAAAGAAGTGCCGTCCTCGCCGCGGGCTTAGCCGAGGGCGCGTTTCAGATTCTGAACACAGCGGTCCACCGTGGCGGGGGCCGTTTCCTCGAGTAGGACGTCGATGTACGATTTCCGTTTGAGATGCTTGAGCAGGACATCGAGGCGCAGCGAGCCCTCACCAAGAAGGGCGGGCTTCAGTGCGCCGCCGTCGACGGCGAAATCTTTCGCATGGATGATCTGGATACGGTCGCCGAAAAGCGAAAAGGCCTCGTCCATGATGGCCACCTGCGTGGCGTGGTTCTTCGCGTCGAGCAGGTTCACCGGATCGAAGAGCACCTGGAGATTCGGAGAGCGGACGGCGTCGAGCACGCGCTTCATCCGGGCGGGGGTGGAGACGACGTGCCGGGTCACTCCCTCAATGCAGACGAATACGCCCGCTTTTTCGGCCACGGCCACAAGTTCGCCGATCTGGGAAGTGAGCTCCGAGAGCGTGGCGTCGGTGGTGTTGTCGGGGTGGAACGACCAGTCCGCGTTGCGCGAGCCGGTTTCCGTGGCCACCACGCTGCAGCCGAAATCCCGGGCGAAGCGGAGATGCTCCTTGAACCGCTCCATCTGCTGGCGACGGCTCGTCGGATCGGGATCGATGGGATTGATGTAGCAGCCGAGCACCGCGATGCTCACGCCGCGGCTGGCAAAGGCGTGGCGGACCCGGCGCGCGAGTCCCGGGCTGTAGCTGCCCGTGTCGGTGCAGATGCCGTCGAGCGCTTTGGCCAGAGCCAGCTGGATGCTGGAGAAACCGTGGGCCGCCACGGTCTCCGCCATCTGTTCGATCGGCAGCTTCCCGAAATCGTGTGCGCGAACGCCGAGGGTGATCATGCGAATGAGCGAAACCGCTCCGCCGCCGCCGGCAATCGCAGAGGCGTGCATCGGGTTCGTTCCGTCAGACCTCGGCTACCGGCTGCCAGTCGGGCGGAGGCGGATTGAGGATACCGGTGTCCGGCGGGACCGACGGGAATCCGGTTCTCTTTACCTGCACCGCCCCAGTCGCGCTTTTTGAAAAAAAACCGCCGACGCGGACGGCGTCGGCGGGGAAGAAACGAGAGGCGATCAGACTTTGGCCAGCGCCTGCTCGAGGTCGGCCTGCAAGTCGGCGAAATCCTCGGTGCCGAGCGAGAGACGGATGTAGTCCGGAGAAACGCCGGACGAGACCTGCTCGTCGGCGCTGAGCTGGCTGTGCGTCGTGCTCGCAGGATGGATGGCGAGAGACTTCGCGTCGCCGATGTTCGCCAGATGGGAGAACAGCTTGACCGACTCGATGAACTTCCGGCCGGCTTCGAATCCACCCTTCACACCGAAACCCAGCAGACCGCCGAAGCCGCCCTGCAGGTATTTCTTGGCCAGCGCGTGATTCTTGCTCGTCTTCAAGCCGGGGTAATTGACCCACGCGATCTTGCTGTGGGAGGCGAGGAATTCCGCGGTCTTCATCGCGTTCTCGCAGATGCGCGGCATGCGCAGGTGGAGCGTCTCGACGCCCTGCAGGAGGAGGAAGGCGTTGAACGGCGAGATGCACGCGCCCATGTCGCGGAGGAGCTGGAGGCGCATCTTGAAAATATACGCGACGTTCGCGCCGCCGGCGGGCGGGAAACTCTTGAAGGCGTCCCAGTGGACCAGGCCGTGATACGAGGCGTCGGGCTGGGTGAAGCCGGGGAATCGGCCGGAGCCCCAATCGAAATTGCCGCCGTCGACCACGATGCCGGCGACCGAGGTGCCGTGGCCGCCGATGTATTTCGTCGCGGAGTGGATGACGATGTTGGCCCCCCATTCGATCGGGCGGTTCAGGATGGGAGAGAGGCAGGTGTTGTCGATGATCAGCGGCACGCCGGCTTCCTTCGCGATCTTCGCCACTTCCTCGAAGGGAAAGATGTTCAGGGCCGGATTGCCCAGTCCTTCGCCGTAAAACGCCTTCGTGTTCGGCCGGAGGGCGCGGCGGAACGAGGAGGGATCGTCGGCATCCACGAACGAGACTTCGATGCCGAGCTTCGGCAGGGTGTAGTGGAAAAGGTTATACGTGCCACCGTACAGCTGGGAGACCGAGACGAGGTGGTCCCCGGCACCGGCGATGTTCAGAATCGCGTTGGTGATCGCCGCCTGCCCTGAGGCGTGGGCGAGCGCGCCGCTGCCGCCCTCCATCGCCGCGATGCGCTGCTCGAACACATCCTGCGTCGGATTCATGATCCGGGTGTAGATGTTTCCGAGTTCCTTCAGGGCAAAAAGGTTGGCCGCATGCTCCGTGTCGCGGAAGACGTAGCTCGTGGTTTGGTAAATGGGGACCGCGCGGGAGCCTGTGGTGGGGTCGGGCTGCTGGCCGGCGTGCAGGGCTTTGGTTCCAAGTCCGAGAGATTTCATGGCAGAGCGACCGTGCGAGCCGGCGGAGAATTGGCAAGTGCGGCGGCGCTCTGGCTTTGCAGACCGGGTGCCGCGCGGCGCCACACGGCAGCCTCCGGACGGCGCCGCAGGGAAGGTCGCCGAGTATTCGGCACGCGGGGACGGGAGCCGTGTGCTGGCGCCAAACGTGCGGAGGTGCACCGACGGATGTCGCCGGCGGGTAGGCGCGCCAATTGACGCTCAAGAGCGTGGACCTAATTTCGCGGCATGCCGCACCGCGATCCCACGCCTCACAGTTTGCCGAGCCTGCTCTCGGCGACCGGCGGCTACCTTATCTGGGGGCTGTTTCCCCTCTACTGGAAGCAGCTGCGCGGGATCGACGCGACCGAGCTCATCGCGCACCGCATGGTTTGGGCGCTGGCGTTTCTTTCGGTGGTGCTGGCGGTGCAGGGGCGGTGGGGCGAGATGCTGCGCGCGTTGCGTTCTCCGAAAACCTCGGGCGCGAATCTGACGAGCGGTGCGCTCCTGACCGCGAACTGGCTTGTTTATGTCTGGGGCGTGAACGCCGGCCACGTGATCGAGTGCAGCCTCGGGTATTTCCTCGTGCCGTTGCTCAATGTTCTGCTCGGCCGCTTCCTGCTTCACGAGCGGCTTCGTCCGGCGCAGTTGGCGGCGATCGCCCTGGCGACGGCGGGCGTGGGGTTGCTCGTCTGGCATGTGGGGCGTCCGCCGTGGATCGCGCTCGCTCTCGCCATCACCTTCGGCCTGTACGGCCTGATGCGGAAGCGGTCCCCGCTCGGGCCGCTGCTCGGGCTCGGCGCGGAGACGCTATTGCTCGCGCCGGTGGCGATTGGATTCCTCCTCCTGCGGTGGCACGACGGCACCGGGGCGCTCGGCCGGGTGGGACCGGGCATGACGGCCTGGCTCCTCAGCACGGGCGTGGTCACGGCGGTGCCCCTGCTCCTGTTTGCGCGGGGAGCCCGCGGTCTTCGTTTCACCACGCTGGGCTTCCTGCAGTATCTCACGCCGACCTGCCAGTTTCTCCTCGGCTGGCTGGTCTATGCCGAACCGCTCGATCCCGTCCGCGCCGCGGCGTTTGGAGTGATTTGGGCGGGGTTGGCGACGTATTCGGCCGATGCCCTTTGGTCGGCCAACTCCCGCCGTTCGGCCGCGCCGCCTGTGGCGCAGCCGAGCCGGGCTTGAGATCGACGGCCGGTCAGCGGAACAGCTGCGGCAGGAAATCGCCGAGATACTCGCGCCAGACGGTCCACTCGTGGCCGCCGTCGCTCAGCTTCCATCCGAACGGGATGTTGTTCTGTTTCAGCCAGGCGGTGAACGCCTCGTTGCGCTGAAGGAGAAAATCGTCGCGTCCGATCGCGATCCAGAGGAATGGGGTGGCGGGCTTTTTCGCCTTGGCCGACTTCAGGACCGAGGCGAACAGCGTTTCGCGATCCTCCTCGGGCGCGGCCGAACTGAATGCGCCGACCCAGCGGAACAGCTCGGGATGGCCGAGACCGATCTTGAGAGCGTGCCCGCCGCCCATGGAGAGGCCGACGATGGCGCGCTGTTTCGCGTCCCGGCTGATGCGATAGCTCCGTTCGACCAGAGGCAGCACCTCTTTGAGCACGGCCTCTTCCATCGCCGTGTCGTTCTTTCGCCAATACCCGTCCCGCCGCGCTTCCGGGAGCGGCACCGGGTGGCCGTACGGCATGACGATGACGGCCTTCTTCATCGCCCCGCGGGCGATGAGATTGTCGGCAATCGTGTTGGCCCGGCCGTTGAGGACCCAGGCGGTCTCGGCGTCGCCGTAGCCGTGGCAGAGCACGACGACCGGGTACGTGGTTTTCGCGAGCGGGTCGTAGCCCGGCGGCGTGTAGACCTGGAACGATAGTTCGCGAGCGCCGACGGCGGACGCGTACGTGTGGCGATGCACGACGCCGTGCGGCACGGCCTGGACCGCCCAGTCGGACGGTTTATCGCCGGGGACGTCGACCGTGTTGTCCGACACGATCCATTCCTTCACGCCGCGGTTGCGCGGATCGAGCGCGGTCGCGCCGTCGACGTTGTAGGTGTAGGAATAGATGTCGGGCGTGAGTCCGGTCAGCGTGACGGACCACACGCCGTCCGCGCCTTTGGTCATCGGTATCGGATCCTTGCGTCGGAAGCCGACGGTCGAGACGGCCTGGGCTTTCGGGGCGAAATACCGAAGCGTTACTTGGCCGGCGGAAACTTCCGGCGAGGCAAAATCAGGAATCTGGGCGAAAAGAGAGGAGGGGAGCATGAGGCAGGCGAGCGCGCAGCGGCGCAGAGCGGGTGTAAAAAGCATGGTTCATGAATACGCTGATTCCTTCCGCGGCGGGAGCCTTTTCTGGTCCCATACGTTTGAATGCCCGGGCGCTTCCGGGGAATGGCAGCGGGGCGCCGGCGCCTGCCGCCGACATGGCGGCTCGAAACCGCAACGCCCGGATGGACGCGCCCGCCGAAGAGCGTTAGCTTCCGGAAAAATCCCGCCATGGTCACCGCCATTGTCCTGCTCAAGGTCGAACGCAAGAAGGTCAACGAAGTCGCCGACCAGCTGCTCAGCACCCCCGACGTGACGGAGGTGTATTCCGTCAGCGGTAGCTACGATCTCGTCGCGATCATCCGGACCACCGACAACGACAAACTCGAGTGCATCGTCACTTCGCACCTGCTGAAGGTGGAGGGCATCACCGACAGCGAAACGATGTTCGCCTTCAAGACGTACTCGAAGCGCGACCTCGAGGCGATGTTCGATCTGGATTAGGCGGCGGAGAAACGCGTAGTTGGAAGTTCGCGACGGACACGGCATTCGCCATCCATGTCCGTCCGTGGTGCTCCCGCTCAGGCCTGCAGGTAGCTTTTGCCTTTGTACATCGACGCGAGGATCGCGAAGAGCACGGTGGCGGCGGCCATCAGGCCGGCGAAGGTCCAGAAGAACGTCGCGAGCGAGAGCGTCTGCAGCGGCGCGAGGAACGCCACCAGCACGTTGCCGAAGGTGACGCAGAGAAGCCAGAAACCCATGATCGTGGATTTCATCGCGCGGGGCGCCTGCGTGTAGGCGAACTCCAGGCCGGTGACCGAAATGAGCACCTCGGCGGTCGTGATGATCGTGTACGGGATCAGCTGCCAGAGCACATGCACCGAGCCGGGGGCGGAAGCTTCGATCTTCGCCTGGATGATGGCGACGGCGACGAAGGCGAGGCCGGCGGTGGCCATGCCGATCGTCATGCGGACAAGCGGCTTCAAGGGGCGGCCCCGGCGCTCGAGGGGTTCGTAGACGCCGAAGTTCAGCGCCGGGATGATGAACATCACGAGCAGCGGATTGAGCGCGGCGATCTGGGCGGGCAGCAGTTCCAGGGTGGTGGTGCCGCCGCGGGTGAACTGCAGGGCGACGCAGACGATGCCCCACGCGACGATCAGACCGGAAAGTCCGAGAATCACGGCGCGCGGTATCCGGCGATTGGAGACCCAGAAGAACAGCCAGAACGCGGCGAAGACGGACGCGAGGAGGATGGCGGGAAACGCCCAGTAGTCCCAGGCCCATGTCGGCATGTGGAGCGTTCGGTTCATCGCCTTGGCCTGCTCCACCCAGGTGGACGAGTGCTGGTCGAAAAGCGCCCAGAACACGCTGACCATGGAGAAAACCACGATGATGCGCAGCACCGCCGGCGGACCCTCCGCGGCTTCCTCCCCAAAACGCCTGCGGGCCGGAGCCCAGAAATCCTCGCCCGGCCGGCGTTCCTTGCGGTGAACGAAGCTGTGGATGAGCACGGCGAGAAAACCGCTGTCGGCCTCGCGGCGCTGGCGGATTTGCGCGATGACGACGCCGAGCGCGAACAGCACGACGGCCGCCACGCCCGCGAGCCAGTAGTCGGAAACGACGTGGCCGAGCGCGGGGATCAGGGCCTGCAGCCCGCTCTGGGTGGCCGCGTTGACCACGGGTTCGGATTCCTCCATCGCGACGTAGATGCCGATGAGGAGCGGCGCCGTCATCAGCGACGACGCGAAGAAATCGAGGCGCCCGAGTGCGCCGCCGGGTTTCGGCGGCACGCGGATGAACCGGTTGCGGCCCATCCAGAACACCAGTGCGGCGAGCAGCATCAACGCGCCGGGAACGGCAAACGCGACCGCGGCGCTGAACTGCTTGTAGAGCCACGGCGTGAGCACGCTGGCGAAGAACGAGCCGAAGTTCACCGTGAAGTAGAAAATCTGGAAAATCCGCGGTACGAGGTGCGCGTTTTTCGAGGTGAACTGGTCGCCGACGTTGGCGGAGACGCAGGGTTTGATTCCGCCCGAGCCGATCGCGATCAGCAGCAGGCCGCCGTAGAGCGCCATCTTCGCGAAATCGAGGTTGCCGAGTGCGGCGGCATGGCCGCCGAAGGCGAGCGCCGTCTGACCGGCCACGTACACCAGCGACACCCAGAAGATCACCGCGTATTTTCCGAGCAGCCGGTCGGCGAGAATCGCTCCGATCAGCGGAAAAAGATAAACTCCCGCATTAAACAGATGCGTGACCTGCGTGGCGTGGACCTTGGCTTCGGGAGAGATCTGTCCGTCGGCGACGAAGCCGGAAAACAGCGCGGCGACGTAGATGTACAGTATCTGCCGCATCCCGTAGAAACTGAACCGCTCCGCGGCTTCGTTCCCTACGATGTAAGGCACGCCGGGAGGGAAACGATTGTCTCTGACCGGCGGCGTTTTGGCCTCCGACTCGTCGAGTCGGGCGGGGCTGGATTCGCTCATTCCGGAAGCAAAGCACTCTTCGTGCCCTGGGCGAGGGGAAAACTGGCTGGTTGACGTAGCGTCACCGAGATTACGGCGAACCCCTCAAAAAGCAGGCCGGCTCGTCGCCCGGAGGACGCGCGCGGACGGCGCGCCGGGCTATTTCCGGAAGAGTTTCGCGACGATGAAAATGATCACCGCTCCGAAGAAGCCTCCGCCGAGGAGGAGATAAAGAATGGAATAGCCGATGGCAGCCAGAGGAAGGATCAGCATGGATGGGTGGGGTTGAAGCGCTGAACGCGCGGGGCGTTGGAGCAACCGATGCGAATGTCAGTTCCTGGCGAGTTTGCCGTCGACGGTATGCGGATCGCTCCTTGCCGTCCATCGGAGCGCGCCTCGATGGCGTCGCCCGTCACAGGCCGAGGGGTTTCCCGGCGGGCATGCGGTCCGCGTCGCGTTTCCTCGGAAAAGAGCTTCAGGAGGCGCCGATCAATCGTTGGGCGGATTCGCGAGCCAGTCGGCCGACACGTTTCGCGCCGAAGGTGTGGGCGGTGACGATCGCGCCCTCCATCACGAGGGCCAGCTGCCGGCCCAGCGACGCCGGATCCTTCAGCGACGCGGCGCGCGCCAACTCGGCGAGGTAGTCGATGACCCACTGCTTGTGCTCCGCGGCCACGACGTGGGGCCGTTCCTCTGCCCGCGGGTATTCGGCCACGGCGCGGATGAACGTGCAGCCGTTGAAACCGGGGCTCGTCATCCACTCCTCCAGCCAGTCGAAAACGGCGAGAAGGCGTTTGGCCCCGGTTTTCCCGGACTTCTCGAGGGCGGCGTTGAGCGCGCCGACGAACTCCTGGTGCCGCTTCTCCAGCACCGCCGCGATCAATTCGTCCTTCGAGGCGAAATGGTTGTAGAGGGTCATCTTCGCGACCCCGGCTTCGGCGAGAATCGTGTCGATGCCGACCGCGTGGTATCCGTCGCGGTAGAACAGGCGCCAAGCGGTATCGAGGAGCTGGTCGCGCTTCGGTGAACTCGGCTTGGTGGCGGCGGCGTCGGTCATGGAGAAATCTTCGGCGAAAGGAGGCTCCGCTTCAAGCGGATAGACAGATCTGTCTAGATTGGGCTTGCGAGATGGTAGACAGACCTGTCTAGTGTGGGGCTGCGGCACGAAGCCGCGCTCAACACACAACAACTCCCATCATCATGAAGGTCGCTATCATCGTAATTTCGGATCCCCAGTCGGGCGGGGACGAGGCGGAAGGCCGCGCCATCAACGCCCTGGTCCTCGCTCACGAATGCAAGGAAGGCGGAGACGAAGTCGCGCTTATCTTCAAGGGCGCAGGCACCCGTTGGCCCGAGCGGCTGAGCCGCCTCGATCACCGGGCGAGCGCGCTGTACAACTCGGTGCGCGACACCGTGCGCGGCGCGTCGCGAACCTGCGCGAAGAACTTCGGCGCCGCCGAGAGCGCCGTGGCGGCCGGAGTGCCGCTGATCGCGGATACGCCGCTCGCGGGCACGGAGGGCGTGCTGGGTCTGCGTCCCTACCTGGCGGACGACTGGAAGCTCGTAGTCTTCTGAGCCCGCAAGCTGCCTCCGCGCGGCACCGGCGCCTGGGGGTGCCGCTCCGCCGTCGCGGCTTCGTTCCCTTCAACCTCGGATCCCTTTTCGCCATGGCCAGAAACTACCTCGCTCATCTCACATCTCCCGCGGTTCTGGAGGCGCAGCGGCATTATTACGGCGCCGCGCAGCCGGTGGCTGCCGATCCTGCCGAGGACGCTCTCACGCCCGAGGAGGTGGACTTCATTGCCCGCCGGGACAGTTTCTATCTGGCAACCAGTTCGGCATCGGGCTGGCCGTATGTGCAGCACCGCGGAGGTCCGATGGGATTCCTGTGCGTGCTCGATCCCAAGCGGCTCGGTTTCGCGGATGTGCGTGGCAACCGTCAGATGCTCTCGACGGGTAATCTGGCGACCGACAACCGAGTGTCGCTCTTCCTCATGGACTATGTGCGCCGCGAGCGGCTGAAGATTCTCGGCCGCGCGCGTTCGCTCGACGCACGCGACGACCCGGACCTTGCCGACCGGCTCACTTCCGTTGAGTGGAAAGGCAAGGCCGAGCGGCTCGTCCTGATCGACGTGGTGAGTTACGACTGGAACTGCCCGAAGTTCATCACGCCACGCTACACCGTCGCCGAAGTGGAGGAGTATGCCGCGCCCCTCCGCGCCCGCATCGCCGAACTCGAGCGGCAGCTGGCGGAAGCCAGAGGCCCGAGATCAGAAGCCAGAGGTCTGGGATCGGATGACAGAGGACAGAGGACGGAAGCCGGATGACAGAAATAGAGGTCGGAAGGCAGACGGCGGAAGTCGGCGATACCAGACGCCAGGCCGCGATCCGTGGCCAAGACTATCCGTTCTCCGTACTCTGACATCCGACGTCAGATTTCTGATCTCCGACGTCTGCCATCTGCCTTCTGTCCTCCGCTCACCGCCAGCGACGGAAGATGTGGCAGACGTTGCTGCCGCCAAAGCCGCTGCTGTTGTTCATCACGTATTCGGACGGGCATGCCGTCGCTTCGCGGGGGAGACGGAGTCCTTCGCAGGCCGGATCGGGATCGATGAGATGCGCGTTCCCGGGGACAAAACCTTCCTCCAGCGCGAGCATGCAGAAGGCGGCTTCCATCGCGCCCGCCATCGAAAGGCCGTGCCCGGTGAGACCCTTGGTGCTGCTGATGAGCGTGCGAGAGGCGGAGCCGAGGACAGCTCGGAGCGCGAGAGCCTCCGAACGGTCGCCCGCTGGCGTCGATGTGGCGTGCGCATTGACGTAATCGAGAGAAGCGGGATCGACGCCGGCGTCGCCGAGTGCGCGTTGCATGGCCCGCTGCAGGCCGGCGCCCTCGGGGTGCGACATGGCCACGCTGTAGCCGTCGGCCGATTGTCCCCAGCCCACGATCTCCGCCCGGACGCGCGCTCTGCGGGATTGGGCGACTTCGGGCGCCTCCAGAACCAATGCGACCGCTCCGCCGGTGGGGACGAAGCCGTCGCGCTGCATGTCGAAAGGCCGCGACGCGGTGGCAGGATCCGGATTCGTGGACAGCGCCCGCATGGCGGCGAAAGGCAGATCGGTCTCGGCGTTGAGATCCTCGGCGCCGACCACAATCACCCGCTGCTGACGACCGAGCCGGATCTCGTCGAGGGCGTAGCCGAGCGCGTGGCTGGAGGCGGTGCAGGCGGAAACGAAACCCGCGACTGCGCCCGTGATGTGGTAATGCGCGGCGAGGTTGAAATTCAGCGTGCCTGCAATCGAGGACACCACGCCCATCGGGTGTCCGCGTTCGAAGCCGGACTCGCGAAGCTCGGCCACGTGGTGATGAAGCATCATGGCCGATCCCGCCGATGCGCAGAACAGCCCCGTATCCGGCGTTCCGATATCCGCCGCCTGGAGTCCGGCGTCGGCCAGAGCCTGCTCGATGGCGCAGAACGCATACACCCCGTGAGGCGCCATCCCGCGGATCGTCTCGCGGGGGAGATCGTAGGCGACCGGCCATTGCCAATCCCGCCAACTCGGGGAATCCAGGACGAAGCCAGGGACCGGCGCGGCCACTTTCACCGCCAGATTGGGATTCCCGCAAAAATCGTACGGCACCACGCCTCCGCGGCCGGAGCGGAGCCGGCTGACGACCTCATCCCGGCCCGTGCCGATGCTGGTGATGAACCCCAGTCCTGTGACGACGGCGGAGCGAGACGTGCGAGCCATGCAGGCAGGCTAGGCTTGGGCCCGCGGAGCGCCGAGCTTTTGTCGGACGAAGGATCGGAGTTCGCCGACGGTGCGGACCTTCAGGATTTCCGCGTTGGTGATCCGTACCTTGAACAAGTCCTCCAGGAAAAACACGGTTTCGCCGATCGCCAGCGAGTCGAAGCCGAGATCGGCGACCAGTCGGGCGGAGTCCGGCAGAGGCGCCTCGGAAGGAAGCACGATCGTTTTCGGAACGTGGTCGCGGACCACTGCCATCACGACGACGTCGACCGACTCCACGCAGCCCCGATCCAAGTACCTCTGGTGGGCGGCTCGGACCGAGTCCGGGAACTTTCCTAGGGGATCGTGTGCCCGGCGATGCTGGGCTGAGGCGGGCGGTGTCGACATGATGGGGTGGTCCAGTGAGGCAGGCGCCGCGAGGTTGCACAAGTCCTGGGTGCCAGAGGCTGCCGGGAACTTCGCGCGGTCTCTCCCAAGCGCACGCCCTATGCCAAGCTTCCGGGCCGGAGCCGTCGCTCCCCGTTCGCCACGCCCGGTTCCTTGGCGTTTGGAGTTCGGGTGCCGAGAACCGCGCCTGTGCCCGGAAAGCGAATACACGCTGGGAGTACCGAACGGGGTGGTTGAGACCACTGGCGGTGAACTCGCAGGGGAGGTCTGGCGCACGCGCCGGCTCGGCGGCACGATTCGGCCGCCAGCTCGGCCTGGCTACCCCCGAATGTACCTATTCAAGTGCCTGATCGATCGCGGTTTCAGTATTGTCGGTCGCTGGTTTTTCGCATGACGGTGGCTAAAGCACCCCCGAAAAGCAGCCGATGTAGGAGGAGCCACGGTGCCTTTTTCGATAATGCTGCTGACGACCCCTTTCTTCCGCCCATTCAGACGGGCGTCTGCGCAGCTACGCGGGTTTCTCGCCGTGGCGAGCCTGGTACTTGGCTTCGCGCCGCGGAGTCAGGCGGCCGACGAATCCGTGCCGTCGGGTCTTTCGCCCATCACCAGCCTGCATCAGGTTTGGACGCTCCCGCCGCAGGAGCACGACATGGTGCACCGGATCGAAGCCGAAGCGGAGGTGGTTTATTATGATCCTTCCTGGTACCTCCTCTGGATCCGTTCGGGTGGGGTAACAACGTGGATCGATACCGCGCGCAAGCCGCTGCCGATCAGAACCGGCCAGCTGGTCCGGATCGAAGGCGGATATGTCCCCGCCGAGGGGTTGGATGCCGATCGCCTTCGGATAAAGATATTGGGCCAGGCTCCGCCGCAGCCTCCCGTGAAGATGAGTTTCCGGGACGAGGAGATTATCAGGAAGCACGAGACCGACCGGGTGGTCTTTGACGCCTACGTCAACTCGCAGAAGGAGATGGACCCCGAGCATCTTCACCTCCGGACCATCGCCAACGGACGCCAGGTGGAGGTCACGATCTGGTTGGAAAAGCGCGAGGCGGTTCCTGACTTGCGGCAGGCCATGGTTCGTATCACCGGGCTATTGGTCTCCAAGCGGGATCCCACCGGTCAGATCACGTCCGTCGATATCTGGGTGAATCGTTCGTCCGACGTCCAATTGGTGCACTGGATCGACGACGATCCTGGGTTCAAGCTGGCGCCCACTCCCGCGGAGGCGTGGCCCGGATTGCCTGCGGACAAAACCGTGCGCTTTGTCGGGACGGTGCACTCGAAACCCTCGGGCGAGGGATTTTTGCTCCGGGACGAAACGGGACAGATCGAAGTTCGTTCCCCGCAACAGGTGCCGTACAAAGTCGGCGACACGGTGGAGGCGATCGGGCTTCCGATGAGCTCGGGAACCGAACGACTGCTCATCGAGGCGATCAGCCGGCCGGCGGCCGGCGGACCGAAACGGGCCCATCCCACCGAGCGGGGGCTCCCGAAGCTTCGGCTCGCGGAGCAGGTGCTCGAGCTCGGGTCCGACGAGGCGGCGCGCGGCTATCCTCTGGAGATTTCCGGCGTCGTCCTCTGGTCGTCGCCGAGCGCCAGCTATTTTTTTCTCGCCGATGCGAGTGGCAGCGTGCGCGTGGAACGCAATATCTCGGCGCGGTCGCCCAACACCGGCGACTCGGTGAAACTGAAGGGGATTTCCGGCGTGGGCGGCTTTTCGCCCGTGGTTCTGGCCTCGTCCTGGATCGAGACCGGCACCATGAATCTCCCCGAACCCAGGCGCGTGACCCTCGAGCAGGCGCTGACCGGCGTCGAGGAAGCGCAGTGGATCGAACTCGGCGGCGTTGTCCGCGAGGTGGTGCGCGACGCCGCGTGGACGCGGCTGCAGCTGACCACGTTGGCCGGCGATTTTTCGGCGCTGGTGGCCGAGGTGGTCGAGCCAGCCAAGCTCGAGGGCGCGATCGTCCGGGTCCGCGGTGTCTGCTCCGCGGTTGCGAACGAACGGCGCCAGCTGGTCGGCGTCGAACTCGATGTGCCCTCGCTAGAATACGTGGAGATAGAGGAGGCCAAACCTGCGGATCTTTTCTCGGTGCCTTCCCGCTCCATCGCGAGCCTCCGGGAGTACAGCCCTCTCCAATTGTCGAACCGTCGCGTCCTGATCTCGGGGGTAGTGCTTTACCAGGCGGTGGGCCGGCACCTGTTCATCCAGGATGGCGACGATGGTCTGATGGTGATCAGCCGTTCGAGTCTGGCGGTGAAGCCCGGCGACCGCATCGAGGTCGTCGGTTTTCCCGGCCGCGAAGGCGGCCACTCGGTTTTGCGCGAGGCGGTTTACCGCAAGGTCGGCCTTGGCGCGCCCCCTACGCCCGTACCGCTTGCCCTCGGACCCAAGCTGTCGAACGCCGAGATGGACGGACGGCTTGTGTGGGTGTCGGCCACCGTGCTCGACAGCACCTTTCGGCGCGGCACGCGCAGCTTGATCCTCCAGGCCGGGGACGCCGTTTTCGAGGCGCGCCTCGATGCCGACACGGACGAGCCGCTGTCCGGAGTCGCGGTCGGAAGCCGCATTTCCGTCGTGGGCGTGTACCGCACCGAGAGCGACGAGTACCGGAAGATCACCGGATTCAATCTCCAGATGCGGAGCCCCGAGGATGTATTTGTGGTGCGGAGACCTTCGTGGTGGACCGCGGACCACCTCTTCGGGCTGGTGGCCCTGTTCGGAGCCGCGCTGTTCGGCGGAGTGGTGTGGGTGACCGCGCTGCGCCGCCGCGTCCTCGAACAGACCCGCCAGATCCGCTCCCAGCTCGAGAAGGAGGCGGACCTCGAAGCCCGGTACCGCGAGATCGTCGAGAACGCCTCGGATTTCATTTTCACGCTCGACGACACGGGCGGCTTCACCTCGTTCAATCCGGCCGGCGAACGGATTCTTGGATACACGCGCGATTCGGCTCTGGCGATGAACATCCACGACCTGCTCGCGCCGGAGGCTCGCAAGAGCGTCCTTTCGTTCGTCGACTCGCCGGGGCAGAAGGGCTCCACCGTCACGCAGCAGGCGCGCTTCCGCACCCGCGGCGGCCAGATCATCTGGCTCGAGATCAGCGCGCGTCGGGCGGGCGAGCACGGCGACTCCGCCTTCATCCTCGCCGTCGGCCGCGACGTCACCGAGCGGAAACACGTGGAGGAGGAGCTGAAGCGGGCGCGCGACGCCGCCGAGGCCAACACCCGGGCGAAGAGCTCGTTCCTCGCCAACATGAGCCACGAGATCCGGACGCCGATGAACGGCGTGATCGGCATGAGTAACCTGCTCCTGGATACACCGCTCAACCGCACCCAGCGCGAGTTCGCCGAGACGATCCGAAACAGCGCCGACGCCCTGCTCACCGTTCTCAACGACATCCTGGACTTTTCGAAGATCGAGGCCGGGAAACTCGCGTTCGAGACGCTCGACTTCGACCTGCGCGAGACGATCGACGAGACGATCGAACTCCTCGCACCCCGCGCCGCGGGCAAGGGGCTGGAGCTCGCGGCCTTCGTGCCGGCGGACCTGCCGTGTTTTCTCCGCGGCGATCCGGGGCGCCTCCGCCAGGTGCTGCTCAATCTCCTCGGAAACGCGATCAAGTTCACGGACAAGGGCGAGGTGGTCCTGCACGTCTCGCACGAGCGCAAGACCGACAGCGCGGTGGGTCTGCGCTTCGAGATCACCGACACCGGCATCGGCATTCCGTCCGAGGTGCAGGAGAAGCTTTTCACGCCGTTCTCTCAGGCCGACTCGTCCACCACGCGGCGCTTCGGCGGGACGGGGCTGGGCCTCGCGATCAGCAGCCAGATTGTCCACCTCATGAAGGGCGACATCGGCGTGCGCAGCCGGCCGGGCCTCGGCTCGACCTTCTGGTTTACCGCCAGCTTCGACCGCCAGCCGGACCGCCCGAGCCGGGCCCCGCTGGGACCCGCGGAAACGCTGGGCGGGATGCGCGTGCTCGTCGTCGACGACAACGAGACCAACCGGCGCATCATCGAACACTATCTCAACGCCTGGAACATGAGCACCGTGCCGGTGCCGGACGGCCCTTCGGCGCTCAAGGTCCTCCGCGAGTCCGGCGAAGGCGGAAAGCCGTTCGACATCGCGGTGCTCGACTTCGAGATGCCGGGGATGGACGGCGTGATGCTCGCGAAGGCGATTCACGCCGAGCTCGCACTCTCGCACCTGCCGCTCGTGCTCTGTACCTCGTGGGACAAAACTTTCGACCGGCAGGAGCTGAAGGCGATCGGCATCGTGCACGCCATGCTGAAGCCCGTCCGCCAGGCGGAGCTGCTGACCGCGATGCTCGAAGCCGCTGCGGCCCGGCGCGAGACGCAGCTCGTGCCCGAAGCACCGGCCCCCAGGATGAACGGAGCCAGCCGCGCGCCGTTTGTGCCCGTTTCTCCGGCGCACATCCTCGTCGCGGAGGACAACGCGGTGAATCAGCGCGTCACCCTGCTCCAGCTCCAGAAGCTCGGCTACCGCGCCGACGTGGCGTGGACCGGCATCGACGTGCTCGAGTGCCTGGAACGCTCGAACTACGATCTCGTGCTGATGGACTGCCACATGCCGGAGATGGACGGCTACGAGGCGTCGCGCCGGATTCGGCAGAACGCCAAACATCAGAAGCTCAAGATCGTCGCCATGACGGCCAACGCGATGCTTGGGGACCGCGAGCGCTGCATCGCCGCAGGCATGGACGACTACATCAGCAAGCCGACTCGGCTGAACGATCTGCAGGACGTGCTCGCCCGCACGCTGAAGACGAATTGAGCGGACGTAAGTCCGTCGCCGGCTTTCGAGAGCCCGGCGTTTTTGCACCGGTCGGGTTCCGGTCGTTGACGGACGAGAGGTCGGATCTACGTTGGTTTCGTGCGTCTGGAAGATCTTAGCGGCCTGCAGAAACTCGTCCTTCCCGACGCCTGGCAGGCTGGGGCGATCGCGGCTCTGAAAGCGGGCCGCGACGTGGTGGTCGACGCGCCGACCGGCGCGGGAAAGACCTACGTTTTCGAACGGTGGGCGGAACAGACGAACTTCGCCCGGCGCGCTCTGTTTACCGTCCCGACTCGCGCTCTGGCCAACGACAAATTCGCGGAATGGAAAGCGCGCGGCTGGCGCGTGGGCATCATCACGGGCGACGTCACGATCGATGTGGACGCGCCGATCGTCGTCGCGACGCTGGAGGCCGTTCAGAGCTGGATCGGCTTCGATCCGGGCGGAACAGGGTCGGGCGAACCTGCGCCGGCCGACATTCCGAAATCGAAATTCTCGCTCCTCGTCATCGACGAATACCAGTGGCTGGCCGACGCGCATCGCGGCAACCACTACGAAGGCGCGATCGTGGCGGCGGATCCGTCGATCCAGTTGCTGCTCCTGAGCGGGGCGGTGGCGAACCCGGGTGATGTCGCCGCCTGGCTGACTCGGCTCGGCCGGAAAGTGGAAGTCATCCAGACGAAGCAGCGGCCGGTTCCCCTCGAGGAAGTCGACGTCGACGACCTTATCCACGGTCTGCCGAAATCCGTCGAAGGCTTCTGGGCCCGCCGCGTCGCGGGAGCCTTGCGCGAGGGGCTCGGCCCGGTGCTGGTGTTCGCCCCGCACCGGCAGGACGCGGAACGGCTGGCGAGGCAGTTTGCGCGCGAGGTGCCGCTGGCGTCGCCGCTGACGCTTACGGCGGAACAGGAACTGATCTGCGGCCCGGCGCTGGCCAAACTGATCAAGAACCGCGTGGCCTACCATCACAGCGGGCTGAGTTATGCGCAGCGCGCCGGCATCATCGAGCCGCTCGCGAAAGCCGGACAACTCCGCGCCGTCGTCGCGACGCTCGGCCTGTCGGCCGGCATCAATTTTTCCCTCCGTTCCGTGATGGTCACCGCGGGCAGTTACCGCTTCGACCAGCTCGACCGAGAGATCCCGCCGCACGAGCTGCTGCAGATGATCGGACGGGCCGGCCGGCGCGGTCTCGACGAAACCGGCTACGTGCTCTGCTCGACGAGCGCGCCGCGCATGAACCGCGCCGCGCCGCTTCGTTTGAAACGCTCGGCTCCCTTGCCCTGGGCTTTGATCCTCCGTCAGCTGCGTGTCGGAGGCGAGGCGGCGACCGTGGCGGCCTCGATGGCCCATCGGTTCTACACCGAAACGCCGCTCGTGCTTGGCGCCGAAAAAACCGCCGCCCACGATGCCGAGGCCTTTCCTTGTCGCCAGCGGACGGATACCGGTCGGGCACGCCTGGTCAGGCGCGAACGCGATCCGTTTCCCGGCTGCCGCGGCTGCCGCTGGCGGGCCGAGTGCCTTTCCCTGGACCCGCAGGCGACGCTGCTATGGCAGTGGCAGCGCTGCGGCGTGCTCGACCGCGAGCTGCGGCTCACTCCGCGCGGGGAGATCGTGAGCTTTTTTCTCGGACCGGAAGGACTGGCGGTTTCGGCCGCGCTGGAGGACGCCCGGTACCCGCTCGACGCTCTGGTGTTCGATTGCGCGAACCTTTTTGCCGGCGATCGGTTTGCCGGGACCAACCCCCGCAAGCTGGGGCGGTTGTCCACCGCCTGCGACCGCGCTTACCACCGGCTGACCATCGAAGGTTATCTGGCGGAGGGCGTGCCGCCGCAGTACGGCTTCGGCGCGAGCGACGTCGTGCGGGCCGTCTCCGAAGGCGCCCGCACGCGGCATGTCCTCGAACAGCAGGAGTTCGCGGGGCGCGGCGACCTGGATCGCCTCCTCACCGAATGGAAAAGCTTTTTGCGGCAGCTCGCTTCGGCGCCCGCGCTTCGAGCCGGCGACGCGACCCCGGCGGCCCAACGCGGGCGCCACCAGCTCACCGGCGAGAAGCTGCGGGAGCGCTGGGATGAATTGCGGGCGCTCGCTCGAAAGCAGCTCGGCGAGACGAAGGCGACGGCGCTCCCGGATCTGCCTGCGCTCACGGCCGAACAGCGTCGCCCGATCAATCATCGCTTTCTGCGGCCGTCGAACGCCGCCCCGGCGGCTCGATAGGGCGTGGCTCGGCCGACGAAAGCTGCGCCGGTCGCGGAGACCTGCTCCCCTGCCAGGGATCGCTAAGTGCCGGGTGGAACGCGCCAAACAGCCAATCGGGCTGTACGGCAGCCAACCTTTTGTGGGGTCTTCGCCCCGGTAGAAGCCTTCCGGAGCGACTCGAAAAGTCGGACTACTTTTACGCAAATCTCTGCGGGGGAAGCGTAAGTTCGCGCTTCGTGGAACGATGTAGGGGCGAATGAACAGCGTTTTGCGCCCCGCAGTCGTCCTCCTCTCGTCACTGGGCCTCGGCCTGACCGCCTCCGCGGCAGACTGGGTCGAGTCGTCGGTCGCCGTGAAAGCCGGTTACGACTCGAACGTGCTCGCGTACACGGACCTCGCGCCGGCGCCGCTGCATGAGGATTCGTATTTCGCCACGGGAAGTCTGACCTTCGTGGGCGACGTGAAGAAAGCCGCGGACCTCGGCGCCGCATGGAAATCGTCGAAGCTTTCGCTTCTCGCCGAAGCGACGCGGTTCGAAAACGCCGCGGAGGAGAACTTCGAGTCCTACCGACTTGGATACGCGACCAAATGGGAAAGCGGCTCCGATGCCGTGACCGCCGACGCGTCGGTCGTCCGGATCAACGGTTCGCGCGACACCTACAGCTTGGCCGCGCCGACCAACGCCTTCGGGCTGCCGGTCTGGCGCGAGCGGCGTTCGCAATGGCAGGAGCGCGTTCGCGCGCAGTGGGTGCATCTCGGGGAGACGCGCGGCTGGCGCGTGACCGGCAGCACCGCGATTTTCGACATGAAGACGATCGCGCGAAGCGGGTACGTGCCTTTCGTCGATCGCAGCGACAGTTCGGTCTGGGCGGAATCCGGCTTCAAGCAGGGCCCGGGCTGGCTCTGGCTCGGCGCTCAGCTGGGCGCGCAGAAACAGGGCACCGTTCCTCTGCCGGGTTGTGAGTTCGACTACAGCAACAGCTATCGACGCCTGTCGCTCGGATGGGCCGGAAAGCCGTTCGCGAATCTCAAGGTATCCTTTGTCGGCGGCCCGGACTGGCGCCGATACACGGGCAACGTGAACCCCGCCGTCTTCACTCATCGCAACCGCCAGACCTGGTGGTTCGATGCCGACGCCACCTACGATCTTTCGGCCTCGTGGCAATTGACCGCGAAGGTCAGCCGTAACCGCGTGGTCGCTACAACCGGCAAGTCCGCGTACGACGATTTTACCGCCGAAGGCGGCGTCGCCTGGAGAGCCAGCAAGACGGTCCAGTGGCGCCTCAGCGGAAGAGCCCAGCAGGCGAAGTATTTCCCGGCGGTGCGCACCGACTGGATCGGCGGCTTCTCCACCGGAATCGACTGGGCCGTTTCGCCGCGGCTGAAGTGCGGTGCGGACGTGACCTGGCAGTACGCCTGGAGCCAGCTGCAGCCCGTCGTCGGCCGTGATTTCGAGCGCACGATCGTGGCGTTGCGCGGCGCCTGGACGTTCTGAGCGGGCCGGGCGGATCGTCGCCCCGGGGCATGAGAGCCGCCGAGCCGGGCGACGTCGGCCGTGCAGCGTTCCGGGCTTCGCCTCGGCGATGCCTGGTGCCAATCGCCTTGAGTTTCCCCGGGGGATGCCTGGGGTGGGGCCATGTCGTTGTCGCCCCGCCTCGTCTACGCCGCCCGCGCCGAACTCGCCGAGGGTCCGGTCTGGCATCAGGGAGCCCTGTGGTGGGTCGATATCGTCGTTGGCACGCTGAACCGGCTCGACGTGGCGACCGGGCTGAACACGTCCCGCGCCACCGGTGGTTTTCTCGGCTGCGCCGTGCCTTGCACCGATGGCCGATGGCTCCTCGCGCGCCAGCACGACTGTGTGCTGCTCGACTGGGACACGGGGCGCATCGAACGATTCCTCGGATGCTGCCCGGGCGTCTTGCCGCGTCATCGGTTCAACGACGGCAAGTGCGACCCCCTGGGGCGTTTTTGGGCCGGCACCATGAGTCTCGATCGGGCGCGGGGAGAGACGGCGCTTTTTTCCATCGAACCCTCGGGTGAGATGCGCCGGGTGCTGGAGGGGCTCTCGCTTTCCAACGGGCTCGGGTGGACGGGGCGGGGCGATGCGTTTTTCCACGTCGACACGCCGACGCGCCGGATCGTGCGCTACCGTTTCGACCCGGCGAGCGGCACGGTGGCTGAACCGCGAGTGTTGATCGAGTTTGAGGAAAAGGACGGCTGGCCCGACGGCCTGACCTGCGACGCCGAGGGGCATCTATGGGTCGGACTTTTCGGTGGCGGCGCGCTCGTGCGGGTGCAGGGCGAGGAGGGGCGGATCCTCGAGCGGGTCCCGATGCCGGTCTCGAACGTCACGTCCTGCACGTTCGGCGGTGCCGACCTGAGCACGCTCTACATCACCACGGCGTGGGAGGGATTCAGCCTGGCGCAACGCGAGGCGGAGCCGCTCGCCGGTTCGATCTTTTCCCTGCGCGTCGAAACGCCGGGTTTCCCCGTCGTTCCCTTTGCGCTGGCCTCGTCCCGGCACTGACTGCTTCGAGCGCGTCGGCCTCGCGCCGCAAAACGAAAAAGCCGGCCCCGCGGCCGGCTTTCCATGGCTAAACAAATCGTGTCGGGCGAGCCCGGTCAGTGCCGGATGTACTGCGCGGGTTCGTGGCTCCATTCGGGAGCTTCGCCTTCCCAGAACGTGGCGCCCTCGCTGTCCTCGAAGGCATACCGCACCGTTGTGTATCCGTCGATCGAACACGCCCAGCCGTGCATGTACTGGTCGGTGTTGTTGCCGCCCCACTGGTCGCAGGTCCACCACATGAAATTCGATTCGTCCCAGCCCTGGCCGTAGAGCCGGACCAGATCGCCGTCGTTGTCATGCGCGTCGACGAAGTACTCCAGCGGGTAGCGCCCTGTCGCGCTGACCCAGAAGTCGTACCAAGCCGTCCACGTGGGAGGTTCCCCTCCGAAGCCTTTCGCGCCGAAACCGAGCGCAAGCACCGCCAGAGCCGCCAAGATTTTGGTTTTCATTGGTTGCAACAAAGTTTGTGCAACGAATGTGCCCTTCGCTGTATCCTCGCACAAGCTACGCCCGCTTCCGGGAGTACCGCCCGGGAGAGGGGAGAAAACGCGGGAGAAACGATGGTGAATTTCCCGGTGGCGCGTAAAACCTGTCGTTCGCTCGTGCAGGGTCGGCGACTCAGCGGCCGGACGAGCGGCGGCGCGTGATGCCGGCCTTCGCGGGCGGCGTGGTCATGTTTTCCGAAGCGCTCGCCTTTTGTACGGAGACTTTTGCCGGGGCGGACGGCATGGCCGGTTCTTCGGAGGAAAGAGACGAAGCTGGCGAGGAATGCGGGTCGCCGACGATTTCGCGCGCTTCGTCGTAAAGCTGCCGTTCTGCCTCGAGCCAGATCTCTTCGTCGCGGCCAGCGGGCGAACCTTTGGCCTTCCAGAGGACTTCGGCCCGGCTCGCGATTTGTTCGTGAGTGGGCTTGGCGGGGGATTGGGAACTGCGCAGATCGTTGTTCATGACGGACCAGATCGTACGCTTCCTCGCGGCGTTTTACCATCCGGCTCGCTCCCCAAGGTTAGGTAGGTTTGCCGCTGTAGATTTTACAGAGACGGGTTCAACGACGAGTGGATGCTTTTGATTTGCGGCGCCGCCCGAGCGACCGGGCGAGCTGCTCTCGGAGGGAAGGCGCACGGGCGGCCGCTTCGAGTCGGCGCTGGAGGAATGCCAGCACCGCCTGCTCGTCCGGGGCCAGAGAATGTTTCCGTCCGCGCGGCGCCGCCGCCGCTTTGCCCTTCAGCACCTGCACCGTCGCGCCGTCGAGGTAGCTCTGCAGCACGACGGGGTGAATGTAGCATTTGCGGCAGACCGCCGGGGTGTTGCCGAGCCGTTCCGCGACGAGTTCCACGGCGCGGACCAGGTTCTTTTTTGCCTGCGCCTTCGTGGCGAACGCATCGAATCCGGACAGCGCCATCGCGGCCAGCACCGTGCCGGCCCAGGTGCGAAAATCCTTGGCGGAGAATTCCGAGCCGGCGATCTCGCGAAGATAGCCGTTGACGTCCTCGGAGGTTATTTTCTGCACGTCGCCGCCGGCGTCGAGATACTGAAACAGATCCTGTCCCGGCAGATCCTGCGTTTCGCGCACGACCGCGGCGAGACGCGGATCCTGGAGATCGATCTCGTGGCGGCGGCCGCTCTTTCCGCGGAACTCGAAATGGAGTGTATCGCGCCGGATGGATACATGACGGTCGCGCATCGTGCTCAGCCCGAAAGAGTGGTTCTCCTTCGCGTATTCCTCGTTGCCGATCCGGATCAGCGTGGTTTCGAGGAGACGCGCCACGGCGGCCAGGACCTTGGTCCTCCCGAGCCCAGGTGCCGAGAGGTCGCGCGCCACCCGGGCGCGGATGCGCGGCAGGGCCTGCCCGAACGCGATCATCCGCTCGTACTTGTTCTCGTCGCGGACGGTGCGCCAATCGGTGTGGTAGCGGTACTGTTTTCTCTTCCGCGCGTCGCGTCCGGTGGCCTGGATATGCCCGCTCGCCGACGGACAGATCCAGACTTCCGTCCACGCCGGCGGGATCGCCAGCCGCTTGATCCGCCCGAGCGTCGCCGGGTCTTTGACGATGTTTCCGTCCGGCCCCCGGTAGCGGAAGCCCTTCCCCGCCGGCTCGCGAACGATGCCGGGCTGCGTGTCCGAGACATACCGCAGCCCGGCCGCCTTCGCGGTTTCGATCGCCTCGGGATGCGGACGCGGCGGTGTGCCGTTGCTTCCGTTTGAGCCGGCCTGCGTCGGTCCGGCGGGGCGAGGGGGCGGAGCTGAACGAGGGGCGGCTGGTTTTCGCATGGGCGGCGCGCAGCAGCGCGAGCGGAGTCTTGCTTCGCAGTTGGGGTGCCATCCTGCGCGCCGTCGGTAAGTCGTTGCGCCAGGGAACGCGGAGCGCCTGCGCTGGAGAACGACCTCGATGCGCCCATGGCAAAACGCATGCTCGGGCGGCGGTGACTCGCAATCTGCCCGGTCCGGCGCAGGAGCGCAGGAGTGCCGAAAACACGGCTTCGGCCGGTCGCGTTTCCAAGGGATCTGAAGGCGCCCGGGGAGGTCAGCGCGACCGATGAAAAAACCGAGGGCCGCAGAGGTTGAGCTGGAACTCGGTTTTTCCGCAGCTCCCGTGCCCGCCAGTCGCGAGTGGAAACGGCTGCGCGACGCGGCGAAGTCCTGCCAGGCCTGCCCGCTCTGGCGCAACGCGACCTGCACCGTCTTTGGCGAAGGACCGGTCCACGCCCGAGTGATGCTCGTCGGCGAGCAGCCGGGCGACCAGGAGGATCGGGCAGGAAAACCGTTTGTCGGCCCGGCGGGCCATCTGCTCGATCGCGCTTTGGCCGAGGCAGGGCTGCAGCGCGAGGAACTCTACGTGACCAACGCGGTGAAGCACTTCAAGTGGACTTCGCAGGGGAAGCGCCGGCTTCACGCCAAGCCGAACGCCCGCGAAATGGCGGCGTGCCGGCCCTGGCTTGCCGCCGAAGTGGAGGCGATCGAGCCCGAGTTGATCGTTTGCCTGGGCGCCACCGCTGCGCAGCAGGTGATCGACAAATCGGTTCGCGTGACCGCTTCGCGGGGAAAACGCATGGCGAGCGCCTGGGGAACCACCGCGCTGGTCACCGTGCACCCTTCGTCCCTCCTGCGCCATCACGGCAGCGGGGACCCGGAGGCCGAGTTTGAGGCGTTCGTGGCCGACCTGCGCAAGATCTCGCGGCTCTGAGGCGCACCGGTCGCGCCGCACGCCGGACCGCCGCGATCAGGCGCCGCGATTGAGCGGCGGGCCCGCGTTCGGGCCTTTGCGGTTTCGGGGATAATACTTGATCGCCAGGGCAAGGCACACCGCCGCCAGGGGCCAGAAGGCGAGCGTGAGCCCGCCGACGAACCCGACGAAGCCGAGAATGACGAAAAGGAGGGCGAGGATTCCGAAGAGTATGTGCATGCCCGGCTCGACACGGTCCCTCGCGCCCGGTGCAGCGGCGCCCCACGGCTGGAACCATCGGTGCGGCGCCCCAACCGCGGCTCGGCTCCGGCTCCCACGCGACTGTAGCCGCGATTCGACTACAGAGGAAGGGCGCCGGCCCCGCAGGCCGGTGTATCGGATCCCAGGATATGCCGGCCGGCCGACGGCCGCGTTCTCGCCGAACGACCTTGGGAATCGACGGTCTGGGCGCTCCATGAAACCGACAGACCCATCCAACGATCTCGAAGCGAAAGTGATTCTCCAGGGCATCCACGTGGAGCTGACGGATGCGATGACGAGTGCCATGCAGGAGAAATTTGGCCGGCTTCTGGCCAAGGACGACCGCATCATCCGCATCAACGTGCGGCTGCACCGCGATCAGACGATCGGCACCGAGCATCATTACGTCGTCACCTGCCAGTTGGAGATCGGCGGCCCGGATCTCATCGCCACGGTCGACGGCAGGGAACCGTACGAACTGTTCGACGCGGCGGCGGAAAAACTTAGCCACCTCCTGGAACGGCGCCACGGTCTCCGCAAGGACAAGCGCAATCACCCGGGGCCGGTCGAACTCGACGCGCCGTTGCCCAAAACGGCCGACTGAGAGGACCCTCGCGGCGAAGGCAGGACGCCCGCGATTGGTGGCGCGGCTTTTTGCGGACGATTTCCGCTGGGGATGCAACCGCCGCACGATCCCGGAGTCAGGCGCCGTCGAACCAAGGAGGCACCATGTACATCGTCGGAATGATCGTGATCGGACTACTTGTCGGCCTCGTGGCCAAACTGATCCTGCCGGGGCGCGATCCGGGAGGCGTGCTTGTCACGGCTCTGCTCGGTATCGCGGGTTCGGTCCTCGCGCATTTCCTCGGCACCCGGCTCGGTTGGTACGACGAGCAGGAGCCGGCGGGATTCCTCGCGGCGGTCGGAGGCGCGGTGCTGCTCTTGCTTCTCTACCGCCTGCTTTTCCGCCAGCGCGCCTGAGCGCTTGTTGGGCTGCGCCTGCGGTCGGCGTAGTGGCCCGGCCACTTCGCTAATCGAGGGTGAGCGTGACGTTCACGTTGCCGCGGACTGCCTTGGAGTAAGGGCAGGTCGTGTGGGCTTCGTGGAGCAGGTGCTCGGCGTCTTTTCGGGCCAGCCCCGGCATCGAGGCGCGGAGTTCGACACCCAGTTCATATTCGCCGCGGTTGTTCTCGTTCAGCGAGACGCGGCCCGTGATCGTCGATCCGACCAGCTTGAAATGCGCCCGCTCGGCATGGGCGAGCACGGCGCTGTGAAAACAGGCGGCATAAGCCGCTGCAAACAGGTGTTCCGGCGTGACTCCGCGCGGGTCATGGGCGGAGAGCGGCGTGAACTTGACCGAGAAACTGCCATCGGGCGCTTCCGCTGAGCCGGCGCGCCCGCCTTGCGAGATGATTTCTGCGACCTGTACGGTTTTCATGACGGCCACAGCGTAACGGCGGTCGGACAGGTCCGCAAATCGGGCGGACGTCCGGGATCTGGTCCCGAGATTCCCCGCCCGGGCGGGTGGGAGAGGTGCACCGGCGGTGCGAGGCAAACGGATGCGCCAGTCCGCAGCGGACTTCTTTTCCGCACCGCCGCAGAGTCGTTCCGCGAGTGGCGCGAGCCGCTGCCCAATCCGCCGTGCAGACAACACGATTTCCGGCACCACGCCGCGCTCGCGTGCGGCCGCGGCTCGTCTCGGCACCGGCTCGACGGTGCCGCCGGCCGATTGCTACAGTTCGAACGAAGTCGGACTATTCCGGCTTTCGGCCCGGCCGGAGGTCTCTTCGAGGCGCTCTTCTGTTTTGACCGCGAGAGGCGCTTCTTCCGCGAAGGCGTCGTACATCGTGCCGCGCGGAATGATGGTGTCCTCTTTGAGCGGATGGTCCGGCTTCCGATAACCGCGTTCGATCAGGAGTTGCCGCTCCGCTTCGAGCCAGTCCTGCATTTCCGAGCCAGGAGGGCAGCCGCGTTCGCACCAGAGTTTGTGCGCCCGAAAGGCGATGTCGTCGTGGCTCGGGCGAGGGAGAAAATTCCGGTTGGTCGTTGGGACGTCTTCTTCTGGGTTCATGGCCTTATTCTAGTGCAACTGCGGCGCATTCGCCATCCGACCGGACCCGCAAAATCCGGGGCGGAGAATCTCCGAGTCCCAACCGGACGCGGCTGTTTACCGGCCGGTCGAATTCTGTGACCACGAGAAAGGCCGCGCCGGAAGACGGCGCGGCCCTGGGGAAGCACAAGCTCAGCTCTTGCTCGAGTAAGCGATGCTGTCGCGCAGCTGCTTGATGCGGTCGTGCGCGGCTTGGATCGCGGCGTATTGCCGGCTGACGAGGCCGCGCGTGATCGCGTCCAGATTCTCGTTTAGGGCCTCGCGATAGGCTTTCACGGCCGCGTCTTCACCGCGTTCGCATTCCGCCAAGACCGCGTGCGGCTCGTTTGACGTCATCGCCGTCTTGAGGTCGATCCAGCCTCGATGCAGCGAGGCGCTGACGCTGCCGGATTTGTCGGGATCGCCGCCCAGGCTGCGGACTCGATCCTGGAGTTCGCCGATGAAGGTTGTCCGCTGCGCGGAGAATTCCGTGAGGACGCGGGCGAGCTCCGGGTCCTTGGCGTCTTCGGCCGCGGTGCGGAAACCGTTTTGCCCATCTTTGCAGGTCTCGATCAGGTCCCGCAGGACATCGAGCGTTTTTTCGTTGGTCATTTCCATGCTCATATTCGGAGGGAGTTAAGGGTTTGGATTGGGCAAAGTCGGTTGCCGGATGTGTGCCATCGCTCTCGCACGCGGCTAAGCCCCGGCCTTCGAACGGGAAACGTCTGCGTGCCCGATCGACGCTCCGCCGGACTTCTCTTGCAGCCTGCAAACGCGACCCGGCGGCGCCGCTCAATCTGCAATGCCGCGGGCGGTGCCTATTTCAGGGCGAAATGCTCGCGCAGCTCCGCCGGGGGAGCCTGCACAAGGTCCTTCGCGACGGTTTGGCCCAGGCGGCTGCGGACCGACTCCGGCAGCAGTTCGATCACCGAGTCGCGCATCGACGCGGGAGCGGCGAAGTCCCACGTGGCGTCCGGCTGCTCGGCCAGAAAAGAGGCGATCTTCGCGCTGAACTGGGCGGTGGCTTGGCGCGCCAGCATGACACCCGGCTCCGGCATCTCCTCGCCCGGCGCGGCAGCGGCGGCGACCGCGCCGACAGCGGACGGCGGCGCTGGGTCCGCTCGCGGCGTCTCGACGTCCTCACGCAGGTCCAGCGCATCCACCGGCTGAATACTGGGAGTGAATTGTCCGCGCGCCTTGGCGTAGCGGTAGATTCTCAGACGATAGCGGTCTGCCGTGATGATGAATTTTCCGAGCATGCCGGGTTTGGATGGGTAAACTCAGCCGCGCGCCGCGCGCGGCATTCCCGGAAGTGTCGCCGAACCGGCGGGCCGCGTCTATCGGACCCCCGCCCGGTGGCGCCCGGGAGTTTCTTCCACGGAGCGAAGCGAAGGGATTCCCTTCGCCGCTCGGGGGAGTTCCGGCGGCGGGACCGTGGGCCGCAACTCGTGTCGCGGCGTTGTGTGGGCCTAGAATTTGGTGGCCCTGCGCAACGCTCGTCTCGTAGTTGTTTTCCGGTGAAGCCCCATCCGCTGCTCGAGCAGCATTACCGTCGACCAGAAGAAAAGCCCGAGTTCGTCAAAGAGCTCTTCGATCACGGCGCCAGCCACTACGATCCCGTCGTGAAGTGGGGCTTTTTCGGCAGCGGCGACTTCTACCGCGGGTGGGCCCAGCGGCGGCACGGTTTGAAGCCGGGGATGCAGGTGCTGGACGTCGCCTGCGGGACGGGCCTTGTCGCAGCGGCGGCGGCGAAAATCCTCGGAAGCGCGGAGACCATCACCTGTGTGGATCCGAGCGACGGCATGCTTGAGGTCGCCCGGAAGAAAGTGGCGGCGCGCTTCATCAAGAGCGGCGGCGAGTCGATGCCGCTGCCTAACGACGCCTTCGATTTTCTCACCCTGGGCTACGCCCTGCGGCACTTCGGCGACATCGAGGTCGCGTTTCGCGAGTTTCACCGCGTCCTCAAGCCGGGCGGCAAAGTCCTCATCATGGAGGTCACCAAGCCGTCCGACCGCTTTCGCTCCTTCCTTTTCCGCGTCTATTTCCGCCGCATCTATCCCTTTTTCACCCGGTTGTTCACCCGCAGCCGCGAGGCTGAGAAGATGATGGTTTATTTTTGGGAGACGATGGACGCCTGCGTGCCGCCAGAAACCGTCCTCGCGGCGCTACGCTCGGCGGGCTTCAGGGAGGTCACACGGGTACCGCTGCTTGGCTTGTTCAGCGAGTACGTCGCGGTAAAGTAGCGCCCGGGTTCGGACCCGGAACTTTTCGGCTCCCGGCGTGACGAGGCGCGGGTTCTCTTTACCCCGTCGAAAGCAACGGCGCCACGGCGCCCCCACGCCTATGAAAGCCAAGTTGGGTTTCTTTTCCCTGGCCGCGGTCCTTCTCGGCGGCTGCGCGTCGGACGTCCCCCCGACGCCCCGTATTCAGTACCCGGTGACATACCAGGTCCCGATCGGCAACACCAGCGTCCGCTCCGACTACGGGCCGCAGAATCTCAGCACCCAGGCCACGCAGCAGGTCACGGTCGAAACCGGGCGTCCGATCTACTATCAGGTGGTCTCGCCGGTTGACGTGAGTGTGTCCGTGAACGAGCTTTCCGGGCCGAAGGCGGCGCGCCACTTGGTGAGTCAGATGCAGGGCACGAGCTTCACCGCGATGGTGACCCCGACCACTCCGGCGCTGGAATTCACCTTCAGTCCGGTGCAGGCAAACACCGGCGGCACGGTCCGGTTCACGCTCTCGGACCGCCCGATCAACCTATGAGCGTAGTCGCCACAGCCATGCCGAATCCCACGCTTTATATCAAAACCGGCTGCCCGTACTGCGAGGAGGCGATGGAGTACCTCGACGAGCACGGGGTGGAGTACACCCTCAAGGAAGTGCTTTCGGATCCTCGCGCCTTCGAGGAGATGCGCCAGCTTTCCGGACAGACCAAGGCGCCGACGCTCGACTGGAACGGCAAGATTCTCGCCGACTTCGGCGTCGAGGACCTGCCCGATTTCCTACGCGGCCAGAACGTGAAGCTCGAGGACAGTTAAGGGCTGTCCGTGTCGCCGGCTCACGGACCGTCGAAGCGCAGCAGCTTCGGACTCTTCTGCTCGCCCGTCACGTAGAGCGAGCGATCGTCGGGCGTGAACGCCATCGCTTCCGCCTGCGGCAGACCGTGGACGGCGAAATGCTCGGGCTCGCGCGTCACCACCGTTTCCCAGCGCTCTCCGGCCCCGCGCCGATAGAGCAGGATCTCGGAGTAGGTGAGCACGGCGAGCGTTCGTCCGTCGGAGGAAAGGCACGCGTCCGTCGGCTCGTTGCGATACCTGCCCGTGGGCGAGGGGAAGATCCGATGGATGGCCGACGGCCGCGGAACGCCGGCCAGCGTGGCGATCCGTTTGGCCGTCATCACTCCGGTCCCGATCGGCTGCAGCGGGAGGGTGTACACGCCGTGCGAACGCGTGAACTTCGTGATGAGGAGAAACTGGTGCAGCCGCGGATCCGCCGCGAGCGCTTCGCAGTCGTGCGCTCCGTCCTCGAACCGGAAACGGATCGACCACGCGATTTCCACCGGAGTCTCCTGCGAAGCTGAAAGCCGGTCCGCGCCCGGCTCCTCGATCACATAAATCTGCGCGTACCGGCGTCCCTGAAAATTGTCCCCGATATCTCCGATCGCGATCCACGAGCGGCCCTCGAACTGAAACGGCGCGAGCGCCTCCCAATCGAGGTTCTTCGCGCCGACGACTCTGAGCCGAGCGCGCGGCTGACCATCGGCCGCAAAGCCGTACAGCACGGGCTCCCCCTTGCTGTCGTTGTGGCCCCAGATCACGTCCTCGGTGCGCCGCGAAACCGCCAGGCCGCTCGTTTCGCTCAGCTCCTTGACGCCGATGATCGCGCTCGCTGCAGCCGCGTGCCGGTGGGGCCGCGCGAGCGACCAGAAGGCGACGATCCCGACGACGAGCGCCCCGAGTATCCAACCGGTCAGGACGATCTTGCGGGGGAGCTTCATCGCTTCGGCTCCGACGAAAGCCGCGCGCCCTCCGGGAGAGCGAGCAAAAAGCGGCCGAAGCGGACCTCTCGCTGCCGGCGAAAGGGCGGGTGCTGGGCGATGCCACGATCGGGCGCGCTTGGAGTCGCTCTATCCCGTCCCGACGCACCCCGACGCCGAGTTTCGCGTTGTTTCCGTCGGAGGGGCTGGCGATAGTCAGCCGCATGCCAAGTGCAGCTCAGGGTGCCTTCCGGCGCCTGTTCGACGAGATAGGCAGTGTGGACGCCGTGGGGCTGGAAGAACGCGTTGCCAAATACGGCACGCGCAGCCTGAAAAAAGCGGCCAAGCTCTGGGGCCTGAACCGCGCGGTGACGATGGTCGATCTGACCACACTCGAAGGCAAAGACACCCCGGGAAAGGTGGCGTCGCTCTGTGCCAAGGCGCTGCATCCGCACGACGAGGCTTCGGTTCCTCCCGTGGCTGCGGTTTGTGTTTATCCTTCGATGGTCCGCCACGCGCGACGCGCTCTCGGCGAGCGTGCTCCGGTAAAAGTGGCTTCGGTGGCGACGGCTTTCCCGTCCGGCCAGGCGCCGCTCAAGACGCGGCTGGGCGAAGTCCAAGCCGCCGTGGACGACGGGGCGGACGAGATTGACATGGTGATCAATCGCGGGGCGTTTCTCGCCGGCGAGTTTGCCCCCGTGCAAGACGAGATCGTGGCGGTTCGGGAGGCCTGTGGCCGGTGCGCGCTGAAGGTGATTCTCGAGGTCAGCGAGCTTGAGACCTACGACAACATCCGGGCCGCCTCCTTCCTTGCCCTGCGTGTCTTGCGAACCGGCGATTTCATCAAAACGAGCACGGGCAAGACCGGCCTCAACGCGACGCTGGCGAACAACCAGGTGATGATCGAAGCCATCCGCGACTTCTATCTGGAGACCGGCCGGGCGATCGGGATGAAACCTGCGGGTGGCATCCGTTCGGCGAAGCAGGCGCTGACCTTCCTGGTCGCGGTGAAGGAGACGCTCGGTGACGCCTGGTTGACCAACGCCCGCTACCGTTTCGGAGCGAGCTCCCTTCTCAACGACCTTCTCCGCCAGATCGCCAAGGAGAAGAGCGGCGCCTACCAACCGCCCTACTACTTCAGCGAAGCCGCCGAGAGCTACTGAACCATGGCCACTGCACCCCGCGTTTCCCGCAACTCCCGCCGGCAGGGCCGGCCCGCGCCCGAACTCATCTTCGGCGATCTCTGGCCGTACGATCCGGCTCCCGAGTCCGCCGATCCGAAACTGAAGACCCGGTACGATCTCTTCATCGACGGCGCTTTCGTTCCGGCGAAATCGGGCCGCACGTTCGAGACGATCAACCCCGGCAACGAGAAGAAACTCGCCGACGTGGCGCTGGCCGACGCGGCGGACGTGGATCGCGCGTTCCAGGCGGCACGCCGTGCGCAGGAGTCCGTATGGTCCAAGCTCCCGGGCCGCGAGCGCGGCAAATATCTCTACCGGATCGCCCGGCTTCTGCAGGATCGCGCCCGGGAATTCGCCGTCGCGGAAACGCTGAACGGCGGAAAACCCATCAAGGAGGCGCGGGATTTCGACGTGCCGATGGCGGCGGCGCATTTTTTCTACCACGCCGGCTGGGCGGACAAGCTCGCCTTTGCTTTTCCCGGCGCATCGGTCTCGCCCGTGGGCGTAGTCGGCCAGGTGATACCGTGGAATTTTCCGCTCCTCATGCTCGCGTGGAAAATCGCGCCGGCGCTCGCCGCGGGAAATTGCGTCGTGCTCAAACCGGCCGAGACGACGCCGCTCACTGCGCTGAAGTTCGCCGAGATACTTCAGGAAGCCGAACTGCCCGCGGGCGTGGTCAACATTGTCGCCGGTGCGGGTGAAACCGGAGCCGCGGTCGTGTCGCACCCGCTCGCCGCCAAGGTCGCCTTCACCGGCTCGACCGAGGTCGGGAAGATCATCCAGCGCCAGCTCGCCGGTTCGGGAAAGAAACTGACCCTCGAACTCGGGGGAAAAGCGGCGAATGTCGTGTTCGACGACGCTCCGCTCGAGCAGGCCGTCGAGGGAGTCGTCAATGGCATCTTCTTCAACCAGGGCCACGTCTGCTGCGCGGGTTCCCGCCTGCTGGTCCAGGAGACGATCGCCGACGCGCTTGTGGCGAAGCTTAAGCTCCGGCTGCGGTCGCTGCGCGTGGGCGACCCGCTGGACAAAAACACCGACGTCGGCGCGATCAACTCGAAGGCGCAGCTGGAAAAGATCCGGGAGCTGGTCGCGAGCGGCGTGAAGGAGGGAGCCGAGCTTTACGAGTCGCCCTGCCGGCTTCCGGCGAAGGGCTTCTATTTCCGCCCGACCCTGTTCACCCAGGTGTCGATGAGCCACCGCATCGCCCGGGAGGAGATCTTCGGACCGGTGCTGAGCGTGCTCACGTTTCGGACGGTCGAGGAGGCGGTGGAAAAGGCGAACAACACCGCCTACGGGCTGAGCGCCGGCGTGTGGACGGAGAAGGGCTCGCGCATCCTCAAGCTCGCGGGCGAGCTGAAGGCCGGCGTCGTCTGGGCGAACACGTTCAACAAATTCGACCCGACGTCACCTTTCGGCGGATACAAAGAGAGCGGGTTCGGCCGCGAGGGCGGGCGGCAGGGGCTCGCCGACTACGTGAATCTTTCCTAACCGGACTTCGCCATGAATCGCTTGCCGATCAACAAAACGCCCAAGGTGTACGTCGGGGGCGCGTTCATCCGCTCCGAGAGCGGCCGAGTCTTCCCGCTGAAGACCGCCGACGGGCGCTTCGTCGCCCACGTGCCGCAATGCACCCGCAAGGATCTCCGCAACGCCGTCGAGGCCGCGGCGAAGGCCGGCCCGGGGTGGGCGAGGCGCACGCCATACAACCGCGCGCAAATCCTCTATCGCCTTGCCGAGATGATCGAGCCGCGCGCCGCGGAACTGGCCGAAGCCATCGCCCTCGGAGGAGCGACGGACGAGGTGCGCCGCGAGGTCGCTGCGGCGATCGATCGCATCGTCTACTACGCCGGCTGGGCCGACAAATATGAGCAGGTGCTCGGCAACGTGAATCCCGTCGCCGCACCGTACTTCAATTTCAGCGTGACGGAGCCGATGGGCATCGTCGGCGCGATCGCGCCGGCGGCTCCCTCGCTGCTCGGTCTGGTTTCGCTGATCGCGCCCGTGATCGTCAGCGGCAACACCGTGGTCGCGCTCGCATCGGAGGTCTCGCCGTACCCGGCGGTCGTGCTCGGCGAGATGCTCGCCACGAGCGATCTCCCCGGAGGTGTGGTCAACCTGCTCACCGGCTTCCGGGCCGAGATGCTGTCGACGTTTTCGACGCATGCCCACCTCCGCGGGCTTTCGGCGGTCGTCTCACCCGAAGAGCGCAAACAGCTCGAGCTCGGTGCGGCCGAGAGTGTGAAACGCTGCCACATCCAGACCGAGGACGCGGGCTTTGACTGGTATTCCGCTTCCACCGAATCGGTCTATGCGATCCGCGATTTTCTCGAGGTGAAGACCGTCTGGCACCCGATCGGCGCCTGATCGGGCGGAATTGGCGGAGTGCGGGAGCTTCGCAGACGCCGTGCGTTTCGTGGAAAAGCGGCGCGCGGGCGTTCACGGCGGTGCCGGACGTCAACCGCGCCGCTTCAGGAAGCGAGCGATCTCCGTCTTCCGCGGCATCGAGGGCGCGGTCCCGAACTTCGTGACCGAGAGCGCGGCGACCGCGGTGCCGTAACGAGCCGCCGCCGCGATATCCCCCTCGAACTGCACCAGACCCGCGGCAAATCCGCCGACAAAGGCGTCGCCCGCTCCAGTGGTGTCGACCACGTTGATCCCGGTGTATGCGGGGATCGATTCGAAGCGGTCCGGCAGGGAGAGGAAACATCCCTTGCCGCCCAGGGTGACGATCACGTTAGCCACCCCGAGGCTGCGGATGAGTGCGTGGAGGCCTTCCGATGATAGCTCGTGGAGCCGCTCCGCTGTGAACTCGGTCTCTCCCGACGCGGGCACCTGATTCACCAGCGCAGCGAATTCAGTCTCGTTCGGAATCAGGATGTCGACGTGGCGCAGCAGCTGCGGATCAAAGTCCGCCCGCATCGGCGCAGGATTGAGCACCGTGGTCACGCCGGCGGCGCGTGCGGTCTTCAGCACGTATCCGGTGGTGGCGAGATTCGATTCGCATTGGCAGACGACCACGCGGGCGCTGCGGACGGCTTCGACGGGGATATCCTTCCTCGCGAGGACCGCGTTGGCGCCGAGCGCGACGATGATTTCGTTCTGGCCCTCGCGGTTGACGAGGATCGCCGCCGTGCCCGTCGCCTCGCGCGGCTTCACCGCGAAACGTGCGCCGATCTTCTCCACGCGGTAGAAGGTCGCGGCGTCGCGCGCGAAGGCGTCGTCGCCCACCGCCCCGACATACAGCGTGCTGACCCCCGCCCGCCCGCAGGCGACGGCCTGATTCGATCCTTTTCCGCCGGGGCCGGTGACGAACTTTCCGACTACGGTTTCTCCGGCCCGGGGGAACGCGTCGCACTTCCAAGTCAGATCCTGCACGAAGCTGCCGACGACGACGACGTGGGGTTTCATCGCTGCGAACGTTGGTCGTGTATCCGGTGGGACGCAACCAGCCGCTGGCGGATCCAGATGACTCGGGCGCGAAAACAAAGCGGAGTGCCCGGGGGGCGGGCTGGCGGCGTTGTGATTGCTTCCGCCGGTCCAGCGGCGAGCCCGTTTGTCCAAAGATTGCCGCGTGCGAGACGGCTCGGTTTATTTCCGAGGTATGCCCGATTCGGTCGCCGAGCTCTCCATCCCACCGTTCGATTCCCCCGGGCGGGAAAAGGCGAAGGAGCGCCTGTACGTCATCCTCCAGGTTGCGTCGTGGGGTGGTTTGCTGGCGGTTCAGCTTGTCTTTTCCAGCCTGCTGCCGCCCCCGGCCGAAGTCCGTGACCGCGTTTTGCCGGCGGTGATTCAGGAGATCACTCTCGGGCTGCTTCTGACTCATTTCGCGCGGCCCCTCATCCAGCGGTGGGGCTGGAAGAATCTCGGGTGGCGCGCGCTGGGGCCCCGGATCCTCGGGCTCGCGGCGGTTCAGGGCTTGTTGTGGTCGGGCATTCTCTGCCTGTGGCAGCCGTATGTCCTCGGCTGGATGCCGATCCGGCACGTCAGTCTTCTCGCGGTCTTCGTCTTCGGCTGGATCAACTCCTTCATCTTCCTGGTGGGGTGGCTCTGCGTTTATTTTTTCTACCACCTCTTCAACCGCTACAACCGCCTGGAGATTGAGCGGCTTCGTCTGGGTGCGATGGCGAAGGGCGCGGAGCTTCGCGCCCTCAAGTCGCAGCTCAACCCCCACTTCATCTTCAACGCGCTCAACTCGCTTCGCGCGCTGATCGACGAGGATCCGTCGAGGGCCCGGCAGGCAGTGACCCAGTTGGCCAACCTGCTTCGTTATTCCCTGCAATCGGCGCAGCTGGAGACCGTTCCCTTCGAGGAGGAGCTGCGGGTCGTGACGGACTATCTCTCGCTCGAACAAGTGCGCCACGAGGAACGACTGCGCATGCGGCTCGATGTCTCCGACGACGCCCGCCAGTGGCCGGTCCCCCCGATGCTCCTTCAGACGCTGGTCGAGAACGCGGTGAAGTACGGCATTTCCACGCGCCCGGAGGGAGGGGAGATCGGGATCAGCGCACGAATCGACGGTGACCGACTTGTTCTGCGCGTGACGAATCCCGGGCACGTCGAGCCCGCGCCGATTCGATCGAAATCGACCGGGCTCGGATTGGCCAACGCCGCGGCGCGCCTGCGGCTGCTGACCGGCGACAAAGGATCGCTCGACCTGCGGATGGAAGGTTCCGACTCCGTGCTCGCGGAGGCGATCATCCCGCTGCCGGTGTTGAGGACGGATTCATGAACGCCCTGATCATCGACGACGAACGGCTGGCCCGCGCCGAACTGCGGAGGCTGCTCTCCGCGCACCCCGGCGTGACAGTCGTGGGAGAAGCCGCCAACGCCGCTCAGGCGCGCGAACGCGTGGCCGAACTCAAGCCCGACGTGATTTTTCTCGATATCCAGATGCCGGGCGAGTCGGGCTTCGAACTCCTGGAGTCGATGGAGCCGCCCGTCCCGCTCGTGGTGTTTACCACGGCTTACGACGAGTTCGCGGTGAGGGCGTTCGAGTTCAACGCCCTCGACTACCTGATGAAACCCGTGGACCCCGCGCGGCTGGCCGCGGCGGTGGAGAAGCTGCGCGCCATCGGAATCGCCAAGGAGTCGGCCCGGACCGGCCGGCTCGCGCTGGAGGACAAGGTGTTTGTCCGCGAGGGCGAGCGGTGCTGGTTTGTGCAGGTGAAGTCGATCCGCCTTCTCGAAAGCGAGGGCAACTACACCCGTATCCACTTCGATGACGCGCAGCCACAGCTCTTTCGCTCCCTGAACGCGATGGAGGAGCGCCTCGACCCCAAGTATTTCTTCCGGGCCAATCGGCGGCAGATCATCAATCTGTCCTGGATCGACCGGATCGAACCCTGGTTCAGTTCGGGCTTGCTCGTGACTTTGAAAGGCGGCGCCAAGGTTGAACTCAGCCGCCGCCAGGCTCAGGAGTTTCGCGAACGCATGAGCCTATAGCGCTTTTGCGGGCGGCCGGATTTTCCTCCGAGCCCGTCTTTTCTGCCGCAGAACGTCCACCCTCACATCGCAGCCTCCCATGATTGAAGCCGAAGGATTGACCAAGGTCTTCCGCGACAAAAAACGCGTGGAAGTGCGCGCCGTCGACGGAGTGAGCTTTCGTGTCGAGCCCGGGCAGATCTACGGGCTGCTCGGCGCGAACGGCGCGGGGAAAACCACGACCCTCCGCCTGCTTGCCACGTTGCTCAAACCCACCAGCGGTGCGGCAACCGTGGCCGGCTTCGACGTGGTCCGCCAGGCGCACGAGGTGCGCAAGCAGGTCGGATTTCTCGCGGCGAGCACGGCCTTGTACGGACGGCTGACGGCGCGGGAAACCATCACCTATTTCGGGCGCCTGAACGGCCTCGGCGATCCCGAGATCGCGGTGCGCACCCGGCGCCTGACCGAGGAACTGGACATGGGGGAGTTCATCGACCGTCGGACGGACAAGTTTTCCACGGGCATGAAGCAGAAAGTCTCCATCGCTCGCACCCTCATCCACGACCCCGCGGTGATGATCTTCGACGAGCCCACGCTCGGCCTCGACGTGCTCGCGGCCCGCACGATTGTGCGTTTCATCCGCGACTGCCGCGAACGCGGAAAGACGGTGATCTACTCCACGCACGTGATGAGCGAGGTGGAGAAGCTCTGCGACGTGATCGGGATCGTCCATGGCGGGCGTATCCGGGCGGAGGGTACACTCGATGCGCTCCGCGCTCGTTTCGGCCAGCGGGACATGGAGGAGATCTTCGTCGCCGCGGTGGGCGGGGAGAGTGCGCTGGCCCGGCAAGACGTCCCGCCTGCCACAACCCGCTGAGTTCTCCGCCGCACCCAGCCACAACGCCATCGTCGCATGAACTGGAACCAGATTCGGACCGTGTACGGGAAAGAGATGCGAGACGCCTTGAGGGATCGTCGTACGCTGCTGTCCATGCTTCTCGTGCCGGCGCTTGTTATTCCCGGCATCATGTTCGCATTTACCGCGGTTTCCCTGAAGGTCGTGAAAAAGGCGGCCGAAGAGACGCCTGCAGTCATGATCATCGGTCCCGGCAACTCCGAACCCTTGCAGAAGGCGTTGGCCGGAAGTCCCAAGCTTCGCCTCGTGCCGGCCGCCTCCGACTATGCGCAGCAGATTTCAGACAAACGCATTCGGGCGGCGGTGGAGATCCCGCCTGGCTTCGAAGCGGACCTGGCAGCCAACTCGATCGCGACGGTAAAAATCTACACCTACGAGGGGGAGATGAAGTCGAGCTTCGCGGCAGGCGAGATCGACCGGATACTCCGTGAGTTTCGCGAGGCGGCAGTCACGCGAAAGCTCGGCGAACGAGGGCTGAATGCATCGTTTGTGCGTCCGTTCGAAATCAAACGTCAGAACGTGGCGCCTCCCGAGAAAGTGGGCGGCAACCTCTTTGGCGGATTCGTCCCGTATCTCCTGATTATCCTGAGTGTCGTCGGCGCCATGTATCCGGCGATCGATTTGACCGCCGGCGAGAAGGAGCGGGGGACGATGGAGACGATCCTGTGCAGCCCGGTCGGCCGCGTGGAGTTGGTTTTGGGTAAGTTCCTGACGGTTCTCACGATCTCGCTTTCTACCGTGGTGACTTCCATCACCTCCATGGCCCTTAGCGCGGTGGGTCTGGTTCACCTGTTTGCAGGCAAGGTCGGCGCCGGGGCGAAAGCCGTAAACGCTGCGACCGGCCAGCAATTGCCGATGGTGGATCCGGTCGGGGTGCTCGGCGTGATGGTGATGGTCCTGCCCCTCGCCGTGGTTTTCTCCGCGCTGCTCTTCAGCGTTTCGCTTTTTGCGAAGAGCCACAAAGAAGCGCAAACGTATGCGTCGCCGATACTTTTCCTCACCATCCTGCCCGCGATGGCAGCCATGCTTCCCGGCGTGGAGCTGAACGCGAAATTGGCCCTGATCCCGGTGCTGAACGTGTCGCTCATCGGCAAAGAAATGGTCTCCGGCTCGTTCCGCTACGACATGATGGCGCTCATTTTCGGCTCTTCATGTCTGTACGGCGCCGCGGCCCTCGCAGTGGCTGTGCGTTTGTTCAATCGCGAGTCCGTGCTCTTCCGCACGTGAGTGTCGATATTCTGCCCGCAGCGGCCTCTTGAAGCGAGTGTAGTGCTGCCAGTATGACAACGTAACTGGTGGCGCCCCAAAGAATTCTGTAGGGGTTTCCTCCAGGGTGGGTCAAAAAGGCGTCAACCCCGGCGGTGTTTCTGCCACGAGACTGCGCGTGGGGGTAAAGAACGGGTAAATACCCCCCGGCTTGGTTCTAAAGCGTGGCGACCGGGTCTGGCGTGAGTAACTTCCCTTCCATCGCAAATAAGCCCCCTTTTCAATGAACTTGGTTAAGAAAATCCTGATCGTGCACGGCGACGCCAAAATGAAGCGGCGCCTCGTGCTGATGCTCGCTGACGCGGGCTACGATCTTCGCGCGTTCATCAAACCAGATGCCGCGCTCGAGACTGCCCGGGTCGAGTGGTTCGATCTCGCTCTGGTGGATGCTCAGCTTTCGGGAACGCAGGATTTCGAGTTCGTCGAAGCCTTGAAGAAGATTCAGCCCACGGTGCCTGTCGTTCTGGTGGTGCCGCAACTCGAGCTGCCCCTGATCGTGAAGGGGATCCGTATGGGGCTTAGCGACGTGCTCCCGGTGGCGCACGACCTTCGGCCTCTGCTTCGTCGCGTGAACAGTCTGCTCCGCGTGAATACGGCAGCCGGAGCCGAGGACGAAAGCCTGTCGCCCAACGAGATTGCTGAAGCGGAGGCGGTCCTCGAGGTGCTCGGCAACCCGGACATCGGGCAGTCGACAGATCCGTTCAACACCCCGGACTTTCGTCAGGAGCTGATGCGCGGCGCGAAAGAGCGCGCGATGCTCGAGGCAAAATCGGAACGTCTCGAGCACGAGAAGGCTGCGCTCGAGGCCGAACTGAAAACGCTGCTTTCCCAGAACGCCGACGCTCTCCGGCTGCAGAACGAATTCACCGATCTTCGCACTCAACGCGAGATGGCGGCGGCTGCGCAGGCTCTGATCGATCAGAAGGCCCGCGCGCTGGCCGAGGCGCGGTCGGAACTCGCCCGCGAACGCAGCGCCCTCGAGGAAGAGCGGAAGAAACTCGCCACGAGCACGCAGAGCGTTTCGCCCTTCGGCAAGACTCCCGACGAATTGGTCCGGGAGAAGACCGAACTCGACCAGCTTCGCGCGCGGCTCCTCGCCGAAGAGTCGCGCCTCCGCGAGGAGGCGGCGCGTATCCAGCACGAGGGTACACAACTCGCGCAGGAGCGCCGGCGCTGGCACGAAGACCTCGATCTGCTCCGTGAGCAGGAGAACAACCTTCGCGAGTACGAGGCCCGGCTTCGCCAGCTGCAGGCGCAGTTGGAGGCCGATCGCGTGCTCTGGTTCAGTTCGCGTCCGCAATCTCGCTCCCCGTTCAACGACGACGCCGCGGTCAAGGCCGCCTGGGAAAAGCTCCAGCGCGCCACGGATCTTCTGGAGGCCGAGCGCGCCGTCTTCCGCGACGAGCGTATGGCGATGCGCGAGCTGGAGATGGATCTCAAGCGTCGCGAGGCCAAACTGGAGGAAATGTCCGGGAAACTCACCGAGCAGGAGAAACGCCTGCGTGGTCTTCCTCCCAGCACAACCCATTCGCCGCTGCCGGGAGCTGTTTCGAATCCGCCGATTCCGGTGAAGAAGCCGCTTTCTCGTGCGCCTTTCGAAATGGCCAAATCGCTCCTCGGTCGTGGCAAGGGCGACCAGGGCGGGTAAGCGATTCTCGCGGAACCGCGGCCGCGGTTCCGTCCGATGATTTCACGCGCGACCTGAAAGGGCCGCGCGTTTTTGTTTTTTGGCAGGCCCGAGGAGTGCACCGGGGGCCTGAGGGCTTGCCGAATGCGTGCGTATTCCCCGCGGCAGGCATTTCCTGCTTGCGCTTCCGTCAGCGCTCGATCATGTCCCTGCGCGATGTTCGCCAAGTTTAACCGCTCTCGCGCTACGAAATCCGTCTCCATGACGGCGCTTCCGCGCGCATGGTGGCACGGAAGGGCTCGGCGATCACGACATGCCCAAATCCAACGCATGTCGTAGTGGAAAACCAAAAAACCACTCAAACATCCGCCGAGCCCGACTCATCACCGAGTCGGGTTTTTTATTTCCCGCACTCGAGACATCCCGAACCACAAACCCACTTTTTCTCGCTATGTCATGAATGCCCTGCTCCCCACTCCCGAACTAGAGATTCCGTCGATCGCGTTCTTTGGACGCACGCTGGCCGAATATTGCCAGTTTTTTTCGCTCGATCCCGCCGCGCTGAAAGGACGCTCCGTCCTCGATGTCGCCGCTGGTCCGTCGTCCTTCACGGCGGAGGCGTGCAAGCGAGGGGCGGACGCCGTTGCGGTCGACCCTCTCTACGGGTGCAGTGCGGATACGCTTTCGCAGCACGTCACCATCGACTACCGCAACGTGACCGAGCAGATCCTGGCGAAGCAGCATCTGTTTCGGCTCAAGTCGTTCGGTTCGCTCGAGGAGGCCGAGTTGAGCCGTCGCTCCGCCTCGGAGCGGTTCCTTGCCGATTATGCGGCGCATTTCGTGCATGGCAGGTACATCGGGGCATCGTTGCCGCAACTGCCGTTCTTTGACGGCGCGTTCGACGTCGTGCTCTGTGCCCACCTGCTCTTTGTGTACGCGAAGAGGTTCGACTTCGATTTTCACCTCGCAGCGTGCCGGGAGCTGGTTCGGGTGAGCCGCGACGACGTGCGGATTCATCCGATCGTCGGGACAAACGGCCGGAAGTATCCGGAACTTGGACGTCTACGGATCGCCTTGGCGGAGGAGGGAATCGACAGCCAGATCGTGGAGGTCGACTACGAGTTCTTCGCCGGCAGCGATTCGATGCTCGTCCTCAAGAGGAAACAGTAGAAGCGACCATGCACGAACAGGTGCGGCCACTGGGCGGTACGGCGTGAAAACCGCCGTGCCGCGCATGGGTCCGGCTAGTGCTCGGCGACGTCTATTTCGCCTCTGAATCGATTCGCTCCAGGTTTCCGAGCCGCGTGGCCGCCGTTTCCCATTCCTCGGTTGCTGCGGTGAGCTGGTCCACGATTGCGGTGAGCTCTCGGTTGAGGTGCTGGGCTTTGCCAGGCTCCTGGTAGGTCTCTGGTGCCTCCAGCGCGGCGGTCAGTTCGCTTTGTTTCCCTTCGAGTTCGGAGACTCTCTGCTCGAGTTTTCCGACCTCGATGCGGAGCTTCTTGATTTCGTTGCTCCGCGCCCGCGCCTCGGACTTTCGCTGCTCGGCGGTTTTGGAGGAACTCGGCGGAGTGGCGGCCGCCGGTTGCGCTTGTGCGGGGCGAGCGTCGGTGAACCCCGCCGTCAACGCGGCGCGTTCGTTCGTCGCGCGGGATTTCTCCAGGTAATAGTCGTAGTTGCCCGCGTAAGGAGTCAGCCGTCCGGAGTGGACGTGGAGCACGCTCTGGGCGAGCGCGCGGATGAAATACACGTCGTGGCTGATGAAAACCAGCGTGCCCTCGAAATTTTTCAATGCGCCGACCAACGCGTCGATCGACGGGATGTCGAGGTGAGTCGTCGGTTCGTCCATCAGGAGAAGATTCGGCGGGTTCACCAGCAGCCGGGCGAGCGCGAGGCGCGACTTCTCTCCACCCGAGAGCACGGACACCTTCTTGAAGACATCGTCTTTCCGGAAGAGGAAAGCTCCGAGTATGGCGCGAACCTGCTGTTCCGTCAGCTGGTTCTCGTTCGTTCGCAGCTCCATGACGTTGTCGAAAACCGTCGCGTCAGGCCGAAGATTATCGAGTCGGTTCTGCGCGAAGTAGCCGGTGAGCACGTTGCTGCCAAGTTCGCGTTTTCCCGCGCGGATCGGGACGACGTCGGCGAGGATCTTAAGCAGGGTGGACTTCCCGGCGCCGTTGGGTCCGACAAGCACGGTCCGTTGCCCGCGCTCGGCGGTGAAGTTGAGATTACGATACACGACGTGCTCGCCGTAGGCCTGCTCGACGTTTTCGAGCGTGATGACCTTCAGCCCCGAGCGCGGAGGCTGGGGAAACTTGAAGTGGATCCGCTTCAGTTCCTCTTCCGGCGCCTCGACGGCTTCGTCCTGGAGTCGCTCGATCTGCTTTTCCTTGGACTTCGCGCGAGACGCGAGACTGGCCTTGGCGCCGAAACGATCGACGAACCGCTGGAGATGTTCGATCTCGCGTTGCTGGTTCTTGTACTGGGCAAGCTGTTGTTCTTTCCGCGCCACCTTTTCGGCGACGTAGTCGTCGTAGTTGCCGGTATAGCGGTGAAGCCGTCCGCCACGGAGTTCGAGGATGCCTGTGCAGAGGGCGTTCAGGAACGCGCGATCGTGCGAGATGATGATCAGACCGCCCGGATAGCGGGTGAGGTAGTCCTGGAACCAGAGGAGTGCCTCCAGATCGAGGTGGTTGGTCGGTTCGTCGAGAAGCAGCAGGGCGGGCTCGCTCACAAGCAATCGGGCGAGATGCGCCCGCATCACCCAGCCGCCGGAAAACGTTTTGGCCGGACGCTCCGCATCTCCCTCTCGAAAACCCAGTCCTGCCAGGATCTTTTTCGCGCGAGGCTCGAGCGTCCAGTCGATGTCCCATTCCTCGGCGCTCTCGCCCTGATGCTTTTTCCCGCTCGTCGCGATCTCGAGCACCGTTTCGTCACCGACGGGCGCGCTCTCCTGCGGCAGAAAGCCAAAATCGGCGCCGCGTTCCCACGTGATCGTTCCCTCGTCGGTCGTTTCTTCACCGAGGATCAGGTTGAACAGCGTCGATTTGCCTGCGCCGTTGGGACCAACCAGGCCCAGGCGATCCGTACGCGCGACGAAGAGCGAGACCTCCGAGAAGAGAGTTCGGGTGCCGTAGGATTTTGAAACGTCGGCCAGAGTGAGCATGAACGATCAGCAAACCGCGGGGAGGGCCTGTTCGTCAACGGCACGGTTTTCCCCTGCCCGATTAGGCGACGATTCGAAGCGCAACCGCGCCGCCGACGGCGATTGCTCCGCCGACCAGGGAACGCCGTGTGGGCCGTTCGCCTTCCATCCAATACGCGAACGGCACGACGACGAGCGGGGTAGTGGCCACGATGGGCAGGACAATGCCGCTCGGGGTCGTCGCAAGGGCCCATTGGTAACACGATACGCCGAGCACGGCGCCGGAGATCCCGTTCGCAGCAGTCCAGCGCCATCGCCAGAGTCCGGTCCCCGTTGAGCCAGCCGTGGGCGTCTCGTCGGATCTGGCCGATCGGGTGCCCTGGCGCAACAGGGTCCGGATCGCGAGATACAGCAGGGTGATGGCGAGCCCTCCGACGATGCGTTGGTAGGTTGCCGTCACGCCGTCGATCGTCTGCCCCTCGGCGAACGTGACGTTGTACGCCTTGCGACTGAGTACCGCGCCGAGCCCTTGTCCGAGCGCGGCGACGACTCCAAAGAGCACGCCGGAAAAACGAACCCTGACGCGAGGGGGATGCGCGCGGCTGGGCAACAGGGCCAGTGCGACGCCGCCGACGATCACCGTGCTCCAGGCGATCTGGCTGACGGTGAGCGTCGTGCCGAGCCACAGCCACTCCGCCACCGCACCGATTGGGACTGCGAGGCATTGCGTCATCACGACCGTCAGCCGTGCGCCGAGCAGGGGGAGCGCGGCGAACACGGCGAGATCTCCGAAGCCCATGCCGAGCACGCCGCTGGCGAGGAAGTAGAGCAATCCGGCGCCGGCAAAGCCTGTTCCGCCGATGCCGAGCCCGAGGAGGGGAACGAGATGCGCCCAGGTGCCGAGGCATGCGATGGCGACGGCGAGTCGCGCGAGGTTGGCACGCGTCGCACCGACGGTGCGGATTGCGCGATTCGCGAAGATCGACGAGAGGGAAAAGAAGATCGTCGTGAGAAAGGCGCCGAGCACGGAAAGAGGTCCAACCTCAACTCAGGCTGGCGCGAGACGCGATGGTTTTTTGTGGCGCTTACCGCATCTGCGTTTCTATTTCTGCACCACCATGAAGCCGAAAGCCCGCAAGGCCAAATCACCCTCCAATTCCGACCTCGCGAAGAGCAAGGGCCCGGTATCCAAATTCATCGCTCAGCAGTACCGGCATTTTAATGCCGCTGCGCTGATGGACGCCGCCAAAGCCTACGAGAATCACTTGGCGAAGGGGGGCAAAATGCTCGTGACCGTTGCGGGCGCCATGTCGACGGCCGAACTCGGCATCACCCTCGCGGAGATGATCCGCAAGGACAAGATCCACGCCATCGTCTGCACGGGCGCGAATCTTGAAGAGGACATCTTCAACCTTGTAGCGCACGATTACTACGAGCGCGTGCCGGGCTACCGCGACCTCACGCCGGCCGACGAGCGGGCGTTGCTCGAACGGCACATGAACCGCGTGACGGATACGTGCATCCCCGAGATGGAAGCGATGCGCCGGATCGAGTCCGTCGTGCTCGAGGAATGGGTCAAGGCGGACAAGGCGGGCGAGCGCTATTTCCCGCACGAGTTCATGTACAAGATCCTGCGAGGCGGAAAGCTGAAGAAGAGCTATCAGATCGACCCGAAGCACTCCTGGATGCTGGCCGCGTGCGAGAAGAATCTCCCGATCTGGGTGCCCGGCTGGGAAGACTCCACGCTCGGAAACATGTACACCGGCCACGTCATCAGCGGCGACGTGAAAAACGTTCACACCGTCCGCACCGGTATCGAATACATGGCTACGCTGGCCGATTGGTACACGAAGACGGCCCGCAACCTTCGGGATGGAAACGGCTCGATCGGTTTCTTCCAGATCGCCGGCGGCATCGCCGGCGACTTCCCGATTTGCGTAGTCCCGATGCTGCACCAGGATCTTCAGCGCCCCGAAGTCCCGCTTTGGGGATACTTCTGCCAGATTAGCGATTCGACGACCAGCTATGGCAGCTACTCTGGGGCTGTTCCCAACGAGAAGATCACGTGGGGAAAGCTGGGCGAAAACACGCCGAAGTTCATCGTGGAAAGCGATGCGACAATCGTCGCGCCGTTGATCTTCGCCTGGGTGCTCGGCCAATAGCGGAAATCGCCGGACTTCTTGGAGCACCGCCTTGATCGGGCGGTGCTTTTTTGTGTCCGGATCGGGGAGGACGGCTGTGGCACTCACTGTCGCTCGCTACCCGGTGCGCAGCTTTCCCCCGCCGCCAGGCGCAAAGTTGCGCATTTGTGTTTTCGGGCTCGGTTGTGGTGATGCCGAACAGACTCGCCCAGGAGAAATCGCCTTACCTCCTCCAGCATGCCGAGAATCCGGTGGACTGGTATCCGTGGGGTGATGACGCCTTCGAGCGGGCGCGGGGCGAGGGCAAACCGATCTTCCTCTCGATCGGCTATTCCACCTGCCACTGGTGCCATGTCATGGCTCACGAGTCGTTCGAGAGTCGGGAGATCGCGGATCTCCTGAACGAGCATTTCGTTTCGATCAAGGTTGACCGCGAGGAACGGCCCGACGTCGACCGCGTGTACATGACCTACGTTCAGGCGTTGAGCGGCCACGGGGGCTGGCCGCTCAGCGTCTGGCTGACAGGCGACCTGAAACCCTTTTATGGAGGCACGTATTTTCCGCCGGAAGACCGGCATGGTCGTCCTGGCTTCGGCAGTCTGTTGCGAGCCATCTCCGATGCCTGGAAAAGAGACCGCGCGAAACTGCTGATGGAGAGCGAGCGGGTGATCGAGACCCTCGAGGCTCATCGCGAGGAGCAGCGAGGCGCGTCCTCGGCTGCGGACGCCACGCAGGAGCTGAGCGAGGCGGCCGGCGAGGCGTTCGAGAAATGTTTCCAGTATTTCTACGAGTCGTTCGATCCGGTGAAAGGCGGCTTCGGCAGTGCGCCGAAGTTTCCCCGCGCGTCGAACTTGAACTTCATTTTCCGCGTAGCCGCGATTCAAGGGATGGATACAGAAGCCGGAGCGGAGGCGGTGAGAATGGCGTCGCTGACGCTTCAGCGGATGGCGGAGGGTGGAATTCACGACCACGTTGGTGGAGGATTTCACCGCTACTCGGTGGACGACTCCTGGTTCGTGCCGCACTTCGAAAAGATGCTCTACGATCAGGCGCAGATCGCGACGAACTACCTGGAAGGCTTCCAGGCCACCGGCCGTGAGGCGTTCCTCTGGGTGGCTCGCGACGTGTACGATTATGTGCTGCGCGACTTGGTTTCCGAGGAGGGCGGTTTCGTTTCGGCGGAGGACGCCGACAGCTTGATCGAGGATGGTAAGCCGGGTCATGCCGAAGGGGCCTACTATGTATGGACACGCCCTCAAATGGCTGCCGCCCTCGCAGACCCGTCGTCTCCAGTCGATTTGGCGGAATTGGTCGCGCACCATTTTGGCGTGAAGGCCGAGGGGGACGTCCCTTCCGAACTGGATCCGCACCAGGAATTCCAGGGGAAAAACATCCTGATGCAGCGCCATTCTTTGGTGGAGACTGCAGTGCACTTCGGGATCGAGCCGCAGTTGGCGAACGATCTTCTGGTGGGCGCACTCACTCGTCTTCGCGGAGTGCGCGCGCGGCGCCCCCGTCCTCATCTCGACGACAAGATCATCACTGCATGGAATGGATTGATGATTTCCAGCCTGGCCCGCGGGGCCCAGGCGCTCGAGGCCACCGATCTTTCGTCGGCAAACGACTGCAAGGCCTACGTCGCCGCAGCGGTTCGCGCCGCTGAGTTTCTACAGCGTGAGCTCTTTGACTCTGTAACCGGGCAGTTGCGCCGCTGCTATCGCCTCGGCGCTGCCCCCATCGGCGGTTTTGCCGAAGACTACGCTTACCTGATCCAGGGATTGATCGACCTCTATGAAGTGACGTTTCAGGTGCGTTGGCTGGAGTGGGCCGAGGCCCTGCAGACAACGCTCGACGACTTGTTCTGGGACGACCGGGATGGCGGCTACTTCAACTCGAGAACGGGCGATGCCTCTATCGTGCTTCGTCTGAAGGAGGACTATGACGGCGCAGAGCCCGCTCCGAGCTCCGTCGCCGCGATGAATCTCCTCCGGTTGGCGCCCATATCGGCCAAACCAGAGGAGCGGATACAACAAGCGCTGCGCACCCTGCAGGCGTTGAGACCGCAGTGGAGCCGGCTGCCGCATGCGTTGCCCCAGGCTCTCTGTGCGCTCGAGTACGCACTCATCGATCGCCAGCAGGTTGTTTTGGCAGGCGACCCGAGTTCGGCCTCGTTTAGGGCGCTTTGGCGCGAGACACAGCGCGGACTCGGACCAAAGCGTGCAATCTTTGCGGCCGATGGCGCCGAAGGTCAGGCCTGGCTCGGCCGGCGCGCAGTGTGGATCCGATCCATGTCGCCGGATCCATCAGGGCAGGCGCGAGCGTACGTTTGCGACCACTACGCCTGCCGTGAGCCTGTATCCACGCCGGAGGCTCTCCGCTCCCACCTTAGTGCAGCCGCGAGCTGACGGCTGCTGCGCCTCGCCGGCGCTCAGTTTCCTTGGGCAACCTCGAGAGGAGGAACGTCTTCGCTGGCCGGAGGAGGCGGCGTCTCGCGCACGAGTTCCCGAATCCCTTCCAACACGGTGATGACTTCGGACCGGCTTGCCGCAAAGACGAGAGTCTGGATCTGGTCGACCGTGAGGTGCTCCGCGACGACTGCATCGGCGAGAACCTGGGCCGCTTCCTTCTCGGTGGCGCGGAACTTGGCGATCTTGCTGCGCGCCTCGGCCGTGCTCCGGTCGTGCGTCAGGTTGATGCCGCTGATCGACTCGAGCCAGAGTAGAGCGATGCTCTTCATCTCCGGGGATTCCGGATCGAAGCCCATCTTCTCCATCAGTTCGGCGATTGTCTTGAATTTCACTGGCCGGCCGCTCTCAACGTTGATGACGGTGTTGCGATGGCACCCAACTAGGCGCGCCAATCCGTCATGCGTGAGCCCCTTCGTTTCCCGCAAATTTCGAAAAAGCTGGGTGTAATTCATTCGAGTCCGAGTAGGCCCGTACGGGCCCAGTTGTCAACGCGCTCGCTTACCGATAAGGCGTTTTCCTTAGGCCCATTCAGGCCTATTCACTATCACGGCTTTTTTACGGCATAAATTGCGCTCTGAGCGTGTATTCTGCTTCAGCGTACGATTGAGAAGGGGGATGATTTACGGACTGCTCACGCATGAGCGCTTGCGGCGAGATTTGGCAGCGTGATTCTTGAAACTTCGCTCTGCGCAAAGGCGTGCGGAGCAGGACTGCGATATGGCGTCCACTTCACCCATTCCCGTGCTTTTTGTCGGTGACGAAGCAGATCACAAACTGCTGACGAGTCTCGTCGCGAAGGCACGTGCTCCAGGGTGGCGGATTGAGTTCGAGCGGGGAGGGCAGGAGGCGCTGGAACGCCTCAGTCGGAATGAATTCGGCGTGGCGATCGTCATGCATCGGTTCCGGCGCCAGAGCGGACTCGAATTGATGCGCCAAGCGCGTGCACGCGGCTCATCCGCAGCCTTTGTGATCCTTTCGTCGAAAGAGGACCGGGAGTTGGAGGAGGAAGCGCTTCGGGGAGGTGCTGCCGATCTGCTCCCCAAGGACCAACTCACGCCGCTCATGCTGGATCGCGCGCTCCGGAGTGCCACGGCCTGGAGAAAGATGGCGGAGGAGAGGCAGGAAAGCGACGAGCGGTTCCGGTTTGCGGCGAACGCCATCCCCCTTCCCTTGCACGTCATCGACGAGGATGGTCGCGGGACGTTCTTCAACCAAGGCTGGATCGAATTCCGAGGTCGCAGCAGCGCGCAGGAGCTGGGCCTTGGTTGGACCGAGGGCATTCATCCGGACGATCGGGAAAACGTCGTCGCCATCCTCGCCAACGCCCTTCACCAGCGGACTCCCGCGAGGATAGAATATCGGCTGGCGCGGGCGGACGGGGAGTATCGGTGGGTGCTCCAGACGAGCTCGCCGCGTTTCCTTCCGGGAGGCGCTTTCGCCGGCTATATCGGCGTGCTGGTCGACGCGACGGAGCGGCGCAAGCGGGAGGCGGACTTGGCGGTGGCTCGCGACGAGGCGGTCAATGCCTCGCGGGTGAAATCACAATTCCTCGCCAACATCAGTCATGAGATCCGCACGCCGATGAACGGGATCATCGGGATGACGGGTCTCCTCCTGGACACGACGCTCACGGCGGAACAGCGGGAACTCGCCGAGACGGTGCAGAAGAGCGCCGACACCCTTCTTGGGATCATCAACGACATCCTCGACCTGTCCCGCATCGAGACGGGGCGCCTTCGGATCGAGGCGGTGGAAATCGATCTTCGTAGTCTCGTTGAGGATACGGTTTCGATGCTGTCGGAACGCGCGGAGGACAAGGGGCTGGAGCTTGCCTGTGAGATTCCGGATACGCTCCCAACTCTCTTGCGCGGCGATCCGCGGCGTTTGCGTCAGGTGCTGACGAACCTGCTCAGCAACGCCATCAAGTTCACCGACCAGGGCGAGGTCATTGTCCGGGTGAGTGCGATCGAGGAGACGGAAGCGGCGCTCGTTTTCCGGCTGACCGTCACCGACACGGGCATCGGAATCGCCACGGAGGCGCAGAAATTCTTGTTCCAACCTTTCGTACAGGCTGACGGTTCGACCACGCGTCGTTTCGGAGGCACTGGCCTGGGGCTCGCGATTTCGCGGCAGCTTGTGGAAATGATGGGAGGGCGCATTGGCGTGGAGAGCGAGGCCGGCCGCGGTTCTTCGTTCTGGTTCGAGCTGTCGCTGCCGAAGCTCGTCGAGTCGGCCGTGCGGCCGCGAGATCCGGTCATCCGTGCAGGGTGCTCGGCCCTGGTTGTCGACAGCCACAAAGCCGCACGCCGGGTCTTGGCCGGTTTGCTCGTGCAGCTCGGCGTCGCTGCCGAGGCCGTTGGCACGGCTTCCGAGGCGATAACGACCTTGATCGACCGCCGCAGAGCGGGGAATCCCGTGCAGTTGGTTTTCGTGGACCGCCGGCTGGGGGATCAGGAGGGCAAGGAATTGCTGGTGCGAATCCGGTCCGAAAGCTCTCTCGGGCGCGTTGCGGTGGTGATGATGACCATGGCCAGTCAGGTCGGCGACGCGGAAGCTCTGAAGCAAGCGGGAGCCGATTCGGTGATTTTCAAACCGGTGCGGGTTCGCCAACTCCGCCACCATGTCGCGCATCTTCTCGCAGAGACGCCAGCCGACGCCAGCGACGACATCGTGCCAACGTCACCTCCGGCGGGAGGCCTCCGGATCCTCGTGGTCGAGGACAATTTCGTGAACCAGAAAGTGGCGCAACGGCATCTCGAGAAGCTTGGGCACCAGGCGGAAATCGCGTCGGACGGAGCGCAGGCCCTCGATATGCTCGCCCTGCAGCGATACGACGTCGTGTTCATGGACTGCCAGATGCCTGTACTCGATGGATACGAAACCACGCGGCGCATTCGCGCGGGGCGAGTCCCGAACCTGAATCCGGCAGTACCGATCATCGCGTTGACCGCCTTTGCGACGGACTCGGACCGACAGAAGTGCTTCGCCGCCGGGATGGACGACTTTGTTGCGAAGCCGATTCGCTTTGAGGATATCCAAGCTGCGCTGCGGCGGCACCAGCAGAAAGGTGTCACGCCGACGACGAGTGATTCGGCATCGCCGTTTGAAGACAGCCCTTCGGTCCTGGACCGGGCCCAGTTTGATCATCTCTGCGATCTTCAGGACGAGGAAGACCCGGATTTTATCTGTGACCTGATCGACCTGTTTGTGGCGGAGACGCCCCGACGCATTGCGGAAATGCGCGCGGCCTGCTTCGCACAGGATTCGCGCGCTGTGGCGCAGGTTGCACACACGGTCAGCGGTGCCGCGGCGAATTTTGGAGGACGCGCCCTGCAGATCTGCTGCCAGCAGATCGACGCCCTGGCGCGCGCGGGAAAACTTGCCGAAGTGGAGGGACTTCTCTCAAGGTTGGACCAAGAAAACGCTCGCTTGGCTCTGGCCCTGGAAAAGCAGAAACAGAGAGTCTCCTTTGAAAATACTCGCCGTTGAAGACGATCTGGTCGCCCGGAAGATCCTGGTGCAAGCGCTGCATCGTCTAGGCCACGAGGTGGCCGAGGCCTCCGATGGGGTGGAAGCGTTGGCGTTGCTGGATCAGGAGCCGGTTCGAGTGATCGTGAGCGACTGGCTGATGCCGGAAATGGACGGCCTGGAGCTGTGCCGCAGGATTCGAAGCAAGCTGAAGGCGGAGTACTCTTACTTCATCCTGTTGACGAGCCGGACGGCCGATCACGCGAACCAGCGGGAAGCGATCGAGGCGGGCGTCGACGACTTCCTGACGAAGCCGCTCGATCTGCAGGAGCTTTGGATGCGGCTTCGGGTGGCCGAGCGCATCCTTCGTTATGCCACTCAAGTGCAGCAGCTCGAGGCCTTCCTGCCGATTTGCTCTTACTGCAAGAAGGTCCGGGACGACCACAACTACTGGCAGCAGATCGAGGGCTACATCAATCAGCGCACAGGGAGTGAATTCAGTCACTCGATTTGCCCTGATTGCTACCAACGGGTGATCGTGCCCGAACTTCAGCGCCTCAAGGGCGAGCAGGCGAAGCCTCGGGTCGATCGGGTAAGTCAGCGTTGAAGGCAGCGACGGGCCTCAAGTCCGCAGCGCTCTGCGCCGTTAAGAGCGAGTGTTCCACCTGCCTGAAAAGCAGCCCGTCCGCCCTGAGCCGGATCTCATGAAGGTTCTGATCGTCGAAGACGAACCCGTCGCCCGGCTGTACACGCAGACGGCTCTGAAGAACCTCGGTCTCCAACCGATTATCGCGACGGATGGGGAAGAGGCTCTCGCTTTGTTGGAGAACGAGCCAATTCGGCTGGTCGTTTCCGACTGGGTCATGCCGAAGATCGACGGTCTTGAGTTTTGCCGTCGCCTGCGGGCGAGGGAGGGGGACTACATCTACTTCATTCTTCTCACACAGATGAGCGCTTCGCCCGAGCACGAGGATGAGGCGATCGAAGCGGGAGTGGACGATTTTCTCGTCAAGCCTGTGAACCCTCGGGAATTGAAGGTGCGGCTCCATGTCGCCCGCCGGATTCTCGAATACACGGCGCGTATCCAGCGGCTGGAGTCGTTCATTCCGATATGCTCGTATTGCAAGAAGGTTCGCGACGATCAGAACTACTGGCAGCGAATCGAAAACTACATCAATGAACGAACCGGCAGCGAATTCAGCCATTCCGTGTGCCCCGACTGCTATAAGCGGGAGATCGTACCGCAGCTGGAGGAACTGAAGAAACTGGGGAAACCTCGTGTCGAGCGACGAACGCCTTAACCGGATCGAAGAGCGAATTGCCTGGCTCGAGCGTCACGTGCTCGAGCAGGACAAGGCCATGCTGGAGATGTCCGAGACACTGACGCGGCTCAGGAAGGATCTGGCCGCCTTACAGAGCCGCATGGCTTCAACGCAGGGCTCGCCGGAAGCAGATGCTCCCGCGGACGAGCGGCCCCCTCACTACTGAGCTGAGTTCTGGGATGCTGCAGTCGCCTAGTGCGCCTGTCTCAGTGGAAATTCGCGCGTACTTCCTTCTGGTGCGCCGGATCGATGACGATCTCGCCAAGAGAAGGGCACTCGATCTCGTCGTTCTTGAACAACTTTGCCCGGATGGGCGCCGTGGCGTCGGACGTTTCCCAACGCCATTTCCCGATGGATACAAACTGAAGCGGGGTGCCCCTTTCCCAGCTCAAGCCCGGACCTTCGCCCCGGAGAAACAACTTGTTTCCGATTCCGATATACGACGTCACGAGCAGGCGGGTGAAGCCGTCGGTCGAGACCGATGAGACTGCACTCTCGTCCGCGGAAATCTGAGAGAAATCCTCGGTGCTCGGTGGAGGGAGGTCCAATCCGAGCAGAGGCTCGGAGTCTTGTTCCGCACGCCGATGCGCACGCCGTCGGGCCGGCTTGGGTTCGTCTGCCGGAGCCTCGGTTGAAGAAGGCGCGCGAGTTGCCTCCACGGGATCTGCCTCAGGATTATTCTTGGCGGGCAAAACCACGTCCTCCGCGGACGGTGTCGTGGTCACCGGTGCCGGTTGAGTCGGCACTGGGACCACCGGATCTGTTCGCATGGTCTGATGCCCCGTATCGCCCGTGGCCCGTAACGCGGATGCCTGAAGCGTGGCGATCCTAACGTCCAGTAGCTCGGACGCGCGCTGAATCTTGGCGGTGAGTTCGCCGGACAGGGCTACGAGTTTGCCGTCGATCTCCGCCAGGGCGCGGCTGAGCGTTCCCTCGATCGAGCGCAAAGATGACATCTGGGCCTCGGCCAGGGATTTTTCTGCTCCAGTTCGAATCTCCGCCACGGCCGAGGTGGCTTCCGCAGCGGCTTGCTGGGCCGAGGCGGTGAACTTGGTGAGCATTTCGCTCAATTCGGTGACGTTTTTTCGACTGGCCGCCTCAAGCCGGGCAAATTCAGAGGAGAGCTTCCGAACCGTTGTAAGCACCGTCTCGATACGCTCAGTTTCGGCGGAGCGGAGTGTGTTGACCTCCTGGGAAAGTGCTTCGTTTTCCGTCAGCGCGACTTCGTTCAGTCGTTCTTTGAACTCATGCACCTTCTCCTGCATTTTCACCGGCAGTTGCTCAGCCAGTTTTGCCGCCTTCGAGGCGGACTCGGAGATTCCGTGCAGGCTGGCGACTGCAATGCTGAGTTGTTCGGCCGATGCGCTGGTGGTTTGCGCTAGGGCAGCGATCTCTTGCTGGCGCTCCGCGAGCGCGAGTTCCTGGCGACGGGTATGGTTGATGAGAAAGGGCAGGACCGCCACGAGGGCACCGGCAAAAACCAGAGAGCCAACGACGATCAGCGGCGTGCCATTCAGAGGTGACGAATGCTGCGAGCCTATGAGGTAGGCGGCTCCCAGTAGGATTACGTCAGCGGCGAGAAAGGGCCATGGGGTGAGTTTCGGAGCCTCGTCGGGAGAATTCATAGACGCGTGCTGCGCTCTGTGTTTTTTCTGCTGGCGGCCGACGGATTTCTCAAGGGAAAAGCCCAAGAACACCAAGCGGCGGAGTCGGAGCTCGTGAAGTTTTCGGTTTCAACGGCTGCGCAACGGTGATTTCATCTCCTCATTCTCGATGAACTTTCCGGATTTCTTTCGCATCGAGCGCGAGGGCAAGGGCCGTTCGAGTCACTACATCGTTCATACGCGCGACCCGAAGTTTTCCATGGAGATTGTACCAGACCGGGACGCTCCAGACAAAATCGGCCGGGGTGTGATCAAGCGTCTCTGCATCCCTAATTCCTGTCTCGGCGACTACACGAAATACTCGGAGTTCGTCGCGACAGCGCAGGATTTTTTCCGGCAGTCATTCAGCGAGCCTGCCCCGAAGGCGGAGACGAAGCGTATCTGCACCTGACAGGTACGCTCTTCGAGGCGCGCTCGATCAACCAGGGGGTCGGGTGACGAGTGCCCCCGAGGCAACAGCACCTTCGATTGTGGCAAGGAGGCGCTGCCATTCCGATGGGTTGAGGTCGTTCTTGCGCCCGGGAGCCACTTGGCGGTGGTCGATCATCCACTCCAGGGACCAACCGTATCGAATCCAACGCGGAACCAGCCATTCGAGCACCGATTGGAGCTGGGCGTTCGTGAGTGGATAGCGGTAGGTGTCGCCCTCAAACGCCAATCCGAGCAGGAAGCGATTACACCCGCTCTGTCCGCGGAAACTGGATACTCCCGCGTGCCAGGCGATCTCGGCGTCTCGGACGAGCACGCAACGTTCGCCAGTCTTGGAAATGATGCCGTGGTAGCTGACTTGGCTCGCGGGATCGCTCAGTTTGGCGAGCGTCTCTGAAAAGGAGAGGACCGTGTGGTGAAACAGCACGCCCTGGCAGGCGTTTACCGGCTCGAGGGCGCGGTTTGGCGAGAGGTGCGTGAATTCGCGGAAGCTCATCCTGGAGCCCCACGCCAGAGAAGAACGCCTAGAGAAACGAGCATTCCGATCCGTATCGCTCCCTCAAAAGTGAGCACGACGAGCACCCAACGAAGGGTGCAGACTCGCCGCACTGTCATTCCGAGAAGGGACACGCCCAGGAGCGCGAGCAATTGTGGCCTGCCCACATGTGCGAAGAACATCGCGAACATCCACGCCCAGTAGAGCAGGATGAAGCTCACCCAGACAGCGGATACGGTTTGGCTAGGCTCTGTCTGCCGGGTATCCCGGCCTGCCTGAATCTGTTTCAGCCCGAGAAGACGCTCTCCGGCGACGAGTTGTAGGATCTCGAAAAGAATCCACGCAGGAGCCAGAGCGGCAAGCGGGGTCATGCCCGGAGTTTCACCGCTTGCGCGCGTTGCCGCAACCCTGCGCCTACGACTGTAGGCGACGCCGACGAAATAGAACGATCACACCGCAGAGAGCTGCGGCACACCAGGCGTACGTGGTTGGTTCGGGGATTGGGACCAAAGGGCTTCCTTGCATCGCGAATTGCTGAAACGCGATCCGGTATTCGGAGGCGGGGGCGGTGCCGTTCTGCTCCGAGATGCTGACAATCCATGTCTCCACGAGGGCTTGCTGGCCTAGAGCGGGGATGAACGTCGGTATAAGCAGCGGCGTCTGGGTCCAGAGCACGCTTCCCTGAACCGTCGGGTCCGCTTGGCCGTTTTCCGGCGCAAACAAGGTGTAGGTGCCGTAATTGGTGCTAAACCAGAAATCGAAGGATTGGGCGTCTCCCACCGAGACAGATACGTCAGCGTGATTCCCGAACCCCGCGAGGTTGGGCGTTGGATTGGAGAGATCGGCCAACGTGAAAGCGTCTGGGTCAAACGGCGAAGCCCCATAGCAGTACCCGACGCCCGAGCCCAAAGCTCCTGCTGAACCGAGAAAAACTGTCCGGTAGGTGCCGCCATTTTCGAGGATCCCATTGCGTCCCGGCGAGGCCGAGCTCCACAGAATCCCGTGGGCGTCCGTACCTCCTGGCATCGGCGTGTTGAAAGGGTTGTCTGCGGCCACTCGGTAATTCGCCAGCGGTGTATTGGCCCATCCCGAATTTGCTCCAGGGGCTTGGACGCAGATTCCGTCCTCGACGGACGAGGCTGGCAGCGGAGCCAGCTGAGCTTGTGCGCAGAAGGTGACTGACATGGCCAGCACGACGGCGGCCGATAACGTTCTCATGATTTTCTCCCTTAGGGGTTAGGATAACCTTGGCGGGAATGTATCAGAAAGCGTGGGCCACTGCTGTAAGGCACCGCCATGGAGGTTTGCTGAGGAAAAACCTGACAGCTTGCACAAGATTCCGGTCTCAAGAACTCCCCGCGCGAGGCGACGTGTGTCGGGCTCATGGGCGAGAATCTGACTGTGCGGCGCGAACGTTATGTGCGCTGCTGGACAACCGGAGGGACTGGGTGCATTCGCGAATTACCGCACGAGCGTCCACCCCACTCTAGGATCTCGGCAGTCGCTTCCCCCCACGCCCCAACCCGCGCATTCGCGCCCGTATTGCATGCCATCCCGGCCCGCGGTTTCTCGTAACTACCATAAGATCAATTGGTTGTTTCATGTTGATTTGGCAGCCTCATGGCTGCGCAGACCGCCTACGGTCTCGGGCTTGGCCACCGTTGGCGGGATTATTGGAATGCTGCTCCTAGCGTACTGGATGGTCGCGAGGTCCTGCGGATACGATCACGCGGCGGTGGCGAGATACGGTATGTACATGATTGTGTCCGTCTGGCTGCCGGGAGTCGTGGTCCTGCGCTTTGCCCAGAAACACCCTGTCTCTTTTCTAGAGAGCCTCGCGGTAGGTGTGCCGATCGGCTTTGCCATTGAGATTCTCACCTTTTTCGCAACCTCGGCAGCGCATGTGCGGCCCTTGCTGCCATACCTGCCGCTGATTTGGGTGGGACTGTTCTTCCTGCAGTGGCACCGGACGCGCAGGGCAGGCCGATCCTTCGGCCGGATGGGGCATGGCTCGCCTGTCATGCTCTTGAGTCTGGCTGCGTTTTCGGCGCTGATGGTGTTTTCGATTGTCTGTCGCTTTTATGCGGGCTCGCCCCTGGCGGGCGGCGTGCTCTCAACGGCGACCCATCACGATTGGGCATATTTGTTGAGCCGTGCGGCAGAGATAAAGCAGCACTGGCCATTGGGTGATCCGAGCTTGGCGGGCGCACCTTTGACGTATCACTACTTCCTTCTTGTCCATATTGCGGCGGCTTCCTTGGTCACGGGAGTAAGCCTCGATCTCGTGGCTTTTCGGCTGTTTGTCCTCCCGCTTGCCGCGGTACTGACGGCCCAGGTGTTCGTTTTGGGCAAGGATGCTCGCAGAAGCCCTTGGGCTGGGGTTTTGGCGGTGTGCCTGGTGCTGGCCGCGGATGAACTCTCGTTTGTCGCCTCGGCGGACCACAGCACGTTTGGGAATCTCTTCGTTCGATGGTTATTCATCAGCCCAACGTTCTTTTTCGGGATGGTTTTTTCGGGAGCCTTGATCCTCTGGATACACCGACTTGTGACGCAGGACGGACATCCTTGGCCGAGCTTTGCGGTTTTGGCTCTCCTCTCCGCAATCGCGACGGGTGCCAAGGGAACAGTCGTGCCGCCGCTGATTCTAGCCCTGGGTGTCTGGTTAAGCATGATCTGGTTTGCTGGTCGGCGATTCCCGTGGCGCGGCATGGTGACGTTGGCTTTCCTCGGAGTCGGGTTCTCGGCGGTGTACTTCAGCACACTCGCAGCTTGGGGCACAGGCGCGGCTAGCTTTTACCCATTTGCGTCGTTCGGAATTGCTGGATTCTGGACCGACCATCTAGCGGCCTGGACGCAGAGGCTGGAGGGGTGGGGCCTTCCCGCTGGCGCCAGCCGCATCGGAGCGATGATCGGTTGCGGCGCGGTTGTTTCAGCCGGATTCTGCGGCGTTCGGCTTCTCGCGCTTCGGCACATGTGGACGTGGAAACAAACGGCGAATCCATCCCTCGTGCTCTGGCTGGGCCTGATTGCGCTGATGTATTTTGCGTTTGGGCAGTTCCTGTCCCTCGACAGCCAGTCGCAGCTTTACCTTTTCTTCCCCATTCAACTCCCAGCCGGTGTTCTCGCCGCAGCGGAAATGAGCAGGCTTTCCGAATCGGCGTGGGTCCGAGTGCTCGCCGCGGACAGGGACGCCCGGCTTCATCTCCGGCGACTCGCGCTGCTTGCGGTCGTGGCCGGTGCGGTGGCTCTGGTGGCGGCCGACGTGGTTGCATGGTGGCACGCGGTTATCGTCGTGGCCGCGTTTGCGTTTGTTGTCGGGCCCGCCAAGGAATCCGGCGCCGACAAGCACGGGGCCGCGTTCGCGAGGTTTTTGTGGAGAATGTCCCCGATGATCGCCTTGGCGGTATTGCTGGCCGTGCAGGTCAACCACTGGCGCCTGCGTAGCATCCAAGGTTTCAATACGTGGTGTGTTGAGCCCAAGAGAACGATATCGCGCGAATGGGCTCTACTGCTCGAGGGGATGACGTGGATACGCAGTCACACGCCCAAGGAATCCGTCATCCTCGCCAATGCATTTACTGCCCGGAATGTTCGACCCGGAGGGCTTGCGTGTATCGACGACACGACGGTCGACAAATACTACTACTATTCTGCGCTCGCGGAGCGCCGACTCTGGGTCGAGGGACCAGCCTACGTGCTCAATCAGCCCGAGGCGGTTCGCCGGCTGGAGGAAGCCGCGGAGGTTTTCTACGACGGAATGCCGGCCAGCCTCTTGGTGGGTTCGACCACGCTGCGGCCCCAGTACCTGCTGATCGACCGATTGATCGCCGATGACGCGAAGCCGAATCTCGCCGACAGTGCGCTCGTTTTCGAAAACGCGAGGCTCAGTGTTTATCGGCTCGGCAACGTCGGCAAGGGCGGGCAGTTCGCAGCCGTTGGGGCGCCGATGTAGCGAGAGTGTCGCTCCGCGGTGAACGGACGCGCCGTGGTTTTGGCGCAATTCAGCCGAAGACGTGCTCGACGCAGCTTCTGAGATCCTCGGCTGTCCTCGCTAGGGTCTCGGAACTGGGCAGTGCGTCGGGACGGGACAATGCGTGGAGCTGCAAACCCTGGCGTGGACCGACTGATACCTGGCCGGCAAAGACGTGCACGGGCTTGTTTGCGGCCAACGCCCGCGCTGCGAGCGAGCCAGGGCCTTTGCCCCCGAGCGAACTCGCGTCGAAACGGCCTTCGCCGGTGATGACCACGTCGGCTGCGGCGATGCGTCGGTCCAAATCGAGGCTATCGGCCACGACGTCAAAACCGGGGACGATCCGGGCCCGTTTTGTGCACAACAGGCCGAAGGCAAGCCCACCGGCCGCCCCGGCTCCGGGGCTTCGCGTCTGGTCTGAGGAGAGTCTGAAGTAAGCGCAGAGCGCCCGGGCCATGCTTTCTGCCGATTCTTCCATCCTGGCGACGTCGGAGGCCGAAAGGCCTTTTTGCGGTCCGAAAACGGCGGAGCAACCTTCGGGCCCAAGCAGCGGATTCGTAACGTCCGTTGCGATCAACACCGGCGGAAGCGCCTCGAACACGTCTCCCTCGATGCTGGCGATGGTCTGCCATAGCGCCGGAGTCGGCGGGCGCACCTTAGATCCGCTCGAGGTCCGGAACTCAATTCCGAGCGCGTTTAGAGCTCCGAGTCCGAGATCGTTTGTCGCACTTCCGCCAATACCGAGCAGGATCGCACTGGCGCCCATCTCCGCCGCCGCACGCAGGAGCTGGCCGGTGCCGTAGGTGGTCGTTTCCCAGGGATTTCTCAGCTCGGGCGGGAGGAGCGCCAGCCCCGAAGCGCGCGCCATTTCGACGATTGCGAGCGTTCCTTCGGACCGGCTTGGTGGATCGATGATCGAGCGCACGGCCGGCGGCAGCTGGGCGAGTCGGACAAGCGATACGCTCGCGGAGACAAGACCCCCTCGCGGGCCGGTCACCGATACTGGAATCCTCTCGGCGCGGAGCGCATCCGCGAGGATGGACTCGAAGCCATCGCCTCCATCCGTGAGAGGACACAGGTCGAGTTCCCAATCGCGCCTCGTCTTCTTCAGAGCCAACCTTGCTGCACCACAAGCCTGTCCGGCGGAGATGGCGTGCTTGAACTTGTCGAATGCGACGAGCACGCGCATGGCTCGTCTTTCAAGTTTCCGAAACGAAGCCGAAGCGTGGGGTCGGCTGACCGTTCACAATCACGGATTCCGAAAACATCGCGGCGGGCCGAACCCACCAACCCCCGTCTCCGTACAGTTGCTGGTAGACCACCAGGGGCTCCAGCGTCTCCGAGTGCCGGGCGAGAGCGACGACCCGGTATTCCTTACCTTTATAGTGGCGATATCGGCCGGGGCGAATCTGAGGCGCTTGGGTCATCCCCGCAGAGTCTGCGGGGCAGGCGGAGCAGGGCAACGCTGTTGCAGGCCTTCCATGTCCGGACGTGTGCGCTGCCGACCGGGCCGTGTTATTCCGACTCTACGGTTTGTCAGCGAGGCTTACGGTAAGCAGCGATTTCACCTCCGCCACGCCGTCGGTGTCCAAAGCGAGTGCTATTGCCTTACCGATCAACGCCTCGGAAGCCACCGTGCCTTGCAGGGTGACTTTCCCGCCGTCGTAGGAGACCTCGATGCTTCGTGCGGAAAGCTCTTTGTCCAAGGCGTACTTCGTCTTGATGACCGTGATCACGCGGGCCTTGGAGGTGGCGGTCGCGATGGTGCCACCGGCAGCTTTGGCATTGGTGCGAACCACCTCTCCAGTCTTCGCGAGATCCCGTTTGATGTCATCTCCGGTCAGATGCCAGTCCTGAAGTTTGCCGGCGACCGCGTCCTTCGCAGAGACTGCGGCATCGCGCGCCTCGTCGACGATCGACGTTTTCTGCGGAGGCGGATTTGTCGGCTGCGAGGCCGAATGAGCGGGGCGCTCCGCGGGAGCGTTCCGCTGCTTGATGTAACTCAGGGCAACCGCCCCGATGACGACGCCGATCAGGAAGATGATGAATCCGCGCATGGGTTTCGCGTGGTAGACCACTTGAGGGATGGGCGGTTCAATACCTCGGAGTTGGCGAGGTGCAAGAAACTGCTCGCCGCCGCTGCGACGGAACGCAGGTTGTCGGAATGTTGTTTCGTTGTCAGCCCGGCTTCGAAAGCTCGCTTGTCGCGGAACTCGGCTCGGCCGGTTTTGCTTCACTTGAGCAGGGTTCTGGCTGGGTGCGCACCGGTGGAACGCCGACGACCGAAGGCACGACGGACTCCCGCCTGGGCGAGCTGTGTTTCCCGCATGCGATTCTGCTGACGCCGGTGGAAGTGACGGGCGACTCGGTCAACGGCCTGGCGGAAAAGGTCGCACAGGTGTTTCTCGATTCTGCGCGACAAGAGCGCTTCGAAGCTCCCTGGCCGTTCCTCGTGGACACTGCGGGGAATACGGAAGGCCTGGGCCGCCGGGCCGACGGCGTGGCGCGTGCGGCGCTCGAGTTGCTCAAGAAGCGAATGGGTAGGGTCGCGAAGCTTGCGTCGGACCAAAGGCCTGCGGGTCCCGGAGAAAGGCGCGGCCTTTTCGTCTATTTTGCCGACTTCCAGCGCGCTTTCGTCTCGAGAAGCTGCGTATTCGGCGGCCAACGACGGATGGCCGACGACCCCCAGGCTCCGTCTCGCTCCTATCTGAAGATCGAGGAGGCGTACGGAATCCTCGGTCGTGAACCATCACCCGACGAAAGGGTGGTGGATCTGGGAGCGGCGCCGGGCGGATGGAGCTACAGCGCGGCGAAGCGCGGCGCGCATGTGGTTGCGGTGGATAACGGTCCTTTGAAGGCGGGGGCGGCGAACAACCCCAACATCGAGCATCGCCGCGCGGATGCGTTCTCGTTTTTTCCGCCTGCCGGCGAGGCCTATGACTGGATGTTCTGCGACCTTCTGGAGGAGCCGCACCACGTGATGCGCAATCTTCTGGAGCCCTGGCTAGAACGCGCGGCATGCCGGCGGTTCGTGGTGATTCTCAAGTTCGGCCGCGCGAATCCCGTCGCGCTGCTGGAGGAGCTGCGGTCGCCGAAAGCGGTCCTTGGCCGTTGCGCGCGCAATGTCCGGATCCGGCATCTGTTCCACAATCGCGAGGAGTTCACCATCACCGGGGAGGTCGTCCCATGAAGCCGAAAGAGATTCCCGTCTGCGGGCTGGCGGCGGTGCAGGCCTTGTTCGCCCGGGACCCGGCCGCGATCAAGCGCCTCTACTTTGATTACCCGACGAGCCGCAAGCTGGCGAAGCTGTCCAGCCACCTGGCGAAGACGAAACGTATCTACCGGGTGGTGACGCCGTCGGAGCTGGAGAAGGTGGGCGGGACGGTGCACCACGGCGGCGTGGTGGCCGTCATCGAAGCCCAGCCGTTGCTTTCCCCCGCCCCGGGGGACGTGGCGCGCTGGACGGCGAATCGCGCTCCACTGCTGATTCTCGACCGGATCGGCAATGCCCACAACCTCGGCGCGATCGCGCGCACCGCGGCGTTTTTCGGGATCGAGGATCTGTTGCTGCGAGATCATCCTCAGCAGGCGTTGCCGGGCGAAGCTGCATACCGGGTTGCCGAGGGCGGACTCGAGCATTTGCACGTCTGGAGTGTCCCGGAACTCCCGGAGTTTTGCCTGCAGCTCCGGAAGACGTACGACGTGATCGGCGCTGCCGTCGGACCGACGTCGCGTCCTCTCGGCGAATGGCAGGCGTCGCGCGGCCGCGCTCACGGGCCCGCGAAACCGATCGCTCTCGTTTTGGGAAACGAAGAGCAAGGCCTCTCACCCGAAGTCGCCCAAGCGTGCACGGCCCAGATCTTGATTCCCGGGAAAGGCAATCGCGTCGAATCGCTCAATGTTTCCGTGGCCGCAGCGGTGTTTATGTGGGAGCTGTGGGCCCGTTTGAAGTAGGCGGGCTCGGCAGAATTGCGATTAGTTGGCGAGATGTGGGCAATTAGCCCCTGTGTAAGAGGAAGCCCTACCAACCGGTTAGGCATTCGCCCGGCTGCATGCAACGCAGTCGCTCTGCTGAAACAAAGCCTGTGGTTTTGATATTCTCCGGGTGTCCAGCGGTCCGTTCCTCCCCACCACAACACATGAAGATCGCAGCTCCCCATCAACTCGCGGCGCTTTCCCTGTCGCTGCTTCTGGCTCCCGCGCTGGCCCACGCCAGCCTGGGCTTGGCCTATCAGTTCAACGGCAATGGCAACTGGTCCATCGACGGCGTTGGCAGCAACGATACGCCGGTTGGCACCCTGCAGGCCTACGTGCCGGTGGGCTCCACCATCCAAAAAGCCTTCCTCTACAGCTCGCTGACTCCCTCGCAGACGCTGGGCTCGGTCACGTTCGACGGCATGACGTATAATTCCGGTTCGTTCACCAGCCTCGGCTCGAATCCGTATGGCCTGGGTGCATACCGGATCGACGTCACTTCGCAGGTCGCCGCCAAAGTCGGCGGGGGCAGCGCGAGCCGCTTCGACTTTCTGGTGAACGCCGAGGATCCCAACTACGGGATCGACGGCGAGGCGCTGGTGGTCGTGTACAGCAACCCGACGGAATCGGAGCGCACGATTGCGTTGCTCGACGGCTACAGCGTGGCCTCGGGCGATTCGTTCAACGTGAATCTCGGTTCGCCGTTGACCGATCCGACCGCGCCCGGCTTCGAGGCGCTTTTCTCGCTCGGCATCGGCTACAGCTACCAGTCCGGCTCGGACCAGTCTTCACAGGTCAACGTCAATGGCCGCCGCCTGACATCTTCCGCCGGCGGTGAAGACGACGGCGGTTCCTACAACGGCGGGCTGATCACGATCGGTGGCCTCGACGATTCGGCAACGAATCCGGACGACCCCAACGTGCACGGGAACGATAACCTGCGGTACGACGACGAGCTCTACAACCTTGCTCTGGGCAACGCCTCCAACCCGGCGCCGTTCCTGTCCACGGGCCTGACGTCGTTCACCGTCGACACCCAGAACCCCTCCGGAGACGACAATATCTTCTTTGCGGGGCTCAATCTCACGGCTCGCGCGGGCATCAATCAGCCGCCTCCGCCGCCGAACGGCAGCCCGGTGCCGGAGCCCTCGACGTATGGCCTGCTCGCCGCCGCCGCTCTTGTCGGCCTGGTGGCTCGCCGCCGTCTGAAGAGTTTCAAGAAGTAAGCTGGACACTTCTTGGATGCAGGAAGCCGCGGGCCCGATGGCTCGCGGCTTCTTTCTTTTCCAGAGTCGATCGAGCGAGGTCGGGTAGTTGAAATCTCGCTACAGAGCCGGAAAGCGGCTACCTGCTGGACGGATTCAACTCCACGTCGACCATCAGATCCGTGGCGATTCGCTCGAGGTCCGCGCGCAAGCTTGCCAGCGAGAGGGAGGGTGGCAGGAGCACGGTGGCTCGGGCCTGGAACAGGCGATTGCCATCCATCGGCGCGCTGACGCGTTCCGAGGATAGTTCTTCGACATTGACCGAATGAGCGGCCAACACCCGGGAAATCTGGTGCAAAATGCCCGGACGGTCTTGGCCCACGAGTTCGAGCAGAGCGAGCGAGCCGGCGGGTTTCGCACCGGCGCCGCTTTCGGTCTGCGTGAGAATCCGCAGGCCTTTGGTCTCGAGGGAGCGCAGGGCGGGTACGAGCTTGTCGGCGTTTTCCGTTGAGATCTCCGCGCGAACGATCCCGGCAAACTGGCCGCCGAGACGGCACATCCGACTTTCGAGCCAATTGCCTCCGTTTTGGGCAACACTGGCGGCCAGGAGTTCGACGAGCCCGGGACGGTCCGGACCGATCACGGTCATGACGAGGGTAGCGAGCATGCCGCCACGGTGGTCCGCATCCTGGACTACGGCAACTCCGCACGCGCGGGTCTTTCGCCAGCGCAGGCGTTCCGCGACCTTGTTTTGAGCGATGGATTTCGCATGGTGGCGGCATGCGCATCCTCTTCATCGGTGGAACGGGCAACATCTCGACCGCGTGCACGGAACTGGCGATGCGGCAGGGGCACCGGGTCACGCTGCTCAACCGGGGGCGGCGTCCTGCGCGAGTGCAGGCCACCGATGTTATCTCGGCGGATCTCCGCGACGCCACCGCCGTCGCCGCCGCCTTGGGGCAGCGAACGTGGGATGCGGTCGTGAACTTCATCGCGTTCAAGCCGGAGGACATCGAGCGCGACCTGGCGCTTTTCCGCGGTCGTTGCGCGCAGTATGTTTTTGTCAGCTCCGCGAGCTGCTACCAGCGGCCGGTGCTGCACTACCTCGTCACGGAATCGACTCCACTCGTGAATCCGTTTTGGCAGTACTCTCGCGACAAGATCGCCTGTGAGGATCGTCTGGTGCGCGCGCTTCGCGACGAGTCGTTTCCCTCCACGATCGTTCGCCCCTCGCTCACCTACGGAGAGACGCAGCTCACGCTTCCGATCAACAGCTGGGAGAGGAGTTTCACCGTGGTCGACCGGATGCGTCGCGGGAAGCCGGTCATTATTCCGGGCGACGGCACGTCGCTCTGGACGATTACCCACAACACGGACTTCGCAAAAGGTCTCGTCGGGCTGCTTGGAAATCCACAAGCGATCGGCCAGGCGTTTCATATCACGTCCGACGAAGTGCAGACGTGGAATCAGTATTTCGCCGCGGTCGCCGCCGCTGCGGGCGTGAGCTCTCCCCGCTTCGTTCACATCGCCTCGGATTTCATCGTCGCCTGCCTCCCGGAACTCCAGGGGACACTGCTTGGCGACAAGGTGACGTCGGTCGTGATGGACAACTCGAAGATCAAACGGTTTGTCCCCGGGTTCGAAGCGACCACGCCGTTCCACGAAGGCATTGCTCGGACTATTGCATGGTTCGATGCGGATCCGTCCCGCCAGTTGGTGGATCCTGTGGCGAACGACCGTTGGGACAAACTGATCGCCGCGTATGAACGCGGTCTGGATCAAGCGCTCTGGGATTTCTCGCAGGGAAATCGATAGCGCGAGGCCCAATCCGAGGGCGGTTCGCTGGGCACTTCGATGTGCCGATTGCTCGTTCGTTGTGACGGCTGGATTTTTCCGTTGGCTGTCAAACGAGGTGGGTTGTTCTAATGTTTGAACAAGGGGCGTAGCGATTTCGGTCAGAGCGCGACTATGACTGAAGTCATACCCTGTTCTAATCGAGGCGCCGATACCCCTTCCCCCCATTGGCGCGGCGACGGGAACGCAATCCTAACACCGAACCTGCTTGAACTCGCTGGCTATCGTGTGGCCGACACACGGTCCGGCGGCGTCCGTATATCACTTCGCTTTCACCGCCACTCGCGTGTCTGTCGCTCGTGATCCGCGGGCTTTCTGTATCCTGAATTCCCCTACCTGATTCCCATTTGCGCCCCCATTCGGACCTGCTGTGTCTCGAGTGGGGCGGTCCGTTTTTCCCCTTTTGCCGTAGCGCCCTTATCTCGAGGGCAGCGGCAAACCGACAAACCGTTCCTAGCGGCGGGTCTTCCCACCTGCGGCTGGGCCTAGCATAGCCTCAACATCCATACCTAATGAATGAAACGCTTCTGCGTTCGCGGGCGATAGCGCTTGCGGCCGCATTTGTGTTTGCTGCCGGCGCTTCCCACGCCCAGCAGGCATCCAGCGCCTCCCCCGGCTCGCGCGACACCTCCGCGACCGCGAAGGGGAGCGATGCAAACCAGGAAGAGGACATGGTCGTCCTCTCTCCCTTCGAAGTCAGAGCGGAGAACGACGGTTATTCCGCTGCCACCACATTGGCGGGTAATCGTCTCAACACGGAACTGCGCGACTTGGGCAATTCCGTGAGCGTGGTGACGACGCAGTTTCTCCGCGACGTCGGAGCGACGAACAACGAGACCCTGCTGCAGTACACGACCAACACGGAAGTGGGCAACGTGTACGGCAATTTCGCGGGTACGGGCGACGGCGCTCTCCTCGACGAGTCTGCGAAGTTCACGAACCCGAACCAGAACACGCGTGTCCGCGGTCTCACTGCGGCGGACAACACGCGCGACTACTTCATGACGGACATCCCGTGGGATGGCTACAACGTCGACGGTGTCGATCTGCAGCGCGGCCCGAACTCGATTCTGTTCGGTCAGGGCAGCCCGGCGGGTATCATCAACACCCGCACGAAGCAGGCCATGTTCCGCAACGCGAATGAGGTCCAGGTTCGTTTCGGCAGTTTCGGCAGCACGCGCGGATCGCTCGACCTGAACCGCGTGTTGGTCAAGGGCGAGTTGGCCCTTCGCATCGCGGCCGTTCATGACGACGAGCAATTCAAACAGAACCCCGCGTTTTCCCGGGCCAACCGCATTTACGGTGCGACCCGCTGGGAACCGGCGATCCTGAAGAAGGGCGGCGCCCGCACGATCTTCAAGGCCAACATCGAGGCCGGTAACGTGCACAGCAATCGCCCCCGTACGTTGCCGCCGATCGACATGATCACCCCGTGGTTCCGTACCGGAACTTACGCTGGCAAGGACATCCTCGGTAACGCCACCACGTACAACAACCTCAACCGCGAGACGTTCATTCCATCGCAGTTGCAGGACGACAATACGGGTCTTCCGAATCACGGACAGATGCGTCCGAAGATCAACGGCGGAGCGAACTCCGGCAGCGCCAATCCGGCGTTTAACCCGTGGATCGGCAACTTCGCCCAGCAGTTCGGTGGACCGATGGTGTTTTTCGACGGCTCCAGTCCGACCGTCCCGAGCCAATACCGGGTTTGGGAGCCTGTCATGATCCGTGGTATCGGCCCGGATGGGCAGATCGACAAAGGTGTGGGCGGCCAGCCGTACCAGCGCCCGGGCAGTATCGCCCCGGTTGCGAGTTGGGCCTACAACGCGCACCTGCCCTACTCGGAATTCGGTATCTACAAGGATAACTCCCTCACAGATCCCTCGATCTTCGATTTCTACAACAATCTGCTCGATGGCCCGAACAAGCGCGAGTGGCAGAGCTTCCGGGCGTACAACTTCAACCTCGCCCAGACGTTCTTCAACGACCAGATGGGCTTCGAGGTCACGTATAACCGCGAAGACTACAGGAACGGCCAGATCAGCCTCCTCACCGGCGAAAAGCAGGCCATTTATATCGATATCAACCGCGTCTATGCGGATGGCACGCCCGCCGGCAAAGACGGCGAGCCGTTCGGCGACGGCACTCCAAATCCGAACGTCGGACGTCCGTTCATCAGCGATAGCGGCACGGGCGGCAACAACTCGTATGTCAGCCACCGCGAGTCGAAACGCCTCACCCCGTTCATCACGCACGACTTCAAACGCGACGGAGACCGGTGGTACAATCGCCTGCTCGGTATGCAGACCGTCACGGGCCTGCTCGCGACCGACGAGCAGAAGACCGACGAACGTTCGTGGCAGCGGTACACGACGGACGACGCCTATGAGGCGTTCGTGAACAGCAACGTGAACAAGCTGAAGATCAACGACAACATCCTCCTCCCGAACACGGTGATCTATCTCGGGCCTTCCCTGAGCAGCCGTTCGTCCGCTTCCGGAGCCAACATCCCGCGTCCGACCGAGACGTTCAAAGTGCCCAGCGGGAATGTTTACACGTTCGACTCGACCTGGAACAAGCCGACCAATCCGTCGGATCCAGGTTATGTCGATCCCGCTGCGTATTGGCACAACGACTACTATCCCGCCGGCAATACCGCGGGAGACTCGACCCAGTCGGAGAATCCGGCCAACTACGTCGGCTGGCGCAACGTGCCGGTGACCATTCGGGATTCCGAGGACAACGACGGAGCGAACCGCGACCTCCAGACGACCAGTGTTCGCCTGAAGAAGTCCCGCGTCTCTTCGCGCGCCTTCGTGTACCAGGGCCACTTCTGGGACAACTCCATCGTCGGGACCTACGGCATCCGCAAGGACGTGTCCAAAGCGTGGCAGTTTCAGCGCAACGACAGCAGCCCCGAAGCGGTTCGCGGTCGGGTCGTGATCGATAACACGATCCATCTGCCCGACGACTACAACAACCGCATCGAGGTCACGTCCAAGAGCTGGAGCCTCGTTGCCCATCTCAATCAGCTGCCCTTCCTGAGCAAGGTCGCGGACCAACTGCCGGTCCAGGTCAGCGTGTTCTACAACAAGTCGGACAACTTCCAGCCGGAAGCCCAGCGTGTTGACGTGTATGGCGAGCCGATCCCGGCTCCTGCCGGAAAGACGACGGACAAGGGTATCTTGATTGAAACCCGCGACGGTCGCCTTTCCTTCAAGGTCAACCAGTACAAGACGACCTCGACCAACGCCAGCAGCGTGGCACTCTCGAAGACTTGGTTCATCGGCGCCTCGCAGGCGTGGGGCGGCAACTGGGCTAACAAATTCGAGTTCGACCTGAGCGGCGACACCATCGATACCGCGAAGGCGCACGACGCTCCGGGCAACGGGCAGTACAACTACAGCCCGGCTCCGGGTGAAACGCAGGCCGATGCCGATCGCCGTGAAGCGGCCGCCATCGCCGGTTGGCGCGCTTGGCAGAAGAGCGTCGATCCGCGCTTCTACAAGGCGTGGGGAGTCGACATCAACAACCTGAACAAGCCGATCTCGGCCAGCGCCCCGAACGGGTTTGCTGTCACCGAGGACAGCGAGTCCAAGGGTTACGAATTCGAACTCAGCGCCATGCCGACCAAGAATTGGCGCCTGACGGTGAACGCCGCGAAGAGCAATGCCATCCGCACCAACATCGGTGGCAAAAATCTGAGCGCGTTCATCGCCGCCTACGAGAAGGCTCTGAAGACCACCGCGGCGGGCGACCTCCGCATCTGGTGGGGCGGCGCCGGCAACGAGACGACACTGTTCCAGTGGAACTCGAACGTCGGCTCCGAGTACGCGCAGCGCAAACTCCAGGAAGGAACCAACGTTCCGGAACTTCGCGAATGGCGCATCAACGCCATCACGAACTACGACTTCGATCATGGCTTCCTGAAGGGCTTCAGCGTCGGCGGCGGCGTTCGTTGGGAAGACTCGATCGTGATCGGCTATCGCCCGCTTCCCGGCGCGACGGCGGATTCGATCAGCTTCGATATCGAGAACCCGTACATGGGCCCCACAGAAACGAACTTCGATTTCTGGGTGGGCTACTCCCGACGAATCTGGAGAAACGTCGATTGGCGAATTCAGCTGAACGTTCGAAACGCATTCCGTGGCGACGAATTAATCCCGATCACCACGCAGCCTGACGGCACCCCCGCAGGCTACCGAATTGCGCCTCCGCAAACGTGGACGGTCACCAACACGTTCTCGTTCTAGTTTCGGTTCGCTGACAGGCTATTACTCGTGCCCTCGGCTTCGGCCGAGGGCACTTTTTTTGTCCCTCGGCGGGATCGTGATCGTTCCGCTTGTCGTCGCAGTCGCCCTGCTCGCCACCTGGATGCGCGAGCTGCCCAAAGACAGTCGAAGAGCTACGAAAGGGCGGTCCGGCCGCGGCCGAAAAGGAAAGTTCATGGCTTGCGCTGCAGCCACGGCCCAGACGGGCACTTTGCGGTCCTGCCGCAACGGCTGCACTGCCGACTTCGGCAAGGCTCCCCGCTGCGGTTTCAGTATCCGTTGCTCCTCTACAAAGCCGTCCGCGATTCAGGCGGCAACAGGCTGAGCGCCCGATTGCGGGTCTGCGGATCGGCGAATTCCATCCCGAGCGCTTTCGTCAACGCGAGGAACCGAAAGAGCGATGCGGTGGAGACCGATCGGAGTTGGGCTTCGTCTACCTGAGCCAGGCAGGCCTGCGCCATGGTCCTTGCCGCATCGAGCTGTTCTCCCTGCGCCAAGACGAGCGCGAGGCTTACGCGGCGATCCCACGGCAGCTCGGCTGCCTGGTCCAGAGCCGCCGGCGCGGTGATCGTGCGGAGCGCCTCCACGAAATCCTCGCGATCTCGACGGAGGAGCGCGACCTGCGCTCTCGCGGCGGCGGCGCTCGGGTCGGTGGGAAACTGATGTATCAGGGTGCCCACCACTGCCAGGGCGAGCGGCATCTGGTCGGTCTCGGCGAAATATTCCGCTAGGCGAGCGAGGGCGGTGACGTTATCCTGGACGTCCACGACTTCGAACACCGCGAGCGATTGCCCTTCGAAGCCGGAGATCTTCGGGAGGTCGTAGACGACCGGGCGGAGCCAGCGGGGAGGCATCCAGTCCTCAAGCTGCCGGATCAACGTGTGTTCGTTTCCGTTGGAGCCCACGCGGGCCATGTCGCTCAGCTCCGGCGACCAGGAGGCGAGAACGATGTGGGTGAGCGATCGACGCCGCGCCAGAGCCTGGGCTTCGTCCGGCAGCGTCGCGGCGCCTATCCTCATTGCGGCGCGGAAGCCGTCCTGATTCTCCCAATACGGCGTGGTGAGTCCCCGGACCCCGCCGAAGTAGCTCAGCGACGAGGTGAGCGTCGGAGACGCCAAAACCACGGCTCCGGGCTTTCCCATGCGATTCGCCAGCCACTGCGCGAAGTCGCGTTCCACGAGCGCTTCGACGTCCGCCTCTGTCAGCGTTTCCTCCTCCCCGCGACGCGGCGCCGGCAATAGAAGGAAGATTCCCGGCAAAAGGCAGGCGAATGCCGCGGCGAACCAGCCCGCTTTGGTCGACCGGGAGCTCAGCGCGATAGCTCCGGGTGCGGCTACGGCCAGGAGCGGCACGAGCATTGCGTCGAAGCCGTTCCAATCGCGAAGACGCAGGCAGGCGAAGGGAAGGAAAACCAGGGCCGGTGCCAACGCCACGAGCAGCGCCGCCCGACGTTCCGCGGTCGTTTCCTGCCGCAAGACGATCCAACCAGAAAGGACGGCCAGCAGGGCGGGCAGGAGCGTCACCACCCAGGCGGCGCTCAGCCCGTCGCGGGACAACCAATCGATGACCGAGTCGGCGAGCGGCGAATCGGGAAGGAGCGAGAGCCGCGAGGCGAGGGTGGTCGGCGCGACGAATCCGGCTTTCCCACTCCCAAACATCATCAGCGGCAAGCTGGCGGCGAGGCACGAGGCACAAGCAAGCGTTGCCCATCGCCGAACGCCGTGCGGCCTGATTCCGGTGCGGATCCAGGATTCCAACTGGGCCGTGAGCCAGGCCAACCCCACCCAGGAAACGGCGTAGAGCGGGTGAACGGTCTCGAGGCGCGACAGTTCAAGATGAGCGGGTGCGTAGTCCAGTATCCATGCGAGCAGGGTGGTGCCGGCACCGGCGAGTCCCCACGCGAGCCAGGGCCGGCCGATTTGCGTCGAAGTGGGAACCGCTGACCCTTTCGTTGCTGCTCGCGCCGGCCGGCCGGCAAAGGCCGCGGCAAGGCCTCCGAGCGAAAGCCCGATGACGATGGGCATCTCGATCCGCACGGACATCCAGAGGCCCCAGCCCCCCGCGACGCCGGCCAGGACAAACCAACGCCGTTCGCCGGCGGGCGGCCGTTCCGGTTGAAAAGGAACCGGCGCCGCCCCTTTCGACCTGGGAGCGACATTCATTCCGGTCACCAGGAGCAACACACTCCAGAGGGCCACGCCTTGGGAGAATCCGAAAGAGTCCGGAAGTCCTGGTAGAAAGGCCGTGCTGAACGGGAACAGTCCGACCCACGCGATGGATACAAGGCTCGCGGCCGCGGCACCGAAATACCTCGCGACAAATGCGACCGTCCCGAGGAAGAAGAGCACGCGCAGAAGCGAATCGGCGAAGAGGGCGGCATGTTCGACGGATTGTCCGAGGGGACGTCCCGAAATCGCGTGGTCACACCAAGCGACGGTTCCGAGCCACCACCGGTACGGTGACGCGTTTCGCACTTCGCGTCCCTCAGGGGCGTTGTCGGCGTCGGTGTGGCGCACGCGCCACTCCCCGCGGGAAAACATCTGCTGGGTTTGCGCGATCCATTGAAGGCTCTCCGGGTTGCGGTCCGGGACCACCAGCTGCCGAACCCCTCCGGCATAGCCGCTGGAAGAGCGGACGTCCGAGGCAGGCGCTTCACCCCCGAGCGCAGTGACGCTCAGGACGCGTTGAATCCGCCGAGCGTCGCACGAAACGAGAACGACCAGGGCGAAAAGCGGAAGCAGCCACCAGGCGCGTGGGGTTAGCCGAAACGGTGGAATCATCAGGGGCAGGGAAGCCCGGAAACTGAAACGTCGGCGATGAGGCGATGCAAGGGCGATGGCGACGGTGCTGAGGCGTGCAGTTCGACGTCTTCCGTCCGTCGTGGAATGGGCGGTTTTCTCATCGCGCGAACGTCGGGACATTGACTTCATTCTGGGACGCCGCCTTCCTTCGGCGCCCTACCCGATATGCCCCCTCTGGAGCTTCGCGTTTTCCCCGCGCAGAGCCCTTCGTTCGCGCTCCTCCGCACCTGCATTTTTGCGTTCGCCGCCTCGCTCGCCGGTCTGTCCGCTGCGTTGGGGGCGCCTCCTGCGGCTTCCGCCCGCCTCATCTCCGACAGTCCGTTGGCGCCGCGCTCGGGGCCGCGCGGGTCGACGCTGTTCACGCCGCTTCCGCCCGAACAAACCGGGCTCGTCACGGAAAACGCCTACGCAGACCCCAGGATGTGGGGCGACCTTTTCCCGGAATTCTATCTCGGAGCGATCGGCACCGGATTGGCCGTCGGAGATTTCGACAACGACGGAAGGCCGGACCTGTTCGTCGTGAGCAAGACCGGCGTGTGCCGACTCTTTCGCAATCTCGGCGGCTGGAAGTTCGAGGATGTGACCGAAAAGGCCGGGCTGCTTCCTTCCGGAAGCGCCTGGGAACGCGGTTTGGCGTGGCTCAAACGCACCACGGGCTCGGCCCGCGCTGCGGACGAACTGCAGCCGTGGAAACAGGGAGCAACGTTCGCCGACGTGAACAACGACGGCTGGCTCGATCTCTACGTCTGCCGCTACAACGCGCCCAATCAGCTTTTCATCAACCAGGGAGACGGCACGTTCAAGGAGGAGGCGGCGGCGCGCGGGGTTGCTGTTTTGGATGCGAGCGGCGCAGCCGCGTTTTGCGACTACGACCGCGACGGCTGGCTCGATCTTTTCGTCCAGACCAACGTCCTGAGTTCCAGCGCGCGGCCGAACGGCCAGCGCGACTACCTCTTCCACAACTACGGCGACGGCACGTTCACCGACGTCACCGACCGGGCGGACATTCGCGGCGACGCGCACGGGCACTCGGTGGATTGGTGGGACTACAACCAGGACGGCTGGCCCGACATTTACGTGGCGAACGACTTCGCGGTTCCCGACGTGCTGTATCACAACAATGGCGACGGCACGTTCACCGACGTGATCCAGCGGACAGTTCCGCACATGCCCTTCTCGTCGATGGGGTCCGATCAGGGCGACATCAACAACGACGGCCTTCCGGATCTCCTGGTGGCCGACATGGCCGCCACGACGCACGAAAAAGACCAGCGCTCGATGGTCTTCGCCCGAGGCATGAGCGATGAGGCGGCGAGGAATGCGCCGGCCGTGCCGCAGTATTCTCGGAGCGCCCTGTATCTCAACACCGGCACGGGACGGATGCTCGAGGCGGCGCAACTGGCCGGAGTTCAGGCGACGGACTGGACTTGGACGGTTCGCTTCGAGGACTTGGACAACGACGGCTGGCTGGACCTGTTTTTCACGAACGGAATGGTGCGCGAGTTCCACAACAACGACCTGCTCGACCGCGTCATGCGCGCGGAGAGCGAAGCCGAGCGCGTTCGTGTCGTGCAGCTGACGCCGCTCCTGGCCGAGCGGCACCTCGCGTATCGGAATTGCGGCGACTTGAGATTCGAGGACGTCGGCGCCGCCTGGGGCCTGGATCAGAAGGGCGTGAGCTTCGGATCGGTCCTGGCCGACTTCGACGGGGACGGAGATCTCGACCTGGTCTACGCCAATTACCAGGGCGGCGTATCCGTTTTCCGCAATGATTCCGATTCCGGCCATCGGATCGTGCTCGACCTCCATGGCACGCGCTCGAACCGCTTCGGCGTGGGGGCAACCGCGAGGGTCGAAAGCTCGCTCGGCACGCAGGTCAGAACCCTGGTGCTGACGCGCGGGTATCTCTCGAGCAGCGGCACGGAGCTGCACTTCGGGCTCGGCCGGGATGAAACGATCGATCGGCTGACCATCTCCTGGCCGAGCGGCGTTGTGCAGCAATTCCAGGGCCTCGCGGCCGACCGGCGCTACACGATCACGGAGCCTTCTGGTTCGGCGAAGCTTCCTCCAGCGGTTCCCGCCGCGTGCGGCTCGCCCGGTTCCTCGCAGTTCGAGGACGCGAGCCGTCGCCTCCATGCCGAAGTGACGGTGAACGAATCGAAGGCCGACGAGGTTGCACGGCAGCCGTTTCTCCCGCTCAGCCAGAATGGGCGCGGGCCCGCCGCGGCGGTGGGCGACGTCGATGGCGACGGACGAGAGGATTTGGTGGTGGGCGGTTCGCCGAAGGATCCGGCACGCCTTCTGCGAAACCAGAGCGCCGGGGGCTTCTCCACGCCTGAGCCGCTGCCTGTGTCGTATCCGGGCGGACTCCCCGACGGACCGCTTCTGCTGATCGATGCGAACGGCGACGGCTCGCTGGACCTGCTCGTCTCCAAGACCGGCGACAGCCCGGCGGCAAAACCGGACGACTACGCGCTTACCCTCCTGATCAACGACGGACGCGGGCATTTCGCTCCGGCGCAGCCGGGGAGCGTTCCGCTGACTGCGAACGTGGGGGCTCTGGCCGCCGCCGATTTCGATCGGGACGGGCGTCTGGACGTGTTTGTCGGCTCGCGCGGAATCCCCGGCTTGTATCCGGAAGCGGGTGACAATGCCCTCCTGGCGAACCGCGGCGGAGGGAGATTTGAGAATGTCTCGACCCTGCTCGCCCCCATGCTCCGCCGAAGCGGAATCGTGAACTCCGCCCTCTGGTCGGATGTGGACGGCGACGGTTACCCAGACCTGATCCTGGCGATCGAGTGGGGCAGCGTGATGTGTTTTCACAACGACGAGGGCCGTGGCTTCACGGACTGGACCGAACGCCTTGGCTTCTCGAGGGCAGGCACCGGTTGGTGGACCTCGCTCGCCGCGGCCGATTTCAACGGCGACGGTCGGCCGGACTATGTCGCCGGAAACCTCGGCCTCAACACGCGTTACCAGGCTTCGCCGACTCATCCGGCTCTCCTCTTTCTGGGCAAGTTCGGCACGCGAACGCCGCTGGCGATCGAAGCCTACTACGAAGACGACAAGCTCTATCCCTGGCGGAGCCGGCGCGACCTCGGAGCGCAGATCCCCTCCGTCCTGCGGCGTTTCCGCGAAACGAACTCCTATGCCCGCGCCACCCTCGGTGAGATCCTTGGAGAAGAGGCACTGGCCTCGGCCGAGCGTTTTGCCGCGACGGAGTTCAGGAGCGGCGTGTTTCTCAGCCAGCCGGACGGCACCTACCGCTTTGTCGCGTTTCCCCGCGTCGTGCAGGTTGCGCCCCTCCAAGGCATGGTGGCCGGGGATTTCGACGGCGACGGGTGCGCGGACGTCTTTGCCGTGCAGAACTCGTTCGCGAGCCTCTCGTACGCGGGGCGCTTTGACGGCGGCCTTGGACAACTGCTTCGCGGCGACGGCCGCGGCGGGCTTTTCCCCGTCCCAGTCGGGGAGAGCGGGCTGTGCGTGTCGGGCGACGCTAAAGCTCTCGTCGCGCTCGATGTCGACGCGGACGGCGGAGCGGACTTCTTCGCGACGCGAAATGGCGGAAGCTCGATCTTGTACCGCAATCGCGCCCCGTCCGGAGCGGGATTTGGCGTCACCTTGCAGGGGCCGAAGGGGAATCCGACTGGCGTCGGCTCCCTCGTCGTACTCGAACTGTCGGACGGCTCGAGGCAGACGGTCGAGGTGTATGCAGGGTCCAGTTACATGAGCCAGTCGAGCGCCCGCTGTTGGTTCGGCGTTCCGCGCGCTTTGCAGCCTCGGCGACTCCGCGTGCGTTGGTCGGACGGGGCTGAAACCGTCCGCGATGTGGCTCCCGGCGCGACGAGCGCGACAGTGCAGGCGTCGCGCTGACCGTCGGTGGATGCCGATCTCGCGGCGGCCGTTGACTCGTCGCGGAGGGCTTCGTCTTCTTTCCGTACCCCATGTCCGCGAATTTCCTGTTTCGAATCTCGCGTTCCGTCTTGGCCGTCCTCGCGCTTGCGCTCGGCACGGTCGCCGCGGAGCCGGTTCAGCCGGGGCTGTCGGAACAGACGCTCGCTCCGCGCTCGGGGCCGCGGGGGAAGACGATGTTCGTGCAGCTCGATCCGGCGCAGACCGGTGTGGCAACCGAGAATCGCTATGACGATCCCGAGATGTGGGGGAAACGGTATCAGGAGCTCGCATACGGAGAGATCGGCACCGGGCTGGCGGCGGGAGATTATGACGGCGACGGCCGCCCCGATCTGTTCGTCGTCAACAAGACCGGTCAGTGCCGCCTCTTCCGGAATCTCGGCGGCTGGAAGTTCGAGGACGTGACCGAAAAAGCCGGCCTGCTCGAAGCTCGGAGCGCCTGGCAGCGCGGGATGGCTTGGCTGAGCGATCTTGCGGGCAAGGCGAAGGATCGGGATCCGCTTGCGGCCTGGAAGCAGGGCGCGGTGTTCGTGGACGTGAACAACGACGGCCGGCTCGATCTTTACGTGACCCGATTCGGCGCCCCGAATCTGCTCTACGTCGACCAGGGCGACGGAACGTTCAAGGAGGAGGCTTCGGCGCGCGGACTCGCCTTGGTCGACGGTTCGGGCGCAGCCGCATTCTGTGACTACGATCGGGACGGGTGGCTGGATGTGTACGTGCAGACGAACATGCTCGACGCCACGACGCATCCGAACGGCCAGCCCGATCACCTTTTCCACAACAACGGCAACGGCACCTTCACCGAAGTGACGGCGCGGGCGGGGATCTCCGGAGATACCTGCGGGCATTCCGCGACGTGGTGGGATTTCGACGGGGACGGCTGGCCCGATCTCTATGTGGCCAACGACTACGCGGCGCCGGATCGTCTGTATCGGAATAATCGCGACGGAACGTTCACCGACGTCGTCGACGCGACGGTGCCGCACACTCCGTACTACGGGATGGGGTCGGATTTCGGGGACGTGAACAACGACGGACGCTTCGATTTGTTTGTGGCGGACATGGCGCCGACCACGCACGAGAAGGACCTGCGGGGCATGGCGGGATCGCGCGCCAGGGCTCAGATGGATGCGGGCAGGCCGGGGCAAGCGGCGCAAATCATGAGGAATGCGCTCTACGTGAACACGGGCACGGGCCGTTTTCTGGAAGCGGCTTGCCTGGCGGGTTTGAGTTCGAGCGACTGGACCTGGTCGGTGCGCTTCGAGGATCTCGACAACGACGGTCGGCTCGACCTCTACATCGCCAACGGGATGGTCCGCGAGTACCACAATGCCGATCTGCTCGCGCGGCTCCTGGAGGCCGAAGGTCCTGGCGACTCGCGACGGATCATGCGCGCCAGCCCGGTGCTCGCGGAAACGAACCTCGCATTCAGGAATCGGGGCGATCTCCAGTTCGATTCGGTGGGGCCCGCGTGGGGGCTCGATCAGACCGGCGTGAGCTTTGGCGCTGCCTTTGCCGATTTCGACGGCGACGGAGATCTCGATCTGGCGGTGGCCAACTTCGAAGCCGGCGTGACGTTGTTGAGGAACGATTCCGATTCCGGCCAACGCGCGATCGTCGCCCTCCGCGGTACACAATCCAACCGCTTCGGCGTCGGCGCGACGGTGCGACTCGAATCGAAATCGGGCGCGCAGGTGCGGCAGTTGGTCCTCATGCGCGGGTACCTTTCGGGGAGCGAGGCCGTTCTCCATTTCGGAATCGGCGGCGACGACCGAATCCAAACGCTGACGGTGGAGTGGCCGAGCGGAGTCGTGCAGACGTTTCACGATCTTCCCGCAGATCGGCGTTTTACGGTGACCGAACCGGCCCGATCGGAAGCCCCCCGGGTTCAATCCCAGACGGCGAAGGCTGCCGCGCAGTTCGTCGACGGCGGGCGCGGATCGCCCGTCACGCGGGCGACGCCGGAAGAAAAAACCGGCGAGATTGTTCAGCAGCCGCTCCTCCCCTGGCGTTTTAGTCAGAGCGGCCCTGCCATGGCGGTGGGCGACCTGAATTCCGACGGAATCGACGACGTCGTGATTGGCGGGACGAGTGCCCTGCCGGCCCGGGTGTTTCTCGGACGCAAGGCGGGAGGATTCGGAGCGGAGGTTCCGCTCGGTTCCCCTCCGGCCTCGCCAGGGCGGTTGCCGGACGACGGTCCGGTGCTGATCCTCCAGCCGGACGCAGGTGATCCTCCGGCGATCTTGATCACCAAAAGCGGAACCCGGCTTCCGGCTGACTCCGAGGGTTATCAGCCGGTGCTCTGGCTCGCGCAGGGAAATGGGAGTTTTGCTCCCGCCCCCGTTGGCACGCTCCCGAGTTTTTCGTCCAGCATCGGTGCAGCGGTGGCGGCGGACTTCGACCGCGACGGCCGACTCGATGTGTTCTTGGGCGGTCGGGTGGTTCCCGGATCGTATCCCGCTACCCCACGGAGCGCGCTCTGGCGGAACGTTGACGGAAAGTTCATGGATATGACGGCGGGATTGGCGCCAGGCCTGAGCGAAGTTGGGCTGGTGACCGCGGCTTTGTGGACGGATGTCGACGGCGACGGCTGGATGGACCTCCTCGTCGCGACGGAGTGGGGGCCTGTCCGGTACTGGCGAAATCGACAGGGAAGAGGATTCGAGGAGAGGAAAGACGCCGGCTTCGAATCCGCAGGAACCGGGTTGTGGACTTCGCTCGCTGCCGCCGACTTCAACGGCGACGGACATCTCGACTACGCTGTGGGTAACCTCGGACTGAATACACCCTACCGGGCGACCGCCGAAGCCCCCGCGTTGTTGTTCGACGGAGCGTTTGCAGGCGGCAACTCACGTCAGCTCGTGGAAGCGCTGGTCCAGGACGGCCAGATCTATCCCCGTCGAACGCGCAACGAACTGGGGGCTGTCATCCCCTCGGTTCTCCGGCGTTTTCCGAAGAACGACGACTACGCTCGGGCGCCGCTGGATCAGATTCTCGGGAAGGAGCGCCTTGCCGCCGCCCGCCGGCTTGCAGCGACCGAGCTGCGAAGCGGGGTGTTTCTCAGCCGTCCCGACGGTACGTACCGGTTCGAAGCCCTTCCGCGACTGGCTCAGATCGCGCCGGCGCAAGGTTTGGCGGCGGGTGATTTCGACGGTGACGGACATGCGGATCTCTACCTGGTGCAGAACTCGTATGCTCCGGCGACTGCGATGGGGCGTTTCGACGGCGGGCTGAGTCAGCTGCTACGCGGAGACGGCCAGGGTGGATTTGTGGCAGCTACGCCGTTTGAAACGGGGCTTGTTGTTCCCGGAGACGCGAAGGCGCTCGCCGTGGTCGATCTCGATGGAGACGGCTGGGCAGATTTCATCGTCACTCGCAACAACGACACGTCCCTCGCGTTCCGGAACGGAGGTTTGCCGGGGCGTCACGCGCTCGCGGTGCGATTGGTCGGCCCGTCCAGGAACCCCGGCGCGGCGGGGGCGCGGGTGTGGCTCGAGCTGTCGGATGGCTCGAACCGGCTGGCCGAAGTACACGTCGGCGAAGGGTATCTCAGCCAGTCGAGTCCGACCTGCTTTTTCGGATACACAGAAGCCGCGCATGCGGTGCGCGTCCGGGTGCGGTGGCCGAATGGCCGGGAGACCGTGAGCGAAGTCCCGCCGGGCGTGGCGACGCTCGCGATCAAGGCCGACTAGAGAGGCTCGGCCGGCGCCGAACCTGCGCGTTCTTCAGCGCGCCCAAGGCTGTCCGAACACACTCGCGTATTCGGCTGCAAGCCGGGCGACCATTTCCTTCTGCACGTTCGGCTGGTTCGCGACCCGCGTCATCCACCGGTCGGCATCGGCCCGGTCCTTGTTGGAGATCGCATTGTAGGCGAGGACCGTGAGCACGCCTGGATGCTCCGGATCGACTTCGAGCGCCTTATGTAGTTGCTGAATCCCAAGATCGTTTTTCCCGAGGGCGATGTAGGCGTTGGCCAGATCGATGTAGGCGTCGGGTTCGTTTGGCCGGATGCGGATCGACGCCTCGAAGTAGGGAATGGCTTCTTCGATCTGGCCGGCCTTTTGAAGCATGCGTCCGCGAGCGAGATTGATGCCCGGTGAGTCCGGACAATGGCCGAGTCCTGCGAGGAGGGTCCGTTCGGAACCTTGGGCGTCGCCCATCTGAGCGAGGAGGTTGCTCAGCTGTATCCAACCGTCGGAAAACGCGGGATCGATCACGGTGCACTGCTGGAACTCCTGGCCCGCCTTGGCGAGTTCACCGTGTTCCCGGTACATGCCACCGAGCTGAAAATGGGCCGATACGTCTTTCGGCGCCAGCTGGACGGCGCGGAGAAGGAGACGCAGCGCCGTCGGATAGTCGCCGCTCCGGTTGATCGCACCTGCGCCGAGAGCTATGCGGTAGGTATCGTAGCAGTCGTCGAGAAGGCTGTCCGCCCACGGGTCCGGCACGTCGCGGTAGGCGCCGGAAGCCCGGTAGCTTCCGCGAATCGCTGCGGCTCGATCCGCGAGCCCAAGGCGTTCGTAGACGGAAACGATCAGGTCGTAGCCGAGCTGTGCCTTGCTTGTTTCGTAGACCGTCTCGAGTTTCGTGCGGGCGTCCTGCAGCCGGTTCTGTTCGAGGTCGATGCGGGCCAGGCCGAGCAGCGCGTAGGGTTCGCCGGGTTTCCGTGCGAGCACGTCCTGGTAGACCTTAGCGGCCTCGTCCCGGCGGTTGTCCTTCAACAAAGCGTCGGCAAGGCGCAGGCGGGCGGGAGTGTAGTCGGGGGCGAGTTCGACGGCGCGGCGCCAGAGACCGATGGCGGGTTCGTTTTCGCCGTAGCCGGCCAGGATGCTCGCGTGGAGGTGCGGCCAGCGCGCTTCGGAAGGCTGGAGTTCTTCGAGCCCCTCGTAGCAACGCGCGGCTTCGCCGAAGTATCCGTTTGCGTGGTACACGATCGCGAGTTCGACGAGGCCGTCGACACTGCCGGAGCGGGCCGATTTCTCCGCCTGCGCGAGCCGTTCCTGGAGCACGAACGAGGCGTCCCGCATCTCGGGAGTGGCGGGGAGCGAAGCGGTCACGATGGCGCGCCGGACTGCGGCGCGCCGCCAGGCGAAACCGCCTGCCGTCGCGGCGGCGAGGACGGCGACGCCGACGAACACGAGCACGGGTTTGGGTTTCATGTTGGGGTGCAGTCAGCGGCGCCAAAGCGTGAGGCGGCCCATCGCATCGTACGGCGGGTAGATGTAGAAACCGCCGGTCACGAGCGAAGCGCGGCCGGAGCCGTCGAAATCGCCCACCGCCAGGGTGAGCTGATCCTTCGGGCCGTAGGAGAGCAGGTGCGGCTGAAAGTTCTGCCGGCCGTCATTCTTGAACCACATCAGCGAAATCACGTTGCGCTTGCTATTGTTCCAGTCGGCGTACGCCGCGACCGCGACGACGTCGGTTGCGCCGTCGCCGTCGACGTCCACCGCCATCGGCGAATACGCGCCGGCCAAGTCGCCGATGCGGTGATACCGGAAGAGCCCGTTGCCTACGTTCTCGAACCATTGCACGCCGTGCCAGGGACGCGGACCTGGAGTGGCGGCGGGGCCGAAACCGTCGCCGTTGGAGTAGAGCAGGTCGGGGCGGCCGTCGCGGTTGAGATCGCAGAGAGACATGCCGCTGCTGCCGTAATCCTCGTTGGTCGAGCCCCAGATGCGCTTCGTGCTGAAGTTGCCGTTGCCGTCGTTCTGGAAGACGTAGACCTCCTCCCATTGCTGCGAGATCAACGCGGCGATGTCGGGTGTGCGGTCGCCGTCGAAGTCGGCGACGCAGACGTTGATCGCTCCGGAAAGGGCGAGCAGCACGTGGTACTTGAACTCCCAGGGACCGGTGCGCTCGAGCCAGGCGATTTCGCCCTGATCGTAGCCGAATTGCCCCAGGGCCAGGTCCATCTTCCCGTCCCGATTGAAATCCCCCGCGCGCGCGTCGGTCACGCGGGAGGTGTTTTCCAGCACCGCATGTTTCTTGAAGTTCTGGTGGCCGTCGTTTTCGAGGATGTAGACGACGCCGATTTTGTCGTTGTTCGGGAAAACGTATCCCATGCTGGATACGATCAGATCGAGGTCGCCGTCTCCGTCCATGTCGGCCGCCTCGACGTGCACTGGAGCGCGCAAGTCGGTGCCGACGGTTTTTTCCTCAAACACCCCCGGCGCTGTCTGCCGAAGCCAGACGACCGTGTTGTCCTGTGCTTCGCAGGCGAGAAGGTCCATCTTCCCATCCTGATCGAGGTCCGCGGCCACCACATGCGCGATCCAGGGTGGCCGCCCGATGGGAGCTCCGATCGGCTGCGGTTTGAAAAGCGTGCTGTCGTCGACAATGCGAGCCGTGGGCAACCGGGTGCTCGTCACGGACGTGTTCGGCCGGGCAACCCGCGGACGTGGCTTCTCGCAGCCCGACAGGCCCGCCAAACAGGCGGCAATAACGCTCAGAGAGAGGATCCGAATGAGGGCGCTGGCTCGCATCGTGGGGCAACTGACTTCTCCAGCGCTTTTCGCAGGAGAGACAGCGTCTGACCCTGCCGTCGGGAGAGGGCGCGCTCAACTGTAATCTCGGCTGCATTCAGGGGTCCGTGACATTATCTTCGCTGATTGGTGGCGGCATGCGCATCACGGTACTCGCCCGGACTCGGCTGCTCGGTAACCTGCCGCAGCTCAATGAGTGCTCCCGGAGTCCATCAACCTGCGCGCCCGTATTTCGAACGGATCGACGTGCTCCGAGCGGTGGCGATCGGGCTTGTTTTCCTGCATCACTACTACACGACGCTTTTTTCCGTTCCGGAGAAGGCTGCGGCGTTTGTTCAAAGCTGGCCTGCGTGGCTGCAGCGGTTCGAGACGCCGTTTCTGCTCGTCCCGCGCATGGGGTACATGGGAGTGCAGCTCTTTTTTGTCATCTCGGGATTCTGCATCCACGGCTCCTACCTCAGCTGGCGTAAGCGGAACCGGGAGAATCCCACCTCGTCGTTCCTGCCGGTGTTTTTTTGGCGGCGCTTCTGGCGGATTGTGCCCGCTTACCTCGCCTCGCTGATTGTCTCGTACGTTCTCTGCTACGATCACCTGCTCTCGCGATCCTCGCTGCGGCAGCTCCTCGTCGCAGCGACGCTGCTGAAGACCCTCGTTCCGGAGCATTTCTTCACCATCAACTGGGCGCATTGGAGCGTCGCGGTCGAGTGGCAGCTCTACGTGGTGTATCCGGCGTTGCTGTGGTTCGCGCTCTGGCGCGGCTGGCGGATGACGATCGTCCTGGCATGGGCGCTCGCCGCAGCCCTGCAATTCGTCGCCCCGAACTTCACGCACGCCTCCTACATTCTTCACCTCCCGTTCACCTGGTGGTTCGAGTGGACGCTCGGCGTGCTGATTGCAGAGAGCCAGGCGCAAGGCCAACGGGTGTTTGCGGCACATGGATGGCTCGCGGCCGGCCTGGTGCTCGCCACCGTCGTCTCGTTTCTCTGCAATTGGGGACCGGCCAACTGGCTCGGGCCGCGGCTTCTCTCCGGCGTAGTGGTGGAATGGATGCTGCTCGTGCGCGCGCCCCTGGGGAGCTTCCAGCGGCGCCTCGTGTCCGTGGGACTCTGCAGCTACTCGGTCTACCTCTTCCACCTTCCTCTCATTGAACTCATCTGGAGAGGAATGAAACTCGCCGGGCTCGATCCGAGTTCGCTGCCTGTATGGATCTTGTCCGGGGGCGTGGTTTTTCTGCTGGTGCTCGTCGTCTGCTGGTGGAGTTACCAACGGCTCGAACTCGGCTCCGTCCGACTCGGCGATCGACTTTGGAAAACGTGGGAGTCGCGACGAAAGACCGTGTCGATCACGAGTGGGCGAGCGTCCGAGGTCGCCACCGGAGTCTGATCCTCCGATGGCCGCAGGAGCGGACGCCGCCCCGTGAGCCTGTCGAGAGCTGAACTCACGGTTTTATCTTCGCGTGGAAGGCGGGGATTCGTGTGCGGTAGAACTCGAGCACCTGTGGTTCCATTTCGGCCAGAGGCTTGGCTGGTACCAGGTCCATCACTTCGGCGGGCGATAGCCCGGAATCGAGAAGCGTGCGTGCGGCGCCTGTGACCAGGCTCCGGAGCCCGGCATCTGCCTCGGCCTGCGAAAGACCGAGCCCAACGGCGAGTTCGCGCAGCGCCTGCATCTGAAACCAGAGATAGGTCGGACCCATGGCGGTGAAGACCGCGAACGCCTCGATCTTGTCCTCCGTGATCTCCGGGCATTCGCCGAGAGGGCTGAAGAGCGACCGGATCCGCGTGCGGTCGGCCGCGCTCAGCGCCGGCGAATAGGCGACCGGATTGAACCCCGCGCCGACGATCGACGGGGCATTGGGATTGGCCCGGGCCAATCGGCCGAAGCCGTTCAGCAGAGCCCCCAGGGCCGCCAAGGTGAGCTTGGGCGCGAGCGAAACGACGATGGACTCGCGGCCCAGTTTGGGAGCGATCTGGCGTGCGGCATCGCTCACGTTTGCCGGAGGTGTCGCCAGAAACACCACCTCTTGCGCTGCCGCGCCGGTGGGCTCGATGGAGACGGCGACCGACGGAAAGCGGGTCTGTAGTCGGCGAAGGCTCTCGGCATTCGGATCCGACACCTCGACATGGGGCGGCAGGGAGTTGGACCGCCGCCAGCCCTCCAGGATGATGCGTGTGATCCGACCGCCACCGATAAAACCAACGGACGATGGATTCATGACGGAAGGGCCGTTGGGCTAGCCGATCAACTGCTTGGCCTCGTCGAGCGAAGGCACCTTCCCGGTGAGCTTCACCTTGCCGTCGACGACGAGCGCGGGTGTCTGGGAGACGCCGAAACTCATGATTTCGCGGATCTCCGTGACTTTCTGGAGCTCGTACGGAGCTCCAAGCGAGCGAGCGGCTTCGTCAGCCACTGCGGCGAGTTTCTGGCATTTGGCGCAACCTGTGCCGAGGATCTGGATCTTTTTCATGGGAGAATGGAGCGTGGTCAGAGGAGGGCGTTGAAGAGAAAGCCCACTGCGAGGATTCCGCCCGCGACGATGCCGAAGAACGTGGCGATGAGCCGCGGTTTGAGAACCTTCCTTAGAATGATCGCTTCAGGGAGCGACAGCCCGATGACCGACATCATGAAGGCGAGGACCGTCCCGAGTGCCGCGCCTTTCCCGAGCAGCGCCTGGACGACGGGGATGATGCCGGCGGCGTTCGAATACATCGGAACGCCGATCAGGACGGCGACCGGCACCGACCACCAGGCCCCACGGCCCATGATGGACGCCATGAAGTTCTCCGGGACGTATCCGTGAATCCCTGCGCCCACGGCGATTCCGAGAAGCACGTAGGGCCAGACACGGCCGACGATATCGCGGACGGCCTCGCTTCCGGCGCGCATCCGGTCCGCCCAGGCCGGCCGCGCTTCTTCTGCTTCGGCATGGACGCGGGTTTCGTACACCCAGCTTTCGACGTGCGGCTCGAGCCTCAGGCGCCCGAGAATCCAGCCGGAGACGATCGCGATCAGGAGCCCCGTGCCGAGGTAGAGGCCAGCAACCTTCCAACCGAAGAGACCGAAGAGGAGCACGAGCGCGACCTCGTTCACCATCGGGGCCGAGATGAGAAACGAGAATGTCACGCCGAGGGGAACGCCGGCGGTCACAAAACCGATGAAGAGCGGCACGGCGGAGCACGAGCAGAAGGGGGTGACGGTTCCGAGCAGCGCGGCCATCACGGTGCCGAGCGCCTGACCGCGTCCGGACAGAAGCCGGCGGGTGCGTTCCGGCGTGAAAAACGTGCGGACGATGCCCACCCCGAAGACCACGGCAACCAGGAGCAGGAGCACCTTGGGCGTTTCGAAAACGAAAAACTCAACGGCCGAGCCCAGTTGGGAGCCTCTCGGGAGCGGAAGCAGGCGGTAGGTGATCCACGCGGCAACCGCCGCGAGGTGCAGGTAAATCCAGATCCAGGCCGCGAGGCCCGCTGCGAAGGCGAGCGGCTTCAAGAGCGGTGTTCGTTTCGCGGTCATTGGTCCTCTGTTTCGCAAAAAAGCGGACTAGTTTCGCAAAAAAACTCAGCCGCAGCAGCGACGCACTTCCACCGCCTCGCCTCGCCGGGCGGCGTCCAGGCAGGCGGTGAACGATTTTACGCAGGGTAGCGCGAGGCGGTAGTAGACCTGCAGTCCGCGCTTTTCGTCGTCGAGGATACCGGCGGCTTTCAGCACGCTCAGGTGGCGCGATACCGCGGACCATCCCAGGCCCACGAGATCCACCAGCTCGCAAACGCATCGTTCGCCGTCGGCGAGCTCCTCCACGATCTGGAGCCGCGCAGGATGCCCAAGCGCCTTGAAGACGGCGGCGCGTTGTTTGCGGCGTTGAGTGTGTGCGGGGGCGGACGGCATGCCGGATCTGTTTCGCAGAAATGCGAAATAGTCAAGACGCATTTCTCCACGGCGCGCAGCGATCCGGACGGCATGGCGGGACACACGGCCAGGGTTCGAGCCTCCTCATCGGAGGAAACACGAGAAGGTTTGTCGGGTTCGCTCCTGCTCGTGCCGGATGATCGGAACGTAGAACTCCGCTTTCGGTCGGCCGAAACTGCCGCGGCCTGCGGGTTGTTTCTCGAGGTCGGGCGGTCACAGCTCCCCCGATGGATCGCGCATCCCAAGAATGGCTCAGCTCCGACGAGCGGTTTCGGCTGCTCATGGATGCGGCATGCGACTACGCCATCTTTTTCACCGACGCGGACGGGCGGATTCGGGAGTGGAGCAGCGGCGCGGAGCACGTGCTTGGTTTTCGCGAGGAGGAAGTCATCGGGAAAACCAGCCACTTGATCTTTACGCCGGAGGACGTGGCCGCCGGGGTGCCGGAGGGGGAGATGCGGGAGGCGAGGGACCAAAGGCAGGCCGCGGACGAACGCTGGCATATGAGAGCGGACGGCAGCCGCTTTTATGCGTCCGGCCGGCTCATGGCGCTGCGTGACGAAAGCGGCCGCCTCCGCGGGTATGCGAAGATCCTTCGGGACATGAGCGAGCGGAAGGAGCTGGAACTGCTGTTCGACACCTTTGCGGACGTGGTGCCGTCGATCATCTGGATGGGAGACAACGAGGGGCGCTGCACCTACGTGAACGCCGCCTGGACAGCGCTGACCGGCCTCACGCGCGAGCGGTCACTGGGGACCGGATACCAAACCGCGATCCATCCGGAGGACCTGCCGGATTGGGAGAAGCGCTTGGCCAGGGCGGCCGGACGACCGATCGAAGCCCGACTCCGGTGCAATGATCGTGAGGGCGGGGCGCGCTGGCATTTGGTGAAGGCGCAGCCGCTCGCGGCACCCATTCGAGGAGGGACAACCTGGATCGCCGTGGCCACGGACGTGCATGAGTCGCTGGAAGCGCGCGAAGAGGCACAAAAGAACGAGGCGCGCTGGCGGACAATTTTCGAGGCGGCGTTCGAGGGTATATGGATCCTCGATACGGACGCCCGGATTCTGGTGGTGAACCCACGGATGGCGGAAATGCTCGGCTACACCGTCGAGGAGATGGTCGGCCGGCTGAAATGGGAGTTTCTCTTTCCCGAGGACGTGGAGCGGGTGAAGGCGCTTTTCGAGGAGCGGCGGAGGGGGGAGACTGCGCTCACCCATGTGCGGTTTCGGGACAAGAGAGGGCAGGAGGTCTGGACCCTGATGTCGGCCCGACCGCTTCGCAGCGGAGATGCCTTTGCGGGCGCCCTCGATATGTTCTCCCCCGCCAACGAACGACGGGCCTGGGAGCAGAAGCTGACGGCCAGCGAGCGCCGTTTCCGGGGATTCTTCGAGCTATCCGCCGCCGGCCACGCGCAAGTCGATCTGCGGACGCGACGCTTCGTCGCCGTAAACCGAAAGTTCTGCGAGATGACCGGCTATTCGGAGGAGGAATTGCGGCAACTCGAGTTCTCGGACCTCACGCACCCGGATGATCGGGCGCCGGACGAGGATCGTTTCCAGAAGCTCGTGCGGGGAGAATTGGACAATTCGACAGCGGAGAAGCGCTACGTGCGAAAAGACGGCTCCTGGTTCTGGGTGCGGCTTTCCGTTTCCCTCGAGCGCGACGAGAACCAGCAGCCACTGCGGACGATCAGCGTGGTGGAAGACATCACGAAGTTGAAACTATGGGCGGCGGAACTGGAGAAACGCGTCCAGGAGCGCACGACGGAACTGGGGACGAAGAACCAGCAGCTGGAAGATTTCTGCTACACCGTGGCCCACGATCTCCGAGCCCCTCTGCGGAGCATCGGCGGTTTCGCGGAATTTCTTCAGGCAGATTTCGGCGAGGAACTTGGCGAGCAGGGCGGCCAGTACGTGCGCCGAATCCGCGAGGCGGCGGCCCGGCTCGACCGCCTCATCCTCGACCTGCTGGGGTACAGCCGGATGGAGCAGATGCCGCTCATGCCGGCGGAGGTGAATCTGGACGCCCTCGTCGCCGGAGTCGTGCAAGAGGTGGAGCAGGATATCCGGAAATCCGAGGCGCTGGTCGAGATTGCGCCCGGCCTCGGCTCCGTCCGGGGCGACGAGGGCATCCTGCGGCACGTTTTCCTCAATCTGCTCTCGAATGCCCTGAAGTTCCGACGGAAAGCGGTGCCCGTGGTGGTGCGTGTGTATTCGGAACGTCGCGACCGCTGGGTGCGGGTGCACGTCGAGGACAACGGCATCGGCATCGACCCGCGGCACCGCGACAAGGTGTTCCGGATGTTCGAGCGTTTGAACACGGGCGAGTACTCCGGGACCGGAGTCGGTCTCGCGATCGTCTCGAAAGCCGTGGAACGGCTGGGCGGCTCGCGCGGGGTGGAGTCGACTCTCGGCCAAGGCAGCCGTTTCTGGATCGAGCTGCCGGCCGCAGACGGAAGAGGCGCCGCGTCCTCATGAACCCGGATCCCGCCTCCATCCTTGTCGTGGAAGACGACCCGAACGACGCGCTCTTCATCGAGCGCGCGCTCGATGGCTATGAGAGGTCGCATTCGATCGCGATTGTGCCGGACGGCGAGGCGGCGATGGCGTACCTGACGGGAACCTCGACTCGGGCAGAGGCCGAGCGCGAGACCCTGCCGGTCGTGATTCTCACGGACCTCAAGATGCCGCGCATGGATGGCTTCGACTTGCTGCGATGGCTTCGAACCGAACCGCGCCTGAACGGTGTGCCGGTCGTCGTTTTCACGTCGTCGACCAGCGACCGCGACGTTGCGGAGGCATTTCGGCTTGGAGCACGGGGATACATGGTGAAGCCCGTGCATTTCGAGGAGCTAGAGCAGACAGTCCGCAGCGTCGTCGAATACTGGCGCCGTTCCCTCGTGCCCAGAACGCTTTCTCCTCGCTCGTCTTCGAGCTAGCACGCTTGCGGATGGGGCGAGCTTGCGTCCCAGGTGCGTTCGCTGGCGCTGCCCGCTGCACCGACAAAAAAACCGAGCCGGCTGCGTCGACTGAGCGACGTCGAACCGGCTCGGTTCTGGAAGACCTAAGGCTGAGGCGAGTCTAGGCGCGCTTGTTCAGCCCACGGCGGCGCCACGCGGCGACGAGGAGAAGTCCTGCGGCGGCGCAGAGACCGTAGGTCGACGGCTCCGGAACCGGCACGAACGTCGGAGCGCTCACGGCACCGTCGACGCTGGCGTAGGTGAAGACGTCCGGATTCGCGCGGTCGATGTTCACCTCGAGAAACATATCCGTGCCGTTGGAGAGCGTCGGCAGGTTGGCGAGCATGCTGTCGAGGATCGTGAAGCCGAAGAAGTCCGGAGTCGGGTCGTCGACGTTGGTGGAGAGCGTGACCGTGAACGAGAGGCTCGTGCCTGGCAGGAACGGCTGGAAAAACTCGTTGAACGCCGACGAATCGACCAGCGACACGCCGGAGCCGAAATCGCCGAGCGCACCGCCGAACGTGGAAGCGGGCGCGAGAGCCGATCCGCCGCCGAAAGAGAAGCCGGTGATGACGGCCGTGTTGTTCGCGTTGCCCGCGCCCGTGCCGTCGTTCAGCTGGAAATCCAGATAGAGCGGCGCATCAGGCGCGGCGGTGAGCGCCGACGTATCGACGTTCACGTTGAAGGCGATTTGGGCCTGCGACCAAGCGGCGCCGGCGGCAAACGCGGCGAGCGTCAACAGGCTGCGGGACAGGGAGCGAAATGAAGAGGACATGATTGGGAGTATTTCGAATGAGGGGTTGTAGTGGATGGGTGGAACGCGCCGGTCAGGGAGTGCCGCCGGTCACGATGGCTCTCGGCGTGTAGGTGATGCCTCCGGACGCCGGGACCGTGAACTGGAGCGAAACCGTCACCGAGGCGTTGGGCGCCAGGGTGGATGCCGTCACCAGCACGTAAGGGCTGCCAGTGGGCGTCGTCTGGCTTGTGGCTCCAGCGGAGTTCGCCAGCGAGGTGTTCGTGGACAGCCCGTCGAGCGCCAGATAGACCGGCCCCGTGATCGGGGCTGCGCCGGAGTTTTTGATCGTGACGGACTGCACGACGCGGTTCGTCCGGCGGTTGACGACATAACCTCCGCGGTTGATCGAGATGTTGGTCGCCGGGTCGGCCGCCAGGGCGATCACCGTGGCGGAGTAGGGAGGAGCCGAATACGTGAACGACTTGCCAGGGATGGCGAGCGAGCCGGTCTCGATATCGGCCGAACCGGTCCCCGTGCGGGCCGCCTCGTCCTGCGGAATGCCGTAGCGGTACAGCTGGGCCTGGGTGGCGGGGCTGAAACCGGTGAGCGTGACTGAGCCGTTGAGCGTGGCGGTCCGGTTCTTGTTCAGTACCAGGAGACGCACGCCGTCCTGGGCCCGGACGGCGTAGACGGTGAGGCCGTTGTAGTCGCTCGTGGCGGCCAGGACCGACTCGCCGCCCCGTGCATAGTGCGCGAGAAGCTTGTAGACGTAGTACGTCGGGTAGCGATCCGCCGGACCGGCGGGGTTGGCGTTGTTGACGATGCCGTAGTCGCCGTAGTTACGCCAACCGTACAGCGATGCGCTGTTGTTCTGGCTGCCGTCCTGGCCGTTGCGGAGATCCCACCAGAAGAGCGTCTTGAATTCGGTCTTCAGGATGTTGCCGATGCTGTCCGCGAGGAACAGGCCGTTGACCAGGCTCGTCGACTGCTTGCCCGGATTCGAGTAGACGGAGTTGTTCTCCGTGCAGGCGATCTCCACGCCGGACGCGGCGGCGCCGAGGTAATCGTAGAGGATCTGTCGGAGAGTGGCCGCGTTGTCGGCCCAGGTGGCCGACGAGCTCAGGAGGTACGCGTCGTTTTCGCCGCCCGGAGCCTGCTCGTACCGGTGGTACGAGACGAAATCGGGCGTGACTCCGAGTTGTGCCAGATTGGACAAGAGTACGGCGGTCCAGCCGTTGTGCGAAACGCCGGTGCGCGGATTGATGACCGTCTGGTCGGTGTAGTTCGCGTCGCTGTCCTCCGAGGCCTGGACGACCGCGCCGATCTTGATCGTCGGATCGACCGCCTTCATCTGCTGGTAGTAGTCCTTGAAGCGCGCGGCGTAAGTTGCCGGGTCATGCGGGCGGGTGTTGTTGTCCGCTTCCCACGTGCCGTAGTTTTCGTTGCCGACTTCCCAGTATTTGAAGCCGTAGTTCTTCGTGACGTTGGAGTACCTGACCCAGTCGGCGGCCTCCTGGGGCGTGCCGGTGCCGTAGTTCACGGTGATGTACACCCGGGCCTGCAGCGTGGTGGCGATGTTGGCGAAGGAGTCGAAGTCCGTCGCCCACTTGAACGTCTGACCTTCGCTTTGATTGATCTGCCAGTGGTACACGTCGGAGATCGAACCGCCGGGATAGCGGAGCGCCTGGATGTCGATGTCGTTCAGAAGCTCCGCCGTGGTGGCGGTGTTGAAAACTCCATCCCAAATCGCCGTATTCAGAGCGAAGATCCGCGGGTCGACCGTGCGGATCGAACTCGCACCGTCGACGGTCAGGTTGACGACGGCTGGCGGCGGGGCGTTTTGGAGGTAGACGTTGTCGACGTAGAACACCGGCGCGTTGCTGCCGGAATCGTCCTGGATCCACAGACCCGTGAGGTCGGGCTTGTTGGCCACGCCTAGGCTGCTCAGCGGGATCGTGATCTGCGTCCAGGTATTGGCCGTCAGAGCCGGCAACGCATAGCCGGTTTGCTGGGCATCGCTCAGAAGCGCGGTGACCTTGAGATTCTGTCCGCCGGTGGGTCCGCCGTTGATGTAGAAGACGAGGTTCGAGTAGCCCTGGGTCGGCATGGCGGCGTGATGGAAATAGAGCGCCTGGTAGGGCCCCGCCGTCACGGAGAGCGCCGCCGATCCCGAACTCACGACCGAACTCGTGCTTCCGATCGAAGCCCAGCTCCAGTTCTGCCAGCCGTTCGTGAACGCGTCGTCGTACAGGCTCAGCCCGTCGACAACCGGCGGAGGCTCCACCGGTCCTCCCGACGTGGTGACGAGAGACATGTCGTCGACGTAGAAGACCGGCGCATCCGCTCCTGCGCCTTCCTGGAGCCAGATGCCGTTGAAGGTCGTGGCATTCGCGACGCCGAGGTCGGCTAGATTGATTTCGTACTTCGTCCACGTGTTTGCCGCAAGCGGTCCGACGGTCACGGGCGTTTGCGCGGAGCCGCTCAGCAAACCGGATACGCGGACCATCTGCCCGCCGGCCGAACCGCCGTTCGCCCAGAACGCGAGCTTGCCGTAGTTGGTGGTGTCGATTGCGGGGCTGCCGACGTAGCTCAAATAGAGAGCGGTCCACGGCGCCGCCGTTACGGCGATGGATGACGTTCCGCTGTGAACGACGGTGGTGTTGGTTAGGTCGACCGAGGCCCAGCTCCAATTCTGCCAATTGGCAGCGAGGGAATCGGTGTAGACCGCGACATCGGACTGGGCGCGACTCGGGGCGCCGAAGGCCAGCGCGAGGGCGCAAGCCAGCGATGAAAATCCAAACGAGCGGATTTTACGCATAGTAGGTAGACACACCCCTGGCGGGGCGCGTGAGGTTTAGGTAGTTGGGGTCTTAGACAGAACCGCCTGGGGGGTGATGCCTCCCGCAAACGGTCGCCCTGGGGGGAGCGATTTCAGACCGTAGGCCCGGTGACGCGTTTTTGCCAAGCCCCGGGCCGGTCCACTCATTTGAGTGAATTGTCCGTTCGCCCTCCGAGTGTCTCTCAACGGTGTGTGTGTGCGGGGGATGCCGATTTCGACTGCCGCCCGCTTGGAGAGAGGGTGATTCTCGAAAAGCGGAAGTCCTCGCGCCGACGTTCGTCAGCCGTGCTCCAGAAATTCCCGGATGTTTTCGTTCACCCAATCGGGCTCTTCGTGGACGATCCAGTGTGTCGCTGTCGGGTGCCGCCGCACCGTGAGCCGGGGCACGAAGGCGCCGAGTCCATGAAGATTGCTCCGCAGGAGTGCCGGGTCCTGATCGCCCCAGAGCGCAAGGGTAGGCACTGGAATCGTCCACGGCGGAGGCTCCCGCAGCAGCCATTTCAGGGCCCGAAGATTTCGGTAGTAGTTCAGGCCCGACGTCAGCGCGTGGGGTTGGCTCCAGGCGTCGTGATACGCCTGCCGAAGTTCGTTGCTGAACATTCGCGGCTTCGCGCTGGTGCCGAAAACGACCTTCCGCAGCGCCGCGAAGTCGAACGCGCTGAGCGTGGCTTCCGGCACGCGATGGAGCTGGAAAAAGCCCGCGTAGCTGCTCGCGATGCGCTGGGCGACGTTGTTTTTCAGCTCGCGGTAGAAGAGGACGGGATGCGGCGCGTTGATGACGACCAAGCGGTGCAGGAGCTCCGGATGCTCGCGCGCCAGCGCCCAACCGACAATGCCTCCCCAGTCGTGGCCGACGAGGATCGCCGGCTCCTCGGGCGAAAGCGCCCTCAGGACATGCCGCACGTCGGCAACGATGTTTTGGATCGCGTAGCTCTCCACGGCAGGAGGTTTGTCGGAGAGATTGTATCCACGGAGGTCCAACGCGACGGTCCGATGGTCGCGCGAAAATTCCGCCATCTGATTCTCCCAGGCGCGCCAGAATTCCGGAAAACCGTGGAGAAACAGCATCAGCCGGCCCGAATTGCCGGCGACCGCCGCGTGCAGTCGAACGCCTCCGGCTCCTTCGATTTCCTGGTGCGTGACGCTTGCCATGACCGTGGCTCAGCCTGCTCGGCGGTCCACGGCTTGTCAAAGAGGCGGGCGGTCCGCCGGCTCGGCCTTTCAGTACTGGATCACGTGCAGCTTCACCTTGCCCGATCCGATCTGGCGCGCCGCTGCCGTGGCTCCGATCTGTTCGCCGTATACCAGCGCCTCGGACGGCTTGCGGCCGGATTCGTAGAAGACGACATAGATTTCGGCCCAGGGACTGATGTGGCTGCCGACCTGAGTGGGTTTGAGCCTGATCCGTTTGCTAAAACTCACGGCCATCTCGTCGCGCGAGTGATCCGGATACGAGATGAACGATGCTGGCGAATGGACTGAGCCGTCATGATTGAGCGCCCCGCGAAGGATGACATAGCCGTCGAAGCGAACATCCTTCAGGGCCGACCACTCGGCCGCAGTGTAGTATCCCTGGAGCGCTGCGCCCCGAAGTCGGCGATTGGTCGCCAAAGTGTCGGAATCGCCGGCACGCTGGGAAGCGCAGCCGCTGAGCAGGCTCGCGGCTAGCGCGACCAGGAATCCGTAGCGAATGAAAGGGTGCATGGATTGTCGAATACCGGGCTGCCTGGCCTTGAGAGATAACCGCCCGCCTTGTCCGGTCGTGAAGCTGAAAACTGCCGCGTCGACATGGGCTACGCAACAACGCCATGAGCGAAATCCACTTCGGGCGAGCCTTAGCGCCTGGGAAGGGCGTGTCTCTGCGTCGTGCTCGCCAATTGTCGACTCACAAGGATTGTATTCGGATTTCCACTCCAGTTTGCGGGAGATTGGTCGAACGCCAACCTGGCATCTCAGCCAGCGCATGTGGCGAGTAATTCTTCTGCTTGGCAACGCCGTGCTCGTGGGAGCACAGTCCGGCGTGGCGATCGAATTCTGTTCGGCGGTGGATTTTGGGCTCGAGGGTACAGCCGATGTGCTGGCGCGCGGATTCTCCGACTATTTCGTCAAGGTCCCCTTCACCGTCGAAAAGCTGCTCGGCGCTGCGCGCTCGGACAGCGTGGATTTCTCGGCCAGCCGCATCGCCGTGGCTGACGGAACCGCCGTCGGTGCGGCGCTCATCGCGCGTCGCGGCTGGACCAGCCGACTCGCGGGCATGGCGATTGTGCCGGAAGCGCGCCGCCAGGGTGTGGGCCGGGCGCTGGTCCACCGCGTTCTGGAAGACGCAAAAAACCGCGGCGATCGAACGATGGTGCTCGAGGTCGTCGAACAGAATGAGCCCGCGGTCGCTCTGTATGAGGGCTGTGGATTCAAAAAACAGCGCCGTTTGGTCGGGTTCTCCACCCAGAGCGAAAGCGGCTTCGCGACGGCCGGATTGGCCGAAGTCGATCTTCGTGCCGCTGGCGAGGCGATGACCCTGTGCGGCGTCGCCGACTTGCCCTGGCAGCTTTCGGGCGAAACGGTGGCTCACCTCACGCCTCCGAACGCCGCGTTTCGGCTGGATGGCGCGTGGGTCGCCACGTCCTCGCTGTCGGCTTCCGAAGTATCGATTCATGCCGTAGCGGGCGTGCCGGGCGCGGAGTATGTGAAGTCGGCCTCCGGAATCTTGTACGCTCTCGGGGCGAAGTTTCCGGGAAAGCGGTGGACGATGAAAGCCGTCTGGCCCGAAGAACTCGGCGAGGTGTTCTCCGCCGTGGGATTCACCCGCACGCCGTTGTCCCAATGGCAGATGATCGTGTCGTTGAGTTGGACCAGTGCGGGAAGCGCGCCAGCGTTTGCGATCGTCGACGTGGCGGCTGCGGCTTCAAGACACGGGCAGCGCTAGGGGCTTTGTGGGACCGAGCGGAGCGCGGCGCTGGGGAGCTGGCGGGATCTTCTTCCTGCGCGCCAGCGGCGCAGGCCGAGCCAGGCGCAGAACCCGGCGGCGACCCACACCCAGGGCGGTGCAGGCGTCTCGCGGAAGGCGAGGGCGGCGTTTTGTCCGAGCTTCCTGCGTTCGCTGAGTTCGAGCATGCGCCATTGAGCGGCGTTCTCCACGACGATGTAGCTTGTCTCCGGGATGAGAATACCGGTTTCCCGGCTCGTCTTCACGAGATCCCTCCAACCCGGACGGGCGTCTCCCGGACTCTCGGCATAGGCGCGTCGGTCGGAGTTTAGCGCGACTGCCTGCGCCCAGGCTCCGGTTGCGCTCGATTTCGCAAGTCCGTCGAGCGATCGCCAAGCGGACGCGGACGGGTCGAAATATTCGATCGGGGCGTCCACGCCGGAGTTTGGGAAGACCAGCGGGGCGTCGCCAGTGAGCGGACGAACCGCCTTGCCGCACCGGAGCAAAGGCGCATCGGCCGTGGAGGCGTCGGGAAACAACCGCGAGACGGAGCGTTGGGTCCTGGAGACCTGATACACCTCGAGGCGCGGCACCAGGTGCGCCCAGGCGCTGGCGAGATCCAAAGGAGCGGCGGACGAAAGGTCACGATTGCTGATCACCACGAAGATCGGGCGCGGCGGAGGCAGGTTTGTCTTGGTCTCGACGAGGTCGATGTCCCGATGTGTCTTCACAGCGAGAGCGAGCGCGCGGTCCAGCATGAAACCCCCGGACAAGGGGAGCGTACGGTCGAGTTCGCTGGCTGAGACTCGGCTCAGGTCGGCGAGGGGCGTGAGTTTTGCGAACGGCTCGGCCACGTCGTAATTGGCGAGACTCAGGCGCCCACGCCGCACTCCCGGGAAGCTGGCCAACATCGCCTCAATCGCCGGAGCCAGGCTTTCCACGGAAGCGCCCTCCGACGACCGGTCCAGAATGAAATGGAAGTAGGCTTCGCGCGGCACTGCGGGGAGCGGGAGCGCGTGTTGCGGTGCGAAAACGGTCAGACCGCGTTCGGTGGCGATGAGTGACGGTGGAGCTTCTTGTCCCAGCGAGCGAAGCGCATCGGCCGGGTCGTTGGATCGGACCGCCGTGGTCGGAGCGAACGGTGCCTTCTTCGGGGTCAGGAAATCGATTTCGACGACGGACGGTTTTTCGCGACCCACCGGGAAGACGCGCAGCTCCAGTTCGTCCGGTCGATTGAACACCAACAGCCCTGGGTCGCGCCGCTCGCCATCGCGGATCATGGTATACACCCAGAGGGCCGTCTTCTTTTCCACGATCCGTCCAGGAACGGGGACTCCATCGATGTGCAGACGAAAACCGGAGACGAAGACGCCGGCCGGCAAGGGCAGCGTTTGAACGTACTCGGCCGGCGCCGCGCCGAGATTCTCGAGCGTGATTTTGAACGTCGTCCGCAGGGTTCCCTCATCGACCGGTTGCGCTGCGGTCTCTAGCGCGCGAACCACGACGGTGTGCGGCAGATCGTTCCGCCGCGGCATGTGCGTGCGCTCGCGGACCGAACTCCGGCCGTTGCTTGCCCATGAACTTTTCACCGGATCGAGGCGTTCTTTTCCGCCGGGCTCTCCGAAGAACGCGGTTTCAAGGGCGGCCAGCTTGTCGTCCGGAAGTACCAGATTGTCGAATACCGCCCAGCTGTAGAAACTGGAAAGGAGCGGGTAAAAGATTCCGTTCTTGTACTTCCGGTGATTGTCGAGGGCGCGGCGAAGATTCATCCGGCTGGACGTGTAGCGGTTCGCGCCGGACTCGATCGACGGCGCGTACACGTAATCGAGCGCCGCGTGCAGTGCGGCCTTGTCCGCCAAAGCTCGGGCGACGAAGAACCCCGGCAGCAGGAGGAAACAGGCGATGCATGCCGCGGTTGTCCGCCAGCCGCGTGCTGAAAGCTGCAGGTTGCGTCGAGCTTGGTTGAGAAGATGAAGGTGCAGCACGAAAAGCACGACCGGGCTGAGGACGAGAAAACCGGTTCCGAGTGCGATCACCGCCAGGATCGAGAGCGGCGTATACGGGAGGAAAACGACGAAGAAATAGAGGGAGAAAGGAAGCGTGGCGCAGAGCAGGAGAAGGGATCCGCGGGGCCATGCCGTGTGTTTGTAGGAGGCGAGGAGCAGGATCCCGGTGTTCGCGAGGACGAGGGCGTACACTTCCCAGGCCTGCAGGTCTGTCGGAAACGGGATGGTGCGGTTGAGCAGCAACCCGCAGACGGGGAATACCAGCGCAACCAGCCAGATTGCGGTGCGTTCCGCCCAGGGGCCGAGCGTCTGCCCGGCCCGGAGGCCGATCAACAGAGCGCGCGACAGCCCGACGAACATCAGGATCCCGAGGATGACGACACCCGCTGCCACGAGCATGGCCGGTATCTGCCAGAAGCGCAGCAGGCGGGAGAAGAAGTTCATCCCCACGTAGAGGACGAGAGGAGCGCCCAGCGAGAGTCCAAGGCTTGCGACAAAAGTCCTGCCCAGGCTGGTTCCCGGAATGGCTGCCGCCAGGCGGAGGATGCCCCAGAAGAGCGGGAGCATGGCGAAGGCGAACTGGTTGAAAAGGTAGTGCGTTTCCGGGTACAGCCAGGCGCGCACGCTTGTTGGAAGCACCTTGTCTGTCGAGGCGGCGGCGAACCAGAGATACGCCGTCTGCACGGCAACCGCCGCGAGCGCCCAGACGAGCGCGGGCCGCTCGCTTTTGAGGCGCCTGCGAGCGCTCAACCACGAACCGACGAGGATCCCGATTCCTCCGAAGAAATTGGCCAGACCCGCCCAGCCGAGCTGGTGCGCGAGCGCCCGCTGGGCGTCGTCCATGTTTCCTTCGATCAGGCGATACCCCTGCAGATTGAGGAGCAGGAGCACGGCAATCGGGGCGAGCCAAAGCCACAGAAGAGATTCGGGACGGAGCAGGAAATCCGGCAGCAGCGGACGCTCCGGTAGGGTGCTAGGCGGCGGTGTGGCGGCGAGTTCGACGGCGTTCGAGAAAGGCATGGCAGAAAATCAGGGCCGGCAGGAAAACCGCCACGCCGGTGAGAAGGTGGAGAAACGGGCCGTACGCCTCCGGCCAGCGCGGGATGATCCAGCGGTGTGCCTGCATGACGGCGACAACGCGGCAGGCGTTAACGGCGATGGCGGCGAGGAACGAGGCCGCAAGACCGCCGAGCGCTGCGAGCAACCGTTGCCACGCTCCGCCGAGGCGGCCGACATGCCAGGCAACGAGCATCGCCAACATCAGCCAGAAATCCGTACCGCTGCAGGCGACCGAAACCACAACGGGCTCCGGCACGGCGGCCAATTGCCACCCGTCCGGAACGCGGTCTACGGGCGCGCCCGCAAGCATGCCCGCCACGCTGGCCGTGGCGCGGGCAAAGACCTCGAGGGGCATAGCCGGAGCGAGGAGCAGCAGCGCTTTTCCCAACGACAGCGCGGCGACCGAAGCCGCCCAGGGCGCACGCACGGCCGGCACAAGGCGGGAGAGAAGGACCAGCGGCGTCGCACTCATTCGGCCGCAGCGTAACGGCGCTCCGTGAGGTCTTGATGAAGCAGGCGTGAACTCTCCATGAATTCGCGCCGACCCTGGTGCGAGTTCAGGCTGCAGACCTGGCGGATGAAGGTATCAGCCGGCGGGGAAATGCCGCCGCCACGGATCAGGAACGCCGGGCGCCGTGCTTCGCGGCATTCTCTCCCATGCCCCGCAGGGCTGTGCGCCAAGTGCCGTCAGGTGATTCGCTGCTCGCCGCCTCCACACCGCGGGCGGCGAGTTTCGCCAGGAGATCGTCCGGGCGGGTGCGTGTGCGGACGTATTGCGGATGGCCGTCGGGGATCGAGGAAAGTGCGGTCAGCGCCGCCTGAAATGTATTCACGGGGCGAAGCCCGCGCGCGTCGAGTTCGGTGGGCCAGGGCTCGAGGTCGGGTAGGGCGAAGCCGGACGGCGCGGGGCCGTCCGGCAGCGTCGGTGCTCCAGCGGTCTGGGCGCGATTCGCACGTGCGCGTTGTGCCGCTGGAATGACGATGAGTGTGTCATTCATGATTGCCGGATTTCTTGTCGCCCGGAACGCCGGTCCCGGACGGAACCGATGTTGCGCCGTTCTCAGCGCGGCGGTGCGACGGGTGTGGCGGTCGCGCTGGTCCGGGTGATCTTCACCTGGAACTCCTCCGGCCCGCGTTGCAGGTATTCCCAGCGAAACGCTCCCGGATACTGGGCCGAGAACTGGTGATACAGCGGCACCGGATCATGGTCGTTGATCAGGACGAAGTATTCGCCGACAGGAAGATCGATCCAGCGTTGGAGGATCTGGACGTGCTTCACACGTCCGGGGATTTCGCGCACGTCGAAGCGCGTGCGGTCGTTCAGGTCTGTGGATTGTGACATAGAGTTGTCTGTGTGTGACGGTGCCAGGATAGCGCGTTCGCCGCGGCGGCGCTTTGACGCACCTCAAGTGCCGAAGGGATTGCGCCCGCCCCCGCCGGGCGAAGTTTCGCGATCCATCAGGCACGGTGTATCCGACGAACGCGGGTGGCGTCCGCGCAGGAGCAGTGCCACCACCGCGAAGTACGCGAGGTATCCGAGCACCGATGTGAGTGACGGATGGCTGCGGTAGCCGAAGAGCGTCCGCAGCACTTCGCCCAGAGCGGAGCGATCGTCGAGCACGGCGCTCGTGTTCCAAAGCGGTTCGGCCAGGGGAGGAATCCAACCGGCTTCGTTGAGTTCGTGAACGCCTTTTGCGACCAGCCCGGCGGAAAAAAAGATGAGCAGCACGGACGTCACGCGGAAGAACCGCCGAATCTGGAGCCGCGCGGCGCCCGCGAAGAGCAGCCACCCGATCAACACCGCCGTTCCCAAACCCAGAGCGGTTCCGAGCAGGGTTGCGCCGGGCGTGGCTCCGAAACTCGAGGCGGTCAAAAACAGCGCGAGTTCCAGACCTTCGCGGCTCACCGCCACGAAGGTGATGAGAAACACTCCCGTGCGCGCCGGAGCGCAGGCAGCCAACCTCAGGCCTGATTCGAGCGTGCGTCCCCGGCCATCGCTTTCCCGCCGGGACCACAGCACCATCCAGGTGAGCAACGTCGCCGCGAGGAGGAGTGTGACGCCCTCGAAGACCGGTTCGGCCGTGCCGGTGAGTTGCCAGCCCACGAGCTGGAGCAGCAGGGCTGCGGCGAGACTTGCCGCCGTCGCGGAACCGACGCCGAGCCAGACAAGCCGGTCGCAGTCACCGCGGTCGAGACGTCGGAGCGTGGCGAGCACCAGGCCCACGACGAGCGCTGCTTCCGTGCCCTCGCGCAGGGCGAGAAGAAAACTGGTGAACATGAGTATCCTTTTCTTGGAGGCACGAGGGCCCTGCGTTCCGATTCAGGCCGCGTCCTTGTCGTCGCCGTCGTTTCCGATCGCCTCGACCGGGCAGCCTTCGATGGCCTCCTGGGCGAGCGCGATCTCCTCCGGCGTGGTCGGCTGGTGGTGAACGTAGGAATAGCCCCCTTCGTCGAAGCGTGCGAAGAGGGACGGTGCGGTTTCGCGGCAGAGGTCGCAGTCGATGCAGCTTGAATCGACGTAGAGTCGGCCAGGAACGTTTTGCGGGACACGATCGGAAGGGATGGCCATGGGCGTGTGAGTTGTGGGCGGCAGGATACTCGCGCGGCGCTTGTCAGAGAAATTCATTAGTGGCATCGATTGATGCATCCGATGAATGAGTTTCTGCCTACAGCGCCCTTCGATCTCTACGAACTCCATCTTTTTCACCTCGTCGCTCGGCACCGCAGCTTCACCAAGGCGGCGGAAGTGGCCGGGCTGACGCAGAGTGCGGTCACGCGGCAGGTGCAGGGGATCGAGGCGAGCCTTGGGCTCGCGCTTTTCGAGCGCACGACGCGGAGCGTGCAACTGACCGACGCCGGTCGCGCGCTGCAGCGCGAATCCGGACGACTCCTCGGGGATCTGGACCAGACGCTGAGGAATCTGCGGGAGGGATTTGCCGGGGCGAAGAAGGAGGTGCGCGTCGGAGTCTCGCGTTCCGTCGGTCTCGCTTATCTCCCTGGATTTTTTCATGCGAACCTGCGACGGCTGCCCGGGGTGGGCTATCGCGTCTCGTACGAGCCGAGTGAGACGATCCTCTCGGCGCTGGAGGCGAATGAAATCGACCTCGGGGTGCTCTGCCCGCCGCGTCGCCTGCCCAAGACCGTGCGGGTGACGCATCGGTTCAACGATGCCTTCGTCCTGATCACTCCGAGGGATGTCGCGCCGCTGCCGGAATCAGCCAGGGCGAACGCGCGCGCCGCGTGGTTGGGCCAGCAGAACTGGCTGCTCCTCGACGAACGCACGAATACCGGACGGCGCCTGCGGAGCTGGCTGCAACGCTATGGCTGGCGGATCGAGCCGGGCATGCAGTTGGACAGTTTCGATCTCATCGTGAACCTCGTCGCCCTTGGCATGGGGTCCAGCTTTGTGCCCACGCGGGCGCTGGCGCTTTATTCCGGCAAGCGCAGCCTGCGTCGTCAGCCCTGGCCGGAGCGTTTTGTTCGGGAACTCGTGGTCGTCGTCCGCCGCAATCGAAAGCTGCCGGAGCACCTGACACAGTTCATCGAAAACGTGTTGTTCTAGGACGTCTTTGGTTCGCAGCCCCGGGCGCTGCGTGTCGTCTGAACCCCGGTGGCTGCGCTGGTAGTAATCGCCGGCGCGCCGTTTCGGGCTATTTCAGGTGCTCGGCGCAAAATGCCGCGATTCTTTCAAAGGGAATCTTGTCCATCCGGTCATACAGATCGACATGGCTCGCGCCCGGAATGATCAGCAGCTCCTTCGGCTCCGCCGCGGCGGTATAGGCCGTTTCGCTGAAGTAGCGCGAGTGAGCCTTTTCTCCATGGATAAACAGGATCGGGCGCGGCGAGATTTCCTTAATGTAGGTCAGGAGCGGCATGTTGGTTTCGCGTAGTCGGCGGCGCGCCTCTTTCATGCGAGCGTCCAACTGAAATTTTGCCGGCGACAAGCCGGTGGCCTGCTTGAACAGGCGATGGAAGTGAAATTTGCTGAGGTCCGCTTTGGCGGCGAGAGAGTCTAGATCGAACTCTTCGTCGAGGTGCGTCTCGATCCAATCGGTGACTTGCTTTAGCTTGAATCCGGGCAGCGCTGCACTGGCGCCGCGCAGGTCCATGGGGATCCCGGCACAGTTCCGCGCCAGATGAACCGCGATGAGGTGCGCCAAGCCTTGGACACGCAGCACACTGGCGCGACGCGCCGTGAGCTCCTGTCGCACGCCCTCCATCATCCAATTCAGGTCGGGGTCCGTGAAAGCCGACAGGTCGCGCAGCCGCACCTTGGGGTGCGTCCGCCCCGTAGACTTCCTCCAAAGCGCGCGCGAGCAAGGGCAGCTTAGCAAAGACCATCATCGCGGGGAACGGCTCGGCAGAGAGTGTTTTCCACCGGCACTCGTAGGGACCGCCTCCGGTCGTGAGAAAAAACGAGCCGGCTTTGATCCGGTGCGTGATCCACGGGCCGTTGCCTTCACGTTCCTGAAATTCCGCTTCCCCACTGAACGTCCAGGCGAGGTAAACCTCGCTCACGTCCGGCATGGCCCCTCGCCCCTCATCGAGGCAGAGTGGGGCCACAGGAAGTGCGGCAGTTCACCGTCGATGAAGCAATCCCGTGAGCGCGGACACTGGAGTAGATGCACCAAGCGCTGCGACCCAAAAAGATCCAGGACATTCTGCTGAAGAAGCAGGGGTCGAGGCGCCACCGGCGTGCAGACTCCAAGCGACCGCCTGACCGCTATTCGCTCTGCACGGCAGAATTCGAGTTGTCGAACTGAGTACTCGAGCCCGCGTGTCAACCTTTGCGCAATGTGCGCGTTTGCGATTGTCTCGGACTAACCTTGCGAGCTGAGTTGATCCGGCCGCTCGAATCCGGGGGCGGGACAGGGGTCGTTTCCTATCCAGCGATGTGCAACCGTATTGTCATCTTCATTCTCCTCTTAATGGGTGCAGCGCGAGTTTGCGCTCAGTTTTATTTCGGGAAGGAGGGAATAGCTATCGAGTATACGTTTCGCCTCAATGGCCCAGGACAAACTGCGGTTGGTCCGGTCAACGAGCTTTGGTACGCCTACGGAATTGGAGGGTCCTATAGCTACCTCAACTATTCCTTGTACGACGGGTTCAAACTTCTCGCGAGTTACGATTCAACTTCGGGGAGAACGCCGTATCCTTGTTTTACGAGCAGCCCCAGGGCTCGGACCGATGGATTCACAGATGTGGCCACCCCTTTTGAAACCTTTGTCGACGGTTCCATCAAAGGGAGACTCCTCATCACTCCACACTCCGACGGTGCGGAGGACCGATTCGTGAACGTGTCTGCGTACCTTGATTTTCTTTGCGGCGCGGTGGCTGCCAACGGAACTTACTCTGCCGGTCCAGTGATCACGTCGAACAGCTCGATACAAGCAGCCGCGGGTCGCGATGCAGAGGTTTCGCTGTTTAGGTCCAGCCTGACGAACATATCCACCCGTGCTTTCGTTGGTCGCGGGGGAGAAATCGAAATCGCCGGCTTCATCGTGTCGGGAAGCGATCCGAAGACGCTGCTGGTCCGGGCAAACGGTCCGGCTCTGAAGAAATTCGGAATCGTTGGCGTGTTGGATGACCCCGTGTTGCGACTTTTCGATGCTTCGCAGCAGTCAGTTGCGACAAATGATGACTGGAGTGACGACGTCTCCAAAGGCGCCGTGGTCAAACAGGCCGTGGCCAAGCTTAATATCGCCCCTTGGGACGACGGTTCAAGTGATGCAGCATTCGTGATCACAGTTCCACCCGGTGCCTACACCGCGCAGATCTCCGGCAAGAATTCATCGACCGGTGTCGCGCTGATTGAGGTTTACGATGTGTCCGGTGCAACGGTCGGATCGGTGCTGAGTAATATCTCCACTCGTTCCCGCGTGGATACCGGTGAGCGAATCCAAATCGCCGGTTTTATAGTCTCGGGTGCTTACCCGAAGAAACTCTTGATTCGGGCGTCCGGACCCACACTCAAACAGTTTGGAGTGCCCGGACTCCTCGAGGATCCCGTGATCGCAATCAAGTCGGGTCAAGACACGGTCGCCAGTAGTGATGATTGGGATAGCACAAATGAAAACGCGTCCGCGATTGCCGCTGCGACACATCATCTGGGCGCATTTCCGCTTGCCCCACACTCAGCCGAATCCGCGCTGGTAGTGACGCTGACTCCCGGCGCTTACACCGTGCTGGTGTCTGGTAAGAATAACAGCACCGGCGTCGCGCTGATCGAAGTTTACGATCTGGAGTAAAGGTTCTCTCCTGATTCCGAAACCGATGGCGGCCAGTTTGGTGCACCGAAACTGAGCCGTGCTCGGTCAACATGTCGTGCCAGGGTGCGCGCGGTTTTGGCTCGTGCGTATTGCCTTTGCAGCGAGCAATGTGCACAGACTTCCTAGCGCGCTATATACTTGGTGGCCCCTCCATCGCAGTCCGATCCTATGGTACTAAATGCACCCTGGCACTCCTCAACATTAGCCGGGATGAGGCTGTGCGGCTGTTTCTCAAGCTATTAGAGGGTGCAGAAGCCGTGCTGGCGACTGGCGAGGCAGACAGTTTCCTGCATCATGGCGTCCAAACACATTATGCGCAGCTTCGGCTCCTGCTGCTGAGCATGTTGAAGCATCCGGAAAAGGAGGCCCGAGAGGCCGAGCGGGTCAGGACCGACGCTTGCTGGTTCAAAGGATTTAAGAATCTGTTGAACGGCGCGACCGATCAACTGGTGCGCGTCGTTATTCGGCTGATATCCCAAGAGGACAACCGGGGCACCTAGACACTTCCGATGCGTATACGGAGCGTCGCTGAAACGGAATTCGTGTCAGCGACGCGCTGATATCATGTCAGCGTCACGGGATTCGTGTCACCAACACGGATTTAATGTCACTGAACACGTCAGCGGTACTCTTCGCCGGAGATCGCGTTCACGATCTTGAAGTTCTCCACGTGGTAGTTGAGGTCGGCGCGGAAGGCCAACTTCACCCCGAAGAGTTTCTCCATGCGCACGAGCAGTTCGGCGTCTTCGCTGCGGAGGCGCTCGAGGATGCTCGGGTGCACCAGCACGCGGAGCGAGTACTCCTTGCCGTCGTTGCGTGCCTGGAGGCGGCGGACGACGGACGAGAGTTTGCGCTGCAGCTCGACCGACATCGTTGTAGCCGATTTCACGATACCGCGGCCGCGGCAATACGGGCAGTCGGTGTAGAGGTTGGACGAGAGCGACTCCTGCTGGCGCTGGCGCGTCATCTGCATGATGCCGAGCTGCGAGATGGGCAGGATGTGGTTCTTGGCTTTGTCCTCCGACATTGCCTGGACCATCTTCTCGTACACGGCGTTGCGATGGCGCCGCTCCTTCATGTCGATGAAGTCGATGATGATGAGACCGCCGAGATTCCGGAGGCGGATCTGACGGGCGATCTCCTGCGCGGCCTCGAGGTTCACGGCGTAGATCGTGTTTTTCTCGTCACCGTGCTTCGACTTGTGCGAGCCGGTGTTGACGTCGATGGCGATGAGCGCCTCGGTCTCGTCGATCACGATCTCGCCGCCGGACGGGAGGGGAACCTTGCGCTGGAAGGTCTGCTCGATCTGGCGCTCGATGTTGAAGCGCTCGAAGATCGGAATGTTGTCCTTGTAGAGCGCGATCTTTCCGCGGGAGCGTTTGCTGATCTGGCCGACCAGCGCCTGGGTGCGGGAATGGTCCTCGGCGTTGTCGATCAGGACGCGGTCGACCTCCTCGGTGAGGAAGTCGCGGACGGTGCGCTCGACGAGGTCGGGCTCCTGGTAGAGCGTCGCGGGGGCGCGCTCGGACTGCATCTTCTCCTGGATGGAACTCCAGGTCTTCAGCAGGAGGTGAAGGTCGCGGATGAAGTACCGGGTCTTTTTGCCTTCGCCGGCGGTGCGGACGATCACGCCCATACCCTCGGGAATCGTGAGCTCGTTGATCATCTGCTTCAGGCGCTGCCGCTCGCGCGGGTCTTCGATCTTGCGGGAGATGCCGCACTGATCGGAGTAGGGCATGAGCACGAGGTAGCGTCCGGGGATCGCGAGATTCGTGGTGGTGCGGGGGCCTTTGGTGCCGATCGGACCCTTCGTCACCTGGATGACGATGTCGGTGCCCGGCGGATACAGTCCGGGGATGTCCTTGACGGTCGGTTCGGCCGGCCGGATCGGGGCGTCCTTGCGCTTGTTCACGCGGACGACCTCCACGGAGGAGTCGGCGGCGGCCGGGAGCATGTCCCAGTAGTGCAGGAAGGCGTTTTTGCTGTAGCCGATGTCGACGAACGCGGCTTTGAGGCCGGCGTCGAGGTTCTTGATCCGGCCCTTGTAGATGCCGCCGACCATGCGGTTGTCGGACTCGCGCTCGATCTCGAATTTCTCGAGCACGCCGTCGACGAGCAGAGCCACACGCTTTTCGAGCGGCTCGGAATTGATGATCAGCTCTCGGAAGGAACTCTTCTCCTTCTTGAAAACGGAGAGGATCTTCTGGAGCAGGGGGCGCTGTTTGGCGCGCTCTTCGGCGCCGGCGCGGAGTTCGGAGGGGTCGACCGGGTCTGGGGAGGTCTGAGGCGGAGGATTCGCTAGCTCCTCATCGTACGAGGAAGAGGAATCGGCAGGCTGGGCGCCGGTCACACTCGGGTTGGATTGCGGGGGAACGCTCATGGTGCGTGTTGTCGTTGGTTTCGACGGAGCCCCGAAGCGCGGGAGTTGCGGCGCAGGAAATTCCGGCAGAGCGGCCGGTATCGCGAAGAAGCGATTTCATACGAAATCCTTCCTGAAGCGATAGACGCTCTGGACCAGTCCTTGCAGCAAGCAGCAACTAAGCACGAAGGAGCCACCGTAGCTGATGAAGGGAAGCGGTATGCCCGTGATGGGCACCAGCCCGATGGTCATCGCGATGTTCACGAACACATGCACGGCGAAGAGCACCGTCACGCCGAGAGCGATCAAGGTGCCGAAGCGGTCTCGGGCGAGACCGGCGATGCGAATGCCGTTGAACAACACTACTCCAAACAGGCTGAGAACCGTGAGGCTTCCCAAAAATCCTTTTTCCTCGGCGATGACCGAGGCGATAAAATCGTTGTGCGCCACCGCGCGGGGCAGGTAGCCGAGCTGGGCTTGCGTGCCCTGCGTCCACCCTTTGCCCGTCAAGCCGCCTGAGCCGACCGAAATGAGCGATTGCTGCCGGTTCCAGGAGATGCCGGTTCCCGACGGGTCGATTTTCTCGGGGGCTACGAAGGCGATGATACGGTTGCGCTGATAATCGTGCAGCTTGATCCAGGTATGCGGTTCGTACTTACCGCGATCGGTCTGGTACGAGTACCCGTGGGATTCCATGAACTGAACGTAGCTGTAGCTATCCCATCCCACGACGCCCACCACGAGGAGGAACGCCCCCAGGGCCACCGCGAAAAAGCGCGTGGACAGCTTGGAGACGTACAGCATCGAGAACACCATGGGCGGCAGCACAATCGCCGATTTGAGATCGGGTTGTAACAGGATCAAAAACATGGGGATGCCCGCCGCAAGAGCCAATTTCCCCAACGTGCCGAGGGATTGACGAACGGTGCCGATCTGCGACCGGGCCAGGACGCTCGCGACCATCAGGAGGACGGCTGCCTTCGAGGTCTCGGATGGTTGATAGCTGAAAAAACCGAAATCCAGCCAGCGTTGTGCGCCGTAACTCTCAGTTCCTATGCCGGGAATCAGCACGAGGATCAGCGGCACGATGCAGGCGAGGTAGAACCAGTGGGCGATGCTCAACCAAAACCGGTAGTGGACGAGCGACACCATGACGTACAACCCCGCGCCGACGAAAAGGAACAGGATCTGTTTGACCCAGTTCTGGCTGAACATCGTGAGAATCCACTTCAACCCCAGCTCCTTGGGAAGAACGGGGCGCGTGGAGTACTGCGCGCTGAAGATGAACGCCACGCCGATGCAGCTCAGCGCCAGGATGGCGAGCGGCGATACCCAGTCGTAACGCTCCCGGGCTGTCCGCCGAAAGAGACGGAGATACTCGGGAAGAGAGCGGAGTGTGGCGACGAAGTGGGACAAAACGGCGGAGGCGGGTGGTGCGCTTGCGCGCGGCGACAAACAACTTCGTGCGGCAAACGCACCGTCTCCGCAAGAAAGGCTTTGGCTTCGGTGAGAATCAGTGGCCCAGCACGGGCTTTTCCGGCGGAAACGGCGCGGCGGATTCGTCCGGCGTCGCTGTCGACGCCGCGGCGAGCGCTTGCGTCCGTTTCCAGAAAGCGGCGTTTCCTGTCCCGAGCGCGATCCAGAAGACCACCGCGCCCATTGGCCCCTCAAGCACCACGCCGAAGCAGGCGGCCGTTAGAAGGGACCAAGCCGCGCACCAAGGAAGCGCTTGCTGAGGTTCTTCGTGCTGACGCACAGCCCAGAACGTGCGCCGCCAGACCGCTGCAGCGACGAGCAGGAAAGCCACCACGCCGATGGCGCCCATCCGGGCGAAGAGAGTCACCCAGACATTGTGCGGACTGCGCGCGCTAAAATCGTCTCCGCCGTCGGGGTAGTAGGCGCGAAGAAACTCCTCCGCCAGGTCGTAGCCGAAGCCCATGCCCACGTAAGGATTTGTCCGCGCGGTGTCGGAAATCACCGTCTGCCACCACACCATTCGAAAACGATTGTTGTCCCCTTTCGGACCGCTGCTCGACGTGGAGTACGTGCGTGTGCCTTGGAAATCCGTCAACGACACGAGCTGTTCGTACGCGCCGCGAAGAGGAGTGTCTTCCAGCCTGCGACCGACGAATTGGCTCCACAGCAGGATGGCGATCACGACCGCGACGCCGGAAGCCGTGAGCACCTGAAGATATCTCCAGCGGCCCCCGATCGCCAGCCAGACGGCGGCGACGACCAAGGCCAGAAACGAAGCGCGGTTGTCCGTCGTCAGCATCGTGCCGGCGAGGGCCAGGCTCATCGCCAACGAGAGCCAGCGGCGGCGGCCTTCTTCGAAGCGAATGAACCACGCCACCGAGCCGATCGAGAGCAGCGTTCCGATCAGGTCGCCCTTGTAGAAGATGAGGGGGTTTCCCCGAAACGTGAGTTGCCGGACAAAGACGTCCGGGTAATTCGAAAAAGCGAACAACAGCAGAGGGAGAGGTGCTGTCGTGGCCAGTAGGATACGGTGCAGCCACCGGCTCGGCGACTCCAGATGCCGGATTCCGGCCTGGGCGACAAAGAAGAAGGCGGCGTAGTAGACGAGCGCGAAGTCCCGGAGTGCGGCGAACCCGAACCGATAGAGATCGAAGCCGATCCGCGCGCAGCCTAGGGCGATCCAAAGCAACAGCAGGCGGTTGAGGCCGTCCTGAACCATGGGGAGCTCGCGACGGATGCAGGACTGTACGACGAGCAGCGCGCCGGAGACGAGCAGCCCGCACTCGGCCGGAAACAGAGGCAGGCCTGCGCTCGGCGCGAGCTGAGCGAAGCCTCGGTTCCCGACCACGTATCCGCAGACCAGGAACGCGAGCACGAAGACGTGGGTTGCCTGCGGCGCAAGGTACGCCAGCGCCGCCAGGACAAATGCGCTGCCGAGGACGGCTGTCGCCATCCAGGTCCCCTGCGCGATCCAAGTGCCGGCCACGATCGCCAACAAGACAGCGGACGCGTAGACGATTCGGTCTTTGTACCAGGGGTTCACTCGAGGCTTAATCTACGTACGCTTTCGCCAGCGGCGAGCGCGCGCTTAGCCGCTCTTGCGCCGCCCTCCGGCCAGAACATGGGCTCCCCACTTGAGCTGACCTTGCAGCGCGCGCGCCGCAAATAGCGCCGCTCCTGTCGTCGGGCCGTATTTGGCGATGAAATACCAGAAGAGGGTGGGTATGCGGAAAGGGGACTTTGGGGAGAGGAATAACGCCGTCCAGTTTGCGGCGGCCGGAGCGGCTCGGCGGAGATGTTCCGATACGGATTCCGGCCGCGGCTCGTAGCGGACGAGCTGTGCGCGATAGTCGGCCAGAAGGTAGCTGCGAACTCCGGCCTTTTTCGCCGCCAGCGTGTACGACGTATCGCCGTAGTAGTGCGGAAAACGCCGGGCGTCAGGTGCGCCTATCTTGAGCCAAACCTCGCGGGGAACACGGACGCAGAAGCCGCTTACTCCGTCCACTTCGATGCAGCCTTTATCGGCGTGGATCTGAAGCCTGCCGACGAACGCAGTGGGCACCCGTGCGTGGGTGTCGCTTCGGACGCAGAGGGGCGAAACGATGGCTCCAAGTCGTTGCCCCCACTCGACCAAGGCTGGGAGCGTGCCCGGCTCCGGGAGGCAATCGTCGTTGAGCCAGCAGACGCCGGATGCGCCCTGACGGAACGCCTCGTCCATCCCCAGAGCGATCGCTCCCGTCCACCAGAGATCGCCGTTGCCGCGTGCCAGCAGTACTTCGGGGAAGCGCTGCCGGATGCTTTCGGTGGTGCCGTCGGAGGATCCGTCATCCACCACAAGGACGCGAAATCGAGATAGATCCCCCGTCTCGGCGAGGTGCGCGAGACACTCCAGGGTGACGTTTCGGCGATTGTGAACCGGAATGACTATCCACTCGTTCACCTTAAGGCTCCGGTTGGTTGCGCTTGAGGCTGGTCCACAGCGGACGAAGAAGCAGGGCGTTGAGCTGCCAGCGTCCAAATTCCCGGGCGTCTGACCAGAAGAAGGATCCTCCGAGGTGGGTCGTGCACAGGCCCGTCAGCATCGCGGTGGCCGCTCCAGCCGCTCCCCACCGAGGAATCAGCCACACGGCGACCAGAAGATTCGCCGCTGCGCCGGCTACGTAGGCGATCAGCAGCCGATGTGTTCGCTCTGCGCCCACCCACCATTCGTGACGAATGAGCCCGCTACCCAGCGGCACGAGCGCCAGGGCGACGAGACGCATCGACGCCTCCGTGCCGCGGTATTCGCTCCCGAAAAGCAGCGCCGTCAGCCAAGGCGCCGTCACGGCGGCACCGAGCCCGATGGTCCACGCAATCGCGGCCGCCTGGGCGAGACTGCGCCGCAGCACGTGTGCGCCCTGTTCGTGGTGTAGATCGCGGGCCCGCGTGATCGACGGGACCTGGGTCGTGACGAACGCGGTGATCACGAAAGAACCCAATTCGAAAACGCGGCTCGCCGCGGCGTAGCGTCCCGCCTCCACCGGTGCATCGGAGTACACGACGAGGATCACCTGGTTCAGCTGAGTGAAGGCGACGGCGAGCAGGTTGGAGGCAAGCAACGGCCAGCACGTGCGAAGCCAGCGCTGAGCGCGCGCCCAGTCCCAACCCCACCGACTGTCCTTGGGGGGCCCCCGCACGTATCCAGAATAGAGGAACGCCCCTGAGACCGGCCCTTCGAAGACGATGGCTCCGGCAAACCAAAGCACAGGTCCGCCGATGAGGATGAGCCCTGCACGGAGCGCCGCAGAGATCGCGAACGCGATGTTCTGGCCAATGGTGGAGTAGCGTAGATCGAGGCGGGACTGATACCAGAAATCCAGGCACATCGGCACGTGGGTCACGAGCATCAGGCCGCACACGAGCCAGAGTGCGCGTAGCTCGGGGCTTTGCCGCAGAGCGGCGCAGATGAGTCCGACATAAAGCAGCGCTCCGCTCGCGAGGCGAAGCGTCACGCAGGTTCCCAGGATATCGCCGGACTTCTGGGGTTCTCGAACGAGTTCCTGCCGGACCAGACTGTCGAGCCCGAGCCCCGAAAGAGCCGAAAGCATGAGCGCGACCGCAAGGGCGGAGTTGAGCAACCCGAAGTCGGCCGGACCGAGGTACCGCGCCACCCACACCCCGACAAAAAGACCGATAGCCGCCCGGACCGTGCGGCCTCCCACGATCCAGACAAATCCCTGCCACGGCTGCGGAGTCATCGGGTGAGCGGGAGTCATGGAGCGCAACGTGCAATTACTGAGCGGAGGGGCTGCCGTTGTCACTTCTTCGCCGAGCAGGCTCAGCAGTTTCGCTTTGCCGCGGGGTCGCGCCCGCTGATTCTGAAACGGTGCCGGTTACCTTAGCCATGTCCTTGCTGTGCGAGAACCCCACTCGTCGCACCGGGCTTTCGACCTTGTTCGCCGGTTTTGTAGCCCACGGCTTGGCTGAGTATCCGGACGTGCGTTGGTTGCTCTTCGCGGGACAGGAGCAGACGGACCTTCCGACGGATCCGCGCGTGGAAGTGGTGCGGTCGTATCCGGCAAATAACCACCGCTTGAGGCGTCTTTGCGCGGATCATTTTTGGGTCGGGCCTGCGGCTAGAGCGAGAGGGGCGGATGCGTTGTTGACGGTCGGTTTTATGCCGCTCAGGGCGCCGCTTCCGGTCGTGATGCACGTCTTTTCGCTCCACCATCTCACGCGCGGATCCGGGCTGCGGGGAATCTATCGCAACCTTGCGATTAGCCGCGGACTCGCCCGCGCGTCGCTCGTGATCGCCAATTCTGCCTGGACGGCGGAGCGGCTCCGCCAGGCTCACGTCGCGATCAAAGCCCCGATCCTGGCCAGCCCGGAGGGCGTCGATCATCGCCGATATTGTCCCGAGCCCGATGCTGTCATCGATGCGGAGGCGAAGAAGCGGCTCTCGCTGCCGGAAAGGTACCTCTTTTGGTCGTCCAATTTCTATCCCTACAAGCGGATTGACCGCGCGCTGGCCGCGTACGCACGGCTTCCGGCGGACCTGCGGCGAACGTTTCCGCTGGTGCTGTCGGGTGGAGACTGGGAGGGCGGAATGGCGGGAGCGAAAAAAGAGGCGGCACGGCTCGGCATCGGGGCCGCCGTCCAGTTTCTCGGCTGGATCGAGGAGCGTTGGTTGCCGGCGTGTTTCCGCGGAGCCCAAGCGCATATTCTCTCCACCACGGAAGAGACGTTTGGGCGAAGCGTGCTGGACGCGATGGCCTCCGGCTGCCCGAGCGTTGTTCAGGACCTTCCGGTGCTCAGGGAAGTGGCGGGGGACGCTGCGCTCTACATCGACTTCGCGGATACGGAATCGGCGTCGGTCGCGCTCGGCCGGATTTGCACCGAGACGTCGCTTCGCGAACGGCTCCAGTCAGAGGGACTGCGGCGTGCCCGCGACTTTGGTTTTGAGCGACTCGCCCGGGAGAGGATTGAGGCTATCCGGCGAGTCCTTGGAAAGTGAGGGCGCCGAGCTGATCGGAGCGGCGGGCACGGCGACGAGTGGCTCCTGCGCCGGAAAGGGATTTCGGAACGTGAGCACGGCGAGGCGAACCCGAGCAAGCTCCCGTGTCGCCGGGTCAAAACGCGGCATGATCAGGTGTGCGGCGATGGAGCCGACGAGCCCTGCCGCGGCCGCGCCCGGAGCACCCCACCAAACACTCCACCAGCAGCCGAGAACCAAGTTCAGCCCGAGGCCGACGCCTGCGGTGCGAAGAACCCGCTGCTCTTCGCCTTCCCGAGATGGCAGAGCCTCGACTCCGACCAGCGATAACACCTGAGGAATCAGAGCGAAGGAGAGGATGCCGAAGGTGAGCGCCGAGCCGTTGTAGGTTTGTCCGAATATCAGGGACATCGCCCAAAGTGCCGTGCCCGCGGCAACGATCGCGAAACACCAAGCCGTTCTTGCCGCATTGGCCATGACCGGCGCGAGAGCTGCGAAATCGAGGTCTTTGGCTCCGCGCGCCTCGCGTATCCGAGTCATGCGTACAACAGAGAGGCCGACAATTCCGAAGCAGATAACCTCAAAGAAACGGCTGGCGGCCGCGTACCGCCCGGCTTCCAGAGGGCCGCGAATCCATGCCAGGAGGACGGGATTGAGCTGCAACAGTCCGACCACCGCGACGTTGACGGCGACCGTGGACCAGCAACGCCGAACCCAGCGTTTCGCCAGAGGCGTGCTCCAGTCGAAGGTGTCTTCGTTCGGAGCCAGTTTGCCGTACGCGTGGAAAATCAACAGGGCGGCAAACGGAGCCTCGAGCGCCAGCACCGCGGCAAACCAGACGGCCGAGACTCCGTTCCACATGAAGGCTAGGCTGAGCAGAACCGTTAGCCCGAAGCCGACGTTCAGTGCCAGGGTGCAGGGGCGTGTTTGTTTTTTTGCGGACAGCCAGCATTCGACCGTAAGCGGGATGTGCGAAAGGGTGGCCAGCGATGCGACGAGCCAGACGAGCCGGAGGCCGGGATGGTGTGCCGGCGCAGCGATGAGAAGGACGAGATATGCCAGCCCTGCCGCTGCCAGTCGGAGTCCCATGGCCGTGCCGAGGATCGTCGCTGAATCGGTGGGATGTCCTTCGACTTCCTCTCGGACGAGCCGATCCAGCCCGAGTGAACTGAAGGCCAGGAGAATCGAGGCCATGCCCACGGCGGAGCTGAGAAGGCCGAATTCCTCCGGGCCTAAGTACCGCGCGATGGCGATGCCGAGCAGCGCCGTGAGTCCGGCGCGAATCAGGCGGTGGTCCGCGGAGCGGAGAAATACGCGCCACGCGGGCACGGTGGACAGCTCAGGGGTGACGACGGGGATCGACGGGGACACGGCGGGCGGTTGTCTCGCATCTGTGCGACGTTGTCAGCGCTGCGCCTAATCAAGACTTTGTAATTTTCACTGTCTTCCGGGATTGGTGGGGAAAATCCATCGCTTCGCCTTCGCCAACTTTTTACGGATTTGTCTGGAAGGAACCGTTACACTCGACGGTGAATACGAAGCGGCAGGTTCACCGACCTCATGAATTCCCCACGTTTGCGAAGTCTGTTGCCCGCGGTGCTCTGCGCCGCTGCAGGCATCGTGCTCTTCCAGGGATTTGGGAATGCGACGCGGGGGTATATCGATACACGTTCGCTCTTTTATTGGTGGGGATATCAGTGGTTCGATCCGGCCTCGGAATCCCAGCACGGACCTCTTGTCGTGCTGCTAGCGGTTTGGCTCGCCTGGAGAAACCTGCGGACCGAGCCGGTCCGGGATTATCAATCGGCACTCGGCTGGGCTCTTGCCGCCATGATCTCGGGAGCGTGTATCCACGTGATCGGGTACGCGATTCAGCAGACGCGCATCTCAATCCTCGGCTTTCTCGTTTATGCCTGGGGCGTTTGCGCTCTGGGCGGCGGGCGGCGATGGGGACGCGCAGCGGCGTTTCCAATCGTCTTTCTGCTGTTTGCCGTTCCGTTTGGGTTCCTGGACGACCTCGGGTTCTACCTGCGTCTCGGCGTATCGAAGGGCGCCGAGGGGATCGCTCACGTCGCCGGCGTCGAGATCGTTCGCAGCGGCACGCAGCTGTTCGCGCCGAATGGGCGGTTTCAATACGACGTCGCTGCGGCGTGCTCGGGTATCCGCTCTCTGGTTGCTCTCGTCGGGCTCGGATTGGTGGTGGGGTACCTCACGTTCCGTTCGTTTTGGTTGCGGGCTGGGTTCGCGTTGTTGGCCTTGCCGTTCGCGTTTTTGGGCAACCTCGCGCGGATTCTGGCGATTGTTTGTGCCGGGCATTTACTCGGTCAGAGCGCCGGAGAACGTGTACACGCTTGGTCGGGGGTCCTGGTCTTCCTGGTCGTTCTGGGGCTGCTTCTTCTGACGGCTCGAGCTACGGAACGCCTGCTTCCCTCGGCACGGAATCCCGACGGTCCCCGCAAGCATCAACCCCCCGCCGAGGAGGCGGAGAAGCCGATGGCCGGTGCCGGCAGCAGGGCAGGTACTCTTCCTGGAGCGTTCGCGGTTCTGGTCGTGGTGCTGGCGGCCATTGCCGGCACACGGCAATTCGACCGCTTGCGGCCGGCGGAGTCGGCGGGGGTGAGGTTGTCCGAAAACTCCGTCGATCCGGCGCCGCTGCCGGAGTTCATCGGGACGGAGTGGATCGGCCAGCGAACAGAGGTGAGCGATTTCGAACGGCAGCTGCTTCCGGCCGACACAGGGTATTCGAGGCGCAATTACGTGTCGGTGCTCGACCGGTCTCGTCAGGTCTTTTTCTCGGTTGTTCTCAGCGGACGTGACCGCAGTTCGATTCACCGCCCGGAGCTCTGCCTCGCCGGGCAGGGGTGGTCGATCTCGGATCGAAGCACCCACGCCTTTGCACTGGCTGACGGCAGCCGTCTTCCTGCGACGCTGCTTCGCGTGCAGCTGGAAGCCCGCGATGCAGCGGGGCGACGGGTGAGGGCGCCGGGGCTCTTTGCGTATTGGTTTGTTGGAACTGAATCGGTGGAGCCGTCCCACGCGGGGATGCTTCTGCGCAATGCCCGGGACCGGCTCTTTCATCTGCGGAACGAGCGCTGGGCTTACGTCGTCGTGCAAACGACGGCGGACGACGGCGAGCCTCAAGCCTTGGCGCGTATGCAGGAGGTTGTTGCCGCGGTCTGGCCGCAGCTCGCCACGCGTCCTCCCGACCGCTGACAGGGATGCTCAGAGTGAGCACGGTCGGCGTTCGCGACCGTCGCAGGGCCGCTCGATGGCGAGGGAACTCGGCGTTTGCGTTGGCGGACGGTACCTCGACCCTATGGAGCGTTTTGCCACGGATCGCTATTGCGGCTCTGCAGAGGTCCTCTCCGCGATGCCGAACGTATGTGCCGGCTCACGCCTCGTATCCGTGAGCTGCGCGTTGTCCACCGGCCCTGTTAAGTCGAAGAAAGATTGAACTTTAGTGCCATCGCCCTAGCTTGCCGCCTCTTGAGATCAGCCAGCGCAGCCGACTTTGCGTTTCTGATTGCCGCAGGTGACCCGGAATTGTGGTCGCTTACGGTTGCGTCGGCCGTGGGCGTTTCGCTCGGCTTTTTCCTGGTTTGGATTCTGACGCGATACACACGGAAAAGCGCCGAGGCTGCTGCCGCCCAACTGATCGAAGTTGCCCGGCGGGAGGCGGCCGTTGCCGCCCAGGAGATTCGGCAGAAAGCCGAGGAGGAGATTCAGCACCACCGGGCCGAAATCAACCGTGAGTTCGATCGCCGGGAGATCGAGACGGATATCAAACTCCGCGAAATCCGAGCGCACGAGGAGTCGCTGGCGTTGCTGGACTACCAGCTGGAGCAGAAGCAGGAAAGATTGGCGCGTGAAAACGCGGCCTTGAAGCAGGCGCGGGATGCGATCCGGGCTCTTTCGAAAAGCCTGCGCAAACGTCTGGAAGGCGTTTCGCAGATGGACGCTGAGGAAATCAAAAAGACCCTCCGCGAGGAGGTGCTTCTGGAGTGCCAGGATGAACTCCGCGCGCTACGCCGTGAGACCCTCGAAAAGTCCGAGCAGGAGCTTCAGAGCGAAGCCAAGAGAATCCTGATCACCGCGATGCAGAGGCTTTCCTCGAAGCCGAACAACGACATCACGGCGACGATTGTCCACCTGCCGAGCGAGGAGATGAAGGGCAGGATCATCGGACGCGAAGGTCGCAATATCAAAGCCTTCGAAGCGGCCACCGGTGTCACGCTGCTGATCGACGAGACGCCGCAGATGGTGCTGATTTCGTCGTTCGATCCCGTGCGCCGCGAAATTGCCCGAGCGGCCCTGGAGGCTTTGGTGAAGGATGGACGTATCCATCCCGCGAGCATCGAGGAATTCGTGAGCCGCTCTCGCGAGGAAGTGGAACTCAACGTGGTACAAGCGGGCGAGGACGCCGTCCAGCGTTTGGGCATCAATGGCCTTCACCCCGAAATCATCAAGCTGCTCGGCCGTCTGAAGTACCGGTTTTCCTACACGCAGAACGCCTTGGACCACTCCGTGGAGGTCGGCTATCTCTGCTCGCTCATCGCGAGTGAGATCGGTCTCGATCCGAACGTAGCGAAACGGGCAGGGCTCTTGCACGACATCGGCAAAGCGGTCGACGCGGAATTCGAAGGCAGCCATGCTTTGATCGGCGCTGATTTTGTGAAGCGCCACGGTGAGACGCCGATCGTGGTCAACTCCGTCGCGGCGCACCATGAAGAGGTGAAACCGGAGACGGTTTACGCCGGCCTCGTGATTTTGGCGGATACGATTTCTGCGGTGCGTCCGGGAGCCCGTGCCGAGTCGATGAGCAGCTACATCCAGCGGCTGGACCGGCTGGAGAAACTCGCGATGTCGGTCGATGGAGTGCAGCAGGCGTATGCGATCCAGGCGGGAAGAGAGATTCGCGTGGTGGTCTCGCCCCAGCAGGTCACCGACGAGCGGGCGCGCGAGATCTCCAAGATCCTTCGTCGCAAGATCGAAGAGGAGCTGCAGTACCCAAGCACGATCAAGGTGACCGTCATCCGCGAGAGCCGCTTCACCGAGACGGCGACGTAGGAAAAGGCTGAAGGGCCGAAGGAACGACGTCGGGCCGATGGGCTTGGTGGGAGCCAGTCCCGCTTTGGAGCCGAGTGGGTGGATAACGTGGGGAAGATATTTCAGCCTTTCAGCCCTTCAGTCTTTCAGCCTTTTTTTCTCCATGGCCGATCCGAAGATCCTCGAGACGTTTCCCAATCCCGCGCCCCATCGCGATTACGTGATCGAGCACACGCATCACGAGTTTACGTCGCTCTGCCCGATGACGGGCCACCCGGATTTTGCCGATATCACCGTCCGCTACGTTCCGGACAAGATCTGCGTGGAGCTGAAGTCGCTGAAACTCTATTTCCACGCCTATCGGAACGAAGGCATCTTTTTTGAGGCAGCGACGAACAAGATCTGCGACGATCTTGGGGCGGCTCTGAAGCCACGGAAACTGACGATCGTTGCGGACTGGAAAGCGCGAGGCGGCTTCTCGTCGGTGATCACGGCTGATTGGAGCCCCAAAAAACGTCGGTGAGTTTCCGATCTCCGCGTGCTGGTGCACGCTTCTAGTTCTACACGGAAGTCGCCTGGGGGCCGGTGTACTGAGACTTTGGGCGGCCTCGCACCGGTGAGCGGGATGCATTTGTAATAGAAAGGCGGATCGGCGTTGTACCGGCCGAACGCTTGCCAGGCGGGCACGGTTCCCCATTCCTGCTCCTGCTATGAAGATCAAATTGGCTGTGTTGGGAATGCTCACTGCGGTGGCGGCCTTCGCGGCTGAAACTGCGCCACTCTCATTCAACGCCGTACTGTCCATGGGGCAGGACCGACGTTTTGGCATCGCGACGGAAGGTGGAAATCACAGTGCCTGGCTTTCGCTCGGCAATGACTTCGAGGGCTACAAGCTGAAAGCCTACGATTCCGCCACGCAGGTGCTGACCGTCGAAAAGGATGGCCAGGAGTTCGCTCTGCCGATCGCCGGTGGCACGATCAAGACTTTGGATACAAAGGCGACCGTCCAGCAGGCTACCGACGTGCTGAACAAGATGAAGTTTGAGCAAATGCTCGGGAAGATGATCGACCAGCAGAAGCAAGCCGCCGTCGCCATGTCGAAGCAGATGATGGCGCAGATGGGCGGCAAAGTTTCACCTGAAGATTTCGCTGCATTTCAAACCAAGTTGATGGATGCGCTCTGGTCCGAGCTGAAGCCGGAGGAGATGAAATCGGATGTCGCGAAAATCTACTCCGAGCTGTTCACCGCCGAAGAGCTTCGTGGGCTGAGCGACTTCTACGCGACGCCGGCAGGCACTGCCATGATAGACAAACAACCGCAAATGCAGCAGCGCATGATGGAAGTGATGATGCCGCGCATGATGAAAGCTATGCCGAAGATTCAGTCCCTCAGTCAGCAGTTTGCACAGGAACAAGCCGCGAAGGCGCAGGGTCCGTCGACCCCGACGCCCACTCCTGCGGCGAAACCACAGGGCTGAGCAGGCAGAGGGCTGCCAGTGCAGCCAGGATGATTCGATGACAAGCCGCGGTCCACCGACCGCGGCTTTTTCGCGCTCTTTCCAGGCAGCGCCTGCTATCTGCAACGGCAGGAACCGGTGTCATGCGTGTGCCGAGTCCAGCTAACGCAGCCTTGTTCTTCGGGGCTCTCGCCTTCCCGAAAGGGATGATCTCGGGGCGCCAAACGTGCGTCAGTTGATTTGCATACAACGGCGGCGCGGTGGCGAGTTGATGCCGCCTTTGATCGGCGGCTAGAGCGTTACCCGTTTTCCGGTGCGCGCGGCTTCGTAAATCGCCATCAGGTAGCGAACATCTCGGCGTCCCATCTCGCCTGGCACGCTCGACGAAGTGCCGTCTTGAATACACTTCGCGAAAGCGTCCATCTGAATTGCCTGCTGGTTTACCTGCGGGAAATCCATTCTCCCCGAACTGGTTTTGCCTCGGATGCCGCGGTAGGAGTAGGCGGGGGAGAGCTCAAACCATCCATTAGCGGCCTCCCCGCGCAAGTGGTTGTAATTTTCGTTGTAGCTCGTGATGCACTCGGCGCGGGTTCCGCTCGGGAACTCCATGGTCCATGTGAGCGTTTCTTCGACCTCGCGGAAACGCTCTGGATCGGTCTTCGGCTTTTCGACGGCAGTCACTGCTACCGGCTCTTCGCCGGTGACATAACATGCCGCTTGCACGCAGTAGATCCCGACGTCCATGAGAGGGCCGCCCCCGGCGAGTTTCTTGTCGAACCGCCAGGTCCCGCCGGAGCCGTGAAATCCGTGCCCCGCCTTCACGATCGTCAACGGCCCGAAGATCCGCTCGGTGCCTATCCGCACGGCTTCGAGATTGTGCGGTTCGAAATGAAGACGATAGCCGATCGATAGCTTTCGATTCGCGTTCCGGCATGCATCGATCATTCGGTCGCAATCTTCGACGGATGTGGCCATGGGTTTTTCGCAGATCACGTGCTTCCCTGCTTTCGCTGCACGTATGACAAAATCTCGATGGAGCGCGTTAGGCGTTACCACGTAGACGATGTCGATCTCCGGATTGTCCGCGATCCGGTCGAAATTCTCGTAGTTGTAGACGCACGACGCAGGCAGGTTGTACTGACGCTTCCAGCGCTCTGCTTTTGCTGGCGTTCCCGTCACCACTCCCGCCAGCCGACAGTGGCGTGTCTCATGGAGTGCTGGTGCGAGTTGTCCCGTCGAATACCCGCCGAGACCAAGGAGCGCGATGCCCAGCTTCCGTTTATCGTTTGAGGGGGACTTTGGCTCTTCTGCCAAGAGGGAGGAAACTGACGAGAGCGATGGCCCAACGAGCGCTCCGATTCCGACGAGTGACTGCAGGAAACGACGCCGAGACGTCAGCCCTGAAGGTGCGTGGGTACTCATAGCATGCGGGGTTGCGTGAGATCTGTGCCACGGGATGCCAGAGATCGCCAGCGAGACGTGCAGATTTGCGGGAGCGCATCGAGGGAAAGGTCCCCATGCGCGCACTCCACATCCTGTCGCAAGGTGCTCGCTCGGTGTGGCAGCTTTCCAGGCTAGAACAGAGCTCCTGCCGAAGCCGGAACTGAAGCGGGTGGCGTCAGTTCAATCGTTTCTCAGAAGTCGTCGCTAGACAGTTGGCGAGCGACCATCTTGGATGCCATTCACCTGTCTGATGCGCGCTACGGAAGTCGGGAACTACGGTATCCAGACGCTGAAGTCGTATTGTTTGGCATCTGACGCCGCGAACCAATTGGCCTCGTCTGTGGGCGGCAGCGTCCGGCCAGTCATCAGCACCGATTTGAGCGGCATGACTACGGCGAGCGGCTGCTCGAACGCCCACTCGGACCATTTACCATCCGTCCCACGGACGCGCGCCCGAATACGCCATGTGCCGGCAAGTGCTGTGTCCGAGGGAATCAAAGAGTTCTCGGGCAGTGGTTCTCCAAGGTGGGTCTTGAATACGCGCCTTGCGGTAGCTCCGATGCCCTGAGGCGAGTCTTCATCCGGAGTGCCTTGGCAAACCGTATACCAGTCTTTGGCCGGAGGCTTTGCCTGGAGTTCAAACTCCGAAATGGCGTGAGTTGTAGAACGCCCCTGCACCTCTAGCGAGACTCCCTCGCGTGCGAGGAATGCGTGCCATGCTCCCCCTTCATTCCAGGTTCTCGGATAGTTACGGCCTTGAGCCGGACCGGACAGAACAGTGTACGAAGACGAAACCGGAGTAAACGCGGTCACCGCGACTGCCGCCCCATTGATGGTCAGCGTTCCATTTCCCGTCCCTTCGTAGTTACCCGTCGCCTCGACCACAAACGGGGTACTCCCCGGCTCAGTTCCAGAGAGAACCCCAGAGACAACTCGCCAAGTCGCGCCAGGATCGCTCGGCACCACCGAGACCGCCTTCACGCTACCATCATACTCAAACGTTTGCGGCCCAAATGTGAACGTTACGGGCTTAGGAAGTACGGTGACTGTGGCTGTAGCCACTGCGGACTGAATGTCGTCGATGGTGCACTCGGCCGGAATCGATGCGAACCCGTCGACGGTTTGTACGGCTTTATAGGTGCCGTTCCTACTAACGTCATAGTAGCGCAGAGCGCTGATATCGACCCCGTCAGACGGTAGGCTAGGGCCCCACAGTCGCACCGAGGCTCCGAACCCAATGTTTCGATAGGCGAGTCGTTTCTGCCCTTCAACGGAGTATGTATAAGTATGAACGCCCGCAACTGTCGGCGTGACTGTGATCGATGCAGGGGGCGCCTCGTACATGGCGTCGCCTCCTGTAAAAACACGTTTGGCACCAGGGGGGCATTGCTCGCTCAGTTGGAAGACGATGCTCTCGCCGAAGATGACTCGCTTGGTTGTTGGGGTAATCGAAGCTTGTGAGTTGCCTGATACATTTATCATGCCGGCGTCGTAAACTGGAAGGGGCGGGCAGTCGTCAATCGTCGCACTCAAGGAGTTCCAAACAGCAATCCATGTTTTGGCTCCGTCTTTCCAGCAGCCGCTGTTCAGCACGATCGTGTGAGTTCCCTTCGAAAGCTTTCTCGCGATGACAAGAACGGCGGTGTCGCCGGATGCGGTGCCGCCGATTTGCCCGATCGGCGTGTCAGCAGCAGAAGGAGTGGAGTACTTGATTTCCATCCAGTCCGGTGCCACGACCCTGGAAGGCTTGAGTTGCTCCAGTGCTCCATACAGTGATTCACCGTCAACTGAGAATGCGCATGCTTGACCGGTCGGCTCTGGAGTATTTGACCACACCCGCGTCAACGTCATGGTGAACTTGACCTCGAGAGCGTATGGCAAGGTGAACGAAAGCTCTGAGGAGTAACTGTGCCCGGGGTTGCCTGTGCCGAGGTATGACACGGGAATGCCGTTCATCGCCTGTGCATGCCCTTGGCCTCTCGGGCTATTTACTTGGATGCCGTGCTCGATGCGCGGCGCATATGATGGCCACGTTATAGTCGCACCAACCGCTTTTAGAGCTGGCAAGAGCAGGATAATGGCTGCAGGTACTATCTTCTTCAAGAGGTGCATGACAGAAACAGAACTAGGGCAACTCGTATACTTCGATGAGTGCGACGCCCTGAGTACCATCTTTCCCGGAAACCTTTGCAGTATAGTTCCCCGGCGGCAGAGTGCACATGATCGCCGAGTCTTTGCTGCCCTGGGCGAACCACCAGTAAACGGACGGAGTGGAGGTCTTCGTATCAATAGCCCAATCGTCGTTCTCATCGAGTACGTTTCCGTCTTTGTCAGACAACTGGAGAATGGGGTCTTGAAGTGCGTTCTTGATTTCGAATTGGGCGAGTGCTGGACCGGCAGCGCGGATCAGAACTCGCTTTGGAGCGTCTCCAGCAATTACGAATCCGGCGATTTGTACCTCTGAACCGGCCCTTACTAGTGATCTTGTTGAGATATTGACGAGCCGTGGCGCGTCGCTATCCACATCAAAGACCTCCACGAGCGCTACGCCAACTGTGTCATATGCGCCTGATACTTTTGCCGTGTATGCGCCTGGCGCGAGCGTTACGAGGAGCGCTGAATCGCGACTGTTTTCGGAATACCACCAATATACCGCCGGCGTGCTCTCCTTAGTTGCGAGACTCCAATCATCGTTTTCTCCAATCTTCACTCCGTCCTTGTCGAATAGTTGAAGAACAGGATTTGTGAGGAAATTGGGCACGGTGAATTGTGCGAGGCCAGGTCCAGCGGCGCGGATGAGTATGCGTTTCGGTGTGTTGCCCCCGATCACAAAGCCCGCTATCTGGATTTCAGAGCCGGTCCCGACAAAAGACCGGGTCGATATATTAACGAAGCGATTATCCCCTTTCTCAGGCGTGAAAACGGCGAGGTCTGCTATTTGGGAGTCTGCCGCGCCTGCCGATCCGTATACACGGCACCAGTATTTGTCCGAGTCGGCAGTTGTTACGTTCTGAAGTGTCAGAACTGAGCCGTTCGCTCCTTCGATTGGCTGCATCCCTTTGTACCATTGATAGGCAATGGCGTGATCGGATTTCACTGAAAGCGTTACTATACCTCCCTCGTAAGCGGTGGATGAATGGGGCTGGCTCACGATTCTTGGCGGGTTTGTTGCGACCGCTGGGTCATAGCCAATCACGTCGTATTCGAAGCGCCCAGTCCCGTTCCACAGTGCGTTGTCAGCGGCTGTGCGGATTCCACTTATAGTGACGTGATAGAAGGTGTCTGCTGGCGTATTGGGACGGCCCCACAGCCGCTCTAATCCTAGAGAATACCAAGTATATGTTGCCCCTTCATCCGTCCCGTCGAGTGTCCACACAAGTCCAATGCTTCCCGCTAGAAGGCGAGCTTGTGTGGGAAGGATGAGTCCGTTTCGGGTTACTGCGATGGTGCAGAAAGTGAAGTCGAACTTCTGTTGCCGGAAATCGCTTACAACTAGGCTCCAACGACCAGGGACTAGGAATTGTGGTATGTGGCCGGCTGTCGGCCATGTCTGGAATGGTGCCTTAAAGTCCGGCTCCCGTATATATTGATCGGCATCGAAGTTGTTTCCAAGCGCGTTGCTTGCAATTCCTGAAGATGATTCAGGGGCGTCGCCGGTTGCGACGTTTCGAAGCGACGGATTCAGCATGAGTATACGGTGACCCAACTGTTGATTGCTTTCACCCCAATCGTAGAGGTACACGTACACCGCAGTAGCCCCGTTTGCTTGGGATGCGAGAAGGCTGTTTCGCGCGCCCAACGCGGCGGTATCCGAATAGAACTTCCATGAGGTATCTGGGAGATGACTGATGTTCTTATTCGCTGACATCAGGACGGCGGCGGCTTGGCAGTAGCGGTTGTACTCTGCCTGCAGCGTGACGGGTTGGGCTCCTGTCATGCGGCGGAGCATATTCAGGCGGAGGACCGTCTGGTTGCGGTAGGCTTCTGAGATATCGCCGGGAACTCCGGTCGACGCATCACCGGTGAAGCTCATTGGCGCACCGTAGGTTTTCGGCCACCAGGTGTTGTGCCAAGTCCGTGCGGTTTCCCGGTCGGAGAGGTCTATCGGACCGGGATCGGTTTGAGCGCGAACGCCCGAAATGGACAGGCAGACCAAAACTGCGCCGATCAACTGTGCCGATCGTGATTTCCTCCGCCCATCGAATTTGTCCATTGCTTGGGATGTCTCGCTCGATGGGTTCCAGATGTCAATCTTTCTTGCCTGAATGCGAGAAGGGAATTCCGCGCTGCTTCAGCCTCTATTCCGGAAACTGATGCCGCGCGGCTCCTGCAGTCTACCGGAGACGCTGAGGCTTTGCGGCGCAGGGCACCTTGGTGTGCGAGAATGCTCCGTGCGGCAATTCGAGTGATCCTCTACGGCTTTCGGAGCGCGACGCCTTCTGTGGGCTTCTTGAACGTTAGGCCCCGCTGGATTCCCTGCGTATTTTCCCGATCGGAAGCCCCGGCGAGCACTCCTTGAACGAAGAGGCTCGCCTCCCGGTCGTCGGGGCAGGACGGGCGTTCCGGGCCGTCTCTAGCGAGGCGATCCGCGATTCAGGGGGATTCGCTTCCGGTTCCCCGCCTTCTCCCGGTTATTGGAATATCAGCCGGCCGCCGGCGGCTTGGCTTGAGCCGCCGGGCTTTTGTAACGTTCCGTCAAATACAGCGATTTGGTTCCGGTAGAAGAGGAGAGTGCCGTTCAATGTGTAGCCGCTGGCGGTAATCGTGATCTTGCTCCGGAAGGCGTCGGAATTGGTGTATGTGTAGGTGCCGTTCGCGCCTGTCGCTACCGTAGCGGTGGTTGCTCCGACGAATGAGAGGTCGAGCGTTTCCGCGGTCGTTCCTGTGGAGATAACGAGTTTTGCCGTGCGGTCCGAGATGGACGTGGGCGCAAAGCGGACGTCGACCAAAGAACGTACATCGTACACCTCGGGCAGCGCGACACCTTGGGCGCCGTCGACCCCGCTTACCACGGCAGTATAGCTTCCCGGTTGGAGTTGCAGGTACACGGCTGGCTCGAGGGGGTCACGGGGCGAGAAGCCGGTGCGTGCGATGGTGTCGAAGTCGGGTGATGACATCCAATCGTCGCAGGTGGCGATTATTTGATCGCCGGAGTGTATCTCGAGCTTGGGATCGTTGAGAGTATTGGGAACGTTGAACTCTCCCAGGGAGCCGCCGATGGTGGTGATAAGCACGTTTCGAGGCTGGGTGCCTTGGATGATGAAGCCCAATATCATCACTTTATCTCCGGTGCCGACTCGCCCGCGTGTCGATAGGTTGAACGTCCGGCTTAGGGACGCCGGACTCTTCGAATCGACGTCAAAGATCTCCAGAAGGGCGATACCCGTGATGTTGTTCTTCCCGCGTACGATGACGGTGTAGCTGCCCGGGTCGAGGGTCCGCACGAGCGCGCATTCGCGGGCGGAATTGGGCTGCAGCTGGTAGGCCCGCACTGCATTAGCCTCGGTTGCGTCCGTCTGCCAGTCGTCGTTGGTCGCGATTGCGGTGTCGCCGGAGTAAAGTGTGCAGGTGGGGTCATCCAGAACCTCAGCGACGTTGTATGGAGCGACGCCGATCGACGGTCCCTGCACGCGGATGAGGATCTTGCGCGGCGCCGTGCCGGAGATGATGAACCCGCCAATCAGGGCGTCTGCGTCTGTGCCAACGCTCCCGCGAGTGGATACATTCCCCAGGATCGGCTCTATCTGAGCACGCACGGAAGACGGACAAATTCCTCCGATTGCGAGCCCGAGAGCGGCTATGTTTCTGCACACTGAGAATGCCGAGCTCACGCGTCCAAAGATGGTCATCGCGCGACAGACCACAAACGCTCGGGGCAGTGCAACGGTTTGGCAGAGGAGAAATGCTTTTGACTCGCTCTTAACAAGATACGGCTGCTTGTTAATCGCGTACCACCGGTCGCTTGTCTTGAACTTGAGGGTTTGCGGCGGCAGCCGAAATGGGTTTGCACCTTGCGCTGCGGCAACGAGGGTTGCGCCGTATGTATGCCACACCCGCCGAACGGGCCGCATTTGTCGACGAACGTTTGGCTCAGATATATCCGCACCCGGCGATCCCGCTGAATCACCACGACCCCTACACCTTGCTGATTGCGGTACTGCTTTCTGCTCAGTGTACCGACAAACGAGTGAACGAAGTCACTCCCCGGTTGTTTGAGCGCGCGTCCACGCCGGCGGAGATGGCGCGAGTACAGGTGGAAGAGATAGAGGCGATTGTTCGGCCCTGCGGTTTGGCCCCGCAGAAGGCGCGAGCGATATCAGGCCTCTCGAGAATTCTGGTCGCGGAGCATGGAAGCGAGGTTCCGAAAACGTTCGCGGCGCTGGAGGCGTTGCCGGGCGTCGGCCACAAGACCGCTTCGGTGGTGATGTCTCAAGCCTTCGGGGTCCCCGCGTTCCCGGTGGATACCCACATCCACCGTCTCGCCCAACGGTGGAAGCTTACCCGTGGCCGCAACGTCACCGAAACCGAGCGGGACCTGAAGAAGTTATTCCCTGAGGCGCACTGGAATCTGCTGCACCTCCGCATGATCTACTACGGTCGCGAGCATTGTACCGCCCGGGGGTGCGATGGCACGGTCTGCGAAATCTGCCGGACGCTTTTCCCGGAGCGCCGCAGAGCTGTTCGCGTGAGAAAATGAGTTGATTTGGCTCCGGCGGCCCGCCACGTTGGCCCCCCGTTTCGGACGGTTAGCTCAGTTGGTTAGAGCACGTGCTTCACACGCACGGGGTCACTGGTTCGAGTCCAGTACCGTCCACCATCTGGATCCATCTGCGGGAGAGATATGGGACCGGATCTCGGATCTACACGGATCTACACCAAAGTTTGGGGACAGCCGTGTTTGGTTGTTTGCTGTTAACGAGCCCAGTTTTCGAGCAGAAGGGCGTTTTCGTTCGCTGAAATGGCGGCGGAGCGGCCGTGGGGATCACTGCAAGGGACTTGGGTTCCTGGTCGAACCGAAGCAAATTCGGGAATCGTCATGCTTGGAGCCTCAATCGCGTGCTCAATGAGGTTGCGATGCGAGTCGCGTTGGGACGAATCCGCGTAAGCCGCGGGTTCCAGGCCAACATGGCTTCACGGGCCAGCGACCTTAGGTGCGGGTCCTGGACGCAATGCACGGAGTGAGCGGGAAGCTCCCGCACGGCGATCGAGGGGACGATGGCCCAGAACTTCCCTGTGCGAACCGCTGCGATCGTTTGGGGAAAAGACTGGCACGAAATTGCGGGCGACAGTGCCACATCCAGCGTCTCCGCGAGTTCTCGCAGGCCCATCGAGAACTGCCCGTCCGTCGTCTGTGTAGCCAATGGCAGCTCGGCGAACGCATGCTCTAATTCGACGCCGCCCTTGCGTGCCAGGGCCGTTGGCACGATCGCAACGTACGTGACTCGCCCCAGTGGGGCAGACCTGAGCCCCTGGGCCATGGCGTTTTTGCGAATGATGCCAAAATCGAGCCGACCGTCCGTGAGCTGCTGGACGATTTCGTTGGTTCGGAGATTGGAGGTCGCAAAACGCGTCCCCGGAAACTCAGCCAATACCTCGCTCAGCCGTGGAATAACGAGCCATTGGATCAGGCTATCTCCCGCGCCTATCGTGAATACTGCGGTCTCGCCCTGGCATTCGGCACGGAAATCGTCGAGCGAGCGGAGCTGTTCGCGAGCCAGCTGGGCCAGGCGTTCACCGCGCTCCGTGAGCTTGAGCACTTTCCCACGACGCTGCGCCACCTCGCAGCCGAAAAACTCCGAGAGCTCGCGCAACTGCCTGCTGTATTGACTCTGCCTTACAGGATCGCCCGGGGCCGCTTGCGCAATGCTTCCGGCGGCCTGAACCTCGACGAGTACTTTCATCCGATCGAGAGAGAGTCCGCGCTCCGAGAATAGGTTTTCAAACATGATCGCGTAGTCAGGTAAACTGCCAGAATCTGCATGGCAAGATTCCGGCTGTTTCGGTAGTCTCCGCCGTGTTGTCCGGAGCGGCGGGAGAAGAAATCCAGAAAATCTTCAGAACGCCTCTTGATTTTCAATCCGCTGAATCCGTTTACCTCTTCGAACACTCAAACGTCTCACACCTCTGCCATGAAACCGTCACGACCCATTGTTACAGGACGAATCCTGTCCAGGACTCCTCGTTGGTCGTGCATGACGCCGACGGGGCAAGCGACACGGCATAGTGAACGACTCGCGAATACGCGGTCCGGCTATGCCCATCTCAAAGGAAGTGGAACCACGTAGCTCACGAAGGTAGTCTTCGTAGCCCTACGCGGCCACTTCCCACCCGGAAGTGGTTTTTTTTGTGCCTGCGCACAGCCGCTTCCGGAACCGAGCCCAGAGCTCGTTTCAATTTCAAGATTCCGTAAGTGGCTTCACCGCTGAGCCCATTTCGATCAGCCAACGTCCGCACAAAAATCCCGCGGCCGACCAATCCGAGCGACACACGTCTTTCGATAGGGCTGACGGTGTGTGTTCTTTTTGCGACGGAGCGCGCAGCGCGTAGATGGCGCCAGCCCCGAGCCCCGCGAGGGGTGAGGAGGGCGGGTGCCCGCCACGCGGGCGGCGCTCCGAACAATATCGGAACGCCGCGTGCGTTCCCAACACGCGTGGTGCGCCTTCGAGCGTCAAACGGCGATGCCGGCCACGCGTTTCAATTTCCCGCGCATGGGCTGAGGACCGACAGATTGTTATGTTATTGGGTCCCGAGTCCTCCGCGCGAATTCGCCTTCGCGTCTGGTGACGCAGGACCGCTGGTGATTGTCTCCAATCCAGAGCGGCCCCAAGACCAGACGGTGAGGCGACCATTTCTGTTTGAACAGAGCGCTGGCTGTGAATCCGAGGCCAGAGTCCGCATGCCCCTTCGGATTTCATCTGTAGCCAGTCGGCGGCCGAAGCCGGCAGGGGCTGATTTCCTGGACGATTGCTGATCGGAAGGTCGTGGCGTCGCGGACACGTCGCGACGCCTCCAGGACGACATATCTTCTGTCCCGACGACGCGCCGACGTTTGCGGCCTCTCGCGGTGACTGAGGACGGCTGTGGGAGAAGTCCTCCCACAGCGAAGAACCTGAGCCGCGGTATCCATTTTTGCGGGAAGATCGAGCGATCCGACTGGTCTCATAAGCCACGTTGCCGTGGGCGCGACTCCCACTCCCGCACCTCCTTTCGACGGTGAGGTGACTCGGTTCTCCGAGCCAGATCAACGGGCGCTGCGGCGGTCCGGCCGCTCCGAACCGTTTCAGGCGAGCGAGCTCCACTCCGCCAGCTCCGATTTCGTGCGCGCCTCATTTTGGGGCGTGCGCGTTGAACGGCCGAAGCTCCTTGGAGCAAGGCCTCGAAAATAGAAAGGACAACGCCATGAGCGCTGTTGCCCTCGTGGTCGCGTGGATCGTCGTTGTCGGTCTCGTGCTGGTTGCACGTGCCGACTACAGGCGTCGTCCGCAGACCCGCTAAAACAGGAGAAAACACCGGCCCGGAGTACGTCTCCGGGCCGGTTCACTTTGTATGACAGGGTGTGGTGCCAACTAGTCGGCGACTCCCCTCGGAAGGGAGATCATGCAGGTGCAAGTCCTGTCACCCTGACCATTCTTTGCGGTGCCGTCCTGCCAGACGGACGGCGGACTTTGAATCCGTGGCTGCAGGTGCGAGTCCTCGCGCCGCTGCCGAAGACTTTGCGGACGTGGCGGAACAGTAGACGCTTCGGCCCGAGATGCCGATGAGCGCAAGCTCGTGAGGGTGCGATTCCCTCCGCCCGCACCAACTTTCGTTTCGCATGATGGAAGGCCCAACCGGCCTCCGCTTTCTCTCCATCGTCCAAGAGCCAGGACACAAGCCCGCGAAGCTTGAGATCGAGGTGCGAGTCCTCGTGGAGGGACCACTTTCAAAGGCCCGTCGGCAAAAGCTAGTCGGCCGTGCTTCGAACGCGGAACAGTGCCGGTGCAACTCCGGCCGGGCCTGCCAGTTTTTACGATCGTCGCCGACGACCCTTAGCGCGCTTAGCGCACGGAAGACAGGTGCCAACGCCCGCAAAGGGGGCAGCGGTACGCCGTTCGGTTTCGCTCCACGCCGAGGATCGCCGCCGCGGTGAGCGCGTCTGCCTGTGTCGCGTAGCGCCGCTTGCGCGTGCACATTCGATCGCGTTCCTCGCGGGTGGGTTTCTTCGCCATGGTTTGGGAGTAGGCGAAACGCTAAGCATCCGGCTCCTTCGTCGTGTAGCTCAAAAGCAGAGCAATCGGTCGATAACCGGCAGACCAGGGAGCGTTACCCTGCGCGACGACCGGTGCAGCGATGCCCGATCAGCCCACCCGAGGCTGCCGGCGTAACGGGCGCGGAGATCCATTTTCGCACGGCGGTTTTTGGCCACCGGAGGAACGCAAAAACAGAACACACACCGTCACGGCGGGGGCATGCCCACGCGGAGACGTATTCCCTTTTCACCCAGTCAATCCCATGTCCACCGACGTCCTCAACAAACCCATTGTCCTCTCGCTCAACCGAGCCTGGCAGGTCATTGGCCACCGCACCGTCAAGCAAGCCCTTGTGGCGCTGAACGGCGGGAGCGACGACTTGCCTCCGGCACTCGGGATGGACGTGGCGTATCCGAAGCTCGATGACAGTTCATTCGACTTCGACCGGCCCTTGTACCTCAACCCGCTCCCCTGGGCGGAGTGGATCAAGCTGCCGATCCGCGAGTTCGACTTCGTGATCGCAACACCCCGACTCCGGGTCCGCGTGCCCACGGTCATCATCGCGACGCAGTTCGACAAGATGCCGATCCGTGTTCCGCGCGTCACGCGCCAGGCGGTTTTCGAACGTGACGGCGGTGTATGCCAGTACACCGGGGAACACGTCGGAAAGTCCGGCGGCAATCTCGACCACGTTGTGCCCCGCGATCGTGGAGGCAAAGACACTTTCGAAAACCTCGTTTGGGCAAAAAAGGAAATCAACTCACTCAAAGCCAACCGGCTCCCGCACGAAGCAGGCCTCCGCCTGCTCCGCCGACCCAAAGCTCCGGCTCCGCTTCCCGCGGCCGCCGCGATTCGGGAGCCAAAACATCCCGACTGGCGACACTTCCTCACGAACTAAGCGCTGCCTGTTCCTGAGAGGTCGCGCCCGCTCTGCTGCGGCAGAGCGGGTTGTCAGCTCCTTCCGGGCAGCGCGCCTCCCATGAACACACTCGCTCCAGCACGCGTGCGCGTCGCCGACTATATCGACATCGTTGATACAGCGCTGGCGACGCTGTCGCGCCGCCTTCCTTCGCATGTCGAGCGCGACGACCTGGCCTCGGTCGGGAAAATCGCGCTTGTCCAGGCGCTGGGCCGCGTCTCCGGTGCTCCGGACGAAGTACGTGCCTACTGCTTCGTCTGCGTTCGCGGCGCCATGCTCGACGAACTCCGACGGCTCGATCCCGTGTCGCGGCGCCGGCGCGTGCAGCTCAACACGGTCTCCGGTGCGCTGGCCAAGCTCTCCCTCGTCGGAAACGTGCGGCCAACCGCCTCGGAAATTGCCGCGGCGACCGGCCTCTCGGTACGCGAGGCCGCGAGCGCTCTGGACGACCTCGCCGCCGCTGAACGCGAGTCGGGTTTCGACTGGGAAACCCTTTCGGACCCCGGCGCTCCGTCTCCCGCGGAAGCAGTGGACGGGCAGGAGATCGCATCAGCCTTACTTGGCGCCGTGGCTCGCCTGCCAGCAAACCAGGCGTTTGCGCTGCGCCGGTACTACTTGGACGAGGTGACCCTCGATGCGATCGCTGACGAACTCGGCGTTTCGCGCGAGCGGGCCCGCCAGATCCGAGAAGCCGGTGAAAAGAAACTCCGCTCCGATTTCCAGGTGCTCGCGCTTTGGCGGTCGTTGATTGGCAGCCCTTGAGCCGACCGGGCGCACCGGTCGGCTCCTTCTCCATGATTTCCGCATCCTTTCTCAAGATCCTTCGGCTCACGCCTGTGTCTGGCTCCGGCCATTCGCCCCGGCGCTGTCGCCAGCATTCCAGTACGCTCAATCTGCCACGCAAAACCACGCGGCCTCGTCTCTCCGTCCAGCGGAAGAAGCGCCGCGCGCTCTGATGCGCGGTTCTGTCATGAACCCACTTCGTCATCCCTCCACGCCTGCGGGCACGATTTTTTATCGCGACCTCTCCAGCGTTTCCGTGCCGTATCCGGCGCTTGAGCGCGGGTTCCTTCACGGCCGGACTCACGTCGGCGCGTGGAATGTCCGCGCGTTGAAGGACGCCCTGGGCGAATCCCTCTGGCTGTCGTTCTACGATGCGGACGACGAGGAGGCCGATGCATCGGCGCGAGTTCCCCAGGCAATTTGCGGGACTCTCGCGTCCGGCGGAGTCGTCGAACTCGTCCATTGCGACAACGCGGTGCTCGACGATGCTCCTCGTTACCAGCTCCGCGTCTTTGCCGCGAGCGAGGCGCTGGCGGTGACGCTGCTCGATCATCTGAAGGCGGAGTTCTTGAACGACGCGAAGGCCTCCGCCGCCGGTCCGCGCATCGCGCTGCTGAACGCCAGCTACTCGAGTCTGGACGTGCAGCGCGTCCGCATCGCGGAGGAGCAGCTCGTGCCGCGAGCCGACATCGATCTCTTCTACGGCGACTGCATGGCCGGTTGGGTCGACGGCTGGATCGCTCGCCTGCAGGAGCGACGTTACGGGCTCTCCATTTTGAGCGGCGAACCTGGCACCGGTAAAACCTCACTGCTGCGTTCGCTCGCCGCGTGGACCAGCGAGTCGCATCTGTTCTACTTCATGCCTGCCTCGCGCTTCGGCAGTGTCGACGCGGGCGAACTCGTGACCTTCTGGGCCAACGAGAATCGCCTCTCGAAGCTCCGCAAAGTGCTCGTGCTGGAGGACGCCGAAAGCATCCTGCTGCGTCGCGACGGCGACAATCGGGAGAAGGTGGCGACGCTTCTGAACCTCACCGACGGAATCATGGGCGACGCTTTGGGCGTTCAGGTGATTTGCACGCTGAACAGCGTGCTCTCCGACATCGACCCCGCGCTGCTCCGTTCGGGGCGGCTTCTGGCCCACCGCGAGTTCCGCCGTCTGAACAGGAGCGAAGCCGAACGGCTGGCGCAGCATCTCGGCAAGCCGACGCCGTCGGGCGACAGCGTGCCGCTGGCCGCGCTGTTCAACCCGGAGTCGCCCGTCCCGCAGGAAACGCCTCCGCGCGGCCGCGCGATGGGCTTCCACACCCAACTGAACACCTGACCGGCCGGTCAGGAACACCGCGGCAATCGGGCTAGTTGGCCCGGTTGCCGCAGCGTAGAATTCGAACACATCAAACTCATGAACATGGAAATCAAAGCACGAGACCTGGTCGCCGCCGGCTGGCACGAGGGACGCCGCCTGGGAGCGGCACTGCGCCGGGCGCGTGATCTCGAGGCCACCGGACTTGCCCGCGAGGCCGTGCTGGTAACGCTCGAGCGCGAATTCCCGAAGCAGCTCCCCGTCATTCTTCCCCGCCTCGAAGCGGCGCCGCTGGCCGAGGCCATCGTCCCGGAGACGCCGGAGGAGCGCTGCAACGTCGAGTCTGCGCGCGCTCGCATGCACGAGCTCCTCCACGTCCCGGTGGTGAAGCGCGGCGCATTGATGCCGGATGCGTGTCCTTCCGGCTCGGGCCGAGCGCTGATCCCGGTCGGAGGAGCGATCGAGGTGGAAAACGCGATCATCCCCGGCGCCCACTCGGCCGACATCTGCTGCTCGATGTTCGCCAGCTTCTTCGCCGACAACCACCCGGTTGCCGAGATGATGGACCACCTGCAGAAGACGACGCATTTCGGGGCGGGTGGGCGGCCGCGCGGCCTGCAGTGGCCGTCGGCCGTGCTCGAGGAGCCTGTCTGGGAGAATCCGTTCCTGAACGGACTGCAGAGCCGTGCCCGCGACTTCATGGGAACCCAGGGCGACGGGAATCATTTCGCGTACCTGGGTTGTATCCAGTTCACGGAGGCGCAGCGCGCCGCGATCGACGCGGCCGGCTACACGGAACTCGCGGAGTGGATTTCCCGTCGCGAAGGACGCTTCAACGTGCTGATCACGCATCATGGATCCCGCGGCGTGGGTGCCGACGTCTACAAGCGGGGCCAGATCGCCGCGCGGAAGTGGTGCGACGAGAATTCGAAGGATATCCCGGACGCCGCCGTGTGGCTTCCGGCAGATTCTCCGGAGGGTGCCGCCTACTGGGACGCGCTCCAATACGTCGCCCGCTGGACGCGGGAGAATCACGCGCAGATCCACGCCGCGTTTCTGCGTCGGCTGGGCCAGCGCGCCCTCGTGCAAATTGGAAACGAGCACAATTTCGTCTGGAAACGGGGCGACTCGTTTTTCCACGGAAAAGGCGCCACGCCCGCCTGGCGCGATGCACAGGGGCGACCGCTGCTCGGGCTTATCCCGCTGAACATGGCGCGAGAGATCCTGATCGTGCTCGGCTCCGACAACGACGACTATCTCTCGTTCTGCCCACATGGCGCGGGCCGAAACCAATCGCGCACCGCGATGCTCCGTCCATTCAAGGACGCCGACGGCGCTATCGATCCAGCTCGCGTTCAGCAGGTTCTGGCGGAGCACACCGCGGGGTTGGACGTGCGCTGGTTCTGCGGTGTCCCGGACCTTTCCGAATCGCCGCTCGGCTACAAGGACGCGACCAAGGTGAAGGCCCAGATCGATCGCTTCAGCCTCGCGAAGGTCGTGGGCGAAGTCCGGCCGCAAGGCTGCCTGATGGCGGGCGAAGCTCCGGAGCCGCCTTGGCTTCGTGCACGACGAGAAAAGAAGGCCGCGCACAAGCTCTTGCGTCGCGATGCTGCGGCCGAAACCAACGGCTTCTGAGTGGACTGTCGTGATGGAAACGAGCCGGGCCGAGCGGATCAACGCGAAGCTTGGGAAAACCGGAAGTAGGGTTTATCGTCCCGGTGAACCAACGCTCGAACGTGAAAACGTCTCCTGTAGCTGCAGCCATTTGCCGTTGGACCGGGCGCGTGCTCGGCGTCGGACTTCTGCTGATCTGCCTCGTCATCATGATCGGCGAGGGAGCCCCCAATCCACTCACGCAACCGCCCCGGGTTCTCATGGGCTTCGTCGCGCTAGCACTCCTCGCTCTTGGGATTCTGCTTGGCTGGATCTCGGAAGCCTGGGGCGGGGCACTCTCGATCTTCGCGTGGACGATGTTCGTGCTCATCACGCGAGTATCGCTCAGCGGCCCGCGGCTGTTCGTGGTTTTGTTGGCCGTTCCCGGAATCCTGTATTTGGCAAGCGCTGCATTTCGGAGGACGCGATTTCGTTCGGAGACAGGCTGAGCGTTGGTCCAGCCATGGGCTATCGGGCTTTCGGATACAGCGGCAGCCTTGCGAAGAACGTTTGACGGCAGACCGTCCATCGCCGCCGGTTGGAGACCGGAATGACGAAAGAGCCAGGGGCGATGGCAGAGCTTGGGGGCTCTACAGGCCGGGAACGTCCAACCAGCGGCGCTCTGCCCAGGAGCGCAGGCCGTATTCGGCGAGTTGGACGCCCTTGGCGCCCTCGAGGAGCGTCCAACGGAAGGGCTCGTCGCAGACGACGTGTTTCAGGAAGAGCTCCCACTGGACTCTGAAGGCGTTTTCGAACGGCGCGTATTCCGGGACTTTTTGCCAGCCGGCGAAGAAATCGATCGGTTGTGCGATGTCGGGATTCCAGGTCGGGCGCGGCGTTGTTTCGGATCGCTGCGTCCAGCAATCGCGGAGCCCGGCGACAGCGGAGCCTTTCGTTCCGTCGACCTGCAGCGTGAGCAGATCGTCCCGGCGGACGCGCACGCACCAGGAGCTGTTGAAATGAAGCACGATGCTGCGGTCGGTTTGAAAGGTCGCGTACGCGGAATCGTCGGCTGTGCAGCCGTACGGAGCGCCGCGTTCATCGACCCGCTCGTTGACGTGCGTGGCGCCGAGGCACGAGACGGCGGTGACATTGCCGAAGAGGTTGTCGATCACGTACCGCCAGTGGCAGAGCATGTCGATGATGATGCCGCCGCCGTCCTCCTTGCGGTAGTTCCAGGAAGGACGCTGGCCCGGCTGTAGGTGACCCTCGAATACCCAGTAACCGAATTCGCCGCGCACGGAGAGGATCCGGCCGAAGAATCCCGAGTCGATGAGAAGCTTGAGCTTGAGCAAGCCGGGCAGCCAGAGCTTGTCCTGGACGACGCCGTTTTTGAGCCCGGCGGCCGTGCATTCGCGGTAGAGGGCGAGGGCCGTGGCGGTGTCAACGGCGGTGGGTTTTTCGCAATAGATGGCCTTGCCCGCCGCGATGGCCTTTCGGATTCCCTCGGCACGGCGGTCCGTCGTCTGCGAGTCGAAATAGATCCGGTTGAACGGGTCCTTCAGCGCCGCATCCAGATCGGTGGTGAAACGTTTCACGCCGTGCGTCGCGGCCAGGGCGGCGAGCTTGTCGGAATTGCGCCCGACGAGGATCGGATCCGGCAAAATCACATCGCCATTGCCCAGCCGAACTCCACCCGCGCCACGAATGGCGAGAATCGAGCGAACCAGGTGCTGGTTCGTGCCCATGCGTCCGGTGACGCCGTTCATGACAATGCCGATCGTGTGTACTTTCATGGAAGCGGATGCGGATTCGGGAAAACGCTCAGGTGTGCGCGAGGTAGGCGGCCTTGATGGCCTCGAGGAAGCGCCCCTGGTCGGTTTTCCAAAGTCGGTCGGAGAAGATCTCTACCTCATTGAAACCGCGAAAGCCGGCGTCCTCGACCCAACCGCGGATTTGTCGGAGGGGGATGCAACCTTCGCCCATCAGCCCGCGGTCGTTCAGCAGGTCGGCGGTGGGCGTGAGCCAGTCGCAAACGTGAAAAGCGAAGAGCCGATTCTCGCGCCCGCAGGCGGCGATTTCCTGCTCGAGACGGTCGTCCCACCAGACGTGGTACGCGTCGACCGCGATGCCGACCGCGGGAGAGCCGACTTCCCGGCAGATGGCCCGGGCTTGGGAAAGCGTATTCACCGCCGAGCGGTCGGCGGCGTACATCGGGTGAAGCGGTTCGATGGCGAGGCGCACGTTGGCCGCCGCGGCGTAGGGAGCGAGTGCGGCGATGGCCTCCGCAATCTGGCGGCGGGATTCGGCGAGCGATTGCGACGGAGTGGCGCCGCAAACCAGGACGATCAGCGGCGCTCCCAGGAGAACGGCCTCGTCGATGCATTGCCGGTTCTCGTCGATCGCCCGGGATCGGCTCTTTTTCGTGGCTGCGGCGAAAAAGCCTCCCCGGCAGAGCGAAACGATCGAAAGACCGTGATCGCGGATCCTCTGTCCGGCGGCGACGACGTCGCGGCCCTCGAGCGCCTGCCGCCAGACGGTGATTCCGCGGACGCCCGCCGCCGAATACCGGGTGACGGCTTCCTCGAGCGACCACGGCTTGGTGGTGATCGTATGAATACAGAGACGCGAATAGTCGCTGAGCGTGGAGGTCATGTCGGTTGGCGTCGGCTGGCCGCTACATTCCGAAGAAGGTGTAGGCGGGCTTCCCTTCGATCCGGCGGAGAATCATCAGGGCCAGCTCGCGAAGATGATAATCGCCCCAGAGGCACGACTCGCCGCACGGGATGCGTTTCCCGGGAGGGATGTGATCCCAACCGTTGGGGCGGTGATAGACGGAATGAAGCAGCAAGCCCTGGTGCCGGGGCGAAGTTGCGAGGTAGCGCTCGCTGAACAGCGTCTGAGCGATCGTCAGGCCCGCTGCGCGGTAGTAGGCTCCGGCTTTCGTCGCCTGGATTGCATCGAGGTGATCGGCCAGACGGAGAAACCCTTGAGCGGCGATGGCGGCCGCCGAGCTGTCGACGGGCTCGTGATCGTTGAACGGCTCCGCCGGGCGATCGAGGTAGTTGCCGAGCCGGCACAGACCGGGAGCGCCAGTATCCCAATAGGGGATACCGTCGGTGGGCGAGTTGTCGCAATAGAAGTCCGCCGTGGCGATGGCCGTGTTGGCGAACTTTCGGAGGATTTCCTGTTTGCCGCCGAAAGGCGTCAGCTCCTCGTCCGCGAGTGTCCGGAGGAACTCCAGCTGCTCCGCGTAACCGCAAAGAATCCACGCCAGCCCGCGCGTCCAGGTGGAAAAGGGCGAGTATCCCTGCTGGGTGCTGGGGCAGCGGTATGAGCCGTCGTTCAGGTTGAAGAGCGACTCGTGAGCCACGCGGCCCCGGACGTCGTAGGCGTCGCGTCCGTCTCCGAAATAAACGTTGTAGCGCGAGGTGGTTTCCGCGTGCGCCACGAGCCGTCCGAGAAGCGAAATACGCCGGTCGCGTTCGCCCATGAGGACGTGGCCGAGCCGGTGGGCGAGCGCCAGGGAGCGGAGGGAACGCACCGTATCCGCAAAGAGCGAATGAGGACCGTTGAACGAGTAGATGTAGCCCAGGCCGTCCGGCAGCTCCGTCCAGCGCGCCGCCTGCACGGCGCCGCTGACTCTCAACGCCAGCTCGTAGAACGCCAGCTCGCCCGCGTCGACCGAGAGCGCACCCGACAGCGCGAGGTGGTAGAGGTTGCCGTAGGTGGAGACGTTGTTGAAGCCGTGGTCGTGAACGCCGACATGGCTCACGTGGCTGGCCATGTGCTTGCGGGTCCCTTCGCGGCCGATCGCGAGCGCCGTCTCATCGCCGGTCGCGGCATATTGCAGGATGGCTGAACCGAAGAGAAACCCCTGCGTCCACTCCGTCCAACCCCTCGACGTGTACCGGCCGGCAACGGTGAATACGGGCGTTCCCTTGGCCGGATCCCACTCAGACTGAAGCTGTCGGATCTTGGCGGCCGAGAGCGAAAAAACGCGCGCGACGTCGTCGCGCAGATCCTCCGCCGTAATGGATTCCTGGATGCGGATCATGTTGGGTTGTTCAGTCTAGAGCCGCCGGAGGTGAAGACCGCCGTCGATCGGAATCACGGCGCCCGTGGAGAAGGGAAAATCGCCAGAGAGGAGGGCGCTCACGGCGAGACCAACGTCCTCGGGCGTGCCCCAGCGCGCCTGGGGCACCAACCCCTGCGCGAGCAGCGCGTCGTATTTCTGCTTCGCGCCGGCGGTCATGTCCGTCGCCATGATGCCCGGCCGCAATTCGAAAACCTGGATGGATTCAGCCGCGAGGCGGGTGGCCCACAGCTGAGCGGCCATCGCGAGTCCCGCCTTGGACACGCAGTATTCGCCCCGATTGAGCGAGGCCGTGTCGGCGGAGATGGACGACACGAAGACGACCTTGAAACCGTGGGGCAGGAGCGGAACCGGCTTGGCGCTCAGCCAGTACCTCGCGATCAGCTGGGTGAGAAAGTACGGACCTTGGAGATTCGTTCGCAGAACCTCCTCGAACGAGACTTCCGAAGCGTCGAGGATGTCGGTCCGGATCTTGGGCCCCATTCCTGCATTGTTCACGAGCGCGTCGATTCGACCGAAAGTTTCCAGGGTGGAGGCCAGGAGCTTCTGACGACCGGCGGGCGCGCCGACGTCGGCCTGGATCGCGAGAAACTGCTGCGAATCGAACGAGGCCGCCTGCCGGCAGAGTTCGGCGGTTTCCTGCGCAGCGGCTTCGTTGGACGCGTAGTTGATCGCGACGGAGTGGCCCAGGGCGGCGAGGCGCAGCGCAATGCCGCGTCCCAGGCCGCGGCCGGCGCCGGTGACGAGTGTGACGGGGAGGGAGGGCGTCGCCATGGGTGCACCGTACCGCAGAACCGAACGCCGCCGTGAGGAATATTCCGGTGCAATTAGCACAAAACCGACTTAGCTTTGTGCAGAATGAGGCGTTTCAGATCGCTCCTGCTCGAAAGTATCCGCATCCAGCTTCCCGGATTGCGCATCCACACCGTGGCGGTCCACCGGCACCTGCCCGAGATCACCGAAGTGGAGCCTCACCGGCATCGATGGAGCCAGGTGCTGTTGTATCTGGACGGCGAGGGCCGGCAGCACGTGGCGGGCTCGGAAGCGGCCATTGGCCCGGGCTCCGTGGTCGCCCTTCCTCCGGGCGTCGATCATGCGTTCGTTCGCGGGAGGCAGCGGAGCCCCGTCTGCCTGATGATCAACTTCCGCCTGCGGAAGTCGGCGCTGCACGAACCCGTGGTCTGTGTGCTGAACCGGTCGGAATTGGGGCAAGTGCGCCAGTGGCTGACGGCGGTATCCCGACGTCCGGTCGAGAAGGATGGCGACGTGGGATTGGAGAGCGCGCTGCATCTGCTCGAAATCCTCAAGATTTGCCTCCGCGCTGCGGGCTGGCTGGTCCGTGGAAGCGCGGGCCAGCCCGGCGAGAAATCCGGGGTCGTGAATCAGTGGATTGCGCGCATCGACCTGCAGGAGCCGCTCGACGGCCTGGTGCGTCGGAGCGGTTATCAGCGCGATTACCTGAATCGTCTGGTGAAACGTGAAACCGGCCTGACGCTCGGGCAGTACCGTTCCCTGCGGCGGCTCGAGGAGTCCAAACGCCTTCTCGCCCAAGGGCTGCGCATCTCCAGCGTGGCAACCGCGGTGGGGCTTCCCGATCAGAACTATTTTGCGCGATGGTTTCGCCGCCAAACCGGGCAGGCTCCCTCGCGCTGGCTCGGCCGCGGACCGGGGGCGCCGGCTCCGAGGGATCAGTCAGGAGGTAACCAAAAGGTTACATAGCGATTGACGGCGGCCGCGACCTTGGCAGAGTGAAGGCCGCGGCGGATCCCGAGCGCATGCGTTACCCATTCCCCAGGTGAGAATCATCGATATTCATACCCACCCGATCATGAAGGAGGACGGGCGCGGCCGCGCGGAAGCGGCGGAACTGATCGCGGAAGCAGCGCGCTTCGGGATCGAACATCTCGTGGCTCTCGGGGACGTGCTCGTTTACGGGCGCCGTCCCGCCGCCGAGCAGGTGCGCGAGATCAACGACGACACGGCCTGGCTGGTCCAAACATTTCCGGGAAAAGTATCCGGTTTCTGTTACCTCAATCCCGTGCTCGGCGAGCGGGAGGTCTGGCGCGAGGTCGAGCGTTGTCTCGGCTGGGGCGCGCGCGGAATCAAACTCGAGATCGCCAACAATGCCCGGGACCGCTGCATGCAGCCGGTGATGGCCGCGGCGCAGGCGCACGGTCTGGTGGTGCTGCAGCACGCCTGGAGCATGACGCAGATCCGGCAGCGCAGTTACCACACGGATCCCGAGGATGCGGCCCTGCTCGCAGGGCGGCACCCGGAGGTGCGGATCGTCATGGCCCACCTGACCGGATGCGGCATCCGAGGCATTCTCGCGGCCAAGCCGCATCCCAATCTTTTCGTCGACACCTCGGGCGCCGCGCCCGAGGCGGGAATTCTCGAACGCGCGGTGGACGAATTGGGCCCGGAGAGAATCCTCTACGGTTCCGACGTTCCCGTCCGCGATTTTCGGGTGGCGATCGCGCGAGTGACGGGATCTTCGCTCGATGCGGAAACACGCCGGCGGATCCTGTTCGAAAACGCCCGGCGCCTCCTGAAGCTCCCATGAACTACTTCGACGCGCAGACTTGGATCGGAGGCTGGCCGTTCAGCTTTCAGCCCGCCCATCGCGCCGCCACGCTCGCCCGAGCCTTGCGCGGAGAGGGGATCGGCCGGGCCCTGGTTTCGCCCCTGGACGCAGTTTTTGCACCGGAGCCCACGCCGGCCAACCGCGCCTTGTTGAGAAGCTGCAGGACCCTGCGGAATCTCCTCCCGGTTCCGGTGATCAATCCGGCGCTGGCAAACTGGCGCGAACAGCTCGCGGTGGTTGCACGCGATCGATCGGTTCGCGCCATCCGGATTCTACCGAACTATCACAACTACGCCCTCACCTCGTCGGAGGTCGAAGCGTTCGTATCGGAAATCCAGGGACGTTCGCTTCGGCTGGTGATTTCGATGCGGCTGATCGACGAGCGTCACGAATACTTCGCGATGCGCCTCACGGGGGTGCCGACCGGACAGCTGGATCGGTTCCTGGAGCGCCACCCGGACATGCCCGTCCTGGCGAGCGGCCTTTATCGCACCGACCTCCTGTCGCTGCTGCCTCGGCATCCGAACCTTCTCGCCGATCTCTCGTTTGCGGAGTGGTTCGACATCGTGGATCAGCTGGTTCGCCGGCTGGGTGCGCGGCAGCTGGCCTTCGCCTCGCACACTCCGTTTCTGATCACCGCGGCGGCTCTGGCGAAGCTCGGGCAGGTCGGCATCGGCGCAACCGACCTGACGTCGATCGCGCACCGCAACCTCGAACGTTTCCTGAAAACATGACGAACCATTCTTCCGCGTTGGTGAGCGAGCCGCTTCCAATCCCGCAGCGTTGGGGGCGGGCGGAGTTGGAGAAGCTGATCGCGATGGTGGAGCAGCGTTCTCTTTTCTACTGGAACGGCCCGCAAACGCAGCAGCTGCTGACCGAGTTCCGGGCCCAGTACCCGCTGCAGTATTGTTTTCCCACCTCGTCGGGAAGCGGGGCCTTGCACGTGGCGGTGGCGGCTCTGCGCCTGCAGCCGGGCGAGGAGGTGATCGTGCCGAGCATCACCGACATGGGGTCCGTGATCGGAATTCTCTACCAGCAGGGCGTGCCGGTTTTCGCGGACATCGATCCTCGCACCTACACGCTCGATCCGGCCGACGTGGCGCGGCGGATCACGGCGAAAACGCGGGCGATCATGCCCGTTCACCTGGCGGGGAATTCCTGCGACATGGCGAAGCTCGTGGCGCTGGCGCGCGAACATCATTTGACGGTGATCGAGGACTGCGCCCAGGCGTGGGGCGCTCGCTGGCAGGGTTCGCCGGTCGGGCTCGCGGGCGACCTGGCATGCTATTCGTTCAACGATTTCAAACACGTCAGCTGCGGCGACGGAGGCATGGTGGGCACGAACCAGGAGGCACTCGGCAGGGGCCTTTCGAAGTGGGGCGACAAGTTCTACGACCGGATCGGCGGAGGCAGGAATCCGGAAGAACTCGCTCCCAACTACCGGATGAGCGAACCGCAGGCGGCAGTTGCGGCCGCGCAGCTGACCAAGCTTCCGGAGATCGCAGCGCGGAGGAATCGGGTCGGCACAAGCCTCACCGCCCAGCTGAGCGAAACGGCCGGGCTGATCCTGCCGTCGGTGCGGCCCGGCGACACGCACAGCTACTGGTTTTATCTCTTTCGACTCGAGCCGGGGCGGTTCCGCGTGAGCCGCGACGAGTTTGCCGCCGTGCTTTCCGCGGAGGGTGTGTCCTGCACGGCCGGATACATCCCGAGCGCCGTCTACCAGTACGACGTCTTCCAACACCACAACTTTTTCGGCGGGCGCTGGCCGGTGAAGGAGCTTGGGCTGACGGACGTCGACTACCGGGAGGTGAGTTGCCCCGTCGCGGAATCCGTCCTGAGCGACAGCATCAAACTGACGGTCAACGAGGCGATGGAGGACCGTTACGTCGACCAAGTCGCCCACGCGGTGAAAACGGTCGCCCGGAGACTGGCGAAATAGGCCGGGCTCGTGGGCGAGTGTCTGCGACCTGAGTGATCCGGGGCCCGCAGGGCCGCGCGGACGAAGCCACGCGGCCCCCCAACTTACCCAACCTGGCGCCGTTCAGGCGCCAAAGAGTTCGGCGTGCGCAGCCTCCACGCTCGCCGCAATATGATCGGCGTCGGCTTTGGTGTAGTGCCATCCGAGCGGAAGAGCGACGAAGCGGGAGGTGAGGTCCTCGGTCCGAGGAAAATCTTCCGGACGATAGCCAGGCGCGGGCCAAGGCGAGAGTTCGCGGAAGGGAGAAAGCGACGGATGGGCGGCCATCCCGGAAATCACGTAATCGCGCCGGTAGTGAGGATACGTGCCGGTTCGCTGCTGGCACCACACGCCCCGCGCATCGAGTCTCCGCCGGAGCTCGGCTGCGGCCGCCGCGGTTTCCGCGTAGAAATAGAGCTCGAAACCGAAATCGCCGGCAGGGTCGGACAGAGGGCGAAGCTGAAGATGCGGCAGAGCGCCGATTCGCGGGGCGATGCGTGCTTTCAAGGCGCGGCAGTGGTCGCGGATACGGTCCAACTTTCGGAGCTGGGCCAGAGCCACGGCGGCGGTGAGCTCGGACATGCGATATTGCCCTCCCGCAAAGGAACTCCACGCCGGCGGGCAGACCCGTGCGTGCAGCGCCCGGTATTGTCCCAAGTCGTGCATGCGCACGGCCCGCTCATACAGGTGGGGATGGCGAGTGACGATCAAGCCGCCCTCGCCGGCGGTCATCGGTTTGTTGTGCTGAAAACTGTAGATCCCGATGTCGCCGATGCTGCCGAGACGCCGCCCGCGGTGGGTCGCCCCGGGCGCCTCAGCGCCGTCTTCGATCACGAGGAGATTTCGCGAGGCGGACTCCTCCATGATCCGATCCATGTCCGCCGCCGCTCCCTGATAGTGCACCACCAGGACGGCACGCGTCTGGCGGGTTTGGAGACGGGCAATCTCGCCGGCGTCGATGCAGAGCGAGGCGTCGACTTCCGCGAGCACGGGCCGCGCCCCGCAACGAACCACCGACGTGAAGCAAGAAATCCAGCTCCACGCCGGGACGATGACCTCGTCGCCGGGACCGATGCCTGCCGCCGCCAGTGCGACTTCAAGAGCCGCCGTCCCGCTGGTTACGGCGAGGGCGAACCGGGTGCCGAACAAGGCGACCGCTTCCTTCTCCAGCTCGGCGGCCATGCGCGGCGGATGTTGGGGATCGTTGCCGTAGTAGCGGAACAACTCGCGTCGACGCAGAACGTCGAGCACCAGCGCTTCCTCCTCGGCGCCCAGGGCGGCGGAACCGAGGCCGGGTTCGGGACGAGAAACAGGCATGGGGTGCATGGCTTGCGGTCTAGGTTTTTCCCAGCGGCTGTCCCACGTTCTCCTTGCGCGCCTTGCCGGCGACGCGCCGCAAAAGCAGGCCCAGCCCGATCAGCAACAGTCCGGCGACCAGGTTGTGAGTTGAGGGAGCCTGCGGAGTCGACGGGAGGGCCGTGCAGGCGATCAGGACCCCGCCGAGAAGAAGCGAAAGCGCGCCGATGAGCCCGTAAACCTGCAGGCCGGTTCGGCCCGCGGGCGCTGCGTCGGGAACCGGCGTCCGCAGGTCGGCATCGAGGCGGTGAAGCTCCGCGTGCCTGGGATCGTCGGCCCGATACCAGCGGGCGGATACGGCGAATACCAGGGTGGCCACGACGGCCTCGCTCAGGACATTGCGGGCGAGCGCGTGGTCCGGCCAGACGCCGAAAAGCATCAGCGCGATCGCGACGGCGAACGCGGCCGAACACGAGGCGATCCCGGACCACCACGGCGTTTTCCGGTACATCATGCCGAGCGCGACCGGCATCATGAAGGCGGAGGTGAGAGAATAATAACCGAGGGCGAATTCGAAGGCGCCGCCGAAGCGCGGGATGAAAAACGCCACGAGCACTCCGAGGCACCCGATCACCAGCATGGTCAAACGAGCCATGCGCATCTGCTGCTTGTCCGTGGGCGGCTCTCCGCAGGCCCGTTTGCGCAGAGGGACGTAGATGTCCCGGGTGACCGTCACCGAAAGCCAATTACAGGCGTCGTTCGCCTGTCCGAGCGTGGCGGAGAGCACGGCGGAGACGACGAAGCCGACCAAGCCGTGCGGCAGCAGCAGCAGGGCGAGGCTGACGTAGGCCGCTTCCGACGGATCCTTCAGCGCCGGCCAGAGGGAATTCAGGTCGGGGAAGATGACCCGCGACGCCATCACCGGAAGAATCCACATCAGCGGCGCCACGAAGGAGAGGGCGGCGCAGAGCAGAGCCATTTTTCGGGCTCCGCGCTCGTCCGCGACGCTGTAGTACCGCTGCGCCAGATGCCAGGCGACGTTGTACCCGAGCATGATGTTCACCAGGTATCCGAGAAGGAACCACACGTTGGCGGCCTGGCCCTGCGGGCGAAGAAACGAATCCGGCACCTCCCGCAGCATGCGTTGGAATCCAGCCAGCAGGCCTCCGCCGTCGCCGAGGAACCGGTACGACAGGGGGAAGATGATCACAGTCATGGCGAGGATGATGATCGACTGGACGGCGTCGGTGAGAACGGCCGCCCAAAGGCCCCCGACCACCGTGTAGACGATCACGACCAGGCCGACGACGAGGATGGAGGCCTGGAGTCCGTTGAAGCTCACGCCGAGGAGCTCGAACGTGCGTTCGCCGAAACCGAGCGCGGTCGAGACAAAGATGCAGAGGATGTAGAGCCCCTGGCCGATGCCCACGATCTGGGGCAGGATCGACGCGACCGAATAGAAATAGGTCGTCGACGGCGAATAGCGGCGGGTGAGGAACTGAAGCGGCGAGTTGAGCCGTGCGCGCCGCCACATCTTCGCGAAATAGAAATAGCCCACGAGGTACGCCCAGGTGGACATGGTGAAGATCAGGATCGCTCCGACGCCGACGCGGTAGGTGAACCCGGCGGCGGCGACGAACATGAAGGCGGAGAAGCCGGTGACCCAGTTGGACAGGCCGGCCAGGACCCACGGGACCTGCCCGCCGGCCTTGAAGTAATCGTCGGTGCCCTTGTTTTTCCGCGCCGCGTAGAAGCCGACGAAGATGACGATTCCGAAATAGAGACCGATCAGGCCGTAATCGACCGCGTTGATCGTGTTGAAGGCGGGGCGGGCCGGAGCGCTCGCGGCGATCGGAAGGAGCATTTTCAGCTTTCGACGGAGACGACAGGAACGTCGTCCGGAGTAGAATCGATCGACGCGTCGATGGACCGACTCAGATGCACGCCGGTGATCCGCCAGATGTTCCCCTTTCGAACGACGCTCAGATTTCCGACCTTGGCTTCGCCCGGTACCGCAGTGCTGGCGGTCACGATCAGGTGGTCGGCCGCCGCGGGAGAGACAACCTCCACGTACGGATACTGCCCCTCCTCTTGCGGAAGCGCGAGGAGACCCGTGCGAGCCGTCAGGGGAGCGAGCCCGACGCAGAGTCCGTGAAGTCCCGCCAGCGGGCGCTGGATCGTGAACCGGGCGCCGTCGCAGGCCGCCCGGCCCCGTCCGTCTTCGTTGAACACCTGAAAGCGCAGCTGCACGGGTAGGGCAGAGGCGAGTCGTATCCGATCCACGATGACGAGCACGTCGGGCTTGAGGAAGAGCAGGGTGCGGGCGACCCGCTTCGCCTGAGGGTGAACGAGGGCGTACGCCTCGGTGGCGTCGCTGGTCACGGTGAGCCAGCCGGGACCGGATCGGAAATCCGCGATTCGAGCGGAGGCCCAGGAGGCGTTCGTGCCCTCCTCGCCGTGGTGGTACTGGTGGCCGCGTCCGTCGAGCAGGACCGCGGTGTGGGCCTCGGTCTGGCGCAGGAGCCAGCGGGGCGTGGCCGGGGAATAACCGGCCTTGAACGGGTCGTGGAAGAGCCGTTCTCCGTGAACCTTGAAGATCACACTGTTGCGGTCGGCGTGCTCGTGATTCGACGGGCCGCCGCTGCGCAGCGCCACGACGCCGTCCTCGGGTTTCCAGCCCGTGCGCGAGATGACCCAGTCGTTGCTGAGCCGGACGTCCAGCAGATCGTTTCCGGGCGGCGTTTCCGGCGCGTCGGGGCGGTACCAAAAGAGAGCCTGGAATTCGCGAAGCGAACCGATGTGCTTGGCGGCGTAGTTGCTGAGCGGATCGTCTGCGGTGTGGCCCACCCACGTGGCAGAGGTCATGTCCATCCCGCCTGCGTCGGAGAAGTTCACCATGTCGCGTGCCGGATCGTACGTCACCTTGGGCACGCCGTTGTAGGGAACCTTGTCGTGCGGATCGGACACGACCTTCCCGCCGCACGGCATCGACATGGCGACGGCGTACCGAATCGTGCCCGGGTAGTTGATCAGCTTCCGATCGTCGATGCCCAGTTTCCGATGGAGCACTTCGGCAAACAGAATCAGGTGCTGGGTCGTGTAGCCCCAGTATCCGGCACCCTCGTCGTACGCGCCGTCCAGACCGTACATCGTGGAGAAGGCTCGGGCGCTTTGCCGCGCCATTTCGAGCCACTTGTCCGCATCGGGATGCCGGCCCTTGAGGCAGATCGCGGCGATGCCCAGGGCCGCGATCGGAATGACCTTGAGATTGGTCGCGTTGAGGATCAGCGGCCAGCGCTTGAGATCGAAGGTGTAGGGAAAGTGCTCGTCGGGGTCCATGGTCCAGCCGCGGACCCGATCGGGATATTTCATTCCGTAGAGCGAGCGGTAGCAGGGCGGGGCTCCTTTGCTCGCGACCTGTGCCTCCGCGGTCCGACGTTCCTCGTCGGTCAGGCGATCGCCGAGCCAGTCGAGCGCGAAACAAACGGCGAGCGTCGCCTCGGGGGCGCGCTGGAAACCGATCGTCTCCGTTCCGCCTTCGAGAAAGTAGTCCCACCTCGGGTATTCACAGATTCGCTGCAGCGCCAGCCGGGCGGTGGTCAGCGCATCGCCGCTTTCGGTAAGGGCGAAGGCGAGTGCGGCGTGCTCGAGGATCTGTCGCGCCCGGAGCAGGTCCTGCGCGCAATTGTTCAGGCGCAGCTCCTCACGGAGGAAGCGCCGCTCGGCGCCGTGATCGAGACCGAGCAGCTTTCCCCGAATCTCCGCACAGCGTGGGTCCTGCAGGTTTGCGCGGAGGCGCGGCAGGTCCGCGGAATCGAAGAGCAGACCGCGGGATCCGGGGGCGGGCGCCGCTTTGCCGGTGTGGGCCGACGGTTGTGCGAGCGCGAACCGGGCAAACGAAGCGGAGGCCGCGAGGGCGACCGAGGTCTTGAGAAAAGTGCGACGGTTGGTGCTCATGGGAAGTTCGGAGACGTGGAGTGATAACGCGCGACAGCGATCGCTGCGTGGCTGCCGATCTGTTCGCCGAGGAGCCCCGGCACCACGAGGCAGACGCTCAGGTTTCCGTCCAGCGACTCGCGGACGAGGGACTCCTGCATCGAAGGGGCGATGAAACGTTCGCACCGCGCGAAGATGCTTCCGATGACGATTCGCTCCGGATTCAGGACATCCACCAGCACGGAGAGCGCCTCACCCAGCCGGCTTCCCACCTCGGACCAGATCGCTAGCGCGAGTTCGTCTCCCACGGCCGCCGCCATGGCCACGTCCCGGGCGGAGATTTCCTCCGGGGCGAGCGCGGCCAGGGTGGAATGCCCCTTGTGCTCCGAAATCCGGATACGCGCCAGACGGGCGATTCCGCCGCCGGAGCAGAAACCTTCGAACGAGCCCTCCTTGCCGAAACCCAATGGACCGGCCGGTGCGAGGCGGATGTGCCCCACCTCGCCGGCGTTGCCGTTGGTCCCTTCGTAGAGCCGTCCGTCGAGGATGAGACCGGCACCCATGCCGGTGCCCATGGTGAGGAATACCATGTTTCGGCTGCCGCGGCCCGCGCCCGACTGCCATTCGGCGAGCGCGGAAGCGTTGGCGTCGTTCATCAGCCACGCCCGGCCGCCATACCGGCGAACGAGCTCGTCGCAGATCGGCACATGGTCCCAGCCGGGCAGATTCGGGGGCGAGAGAATGATCCCGCGCCTGGCGTCGAGCGGACCGCCGCAGGAGACGCCGAAGGCGGTGTCGGTCCGAGGGGCCAGACGATCGATTTCCTGAAAGATTCTCTTGATCGTGGAGGCGGGTTCGGAGGTGGAGAAACGCGCCACTTCCTTCACGCCGGAGAGACCTTCGGGGACGCTGACGGCGCACTTGGTGCCGCCCAGATCGATGCCGATGAATTGGGGCGAGTTCATGGTTGAGGCAGTCTCAGGGATTTTCTCGAAAACGGAGCAGCTCTTCGTCGCGGTCCTCGAGCGGTATTCCACGAACCATCCAATCCGGCTTCGGCGCGCCCTTGAGAAAATGGTCGAAGAACTGGTGCATCCGCTTGGCGAAGTCCTTCTGATCCGCGCGCCTTCGCGGGCTGTGGAATTCGTCGTTGTAGTTGCAGAGGTACGCCTCCTTGCCCAGTCGCCGGAGGGCCATGAAAAACTCGACGGCCTGGCTCCACGGCACGGCGTCGTCGTGATCGTTGTGGAGGATGAGCACCGGCGTCTCGACGGAAGCGGCGAAGAACACCGGGGAGTTCTCGAGGTAGAGGTGAGGCGCGGAGTAGAGCGACTGGCCGATGCGGCTCTGCTGCTTTTCGTATTGGAACTGCCGGATACGTCCGCTGGCGAGCCGGATGCCCGAGTAGGCGCTCGTCATGTTGGAGACGACGGCGCCGGCCTCGGCGGCGCGAAACCGGTTGGTCTGCGTGATGAGGTAGATCGCCTCGTATCCGCCCCAGGAATGGCCCTCGAGGCCGATGGCGTTCTCGTCGACGTAGCCCCGGCGGACGATTTCGTCGACGGCGGGGACGACGCAACGCAGCGCGCTCCGGCCCGGATATCCGGTGGTGTACGCGATGTCCGGCGTGAGCACGAGGTAGCCGTTGCTCGTGTAGAACGAGGTGTTCACCACGGCGTTGGGTGCCGGCGGGGTGAAGACGTTCAGCACGTACGAGAGCCGCTCGTACATGTAGACGATCATCGGATACTTCTTCCGCGGATCGAAATTAGCGGGACGATAGAGAACCGCGGGAAGCTGGACGCCGTCGGCGGAGCGGTAACTCAGCAGCTCGGCCGAACCCCAGAGAAACGGCTCCAGTTGCGCGCCTCCGTACGACACTCTCTCGAGGCGGTCGAACGCCGGTGTCGTCGCGTAGACGTCCGGGTATTCGTCGAAACGTTGCGCGGTGACGAGCAGCAGATCCGCGTTCTGGGCCCGCCCCACGTATTGGTAATTCCGGGCCGCCCAGAGGAGCTGCTGGGGCGCCTTGTCCGAACCGAACTCGGTCCGGAAAAAGCCGGTCGCGCGGGTTTCCATGCTTTCGCCGCGAAGGAAGAGCGGCTGCGACGGATCGATCCCGCGTTTGTCGTCGCCGGCTTCAATCGGCTCCAGGGCCACGACCCGAAGCTGAATCTGCGAAGCCCGGCCATATCCCGCGGTGATGTTGCGGGGCGTTCGTCCGTCCGGGAAGACCTGCCAGACGTCGAACCGATCGTAGACGAGGAACGAGTCCCCGTCGCGCGTCCAGCCGGCGCTGCCGTAGGCGGGCTTCGCTTCCGGTTCGTCCGAGAGTTCGTTGAAAAGCGGGTGGGGCAGCGAGGACGTCAGGCATGTCACCGAGCCGTCTCGCCGGTCGACCGAATACCAGTGCTGGTTCAGAAAATACGCGAACCAGCGTCCGTTCGGCGACCAACGCAGGCCGGGTTTTTCGCCGAGCTCTTTCGTGGCGAGTCGGCGCTCTCCCGTGGTGGTGTCGATGAGGTACAGATCCTGGAACACACCGTCGTAATCCAGCCGTCGGCGATAGGGACGGTCGTCGAGTCCGTAAGCGCTCATGCCGTCGTCGGAGAAGGTGACTTCGGCCAACGTGGGGTCGGCAATCTGGCGATACGTTCGCGTCTGCAGATCGAGGATTCCCAGGTAGGTGCGTCGGCGCTCGCGATCGGCGCGATTTCGTCGCACTGGCGGCACGAAGTCGTCGTCCCAGCGCCAGAGTTCGAGCGGGACCCGCTCCTCGTCGAGCAGCGAAGCGAGACGTGGGTCGCGTTCGCGAGGGAGAGGCGCGGTGGGGACGAACACCTTTCGTCCGTCGAAGGAGAAACTCGCCGCGGTCTCCGCGCTGACGCCGTAGCCAGCCGGAAGCAAAGGGTTGGAAGGAAGGAGAATCTCCTCGGCGGAGGAGGCCCCGCGGGCCCAGCGGCAGAGCGTGACGCTCGGATGTCGGGAGCCGCGGCCACGGTCCACCGTGAAGACCGCCTGCGTCTGCGTCCGGTCCCACGCCAGTTTCGCGTACTTTCCCGGGCCGTGGGCGATGGCGAGAGGGGTGGCCGACGTTCCGGCGACCGCGTAGACGCCGTTCTTGGTCTTGTCCGGCGAGGCCACGAGGTAGAGGAGCAGCGTCCCGTCTCGGGAGAGCGAATACTCGCTGACGTGAGGGAAGACGCGGTCCTTGGAACCGCTGGGCGCGGTCAGGTCACGGAGCACCAGATCGCTGCCGTGATCTTTGGCCGGGGTGGATTCCGGGGATTCTGCCGGCTGAGTCTCGGGTGCCTCCGGGCTGCCTGTCTTGGTCGGCGGGAAACGGAGGAATGCGATTCGCGCGCCGCCTTGAGCGGGAATCTGGGCGTTTTTGACGTCCGCGATTCGCGTCGCTTGTCCCGTTTCCAGATTCACGACGACGAGCCCTTCCTTGGGGAGCTCGCGCGGTTTCTTTTTCGCCCGCTTGGCCTGCAGGGTTTCCTCCTGGCTCGGAAACGTGCTGGCGACGAGGAAGCGGCAGTCGGCGGTGAACATCACCGCGACAGCGCGCCGCGGCGCTGGCCGTTCCGGATCCGACTCGGACGCCGTCAGCGGCGGAGGAGGAAGGGCTCCGACAGGGATCCGATACGACCGGCCTTTCGGTACCTCGTGCACCATCAGGTCGCCGTCGCCCTCGAGCGGCATGTAGGAGTAGGCGATCCACCGCCCATCGCGCGAAGCGGTGGGCGTCGCGATCGTTCGCCAACCGTCGAAATCGCTCTCGGACAGCGGCCGTTTCGCCGCCGGTGCGGCGGAGGGATTGTTTCCCTGCGCCCAGGCCACGGCAGCGGCGACGAGGAGAAAGGCGGTGAGCGTGCGGAGCGTCATGAAGGGCCGGAATTCAGGGATTACCGTAGACCGGGTCCTTTTCCGTCATGTAGTGCGTGGTGTACGTCTTCGCGTCGGCCGCCAGCTTCAGGAACACGTCGAGCGGAACGATTTCGACCGGCTCGCTGAGCCCGCCGAGGATGTCGGCCACCTTCTCGATCGTGTTGGATTCCCGCACGTGCATGAGGAGGAAGTAGGGACGGCGTGGATTCAGCTGGATGAGCTCCTCGAGGTCGGCGATTGCCTCGGCGTTCGAGCGGTCGACCGCGAGGTAATAGTCGTAGCTGATGAACGGTTTTCCGTCGCGCAGATCGAACGTCCGCGCGGTGCCGTAGCCGTTGATGAAGCCGAGCACGTCGGGAAACTGCTCATAGTAGCGATCCACCACTTCCTTGGGCAGGTCGGTGTTGCCGATGTGACGATTGCCGCCGGAGTAGTCCATGATCTCCATCACGCGGAGGTCCAGCTTCGCCATCAGCTCCCTCGCGGCCTTCATCAGAGGGGGAAACTTGTCCGCTGGAATCGCCTTGGGATACATGTAACCCGGGCCGCTGAGCCCGCCGATGAAGTAATCGTTGGGCGACTTGTCCTCGTAGAAGTACTGGAGGGCGGGCGGATTCATCCAGGCCCAGTTCATGAGCACTTGCCAGGTGTAGGGAATGCGCCCGCGGCCGGGTTTCGTCCAGGTGCCGATCCCCATCGAGTCGGTCGCCACGGCGCAGACGTACACCTTCTTCTCGGCCTTCAGCTTCTGGTCCGGGCGGACGTGGTGGTTGTTGGCGAACTTGAAATCGGGCGTGAGCGGAATCTGCGAGGTGAAGGAGACGTTGGGCAGATTGTGGAGCCCCTCCATGCGAAGGCCGTAGCTGCTCGTCAGCGTGGTGTGCTGGCCTTCCGTATCCTTTGCGTACGAGTGCCAACCGAGCACGATGCTGGCGGTGTGCTGCTGGCTGAGGATCTTCTTCAACAGTGCGAGCTCCTCGGGGTGTTTCGGGTTTGCGGACAGGTCGCTGAAGAAGGCGCGTTGTTGAATGCCGAAGTCAGCCACCCCGGGCTGCATCTGGTTCCCAGACTCGCCGCCCATCACCACGTAGTAGTCCCGCGAGCAGCGAGCGAAGTATTGATCGTAGGCCCACTGGTAGATGGCGCTGTCGGATTTGCCCTCGAAGCGCCCGCGCAGATCGACCACCGGCTTGAGCCCGTGTTTTTCCGCGAGGGCGAGCTGGTCTTCGTTGACCACCACGAGGTCCTCCACGCCGGAAACGGTGAAGGCGACGATGAGGGAGGAGCGCACGGCTTTGTCCCAGACCACGCAGCCCTTGGCATGGCGGGCGAAGGCCCCGAGCGCGGCGTCGATATCGTCCACGCCGAGACGCTCGAACTTCATGCCGTGGCGGCGCTCGAGAAAACCGATCAGCGGGCGGACAATCTCCCACTGCCAGTTTTTTGGATACTCGAGATAGACTCTCGGACAGTCCCGGTTGGCCAGACCCTGGAGCGAGAGGAGGAGGGCATGAGCCGGGAGATCTCCGTCCAGACGCCAGTTGTCGGACAGCGGAACAATCGTGGCCGTGGCGGGTGCCCGGTCGAGCTGACGCGGGGCCAGCTCCGCGCGGAGCGCCGGGATGAGAACGAGGAAGAGGGATAGAAAAAGGCGTTTCATGGCTTGGCTGCGTCGCGGGTGAACACGTACACCACCGGGCGATTCCGCGTGCTGCGGAGCTCGGTCAGCGTGAGCTGCCGGCCGTTGGCGGAGAGCTTGTAGTCGGAAAGGATGTTGACCGCCCGCGGACCCTGCTGGGCGTCGAGGATTAAGTCGGTACTCAGCCGGAGGATACGGCGGTCATCGAGCCACTGGGCGACGACGCGCGCGGTGCGGCCCTCCGTGGAGTATGCCCCGATGTGGCGGTTGTCGGGCCAGAAGGGCATTGGCACCACGTTTTCGGACTTGGAGAGATCCAGGGAAATCGCATCCGCGTAGTCGCGGCGGGCCCATCCGAGCCGGCGCTTGAGCGTGAGCGTGTTGCCCTCGAGCTGGATCGTGAGGTCGTAGGATTTCCAAGGGCTCAGTTCCGTGCTGCGGGCGGGATCGTATTTCCAGGCGCCGACGAGAGCCGGCGGCATTTCGGCCGCGATCGCGGGAAGCCCCGAGAGGACGGCGAGCAGAAGGGTGTATCTGAAGAAAGACATGAGAGAAGGGATTGAGAGAAAAAGGCGGAAGCCTTTGAAGGGCTTCCGCCTGTACATGGCCTCTAGCTACCTAGCTACCCACTGTGGGTCAGAAGTTGACGGTGGTCCGTAGAACCCAGGAGCGACCGTCGGAAGGAGCGTAGCTGCCCTCGTAATACACCTCGTCGAACACGTTGTTCATGCCCAGCGTGGTGGTAAGGCGGTAACCGAGCACCTCCCAGGGATACGCGATGCTCGCGTCGAAGACCACGTAGTTGCCGGCCTTGAAGCCGCCGCGGTCGGGGTTCCAATCGAGGGATCGGCTGTAGATGGTCTCGGACGAATACCGGCCGCCGAAGGAGACGCTGAGTCCGCGGACGAGGCCGCCGGTGAACGTGTATTTGTTATAGAAGTTCAGGCGGTACTCGGGGACGTTCTCGATGCGGTTGTTGTAGTACATCGTGTAGAGCGCCTGTTGGGCCGCGGTCGCATTCTTGAAGGTCGTGGTGCCCGGCTTCGGATAGCTCGGGAAGTCGAGCGTTTCCGCCTGCCAGAGCCACGCGCCGTTCAGGACGATCTGGTAGTTGCGGATGGGCGTCCAGATGGTCTCGAACTCGAGGCCCTCGATCTGGTTTTCGACGCCGACCATGCGCCACCGGAAGTTGCGCTTGTTGTAGTACGTCGACGTGCTGTCGAACATCGTCGTGCTGTAGTTGAACGGGTCCTCGCTGGTCTTCTGAGAGTCGTCGAGCTTCTGGTCCTTCCGGGTGCCCCGGAAGAGTGAGAAAGTGGAGACCAGCTTGTCTTGCCAGAGGGTGGTCTTGACGCCCACCTCGTAGTTCATGCCCTGCTCGTTCTGGATCGAATCGAAGGCACCGCTCTGGGTCAGCGCGGCGCGGCCCTCGGCGACGCTCGTCACCGATTTTCCGCGGTAGTTGAAGCTGCCGTTGTTGTGGGCGAGCGCCTCGGTGAGGAGGGTGTCGAGGCTGAGTTCGTCGAAGCCGCCGGCGAGTCCGGAATTGACCTTGAACGTCTTCGACACGGTCGCGTAGAGCGAGATTTCCGGGGTGAGGGCGTACGAGACGCCGGTCATCCAGGCGTTGCCGCTGCGGCGGCGGAAATTCTCCGGGTCGCCGGAGTAGCTGGCCGTGTAGTTGTAGACATCCGGCGGATACGTGGTCTGGTTCAGATAGGCGTCCGGCGGGACGACGAACCACGGATCGTTGGACGTGAGCCACTGGCCGGAGCCCTTGCTGGATTCCCGGCGGTAGCCGAGGAGGACGATGAGCCGGTCCTTGAGCGTCTGGATCTGCCAGTTGGCGTAGAGCGCGTCGTTCTGCGGTTTGTAGCCGTCGAGCAGATTGCGGTTGATGCCGTAGATTTTGCTGACGGGCGGCGTGACGTGGATGCCGGGATCCCACATGGAGTAGACCTGCGGGGCGGTGAGCACCGTGCCGGCGCGATTGCGCAGGACCTGGTTCACGGGCACGTTGCTGTTGGTCGGGTTCGGCAGATTATTGGGGTTCACCGTCGGATAGTTGTATCCGGGAACCTGGAAGTAGACCGCGCCGGTGGAGGCCATGTACTGCTGGAACACGTCCTCATAGATCCCGCCGGTGAGCAGCTTGTGTTTCATGCCCCAGAAGTCGGCCTTGAAGATGAGATCGAGCTGGTGGTTTTTCGCGCGCCGGTAGTAGCCGGCGCCGGCTCCGCCGCTCGCGGCGTTGAAAGTGACGCCGTCGGCGTTGGGGACGATGGCGCCGTAGATGTTGTCGAAGCGATTGTTGTCGTTCGTGTAGACGTAACGGGCGTCCACCCAGGAGAAGGGCGAGACATCGATCGTCGTCTGGAACGTCTTCACTTCGTCGCGGGTGTAGGAGCCGCTGTTGGTGAAGTTGAAACCCTTGTCCTCGACCCGCTTTCCGTTGGCGTCGGTGTAGTAGCCGGACCCCTTGACGCTGTCCTTCGTGTAGATCGGGAGCGCCGGGTCGTTTCTCGCCTTGCGGAGGTCGGTGATCCAGTTGGCCGGCGAGTTGAAGATGCGCGTGCGGTAGGCCGCGGCATTGGCGGCGCCCGAGGCGGCGAGCAGCTCGGCGGAAGGATTGGCGTAGGCGTCGAACCAGCCCTGGGGCCAGATCCAGCCGCCGTCGTTTTGGTTGTAGGTTTCCTTCAGATACTCAAATTCCATGTTGATCCTCAGCTTGCCGGACTTGAGCGGCACGAGCGTGAGGGATGGCGTCAGGTTGAAGTTGTCCCTGAACTCACCCTTGCGGTCTCCGCGGAGATCGCTCCAGGCCCCGACGACGCGGAAAGCTGCCTTGGAGGAAAGCGGGGCATTGTGGTCCATGACCACCTTGTCGCCTCCGTTGTCGTCGATCGCGTAGCTGATGGACGTGCTTTCCTTTTCGAACACCGGCTTCTTCGTGATGTAGTTGATCACGCCGCCTGGGTAGCCCTGCCCGAAGAAGACCGCCGCGGGACCCTTCACGATTTCGACGCGGTCGACGTTATCCAGGTTGTACGAAGTGTAGCGGAAAATGCCGTTGCGCAGGAGGGAGTTCACCGTGAAGCCACGCATGGTGAAGTTGCCCTGCGGCGTGGAAGAGTTGCCGGGGACTCTCATCGCGAACCGTGAATCGGGCGATCCCGATGCGGTATAGCGGAGGACGTCGGTGATGGAGCTGACGCCGGTGTCCTTGATGAAGTCCTCGCTCATCACGGAGATGTTCATCGGCACCCGTTGAATCTCCATGCCGATGCGCGTCGCGGTGGCGGCATTGGTCTTCAGGTATCCATAGTCCCGCTCGCCTTTCACCTCGAAGGGCGAGAGCACGATCATGTCCTGGTCGCTTTCGGAAGCCGGCCCCGAAGCGGCCGTAAAGGCTTGAGAGGGACGGGCGGAGTCGGACGTGCTGGCGGCGGGTTTGTCGTTCGTTGCCGCGGTTTCGGCGGCGGCCGTCTTGCCCTCAAGTTCGGCGAGTTTTTTGCGGAGAGTCGCGTTCTCGTCCTGAAGCCGGCGGACGTTGTCAGCGTCTGTCGTTTCTGCGAAGGCGGAGGAGAGCGTCAGCGGTGCTGCCAGCGCGGCGGTCAGTAGGAGTCTGATCCGGCCGACTGGAGCCTTCAGTGAGCTTTTCATGGGATTAGGATGTAGTGTGACTGAGCTTCTCTCGGAGCTGGAGGTAACCCGCCGCTCCAAGGAAAGGGATGGCGGATCAGGGTCCCGTGGGGGCCATTTCTCCCCGGGACAGAAGCCGGGGGGAGACCGTGATGCCGATGCGGCCCATCACCCCGGGGTTCTCGATTCGCCAGATCAGGTGATCGAGCACCTTGCGAATCAGCGTCTGGAGGTTGATGTCGATCGCCGCAGGCGAGTGGTCGAGGTTGTGGTAGATGACGGGATTGTAGTTCCCGAGGATGGCCTCGAAGTCTCCGTCGGGGGACTTGCCGGCCTCGCGCAGGGCGCGGAAGAAGGAACCGCAGAAGTGATCCACCGGCAGGTACAGCCCGGTCGCGTGCGGGGCTGTATCCAGGAGGCGTCGCACCAGGGCGCCGCTTTCCGCGTGGATGATCGGCGCGATCTCCAGGTAGCTCACCGCCGTCTTGGCCCGGCCCACCAGGTTGCTCACCTTGAGCCCGAGCTCCGCGGCCCGCGCGACGAAGGCCTCCGTGCGGCTGACGACGGCGCTATAGCCGGGGTCCGTGGATACGACGGCGACGGACTTGTGGCCGCGGGATTTGAGGTAGTCCGCCGCCATCCGTCCGTTCTCCACGTTGTTCGGTTCGACGTAGTCGCCCGGGTAGTCGAGGGACCGCCGGGTCATGAACCAGACGTGCGGCACCTCGCGCAGCTTGGCGACGCAGTCGGCCGACGGCTCCATCCCCTGGATCACGAGCCCGTCCAGACGCTCGCTGGTGAGGTTCCGGGGCAGCTCGTTGGGCGAGTTGCTGTAGAGAACGCGCACCTCCGCCCGACTGTGGGTATCGCCGGACTGCAGCTGCAGCAGGTGATCCTGGAACCAGTTGTGGCTGGAGTCGCTGGCCTTCGCCCCCACGAACCAGACTCCGATGTGGTGGCGGTCCGTTGTCTGCGGCTTGGGACCCCGCCGCCGATTCAGGGGCGCGGGGACGTAGTTGTGCTGCCGCATCACCTCGCGAATGCGAGCCAGGCTCTCAGGCGCGACGAGATGAGGCTGGTTGATCGCGCGTGAAACCGTGGCCGGCGAAACGCGCGCTTTTCGGGCTATGTCAGTGAGTAACATGGAGCACAACAACGGCCATGAAAATTTCAGTGGCAAGAATGAAACATGTGCAGGAAACCTGGGTGCGTGATGGAGCGCGGTGCACATCGTTCTTGCCTGAAAGCGTGGGGCTGGGCGGACAAAAAGGAGGGGTGGGTTTCTAGAACTTCAGAGGGGAACGGAAGCCGGTGTCCGAAGGAAAGGGGTGAGCGAATAAGGTAACTATTCGGTTATCTAACGCCACGATGAAGAGCCATGAGAATTTCCAAAGTCAAAGTGAAAATTAATGAAACAGCCTTGAATATTGCGGCAGCGGGGCGTTTTGTCTGCCGCCCTCCCCGTTCGCCATGTTCTCGCCCCCATTCTTGAAGCGCGCCTCGTGGATCTGGTCTGCCGAAGGGTCTCACTCGGCGCCGCCGCCGGAAGCGGCCTCTCCCTCGCACTACCAGGTGCGACTGTTTCGGCGGAAGCTGGCGCTGGGCGAGGAAGTCCGCCGGGCGCAGGTCCATGTCAGCGCGGACAGCCGGTACATCCTGTACTGCAACGGCGCGGTCGTCGGGCGCGGGCCCGCCAAGGGCGACATTCGTCACCACGTTTACGATACACATGATCTGGCGTCTTTCCTGCGCCTGGGCGAGAACGTCCTGGCGGCGCTGGTCCTCGACATGTCGCGCGTGGCCCATCGTCCGGCGTCGCTGGGGGCGCCGTGTTCGGTCATGACCTATGCCGGCGGTTTTCTCCTCGAGGGCGACGTGGTGTTCGCCGGGGGCGCGCTCGAGCGCCTCGACACGGGGCTGAGGGGCTGGCGTGTGGCGGTCGACACCTCCCACCGCTTTCAGAACGAGGGCACGCGGTTCGAGGGATACCTGGGATATTTCGAGCACCGTATCCATCAACCGGCGACGGACGGCTGGCTTTCCGCCGGGTTCGACGACTCGGCCTGGGCGCCGGCGACGCTGCTGTACTCCGCCGAGCGGATCGAAAATCGGCGCGACCCGGCGAGCCCGTATGGACTCGTGCCGCGACTGATCCCGCCGCTCGAGGAGGGTCCGGAGGCGCGTTTTGCCGACGCTTTCGCCCCGGGGGGAGGGGAGCTGAACGCTTCGTGGCGGGCCCTGATTGCAGGCGGGAGCGCCGTGACCCTCCCACCCGGACGGACCGTTCGCGTCGTTCTCGATGCCGGCGTCATGACCACGGCGTTTCCGGTCCTCCACGTCGCCGGCGGACGGGGATCGCGCGTCCGCCTCACCTACGCGGAGGCACTTCGGCTGCCCTGGTCGACGCCGGACGCGAAGATGCTCGGCCGGCCGCAGCCGCTCGTGAACCTGGCGTCGCACTTTGCCGACGAAGCCAGCGGCTGGACATTTGACCGGCGGGGCGAGGTCACAGGCTGGTCGGACATCTGGGAGCCGAACGGGGGCCCTGAGCCTGAGACGTTCGAGCCCCTCCACTGGCGCGCCTTCCGGTATGTCGGGCTCGAGATAGCGACCGGGACGGAGAGCTTCACGCTTCGAGGGATTGGGCATCGCTTCACCGCCTACCCTTACGAGGTGCGGGCGAGCTTCCATTGCTCCGACACGCGGCTGAACAGGATCTGGGAAACGAGCCTGCGCACCATGCGGCTTTGTTCCCACGAGACGTTCGAAGACTGTCCGCACTACGAGCAGATGCAATATGCGGGGGACACGATGGTGACCTCGAAACTCGCGATGCTTACCAGCGGCGACTATGCGCTGAGCCGGCAGTCGCTCCTGCAGTTCGACTGGTCGCGTCTTCCGGAAGGACTCACGCAAAGCCGCTATCCGTCGCGCCTCCTCCAGGTGATCCCGTCCTGGTCGCTCCACTGGATCAGCACCGCCAAGGACTATGCGTACTGCTCAGGCGACCTGCAGACGGTGCGGGAGCTCGTGCCGGGAATTCTCGCCGTATTGGATTGGTTCCGACGGCATGCGGGTGGCGACGGTCTGCCGTCGGCTCTCCCTTTCTGGAACATCACGGACTGGTGCCCCTGGTGGGAGCGCGGGGTCGTGCCGGGGGCGGACTCGGGCCCGACGTGCATCATCAGCGCGCAGTACATTCACGCCCTCGAGGAAGCCTCGGATCTGCTCCGGCTTGTCGGAGGAGCGGGCGATTCCAGCTGGCTATCGCTCGAGGCGGCAATCCTGCGCCGGGTGTTCAACCGGCGTTTCTGGTCGGAGAAGGACGGGCTCTATTTCGACCGGCCCGGCGGCCCGGAGATAAGCCAATACGGCAATGCGTGGGCCATCGTCTGCGGGGCTGCGAGCGATGCGGAGCGGGCGCGGATGCTGGAGCGTTTTCCCCACGACGCCGCGCTCGCGCCCGGCTCGTTCTTCTGCTGGCACACGGTCTTCCGGGCCCTCGAGATCGCAGGGGCGTACGAACGCATGCCGGGTTTCCTCGGACCGTGGCACGAAATGGTGGCAGACGGGCTGAGCACGTTCGCGGAGGAGAACAGCTACTGGCGTTCCCTGTGCCATGCGTGGAGCGCGCATCCGGCGCTGGATTTTCTCACCCGCATCCTGGGAGTTACTCCGCGCAGTCCCGGTTTCGCCGTGGTGGATATCCAGCCGAAGCTCTGCGGACTTGATCACGCGAGCGGAAGCGTCTGCACACCGCGCGGCATGATCGATGTGGCGTGGCGGGTCGAAGCGGGCCGGTTTCACCTCGAGGTCGCGGCGCCAGCCGACACTCCGGTCCGCGTGCGGTGGCCGAACGGCGCCGAATCCGGATTCTCCGGCGGACGGTTCAGGGAGGACGTGGCTTTGTCATGAACGAGCTGATACTCGTCCAGGACGGCGACCGTGCGGTCGAGATCCGACAGCGCGCCGGCGGCTTGCTTCTGCGGTACGTTTTCCAACCGGACACACCGCGGTCGGAAGCGCCTCGGCCCTATGCCCACCCCGTGTGCAGTCTCTCCGGCGAGGTGCTCACCTGTTTCCGTCCCAACGATCACCCCTGGCACCACGGGCTGAGTTTCACCGTCAACCAGGTTTCCGGCCACAATTTCTGGGGCGGCCCGACCTACTACCGTGATCTCGGCTATCGGTGGATGAACGACCAGGGACGGCAACGCCATGTTTCCTGGGGGGAAATGAGCCCCTCGCGCCTTCAGCACACGGTGGCCTGGGAGGTCGGCGAGAAGGGCCAGGTGCTGCTCGACGAAAAACGGGAAATCGGCATGCGGCTGATCGACGCGAACTCCTGGGAGATGACGTGGCGGACACTCTTGAAGAACGTCTCGGGCCGGCCTCTCGTCCTGGGAAACTACTTTTCCAGCCAGGGGCTGAAAGGATCGCACTACACGGGCCTGCAGTTTCGCGGGACGCGGGAGCTGTTGGACGAACACGGCGACGCGCGTATCGGCATCTTCTCCCAGGACGGCGGCAGCGGAGAGGCGGAGGTCCACGGCGCCGCTTCGAACTGGATGGAGTGGCGCACGCAGAAGGACACCTCGCTGCGGCGGGTCGCCATCCGGTTTCTCAGCCGCGATCCGGTGCACTGGTTCGTGCGCCGTCACAATCCTCTCGCCGCCTTTCCCTTCCAGTACGAGCGCGACCTGCTCCTCGCGCCGGACGCCGAGCTGCCGATCGAGCATCGTCTGACCTTCACGGATACGCCATGAGCCTCAACCGAAAGAACTTTCTCCGCCAAGTCGGCCTCGGTGTCGTCGGACTCGCCGCCGCCGGTTCAGTCCGGGCCGCCGGTCCATCTCCGGCACCGTCGCTGCCGCGGTATGACGATCGGCGTCCCCAGGACTTCTGGCGCGCGGTTCGCTCCCAGTACGCCGTCAGCCCCGATTTGAGCTATCTCAACTGCGGCGGTCTGGGACCGGCGCCCCGTCGAGTGACCGACTGCCTTGCGCGGACCGCCCAATTGCTGGAAGCGCGGGTCGACAGCGGCCACGGGCACTTCGACGCGGCGCGCAAGACCGCCGCCGGATTCCTCGGCGCCGATCCCGAAGAGGTGTGTTTCACGCGTAACGCCACCGAAGGGAATTCGATCGTCGCGGCCGGGCTGCGGCTCAGCGCCGGCGACGAGGTGATTTTCGAATCACACGCCCACCCGGGAGGAAGTCTTCCCTGGCTGGCTCTGGCGAAGGCGAAGGACGTGGTCGTGAAGGTGTTTGTCCCGGACCCCGAGTCCGCCGAGGGAAACATCGAACGTATCGGTGCGCTGGTGACGCCGCGAACCCGCGTCGTCCAGGTGAGCCACGTCACCGCTCCGACCGGCATTGTCCTGCCCGTCCGCGCGATTGCGAGGTTCGCGGCGGAACGCGGAATCTGGTTTCACGTGGACGGCGCACAAGCGGTCGGGATGATCCCGGTCGATTTGCGGGCGCTCGGCTGCGACTCCTACGCGGTCAGCGGCCACAAATGGCTGGGCGGCCCGAGAGAAACCGGAGCGCTCTACGTCAAACGGTCACGGCTCGAAGACCTCATGCCGGTCGAGGTGGGGGCGTATTCGAGCGAGAAGTTCGATTTTTCCGGGAGACTGGAATTTGTGCCGAGCGCACGGAGGTTCGAATACGGCACAAGAAACGCCGCGGCTGTCGCGGGCCTCGCCGAGGCCATGCGGTTTCAGGAGGAAATCGGTCGGGACCGGGTTGCCGCGTACGGCGCCGGGTTGGCGGATCGGTTGCATCGGGGTTTGCGCGCGCTCAGAGGCGTGTCTGTGCTCACGCCCTCGAAGCCGGAGCTGCGGGGCTCGATCACGACGTTCAAAGTCGCGGACTGGTCCGCCGAAAAGCTGTTCGGAGAACTGATGGGCCGGCACCGCCTGCGCTGCCGCGTCGTGACGGAGGAGAATCTCGACGCGCTCCGTGTCTCCACGCACCTGTTCAACGGCGAGGACGAGTGCGACCGCCTCATCGAGGCGGTCGCCGGGATCGTCCGTGCCTGACGCCATGGCTCCGTCGTCAATCGGATACTTCGACCACGAGCTCGACTTCCACCGCCGCTCCCAGCGGCAGGGAGGCGACGCCGATGGCCGCCCGGGCGTGCTTGCCGGCCTCGCCGAATACCGCGACCAGCAGGTCCGACGCTCCGTTGACGACCGCCGGCTGCCGGGTGAAGTCGCCCGTCGAATTGACGTAGCCCGACACTCGCACGACGCGACGCACGCGACGGAGGTCGCCGAGCTCCGCCTTCAGCGTGGCGAGCGCGGCGAGCGTCGCCTGACGGGCGGCGCGCACCCCTGCCGCCTCGTCGAGGTCTCGCCCCAGTTTACCGGTGACGATCTTGCCCGAGTCGTCTCGGGGCAGCTGCCCCGAGACAAAGAGAAGGTTTCCGCTGCGGACCGCGGGCACGTAGTTGGCCACCGGCGCAGCGGCGTTCGGAAGGGCCAGGCCGGCGGCGGCAAGTTTGTCTTCCGGAGACGCGGACGCGGTGGCGACCGCCAGGACGAACAAGGAGAGGAACGCGGGAGTATTCATGGTTCCACTACTTTACCACCAGCCAAGTCAACCTGAAGCGAAAAGCGGAAAACCGATGAAATGCCTGTATGCGATCCTCCTGTTCCTCGCTGCCGCGCAGTCGCGGGCGGCCGACCTCCGCCACGATCTGTACGTCTGCGTCAGCCAATCCAAGCCGTTTGTCATCGGCACGAAGGTCCAGCAGTTGAACGGCCTCTACCGGATGGACGGGCGGATCACGCCGACTCATGTGGGCTTCAATCACCCCCGGATCGACGCGATGGCCGCGGACCCGCGCGATCCGAAGCGCATCTACGCCGCGGGACTCAACGGCGTCCTGCGCTCGCTCGACGGGGGAGGGACCTGGCGAATCGTCACCGGTTGGGACATGACGGAGGGCAAGGATATCGCCGTCGATCCGCATGAGCCGGAGAACGTGTACGTCGGGTTGCCCGACGGGATCGCGGTCTCGCGCGACGGAGGACAAACCTGGGTTCGCGCCAACGCCGGAATCAGACGGGCCTACACCCAGACGATCTGCGTCGACCGCACCCGGGCGGGGCGCGTGCTGGCGGGCACGGAGCTGGGGATCTACCTCAGCGACGACGGCGCGGCGACCTGGAGGCGCGTGTTTCCGACCACGAAGACGGTGAACAATCTCCGGCAGTCGCCCCATGATCCCGCGGTGTTTCTGGCCGCCACGCAGGCCGAGGGCGCGGTTTTGTCGAGGGACGGCGGCGAACATTGGGAAACGCTGCCCGGCACCCAACGCGGACAGACGCTGCACAATGTGGACTTCGACGCGGCCGATCCGCAGCGTCTCTATCTCGCCGGCTGGGGCTGCGGCATTCTCGCGTCGGAGGACGGCGGCCGGACGTGGTCTCGCCGGAGCGAGACCCTTCCGAACGCGGATATCTGGCGCATGTCGGCCGATCCGGACCTGCCGGGCCGCCTCTATGCGTCGCCGCACGGAGAGCCGATTTTCATTTCCGACGACTACGGTCGTACCTGGAAAGCCCGGTGGTTCACGGCGGCCACGGTCTGGGACTTTGTTTTTGTGCCGCGCAGCTGACGTTCAACCCACGCCCGCCATGAAACACCTCTTCTCTTTCCTACTCGTCCTTGCCGGCCTCCTGACACCGCTCTGTGCCGACACGACGGCCGACCAGCGCCTTACCGCCTATCGAAATCGCATCCAGGAAGTGCTCACCTGGCGCATTTCGCAGGTAAAACTATCCGACCCGAAGGCGTCCGGTCTGGGCGACGTCGCGGTGAGGCTCGCGCGGCACGAAGACCCGGCTGGGTGCTCGAGTCGGGTGATCGAACTGATGAAGGAGCCCGCGGGGGACATGTTCTGGATGTTTCCCTGCGTGTCGGTTGCGTACCTCGGACGCGACCAGCTGTCGGCCGAGGCCAAGGCGGCCATGCGCTCGGCCTGGCGGGATTACATGCCGATGCGGGGAGACACGGAGAACCACTGGGCGATGTACTACACGTCGCTCTATTTGATGGCCGAGCTGTGGCCCGACGAACCCGCCAGCCAGTGGTATTCGGGAAAGAGCTCGGCCGAGAATCTGGCGGAAGCGCGGGAGTATCTCCTGCACTGGATGGACCTCACGACGACAATCGGGCAAGGCGAGTATGACTGCACGCACTACCTGGGCGAATACTGCATACCCATGCTCTACCTCGCCACCTGGGCGAAAGATCCGGCGATGCGACTTCGCGGGCGGATGATGCTCGACTGGATTCTCGCCGATTTCGCGATCGACACGCTCAACGGCGCCTATGTCGGAGCGCACGCCAGGACCGACGATCGGCAGGTCCTGGAAAAATGGAACGGGCTCTCCTCGTTTTTCTCCTGGCTCCACTTCGGCAACTGTCCGCCCCCCGCCGGCTACGGAGGCTGGGGGATCTATTTCGCCGCGGCCGCCAGCGCCTCCGACTACGTTGTGCCGGAGGCGGTCTACCGAATCGCGACGGACCGAACGGGGCCCTATCTCAGCCACGAGCGGAAACGCACGCGAAACCGCTGGCGCGAGAGCGACGTGCGAAACGCGCCGGTGTACAAGACCACGTACATGACCCAAGACTACGCGGTCGGGTCGGACCAAGGCGGATTGCTCCAGCCGATCCAGCAGCATTCGTGGGACGTGACCTGGGCGGTGCCGGACCCGAAAGGTGTGCAGAACACGTTGTTCTCGATGCACCCGAACTACTCCGCCGTGGAGATGCAGATGTACTTCGCGGAGTTTCCCGACTGGATGGCGAAGAAGGTCACGCTCCAGAACAAGCCGTCCTACGACAAGGAGGACAAGTTCCTCGGCGGTTCGGCCTACGAACAGGTGTTCCAGGATTTGGATACCGTGATCGCGCTCTATGACATTCCCCCGGGCACGACCTACGAGCAGGTGAACGGATTTTTCTCCAAAGATCTCTCGCGTCTCGAGGAGGACGCTTCGGGCTGGATTTTCGCCCAAGGGGGCAACACCTACCTGGCGTACCGACCGCTGGCTCCCTACGAATGGGTGCCGATTGCCGGCGGCGGGAAGCGCCTTCGCAGTCCGCATCGGAAGAATGGCACCCTCGTGCAGGCCGCCTCGGCGGCGGAGTTCCCGAACTGGGAGGCCTTCAAGCAGGCAATCCGGCGGTTGCCGATTGCGGTGTCGCTCGAACCGCAACCCAAGGTGGAGCTGACGACGCTGCGCGGGCGGCGCGTGGTGTGTGCGTACGGGCAAGTGCCGATCGTCGACGGCACTCGCGTCGACTATTCGCGGTGGAAACTCTTCGACAGCCCCTTTCTGCGGGCGGAGGTCGGCGGACGGAAGCTGACGATTTCCCACGGCCAGTTGGAGCGTATTCTGGATTTCAACACAGTTACCGCGGAAGACCGAGTGAGGGGGAGTCAACCGTGACACCCCGTTTCCGCGCAAAAGCACGCAGTGTGCTGGATTGCAGCCCGACGGCCGTGCGGCGGGTGTGGCTTTGGTCTGCCTGTGTCCTTTTCGCTAGCATGGCATGGGCGCGCTCCGATGGCCCTGCGCAGCCGACCGCACCTTCGACTGCGGACTCAGCGCGGGCTGCGCATGCGATGCTCACCCGACTGTGCGACGACTTCGGCGGGAGGCTGACGGGATCCGAGGCCAACCGGCGCGCGTTGCAACGACTCTCGTCCGAACTCGTGGCGCTTGGCTACCAGCCCGAATTACACACCTTCCCGTTTCGCGGCTGGGAGCGCGGGGAAGACCGCGTGGAGATGCTGTCACCGGTCAGGCGCGTGCTTCGGGTTGCGGCGTTGAGCTACTCCGAACCGCACCCGCCTTTTGCCGCCGACGTGGTGGTCCTGGGCCGCGGTGCCGCGGACGATTTCCCCCGAAGCGAGCTGCAGGGACGTACCGGGCTCCTGGATGCGGCCTCGGTGCCGCTGGGCGAGGTGCTGCCCGTCGCTAAGGCGCGAGGCATGGCGGCCCTTCTGACGATCAACCGCGAGAACGGCGGCCAGTTGTTGGCCCGCACCGGGAGTTTCTCGGGCGAGGCGCTGCCGATTCCGGTTTATTCGGTCACCCAGGAGGAAGGCGGCTGGATTCGGCGTCTTCTCGAGCGCGGAGAGAAGGTCTCGGTGCAGGTGGAAACCCGATCGCATTCCGTCGCCGCGGAGACCTCCAATCTTGTCGTGCGGATACCCGGAAAAACCGACGACCTGCTCGTCGTCGGCGCGCATTTCGACAGCTGGGACCTCGGCCAGGGTGCGCTCGACAACGGTTTGGGCACGGCCCAGGTCTTCGCGCTGGCCCACCGGTTGCGGAGAAGCCAACCGCTGCGGACAATCGAACTCGTTTGGTTCAACGGGGAGGAGGAGGGCATGTGGGGCTCGCGCTACGAAGCCGGCCGCGTCGGCGGCACCCGGATCGTCGCGATGCTGAACCTCGACATGGTCGGCGTGCCGCAGGCGGTCAACGCCCTCGGCGACGATTCGCTCGTTCCCATCCTGGAGCGTTGGAACGCCGCGCGCGGGGCGAAGAAACTTCCTCTCGGCGTTCAGAACCGCTGTTGGTTTGGGAGCGACCACATGCCGTACCAGCTCGCGGGGGTGAGGGCCCTGACACTCCACGGGCCGATCGACCCGTCGCTCGTGCGGTACTACCACGATTTCGGAGACACGGCGGACAAGGTGCCCGAGGCGCTGGTCGTCGACTCGACCGAGATCATTGCCGATCTGGTGCTGGCGCTGGCGAACGACCCTGGGCTGAAGCCGCTCCGTCGTACGCCGGCGGATACGGCCGCGCTATTCCGCAAGGCCGGATTGGAGCAACGACTGAGGGCCGTGGGCTGGTGGAGCTTCGGCGACGGGCCCAGGGAGACGTCGAAATCGACGCCGCCGTCGGGCGCTCAGCCGGCAAAGTCGGCGGGACCGAATTCGTAGCGCAGGCTCCAGGTTCGCGATTCGCCCGGTGCGAGTGCGATCCTCTGGTACGGCTCGACCGAGAAGGTGTTGCTGTTGCCCCAGATGATGCACTCGCTCGGGACGAAGCTGGTTTCGAAATGGATCCAAGCCAGTTTCGGGTGCCGAAGGCTCACCTGGAGAGGATGGTTCTCCGGAAGCAGCAGCCGATCCATGTGCCCGTCTCGAGCGTCGCGGAAAATCCGTTTTTGAAGGAGGCGCCCTTCGGCGATCGCGAAGCCCGGGTTCTCGGCCAGACTGCATCCCTCCTGGAGCCGCATCTCGGCCTTGTCCTGTCGCAAGGCGAAAAACGGGTGGGCAAACCATTCCAGCTGGAGGGCGTTTTCGCCGTGATTTGTGAGCGTGGACCGGGAGAGCAGGGTGCGGCCGGCGAGCTCGACCGTGCGCGAAACGGCATAGCTGAAACCGGCGGCCGCCTGACGCGTTTCGGCGGAGTACTGCTCGTCGCGATGCGAGACCGACCATTCGCAGGGCTGGAGCAGCGCGACGCGGCCGTCCGGACCGCCTGCAAGTTCCCCAACGCCGACGGCTATCCCCCGATCGTCGCGCCAGGTGAACGGCTTGCCCTCCCGCGAACGGTGGCGGAACGACTCCGGCAGTCCTTGGCCGTTGAATACGTCCGGATTCGGATTCGGCCATTCCGGCCCGGCCAGGAGCGGCCCCGTGTCCCGATCATGGACCTGCCAGATGTACCCTGCCCAGCCGTAGCGTGTGCCGAGGCGGCTCCGATCGCTCCGGGGGTCGAGCAGGTCGACCCGCAGTTGATCGTTCTGCAGCGTCGGCATCCCCGGGGTCAGCGTATCCGGCTGACGCGGAGTCCCGTGCTGCGCCCATCGAGCACGAGCACAAACCGATGATTGGGCCGGGCGTGGATTTCGACGGCTTTGCCGACGAGGTCGTACGGGATGACCTCGTCGCTCTGCCAGACCTGGCCGTTGTCGAGAACGAAGTGGTTCGGACCGTCCCACCCGACCACCTTCGCGCCCAGAGGAGGAAGCGCACGCCAGTCGGTGTCGAAACTCGGGAGCCCGAAACGGTCGAGCAGGCTCGTTTTGGGCTGGGCTGCGGGCAACGCCGCCGCAGCCGGAACAGCCGCAGGGGCCTCCGCGGGTGCGGGGGCGGGAAGGCGGTGCGCGACGGAGTAGCGGATCAGTGCGGCGTCGATCACGCCGATCTCGTCCGGAGAGAGCCGATCGAGTCCGGCCCGTTTCCACTCCTCGGAAGTCAGGAGTGTCTTCAGTTCGGGAAGGGAGGCCTCGCCGCCGTGTACGACTCCGGAAAGGAGAAACGAGCACGCCAAAAAGCCGATTCGGAGTGAACTCATGCCGGCGACGATGGAGCAGTTCCCCTGCCCGGGCCAATCGTTTTGGTGCGGAAGGTAACCAAACGGTGTAAAAAGCGGGGAGTCCGGGTTGAGCGGGCCTGGATCTTGAGGATCAGCCCTTGAAGCGTTTCGGCGCTTTGCCGCCGTGCAACGTCCGGTAGAACGGATCTCCCGGTTTGATCGATCCACGCGCGACGATCTCGCCGGTGAAGGCGGATTTGTAGATCGCCGTCAGCAGTTCGATCGTTTTCCGGGCCTCGTCGCCCGACGTGAGAGGCCGCCGCCCCGCGTCCATGTCGAGCACCAGCTTGTTGAGCTGCGCGCCGTGGGTGGAGCCGACGTCGGGGGGAAACTGATTCCAGGCCTGGACGAGCGAGTCGTCCTTCCATTCGGGCGCCGGAGTGAACCTCCAGTTGTCCCGCGTGTAGGCGTAGAGATGGGTGAGTTCGACCGTGGCGCGCTGATAATCGATCCGGACGTAGGTTTCCTGTCGGGGACTGAGCGCGCTGTTGACGATCGAGCCGAGGGCGCCGCTGGCGAACGTCACGATCGCCAGCGAGATGTCCTCCACTTCGATGTCGCGATCCAGCGTCGCGGCGGCGGCGCGAACCTCCCGCCAGTCGCCCATCAGCTGGAGAAAGTGATCCATGGCGTGAATACCCAAGCCCGTCGTCGGGCCGCCGAGTTCCGTGTCCCAGCTCCCGCGCCAGGGAACGGCGTAATAGTCCTCGTCGCGGTACCAGAGGGTGTTGCAGACGCCGACCAGCGGGCGCCCGAGCCGACCCGCGTCGGCCAGCTCGAGCAAGTGCGCGGTGGAGGAGGCAAAGCGCATCTGGAAAATGCAGCTGGTGAAACAACCGGTGCGCCGCTCCGCGGCTTCGATCAGATCGATTTCCGCGAGGGAGCCGCAGAGCGGCTTTTCGCAGAAGGCCCAGGCGCCGGCTTCCATTGCCTGGATGCTGATCGCCGCGTGCGTCCCGGGAGGGGTCGCGACGAACACCAGGTCGGGTTTCACCTCCCGAAGCATTTTGGCGTAGTCGGTGTACGTCCGGGAAACGGAGAACTGCCGCGCAAACGCGGCGACGCGTGCGGCGTCGATATCCATGGCGGCCTCCAGCACGACGCGGCCTCCGGTCGTGCCGATGGCCCGGACATGGGCATCGCTGATGGATCCTGTGCCGACGATGGCGGCGCGATAGGTGGTTTTCACGCGATCTTGGAAACGGGGTTCTTGGGGCGATCGTAGATCGTCAGCCCCTCGAGAGATTTGGCCTGTTGAGGAAAGAGGTAACTCGTCGCGTAGCCGATCGCGATGCAGCTGAAGACCGCCACGCCGGTGTAGAGCAGGAAATGGATGGTGGTCCACCGCTGGACCGCGAGGGTGATGAAGATGCTGCACACGGTGCCGATCATGGCGCCTTGCCAGTTCGTCCGGCGGGTGAAGATACCCAGCGCGTACGTTCCGGCAAAACCGCCGCCCAGCAGCCCGGCGAGCGCCATGAACGTATCGAAGATCGACGGCAGGCTGTAGCGCGTCAGCAGGAGGGCGAAAAACGTCCCGAACAGCCCGGTGAAGCAGATGGACCACTTGGCGACCTTCAAACTCGTGGCGGGCCGCGGATCCTTGGCGAACCGCTCGTAGAAATCGACCGAGACGAGCGTAGCGATGCTGTGCATACAGGAGTTCAGCGCCGACATCGAGGCCGCGAAAAGGGCGGCGATGACCAAACCGGTCACGCCTGGCGGGAGTTCGGAGGCGATGAAGTGGGGGACGATCGAGTCGGTCTTGAGCAGGGGGTTCAGCCGCTCCGGGTGCATCTGGTAGAAGGCGTACAGCGCCGTGCCGATGGAGAAGAAGAGGAAGCTGCCGGGGAGAATGATGACCGCGAGCGTCCACACCGAACGACCCGCGTCGCGGGCGTTGGGGGTGCAGAGGCAACGCTGCACCTGGATTTGGTCGCGCGGCCAGGTGATCGAATCCGCCAAAACCAGGAGGACGAACAGCCAGACCGAGGGAGTGGTAAAGTCGAAGCTCCAGTCGAACGTCTTCAATTTGTGGTCCGCGTCGGCGATGCGGAGAAGACCGGCGACGCCCCCGTCGATGCCCCGGACCACATTATAGATGCACAATGCCGCGCCGCCGAACATCACCACCACCTGGGCGATGTCCGTCCAGATGACGGCCTTCATGCCGCCCGCGGTCGTGTAGAGAGTCGTGACTACGCCCATGAGCAGAATGCTCGTGATTTCGTTCAGTCCGGTGACCGCGGAGATCGCGAGCGCGGGCAGGTACAGGACCACGCCCATGCGGGCGACCAGCTTGAAGAGGATGATGAGAAAACTGCCCGTCGTGCGAACGACCGGGTGGAATCTCATCTCCAGATAGCCGTAGACCGAGGTGAGATTCAGGCGGCGGATCAGCGGGATGATGACGACCGCGACATAAATGGTCCCGATCAGCCCGATGAGGTTCTGGCAGAGGTATTGCCAGTTTGTCGCAAACGACTTCGCCGGGATCGCCATGAAGCTGATCGCGCTCGTGCCCGTGGCATAGAGGCTGAAGCCGGCGGCCCACCACGGCACCCGGCGACCGCCCAGGAAATACTCGTCGCGGTTCCGCTCCTTGGCGAAGAACAACCCCACGCCCATCACGAAGGCGAGGTACGTGCCGACCACCACGTAGTCCAACCCGCTGAGCGGGCGCTTCGTCATCGCGAGTCGAAGGAGCCGGTGCGTCTTGGCTCCGCCCTCGTCCTGGACCTCGAGATAAAAACCCGCCGGTCCGGGGCGGACGTTCGTCACCGTGCCGGCCAGGTTCATGCCGCCGAGGCGCGCCCACCGGTTGGTGATGGTGTGATAGCCGAAGACGGCGATCGCTCCGTCTTTCTCCCGGCCGAAGGCGAGCACGTGGGTCTGGCTGCTGGTGTTGAGCGGTCCGGCCGCGATCGCGGGCGGAGGCGGCGCGCATACGGTCCAGCCGGTGTCCGGCGCGTGCCGCAGCCAGTGGAGCCGTCCGTCCGCGGAAGAGGCCAGCAGCCACACGGCTCCGTCCTGGCCGACGTGGGCCAGCGCCTGCAGGGCGGCCGCCGGACCGTCGAGCGGCGGAAGCGTCGCGGGCTCCGGTCCGGCCGCGGAGGCGAACTCCTGCGCGCTGGCGGGCTCCTGCTGGAGCGAAATGAGGGGCGAAGCGGTGGCCGCCAGAACCGTGGCCAGGAGGAGCGCCAAGAAGCGCGCGAATCGCGGGAGCATTGCGGAGGCGGAGAGGATTAGGCGTTTGCCGAGGCGACCCTGTAGTGGAACGGTGGCGACATCAGGCTCCCCGGGAGAGGAGCGCGCGCCGTGCGGGGCGTTGGGCGAACCTGGCGAGCGGGCCGGAAATGGACGGGGTCATGGGCCAGAGAGTACACCCGGGCCGCAGGTAACTAAATGGTTGAAGTGAGAGAAGTGATGTAAATTCTGGGCGTGTGCCGCATTCGCCCGAGTATCGCGCCCAGCCCTGGCTGAAGAGCCCGCTCCGCACCCCGCTCGGGGAAATCCAGCTCGCGGGCCTGCTGCACAACGTCCAGGGCATCGATCCCGTTCGTTTGCGGACGTTGAGCTGCTTCACGCTCGTGCTGATGGTGAGCGGCCGCGGCTACTACCGCGACCAGAACTCGATCCAGCACGATCTGGCTCCGGGGAACGTGATCCTCGTGTTTCCGGGCGTCGCCCACGCCTACGGTCCGGTCGACAACGGCGAGTGGACGCAGGTGTACGTCGTGTTCGCGGGTCCGCAATTCGATCTCTGGCGTAGTACCGGCATCATTACGCCGGCGCGCCCCGTCTGGAAGGTCGGCTCGCCGGACTACTGGCGGCAACGCCTGTTTGAGGTGGCGAAAGACGAGCCCGGGCATCCGTCCGGAATGCCCTTGCGGGCGATGGGGCGATTCTTGCACGTGCTGTCGGAGATGGCGGCGACCGACGCGGAGAACGACCGCGATCCGGGTCGCGATCCCTGGCTGGAGACCGCGGTGCGGCTGCTCGGAGACCGCGGCACTTCGGGCTGGCTCTCGGCTCGCGAGGTCTCGAAGCACGTCGGTCTGAACTACGACAACTTCCGGAAGCGTTTCACCCAGCTGACGGGCGAGTCGCCCATGCGCTACCAGAAACGCCGCAGGATCGATTGGGCGTGCGCGGCGATCTACCACGGGGAGGCTTCGCTGAAGCAGATCGCCGACGAACTGGGCTTCTGCGACGTCTTCCATTTTTCCAAGGCGTTCAAGCAGGCCACGTCGTTCGCCCCGTCGGAGTATCGGCGCCGGGTCCGTGGACGATGAAGGGCGCGCTTTCGCACGCCCTTCGTCGGCGGAATCATTCCCCGTCCTGCCAGCCTTCCGGCCAGCGGGTGCCGGGGGCGGGACGCCAGTAGGCGCCCTTGGGAAGACGCGGCTCGTGGTGCCGGTACTGCTCAGTCAGCAGGAGTTTCTTTTTCAGGTGTTCGACGAGATTCTCTCCGTAGAGGAACGTCGTTTCTCCGACGCCTGACAGGACAAGCACTTCGGTGGAGGAGTGTTCCAGCAGCTCGATCAGGCCGCGCGTATTGGCGAGTTCGAGATCGATCGTGTCCTGGAGCTTGGACTCGTACCGGGACTTTGTCTCCGCGTCTGCCGCACCCTCATAGCTGTAGACGCACTCGCACCAGGAGCAGACGTTGCGCAGCGTCGTGACCCAGTGCAGGTAGGCGCGCACGCGGTCTCGGAGGTCCGTGAAAACGGCGCGGGCCTGGCCGTCCATCGCCGCGAGCGCCTGATCCAGCCGCGCGATCAGGGAGCGGAGGCGGGGAAGCACTTCGCGATCCATGTCGGCGGCCATCTTCGCGCCGGAGTCGCGGGTGATCAGGTCGAACAACACGTCTTTCCCGAGGTCGCCGAGACTTGGATTGTTGTGCTGGAAGCAGCCGTGGCGCTCGTAGTACTCGCGCTCCGCCGCCGGTATGTATTCGAGGTATGGGACGAGCGGTCGATCCCAGGTGCGCTGCCAGCAGAATCCGAAGGCGCAATACAGTCCGACGAGGGGCTGCCAGCTCAGCGCATCCTCGAATGCGGTCCAGGCGGTCGTGAGGGTTTTGGCGTGCACCGATCCGACCAGGCTCGTGGCGAAGTCCCGAAGCACGTCGTGAACCGGCTTCTCGGGAAAGAATTGGGCGGCGCGAATGACCACGGGATTGGGCCAGTACGGAGCCTTGGCCGGATTCGTCAGCCCGCCGAAACAGCTGACGCGTTTCAGGCCCGTCTCTCGCATGGCGAGCAGTCGCGCGTGGATCAGCCGCGGGAACGGCAGCCCGAGGAGGGGCTCGTGGTTGTTCACGCCCGACGCCGCGTAGTGGATGACGGGTTCGACACCCTGTTCGCGGCTCCGCTGGAGCACGCCCATCTCGGACCGATCCATCCACGACTGGAAGATGCTTCCCGCGACGCCCATGTTTTCCGGGTATTTGGGATGCGGGTACGGCAGCGAGTAGCCGCGCACGAGGAGGGACGGGCCCTCCCAGCTGATGTGCTCGTTCATGCCCGCCTTCACGTGCTCGTGCTCGACCTTGAACGGCTCGATTCGGAGCAGCACGTCGAACTCGGGATTGATCGCCGCCGCGGCGGTCTGGAGGTTCGTGAGATAGCGGACGATGCTCTGGCCGGCGGCCTCGGCGACCTTGTCGTGATTGCGCCACTCCCGGATCATGTATGGTCCGCCGTTGCGGCCGACGTAGAGCGACGCGGTGTGTTCGAAGCCGGCGCCGCTGTCGTTGGTCCACACGGAAAGGTAGCTCAGGTCGGGGACGTTGCGCATGATCTTCTGCAGGGCCTCGCGATAGTGGCGCATCACGATGGGATGGTCCTGTGCCATGGTGTAGCGCGGCAGGCGGGAGCGGAACGGATGATCGACGCGGGCGCCGCGGAGCGTCGGGTACTTGGTGAAAAACCGCTCCGGCATCGAGCGCGGCTCGAACATGCACACCCCCGGCTTGAGACCGTACCGGCGACCCAGTTCCGCGAGCCGCTTCATGTGGTTGAGGTTGGCGTCGAGGTAGTGCGCGGGCCAGATCCCCTGGGTCAGGGGCGTATCCACGTAGTGGTTGAAACCCGGAGCGTAGGTGTAGAACTGCGGATAATACTCCGAACCCACCAGGTCCTCGTACGGCATGTGCGCCTGGAGGCCGTTGACCTCCAGGTGCGTGAGGCCGGCTTCGGCGACGGCGGCGACGTAGCGCTCCGGATCGAAGCCGCGCGCCGAGCGCCAGTACTGGGTGAAGCAGGCGTCGAAATGCGGCCGGTGCCATTCGAACGTCGCCGGGAGGAACAGCCCCGCGGCGAGCCGCTCGCGGGTGAAATCGCCGACGCCAGAGGCCAGGAGGCGGGCCGCGGCGTAGAGGAAGGAGCCGTGGGTCGCGGCGATTTCGCCTGTACCGGAATCGTCGATACGGATCCAGATCCAGGCTTTCGCTTCGCGGGCGGACGCCGGCAGGCGTGAGGGAAGTCCGCGGGATGCGAGAGCCACCTTCACGCCGGCGGCGGCTCCCTCGACGGCGACGGTGCCGTTTCCTCCGGAGACTCGGGAAAGTTCGCTCGCCGCGGTGAGCTCGGCGGGTTCGGCATCCCGGGCGACGAAGACGGATTTCAGGGTGACGGGGAGAGTGTTGGAGACGGGCATGTCGTGGCAGATGCGGGCGGCGGAGGACCCCTTGCAACCGCAAAGCCGCCGGCGTTCCACGGCGCACCAAACAATTCCCAAAGGATACATTTCCGCCCGGTCGCATTTGACCTCGGAGCGTCTTCTCCTGCTTCCGCGGCCGATCTTCCCCACTCGCGAAAGAGCCGCCGCGCTCCGCTCCCCCCAATCACGCAAGCCATGCTGCAGGACCTTCTCGCCGTCGCCGATCACGAGCCCCCGATGGGCGACCTTTGCACCCGTTGTCGTCTGGATGCAGGCCGCGCGATTTGGACAACGCCGCTGCCGGAGGAGGACAATCTGCCGTCGAACCGCATCGTTCACCAGAGGATCGTCCGCCTCCACGGGCGGGCGTGCCTGCACCGCTTGGGACTGCAACGCGGTCCGGGGTATCACAAATGCGGCAGCCGCCAGGACCACGACTGGGTCGCCGCTCTGCGGGTTCTGGCGTTTCAGGCGGGACGCTGGCGGGAAATCTGCCACCGCCGCGGCTTGCGGCCGCCGGTGCCCGGATCGGTGGAGTGGATACCGCTCCCGCAGATCGAGACCAGCGGCGTGATCCTCGAAATCCGCCAATCCGGAATCGACGGCGGATGGACTCCGTGGAACCTGGCGATGTCCGCCTTCGTCCTCGAAGGAGAACTGCTCGAGCCGCTGGCCCCGCGAAAAGAAAGGCTGCTTCGGGTGTCCGGCATCGACGTGAAGACTCTGCCGCGCGGCGTGTCGGCGGTCGTGGAGGATGGCGCCGTGCGGTATGGCACGCGGGACTTCGAAGTCGGGTTTGTTCTCGGGCGCCCCGGTTTCTCCCATCTAGGTCTGTCGGTGGAGACGCCTGGCGTCGCGTCGCCGAATCTGTTGGCGACCCGTCCACCGCAGTTCTTTCAGGGACCGCAGCTGCACCTCCTGGGAACGCCTCCCTCGATCGCGCCGACGACGCGGTGCGACCTGGACGGAACCGTGCAGGTGCTGGGAGCCACCGTGCGGTACCTGTTCTCCTCGGGAGGTCAGCGGTACCGGATCGTGTGGCGCGTCGCTCCGTCGGGGCTTCGGCTGGAGCTCGAACGGTTTTCGAAGAAGGCGGCGCTCGCCTGGCACAGCGCCGCCTGGGTGATCGGACTGCGCAACAGCGCGACGCCGTCCCACGTCCTGGGCCGACCCCGCACGGTGGGCGAGACAGGAGGGATCGAGCTTCCGGCGCTGCTGAATCTGCCCGGCTGCGGGACCTGGAGGATCGCCTCGACCCGTTCGGCTGCCTGGGCGCGAAGCGACTGCTGGAGATCGCAGGATCTGAACACCCTGGAGTTGAAAGTGGGAGAGACGGCCACTCCGGAAGGACTGTATTTTCTGGCGGCGGGCCGGCACCGCGCGGTGGTGACGCTCCGCCCGGCGATGCCGAAACCCTCGCTGCGCCCGGGTGCGCCCCGGTCGGCGCAACGCGCGTTGGCCCGCACGCAGTGGACCGCGCTGACGTTTCGAGCCGACACCGGCACGCTGAGCAACAACGGCGCGTCGATTCATTGTCCGATCTGCATGGATACCTGGTCCGCGGTGTCGCTGCGCCTCGGCCCCGTTCTTCCCGGGCTGCCCGCCGGCGAGTTCTTGCGGTTTTCGCTCGAGCGCTGGCTGACCGGAGGCCCCGGGTACGCCGCCGGGCGGCTGGTGGAGGGCGGCTCCTCGCACGACGCGGACGACGAGTACCTCATGACCGGCGCCTCCGCTCTCCGCGGCCTCGGAGACTACCTGCGAAACGAGGCCACGCCGGCCTGGTTCCGGGAATTCCGGCCGTGGATCTTGTCGAAACTGAATGCGGCGCGCGGGCGCGATCTCGACGCGGACGGACTGATCGAAAGTCCTTTCCGAACGGGTGTCAGCGGGACGGCGCAATGGAGCACGTGCTGGTTCGACGTGATTTCGTTTGGATGGAAGGACGCGTTTGCGAACGCCATTCTCTACGGAGCCTTGAACGCCCTGACCGCAGGCCTGAGGCGTTTTGGCGAACGCGACGAGGCGGCCGGGCTCTCGCTCTGGGCGACGACGCTCCGAAGGAACTTCCGGCGGACTTTTTGGAACGACGCTACCGGCTGGCTCGCGGGGTGGCGGTGCAAGGAGGGACGGCTGCACGATTACGCTTTTCTGCCGGTGAACGGGGCCGCGGTGGCTGAAGGCTTGCTCGATACTCCCGAGGCGCGACGCGTGATGAGCCGCCTTCTCGCGGAGGCGAAGCTGGTGGGAATGCCGGACCCCGTCCTCGGATTGCCGGGGAATCTCCGGCCCATCCCCGACGACGATCTGGCCGACATCGCCCAAGGGTATCCGTTTGGCTATTACCAAAACGGCGGACGCACCCACGCCCAGGCCCGCCACTTCGTGATGGGGCTCTACCACTGCGGGCTGACGCGCGAGGCGGACAGGATCCTCGAGCGGCTCTGCGCCGGCCTGGCCGGCGCGCGGGTGTTTGGCGGCAACAAAAGCGGCGTGGATTGGCGCCACTGGGACGATCGGCCTTGCGGTTACGAGGGGCTGCTGACCGACCAGTTCGGCGTTCTCGAGCCGGTCTTATGGCGGTGGGGGAGGAGGCATGCCCGAGCGAAACGGTGATGCCCGGCAGACCGGCCAAAGCGGACGGTCGCGGCTTTTTTCCCATGAATGCACTGCAGACCTACTACGCGCTTCCCGTGATTGCCTTCGCCAGTCCGGTCTATTGGCCGGATCAGGCGAGACTGCGCAGGGTGTTCGATGAACTTTGCGCCGAACTGCGCGCCGGCTCGCCGGCGCCCCTCGATTTTCGCCTGGTGGACAACGCCACGGAACTCGCGGCGGTTACCCTCGAGCTGAAGAGCAAGACCGCAGTGCTGCTGCCGCTGAGCGGCGCGGTCCAGCCATGGCTGGTGGAGCTGGCGGAATCTCTGGCGCACGCCGGCTTGGCGAACGCGTATCTGCCGGGGTTCCTCACCCCCGCGCTCGGAGCGCAGCTGCTGGAGCGCAACGCGCATCCGGCGTGCACCGACTTCTTCGCGCACCGGCGGCTTCGAGGCCGCGCCGCCCGCTGGATCGGCCAGCGCGAGGACCTGCATCGGTACGCGAACGCTCACCAGGCGGTGCAGCGCTTGCGCTCCGCGAGGATTCTGAAAATCGGCGAAACGGAGCCGTGGGTCATCAACAGCACCCGCGACCCCGAGCGATTTCGCCAGGCGCTGGGATGCGAGGTAACGCCTCTCGAGGCGACCGAGCTCTACACCGCGTTTCGGCGCGTGACGGACGGCGAGGCGTCGCCGGTGGCGGACGACTGGACCGCGCGCACGACGCTGTTCATGGGGGCGAATCACACCGACGTCATCCGGGCCGCCCGCGTGATCGTGGCGATGCGGCGGCTTCTCCAGGAGCATTCCGCGGACGCGTTGTCGATGGCGTGCTTCGCCATGATCGGGGAACTGAATACGACCAGCTGCCTGGCGCTGTCGGCCCTGAACGACTCGGCGGACGCGATCGGCGCGTGCGAGGGCGACCTCGATGCCGCCGTGACGCTGTTCCTTCTGAAAGCCTTGTCGGCGGGATTTGTCTGGATCGCCAATCCGATCATTCATTCCACCGATTGCATCGATCTGGCGCACTGCACGGCGCCCCGGTGCGTCGGCGGAGAGCGCCTGTCGTACCGGCTGCTCCGGCACCACGAAAGCGGCCGGGGCGTCTCGCCGGAAGTGCGCCTGCCGGGAAACCGGGCGGTGACGCTCGCCCGCATCGGCGCGGGCTTGTCCGAACTGTGCGTGCACCCGGGGCGGGCGCTTGCGGTGGCCAAACAGCCGACCTGCCACACGCAGATTCGCGTGCACATCCCGTCCTCTCGGCGCTTCCTCGAATGCCTGGACGGAACGCACGTGGTGATGACCTACGGCGATTACCGCCCCGAGTTGTCCTGCTGTGCGGAGCTCCTCGGTATCCGGTTGACGGGCACATCCGAGAACGAGGTTGGCTCCCAGCTTCCGCTCGGGCCCACGCCTGTTCCGGTGTGCGCGTGCTCGGCCGTGCCGGCTCCTTAAGCGAGACCGCGTTCCCGGGCGGCGCGCCGTCCAGGGGTCACTTCGGCGACTTGATGCCCTCGAGAAGCAGACGCGTCACGTGGCGCACGCCGTCGTCGAGCACCCGGGGCGAACCCAGGTCCATGTGAAGCGCGCGGGAAAGCGTGTAGCGATTCGAGCGGTACACCATGCAGAGCCCGATGAGACTGATCAGAAGGTGCCGGGCATCCATGTCCGGGCGGATGCGGCCCTCGGCGATGCCCTTCTGCAGCAGTTTTTCGAGGGCGTTGACCATCGGGTCTTTCGTCAACCGGTCGCCGGCGTTGTCGAGCCCGCGGCCGTCGTTGAGATTCTCCCAGAGGAGGAGTCGGACGAACTCAGGGTGGCCGGCGAGAAAGTCGAAGTACATGCGGACGATGTGGGCGGTGATGCTGTCGATGTCCTTTCCGTCCGCGAGCGTCTCGGTCTCCAGCACCTCCAGGCTTCGGTAGGCCTCCGCGAGCACCTCCTGATACAGCTGCTCCTTGTTACCAAAATAGTGATACACCATGCGCTTGTTGACGCCGGCCGTGTCCACCACCTCGTCGACGGTGGTCCCGTCGAAGCCGGAGCGGGCGAAGAGCTTGGTGGCGGCGCGGAGCAGACGCTCCCGCACCGGGAGCGAGCGCTTACGTTTTGCTGGGGAGCGAGTTGAAGTAGGCATGGAAGCGACAGATGGGTGGGGTGGCCGACATCCCTACGGCGCACTCCGCGCGCAATCAACGCTGCACGTTGCCCACGACAGAGATGATCGCGGAGAGCGGGCGGGCGGAGTCTCGCTCATGCCAAAACGACCGCCCGGTAAAGTTCGACCGCTGCCCGGAGCTGTTCGCTCTCCAGCCACTCGTCGGCGGTGTGGGCTTGAGCGATGCTGCCCGGGCCCAGGACCACGGCGGGCGCGCCTGCTGCGCCGTAGCAGCTCGCGTTCGTGACATAACGCGCGCCGGTCGGCTCCGAAGACAGCCCCTGGGCGGTCAGCGCAGGCGCGAGCCGCTCGAGAAACGCGAGGTTCGCTTCCGGCGCGAGCGGAGGGAGGACGTAGGGAGGCAGATGCTCGACCGGTCCTGTATCCGGAGTTCCCTGCAGCGGCGCCAGGATCCGGTCCCGCTCCTGAAGCGCCTCGGCGGCGGTTTCGCCCGGAATCAGCCGCCGGTCGACTTCGATCTCGCAGCGATCGGGGATGACGTTCACCTGCGTTCCTCCGCGGATGACGTTGATGCTGCAGGCTGCGGCTCCGGTCAGCGGGTGCCTGCGCCTGGATACGGCCGGAATGTAGCTCTCCTCCATTTTCGAAATCACTCGGAGCATCGCGAGAATGGCGGAGCTGCCTCGGGAAGGATCCGAGGAGTGCGCGGACCGGCCGCGCGTGACGGTGGTCCAGCGGACCACGCCGTTGTGCGCCGCGACGGGCTTCAGCTCCGTGGGCTCTCCCACGACGATGCCGGCCAATTGTCCGGGCCAGTGCGGGAGATCGTTTCGTGCGAAGGCGGAGGCTCCCGTCATGCCTGCCTCTTCGTCGACAGTGAAGAGTACGCCGACATTGGGCCATCGGAGCTTCGACGACGGACTCGTCCGCAGTGCCCAGAGCATGGCTGCGCCGGAGGCTTTCGTGTCGCAGGCACCGCGGCCCTGGAGCCGCGACCCCGAGCGGGTCAGGGAAAACGGCGGAACGGTCATGCCCTGCACCCCGACCGTGTCGAGGTGGCTCTCGAAAAGGAGCCACTCGCGTCCCGGCGCGGTCTCGCGGAACACGAGAAGATTAAACGCTCCCTCGGCCACAGGGTAACGGCGGTGCGAGAGCCCCCAAGCCGACGCCAGGACCTCCAGATGTTTCGCGAGCGCGCCCTCGCCGCTCGTCCGCCCGGCGTAACGGGCGTTGACCGTGTCGAACGAGACCATCTGAGCGAGCAGTTCCTCGCAGGTTTCCGGGAGGTTCATGGAGATTCGCGAGCAGGCCTGCGCGGCCCGCGTTTCAGCGAAGCCAGCGGTCCAGGTTCTGCGCGACAAAAATGTCGTCGGTCAACTCGGGATAGGCGGCGGACACCCGGGTGAGTTCCTGAGCTTGCCCAGGAGAAAGCGACTCACGCGGATCGAGACAGCAGCGCGAGTGCACGAGCCCCTGGCGGCGCAGCACTTCGAGGATGCCCGGAATGCATCCGGCGAATTGGTGCGCGGGGTCGAACACCGCAGCGTTCATGTCGGTCACGGCGGCCGCTCGCGTCAGCCACGCGGCGTCGAGGACGGGCTGGTTTCGGACCACCTTGATTTGTTCGAAGAGGGCGGCTGCCGCCCGGGTCCACACGCCCCAGTGGCCCAGAAGTCCGCCGACGATCCGCCGCGTGACAGTCGCATGATCGCGCTCGAACTGAAACGGCGTGAGAAGATCGGTGACCAGCGCGTCGTCGTTTCCGGTGTAGAGCGCCAGATCCTCGCGGCCGACCTCGACGGTCGCCCGGACGACATCGACCGTCTGATATCGGTTGAACGGAGCGATCTTGATTGCGACGAGGTTCGGGATTTCCGCCACCGCCCGCCAGAAGGCCACGGTGAATACACGTCCGCCGACGGTCGGCTGGAGATAAAAGCCGATGATCGGCATGGTCTCGGCCACGGTTTTCAGATGGTTCAGGATGAACGACTCTTTTTCGCTCGCGAGGGCGGCCATGCTGACGAGAGCGGCGTGATAGCCCAGGTCGCGCGCCAGAGCCGCCTCGGACACCGCCTGGATCGTCCTGCCGCAAACTCCGGCGATGAGCGCGACCTCGTGCCCCGTGAGCGGGACGGTTTCACGGGCTGTCTCCGCGGCGAGTTCGAGCACGGGCCGGAGCAGGCCGTGTTTCGGTTCGCGAATCTCGAATTGGGTGGAGTGGACGGCCACGGCCAGCCCGCCTACGCCCGATTCGAGATAATACCGGGTGAGCGCGCGTTGGTGCCTTTCGGAAAAACGCCGGCGCGAATCCAGGGCGAGGGGATGTGCGGGTATCGCCTGGCCCGCAAGAAGGTGGGAACGGATATCCATGGAAAGCTCAGAACTGGCCGTCGCGGGCTTCGAAATGCGTCGGCCTCCCCAGGACCTCGCCACCGGCGACAAGATAGTCGGCCACCAGCTGAATCATCCGCTCCGGATCGTGCCGGGGCGCGCCGAACAGCCGGACGCTTCGTGACGCGTCGGCCAGCCAGGCCGTGCCGGCCTCGGTGCCCGTAAAGACGGGCGCTTTGCCGAAACGGCGTCCGAAGGCTTCCGCGACCGCGCGGACAGAAAGGACGGCCTGTCCGGTGACGTTGATGATCCAGGCCGGTGTAGCCGCGTGCGCAATACAGGCGATCGCGTACGCACAGGCGTCGCCTTGCCAGATGCAGTTGAACCATCCCGTCGTGACGTCGACGGGCTCGCCGGCCCGGACCCGAACGGCGATGTCGACGAGCACGCCGTACCGGAATTCGACGGCGTAGTTGAGCCGGAAGAGCACGACGCGGGTGCCCTGAGCGCGCGAATAATGCGAAAAGATCCGCTCTCGTCCGATGCAGGAGCTCGCGTAGTCGCCGGCGAACGAGAGGCCGGACGCCTCGGTGCAGCCCGGTCCGCCGACGGGCGCGAACGGATACACGCAACCGGTGGAGAACGCCACGATGCGGCTCGTGGAGAAGTGGCGTGCGACGAGGGCGGCCGGAATGGTGTTCTGAACCCAGGTCGTTTCAGGCGACTCGGTCGTGCCGAATTTCTGGCCTACGAGGTAGATCACGTTTGCGACGCGCGGCAGGTGTCCGACCTGTTCCGGCTCCGTCAGGTCGCAGGCGATCGTTCGCACGCCCTGCCGCTCGAGACGGTCGCGCAGCTCGGGGCGGCTGAAACGCGAGACGCCGGTCACGGTCGTCTCCGGCTTTCCTGCCGCCGCCAGGGCCCGTCGCAGCATGAGCGCGATCGAGGCGCCCATTTTTCCCCCCACGCCGAGGACGAGGAAATCGCCGTCCAGCGCCCGCACGGCGTCCACCGCGAGCGGAGGCGGAGCGGAGAGGAAGTCGTCGACATCATTCGATCTCAGGGGAACGGCGGTCATGGAGATGGGAGGACGGCGGGCGGAGGAAAGGAGCGGCGCCGGCGAATGCTGAAGGCCCGCCCGGTCGGACGGGCTCACGGCGCGCGCCTGCCGGCGCAACTGGCGGACAATGAACGCCCCGCGCAGGGAGCGTCAAGATAAAGTAACTGAAGAGTTACTCAAATGCGCCTCTCGAGCCGCGCTGGCCTCCTCGAGAAAACGGATGACGGCGGCCGTGTCGGCGGACGCCACCGGGGGCACACCGGTCCTGAAAAACTGGATCACCGCCTCGACCATGCTTCCGAAATAACCCGCGCCCGCATCGCAGAACGCGCTGCGATTCGGATAGTGGAGCGTGCCGCCAAACGCGGCTCTGCCGCGCACGTTGAGCCTGAGCGTGCCCACGGCGCCCCCCTCCCAGACGGCGGCGTACACCTCATCCTCTCCCTGCGCTACGTGAGAGACCGTGGAAAAATCGGGCCCCAGCGCGGTGACCAGCATTTCGCAGGCGTGGATGCCGTACCAGAAGAGCGTCGGAATCCCCGGCTGGACCGAAAGCGGGCCGTAGAAGTCGGCGCCGTTGGGCCGGCCGGACTCGAGCAACGCGGTCAACGCCGGCGCGAAACGCAGGGAGGAACAGGACATGATCGGCGCCCCGTGGCGGCGGGCGACGGCGAGAATCTCCCTCGCGTCCGCGCTGGAGAGCGCGAACGGCTTGTCGACGAAGAGGGGCCGGCCGAAAGGCGCCAGCATCCGGACGAGAGGCAGGTGCGTGTTGCCGTCGACGGAAAGAACCAGGAGAGCATCGCACCGGGCCGCGACCTCCTCCGGGCTTCCGACGAAGGCGACCCCGAAGCGTTCTTCCAGCGTTTTCCGGAAGCCGTTCACGCGCGTGGCGCTGATCGGGATCTCCGCGGAGCCTCCGGCGTAGCCGACCGAGATCCGAAACGCGGTCCGGCGGGATCTCCCGCCGATCTGGTGGAAGTGCTCGGCGAAAGCGACGGCGTGGGACGTATCTGTGCCTACGATACCGATCTGCATGCGTTGTTCTTCACGGGCGCGGCGTCTCGCGATCAGGCGGAGCCGGCGCGCGTGCCCTCGATCGCCGGATCCTGCACCGGAACGGGCGGGCGTCAACCGGAAATAACTAATCGGTTACATAACGGCCGGGCTTCACGGCCAATCGGCGTTTGACATCGGCGGCGGAAAGGTAACCACATGGTTACATGAATTCTCCCCTTGGGCCGGAACGGCGGGTCTCCGGCGTCTCCGCCTCCATCGCCCCCCTGATCGGGAACACGCCGATGATCGCCCTCCGGTTCATGCCGGAGGAAGTGACGATCTACGCCAAATGCGAGTTCCTGAACCCCAGCGGCTCGATCAAGGACCGCTTTGCGCGCGCGGTGGTCGAGGACGCGGAAAGCCGGGGGCTGCTCCGGCCGGGCTCGATCATCCTCGAGTGTTCGAGCGGCAATACCGGCGTCGCGCTGGCGATGATGGGCGCGTCCCGCGGCTATCGGGTCCAGATCGCGATTTCGGAGAAGGCCAGCTGCGAACGGCGGCACCTCATCCGGCAACTCGGCGGCGAGGTCATCCTGTTCCCGGCGGGCGGCTATCGGACCGGCATTGATCTCACGCGAGAGATGGCGGCGAAGGATCAGCGGTATTTCCTTCCGCGGCAGTTCGAGAATCCGCTCAACTCCCGCGATCACGAGGAGTCCACCGGCGCCGAGATCCTGCGGCAGGCGCCTGGGCCGGTGGCCGCGTTTGTCACCGGCTATGGCACCGGCGGAACGCTCTCCGGTGTGTCCCGCGCGCTTCGGCGGGCGAATTCCCGGACGAGAATCTACGCCATGGAGCCCGCGGAGGCCGCGCTGCTCCTGGGCGAGGCGCCCTGTTCTCACTTCATCGAGGGAGTCGCCGACGGCTTCATCCCGAAGCTCCTCGATGGCGCGCCGATCGACGGCGCGATCAAGATCCCGAGCGCGGCGGCAATGGAAATGACGCAGCGGTTGACCCGCGAGTTCGGCCTGCTGGTCGGGACTTCTTCCGGGGCGAACGTCGCCGCGGCCTTGCGCGTGGCGAAAGAGCTCGGGCGGGACGCCACGGTGGTGACGTTGCTGTGCGACCGGGCGGAGCGGTATTTCAGCACGCCGCTGTTCACCCGGGTCTCGCCTGTATCCGGCGTTTGCGAACTGAAGGCCGCCGGTTGAGTGCACGCCGCACTCGACCCGCGGCCCGCATTGAGATTCCGTTCCCCATGCACGAAGCGTCTGCCTCCGTATCCAACAACGGCCGGTTTCCCGCGGCGTCCGCCGCCCGCGGGGTCAGCGCGGCGAAGGACCATTTTGCCAGCGACAACGTCGCCGGCATCTGCCCGGAAGCCTGGGCGGCGCTCGGCGAAGCGAACCAAGGCTTTCACTCGTCCTACGGAACGGATGTCTGGACCAACCGCGCCTGCGACCTGATCCGAAGTGTATTCGAAAAACCGGACGCGGAGGTCTTCTTCGTCTTCAACGGCACCGCGGCGAACTCCCTGGCGCTCGCCTCCCTGTGCCAGAGTTACCACAGCGTGATCTGCCACGAGGCCGCGCACGTCGAAACCGACGAATGCGGGGCTCCCGAGTTCTTCTCCAATGGAACGAAGCTGCTTCTGGCGGGCGGGCCCGACGGAAAGCTGTCGCCCGACGCCGTCGAACGCCTCGTGTTGAAGCGCACGGACATTCACTACCCGAAGCCGCGGGTGCTCACGCTCACCCAGGCGACGGAATGGGGGACGATCTACGGCACCGACGAGATTCGGGCGCTCTCCGCCGTGGCGCGAAAACACCAACTCGCCGTTCACATGGACGGCTCGCGGTTTTCGAACGCGGCAGCGTCTCTCCAGGCAAACGGCGGCGCGTCGCTCGCCGACCTGACCTGGCGCGCGGGAGTCGACGTGCTCTGTTTCGGCGGGACGAAAAACGGCATGGTGGGCACCGAAGCGGTGGTTTTCTTCAATCCGGCGCTGGCGCGAGAGTTCGACTATCGCTGCAAACAGGCCGGACAGCTCGCGTCCAAAATGCGGTTCCTGAGCGCGCAATGGGTCGGAATGTTGGAAAACGGCGCCTGGCTGAAACGTGCGGCGCACGCCAACGCGATGGCGAAGCGACTCGCCTCCGAACTGCGGAGAATCCCGGACATCTCGATCGTCCGTGAGCCGGAAGCCAATGCGGTGTTCGTCCAGATGCCGTCCGCGCTTTCTGCCGAGCTGAAGCGCCGCGGGTGGCATTTCTACAACTTCATCGGAGGAACCGGCTGCCGCTTGATGTGCTCCTGGGCGACGGCGGAGCAGGATGTCGAAGCCTTCGCCGCCGACGCTGCCGAGGCGACGAAGCGTTGACCGCCTTGCTCGTCCGCCGGCCTCGTCGCTTTCAGAGGAGAACGAGAGCGATCGCCAGCAGCATCAGCACCGCGCCGGAAATGCGCGACCGCAGTACCGGCGCCGACATGGCCTGCTCCTCGTTGCCGAACCAGTGGCCGATTTTCCACACCGCGAGCACGCTCCAGAGTCCGCGCGAGCTGTAGACGATATTCACGCCCGTGGCCTGTCCGAAGGCGCCGATGGCGTAGGCGAGCGCGGCGGCTTGGACGGCAAATGCGGTCGATCCTCCTAGAAGCCAGGGCCACGCGCCTCTGGGCACGGCGGTCAGGGGCGCCGAGAAGCGCGGGATCAGGGCGACGGAAAGCACGGCGACCGATCCGAACATCAACGGAAGGAACCGGCCGACTCCCCACGCGGGGACCCATTTTTGGATCAGCACGTCGCAACAGGCGAAACTGGCGGCGGCCGCGACCGCTGCGGCGAGGGGCAACAAACGACGCGAAGCGGGGCGCGCGTGATCCTTCCGGTTGAGGAGGAGGATGCCGATGGTGCTCAGCCCCGCGGCGAACCAGAGCGGCAGCGGAACGGGCACGGACAGGAGGAGCACGGTGAAGAATGCCACCATCATGATCTTGAGCCCCAGCACCGGCGTGGTGACCGAGACGTCGCCGTGTTCCAGCGCGACGAACGTCGCGATCTGTCCGAGAAGAAACAGGGCCCCGCCGAGCGCCGGCTGCCAAAGCCAGAACCATTCACGGCCGTGGCCGCCCAGAACCCAGAGAGGCGCGAACACCGCGCCGACCGTGAGATTGGCGACGAAGGTGGAGCGCCACACGCCGACGCCGAACGAGGCGGAGCGTTTCATCGAGAGCGCGGCCGCGACGTAGACGACGCTGCTCACGGCGGGCACGAGGTAGACAACGTCAGGCGGCATCGGATACCCGACGGCGGGGCGCGGCCTTGGGGAAAAACGGGATATCCAGCAGGGGACTTCTTCGCCCGCTCATTTTCCCGTGTAGTGCGGCGGCACTACCGGCCGCCAGTCGTCGACCTGGAGTCCGATGCGGGAGACGGGCAGCGGCCGGAAATGAAACGTCCCGAGTGCGCCGGAGTCGGTGAAGGTCAGCGCCAGGGTGGACGGATTGAAAGTCGCGGGCGGGACCGTCCTGAGGCGGTTTCCGGGAAGGGCCTGTTCGGCCTCGGCGGTCCCGTTTGCGATGAGAACGTAGCCCTCCTTCGCGTCGATATTGAGGTAATAGGGATCCTTCTGCCCGTCGGACTTCGCACGGCGTCGGAGGAGACCGCGATCGGCGACGAGATTGTCGCGCATCGCGACGGCGCGGGAAAAATCGAAGGCAAAGAAGTCGTACACGTCGAGCCAGCGACCTCCCCAGGAAATGTTCTCGATCACGCGATTTCCCTTCGGAACGGCGGGTTCGTCCTGAAGGAGGATTTTCAGCGGCGGATATCGGTCGGCGTACGGAGCGGCGCCGCCATCCATCTCCCGGTATCGGTCGAAAAGCCAGGGGTAGCTGCCGTCGAAATAGTTGGAGGCCCACCCAAGACCGCGGGCGTCGATGTGAAGCGCCGGCTCGCATTCGATCAGAAGGTTGTTGGCGACGGTGTTGTCCCGGCCTCCGCCGATCTGGATCGCTCGCCCGGCCCGGTAGAAGATGTTGCCGGTGACCTCGAAGCCGCTGGAGAAATCGTCGAGGTACACCGCGGTCGCGCCGTGCAGGCCCGGCCCCTGGAGATGGTGCCAGTAATTGTTGCGGATGATGTTGCCGCGCCAGGTCCAGTCGCGCCCGGTGTGGAGCGCGCCTGCGTCGCCCGTCTCCTGGACGACGCGGTAGACTTCGTTCAGCTCGACCATGTGGTCGTTGCCCCGCAGGTAAATCGCCTCGAACGGAGCGTCGTGTATCAGGTTTTGCGCGACGTATTGCCCGACGCCGTCGATCAGCACCGCGTATTCTCCCGTCAGCAGCCACTGCCCGAAATGATGGATGTGATTGTTGATCACGCGGTGGCTGGACGGAGCGAGCGTCTTGCGGTCGCCGCCCCGGACGAGCACCGCTCCGGTGGCGAGGTTATCCAGGTCGCAGCCGCGGAGTTCGTGCCGGAGACCTCCGTCGATTTTCACGGCCAGACCTCCGAGCTGGCTGAAGGTGCAGCCGCGAATGGAGCATTCCGTGCCTCCCTCGATGGAAACGCCGCCGGCGCGACTGGCGGTGAAGGAGAAGCCCTCGAGGTGGATGTAGCTTGCGCCGTCGAGGCGGAAGAAGGGCTCGTTCAGCACGGAGACAGTCAGATCGCCGGCCTCAACCGGGCCCGGAGGATAGAAATAGAGCCGGCCGAGCTTCCGGTCGAGGTACCATTCCCCGGGACGGTCGAGCTCCTCCAGCACGTTGAGAAAATAGAATCGCTGGCCCTGCGTGTATCCGTATGCGTGATGCGGCTCGGCGAAGGTGATCTCGCGGCTCGCCTTGTCGATCGACTGCACCGGCTGGAAGGAATCGCTCCAGTCCCACGTCCAGAAACCATGCGCGAGAATCGAGTCGTCGGGCGCCCAGTGCGAAGGCCGGTCGTCGTCGCACACGATGCGGCCGTAGTGCCGGCCCGCTGGAATCCCGGCGAAGCGTTTTTCGCGCTCGAGCCCCTCGTTGAACCGGTGCGGGCCGGTCTGGGGCACGCCGGCGATGCGGAGCCAGCCCTCGTTCGGGTATCGGGCGAGGGGCATTCGCCGGCCGCGGTAGAAAAGCTCGAGGCCGGGGGAGCCGCGCTGTGCGGGCCCGGTGAAGTCGGTGAGGTGCTGGGCCCGAAGATCGGCCACGAGGATCTTGCCCCGCACCGAAGGCGAGAGCCTCCGCAGAACCTGGGGATCGGTCAGGCGCTCGAGCCGGTCGACCGCGACGGCCCCGGTGAAAACGGCTTTTCCGGTCTCAGGCGCGCGCCAGACAATCGGGCGGCCGGGTTTGCCCGAATCGTTCGGGCCGAGCTGGAGCGCTTGAGTTCGTGGATACACGCCTTCCTGCACGACGATGGTCACGTCGTCGCCCCCTGCCGCGGCCTGGGCGGTATCGCGCGCCTGTTCCAGAGTAGCCAACGGACCGTCGCTGCGACTGGCGTTCGGCGCGGGGAGCAGACCCGACCAGAGATCGTTTCCCTGCGGCGACACGTAGATGCGCAGGGATGCGCCGTAGCCGGAGGTGAAAGCCCACGCGTTCAGGCAGATCAGCGAGAGGAGGAGGGAAGGCTTCATGGGCTGGACGCGAAGAGAGATTGCCGGCCTTGCCGCAGAGGAGGCCGCGGCTCACGGCTGCGGAGATGCCGCTCCGCCCGAAGCCTTGGCAACGGCAAACGGCCGCTCCGGCCAGGGCGCACAAACGAATTCTCACGCGGTACATGGCTGCTCCCGCACGCCGCGCTTTGCCGCCGTGCAGGAGAGCTGATTCGCCCCTTCGGCGGCGGCATCGGAGAACAATGCTGCCGGGCGCGACTCCATCCGCCCGCAACGGGGCTCGCTCAGAGCTGGACGCCGACGACCGACGCCGGCGCGGCGGCGTCGATCTCCGTTTCGCGGGCGCGGACCGCCTGAATCAGTTCGCCGCTCGTCTTCGCGGCGAACAGCGTTCCGAGCGTAGGGCCGCGCAGGATACGAGAAAGACGGGCCAGGGCGTAGAGGTGGGCGCGGTCGTCGATGGCGGCGATGAGGAAGAAGAGGCGGGTCGGTTGGCCGTCTTCCGCGCCAAAGGCGACGGGTTGCGCCGTCCGCACGACCGAGAACAGCGTCCGGCGAAGGAAGTGGGGCGAGGGCCGGCGGGGATGACACAGCGCGACGCCGCCGGGCAGTGCCGTGCTGGAGAGACGTTCGCGTTCGAGCAGCGACGCGTGCAGGTGCGCCGTGTTCACCACGAGGCCCGTTCTGTCCGCCAGCGTGACGAGCTGCTTGATCACGTCGGCCCGCCCGGTCGTGGCGACCTCCAGATTGATCGCCTCGGGCCGAAGCCGGTCGGCGATGTGGATGTTTCTCGAGGCGGCCTGCAGGTCGTCTTCGAATTTCTGCTCGAGATTCGCGACCTGCGTTGGGTCCAGTGTCTGGATCTTGCGGTCGAGCCATTCCACGAGGTCGTCGCGCCGGAACAGCCACTGGCCGTTGACTTCGACTCCAGGGATCTGGTCCGTCGTGGCGAGGCGTTCGACGAATCGGGCGGTCCAGCCGAAATGGGCCGCGACTTCACCCAGCGTAAGGAATTCCGAGTTGCTCATGGTTGGGACGTTTGGCTTCGGCCTCTCGGCCAGATGGGAGGGTTGGGTTGGATGGAACGAGATGCCGTCGAAGAAGGAGCTTGGGCCGGCTGGCGTGCTATACCCAAGTAATGCGGTGTGGTAAGGCAAGTGCGATCTTCGAGGATCGTTGATCTTTCGGAGCTCCGCCTGAGCTCTCGATGTCGGTAGACCTCGCTGATCGTTGGCCACGTTAACGCCTAATTATAAGGTTATTACGGAGAATGTTTGGCAGGTCCTGCAAGCGGGCGGTAAGAATTCTCTTGAAAATTTGTATGTTGATGTACTTGGTGGTGATTTAAAGCCGACAGGACAAATAGGCTTTAGTTCTTTTCTCACGTTCACGCCTCAAGGCATCCACAACCTACCGGCTTCTCCTCGCCCTTGATCCTCGTGCGTTCGCGGTCCGCCCCGGCCCTGGCGCCCCCCGGATCGGGTAGGGCGGAGGCGGGGACCCAGTCCGATCGAATCACATGCAATCCACCAAGCACCTCCATCCCGGGGCACGGCGAATCGCCGGCCTCGCAATCCTGATCGCCGCACGGCTCGCCTCCGTCGCATCGGCCGAGTCCGCCGATGCGGCCGCGCCAGCAGACGAAGCGCCCTTGCTGCTCGCACCGGTTGTCGCCGTTGGCTCTCGGTTTTCCGAGCGCACGGTCACCGACTCCCCGGTGCCGATTGACGTCCTCACCGGGCCTGAAGTCCGCCAGAGCGGATTCACGGAGCTCGGCCAAGTGCTGCAGGCACAGGTGCCGTCGTTTTCGTTTCCCCGCCCGACGCTCGCCGACGGCACGGACCATGTCCGCCCAGCCGCGTTGCGCGGGCTCAGCCCGGACCAGACGCTGGTTCTGATCAACGGCAAGCGGCGCCACACAAGCGCGCTGGTCAACCTCAACGGCAGCATCGGTCGCGGCTCGCAGGCCGTCGACTTGAACGCCATCCCGACTTTCGCGCTCGGCGGGATCGAGATTCTGCGCGACGGCGCCGCGGCGCAGTATGGTTCCGACGCGATCGCCGGCGTGATCAACCTCCGCCTCCGCCGCGACACCGGTGTGAGCGTCACCTCGACCGTGGGCTCCACCTACAAGGGCGACGGGGATGCTTTCGAGACGGCGGTGAATGCCGGCGCCTCCCTCGGAGGGAGTGGGTTTATCAATACGACGGTCGAATACCGTCACCGCGGTTCGACGGACCGCTCAGGCGACGACCTGCGCCAGCAGTACTTTGGCACGAATCCGACGACCGGCGCGAAAACCGCGCTCGCGAGTTCCGGCAAGGCCGGGGACGTCAACGGCACGCCGGACCCGCGCGAGGCGGGCTTCAACCGCCATGACTCGCAACAGGGCGATCCGAAGACCGACGACTACGGCTTCTTCCTGAACGCCGAGCATCCGCTCGGAGCCGACCTCGGCTGGTATGCATTTGGCGGGTACAACAGTCGCGAGGGCGTTTCGGCCGCGAACTGGCGCCGCTCCGGGGACAACGCGACCGTGCGGGGCATCTTCCCCGACGGCTACCTCCCGAAGATCGCGACCAAGGTTCGCGATCTGTCCTTCAGCACCGGCGTGGACGGGAGGCTGGTCGAGTGGAAATGGACTCTCAGCGAGACGTATGGCAGGAACGACCTGAAGTATTGGACCCGCGACTCCCTCAACGTCACCTACGGCGCGGCGAGTCCGACCGAATTCTACGACGGGAAACTCGCGTTCGCGCAGGCCACGACGAATTTCGACGCTTCGCGTTCGTTCGATTTCGGACTCCACGCACCGCTGAACCTCGCGCTCGGCGCCGAGTACCGTTGGGAAAACTACCAGATCGCCGCCGGCGATCCGGCTTCCTGGAACGACGGCGGCCGGAAGGTCCTGGACGGTCCGAACACCGGCGCCCAGCCCGCGCTCGGCGCGCAAGGTTTCCCGGGATTCCGTCCGACCGACGCCACGGACAAGAGCCGCGGCAACTACGCCGGGTACGTCGACGTCGAACTGCAGATTACCGATCGCTGGCTGGTCAGCGCGGCGGTGCGCGCCGAGCGCGTGGAAGACTCCGGATCGACTCTCACGGGAAAACTCGCGACCCGTTTCGACCTCACGCGCGGCTTCGCGCTGCGCGGCTCGTACAACACCGGTTTCCGCGCGCCGTCGCTCGGCCAGGCGTTCTTCGCCACGACCTCCACCGTGTTCATCAGCGGCGTGCCGTACGAAGTGCGCACGTTCCAGGTCACCGATCCGGCGGCTAGGACGCTCGGCGCGACCGACCTATCGCCGGAGAAGTCTCGCAACTTCAGCGTGGGGCTCACGTCGGCGCCGCTTCCCGGCCTGACGGCGTCGGTGGATCTCTACCGCATCGAAGTCGACGATCGCATCCTCCTCTCGAGCAATTTCACCGGAGCGAACGTGCAGCAGTACCTCGCCTCCCAGGGCTTCCCGGGCATCAGCGGCGGCCGGTATTTCACCAACGCCGCCGACACTTCGACCAAGGGGCTCGATGCGAACCTCCGCTACGAAAAGAAGTTCGCTGCGGGGGACCGCCTCACACTGACCGGCGGTTTCAATTACAACCAAAACCGCATCACGCGCCTGAAGGCCACGCCGGCCAATGTCGCGGCGCTGACCGGCGGGGTGCCGATTTTCGATCGCCAGCAGATCCTCCGCTTCGAGGAAGGCTCTCCGCACCACACGTTGACGCTCGGCGCCACGTACGACCTCGGCCGGCGCTTCTCCTTCGTCGTGCGCGAAACCCGCTACGGCCAGGTGCTGAACGCCGGTTCGACCGCCGCCTCGGATCATTGGCTTCGCTCGAAGTGGCTCACCGACGTGAGCGCGTCGTATCGCGTGACGGCGGACCTGTCCGTCACCCTCGGGGCGAACAACGTCTTCGACGTGTATCCGGACGAGAACAACGCGCCGAACAATCTCAGCGGCGTGAATCGCTACAGCAATTTCTCCCCCTTTGGCTCGAACGGCGGATTCTATTACGCGCGCTTCGACGCCAAGTTCTAGGTCCGCGGTCTTGGAGGGTAGCGCAGCGCGCCGACGAGGTGGTTAGTACGCCTCCCGGCGCGCTTTTCGAGCAACCGGACGCGGAGCGCGGATGCGCCGCGATCCGGCGGCTCTCAGTAACCCGCGACGGTCGACTCCGGGTTCCGCGGGTCGTTGGCGCCCTGGCGCAGCTGGGTTTTCGGATCGATCAGGATCGACTCGGCGTCCCCCCAGTACCGCGCCGCAGCGTCGGGATCGTTCGGATACAGCTTCCGCGGCTGAAGGACGTGGCCTTTGGCGCGAAGCAGGGCCATCGTGTCCTGCGAGGTGAAGAAAGGCTCGTAGTTGACGACGTCCGGCTGCCACTGGTGGTGGAAGCGGGGAGCATCCACCGCCTGGGTGACACTCATCGAATGATCGATCACGTTCGTGACGACGAAGAGCGTCGTGGTGATGATCGTCGGACCTCCCGGGCTGCCCGTCACCAGGAACGGCGCATGGTTTTTGAGAACGATCGTCGGCGTCATCGACGAGAGCGGACGTTTCCCCGGAGCAACGGCGTTCGATTCGCCCTGCATGAGGCCGTAGAGGTTCTTCACGCCCACCTTGGCCGTGAAGTCGTCCATTTCGTTGTTCAACAGTACACCGGTTCCCGCGGCGGTGACGCCGCTGCCGTACAGGCCGTTGAGAGTGTAGGTGCAGGAAGCGGCGTTGCCCGCCGCATCCACGACGGAGTAGTGCGTCGTTTCATGACTCTCGCCCGAGAGGGGGCTGCCTGCGGGGAGACTCGCGCTCGGCGTGGCCTTCTCCGGATCGAAGTCGGCCATGCGCGTTTTGAGGTACTTCGGTTCGAGAAGACCGGCGACGGGCACGCGCACGAAGTCGGGGTCGCCGAGGTACTCTGCGCGGTCGCGGAAAGCGCGCCGCATCGCCTCGGTGAAGAGGTGAATCTTGGCGGCGGAGTTGGTTCCCATCGCCGCGACGTCGTACGGCTCGATCATGCCGAGGATCTGGAGAAGGGCGACGCCGCCCGAACTCGGCGGGGGAGGGGCGATGACTTCGAAGCCGCGATAGCTGCCGTGCAGCGGTGCACGCTCCACCGCACGGTAGCTTTTCAGGTCGTCGCGACGGACGAGTCCGCCGTGGGCCTGCATGTCCTCAGCGATGAGGCGCGCGGTTTCGCCTTCGTAGAACTCCCGGGAGCCGCGCTCCTGAAGCCGGCGCAGCGTCGCCGCCAGGTCCGGTTGCACGAATCGGTCGCCGGCGGCGAAAAGCTTGCCGCCATTGAGATAGACTCGCGTGGATTCGGCGTTTTTCCCCAGCAGATCCCGGCTGGCTCGGAGGTCCTGAGCGAAGTAGGGGCTGACGACGAACCCCTTTTCGGCGAGCTGCCGCGCGGGTTCGACGAGTTGCGACCAGCTCAGTTTTCCGGAGCCGTATTTCTCCCAGGCCAGCGCGAAACCCGCGACGGTTCCCGGCACACCGCTCGCGAGATAGCCGACGGTGGACCGGTCCGCGACGACATTGCCCTGCGCGTCCTGAAACATCGTGCGGGTCGCGGCTGCGGGCGCCGTCTCGCGAAAATCGATCAGCGTCGTGCGACCGTCCGCGAGCCGAATCAGGAGGAAGCCGCCGCCTCCGAGATTGCCGGCGCGGGGATATACGACGGACAAGGCCAGACCGGTCGCCACCGCGGCGTCGACGGCGTTTCCGCCCTGGCGCAGGCAGTCGACCCCGATCTGCGACGCGAGCGCGTGCGCCGAGGCCACCATGCCGTTCGGCGATTCGACCGGTCTGCGCTGCGCCTGCAGCGGCATGCAAACCGGCACGAGCAGGATCAGCGAGACGGCGAGCGTTCGGCAGAGACGTGAACGCAAGGAATCGAACGCAGGAACGGGACGATGGAGGTGGATCACGAGAAAGGAAGCGGATGAGGCGTCTCAGGATGGCGTGCTCTCGCGCGGGCTTTGTCTCCGAACGCCGCGCGCCACGGCGTGCAAAAAAGATCCGGCGCCTCAAAAAGCGCAACCGTTTGCCGTCTTCCGGCTCGTGAGGCTCCGGGCCGCGGAATGAAAAAGCGTGGTCAACGGGCCGAGACTGGAGCATGCCCTTTTCCGCATGATCTCGATTCACAGGAATTCGAACTCCCGGATGTTGTGTCCCGTGGCGCACCGTGCTGCCAGCGCGAATACGAGGGCGGGCTGGCCGCGGCGCAGTTTGACCGCGCTGCTCTGTGGCGCCGTCCTGGTTGCCTCGGCTTGCACCTCCCGCGTATCGCGCACGATCGATGCATCCGGCACGGCGGCGGTGTCCGCCTCCGACGCGCGTTTCCGCTATGAAGGCCGGATCGACCGCGCCGAGCCTGCCTCGCCGGCGCTGATTTGGCAGGCGAGCCGCGTCTCCATCGATTTCGAAGGAACGCAGCTGGCGGTGAGCTTCGGGAAAGCTTCCGGGCAAAACTTCTTCGATCTGCATGTCGACGACGACGTGCAGGTGATCGAGGTGAAGGAAGGCGCAAACGCGACCATCGCCTATGCTTCGCCGCTGTCCGCGGGGCGCCATCATCTGGAGTTGTTCAAGCGCAGCGAAGCGAATGCCGGCGTGGCGCGCTTCGCCGGGATCGAGATCGGCAAAGGAAAGCAGGTTTGGGCTTCTGCTGCGCCGAGCTATGCGTGGAGATTCGAGTTCTTCGGCGACTCGATCACGGTGGGGGCGTGCAACGAAGACGGCGAAGCGGACCAATGGGAGACGAGGCGCACGCACAACAATGCGAACAGCTGGGCCACGTTCACCGCCCAGGCTTTTCAGGCCGATTGGCGCAACATCGCCGTGAGCGGAATGGGCATCACGATGGGCTACGTCCCGGTTCTGGCGGGCGAGGTGTGGGATCGGATGTATCCCTCGGCTACCTCGGAAAAGGCCGATCTGACCGCCTGGCAGCCGGACGTCGTTTTCGTGAACTTCGGCGAAAACGACACGTCGTTCAGCCACCGAAATGGAATGCCGTTTCCGCCATCGTTCACCGATGGCTACGTGTCGCTGGTCCAGGGAATCCGCCGCGCCTATCCGCAGGCGAAGATCGTGCTGCTGCGCGGTGGCATGGGCGGCGGCGCCGAGGATCTGAATCTACGCGCTGCATGGGAGGCGGCGGTTACGAAGCTGGAAGCGGGGGATCCCGCGATCAGCCACTACGTTTTCAAACACTGGTCGGCCCTTCATCCGCGCGTCGCGGACGATCATGCGATGGCGGACGAACTCGTCGCCTGGCTGCGGGGGCAGATCTTCATGATGAAGTCGCCGCGCAGCTGAGGCAGGATCTGGCGAAGGGGGCGAGGCGCGTTGCTGGCGAACTTCTAGACATAGCTAGCGACGCGAAGCGCGGGGGCGGGCGTTTGACGCGGGCCGATCGTGAAGGGTCGTCGCAGGGACGCGCCGACCCACCCGTAAGCGAGATTCTAGGGGGACCGAGGCTGATATAGTTCGCGCTGTCCGACGCTTGCGGGTGGCGCGACGCGTCCCTGCGGCGCGAAAAGACCGCGGGCCTGCGCTTCTCGCGAGAATCCAGGGTGGCGCGGATTCGTGGGAGGGCTTGTCGTTACCGCTCGATTGTCACCACTCCGTCGATACCGACGGCGCCGCCGGGCTGGCTATCGAGGATAACGCTGAGCACGTGCTCGAGATCGCCGGCGGGCACGGGAATTTCCAGCGGAGCGGGGTCGAAACCGGCTTTCTCGCCGGCGAGTTTTCCGTCGAGCCAGACTTCAGCGCGCCCGACGATGTTTTTGAAAACGACTTTTCCGCCGGAGGAACGAACGGCCGCCGTCGATTGAAATCGAGCGCGCGTGAGCAACCAGTGTCCTCCCGCGAGAACTTGCGGCCGAGGGGCGGCGCCGGTGGCCCAGCTGTTCATGTCGTTATCCGCGGGGGCGAGGAGCGGACTGGGCCGGGTCTTCATCGCTGGCGAGGTCTGCCATTGGCGCAGGGCGAAAACCCGGGCAGCCGATGGTACCGCGGGAGGAAGCGAAACTTGTTTCACGGCGACTGTGGATTCGGCATCGCGAAGGCCCGGGGCGCGCGCCCGAAGCACGAGTGGACCGTGTCCGCCGCGTTGACTCCGAACGATGACTTGAGCGAGTCCGTTGAAGAGACTCCGCCGGTTTCCTTTCTCGGGCTCGTGAGAATTGGGGTCGCCGTTCCCCAGGCCGATGATGGTGCCCGGGCCTGTCAGCTCGAACTCGACGGGAAGATTGGCCGTCGGGACGGACCGCCCCTCGGCGTCGACCGCTTCCACCGTGAGCGGAAGAGCGTCTTGGCCGTCGCCTGAGATCGAGAGCCGGTCCGGTGTGAGCCGCAGCGCGACGGGCTCGCCGGTCGTCTCCACGGAGAAGCGCGAGACTTCCTTGCCGTGGCTGAAGCCGACCGCTTCAAGTCGGCCGGGAGCGTAGGGGACCTCCCAGGATGGCATGGTGAAGCGGTCCACGCGCTTCCGGCCGATGGCGCGGCCGTTCAGGAAGAGCGCGATCTCGTCGGCGTTGGTCAGTGCCATGACTTTGATCGGCTCACCCGCGCGCCCGGGCCAGTTCCAGTGTGGCACGAGATGAAGAATGGGCCGGTCGTCCGTCCACTGGGCTTGATGGAGGTAGAACGCCATCTTGGGAAAGCCGCAGAGGTCGAGGCAGCCGAAGAACGAACTCACGGAGGGCCACGTGTAGGGAGTCGGTTCGCCGTGGTAGTCGAAACCTGTCCAAATGAAGGTGCCGGCGACAAACGGCCGTTCCGCGACGGCCTTCCATGCGTCCCGGTGCGTGGCTCCCCAGGATGCCGCTTGAGTGTCGTACGAGTCGATCACCTGACTCTTCGCATCGCTCCGGTACGCGCCGCGGGTCATGTAGGCCGACGTGTCCTCCGAACTCGTCATCGGCAGCGTGGGGTGCTCGGCGTGGAATCGGTCGTAGTCGCCCTGGTTGTAGTTGAATCCCATGACGTCGACGGCCTGGGAAACGTTGATGGGCGTGAAGAAGCCGGAGCTCATCGCTGCCGTAACCGGGCGCGTCGTATCCAACAGCTTCACCGCCGCCGCCATCCGCCGGACCATTTCGTACCCCGTTTCGGTGGCCTGCATCGGCTCTTCATTGAAGACGGACCAGAGGATCACGCTCGGGTGGTTTCGGTCGCGGCGCACCAGCCACTCCAGCTGCCGCAGGTATTCGGGCGAGGAGTTGAAGAGCCGGTTTTCGTCCATGACCAGCATCCCGAGCCGGTCGCAGGCATCGAGAAACTCGGCCGACGGAGGATTATGCGCGCAGCGATACGCATTGGCGCCCATCTCCTTCAGCTTCTGCAGACGAAACTCCCAGAGCGCATCCGGCACCGCGACGCCCACGCCGGCATGGTCCTGATGGTTGCAGACGCCCTTCAGCTTGAGAGGCCGGTTGTTCAGGAAGAAACCCTGCTGCGGATCGAAGCGCAGCGTGCGGAAACCGCAGCGGGTCGTCGTCTCGTCGACCTTTGCTCCGCCGCGAGAGATCGTGGTGCGGACCTGATACAGGACGGGATCGTCCGTCGACCACAGCCGGGGAGAGGAAACCGGCAGCGCGAGCTTCAGGACGCGTTCTTCAAGCGCCGCGACGGTCCCTTGGGCCGTGCCGCGCTGGACAGTGTTCCCCTCCGGATCGAGGAGTGCGACCTCGACGGCGACCTCGGCGGAGTCTTGCCCGGAATTGCCGAGCGTCGCCTCGACAGGAATCTGCCAGGAGCCGTCGGGCAGTCGGATCGGCTGGGCGAAAACGCCGTCTGTCGCGATGTGGACGGCGTCTCGTTTCGTCAGCCACGTGTGGCGGTAAATGCCGCCGCCTTCGTACCACCAGCCTTCCATCGCGTTGGCGTCCACCCGGACCGCGATCGTGTTTTGTTCGGCGCCGAAGCGGGCGAACGCCGTCATGTCGATCGAGAACGACGTGTAGCCGCACCAGTTCCGGGCGGCGAGAATGCCGTTGACCCAGACGGTGCAGTGCGTCGCCACTCCGTCGAACTGCAGCTCGAGGTGGCGTCCGCGATCCGACTCAGGCAGGGAGAAATGACGCCGGTACCAGGCGAAACCGCGGGGACGGTACCCCTGCGAAACGTTGGCCTCCGGATCGAAAGGCGCCTCGCTCACCCAGTCGTGCGGCAGGTCGAGCTGACGCCAGCTCGTGTCGTCAAAATCCGGGGACGCGGCGCCCGGCGCGCGCCCCGCCTTCGTGCTCTGGTACGTGGGGTCGTGGCCCTTGACCACCGGGAACGGGATGTCGCCCAGGTGGAACCACCAGCCTTGATCGAGCGAAAGGCGCTCACGGCCCGCCGAAGCAGGCTCCTCCGACGCGGTCAGTCGGAGGACGAAAGCGAGAAAAACGGCGAGGAGGACGAGGGCACGGTGGCGGAATCGCATGAAAGGGCTTAGGCGCGGCCGATCCGGTGGCCCTTGGCGCCGTAAAACGCCACGTAAGCGTAGGCGCAGAGAGGGACGACGAAGGACCACTGCAGCTTCGCGTGATCGGCGACAAAACCCTGGATCGGAGGCAGCACGGCGCCGCCGAGGATCGCCATGACGAGAAGCGACGACGCCTGGCTCTTGAGCGGCCCAAGACCCTCGATCGCGAGGGAAAACGTGTTCGACCAACCGATGGAGGTGAACAGACCGACGCTGATCACGCACCACATCGCGACCTTGCCCCCGGCGATCATCGCGGTCGCGAGCAGGGCGACGACCGCGAGGCCGAACAGCGTCAGCGTGCGCCCGGCGAGGCTCTTGCCGAACTGGAACAGCAACCAGCAGCCGACGAGCGCCGGAAGGTACGACTTCAGGATGGAGCCGCCGAGCGTCGCCCAGACCGTCAGGGCCGCCGCGAGCGGAATCAACACGAGGAACATCTGCTTGTTGCTCCTGCGCATTTCGCTCAGTTCGACCGCGCCCATGAACCGGCCGATCAAAAGCCCGCCCCAGTAAAGCGAGACGTATTTGCTGGCATCCAATTCGCTCAGACCGGCGACGTCTTTCTGGCCGAGAAAGTTGATGATCGCGCTGCCGACGGAGACTTCGCCGCCGACGTACATGAAGATGGCGACGATCCCGAGGACCACGTGCGGGTACTTCAGCGCGCCGGCCCCGCGGTCGATCTTGCCCTCGCCGATGTGAGGCAGGTGGATGAAGAAGAAGACGAACGCCAGGAGGATGAAGATGGCCGAAAACGCCAGGTACGGCACCTTGACCGAATCCGCGCCATGCGCGCCGGTCCGGGCGAAGTACTGGAAAATCAGATACCCGCCGATCAGGGGCCCGATGGTCGTGCCGACGGAGTTGAAACCCTGGGCGAGGTTGAGCCGGCTCGACGCGGTGCGCTCGGGACCGAGCACCGTCACGTATGGGTTGGCCGCAATCTGGAGCATCGCGAAGCCGAGGCCCACGACGAACAAGGCGGTGAGAAACAGCGGATACGACGACGCTCCGGCCGCCGGCCAGAACAGCGCGCTGCCCGTGGCGGAGATCAGCAGGCCGATGACGATGCCGTTTTTGTAGCCGATGCGCGCGATCGGATCGCCGGTGGCGACCGAAACGAGGAAGTAGATGACCGAGCCCACGAAGTACGCGCCGAAAAACGCGAACTGCACCAGCATCGCCTGGAAATAGCTGAGCGTGAACGCCGCCTTGAAACGCGGGATCAGGATGTCATTGAACACCGTCATGAAGCCCCAGAGGAAAAAGAGGGCCGTCATGATCGCGAAGGAGCCGCGATAACTGGCGGTGGAGCCGGAAGCGGATGCCTCGGATGAGGCGGGGCGAGGGGCGGGGATCGAAGCCATGGGAACTAGTTCTTTTCGGCGGGGTTGGCAGCCTTCTGCAGCGGCTCGCGTTTCATCGTGAGCAACCGGTCCTGGCGAATCGTCCAGGTGATACGTTCGCCGTTTTCAACAAAGGAGTCGTGGCAGAGATACCCGTCCTTGGTCGCCTCGAATGTGGGCAACTCGAGTCCGGCCTGGGCGATGTCGCAGAACCAGCCAAGTTCCTGGAGCGATCGGGCGTGGCTGCCCTCGTGGCCCGCAGCGTAGTCGCGCTGGGCGTAGTAGACGTCGAGGACGATGTCGCGGGCCACCTTCCCTGGTATCGATTTTACGGAGACGGCGACGTCTGCGGGCTGGCGCGTGAACTGCACGATGCCCCACATCTCGGGACGATGCGCGTCGACTACGCCTTGCGGGCTCCACAGCCAATTGTCCTCGGGCGTATTCGGAGCTTTTCGGTAACGCGGAGGCTCCGGGAAGACCCGCCATTCCACCCGCGAGAAATTTAGCCGCCACTGTTCGCCTTCCACCGGAAGGCCGGGGTGCTGCGCGTATTTGGCGAGCGATGCCCAGGGGAAGGCGATCTCGAGCGTCCAGCCTTTGTCGGTGTCCGACGGATCGTTGATCGTGCCGGAGATTTTCACGGCGGATTTAGCCCCCGCGATTTCCCACTCGTTCCGGGCGGGACCGCCGTCCTGGTAAGTTTTCTCGAGGAGAAGGTCCCAGGTGGTGTTCCGGGCGTTCATCTCAAACTCGTAGTAGTTGTGCGTGTCGCCGTCGGGATCGAGAAACACTTCGAAGTCCGGATCCCGGTAGATCACCGAGTCGTGAACCACTTGGTTCGCCCACACATGCGGCTCCTCCAGTTCAGCGGCGATGTAGAGGCACTCGTCGTCCCAGGCGATTTTCGCGTGGGTGCGGAACAGAGGTTTCGGAGCCCAGGGGAGGATATCGCCGAAGTCCCTCGTCCAAGGAATGTCCTTCCATGCCTCGTCGTTCAGGTCGCCGTCGATCGCTGGCGGCTTCGAGACGTGACGGGCGACATAGGTCGACGGCGAGATCTGGCGCATGACGTTGCGCCACATGTCGCCGTCGGGGTTTTGAGCCGACGCGGTGCCCGCGGCGCCAGCAGCCAGCGCGAGAGCCGTGAACAGTTGCCCGGCGCGGGAAGCGGATTCGAAGCTGAAAGGGAGATCCATGGGAAAAGCCGCGAGCGGCGACCTCTGATGCGCGGTCGAAGGCCGGTTCAGGACTCGATCTTGAACACCACGGCGCAGGGCGAGGGGAGACTCGTGCCGGCGGGCGTGACCAGGCGGGCGGATGTACCGGATCCTTCAATACGAACGGACGTCTGCGGTGCGCCGAGAAGGCGAACCTTCGCTTTGGCCGGCATCGTGAAGCCGGCGAGCGCGAGGTCCGTGGGCACCGCCGTGCTCCCTTCGGGCAGAAGTGCGATTACATACACTGCGCCATCCTTACCGCGGGTGTAGCGAAGATTGCCCTTCGCGTAAGGTGCCTGCGGCCGGGTGTTGTAGATCGCCTCGCTGTGGATGTTCATCCAGGCGCCGACCTGGGCGAGTCGTTCGTACGCTGCCGGATACCACGTGCCGTCGGGACCGGGGCCGATGTTGAGCAGAAGGTTTCCGCCCTTGGCGACGATGTCGGCGAGGAGGTGAACGAGTTCGCGCGAGCTCTTGAACTCCGGCGCGAGCGAGTACGACCAGCCGCCGCCGAGGATGATACAGGACTCCCACGGATACGGCAGCATCTCGGAGGGCACCTGGTTTTCGGGCGTGAGGTAGTTCTGGTTCTTCCCGGGGACGGCGCGGTCGACGACGATGGCGTCCGGCTGCTTCTGCCGGATCTTCGTCACGAGTTCGTCCATGTGGATGTCGAGATTTGGCACCTTCGTGACGCGGTATCCGTCGACTTCCGACGGCGCGTTTTTGGCGTATTCGACTTTTTTGACCCAGCCGCCGTCGAACCAGAACAGGTCGACCTTCCCGTAGTTCGAGGCGAGTTCCATCACCTGGTTGTGGGTGAATTCGACGAATTTCGACCAGCGCTCCGGGTACCGCTCGACGTCGTAGTTGGGATTGCGGTCCTTCGGCGGGAAGTGTGGCCACCAGAAGTTCTCGTTGTGCCAGTCGGGCTTGCTGAAATACGCGCCGATCCAGAGGCCCTCGGCCCGGAAAGCGTTGAAAATCTCCTTCGTCACGTCGGCCTTCGGGTTCTTCGCGAAGGCGCAGTCGGGACCGGTGATCTTGTAGTCGGTGTACCGGCTATCGAACATGCAGAAGCCGTCGTGGTGTTTGGTGGTGAACACCACGTAACGCATGCCGGCCGCCTTTGCGGCCTTGGCCCATTTGGTCGGATCGAAGCTGACCGGGTTGAACGTCGTCGGCAGCGTCTCGTACATCTTTTTGTACCCGGCGTAGTCGCTGACGGTCGGCGGAATGCACCAGCCCTCGTCCTCGGGGCAGATCGACCAGGACTCGACGATGCCGAGCTGGCTGTACGTGCCCCAGTGCATGAGCAGGCCGAACTTGATGTCCTGCCATTCCGATATCCGCCTTTGGATACGCGGATCCGGGTCGGGAACGTAGCGATCCAGATTATCGACGTGAGCGGGCGCTGCAGCCAGTTCGTCCGCTGCTTGGGCTCGGGGAGCGATGAGCGAGAGGAACAGGCATGGGGCGAGTTTCAGCAGCGACTTAGCGGTGGTCGATTTGGATTTCATCACAGAAGAGGAAGCTCTTGATCATCTCGTCCGCCGTGCCCCAGGCCAGGGTGAGCCCTGGGTTTGGAGCGTACACGCGGACATAACGTGCCTCGGCGGGGATCTGGGTTGTCACGCGCACGACGGAGGATTTGGTCGTGTCGCGCGGAGTCGCCGGGGGTTCGACGGTCTCGAGCTCGCGGAAATTCACGCCGTCCGTGGAGACGGAGAAAGTGACCTTGGGCGGGTAGAAAATGTAGCAATTGGAATCCTGGAGGAAACCGACGCACACGCTCTTCACGTGCGCGGCGTGGCCGATGTCCACGACGGCGTCGAGCGGGCAGCCCTCGTAGCCTTGCCAGCGACCACTGGTGAAATCGAAGCCGCCGAGAATCCCGTCGACGAGCGCTCCCGTCCCGCCGGCGAGGTACTGCGGGCTGATCGGGTTGTTGATCGTCACCCGCAGCCCCGTGTCGGCCTGATGCGTCTCGGCGCGCACCACCGTGCTGCGATTTCCGCCGCGCGCTCCGATGCAGGCGATGTTCGTGGAGTTGGTGAGCACGAAAGGCGCCGTGTAGCGCGAGGAACGTCCGGGCACGGGGACGGTGCCGTCGAGCGTGTACCAAATCTCGTCGCTCTCGGCGCCCGGCTCGATGGTGACCTTGGCTTCGGTGCGGAAGGAGATCGGGACGGTGACGACCGGCGTGGTGACAAAGCCGACGTCCGGCACGGCGACGCCCGGGCTTGCCTCGGGTTTGGCGCCCCAGTCGAGGTTGGGTTTCTCGCCGAGTGTGACGACGAGTTCGCCGCCGTGCACGATCTCGGAGTGCGTGAGGTAGCAGCGCTCGAGCGGTGCGCCGTTGAGCGTTGCCGACTGGATATAGACGTTTTTCGGAGACTGGTTGAGCGCGGTGACGACGAAACGCTTGTTGCCGTCGACTTCGATCGACGCGCGGTCGAAGAGCGGACTGCCGATCGCGTAGCGTGGCAGGCCCGGCGTCACCTGATAAAAACCGAGCGCGCTCAGCAGGTACCAGGCGGACATCTGGCCGCAGTCCTCATTGCCGCTGAGGCCCTCGGGTTTGTCCGAATACATCGTGGTCAGCAGTTCGCGGACCAGGCGCTGGGTTTCGCTCGGGCGCCCGACGTAGTCGTAGAGGTAGGCCATGTGATGGCTCGGTTCGTTGCCCTGGGCGTATTGGCCGATCAAACCGGTGACATCCGCCTGGGCGCGGCCCTCCGTCTCCGCTTTGTCGGCGAAAAGCGCGTCGAGCGCCTGCCCGAACTTCTCCCGGCCGCCCATGAGCTGAATCAGCCCGGGTATATCGTGAAGAACGGCGAAGCGGTACTGCCAGGCGTTGCCCTCGGTGTAGTTGAAGTTGATCTCGCGCGGATTGAACGGCGCGTACCAGCCGCCGTTTTCACGGCCGACGAAGAACCGGTCCTTCGGCGAAAAGAGATTCCGGTAGTTCTGCGAGCGCCGCAGGAAGGTCAGGCGCTCCTCCGGGTGGCCGGTTGCTCCGGCAAACTGCGCGATGCACCAGTCGTCGTAGGCGTATTCGAGGGTTCGAGACACCCCCTCCCGCGCCTCTTCGCGGGCGATGAAGCCGTCGCGGGTGTAGGCGCCGAGGCCGAAGTGTTCGCGAGTGGCGCTGTGCACCATCGCTTCCAGGGCAATGCGGGTGTCGAAGCCGTTGATCCCCTTCGCGTAGGCGTCGGCGATGACGGACACCGAGTGGTAGCCGTTCATGCAGAAGGTCTCGTTGCCCGCCAGATCCCAGACCGGAAGCAGTCCGCCCTGCTCGTACATGCGCAGGAAGGTGCGAATGAAATTCTGGGTGGCTTCCGGCTCGAGGATCGTCATCAGCGGATGCCAGGCGCGGTAGGTGTCCCAGAGCGAAAACACCGTGTAGTAGGCGGCCTCGGAGTTGTGGATTTCCCCGTCGCGGCCCCGGTAGCTGCCGTCGACATCGTCAAAGCGATTCGGGCAAACGTAGGCGTGGTACAGGGCGGTGTAGAACGTGCGCAGTTGCGCCTCGTCGCGACCGTCCACCGCGATCTTGCTCAACACCCGGTTCCACTGCGCTTTGGCGGCGGCGCGGGTGGCGTCGAAGTCCCAGCCCGGTTGTTCCATGTCGACGTTGCGGCGCGCGCCGATGGTGTTCACCGGCGAGAGCCCGACCTTGAACTGCACCGGCCCGGGATCGCCGGCCAGCGAGATGAGAGCCTTGAGTTTTTTCCCGGTGCGGGACGCGCCTTCGACGGGCTGGCTGTCCTGGTACAACTGCACCGAGCGGACGGGCCGCTCGAACCGGATAAGGAAATAGATCAGCTGGTCTTTCGCCCAGGCGGCGGAGCGGCGGTAGCCGACGATCTCCGTCGGGCTGACGACCTGGATGCTCGAGTCGAGCACGAGATCGTGGTGCTCGAGATCGAGCACGAGGCTGCGCTCGCCTTTCTCCGGAAACGTGTACCGATGCAGCGCGACCCGTGTCGTGGTGGTCAGCTCGGCGTTCACGTTTTGGTCCGTGAGTTTCACGCGGTAGTAGCCCGGCTCGGCCTGTTCGTCGGCGTGCGAAAAATGCGAGCCGTAGCCCCGCTCGCCCTTGGTGGGCTGGGGCGTCGCTATCGTCGGCGTGCCGCTTTCCGGCGCGACCAGGATGTCGCCGTAGTCGGGGATGCCGACTCCGCTCAGGTGCGTGTGCGAAAAGCCGTAGATGAAGTTGTCCGTGTAGTGATATCCGCCGCACGCCTCCCAGCCGAGCAGCCGCGTGTCGGGGCTGGCCTGCACCAGGCCGAAGGGCTGGGTGGCTCCGGGATAGGTGTGGCCGTGCAAACCCGTTCCGATGAACGGATCGACGAAACGGGTGAAGTCGGCCGCGCGTTGTTCCTGGGGAGCCGCAAACGCAAGAGCGGCGGCGAAAGGCAGGGCGAAAAGACTGCGGACGGATGACATGGCGGGAATCACGAGCGCTTGGGAGCGCGGTTGAAGTGGGCCTCAATTTCCTCGAGCGTCCGCCCCTTGGTCTCGGGGAGGAAAAACGCCGCGGTGACGAAATAAACGACGGTGCAGCCGGCGAAGACGAAGAACATGGTCGCGTAGCCGTACTTTCCGACGGTGGGCAGAAACACGGCGGCGATGCCGGTGGAGACCGCCTGGTTGATCAGCAGCGCGATGCTCATGCCGTTCGAACGGATGCGCGTCGGCATGAGTTCGGAGAGGGCGAGCCAGACGCAGACGCCCGGGCCGATGGCGAAAAACGCCATGAAGGCGAAAACACAGACCGCGGTCAGCCAGCCGTGGCGCGCGGTCGGCACCGGCGTGACAAGCGCGTTTTCGATCTTCAACGGCGCCGTCCGCGCTCCGTCGAGGTTGGCAAACGGGTTGGAGAAAAACGCGACGACCTTGTTGGCCGGCACGCAGCTGCCGCGGGTGATTTCAATCGGCTTCGCCGTCCGGTCGTCGGAGCGCGCGACCGTCGTCGCGGCACGGAAATCGCCGTAGGAATAGATGACCACCAGTGTGCTCGGACCGGACTGAGCCGGCTTTTCCGGCAGGAGACGGGCGAGCGTCGGTTCGTCGAAGCGCAGCGTGAGCGTCTGGTCCTGGCCGACCGCGGCCTGGAGCGCATCGCGCACGTCGACCCGCTGTTTTTCGGTCTGATAAAACAGGCCCCCGACGCAGAGCAGCGATGCGACAATGCCGGCGCTTCCGATGGAGAGGAGAAACTTGCGGCCTTTCCGGTCGACGAGCGCGACGCCGGCCATGGTGACGAGGAAGTTTACCGACGTGAGGATGAGATAGCCCCAGTGCGCCGCGACGTCGGACAATCCGCTCTGCAGCAGGATGGTCGTGTTGTATCCGATGATCGAATTCACACCGGTCGCCTGGTTGCAGGCGAGAATCACGCAGGCGAGGACGAACGGGATGACGTACTTGCGGTGGAAGAGCGACTCGCGGCCGGCCGCGCCGGTGTTCTTGCGCTCGCTTTCGGCGGCGGCGTTGGCCGCCATCTCCTTCAGTTCCACCTCGGCTTGCTCCTCGCTGCGCGAGCGGAGCAGCGCGACTTTCGCGTCGTCCAGGCGTCCGCGGCGATAGAGCCAGCGCGGCGATTCGGAAACCAGCACGCTGCCGACGACAAAGAGCAGGCCGGGCGGCAGCGAAACCCAGAAGATGCGGCGCCACGCGGCGTCCTTGAACGCGAGGAGCTGGGTCGTATCGCCCAGCCGCGCGACTTCCTCCACCCGTACGCTGAAATAGATGCCGATCAGCGCAGCGGCGACGATGCCCAGCGTGAGCAGCCATTGGAAAATGCCCGTGCCCTTGCCGCGGGAACTGGCCGAGAGGCACTCGGCGAGGTACAGCGGCACGACCACGCCGATGAAGCCGGCACTGATGCCCTGCAGGAGGCGGCCCGAAACGAGCGCGCCGTAACCGTGGGCCAGCGCGATGATCGGAATGCTCGCGACGAAAAGCACGCCGCTGATCGCCATCAACTTTTTCCGCCCCATCCAATCCGCCAATACGCCCGCGAAGAGGGTGGATATCACGCTGCCGAGCAGCACCGCCGCCACGATGAACGACAGCTGCTGCGCGTTCAGCCCCGACGTGGCTTCGAGGTACGGGAGCGCGCTGGCGATGATCCCGACGTCGACGCCGTAGAGCAGGCCACCCAGGCCGGCGACAAGGAGGAGGAAACGGTTGTAGCGGAGCTTGTCGGGAGGCAGGGAGTTCATGGCCGGCTCAGTCGTGGTCAGGGGTTCTTTTTGGGGAAAGCGACAGTCTGCAGATGGGCGCGCCACGCTTCGGGCGTGAGATCGCCGCGCTGGCCTTGTTCGCGCGCGGCGGCGGCGAGAAGGCGCAAGGAGGCAATCATCGGGATTTCGGCATAGCCCTGCGGCTGCTCGGCCTTCGCGAGCCTTGGCTTGAGAGCGTCGTACCAGGCGGCCTGGTCGCCCTGGCTGGATGACGCAAGGCGGGCCACGATCTCGGCGCCGCAATCGGCGGCCTCCGCGAGTTGGTCGGCGAGGGCCGAGAGCTCACCGGCGCGCGGACCGGCGTTTTGCGCCACGGCCTTCACGCGCGACGCGAGGGAGCGCCAGGAGGCGAAGCTGGGTTCGAGCGTGGCGGGGGCGGCGTGGCCGAGAAGCACGTCTTCGACGGCGAGGACGAATACGCGGGCCGGCTGCGGATCCGGCGCCATGCAGTCGGCGAGCGTCGTGAGAGCCAGATACTGCGGGTCACGCGGCGAAAGCTGGGTTCGCGTGTAGCAGAGAATCGGTTTGCCGAGCGCGATCAGCTCGCGAAGCGCGGCCAGCGTTTCGGGCGTGGCGCGGTCGCCGGCGTAACGAAGCAGCATCGGCTCACGGTAGGCGATGTGCCGGAGACCCGCCTCGCTCAGACGGCGGCTGACGTAATCGAGGCGCCGATACAGGTCGGGGACGTCGGCGACCTCGCTCGGGGACCAAAGCCGCTCGGCGATGGCGGCGGTGCGCGGCCAGATGCGGGAGTCGATCGTCTCGGGCGAGACCCACTCCGCCCACATCGTTGCCTCGCCGCCGAGGACGAGTTTCCGCTCCTCCGCGGAAAGCGGAGCGCCGGCGGGGAGAGGATCGTTGAGGTAGTGGACCGAGGCCGGCTCCAGTTGGTCGATGTAGTAGCCGTTGGAGAGAAGCACCGGATGTCCCGCGCGAGCGGCGGCCGCGAGGCCCTCGGCCCCGCGCCAGGACTGGATGGCCGCGCTCTTCGGCAGCTCCGGATGCAGGATCTCGTCCCAGCCCACGAGCTTCTTGCCGTGGCCCGCGAGGATCGCCTGAACGCGGCGGTTGAAATAGGCGTGGAGGCCCTCGTTGTCCTTGAGGTTGTGCTCCTTGATGAAGGCTTGGATCCGCGGGTTGGCGGACCACTGCACGCCGTTGTTCTCGTCGCCGCCGATGTGGAAATACTCGTCGGGAAACAGCGCCGCCATCTCGCCGAGGAACCCTTCGAGGAATTGATACGTTTCCTCCTTCGTCGGATCGAGCACCGGGTCGAACACGCCCCAGTTGCGCTCGATCACATACGGTCCGGGAGCGCTCGCCAGTTCGGGATAACCGACGACCCAGCTCTGGGCGTGGCCGGGAATATCGAATTCGGGAACGACGCGGATGCCGCGGTCGGCGGCGTAGGCGAGAATCTCGCGGATCTGGTCCTGGGTGAAATACAGCCCGTCGGAGCCGTACTGCTGGAGGCGGGGGTATTTTTTGCTCTCGATCCGGAAACCCTGGTCCTCCGAGAGGTGGAAATGGAAAACGTTGAGTTTGGCCAGCGCCATGCCGTCGAGGTTGCGCTTGATGACCTCGACCGGCTGCCAGCGGCGGCACACGTCGATCATCAGGCCGCGCCAGGGAAACCGGGGATGGTCGCGGACGGACAGCGCCGGCACGAACCAGCCCTGGGCGTCGGACTGCAGGAGCTGGAGCAGCGTCTCGAGCCCCCGCTGGGCTCCGACGGTCGTCGCGGCTTTGAGCACGGCCCGGCCGGCCGAGATATCCAGCGTGTAGCTTTCGTCCTCGCCCAGCCGCGGCCACTGCGGGCTGGCGGCGCCGATCTCGATCGTGAGCGCGGCGGTTTTCGCGTCGCCAGAAATCGCATACGGGCCGGAGGGGAGCCGTGGGAACACGAGCCCGGTGCGCTCTTCCCAGCGGCGCAGGGCGCGCGCGACGGCGGCGTCGAGCCGGGCATCCCGCGCGCCGAGAATCGCGACCGCGAACTTGCCCGTGATTTCGAGCCGACCCTCGGCGGACTGGATCTCGGCCGGCAGCGGAACGACGGCGACGGACGGTGCGGAGGCGGAGAGCGAGCGATTCGGCATGGTGAGAAGACAAGCGAGGCCGACGAAGACGATCCGGCAAAAGCTTGGCCCCGGCCTCTTGGCGGCCGGCGTGGACGGGCAGGGGAGGGCAACCATGAGCGGCGGGTGTGGCTCCATCGTAGCAGCGCCACCAAAACGAGAAATGGCAAAAGCGACGATATACTTACCAAAACTGACGGCGCGCCTCGGCGACGGCGTCAGCGCGCCAGCTGCGCAGGGTCGATCACGACGTGTTTTATCCTCTCGCGATTCCACGTGTACGCCACGTGCACCAGACCGTCGCGGGTCTGGATCACCGCGGGGTAGGCGTAGCCAGCGGGCAGCGGCTTGTCCTCCAGCGTGAGCGCCATGTGCCACGTTTCGCCGTCGTTCGAAAGGGACACGTTGAGCGGGCAGCGATCGCCTTCTCCCACCGCGGCGGGGGCGGCGCCCGTGCTGCTCCGCCAGTTGTAGACGAGGAGCTGGCGCCCGTCTCGCAGCGTCACGGCATCGAGGCCGGAGTTCGGCGAGCGAAGCGGCGTGGCGGAAAGTTTTGTCCAGCTGCGGCCGCTATCCGACGACCAACTCGCCACCACGCGTTTCTCCATCGAGCGGCAGAGAATCTGGATTCGGCCGTCGGAATGCGTGAGGAAGGATGGCTGGATGGCGTTGAATTCGTCGCGGGTGTTCAGCGGGCCGACCACCTGCCACGTTCGGCCCAGGTCGGGCGTGCGCTCGATCTGCACCTGCCACCCTTTGCCGCCCGGCTCCGGATCTTCCGTGCTCGAGCCGCACAGGAGCGTGCCGTCCGCGAGCTCGAGGGGTTTGTTTTTGATCGGGCCGAGCACGCCCTCGGGCAGTCGCTGGGCCGCGCTCCAACTCCGACCGCCATCGCTCGACGTCTTCATTTCGCCCCACCATTTCGCCGGCGACGGACCGACCTTGTAGAACAGAAGGAGCGGTCCGTTCCGCGGCTGGAAAAGCACGGGATTCCAACTCGGGAGGCGCGTGCCGTCCGGCTGCACTCCGTCGGCCACGGCCGTTTCCGGCGTCCAGCGCCCGGCTTCCAGGCGGGAAAGATAGATGCAGACGTCCGGCCTCGATTCGCCGGAGCCGCCGAACCACGCGGCCAGCAGATCGCCCTCGGTCGTCTCGACGAGCGTGGCGGCGTGGCAGGCCGGATACGCTCCGGGTTCGTGGATGAACTCGGAGCGGACGATGGCGGGGTGTTCTGCACCGGTCAGCGCGCTTGCGGACAGCAGAGCGGCGAAGCAGAACTGGAGCCGGCGGAACACGCGAGAACCGGGCCTATGCGGCAGGCTTGGCTTCGCCGCTCGCCGCGCGACGGGCCTGGAGGGCGGTGCCGATTTCGGCGACCTTCGCCTCGTTCAGGGGGTAGAAGATCAGGATGATGATCGAGAGCACTCCGAGCGCCGCGGGGAAAACGCTCATCAGCAGCACGAGGCCGTGGAGCGATTCCGGCGTCTGGGTCGTGTTTGCCACGAAACCAACGCTCTGCATGAGGAAGAGCGCAATGGCGGCGCCGATGGCCCAGCCCTGTTTCTGCGAGAAGATCGACGCGGAGAACACCAGCGCGGTGGCGCGGCGGCCTTTCTTCCATTCGGCGTAGTCGGCGGTGTCCGCGTACATGGCCCAGAGCAGTGCGCTGAGCGGGCCGCCGGTGATCGAGCCGAGCATGTTCAGGAGGATCATCGCGAGCAGCTGGTCCGGCTTGAGGACGTAGAACGAAGCGGTGGCCGCGATCGCGATCAGAAAGAGCGTGATGAACGCCGTCTTGCGGCCGGTGATGTTCGCCACGAACGGAACCAGAATCACGCCGGCGAGCGACGAGAGCTGTCCGGTGGTGTTGAATACAGAAACCAGGCCCTCGAGGTGCCATTCCTGCGTGCCGCCGATCTTCGGCAACCAGGAGGGAAGGGTGACCGTCTGCGTGCCGACGAAGTATTTGAAGTAGTGAACCGTCACGCTGCTGCGCAGGGCGACGTAGAGGATGAACGTGATCGTGGTGGCGAGGAGGATCAGCCACGGGGCGTTGGTGACCAAGTCGAGCAAATCGCGGCCGATGGACGTCTTCTGCTCCTTCGGCGGCTGCACCCGTTCACGGGTGTTGAAGAACGTGATGAGGAAAAAGCAGATCGCCGCGATGCCGATGGCGATGAAGGTGTATTGCCAGCCGCGGGCGGGATTGTCGCCGCCGAGGGCCTTGGAGAGGGGGAGGAGAATCGCCGAGACGATCATGCCGGCGGCGAAGGCGAAGACGAACTTGATGGACGACAGCTGGGTGCGGTCTGCGGGGTTCGGCGTGAGCACGCCGAGCATCGCGGTGTACGGGATGTTGATCGCCGTGTAGAGGATCATCAGGCCGTTGTACGTGATCCAGGCCCACACCAGCTTGCCGGAGCCGGAGAAACTCGGAACGGTGAAAGTCAGCACGCCCATGACGGCGAACGGAACGCAGAGCCACAGCAGGTACGGGCGGAATTTTCCCCAACGGGTCTGAGTGCGATCCGCGACCATGCCCATGACGGGGTCGAAAAACGCATCCACACTTCGGCTCAGGCCGAGCATCGTGCCGGCGGCTGCGGCGGCGATTCCGAACACGTCCGTGTAGAAGTAAGTCAGGTAGACCATGAAGGTCTGCCAGTAGAGCACGGACGCGAGATCGCCGAAGCCATAGGACAGCTTCTCACGAAGCGGTAGCTTTTCGTACTGAGTCATGGTGGGTAGGTGGGCTGAACAGTGGGTAGCTAGGAGCCTATGACATGAGCGGAAAGAACGATCCCGCGCCACGCGAATGTGCAGGGCGGCTCTTTCTTCCGCCAAGTGTTCCACTCTCTCTTTAGAGTCGGGGCCTCTGGTAGAGGCCTACTTCGGAGATCGCCGGGCACGCCGCCCCGGCAAATCGAAGCCGGACCTTTCTGGTCGTGGTCGGGGCCGTTGGCAACAGCCGTTGCGCGCCGACGCTGGTCGCCGTGGCGAACTCCCTCCAGGCGCCGGTGGATGCATCCCAGGCCTCCAGGGTCACGCGATCAATGCGTTGTCCGAGCGGGAGGAATTCCGTGAGCCGCACGAGATCGAAGGTCCGGTCCCGGCCGAGATCGAGGACGAGTTCGGCGGTTTTTTCCGAGTCGTCGGCGGACCAGTAGGTCTGGCTGTCCCCGTCAAGGGCCCGCTCCGGGGCGAACGTGGCATCGCGGTGGCGCGTGTTGCTCGCCACGACGGTTGCGCCGGTGACGAGGTTCTCGCGGAAGGTGGCGTCGAGCGCCTGGCGCCAGGCGCGCAGCGACGCGACGTCGCCTTCCGGAATGATGCCACGGCGGTCGGGCGCGAGGTTGAGGATCAGATTGGCGCCCCGGCCCACCGACGTGAGGTAGATGGAATAGAGTTCGGCGGGCGTCTTCACCTTGGCGTCTTCGCTCGCGTGGTAGAACCAGCCCGGCCGGATCGAGACATCCACTTCCGCGGGCAGCCACTGGGCCCCGAAGCGGTCGCCATTCTCCAGACGTTCGGCTTGGCCGGGGAAAAAATCGGAGGCGTTGATCGTCGCCCAACACGGATCGCCGGCCACTCCGTTTTCGTTTCCGACCCAGCGAGCGTCGGGTCCGGCGTCGCTGAACATCACCGCCTGCGGCTGCAGTTCGCGGACGATGCTCCAGGTGTTCTGCCAGTCGTAGTAGGTCGTTTTGTCGATCGTGCGTTTCTCCCGCGCGCCTCCGTAGTAGCCGTCGCCGCCGTTGGCGCCGTCGAACCATACCTCGAAGATCGGACCGTAGTTCGTTAGCAGCTCGCGCAGCTGATTCCGGTAATAGGCGATGTAGCTCGGTTGACCGTAGTCCGCACGGTTTCGATCCCAGGGGGAAAGGTACACGCCGAACTTCAGACCGTGGCGCCGGCAGGCGTCCGAGATCTCGCGCACGATGTCGCCTTTTCCTCCCTTGTACGGGCTGTGCGCGATGGAGTGCTCCGTGTACTTGCTCGGCCAGAGACAGAAACCGTCGTGGTGTTTCGCCGTCAGCACGATGCCGCGAAGGCCGGCTTCCTTGGCGGTGCGCACGATCTGGTCCGCATCGAAGGCGGAAGGGTTGAACAGCTCCGGCGATTCGTCGCCATAACCCCATTCCTTGTCGGTGAAGGTGTTGATCGTGAAGTGGACAAACGCATACGCCTGCAGCTGCTGCCAGGCGAGTTGTCGCGCGCTCGGCACGGCGCCGAACGGAGCCGGAGCCGGCGTGGCTGCGGGAAGGGGGAGCGCGGAGAGGCAGAGAAGAACGAACCACAGCGGCTGCAGTTTCTGCCGCAGCGTGCGGCCAGGAAGAAGGATATGGCGCGTCATCGTCAGTAGGTGTCGGCGAGCGAGCGGAACGAGAGGGCGCCTTTGAGCCGCGGCAGGCCGGCTTTCTTCGCCAACTCGACGATCACCGTCTTGGGCCGATCCGGATAGAGTTCGAAGTAGTTGTCGCTGCACCGGTGGGCGAGTTCGCGAAGGTCGAAGGCGAATCGATGCTGGAAAACCGGCGAGGTGAACGTGAGCGCGGCGCGGTTATCCGCCAGCAGCTTGATCGCGACCCGCGTGCGAGGTTTCGGGAGCGACAGGAAGCGGGGCGGCGCGAGAAAGACCGTCTCTTCGCTCACCACCGTCCCATCGATTTCGAGCGCGATGCGCAGATAGAGCGAATCGCGGCCGAACTTCGCCAGCGGCGTTTCCAGGTCGAGGGTTTGCTGCGAAACGCTTTCGCCGTAGCGGAGCGGCACGTTCTTTTTGCCGCGAAGCACGGTGCGTCCATCTAGGTGAAACAGCTCCCAACTCAGCAGGCCTTTCGCCGGAGCAGGCCGGTCGTACACGGTGTAGAGATGGACTTCGCGAACGGTCGATTTGCGGTAGTTGCCGATGGTCGCGATCTCGTCGCCGGGCACGTGGGCCGCGACCATCGCGGGCGCGAAGAAACGCCGGGCGACGTGGTGCAGGGCGCGCCACCGTCCGGTGTGCTCAAGCGAACTCCATGAAGCCACGGGCCAGCAGTCGTTGAGTTGCCAATACAGCGCTCCCATGCAGTGCGGCATGAGGCGGCGGTAGTGCTCCACGCCCGTCTGCATGCAGTAGGCCTGATTCAGCTGCGAGAGGTAGATCAGGTCGTCCTGCGATTTGGGGAAGCGGTAGCGCCGCGAAACGTAGTCGAGGATGACCTGGTTGCCGCCGCGGTTTTTCTGATGGTTCTCCATCGCCGCGCTGAAAACGTTCGGATCCTCCGGCGGACAGAACGTGGCGTTGGTTTCCGGCGAGCTGTAACTCTGCATGCCGAACTCGGAGCAAAAGCGGAACCGCCACTTCTCGTAGTCTTTGACCGGATGCCGGGCGTGCCAGACGTCCCAATAATGCGCGTCGCCGTGTTTTTCGCCCGCAGCGTGCGTGTTGTCGCCGTCGGGCCGGTGCTGCGACGACGGCCAGTAGGGCGTCGCGCCGTCGAGTGCGGAGACGATTTCCGGCAGCGCGCGATTGAAGATCGAGTCGTAGTGCTCCTTCTGCGGCTCCGCCTTCAGACGCGCCACGTTGAGCTGTTCGACTTCATTGTTCCCGCACCAGAGCGCCAGGCAGGCGTGGTGCCGAATCCGGCGCACCTGCTGTTCCGCCTCGGTCCGCACGCTGGCGACGAACGGCGCGTCGCCTGGGTAGATGGCGCAGGCGAACATGAAGTCCTGCCAGACCATCAGGCCGAGCTCGTCGCAGAGGTCATAGAGATCCTCGCTCTCGTAGATGCCGCCGCCCCACACGCGGACCATGTTCATGTTGGCGGCCGCGGCGCTGCGAAGATCGCGCTCGTAGTCGGCGCGACCCAGCCCTGCGACAAAGCTGTGCGCGGGCACCCAGTTGGCGCCTTTCGCGAAAACGGGCCGGCCATTGACGACGAACTGGAACGTTTCCCCGGCGGCATCGGGATGCCGGTCGAGCGCGATCGTTCGAAGACCGATGCGCTTCGACCAGGTGCTGATCGTCCGGCCGTCGGGGCCGACGACCTCGGCTTCGATGCGGTACAGAGGCTGATCGCCCTGGCCGGAAGGCCACCAGAGCTTCGGCTGCGCAATCGTGGCGGCGCCGTTTTCGATCGTGGCGACGACCGCACCTTCGAACAGGACGCGACCGCGCACCGCCGCGCCAGCCTCGGCGCGGGCGAGTTCGGGCAAGAACGCCAGAGCCACCGGGCCGTCCGGGGCGTGAGTTTGTCGGACGTGCACGCTCTCGAGCCGGTTGCCCGACCAGCCTTCCAGGCGAATGTCGCGCCAGATGCCGGCGGTCACGAACCGCGGACCCCAATCCCAGCCGAACTGGCATTGCTGTTTGCGAATGGCGGGAGCGCGTCCAAAGGGATCGTTAATCTCGCCCGGATCGAGGTCCGTGCGGTGCGCGCGGAGGTAGCTCATCGCGCTTTCGAAACGGATCTCCAGGGTGTTCCGGCCGCGGCGCAGGAGCGGCTTCACGTCCCAGCGGTGCGCGACAAACATGTTTTCGGTTCGGCCGACTTCGGTGCCGTTGAGCGTGACGATGGCGACGGTATCGAGGCCGTCGGCCACCAACTCGACGACCTCCTCGGCCGGGAGGGAGGCGCCGATCGCAAAGGTCGTGGAGTAAACCCAGTCGCGCTCCTCGATCCATTGGAGTTGGAGTTCATTGGTGCCCCAGAATGGATCGGGGATTCGGGCGGCCCTGCGAAGGTCCGTGTGGACGCATCCGGGCACGGTCGCCGGAAGCCATTTTGTTTCGGAACTGTCGCGGAAGCGCCAGTCGGTCGAGGCGAGCGGAAGGTGCTGCATGCTCAAGGCAAAGTCGTGGTTGTGCGGATACGGATGTCGGCGGAGGAGCTGCCCACAAGGAGCGTCCAGGTGCCCGAGGGCGCGGCGTAGGCGCCTTTCTCGTCGTTCCAGCGCCGGAAGCTCGTCGGCGTGAGCGGGAGCGCGACCGTCTGGGTCTCGCCGGCGCGGAGCGCGATGCGTCGGAAACCGGCGAGCGTCTTCGATGCCCGCGGATGGCTCGACGCCGGCTCCTGCAGGTAAAGTTGGACGACTTCGTCGCCCGCGAGTTTTCCGGAATTCGTCACGTCAACTGTCACCGTGCGCGAGCCGTCAGGCGTTTCGGCGACGCGAAGGCTCCGATAGGCGAATGTCGTGTAGCTGAGGCCATGACCAAATGGATACAGGGGCTTGCCCGTGAAATAGCGGTAGGTGCGGTTCGCCATGTGGTAGTCGGCGAAATCGGGCAGGTCCGAGGTGGAGGCGTAGAACGTGACGGGCAGCCTGCCCGCGGGATTCGTTCTCCCGAAAAGCACGTCGGCGATGGCGATGCCGCCGGACTGCCCCGGGTACCAGCCCTGGACGATCGCGTTCGCGCAGGCGTCGATCTCGGGAAACGCGACCGCGCTTCCCGAGAGGTTCACGAAGATGAGCGGTTTTCCCAGCGCGGCCAATGCCTTGAGCAGGCGCTGCTGCACCGCCGGCAGCTCTATCCGGGTCCGATCGCCTCCGGAGAAACCGTCGTAGTCGACCCGCATGTCTTCGCCCTCCAATTCGGGCGAAATGCCTCCGACGAAAACGACGGCGTCGGCTGCGCGAGCGTTGGCCAAAGCGGCGGCGAAACCGGAGTTCGACGGCGGCGGCGTCCACCGGAGGGCGATGGAAGGCTCTGCTTCGGCGTGCGCCGAGTATTCGAGTTCGATCCGGACCGGCGAGCCGTCGGAGAAACGGCTCTTCACGGTGTAGGTCCGCTCTCCGGGAGCGGCGGTCCAGGCGTCGAGCAGCGCCGTGCCCGCCGCCGAGAAGCGCACGCCGCCGCGGGCCGTGATGGTGAAGGCGTACTCTCCGGCGAGCGCCGGGGTGAGAGTGCCGGTCCAGCGCACCGAAAAGCCGGAAGCGGGCACGCCGTCAGCCGGAGCCTTGCCGCCCCACGCGAATTCAATCTGGTGGTTGCGCTTTTTCGCCGCCGGTGCGCCGGCGAGGTCGGGATTGGCGAAATACTCGGCCATCAAGCCCGAACGGTCGCCTTCGTCGGGTTCGCCGCAGTCGCACTCGGCCGAGAGGGCTGTTCGCGGCACGACCGTCTTCCCGGGAAGAATCTCCGCGTAGTCGCAGCCTTTTGAATACTCCACCGTGACTCCTGGTCCGAGCGTGGCGCGCAGGCCGGCCAGGACGGTGACGGGCGCCGTCGGCGTGCCGTGATAGTTGCCCAGCAAAACGGGAACCGAATCGGCGTTGGGGCCGATGACGGCGAGGCGCCGGAGCTTCTTTTTGTCCAGCGGGAGGGCACCGTCGTTTTTCAGCAGGACGATCGAGCGTTGTGCGGCGTCGAGAGCGAGGGCCGCATGGGCGGGGGAATTGTTCTCGCTCACGGGGATGGATGAGAAGGGTACGCGGTCCGCCGGGTCGAAGAAACCCAGGCGAAACAGCGTGCGGAGCAGGGGCGTGAGTCCGGCGTCGAGTTCGGCTTCGGTCAGCAATCCGCGGCGAACGGCGACGGCAAGCTGGGCGTCTCCGAGACCGCAGCGAAGGCTGAGACCCGCCTTGACCGCCCGCGCCTCCGCTTCGGGAAAGTCGCGGGCCAGCTGATACTTTTCGTAGATGCAGTAAACCGCGCCGCAGTCGCAGACCACATGGCCGCTGAAACCCCAGCTCCGGAGGATGCCGTACAGAAACGGATTCGAGGAGCACGGCTCGCCGTAGAGCGCGTTGTAGGCCGTCATCACGGATTCCACGCGGCCCTCGCGCACGAGCGCCTCGAACGCCGGAAGATAGGTCTCGTAGAGATCGGCTTTCGGCGGCTCGACGTTGACCTTGTAGCGCGTCGCCTCCGGTCCGCTGTGCGCGACGAGGTGTTTCGCGGTGGCGGAGGTCTTCAGATACCGCGGGTCGTCGCCCTGAAGTCCGCGCACGAACGCCACGCCGATACGACCGGTCAGGTACGGATCCTCGCCGTACGTTTCCTGGCCCCGGCCCCAGCGCGGATCGCGAAAGATATTGATGTTCGGAGTCCAGAACGTGAGCCCGCGGTAGCGTTCGCCGGCGTTTCCCTTGGCGAGCGCCTCGTTGTATTTGGCCCGCGCTTCGGTGGAAATCGTGTCGGCCACCTCCCGCACAAACGCGTCGTCCCACGTCGCGGCCAGACCGATGGCTTGGGGAAAGACGGTGGCATCTCCGGCTCGCGCCACGCCGTGGAGCGCTTCGTTCCACCAATCGTACTTTGGAATGCCCAGCCGCGGAACGCCGTCCGTGGCGTTTTTCATCAGCCCGGCTTTTTCGTCCAGCGAGAGGCGCGAGACGAGATCCGCCACCCGGGTGTCGAGCGGGAGCGCCGGGTCGCGAAACGCCGGCGTCGCCTCGGCCGCGCCGCCCGCCAACGCGGACGCGCCGAGCAGGAGGGCGCCGGCGAATATTCCGGGGCACGAGAACTGCAGGTGGCGCCGGGAAGTGCCGATAGAAAAGAAGCCGCTGCTAAACGAGAAAAACATGGCAAGTAGAGGAATTCTGATTACCCGAATCTCGGTCGTCTAAACTGGCTATTGCCGTCGATTCGTAACGGTTATACGGCAAATACCTGTTCCTAATGAACGATACGTCCGTTTCCGCTCCTGAAGCGAAGGTTGGATCGCAACGAAATCTTTCGACGGCCCGCCTGGTGCGCATGCTTCCGTCGCCGATGCTGCAGCTTCACGGGCAGCAGGCGGTGGACCTCGCCTTGCCGGACAACGTCGTTTGTTTCTGCCGGAGTTCCGCGACGGATCTCAACCGACCCCAGCAAGGCCGCGCGCTGCATCACCGGCACGTGTTGATCATGGCGTTCGAGACGGCGGTGACGGTGTGCGTCGACGATCGCACCGTGCGGCTGCACCCGGGCGAAGGTCTGCTCGTGCTGCCGTTTCAATTTCACGACTACATGCAGCCGCAGCAGGAAAAACTCACGTGGCTGTTCGTGACCTTCGAGATGGCCGACAACCGCGCGCTCGAGGCGCTGCGTTTCCGGCCCTTCGAGATATCGCCGGTGATCGAACGCCTCGCCGCCGAACTGGTGAACTGCTACCTCGCGCCCAACGACCCGAATCTCTCCATCCTGACTCTTGCGCTGCTGCTCGCGCGCATCGAACAGGCGACGCCGATTCAGCGCCGGCAGAGCACGCCTTCCACGCCCGAGTCGCTGATCACCCAGGTGAATCAGCTCGCCCAGCGCAAAGGCGAGATGCCGAGCGTGAAGGAGATGGCGCGTCTTCTCGGGATCAGTTCGAGCCACTTGCGCGCGCGCTTCCGCGCCTCCTGCCGGGTGAGCCTCGGGAAACACTTGCGCCGGCTCCGGATGGAAAAAGCCTGCGGCTTGCTCCGGCTGAGTTCGTGCCGCGTATCCGAAATCGCCGAGCAGTGCGGGTTCAACTCCATCTTCAGTTTCAGCCGGGCCTTCCGGACGACCTACGGCATCTCGCCGATGGCCTACCGGCATGGAGGAACGCTGCATCGGGACAAGTGAACCGCTCAGACGACCTTGCGGAGCCGGTCCGCGATGTCGGAGCGGAGCCGGTCGACGTGGGAAAGCGTGAATTCTTCGAGCGTGAGTTTCGGATTCTGAATCAGGGGCGTCAGATCGACCGCCCAGGTGATTCCCGTCAGCTTGTCGGTGGCGTGCGACGTGTGGAAGGTCGCGTGGGCGGACCGGCGGCCGAGGGTCGCGAGGTCGTAGCGTTTTCCGCCGGCGACCTGCGAGTCGAAGACCTTCAACAACTCCGGGGCGAGTTCCGGGTGGCGTCCTGAATCGAGCGCGACCTTGTCGGCGTCGACGAGCCAGTCCAGATCGCGCCAGACTTCGCAGCCGAGCACGCGCTTCGGCGCGCGGTCGGCCGGCAGCTGGCGGAGGGCCTCGACGCAGCGCGCGAGGACGGCGACGTGGGTGTCGTGCTTGTCCGCGGGATTGTGGAGGTAAACCACGTCGGGCGTGCAGCCGGAGAAGATTTTCACCAGGTCGGCCACGACGTCGGGTTGCGCGTGCTTCTTCACCTCGGCGCTTGGGTGGGCGAGCTGGATCTGAATGGCATAACCGCCGAGTCGGGCCGCGGCGCGCTGTTCTTCGCGGCGGACCTTCTGCATCTCTTCGTCGGTGAGATGTGCGTAGGTTCCGGTGCGGGGAGATCCGGCTCCGTTCGTCACGACCACGCCGCCGAAGGCTTTTCCGGGGGTGTCGAGCGCGGCGGTGACGCCGGCGTAGGCCATTATTTCAATGTCGTCCTGATGGGCGGCGACGCAGAGATGCGTCACTCTGGCCAACGCTGCGGCGGGCGTGGCGGCGGATCCTGGTACAAAGACGTCGGCGTTTGGATGGGAGAATTTCATGATGTCTGGCTTACGAACAATTGGGGTTTTGCTTGAGAATGGGCAAACTCGCTGCGGCGATCGCCTGGCCGTGGCGCTTGTTCTTTTCGTCGGGGGTGTGGAGATGGATGGTCTCGGCCAGTTCGGGGAATTCGCGGGCGAGGACGTTTTCCGCCTGGCTGAGGATCACGCGGCCGCCTTCGCCGGACGACACCCGGCCGAGCACGAGCAGCCTCCGGAGATCGAAGAACTCGGCGTAGTGGGCGATCGCATACCCGAAATACACGCCGATCGTCTCGTAGATCTTCGCCGCGCGGGTGTCGCCTTCGCTCATCGCCTGCTGCACGGAGAGGAGCCGCTCCGGTAGCGGCATCTTGGCGGGGAACTGGATTCCGGCTTTCTCCGCGAGCCGGCCGACGGCCTGTTGGGAAAGGTATTGAACGCCGCAACCGAGATCGCCCGACCATTCGTCCCGCGGTGCGTCGGCGCGATAGTCGATCGGCGCAAAGGCGAGTTCGTTCAGCCAGGTGGTGATTCGGCCGGCGGAGGTGACGTAGCCGGCGGCGAGGCTCGTGCCCATCGAGATGCCGAGCACGGAGTTGTCTCGGAGCGACATCGAGCCCGCGAGCGCCGTGACCTCGCCGTCGTTCACGACCTCGAACGGCACGCCGCCGAAACGGGCTTTGAGTCCGGCGAACATCGGCCGGATCTGTTTCTCGAACGCGCCCGGCGGCACGCCGCGGAACAACGATGCGACCCGCACCTCGTTGTTGACGTACACGCCCGCGGCGCTTCCTCCGATCGCGTCGACCCGCGGCAGGTGCGCCGCAGCGCGTTTGAGCGAATCGAAAACGCCCTCGATGTGGTACGCCGGGTCGGACTGAAAATACGGGTCCCACGCGATCTCCTCGGAAAAGACGACTTCGCCGTCGATCACGGCGGCGGCTTTGCGGTCGCTTCCGCCCAGGTCGAAACCGATGCGGCAGCCGTCGAGATTGCGACCGATCGCCAGGCCATCCGACTCGAATTCCGGCTCGTATTTGTCGATCGCGCGGACGCTGAACGGTTCGCCGTAGACCTTCTCGCCCATGAACTGGTGGTCGAACGCCCGGGCCCCGTTGGGGCTGTAGGTCTTCGCCAACGCTTCGGCGATTTCGGGGGCCCCGTAGACCCCCACGCGCGAGCCGCCCTTCTGCCAAAGGAGAAACTTCAGCAGGCGTTCAGCGTACGTCACATTGAGCAATGCAGCTGGATGCTGGGCCGAAAGCACGCGGCTTTCGTGCACCTTCCGGGAACCATCCGGTCGGCCAAGCACCAGCGCGAAGGGACGCGCGTGAGGGTCGCTCTCCACCATCTTCCTGTAGGCGCGGTTCCAGAGAACCGCAGGCAGGAAACTGGAATCGAGCGCCGGGTATACGTTGGGGGGAAGTAACGACATGGCTGATACGAGCTGTCCGTCGCTTGCGGTCGTCATTCGGGCGGACTTGCCCCCTTCGCGGCGAACGGCGGACGAAAGTCTGTGGGGCTAAAACTGTTTTTGCTGGGCGAAGTCGGCCGGAGCGTAGCGTTTGAACGCCTCGATCGCCTCGTATTCGGCGAGACCGAGGGCGTTGTAAGTCGCGGCGAGCCGGCGGCTGCGGTCCTCGCTCCGCTGCCAGAACTCCCGGCGGTCGTTGCCCAGAAACAGGGCCTGGTCCTTCTGGGTTTCGTGGCGGAAAATCGCGCGGCGGCGGCGCAGCACCTCCTGCGGGCTGAGCGGCACGGCCAGGTCGATTTCCGAGGCGTCCCATTCCGCCCACGCGCCGCGATACAGCCAGATCTCCGAGGCGGCGGCCCAGTCCTGCGAGATCCGCTGGGCGAGGGCGTCGCGAAGGACGCGCACGCAGAGGCGATGGGTGCCGTGCGGATCGTCGAGATCGCCGGCCGCGAAAATCAGGTGAGGTTTCAGCTCGTCGAGCAGCGCGCCCATGATCTTCAAATCGGCTTCGCCGAGTTGGCGGCGGCGATCCGTTCCGTGATAGAAGGGGAGGTCGAGGAAATGAAGCCGGTCGCTGGATACGCCGCAGACACGCGCGGCGGCGGTGGCCTCGTTTCGGCGGATCAGGCCTTTCCACTGCATGATCTCCGGCGTGGCCGCGGGGGAGTCGCCCTGCTCGAAGGTCGAGCAGAAGGCTTCGGCGGCGGAGTTGGCCGCGCCCGTTCCCCGGGCGAACAGGAGGGAGCGCCAGAGCGACTCGTCCGAAACCGAGTTTGCGCCCGAGACCTGGTAGGCGACGTGCACCTCGTGCCCGTGTTCGACGAGCCGGCAGACGGTGCCGCCCATCGAAATCACGTCGTCGTCCGGGTGCGGCGAGAGAATGAGAATGCGTTTGGGGAACACCTGGGCGGAGCCGCCTCGCAGCGGACGCACGGGCGCGTCGCCGGGCTTGGTGCGCTTCGGGTCGCGACCGCCGGGCCAGCCGGTGATCGTGTGCTGCATCTGGTAAAAGCCGACGAGGTTCGTTTCGTACGCGGAGCCGTGGACACGGAGCAGATCCTGGAGGCTGCTCTCGTTGTAGTCGTCGTCGGTCAGCTTCAGGATGGCCTTCTTCTGCTCCGAGAGCCAGAGAATGGCCCGGCGCGTCATGCGCTCGTCCCACGCGAGTCCCTGGTCCTCCAGCGCTCCGATCAGCCACGGCGTCCGGTAGCGCGTGAGCGAGCCGGCGGCGGAGGCATCGAGGACAAATGTGCAGTGGTCGTGCTCCTGAAGAAACGAGGCGGTGACCTGGGGCGTGATCGGCCCTTCGACGGCGTCGCGGACGATGTCGGCCTTGTGCTGGCCCCAGGCCATGAGCACGACGCGGCGAGCGTCCATGATCGTCCGCACGCCCATGGTCACGGCGGCGCGCGGCGTGTTTTCCTCACCGCCGAAATCGCCCGCGGCGTCGCGCCGCGTGAGTGGATCGAGGGTGACGTACCGGGTGCGGGAGCGGCGGGCGCTTCCGGGTTCGTTGAAGCCGATGTGGCCCGTCCGTCCGATGCCGAGAATCTGGAAGTCGATGCCGCCGGCGGCGCGGATCTTTTCCTCGTACGCCAGGCAGAACTTTTCGAGCTGGCTCGCAGGCACCATGCCGTCCGGCACATGGATGGCCTCGGCGGGCACATCGATGTGATCGAACAGATGGGTGTGCATGAAATGGTGGTAGCTCTGCGGGTGCTCCGGCTTCAGACCGTAGTATTCGTCGAGATTGAACGTGATGACGTTCTTGAAGCTGAGGCTTTCGGCGCGGTGCAGCCGGATGAGTTCGCCGTAGAAGCTGAGGGGGGTGGACCCCGTGGCGAGGCCGAGCACCACCGAGCGGCCCTCCCGCTGGCGGCTGCGGATGAGCGCAGCGACTTCCTGTGCCACCATGCGCGAAGCGTCGGTGCTGGTCGGAAAAACGGCGAGCGGGATGTGCTCGAAGCGGGACGGCGTCAGGGAGTCGGTGGTCGTCATGGCGTGCGATCGAACAGGGGGCGCTAGAGAGTAAACCCGACGCCCTGCACGCAGAATGGCATAAACGACGATTTTTTTGTTAATTCCGATTATCCGCCCTCGGGCAGGGGAGGCTCAGGCGGCCGGAATGCGCGGGAGATGCCTCCCTGGAACTGAGGTGTACCCGGCAGTCGGATACTGCTCACGCCCGGGAGAAGTTGCCCGAGCCCGCACGCTTGCGGGTGGGGCGGCGCGTCCCTGCGACGCCACTTGGCTCCGGCCGCGCCTCGTCGTGGCTCTTGGGCCTCACCCCGCCGACGGAAAAGCAAGCGCAGCGCCGGTGCGCCGCCGAAGAGGATTCGCGCCAGCGGCAAGTACTCTTGCCGGCCGGCCATACCGGGAGGGCGGGCATCCCTACCTCATCCCGAAAAAACGGCGGCCGATACAGCCGCGCTCTCAGCTGCCCCCGCGTCCCTCGGCTTCCGAAAAGAAAAGAGGCCCGGGCGCGTGAGCACCCGGACCTCGTTAGAACCCTAGCCGGTACGGAATGACGACGTCCGGCTGGATAAGTTTAGAACTTGTACGAGACGCTGGCCGTCAGCATGCGGCCGTTCTTGTACACGCCCATCGGGGCGTATTTGTACTTGTAATACCAGAAGTACGTCGAATCGAGGAGGTTCGTGGCGTTCAACTGAACCTGGATGTTCTTCGTGACCTGGTAGGAGAACGACGCGTCGAGCTGCTTGTAGCTGTCCGCGAAGAGCGGCGAGTTCAGGCGGCCGATGGAGGTGAAGAACGAGGAGCGCCAGCTGTAGCTCACGCGGGCGGCGAACGGTCCCGACTCCCAGTACGGGATGATGTTGTACGTGGTCTTCGAGAGGTACGGCATGTTGTAGCCGTTCGACGTGTTGGCGTCGGAGAACGTGATGTTCGCCTGGATGCCGAAGCCTGCTCCGAGTTCCTGCTGGGTGGTGAGGGCCACGCCGCGGACGACGGCGGTGCCGGCGTTGAACGGAGAGCTGATCGAGTAGGTGGCGTTCTGCCCGGTGGCCGTGTTGAACAGCACCTTGTCCTCGGTGACGCTGAGGATGTAGTTGCTGATGTTGCGGGCGAAGAACTCGACGGCGTAGAGGCTCGACTTCTTCGGGTACCACTCGAGCGAGACGTTGACGTTGTTCGACTCGTAAGGCTTGAGGTCCGGATTGCCGCCGCCGCCGGTGAGGCGGGTGTTGTCCACCTCGAAGTGACCGGCCAGATCGCTGTAGCGCGGGCGGGCGATCACCTGCGAGACGCCGGTGCGGAGGAGCAGGTCCTTGTCGAGATCCAGCGTGAAGTTGAAGCTCGGCAGCCACTTCATGTAGTCGCTGTCTTTCTTCACCTTCGTGTAGGTGGCGGTGTTGCCGTCGTAATTCCAGTACTTCGATTCCTCTGTCGTATCCGCGACGCGGAGACCGAGGTTGCCGCGGTAGTTCGTGCTGGAGAAGTTGGCCTGGACGTAGGCGCCGAGGTTCTTCTCACGCACGTAGAACTCCTGGCCCTTCTTTTCCTCCATCACGCCCTGCGGGAGGGAGAGCAGGTACTTGACGACCGCATCCTGCGTCGGGACGACCATGGTCGCCGTGTCGCCGCTGGTGCCGAGGCCGTCGAAGAGGCCGGTGGGGGAGTTCGAGGGACTGAAGGAGCTGAGGTCCCTGATGTCCGTCACGTTGATGCGATTGCCGATCGAATCCTGGCGATTGACGTGATCGGTGTACTTCGTGCCGAAGAGGATCTTGTCGAAGGCGCCGAAGCGGACCGGACGATCGGCGTCGATCTGGATGTAGTCTTCCTTGTCCTTGGTCTTCGTGTATTCGATGCCGCCTGCCTGGTCGCCCGTCTTGCGGGTGCGGTAGGCTGCGGGATCCGTCGCGGCCGCATGATCGTCGAAGGTCAGCGAGGACTTCGAACCGTCGTACGCGAAGCTGAAGTTCTGGTTGAACATCAGCGAGAACAGGTACTCGGGGTCCTTGCCGCCGCTGGCCGAGGTGTGGCCCACGTCGAAGCCGATGTGCCAGGTGTCGTCCGGACGATAATCACCGTGCAGGTTGATCGCGTCCGTCTTCACCGTGGTCTTGCGAAGGTTGGTGTCGTACTGGCCGTTGGCGGCGTACGGATTCGCGGCGGGACCGACGAGCGTCACGCCGTCGACGGTCGCGTTGTTCGCGGTGACGTGGCCGGAAACGACGTAGCCGTTCTTCACCGTGTACGAATCGAGCGTGCCCCAGTAGGCCGGGACGACATAGCGCGACTGGCTGAAGTTGTCGTAGACGCCCTTGATGTGAACGCCGGTGAGATTCAGCTCGAGCTGATCGATCGGCTTCCACTGCAGCGCTGCCTGGATGCCGTCGCGGCGACGCTCCTGCTTGAAGTACGCGGAGTTCATGCCGAACGGCACCATCGCGTTGTTAGCGGCGGCCACCGTGCCGAAGCCCCAGTATTCGATGCCGGCGCGGGAGAGGTTCTCTTTGTCGTGCGTGACCGCGGCGAGGGCGCCGAACTTCTTGTCGCTGGACTTCCAGCTATAGAGGACGGAGCCGCGCAGGTTGCCCTTTTCGGAGCGGTCGTTGTACGCGTAGCCGGCCGACGCCCGGACGGTGTTCGCCGGGAGGTCGAGCGGACGGCGCGTATTCACGATCACGGTACCGCCGATCGAACCTTCGTCGATGCGGGCCTCGGAGGCCTTGTACAACTCGACGCTGCCGATGATCTCCGGCGAGAGCAGCGTGTAGTTGAACGTGCGGCCGGACGTGTCCGTCGGATTGCCACCCCAGTCGCCGGAAGCGATGGTCTGGCCGTTGACGAGGAGGCGGTTCAGCGCGGGATCCGTACCCAGGATGCTGACCTTTTCACCTTCGCCGAACTGGTGGTCGACGGAGATGCCGGTCAGGTGGGAAAGCGATTCGGCGATGTTGGTATCCGGGAACTTGCCAACGTCTTCCGCCGTGATGACGTCGATGATCGAGGCGGATTCACGTTTCGTCTCGAGGGATTTCGCGAGACTGGCGCGATAACCGGTGACGGTGAATTCCGACAGCGTGATCACCTCGTCCTTCTTCTCCGGACTGGAGGAATCGGGTGCCGTTTGGGCGGATGCGGAAAGGGCTGCAATTAACATTGCGCCCGCAATGCGACGGCCGGGGAAGCCGCGCTCATGACAGGTCTGCTTGTGCATTGTTCGTGCTCCAATCGACTAGGGCAGTTTCAGTACGTCGGTGTGGTAGGGGGGGGGAGACGGACTGCGTTACGCGGCACAGCATATAGCGAGGTTCCCAGGTGAGAAATGGCATGAACGATGATGTTTTTAACACTTCTGACAGCCATCGATCGGGGGTGAAAACCGGCGCCCGACCTCCGATTTCGGCTGCGCGAAAAGGCAGACTTCTCCTATCAAAATGGAGTATTCGGAACATGCATACGGGTCTTCGCCGCTTTGCTTCCGATGGCCCCCGAGCGTCTGCAAATCGCGGTTGCGAGGTTCCGGAGAGGCGGTGTCGGCTGGCGCAGTCGGCAGCGTTTTTCAGACACGACGGAGGCTGCCGACGCACCGCGGGGACATCGCGCCGTTTCGGCACCATGGTGCAGGGCTGCGCGTTTTTTGTCCTGCCTGGAGCGACTTCGCCGCATGCGGCGGCAACAGCGGTACTTAGTCAGCTGGCGCGAATGCTGAAAACTCCCCGAGGGCGCACAAATTTCGCAAACCTCGCTGTGCAAGGTCTTGCAGCCGTTATCTCTATCCGCTATTCCCTTTCCCTGCGTTTGGGCTCACCCCGTGAATGCTTACCCACATTCTCCGCCCGCAGCGCCTTTTGGATAGGCCGTCACCAGAGAAGGTATGACAAGCCAATACCCTAAAGTTGTCAGAAGCTGGATTTCTCTGGCGCTTGTCGCCGGATTGCCGGGAATCGTCGCAGCCCAGGACACTCCGCGAAGTCCGGAAAAACAGACGGACGCAGACGAACCGGACCGCGACGAGGACGGTGTCGTGATCCTGAACCCGTTCGCGGTGACCACCGGTCGAGACAAGGGCTACAAGGCCACCAACGCGACGTCCGGCACGCGGCTCGACAGTCCGATCAAGGACGTTCCGCTCGCGGTGGAGGTGATCACGTCGGAATTCATCAAGGACACCGGAGCGACGAGCCTGCGGCAGGCGCTGCAGTACAGCTCGGGCATCCAACTTCGTTCGCAGAACGACTACACAGGCAACGGTTTTTCCCAGTACCAGAATATCGGCGGGGTGAATAACCCGGAGATGCAGACCGCGAACAAGTCCGACACGGTCGTGATCATCCGCGGGTTCACGACGGAGAATTCTCTGCGCGACGGTTTCCGGCGGAAGGTGACGACGGACACGGTGAACATCGACCGCATCGAGGTGGTTCGCGGGCCTGCGGCGCTGCTCTACGGCATCGGCAATTTCGGCGGCGTCGTGAATTACCTGCCGAAGACGCCGCTGCCGAAGCCGGCCCAAGCAGTCGAGGTGGTTGCGGGGACGGACGATCTGTTGCGCGCGTCGGTCGACGTCACGGCTCCCTTCGACGGCGGGCATGCGGGCTACCGGATCACTGCGGCGGCGCAGCAGAGCGGCGACTACACGGAATACTACCGAGCGCGGAAGGCGTCGCTGGCGGGCATCGTCACGTGGCGTCCCTGGAAACACACCGAGATCACGGTCGATGCCGAACTCGGCAGGACGCGCGACACCGGAATCGGCTTCCAGAGCATCCGTGCCCGGGCGGATGCCCTGGGCAACAACGGCCGGCAGGAGCACGCCGGCTTCGTGGCGTTTCCCGGCGAGCATCTCCGGACGATGCGTTGGTCGGGCCCCGACACATTTCAGAAATCCACCCAGGGAAATCTCGAGCTGAAGCTCACGCAACATCTGGCGCGGGGGCTGGATTTTCTCGCCGGCTACAACTTCTCGTCCGCGACCTTCGATACGCGCGACGTCAACGCCTCCATCGGCAACAACATCGGGCCGATGAATCTCTGGAGCACGCTGATCCCCGTGCCCCTCGACGCGTTGCGCGGCGACACCGATGCGAACTGGGCCGCCGCGCCGATCCCGCATTCCATCGTGGCGTACAGCTGGTCGGACACGAAGTCGGAGTTGCGGGCCCATCAGGGGAGGGCGGAGCTGAGCTACAAGCTCCCTCTGTTCGAGAGCCGTCCCTGGCTGGAGATGAAGCACAATTTCCTTCTCGGCGTTTCCGTCGAGAGGGACCGCACGACGACTGCGCTGCGCACGCTCGACAGCGCCAACTCGGTGTACGACTGGAAGAGCGTCGCGGATTCCACCCCGTTCCGGTTCGGCACCCAGGGCGACGGAAACCCCTCGCTTCCGCTGAAGCCGAGGCATTGGAGCGAGGCGATCGCCAGGGAGACCGGCGGCTACCTCGCCTACGAGGGCAAGTTCCTGAAGGGGATGATCACGGTGCTCGGCGGCGTGCGACGCGACCGCAACGGCGCTTCGTCTCAGGATATTGCATACAACTATGCGGACGGCTCGGTCGACTCGGGCGCCAGCAGCTCCTCCGAACCCGACCAGAAAACCTACACGACCAGCCAGATCGGCGTGAGCGTCGCGCCGATCAAGGCGCTTTCGTTGTACGCGCTGCGCTCCGAGGGACTGAATCCCAACTACTCGGGCGCCCGCGATCTCACCGGGAAACCGATGGACGCCGTCACGGCGGTCAATCAGGAGTACGGCCTCAAGTTTGATCTCTTCGGCGGACGTCTCTCCGGCACGATCTCGCATTATCGGATCACCCGCTCGGGCCAGCCGAACGGCAGCTTCTGGTGGGCGCCGCAGACGGCGACGCATCGCTTCGATCCTTCAAAGACGGTGGTCTACAACATCACCGACCTCAATCCGGACGCCGCTCTGCGCTACACCTACACCGACAACACCGGGGCGACGGTGCCGCTGATCCAGTGGAACAACAACTACGCGTATTGGGGCGACCTCTCTCGATACTCCTCCGTGCCCGCCGGCGCGGCCGGTTCGAGCGCCACCCTCGCCGGGCTGCAGAGTTACCAGTCCGACGGCCTGAATGCGCAGCGCGAGGCGATCCAGAGCACCTGGACGGCGGCGAAAGTCGCGGGTGCGGTCGGTTACTGGGACCGCTCCGGCAACGCCATCAGCGAAGCGGCGTTCGCCAGTCTGATCGCGGCGGGCGGGCCGACCAACGCGTACATCACGCTCTCCGCGTCCCGGCCGGAAGGCGCGGCGTACATGGATGCGGTCTACCAGTACTGCCGCTCGGCCGGCGAAGCCCATCCGGGCAGCGACAACTGGCCGGGCTGGTTCTTCAACAGCGCGCCCGCCGGCACCGGCTACAACAGCGCCGCCCTGGACACGAATTCGTTCGCCAACAATCCCTCGCTTTCCGCGCCCGAGAAAGACCGCAACACCGGCTGGGACGGGCAGGTGCTCGTCACGCCGACGGACGACTGGCAGATCCTCTTCAGCTTCGAGAAGAACAACCACGAGATCCTCTCGCTCGGGCAGTTTCCGGACTACCCGGGGCAGAACGCGGATCGATGGGCCCCCTGGATGTTTCCCAACGGACAATGGGGCCTCTCCGGCTTCTACGGAAAAAACGTGCAGTACTCGGATGAGGCGCGGACCTCCACGTTCTCGTTCAAGGGGCTCATCTATCCGGGAGCGCAGGGCATGGACTACCCGAAATGGTCCTGGAGCCTCTTCACGAGCTACCGCCTGACGAAACTCGGGGCCAAGGGACTCCGGATCGGCGGCGGAGCGATCCGCACGGGACCCCAGGAATACGAGAGCGGCTTCACGCACGCGGGAGACGCGCTCAAGGACAGCAGCGGCACGGCCATCGTACTCAGCACGCCGGCGCGGTGGACCGTGAATGTTTTCGCACACTACGAGTTCAAGCTCGGGAAGCGCGACGCCTACGTTCAGGCGAACATCGACAACCTCCTCGACGATCAAAAACGGTACGGGCTTCTGTGGGCGCCCGGCCGAAGCGCAAGTATCCGAATCGGGACGACGTTTTGATGACCTCCCATCTTGAAACCACGACGGGCATGGGAGGGAACCCTCTGCGGGCGCTCCGGTGGGTTCTGGCTCTGGCCTGCGCGGCGCCGCGTCCGGACGCCGACGGCGCTCCTTCCGACGATCACCTCAACTTTCAGCGTTTCACCCCGCGCGACGGACTGCCCGCCGCCGTGGTGTATTGTGGCATGGAGGACAGCCGCGGTTTCCTGTGGTTTGGGACTGCCGACGGCGTGGCGCGTTTCGACGGCCACGAGTTCAGAGTGTTTCGGCCCGATCCGGGAGATCCGGAGAGCATCGCAAACGGCGCGGTGCTGGGCATCGAGGAGGACGGCGACGGCAATCTCTGGATGGCGACGGAGGGAGGCCTCGATCTCTGGCACCGGGACACAGAACGGTTCAGCCACTATCAGCATCGGGAGCCGGACCCGACGACGCTGGGCGACGACACGACGCAATGCCTCCTCCGGAATCCGGACGGCACGCTCTGGGTCGGAACGCGCCGCGGCGGACTCCACCTTTTCGATCCGAAAACGAAGCGCTGTGAGCGGCTGGTCCCGGGCGACGCGTGGGTGCGCTGCCTGTTCCGGGACCGGAGCGGCGTCGTCTGGGTGGGAACGGGGAACAGCGGGCTCGCCCGGCTCGATCCCGGTTCGCGAACGTTCCGCCTGTACGGGGCGAAACCCGACGACCCGCACGCGCTGGTGGACAACCGCGTCTCGGCCATCGCGGAGGATCGTCAGGGAAACCTCTGGGTGGGGACCGACGGCGGACTCTGCCGCCTCGATTCCGCGCGCGAACGGTTCGAGCGGTATCCGCTGGTTGGCGACGATCGCGAGATCCTTCCGAACCAGACGGTGACGGCCTTGATCGCGGACGACGACGGCACCGTCTGGATCGGCACCGACGGCGGAGGCTTCCTCCGCTTCGAGCCGGAAAAACGAAGGTTCACGCAGCACCGGCGGTCTCGCTACGCGGGAAACTCGCTGGTCTCCGACGCCGTTCGCGCCCTGTTCAAGGACGGCGCCGGCGACCTGTGGATCGGCCATTTCCCCGCTGGAATCAGCCACTTCGATCGATCCGCCGCCGCGTTCCAGGGTTTTGTCACCGTGCCCGGTGTCCCCAACACGATGTCGGACGATCAGGTGCTTTCGTTTCTCGAGGAGCCGTCCGGGGGCCTGTGGGTGGGCACGGACAACGGCGGGCTGAACCACTGGTCGGCTGAAACCGGGCGCTGGACGAGCTACAACTACTCGCCTCACGATCCCGGCAGTCTCGGCGCCAAGGCGGCCGTGGCGCTGTACCGGGATCGTCGGGGCGTCTTGTGGGTGGGCACCTGGGCCGGCGGCTTGAACCGCTTCGATCCGGAGACCGGCACCTTTCGCCGCTACTTGCCGCGCCCGGGCGACCCGACCTCCCTGAGCGATTCCCACGTCTGGTCGATTGCGGAGGACGGCGAGGGCCGGCTCTGGATCGGAACCATCGGGGGCGGCGTCGAACGCTACGACCCCGAGACGGACGGCTTTGAGCATTTTCGGCACGATCCGCGGGACCCCCGTTCGATCAACGACGATATCGTTTCCGCGCTGTACGTCGACCGCGCCGGCGCGCTCTGGATCGGCACGGCCAAAGGTCTGGCCCGGTTCGATTCGGCGACCCAGTCGTGGCGTCGTTTTCAAACCAAGCCGGGCGAACCGGGAACGCTGAACAACTATTGGATCTTCGATCTGCTGGAAGACCGGGACCGCGCGATCTGGGCCACCACGGAAGGTGGGGGACTCAACCGTCTCGATCCCGCGACGGAAACGTGCGAGAACTTCCGCATGCGAGACGGACTTCCGAGCGATGTCCTGCGCGGGATCCTCCAGGACGACGAGGGCGCCCTGTGGATCGGATCAAATCGCGGCTTGGTCCGTTTCGAGCCGCACTCGCGCCAGGTGAAGGTGTTCGACGAGAGCAACGGCCTGCCCGGGAGCCAGTTCAATCCCCACGCGCGATTGCGGCTCAAGGACGGCGATTTTCTCTTTGGCAGCACTCAAGGCTTTGTCCGGTTCAATCCCCGGGCGCTGCCCGTCGACTCCAAGCCTCCTCCCGTCGTGCTCACCAGCCTCGAGGTCTTCAATCGCGCGGTGACACCTGCGGCGGGCGGATCGCCGCTGCGCCGCAGCATTTCCGAAACAGACCGCCTGGCGATTCCCTGGAAGTATTCGGTTATTGGATTCGATTTCGCGGCCCTGAGCTATCGGTCGAGCGCGCGAACCCGCTATCGTCTGAAGCTGGAGGGATTCGACAGCGAATGGCGCGACCTCGGCCCGGAGCATCGCACGACCTTCACGAATCTCGACCCGGGCCGCTATCGGCTCCGTGTGCAGGCGGCCAACAACGACGGCGTCTGGAACCGCTCCGGCGTGTCGCTCGATCTGGAGGTGGTCCCGCCGTGGTGGAGGACAAACTGGTTCCGGGGCGGCGCGCTCCTGCTGCTGCTCGGAACGACGACGGCGGTGGGCTGGGCGGTTTCGTCGGCCCGGGCGCGCGAGGCGCAGCGCCAGCGCGAATTGGCGACCGAGCGCGAGCGGGCCGAGGAACGGGCCCGCGCGGCCCAGGAGCTTCGGGAGCTCAATCAGCAATTGGAAGTGCGCGTCGCGAACCGCACCTCGCAGCTCGCGACGGCGCTGAAGGAGCTGGAGTCGTTCAGCTATTCCGTATCGCACGATCTGCGCGCACCGCTGCGCAGCATGGATGGATTCAGCCGGGTGTTGCTCGAGGACTACGCCGACAGGCTCGACGAGGAGGGCCGGGACAGTCTCATGCGCATCCGCGGAGCGAGCCAGCGGATGGGGCAGCTGATCGACGACCTGCTCAATCTCGCGCGCGTCTCCCGAGACGAACTGCAGCGCGGCCCCGTCAATCTCAGCGAGCTTGCTGAAAAAGTCGCGGAGGAGCTGAAGGACGCCAATCCCGAGCAGCGGATGGAATTTGCCATCCAGCCGGGACTGGTGGCGAACGGCGACGCGAGGCTGCTCCACGTCGCCTTCCAGAATCTGCTGGGAAACGCGGCCAAGTTTTCCGGCAAACGCGCGATTTCGCGAATCGAGTTCGGAGCGGTCGAACGCGACGGAACGCGCAGTTTTTTCGTCCGGGATAACGGCGCGGGTTTCGACATGACCTATGCGCAGAAGCTGTTCGGCGCGTTCCAGCGATTTCACACCTCGGCCGAATTTCCGGGCACGGGCATCGGACTCGCGACCGTGCAGCGCATCATCCACCGGCACGGCGGCCATGTGTCGGCGGAGAGCCGCCCGGACGCCGGCGCCACCTTCTATTTCACCCTTCCAGATCCAACCCAAAGCCTCTCATGAACACAAAACCCATCCTCCTCGTAGAAGACAGCGAAGACGACGTGCGGCTGGCCCGGCGCGCCTTCCGCCGAAACAACATCATGAACGAACTCGTGGTCGTGGGTGATGGTGTGTCGGCGCTGGCTTACCTCCGCGAGGCGGCGGAGCCGAACGCGGAGCACCCGAAGACCCTCCCGGCGGTGGTGCTGCTCGATCTCAAGCTGCCGAAGATGGACGGCATGGAGGTGCTGCGCCAGGTCCGGGCCGACCCGAGGCTCCGGCGGCAGCCCGTCGTGATCCTGACCACCTCGAAGGAGGAGCAGGACATCATCAAGAGCTACGACCTCGGGGCCAACAGCTACATCCGAAAGCCGGTGGACTTTGAGCAGTTCTGCAGCGCCCTGAATCAACTGGGGCTCTACTGGCTTATCCTGAACGAAGCGCCGCCGACGAAGCCGTAGGAGGTGCGCCATGAAAAAGCCACTCCGAGTGCTGATCGTGGAGGATTCCGAGGATGACGCGAAGCTGCTCATTCGGGAGCTCTCGCGCGGCGGTTACGACGTGACGGCGAAGCGCGTCGAGACAGGCGACGATCTCCGGGCCGCGCTCGGCGCCGGCGGTTGGGACGTGATCCTGAGCGACTATTCGCTTCCGCATTTCAGCGGGGAGGCGGCCCTGCGCACCGCGCAGGAGAGCGGTCAGGACCTGCCGTTCATCTTCGTGTCCGGAACGATGGGCGAGGACATCGCCGTCGGCGCGATGAAGGCCGGCGCGCACGACTACGTGATGAAAAACAACCTCGCGCGACTGGTCCCCGCGATCGAGCGCGAGCTGAGGGACGCGATCGAGCGCCAGCAGCACCGGGAGGCGGAAACGCAGATGCGGATGTCGGAGCACAAATACCGGCATCTCTTCCGTTTCATGAGCGACGCGGCGCTGCTGATCTCCGCGGATTCCGACCGCATCATCGACGCCAACGAACAGGCGGAGATTCTGTTTCGCCGCACGCGGGAGCAGCTGCTGGGCGCAACGAGCGCCGAGCTGTATCCAAGAAACCCCCACCTCCAGCTGCCGGACCGGGCGGGCGAGGCCGGCTCGCACGTTTCCGGAGAATCGGAGGCGCTGGTGCCCCGCGCCGGAGGCGCGCCCGTGCCGGTGCACGTCTGCGTCTCCCGCGTCGAGCTGTACGACCGGCCTTTCACCCTCGCGCTCTTCCGCGACATCAGCGAACGCAAGCGCACGGAGGCGGCGTTGCGAAACGTCCTGCGGCACGCGCGGACCATCGTGGCCGACGCGGTCGTGACCGCCCCCGAGGACTGGCGTCCCGACAAGGGAAAGCCGCCGGCCAGCCTCGGCTGGGAATGGCATTTCGCCGACGCCGAGGCCGCGCAGCAGGTGCTGCCGCTCGAGGTGCCGCCTGGCCGGGAGTATCGGGAATTCTGGGACGCCGCCGAGCATCCGGACGACCGGAAGGCGTCGTTCGCCAAGATCTCCCAGTGCCTCGTGTCCGGGGCGCGGAGTTGGCAGCAGGAGTTCCGGGCCCTGGATCGGGGCGGCCGCGTGCACTATTTTGTCCAGGCCGCCACCCTCGAGCCGCTCGGGCCTCGGAGCTGGCAGGCGATGACGATCAACACCGACATCACCGACCGGGTGCTGGTCGAGGAGGCGCTGCGCACGAGCGAGGAGCGGCTGGCGACGATCTTCAATCTGAGCCCGACGGGCATCTGCATCGTCCGGGCGTCGGACGATCATTTCGTCGAGGCGAACAGGGCGTTCCTCTCCGGCACGGGCTTCGTCCGGGAGGAGGTGATCGGCCGGACCCCGGCCGATCTGAAGTTGTGGAGCGAAATCACCGATCGCGCCGAGATTCTCCGAGAATGCCGGGAAAAAGGAGCCGCGGTGGCCTTTCGGCTGATGGGGCGAAAGAAGAACGGAGAAATCGGAGTCGGCCTGAGCTCGGTCGCGAAGATCGTCCTGAACGGGCAGGATCACTACTTGTGGATGATCCAGGACATCACGGAGCTGGATCGCGCGGAGGATGCGCGTCGCGAGAGCGAGCGGCGCTTCCGCCAGGTGGCGGAGAACATCGACGAGGTGTTCTGGCTGACCGACGCCAGCACCGGCCAGAAGTTCTATGTCAGCCCCGCGTACGCCCGGATCTGGGGCCGCAGCTGCGAGGCCGTCTACGCCGATCCGCTGTCCTGGCTCGAAGCCGTGTGCAAGGAGGACCGCGAACGCGTTCGCGACGCTCTGAGCGCGCAGGTCGGCGGCACTTACGACGTGGAATACCGGATTGTACGGCCCGACGGTTCGGTGCGCTGCATCCACGAACGCGCGTTCCCGGTGAAGGACTCGGAGGGAAAGACGTACCGCATCGCCGGCGTCGCTTCCGACATCACCCAGCGCCGCGAGTTGGAGGAGCAGTTCAGGCAGGCGCAGAAGATGGAGGCGGTGGGTCAGCTCGCCGGCGGCATCGCGCACGATTTCAACAATCTGCTCACGGTTATCCAGCTCCAGTCGTCCCTGCTCGTGCAGCGCCTGAAGGAGGACCGAGAGAGCGAGCAGGGCATGCAGCAGATCATGGATGCGGCCAAGCGCGCCTCCAATCTCACGCGGCAGCTGCTGACGTTCAGCCGGCGCCAGACGCAGACGGCGCGAACGGTCGATCTCGGCGAGGTGATCGGCAGCATGACCAAGATGCTCCGGCGCATCCTCGGCGAGGATATCATGCTGGAAAGCCGGTTCGCTCCCGGCCTGCCTCCGGTCTACGCCGACCCGGGCATGATGGAGCAGGTGCTGATGAACCTGGTCGTCAATGCCCGCGACGCGATGCCCTCGGGCGGGCGGCTCACGATCTCGATCGATTCGATGATGCTCGACGCCGAGTACGTCCTGGCGCACCCGCCGGCGAAGGAGGGCCGGTACGTTTGTCTCGAAGTGACGGATACCGGCTGCGGGATTCCGCCGGAGATCAGGACGCGGATCTTCGAGCCGTTCTTCACCACGAAGGAGGTCGGCAAGGGTACCGGACTCGGCCTCGCGACCGTGTTCGGCATCGTCAACCAACACCGCGGCTGGCTCGAACTGGACAGCGAGGTGGGGAAGGGGACGACCTTCCGGATTTTCCTCCCCGCTCTCAGCCAGGCGGCCGCCGAGGCGGCGATGGGCGAAGAAACACCGGCCATCCGCGGAGGCACCGAAAGCATCCTCCTCGTCGAGGACGAGTCGCTCGTCCGGGCGCTCGCCAGCGCCGCGCTCCGCGAGCGGGGTTATCGCGTCTACGAGGCCGACAACGCCGTCCACGCGCTCGAGAAGTGGGGAAGCATCCAGGACAAGGTGGACCTGCTCCTGACCGACCTGATCATGCCGGGCGGCGTATCCGGAAAGGATCTGGCCGACGAACTCATGCGCCGAAGCCCGAGCCTCCGCATCATCTACACCACCGGGCACAGCACCTCCGCGGTCGGGCAGCAGCTCGATCTGAAATCCGGCATCAACTACCTCGAGAAACCTTATTCGTTCAGCGATCTCGCGGTGATCGTGCGCCGCCGGCTCGACGAAGCTCCGCATCCCGTAGCGAGGTAAGCGCGGTTCCCGCTTCGCGCGGCATCCGCCGTTCTCGTCGCACCGGCAGCCTGCGCGGGATTTCCGCCGTGGAACTGAAGCCTGACCGAAAAGGCATCCGTTTCACCGCTGGCGCCGTCGCGTCTCCGGTCGTTCGCATTCTGGCGCTTGACACCTTCGGAAGACCAGCTACCTTGCCGCACCAAGGTAGCTTGGAAGCCGACGATGAGCCTCAACGAAAAATTCACTCCCATCAGGAAAGGAATGCTGGAGTTCCTCCTGCTGAAGATCATCGCGGCGGACCGCGTCTACGCGGCGGACATCCTGAAGCAGCTGAGCGCGACCGAATTCGCGACTCCCGAAGGCACGCTGTATCCGCTGCTGAGCAAGATGCGCCGGGAAAAGCTGCTGGACTACGAGTGGAAGGAGTCGGAAGCCGGCCCCCCTCGGAAATATTACCAGCTCACGGCCAAGGGCCGGGAGCGCCTTCGTGAAACGTCCGAGTTTTGGGAGCGCCTCACCGGCACGGTCCAGAATCTCGGTTCGCGCAACCCCTGAGTCACAGCGATCACCACCATGAACAAGGTCACCACCGTCAACCTGGCCGGCAACGCATTCCAGATTGAGGAAAACGGATACGCGGCGTTGCAGTCCTACCTCGAGGGCGCCGCCCGGCGCCTGGAGCCGAATCCCGACAAGGACGAGATTCTCGCCGACATCGAAGCCGCCATCGCGGACAAATTTCGCGCCGTGCTGGGGCCGCACAAATCCGTCGTTCTGGCGAAGGAGGTGGAAAACGTGATCGCCGAAATGGGGCCCGTGCAGGACGACGCCGACGAAACCGGCGCCACTTCCCAGTCCTCAACCTCGGCTGGACCTTCCGGCGGCGCCGCCGGAGCTTCGGCGGAAGCGAAAGGGGGTGCCGCGTCTTCCGGCGAAGATCCGGGGCCCGCCAAGCGCCTCTACAAGATTCCCGAGGGAGCGATGCTGGCGGGCGTCTGCAACGGCGTGGCGACGTATTTCTCGATCGATCCGATCGTGGTGCGCCTGGTGTTTCTCGGCGTGGTCCTGTTGTCCGCGCTGATCAGCCTCGGTGCGCACTGGTTCATCTTCGTTCCTCTTCTCGCCTACGGCGCGCTGGCGGCCATGCTGCCGTCCGCCACGACGGCCGCGGAACGGGCGGCGGCACGCGGAGATCCGGCGACCGCCCAGGAGTACATCCGGCGGGCGAAACAGGGGTACTACGACGGCCTGCGCTCGTTCGGGCGCGGTCCGGGACGGCGGCACTGGCGACGCGAGTTCAAGCGCCAGATGCGGGCCCAGGAGTACCGGGCGCGGCACTACGGAGCGGCGAACTACGATGCCGTTCCCGTGATGGCGTCGGCGCCGGCCTTCGCTCTTCCGATTCTCGGGTTCATCGAGTTCGGCCTCGTGATTCTCGCCGTCTGGACGATCGTGCTGCTCGTGAGCCACGGCTCCGTCTGGGGCATCCCGCTGCCCGACGGCGTGCCGCTCTGGATCGGCGTGGTTGCGCTCGCGTTTTTCTTCCATGTCGCGATCTGGCCGATCAAGGCGGCGAAACATGCGCTGGTTGCCTCCGTCACGGGCAAGCGGATGGTTTGGACGGGCGGCTTCTTCGATTCGCTCGTATGGCTCGCCGCGGTGGTCGCCGCGATCTGGCTGGCGGATCATTATATCCCGCAGGTGCACGAATTTCTCGTCGCCCTGCCGGCCAAGACGGCGCAGGTCGCGGATTCGGTCAGCCAGTGGTGGAAGTCCCGCTGACCTTCAGGGTCCGGGCAGACTCGCGGCCCGGGCTTGAAAGCAGAGACGCGATCGTGGCTCATGGAGGAGCGCTTGGCGCTCGTCCATGGACACTCCGAAAGAGAAGAAACGGCTTCGCATCGTCACCACGCTGATCGAGACCTTCGGGTTCAGCCCCGCGGTCGCGACCGCCGTCGCCCTGTTCCTGGGGATTGTCTGTCTCCTCGCCGTGGTGTGGGTGGTCCGGTCGGCGCCCTCCCGGACAATCGTCCTCACGACCGGTCCGGAAGGCAGTTCGTTTCAGCGCTGGGCCGCAGCCTACCAGAAATCGCTCGCCACGCATGGCGTCACGCTGGAGATCCGCCCCTCGGCGGGCTCGCAGGAAAACCTGCAGCGGCTCCAGTCCGCGGCGGAGGGGATCGACGTCGGTTTTGTCCCGAGCGGCCTGGCGAAGGGCGGCGACGTGGGTGGGGTCGTGTCACTCGGGAGCATCGCCTACCAGCCCCTCTGGGTGTTCTACCGTAACGCCGCGCCGTTCGGCCGACTGGCCGATCTCGCTGGGAAACGCATCGCCGTGGGAGCGCCCGGCAGCGGGACGCGGAATCTCGCCCTGGCGCTGCTTCAGGCGAACGGTATCAGCGGCGCCCCTACGACGTTTTCCGACTCCGACGCGGATGCGGCCGCGGCGGACCTCCTCGCGGGGAAGCTGGACGCGGTTTTCCTCATGGGAGACTCTGCTTCGCTCCAGACGCTGCGCACCCTGATCCGCACGCCCGAGGTGCAGCTTTTCCACTTCGCGCAGGCCGACGCCTATGTGCGGCGGTTCGACTACTTGAACAAGATGGTGCTGCCGCGGGGATCGATCGATCTGGGCAAGGATCTGCCGGGGCAGGATGTGTTTCTCGTCGGCCCCACGGTCGAACTGGTGGCGCGCAAGGGACTCAACTCCGCGCTTTCCGACCTTCTGCTGGAGGTCGCCAAGGAGGTCCACGGCAAGGCGAGCCTGCTCACGCGACGGGGCGAGTTTCCCGCGGCGATCGAGCACGAGATTCCGGTGAGCGACGACGCCCTTCGGTACTACAAGTCGGGCAAGGGCATCTTCTACCGGACCATCCACTCGTTCTGGCTGGCGAGCCTGCTCAACCGAATCCTCGTCGCGGTGGTGCCCCTTGTCCTCGTCATCGTTCCGGCAATACGCTTCTTGCCGCTCGCCTTCCGGCTCAGCGTTCAGCTGCGGCTCTACCGCTGCTATCGCCCGCTCCTGCGGATCGAGCGGGAAACCTTCGTGCCGCTCTCTGCGGAACGTCGCCAGGAGCTGCTTCGGCGGCTGGACGACATCGAGGAGACGGTCAACCGGCTGAAGGTGCCGGCGTCGTTTGCCGACCGCTTCTACTGGCTGCGCAGCCATCTTGCGTCGGTCCGGCAGAGGTTGCTGGCGGCAGCGACGCGTCCGGCTTGAGGAGAAGGTCCGCCGATTCGCGTCGGCGCGCATTTTCAGTATCGGTCCGGGGATGAAAGCTATCCTCGTGCGCAGTTTTGGGGGACCCGACGTCCTGGTTTCGGAAACGGTGGCGGACCCGCGCCCGCGCACCGGCGAAGTGGTTGTCCGGATACACGCGGCGGGGGTGAACCCCGTCGAAACCTACATCCGCTCGGGGCAATACGCCGCCAAGCCGAACCTGCCGTACACGCCGGGCATCACGCGCGGGCAGCGCTGAGTCGCGCCGCAAGGACGCGTCGCGTCACCCGCACGCGGCCGGAGGATCGTGCAGTTTTATATAGATATGCACGTGATATCGGAGGGCCGTCGCACTAACACGTCGGCCCTCGCTGGGAATAGTGTTCTGCAGTTCTACCGCTCACTTGCCGGCGCGTCCCCCAACTCCAACCTCGCTTGATAGGTAGTCAGAGGGTTTCACGGACACGCAGAAAACCTCCTGTCCGGACATTTTGCTGAACAGGCACAATACTAGTGCTAGGAATGCCAGTCGTTTCATGGACGGCCTCCCGTCAGGACGGATTTGTCGTATACTTCGGGCAGCAACTCCTTTAGCGAATGTGTAGGGATCTCCGATGCTAAATAGTACATTCCCGGAGCCCGCGCGGAAACAGGTTGCTCTGTTGCGATGACAAACTTCGTGATCCCTGGAGTCGAGCTGTCGAGCGTAAGGGTTACAGGCATCTCCGCGAAGCTGAACAGACTGTGTTCGATATATGCGGCATACTCGCTGTTGCGATAGCGCTCCAATCCGGGCTTCCCGGCGATGCGCTCCAGTCCCCTCTCAAAGTATTCCCTCAGTGCGGTGCTTGCCGCCGGGCCCAGATCAGCCGTGATTCGCGTTATGTTCGCGTTTTGAGAAACAGCCGTACCATAGGTTGCAACTCTGTTAAGAACGAGTAGATAAGTCTCCTGGAAAAGCCCGTTGACCGCTGCATATTGGGAGGGTTGGAACCCGCAAGCGGCGAGCGTCTCGTCATCGATGTTTGGTACGAATTGGGCTAGCTTCGGCGGCTCTGCTACCTGGATGTCTGGGCTCGCAGGTTGCTGGTTGGCGATCTGATGGTTTGCGCCTTTCGGCCGTTCTTTAGTGGTGGAGAGTGCGGTGACCGTGCGACAGACGGAGGGGTCAGTAGTCCTCCAAACGAACCACCCTCCCACCGTGAGCAGCGCGATCACCCCAAGCGTGAGGTATGATCGAGGGTTCATTATTATTCGTGCCTCTTCAAAGAGGCTGCGCACCATTATTCTTTTCCAGGATGAGACAATCCATCGTGCGCAGAATACAGCGAGCTCATTCTCGCTCTATGCCCTATAATATAATCTACTGTTGGTGAAAACAGTTCTTGTGTGCAATGATGTTATATTAGCGCGAGTTTGCGCCATGGCATGATATGCGCCTCGATATTCGCAAGATCATGGCGTGGTAGACATGCGCGCCACAAGCGTAGGCGGACTATTCGGTGTCACCACGCGCAGGCTGTGTGCTGCTAGCCTATGCCGGACCGCCATCGTCGGCCCCAGTGGCGGTGGAAAATCGAACCTCCTGCGCATCCTCAACCGGATGCACGAGGTGCCTCCGCACGACCGGCAAGGCGACGCGGCCGATTCGCGTCGGCGCGCATTTCGAGTATCGGTCCGGGGATGAAAGCGATCCTCGTGCGCAGTTTTGGGGGACCCGACGTCCTGGTTTCGGAAACGGTGGCGGACCCGCGTCCGCGCGCCGGCGAAGTGGTTGTTCGGATACACGCGGCGGGAGTGAACCCCGTCGAAACCTACATCCGCTCGGGGCAATACGCCGCCAAGCCGAACCTGCCGTACACGCCGGGCACCGACGGCGCGGGGATCGTCGAGGCGGTCGGAGAGGGCGTCTCGCGCGTCCGCGTCGGCGATCGCGTCTACACGACCGGCAGCACGAGCGGCACCTATGCCGAACTCGCCGCTTGCGCCCAGGAACAAGTCTGGCCGTTGCCGGGCGGGATCGGTTTTTCCCAGGGCGCGGCCTTATCCGTGCCGTACAGCACGGCGTACAAAGCCCTCTACATTCGCGGCCAGGCCCGCGCCGGCCAGACGGTGCTGGTGCACGGCGCCACGGGTGGCGTCGGGCTGGCCGCGGTGCAGTTTGCCAGCGCCTCGGGACTTCGGGTGTTCGGGACGGGAGGGAGCGAAGAAGGCCGGGAGATCGTCCGCCGCGAGGGAGCCGAAATGGTTTTCGATCACCGCACGCCCGGCTACGCCGACGAGATCATGGCGGCGACGGGCGGCCGCGGTGTGGAACTGATCGTCGAGATGCTCGCGAATGTGAACCTCGACCGCGATCTGGGTCTGCTGGCCAAATTTGGCCGGATCGTGGTCGTCGGAAGCCGCGGAAGGATCGAAATCGACCCGCGCGGCCTGATGCGAAGCGAAGGCCAGATTCTCGCGGTTTTGTCTTCCACGCCCGAGGAACGCGCCGAAGCGCAGGCCGCGGTCGCCGCGGGACTCAGGGCGAAAACCCTGCGCCCCATCATTTCGCGCGAGTTGCCCCTCGCCGAGGCGGCCGCCGCGCATCGCGAGGTGATGTCGGCCAAGGCGCCGGGCAAGATCGTCCTCATTCCCTGATCCGCCGACGCACGACGCGGAAATAAAGCCGGCGACTGCAGATACGCATTAGGAGGCATGCTACTTGCTATAAGCCCAGGACATCGCAAATCCCCGCCGCCATGAGCACCGTGACCGTTTTTGACACCGTCGATCCGTATCTGAACTCCCAGTGGCGCGAGTCACAGACTCCGTGGCGCCGCGAATCGATGGGCGGGCCCTTCATCACCGTTTCTCGCGAGGCCGGTTCCGGGGGCTCCAGTTTTGCCCGACTGCTTGCGCGGAAGCTCAATTCGGAGAGCGGCGACGGGACGCTCTGGCGCGTGTACGAGGGCAATCTCATCGCGAAGATGCTCGAGGACAATCGGCTTCCCCGGCGGCTGGCCCGCTATTTGCCGGAGCAGCGGATTCCCGAGGTTGCCGCAATCATCGGCGAACTGGTCGGTCTTCACCCGAACCTCTGGAACCTGGTGCAGAAAACCAACGAGACGATGCGACGGCTCGCCGCGGGCGGTCACGTGATTCTCGTCGGGCGCGGAGCCAATTTCGCGACGGCGGGCATGGACAACGCCACCCACATCCGGCTGGTCGCTCCGGCGGAGCACCGTGCGCGGTATCTTGCGCAACAATACAACATCTCGGAAAAGCAGGCGCGGGCGCTGAACGCGAAGTGCGACGCCGCCCGGCGCAGTTATGTCCGCGCGAACTTCGGATCGAGCGTCTCCGACCCGTGCGCCTATGATCTCGTGATCAATACCGCCGCCACGCCGCTGCCCGAAGCCGCGCGGCTGGTCGGCGCGCACCTCCGGCGACAGGCGTCGCCCTCGCCGGAGCCCGCGGTGTATCCGCTGGCAGCGAGCGCGTGAGACGGACTCACCCGGAGGAAGGCGACTTTCCGGAGCAGAGCAGGGCGAAAAGGTTTTTCCGTGCCGCGGCCGCCTCGCCGTCGCGCATCCAGAAGTCCTTTCCGGGGCCGGCGATGTACTCCCGTTGGCGCTCGAGCCGGGCTTCGTTCAGGATGTTTTTCGAAATCAGGTAGCGAATCTCGCCGCGCGGGCCGACGATCGCCGTCGCTCCGCCGAAGAAATCGAACCGCACGCCGCCGCGTTCTACCCGGCGGGATTGGGTGATTTCCGCCACCAGGTCGAAGACGATCTGGCCGTCCGGCCCGATCCGCCGGCACGTCCGAATGGACTGGATACAGGGAAGACCGACGCGGTCGCCGTTGGGCAGGGCTTCCGAGGGTGAAGCGAGCCCGAACTCCCGGAGGATGGAGTCGTCCCCGAGCAGCGCGCCGAGCGCCCGGGCCTGCCGGCGAAGCTCGCCGAGTCCGGCGGGCTCCGCGGGATCGCCGGAAAACTCGAGCTTGTCGAAGTGCAGCTCGGGCACGGCGGGGACCGACGGTTCGGCCGGCTGCCAGCGCAGGCTGTCTTCGGCGAGCGTGGCAACCGCGGGCGGGTAGATGCCGCGCCGCGCGAAAGCGTCGATCAGGGCTTCACGGAAGCCCCACGGATCGTCGGGCACGAGTTCGTGGTCCGCGGTGATCAGGGCGCGCAGGTATTCGCCCAGCTCCAGGTCGATGGGCGGGCAGTAGTCGATCGCGCGGATGCATATCGAGAGGAACTGGCTCGCGAGTTTGCTGGCGCGATCGGCCAGAATCTCCTGAAGGTCCGGAGGGAGTTCGCCCGGCGGCAGCCGCCCCGTGCCGTGGCTGGCGAGCCGCCGATAGCGTTCGGTCTTGCGGGTGTAGACGGTGAGGAACGCCTCGAACACGGCGCGAACCAGGATTTCGCCGGACTCGTGGCTTTCACGGCCCGGGTAGAGTTTCGGAGGAGAATTCGGATTCCGAAACTCCTCCACCGCGGAACGCAGCGCGTTTCCGCCCGCCACGGCGCGCCCGAACTCGACCGCGATGTCGGTGAGAAACGCGGCGTGCTCGAGCTCGCCGCGGGACTTGCGGATCGCGGCTCGCAGCACTTCCGGATAGCTGAAGTGCTGGAAGAGCGCGACGAGGTCGGCGAAGCCCTCGTGAAAAGCGAGCACATCGTGGCCGGTGGGCAGGGCGAAATGCGCCCGCAGGCCGTCGAGCAGGGCGTGCGTCATTTCGTGGACGATCACGTCGTGCGAGAGGCAGGTGAAAACCACGCCGTGAGGCAGCACCCGCGGCCCGGCGTTGCTGCCTGCCCGGCAGTATCCGAAGCAGATCTCGCCGCGCTCGCGGTCGTAGCAGGCGTTCTCCGCCTCGAAAGCATGGGGCCGGAGCACCAGCCGGGTGCCGTCGGCGCCGCCCTGTGCGCGATCGAAGCCCCAGCTCAGATGCCGGCCGAGGGCCCGTCGGAAGGTGGCGTAGACCGACGACGCCACCGCGTACACCATCTGCTGGTGCGACTCCGGATCCGCCACCGACGGCGGCTTGCCGCTCGTCATCAGCACCAACGGATGGTCGAGATCGACCCGGCCCCAATGCGTGCGGCGCGAATCGTCGCGATCGTCGACCTCGAGCACGCGACCAACCGGTCCGGGGCGAAGCGGCTCGTAGGGCACGTTCACGACCGCCTCGGCTCCCTCAAGTCGCGAGAGGGAGGGATCGACGGCGAAGATGCGCAGGGGCCGGTAAACGGGATCGCGGCTCCGGCGTTCGTAGGGTTTGCCTTCCACGGCGCGTCCGAGGTTTTCCGAGATCGTGAAGTGCACCCCTTCGATTCCCACCGGCGGCACCTGGGCTCGGTGTCCGTTCCGATTCGGCGGAGTCTCGCCGCGGCGGCTCTGAGCCTCCGCGGCGGTGGCTTCGGGCGTGGAGATCAGAATATCCTCGCTCATGGCGTCAGCGGAGCGATTCGGCCGCGACTTCGAACGCGTGGCGGAGCTTGGCGCGTTCGCTGGCGGGAGACGCGACGGCCGCGCCCGGCGCGGGCCGGCCGGACTCCGGCGCGACGAAGAGTTTTCCGGTTTTCCGCTCCTCGGAGCAATGGAGCTCGGGATGCTGGCGTGGGGAAGATCCGAATACGTCGAGCACCGCGTCCTCGAACTGCTCGTGCGTCATGCCCGCGGCGCCTCGCGCGAGCAGCGGCACCGCGCGAATCGTGAAGTCGCCGTGGCCGTTGCTTTCCATCGCGACTTCGTTGGCGCGGCAGGCGCAGAAGAGGACTTCCCTGGCCTGCAGATAGGGGCGTGCCGCCTTCGGAGCCCGGGACTGCAGGGCCATCCGTTCGCGGTCCTGCTTGTGGGCGGCTTCCAACTCCGGCGTGGCGACGATGAAGCGCGCCCGCGACGACGGCGCGGCCGGAGCGCTCGGCACTCCGAGCGCAAGGCGGGTGATCGTGCCCGAGTGGCAGCAGTCGGTGAAGACGGTGACGTTCACGCCGTCCGGGATTCGGTCGAAGACGTCGGCGAGGTCGTCGTCGATCAGGAATCGGCCGCTGGGGTAATCGATCGGGCAGAGCGCCTCGTCGTACGAGTCGTCTTCGTCGCCGTTGAGGTCCTCGAGTTGCGTGCCGTGGCCCGCGTATTGCACCACGACGACGTCGCCGGCGCGGCTTTCGGTGACCAGCGAGGTGATCCGGCCGAGCATGGCGTCGCGGGTCGCCTGCTCGTCGAGCAGCGTCTCGGTCGTGAAGCCGAGGTTCTTGAACGCCGTTTCCCACTGCCGTGCGTCGTTCACGCAGCCGCTCAAGGGCGCATCGCGGTAGCGGTCGATCCCGATGCAGAGGGCGCGCTTTCGTCCGCCACCGCCGCCGCGGTCCGGATTTTCGCCGTCGGTTGCCGCCGGAGCAGGGATGGGCATCGCCGCGGCGAGGGAGGGCGAGCGAAGGAGTCGGGCCAGCAAGTCGGCTTCCGGGAGCGTCGGGAGGACGGACTCCTCCGGAAGTGCGCGGGTCACCGGGAACGGCTTGATGTCGTCGCGATCGAGGATGCGCCGGGCCACGCTTTCCATCGTCGCCTTGTCGTCGTCGAAACCGCCGTGGCTGGTGCTTTGGGACGACGAGCGGGCGGAGCCGTCCTTAGTCACCGAGAACACGATCTCTCCGAGCCGGGAGGGATGCGCGCCGTCGGGATCGAAGGCGCGCATCACGTCCGGGTCCTGGCGGATCGATTCCTCGAGCCCGAGGATCGGCGTGCGCGGTTCGGGTTCGAACGCGGCGCGGACGAGATAAAGCAGCGACTTCCGGTAGACCTGCGCGCAATTGTCGTCGAGTTCGTACGGGCGCGACATCGTGAACATCGTGGTGCGCGCGACCGCCTTGTCGGCCATGCGGGGCAGCAGGAGCTGCTTGAAACCGTCGACGGTGATCGCGGGCGCGAGCAGCGAGAGGCTGTTGAAGCGCGGCACGCCCATCTCAATCGCGGCGTTGATGAAGTGGCCGTGGAAAATGGAGCCGGCGCTGTGGCCGACGGCGTGGAGCTCGAGCCGCGTGGCGAGATCGCCGCCGAACAGCTTGGACAGCTCGCCTCCGACATAACGGGCGCCGCCGTCGGCATCGGATGCACGCTCGGCGCTTCGCTTCATCCCGGACCAGACGGCGACGCCGCCGATCGCGCGGGCAAGGTTTTCGAGAAGGTAGTCGGTGGGCGCCGCAAGATCGATCGCCCGCTGCCGATTCGGATTCAGCAGCTGGCTGAGGGTCTCCATCAGGCCGGTTTCCCAGACGAAAAAGAGCGGGTAGACGCCGTTGTCCTTCCACCAGCCCAGTTGCTTCGCGGCGATCTCGAGTCCTTTCTTTTCGGATACGAGGCCGCCGTGGGCGTAGATCACGATCTTCAGCTTCTCGTCGACGGGCCGGCTAGCGGCCCATTCGGGAATGTGCTTCCGGAAGATCGTGTCGACGTCCTCCTTCGGCGTTTTCCACCCCTGCATCGAGAAGCGGCCCTGGGCAAGATTGATCACGTGGGCGCGCAGGTCCTGTTGCACGTCCGGCGTGAGCTGGATCGGCTCTGCGGGGACGGGCTCGGGTTCGCGCGTGGCGGCCGGAGCGGGCAGAGGCACACCGCGGCTGGCAGGGAAGGGGAAGCCGGAGTCGGCTGTCGTCGTCGCCGCCGCGGAACGCTCGGGGCGCGCATGGCCGTTTGAGCGCACCTCGTCGATCAACGTCCAGACCGAGCGAGCCGTGCCGGGGAAGGGGAAGTCGCGATCGGCAGGGAGGGAGACGGGCGACTCGGTCTTCAGCTCCTGCAGCACGGGGGCGATTTCCTTCGGGGTCAGCTTGAGCCGCGGCGTGGGCACGGCGTCGTGGCCGTTGGCCTTCGCCGCGACGACGCTGTGGACGTCCTCGGGCGCGAGCCCGAATCGGAGCAGCACCCGCGCGGCGACCTGAAGGACCAGGTTGCGCTGGAAGGCGGGCAGCGAGCCGTCCGCGCCGCAGATCGCATCGACGAGGAAGGGCGAGAGGGCCCGCAGCCGGGAGCGCGGCGCGGCCCCGCCGGCGCGCCAGTGCCAGCTCCCGCGGTTGAGCAGCACCCCGTCGGGTGTCACGAGCACATGGCAGTCGGAGTCCGCGTTCGGCAGCTCGGTGCGGCCGCGGAGCTGGACGGAGTCGATGGTGCGGTCGAAGGGGAAACGGCGGAGCAGTTCCTGGAATTCGTCGAGCGAGACGGTGTAGGGAAGCGGAGACATGGGGAGCGTCGTGGACGGTTGAGATGCGGGCAACGGACCGGACAAAACGAAGGATCGGGCTGGAGACGGATCTCGCTGGAAAGGGCGCGCCGCCGCGGCGGCAACGGAGTATCGAAAGAGTGGCTACTTGAGTTTGTCTTCCACCAGGCCGCCGACAGCGTCCGCCTGTTTGCCGACCGCCTGCGACAGTTGTTCGAGGTATTTCCGGGCGTTGCTGGCGTCGACTTCGGCCACGGTGAACGAGGCGTAGAGCACAGCCTTCGTCGCCGGCAGGCCGAACGGAGCGGAGCCGGGCGCGGTTTTCAGGCCGGCGGTCGGGTCTTTTGTCGGCGGAGCGTAGAGCCGCGGCTCGCCCGCCTTGTAGCCGCTCAGCACCCAGGCGAACTCGGTCGCATCGAGCCGTCTCGGCTCGCCCGACGTGTTCCAGAGAGCCGAGAGCTTGAGATTGATCACGGCGGTGAATTCTCCGCCATGGGTCCGGGCCGGCGCGGGCTCCGTGACGCTCCAGTAGATCGGCTCGAGCTGGTACACGCCGAGGGCCGGATCCACCGGCGGCAGGATGAAGATCGCGTGGTGGGTGAGCTGGGCGGGGGCGTCTCCCTGGAGCTTCCAGCGTTTCAGCGAAATCGCGGCGTAGCCGCCTTGCGCCGACCATTCCCTGCCGACCCCGGCGCCGCCGAATTCGGCGGTGTATTCCTTGGCGCGTTCCTGCAGCTGTTGCGCGATCCACTTGACGGCGCCTTTTGCCGCCCACACGGCAACGCCCGAGACCACAGCCACGCCGAGGCCTCGGCTCGCGTAACGGTCCGGAGGAATGCCCATCCGGTCGCGGAACGATTGGTCGAACTTGGGCCCGAGTCCCAGCGCGGCGACGTCCTCCACGGTGAGAAACTCCGCTTCGCACACGTACCGGGCTGGCGCCTGCGTCGTCGCAGCCGGTGGACTCGATGGCGAGGTGCTGGTGCCGGTCGCGGCACATCCGGGGGCAAAACCAATCAACGGCACGAGGCCGGCCAGGAGCAAACGGTGCGCCAGGGGAGAAATGTTCACGTGCGAAATCATAATATTCCGTGAACGGTTGTTTCAGGATCTGACGGCGCGGCATCGTCAGCCGAGGGAAGGAAGCAGGGCAACGGCGCCGCGAGTGGGATAACGACGGTGGGGCGAGCTGGGCACGCGTCCTCCCAATCCAGCTGTTTCCACCCTTGCTGGCACCCGGCGGAAACGGCGCGAGAACGTGAGCAGCGAAGCGGGGGAACGTACCTCGTTGATGACGCCCGTCAAATGAGGAGCCCGGGAAAACGGCGCAGCCACCCTCGTATCCACAAGTCCATTGCATCGGGCCGCAGCTGAAGCCCCGGAGGTTTTGGCTGCCTGCTCGGTTTGGCGCCGATTTCCCCGATCCGTCGGAGGGCGAACGGACGCCGCCCAAGGGCTCGTCTCCCCGGCGCTGCCACGGCAGCCGAGGGTTGCCATCCCGGTGGCGCGGCGTTGCCTGGAGGCTGCGCTCGCGCGCAACCCCTCGCATGAAAATTACTCTTCTCGGAGCGGCTGGCGGTGAAGTGACGGGATCCTGTTATCTCGTGGAAACGGATCGGGCTCGCGTCCTCGTCGACTGCGGCATGTTCCAGGGCGGCCCCCAGGCGGAGGCGCTCAATCAGGACCGCCTGCCCGAAATGGCCGCCGTGTCGGCCGTGGTGCTGACGCACGCGCATCTGGACCACACGGGCCGGCTGCCGCTGCTCGCGAAGGCGGGTTACGCCGGTCCGGTCTTCGCCACGCCGGCGACGATCGAAATGACGGGGCTGATTCTACGGGATGCCGCGAAAATCCAGACCCAGGATGCCGAGCGTCATAACCGCGTCCGCCAGCGCGCCGGCGAGCCTGCCGTGCCTCCGCTCTATACCGTCGGCGACGCGGAGCGGATCCTGGGGCAGCTCCGGCCCGCGCCGTATCGCGAGCCGCTTGTCGTGGCTCCGGGCATCCAGGCCCGTTTTGTCGAGGCGGGGCACATGCTCGGCTCGGCGAGCATTCAGCTGACGGTCGAGGACGGCGGGCGACAGAAGGTCATCGCGTTTTCCGGCGACCTGGGGCCGAAGAGCGCCCCGATCCTGCGGGAATTCGAGCCACTGACTTCGGCCGATGTCGTCTTCCTCGAGTCGACCTATGGAGACCGCGACCACCAGCCGTTCGAGGCGACGGTGGCGGAGTTCGTCAACATCGTGCACGACGTGGTCGCGCAGCGCAGCAAGGTGCTGGTGCCGACTTTCGCGGTGGGAAGGGCCCAGCTGCTCACGGCTTTGCTCGCGTGGGCGTTTCGCGAGAAAAAACTCGCTCCGTTTCCGGTGTTCCTCGACAGCCCCATGGCGATCGAGGCGTCGGAGATCTACTCGCGGCACCCCGAGTTGTACGACGACGAGATGGTGGCCTTTCTCAAGGCGCGCCCTATCGGCCTCGATCTCAAGACACTTCGGATGACGGCCCGTCCGGACGAGTCGCGCGCGATCAACGGCGTGCCCGGTCCGGCGATGATCATGGCCGGCTCGGGCATGTGCAACGCGGGCCGGATTCTTCACCATCTGCGGCACAACCTCTGGGACCCGCAGGCGCACGTCCTGATCGTCGGCTATCAGGGTCACGGAACGCTGGGCCGGCAGCTCGTCGATGGGGCGCGCAAGGTGTCCATCTTCGGCGAAACGATCGCCGTCGCCGCCAAGGTCCACACCCTCGGCGGCTTCAGCGCGCACGCCGGTCAATCGGACCTCTTGGCCTGGTTCGCCGCGCTGGCGCCCGCCAAACCGCGTGTGCTCCTGACTCATGGTGAGAATCCGCAGCGGGCCGCGTTGGGGCAGCGGATTCGCGAGCTTCACGGACTCTCTGCCCACGCGCCGAAGCTCCACGAGGTGATCGAACTGTAGGGCCTCTCAGGGAAAAGGGGCGGCCGCTGCGTGAAGGCCATCCCCATCGCGCTCCGGGCGGGTCCGAGCTTCTCGGATCGCAGAAACACCCATGTCCTCACCGCCGAACTATCGGGAGCTTTCTCCATCGCCGCGTTTCGCCGCAGCGGTCGAATGCTTCTGGACCAGCGCATCGTCCGGGCCGGCGGACGCGGTGGCGGACGCCCATGACGTCCTCCCGGACGGGTGCATGGACGTCATCTTCGATTTCTCGCCGGCGGCGGATGGACGAGCCGTGGTGATCGGCACGATGACCCGACCGCTCGCGGTCGAGCCCCACGGCACATCCGACCTGCTCGGCGTGCGGTTTCGCCCCGGCGGGCTTCCGACCCTGCTTCGCCTCGATGCCTCGCAATTGACGGACGAGCAGGCCGAGTTGGCGGAGTTCTGGGGAACCCACGCGGGCGAACTCTGGGAGCGCCTGGCCGAGGCCGGGCCGGAGCGTCGTATCCAGATCTTGGAGGCAGCCTTGGCGAAGGGAGCGGAGAAGCGTGGATCGCTTTCGCCGGATCCGGTTTTGTCCCACTGCGTGGGGCGGATCGAAGCCTGCGCGGGCAACGTCAGGCTGAGCGACTTGGAGCGATCGAGCGGCCTGGGATCCCGGCAGCTCGAACGGAGGTTTCTCCAGCAGATCGGCGTTGGCCCGAAGGCGTTTGCGCGGATCGCGCGGTTCAAGGCCGTCGCCGGGGCCGCGGGCTCGTCCGGCGGGACGGTGCGTTGGTCCGCGCTGGCTTACGAGTACGGCTTTTCCGATCAGGCACACCTGTCGCGGGAGTTCCGGACCTTCGCCGGCGTGACTCCGGTGGAGTACCTCCGGCAGCGGTAGCTTCGCCGCAGGGGCGGCATGTCGGATTTCTTCAAGACGCCGCTCGAGGCGCGGTGTACGATCGCATCACGTTCGGAATCACCCCGTCGGCACCTCCCGCGATGAGAACTCCGTTTTTTGTCCTGTGCCTCGCTCTGGCGAGCTCGGTTTTCGCGAGCGGAGGCAATGCGAGTGCCGAAAACCTTTCGACCATGAAAACACCCACCAAATCAGCTCTCTCACTCGGTTACGTGATCCTTTACGTTCCGGATGTCGCGGCCAGCCTCGCCTTCTACGAAAAGGCCTTTGGCTTTTCGCGGGGGTTTCTGAGCGACAACGACGGCAAGGCCTACGGCGAACTGAAAAGCGGGACCGTACGCCTGGCGTTCGCCAGCTTGGCGATGGCGCGAGAGGTCCTGAAGCAGGACGTCGTCACGGCGCAGCCTGGGAAGCCGCCCCTGGGAGTAGAGATTGCATTCACGACGTCGGACGTCGCCGCTGCCTTTGAATGTGCGGTGAAAGCCGGTGCGGTCCCCGTGAGCAGTCCCGAGAAGAAACCTTGGGGGCAGACCATCGCCTACGTGCGGGACAACTGCGGCTACCTGGTCGAGCTTTGCACGCCTTTGCCCTGATTCCGCGCGGTGCGGCTCCCTGGCGAACCCCGGCCAGCGCGGGGTGCAGCCGCAGGGTTGGCGCGGGGATGGAGTACGGCGTTGCCGCCGGCGCTCCGGCGGGTGCGGCCGTTTGCGAGCGTTTCGGCGGCTTGCCTGAGCCGGATTCCCCGGTTGGCGCGGGAGAATCCCTCATTTCGCGGAAACCCCCTTCAGGGGATCGGTGCGGTGACGAATCAAGGCAGCATGACCACGCCCGCACCTGCATCACTTCGGGGCTCTCGTCGCTGGCGCCTCGTGCATTTCCTTTGGATCACCGCGCTGGTGTACTGCGTGGGCAAGCCCGACGGAGCCGGCGCTCTCAAGGCCAAGCCCGTGGCACCGGGCGGACCCGCTTATTACGAAGCACCCGGCCGTTGATAGAGCCGGGTGCGAGGAGAGAAGAGTTGAGCGGGTGACGTGTCCCGCGCGGATCGGCCCCGATCAGGCCTGCCGAGCGGTCGAGCGCCGCTTCGACCAGCGGCGCCAAGAGGCCAAACCGAAGAGCGCTCCGGCGCCGATCAAACCGTAGGTGGAAGGCTCCGGGGTGGGATAGGGCTCCTCGAAACCGGTGAAGTGAAGCTCGGCACCGGCGAGGCTGAACTGATCGGCGACCAACTGGCCCTGGATGTAGGTGTTGTTGCCATTCGAGACCGACATCTTGGGGGCGAGCACGCTGCCGAAGAAACCGCCTCCATTGCTCAACGTGACGTTGCCGCCGCCGACGAAATTCCAGAGCAGCTGATCCGAGTTCGTGCCGGGGTTGTAGTTCACACCCGTACCGAACAGGGTCTTACCGTTGGCGTTGAGGACGTTGATGATGTAGTTGTCCCCGTTGGCGATGTTGATCGAGATGCCGGAGAAATACGTGCCCTTGTACGTGCTGCCCGAGAGTTTGGAGGCGTCGAAGTCGAAGACGATCGCCCCGTGGGTGGTCGGGTTGCTGGCCTGAAACGTGAGCGTCTGACCGATGACCGAGACCGAGCCGTTGTTGGCTAGGCCGTCGAAAGTCGCGGAGAGACTCGAGAACTCGCTCTTGATCGCCGCCATGTCGAATCCGGGGTTGAGCGCCGGCGAACGGGGGTCGATGAACTTGTGCGGATCGGACGAGTTGATCGTGCTGAGAACGACTTTGCCGCCCTTCGTGAGGTGCCCGGTAGCGGGATCCCAGGTGCCGGAGGTGTTCGGCAGGGAGGCGTAGCCCGAGTTCAACATGAGCTCGGTGCCGTTGTTGATCAGCTGGCCGCCGACGTAGAGCGCCAATCCCGGCGTGTTGGCGTGCGTGTTGAGGGCGCCGCCTTCCACATAAAGGTTACCGCCGACGACCAGTCCGCCTTCGGTGTCGCCGTAACCGGATTTCAGCGCGGCGTTGCCAAAGACGATGGCGTTGTAGTTGCCGAGCAGACTGTCGTACTGAGCGAGAGCTTGATCGACCGTCAGCGCCGAGCAGGGCAGCGCGCCTGCGACGGTGAGTCCTGCGAGGATGAAGAGGGGCGACGGCCGGAATGCGTTCATGGTGCGGCGATAAACTTGGCGGCCTGCTTCGCTGTCAATGTTCCCTCCTACCACGGAAATTTGAGGTTCGTCGGTGTAGATAGCTTTACAATAACATGATACGACGAACGTGACGGCCGAAGATGCCGCCGATTTCGTGCATTACATTACGATTGCATTAAGGGTTTTCCTGGTCGGTTTCGACTCCCCCCGTTCGGGTGGATTGGCTCCTCGGTGGAAGCCGACGAGTGCCGGCGGCTTCTGATGGGGAAGAAAACGGCTAAACGACTCGCTAGAAAAGCCGTGCTCGAAAACCTGAGGGCATGAGTTTGCCCGACCGACCCGATGCGCGGCAGCTGCTGGAAAGCCACGTGAGCGATCCGTACCAGCGTCTGCATGGCGAGATGGTGGCGACGGCGATGGAAGGGTACGCGGGGTTGTTCCAGGAAGACGCGCATCTCTGGTTCTGCACCGGACTCCTGCACGATCTGGATTTTCAGGAGCATCCGGAAACGCATCCGGGCGATGAGCTCCGGTGGTTCGCGGAGTGGGGCTACCCACCGGAGCTGATTCACGCGGTGGAAGCGCACGCCTACGGCTACAACGGCTATCGGACGCTGCCCAAGACGAAGCTAGCGGCGGCCCTGCTCGCCTGCGACGAGATGAGCGGGATTTTCTACGCGTATCGAAAACTGAATCCGGTGCCGTACGGCCAGATGAAGCCGGGCTCGATCAAGAAGAAGCTCAAGGAGCCGTCGTTTGCGGCGAAGATCGACCGGGCGACCATCCAACTCGGCTGCGAGCACCTGGGCGTTTCGGTCGACGACCACGTGGCGAACCTGATCCGGTTCTTCTCGACGCTACCGTAGCGGAAATCTGGCGACGGATTAAGCCGTCGAGGAAAGCGGGCCGCTCACCGCCCGCTGCGGGCGAGTTCCTCGGCCGCGAGGGCCCGGGGATGGATGCGGACCTCGCGGAGGGCGCCCTTGAACCAGGCGACCCGGTTCAACCGCACGCCGAGCGAGATCTCGCCCGGCCCCATCGGCGGGAAGCTGACGGCGCCTTCGCCCTGTTTGATCCCGTCGACGAAGCCGGACAGCACGCGCCCGTCGTAGACCAGCGCGACCCAATGCCATTCTCCGGCGGGGTGCGTTTTGCTCCGATCGATGACCGCGAGGCGGCTCGTGCCGGAGTAGAGAAACGTATCCAGGACCCAGGTACTGTCGGGATTCAGCCTCAGCTCCAGCAGCGCGCGGTGGCCTGCCGAGTCCTGGGCGTGGAAGTACCGCTGCTCCGCCGGACCGTCCCGATCCGGTTTGAGGCAGATCTCGATCGTGAACCGGTTCAGCCCCGCCAGAGGATTGACCGGCAGGACAAGGCCGTCGGCGCGCCCATCGAAACGCAGCCCGGGGCCGTCCGGCGTCGGCAGCGGCTGGGGCGCTCCAAGTCGCGTCGGCGTAAGGTCGCCGAGCCTGCCGGGAGCGTCGAGCACCCAGCGGGTCGGCGCCTGCTTGTCCGCGTCGGCCGGTGCATCCGCGCGGAGATCTGCGCCTAACAAGCAAAGAGCGGACGCGGCTGAAAACACCCCGAACCGCCGGGACAAACCGATATGGTTCCGGGGCGAAGGTTTTCGACCGAGGCCGAAGCGGGCGGGGTGCATGGCGCGCAAGGTGTGGAGGAAACAGGGAGTTGGCGACGCCGGACTGCCGGTTCTGCTCCGCCCGGGCGCCCGTATCCATCCCCGGGCGCGGAGGCGCCGGGCTGACCGGTTTCGGCCCGGCGGACAGAACCTCAGCGGGCTTGCGATTGGGCCCAAGCTGGCGTTTTTTCTGCACGTCCCCCTTCGCACACCCCGCTGGCTCCTCTCGCGAACCCCGCGCCCCGACGAGACCCGAAGAATCCGACCGCATCCCCGGAGCGCGAATCGCCGTAGCGACCACTCGAATACACCATACCCATGGCCCGCCTTCTCGTTGTGGACGACGACCTGTCGCTCCGGAACATGCTGACCCAGGCGCTCAGCCGGCATGGTCACGCCGTCACCCAGGCTTCGAACGGCCGCGAGGCCTGGATGCAGTTGCAGGTCGGCACGTTCGACCTCGTCCTGATGGATCTCATCATGCCCGACGTCGAGGGTCTGGAGACGATCCGCCGGATGCGTTCGGCCGGGACTCGGACAAAGGTCCTGGCGATGTCCGGCGGAGGACGCAGTGGCACGGAAAATATCCTGAAGATGGCCCACATGCTGGGCGCCAGCGAAACGATCGAGAAGCCGTTCACCGCGCAGGAGCTGATGGCCGTGGTGGACCGGATGCTGGCCACGCCGTAGTCGCGTGCTGGGAAACAGCCGGCGAACAAGCCGGGCCTGGGGCACATTCGGCTGTCTTCTTCGGGCTATCGGGGCCGCTCATATTGCGGGGGGCGAGACGGGACGGCGGGGAGTGGGCCGATCTTAAGTAGTTGGGATGCCGCTGCCTGTCGCGCCGGCGTCCCGATCCTCTCTCGATACTCACCATGAAAACGTTTTCCCTGGGCGCCAAACTGCTTTGCGGCTTCGCCTTGATCGGACTCCTCTGCGTGGCGCTTGGGCTGGCCAACGGCTGGCAAGCCTCCCGCAGCCAGGCGGAGCTGAAACGCACGTTCGAACTGCAGGAACAGGCGAAGGCTCTCCTGCAGCGCGAACTCGAACACTTGAACTGGGTGCGTAACGCCGGTCGGTTCGCGACCGACGATTCCGTGAAGTCGGTCGACGTGGTGAAAGACGGGCACGCCTGCGCGTTCGGCAAGTGGTATTACGGCGAGGGCCGGCGGCGGCTCGAGGCCTTGGTGCCGGGTGCGGCGGAAGCGCTGGTGAAGCTCGAACAACCGCACCTCAGGCTGCACGCGTCCGCGGCGGAGATCGACAATCGCCTCCATGCGGGCCCCGACGGCCGCGCGAGCGCGGTGGCGTATTACCGCGAGGTGACGACCCAGGAATTGAAGAACGTGCTCGAGCCGTACGACGCGCTGATGAAGAGCGTGAGCGGCGCGGTGGAGAACGAGGTCGGCCAATCGAACCGCATGCAGAGCCGCGGCGCGTGGTTCTCGCTCGGGACCGGCGGTCTCGGCCTGCTGTGCGCCCTCGTCGTGGCGGGTGTTCTGCAGCGGTCCATCACGAAACCGCTTCGCGCGATGGCAGAGACCCTCGGGGCGGGCGCGGAGCAGACGGCGCTCGCGGCCAGCCACGTGACGTCGTCCAGCCAATCCCTCGCGTCCGGCGCGAGCGAACAGGCTGCCTCGCTGGAAGAGACGAGCGCCTCGCTGGAAGAAATGTCCAGCATGACGAAGAACAACTCCGAGGGCGCGGCCCACGCGAAGACGCTGGCCGGCGAGACCCGCGCGGCGGCGGACACGGGAGCGGCCGACATGCAGCAGATGAAGGAGGCGATGGATGCGATCAAGGCCTCCTCCGACGACATTTCGAAGATCATCAAGACGATCGACGAGATCGCTTTTCAAACGAACATCCTCGCCCTCAACGCCGCGGTGGAGGCGGCTCGCGCCGGCGAGGCGGGCATGGGCTTCGCGGTGGTCGCCGACGAGGTTCGCAGCCTTGCCCACCGCAGCGCGCAGTCGGCCCGCGAGACGACGGAGAAGATCGAGGACTCCGTCGCGAAGAGCGCCCGAGGTGTCGAGATCTGCGACCGCGTGGCCGGCGCGCTCACCGCAATCGTGAGCAAGGCGCGCGAGATGGATACCGTCGTCGCGGGCATCGCCCAGTCCTCGAACGAACAGGCCCAAGGCATCGGCCAGGTGAATACAGCGGTCGGCCAGGTGGAATCCATCACTCGGTCCAACGCGGCCAGCGCCGAGGAGATGGCGAGCGCGGCGGAGGAGTTGAGCGTCCAGACCGAGTCCATGCGCGAGGCCGTGGACAATCTCCGAAAGGTGATCGACGGTTCCGGGAAGGCTTCCCCGCCGCCGCCGGACGGCTCCGATGCGTCCGAGCCTCGCCCGGCGCCCCCGGCCAAACCCAGCGCGAGCGCCCCCGCCGCGCCGCAGCCGAAGCCAGCGAAGGCGCACAAGCCGGGACCGGACACCCGCACCTGAGCGGAGCGAGCCGATCCGCCGTGCTTCCGGCTCAGTGTGCCGCCGGTGTTTTCCGGCTGGCCGCGGCTTGCCATTTTCCCGCCGCCCGGGCGTTTTGGAGCGACGCGGGAACGTCCCGCATTCCCCTATGCGCACCCCGAAGTTCTGGCCTTGCCTTGCCGTGGCTGTGTCGCTCGGCCTCGCGCCGATCCTGGCGCAAGCCGCACCCCGCCTTCCCATCGAGGATTTTGCCCGCGAGCCCGAGGCCGCCCGGGCGCGCTTGTCTCCGAACGGCAAATACGTCGCCTTCCTCCGGCCGTACGTCGGACGGTCGATGCTTTTTGTCGACGAGATCGACGGCAAGGGGCTCGTGCGACTCGATCCCGGGGAGGCCCAGCTCGTGCAGGGGGCGCCGAAGGAGGTCGTCGATTTCCAATGGGTGAGCGATCGCCGCCTCATCATCACCACGTCCGTCTGGGGCGCGATCTACGGGACCGTGGCGGTCGACCGGGATGGCCGCCGCCGCGTCCCAATCAGCGGCCTGGAGGACGAAAAGATGAACCTCCAGGAATCGCGCCTCTATTTCTACGAGACGATCGCGCGAAATTTCTCCGCCGACCCGATGGTCCTGATGCTCGACCGCCACGAAGCCACGCCCGGAAGCTTCACCCGGCCCGACGTGTATCGGATCAACACCGACGTCGGCGGAGGCGCGCTCGTCGCGAAGAACCCGGGCGAGGTTGCGAGCTGGGCGGCGGACGCGAAGGGTGTCGTGCGCGTCGGGTTCACCTCCCATGGCGCGCTTTCCGGCGTCATTTACCGGGAGGCGGAAGACAAACCCTGGACGACGCTGCTTCCGCTCGAAGCGAGGCCGGGCAGGATGGCTCCGGTGGGCTATGACGCGGCGCGCAACGTCCTGTTTGTCACCTCCCTCAACGCGACAAAACGGCGGGCGCTCTGCACCTTCGACCTGCAGACAAAAACCACGAGCGAACCGATCCTGTCCGATCCCGAGTACGACGTCCTGCCGCGGAGTTCTCCGACGGCGATCGACGGTCTCCGCCTCCACGAGGCGATCTTTTCGCCGAAGGACCGTTCGCTGCTCGGCCTCCGCTATTTCACCGAGGCTCCCCGAGTGAAATGGTTCAACCGGTCCTTCCAGGAGCAGCAGCGGGGGATGGACCGCGCGTTGCCGAACACCGTCAACATCCCCGTCGATCTTTCGCAGGACGAAAAACGCATGCTGTGGTTCGCGTTCTCGGATCAGGACCCGGGAACCTATTACCTCTTTGATTTCGAGAAGCGTTCGCTCACGTCGATTGCCGCACGCATGAACTGGATCAAGCCGGCTCAGATGTCGCCGATGCTTTCCGTGAAATACGCGGCGCGCGACGGCTTGATCGTGCACGGTTACCTGACCGTTCCGGTCGGCCATCCGCCGAAGAACCTGCCGCTCGTGGTGCTGCCGCACGGCGGCCCGTGGGTCCGCGATGTGTGGGTGTTCGATCCGCTCGTGCAACTGCTCGCGAGCCGGGGCTACGCCGTGCTCCAAATGAACTATCGCGGCTCGGTGGGCTACGGCGAAGAGCTGTACGATGCGGCGCAGAAGGAGATTGGCGGCAAGATTCAGGACGACATCGAGGATGCTGCGCGCTGGGCCGTCGCCGCGGGCGTGGCCGATCCCAAGCGCATGGCGATCGTCGGCGCGAGTTACGGTGGCTATTCGGCGCTCTTCGCACTCGGCAAAAACCCGGATCTCTACCGCTGCGGCGTATCGATCGCCGGCGTCACCGACTGGATGGATATTTTCGGCGATCGAAAGCACGACTCGGATTACCGCGCGGCCAATGCCCACTGGCGGCAGCAGATCGGCGATCCGGAGACGGAGGCGGAGCGGTTGAGAGCCGTGTCGCCGGTGAGCTTTGCCGACAAGATCCTCGCTCCCGTTCTCATCATCCAGGGAAAGGACGATCGGATCGTTCCGCCCCGGCAGGCGCGGCTGATGATCGATGCGCTGGAAAAGGCTGGGCACCCGCCGGAGAGCCTCTTCGTCCCCAACCAGGGTCACTCGCTGGCCGGTTCGAAAGGGCGCCTCGCGATTTTCCAAGCCTTGGTTGCGTTTCTCGAGAAGAACCTCGGTCCCGGAGTGGAATTCACGCCACCGCAGGGAAAGTGAAGCGCCACGCTTCGGCGCGCGCGGCCAATCCGTGTGTTGCGGCGGTTCGGTTGTTGTGGTTTTTCATCCTCTCATGAGCACGTTCTCCGAGCGTCCGTCGGTCTGTGAGATCGCGAAGATGATCGACCATTCGCTGCTCCACCCGACGCTCACGGATCTGCAGTTGCGCGCGGGACTCGAGGTGGCCCGCAGATGCCTCTGTGCGACCGCGTGTGTGAAGCCCTATGCGGTGGCGATGGCGGCATCCTTTCTCGAGGGCTCCGGCGTCCACGTGTGCGCCGTCGCGGGGTTTCCCCACGGCAGCAGCCACATGCAGGTGAAGGTCTCCGAAACCGACCACGCGCTGGCCGAAGGCGCGGCGGAGGTGGACGTCGTGGTCAATGTCGGCAAGGTCCTCAGCGGCGATTGGCGGTACGTTCAGAGCGAGATCAGCGCGCTCAACGAGACCTGCATCACGCGGGGCGCGCTGCTGAAGGTGATTTTCGAGAACGACTTCCTGGGGGACCGGGAGATCGTCCGGCTTTGCGAGATCTGCACCGAGGTCGGAGTTGCGTTCGTCAAGACCTCCACGGGCTACGGCTTCGTCAAGCGGCCCAACGGCGACTACAACTACCAGGGCGCGACCGACGTCCAGCTGCGGCTGATGCGCCAGCACTCGGGGCCGGCCGTGCAGGTCAAGGCGGCGGGCGGCGTGCGAACGCTCGCGGACGTCCTGCGCGTGCGAGCGCTCGGAGTCAGCCGTATTGGAGCCACCGCTACGGAATCCATCCTGGCCGACGCCGTGAAGATGGGCCTGCCGGGACCGGTGCCTCCGGGGCTGGAGGGCGCGGAGCAGCCGGCAAAAGCCGGCCCAGCTTCCGGCTACTGATTGTTCGACGAGGCGCGGAGTCCTCCCGGTTTTGGGATTCGGCCGTTTCGGGTTTGGGTGCTCCGGCGGTGGCCAGCGATGCCCCTTGGATTTTCTACCATCTGGGAAGCAATCGGTTAATCGCTGCATCGGAAGCGCGGCACGCGGGCTGCGTCACGGGGCCGGCGGGCGTTTGATCCGTGTTCCCCATGAGCGCGGGAGCGCTCCGTCACCACCATGCACGATCTCCGGTTTGCCCTCCGTTCTCTCGCGAAGACGCCTGCCTATACCTGCATCGCGCTGCTCACGCTGGCGCTGGGAATCGGGGTGAACACCTCGATGGTCAGCCTCGTGCAGACCCTGCTGTTCCGTTCGGCGCCGTATCCCGGCTCCGAACGATTGGTCGTCCTCAACGGGATCACGCGGACCGGGCGGCTGTTTTCATTTTCGCCCACTGAAATTCGGGAAGTGCGGGAGGCGCTTCCGGATGCCTCCTCGGTGCTGACCGTGAGCAAGATCACGTATCCCTGGACCGAGCCGGGACGGCCGGCGGAGCAGTTGGAGGCGATGCTGGTTTCCCGCGAACTGATGGAGGTCTTTCGGACGCAGCCGCTGCTCGGCCGGCTGCCGTCGCCGGAGGAGTACGACGACGGACGCAACCAAGTCGTGCTGCTCTCGGAGAGCTTCTGGGCTTCTCGTTTTGGTTCGGCGCCCGACATGGTGGGCCGGACCCTGCGCCTCCAGGGCGAAACCGTCACGATTATCGGCGTCATGCCGGCGCGCTTCGATTACCCGATGCTGTGGGGAAGGACCGAGGTCCTGCGGCCGATCAACTTCACCCCGGACCAGCAGAACACCCGCTCCTATCGCGGCTTTTTGGCCGTCAAGCGCCTCAGACCGGGAGAATCCCGAGGTTCGATCGGGGCGCAACTCGCGGGCCTGGCCGCCTCCCAGGAAAAGGCGTTTCCCAACCAGTACCCAGGACTTCGATACGAGGGGATCACCCTGAACGAGGCCGTGATGGACAGCGTCGGCCGGGCGATTTCGTGGACCCTGCTCGGATTCTCCGTCTTCATCCTCCTGATCGCCTGCGCCAATCTCGCGAATCTGCAGCTCGCGCGGGCCACGGCCGCGCTCCGTGAATACGCCATCCGCTCCGCGCTCGGCGCCTCGCGCACGCGGCTCGTGCGGCAGCTCTTGACCGAAAGCATCGTGCTCTCCGTCGCGGGTGGGCTTTTCGGCCTGCTGGTCGCGCTCTGGCTCAACGACCTCTTCGAGAAAAACGTGGTGATCGGCGGCGTCCCGGGAAGTTTTGTGGTGCCTCTCGACGGGCCCGTCCTGGCAACCGCGCTGGGCGTTTCGATCGCAACCGGGCTCCTGTTCGGCGTCGTTCCCGCCTTGTTCGCCTCCCGCGTGGACGTGAACCTGATGCTCAAGTCCGGAGCGCGCGGCTCGACGGCGGGGCGGGGGCATCACCGGATGCGGAGTGCGCTCATCGTCGGCGAGGTGTTCCTCGCGGTGGTTCTGCTCGGCGGCGCGGCGGTCATGAACCGCGGCTTTGATCGACTGCTTCATCGCCAGCTGGGCTGGGACCCCTCGCACGTGGCGGTGTCGAGTCTTCCGATCCCGGAGAAGCAATATCCCACCATGCAGAGTCGTAACGTTTTCTTCCGAAAGCTGGAGGACCGGCTGGTGCAGCTGCCGGGCGTGGAGCGCGCCGCTCTGACCACTTCGCTGCCGCTTTTCGATTATTCCGCGAACCGACCGGTTCTGACCGACGGAGCGTCGACGGCCGGCCGCGCGGAGAACCCCGTCGCCTCGCACGTGATGGTCACGCGGGACTATTTCGCCACCCTGGGCATTCCTCTGCTCGAGGGGCGCACGTTCCCGGAGAACGTTGCCCTCGACGGCCCCGGACTCGCGATCGTCAACGCGTCGCTCGCGCGCCGCTTCTGGCCGGGGCAGAGCGCGATTGGCAAGCGCATCGCGAGCATCGAGGAAAACAACACCCTCTGGCGCGAGGTCATCGGCGTGTCGGCCGACGTCGAACCTTCCGCGAATCCGGGCAAAACCTCCACGCCGCTGGTGGTCTACCGCCCGCTGGCGCAGGAGCCGTGGGGTTACGTGAACATCGTGATGCGGGGCGCGCATCCGGAGACGCTCGTCGAGCCCATGCGACGTGTGATCGGAGAGATCGATCCGGAACTCGCGCTCGAGCAGGCGGGCACCATTCAGCAGCAGACGGACACGATCCTGCGCAACATCCTGATCGTCGCCCGCACGACGCTCGGGCTGGCCGCCCTCGGCCTCGTTCTCGCAGCCGTGGGCGTGTATGGCGTCGTTTCGAATCTCGTCGCGCAGCGCGTGACGGAGTTTGGGATTCGCCTCGCGCTCGGCGCATTGCCGAAGGACGTCTTCGGCGACGTGCTGAAGCGCGGATTGAGCCTCGCCGCGGTGGGGCTCGTGCTCGGCATTGTCGGCGCGTACGGACTCGGGCGGTTCCTCTCGAGCTTGATGCCGCGCTTGGCCTCGCCGGATCCCTGGGGGCTCGCGCTGGTTTGTTTTGTCCTGCTCCTGGCAACGCTGCTCGCGTGCTGGTTTCCCGCAAGACGGGCGACCAAGGTCGAGCCGATGTCGGCATTGCGGTCCGAATAAATCGGAGCTGACGGTGCCACGCGGGGCGAGGATGCCTCGACGCGGAAGGGTGAAGGCACCGGTTCGGACGCCCGGTTGCGCGAAAAAACCGGCCGAAGCGCCCGGAGTTTCTCCCATAGGCGGAGGATCGGACGCGGGCTATAGTAAGCTCGCCTCGTCGGAGCCTTTTCCCAGCTGCCTGCTCGTGGCGTTCACGATGTCTCTCGATTTCCACGAGCCCGATCGCACCCAACCCCTCGGCTTGTCTGTGCCCGCCCTCAAGCTGCTGTCCCGCGACTCGGACGCCGCCGCGGTGGTCAACTCCTCCGATCCGGCTCCGGCGGCGGGTGTCGAAAGCTGGCCGCAGCCTCCGCCGATGCTCGCAATTCCGGAAGGTGCCGGACGCCCGGAGGAAGTCTCGCTTCGGCGGCGCGAACTGGAGCTGCGCGCCCTGGTGGAGACGTTGCCTTACGGCCTGCATTGGGCCGACGCCGAAGGCACCATACTGTGGGCCAACCGGGCCGAGCTGGACATGCTGGGGTACTCGGAAGCCGAATACGTGGGACGCTCCAGCCGCGATGTTTTCATCGAACCGCAGGTTTTCGAGAGCATCGTCGACCGGCTGAGCCGCCGCGAGGCCGTGCGCGACCAGGAAGCGCGGCTGCGCTGCCGGGACGGCTCGGTGAAGACCGTGCTGTTCGACGCCACCGGACTTTGGGAGGACGGCCGGTTTCTGCACAGCCAATGCGTGATGCGCGACGTCACGGAGCAGCGGAGAGCGGAGGAGCTGGTCCGGCACGCCGCGGCCATCGTCGAGTGGTCCGACGACGCCATCGTGAGCAAGAACCTCGACGGGATCATCAGGTCCTGGAACCGCGGTGCCGAACGGATCTTTGGATACAGCGCGCAGGAGACGATCGGCCGGCCCATCACCCTGCTGCTGCCGCCGGAGCGCCTCGAGGAAGAAACGCGCATCCTGGCGCGGCTGCGGCGCGGAGAGCGCATCGATCACCTCGAGACCGTGCGGGTGAAGAAGGACGGAACGAGGATCGACGTCTCCCTCACGATATCTCCGGTCAAGGACGCGACGGGCCGGATCGTCGGCGCTTCGAAGATCGCGCGGGACATCACGGACCGAAAGCGCTCCGAGGCGGCTTTGGAGGAGACGCGGCGCCAGTTGGCCCGCGCCAACGAGGAGCTCGAGGCGAGGGTGGCCGAGCGCACCGCGTCGTTGCGAGAAGCGATCGCCCAGATGGAGGAGTTTTCCTACACGGTTTCCCACGACCTCCGAGCCCCGCTTCGCGGCATGCTTGGATATAGCCAAGCCCTGCTCGAGGACTACGGTCCCTCGCTCAAACCCGAAATGCGGCTTTGGCTGAAGCGGATCGCGGAGAACGCGCAGCGCCTCGACAAGATGGTGACGGACATCCTGACCTTCAGCCGGATTGGGCGCGCCGAACTGCAGGTCGAGCGGGTGCATCTCGACCGGCTTGTGCGCGATATCGTGACCCAATACCCAGGGATGCTGCCGCCTCGCGCCTTCATCGAGATCGAGCCTCTCCTGGACGTCCGCGGGCATGAGCCCTCCCTGATTCAGGTCGTTTCGAACCTGCTGAACAATGCGGTGAAATTCGTCCGTCCCGGCGTCCGTCCGGTTGTCCGAGTGTGGACGGAGACGCACGGCGAATCCGTTCGGCTCCTCGTGCGCGACAACGGCATCGGCATCCGGGCCGAGTATCGGGACCGGCTGTTCCGGATGTTCGAGCGGGTGCACCCCGATCTCGAATACGAGGGCAATGGCGTGGGCTTGGCGATCGTGCGCAAGGCCGCCAATCGGATGGGCGGCGAAGCCGGGGTCGAGTCCGACGGCGAGAACGGCTCGACCTTTTGGGTTCAGCTGCCCCGCGCCGATTGAGACGGCGTGTAGCCGCTTTTGGCTGCTGTCGGATGCAGGGCGTTTGCGAAGGAGGAGCCTGTGGCAAGGCGCTTGCGGTCGAGGTGAAAATTGCCGCGGTCCGTGAAAAACTCTGCAAAGGTTCAGCTGTCCGGTGGGCCCACTCAACAGGCCTATGAACGTGCCGATACTGGACCTTTCGATGAGCGGTTTCCCAGGCGCAGTGTTTCGAACGGGTGAACCTCAGACGGCGCAGGCCGCTGACAAATGCAGGGACTCGTTGCCCCGAGTCCAGCGGAGGTGCGGTTGGCCGGTGGGTCGTCTGCCCGCCGTTTTCGGCCTCGTTCTCTGGCTCAGTTGCGCGCCGTTCCTAAGCGCGGCGCCGACGCCGCATGCGGGAAACCTGAGAGCCCGTGCCGCTGCGTTCGAGGATTGGCTGGAGCGACGCGCGAGCGGAGAGACGGGCGTGTCGATCGCCCGCGGGATCGAATTGGCCAAAGCGCGCGCCGCCGCGATGGCAGAGCTGGCTGCGGATGATCCCGCCGCGGTCCTTCAACTCGCACTTCCGGCGAATGCCCGGTCGGCCTTGCCCGCGCCGGTCGCCGCCGAGGTCGAAACCCCCATTTCCGCCATCGGCGACTACACGGTGTACGCCGAACTGGGGACGGTCGAAGGCGAGGAGTCCATTCGCCGGACGGTGACGATAGACGGGCGTGAGTATCCGGCATTCGCCTACGGCCGCCGCCTGGATCATCTTTCGAAGACGGGGATTCCGCTCAACGGCGTGCTCGTGAACGGCGTGTTTGTGCTCGATGAAAACGCCATCCGCGAGGTCCAGCCGGCCGAGGTGTCGGGTTCGGTCGAGAACCTGGCCGACGGTCTGCCCGCCGGCCAGGGCGCAATCGGCGAGATGGGCGGGAGGTTTTACCGCTTTGCTTCCCGGCAGCGGCTGCTCGCCGCGGAGCGGGCCATTCGGCAGGACGAGGCCGTGCTCGGACCACGTCCGCGACGTGCGGCGAGCCAGAGCCTGATGAATGCAGCAGCCGGAACGGACATCGCGAGTCCTGCGACGGCGACGACCGCCCCGGCGGTGCTGGACACGGCCTGGGCCACGGGCGTGAAGAAGGTGCTGATGATCCGCGTGGATTTCTCGGACTTTCCCGGCGATCCGAAATGGGGCTCCGTCACCTGCACCGCCGAATACGCGCAGAATCTTTTGGATACGAAGGTCGCGCCGTTCTACAGCGGCTCCTCCTACGGTGCGACGAGCCTCGTCTGCACCGCGTCGCCCAAGCTCTATCGCATGCCCTCGACCGGCGCCTCGTACGCGACGAGCGGCGACGTGAACAAGCTCTACAACGATGCCACGGCGGCCGCGGGGGCCGACTTCAACGTCGCCGGCTACGACCGCGTCGTCATCGCGTTCCCGAGCCTCGGTTCGGTGACCGGCTCCAAAATCACCTTCGGCGGGCAGGCCATCATCGGCGGCACGAAGGTCTGGGCCAACGGCGAGGTGGATTTCCGGATCGTGGCGCACGAGATCGGGCATAACTACGGGCTGCTTCACGCAGGCTCCTGGGAGGTGACCGACGGCGACCCCGCCAGCGCCGCGGGCACGGCTTCCGAGTACGGGGATCCCTTCAACGTCATGGGCATCGGCAACAACGATCCCGTGCAGGAGTTCAGCCCCAGTGCGAAGATCAAGCTGGGCTGGCTCACCTCGACCAACACCAAGACCGTCACGGCGTCCGGCACCTACCGCGTCTACAATTTCGGCGCCGACAACCCCGGCTGCAAAAACGAGGTGGTCGCACTGCTGGTCCAGCGCGACGCCAGCCGCACCTACTGGTTGTCTTACCGGGGCAACTACACGATCAGTCAATCCGTGCTGAACGGCGCCTATGTCTACTGGGCCGTCGGCGGCTCGAATTACGAGACGCTGGTCCTCGATCTGGCCACCCCGGGCAACACGTTCCAGGATTCGCCCCTGCAGGTCGGGGCGTCGTTCACCGATTCCGCCCGAGGCATCACGTTCAGGACCGTCTCGCGCGGCGGCACGGCTCCGAACGGGTACCTCGATATCGAGGTGACGATGCCGGGCGCCCCGTCCGTTTCGCAGCAACCGACCGACGCCTCCGTGAAGCTGGGAGACACGGCGACCTTCACCGTCGTGGGCACGGCAAACAGCAGCTACGCCTGGCAGTCCGCCGGCAGTTCGTCTGGGCCGTGGACCAATCTCTCCGACGGCTCGGGTATCAGCGGATCGGCGACGTCCACCCTCTCGGTCGAGGTCACGGCGGCGTCCGCCGCCCTGGTTTATCGGTGCGTCCTCTCGAACGCGATCGGCACCGCGACCAGCAGCACCGTGAAAATGGTAGTCGCCGCCGGCGCGCCGAGCATCACGCAGCAGCCTTCCGATGCAGCGGCGCTCGTGGGCGGATCGGCCTCCTTTTCCATGGCGGCCAGCGGCGCCAGCACGCTGCAGTGGCAGGTGTCGACCGACGCGGGGGCGACGTGGACGGCCGTCTCCAACGGCTCCAGTTATTCCGGCGCGACCACCACGTCCCTCAAGGTGACCGCCGGGGCGGGTTTCGACGGCTACCGCTATCGGTGCGCCGCCTCCAACGCCAACGGCAAGGTTTACACCTCCTCGGCGAAGCTCTCGCTCGTGGCGAGCGGCGACACGGCGAGCGTGCACATGAAGAACCTCTCGACGCGCTGTTTCGTGGGCACGGGCAGCAGGATCGCCATCGCCGGTTTCATCCTGAATCAGCCGGCGCGGGTCATCATTCGCGGCGTCGGTCCGACGCTGGCCAACTACGGGGTCGATAACCTGCTCCAGAAGCCGGTGCTGACTCTCTTCGACGGCGGCGGCAAGGCGATCGCCAGCAACGCCGGATGGAAGTCCGACGCCTCGGCGGTGGCGGGCATCCAGGCGGCGTTCAGAGCGGTCTCGGCCTTCGATTATTCGAGCGACAGCGATGCGGCGCTGGTCCTCACGCTGCCTGCGGGCGCGTACACCGCGCAGCTGAGCGGCGCCAACGAATCCACCGGCAACGCGCTCATCGAAGTGTACCTCGACACGAGTTCGGTTGGGAACGGCGATCCCTTCTTCAACGTTTCTTCCCGCGTTTACGTGAAGACCGGCTCGAGCATTGCCATCGCCGGCGTGATTCTCTCCCAGCCTTCGAAGATCCTCGTTCGCGCGGTGGGCCCGACCCTGGCCTCGTTCGACGTGGCCGACGTCCTGCAGAAGCCCGTGATCGAGGTGGTGGACGCCTCCTCGAGGGTCGTCGCGACCAACTCCGGCTGGAGGACGGGCGGAATCGGTTCGGCCGTTACCGCCGCCAATGCGGCCACGGGTGCCTTTGCGCTGACCTCGGACAACGATTCCGCGCTGGTCGCGACGCTGCCTGCGGGAGCATATACCGCAAAGGTCTCGGGCCTTGGCGACACGATCGGAACCGCTCTCCTCGAGCTGTACTTGGTAAAATAGCGCTCGCCGATTTCAAGACTCGATACCGCCGTTGGCTCTTTTAGAGCCTGTCGGTGTGCGGCAACGTCTCCCCAAGCTAATCGATCGCCTACTCCTGCGGCTTTTCGGAATTGTGCCGCGCACGGTCCTGCGCTGGTTGCCGGGCAGTTCGCGATCCTTTGGCCCGCCGCGCCGCTGGCAGGACTGGCGCGGCTATCGGGCGCGCCACAGCTTGAACTGGTCGGTGGTCGTCCCCGCGCACGAGGAGCGGTTGCCGCCTCCGTTTTTTTGCAGCGATACCGGCGTGCCGTTCCGAAAGGGAAAAACGGTGCGCTGGGATGACGCCGGCGTGGCGGAGATTCCCGGCGGAAGAATCCTCGACCAGCACGGCTGGGTCGTGGGCGCCGGCGACACCTTTCTCGGCGACTTCTGCCAGATGGGTCTCGCCTGGCATTCCGCGGCGAATCGCATCGTTTCGTTGAGGCGGCCCCAAAAACTCTCCGGGCGGATCCTGAATCTCGCGACCGCGTGGGCGGCGTCCAATTTTTTCCACTACACGATCGACGGCGTCGGACGTTGGGCGCTCGTCCGCCGGACAGGCTCCCGCTGGGAGGACTTCGACCGGATCGTTTTGCCGGCCCTGCGGACTCCGGCCACCGCGATGATCGAGCGCGCTCTAGAGATCCCGGGCGATCGCGTGATCCGCCCCGCGCACCGCGGGCAGTTCGAGTGCGACTGCCTGGTCCAGCCGTCGTTTCCGGGGGCGGCGGGCCTGACGCCGGGCTGGGTGACGGAGTTCTACCGCGAGGTATTTCCTCCGGTGGAAACGAGTCGCCGCAGGCGGAGGATCTTTCTCGTACGCGAAGGCAGGCGGCAGCCGCTGGACCGGGCTTGGCTGCAGACGGTCGCAGCCGAAGCGGGCTTCGAAACCATCGATCCGCTGAGCACGCCCGATTTTCGCGAGCGCTTGTCGGAAGCGTCGCACGTGCTGGCCGTGCACGGCGCGGGATTGGCGAACCTGATCTTCTGCGCCCCTGGCACGCGGGTGCTCGAACTCGTGCCGAGCGAAGTGGCGCGCCATCCGTTTTTCTCCACTTACTTTTATTCGTTCTGCGCCACGGCAGGAATGCCGTATGGGATCGTGGTGGGACGTTCGCTCGTCGAGCGACGACGACCGTTCGACAGCCAGAAAATGTCGGACTACGAACTGCGGCGCGACGATGTCCTGCGCGGCATCGCCGCGTTGCTGGAGCAATAGTGAGAGCGCGGTCGTTCTCCGCAGCAGACGCGTCCGGACAGCCTCAGCCGACGAACGGGCGCAGCAAAACCTGTTGTCGCAGGGACGCGCCGACCCACCCGCAAGCGCGCACGTGAGGGGAGCGCGAGAGCTGCGCGCACTTCGATCCGCCTCAGCTGCCGCCGAGCGATTCGCGCAGCGCTTTCAGCTCGGCCTTGAGCTGGGCGACCTCGGCCTCGAGGGCGGCGAAGCGCGCTTCGGCTTCGGGCGGAAGCGACACCGAGACGGTGAGGGGCGGCGCTTGTCGGCCCGATTCGGCAGGACTGGCTGCCGCCGCGCTCTCGGCGGGTTCTCCGGTGAAGAGCTGCACCCAGCGCAGTTCCTTTTGACCGGCTTGCCGGGGCAGACGGCGGATGAGCGCGCCCGCCGGACGCTCCGCCATGTCGTTGAGAAGGCGGTCGATTTCGGCGGCGTCGGGCATCGGCTGCATGCGCTCTGCGTTGGCGCGCAGCGACGCCGCGGTCTGCGGGCCCCGGAGCAGCAGTTCGCCCAGCAGCGCGCGGGAAATCGGGTCGAGTGGGTAGGAGATGTCCAGCGTTTGCCGGAACTTCGGCACCCGCGCGTCGGCTCCGGCGACGAGCGAGGCGATGCGGCGCTGCCTGAGTTGATCGAGCGCCAGTTCCACCTCGCGCGCACCGACGGATAAAATCGGGTGCCGATTGTTGCGCTGATTGCAGGCGTTGACCAGCGCGTTGAGCGAAAGCGGATACACGTCGGGGGTGGTGAACTCCTTTTCGATCAGACAACCCAGGGCACGCGCTTCGAGCGCGGAGAGCGGTGGGTTTTCGGGAAACGGGGTGGGGGTCGTGTCCGGAGTCATGGCTCGATTGCACGCGGATCCGGACAACCGGCAACTCCCGAAGCGGCGTCTGACGAAAGCGGAGTTGACGAAGCGGCCGAGTCGGACGAGTTGGCATCGGAGACGCCATGACTTTTCCCATCCTCGTCCGGGTGTTCGCGTTCGTTCTTTCAATGGCGGCGCTGACCGGAAGCGTCCGGGGCGCCGGCGATTCGGCACCCTCTGCGAATCCCTCCGAAGCGGAACGCGGCACGTCGCTTTCGCGCGAGGAACGCCGTGCGCAATTCCCGCTCGGTGGCGTCCACGATCTCCAGGTGGTGCGCAAGTCCTCGGAGTCCCGGGACGACGCGATCGTCTCGGACCTGACGTTTGCCGCCGCTCCCGGTTCTTCGCTCGACCGCACCGCGGCGTTTCTCATCCGGCCGAAGGAGGGCGCCGTCCGCGCGGCGGTGCTTTGGGTGCATTGGCTGGGGAAACCCGAAACGACGAATCGCAGCGAGTTTCTCGGCGAAGCGTCGGCGCTGGCCGGGCGCGGGGTCGTCTCGTTGCTCGTCGACGCCGCCTGGGCGCGGCCCGGTTGGTACGAACAGCGTGTCCTGGAGGAGGATTACGGGAATTCCGTCGCTCAGGTGGTTGCGCTGTGCCGTGCGATCGAACTCCTGCGAGGCGAGGCCGGATCCGCTGTCCCCGTCGCCATCGTCGGCCACGACTACGGAGCGATGTACGCTTCCATCGCCGCCAGCGTGGGCGGTCCGGTGAAAACCTGCGTATTCATCGCCTGCACACCGAGTCTCCTCGATTGGGCGTTTTATCACGCAAAACCAAAGTCGATGCCGGATTACCTGCATCGTAACCGCGGACTCGAGATGCGCGATTATCTCGGCGAACTCGGCGGCGCCTCCGTGCTCTGCCAGTTCGCGGAAAAGGACCGTTACGTCCCGCTGGCGAAGGCGGCGGATTTTTTTGCGGCGGTCTCCGGCAGGAAGCAAATGACCGTCTACGGCGGCGCCACCCACGAGATGGCCCAGCCCGCGACCATCCGCGCCGACCGCGAGGCCTGGCTGATGCGAGAACTATCGCTCGACCGAAAATAGACGCTCGGCCCGGACTCGCTGCGTGGCGACTCGGACTGTCCAGCAAACGGACCCTCGAACTCAAACGCCGATGCTGCGAAAGATGCGTGTGCTTCCTCTCCGCGTAGTCTTCCCCGGCCTGCTCCTGGGCCTCGCTGCGCTCTCGGCGCAGACTCCTGGAGCGTCGCGTCTCACTCCTAATCTGGCCGGCGGCATCGATCGACCCCTGCGATATCGGCCCGACGGTGCCGACTTCGTGATCGAGGACGGAAAGGAAACCTTCAATCGCCCACTGTACGGAGGGAACTCCGCCTTCCGTGTGGACGGCGGGGACCGGCCTGAATTTGTGCTCTATCTCCCCGGCCGCGGCGGCAACGTGCGCGTCGGCGTCGCGACCCCGGCCGGCGCCAAATGGTTGATCGAGGCGGCGTCGATCCAGACGCGCTATCGTCCGGGCGAGCTGATCTACGACATTCGCGATCCTCTGCTTGGGCCCGATGGGCGGATCACGCTCACCGCCGTCGCGTACCGAGAAACCGAGGGACTCGCCTTGAGTGTGGCGGCTTCGGGGCTGCCCGGCCCGGTGGACCTGGTCTGGGCCTTCGGCGGCGTGAATGGGCAACGAGGCACGCGCGACGGCGACATCGGCACGGAAAAGGTGCCGATCTCCGAGTGGTTCCAGCTGAAGCCCGCGTTTTGCCGGGGAAACGTTTTCGAACTCCGCGACTCGGGTTTCACGCTTCGCGCAAAGGCGGCCACGCTTGTCGGCGTGACCAGCGTCCCGGCGAGACAGGCGGTCGCGGACGCCGCGGACTGGGGGTCTCCCGCGAAGCTGCTCCGCGCGCTTGAAGAACGGCCGCACAGCGCGGCGGCGCCCGAACTGCCCGTGGTCGTTGGGCTGTTGCCGCTGACGCAACGCAGGCCGGTGTTGCTTTCTTTCCAGCGGGTGACCAGCGGGGGCGCCGAGGAACTCCCGGTCTATCGCGAAGTGACCAAACCGGGCACTGCTCAGGCCAGCGCCCCGAAACCGGGAACGCTTGCCCCGGTGTTCGCTCCCGCCGAACTCACGAGCCGTTTTGCCGCCGCGGAGGAGCAGTTCTCGGAGTTGCGCAACCGCGTGCGGGTGCAGACGCCGGATCCGTACCTGAATGCCGCCGTGGGCGCGCTCAACGTCGCGGCGGACGCCGTCTGGGACGAGCCGCAGCAGGCGATCATGCACGGCGCGATCGCATGGCGTACGAAGCTCCTGGGCTGGCGCGGGCCGTATTCGCTCGACGCCCTGGGGCGGCACGACCGCGCCAGGAAGAACATGCTCTATTGGATCGGTCGCCAAAACACGGATACCGTTCCCGGATCGGTGCCGCCTGCCGACGAGGCGGCCAATCTGGCCCGAAACGAGGCGGGGCTGCACTCCAACGGCGATCTTTCGAATTCGCACTACGACATGAACCTCGTCTTTTTCGACGGGGTGTTCCGGCACTTGCGCTGGACGGGCGATCTGAAGCTCGCGCGGCGGCTCTGGCCGGCGATCGTTCGACATCTCGCCTGGGAACGGCGCCTTTTCCGTCGGGAATACGGCCCCGAAAAGCTGCCGCTGTACGAAGCTTACGCGGCGATCTGGGCGAGCGACGACCTGCAGTACGGCGGTGGCGGGACGGCCCACGCGTCGGCCTACAATTACTTCCAGAATCGAGAAGCTGCCCGGCTGGCCCGCCTTCTGGGCGAGAATCCCGAGCCCTATGAACGCGAGGCGGAGCTGATCGGCCGGGCCATGCGGAAACTGCTGTGGCTTCCCGACCGGCAGTGCTTTGCCGAATACAAGGACTGGCTCGGGCTCCAACGCGTGCACCCAAGCGCCGCGTTGTGGACCTTCTACCACACGGTCGATTCCGAGGTGCCGACCGGCGACGAGGCGTGGCGAATGTCGCGCCAGGTCGACGACGAGATCCCTCACCTGCCGGTGCGTGGTCCGGGCGTTCCCGACGGATTCTACACGCTCTCGACCTCGGACTGGATGCCGTATCAGTGGTCGATCAACAACGTCGTCATGTCCGAAGTGATGCACGCGTCGCTGGGATTTTGGCAGGCGGGCCGGCCGGACGAGGCCTGGCGCATGGCGAAAGGTTCGCTCCTCGCGGCGATGTACCTCGGCATTTCTCCCGGCAACGTCGGCTCGATGTCGTATCTCGACGTCTATCGCCGTGAGTCCCAGCGCGATTTCGCGGACGGCTGCGGAACGTTTTCGCGCGCGCTGATCGAGGGACTGTTCGGTCTGCGCCCCGATGCGCTTTCGGGCGTTCTGACGGTCTCGCCGGGTTTCCCGGAGGCATGGCCGCAGGCGAGCCTGGTGCATCCGGACGTGTCGTTCACGTTTTGGAGGGAAGGGGACACCGACACCTACGACGTCGAGCAGCGCTTTCCGGTGCCGCAGGCGCTTCGGCTGATCGTTAACGCGCCCAACGATCGGGTGGGCGACATCACCATCAACGGCGTCCCCGGAACCTTTGCCGAAGTGCCGGACGCCATCGGGGGACCGAAGATCGAGATTCGCGCCCAGCCGGCGGGCCGGCACCGCGTGGCGATTCGCTGGGCCGGCGTGCCGGTCGCCAGGGGATCCGAGCCTCGTCCAGCCGCCGCGGGAGACGGGCGTCTCGCCTGGCGGGCGGAGCCGCGTGTCGACGCCCGGCTGCCCGAGCCCGACTTCCCGCGTATCCAGCTCGGCGCGACGGATCGGTGCGAGCCGGTGGACCTTTCGGGCGCGTTCAACGATCGCGTGACCCAGATCTTCAGGAACGAGTACCGCTCGCCGCGCTCGCCGTTCGTATCGCTGGCGCTGCCGAAGCAGGGGCTCGGCGGCTGGGCGGGCGGCGTGAAGACCACCGCCGAGATCGACGACTCGGGCCTGAGGGCAAGCGCCGCGCGCGGCGGCGGAAGAATCTCCCTGCCGAACGGCGTGCCGCTCGCGACGCCGGGCGAACCGCAGGCGCGGAACGTCGCATTTGTGTCGCAGTGGGACAACTACCCGAAATCCGTCAGCGTGGAGCTTTCCGGGCGGGCCCGGGGCATCGTTTTGCTCATGGCCGGATCCACCGGACCGATGCAGAGCCGTTTCGAGAACGGCGAGGTGGTCGTGCGCTACGCCGATGGTTCGGCCGACCGGCTCTCGCTGCAGAACCCCGTTACCTGGTGGCCGATCGAACAGGACTATTTTGTCGACGATTTCCAGTTCCGCCGTCCTCAGCCGCTGCCGATGCGCGTGGATCTGAAAACGGGCAACGTGCGCGTGCTGTCCTTCCCCGATTTCGAGGGGCGAGGCGGGCCGATTCCCGGCGGCGCGGCGACCGTCCTGGAACTGCCACTACAGCCCGACCGCGAACTCCGCTCGTTGGAAGTGCGGGCCTTGGCCAACGATGTCGTGATCGGCCTCATGTCGGCGACACTCGTGAGATGACCGCACCCCGGACGGTCTGCGGCAGGCGCTCGGTTCGCGGCCCCGAGAGTTGCGGAGGAGATCCGGCGACGGCAGACTGAGCGCATGCCGGACAAGCGGACGCACCGCGGAGCGCATCCCGAAGACGACGAACTCTTCGCCGCGACGCACTGGCCGGCCCTTCGCGCCGCGAGCGCCGATCTGGCGTGGCTGCTTGACCGCGGATACGCGCTTCGCTCCGCACTCGCGATCACGGGAGATCGCCACCTGCTCACCCAGCGCCAGCGCCTCGCCGTGGCTCGTTGCGCCTGCTCGGAGGAGCAGCGGATGCGACGTCGGACGCACGAGCTTGACGCCGGAGAGCTTGCGGGCGGCGAACTGTGGATCGACGGCTACAACCTCCTGATCACGATCGAGGCGGCCCTGGCGGGCGGCGTCATCCTCCGCGGGCGCGATGGTGCTTACCGGGACATGGCGAGCCTGCACGGGACTTACCGCGAAGTCACGGAGACCGGACGCGCGGCCCAGCTGATCGGCGAGGCGGCCGCGGGCTGGCAGGTGAGCCGCTGCCGCTGGTTTCTCGATCGGCCGGTCGGAAATAGCGGACGCCTGCGCGGTGTGCTCGAAGAGCTAGCCAAACGCGCCGGTTGGAACTGGGAGGTGCAGCTCGAGTTCAGCCCCGACCGACTCCTCGCCGAAAGCGCGTGGCCGGTCGCGACGTCGGACAGCGCCGTGCTCGACCGCTGCGGCCGCTGGGTGAACGCAGCCTGCGAGATCGTTCGCGCCGCGATTCCGGCTGCATTCATCCTCGATCTTTCCGGAGAACTCCCTGAGCCACCGCTTTGACCGCAAATCCGGCTGGTCGCCCGGGGCGGGTATGAGATTCGGCACTACGCAGGAGTAGCCCGAGTCGGCGGCGGCCCTACGCTCGCTGAGGAGCCTCTTGGGCCGTGAGCAAACACTGCAGATTCCGCAGCCAAGTGCTGCAAGAACTGCAGCAAATGACGGATTAACCGAGCGAGGTCGTTGCGGCGGAAGGGCGAATTGGACCTCCAACCTCCTTCCCGAGAGTACCTTGCCGCGCGGCGGTGTACATCGGCATATGCCATGCGGTACCGGAGGTCGTATGAGTACTCTGGTTGAAAAAATGCTCTCTGCCCAACCCACGCTGCTTCGGGTGCCGTCGACATCGCCCGAACATCAGGCGGTCGTTGCGGGCCTGCGGGAGCAGGTTCCGAATCCGATCTTGGCACACTACCTGCGCCTCGTGGAGCAGGGAAGAAAGGGTGTCGCTCCGGTGCGGCACGGGGTGTGCACTGCGTGCCACATGCGCGTTCCCGCCAGCATGACGGGCTCGTTGATGAAGCAGGACGATCTGACCCTTTGCGAGAACTGCGGCTGTTACCTGTTTTTGCCGGCCGAAGAAATGCAGGCGATGCTTCCGAAGAAGCCGGTGGCGGCTGCCGTGGGCCGGAAGACACGCCGCACGAGCGAGGCTGCCGCGGTCTGACAGCACTTTCCTCTGAGCGCGGGTGCGTTTTCGCCCCGCGCTTTTTTTTGTGCAAACTAGGTCCGGGCCTGGGCGGCGGTCTGGGACGCAAGCACGGCGGCGAGAGTCGCTTCCAGCGTTGCTCGATCGAAGGGTTTCGGGAGGAAGCCGGCGGGCTTTTCCTTCGCGAATCGTTCGGAGGCGAGTTTTTCGGAATAGCCGCTCATCAGCAGAATCGGCACCTCCGGGTGAGTCCGGTGCATTTCCGTGAACGCCTCTTCTCCATCCATCCGAGGCATCGTGAGATCGAGCAGGACGCAGCGGAGGTTGGCGGCTTCCGCGCCGAACACGGTGACTCCCTCGAGACCGTCGCATGCGAAGATCGGGGTGAAGCCGAACGAAAGAAGGAGCGAACCGGCGATCCCGCGCACGCCGGGTTCGTCGTCGACGACGAGGATTTTGCCGGAGCCCGCGAGTTTGGCCGGCGCCTTCAGCGGTTTCGGCATCGGCGCGCGGCTGCCGTGCAGGGCCGGAAAGAGAAGGCGGAAGCAGGTGCCTTTGCCCGGGTGGCTGATGACGTGGATGACGCCGTGGTGCGACTTCACGATGCCCATCACGGCGGCCAGACCGAGGCCGTGGCCGGTGAATTTCGTCGTGAAGAACGGTTCGAAGATCCGCGGCAGCATCTCGGGCGGGATGCCGCAGCCGGAATCGTGGACTTCGATCAGCACGTACATGCCCGAGCCCAGCGACGGAGCGTCGAATTGCGAGGCGAGTTGCTCGTGGGTGAAGTGGTGATGACTGGTCCGAATCAGGATCTTTCCCTCCTTGTCACCGATCGCCTCGGAGGCGTTCAGCGCGAGGTTCATGATCACCTGCTGCATCTCCGATTCGGCGGCCAGGACCGCCGGCAGACTGTGGTCCAGCTGCAGCTGAACTTGGATCTTTTTCCCCATCGAGACGCTGAGCAGCTGCTGGGTCTCCTCGATGAGCGCGCTGATGTTGACCTCGGCGAAATGCAGCGGAGCCCGGCCCGCGTAGGCGAGCATCTGGCGGCAGAGTTCGGCCGCGCGTTCGGCGGCGATCTCGATCTGGTGAAGCCACTCGTGAACCGGCGAACCGGTGGGCAGCTCCAGGCGCGAGAGGTTCGCGTACCCAAGCATCGCGGTGAGAAGGTTGTTGAAATCGTGCGCGATGCCGCCGGCGAGCACGCCGAGGCTTTCCGATTTCTGCACCTGGAGGATGCGGCGCTCGTTCTCGATGTTGCGCGCTTCGGCTTCCTTCTGGCGCGATATGTCGCGCATGACGAACGACAGGGCGGCCGATTTGCTCGCGTCGTCGCGGTGCGCGAGCGTCACCTGCGAAACCGGTACTTCCCATCCGGCGGAGTCGCGGAGGCTCAATTCGCCTTCACAGGCTCCGGCCGCGAGAGCGATCGGAATGATCTCCTGGCGCAGCTTGGCCATCGCTGCCTCGGGAAAGACGTCCTTGAGCGAACGTCCCTGAAGGTCCGAGGCCTGGGAGAATCCGAGAAGACGGAGGAACGATTGGTTCGCGTGAAGGATTCTCTGGTCGACGTCGGCGGTGATGACGAAGTCGGTCGTCGTCTCGATGATTTGCTGCAGCCGGCGCGCCTCCGCCTCGGCGTTCTTGCGCGCCGTGATGTCGAGGTAGGTGCCGGAGACAGTCACGGGGCGGCTCTGGCTGTCGCGGTCGACGATGGAGCCTCGCGAATACACCCAGCGCCACTCCCCGTTGGCGCCCCGGACCCGGTATTCGGCTTCGTAGAGCGAGCTTCGACCCGCGAGGTGATCGGCCCGGAGACGGCGGACGCGCTCGAGGTCGTCGTCGTGGATAAAACGGTCCCAGGAATCGGATATCGGCGCGGGCGAGGGGGCGCAGCCGTTGGCCCCGTGCAGAATGGGGCAGGAGCGGTTGAACGTGATGTATTCGCTTTCGATGTCCCAATCCCAGGTGCCCAGCTGCGACCCGGCGATGACGCGGTCGAGCAGGGCTTGGTTAGCCGCGAGCCGGCGCTCGACTTCATTACGTTTCGATACAGCGCAGCCGAGCCCGAGCCCCACGATCGCGACCGCCAGTTCGAAGAAGAGCAGGTTGAGGGTGAAATCGGTGGGGGCGTTGGCGTCGTGCACACCGGCCAGGCTGCCCATGGTGATCGCCAGCGTCGCCAGGGTGGCGCCCGGCAGACCGTGGCTGCGCGCGATCCAGACCAGGGGCAGGAAGCAGAGATAAAGCGAGTTGTATTTGGAGAATGGCGACACGTACAGCGCCAGCCAGAGCGAGACGAGAAGCACGCCGGTCTGGAGCGCGATCGAGGCGAAATCGAGGCGGCTGCAGCGCAGATGCATCCGCGCTTCCGCGGGAGTATTTGCCAGCCACGGACCGGCAAAAGCCATCGCCGCCGGGACGACCGTGAGCAGGCCGATGACGTCGCCCGCCCACCAGAGCAGCACCGAGGTGTCGAAATCCTTCGGCGGCAGGACGTGCAGCGGCATGAGGATGGCGGTGCCGGCGAGCGCGATCAGGAGCGGTGCCCCGGTCATCACGAGACCGAACAGAACCGTCTCGCGCCGCGTTCCCGGCAGCAGCACCGGACCCACCAGTTGGCGGACCACCCAGGCGACACCCGCGTAGTTTGCCGTGATCAGCGCGGGGAAGACGATGGGGCCCCACCAGCTTCCGACGCTGTGGCCGATGAGTGCGCCGAGGACGTTTGCCCCGAAAACGACGGGCGCGTAACGCGGACCCAGGAGCACGAGCAGACCGAGCGCGAGGCCGGCCGGCGGGTACCAGAGCGAGATTCCCGGGGCGACCTCGAACCACGCCGCGGAGAACTGCGCCGCCAGGTGCAGAACGACGTAGATCCCGCAAGCGATCGCGGAGCGTGACTGCTTGTTTTTGATGGCTGGAAGGCTACTGCTGCTCACGTCCAGATCAGCGCTTTTCGTGCCGGAAAGAGGGGTAGACGAGGCGGGGAGGTCCCAAAAGCGGGCGCGAGGAAGGGGAAAAGAGGGCCATGGACTGTGGTTGAAGCGAGGAGGCCGGTCGTGGAAGCGATCGGACGGCAAACGGATACCGTTATATCGGCACGCTTGGTTGCTTCTCTAGTGCGCACAGGCGACGTGGATGGCAACGCCAATGCCGCTGGGACGTATTTCCTTTCTTCCTGATTTATCGGCGGCTGTTTCAGATGCGTTCGGCAAAACCGGTGGCATGACCGCCCGACAAGCCGCACCGCGCAGCGCTAACGGATGAGTCGCTAAGGGCGTATGGCTGGTTGCCGCCGTCGCGAAAAGCCCTTGCCCTGAAGCGTGGATCCGAAGCGTGCGTACTCACTCCTTTTGATCGTCATCTACTTGGGCTACATCAGCCTCGGTCTGCCGGACGGGACTTTCGGCGTGGCATGGCCGCAGATGTACCGAAGCCTCCAGCTTCCGATCGGGCTGGCTGGAACGATCATGGTGGTCGGAACGCTGCTTGCCGCGGTTTCCGGCTTCTCGAGCGGTCGGGTGGTCGCGCGGTTCAAGACCGGTCCGGTGGTCCTGACCAGCTGCGTGATGACCGGCTCGGGCCTGCTCATCCTGGGAAACGCGCAGAACCTCGCTTGGCTTTGCGCCGCCGCGGTGCCACTCGGCTTCGGCGCCGGCGCCGTCGACGCCGCGCTCAACGGGTATGTGGCCCGGCACTACACGGGGCGGCATATGAACTGGCTCCACGCCTGCTGGGGCATCGGCGCCACCTGCGGACCGCTCGCGATGGCTTATGCGCTCGGCACGCGGTTCGGATGGCGGGGAGGCTACTACCTGCTCTCGTCGACGCAGCTTTCTCTCGCGGTGGTTTTTCTGCTGACGCTCGGGCTCTGGAAGGCGGTTCCGGAACGCACGCCCGAACAGCATGCGGCCCACGTCGGCGGAGTGGTGCCCACCACGCCCGCCAATTCCGCGGCCGGCTGGCTCTCGGTCGCGACCTTCGCCATTTATGTCGCCGTCGAGGCGACGATGGGGCTCTGGGCGAGTTCGATCATGGTGGTTTCCCGCGGCATTCCCAAGGAAACGGCGGGTTTCTGCACCGCCTCCTATTACGCCTCGATCACGCTCGGAAGAATCCTCGTCGGCATCGTCGTGGACCGTTGGGGAAACCGGCGGTTGATCGCGCTGGGATCCGCGGTGGCGGTGCTGGGTGCGCTGCTGTTTGCCACGGTGGGAACGACGCCCTTTCTCGCCGCGCTTTCCCTCGTCCTGCTCGGCCTGGGCTTCGCGCCAGTTTACCCGTGCTCCATGCACGAGGTGCCGCGGCGGTTTGCGCCCGAGGCGGTGCAGGTGGTCATCGGTCGGCAATCCGGCGCGGCGAATCTCGGAGGTGCTTTTCTGCCCGCCGCGGCCGGTGCGCTGGCGGGGTGGTCGCTGGAGGCGATCGCGTGGACGGTCCTCGGCGGAATCGGCCTCCTCATCGCCGCGATCCGACGGCTGAATCGGTTGACGTGACCTTGCCCGCCGCGGACGGGAAGGTCTGATGCGCTCCTGCCCCGGCTGCCGGCCGTGGCTGCGTTTGGAATGAGGGGAGGTTCAGGGCGACTGGAGTGTCTTACTCATGGGGGCAGCTCGTGAGCCCCCTTCGCCTGCTGCTTGGGCTATCCGCCATGAACTCGTCATTCCGCTTCTTTTCATGCCGGGACGCGGTGAAAACGCTGATCGCGTCCGCGGCCCGCGTGCTTCCGTTGGTGCCGTTTTTGGTCTTTGCGCTTACTCCGTCATTCGGTGCGGTCAGCGACGAGAATGCCTATGCCGAGATCCCCGGATCCATCGTGCGACTGACTATTGGGACCCGGGGACCTGGACGGTACATCTACACGCGGGCCATCTACTTCGCCCGCGATGGCCGTTATCAAGTGCTCCAGGATCGCGCGCATGCCACCGTCGATGGGTATGGCGACACCACGTCGTCCCCGAGCAAAGGCCAGTACTCGACCACCTGGGATACAACCCAACGCTCCTTCTTGTCGCTGGTGCTCACGCCCGACGGCGGTGGTACGCCCGACTCGTACATTCTGGAATTCAGGGGTCCAAGCTCTGGCCGCTACGGAGGCTTTATGGGAGGGTCGTTCTCCATCGATTCCGAGGTTCCTGTGACCGGAGCGGCCAACGTATCGAACCGCACGTGGCTCGCAGCGAGTCGTCCGAGCATCACGGGCTTCATCCTCACCGGCACGGAGTGGCGTTGGGTATTGGTCCGAGTCGTCGGACCTGGACTGGCGAAGTTCGGCGTTGCGCCGGTCGCCGGTAAACCCTCTCTGCAGCTCTTTTCCGGCTCCGGCGCCTACGATGTCGAGGTGGGCGCATGGGCGGGCGACGCCCACCTCGTCCCCGGCCTTCAGCGTGCTTTCGAAATGGTCGGAGCGTTTGCTCTCGAAGAAACGGCGAACGATTGCGCGTCGCTGTATCGCCTTCCGGCGGGTGCCTACACCGTGATCGCCCGCAACGCTGGAACCGAAGGCGAAGCGCTTACCGAAGTGTACGTGTTGCCCTACGGTTCCTAAATTGTGGAGAACGACTTGTCAGATCGAAGGCTCACGCTCCGCGGTAGCCCAGCATGCGCGCGGGAAGGAGGAGCAGGGTGGTGATGAACGCGAGGATCCCGTGCATCACGGCGCCCACGATCCGGAAGGGGATCGAGAGAAGCCAAAGGAAGGGCCATGCGAGGAGCAGGAGCAGGGCTAGCGGCCAGCAGAGTGCGAGCAAAAGGGCCCAAAGAATCAGCGCGATGAGCAGTTTCATGTCCGGCGTGGGTTGTGTTCTCCCTACATAACACCACAAGGCCGGAAAAGTCGCAGCCGGAATGAGCTCGCGTTGCCTGCGTGGGCTCGGCGCGCTCCGCAGAGTTGTCGCGGGATGCGCCGAACGCCCGAAGGCGCGTTTTCAAGGGAGAGCGGCGCGACTGCCCGCTCAGGCGTAACCCTCCTGGTAGCAGTCCCGGCAGGTGCGATGCGGCGAACTGGGCAGGATTGCCCGGCCACAGTGCGCGCATTCGCGGCGCTTCAGTCCGTATTTGCCCCAGCTCCGGCGGAGGATGGCCTGGGTCTGCTCGATGCCGTCGCGCCGCAGTTGCTCGACGCGGCGAAGATCGGTGAACGTATCCGGAAACTTGAGCGCGAGCCAGCGGTAGACGGTCACCAGTTGCAGCATTTCCTCGAGCGCCTCGAGGCCTTCGCCCGACTCCAGCTGGCGCGGGAACGTGGCGGGCCGCCCGGTCTCGAGCGCTTCCAGCCATTCGGCGAAGGCGTTGCGGGCGGCGTGTTCGTCCAGGTCGACGGGGGTGCAGGCGAGGGCATAACGCTCCTCGATCGGAAGGCTCGGGGCATAGGTGTCGACCAGCTCCGCAGCGGCGAAGACGGTTTCGCGAACGTCCGGAAAAAACGTTCCGACGGGAAAGGTCAGCCGGGTGCGGAAGAAATCGAGGATGGGCTGGAGCCGGTCGAGGCCGAGGTGGTCGGCGATGGCGCGGACGTGCATTGTCGTCGGCGCGGCCGGCAGCTGATCGGGCTCGGGCGTGGCCTGCGGCTGGGCCATGGCGGTCTCGATGCGCCGTCCGTCGCGCGAAGAGAACGCGGCGACCCAGCCGGTGGACCCGGGTCCGCGTCCGGCCCGACCGCCGATCTGCAGAATCTCCGCGCGGTTGAGCGGGCGCATGGTTTCGCCGTCGAACTTGTCCGTCTCGTAAAATATCACCCGGTCCAGAGGGAGGTTCAGCCCGAGGCCGATCGCGTCGGTGGCGCAGACGATGTCGGATTCGCCCTCGCGGAACCGCCGAGCTTCGTTGCGCCGCACCTCTGGCGAGAGTCCGCCGTAGAGGATCGAGACGCGCAGCCCGCGCGATTCGAACATGGCCTTCAGTTCGAGCACCATGGCTCGGGAGAAACCGATCACGGCCGAGCGGGGCGGCACGTGGTGCCAGTCGAGCACGCCTTCGTAGGCGAGGGTGCCCTGGCGTTCGAGATGATGGACCTCCACCGCGTCGCCGCAGAGTTCGGCCAGCTTGCGCACGACAGGCTCGGTCGAGACCGGTCCGGTGACGTAAAGCGTTTCGGCGGCGACGCCGCAGTACGCCGCTACCCAGGCCCAGCCGCGCTCCCGGTCGAACGAGAGCTGCATTTCGTCGAGTATGCAGACATCCACTACACGCGAAAAATCCGCCATTTCCACCGTGCGCGACGAATGGGTCGCTGACTGCAGGTCGCGCTCCTCGCCGGTGATGAGCGAGCAGGGCCGGCCGAGATCCGAGATCCGGTCGCGCTGCTCCAGAGCCAGAAGGCGCAGCGGCCCGAGGTACATTCCGCTCCCGGCCCGGACGAGTTCTGCCACCGCGCGATGCGTCTTGCCGGAGTTTGTCGGCCCGAGCCAGGCGACCACTCTGCGCTTCATCGAGCGCGCCAGAGGAAAACACTGCAGATAATCGAGGAATCCGGGATTCTGCTCCGCCAGCTCGTCGAGCAGGGTGCGATCCGCGGCGTGGCTGCAGGCCAGCTGGATGCGCCGATAGAAGTCCTTCCGGTCGGAGACCAGCGGCGGCTCCGGCAGGAACGCTTGGGCCACGTCGTCGGGCTCGAGCCGATTCCAACCCGCGAAATTCGGCGGCGAAGCTCGGAGCCGCTCCGCAGCGTGACGCACGTCGAGCGGCTCCTTCGGCCGCCAGTGATCCAACGCGGCGGGGCCGGTTTCCGCGATGTCGCGCACGAACGCTTCGTACGGAACGCGGATGGCGGTGCGCACGGGAAGCACGAGTCCGGGACGCACCTCCAGACTGGCGGGGGAGTGAACGACCAAGTCGTTTCCCGCCTCGACGAAACTCCCGAACTCCACCTCCGTGCCGGCGCGCCTCAGCACGTCGATCGCATACCGCGCCAGGCTGGTGCGGACGCCGCCTGCCCGCACACGCGGCCCGGTCGGCTGCTCGAGAAATCCCTCGGCGAACGGTCCCGGGCCGATCCCGAGCTCGTCGAGCAGTCCGTGTCTGGCTGCGGCGACCATCTCGGCGTGTGTCCAGGGTTCGGATTCGGGAGGCGTGGACATTTGGCCACCCTCCAGGAACTCGCGCGGCGAGTCAAAGGGTTGACGCCGGAGGCGTCAGCGCGACGCTCAGATTCGAACACGTGACTCAGCGTTTTGTGGATTACCCCCGGCCTCCGTCGTCGTCGCCGCAAGAGCGGATGGCAGAAGCCGTTCGGCTGGATCGGGTCGCGAGCCTGCGCGAACGAAGCGTTCGAGGCCGGGCCGGAAGGTAGAGAACGGGCTTGCGTTTCCCCGCAGGCACGGACACGTGTCGCCGGCGTTGCGAATCGCGTGAGCCCAAGGCGCCTGGCGTCCGAGGTTCTTCCGGTTTGCGGCCCACCAACCCTGTTACTCGGGCGCGATCGTCCCAGCGGTCCACGCCTTCCCCGCCCCAACCCCACACACCGCACGCTCGCCCCCGTCCGTCAGGGCAGGCTTCCGCCTGCCTGCACGCAGGGGCTTCCACGCCATGAAATCGAAGCTCTGGCTTTCGCTTCTCGCGATTGGCTTCCTTTCGCCCGTCGCTTTCGCCGGCACCTCCGTCGTCCACGACACGTTCGCCGACGGCAACAGCCGCAATCAGAACCTCGCGCAGAACTCGTTGAACTTTTTCGACGGGCGCGGCGGTGCGAGCGGCAACGTGAATTATCCGCGCACCGATTCGGCCGGCTCGGTCGCGTTCGGAATGACGCCGTCAGCCACCAGCTCGCAGGCCTTCTGGGCGTACTTCAGCGGCAATCAAACGTCACCCGGCACCGCGTGGAGCAACACCGCTCCCGTGACGTTGGGCGTCGGCGACACGCTCACCGTGAGCCTGACGTTCACGATCACCGGGCTCGTCGGCGGCGGACAGGACGTGCGTTTCGGGCTGCTCAACTCGATGGGCACTCGCAACACCAACAATCTCACCGGCGGCCACAACGACGCCACGTTTGCGGACGACGTCGGCTACAGCCTGCAGTTCTTTCCGTCGGGCACGGGCAGTCCGTTTGTCATGGGGAAACGCAATCTCACGACTGCGGCGAGCATCGGCGGACTGAACAACATGTTCAACAACATGGCCGAGTTCGACGCTCTCGCCGGCTCGGGATCCACGACTCGCCAGACGCTTTCCAGCGGCGTCCCGTACACGCTGACGTACTCCGTGTATCGGCAATCCGATACGGCCACCGTGCTCGCCGCGACGGTCTCGGGCGGGACGTTGGCGGCTCCGTACTCGTGGACGGCGACGGATTCGACCGCCCCGGTCGCGGCCTTCGATCAGCTCGTCTACCGAATCGCGGGCGTCAGTTTCGCCACGGGCGTGACGTTCACCGATGTCAACGTGCAGCTCTCCCCGGCGCTGCCGGTGTTCACCGCGCAGCCGACGTTCTCGACCGGCGGCACGACGCAGACCGTGGGCATCGGCGCGCAGGTCATCATGTCGGCCTCCGCGACCGGCACCGGGCTGGCGTATCAATGGAACAAAGACGGCACGGCGGTCCCCGGAGCCAACGCTCCAAGCCTCACTCTCACCAACGTGCAGCCGGGCGACGGCGGCAGCTATACGCTCGTCGTCGCCAACGGCGGCGGAAGCATCACCAGCGACGCGATCGTGCTCACCGTTTCCAACGTCCCCGTCGATCCGCCGGCGGTCATCACGGTTCAGCCGGCCGGCCAGACGGTCTCGTTTGGAAGTCCGGTGACGCTTTCCGTGACTGCGACCGGAAACGCGCTGCTCTACCAGTGGTACAAGGACGGCTCGCCGCTGCAGGCGCAGACCTCTCCGACGCTCACCTTTGACGCGGTGCAACCTTCGGACGCGGGCAGCTATGTCGTGAAGATCACGAACGACGGCGGCACCGTGCCCAGCAATGCGGCGAAGCTCACGGTCCTCAGCACGACGCTGGCGCTCGGCTCGGTCTCGCCCGCAAGCGGGTCCCCGTCACTCTGCGCCGATACGCCTGTCTCGATCACTTTCACCGCGCCGCCCTCGCTCGGCAGCGGGTTGATCAAGGTCTTCGACGCCTCGACGAACACCGCGGTCGACACGATCGACGTCAGCCTGCCAAAGCAGAACAAGAGCATCGGCGGCTTGAGCAACTTCAACTACTACCCGGTGATCGTTTCCGGGAATCGCGCGGACATCTACTTCCGCAACGGTGTCCTCGGCTACAACAAGACGTATTACATCACCGTCGACTCCGGCGTGTTTCGCGACGCGCAGGGCGATTTCCCGGGGATCACGGATCCTGCCGCCTGGCGGTTCACGACAAAGCCGTCGGCGCCGGACAGCAGCGTCACCCGTGTGACGGTGGCGGCGGACGGAACGGGGGACTTTGCCACCGTGCAGGGCGCCGTCGACTGGGTGCCGGCTGCCAACTCGGTTCCCCGGACGATCTTCATCCGCAAGGGAACGTACACCGAGATCGTCTACTTCGCGTCGAAACAGGCGCTCACGTTTCTCGGCGAAGACCGGTTCCAGACGGTGATCCAGTATCCAAACAACAACAACCTGAACAGCGCCGGCGGCGCGTACCACCGCATGGTCTTCAACGCCGATCATGCGAACAAGACCGCCATCGCGAATCTCACGATCCGCAACACGACGCCGCTCGGCGGTTCGCAGGCCGAAGCGTTGATCCTGAACGGCTCTTCCTCGAGCCAGGCCATCGTCACGGGCGTGGAGTTGATCAGCTACCAGGATACCCTGCAGATCAACGGCCAGGGCTACGTCAGCGACTCCCACCTTCAGGGCAACGTCGACTTCATGTGGGGTCAGGGCCCGAATTTCTTCTACCGCTGCCGGCTCACGGCCAACGCCAACGGCGGTTACTACACGCAGATCCGGAACCCGAATACGACGAGCACGCACGGCAACGTTTACCTGGAGTGCGTGATCGACGCGCTTCCCGGCGTCTCCGGGCAGTATCTCAGCCGCATCGACCCGAACGCCTATCCCTACAGCGAGGTGGTTTATCTCAACTGCACGGTCGGCGGTAACATCGTTCCCGCGGGTTGGCTGCTGAACAACGCCACGTCCGCGCCGAACATTCATTTCTGGGAGTACGCGAGCCACGACGCGAACGGCAATCCGATCGATGTCAGCCAGCGGCTCGCGGACTCGAAGCAGCTGACGATAGCCAACGACGCCGCGACCATTGCGAACTACAGCACGCCGAGCTACGTGCTCGGCGGCAACTGGACCCCGCAGCTTGCGCCCGTCATCGTTGCGCAGCCGGCCACGCAGTCGGTGAATCTCGGCGATCCGGCGTCGCTCACGGTCGGGGTGGTCGCCGTTCCCTCGGCCACGTACCAGTGGAACCGGGACGGAATCCCGATTCCGGGCGCCACGGCCGCCACGTATTTCATCGCGTCCGCAACGGGACCGGACGCCGGCGTCTACACCGTGGTGGTGGACAACGGCGTCGGAACCGCGACGAGCGTCGCCGCGGCCCTGGTCGTCAACGGCGGACCGCCCGTGATCACCCTGCAGCCGAAGAGCCAGTCGGCGCTCGCCGGCGCGACGGCGAGCTTCAACGTCGCGGTCGGCGGCTCGGGCCCCTTCACGTATCAGTGGAGCAAAGACGGATCTCCCATCCCCGGTGCGAGCGGACCTTCGTTGCTGTTGGGCAGCGTGCAGGCGTCCGACGCGGGAGGCTATTCTGTGACCGTTACGAACACTGGCGGAGCAGCCTCCGGCCCGGTCACGAGCGTCGTTGCGATGCTGACGGTTGTCGCGCCAGCAGGGCCGGTTCCGACATTGCCGTCGATTCCCGCGCAGCACTTCAACGCCGCGGATTTCGGCGCCGTCGGCGACGGGGCGACGGACAACACCGCGGCGCTCAAGTCCGCAATTTCCGCCGCCCAGGCTGGCGGAGGCGGCACGATCGAGTTGCCTCCGGCGCCGGCGGCCTATCTCACGGGCCCGATCACGCTCTCGAGCAACATGAACCTGCAGATCGACGCGGGCGCCGTTCTCCAGGCGTTGCCGTTCTCCCGCTATCCGAACGCGACGAAGGCTCCGGCGCACTTCATCACGGTCGCCAGCGGCTCTTCCAACGTCGCCATCAGCGGTGGTGGCACGATCGACGGCAACGGCGCGGCATGGTGGGCGGCATACGACGCGGGCAATATCAGCTCGCGGCCACGCCTCGTGCAGATCAACCGGACGACGAACTTTCTCGTTACCGGTGTCACGCTGCAGAACTCGCCGATGTTTCACCTGGCGTTCAACAACACCCACAACGTGACGCTCTTCGGGGTGACCATCCTTGCTCCCGAGTCCGCGCCCAACAGCGACGGCATCGATCCGGCGGGGTCCAACTACCTCATCCAGAACTGCACTGTCTCGGTCGGTGACGACAATATCGCGGTGAAGGCCTCGAGCGTGCTCAACAGCAACATCGTGGTTGCCGACTGTGCGTTCGGCACGGGGCACGGGGTCTCGATCGGCGGGCAGACCAACGCAGGCGTGGACGGAATGACGGTGAAGAACTGCACGTTCGACGGCACCACGACGGGCCTCCGACTGAAGGCCGACGCCACACAGGGAGGTCCGGTCAGAAACCTGACCTATTCGAACATCACGATGACCAATGTGCCGTATCCGATTCTGTTCTACAGTTACTACAACCAGGTCGGTACCGCGGGCGCCACGTCGGGCTCGAATCGCACGACACCTGCCAAGGTGAATACCTGGAACGCTACGCCTCCGAACTCCCTCGCGTCGTCGACGATCCCGACCTGGCAGAACATCACGATAGAAAACCTCACCGCCACCGGTGCCTCGGGTTACAGCGTGATCTGGGGGCTGCCGCTGGCCGACGCGTTGATCAAGAACGTCACCCTGAAGAACGTCACCATCTCGGGCGGTGCTGGTTTCGAGATCTATGATGCGACCGACATTCGGTTTCTCGGCTCCGGCAGCGTGGGGCCTTATGTGACGTGTAATGCTCTCGCCATTACCGGGCAGCCCCAGGCTGCTTCGGCCAAGGTGGGCGATACGGTGAGTTTCGCCGTCTCGACCGCCGGTGCGAGCGGGACGAACAACACCGCCCCTTCGGTGCGCTGGGCCTTCAACGGCAGCCCGCTCACGGACGGGACGCAGCCCGACGGCTCCGTGGTGTCCGGCTCGACGACGCCAACGCTGACCCTTGCGAACGTGCGGGTGACCAATGCAGGAAGCTACACTGCGGCCGTCTCGAATCTCCTCGACGGTTACGACGTGGCGGCGTCCGCGCTCGCGCCGAACAGCCTGCCGGTTTCCGCCACGAGCGAGGCCGCGTCTTTGGCGGTCGCGCCGGTGCCTGCCTCCGTTGCGCTGTCGGATCTTTCCCGCATCTACACGGGATCGCCTCTGAGTCCCACGGTGACCACTGTTCCCGCGGGCCTTGCCGTATCGTTGACGTATGACGGCTCGCCCGCCGCGCCCGTGAATGCCGCTTCGTACGCAGTCGAGGCGACGATCACGGATCCCAACTACGTCGGTTCGGCGAAGGATACGTTCACCATCGTTCAGGCGACCCCGACAATTGTTTGGGCGGCTCCTGCGCCGATCGTCTACGGCACCCCGCTTGGTTCGGCGCAGCTCAACGCAACGGCGAGTGTCAGCGGCAGTTTCAGCTACAGTCCCGCCGCCGGGGTGGTGCTGGATGCCGGTAACGCGCAGTCTCTGAAGACCGTTTTCGCTCCGTCGGACTCCGTCAACTACACCGGCGCCTCCGCCAGCACCGCCATCGACGTGAAACCGGCGCCGGTTGCGATCACGCTTGGGAACTTGAGCCCTGTCTACGATGGGACACCAAAACCGGCGAGTATCGCCACCAACCCGGTGGGCGTTTCGGTGAAGGTGACTTACGACGGGGCCGCGACTGCTCCGGTGAATGCCGGCAGCTACGCGGTCGTCGCGACTTCTGCGGATCCGAACTACGTCGGAAACGCCGCGGGTACCCTGGTGATCGGAAAAGCGACGGCGGTCCTTTCGATCGGCGGGCTCTCGCAGTTCTACAACGGCACGCCTCGGCCCGTTTCGATCAACACGTCCCCCGGAGGTCTAGCGGTAGCCATCACCTACAATGGGGCGAAATCGCCCGTGCCGTCGCTTCCCGGGACGTATGCAGTGGCCGCCACGGTGGAGGAAGCCAACTACACCGGTTCGGCGACGGCCACGTTGAACATCCTGATCACCGCGCTCGTCCGCCATGCCGCCAATGTGAACGGGATTCTCGACGGTTCGCTCCAGCAGCTGCTCGGCGAAAGCGTGACGCTCAACAGCAACGCCGCCGTCTCGGGTGACCTGCTTCTTCCCGGATCGCCTCTGGTTCGGATCAACGGGAAGCCCGTGTATGCAGGAATTCAGGACGGGGCTGGCGGCGCGTCGCCTTCGAACTACAGCGTGACGCTGAACAACGGCGCCGTGGTGCGTTACCTCTTGCGCCGCGTGGATCCCATCGCGATGCCTTCCGTGGCGGCGCCTCCGGCTCCCTCCGGAACGCGCGACATCGTGATCAATTCCGCCGGTCAGGACGCGGGCAATTTCGCGACTCTCCGCAACCTGACGCTGAACGGGAAGGCCGGAATGTTTGCCGTGCCTCCGGGGGCGTACGGAAGCTTCACCGCCAATGGAGGCAGCGGGTTTGTTCTCGGCGTCCAGGGCAGCACCGAACCCGTGGTCTACAACCTGCAGAACCTCACGCTCAACGGGAGCTCCCAGCTAAAGGTCGTCGGTCCAGTCGTGCTTACGGTGGCATCCGGTCTTAACCTCAATGCGTCGGCGGGCGAAAGCGCCCATCCGGATTGGCTCGTCCTCAAGATCGCCTCGGGCGGACTGACGTTGAACGGGTCTTCCACGGAGCTCGATGCCTACGTCGTCGCGCCCGCTGGCGCCGTGATGCTGAATTCCGGCTCGCTGCTCCGTGGCTGCGTCACCGCCGATTCGCTCACGATCAACGGCAACGGCGAGTTGGCGACGCCCTGAACCGTCCTCTCGGCGCTTGCGCTCGGCTGCCAGACCGGCAGCCGGGCGCGAGATCGCCGGGTCCCTGTTGGCAGCCGGCGATCCGCTGTTCGGTTCTAAGGCGTGTTTGCAGAATGGGAAACGGAGCGCTGGGAGCGGAGCGAGCAGAGTGCAAGGCGGGAACAAGGGAGCTGGGCTTTCAGCCCTGCCCCTTGTTCACAACGCCGCACCGTGCTCGCTTCCGCCCCAGCCCTTCGGGTGGGAAAAGAATCGAGGCGGGCGGCGTTGTGCCGAAAAGCATGGGCCGCAGGCCCACCTCTTTTCGGCCCGCCTGGCCCCCCTCGATTCTTTCCTCCACGCTCTGCTTCCCATTTTGCAAACACGCCTTAGAGACCTTGAGCGAGCCCGGATACGTTTTCCGACGTCGGCGCGGAGCGCAGGGCGGGAGTGCGAGCGTGAATGAGCGGGACGACCATCTCGACCGCTTCGGACGGCGGAATCTCCGCGACGTTGATGACGAGGTCGTAAGCCTTGGGATCCGGCCCCTCGGCGTCGAAATTCGCCTTCACGTAGCTGCGGCGGGACACGTCGAGTTTTTGGTTGTGCGCAGCGGCGGCCTCATCGCTGAGCCCCAGCCGTTGCGCGGTGTGCCGGGTGCGGTGATCGTCGGGGGCGATCAGGCGAAGATGCAGGCCGTTGCGAATGCCTTTTGTGGCAAACGCGGCTCCGCGGCCGATGAGGATCACACGACCGTGATCGGCCAACTGCCGGATGAGGCGATTCGTTTTTTGAACAAGGTCCCAGAGGTTGGGGTGCAAGCCGACGATCTCGCCGATCAGAGCGCGCAATTCCGGCACGCGTCCCTCCGGGAGAAACGCAGCGAGGCGCGGAGACAGTTGGTGTTCCTGAAGTACGGCTTCGATGAGGTTGGAGCCGAAGACGGACCAGATCTGGCCGGCGGGATCCTCCGCCGCCAAGCGAGCCGCGAGGGCTTGCGCAAAGGCGGGAGCGCCGGTGCCGGACTCACGCGAGATCGTTACGTAGGGGCCTTCAGAGGGTTCCCGTGGCCGCAGTTCGTTGTGGAGGTTTTGTGATGCGAGATAGGCGCGCGCCTTGTCGAGCGCTGGGTCGATGATTCTTGCCATGGCGTCGTGTGTGCTTTCCCACGCTAGCCATCCGGCTGAGATCGCGCAACGAAGGCGCCGCGATTGACCGGGCGCTCGTTTTCACAGGCGGAAAATCGCCGCCGCCTGTATCCAGTCGGCGGATCTTTCCGGCGGCCGCTGCACTTCGACGACGCCCGCCTGCCTTGGATGACTGCTGCCTTTCGAGGAGATCCCGCTCAACGCCTGAAGCCGAACTCCACCGCCAAACCGGCATGATCGGACGCCCAAAGCGGCGGCTCGGAGCGGCCCAGCGTGACGTCGGTCACTCCGACCGACTCAGGGGCGAGACTGCGACCGCGAAAGAGAACGAGGTCGATCCGCCGGTCGAAGGCCACGGTGGGATACGCGAGCAGTTCGTCATGGCCCCACGTCAAACCTCCCGTCGCATCCTTCGGATTCAGCGCTGTCCAGGTGTCGGTGAAGCCCGCGGCCCTGAACGTGTCGAACGCCACGGATCCGTCCCGGTGAAGCGGGTCGGCGTTGAAATCGCCCGCGATGACGACCGGCATCTTGGAGGCGGCCGGCCCGGCGAGCAGTTCCTCCGCCTGTAGCACCTGAAGCTGCGGCGCGGTTTCTTCCTCCAGGTGGACGCAGATGAATCGGAACGTTTCGCCGCGGGTGAAGACGTCGACGGAACTCCAGCCGCGCAGGAGGTTTTTATTCAGCGCAGGAAGCGGAATGAGTTTCGTGAAGTGTCCGGTTTGTGGATTCGCCACGCGGAATTGGCCGGGCGGGAGATCGGTGCGGACTAGAATTGCCTCGCGGTCGGTCAACCGCACGTCGTCGAAGGTGCCGTTCTCGAAGTTCAGCATGGGCAGCTCGACGTCGAATTCGTCGACGGCCACCGCAACGCGGTAGTGGGCGCCGCGGGAGGCGAGCTCGTCCAGCACGGCGCGGATCTGATCGAAAACGATGGTTTTTGCCGGTTCTTCGCCTCCGGTCGCCAGATCTCCGGGCGATTGAATTCGTACGACCGCGGCTTCTTGAAGCGCGACGATGTCGGGCATTCTCGCTGCGATGCTGGCCGCGACTGCCTTGGCGCGCGGGTTCGGTTGCGATGCGACGATCTCGTAATACACGCCGGTTACCGCGGTCACCAGACGCGAGACGTAGTCGGGCTCTGCCGGATCGAGCGACAGAACGGGATCGGTGCTGGCTCCGAAATACATGTTTTGCGTCATCGCCTCGAAACCGCGTTTTCCTCCCGGCATGTCGGCGAATACGGAGGAGGCGCCGACTGCGATGCCGGTTGCGAGGCAGAGCGAGGCGATCGTCAGCCGCGCGAAAAATCCGAACAAGGCTCTGAATTTCATGGAGTGATCAACACAAACGACAATCGAGCTACCTATATCCACCCGCCGAAAGCGCATGGCGCACAGGCCAACGCTTGAGATGAGGTCCCGGCAGTGAGGCAGTCCCGTCCCGGGATCCGATTGCCGCCCCCCGGACGTGAGCCCCACGCCGAGAATCGCAGGCAACTCCCCCGCCTAGGTCAAGGCTCCCCGGGGTGAGGGAATTCGAGCCCGGTCTTGGGAGCTGCGAAACCGAATCCCGAGCCCATCCTATGCCGCGACGTCCGAACTCGGGACCGGCTTCTGCCGGACGCGCTCGCGGTAGACGAGGTACAAACCGGAGCCCATTACGATTGAACCGCCGAGGATTGTCCAGCGATCGGGAAGCTCATGGAACACCAACGCACCCACGAGCGTCGCGCCCAAGAGTTGGGTGTAGTAAAACGGCGCCAGCACGGTGGCCGGCGCGCGTTTGTGGGCGAGAATCAGGCACCAGTGACTGAGCGCGCCGAGCGTCGAGATGATCGCCACCACGCCCCAAACCTTCGGTGAGGCCGGGGCCTGCCAGACGAGCGGGAGTATTGGGGCGACCACGACAGATCCGACGATCATCGTGTAGAGCATCGTCGTCTCCGGCGGGTCGTATGCGGCGATCTTCCGTGTGGCGATCGAATAGAGTGCGTTGGCGCAGGCGGCCACGAAGGCCAGCAACGCGGCCGGATGGACGGTGCCGGTGCCCGGGCGGGTGACAATCAGGACGCCCAAAAAACCGACGATCACGGCCACGACACGCCGTGGGCCGATCTTTTCTCCGAGCAGCGGGCCCGCAATGAGCGCCACGATGAGAGGCGAGGCGAACGTGATGGAGGTGAGCTGCGTCAGGCGAAGGTAACGCACGGCGGCGAACCCGCTCATGGTCGAGGTCACCAGCAACAGCGCGCGGACGATCTGTAGACCGCGGCGGCGCGTCCGAAGGACTCCCGGCCGGCTCCGAGGATTTAGCAGGGACGCAGTGATGACGAAGCTTCCGAGGTAACGCAGGGAGACGGTCTGGAGCGACGGCATCGATTGGTTGAGCCACTTAGCCGACGCATCCATGCATGAGAAACACAGCACGGCCGCGATCAGCAGCAGGATGCCGCCGAGCTGATGCGAAAAGGATCCCTGCGAGGGCTCGTCCATGAAACCACGCAATCTGGCGGCTCGCGCCGGCGGAGGCGAGCGTGGCCCCGTTCGATGCGTTCGAACGCCACGATGTCGAGCCACGGGCCCGAACGGTTCGCCGAGTGTCGCGTGCTCCGCAGAGCGTTCGTCCTCGATGGCCCGAATAGAGAGTTGCGCCTGGTGAATCGCGTTTGGAACGCCGACACGAGTTCGGACTTTCCTCTCGCAACTTTGCCCGACGCTCGCGTGTCTTGGGGCAGATGCTGGAAGCCGCCACCTGGACCCTGACGATTATCCTCATGCTGATCGGCGTGGCGGGCGTGATCGTGCCGCTTCTCCCAGGGACGACGCTGATTCTTGCCGCTGCGATCATTCACAAGCTGATCATCCCCGACCAGTTGTCCTGGCTCTCCATCGGCTTCATCGCGGGGATTTGGCTGCTTTCGATCGTGGCGGACTTCGTCGGAGTGTTGGTGGGCACGAAGCTTTTTGGCGGCAGCAAATGGGGAATGGCGGGCGCGAGCGGAGGAGCCCTCGTGGGAATGTTCTTCTCCCTGCCGGCGCTCATCCTCGGAACGATCTTTGGCGCCATCGTTGCGGAAAAGCTCCTGGCCAAGCAGACGGACAAAGCCTCGCTGAAGGCGGGGTTCGGCGCTGCGACGGGCTTCGTCTTGTCGTCCGTCGCCCGACTTGCCTGCGCGGGGGCGATGATCGCGCTTTTCCTCTTCGCGGCCTTGAGCGGCCCGCGTGTCGGCTGAAAACGCCCCTGCCGGACCGGTGTCAGTCGACTGGCGCGACGGGCGCGTCGCATCGAACGGGGTATGTACGGCTCAACTACGCCGTGTGACCGCCAGGCAGTCCGCCGCACAGTCTGATTTGGTTGAGCAACTACGGCTTCGGATCGCCGTAAAAGATGCCGCGACCGCCAGTCGCGAAATAAACGCGCCCGAAAACCCGCGGATCGCCTGTCACCAGCCCGGCGCCGCCAAATTGATGGCTCGGATCGCTGATGCGGATCCAGGTGCGCCCGGCATCGTCCGAGCGATACAGCCCGTGCACGCCGCCGATTTGACCGGCGAGAAAAACCGCGGGGTAGTCTTTGCCCCCGGGCGCGAGGCCGAAACCGACGCTCGCAGCCGAATCCACACCGGCGACGTTAATTTCGTTCTTCCCGAGTTCGGTGAAGTGGTGGAGGCGGTTGTTCAACGTCAGCCACACTTCGCCGGTGCGGCCCGGGACGGGACGGAGATTGGGGCGGGCGAAACGCGCCCGCTGGCCACCGAGATCCTCGCGCACTTTCTTGAAGCTTTGAGCACCGTCGGTGCTCACGTAGAGGGCCCCGCCGAAAAGATCGACGCCGTAGAAGTGCGAGGAGACGACGCGGTCCGCCGCGACAGCGAGGTTGGCCGGAGCGCCTTGCGACGGCGCCCAAGTCGCGCCGCGGTCTGTCGAGAAACACGGAGACTGGCCCATGAGCGTCCAGACGATGATCTTGCCGTCCGCGCTGACGGTGATCGGGCCCGTGCGGTGGGCGGGGGCGTTTCCAGGAAAACGTCCACCTGGGAAGCCCGGAAAAGTTAGCCCAGCTGCGGGAAGCGGAGGCTCGCCGACGAAGCGGGTCCAATGTTCACCTCCATCGTCCGACCAGGCGCCATGCACGACGTCCATCTTGTACGTCGTGCCCGAACGGACGAAGAACGTCGGCACCGGCCCGGCGAAGTCGATGGACTCGGTGTTTTTGAACCGTGGACCCTGAAACGCACCTTGTGCCGGAGTGGCGTCGAGATCGTGGTGGAGGAATCCGTCGATGTCGCCGAGTCCGCTGATGAGATGGGGTCCCTGCAGCGGGCTGACGAGCGTGAGAGGTACTGTCTCTTCGATGCCTCTCACGGCGAGTTGCCATTGCACCGGTTCGTTCCGGTCGGAAGCGGTGGCGTTGAGGCTTTGCCAGACGCCGTAGCCAGTCGTGAAAAGCACACGATCGCGGTCGCGCGGATCGACCGCGACGGAGCTGATCCAATGGATATGCATTCCCGCCGTGTACGGCGCGGCCGAGTGGTCCCAGCGCGATTTCGACAGCATCGGATGCCAGGTTTTGCCAGCGTCGAGGCTCCGGAAGATCTCTTCGCCCCCCAAACGATTCCATGTGCTCACGAGAAGCGTTGCGGGGCTGGAAGGGTCGAACGTCGCGCAAGCGTATCCAAAAGATCCCTTCTCTGGAGCGATTTCCGTCCAGCTCTCCGTTTCCGGCGCGTACTTCCAGACTGTGCCGGCCGACATTCGATTTGGGCCGGGCAGATCCGCGTAGGTTGCGACGAGCGTACCGTCGGGCAGCACGATCATGTCGGTCGGACGCAATCCTACGGGTTGGCCGGCGAGCTGGGACCAGGTCTGCCCGGCGTCCCGGCTGGCGACGATGCCGCGATCGGCTCGCGAAATGGCCGCGTAGATGCGAGGCGTCGGTTCTCCGGCTTTGCCCCGTGGGTCGAAGACGACGACCGGAATGCCGACGGGACGGCTGAGCGGATTGAACCGGTCGGATTCGGTTCGTTGTTGAACGCTGTCGTCCGAAAGACCGGGAAAAGAGGCAACTTTGCTCCAGGTGGCGCCGTGGTCTTTGCTGCGCCATAGCCCGTTGGTGCGCGTGCCGAGGTACAGGAGCCGTCCGTCATGCGGGTCGACCGCGAGTCGCTCGCCCGAATTGCGGCCGGGTTCGTTGCCGCCGAGCGGAAAGGGTAACGGTATTCTCGTCCAGGTGCGCCCTCGGTCGTCGCTGGCAAGCAGCGCGCCGTTTCCGACTTCCGGACTGACGTACGTGCCGGCGGCGAGGTAAACGCGAGATGCATCGTTCGGATCGACCGCGATGCCATCGACTCCGAGCAGATTCCAGTCGGGGCGGCTCAGGCTGTCCTGCAGAGGAACCCACGCCGCGTCCGTGCCCTCGCGACGGTACGCACCACCGACGTCGGTGCGGGCGTACGCGAGGCCGGCTTCCGTTGGGTGAAACAGGACGCCGGTCACGAAGCCTCCGCCGCCGATGGCGACGTTGCGCCACTCGTACGCTTGTGCGGAGATGGGCGGCGAGGTGGGCTCGGCTGACGGTCCGCTCGAAGCGAAGCCGGGAACGGAACTGAGGCCGAGCCAAAGGGCGAGAGTCAGGTGCGCGATACGCGCAGGTCGTCGAAGAAGAACCATCGGCGCTGATTTTGGCTTCAACGCGGAGGGCGTCGATGTCGGTTTCGTTTCGCTCGTTCGAGTAACCTGGGGCGGATAGCGGAGATTCCTCTCACCGCACTCGCTGAGTCCCTGCCTGTCGGGAATCGGCGAATACAGCGCTCTGTGTGCTCTCACGATTGGTCGCCGCGGCCGCTCAATCGATCTGCGATGGAGACAACCGTATCGAATTCTGCGAGCGCTCTCCTCACGGCGGGGGCAGTCGGCGCCGTGTCAACGAAGCTCTTCGGCCAGACTCGGGCTCAGCGACCGCAGGAACGCGTCTACCGCTTCCGTGTAGGGTCCGGTCAAACCGAGCTCATCGTTGATCTCCCGGTGCGTCTTGTCCTCTTCGTGAACGGTCACCGCCGATCCGATGGATTTTGCATGCGCTGCGAAACTGCGAGCCTGAGCCCGCGAATCGGCACGGCGGCTGGAGCAGACTGCGAAAACCGGTTGAGCGGGGGCGGTGAGCAGATGATAGGGCGACGCGAGTTTCCAGTAAGCGGGATCCTTGCCGAAGGCTGGGTCATAGAGCCGGAAATGGCGCTTCTCCATGATTGCGGGCACGTCGAGCGCGGCGCTGTCGAGCAGCACGCTGCCGAGCCAAGGTTTCGCGCCCAAGTCGACGGCGCGCTTGGGTTGAGCGGCCAGCAGCGCGACCAGGTGGGCGCCCGCGGAGTGTCCCATCAGGACCACGCTCTCGGGATTGCCGCCCCAGTCTTTGGCATGCGTTTGGACGTAGGCGAGGGCGCGCGAAATGTCGTCGGCCTGTTCCAGCGGCCGGGCCGCAGGAAGAAGTCGGTAGTTTATGGATACGAAGATGAATCCGCGCGGCACCCAGTGGGCCACTTTGTTTTCCACCACGGTTTGCATGGCTTTGTCGCCGCGTGCCCAACCACCGCCGTGAACCATGAAGAGGATGGGGGCGTTTTTGGGAGGCGTCGACGCGGGCAGATAGATGTCGAGGCGTTGCGCGGCGTCGCTGCCGTACGCGATGTCGGGTAGCCGTCGGACGTTGCCTGGCACGTGCTGCAGTGTGGGCGACGTTTCATCGGACTCTTCGGGGTGGGCGGCCAATTCGGTTTTCTGGGCGCGCCGCTCCCGGATCCGATCTCGGAGCGTTTCGCCAAGGGCGGAAGAAACCAGGAACGAAAAGAAGACGGCGCAACACACCGTGAGGCGGAGCGGGATCGCCGGCGCGGCGATCGGAGCAGCAGACTTGGTCATGGGGGGAACGCTACAGGTATGCCCCGGAGAGCACTGGTCAACGGCCTCGGAAGAATCGCAGAACTCCCCGAGCGGTGCAGGCATCCATGAGCAGGATGGGGCCCGCCCAATCGGGCGGGGCGTCGGAATTTATCCCCGAGCAGCAATTTGCGTAAGTTTGCTTTAGCAATTCCCCGAAGTGGCCGATAATGAGGGGAATGCCCCTGGCGACTCCTACTCGCGATGTCCTCCTGCAGCTCGCGCAGAAGCTGCCTGCTTCTCCGCAGATCCTTCTGCGTCTGGACGAGCTTATTGCGGATGCAAATACGAGCTTGGAGGATATCGCCAAGCTTCTCCGCCGCGACGCCAGCCTTTCCGCTCGGATCATCAGGATCAGCAACAGTGTGGCCTATGGAGGCGGAGGCATCGCTTCGGTCGAAGAGGCCGTCGCACGCGTCGGATTTGTGGAAGTGTTCCGCCTGACGGGGCTCGCTGCCGCGGCGCAGTTGGACGAGCAGAATCTCACGTTTTACGCACACTCTGGGACTCGACTGCGCGACAACACGCTGGTCACGGCGCTTGCTGCCGAAATCCTGGCGAAACGCCTGGAGATCGACCCTCGGGCGGCATACGCGGCGGCACTGCTGCGGTCCATGGGCAAGCTGGTGCTCGAGAGCTTCGTCCGCCGGACGTTCTCGCCCGAGCGGCACTACAGCCGTTCGGGGGTGCCCGCGTTGATCACTTGGGAACGCGATCTGGTCGGAATGACCAACGCGGACGTTGCTGCAACCGTGCTTGAGAGCTGGAAATTCCCCGCGACCATCACGGATCCCATTCGCGATCACTACCTGCTCGAACCCGTCCACGGACCCCACGCCCGCGCGGCACTGCTCCTGAATATTGCGGCGGGGATTGCATGCGACGCAGGCTTTTCTCTGCCGGGAGAGGCGATGTATTGGGATTTGACCCTGGAGAAACTCCAGTCGGCAGGCCTGACGCCGGAAGATATAGCACCTGTCGCTGACGCCGCGACCGAAGCCTTCGAGGCGATCAAACCATCGCTCTAGTCTGGGTCGCTCTGCAGGTACGATTGTCCGCGAATCCTCCGCCGGTGAGGCGTTGGCTTTCGTTGGGCGAGGAGGGGGCTTTGACCGTATCCCTTTTCCGGTGATGCAGCGCAGTGCTGGCCCAGGGTTGCACGTGGTCGGCATTACAGTCACGATCCGGCCCAATGAGACCGCAGGTGTTGCTCATCTTCATGACAAGGCAGGAGGAGTGTTCACCGACGCTTCAGGGGATTGGCCATTACGAGCGGTCTCATCGGCCGTGGGCGGCATTCTTGGACGACGAGGCAAAGGCGGAGACCGATCCGAGGTGGCTTCGCAGCAAACCGTGGCGCGGGGTGATCAGCCGGCACACGACTCCGGCCCTGATACAGGGCTGCAACGAGCTGGGTATTCCGCTTGTGGATATGAGCGATACGCCGCCGTCTCCCGGCGTGCCGAAGATTCGGCCCGACAATGCGGCGATCGGGCATCTCGGAGCGGAGCACTTCATGGAGCGCGGGTATCGCCATGTCGGATTCTGTGGCTTCTACAACGACGGATGGTCATGCGAGCGGCGCGATGGATTTGTTGAGGCGGCGCGCCTGACCGGAGCCCGCTGCGACGTGTTCGACGTCGAGTATCCGGGCGACCTGACACCTTTTTGGGACGAACAGCAGACCGCGGCCCTGGCGGGTTGGCTGAGTCAGTTGCCCAAGCCGGTCGGTGTCATGGCCTGTAACGACATGCGGGCCCTGCAGGTCATGGCCGCAGCCCAAGTCGCTGGACTCCTGGTCCCGGAAGAACTCGCCGTGTTGGGCGCGAACAACGATGCGATCCGATGCGAACTCGCTTACCCTCCGCTTTCGAGCGTGGCCACAAACCCGTTTCAGTCGGGTTACCGTGCTGCGGAGATGCTCGATCAGCTCATGCACGGGCAGAATCCGCCCGATAGCTACGTCCGCATAGACCCCACCGGCGTTGTGACGCGCCATTCGACCGATATCCTCGCGATCGAGGACAAAAATGTCGCTGCGGCCCTGAGTTATATCCGTGAACACGCCTGCAGCGGCATTGCCGTGGAGCAGGTTCTCAAGCACGCAGCTGCGTCAAGGAGCCAACTCGAAAAGAAGTTCCGCCGGCACCTGGGGCGCTCTCCGCAGGCGGAGATTCGACGCGTACAGGTTGCGCGGATACGCCAGCTTCTCATCGAGACCGATTTCCCGCTCAAGAAAATCGCGGAGCTTACCGGCTTCGAGCACGTGGAGTACATGTGCGTGCTCTTCAAACGGCTTACGGGAATGACGCCCGGGGAATGCAGGAAAAAGTTCCGTTCAGAGGGACGGAGCTAGACGCCGAAGGCCACCTATTCTGGCTGCTGCCCTGCACGTCGGCCGTGGTTTAAATCCGGCGCATTCCTTGTATCGGACGGATAAATACGGCGACGCCTGGTCCACAGGCGAGGATCCGAAGCCGCCGAAAACGAAAAAGGCCGCGCGGGAATCGCGCGGCCGAGAGAGCAAATGGAGCAGTAAACTACTTCCGTGGGGTCTGCGCTTGAACGTCGTTCAGCCGTTTTTCGATCTCGTTCATTTGTGAGACGAGTCGCTCTTCCATCTTTCGGCGTTCCGTGCTGTTCACGATGCTGAGGCTCGTGGCGTCGCGCACGACGTTCGCCGGGAGTGAGAGCAGCCGGGTAATGAGTCCCTGATCCTTGAAGGAGCTGAGGTACAGTGCCGTGACTTCGTGGCTGAGACGAAGCGAGTCGCGGGCGATCGCCTGTGTCTGGGCGAGATTGTTGTTGAGCTGTTGGTTCTTCGCCAGCTCGGCAGTTAGCACTGCGCCGATCTGGTCGGAAATCCGCTGGCTATAGGAGTTGATCGCGTCGCGCGTGAGATTCTGGTCCTTCGCCATTTCCGAGAGAATCGGCTGGATCTTGTCGGCCATGCGTGAAGAAACCTTGTCGACCTGCTCGTTTTGCAGGCGCTCTGCGTCTTCGGGTGTCTTCGGGAGCGGATTGTACGGCTGCATCTTCGTCGCGATCGCCTCGGCGAGTTGGTTCACCTTGTCCGCGTTCACCTTCGCAAACTCCTCATCCGTCATCAGGGCATCGGCTGCCCGCTTTTTGATGGCGTCATTGAGCAGAGCCTGCACCGCATCGATCTTCTTCTGAGTCTCCTCTGCGGAAGCCCGGAGTTCGGCGGCATGTTGTTCACGCAGAGCGTCCAACGCAGTCTGCTCTCGAGCTGCCATGTCGCTGACCGTCTTCTGATGGATCCAGTAAGCCGCACCGCAGATCAGGACGACCGTGATCACCACGGTCGGTATTTGCTCTTTGAGTTTTTGCCACATGGTCGTTTTTGGGGGATGGGCCGATGCTACCGGGGTAACGGACGATTGCAATGCCATGGTAAAGCGAGGTTTTGGGTTGTTTTGCGTGAGGTGCTGGGCAGCGTTCGCTTCGTGAGCCTAAATCGATGCGAGCAGCTGTTGTTCGACTACGTAGGGAAACATCCGGAGGAGAGACAGTTCTGGCTGCACAAAGTTCAGAGTGTTGCAAAAGCGTGTGCTGCGGAACGAGATATGGCCGAACGCTTAGAGATCCAGCTCTGGGAATATTTCAGAGAGCGCTCTTCCGTAGTTCCGGAGTTCAAGGACCTTGCGCAGAAGCAGGGGCTTGCACGGACCAGCATGAAAAACCTCGCGGAATTCCTCATCCGTTTGTGGGCACCTGCGCGTCCTAAACGGCCGACAGCGCAGGGTAATCCCGCCGGGGATCCGAGTTTATGAGCGGGACGTAATTGCGGCCTGCGGACCGCGTACTCGTCCTCTGTCTGCAGACACGCGAAACCGTTCGGCTCGCGGCGCGACGGGATTCAGACGTCAGGCAGTCCGTGCGCCCTCTTCAACCCAGCGGACGCAGAACTGAACGAGCTGAATCGCGTTCTGGAGGTTCAGCTTTTCTTTGATGCGTGCGCGGTGAGACTCGACCGTCTTGATGCTGATATGGAGCTTGGCTGCGATTTCGCGCGTCGGTAGCCCGCTGCCGATCATGTTGACGATCTCGAGTTCGCGATCGCTGAGCAGATCGACGGGCGAATCAGGCGCAGGGTCGCCACCCACGACGACTTGATCGAGCATACGACTCGCGACGCGCTCGCTGACAAAGACCTTTCCAGCACGGATGCGTCGCACAGCTTCCATCACCTTGTCGACGACCTCCTGTTTCATGACGTAGGCCTTGGCGCCCGCTTTCAGCACCCGCATGGCATACACGGATTCGTCGTGCATGGAGAGCACGAGGACCTGGATCTTGGAATCGAAGGCCTTGATGTTCTTGATGAGCTCGATCCCGTTGTACCCCTTGAGTGAAATGTCCACGATCACGAGGTCCGGCTTAATCTGGGTGATCGCCTTCATCGCCGACGGAGAATCCTCCGCTTCGCCGATGAACACCATGTCAGGTTCTCGGTTGATGAGCTCTGCCAGTCCGCGCCGAAGCAGCGGGTGATCGTCGACGATAAAGATCCGTGTCTTGGTGCTCATCCGTGGCTCTCGAACGGGTAACGCAAAGAAACGCGCGCACCTCGTGGCTCACAATTTGCCACGGAAATGTCCCCTCCTAACAAGGCTGCGCGGTATTTCATGATATTGAGTCCGACGCCGGGTGTTGCGTTTTCTTTGGCCGGAAGCCCGTCGCCGTTATCTGTAATTGTTAACTCCATCGCATGGTCTGAAGCCGTGAGCTGGACATTGATCGCCGTGGCGCGTCCGTGCTTGATCGCGTTGCTCATAGCTTCCTGCGAAATTCTATAAATTTGGATGATTTGGGAGGAGGTATGTTTTGGAAAGCGACCCGCGAACTGTGTGGAAATGTCCACCTTAAATCGCGCTTTTACCTGGGAGGCGAGTTCTAATAGGGCGCCTCGAATATCTGCAATCTGAATCTTGCCGGGGAACAGACCATGAGTCAGCGCACGGGTTCGGTGCATTGCGTCGATGATCTGATCGTTGAGTTCTTTCAGGCTTGGTAGCTCCTCCGGGACTTTCGCCGCGACGCGACCCTCGAATACGCGCATTAGGCAGCTCACACCGGCTAGCACTTGGCAGAGGTCGTCGTGAAGATCTTGTCCGATGCGGTTCTGCTCGCGCTCGCTCACTCGCAGACTCTCAAGCTGGTATTCCTTCTCGGTCTGAATGTCCGTCACAAAACCGTGAATACGGCGGACGCCTTGAGTAACGTCCAGAGTTTCCACCAGGTGCCTGAGCCACAAAACCGATCCCTGTGCGTCCACGACTCGATAGTCGATGCTTGCGGGCGCGGCAACGAGCGTATCAAAAAACTGAGTCACCCGTACGCGATCGATCGGATGGACGATGTCCATCCATGCAGGAGTTCTTCTCCCGGTCGGAATCAGGTTTCGGATGAATGGAACCGATCGCGGGTAGATCGCAGTAGTATGAAGAGGCGTCGCAGTGCCCTCCCAAGCGACGATTTTTGCCCGGTCAAAAACGGTTGAAGTCGCCCAGCTTGGTATTTCGGAGGCGGCGACCGTTTTTTCGACAACGCGCGGCCTCGTGCGGGAAGAACCAGACGAAGGCGAGGTTTTTCGAGGACCGCGTGATCCTGCTCTTTGCGCGGCGTTGGTGCGTGCGGTCCTGCTCATGCAATTGGGCGGAACTGAGGATCGCGGGACGCCCAGTCACGGCAAGACAACTTTTAAGGCTATTGCCTGACAACCGGTAGTGGAATCTACCACCAATGGGCTCGGGAGGGTACAAACCCCTTGACCTCTCTATCAGTGCAAAGGAGTTATGGGCTCACCTTCGACGTGGTGTGCCGTCGGTTCCCCACATTCCCGGCTTCGCTGCCGGCAACCTACCGACTCGGAGGCCGTGCAATCATGTGTGCAGAGGTGAGTGCGTCGTCTGGGTTCCAGCCCTCAACAAGCCAGTCCCACGCTCCATGGGTCACGCGTGTTTACATTGTCGACGACCATCGATTCTTCACGTTTGCGCTCACGTCGCTCATCAATTCGGAGGCGGATCTAAGCGTGTGTGGTTCTGGTCACGACCAACCTTTGGTGCTCGCCGACGTTGCGCAGACTCATCCGGACGTCGTGGTGGTTGATATGAACCTAAGTCGCCATGACGGCGTCCAAATGGCGGCGGCGCTCAGAGGCGTCGCGAACGGCGTACCTATACTTTTCGTGTCGAGTCTCCAAAATCCGCAGTTTGAGGTAGACTCTCGCTGGCTTGAGCCGTGTAGTTTCGTGGAGAAAACAAAGGATCCGGCTGATATCATCCGAGGTATCCGCCAGACTCTGGCGAAGTTTCACCTTCATCAGAACCAGTTTCCCACTACTACAAGCTTCCCTCCGTGAAAGCCAAAGAGAACAAAACGATTCTTGTCGTCGACGACAACGAACAGGCGCTCGCGCTCGTCAAGGAAGCGCTAGCGACCCGTGGCTACACTGTGCTCACAGCCAACCGCGGAGCTGCTGGACTCTCGATTCTCGAATCGAAAAAGGGTGAGGGGATTGAACTCGTGATCATCGATCTTGTGATGCCGGACGTGGACGGAGCCGAGCTGGCTTCGAAGATCCTGGCGAAACAGCCGACGATGAAGATACTCGTCATGTCAGGCTATGCCGACGACGTGGTCGTGCACGGGATTGTGGATAGCAAGAACGTCGATTTTCTTGGAAAGCCGTTCAGCATTCGTGACCTGTTTGCTCGCGTAGGCGCTTTGCTCGGTTGATTGGTGGCTGAGGAGGGTGGAAGGTAGCGAGGGCTCCGTATGCCCTGCTGATCCGGACGCTTGTAGAAAACCCGATGTTTTTTGAAACATTTCAGGGGGCACTGCGTCATACCTTATGTTCGAGCATACTACAGTTTCTCCCGCTTAGCGGGAGATTTGGGGTAACAAAGAAAGCAATGGGCGGATCGCTTAGGGGTAGGCGATCCGCCCTCCTTTTTTTACGGGGTTTTGAGAGCGGAAAGTAGTCCCCTGTCTACGACGTGACGAAGTGAAACAAATGTGCTTCTTCCGGTACTCTGGCATCGACAAGGTGGACGCCCCGTGCAGAGTTATTCACAAGTTACTCGCCGATGGAAAACCTGAGCCGGGCCTCTGACCCTAAACCTCAGCTCAAGGTCTCTACGAAGGTAAAAACCTTCGTCTTGGACACCAACGTCCTCCTGCACGATCCGCAATCGATCTACAAGTTCGAGGACAACAACCTCGCGATTCCGGTCGAGGTGTTGGAAGAGCTGGACGCCATAAAATCGGAACAGTCGACCGAACGCGGCCGGAATGCGCGACGTGTACATCGCATTCTCCAGGAGCTGCTACCGGACTCCAGGTCCATGCTGGAAGGGGTCAAGCTGCCGAACGGCGGCACTCTTTCGGTGATCATCAACAGGTACCTCGTGGAGCAGAATCTGGCGTCGCCTGGGATGCAACGGTTGCGGGCGGTGCTTCCGGATCTTTCCAAGAAGGACAACCGAATCATCGCGTGTGCGCTTTTCATTCAGGAGCAGTTCCCGCCTCCCACGATCCTGGTCACAAAAGACGTAAACGTGCAGCTGAAGGCCCGAGCTGTAGGTCTCGCTTCGGAAGACTACCTGAATGACAAAGTGCCGGAAGCTGTTGAAGAGGCTTCCTACCAGGAGATCCCAGTTACCATCTACGAGCTCCAACGCTTCTGTTCAGAGGGATTTTTCGAACTCGGCGACGACGAGGCTTCGCAGCTTTACGTCAACGAATACCTGCTCCTTCGCTCGCCGGAAGGGAAGACAATGCCCGCACGGTATTATGGCGACGGGCTTGTTCGCCGGCTGAAGATCCCGGAATACGTGAAGGCCCCAGGCGGAATCCCGATTCGTCCTCGCAATCTCGAGCAGCAGTTCTTCATGGATGCGCTCCTCGACGATTCGCTGTCGATGATCACGTGTTTCGGAAAGGCCGGGACAGGCAAGACGCTCATCTCAACAGCTTGCGCTCTTCATCAGACCCAAGATGAAGCGTGCCGCTACGATGGGGTCTCCATTTCTCGTCCCGTAATCTCACTGGGCAAGGACATTGGTTTCTTGCCGGGAACGCTCGACGAGAAGATGAAGCCGTGGCTCCAACCGTACTTTGATGCGCTGGAAGTGCTGATGCCCTCCAAGCCGCCCAAGGATCCCCAGTTCGCCGCCAAGAAAGTTTCGAAGAAGAAAAAGAAGAAACATGACGAGGCGGTGCTCTCGATGTCGGCTCCGCAACCTGCTCATGTCACGTCTGGCCCTGGGGGCACCGTGATCAAGCCGTACGAACGCCTAATCCGCAGCGGCTTGGTAGAAATTGAGGCGCTCTGCTTTATCCGTGGCCGGTCCATAGCACGTCGCTTTTTCATCCTGGACGAGGCGCAGCAGCTTACCCCGCACGAGGTGAAAACGATCATCACGCGGATTTCCGAGGGTTCGAAAATCGTTCTGATCGGGGATCCCGCCCAGATCGACAACCCCTACGTGGATTCCCGAAGCAATGGGCTCGTCTACTGCTACAACCGCATGAAGGGGCAACCCCTGGCGGCGCATATCAAGCTGACCAAGGGAGAGCGCTCCAAGTTGGCCGAACTTGCGGCGGATCTTCTGTGACGTAATTCGACCTTCAGACAGTGCCGCCATCGTCGGGTGTACGCCTGGATTTCCAGCGTCGCGGAAAATCGAATACGCGGGCTGCGGCTGTGATATACCCGCACAGGACGGGAGTGCGTCGGTATGAAACCTTTCGGGGTTCAGCCGCACAACGAGCCCACGACGGTTTCCCCTCCGGGGCAGTCTCCCGCGGGGGGATTAGGCTATCCGCACGGCGGCTGCTTGCGCCCGAAGACAGAGCTCAGCGGCCTTGAAGGCGTGGGCTTGGGTCATCGCCTTCTCGGTCCGGTTCAGGCAGTCGAGGATGAACGCCCCGAAGAAAGGGAAGCCGACTTTGCCGGCGACGTGCAGATGCTGCTCTCCTTTGTCGTCGACGAGGTAGAGGTGGTCGCCCGTCTTCTCGCGGCCGACTTCGATATATTTCCGCAGCTCGATGTAGCCTTTCGTGCCTAGGATGATCGTGCGGCCATCGCCCCATGTGCCGAGACCGTCGGGTGTGAACCAATCGACGCGAATGTAGTTGGTCGCGCCGTTGTTTCCCAGGAGGTTGGCTTCACCGAAATCCTCCAGCTCCGGCTTGTCTGGATTACCGTAGTTGGCGACAGCGGCATGCGTGATCTTGGCATCAGTCGCTCCGGAGTAGGTCAGAAACTGCTCGAATTGGTGACTGCCGATATCGCAGAGAATCCCACCGTATTTCGCTTTTTCGAAAAACCAGGCCGGTCTGCTCGCTTTACTCAGGCGGTGCGGGCCGAGGCCAAGCACCTGGAGAACGCGACCGATCGCTCCTTGGTGCACGAGCTCCGTCGCAGCCATGGCAGACTCAACATGGAGTCGTTCACTGTAGTACACCATGTACTTCTGACGCGTCTGGACTGCGACCTCCTGGGCCTTCTTGAGCTGATCGAGCGTCGTGAACGGCGCTTTGTCCGTGAAATAGTCCTTCCTCGCTTGCATGACTCGGCAGCCGATTGGACCCCGCTCGCTCGTGATGGCGGCTGCCGCCACCAGCTTCACTTCGGCGTCGGCCAGAATCTCGTCGAAGCTGCGGGCGATTCTGACCTGCGGGTATTTCTGAACAAAGGCAGCGACCTTGGTCGGGTCCGGATCGTAGACCCACCGCAGATCCGCACCCGCTTCGCTCAATCCGTTGCACATCCCGTAGATGTGCCCGTGCTCGAGGTAAGCCGCCGCGATTGGAAACTCGCCGGGCTTGACCACTGGCGCGGGTTTGCCCTTCGGGGCGTAGCTCATTCCCTCGGCGCGCTCACTCATCCGCAGAGGTTTCTTCGCGGGTTTTCTTGGCGAGTTCTTTGACCGCCCGATCCAAGCTGGAGCGGACTCTCTTTTCCATGCGGTCAATGAAGAGAACACCGTTTAGGTGATCGACTTCATGCTGCACGCAACGGGCGAGGATTCCCGTGCAAGTCAAGATATGCGGCGTTCCGGAGAGATCCTGGAATTTGGCCGTGATCGCGTCCGGACGTTTCACGTCTCCTCGGATCTCTGGAAACGACAGGCACCCTTCTTCGAGAATCTCATCGGGCGAAGGCAGCTTGGTGATTTCCGGATTCACCATGGCCATCGGCATAAACAGCTCCAGCGGCGTTTTCGCCCCATCGAGCTCCCATGTGAAATCCCGCTGGCTCTCACGGACGTCCACGACGCAAAGCTGGATTGCCTTACCCACCTGCTGTGCGGCGAGGCCGATGCCGCCCGCTTCATGCATCGTCTCCACCATGTCGTCCGCTAGCTTCGCAAGTTGCTCATTAAAAGCGACTACCTTTACGCCCTTCTTCCGGAGGACGGGCTGATTATAGTGAACAATTTTCAAAGACATGGGTCGATCTGGGCCGCGAATCGTGGGTTTGCCTTAACGCTCCCGCAAATAAATATTCCTGACCGATCATGACGGAGCCTGGCCGAAACGGCAAATCCCTCCCGCTCTCGATTGCGTGGCTCACGGCCGGCCTGGTTGTGCTGGTCCTCGGGTGGCTGATTCCGGTCAATCTGAAGTCACTGACTCCAGCCGTGCTCGCCCAAGCAGGTGAAGGCACGCCCTCGCTCGCCAAGTTCGGAAAGCAACTGCTCGACTCGGAAAAGCTCGGACCCGCGCAGCTGGTTTTGAATGCGGCGCGACTCGTCGGAGATTCCGACGCGGGAATGCTCGATCGTGGTATCCGGGACGTCGCTACACGCCGGCCGGAGTGGGTGGCATGGGGCGGCTGGGACCCGTTCCTGGATCCGCTTTTCAATCTGAAGGAGAACACGGGGAAGGGCGAAAGCACGCCTGTGCTCAACTTCCTCATCACCGAGAAAGCGCGCAAGAGCCTCCGCACGTACCTCTCGAATTCGCGTTCACTTGGCGTCCAGGCGATGCTCGCCACGCGAGAAATCAACGGGACGACGCAGTTCATCCCGGCAACCCATGCCGGGGGGCAGGCGCTCGACTCGGTCATCCTGCTCACCGCCCTGCTTTACCAGGGCGAGCACTTGTCTGGGCAGTTGCAGAGAGAGTTGCGCGGCTTGGCCGAAGACGCCGTGCAGTCGAAAAAAATGGGGGAGCTCGAAATGTTCTACATCGATCTCCTGTCGCTCGGAAAGCGGCTCAATTGGATTCAGCTCTGCGAACTGCTCCGAATCACGGACAGCGCCAAGACCGTGGGCGAGTATGCGCACCTGGCCCGAGTCGCCCCCGACAACTTGCCCCTGATCTATTCGGCGGCCTTGTTCTCGGATTCGGCCGACCGCGTCGCGTCATACCTGATCCACTACGGGAAGAACGGCCTCGAAGACCTCCGCCATGCGCTTTCGCACGGCCAGGGCGCGGTCAGGCTTCTGCTGCTCCATCAAGTGCCGATCAATCGGTCTTCGGGCCCGGCCCTCGGTTTTGCGGCGCGGATCGCTTTTCTGCATCCGCGGCTCGCTTTGCTCGGGAAGTACCTGGCTTTCCTCCTCGGAGCTTTTTGCGTGTTCCGGGGTCTTGAAACCGGGTTTGCGCCTCCGACCACCATCGAGGCTCCTGCCCGAATGACGAGCAGCGTGCTGGCGGTGCTTGCGGCGGGAATCCTGGTTCTGGCGACCGAACCGTTTTTGCTCAAAGCCGCGCCGCCGTCCGAGTTTCGTCTCCGGCTTACCATCCCCGCACTGGCCAACCTTACCGACGTAAAACCTCCAACGACTCCCGCTTCAGCTCCCGCCATGGAAACATCGACCCTCCTCTCAATCGCGATCTTTGCCACCTTCCAGGTGATCATGTACCTGGTCTGCCTCGTCAAAATCCGGGAGATCTCACGCCAGGTGGTGCCGCCCCTCGTGAAGCTGCGCCTCATGGAGAACGAGGAGAACCTCTTCGACGGAGGTCTCTACATCGGCATTGCCGGAACGGCGAGCGCCCTGGTCCTGCAGGTGCTCGGCGTCATCCAGCCGAATCTCCTCGCCGCGTATTCCTCCAATCTTTTCGGCATCATCTGCGTGGCGCTGGTGAAGATCCGGCACGTGCGCGCCTTCAAGCGTCAGCTGATCCTTGAGAGTCAAAGCGCCGCGGTGATCGCCGGCGCACCGGTTGTGGCTCCAACGAAGGTGAGCCCCGCTTCTCCGGTCGCGCGGCCTTCGAGTGCGTCATGAACAAGACCCTCCTGCTGATCATCTGTGATTTCCTCCTTCTGAATCTTCTCGCGCTGACGCGTTGGGAGAAGGCGGAACCGACACGGCCACAGCAGCCGCCCGTCCCCGCTCAGCAGATCGGCCCCAGCCCCGCGTCGAAAGACCAGGATATGGTCGATGTGATGAAGATGTCGCTGGAGGACGAGCGGGCTCAACGCGAACAGCTCACACAGCAGCTCCAACAAACGGAGTCGGCCCTGCAGAATCGCGAGCAGAACCTCGCTCAGCTTCAAAGCGAACGCTCGCAGCTGACCGCCTCCCTTTCGGAGACCCAGCGCCAGGCGTCCGAACTCGCCCAAAAGGTCGAAGCGGCTTCCCGCGACGCTGCTGTTTCTCGTGAGCGGATGGCGCAGCTTCAGAAGGACCTCGAGCAGCGCCAGGCGGAGGCGGCGCGTCAGCAGCAGCAGCTTTCGCAACTCGAGAAACAGCACGTGGCGGCTCAGGAGAAAATCGAGTCGCTGAACGTTGCCGTAAAGGTCGCCGAGCAGGAGAAGCAGATGCTCCGGGATACGGCCGATACGCTGAAAACGCAGGTGCAGGCTGAGCGCGAAGAGCGACTGAAGGTCCAGGAAACAACCAGCCAGCTGGCTCAGGGCGTCGGACAAATCGCGGAGCAATCGACCCAACTCACGAAAGAGATCCGCGATAATCGGCCGATCAACGCGAACACGCTGTTCAGCGATTTTCTCGCCAATCGCGTCCAGGCCGACTTCACCGCCTATCGCGACACGTTTCTCGGAGCGGTGAATCGCACAAAGGAGACGCGGACGGTGCTCGTGAGCAATGGAAAGCAGATTTACGCGCTGCTGCACGTCGACGACACGCCGTTTGCCATCCGTGAAGCCGGTCCGGACTGGGAGCGCGTCACGGCGACATTCTCAAAGGGCGGCTTCCGCGGCACGGCGCCGAGTATCCAGTTCCTCAATATCGACCCGCGGATCGTCGTGCTGCCCGTCACCGAGGAACAGGCGAAGTCCATTGGAACGAAGGTTTATCAGATCGCGGCCGAACCCTTCAAATTCCCGGATGCCGTGCTCGTCAGCAACGGCGGCCAAGGCTACGGAGAGGTGGGTTTCAAACTCGATCCGACTCAGCCCCGCTATGTGCAGATGGACAATCGCCTCATGAAACGCCTGTTCGGCACCTTTTCTCCGAACCGAGGCGACCTGGTGTTCAGCCGTACGGGCGAGCTGCTCGGGATGATGGCGAACAATGACTATTGTGTCATCCTGAACGACTTCACTCCGGTGCGGACATTGCGCACGGGCGACAACGTCAAGGAGCAGCACACGGGGGCCATGTTCGAGCAGGTCTTTGCCCGGATCCTCCGGCTGCCGTTGAAACTCCAGTAGCGGCCACGCCTTCGGTGCCCGCCCATCAAGACGGCCCGAGATTTCGGGCGTCTGGGAAACGGCTCCAGACTAGTCCAACTCCCGCAGAAGCGCCACCTGGGTGGCGTCCAGGATCTGGCTGGTGCCGTCGGCCGCGGTGAACGCGAGCCGTCCCTCTTCATCGATGCTTCGAAAGTAGCCGCGGATCGGACCACTTTGGTTGTTCAACGTCAGCTCAACGTGCCGTTCGTTGTCCCACTGCTGGTTGATTCGCTGGGCGATCTCAGGGAACCCGTCCATCGCCAGAATCTCCTGAACCGTACGTAAGGAGCGGAGCACGAGGCTAGCGACATCGCGCAGGGACCGATCCTGCATCGGCACGAGTTCGGAAAGCGTGACGGTGTGCCCGTCGAGCGCCGGGTCCATGCCGTGCGGCCGGTTGAATACGTTCAGGCCGATGCCGACGACGGCCGTTTCGGGACGAAACTGCTCGACCAACAAGCCCGCCAGCTTCCGGCGGCCCAGAAGCACGTCGTTCGGCCAGCGTAACCGGAGACCGGTTACGCCCAGTCTGTGGAGCGATTCGACCATGGCCCAACCGGCCGCCAGCGGCAGAACGGACCATTTGTGGCGCGGCCCAGGTACGGGAATCGTCGCGGAAATCCAGAGCCCACCGGCGTCCGAGACCCAGGCTCGCCCGGTGCGGCCGCGTCCGCCCGTTTGGATGTCAGCCCGGACGGCGTGCCACGGGGGCAGCGCTCCGGCGATGGGGTTGGTGGAGGGGAGCGAAGCGAATTCGTGCAGGGTCCATCCCTCGAGACGAAGCTGCTCGCGTTCCTTTTCCGGAGCGGGCTGGGGGTTCACGGCGTGGTTTTGTTTTCGTTTCGGCGAAGCATGCGATCGTGCCAGACGGAGAGGATGACCGAAACGGTCAACACGACGAGGATCACCAGAAGCGAGACGTAGGTGCGTTCCTTGAACCACTCTTCCACCGGATGATAGATGCCGGCGATCATCTTCACGCCGATGAAAAACAGGATGAGGCTGACGCCGTGCTTCAGGAACTTGAACAGCCCCATGATTCCGCGGATCGCGAAGAAGAGCGAGTTCAGGCCCAGAACGGCGAACACGTTGGACGTGAGCACGACGAACGGATCCTGGCTGATGCCCATGATTGCCGGGATGGAATCGACCGCGAAAAGGACGTCGGTGCTGCCGATCACGAGGAAGACGAGAAAGAGCGGAGTGATGCAGCGACGCCCATTGAAGTTCGTGAAGAGCCGCTTGGTCGATTGGTCCTCCGCGTGCATGGGCAGCAGCCGGGCGGCGGCGCGGTAGAGCAGGTTTTTCTCGGGGTGAACCTGCTCGTCTTCATCGGCCGCGACCATTTTCCACGCCGTCCAGACGAGCATCGCGCCGAACACGTAAATCAGCCAGTGGAAGCGCTGGATGAGCGCGATGCCGAAAAGGATGAAGACGATCCGGAGCGCGATCGAGAGGTAGATGCCCAGCTTGATGAGTTTTGGTTGGGCAACCTCGCCGACTCCCATCAGCGAGAAGATCAGGATGAAGACGAACAGGTTGTCCACCGAGAGCGAATACTCCGTGAGGTAGCCGGAGATGTATTCGAGGAAGATTTCCTGGCCGTTGGGATGAAGCAGGTAAATCGCGCCGGAGAACGAAAGGGCCACCGCGATCCAGATGCCCGTCCAGCGCAGAGCGGACTTCACGTCCATCTTCGTCTTGCGGTGCGAGGCGACGAAATAGTCGACCGAGCAGACGACCACAAAGACGGCCCAGAATAGAACCCAGAGAAACGTGGTGGAGGACATGATACGCGGCGCCGGAGTTCGGAGCCGCGTGCAGCCTAGCAAGGGGGACCCCGACTGCCAGAATTCTTCCGTTCGTACTGTGCTCCGAACGGCTGAAGCGTCGCGGCAAGCCAGCAGACCTATCTCCGCCGAGCGGAACGATGACGGGCGCTCCTCTACTAGAGTGAGCCCTTCAGCGTGGAAATGAAGTAACCCGCCGCTACTGCGGTGCCGATCACCCCTGCGACATTCGGCCCCATGGCGTGCATGAGCAGGTAGTTGGATGTATCATACCGCTGACCTTCCACCTGGGAGACTCGTGCAGCCATCGGAACGGCGGACACCCCTGCGGAACCGATCAGGGGGTTCACGGGGTTGTGCGGGTTGAGGATATTCATGACCTTCGCCACGAGCACGCCGCCGGCCGTGGAGAAACCAAACGCCACGACGCCGAGCACGATGATCTTCAGTGTTTCCGGGGCCAAAAAGCTGTCGGCCCGCATCGTGATGCCCACGCTGGTGCCGAGGAAGATGGTCAGGACATTGATGATCTCGTTCTGTGAGGCGTGGACCAGCCGTTCGGTCACGGCGCACTCGCGCAGGAAATTCCCCAACATCAGCATGGCGATCAGGGCGGAGGCATCGGGCACGAGCAAAATACAGATGATCATCACAACGAGCGCGAAGATCAGCTTTTCCAGCTTGGAGACCTTGCGCAGGGATTTCATGCGAATCCGTCGCTCCTTGTTCGTGGTGAGCAAGCGCATGATCGGCGGCTGGATGAGCGGCACGAGCGACATGTAGCTGTAGGCCGCGACCGCGACGGCTCCGAGCAGTTCGGGAGCCAGCTTGTTGCAGGTAAAGATCGCGGTGGGGCCGTCGGCACCTCCGATGATGCCAATCGAGGCGGACTGCTTCGAAGTGAAGCCCAGCAGATTCGCTCCCATGAAGGTGACGAACAGCCCAAGCTGTGCGGCAGCCCCGAGGAGGAACGTTCGCGGCATCGCGATCAGCGGACCGAAATCGGTCAGCGCCCCGACGCCGAGAAAGATCAGGGGCGGGAATATCTCCAGCTTGATGCCCTGGGAGATGAAATCGTAGAGGCCGCCTTCGATACGTTCCACTCGGGTCGTTCGTCGGTTCTCGGGTGAGGCCGGAGTCGATGGACTCTGGAGATTGCCGGCGGACGGTTCGGAGAGAACCTGGCTTTCAACTTTGAAGAAAGCCGTCTCGTAGACTCCGTTTGGCTTCATCTCGGCCGTGATGACGCCGCGCGTCGGAAGGTTGGCGATCAACGCACCAAATGCGATCGGAACGAGGAGAAGGGGCTCGAAACCTTTTGCGATCGCCAGGTAAAGCAGGGCGCCAGCGACACCCCACATGACGAGCATTTTCCACGTGATGAGCGAAAAGCCGGTGGTGCGGAAAAAATCGATCAGGTCGTTCAGCATGGCGGGGTGGGGCTAACGGACTTGATGTGAAGCGAAGATCTGTCGGCGGCCTTCTCTGGCCCAATCCGAATAGGTGGCCGGCGCAATGGCTTCTATCCGGTAACGCTGCCCGCGCATTGTGAATGCCACAGCAGCAGCAATGACAGCGGCCAGTTCCGGAGTGGGCTGGCCGTCGGGGGGCGATTCCGATTCCGCAGTCGGAATGACGGCGTCTGGCGGAGCAGCGGCAAGTCGTTGTGTGGTGTCCCGCCGTTTGAAGTAGATGCCGATTGTCTCCATCACGGCCCAGATGAGACCGAGCGCGATGAAAACGACCGCGAGACCGTTGATCTGATAACCTATCGACTCAAAGAACGCAGGGTGTTCGGGAAGTACTCCAAACACCGGAGGGGGCAGGGCGAGCAGTGCATCGTCCATGGGGGGTATGGGGCGAGGGGTGACTACGATTCTATTCTGGCTTCAGTCCTTCTTTGGATGTGCCGGCTTTCAGGCGCCTGTTCACGCCGTAGGCGATGATGAACAGGCCGAGGATGCCGAGCAGCTGTCCCGCGGCCGCGGTGATTTCCCGCGGGCCTCGTTCAAGCGTTGGAGAAAGGATTCTCGCAAGACCCACTCCGACGAAGGCGGTGATCGCGCCTCCGATCCAGTAGCGGTTGGTGAGTCTTGCGAATGGCTTCACGTTACTTGATCAGCGGAATCAGGGTGACGTAGATGCCGGTCAAAATCGCGGTCGTGATGACGCCGCAAATGTTCGCCCCGAGCGCTTCCGGAAGAATGATCGAGTCCGGACGCGTTTTCGAGACTTCCTTCTGTGCGACTTTTGCCGTGCTGGGCACGCAGCTGACGGCCGCAATACCGATCACCGGATTGATTTTCCGGCCGCTGGCGAAGTAGGCGATGTATCCACCCAGGATACCGCCCACGCCCGAGAGCAGCAGCGACACGATACCAAGCACAAGGAGGATGAGCACCTTGGGATCGAGGATGGTGGACGCCTCGCAGAGCACGCCGAGCACCAACCCGAGGAACATCGTGGCACCGTAGAGGAGCGGACCGTCGATCACCTGGATGAAGACCTTCAGGCCGGATTCACGCACCGCCACACCGACGAACAGTGAGAGGAACAGAGGAGCTGCCGAAGGGAAGAGCAGACAGAGCACCGCGCAGCCGACGACGGCGAACGCGAGCTTTTCGTCCGACGTCACTTTCACCGGGGCGCGCGGGGGCATCTTCAGACCGCGTAGTTTTTCCGGGACCAGGAAGCGGATCAGGTACGGGTAACCGCCGTAGGTGAGGCCCAAATACAGGTAGGCGACCACCGTGATGGGGACGAAAAGGTGCTTTGCCAGCGTGAGCGAGGTGAAGAGCACCATCGGACCGTCGGCGCCGCCCACCATCGCGATCGAAGCGGCTTCGCGGTAGTTGAGCCCCATTGCGACTGCGATCGGGAACGTCGCCACCGTGCCGAACTCGGCGCAGATCGCCAGAAACATGCTGAGGAACGGGCGGGCGAGGACGAAGCCGACGTCCAGCAGCACGCCGATGCCCATGAATACGAGGCAGGCGATCAAGCCGTTGCTGAACATGAAGGTGTAGATCGGCTGCAGAAAATCGATCTGCAGGATGTACATCAGGCTGTCCGTCTTCTCCACCAGAGGAGACATGAACAGCGTGCCAGGCATCTGACCGGCGGCTGCTTGTTGAGTGAGCTGCTGCGCAGACGCCGCGTCGAGGGCGGTTCCGCCGACGATATGGCCGGCTGTGGTCGGATCGAGGAACAGCACGCCCGCGTTGACGGCGATCATGCCGAGCCCCATCGGGATCATGAGGAGCGGCTCAAGCACGCCCTTCTTGCCGAGGTAGAGAAGGACCATGCCGAGGAACATCAGTCCGATGCGCCCAACAAGAATGGTCGTTGGGACCGCATGGAGGGAGGTGATGCCCTGGAAGAGGTCCAGGATATGGAAATTTTGCATGGAGGACGGTCCGGATCAGGAACGTTTTTCGCCCGAAATGCGGCGAACCACGTTGAAGAGCACTGCGATGAGGCAAGCCACGAGCATGGAGAGAACAAATCCCATCCCGTAGACGAGCAGAGCGGTATAGATGGCTGTTTTCACGGGGAAAGCCGCCGCTGCCGGAGTCTCCGGCAGCGCAGGCGGCGAGGTGAATTGGAAAGAGCGGTTAAGCGAGGCGCAGGAGCACCGTACCCTCTTCAACGCCGTCGCCGGGGTTGACGAGGATGGAGGCGACCTTGCCGGCTTTCGGAGCGTAGATGTAGGTGTTCATCTTCATCGCTTCGACAGTGGCGACCTGGGCGCCCTCTTCGACCGCTTGGCCAACCTTCACGTCGACCGAGACAAGTTTACCCGCGAGGGGGCTGGTGATGTCGCCCGGGCCCGAGGCGCCTTTCGGCGCGGCCGGAGCGGCAACCGGGGCGGCAGCCGAGGTGCTGACCGGGGCGGAGGCAACAGGGGCGCTCGCGACTGGAGCGCTGGCCACCGGCATCGGTGCGGCAGTTTGGGTGCCTTCGTCGAGGATCTCGACGAGCACTTCATAGGCTTTGCCCTCAACGGTTACGCGGAGCTTTTTCATGGGCGGTCAGATTAGCGGACTTTGTGGGAAGAGTAGATTTGGCGGCGGCCCTCGAGGGACCACTGCTGCATGAGCGATTCGACGGACGGGAAATGCGCCGTTTGCACGGCGGCGATACGCGCACGAGCGCCGTAGGTGACGGCGACGGCGGCGGCGATGGCGGCGCAGACCTGCGGGGTCAGCTGCTCGGACGTGGCAAGCGGCACCTCGGGCTGGACGGTGGCTGCGCTCGGCTTTTTCACCGGATCGGGGTGGGTGGCGGCGAGCCAACGACCGAGTCCGGCGACGGCGAAGATGAAAACGGCGACAATCGCCATCATGGCCAGCAGCGCGAGCCACTGGTTGCCGAAGAGCGGCTGCCCCACCTGTGCCTGAGCAAGGATGGGCGAAAGGAAAAGGTTCATAGGGAAAAAGGTGCGCTGCCGGGGACCGAAGCCGCGCCGGCAGGCGCACGGTGCTTAGGGGAGAGGATCAGAGCGGGATATTGCCGTGCTTCTTCGGCGGACGGGTCTCGCGCTTGGCGATCGTGTTGCGGATGGCCATGGCGACCATGCCGCGGGTCTGCGAAGGCTCGATCACGTCGGTGATCATCGCCTTGCCCGCAGCCTCGTACGGAGAGGCGAACTTCTCGCGGTATTCCGCGGCGAGTTCCTTTTCCTTTTTCTTCGGTTCCGCGGCGGCCGCGATCTCGCGTTTGAAGAGAACTTTCACCGCGCCGTCGGCGCCCATGACCGCGATCTCAGCGGTGGGCCAGGCGAAGACCAGATCGGCGCCCATGTCCGCGCTGCACATCGCCAGGTACGCACCGCCGTAGGCCTTGCGCATGATGATGGTGATCTTCGGGACGGTAGCGGCGGCGTAGGCGAAGAGCATCTTCGCGCCGTGGCGAATGATGCCGCCGCGCTCCTGGGCGACGCCGGGCATGAATCCAGGGACGTCCACCAGCGTGACGATCGGAATATTGAATACGTTGCAGAAGCGGATGAAACGCGCGCCCTTGTCCGACGAGTCGATGTCGAGCGTACCCGCCTTGACCGCGGGCTGGTTGGCGATGATGCCGACGACCATGCCCTGGATGCGGGCGAAGCCGACGACGATGTTCTTCGCGAACTCCTTCATCACTTCGAGGAAATCCCCGTCGTCCACCAGGCGGTTGATCACCTTCAGCACGTCGAGCGGGGCCTTGGGGTCCTCCGGCACGAGCGTGTTCATCTCGGGATCCGGCTCCAGCGAGATCGTCGGCGTAGGACGATGCGGGGGATCCATGATGTTGTTCGAAGGGAGGAACGAGAACAGCTTCCGTGCGATTTCGAGGGCGTGTTTCTCGTTTTCCGCGACGAAATGGATGTTGCCGCTGATTGCCGCGTGAGCGGCCGCGCTGCCGATCTCATCCATCGTGACGGTCTGACCGGTCGAAGCCTTGATGACCTCGGGTCCGCAGATGAACATCTGCGCATTGGTCTTCGTCATGATGATGAAGTCCGTGAGGGCGGGGGAGTAGGCCGCGCCACCGGCGCAGGGGCCGGCAATGATCGAGATCTGCGGCACGACGCCGGAGAGGAGGACGTTCCGGAAGAAAACCTGGCCGTAACCCGACAGGGCGTCATCGCCTTCCTGGATACGCGCGCCACCGGAGTCGTTGATGCCGACGACGGGCATGCCGGCTTTCTGGGCATACTCCAGAAGGTCGCAGATTTTCTTGGCGTGCGTCTTCCCGAGGGCGCCGCCGCCCACGGTGAAGTCCTGGCTGAACGCCGCGACCGGACGGCCATCGACGTAGCCGATGCCGGTGATCACGCCGTCGCCGGGGAACGATTTGTCGGCCAAGCCGAAATCGTGGCAGGAGTGCTGGGCATGCAGCCCGAACTCCATGAACGTGCCGGGCTGAAAGAATGCCTCGAGCCGCTCGCGGGCGGACATGAGGCCTTTCTTTTTGCGTTCAGCGAGCTTGTCGGCGCCGCCGGCGGCGTACGCGACTTTGCGCTTCTCTTCGAGCTGTTTCAGGAGATCGGGCGAGATAGCCATGGTGGGGAACGGTTGGGCTGCTTAATGAGCCTTCGGCGAACAGAATTCCGTCAGGACGCCGTGGGTGAACTTCGGGTGGAGGAAGGCGACGAGTTTGCCCGCCGCGCCCTCAAAGGGCTTTTCGTTGATCAGCTTCACGCCAGCATCCGACGCCTGCTTCAGCTGGCCGACGATGTCTGTGGTTGCGAAGGCGACATGGTGCACTCCTTCACCATTTTTTTCCAGGAACTTCGCGATCGGGCTCTCCGGCGAAGTCGGCTCCAGGAGCTCGAGGTGCACGTCTCCGACGGAGAAGAAAGCGGTCTTCACCTTCTGGGAGGCGACTTCCTCGCGGTGCTCGCATTTCACGCCGAGCGCTTTTTCGTAGTAAGCGACGGACTCGTCGAGCGAGCGAACCGCGATGCCAAGATGGTCGATTTTGGTGATCATAATGTCGGATACAGCGGGTGGTTTCCGCTGCGGTAGTGGCATTATTGATAAATGCTTCTTATCTGCTGCGCATGAGTTGGCGAAGCATAAGCATTCTTTGGCAAAATCTGCGGAGCGCCTAGATTCAGCCGTACTTATAGTGGGCCCGTAACCGAACCTCCTCTGACTATCGCATCATGAGTACGCTAAACGAAACCAGCTCCGCGCAGACCGACGCCGCACGCGCTGCCTACACGCAGTGGCGCAAGGCCGTCGAAGAGGAACTGAAGGGAGCCCCTTTTGATAAGAAGCTCGTTACCCGAACCTTCGAAGGTATCGCGCTGCAGCCCGTCTACACGCGGCTGGACGCCGAGAATTTGGCGCACACCAACAGTCTCCCCGGCGAAAGCCCGTTTCTCCGCACGTCCCGCAAAAAGGGATACTCGGACGGCACTTGGGAATTCGCGCAGGAGATTTCCGCGGCGCGCCCGGCCGACTTCAATGCCGCGATCCTCAACGATCTGAACCGCGGCCAGAACAGCGTCGTCGTGAATCTCGACTGCGCCAGCCGCGCGGGCATCGATCCCGATGCGGCGAAGGACGAGTGCATCGGGGGCTGCGGCCTTTCGGTCGCCGACCTGAACGACCTCGCCGCGGCGCTGAACGGCGTCGAGCTTTCCTGCATCCCGGTTCATCTGAACGCCGGCGTGAGCCCGACGGCTCTGGCGGCCATCTACGTCGCTTACGCCAAGCGCCGTGGTTCGGATACAAAGTCGCTCACGGGCAGCCTGGCGGCGGATCCGCTGCGCGAATGGCTCGGACGCGGCACTCTGCCGGCCTCGCTCGACAGTCTCTTCGACCAGATCGCCGGCTGGACCAAGTGGGCCAAGAAAAACGCCCCCGAGCTGAAAACGGTCGGCGTCGGCGCCGACCGGGTGCTCGAGGCCGGCGGCAACGCCGTTCAGGAGCTCGCCTACGCCGTTGCGGCGGGCGTCGAATCCATCCGTGCGCTCGCTAGCCGAGGGATCGCCCCGGACGTCGCGGCGAAGCGGATCGTCTTCACGTTCGCCGTCGGTCCGCAGTTCTTCACCGAAATCGCGAAGTTCCGCGCCTTCCGGCTCCTGTGGACGCGGGCGGTCAGCGCCTTCGGCATCAAGCCGGAGAAAGCCCTGCCGTTCGTCCACGCTCGCACGGCAAAGTGGAACAAGACCGTCACGGACATCCACGTGAACATGCTCCGCGTCACGACCGAAGCGCTCTCCGCGGTGCTCGGCGGCGTGGACAGCCTCCATGTCGCTCCTTTCGACGCGGTGCTCGGCGGCCAGTCCGATGACTTCGCCCGCCGCATCGCGCGCAACGTTCACACGCTGTTGGCCGAAGAATTCCGTTTCACCTCGCCCGCCGATCCTTCCGGCGGCTCCTGGTACATCGAGAAGCTCACCGACGAGCTGGCGCGCAAGGCCTGGACCTCTTTCCAGGACATCGAGAAGCAGGGCGGCATCATCGCCGCGCTGCGCAGCGGCTCGTTCCAGAAGGCGGTCGCCGCTTCCGGAGCGGAAAAGGACGACGCTCTCAGCAAGCGCCGTCTCGGAATGGTGGGTACAAACCTGTTCCCGAACCTGAAGGAGAAGCTGCTGGAGTCCCGCAAGGTCGACCCCGCGGTTGTTGCCGCGCGCAAGACCGAGGTGGCCGGCCGCCGTCCCTCCTCCGTCGCGCTCGGTGGCAAGACTTGGGAAAAGGCATTCGACGCCGCCCTCGCCGCGGTTGAAGGCGGAGCGACCGTCGGCCAGCTCACGGCCAAGAACGCCGGCGCTCCTGAAGCCACGATCGAGACGATGAAATGCCGCCGCGCCAGCGCCGGTTTCGAGGCGCTCCGCCTCGCCACCGAAGCGTACGCGAAACGGACCGGCTCCCGCCCGAAGGTTTTCGTGGCGAAGATGGGCCCGGTGCTGCAGCACAAAGCCCGGGCCGACTTCACGGCCGGATTCTTTGCCGTCGCCGGATTCGAGATGCTCGCGAAGGAAACCTTCGAGACCGCCGAAGCCGCTGCGGCTGCCGCCGTCAAATCCGGCGCGCCCGTCGCCGTCCTCTGCTCGACCGACGACACCTATCCGGCGCTCGCGCCCGTATTCGCGAAGGCGATCAAGGCCGCCAAGCCCGACCAGACCGTAGTGCTCGCCGGATACCCGGCCGAGCACGTCGAGGCCTTCAAGGCCGCTGGCTTCGACGACTTCATCCACATCCGCGCCAACGTGCGCGAGATGCTGGCCAACCTCCTCAACAAGATCGGTGCCACCCTCTGAAACCGACGACCATGACGACTCAACCTGATTTCACCCAACTCAGCTACGACTCGTTCCCCGCGCCCGCCGCGGCGGCGAAGTCGAAGAAAGCGCCCAAGGTCGCGGTTACCGACGAGCAGATTCCGATCAAGGCGTTCTACACCGCGGAGGATCTGAAGGGCTGCGACACGCTCAACTCCATGCCGGGCTTCGCGCCGTTCACGCGCGGCCCGTATCCGACGATGTACGTCGCCCGTCCCTGGACGGTGCGCCAATATGCCGGTTTCTCCACCGCCGAGGAGTCCAACGCCTTCTACCGCCGCAACCTCGCGGCCGGTCAGGCCGGTCTTTCGGTGGCTTTCGACTTGGCCACCCACCGCGGCTACGACTCCGATCACCCGCGCGTCGTCGGTGACGTCGGCAAGGCCGGTGTCGCGGTCGACTCGGTGCTCGACATGCAGACCCTCTTCTCGGGCATCCCGCTCGATAAGGTTTCGGTCTCGATGACGATGAACGGCGCGGTTCTCCCCGTGATGGCGTTCTACATCTGCGCCGCGCTCGAACAGGGCGCGAAGCTGGAGCAGCTCTCCGGCACGATCCAGAACGACATCCTGAAGGAGTTTATGGTGCGGAACACCTACATCTATCCGCCCACGCCTTCGATGAAGATCATCGGCGACATCTTCGAGTACACCTCGAAGTACATGCCGAAGTTCAACAGCATCTCGATTTCCGGCTACCACATGCAGGAAGCGGGCGCCACGGCCGACCTCGAGCTGGCCTACACGCTGGCCGACGGCCTCGAGTATCTCCGCACCGGCACGAAAGCGGGCCTGAGCGTCGATGCCTTTGCGCCGCGCCTCTCGTTCTTCTGGGCGATCGGCAAGAACTACTTCATGGAAATCGCGAAGATGCGCGCCGGGCGTACGCTCTGGAACCGCATCGTTTCGCAGTTCAACCCGAAGAGCCAAAAGTCCTGCGCCCTCCGCACGCACTCGCAGACCTCCGGATGGTCGCTGACCGAGCAGGATCCGTTCAACAACGTCGCGCGCACCTGCCTCGAAGCCCTGGCCGCCGCGCTGGGCCACACCCAGTCGCTGCACACCAACTCGCTCGATGAGGCCATCGCGCTGCCGACGGACTTCTCCGCCCGCATCGCCCGCAACACCCAGCTCTTCCTCCAGAACGAGACGGGCATCTGCAACGTGGTCGATCCGTTCGCCGGTTCGTATTACGTCGAGGCGCTCACCCGTGAGCTGACCGAGAAGGCCTGGAAGCACATCCAGGAGGTCGAGAAGCTCGGCGGCATGACGAAGGCCATCGAGGCCGGCCTGCCCAAGCTCCGCATCGAGGAGGCCGCGGCCCGCCGTCAGGCCAAGATCGATTCCGGCAAGGAGACGATCGTCGGCCTGAACAAATTCCGACTGGAGAAGGAAGATCCGCTCGAGATCCTCGAGGTCGACAACACCGCGGTGCGCGAAGCGCAGATCAAGCGCCTGAAGCAGCTCCGCGCCGAGCGCGACGAGGCCAAGTGCCGCGCCACGCTCGCCGCCCTCACCGAGGCAGCCGGTTCCGGCAAGGGCAACCTGCTCGAACTCGCCGTCGAGGCCGCCAAGGCCCGCGCTTCGCTGGGTGAAATCTCCTCCGCGCTCGAAGAAAAATTCGGTCGCTATCAGGCCACGATCCGCTCGATTTCCGGTGTGTACAAATCGGAATTCGGCGAGGACCCCGTCATTCAGGACGTTCGCAGCCTGGTGAAGAAGTTCGAGGAAAAGGAAGGCCGCCGGCCCCGTATCCTCGTGGCCAAGATGGGCCAGGATGGTCACGACCGCGGCGCGAAAGTCGTGTCGACGGCGATGGCCGATCTCGGCTTCGATGTCGACATCGGGCCTCTCTTCCAGACGCCGTCGGAGACCGCCCAACAGGCCGTCGAAAACGACGTGCACGTCGTGGCGATGAGCTCGCTCGCCGCCGGCCACAAGACACTGCTCCCGCAGTTGGTCGAAGAACTGAAGAAGCGCGGCCGCGAGGATATTCTCGTGGTCTGCGGCGGTGTGATTCCGGCGCAGGATTACGACTACCTGCTCAATAACGGTGCCGCGGCGATCTTCGGGCCTGGCACGGTGGTTCCGAAGTCGACCAAACGCGTCCTGGAGCTGCTCCTGGAGCGGTTGTGAGCGAATGAATGTTTGAGTCACGGCGCGCCTGAACGGGCGCGCCGTGTTTTTTGAGTATCGCTTGGAGCGCGGGCGTCCCGCCATCCACCCGTTTGGAGCGGCCGGGACGGCCGCGCTCCCAGGTTCAGACTCGCGGCTGACAAATTCCGCAGTTTCCTTTCCCAAATCCCGCCGATGCCCAACAAGGCTCAACGAGAACATTGCCAACAACCTCGCCCCGATTGGGTGCCGGAGGATGCCGGCCCGGGTTTTGCCACTTGGGTCCTCGAGGGCGTGAATCCCTCCGGCGTCACCCGAAGCGTGGGAGCGCCGCCGAAGCGGCGGACGCTTTCGATCGACGACTACGTGGACGGTATCAAACGCCGGGATACAGCCATTCTGGCCCGGGCGATTACGCTCGTTGAGAGCAACGCTCCCGCCCATCAGGAACTCGGACAGGAACTGCTCGCCCGAATCATGCCCATGACCGGCGCCGCGATGCGCGTGGGTATCACCGGCATTCCAGGGGTGGGCAAGAGCACCTTCATCGAGGCGCTCGGCAGCCGGCTTTGCGACAAGGGTCGGAGGGTGGCCGTGCTCGCGGTCGACCCGTCGAGCAGCGTCACCGGAGGCAGCATCCTCGGCGACAAGATGCGCATGGAAAAACTTTCGCGGCACATCGGCGCGTTCATCCGGCCTTCGCCGTCGGCCGGTTCGCTCGGAGGCGTGGCCCGAAAGAGCCGCGAGGCGATGCTTCTGTGCGAAGCCGCTGGATACGATGTGGTGATCGTCGAAACCGTCGGCGTCGGTCAGAACGAGGTCACCGTGCGCTCCATGGTGGATTGCTTCGTCGTGCTCATGATCGCCGGCGCCGGTGACGAGGTGCAGGGCATGAAGAAGGGCGTGATCGAGCTCGCCGACCTGATCGTCGTGAACAAGGCAGACGGCGAAAACAAGATCCGCGCCATGGCGGCCCGGGCGGAGATGGCTCGCGTGCTTCACTACCTGAAGGCGGCGACCGAAGGCTGGCCCACGCCCGCGCTGCTCGCGTCGGCGATGAGCGGGGAGGGAATTTCCGACGTCTGGAAATCCGTGGAGGAGTTCTTCCGGACCTCGCGCCAGGCCGGAGTGCTCGACCAGCGGCGCCGCTCGCAGGCGATCGCCTGGATGCACTCGCTGGTGAATGAGGCGCTGCTGCACGACTTCTACGAAAATGCCGCGGTGAAGGCGCACCAGCCGGAGGTCGAGCGCGAGGTTGCCGACGGCAAAACGCCCGCGCTCGCCGCGGCCAGACGCCTTTTGGCCTTCGGCGAAGGCGTTCACCCCGACGCTGCGGTCGAGGCGGACGAGGATTAGGTCGGAAACGCCTCCGGGGGCGGACCGAGACGGGTCCGACCACATCTACCGCTCTTCGGGCGGTTTGACGGCGCGGAAGCTGCGCCAGAGCGCGAGGTCGTAGGCAATCTTGAGCCCGCCCGCGATCCAGAAGGGCCATCCGGCAGCCCCGGCGAATCCAAGGAGCCGGCCTGCGATCGTCGGCGCGATCGACACGCCGATTTGTCGGGCCGTGCCGGTGATCCCATTTGCCGCGGAGCGCTCGCCGGGCGGTACGACCGCGTTCACGTACGATTGCCGCGTCGGTACGTCCATTTGCGAGATGAGGTGCCGCACCAGCAGGACCGCGACGGCGGTGGCCAGACTCGGCATGAAGGGCACGGCGATCAGAAGCAGATTCGAGGGCAGGTGTGTCCAGACCATCGTATTCACAAGTCCGATGCGCTTCGCCAGAGGCGCGGCGGCGAGCGCGGACAATCCCGAGAGCAGGTTCGTGCCAAAGAAGATCGCGCCGAGCGCCGCCTCCGAGACGCCGAACTTCAGGTGAAACCAATACGCCACCACGCTCTGCACGACAAAACCTCCGGCGAACGCGTCGACCGCGAACAAACCGCTGAGCCTGGCCACGAGCCCGCCCGAAGAGTGCAGACCGAAAAACGACGACGGTTTGCCGGCGGTGCCTTTGCCGGGAGAGCCGCCCTCCGGACGGGCAGCGAGAGTATGCCGGCCGGAAACCGGCTCGCCCGGAGGATTGACCTCGACGGCGGCCGACAAACGCGCGCTGAGCACGGCCAGCGACGCGCCGCACGCGGCGTAAGCCCAGAAGAGCACCCGGTAGGCTCCCACGCTCGTCAACCCATGGCGCTGTAGTTCCCGTGCGGCGACACCGCCGATCAGTGCGCCGACGGCCGTGGCGGTGAAACCTGCGACATGGTACCACGCAAAAATCCGCGTGCGCTCCCGGTCGGGGATGATGTGGGTCAGGGAGGCTTGTTCGACGGCGAGAAACGGGCCTACTTCGTTTCCCGTCGGACTGATCACGCCGATGGTCGCGCCGATGATCAGAAGGAGGAAATTGCCCGTCGTCGCCATGGTGACTCCGCCCAGGATCATCAGCCAGGCACCGGCGATGAGGACGTGTCGTCGTCCCCAACGATCCGCCGAGGTGCTCAGCCAGAGCGAAATCGCCGCGTCGCCGAGGAAGGTGAAGGAAAGGAGCAGACCAATCTCGGCTTCGGAAAACCCTAGCGCCGACAAATGGAGGAATAGCACGACCGCGGAGAAACCGCAGCCGAAGAGCCGGACGATGCGGGTGGCGAAAAGTAGCCGTTGATCGCGAGGCGAAAGAAACATGGGAGCGGCCGATTCGGCCGAGGACGTCCGGCGGCGCTGTGCCCGCCGCAGGCTGCTTAGGCCGCGTTCGGCGCAGCGCGGATGGCCCGGAGTTCAGCTCATTTTTCGTCGGTGATCATCTCGAGCCAGCGGTGCAGACCGGGGCCGATCCGCCGAAGCTCGGCGCGGTGGGCGCTGGAGAGTTTGTCGATCAGCGACTCTCCCTGCGCCGTGAGTGTGACATGCACCTTGCGCCGGTCGGTGGCTGAGGGAACCCGTTTCAGCAGCCGGCGTTTGGCGAGCCGATCCACGAGTCCCACGGTGCTGTGGTGGCGCAGGTACAGCCGTTCGGCCAGCTCTCCGATCGTCAGCATTTCGTCTCCGTCGGAGAACCCCTTGATGGCCAGCAGCGCCTGATGCTGCTGGGGCGACAGACCCGCGGAGCGGGCCGCCTCACCGCTAAAGTGAAGAAACGAACGCAAAGCCTGCCGAAAGGAGGCGAGGGCCATGTAATCTTCCCGCGTGACGCGTCGGGCGCGCTCCGAACTCGAGCTCATGCCCTCCGACGGTTGGCTTGGCGGACGGCGGAGTCAACGGGCTTGAAGAATATCGCACTACGATACAAGGTCCGGCCGCATGTCTTCTGTTCCCTCCGTTAACCGCCCGGCCGTCTTCGACTCCGCTCGCGCGGGCGACAACCGGATTCTCGTCACCTCGCTTCTGGCGAGCCTCGTCGGCGTCGCCGCAGGGTTCGCGGCCTATGGCCTGTACTCGCTCATCACGGTGGTTTCGAACGTCGTGTTTTATCACCGTTGGTCTTTCGAGCATGCCGACGCGGCGAATCACATCCTGGGCGGATGGGTGGTGCTCGTGCCCGTGCTCGGGGGGCTGATCGTGGGCCTGATGGCGAAATACGGCTCGCCGAAAATCCGGGGGCACGGGATTCCGGAGGCGATGGAGGCGGTGCTTTTCAACCGCAGTCGCATCGCGCCGCAGGTGGCGCTGTTGAAACCCGCCTCGGTGGCGGTGGCGATCGGCACCGGCGGACCGTTTGGCGCGGAGGGGCCGATCATCCAGACCGGCGGGGCGCTCGGCTCGATGCTGGGGCAGACATTTCACGTCACCGCAGCCGAGCGGAAGGTGCTGCTGGCGAGCGGTGCCGCGGCGGGAATGGCCGCGACCTTCAGCACGCCGATCGCGGCGGTGATCCTCGCCATCGAGTTGTTGCTCTTCGAGTACCGGCCGCGCTCGTTCATTCCCCTCGTGATCGCGAGCACGCTGGCCACCGCGGTGCGTTTTGTCCTGATGGGTCGTGGGGCGATGTTCACGGTGGGAGCGGTCGAGTTTGGTTTTCCGGGCTCTCTGCCGTGGTACCTGCCGCTCGGCATCCTTTGCGGTTTGGCGGCGGCCGGTTTCAGCAAGGCCCTGTACTGGATCGAGGACCAGTTCGAGCGGTTGCCGGTCGACGAGCTTTGGTGGCCCGCGATCGGCGGACTGGGGCTCGGCGCCATCGCGCTATTTGTGCCGCGGGTGCTCGGAGTCGGGTACGGCACGATTTCGGATGTTCTCAACGCTCGCCTCGCCCTCGACGTGCTTGCGGTGATCATGATCGCCAAGGCGGCGGCGCTATTGGTGTCGCTCGGCTCGGGTACCTCGGGCGGTTTGCTGGCGCCGATGTTCACGGTGGGAGCGGCACTCGGAGGGCTGTACGCGGGAACGGTCAACCACCTTTGGCCGGCCGCCCACCTCTCGCTATCCGCCTTTGCGCTGGTGGCGATGGCAGCCGTCTTCGGGGCGGCCGCACGGGCTCCTTTTACCTTCATCATTTTCGCCTTCGAACTGACGCGGGACTACGAGTCGGTGCTGCCGTTGATGATCGTCGTGGTCGTGGCGCATGGGATCGCTCTCAAATTGATGCCCAATTCGATCATGACGGAGAAACTCGCCCGGCGCGGGCTCCGCGTGCACCAGGAATATGAGGTCGATCCGCTCCATCAAATCACGGTCGCGGCCACGATGGATTCGCAGCCGCCGACTATTCGGGGCGAAATGAAGACGGGCGAGTTGGCCGAACGCATCGCGGCCCACGATCAGCAGCTCACGCGGCATCAGGCGCTCTTGGTCGTCGACGAACGGGGAGAACTGGCCGGAATCCTGACTCGGGGCGATCTGGTGCGGGCGCTGGAGCGAGATCCCTCCGGGACAACGGAAGTCGCCGCGGCCGCCACACGCGACGTGCGCGTGGCGTTTCCCGACGAGACCGTCCACGACGCCGTGCTGCGGATGCTCGAGAATCACTGCGGCCGCCTGCCCGTCGTGTCCCGCGACAATCCGCGTCGAATTGTCGGATACCTCGGGCGAACTTCCGTGCTCGAAGTCAGATTGCGCCGGCTCCACGAGGATCGTGTGCGGGAACCGGGTTGGCTGAAGCGCGCCGCCGTCTTGCGGGCAGGCGACTAGCCTGCGGTGGAAGAACCTTTGAGGGCGTCTGCCGGATCGGAAACGCGATAGAGTGTCGTGCGGACCAGCCCCGCGCTGAATCGCGCCTCCCGCCGCGGCCGAAGCCCGTGCTGGCGGAGGATCGCGTCGATCGGCGGCAGCGATCCCGGGGCGTGATTCGCGGTCCAGCCGAAGAATAGGCACAGGGTTCTGCCCCACGCGCGCGCCCGCCAGCGAGCCAGAGCCGGTTGTGTCGGAACGTCGAAGTCGGTGTTCAGCCAATATCCCTCGGGCCGCAGGCAGAGCCGGAGCCGGGGGACAAGCCGGGCGAGCTCTTCGGCGGAGAAACAGTCCAGGAAGAACTGCGTGACCACTGCATCCTGGCTGGCGGACTCGATCTCCAGGCGGCGGGCGTCGGTATCGACAAAGCGGATTCGGTCCGACAAGCCCTGTCGGCGAACTCGATCGCGAGCCTGCGCGGCCAGCTGACGGTCCACTTCGACGCTGGTGACGAGCGCGTCGGGAGCTGCAGACAGCAGCGGGGCGAAGCAGCGGCCATCGCCTGCGCCGAAGACGATGACGGATCGGCAGCCCGCGAGTTCCTCGAGAAAGGTTCTGCGGCTGCGCTCGAGGGTTTTCCCGAACGTTCCGTATTCGAGCCAGCGGTACACCGGACCCAGTCGGCCGTAGCGAGGCGGCGGGTTGGCTGGCGCTGTCGGGGGCGGCGTCACGGCTCGATCAATGAAACGCCAGCAACACCAGCGGGGTGAGCAGGACGACGTCGGCGAGCACGCGGGCCAGCTGGCGGCCCATGCGTTTTTCCAACCGGTCCACGACGCCCAGCAGCGCGCTGCTGCTCGAAACGCAGAGCATGGCGCGTTGATTCCATCCCCGGCTGAGCCAGGTGGCGCTCCCCAGCGCCGCCAACGCCAGAGCCCACGGCAAAGCCCGGGAAAGCGGAGCCACTCGTCTGAACTGCTGGGCGAGCGATTCTTGCCCTTGCGCCAAATCCACCTCGTGTTCCCACAGCGCGATGAGCGCGCAGTTTGCGAAGCAGAGCAGTCCGAAGCCGGTGGCGAGCCCCGCGAGAGCGGGAGGACGAACGTCGGGCTGGGCCACAGGGAAAATCGTCACCCCGCCGACCATCAGCAGGGCGACGCAGATTTCCTTGGGCAGGCGCCAGGGATGATGCCGGTGGAGGAGCTGGTGCGAAAGAAGGTAAACGGCCACGGCGCCGAAAAGGAGGAGCCCGGCCTCGAATTCGCGCGACGTCAGGCCGGCAAAGGCCGCGAAGAGGTCCAGCGCCAGCACAAGGAGCCACACAGCGAACAACGGCCACCGCCACCGCACGGCGAAGTAGTGCCGCTGGGTTTGCGCCTGCTCGGGCGTGAGCCTCCAGCCTTCGATCCAGCGATCCGCGGCGTACGCCAGCCAGACGGATGCGCCGAGCACGACGGCGTGAGGCCACCGCAGAGGCGTTCCGGCAACGCGAAACGCCATCGCCTGCCAGGAGAGCGCGGCGAAGGTCGCGTCGAGCGACAAAATCGTGAACCACTGCCACCAGTACGGGCGGCCCGAGACGAACGCTTTCACCGCGCAACGTATGCAACTGGGCCGAGAGTCAATCCGAGTGAGCGTCGGCATGCACCCGTGGCGCCGCTCGCGACACGAACTTCCGCACGAGGTGGCTGCCGGAGTTCCGGCGCCGGACCAACCCGGAGCGGCTGCCCGATAATCGCGTTGCCCCGGCCGGGCCTCACCCGTAGCTCAGCGGCATGAAACGGTTGCTCCTGCCCCTGGTGACGCTGGGTTTTTCCCTCCTGGGCTTCGCGGCGGAAACGTGGACGCCCTTGTTTAACGGGAAGGATTTCACGGGCTGGGAGACGTACCTTGCGGCGCCCGCCGCTCCGGCCGGTCCCGGCGCGCGCCCGCCGCAGCCGATCGGAGTCAACAAAGACCCGCACGGTGCGTTTTCGGTCGTGCAGGTCGACGGAACGCCCGCGATCCGAATTGCGGGAGATATCCCGGGCGGGATCGCGACGTTGTCGTCCTACTCCAACTACCATCTCCGCCTGCAGTTTCGGTGGGGCGCTCGGCGCACCGACGCCAAACCCAGCCAGCTCGCCAACAGCGGCCTGCTTTTTCACGGACACGGCAGACACGGAGAGGGCAACGGCCGCTGGCTGCCGTCGCATCAGTTTCAGATCCAGCCGGGAAACTGCGGAGACTACATCGCGATGGGAGACAGCGCCGCGCTGATTCCCGCCCAAGCCGTCGAGGCAAAGAAGCGGGTCTTCGCCCCGGGAGCCGAGCCTATCCTTTTTTCCAATACACCGCCTGACGTTCCACGCTGCGGCAAAGCCGGAGGAATGGAGCGTCCCTCGGGCGAGTGGAACACGATCGAGCTCTACTGCTATGGCGACCGGTTCCTCCAGGTGGTCAACGGTGTGCCCGTCCTCGAAGGGCGGAGCCGCATGCGCGCCCCGAGCGGGAGTGCGGAGCCGCTCGATGCCGGTCGACTGGAACTCCAGGCGGAAGGTTGGGAGATCTTTTTCCGGGACGTGGAGATCGCTCCGTTGACGGCTTGGCCTGAGGAACTAGCGGCCGGTGCCGGGAAAAAATGAACGGCCGCCGGCCCAACATCCTCTGGCTGGTCACGACGCAATGGCGGGCGCAGGCCTGCGGCTATGCCGGCAACGCCGATGTCCGAACGCCTGCGCTCGACGCGCTCGCGAGCCGCGCTTTGGTGTTCGACGACGCGGTGACGCCCCATCCGTTCGGCCCGTTTGCCCGCGCGGCGATGCTGACGGGCGTCGAGTCGCCGAAAAACGGGGTGCGCGATTATTTCGATCCGCTTCCCGAGTCGTCGCGAACGGTCGCTCACGATCTGAACGAACGCGGGTACAGCACCGCGTTTTTCGGGAAGTGGCATCTGGCGAGACGCGATCCCTCCGCGCCGCTTGTGGGAGAACTGCACGCGAGGGTGATCGTGCCTCCCGAGTCGCACGGAGGGTTCTCTTTTTGGGAGGGGTTCGAGAGCGGCTTTTTGCTCAACGATCCCTGGCTGCACGGCACCCGTCTGCCCGAGCCGTCGCAGTTTCCCGGATACCAGAGCGACGTGCTGTGCGCCCGCGCCGGCCAGTGGTGCTCCGAGCAGGGCGGCGGACCCTGGTTTTGTGTCGTGAGTCTCGAGCCGCCGCACCCTCCCTACGCGGCGAATCCGAATGGGGCCGGTGATCCGGACGCGGTTTCACTGGCACCGAACGTCCCGCTGGGCGGCGCCGTCGAGCGCCAGGCGCGCAGCGAGCTGGCGGGGTATTACGGGCACATTGCCGCCACCGACCACGCGATCGGAGCTCTCCTGGAGAAGCTGGACCTGACGACCACGGCGGTGCTGGTGACTTCCGTCCATGGCGACATGCACGGCTCGCATGGGAGGTTTCGGAAAGGCTGGCCCTACGAGGAAAGCATTCGCGTGCCCCTGCTTGTCTCGGTGCCCGGCAGTCCCGCCGAACGGAGCCGCGTCGCGGTGTCGCTGACGAACCTGCGCGAATGGACTGTCTCGCTCGCGGACGCCGGCCGGTTGCCGCAAATCACGGCGGACGCTGCCCGGATCTCGATGCCGTCGGTCGTGCGGCTGCCGCATCAATGTGACCGACTCTGGTGCGGAGTGAGGTCAAAGGCCCGTAAACTAGTGCTGAACGAAGACGGCTCACCCTGGCTGTTTTTTCACCTGGATCGTGATCCTTTTGAGCTGACGAATCTTGCGGATTCTCGGGACGTCCAGGGTGAAATCGCCGAGTGGGTCCGCCGGCTTGCCGTGGCGGAGTTGTGACTTCACGCATCCCCGGCGCGCCCGATTACGTCTGGCATGCGGTCTAGCGACGGTGTTTTGTTTCCGTCTGCTTCCCGCCCATCGCTGAAGCCCGTTCTCCTGGCCTGTATCCGCCGGCGCAGGATCCCCCCCTTTCTCATTTCCTCCTCCATGAAGCGCAGAGTCTTTGGCGTACTCGCCGCCCTGATCGTTCTCGTATTGGCCGTTGTTTTCGGTTCACGCGCCCCACGGCGCGGCGCCTCCGTCGGATCCCCCTTTCCACAGGCCACGTCGACCGGAGCAGCCGTCGCTCATCGGCACAACGCCTCGACTGCCGTCGGTGCGCGAGATTCGGCGGATGCCGCCGCCAGCGGATCGGGTCCAGCTCTGTTCGAGTATATCGCCCGCCCCGACGGGGCGGCGAAATGGGAAGCGGCCGCCGCGGCGCCCACGCACGACATTCGCTACGTGAAGATCGATCGCGAGGTGGCCAACGGGAAAGCGTCGCCTTTCTGGAAAACAGGAGGCGGTGGCCGGTTGGACGTTACGTTGCCAGACGGTCGTGCGCTGACGGTGGTGCTCGACGATACGCGCTCGCTCGGCCCCAACCGTTTTTCCGCCGCGGGTCGCATCGAGGGGCTGCCTCTGAGCCGCGCCGTCTTCGCCTTCAGCAACGGCGAGATGTCAGGCGTGGTGGAGGATCTGGTGCACGGCTCCTGGGAGCTTCGCGCGATGGCGGGCGGCGTTTCCCAATGGTTCCAAATCGATCCGGCGCTGATCCCTGCTTGTGGCGTCACGCCGAGCACACGCGATCCGCAGGCGCTCGCCCTGCTCAAGCGTCGCGCTCAGGCCGCTGAGACCATGGCGGCGGCTTCCGGCTCGACCGGCTCGGTGACCCCCACGGTTGCGGCTGCGTCGGCGAACGCGCTCTCGGACATCCGTATCCTGATAGTCTACACGGATTCCGTCGCGAATGCCGGCTTCTCTTCCGGCGCACTGCAGACCGCAATGGATCTCGCGGTACAGACGCTGAACGACGATTTCGCGCGGAGTGGGATTGCCGCGAATGCCACCCTGGCGGGGAGCCTGCAGGTGAGTTATGCCGACGACAACGGCGTCACGGCCCTGGCAGATCTTCAGAGCGACGCACTCAGCCGCATCGCCGATCCTTCCGACGGCTACATGGACCAGGTCCACGCAGAACGCGACCGTGTGGCGGCGGATGTCGTTTGTCTTGTTCTCAATCGTCCCGATACGACGAGCGCCGGCATAGCCTACCTGATGGATCGGCCCGGGGCCGGCGGGAATTCCACGCTCGCGTTTTCCGTCGTGCAGTACGCGTACATGAACGCATCGTCGCACGTCTTCTCCCACGAGATCGGCCACAACCTCGGCTGCGCGCATGATCGCGAGAACGCCAAGGACAGCAGCGGCGAGGCCTCTCCCGGCGCCTACTCCTACAGCTATGGCTACCGCTTCAACGGAGCCGACGGCGTGCAGTACCGGACGATCATGGCGTACGCGCCGGGATCGCGCCTGCCTTATTTCTCGACGCCGGACATCACCGCTCCTGCTCCGGTGAACAAACCGCTCGGCATCGCCGAGGGACAAACGGGCGAGGCCGACAACGCACGCACGATCCGCCAGACGGCCCTCGAAGTGGCCAGTTTCCGCCTCTCGCCCCAATCGCCCGCCAACGTCGGCACGCTCGTCAATGTATCCACCCGCGCCTACGTCGGCTCCGGCGCCCAGCAGTTGATCGGCGGGTTCATCATCGGAGGGAGCAACTCGAAGAAAATGCTGATTCGCGCGATCGGGCCGACGCTCAGCCAGTACGGGGTTAATAACTCGATCAGCGATCCCAAGATCACGCTTTTCAAGTTGTCGGGCAGTTCCAACACCCAGATCGCCTTCAACGATAATTGGGGTACAGGCACCGACTCGGCGAGTGCGGCGGATATGGCTGCGGCCGGGGCGTTCACCTTGCCAGCGGGCAGCCGCGATGCCGGGCTCGTGATGAGCCTCTCGCCGGGAAACTACACCGCCAATGTCGAAGGCGTGAACGGCGCCATCGGCACGGCGCTGATCGAAGCCTACGAATACGAGCACAGCTCGAACAAACTGGTGAACCTTTCGACACGCGGGTATGCGACGCAGGAGCTTCCGATGATCGGCGGTTTTATTGTCCAGGCGGATCCTGCGAACCCCGGAAAGACGAAGCGCATCGTCATCCGCGCCCTCGGCCCGTCTCTGGCGAAATACGGAGTCGATGGATCGATGGACGATCCCTTCTTCGAGCTTCATGACGCCAACTCCGCGCTCATTCTCACCAACGACGACTGGAGTTCCGGATCCAGCAGCGGAGACGATTTCAAACCTTATGTCGTCATCTATCCGGAACAACAGCTGACGGCCGTCGGCCTCGCGCCGCAGAACCGCCGGGATTCCGCCGTGATGGTGGACCTTCTCCCCGGTCTCTACACTGCCGTGGTGAAACCCTTCCAACGCCTGCCGGACCAAGTGCAGAAGCCTGGAATCGCACTCGTCGAGGTCTACGAAATCTCGCAGTAGGACCGATCGACTCAGCCCGCGCGGCGGCAGAGTTCGCCGATCCGGAGTGACTGGCTCGCCAGAGCACCGTGCGTCGTATAGCCGCGGCGGTGACGGCTTGTCGCTGCCGGTGTGCCAGCGCGGGGACCTTCTGGCGCGGACGTACTCGCCGCCCCCGTAGACCACCTGGGAGGCGCCACCACTTGGCGCGGTATGGCTCCTGCGATAGACTGTGCCATGGACCCACAAAAACTCACCGTGATGTCGCGCCAGGCGATCACCGACGCGCAGAATGAAGCGCGCCGTCGACAGAACAACGAAGTCGACACCTGGCATTTGATGCACGCCCTGCTGACGCAGGAGAACGGCTTGGTCCCGCCGCTCATCGAAAAGATCGGGCTCACCACAACCGGCATGCAGCTGGCAGTCGAGCGTGAGCTGGATCGGCTGCCGAAGGTCAGTGGCAGCGTTGACGTATCCAAGATTTACATCACCCAGGCGGTGAACGAAGTGCTCACCCAGGCGGAGGACGAAGCGAGCCAGCTGAAAGACGAGTATGTCAGCGTGGAGCATCTTTTTCTCGGTTTGGTCGAGGTCGCGAAGCCCGAGTCGTTTGCGCGTTTCCTGAAGAGCTTCGGAGTCGATCGGTCGAAAGTTCTCGCCGGCCTGAAGCAGCTCAGAGGCGCCCAACGTGTCACCTCGGAAACGCCCGAAGCCACCTATCAGGCACTCGAGAAGTACGGCATCGACCTCGTCGGCCAGGCGAAAAAGGGGAAACTGGATCCGGTGATCGGGCGCGACGACGAGATCCGGCGCACCATCCGTATCCTGTCACGCAAGACGAAGAACAATCCCGTGCTGATCGGCGAACCGGGCGTGGGCAAGACGGCCATCGTCGAAGGCTTGGCGCAACGGATCGTGCGCGGGGACGTGCCGGAGGGGCTGAAGGAGAAGACGATCTTCGCTCTCGATATGGGCGCGTTGCTGGCCGGGGCCAAGTTCCGCGGCGAGTTCGAGGAGCGCTTGAAGGCCGTGCTCAAGGAAATCAAGGAGAGCGAAGGTCGGATCATCCTCTTCATCGACGAACTCCACACCATCGTTGGCGCCGGCAAGGCCGAAGGTGCGATGGATGCCGGCAACCTCCTGAAGCCGATGCTTGCTCGCGGAGAGCTGCATTGCATCGGGGCGACGACGCTCGACGAGTATCGTCAGCACATCGAGAAGGACGCGGCGTTGGAACGCCGATTCCAACCCGTGTTGGTCGAGCCGCCTTCCGTGGAGGATGCGATCTCGATCCTGCGCGGCTTGAAGGAACGCTTCGAGCTGCATCATGGCGTTCGCATTCAAGACAACGCGCTCGTCAGCGCCGTGGCGCTGTCCAACCGCTACATTTCCGACCGGTTCCTTCCGGACAAGGCGATCGACCTCGTCGACGAGGCCTGCGCGATGATCCGCACCGAGATGGACTCCATGCCTCAGGAACTCGACGCGCTCAGCCGCCGGATCCTGCAGCTGGAAATCGAAGAAGCCGCCCTGAAGCTGGAGCGCGACGAGGAATCGAAGCGACGGCTGGAGACCCTGCGGAAGGAGCTGGCCGACGCCCGCAGCCAGGCGGCTGGTCTGAAAGCCAAGTGGGAAAAGGAGAAAGCTGCCGTGGGACGCGTGCGGAAACTCCGCGAGGAACTGGAGGCTTCCCGGCTGGAAATGGAAAAGGCGGAGCGCGCTTACGATTTGAACAAGCTCGCCGAGCTTCGGCACGGGCGTATCCCGCAATTGGAGACGGAGCTGAAACGTCTCGAGAAGGAGCAGGCCAAGACCGAACTCTTCAAGGAGGAGGTGTCGGCCGAGGAGATCGCCGAAGTCGTCTCGAAGTGGAGCGGCGTGCCGGTGACCCGCCTGGTGGAAAGCGAAAAGGAAAAGCTCCTTCGCCTGGGCGATGTGCTGCACAAGCGCGTGATCGGGCAGGAGGAGGCGGTGCAGCTCACGAGCGAGGCGATTCTGCGGGCCCGCGCCGGGATCAAGGATCCCCGCCGTCCCGTGGGAAGTTTCCTCTTCCTCGGCCCGACAGGCGTGGGCAAGACCGAACTGGCGAAGACGCTCGCCGAAACGCTCTTCGACAGCGAATCGGCGATGATCCGCATCGACATGTCGGAGTACATGGAGAAGCACAGCGTCGCCCGGCTGATCGGCGCGCCTCCGGGATACATCGGTTACGACGAGGGCGGTCAGTTGACCGAAGCCGTCCGTCGAAAGCCGTATGCCGTGGTGCTCTTCGACGAGATCGAGAAAGCGCACGCCGACGTATTCAACGTCCTTCTCCAGGTTCTGGACGATGGCCGGATCACCGACTCGCAGGGGCGCACCGTGGATTTCAAGAACACGATCATCATCATGACCTCGAACATCGGCAGCCGCTTCCTGCTCGAGGGAGTGACCGGTGACACGATTCCCGACACTGTCCGCGAAAGCGTCATGGCGGAGCTTCGTAGATCGTTTCGCCCGGAGTTCCTGAACCGCATCGACGAGACGATCCTCTTCAAGCCGCTCACGCTCGAAGAAATCACCGCGATCGTCGATCTGCTGATCGCGGACCTGAACAAGCGTCTCGCCGATCGGCGCATCACCGTGGTTCTCGACAAGAAAGCCAAAGAGTGGGCGGCCGAAAAGGGGTACGATCCGGTGTTCGGCGCCCGGCCGCTCCGGCGGTTTGTGCAACGACAGATCGAGACCAAGTTGGCGCGCGGACTCGTCACCGGGGAGGTGGCGTCTGACAAGGAGGTCGCGTTCAAGGTCAAGAACGACGAACTGGCGATGTCCGTGGGCTAGGTAGACTTTTGTTGTGTGGAAGGGCCCGCCGCCGTGTGGGCCCTTTTCTTCTGCGGCGGCGTTGTGCTGCCTTAGCGTCGTTCCTTGATGGCCCGTTGGTGACCGACATCGGTTCGCGGGCGGAGGGAAAGTTGAAGCCCTCGGGCTATGCAGATTTCCACCGGCCTGAAGCGAGACGTTGCAGGGTGCATATCGCGTCCCGCCGAAGTGCTTGTCCGGTTGTCGGGCATGCCGGTGCATGCCTGCGCCTTCGAACAATGTATCTCGCTGGCACGCGCAGCGCTGACGCACCGGTATGAATACAGAGACTGTTCTTATCACGGGGGCTTCCAGCGGGATCGGGCGAGAAATCGCCCGGCAGTTCGCCAAACACAGCCACCCGCTCGTCCTCGTCGCTCCCGTGCAGGCGGAGCTTCAGTCCGTGGCCACGGATCTCTCGTCGCTGCACCAAGTGCCTGTGCACGTGATCGCGAAGGATCTGTCGCAGGATACGGCTGCCGAAGAGATCGTTGACGAATTGCGGCGGGACGACGTGACCGTCGATATCCTGGTGAACAATGCAGGCCTGGGGCAGCGCGGGCAGTTCTGGGATATCCCGACGGAGCGCTACATCGAGATCATGCGCGTCAACATGGAGGCCGTTGTCAGACTGACGCGGCTCTTCCTTCCGCCGATGCTCAGGCGCGGCCACGGACGGGTCATGAACACGGCGTCGATCGCCGGATTCGAGCCGGGGCCCTTGCTTGCGGTTTACCACGCCACGAAAGCGTTTGTGCTTTCTCTTTCGGAGGCTCTGGCGACGGAACTCAAGGACACGGGTATTACCGTGACGGCTCTATGTCCCGGGCCGGTGGATACCGATTTCTTCCCCAAGGCGGAGATGATCGACACCAAGGTCTTCCAGAAAGGAAACGTGATGGCGCCGCAGGAGGTGGCGGAGGTCGCCTTCGACGCCTGCATGCGGGGCGAACGGGTGGTTGTCCCCGGTGGGATGAACAAAGCGATGGTCTTCTCGCGTCGCCTGATGCCGGAGTCCGCCCAGGCCAAGATGAACGAGACTTACTACGAGGAGGTGAAATCGGAAGATCGGAAACGTGAGCGAGGGGACATCGAAGCGGAGGCACGAAGGAAAGAGTAGGGCGGCGCGGAGAAGACGCGCCGTCGCTCGCGAATTCGTACCCTGCGCGCCTTGGGACCGGGATCAGGCACCCGGACTCTATCCAGCTGCGAATACCCAAGTCCGAACCTCTCCGGCGCTCCCGTGGCGCTCCGGCCACTTTCTGCTTTGCCCGAATCGCGGATTCGGACGACGTTGCCAGCAGATGCCTGTCGAACCCATTCGTTTCTATAACCGCTACACCCAACAGATCGAAACCGAGGCGATCTACGGCGAGAAGTGGCTGCGGCTGATGTACGAGAATCCGGCTGGGCGATTCCTACTTTGGGCGTTCGTGAAGCGATCGCTGTTCTCGAAGTATTATGGCTGGCAGATGAACAAGAAGCTGAGCGCGCGGCACGTGCTCCCGTTCATTGTCGACTACAACCTGAACGCGGACGAATTCGCGAAATCCGCGTTCGAGTTCAAAACGTTCAACGAGTTTTTTTGCCGGGCGCTGAAGAAGAACGCGCGTCCGATTGCGGCCGGAGAACGGGATGTCGTTTTTCCTGCCGACGGCCGCCACTTGGCCTTCCAGAATCTCGACGACGTGGACGGCTTCTATGCGAAGGGGGCGAAGTTCTCGCTCGCGGAGTTGTTGGACAGCCATGAGGAAGCCGCGAAGTACGCTGGCGGAAGCATGGTCATTTCCCGCCTTTGCCCGGTGGACTATCACCGGTTTCATTTCCCGCTGGCGGGCTCGCCGACGGAGCCGGAGAAGATCCGCGGAGCGCTTTACTCCGTAAGTCCGATCGCGCTCCGGCGACGCGTTCGTTATCTGGTGGAGAACAAACGTGTGAAAACCACGCTGCGCACCGCTCTGGCGGACGACGTCGTTTGCATGGAGATTGGGGCGACGAATGTCGGCTCCATTCTCCAGACGTTTGTCCCGGACCGCCCGGTCGCGAAAGGCGAAGAGAAGGGGCTATTCAAGTTCGGTGGCTCGTGTGTGATCACGCTCTTCCGTGCCGGTAAGGTTCAGCTCTCCAAAGACTTGTTAGAGCAAAGCCGCCAGTATCGGGAGACCTATGCCCGGATGGGCGACGTCATGGGCGTCGCGCTGTAAAGATGGCGGGCGAAAGTCCTGCTGATACTTGAGTATTTGAGGTAGGTTAGCATTTTTCTGCATGAATTCGAAGTTTTCCTCCTATGCGCACCCGGAGGCGCTGGTCGATGGCGCGTGGCTTGAGGAGCACCTGAAGGACCCGGCAATCCGGACCGTGGAGAGCAACGAAGACGTTCTGCTCTACGACACGGGCCACGTTCCGGGCGCCGTGCACATCGATTGGCGGGGCGACCTCCAGGACGACACCAGCCGCGACTACATCAGCCCGGAGCGTTTTGCCGAGGTCTGCTCCAGAAACGGCATCACGCCGGAGACGACGGTGGTTTTTTACGGCGACAAGTCGAACTGGTGGGCCGCGTACGCGCTGTGGGCGTTTCGCCTTTTCGGCCACGAACGCGTCAAACTGCTGGATGGTGGCCGCGACAAGTGGAAGGCGGAGGGGCGTCCCATCACTCGAGAACGCCCGACCTATCCCCGAACCAACTATCCGGTGCCGTCGCATCGTCACGACGACGAGATTCGCGCCTTTTTTGCCGACACTCTGGGCCATTCGAAAGCGCGAAATCCACTGATCGATGTTCGTTCGCCGGGAGAATACCGCGGCGAAATCACGCACATGCCCGAATATCCCCAGGAAGGCGTGCTGCGCGGAGGGCACGTTCCTGGCGCGCGGAGCGTCCCCTGGAAGACGGCGGCCAACGACGATGGCACGTTCAAGTCGTTCGAGGAATTGAAGCGGATTTACTCCGAAAACCTCGGCCTGAAGAAAGACGACGACATCATTGCCTATTGCCGTATCGGCGAACGTTCGAGCCACACCTGGTTTGTTCTGAAGTACCTTCTTGGATACGACAGGGTGCGTAATTACGACGGCTCCTGGACGGAGTGGGGCAACATGGTCCGCGCTCCGATCGCGAAGGGCGAGCAGCCGGGATGATGGAAAAGGCCGCGAGACTGAAAGGCTGAGGGGCGAGGAGCGTCCGAAAGCCGGGTGTTGCTGACTTGGCTGGATCGCCTGCCTGCGGCGTGCTCTTGCACTGCCGTGCAGACCAGCGTCCCACGCGTTCCGCTTGCGCGCCGGCGCCTTCCGGTTCCTTTGCCGTAGGACTTTTTCAGCTCATCCTCTGATGTACCCGCCGAAGCTTGCCGAGATCGTGGAGTTCTTCGACTTCCTGCCGGAAGACGAAAAACGCGAAAACCTTATCGCATACGCCGATCAGGCGGCGGGGTGTGGGTTGAAGGAAGGCGAAGCCTACGATCTGGAGGACGTGCGCAAGGACGAAGAGTGCACGGATACTGTCGGAGTATTCCTCAAGGTGGCCCCCGGCACGCGGCAGTCGCATTTCCGAATCAACCTCGGGCCGCAGGTGCAGACCCTAACCCGGGCCATGACGGCGATCCTCTGCAAAGGGCTCGATGGCGCCACACCCGAGGAGGTGATGGACGTCCCGCAGGACTTCGTCCCCAAGATCGTCGGCGGCCAACTCATCCGCATCCGCAGCCAGACGGTTTATTACATCCTCACGCGGATGAAGAGCGCCTGCAAAGTCTGGCTCAACCGCGAGCGCGCGGCGGGGTGAGGCCTTGCGGTTTCGCGCGCTGATCGCGCTGTGGGCACCGGTTTACTTTTCGGTGGTTGCCGCGACCTCTGGCTGCAAATGCGGGGTGCCTTTCTTGGATCGAATTCGACGTACGTGTTCTTCCACCCGCCCGCGCATTCGGAGGAACGGTGTTTCTACGAGAGTGTACGACAGCTGGGCAGCGACGAAGGTTAGCAGGAGGTTTTGCGGAAATTGGCCGAGCCAACTGTGATTTACGGGAGACAAAAACAACTGCTGCCAGAGATAGAGGCTATAGGATAACACGCCGACATAAACAAATGGGCGGGAGTTCAGAACTCGGCCGGCCCAACTGCCCTCGTTGTGAATGGCCCAAAGTATCAATACTGCGATGGAGCCGAGTCCAAGCAGTCGCCCGATTGTCGGTAGGTAGTATGCGTAGTACTGACCCAGGAAATACGGGGCAATGGGCGGACCAAGTACGATGAACAAGGCAATGATAGCCGCCGTAGACGAGCGCAGGGTTTCGACCATGCGGTGGTACGCACGATTCGTTTCTGCGAGAGACATGACGCATCCGGTCATCAGCGAGTCGAGACTAGTGTGGAGCATCATATCGATCTGCCCGCGGGACTGCGCGTCAAAGTAGTGCGTAGCTACTCGGCACGCCTGTACCAAACCAATCAGCACAAGGGCGGCGGGGAGTGCTCGACGACGCCCTGCAATGCAGAAGATTGCAGGCCAAAGTAAATAGAACTGTTCCTCTAGCGAGAGAGTCCAAAAGTGCCCGACAAACCAATAGTTGGGCCCGTCGTTTGGCGTCCAATAGTGCTTATAGTTGGTGATAAAAAGCGCCCCATTCAGGATTACCTGCGGAGCCAGCACGAAGATGCCCAGAACGGAAAGAAGTATGATGACCGTCAGATACGTGTAGAACGGAGGCAGGATACGGAAGGCCCGCCTGAGGTAGAACTCGGTAAGGTCCACAGATCCTGCTCTGGCCTCTTCCCGGACCATGAGCGTTGTGATGAGGTACCCGCTAATCACAAAAAACACACTCACCCCGAGTCCGCCTACCTGCAGAAGCTTTTTCGGCGCCTCAAATTCTGGAGGCAGCGTGTGAGCTGCATGGGCTAATAAGACTAGGCCAATCGCAATGGCTCGGAAGCCATCGAGACTGGGAATGCGCCCCGCAGTGCGGGAATGGCAGCTTCGCTGTTTGACCGCCCTCTGCCGCTCAGAATCTGAATGAGACATGGTCGCTTGGTAATCCAGCGGCCGAGAACGGGCCTGTCAGCGCTAAACTCGGTGGGCCCATTCATACGGTAGAGCTGCACCGGGCGAGGTCACTTGGCACTTCTCCTCTTGCCTGGAGTAGAGGCGCCCCGCATAGGTTGGCGGCTCCTCCCGACCGCCCGGGTGGTGGAATGGCAGACACGACGGTCTTAGAAGCCGTTACCGTAAGGTGTGCAGGTTCAAGTCCTGTCCCGGGCATCAATAACGACTTACGTCACTTCAGATTTCCCGATTTGGACCGATCCTATACCGGTCTCCTATACACGGCGAAAAATGAAGGTCGAACCTACGTCAGTCACAAATCTGGTGCGCGCGGCGGACAGTGGCGTCTACTACGCTCGAGCCAAAGTGCGCGGGAAGCTGATCTGGCGCTCGCTCGAAACGGAGACATTCTCGGTCGCGAAACTCCGGCTGCCGGATACGCTCAAGGAGCTGCGCGACGCCGCCCCGGCCGAGATCAAAATGGAGCCCAAGATCACCTTCGGGCAGGCGGTCGAGCTCTACAAAACATCGATCAATGAGAACGCCCGGCTAAAGCCACGGGCCAAGGAATTCCGGCTTCGCAGCGAGTTCACCCTCCGTCGCACGTGGGCTGACGTCTTCGAAATGGAGCTGAGACGCGTCACCCCGGAAGCGTGCAAAACCTGGCTGACGAAGTTCGAAAATGGGGCGTCCCGGTACAAGGCCCCGCTAGCCAAATCGATCACGCGCGCCGGGAATTCGCCAACCACGGTGAATGCCGCGATCGCCTTTCTTCGTCACGTCTTTGCCATTGGTATCAAAGGTGGAATTCTCTACCAGAACCCGGCGATGGCGCTGCAGAAGAAGAAGCCGAATCGGAAGCTGCTTCGGCTGCCAAACAAGACGCAGTTCGCCGCCATTGTATCCACAATTCGGAGCGTACCAGGTTGGGGCCGGAAAACAGGAGATCTCGTCGAAGGCCTCGCGTACAGCGGAGCTCGAATTGGTGAGCTTCGAAGACTGACGTGGGGACACATCGATTTCGAGAAAGGAACACTCCTGATCCCGGGTGAGAAAACGGACGCAGCTCCGCGCGTGGTTCCAATGACTGGGAAGTTCCGCGAACTCGTCACAAAGATGCGCGGCGACAGAAACCCCGAGCACATTGTCCCTGTGTTCGAAGTGAGCGTTGCGTCATCTTCGCTTTCCGGTGCCTGCAAGAAAATCGGAGTTCCGCACATGACGCATCATGACCTTCGTCATCTTTTCGCGACGACCTGCATCGAAAGTGGAGTCGACATTCCGACCGTCAGTCGTTGGCTCGGCCACGCGGACGGTGGTGCACTCGCGATGAGAACCTACGGACACCTTCGTCCCGAACATAGCTCGGAGGCAGCGAAGAAAGTGAAATTTGACTGAGGGTTCGCCATCGGAGTTCTTACGCTATCTCCTCTGAAACAAATTACCCAATCAACGAATCCATGTCCGCGTCTTCATTCAGGCCGAGACGTATTCTGTACCCCTGGGATGAGTCGAATGCTAGAGCATCTGAGTTCATCGCGACCTTTCCGGACCTTTATGCCAGATCGCTCCAGATAACGAAAGCGATCGCCGATGACTCGCACGATGTCGTTTGCGAGTTCGCGGAGGATTTCTACGAGGGGTATCGCCTATCGAGCGGAGCGCTCACCGAGTCCTTCACAGCCACACACCTTGTGGAAGTGTTTCGCCTACTTAAGCCCTATTTCCCTCTCGCGCGCGACAGCGACGCGGAAGCGCTTCTGGGACTACCCGCTGATCTCGTGGTGTATCGCGGAGGACGAGGCCCTATAAGGTAAACGTCCGCCCGAGCGCCTTGTTGACGGGTAGGTAGCTGTGAGAGCTACGCGTAGTCCACAGGACATAGCTGTGACAGCTATGCACGAGACTCGCTTCGTAACGGTGACAGTTACGACGGCTGCCAGCCGGCGGGCGTGAGCGGCGTCAGATCGTCCTTGTTGGTCATGGAGGGCAAACGCCGAAGGACATCGCGCAGGTATGCGTACGGGTCCTTGCCATGACGCCGGCAGGAGATGACCAGCGAGTAGATGATGGCCGAGCGCTGGCCTGCGTCGGGGTGACCGATAAACAGCCAGTTCTTTTTTCCGATGACCGACGGCCTGATCGCATTTTCAACGAGGTTGTTGTCGATGCGAGTGCACGAGTGGTTCTGGTGTTCGATGAGGACGTCCCAGTGGTTGAGGAGATACGCGCAGGCTTTGCCCAGCTGCGATTGCGGCAGTGCCTGCTTCGCCAGCGCCTCGACGATACGTCGCAGCCAGCGAAGCGGCCGCGCAAAGTGCTGTTTTCGCAGCGTGGCCCGTTCGTCGGTCACGTTCGCTTCATCCCATTTTGCTTCGAGCCGGTAGAGCTTGCTGATGATCCGCAGGACCAGATTCGCGGCCTTGGGCCGTTCGTCGATCGCGTCGTGGAACCGGCGCCTGGCGTGGGCCCAACAGCCAACCCGCACGATGCCCTCGGTCTTCTTTTCGTGGCTCGCGTAGGCGCCGTATTGATCGGACTGCAGGACGCCGCGGAAGCCGCCCAAAAGCGATGGCAACTGGTCGTAGCTGCGCGACTGACGGAACGCGAAGACCACGTCGGAGCGCGGCCGACTGATCACCCACAGGTAGCACTGGAGCGTCTGGCCTCGCTCGTGATCGGGATCATTACAGCGGATCGGCGTCTCGTCGGCCTGGAGGTAATGGCCGGCAATCAGCTGACGGTGCATGTGCCGGTAAAGCGGCTCCAGCCACATCGCGGCCACTTCCACCCAGTCGCACATCGTGCGCCGGCTGATCGGCGCGCCCCAGCGCGCCGAGATCTGCTCCTGGCGGTAAAGAGGAAGATGATCGAGGTACTTGCTGATCACGACCCACGCGATGAGTCCGGCCGAGGCGTAGCCGCCCGGGACCACGCGGGCCGGTGCGGGCGCAAGAAGCGGCGCTCGGCTGCGGTCCAGCCGGTGCCGGTACTTGGGCCGCACGATCTCACGCTTCACCAGTTTGCCGGGGATCATGTCGATTTCGAAGGTGCGCTCTTCTCCGATCTGCTCGTACAAGTCCGGATCGTTTTTCACCGCCTCGGGCACGATCGTCACCGTCTCAGTGACCGGCAGGTGGGCAAAGGCTTCGGCCGCGCTCTGCCTGGGCTCCCGGCTCTTGCTGCGCTCGTACGTGATCTTCTCGGTGCGCTCGCTCACCTCGGCGCACACCTTGTCGACGCCGTGCAGATCGAGCTGCCGCTGCGCCGGGTCGAGCTTCTCGTTTTTGCCTGCGCCGAAGAGCTGCTTTTTGAACCACGTGACCTGCGCCTCGAGCGCCGCCACCCGCTGGGTCAGAAGCGGGTACTCGGCGATCATCTGCTCGGGCGTAAGCATGCCCGTAGTGGATAGTAGGATACGCGTTTTGTTCCCGACCTTAGCGCTCGTACCACGCTTTTAAAGAACCAGTCCTTAGTTCTACTCCGCCGACTAGCAGCGCGAGCGCTTCCGGAGTCAACACGAGCTTGCGGCGGTCGTCGCTGGGCGCCGGCCAGGAGAAGCGGCCCTTCTCCAGCCGCTTGGCCAAAACCCACGCGCCCGTGCCGTCCCAGTAGAGCATCTTGAGCCGCGAGCGCTCCTTGTTGATGAAGCAAAACACCGCGCCGCTTTTGGGGTCCTCCTGAAGCTGCTCGAGCGCGGCAGACCACAACCCGTTAAACTGCTTCCTCATGTCCACCGGCTGCACGGCCACGAAGATCCGGATCGCTGCAGGAAAGGCGAGCATCAGGAACGAAGCGCGCGGATGAGCGACGCAAGTTCAGATACCTGGCCGCCGCGCAGCACGGTGCCGTCCGGCAAACATACCTCCAGTTGCGGCGGACGTTCTGGAGCGGTCGCCGGCGCCGGCAGCTGCACCCGCGCAAACTCAATCGGGCTCTTCGCCGGTGGTGTTTTTCCGGCCTTCGCAACCCAGCCCGCCAAAGTCGAGTAGTTGAGCGATTCCTGCCGCGCAAACTCCGCCATCGTCATCCCGCTGGACCGATATGCTTCGATCAGCTCAATACGCTGCCGGCGCGTCCTCACTCGCCGTCCTCGGCTGTCCCGCCTCTCGCCTGTGTCCACCAGCTCCGCTGTGATTGCACCCATCCGGCGAGCCTACACCCGCTCGCCATCCACGCGCTAGGGGGCGAATGGGCGGACGCTTACCCTATAAGTTACCTGAAGCTGGGTCTTTCGTGGACAACGCAACGTGACGTAGCGGCCGCTTACATGGACTCGCCAGGAGATCTCGTTGTGAAGGCGACTGTGCTTAAAACTGACGTGCTCGCTTACTACATAGATTCCAGCGAGTGCGTTATTGGTATTGCGGATCGCAATGACGGCGAGTTCGAAGAAGTCACAAGCTTCAGGCAATCGGAAAGAGCTGATTGATGAGTTCAGCGGAGATGCGAACCGCACCAACGCCACGATGGCGAGGTAAGTTGGGATTCAGTTCTTCGAGCGCCGCACGCAAGCACGGGACGAGCACGACCTCCGCCTTCGAATCCCACCCAAGCAGTCCTGCATCTCGCGTCTCTCCGGCCGTCGGGTCCGGGCCTGCCACCTACCAACCGAGCGCCGCCAGCAGCCCGATGGCGGGCTGCTCCACGAGTTCGTCCTCGGTGTATTCGCGTGGGCTCATTTCCCCTTGTCCTTGAATGCAGCAAGAACGAGTGCGGCCAAGCCAATGAGAGCGAGCGCGGTGATGCCCTCGGCCTGATCGACTTTCACTTTCTGCTTCTCGATGAGCGCCTTGATTCTCTCAAGAGCGGACGACGGATTGACCTTGGGAATAGACTCATAGGTTATCCCGGACAAGCAGCCCAACGCAGAAGCTAGAATGCCTTCCTCGACGAGCGGGATGACGACTTTCCCCTTTGCCTTGGCTCGACCAATTTCCTGACCGACCGACATGCCGCGATTCACGACCTTGTCAGTGATGACGACCAAGGCCGCATCGCATTCGTCAATCCATTGAAAGATCGTCTGCCAAGCGTTTTCACCCGGCTCCTTGGATTGGTCCCAATACTTCACTTCCGCGAGCGGTGTGATTTCTTGGGCGACCTTTCCGACAAATTCCCGGTCATCGACACTGTAGCTGATGAATACTTTCATGGCGGGGCTCAGGGGATTGGGCCTGCATGGTTCAGCGTTGCTGATAGCGCCAGCGTTGAGCGACCGTCGTGAGTTGCTCGGGAGTCATTGCGTCATTCTGCCACCCTAAATCAAAGTCGATGTCATGCGACTTAGGGAGCTGATTGGCTGCAAGGGTCCGAACAATGATGCGCGAAGGCAGCATCGCTGCTTGGCCAACAAAGATAGCCTCCTGCCGTCGCAACCCCGAGAGCATCTTGGTTAGCCCAGACATTGAATCTGGCAGGATTGAACGCACGTGGTCGCGGTCCGCATCGTTCGTAATACGAAGCACAATCCAACTGTTACACTGGGAGAGAACGGTCGCTTCCACCTCGCTTGGCCGCTGCGATACAAGCAGTAGGCCAAGGCCATATTTACGACCTTCTTTCGCTATGCGCCGCACAGCGTCTTGGGCCGCTTCATACTGGGCCTCGCCTCGGTTGGGCACATATCGGTGCGCTTCTTCGCAAACTAGCAATACTGGGTCCTTGCTGCGCTCGTCGTCGGTCTGCCAGACTTTGAGATTGAAAAGGGTTCGCGCAATAACGGCACTCGATACACCCGCAACCTCGTTGGGAACGCCCGACAAGTCGACGATCCGAGGCAGTGGTCCAGCGCCGACGAGTTGTTCCACGATTGTGGGAAACGGGTCTTGGTTTCCGCCTCCCCATTCTGTCATGAGAAAGTTCAGTCGTGCGTCACGCACCAGCACATCTAGTTTCTCCAAAATGGAATTGTGCGAATCCTGTTTGCTCGCTTGCGGCGGTTTGTCTGCGTCGACCGCTGCCTTGAACACCGAAAGTTTGTAGGGAACGGGTGAATCGACCGTGATCTTGGCTGGGTCAAGTCCGAGATCCTGAGCGCCTGCCGTTCGGGCTTTCAGTAGCGCCGTTTTGACGATATTCGCCTGCGAAGTCGCAACGAACTCCGTCTTCCCGACTAGAAGAGCCACTGACTCCTGAAAATTAAGCAACCAATACGGCAGCGACAAGCTCCCGTCATCGGTCGAGAGTCTCTTGTGGGCAGGAAACGCCGCAGGATACTCACTATGCGGATCAAGGATGATGATGCGAGGTTGCCATTTCCCATACGCAGCCATGGCACCTCGCTCCAAGAGACTGTGGATAACTGCGGCGACGGTGCCGGATTTTCCTGAGCCGGTTGAGCCAAGAATGGCTGTGTGCTTGCCAAGCAGTTCGTTCATTTCTGCGTAGCACGGCGTGCCACCGGAGCCGACGTGCTCACCAAGGCGAACGACGGTCCCCTTGTTTTGGCCGTAAATGAAACGAAGCTCGGATTTCGGCGTCAGGTAAACTGTCTGCTGCGGCAGTGGGTAGGTCGCGACGCCTCGCTCAAACTTCAAAATCCACTTTGGAGGATTGGCGGCAGAGTCGAGTTCCCACTCGCCTTCTCCGAACAAGTCGGCTTCTACGATTCGCTCGTCGCCGGACATCTGTGACACGATTCCTCGTTCCGCCTCATATTCCGCTTTCATCCGCAACCGCCCGACAAACGCGAAGATCAAACGACGCCCAAAGTGGATTTTGACGATAGAGCCGAACTGCCCAATCGGGTATGTCTCGCCCGCATAGACGCGCGACAGCTCGGAAAGCTTCGGATCAAGTTCGGCAACTAGGTGAGATCCGTCCACCTCGATGATCTTCCCGATGGCGAGGTTGTCGATTATGTCGTTGGGGTTGCGCTGTTCTGTGCTCATCGCTCACCTCCGAGTAGCCGTGTGACGTTTTCAAACTTCCACCACGGTAGATCGGCCGCGGATGCTTCGACGGTGTCGCCATGCCAAAAGCCGCGTTTGCCGTAAACAAGCACTTGTTCGCGAACGGCTGCGTCTTCATGCCATGCCTTCAAGTTCGCGTCCAGGGTCTCATCCGACCAAAAGATCACCAGTGTAAGGTCGCGCGATTCGCGCAGAGCCCGGTCCAGTTCTAGGTTGATGTGAGAGTCGCCGAATTTGTAGCCACAAACTGCGAGAACCCGCTGCGAGCCATCCTTAGGGCGCAGGATGGAGCGGGCTAGGGACGCCAACTGCGCGTATGGGTCGTGTTGTGTTTCGCGATACTTTGTCGACGCGGGCCAAATCACGATCCGGTGGTTGTTCGTTGCACCGCAGTCAATTGCTGGGGGCACGCGGCGAGGCATCGTTTCATTGGAGAACTGACACCAATTGATTGAGCCGTGCAGCTTCAGCACGCGAGCGGACAATCCGTCGCGGGCAAAAGTGTCGACGTTCCACCATCCGGTCGCGCCCCCTTCCAGGCCATCGGCGAAGGGCACTCTTTGCAGGGCAAGCGCGTCCTCGATCAGCGTGTCGTAGTTTAGAACCAAATAGTCCACGCGTTGGTAGCTGGCTGATTTGCCAGGACGAACTGGCCGATGCACTGCCTTCACAAAATTCCAGTGCGTCTCGATGGAAACCGTGTCCTTGTCGATGACCTTGGCAATGGCCCGCTTGATGTGCTCTGTTGCATCTCGCAGAGCGGCTGCGGCGTAGGATTTTCCGCCAAGCTCAATCGCTTCCTTAATTGCATTCCGTGCGGATCTGCGGTCCGCGATTGCAAGCAGATCGACCAGCTCGCTGAGGTAGTCTTCAATGTTCGGAGACGTCGCCCCATCGAAATTCGCTTCAATCGCGCTAAGAATCTCTTTGCTCGGAGCATCCAGCGCGGGGCTTGCCAATGCCTCATTTGTCAGTTGCGCGGTAAGTGGCAACCCAGCGCACTTACTACAGCCGGCCCCGAGCAGGAAGCCTCGCCCGCCTTGAGTCATCAACTCTTCGAATTTGTCGACGGCATCTTTGAACGGTTTTGCGCGTAGCGGTGACAGGTCATCAAGGGTTGGCATGGTTTCCTCGGCTATCCCAGAGCCGCTTTTCCAGCGTTTCGGTAAGGGCGTCTTTTTCAGAAGGGGCGATCCATTGCGTGGTCTACGAGCGAAAGCTATTGCATCGCGGGTCCTCCGCAGCGATCCCGCAAAGAACCACGAGAATGCAAGCGGCGCGCACTTTGGCAATATCTTATCGGGGATTCCCCTATGCCTCAGCATTGCCGGCGGGCGGCGCGTCACGGAGTGAGTTGATCGCGAACGATGCTCGCTTCGCTCGGATCGGTCAGTACTGCCCCGTCCGGAGTCGTCCAATTCTATGTGCTATCAAGCTCGTATCGCTCCGCGATCTTCACCACGCGCCGTTGCGCTCCGCATTGTTGCACGCACCGCCCGATGGGCACCCGGTGCAAGCAACCCCTCCTCTTCGCTTCCGGCCCGACGCTGCGCATCGACCATGTCCGCACTATCCTCGTTGCATCCTTCTTCGCGAGACGCGGCGTCGGCGCTTCGTAGGCGCTTTGACTTTACGAACACGCCGAGCGGGCGCTCTGCCGGAAGTAGGTGATTAGTTGCGCCTTCTTTGCCTTAGCGGTGTCCTAAGGGACGAGGACGGATCGGCTGCTACCATATGGAATGAACCTCAATGTTCCACGGCCCAGTGTATCCAATCCCGGCGGTAGTCTGCTTTCCAGCGCTACCGCCTCCGAGATCGAGCAATCCGAGCCCGGTCGGGCTCTACCGAAGCTCGACATACCTTCTATTGCTGAGATGCAGAGTGGAAATCGTCCGCGGCAGGAGCGCAGTCCAGTCGGTTTTACCCTCTCCTGGATGTCATATCGCCGGTATCCGTACGTTGCGTTCGATGGTAGACTGAAGGGCCGTCAGGTAGTCTTCGCTGATCGGGTCGCTCTTAGGCAGATGTCCTGGGACTTCCAGTACCTCGTGGACGATGATCCAGAGTTCCGTCGGCCCGGGCGCCTGATATTGCATCGCTGGAGTCAAAAGAGTCCCTACTCGCGAGTGTCCATGGCAGTTCTTCAAGTGGGCGATGCGCTTATCGACTGGCGGGCCACTATGGAAGAAGCGATGCGGATCTACGGATTCAAGCACGGCAAAGGCGCCGGATCGATTTCTGAGATGCACAAGGAGGTTCGGTTCACCTGGCACCGCTTAACCCGTTTGCCTGACTAACCTCTGTGCCCGCCAGAATCTGGCTTAACCCGCGTTGCACTAGGCAAAGCAGCTCTCCTTTGAGAGCTGCTCCTTTAAACCACCTCGCCCCGAGTGTGTTGTTTCTAACGGAATGAAACCGTACCGTTCTGCCGCGAGTAGCACACCGCTGTCCGCGCACGCGTGTCTAGAACAACGTGATTCGGCACCGCCGCTTTCACGTCCACGCCAGGATTGAGAGACCATGCATTGCCAACACGTGCAAACCACCGCTCCGGGCAGTGTACGTGTCCGGACAAAATGACACTTCCGCGGGGCAGCTGCTGGGCAATGTCCTCCATCTCGAAATCACCATTATCACCGCCGAACTCTCTCGCGGTGGCGGCGCCATGGGGCGGCGCATGATAGACGATCACCGTGTTCGGCTGTAGTGCCGAAACAATGGGGTTCATCCAACCGTGGCATTCAAACCGCCACCCCTCAATCGTGTCCGATTGACCGTCTATCTTCACTTTCGGGTTCCGTACGGATAGCATCCAGTGATTCGGGTCCGCCGGGGAACTCGCGTGACCTAGGAGCAGCCAATCGTGATTGCCCGAGCAGACGAAGAGTGGGCGATGGAATGCCTCCATCCAATCGCGCACCCATCTAATCTGCTCGCGGATGGTTTCCATTCTCAGGGCATCCACAAAATCTCCGCTGATGCAAACCGCGTCGAAACCGTCAGCAACTGATTGGACCCATTGGAACCAGCGTTTCTGAAAATGAAGATCTGTCGTGTGAAGAAGGCGCATGGGCGGAAGTTAGTATCGTGAGATGTTCGCGTCGGAATTGTCCTCGAGGTACCAGGTGCAAGCTTCGTTTAGGATAACGACGGCCCTGCTGGATTCCGTGTCATGAAGTACGGAATACGCGCCCGGCGCGTACTGCTGGCCTTCCGGAGATTCCCGCGCGAAGAGAGCCTTAGGAGCCTCGCCCATTGTACTCAGATGCGCATCCACCCGGCAGAGGAGGTCGGCGAACAGTCCGTTCCACTGCAGCCAGAGCGGTGTGTCACCGTCCGAAATTCTCAGGATCGGATCAGTCGCGTTTTTGTCCGAGATGACCGTGTACTGGTAGAACCGTCTCAGTTTCCGGCACGCGCGCGAAGCGTTGACGTACTCGAGCAATTGCGGGCTGAACTCTTTCTTCTGTTTTTGGCATTCGGCCAAAACCTTGTGAGCCGGAAGGGGGGACCGGGCGAGGTCGAGGTAGCCGGCCTCGATGGGAAAATCGAACCGCAGGAAGAACGATGGAATTCTCGGTGGGAGTTGGAGCATCGGGCGAAGTTAGTATCGATCGCCGATACTAACTTCGCGCCCATGGACTCACCCGTGTTCACGTTCTCTCCTCAGCTATCCGCGGCGATCAATCAGGAGCTCGAGCTGCTCAACCTGGAAAGCTTGCCTCCAGAAGAGGCGACCCTTGTTGCCGTCATGCACGTCCTGGCGCGCCCCAATCCGCCCATCGATCGGGACAACCCTGCCGATATGTTGGCGTGGGCCTATGCGGCGGAAGAAGCGAGGGCAGTGGACAATTGATTGTCGTCCACTGCTCTCTCGCGTCCTACCGGACTAGAACGGACGCTTTCAGGGCCGCGCCACGTGGGTACCTCCCCTGCGTTAACAAACGGACGAACTCAGATTTGGCCCCGGCGAGCCGGGCAAAAGGGGAGAAACACCGCTAGACGGGTTGCACTGCGCAATAACGCAGCGACACCCCTCTGTCGGGAAGAGATCGTCACGTGGTAGAGCAAGACGACTTATTACTACCTGGTCGCCGAACCTACCGGCAGTTGTTCCTTGCGGTGCTTCGGAATGCTCAGCATCAGCAAGCAGTTGGAGGCCTGCGGGGGAGAGGCTTCACGGTGGTTAGCGAATGTTCCGTTCTCCCAACCTGAACAAAGCTTATGGCAACAGTTACGGAGCAAATCAAGAACGCTAGCTACGCGATCTGTCAGAATATCGCTTCGTTGGCCGGTCAACGATCACTGCTTTCTCAAAATCTGCTCTCGCAGCTACGAAATCTGGTTGAGGGCGTAGCAGTCCGCATCAAAGCGGGCTCTCCAGATATAGAGTTTACGTACGCGGCAGTCGAGCCGGCGCTCGCTTTCGTCAGGGGAGATGCGTCGTTCAACTTTTTAGGCAAGTTTCATAAGCTACTTCAAGCTAGCTGTTCTCACTACACCTTGGACGGCGACGCCTCTGAGCGGCTAATGCTCAAGTACTTCGAATATCTTCACAGAACTAGGAGTCTGCTCCGAGATAAATGTGGAGTCGTGATCCTCGAGAATTTAGAGCAATTTCCGGTAAACCTCGACCCTTCGCTTCGAGAATATCACGAGAAAATTGCTGAAAAGATCGAGTCCAGCAAGCAGCCTTCGACGCAGGATACAATTCGTGATCGTTACTACATCCATTCCTGCCGGCCATTCTTTGCCCGAGGACGCATTTATTACGAGGTGACCTTCTACCGAGCGGTAAACAAGATTAGCAAATTTGACCGGCTTATCGGGTTTTCGCGCATCGCGGTCCAGGACAATTACGCAAGCAATCTGACGATAACATCGGATTCGATAAAGATACTGGACCAGGAAATGCCCATTCTCATCATCCGTGATTGGGAGGTTTCGATTCGGCCCTGTGAGCTTCAGAACTTCGCGCGCCTGCTTGGAATGTCGGTGAACATCCGTTCCAAGGCGGATGACTATCGACATATCATGAGGAGATTGACTACCAGCGGCTCGAGTCTCCTCGATATTGTCGATTTGCCGGAACGAGACTACCAAGCCATGAAGGCAGCGTTTACTTCTCAAGGCACCGATCAGCAGGTTTTTGCAGTACTCGATAGAGTGCGAAATATCACGTGCGGAAGTATGCCGGGGTCTAATGTTCTCCGATATCTCCTATCAAGGATGCGAAATCAGATTATAAAGTCGCAGTACTCCCGTGTGGTTTGCGATCGACTTTCTGGCCTAAATCTCCCGTACGGCTGTATCCCGTTTGACCAGATGCCGTTCTGCACCTCACTGCCCGGTCATAATCCCCCCTACTCGGACTTAATAAACAGTATCCCGATTGCCGGGAGGGAGCACGAGCTGCTTGCCCGGCGTGTACACACAAACGTGGAGAATCACCGGATGCTTTACACCCCCGTGGAAGGATTGGGGCCTATAGAACAAATTGAAGCGTTGATAGCGACGTACAATGCTACGCTGTACTACAAGCACTCGGGAAGGCAGCTCTTGATTGATAAGGGCCACGTCTTTGTCCGGCAGTACGAGGATGAAGCTGTGGAAATAATTGAAAAGCTTCAATCTTGCGCCGCCTCAGGAATCGCGGGCTATTCTCAGGCTGTTGAGCGATGGTTGAGCGAGGCAAATCGTGGAATCGATGATCCGCAGAAGGAAAGTGCGCTCAAACAGCTGTTCACGAACTCCCGTGTCGCTCTGATCTACGGTGCCGCGGGCACGGGAAAGTCTACGATGGTAGATCACATTGCTCGCTACTTTCATGATAAGTCCAAACTTTTCCTCGCGCACACGCATCCAGCTATAGACAACATTAGGCGGAAGGTAACTGCTCAAAACTCCGATTACCGCACAATTTCTAGCCACCTTCGTAAGGCAGGCACTGAGGCGGCAGTTGACCTACTGGTGATCGATGAGTGCAGCACGGTCAGCAACGCTGATCTGCTGGGCGTTCTGCAAAACACATCCTTCAAATTGCTAGTCTTGGTCGGAGACGTGTTTCAGATCGAGTCCATTCAGTTCGGGAATTGGTTTGAGATCATCCGCTCCTTTATTCCTGCCACATCCGTGTTCGAGCTAACGACGCCATTTAGGGCAAAAAACCAGGCGCTCCTAGACTTTTGGGGGAAGGTTCGAGCAATTGACGACGACATAGCCGAAGCTATGGCGCGAAATGGATTGTCTAGTATGTTGGATCGGTCGCTCTTTCAGCCAGTATGTAAAGACGAAACGGTTCTGTGTTTGAACTACAGTGGTCTGTACGGGATAAACAACATCAACCGCTTCTTACAAAGCAGCAATCCTGGGGCAGAAACGTCGTGGGGGGTGTCCGTCTATAAAATAGGAGACCCGGTGCTGTTTCACGAAACGGAGCGGTTCAAGCCGGTAATTTACAATAACCTGAAGGGATGGATTACGGCTATCGAGCGTGTGCCGGGTTGCATTCGATTTGATGTTAAACTGGATAGATCCATCAGCGAGTTTGACGTTGAGGGGCTTGAGCTAGAATGGCTGGGCGATTCGACGGTACGTTTCTCAATCTTTGAGATGGCGGGTACTGATGACGACGATGATTCAGTGCAGACTATCGTGCCTTTCCAGGTTGCTTATGCAGTATCGATACACAAGGCGCAGGGCCTAGAGTACGATTCCGTTAAGGTTGTTATAACCGATAGAAATGAAGACGATATTACACATAGCATCTTCTACACGGCTATCACGCGGGCTCGTGAACGACTGCGCGTGTTTTGGACGCCTGAAAGCCAGCAGGCCGTTCTAGATAATCTACGTCGGGATAAAAGCCGAAAGGATGTAGCTCTTCTCGCGAGTCGGCGGGGAGTTAAGCCTTTCAAACGGTGATTGCTGCTGGGGGGACCTAGATGTCGCACGGGGAACTCAGACGGCGGCACCGGACCCCCTACCTATCAGTCGGGAGGCAGCGCGCCTCCCCATCGTATTCTGTAGCTGGCTGCCCAAAGCTTGTTTCCGCAGCTTAAGGACGTGTTAGTGTCGGGTGAAAGAAATCGGAGGTTTTTCTTTGTCGCGGACGAGCTGGTGATCGACCGAGAAGCTCCTGTGGTTTTCGCAGAGAAGTGTGCCGTTCCCCACGAAGTGCCACGCTCGCCCGGGCGGCTACGCATTCTCGGTGATGAGCTATTTCCGGGTCCTCGAGCTGCCTCTAGCGCGAAGGTGCTCGAGGAAAGGGCGATCTGCCGGCGCCAGCTCGAGCCGGGCTAGTTCGTCGAGTGTCATCCAGCGAAACTCAGAGTGCGCAACTAAACACTTGGGAGACTCGTCCGTGCGACCCAAGATGCCGATGAGCACGTATGTTATCCCATTTGCGGTGAAAGGAACGCGCGCCACTTCGCCGTCGAGCTCTGCCGAGATTTCCAACTCTTCAAGCAATTCCCTCTTGAGTGCTTCATAAACAGTTTCGCCTGCGTGCACCTTGCCCCCAGGAAACTCCCATAGGCCACCAAGTGCCAGGTTCGGAGCGCGGAGACAGGCAAGGTATTTGTCGTGGCTGTTCCTTAGGATTGCTGCGGCAACTTCGATCATGGGGGCGTCACCTCTTGCATGATTGCTTCCGTCGATGGGGACTCCAGGACGAGAAGTTTCTGGATTAAGGTCGCGTTGTACACGTCACCGTCAATCGAGTGATGCCAAATAGGGGGTATTGGGCCGAACCGGGTGACACATTTTGCTGGGGAATGCTTCTAAGAGGCGTTTTAAGGGGCGGATGGATAGTGGGAACCGTCACGTGTGGTTTCCGTCGGCTGGGTGTTTCTGCTCAGGAACGCTGCGCGTGCTATGCTCCTTTTTCGGTACCGCGGAGGGGCATTTCGGGATGGTTGCTACCTATTCTCATGAGCAATCCAGCTCCCACTCCCACGGCTCCCCAATTGGGTAGCCCCACACCACAATGCATGACGTGCAGCGTGCAAGAGGCCGCGTGCCTGCTTGGCGTGTCTGCATGCACCATTCGGCGGCTGCTGAGTCGCCGAATTTTGCGGGCTCTTCCTGGCCTCCGCCATAAGAGGGTGACGCTTTTAAGCATCGAGCGCTTCGCGTTCAGCACCACCGCCACATGAGCACGTACACACGAGCCTATTCTGTCGCTCAGCAGCGTCACACTGACGCGTCGAGCCGCCAACACGCGCGGGATAGAAAAGCCGGCGACAAACGCAAAGGGGGGCTCTACGTGCGCTGCGAATTCCGGCCGTTCGGCCCGGAGCTTCCCTCCTTTTTGGATGTCGGGCTGCAAAGCGATGCGTATCGCTACGTAGAAGGCGAGTGGATCGCCTGCATCCATCCCGAAGACTACGCAGACCACATCGTGGCCCAGGCACGTTTGAGGAACTGGTATGTCGCAGGGGTCAACCGCTACGGAGTTGCCTGCAGCATGCGTCGTCGCAGTGGCTGCCCGATCGAAATCCTGACGACTCATATGGAGCCGTGCATTTCCTTGGCGCTCAGAAAAGGTGAGCTGGCAATCCGCGAATACCATGAGCTCCGGCGGCGCTGGCTTGAAATGCTGCCGAGCTTATTCCGAGAAGTCCGATACCTGGTCGGCTCCGCCGGACATCTGGACTGCGGCATGGCGCATTTCGACACCGCGGTCAGTCGCAATGATGGCCTCGGAGGCCGCATCAAATCCCCGGGGGCCGAATTTGCAGGACCTTGGGCGACAGCGGTTGACCGACTGCTCAGGGCAGGCGCTCAATTGGGTGAAGAAGATCTGGCGAAGTACGCAACGGCAGTCGCTAAGTTCCGCGAGCGGCGCGAACCTGGCGACATACCCGTTGACGTCCGCTTGGCTCGTGCGATGGACAGTCTGTGCGCGGAGGTTTGGCCCAGCACAAATCAGATCAGAGCCAAGTACCTCGAACAGCGGGCCCACTGGCATCAGGAACGGCTGAAGCGGCAGCTTGACGCACTTGAGCAGCGGGCCGCCGAAATTCGCGCCTCGATTGCGCAACCTTCGACGCAAAACCTCTCGTGGGGGTTCGACCTATGAGTCCCCATCGCATACACACCGCCGAAGGCGTGGCACAGCTCACGCATGTTTGCGAGGAGGGTGTTTTCGAACTCCGGCTGGCCGCCGTCGACGGGCAGCCAGTTGACGAAACTGTCTATCTGCGCGTGATCGGCGGCATAAATGGATGCCTTTCTCCTGAAGAGGTGACCGATCTGCTCCTCCAGTCTGGAAACGTAGATGCGGTTCGGAAGTGGCGGCATGGCAGCGTTCTTGGCCGCACGACCTTTTACCCCATGTTCCCAGCCGACTCGGGCCGGGCGGAGGAGGCGTATATCGAAACTGAAGAGATTGCGCTCCCCCAGCCCACGGCGCAGAAGGCGCGGACTTTCGAAGAAATCGCTCAATCAATCATCGATCTGTATTCGCCGCCTAAAGCGAAGCCTGACTTGAACGTTGATCTGTTCTAGTCAGACGTCGGCGCATAAAGCCCCTCATCTCTGCGGATGAAGGGCTTTTTCGTTTACAGGCACAAAGCCCCTCACAATGACGGCTGGACCTTGAGGGCGCGGAGCAGTCAAGACAGCCTAGAGGGAGATCCGCACAGCACTAAACCAACCAATTGCACGCGGTGCTGACCGACCGACCACCGCGTGCAGTAGCCTGCCAAGCGTTTGTGCAACTCCAATCCGCGCCCAACTGCACAGACTTGCTTCTAGGAGTCTGTGTGCACCGCGCTCCGAGTTGGTACTCAGATTACGAATACCGATGCACTGCATGGCTCGTCCGTAGGCAAGCGGGTCCTCCCGGTGCCAGACCGATCTTGCGGTTGAGCATGGCCCCGTGCTTGTTCCACCGCTGCTAACTCGACCACGTAAATCGTCTCTGGTCCGCGTCGTCGCGTTTTTAGAAACGCGACCCGCCAGCTTTGGATCGCAATGGGTTATGAATCAGTACCGTTGCGGTTCGTCGTCCTAAGCCGTAACCGGTGCGGTGCTCCAGGCGCAGTGAGGCCACTTGATTTAGCCGGAGGGTACGCGCACAGCCTGAACTTGCGAGCTATCGAGTGATTCACCCGCGACGACCTCGCCCGAGGCCCAGTGAGCGAACGTCATTGGCAACGTCATATTCAAAACGGGACCACCAAAGACCAGAACGTGAACCGCCTTCATCCCTCGTCGGCGCTCGCGAGCGGCTTTGCGTCCGTCGCAGACTCAGTGTTCAAAACGCAAATCAACGTGCAAAGGCGTCAAAACCCGGGAGCATCGGTTGCAAGGAAGGCGCTCTCATATTCGAGCTCGTTAGGTGTAATTGCTTTCGAGCAATCGGAATTTCCGCCCGCGTAATTACTCTCGCCGTTGGGCAATCCGGCTCGTTCCGGCGCATCCTCGTCCAGTCGGATTTCAGAGTCGCCGCGTCGATTCTCGCTCGGTTCGTGGGCAAATACACCTGCGTGACTGCAACAGACGAATGCCCCAACGCATCCCTTGCGCACAACAAGTCGTTGCCCGTTTCGCGAAAAATCCTGACCCCATAAGACTTTCGGAGCGAGTGCGTCGACAGTGCGTCCCGGTCAGTTTGTGCGACCGCGAGCAGATGTGCCTTCACGATCTTTTCGGCAGAAGAGCGGCAAATCCCCTTCGCTGCCCCGTTGATTCCGTGGTGCCGACTCGGGAACAGCGGGGCACCTGGAGCAAGTGACTCCTCCTTTTTGCGGCGGTGGAGGTAGGCTTCAATCGATCTACGAAGCTCAGCGCTTACGGGAACGGAGCGAGTGCCGCCATACCTTCCTTTGAGGAAGCGAGGTGCAAGGGAGACCCGATCGCGCACCCTACCATCCTTGAAAACGTGGCCTACAGTGAGCGCGATCACCTCGGAAATTCGGAAGCCGAGAAACAATTGTGCGGTGACGAGAACTCGATCCCGGGGGGGCGCATTGCGCATGCGGCGCACCAAACGTTTCTCTTCTTCGTGCGTAAGTGGGCGTGAACCGGACATACCCTGAAGTTAGGAATTAACTTCTGGGGAGTGCTTTCGTAGCCGCGCAAAACGCGGAACTCAGACGGTTCTGCGTTCCATGCCTTCTGCGGAACTGGCCTCCTCTACCGCGAGGTTCTAGTTTGACTGGTCAGGTTCAATGCCCGGCGCGGAAGTTGCCGAGATACGTTTCCGGAAACGAAGCATTCCTGTATCGGAACACAAGGATGTGGATTCTCAGGCAGGCCCCACCTTAGGGTCTTGCGCACATTGCGGCACAGAATTCCAGGTGGATGCCCGCGTCGGGAAGCGGCACCGGTACTGCCGGAGACATGGATGCCGGCGAGCTAGTCATGCGAACAGCCACCACAAGTGGCTGAACAAGCCCGAGAATCATTCGTATCACAGCGGGCCGGAAGCCGTGGAACGAGTCCGGCTCTGGAGTAAACACAATCCCGACTATCGTGCGCAAAAGTGGCAGCGGCAGAGAATAGCGCAAACGCTTAGGAGGGTCTCCGCGCGCCGCCCGAATAGAACGATATGGTGATCGCGCTACACGGGATTCCACCACGGAGCCATGCGCGTGGCGTGATCCCGTCGCAATTCAATCCCGCGACAGAAATCCTTCAGTCTGCGGCTGCCGATATCGGCTTCGCCTTTGCCTCGATCAGAGTGTTCCCATCTCGTCCAGAACGCGAGGAACAGCCCGTCGGCAACGTTCGCTCCGCTATTTCTCCACTCCGGACGAGGCCAAAAATGGGCCGCCGGCGGTAACGTGTCGTGAAGCCGGATAAACCGGGCGGAGAGCAGTTCAAGATTCGCCCGGTCTGCCACGGGTTGCGTGCAGATTTCGTCCCAAATGGCGCGGGAAAACAGGGATTGATCCAGCACTTCGGTCGCCCACGCCGCCTGACCACGAACCCATGTTGATGGATCGTCGGCCTGTATGGTGCGCAGAGTTTCGCGCCATGCCACACGGCCAGTAAAGCCCAAGGCCGTGACGGCCAATGCTCGTTCCTTTCCCCACTCGGATTTGAGCCAAGTATCGACCACCATCTGCTCCAGCTTTGCGAGCGTTTCGCCCTGCATTGCCGCCAGCACCACCCAAAGAAGTTCCAGATCGGTGCGGCAGTCGGCGACGGTGGTGCGGCGCACCGCTGCAATTCCTGCGACCCCATCCAGATCCTTTTGCCAGAGGTCAGCAACAAACGCATCCAGCGCACCGGTGCGATAGACGCGGACGACGTCGCGCGTGAAAAAACCGCGATGGAGGCAACAGGCACGCGCGAGGTCGATCGCACACAGCGGGCGAAGTAACGCATGAGCGAACGCACCTAGCTCGAAGAGATGCCCCCGATCCGCAGCGAGGTAGTCGAAAAACTTGATGCAAAAAGCCAAATACTCATCGGCGGCGCACCGCGACCAAACCGCCAGCGATTCTGCTCCTTTGAAGCTGACAACAAAAGCATCAGGTAACTGCGCCTGCCGCTCATTTTGACGTTTCAACTCGGAATTGAGTGAAGCTACGGCCGCGTCAGGGTCGCGGTTGGTGTCGAGCATTTGAACGATGTCGCTGGCTGAACCACGGTCGACGCCCCAGAGTTCACTACCGCCACAGTGGAGGGCGCGAGAATTGTGCGGGCCGTCGCGATCCATTCCCCAGCCGACCACGTCGCCAACATCATCGACCGAGAACTCCGAAACGAATCCGAAAGGTGGCTGTTCCGAAGGTTTGGCGGCTCGCGCCAATGCCGTCGCGGCAACCGCTCGCGCGTAGTCCAACAAATCATCTTCACCCGACGCCATTAGCAAAAAACCGCGGGCGAGATTCAGCGGCAACTGCCCGGCAACCTCACGATAGGTGATTTGAAGTTTACGATCACTGGGCTGGGCGAGGAATGCGCCGAAGACACGGGCCAGGTGCGGAACGCGCAGATGACGTTTCAGCTGGTCATCTTTTAGGAATGTTTCGAGGACGCCTGCGTCCCCGCTGGCGGCGACAACGCGGAGAAACAATTCAGCCCGTGCGTCGGTGCTGTCGAGACTGCGAAGCTGCTCATTGGCCCACTGTGCTAAGTTGGGGTTGGCTTCGCCACAGGTTGCCACGAGTCTTAACCAAAAGAGCGATATCTGGGACGGTGCCTCGACTTGGCGCATCGCTTCTTCGTAGCGCTTTCGGATCTCGGCGCGAAACGGATCGGTCGCTACTTTCTGCAGCACCCAGGCAGGAGGGATGATTTGCCACGCTTCATAGTGGAGCCCGGGAAAGCGACCGAGATGCTCGAACCACCGGATCCAAGTATTTTCGTCGGCGGATAAAAGCACGGCTGTCGTCAAGGCAATCGAGTACGCATCCGCTTCCTGCGCCTTTTCTGATAGCGCGAGATCGTCGTCAATTTTGGCCACCAAGTCAGCCGCATCTGTCGCCGTCAGCAGAGCCGACGGGACTACAATGATTGCATTTGGATTTTGGGATGACAGCAGGTGGCGCCAACATGCGGCATAGACTTGGGGGACTAAGTCGGGTCGGGTCCGGGCTAGCCACGTTACGAGGTGCGGATAGCTTTCTAGCTCAGCTCTCCCGGCGGCGGCTGGCTCGTCGGCTTTTTGTCTGCCTAGCGTAAGCAGGTAGTCGGCGATCCTGACCGCCTCGTCATTCCGCAAGCTGTCCAGATCGGAGCGCACGGCGAGTCGCCCAATTTCAAAATGATCCGGCCAACGCGGCTCAGAGGCCGGAAGGCCGGCTATCCATTGTCGGAATCCGGCCAGCATCGTCGGCGGACTTCGGTCCGGCCACGACCAAGCCGGTTGTTTTATTTCAATTTGGAGAATGGACGGTAGCTCGAACGTACGCGCAGCCCAGCCGAGCGTGCGTAGCCCATCGAGGAGGCTGGCATCCGAGGTTTGCTCAGCCAGAGCCTTCAGAGATAACACGATCCTCTCGCCATATCCCCAGCAGATCAGGATGCTCAGAACCTCCTTCAGGTCCTTCAATGGCACCCGAGTATTCTTTTCACGTCCGGTCCGGCTTTTTTGAGAGCAGAATCGCATGGAGCGCGCGCCGCGCGCTAGCGCGGGCAGCATTTGCTCGTCCGGACGAAGCGAGAGAATCGACAATGCCACCGCGCTAAGCCGGAGTTGGGGCGAGGAACGGACGGCCGGAAAAAGGCGACGCTCGTCCCGCTCGGCATCTGATTCTTCCTCGCACGTGGAGGGATAAACGACAGCAAGCCAGCGCTCCAAGATCGACTGTAATTCAGGTTTGGCGCCGGCTTGGTCCCGCCACTGTCGAGCGATGGGAGAAACCAGCGCCTCTTCAGTGGGCGCGGAATGGAATCTCTCGAAAACGGTTTCGAGCGCGCCAGTATAGGCGTGGACGTCTTCTCGTCCCCAGAAATCCAGCCGGTCGCCGTCGTGCATAGCGTTTTGGTTGTTCCACCACAGTACCAAAAGCGCCGTGCGCAGGCGTCGCTCGCGCTGCACCTCCGGTGACGGCCGAAAGCAGGTCAGCAGAAGAGCAAGATACAGCGCCTCCGCGCGGAGGTCTTGTTCGCGGTTGGGCTCGAGTTCCCTCGCGAGTTCTTCCGCCATTTGCGGGATCCCCGTGGCGGAGGAGTTTTCGCCAACATGGAGAAGATGCAGCGCAAAGCCCAGAACGACGTGCTGGGAATTAATGACTACGCTGTCGGGGCGTCGTTCGACGAGCACCTTACCCTCGGCAAGTTCAACCAAGGTGGGGCTGAGTTGAGGAAAGCACTGCGCGATGTGCTGACGATTCACTTGCCATCCGCTAGTGAGGTGGGATTGCGCGCCTCGTGCAAGGTAGGCAAGGATGGCCTCTGCGTCGGTTAGGCAATTGCCGTATAGGTGCCGTGTGCCTTGATCGGCACACTCGATCTTATCCAACAGATCGAGAAACAAGAGCAGCGGCTTCGTGACTTGGCCAAGGCCTCGCAACCGCGTTAACAGTCGCAAGCAGAGATGAAAGTAACGCGGGATGCGTGCGACGGGCAGTACGCTGGCGGGTAAGCTCTCCAGCGTGACATCGGGAGCGAACTGCTTGAGCGCCGCGTTGAATTCTTGGTCGTCGAATGGCGTGAGGGAAACCGGCTGGCATGTGCGCCAAACGCTTTGGACCCAAGCCCGGCGAAGGCTCAGGGGCCGCGTCGTAAACAGGAAACGGATGTGCTTTGCAAAATGAACGGCATGATCTGAATAATGACTCAGCAGGCGCTGGGCGGATTCAAGACACTCGTATTCGTTTACACCGTCGAGCACCACCAGCAGCGGCCGGCTCCAAAGTCGGAGTGCCTTCCGCACGAATCGCTCGAGTCGCGGATCACCTTCTGGCAGGTGGGTCTTCAAGGCCTCGCGCAAAATCATCTCGATGGATCGGCAGCCGGACCACACACTGCTCTCCAACCACAGGACTGGCACGTTCCCGGTCGCCAACGCCAGGCCGAATGCGGCCACGGCCCAAGTTTTGCCATAACCCTCCTCGGCTTCCAACACTGCATTGGGCCGTTGCGTTTGATCCCACCAATCGGTCAACTGCTTTTGGAGGCCCGGTCGTTCGACCGCCTGTCTTAGATCAACCCGCTGGGATGTGTTCAGCGCCGGGATCGTGGCCGAAGGCGTAAAGCGCTGCGCCAAGAATCCGGCTGACCGTGTGCGCAGCCAGGCTTGCGTCCTCAATCCGTCGACAATTTCCGAGGTCGCGAGTTTCGCCTTCGCTTGAACATCCGGAGTGGAGCTGACGGTCTTGGCCCAAGCATCCCAGGTAGTATTCAAACGCGGAAGATACTGTCGTAAGGCTGCCCAATAGGTGACGACCAGCGCCCCGAGCGGGGAAACGCCGTCGCCAGCGTCGAGCACGACAACATCTAGCCCAGTGTTTGTCTCCACGTCCGCCGTGCGTTGGCGTAGCTGCGCCGCATCGCGTGTCACGGTGAGGACATAGACTTCCAAGTTGGGTGCCGCTTCCAACGCGGTGTAGATATTGCCCACAATGTCGTTGAGGTTCAGTGCCGTCGTTGGGCGATAGCGCTTCGACTGTATACAGGTGTAACCATCAAGATCCACTGCGTCGGCAGTCGGCTGCGACCCACCGGCTGAAACGATAAAGGAGCGTCCAGTGATCGCCCGCAGCAGGGCAGCCGAGAAACCCTCAAAACCGTCCGCGCCAGTCGCAGGGGCTATGTAAATCTCGTCGATCAATGTCCTCCAATCCGGAGGAGCAGTCAGAGTTGTTGCCGGTGTGTTGGCCACGGTCTAGTTGTTTTCGTGCCTACGTCCGCGGGCCCGTGTTGAAGAGCGCATGGGTGTTTCGATCGATCATTTGTCGCCAGGACCGAGTCGCTATTCGTCCGGCCCGGTCGTACGCTGTCTTTTGGCGGTCGTTCGCTTGATCTGGAGATCAATGGCAATGATCGCCATAATTGCATTTGCTATCACTTCTGGACGCTTCGGGTCAACGTGCCTATCACTGTGCGAAACTCGCCTGACAATTTCGGCCACGTGAGTATGGTTTTGGTGAGGCTGGAGAGTTCCTGTGCGCGCGGTTGTGCGTCGGCGGTTTTGGCGCTCTCCGAAGAAATTGTCGCGGTGCAGGCCTCCAGAAAACGCACTATTGGTTCGATCCTAGCCCGGGCGCCATTTTTCTAGAAGGTCGACGATACGACCGAATGGCGGGGAAGTCCGCTCGGGCTGAGTCGAGCGACTCTGCGAGGCGCGACGACGTCGGAACACGATCCTGCTTTTGGGCTGGTGCGTGAAACCGTCGCAATATGCCGCTTGTGGTATATACCATTAGCGGTATGCGTGCGGCCAATGGAGCTTCTTCAGATCTACCGATGCCTTTGCGATCGCACCCGCCTGCGCATTCTTCACCTCCTTGCGCAGGGACTGCTGTGCGTGTGCCATTTTCAGTCCGTTCTCTGCGGGAGCCGCAGGTGAAGGTTTCCAAGCACCTCGCGTACCTGCGGACGCGAGGTTTGGTGCAGGCGGAACGACGCAGGAACTGGATGGTGTATTCCCTGCCGGGCAAGTCCTCGCGGGAACTCGCTGCCAATCTCGCCTGCCTTTAGGACTGCGCGCGTGAGGAAGCCATCTTCCGGCAGGACGTGGTCAGCCTCAAGAAGCTCGCGCCCGACCTGACTCCATGCGGCTGCGTCACCGAATGACTCTTGTGCCCGATTCCAAACCCACCGTTCTTATCCTTTGCACGGGGAATTCGTGCCGCAGTCATTTCGCCGAAGGCATCGTTCGCGCGGTGGCAAGCGACTTTCTCGACGTGGTCAGCGCCGGCTCCAAGCCTGCGGGCTATGTGCATCCACTGGGGATAAATGTCATGCAGGAAATCCAGATCGAACTCTCCGACTACACATCGAAGCACATGAGCATAGTCATGTCCCGGCCAGTGGATACGGTAATCACTATCTGCGGACAAGCCGACCAAACTTGTCCGAACTTCCCTGGCCAGGTGAACCGGCACCACTGGCCGTTCGACGCCCCGGCGTACGCCACGGGCAACGCCGTGGGCGAGTAACAGTCGCACGGCGAATCCAGGTTGGTGCTAAAGATCATCCCGAGCACCGGCGCGGGATACGCAAAGGTGCACGGTCCCCAAGCCACGCCAAAGATTAGGCCGACCAGGAACGCGGCGACTTTGCCGCGTTAGCGGACAACGACAACCCGCGTTCCCACGGGGGGCGGCAGAAGGTCGAGGAGGTGCAAGCCGGCCGATATCGCCCAGCATGCGCCCAGCGGCGGCCGTCACACCGTACACGGCCGCGATGGAGGCGAGGATGACTTGGCGGAGGGTGAACACTGCGTGTGCGAACTCGACGAGCCCGTCGGGTCGAGCTGGCCCACGGTTTCGCGGCACCTCTCGGTGCTCAAGGAGGCGGGCGTCGTGTCGGACGAGAAGCGCGGGCTCCAAGTCTTCTACAAGCTCGCGCTACCCAGCGTGCCTTCTTTCATGGACTGTCTCGACGCTCCCCGGCAAGCGTTCACGCCGTGACTAGATCTTCCGCTGCTATGGCCAAAAAACTTTCCGCGGTGCTCCTATACCGCTGCTCCTATACCGGAGCTCCTGAAATGAGCAAAAATGAGGGCACCTGAGAACGATGGCGCGAGATGCGTCACAGCGCTTTGCATTCGTCAGGTGAGGTGAGATCACTTCAGACTATTTGAGTATTGACACATAATCCTGCCTTAGAAGCCGTTACCGTAAGGTGTGCAGGTTCAAGTCCTGTCCCGGGCACCAGCAACAAGTCTTGGAGCGAGAACTGGCGATCCGTGGCTCCGGGGCTTGTTGTGTTCGAGCCGAGGCAGCCGGCGATCTGAATGATGCCGTGCCTGGCTGTTGTATCCGATTTGTAGCGCGCGAGCTGTGATGGAGACGACGACTGACTCCATGCTGGATGAGGGAATCTCGATCTTTTTCGTAATTTTCTGGCCATTCGTGCGTCTAACCCGCGAACACCACCGCCTAGCGGGGTGTTCTTTGGGGTATATTAGAAAGAAAAGGCGGACCGCTTAGGGGTAGGCGGTCCGCCTGCTTTTTGTGGGGCCAGAGCCCGCCAGGCCCCCGATTTTGGGATAGGCACGAGCGAGGCCTCAGCAGTCGCGCCGAGCGTGCTGCGGTGAGCGGCCTTCCTGCCCCGGAGCGTGTGAACTTGCTGCCGGCTATCCGGCATGGAGCAACAAGAGAGCGTCAGCTCTTCTCGACCTTGAGATCGGCTCTGGAGGTCTGCTGGCCGCTTTCACCTCCACCTGAACCGGCGCTTTCTTTCAGATGCTGCACCACCACGAGCCGATTGCCGACGCGTTGAAAGCGATACTGCTCCTTCTCGGTCTGCTCGAAAGTGATGACCAGCAAGGCACGACCTTTGACGTGCAGCTCTTTTTCGGCGGCCAGGGGAACGCCGTCTGCACCGATCCAGATCCGGGCCTGCGTATCCAGCTGTTTGATATACTTTCGATCCTTCTCGCTGAGCTCCGGAGTGATCTTGAAGACCAGCAGGCGCGCGGGGTGGCTCTCCCAGCTTACGGACTTCTCCTCTGTGAGCTGAGCGCGCTCCAAGTTGCGGAGCATTTCTGAGGCGCCATTGAGATAGCCGTTGAGGTGGGTTGCCGAAAGTTCGTTCATCGCGCGGCCGACTTGTGGGTTCGACTTGGTCGAGTCTTCTGCGGATTCGATTTGCTCGCGGCTCCAAAGGATTCGCAGTCCTTCTGGGCCGGCTTCGATCTGGGCCGAAACGGTGGCTGCCTTGGCGGCGGACTTTTTGTCCTCATCTCCGGAAGTGGATGAGACGGTGTAGTCCACATGCGCTTTGAGAGGCTCCTGACCGTCCAGCTTTGACAGGACCGTCTTCAGGTCGGCCGCCGCATCGGCGCGTGCCGAAAGAGCGACCGACATCCACAGTGCGCTGACTGAAAGAAGATGAAAGGCGGGGAACTTGGGTGGTTTCATAAGGAAACGAGGCAAGGTGGGAGTAGCTGCAAGGAGCGCTGGTTCCGGCTGTTTGATTGGGCTGGCCCTTCGTTGGTCCCGGGTTTCGCCTTCGTGTAACTACCAACGCGGTACACCGGTGAAGACAGGAGATTCTGGGCAGTGAGCTCTTCCATGCTCACACCACTCGGACCTGCGAGCATTGGGGCGTCAGGATGGGTACGGATAAGGTTTGCGGCGCGAAAGGAAGGTGGCGGAGATGAGGACTCGTCTATGGCGGATCTGAATTTCGTGCAGTCCTACAACAATCACGTCGCCGACTTGGCGCGCCGTATCCAAGGCGATGATGCCCTTCGGCTCGCCATAGGCGGGGAGTTCATGGCTGTCGGGAAACTCGAGTATTATCTCCTGCGCTCCCTCGGCTTGGAAGACGGGCAGAGCCTCGTGGATATCGGCTGCGGGAGTGGGCGACTCGCCACGCAACTCGTGCCGATGGCCAATCTCCGCTATCTTGGGACCGATGTCGTGCAGCCGCTCCTGGATTTGGCCTCGCGACTGTGCGGGCGTTCCGACTGGCGGTTCGAGCGAGTCGACACGACGGCAATTCCGCAGGCGGACGCCTCCGCCGAGATGGTTTGCTCATTCTCGGTGTTCACCCACTTGCTTCACGAGGAAACGTTCAAGTACCTGCGAGAGGCAATGCGCGTGCTGAAACCGGGCGGCCTACTGGTCTTCTCGTTCATCGAATTTCGCATTCCCTGCCACTGGGGCATTTTTATGGCATCGGTCGATGCGCATGCCGGCTGGCATCTGAATCAGTTCATGGATCGAGACGGCATTCGTGCTTGGGCCGAGAACCTGGGTTTTGAAATCGTCAGCATTCACGACGGCGACAAACCGCATATCCCGATCCCCGAGGAAATCGTTTGGGAAAACGGCAATCGTATGAGCGGAATGGGAAACATCGGGCAGTCGATCGCGATTCTTCGTAAACCGACCGCCGTTGCTTCGCCGGTTTCCGGCTGATTCTCTGTAGCGCGCTTCATCCGAACCTCTGCCATCGTATGTTCACTGTTGCTACCAACGAGGGATATCGCCCGGTCCTTCCAGGAGTCGGGCTGAAAACGCTCACCCATGGCTCGCGCACATTGTTCGCCGAATTCCGGTTGGCCAAGGGGCACACGCTACCCCGTCACTCACATCCGCAGGAGCAAACCGGCTACCTGGTGAGCGGCAAACTTCGACTCACCATCGGCCAGCAAACGTATGACGCTTGTCCCGGCGATTGCTGGTGCATCGAAGGAGGCGTTCCGCACGAAGCCTTCGTGATCGAAGACGCCGTGGCTATCGAGGTGTTCTCGCCCGTGCGCGAAGACTATTTGCCCACGATTCGGTGAGCCGCGCGAGGCGCGTTCGGCGGACGCGCCCTTTCGATGACCTGACCGCCAACGCGCTGACGCCGCCGCTACGAGTGGCGATGCGCCGCAGGGCGGCTGAAGCGCCCTACTTTTTGGCTGCGGCTTCGTCGATCTGCTTCAGGTACTTCTCCGGGGCTTTCTTGAAGTCCTTCACGCAATGATTGCAGCAGAAGCGCACGAGGCGGTCCGGCTTGCCTTCCTGGCGCCAGACATAGTCCACCGGTCCTCCCATGTCCCCTGCCAGTTTTTCTCCGGAGACAAAACACTCGTCGCTCGGGTAGGCCGCTTGGGCCTGCTTGAGCCAATCGGCGGACACTTCCTTGGCCGGGATCAACTTTCCCGCCGACACTGACGCAGCGGGTGCGTCGGCGTGGTTGTGGTGTTCTTCAGCGGCGGCTGCCGATTGCAGCCCGAATCCGGCAGAAAGGAGAGCGGCGAGAAGGAAGAGTGCGGGTTTTTGCATGGATTGCGGAGTTGCCGGGTGAAACGCCAGCGGCGCCCCAAACCCTCGAGGTTTTTTTGCCTGCCTGGCTGATGCCGGCCTAGGAAAAAGGGTCGGTGTCGCTGGCTAAAAAAGATGCGGGGTCCCGGGACGAATCCCGGGACCCCGCATCGCTTGGCGAGAAGGCTCGAAATCCTTCCCTTAGTTGGCGTCGAGAATCTCGATCATCGCGGTGCCGGTTGAACCGTTTACATCGGTGACGATCGCCGTGTATGCGCCGGGCTCGAGCGTGAGCAGGATGGCGGAATCTTTGCTGCCGGCCGTGAGTTTCGTGGCGGCTGGGAATTTCGCCGTGGCTGCACCGACTTCAGCCTCGCTCCAATCGTCGTTCTGGCCGATTTGGTCGCCGGCCTTGTTGTAGATCCGGAGTATGGGATTCGAGATGGCGCTGTTGATTCCGTACTGCTGCAGCGCGGGCCCGAGACCCCGGATCAAAACCGGGTGGGCGGCGGTGCCCTGGACGATGAAGCCGCCGATCAGGACGTTTTCACCGGTGCTCGTGGTAGCGCGCGCCGAGAGGTTCATGAAGTGCGACTGGGTGGTATCGTGGTCGACGTCGTAGACCTCGGTCAGGACCACGCCTGCGGTCCCAGCGGCATTGGCCACATGGACGGTGTAGGGTCCCGGAGCGAGAGAGGCGACCGTTACCGAGTCCGCGCTTCCGGAGGGCAGCGGAAACGCGCCGGAGGAAGCGAAAGCGGTGGCGATGGAAGCATCAGATTCCCACTGCACGCCGGTGCGAATGGCCTGCCCGTCGCCGTTGTAGAGAGTCAGGGTCGGCTTGCTCACCGGGTTGTTGACGCCGTAGGCGAGGAGTCCGGGGCCGACGGCGCGGACTAAGACGTTCTTGCTGCCCGTGCCGCTCAGGATGAAGCCGGTGATCACCGTCTCGCCCTGCGCAAGCTGAATACGGGTGGAGAGGTTGGCCATGCCGGATCCGGTCGTCACGCTGCCGCCCGAGTTCGAGCCGCCGGAGCCGTTCGAACCGGAATTCGAGTCGCCGCCGGACGTGCCGCTGCCGGACGAACCGGACGATCCGCTCGAGTCGCTGCTACCGGAGCTGCCCGAACTGCTGGTGCCGCCGTTCGGGCCGACCGCTGTGCTGCCGAAGAACTGCCACACCCCTTCAACGACCCCCGAGGAACTGTTGCGGGAGGAAGCTTCCACGCCGACGGCGCGGATGTAGTAGATCGTGGCGTCCGGGAGGGCGCCGCCCGACCACTGCCAGACTTCGGTGAAGGTGCTGTGCGTGCCCTCGCCGAGGTTCGTCCAGCTAGATCCATCGGTCGAATACGAGAAGAGGACGTTGGAGAAGCTCGGGGCGGAGCCGGAGCGGGTCCAACTCAGCGTGGTGCGCGAAGCATTGATCGACAGGCGTTGAACGGCGGATTCGGTCGCCGCAAGGCGGCCAAGCATGAAGCTAGGCGACCCATTGACCGTCGTGAACGAGCCGCCGAAGTAGGCTCGGCCGTCGGCGCGAAGCACGATGGTCTGCACCGGGCCATCAATGGTCGGAGCGACCGTCGAATCGTAGGAGCCGTCCGAGTTCAGGCGGGCGATGCGAGCCTGCGCTTTGCCTGCGATGTTCTGGAATTCGCCGCCGACGTAGAGCTTGCCCGAGGCCTGAAGGGCGATCGTGCGGACGGCACCATCGGGCGCGGGTCTGAAGCTCGAATCGAGCGAACCGTCCGAGTTCAGGCGCGCGAGGCGGGGATTCGCCCCGCCGGAGATGTTGGCGAACTCGCCGCCCACCAGGATCTGCCCATTGCCGAGCGGCACGATGGCCGAGATCGATCCGTCGGCGCTCGCATTGAAGGAGGTGTCCAGCGAACCGTCGGAATTGAGTCGGGCGAGGCGAGCCCGGGTCGTGCCATTCACGTTGGTGAAGTCGCCACCGATGAGGATGCGACCGTTCGGGAGCAGCACAACCACCTGGACGTTGCCGTCGATGCTCGGCGCGAAGCCCGCGTCGAGCGTGCCGTCGCGGCTGAACCGAGCGATGTGACCCCGGGCAACGCCGGTCACCTGCGTGAACTCGCCGGCCGCGTAAAAGCGACCATCGGAGTGAACCGCGAGGGCGCGAACGGGGGCGTTCGGCACCGGGCTGAAGGCGGTGTCCGGGTTGCCGTCCGTCGTCAGCCGGGAGATGTACGAGACATTCGCACCGCCGACCTGCGTGAAGCTGCCGCCGATCAGCACGGTGGAGTCGGCACCCAGCTTGGTGAAGGCGCCAGCCACCACGATGCTGCCGTCGCTGGCGCGTTCGACGCTGTAGGCAACCCCGTTGGCGTTCGGGTTGAAGCTCAGGTCGAGCGTGCCGTCGGTGCGGAAGTGCGCGACGCGGTTTCGGGTTACGGAGGTGATGAAGTCGCTCGCGTACACCGCGGAGAACGATCCCGAGACATAAACGGAGTCGTCCGGCGCAACGGCGAGGTGCGTCACGTCGCCATTGAGTTGAGGCGAGAAACTGGCGTCCGCCGTGCCGTCTTCGTTCAGGCGGGCGATGTAGTAGTGAGTGCTGCTCGTGCTCGCTCCGTTCGGCTGCAGAGCGGTGAACGATCCGCCGATGATCGTCCGGCTGTCGGACAGACGTACAATCGAGGCAACGGCGGCGTTGGCGTTCGGATTGTAGCTCGTATCCAGCGTGCCATCACTGTTGAAGCGGGCGATGTAGTTGCGGGCGGTGGCAGACGTTGCTCCGTTCGGCTGAACCGTGGTGAACGAGCCGCCGGCGATGATTTTCCCGCCGTCGGTGACGATGGTCAAAACGGAGCCGTTGGCCGTCGGGTTGAAGCTGGTGTCGAGCGTGCCGTCGGCGTTCAGCCGCGCAATGTAGGCACGGGCGGTGGCGGTGGTGGAGGCGCTGTTGGGATTCAGCGTCGTGAACGCGCCACCGATCAGAATCTTGCCGTCGGATTGGACGCAGATCGAATACACCGAGTTGTTCGCGTTCGGGTTGAAGGTGGTGTCGACCGAACCGTCGGACTTCAGCTTCGCGATGTAATTGCGGGTCGTCGCGGTGGTCGCGCCGTTCGGAGAGACCGAGGTGAAGCTGCCAGCGACCAGAATGTCGCCGTTCGAAAGTATCGCGAAGGAGCGGATGGCGCCGTTTGGCGAGGGATTGAACGACGTGTCGAAGCTGCCGTCGGGGTTGAAGCGCACCAAGTTCGCCGAGACCAGACCGCTGCTATTGGTGAACAAACCGCCGACCAGGAGCTTGCCGTCCGGCTGAATGGCCGTGGTCCAGATGTATCCGGCCAGCGAGCTCAGCGCGTTGAGCGAGAATCCGTCGCGGTAGTGACCGTTCGACTGCAGCCATCCGAGGAGGTTGGCCTGTGCGGCTTCGCTGACGGAGGTGGGCTGCACGGCAATCGCGGAGACCGTCTGGTTCACGTTTGTCGTGAAAGAGGTGTCCACGTCGCCGTTGGCCGTCATGCGAGAGAGGTTCGTGGTGATACCTCCGCCGAAGTTCGTGAACGTGCCGCCGACGAGCATTTCGCCATCCTGCTGGAGGGCGATCGCCGAGAGCGTGCCCGCCGAACCCGAAGTCGTGGTGATCGCATACGAGGTGTCGGGCGTGCCCGACGAAGCTAGGTGCGCGACGTGGCTCTCCGTCTGCACGACCTGTCCGCCGGTGGTGGTGTACGATGAGAAGGCGCCGCCGACGAGGATGCTGTTGTCGGCCAGCGCGGCGAGGGAGTGGACTTCTCCGTCGAAGGAAGGCACCGCGGCGGTCGTGAGCGAACCATCGGTGTTGAGCTTCGCGATGCGGCCTTCGTTAGTGTAGCTGGACGCGCCGTTGGGCTGAAGAGTCGTGAAGGCGCCGCCGATATAAACGCCGTCGCTTACGGGAAGCAGGGCATAGACGGTTCCGTTCGCGTTGGGATCAAAGGCGGTGTCCAGGACGCCCGCAGAATCGTACCGGGCGATGTAGTTGCGCGAGACAGCCGTCGTCGAGTTGGTGGATGCGACCGAGGTGAATCGGCCGGCAACGATGATTTTGCTGTCCGCCAGGGCGAGGCTGTAGGCGTAGTCGCTCAGAGTCGGGCTGAAGGACGTATCCACCTTACCGTCGCTCTGAAGGCGACCCACGTAGTAGCGGGTCGTGGCGCTCGTGGCATTGTTCGGCGCGAAGGTCGTGAAGGCGCCGCCGGCCAGGATCTTACCGTCGCTCTGCAGCGCGAGGGCGTAAACGACGTTGTTCGGCCCCGGCATGAACGCCGAGTCGAGCGTGCCGTCGGTGTTGATGCGGGCGAGATAGTTGATGGCCGTCGTGGTTGTGGCGCCGTTGGGGGCGAACGTCGTGAAACCGCCGCCGACGACGACCTTGCCGTCGCTCTGGAGGATGATCGAGTAGATGGACCCGTTGGCCTTCGGATCGTAGGACGTGTCCAGCGAGCCGTCGGTATTCAGGCGGGCGATATGCAGACGGGAGACGCTGTCGATCGCGGTGAACTCGCCGACGATGACGATCTTGCCGTCGGACTGTAGCACCGCGCTGGCGACGGCGCCGCTGACGACCGGCTTGAAGTTGGTGTCGAGCGTGCCGTCCGCGTTGATCCGCGCAATGTTCCGGCGCGTCACGCCGGCGAGCGTTGAGAAATTGCCCGCGAGGACGACCTTGCCGTCGCTCTGGCGAACCATCGCGCTGATCGTGCCAGGGGGATTGAGCGAGAAACCCGTGTCCAGTGTGCCGTCTGCCTGAAGACGGGCCACACGGTTGCGGAGCGCCGAGACGGAACCGTTGGTGCCGCGCACATGGGTGAAATAGCCGCCGATGACCATGCGATCGTCGCTCTGAAGCGCGATCGAGGTGACTTCCGCGGTCGGGGTGGGCGCGAAACTCGAATCGATCGTGCCGGCGTACGTGAGCCGGGCGATGTAGTGATGAGTCTCGTACGTGATGGAGCCGCTGGGCTGCACCACCTGGAAGGCGCCGCCGATCAGGATCTTGCCGTCCGAGCCGAATACGAGGCTGTTGACCCTCGCGCTGGCGGCGGCGCTGAAGGTGGTATCGATGGCTCCCGAGGACTTCACACGGGCCAGATGCACGCGGGTCGTGGCGGACGTGTCGTTCGTGCCTTGAACGTTCAAAAACTCGCCGCCGAACATGATGTCGCCGCTCGGGTGAACGGCGAGGCTCAGCACGCGGTTGTCCACGGTGACGTTGAAGGACGCGTCGACCGTGCCGTCCGTATTCAGACGAGCCAGACGCGTGCGGGTGACCGCCGTGCCGTTCGGCGAGAGCTGGGTGAAGCCGCCGCCGGCGAGAATCTTGCCGTCAGCCTGGATTGCCAGCGCGAGGACGAGGTTGTTTGCGGCGGGATTGAAGGACGCATCCAGCGATCCGTCGGCGTTCAGACGGGCCAGACGGAGCCGGGCGGTCGACGACGACGCGCCGTTCGGCTGGAGCGCGGTGAAGGCGCCGCCGACAACGATCTTGCCGTCGCTCTGCACCACGATGGCGCTTACTGGAGTCTCGCCTGTGCTGGCGCCGGTCGGGTGCGGATCGAAGCCCGCGTCCACTGAACCGTCGGCGTTCAGGCGAGCCAGGCCCGTCCGGGCCACTTCGGTGCTCGAGCCGCTCGAAGCGACTTTGGTGAAGCTGCCACCGACGAGGATTTTCCCGTCGGCTTGAAGGCGGATCACGTTCACGTCGCCGTCGAACTTCGGGTCGAACGATTCGTCGACCGTGCCGTCGGTGTTGAGCCTGCAGATATGGCTGCGCGGATACGCGGAGCCGCGGTTGAACGGTTTGACGGAAATGAAGGCGCCGCCGATCAGGACTTTCCCGTCGGACTGCACGACCGTGGCGTAGACATTGCTGTCGGCCTCCGGGTCAAAGCCTTCTGGAGTCGCAGCTGTGGTCGCCGCCCGAACGTTGGCCGATGCGGCGAGGACGACACCCAAAAGCAGGGCGGCGCCGAAACGCAGGGCGCGGGCGGACGCGGTGGACAAAAAAGACGACATGGTATGTGAAAGAAAAAGGTTCATCTGGTCGGGCTGGTTAGAAGCGGGTCGTGACGCCGATGCGGAGACCGGCTCCGCTCGAAAGTTTCACGTCCGCGCTCCGTTCGCCTGCGGCGATGTTAACCTCCCGCGAGTAGACATCGTAGGTGCCGCTGACGAAAAGGGCGGTGCGGCGGGTGACCCACCACTCGGCGTCCACCGAGCCGAAGGCTCCGGGGATAGCGTAATTCTTGTCCGTTGTTTCGCCGGTGGCCTCGATCAGCCCGGAGGCTTCGATTCCGGACGCCGTGGCCTGAAGCTGTTCGCTGTAGCGGAGGTGGGCGCCCAGCCAGGTGACGGTCGGCCCAGCGCTGAACTTGAACGCGTAGCGGTTTTTCGGCTGCCAACGCACCCAAGCGCCGGCGCGGAAGGTGTAATACGCGCCGCGCACCTGCCAGAATCCCTTGATCTTCGCTGCACCGGACACGTTGCTCGACGAGCGGGTGGGCCGATTGGCGAGGAGCGTCGTCGTGTCGACCGGAATGCCGGAGGTGGACGACGAAGGGGCCGAGTAGCCCGGCGAAGGGGGCGTGGCTCCGAGGAGAGAATAGACGTCGGTGATCGTATCGAGCCGGGCCGTGATGTCCGCGTTGGTCTTGGCGGTGGCGCCGCTCGTCACGATTCCCACAAGGATGCCCCAGCTGAGCGGGGGCTCTTGCCCGAAGGTGTATTTGCCGTAGCTCCGAAGGCGCCGCGCGTATTCAAGATCCACGCCGAGGCTGCTCGTACCGTCGGCGTTGGCCGTGGCTCCCTCGCTCTTGGTGCTGTAGGAATGAAAGGCGATGGCGCGCTGATCCGCCGTGACCTGGGATGCGTAGAGGAAACTCCAGGTGTTGGTCCTGCCATCGTCGGGAAGGTCTTCGCTGTTGTCCGTCTTCCGTGCGTCTTTCGAAACCGCACCGTCGTCATAGCCCCGCGTGTATTCGCTGGTCGCGTCGCCGATGTCGTGCGTCGTCACGATCGTACCCAGGTTCTTGAACGTGGCCTTGAGCCGTCCTGTCGTGTTGAAGCCGGCCGAGAAGTAATTGACCGGCGGCTGGAAGACCTGAATGGGGATAAAGTCCTCATTGTGCTGCTGAGCCGACACGCGCGGCACGAGACCCAATAAGGATATGGAAGCGACAAGCAGGGATCTACGCATGGAAGTACATGAGACTGCCTTTCCCATAATGTCTCGCCCGAAACGGGATCAAGCAGGACTATTTAGGTAAGGATCGTCTGCCAATTGTGACGAATCCGGGTTTTTTTGGGACAAGAGTTGCCCGCGATTTTTGGAAAATGCGTGGCCCGAAGCACCCCAAAAAGTGCTCAGAAAACACCCGAGACGACACGAGAATCCAAAAAAGGAAGCGCGGCGAACTCGTCACCGCGCTTCCACGAGCCTGACCTCGGCGGACGCTGGTGGTTAGGCGGTCGTGCCGAAAAGGGAGGCCGATCCTGCGCTGCCGGCGCTCCCCTGGGCGTCGTACGTCCCGCTGTTCTTCAACTGGCGGACGAGCTGCTGAATGAACTCTTTTTGCTGGTCGGTCAGGGACGTCGTCCCGTCTTCGTCGGAGCTGCTGAGCGTCGTGAGGATCGAATCCAGCATTTCCGAGCTGCCGGCGAAATCCGATGACGGCGGAGGACCCGATGGTCGCATCGACTTCATTCCTTCGTGGAGTTCCGTTTCGGAGAGGGCGCCGTCGCCGTCCGCGTCGAACTTCGTGAATACCTCGTCGGTATCGAGCGTCTGCGAGGTGCTGTCGGTCCGTTTCGGCCTGTTTTCCAGCATTGTCTTCAGTTCGTCTTTGCTGACCGAGCCATTGCCGTCGGTGTCGACACGTTTGAACATCTGCTCCCGCATGGCTGCGGGATCGGGGGGCGTGAGCCCGTTGGAGGATATCGATAATGACATGGTGGTGTACGCGACCCGCGCGACAGCGTGCGTCGCTGAGTGCTACATCGGTCGGCAGGGGGCCTGGGACGAGGACGCTGGTCCCATCGAAGACCGGCCTTATCCCGTTGTTGCACCCTTTGGGCCCGCTGCTGGGTTCTGCCGGACGTTTTGTCCCCGTTTTAAGCGAGCGGTTGGAAAACTGCGGGCCGGCACTCGACGCTCGATCGCGCGATGCCCGTTGCGCTCAGTTCAGGCCTGCACGACGCACAGCTCCGGCTTTGTGATTGCGGCTCGTTGCGCCTACCGTATCCGCCTGGCTGGGGAACCGGCCGAAAAGCGTCCCCTGCGCACACGTCAGCGAGTCGCCTGAAGGCGCTCCTGCAACTCCCGGAGGCTGCGGGTGAGCGAGACACGGGCGCCGGTCCGCAGAACGACGACGTGCTCGCCGCTGGAGACGAACTGAATCTCGGAGACGAAGGCCAGATTCACAATCGCCGAGCGGCTCACCCGAAAGAACTGCTGGTTGGAAAGCTCGGTCTCCAGGGTCGAGAGCGCTTTTCGAAGAACGTGGTTTCCGGCGCGGGTGTGGAGGACAACGTAGTTCGCGGCCGCCTCGACCCATTCGATTTCTTCCGTGCGCACTACCACATAGCGTTCGTTCAGCTTCACCAGGATGCGTTCGAGCCCTCCCCGCGGCGGGAAACTCTTCAGCAGATCCGCGATGCGGGGGTCGCCGCCTGCGGGATCCCGCTGACGGAGCACCTCGCGAGCACGCTCGATAGCCTCATGCAGACGATCCGGGGTGAACGGTTTCAGGAGATAGTCCAGCGCCCGCACGGAAAACGCATCCACCGCGTACGTGTCGTACGCCGTGGTGAAAACCGTGATCGGGACCGCTTCCGGAGAAAGCGCCCTCAAAACCTCGATGCCTGTTCGACCCGGCATCTGGACGTCCAAAAACAGCAGGTCCGGACGGAGCTCTCCCGTTGCGGCGATGGCGTCGTTGCCGTTCGTGGCTTCTCCGACGATCTCGATGTCCGGCTCCTTGCCGAGCATCATGCGCAGCCGGTCTCGGGCCGGTTTCTCGTCATCGACGATCAGAGTTTTCATGTTTGCTCGCGAGGATGCGATAGGGGACTTCGATGTGGACGGTAGCGCCGCCGCTGGCATCGAGAGCAAACTGAAAAACATGATCGTTTCCGTAAAGTTCCGTCAATCTGGCGCGCGTATTGGATAGGCCGATACCTTTGCGCTTGTCGTCGTCGGTTTCATCCGTGGCGGAGCCGTTGCCGGTGTTGGCCACTTCCAGAGCCAGGCAGGCGTCCTTTCTCCGGGCACTTATCGCGATCGTGCACGGGCAGTTTTGGCGTTCGACGGCGTGGACGATGGCGTTCTCCACGAGCGGCTGGAGAAGCAGGGTGGGGACGGCGGCGCCGCCCAGCTCGTCGGGCACGTCCCATTTCAGCGTCAGGATGTCCGAGAACCGGACCCTCTGGATGGCGGCGTAGCTTCGGGCCATGCCGAGCTCCTCCGCGAGGGTGACTTCGCGGCGGGTCGAAGCGGCCAGCACCCGCCGGAGCAGCTCGCTCAACGAGCAGATCATTTCGTCCGCCGCGGCCGGCTTGTCGTAAACCAGAGCCGAGATGGTGTTGAGCGTGTTGAAGAGAAAATGGGGCTGAAGCTGCGCCTGGAGCGCGGTGAGACGGGCTTCGGCCAGTCGCGCCTCCGCAGCCAGGGCCCGTTTTTCCCGCGCCACACTCCGCCGGTGGTAGGTCACGGCGTGGGTCATCGCGAGGAGCGCCCAATAGAAAAATACCGATCCTCGACCTCGCGTGAAGACCATGATCAACAGCGGGGCGCGGCGCGGCGGAAAGATCCGCCGTTGCTGGAGAGTGTCCGGTGCGCCCATTTTCGGAGGGGCAGGGCGGAACTCTTCCGGGCTCGGGCCGGGCGCCTGCAATGCCGGTGCCGGCGAGCCTCTCGTGCCCGACGCAGGCGGAACCATTTCGTGCGGCGGAGCAGCGGGAAAATCGTGCATCACGCGGACGGCGCCGACGCGCATCGGGAATGCCTGCCAAGCCAACGCCCCGAGCGAAGCCGTCACCACCAGGCTGAGAACGATGTGAACCGGCAACGTCCACTTCCAGGTGCGCTGCTCGATCGGCCAGCGCGAGGAGAGCCAGATCACCACCGGCGCCACCAGGAGCCACGGTCCCCAATCGAACGCGACGATGCGCCACTCGCTGGTTCGTTCCGAGAGCGAGATCTGCAGGAGGCAAATCGCGAGGATCATCATCCAGACGCACACCAGGAGCCAGCCTGGCAAGCGGCGGGGATCGTCGGACTTTGTCTCGGCACTGGGCGAGGTGAGACTCACGGTGGCAATATACTCAGGATGTGCAGCAATGGCTGGGAGCGCACGAGCACTTATCAACCGCAGCGGCCGGGAGTCGCTCCACCCATCGATACGCGTTCGTAAGCGAGAGGGAGAATGCCCATCGAAGGCTCGGCTTGTTCGGGTCTCGAAATTCCACCGGCAGTCGTCCCTTTGCGTCGCGAGGACGCAGAAGGACGACCACCGGGTTCCTGCGTGCCCCTTTCCCGAGGGGCGCTAGCATTTGCCTCTACCCACTGGTTCGGCGTTTTCCGCCAGGCGGAACTCCGGGCCCGTATTCCCGGGCGATTGGTCGTTCACCCGGGGCGTGTGCTTCGGCAATCCCATCCGGCATCGGTCGCCGAATTCAGCGGGAATCTGTTGCTTCATCAGCCAATCGTGCCGGGCCAGTCACGAGGAGGACAGGAGCGCGGTCACTTCGGCGGGCACGGCAACTTGGGTGGTGCCGATGGCGCTGAAAGTGGTGGTGACGGAGTGCTGGCGCGTGACGGTCTGGCCCGACTCGTTTGTGAACGAACCCGCCATCGCGAGTGTGCATTCGGAGAGGGCGCCGTTTGCGATGTGAACCGTCACAGTCACGGTCTCCGTGCCCGGGAGAGCCGGAGCGTCGGCTGGGCGCGGCCCATGCCCCATCGGACTGCCCGTGAAGGTTCCAACGAAGGCGTCGCCCTGCACAGTCCAGGTGGTCACTTGCGCGACAGCTTCGCGGAGGCGGTGCTCTGGCGATTCCGGACCTCCCCGCGGGCCGCGGTGGTCGGGCGGCGGAGGTGGCGGCGTCGATCCATCGGTGTTCTCCGTGCGAGGAGCGCCTGCAAGTTTCCAGCCGGAGGACGTGAGGACAAAGTGTTTGCCGGACACGATCAACAGGGCTCGGGAATTCGTGCCGTCCTGCATGACCACGTAGGTCATGCCGTGATCGGTCTGGCCGGTCACCGACACGGTGGCGCCGTCCGGCCGCGGGAGTGAACTCGCCCAGCTGTAGTTCTCGCCGGCGAAAGTGTTGTCCACGGCTCCCGCGACGACGGACTTCACGTCGACGTCGGCGAAGGCCGCCACGGCCGGAATCATCACGGCCGCGAGAAAAGTGAGGCGGATCGGTTTCATGGGCTTCGTTTTCCCGAGGAGACGTCGCCGTCACAAGCGGGCCGGGATCAATGCCCGGCGATTCGCCGGGAGCCGCGCGTTCGACGGGATGAAAAAAAAAGGTCAGTCTCCACCTCTGCCGGCGCCGGTTTTCCCATTGCCCCGGTCAAGCCCACGGGCTGGTCTGATGCCGCCTGATCGAGCTCACGGTGGAAGACTGGTGTTGCGTGATTGGCGTTACGAGCAGCAGCCGAATGCCTGGGCTCTTTCAGGTTTCGCAAGCGCGACGCACGGCGCGGCCGCTGGCGGAGGCAGCGGGCTCCCCTCAGCACGTGAGCTCGATTAGGGTTCGCAACGTCGCGCCTGTCCTTGCGAACGAAGCCGAGCTTCGTACGGTCCCGCGCATGGTCAAAAAACTCCTCCACACCCGGATGCGCGTGAACGATCTCGAGCGCACGGTGAAGTTCTACCAGGATGCTCTCGGGCTGGGTGTCAGCTCGCGGCACACGTCGCCGCGCGGAGCCCAACTGGCGTTTCTATCCGTGCCCAACAGCGAGGAGGAAATCGAAATCTGCCTGTTGCCGAATTCACCCTCGGTCCAGGTGCAACCGGATCTGATGCATCTCGCATTTGAGGTGGAGGACCTCAACGCGTTCGCCGCCGAACTGAAAAAGAAGGGCTACCCGCTGACCGACGGCCCGACGGTTACCGGTAGCGGAGCGATCATCGCTTTCATCGACGCTCCCGAAGGCTACGAGGTGGAACTGATTCAGCTTCCGAAGAAGTAGCCGCGGCGCTCTTGGCGCCGCGGAGAAGGTGGAAGTTGGCAGTTCAAATTTCGTGCGCGGCTTCTGGCCGGCGCGCCTCCGGCGCCGCGAGTCCGTCGTATCCAGATCCTAACTTCCTGCTTCCCGCTTCACCCGCGCGGTTTTTCGTTCCCAGGCGAAAAGGAACTGCTGTGCCAGTCCCGCGCCGGCTCCGAAATGAGCGCGGCCAAACTGCGCGATCTGAGCCGGGCGCCAGCCTTCGAGTCCGTACCGGCGCGCCATAGTTTTGATTATCCAGACGTCGACGGGAAACGCCTCCATCCGCCCTGCGCCGAAGAGGAGCACGCAGTCCGCGACTTTTTCGCCCACGCCGGGAAGAAGACACAACCGCTCCTTGGCTGCCGGATACGGAAGTCGCTCCGTTTCTTCGAGCCATCCGGGGTGCTCTGCCAGGAACTGGGCCGTGGCGTGAATGTATCTCGCACGAAAGCCGAGCAGGCAGGCTTGTAATTGAGTGATGGGTACACGGGCCAGGGTTTCCCAGCGCGGCAGCCGGTTCCAACCGGGCGCCACTGACTCTCCCAGGCGTTCCGCGAGCAGCGCCACCATTTGTTTGATCTGCACGATCTGCTTCGTCGCGCTGCAGAGAAAACAGAGCAGAGTTTCTCCGAACGGCTGCCGCAGGATGCGAAGGCCGGGAAACGCCTGCAGGCATTGCCGCAGATGCGCGTCGCTCCGCCACGGCAGGGCATCCAGGAGTGCATCCGTGCCGGATCCTGCGGCGAGATAGGAGGCCACGACCTTCACTCCGGAGGTCGCGTGACCGCGGAGGGCCCGGTACTCCAGCGTCGTACCGCCGAGGCGCAACTCGACGAGCCAATCGACCCAGCCGCCCCGCCAGGATCCATCCGGCTGGACGTACCAGCGAAAGGCCTGGCCGCCGTCGAGGAGTTCCCGCAGCGAATCTGCCGAAAACGGCGGCAGATCGGGCAACGGAGTCCAAGGAGACCAGTCGATGCGGGCGGACATGTTGCGACGGTGCGTCGGTTTCGCCGTCTGGCAACGACCGGATGCGGATCCACGGGCTGGCGGCTCTGGCACTCGCCGCTCTGACTGCGAAAGAGAAAAGGGCGCGCCAACAACGGACGCGCCCCGTGAGCTTCAGCTCGAATTCCGAACAGCTTCTCGGGCCGCCGTCTAGCCCTTGGCCGGTGCGGGAATCACGACGGTCAGGATGGAGTGGGCCGGGCTTACCGTGGGCGCGGCCTTCCCGGCGATCCAGACGGCGAAGGGTTGCTCCTTGTCCGAGGCGTTCATCACGACCACCGCAATGCTTCCGTCAGGATTCCGAAACGCGGTGCTCGAGAGCCGATCGACGGTAGGGGACGCGACAATACGGCGGGCGCCCGGCTGCACGAATTTCGAGAAGTGCCCGATGTAGTAAAACGCCGGCGTGTAGAAGAGTTTTCCCGAGCGTGTGTCGGCGTGGACCGGGGCGAAACAGAAGTTCTCGACGTGATTCGGACCGCCGGTCTCGTCGAGCAGGATGTTCCAGTCGGTCCATGCCACGGCGCCATTGTTGAAGTCGTGGATCATCGACCGCCCGTAGGTTTCGCCGAGGCTCCAGTCCATCATCTTGTCGAACTCGAACGGCCCGTTGCAGCCCTCGGTCATCATCAGATGCGTCCCGGGGAACGCCTCCTTTACCCGGCGCACGTTGTCGAACGTGTCTTCCACGTACCAGTGAAAGCCGATGCCCCAGAGGTACCGGGCGGCGCCGGGATCGTTCAACACCCCGGCGGCCCGCTGGTAGAGCATCGTGCGGTTGTGATCCCAGGCGACGATCTTCTTGTCGGCCAACCCCCGCTTTTCGAGCGTGGGGCCGAGGTAGTCGCGGACGAAGGCCGCCTCCTCGTCCGCGGTGAAGATGCACGATTCCCAGGTCTGCACCGCCATCGGCTCGTTCTGCACGGTGAGGCCCCAGATCGGAACGCCGGCCTTTTCGTAGGCATGGATGAATTCGACGAAATAATTCGCCCAGGGCTGGCGCATTTCCGGCAGGAGTTTGCCGCCGTGAAGCATGTCGTGGTTGTCCTTCATCCAGGCCGGCGGGCTCCAGGGGCTGGCGAAGACCGTGAGGCGCGAACCGGCGGTTTTCAGCGCGGCACGGAGAAGTGGCACTCGGTGTTTGAGGTCCGGCGCAATGTCGAACGTCTTTAGTTCGCGATCGCCGTCGGCGACATAGGTGTAGCTCGCGGAGGAAAAGTCGCAGCTGTTGATGTGGGTCCGGGCGAGCGAATACCCGATGCCGTTCACCGGATCGTAGTAGGCGCGAAGGAGCTCGGCGCGTTTGCCCTCGGGAAGCTTGTCGAACGTTTCCGCCGACGCATCGGTGATCGCGCCGCCGATGCCGAGGACCGTCTCGAACGGGTGTCCTGGATCGACGAATACGCATTGCACCTTTTCCGGCGGCTGCGCCAGCGGCTCGAAGCGAAGCTCGCCGACCCGGCTGAGGCGATGGTCGGTGTCTTTCTGGGTGAGGTAGACCTCCGCGCCGGGATCGGCGGCGACCGCGCGGGCAACCGCTGCTGCGGCAAGAGAGGAAGTGAGGAGCAGGGATTTCATGATAAACACGGGAGGGAGCCCGGCGGGCAGCGTCGGCGCCCGCCGGGCGTCCCTGGATCGATCGGATCAGAATTTTTGGGAGTAGGTGAGCTGCCAGCGGCGGGGCGCGGCGTAGATGAAGCCATAGAGCTTCTGGTCGTCGGTGACGTTGTCCACGTTGAGCTGAACGCTCGCGTCGTGTCCCCGCACTTTGAAGGTGTATTTCACCATGGCATTGAGCGTCGTACGGCTCGGCGTCGAGAGGAAGATCGTCTTGCCGTTTTTATCGAGGGCGTTCTGGCCGAAGGCCGGATAGATCGAGCGTTCGCTCTCGTACTGCCCGCCGAAACCCAGGGAGAGGCCCTTGAGCGCGGTGTGCTTCGGAAGCTGATAGTTGATCCAGAAGGTGCCCTGGTCCTTCGGCGTGTCGTCGAGCGCGAGCCCGGTGCCGAAGGCGATGAAGGTCGAGGTGTCGGTCGGGTCCTTGTAGACCTCGTTCAACGGACGGCCCGCGGTCGCGGCGAAGGTGTACGGCGCGTACCAGATCGCCCAGCGGTCCTGGGGATACGGATACTTGGCCCATGTCTGGGCGTTGAGCACGACCTTCGTGATGTGCGACCACGAAAGCATGATCTGCAGGTTTTCGGTCGGGGTGAACAGGAGCTGGGTATCCCAGCCTTTCGCGCGGTCGCTGCCTGTGGCCACGCTCTTCTGCGCGCCGTTGTCGTCCATCGTTGCGTTGTTCACGAGATTGTCGAACGGGAGGCTGCCCGGATCGGAACCGCTGTAGAGCCAGCCCCACCAGTCGTAATTGTTCTTGGCCGCATTGGCGAAGACCGTGTCCAGGAACTCCGCGCCGCTCGCCTTGGAGGCGTTCACGTACCAGTTCGTGCTGCCGGTTGAATTGGTCGCCTGATACACGGCCCCGGCCGCGACGGCCGCGTCCCACTGGGGCTTCGAGTCGACGGCGGTTTTGTTCCAGGTGTTGTTGTACGGGTTCTGGTCGTTGACGTTGTAGACGATGTCCTTGTTGGGATCGAACTTCGGGTTCGAGGAGGCAACGGGCACGAACCAGAAGAGGCTCGAGCTGCCGACCTGAGAACGGGTCCGCGTGATTTGGAACCGGCTGATCGTGCCGGAGAGCTTGCCCTGGAAGAGATCGATCTTGAGTCCGACCTCCTTGTTCTTGGCGAGCGCCGCCTTCAGCGGGTTGCCGTTGAAATCCAGCTTGCCCTGGTAGTTCGGCTCCACGCCCTCGGAGGTCATGGCGTACACCGAGAGCTCGCGCGTGACCGCGAGGCTCACGCCGAGCTGCTTTGTGGTGTCCTTGTTCGGATTGCTCGCGGTGGTGAGCGGTTTGGTGTCGCCCCGGCGGCTGCCGTCGCGGTTGTACTCCGGATCGTAAATCCACTGGGAGTTCCAGCTGCGGTCGCGGCGCACGCCGGCGATGACCGTCAGGCGGTCGTCGAGGAACTTGCCCTGGTACACGCCGTATGCGGCGGCGTTGGAGGTGGTCGTGAGTTCGTTGTCCCACTCGACCAGCGGCACGTCGGACGAGCCGTCGCCCTGCTTCCCGAAACGGAAGGGCGAGTAATCTGCAGGACTGTGGTAGTTGCCCGCGTCGCCGGGCGTCTGGCGGGTGTTATCCTTCCTTTTCTCTTTCGTGTAGCTGTAGCCCACGAGGAACGAGTGATCCATGCGCGCCCATTTCGAGGCGTCCTGGAACAGCTTCAGGTCGTACGTCAGCTCCGCGCGCATCTGATTGTGGAGATTGTGCTGCGCGTGCTTTTCCCAGCTGTAGAGGATCGTGGAAGGCTGCGGACCGACCGGCACGCCGGCCTGCGTCGACGAGAGGCCCGCGTAGGTGATCGGAGCCACGGCCCAGGTGGGGACGCTGCTGCCCGACGACACGGTCTGCAGCGCGGCGAGGTTGTCCAGCTGGTCGAAGCTGAACTGCGAACTGTCGATGCCGGCGAGGAAGTGCAGGTTTTCCGCGAGCTTCTGCGTCACCTTGAACTCGATGTTCGACATCTCGGTGTCCCGGTAGGTGTCGGGGCCGCTCCAGCGGAAGGTCCGCATGTTCTTCCCGGGAATGGTGAGAAAGTCGCCGTTGTATCCGGCGCTGTCGTTGACGTATCCGGAAACTGCGGCGCGCAGCCGCTGCCATCCGATGCCTTGGAAGTCCTCCTTGCCGTATTCCACATCGAGAAGGATCTCCGTGCCCTTGAACGGACGCCACGCGATCACCGGCGAGACGAAGTAATGGCTCTGGCTGTTGAAGTCCGTGTACGAATCCGTGTCCTCGACCGCCGCGGTCAGGCGGTACGACCAGGTCCCGCTCGAGTTGATGGCGCCCGTCGTGTCGAGGGTCGCGCGTTTGAAGCTGTAGCTGCCGACACCGAACGTCAGCTCGGTGGCGCGCTGGGTCTGCGGAGTCTTGATCAGGTAATTCACCACGCCGCCGAAATTGCCGACGCCATACAGGAGCGAGGCCGGGCCGCGGGCGACTTCGATGCGGGAAATGTTCACGGAGTCCGTCGCGTTCTGCCGGCGAAAGCCGTCGCGAAGCACGGAGGACGTCTCGAAGCCGCGGATCTTCATGTGCGTTTGATCCGGACTGGCGGTGAGTCCCTCGGGGTTGTTGATCTTTCCGGGGGAGTTCGAAAAACTGCCGGCCGCGGCGCCGTAATCGTTCTGCGTCTGCAGCAGGATGCCGGAGCTGTAGCGAAGGCTTTCCCGGAGGTTCGTGGAGCCGGTGTCACGGAGGAAATCCTCCGTGATCACTTCAATCGGCATCGGCAGATCCTTGATCGCCGAGTTGAGGCGCGTGCCGGAGATCGAGTTGGTCGCGCGGTAACCTTTGTCTTTTGACGCGTCGACGGTGAACGGCGAAAGCGTGACGACTTCCTCGTCGGTCGGAACCGCCGTCGTGCTCGGCGCGGTTTGCGCCTGGGTTTCGGGTAGAACGGAAGAGCCGGCCAGAATCAGCGCGGCGTGCAGGAGTTGCTTGGGTTTCATCGGGGGTTCGGGGCTGGGTGAAGCCATCCGACGACAGTTCCACCATGTTCGGGTAGGGGCGTGCTGTCGGGGCGGACAGGTTCGATGCCTCCACAGTATCAACCGCACGGTTGCGCCGGCATCCCACTTTCGGGGGGCGTGACAAGACTTGGAACCTGTGCCGGCTCGCGTAGCTTCGGGAGCAACCCCCGGTAGCTTACGCCGTCCGTGATTCGCCCCGATCGTTCAGCTCCGCGCAGGAATGCGCTTTTCGTCGCCCGTGCCGTCGCCCTCGCGGGCGTGCTCGCGTGGGGACGCTTGTCTCCGGCCGCCGTCGAGGGCCCTGCGCCGATCGACTCCGCCGCCGGCGTGCTGTCGCTCACGGGAGAGCAGGCGGCACAGCGGCTGCCCATCGTCGTGAAAGGCGTGATCACCGCCGCGGAGGGCGACTGGAACGGACAGTTTTTCATCCAGGACGCGACGGCGGGCGTATTCGTGGAGAACCTTCACCAGCTCGCGCCGAAACCCGGCGATCTAGTGATCGTTCGGGGCGTCAGCCATCCCGGAGCGTTCGCGCCGATCATCAGCCAGCCGAAATGGGAGAAGCTTGGAGTCGCCTCGCTGCCCGAGCCGAAGTCGGTGCTGATCGAGGACCTCGAGTCCGGCATCGACGACGGACTGCGGGTCGAGATCGAGGGCGTGGTCCGCGCCGTCCATCCGTCGCCGACTCGGACGACGCTCGAACTCGCGGTGGGAGGCCGGCGTCTCCAGGTGTGCGCCCCGGCCCCGGCGCTCACGCAACCCGAGTCGCTGATCGCGAGCCGGGTGCGGGTGAGGGGAACGACGGCGACGCACTACAACGCCGCGCTCCGGCACCTCACTTCCGTCGCGGTATACGTCCCGGCATGGGAGGATGTTTCCGTGCTCGAGCCGGAGGCGGAGGATCCGTTCACCCTGCCGTTGCTCGCGTTGAAGCAGGTCGCCGAGTACCGGCGCGGGAGCGGGCCGTCGCAGCGGTTGCACGTCCGGGGAACCGTCACGTATCAGCGGATCGGAGACGCTGTTTTCCTCGAGGACGACACCGGCGGGCTGAGGATTCAGACCTCCGCGCCGGATGTGTTTTCCGTCGGCGAACAGGTCGAGGCAGCGGGGTTCATCGAATACGAGAATCACCTTCCGCTGCTGCGGGACGCCGTGTTCCGAAAAGTCCCGGCGCCGAGTTCGCCCCGGACGGCCCATCCCGCGCGGATGGAGGAATTTCGACAGGGGCTGCGCCACGCCTCGCTGGTCACGATGGGGGCCAAGGTCCTCGATCGCACGGTTCGGCCTGTGTCCCGGCCTGCGAGCGGGTTTACCGGCACCCTCACGACTTGGCTGCTTCAGGGCGAGGATCTCAGCTACACCGCCGACATCGAGACGGCGGGCGAAAAACCCACGTGGGACGATATTCCGGTCGGCAGCGTGGTGGAGATGTCCGGCGTGGCGGACCTGAGCGTCGACATGAACGGCAAGCTGCAGTCGCTGAAGCTGCTGCTCCCGTCGCCCGCCTCCATCCGCGTTGTGGCGAAGCCGAGCTGGTTCACCCCCGAACGGCTCCTGATCGGCATCGGACTGATCAGCGCCGTGCTCGTGGTCGCCGTAGGCTGGCTGCTCACCGTCTCACGGAAAAACACGGCGCTCAAAACCGTGATCCGCGAACGCGAGCAGGCGCAGCAGGAACTCCAGGAAGCCCACGATACACTCGAGGAGAAAGTCGAGGAGCGCACCGCGCAGCTGCAGTTCGAGATGGGCGCCCGCAAGACGGCCGAGGTGCAGTTCAAAGCCGTGCTGGCGGAGCGGACGCGGCTGGCTCGCGATCTTCACGACACGCTCGAGCAGACGCTGACGGGTATCGGCCTGCAGCTCGACACCGCTGCCCGCCTCTTCGAACGCTCGCCCGACGAGTGTCAGCGCCACCTGCTGCTGGCGCGGAGTTGTCTTCAGCAGAGCCAATTCGGGCTTCGGCGCTCGATTTGGGACCTGCGTTCCCGCGAACTGGAGCAATTCGATCTTCCCCGCGCGCTCCAGCAGAGCGGCGACCAGCTGCTCTCCGAGAGCGACATCGCCCTGAGGTTTTCCGCCACCGGTGAACGGCGAGCACTTCCCGAGGTGGTGGAGGAGAACGTGCTTCGCATCGGACAGGAGGCTTTCACCAACATCGCCAAACACGCCCGGGCGAAAAACGTCGCGGCCGAGCTGCAGTTCTCGCCGACCGGCCTCGGCCTCCGCATCGTGGACGACGGAGTCGGCTTCGATCCCGACCGCGACGGCGCGGTTGGCGACTCGCATTTCGGCCTCATCGGCATGGCGGAACGGGCGAAGCGTGTCGGCGGTTTTTTGACCATCCAGAGCACGCCCGGCCGGGGCACGACCATCCAGGTCGAAATACCGCTGGAGCCGGTGGTGCCCGCAGCCGCCCCGTCGACCCCGACGCCTTCATGAGCCCCGAAACGAGAATCCGCGTTCTCGTCGCCGACGATCATTTCATCGTTCGCAGCGGTCTCGCGTCGCTCATCCATGCGGAGACGGACATGGAGGTTGTCGCGCAGGCGGCGGACGGGGCCGAGGCCGTGGCGCTTTACGCCCGGCACAACCCCGATGTGGCGCTCCTCGATCTGCGGATGCCGGTGAAAAGCGGCGCCGAGGCGATTGAGCTCATTCGACGGGATTTTCCGAACGCCCACGTGCTGGTCCTGACCGCATTCAGCGGTGACGAGGACATCCACCGCGCCCTGGAGGCCGGAGCGCTTGGCTATGTCCTGAAAGGCACGACCGGAGAAGGGTTGATCCCCGCGATCCGGGCCGTTGCCGCCGGCGAGCGCTGGATTCCGAAAGACGTGGCGAGCCGGCTCGCCGTGCGCAGCTCCTACGAGGCGCTCACCGCCCGGGAAATCCAGGTGCTGAAGGAAATCGCGAAGGGCAAGGTGAACAAGGAAGTGGCCTCCGCGCTCTCGATTTCTGAATACACGGTCAAGGACCACCTGAAGAGCATCATGAGCAAACTGCACGTGACCGTCCGCACCGAGGCCGTGACCGCCGCGGTGCAGCGCGGAATCATCGAGCTTTAGGGCGTGTTTGGGAGAGCGCTGGGCACTGCCCAGCGCTTTTCCAAACACGCCCTAGGCGAACCGGCCTAGGCGGTCGGGTAACGGATGTAGGCGTTCTGGACCGCCTCGTGGACTTCCGCGATCCTCAACTGGATGTCGTCCAGGTGTTCGTGCAGCCCTTCGATGATGATGTCCGAGATCTCGCCTTTCGCGAGGGAGGTTTCCAGGCGAGAGAGCAGCGCCGCCGCCGGTTTCCCCGGGTGGTTCGGGGCGTCGGCATCGATTGCCGCGAGAGCCCGGCCGGCCTCGCGGACGGAGAAGACGATGCTGCGGGGGAAGACCGGATCGCGAAGCAGATAGTCGACGACGCGCTCCAGGTTGAGCTGGCCGCGCCGGCTTTTCCGGAACGCCTCGAGCCCCGAGCAGGAGCGGAGAACGGAGGCCCACTGGATCATGTCGAGGGCGGAGCCGACGGCGTTGGCCTTCGGCAACAACATGAAATATTTCACGTCGAGAATGCGCGAAGTGTTGTCGGCGCGTTCGAGAAACCGCCCGAGTTCGAAGAACCACCACATCGCGTTCCTCGGGACCATCGCCTCGGCCACCCCGCAGAACTGCTGTATCCGGGTTTTGATCACGCCCAAATACTCGGACGCGCCGGTCCGGCTGTACTTCGCGAAATCGTCGTCCTTCAGGGCGAGGTAAAACGTGTTGAGCTCCTCCCAGAGTTCGCTGGCGAGCTGGTCGCGGATGCAGCGGGCGTTTTCGCGGGCGGTGCAGATGCAGGAGATCACCGAACTGGGGTTCCGCCGGTCGAAGAGCATGAACTCGATCACCGACCGTTCGGATGAGCTGCGCGCGTGGTGCTGGCGGTAGAGTTCCTCTCCCCCCGAAACGTAGACCAGCGGTTCCCAGAGTGCCGGGTTGTCGGCGAGCTGGCCGTGAAGATCCAGCACGAGCTGCGCGTTCACGTCGACGATGCGCGCCGTGTTTTCCGCCCGTTCGAGATAACGGGCGGTCCAGTAGATGAGGTTGGCGACGCGGGAGAGCACGGTGGGGGAGGTCTGGGGCGCGGAGGAGGATGAAGGGTGAGTCAGCATATCGCCAGAGGGAGGAATCGAAGAGCGGCGTTCCCAATCGGATCCTGGAGCGGTGCCCGCCTTTCTCCGCACAGCATCTACACCAACAGTTGTTCCGTCACGGCGGGCTGGGTCTGCGCAGCTTCCGTCGCGGCACTCTCGGCCAGGACCCAGGTGTCCTTCGAACCGCCGCCCTGGGACGAGTTCACCACGAGCGAACCTTTGCGGAGGGCCACGCGCGTGAGACCGCCGGGAACGATTCTGACGGTTTCGCCGTTCAGCACGTAGGGCCGCAGATCGACGTGGCGCGGCGAGATCTGTCCGTCGCAGAGACTGGGGCAGCGCGACAAGCCGATCGTCGGTTGCGCGATGAAGTTTCGCGGTTGCGCGACGATCTTCCGGCGAAACTCTTCGATCTGCTCCTTGGTGGAGTGCGGCCCGACCAGCATGCCGTAGCCGCCGGCTTCGTTCACGCTCTTCACCACCAAGTGCGGCAGATGCTCGAGAATGTAGCCGCGGTCCTTCGCTTCGGAGGAGAGAAAGGTTTCGACGTTGGGCAGGATCGGCTCCTCCGAGAGATAGAAGCGGATCATCGACGGCACGTACGGGTACATCGCCTTGTCGTCCGCGACTCCCGTGCCGATCGGATTGCAGAGCGCTACGTTGCCTTTACGAAAGGCGCCCACGAGGCCCGGAACGCCCAACAACGAATCGCGGCGGAATACGGTCGGATCGAGGAAATCGTCGTCGATCCGGCGATAGATGACGTGCACCGGCGAGAGGCCGTGCACGCGCCGCATGTAGACGCGGTCGTTTTCCACCACGAGGTCGCTGCCTTCGACAATCTCGATTCCCATCTGGCGGGCGAGAAAGCTGTGTTCGAAATAGGCGGAGTTGTAGACGCCCGGCGTCAGCAGCACCACGGTGGGGTCCGCCACGCCGTCGGGAGCGAGGTGGAGCAGGGTGGCCAGCAGGTCGCTCGGATACGTTTCCACCGGCCGCACGCCGTAATCGCGGATGAGATTGGGGAAGACCCGCTTCATCACCTGCCTGTTTTCGAGCACGTAGCTGACGCCGGAGGGCGTGCGAAGATTGTCTTCAAGCACCCGATACACGCCCTGCGGATCGCGGATCAGGTCGACGCCGTTGATGTGGACGTACAGCTTCCGGGGCACCGGCGTGCCGACCATCTCCGGGCGAAAGTGCTTGGAGGTGTGAACGAGCTCGGAGGGGACGAGCTTCTCCTTCAGGATTCGCTGGGGGCCGTAGATGTCGGCCAGGAATGCGTTCAGCGCGAGCATGCGCTGCTTTAGTCCGCGTTCCAGGTGCTGCCATTCGGCGGGCGGAATGATCCGAGGGATCAGGTCGAAGGGGAAGATCTTCTCCGTCCCGCGATCGTCGGAATAGACGGTGAACGTGACGCCGCGCCGGAGAAACGTCTGATCCGCGAGCGTCTGCCGATCGAGCAGTTCGGAAACTCCGGACATCCGAACGAAACGCTCCGACAACCGGCGGTAGTGCGGGCGCGGCTGACCGGAAGCCGCGAACATTTCGTCGAAAAACCCGGCCGGATCATAGGAGTCGAAGAGATCGGCCATGGGAGAGTGCATCAGGAGCGGGAGGCGGTCCGCCGCTCGGCCGATGCGTGCCGGAGAGAGATCATCACTTTTTGTCGGGTTTGCTCCAAAGGAAGCTCTGCTCACTAGCAAGTTCGGTGCCTTCGGCGGAGCGCACCGAAATTTTCCACGCGACGGGGTGCTCTTTGGCGTCGGGCCAGTCGGGCCCCGTCAGCCCCACGAGGTAGACTTTTTCGCCGTGCGGAAACTCGGCGTTGTAGGTGTAGGTGACCGGGCGCGGGGAGCGGGGCGTGATCACCGACAGCTCGAGTTTTCCCGCCGTGGCTCCGCTGTTGTTGGCCACACGGGTAAGAAAATAGAAGCCGCCGCGCTGGTCCGGGTGGGTGCGAAGATAGACCTGGCTTCCGGGGTTTTCCTTTCCGGTGAAATACTCCGAAATGCGGAGAAAGGAATCCGGCGTGCGGTATTCGGGCCAGACGCGGACGATTCGGAAATCACCCGCCCAGGCGAGCGAAGCGGTGGCGAGGCCGAGGAGGGCGGTGATCAAAGTACGCGTACGCATAGGTAACGGCTTGGGCGTGTCTTCAAACCCGGCAAGCGGCGCGTGGCGAGGGAAAAGGTGGGCGGCGGCGGGGGCCGCCGTCGCGTCGTTCACTCCAACCACACGGTCTGGTATCGATGGATACCGAGCAGGCTGGGCACCCAGCCCTTGACCTCCGGGCGGATCAGGAACGTGCGGGTGCCGAAATAGATCGGCGCGATCACTGCCTCGTCGAGCAGCAGCGTCTCGGCGCGGCCCAGAAGTTCGAAGCGTTTCGCTCGGTCCGGTTCCCGGCTCGCGGCGTCGACCAGGCGATCGTAGTCGGCGTTTTTCCAGCCCGTGTCGTTGTTGCCGCTGTTGGAGAGGAAAAGATCGGTGAAGGTGGAGGGATCGTTGTAGTCGGCCACCCACCGCGAGCGGTTGATCTCGTAGGCGAGGCTGTGCTGGTTGTCCAAATACACGCGGTTTTCCAGCTGGGCCAGCGACACCTCGATCCCGAGTTCCTTGCGCCACATCTGCTGCACCGCCTCGAAGATGAGCATGTTGGCGGGATCCGTGTTCATCTGGATTTCGAAGCGCGGGAAGCCGCGGCCGTCGGGATAGCCCGCCTCGGCGAGGAGCCGGCGCGCGGCGGCGAAGTCGGACGGGATCTTGTAGGGAGAATTGTACCCGGCGGTGTTGGGCGGAATGAGGCTGTTGGCGGGAAACTTCGAGTGACGCAGGACGGCGGACGCGATCGTCTCCCGGTCGATGGCCCGGGCCAGAGCCTGGCGGACCCGTTTGTCGTTCAACACCGGCTTGGTGACGTTGAACCGGATGAAAAGCGTCTCCAGCGAGGGATCGACGCGCACCTGCTCCGGGTGCTCGCGGCGATACGCGTCGATACGGTCCGGCAGCACCTCGTACGTGATGTGGAGCAGGCCGGAGCGGAAGTTGACCTCCTCCACCTGCGGGCTGGCGATGGGATAAAACACGACCCGCTCGAGCCGGTTGGCTGCGGCGTTCCAGTACTTGGGGTTCTTTTTCACGACGAGGCGCTGGTCCTGTATCCAGCTTTCGGGCACAAAAGCGCCGTTGCCGACGAACTCGCCCGGCTTTGTCCATCCGTTGCTGCGTATGAACGGATCGCCGTGCTTCAGCACCGCCGCCTTCTGCACCGGATACCAGGCCTGGTGGCCGAGCAGGGTGAGGAAATACGGCGTCGGGCGCCCGAGCGTCAGCTTGAGCGTCTTCGGGTCGATCACCTGCACGCCGACGGTCGAGAAGTCCGTCGTCTTGCCGAGATTGAATTCTTCCGCGCCCTTCAGCGGGTAGAGCATGTAGCTGTATTCCGAGGCGAGCTTCGGGGTGAGGATCCGCTGGATCGAGAAGGCGAAGTCCTCGGCCGTGACCGGCGCGCCGTCGGACCAGAGCGCGTTGCGCAGGTGAAACACGTACGTCAAGCCGTCGGGCGAGATGTCCCAGGATTCGGCGATGCCCGGCCTGGCCTCGGAGGTCGCCTCGTCGATCACCGTGAGGCCCTCGAAAAGCGCGATGAGGATGTTGTAGTCCGAGTAGGCCACCACCACGTGCGGATCGAGATCGCGCGGCTCAGCATAGTTGCCGATGTGCAGCGTGTGGGTCCTGCGCCCCTCCTCGGCGGGACTCTCGCGGCGGGTGCATCCCGCGAGACTCAGGACGGCGGCTAAACCGAGCAGAAGGAGAGGGGCACGCATGGCCGCACGGAAGCACGGGCAATGCCGGGAGTAAAGAAACAGCCGGGAGTGTCGGCCCGATCGGACTCCGGCGAGAACTCGCCAACTTGCCTGATGGCTGTCGTTTCCGTTTGCCTCGTGCGGCGTGTCCGGCAATCCAGTACGGAGCAAAACGCATGCAATGGTACTACGCGATCAATGGTCAGCGGCAGGGACCGGTGACCGAGGCGGAATTTGAACAGCTGCTGCGAGACGGCGTTATCCGCCCAGACACGTTGGTGTGGCGGCAAGGCATGGCCAACTGGCAGCGCCACGGGGATGTCGCCCCCGCCGCGGCTCCGACGCCGGCCGCCTCCTCCGCCGGGTCCGTGACGCCCGACGGCACGGTCAAACCCGTCGAAGACGACACCGCGATCTGTGCCGAGAGCGGCAAACGCTATCCGAAGCGCGAGATGATCCAGTACGAGGGCAAATGGATCAGCGCCGAGCATCGCGACGCCTATTTCCAGCGGCTGCGCGAAGGCGGCACGCTCCCGGGCTCGTTCCGCTATGGCGGATTCTGGATACGTTTTGCCGCGAAACTCATCGACGGCATCATCCTCTTCGTCGCCAACAGCGTCATCGCGCTGATCCTCGGAATGGGAATGTTCGCGCATCAGAGCGCCATCAATGCCAACGATCCCACGTTCATCTTCACCCTCCTCGCCAAGCAGGGGCTTCTGATGCTGATCAACATGGGCCTGGGCCTGCTCTACAGCTGGTTTTTCCTGAGCCGCTTCTCCGCGACCCCGGGGAAGATGGCCCTCGGACTGAAGGTGGTCCGGGCGGACGGCTCGAATCTCAGCAACGGCCGGATCATCGGCCGCTATTTCGCCGAGATGGTGAGCGCGATCATCCTCTACATCGGCTATATCATTGCGGCGTTCGACGACGAAAAGCGGGCGCTGCATGACATGATCTGCGACACGCGTGTGATCATCGCGAGATGACGAGTGCGCCGGCCCTGAAGTGTCCCCAATGCCGTCGATCGTATAGCTCGGTCGATTGGCATGACGATCGTTCTGGCCGGTGCCACTTCTGCCTCACGGATTTTGAGGCGATCAGGTTTCCCGCCCTCTCCCGGACCAAACCCGCCGCGCGACCCCAGGCCGTCGTGCTCGCGGAGGATTCGACGTGCTTCTTTCACCACCAGAATCAGGCGGAGAAAGTCTGCGACGGCTGCGGGCGGTTTCTCTGTGCGGTCTGCGCCGTGCCGTCCAGCGGCGGGACCTACTGCCCGGCGTGCCTTTCGAAGCAGAACGAACGCAGCGCCGTCGCAATCCCCAGCCGGATCCTCTACGATTCGGCCGCGCTGAGCCTCGCGTTTCTCCCGCTGCTGCTCTGGTTCTTCACGCTTTTCACCGCGCCGATCGCCCTCGGTCTCGTGATCTACGGCTGGAACAAACCCGGCAGTCTCGTCAATGGGCCGCGGCGTTGGAGGCTTGCCCTCGCCGGTCTGGCCTCCCTCGCGCAGATCGGAGGCTGGATCTTCATTCTCCTGAAACTCTGGCTGCGTTGATGTCATGGCCGCGAAGGAACGCATTTACATTCGTCTTTCCCGTCCGGTCGCCGGCCTGGCCTCCTACTCCAGCCTCTGGCAGGGCCCGGATCATCTCCTGCTCGCCACCTCGACCGGCTACCGCGAGCAGTACCAGCGCTTTCAGTTTGGGGACATTCAATCGTTCCTCATCACACCCTCGAGTCGGCGCACGGTCTGGACGGTGGTCCTCAGTGTGCTCTCCGGGCTGATCGCGCTCGGAACGCTGGTGAGGTGGGCCCGGGGAGGTTCGCCGATTGTCAGTCTCGTTCTCCTGGCTGTGTTTCTCGTGCCGCTCGTGATCAACCTGCTTCGAGGTCCGACCTGCAACGTGACCCTGATGACTCGGATCCGCACCGTGAAACTGCCGATCCGCCGCCGGCGCAAAGCGGAGGACGTGCTGGGGCGCCTGACTCCCCTGATCGAGGCTGCGCAGGCCGACTTGGTCGAGCCGACGCCCGCCGCGGTCCCATCGGTTGTCCCGCCCAACGTGTGATGCCGCCCGAAGTTCCTTCCGCGACAGCTGTTCCCTCTGCGCTTCGCACGCGCCGTTGCGTGCGGCACGCGACGCGCGAAGCGGCGGGCAAGTGCCCGGCGTGCGGCGGGTTCTTCTGCCGCGAATGCCTGGTGGAACACGATGGAAGGCTTCTGTGCGCTCCTTGTCTGGCGCGGCTGGCGGCGGCTGAGGCAGGACCCCGTCGGCCTCCGGTCGGGAAACGTATCCGATCGGGCGCGACCCTGCTGGCGGGGGCGTTTGCGCTCTGGTTGCTGTTTGTCGGCCTGGCGGGCCTATTGCTGAAACTGCCGCCGGCGTTTCACGACGGCACGGTCTGGGAACGTCCGGAATTCGGGAAAGATGAACCGGAAAAGTGACGCCGTCCGGCTTTCGGAGCCGCAACCCGTGCGGCTGATCGAAGAGGCGATTCATCTCCTCCGCACGACGGACCTTGCGTCCTGGTCGGTCTACTATGCCGGCACCGGAGCCTGGGTGCTGGCGTTCCTCTTCTTCTGGGCCCGTACGACCTGGTTTGCGCCCAGCGAGGCGCAGGTGGCGTGGTTCGCCCTGGGGCTCGTGCTGCTGTTCGCCGGGATGAAGGCCGCGCAGTCGGAGTTCTGCGCGAGGCTCCTGGCGCGCCGGCTCGGAGCGGCCCCGCCAAGCCTCTCGCTCAAGCGGCTGCTACGGCTCTCGGCGACGCAGCTGCGCGTGCAAGCCTGGGGAGCCATCGCCGTCCCGATCTCGCTCGTGCTGAGCTTCCCGTTTGGCTGGGTATATGCGTTTTTCCAGAACGCCACCGTCCTTGGTCTTGAGAACGAGAACGGGCAGGGGCTGACGGCCGAAGCCGCGATCGAGGCGAAGCGATGGCCGAAGCAGAATCATCTCGGCCTGCTTTTTCTTTCCGTCATCGCCTCCGCCGCCCTGCTCAATGTCGCAGCGGCGTTTTATGTCCTGCCGTGGGTGGCCAACCGGTTTTTCGGAATCCAGAATCTCTTCGGCTTCACCGGCTGGTGGGGACTGAACACGACCTTCCTCGCGTCGGTTTGCGCACTCACCTGGCTCGCTGTGGATCCGCTGGTGAAGGCGTTCTACGTGCTGCGCGTTTTCTACGGACGTTCCCAGCGTTCGGGTGAAGACCTGCAGGTGGAGTTGGCGGCGGCTGCTCGCGCTCGACGGGCGGGCTTGGTTCTGGCGGCGTTGCTGATGATTACGTTCGTAGTGGATCGTCCGCTACGGGGGGCTTCCGGTGAACCGGCGGAGAAACTTTCCACGGGGACCGTCGTTCCAGCAAAGGAACTCGACGGCGCAATCGATCGGGTGCTCGCGCAGCCCGAGTTCGAATGGCGTCTCAGGCCAGCCCTGCGGGAAAAAAGCGCGGATACCGCGGAGGAGGGCTCGGTGAAGAGGTTCGTCCGTCAATCGTTCGAGGCTCTGCGGTCGATGGCGCGGTCGGTCTTTCGGTTCATTGAACGGGTTGCCCGCTGGCTGCGGGACTTGTTCCCGACGTCGTCGGGCGAGAAACGCCCTGCGCCGGGAGGCGGGCTCGTGCTTCTTCGGGTGCTCCTCTACGGGCTCATTCTCCTGGCGGTTGGTTTGCTGGTCGCGCTTCTCGTCGTGATCGTGCGGCAGCGGCGACAGGCGCCCGTGCGACCGATTTCTGCCCGGCCGGTCTCCGCGCGGCCGGATCTGACCGACGACTCCGTGCAGGCCGCGCAGCTCCCGGCCGACGGGTGGCTCGCACTCGCCCGCGAGCAGATGGCGCGCGGCGAGTGGCGTCTCGCATTGAGGGCGCTCTATCTGGCGACTCTGGCGCGTCTCGCCGCCGAGGGACTGCTCTCGCTCGGAAAGTCGAAGACGAACCTCGATTACGAGCGGGAACTGCGGCGGCGCGCGGCGGCATTTCCTGAAGTCGTGCGGGCTTTCGCGGAGCGGCGGCGCGAGTTCGAGTCGGTTTGGTACGGACGGGCCGAAGCCGCCGGCGAGCGGGTGAAGGCCTGGGCGGACGAATTCGGGGGAGCGGTTCGATGAGTCGGCGCCTGCAGATCCTGGGTTTCGTCGCGATCGTGCTTTTCCTGATCGTCGGTTTTGCGCGCCTCTACTCCGACCGGCTTTCGGGCGGGGATTTGTTTCCACCGTATTCGACCCTCCGTGCGGATCCGCTCGGCACCCGGGCCTATTTCGAGGCCCTGTCTGAAATGCCGGGCCTGACGGTGAGACGTTGGATGAGGCCATTTCAAAAACTGGATACGTCGAGACCGGCGACAATCATCCTTCCCGGAATGACGCGGGAGGCTTGGGCGGGTTTTGTGCGGCAGGAGTCCGATGCGCTCGACGCCCTGGTCCGCGGAGGTTCGCGGATCGTGGTGGTTTTTGCCCCGGAACTGACGCCGCAGAGTGCGCCGGCTTCGGTTCGCAAAGGATCGCCCGCGGAGGCGGCTCGGAAAAAGAAGCGCGAGGAGGAAGAGGCGAAACGGGAGGCGGAATTGCCGGAACGTTTGAGGCGAACCGATTGGGTTCAGCTCTGGGGCGTCGCGGCGAAGCTACGCTGGATGGCTGATCGCGGTCAGGGTGCTGTGCGTGTTGAGGGTGCCGCCGACCGGCTGCCGCCGACCCTTCCTTGGAAGAGCGAAGTGTACTTCGACGCCTCGTCCGGCTCGTCCAACTCGGTCGCCTCGTCCGCCGCCCTGGCCCGGGTGGGTTGGAAGTCGCTGTACACCCGGGCATCGTTCCCCGTGCTGATCGAGCGCAGCCGCGGCTTGGGAAGCATCGTCCTGGCGAGCGACGCCTACTTCCTGAGCAACGAAGCCCTCCGGGACCGACGGTTTCCGGAACTGCTGTCGTGGCTCGTCGGCTCACAGGCCTCCGTCGTTTTCTGCGAAACGCACCTCGGCGTGAAGGAGGACCTCGGCATTGCCGCGCTTGCCCGTCGCTATGGGCTGACGGGAGCCGCAGCCCTCGCGCTGGTTCTTGCCGCTCTCTTCATTTGGAGGCGCACGGCGTTGTTCGTCCCACCTTTGCCCGAGTCGGAGGAAACGGAGCTCGCGTACAGCCAGACGGCGGGGCTTGAAGCGCTCCTGCGCCGGGCCGTGAAGCCGGCCGATCTGATATCCTGTTGTATCGGGGAATGGAAACAGGCGACACGATCCTCCGATGAAGCCCGGGTTCATGCCGCGCTTGCCGCCCTTCCTCCGAATGCCTCGGTGCCCGAGCGCTACAACGCCATCGTGCGGGCGTTGAAACGCAGATGACTTTATGAACCCCGTCCTCGAAAGATTCGCGTCCACGCTTTCTGCCGCCAGAGCCGAGATCGCCAAGGTGATCATCGGCCAGGAACCGGTCGTCGATCTGGCCCTGATCACGCTGCTCACCCGCAACCATGCGCTCGTCGAAGGTGTGCCGGGCGTGGCGAAGACGCTGCTCGTCCGGACGCTCGGACAAGTGCTCGGCGTGCCGAGCGGACGTGTGCAGTTTACGCCGGATCTGATGCCGGCGGACATCACGGGAACGAACGTATTTAACCTTCAGAGCAACCAGTTCACGCTGATCCCCGGACCGGTTTTCACGACCTTCCTGCTCGCCGACGAAATCAACCGCGCTCCCGCAAAAACGCAGGCGGCGCTGCTCCAGGCCATGCAGGAGCGCGCCGTCAGCATCGACCGGGAGACGCATCCGCTGGACGCCAACTTCACGGTTTTCGCCACGCAGAATCCGGCCGATTCGGAAGGCACGTATCCGTTACCGGAGGCGCAGAAGGATCGGTTCATGGTGAAGATCAAGATGGAGCCTCCGTCGCGGGAGCAGGAGCTCACCTTGGCGCGACGGACGCTCGGCTCGGAATCGCCGGAGGCGGTGCTCACCCACGGTGGAGTGAAGCCCGTGCTGGCGGCCGGCGAACTTGGATCGGTGCGCCAGGCGCTGGACGCGGTCATGGTGCGCGAAGAACTGGTGGGCTACATCGTCGACCTCGTGCGGGCCACGCGCCAGCACGAGAGCGTGCTGGTTGGGGCCGGTCCGCGCGCGACGCAGGCCCTCTTGCTCGGCAGCCGGGCCCGGGCGGCGCTCGACGGAAGGGACTTCGTCAGCCCGGACGACGTGCGCGGTCTCGCCCCCGCCGTGCTCGGCCATCGCTTGGTGCTTCGTCCGGAATTCGAGATCGAAGGGCTTACGCTCGATGAAGTGCTTGGTCGGATACTCGAACAGGTGGCGGTGCCCCGCTAGGCCATGACGCCGGTCCCCGCGCAACGATTGCTCGTGGTCGTCGCAGCCCTCGTCCCGGTTGCGGCGGCGGCGGGACCGTTGGCCTCGTTGAGGCCGCTCGCGTTGCTGCTCGGCGTCGGGGCCTTCGTGGTGGCGTTGTTGGACCTGATCCTCGGCCTTGCCCGACCCGCCGAGATCGCGATCGAGGTGCCCGATGTCGTCCGCTTCTCGAAGGATCGGGCCGGCGCGATCCCCGTGACGTTCGTCCGTCCGAGGCCTGCGGCGCTCCGAATCCGTTTCGCGCTGGGGCTGCCCGCGACGTTCACCCCGGCGGTGGAGGAGCTGTGGATCGATCTTCCGGGCGACGCGAAGCAGTCGCGTATCGATTGGATGGCGACACCCCGCTCGCGCGGACGCGATTCGTCGGTGCTGGCCTGTTTCGAGTTTTTCTCCCGGTTTCGGCTCTGGACCCTTCGCCGACGGTGGAGCGTTCCGTGCGAACTGAGGGTATATCCGAACCTTTTCAGCGAACGGCGCCAACTGGCGGCGCTATTTCTCGCGCGAGGACAGTTCGGGGCCAAACTCCAGCGAACGGTGGGGCGCGGGCGCGAATTCGAGAAACTCCGCGAGTATCTGCCCGGCGACGGCTTCGACGAAATCCACTGGAAGGCCACGGCGAAGCGCGGCCATCCGGTGACGAAGGTGTTCCAAGTCGAGCGCACCCAGGAGATCTATGTCATCCTCGATGCCTCCCGCCTGAGCGCCCGACCCTTGGTTCACGAGGGTGTCAGGCAGACGGCGCTCGAGCGCTATCTCACCGCCGCGCTGGTCCTGTTGCTGGCGGCTGAGCGTCAGGGCGATCATTTCGGCCTGATGGTGTACGACGACCGGGTTCGCCTGTCGTTGAAGGCCGGGTACGGCGAAGGTCATTACGCGGCGTGCCGCGAGGCGATCTACCGGCTGAAACCGAGCCAGGTATCGCCCGACATGGCCGAAGTCGTCCGGCATCTGCGAAGCCGTATCCGTAGGCGCGCGCTCCTGGTTTTTCTCACCGATCTCGCCGATCCCGTGCTTGCCGAGGATTTCGCCCGGCACGTGAAGCTGCTCTCCCGCCAGCACCTGGTTTTCGTCAACCAGCTCCGCGCTCCCGGCGTGGAACGTCTCTTTTCGGGTGAGGAGATCGCCGATTCCGACGAAGTTTACTCCAAGCTCGCAGGGCACGCGCGCTGGACCGAGGCGAAATCGCTCGCCCAGACGCTCAAGCCGCTCGGTGTGACGGCGAGCTTGCTGGAGCACGAAACGCTGGCGGCCGAGCTGGTAACCCAGTACCTCGCGGTGAAACAGCGCCAACTGCTCTGAACCGTGCCATGATCGTCAACCTCGACAAGTTCATCGCGGAGGAGCGGCCCAAATGGCTCGAGCTCGATGTCACGCTCGAGCGGCTTGCGCGGGATCCCTGGCGCCAGCTCACCGTGGACGAGGCTCGGAATCTCGAGCGCCTCTACCAGCGCGCTTCCGCGGATCTCGCGCGACTGGCGACATTCGCAGCGGAGCCGGAGACGCGGGGGTTTCTCGAAAGATTGGTGGCTCGCGGCTACGCCGAGATTCACGGGGCGAGGGAGGGCGGGCGTCGCTTCCGCCTCTGGCATTGGTTCACCGTTGTCTGGCCGAACACGTTTCGGCGCCGCATCGGCGCGTTCGGGCTCGCGGTTGTTTTGACGCTCGTGGGCGTCGCTTTCGGCGGTTTTGCGGCGGGTTTCGATCCCGATGCGAAGGAAGTGCTGCTTCCGTTTGCCCACCTTCAAGGGGACCCCTCGGAGCGCGTCGCTCGCGAAGAGCAGCAGCGCGGCAAGGATCTCTCGGGCCACAAGGCGGCGTTTTCCGGCCAACTGATGACGCACAACACCCAGGTGACGCTGACGGCTGTCGGTCTCGGCATGACTTACGGCGTCGGCACGATCGTCCTCCTTTTCTACAACGGAGTGATCCTCGGGGCCGTGGCCGTCGATTACCTGCTCGCCGGCCAGGGCGTGTTTCTCGCCGGCTGGCTTCTGCCTCACGGGACCGTCGAGATCCCGGCGATCCTTGTCGGCGGGCAGGCGGGGCTCGTATTGGCGTCGGCCCTCCTCGGGCGCGGACGTCGTGCGCCGCTTTCTAGCCGGCTGCGGGAGGTTGCGCCGGACGTGGTGACTTTGTGTTTTGGTGCTGCCCTGATGCTCGTTTGGGCAGGAGTGGTGGAGGCGTTTCTTTCGCAGTACCACGAGCCGGTAATCCCGTACTGGGTGAAAATCGTCTTCGGGCTCGTCGAGGCGACAGCGCTGACGTGGTTCCTGGCTCGGGCGGGGCGGAATCGAAAGGAGAGCCGTCCGTGAGCGACGACCGGGTCCAAAGTTGGCAGGTGCGGACGCCGGAAGGCGTGACTTTTTCGTATCGGCTCGCGAGTCCGGTTCTGCGAGCGGTGGCCCTCAGCATCGATACGGCTGTCGTGGCAGCGGCCTGGAGTGTGGTGGGCATTTTTCTGATGCTCCTGAGCATCGTCGGCACGGACGTGGCGAACCTGGTTGCGGTGGTGGGATACTTTCTTCTCTCCCAGGGATACCGGATGATCGCCGAATGGCGTTGGCGCGGGCAGACTCTCGGAAAGCGGTTGATGCGGCTGCGGGTCGTCGACGAACGTGGCCTGCGTCTGACGTTTTCCCAAATCGCGCTCCGAAACCTGCTCCGATTTGTCGATGTGCTGCCGGGTGCCTACCTCGTGGGCGGAGCGGCGGGGCTTTTGTCGCGCCGCAGCCAGCGTTTGGGCGATCTGGCGGCCGGGACGCTCGTGATCTGGGAGCCGCCCGAGCCGGCGCCGGACCCGTCGGTATTTGGAAACGAGAAATATAACTCCCTTCGCGCTCATCCTCCTGTCGTGGCGAGGCTTCGCCAGGCGGTAGACCCACGCGAAGCGCGAGCGGCATGGCAGGCCTTGGCCCGGCGCGAACGGCTGGACGCTGAGGCGCGGGTAAGGCTCTTTTCCGTGCTGGCGAACCATTTCCGCAGCCTCACTCCCGTCCCTGCGGAGGCAATTGAAGGGGTTTCGGACGAGCAGTTTGTGCGGAACGTGGTGGACGTGCTGTATGTGAATCGAGCTCCGGCAGGCGAGTGATGGGTGGCCGCAGAAGCTCTGCGTGGCTGCTTTGGCGCGCCCCCTGCTTACGCTATGTCCCGCGTAAGCCGCTGCGTAGTATCGATCTACCGTTTTTGTCTTACGGATCGCAAATCAGAGGCTTCGCAGATCGCTAAAGCGGTCGATTTTGGTAAGAAATCTCCACTCAAAACGTCATACCAGCGAAGGTTTCGCACCCCAAGAACCTCATGAATCGGGAAAGCCCCAATGAATACACCAGCGATTTCGTGCAGTCTGCCGTGGCGGAGTACCAAACTCCGCTCACGCGTTATGCTGCCCGGCTGGTCGGCGATCCCGACCGTGCTCGCGACGTGGTGCAAGATACGTTTCTCAAGCTCATGTCGCAATCCCCAGACAGTCTCAACGGCCACCTCGCTGAGTGGTTGTTCACTGTCTGTCGCCACCGGGCCTTGGACGTCCTCCGGAAGGAAGGTCGGATGAAGCGTTTCGAGGAAGGCCAAGCCGAGCGTGTTACGGCTGATGAACCTCGCGTATCGCGTCGTATGGAGAATGCAGAGATTCAGGAGACGGTGTTGAAACTGATCGATCGGCTTCCGCCCAATCAGCAGGAAGTCATCCGCCTGAAATTCCAAAACGGATTTAGCTACAAAGAGATTAGCCGAATCACCGCTCTGTCGGTGAGCAACGTCGGCGTCTTGATCCACCATGCCGTGCATCGGCTGCGTGACGAATTTGCCGCTCAGCGGCTCTAACCGAGGAACCGACAAGATGAACGAAAAGAAGATACTCCCTGACGATCCGCGCCTGACCGCTTACGCCCTCGGTGAGCTGGATGCGGAGGAGAGTGCCGAGATCGCCCGGGCGATCGATGGTGATTACGAGGCTCAGGCCGTCGTGGACGAAGTCCGCGTCCTGGCTGGGCGTCTTGAGGATGTTTTGGCCGACGAGCCCATCGAGCCCGTGTCGGCCCGCCAGCACGACAATCCGGCGGCCGATCTCGGCGAAGACCGGAAAGTGCTCCATTTCCCGTACGCTTGGGCTGCAGGCCTTGCCGCGGCAGCGTGTTTCGCGGTGCTTCTGGTGCTCCGCCCCACCTCCGGTTCGCGAACCGAGACTTCTTCGGCGACGGTGGCGCAAGCGCGCACCGAGGCTCCTATTGCGAGCTCTTCCGTCCCGGCGGACACAAAGGGCTCGGCACTGGCCAGCACCGAAGTGAAGGCGAGTCTGCCGCAGGTTGGTCCGGACGATTCCCCGATCTCAGTCGAAACGAGTTCTCCGATTCCGGCCGCTCGGGCCGTCGCTTCTGCTGAACAACCCGCGATCAAAGTCGTCCCCGGCGCGGCGGCTTCAGACGGCGGAAGTTCTGAATCGTGGAGCGGACCGTCTGATGCGGGGGCCATTGCCCTTCGTACGACTCGAGGCGCGGCCGACGCTCGCCGCAATCGTCAGCTCAGCCCGCTTGCGAATTACGGCTCGGAAGCTGCCTCTGCGACTCAACCGCACCACAGCTCCCCGAACTACGCGTATCAGCCGGCCAAGGGTTTCCTCGGTGTCGCAGGCTATCCGCTGTCGGCCTTCCCGACGGTGGTCGGTACCGAAAGCTATGCCAACGTCCGCCGCTTCCTCCGCAACGGACGTCTTCCTCCGCCTGACTCGGTGCGCGTGGAAGAGCTGCTCAACTATTTCTCGTATGGTTCGATCGCTCCGCGCGACGCGAACCCGCTTGCCGCCTCTCTGGAGGTCGCCGCGGCCCCGTGGAATCCCTCGCACCGCCTCGTCCGTATCGGATTGAAGGGTCGCGACGTTTCGGAACTGCAGCGCGCCTCCGACTCGCGTCCCCTCGAAGAATCGATGGGCAACGGCATGGTGGCCGTCGCGAAGGACGTGAAGCTGCAAGTGGAGTTTAATCCCGAGCAGGCCAAGTCGTATCGTCTGATCGGTTACGACGAGGATTCGGCTGCCAGGACGGACGCGAACGGCGCCAAAATCCCCGGCACGGAAATGCCGGCGGGGCACATGATCACCGCGCTTTTCGAGGTCGTGCCCGTCGGCGCGCCCAGCGACTCGGCGATCGACGGCGATCCCCTGCGCTACGCAGGAACGGAGAGCCGCCTCGCCAGCACGGATGATCCGAAGCACCGCGAGCTGCTGACGTTGAAGGTCCACTACAAGCTGCCGGTGGTGGAAGTGAGCCAGAAGCTGGAGATTCCGCTGATCGACACCGGCGCCGATTTCTCCGTGGCCAGCAAGGACTTCAAGTTTGCCGCCGCCGTTGCCGGATTCGGCATGCTCCTGACGGAATCTCCGCACAAGGGCACCGCCACTTACGACAAGGTTCTCACCTGGGCCCAGGAAGGGCAGGACAAGGAGGATAAGTCGGACAAGCGCCGCGATTTCATCGACTTGGTCAAGCGAGCCAAAGACGCGCCAGTCGAATAAGCCTGCCACGGTTTTTGGAGGAGACGGGGAACCAGCGCAGGGCCACGCGGCCCTGCGCTGGTTGTTTTTCGGAGGGGCAAACGCGCGCAAACAGCGCAGGCGGCTGAGGGGGGGCAGCAGTCCGTTCGCCGGAGCAGGCCAAGCTGGCCTCGCCTGGCATTCCTCTCCGGCTGCGCACGGCAACCGCGGTACCGATGCTGACGCCGCTGACGATCTGCGCGGCGTTCAGGGGCGATTGCGCCGGCGACGAAACTCGAACGCGGCGATCGCGACCAAGCCGATGCCATACAAGATCAAAGTCGAAGGCTCGGGGACCGGAGTAAAATTGATCATCAGCGAATTTCCGTTCTGCGACACGAAGAAGGAACCGCTGCCGGTCGAGCTGAGGAAATTCGAAGTATCGACCGTGAAGAGGTTCGAATTGAAGCCGACGATGTTGCCGGCGGTCGCGAATTCCCAGGAATACGCCTTTGTCGGGTCGAAACCCGTCAGGTAGCCGAGAGCCCCGTCGCTTCCGAGTGAATACAGAGAGACCGTGAATTTTCCGCTCGCGGCGCCGGCGATGTTGAGCGCGCCGTTGGAAACGACGACGCGGTCGCCGTAAAAACCGGACGAATTGAACCTGACGTCGAGTTCCAGGATTCCGCCGGGCCCGAGCGTCAGGCCCGACCCGAACTGGAGCGTGCCGACTGAGTAGAGGCCTCCCGGCGAGATGATGGCGCCGTGATCGATGGTCAGCCCGCCGGGCGAAGAGAACGTGCCGGTGCCGCTCAGGCGGGCGCCCGAAGAAAGGGAGAGGCCGTTGGAGAGCGTCACCCCATCGGCGAGGCTGAGGCTTGCGCGATCTGCCACGCTGACGATTCCGGTGCTGAGCGCCCCGGAGTTGCTCACCAGCAGGGTACCGCCGCGCACTTGAGTTTGCCCCGTGTAGCTATTGGCACTGGCGAGTTCCACCGTGCCTCCTTGTGGATCGAAGGAGTTGGACTGGCCGACGACGACCCCAGGGATGTTGTTTCCGAGCTTCGACTGGACAACGAGCCGGCCGCCTTTCACCGCGGTGAGATAAAGGGCGTCACCCACCGTGGGCGTGATCGTGCCGGTGAGTGTCACTCGGCTGCTTGTGCCCAGGTAATACGGATCCGTACGGCGCCCGCCCACCGAAAGGTCGATGGGATCGGAAATCGTTCGGGGCGCGCTCATGGAGGCCGAGTCGAATCCGGCGATCGCGTCCGCGCTGGCGATTTTTGTCAGCCTTCCGAGAAACTGGTTGGGCGTGAACCCGGCATTCTCCGTCGCTCCGATGTAGCCCGGCCCGGTCAGATTGAGCGGCGTCGAGGAGGCAATCGTCCCGGCCCGATCGAGCACCAGGACGGAGTAGAGGACGTTGGTCGAACCAGAAAACGTGTTGTTTCCACGCAGCACGAGAGTGAGCGGCTGACCGAACGGCGACACGACCTGCAGGTTGGCGCCGCGGGCGGTCAGATTGCTCTCGAGATAGATCGAGCCGCCTCCGCCGCCGAAACGGTAATCCTGTGCCTGGTTTACCTTCACCTCGCCGCTGATCACGGCGGAGGTCCGCGAGCCTATGCTGGCGTAGTTCGTCAGGCCCGTGAGATCGATCGTCTTGTCGAAGACATTCGTCCCGCCCTGAATCGGCGATGTATCGAAGCCGATGATACCGAGAAAATTCGTGTTATCGATGCGGCTCAAAACGCCGGACTGAACGTCGTTGGTGTAGCCGATGCCCACGTAGCCGAGCGTGGAAGCCTTGATCGAGCCGGTCGTGGGCACGGACGATGCCGAGGCGAAGATCAGGGCTCCGTTGTCGATCACCGTGCCACCGGTGTAGCTGCTCGGTCCGGACAGGATCACCGGCGCCAGCCCCGACACAGTCAGTTGCCGGGCTCCGCCGGTCTCCTGCACGGCGTTGGTGATGAAGATGGCCGAGGAGCCGCTCGCGGTCAGCGTGACCGAGGAGGCCAGGGTCACGGGCCCGGCGAACACCGCGAACTGATCCTGGACGCCGGAGATGCGCGTATTGGCCTGAATCACAACCGCGTTCGGAACGACCACGTTGTCGTGAGCCGGCAGGGCGAGTTCCCCTCCAGCGAGCCTGAGTGTGCCGATTCCCAGGTTCGCGAAAGAGCCGAGTGTGATTGTGCCGGACGCATGCGTGACGCCGCCGGTCCAAAGATTGAGTCCGAGCAGCTTGAGGTTTCCGCTGCCGGACTTGGTCAGGCTGCCGATTCCGACGATGGAGCCGTCAATCTCGAGCGAACCGGCGCCAATCTCGAACGCTTCAGAGCCGGTGAGATTGAAAAAGACGTCCGACGTAAAGGTCGCCCGCGAGCCGTCCTGCGAAAGAAAGCCCTTCTGCAGCGTGACCACCGCGGCCGACGTGCCGGCGGAGAACGTGTAGGCCGACGACGTGGTATTCGCGAACTGGATCTGGGCTAGATTGAGCAGCCCCGAAACCCGGACGACGCCGGCGCCGGCATTGCCGAAAATCACTACCGCGGAGCCGTCGTTGGGTGGGACCACTCCTGCCGACCAGTTGGCGGGATTTGTGTACGCTCCGTCCCCCGCGCCGCCTGTCCACAAAAACGTGGCAGCGGCCATGCACGGGGCTGTGATGGCGAAAAGGAGCAGGCGCAACCAGCGCATGGTAGGGAGTTAGCCCCAGCCCTATCTAGATGCAAGCAGCTAGCCGGAACAGGTGGGGGAATTCAGACCCGTTTTACGCCGCGGCGTTCGTCGACCGGCGACGTTATCAAAAAGCGCAATGAAAAGCCCGGCTCCGCCGATGCGGAACCGGGCTGCACTTGCACCACAGAGAGACTGCCCTCTGCGGAAGAATTCGGACCGAGTGGCTCAGACCAGACTCGAACAAGGGTCGAACAACTCTTTGAACAGGGGAGACTTCAAACCGCGGGAGCTCCATGGGCGTCGGAACCCCTCGGAAGAACCGCTGGCTGAAGAGCGGCGCGGAGGCAGGCATCCACGTGGCCGCCCATGCCCCCAAGCTCTCTGCGAACCAGCATCGGTTAACAAACGAGATTAGTTTTTCTGTGCAAGTGTCTTTACGAACTATTCACACCTCGGCTGCCGGTTTTTCGAGTTCGTCGAACCCTCGCCGCCCGCCGAGCAGGCGGTGGTTGTAGTGCTATAGCCGTTACGGCTGGGTGAGGAGAGGCCGGAGTATTGTCCAGACGTTTTCGGCCACGCGTTCGTGGCCGCGTGCGGTGGGGTGGATTTGGTCGGGCTGATTGAGCTCCGTCACGCCGCCGACGCCTTCGAGCAGAAATGGAATCAGTGCGACGTGGTTCTTATTCGCGAGTTCCGGATACAACGCGGCAAACCGGTCGCGGAATTCGGGTCCGAGGCTCGTCGGCAGCTGCATTCCGGCGAGGACGATTTTTGTCCCCGGTTCCTTCGCGCGCACCTTGTCGATGATCGCCTGCAGGTTTTTTTCCGTATCGGAGGGGGACAGCCCGCGCAGGCCGTCGTTGGCGCCCAGCTCGATCACACACACGGCGATCGGCTGACGAAGCACCCAGTCGATTCGACGTAGACCTCCGGCGCTCGTCTCTCCGCTGAGCCCGGCGTTCACGACACGGTAGGGGAGTTTTTCGGCTTCGATCTTCTTCGCGATCAACGAGGGGAAGGCGAGCGACGGGTCCTCGAGGCCGTAGCCAAACGTGAGGCTGTCCCCGAAGAAGAGCACGGTCTTGCGCGCATCCGCCGCTGTCGCCGCAAGGGCTGTGAACGCAAGCAGGAGGGCCCAACGAAACGGGTTCATCGTTTGAATAAACATCAGGAACCGCTTTGCTCGCGACATTTCGCATGAGTGATCAATCCATGCTGAAAGTCCAGCAACTGACCAAAGCGTATCCGACGGTTCACGGCACGCTGACCGTTCTGCATTCGGTGGACTTCGCCCTCCAGGCCGGCGACGCGCTTGCGATCGTCGGGCCCTCCGGTAGCGGAAAGACGACGCTCCTCGGTTTGTGCGCGGGACTCGATCAGCCGACAAGCGGGACCGTCACCCTGGCTGGTCGCGAGATCGGCGGCCTCAGCGAGGATGAACGGGCGAAGGTGCGAAACGAGCACGTGGGTTTCGTTTTCCAGAATTTCCAGCTGATCCCCACGCTCACCGCCCTGGAGAACGTGCTGGTCCCTCTGGAGCTTCGCGGGGATCGGGGCGGTGAGGCGGAAGCACGCGCCCTGCTGGATCGCGTGGGGCTTTCCGAACGAACCGACCATTATCCCGTCCAGCTTTCGGGTGGCGAACAGCAGCGTGTCGCTTTGGCCCGTGCCTTCGTCAACCGGCCCAAGATCCTTTTCTGCGACGAGCCCACGGGTAACCTCGACGCGGATACGGCCCATGCGATGGTGGAGCTGATCTTCGGGCTCAATCGCGAGAAAGGGACGACGCTTGTCCTCGTCACGCACGACCTCGAGCTGGCCCGGCGCTGCCGCCGCGTGATCCGGCTTCGCGGAGGAGAGGTGGTGAAGGAAGGCGGAGCCGGATGAGCTTCATCCTTCGCATGGCGTGGAGGGACTCCCGGCGTTCTCGTCGTCGGCTCGTCCTATTCTCTCTGTCGGTCGTGCTTGGGATTGCCGCACTCGTCGCGATCGGTTCGTTCGCCGACAACCTTCGCCGGGGGATCGAGGCGCAGGCGAAGACGCTGCTTGGCGCCGATCTCGCGATCGGATCCAGGCAGCCCCTTTCCGCGGAGGTGGACGCCTATCTGAACCGGCTTGGCGGTGAGCGGGCGAGAGACGTGGTGCTGGCCACGATGGCGGTGTTCCCTGCGAGTGGAGAGCAGACGCGTCTCGTTTCGCTCCGTGGTTTGGCCGGTGGGTATCCATTCTACGGTGATGCCTCCTCCGTTCCCGAGAGCGCGTATCGCGACGTGCTCCGCCCCGGCTCGGACGGAGCGGTCGTGGAGGAGACGCTGCTCGCTCAGTTCGGCGCCAAGGTCGGCGACCCGATCAAGCTCGGGCAGCAGACCTTTCGGATTGTCGGCGCTCTGAAAAAGCTCCCCGGGGATTCAGCCGCGGTCGCGATGCTTTCCCCCCGCGTAATCATCGCGCTCGATCGTCTCGACGGCACGGGACTGATCGGTCCGGGGAGCCTGGTCCGGTACCGCACCTATTTCCGGTTTCCCGAGTCGGTGCAGGTGGAACCATTGGTCACTGAACTGAAGGAGCGCTTCGCGTCCCTGCGCCTCGGTTTCGACACGGTCGACCACCGGAAGCAGGAACTTGGGCAGGCGCTGACGAACGTTTACGCGTTCCTGAGCTTGGTGGGGTTCATCTCGCTTTTTCTGGGAGGTATCGGAGTGGCGAGCGCCGTGGCCGTACATGTGCGCCAAAAACTGGCGACCGTCGCGATCCTCCGCTGTCTTGGCGCCTCCGCGTCCCAGAGTTTTTCCGTCTACCTGGCGCAGGGAGTCGGCCTTGGTGTGATCGGAGCGGTCCTGGGCGCCTTGCTCGGTATCGGTGCGCAGCTGATCGTCCCGGCGTTGGTGAAGGATTTTCTGCCGTTCGACGTGGCGTTTTTCGTCTCTTGGCCGGCGGTGGTCCGGGGCATGGGCGCGGGCCTGGCAATTTGTATCGTTTTCACACTGCTCCCGCTGCTCGCGATCCGTACCGTTTCGCCGTTGCTTGCCCTGCGCTCAGTTGTTCCGGTGCAGCGCGGCCGCGATCCCTGGCGGTTGGCGCTGTACGGACTAGTCGCCGCAGCCGTGGTCGGTTTCGCCGTCTGGCAAACGGGACGCTGGTCGATCGGCGTCGGGTTTGCGGGGGCGCTTGGAGCCACCTTTCTCGTCCTGGCGGCCCTTGCCCGCACCGTGGCCTGGCTGACGCGTCGGTTCTTGCCCGCCCGGCTGCCGTACGTGTGGCGACAGGGAATCTCGAACCTTTATCGTCCAAACAACCGGACGGTCCTCTTGTTGGTTTCGCTCGGGCTCGGCACCTTCCTGATCCTCACGCTGGCACTCGCCCGGGCGACCCTCCTCGAGCAAATCCGCGGACGCGGCGCAGGCGATCGGCCCAATCTGTTGTTTTTCGACATCCAGGACGACCAGATCGTCCCGCTCGGCGAACTGATGTCTGCCCAGGGCGCCCCGCTCAAGGCCCAGGCTCCCATCGTCACCATGCGCTTGAAGAGCTGGAAGGGGCGGCCCGTCGAGGAGGTGATGAAGGATCCGCAGCTTCGCATCCCGGCATGGTCGTTGAGACGTGAATACCGCTCCACCTATCGCGATCGACTGACCGACACGGAGAAGCTGGTCTCCGGTGCCTTCACCGGGCGCCTGACCGAGCCGACGGACCCGATTCCTGTCTCGATCGAAGACGGTTTGGCCAAGGAAATGCAGCTCAAGCTCGGCGACGAGCTTGTCTGGGATATCCAGGGGGTCCCGCTCGCGACGCGGATCACCAGCATGCGGTCTGTGGACTGGCAGCGCCTCCAACCGAACTTCTTCTTCGTCTTTCCCGCTGGCGTGCTCGAGATGGCGCCGAAGTCGTTCATCGCCGCAACCCGGGCTGCGTCCTCCGCCGAATCCGCACGGCTTCAGCAGCAGGTGGTGCAGAGATTCCCCAATGTCTCGGCCATCGATCTCGCGCTGGTGTTGCAGACGCTCGACGGTGTTTTCTCGAAGGTGGAATTCGTCGTGCGGTTCCTTGCGCTGCTGACGGTCGCCACCGGCGTGATCGTGCTTGTGGGCGCAGTGTTGACCGGCCGGTTCCAGCGGATCCGCGAGTCGGTGCTCCTGCGCACGCTCGGTGCGAGCCGCCAGCAGCTCAGGCAAATACAGCTGGCGGAGTATGCGGTGCTTGGCGCCCTGGCGGCGTTGACGGGCGGCGGACTGGCCTTCGGCGGCAACGCACTGCTCGCGACGTTCGTTTTCCATGTGCCCGTGGTGGCTCCCCTCGGGCTGCTCGCATGGGCCGTCGTCGGCGTGACGGGATTGACTCTGCTGGCCGGTTCGATCGCCGGCCGCGGCGTGGCGAACCAACCGCCGCTCGAGGTGCTGCGTCAGGAAGTCTAGGGCCGGTACCGGCAGAGTGCTCAACGCCGGCGATTTTTGCGTCTTGTGGCGCGGTTTCGATTCGAAGTTAGATTTTCACTTATGGCGCGCAACGTTGTCACCTTTCACTACACGCTCAGGGACCCGCAGGGTCGACTTCTCGATACGTCTACTGGAGGTGATCCGATCACTTACCTGGAAGGCGCCGGAATGATCATCGAAGGACTCGAAGAGCAACTGACCGGTGTCTCGCCGGGTGCAAAGACGCGGATTAGCGTGCCGGCGGCGAAGGCCTACGGTCTTCGCGACGATTCACAGGTGCAGCGAGTGCTTCGCGCGCTCCTGCCGGTGGAAGGCGAACTCCGGGTCGGGGATCAGTTTCAGATCGGGGATGACCGTTTTTCTCCCACCGTGACCGTTGCCGGAATCGAGGGAGACGACGTGTTGCTGGATGCGAATCACCCCCTGGCCGGGGTGGACCTGACATTTGACGTCGAACTCGTGGCTTCTCGAACGGCAACCGACGACGAGCTGAAGCACGGGCATCCGCACGGCGCTTCCGGTACCGAAGGGTGCTGAGTCGGACCAGCCGTCGCCGAAGAAGCGTCCTTATTTCTAGCGTTCGGTCTCGGGGGCTCCGAGCGCCCTGTTTGCGGTTGTAGGCTACGTGCGAATACAGAACAGAGATCGCTCCGCGGCGATCGGGCGGCCGAGCGCCCTGATCGTGCTCCCGCGAAGCTCGAGAGATCTCTCCGTCGCAAAGGAACCTGCGCAGAGCGGGTCCTTGAGCGGCTGCAGAACCGCGCCGGGATCGCCAAGGTTGTCATCCCCGTCGATGAGCTGTCCGGCGTGGCCGGTGCCTCGCGTTCGCGACATCCACCTGCCGGCGCGGCTCCTGCGAGTCGGTGCAGCGAGCAACAGGAATCCGCAGCGTGCCTCTTCCCGCATGCGATGACGTTTCCCGTGGGTCGCCGGACTGCGCACGCGTACGTCGACGATGGGTCGGTCCGCTCTTCCGGCTGAACAGCCGTTTGTCCTAACGAGCTGTAACTTTTCCGGCGGTGCGGTGTTCTCACTGCCATGGCGATCCTGACCACCTGCGCTTTTCCCACGGCTGTTTTGAGCCGTGGCGGGGCGTTTCGTGGCCGCAGCCGATCGCTACTTGGCAATATTCCACCGAGCTTCGGTGTTGTTTGGTGTATTCGGTTGTGTGGTGGAGGGGTCGTCTCTGGCCCCTCCGCTTTTTTTGCTCGTTGCCCGGCACCTCGCGTCAATACTCCTCCCGTTTTGAGGGCACGTGCGGTGGGGCCCGGCGACCCCAGCATTCGCTTCAACTTCGCCGCCGTCTTAAGCCCGTGAGCCCTTCACATCCTGAGATCATGTCCCAACCAGTCCCCACCGCTCCGCAGCGCCCGGCGGCCCCGCACATGCATGTCGCGAAAAAGAAGAAATCCCGCAAATGGCTCTACGTGGCCATCGGTATCGTTGCTGTCGTGGGACTGGCCGTGGCGGCGCGTATGCGCAACGCCGGAAAAGCCGACATCACCCCGGTCACGACGGAAAAGGCAATCGTCAAGACCATCACTCAAGTCGTCTCCGCTACGGGGAAGATTCAGCCCGAGACCGAGGTGAAAATCTCGCCGGAAGTCGCTGGCGAAATCGTCGATCTGCCGCTGAAGGAGGGCGCCACGGTCAAGAAGGGCGACCTGCTGGTGAAGATCAAACCCGACAATTACGTCTACCAGCTCGACCAGCGCCAGGCTGACCTTGCCGCGGCGCGAGCACAATTGCTCGACAGCAAATCGAAGCTGACGAAAGCCGAGCAGGACTTCCGTCGAGCGGACGATCTGTTCAACAAGCAGCTCCTTTCTGACTCCGATTTCTCTGCGGCCAAGAGCACCTATGAAGTGGCGCAGGCTGCCGTTGAGAACGCCAATGCCCAGATCCTTCGTTCCGAGGGGCTGGTGAAACAAGCCCAGGACCTCCTGGAAAAAACCACCATCTATTCGCCGATGGACGGCACCGTCAGCTCGCGCACCAGCGAGGTCGGCGAACGCGTCGTGGCGACAGGCCAGTTCACCGGCACTGAGGTCATGCGCGTCGCGAACCTCGAGGAGATGGAGGTCCGGGTAAACGTGAACGAAAACGACGTGGTCAACGTGAAGATCGGCGACAAGGCCCGCATCACGATCGACGCGTTTCCGAATCGGAAATTCACCGGCTCGGTGAAGGAGATCGCCGCCACGGCGAAGACGCAGGGCGCGAATACCCAGGAGGAGGTCACGAATTTTCAGGTCAAGATCCGAGTCGAGGACCGCGGCGTTGCGCTGCGGCCCGGAATGAGCGCCAACGCCGACATCGAGACGCAGACCGTCGCCAATGTCGTGGCCGTTCCGATACAGTCGGTCACCGTTCGCACCCGCGAGGGCGCCAAGACCGTCGAGCAGCTCGCCGCCGAACGCGACCAGAAGGCGAAGGAGACGCAAGGCGAAGGCGCGGCCACCGCGGTCAACGAGAAGCAGCAGAAGGAGCGTCTGCGCGCGGATCGCGAAAGCCTCCAGCGCGTCGTCTTCGTTCGCGACGGAGATCACGTGAAGCAGGTGTCGGTCGAGACCGGGATCGCCGACTCCTCCCATATGGAGATCAAGTCCGGCATCAAGGAAGGCGACGAAGTCGTCAGCGGCAGTTTCAGCGTGATCACCCGGAAACTGAAGGACGGGATGAAGGTTCGCATCGAAAAGCCGAAGGCGCCCGAGAAGAAGAGCTGACGCTCCGCCTCCTCGCCTCCGCCTCTCACCGGTCATGCACACTGTTGCTCCCGTCCTCGCCTCGCGGCCCTATCGCACGCCCGGCTCACTTGTCATCGAGATCGATGGCGTGACCAAGCTCTACAAGATGGGCACGGAGATCATCCACGCGCTGCGCGGGATCGCACTGAAGATCCACCGCAACGAGTACCTCGCGATCATGGGGCCGTCGGGAAGCGGAAAGTCGACGCTGATGAACATGCTGGGGTGCCTCGATACGCCGACCGCGGGGCATTATGAGTTCAACGGAAAGAGCGTGGCCCACATGGAAGACGACGAGCTTGCTGAGATCAGAAACAAGGAGATCGGCTTCGTTTTCCAGACGTTCAACCTCCTGCCTCGTTCCACCGCCTTGCACAACGTCGAGCTCCCGCTGATCTACGCCGGCATTCCGCGACAAGAGCGGCTCGAACGGGCGCGGGAAGCGCTCGAGAGCGTGGGCCTTGGCGGACGAATGAGCCACAAACCCAACGAGCTTTCCGGTGGCCAACGTCAGCGCGTCGCGATCGCCCGCGCGCTGGTGAACCGTCCTTCGATCATCCTGGCCGACGAGCCGACGGGTAACCTCGATTCGAAAACCGGCGTGGAGATCATGGACGTGTTCGAACAGCTCTATGCCAGGGGCAACACGCTCATCGTGGTGACCCACGAAGAAGACATTGCGCAACACGCCCGGCGCATCGTCCGCCTACGCGACGGACTGATCGAGAGCGATGTGCGCGCCGGCGCATGAAACGGTTCATCTACGAGCTGTTCGAGTCGTTCCGCATCGCGGTCGCGCAAATCCGCGCGAACAAGATGAGGTCTTCGCTCACAGCGCTCGGCGTGATCATCGGCATCGTCGCCGTCACGCTCATGGGCACCGCAATCAACGGAATCGGCGAGGGCGTGAAGCGCAGCCTTTCCGGCTTCGGAGACGACGTGCTCTACGTCGGCAAGTGGCCGTGGCGTGAAGTCGAGGACTGGTGGAACTACCGCAACCGCCGCGAAATTCGGCCGCAGTACGCCGACCAGATCAACGAATGGATCGCCAAGAATCCCGGCAGCGCGCTCAAACTCGCGGTGCCGGTTGGCCAGCGCATGAGCAACGTCGCGCGCGGCGAAGCTCGGGTGAACAACATCTACACGATGGGCACCACCGCCGACTTGGCTCGCATCAGCAAGAGCGAGATGAAGGAAGGCCGGTTCTTCTCGGAGGCCGAGGTCCAGTTCGGACGGAATGTCATCGCCATCGGCTTCGATGTGGCGGATGCCCTTTTCCCGAATGAGAACGCGGTCGGCAAACGGCTGAAAATCGGCGACCAGAACTTCGAAGTCATCGGAGTCTTCGCGCGCCAGGGCAGTTTTCTCGGACTGTGGAGCTGGGACTCGATGATGGCGCTGCCCTTCACCACCTACCGGCGTTACTTCAGCACGAAGGACGACGGAGAAGTGAGGGTCCAGATCGACACCACTCGGAACGAAGAGGCTCGCGACGAGCTTCGCGGTTTGATGCGCCGGATTCGCGGACTCCCGCCCGAGTTGCCCGACGATTTCGAAATCAACAGCCAGAACACCGTCGGCGAGCAGCTCAGTAAAATCCAGTTTTTCATCGCCGTTGCGGGCCTGCTGATCACCGGACTCGCCCTGTTGGTCGGGGCGATCGGAATCATGAACATCACCTACGTGTCGGTGAAGGAGCGCACGCGTGAAATCGGCACGCGAAAGGCGCTCGGCGCCCGACGGCGGACGATTCTCCTTCAGTTCCTCATCGAAGCTGTGTCCATCTGCCTGGTCGGCGGGATCACGGGTCTGGTCCTGACCGGCGCGATCTCGGCGGGCGTCGGCGCAGCCTTTCCCAAGTTCCCGTTGGTCTTCTCCGCGTGGCTGATTCTGCTCGGGCTCGGAGTTTCGACGTTTACCGGCGTTCTCAGTGGATTTCTGCCGGCGATGCAGGCGAGCAAACTCGATCCGGTGACAGCCCTCCGCTACGAATGATCTTCGGCGAAATACTAGCCCTTGCGGTCGACGCGCTGCGCGCGAACAAACTTCGCTCCAGCCTCACGATGCTGGGCATCGCGATCGGCGTATTCACCGTGATCGGCGTGATGACCATTTTGTCGGGGATACGCTCGAACATCGAGAGCAGCCTGAATTTCCTCGGGGCGAACTCCTTTCAGATCAATAAGTATCCGGCGATCAACTTCAGCGATCCTCGCGAGCGGTTTCGGAATCGCCGGGACATCGATTTTCCGATGGCGCGCCGCTTCAAGGATATGATGGCCGACGACGCCACCGTGAGTCTGATGATTCGGCGCGGGGGGCGGCGGGTGACTTATGCCGATCGCCGCACGAATCCCAACGTTGCGTTGGGCGGCTCGGACGAAAACTTCACGACGGCCCGCGACTATTCGATCGCGGCGGGACGAAACCTGACGGGGAGCGACGTGGAGTTTGGGCGTTCGGTCGTGATTCTCGGCAACGACATCGCGAAGCGCGTGTTTCCGAACGAAGAGCCGCTTGGAAAGCAGGTCCGCATCGACGGACAGACCTACCAAGTCGTTGGGGTGTTCGCTCCGAAGGGTTCGGCTTTCGGCGAGAGCCAGGACAACTTCGTGATCGTTCCAATCACGCAATTCCTGGAGGTCTACGGACGCTCCCATCGTTCGATTTCCATCAACGTTCAGGCGCCGAGCACCACGGTGCTGCCCGACGTCCAGGAGAAGGCGATCGGCGCGATGCGGCTCGTCCGCCGGCTTGCTCCGGAAGACTCCAACGATTTTGAGATCTTCTCGAACGAGTCGCTCGTGGAGGCGTTCAACAAGATCGCCGGGATTGTCTCTGTTGGCGCGCTGGTGATCAGCGGCATTGCCTTGGTCGCTTCGGGGGTGGGCGTGATGAACATCATGCTCGTCAGCGTAACCGAGCGCACGAAAGAGATCGGGGTGCGCAAGAGCATCGGTGCCCGGAAGAAAAACATTCTCACGCAGTTTCTCATCGAAGCCGTGGTTCTGTCGGTTTTTGGCGGACTGATCGGGATTCTTGGCGGCGTTATTGGAGGAAACGTCGCCGGCCGCATGTTCAACGCAGCCGTGGTGTTCCCCTGGGATTGGGCGCTCATCGGCGTGGCTGTTTGCTGCGGGATCGGTGTGGGCTTCGGCCTGTATCCCGCGTGGAAGGCTGCCTCGCTCGATCCGATCGAGGCACTTCGGTACGAGTAGCGCAGCGGGTCGGCACGGCGGTGCCTAGTGACGATTCGACTCCGCGGCTTCCGGCAAGTTGCCCGGGCATCTTGAGCGGCGGTTGAAAGAAGGGTAGGTTAGCCGAATGCGGAGGTTCGGTTTTAGGCACGCAGAGGAGTTATCCGACGCCGACAAGGGGCCCGAGGTCGGGACCGAAGCAACCTATCGCCAGTGGCGCCATGAAATGGTGTCGGAGCAGATCATTCGTCGTGGAGTGTCGGATACGCGAGTGCTTGCGGCCATGGCGCGTGTCCCGCGGCACGAATTTGTCCCTGCTTCGCTCAAAGAGGAGGCGTACGAGGACTATCCGATTCCCATCGGCTCGGGCCAGACGGTTTCGCAACCCTACATCGTCGCCTTCATGACGGAGGCAGCCCGCCTGCCGGAGCGGGCCCGCGTGCTGGAGATAGGCACCGGGTCGGGCTACCAAACCGCGGTTCTGGCGGAGATGGGGGCGGATGTTTACTCTCTGGAAATCATTCCCGACTTGGCGAGCCGAGCGCGCGAGCTTCTGGCGCGGCTTGGCTACGACCGGGTGCATGTGCGGCAGGGCGACGGCTACGATGGGGAGTCGGAGCATGCCCCCTATGACGCGATTCTCGGAGCCGCTGCACCGCAAACCGTCCCACCTCCATTGCTCAATCAGCTGAAGATCGGCGGGCGGCTCGTATTGCCCTTGGGCCACGGAATCCAGCACCTCACGGTGATTACGCGCGAACCGGATGGATTCGTCTATTCGGACGTGATGCCCGTTCGATTCGTGCCCATGACGGGCAAGTCCGAATCGGAGTGAGAGGAAATCCGCGGTGCTCGGCGACGCGCGGACCGTGGGCCGCTTGGCCCTCAGCGCTCGTGCTCGAACGGGCGAGGAACGGATGCGACGATGCGGGCGCGTTCCGCCTCGGCCTGGCGTTGTTCGATGTCGGCGAGCGTGGGCTCCAGTTCCGCGTCGCTCACGAGGTGGGCTTCCGCGTGGGCGAGAAGCGAACTCCAACACTGGCGCAGACGCGCTTCCGCCACTTGGGCATGCTCTGAGGAAGCGGTCGTGAACATTCCCATGATCGTCTCCAGACTGTGCTGGCGAAGATCGGTGAACTCGGAAACCACGCGGTCCGTTTCGGCGAGGGCGTCGGCGGGCGAGCGCAGCGTGATTGTATCGATTCTCTGAATGCACTTCCAGAGTTCGATCGCGGGCAGGCGTATCTCCGCAAACGGCGTTCCGCATACGAGCGCGCGGTGCTCGTTGCAGACCTGGTTCAGGTTGTCGATCTCGCGGTCCAACTCTGCCGCTGCGGCGCGGGCCTGAGTGAGTCGGTAAAGCGCATCGCTCGAATGCCGCGCGCGTGCGGCGGAGGCGTCGGCGGCGACAGCGATGCGAACCTGGCGTGTGTCGCGGATGAAGGCTTTTAGCCGGTCGGCCACGATGGCATGGGCCCGCCGCCAGTGTTCATGGAAGCGCGAGGCGCGCAGCCCCTGCCGGTACATCGGGTCGACGCGATTGAGGTGATCGACCAAGGCCGCGCGCAAACCGGGTTGGAGACGTTCGCGTGCGCTGCTCACCCGGGAAATCATGTCGTCGATCGTCCGAAGTTGGCCCTCAACGGCCGCCAGAGATTCCGCGTAGTTTTCGCGATCCTTCTTGGATGCGAGAAAGCCGAAGGCCGGGCGCTGGCTTCGGACCGACTCCAGCCGGTTCATGCAATCCTGCCGGGCGTCGTCGAGAACGTGCCGTGCAGTCGAAAGATTGGCCTCGTCGCGTAGCATGGCGACGACCGCGGGAGTCATTTCCGCGAATGGGCTGGTATCGGACATGGGTTCGACGACGGCGACGCTCATCCTGGCCTATGACGCAGTGGAGCCGCAGCCATTATTCGCGGAAAGCGATAGGCGATCGAGCTGGGTGGGCTTGGCGGGATCCATGAGTTCATTCCTTCACGAATCCGATATCGGTCACTTCTGCAAAAAGTTAAACCGATGTAAAAAAGTATCTGAGAAACCGATGCCCAAAACGTAAAACACCCGCTCGCTTCGCTCTTCTAGCCGCGACGAATCTCCGATCCGTGAAAGCGAATCTGAATGCGGAAGACTTTCTTCACCCGACACTTAATTAAGCCCGTGTTGAGATCCACCCGTTCCGGAATCTCGATGCGATGGAGGTCGACGACAGCGTGGTATCCGCGTTCGGAAAAGATATCGATCAACATCGCTAGAGCTAGGGGATCCTCCAGGACCACGTCCTCAGTGTTGACCTGGGCGACACCCGAAATTGCGTGGCGGAGCACGATCGGGATGATCTTCTTTTCGATAAAACAGACGACGCGGGAGAACAGCTCCGTGTGCTCCAGCTCGTATCCGTCCAGCCGCTTTACGAGTTCTTGGCGGGCGTGGACGATGATCTCACTCGCGACAGGCAAGGACCGCAGCCTATCATTCGTTCGCGGCTCAAGTTCGAGCGAGCTCTGATACTGGAGCTCTTTGAGGATATTCATCTCCACCTCGGCGATGGAGCCGTGGGCGTTGATGAAGTGGTAGTGGAATATCTCCTTCAGCGATTGGAGGGCTGACCACGTCTGCTCCTTGAAAACTCGATAACGCCGTTGGGCGAGAGTCTCGTCGTAGTCGGTGGGACGCTCTTCCCAGAGTTCCCCAACGCCGGAACGCCGGACCTCGTCATTGTGCTCGCGGACTTCGCGACCGCGCTTGAGCTGGCGCGCGACGCTCTCCTTCTCGTCGACGAACAGCACCATGATGTGAATCGTCGTTTGGCGGAAGTAGATGCTCAGCGGCGTCCCGTCGAATTCCCGGCGAAGCGTCTGCATCCGGGTCACGAGCAGCTTCAGGCACTCCACCTGGACTTTGGTGCGCGGAAAACCGTCGAGGATGACTCCGTCTCGGTACTCCGGCTTGAGCAGCTCGCGGAGAAGAATGCCAATCACTTCGCGATCGCCCACCATGCCGCCTGCATTCTTGATCCGGCGGGCCTCCGGACTGTCGAGCAGGGAGCTGATGACGACCGGGGGACAAGTCAGCCCGCGCGTTTTGCCGATGAACGCCGTGTTCGTGCCTTTGCCGGCACCTGGGGCGCCTCCGAGGAGAATGAATTCCTTGGGAAAGCGGAGGTTCTCCCGGCCATGCTCCGATTCCAGCTCCTGCCAAACGGAATCGAAGATGATCTGCGCGTCCTTGATTTCCAGATCGCCATGGCGGCGATTGGAGCCCGATTGCGTCGGCGGGATCGCGGGGGTTGCGGCGGTTGACACGTTCATTTGCTTGTCCGAGAGAGACAGCAACCGTCGCGAGGGTCCAGTTTCGACGCGAGAAATGCGGAATCTGAGCGTTCGCTAATAGCTCCTATTTTGCGGGAGGCTCTGCGATCCGGGGGACCCAAGGAGCAATCCGGCCGAGCCTCAGGCTCGGTGGAGGAGACGTGTCGACAAGTTCAAGGAACTGTTCGCGTCGCTTGACGAGCAATGCTCGCACTGCGGTTTGTTGACCCTCGTTCAGCTTCAGCTCCTCCGTGAGCCGATCGAGTGCTGCCGAAACGATGACGATGGGGAAGATGGAATCGATTCCGTCATGCGACATTCGCGGATGCCTCCGGCTGCCTGGTCCATTGGAGTTTGCAGGAGGTGATGCGGAAAAACGTTCATCCAACGCATTCAGTTTCTCCCGTTGTTCGGACGTGAGTAGTTCTTGGAGCTTTTCCCGAAACTCCGTTTTGATCGGCTCCACTTTCCGGCGGAACTCCTCGATAGCCGGCCGCATCCGGTCCAGTTCGGCGCGGAGTTGACGTGGATCGCGTAGGGGAGCTGGCCCAGGGGCGTAAGGTGAGCCCGAAAGAGGGACGTCGCGGATCTCACCCATGATGCCGATCGGCGGCGGAGGCACAGGCTGCGTCCGCTGCATCCAACGTCCGGCTAGCACGCCGAGAGCGAAGACGGCGATCGTGGCTGCCATCGTGAGGAGGATGTTTTTCATGGTCCGCGATCGAGGCTGGCGGTTTCGACGGAGATTTCCTGCCACGCCGCGAGGTGACGAGCGCTTGCGGCGTCGGTCAGGCGCGTATGGACGACGAATAGGAGCAATACGCACAGCGCAGCGGTCGCGATCGAGACAACAAGAGGATTTCCGCCCCACAGCTGCCACGCGTTGGAGGCGGAGCGCTCGCGCGCAACTGCAAGCACGCGGTCGGCGAAATCTGGCCCGAGCTGCGCGGCAGCGCGGTCCTGGAGATGGCGCCAGGGGGCGGGCTCAAAAGGCGTGTTCATAGTATTGCCTGAGTTGTTCGCGTGCTCGGTGGAGGCGTGCCTTCAACGCGACGACGCTGATGCCGGTAGCCTCGGCCATTTCATTCTGGCTATAGCCTTCCTGAGCCAATGCGAGCAAGGCGCGATCTTTTGGTTTTAGCTGGGATAGAGCGTGCCGCAGAGCGTCGAGTTCTTCGCTGTCCACACTGGTCGGAATCTCGGCGATTTCCGCGTGCTCTTCCTGCTCCAAAGGGGAGAAGAGCTGCTGCCATCTGCGCCGCCGCAAGTGGTCGATGCAGGCATTCTTCGCCAAACGAAACAGCCATGGTTCGAACTGTGCCGGCTGATCGAGCTTGGGGAGCGCGCGGATCATTTTGACGAATACGATTTGGGAAACGTCTTCGACGGCATCAGTCCGGCCGAGGACCGAGTAGACGAAGCCCGCCACTCGTCGTTGATACGCGATGATGAGTTCGCGCTGCGCGGATTCGCGACCTGCCTGTGCCTGACGAACGGTGTTCGTCAGCTCTGGGGTATCGGACTGCTGCATGCGTGTGCATCCGTGTGACTCGCAAGACGGAGAAAGTGCTCCGAAGTTGCGCCAGCGCCTCGTGCAAAGTGCGGGACGTTGCCGGTCGGTCGACGCGCACAATGCACGTTTTTTGTATCAAATCCCGGCTGCCGGCTCTGCATGGATACCATAACTGGTTTTGAACCAGCGGTCTTCATCTGAAAGGAAATGGGTTGGCACACGCTGCGCATAGTTTGGCCCCGTCGCTTACTTGGCGACGAACTATGACTACGACCAAGCCAACTCCCTTATCGACCTTGCCGCACTTGCGGCAGCGGTCTTCGCCGGTTCAGTGGAACGTATTCCGGTCTCCGGAAATTTTCGGACGCATGACTGAGGGATAATCCCCATCGTTCCCATGTTGAACTGGGCCATCACATTTCTTCTCCTCAGTCTGGTTTCGATCTTTTTCACAGTGGTCGGAACTGCCGGTGAGATCGCGAGTCTACTCGCGCGCCTTGCTTCGGCGAGCTTCCTAATCGCGGCGGTTGCAGCTTTCGTCTGGCACTTCAAGCATCGCCATCGTCGCCCGGGAGCTCATTAGTTCTTTCACGTTCGCCCAATTTATCACTTCCCGGAGGTGCTACTTCCGGGATTGTTAGTTGAAGCTGGACCTGGCGGGGTCGCTTTTGCGGCCCCGCCTTGGCTTTTTATGGGAACGGCGGTTGAGCTGTGCCGAAGCGCGTGGATCGATATCGATCTGACCGCCTGCTCAATTTCCTGGCCACGCAGGCTGAGGCAGGTTTGAAGACATTCGCCAGTGGCCTGGCGGCCTCCTGCAAAAGCCTATGCGCGTTCTGATCGTCGACGATGAAACCAGTATTCGGAAAACCACCGGCCTCGCGGTCGAGACGATGGGCCATGAAGTGGTTGCGGTGGCGAATGGGGCGAAGGCGCTGAAGGCGCTGGAGGAGCAGCCGTGTGACGTCTGCTTCCTCGATGTGAATCTGGGAAACGAGGACGGACTTACCGTCCTCGAAAAGCTCCTGAAAGCTCAACCGAACTTGGTGGTGGTGATGTTCACCGCCTATGCAAGCATCAGCACGGCGGTGGAGGCGATGCGCCGCGGTGCGTTTGATTTCATCCCGAAGCCGTTCACTCCGGACCAGATTCGCCAAGTGCTGGAAAAGGTCGGCCGCACGCGGCGGCTCGAACAGAAGGTTCAGCAACTTGAAACCCAGCTCACGGAGCAGTCGCCGGAGGTCGACCTCAACTCGGATGAGCCGGCGATGCAGAAGATGCTGCAGATCGCGTTCAAAGCGGCCGAGACTCCCGCCACGATACTCATCCTCGGGCCCAGTGGCACCGGAAAGAGCGTGCTCGCCCGCGAGATTCATAGACGGTCGCTGCAGAAGGATAACGCGTTCGTCACGGTCAATTGTCCGAGCCTTTCCAAAGAGCTTCTCGAGAGTGAGCTCTTCGGCCATGTGAAAGGATCGTTCACGGGCGCGGTTGGCGATACGTTCGGGAAAGTTGCGGCTGCCGAAGGAGGCACGCTTTTCCTCGACGAGATCGGCGAGATGCCGCTTGAGATCCAGCCGAAGCTGCTGCGGCTGCTTCAGGAACGCGAATACGAGCGGATTGGTGAATCGAGGATTCGCAGAGCCAACGTTCGCGTGATTGCGGCAACCAACCGCAATCTCGCAGAGGAGGTGAAATCCGGTCGTTTTCGGGAGGACCTGTTCTATCGGCTCAATGTCATCAACCTTCCGCTACCGGGGCTGAAAGACCGTCCGAGTGATCTCATGCGGATGGCGGACAACTACCGGAAATTCTTCGCCGATCGTATCGGGAAAAAAATTACGGGGTTCTCGCCGCGCGTGCGAGATGCCTTCGTTCAATACGGCTGGCCGGGAAATCTCCGGGAGCTGCGCAACGTCGTTGAGCGAGCGGTCATCCTCTCGAGCGGATCCGTGATAGAGCTCGAGGACCTGCCCGAGGAGTTTTCCCATCGTACCGATTCGACCGTTTCCGTCGGAGCGCGAGTTACGATCGACCATCTTGAAGCCGAGCATATCCGCCGCGTTCTCGCGACGTCCCGGAACCTGGACGAGGCTGCCCGAACTCTCGGCATCGATCCGGCCACGTTGTACCGCAAGCGTCAAAAGCTTGGCCTGATGCAGTGATGGCCCTTGGGGCGCGGCGGATGTTCAACAGCCTTCCATACCTCGCTTGGACGGGTGCGAAACGCCGGCCGATTCGAGTCGTTGCTGGTCATCCGCGTTGGATCGGCCAAGCTGACCGGGGTTGCCGACGCTGATCGACCGATCTCCGACCGCGGCCACCAGCAGTAATCCATGCTTCGCACCCGGCTCTACCTCGGCCTGCTTCCGCTATTGCTGCTGTTTATGGCGGCTGCGATGGCGGCGATGCTGATCTGCCGCGAACTGGCCCAGTCGGTCGAGAAGCGGCTGGTTGAGAATTATCGCCTGATGGTCAGCGGCTATGCGATGCGCGACGCTGCAAACCTGATGACGCAGGCCATCGAGGAAGCGCTGAACGGCAGGGTTCTCGAAGCGAAGTCGGCATTTTCCGAATACAGGAGCCGGTTTCAGCGCAACCTGATGGACCAGTCGTTCTCCTCGGCGGGAACGCCGCGCGCCGCCGCCGTTGCACGGGTGGCGGACGCCTACGACCGGCTGGCTGAGTTCGGAGATGGCCTTTTTGAGCACGGAGCGAGTGCCTCGATGGCGACGTACCAGCAGACCCAGGCGGCGTTCTTTCAGACGATGCGCTCGCTCGAAGACCTCACCGATCACGACTACCAAGACGTGAAGGCCGAGCAGCAGCGTCTTTCCCGAATCGTGCGGCGCAGCATCAACGTTCTTGCTGGGGCGATGGTGGGCGGAATCGTGCTTTCCCTCTTCCTCTCGTATCGGCTCGCCCGGTCGCTGCTGCAACCGATCAAGATGCTCACCGCCTCCGCGACCGCCCTCGGCGAGGGGCAGCTTGACCGCGACGTTCCTATCACGTCGGGCGACGAGATCGGAGAACTCGCGCGCTCTTTCAACACCATGGCCGCAAAGCTTCGGGCGTACCGTGAAGCGACCACGGCCAAAGTCGTGCAGGCTCAGCGCACGATGGAGGCGACTCTTGCCTCAACTCCGGACCCTCTATTCGTCGTCGACCGCGAAGGGCAGTTGGTCGTTCGGAATCCCGCTGCAGAGGCCATCGCGAGGACGCCGGCCTTTGGAGACGGTTTTCCCGAGCCGCTTCGTGAGCGGCTCCATCAGGTGCTCACGTCGGGTAATCACCACTTGCCGACCGGTTACGACCAGGTCGTCACGGTTGAAATCGAACGAACTGAACGGCATTACCTCCCACGCATTCTCGCTATAGGAGATGCCCTCACGGGATTCGGGGGCGCAGCGATGATCCTGCAGGATGTCACCAAATTCCGGTTACTGGACGACGCGAAGAGCAACCTCGTGGGAACGGTGAGCCACGAGCTGAAAACGCCACTTACCAGCCTGCGGATGGCGATCTACCTCCTGCTCGAGCAGAACGTCGGGGCGCTGTCCCGCGCGCAGAAGGAACTGCTCGAGACGGCTCGAGACGATGCCGACCGGCTGATCCGGATCCTCAACGACATTCTCGACCTCGCACGGCTTGAAAGCGGAGTGGCCTCGTTGAACAAACGGGAAGTGGAGATTCCTGCGCTGTTGGAGGAAATGGCGCGCGAGATCCGGCCCATCGTGGAAGCGGCGGAGCAGGACGTTCGAATCGAAATCGAACCCGTCCTCACGACGATCGTCGTCGATCCCGAGCGGCTTCGGCACGTATTCATCAATCTGCTCGCAAACGCGTCCAAATATTCGCCATCGGACAGCACGATCAGACTGTATGCAAGATCGGATACGGCGGGCTATGTCCGGTTTGGCGTCCGCGACCAAGGGCCAGGGATTCCGGAGGAGAGCGTACCGTACATCTTCGAGAAATTCTATCGGGTGCCTGGCCAGACGAAGAAGGGGGCAGGCCTCGGATTGACGATAGCGCGAGAGATCGTAGTGGCCCACGGGGGAACGATCGCTTGCACCAGCAAAGTAGGAAGCGGGAGCGACTTCCATTTTCTCCTCCCGACGGATCGTGCTTGAGGCAGCTTCTCGGCGACCGAAACCGGCGTGGCCTCACGTTGTCTGGCGACAAGGGTCCAGTTCAACGCGTAGGCAACTCTCAACCCGGAGGATAAAATGAAAAACCGAACCGAATCGCAGGCCGCCGAAGAGATGCTTGAGCAGCTTCGCAGTCTCATTGCCGAAGCGGAGAGGGTGGTGAACAACGGCGTGACCGAGACTTCATCGAATATCGTCGCCGATCTTCGCGATCGTCTTCAGGCGGGCCTGGAGAAACTCAACGACTATTACGGAGGAGCCAGGGACAAGGTTGTCGCGGGTGCGCGCCGCACGGACGAGACGATCCGTGCTCATCCGTACGAGTCTCTCGCGGTGGCGCTGGGTGTGGGGGTGCTCATCGGCGCCCTTATCCGTCGCGACTGAGTCCATGGATGTTGCGGCTGCCAAGCGCTTCGGGCTGTTCGCCGCAGCCGGAGATCTGCTCGACAGTGTGCTGAACTCGGCACGACACCGAGTTCAGTTGCTGTCCGTAGAAGTGCAGGAAGAGAAGCTCCGGTTCATTCAACTTTTCATCTGGGTGGCCGCCGCGGCCTTCCCTGCCGTTCTTCATGCCCTCGGGAAAGATCACAGGCGCATTGGCATCGTCGGAGTTGCGCTCAAGTGGCTCCCGCGCTTCGTTCGCTTTGCCCACGCGTTTTCCACTTCGCACTAACCCGTACTTCATACCCCAACCCCTAGTCCTATGAGCAAAACTTTGATCGCCATCGTCCTTATCGCCCTCGGTGGCGTCCTCCTCTACCTTGGCAGCCAGCGCAAAGATTCCATTGCGGGCCATGCGCAGTCCGCCGGCCAGGAAGTGGCTTCGACTTTCGATGGAAAGCCGCGTGTGACCGACCACACGCTCTATTTCGTCGGAGGGGGAGCGCTGATCCTCGTTGGCATCGTGGTGGCATTGCGCCGAGCAGGGTAGATCAGGGCGCGCATACTCAACGAGACGCCCCTCGCCCGCCTGGGAGAGCCTGAAGCAGTATCGCGCGTCAGAGATCCCGACCGGGCCGGCGGGGCTGTTGCTCAGGACCCCTTCTTCAGGATGATTTGGGGCGTTGCTTCCATCTGCCCGCGTGTGACGCCGAGCTGGTTGAGAAGCTTGAGTTCGCGCCAGAGCGACGTGCCGTCGACTTCGCCCCTGATCACCGCGAGGTAGCGTGAAGCGGTCTGCACGACCTCGTCGGCGTTTTCGTTCACGAACTCGACTCGAAAAGCCCGTGCTCCGAGAGTTCTAAGGCGGCCGACGTACTCTGCGCCTGTCTGGGCGCGGTTGTTGTAGACGGTGTTTCGGCAGCCAGCGTCGGCTTTCAGCGGCAGCTCTGCACCGACGCGATCGCGAAGCCGCACGTCGTGTGCTTCGCAAGGTCGACCGCAATCCCGGTAGTCTCTGCCCGTGGAGAGGAAGGCGCAGAACACGCAGTGCTCCATGTGAAACATCGGCATGTGCTGGTGCACGGTTATTTCGAACCAATCTCCCGGGGCTCTCCGAAGGAGCGCTTCTAGCTGCGAGATGTTCAGATCGTACGACGCCGTGACCCGCTCCAGGCCGTGGCGGCGGAGAAAGAGCTCGGCAGTGAGCGGATTCGCGACGTTCAGGGAAAAATCGCCGCGCTTCCTGTCGTTCGAAAAGAAACGGAGGTGGTCGTAATTGCGCACCAAATACCCATCGGCGTCGCACGATCGGACCTGCTTGAGGATCCACTCTTCGCCCGGCTTTGAGATGCGAGGCGGCGCGACCCAGATCGACCTCTTCGCAGCCTCCTCGGATGGGCGACGGGCGGCATCGGTGCGGAAATGCTCCACTGCGTCTCGGTAGCGTTTGGGATTCTCGAACTCGCAGTAAACCGTCTCGACGGCCCGGCAAGTAAGTGCGGCATCGAGTTGTTCCAGATTTCGGACGAGGAGAATCAGCTCCGCCGGCGCCGCGGACGGGATCGGTCCGGCGGGTATCGCGTCGACCGTGCACTTGGCCGAGCCGTTTAGCTGCCACCTCTTGGGCGTAGATCGCTGGCGTTCCAGTTCAGCCAACCCTTCTCGCCTGAGGCGGTTCAATTCGCTAAGCGGCAGGATAGCGTTCCCCTCGAGCGAGTACTCCAGATTGCCGAGGCGAAATGGGGTGCCCCCGAGCCGTCCAAGCTGCTCGCGGAGTCGATCGGGAGTCAGCGGCTGCGTCTTGGCTTCCAACAGTGGCTGTGCCGACTGCTGTTGGGCGATGTGGCCTTCTGTGTCTTTGAAAACAAGAGTGAGCGGCGCGCCCGCGTGACCGTGGACCTCGATCGAAAGGGGACGCTGGAAGCGCACCTTTTCGCCCTGAAACGTCTGCCGAACACGGCGATCCAGTTCGGGGTCGTTGGTCTTCCATAGCCGATGGCCCGGGCGAATCCGGGCGAAGTTGATGTCTCCTCGGCCGAATCGAAGGATGGATTCGCTGCCTTGCCCATCGACCGAATAAGCACGTCCGCCCTCCTCACGTTGCTCCGGATTGCCGGCGTCGAAGACCACACCATCGCCCGGTTTCAAGGGCGCGATCAGCGCGACGGCTACTGCGTCGTGGAGTACTCGGGTGACTTGGCCCAGGAAAACGCCGCGCTTGGTCCCGAAACGACCGTGCGCGAGTTCCTGGTTGTTGATGCCACGAAACCATCCGGTGTAGAGCCCACGGGAGAAACTCATCTCGAGTTCGTAGCGTTCGGCGGGCGTGGCCACCGGTCCGGGATCGTTCACGACCGACGGCACCGCACCGAGCACGCGGTCCAGCGCCTGCCGGTAAACCCGAGTGATGCTGGCGACGTACTCGGCGCTTTTCAGCCGGCCTTCAATCTTGAGCGAGGCCACCCCGCGCTGTACCAAGTCGGGCAATACGTCGATACCGGCGAGATCCTGGGGGCTGAGGAGATACCGACGGTCTCCCAGATCCACCTTTTTGCCATCCGAAACGAGATCGTACGGTAGACGGCAGGCTTGGGCGCACTCACCGCGATTCGCCGAGCGCCCGCCGAGTGATTCGCTCGTCAGGCACTGGCCGGAATAAGCCACGCACAGCGCGCCGTGGACGAACACCTCCAGGGGCATCGACGGCTTTTCTGAAGCGGACTGTGCCACTTGGATCTGCTCGATATCCGCCAGGGAGTTCTCGCGCGCGAGTACCACAAGCTGAGCGCCGAGGTCGCGCGCGAAATCGATCCCAGCAGCACTTGTCACCGTCATCTGGGTGGAGACATGGATCGGAAAATCCGGAGAAAGGCGGCGGATCAAGCGACAGATACCGACGTCTTGAACAATCGCCGCATCTACTCCGGCGGAGATGATCGTCCGCAGGTAGTCGCGCGCGGCCTCCACCTCGTCCGCGAAAACAAGCGTGTTGAACGTGACGTAACCCCGCACGCCTCGCCGGTGCAGGAACTCCATCAACGCCGGCAAATCCGCCTGCGTGAAATTCCTTGCCCGCATCCGCGCGTTGAAACGCTCGAGCCCGAAATAAATCGCATCGGCGCCATTTTCGACCGCGGCCCTCGCGCATTCCCAGTCGCCCGCTGGCGCCAGCAGCTCGGGCCGGCGAAGCGGACCGGCGGCGAATCGGCTGGGGGATGCGGAACGGACGGTTTCGGACATAGGATACGGGTATGTAGCCTTCCTGGCCCGGCAACTTGATTTCAAAAGGGTGCGGAACTTTCCAGCACAGGCGCGTCTATTCGCGAATGAAGCGTGTTTTTCGCCTCTTTCTGGCTCTCGGTGCGCTGGCTGGAATGCTGGGTTCTGGCGGCGGTATCCGAGCGGCGGAGACAGCGACGCCGCTCGACCCGTACACGCAGGCCGTTCAAGACTATGTGCGTGCCGCCCGCGCGGAGACATCTGCGGTCGGGGCTGAGGTGAAGAAAAACGAGAACGGCCCCCGGAGTGCGGCCTACGTGCCCGTGAAGAATGCAGTCGAGGACTGCGAGAGACTCATCGAGCAGTTGAAAGTGGCCGGACCTTCGAGATTCGACTCAGTCAAGGCCCAATACGAACTCGCCCGAGCGGAGCTGATGCGAAAGCTGGAGACTGCCCGGCGGGGTTAGGCGCTCGCGGGGACATCGGAGGGCGGCGCAGTCGCGACCGCCGCTGCCGGAGTTCCTGCCTGGTACGATTTCACCAATTCCTGCGTCACGGCGAGGAATGCCTGAGCGCCGGTGCTTTGATAGCGTTGTAGGTGCCGGATCACGGCGATTTCGCGCTTCGGTGCCCGGCCGCTGAGTTCCCGGTACGTGAGATCGCGGTCGTCCGGAGATCGTGCGACCCGGGGCAGAATCGAGATGCCGAGATTGAGCGCCACGAACGCTTTCACCGTTTTGATCTGGGAGCAGCGGTAACCGATCTTGGGCTGAAAGTGGTGTTCGCCACAGAAACGCTGAATTTGCGACGCAAGGGTGCTGGAGTCCCCGAGGAGAATGAACGTTTCGTTTTCCAGATCGGGCGCGGACACTGCTGGCTTCTTGGCGAGCGGGTGATTTCCGTTCGCTACGAGGAGCAGAGGTTCGGAGAAAAGCGGCTCAACCAGAAGCTGAGGCTCTGCGATGGGGAGCGATACGAGCGCCAAATCGAGTTCGCCTTCGGTCACCGAGCGACAGAGCGAAGGCCGGAAGTCTTCACGGGCGTGGACCTCGAGGTTCGGATGCAGCTCGCGGCAGCGGGCGATGATTCGTGGCAGGAGGTAGGGCGCAACCGAGGGAATGGCCCCCACGACGATCTGTCTTCCAAAACCGGGATCGTCGCGAATTTCGCGGGTGGCGTTTTCGACTTCACGGAGAATTGTGCGGGCTCGCTGGAGAAAAGCTGCCCCCGCTTCAGTGGGAACCGCCCGTCGCCCCAGCCGGTGGAAGAGTTTGTGGCCAAGCTCACTCTCCAGATTCAGAATCTGCTGACTTAATGAGGGTTGGGAGACAAAGCTCCGTTCCGCCGCGCGGGTGAAGTTGCCCGTGTCCGCTACCGCAAGCGCGTACCTCAACTGGTGAAATTCCATAGGCCACGGCTATGGAATCAATAGGGATCAACTATTTCAACTATTGAATTCTAGAGGTATGATACACCTAGCCGCCCGATTCGAGTCGGGCGATTAACCTAAAACAGAAGACAAAAATGACTACGAAACGCCTCACCTTTGCGCTCATCGCAGCCGCCTTGGTCGCTGCTGTGGTCGCAGTTGCCAGCGCCCCTGTGGCGGTTGGCGCGGATGGATGGTTCGGATTCGCCGTGGTGGGAGCCGTATTGGCTCTTGCAGCGGTCGACTACCGCGGCGGGCTTCGCCGCGTCCCTGGCCGCCGTTAAGGCCGCCAGTTTTTCCTTTCTTCCATAACCTGGGCCCGGGGAGCGATCCTCGGGCCCTTTAAGTTGAGAGGGAGGGCTTTTAGCTGCCGGAAGCGACCTCTTCGGTAGGCGCTTGGGCGGGCCGCTTCAGGAATGCCGCGGCTACAAGCGCTACCAAGACCCCCCAGAGCGTGCCGAACAGGATTCCGGTCACGAACTGAATGGCGGGGTGAAACATCATCTTCATGAATTTCTGGGCCTGTTCAATCTGCTGACTCCCTAGGCCCTTCGCTTCCATGGCAGCGGCTTGTTGCTGCATGATCACGTCGATCATATCGGGGTTGATGAAGTTCTGGTAGAGCAGCTGGAACACAGTCCCGAACAGCGCCGCGAACAGAGCAACCAGGACTCCTGCGCCTAGAGCGCGGCCATAGGAAAAGTCGACGTCGGGTGCGATTTCTGTACGGCGAGCACGGATACCGAGCGTGATGCCGGTGATCGACACTGCCAGACCGGCTACCGTCATCACCATTTGCGATGACGCGAGTTTTGCCGGATCGGAGTGATAGCCCAGGAAATAAGCGATCAGAACGAGCAGAGCGTTGCCCAGCGCAGTGTACGCGCCGTAGGTGAGCGGGGTTTTCATGGCCCGCTCAACCTGCAAGCCGCGCCCCCGTGCAGCAAGGCCCGTTGTGGCCGGAGGAACGGAGGCAGGGACAAGCGGCTCGACCGCCTCACCGGCGGTCGATTTTCGCCAGGAACACCGCGGGCAGGCGGCTCGTGCCTAGTCGTTATCGCCGTCAATCAGACGGCCGAACTTTCCGAGCACCGAACCTTCTTCACGTCCGCCTTTGGCAGCGGCAACGATACGTCCCGCCATCCGCGAGAAGGGAAGGGATTGTAGCCAGATGCGACCAGGGCCTCGCAACGTCGCGAAGAACAGCCCTTCGCCGCCGAAGAGCGCCGTCTTGATCCCACCTGCCAGTTGGATGTCATAGTCGACCGTCGGCTGGAGCGCGACGATGCAACCCGTGTCGACCCGGATCGTTTCACCAGGTCCGAGATCCCGCTCCATCAGAGTACCGCCGGCATGGACGAACGCGTAACCGTCGCCGCTGAGCCGCTCCATGATAAAGCCTTCGCCGCCGAAGAGGCCGACTCCGAGTCGTTTTTGGAAGGCTATGCTGATGCTCACGCCCTTCGCTGCGCACAGAAACGCGTCCTTCTGCGTGATGAGCTCTCCACCGAGATCGCGGAGATGGACCGGCACGATCTTTCCGGGAAACGGGGCGGCAAAGCCGACGCGGCGGCGGACCGACGACTGATTCTGGAACACCGTCATGAAGAGCGACTCGCCGACAAGGAGCCGTTTGCCTGCGCCCATCAAGGCACCGACGAAACCGCGATTCTGGCTGGATCCATCTCCGAAGACGGTCTCAAGCGCGATCCCATCGTCCATGTACATCATGGCGCCGGCCTCAGCCACGACGGCTTCGGAAGGATCCAATTCAATGTCCACATACTGTAGGTCGTCGCCGCTGATTCGGTAATCGATCTCGTGCATCAAGGCCATGGTGGGAGGTAGGGGAAATTTAACTGGTCCGGCGGATGAATGGTCCCGTCCGGACCAGGTTCGAAGGTTCAGCTGACCAAAGCAACCGAATGACGCCGAACTTGCCGGCGTGGCGCAGGAAACGGCACCGCCGACTGCATCGGCGTCGGCTTCGGGAGGACTGGACCGGCGGTTGTCACCACAAAATGGTTACGGGGCGAGTAGTCGCGGACTACGATCAGGCTGGCGAGCAGCGTGATGAAAACTCCGCCCGCTGTCATGGCGGAGGGTGCGGAAAACAGGCCGGCGATGAGAGCGGCCAGGGCCGCGGCAGAGGCGTATGAAAGGAGGGTCGTGATCTTCATGTGTGTGAGCTTTTGATATCCCGAAAACACTCCCACTCGTGGAAAGTTACAGAAATTGAGATCGGCTCTGAGATGCCAGCGGACTGCGCATCGCTCCGAGGCGAAAACGGTCACTGCATCCTTCAATCGCGACCGTTGGTTGCTGCGAAGAGGCGCCCGACACGCCGCCTTCGAGTTAGCGAAGCGGGGCGCGAGATGCCCACCCTCTAAGAAACCGCTTACTTAGCGCGGAGCGTCACGATTGTTGCGCCCCAGCCGCCTGTCGTTTCGTCACCCAGGCGGAAACTGGTAACGAGCGGATGCTGGCGCAGTCGCGCGTGCACAGTTTCTCGAAGTGTCCCCGTCCCTTTCCCGTGAATGACGCGTACGGTGAAGACTCCCTGGCCGCGGCACGCTTCGAAATACGCGTCGAGCAGTTCTGGCAGATCGCGAGGCGAAAAGGTGTGGAGATCGAGTTCACCCGTGATCGGTATCGACACGGGTTTCTCAGAATCATCCACGGTGCGGGAGGGGTTCAGCCTTGCGGCCCCGGCTTGATGCTGGGGTGCACGTTTGCATCGGGCTCCACATGCGACTCCGGTTCGGCGGACTCGACGTGAGCGGGCGACAGTGCGGGCTGATCCTTTGCGGTCGTGGAGATCGTATTCGCAGGAGTGACCGGTCGCGTTTTCGTGCTTGGCTCCGGTGCGGCCTCGATCGCGCGCTTGATCTCTTCCTCGACTCCGGCCGAGGCCTTCTTGAATTCCCGGATCGATTTGCCGAGCCCGCGGGCCAACGAGGGAAGCCTCTCGCCGCCGAAGAGCAGCAGGATGGCGAACATGATCAGCAGCAGCTCGGGCGTGCCGACATCGAGAAAGGCAAAAACGGGGAGGTTCATGGCGCGGGCGAAATGGGTCTCCGTGAGATTAGCGGGGTTCCTCGATTCGTCCAGCGAGTCTCGGCCGGCGCACGGTCACTTAACCGCAAGCTCTACAATGAAGCTTTGCGTCTGTCCTGGAGGCACCCAGGCGAGGCCGGTCTTGGTGCCAGGAGCGTTCGGCGGCCCCATCCAAGGTTCAACACAGTAGAACGGCGAATCCTCCGCGGCCGTCCAAGTAACAATCGTTGCGTCGGGCGGCGGTATTCTCGAAGTGCCGATCTTGACCGCCACTTCGCCGGGCGATTTCGCCGGTCCGAAGACGACCGTATTGTTCTTCAGGGCGAGATGCTGGGTGTCGACGAGCGCCGGATTGGAAAGCGGTTCCTGTGCAGCGACCGTCGCGACAGGAATCACTTCACCGTTCGCCTGATTCTGCTTCTGCGAGCGGCCGGCCGGGATTCGAATTGCGTAGTCAGAGCGCTTTTGTCCGTCGGCCCAAGGCACAGTGAAGTAGAAGTGATGCCCGGCGCTCCAGGGAATTGGCTGCTTGTCGAGATTGCGAAGCGTGAACTCACAGATGAGTCCCAGAGGGGCGAAGCGATAGGTAACCGTGAATTCGTAATCGAAGGGATAGGCTTCCCGCGCTGCTTCGTTTGGGATCAGCTGGGCGGCGAAGCCTCGTTCGTCCATGCGAGTCACCTTAAACTCGCCCTGACGCGCGATGCCATGCATGGGCATCGGACGGCGAATGCCGTCAGGGCCGCGCCAGAACCCGATTTCGCCTTGGTCGAAAGAGCGACCTGAGAACGGAAACAGGATAGGATTTCCGCCTCTGACCTTTTCCACTGCGTCGAGGCTCTGGAGGTCTGGCCAGTGAATGACCTCACGGACGGTTCCGTCGCCGAGCGTCACATGCCAATGCATCAATCGCGCCCCTTTTTCCGGCAGGGCGAGGAAAGTGGACGTGCCGACTTCCCAGCGAGTGAGATGCTGGCCGAGATAAGGAACCTTTTCCATTCCCGTTCTGTACGGTGAACCGTCGCGGGCAGGCAAAGGTTTTTCTTCGCACGACAGAGACGACCAGGTGACGGACTCGGGCGGACTTGGACGGCCAACGTAGATTTGCGCCCGCGCGCTGGCCGAAACGCATTGTTCCCCTGCTTCGTCGGGAGGATGTGGATACACAACCTCGTCTTCTGGAAAACCGGAGCCGGGTTGTAACGTCGTGCCGCATCGCCGCGCTTGCCTGTAAAGCGGCGTTCGATAGACAGTTGTCATCGCCATGCTTCGTTACCTTCTCACGGTGCTATGGGTGTCGCTGCTCGCAGGCGCTGTTCATGGAGCGGACGCGCCAGTTGCGGCTCCAACGCGCGCGGGCGCGAAACGCGTGCAGGTCACGGTAATCCCGATACGGAACGAGATTTCCGATCCGGTGCTTTACGTTCTCCGTCGCGGATTGAAGGAAGCCGAGGAGAAGAGGTTCGACGTCGTCGTGCTCGACATGAATACACCGGGCGGAAGCGGGCAAACCGCCTTCGATATGATGGAGGCGATTGGGAGGTTTTCCGGCCGGAGCATCACCTATGTGAACAAGGAGGCGATGTCGGCCGGGGCGTTCATCGCCGCATCCACGGATGAAATCTGGTTTCGGCCGAAGAGCGTGATCGGCGCCGCTGCGGCGGTGACATCCCAGGGGCAGGACATCCCCGAAACCATGCGCCTCAAGATCAACAGCTTCCTCCGCGCGAAAATCCGCGCCGTTTCCGAAGGCAAGGGCTACCGCGGCCAGGTTGTGTCCGCGATGATCGACAAGGACCTGGAGCTCAAGATCGACGACAAGGTGCTGAAGAAACCCGGCGAGCTGCTTTCGCTTACGGCGGAGGAAGCAATGGAAAAATACGGGAATCCGCCCCAACCGCTGCTGGGCGCAGGCATCGCCAGCGACCTGGACGCGCTGCTCGTGGCAAAGTATGGCGTTGGCAACTACACAATCACCAAGCTCGAGGTCACGTGGTCGGAAAGGCTCGCCCAGTTGTTGACCGGGATTTCGCCCATTCTTCTGGGGCTGGGTATGCTCGCCCTGTTCATCGAATTCAAGACCCCGGGTTTCGGGTTCTTCGGCGTGGCGGGAATCGTTCTGCTGGCGGTGGTTTTTCTCAGCAGCTACGTCGCCGGTCTCTCCGGACACGAACCCATCCTGGTTTTTGCGGTAGGGCTGGTCCTGCTCATTCTCGAAGTCTTGTTTTTTCCGGGAGTTGTCGTGGTCGCGCTCACAGGCATCGTACTCATGCTCGGTTCGCTGGTTTGGGCGATGGCCGACCTGTGGCCAAACGAGCCCATCACATGGTCTGGCGGAGCGTTCGTGAAGCCGCTGATGAACGTCGGACTTGGACTTGCCATCGCAGCCGTTCTGGCCGCCTTGGTGCTAAGATTTCTCCCGAAAAGTTGGTTCTGGGATCGCATGGTCCTCACTTCGTCCGTCGGCTCCTCCGCGCAGTTGGCCGGGGTCGCACCCGAAGTATCCGCCAAAACCGACACGCTAATCGGCCAGGAAGGCGTTGCGATTACTCCGCTGAGGCCCTTCGGCCAGGTGGAAATCGCCGGAACTCGGTATGAAGCTCGCTTGAACTTCGGCACGGCGGCCTCAGGTACACGCGTTGTCGTCACGGGCCGGAGCGACTTTGGACTAACGGTGGAGGTGGCGGCATGAACGCGATCATCCTCCTTTTTCTGATCGGAATCGTCTTTCTGGCGTTCGAGGTCGTAGTGCCAGGGGCGGTGATGGGAATCCTTGGCGGTTGTGCGATGATCATCGGCTGTGTCATCGCGTTCAGCCGATATGGACTCTCGGGCGGTGTGACTGCCGTCGCTGCCGGAGTGATCCTGGTCGCACTTACAATGTACGTGGAGTTTGTCCTTCTGCCTCGTACGCGAACCGGCAAAAAGATTTTTCTCCGAAGTGCGGTTACGGCTACGAGCCAACCGCCTCCTGCAGACGCCGCTGAAGTTGTGGGCAAAGATGCCGAGGCCATCACCGTCCTCGCCCCGTCTGGATACGTCCTGTGCGGTGGAAAACGCTACGAGGCATTCTGCCAAGATGGCCACGCCGCCAAAGGCACGAAGTTGCGCGTGACGGCGGTCGACTATCTCACGCTGAAAGTCACCAAAACCTAAACCTTTCTCTCCATGAACCTGTCGCTGGTTGTTCTCATCGTCCTCGGTGTCGTCGTCCTGATTGTTCTGGGCGTCTTCATTTCATTCTTCAGCGTGTGGCTACGCGCATGGCTTGCCGGAGCCTACGTCAGTCCGCTGAACCTCGTTGCTATGCGTCTCCGCCAAGTGCCCTACGGTTTGGTCGTCGATGCACGAATCACTGCACGGAAGGCTGGCATCGATATTTCGATCGATGAGATCGAGGCCCACTATCTGGCGGGCGGCAATGTGATCCCCACGGTCCAGGCCATTATCGCAGCGCAGAAAGCCGGAATTGCGCTCAATTGGCAGCGGGCCTGCGCGATCGATCTCGCCACCAAGGGATCTGGAAAGTCCGTTGTCGAGGCGGTCCGCACTTCGGTCGACCCGAAGGTGATCGACTGCCCAAATCCGGAAAGCGGACGCACGACAATCGACGGTGTCGCTAAGGATGGCATCCAGGTGAAGGTGAAAGCTCGTGTCACCGTGCGCACCAATCTCGACCGCTTTGTCGGCGGCGCGAAGGAGGATACAATCATTGCCCGCGTGGGCGAAGGCATCGTCACCACCATCGGTTCCGCCGAGACCTACAAGATCGTGCTCGAGTCGCCGGATGCGATCTCGAAGAACGTGCTCCACCGCGGGCTCGACGTCGGAACGGCGTTCGAAATCCTCTCGATCGACATCGCTGACGTGGACGTCGGCGAGAATATCGGTGCCAAGCTTCAGGAAGCCCAAGCCGAGGCGAACAAGAACATGGCCCAGGCGCAGGCGGAAATCCGCCGCGCTGCGGCGGTGGCGCTTGAGCAGGAAATGAAGGCCAAAGTTCAGGAAATGCAGGCCAAGGTCGTCGAAGCCCAGGCCGAGGTGCCTCAAGCGATGGCTGAAGCGTTCCGCCAAGGTCGTCTTGGCGTGATGGATTACTATCGGATGGAGAATGTGCAGGCCGATACGTCGATGCGCAGCTCCATTGCCCATCCGGAAGGCAAGAAGTGATGCAGCATTTCTGTGAGGAATCGAATCGCGATAGTGATTCCTGAATCCTGACACCTGGCTTGCTCCCATGGAATGGCTCTTCGATCACGTTCAGATACTCATCGCGATCGCGGCCGCGGTCGCGATTTGGCTGAAGCAGCGACGTGCGGCGGACGGCGGGGATTCTCAGACACCGCCCCCCGTCAAACGCCGGCAGGCGCCCACGCAGATCAATACCGATTCTGTCGACGAGCGTGTCCGTCGTATCCAGGAAGAGATACGCAGAAAAGTGCAGGCGCGCACCGGCGGAATGCCGGTTCCACCGCCGCTTCCGTCAGTGCAGCCCAGCCGGCCTGCCGTTCCCGATGAGATGCCACGTGCAGGGACGCAATCGGTCCCGCCGCCCATTCCGCTTGCGAAGCGCGGTCGGGCAGAAGTGCCGACGGCAACGATCATGGCGGAGGCGAAAGAGAGTCGGGAGTGGGCAGAGGAGCTCCGGCGCGCAGAAGAACGTCGCCGCGAGACGCGGCGGCTTTCGAAATTGGCGGAGGAACGACCGGAAGCAGCTCCGACTCGCGATCAGGCTGCTACGCCGGCGAACCTCGTGACGAGCCTTCGTGATCCGGCGAGCGTTCGCCGCGCCGTTCTCTTGAGAGAGATTTTGGGAACGCCGGTCGGACTCAGGTGAGGCCGGCGGGCGATGCTCATCCACCGTCTTCTGGTGGTTGGCTGAGGGCGGTGTGAGAACCTCGCTGAGTTCTCTCCTATACCGTCGACGAAAGCTGTAGTGCCACTGCTGCTACCGGCGGCGTGCGACTCAGCGCGCCGGCGGAGTAATGTCCGCAGATTTCAGATACGAGCCTTTATCGTCGCGAAGCTCGTATTCTTTGCCGCCGATGATGACTCGGAGATTCTCCGGAGTATCGCTGTTGAGGCGAAGCTTCCCGCGCCCCGGCACATCGCGACGATCCCCGCGCGGCAGCGTGCCCTGGTAGAGGACCGTTCCGTTGGACGTCTGCGTCACGGTGACCTGAACCCGGTCCATTGCGACGAGAGTGATGTAGCTCTCGCCAGCCTGGGGATGAACCCACGTCACGTCGCTGCTGGGGGGCACGGCGGTGCCGGCACGTTTCTCGCCACGGCCGATGAGAAGATAGATGACGATGAAGAGGACGATCGCGGTGGCCCCGACGAGGACGGACGCTTTCATCAGCAGCGCCTTGTCGATTTGAAGACCGCCGGACGGGCGCGGAACGAACGTCGCCGGGTTTCGGGGCGCAGCGGGCTCCGACGTGGCGGCGGGCGCTTCAGGCGCCGGCGTAACGGGTTCACCTTCCTTTTCGGGCTTGGTGGAGGAAATGGAGAGATCCATCCGCCCGTAGACCTCTCGACTCAGATTGCGGGGGGCTTTCACTTCACCCAGGCCGAGAGCGTTGTAGTCGCTCATGACTTTGTCCGGAGGAAGTTTGAGGTAATTGGCGTACGTGCGAAGGAATCCGCGGACGTAGATTTCGGGCAACTTGATGTCGAATTGGTTGCTCTCGAACTTGTGCAAATAATCGCCGCGAATCTTGGTGGCCTCCGCCGCTTCGCGGATAGAGATGCCCTTCCGTTTGCGAGCTTCTTCGAGCCGTTCGCCGATCGATTGCATGGAAAGTCAGTTAGCGCAAAAACGTGTTCGAGGGGAAGGAGAAAGCGGGCACGACTGCAAGCGATTCGGCGCAGATCGCGAAGCGCTATGTGCCGAGCAGAGAAATGCGACGCGCGATGAAGTTTGAGTGCTCCCGCCGCGATTGGCGATGGATGCCCTTGACCGGCACGGAATCCGCCGGAAGAGCGACTCAGAGCTTATCCAGATCTGCCAGGATCTCTCGCGGCTGAGCACCGTTTTCTGGGCCGACGATGCCCTTGTCCTCCATGATTTCCATCAGGCGTGCAGCCCGGTTGTACCCAATCCGTAGCCTGCGCTGGAGCATGGAAGTCGAAGCCCGACGCGTCGATTTTAGGACGCCAATCGCCTCTTTCAGGAGCTCTTCGTCGTCGCCCAGATCGCCGTCACCCCCCTCGTCGCCACTTTCATCAGCATCCGGATCACGGTCGATCTGCGCTTGTACCTCCTGCGCATACTTCGGCGGCCCGTTCTTCTTGAGGAAGTCCACCAACTCCTGGACTTCGTCATCCGAGACAAAAGCGCCTTGAGCTCGGACGAGTCGCGACGATCCCGGGGGAGAAAACAGCATGTCGCCGCGGCCGATCAGCGTATCCGCCCCTTTGGTATCCAAAATGGTGCGCGAATCGACCTGCGAGGCGACCTGGAACGCGATGCGCGAGGGGAGGTTGGCTTTGATGACGCCGGTGATGACGTTCACCGACGGACGCTGGGTCGCAATAATCAAGTGGATACCGGCTGCACGGGCCAGCTGGGCCAGACGCGCGATAGAAGTCTCAACCTCGGCGGGGGCGACCATCATGAGGTCGGCGAGTTCGTCGATGATGGCGACGATGTACGGCAAGCGCTCCGGGATTTCGATTTCGTCTGCTGCGGCAGGATCGACTCCGGCCAGATCCTGCTGTGACTCGGTCGGCTCGGCTTCGGTTTTTGGACCCTTCTTCCGGTTGTTGAAACCGGTGATGTTGCGGACACCCACTTTGGCGAAGATCTGGTAACGCTGTTCCATCTCTCCGAGCAGCCATTTCAGAGCTGCAGGGACTTTTTTCGGCTCCGTCACAACCGGAATGAGCATGTGCGGGAGCGTGTTGAAGATCTTCAATTCGACGATCTTCGGGTCCACCATCAGCAGCCGTACGTCCTTGGGACTCTTTGAATAGAGTACCGAAGCGACAATCGAGTTGATGCAGACCGACTTTCCGGAGCCGGTCGCGCCGGCGATGAGCAAGTGGGGCATCTTGGACAAGTCCGAGACGAGCGGACGTCCTGAAACGTCTTTGCCGAGGGCGATCGGCAGTTCTGCCTTCGCTCCGACCCAATCCTCACTTTCGAGGAGCTCGCGCATCCCGACAGGCGTTGGGTATTGATTCGGTACTTCTACACCGACCGCAGCTTTGCCGGGGATTGGAGCCAAGATGCGCACCGATTGTGCCCGCATGCCGAGTGCGATGTTTTTGTCCAGGCCCGCGATCTTTTCGACGCGCACGCCGGGCGCCGGAATGACCTCGTATCGCGTGATTACCGGGCCGACGTGTATCTCGCCGAGACTCACGTCCACGCCGAATTCGCTCAGAATGCGCAGGAGGTTTTCTGCGTTGCGGCGGTGCTCTTCTTCAGAATTGCCTGCCGGCGGTTTGGCTTGTTCTCGGAGAAGGGTGAGGGGCGGGAACTGATAGTTGCCCTCTGTCGTTTGCGGCACGGTGGGGCGGGCCGCTTTCTTGGGCTCCTCGGGCTTCACAATGTTCAGCTCGATCCGTCCTGCCGCGTTCACTGCCAAAGGAGTCGTGCTGGTCGCGGTAGAGAGAGGCGCTGTGTCGCCGAAAGGACTGACGGTCCCCTTGCTGGACGACTTGCCCGTTTCGGGAGCCGTTGCGGGCTCGACTGCTGCCGACTTTGACGGGGCAACCGTCGCGTCGCCACCGGTGGTTTTTGCGGCGGCGGGGGAGGGGGCTGTCGCCTTGTCGCCCACGGGTATCGGTGGGGTGGACCCAATGGGTGGAGTCGTACGACTCGAAATGCTGAGCTTCTTCGCGGACGGCGGACCTACCGGGATCGGAGGCGTGGAGTGTTTGGCGCGCCATTGCTCCTCTTTCAACTGGCGCTTGATTTCTGCGCGTTCCGCGCTGGCAGCGGCTCGGCGTTCGCGCCATTCGTGGAAACCCGTGACGAAACGCTCGAACTCCGCGGTGATGTCTCGGGTGATGATGAACGTCAGCCCGATCGCATAGACCATGCTCAGCAGCAGTCCGGAACCGAAAACGCCGAGAGAATCTTCCAGAATGTTCTTGTAGAGCTGAATGCCCAGGAGTCCTCCCAGCCCCTCGGAAAAGTACTGGGACTTCGGAAAACTCTCGACCATGGCGGCGAGGCCTGAAGCGGCGGCGATGCAGATCAGCATCGCGGCGAACCGCGTTCCGACCAAACGCCGCGCGTTGCGGACTGCGATGTATGCCATCCAGAGAAGGAATGCTGGCAGCAACCAAGTGCTGATTCCGATCACATGAAGAGACCACCAAGCGATCTCCGCACCGAATCGCCCAACGAGGTTCCTGCCTTCCGGATGCGTGCTGACTTGGATACTCTGTTCTGGCGAGAAATCGATGAACGCTACCGTCAGAAGCAGTCCGAAGAGCAGACAGATGATGGCGATGCCCCAACGCGGCTGGTAGCGCGGAGCGTTGAAAGACGGAGCACTGTTTGAGTTTGAACTCGCAGACTTTGCCATGTGGTTTGAGCGACCGTGCTACCCTTTTTGGCCGAATTCCACGCCTAGGGCGAGGTCGGTCAAATGTAATATTATCGCAGGTAGGTTTCACAGAATTCTCACCACTCGCATGCAACAGTTGATTCATCTGAAGCCGCTCTATCAGGAACGTGTCTGGGGCGGCCGCATTCTCGAGACGGCACTCAGTCGTGTACTACCTGCCGGACGTCCCATAGGTGAGAGCTGGGAGATTGTCGATCGTCCCGAAGCGCAGTCCGTGGTTGCGAACGGCCCGCTCGCCGGCCAACCGCTACGAGTGGCGATCGAACGGGATGTCGGGTCGATCATGGGGCCTCGTTGGCCGAAGGATCGGCCGTTTCCGATCCTCGTGAAGTGGCTCGATTGCCGAGAGCGCTTGAGCCTTCAGGTGCACCCGCCTGCCTCGGTGGCCGCTCAGCTCAAAGGAGAACCGAAAACGGAGAACTGGTACATTGCGGACGCAGGGTCGGGTTCTCATCTGATCGTGGGGCTTAAACGTGGAGTGACTCGCCAGCAGTTCGAGCGCGCCATCCACGAACAGACTTTGGAGGATTGTGTGCATCGTTTCCCTGTTTCGCCGGGCGATTCCATCCTCGTTCGCAGCGGGCAAGTGCATGCGATCGACGGAGGGAATCTCATTCTGGAGATTCAGCAGAATTCGGATACCACCTACCGCGTTTACGACTGGGGCCGGGTCGGTCTCGACGGGAAGCCTCGCCAGATGCACGTGGCCGAGTCGCTCGCATCGATCCTTTGGAGCGATTTCGAGCCGCAACCAGTGCGAGGCGAGCGGACCAAAGCCGTGATTGCCGAAGCGCCGGAGTTTCGGATCCGTCGTGTGCCGCTGGAAAAAGGCGAATCATTCGTGCTGAATGCAGGCGAAGAGGTGCGCATCCTTTCCGTCGTCACTGGCAAGGTGGCCGCGGAGAACTTGAGTCCTCGGGATGTGCTGAGCCGGGGCGACAATGTGATCGTACCGTATGCAGGGAGCTTCACGTTTCGGGCAGAACAGCCGGCAATGTTGCTCCTGACGGAGAAATTCTCCTAGGCTTTGTCCATGCAATTGACCCGGGTGTCCAGTGACCGTGGCGGGGCGTTGGTAAAGCTGCTCGTTTTCCTAGTCATTTTCGGCGGTGTCCTGACGTTCGCATGGATCTTCTTCATGCCGATGCTTCTCACGAGCACGCTTGAGCGGCGCACCGGTTTCAAAGTGACCGTCGAACGTTTGGCGCTGAATCCGTTTTCGGCCTCAGTCGGCGTATCCGGGTTGCTGATCAACAATCCGTCGTCATTCCCCAGAACAGATTACGTCTGGGTCCGCAGTTTCGAGGCGCGTGCGCCACTGAAGACGCTGTTCAGTGAGCGTCCGGAGTTCGATTCTGTCCGTATCGATATTTCGCATATAGTGTTTGTCCGGAATCAAGAGGGCACGCTCAATGCGACGCTGTTCTATGACCGGCTTTTCCCGGTTGAAAAACCTGCGGCGGAGCCCGAAGACGCCGGAAAGAAGGCCCCCGTGCATCCGGCTCCTAAGGCAAAACAGCCGACGCCCCCGCCGGAGCCTCAGCGCCCGCGGCCCAAGCCGATGGCGTTCCTCATTCGTCACCTTGAGTTGAAGCTGGACCGAGTAACCGTTGACGATCGCGCGGCGCGTGGTTCGACGCCTCGCGACTTCACGCTTGGTATCAATCAAACGTTTGAGAACGTCACCGGTGCAAAGCAGCTGATGACTCCTGCAATGCTGAAGGCCATTTCTCCGGTGGGAACGGTGATCGGCGGACTGATTCCCGGCGATCTTGGAAAAGTGCTGAGCGCGGCTGCTGACACTGGTGACCAGAAGCCGGTTAAGGACGAGCTGAAGTCGATTACTGAGACGCTTGAAGAAAGTCGGAAGCCATAGTTAATTCGGCGGTTTCCTATGACCGCACCCGATCAAGCAGGCACTTCCGACAACTCACCCGCTCCCGATTCGATCCCGGAGAACCTTCCGGCGATGACCGACGCGGCTCCCGCGTCGGAGTCTGTCCCGCCTCCGGAGGCCCACAAGATCGAGGAGGAACTGGCTGCCGCAAAGAAAGAAGCTGCCGAGAACTACGATCGTTATGTCAGGACCGTGGCGGATCTGGATAATTTCAGGCGCCGGTCGATGCGCGAGAAGGACGAGTTGCGTCAATACGCCGCCGGAAAGGTCCTGGAGGACCTGCTTCCGGCGCTGGACAATTTGGCTCTCGGCCTAGCGGCTGCTAAGGCGGCCAATGCCGACCTGAAAACACTTCAGGCGGGAATAGGCATGGTCCAGGAGCAGCTCCGTTCGGCACTCTCCAATCACGGTCTCCGTGAGGTTAATCCCGTTGGCCAGGCATTCGATCCGCATCAGCACGAAGCGGTTTCTTCGCTTCCCAGCCAAGAGGTCCCCGAGGGCTCGGTCTTGCAGGTGGTGCGTGTGGGCTACACCCTCAACAGTCGTTTGCTGCGCCCGGCTTCGGTCGTTATCTCAAGCGGTCCTGCAAAGGAGGAGCCGAAGTCTGCACAGTGAGCAGAAGGGCCGGCGCTCGAGTAGTGGTTTTTAGTGACACTCCGAGCGGCCGGCGAGTGCCTCGCCACGTCTGTTTGCCCCCCAATTTGATCCATGGCTAAGGAAGACTACTACGAACTTCTCGGCGTCGAGAAAAGCGTCTCTGAGGAGGAGCTGAAGAAGGCCTACCGCAAGAAGGCCATTCAGTATCATCCGGACAAGAACCCCGGCAACAAGGAGGCCGAGGAGATGTTCAAGAAGGTCTCCGAGGCGTACGAGGTGTTGAAAGACCCTCAGAAACGCGCGGCGTACGATCGATATGGTCATGCGGCATTCCAGCAGGCAGGCGCGGCGGGACCCCGCCCAGGCGGCATGGGAGGAGGCTTCCACGACCCGTTCGACATCTTCCGCGAAGTTTTCGGCGCAGGCGGCGGCGGTGGCGGAGGGATTTTCGAAGAGTTTTTTGGAGGGGGCTCCCGCGATGGTGGCCGGGATGGCGCCGACCTCCGTTACGATCTCGAGATTTCACTCGAAGAAGCAGCGCGCGGCGTAGAGAAGGAGATCTCGTTTCGCAAGGCCGCCACCTGCGAGCGTTGCGACGGGACCGGCGCCGAGCCGGGCTCAAAACGGGTAACCTGCCCAACGTGCCGAGGTGCGGGGCAGATTCGCCGCTCGGGCGGCATCATCACCTTCACCCAGACCTGTCCCACTTGCGGAGGTGCGGGGACGAAAGTTGAGAAAGCCTGCACGGCGTGCCGGGGCGAAGGCCGCGTCGCCAAAACGACAAAGCTGCATGTTCGTGTGCCGCCCGGCGTCGACACCGGATCGCGGTTGCGCTCCGTGGGCAACGGTGAGGCCGGTATCGCCGGTGGAGAAGCCGGCGATCTCTACATCGTGATTACCGTCGCGGATCATGAGATCTTCGAGCGCCAGGGTGAAGACCTCTTCTGCGAGATTCCGATTAAGTTCACGCTAGCGACCTTGGGCGGCACGATCGAAGTGCCCACACTGTCCGGCCGTGCTTCGCTCAAAATCCCCGTGGGCACTCAGAGCGGCACTACGTTTCGGCTGAAAGGGAAGGGGATGCCGAGCCTCCGTTCCGGATCGCACGGTGACCAACTCGTCCGGGTTCATGTCGAGGTCCCGACCTCACTGACCGCGGAGCAGAAGAAGAAGCTTGAAGAGTTTGCGATCCTCAGCGGCGACGCTGACGAGCCGATGTCGAAAAGTTTCTTCGAAAAGGCCAAGAAATTCTTCTAGTCCGACCTGCCCGACCTCGCGCTTCTTTTGTTCCGTAATGTCTCCGCAAACAGAATACCGCCGTTTGTGCGAATCGATGGCTGGCCGGATCCGCTGAGCGAAAGGGCGTCGCAGATCCATGCTCCATAATCCCAAACTGTTCAGCCTCGAGACTGCGGTGATTCGACGCGAATCGTTCCGCGCCGCAGGAAAGAAGGTCGTCCTGACGAATGGCGTGTTTGACCTGCTTCATACGGGCCACCTGTACTATCTGCAGCAGGCGCGCGCGTTAGGGCATGCGCTTTACATAGCGCTGAACAGCGATGCCAGCGTCAAAGCGCTCAAAGGTCCGTTGCGCCCTATCCAAAACGAAGAACAGCGGGCTTATGCTCTCGCGGCGACGTGGTTTGTGGATGGAATAGTGATTTTCCGCGAAAAACGCTTGGTACCGGAGATCCTCGCCCTCAAGCCCGACTTCTACTGCAAGGCGGGCGACTACACTCTGGAAAAACTGGACCCGGACGAACGTGGTGCGCTTGAGAAGGTGGGGACTCAAATCCGGTTCATGCCGTTTCTCCCCGGCTTCAGCACCACGGAGCTGATCGCAAAGATCAAAGCGGCGGGCGAGATTTAGCTGACGGGAGGCGCGTCTGGACGATCGACATCCGGATCGCCCTGGGCGCACTTCGAACGAATGCGCCGAGGTTCTACTGTTGGGAGTTCAACCGACATCACTCGGGTTCTGCCAACCTGTCCAATGCTTCGGCCGGCAGGTTTTCGGAGAGTTTCTCCTCGCTACGGAAAGGCTGCCAATCACAACGTTGGCCATGAACGTCGTCATCCTCGGTTCCGGCCGCGGCAGCAACGCCGAGGCGATCCTCCAGGCCCAATCGGCCGGACAGCTCGGATGCGCGACTGTGGTCCAGATCCTTTCCGACAAGCCTGCTGCAGGTATCCTGGCCCTTGGCGAACGTTTTGGCGTTCCGGCCTCGTTTCTGGATCCGGGACCGTTCAAGACCAAATTCGACGAGACGGGCGAGCGTCGTTACGTTGAACGTATCCGTAGCCTCGCGCCCGACCTTGTAGTCTTGGCGGGATTCATGCGAATCCTGCGGCCGACGTTCATCGACGCGTTTGCGGGCAAGATCATCAATCTCCATCCGAGTCTTCTGCCGAGCTTCCCGGGGCTGGACGCAATCGGCCAAGCGTGGCGCAGAGGAGTGAAAGTCACCGGCTGCACGGTGCACTATGTCACCGCCGAGGTGGATGGAGGACCGATCATCGACCAAGCGGTCGTGCGTATTGAGCCCAAAGATACGCTGGAATCCCTGGAGAAGAAAGTTCATGCGGCTGAGCATGCCTTGTTGCCGGCGGTGGTGGCGGCGTTGAGCAGCCGCGCTTGAACGCCGTTACGCGTGCCTTAGCCGGTTCGCTTCGAACGGTGGCGTGCAGCCCGTGCTTCTGCGTTTCGGCAATCTATGGTCGGGCTAGATTGTCGGTGTGATTGGGTCTGCCCGGTTGCCCCCTGTGTGAGCCTCTGTGCGAGGCGGCGTTGACGAGTTCTTCCCCCCGCGGCGGTTTCCCGTAGGTGGAGGCCGCCTCCTGTGCGCTTGAGCGCGAAATTCGGGAGCTGTTTCCACTCGCTCTCTCTGCGAGAGGCACATGAAAAAGAGGGCGTGATTGAACTGACGCTGTCGTTTCCCGTTGCCGCGATCGATGCCATCGACGAATTCCTCCTCGAATTCGGCGATCCACGTTGGATGGTGATGCAGGATCTTCCCTCTGCGCAGGCCCAGTTGGTTGGCCTGTTCGCCTCAGAAGATGAGGCGAACGAAGCGTGGGATGCTTTGCGCGCATCGTCCTCCTTTTTCCCAACGAGCGCTGTGCCGCATCGCCGCCAGTTAGCTGAGCAGGACTGGAAAGATAGCTACAAAGCGCATTTTAAGCCCTCGCAATTCGGTCGGCTACATTGGGTGCCAATCTGGGAGCGCGAGAGCTACCGTATACCTACAGGGGATGCGGTTATCTGGCTTGATCCCGGCTTGGCATTTGGAACAGGGAACCACGAAACGACGAGGCTCTGCTGTGAGCGGCTGGTGCGGCTTGCTCCTGCATACCCGCCCGACACTTCGGTCATCGATGCTGGCTGCGGTTCCGGAATTCTCGCCCTCTCGGCGGCCCGACTCGGTTTTTCGAGGGTTGTTGGATTTGACAACGACCCCGAAGCGGTACGCGTCAGCGTAGAGAACGCGGCACTCAACAACATGACCGGGGCGGTGGATTTCTTTGTCGGCGACCTAATCACCGGACTGGCCGGGCGCACCGGCAAGATCGTCTTTGCGAATATTCAGGCCGACGTGCTGATGCGGTTTGCCGATCAGCTTCTGGGCGCGGTGGAGCCTGGCGGTGCGCTGATCCTCAGTGGTATTCTCTCTCGTGAACTCGAACAAGTTCGCGGGGCGTTTGCCGAAGCCGCGACTGGATGGTCGCTAGATTCGCGGACGATGGGAGAATGGTCCGACCTACTGCTTCGTCGCCCTGCCTAGACTGCTTTGCTGTTCAACCGAACCGCGCGGGCCTATCGGGCCGAGAACGTATCTGCCTGCGGCAGCACGCCGACGACTTCGATGTGAATCGGCCCGATCTCGTCCGGTAGCCCAAGGTTATCTCGGTAGATTCCGGCGATTTCCTCTGTGAGATAGCCACGAATCGCATCCAGTTTTGCGTCTGGGCGAACCTTCAGCCTGAGGGTGGTGCGGAATTTGCCATGACTCCGGGTGACTTGAGCTCGAGCCGAGGCTATGCCCTGAAGCTGTTCGCAACAGGCCTCCAGCAGCCGATGCAGCGCATGCCGGGAAATCTCGAGACGACCTTCTTTCCCCGCGGAGAGAAGAAGCGTCCGTGGCCTCCGGACGAACAGGAGGACGACAACGAGCGCTAGCAGAAGCCAGAGCAGGATCCACTGCACCGTTGGTTGTGAAAGAAAGTCGGTGAGCGAAGTCACGGAAGTCAGTCTGAAGTCACCAGATCCGGCCAAAGGTCGTCCGGTTTATCTGCACCGGCGTTGGTGTCGGCCGGAAGGCGTACGCCTTCAACAACGACATCAACGCGTGAAACGCCTTTCCCTGTCATGCCGATAACCTGTTTTCGCACGGCAGCCTGCACGTCGTAAGCCGTTTTGCCGATTTCCGACCCGTAGACGATAACCAGTCGAACCTCGATGGTGTAGTTATCGTGCTGGTCCTCCGTCACGCGAACCCCGCGCTTGTCGGCTTCGCGCTTCGAAAGAAGCTCGCTTAGGCCATCGGCGAAACCTCCGCCCACTCCGGCAACACCCGAGACTTGAAGGGCCGCCAATCGCACGATGCTCGCGACCACGTCGTGGTTGATCCGGATCTCACCGAGCTCCGGCTGGTCATCCAATCGCGTGGGAGGTGAGAACTCGTTCGCTTGCATCGGGCTAATGTAGCGGAAGCGTACGGAAGGTTTCAAGGCATGCGCGAGGCGACTTTCGCGCATTCAGCCGGCACTCAGGAGAAGAGGTCGGTCGGTGTGCGGCTGAGGAAGTCTTCCATATAGGCCGTCGTGGCCTTTCCTTCGATAAACGTCGGATCGCTCATGATCGCCTTATGCAGCGGAATCGTGGTCTTGATTCCACGCACGAGGTACTCGCTGAGGGCTCGGTACGCGCGCTCAAGCGCCGTTTTCCGATTCGAGCCGTAACAGATCAGCTTTCCGATCATCGAATCGTAGTAGGGCGGAATCGTGTATCCACTGTACACGTGGCTGTCGACGCGCACGCCATGGCCACCGGGCGCATAGTAGAGGCCGATCGTGCCGGGGGACGGTGCGAAATTGCGGGCCGGGTCCTCGGCATTGATGCGACACTCGATTGCGTGGCGATCGAAGGTGATGTCGCCTTGGTCGAGATCCAGTTTTTCGCCGTTTGCGACGCGAATCTGCTGCTTGATCAGATCGATGCCAGTAACTTCTTCCGTCACGGGATGTTCCACCTGGATTCGGGTGTTCATCTCGATGAAGTAGTAGTTGCCTTTCGCATCTACGAGAAACTCGATCGTGCCCGCGTTCTCGTATTCTGCGGCTTCCGCGGCACGCACCGCAGCCTTGCCCATTCGTTTGCGGAGGTCGGCGTTTAGGAACGGCGAGGGCGACTCTTCAATGAGTTTCTGGTGACGGCGCTGAACCGAGCAGTCGCGTTCTCCCAGGTGGAGCACCTTCCCGTGGCTATCCGCCAAGATCTGAAATTCGATGTGGCGGGGCTTTTCGATGTACTTTTCGACGTATACCGAGCCGTTGCCAAACGCCTTTTCTGCCTCGCCTCGGGCGACGTGGTATTCCTTGGCGAACGATACATCGTTGTGCGCGATCCGCATTCCCCGGCCGCCGCCGCCCGCGACCGCCTTGATGATCACGGGATAGCCGATCTTGCGGGCAACCTTCACGGCGTCCGCTTCGCTGTCCACAGGGCCGTCGCTACCAGGCACGGTCGGTACCCCAGCCTTGCGCACCGTGTCTTTAGCGACGGCTTTGTCGCCCATGATTTTTATGCTCTTGGAGGTAGGGCCGATGAACTTGATGTTACAGGACTCGCACTGCTCCGCGAATTTGGCGTTTTCCGACAGGAAACCATAGCCGGGGTGAATCGCGTCGACGTCGGCGATCTCGGCGGCGCTGATGATCCGGTCAGAACGCAAGTAGCTGTCCGCGCTCTTGGGCCCCCCAATGCAGATTGCCTCATCGGCGAGCTGGACATGCAGCGACTGCACATCGGCTTCGGAATAGACCGCCAAGGTCTTGATGCCCAGTTCGCGGCAGGCACGGACAATGCGGAGGGCAATTTCACCGCGATTGGCGATGAGGATCTTCTGAATCATAAAGACGAAGAAACCACTAACGCACACCAGTCGGCACTAACGGGAGGCCCCAATTAGTGGAAACAGGTGTGGATTAGTGGCTAAGGAATTCCAGTTAGCCTTGTTTGACCTTGAAGAGACGCTGGCCGTATTCCACCGGCTGGCCGTTCTCCACCAGGGTTTCGACAATCGTGCCCTTGGTCTCCGCCTGGATCTCGTTCATGATCTTCATCGCCTCGATGATGCAGACGACGCTCGTTTCAACCACCTTGGAGCCGTTCTCCACGAAGAACTTACTCTCGGGCGACGGAGAGCGATAGAAAGTGCCCACCATCGGAGATTTGATATAAGTGACTCCCGGCTCTTCTGCCGGGGCGGAAGCCTGCGCTGCAGGAGTGGCGGCCGTGGGAACAGGAGCAACCGTGTCTGCAACCACCGGGAAGGGTGCTGCGGACCCTCGTCCGCTCGATACAACGGGCAGTCCCCCGGTGCCCCGCCGAATCTTCAACTTGAAGCCTTCCTCCTCCACCGCGAACTCGGTCAGGTCGGAGCGCTTCATCAGATCGATGATCAGTTTGATTTGTTTGAGGTCCAAGGAACGGCCTGGGTTAAGTTGGAGCGGAGCGAACTGGGTGTTAGTAGACTTCGAAGGGGTCGCGTTCAAAAGAACTTTCGACAATCAACGCAATACCCGAATTCTTCACCGAAATGCTCCAAAATCCCGCGTTTTTGGGCAAAAACACACCTTCCAGCCCCGAATCTCCGCTCCACATCCAGCACCGATCCAGGCGCTGAACGCGGCTGATTCGAGGATGCGCTTGTTGGAAAATGCCTCGTATCAGGCCATTTTTGCCCGTTTTGAGGCCTGTTTTGCCCAAAAATGGGGCAATCTTGGCCGGAATGCCATTACTGCATCTAAGTGGCGACAGTCAGCTCACTGAGACCTCCAGCCCGCGGTCTGAAACTGCAAAGTCAACGAAACGGGCGCGGCGGTTCGGAGGGCAGGACTCCAGTTTCGAACGGAGACGATCACCCGCTTCTGCATCCTGGGCGCACATCAGCATGAAACCTCCGCCGCCCGCTCCGAGGAGTTTGCAGGCCGCCAAGTCGGCGCCGCAGGTCCGGATGATCGCCTCAATCTCCGGTGTCGTGGTGCCGGGATCGAGTTCTTGGTTGAGTTGCCAGGACCGCGCGATCGCCCGGAGAATTGCGGGGTGATCGCCCAGCTGCAGCGCGTGATACGCCGCCCACGCATTCGCCCGGATGGCTTCCAGGGTCCGGCGTGTGCGGGTGTCGCCCATGAACATGTCTTTCACGATCTCCTGGAGGATGCCTTTGGCCATCCGGGTCGCGCCGGTATAGTAAAGAAGGTGCGCCCGGTTGGCGCGGCCTTGCAGGGCATGAGTGGGCACATACCGGACGCTCGGCGACTGGCTCATGCCCGGCTCCGTCTGAATCAGCTTCAGACTCCCAAAAAGCGCTCCAGCCTGGTCCTGCCATCCACCTCCGGTGGTAAGAAGCTGCTCCACCGCTAGGACGCGATTGTAGAGATCCACGTCGTCCCAGCCGAGGCCGCAGGCACGGTTCAAAGCAGCCAGGACGGCGGCTCCGAGAATCGATGAGGTGCCGAGGCCGGAGCCCTTCGGCACGGCGCTCAGGAGCGAGATTTCCAGTCCCCCACCAAACGCTTTCAGGCGTGCCTTGAAGGTGCGGTGGCGCGCGTCCTCGGCAAATTCGGGGAGGAATCCGGCCATGGCCAGCGCCGCTTTGGGCAGGCTGAAATGGCCCCGAGGATTCCTGAAGTCGGCGAGCGCTGCGTAATCGGTCACCGTTTCCGTCGTGCCGAGATCGATGGACCTTAGCCGCACAACCGGATCCGGAGTGGGCCTCACGAAGGCCTGGATCGGAGGTTGCCCGTTGAGCAGGACGGCCACGTTGAGGACGGTGCCGCCTTCCTCAAGGCAGAACGGCGGCGTATCAGTCCAGCCTCCGGCGAGATCCAGTCTGACGGGGCTGCGCGCCCAGACGATCTGGTCTTCCTTTAGCGCCAGGTAGGGGGCGGACTTCCTCTGTTGGTTGGCCGACACAAGGGCTTCCTGAAGACACTGGAAACCCTGTCGGCGAAGCGAGAGGCGCCTGTGTTCACCGGATGCGAGCTCTGAAAGCAGCATCAACCAGCGGGCGCGGTGTTCAGGGCGTTCCGCCGCTTCGCGAATGGACCCTGCATGCCGCAGAATCCAGCGTTTCAGCGGCGACTCCGTGTTGCCGATGAAGCGGGCAATCGCGGCGAAGTCCTGTTCGAAAATCTGCTCGCTCTCCTGGCGGAGGACCGCCTCGAACGCCCGCTGCATGGCAGACTCATAGCCCGCCCGCCGTTGGGCAAAATAGCGGGCGAAGTCTACTACGTCAGGAATTTCTGCCGCCGCCAGCCGTCGCGCCTGAAATAGCGGCGTGCCGAGTGCGGTGTCTGGTTGATCGGCAAAAAACCAATCGATCAGGGCGTCCGTGATCTCCTCCGCCGCAAGAACCGGGTAGAGGGGGAGCTGAAAGATATCCTCCGCCTCGATTCTCCATCCCCGGGCGGCCAGCCACCGGACCGCAGGCTGTCCGCAGATCGTCGCATCTTCCAAGCGGCCTCGAAGGGTGTCGTCGATGCCGTAGGGGCGGACGGCATAGCCCCCTCCTTGGATCGGGGCGATATCCAGACACTGCCCTGTGGCGAGCCTCGACACCGACGCGCCGGGAGGTAGCCCGGTGATGAGGTTGGAGCCGGCCAGATTGAGGGTTGCCGGCACTGCTGCCCCCTCCACCCAGCTCAGGGTCCGGCCCAGGGGCGCCGTCGCCCCGTCCTGGACCGCGACGCGGAACGTTTTTTGCGGCGCCAGGCTCCGCCACTGAAGCTGCTCCATCGACTCCAGCAATTGTCGGCTGGACCCCAAATGATAAAACCGGGCGGCTCGAAGGGGGACGACACTGGCCGTCAAACCTGCAAGCCCGGCCTTTCGGAGCGCGGGACTCGCCGTACGCGGGTTGCCCAGGGCGGTGCCCACCTCGGTGTAGAGGTCGAGGGGAAGCGGCAGGCCGTCCTTTGTAGTGAACGTTTCAGTACGCGGGTTCCACCCACACCGCCGGAACAGCATCTCCACCGCCTTGCCGCTGAGCAGCCACATTCCGGTGTCCACGAAGAAGTCGTGGCTCCCGGTCTCCCGCAGAATCTCCGCGATCGACGGCTTTTGGCGGAAGAAGGCGATGGGCCTTTCACTCGCGGTCCGGCTGCGGCCGTCTTTGGCGACGAAATACACGCCGAAATGCTGGGCCACTTCAGGAGTGACCGTCATGCCGATTCCGACGATGTCCGCGCAAACCTCTGGGATCTCGAGGGCATTGAAGTCGAGCCATACGTCGCCGGAGGTGACGAGCACAGCCGCCTTGTCGCCCGCCTCCCTCAGGGCCAGCCGGTAAGCGGGGAGCTGGTAGTCCGCCAGAACGGGGTCCGGCAGCGCCGGTTTGAGCCCATCCAGGTTCGGCAACGGCATGAACGCCTTGCCCAGAGCGGCGTACGCCGGGAGCCGTCGGCTCTGTCCTCCCGCGTGGAGCACGAGCTTTGGGGAGCAGCGCAACCACGAGGAGAAGGAAGTGCCGCGGCCCGTCGCTCTCCAGGCCTGGCAGAGCAGTTGCACCGTGCCGCCGCCCGAACCGAGCCGTTTCCCCGCCGGATCCGAATCTATATAAGGCTGGGTGGCGCCAGAGTCTCCGAGTCGCCGCAGCCAGGCCGGAGACTCGTCTTTGCCTCTATTGAGAAAGCCCGCCAGCGCGGGGGGGACCGTGAGCAGGGTTTGCGTCATTGGGATGGCCAATTCCGCGCCTCAGAGAGGATCAAGGCAAGCGTGGGGAAATCCTCGCGACAGATCGGGCAGAACGCCGTCTGTATCCACACATAGAATACGCGCTGGAGTGAGCCTCAGACAATCTCGCATGGCTGGTCTCAACCGCCGGATCTCGCCAGGCCTGCAAAAATAAATCCACGTAAGCAGCTGTAGTACAGTTTGTTACCGCCTACGTCTCGGACTCTAAGAAAATCCTCTTGTGCCCAGCTCGATGAATCCCATTGTCCGCACTCCCTTCACGAAGCGCCGCGTAAAAAACAGCGCGAAAATGAAGGAAGTTCTTTGAAGATTTTGAACAACAGGCGTCAGGAAATTCTGCGAAAAAACTTCTGGAAAATCTCTTGACCGAAAAGACGAGAGCCGGTTCTTTCGGAACCCTTTTCCTCTGGATGTGAGCGCGCCGCGCGAGCGACCTGAGTGACTAGTTCTTTGAAGTGACGGCGGTCTGATCGGCAAAAAAC
>QAYY01000001.1:0-235000 GCA_003054665.1 Opitutaceae bacterium EW11 | reverse complement strand
AACGCCTAGAATATTAAGCGTTTGCATAAACCAGTTACAGCAATTGATGAATGCCTTGGCGTCATCAGGCGATGAAGGACGCAGCAAGCTGCGATAAGCTTCGGGGAGCGGCACGCGCGCTTTGATCCGGAGATTTCCGAATGGGGCAACCCAGTACTGAGTAATCAGTATTACTCCAGTGTGAATACATAGCACTGGTAGAGCGACACGCGGCGAAGTGAAACATCTCAGTAACCGCAGGAAAATAATGAGAATCGATTCCGTTAGTAGTGGCGAGCGAACGCGGAACAGCCCAAACCATCGGGATTTATCCTGGTGGGGTAGTAGGGCCACAATGTGGACTACAGTATGTTAGACGAACATCCTGGAACGGATGACCAAAGACGGTGAGAGTCCCGTAGTTGAAAACATACTGTTACCTAGTGGTACCCTGAGTAGCACCGGACACGTGAAACCCGGTGTGAATCCATGCCGACCACGGCATAAGGCTAAATACTCGATGACGACCGACAGTGAACTAGTACCGCGAGGGAAAGGTGAAAAGCACCCCTGTTAGGGGAGTGAAATAGTAACTGAAATCAATTGCTAACAAGTCAGTGGGAGCCGGCTTGTCCGGTGACCGCCTGCCTTTTGTATAATGAGTCTGCGAGTTATTCCCCGTAGCAAGCCTAAGCCGCTAAGCGGTGCAGGCGCAGCGAAAGCGAGTCCGAATAGGGCGCCTAGTTGCTGGGAATAGACCCGAAGCGGAGGTGATCTAACCATGGCCAGGATGAAACTCGGGTAAAACCGAGTGAAGGTCCGAACCGGTCAACCTTGAGAAGTTGTCGGATGAGCTGTGGTTAGGAGCGAAAGACTAATCAAACCCTGTGATAGCTGGTTCTTTCCGAAATATATTTGGGTATAGCGTCGGGCGCTGATTTGCGGAGGTAGAGCACTAAATAAGCTAGGGCCCCTACCGGGGTACTGAACTTAATTAAACTCCGAATACCGCAAAGTGAAGCCCGGCAGTCAGACGGTGGGCGATAACGTTCATCGTCGAGAGGAGGATAGTCCAGACCATCTGTTAAGGTCCCAAAATATGGCTCAGTGATAAAGGATGTGATTTTGCTCAGACAATGGGGATGTTGGCTTAGAGGCAGCCATCATTTAAACAGTGCGTAACAGCTGACCCATCGAGCGAAATTGCGCCGAAAATGATCGGGACTTAAGCCATATACCGAAGCAATGGGTTTACCGTAAGGTAAGCAGTAGGAAAGCGTTCTTAGCGCAGCGAAGTGGAAGGGTGACCGACCATGGAGCGCTTGGAAGTGAGAATGCAGACATAAGTAACGATAAAGCCGGTTGAAATCCGGCTCGCCTAAATCCCAAGGATTCCTGGGGAAGGTTCGTCCTCCCAGGGTTAGTCGGGTGCTAAGACGAGGCCGTAAGGAGTAGTCGATGCCAAACTGGTTTAATATTCCAGTACCATCCGAAACCGTTTGATCCGTAGAGTGACGGAGAAAGTTAGTAGAGCGACGTGTTGAATCGTCGTCCAAGTCTGTAGGCTGCTCGGGGATAAAAGACCGGGTAAAGCTGAAGGACAATGGGACCTCAAAGCCACGGCCGAGAGGGATTCTATGATACTCTGCTTCCGAGAAAAGCTTTGCGGTTAGGCCAAGGATGCCCGTACCGTAAACCGACACAGGTGGGAAAGATGAGTATTCTAAGGCGCGCGAGTGAAATCTCTCTAAGGAACTCGGCAAATTAGCCCCGTATCTTCGGTATAAGGGGTGCCCCGCAAGGGGCCGCAGTTAATTGCGTCAACCGACTGTTTAGCAAAAACACAGCTCTCTGCTAAGTCGCAAGACGATGTATAGGGAGTGACACGTGACCAATGCGGAAAGGTGAAAGTCTAGGGTGCAAGCTCTGGATCTAAGCCCCCGTGAATGTCGGCCGTAACTATAACGGTCCTAAGGTAGCGAAATTCCTTGTCGGGTAAGTTCCGACCCGCACGAATCGTGTAACGAGTTGACGACTGTCTCGGAGAGAAGCTCGGTGAAATTGTAGTGGCGGTGAAGATGCCGCCTACCCGCAGCAGGACGGAAAGACCCTATGCACCTTTACTGTAAGCTGTTATTGTCGCTTGGCTTTCAATGCGTAGAATAGGTGGGAGACTCCGAAGCCCGGTTCCAGGATCGGGCTGAGTCACAACGTGAAATACCACTCTTTGTTAGCTAGGCGTCTAACCTCGAGCCATTATCTGGCAGTGGGACAGTGATAGCGGGTCAGTTTTTCTGGGGCGGAATCCTCCCAAAGAGTAACGGAGGATTACGAAGGTTCCCTCGGCCCGGTCGGTAATCGGGCTATAGAGCACATGAGTATAAGGGAGCTTTACTGTGAGACCAACAAGTCGAGCAGTTGCGAAAGCAGGTTCAAGTGATCCGGTGGTTGAATGTGGAATCGCCATCGCTCATAGGACAAAAGGTACGCTAGGGATAACAGGCTGATCGCGCCCAAGCGTTCACAGCGACGGCGCGGTTTGGCACCTCGATGTCGGCTCATCACATCCTGGGGCTGGAGAAGGTCCCAAGGGTTCGGCTGTTCGCCGATTAAAGTGGTACGCGAGCTGGGTTCAGAACGTCGTGAGACAGTTCGGTCCTCTATCCGCTGTGGGCGTCTGTGATTTGAGGGGTTCATTCTCTAGTACGAGAGGACCGAGAATGACGAACCTCTGGTGTTCCGGTTGTCACGTCAGTGGCAGCGCCGGGTAGCTATGTTCGGAAGGGATAAGCGCTGAAAGCATCTAAGCGCCAAGCCCATCCCAAGATAAGATCACAATCCGTAGCAATACGGTAGAAGGTCCGGGTAGACCACCCGGTTGATAGGCCAGAAATGTAAGTGCGGTAACGTATTCAGTTTACTGGTACTAATGACCTTCTTCGGATTATGCATTCCTTAATATTCCAAGGCGTTTATTTTACCTCCTTAGCTCTAACCCTGAGCTTTATATATCAGAAATGATATAATGAATTACCCGGCTTTGCCGGGTTTCCCTTCCTGGTGACCACATGCCGGGGGCTCCACCCGTTCCCATCCCGAACACGGTCGTTAAGCCCCGAGCAGCCAATGGTAGTAGGACGTTAGGTCCCGCGAGAGTAGGTCGTTGCCAGGTTTATGGCCCGAGTGTTGCGAAAGCAGCGCTCGGGCCTTCTTTTTTCCTGCGCCCAGACAGGGCGCGTTCGGTTTTCTTTCAAAACGGCACTTTCTGACTAGGACGCCGCAGGCTTCGCCGGCCTGAGAGCTCGACAGACGATCATTTACCGACGGGAGGCTGTTCGGATTTGTAGGCCGGTGACGCTGTCGCGCTGGTCTGGCCGGATTGCGGGGCCGGCAGGCATTGACCGCCGTGAGTTTGCTAGCCGTCCGCAATCGTCTCGAGCCAAGTTGGCTCTGCTGCGCGCAGCGGCCGGAGATCCGAATCCTCTTTTGCTCCCGAGAGAAACCGAGGATCCAGTCGGATTGCTTTCCTCACGCGACGTTTCGCTTCTTCGAGGTCGCCTTGCTGGCATGCATAGCATCCGAGGTTGAACTGAATTGTCGCGTCCTTGGGGTGGACTACTTCCGCCTTCCTAAGAATCTGGTCCGCATGCTCCAGCGATTCAGCTCGCCGGGTGGCATAGGCTAAAGAGATCCACCAAGAGGGATCCTGCGGCAGCCGTTCGTTAAGCACCGCGGACGCCTGTCTCATGTTCATCCAGTCCTGGGTCTCTTGATAATAGCTAACCTGCACAGCGAGCACCTCGTCACAGGCTGCGGCCTCTGGTGGGACTTGACGGAGCTCGGTAGCGGCCTCGTCCAGCATACCGAGCTCGATGTACCCACGAACATGAGACAGGCGCCATTTCAGCTGCATGGGCACAAACGCAGTCGACTCACGCCGTGGGCGGCCGCCCGAAGTGCGCTTCGTACGACGCGTATGCGGTCGTGTCCGCAAGCATTGCTTCGATCGTCGTCGCGAGGGGCTCGAATCTCACCAAACCGGAGAACACCGCTTTGTCGCCGATCCGATCCTGAAGCACGAAGGCGGGCCTTTGGTTGATTTGATACGAGAAGAATTCCGCCGTGGACACGTCGACCCGCTTTGCGACTTCGGCGGATTCTGCGACGGCGCGAAGCTTTCCGGGATCGAGGTTCGCTGCACGGGATGCGACTTCGACCGCGAGCGATAGGTCGGCTACACGCCGGCCTTCACGCATGGCTGCCTGGGAAAGTGCTAACCGAATTCTGTCATCCGTGACCCCAAAATCCTTTCCCGCTTCGGCCACCCGATTCGCCGACTCGTAGTGGCCAGACCGCGACGGCTCCACCCATCCGGAACTCAGCATATACGGCGATCGCATCACCGTTCCACTTCTGCGGTAGAACCAATCGCAATCGGCGCTGGACGCCGGAAAGTCGTCAGGGCGCATCAGCGCGATCTTCCACTCAAACTCAACTTTGCCGGCATATTGTTGCTTCAATGCTGCCCAGGCGGGCTCCGCCCAATGACACCACGATGAGAAGATTTCGACGAAGTAGGTGACCTTCATGCGGGCCCGAGGCTTTTCTCGCTCGAACTGCCGGGTCAACTCCCGTTTCACGGCGAAGCCGCGGGCGGAGTCGCTCCGCGGCTCGCCAATTCTGCAGTTCAGGAACGCCGCTGCCGCCGAACCGCCGCCGCAACTCCGAGGAGAAGCACACCTGCTAGCGCATAGGTGGATGGCTCCGGGACGGGCAGCAACTGGCCTCGAATCTCGCCGGCCCGGTAGACTGTACTGTGAACATTTGCATACCAGAGCCCCTGCATGAGTTCGTTCACGCTCGTGGCGTCCAGCATCGTGGTTACGTGAACCGACGATCCCAGCGGGAGCGGCAATACCACGGGGCCCGGACTGCCGAGCGGCGCGAAATGCAGGTGCGCCGCTGTCTCAGTCGCAACGAGACCTGAGAAGGTGAGGTCGACGCTGAACTCGGAGGTGGTTGTATCCAAGGTGGCAGTCGCCCAGCCCATCGCCGGACTCGAATTCGGCGGGGTTTCCTGCGATCCGGTCAACGTTGCGTTGAATGTCACGAGCTGAGCCCACGTGAGGTGGGGCAGCGCTAAGCCCAACAAAGCAAAGAAGAGCTTTTTCATGGCGGCCGACAGGTAGTGAAACCGCCAGCCGAGTTCCGCCACTCGACTTTCGTCGGCGAGCTAGAAGACGACTTTTCGATTTTGCTGCAGGCGGCAGCACTTCGCCTGGGAAGCGCATTAGCATCCGATCTTGAATGCGGCGCGTGATCGTTCCCCAAGGTGCGTGAAGCCCTGCCGACATGGGGCGCCGTGCGGTGCAAGTTAGCCTACACGATCGGCTCTGTCTTTCCTCTTGTCTCGTCCTCCCCGTGCCGATGCTTTGGGCAGAAAGTTTGCGCACATGGCGACCGCCTACACTGAAGCGAGCATCAAGACACTCTCATCGACCGAGCACATTCGGCTCCGGCCCGGCATGTACATCGGCCGCCTGGGAAACGGAGCCCACGCCGAAGACGGCATATATGTGCTCCTGAAAGAGTGCATCGATAACTCGATCGACGAGTTCACGATGGGTTTCGGCAAGAAGATCGAGGTCGAAGTGAGCGACCGCACGGTCGGTGTGCGCGACTACGGCCGCGGCATCCCGCTGGGCAAACTCCTCGAGTGCGTATCGGTGATCAACACCGGTGCCAAATACGACAGCGAAACCTTCAAGAAGGCGGTCGGCCTCAACGGGGTCGGCCAGAAGGCGGTAAACGCCCTCTCGATCGAGTACCGCGCACAAGCTGTGCGAGACGGTCAGACGAAGATTGTCGAGTTCGTCCAGGGCAAGCTGAAGAAAGAAACGAAAATCGTCGCGGCTCCCGCCGGCGAGAAGAACGGGACCATCATCGAGTTCACGCCCGACGAGGCGCTCTTCGGGAAGGATTTCAAGTTCAAGGCCGAGTTCATCGAGGAGATGCTCTGGAATTACGCGTTCCTGAACCGCGGCCTGATACTCACGTTGAACGGCAAGCCGTTCCGATCGGAAAACGGACTGAAAGACCTTCTCGAGCGAAAGCTCACCGGCGAGACGCTGTATCCCATCATCCACATCGAGAGCGACGACATCGAGGTGGCGATGACCCACGGCGCGCAGTACGGCGAAGAGTATTATTCGTTCGTCAACGGCCAGCACACGACGATGGGCGGAACTCACCTCGCCGCATTTCGCGAAGGTGTGGTCAACACCATCCGGAACTTCTACCGGAAGGAGTACGACGCGGCAGATATTCGCCAGTCGATCATCGCGGCGGTTTCGCTCCGCGTGATCGAGCCGGTGTTCGAGTCGCAGACGAAAACGAAACTCGGATCGAACGACATCGGCCCGAACGGTCCGTCGATCCGCCAGTTCGTGGGCAATTTCCTCCAGCAGCACCTCGACAATTGGCTGCACCGCAATCCCGAGGCCGCCGAGGCGTTGAAGCGGAAGATCGAAGATAGCGAACGGGAGCGGAAAGAGCTCGCCGGCATTCGCAGCCTCGCTCGCGAGCGGGCGAAAAAAGCTTCGCTCCACAACCGAAAGCTGCGCGATTGTCGCGTTCACTTGGATACGAACGACAAGCGCGCGGAGGACAGCACGCTGTTCATCGTCGAAGGCGATTCGGCGGCTGGCTCTCTTACCGCCTGCCGCGACGTTCAGACCCAGGCGGTCTTCGCCCTCAAGGGGAAACCGCTCAATACCTACGGTCTGACGAAGAAGGTGATCTACGAAAACGAGGAGTTTCACCTTCTGCAGAGCGCACTCAACGTCGAGGAAGGACTCGACGGGCTGCGCTACAACCGGGTCGTCATCGCGACAGACGCGGACGTCGACGGCATGCACATCCGCCTGCTCCTGATTTCATTCTTCCTGCAGTTCTTCCCCGAACTGATCACGAACGGACATCTGCACATTCTCGAGACGCCGCTCTTCCGGGTTCGGAACAAGAAGGAGACGATCTATTGTTATTCCGAGGCCGAGAAGCAGGCGGCGCTGATGAAGTTCGGGCAGAGCGCCGAGGTCACGCGATTCAAAGGGCTGGGCGAAATCTCCGCCGGCGAGTTCAAGGACTTCATCGGCGAAGACATGCGTGTGGAAAAAGTGACGCTCGACCACCTGCACAGCAGCAGCGAACTGCTTTCATTCTTCATGGGCAAAAACACGCCCGACCGGCAGGACTTCATTATCGAGAATCTGAAAGTGGAGAAGGACCTGGTGGAGGCGTAGCCGCCCGCCAGCTCGCCATGCGACTCTCGAACGACGAGCCCGACGCAGAGATGCGCCGCGCCAAGCGTCGAGGAGCACTGCAGCGGTTGAGCGCCTGCTTGGGGTTGGCTCTGATCTGCGCCGGGCTGTTCGGCTGCGCCACAATCCCGCCTCCCCGCGCGGGCTGGAATCTGATGGCGCCGGGAGCCCCGAAGGCAGGGGACCGCTCAGCGTTCAACGTTTCTGTCTACGACAACGTCTGGAATTGGGTACGCGGGCACTACTACGACCCGGGAATGAACGGCGCGGATTGGCATGCCGCCGGAGATCGACACCGGCCTGCAGCGGCGGCGGCGAAAGACGACACCGAGCTTTACGCGGCGATCAACGCGATGCTCGACGAACTCCACGACCGCCATACGCACGCCACCTCTGCGGCTGAATTCGCGAGGACTTTTGGCCATCGCGGCGTGGTGGTGGGCATCCGGTCCGAGCCGGTGCGAGCCGCCACGGATGGGCGACGCCGAATCGTCGAGGTTTTTCCAGGAGGCGCCGCCGAAGAGGCGGGCGTCCGCCGTGGTTGGATTCTGCTGTCGTGCGATGGAAGGCCGCCGGCTGAGGTCCTGGGGCCAGGGAAGCTTCAGGACGGCCAGGTCGTACACTGCGAGTTTCTCACTGCGGAGGGCGAACGCCGGGCGCTCGAGTTGAGAGGCAAGCGGATGAGCTATCCGACATTCCGGTCCGCCCGCCTGGTGGACGGGACGATCTTGTTGGTGCAGTTCGAGGAGTTCGATATGCCGACCGCCGCCTGGCTGCGACAAACGATCCTCGATCACCCTGCGGCAAGAGGTCTGATTCTCGATCTTCGCGGCAATGGAGGAGGCCACCTGTTTGCCCTGGCCGCGATCCTTGCCGACGTCTTCCCCAAGCCCGTCAGCATGGGGGAAATGGTGCACCGCGGCAGGTCGGCCCGGTGGTATCGCTCCATTCCGCAGACGGACGGGGCCCACTATTCCGGCCCGGTGGCGGTATTGGTTTCCAAATACACAGCGAGTGCGGCGGAGATCTTTTCTCAAATCCTCAAGGAGCATGGCCGCGCGACGATCATCGGGGAAAGGACGGCCGGCGCCACGCTGACGAGCGTCTTTTGGCCGCTGCGCGGCGGGGGAAAGCTTCAGCTCAGCGTCTACAACTATCATTCTCCGGAGGGACGGCGGCTCGAGGGGAACGGGGTACTGCCGGACATCGAGGTTCCGGGGACGGAGCCCACCTCAGCGGACGCCGAGGATCCCGCGTTGCAGGCGGCCCTGCGCGTTTTCACTTCGGAAACACACGAGGTCCCTGCCGCGCCGGAGCTGCATCGATAGTCACGCATCGGGCCGTCGCGCCGTACCGGCCGTGGCGATCAGCCATGCGAGGATCGCCCAAGCCGCGAGGCAGCTCGTGAGCCAGACCCCACCGTGATGCAGCCACCACTCGGTCAGGCCGCCTGCCTGGAGCCCGGTGAAAGCGGCATGTTCGACCGTGAAGAGCACCGTGATGCGGAAGGCATCCAGGGGATTGAGCATCAGCGGGAGCACCCAAACTCTGGGATGACTCTGCACAAATTCGGAGCCGGCGGTGAGCAGGAGTAGCAAGTCCGTCCCGACCAGGAGTCCGAGCCATAGTGCGACTGCGGATATCAACCCGCGCACGGGGTCTCGTATCCACGCGCCCAATGCCAGGCCAAGGAGCGAGAATACGCCGCTCACTCCGCCTGCGGCCGCGGCCACGCCCACGAGAAGCCACGCGGGCCCCTGGGACAAGGCGGCGGGGAGCACCAGCAGCAGAGCCGTGGGGAACGTGATCAGCAGCAGCCCGAGCGCTTTTCCCGTCGTCCAGCTTCGGTTCGAGACGGGATGCGTCTGCAGCAGCGACATTTCGTCCAGCTCCGCGTGTGAGGAGCTGAGACCCAAGAGAAGCGAGGACATGGATATCGCAAAGAGCACCACCTGGAGTATCCACCAAGCGGCTCCCCGTGCCGCCGCTTCCGGCGGGGCAATCAACGTCGAGAGTCCGCAGATTACGAGAAGACCGACGTGCCAATAGAAGAAGCGGTTAAGCCGCTGGCTCAGCCACTCTCTCTGAAGTGTGGCGGCGACGACGGTGCTTGCTGCGGGAATACTCATCGACTGGGCACGTCTTCGGACGGACTCGCCCAGTGCGGTTCGCGCGAGAACTCCGCCCTGAGGCGATCGGGCGACAATTCGGCGGATACGCGCCCGCGCTCCAGCACCACGCAGCGGTCGACACGGCCTTCCCATTCGCCGAGCAGATGAGTCGCCACGAGCACCGTGGCTCCCTCCTTCGCCCGCTGCGAGAGGTACTGCTGGAGGCGTTCGCGCCACTCGGGGTCGAGACTGAGCCCTGGTTCGTCGAGCACGAGCACGCTTACGGGAGCGAGCGAGAACACTGCCAGGGCGAGACGCTGCCGGAGTCCGCCGGAAAGTCGCGCCGACGTCACGTCTCGGTGATCGCCGACGCCCCAGAGGTCTTCCGCCTCCTCGACGGCGTCAAGAGTCCGGCCGCGCAGTCGGGCGTAGAACGCAAGGATCTGCCGCGAAGTGAGGCGAGGATTGAAACGCGGCGCCTGGGGCAGAAAGGAGAATCGCGCGGCGGCTTCGACGAAATTCCGAGAGACATCCACCTCGCGGATACGAACAGTGCCCTCGTCCGGTCGGGCCAGGCCGACCGCTATCCGCAGGAATGTCGTTTTGCCCGCGCCATTGGCTCCGACGAGCAGCGTGACGGCACCCGGCGAGATCTGGAGATCGAGGTGCTCGAGAACACTGCGGGTCCCGAAGCGTTTGCTGACATTCTCGGCGACGATCATGGAGGCGGTCTCGTGAGCGGAGCGGGATCGGTTACGCTCGGAATACCGGGAAGATCCAGCCGCTGGTGCAGAAAGCGGACGAGTCGTTCTCCTGGGCTCGCGGAGAGCAGGCCGATCTGGGGAAACACCCGTCGCAGCGCGCCGAAGAGATCCGGCTCATGATGCGGAATATCGGCGATGCCGTCGCGATTGAGGTCCACACGCACCTCGTCTTCCCAGAAATTGCCGCGCCCACCGGACGACCAGCGGTTGTCTTCGGATCGGCCGCCCAGCTCGACCGGGTGAAGATTGCCGGCAAACGCATTCTTCAAGATCGCGTTGTCGGTCGAGCTCTCGCTGAGCCGCAGACCGACGTAGTTGTTCACGATCCGGTTTCCGACCAAGCGGTTTCCGTTCCCGTATTCCATGTAGATGCCGAGGGTGTTTCCCTCCACCTGGTTCTCGACGATCGTCGTGTCGCTGTCGGACTGAAGGAGGATTCCGTAGGCGCGGTGGCTCCGGTTGGCGACGAAGACATTGCGGCGCAGGACGATTCCCGTGGAGAACATGAGCGCCGATCCGGCGGCGTTGTCGGAGAACCGATTGTCTTCGAATGTATTGTCGTCCGAATACATGTAGTGAAGTCCGTAGCGCACGTGCTCGACGACATTGCCGCGGACAAGGGTGTGATCGGTGAAGGAGAAATACATCCCGTCCCGCGTGCCCTCGATCCGGTTGCGTTCGATGATGTGACCGGAGGAGTTCCAGAGGTGGATTCCGTTTCCTTCCTGATTTTGGCTCACCCGCACGGTGCAGAGGTCCTCCCGCCCTGGCTTCGAGTGGACGGTGAGCGGGTTTGGAATGTCCACGAACTCCGTGGTGCCGACGATCACGTTGCCGCGAATGACGCAGTTGTTCGCTTTCCGGACGTAGATGCCGTGGAGGCACTGCTCGATGCGGTTGGAAAGGATGAAGGCATCGGGGGCGGCGATATGGATGCCGGCGTTGTCTTTGCCGAGATCGATTCCGGAGCGGCGTACCGTAAACCCGGATACCTCGCATCCCGGAGCGCGGACGTCGACGACGTGCGTGCGTCCGTCGCCGCGGAGAATGGCACCCGGCTCACCGCGGAGGCGGACGGGTTTGTCGAGGACGAACGGACCGTTGTAGGTGCCGGCGGGAACTTGGATTATGGTGCCCGGGGCAGCGGTTTCGATTCTCTGGCGAAGGTCAAACGCGGAGCCCGCGGGGAGCAGTGCCCTCGTCGCAAGCAGGCCCGCAGCGAGCAAGGCGGTGCGCCGATTCATGGTTCTTCGCGCCGGGAGAGCCACATCGCCGCGAGCACGAGCAGCGGGAAGAGCGCCAGGCAGTACGCTCCCGGTTGAGGGAAACTCGACTGCACGAAATTCGCGATCTGCTGCGAGCCGAACAAAACGGGAGTGAACGGCTTGATATGGACCGGGGCGTGCGGATCGAGCAGGTGCCCGTACGTGTACATCCGGTAGTAGAACGATCCGAGCGAGAACGCCGTGAAGTAGAGGTACAGGGTGAGGAGATCGATCAGGCTGATCATCAATCCGAGGACTGCGGCCCGCAGCGAAAGGAGGATGAACACACCGAGAGCGAACGGAACCCACCGCATCTCGATGAAATCCGCGGCGGAAAGCGGCTTCATACCGATGTAGTGGTTGAGCCCGTTGATCTCCACCAGATCCTGGCCGCCATTTCCGCCGACGAGCTGGTAGCTATAGATGCGCAGCTCCAGCCCCTCGGCGTACTGAGGAGCCACGAGTCGAATCTTCCAGAGCGGGAGCAGCACGGACGCCACAAGGAGCGCGGCGCCCAAGACCATGCATACGCGGGCCGAAAGGTTGAGCGGCCTGCGCAGAAAGACGTACTCACGCCGGAAGAGCGGCTGCATGTCCGCCCCTCATCGCGACGCGACTTTCGGCGCCGGCTTCACCGCCAGATAACCTTGCATCTCCTGGTGGAGCGCAGAGCAGAAATTCGTGCAATAAAAGGGGAATACTCCCGCTTTCTTCGCGACGAACTTCAGCGTCCGCGTTTCTCCCGGATCGACGATGATATTGAGGTTATACTCCGCCACGCCGTACCCGTGGATCATGTCGGGCGTCTGCTCGACGTTGGTAAGGTGGACGATGACCGTGTCTCCCTCTTGCGCATCGATTCGGTCGGGAATGAACCGGCTCCGGATCGCGATCACTTTCGCCTCCACGGTGTTTCCGTTGCGGGTGACGCCGGTGTCTTTCTGGTCCCAGACAGCGTTGGGGTCGTGGTTCTCCGCCTTCGGGTAGACTTCAATGGGTTTGATCGCGTCGGCCTTCAGGATCTGGGCGAAGTGGGGCTCCGGATCGGTGAAGGTCTCGTAGAGCATCTTCATTTTCGCTCCGGAGATATCGATGAGCTCGCTGTCTTCCGGCTGCGACGGTCCGACGCTGATATGGCGGCCCTTCGAGAGTTTGTTTCCGGCGACCAGGTACTTGCCGTAGGGAGCCTTCGTGTCGCTTCCGCCGATCACGAGATGCCCGATGTTGTAGTGCACGGAGATCTTGTCCAGGACCACTTTGCTCAGATCTTTCTTTTCCTCGTCGGACCAGGGCGGGAGTTTCCATTTGGCGACTGCGGACTCGATGAAGAGCGAAGTGTACGCGTTGCCTTTTCCGTCGTACTGCGTGTGAAGTGGCCCAAGTCCAACGGGTACTTCGCCCTCCAGCGCGGCTTCGAAGCGAATGATCGGAATGCCGCGGAAATCGCCCTGGAATTCCTTCTTCTCGATTGCGGCGCGGATCTTTTCGAAATCGAAGACCGACGCCGTGGGCTGGAGCTTGCCGCCTGCAGCGATCCAGCGACCGGACGGGTCCGTGTCGATGCCGTGAGGCGACTTCGGCACGGGGAGGAAATAAAGCACGCCCGGCACCTTCGACGGATCGATCACGGGTACGCCGTCCATGTCCGTGGCTTTCCCGTCGCGGACGGCCGCCTCGGCTGCGCGCCAGTTCACCACGGCTGCGTAGTCGCGATCGCCCTGGCTTGCGTTCACCTCGAGCGAATCATGGGCCATTTCCGTGTTGTACGACGTCCAGAAAGCCCAGCCGGAGCTCGGTCCCTTCCCGGTGGAACCGAGGTCCCAATCGAAGGGTGGCGTGAGGATCTGCCAGCCCACCGTCATCTCGCCACTCTTTGGGTCGACGCGGATGCCGCTGACCATGCCGTTGAACTGATCGGCGTAGTCTTTGGGATCCGCATAGCGACCCTTCGGCAACGGCACGGAGAACCGCGTGGCGACGAGAATGTATTCGGTGTTTTCGGTCACGAACGACGAGCCGTGATTCCCCATCGAGTTGGGAATCGGGCCGAGGATCTGATGCGTCTTGAAGTCGCGCAGGTCGATTCGGGCCAACCGATTGTTCGCGTTGTCGTTCACGAACAACCATCGGCCGTCGTATTTCCCGTCCGTCTGCGAAAGCCCGGGATGATGGACATCGCCCCAGGTATAGTCGCCGAGCATCGCTTTCGTTTCCTCGTCGAATCCATAGCCGAAACCCGGAGCGGGAGAGAAGACGGGTATCGTGCGAATCGGACGCATCGAAGGTATGCCGGCGACGAATACCTGACCCGAGTGCCCGCCGGAGTAGAAGAGGTAGTATTCGTCCTTTTCTCCGGGGGCGACGTAACTCTGGGCCGCCAGGGCGGCCTTGTCGTTGGAGGCGGAGCCGGACTTCGAGCCGGTTTCGCCGGGACGGCTGCAAGAAGAGCAAAGCGCGACGAGCGCGAAAGCGGCCGAAGCGGAGCAGACGCGACGATTCATAGCGGGAGAAGATTTGGGGTTATTCGACGATCAGCTCACCGTGCATGCCGACCTGATAGTGACCCGGGAACGAGCACACGTAGGGGTAGCGGCCCGGCTTTTCCGGCGCTTTGAAACTGGCCGTGTCCTGCTCTTTGGGGCCCAGCAGCTTGGTGTGAGCGATGATGTTCTTCTGCTGCGAGGCCGGGATATAGTCCGTCGCGGCCGCCTGCGGCGCTTCGGCGATGAACGGCTCCACGACGGCGGTTGACTGCAACAGCACCCAGTTGTGGCCCATGGAGAATTTCGGGACGGTGCCGACGTTCTTCAGGGTCACGGAAAGGGCTTCGCCGGGCTTGGCGTGGATCTCCGTCGTCGAGAACTTCATCTGGTCGTTGGCCGTGATTTCGATCGCACGACCCTGAACCGAGCTGCTGGTGGGCGCGGCGGCGCCGGGGACGGTTGTCGGAGCCCCGCCCGGCGGGACCGTCATCGCCGCTGCACGCGCGGCTTCGGTGTCCGATTTCGGTGCGGGCGGCTGGTCCTTCTTTCCGCAGCCGGTCAGGAAGACGGCTGAGGCCAGGGAGAATGTTAGCAAGACTCGAAGGGTCGGCTTCATAGGAACGCAACCTATCGCTCTACGACACGAATTCCATTTGCCGGGGGAGAATGCGGAAATTCCGGACACTCGCATCGGGATGGATCCCTACGTCTCTGGAAATCGTGAGTGTGGTGTGTGATCGCGCGCACGAGCAGATACCGCCGCCCGATTGTCCCGTCGGTCGGAGCCCAACGTATTCGTTTCTTGAAGACTCTTCTCGCGATCGGATGGGAGGCCGAAGACCTCCGGAGGGCTCCGGCTGAGGCCCTCGCCGACGATGGATCGGGACGCTCCTGCGCCTTCACTCCCGGACGTCCGTGCCTCGTCAGAACATGTTGGCGGGGCGACGGTCCTCCGTTGCATGATGGCGCCGATGCGTTCCTCTCTTCGTCTTCAACTCGCGTTTTTCTGCTCGATCGCCGGGTTCGCTTCGATCGGAAACCCGCTTCGCTCCGAAGCGCCTTCTCCTGCCGAGAGCCATGAGGCAGCTGAACGGGTTTTCACGGTCAATGGCATTGTCCGGCAGCCGGCGCGCGACGGCCGCATCATCATCGCCCATCAGGACATTCCCGGCTACATGCCGGCCATGACGATGCCGTTCAACGTGGCCGACACCCCGGACGTAACGGAGTTGAAGCCCGGAGACCGCGTTCGATTCCAGCTGCACGTTACGGACGACGCCTCGCGGGCCGATCATTTCGAGCGACTCGGCCGCGCGGCGGAACCGCGGCCGTCGTCGGCCCTGCCCAAGCCGGGCAAACGCCTGAAGGCAGGCGACACGGTTCCCGGATTCCAACTAGCGGATGAAGAGGGACGGCCGCTGGACGGCGCAGCCTACCTGAAAGGGCACTTCACGGTGGTATCCTTTCTGTTCACACGCTGCCCGGTGCCGGAGTTCTGCCCGCTGACCGCGCGCAAGCTGCGCGACGTGCAATCTGCGCTCCAAGGAGATCCGCGCGTCCGGGACCGAAGCCAGATCCTGGTGATCACGATCGATCCGGAATTCGACACGCCGACCGTGCTCAAGGCTTACGGAGAATCCGTGGGGGCAGATCCGCACTTCTGGAAATTCGCGACCGGCAACCCGGAGCAGGTGAAGACCCTCATGGGAGAGTTCGGCCTGTACGCCGAACGGAACAACGGGCTGCTGGATCACACGCTGGCAACCGCGGTGGTAGGATCCGATGGCCGCCTGCTGGAAGTCTGGCGCGGGAACGGATGGAAGGCGGACGAAGTGGCGGATTTCGTTCGGTTTCGTGCCGCGCCAATGGCGGAGAAGACCGGAGAGTAGCCGGTCCGGCGCGCACCGGGAACAAGCTGGTTTGCCGCGGCCGAACCTCGGTCCGGTACCGGGCTGAATCGCTCTGAACCAACGCTTGCCCTCGCCCGGGCGGAGCCCTGAATGTTTTCCCTTCGGGCGCGCGACTGCGCGCCGATGTGAATCCCGATGGCTCGACGCAAGAATCCGAACACTCCTGAACCTCAGCCCGAACTGCCGCTCGGCAGCGAGGGAAACGGCAGCGCGCCGGCTCCGACTGCCGCTCCTGCCCCGACGCAGGCTGCGCAGCCAGCGCCATCCGAGGGTACGCCGGCCGCAGACGAACGTTTGGCCGCCGGGGGCAAACCGCCGACGCAGGATTCCGCTCCGCTCGCCAAGCACTATCGGTCGTGGTTCCTCGACTACGCCAGCTACGTGATTCTCGACCGCGCGGTGCCGCACATCGACGACGGCTTGAAGCCCGTGCAGCGGCGAATCATGCACACGCTGTATGAGATGGACGACGGCCGCTTCAACAAAGTGGCCAACGTCGTCGGTGCGGCGATGCGGTTCCACCCGCATGGCGATGCCTCGATCGAAGCGGCGCTGGTCGGCATGGCGCAGCGAGGCCTGTTGATCGAACCCCAGGGTAATTTCGGCAATCTGTTCACCGGCGACGGCGCCGCTGCTTCCCGCTACATCGAAGCTCGCCTGACGCCCTTCGCTCGGGAAGTGGTATTCAATCCGAAGACAACGACGTGGCAGCTGAGCTACGACGGCCGCAACCGCGAGCCGGTCACGTTGCCGGTGAAGTTTCCGCTTGTGCTGGCGGAGGGTGCCGAGGGCATCGCGGTCGGGCTTTCGACCAAGATTCTGCCGCACAACTTCAACGATCTCTGCCGCGCCTCGATCAACCACCTTCAAGGGAAACGCTTCCGGATCATGCCGGATTTTCCGACGGGCGGCATCGCGGACTTTTCGGAGTACAAGGACGGCGAACGCGGCGGAAAGGTGAAGGTTCGTGCGAAGATCGAATCCCGCAGCAAATACCTTCTCGCCATCACCGAGCTCCCGTACGGCACGACGACGACTTCGCTCATCGAGTCGATCCTGGCCGCGAATGCGCGGGGCAAGATCAAGATCCGGCACGTCGACGACAACACGGCGGACAAGGTGGAGATCCTCGTTCACCTGCCGCAGGGGAGCGACGCCGAGCAGGTGACCCGGCAGCTCTACGTCTTCACCGACTGCGAGGTGACGATTTCTCCGGCCGCGTGCGTGATCGACAACGACAAACCCGTGTTTCTCGGCGTCTCGGAGATCCTGAAGCGCAGCACCGAGAAAACTGTCGCGCTGCTCAAGCAGGAGCTGGAGATCCGCCTGGGCGAACTCGAGCAACAATGGCACTGGGATTCGCTGGAACGCATCTTCATCGAAGAGCGCATCTATCGCCGCATCGAGAAATCGGAGACCTGGGAAAACGTTCTCCAAGAAATTCGCGAAGGCTTGAAGCCGTTCCTGAAGCAGCTCCGCCGCGAGGTGACCGACGACGACATTGTCCGCCTCACGGAGATCAAGATTAAGCGCATCTCGAAGTACAACCGCTTCCAGGCCGACGAGCAGATCAAGAAGATCGAGGCCGACATCAAGGAGGTGAAACACCACCTCAAGCACCTCGTTCCGTATGCGATTTCCTGGTACGAAAGGCTCCAGGAGAAATACGGAAAGAATCACAAGCGCCGGACCACCTACGACGAAATCGAGGAAATCCGCGCCGCGGAAGTCGTGGCCGCGAACCAACGCCTGTACGTCAACCGAGAGGAAGGCTTCATCGGCCTGAACTGGCGCCAATACGAGTTCGTCACCGACTGCACGATCCTCGACGACGTGGTTTGCTTCATGGCCGACGGCACGATGAAGGTCGCCCGGGTTGCCGACAAGGTGTTCATGGGCCGCGATATCTTGCATTGCGCCGTTTTCCCGAAGGACGGCGACACCGCGTTCTACACCATGATCTACCAGGACAAGGAGAGCGGTAAGGCCTTCGCGAAGCGCTTCCAGGTGGGCGGTGTTACCCGCGACAAGCTCTACCTCCTGGCGGCAAGCGAGGGATCGCGAGTGGTGTTTCTCGACGTGGCAAAAACGGAAGCCGGCATGCCGAAGAAGGTGAACATCACCCTCAGCGGCCGCTGCACCGCCCGGGTGAAGGAGTTCGAGTTCGATCTCTCCGTCCTCTCCGTCGGCAGCCGCGGCGCCAAAGGCGTCACGGTCACGAAGTACCCGGTGAGAACGGTGAGACGGGCGGAGTGATGGGGAAAAGATTCACGAGGCTATGATCTCTCTGTGATTGGAGGGCGGGCCCTCCAATCGGAGCGGGTGTTCCCGAGGACTTGCCTTTCCTCCCTTACTTCGCCGGCGGCTGGGCTTGCGGCGCGGGGGCGGCCGGTTGGGCGGGGGTGCCGGGCGTTTGCGCGGATTGCACCGGTGCGGCGGGTTTCGGTGGCTCGGGCTCCCAGAAATAGTGACCGTGCTGGTTGTGGTCCCAGCGGATCCAGATGGCGGCGGTCGCCAGTATCAGCAATAGCACGACAAGGATGAAGGTCCGGCGGCGGCGCTTCGCGCCTTTGTCCTCGTAGGGATCCTTGAGCGAACGCTGTGCGCCTGGCGGCAGCTTCGCCACGGCGGTCAAGGCCGTGCCGAAGGGGATGTTGATCTTCACGCGGCCGTTCACGGCCCAGCCGTTGCCTTCCAGAATCGGGCCGAGCGTGCGCTGCCGCAGCTTCAGCCACGCAATGATCATCGAGGGGCCCGAGATCACGAGGACGATGCCGAGGAAGGCGAGGGGATACTGCCAAGCCTTCATGCCGAACACGTAGCCGAGAATCAGCGTGAGGGCGCTGATCGCACCGGTGATGGCGACGCCGATGGCGGCGACCGTGCCGACATCCACTTTCTTCGGCGGCTGCTCCGGTTTCGTCTTGTCGACCTGCGCCGTCTTTTCAGCGGCGGCGGCGAGTTTGCTGCTCGATGCGGCTTCGGCCGCGGCGGCGCGTTTTGCCACCTGCTCTTCGATCATCCGAATGAACTTCTTGTACGGCGACCAGAACGCCTGGCGGATGCTGATCGGGTTGTCGACGATCGCGGTGACCACGGCGTCCCAATCGCGACCCTTCCGGTCGTAAAAGACACCGTGGCGTCCCACGAACAGGTAGTCGCTGTCGCCCTGGGTGATGCAGGCCGCGACGGTCATTGGCGGACTGCCCGCGCGTGTCACGTTGCAGTAGGCGATGTAGGCCTTGCTCATGGCCGCGAGCGGATTTGGCGCGTCGACGCGGATGCAGAGCTCCGTCGACCGGGCATCGAGGAAGAGGGTGCCCGACTGGAAGATGGCGTCGCGGATGGGCGAATACAGGTCGGTGAAATTGACGAAGTTGTGCAGCAGCGTGCGGAGATCCCGGTAGTAGCGCGCCAGCCGGTCGACATCGCTGATCGCCTTGAATTGCGGCTCGAGAGCCTTGTCCTTGGCCAGCAAAGCCGTGAGCGCGTCGCCGCTGTTGCCGGCGGCGATTTCTCGAGCGCGCGAGAGGCCGAGCTTCTCGACGGCAGCGCCTTTCTTGACGGCGAGCCAGCCTTCATAGCCGGCAAAGCGCGCGGTGAGCTGAGCCCATTCGGATTCCGTGAGGCTTGTTTTCGAGGCGTTGTAGGACGGAACGACGAGGAGTTTGTGGAAGGAGGCGATCGCCCCGGCCCAGGCGGGATTCAGGCCCTCGGTAAGCGGCAGCGGTTTTCCGGCCGCGATTGTCGCGAGCGGGAAACCGGCAACCTCCTCGGCCGTGATCTTCATGTCCTTGGCCGCGATCGCCAGGTATTCGGATTCGGAGCGGTTCAGAGCACCGAGAGCCCGCGGATCGAAGGCGGCGAGACGACAGCGGGCGAAGTAGTCGTCGATCTTGGCGCGCACCGCCTGGAGGGCTGCGTATGCCGGGGCAGTGTTTTCGCCGAAAACCGCCACGGCCTTTCCGGCGTCCTGCCAGACGATGAAGTCGGCCAACTCCTGGAAAAACGCGGCGATCTTTTCGCCGTTGGTGCCGAGGGCTCCGGAACGATCCGGAACGCCTCCCAGCGTGGCGACGATGTCGGAGATGAGTTTTGACGTCGCTGCGTCCGTGGTGGCGTCCGGCGTGATCACGCCGTCGCCGTTCAGCGGACTTGCGGCGAAGATCCGCGCCGTGTCGCTTGTATTCGCAACGCCGATCGCGGCGGCGTCTTTTTTCCCGAGGTTGGCGAGAATCTGTTTCGCCGAAGAAAGCACGGCCTGCCCGTCCGCCGTGTTGGCATTGATCGCCGCGAGGGGCAGTTCCTCGTCTCCCTTCAGAAGGCTGCCCGGATCGGACAGCCGAGCGGCCGCCCATTTCACCGCTGCGATCAGCTCCGGCACGCGAATACGGCCATCGTTATCGGCGTCGATGAGGGCGAGCGTCTTTTCGTCCAGCTCGAGACCCTTCACCGGGCAGCTGAGGGCGACCCAGAGTTTCTGATCGAGGTGCTCCAGGTTGAGGAGATCGGCCGCCGTTTCCAGAGCGACCTGATCGAGTCCGCCGATGCGGACGAATTTCCAACGATGCGCGTTCGCTGACGATGAGTCGGCCATGTGATGCGGGGTTAATAGTACCCGTAAGGCGTTCTACGGCTGGTTGGCAACGGCGGCGCTTACCATGCGATGATATGCCGCCGGATTGCAGGATATTGAACCAGCAACGGGGCTCCTCCAATCGGGAGGATGTCTTCCGACGAACAACTCGGTCGATCCCGTGGCGAAGTGCGAAGGAATCCCTCGAACCGTTCGGCGACGTGTCTCCCGTCCGAGATTGCTGCACGGGTTGTCGTTGCCCAGGTTCGAAAGCCCCGCTATGTCGACTCCTTCCACTGCTTCTCCGAATGGACCGCGTCTGTCTGCTTGGACGCGGTTCGGGCCTCTGCTCGCGGTCGCGTTGGCGGCTGGGCTGGCATACTCGAACACCTTTCGCGTTCCGTTCGTATTCGACGATGTGCTGGCGGTGTTCGACAACCCCACGATCGGCAGCCTCTGGAAAGCGCTCAAGCCACCGTCGGGCTACGGACTCACGGTCAGCGGCCGTCCCGTTCTGAATTTCTCTCTGGCGCTTTGCCATGCGATCAGCGGAGCGGCGCCTTGGAGTTATCACCTGCTCAACTTGATCGTGCACACCGGCGCCGCGCTCGCGCTGTACGGCATCGCCTGGCGGACGTTGGCGCGCATCCCTTGGTGGATGGAGCGCGCCGGCGCGCCGAGGCTCTTCGGTTTGGCATTGGCGCTCCTTTGGGTGCTGCATCCGCTTCAGACGGAATCCGTCACCTACGTCGTGCAGCGGGCGGAGTCGCTGATGGGATTCTTTTTCCTCCTCTCCCTGTATGCGTTCGTCCGGTCCGTCGACGCGCCTGGTCATCGGCGCTGGCTGCTTCTCGCGTTTTTCTCGTGCCTGCTCGGCGTGGGCACCAAGGAGGTCATCGCGCTGGCTCCCGTCTTGACCGTCTTCTACGATCGAGCGTTTCTCGCCGGTTCCTTTCTCGAGGTGTGGCGCCGGCGCCGATGGAGCCACCTCCTGTTATTCGCCACCTGGATACCGCTCCTGGTGTTGATTGTCGGCCAGGGTGGGGATCGCGGAGGGACGTTCTCGCTGAATTCCTGGGACTTGGCGCGCACGTATTGGACGGCCCAGTTGGAAGCGGTTTCGCGCTACCTCCGACTCTCCGTCGTGCCCTGGCCCCAGGCCTTTGATTACGGCTTTCCCGTGCCGATCGCGCCGGGAATGCTCGTCGTGTATGCGGCGGTCGTGGCATCGGCGGCGGGTGCGGCGTTGTACGCCCTCTGGCGCTCGCCCCGGCTCGGTTTTCTCGGTGCGTGGTTTTTCGGCATCCTGGCTCCCACCTCGCTTGTGCCCGGCATCCTTCAGTCGACCGTGGAGCACCGGATGTATCTACCGTTGGCCGCAGTTTTGGCGTTCGTTGCTGCGACCCTCGTTGCTGCTCTGGGGCGCAGGGCGTTGCCGGTACTGGCTGTGGCGGTGTTCGCCGCGGGCGTGGGCACCTGGCTGCGAAATGGCGTGTACAGCGACGACCTGACGCTCTGGCAGGATACGGTGGCCATACGGCCGCAGAGTGCGATTGCGCAGGCCAACGTCGGGACTGCGCTCTACAGCCGAGGGCGCATTGCCGAGTCGCTGCCGTACTATCGGAGATCGCTCGAGCTCAACGCCGCGAATCCTTCCACTCCCTACAACCTCGGTCTCGCCCTCGCCAAACTCGGCCGGCATGCCGAGGCTCTTCCGTTCTTCGACCGCACCCTCGAGCTGAATCGGCGATTCTACCTCGCGCACTTCCGCAAGGGCATTTCCCTCCGCGAACTGGGACGCCCGGCCGACGCCTACCGCGAGTTCATGCTCGCGCTGGAGACGAAGTCGGATTTTGCGGAATCCTACGAGCAGATCGGTGCGCTCCTCGTCCTTCAGGAACGCTGGCCCGATGCCGCGCGGTTCTGCGCCGAGGCGCTGCAGATCAATCCCAAGCTGGCGGGGGCACGCGCGAATCTCGGGATTGCTCTGTTTCGTCAGGGCAAACTGTCGGAAGCCGAGACGGAGCTTCGGTCAGCGCTGCGCGAAGCCCCGGCGCTCGCGGAGGCGCATTTCAACCTGGGTCTCGTGCACGCGGCGCTCGGCCGCCAGTCGGACGCGATTGCCGAATATGCCGCGGCCGTGCAGGCCAAACCCGATTTTGTGGACGCACTGGTCAATCTGGGTGTCGCCGAGGCCCAAGCAGGCCGGCTGCCCGAGGCGCTGCCGCATCTCGAGGAAGCGGTGCGCTTGGCGCCGCCGCGTGCGGACGCGCAGAGAAATCTTGCCAGCGCGCTCTTTGAAGCGGGCCGGCTCGATGAGGCGATTGCGGCGTATCAGGCCTCACTCGCGAGCGATCCTGGGCACGTGGCGACGCGGTTGAACTTGGCGAACGCGTTACTGGCGGCTCGCCGCCTGCCGGAAGCGCAGCGGCAGTTCGAAGAGGCGGCCCACCTCGATCCTCAACAGAGGCAGGCGGCCGACATGGCCGAGAAACTGAAGGCGTATCTGCAGGGCCGGTGACTCCGCCGGGACCGCGTCGTTTGCGGAAAGAGCGGCTCCTGCCGATCGGCTCTTCGGGACGAGGACGGTCCGCGCGCTACTCGCCGATGATCTTAACCAGGGCCCGCTTTCGCCGCAGTCCGTCGAACTCGAAATAAAAGATCTGCTCCCACGGGCCGAAATCCAGTTTGCCTTCGGTGACGGCGACAACGACCTCGCGCCCCATGATCGTGCGCTTCAGGTGGGCGTCGGCGTTGTCCTCCGCCCCGTTGTGCTGGTATTGCGAATACGGTTTTTCCGGCGCGAGCTTCTCCAGCCAGCGTTCATAGTCGGCGTGGAGGCCCGCCTCGTCGTCGTTGATGAAAACGCTGGCCGTGATGTGCATCGCGTTCACGAGACAGAGACCCTCGCGGATGCCGCTTTCGGCGAGGCAGCGTTGCACGTCGGGCGAGATGTTCACCAAGCCGCGGCGGCGCGGGATCTCGAACCAGAGCTCCTTGCGGTAGGATTTCACGGAGCGGACGGCGCCTATTCCTCGGCTCGATCCATCCAGAGCGGCACCGTGACGAACCAGATCACGGTGGAGATCAGCATCCAGAACTTTACTTGGTCCAGCGTCAGGCTGCCGGCGAGATAGGCGCACGAGGGCACGATGGTGCCGGCAAGCGCGATGAACGAAACGACCGCGGCGATCTTTCTCATGGGGTAAAGGGAGTCAGGATTGGGGCGCGTACTGGCGCTTCTGGTACAGCTTGCTCAGGACGATGTAGAGTGCCGCGGCGATGAACCAGCCGGGCAGACTGACGAAGAAGAGTTCGGTTTTCCCGGTAACCACGAGCCAGGTGCAGACGCCGAGGGAAATGATCCAGGCGCCGGCTGCGGCCCAGTTGAACGCGTCTCCGCTGGCCTCCGCATAATACGAACGGAGCCTCAGTCGGCGGAAGAGCCAGAAGTCGACGAAAATCACGGCGCCCATCGGCATGAGGATCAGGCCGTAGAGGGCGACGAAATCGAGGAGCTTCATCGCGATGGCGGGAAACATCCCGGCAACGGCGGCGATCATGCCCGTGGCAAATGTCACTTTGAATCGCGACGCTTTGGGCAGGATGGCCTGGAAGGCGAGACCGGCCCGGTAGATCGTCGGGTTGGCGGTGGTCCAGCCTGCCACAATCACGCAGATCAGTCCGGCGATGCCGCAGGCGCTGCCGGCGAGCGGCCCCGGCAGGACGTCGGTATTCCCCGGCGTGCGGTGGAGCTGGAGTGCATAGAGGATGGACGCCGCGATCCACGCGATGAAGTGGCCCAGGTACATGCCGGACGCGGTGGCGATGCCGTACCAGGACTTCTTCGCGTAGCGGAAAACCGAGAGATCGGACATGCCGATGTGCATGGCCATATTGCAGAACCACGCGAAAAACAGGACGTGCCAGAAGGTGAACTTCGTCTGGCCCGGCAGGGGATCGCCGCCTTTCCAGATCGCCGTCTGGCAGAGCTGCCAGAGGTCGCCGGCGGACGACGCGTGCGTGTTTGTCGCGCTGAGGAAGTCCTTCAGGCCCACCAGTCCGAACGCGATGAAAACGAGCACCATCCACGGTGCGGCGTAGTTGGCGATCTTGGCGACGAGGTTGTAGCCGTAAGCCGCGACCCAGGCGATCAGGGCGCCGACGACGAGTACGGCGACGATCCATCCGAGACTGTTCGGCAGCATGTCCTGCAGGCCGGGCATGGGAAACTTGAACCAGACGCCCAGCGCGGTGGCGGAGACCGTCACCATCGAACCGGCGAGGAAGCAGAACATGATTCCGTTCGCCAGGTTGTAGAGCGTCACGAGGTTCTTCCCGCAGATCTTCTCGAGCTGGTAATAGAGCGTCAGCCGGGCGCGGGTCGCGATTGGAGCGGTGAACAGCGTCCAGCTGAGGACCGCGAGCAGGTTGCCAAGAAAAAGACCGGCGAGCAGATCGACGGCGCTGACGCCGCGCGCCACGAACAGCGGGCCGAGCATGAGTTCGGTTCCGGCGGTATGCTCTCCGGCATACTGGCCGATGAAACTCTTGAAACCGAGGAGGGCGGAGGCGGGAACAGGCTCGCGCTCGTATTCGTTGACGGGTTCGTTTTGCGGGGTCGTATCAGTCGCCATGGTACAGGACGGCCGCTGAAGGCGGCGTGAGGGGTGACGCAGGTATGAGACGGAGACGCTGCCCGGGGCAAGCGCGGGCTTTCCGAAAGAACGCTGCCGTGCTGTGCCGGGAGTGCACCTTCGGCGACGGTTTACCGTACGATTCTCGGAGCGTTCGCAGCGGCCTCGTGCGAATGCGGCCGAACGTGTTGCCGCGCGCATTCGAGCGGTCCGGCGCGGACCAAACAAAAAGGCGCACCGGAGACCGGTGCGCCAGAGTCAAACCGAGAGTCGGCAGGGAGCTTAGTCGACGATCGCGCCCGTCATGTCGCCCGTCTCGAGGAAGCGCTGATGGAAGGCGAAGGCCCTGGCCAGCGAGTGCGGGGTGTGGCCCTTCTTCGTCGCGGCGCAGTAGCGAAGCAACGCTTCGCGGTACATCGGATGCGCGCAGTTGTTGATGATCTTCTGAGCGCGTTCGTGCGGCGAAAGACCGCGGAGGTCGGCGACGCCCTGTTCCGTCACGATGGCGGAAACGGAGTGCTCGCTGTGGTCCATGTGGCTGACCAGCGGAACGATCGTGCTGATCTTGCCGCCTTTGGCCACCGAGGGGCAGGTGAAGATCGAGATGAAGGCGTTGCGGGTGAAGTCGCCCGAGCCGCCGATGCCGTTCATCAGGTCTTTGCCGAGGACGTGCGTGCTGTTGATGTTGCCGAAGATGTCGCACTCGATCGCGGTGTTGATCGAGATCACGCCGAGGCGGCGGATGACTTCCGGGTGATTGGTGATTTCCTGCGGGCGCAGCACGACGCGGGAGCGGAAGAAATCGAGGTTGTCGTAGATCTCCTTGCGCATCGGCCCGCTGGCGGTGAGGGCCACGCTGCTGCCGAAGAGAATCTTGCCGGTCTTCATCAGCTGGAAGACCGAGTCCTGCAGCACTTCCGAATACATCTCGAACGGCGGGATGTCGGGATTCTCGCCCATCGCGCCGAGGACGGCATTGGCGGTGTCACCCACGCCGGACTGGATCGGGAGGAAACCCTTCGGCAGGGTGCCGCGACGGAGTTCGGCTGCAAGGAAACCGGCGACATTGGCGCCGATCTTCTTGGCCTCGTCTCCCGGAGGAGAGAAACCGCCGATTTCGTCCTGGATGTTGGACTCGACGATGCCGGCGATCTTGGTCGGCGGCACCTTGATGACGGGCAGGCCGATGCGATCCGAAGGCTTGTAGATCGGAATCTCGCGGCGGTGCGGAGGGTCGAGTGGCTCGTAGATGTCGTGGATGCCGAGCAGCGATTTCGGATGCGCGTGGCTCAGCTCGATCAGAATCTTGTCCGCGCAGCGGCACTGCGTCGGGGCGGCGCCGACCGAGGAAGTGAGCGTGATGGAGCCGTCGGCCGAGACGTCGCAGGCCTCGATCACAGCCCAATTCACACGGCCGAGGTGGCCGTAGCGCATCGCCTGCGGCAGCAGCGAAAGGTGCAGGTCGAAGAACTTGACCCGGCCTTCGTTGATGGCCTTGCGCATATCCGGATCCGACTGAAACGGCGTGCGGAAGGAAACGGCATCCGCCTTCGCCAACTCGCCGTCCAGCGACGGGCCCGTGGAGGCGCCGGTGATGGCGCCGATCTTGAACGGCCGCCCGGCTGCGTGTTCCTCCTTGGCGCGAGCTGCGATGGCGCGACAAATCGCCTTCGCGACGCCTGCTGCGGTGAAGCCGTTGAATCCAACGACATCCCCGTTTTTGATCAGCGCAGCTGCCTCGGCTGCGTCTAGTTTGGGAAACGGAAGTGACATCTTGGGAAAAAGCTACCGTCAAACGATACCTGGTGCTCCGCGGGAGTTGCCCAACGCTATGCGTCTGTTGGCGCGGCACAACGTTGGGCTGTTTGCTTTTGCAACAATATTCTGACTGGCCGCTTGCCCCGATGTGGTGTGTGGGAGCGAGTGATCGGAATATTTCCGATTCTGCGGTTCGGAGATAATCCGGTGCCGGGAGGCGCTGCGCTGCGGTATTCTGGATGTAATGCGTTACGGACTTCTGTGCGGCGCCGGTCGAGGGAAGCCCGGCAGCCGTGAAGCCCTTTCTCCCTTCCCGTTTCTACGTTCTGGGGTGGCTGGGCGGTGGATGCGCGTTTGCCTGGGAGTGGGGGCGGCATGGATTGCATCGCCGCTCCGGGGCCAGCTGACGATGGAAGATCTGCGTTCCTTCAGCCTGGAGGAATTGATGGGTCTGGAGGTGACGTCCATGTCGCGGAAGGCCGAGCCGTTTGTCGCGACGGCGGGTGCGGTGGGCGTGATGACGGGGCAGGATATTCAGCAGACGGGAGCGCGAAGCATCGCGGATGCCTTGCGCTACGCCACCGGACTGAACGTCGCCCGGGTGGACAGTCGCGTCTGGGCCGTGAGCGCGCGCGGCTTCAACGCCGCGGAGTCGAACAAGCTGCTTGTGTTGATGGACGGGCGCACCGTCTACACGCCGCTGTTCTCCGGCGTGCATTGGGACGCGCAGGACACGCTGCTCGCCGACCTGGATCGGATCGAGGTGATCCGCGGGCCGGGGGCCACGATGTGGGGAGCCAACGCCGTCAATGGCGTGATCTCCATCACGACGAAGGATGCCCGCTACACCCAGGGCGGCCTTCTGAGCGTGGGAGCCGGCACGGAAGAGCAGGCGTTCGCTTCCGCACGCTACGGCGGCGAAGTGCCGGGGAAGCTGTATTACCGGGTCTACGCAAAAGCGTATCAGCGGGACGACATGCTGAAGCTCGACGGTTCGCCTGGGCACGACAGTATGCGTGGCGCGCAAGGCGGCTTCCGCATGGACAGTGCGAGAGCGGAAGACGCCGGCCACTGGACGATTCAGGGCGACTATTATCAGACGGAGATCCGCTCGGAGGGGATGCCGGATTCGCCTGTGGCAGGCGGAAATCTGCTCGCCCGACTCACCCGGAATCTATCGGGCGACGCCGAACTGACGACGCAGGTCTACTTCGATCACGTGGCGCGGGACATCTTCGGCCAGTACTCGGAAGTCCTGCATACGTATGACTTCGACACCCAGCTGCGGTTTTCTCCCTGGACGCGCCACGAGATTGTCGCGGGGGTCAATTATCGCTCGGCCTCGGATCACACCGGCAACACCGGGACGACGCAGTTCGCTCCCTCGCGTCGCCGGATAGAGACCGCAGGGGCGTTCGTGCAGGACGAGATGCGGTGGCTCGATGGAAGGCTCGGCCTGATTATGGGCTCGAAGCTGGAGTACCACGAGTCTGTCGGCTGGGAGTTCCAGCCGAGCGCGCGCCTCGCGGTGCGCGGGCCCAAACGAACCCTTTGGGCTGCCGTTTCGCGAGCTGTCCGCACTCCGAGCCGTTACGACGAGGATCTCCGTTTTCCGAATACCCGCCGGCCGCTGCTGGTCGGAAACCCGGATTTCGCCCCCGAGTCGGTCGTGGCCTACGAACTCGGCTACCGCGCGCAGCCCCTGCGGACCCTGACCTGGGACGTCTCGTTTTTCTACAACGACTACAGGGATCTGCGCAGCCAGGAGCGATCAGCGCTTCCCGCCCAGCGTGTATTTGGCAACAAGTTACGCGCCCAGTCCGACGGCGCGGAGCTGTCGGCGAAATGGCAGCTGTTTCGCCGGTGGCAGCTCGAGGCGGGCTACGCCTTCCTGCACGAGAGCTTCGAGATGGCCCCGGGAAGCACCGACACGACGGCCGGAATCCAGGAGTGGAACGACCCGAAACACACCGCGCACCTCCGGTCGTCGCTGCAGATCCGGCCCGGCCTCGAATGGGATGTGGGTGTGCGATATGTGTCCTCGCTGCCGCATCCGGCGCAGCAGGCCTACACGGCGGTCGATAGCCGCATCGTCTGGCGGGTGGGGGGCCAGTGGGAGTTCTCAGTGGTCGGCCAGAATCTGTTCGATCCCGCCCACACGGAATTCGGAGCGGGGCAGCCGAACGCCCGGCAGGTCGAACGCAGCCTCTACGGGAGCATGACGTGGGAATTCTAACCGCCCGCTTCCGGCTCTTTCTGTGGAGATGCGCGCTGCTGGCGCTGGCGCCGTGGATGCTTCTTGGCGAGAGCAGACCGATCGCTTCCGAGCAGGAGCTGAAGGCCGCCGCGCTGTACCAGGTCCTGCACTTCACGCGATGGCCGCCGGAGCGGATGGGGGCGCCGGACAGTCCGCTGGTCGTGGGCGTGTTTGGCGAAAACCGTTTTGCGCCGCTCCTGCAGGAACTCGTGAAGCAGGAAAAGGTATCAGGGCATCCAGTGATCATCACCCGCTGTTTCACGGTCGAGTCCGCGGCGGCCTGCCATGCGGTCTTTGTTTCCGGTGCCGAAGACCGGACTACCGAGCGGCTATTGGCGCACATGCAAGGCCGCGGCGTGCTGACGGTGGGGGACAACGAACTTTTCGCGGAGCGCGGCGGGAGTGTCTGCCTCACGGTCAGGGACGATCGCATCCGGGTGCTGGTGAATCTCGGCGCCGCCCGGCGAGACGGGATCGTGCTCAGCTCGAAGCTGCTCCGCCTGGCTGAGATCGTGGAGAAGTAGCCGATGAAACTCGCGGATCTGCCGATTCGGCGAAAACTGCTCGCGATGGCGCTGGTGATCACGGCCATCGTGCTGTTGGCCTCTTGCGCTCTGCTCGTGGCGTTCGATCTGGTTTCCCTTCGTCGAGAGCTCACCCGCGAGGTCGGAACGCTGAGCGAAATCATCGCGGAGAACAGTTCGGCGGCGCTTGCGTTCAGCGCCCGCGAGGATGCCGCCGAGTTGCTGGCGACCCTGAAAGCCGAGCGCAGCGTCGTGTCCGCCGCGCTCTACGATTCGGGAGGCCGCCTGTTTGCCTCGTTTTCGGACGGTGCCGCCCCTGAGACGGCGATCCATCCGCCCGCCGGCGCATCGCATGTCTTCCGCGACGGGAAGCTCTACACCTATCGGCCGGTGATCCAGAACGGCCGACAACTCGGCTACCTCGTGGTCTGCACCGACCTGCGCTGGTGGTACGAGCGGTTGGGAATGTACGTCGGCGTGACCGTCGGGCTTGTCGGCCTCGCGTTCATCGCGTCGGTGGTGTTTTCGACTTTTCTGCGCAACAGCATCACCCGCCCGATCGAGGAGCTCTCCCGCATTGCGCGGCGGATCTCGGAGGAGGCGGACTTTTCGGTCCGTGCGCGCCAGCTCGGCAACGACGAACTCGGCGAGCTGACGGTGATCTTTAATCACATGTTGGACCAGATCCAGCAACGCGAGGCCGAGCTCAGGGAAAGCGAGGCGCAGCGCCGGATCGCTCTCGATGCTGCGGCGCTCGGCACGTGGCGCTACGATCCGGCGACGAAACGCAGCCTCCGGGACGGAACGGTGAACGGGCTGCTCGGGCTCGAGGCGGAGCCGTCGGAGTCGTCGCTCGAGGAACTGCTCTGCCGGATCCACTCCGAGGACCGCGAGCACGTCCGGACCACCCTGCAGCACTCGGTGGAGACCCGTTCCGATATGGAAATCGAATACCGGGTCGTGCTGCCCGACGGCGCCATCCGCTGGCTGCGCGACCGCGGCCGGGTGCTGGAAGCGCCGGGCGGCCGCGGGATCTATCTGGCCGGGGCCGTGCTCGACATCACGGAGCGCAAGGCGGCGGAAGAGCAGGTCCTCCGGCTGAACGCCGATCTGGAGGAGCGCGTGGCCCAGCGCACCGCGGAGCTCGAGGACAGCAACCGGAATCTGGAGGCGTTTGCGTATTCAGTGTCGCACGACTTGCGCGCTCCCCTCCGGATCATCTCGGGATATGCCGAAGTCCTGATGGAAGACCGGTGGGCGGAGCTTCCCGAGGATCACAGGATGTGCCTCTCGCGGATCGTCGACGGAGCCCGCAAGATGAACCGCCTGATCGACGACCTGCTGCAGTTCTCGCGGCTCGGAAAGCAGCCGTTGAAACTGGAGCACACGGCGCTCGACCGTCTGATCGACGACGTCTTGGGCGACCTGGAGCGCGAAACCCACGGACGCCGGGTCGAGTGGCACCGCGCGCCGCTGCCGGCCGTGGACTGCGACCCCGGCTTGATGCGCCAGGTCTTTTCCAACCTCCTTTCCAACGCGCTGAAGTATTCACGGCCGAGAAATCCCGCCGTCGTGGAGATCGACCACCGCGAGACGCAGCGGGAGATGATTCTCTTTGTCCGAGACAACGGCGTCGGCTTCGACTCTGCGGGAAGCGAACGGCTCTTCGGCGTGTTCCAACGGCTTCACAGCGCGCAGGAGTTCGAGGGCAACGGAGTCGGGCTCGCCACGGCCGCGCGCATCATCCGCCGCCATGGGGGACGCATCTGGGCCGACAGCAAGCCGGATCACGGCGCGACGTTCTATTTCTCCCTGCCTCGCACGAACGGCGGGTGAGGCGCGCCTCGCATGCGAGGCTTCGTAGTTGAAAGCTGGCGACGGGCGAATCGCGCGAGGATCGGCTTGGCGGCGCCTCTCAAGCCCGGGTCCTCCGATCGTGCTCGCGATGCCGGTAGAGCTGCCAGGAATTCCAGAGATTGTGCCAGAGCACGTAGCAGGTCGGACCGAGGGCGACGAGGGGGTTGGCGTACGCGAGGGCGAGATAGATCGTGAGACTGGTGTTTTTCTGCCCGAGCGCCTGGCTGGCCTCGCGGGAGAACTCCCGGCCGCCGATCAGCCGACCGAGGCCGAAGTTGAGGACGCAGATCGCGGCGCTGACCGCGGCGATCACCCAGACGGTGCTGGCGGGGATCTCCGTCTGGGCGCGCAGAAAATGACTCGCGTTGCTCGTGATGAGGAAGAGCGCGACGATCCAGGCGGAGAAGGAAACCGTGCTGAGCCGGCGGGGCCATTGCGCCGCCGGCGGATGGATCCGCCGAAGCAGCATGGCGACGGCGAGCGGAATGAAGACCAGGATGCCGACGCTGCCCATGACCTGGCTGAAAACGTTGGGAGTCGCCTGCCCGAGCACCCAGGGGAGGACGAAGGGGAAAACCGCGGCGACGCTCATCGTCGTGAGCATGAAAGCCGTCACCACGTAATCGATACGACCGCCGAGGAAACCCGTGATGACCGCCGCGGCGGTCGCGGTGGGCGTGATCCCCGCGAAAAAGCCCGCCAGGGCGAGGGAATGGCCCCCAGCCAGCCAGCCGATCGCCCAGCCCACTCCGCCCATGGCGAGATTGGCGGCCAGCAGCGTACCGTGACTGGGCTGGAGCGATTTTCTCGAGAAGCGCGTCTGGAGAAAGACGACAAAGAGCATTCCGATGATCAGCCAGCGCACGAGCCAGACGGCGACGTACGCCTGCGGCACGAGAATTCCGGCTCCGAGCGCCGCGATCAGCGCGAAAGTACGCAAAAACCCCGGCTTCATGCAGCCGGGGTCTCCGCAGTGCAGACATTCCACCGCCGCGGGAAGCGGACGGTGAAAGGCATAGAATGAATCAGTCGAAGGCGGTGCCGAACCACTTTTGATACTGTTCTCCGAGGAGCGGGACGGGCTTCATCTGGCCGCCGGCGGCGGAGATCAGGCCCATGATCCAGAAAACAAAAAGACCGATGTAGAGGATGAACGCGGCGATCCAGCCCAGGATCGGTATGATCATCAGAAAGCTCGCGACGAAGCCCGTGAGGATCAGCCCGAGCGACTGGCGGAGGTGATACGCGCCCAGCTTGGTCTTTTTGTTTCCGTGAATGATGATCGCGATGATGAAGCCGATCAGCGTCAGGTAGCCGACGATGGCGACGGTCTTGTCTTCGGCGGCGGCGGCAGGAGCCGCGGGTGGGGGAGGGGGTACAGTATCCATGTTAGTGTGACGATAAGGGGGCTGGCTGGACTTCGCTGAGGCTAACCCTCCGGCCTCGGACGTCAATGTCCGGCTCGGCGGGTTTGCAGATCCGGCCAGCGCCATGCGGCGCCGAGGATCAACTCGGAATGGGTGTGCGGATACGGACGAGCGACGCGACCATTTCGGCGGCGTGCGTCAACGGCACCCGGTCGGTGGCGATCACCAGATCGTAGCTCGCGGGGTCCGAGATGGAGGCGCTGAAGGTGGAGCGGACGTACCGCTCGCGCGCGGAGTCCTGGCGTTGGTTGAGGTTGGCCGCTTCGTCGTCGCCCAGCTGGCGCTGTTTCGCCATGTATTGGGCCCGGAACTTCGGGGAGGCGACCAGCCGCACATGGACGCCGTTCGCGATGGAGGCGGTGGCGAAGTTGCCGCCCCGGCCGACGATGATCGCCCTGCCGGTGCGGGCGAGTTTCCGGATCATCTCGTTCGTCTTTTGGGTGAGCTGCCAGAGGCTCGGATGCAGCCCGACCAGTTCGCCGACCGATGCGTGGATTTCGGATACGCTGTCTTCCGGGAGATAGCGTGCGATGCGGGGCTCGAGGCTGTTGGCCCGAAGCATCGATTCGATGAGGTTGGCGTCGTAGACCGACCACTGCCCCTCGGACGGCGTCTGCTGGTTCAGGATGTCGGCCAGAATCCGGGCCAAGCTCGAGCCGCCGGCGCCGGATTCACGGGAAATCGTCACGTAGGGGCCCTCCGCTGTGTTCAGCATAGGGGGCCGCGAATCACCGAGCTGGAGGTGAAGGTACGACTGCGCCTTCTCCAAGGAAGGGTGCGTATTCATGGGGCCTTCGGGTTATGTCCGAAGCATATCTGCGGCGACGGCGGACGCAATCCTGGGGTTGGCGAGCGACGCGGCTTGTTGCTGACGTACGGCGGTATGCGTCGTTCTGCACACGCCTTCTGGTCTGGTTTCCTCTGGCAGTGCGGCGGATAACGATTACAACAGCGAAATGAGCGTTGGGCTGCACGCGTCTACCGATAAGGCTTTCGCCGCGATGGCGTTGGGTTCGGCGCGCCGACACGTCTTCCTTTGCGTGGGCCCCGACTGCTGTTCCACCGATGTGGGCTTGGTAGTCTGGGAGCATCTGAAGCTCCGCCTCAAGGAGCTGCATATTCCGGTGCTTCGAACGAAAGCGGCGTGTTTTCGGATCTGTTCGGGAGGGCCGTGGATGGTCGTTTATCCCGAGGGCGTTTGGTACGGCGGCGTCACCGTCGACCGCTGCGATCGCATCGTCGAGGAGCACTTGCGAGGTGGACGGCCCGTGCAGGATTGGATTGTTCAACGTCACCCACTGCCCGCGCCGGAGGAGTTGCCCGCGTGATGACGGGCGAAACAGTGAATCGCAGACTCCGCCGCCAGGGACGGAGCCAAAGCCCGGTCGACATCCCGTCGGCGCGGTCCTGTTCGTGCTAGCGCGGCTGCGACCATGCCTGAACCTTCCCGTCAAACAGACCGGGCGTACCCCACAAGTGCCGTTTCCGCGTTCCTGGATTCGGCGTGGGCGACGATCGGCCCGGGGCTGTACCGGACGAACCCGTTTCGGATCCTGGGTTGCCCGGTTCTCTCGAGCGCACGCGAGATCAGCCGGCGCTTCGACCAACTGAAGATCGCGTCCCAGCTCGGAAACCCGCTCTCGGAATGGTCTCTCGCACCGGAGCCGCCGGCGTCCGCCGACGCGTTGCGCAACGCCGTCCAGATGCTGAAGGATCCTCGCCAGCGGTTTCTCGCTGAGGCGTTTTGGTTCTGGCCTGAAACCTACCCGGCGAATGGCGACGATCCCGCGCTGAAGCTGCTCGCCCGGCGAGCGACCTCCGATGCGGTTTCGGCCTGGGCGGCGGGCGCGATCAACGACAGCGTCGCCGCGCTCCACAATCTCACCGTCTATCACCACCTGATGGCGATCGAGCAGGAGCAGGCGCTTCCGCCGCTACCGGAAGACGACATCCTCGCGTGGTGGCGCGCCGCCATCCGTTATTGGCAGGAACTGGTGAACCTGCCCGCCTATTGGGAACGGCTCCGAAGCCGGGTGAAGGAAATCGGCGATCCGCAGCTCCCGGTCGAAGTCGTCGACGCCCTCAGCCGCGACTGGCCGTCGTTGCTCGCCGCCGTCCACTCGGCGCTCGCCTTTCGCGCCGCCGAGCAGAGCGAGACCCGCGCGGCCGCGAGGCACGTCGCGCTGCTCGGGGAAATCTTCCCCGACGCCAGAAGCACGCGGCGCGCGCTCGAGCGCGGGGCGGCTCCCGCCGTGCGCCGGATCGATGTCCGCATCGCCGAGATGCAGCGGAACCTCCCGCCGGAGCCGAAGCCGGCGCTCGAGGCGGCCCGCGCGCTGATCGAGCACTGCGCTCCGGATATCCACACGCTGGATACCCTCTGCGGACGCGAGTCGGAGTTCTTTGCCGAGGCCTGCACCCGGATGGGCGACGCGGCGCTCGACGCCCTTGTTTCCTTCCAGCGCGCCACCGGCGACAACGCGTCCTGCCTGCCTCTGCTCGTCTATCTCCAGACGCTGCCGGTGCTGCCTGAAGTGGCGCGCCGGCTCCGGGACACGTTCGACGTGATTTTTGGGAATGCGGTGGCCGACGACCTGCGCACGAAACCCGACGCCGGCGGCACGCCGGAGCCGATGTACGCGAGGTCGTACAGCGTGATCGTGAATCGCATCGTTCCGGCGGTGTACCTGCTCGACATCGGCGAGGACGCGCGGCGCGCCTGCACGCACCAGCTGGCGGAGCTGTTCAAGCGGGTTGCGCGCGACGCCTGCGCGGAGCGCGACGACATCGCCTTCGCGTTGCACGCCTACAACGCGGTGCTCCAGCTGCCTTCGGACCAGCAGGGCCGCACGCGTTGGGAAAAGGAGCGCGAGCAGTTTCATCAGGAGTTTCTCCGCCGGAAGGAGAAGGAGCTGCGGACCACCGTGGGGGATCATATTCTCGAGATCACCCATCGCGTGGTGCGGTGGGACGATCAGACCTTCGCGCCCGACGAAATCACCGCGCTGCGTCACGGGCTTATGACGCGGGGGGAGGGCGAGAATCGGAAGGAGGCCCACCTCATCGCCTGGTGCGCGGGGCCGAAGGAGGTCGTGCTGGACGACCAAAACGCCTTTGCCGATGCCGAAACGGCGGCGGCGCACTTCAGTCGGATCCAGGACGCACTCTACTTTTTTGTCGTTCCACGGCTCGTCGACCGACTGGTGGCGGCGGTTCGCAAAGGCGAATCCGTGAAGGTGGGCGAGGCGGCGCTCGAACGGAACGCCATCCGGCTCCCCTCGCATTCGCGGCTTTGGAAGAAGGAGTCGGAGGTTCCGTATCCGAAATTGTCCCACCGCATGGAAGACGGCGCCTGGATCGTGGCGAGTGCGGAGAACGCCCGGGTGCAGGAGAGGTACTTGACGGTGGATACGTGGAACGCCGCCATCATGGGTTATGTGATTGATGCGCTCGCCCAGAGCGGTTGAGATCGGCGCAGACCCGTTCGACCCAGCCTTTTGGACCGGAGACTCATGTGACGAGTTTTTGACAACCGGTCGGGGCCGCTAGGCCTGGGGTTTGGCTCGAAGGGGAGTTGTCCCGATATCCTTCATGCCGCCCCCGAGCCTCCTCGCTCAGATCTTTGCCCGCGATCCGCGGAAGCTGGTTCGCTTCCCGGAATACCCGGTCGACACCGCGTTGGCGGAGTTGCGCAACCTGCTGGACCACGTCGAGCAAGCCAAGAAGTTGGCCGAAGTCCCGGCGCCTGCTCCGGCACCGGAAAAAGCGTCTCCCGAAGAAGCCTCGGCTGCGCTGTCAGACACCTTCAGCCAAACGGTTTCCGGGCTCATCACGCAGATATGGAGAGCCAAGGGCAAAATGGTGGACCCTGTGACGGGCGAGCCAAAGGAGGAGACCAAGCGCGCCTACCGGCACGTGGAAAGCGCCCTGGATGCACTCACGCAAATGGGGGTGACGCTCAACGACTGGGTGAATCAGCCGTATGACCCCGGGCTTCCGGTGAAGGTGATCACATTTCAACCGACACCCGGCGTGATGCGGGATACCGTTGTCGAGGCGGTCAAACCGACCGTCGTATGGAAAGATCGACTGTTGCAGTTGGGAGAAGTTGTCGTTGGCATCCCGCCAAACACGGAGAAACCCCAGTGATGCGCACCACCATTGATTTCGGCATCGATCTCGGCACGACGAACAGTGCCATCGCGGTTCTCGCCGGCACGGGAACGGAGATCATCAAGAACAACGTCGATTCCGATATCACCCCCTCCGCGGTGTACATCAATCGCGCGGGAAATCTCTGGGTCGGGCAGAGCGCGAAGTCGAAGATGGCGGACGAGCGCGCCGAGGATGACGTCTTTCTCGAGTTCAAGCGGCGCATGGGCACGGGGTTTGAATACGTCTATCGCGCCAGCGGCCGCCGGATGCGGCCCGAGGACCTTTCGGCGGAGGTGTTGAAGTCGCTGCGCGGTGACGTCGCGCAGAAACGCGGAGAGGAAATCTCCGCGGCGGTGATCACGGTGCCGGCGGCGTTCGAACTCCATCAGTGCGACGCGACCAAACGCGCGGCCGAGCTGGCGGGCTTCCGCACGAGTTCGCTCCTCCAGGAGCCGGTGGCGGCCGCGCTCGCCTACGGTTACCAGAAAACGAATACAAAGGCCTACTGGCTGGTGTTCGACTTCGGCGGCGGCACCTTCGACGCCGCGCTGATCCGCTCGGAAGAAAGCGGCATGGTCGTGGCCAATCACGGCGGCGACAATTTCCTCGGCGGCTCCGACATCGACTGGGCGATCGTGGAAAAGGTCCTCGCCCCTCGCGTCGGCCGCGAATTCCGGCTCAACGATTTCAAGCGCGGCGCCGAACGCTACAAATACGATTTCCTCCGGCTCAAGGCCGCGGCGGAAAACGCGAAAATCGAACTCTCGCGCAAGCAGAGCACCTTCCTCGAGGCGGTGCTGCGGAAGGTGGCGGGCGAAACCGTCACGTTCGAAGCCGAGATCACCCGGCAGGAAGTCGCCGCAGCGGCCGAGCCCGTGATATCGAAGGCGGTCAGCATCGCCCGCCGCGTGCTCGGCGAAAAAGGACTCACTCCGTCCGCGGTCGAGCGCCTCGTGTTTGTCGGCGGCCCGACGCTCGCTCCCTATTTCCGCGAGGCCGTGCAGGCGGCACTCGGCATCCCCTTTGATTTCTCCGTCGATCCCCTCACGGTGGTCGCCCGCGGAGCCGCGATTTTCGCCGGCACGCAGCGCGTTTCGACGCCCAGCTCCCGGACGAACGGGAACGGCTCGAAGTACTCGGTCGAACTCATCTACAAACCGGTCGGCGCGGATCCCGAACCGCTCGTGGGCGGACGCATCGTCGCTCCCTCCGGAGCCTCGCTCACCGGTTGCACGCTCGAGATCGTCAACCAGCAGTCGAAGTGGCGGAGCGGCAAGATCAGCCTGAACGAGAACGGCGCGTTTCAGTTCACCGCCCGGGCCCAGCGCGGCGTGCAGAACAGCTTCCGCCTGGAGCTTCGGTCTGCCACCGGCATGCCTTGTGAGACAGTGCCCGACGTCTTCAAGTACACCGTCGGGATGGTGGTCGAAGAACAACCGATCATTCACAACATGGGCGTCGCCACCGCCGACAACAAGGTGGGCGTTCATTTCACCAAGGGCCAGGGGCTGCCGGCGAAATACACGAAGTCGTACCGGACCTCCGCCGCGCTCCGGCAGGGCGATTCCGTCAGCGTGCTTCGCATTCCCGTAGTCGAGGGCAACCGGGACTTGGCCGACCGCAATGTGCTCATCGGCACGCTCGAAATCCGGGCCGAAAACCTGAAACGCGATCTGCCTGCGGGCAGCGAAATCGAGGTGACCCTCCACATGGATACCTCGCGCATCCTGACGGTGCTCGCGTACGTGCCGCTGCTGGACGAGGAGTTTCCCGCTCGCATCGAGCTCGGCGGCGAGGTTCGCCAGCCCAGTGTCGATGCGCTGCGCACCGAGTTCGAGCGCGAGATGGCCCGCCTTTCGCAGCTGCGCAACAGCGTGGCGGCCACCAATGACGCAGGCGCGGCGGACGCGCTGAAATCGATCGAGCGTCTGCCTGCCGTGCGCGATCTCGGAGAGCGTCTGGGCCAGGACGCGGTGGACTTCGACGCCCTGCTCATGGCCGAGCGCGAGTTGCTGGAGTTCAAGGTGAAGCTGGACGACGTGGCCGGGCAGGTGGTCTGGCCCGCCGCGGTCACCGAGATCGAGGACTGGATGAAAAATCTCGAGCGCATGGTCGAGGAGAGCGGCACCACCGAGGAGAAGGCCCGCGCCCGCACGCTCCGCGAGCAGGTGAAGGCCATCATCGCCGAGCAGAACGGCGATCGCCTCAAGAAGAAGCGCGAGGAGATCGCCGACGTGTATTCGTCGATCCTCTACCGCCAGACTTCCTACTGGGTGCAGCACTTCGAGGCGCTCGCGGCCGGCGTGTCCCAAATGACGGATCCGGCCCGCGCCGAGGAATGCGTACGCCAGGGCCGCGAATACGTGGCGGCGAACAACATCGCCGAGTTGAAGAACGTCGTCTACCAGCTGCAGGATCTGATGCCTAAAAACGGCCTCGACGACTCGCAGCGTGGCTACGGCTCAGGCCTTCTTGTCTAGCCGACATGGATAGCACCCCCGGGCTTTCGATTTCTCTCAGTCTCCGAATGGCCAAGGCGCTCAGCCTGGCGCGCGCAGGCAAGCTTCGCGAAGCGCAGGCCATGATCGCCGGAGAAAGGGCGATCCCCGACCATCCGATCGCACTCGAAGCCTTGGCGGCGCTCGTCACCTCCGAAGGCGATTACCTTCGCGCCCTGAAACTCTGGGAGCTGCTCCTCCAGCGGGACCCGAATCATCCCGAGGCGCGGCGCATGGTGGCGGCGATCGGACTATGGGTGAGCCGTCCGCCTTGGATGAAATACGTTCCTCTCACGGCGGCTACCTTGGTTGCCTTGCTCTTCGCCGGCCTCTTGTGGGCGTTCGCCTCGACTTCCGAGCCACCTCCGAAGCCGCGGGCCGTCCCGGCCGCGGTGGAGTCTCCCGTCGCGCGCCCCCCGGCGCAGTCGCAACCGCAGTCGGCTCCCGCCATCACGCCGCGTCCGGCGCCTCCGCCGACCGTGGCGTTCCCCACGCCGACGACAACCCAGCGCCGGCGCAACTCCGGTCGATAAACGCGCAAGGGCGGAACCGGAGTTCCGCCCTTCGTTGTTTCCGCCACGGCGCCGTTGGGCTCACTCGACGGCGTAGACGTTCCCGTCGGTGCTGCCGATGATCACCAGACCGTCCGCGACGGTGGGCGAGCCGATGAACGATCCGTACGTGAGCAGGTTATCCGTGAAGACGTGTGCCTGATCGAAGTACTCCGAACCGCCGAGCGCGCCGAAGTCCGGTTTGCCTTCTGTCTTGAAGACGCCGCGTTTGTCCGCCTTGCGGGCGTCGGTCTGGAACGTCCACGCGTATTGGCCTTTCGCGAGGTCCACCGCGCGGAGGGTGCCGCTGAACTCGCCGACGTAGGCCATGCCTTGGGAAATGGCGGCGGAGCTGAACATGATCATCTCCCCGTCGAGAGCGAACTTCTGCTTACCGGTCTTGGCGTCGACGGCGTAGAACTTCGTCGGGATCGACGAACCGAAATAGACCGTGCCGTCGTGGATCGCCGGCGTGGCGTTGATCCAGGTGGGCTTGAGGGAGAAGTGCCAGACCTCCTTGCCCGTCTCGGTGTCGACCGCGTACAGCTGCGCGTCGCGGCAGCCGAAATACACAATGCCGTCCTTCACCGCGGCCGAACTCTGGATGCCGGTCTGGTTGTACGCGGCCGTATCCTCGCCGGTCTTGAACCGCCACTTCTCTTTTCCGGTGGAGGCGTCGATCGCATAGAAAAACGTGTCCCAGCTGCCGACGTAGAGAACGCCCTTCTCCAACGCGGGCGAGGCGTGCACGACGCCCTGGGTGGCGAACTTCCACCGCACTTGCCCGGTTGCCGTATCCAGCGCGTAGATATGATGGTCGCCGCAGCCGAAATAGACGGTCGAACGGTCGACGACGGGCGAGGATTGGTACATGTCCCAGAAATCCGGGAACGTCTGGTGCGACGGCTTCTGACCATGGATGCCCGGTGCCTCGAAGCGGCGTTCCCCGTCGGTGGCGAACCTCCACTTCTGTTTTCCCGTTTCTGCGTCGACCGCGTAGAAGCTGCCGTCGTAGCTGCCGAAATAGACCGTGCCTGCGGCGACGGCCGCGGAGGAGCGGATCGGTCCCTCGGTCTTGAACTTCCATTTTTCCGCCCCCGTTTTCACGTCGAGCGCATAGAGGTTGCGGTCGTCGCTGCCGATATAGGCGGTGCCGCCTGAGACGGCGGGGGAGGCGATCACCCAGCCGCCTGTTTTGAAGGTCCATTTCGCGCCCTTCAGCTGCCGAGGGCCTGCGGCGTCGACAACGCCGGTATGTGCGGCGTTTCCGCAGAACATGGATTGCGAGAAGCCGGAGCAGGGGAGGACCGCGAGACCGGCGAGTGCAAAGGTCAGATATTTCATTGGGGGAGTGCGCGCTGCTCCTTGGACGTGAGACCGGCGGCGGCAGCGGCAGGAGGATCGAGATATAACACCGGCAAAGCGGCCGGCCCTTCAACGAATTCGACCCTCGCTTTTGCATCAAGGGGAGAAACTCCGCTCCCGTGCCATGTCCTTCGCGGACTGTCCGCCGTTCTTTCCGGTTGTCGGCAGCAGGCGCGCCGTGTAGCTCGACCTCTGCATGAAACGATGCGTTTGCCCCTGGAACGGACTCGTGAAACTCGGCGCGTGCACGGCTCTCGCGCTTGCCCTGGTCGGAGGCTCCCGCCTGGCTCTTGCGGAAAACTCGGTCGGGGCGGCTGAGCTGGGCTTCTCGGTCGAGCGTCTGGGCCGGCTGGATGCGGAGATCAACGGCGAGATCGCCCAGCACCGGATCCCCGGCGCCGTGATGCTGATCAAGCGCGACGGCGCCACGGCGCTGCTCAAGGCCTACGGCATGCGCGACATCGAGAACGGCAAGCCGATGCAGACCGACACCATCATGCGCATCGCCTCGATGAGCAAAGCGGTGACGACGGTTGCGGTGATGATGCTCTACGAGGAGGGGCGCTTCATGCTCAACGATCCGGTTTCCAAATACATTCCGGCGTTCAAGGAATCCGTCGTCGCGGTGCCGACGCCGGCTGGCTCGATCGAACCCTACGTGACGGTTCCGGCCAAGAAGCCGATCACGATCCGAAATCTTCTGACCCATACCTCCGGTCTGACCTACGGAGACGGTCCCGCCAAAGCCGCCTACCAGAAGGCTAATCTGTACGGCTGGTATTTTGCCAACCACGACGAAACCATCGCCCAGGCGGTCGATCGTCTCGCGACGCTTCCGCTGAACGGCCAGCCCGGAGAAGCCTGGCAGTACGGCTTCAGCACGGATGTCCTGGGCCGGCTCGTCGAGGTCGTTTCCGGAATGCCCCTCGATCGGTTTTTCGAGGAACGGATTTTCAAACCGCTCAAGATGGTCGACACGTGCTTTTACCTCCCGCCGGAGAAAGCCGATCGGCTGGCGAACGTCTACGGAATTGATCACGGAAAGCTCACGCTCAACGAGACCGCCGAGAACGGCGATTACGTCAAAGGCCCGCGGAAGTGCTTCTCGGGCGGCGCCGGCTTGCTCTCCACCATCTCCGACTACGGACGACTCCTCCAGATGCTGCTCAACGAGGGTGAGCTCGATGGGGTGCGGCTCCTCAGCCCGAAAACGGTCGAGCTGATGCACCTGAACCATGTCGGCGACAAATACTCGCGCGACACGCATGGCTTCGGCCTCGGCTTCTGGGTGAACGACGATCCCGGCGCGTATGGCGAGTTGAGCAGCGAAGGCGCGTACGGCTGGGGCAGCGCGTATTTTCCGCAGTATCTCGTCGATCCGAAAGAGCGGCTGGTGGCGATCTTCATGACGCAGCTCCGTCCCGCAGGCTCTGAAGATCTCAACCAGCGTTTCAAGATTCTGACCTACCAGGCACTGGTGAAGTAGCCTGGATCAGCGATTCCGAAACCCCGCCTCCCGTTTTCAAGGCGGAGCCGTCCGGCTCCGCCTTCTGTTTTTTTGGGGCGCGCTCGCGCATCGGCGGCGACCGCACACTGCGCCAAGCACGGACGCGGAGCGAGTGCGCCGGAGGAGTCCCTCTGAAGAAGCGATTGGTTGACGCCGCGTGTCCCGCTCAGCGGCCGGTCTTCAGTCGACCTTCGTAGCTGGCGACGATGTTGTCGGGCACGACGAGTTTCCAGGAATCGCCCGAACGGCGGAAGGTGAAGTCCGCGGGCCTGGGCGGGCCATTCCCGCGATCGAGGAGGACTGAGAGCGTCACGGAGTCCGCGCTGTTTCCCACCTCGCGGGCGACGTTGATGCTTTTCGTGCCGAGCGGAATGCGCGCGGCGGTCAGCGTGGCAAAAACGTGTTCGGCGTCGCCGTACTCGGACTGGAGCTTGGGCGGCAGGTCTCGAAAAAAGGCCTCCGCCCGAGCGCGTCCCGTCGGATCGAAAGTGAGAAGCTTCGCCAGCGTATCCACATCTCCCTGCAAGCCGGCCCAGACCGCGGTTTCGATCGCGCTCCGTGGATCGGCGCTGCCTTTGTTTTGCCAGCCGGCTTCCGGCTTTAGCGCCTCGGGTGAAGCCCGTCCCTTCGTTTCCAAACGGCTCCAGAGCTCCAGCACGTCGGAGCGGAGGCGCGCGGCTTCGGCTTCGCTGGTTTTGAGTTTGACCAGGGCGTCGTCGCTGAGCGCGGTCGACGCGAGCCGCTGATGCTCGAGGCGGAGTTGCTGGAGTACGGGATCGTCGAATGCGCCACCTTCCGCGCGCCTCTCGAGCTCGACGGTTTTCAGATGCTGCATCACGACGAGCGCGCTCCCGCCGGCGACGAGGAGGGTGGGGATCAGAATGGGCAGCAGCTTCATTTCAGAACCAATTTGTGTCCCGGTTCACGGAGAAGATCATGGGCACCTGCATCTTCACCGAGGCCGCCTGGCCCGCTTGGGTACCGGGCTGAAACTTCCACTGCTGGACGGCGGCGACTGAAGCATCGGCGACGGATTGATGGGAGGTCTCGAGTACTTTGACGTTGCTTACGGATCCATCGGCCCCGACGACAAACTCGACGACCGCCCGGCCTTCGATGCCGGCGCGGGCGAGCTCCTGCGGATACTTGGGCTTCACCTGCGAAATGGCTTTCGGGAGGCGATCGAGTTGCTTGGGGTCGAGGACTTTGGTTCCCGCAGCGCGTTTCGTAGCGACGGCGGCGCCCGCCGCTCGAGCCTGTGCATCGTTTGCCGCCAGGCGTTCCTGAAGGTAGTCCGCATCGCTTCGAAGCTGGGGCAGCTCCGCGGCGGCCTGACGGATGCGCTCCGCTTCGGCGGCACGGGCGCGCAGGGCATCATTCTCTTTTTCGAGCCGGGCTTGCTCTTCCGTGTGCAAAGCGGCGGAGGCGCTCCTGTGTTCCAGAGCGCTTTGGCGTGCGTGTTCGTACTGCACGCCCACGCCGGTCAACGCGAGCGAAGCGGCTGCGACGCCGACGGATATTTTGTGGCTGGCGATCATGGAAAAGAGGGCGAGGCCTCCCGCGCCGCCCGTCGCAGCGACGGCGGTCGAGGTGACGGCGCCGGCGAGTCCGGCGGGCGCAGCCACGACCGCGTTCGCGGCCAGCACGCTGGCGAGAGCGGCCGAGGTCGAGGTGATGCCGCGCTCCGTGAGTCTCGAACGCAGGCGGTCGAGGGCGCGGTCGACGCGCATCCGGGCCGCGTTTTCGGTCAGCCGGAGGCGACGTCCGATGCTCGCGAAGCTTTGAGCCTCGAAGAAACGCAGCACGATGGCGTCGCGATCCTCGGATCTCAGCTCGCCGACGACTTGGTCGATCACCGGGCGCATGCTGGCCCATTCCTCGTCGTGACAATTTGGATTCACGGCGTCGTGCATCGCGAGCGCCTGTCCATCACGGCGCCGCCGACGCTGTTCGGTGCGCACGGCCTTGGCGGCGGCGAATCGGGTGCTGGCGTGGAGCCAAGCCGACGGCAGGGCGTGGCCCGCGAGCCGGTCCGCTTTGCGCGCCGCATCGGTGAAAACGGATTGGACGACGTCGTGGGCCAGATGCGCGTCGCCGGCGAGACCGCGGAGCGCGGTCGAGTAGACCAGGTCCAGGTGGCGCCGGACAAATTCTCCGAAGGCGGTTTGGTCCCGGTTTCCCGCGAAACGCCGGAGAAGTTCGGAGTCCGGCTCGGACGGACCTGAGCGCGGGGGGCTTTCATGGAGTTGGCTCTCGTTCACTGGAATCGGGCGCGTCGCGCTGGCGGCTCGCGCCGTGACGAATTCTCCCATCAGTCGCTGTGGATGTACCGAAGAAAAAGACAGCTCTTCATCTCCGTGAGTCTGGTGGGGTGCGTGGCTATCAAACGAAGGAGGCTCATGGGAAATCGACGTGCGCGGTCGTACCCTGGCACCCGCCGAACGCGGGTACCGCACAAACAACCTTCACCCTCGGCGCCGCTCGCCCTCCCGGCGCGCGGCGTCCGTTCGAGGGCAGCTCGCGGTTATTCTGAGGTCGGCCGGCTACCTGGCCGGATCATCCCTTCGAGTTGACCCATCGCATGACCGTCTCGTAGGCAGCGTCGCCCTCGGCGGTCAGCGAGCCGCTCTCGTTGTAGATCTTGAAATGCGGGATCGAGTGGAGCTGGTACTGCTTTGCCACCGGCGAATCCCAATCGATTTTTTTGATCCCCGGGCGATTGATGTCGATTTTCACGACGGCGACGTCTGCCCGGTCCTGATGCAGACGATCGAGCAGCGGAGCGACCCGCCGGCACGGAGGACAATACTCGCTGGAAAAATCGAAGACCGTGATTTTGCCCGGCACAAGATAGTCTTCGAGCGCGACTTCGTCGCCGTGCGAGATCTTCAGTGGCTCGGCTCCCTTTTCATGCACTGCCGCAAGCGTGAGTGAGGCGCCCGAAAGGAACAAGAAACCCACAACCGCAATAAGTGATTTCATCGGTGAACGCGTTCACCGGAATGAACCCTGGGCCCCAAAATTCGCAAGCCGCGCAGGCTCAATGGGTACGCTCAACGGCTATTGTGTGCCGCGCCGCTGTGTGAAACGGCAAGGCGAGAGCGGCGCCCTAAGCTTTTTCGTTCAAGAGGCGACCGACGAGCCGCGTGTCGAGCGGCTGGCTGGGCGAGGTCACGCGGGCGGACTCAACCAGCGCGAGCTGTTGGGTCTCTTCGATCTTCAGCGCCTTCTTGAGAATCAGCTCCTGGCGCAGCACGTCCGACTGCTCTTGGGCGGTAACGGCTGGCGCGGTAATCTGCATGAGAGAAGGGTACCGCGCGGGCGAATCGACCGCCATGAGGGCTTCTCCCTGGATCGAGGAGGCACACGACCTGATGGGGCCTATGCCCGATGGGCGTTTCCGCGCCTTCGCCCAAAGACCCAGTCCGACTTGTTGGCTATGGTGCTGGATGAACCCAAAAACCGATTTGAAACACACGGGCCAGGAACCGTATCGGCGACCTCCCGACGACGAACCCGAGCGCCGGGGCGAGGGAGAGCTCGATGGTCCCGAGGACGCCGGCCCCGCGGCCGGCTCGGCGCAGATGCGCGACGAGGACTACGCTCGGACGGACCAGCCACTGCTCCCGGACTCGACGCTCGCGGCGGCTTTGCACGAGCATCCTCCCCAAGGTAAGGAACAGCTGCAGCCGGGCTCGGGAGGCGATGCGGCGCGCGCCGGCCGCGAAGGCACGGCGGGGAAGCCCATTCCGCCGCGGGAAGACCTCTGATCTCAGGCCCGCGCCAGCTTTCGCGTGGAGCGGTTGGACTGCCAGCGTCGGTATCCTGCGGATACAGGAATCCGGAATGCCACGTGGTACAGCAGGAGCAGGACAATCATGCCGACGAGCGCGTACATCATGCCCTCTGCGGTGGTGGGCACGGCGGGTTTGAAGGCCCCCCAGGTGGACTGGACGATGTCGAAGTCGGCGTGGCGGAGAAAGACGAACGGTCGTTCGAATACCGACGCCTGCGCGATTGCGCTCTGGGTCCCTTCGAGGTGATGCAGGCGCTCCGACGCCGAACTCATCACGCCACCGAGCTTGGCGACGGCGGGATCGGCGTTGGCGTTGGTCTGGGCGATGAGTTGCTCGAGCGAAACGCCCGATTGCTCGGCGGTGTGTCGGAACTGCTCCACCTGGCGGCGGGCTTCGTCGACGTGGCCGCCTAGTCGCTGGAGGTACTGTTGGATGAATTCCGGTCCTTGGGAAAAGAGGACGGCGCCGACGACGCAGAGTACGCGGTCCAGAAACCCACTCCCGGTGCTCAACAGGGATCGCGACAGGCTCATGGCCGGGACTGTGGCAGACTCAACCACCGGCACAAGCCGTGAACCGGCGCAAAACACCGGCGCCTGTTCAGCACTTTGCCGCACCTCGCCGAGGAGCGCTCTTGCGCCGCTGGCGGTCGAGGGATCTCAGGCTTTGGCGTTCAGGTGCCGGCCGACGGATCTGTCGCGCTCCGGGCGATACTCGGACGCTTTCGATTCTTCCACCCGCTGGAGCTTCCGGACGTCCTGACGCCGGCGATCGGCTTCGGCCACCATGCTCTGGCGCACGAAATCACCCTGGCTCGCTGCGTGTTCGGAACGGACTTCCACGCACCGAGAATAACCCCGTCGCTCGTTTTCCGCCATGAGGCCTTCGCCCTGGATCCCCCTTCGCTCGCCGCCCAGGCGCTTCCGATGGCGCCGTGCGCGAGCGCCAATCTGGACCCAGAAAGGATGGTTGCGGGCGGGGGCTATGTCCCGGCGGCGCGAGAGGTCCGCCGTGGCCTCCCGCTTGTCGGCCCTACGACTTCTTTTTCTTGTCCGGCTTCGGATTCAGCAGCTCGTCGAGCAGCCGGTCGATGACATCGTCCAGTGACGCGGTGAGCGCCGCCGGTCCGTTAAAAGTCGCGGCGGCACAGGCCTGCTCCGAGCGGGCATCCTGCACTTCGAGTCTCAGGTAGCGAAGATGGGTTTTGAAATCCCAGGCCCACTGATCGTCGAAAGTGACGATCGCCTGTGTGCCGCGCGGGAGCATCGTGAGATGCCCGTAGTCGGCCTGGAAACCGCGGGCCTGCAGGGCTCGGGCAATTCGGGCGTCGATCCCGTGGTTGTCATTGAGATTCGTTTTGACGAAATAGCGCTGATACGTGCGCAGATTTCGGCCGGGGTCGACACGCGCCACGTAAGAGCTGCAGCCGGCGAGCAGCAGCGCCATCAAGAGCAGAAGGCGGCCAAGGATCTTCACAAAGATTCAGCACAACGGGACCGCATGCGCCCGCAAGGCGGATCTTGCGCCGGAGCCACTCCCGGGGACGAACCCGGCTCGGGCAGGGACAAAACGGATTTGTTTGCCGGTAACCGGACGCGCCGGCCATTTTGCCTCGCGTGCAACTCCAGCGTTTTTGCATCGGGTGGGTGCTTTGCGTGCTCGTCAGCACGGCCAGTCTGTCGGCGGCCCCGCGGTGGCTTCGCCTCGAGACCGAGGACTTCGTAATCGTCAGCGACGCCCGAGAATCCGACATCGTCGAGTTCGCGGCCGGGTATTCGGGCTATCGGTACGCATTTCGGAGACTCTTCCTCCCGGACGGCAAGCGGGTGCCGCGCTCACAGATCCTCCTTTTCCGGCACGGGTCGGATTTCGAATCGCGAGTTCCCCAGCCGAAGGATGGGCGCAGCCGTACGATCTGCCACGGCGGCGACCTCGACGGCGGCGCGTTTCTCGCCCTCGCGGTGGACGGCGACCGTGAAGCGGCTCTCAAGATCGCCTACGAGTTCGAAACGATCTGGGGCCTGCGACGCTCGGGCTACAACATCCCCCTGTGGATGTCCCAAGGTGCGGGCGAGGTCCTCTGCTCGCTGCAGATGCGCAAGGGCAAATGCATCGTCGGCGAGCGTCCCACCGGCTTCGACGAGATCGGCGCGAGCGCCCTGCGTTGGCCGCGCTTCTTTGACGTGAACACCGGTTCGGCGGAGTACTCGGGCCGAGAGGCGAAGGGCGTCTTTCACGAGCAGGCATGGGCGCTGATGCACTGGATCCTCTTGCGGGATGAAGAAACGCTTTCCCGTTTCCAGGCGCTAGCCGACGCCGTGCACGCGCAACCCAGCAGCGAGGCCGTTCAGAGCGTCATGCAGGTGAAGACGGATGAGCTAACGAAGACCATCAACCGTCACCTTTTCGGGTTCCAGACCCGGAAGATCGACTTCGACGAGGCCGCGGTGCGCGCGAGCTATCGGATCGTTCCCGCGACGGAAGCCGAAGCGCACGCGCTGCTCGCCAATCTTGCGGCCGAGTCCGATCGTCCGGTCGAGGCGGACCGCGAACTCCAGATTGCACAGAAGCTCGCGCCCGACGCGCCCTATGTCCAGGAGGCGCTTGCCCGGCGGGAGATGCGAGAACGGCGCGTGAACGAGGCCGCGGTTTTTTACCGCCGTGCCATCGAGGCCGGCTCCACGAACCCGAGAGCCTACGTCATCTCCGCGATGGCGCGTCTGAACGAGAGTTCGTCGGGCGGGGTGGATTACTCGGGCGGGGGAGGGCGCAACGTCGAAGTTGCGCTCGGAGACCTGCGGCACGCGCTCGAACTCGATCCCGGGAATACCGAGGCTTACCAGCAGCTGGGCCGGGCGTTCTTTCTCGCCCCCACTCCGTCCGCCGCGGGACTGGACGAGCTGGCCCGCGGTGTGACGGACGATCCCAAGACGCTGTCGGTCCTCGAATATCGGGCGGCGCTGCTTCAGCGGCTCAAACGCACCGACGAGTACCTCGACCAGCTTCAGGCCATCGTCACGCATCCCGACGCGCCCCCGCAGACGGTGCAGCGCCTCGAGAAACGCTGGCTCAAGGGGGTGCTCGATCGAGATATCGCCAAGATGAATGCACTCGTGGCGAAACACGAATTCGCCGAGGCCGCCGCGTTTGTCGAAGCGGAACGGAAGACTCCGGCCGGAGAAAGATTGCAGGGCGAATACGAGCAGATGGCTGAGTACGTGGGCGAGCAGTCAAGCTGGGTGGCCCTGCGCAGACTCAGGCAGGAACAGCACTGGGCGGAGGCCGCCGAGGCTGCGCAGAAGTACCTCGACGTTTACCCAAAATCGAAGCGCCTGGCTGCAGTGGAGAAACTCCGAGACGAAGCCCGTCAACACCTCGCCTCCTCGAATCAGGGGACGCGCTAGACGGTCTTTCGTCGAGCCCGCCACGCGGGAGTCTCTCCTAATCCAGCGACGTCGTTCCCTCAGCGCGGCGGATTTGGCCGAGGCCGGCGAAACGGATTTGTTTGCCCGGAGAACTGCCGAATGACCATGTTTCTCCTGTGCAATTTCCACGCTTTTGCATCGGGTGGTTGGCGTTTGTGGCGGTCGCGACCGGAGCGTTTTCAGCGGAGGAGCAATGGCGCAGGCTCGCCACGGAAGATTTCATCATCGTCAGCAACGCGTCCGAGAAGGACGTGGCTGAATTTGCCGTCGGATACGCGGGCTTTCGACAGGCCTTCCGGAGTTTTTTTGTTGGCCCGGGACAGCAACTGCCGGCGACCACAATTCTGCTTTTCAGGAAAGCGAGTGAATATGAGGCCAGAGTCGCGGTGGCGACGTGCGCGGAGAGCCGGACGATTTGCTCGAGCGCGGAATACGACGGGCACCCGTTTCTGTCGCTTGCCGTCGACGGTGATCGCAAAGAGGCGCTCCGGACGGCCTTCGAGTTCGATACGTTCTGGGGACTTGGTCGGTTGGGATACGGCGCGCCGCTCTGGGCCTCGCAGGGGGCCGGTGGTGTCTTTTCCACCCTGGAGATCAAGAACGGGTACTGCACCGTCGGTATCCGTCCGGGGCCGTTTCCTTCGTTTCGAAAGGAAGAGCTGCACTGGCCGCACTTCTTTGAGATCACCACCGCCTCTCCCGAATATGCCGGGCCGTACGCTCAAGGCCGTTTTCATTCTCAGGCTTGGGCGTTGATGCATTGGGTCCTCCTTGAGGAGGGGAGCGCCTCGGAGCGTCTGTCCGCCCTGTGCCGAGCGGCGCGGGAAAACGGCGGAATGCAAGGTGTGTTGCTGACGATGAAGGTGTCGGAGAACGAACTCACCGACGCAATTGTCCGGCACTTCAAGGCGGTGAGCACGCGGCGCATACCTTTCGACGAGCCTCGGCTGCGCGCGGGTTTCAAGATGGAGACCGTTTCAGCCGCCCAGGGGCGGGCTCTCGCGGCGCGGTTGGCGTATCTTTCGGGGAAGCTGAACGAAGGCGACAAGGACTTGGAGATCGCAAAGGGGATCGCGCCCAATTCGCCCGAGGTTCTCGAGGTTCAGGCCCTGCGTGAGTTGAAAGCCGGAACGAACGACGCGGGGCTTGACCTCTGCCGCCGGGCAGTTGCCGCAGGGTCGAGGAGCCCCGATATCCACCTGGCGTTGGCGGAGGCTCGGCTCAGCGACACGCTGTCGGCGTCGGCGACGGTGGCAACCCGCGAGCGTCAGATGGACGAAGTCCTTGCGGAGATTCGGAAAACGCTCGAATTGGAACCTGGATACACTCGGGCCTACCTGCTTCTGGGACGCGCGTTCTGTATCGCGCCGACCGCGCATCCGGAATGGGTGGCCGAACTCTCGAAAGGCATCACCGAAGACAGCGCTGCGGCGATCTTGAGAGAGCAGCGGCTGATCCTTTGCCAGCGTCTAAAGATGGAGGAGCAGGTTCTGCAGGACGCGGAGTACCTCGCCATGCGCCCTGATCTTTCCGTGATGGCCCATCGCAAATACGAGGAGCTGTGGCTGAGGGGCACGATAGAACGCGACTTGTTCAAGGTGGACTCTCTGGTCCAGGAGGGCCGCTTCGCCGATGCGCGATCCTACCTCGAAACTGCAAAGACGTCCCGCGTGGGCAAAAGGGTGCCCGCCGGCTACGCCCGCATCGCGCTGTTCATCGCCGAGCAGGAAGACTGGGTGGGGCTGAGTGCTTTGCGCCGCGCGGAACGATGGGACGATCTGGACCGGGCAGCTCGCGAGTTTCTCGAGACGTTCCCCAAATCCAAACACGCGGCGGAGGTGCAGGCCCTGCAGAAGGAAGCCGAAGCCCACACCGTCCCCTCGTCAGGGACCTAGTGTCCGAGTCGTCGCCGACGGTTCTTCAGGCAGCGTGGCGGGCTAGAGCCCTGTCGATTCGGTCGAACTTGTCGCGCGCGGACCGACCACGACGATCACGGTTTTACGGACAGGGCGGGGGCGCTGGCCTTCGGTCGACTTCACGGTCACGACCACCTGGCCGTTTTTCGTTTCGGCCTGATAGGTAGTGAGCAGGTAGTTGCCTTTCTGGTACGAAAAGCCGTCGCCGTCGTCTTCGTAGAGGTCGCCTGACGCGCGGCCGTTTCCATCCGGGCAAACCAGGAGCGTCAGCGGGTCCAAGGACTCTTCCGTGGTGTTCTGGACCACGCGCCCGAGCGCGACGATGCTGCCGGGGCGGATCCGCAGACTCGGCTGGTCGGGGTCCTGCAGGTCGCCCTCCACGAGGGTGATTTCGGGCCAATCGCCGCGCGGCAGCCGGGGCGACGGCGCCCACCTCGGAACCACGAGGAGATCCGGCCCGAGCGTGAACGCGCTGTCTTCGCCGCGCAGGGAGACGTCCTTGGGATCGGCGAGGAAGACGGGCCGCATGACGGGCAGCCCTGTGACCGACGTTTGCCGAAAGACCGTGTAGAGGTAGGGGATAAGACGATACCGGCGCTCCAGCGCGACGCGGGCGGTCTTTTCGACTTTTTCGCCGAAGGCCCACGGCTCCTTGTCGTTCGAACCTTTTACACCGTGCCCTCGGCTGAACGGGTAGAACGCGCCCAGCCCGATCCACCGCGACCAGACGTCCGGCGCCGCGAAATCCGCGAAGCCTCCGATGTCGGGTCCGTTGAAGGGCTGGCCGGAGAGCCCGAGCGTCAGAGACATCGGGATCGAAAGCGGAATATGCTCCTCGCGAGAAGCGTTGTCTCCCGTCCACGTCGCGGCGTAGCGCTGGCCACCGAGGAAGTTCGCCCGGGTCAGCACGAAAGGCCGCTTGTCGGGATTCGCCTTCAGGATGCCCTCTCGCGTCGCGGCGACCATCAGCATGCCGTAGACGTTATGGTAGCGGCGGTGCGGGCCCGGCACGAGTTCGCCGCCGCCGCGGTGCCAGTTGTCCTCCGGCATCGTCCAGTCGGGCGTGTCGAAGACGGCGGGCTCGTTCATGTCGTTCCAGACGCCGTCGATTCCCTGCGCCATGAAATCACGGTAGAGGCCCGACCACCACGAGCGCGTTTCGGGCCGGGTGAAGTCCGGAAAAACACACGGTCCTGGCCATACACTGCCGACGAAGGTCTGGCCTTCGGAGTTCTTGACCCAGACATCGGCCTGCGTGCCGGAGTCGAAGACTTTGTAGCCCGGATCCCGTTTCACGCCGGGATCTATCATCCACACCGCCTTGAAGCCGAGCCGGTGGAGATCGTCGTTCAACGCCTTCGGCGAGGGAAACTTCTTACCGTCGAACGTGAAGATCCGGTATCCGTCCATGTAGTCGATATCCATCCAGATCACGTCGCACGGAATGCGTTTCTGGCGGAATGTCTCGGCAATCTCGCGCACCCGGGAGTCGGGTTCGTACGAGTAACGACATTGCTGATACCCGAGCGCCCATCGCGGGGGCAGCGGCATGTGCCCGGTCAGGTCCGCGAGGGCCTGGAGCACGCCCTGCGGCGTGGGACGCTCGATCACGATGACGGGAAACGCCGGCCCTTGCGTCGTGTAGGTGATCGTTTCGGCGCAGGTCATTTCCGCCTTCCACGTGGAGTCGAACAGCAGGCCGAACGAACTGCCGTCACGGCGCACGCCCATAATCCACGGATGCGATTGGTAGAGGCGGCTGCCGGAGTCCTTTGCGTAGGTGTAGTTGTCGGTGTTCCAGAGCCGCACCAGCGTGCCGTTGCGCCGGAGCGGTCCGGTCACTTCTCCGCCGCCGTACAGGTCCACGTCCTTGTTGACCGTGAACGTGGCCCGAAATTCGGGGCCGCTGCAGGTGAAACTCGGCTGATCGGCCCAGGTCGACGTCAGCGGTTCGGCGATGGTCGGGCTCTTGAGCAGGGCGAACGAATGCGGCAGGTGCGCGGGATCGAGACCCTCCGGGACGAAGATCGCGATCTGGTCTCCGATCATGCCCGACGCGGAGGTCGCCACCGGGCGGAACGGAAGATTTGCCGCCAGGCCGAGGAGCGGGGTAACGAAGAGGCAAAGCGCGAGAGCGTGGCGCCAGGAGAGCACGGAGGGTTTCATGACGGGTAAACGAATGTGCCAGGGCCGCGCGGCTCCGCAAATCGGGGAGGTAGGACAAAACCTCGGTTTCGCGGAGTGAGAGCGCGGACGTCCCGGCCGCGCGTCCGGCAGAGCCCGGACGTCTATTCTCCGCCCAGTCCCGCCAAATGCCGCCGGCGCAGCTGACCGCATGCGGCGTCGATATCCCGGCCGCGGGGGCGGCGTAGGTGCGCCACGACGCCGCGGGAGCGCAATTCCTCGACAAATCGCGCGGCGGCTTCGTCGCCGCTTGGCCGATACACGACCCCGCGCAGGCTCAGCCCGGTGGGGTTGTACCGCAGCAGGTTCACGTGCATGCGCCGGGTGGCGACGAGCTCGGCGAGCTGGCGGGCTTGGGCAACCGAGTCGTTCACGCCCTCGAGCAGGCAATACTGGATCGTCACCGGGCGCCCGGTGGCCTCCTGGTAGTGGTCCGCCGCCTCGAGGATTTCCCAAACGCCGAAACGTTTGCCCATCGGGAGGAGCTGGCAACGCGTGGCGTCGTCGGGGGCGTGGAGAGAAACGGCCAGATGGATGTTGAGGTTTGCCTCCGTCAGGGCGCGGATTCCCGGGACGATGCCGACGGTCGAAACGGTGATCTGCCGCCAGCCGAGTCCGCCGAGCTCGTTCGGCGCGATGCGCCGGACGGCTTCGAGCACGTTGTCGAGATTCAGCAGCGGTTCGCCCATTCCCATGAACACGATGGTCCGGAGCGTTCGCCGCGAGGAGAGGGCCTCGTGGCGAAGGGCGAGGAACTGGGCGACGATCTCGGCCGTGGTGAGATTGCGCTCGAATCCGGTTTTTGTCGTCGCGCAGAAATCGCAGCCCATCGCGCAACCCACCTGGGAGGAGAGGCAGCCGGCCGCGCGTTCCGGGTGGAAATCCGGCATCAAGACGGATTCCACCGTCCGGCCGTCGGCGAGTCCGAGCAGAAGCTTCACCGTTCCGTCGCCGGCCACCTGCCGTGCGGTCACGGGCGGGGGGACGGCCAGAAGTTCGGCGCATTTGCGAAGATCGTCCGGCAGCCGCAGGCGCGAAAAGTCGGCGCGACCGCCGCCGGCGTAAAAGGCGCGCAGGATCGGCCCCGCATGCGAGGGTTTGTAACCCCAGGCGGCGAGCTGGTCGGCGAAAGACGAGAGGGTGAATTCCGCGAGCGACGTCACGAGCGGGGATGCACGCAGGGAAGCCCGCCGAAGCCAAGGCTAAGTGCGGCGAACAAGGCGGGAGCTTGCTCTCTCTCGCTAGACACTCGTCAGCGGCAGGTCACCGGCGACGATCGCGCGCTTTTTCCGCTGGCGCAGCCTTGCGCAGAGGAGCAGGAAAAGTTCGGCGGTGGTGTAGGCGTCCCCGGCGGCGGTGTGGCGGTCCATCATCGCGATGCCGCAGTGGGCGCAGACCTCGTCGAGCGACGGCGGCCGCTGGTTCGCGTACCCCGTCCGGGCGAAGGCGTCGATGGCCTGCATGGCGAGCGACGCGGTGTCGAGAATCGGGTTTCTCAGGTGGATGCCGAACCGGCGGTACAACGCGACGTCGAGCAGCGCCGCGTCAAAGCCGACGTGGTGGCCGACGAGGATCGTGCCGTGCAGTTCCGGGAGGAGTTCCTCCATCACCTGCGACTCGGGCTGGCCGTTTTTTGTATCGGACGGCAGGATACCGTGAACGCGGACGGCTTCGTTGACCGCCACATGATCCTGGAAGACGAGCCACGATTTCGAGCGGCCGAGCAGGATCTGCCCGTGCTCCGTGTGAATCGCGGCGATGGACAGGATCTTGTCGGTCTGGACGTTGAAGCCCGTCGTCTCCGCATCGATGACGAGGAAGTGCAGATCCTCGACCGGGCGTTTGCCGCCGATGCGCTTCGGCGTGGCGTCGACGTACGCCTGCACCGGAGCCGGAAGTTTCGGGTGGGAGAACCAGCTCATGCGCGGTGGGCGAGGGAGAATTCGAGCTTCACCGAGTCCTGCACCATCCGGACCACGTCGAAGATGTTGGCCACCTGGGCGCGCTCCAGCTTGGTGAGCGAGGCGGGGTCGATGTAGCGTCCGGAGTCGCCGCGACGGAGGCCGTTGAGCGTGCGGAGCCGCAGCAGCACGTCGTAGCTGTCGCGGGCCAGCGGAGCGAGCTCGTGAAGCCGCGGCACGTTGCGCCGAAGTTCGTCCCAGCGACCGCCGGTCGAGTGCCGCTGGGTGAGCCCGTGATGAATGGTGAGCAGTCGCGCGGCATCGCGGAGCGGGGCCATGCCGCGCTGCTTGATGTCGAAGCCCTCCTGGCGTCCGCCGAGTTTTTCGACCACCCAGCGTCCGAAGAAGTTGAGCGGCGGAGCCGTGTCGACGATGAGCTCGGCCAGGCGGTGCTGGAGTTCGTTGTTTCGCGCGAACGAGTCGATGACGGATTTGCGAACGATGTCGGCCACGACCGCGTCGCCGGCGACAAATCGCATGTCGTACAAAACGAGCGCGCGGAGCAGTTCGTCGCCGTCGGTGTGCGCGTTCAGCGATTCCATCTCCTCGATCCACTCGCTTGTGGTGCGGCACCAGCGCGGGTTGGACGCCATCACGCCTCCCTGGCACCGGGCGAATCCCGCGTCCACCAGTTTGGCGACCACGCGGCTGGCGAGCCCGAGGAGAGCCTTGCGGGTCTGCTCGTCCTGATCGGTGACCCCGGACGACGCGAAGACGAGCGCGTTGTCCATGTCGGTCCGCAGAATCTGTTCGCGGCGGCCGTCCGAGCCGACCGACATCCAGGCCCAGGAGACCTTGGGCAGAGGCGTGCCTGCTTCGGCGAGCTCTTCGGCGGTGAGCACGAGGAGACGCTGCACCATCTCATCGTACAGTTCGGCGCACATCTGCCCGAGGAAGATCGCGGATACGCCGGCCTCGAGGTAACTGCGCGCGATTTTTTCGACGTCGTCGCAGAGCTCCCGAAATCGCGCCGGAGAACGGGCGTTGCGGAATTCGCGGAGCAGCCCGGCCGGATGGTGGCCGCTTTGCGCGAGCAGGTCCTTTTCCGAGCAGATGTCGAGCACGGGACTGTTCGTCGTGCCGTCGGCGGTCACGCAGACTTGCCCGATGCGGCGCCGCAACATGACCAGCAGGGCGGCCGTGGCGCTGGAGCCGGCCGAAACCGTGACGACGGGGCTGACCATGATGCGCTTCACCGGGTCGTCCTTGGAAACGCTGCCCACGACCACTTCCTGAACGAGTGTGCCGTTGGTGACGATGCCGATGGGGCGGCGCTCGGAATCGATCACCAGGATCGAAGGAAGCCGCCGGGCCGCCATCAGGGAAGCCGCGCTGTGAATCGAGTCCTCGGGGGTGCAGGTGAGAATGTTGACTCCGGGTCTGGGCTGAATCGTCTGGGCGCCGTCGAGGTGTGCCTGGAGGATGTTTTTGGCCCGGCCGGCGATCGTGTCCTCGGTGGGCTCCGGCAGCGCAACGACGCCGCCGACGCGCGTCGCCCAGAAAAGATGGCGGCGCGCGTAATTGCGGGCGGCGTCGTGCACTTCGAGCAAGGCTTTGAGCGGCAGCCAGGGAAGGCCGAAGAGCACGCTGTCCTCCACGACCTGGGCCGTGACACGCATCGGTTCCGCCTTCAGCAGCGCGGTGAGACCGAGCACATCGCCCACGTCCCGCACGTCGACCAACTCGGAGCGCTCTTCAACTTGCCAGACGTATTCGACGCGTCCTCGGGCAAGAAAGAGGAGTTCGTTTCCAGGTGCGTCTCCCTGTTTCCAGACCCGTTCGCCGGCGACCATCACGCGGACCGTGGCCTCGGCCGCCAGCGCGCGGACGTCCGCTTCGGGCAGCATGGAAAACGGCGGAAAGCGGCGAAGGGCTTCGGCGATACGTTCGGGGATGACGTTGGCGGCCATAACCCGAGTCTCCGAGCGTCAGGCGGAGAGGCCAGGAAAATGAGAGCTGCCGGTTCGGTCTGGCTCAGTGCGCCGCGCCTCAATCGGTTCGGGCAGAGATCTCCAGGGGAAGGTCGATCAGCCCCATCGCCGCGAGCGGAGTGCCTTTCGCACTAACCGACTTTCGCGCGTTTGGAATGGTGTCCGTTACCAGCCGCGCCGGCCGTAGTACCACGGATCGCGGTAAGGCCCTGCGGTGTACGGGCCGCACCAATACGGCCAGAAGAGCCCCTTGCCGTGGAATTCCGAGTAAGCGATGGCGATGGAGTAGCCCTTGACCGGGTCCGTTTGTTCGACCTCGACCGTGCCGCCGTAGAAATTGCGACCGCCGCCGGAGGTGCCGACGGTGAAGGAGACAGAGCCGTGGATGATCGGCTTCGGGCCGATTCCGCGCACCGCATTGGATACCGCCACGGTCTCAGTCGTGGCCGGCTGCACGGGCCGGTTGGCGATTTCCGCGGCGACCAGGGCGTTGAGCGAAGTGACCTCGTCCGCGTTCAGCTTTCCGACGCCGGCTTTGGCTCGTTCGGGAGCGGAGCGGCGTTGCGTGAACTCGCCTGCAAACGCGGAAACGTTGCCCTGTTTGGCCAGGATCAGTTCGCGTTCGACGAGGTTGTTCAATGTCGAGATCTGGTCCTGATTGAGCTTCGCGTAGCCGATCGCCTTCTTCTGTTCCGGGGTGAGATGCTCGGTGAACTCAGCGGCCGAAGCCGTCGCCCAGGAGGCGAGCAGAGCCACCAAGCAGGTGTAAACGAAGGCGCGGACTCGGCGAGCTGGTTGCATGGACGAGTGAGACGTATACCGCCCCTGCTGGGTTCCGTCGAGGCACTACAACAAGCGTAAGCGTGCCGGCGAGAAGCGCACGATGCGCTTTCGTTGCCCCGGCGCCGCTTCGCGAGATCGACTCAGCTCGGGTCGTAGTCGAGGTAGGGCCCTAGCCAGCGTTCGGCTTCGGCGAGGCTGAAGCCCTTGCGCCGGGCGTACTCCTCCACCTGATCGCGGCCGACTTTTCCAACTCCGAAATACTTCGATTCCGGGTGGTTGAAATACCAGCCGCTGACGCTGCTGGCCGGCGCCATCGCGCAACTTTCGGTCAAATGGATGCCGGTGGCCGCTTCGGCACCGAGCAGTTTGAACAGAAGGGGCTTTTCCGTGTGATCCGGACAAGCCGGATAGCCCGGAGCCGGACGGATGCCGCGGTAACGTTCGCGGATCAAATCCTCGTGGCTGAGATTCTCTGTTTTCCCGAAGCCACAGGCCTCGCGGGCCCGCTTGTGAAACATCTCGGCCATGGCTTCCGCCAGGCGATCCCCCAGCGCCTGCGCCATGATGGCAGAGTAGTCGTCGTGGTTCGCCTTGAATTCCGCCGCGAACTGCTCGACCCCGTGGCCCGCGGTGACGGCGAAGCCGCCCATGTAGTCGAGGCGGCCGCTGTCGCGCGGGGCGACGTAGTCCGCGAGGGCGTGGTTGAACTGGTCCGCGGGTTTTTCGAGCTGCTGGCGCAGCGTGTGGAAGGTCGTCGCGACGCGACTGCGCTGCTCGTCGGCGTAGACTTCGACGTCGTCGCCCACGGCGTTGCACGGCCAGAAGCCGATCACGGCTTTGGCGGTGTAGCGTTTTTCGGCGATGATCCGCTGCAGCAGTTTCTGGGCGTCGTTGTAGAGCTTGGTCGCTTCGGAACCGACGACCGGATCCTTGAGGATGTCCGGATAACGCCCATGCAATTCCCAGGCGCTGAAGAACGGCCCCCAGTCGATGAATGGAACGATTTCCGCCAGAGGGACGTCAGGGAAGTCGCGTGCGCCGAGGAACTCCGGCTTCGGAATGTCGACCGTCGTCCAATCGAATTTCTGGCGCCGCTCGCGGGCCGTCGCGAGCGAGAGCAGCGGTTTGCGGGAGCGCCGGGCGGCAAACTCGTCGCGCTGGCGGGCCTGCTTGGTCTTGGTCTCCTCGAGGAAGGCCGGCTTCTGTTCCTGGGAAAGGAGGGCGCTCACGACGTTCACGACGCGAGACGCGTCGAGCACGTGCACGACGCCGTGCGGGTACTCCGGCGCGATCTTCACCGCGGTGTGCGCCGGGCTGGTGGTGGCACCGCCGATGAGGAGCGGCACATCCATGCCGGCGCGGCTCATCTCACGGGCGACGTGCACCATTTCGTCGAGCGAGGGTGTGATAAGGCCGGATACGCCGACCACGTCCGCACCGATGCGCTTGGCCTCGGCGATCACCTTTTCGGTCGGAACCATGACGCCGAGATCGGTGACCTCGTAGTTGTTACAGGCGAGCACCACGCCGACGATGTTCTTGCCGATGTCGTGTACGTCGCCCTTGACCGTGGCGATGACGAACTTCCCGTTCGGGCGTGTCTGGCCGCCCGCGGCGGCGACCTTGCGCTTTTCCTCCTCCATGAACGGCGTGAGGTAGGCGACGGATTTCTTCATCACGCGCGCCGATTTCACGACCTGGGGGAGAAACATCTTGCCGGCGCCGAAGAGGTCGCCGACGACGCGCATTCCGTCCATGAGCGGCCCCTCGATGATGTCGAGAGGGCGCGGATACTTCCGGCGGGCTTCCTCCGTGTCCGCGTCGATGTAGGCGTCGATGCCTTTGACCAGCGCGTGGCTGAGGCGCTGTTCGACGGAGCCGTTGCGCCACGAGAGGTCTTCCTTCACCTCGGCCTTCGAGGCGCCGCCCTGGCGGGCCTTCAATTCGTCGGCAAACGCCACCAGGCGCTCGGTGGCGTCGGCGCGTCGGTTGAGCAGCACGTCTTCGATGCGCTCGAGCAGGTCCTTCGGGATCTCGTCATAGTTGCCGAGCATCCCGGCGTTGACGATCGCCATGTCCAGTCCGGCCTTGATCGCATGGTAGAGGAAGGCCGCGTGCATCGCTTCGCGGACCGGATTGTTGCCGCGGAACGAGAAGGAAACATTGGATACGCCGCCCGAGATCTTGGCGTGCGGGAGCGTGCTTTTGATAATCCGCGTGGCCTCGAAGAAATCGACGGCGTAGTTGTTGTGCTCCTCGATGCCGGTGGCGACGGTGAGGATGTTCGGATCGAAAATGATGTCCTCGGCGGGGAAGCCGATCTTCTCGGTCAGCAGCTTGTAGGCGCGGGTGCAGATCCGGACCTTCTCGTCCCGCGTGGCGGCCTGGCCGTTTTCATCGAACGCCATCACGACCGCCGCGGCGCCGTAGCGCTTCAGCAGCGTGGCCCGGCGGAGAAACTCCGCCTCGCCGTCCTTGAGCGAGATGGAATTCACGATGCCCTTGCCCTGGAGGCACTGAAGGCCGGCTTCGAGCACGGACCACTTCGACGAGTCGAGCATCACCGGGACGCGCGAAATCTCGGGCTCCGCGGCGATCAGGTTGAGGAACTTGACCATCGTGGCCTCGCCGTCGATCAGCGCCTCGTCGACGTTGATGTCGATGACGTTGGCGCCGTTTTCGACCTGCTGGCGCGCGATGGCGAGGGCCGAATCCCAATCGCCGGCCTTGATGGCTTTGGCGAACTTGGGCGAGCCGGTGATATTGGTGCGCTCGCCGATGACGAGGAAAGTGGAGGCGTTTTCGCGCATGGCGCTAGGTGGGAACTGGGGGCTTAGGCTGCAGTGACGGGTTCGAGGCCGCTGAGGCGAAGCGCGGGATCGAGCGACGGCACGCGGCGCGGGGAGATTTTCCGAACGGCTTTGGCGATGGCGGCAATGTGATCGGGCGTGGAGCCGCAGCAACCTCCCACCAGATTGACGAAGCCTTCGCGGGCGAAGTCGGAGAGCGCTGCCGCCATGTCGGCCGGCGTCTCGTCGTATCCGCCGAACGCATTCGGCAGGCCGGCGTTCGGATAACACGTGACGTAGCACTCCGCGATCTTGGACAATTCCTCCAGGTACGGCCTCATCTGTCGCGCTCCGAGCGCGCAGTTGATGCCGACGGAGAACGGCTTCGCGTGGCGAATCGAGTGGTAGAACGCCTGGATCGTTTGTCCCGAGAGCGTGCGGCCGGAGGCGTCGGTGATCGTCACCGAGACCATGACCGGAAGGCGGATTCCCGTCTCGGCGAAGACCGTCTCGATCGCGAAGAGCGCAGCCTTGGCGTTGAGCGTATCGAAAATCGTTTCAACGAGCAGGGCGTCCACTCCGCCTTCGATCAACGCGCGCACCTGTTCCGCATACGCCTCGACGACCTGTTTCCACGTGACGGCGCGGTAGTCGGGCCGGTTGACATCGGGAGACATCGAGAGCGTTCGGTTCAGCGGCCCGATCGCTCCGGCGACGAAACACCGGCGTCCTGGCGTCGCGGCCTCCGCCTTCTGCGCGGCCTTCCGTGCCGCCGCCACGGCGGCGAGGTTGATCTCCCGAACAAACGCCTGCGTCTGGTAATCCGCCTGAGAAATCGCGGTGGAGTTGAAGGTGTTTGTTTCGACGATGTCCGCACCCGCGGCGAAATAGCGTCCGTGGATGTCCTCGATGACGTCCGGGCGCGTGAGCGAAAGGAGATCGTTGTTGCCCTTCAAATCGTGCGGATGCGTCTGGAAACGATGTCCGCGGAAGTCGACCTCGTGCAGGCCGAACGTCTGGATCATGGATCCCATCGCGCCGTCGAGCACGGCGATCCGCTGCCCAAAGAGGGCGTTCAGAGCGGCAAAAGAGGGGGATTCCTTGGGTGAGTTCATGGAAATATCAACGCATCCTGATACGTTGATACGACTTTGCAAGCCCGGCTTCGGCCCTTTTTGAAACGGTGTGACTCCGTGCCTACCTCGCAACCGGCGCGGCGTGCGCAGCAGTCGACAAGAAACGCTCAAAGAATCGCATTGCGCTGAAGCGCGCGGCGCTAAATCTCGGCCCCGTTCGCAGTTCTTTGGCTCGCTCTAGACAACGGGGAATGCCGTGAAAATCGGCGACAGTTGCGCTGCGGTAACGCATCACAATCCTCCACTATGCGCGCGAACGCATAGCCAGCCAATCGGTTAGCAATCGGTGAAGGCCGGAGGAAAGGATGGTCGGACAAAGCGCGGAAGACTCACTGAGTTTTCTGCCGCGGGCCGACCGAGATATGCGGAGTCCGAAGATCCGTCCTGGAGTGCTCACGCGTTCGACGCCGTTTTGCGGGCGTCGGCCGCGAAAACTTCATCGCAAATATGAAGCGTGAGAGCGACGCCAATCCCTGCCTGCAGCTGGGTGCCACGTGCCTGCTCTTGCCTAAAACAACAGACAGACACCCATGCAGATCATTCGTCCGTCCCGCTCGTCGGGATGGTTTTTCGTTTTCGCGTGCGCCGCGGTCCTCCCGGCGCGTGCTGAATTCACAGGCCTCATCGCCAGCAGCGTTCCTCTGGAGCGCTTCGTCGTTTCCGCGTCGCGTACGCCGCAGGATCCGCTGACCACGCCCAGCAGCGTCTCCGTGATTCCCCTCGAAGAGCTGCAGGCGGAGCAGATTTCCGACCTGCGGACCGCACTGGCCCAGGAGCCCGGTGTGGTCGTGGTGAATACGGGCGCGATCGGGGGACCGTCCTCGATCTTCCTTCGCGGCGCCAATTCCCATCAGACGCTTTTCGTCGTGGACGGCGTGCGGATGAGCGATCGTTCCGCGAGCTACTCCAACTTTCTCGGGTCGGCCGATTTCGTGAATCTCGGCCGCATCGAAGTGCTTCGCGGTCCCCAGAGCACGCTTTTCGGGAGCTCGGCGATGGGGGGCGTGATCCTGATGGAAAGTGTCCGCGGCAGCGGCAGCCCAACCGGTTCGGTTCAGGCCACCGGAGGTTCGTTCGACACCTACGGCGCGGCGGCTTCGGTGGCCGGCGGGCAGGGCTCGTTCGGCTACAGCGGATCGGTTGCGCGTTTTTCGACGGAGAACGATCTTCCGAACAACGACCTGCGGCGCTGGAGCTATGCGACGCGCCTCGAATACAACGCCACGCCGGACCTGCTCTTTGGGGCGACGTTTCGCGGCCAGAACGACGAGTATCAACAGCCCGGCTCGCGCCTCTACAACGCGCCCGGCAGCGTCAACTCGGACAACTATCTCACCACCGCCTACGCCCAACTGCGTGTCGGCGAAGACGTGACTTCGCGCGTCACGCTCGGCCTGCATCGCCGGGTCTACGAGTATGTCGGCCAGTGGTCCGCCTCGGACTTGAGCAACATGCGGAAGATCGTCGACTGGCAGAACACCTGGCAGGCGTCGCGTCAGCTCGAAATCGTGGCCGGAGCCAACTTCGAGTGGTCGCGCTACTTGATCAACGGGACCAAGTCGACGGACGACGTGGCCGCCGGTTATGTATCCACCACAGCCCGACCGATGGAGAACGTCACGCTGACCGCCGGTGTCCGTTACGACGACTTCAAGTCCGTCGGCTCGGCGACGACCTGGCGCGCGGGCGCGGCGTGGCGGGTCACGTCTTCCACCAAGGTCCGCGCCACCTACGGCACGGGCTTCAGCGCCCCGGGATCGGACGACCGCTACGGGGTCGCGCAATGGGGCATGCTGGCCAACCCCGACCTCCAGCCGGAGAAATCGCGCGGTTGGGACGCCGGCGTCGATCAGGATCTGTTCGGCGGCAAGGGAACGCTCTCCGCGACTTATTTCCAGAACCGCTTCCGGAATCTGTTCGAATGGGAGTACGTCGACTACACGACGTTCCAGGGCCGGACCGTGAATCGCTCGCGGGCCACGACCAACGGCGTCGAGTTCGCTTTTCAGGCGAAACTCACGCCGGATCTCCAGTCCCGGGTCAGCTACACGTATTTGGAGACCGACGACAAAGCGAACGGCCGGCGGCTGGCCCGCCGTCCTCGTCACACGCTTGACGCCGAACTCCGCTATCGGCTGGTCGCGGGGCTCGAAGTGGGCGCCGGAGTGCGCGCGGTGGCGGATCGCGTGGAATCGAACGGCACGGCCGACGAGGACTACACCACGGCGCGAGTCTTCGCGACCTATGAGGTGCGTCGGAATCTTCTCCTGAAACTGCGCGTGGAAAACGCGCTGGATGAACGCTACGAGGAAGTCCTCGGGTACGCTTCGCTTCCGCGGGGCGTGTTCGGCGGCGTCGAGTGGCGCTTCTAACATTCAACCCTTACAGGCATGATCGCGATGCTCCAGTTTGACGCTGCGAAGTACCCGGGACGGTCCTTTTCGGTTACACCCGGCCTGGGTCGTAGGCTCGCGGCTGCCGTGCGGTCATGCCTGTTGTTTTTCTGTCTTGTGATCACGCTCCGGAGCTGGGCCGAGCCGGCTCCGGTTCGCGTGGTTTCTCAGACGGTCGGCACCGACGAGATCCTGCTCGCGCTGGCGGAGCCCGAGCAGATCGCCGCGCTCAGCCACCTTTCCCGCGAGGCGGTGTTTTCGGCGGTCCCCGACGAGGCGAAGAACTACCCGAAGCTGGAGAAACAGGGCGACGTCGAAGGGATCCTGAAGTACCGGCCCACGCTGGTCCTCTTCGCCAACTACAGTCGGTCCGAGCTGGTCACGCAGGTCCGGCGCTCGGGCGTGAAGGTGCTCATTTTCGACCGCTATCGGACCCTCGAGGATTCCTATGAGAATCTTCGCCTCCTTGCCCGCGAACTGGGAGCGGAGAAGAAGGCCGAGGCTCTGATCGCCGAGTGCCAGCGGCGCGTGGCGCGCCTGCAGGAACGCCTGCGGGGCGCAAAGCCGGTGCGCGTGATCGCTCCGTCGATTTACGGCGTGATTCCGGGCGACGAGACGACGTTTCAGGATCTCTGCAATTATTCCGGAGCGGAGAACCTTTCCGCCTCCCTCGGTCATCTGCGTGGCCACGAACCTCCGCCCATCGAGCAGATGCTGGCCTGGCCGATCGACCGGGTCGTCGTGGTGGGCGGCGACGTGGATTCCGCGCTAGCCCCCTTCAAATCCCTGGCGCCCTACAAGTATCTGGCCGCAGTGGAGGAAAATCGCGCTGCGTTGCTGAAGCCGTACCAGATCAGCTGCATTTCGTTTCACCGGATCGAGGGCTACGAGCAGCTGGCTCGGGAGCTCCATCCCGACCTCTTTCAATGACGCCTCCCTGGGTAGCGCGCATCGCCCTTCCCGCGGCCCTCGTTTTGCTGGCCGCGCTCGCGCTTGCGTCGCTTGCGATTGGCGATCTGCGACTGGGGCCGGCGCGGATCTGGGCCGGATTGCTGCACCAGGATGAACTTGCGTCGACGGTGCTCTGGCAGATCCGGCTTCCGCGGCTCGTGGTCGCGATGCTCGTCGGCTCCGCGCTGGCGGCGAGCGGCCTCGTGATGCAGGCCTATTTTAGAAACAGCCTCGCGAGCCCCGGCCTTCTCGGCGTCAGCAGCGGCGGGGCGGCGGGCGCGGTCGTGGTGATCGGCGCCGGCTGGACGTCCTACTCCCTCATGGTCCTGCCGGCCGCCGCCATTCTCGGCGCCTTGATCGCGACCGGTGCTGTATTGATCCTGGCACGACACGGCGCGAGCACCGAGCGGCTGCTGCTCGCGGGCGTGGCGCTCAACGCGCTGCTCGGCGCGGTGACGAGCTATGTACTCTCCAATTTCACGCTCACCTACGAGCGCAACGCCCAGATTCTTTTCTGGCTGATGGGCGGTCTGGAGGACAGGACGTGGGAGCACGTCCTGATGGCCCTCCCGATCGTGCTCGCCTCGGTGGTCCTCTGGCCGCTCGGACGCCCGATGGATCTCCTCAGCCTCGGTGCGCAGGAGGCGCAGAGCCTGGGAGTCGACGTTCGGCGTCTCCGCCGCTGGATGCTGGCCCTCGCCACGGTGCTCACGGCGCTCGCCACCGCTGTCGCCGGCACGGTGGGCTTTGTGGGTTTGATCGTGCCCCATCTTTTCCGGCTCCTCATCGGTCCGGAGCATCGGCGGCTCGTGCCGCTTTCGCTGGTCGGCGGCGCGGCGTTCGTGCTCGCGTGCGACCTCCTGGGCCGGAGCGCGGGCGGACTGCGCCTCGGCATCGTCACCTCCCTGGTTGGCGGACCGTTTTTCCTATGGCTGCTGAGACGACAGGCGTGAACGCCCTCGAAGTCACGGCGGCCAGCGTGACCGGCCGATTGGGCGAGGTGACCCTGAGCCTGCCTCGCGGTGTGCTGGCTGGGCTGATCGGGCCGAACGGCTCCGGAAAATCGACGTTGCTCCAGGTAGCGGCGGGGCTGCTGCACAGCCCGGGTTCGATCCGTTGGGCGGGGCGTCCGCTGCAGGAGATCCCGGTGATGGAGCGGGGGAGGATGACACACTGGGTGCCGCAGGAGGCTCGTTTCGAGTTCGGCTTCAGCGTGCGTTCCGTCGTGGCGCAGGGGCGCTATGCCTGGGGCGACGACGAAAACGGCGTGGACGAAGCACTCGCCCGCGTCGATCTCAGCAAACTCGCCCACCGGCCGGTGAACCGGCTTTCCGGCGGCGAGCGCCAGCGCGTGCTGCTCGCTCGAGCCCTGGCCAACGGCGCCCCGCTGCAGCTCTGGGACGAGCCGCTGGCCCAACTCGATCCGCGCCACGTGCTCGAGGTGCTGTCGATTGCGCGGGGGCTCACCGAGAAGGGGAAAACGATGTTGTTTTCGCTCCACGAACTCCGCGCGGCGTACCGCCTGGACATCATCGTCGTCCTGCACCAGGGCCGGCTGCGCGCCGCGGGTCCTCCGCAGGAGGTCCTCACCCCCGAGCTGCTCAACGATGTATTCGGAATCCGGGCACGAACCGGCTCCGGGCTTATTTTCGAACTCCCATGACCGATCCACGCAAAGCCACCAACGAGACCGAACACCGGCAAGCCATGCAGGAACTCCAGGCGGAAATGCGCGCAAAAATGCGCGCGGCGAAGGACAAGCGCGGCCTGATCGTCGTCCACACCGGCAACGGCAAGGGCAAGACCACCGCGGCCTTCGGCATGATGACCCGCATGCTCGCGCACGGCGGAAAATGCGTCGTGATCCAGTTCATCAAGAGCGGCTCGGATGCCGTGTCGAAACTGCTCCGCGGCCCCAACCTCAGTTGGCACCACGTCGGCGACGGATTCACCTGGGAGACGCAGAATCGCGAGGCCGATATCGCCAGCTGCCGCTCCGGCTGGAATCTCGCGCTGGATTATCTGCGTTCGGACGACCTCGATTTCCTGCTGCTCGACGAGATCAACGTCGTCCTCAGCTACGACTACCTGCCGAAGGACGAGGTTCTCGCGGCGCTTCGGGCGAAGCGCGCCGACCTCCATGTGGTGTGCACCGGACGGGGCGCCCCGGCCGAGCTGATCGAACTCGCCGACCTTGTGACCGAGATGCGCGAGATCAAACATCCGTTCAACGCCGGCGTGAAGGCGCAGCTCGGCATCGAGTATTGAACCGCTGAGTACGCGGAACGCGACGATGGAGAGCGACAGACACGAATGGATCGTTGGGGCGTCGGGGCAGCGGCCCGCCGGCCGAGCGAACCTGCAACGAACCGTCGCACGCCCATGAAGGCTCTTTCCGTCCTCGGCACTTCGTCCAGCGCCGGCAAATCCTGGATGACCATCGCGCTTTGCGCCTGGCTGAAGAGGCAGGGCGTGCGCGTCGCCCCGTTCAAGGCGCAGAACATGTCCAACAACGCCGGCGCCACGCTCGACGGCGGAGAGATTGCCCGGGCACAGGCCGTCCAGGCGGAAGCCTGCGGGCTGCTGCCCTCGGCCGAGATGAACCCGATCCTGCTCAAGCCGAGCGGCGGCCTCGGTTCGCAGCTCGTGCTCAGGGGACAGGCCCAGGGGCATTTTGCGGCGCTGGAGTACTACTCGAATTTCGAACGGCTTTGGTCGGTGGTCGTGGAGGAATTGGAGGCGTGGAAGAGCCGATGCGACGTCCTCGTGCTCGAAGGCGCAGGGAGCCCGGTCGAGCTGAACTTGATGGAACGGGACTTGGTGAACCTCCGGCCGATCCGCTATCTGGACGGGCGCTGGGTCCTGGTGGGCGACATCGACCGCGGCGGGATTTACGCCCAGCTGGCCGGCACTTGGGCGCTGCTTCCCGAGGCGGATCGGGCGCGCTGTCTCGGCGCGATCGTCAACCGGTTCCGCGGAGATATCCGGCTTTTTCCCGATCCCCAGCGTTGGTTGGAACCGCACGCTCCGGGCCTCGACGTGCTCGGCACGGTTCCCCTCCGCCGCGATCTGCAGCCGGAGGAGGAGGACGGCCTCACCGCGGCGGACCAGGATCGCGGCACGGGTGAATTGATCGCCTGGATACGGTTTCCGCATGCGGCAAACCTGACCGACTGCCAACCCTGGTGGCTGGATCAGGGCGTGCGGGTCAGCTGGGTTTCCACCTCCGACCAGCTTGCCCAGGCCCGGGTCATCGTGCTGCCGGGCTCGAAGAACACGCTGGCGGATCTGCGCTGGCTTCGTGCCACCGGACTCGACCGTGCAATCGCGAACGCCTCGCGACGGGGCGTGCTCGTGATCGGTCTTTGCGGCGGGTTTCAGATGCTGGGCGAGCGCCTCACTGACGGCGACGGCGTGGCTGGCGACGCAGGGGAAGAGCCGGGACTCGGGCTTCTGCCGGTCGAGACGGTTTTCGAACGCAACAAGATCGTTCGCCAGGTGACGGCGGAATGCGACGGTCGCCGCTGGAGCGCCTACGAGATTCACATGGGGCGGAGCCGGGCGGTCGGCGCCTGCGAACCGCTGCACCGCGTTTTCGACGGGGAGACCGACCGGCCCGAGGGACATTGCCGCGGGAACGTGTGGGGAACTTACCTCCACGGCTGGTTCGAAGCGCCCGAAGTGAGGGGCCGCGTCTCGCGCGCCGCAGGGTTGAGCGGCCACACCGTGAATCCCGTGACCTGGGCCGAACACCGCCAGGAGATCTATCGCGCCATGGCGGAGCACGTGCAGCAGCACGTGAACCTAGAACCGATCAAGCGCTACGTCGGACTCTAGCATTCCCATGCTGCACGGACACGGAGACGACGTTTTCCGCTTTGCGAAGCGGCTGAGGGCGAACTTCAGCAGCAACGTCGTCGCCGATCCGGTTCGTCTGGAGCGTTTGCAGCGGCATCTCGCTGCGCGCCTCGATTGCGTGGCGAACTATCCCGAGCCCTGCGCCGAGAGCCTGGCGGAGCACATCGCGAATTCGGAGAACGTCCGGCCAGAGGAGGTCCTGGTGACGAATGGCGCATGCGCGGCCATTCACCTCATCGCCCAGGCGTTTCGGCAGCGAGTGTCCTGCGTGCCGACGCCCACGTTTTCCGAGTACGAGGACGCCTGCCGGATTCATGAGCACGAACTGCGGTTCGCCGACTTGGAGCGTTTTGACGACGGGACGCTGCCCGCTTCGGAGCTCTTGTGGCTCTGCAGTCCCAACAACCCGACCGGACATGCCTGGCCGGCGGAGCGAATCCTGTCCCGCGTCGACGCCGCACCCGACTGTCTCCATATCGTGGATGCAGCCTATGAGGACGCCTGCACGTTGCCGAAGCTGCGTTCCGGCGATGTCGTCCGGCGGAAGAACATCCTGCTGATCCGCTCGTTGACGAAGCGGTACTCGATTCCGGGATTGCGGCTCGGATATGTCGTCGGCCCGTCCCGGATCATCGAGCGTCTGAAGAACGGCCTGGCGCCGTGGACCGTGAACGCGCTCGCGATCGAGGCGGGCAAGTTTCTTCTCGCTGAGACTGCCGATGCCGCAGCGCCGGCGAGCGAGAATCGCGAAGCCGCGCAGCGGCTTGCGTTGGCGTTGCGGGAGGTAAACCGCTGCCGGGCGGAGTTGCGAGAGACTCATTTCTTCCTCATCCGGTGGGATCGGCCCTGTTCCGCGGAGCTGAAATCCTGGCTGGTGGACAAGCACGGTCTGCTCGTGCGCGACGCTTCGAACTTCCGCGGACTGGACGCGCGATTCGTCCGCGTGGCTTCCCAAGGGCCCGAGTCCGATCGCTGGCTGGTCGACGGTTTAGCGGAATGGAGCAGGCGCGCATGATCTCTCTCCCGCTCATGCTCGGCTACGGACTGGATCTCCTGCTCGGAGACCCGAGATGGATGCCGCACCCGATCGTGGGCTTTGGACGGCTGATCCACACGTTCGATACGCGACTTAACCGCGGGCGCGGGCGTTTCTGGAAGGGACTGGCGTCGGCGCTGGCGCTGATCCTCGGTGTGTTTTTTCTGTTCGCCGCGGCCGGCCGGCTAGCCGCCGCCATTCACCCCGCGGTCGGCCTCGCGTTCGAGGTCAGCGGCATCTTCTTCGCCCTCGCGAACCAGACGCTCGTCCGCGAGGGCAGGGCGGTATTCGCCGCCCTGCGCCTGAGCCTCGAGGCGGGGCGTCGGCGGCTTTCCTGGATCGTGGGCCGCGACACGGCGGACCTGAGCGTGCAGGAGGTGAAAACCGCGGTGTTCGAAACGATGGCGGAGAATCTGAGCGACGGCGTGGTGGCGCCGCTTTTCTGGTACGCGCTTCTCGGGCTGCCGGGGATGATGGCCTACAAGATGGTGAATACGCTTGATTCGATGATCGGCCACAAGGACGAGCGCTATTACTGGTTTGGGAAAACGGCCGCGAGGATCGACGACGCTGCCAACCTCCTCCCCGCTCGTCTGACGGCGGCGCTGATGGCGCTCGTGAGCCTCAGCCCGCGGAGCTTCCGCTTCATCGCTCGGTATGGGAGCGCCCACGACAGCCCGAACTCGGGGTATCCCGAGGCGGCGCTCGCGGGCATTCTCGATCTCCGATTCGGCGGGCCGCACACCTATGACGGCGAACGGGTGGATAAACCCTGGATCGGCGCAAACCCGCGCGAAATCGGCGACGAGGAGATTGGCTATGTGGCCGCGATCAACCATGCCGTGTGTTTCGTGGCGGTGGTTCTCGCGATCTCAGGCAGGACGTTGCTTCACGCTCTCTAGCGCCATGGGAAAAATCGTCTATCTCACGGGGCCGGTGCGCAGCGGAAAGAGCCGCAGAGCCGTGGAACTTGCGAAGACGTTTGAAGAGCCCGTGGTGTTCGTCGCGACCTATCGTCCGAGCTGTGCGGATCCCGAGATGGACGACCGCGTGCGGCGACACCGCGCGGAACGGCCGGGTTGGCGCATCCTCGAGGCGCCGAAAGACGTGGCCGGCGCGTTGGCCGAGCTGCGACCGCCGCCGAGCTGCGTGGTGCTCGACTGCCTGACCCTCTGGGTTTCGGACCGGCTGGACAAATCGGACCAAGCGGTCGTCGAGGAATGGGAGGCTCAACTCGCCGCGTTCGGCGTCGCGCCGTGGACGACGATCGTGGTCGGCAACGAGGTCGGCTGGAGTCTCGTCCCGGAATCGCCGGTGCTGCGGCGATTCCGCGATCTGACCGGCACAATCGGACAACGGACCGCGGCCGCCGCGACCGAGGCCTGGCTCATGGTGGCCGGATGCGGAGTGAGGCTGAAATGACCGCGCGGATACACAGGATCTCGCTCGGATCGCCGGAAGGATTCCGCCCCTTTTCCCTTTATGACCTGGATCATCCCAGAAATCCGTCCCGTTTCCCATGACATCGAGCCCGAACTCCGCGGGCGCATCGATCAGAAGACGAAGCCGCTCGGCTCGCTGGGCCGCCTGGAGCGACTCGCGATCAAGATCGGCCTGATCCAGGGAACGGCGTATCCGCAACTGCGTGCGCCCTCCGTCTTGATCTTCGCCGGCGATCATGGGATCGCGGCCGAGGGCGTGAGCCCGTACCCGCAGGAAGTCACTGCTCAGATGGTGCTGAACTTCCTCGGCGGAGGTGCCGCCATCAACGTGTTTTCCCGCCAGCACAAGCTCGCGCTGTCAATCGTCGACGCCGGCGTGGCCTCCGATCTTCCGGTCCATCCGAGTCTGCGCTCGCTGAAGGTGCGGCGTGGCACGCGCAACATGCTGCACGAACCCGCGCTGACCCCGGGCGAAGTTTCGCAATGTCTGTCTCTGGGCGCACGAGTGGTCGCCGAACTCGACGCCGCGGGCACCAACGTCGTGCTCTTTGGGGAAATGGGCATCGCCAACACCTCGGCGGCCTCTCTCCTGATGAGTTCGCTCCTCGGCCTTCCGATCGCGTCGTGCGTGGGCGGCGGCGCTGGGCACGATCCGGCGGGGCTGGATCGGAAACGCGAAGTTCTGTCGCGGGTCCGCGCGCGGCACGGCGAGATCGCCGATCCGCTCACGGCGCTGGCGACTTACGGCGGTTGCGAAATCGCGATGATGGTCGGCGCCATGCTCGAAGCGGCCTCACGCCGGATGTTGATCGTGAACGACGGTTTCATCGTGACCTCGGCGCTGCTGGTGGCCTCCAAGTTGCGTCCGGCGGTGCTCGATTACACCGCGTTTGCCCATGCCTCGGCCGAGACCGGCCACGCGCGTCTCGTCTCCGCCCTCGGAGGCGAGCCCCTCCTGGACCTGGGTCTCAGGCTCGGGGAGGGAACGGGCGCGGCGCTCGCCTGGCCGCTGATCGTGTCGGCGGTGACGTTCCTCGAAGAGATGGCGACGTTCGCCTCTGCCGGCGTGAGCGAAAAAGGCGCGCCGAGCCCGGGCATCGAGGTGGAGGACGGGCTGAAGGCATGAGCGGCGTCGCTCGAGAACTGCGGGCTTTCTGGCATGCGGTGATGTTTTTCACCCGCTTGCCGGTGCCCGCGTCGGCGACTTGGGATCCGGCCGACCTGCAGCGGTCCTCGGCGTATTTTCCGCTGGTGGGCTGGCTTGTCGGCGGGGTGGGCGCGCTGGCTTGGGTGCTCGGGTCGCTGGTTTGGCCGCCGCTGGTGGCGAGCGGTATCAGCCTCGCCGCTACGGTGCTCTGCACGGGCGCGTTCCACGAGGATGCGATCGCCGACGTCTGCGACGGTTTCGGCGGAGGCTATACCAAGGACCGCGTGCTGGAGATCATGCGCGACTCGCGGGTCGGAGCGTTCGGCGCCATCGGCGCCGTGATCGTCATCGGCCTCAAGTGGCAGAGCGTGGCGGCTCTGCCGCCGTTTTGCGCGCCGGCGTTGATCGTCGCCGGCCACGCCGTGAGTCGGGGGGCGGCGATCAGCCTTCAGGCCTCGCTGTCCTACGTGCGCCAGGACGCGAGCAAGTCGAAGCCCCTGGCAATCGACCTTCGCGGTGGCCGGCTGGCGGCGGCGATGGCGTTTGCGGTTCTACCGATGGCGCTGCTGCCGTGGCGTTATCTTTGGGCGTTGTTGCCGGTGCTGCTCGTGCGCTCGGTGCTCGTGCGCTGGTATCGCCAGCGCATCGGCGGCTACACGGGCGACTGTCTCGGCGCGGCGCAGCAGGTGAGCGAACTTGCGTTTTATCTGTCGGCCATCGCGATCGTGTCACTCACGCGATGAAGGCTGTCCTCGTCCGGCACACGCATATCGAAGGAAACGCCGGTCTTTGCTACGGACGTTGCGATCTGCCGTTGGCGAAGACGTTCGACGCCGAGGCGCACGCGGTGGCGCTGAAGCTGCCGTTCGTGCCGGAGACGATCTGGAGCAGCCCGGCGAGTCGCTGCGTGCGCTTGGCGGAAAGATTGGGAAAGGGGCGGAAAGTGTCCACGGACCCGCGGTTGGCCGAGCTGCATTTCGGAGAATGGGAGGGGCGTCCTTGGGAAGAACTGCGCGGCCCGGCCGTCGACGCCTGGATGAACGATCCCTGGCGCGCGCGGCCCCCGGGGGGCGAAACGGTTCCCGAGATGCTGGAGCGGGTGAGGGCGTTTCGAGATCACCTGCTGGACCGGCCGGAAAAGCATGTCGTCTTGGTCACGCATGCCGGAGTGATTCGGGCTTGGCGGAGCCTGGCTGAAAAGCGGCCTCTCGCGGAGTTGTTCGACCTCAAGATCGGCTACGGCGAGGTCGTCGAGGCGCGTTGAACGGGGCGAACGAGAACGGGACGCTCGCGAGGGCGAGTGCAGGGGCGAGTTGACCTGTCGAGTCGGCAGTGGCTCCCCCTGCGGTTTGTGGCCGGCGGGGGCATGTTTCGCTTTGCGCTGGACGGGATTTCGAGCAGCCTCGCCCGCCTGAAATGGCGAAGCCCGAACTCGACGAATCCGAACAGCGCGACGTGACCCGCTTGTGTATTCAATCGGGCTTGCTGCTCATGCAGCACGGCGCGGAGAGCGCTCTGGTGGAGTCGGTCATCCGCCGCCTGGGCCTTGCGCTCGGGGTGGGCAGCGTGGAAGTCGCGATCATGGCGAACGCCTTGACCGTCACCACGCTTTCGGGCGGGCACTGCATCACGACCGTTCGCAGGAACGAAGACCGCGGTATCAACATGCATGTCGTCACCGAGACGCAGCGCATGATGCTTTCGGTCGAGGCGGGGCAACTCGATCTCGCCCGGGCGATGAGCCGCCTCGAGGAGATCAAACCCTACAAATATCCGCGCTGGCTGGTCGTCGTGTTGATCGGATTGTCCTGCGCCTGTTTTGCCCGGCTTGGAAAAGCCGACTGGACGGGTTGCGGCGTCACGTTTGTCGCGGCGGCCGTGGCGATGGCCGCCCGCCAGCAACTCGCGCACCTGCACTTCAGTCCGCTGGTCAACTTTTTCGTCACCGCCTTCGTCGCGACCTCCGTCGCCGCGCAAGGCCTGATCTACAAGCTCGGCGAGACGCCGAAGATCGCGATGGCCTCGTGCGTCCTGCTCCTCGTGCCCGGCGTGCCGTTGATCAACGCGGTGTCGGACATGGTGAAGGGCTACATCAACACCGGTATCTCCCGATGGACGATGGCCACGCTGCTCACGATTTCGACCTGCGGCGGCATCGTGCTGGCAATGAACGTCTGGAAAGTGTGGGCCTGGCTATGAGTTTCCTTCTTCTCCTCCTTCAGGACATGGCTCTCGCGGCGGTTCCGGCGCTCGGCTTCGGGATGCTCTTCCACGTCCACCCCCGAATCCTTCTGTATTGCGCGCTGTTCGGCGCCGTCGGCCACGGCCTCCGCTTTTTGCTGATGGACCGCTTTCTCCTGCCGATCGAGTGGGGCACGCTCGTCGCGGCGACGGTGGTGAGTTTCGTCGGCGTGTACGTCGCCCAATCGCTGCGCGCGCATCCGAAGGTCTTCACGGTTGCGGCGATGATTCCGATGGTGCCGGGCGTCCGCGCCTACACCGCCATGCTGGCGATCGTGCAGATCAACCAGAAGGGTTACTCGGAGGCGCTTTTCCAGACGGCGGTGCAAAACGCCCTCCAGGCGTTTTTCACCATCGGAGCGCTCGCCGTCGGACTCGCGATGCCGGGCCTCATCCTGTACCGGCGCAAGCCGGTTGTCTGAGCGGCTTAGACTCGCCGCCGCGCTCCAGGACGAACGCGGGCGGCGTGACGGTATTGGAGTGCCTGCTACGCGATGGGGCGCAGCACCGCGATCAAGTCCTTGGCTTCGACCGTGTCGCCGAGCCCGGCGTGCAACTCCGCCACCACGGCGTCGAAGGGCGCGGAGATGGTCGTCTGCATTTTCATCGCCTCCATCATGAAGAGCTTGTCTCCCTTCGCAACCTTGGCGCCGACGCTGACCGGCAGCGTGGCGATGAGGCCGGGGATGGGAGCCGCAATCTGGGACGCGTCGGCCGGGTCGGCCTTCGGACGGCGTTTGGTTTGCGGAGCCACGCTCTTGTCGACGACGTATGCCTCGCGCGCCATGCCGTTGAGTTCGTAGCTGATCGACCGGCGGCCGTCCTTGTCGGCCGCTCCGACGCTGATCAGCCGGATGATGAGAACCTTTCCGGGTTCAATCTCGACGGAGATCTCCTCGCCCGGCGTCAGTCCGTAGAGGAAGGAGGGTGTCGGCAGCACACTCACGTCGCCGTAGTCGCGCCGCTGTTTGACCAGGTCGGCGAAGACCTGAGGGTACATGAGATGTGAATACAGGTCGTCCTCCGTCGGCTCGTGCCGGAGCTTTTCGGTGAGTTCCTGACGGGCTGCGGTCAGCACGGAGTCGGCTTTACGGCCGGCCTGGGTGGAGGTGCCGCGGGCCTTTGCCGCCGCGGTGTCGCCGGCATATTTCGCCCGCGCTTCGCGGAAGCGTTTTTCTCCCAGGACGGCGCGCCAGACCGGTTCCGGCCAACCGCCCTCGGGCCAGCCAAGTCCGCCGCAGAGCATGTCGATCACGCTTTCGGGGAACGGCATCGAACCGGGTTCCAGGTTTACGACGTCGGCGGGCTTGATTCCGCGCGAGAAGAGGAAAAGCGCCATGTCGCCGACGACTTTCGAGGAGGGCGTGACCTTCACGATGTCGCCGAAAAGCTGATTCACCTCGGCGTAGGTGCGGGCGATTTCCGGCCACCGGTGCGAGACGCCCATCGAGGCGGCCTGCTCCTTGAGGTTCGTGTACTGGCCGCCCGGCATCTCGTGCAGATAGACTTCGGCCGAGCCGGTGCGCGGCGCGGTGTCGAAGGGCCGGTAGTAGTCGCGGACGTGCTCCCAGTAGTCCGAGAAACCGTTCAGCGCGTCGAGGTCGAGTTTGGTGTCCCGCGCCGTGTGCTGCAGGGCGGCGACGACGGAGTTGAGATTCGGCTGCGACGTGCTGCCGCTCATCGAGGCGAGGGCTAGGTCGACGACGTCGACGCCCGCGTCGGCCGCCCGGAGCACCGAGGCGGCGGCGATGCCGCTCGTGTCGTGGGTGTGAAAGTGGAGGGGGAGCCCGACCTCGTCCTTCAGGGCCTTGACCAGCTTTTGCGCGGCATAGGGGCGGCAGAGCCCGGCCATGTCCTTGATCGCGATGAAATGCGCTCCCATGCGTTCGAGCTCCCTGGCGAGCCGGACGTAGTATTGAAGCGAATACTTGTCGCGGCGGTCGTCGAGAATGTCGCCGGTGTAGCACAACGCGGCCTCGCAGATCGCGTGCGTCTCGAGGACGGCTTCCATCGCCACGCGCAGGTTCGGGAGATAGTTCAACGAGTCGAAGATGCGGAAGATATCCATTCCGCTCTCGGCCGCGTGTTTCACGAAGCCGGCGACGACGGGCGCGGGATAGTTCGTGTAGCCGACGGCGTTGGCGCCGCGGAACAGCATCTGAAAGCAGATGTTGGGGATGCGGGCGCGGAGGGCGCGCAGACGCTCCCACGGATCCTCGGAGAGGAAACGCATCGCGCTGTCGAACGTGGCTCCGCCCCACATTTCGAGGGAAAAGAGGTCCGGGGCGCGCCGGGCCACGGCGCCGGCGCAGGCCAGCATGTCGTAACTGCGGACGCGGGTCGCCATGAGCGACTGATGGGCGTCGCGGAAGGTGGTGTCGGTGACGAGGAGGCGGCGCTTTTTGAGCGTCCATTCGGCGAAACCTTTCGGCCCGAGTTCGAGCAGGGTTTGCCGGGTTCCCGGCGGCGGCGGCTCGGACGGATCGTAGGCGGGGGGCGCGGCCTGCAGCAGCGGCTTGGACGGGCGCGCGCCCTTGACGTGGGGATTGCCGTTGACCGTGACGTTGCCGAGGAAGTTGAGCAGCTTGGTCGCGCGGTCGCGGCGCTGCTTGAAGGCGAAGAGCTCGGGCGTGGTGTCGATCAGCGTCGTGGTTGCCTGGCCGGAGCGGAACGTCGGGTGGGCGATGACGTTTTCGAGAAACGGGATGTTGCTCTTCACCCCGCGGATGCGGAATTCGCTCAGCACCCGGCGGGCGCGGTTCATCGCGATCTCGTAGCTCTGGCCGCTGGTGATGCACTTCACGAGGAGCGAATCGTAGAACGGCGTGATCACCGCGCCGGCGAACCCCATGCCGCCGTCGAGGCGGACGCCGAAGCCGCCCGGCGAGCGGTAGGCGAGAATGCGGCCGTAGTCGGGGATGAACTTGTTCTCCGGATCCTCCGTCGTGATGCGGCACTGGATGGCGAAGCCGTTTCTCGGCACCTGGTCCTGCACCGGCATGCCGACCTCCGGCGAGTGCAGCGGATATCCCTGGGCGATGAGAATCTGGGCGCGGACGAGGTCGAGGCCGGTGATGACCTCGGTCACCGTATGTTCGACCTGGATACGGGGGTTCATCTCGATGAAGAACCACTCGTGGCGGTCGAGATCGTAGAGGAATTCGATCGTGCCGGCATTGTCGTACCGGATCGACCCGGCGAGCCGTGCGGCCGCCTGGCAGAGTTCGTCGATCACGGCGGCGGGCAGGCCGTAGCTGGGCGCCACCTCGACCACCTTCTGGTGGCGCCGCTGCACGGAGCAGTCGCGCTCGTGGAGATGGATGACGTTCCCGTGCTTGTCGCCCAGGATCTGGACCTCGATGTGCTTGGCGCGCGGGATGTATTTCTCGAGGAAGACCGCGGGGTTTCCGAACGCGCGTCCCGCTTCCGCCTGGGCTTCGTCGAGCAGCGTGTCGAGGTCGCCCGGCTTGTGCACGACGCGCATGCCCCGGCCGCCGCCCCCGAAGGCGGCCTTGATGATGAGCGGGAAACCGATCGATCGCGCGATCTTCAGCGCCTCTTCGCGGTCCTGCACCGGGTCCTCGGTGCCGGGGAGGACCGGCACGCCGACCTTCTTCGCCAGCGCGCGGGCGGCGGTCTTGTCTCCCATTTGATCGAGGAGCTCAGGGCGCGGTCCGACGAAGAGAATCCCGGCCCGCTCGCAGGCGCGGGCGAACTCGGCGTTTTCCGCGAGAAAGCCGTAGCCGGGATGGATCGCGTCGATTCCCTTTTCCTTCGCCACGCCTACGATGCTTTCGATGTCCAGGTAGGCCGCGACCGGACCTTTCCCCTGGCCGATGAGGTAGGCCTCGTCGGCCTTGTACCGGTGAATGCAGAAGCGGTCCTCCTGCGCGAACACGGCGATCGTGCGAAGGCCGAGTTCGGTGCCGGCGCGGAAAATCCGGACGGCGATTTCGCTGCGATTCGCGGCGAGAACGGACTTGATGGGACGAATGGCTTCGAGGGCGGTGTCGGCCGGGACGGGGTTTGGCATGGAGGCGTGTCGGTGGGGATGGCCGGGCGGGGGATACACGGCGCAAGCGCGCAAGAAAACGCGAAGCACGCGCGGCGCCAGCGCAGAGCGCCATTCGCGACGCCCGGCGGGTCTTTCACGCTGCCGACTAATGTCCGGCCGGCTCCGTATTAGGAGCTGTACCGGTAAGCCGCGGAGCGTCGCAGGGCAGAGCGAGCCGACCGAAACCTCCGTGCGCCGAACGCCGAAAAAGACCGCACTGGCGCCTTGTCTCAAACGCGGACAGCTGTCCTAGTTTAGCTGCGTTTTCGAACTTCCGCGCGTATGGACACCCTCTCCGTCATTTCGCACCCCATCGGCCGCCGCACGTTCGTGAAGGGAATCTCGACCGTCGGTCTCGGCCTTGCGCTCGGCGTCACCGGACTGTCGGCCGCCGCCGAAACGGCAGGCAAACGCCGTCGTTACACCATCGTCGGCACCGGCCACCGCAGCTCGATGTATCAGGAGGCGATTCTCGGCGATCACAAGGACCACGCCGAACTCGTGGGCATCTGCGATCGGAATGCCGGACGCATGGAGGTATGCCGCAATCGATGGAGCGCCGCGGGCCTGACTCCTCCGCCGGCCTATGCTCCGGCGGATTTCGAAAAGATGATTCGGGAGACGCGGGCCGATGTCGTGATCGTCACCGTGCAGGATTCCGCGCACGACGACTACATCGTGCGGGCGATGGAAGCCGGCTGCGACGCGATCACGGAGAAGCCGATGACCACCACGGCGGAGAAATGCCTGCGGATCGTCGAGGCCCGCAAGCGCACCGGCCGACACCTCCGCGTGGGCCACAACTACCGGTACTCGCCGCCGCGTACGCAGGTGAAGGACCTGCTGATGAACGGCGAGATCGGCGATGTGCTCTCAGTCGATTTCCACTGGATGCTCAACACGCACCACGGCGCCGACTACTTCCGGCGGTGGCACAGCCACAAGGAGAACTCCGGCGGCCTGATGATCCACAAGGCGTCGCACCATTTCGATCTGGTCAACTGGTGGCTCGGCGCGGTGCCGGCCTCGGTGCGGGCCACCGGCAAGCGGGAGTTCTACACTCCGAAGATGGCGAAGCGCATGGGGCTGGAGAGCCATCACGAGCGCTGCCGCACCTGCCCGGAAAAGGACAAGTGCGGGTTCTTCCTCGATCTCGCGGCCGACAAGCGGCTGAAGATGCTCTACGTCGACCAGGAGCGGTTCGACGGCTATTTCCGCGACCGGTGCGTCTGGCGTCCGGATATCAGCATTGAGGATACGATGAACGTCCTCGTCACCTACGACAACGGCGTGACGCTCGCGTATTCGCTCAACGCCTTCAACTCCTGGGAGGGCTACACGATCGCGTTCAACGGCACCAAGGGCCGCCTCGAGCACTCGATGGTGGAAAAGGTCTACGTCGCGGGCACGCAGACGGAGCAGGGAGGCGTGCTTCAGGAAGGCGTGAAGACGCGCGTGATTCCGCTGCGCGGCCCCGCTCGCGAAGTCGAGACCTGGAGCGGCGCCGGTTCGCATGCGGGGGGCGACTCCGTGATGCTGAACGATCTCTTCCTGCCCAATCCTCCCGCCGACAAATACCTGCGGGCGGCAGACGAGCGCGGCGGCGCGTACGCCATGCTCGTCGGAGCGGCGGCCAACCTTTGCTTCCAAACGGGCGAGGCGGTCGACATCGCGAAGCTCGCGCCGGGTGTTGCGCGCCCGGAGTTCGCACCCATGCCCACCCACGACGAGGCGGTGCCGATGCCGCCGAAAACGAAGATTTGAGGTCCCGCGCCTGCGGAACAGGTGCGTCGTCGTTTCGGGGGCTGTCGCCAAGCTTCAACTACGAGCGACCGTTCCTCTGCTCACACCTTGCCGGATTTCAAAGGCGGACGGGAGCCGGCCAGGAATTGCCGGCGGATCATCTGTGCGATTTCGAGAAGCTTCACCGGCTTGGTGATGTAGTCGTCCATCCCTGCGGCGAGGCAGAGGTCGCGGTCGCCCGAGAGGGCGTTTGCCGTCAGCGCGATGATCTTCGGCTGGCGTTCGGCCGGCACGAGCTTCCGGATCTGCCGGGTCGCCTCGAAGCCGTCCATCTCCGGCATTTGGAGATCCATGAGGACGAGGTGATAGCGGCGCGACTCCAGCGTGTGCACCGCCTCGGCGCCGTTGCCGACCGCATCGGCGCGATAGCCGAGCCGCTCGAGAAACCGAAGCGCCACCTTCTGGTTCACCGCATTGTCTTCCACGACCAGAACCTCGAGCGGGATTTCTCTTCCGAGGATGCCGCTGTCGACCGACGGCGCGAACGGCGGCAGGCTGTCCACGGGCGCGTCCAGGAGATTCTGCATGCCGCGGATGAGGGCATGGGTGCGCGCCGGTTTGACGACGCTCGCCGTGCCGCGGCGGCCGGCGAACACCTCGAGATCCTCGGCCGATTGCCCCGGGGGCAGGAGCAGCAGGACCGGAATGGTGGAGCCGCAGATCCGGGCGCGAAGCTCGATGCCCGCTTCGTCCTCGGGGATACCGTAGTCGAGGACGATCGCAACCGGCGGCGTCGCTGCGGCGAGGAACGGCAGCGCGCTCTGCGCCGTGGCTGCGCACTCCGGCCGGGCTCCCCAGCTGGCGAAGAGCGTCTTCAAGCGCTCCCGAGTGACCGGGTGATCGTCGATGCAGAGGACCGTTCCATTTTTCAGACGCGACGGTATGTCGGGCAGACCCCAGCCGGCCGGAGTCGTCAGCGCCTCGGTTTGGATGGTGAAGCTGAAGGTCGAACCGACGCCCAGCGTGCTGTGGACCGTGATGGACCCTCCCATCAAGGCGCAGAGGCGGTGGCTGATCGCGAGGCCTAGACCGGTGCCGCCGTATTTCCGGGTCGTGGAGGAGTCGACCTGGCTGAACGGGCGGAAGAGCCGGTCGAGCCGGTCGGCGGGGATGCCGATGCCGGTGTCGGTAACGGAAAACTCCAGCGTGAGCGGCGCGTGGGCGGCGCCGGCGGGGGGGGCGGCGGGGCGGCAGGCGACCCGGATCGACACCGAGCCCGAGGGGGTGAACTTCACCGCGTTGTTGACGAGGTTGACCAGCACCTGCCGAAGCCGGGTGGCGTCGCCCTGTATCCAGGAGGGCACGCCAGAATCGATGTGATAGACCAGTTCCAGCTTCTTGTTCGTCGCCTGGACGGAAAAGAGGTCGAGGGCATCCTCGATGCAGACGGCGAGTTCGAAGGGCAGCTTTTCGAGATCCATCCGTCCCGACTCGATCTTCGAAAAATCCAGGATGTCGTTGATGATGGTGAGCAGGGCCTCGCCGCTCGAGCGGATCGTGCTGACGCAGTCGCGCTGCTCGTGCGTGAGCGGCGTGTCGAGGAGGAGGCTAGTCATCCCGATCACCCCGTTCATCGGCGTGCGGATCTCGTGCGACATCGAGGCGAGGAACTCGCTCTTGGCCTTCGAGGCCGCGTCGGCCTCCGCCTTGGCCCGCCGCAGGGTGCGCTCGGTCTCGACCCGCGAGGAGATGTCCGCCATCACCGCGATGAAGTTCTCCAGCACGCCGGCTTCGTTGTGCACGGGCTGGATCTCGAGATGGAGGTGAAACTTTTTCCCGGACTTCGAGTAGTTGACGATGTCGGTACTGACGCCGAGTCCTCGGCAGAACGCCACCCGGATGCGACGGACGGTCTGCGCGGCGGTGTCGGAGCCGATCAGGAAATCGGCCGGATTCTTGCCGATGACTTCAGAAAGCGGATACTCCATCACGCGTTCGAAGCTTTCGTTGGCCCACTCGATGGCGCCGTGGGCGGTGGTGATGAGGACGAGATTGTCCGTCTTCGCCGCCACGAGCGAAAGCTTGCGGGTGGTCGCCTGGCTCAGGCGCAGCGCCTGCTCGGCGAGCTTGCGGGCGGTGATGTCCTGCAGCGTGCCGATGACGCGGGTGGGCGTGCCCGCCTTCGACTGCGCCACGGTGCGGGCGCGGGTGTAGATCCATTTCCAGGCGCCGGCGTAGGTGCGGATTCGATACTCGGGATCGATGAACGTGGCCTTGCCGCTCAGCTGTTTCTCGAGGGCGGCGTGGTACGAGGGAAGATCGTCCGGATGGATGAGCGCGGTCCAGGCCTCCTGGGTGGGCGGCACGACGCCGGGCGGATAGCCGAGCAGACTCCAGATGCTCGCGCTGCTGAAGAGGTGGTTGTCCGGCAGTTTCCACTCGAAAATACCGATCTGGGTGCTGTCGAGGGCGAGCCGGAGCTGTTCGTCCGAGACCTTCAGCATCTCCTCGACACGGCGGCGCTCCTCGTTTTCCGCCACGAGCCGGATGTTCGAGAGGCGGGCGGCGCGGAGGCCGCTCCGGGCGGCGCGGGCGAGATGAACGCTGAGCCCGAGGAGAAGGGTGATTCCCAGGCCGGCTCCGAGCGCGAGTTCGGGAAGATACCGCCGGCTCCGGCGCATGTTTTCCTGAGTCGGGGCGATTTCGACGCGGATGCGCCGGTCGGCCACGTCGAAGACTTCCTCGAGCCGCAGGTCGGTCAGATCCTGCCTCGTGTTCGAGTAGACGACGCTCGGGCCCACGTAGACCGCGACCTGGTAGTTGTTCTCGAGCTTCAGCCGCCGGATCAGCTCGAGAAAAAGTCGGCGATAGGCGATGTCCGCTCCGAGGTAGCCGTCGAGCTGGCCGTTCTGCTCGATGGGGGTGTAGATCGCGAAACCGATCGGTGCGCCGCCGGAGAAGATGGAGCCCGAAATCGTCGCCGTGCCCGATCCGCGAGCGGCATGCATGGCCGCGTTCCGCACTGCGTCGGTGGCGTGCTCGAACCCGGTCGCGAGAACGCTGCCTTGGATGCCCTCCTCCCAGACCACATGTCCATCGGGATCGAGCCGCGTGAGCCCCTCGCAGCCGAGAAGCTCGTTTCGCACCGTGATGGTCTCCTGCTTCGCGTCCTCCGGAGCGACCGAGGAACGCGACCAGTGCTGCGCCAGCCGATCCACTTGCTCGCACTGGTGCTGCAATTCCCGGCCGATCGCGCTGGCGTAGTCGCGAATCGCAATCTGTGTCGTGCCGGCAAGCCCGAGACGTTCCGACTCGCGCAGGCTCATCCACAGGATGCCGGTGAGAGTTGCCGCACCCACGACCACTGGCATCGGAATCCAGCCTGGAGCGCCTGGGTTTTCTCCCTGGTGCTCGCGCCAGGCCAAGGCCAGCAGGGCGACGCCGAGGATGAAGAGACTGATCGCTCCGCCGATCGGCAGCATGTCCGTCGTTCCCCAGCGGTAGAGGACCGGGAGTCCGAATCCGTAGCCGAGCAGGGTCGAAAAGGCGATCGAGGCGAGGATCGAGCCGGAAAAGGCGAGGAATACGGTCCGACCGAGCGAGACCGGCCTGCGCGACATGCCTGCGAGGGCCAAGCCCGAAAGTAGAAATCCGATGGCAGCGACGGTGTGGATCGAGGGCGCGGGGGCGCCCCGGCCAAACGCGTTGGGCACGAGGACCTCGTCGAAGGTCGGAAGCCACCCGAGGGTTTTTGAAACCAGAGTTGCCAACGAGATCGCAGCTGGAACGAGCGCGATCACGGCGAGGCGGCGGCAGCCGCTGCAATAGCCGATCAGCGCGACCCCGAAGACGAGGATGCTCGCGGCGCCGGTCGGCGGCACCGACGACGTCGGAATGCCGAAAGAAAAAAACTCCTCCCACTGCATTCCCCACCGAAGCAGGAACATCGCGCCTACCAGGGCGAGCAGCCCACCGAGCAGAACGCACAGCCGATGAAGCCAGGAAAGATGAGGAATCGTGACCAAGGGGAGAGGCGCCACGGATCGCATGCTGGCGCAGCTGGAAAACGTCGGAAATCCAACCTCCGGACGCGACCGACGGCAACGCGTTTCGCGGCCGGGCACGGCGTGCGCCAGGACTTAAGGTCGGAGGAGCGGTGACGGCGCGGGTACGGGTTCTTCGGCGATGCCCTTGGGGCCGCTGTCGGCGCCGGCCAGTTTGCGAAGCAGGCTGGTCGGACCGTACGTGAAGAACCACCTCGGGTTGTCCAGGCTTCCGGTCAGCTTCAGCTCGAGCACTGCGGAGACCGGCGTCAGCACGAGGTCGACGGCGTTGGCGAGGAGCGTCTTGCCCTTCTCGAACGGGTAGAACTTGGCGTTGAAATCCATTTTCTTGCTCTCGAGGCCGTAGGCGCCTTTCGCATCGAGCTTCGCGGTGGGTCCGGTGATCGTGAGTTCGGGGAAAACGAGCCGGTCGCGCTCAATGGAAAAGCGGGCCTGCGCGGTGTCCAACCGCCAGGACGTGAACCCGAGCAGGGAGTTGCCCCGGAGCGCCGCCGACAGCGCGCCGAGCATGTTGATCTGCGCCAGCTCGGCGCCCCTCAGCTCCGCGGAGCCTTGACCCACGTAGCTGCGGGATTCGTGGTACAGGCCGGTGGCGGAGGCCTTGAGGCTCAGTTTCCCGCTCGCGACGCGTTGCTGGAACCGGCTGACCGGCGGAGGTTTTTCGCCGCGACGACGTGCGGAAAAATCCTCGAGGATCCGGATGCTCTCGCCGAGACCGGCATCGGTGACCGAGGCGTCGAAGGAGAGTCTGCGGTCGTTGCCGCGGCCGTTGACCAGCGCGTGGCCCGTGGCGGAGCCGGTGGCGAAGTTGACCTTCACTTCGGGGACGCGGATCTCGTCGTCGTGAACCTCGGCTCGGCAGGCGAGATTGCTGAGAGGGAAGTCGAAGAACCAGAAACCTCCGGAGGAGACGGCCTCGATCAAGACGTCTTCGTGGGTCCCGCGCCCCGAAGCTTCGCCTTCGAGACGCCCGGAGAGCTTGAGCTGGGGAGCCTTCTCGAACCGGAAAGGCTCCACCAGATCCGTGCCCTCCTTGCCGAAGAGCCGCGCGCTTTCCTGAAGGTCGAGCGTGCTCGCGACCTGAAACTCCATCCAGCGAAAGCCCTTCTGGTTGAGGTCCACCGAACGCGTGAAACTCCCCCGTGCGGAGCCGTTACCCCGGGTGGCGTGGAGGTCCAGCGCGTCGTAAAAATCGGGGCGGATGAAAAGCGTGATGCGGACTTGGTCCAGCGGCACGCTGCGGATGACGGGGGCATCGCAGTCGACATGGACGAAGACGGTCGAGAGATGCGGTTCTCCCCAGCGGCCCTGCACGTCCACGTCGGCGATCGGAGCGGCGGCGGAAAAATCGAAGTTGCCCCAGAAGCGAGTCCACCAGTCGTGAAACCACCCCGCGATTCCCACGGGCCGGAGTCGCCCGGTGAGCAGGAAGCGGTAGTCCAGCGTCTTGGTATTCATCCTGTAGTTACCCAGCGCCAGGTTCTGACCCTGCTCCAGGACGATGTTGGTCACGTCGAGTTCCGTGCCGGCGAAGTGGAGGTTCGCGCTGGCCTGGTTGAGCGAAACGGCATGAGCCACGACCTTTCCGACCTCGACCCGGCCGCGGACGTTCGACGGTTTCCAGCCGGGATCGAGGCGGGTGCGGGCGGAAAGCCGGATGGGCTTTTCCGGGGCGAGCAGGGCGGTCAGGTCCCGCCCGACTTTTTTTCCCACCTCGGCGATGATCCGGGGGGATACCGTGCCCTCGACGGCGGCGAAACCGGCATGCTGCTGGACGTCGACGTCGGCCTGCACGCTCCAGGGTTCGCCCAGGAAAGAAAACGAAGCGTCGGCCGCGACCTTGGGCAGAGGCTGGGGGCGAAGGCGGAGCGAGACGGCCTCCAACTCGTAGCCTCGAGCCGAGACGCTCGCCGCGGCGGCCAGGATCTCGCGAGGGACGAACGCCGCGGGCGAGGTCTGGAATCTGCCGTTCAGCACCGTCCGCAGCCTGTCGATGCGGGCGCCATCGGCCGTATGAACCGCGTCGGCGCGTCCTCGGACCTGAAACGCCATGGTCGGTGGCGGGACTAGCGGGAACGTCGTCTCGAAAACCAAACCGTCGACCCGGAGGTTTTGATCGAAGCGCGGGAGGGCGAGGGTCTCCTTGCTCAGATTGGCGGAGCGCGCGCTGAACTTCGCGTCGACCCGGGCGACACGCTTTTCGTCGGGCTTGAGCGCGATCTGGAGCGAAGGATTCTCGAATCCCGAAAGGCGCGCCTGGGCGAGCAGGAGCTCCTTCGAAACGCGAAGGTACTCGGCGAGCCCGGCGGCAACGATCTCGCGCTGCGTGCGTTTGGCCCCACTCTCGCCGCGGGGGAGACGAACCGCGCCGCGGATGTTCACCGCGAGCGGCCCGGCGTGCCCGGTGAGTTGACGGACCTGGACATCGGTGTCGTCGCGCTCGACGAGCAGCGTCAGATCCTGGAGGACCGGATCGCTGCGTCCGGAGGGAGAAACCATCGCCGGCACGTAGAGCGTCACTCCGCGCCCGCTGATCCACTTGGCTTCGAACGAGCCGGAGAGGAGGGCCCAGGGGTCGACCTGCAGGTAGATCGATCTTGCCGTGACCAGGGGCTCGTCGAAGGACTCGCTGAAGAGGCTCAGGTTTTCGATCAGGACGTGTCCGGAGGAATCGAAGCTGGCGGTGTCGAAGCGGACTCGCAGGCCGGCGTGGGCCATGCCGTTTTCGAACGAGCGCACGATCCGGTTGGGAACGTGCAGCTCGTGCGAAAACGCGATGATCGACTGGAGGACGAGGATCGCCGCGAGCGTCAGCCACACCGACCAGAGGATGAAGCTGCCGAGGGCATGGACGCACCATCTGCCCATGAACAGGCCTGTTCGCTTCAGCTTCATGTCCCGTTCGGTGCAGCCTGCGGCGCTCCGCTACTTGGCGGGCGCCGGCGCGGGTTCCTGTTCGGGCGGCGGCGGTCCCGGATCTCTCGGCCCGTAAACCAGCGTGAAAAGGGCGTCGAGCAGCGGCTGTTCGGTCTCGAAAACGACGTCGAATTCCGGCGAACCTGCGTACTCGGTGTTGCCGCCGGCGCGTTCGGAGAAGAAGAGCGTCGACGCCGCGGTCTGGGAGCCGTTGCCGCCGACGAGCGAGAGCGACGCCGTGAGTTGGTAACGCCACGGCCGATCTTCGCCGGCGACCACCACGGTCTTGGTGAACTCGTCGCGGACGAACTTCTTGGCGCGGAGCGTGCGAATCTGGGCGACCAGCGTTTCGATTGCGGCGCGCACCGCGGGCGAAACCGCGGCGGCTGCCGCCTCGGCGCCCGCAGGGGCGGCTTCCGCCGGAGTCGCGGCTGCGGGGGTCCCGTTCTGCGCGGGTGCGGAGCCGTCCGGCGGCGGCAGGGGCAGCGCGGTGTCGAGGAGCGTCTTCTGCTCCACCAGATCCACCAGCTTCAACGCGGTGATCCTGGCTCCCGGCGGGAGTTCGCGAATCGTGCGATCGCGGTAGGCGAGGGACTCCACGGGCATCTGCTGTAGCACCTGATCGGATACCTGGTAGATGTAGTTCGGGGAATCGAGCTTGGCGTACGTGTGGCGGTCGACGCCGATGCCGAGCAGGAGCGTGAGCGAACCGCCGGTGGCGGACGGCGTGGCGCCCGCCGGGGCGAGCGAGATCTTCACGCGCAGAGCCGGACGGTTGAAACCCTTGTCCTCGAGCATCGTGTCGATCGGCGCGTCGGATACGAATACCTCGGCGGAGAGCTCTGCCAGTCGCTGCAGGAGCCGGTCGACGATCTCGCGATCTGCCGCGACCGTTTGCGGGCCCTGGTCGGCGGCGCGCCGGACGATCTGCCAGTTGAAGCTCTGCGGAGTGGCGGCGGTCGGCTCCAGGCGCTGGAGCGTCAAGTCCGGCTGGCCCGCGGCGGAAAGAGTGATTGCCGTCACGGCGCCCGGATCGAAATCGAGGATCTTCCGGTCGCGGAGTTTTTCCTGGGCGTTGGTGAGCCGCTCCAGCAGCGAGGCCGGCATGGCGACTTCGAAGACCGGATCCTTGTCGTCCATCTTCGCGTAGTAGAGCTCCGAAGGCCCGGCAGGCGGCGTGAGTGCGGTGCCGCTGGGCTGGGTCTGGGCGGGTTTCGGGGCGGCCTGGTCGCGGACCCGTCCGCCCACGATCAAGGTTTCGTGGCGGTTGTTTCCCTCGAGTGTGATCTTGAGCGTCATCTCGTCGGGGCCGAGGCGGACGGGTTCCGCGCCGGGGTTGTCCACGAAGCTCTGGATGCGCAGGGCGTTGAGCTGGCTGATGGTGACGTCGGTCTCGCTCTTGTTGGCGCGCGTGGTGATCGGGGTCTCGAACAGCCAGCGGCCGTCCCCGCGCGCGATGCGGACCTTGGACGTCGCGGGGGCTCCGGTGACGACGTTCAACGATCGCACTTCGTAGACGGCGACGGAGAAGATCGTGTCGGAGCGGAGGTCCTCGAGCTTCACGAGCAGGCTCTCGACGAGGGACCGGTTGACGACGTGGACGCGTTCGCCGTCGGGCGAGAGCACGTAGAGACGATTGCCGACTTTGGCCGTGTCGCCGATGCGGAGGACGGTCGAGGCGGGCTGGGTGTTTCCGGAGGTCGCGGGGGTGAGGGTGAGAGTGACCGGCGGCTTATCCAGGCCGTAGTCGGCGAGGGATTGGCCGTTCTTCGAAAGATCCTTCACCGCGAAGCTCGCTTCGGAGCGGAGCTGCTGCAGCTCGTTGAGGATGCGGGTGACGGCGAACTCGTTTGCGGGCCACATCAGCGGCTGGACGATCATCCAGGTTTCGCCCCGTTTCTCGAGCCGGATGGGGTTCGGACGGGCGGCGGCGGCTATCTCGATTTTTTGGAGGTTCACCACCTCCGTTCCAAGGATGCCGCCTTGTTCCTGCAGCGGATGGATGCTGGAACGAAGCCAGTAGAGGAACGAAAACAGCGCGACGTTCAGGAAAAGGAGAACCAGCGTGACTTTGGTGCGCATGGCGAGAGTGGGCGACGGTCCTTCAGCGGCGGCGGGTCCAGTAAACGATCAGGCCGAGCACCGCGGCGATGCCGGGCAAACCGAAGAGAAGCGTGTAGCGCAGCCGGAGGAGTTCCTGCTGGCTGAGCGCGATTTGGAATTTCTCGATGGGCCGGGCCGCGATGTTGAGCTGCGAGTCGCGGTCGACCAGCCAGTTCAAGCTCGAGATCACCAGCGTCAGGTTGCCGCCGGCCTGAAGCTGATTGTTGGTCACAAAGTCGGAGCAGCCAAACACGACGATTCGGCCGCGAGGGACGCTGAAGTTGAGTTCGGCTTTCGCGCCGACGCGCTCGGACGCCATCGCGACGATCGGGCCTTGTCCTTCGTGGAGCCCGGAGAGGTCCGTGCCCTTGTCGAAGCGCGGCGGGTTCTGACGCGGATCGCGCTCGCCCCAGGCCGTGGGCGGGCTCGCGATGAGCTGGGTGATGATGAGGCTTTCATCCGCGCCGCGACTCGGATTGGTGCGCACCGGGCGGGTTGGCCCGAAGCTGACGGGCAGCTTCTGGTCGATCAGCGCTTGGGTGACCGGGTGCGGCGCGAAGACGCGAAGGATCAGGCGCCCCGTCTCGTTCTGGCCTGTGTTGCCGGCATTGTAGATGACGGCGGAGTCGGCCAGGATGCCCCAGTCGAAGAGCAGGTCGCGGAGGCCGTGGTCGGTGAAGCTGGGCCCGAGAAGGAGGAGCATCCGGCCGGCGCGCGTGCTGAGATACTGCCGGAGCAGCTCTTCCTCGAAAGGCTCGAATGCGGTGGAGGGGCCGACCGAGAGGAGCATCGCGGCGTCGTCGGGCACCTTCCGGCGCTCTCGGAGATCGAGCATGTCCAACTCGAAATTCCGCCGGGAGAACTCGTCGCGCAGGGCCGACAGGCCGCGGTCAGGGCGCGTATCCATCGGCTCCAGCTCGCCGTGGCCGGTGAGGAAATAGATCTTCTTTCGGGTGTTGCTGGCCACGTCGAGGATCGCGGAGGTGATCGCCTCCTCGCCGAGGAAGGCGGTGGGCACTCCGTCCTTGAACTGGTAGAGGTCCTGGTAACGGATCACGCGCCGGCGGTTGCCGCAGAGGACTAGGATCTGGTTCTGGTCGGCTTCGAGCTGCTGGGCGTCGCGCGGCTGCCGGAACACGTCGAGATGCTGGAAGGCGATTTTCCCCTCCGGATTCGTGTTCGCCTCCGTGGCGTAGACGTATTCGCGGAGCAACTGCGCCAGGTCGCTCGCGGCCTGCTCCATCTTCTCGTCTTCGGCGCTCTCGGTGAAGGTGGAGATGATCAGCACCGGTTTCGCGAGCTGGCTCAGGTACGAGCGCGTCTCCGCGGAAAGGGAGTGCTTGTGCATCTTCGTCAGGTCGAAGCGCGCGCCGTAATGCAGGGCGAGGAAGTTCAGCCCGCCCACGAGCGTGACGACGAGCACGGCCTGAAGAATCAGGTTCACCGTGCGCACCCAACGGGCGGCGCGAAAGCTTTCAGAGAAAGGCATACGTCAGCTGTGAACGATTTTTGCCTCCACCCCCAGGATGCTGAAGATCAGCGCGAGGGCGCAGCCGCTGAGGTAGAAGAGGATTTCGCGGGTGTCCACGATGCCGCGGGTGAAGTCCTCGAGATGGCGGAAAACCTGGACGTAATCCACGGCGGCTTTCACCGGGAACAGCGCCTCGTTGTTGAGGAATTCCATCTTCCTCAGAAAGTTCAGCCCCAGGATGATTCCGAAAAGCAGGCTGAAGCTGAGAATGCTCGCCACCGCCTGATTGCGCGAGAGCGAGCTGGTGAAGATGCCTATCGCGATGAAAAACAGGCCTGAAACGGCGATGAAAAGATAACCGCCGATGAGTGGTCCCACGTCGAAGAGCCGCGGATCCTGCGCGAATTTCCACAGCACCCAGAAGAACCCTCCGGTGGAGGCCCAGAGGGCCATGTAGAGGCAGTACGCGGCGGCGAACTTGCCCAGCACCACCTCGACGGTGGACACCGGCGTGGTGAGCAGCGTCTCCAATGTTCCGAGACGCCGCTCTTCGGAGATGCTCCGCATCGTCAGTAGCGGGACCATGAAGAGCACGGGCACTTCGAAGAAGAGAAAGAACATCGCGGCGGGCGAGGCCTGCTGGGGCGCTTCGGCGAACTGCTCCAGCATCCAGGTGAAGATCGTGCCCATCACGACGAGGAACAGGACGGTCGCCACGTACGTGAACGGACTGACGAGGAGCATCCGAAGCTCGTGGCTCAGAATGGTGAAAAAGTGGCGCATGGTTAGGCGGAAATCTCGCAAGCCCGGGCCCTGATGGGCAACGGCAGCCGGTTCGCACACCGGTCGGAGGAAGCGTTGCGGCCCGATTTCGATTCGCGGAAAGGACGAAGGCGGCGTTCGGCGCTCATCGGTGGTGTCGTCATTTGGACGCGCCCTGTGCGTCGACGATTTCCCAGGTGCGTTTGGTCGCGGCGAGGAACACGTCTTCGAGCGTCGGGTGCTCCTGGCCGAGGCCGCGAATCCGATAACGAGAATCGGCGGTGAGCGCCCTCAGCAGCGATTCGCCGATCGGATCGTCGCGCTCCGTCGCGAGTCGCAGCGTGCAGAAGCCCTGGAGGTCCGGCTCGCTCTGGTCCGTGATCTTGAGCGAAGGCTCCACGACGTTGAGCAGGGCGGGGAGTCCGGAGAGATCGCCCGCGATTTCGAGTTTGTAGATCGAGTGGCCGAGGATTTCGCGGCGGAGTTCGCCCGGCGTGCCGGTGGCGACGACGCGGCCCTGGTTGATGATGAGCACGCGGTCGCAGGTCATCTCGATTTCCGGGAGGATGTGGCTGGAGATGATCACCGCCATACGTCCGCGGAGGCTGCTGATCAGGTCCCGCACGATCAGGATTTGGTGCGGATCGAGGCCGATCGTCGGCTCGTCCATGATGATGACCGGCGGCTCTGCGAGGATGGCTTCGGCGATGCCGACGCGCTGGCGGAAGCCTTTTGAGAGTTTTCCGATGATCCGGTGGCGGACGCGCTTGAGGTCGCAGAGCTCGAGCACCTCGTCGATGCGCGCCCGAAGGCGTTTGCGCGGGACCTCCTTCAGCCGACCGCGGTAATACAGGTACTCGGAAACCCGCATGTCCTCGGGGAGCGGGTTGTTCTCCGGCATGTAGCCGATCAGCCGTTTCACCTTGTCGGACTCGCTTGCGACCGGCACGCCGCAGAGGCGCACGACGCCGGACGTTGCCGGAAGAAATCCGGTGAGAATCCGCATGGTCGTGCTTTTCCCGGCGCCGTTGGGGCCGAGGAAACCGAGGATTTCGCCCCGTTTCACGGTGAAGCTGACCTGGTTGACGGCGGCTACGCCGGAGTAGGTTTTGACCAGGTTCTCGACTTCGATCGCTGGAGCAGAATTCGGATCGGACATGCTCGTGGGTGCGGTTCTACCTCACACGATTTCCGCGAGATGAAAAGAAGCTTTCGCGTCGTATGGAAGTGGTTGCGCGCCGGTCGAATGCCCGGAAAGCGGGCGTCCATGAAAACTCGGCGCTGACGGAGCGCGCTTCGGACGGCTCGCGGCCTTTTCGTCCGTGTCGGTTCGCGACCGCCCAGCGGCGGGAGAACTCGCAGCGAGCAACGCCCGCCGTTGGCTGTCGTTCGCGCTCACCCCTGATTCAACTCCCACGCGACGGCGAGGCCGCGAAGGGTGAGGTCGGGGATCACCTCGAAAGGCTGACGGAGCGTTTTTTTCAGCAACTCGGCGCTGCCGCCGGTGGCGAGGACCTTGATGTCCTTCTCGCCGCGGCCGGAGAGTTCGGCTGAGACGGCATCGAGCAAGGCCTGCACCATGCCGCCAAAACCGATGACGGTGCCGATACGCATCGCTTCGACGGTCGATTTGCCGATCGCCTGGACGACGTCGAGGCTGTCGTCGAGCTGCGGAAGCAGCGCGGTTTGCTCGTGCAGGTAGCGGCGCATGACTTCCACGCCCGGGGCGATGATGCCGCCCTCATAGCCGTGCTGCCCGGTGACGATGTCGAAGGTCACGGCCGTGCCCATATCGATGACGATGGCGGGCGCTCCGACCAGTGCCTTGGCCCCCGCGGCGTTGGCCAGGCGGTCCTGGCCGATCTCGCCGGGACGGGGATAGGCGATTTCCACGCCGAGCTTCTTGTCGGCGGTGAGCTGGAAAACGGGGAGGGCGAGCTGCCAGCGTTCGAAGACCCGTGTGAGCCGCTCCGTGGCCTCGGGCACGACCGAGCAGAAGGCGATGCCGCGGATGTTCGTTTGCTCGGTGAAGGCCTGCGATAGCTGCGGGCCCAGACCGCTCGTGTAGTGATCGATGTCGCGCGTCGGCAGATGCCGCATGTCGCGCGCCCCGTCTTTGTCGACGACGCCAAAATGCGTGTGGGTATTTCCGATATCGATACAGAAGAGCATTGAGGAAAGGGAGCGCGGCTATTTTTTCTCGAGTGTGACCTCCCCGGCGCGGAAGCGCTCGGTGCGCCCGCGATCGGTGCGGACAATGAGGGATCCCTCGTCGTCGACCCCGGCGGCCACGCCCTTGATCGTCTGCGCCCCGTGGATGAGCGAGACAGGTTTGTCCCGCAGGAGATCGCAGGCGTTCCATCGATCCGCGAACGACTTCAGGTATTCGCCGGATACGAACTGCCCGTAGGCGTCGAGCACGCGGCCGATCAGCGCGGCGGTGAACTTGTTGATGTCCACCGGGCTTTTCACCTGTTCAGAAAGGGAGGTGGGGCGGCGTCCAGGAGCATCCGGCGTCTCGTCGGGCGCGTTGTTGATGTTGAGCCCGAGGCCGTAGACCAGGTCCCGGATCTGATCGGCATCCATGCGGGCTTCGGTCAGCATGCCGCCGGCCTTGCGGCCTTCGAAGAGGATGTCGTTCGGCCATTTCACTCCGGGCGAACTGCGGGTGAAGTTGGCCACCAGTTCGCAGACGTTGACGCCCATCCAGAGGGTGAAGGTCTGCATCCGCTCCGGCTCGAGTTGCGGCTGGAAGGCGAAACTCACGTAGAGATTCGAATCGGCGACGCTCTGCCAGACGCGTCCGAACCGTCCGCGCCCCCGGGTCTGGCGCTTGGCGAGAACGACGAGCGGGGTGGGGTGGCCTTCCGACAGCTGCCTCATCGCCTCGTCGTTCGTGCTGTCGATCAGGTCGAAGCACTCCAGGGAAAAAGCGAGCTGGCGGACGGCGAGATGGGCGTCGATCAGCCACGGGTTGATCACGCTCGGGCGGCCGGTCAGCCGATAGCCTCGGGCCCGCACGGCTTGAAACTCGAAGCCTTGCGACCGCAGTTTCTCCATGTGCTGCCAGATCGCCACCCGGCTCATGCCGAGGGTCTTCGCCAGCTTGCTCCCCGACACGTAGCCGCCCTCGTTTTCGATCAGCGCCCGCAGGATGATGACTTCGGGAACGTTGAGGCGGCTGGCGGCGCGAGCGACGCGCGATTCGTGGGAGAGGGGCACGGGGAAAACGGGAGGCGAAAAAGGCCGAGGCCAGAGACGTCTACCGCCGCCAGTCCAAGCCGATGTCCACCCATACGCTCTGATGGACCAGAGCCCCGGTGGACGCGAAATCCAGACCAAGATCGGCCAGACGAGGCAAGGTCTTTAGCGTAATTCCTCCGCTTGCTTCGGTAAAAGCGCGTCCGCCGATCAGGCGAACGGCTTTGCGCAGCTGCAAAGGCGTGAAATTGTCCAGCAGGATGACGTCGGCACCCGCGTCGAGAACCGGCGGGATCTGCTCCAGCGAATCGACTTCGACCTCGACCGGAAGCTCGGGGGCGGCCCGTCGCGCCGCGGCGACCGCCTCGGCCAGCCTGCTCGCACCGTGTTTGTCGTCCGCCGTTGCGGTGAACCCGAGCAGCGCCAGGTGGTTGTCCTTGAGCATGACGCGGTCGAAGAGCCCCAGGCGGTGATTCCAGCCCCCGCCGCAGGCCACCGCGTATTTTTCAAGCATGCGGTAGCCGGGCGTCGTTTTTCGTGTATCGAGCAGGCGGGTACGAGACTTCCCGAGCGCTTCCACGTAGCGGCGGGTCTGCGTGGCCACGCCGCACAGCCGCTGGAGGAAGTTCAACGCGATGCGCTCCGCGGCGAGCAGGACGCGCGGATCGCCGCTCAGGGTCGCGAGCACCGCGCCTTTTTCCAGCGTGCGCCCGTCCTTGGCGCGAAGTTGGACGTGCGCCTTTCCTCCATAGGCCGAGAGAATGAGCGTGAGCAGCGGCAGACCGCAGACCACGAGCGGCTCGCGCGCCACGAGATCGGCCGTTCCCTGCGGCGCGGTGCGGGCGAGACTCGCGGTCGAGCGATCTCCCGCGCGCTTCGGCCGAGACAGCAAACCGAGCCCGGCGAGATCCTCGTCGCGTGCGATCTCAACCAGACGCCGCAGGTACGCGACATCGAGGTCCTCCCAAGCGAGGCGCTTGATCAGCGTTTCGGCGAGTTCGACGCGGGAATTCTCAGGCATGCGCTTTGATGACAGGTTTTTGTGAATAAAAGGGCAACGGCTTTTCGTTGTTGCGGCACGGCTGTTTGGTTTTGGAGTCTACGGGCACCCCTCCCGCACCTCCCATGGCAACACACATCAAAAAGGCCATCATCACGGCCGCCGGTCCGAGCCAGCGCCGTCTCCCGCTTCAATCGCTCACCGACCGCCATGGCGAATCGAAGCCCGCGATCGCGATCATCCTGGAGGAAATGCTGGCCGCCGGGCTCGAGAAGGTGGGGCTCGTCGTTTCCCCTGCCGATCGCTCCGCCTACGAATCGGTGCTCGCCCCGTTTGCCAACGCCCTGACGTTCTTGGTGCAGTCTGCCCCCAATGGATACGGCGACGCCGTGCTTTGCGGCCGGCAGTTTGTCGGCTCAGATCCCTTTCTTCTTCAGGTCAGCGATCATCTTTACGTGAGCGGCGCGGAAAAGAGCTGCACGCGCCAGTTGCTCGATATGGCCGAGGCGGAGGATTGCGCGGTCTCCGCGGTCCAGGCCACGCACGAGAGCCTGCTGCGGTTCTATGGCACGGTGGCGGGTACGCTCCTCTCCGGCCGCAAGGGTTTGTATCAGATCGACAACGTCATCGAGAAGCCGACGCCGACGGTGGCGGAACAGCAGTGCGTCGTGCCGGGGCTTCGAAGCGGCCACTACCTCTGTTTTTTTGGGATGCACGTCCTGACGCCGACGGTCTTTCAGCTTCTGAGCGACGACGCCGTGGCGAATCCCGGGGCGAAGATCGGCCTTTCGCCCGCCCTCGCACGGCTGGCCTCGCGCGAGAAATACCTCGCCGCCGAGCTTTCCGGCCGCCGATCCGATCTCGAGGCGCATTTCGGCGTGCTGCGGGCGCAAATCGCCCTGGCGCTCAACGGCTCCGCTCGCGAGGACATGCTCGCGCTGCTCGCCGAAGAACTCGCGCTCGACGCCACCCGCCGCTCCGCCTCCCGCTAACCCCTCACGCCGTGGACGCCAATCTTCTCGCTTTGGTCGAAGGCTCCGCAGCCGAGGGCGCGTACTTCGAGACTGTCTGCCGCGCGAGCGATCGCGCCGCGTTGGAACGCCTGGCGGCGGAACTCGAAGAGTACCGGCAGCACGCCACCAACTTCTATCACCGCGTCCGCAGCATCTTCTTCCTTGAGGCGCTGCACCGCTATTTTCTCCCGCCGCATTACCCGCAGGACAACTCCGGCACGATCCCCTTTGCGGGACACCAGCACTGCCTCGCCCGCCGCTTCGAAGAGGCCGTCGGCGTCTTTCTGGCCCACCAGAAGGCACACGGATCGTCCGACGCGTTGAGCAGCGCGCTCGCCGCCGCCTACCACGGCCTCGCTTTCAAAACGCTCGCCCAGCAGGTGCAGAAGACGGTTCGTCTCGTGCGGGGAAACCAGTGGATGTTCCGGATGGGCCATCCTCTGGACTATCCGCTGCGTATCCGCCGCGAGTTGGTCGACCGAGGCCCCGACGATCCCGCGCCGGTCCTCTTCGAAGAGACTGCCGTGCGCATGGATCTGAGCCACGCCGCGTGGAGCGATATTTTCTTCCTCGGCATGGATTATCCCGAGGGAGCGAAAGTGCTGAACATTTCCGTCAATCTCGGCGTTCACGGCCGCGATTCCGACACCCGGCCGCCGGTTTGCGCGTTTCTGCGCGTGATCGACGAGCCGGTCCTCCGGCTGACCAGCGTCGATCTGGGCGCCACCGTCGACGTGAAGACCCTCGACGAGGTTTTTGACTTCGCGAAGGACTACCTCGGCTTGCTCAAGGCCGCGGTGATCGCCGCCGGCGTCGTCCCCTCGGGCCTGGAAGGCTCCGGACAGGAGCTTGCCGACGTGCTTGCCCGACTCTGCGGACCGGGCCAAGGCCTCGAGATCGCAAGCCAGGTTCGCGATATTCCGAAGGGTTCCCGCCTCGCCGTCTCCACCAATCTGCTCGGCTGCCTCATCGCGCTCTGCATGCGCGCCACCGGTCAGACCGCCTCGCTGACCGGGCCTCTGACCGAGACGGAGCGCCGCACGATCGCGAGCCGGGCGATCCTCGGCGAATGGCTCGGGGGCTCCGGCGGCGGCTGGCAGGACTCCGGCGGCGTCTGGCCCGGGATCAAATTGATCGAGGGCGTGGCCGCGGTGTCCGGAGACACCGAATACGGCACGAGCCGCGGTCGCCTGTTGCCGAACCACACCCTTTACGGGCGGGATGTCGTGTCCGACCGCACGCGGCAGGAATTGCAGGACAGCCTGATTCTCGTCCACGGCGGCATGTCCCAGAACGTTGGCCCCATCCTCGAGATGGTGACGGAAAAATACCTGCTGAAACTCCAGCGCGAGTGGCTGGCGCGCAAAGAGGCGCAGGAAATCCTCCGCGGCATCATCGAGGCGCTGCGCGCGGGCGACGTGGCCAAGGTCGCCGAGCTGACGACGCGCAACTTCTTCGGCCCGCTGCAGACGATCATACCGTGGGCGAGCACCGCCTACACGGAGCGCCTCATAACGGAGGCCAAAACGGCTCTCGGTCCGGCGTTCCGCGGTTTTGTGATGTTGGGCGGCATGTCCGGTGGCGGCATGGGTTTCTTCGTCGATCCGAAGTCGAAGGCCGAATCCCGGGCGAAACTGCTCGAGATCATGACGCGCACCAAACGCGCGCTGGAATCGGCGCTGCCGTTCGCGATGGACCCGGTGGTCTACGATTTTTCGATCAACGAAGCCGGGACGTCGGCGACCCTGCGCAAAGGATTCGAGGCAATGCTGTCGCCGGAGTACTATCTCTTTTTCGTCCCGCGTTGGCTGCGGCAGGATCCGCGTACGCTCCGGCCGGAGGTTCGGCGCGAGATGGACCGGTTTTCGGCGACGAGCTTGTACACCTCCGGCACCGGATCGCTGCTCGGGCCGCTCATGCGGCGTATTTTTCCCGCGCAGGACGATCGCCGGCGCGACGGTGCGCAGGGCGGCAGCCTGCGGGATCTTCTCGCTGCGAACGGTTTCGACTCCGTTCAGCATGAGCGCATCCGCGACGATCTTCGCTCCGGTCGCATCGGCCTGGCGCAGAATCGCCTGCCTTCGACGGCCGAAGTCGAGGACGTGCGCGCCGACGACGTGGTGCCGATCTACGGCGCCGATGCGCAGGCCGAAAAAGTGGGACTCCAGGCGCTGCGTGACGGACGCGTTGCGATTGTCACGCTCGCCGCCGGCGCGGGCAGCCGGTGGACGCAGGGCGCGGGTACGGTCAAAGCGCTTCACCCGTTTGCCCGACTTGGAGGCCGCCATCGCAGCTTCATCGAAACGCATCTGGCAAAAAGCCGCGCGACGAGCCGGCTCTGTGGGCGCCCGGTCACGCACGTTTTCACCACGAGCCACCTGACGCACGCCCCGATGGAGGCGACGTTGCGGGACGAAAAACAGTTCGGCTATCCCGGCCGGGTCGTTCTCTCCCCCGGGCGCTCGATTGGCTTGCGGATGATCCCGACGGCTCGCGATCTCCGTTTTGCGTACGAGGAGATGCCGCACCAGCAGCTCGATCCTCAGAAGGAGAAAGTCCGCCAGAGCCTCCACAAGGCTCTGATCGAGTGGGCCATCAGCTCCGGCGAGGCAAGCGACTACACCGACAACGTCCCGATGCAATGCCTGCATCCCGTGGGACACTGGTACGAAATCGCCAATCTGCTCCTCAACGGGACGCTCCGAAACCTCCTCGAAACTCAGCCTGAGCTGGAGCACCTCCTCCTCCACAACATCGATACGCTGGGTGCGAATCTCGACCCGGTCGTTTTGGGAAAGCACCTGCTCGAAGGCGCCGCGCTGAGTGTGGAAGTGATCCGCCGCCGGCTCGAGGATCGCGGCGGCGGTCTGGCCCGCGTCAACGGGCAGCTCCGCCTCGTCGAGGGACTCGCGCTCGCCCGGGAGGAAGACGAGTTCAAGCTCACCTACTACAATAGCGCGACGTACTGGATACACATCGACTCGATGCTCGAACTCTTCGGCATCGACCGGCGAAATCTGGCCAACCCCGAGAATGTTGCGGCCGGCGTTCGCGCCCTCGCGGCGAAAATGCCGACGTACATCACGCTCAAGGACGTCAAGAAACGCTGGGGCAACGGCCAGGAAGACATTCTGCCGGTGTCGCAATTCGAGAAACTGTGGGGCGACATGACGACCCTGCACGACGTCGAGATCCGCTTTTTTGCCGTCCCGAGGCCCCGCGGTCAGCAACTGAAGGATCAGGCGCAGCTCGATGGATGGCTTCGCGACGGTTCCGCCGCCGGCGTGGAAAAGCTCTGTGCGTTTTAGCCGCCGCTGCGTCCGCAGCGGCGGAGTAGTTGGAAGTTGGAATTTGGGAGTTCGCGCCGGTGATTTCTACCGTGGCGGTTACTCGCCTCCCACAGTGCTGCCCGAGGGTGGGGCGCCTTGTCCTGAACGCGCCGCGTCCTTCGCCCTATCACGAGAGACTGCTTTCAACCTCGTTTCGCGAAGTCCCGAAGGCCGCGAAGCAGAGGCGTGCTCTCGGTCGTTGCGCCCTCCGGCGCCCGCCCGCGGTCACCAACTTCCAGCTACGAAGTTCCAACTTCCCCGACGGCGCGTCCGCGCCGCCGGCTCAATCACTTCGGCGGGTCGGCGAAGGTGCTTGTCCGCATGAACGTCCGGTCGATGTCTTTTTGAAGCGCGTCCGCGCCCGTCTTGTCGCCGGCTTGCCGATACAAATAAACCTTCTCTCCGAAATCCTTCATGTCTTTGAGCCGCTGGTCCTCCTCGTACATCATGAGGGCGAGCTGCTCCTGGGACATGCCGATGAGGGGGAGGTGGTACTTGTTCAACGCCTGCCCGACGGAACTCAGGTAGCGTTTTACCGCCAGATCGGCCAAACCCTTCTTCGTGTTGATGTCCTTCTCCGCGAACACCGGCGGACGCTCGCCTTGGACGACGAATTTCGGCAGTCGGACGATCGCATTGCGCGGCTTGTCGACGTCGCGCAAGTCCACGTCGGGGTCGGTTTCTTCCTCCTCTTTTTTCTTCTTCGCCGCGGCCGGGTCGTCGAACTTGAAGCCGGCTGAGAGCGCGGCGTGAAGGTCCGCGGAGGCATTACGCGTCGCTTTCGGCGCTGTCGTTGCCTGCTCTTGCGGCGGCTTTAGCGAAGCCGGGGCTTCGATCGGCGATGTCTGCCCGAACGCCACCCCGGCGGACAATCCGGCGATCCAGAAACTGCGGCGGAGGAGGTGTGATGGCATGCGGGCGTGAGACAGCAAAGGATTCGGCATGTTTATGGCAAAATTTATCCGGCCGGTGGAGTCCCCTAGTCGCAGGTCAGGGATATCCGCTGCAACGCGACACCCTCCGGTTGCCATGTTCAGGGCAGGACCTGCGTGGCGGCGCGCAAGTTATTCCTACCCGGAATGGGGCGCGGGCCCGATTTCGACTGGAGCTTCGTTGGCGTAGGTTGACCGGTGCGGCGATCGCCCGACGGACGGGCCGACGCGAAGCATTTCCACCCATCAGAAATCAGCATCATGGCCCACGAAAAATACGAACCCTGCATCGAAGCCTGTGAAATCTGTGCCGCCGAGTGCGAACACTGCGCCACCGCCTGCCTGGGCGAAGAGAACGTCAAGATGATGGCGCGCTGCATTCAGCTCGACCGCACCTGCGCGGATGTCTGCTCGCTTGCTGCTCGCGAGATGGCCCGCGGCTCAGAATTTGCCGAGCGCATCTGCGGGCTATGCGCAGAGATTTGCGAAGCATGCGCGGCCGAGTGCGCGAAGCATCAGGCCGACCACTGCCAGCGGTGCGCGCAGGCCTGCCGCGATTGTGCCGAAGAGTGCCGGAACATGGCCGAGTCCGGCGAAGAAGCCGAGACTCCGGCCGCCGAGCGCATCTGAGCGGGCGGGCGATCGGTCCGGGAACTACACCCGGACCTGGCCGTTGCCCTCGATCACGTATTTGTAGCTGCAGAGTTCGCGGAGCCCCATCGGTCCGCGAGCATGCAGTCGGTCGGTGCTGATGCCGATTTCGGCGCCGAAACCGAACTCAAAACCGTCGTTGAAGCGGGTCGAAGCGTTCCAGAACACGGTGGCGCTATCCACGCCCGCGAAGAAACGCCGGGCAACGGTCTCGTCCTTCGTGATGATCGCATCGCTGTGCGCGGAACCGTCGCGATTGATCGTGGCGATCGCCGTGTCGACCGAGTCCACCACGCGCACCGCCATGATGTAGTCGAGGAATTCGGCCTTGTAGTCGGCCTCGGTGGCGGAGGTGTGCGGGATCTTCTCCCCCTCGAGAATTGCTGCCGCGGCGGCATCGCAGCGCAGCTCGACATTCTTGGCGCGGAGCGCCCGGGCGACCTGCGGCAGAAGCGTCTTGGCCACCGCCTGGTGTACCAGCAGCTGCTCGGCGGCGTTGCAGACGGACACACGGGAGGTCTTGGCGTTGAGCGTCACGGCTTCGGCGATCGCGGCGTCGGCAGCGGCGTCGAGGTAGACAAAACACACGCCCTGGTAGTGCTTGATGACGGGGATCGTGGAGTTCTCGGCCACAAAACGGATCAGACTCTCGCCGCCGCGGGGAATGATGCAGTGGACGAGGGTGTCGAGCTTGAGCAACGTGTTGAGCGCGGCGCGGTCGGTCGTGGGAATCAGCTGAACGGCATCGGCCGGGAGCCCCGCGTGCGTCAGCGCCCGGGCCAGCAGTTCGGCGAACGCGGTGTTTGTATGGTAAATCTCCTTACCGCCGCGGAGGATCGAGGCGTTGCCGCTCTTCAGGCACAGGATGGCGCAGTCGATCGTCACGTTGGGACGCGCTTCGTAGATGATTCCGATCACCCCGATGGGCACGCGGAGCTTGCGAATTCGCAGGCCGTTGGGGCGGGTGGTTTCCTCCAGCACCTCGCCGACGGGGTCGGGCAGGGCGGCAACCTGGCGGACGGACTCCGCCAGCAACTCCAGGCGCTTCTTGTTGAGCGTGAGCCGGTCGATCTGCGCCCCCGTCAGGCGATTCTCCTTCGCCGCGGCCAAGTCCTTCGCGTTGGCGGCCATCAGCGCCGGTTCCGCCGCCGGGATGACCTCCGCCAGCTTCAGCAGCGCCGCGTTTTTCTGCGCGGTCGAAGCCGTGGCCAGGATCAGCGACGCAGCGCGGGCGCGTTGCGCGATCGACGTGACGAGTTGGGCAAGATCGACGGACATTCGGGAATTGGCGCAATGAGCACGGAAAAGCGCAAAAGGAAAGTAGAGCGGCTTCCGGCACAGTTGGGGCCAGTTGGCGGTGCGTCATTGGACGTCGGCGCAGGCCTCCGGCGGGCAAGTCGGTGCGCCACTGGCAACAACCACCCGCGACAAGGTCCAGATTGGGCGCGGTGCGTCGCGCTTACTCGAACATCTTGTTTCGTTGAAAACACCAGGTCGCCACGAGCATGACGATCACTGCGATCCCCAGGAGAATCCCGACGGTGGGGAGCACCTCGAGAAGCGACTGCCCGGCCCAGATGATCGACGTGTATCCTTCGACCGCCCAGTAAACGAGGGTCAGCTTGCTGAACCGCTGAATCGCCTCGGGCATCATGCTGATCGGAAACCATGCGCCGCCGATGGCGCTCATCGTCAGGACCAGCAGGGTGGAAAGGCCGTTGGCGGCGTCGGGAGACGTGGAAACGGCCGCGACGAACATGCCGAACGCGGTGCAAGCCGCGGCGGCGGCGAACGTCATCACCGCCAGCGGGAGGAGGTGCGGCCAGAGATCGAGATGGTAGAAGAGCTTTCCCGCCAAAAACAGGGCGGAGAGCTGCACGATGCCGAGCGTCATGCCGAAGAAGAACCGGCCCCAGAGAATGTGCGATGGTCGAACCGGGGCGGAGAGGATTCGCTGGAAGATTCCGGAGCGTTTTTCCTCGAAAAGCGACGTTGCCGAGCCGCTGAGGGCGAAGAGCAGAAACATCACTGCGTAGCCGCCGACGGTGCGCGCGGCCATCGGGTTTGACACCTGCTTGCCTGAAACCTGTTCGGTCTCGAAGGACACGATCCGGCTCAGGAAACCGCCGGCCTTCTTTTCCGTCGTGGATTCCTCGGTCGGCGACGCCGGCACGGCGGCGGGCGCCGCGTTCCCGGGGTTCGAGCCGGCCGTGGTATCCAATCGGCGGAGACCTGCGCTCCCTTCCGTGGATTGGCCCTTCTTGTGCGAAGTGAGGGCGCCGATCCCGAAATCGCCGCCGGAGATGGATTGGTAGATTTTCTCGCGATCGCCGCCGAAGTGGTTCGCGACGGCGTCGGCGACGGTGCGATTGAACGCGGTGAGGTTTTCCTGCCCAATGAGCCGTTTTGCCTGGAGCTGGAGGGACTTGCCGAGCAGCTGCGGCACGTTGGTGAAAATGGTCTTTTGCAGGAGTCCGTTCACCATCTGGCTTTCGATTTCGTTTCGCGGATCGCTGAGAAACTTCAGGTGTACGCCGATCGCGTTTTCGCGCACCAGGTCCGGGGGCAGGAGGATCGTGTAGCGATACTTGTTGTCGTGCATCGCCGCGCGGGCGTCGGCTTCGGTCAGAGGCCGCTTGGTCCCGTCCGCGTTTTCCGCCTCGGTGACGAGCCGGAACGCTTTCTCCTTTCTCAGCGCGTCGATCAGTTCTGTGGCGGCGGGCTCGCTGCTTTGGTTGACGACGGCGATTCGGATTCCGGACGGTCCGCTTTCTGTCCGGTACAGTCCAAAGACGTGGCCGAAGAGGTAGATCAGAATGATCGGGACCAGGAAGGTGATCACGACCGCGACCTTGTTTTTGAGGAAGAGCAGGCAGCTCTTTCGGTAGAGGACAAAGATGGGGTGCATGGTCAGTCGCGGAGGGTGCGGCCCGTCAGGTGGAGAAACAGCGCCTCGAGCGTCGGCCGGCGGCTGGTGAAAAGGCGGGGTGAAAGCGACCGGGCTTCGGCCAACGCGAAGAATCGCGAGAGGGGGAATCCCGCGGGTGGACGGAAGCGGTGCGTGCCGTCGATGGTGGTGATTTCGCCCAGTGCGCCCAGTTCCCCGGCGAGCGCTTCGGTCTCGGTCTTTGCCGGGAACGTGATCTCGTCCTCGAACGGCAGCTGCGCGAGCAACGTATCCAGCGAACCCAGCGCGAGGATTCTGCCGTGATCGATGATGCCGATCCGCGAGCAGAGCCGCTCGGCCTCTTCCATGTAGTGCGTCGAGTAGATGATCGTAATCCCCTCGCGATTGAGCCGCTGGAGATGGTCGAAGATGGCGTTGCGGGATTGGGGATCGACGCCGACGGTCGGCTCGTCGCAGAGCAGCAGCTTGGGACGGTGGAGCAGGCTGGCGGAGATGTTCAACCGCCGCTGCATGCCGCCCGAGAAGGTCTTCACCGCATCGCGCCGCCGCTCCGTCAGCTGCGCCGCGTCCAGCGCCTCGTCGACCCGCCGTCGGAGCTCCTTTCCACGCAGGCCATAGAGCTGGCCGAAAAGTTCGAGATTCTGTTGCGCGCTCAGGTCCGTGTAGAGCGCGATGGACTGCGGCACCAAGCCCAACTCATGGCGCAGCGGGCCGGACGCATCCCGGAGATTCTGTCCGGAAACGAAAATATCGCCGGAATCGGCCGCCCGGAGTCCAGAGACGAGCGACATCAAGGTGGATTTGCCGGCGCCGTTGGGGCCGAGGAGACCAAAGAATTCGCCGGGGGCGATTTCGAGAGAAACGTCGTTAAGAGCCACGAGGTCGCCGTAGCGTTTCGTGACCGACTTAATGGTGAGCATGTCGGGGGTGGGGAGAAACTGCGCTCGCGAGCGTTGGTTACACGATTCCGGATTCAGCGCGAGTCTGGTTGCTCGAATGGGCGGCGCTTCTTTTACGACTGCCTGCTGATCTCTTGCCGACGCTGGCCTGGTTAAGGGGCAGATTTGTAAAAACCTCCTTGACCAAAGATTAGTTTGCCATGCGGGAAGCCGGTCCTATTTCCTCAAACCCTTTTCCACTACGCCTGCCCCCGATGGTCGGGGTGACAGGGGGAACGAAATCTATGAGCCTAAAATTCAGCCTGAACGTCTCTCCTCGCGCCAGCACGGGTCGCTCCGCTTCCCGCCGTCTCCGCAAGGTGAACCAGATTCCCGCCATTCTGTACGGGAAACACACGAACCCGGAGACCCTTTCGGTCGATGGCCCGGAGTTCACCCGCCTCGTGAAGTCGATCGCCGGCAAGGCCGCGCTGATCGAGCTCCAACGCAAGGACAAGGGGGGCGCGCTCTCCTTCCTCCAGGAAGTCCAGCGCGACCCGATCACGGATCGTTTCCTCCACGTCGACCTCCAGGAGGTCAAGGCGGACGAGAAGATGGAGATCCGCGTCCGCATCGCCCTCGTGGGTGAGTCGTACGGCGTGAAGAACCAGAGCGGCGTGCTCGAGACCCCGTCCGGCGTGCTCCGCATCCGCTGCTTGCCGAAAGATCTTCCCCCGCAGATCGAGGTCGATGTCACCGAACTCAAGGTCGGTGAGACCATCCACGTCAGCGAACTGAAGTCCGTCTCCGGCGTCGAGTTTCTGGACGACAAGAATCTCCCCGTGGTGTCCTGCGTCGAGCCGGTCGCCGAAGAAGTCGCCGCCACCCCGGCTGCTGGTGCCGCCGAAGGTGCTGCCGCCGCTCCTGCCGCTGGCGCTGCTCCGGCTGCTGGTGCCGCCCCCGCCGCTGGTGCCGCTCCTGCTGCCGGTGCTGCCGCCCCGGCCGCTGGCGACAAGAAAGCCGCCGCTCCGGCTGCTGGCGCCGCCAAGCCTGCCGCGGGTGCCAAGCCCGCCGCTCCGGCCAAGAAGTAAGCTCTCCCGCTCCGGCCCGTTTCTTGACCGAGACGGGCCGGGACGATTGTTCTTTGCATCATGTCACTCTTGCTCGTTGCCGGTCTCGGCAACCCGGGCCGCGACTACGAAAATACCCGCCACAATGTGGGTTTTGCCGTGGTCAGCGCACTCGCCCGGAAGCAGGGCGTCTCCTGGAAAAACCAGGCCGCCTTCGAAGCCGAGACTGCACGTTGGGACCGCGCCGCCGGCCACACGGTCGTGCTCGCGAAACCGCTGACGTACATGAACGACAGCGGCCGGTCTCTCCGCAAACTGGCGGACTACTACAAGATTCCGGTCGATGCGGTGATCGTCGCCTATGACGACATCAACATCGACCTGGGCTTGGTGAAGGTCTCCGTCACCGGCAGCGCCGGCGGCCACAACGGTGTGGCCAGCCTGCTCGAGCACCTGGGCAACGGCTTCACCCGGTTTCGTCTCGGAATCGGGCCGAAGCAGCCGCCGCAAATGGACATGAAGGACTTCGTCCTGGGAAAGTTCACTTCCGCACAACAAGACCTCGTCGACAAAACTTTAGAAACCTACGTATCCGGTCTCACGCTACTCATCGAAGAGGGCGCCGACCGGGCCATGAATTCACTCAACCGCAGAGATCCCAAATGAATCCGACCAAACGCAACTACCGCGCCACCTTTATCCTCGATAATCGCGGTAAGGAAGACTCCATCGACCAGATCATCGAGGGCGTGAAGAAAGAGATCGTCGCCGTCCAAGGTGACATCACCGCCGTCGAGAACCTGGGCAAGAAGGACTTCGCCCGCGTGACCGACGCCAAGCTCCCCGGCGCGACCTACGTGCAGGTGAGCTTCTCCGCCCCGGCGGAAGGCCCGACGCAGCTGCGCGAACGCCTGCGTCTGAACAACAGCGTGTACCGCACGTTCGTTCAGTCCATCTGAGACCATCTCAGCGCCAGATCTTGTCGGCCGGCTCCTCTTTTGGAGCCGGCCTTTTTGTTGACGCGATTGTCGGCGATCTCCGCCACCGTTTGAAACCGCGGCCAGGGCAGCAGGAACGGAAACGGCATCGGAATGCGGAGGGCCCGATATGGCCGGTGGTAAAACATTGACAGGCATCGGGCCTCCCGGCTTCCTGCCTCACCGTTCCACGCGTGACCTTGGCCGGAGGCTCACCGGCCCGTCCGGTGATTTTCCTTGAGGCGCCATTTTGCCAAGCCAAGTCTCGCCCAACTAATCCTCGGCACTCTCTACCATGGCCTACCTCAATAAGGTTTTTCTCATCGGCAATCTGACGCGCGATCCCGAACTTCGCGTAACCCCCAAAGGCACGGCCATCTGCCAGTTTGGCCTGGCGGTGAACCGCCAGTTCAAAGACGAGTCCGGCCAGACGCGCGACGAGACGGCGTTCATCGACATCGAAGCCTGGGGCAAACAGGGCGAACTCGTTTCGAAGTATCTGACCAAAGGCAGCCCCGCGATGGTGGAAGGACGGTTGAAGTTCGACTCTTGGGAGGACAAACAGAGCGGACAAAAGCGCAGCAAGCTTAAGGTCGTGCTGGAAAACGTTCAGTTCCTCTCCGGCCGTGGCGGCGCGGGTGGAGGCGGCGCCGCGGGTTCCGACGAGGGGGTCGATCAGACCGCTCCCGCCGAGCGCAACGTCCCGCCGCCGCGCGGCGCCTCCCGCAATGCTCCCGCCGCTCCGTCGCAGGATATCGACGAGGACGTACCGTTTTGATCCGCCTGTTTCGATCGGCCGGATAACCGATTTTCACTGCGAGGAGCCTGGGCTACCAGGCTCCTCGTTCGTTTGGCGGGTTGGACGACGTGGGCCGAGGCGGACGTCGCTCTTGTCCGCGGCGGGCCAGCGCGACTGCTTGATCGATGAACTCGGTCGGCGGGCTCACGCGATCCCGCCGGAGTCTCCGATCGACGTGAGGGCGGGAATGCTCCCGCCGAGGCCAGCTTCGTTTCTGTCAGGGCGTGTTCAGGGCCTCCGTTGTACTGCCGACGTGGATGCGTGGATGCCACGCCCGCTTGCGGGCCCACCGCGTGAAGAGCGCATGGGCGGCCGGAGCGGTATCAAATCCTCCGCTTCACGCCCGCCGCGGAGTCGCTTGAACTGCTGGGCGGGCTCGTCTGACTCGGGGCATGGCGATTGAACTGAACAAACAGGAAGTTGCGGAGACCGCGGCGTCGATCCGGCGGTTTTTTCGGGAGGAACTCGAAGTCGATCTCAGCGAGATGCAGTCCGGCTTCGTGCTCAGTTATTTTCTGAAGGAGGTTGCCCCCTTTGCGTACAATCAGGGGGTGAAAGACGCAGAGTCGTTTTTCCGCGCCCGGGTGGAAGAGTTGCCGGGCACATGTTTTGAGGATCCGCTGACCTACTGGAGCAAAAAGCGGAAACCCTGAACTCGGCACCGCGCGTGGGTTCGGCGCGGTGACGAGGAGGAGGCGAAGTCCGACCTCTACGGGCTGGTCGAAGGACCGTTCTCAGGCGCGAGCGGGGCGAACACGAACCGCAGGCCGCGGACGTACGCTTCGAATTGCATGCCGGCGTGACGCTCGCCGTCGATGATCCGGAAATCGTAAGCCAGACCCTTGTAGTGCCGAGATACGATACGCTGGTTCATCCGCAGAACGCCGCCCAGAAAGCTCGGCGATTCGTTGCCGCCGCCGGCGACGTAGACGCGGGCGTTGATCGGCTTTCCGGATTTGGCGAAGTCCTCCTCGTAGCCGAAAAGCCAGTCGTTTCCGACCACCACGGCGGGCGTGGCTGCGACATAGCCCTGGAATAGATCCGGGGTGGTGTACATCGCGTACAGCGTGAACAAGCCGCCCAGCGATGCTCCCGCCAGGACACGATGTGCCGGGTCGGCCCGGTACTCCCGTTCCACGAAGGGAATGATTTCCTTCTCGATTGTCTTCAGAAAATCCGCGGCGTGCCCCGTGGCGGCGTTGGAGCCGAACGGAGCCGGCGAGAGCTCCCACAGCCGCATGGAACCGTAATCGAGGTTTTCTCCGGCGTAGCCGAGGCCGACGGTGATGAACTCCGGGACGACCTTGTCATAGACGAGGCTGCCTTCGATCGCGGTGATCTTCTGGAAGTCCCAATACGCGTCGGTAACGTACACGACGGGATAGCGACGTTGTGGCTCTTTCCGGTAGCTTGCCGGAAGGCCAACGTGCAACTGGTACTGCCGGCCGGCGGAGGTTTTAGGAAGCACGCGCAATTCCGAATCCGGTATCATGTGAGCCGGAAACGGGGACGCGGCGGTTTCGGCTGCGGCGGCAAAGCCGGGCAAAACCGTGCACAAGACGAGCCCAAGGCAGACGAGGGGTGATTTCATGGCTGCGCGGGAGAGTAGAGCCCGCCGCAGGAGAGCCAAGTGCCCGGCGCTACGCATTATTGTACGGCGGGCGAAACTTGCTTTGTGGATACAGGCTTCGCGGACAAGCACGGCGGGCGACCGTCCAAGGGAAACAAGATGAGCGGATCGCCTACCCCTAAGCGATCCGCTCGTTGTGTTCTTGTTTACCCCTAACTTCCGCTGAACGGAAGAAACCGTAGACTGAAAAATAACTAAGCAGGACGGATGCCAACCTGCCAGCGAGCGAGTCTTTGACCGAAATCGGCCAGCGCCACCGCTCGCGGGATAGTCGGGAAACGATGGCTGGCGTGCCGTCGCGCCGCCCGTCGGCAGGGTTCCCGCGATTCCCGTCGCGTCACGGGGCGGCCGTCCGGTGTAGTTGGACGGCCGCTACGTATTGCCCGCCCGGGCGGAACGGTTGCGAAGCCTCTCGGTCCTTCGCGAAGGCGCGCTGGCCGCGACGGCCCGGCGCGGGACCATTCGTCTCAACCCGCAATTCTAGCATCATGAGCGATCATTACGTCATCGTCGCCGACCAGGGACATCTCCGTTTTTTCGTCCGGACGCAGACGCCCGAGCAGATGCGGCCTTCGCTTCGCGAGGTGGAGTCCCTCGACTTTCCTCTGGGGGTAAAAAGCTATGCAGAGAACGACGCCGACAGGGCTGGGCGTTTTCAGAGCTCCCGCTCGCGAGCTTCCGCCCCCGGTGCGCCCGCGCGGCGCACCGGCATGTCGATCGACGAGCGACTGCCGATGCATCGCGAGATCGACCGACGCAGAAACGAGGAGATATCCCGCCGGATCGACGCCTTTCTCAGAGAGCGGCCGGAAGCCACCTGGGATTTCGCCGCTCCTGCCGAACTCGAGCGTTCATTTCTGGAAGGAGTGCCGTCGGCCGCGCGCGCAAGATTGCAGCGAGTGGTGTCGAAGGATCTGGTGCACCAACCGGTTTCGTCGCTGCTCGACCACTTCTCCGCCCAGGCCCGGGCCGATCAGTTTTAGGCAATAGGAACCGTAACGGGAGGCGTAAGCCCTTTCTCCCGCAGCGGAAGCGAGAGAACTCCGCCGGCTGGCGTGGGTGGCCAGCGCGGGTTCGGGAGTCTGAGGACCGCTCGGCCCCAATGGCACCGAGCGGCCGATCCTTCGGACGGCTTTGGCGCGGCAAATCCGGGAAAAACGCTGGCTTGGCTAAAGTCGGCCCGGGCTCGACCCGATGAAGACGGTCAACCGTGAACAAACTCTTCATCTTCGTCGGAAGCGCTGTCGGCGGTTATGCCTTCTGGGCTTTGGGCGAGCTGATCGGCCTGGAGTTTGTCGGATGTTTTTTCCTCAGCGGCGCGGGCAGCCTGCTCGGCGTTTACGCCGGCTGGAAAGTGGCTCGCAAGCTCGTCGAATGACCGCGAACTGCGCCGCCGGGATAGGCCCGAACGGCGCCAAGCGGCGGCGGTTGAACCCTCAGAAAGCGCCCCGGACACCGAGGCTCAGATACGGCTCGCCGAAGTGGTAGTGCGTGCGCGGCAGCTCGAAGCTCGCGTGCTCCGGCAGATAGCCGCGCAGGTAGTCGTCGCGGCCTTCGTTGAAGATGTTGTTCACGAGGAAATACAACGTGAACCGTCGATCCAACTGGTACTCGATCTTCACGTTGGTCGTGGTCGTGGCGCGTTTGACGGAGACCAACCGAGTGTCGAGGTTCGGATCGGCATTCGCCGTTCCGGTGAACCAATCGGTGTTGACCGCGCCGCTGAACTCGGTGTCGCCCGTCCAGTTGGTCGACGCCGTCAGGGCCCACCGTCCGTAGCGGTAGCCGATCACGAGATTCGCCGTCTTCTGAGCGGCGCCTCGCATCTGGGCGAGCAGGGCATCGTTGCTGCTGGAACTGGCGTCGGTCAGCGTCATGTTCGCCTGGATACTCAGACCGTTCAGCGGCTTCGGCAGGAAGCTGAGCGTCTGGGCGTAGCTCAACTCCACGCCCTGCACGCTGGTGTCGGGGCCATTGACGACGAAGTTGCCGGAGCCGATGTCCGCGGCCGAAACGTTGAACTCCGCGGCGTACGCGGCGATTTCCGCGGACGTCATCGGCCGGGAGATGATGAAATTCTTCACGTCCTTCCGGAATAACGCCACGCCGACCACGCCGGTGTTGTGGAGGTAAAAATCCACCGCGACATCGTAGTTGGTGGAGTAGTACGGCTTGAGTCCGGGAGTGGGAATGGTGATCACCCCGTTTGCTCGGCCGACGTCGCCCTCCGTCACGTTGGGAAGGATCTCGCCGTAGTCGGGATGCCCGACGGTGCGGCTGACTCCCGCACGAACGACCAGCGGCTTCAGTGCGGCGGGATTGTACTTCAGTTGGAGTGAAGGGTAATACGAGTCGTACTTGAGGTCCGTCGCGGCCGGTTTCGAGCGAGGATTTGCGCGGTCCACGGCGGTGCCGTCGAGCTTGTGTTGTTCCCAGCGGACGCCGCCCACCAGCAGAAGGTCCGGTGTGACATTCACATCCCCCCGCAGGTAGATCGCGGTGTTGTCCTCGTCGAAGTTGCGATAGAAGTCGTTCGCGACGCGGGTGAGCAGAGAACCGTACTGCGTGAAGGCCTCGTAGGGGTCCATCACCTGGTACGTCCCGAAACCGTAGGCGACGTCCTTGTTGAATCCTTCGTCGAGCATCGACGCGAGGCTCGTGCCGGTGACGGCGGAGGGAAGCGCGCCCGTGATCACGGCGCGCTCGATGTCGCGTTTTGTTTTGTCGTAGGCCGCGCCGACCTGGAGCGAGACCGGGACCGGCGTGTTGGGGATTTCGAAGCGGTAGTGGCCGCTGACTCCGTCTTTCGTTTCATTTGCCGTCCAGGGCCGCTCGGCGTTGGCGAGCGTGCCGCTCAACGTGTAGTTTGCCAGCGAGCGCATGGCGTCGAGGGGAACCGGAGAGCCGTTCAGCGCGAGCGAGATGTCCGGAAGCTCGCGATCGAAGACGTGAGAAAACGTGAAGCTGTTGTAGAGCGACGCGTTCAGGGCGGGCTGGAGGTTTCCGATCCAGCCTTTCTGAACATCGCGGTATTGTCCGTCGGCCCGCGACCAGTAGGCCGTGATCCAGGCCTTGGATGCATTCAAAAAGTCGTGACTCAGCGTGCCGTTGAAGTGCCAGGTCGTGCCGTACTTGTTTCGATAGAGAACGTTGTTTCCGACCGAGTAGCCGGTGGAGGCGGAGGTGAACGTCGACTCGGTGTCGGTGCCGAGACCGGAGCGCGTCGAGGCGTTTCCAAACGCGAACTGGGGCCCGCGCTGATGAAAGTGAAGGTCGTACCAGTTCCACTGGCCCGAGAGGATCAGCTTCGTGTCGTCGCTGACGTGGTAGTCGAGCTTGGTGGCGAAGGCCTCGCGGTGCGTGAGTTTCTGTTCGGTGCGGACGTTGAGGCTGGCGAGCCGGGGGGCCGACCAGAGGCTCGTCGACGCGCCGCCCGGCGTGGCGGTCACCCAGCCGTACTCGATGCGCGGCGAATCGTCGTAGCGTTCGGAAAACCGGTAGTTGAAGTTGATGCCGATCTTGTCGGTGATCCGGCGCGCGTAGTTCATCTCCAGGTTCGGCCGAACCAGGTAGTGAGAATCGTTGCCCCAGACGCCGGACTTCTTGCCGAGGGAGAAATTGGTGCTCGGGACGACGAAGGAGAGGTCGTAGGTGAGCAGGCTGGTTTCCTGGCGGTCGAAGGCGCTCTTCGTGACGAAATTGACGAAGCCGCCGGTGGCGTTGGCGGGGATGTCGGGCGTCATCGTCTTGTACAGCTCCGTCGTCTCGACGTTGTTCATCGCGATCTGCTCGAACTCGAAACGCCGGGTGTCGGAGATGGAGGAACTCGCGGCCATCGGCGTGCCGTCGACGGCGACCACGGTGAACGAGGTATTCAACCCTCGGAGACTCACGCCGCGCGCGTCGTTGGCGTTGTAGTCGATGCTGATGCCGGGAAGGTATTTCAGGTACTCGCCGACGTTGCCCTCGCTGATCGGACCGAACTGATCGCTCGCCGCCACGAGCTTGCTCTGGATCGAGACCTTTTGGAGGGCGATTGCCTGGGCCATGCCTTCCTTGGCGCTTTCGACGCGGTATTCGGCCAGGGTGATGATGTCGCCGGACGAGAGGCGCACGGTGATGTCGGTCGGCTTTCCAGGCTCGATCGTGACGGACTCGGTTTTCGTTTCCAGGCCGGGGTAGGCGACCACGACTCGCTGCGGTCCAACGGGAAGGTTGGTCAGACTGAATACGCCGGCTCGTTGGGTGACCGTGCGGATCTTCGATCCCTCGACGGAGATTTCGGCGCCTTCGAGGTATTTTCCAGTCGCGGCGTCGACGACGCGGCCGGTGATTGCGCCGGCCTGCTGCGCGGAGGCAGCGACCGGCAGAGTGAACGCGAGCGAGGCGAGACCAAGACTCATCCGGAGCCGGATGAGTCCGAAGCGAAGACAGTGGGCGAGTGTCATGGGTGATGCGGTTTGGGGCGCGCGGGGCGCCCCAGCCCCTCGTGAGCGGACACGTGCCCGCGAAAACGGCAAAAGGCTCCCCGTCCTGGAAAACGCGAACGAGCCTTGCGCCGTGAGTCGTGGGGTGGGGTCCTGGGGGGGGAAGAACAGCGCCTAGCGGCCCCACACCGGAGCGACATTAGGAGAATTGTCAACGTGCATAAGGACACCTGACCGCGAAGACCGCGTTGCGCGCGGAGACGTTGGATATCGGACGTTGGTCCGCTGAAGGTGCGGTCTGGTTAGCGAGCGGGGATGCCCAGGAGGCCTCCGCCGCAGCATCGTCCCAACACGGAACGTCACCAACTACCAACTACAAATCGCCAGCTACCAACTGCGCGCTACCAGCCGTAGTTGCGCTTGATCCTCAGCGGCTCGTAGAGGTCGTTTGAGAGTTCGGCGAGGAACCGGCTCGGCGTCAGCAGCATGCCGCCGGGACCGCCCCGGGTCGCGACGCGAGGATAGCAGAGATAAAGTTCGTTCTTGGCGCGGGTGACGGCGACGTAGAACAGCCGCCGCTCTTCCTCCACGTCGCCGGCCTCGATGGAACGCCGGCCTGGGAACATGCCGTCGGCGAGGCCGATGAGGAAGACAACGTCGTATTCGAGTCCCTTGGCCTGGTGCACCGTGGTGAGCTTGACGGCCTCCGCGTCGGGATCGACCTGACGGTCGCTCGTTTCGCCGTTGAGCAGCACGATCTGCGCGAGCAGATCCTGCATCGAATCGAACCGCGCGGCGAAGCCCACCAGCGCCTTCAGTTCCTCGAGCCGCTCGATGTAGTCGGCGAACGCTCCCTTCAGGTAGTCGCCGTACCAGCCGTCGATCGCCGTCTCGACGGCATCGCTGGGCTTGGCCTCGCGCATCACCTCGGCGACTTGCTTGAGCGAGGCACAGAACTGGTCCCAGTCCGCTTTTGCGTCTTTGGCGACCTTGGTCTTCACGTCGTCGGTTGCGAGCGCGTCGATGAAGTCGCGCTGCATGAGGCGCGCATGATCGGCCGCCGCGGCATGGATCTTCTGAGCGCCTTTCTCGCCGATCTTCGGAAGAAGGATGGCGATGCGCATCCACGCGAGTTCGTCCGCCGGATTGTAGACGAACCGCAACAGGGCGACCAGGTCCCGGATGTGCTGCCGCTCGAAGAATTTCACGCCGCTTGTAATGTGATAAGGAATACCGGCGCGCGAAAGCGCCAGCTGAGCTTCGAGGGCGAGGAAGTGCGACCGGTAGAGGATTGCGATCTCGTTGAGCGAAACGCCCTCGTCCTCGACCAGGGCGCGGATGCGCTTGATGAGAAACTCGGCCTGCTCGCGGTCGTCCATGGCCTGAACGACAAACGGCTTCTGCGAGTGGCCGCGGGAAGCGCGGAGCTCCTTGTCGAAATGGCGGCCCTTGGGCTGCGCCAGGAGGACGCCGTTGGCAAGGTTGAGAATCTCGGGCGTCGACCGGTAGTTCGTCTCGATCCGGTGGATTACCGTGCCGGGGTGCCGCTCGGGGAAGCTGATGATGTTTTCGAAATTCGCCCCGCGCCAGGAGTAGATGCACTGCGCGTCGTCGCCGACGGCCATGATGCAGTGGTGGGACGCGATCGCGTCGACGATGCCCGCCTGGAGCGTGTTGGTGTCCTGGTATTCGTCGACCAATACATGCCGGAACCGGTGGGCGAAATACTGGGCCACGTCGGGCATCTTCTTCAGCAGGTCGTGCCAGAGCTCGAGCAGGTCGTCGTAGTCGCAGACGTTTTGTTCGCGCTTCTTCTTGGCGTACGCCGCGGCGAATGCGGGAAAGCGATGTTTGATTTCGTCGTACTGCGGGAACTGCTTCTCGACCGTCGCGGTGACGGACTCCTGGGTGTTGCGCGCGAGGGAGAGCACGTCGAAGAGCGGCCCGGGGCGCGGGTTCGTCTTGTCCTTGAAGAACAGCTTGTCCTCGGACTCGACCACTTGCTTCAGCAGGCTCTCGGATTCCTCGGCGTCGAGGATGGTGAAGTTGCGCGGCAGGCCGATCGCTTCGCCGTAGATGCGCAGCGCGCGGTGGCCGATCGAGTGGAAGGTGCCGCCCCAGAACCGCGAAGGTTCCACGCCGGTGAGGTCGTACACGCGATGGAGCATTTCCTTGGCCGCCTTGTTCGTGAACGTCAGGAGCAGGATTTCGCCCGGCTTCACCCCTTGGGAAAGCAGGTAGGCGACGCGATAGGTGAGCGTGCGCGTTTTTCCCGATCCCGCGCCTGCCAGCACGAGGAGAGGTCCGGCCGGGGCGGTCACGGCGGCGAACTGCTCATCGTTGAGCTGCGCCCGGAAATCGATCGGCGGGATCGAGAACTCCGAGCGGGGCGAGTCATTCAGCACGAAATCCATTTGGCGGTCAGAGCGCAGAACGAGAGAAAAAGGGCAAAGCAAAATCCGGTATGGCAGAGGCCCCTTTCTGAAGGCGCGAAGGGCGGTTGTGCGGGCGTGCGAGAAGCAGCGCAGTCCGAGCGGTGCCGGTCCCGGAAATGCGCCGCGATTTGCGGAGCGGTGTTTCTGCCGCCGGACGTCGTGACGGGCGCAGTCCCGCGATGCGCATCGTGCGACTAGGGTTCGGGGCGGACGTTAAGACTCGCCCGTGTTGTCGGCCGTGATTTGCTTCGCGCTGTGATGAAGCTGCTCTCGATCGCTGCTGCTGCTTTGCTCCTGCTCGGCACGCTCCGGGCGGAGCCGCCGGAGGCCACGGGCGACGTGACCACCACGATGTCGGGCGAATTGATCGTGCATGTTTCTTTCCTCACCAGCGCCTCCCCGACGAAACTCTGGCGTGCGTTGACGAATCGCGACGAACTCGCGCGGTGGGCCGCCAAACGCGCCGTGGTCGATCTGAAGCCAGGCGGTGCTTATGAGTACCTGTATTGGCCAAACAATCCGGCGGGTCGCCGCGGCATGGAGGGAAACAAGATACTCAGCTACGTCCCGAACAAGATGCTGACCCACACCGGCGGGCTTCCCGACACCTGGGTCGTTTGGACAATTGAGCCCGCGGGCGACCAGCAGGTCGTGCACTACTACGGCGTCGGCACCAGTCCGGAGTGGCTCGAGCAGGGCGGCGGCCGGTTGAATTCCGTAACGGAGCTCGTCCAGAAGCTCGCGAATTACGTCCAGCCGTAGGGCGGGCATCGCCGCCGCTGGGAGCGCGGGCCTCCGGTCCGCACCTTGTCGACTGCGGGCGGGACGCCCGCGCTTGAAGGTGCCCGTAATTGAACGACCCCTACGGGCACAAAAAAACGAGGCCGCCCCTACGGTCGGCCTCGTGCACACACAACAACAATCCTTCTCTGTAGGGCGAGAAATGCTTCGGCTCAGTTTCCGAACTGAGACTCCATTTCCTTCATCTCCTTGGTTTCACGTTTGCTCTGCCAGATCGCCCAGCCGATGGCGGCTGCGCAGACCAGGGCGATGAGGACGCCGACCACCCGGCCGCTTACGCCGCCGGTTGCGTTGATGAGGTTGAATTTGATGACCAATCCGAGGGTGAGGAGGCTGACCATGTTCATCACCTTGATCAGCGGGTTGATCGCCGGGCCGGCGGTGTCCTTGAGCGGGTCGCCGACCGTATCGCCGGTGACGGCGGCTTTGTGAGCTTCCGAGCCCTTACCACCGTGGTGGCCGTCTTCGATCAGCTTCTTGGCGTTGTCCCAGGCGCCGCCGGCGTTCGCCATAAACACGGCGAGCAGCTGGCCGACCAGGATCATGCCCGCGAGAAATCCGCCGAGAGCCTGCGTCCCGAGAAGGAAGCCGACCATGATCGGCGTGAGGATCGCGAGGAAGCCGGGGCCGACGAGTTCCTTTTGCGCCGTGCTGGTGCAGATGTCGACGACGCGGCCGTAGTCGGGCTTTTTGGTGCCCGCCCAGATCTCCTGATCGCGGAACTGCACGCGGCATTCCTTCACAATGAGGAACGCGGCGCGGCCGACCGCGCGAATCAGCATCGAACTGAAGAGGAACGGAACGGCGCCGCCGATGAGGAAGCCGATGAACACCATCGGGTGGGCCACGGTGAGTTTGCCGGCCTCTTCGAGGTACTGGCTGGTCGTGAGCAGGCTGATCTTTTCTTCGCTGCCCACCGCGATGACGGCGATAAATGAGGAGAAGAGCGACACGGCCGCGATGACGGCCGAGCCGATCGCGATGCCCTTGGTCTCGGCCTTGGTGGTGTTACCCACGGCGTCAAGGTCGGCGAGGATCTGGCGGGCGCGGCGGTAGCTGCCCTTCTCGTTCTTCTCCATCTCCTGGGCATCGTAGCCCATTTCGCCGATGCCGTTGGCGTTGTCGGCCACGGGGCCGAAGACGTCCATCGAGATGGTGTTGCCCGTGAGGGTCAGCATGCCGATGCCGGTCATGGCGACGCCGTAAGCGACGAAGAGCGGAGGCGTGCCGAGGTAACAGAGGTACGAGAGAAGAATCGCGACGGCGATCACGGCGACCGTGACAACCGTGCTCTCATAGCCGACCGCGAAACCCTGGATGATGTTGGTCGCGTGGCCCGTCTGGCAGGACTTCGCGAGGCCCTTGACCGGGGCGTGCGAGGTATGAGTGAAGTAGCTCGTCACCTTGTTCAGGGCGATCGCGAGGATGACGCCGATGAAGCAGGTCAGGACCGGACGGAGGTCGGCGTTTTCCAAGCCGAAGGTCGCCCAGCCCGGAAGGCTGGCGGGTGTGCCGTCGGGATAGCCGGCCTTGGCCAGGCTGTTGGCGGCGAGGTAGGCGGAGTCGAAGCGCAGGTAAAACGCGCCGAGGACGAAGAAGCCGATCACCGAAATCGCCGAGCCGATCCAGAAGCCGTTGTGCACGCTCTTCAGAGCCGTATCGGAGGTGTCGTTCGGACCCGCCTTCACCGTGTACGTGCTGATGATCGAACCGAGCACGCCGATGCCGCGGACGAGAAGCGGGAAGATGACGCCCTTGTGACCGAAGGTCGCGAGACCGAGGATCATCGCTGCCACGATCGTGACTTCATAGCTCTCGAAAATGTCGGCCGCCATACCGGCGCAGTCGCCGACGTTGTCGCCCACGTTATCCGCGATGGTCGCGGCATTGCGCGGATCGTCTTCCGGGATGTTTTTCTCGATCTTGCCGACGAGGTCGGCGCCGACGTCGGCCGCCTTCGTGTAAATGCCACCGCCCACGCGCATGAAGAGCGCGAGCAGAGTGCCGCCGAAGCCGAAACCGAGGAGCGCCTCGTAGGCCTGCTGGCCGTAGGCGAGGAAGATGATCGTGCCGCCGAGGAGGCCGAGACCGTCGGTCAGCATGCCCGTGACGGTGCCGGTGCGATAGCCGAGCTGCATCGCTTCGCCGTAGGAGCGGCGAGCGGCGGCGGCGACGCGGAGATTTCCGGTCGTGGCCAGGCGCATGCCGACAAAACCGACCGCCCAGCTGAAGAGCGAACCGACGAGGAAGGCGCCGGCGCGTCCGAGTTTGAACGCGGACTCGGGGCTCTGGGTGGTGAGGTAGAGAATCGCGGTGATGATGACGATCAGGGGTCCGATCTTGCGGAACTGAGCGGCGAGGTAGGCGTTGGCGCCCTCGCGCACGGCGTTCGCGATCGCCTGCATGCGAGGCGTGCCTTGATCGGCATCCTTGACCTGCTTGGCGAGCAGCAGCGCGTACACAAGACCCGCGACGGCGATCACCAGGATGGTGAGCAGCGCGTAGATCTCGAGCTGGCTGTAGCGCGGATCGGTGAAGAGGCTGAAGTAGCGGAAACCTGCGCCCGAGTGTTCAGGCGGGCCGCCGGCCTCCGTCTGCCCCCAGAGTGGGCGTACGAAAAACGCGGCCAGAAAGAGCACCGCGAAAACACTGAGGTAGCCGTTCGCGATCCGTCGATTGCGAAGGAACTTGATGAAGAGCGAGCGCATGGGAGAAGCAGGATCGAGGATTTCAGCCACCGAAGGACGACAGGGCGGAGCGCCACCACGGATAGTAGATGGTCTCCAGTTCATCGCGGCTCGGGATCGGGAAGTAGCGGAAGCCGCCACCCGTCGCCGCGACGTAGAAGCCGCCCCGCAGCGTGCGGAAGAGCACGTCTTGCTGCAGGAAGCGGATCACGGTCTTCGTGCTCTTGCTCGGGCGTGCCTTCAGCTCGCGCAAGCAGTCCCGCAAGTGCTCGAGATTCGGATAGGGGAGATTGTCGACCGCGACCGCTTCGGGATCGTCCGCGAGCCGCTCGAGCTTGAGTTCGGCATAGACCATCGCGGGCACCGAAATGGGCTGGGTCGTATCCGTCACCCACTTCGCAAAAGCCTGGGGCTCGAGCGACGACACGACGCGCGGCATCACCGGGCAGAACTCCTGGTAGAGGTGGAAGCGCTTCGTGGTGTCCGGATTGTAGTCGGTGGGTTTGAGCGTCAGCACCCGGCCGTCCTCCGTCACCAAGTGAAGCGACTCCATCGCATCCACCGGCGTGCTCTCCAGCACCCGGTAAATCGACAGGTAAGCCGATTTCCTCGCGGGCTGGCCGACCGTCCGGTCCAGACTGGGATCGATGCCCAGCTTGCGGAGCATGGTTTCCGCATAGGCGTCGGTCAGCTTGAAGAAAATCGCCTGGCCGCGAGAGCGTTTCTTGGAGCCAGTGGCGAGATAGGAGCCGTAGTCGTCGGGGGCGAGATGAGAGGCAACCAAAGCCTCCGGCAACAGCGACAGGTAGAGGTAGGGTTTCATAGCCGCGGGGAGTTGTGCCGGCATTTGCCGGCCACATGACAGCCTACGCGACCTAGCGCACGCGGGCTCCGCGCGGCTTGTCATATGCTGTGTGAATTTTGGCGCCGTTTCAGGACACCTGTCCGAATGGCTCAAACGACAGAGCGGACGCGGGGTGGTGTGTACCGAGAAAATCGATACGGAAGATCGCCCCCGCGGCGCGCGGGCGAGGGAGGCCCCACGCCGCGGCGCGGCTTCCGCCGGGCGCTACAGCAGCACCAGATCGTTGCGGTGAACGACCTCGAGGTGTTTTCGCGCCGGATACAACGGGCGCAGTTCGTCGCTCGTCCGGCCGGCGATCGAGCGGATCTCGTCGCTTCCGAAACCCGTCTTGCCGCGGGCGAAAGGCGGGGCGGCGCCGCCTTCGAGGGCGATGTTCACCACCTCGCCGGCGGAGAAATCGCCGCGCGAGCCGGTCACGCCGATGGCGAGCAGGCTGCGGCCCTGTTCGCGAAGAACGGGCACGGCGCAGGTGTTGACGTAAATGGTGCCGGTCGGCCGCTGGAAATAAGCGAGCCAGCGCTTCTTCGCATGCATCGGGAGGCCGCTCGGGACGAAAAACGTGCCGGGCCCGCCACCCGCCAGGAGCCGCGCGAGGATGTCCGGCTCGGCGCCGCTGGCGATGAACACGCCGCAGCCGGCCTTTGTCGCCAGCTTCGCGGCGGATATCTTGCTGATCATGCCGCCTGTCGCGGTCTCGCTGGTGGTGCCTCCCGCCATGGCCTCGATCTCGGGCGTGATCTTCTCGACGACGGGCACGATTTCGCCGGTGCCCTTCATGTCGATGAGCCCCGGGGCGGTGGAGAGGATGAAAAGGTACTCCGCGCCCTTGAGGCTCGCGACCATGGCGGAGAGCGTGTCGTTGTCGCCGAATTTGATCTCGGCCGCGCTGACGGTGTCGTTTTCGTTGATCACCGGGATCGTCCCGTAGTCGATCAACCGCCCCAGCGCTTCCTTCACGCCGAGATACCGGCTCCGGACGCGGAGGTCCTCATGAGTGAGGAGCACCTGTGCGGCGGTGAGGCCGTGGGGATCGAGGCCGCGCTGCCACGTCTGCATCAGGAGGCTCTGGCCGACGGCCGCGCACGCCTGCTTTTTCGAGACTTCCTTCGGCTTTTTCGCCAAGCCCAACCGCCCCATGCCGAGACCGACCGCGCCGGAGCTGACCACGATGACTTCGGTGCCCGCCTTGCGGAGCGCGGCGAGTTGCGCGCAAACCGCGGCGATCCGCTCTGTATTGAGCTCGCCGATACCCGACGTCAGGACGCCGGTGCCGAGCTTCACCACGACGCGGCGCGGATGGGCGTTGATGGGGAGGTTCATATTTACGGCGCAGGGCGCCTGATGAAGAAGGGTGAATGAAGAATGAAGAATGCTTGCTGAATCGAAACGTTCACGGGCTCGTGGTGCTGGCTGAACCGAGCGGCGTTATGCCGACGCTCCGGCGCACTCTGCATTCTTCCTCTCCATCAGGCCTGAGCCGCAGTGGCTCAGACCGTGAGCAGTTCCTTTTCCTTCTTCGCGAGATTGTCGTTGATGTCCTTGATCGTCTTGTCGGTTGCGGTCTGGACGTCTTTTTCGAAACGCTTCAGGTCGTCTTCCGAGATCTTGCCGTCCTTCTCTGCCTTTTTCAGCGCGTCGAGGGCGTCGCGGCGGATGTTGCGGACTTGGACGCGGCTTTCTTCGGCCATGCGGTTGGCCACCTTGACGAATTCCTGGCGGCGCTCGCGGCTGAGCTCGGGAAGCGGAACGCGGATGAGGTTGCCGTCGACGGCCGGATTCAGCCCGAGGTTGGCCGTCTGGATGGCTTTCTCGATGGCTTTGGTCAGGCCCTTGTCCCACGGCTGGATTTGAATGAGCCGCGCGTCAGGCGTGGTGATGGCGGCGCAATCGCGGATGCGCATCTGGGAGCCGTAGGCCTCCACCATGACGCCCTCGACCATGGCCGGCGAAGCCTTGCCGGTGTGGATGCTGCTGAATTCGTGAAGACAGAAATCGAGCGCCTTTTTCATGCGCGCCTGCATGTCGTTGATGACGGGATGAGACATGGAAGTGAGGGGTTAAGGATGAGGAGAGGACAATCAGGCGCGGACCAGCGTGCCGACTTTTTCGCCGAACACGGCTTTCCGAATGGCGCCCTTTTCGTTGAGGTCGAACACCAGGATCGGGACGTTGTTGTCGAGACAGAGGGAAAACGCGGTCGAATCCATCACGTTCAGGCGCTGTTTGAGCGCCTCGATGTACGAGATCTCGTCGTATCGGACGGCGTCGGGAAACTTCTTCGGATCCTTGTCGTAGATCCCGTTCACCTTCGTCGCCTTCATGATGATGTCGGCGTGCATCTCGCTCGCCCGCAGAGCGGCGGTGGTGTCGGTCGAAAAATACGGATTGCCGGTTCCGGCGGCGAAGATCACAACGCGACCCTTCTCGAGGTGGCGCTGCGCGCGGCGGAGAATAAACGGCTCCGCGATTTGATTCATCGGAATGGCCGTCTGCACGCGCGTCGTGACGCCCATCTTTTCCAGGCAGTCCATCAGGGCCAGCGAGTTGATCACCGTCGCCAACATGCCCATGTAGTCGCCCGTCGTCCGGTCGACGCCGCGTTTCTCACCCGCCAAGCCACGGAAGATGTTGCCGCCGCCGATCACCAAGCACACCTGCACTCCGAGATCGTGGATCTCCTTCACCTGTACACAGACGCTGGAGAGAATGCCGCCGTCGATCGGATCTCCCGATTTTCCGCCGCGAAGAACTTCGCCGCTGAGTTTCAGAATGATGCGCTTGTACTTGGCGGACGGCTGGGCCGTCTCGGTTGGGTTCATGAGCGTCAAAAAAACGGCGGGTTAAAATCAGCGTCAATGCCTGAGAATGGAGCGTTTGTGCAAGAAACGCGCATCGTAGACCGGCTTCCGAGAGGCTGAACCTTGCGCCGCCAATATCGAGATCCGCTCCGGGCCCACGCCCGGCCGGGCGTCTCGCGGCACGTCCCCCTCGATCGGCTGCTCCGGAAGCGGCGGTCCCCCCGTCGTTTCGGACGTGGGCGAAGCCCGGCTGAACTGCGTGCGGGCCTCACGGTCTGCCCGGCGCTCCGCGTATGTCGCCAAGCCCTACATCGCCGTGGTCCGAGCTCCCCCGCCGTACCTGGGTGCTCGTCTGCGAGACGGTGAAGGCGTATTTCGACGACAAAGTGCCGCGGTTAGGGGCTGCGTTGGCGTATTACACCACCTTTGCCGTCACACCTCTTCTGGTTCTGGCGATCGGGCTCGCGGGCCTTCTTTTCGAAGAGGATGCAGCTCGTCAGCGGGTGATCGGGGAAGTCCAGCGGCTGGCAGGCGCGGACGCCGGGCGGGCCATTCAGGCGGTTGAAAACTCTGGGACGCCGACGACCCACCGCATCGCGACGGCGGTGGGCTTGGCCACGCTGCTTTTCGGTGGCTTCGGCGTCTTCCTGCAACTCCAGGATGCTCTGAACACGATTTGGCGGGCGCCGGAGCAGCCGGCCGAACCCTGGCTAGCGACATTGAAGCGCCGGCTGTTTTCCTTCGCGACGGTTCTCGGCACCGGGTTCCTGCTCATCGTTTCGCTCATCCTTTCCGCCGTGCTCAACTGGCTGGCCGAAAACGCGGCTCACCGCATGAACTGGCCTCCGGAGCTGATGGAATGGGTGAATATCGCGGTCTCGTTCGTGGTCGTTTCGTTCCTATTCACGGTCATCTTCAAGTTCCTGCCCGACGTACCGGTGCGCTGGCGGGCCGCGCTGCGCGGAGGAGTGATCACGGCGCTGCTGTTCGATGCCGGCAAATCGGCTCTCGGCGTGTATTTCGCTCATAGCAACGTCGCTTCCTCCTACGGCGTGGCAGGCTCTCTCATCCTGCTCCAGCTCTGGAGCTACTATGCGGGACAGATCGTCTTCATCGGCGCCGAAGTCACCCGTATCCACGATCTGACGCACGGCGGCCGAGATCCCGAGGCGCTCCAGGGACAAACCGGCGATCGCCGAAAGGCGTTGGTGCAGGAGGCGAAGGACACGGAGCGGGAGGCCTCCGAGCGCGATGCGTAGTCGGTGGTGATCGTTTGGCGGCGGATGAGGAGGGTGGCTCGCTGAGGTCACCAACTACCAACTACCAACTATCCGCCGTCCGTCCCGACGAACCGCCTGTAGGGCCGCGCTCCCGTGCGCGCCTCGGGCGGCGGGCCGATGGCGCGGCGGCGGAATTCGAGGCAGAGTGAGTCTGCACGCACAACCACTGACGCCCATGAAATCCGTCGACCGCATTCTCCGCACGCATCCGAATTCCGGCACGCTTCCCATCGACGATTCCAACGTCGCAAGCGACGCGCTCCTCGCCTGCATCGAGGCCTGCACGATCTGCGCCGATGCCTGCCTCGCCGAGCCGCAGCTTGAGAAGCTGCGCCGCTGCATCCGGGCGAATCAGGATTGCGCCGACATCTGCGACGCGACGCTGCGGTTGATCGCGAGGCACACCGGGACCGTGGCGGAAATGGTCCGCCAACAACTCCACGCCTGCATCATGGCGTGTCAGCTTTGCGCGGAGGAATGCGATCTCCACGAACTCGAGCACTGCCGGATGTGCGCCGACGCGTGCCGGCGCTGCCAGGAGGCCTGCAATCGGCTGCTCGGTCAGATCTCGTCTTCGGGGACGATTCCCGCCGATCCACTCGAAAGCCCGCCGATGGGGGCGTGAACGATTTCAGCGTTGGCCGTCGGAGTAGGGCGACTTCGTGTAAGGGGAGTTCAGATACGCGCCCTGCCGCACGGATTCGAGGCTGTTGCTGGCGAGCTCCTCCGACACCCGGGGGAATCGTTCGTAGGCGAGACCGATCGAATAAAACGGATCCGGCACGAACGGACATACGAGATCCTCGGCTTCATCCGAAAGCTGCTTCGACGCCTCCGGGGAGGCCACCGGCAGCGCGACCGTGATCGAGGCCGGCGAAAGGGAGCGCAGGGCGGCGATGGCCGCGCGCAGACTGCCGCCGGTGGCGGCGCCGTCGTCGACCAGAACGACGTTTCGGTCCTCTAAGGGGGTTGCCGGCCGGGATTGGCGAAAACGGTTTTCCTCCTCGAGCACGAGGTCGCGCATCTCGGCGATGGCTTCTGCGATCCGCAACGCCTCGGCTTCGGTGGTTTGAAGAACCTCCTGGTTCAACACGCAGACGCCCCCGGACGCCATGGCGCCGATCTGATGCGGCTCTTCCCCGCCGATGCGGATCTTGCGCACGACAAAAACGTCGAGCGGTGCGCGCAACAGGCGCGCCACCTCCGCAGCGACAATCAAGCCGCCTCGGGGAATGCCCAGGACGACGAGGTCTTCAGCGCTGCGGAGCGTTTGGAGTTCCTTGGCGAGCCACCGCCCCGCGGCGGCTCGGTCCCGGTAGGGAATGGTGTTGAACGACGGAGAATGCATGAAAAGGCCGAGAGTGGGGTTCCGTCGGCAAAACCAGCGTACTCCGTTGGGCCAAGCCTCCGCCATCGGGAGATCCGCCGCTGCGCCGGTGGGGCGCTGGAGGACCTCGGACGATCGGGTTGGTCAGCGCTTGCGGTCGGGGAAACCCGGGCAGGCATCCCATTGCGGGGCGGGCGTGCCAGGAAGTTCGACTCCTGCCTTGAGACTCCGCGAAAAACTCGCGCCGTTCGGGGGTGTCCCGAACGGCGACGAGCGAGAGGCACCCCAACGGGGATCCTCGACCCTGGCGGCGACTCTCGGCCGAAATGCGTGCGGGGCGGCTGACGGGAGGAGCGGTGCGATCCGCTCTGCGGCTCAAGGCCGTTGGCCGGCGTGAACGCCCTCGGCGAATTCCTCCAACATCTTTTCGTTGAAGCGCGGGATATCGTCCGGCTTTCGACTCGTGACGAGGCCTTGGTCGACCACCACGGTGTCGTCGGTCCAGTTTGCGCCGGCGTTGATCAGATCCGTTTTGAGCGACGGATACGATGTGAGGTGCCGACCGCGGACGACGTCGGCCTCGATCAGCATCTGCGGACCGTGGCAAATGGCCGCGACTGGCTTGCCGGCGTCAAAAAACGCTCGAACGAAGGAGACGGCCTCCGGTATTTGGCGCAGAGTGTCTGGATTCATCACGCCTCCCGGGAGGAGGAGCGCGTCGTAATCGTCGGCTTTCGCATCGCCGATGGTGAGGTCGACGTCGAACGAATCGCCGAAATCGCCGGCTTCCCCGTCCCAACCGGTGACTTCGTCGTCGTTGGGCGAGATCACAAACGTGCGCGCTCCGGCGTCGTCGAGCGCCTGGCGCGGTTTTTCGAATTCCGACTGCTCAAAGCCGTCGGCCACGAGAATGGCTACTTTCTTTCCGTTTAGGTCCTGCTGCATGGGATTCCTTTTGTTTGGGAGTTGGGAAGCCGGCGCCCCACGCTTTGCTTGAAGCGTGCCCGGCGACGTCTGGATCCCCGCCGTCCGAACCAGCGACTTACGTTTTTGGATACGACGCGTTTCGGCCGCCGGTTGGCATACTGCAACAGGGCGCCGCGGCCGGCGTGCAATTCGCGGGGGCCGACCGTACGGGTAAAAAGACATGGACTTATGGTCGTCCGCCGCTTCGGTTGACGGGTCTCCGGATGCCGCATGTCGTGGCCGGCCGGAGGGTGTTCATGAGCATTCAATCTGTTCTTCCGAGGGCGGTCCGATGGGTGGCCTTGCTGATCGCGGGCAGTGTGCTGCCTTGTGCGGCCATGGCTGACGATGGAGCTTCCGGCGGCGAGCCGTCCGATCTGGCGCCGGTGGCGCTCGCGTGCGACGGGATGACCGATCCGGTGGGGATCGATTCCGCGCCGACGCATCTGTCGTGGAAGCTCGTGGGCGACGGTCGCGACCTTCGTCAGACCGCGTGGGAAATCCTCGTTGCCTCTTCCACCGAGGCGTTGGCGCGCGGCGAAGGCGATCGCTGGAGGAGCGGGAGAGTCGAGGGCGACGACCAATTCAACGTTCCGTACGGCGGCCGCGCTTTGAAATCGGCCGAACGGGTTTTTTGGAAAGTGCGGGTCTGGGACGCCCACGGCCACGCCAGCGGGTGGAGCGCCCCGGCGAGCTGGACGATGGGGCTGCTTACTCCGGCCGATTGGACGGCGCGGTGGATAGCGCTTCCCGAATCGTTGAATTACGTCCGGTCGAAGCTCGGCTACCACTCGCAGGAAACGAAAAACCAGGCGGAGACGAAATGGATACAAATCGACCTCGGCGCCGAGGTGCCCGTCGCAGCGGTGAGGCTCCATGCGCTGCGGCACACCGTCCCGGAGCGGATCGGGTTTCCCGACCGTTTCAAAGTGGAGGTGTCCGACGAGCCGTCGTTTCGCGAGCCGGCGGTGCTCGCCGATTATACGGCCGGCGATTACCCGAATCCCTGGGCGACGCTCGTGGAGATCCCGGGGCGGCGCTCCAGCGGGCGCTACGTCAGGCTGACGGCGACAAAACTGAATCTCCGGGACGGCGTTGCCTTCCTGGCGTTGAGCCAGGTCGAGGTGATCTCGCACGGGAAAAACGTTGCGGTGCGCAAACCCGTCACGGCGAGCGACAGCTGGGAACGCGATAGCTGGTCGGCCGGGTCGGTCGTCGACGGGCTAGGGGTGCCGGAGAGCAACCCGCTCGCCAACCGCACGGTGCTCCTCCGGCGCGATTTCACTGTGAAGCCGGGACTGAAGCGCGCGCTGCTGTTCAGCTGCGGGCTCGGCCAGAGCGACGTCTGGGTGAACGGAAAACGCCCGGATGCCTCGCTGCTGACGCCGGGGTGGACGAACACGGCGCGCACGTGCCTCTACGATTCGCGCGACGTCACGGCCCAGCTTTCGCCGGGCGCCAACGCGCTCGCGTTCTGCTTGGCTGGGGGGATGTACAACGTGCAGGAGGGACGTTACGTGAAGTTCGTCACGCCGTTCCGCCCCCTGATCGCCTTGGCCCAGCTCCGGCTCGAATATGCCGACGGCTCCGTCGAGCTGGTGAAGACGGATGATTCGTGGCGCGCGGCTCCCGGGCCGGCGACGTTTGCGAATATGTATGGCGGGGAAGACTACGACGCCCGCGCCGAACCCCTTGGCTGGCGTCGGGCTGGTTTCTCCGAAAAGACGTGGGCGAAGGCCGCGGTGGTGGACGGGCCGGGTGGCATCCTGCGCGGAGCCTCGCATAGCTCTCCGGCCTTTGTCGCTCACGAGACCCTAAAACCGGTTTCGTCCAAAACGATCCGCTCCGGCGTCAGCGTGTACGATCTCGGACAAAACGCCTCGATCATGCTGCGTTTGCGCGTCCGAGGCGTCGCGGGTTCGCGGGTGAAGGTGATTCCCGCGGAGCTGACGCGGGAGGACGGCACGGTCGACCGGTCGTCGTGCAGCCATGGCGACGTGGAGGCCTCCTGGAATTATACGCTCACCGGCGCGCCCGGCGGCGAGAGCTGGGAGCCCGACTTTTTCTACCACGGCTCGCGTTACCTTCAGGTGGAATTGACCTCGCCTTCCGGCAGGCTCCCCACGGTCGAGGCGATCGAAGGCGTCGTGGTGCATTCCGATTCTCCCGCGGTCGGCGAGTTCGCCTGTTCGAACGAGCTGTTCAACCGAATCCGGCTTCTCGTGCGCTGGGCTCAGCGCAGCAACCTGGCGCACGTCCTGACCGATTGCCCGCATCGCGAGCGGCTCGGCTGGTTGGAGCAGTATCACCTGAACGGACCCTCGCTGCGGTACGAATTCGACCTCGGGCGACTCTACGCAAAGACCTTCCAGGACATGGACGACTCGCAGCTGGCGAACGGCCTCGTCCCCAGCATCGCGCCCGAATACATCGCGTTTCCCGGCGACTTCCGGGATTCGCCGGAGTGGGGGTCGGCGATCGTTCTCGCCGCCTGGCAGCAATACGTGTGGACGGGGGACGATTCGGTGCTTCGCCGGCATTTTCCCGCGATGGAAAAGTACGTGGCTTACCTCGGAAGCCGTGCGCAGGAAGACATCGTTTCGTACGGCTTGGGCGACTGGTACGACGTCGGTCCAGGCCGTCCCGGCTACGCCCAGTTGACCCCGATTCCGCTGACGGCGACGGCGATCTACTTCGAATGCAATCGGACCCTGTCGCAGATCGCGGAGCGAATCGGCCGCACAGACGACGCGCGGCGTTACGCCGCCGCTTCGGAAAGGATCAAGGCCGCGTTTAACCGGAGATTCTTCAACAACGCCGTGGGGAGTTACGCCACGGGTTCGCAGACGGCGCTCGCGATGCCGCTGGCCCTGGATCTGGTGGCGCCCGATTTCAGGAAGAATGTCGTCACGCAGCTCGTGCGGGAAGTGGAGGCGCGCGACCACGCGATCACGGCGGGCGATGTCGGCTACCGTTATCTGCTCCGCGCCCTGGCGGAGGCCGGTCGCTCCGACGTGATCGTCGCGATGACCAATCAGTCGGATAAGCCTGGATACGGGTATCAGCTCGCGCACGGTTGCACGAGCCTGACGGAGGCGTGGAACGCCGATCCGCGTTCCTCGCAGAATCATTTCATGCTCGGGCAGATCATGGAGTGGTTCTACCACGATCTCGCCGGCCTCGCGCCGGATCCCGCCCAGCCGGGATTCAAGCGCATCGTCTTTCATCCCCAACCGGTGGACGGAGTCGAGTGGGCGCGGGCGAGCCACGAAACGCCGCGAGGACGGGCGTCGGTTTCCTGGCGGCGGGACGCCAAGCGTTTTGTCCTGCGCGCGGAGGTTCCGGCCAACGCGACCGGCGAAGTCTGGATCCCGACGTCCGTGCCGCAGCTGGTGGAGGAGAGCGGCGAGCCCGCGGTGAACCGCCCGGGACTTCGCCTGCTGCGCGTTCAGGAAGGCTACGCGGTGTTCGCGGTCGGCTCCGGCCAATACGATTTCGCGGCTCCGCGCTGAGCGGCGAGAACAGCGGGCGAACCTCCCGCCCGGCTCTTCCCGGGGACGGCGTCGAGCGGCGGCGCGCCACTCTACCGAGAGACCGGATGTTTTGTTTGCTCAGCGGTGCGTTTCATCCGTTGCATGGGCGGCTCGCGCGACGTTCCCCCCTCCACGGCACCTCCATGCATCTGCACGCCCTCGATATCGGCATCATCGTCGGATATTTTGTCGTTGTGGTCCTGATCGGACTCTGGGTCTCGCGCCGCGGGGCGAAGGACCTCGACAGCTATTTCCTCGGGGGAAAATCGCTGAAGTGGTACGTCCTCGGCATTTCCGACGCCTCCGGGATGTTCGACATCAGCGGGACGATGTGGCTCGTATATGTGCTTTTCCTCTACGGGCTGAAAAGCGTGTGGCTGCCGTGGGTCTGGCCGACCTTCAATCAGATCTTCCTCATGATGTTCATGAGCGCGTGGCTTCGCCGCTCGAACGTCCTGACGGGTGCGCAGTGGATGCAGACGCGTTTCGGCACGGATCGCGGCGCGCTGCTCGCGCACTTGAGCGTGGTGCTTTTTGCGCTCGTCAACGTCATCGGGCTGCTCGCCTATGCGTTCAAGGGCATCGGCAAATTCGCGGTGGTGATGCTGCCGTGGCGGTTTAGCGGAGCGACGAGCGGCGTTTTCACCGACGAGAATATCTACGCGATGATCCTGATGGGCCTGACGTCGCTCTACGCGATCAAGGGCGGAATGCTGAGCGTGGTGATTACGGAGGTGATGCAGTTCACCATCCTGACTTTGACGGCGCTGACCATCGGCGTGATCGCCCTGATGAAGGTTTCGCCGGAGATGATCGCGCACAATATTCCGGCGGGCTGGATGAGCCCGTTCTTCGGGTGGCGGCTCGACCTGAATTGGGATGGCATCCTCAACACCGCCAACCAGGCGCTGTCCCAGGACGGCAACGAGCTGTTCTCGATCGTTTTCGGCCTGATGTTTTTCAAGGGCGTGCTCGCCAGCCTGGCCGGTCCGGCGCCCAACTACGACATGCAGCGCATCCTCGCGACGCGGAATCCGCGCGAGGCCTCGCTGATGAACGGCATGGTCACGGTCGTGCTGATGTTCCCGCGGTACATGATGATCGCCGGCATTGCCGTGCTCGCCCTGGCCTTCTGCATGCCGGAGCTCCAGTCGCAAGCGAAGCCCGATTTCGAAAAAATCCTGCCGCTGGTGTTGAGCGAGCAGGTGCCGACCGGCGTCGTGGGTTTTCTCCTCGCTGGTCTGGCCGCGGCCTTCATGTCGAACTTCGCCGCGACGCTCAACGCCGCCCCCGCGTACGTGGTGAACGATATCTACAAACGCTTCATCAACCAAAACGCCGGCGGGAAGAAGGAAGTGCGACTCAGCCGTATCTTCTCGCTCGTCTTTCTCGCGATCGGCATCGGCTTCGGTCTGCTGACGAACCGCATCACCGACGTGATGATGTGGCTCGTCGGCTCGCTCTACAGCGGCTTTGTCGTCGCCAACGTCCTCAAGTGGTACTGGTGGCGGTTCAACGGCTACGGCTACTTCTGGGGCATGGTCGCGGGCATCGGCGGTGCGATGGTGGTGCCGCCCGTGGGCGAGGCGATCGTCGGCCACGGCTTCAACATGCTCTATACGTTCCCCGTGTTGTTCGTCGTCTCGCTCGCCGGTTGCCTGCTCGGCACACTCCTGACGAAGCCCGAGGAGGACGCGGTGCTGAAGAGGTTCTACAAGACCGTGAACCCCTGGGGCTGGTGGAAACCGATTCGCGAGCAGGTGATGGCGGAAGATCCGTCGTTCGTGCCGAACCGCGGCGCGGCGCACGACCTTTCCAATGTTGCCATCGGCATCGTGTGGCAGCTTTGCCTCGTGACCCTTCCGATCTACCTCGTGCTCCGGCAATGGAGCTGGGTCGGCGGCATCTTGGCGCTCTTGGTCGCCACGAGCGTGTACATGAAGTTCAACTGGTACGACCGGCTCGAGAAGGCGACGGATTGAGAGATCGGGCCACTCTGCGGACGGAAATGTAGCGGGAGCGCGCTCCGTCCGCGCCGAGACTACCAGAGGAACAACGGACGACGCTGTCGGCTTGGACAAGCGCTTGCGGGTGGAGCGACGCGTCTCTGCGGCGCTCCTCGAGCGCCAGCCAACGCCTAGCGTAGACGCGCGCGCCGATTCCGATGGAAGCGCGCAGCGGGGAATGGGGCGCGCCCGACCGGTGTCACCAAATTTCGACTACGCACGCGAATTGCGGCCGGGTGCGTGATGCAACGGGCGCCCGCACCGGCGCCTGCATTTTGCATAGAACCGGGGCGGCCCCCGGCGGGAGGCGCAAATTTCTTAGCTCCGCATTACGAGGGAGGTGCGAAGGAACATACCAGGTGGCTTGTGTTAAGCTGAAGCGGGGGCGCCAAACGGCGAAGTCTCATGAAGCCCACCTAAGTTCAGCCCGGCGATTTCCGCTCGCTCTGCGAAGTGCAGGCCCGCTCGGCCGCCTTCCGGCTCGCGAGTGAGCGGCTGAACCCGAGAGCCAGAAAATTCAACAGACGTCCGCCGGAGAACGGTTCTCCGCGTCGTCGCCCTTTTTATGTCGAAACGAGTTTTGATCACAGGCGGTGCAGGATTCATCGGATCACATCTGGCGGACGATCTTCTGCAGCACGGCTACGAAGTCCGCGCGCTCGACTGCCTGCTGCCGCAGGTTCACGGGCCGTCGATGGAACGGCCGGATTATCTCGATCCGGAGGTGGAGCTCTGGGTTGGCGACGTGCGCGACCGCGACCTCGTGCGCCGGGCCCTCCGGGGCGTGGATGCCGTCTACCATCTGGCCGCAAAGGTCGGGGTGGGGCAGAGCATGTACCAGATTGTCGACTACACGGCGGCGAACAACGAGGGCACGGCCGTTCTGCTCGAGGCGCTCGTCGAGCGGCCGGTCGAGCGGCTGATCGTCGCGTCCAGCATGAGCATCTACGGCGAGGGCCTTTACCGGGAGCCCGACGGCACGCTGGTCGCCGGCAGCGAACGTCCGCTCTCCCAGCTGAAGGAGCGCAATTGGGAGCTCCGCAACGCTCGGGACCAGATTCTCTCGCCCGTGCCGACGCCCGAGACGAAGCAGCCGGCGCTGGCGTCGGTGTATGCGCTTTCAAAATACGATCAGGAACGCATGTGCCTGATCGTCGGGCGGGCCTACAACATCCCCGCGGTCGCGCTCCGGTTTTTCAACGTCTTCGGCACCCGGCAGGCGCTCTCCAACCCCTACACGGGGGTGCTGGCGATCTTCGCCTCCCAGCTCCTGAACAACCTGCCGCCGGTGATCTTCGAAGACGGCGGGCAGCAGCGCGACTTCGTCAACGTCGCCGACATCGCCCAGGCCTGTCGCCTCGCCCTCGAGGTGCCCGAGGCGGCGGGGCACGTTTTCAACGTCGGCAGCGGCACCCAGACGACGGTGAGCGAGGTGGCGGAGCGCATGGCTCGCCTGCTCGGGAAGGAACACATGGAGCCCGAGATCACCGAGCAGTATCGCACCGGGGACGTGCGCCATTGTTTCGCCGACATTTCCTTTGCCCGGAGAATCCTGGGGTACAAACCGCGCGTGAGCTTCGAGGAGGGGCTCGGCGAGCTGGCGGAATGGCTGCAGGGCCAGATCGCGGTCAGCCGTTCGCAGCAGGCGCGCGCCGAACTCAACCTCCGGGGGCTCACGGTATGAAGAAGAACGGAATTCCACCTGCGGAAGACGTGCCGGCCGGGGTAGGGCCGACGTTGATCACCGGCGGCGCGGGCTTTATCGGCACGAACCTGGCCGATCGCCTTCTCTCGATGCGGCGCCGCGTCGTCCTCTTGGACAACCTATCGCGGCCCGGCGTGGAGCAGAACGTGAAGTGGCTCCGCGCGCGGCATCCCGAACTGCTGGAGGTGAGAATCGGCGACGTCCGAAACGCACAGGTCGTGGCCGAGGCCGTGCGGGGCGCGTCGCACGTCTTCCATTTTGCCGCTCAGGTGGCGGTGACGACGAGCCTGACGGATCCGGCGACCGACTTCGACGTCAACGGCCGCGGGACGCTCAACGTTCTCGAGGCGGTGCGCCGCCATGCGCCGGACGCGTCGCTCGTCTTCACCTCGACGAACAAAGTCTACGGCCGCATGGACGGGGTCGAACTGGCGCCCCGGAAGCTGCGGTACGAGCCGGTCGACCTCGACGAGGCGACGCACGGGTTTGACGAACAGTGCCCGCTCAGCTTCCACAGCCCGTATGGCTGCTCGAAGGGCGCGGCGGACCAGTACGTCATCGATTACGCCCACACGTTCGGGCTGCGCAGCTGCGTGTTCAGGATGAGCTGCATCTACGGTCCGCATCAGTTCGGGACGGAGGACCAGGGGTGGGTGGCGCATTTCGCCATTCGGGCCATGGAAGGCCAGCCGATCACGCTCTACGGCGATGGAAGGCAGGTGCGCGACATCCTCTTCGCCGACGATTTGGTCCGGGCGTTCCTGCTGGCCGAATCCCGGATCGGCGACCTCGCCGGGCAGGCGTTCAACATGGGGGGCGGGCCTGAGAACACGACCAGCCTTCTGGAGCTGACGAATCTCATCTCGGAGATCCACGGGGAGGCGCTGGAACTCCAGTTCTCCGGATGGCGCACCGCGGACCAGCGGTATTACGTTTCGGATACACGGCGCTTTTCCGCCGCGACCGGTTGGAAGCCGCGCGTGAGCGTGCGCTCCGGCGTGACGCAGCTGTACGGCTGGCTGGCGGAAAACCGGTTCTCCCGCGATCGCACGCTGAGCGCGGCCTCGCCCGCGCCCGAGGATCTCGAGGCGTTTCCCGCGTCCGCTCTGTCCGGCTCCTGATGCCTCAAACCAGGATTTCCCGCACGAACTGCACCCATCCGGCGCTGTCCGGGGCGCGGCCGCGAATCCAGGGGAGATTTCCCGGCCGAACATGAGGACCCACCGAGCCGCCGTCTTGACCGCTCCGCGCTCCGTCGCGTTTCAGCGCGCAGCCTTGCCCGAGCTTGCGCCCACCCGGGTGCGCGTGCGCCTGGAAGGCTGCGGCGTGTGCGGATCGAACCTCCCGGTGTGGGAAGGCCGTCCGTGGTTCACCTATCCGCTCGCGGCGGGGGCCCCCGGGCACGAGGGGTGGGGCGTCGTGGACGCCGTAGGCGCGTCGGTGTCGACGGTCCGCGAGGGCGATCGCGTGGCACTCCTTTCCTACAACGCCTTTGCCGAATACGACGTGGCGGAGAGCGACCACCTCGTGCGCTTGCCCGAGGCGCTGCGCGGCCGGCCGTTCCCCGGCGAAGCGCTCGGCTGCGCGATGAACGTGTTTCGTCGTTCCGAGATTTCCCGGGGCCAGACGGTCGCGATCGTCGGCATCGGTTTTCTTGGTGCGCTTCTCGTGAGCCTCGCGGCGTCAGCCGGCGCCCGGGTTGTCGCCCTTTCCCGCCGCCCGTTCGCCCTCGAGATCGCGCGGCGGATGGGAGCGGCCGAAACGATCGCGATGGACGACCCGGCGCGCTGCATCGGGGCGGTGCTCGAACTCACCGGCGGCGCGGGGTGCGAACGGGTGATCGAGGCAACGGGGCAACAACAGCCGCTGGATCTCGCGGGAGAACTGACGGCCGAGCGCGGACGTCTCGTCGTGGCCGGCTACCATCAGGACGGACCGAGGCAGGTGAACATGCAGCTCTGGAACTGGCGCGGGCTCGACGTGATAAACGCCCACGAACGCGATCCGCGCGTTTACGTGGAAGGCATCCGCGCCGCCGCGGAGGCGGTGGCCGCGGGCACGCTGGATCCGACGCCACTCTACACGCACCGGTTCGGCCTCGACGATCTGCCGCGGGCCCTCGATGCGATGAGCGACCGCTCCGGCAGCTTCCTCAAATCGGTGGTGATGTATGACTGAAGCGGAGACACTCGCCCTCTCACAGACGCGGACGCCGCGCGCCGGAACGCCGAGGCTTGGCTTTGCAGGCGTGGGCTGGATCGGCCGCAGCCGCCTGGAAGCGGTGGCACTCAGCGGCCTCGCCGAAATCGCCGCCATCAGCGATCCCAGTCCCGAAGCCCTGGCCAAGGCCGCCGAGCATGCGCCCGAGGCGGTGCGCTGCCCGGGCTTCGACGAACTGCTCTCGCTCGATCTCGACGGCGTGGTCATCGCGACGCCGAGCGCGCTGCACGCGCAGCAGTGCGTCGCCGCGCTCGAACGAGGGCGGGCGGTGTTCTGTCAGAAGCCGCTCGCCAGGACCGGCGACGAGACGCTCGACGTGATCAACGCGGCGCGTTCCGCGGACAGGCTGCTGGGCGTCGATCTTTCCTACCGGCACACGACCGCGCTCCAGGCCGTGCGCGAACTCGTGCAGTCCGGCGCGCTGGGAGACCTCTACGCGGTGGAAGCCGTTTTTCACAACGCGTACGGTCCGGACAAGACGTGGTTCTACGACGCCGCCCTGGCCGGAGGAGGCTGCCTGCTCGACCTCGGTATCCATCTGGTCGATGCAGTGCTCTGGTGCCTGGGCTTTCCCGGAGTGGAGGCATCGGCCGGAGTGTTGACCAGCCGGGGCCGCCCGTGGGGGCTCTCGAATCCCGGAGTGGAGGATTATGCCGCCGGGCTGCTTCAGCTTTCGACGGGGGCACCGGTCCAGCTCGCCTGCTCGTGGAAACTCGCCGCCGGCTGCGACGCCCGGATCGAGATTTCGTTCTACGGCACGGAAGGCGGGGCCTCCTTCCGCAACCTGAACGGCTCCTTCTACGAGTTCATCGCGGAGCATTTTCTCCCGGACCGCTCGCGCCGGGTGCTGGTGCAGCCGCCGGATGCCTGGGGCGGCCGGGCCGCGGTCGATTGGGCCCGTCGGTTGACGATCTCTCGCGCCTTCGACCCGGAGATTGAACACCTGGTCACCGTCGCGCGCACTCTCGACCGCCTTTACGGACGCGCGCCATGAAACTGCCGGAGATCAATCGGGTGCTGATGAGCGCGGACACCGTGGGCGGAGTCTGGACCTACGCGGTGGAACTCTGCCGCGGCCTCGGCGAGCGCGACGTGCAGGTGGTCCTCGCCACGATGGGCGCTCCGCTCCGTACCGACCAGCGTCGGGCCCTGGCAGGATTGCGCAACGTCGTCCTGGAAGAGAGCGGCTTCGCGCTCGAATGGATGGAAGACCCGTGGGACGACGTCGACCGGGCGGGGGACTGGCTGCTCGAACTCGAGCAGCGCCACCACCCCGATGTCGTTCATCTCAACGGCTACGCCCACGCGGCGCTGCCCTGGACCGTGCCGGCGCTGGTCGTCGGTCATTCCTGCGTGCTCTCCTGGTGGCGAGCCGTGAAGGGAGAAGACGCGCCCGAATCCTGGGACTCCTACCGGCAGCGGGTCCGCACGGGTATTCGGGCGGCGGATATGGTCTTGGCTCCCACCTCGTGGATGCTGAACCAGCTCCAGCAGTTTTACGGTCCTCTAGCGCACTGGCGGATCGTCCCCAACGCCCGCACCCTTCCGAGATCGCACCGCTCGGCGAAGGAACCGATGATCCTCAGCCTCGGCCGGCTCTGGGACGAGGCGAAGGGTGTGTTGACCCTGGCCGAAGCCGCCAAAGGCCTGCCGTGGCCGGTGTTTGTCGCGGGGGATGCGCGGGGGCCGGACGGCACCTCCGTCGAACCGCCCAACGTGAGGTTCCTCGGGTACCAGTACGCCGACGAGGCGGTGCGGCTCTGCCGTCGCGCTTCGATCTACGCGCTGCCCGCGCATTACGAACCGTTTGGCCTTTCCGCGCTGGAGGCGGCGCAGTGCGGCTGCGCGCTCGTCCTGGGCGACATTCCGAGCCTGCGCGAAGTCTGGGGCGATTCCGCCGTCTTCGTCGCACCGGGGGACTCGTGGGAGCTGCACCGTGCCTTGAAGAGCCTGATCGACGACCCGTCGCTGCAGAGGCACTACGCGGACGCGGCCCGAATGCGCGCGGAACGTTTCACGAACGAGCGGATGACGCGCTCGTATCTCGACACCTATGCCTGCCTCTGCGGCGGGACGCGTGCCGGCGGGCCGTCTTTGCCCGAAACCGCCACTTTGCTCTCATGAACGTCCGGCTCTTCTATCACTCGCTCCTCTCGGACTGGAACCACGGCAACGCGCATTTCCTTCGCGGCGTCGTCTCGGAGCTGAAGGGGCGAGGGCACGACGTCGTGGTCTTCGAGCCGAGGGACTCGTGGAGCCTGGAGAACCTGCGCCGAGAACACGGCGAGGAGCCCCTCCGTCGTTTCCGGCGGGCATACCCCGGGCTGGAGAGCGTGGCGTACGATCTTGGCGACTTCGACCTCGCAGGGGCGCTCGACGGTGCGGACCTCGTCCTCGTCCATGAGTGGAGCGCCCCCGAACTGGTCCGGCGCGTGGGCGAACTGCGTGCCTCGAGCGATTTCGTCCTTTTGTTTCACGATACGCACCACCGGCTCGTCACGGACCCCGGGGCGATGCGGGCGTACGATCTCCGGCACTACGACGGCGTGCTGGCCTACGGCGAGGTGCTGCGGAAGCTGTATCTTTCCGAAGGTATCGCGCGCCGCGCCTGGACCTGGCACGAGGCCGCCGACACGCGGGTGTTTTATCCGCGTCCGGGCTCCATCCTCGTTCCGGATGGCGCCAGCCGCGCGGCCGACGGCGACCTGGTGTGGATCGGGAATTGGGGCGACGAGGAACGGACGGAGGAGCTGCGCGAGTTCCTCATCCAGCCGGCGAGGACGCTGGGCTTGAAAACGCGGGTTTACGGCGTGCGTTATCCCGAGTCCGCCCGGGCGGAGCTCGCCGACGCCGGAATCGAATACGCAGGATGGCTGCCGAATTTCGAGGCGCCCGAGGTTTTCGCGCGTTTCAAGGTCACCGTCCACGTCCCGCGGCGCCCGTATGTGCAGGCGCTTCGAGGCATTCCCACCATCAGGCCATTCGAGGCGCTCGCCTGCGGCATTCCGCTCGTGTGTTCGCCGTGGCACGACACGGAGCGTCTTTTCGAACCGGGAGCCGATTTTCTCGTCGCGCGCGACGGTGCGGAGATGACCCGGCTCCTCCGCGAGCTGGTTTCCGATCGCGGACGGCTCCGGTCTTTGGCGCGGCACGGCCTGGAGTGTATCCGGAACCGCCACACCTGCGCGCATCGGGTGGACGAGCTCGGCCGGATCTACGCCGAAATCCGCGGCGACACGTTCGAAAACGACGCCCCTGCCGACGACTCCAGCTCCTCGGCCGACGCGCTCGCGACTCCGTGACTTTCAGCAATCCACCCAACCGTGAAAACCCCACTGGAAATCGCCTTCTTCGGTTCGAGCCTCGTCTCCGCCTACTGGAACGGGGCGGCGACGTACTATCGCGGCGTCGTGCGAGCGCTCTCCGAGCGCGGGCACCGCATCACGTTTTATGAGCCCGACGCCTACGGACGTCAGCAGAACCGCGACATCCCCGATCCGAGCTGGGCGCGGGTCGTGGTCTATTCCGCCGAGAACGCGGACGGAGTCCTCGCCACCGTGAGGCAGGCGCGCGGGGCCGATCTCGTGATCAAGGCCAGCGGCGTGGGCGTGTTCGACGAACTGCTCGAGCAGGCGGTGCTAGAGCTGCAGGGACCCTCAACGTCGGTCGTTTTCTGGGACGTCGACGCCCCCGCGACGCTGGATCGCGTGATGCATCATCTGCTCGACGCGTTTCGCCCGCTCATCCCGCGTTTCGACCTCGTGCTCACGTACGGCGGCGGAGATCCCGTCGTGCGGGCGTATCGCGAGCTCGGAGCGCGCGACTGCGTTCCCATCTACAACGCACTCGATCCGCACACGCATTTTCCCGTCGCGCCCGAGCCGCGATTCCAGGCGGACGTGGGTTTTCTCGGCAACCGGCTCCCAGACCGGGAGAAGCGCGTGGAGGAGTTTTTTCTCCGAACGGCCGCGCTTTTGCCGAAGCGGACCTTCCTCCTCGGCGGCAGCGGCTGGCTCGACAAACCGCAGACGCCGAACGTGCGCTACGTGGGCCACGTCTACACTCGGGACCACAACGCGTTCAACTGCACGCCGACCGCCGTGCTCAACATCAACCGCGAGAGCATGGCGCGTTACGGGTTTTCTCCACCGACGCGCGTGTTCGAGGCCGCCGGAGCCGGCGCGTGCCTCATCACGGACGAGTGGGAGGGCATCGAGATGTTTCTGGAGCCCGGCCGCGAAGTGCTGGTGGCGCGCAACGCCGAAGACGTCGTCCGACATCTCTCCGAACTGAATCCGGCGAGGGCGCGCGAAATCGGCCAGGCGGCGCTTCGGCGCATCCTGGCGGAGCACACGTATGCGCGACGGGTGGAGCAGCTCGAACAACTCCTCGAGGGGCGCGGTGATGCGCGGACCGCCCTGGAGGCCGCGCCGGTATCCTCATGAGAATCGTCGTCCTCGGACTCTCGATCACCTCCTCGTGGGGCAACGGCCACGCGACGACCTACCGGGCTCTGCTGCGGGAACTCGCGGGACGCGGCCACGCGCTCCTGTTTCTCGAGAGGGACGTTCCCTGGTACGCCGAGAACCGCGACGCGCCGAAGCTGCCGTACGCCGAAATCGCGCTCTACGGTTCGCTGGAGGAACTGAAACGGCGCCATGCGGAAGACGTCCGCCGGGCCGATGCCGTGATCGTCGGCTCGTATGTGCCGGACGGAGCCGCGGTCGGAGAGTGGGTCCTGGCCACGGCGCAGGGCCTCGCTGTGTTCTACGACATCGATACCCCGGTGACGCTGTCGCGGCTGCGCCGTGACGACTGCGATTACGTGACCCGGGGGCTGATCCGCCGTTACCCGCTTTATCTCTCGTTCACGGGCGGGCCGACGCTCCAGCGGCTCGAGCGCGACTTCGGTTCGCCGATGGCGCGCCCGCTCTATTGCGCCGTCGATCCCAAGGCCTATCACCCCGAAAACGTCCCGGTGAAGTGGGATCTCGGATACATCGGCACCTACAGCACGGACCGGCAGCCGTCGCTCGACAAGTTCCTCTTCCGGCCGGCGGAGGCTTGGCCGACGGGGCGTTTTGTCGTCGCGGGACCCCAATATCCGGACGATCTCCGATGGCCGGGAAACGTCGAACGTGTGCACCATCTGCCGCCGGCCGGGCATCGCCGCTTCTACAACCAACAGCGGTTCACGCTGAACGTCACCCGGGCCGACATGATCGCGGCGGGCTACTCGCCGAGCGTGCGTCTGTTCGAGGCCGCCGCCTGCGGCGTTCCCATCGTCAGCGACGCCTGGGCGGGACTGGAGACGTTTTTCGAGATCGGTTCGGAGATCCTCGTGGCGCGGAGCACGGACGAGATGCTCGATTACCTTCACCACCTGCCGACGGCCCGGGGGCGCGCCATCGGCGAGGCGGCGCGCAACCGCGTGCTCGCCCAGCACACCGCGGCGCATCGCGCCGCCGAACTCGAAGGCTTCCTCCGGGAAGCGCTTCACAACCACGAACCGCGAACCGCGCATCTCGCGCCCGTTTGACGCCATGGGAGACGCCGCCTTCATGACCCGCCCTTCGCGACCGGGGACCGGCTTGGCCGAAGAGGCCGCCGCCTTGGCGCCGTGGTTTCACAACCTCCATCTGCCGGATGGCTCGCAGACTGCGCCGGATCATCCGCTGGGAGACTTCCCGGCGTTCAAGTGGCGGGACATCGCCCGCCACCTGCCTGAGGACCTCACCGGCTGGTCGGCGCTGGATATCGGCTGCAACTCGGGCTTCTACGCCATCGAGCTCGCGAAGCGCGGCGCGAAAGTCACCGCGATCGACAAGGATCCGCACTTTCTCCGCCAGGCGAAATGGGCGGTGGACAAATACAAGCTGGGCGACCGTGTGACGGTGGCGGAGGCGCAAGTTTACGACCTTGCAGGCTGGACCAAGCGCTTTGATCTCGTTCTCTTCCTGGGCGTTTTCTACCACCTCCGGTATCCGCTTCTTGGATTGGATATGGTGGCGGAGAAGGTCGGCCGGCTGATGGTCTTCCAGACTCTGACCCTGCCGGGAGAGGAGGACGCGGCGGCGCCCGAGAATCTCGACCTCAACGAGCGGGAACAGATGTTGCAGGGCGGCTGGCCGAAGATGGCGTTCATAGAGAAGGAACTCGCCAGCGACCCGACGAACTGGTGGGCGCCGAACCACGCGGCCATTCTCGCCCTGCTGCGCACCTGCGGCCTGAGAGTTACGGCGCGAGCGGCTCACGAAATCTACGTTTGCGAGCCTGCCGGCCGCTCGGCGGCGGACGCGCGGACGTACGATCCGGCGGAGCTGGCGTCCGCTTGCGGACGGATCCCCGGCGCCGCGAGCGCAGCCACGCAGTAGGAATCCGGATACGGCTGTCGGCGCTTGTCAGCCGCCGGCCGTCCTTTCTGCCTCCGCGGCTTGCCCGTCTTCCGGGCTGCGACTCTGTGTGCGGCATTGGCTTGAACCCCGAGCGGCTATGGTGGCCTCCGTCGAATCGATTTCAGCTCCGAGTACGCCGACGAATCGAACCCGACTGCGTCGAGCACTGGAGTTCGCGCGCCCCCACCGCGGGGCCGTTGCCGCGATTCTCGCGTTCACGCTCGTGCTTGCGGCGGTGAACGCGGCCGAGCCGGTCGTGCTGAAGCACATCTTCGACGGGCTCGCGGCCGCCGGGCCGAGAAAGATCGAGGCGCTGCTCGCGAGCGTCGGCCTGCTTCTTCTCCTGGGTTTGGCGCGCGAGGCGATCGGCGGCGTCTGCAACTGGCTAACCTGGCGGACGCGGCTCGGGATTCATTACGGACTGCTCGAGGCGACGGTGGGACGGCTCCACCGGATGCCGCTCCGGATGCAGCGGTCGGAGGGCGTGGGCGCGATCCTCACCCGCCTGGATCGCAGCATCCAGGGATTCATCAACGCCGTGAGCCAGATCTTGTTCAACGTCCTGCCGGCGGTGACCTACCTCGTGATCTCGCTCGCGATCATGCTTCAGATGGACTGGCGGCTCGCCCTGCTCGTCCTGGCGTTTGCTCCGATTCCGGCGATCATCGCCGCAGTGGCGGCGCCCGAGCAGTCGACCCGCGAGCGAGTCCTACTCGACCAGTGGGCCAAGATCTACTCGCGGTTCAACGAGGTCCTGTCGGGCATCATCACCGTGCGCAGCTTCGTGATGGAGGACACCGAGAAGCAGCGCTTCCTCAAAGAAGTGAATGCGGCCAATCAGCTCGTGATCCGCGGTGTGGGCGTCGACAGCGGGTACGGGGCCGCGGGAAACCTCGTCGTGATGCTCGCGCGGTTCGCCCTGATCTGCCTCGGGGGGATTTTTGTCGTCCGCGGTCAGACGAGCGTCGGCACGCTGGTGGCGATGCTCGGATACGTCGGCGGGCTTTTCGGTCCCGTGCAGGGGCTGAGCGGTGTTTACCAGACGATCGAGCGGGCGTCGTCTTCGCTCGACGAAATCTTCCGCATCCTCGATGTGCAGGAGCACCTCGGCGACGCTCCGGATGCGGTCGACGTCGCCTCGGTCGAAGGAAGAATCGAATTCGAAAACGTGGAGTTTCGCTACGAAGGCACGGGCCGGCCGCTTCTCGCCGGGGTGTCGCTCAAGGCGGAAGCAGGCCAGACGATCGCGATCGTGGGCCCGAGCGGTTCGGGCAAGACCACGCTGATGGCGCTGCTCATGCGTTTCTACGATCCCGGCGTCGGTGTGATCCGCCTCGACGGGCGCGATCTTCGCACGCTCCGTCAGAGTTCGGTGCGCCGCCACGTCGGCGTCGTGCTCCAGGATCCGCTGCTTTTCAACGACACCGTGCGGAGCAATATCGCATACGGACGTCCCGAGGCGACGCTCGCGCAGGTCGAGGCGGCGGCGCGGGCGGCCAACGCCCACGATTTCATCTGCCGCATGCCGGAGGGCTACGAAACGATCGTCGGCGAGCGCGGCGGCCGGCTGTCGGTGGGCGAGCGACAGCGGCTCACGATTGCCCGCGCGATCATCAAGGATCCGCGGATCATCATTCTCGACGAGGCGACCTCCTCGCTCGACGCGGAGTCGGAAGGGCTCGTGCAGGAAGCGCTCGAGCGGCTGATGCGGGACCGCACGACCTTCGTGATCGCTCATCGCCTGTCGACGGTCGTCAACGCCGACCAGATCATCGTGCTGAAGGACGGCCGGATCGCGGAGCGGGGAAATCACCGCGAACTGATGAAGCTGGACGGCTACTACGCCTCGCTCGTGAAACGACAGACCCGGGGCATGATCGAGAACGACACGGAGGCCCTGCGCATGCCGGCGCGGGAGTACCACGCCTGAAAACGGCAACCGCAGCCGCGGCCTCCTCCGTGGGCGATCCGTGGATGGAGGCGATGCGCCGCGGGGACTTCGCCGCGGCGTGGCGCATCTCCGACGAAGTGCTCCGCCGTCGCGCGGGCAAACCGTGCTGGGACTGGCCCCGTCATCTGCAGCATGTCTGGGACGGCGCGCCGCTCGACGGCCGGAGAGTTCTGGTCCGTTGTTATCACGGGCTGGGAGACACGCTGCAATTTGTCCGCTACGCATCCCTGCTCGCGGACCGTGGCTGTACCTTCGTCCTCTGGTCCCAACCCGCGCTGCTGCCGCTGATGCGGAAGGTGCGGGGCGTGTCCGAGGTGTATCCGCTCCACGACGGCGCGCCCGATTTCGAATACGATGTGGAGGTCGAATTGATGGAGTTGCCCCACGTATTCCGCTCCACGCTGGAGAATCTGCCGCGGGACGTGCCGTATCTGTCCGCCGAGCCGGAGACCGCATTTCTCCACGGCCGGCGGTCGACGCTGGAGGTCGGTGTCGTCTGGCAATCGGGAGCGTGGGACAGCCGCCGGTCGGTCCCGCTGCGCGAACTCGTGCCGTGGACCCGGATCCCCGGACTGCGCCTGCACGCGTTGCAGCGCGGAGAAGCCTTGGCGGAGTGGACGAACGCGCTGGGGGCCGATTCCGGGCACGACGATCCCGCCGTGCTCGCCGCGCGTATGCGGAGTCTGGATGCGGTGATCACGGTGGACAGCATGCCGGCGCATCTCGCCGGCGCCCTGGCCGTGCCCACCTGGACGTTGCTGCATTCGGAGCCCGACTGGCGCTGGATGCTGGGCCGCGACGACAGCCCGTGGTACCCGACCATGCGGCTTTTCCGCCAGGAGACTGCCGGCGACTGGAAAACCGTCTGCAGCCGCGTCGGTCTGGAGCTGGCGAAGTGGGTGAGAACGAAGTCGGCGTCGCGACCGCGCCTTTGAGGCACTCTATGGATTCGGGAGCGGGACGTCGTTCAGCTTTTGGATCTTCACGCAGTCGTCTCCGAGGTCCACGACGGAGATCGAGCCGACGCCGATTTCGAAGCGATGCCAGAAATCCACGGGGGCTCCGGCGAAGTAGGCGATGGCGGCGCGGAGCGGATCGCCGTGGCTGAAGATCGCGACACCCTGGCTCGGGTAGCGGCCGCGCAGGGTCAGCATGCCGGAAACAAAACGCTGCTGCATCTGCAGCATCGTTTCGCCTCCGGGCGCGGGCGTTGCGGAACGGAATTCGTTGTAGCGCCGCCACTGCGACACGCCGGCGAGCTGGTCGATGGTGTGGCCGGTCCACTCGCCGAAATCGGTTTCGTGAAACTCCGCCATCGTTTCGACCTTCAGGCCCTTCAGCCGGGCCAGAGGCTCGGCGGTTTCCCGCGCGCGCTCCAGCGGGCTGGAAACGACGCGGGCGATCTCCTCGGCTCCGAGGCGTTCGGCGATCGCGTCTGCCTGCGCTCGGCCGTGCTCGCTGAGGTGAATGCCGGGCGTGCGGCCGACGAGCAGCGGATCGGGCGTGGTTTTTTGTCCGTGGCGTACGAGAAAAAAGCGGGTCATGGGGACCCGCGCCTCTCGGCGCGGGGAAGTTGGCAGTTCGGATTTGGAAGTGGGGACAGCCTCTAGCAGCGAGCCAGCGCGAGGCGAGAGATTGCTGCCGCCCGCGCGCCGCGAAGTCGTTACACCGCGGTTCGGATGTGCCGTTCCGCCACGGCGCCCTGGGAGTGCGGGTGTCCCGCCCGCACCAAGAAGGATGGGATCCGGTGCCCGCGCCACCCGGGGAAGCGCGCAGCAGCTTCCCGTGCTACACCTGCGCCGGATTCGTCGAGGGCGAAACGACGTCTTCGGCCGCCGGTACCTCCGCCGGCTTGGGTTGCGGACTGGCCCCGTTGCCGGGAACTGCGTCGTGCGCTTCGTCACCGCGGATGAAAGCCTCCACCTTCTCGCGAGCGACGTGGTCGTTGTATTGCTCCGGCGGAGACTTCATGAAGTAGCTCGCGGGACCGAGAAGCGGGCCGCTTATGCCGCGGTCGAGCGCGAGCTTGGCGCAGCGGATCGCGTCGATCACCACCCCCGCTGAGTTGGGCGAGTCCCATACCTCGAGCTTCACCTCGCACTTCAGCGGGACGTTTCCAAACGTCGTTCCGTGCATGTGGATGTAGCACCACTTCTGGTCCGCCATCCAGGGTACGTAATCGCTCGGACCGACGTGGACGTTTTCCGCGGGCATGGGCGAGCCCAGCTGGCTCGTGACGGCGTTGGTCTTCGAGATTTTTTTCGAATCGAGGCGCTCCCGTTCGAGCATGTTCAGGAAATCCGTGTTGCCGCCGAAGTTCAGCTGGTAGGTGCGGTCGAGGCGCACGCCGCGCTCCTTGAAAAGGTTCACCAGCATGCGATGCGTGATGGTGGCGCCGACCTGGGATTTGATGTCGTCTCCGATGATCGGAAGGCCGCGGTCCCGGAAGCGCTGCTGCCAATACGGCTGCGAAGCGATGAACACCGGGATGCAGTTGACGAAACCACAGCCGGCTTCGAGCACCTGCTCGACGTACCACTTCGTCGCCATCTCGGAGCCGACGGGCAGGTAGGAAACCACGACGTCCGTTTGAGTTCGCCGGAGGATGGAGACGATGTCGTCCGTCGGCCCCGGCGCCTTGTCGATCTTCAGGCTGAGATACTTTCCGAGCCCGTCGTGGGTCATGCCGCGATGGACTTTCACCCCGAGCCGCGGCACGTCGGCAAACCGATACGTGTTGTTCGGCGCCGTGTAGATCGCTTCGGAAAGGTCTTTGCCGACCTTGTTGCGGTCGATGTCGAACGCCGCCGTGAACTCGATGTCGCGGATGTGGTAGCCGCCGAGGTTCACGTGCATGAGTCCCGGAACGGAGTCGGTCTCGCTCGCGTTTTTGTAGAACTCCACGCCCTGCACCAGGGAGCTGGCGCAGTTGCCGACGCCCACGACGGCCACGCGCACTTTTCTCCCGCGGGCGGTGGTTGGAGTTTTTGTGGATGCGAGCGGATCGTCGGGAGTCTTCATGATCGTTGGGGATGAAAGGAGCCGCGGCAGGCCGCGCGCCCTGTCAGCTGACCTGCCGATCGCAGGCCAGTTGCCGGCGGTAGGTCGGATGATCGACCGCGCCCCACCGGTATTTGTACGGTTCCTGCCCTCGGAGAAAATCGAAGGTGGTGGCGCCTTCGTGCTGCGCGCGCTCCAGCGCGTGGCGGACAACTTGATTGCCCGCGCTGTGCCTCTCGTACTCCGGATCGAAGCCACCGAGATAGTAGTAGGTTCTTCGGCGGTGCTGGAAGCCGTAGAACGAGGCGATCGGCCGGTCGGCATCGTAAGCGACATGGAGGCGCAGCACGCCGCGCCCGAGGAGCGCCCGGGCGGCGTCGGTGTGGAAACGCTCGACGGCGCGGTCCGAAAGAACGCCCGCTTCGCCGCGCCGCCGCCAGCGCGCGCCGTGGAGCCGGAGCAGGGCATCGAACGCGCGGTCGAAAGTGCGCTCGTCGGCCGTGACAAACGAAAGCTGGGCTTCGCGCGAGAGGCGGCGGTGTTCGTACGCGAGCTTCTGCATGAAAGCCGACGGCACCGGCCAGCCGCCGTCGGGCTCCGCGTGGAGGACGGGGCATTGTTCCTGCAGTTCGACGGGCGCGTGGCGGGTCGGGCCGAAGTCCTGGGCGAGTAGAGGCGATTCGGCGCGCAGCTGTTGAAAATCGGCGCAATCCCAGAGGTCCGCCCGCTCGTCCAGGTGGTTGTAGATCATGGCGGCGACCGTGCTTTCGAAGCCGGGCTCCGCCAGCGTATCCAGATAGTCGCTAACGCCGGTACCCATCAGCGTCACCCGCCTGCGGCCCTCGCCGTCCGGCGCCAGGCAGAACGGCGCGAGCCCGACGAGCCGTTCGCCGAGTCGGATGGCGAACGCCCAAGGCTCGCCCGAACGCAGATGGTGCGCCCACGCCAGCACCCACTCGGGCGACTGGAAGGGCGTGGCGGCAGCGGCGCGTTGCCACAGCTGGCGCCAGTCCTCGCGCAGCCGCTCCAGCTCTTCCAACGAGCGAAGCTCCTCGAGGGAGAAATCCGCGGGTGCGGACTCACGCGGCGTGCGGGTCGGCATGGGAATGGACGGGGCCGTCCAGAGCGAGCTGGGCGTAGAGCTGCAGATAGCGGCTCGTCATTCGACCCGCGGAGAAACGCCGCCGCGCCGCTTCGCGGCAGTCGTCGGGCTTCAGTTCGCCCACCTCACGGAGGGCGGCGGCCATTTCTTCCGCGGAGCCGACGAGAAAACCGGTCTTTCCGTGCTCAACGATGGACGCCAGGGCACCATTGCGGAAGGCGACGATGGGTGTGCCGCAGGCGAGCGCCTCCATCGCCGCGAGCGAGCTCGTTTCGGCGACGAGGCTCGGAACGAGCAGGGCGCGTGCGGTGGTGAGCAGGCGCCGCTTCCGGACAAAACCGACGGGGCCGAGAAACCTCCGGCTCCGGTCGAGCCGGGGGGCGATCTGACGCTCGAAGTAGTCGCGATGTGCCGAATACGGGAAGACGTTTCCCGCCAGCACCAGCGGCACGCCCGCTTCCCGGGCGGCGTCCAGGGCCAGATGGAAACCTTTTTCCCAGCAGATGCGGCCCAGCGCAAGGAAGTGGTCGCGTTTGGCGTAGCTGGCCTGGAGTTCGTCGAACGGCACTCCGTTTTCGATCGCGGGAAGCAGTCGGCTGCCGGAAGGGCAGGACGCCTGCTGATCGTGGGAAACGCAGTGCAGCCAAGTCTGCGGCCGCTGGAGGGTAAACACCTCCTCGGGATACCACGACGGCGGGAGGTGGAGCGTGATCAATGTCGGCGGACCCGGGGGAGGCAGGTACGCGGCGCAATCGATGCCGTGCAGGTGGACCAGATCGATGCGCTCGGCAGAAACAGCGCCGGATAGCGCGTCGCGGTAGCGTCGATGGACCTCTGAGCGCATCGTTTCAGTCAGCGCGCTGCGGGGGAGACGAAACGGAAGCAGCGTGCCGGAGACCCGGGAGCCCTCGCAGGCCAGAACCAGCGAGCGATGACCGGCGCGAACGAGGGTCCGATCCAGTTGCCAGAGGATCTGTTCGGCGCCGCCGACCGCATCGGGTCCGACCGCGGCGAACGGATACGCGACGCTCAGCACGGTCAGCGTCATGGCTCAGCGTTCGCGCCGCGAGCCGGCGTCGGAATTCATTGACTGCAGTGCAGCGTACGGATCGACGAGTCCGAGTTCCTCACCGGCGGCCAGGGCGAGCCGGCGCCAGCGCGACCCCGACATGTTCCAGCAGAGGAGTTCGTAGAGCGGCTGTCCCGAGTGCGGCGGCCGGGAAAAGTCGTACGCCGGAGCGACCCGGTATCGCTCGAAGGCCACGGCCACGCTGCGGAGCACCCGGTTCTGGCTCGGATGGCTGTCGATCATCCGCTGCTTGAGCTCCCGCTGCCCGTTTTCCAGAGGGACGTGAATCACCTCGGACTCGGAATTGTCCAGGAAATCGCCGAAGGCGAACGCGCCGTTCCGGTTATGGTACGAGGTCATCTCCATGATCGCCGGGGCCGCTCTACCCTCGCGTTCGAGGAGCGCGCAGGCGGCGTGGACGGCGAAGGCCGTCGCGTCGTGGTCCGGGTGCCCGCCTTCATAGGGATGGGTGAGGATGGCCTCGGGGGCGAAATCGCGAATCAGCGCCAGCAGTTCGCGCGTGAGCGGGCCGAGGTTGTGCACCGCCTCCTGGTCGACGATATCCAGGAAACGGATATGGCCGGCGGGGACGCCGGCGTGCCCGAGGGCGGCGGCGGTCTCGCGCCGCCTCGCCCGCGCGTAGGCTCCGGCCGTGGCGAAGCCCGATGCCTTGGCGTCGAGGCCGTCCCTCGGAGCGCCGTCGGTGACATAGACGAGGAGCGAGTCGGGCAGGCGGGAGACCAGGAAGGACGCCCCGACGGTTTCGTCGTCCGGGTGGGCGAAGACAAAAAGCGTGCGAGGTTCTGGACCTTCGTCGCCGGTTTGGCCGCAGAGTCGGGCGAGCAGGTTCTGGCATTCGGCGGGGTCGCGTGGAGGCATGGCTAGACTACCACCGTTTCGGAGGTGGTAAGCGTTGGCGGGGTCGTCCGCGTCGGTGCGGTGTAGCGGCGGACCATCTCCGCGCAGAACGCGGCGTATTCCTCGATGGCCTGCGGGGGACTCGTGTGATGCGGCTGGATACCGCGGTGCTCGGGGGTGAAGCAGAACGTGAGCGTGACCTCGAACTCCGCGAGGGCGTCCATCTGCCGGTCGAACCAATCCAGCGCTCCGGGACGGAAGCTGTCGGCCCAGCTCAGGCCGGTCCGAAGGTGACGGACGCCGAGCATCCGGAGCCATTCGACGGCGTCCTCGAGGCGGTGGTCCTCGAAATGAAACCACTGGCAGATGCCGAGGGAAGGGGCGTGCTTGCGGAAATGCTCGAGCGCGGGCTTCGGCGTGCCGTCTTCGCGGATCAGGCCCATGTAGAAATGGCGGTAGTAGGAGGAGCCTTCCGCCTCCTTGTGCCGGGTGGTGGCGGGCCAGGCTTTGGGCAGATCGAAGAGGCTGTACCAGTGGATGCGGGCCACGCGTCCGACGAGCAGCTCGGCGGTGCGGTCCAGTCCGAACACCTGCACCTCGTCGGCGCCGAAGGTGGACACGCCCACTTCCGAAACCCAGATGGTCAGCGGCGTGACGGACTGGATCTCCTGCAGCTTCGCGGGCCAGTCGTTGATCTGCCAGTGGTTCCAATCGAGCGGGAAGCCGTGCACCGCCACGACGTCCATGTGGTCCAGCACGCCCTGTAGCGCCATGTTGGAGACAAAGCCGGCGTCGATCGGCGACAAGCCTCCGAGCACGCGCAGCAGCTTCGGATTCTCCGCCGCCACGGCGCGGGCGGCGCCCTTGACCATTTCGGCGAAGATGCGCCACTCGGGATCGATCTCGAAAGCCCAATGCGACTTGTTGTTGGGCTCGTTCCAGAACATGATCGAATCAACCATGATGCAGAAGGATGGGAGGGCTCGAGGACCGGACTTTTCCGTCAGGCGCCGCGGCGAGCAGCGAGCTTTTCGCCGGCACCTGTTCGCTCAGCAGCCTCAGGGCCTCGCGGTAGCCGTGGAGGGTGCCGACATCCACGTAGGCCTCTCCGGCCGCGATTCCCTGGGCGGCGCCGCCGCGGGCGAGATACGCGTTCACCAGCGTGCCGAAATATTCGTCTCTCCGGCCCGGCTCGCGCCAGAGCTCGTGAAGGAAATGCAGGACCGATCCGGGCATCTTGATCGCGCCCCAGATCCAGGAGGACTTGGGATTCGGCTGCTTCACCTGGATCTGCTCGACCCGACCGCCTTCGTCCACCACCACGGCGTCGAAGAACTGGGGGCGCGCGACGGGGAAGAGCAGAAACGAGAGCACGTCGTCGGGCAGCAGCGAGAATCCGTCCTCCGGATACCAGATCGTGTCCGGCAGCCCGATCAGGACGTGTTCGTCCGGGGCGATGAGCGGGGCGGCGCGGAAGATCGCGTCGCAGAGTCCGGCCGGATGCGGCTGCACTACGTACGCCAGCTGGGCCGAACCGACGCTGCCGCCATAGTAGGCGAGGATGTCGGACTTGCCGGGAGAAATGACGAAGCAGATCCGCGTCGCGCCCGCGGCCACCATCCGCTCGACCAGGTATTCGCTCACGGCACGCGGTCGTTCCACTTCGTTTTCCAGGCGGCTGCCGACCGGCAGGAGCTCCTTGGAAAACGCGAGCGGCTGGATGCGGCTTCCCGCCCCGGCGGCTGGAATGATTCCCCACATCAGCGAGCCTCCAGCATCGAGCCGCGTTCGACGGCCTGCGTCCGGACGTTCTCCAGGATCGAGAGCAACTCCATCGCGCGATGGGCTGCGGTGTGTTCGGCCAGGGCGCGCTCCCGCGCCTGATGTCCGATTCGGCGAAGGTCTTCCGGTGACCGCTCCAGCGCCGCGACGACCTCCTCGCCGGAACGGGCGACGAGAATATCCTCTCCGACGCGGAAAAACTCCCCCAAGCCCTCCCAGTCGTCGCTGAGGATGGGCGTGCCGCAAGCGGCGGCTTCGAACAAACGGCCTGACGGACAGTACCCCATCTGTTTCATCGCGCGACGGGTCACGTTGAGCGTCGCTCGGGAGGAGCAGTAGAACGCCGGATGCCGCCGCGGTTCGACATGGCGGAGGAAATACAGATTCGGCGTCCAGGGAAAATCCGCAGGATATTGCGCCCCGCCGATCAGGAATTTCCGGTCGGGAAGCGTGCGGGCGGGCTTGACGAAAAGCTCCTCCAACGCGGGCTGACGATCCGCGGCGTAGGTGCCGAGGTAGGACAAGTCGCAGAGCATTTCGGGCGCCGGCTCCACCGGTCGGTGGACGTCCGGATCCACGCTGCCGTAGAGCGGCGCCACACGTCGCGCGCCGAGACGGGTCTTCAGTTGCTCCAGCGCTTCTCCGCCGGTGTAGCTGAGCACCAGGTCGAAGTCCGCGAGCCCGCGCGGCCCCAGGTAGCTGATCGGCTGGCCGTGCTTGAATTCGTCGAGCGTGACGGGCGTATCGAGGTCGTAGAAAACCCGCAGGCCGCCGCCCGCCTCCACGATCAGTTCCGACGCGGCGACTCCGTCCGGAGAATACGACGTGACCATCGCGACGTCAGAGTCCGCGACTTCCCGATGGGCGAGCGGCAGCACCTCCTCCCAGTCGCGAAAGAGTTCGAGCCGGGCCCCCGGCAGCGAGGTGAGGTCGCGGTGTTCCGCGTAGTAGGGCACGTCCCGCTCGAAAAACACGACCGTATGCCCGAGGTCCCCGAGCGCGCGGCAGAGTCCGCGCCAGAGCGTTGCATGCCCGTTGCCCCACGAGGAGCTGACGGTGAGACCGAAGATGACGAGTTTCATCGTGGGAGCGGACGGAGATTCGCCCCGTCTCCGCGACTATTGCACACCCGCCGCGCACCCGACAGCGGGCGGCGCTCCGCTGGACGGGTGGGGCGAAATCCTGCAGAGACTCGCCCCCCGTTTCTTCCCCTATTTTCGGCGCAGCGCGCGGCGTTTTTCGATCTGCCCGCCTCGCGGCTCGGGAAAACGCGGTTAGTTTCCTCGTGCGCCCGCCGCCGCCGGCGGCCGCGCTTCGCCATGCGCCGCGCCCCGTCTTCCGCCGTTGCTCTCAAACGCGTCTACGAACCCGCCGCCGAGGCGGACGGACGCCGTTTTCTCGTCGAGCGGCTCTGGCCGCGCGGTATCAAGAAAACGGATCTGAAGATGGAGGCGTGGTTGAAGGAGGTGGCGCCCAGCGCGAAGCTGCGGACCTGGTTCGCGCACGACCCGGGCAAATGGCCCGAGTTTCAACGACGCTACCGCGCCGAATTGGACGCGGCCCCGGAGGCCTGGCGTGCGCTGCTCGAGGCGTCGAAGTCGGGAAACGTGACGCTGCTTTTCAGTTCTCGCGAAACCGAGCACAACTGCGCCGTCGTCCTCCGCGAGTTCCTGGAAGAGCGCCGCCGCTGAGCGGCGCAACCGCCTTCACGGAGGCGGAAGGCTCCCGAGGCCGCTCTTCCGAACGACGGATTCCGCGGGTCCGACGAGCCGTCCGGGTGGCCGGTCTGCTCCGGCGGGAGGTTCGGTTTGGGGAACAAACTCGGGCCGTCTTGATGTGGATCAAGGTCCGAGGCGGGTAGGGGGGCTATCGTGATTCCCAGTCATGAAACCCGTATCACCTGTCCTGTTTGTCTCCTTTGTTGCAGCGATCCTCGGCCTGACCGGCTGCGGCCAGTCGGACAAGCCCTCCGAGTCGGCTCACGCGCAGCATGCGGCCGCCGCCGCGAGCGCCCCCGCAGCCCCGGCCGCATCCGCCGAGAAGCCCAAGTCCGGCCGCGCCGTCGCCATCACGGCGAACGACACGATGAAGTTCAGCGTCACCGAAATCCACGCCAAGCCGGGAGAGGCGCTGGCCGTTACGCTTACCAACGAAGGCACCGTTCCGAAGTTTTCGATGGGACACAACTGGGTGCTGATGACGGCGGGCACCGACCTGAACGCCGTCACCGCGGCGGCGATCGAGGCGGCCACGACCGAATACATCCCGGCCTCGTTCAAGGATCGCATCCTCGCCTCGACGAAACTGCTCGGGCCCAAGGAATCCGACACCGCCCTCTTCTACGCGCCGAAGCAACCCGGACGGTACCCGTTTCTCTGCACCTATCCCGGCCACATGCAGGTGGGGATGAAGGGCGAGCTGATCGTCGAGTAAGCCGTTTTTCCGCCCCACATGAAACACACCGTCCGTTTCCTCCTTTCCGGCGCCGCCGCGGCGACGCTGTTGACCCTGCCCGCCTGCAAACCGCCGGGCGCCGCCAGCGCCGCCGCCGGAACCGCCTCGGTTTCGGAAGGCAAGAGCGCCGCCGAACGCACCTGGGTCGCCCCGGGACAGAAAGACGAGTATTACCTGTTTTATTCCGGCGGCCACTCCGGCCAGGTCTACGTCGCGGGGCTGCCCTCGATGCGGCATATCACCACGATTCCGGTCTTCGCCAAGTATCCCGGAACCGGTTACGGCTTCGACGAGGAGACGAAGGCGATGCTCGGCGACTACACCTGGGGCGACGTCCATCATCCGGGCCTCTCCAAGACCGACGGCCTCTACGACGGCCGCTGGTTGTTCGTGAACGACAACGCCAACAACCGCATCGCCCGGATCGATCTGCGCGACTTCAAGACCAAGCAGATTCTCGGCCCCATCCCGAACTCGATGGGTAATCACGGTTCATCGTTTGTCACCGACAACACCGAATACGTGCTCGTCGCGACACGCTTCTCCGTGCCGCTTCCGAAGGGGCGCTACGCCGATCCCGCGGATTACGAGAAGGAGTTCAACGGCGCCGTGAGCGGCATCCGCGTCGACCCGAAGTCGGGCGAGATGAGCGTCGGCTGGCAGATTCTCACGCCGCCGTTCGACTGGGATCTCGGCTCGACCGGCAAGGGGCCGAGCAGCGGTTGGGCGTTCTGGACGTCTTACAACACCGAGATGGCGCACGACACGCTCGAGGCCAACTCGACGCAGAAGGACCGCGACTATGCCGCGATCGTCAACTGGCGTGCCGCCGAGACCGCCGTGCGCGAAGGCCGCGCCGGCACGATGGACGGCGTGCCGATGATCGATCCCGCGAAGGTGCCGGGCGTGCTTTATTACCTGCCCGTTCCGAAATCGCCGCACGGCATCGACACCGACCCGTCTGGCCGCTGGATCGTCGCCTCCGGAAAGCTGCAGCCCGTCGCCTCGGTCTTCGATTTCAACAAGATCCAGGACGCGATCGCGAAGAAGGCGTTCGACGGCGAATTCCGCGGCGTTCCGATCATCAAATACGAGTCGGTGCTCGAAGGCGAAGTGCCGGTCGGACTGGGGCCGCTTCACACGCAATACGACGGTCAGGGCAACGCCTACACCTCGCTTTTCATCGAGTCCGCGGTCGCGAAATGGAAGCTGCCTCCCTGGTCTCCCGAGGAGCGCGCCGATCTCAACAAGGTCGTCCTCGACAAGATCGCGGTTCACTACAACATCGGCCACCTCGTGATCGGCGGCAGCGATACGCGCAAGCCGTACGGCCAGTATCTGGTCGCGATGAACAAGATGTCCAAGGGCCGCCACGTCTCCGTCGGGCCCTCCCAGCCCGAGGACAGCGAGCTGATCGATATCACCGGTTCGAAGATGCAGATGCTGTACGAGACGTTTACCGAGCCCGAGCCTCACTTCGCCCAGATCCTGAAGGTTTCCGACGCCAAGCCGATCGAGGTGTATCCGAAAGCTGAGAACAAGGATCCCGACGCGGTTTGGGACCAGAAGGACGCCGGCGTCGTGCGCAAGGGGAAGGTCGTCGAGGTTAAGATGATCGCCATCCGCAGCCGTTTCATTCCCGACCGCGTCGACGCCAAGGTGGGCGACGAACTCGTCATCCACGTGACCAATGTCGAGCAGACGCCCGACATGATCCACGGCCTCGGCATCGTCGAGCAGAACGTGAACGTCGTGATCGATCCCGGCGAAACCAAGACGGTGCGCCTCAAGATGACGAAGTCCGGCGTGTTTCCGTTCTACTGCACCAACTTCTGCTCGGCGTTGCACCAGGAGATGCAGGGTTATCTAGCGGTGCAGCCCGCAGAAGTCGCTGCAAAGTGATACGCGGGGGCTGGGAGCGGCAGGCCAGACCCGGACAGAGAAAGCTCCCAGCCCCCTTTTTTTTGAGCGCCGCCGACGCGCGCGGCGTCCGGCCGCCGCAGTGCTCCTGCCGGGGTCGGGATTCGGCCCGCCGTGCCTCCCATTTTTGCCATGAATGATCTGTTCCACCGCGAGATTCGTTTCCTTCATCAGCCGCTCAACCTGTGGTCGAGGCTCTTCCTCATCGCGGCGGCTGCCGCGGTGGTGTCGGCGGTGTTTCTGCCGCTCTGGCGGATCAGTCTGGTCGCACCGCAGTATCAGGAGGGACTAAGCCTCCGCATCTACGCCTACCAGCTCGTCGGCGGCCACGAAGGGCAGGATCTCCAGGAAATCAATACGCTGAACCACTACATCGGGATGAAGCCCCTCGAACAGGCGGATTTCCTCGAGATGAAGTGGATGCCGTTCGCCTTCGGAGTCTTCGCCCTGCTGGCCCTGCGCGCCGCGGTGCTGGGCCGGATGATCAGCCTGATCGATCTCGGCGTGCTTTTCCTCTATTTCGGCGCGTTCTCGCTGGGGAGCTTCTACTACCGGCTCTACACGTACGGCCATCAGCTCAATCCGCACGCGCCGATGCGTATCCAGCCGTTCACTCCCGTGATGATCGGCAGCCAGCGGATCGCGAATTTCGTGCAGACCAGCCTGCCGGAACCCGGCGCCTGGCTGTTCGCCCTCTTTCCGGTTTTCCTGATCGTCGCGATGATCCTGTCGCGGAAGGAGACCGCCTGATGCGCCTCCGCGGGTTGCTCCTCTTCGCCGCGCTGCCCCTGGCCGGCTTTGGCAACCCGGCGGGCGACGTGCTCCGGCGCCAGATCACCGAGTCGGCCCCGGGCGCGGTTCTGAACGTGCCGGCGGGCGACTACGCGGGGCTGTTTGTGATCGAGAAACCGCTCCATCTGATCGGCGCGCCCGGAGCGATCCTTCGCGGCGACGGCACCGGCAATGTCGTCACCATCCGCGCCGCCGACGTGGAACTCGCGGGCTTTCTGGTCCGCGGCTCCGGTCGGAGCCTCAGCGACGACAACGCCGCCATCCACATCTCCGGCGCTCGCGCCGTCATTCGCGACAATCGCGTGCTCGACATGCTGCACGGCATCTACGTGCGAAAAGCGGACGGCTGCCGGATCCTGCGCAACGTCGTGCTCGGCGACAGCGCTTCTCGCGAAACGATCGACGATCCTCTCCGGTCCGGACTCAATCCTGCCGACGCCGCGAGCGGCGAGTTCTGCGCGGAGCCGTTGAGCCAGGACCGCCGGGGCAACGGGATTCACCTCTGGAATTCCTCGGGGCACCTGATCGAGGGCAACATCATCCGCGGGACTCGCGACGGCGTATATTTCTCGTTCACCAAAAAAACCGTCGTGCGGGGAAACCGGGTCGAGCGCGTCCGCTACGGACTGCACTACATGTACTCGGACGACAACGAATTCGACGGGAACACCTTCACCGAAAACGCCGCCGGTGCGGCGCTGATGTTTTCGAAGCGGCTCGTCCTGCGCGGGAATCGCTTTGTTTCGAACCGCAGTCAGCGCGCCTACGGGTTGCTCCTCCAGGCCATCGACGACACGCGCATCGAGTCCAATCGGATCGAGGGCAACACGCTCGGCCTCTACATCGAGAATTCGAACAACCTCTCGATCTCGAAAAACCGCGTCGCGGGAAACTACGTCGGCCTCCGCCTGAGCGACAGCACTCAGGGAGCGCGGATTTTCGAGAACGATTTCTCCGGCAATATCCACCCGATCGATACCAGTGGAACGAATTCCGCCAACGTCTGGGCCGCCGCCGGCCGCGGAAACCACTGGGACGGCGAGGTCGCGCTGGACTTGAACCGCGACGGGATCGCGGATGTACCGCACCACGAACCCGATCTTTTCGGCGGTTGGCGCCGGACCTTTCCGGCCATCGGTCTCCTCTCTGCCAGTCCCGGCGAGCAGCTCGTGCGGTTTATTCACCGGCGGATCGCGCTGCCCGGGATTCCTGGCGTGACGGATCCGCGCCCGCTCATTCGCGCCAACGAGGTCGCACGATGAGCTGACACGCGCCCAGGACGCCTTTTCCCCATGATTTTTACCCGAGACCTTCAGAAATCCTACGGCTCGCGCGCCGTGCTCCGCGGCCTCGATCTCGTCGCGGAGCCTGGCGCGATCACGCTTGTCGTCGGAGCCAACGCCGCCGGGAAAAGCACCACGCTGCGTCTGCTGGCGGGATTGGCCGAGCCGGATTCCGGCACGATTGGAATCGGAGGTTTCGACCTGAGGACGCAGCGTCGCGAGGCGCTCAGCCAGATTTCGTTTCTTCCGCAGGCGCCCCGGTTTCACCCGCGCCTCACCGTCGGTCAGGTAGCCACGTTTTATGCCGAGCTGAGAGGGCGAGAAGCGAAACGTGTGCCCACCGCGCTCGAGGCGTGGGGTATCGCGGAGTTTGCCCGCACGCCGACCGCGAAGCTCTCCGGAGGGCTGCGGCAGCGGTTGGCGCTGGCGGTATTCGCGCTCGCCGAGGCGCCGGTCCTTTTGCTCGACGAACCTGGCTTGAGTCTGGATCCGGAATGGCGCCAGCGACTGCAGGACTTCCTCACGGGGGAGGCGAAGCGGGGACGCACGGTCGTTGTCGCGACGCACCTGCTGGGCGAGTGGGAGGGCAGGGCGGATCGTTGCCTGCTGATCGAGGAGGGGCGTTGCGCCGGCGAACTGGCTCCCGAACGTTTGCGCGACGGGTTCTTCGGCGGGGTCGGGCATGTCCGCGCTGCTGCGGAGCGATGCGAGAGAAACGTCTTGCCCGGTGCAACGGTGTCCGAGGAACGGATACAACGCCGCGGAGCGGCCGCTGAGGCGCGCGCTCTTTCGGTCGGCCCCGTCGTTGTCGAGTCATGAGCGCACGCCCCATTCCTTCGTTCCTGCAGGTGGCCCGGGCCGCGGCTCGCCGCGAATGGCTGAGTCATCGTTTGAACCGGTTTCTCCATGCGCACGTTCTGCTCCTGGTCGCGGCGGGATTCCTGCCGCTGCTCACTCCTGGCGAGGGGCTCATGAGCGGTGCCGGGTACTGGATCCTCCATGCGGTGCTCTACGCGGTGTCGCTTTCGGCTCTGCTCCTCGGTCTCAGTTCGGCGCACGCGGAGGCGGAGGAGTTTTCCTGGCTGATCGGCCAGCCGGCGGGAATCGGCCCGTGGCTGGCGGGAAAAGCGGCGGCGCTTGCCCTGCTGGTGTCGACAAGCGCGTCGCTGTTGATCGTTCCTGCCGCTGTGGCCGGAGGAGGCTCGCGCGAACTGCTTCTGGTCGGCGCGGGGGCGGCCGGCGTGAGCGGCGTCTGCGCTCTCGCGGGTTTGGCGGTGGGTTTCTGGGTGCGGGACGGCGTGCGCGGTCTGATCGCCACGATTGCGCTTTGGTTTGCGGCGCTGTTTGGCACCGACCTGCTGCTGCTCGGCATCGCAGGCGTGCCGGTCCTGCAGCAACACCCGGACGTCTGGGTGCTGCCGCTCATGGCGAATCCCTTGGATGCTTTTCGCGTGACGGTGCTCTTTTCCGCGGAGCGCGCGGCCTTCAGCGGTCTCGACGCCGGCCGGCTCGCCGGCTGGTGGGTGACGCATGCCGCCGTCTGGCTTGGAGCCGTAGTGAGTAGCTGGTTACTCGCCGCCGCGGTCGCCGCCTGGCTCGGCGCCCGCCGCCGGACGGACGGTTGAGGCGCGCCAGCACCGTCGCGTCGTCCATTCGCGGAATGTGGCGCTGGAGGGCGCGGCGCTGTCCGCGCCTGGGCATCCGAATCGGATGCCGGTGAGATGCCCGGAGCTGCCGTGTTTCGTTCCGATGTGGGCGCGGATTCCTCCCCGCGCGGACCGAAAGCATTTTTCTCCGTCTTTGCCGTTCCCGTTTGACCTGAATCAAACCGCGCCGGACGGGAATCTGCGAGAGTGCGTCCACGCCAAGAGCGCCATTTTTCCATGAATACGCACAATCACACTCCGGCCGCTGCGGATGAGCAGGCGGTCTTCGACGTTCGCCCGATTCCCTGCCGCGTGAAGCACCGGCAGATTTTCCAACGCTGGTTCGGTCTTCCGGTGGGAGGCTATTTTGTCCTCCTCAACGACCACGATCCCCTCCCTCTCCGTTATCAGTTCGAAGCGGAATTCGGGAACGCCTTCGGCTGGGATTACATCGAACGCGGACCCGAGGATTTCCGCGTGAAGATCACAAAGTTTGCGGCGGTCGAGGTGCCGGCCGGTTTCGGCAATCCCACGGCGACGAAGTCCGCGCCTTCCGCTTGCGGCGAAACGCTCGACGTCGACGCCCGCGGGCTCGAACCGCCGGAGCCCCTCATCCGCATCCTCGACGCGCTCGAATCGTTGCCGTCGGAGAAGAAGCTCCGCGCCTGGACGGATCGCGAGCCCTGCCATCTTTTCGGTGAAGCGAAGACCCGCGGATTTTCCGCGGAGAGCCGCGCTCAAGCGGACGGCAGCTGGGTGACCGTTCTCAGCCGCGTCTGATTCCGTGACGCCGCGACCCAACATCTCGGCGGCGCCACTTCCCGGCAGCTGGCTGGCTTCGCAGGGCCGGCTGCCGCTGGCGTTCATGGGGCTGGGCCTTGTCTGGCTCGCCGCGGCGAGCGGACTACTTGCGCTTCAGCCGGGGTTATTGGGGCTTCCTCACGTTCACCCCGGGGTGATTGCGCTGACGCATGCCTGGGTACTCGGCTTTTTCGTCACCGTGGCCTGCGGAGCCGTTTACCAGCTGGCTCCGGTGGCGCTCGGCACGACGCTTTGGAGCGAGCGCGCCGGCTGGTGGCACCTGGGACTGCACGGGATGGGCGTGCCCGGGATGGTGGCGGGATTCTGGACGTGGAATCTGCCGTTGCTCGGAGCGTTCGGCACTCTGGTGGCCGTGGGTGTTTTCCTCTTCGCGGTGAACGCCTGGGTGACGGTGCGCCGTTCGCGAAAAACGGATCCCGTGGCATGGTCCCTGATTCTGGCTCCGGCCTGGCTGGTCGTGACGGTGCTGGTCGGTCTGTTGCTGGCGGCGAATCGCGCGACGTTCTTCATCCCTGCGGATCCCGTGGCGCTGTTGCGAGCCCACGCGCACCTCGGATTGGTGGGCTTTTTCGCGACGCTGCTTCAGGGCGTGAGTTTCCGGCTCGTGCCGATGTTCACGCTGGGGGAGGTTCCGAACTGGCGTCCGGTGAAGTCGGGGCTCTGGTTGACCCAGGCGGGCCTGCTCGGTCTCGCACCGGCGCTCGCGTTCCATTGGCGTGCCGCGTCGGCGCTTTTTGCCTTTGTGGTCGTGGTGAGTTTCGCCGCGTCGGGGTGGGGACTTGCGCGGACGTTGGCGACCCGGAAGAAACGAGCGCTGGATCCGGGGCTGAAATTCTTCCTTTGCGGGATGGCCGGGTTGGCGCTGGCCGCCGTGATCGGCTTTGTGCTGGCGCTGCCGACGGTGCCAGGCGGCTCGGCAGCGGGGGGATTCAACGCCATGGTTTACGGAGTGGTGATCGTCGCGGGCGGGCTCCTGCCCGCGATCGGCGGGATGATGTGCAAGATCGTGCCGTTTCTCGTCTGGATGCGCGCCTATGGCCCGAAGGTCGGTCGCGGCCCGACGCCGCCGGCGGGTTCGCTCGCGCGACCCTGGCTGCACCGAGTGGGTTTGACCCTGCAATGGATCGCGGTGGCGCCGCTCGTGTACGGTGTTTGGTTTTTGGATATCGAATTGCTGCGCGCCGGAGCCTGGCTGCTGGCGATCGGCGTCGGTTTTCTCATCGCGGATCTCGTCGGAGTGCTGCGGCATCTGTGGCGGCCCTTGACCGCACCGGCCGCCCCTCTGCGCGGCGTCGCGCGAACGGGAGTTTCCCCATGAGTGAAGATTGGCCCAATCCCGAAGCGGTCTGGCAGGCGCTCGCCACGATCCCGGATCCCGAGTTCGGCGTGAACATCGTGGATCTCGGCCTGATTTACAGCGTGGAGTGCACGCCCCTGGCGGTGAACGTGGTGATGACGTTGACCACGCCGTCGTGTCCCTCTGGCTCCTGGATCTACGAAGGCGTGAAGAACATGGTATCCAGCCTGGCAGGACAGAAGACGGCCGACATCCAACTGGTGTTCGAACCGCCCTGGACGCCGGAGATGCTGAGCGAGGAAGCGAAGAAGCAGCTCGGCCGCGCCTAGCGGTTGCGAGATCGAGTCGACCTCCATCGTTGGCGTCGGCATGCCGCGGTTGGCCCGGCTGCGCCGCACGGCGTTGCCGCCCGTGCCGTCGTCGCACGCCCCGCCGTGCCCAGACGTACGGCCGCACGACGATCCTGTCCGCGGCCGACGGATCGGTTGATACGCCGCCGCTCGCTCGTCGCAGTTGCCACGCTGGTGCAATCACCCAGATTTCACGGCGAGCATGCTTGCCGAAACCCTGAACGACCACCGCCAGACGACCCTTCTGGCGAGCCTGCGGCAGAGCCAGGCGTTTGCCACGCTCTCGAGTGAGGACATCGAGGCCATCGCCGCCGGCTGCCACGTTCGGTCGCTCCAGAAAGGCGAAACGCTGTTTCGCGAGGGCGATCCGGCCGAGGGCTTTTACGTGGTCCAGCAGGGGCAGATCGCGATCTCGGTCCTGAATCCCGACGGACGCGAACGGACCATCTGTGTTTTTCGTCCGCCGGAGAGTTTCGCCGAAATCGCGCTGGCGACCGCCCAGAATTATCCCGCCAACGCCACCGCGCTGGAGCCGTCGCGCGTCATCCTGGTTCGCAAAGCCCACTTCCGCGAACTGATCGTGCGCAAGCCCGACCTCGCCCTGCGCATGCTCGCGGCGATGAGCATGCACCTGAAGACGCTGGTGACGTTGCTGCGCGATTCGCGCGGCCGCCAGATCGAGGCTCGCCTGGCGGATTGGCTCTTGCAGCAGAGTCCGGCTGCCGCCGCGGGCTGCCCGGCCGTATTCACCTTGCCGATCGCCAAGAAAGTCCTGGCGGGGCAGCTGGGAGTGGCGGGCGAAACCCTTTCGCGGACCTTTGCCCGGTTCCGGGACGAAAACATCCTGCGTGTCGCCGGTTCGAAAATCACGGTGATGGACAGCCAGAAGCTGCGCGCCTACGCCGAGGGCAACGCGTAGCCCCGGGGGGCGGGTTCGGCGGGACTGGCGTCCGAGCTGCGCGCGGCCCGCCCGATTAGCCGGTCAAAACCGCGGATATTCGGGGAGTTATGCCGCCAGCCCCGCTGCGTTCCATGTTTGCCACCCGCGTGCCGGCCCGCTTCGTTCAGCGGCAAAAAACCATGCAACGCACTCTCGTCAAAGACGCGCTGAACGCCACCGCGCCGTCGGACGCCATCCTGCTGCAGGGCTGGGTCCGCACTCGCCGCGATGCGAAGGCGTTTTCCTTCATCGAACTCAACGACGGTTCCTGCCTCAAGGGCATCCAGGTGATCGCCGACGCCGGACTGCCGGATTACGCGACGACGATCCAGAAAGCGCATACCGGCGCGTCGATCGTGGTCGAAGGCAAACTCGTGCCGTCGAAAGGCCAGGGCCAGCAGTGGGAGGTGGTCGCGACCTCCTTCCAAATCGTCGGGGAGGCCGACGCCACCTATCCGCTGCAGAAGAAAGGGCATACCCACGAGTTTCTCCGGGAGATCGCCCACCTGCGCCCGCGGTCGAACCTGTTCGGTGCCGTGTTCCGGGTGCGCAGCCGGATGGCGTTCGCGATCCACGAGTTCTTCCAGAAGCGGAGCTTCGTGTACGTGCACACGCCAATCATCACGGCGAGCGACTGCGAAGGCGCCGGCGAACTCTTCCGCGTGACGACGCTGCACGAAAAGCAGCCGCCGTTGAACGAAGACGGCACGGTCGACTTCAAGAAGGACTTCTTCGGCAAGAAGGCCTACCTCACCGTGAGCGGCCAGCTCGAGGGCGAGATTTTCGCCTGCGCTCTCTCGAACATCTACACCTTCGGCCCGACATTCCGTGCCGAAAATTCCAATACGTCCCGCCACGCGGCCGAGTTCTGGATGATCGAGCCCGAGATGGCGTTCTGCGACATCGAGGGCGACATGTCGCTCGCCGAGGAATTCGTGAAGTACCTCATCCGCGATGCCCGCGAGCACTGCGCGGCCGATCTGGAATTCTTCAGCAAGTTCGTCGACAAGGAACTTCTCACCCGACTCGACTTCGTGCTCGAACGCCCGTTCAAGCGCTGCAGCTACACCGAGGCGATTGAGATCCTGAACAAGAGCGGCAAGCAGTGGGAGCACCCGGTGCAGTGGGGCGACAATATGCAGAGCGAGCACGAGCGGTACCTCGCCGAGGAGCATTTCAAGTGCCCCGTCACCGTGTACGATTATCCGCGGACGCTGAAACCGTTCTACATGCGGGTGAACGACGATGGGAAAACGGTCCGTGCGATGGATCTGTTGGTCCCGGGCATCGGTGAGATCATCGGCGGCAGCCAGCGCGAGGAGCGGTTGGAGGTGCTCCGCGAGAACATGGCTCACCACCACCTCAACGAGAAGGACTACTGGTGGTACGTGGATCTGCGCCGTTACGGGACGGTGCCGCACGCCGGCTTCGGTCTCGGTTTCGAACGCATGCTGATGTTCGTGACCGGCGTGGGAAACATCCGCGACGTGATCCCCTTCGCCCGCACACCGGGCACGGCTGATTTCTAAAACAAAGGCCGGGACCCGCGTTGCTGGTCCCGGCCTTTTTTTGTGCCTTCCCGGTTGCGAGTCGCACGGCGCTGCGAACTCCGCAGCGCTGCCCGACGGCTACCGCCGCAACTCCAGGAATCCCTTGTTCAGTTTCGCCTGAACGAGCTGCAGCGCGGCGTTGGTGGCCTTCTCGGCCGAAGGGAACTGCTTCTGCTGAGTCTGGCCCGCGGTGCCGACCCGACCGAAGCGAACCGTGAAGCTTTCGCCGGACACGGTGATTTCCCAGAACTTCTGCGTGTCTGCGTCGCGGTATTCGAGATACCGATGAATGGCGCCCGCGGCGGCGGGGCGTTTGCTCCCGCGCCGCGGCTCGGAGTCTGCTGCGGGGGCCGTGGGCTCCGCGGACTGCGCCGGCGATTGAGCGGGTGCGGAGCGAACCGCCGCCGGAATCTGCGGCAGCTTCGCGGCCTCCGACGTCTCCCCGCGCAGGCTGCGCTCGATGCGTTCGAGGACGGCCATGGGTTCGTGCAGCCAGTCTTTGCTCAGAACGATCAGCACCTCCCAGCCGAAGGCCTCGAGGATCGACGGACGCGTGAGATACCGGTCGATCAGGTTGGTGTTCTCGTAGTGAGCGTCGGTGTCGACGAAGATGCCGAGCGCGTACGTGTTGCCATCCGTCGAGCAGATGGCGAGATCGCAGCGGAATCGCGATTGCCCGACGTTGATGTCGACGCTGTGCCCGCGCCGGCGGAGGGCCAGCGCGATCTGCTCGACGACGGCGTCGCGGCCCGTGGGCGGCGCGAGCGTCCGACGATTCAGGGGATTCAGATTCTCGAGCACGCTGCGGGCGTCGAGGACATCTCCGCGGGAGAGACTCTCGGCGTACCGCAGGAAATGCCGAAGGGCGTTCGCCCCGTCGTTGTATTCGTTGGTGATGTCGTCGTGGCGAATCGACGACACGACGGCCATGTGGTGGCGGGCGCGGGAGAAGATCACGTTCAACCGCTTTTCGCCGCCGCGCTGGTTGATCGGGCCGAAGTTCATCAACATGCGACCGTAGCGATCCCTGCCGTAACAGATGCTGAGGAGGATGATGTCGCGTTCGTCGCCCTGGACGTTCTCCAGGTTCTTCACGAACAGTCCGCAGAACTGGTCGTTCTCCTCTCGACTCACCTCGGCCTCAAGGCGTGCGCCGAACTCCTTGTCCTCCTCCGCAAGCGCGTCCATGGCCCGCTCGATCTCGGTCTGCTGCGCCTCTGAGAAAGCGACGATGCCGATGCTCTGTTTGGCGTTTCGGCGGAGCAGTTCGCGAACCGTTTCGGCGATGTAGCGCGCTTCCGGCCCGTTTCGGCGCTGCTCATAGATCCCGTTTTCCAGGAAGTGGAAGCTGATGCTCCGGGCGAGCAGGGCTTCTACGTTGGCGGGCGCCTGTTCGTGACTGGTGATCAGCAGCGGGTTTTCGTGGGACGACGCGAGGTGCCGGTCGGGAATCGTGAGCAGGTTCCCGGCGTAGAATGCGGCGTTGGAGAAGCTGATGAGCGATTCATAGCGGCTCCGGTAGTGCCAGGCCAGGAGCGTGGACGGGAGATTGCGCTCCGATTGGGCGAGGAAGCTGTCGGCGTCGAGATCGACCTCGACCCGTTCGCCGCCCGACTCCGTCTCGAGCGGCTCCGAAATGTCGCGGCTGCTCGAGAAGAACGTCGTCGGCGGGAGCTGCATCTGATCGCCCACAACGATCACCTGCTTGGCGCGGTAGACGGCGGGCACGGCCTCTTCGACCGGGATCTGGCTTGCTTCGTCGAAGATCACCACATCGAAGGCGTCCGGGTCCAGCGGCAGCGTATCGGAAACGCTGAGCGGGCTCATCAGCCAGACCGGTTTCAGGTCGCGCACGACCTTCCCGCTTGGGCCGGCCACGAGGTCGCGGATGGAACGATAGCGGACGGTTTTCCCGAATTCGTGCTCTAGATCGTGCCGACCCGACGAATACGCCTTCTTGAACTCGATCTGTTCTTCCGTGAGTTGCGCGGTGGGCACTCCCGAAAGCTGGACGTGCTCCCGAAAACTCCGGCGCACCCGGTTCCGGATGACGGAAGCGTTTTTCTTCAGAAGCGTCCGGTAATGTTTCTCCAGGCGCTCGCGGTAGGCATCGAGCATGCGGCCGTCGAAACGCGTCAACGCCGTGTCGGCGCGGTAGAGCGAGACGAGCGTCTTGTCGGCCGAGGCGGCTTCGAACTGATCCAGGCGCACGTCGACATTGGCCAAGGCGTAGCGGAGAGACTCCGGCGCTTCGATCAGCTCGCTCAGCAACGGGATCAGATCGGGCAGGCTGCGGGCATCGCGGCGCAGGTGCGTGATCACCTGTCGGAGTCCCTCGACGTCGAGCAGCTCGTGCAGCCAGAGCAGCTCCGACAGGAGCGTTTGGAGCCGGGCAAACGACGGCTGCAATTCCGCCAGACTGCGCACGACCGTCGCGCCGTCCGCGTTTTCAACGAGAGCGCGACGGAATGCACTCACCGGCGCTTTGAGGGGAGCTTCAGTGCCCCGGGCTTCGCCGACGAGGGAAACGATTCCGGCAGGAGTCGGCTCGCCAAACGTCGCCATGAATTTCGCCTTTTGGTCGAGAAACGCTTTTTCCGCGAGTTGCTCGACGTGGAGATCCTCCAGAACCCGGCGGAGGGTCGGCGGGACGGCGTGGGCGTCGAAATCGTAGCGCTGATGCACGGCCCGACGGAGCCGCCAGAAACTGGGATGGAGAAAACGCCGAGCGCTGCCCTCGTAACGGCGCGCGACTTCGAGGGCGTTTACCGTATCGGAAGGTTCGAGACGGGATCGCCAGTGCTGAGTTGCCTTTTTCGCCGCCGTCCAGGCCTTCTCCGCGGCGTCGATGTCGGCGATCGACTGGTGGAGTTGGGCGGAGAGGGGGCTGGACGGCTCCAGCAGGGACAGCAGAGCCCGCTCTGCCAGCGGCAGGATCCGCCGCGAGTAGTTCAGGATGGCTTCGATGTCCGGAAGCGTGTCCCAGACACCCTCGGGCAGGCCCGACAGCTCCAGGCTGCTTTCCAGCGCATCGAGGAGGGGCTCGATCGTATCGAGTCGTTGCTGGACGTACTCCAGCGGCCTCGGCGAGAGAATCGCATCGCGGGCAAGCCAGCGGAATGGATGGCGTGCGAAAACGTTTTCCTGGCCAAGTGCGCGCACCGCCTGGTCGAGTCGCTCGACCACGGCGCCGTGCGTGAGCCAGAGGGAGTAGGGGGTGATCAGCTCCTCGGTCTCCGGTTGTAGTGAAGTCCGGCGATCGGTGAGTTCGACCAAGCGATGGATGAGGCGGCGCGTCGGCAGTCCGGCGACCTGAGCCGTGTGGGTCATTCCCCGGGAGAATCTGTCCAGCGCTTCCACGTCGTGCTCGATGGCGTGGAGTGTCTGTTCGCGACTGCGCTCGGCCTCCTCGTCCACCGGCTCCGCCAACCAGCGTTCGTAGGTCTCCTTAAGGTTTTGGATGAACGTCTTTTTGTCGTTCTGCGAGTCGTGGATCAGGCAGCACAGCTCGTCCAGGCCCTGCTGACGAAGGCGGTGGAATACCACGTCGATGGCCGCGCGCTTCTCGCAGACAAAAAGGACGCGTTGTCCTCGGGCGATGTAGTCGGCTATTAGGTTGGTGATCGTCTGCGATTTCCCCGTTCCCGGCGGGCCCTGAATGATGAAGCTCGTGCCGCGGCGCGAACGGGCAACCGCGGCGGCTTGGGCCGAATCGCACGGTATGATCGGATATTGATCTCGAAGCGGGAAGGAGTCGTCGCACGGCTCGTCGGCGTTCTTGGGCTCGACGGAAAAGACGGCGTCGAAACCCGCGCTCGAGACGCCCTCCTCGGCGAGATTCGCGTAATCCCGCACGAGCGTCATTTTCCGGTAGTGGAGATTGCCGAGCGTGAGATTGCAGAGATCGAACGCCCAGCGATACGGATTCCCGCTGTGTGGGTCGTCCGGCCGCGGCGCGGTGCGCCGCCGCGGAGGCTCCTCGGCCGCGAGCACGTCCTCGGTTGGCGGGTAGGACGTTGCGGTCTCGGCGGCTGATGCGGAGCTGAGGATGCCGCCGGCGGATTCAGCCTCCATGCGCGGGTTCGCCGTTTCCTGAGACCGGAGCCGCTTGCGCCACTGTTCGACGCGTTGGCGTGCAATGGTGTGCAGCGCCTCGATCCGCGGGCTGTCGAGCTTGTCGAGGGTCACTCCCGGCTCCGACGCGCGGATTTGCTCCTGCAGCCGGGCGTGGAAGGCCTCGAGCGATGTCTGCTGGAGGTCGATCGATTCGGGAAGCGCGATCCCATAGAGCGTTTTCAGATGATGGCGCAGCGCGGGATTCACCTCCGCCTCGGAGGAAACGGGAGCCAGCACGTAGGCGTCTCGCACGCCTCGGCGCTTGGAAAGCTCCACCGGGAGCAGCAGAAGCGGTGAGTGGATGCGTTCCTCGGGCGCCTCCTTCAGGTTGTGCCAGCGCAAAAAGCAGAGCACCAGCCGGAGCTGGGCGAAGCCGAATTCCGCGCGATCCCGGCGGGCTTCCGTGATGATCTTGTCGAGGACGCTGGGAATGTAGGGCGAGTCCTCCAACCGCAGCCATTTGCCGAGCGAGAGGGGATGGCCTTGGGAAAGGTCCGCGGCGACCTCCGATTGCCAGACGAAAAGCTGCTCCGGCCGGATGCTGGTTGGATTGCTCACGATCGGGACGGACGCGATGGTGAGATTCAGCGTCTGCAGCGTGTCGCGGAAATAGAGCAGACGGTTGCGGCGGGAGATTTCGAAAAGCCGGTCCCTCAGAGTGTCGCGGATCAGCCGGCGCCGGTCGGCAGGCGTCGACGCCTCGTACCCGGAAAGATCGAAGTCGACCGGCTGGTCCCGGTAAGTCTCGAGCGTTCCGATGATCTGACCGAGATCCGGTGCCCGCTCGTGGCGGTCGAGCTCCGTCATCTGCACGATCACGCGCGAAACGACCGGGTGGAGTCGCTTGTTGAGTTCGAAGAGGTTTTCGCGGTGTTTTGCGAAGCGCTTCAGGTCTTCGAGGCGAGTGAAGTCCAGATTGCAGGCGAGGCTCGCAAGCAGGAGGCCGAGCGAAAAGACGTCCGTGACCGGATCGTGATGCCCGATCGCGTGCTCCCAGCTGACATATCCGGGGAGGAAGGCCGGGGTGGAAAGCGACTCCGGGGAATCCGCGACTTCGTTGCGCGGCGGCATGGCGGAAGGCGTGCGCCGGACGGGCAGTTGGAGTCCCGCGGCGGGCACAGGGGCTGCCGGGTCGTAGGTCGTCAGTTCCTGGATACGGGAGTAGTTCCGTTGCGGGTTCCTGAAGGACTCCGGGTTCACGCCGAGCATTCCCTCGGGGCGTAGGTGGAGTTCGTCGGTGCCGCGCAGCGGCGCGACCAATCCCGCGTCGTGGGCGCCGGCGACCTCCCGCATCAGAGGCAGCAGGATCGCGATCGCATCGTCGATTTCGAAGCCGCCATGTTGGATGCCGTGGCGGAGCAGCTTGAGAAACGCAGTCTGATTTTGGTCGTCGATCATGGTGTGCGTTGCCAGGGGGAGGGTAGTCCGCGGCCCCGGCGGAAGCTGCCTGGATCCGCCGGATATGGTCATGTTCCCTCCTGTGCCCGAGGCTTGCCTCGTCGATAGCGCCAAGTCGCACTGCATCAGGAGAAAAGGTAACAGCCGCCCGCTTGTTCGAATCCCGGCCGATCGCCTGGAGAATCGAGCCTGCCGCGACCGTTCTGCAGAATGCACGAAGCCTTAATCGGGTGCGCGGCCGGTGTGGCTTGGGCTCGGAAAACCGAAAAGAACGAACTTGGCGTTGTATTCAGAAGCCGGAGCGGATGCGGGAAAACGCGCGGCACCGATCTGCGATGCGAACCGGCGCGCGGCCTCGCAGCAGGCGCTGCTTGGCGCGGCACGTCGCACCCCGATGCCTGTTCGAATCCCGTGATGCAGCTCTCGCGCCTTGGGGCCGGTTCGAAGGGGAAAATGTCGGGCGTTAGGAAAAATTGACACCGTGTTTACCAGCTAAATGCAAATGCGTGAAAACGATCATAAGAATTGTCGATTTCTTGGGTGTTTCACCTAGGTAGTGCTAGGAAGGATACTTCGGTGCCGTTCGTCCGAAGCACGATATCCATTCGCATTTGGATCCGGTATTGTGTCCGTGTTGCCGCCAATCCGGCGACGGAAGACTAACATGAAATATAGACTACCTCTACTAATCCTGACCTTGTCTGCCTCGTCTGTGTTCGCACAGTTGGCGCAGTTGCCTCCGCCGAGTTCCGCCGACGGAGTTTTCGTTCAATCCAAAGGCCTGAACGCCGGTGCGACCCACTGGGACAGTTCTTCTGGCCTGGGCGCTTATCAGTTCGCCTCGGATGATTACCTTCCCACTCCCAACATGGGAGCTCCCGACAATGTGCTCGGCCTGAATTGGTCCACGACGGCTCCGAGCTACATCTCCTGGGCGCGTTCGCAGCTCGGTATCGATGGCGGTACGGTGCGTGCGATTTTCGTCGGTGAGTCGGCGGGCTGGAAAGACGACTTCGGCTACGTTTACGGGAATCTATCGAAGGGCGACAGTGCCTATACGGTATTCAAGGACATCACGACGGGTGGGCCTTTCAGCAACGTGAGCTTTGGCGATTACGTCGATGTCTCGGTCGCGGCGAGTGAAGCGGCGACGTTTGATTTCTGGTTCAATGCGTCAGGCACCAGCTGGTACTGCAATCCACACAAGACGTACGCAGGCGGGGTCTACACGATCTTCGATCGTTCGAACAGCGACCCGTACCTGCCCCAGAGTAACATCCGTTGGTCCCAGACTCCGATCATGGCCAGCACCTGGATCGACTCGAAGAACACGTACATGGACGTCCCGACGTACATGGTTGGTCTGGAGGACTGGCGCTTGGATCGTTGCTCGGACAACGACGGGAACGACTTCATGTTCGCCCTGCAGTTTTTCAACCGGGATGGAACACCGTTTACGCCCGTGCCGGAGCCGTCCACCTACGGCATCTTTGGCGCGGTCGCGTTGCTCGCGCTCGGTATGTGGAGGCGTTCTCGCAAGAACGTCTCTCGCTGAGCGCTTTTTGCCGCTTGGGTTGAAAGAAGGAAACATGTGATTGCGAGGCGGCGCCCCGTGGGGGGGCGCCGCCTTTCCCGTCGTATATGCATTGGCTTGGCGAACTCCTTCCCGTCGGTACGACGCGACCAACTACGCGTGTTCGCAGCTTGCAGCCCCCCGCTTTCCCAGGATCCACTTCGACCATGAAAGGCGCGGCGTACAAGGAGGTCCTCTTCATCTGCACCGGTAATTTCTACCGGAGCCGCTTCGCCGAGGCGGTCTTCAATCACGAGGCGCGCCGGCTCGGACTTCCCTGGCGTGCGTTTTCCCGCGGACTTGCGATCCACCTGGTGACGAGTCCGCTTTCCCCCATCACCATCGCTGCTCTGGAGGAGCGCGGAATTGCCCTCGATTGTACGGGGCCGGATCGTTGCCCGCTGACCGAGGCAGATCTTCGCCGGGCAGCACGGCGTATCGCGCTCAAAGAAGAGGAGCACCGCCCGTACTTCGCGCGGCTGTTTCCGGCCTGGGAGCATCGCGTGCAGTATTGGCATTTCCATGACCGCGATGTGGCTCCGCCTGAAGTCGTCCTTCCCCGGATAGAAAAGCGCGTTCGGAAACTGATCTCGAAGCTCACCAAGGCGGCTAAGGTTCTCTAGGGCCGTACAGGCAGAGGTAGCCGGCGGCCCGTCAGAAGAGCGCTGCCTAGGAAGAGCAGGCGTCTTTGCGTGCTTCGCGCCTGCGGGATTTCCAACGTCCTTTCCGCGCACCGCCTCCAGCTCATTCCCGTGAAGCCTCTGCGACAGGTTCGGTTTGTGGCCGACCTGCAACGACGGCGCCACGTGCCGGCAGTAGGCTACCCCTGGGGCGCCAATCCATTCGGATGGCTGTTCTTGCGCATCGATGGGCCTAATTCTTGTGGGCGCGCAACTCCTTTGGCTTGGAGCACTCCCAGATCTCTGCAGGTTCCCAGCCGCTTGCCTCAGGGATCCGGGGGCGAATCGGTGCGGAGGGGAAAGCCTTTGGCGGACGTCTTCGTGTCGGTTCTCTGGTGCTCTTTCCTTCGCGGATTCTGGTTCAGGCGGCCTCCAGCTTCCCATGAAACTCCAGCACAAACACCTGAATCGCGCCCTTGGCGCTGTCTTGATCTCCGCCGTTGCCCTTTTCGGCCACGGCTGCGCGTCGATCGTCCACGCCGGCAATCGTACCGTGTCCATGAATACGGTCCCTGCCGGGGCGAAAGCGACGATCCGAAAAGCCGACTCGGGCGTTGCCGTTCATTCCGGCGTGACGCCTCTCACCGTACAGTTGAATCCGAAGGGCGGGTTTTTCCGCGGGCAGAGTTATGTGGTGCGGTTTGAACTCCAGGGATTCCAGCCGTCGGAAGTCACCATCCGATCGGAGCTGTCCGGCTGGTACTGGGGCAACATCGTGTTCGGCGGCCTTATCGGCATGCTGATCGTCGACCCCGCCACAGGTGCGATGTGGAATCTTTCGCCGAAGGACGTGCAGTCTTCCCTTTCCGCGGATCAGGCCTCCATCGTTCGCGACGGTAACGGCTTTGTCGTCGCGCTGATCTCCGACGTCTCTGCGCAGGATCGCGAGAAGATGGTGCGGATCAACTGACGTTTTGCCCAACCGGCGGTTGTGCGCACCTGTACCTCCGCCGGTTCGAGTTTTGTTTGGGCGATCTGGCCTGATAGCTGAGGCTGCCGCCGGACTATTCCCAGCAGCGCGGTCAGAGAGGCGGTTGAGCGAGGACCGCAGGGCCGCGTTTTCTCCCTCGGCTTGCGATGGATCGGCGGGCTCGCTCGCATGGGGCCATGCCTACGCGCCGCGATTTCGTGAAGTTGGCCGCCGCTGTATCGGTGGCCGGAATGGTGAAGGGGCTTTCGGCTGATCCGAACGTTGCGGGAATTTCTCCAACCCCCACAGGCGCCGGACAGTCCGGCGCCGCGGATCGCAGCCTCTGGTGCGGGATTTCGACACGCCTTGCCGAACCGCTCTTTTCGGCGGCTGCTGAACGGCGCCTGAAAAAAACCATGCCCGTCGAGGCGCACCCTTCGTCGCACGACCGGACCGACTACACGCACCTCGAGGGACTGGCGCGCCTTCTGGTCGGGCTCGCTCCGTGGTTTGAACTCGGCCCGGATTCATCGCCGGAAGGTGCGGCTCGAGGACGGCTCTTGGATTTGGCGCGGGCGGGCATCGACGCTGCGACCGATCCGACGTCGCCTGACTTTCTCAATTTCTCAAAAGGCGGACAACCGCTCGTCGACGCAGCGTTCCTCGCCCAGGCTCTCCTGCGCGCGCCGAACAGGCTTTGGGGTGCCCTGAACCCACGCACGCGCTCCAATGTGATTTCCGCCCTTGAAGCGACGCGCGTGATCACGCCGGGCGAGAGCAACTGGAAACTCTTCGCGACCATGGTCGAGGTGTTTCTCGAGTTTGCCGGAGCGAAACGCGACGACGGCCGCCTCTTCGAAGGCTTGGCGAAGCACCGGACCTGGTATGTGGGCGACGGAGTGTACGGCGACGGACCTGAGTATCACTGGGACTACTACAACTCCTTTGTCATCCAGCCCATGCTCGTGGAAGCCCTCGACCGCGTCGGACACGAAGCGGCGGAGTGGTTCGAACTGCGCGAACTCGCGCGAGGCCGCCTTTCCCGGTGGGCGGCTATTCAAGAGCGGATGATCGCGCCGGACGGGTCGTATCCGCCGATTGGTCGCTCCATTGCGTACCGGTGCGGAGCCTTCCAGGGACTGGCGCTCGCCTGTCTCCGCACGACATTGCCTGTCGAGCTCTCTCCCGGACAGGCGCGGGTGGCGTTGACGCGTGTCATTCGACGAACCCTGGAAGCGCCCGGCACGTTCGACGAGCGTGGTTGGCTGCGCATCGGCCTTTCTGGGCACCAGCCGGCGCTGGGCGAGCCGTACATCTCCACCGGCAGCGTGTACCTCTGCAGCGCGGCGCTGCTGCCGCTGGGATTGCCGCCCGATGCACCATTCTGGACTGCGCCGGCAGAGGCCACGACGTGGGAAAAGGCTTGGTCGGGCGTGGACTTGCCGGCGGATCACGCGCTTCGTTCGCAGCCGTAGGCGAGCCCGACGATCCCGGCCGGCTGGGCCGCTTGACGCTTCTGCCGACGTGCGGCAGGTTTCCGGGATTCAAACGAGCTGCGCGGAGCCCGATCGTTTCGCTCGTTGACGGGCCGGTCAGTCCCTCTTCGCGCCCCTACCCATGAAACACTTTGCTTCCATCGCCTGCTTGTCCGTCGCGCTGGCCCTGATGGCCGGCTGCCAGACCGGTTCTACCAATCAGCCTCCGGAGGACAGTCGCGTCACCGTCAATTTCGATCGACCGGAGGACTTCACCGATTTTCGCGACGGACTTCCCGGCACGGACCGGGGACGAGAGGATTACGAATACCTGATTCGCGAGGCGGCGCGTGACGAGGCGTCGCGCTACCTCAAGGACGGGCAAAAGCTGACGATCACGTTCACCGACATTGATCTGGCGGGTGATTATCTTCCAAGCCTCGCCACGGGCTACGACATTCGCGTCGTCAAACAGCTGTATCCGCCGAGCATGGACCTGCATTTCACGCTGACCGATGCAAGCGGAACCGTGGTCAAGCAGGGGGACCGAAAAATCAGGGATCTGATGTTCATGGATCGTGTTTCGGCGCTGGACCGCCAAGAAGCGCTGTACCACGACAAGGCACTCCTCCGCGATTGGATCCGCGCGGAGTTTCGCTGAGCGGCCTTTCTCGGAGCACCCGCGGTGCAGGCTGGATGATCATGACACGGACACTCTTCGCCTCCGGTTTTGCCGCGTTCTTTGCGCTACTCCTGGGAGCCTGCCAGTCCGGGGCGACCGCTTCGCATGAGGAGTCTGGTCGGGTAACGGTGGTTTTCGAGCACCCGGAGAACTTCACGGATTTCAAAGACAGTCTCAGCGGTACTCCGCGCGGACGGGAAGACTTCCAGTACATCCTCGGGAAGACCGTGCGCGAAGAAGCGTCGCGTAAACTGAAAGAGGGCGAACGGTTGCTCGTCACGTTCACGGACGTCGATCTGGCGGGCGACCTTTTCGCTCCGGAGTCGATGGGCGGACGCGTTCGCGTGATCAAGCAACTCTATCCGCCCCGCGTGACGCTTCACTTCAAGCTCACGGACGCCCACGGGGCCGTGTTGAAGGAAGGCGACCGCCGATTGATGGACGCTTCGTTTATGCAGACCACATCGGCGGCCGACCGCGACGGCGACTTGGCTTACGATCGCAAGCTGTTGCGCGACTGGATCAAGGCCGAGTTCCGCTGATCCGTCGCGTTTCGACCACGCGACCGCGCGAGCATCAGGGCGCCGAGCGCCAAAGCTCCGAGCAGGCCATAGGTGCCGGGCTCGGGGACGGGCGTGACCTGGATCCGGAAAAGCGGATCTGTCGTCAGCGCACGCCCGATGACCGTGCCAGCGGGTGTCGTCTGCCCGAGATCGGCGTCGAGGCCGTTGAGCGGCTGCAGGTGGATTGTTCCCTTTTCATCCTCGCCCAGCGTGGCGTCCACTCCGGCGATGAAGGCGGCGCCGTTCGACGGGGAATTCACCTCGGTGCCTGCATCCCACACGGAAGCTCCCGTGAACGTCCAACTCTGTGAGCCGAGGAAGTTGCCCATGCCGTCGAAGAGAGCCATCGCCAGCGGATTGGCGTTCGCGATGAAGGAATCGTTCGAGGGCACGACCATCGCTCCGAAGCTCAGGTAACGCTGCAAGCCAGGATCGAGGTCGAGCACGAAGGACCGCGTGCTGCCCGGCGTGAACAGCCCCGGGCCAGGACCTCCGGCATTCTTCAGGACGAAGTCTGCCCCCAGCGGCTGCCAAGTCGTGAACGAACTGTGGAGAAGACTGCTGTCGCCCAATTCCGCAAGGGCCTCGATGGCTGCTCCGGCCGACGTGCCCGAATCGAAAAGGTCGAAACTGCCGTCGTGAAATCCGAACCACACGGGCGAGTTGTAGAGACCGGTTGGGGAGGTCGGCGCGAGGTTCTGGAACGTGATCTGTACTTCGGTCGCGCGTGCAGCCGAGGGACCTGCGAGTCCGACGGCAAGCAGGAGGAGGCATATCCCAGCGGAATGCAGACGCGTGGAAGCGCGGGACTCACGGGAGCAAGCAGCCGCGCGCTCCAAGCGCTCGGCGGAGTGTAATGCTTTCATGGTGACGGGTGTTGTGTGTGATGAGCGTCCCAGTGCGTTTCACAGGCCGACATTCTGAGAGCCGGTCTTCGTGGGACGTAGTGAGAGCCGTCGACCGCCGATCTATTCCCGCTCTCGAAAAAAAACCGTCTTGTGCAGCCCGAGTGCACCGGCCCCGCAAAAGGCTCCCGTCCGCGGAGAGAAAATCCGCGGGCCCGCTCAGGCGTCGATCTCTTTGGGAATGCTTCCCGTCAGCTGGAGACACCAGCGCATGCACTTGTGTCCGAAGTCGACCGGCTCGCAGAACATGGCTGGGCAGCCCGAGGGAATGACCACGAGCTTCGCCCCTCGGCCCACCGCGATCGCGTCGTTCGACGCGCTTCCGCCGCCCACCGAGCGATGAAGCCATACGAAACGCACCCCCGCCTCGGCGCACTCGCGAACGATTTGTTCGCTGAGCTTGGACGACGTGAAAACCGCGGCGGCCGAGACTCCGTCGGGAATCGCCTTGACCGTCGGATAGCAGGTGGTGCCCTCGATTTCCGTCACGGCTGGGTTCACCGGAATCACCCGACGTCCCGAGTCGCGAAGCTTCCGAAACACGAAATTCGCGGCTTGTTTTGAATCACGGGAAACGCCCACCACGGCGATGCGCGGTTGCGAGAGGAACTGCTTGGCTGCTTCGTTGATGGTCATGGGAAAGGCGAGCAAGCGGACCGCTGCTTCTAGCGGAATGCGGGCCGACCCGACAACCCAATCTCAGTCAGCCTGCCCGCGTCGGACTTCGCGGTCGGTGCGCTCAGGGCCGCATACGCATACTCTACCGAGCTAGTGAGATCGAAGCGGCGGCGGATTGACGAGGCCCGCCCAGCCGGGCCAGTTGAGGCCCGCACCCGACTCCCATGCCTACACCCTCGATTGCCGAACGTCTGATTGCTGAAGTCATCCGTCTTTTCCCGGCCTACCTGGCCCAACAAACCAAGCCGTATCATCAGTCTGGCGACGCAGCGGTCTGCGTGATCTCGCCGGATGGCGCGGTCGGCGGTCACATCTTCGGCGGCGACAAAGCACGCGGAAGGCATTGCTTCGGCTTGGCGACGCGCAAGGTCATGCAGGTGTGGGCCACGGGATACGCCACGGGCCGATTCGAGGAACTCGTTTACTCGGGCAAACTCTCGGAGGAGCCGTTTGGGATTAATCGCCCGGATTTCATCGGATGGTTCGGCGGCGTTCCGTTGCTCCTCGACGACGGCACCCAGATCGCCGCGGCTTTTTCCGGTTTGGATGGTGCCAGCGATGTCGCGATCATCGAGAAAGCTGCGGAGTCGATTCCTGGTCTTCGGGTGAAACGCGATTAGCTCATTGGCGGACCTGCCGGCGCATCCCTCTCTGGACGCCCTGAGCACAATGTCCGGATTGGGTGACAAATTGTAGGCGTAGGGCATTGCGTTGCGGCCGACGGGTTGCAGGCTCGTTATCCCGGCTGCCCAGCAGGCACCCTGTGCGGCGGCCGAGCCCCCTAAATCGTTCCATGTCGCTTCACCGCTTTTTCGTCCTCCTCGCGTCCATCTTGGCTCTCGGCGTTTCACGTAGCGCCGAGGCCGCGGCACCGGGAGATCCCACGCCCAAACCAGTTTCGCTCACGTTTATTGCCAACGAAGGCGTCCTCATCGTCGGCAGCACGCAGAAGGTTCTGATCGATGCGCCGTTTACCGAAAGCTACGGGATCTTCGCCGTGCCCTCCGCGGCGGTGCTCGGGCAGATCCGGACGGCAACGCCGCCGTTTGACGGACTCACGTGCATCCTCGCGACCCACGGAGACGGCGACCACATCAGTCTCGAGGAAGCCGGGCTGCATCTTCAGCGGGACACGCGCTGTGCGTTTTTCGCTCCGACGGCAGTCACTTCGGCATTCGGCAAGCTGCCTTTCCCGGCGGACCTGACGGAACGGATGAAGTCTGCCGCTCCAGGGGAGTCGCCGACACGCGTGAAATTCGGGGATCTCGAGGTCACGGCCGTTCCGGTCGCTCATCTCCTGCGGCCGCCAACCATGCCCCCGCCGCCACCGAACGTCGCCCATGTCCTCACGATCGACGGTATCCGTTTTGCCCACACGGGCGACATGGGTCCACACACGCTCGACGCCATTCGGCGCTCGGTCCTCCCGGGCGAACACATCGACGTGATGATCGTCAACGTGTACTTCTTTGCCGCCGAGACAATCGACTCTGCCCGCGCCATCCTCGCCGAAGTGAAGCCGCAGGTGGTTTTGCTCGCGCACCTCGGGCCGAACGCACCGGCGAAGCAGGCCGAGCCGATTCTGAAGCTCGCTGGATTTCCCCGCATGATCGCCCTCGACACCCCGATGCAGACTTACTCGGTCTCGCGGGAGGAGAACGGCATCCGGATCGAAAAGCGCTAGGCTGCGTCGCTGCGGAAAAGGCGCCTCTCCGGCGCGTAGCCGCGGGCGAAAACTCAAGGCGCTTCGACGGCCTTCAGCAGCGCGACCACGGTTTGATTCAACGGCGTGGCGATCCCATGCCGCTGCCCGCGTCGCACGATCACGCCGTTCCGCGCTTCGATTTCCATCGGCCGGCGGGCGAGACGGTCGGCGAGAAGTGAATTGACCGAGTCCGGCGGGGCCTTCCGGTAGCCCTCGAGCACGGTCTCGGCGATCGAGTCGTCGAGTCTGGCTCCTTCGGCGCGGCCGACCTGGATGCATTCGCGGACGATACCGCGCATCAGTTCGGCGGCTTCGGCAATCTGGGCGACCCGCGCTGGCTTCAGGGCGAGCGCGTCGACCGCGCCGGCGCTGTTGATGCAGAGTTTGGTCCACGCCGCGGTGAGGAAATCGTCCGTCGTGACGACCTCGATACGCGTAGCGTCAAACAGCGCGCGGAAATCCGCGCCGTCTGTCGTCGCCGGGACCGTCATGCGCCCGGTGCGGCGCTGCCGAATGCGCCCCGCGGAGGTCCGCTCCGCAGGCAGATCGACCACGACGGGCAGGATTCGCTTCGGATCGAAATGCGGGGCGAAACGCTCGATGTGCTCCACGCCGTTCTGGAGCACGGCGAGCCGGGTGGAGGGTCCGGTCAACGGAGTGAACCAGGCTGCGGCCGCCGAAGCGTCGTAGGCTTTTGTCGCGACCAGTATCCAATCCGCCGCGTGTCCGGCGGCAGGCGAGGTCAGCACCGTCGGACGGGCGGTGAATTTCTGTTCGGGCGTCTCGAGCAGGATTTCCTCGAACGCGGTGCGCGCGCAGACCACCACGTCGTGACGCGCCGCCTGGCAGAGCCACGCGGCCACCGTTCCGCCGATTGCGCCGGGTCCGACGATTGCGATCGTGCTCATGCGCGGAGCGAAGCGACGCTGCGATCCGGCGCAAACCGAAAGCTCCGTCGCCTTTCGGCAGGCTTTTGAGGCGCTCGGCGTTGGTCGGTTCGAGCGCCGTGCGGCAAAGTCGGAAGGTGCGGAGCGGCCTGCGTTCTGCAACATCCGGGGCCGGCCGGGGATTTGACAACGACGCCTGCCTGGAACAGCGTGCGTCGTCGGCCGCCGAGGCGGCCGGCATTTCATGCGCCAACAGTAAGAGATCCCTCCCGGTTTGGTTTCACTCGCGCCGCGACGAGTTCGCGGACGCGTCAACCTCGGACCCTCTTGCTTATGTTGAGCCTTCAGAATGTTGTAGTGGAGTTTTCAGGACGGGCGCTTTTCGCCCCGATCACGTTTTCCTTTTCGCGCGTTCGCTGCGGACTCGTGGGCGCCTCGGGAACCGGCAAAACAAGCCTCGCCCGGGTTTTGGCGGGCCTGGACGAGCCTGCTGCCGGGCGCGTCGTGCGCGACGCGCCGGTGCGCCTGTTCGCGCAACAGGCGCCACGGCCGGCAGCCCGCCTGGACGAATACCTTGCCGACCTTTGGGCGTCCGACGCTCCTGCGACCGAGCTTTGGCACCGCTGGCTTCCGGCGCTCGAGCCCGATGTGCCGCTCTCCGATCTGAGCGGCGGCGACTGGATGCGCGTCCGCCTTCTTGCGCTGCTGGCGGTGAAGGGGGACTACGTCATTCTCGACGAGCCCACGAATCACCTTGACCGCGAGGGAAGGGTGACGGTCGCCGAGTTTGTGGATACGTTTCCCGGCGGGCTCATCGTGATCAGCCACGACCGGGAGCTGCTTCGGCACGTCGACGAAATCGTCGAACTTACCGCGTCCGGCCTTCAACGTTTCGGAGGAGATTTCGATTTCTACTGGCACCAACGCGGTCAACAACGGCGTCGCCAGGATGAGGCGCTGGAACAGGCCGACCGGAAGCGAAAGCAGGTGGCGCGCGAGAGGGTGGAGCGTCTCGAGGCTCAGGAACGGCGGATGCGCGCCGGCCGTCGGCAGGGCGAGCAGGCGGGGATGCCGCGCATCGTGGCCAACGAGCGCCGACGCCAAGCGGAGGAGACGCGCGGACGCGTTGCGGTTCAGGGCCGCGAGGAGGTGAGCGAAGCGGAACGCGAATGGCGCCGGGCCGCGGCCGAGCGCCAGACGGATCCGTTTCTTCGGCTCGATTTCGAGAGCGCCGCGCCGCCGGCCGCCGCGGTGTTTTTTTCGGGGCGCGAACTGCAGTTCCAGTATCCGAATTCGCCACGGCCTCTCTGGCGCGAGCCGCTCAGCTTTGTGATGGCCGGACGAGAACGGTGGCGGTTTGGCGGACGCAACGGCTCCGGAAAGAGCACACTGCTCCGGCTGCTGTGCGGAGCCGTTGATGGCGTCGTGACGGGCGAGCTTCGGCGTTCGGAACGGCCGTACGTCTATCTCGATCAAGAGCAAAGTCTCCTCCCTCGCAGCGGCTCTCTGCTTGACTCGCTCACGGGGCAGACGCGGTTCACGCCCGTGCAGCTGCGAAACGAACTGGCGTTCTACGGCTTCACTGGAGCGAAAGTGAATCAGCCGGTTTCCACCTTCAGCGGCGGTGAGCGCCTGCGTGCGGCGCTCGCGACGATCTTTCTCGGACTGCAGCTGCCCCAGGCGGTGTTGCTCGACGAGCCGACAAACAACCTGGATTTTCAGAGTCAGGATTTGCTGGCTGAGGCTCTCGGTCGCTTCGGCGGTCTGCTCGTGATCGCGAGCCACGACGATGGGTTCGCCGAAAACCTCGGCCTCACGAACGTGCTTTCACTCGAGCCGGCCTTGGCCGGCCCGAGCGGGTGAGTATCCGAACTTTCAGGCTCCGGCCGATCTTTGTTCTGAAACTCGGGCTGGCCAACGCGGGGCGACTCATTTCATCACTGGGCCATGCCGAAGCCTCTCGTCGTTTTCACCTATTCGGGCTGCAGCACTTGCCGCGATGCGGTGACGTGGTTGCGGAAGCATGATCTTGCGTTCGAGGAGAAACCGATCCGGGAAACGCCTCCGAGCGTCGCGGAACTCAAGCGCATGCTGAGCTTCCAAGGCGGCGAACTCCGCCGGCTCTTCAACACCTCGGGCCTCGAGTATAAAGCGCTCGATCTGAAGACAAAACTCCCAGGCCTGTCCGAAGGCGAAGCGCTTCACCTTCTCTCGACGAACGGCAGGCTCGTGAAGCGGCCGTTCCTTCTCGGAGGCGCCGTCGGGTTGGTGGGCTTCAAACCCGATGTTTGGAAGTCGGCGTTGGCCGCCAAGCGGGCTTGACCTGGCGGGGAATCGCGGGGCTGCGGATCGGGGGCGCGAGGCGGAAGGCAGTCTGTCCGCGCTCGCGTCCGGCGCCGATGAGCCTCCAGGGAACGAGAGCGGGGATCGGCTCAGCGTTTGCGGTGGAAGTGGATCGTGAGGCAGGGCTGCCAATTGCCCTCCTCATCCAGCATCGATGAGGTGAAGACGCGATGATCGTCGGAGAGGAACTCCGTCACCTCGCGGAACTTCGTGAAATGGTCCGGCGCCATGGGAGACGGCCCTTGCGTTTCCAGAGTGAGAATGCGCCCGCTGGGATCGACCGATCCCTCGTACCGCCAGAGGTAGTTCGTCATCGTGTCGATCCAGGAGCCGACGTACTTCAGCTTTCTGGAGTCGTAGCCGAGGGTGAGCATGCAGCGGAAAGGAAAGTCGTTGTTTTGACCTTCCGAAACCAGCCAGAAACCGCCGAGCATGCGCGCCTGCTCGCTGCCGCGGGTTTTCATCGTGGGCTTTCCGGGACCCATCGGCATGTCGAGTTCGAGTTCCCATGCGCCGACGAACCGCTCGAGCCAAGCGTGTTCCCGGGTCGGCTGTGCCATCGGGCCGCTGCACGGCTGTTCGGCTGCAGCGTCCGATTTCGAAGAGTGAGGCTTATCGGTCGTGGAGGTGGTCGTATTCATGGTCGGTTTTTAGGGCGGCCCCGCGTTGGTCGCGGGGTCTGTTCCTGAAGCGACGAACGAACTCCCGCGTTTCGGACACCCTCGTGAAGCAGGTGCACCTGCGAGCGCTTGGTTAATCGATCGTGTCGGTTGCGAACGCCGCACCCCCGTGTCCGTTTCGGCGCGCACCATTCGTTGTAGTGGAAACAGCACTCTTCATGCGTACGCCACGACCAGACCAGATCCCAGGGACAATCGAAGAACCGGATGAGGGCACCGGCGCAGGCGCAGGCAGCCAGAAGCCCGCGAGGGGCGATCCCTACCGGTGGGTGATCGTGGCGGCGGGAGGCTTGCTCGGCTGTGTGGCCGTGGGCGCGATGTTTTCGCTCGCTGTCTTTCTCGGCCCAATTTCGCAGGCGACCGGCTGGGGCCGTGCGGAGATTTCGAGCGCGATGACCCTGGACTTCCTCGTGATGGGCGCAGCGGGCTTTTTCTGGGGAGCGATCAGCGACCGCTTCGGCGTGCGTGCGGTCGTGATATGTGGCGCGGTGCTGCTCGGGGCCGGACTCGTGATCGCCAGCCGAGCGAACTCGCTTCTCCAGTTCCAGCTCGGCTTCGGCATCTTCGTGGGATTGGCAGCCGGCACCTTTTTCGCGCCGGTCATCGCGACGGTGACCGCTTGGTTCGAAACGCAGCGCGGGCTGGCGGTGTCCCTCGTTTCCGCAGGAATCGGGATGGCGCCGCTCACCGTTTCTCCCTTCGTGGGCTGGCTGGTCTCCACCTACGACTGGCGCACGGCGATGTTCGTTGTCGGTATCGGCGCCTGGGTTCTGCTTCTTCCCGTGGCGCCCCTGGTGCGGAAACCTCGACGGAAACCTTCTGAAGAAAACCGCGCGGCAGAACCGGCGCCCCCCGGTGCTCCACTGAGGAAAGCGTTGTTGTCGCCGCAGTTCTTTGCCCTGGGAGCCACGTATTTTCTCTGCTGCGCGGCGCACTCGGGGCCTATTTTTCACACGATGAGTTACGCGCAGGTCTGCGGCCTCTCGACGATGGCAGCCGTGAGCGTTTACAGCGTCGAAGGCCTGGCTGGCCTCGGCGGGCGGTTGCTCTTCGGTCTCGCCGCCGATCGTTGGGGCACGAAACGCGTGCTCGTGACGGGGCTCGCAACCCAGGCTGTCGCCATCGGCACCTATTGCACGATCAGCCGCCCCGGAGAGTTCTACCTGCTTGCCCTGGTGTTTGGCGCGGCTTACGGCGGCGTGATGCCGCTCTATGCGGTGCTCGCACGAGAGTATTTCGGGCAAGAAAACATGGGTGCCGTGTTTGGCGCGGCGACGATGCTGTCGTGCCTGGGCATGGCGCTTGGCCCTGTCGCGGGAGGCTGGATCTTCGACGTCCTGCACACCTACCGCTGGCTTTATCTGGGCTCAGCGGCCGTGGCTTTGGGAGCCGTGGGCATCGCACTGACGTTTCCCCGCGTCATCCGGTCGAGCGTTCGCGGCGCGCCCGCGTAATCCGACTCTGGGCGACTCAGCCCCCGGTTCCCCAAAAGCATCGGCATCCTGATCGGATGCCGATGAGAGAGGTGCCGGCGAGAGCGGCACTGTGCCGCCGCTCTCACGATGGGGCTCCGAACCCGAGGGTGTCGCGGCTAAGTCAGCGCACCGGCACCCCGTCGCGTCAGCGGTGCTCCTCGTAGCTGATGTCGATCTTGCCGGCGAAGGCCTTTTTCTTGGCTGCGCCCTGGAAGCGGATGCTTTGGGTGAGCTCGTCGTAGACGTATCCGTTCAGCGGATCGGCCTCGACGTCCTCGCCGTTCACCCGCACGTGCAGGCTCTTTTTGTAGAGGGTGGCGCCGGGTTCGACCGGGTCGAGCGCCACCGCGACCGTCTCGGCGATGCGGTCGCCGAGGGCGGCGAGCGGGGCGGAGAAATCGCTCTCGATGTTCAGCACCGTGCCGCCGGTGAGCTCGGCTGCGCGGCGGTGGGAGACGTTGTTCGTCGTCACCACGGCGTGCATCTCGATCTTTCCGCGCTTGTTGCCTTTGGCGATGATGAAGGGCCGCAGCACCCAGTAATTGATGTAGCCGTCGAGCGTCTGCCGCTTCTGGGGATTCTGGGCGTTGTATTCCTTCAGCAGGTCCGGGAGCTTTCCGTTCTCGATCCATTCGGCCTTCGGCGGACCGTCCTTCTGCTCCTTCCAGAGAGCCATCCGCGTTTCCTCTTCGTCCATGAAGAACACCACGATCGTCGTCGCGTCCGGCCGCAGGAACGAGTGCTGCTTGTTGTAGTATCCGGCGACAAAGTTGTACACGGAGGTGAACGCCGTGCGGTTGCTGTCGCCGTTCGTGCCGACTTTCACGAGCTCGGCGAATACGCCGTCGGGCGTCTTCGGGGTGACCCACGGCTGGGGCATCACGGGGAGCGTGACGAGCGTGCCGTTGCTGGCGACGTGTTTGGTGAACGACTTCGGGCGTCCCTTGCGGTCGAGCACCGGCTTGCCCGAGGCATCGATCTGCACCGAACGCACCTCCTTGTACAGGTGCTGCTCGTCGGCGCGGCGATCGGCGTCGACGTTCACGAAATCCGTCGTGAGAACGCCGATACGGTAGTCCAGATTGCGGGCGTCGAAGAGCTGGCGAAAACGGCTCAGGTTCGCCGCGATCCGGCTCTGGTGCGCCGCCATCGAGGGCGAGTTGTTGATCACGAACACGAGGTCGACCTCGCGGCTGCGCGACCGATCGACGGCGATGTGCTTCATGTTCCGGATCGGCTCGACCTGGACGGCAATGACGTTTTCCGCGCCGATCTGCGGATTGTTCTCGTCCACCGTGTAGTAACCGAAGCGATCCTCGCCGATGAAACCCGGGTCGGGCGCGTAGGTGACCACGCCGGTGGCGCGGTCGAGTTTGGCCGAACCGTGTTTCGGCTTGGATTTGTCATCGAGCACGTAGGCAACCTTCGGGTTGGCGATGCCCGCGCGGTCGGCTTGGCTCATGAAATCCTCGTGGCTCGGCACCTTCTGCGAAACGGGTTTGTTCGGCCGCGTCGTGAGAGCGACCGCGGTGACGTTCATCGGCCGCTCGCGTTCCGCGCTGACTTCCACCTTGTCCAATTGGACCGCGGGAGGCGGTTTCACCGTGATCACGACGGTGTTCTTGTAGAGCAATCCCGAGGTTTGGTTGCGCACGGAGTAGCTGAAATGGTCTTCACCGCCGAAGTCCTCCTCGGAACGATAGGCGAAATAGCTGAGATGCGACGTCTTCGTTTGAAAGAAATCCGACTCGTCGCCTCCGCCCGACAGGCCGACTTTGCCGTGCAACGGTTCGGACGTGATCGTGAAAATCAGATCGTTGCTGTCGCTGCCGAGGAGTTCTTTGGCGACGACAAGCTGCCCGTGCACACCTCCGCCCTCGGCTTCGACCTGCATCGGTGTCGTGGAGACGATAGCCTCGGCGTCTCCGGCCGCGGCGCGGTTGGCCTCGGCGGAATCCGCTGCTGGCGCGGGCGTCTCGCCATACGCAGGCAGCATTGCGACCAGCAACAGGAGGGTCAGGGCCCGCAGCCACGCGCGGGAGTCGGTTTGAAGGTTCATAGGGGGAAGAGCCATACGGCGCATTACGCCCGAATCCGTCAAGCCAACCGCTGATCGGTTCCCGCGGAGCTCCTGCCGCCACCTGCAACTACCGCCCTGCGCGTCATTTCGCCTGCGCGATCTTCGGCTGGCGCGCGAGTCGCGACGTGTGTGCGCGACGCCGCGCGGAACCATCGACCCAACGATCCGTGTCGGGCCGACGGCCTGCGGCGAACGCAGCGATGTCACCGGTTCTGCGCCCAGGCTGGACGCCGTCGCGCACTACAGCTGGTGCGCGACCTTCCGGGCGAGTTCGGCCACGCGGTTGCTGTAGCCCCACTCGTTGTCGTACCACGCGACGAGCTTGAAGAAGTTGCGGTTGAGTTCGATCGAGGAGCCGGCGTCGAAAATCGACGAGTGCCGGTCGTGGACGAAGTCTGACGAGACAACTTCTTCGTCGGTGTACGCGAGGATGTCGCGGAGATAGGTCTCCGAGGCCCGTTTGAAGGCTGCCTTCAGTTCCACGAGCGAGGTGTCCTTGGCCGTCTTGAAGGTGAGGTCGACAACCGAGACGGTCGGCGTCGGAACTCGGAACGACATGCCGGTGAGCTTCCCCTTGATCTCCGGGAGGACGAGTCCGACGGCTTTTGCCGCCCCGGTCGAAGAGGGGATGATGTTGATCGCCGCGGCGCGTCCGCCCTTCCAATCCTTGCGCGAGGGGCCGTCGACGGTCTTCTGGCTCGCGGTGTACGCGTGCACCGCGGTCATCAGGCCTTCCGTCAGCCCGAAACCCTCCTTCAGCAAGACGTGGACAACGGCGGCCAGGCAGTTCGTCGTGCACGACGCGTTGGAGATGATGTGGTGCCGCGCCGGATCGTAAACGTGGTCGTTGATGCCCATAGCGAGCGTGACGTCTTCGCCCTTCGCCGGAGCGGAAATGATCACCTTTTGTGCGCCGGCCTCCAGATGCCCGCGGGCTTTTTCCGCGTTGGTGAACAGGCCGGTGGACTCGATCACGAGTTGCACGCCGAGACGGCGCCAGGGCAGCTCGGCTGGAGTCTTCGCACTCACGACACGGATCTCCTTTCCGTTCACGATCAGGATGTCGTCCTCCGGCTTCTCCGGAGCAGATTTTGCGGAGCCGACCGTACCGCCGAAGCGACCCTGGGTTGAGTCGTACTTCAGGAGGTAAGCCAAGTTGTCGGCCGGGACGATGTCGCCGACGGCGACGACATCGAGTTCGTTCAGGAGTCCCTGTTCCGCGAGGGCGCGGAAGACAAGGCGGCCGATGCGGCCGAATCCATTGATCGCTACTTTGACTGGCATAGGCGTGTGTGCCCAACCGGAAGACCATCCCCCGGCTGGCGCGCCCAAAATCTACACGCGAACGGCGGTGGCCCAAAGGACATTCTTATTGCATATCCGGCCACATCCTGCTGGAACCCCACCATGGCAACGCTGGCACGCCGGGTGTGGTTTCTGGTCGTCCCTCGGACGTCGATGATCAATGTCGCGGGCCCGTGGGAAGTCTTCGGCCACGCCAACGACCTGCTCGGCCGGGAGGCGTATCGGCTGGAGGCCTACGGACCGACGGCCGGCGCGGTTGGCACGCGTTACGGTCTTTGCCTTGCCGGGGTGCGGCCGCTTCCCACCCGGCTGGATACCGCGCCCGACATCGTCGTCGTCGCCGGTGCCTCGGGGGCGGACCCGATGCCCGAGGATCATGCGCCCATCGTGCCCTGGCTGCGACGGTACCGGCCCCGCGTCAAAACGGTCGTGTCGATCTGCACGGGAGCGTTTGCGCTCGCGGAAGCCGGCGTGCTCGACGGACGCCGGGCGACCACGCATTGGCTGTATCACGACGCGTTGCGCACGCGGTTTCCCAAGGTTCGCGTGATCGACGAGGGCATTTACGTCGAGGATCGGGGCGTCTGGACCTCCGCCGGCGTGACCGCGGGCGTCGACCTCGCGCTTGCGCTCGTGGAAAGCCATCATGGTCACGCTCTCGCCATGCGGGTGGCGAAGCGGATGGTCCTGTTCCTCCGCCGCTCCGGGAATCAGGCGCAGTTCAGCGCGGCCTTGCGAAACCAGGAGCGCGAGAGCCCGCCGATGAGCAAATTGTCCAGCTTCGTGCTCGAGCATCTGGACGAGCGGATATCGGTGGAGCGGCTAGCCGTGCAGGTCGGCATGAGTCCGAGGACTCTCAGCCGGTGGTGCCGCAAACACCTTGGCGGTTCGCCGGCGGAAGTGGTGCGACGGTTGCGGATGGACGAAGCGCGCCGGCAACTGGAGGAAACGACGCGGCCGCTGAAGGAAGTGGCCGCCCGCGCGGGCCTCGGCGACCAGAGCACGCTGTGGCGGGTTTTTGTGCAGGATCTGGGTGTCACGCCCGCCGAATACCGCCAGCGGTTCGCCGTCGAAGGCAGTTGATCCGTGCTGCGCCGCGGGGTGGGTGTCCCAGGGCCGGCCCCGGACCCGATACTTGACTGGGTCAAGTTATGGCTTTCAGTGCGAGCCATGGCCTCACGAGACGCGCAGGGTGGAGTGGCGGTGGAATCGATCCGCCAGTTCAATCGGTTTTACACGCGGAAGATCGGCGTATTGCAGGAGGGACTACTGGAGAGCCGCTTTTCGCTTTCGGAAGGGCGGGTTTTGTACGAGCTGGCACACGCCCGGGGCATGACGGCGGCCGAACTGGTGCGCGACCTGGGCATCGATGCGGGTTACCTTAGCCGGATGCTTGCGCGGTTCGTCCGGCAGGGGTTGTTGAGGCGCGAACGCTCCGAGCAGGACGCCCGGCAGACGCACCTCCACCTGACCGCGAAGGGACGCGCGGCCTTTTCCGAGTTGAACCGGCGGTCTTCGCGACAGATCCGTGAGTTGATCCATCACCTGCCGGTGCACGAGCAGGGGCGACTCGCGAGTCATCTCCAGATGGCCCGCCAACTCCTCCACGCCGGAGAGTCAACGTCCAGTTCGGTCGTCTTGCGCGATCCTCGGCCGGGCGACTACGGATGGGTGATCGAACGCCACGGTGCGTTGTATGCGGCGGAGTACGGGTGGTCGGCGGAGTTCGAGGCGCTCGTCGCCAGGATCGTGGCCGACTACATGCAGCAACGAGACGCTGGGCGCGAGCGCTGCTGGATCGCGGACCTGGAGGGCGTCCCTGTCGGCTGCGTGTTTCTGGTGAGGCACACCCAGGAGATCGCGAAACTCCGCTTGTTGCTGGTCGATCCGGCGGCGCGCGGTCGTGGGGTCGGCCAGCAACTCGTCAACGCATGCCTGTCCTTTGCCGCGGGAGCCGGGTATCGAAAGATCCAGCTCTGGACGAACAGCGTGCTGACCGCCGCTCGCCATCTGTACGAGCGCTCGGGCTTTCGCCTCGTGGGGACCGAGCCTCATAACAGCTTCGGCCACGACCTCGTTGGAGAAACGTGGGAGAGGGATCTCTGACGCAAGGGAGGCCGACGACACCGAAATCAGGATACGACAGGCTTCCTGCCGCATGCGCACGGCGCCCGCTCTGATGCTGGACGCCGTCGGAGGAGAGGGCGGTCGGTGGCGGAAACCGTCACTTCGCCGGGCCGGCGGCGAAATACGACCCGCCGAGCGGAAGCACCTCGATCGAGCCGACGGCGGCGGAGGGGTTTCGCGCCGCCCATTCCAGCGCGGTTTCGAGATCGGGCACGTCGACGATCACGAAACCGCCGAGAAACTCCTTGGTTTCGGCGTAGGGTCCGTCCTGCACCTGGCGTTTGCCATCGCGCACCGAGACAATGGATGCAGCGTCTGGAGAGCCGAGGCCGACACCTGCGACAAAGATGCCTGCTTCGTGCAGCGCCTGGCCGTAGGCTCGACCGGCGGCGGCGGCCGCGGGATCTTTCGGACCGTCGAGGGTTTCTTTGGGGACGTGAACGAGAAGGATGTATTTCATGGCGAACTTTGATCGAGAGGCTGGGAGAGCGCGGTCAGACGACCAGTCGGGCACGAAAACCCCGGCCGCTGTAGTAGGATTCCGCTCCGTTGTGGTAGATGAAAACGCGGCCAAAACGGCGGTCGCCAAAGATCGCTCCCCCGAGTTTCCGAATCTCCGGCGGCGTTTTCAGCCAGCTGGAGGATTTCGTATCGAACTCGTCGAGACGCTGCAGCTCTTGATACTGCTCTTCCGTGAGCAGTTCGACGCCCATCTCCGCCGCGAGCGCCGTCGCGCTGCTCTTCGGTTTGAACTTCTTCCGCGATTCGAGCGCTTCGGCGTCGTAGCAGAGACTCGCGCGCCCTTCCGGACTCTGGGGCGAGCAGTCGACAAAAACGAAGCTGCCGTCCTTTTCGCGGCCGACGACGTCCGGCTCGCCGCCGGTGTCCTCCATCTGCTGAAGCGACGAGAGTTTGTCGGGAGCCGACTGCAGCCGCGCTTCCACCTTGGCCCAGTCCAAGCTGGAATGCCGGTGGGCGTTTTTCAGGAAACGCTCCTTGAGCGTGTCGAGCAGGGAAGGGGAGGAGCCGGCCTTTTTGGTTTTTTGGGAATTCATAAAAAGCGTGCAACAGTATGGGTGGGGTGGACGTGAGGCTGTGGAGAAACCGGGCGGCCGAATGGCCGCTACCCTTTCGCTGTCCTGTAACGAGACGTGCAGCGGCGGCATCATCACGCGCAGGGGGAGGGTTACGGTGCCGAGCGGAGGGGCTGTGGAGGAAGCCGACAACGGAAATGCCGAATACGATGCGCACCTCGGGAAGGATTGCACGTTGAGGGGCGGTATTCATCGAGCGCGTCGGCGGAAAGAGAGGGAAAAGAGGCTGCTGTTTCACCCCGATGACGGGCCAGGAACGCTTCGTTCGACATTTGACCAAAGGTTTTCTCGCCGCGCTTGGTAGGAACCCCGTTGGGCCCACGCTGGAGCGAGCCGCGCGGCCCCGCGGAATCGCCGAGAACCTCCGGACGTCCGGGGCGCCCGGCAATCGAATGACGCCGAGCATCGCCACCACCCGCCATCGTCAGCGACGCTCGCGAGCCGTCGCGGGCTCCCTGCGAGCTCTCAGAGGGATTGCGGAACCGGGCTTGGCGGCACCGCCTTGCGGGCGGCCAGATCTGCTTCGATCTGCAACACCTTGGCTTCCGTCAGCGGATACAGCGCTGCGGCGCCCGCGCTGAATATGGCCAGAACCGCGGGAAAAACGGTGAACATCAGGCGAATGCCGTGCAGCGCGCTTTCCGTTTGCACGGCGTTCGGCACAAAGCCCGCCCAAGTCAGCGCCCATCCGCTGACGGCACCGCCTATCGCGAGGCCCAGGCCGTTGGCGAAGTTCACCGCGGAGAAGATGAGCGCGGTGCAACGCCGCCCGAATCTCCATTCCGCAAAATCGGCGGTGTCGGCGTACATCGACCAGGTGATCACGGGCTTCGGGCCGATCAGAAACGAGATGCCGAAATGCAACGCACCCATCACCCAGAGCGCCTTCGGCGGGATGAAATAGAATGCGGCGAGCAGCGGCGCGATGCCGAGAAACAGGATGACGAGCAGTTTCTTGCGGGCGACGTAGCGAAGGAAAAACGGCGTGCAGGCACAGCCCGCGATCTGGCCGACCATGCCGAGCGTCATGAACACCGCGGCCTGCCGCTCGCTGCCGACGTAGTACTTGAAATAATACATCGTGGCGGCGTTGCGGACGGCAAAGAGCGTGAGCGAGCCGACCGCGACAAGGAAGAGCATCATCCAGGGGGTGTTTTTCAGGAGCGCCTTGAGGTCGGGGCCGAGCGCCCGGTCCTGCCCGGGCGGCGGCGTCACTCGTTCGCGGGTGTAGGCAAACGTGCACAGCAGCAGCACCACCGCTCCGAAGGCGAGCACCGCCGCGGTGAGGCGAAAGCCGGCCGCTTCGTCGCCGTGCCCGAGGTAGTTTTTCATCGGGATCACGCAGCTCGAAATCACCAGCCCGCCCGCGAACGCGAAAAAGAAACGGTACGAGGCGAGGGAGGTGCGCTCGGAGGAGACGGGGGACATCACCCCCATCAGCGCGGCGTACGGCACGTTCACCACGGCGTAGGCGATCGTCACCAGCGTGAACGTCGCATAGGCGTAGATCAGTTTCCCCGAGGGACCGAAGGCCGGATTCAGAAACATCAAGTATCCGCAGATACCGTACGGAAGCGCGCCGTATAGCAGGTATGGACGAAACTTGCCCCACCGCGACCGTGTCCGGTCGGCGATCACCCCCATCACCGGGTTTTTCACCGCATCCACGATCCGCGTGAGCAGAAACATCGAACCTACCGCCGCGGCCGGCAGGCCCACGATGTCCGTGTAGTAGTAGAGCAGGAACAGGTTGAAGAGATGGTAGAAGAAGTTGGCCGCCGTGTCGCCCAGCCCGTAAGCCAGCTTTTCACGAAAACGCAGCGGTTCGGCGGAGGGGATCATGGCGAGAGGGAGCGGAGCGTGGGCAAACGCGGGGCCGCGGGACTGGACCGCTGCGGCGCGCTTCAGACGACGGGTTTGTCGGTCTTACGTTTGAAACTGGTCCCGGCGAACTCGCATCGCCGCTGCCCGCCCGCGCGGACGCCGCTGCGAGGGGGCAGACGATGGAGTGCGCGCCTGTTTCCCGAGGTCACTCGAATGCCTCGGCGGGAGGGGCCGAACTGCCGTCGCGCCAGAATCCGGGGACGAAAGTCACCGAAGGCACTTCGGGCAGGCCGCGTTCGTGCGCGTGCAGCAGCGCGATCACCTGCTCCACCGCACGGCGTCCGACGAGGGCGTGGTTCTGCACCACACCGGCGAGGTTTGGCGTCTCCGGCGTGAGGTCGAGCGAGGCGAAGGCCAAATCCATCGGGATCCGCCGTCCTGTCGCCTCGATGAAGCGTGCCACGTCGTTCAGATTGGAAACGACGGCGTCGATCCGCTGTTTCTCGAGCCACTGCGAGAGCAGCCTCTCCGGGTGTTTCCGGTCGGAATCGTCGAGCAACAGCGGCGGTACGCGGGCCGACTCCGGCAGCGACGCCTGCTCGACAAGAAAGCCCGTCCGGAACGCGTCGCCCAACCGGCGTTCCGCTTCGCGCGTCGAGACGAGTCCCACGCGGCGGTACCCGAGGTCCAGCATGCGCCTCAGTCCAAGACGGGTGACCTGATGCTGATCGTTGGTGATCACGTCCAGCGGCGGCCAGAGGTGGCGCGACTCGATCTTCACCGCGCAGCAGCGCGGCCAGTCCAATTCCAGCCGGGTGGTCTTGGTTTCGAACGTGGACACGACCACGCCCGCGATTCCGCGGGCGAGCAGGATCTGGTCGAGGCGGCGCGGGCCGATCTCCTCGGAATCGAGCACGAAGGGTTCGAGGCCATAGCCGCGTTCCTTTGCGGCCTGACGCGCTCCTTCGATCACCACCGGATGGCCCGCCCGCTGGCTGAAACACCGCCTCGCGTCGGCGTCGAGAATGAAGGCGATCGCGGGCGTGCCTTTCACCGGATGGCTGGCCAGGCGATGGAAATTGAACGCCGCCAGCATGGGATCCGGTCGGTAGCCCAGCCGCGCAGCGACTTTCTGAATACGCTGACGCGTGGCGAGCGGCAGCCGCGGGTGATTTCGCAGCGCGAGGGACACCGTGGTCTGGTGCACTCGCGCCTCCCGCGCGACGTCGTGCATCGTGGGAACCTTTCCACGCACCCGGCGTGAGGCGCTATCGACCGGGTGCGCTCGCGCCGTTTTGCCAGAGACCCGCGACATAGGTGTGAGTGGGAAAAGCCGAGATCCCCCTTTGGCCCGTGCGAAGAAGCGTCGCCACGTGCGAGACGACCTTTGCGCCGACGACCCCGGGCGAGATTCGAACGCCGGCCAGCTCCGGATCCGGCTTGGTCAACGACAACAGTGCCAGCGCCACCACGTCGGGCACGCGAAGGCCGTCGCGGCGAAGGTGTTCGCCCGCCGGCGCCCAAGGAGTGAGGACCGCATCGATCTTCTGCTTCCGGGCCCAACGGCAGAGCAGGCGCCCCATTTCGTCGTCCGGGCAATTGTGCGGGAAGAGGAGCGGCGGGACGCGCGAACCGGGCGCGAGCGCCGCCTGTTCGATGAAGTACCCCATCGTAAACCGGTGGTCCGTGCTTTCCTCTTCGGCGCGCCGCACGGCCAGTCCGATCCGCCGGTAGCCCAGCGCCGTCATCTCGCGGTGAGCCGTGCGCACCACCTCCAGCTGATCGATGGAGACTCCGCCCACCGAGGGCGGAATGTGCCGGGAATCGATCTTCACGACGCAGAACGCGTCCCAATCCAGAGCCAGGGTCGAGAAACCGGGCTCGAAGGCGGCGAGAACCAGGCATTCGATGTCGTGCCGTTTCAGATACGAAGCCAGGCTCTCCGAATCGTGCTCCGTTTCCGACACGTGCAGCACCTTCATTCCGTACCCGAGACGCGTCGCTTGTCGGAGCGCTCCCTCGAGGTAATGGCGGTGATGCGGATGCCGCCGCATATCCGCCTGGTCGGCGCAATTCGTGACATACGCGATTTGTGGCCGCCGCCGGGCGACCTCGCGCTGCGGCCGATAGCGGCTCAGCGCGGAGAACACGGAGTTGGGCGCGTAGCCCAGCCGCTCGGCGGCCTCTTGGACGCGCTGGCGAGTCTCGGCAGCGACCACAGGCGCGTCCCTCAGCGCGAGCGACACCGTCGAATAGTGCACGCGGGCGGCGTGCGCGACGTCCTTGATCGTGACGGAGGCTCGGAGCATCGGCGGGGCGGGGTACGCGACTGAATGTGGTTCCTCTCCCGAGGCAACCGGGCGCGCCGCATTTCAAACGTAAGCGCAACGCGGTCGGTTGCGGCTGACGGACGAAAAGCGAACGTCCCGGCCCACTCCCCATGCCCTCGCATTCGTTTCCCAAGGACTTCGTTTGGGGCCTCGCTGCCGCCGCCCCGCAGATTGAAGGCGCCGCCTTCGACGACGGAAAAGGCCCGTCCACGTGGGACACCTTCAGCCGCCAGCCCGGCAAGGTTCTGCACGGCGACACCCTCGACGTCGCCTGCGACCATTACCATCGCTTCGACGAGGATTTTGCCCTCATGGCGCGGTTGGGAGTCCGGCATTATCGGTTGTCGCTGGCGTGGCCTCGCCTGTGCCCGCACGGAGATCGCCGCCTCAACCAGCCCGGCATCGATTTCTACCATCGGCTGTTCGACTCGATGGAGCGCCACGGAATCACGCCCTGGGTGACGCTGTACCATTGGGATCTGCCGCAGGCGCTGGAGGACCAGGGCGGCTGGCGGTCGCGCGGAGTGATCGATGCGTTTGCGTTTTATGCCGACACCGCCGTGCGGGCCTTCCGAGACCGGGTGACGAACTGGATCACGCTCAACGAAATCAGCTGCTTTACCCGCATGGCGTACGGCACGGGGCGGAAAGCTCCCGGCCTGCGGGAGAGCGAAGCGGTGGTGAACCAGACGTACCATCATGCGCTGGTCTGCCACGGACACGGCGTGCGCGCCGTGCGCGAGCACGGGGCAAAAATGGCGCGGGTCGGACTGACCGACAACCCGACGATCCCAATTCCCATCACGTCGTCCCCCGGCGACGTGGCGGCGGCCGAAAACGCGTTTGTCGACGACAACATCCGGGTGCTCGATCCGCTTCATCACGGCCGCTATCGGCCGCGCTACCGAGAGATCGCGGGCGATGCTTCGGCGCGGGCGGGCGAGGGCGACTTCGCGCTCATCTCTCTTCCCACCGACTACCTCGGCTTGAATCTGTATTCTGGATACTTCGTTCGCGCCGGCTCCGAGGGGCCGTACGAGCGGCTTCCCTTCTCGCCCAGCTACCCGAAATCCGACAGCCCGTGGCACTTCCTCGTCCCGCAAGTGCTCGATTGGGGGCCGCGCCTCGCCGCTCGGGTGTACGGAGTCGAAGATATCTTTCTCACCGAGCACGGCGTCGGCTTCGACGACGACGCTCCGAATCAGCGAGGCGAGGTGATCGATCTCCATCGCCGGGAGTTTCTCCGCAGCCACCTCCAGGAACTCCACCGCGGGATCGCCGACGGCGTCCCGGTCCGCGGCTGCTTCATCTGGTCGTACATCGACAACTTCGAGTGGCAGGACGGCTACCAGCGTCGCTTCGGAATCGTGCATAACGATTTCAAGACCCAGGTCCGCACGCCGAAGCTGAGCGCCCAGTGGTTCGCACAATTGATCGCGCAGAACGCGCTACCCTGACCGCGCGTTTCCGCCGGCCCCAATTTCCCCTCATGAGTACCACGACCCTCCACCCCACCGCTCCGTGCAGGTTCACGCGCCGCCTGTCGGCCGCTCTGCTCGCCAGCGCGGCACTTTGTCCGCTGCCCCTCACGCTGCACGCCCAAGCGGCACCGGGCGAGCGCAGCCCGACCGACGATGTGGACAACAGCGACCCGATCCACCTCAGCCAGTTTCTCGTCAGCACCGGTTTTCTCCCCCAGCGAAAACTCGAAAGCCCGCTGTCCACCACGACGCTGGACCCGGAACAGATCACCCAGGCGAAACCGCGGAGCGTTGCAGATCTGATCCAACTGGTTCCCGGGTTCTACGTGGAGCCCTCCGGCGGCGAGGTCCGCAATAACGTCTACGTGCGAGGGCTCTCGACCGGCGGCTATCAGTACATCGCGTTGCAGGAGGACGGCCTGCCGGTCCTTTCCATCTCAAACTCTGCATTCTCCAACGCGGACCTCTGGACGCGCATGAGCAACTGGGTGTCCCGCGTCGAGGCGATGCGCGGCGGAAATGCCGGGATCCTCGTCAGCAATGCGCCCGCCGGTTTGATCAACTACATCGGCCGTGAAGGCTCGCCCGTGCACCAAGGCGAATTCCTGGTGCAGACCGGCGACATCGGCGGCGTCCGCGTGGAAGCGTGGGAGTCGGGGCCGATCAACGACCGCACCACGTATGCGATCGGCGGTTGGTACAAACACGACCGCGGCGTGCGCGATGCGGGCTTCAACGCCAACGCGGGCTTCGATCTGAAAGGGAACGTCAAGTATTCGCTGCCCAATGACCGCGGCTACGTGAAGCTCATCGCCCGGTACATGCTGGACCGGACGACGTTTTACTATCCGTTCCCCCTCGCGAACATTCAGGACCCGCACACGATCCCCGGCGGCATCGACATCCGCTACGGCAGCGCGATGTCGAACGATCTCCGCTATTTCGACTTCAAAGGCACGCCGGACGGCGACCTGCACTACGACCTGAAAAACGGGAACTACACGCCGCTGTATTATGCCGGCACCGAGATCGAACTCGTGCTGGGTGACGGGTTGAAGCTGCAGAACCGCAATCGCTACACCTATTCCCCGCACACGTCGGACCAGATCCAATACAGCAGCACGGCGACCCCGCTGCAGACTCTCGCCAACAACCTCGCGAAGAGCGCCGCGGCCGGCTCGCAGTTCGCCGCGGCGAAGGACGCCTCGGGCAACTATCGCTTCCAGCTGACCATTCCCGGAGAGGGCGGCGCCGTCGTCGGCGATCCATCCAGCCTTAACGGCAACGGCCTCGGCGACCTGAGTGCGCAGCGCCACACGTTCAACTATTTCCACAACTTCCAAAACGACCTGCGCCTGCTCAAGAGCTTCGACGATGCCGGCGTGAACGTCACCGCCGGCTTCTACTACGGCTGGCTCAAGGCCGATATCTACAAAAACCTCGAGAACTGGCTGACCGAGGTGCGCAACCTTCCGCGCCGGCTCGACATCCAGTACCTCGACGCCGCCACCGGCGCTCCGCTCGGCTACGGCACCTATCAGGGCATCTACCAGCTGAACGCCGATTACCGCCGCGCCACCGCGGATCAAACCAGCATGGCCGGTTATCTCGACGCCGAGAAAACCTGGGGCAACTGGAATTTCGACGGGGGAGTACGCTACGAGGTGATGCACGCCCGGGAGCGGGCGCAAACCGCGAAGAGCTACAATCTCAATCCGGCCGGCAGCGACATTCCCGCGCTGAAAAACGCGAAGGCGGGAAGCGGCGTCTGGAACGACGTCGATTTCGGCCACCTCTCCGGAACCGCGGTCACCGCCGGGGCAAACTACAAGTTCACCAACCGGCTTGGCGGCTACGCCCGGTATTCGAAAGGCTATTACTTTCCGATCACCGACCAGTTCGAGGTTGCCGCGGCGGCCAACGACCCGAACGCCGGTCCGACGACACAGATCCAGCAGCTCGAGACCGGCCTGAAATACTCCAGCCGCCGGTTCTCCGTCTTCACGACCGTATTCGGCGGCTGGGTCAAAGCCCAGCCGTTCACCGGCGTGTACGTCACGCCCACCGGCACGATCGCGAACCTGAACGAGTCCCGCGACATTTTCAGCCGCGGCGTGGAAGTGGAGGCGTTCTACTCTCCGATCGACCCGCTGACGTTTCACTTCACGGGAACGCTGCAGAAAGCCGAGTTCACCAGCCACGAGTTCGTTTCCGGCACCGACAGCAACGGAGCGACGATCGTGATCCCGATCCACGGCCACGAGGTGGTGCGCGTGCCGAAGATCTACACCACGCTCAGCGCATCGTACCGGCTGCCGGCCTTTTCGTTCGGACGGGCCAGCGTGGACGTCGCGTGGATTCACAACGGCTCGCGGTATGCCGATGAAGCCAACCGCGGCGTGCTGAAAGCGTTCGAGGTGTTCAACGCCGGCGTGTCGTTCCAGACGAACCACCGGATCGCGTTCCGCGCCCACGTGCAGAACGTGCTGAACGGGACCGGAATCACGGAAGGCGACCCGAGGCTGAACCAATTCGTCTCCGATCCGAACGCACGGTACTTCAACGGCCGTCCGATCCTGCCGCGGTCGCTGGTGGTATCGGCGGAGTACCGGTTCTAGCAGATAATATCCTCGGGTTTGTCTCGAGAGTTTCGATTGCGGGTGGGTCGGCGCGTCCCTGCGACGACCTTGGGATTCTGTCCGCGGCAGATGGCACCCCGGAATTGCCTCCGAGCGTCTCGCGGTTTGTGTTGGGGCTCTCTCGCATGCCCCTGCATCGAAAAAATATCTTCCGCTCGGCCGAGCCGGCGCCCACGACCATCTATGTGCGGCCGGGCTACAACCGCGTGCTCGCGGAGCAGTTCGAGGCGTTGAAGGTGAAACGCGCCGCGCTCGTGCTGGACAAGATCGAGGCCCACAGCCAAGGCGACCTGCGCGAGAACTTTGGTTTCAAGGCCGCCAAGGACGCGATCCGCGCCGTGGATCGGAAGATGACCGCCCTCGACCGGTTTGTCGCCCGCAACACGTTTATCGAAGTCGATCCGGCCACGTGGTTGACCAAGCCGACCGACACGCTGCAACTCGGCCACGTCGCGACGATCGAGAAGCAGGATGTAGGCACAAAACGGTTACACCGCTTCACCTTCCTCATCACGACCCACGGCGAGACGGCGACGGATCCGGAGTCAGGGATCGAATGCCTGCCCCACAATTCTCCGCTTGCGAGCGCGCTGTTGGGGTTGGTCGTCGGTACGCAGGCCCAAGTTCGACTCCCCGCCGGCGAGGCGCTCCTCACCGTCCGGTCGATCCGCAATCCGACGCAGGCGGAACTCGATCGGCTCCTCACCGCTATCCAGCCACCCGAGATCGAGGAGGAAGGCGAGTAGCCGACTTCCGGCGCCGCTTCCCGAGTGAACGCGGCTCGAATCGTCTCGCGGCGGATGAGGGGACTCCATCCGCAGGCCCCGCGAAGCTTGGCGGCAAGCGAACAAACGAAGAGGGCCCTTCGGCAACGTCGGGCTATCTCGGCGTTTCGTGCCGGTGTCGGATCTTTTATCCGCCCGGTCTTGCGCCGCCAGCTTGTGCATCCACCGACCAACCGCCGGCTCCGACGATCAGGAGGAACAGAAGGCCCAACCACATGGCGAAGTCCGTCCGAGCTTCGTGCATCATGGTCAGAAATCCGTACCGGGGAAGTTTCGCGAGGGTGAAGGGTCCGAAACCGTGGCCGAGCAAGATCGGAATCTTCGTCGCGAGAATCGCGACCGAAATGTTGACGAGGAGCACGAGCGCCGCGAAGCGGGTCAGCAGGCCGATCAGAATCAACGCGCCCCCGAGCACTTCAATTCCGCTGACAAAGGGCCCCATGATCTGTGGCCAGGGAATCCCGATCTTGGCGAATCTCCCGGCCGCGAGTTCGTCGGGGTACATGAACTTCTGCATGCCCTCGAAAAAGAAGACGGCGCCCACGGCGAGTCGGATGAGGAACACCGAGCGCTGGGGTGCGGTGTATTGGAGTTTGGCGATGGCGGAGGGCATGGCGGAGCCGGTTATTTCGTGGGATGCGGTTTCGGACGCACCTCTTCAGGGAAGAGTTCGATCACGGCGGTCGTCTTGGCGGCGAATTCCGTGTGCGCGGCTTCGGCCTTGGCGCCGTTGCTCGCGGCGATCTTGCCGAGGTCGTCCGACGCCGTCACCGCGGCATCGAGCGCGGTGTTCACCTTACCGACGAATTCGGCTGGTTCGCCGCGCAAGGCGTCGCGCAGCATTTCCGCGCCTTCCACAAACTCGCTGTGTTCGCCGGCGACCTTGTCGTAGTCCTTCGAGGCGACGAGCCGGCCGGTGTGATTGACGACTTGGTTGAGCACGCGCAGTGCGGTGGCGACCGGTTTCGGGTTCTGCAATTTGGCTGAAGCGGACGAAACGAAGGCCAGGAGCAGGGCGCCAATCGTGAGGATCCTCCAGAGAGGAAGTGTGTTGGTTTTCATGGATGGAAATCAGGACTTGGTGACGTGCAGTACGCCGTGCATCTCGAACGCGTGCCCCGGCGTGCTGCAGATGTACGGGTAGTCGCCGGGCGCTGGAGCGGTGAACTCGATGATCGCCTCGCCGCCCGGGCTGCACAGCGGAGTCGCGGCAAGCACGTTCCGCCGATTGCCTGGCAGCCAGTTTGCCGCCTCGCCCGCGGCCGCCCCCGCCTTCTCGACGTCCTCGGTTTTCCCCGGAAGTACCAGCACCCAGTTGTGTTTCTGAGGGATGCGCTGCCCGTCGTGCTTGAAGACCAGCCGCACACGAACTCCCGCCGGGCAGGTCAACTCCGTGGGCGTGAAGGCGAGAAATTCGCCGTCTGTGGCCACGTGCAGAACGACAGGCTCTGCCGCAACCGGCGGCGGCTCCGGGTGTTCGCCGCACGCGGAAAACGTCATGGCCAACAACGCCAGCAGTGAAACGCACCTGGGATTCATCCGGCTGAAAGACGCTGCCACGCACGGGATGGAATCATGTTTTTCTCCGCATAGACCCCATCGATCGGTTCTCTCGCGCGCATCCGCAGACCTTCGGTTGCAGTCGTCTTAAGTCAAACGGACCCATGCCCGCCTTCTCTCCACGCAGCGGCGAGCGTCCGCTACAACGTCTGCTCCGCCGAGGTGGAATCGCCCGGTTTGTCGACTTCGCGGAAGGCCATCTGCGTATCCGAAAGTCGGCGATTCGGCCGACTGCCCAGGAGATCACTCCATCGAGGTTTTCGAGAGCGGCGCCTCGAGCGGGGTTTCGATCGAAAGAACGCGACTTGAGAGCGGGTTTGACGCCGTTCGCCGGATCCGGTCCGGTGTCGCGATGGCTCGTCCCACACTTCGGAATGTCGCCCCGGAACTCTGGCGTGCGGCCCTGAGCAAGTTGATAGAATTCCGGAAAGCAGAACCGTGGCGATGGATGCCCGATTCGGCATTGTCCGCGTACGTGGACGCCTCCGGTCAGCCCTGGTTTGCCTGTGTATTGGGCAACGCGCGCCAAGTCTTCGGATTGTGTCTCTACCGAGGGGCCGCAGGTCTCCGGTTCCATCGACAGGTGGAGGAACTCGGCGAAAAACTCGATCCGGCGGACTTCCGATACGAACAAGATGCGGTCTCGGTCTGGTACGGCCCGAAAGCGCAATTGGACCCGGAGCAGCGCAAACTCTATCAGAAGCTCGGCTTCGCGCCCCAAGGTGGCGACCGCCTTTCCTGGCCGGATATCCGCAGCCATCGGCCTGGTTTCTTCCCTTGGTATCCCGAGGAGAGCGAACTGCGTGTGCTCGTGGATGTGATTCCAGGGATCCTCTGTCTTGCTGAGATCTATCGCAGTCACCCCGACTGTTACGATAGACGCGATGGGCTGGAACTTCCCGCCGTACCGGCAGCCGGGGCGCCGGTGAAACTCGATAGTCTGCAGTGGCGGACGTGGTTGACTCCGCCCCCGCCGGAGATCGGCCCAGCGGTTCAGGTAGACCTCGCTTCACCCGCATTTCGGCGAGCGGCTGCTCTGCCCCGGCAGGACGAGACGCTCGAGGTGGACTGGTTCTATATGCCCGAGGCGGTGATGGAAGAAGGCCGACCATTCTACGGACGATGCCTGGCCGTTTTCCGCGAGCATGGCGGCTACTGCTTTGGAATGGATCTCCTGAAGCCCGGGGACGACGCGGCGATTCGAGCGGCCACAATGATCCTCGAGGCAGTCGAACGTCTCGGCGCGAGGCCAGCCCGAATCACGGCTACCAAGCCGGAGTTGGCGGAACGGCTTCGCCCGCTTGCCGCCAGTTTGGGCGCGGAATCGAAGACGGTTCACCGTCTGCTGTCGGTCGGCGAATTCCGTGCGGGCCTGGAAGCGCGCATGGCCGAGGGCATGCCCTGAGGGCGACGCAGACGGGATCTTGCGCGGGGTAAAGGGCCGCCGCCGGATCGTATTCGCAATCTGGGCACGCAAGAAAACTTGCGTACCCTGCGACGGCTTGCCGGCGGCCCCTGTGGCGCGTCAGTCCGAGCGTGCGGGACGCGACGGATGGACGCGGGTGGGGCTGCTATTTCGCGGTCTTTGCCACCAGGAACTTGTTCACCTCGAGCCAGAGAACGAACGTTCCGAACCAGCCGTTGCTTGTCCGATCTGGATAGCCGAGCCCGAAGCCGTGGCCGCCATTCTGATAGAGATGAAATTCGACGGGGCGGTGAGCCTCGTACCACGACTTGATCAGCCCGAACTCTTCTCGAAAGAGAAAATCGTCGCTGGCGATCGCGGCGAACAGGGGCGGAGCGTCCTTCGGCACTTCGACCGCGCCCATCCCGCCGTAGATGGGCCCGATGAAGGCCAGCTTCATCGTTTTGGAATGAAGCGTGCAGTGCATCGTCAGGCCCGCTCCCACCGAGAAGCCGATCATTCCGAGCCGCTGGGTGTCCACGTGCCATTCATCCGCTCGTTTCACGATCAGGGCGTAGGCGGCTTCGGCGTCCTCGAGCTGGTTGGTCAGGTCCCAACTGGGCGGCTTGTTACCAGATGCGTTGGCCGGCGCAAAATTCCGACTCATGCCCGCCTTGAAATCCTCGAGCGATCCGGGTGTGGGGATGAGCCGGTATTTGAGCACGAAGGCGGCGATCCCGCGATCGGCCAGAGCGCGCGCGACTTTCCAGCCTTCGTTGTTCATCGACAGCCATCGGAAACCACCGCCCGGCGAAGGGTTGAACGTGCAGACGGTACAAAAGCACGGTCTTGAAGGGGCCGAGCGCGGTCGGCCGCCGAAAACCGCCATGACAGCTTTGGCCCCGCTGGCCAGATCGCGCGCCCGACCTCGCTCCAGTTGTTGAATACCGGCGCGGAATCTGCCCAAGCGGACGGTCTTTTCCGGTCGGGCCGCCTTTTTTGTTCCGCCCCAATCGGACTGGCGCTTACGCAGGACGTGTGCACGTTGGCCGGATTGTTGGGCATGAATTCACGCCGTCTCACACCTAAGCTCAGGGAAGCGATGCGCCAGCTGGCCGCGGGCCCGCAGGACATGCGCGATGAGGCGCTCCTGGTGCTGATCAACGATGAGATGAAGAAGCTCCCGGTGGAGGACATCCTGTATGTCCGGGATCGCGTGCGTTACTCCTGCCCGCCGTGCCCGATGGTGCAGTCCGTCGTCCTCATGCTGAACGGCCTCATCGACGTAAAACGGCTCGGGATTTCTTCTGAATAGACCCGTGGGATGGCGTGCGCTCCGGCGCCCCGCCTGGCTTGACCGCCTGCCGTGCCTGAGGGTTGAGAGGACGCCTCGGGATGACCTCGTGCCGAGGATTGGATGCGACCGAGGGCATTCTTTTCACCCCGCCGCCGCGCCGATGTCCGGTCCGAGCGGTCTCGTTCGTCGATTGGGAGAACGCAACTCAACCGAACTCTTCTTATGAGCAAAACCATCCCGAAAAACACGATCTGCCTCTGGTTCAACAAAGACGCCTTGGAAGCGGCGCAGTTTTACGCTGCCACCTTTCCGGACAGCAAAGTGGGGGCGGTGCACCATGCGCCGGGCGACTATCCCTCCGGCAAGGCGGGCGACGTCCTCGTCGTGGATTTCACGGTTCTCGGGATCCCCTGCATCGGCCTGAACGGCGGTCCGGGCTTTCCGCACACCCAGGCGTTTTCTTTCCAGGTCGCGACCGATACGCAGGAGGAAACTGACCGCTACTGGAACGCGATCGTCGGCAATGGCGGCGAGGAGAGCGCCTGCGGATGGTGCATAGATCGGTGGGGACTGCACTGGCAGATCACGCCGCGCGCTCTCACCAACGCCTTCAACGCCGGCGGTGCCGAAGCCAAACGAGCCTTCGAAGCGATGATGGAAATGGGGAAAATCGACATCGCGAAGATCGAGGCCGCACGCCGTGGGTGAATCGGCCGGTGCTGCGCGGGCGAGAGCACGTTCACGCCCTCACCGCGCGCGCCCGCCGCGAAATCCTCCAGATCACGACCGTCGACAGGGCGATGGCGGCTACCCAGCAGGCCGCCACGGCCCGCAGATCGAGCAAGCCCTGCGGGTTTGCACCGACGATCTGCGACTGAATCAGATAGCCGCTCGCAATGTCCTGAACGGCTGCCCCGAGATAGCTGGCGATGCCGACCATCCCCAGCGCCGCGCCCGCCGCGGCCGTCGGCACCAAGTCCACCGCCATCAGCCCGCCAAGATAGCAAACCAAGGCTCCGATTCCGCTGCCGAAAACAACCAGCGTGCCGACATAAACGCCGTACTGATGTGGGGGAGCGAGCAGGAGGGTTAACAGGGAAACCGTGCTCGCCATCCCCATGATCAACGCCGGTCGGCACCGATCCCCTGCGAAGCATCGGTCCGATAGCCAGCCACTCGACACGGTCCCGACGATTCCGGCGGCGGACGAAACGGAGATTGCCAGGCTAGCCTCGACGACCGACAGGCCTTTCGCCTTCTCGAGGTAGAAGACGCCCCAGCTGTTGATCGCGTACCGCGCGACGTACATCAGAGCGCTGGCCAGAGCGATTTCCCAAACCACCGGCATCGCCAGGACGGCGCGCTGCTCGCGCCCGGTGCTGGCTTTCGCCACCATCGGTTCTTGGCGAGCCGGAGGCTGAAAGAAGATCCAGAGGAGTGCCGCGCCTCCCAGCCCAATGCCCGCCGCACCGAAAAAGCCGGCCCGCCAGCCGAAATGAGCCACGAGTGCGGCCGTGACGGCGAAGCTGGTGGCCTCGCCGAGGTGGTGGCTCACGCTCCAGATCCCGTAATAGCTGCCCCTCTCGTGCTGCCGAAACATCCGGACCAGGCTGACCACAAACGCAGGCGCGCCCATCGATTGAAGCCAGCCGTTGGCCAACCACAGAACCAGGAAAAGCCAGAAGCCGACCTTCAATCCGATCGCCAGATTGACCGCTGCTGTACCCAATAGTCCGATACTTGCGAAGCGACGGAGGTCGACGCGGTCCGCCAGAAAGCCGTTGGCGAATTTGCCCACGGCGTACGACCAAAAGAGCGCCGATCCGATCCAGCCCAGCTGAGCGGGGGACAGAACACCTGAGTCCACCAGCCCGCTCTTGGCCGCCGAAAGGCTCAACCGGCACACGTAATAGATGCCGTAGCCCAATGTCGCGGCGGCAAACACCCAGCGGCGGTCGCGAAACATGGAATGAGGATGAAATCGCTCGGGCGGACACTCCTGCAGGGCTCCCCCAGGGGCCGCTGCAGGAGTTCGCCCCCAGCGAATCGATTCAACGCGGGCCAACGCGTGCTTTGTTTCCCGGGTGCCGGAGGTAGTCCTGAAGCACCTTGGGCCGATCCGTCTGAAACATGCTCACCGAGCGGCCAAGCAATACTCCGTAGATCGAGTCGGGATCAGACAGCGCCAGGTCGTCGCTCATGCCGCCGGCCAATTCGGGCCACAGTAGGTTCACCCAGATTCGGACGTGGCGGGCGTTGCATTCGGCAAACAGCGCCGCGACCGCCGGGGTCCACTCCTGATAGACGATCTCCATCGCACAGGGTCTCGCCTGCGTCAGCCAGTCTTCCGCGATTCGCGCCGCGTCCGCTTCGCGAAAGTCGATCACCGGCATGTAGGCGACTTTGCCGAAGATGTCGCCGTTCTCGGCCAGTACCTGCTGCACCGGGCGGTCTCCCTTCATCAGGGCGCTCTCCAGCGTGCCCGTCTCCTCAAGCAAGGCGACGGTTTGCCGGAAGAACGGGTAGCTCTTGTCCAGATTCAGCAGGATGCGGCCTTTCGTCGCCACCAGCACTTCGCGCAGGGTGGGGACGGCAAACGGAGTCTCGTGGCTGTATCCGTTCCTCAGATGCAAGGCGCGGATTTCCGCCAACGTGAGCTCGGAAACGCTCCCGTGGCCGGTGGTCGTCCGGTCCACGGTGGTGTCATGCATCACGATCAGCTCGCCATCCTTCGTGCGCTGCACGTCGAGCTCCACCATCTCGATGCCCATCTCAATACAGCTCTGAAAGGCGGCGACCGAGTTTTCGGGGAAATCCCGCCAGTCGCCGCGATGTGCCACCACGAAGCGGCGCGGATGATCGGCCTGGATCAACTCCCGGTGCAGTTGCTGGACGCGATTCTCCTTGGGTGCTTCTCCGGGAGCTGAAGCTCCGCGAACGGCGAGACCCGGGAAATCCCCGCATCCGATGACCGCCGCGGCGATCGCCGCGCAGAACAGACGAGGCCAAAGGTTGTTCATGACGGGCCTCGTCTAGAAATGAAAGGTGCTCTCGAGGCGGAACGAACGACCGAAGAGTGGGCGACCGTACACGGCGGTCGCGGTGCCCTGGCCGCCAACGACGTCGGAGCGCGGATTGCCTTCCGTCAGGCCGTGCGCGTTCGTGAGGTTGTCGACCATCAGCTGGAAGCTCCAGGCGCCGTGATCCGCGGCCAAGCCGGCTCCGAGAGTCCGGTAGGCGGGGAGGGCTGTGATGTTTTTGATGTCGACGTAGCGCTTGCTGACGAAATTCAGCCGAAGGTCGGCGCGCATCGCCCACTTGCCTATGTCAAAACTGAGCGAGGGCCGGATGTTGCCGAAAAGGTCGGGAGTCCGAATGAGCTGCTTGTCCTCCGCGGCCGACGCGTCGGCGCCGAGGGAGCTGAAATAGTTCCCGCCGCGGGGGCGATTGTAGGTAATGGAACTGTCGATACTGAAATACGGCAGCGGCTTCCATGTGATATCCGCTTCGACTCCCGGAGTCTGCGCCCGGCCGACAAAGTTCAGATTCCCCGTGTTTCCCGTGACCGGATTCACCGCTTGGAACGTCTGCACGTAGGGATCGAACTTGGTGTAGAACGCCGTGAGGAAGGCCGAAAATTTGCGCCGGTTGATCTTCACGCCCACTTCGTATTGCGCCGCGCTTGTCGTGACCGCCGGGTTGTTGACGAGGGCGAGATTGCCCTCGCTCCCGACTCGGAACGATTTCGACGCGCGCGCATACAAACCGAAATGCCGATCGAGGTCGTAGTTGGCGCCGACCGTCCAGGGCGTCACGGACTCGCTGTAGTGATTGATCGCTGTGGCGCCGGTAAACGCCAACGCATTGGCACCGGCCAAGGTGCGGGGGAGGTTCATGTTTACCGCCTTCGCTGGCTTGCCGTAGCCGGAGCCGGAGTAGCGTTCGTGGCGGATGCCGTAGTCCAGCTTCAGCTTGGGAGTGATGTCCCAGGTGTCCGCCGCGAATACGGCGAGCTCCTTGATGTCCGAGTGACCGCCGTTCAGCGTCGTCGAGTACCGCAGCACGCCGCGATCGGTCACGGACCCAAGCACTTGGTTCGTTGCGCTGTAGGCCACCAGATCCAGGAGCCGGGGATTCGACGCCAGCTCGAACAGGTAGTCTTGGTAGCGCGACTGCTCGGTCATCCAGTACTCGGTCGCATACAATCCCAGGACGCCGTGATGCGTGCCCTTTAGTTCGAAGTCGCGCCCCAGCCGGAGTTCGTCCTGTACGCCATTCGATTTCACGTCCACCGCGCGATACTGCGCCTGCATGACCAATCCCGATTGAGCCGCAGGATTGTAGGAGGTGCTGCCGTTCGTGCCGGCGATGGCATAGCCCAGATGATCCACCGGGGTGGAGGAGCCAAATGCGCTCTGGGCGGCATTCATATACCCAGACGCGAAACTGGCGTAGTCGAGCGGGTTGGTGGTCGAGTACAGAGCGTCGAACTCAACCTTGAGGTCGGAAATCCTGAACTTGTTCGAGAAATGCCAGTCGCCGATCGTCCGGTTCAGCTCAAACGTCGGACATAGGACCTTCATGTACCGGCCGTTGGAAAGATCACGGCGTTCGCTGATGTTTGCCCCTGCTTCGTTCGGATACAGGAAGTTGGCATTCTCCAGATAGGGCGTATTGAGCGTGCCGGTGAAGTAGTCGATGTACGGATTGAGCGAAACCGAAGGATTGCGCGGATCGGCGATTGGGATCGGCAGATAAAACACGTTGTGATCGGCGATGCTCAGGAGCGACAGCTTGATTTCCCCGTCGGCAAGCTCGCGCCGAAGGTTCATCTCGACCTGTCCGCCGCGATCGCTCGGAAAGCCGTTGGGACGAGCGCCGTCGTTGCGACGAACGAATCCGCCCACGGCGAGATAGGTGCTGTCGGCGATCTTGCCGGACCAGAATCCGTCCAGCCGATACAAGTCCGTGTCGCCGATGGTCACTTTCACGGCGCTTTCGCTCACGTCGCCACCTTGTCGGGTGACGTTGTTGTAGATCGCCGCGGCGTTGGACGCGAAAATGGGCGACGGTCCGCCGCGGACGATCTCGAACGACTTCGTCATGATGTCCGTGCGAACCACGCCGTCTCCCTTGTAGAAGAAACCCTCGTCGGGATAGATGGGCAGGCCATCGACCTGGAAGGCCTGGAAGCTGGATTCGTTCGGAATGCCGCGCAGGCGAATCACGTTCTGAACTTCACCACCGGTTGCCTCGGTGAAAATGCCCGGAACCTGACCCAGAAGATTCGCCAGGTTGAGAGGGCCGATCTTCTGGATCTCGGTGTTCGAGAGGCTGGTGACGGCAAACGAAGATTGAAACTGGGTCTGGGTGTACGAGACGCCGGTGACCACATATTCGTCCATTTTCAGGACGTCTTCGGCCGGCTTTTTCGCGTCCGTTTGAGCGTGGAGATGTGTGGTGGCGAGAAGGGCGAGTCCGGACAGAAGTCGCGACCGGAAGCCGCGCGACGTTTTTGAGGAGGAGGCAGGGTTGCTCATGTCGGGGGGTGTCGTTGCTTGCCCCGAAGTTGGCTTCGGTGCGGCGTGCAAGACGGACTGCCCCTTCGTTTCCATGACGTCCGATCCGGAGATTCTTCTGATCGCCAGCGCCCCGGTCAGTTGGTCGCGCACGACTTCCAGCGGAGTGCCCGCGAGAAGTTTCCGAAGCGCGTCGTCCGGCGTCAGTCGGCCGCGCACCGCAGGCGTGCGCAGCCCTTCAGCGATCTGCGGATCGAAAATGAGTTGTATCGCGGCCTGCCGTGCGAACACGGCGAGCGCCGACTCCGCGTTGCCTGCCGGCACATCGAATTCTCGCTCGGCCGGGGCGGCGCGCGCGAGCGGAGTCCCGACGGCGGACATAAGCCACCAGGTGACGAGGAGAACCAGGAGGTGCCGGCGGCTCGTCACAGGCCTGTACGCCACGCCGCGTTTCAGGGGGCCGAGCGAAGAATGATCTCTCCGTCCGATCGACGTTCGACGCGCAGGCCGAAGGTCGCTTCGGCGAGGCGGAGAAAACCTTCAATGTTTTCCGCCTGAAAGGTGCCGCTGATCTGGCGACGGGCGAGCGCCGGGTCGCCCAAGCGCACTCGATGAGGCGAGTGTTGTTGAAATGCGGCCAGCACTTGGTCGAGCGGTGCGCGGGAGAATTCGAGAAGCGGCGAACGCCACGCCAGCGCACCTTCGACTTCTGCGTGGGTGACTGCCCGGGTTTCCACGGCCGGAGTGAGGTCACCGGATCCCGGAGCGACTCGTGCGGCTGTTCCGGCGTCGATCAACGGCGCGGCATCGACGGCGACGGAGGGCGAACTGGACACGCGCACGCGGCCTTCCGTCACGATGATGTCCACCTGGTTGGAGTCGCACCGCACGTTAAACTCCGTGCCGACAGCGCGCACGGTCACGCCCGCGGTCTCGACGAAAAACGGGCGCGAGGAATCGTGTGCCACCGAGAAGAACGCTTCGCCTTTCGGCAAGCGGACACGTCGAGAAGGCCCGGAAAAATCGAACGTCACCTGACTGTCACCACGCGCTTCGACCACCGATCCATCTGGAAGGGAAAGCCGCTTCGCTTCGGCGGCCACCAACGTGACGGCGGGCGGGGTGGCGGAACGCGATCGATTCGCCAGCAGCTGCCACGTGAAAACACCGACGGCGATCGCCGCCGCTGTCAGCCCGACCCGGTATCCCCAACGGAGAAGGTGCGACGCGCGCCGGGCCTTGCGCGTCTGCTCGTCGAGCATCGCCGCCTCGGCGGCGAGCTCCGAGACCGCGCCCGCTTCGCCCAGCAGCTGCGCTGTTTCGAAAAGGCTGGCCCACTCCTGGGCGTGACGCGGATCGGCCTCGCGCCATGCGGCGAACTCGGCCCGCTCTTCCGGCGTGAGTCCACGGTCATGCCGCGCCACCCAACGGGCAGCGGCCTCGGCAATGGCGGCGGGGGTTTCAGGTTCTGGAGTCACGAAGATGATTGGGGTGCGCACCGTGCTCGCGCATGAAGTCGCGGCAGCGATGCGTGCCCTTGGCCACCAAAGTCTCGACCGTGTTCTCGGAAATGCCCAGCCGGTTCGCGATTTCCCTTTGTGAGAAACCCTGGATTTTTCGGAGGAGGAGCACTTCGCGACAGCGGGTGGGAAGACTGCGTATCGCCTCGGTGAGCAACGCCAGCTCTTGCTGCCGGCTCACAAACTCGACCACGTCGGCCTTATCCTGCAAGACGGGCGAGTCGGCATCTTCCGTGATCGGCACGTGCTGGACCACTGCGCGATGCCGGATCAGATCGCGCACCGCATTTCGCGCGACAGCGAAGAGCAGCCCCTTGCACGAGCGGAGATTCGTTTTCTCCCGCATCGCCAGAATCCGCGTGTAGGTATCCTGCACAATATCGTCCACGTCGCTGGGAGAAGACAGCGAACTGCGCAGGTAGGCGCGCAGAGATGGCTCGTGAGGCTGGAGGTGCTCGGCGAACCAATGCCTGGTCTCTGAATCGATCGGGGGCACGGGCGGGGAGGCAACGAGGGCCCAAGAGTCCTAGCAAGGGAAAACTCCCCCGCAATCCGGTTCTTCGTCGGTGCGCCTTCGCCTGGCGCCAGTGCGCCCCAGTCGCGTCTGAAATCCGCGACATTTGTGACTTTCTGGTGACGCTGTTTCCTCCTTCGAAGCATGGATGTTTTCGCTCATCCATTCGTTCGCGTGAAAGCCGCGGTCCAATTCGACTCGTCGCGGCCTTCAAGGCCCGTCGCGATGTCCGTTCATTCTCTCCACAAGCGGAGTGACATGCGCGTTTTCAGGGGCGGCGGGGGCGTGCACAGAGGGGCACAGGCCGCTGGACTGATTTTCGATATGTAACCGGAAAGTAAGTACAGGCGGCGGCTGCTCCGCTGGGTAATCCGAGCCGAACCAGGCGCGGATCGTCCTCGGGAGCGCCGGCTTGCCCGGGGACTGAACGAGTCTGCCGCCGCGGGCGCTCGTTCGATTCGCACAGACATTAGGGCCTGACCCCTGGGACCCTTCGCTCACTCACACGTCGCTGAAGGACGAGTCTGTGGGTGCGATGGAGGACGTTTCTTGCCGCATGAATACGCCCGGCGTCAGGCCATAGCGGCGTTTGAAGTGGCGGCTGAAGTGCGCCTGATCGAAGAAACCAAAATCGGTGGCCACGCGAGCGATCGACGCTCCGGTAGAGGCCAAGGCAGCCCTGGCACGTTCGAGTCTCAGCGAGAGCACATACTGCAGCGGGGTCTGCCCTGTCGTGGCTCTGAAACGACGGGAGAAAAGCGAGGGGCTCAAGTGCGCGTGCGCCGCCATCTCGGCAACCGTGAGTCCGGCGTTGGAGCGTGCGTGAAGCAGGTCCTCGGTGCGCCGCCATTGCCCCGGAGTGAGGCGCTCGGACGGTGCGGTGAACGCGTTTTTTTTCTGCATGCCCGCCAAGGTCGCAAGGTCTGAGTGGACACTTTGAAGCTCGGTCACGTCGAGCAACGTTCCCGCGATCACGGAGCCCTCCATGCCGGGGATGATCTGGCCGCGGCTTTTCACGTGAATTCGCCGGCCGTTCGGATGCGTGAGGCTGTAGTCTGCGCTGAAGCGAGCACGATGGCGCTCGCAGCGATCGGCGGAGTTCAACAGCCGCGAACGGTGACTGCGGTCGATTCGATGCATCATCGCGTCGATCGGGGGGGGGTGGGCGTCAGTCTCGAAGCCAAAGATCTCGAAGACTTCCCTGGACCAGAAATTCGGTCGGCCGTCGGCAAAACGGATCCAGCATCCGCACTTCAGATTTGCGGCGAGCGCGGTGATCCGGTGGTCGATGGAGTCGAGGGCGGAGAGGGGATTCATCGGTTACCTCGGGCGCGCAACTTCGATGCGGATCTCGGAATTCGCAACCGCCGGAGCATCGGTCCGCGTTTTGTACGAAATATCCGCAGATTCCTCCAAGCGCCGAGCGAGCCAGGAGCCTACCGTGCGAACGACGCGCCTACCGTGCGAGCACCCATTGCCGCCATGAAATCGACCGCCTCCTTCAAAAACACATCCCACGCGACGCAACCTCCCTACGTCGAGGCCGCCTCGTGCAAGCTATCACGCGCCTCGATCCATCGAGTGTATTCAGGAGCCATGGACGGCGAAAGCAGCGCCGAGGCTCTGGTCTGCCAGACGGGGCCGACACGGATGGCGTATGTCGGAGTCGACCGCTTTGTCGGCACGCTTGGCGGTCGTCGCGGTAGTTTTGTCTATCAGCACGGCGGCATCATCGACGGCGGAGGTTATCGTCCCTTCGGCTATATTGTCCCCGGCTCCGGGACCGAAGAGTTGAGAGGAATCCAGGGCGATTGTGTCATCCAGGTCACGCCGTCTGGAGAACACTCCGTGACGTTTACCTACGAACTGGGCGACGAGTGATTTCGGTACGCGCAGTCTGCGTTCGCACAACTGCGGTCGTCATCCGCTCTACCGCTCGTTCACTTCGATCATGCCGACGCCCGCGGAATCGCCTGCTCCGACGAGGTGGACGGTGTAGGCGCCCGGCTGCAACGAAAGCAGGAGAACGGCGTCGGTGGCTGCCAGCGCGAATTCGCCCAGACGGTCTCCGCCGGCGGTCACGATCTGCGCGCGATTCGGCGCATCCTCCCAGTTGTCGTTCTCCTCGATCTGCGTTTCGCCCTGGAACAGGCGGAGCTTGGGATTCGCGAGCAACCCGCTCACCGAGAAGTGGGACAAGGTTTGCCCGATTCCACGGATCATCACCTGCTTCGCCTCGCTGCCGTTGATGATGAATCCGGCAATCAGCGTGGCGGAACCGGACCCGGCGACCGCGCGTACCGAGAGATTGACCAAACGCGGCTGAGCGTTGAACGCGGGCGTGCCCGGCGTGCCGCTGTCCTCGTCGATCACTTCCAGGAGCCCTACGCCGTTTGATCCGGTGCGGTCGCGGAGGTGCACGGTGTACGCGGCCGAGTTGAGCGAAACCAGCATCGCCGACTCGGAGCCGGTCAACGTGTACGCGCCGAGCTGCGTACCGCCCAGAGCGACGATCTGGATCGCATTCGGGTCATCACGCCACGAGCCGTTTGCCTGCAGCGACCTCGTGCCCTGGTAAAGTTCGAGCTGCGGATCAGGCAGCCAGCCGGTAACGCCGAAACTCGCCAACGTCGGCCCGGTACCGCGCACCAGGAGCGTTTTTGTGCCGGCTCCGTCGGTCGTGAAACCGACGATCATCGTTTGGTCGTCGGTGCCGACCTGTCCGCGCACCGACAGGTTGGTCAACCTGCCCTGGCTTGTGCTCACGACGGTGAGGGCGGCCGCCGTGCTGGTCGTGCTGCCGAGACTGTTCGTCGCGACTACGGAATACGCGCCGGCGTCGCCCGCGGTAACCGGATCCAGCGTCAGGCTCGCGTTGGTCGCGCCCGCGATCGCGAGCCCGTCTTTGTACCACTGGTACGTGCTCGCTCCGCTCGCCTCGATCGTGAGCGTCACGCGGGATCCGACGGAGGCGGTGCCCGCGCTGGGCTGCACCGTGAAGCTCGGCGGCCCGTAGGTCACGTAGGCCGCTTGGCTGGAGTTGAAGTAGCTCCCGCTCGTTGTGGATTCGAGCTTCACGGCCCGAACCTGGTAGATGTCGCCGGACGTGCCGTGAGCGTCGGTGAACGAGAGCTCGGTCACGAGTGACTCGTTTACGCGGGTGAACGGCCCGCGCCGGTCGCGGCCGCGGTATAGGTGATAACCGGATACACCGGAGTCGGGCGAGGCCGACCACGCCAGCGTGGTGCCGCCCGCGCCGACCGTTGCGGAGACGGCGGAGGGAGGCGCCACCACGTGCATGCGCAGGGTGGGATCGCCCATCAGCGCGATGTGCACGGCGCCGGGATAGTTGGTGAGCAAACCATACGCGCTGCGGTTGTTCTGCGTCAGTCGCGCGCAGTAGCCGAACGTCTCGCCCATCGCCATGGGGTGACAGAACCAGTGCGGAATGCCGGACCACACTGCCGCCAAGCCATGCGTCGGGGTCGCAAGCACCGCCCGCATCAGATCGTCCTCGTGGTCCCAATCGCCAAACCAGCTCCCGAAGATGAGGTAAAACGGAGCCCGGGGATCGGCCGCCACCAGCTCGGTCGTCATGCCGAAATAGTTCCAGGTGCTTCCGAGTCCGTCGGCGTAGGTGTACGAACCGCCCCCGCAACCGTAGGCCCAGAGGAAATCGCTCGTCCGGAGCGTGCTCAGCCAAGTGCCTTTAGCGCCCGAAGCCTGAAGAATCGCGTCCGGTCCGAACATCGGAGCGAAACTGCGGAAGCCGCTCGAGGCGAACGCGAGGCCATAAATCGTGCCGAAATAATCGCCGACGATGGCGCGGCGGGTATACGTGACCAGTCCGTGGCGGAAGGCGTGATCCTTCTCGAGGTAGTTGCGGAGCATTTCAGTTTCGCTGGGAAACGTACCGGTGCCGCCCGGAGTCGCGCGTCCGGGCATGTTGGCCAGGTCAACCCGCCCGACCTGGAGGCGCACGGTCCCGGGCGTGTAGGTTTGGTCGAATTTTCCGTCGCCGGGGACGTTGGTGAGGCGGACGCGGTCCGACGCCTCGCCGTTGGCTGTCTGGGTAAAATTCACCGTCGTGTCGGTCCACACGCCCTCCATGTCGCCGTAATACACGTCCGCCGGCCAGGCGCCCTGATGCTCGGGGTGCCCATCCGGGTAGAGCAAACCCGAATACGGAACGGGAATGTGGCCGAAAAGAAACACGGCGCTGACTGCCTGCGGATCCGCCAGGTAGTCCGTGCGGATGATCGCCTTGACGTCCGGTACGGTGGTTCCGGCGGCGATGTCGTGGCGGAGCACGGTCCAACCGTCGCCCGCCAGATCCGACTCCAGCTGGGAAAGTTCGCGGGCGAGCGCGGCGGATTTGGTGCCGTCGACCAGCAGGATGAGCTTGCCGCGGCTCTCCACCAGCGGGATTTCGATGCCCGTGCGGATGTAACCGAATCCTGTATACGCGCTGACTTCGCGCCGGATCTGGTATTCGTAGGGCGTCCCCACCTGGACGCTCGTGTCGGTGTAGCCGGTCGCGGAGCCCGGCAGCGTCGTTTCCTGCCCCCAGCCCTCGGCGCCCGGAGCACGGCGCGAGATTCGGTAACCGGAGGCTGGATTCGTCGAATCCGGCGTCCAGCTGAGAACGATCTTGGCAGGGTTCGGTTGAACCTGGGCCGTGACTTGCACGGCATGGTCCGCGGTCTGTTCGGCGACACAGGTGAGCGCCAGCGCAGTGGAAACAAATGCGACAACGAAGCTCGGCAGCCGGATGGGGAGCATGGGGGGGGGCGCGCGTCGGAGTCTGGGAACGAAGCGCGTCAGATACATAAAACCGCCCGGCCGTATATCCCTTCAGAAAATGCAGCATCCGGGAGGCGCCGCGGCGACCCCGGGGCCAGCTTTCCGTATTTCCTCTGCAGCCGCGGTGCGCGGATGGGGACACGACCTCAACTTTCAACAATAGCGGCGTGCTTCAGGCGCCCTGCCGTGAGTTGAGCGGTATTCCCTCCGCCGGCTCTGGGGCGATGGAGGTATGTGTGCCCCAGGCGCGATGCTTGAGTTTGTAGTATACGAGCAGGTGCGATGTGGCGAAGATCGGCACGAGAAAACCCGGGATGAAGAGGTAGGGCAGCGTCGTCATGACACCGGAGCCGGGTGCTTCGTGGATGAAGTTGAGCGGCGTTCCTGCTGCCGACATCACTCCGAGCGCCACCGCTGTCACCAGGTCGAGCAGCCCGAGTGTATTCCAGACCGCGACGACTCCGACGGACAGAGGGGACCGGCGCCGGGCCAGGAGCGCGACCGGAACGGCGGCGAACCCGACGGCGATGTCACCCCAGCCCGCAGACAGGGCGAACGTGGGAGAAATCCGCCCTTCACCGAGCAAGATCAGGAACGATACGCCGAGCACGCGAAGGGCGTTCATGGCGATAAGGAGCGTGAGGGGGGCTTCGCGAATACGGACGCGCAGGGCGGGGTGCATCGTCGCGCTTCCAGTCAACGCGAGGATGGGAAGCATGACCGAGAGCCCCAGGCCGGGAGGACCGAGATGCCTGGGCCCAAAAAGCTGGATCGCGCCAAACAGGCCGACGGCGATGAACCAGAGGCCGAAGAGGAGGAGCGCGCTGGTTCGGGCACGAAGCGTGGGAAGAAGGGAAGACAAGGCGGCCACGGTGATGGCTGCGGAGGCGGTGAGTTCGATCGCGCTGACGATGTCCGTATTCATGGGGAGCGTTTCGTGGTTGAGGGACTTGCTAAGTGCAAGTGACACGGGATGGAGTCACTTGCACTTAGCAAGTCATGGGTGCAGTTTCTCGCCATGCCTCGTGCCCAACCGATTTCGCGTTCCCATTGTCCCATCGGCTCCTCGCTCGACGTTCTGGGCGATCGCTGGACTCTGCTGGTCGTGCGCGACCTGTTTCACGGCAAGTCGCGTTTTGGCGAAATCGCCCAGTCCCCCGAAAAGATCCCGACCAACATCCTCGCCGATCGTCTGGTGCGTCTCGAAGAGGCGGGCATCATCGAGAGCAAGACCTACCAGGAGAATCCCCCGCGGTACGCGTACTCGCTCACGCGCAAAGGCCGGGAACTCGCGCCCGTGCTCGGCGCACTTGCCTTCTGGGCCATGAATCACGTTCCCGGCGTGAAGGCCGACGAGAAACTCCATCGGATGCTGCGAGCGGCTGTCCGGTGAGTACCGAGGTTTTCGCTGCCTGCTTCGGACCAGCTTGGCCTGAAAGACCTGAAGAAGCGCAGACGCGAACATGGGCGACGCGCACCGAGTGTTTCTCCCCGGGGACACCATGCGGCTGGGGCTGTCGAATAACGTGGCAGCCGAAACTCCGCATTGGCAGCGTTCCGGCTCGCAGCGCATCTACACCGCCCAAGAGAGGAGAACCCCATGACCCCGCAGCAATCGTCCTTCGACGCCGCGAAATACAAGAACGCCCAGCGAGAGCAGTGGAACAAGAACGGCGAAGCCTGGCACCGCTGGAGTCCGACTCTGAACCGCTGGTACGGCGACGCCACCCTCCAGATGCTCGAGCGGGCTCTGATCCGACCAGGTATGCGCGTTTTGGATATCGCTGCCGGCGCGGGCGAGCCGGCGATCAGCGCTGCCGAGCGAACGGGCCCCCGTGGTTACGTGCTGGCGACCGACATCTCGGAAGGAATTGTCGAACTGGCGCGTCAGGTCGCTCGTGAACGTGGACTCAGCCAGATGGAGACGCGCGTCATGGACGGCGAAAAACTGGATCTCCCGGACGCGTCCTTCGACGCGGTGCTCTGTCGGTTTGGTCTTATGTATATGCCGCACGCGGTCGCCGCGCTGCGCGAGTGGCGCCGCGTCCTGAAACCTGGAGGGCGGGTTGCCGCCGCGGTCTTTTCCGTGCCCGAACGAAACCGTTGGGGATCGATCCCCATTTCCATCATCCGCCAGCGCGCGCAACTCCCGCCTCCCGTTCCGGGGCAGCCGGGCCCGTTCTGTCTTGGCGGACCGGGGATACTCGAAGGCCTTTTCCGCGAAGCCGGGTTTGCAGATCCCGAGATTCACGCGGTGCCGATTCTTCACCGGATGGCGAGCGCCGCCGACTACGCACAACTCACCCGAGAGGCTTTTGGAGGTTTCAACGCCATGATGGCGAAGCTGTCCGCCGAAGAGCGCGACTCCGTCTGGAACGAGGTCGCGGAGGCCGTACGTGTTTTCGAATCGCCGGAGGGTTTCGAGGCACCGGGCGAGTGCCTGGTGGGCGCGGCCACGAAGTGATCCGCGGATTCCGCGCTGCCACTGCCGCCTCGTCTCATCGCTCACTGCGACAGAGGTCCGCGTCTTAGCGCCGCCTGCCGGCCAGAGAGCGAAGTTTGTCCGGGTTTCGCACGACCTGGATCGAGTGGATCTTGTCGCGGAGGATTCCGAAAACGATGACGGTCGTCGGTCTGCCTTCGTCGTAGCCGATCAAACCCGGGAGGCCGTTCACCGTTTCCCTCACATAGGTGCGGTGGGCAGGAGCGAATTTCTGGATACCGCCGATCAGCACGCGCGCGATCCCGTCCGAGCCGGCGATCGGACGGAGGAGGGCGCGCGCCTTTCCGCCGCCGTCCGTGACCAGCATTGCGTGTTCATCGAGCAGTGCCATCAGCCCCGGCACGTCACCTTTCGCCGTCGCCTGCACGAAGCGATCGAGCAGCGGTTCGTGTTGGCCGGGCGAGTTTTCGAAGCGCGGTTGTCGGGCTGCGACCTGGCGCTTTGCCCGAACAAGGATCTGACGGCAGTTGTCCGGACTCTTCTTCACGGTCCGTGCGATCTCGCTGAATTCGTAGTCGAAAACCTCGCGCAGAAGGAACACGGCCCGTTCGGTGGCGGAGAGGTTTTCCAACACGACGAGAAAGGCCATCGACAACGAATCGCTCAGATTCGGGTCGGCACCGTCGTCGACCAAAGGCTCTGGGAGCCACGGTCCGATGTATTCCTTGCGCATAACCTGCGCGGACTTGAGGTGATTGATGCAGAGGCGAGTGATCACCGTCGTGAGCCAGGCACGATCCGATCGCAGGTCCTGGGGCTGAGCTTTTTGCCAGCGGATGAAGGTCTCCTGCACGAGATCTTCCGCGTCCATGACCGATCCGAGCATCCGGTACGCGATCGCGAACAGGTAGTCGCGGTGCTCGCGAAACAATCGATCCATCTCCTCGTGGGCTGCCTGGTCGGACATTTTCCGAAAGAAATCGCTTCGTCGACGGGCGCAAAGGTCAGCCGCGATTCACGTCTCGAGTGCCCTGGTTGCGGGCGCGGACGTTGATCAGGTTCCCGTCGGGATCCCGGAACAGGATCGTGCGGTCGCCCCAGGGCCGGTCTTTCGGACCTTCGACGAAGCCTGGGACGAACGACGCCAAACGGCGGTATTCGGCGTCGGCATCGTGCACCTCGAAGGTGAAAATCACCGAACGGTTGCAGCCCCCGATCGCGGCGCGTGCGCCGAACAGCTCGATGGAGCGCTCGCTGCAGATCGCCAGCGTCGAGTGCGGTCCGGCGAATTCGACATAGTCGTCGCTTCCAATCGCGGCCCAACGCGTGAGTTCGCTATAGAACTTCGCCAGACCGCGCACGTCTCGGGTCACGACTTTGACGGCGGAGAGGTTCATGACGTTGTCGTGTCGGCGGCTGGCTCGCGTTGGTTCTTCTGCCAGCAGAGATAGGAAACGATCAGAAGCCCGAGGAATATCAGGGGATCGATAATATACAGCGCGCTGTCTCCGACCGAATAGTGAGCGACGCTTGCCGATACCAAGGTGATCGCGAAACCGGAGTAGGCGAAACCCTTGAGACGTGCGGGAATGCCAGGCACGAGCAGGGCAAGAACGCCGAGCGCCTTGGCCGCCGTCAGTTCAATCCGCAGGTAGTCGGGGAGCTTCAAATGACCGAACGCGCCGCCCTCGCGGCTGTACGTCGCCGGTCCCAGCGGATGAGACAGGTTGAAGTTGACCGCGCTGAAGGCCATCACCGCGCACACCAGCAAGGTGCTCGCCCAATAGATCGCGTTTATTCTTTTCATGAGTCGCTTGGGTTGAAGCCGGTATCGATGGCGGGCAGGCGACCGTCGCCGTGGCGTCAATACCGCAAGAAGCTGGTCTCTGTACGATCTCGCCGGAGGTCGCTCACCATGGTTTGGCCTCCATGAGATAGGTGATGGCCAGGACCAGGATGGACATGGCCCACAGCATCGGTGCGGTGGATCGCGGCTGCGCGAACGGAGACTGGTTTAGCGCGCGGCCGACAGAGCGCGACGTCAGCCCATGCAGCGCACCGAGCAACACGAACAGCGCAAAGGAAAATCGCATCCAGCCGGTTTTGCCCAACGCCCCATGGGTTGCGGCGATCAGGGCGGCGCCGGTCAGAAACATCCCGAGCAATCCCCAGCGAACGATCCTCAGCTGCCGGGCGAAGCGCTCCGGATCGGCGGGAGCGGGCGAGCGGCTCGCCGAAACGGCCAGCACACCCAGCGGTCCCAGGCCGAAAATCGCCGACGCGACGTGCAACGAAACGAGAGACAAATAGGCATTCATCATCGGTAAGATGACAAACGGCCTGCGCGATCTGTGACATCGATCGCCCGGCTGTCGGGCGCGTGGCGTTCTCCCGTTGCAGGGCGTGCCCTAGGTAAGCAGGGGGCCGTTCAAGCTCGGCTTCCAGACTTGCTCGGCGGCTAGCCTCCGGTCGCGACGATGAACTCGCTGATGAGCCGCGTCGCCTGAACGGCGTGCGTCTCCAGCAACATGCGTCAAAGGGGACACGCCCTCAACTCTCAACACCGAGGGTATTCTTAGGCCCGCAGTTGCGAGGTGAGACGCGACCTTCTCTGGTGGCTCCGCATTCCGCCGACAGAGTAGAGACCCGGCGATCCGGTCAACGATCGAGGTCGGTGAAATTGACGAAGTTGCCGGAGTAGACCAGCAGGTCCCTCAGCTTTGCGGAGGCGCTGCCCCAGCTGTAGCTCTGTGTCGCATCGAGCGTCAGCAGGTACCGGTACGCGTCGTTGACGAGATCCTGGTTCTGCGGCGAGGCGATGCCGGAGAGGCCCATCATTCCGACCATGCCCGGTAGCCGGGAGTACGTTCCTCGCGGTATTCCGTCCAGGGTGTACGCATTGGTGAGCCGGGTGAGATCTCCCTTCGCCTCTCGCTTCACCCAGGCCGCGAACGTGTCCGCCGCATCGGCGAAGACGGGAGTCTTTGTGCGCCCATACCAGGCGTAGTGAATCGCCCATTTGGTGGAGACCTGGTGCGCGTCCCAGCCGTAGAAATACGAGTCCGCGCCGAGCGCGTTGCCGCCTCCGCGGGACTCCGTGCCGTCGGCCTTGCACCATTCCGGGACCAGCCCTGTTCCGTATCTGTTCACGAAATACGCGACGAGCGTTCGGTAGTTCTCATCCAGCTTGGTCCACGTCGAGTCTCCAGTGAGGTTGTACCAGAGCGGGTAGTAGATGGAGTCGTAGTAAGCGGGATCGACGGCTTCGCTCCCGCCCCAGGTGACGGCTGGCTTGAGCGCGTACGCCGGCCGCTCCACGAGGTGCCTGGAGAGGGCGTTGATCAACTGCTTCGCTTCGGCGAGGTAGTTCACGGCGCCATCGCTGCCCCACTGGTAGTGCGCCAGCAGCAGCCCCATCGCCATGTTCTCGTCGGCCTCGGTGGCCGCGTCGCGATGCCACGCGTTCATCGGCTTGTGATAGTTGATCGTGCTCATCATGAAGCCGTATTCGTTGAGATGAGCCTTGCGATAGGCGTCGAGGGAGTTGAACAGGCCCTTGGAGCGATTCTGGTCGTTGTCCATCAGCACCGTCAGCAGCATGCCCCAGCCGACGAACTCCGAGATGGTGCCGTAAGGCTCCGAATAGAAAAGCAGGCCGGGCCCGGGGCCCATGTGCGGACGGACGGCGCCCGCCGGGCAATCGGACGTCGTGATCCAGTGCTCCACCCACTGTTCGAACGCCCGCTGCGCATGGGTGTTCATTTCCTGCTGGGAAAACACGGTCGGCCGCAGGCCGTGGGTGCGTGTGATTCTCGCCTGGGGGAACGGGTGATGAACGATATACGGCTCCGCGAGCTTGTAGTATTCCAGGCGGTGAGTCGTCACAGGGCTCCGTCTCGCTTCCGACGCGGTGCGCGTGGGCGCCTCCGCCTGGATCTCGGGGCTAACGCTGTAGGTCGACACCGGCCGTGGTTTTTCATCCGCCGACGCGCCGGAAACGAGCAGCGCCGAGGTCAACAGCATCGCGAGCAGAGAAGCCGCGAGCGCAGGGGAGCTCCGGGGTAGTCTCGTTCCCTTCATCATCCGTGAACCATCGTCCAAGCTCCGCGGCGCGGCAATGGCCGTCGAGGATTCGGCGCTTTGCTGGAGGCGGTGGATGGGGACACGCCCTCAACTCTCAACACCCCCGGGGCGGACCTCAGACGCGTGGTTGCGAGTTGTGACGAGCCTTCTCCGCGGCTGCGAAGCGAAAGTCAGAGGCCGGCGCGGGCGGTGACCTCGGTTAGGCTGGGCGGGTTGTGCGCCATCGGGAAGCGCTCGCAGACGCACGCCGCCGTCGCCGCGGCGAAACGGACGATGGCGGCGTCGCCGAGTCCGGCGGCCACTCCGTGGACGACCCCGCCGCGAAACGTATCGCCGGCGCCGAGCGTGCTCTTCGGTTGGATGGAGAATGCGCCGATGGAGCCGATGCCGCCCCCGGCGCGTGCGAACAGGATCTCGCCGGAACCCGCGGTAAAGATGGTGAGGCCCGCCGAGCTTTCGGCATACCTCCGCAGCAGCTCGCGCCGATCGGCGGAAGGGAAGTGCTGCCGTAGGTGTTCGCCCGATACGACGGTCGCGGCCGCGCCGCGGTGCAGTTCGCTCTCCGGCGCGCAATCGATCGTCACGTAGCGTTTTCCCAACTCCCGGCACAGCCGGGCCACCGCGAGCGATTGCTCGCCGAAAAAGGGATCGAGGCCGACCACGTCCGCCGCCTCGACATCGGAGCGCGCAGGAACCGCCCAGCGCCGCGGCCCGTCGAAGTATCGGCCGAACTCCCCGAATACCGTGCGCGTTGGGCCTGCCACGAGCACCAAGTCCCGCACCCCATCGAAGGACGCATCGTAGTGCAGCGCCGAGCAGTCGATGCCTCGGGCGGTGAGAAACGTGGTGACAGGGTCCCGGGTGGCGGTGCCAAGGAACGGCCCGGCGACCTTCACCGGATGTCCCCAAGTCGCCAATACGAGTGCGGAGTTGCCGGTTTCTCCGCCCGGCACGCGATGCGTTTCCTCGATCTCCGCGTAGCCGTCGGCCGCGGGGTACTCGGCTTTCAACCGATGGATCGTCGAGAACACGATCATTCCATAGAGATAGACGCGGGGAAGGGCAGTGGGGGCGGGCATGGCGTCAAGCGACGGAGCGATGGAGTGGAAGAGTGGATACGGTCCGGACGACGCGGACGCTAGCATCCAGTGAGCTTTCAACGCAACGAGCGAAACCGCCCCGGTCTGGTGACTTCGTCCCAAACCAAGATCCCGATGACGTCACCTAGGTTGATCATCGAAGCGCCATCTCGAGCGCGCACCCGGGAACGCGTGTCGACGTTCGGCACCAACGGACATCCGGACGTCTTGTTGAGAGTTGAGACGTGTCCTCTTCCGACTCCTTTGTCCCCTTCCGACTCCTTCGCGCGTTGCGATGGTTTCCGGAAAGACGATCCAAACCGAGTGGTCTCGTGGTTTTTAAGGGGGCCGGCTTTGGCCGAAGCTCGCGATGTCCCCAATTTTGACGACAGGCGGTTTCGGCGATTCCTGCTATAAGGCCGGCCACCCCACGTCGTCCCCCGAGGCGCGCCAATGCCCTCGTACGACGGCGAATCAACCCCCAGCCCTCGTCGCGCCCATGCGCCCCATGTCATCGATCTCCAGCGTCTTCAGAGCCACGGCCGTGTTCTTCCTTGCTGCAGCAGCGACCGCGGCGGCGAAATCCTCCAGCTGGAGCGACGGCAAAGGCGGCACCTTCACCGGAACCCCGGTCCAGGCAGTCGGACCGTGCGCGTTTTTCTCGGTCGACGGTGGCGCGCGGCGCTTGTTCTTCCGCGAGTTGTCGCTGGATGAATGCCGGCGGTTCTACACGGACGCCGCGGCAGCCTCGAACGTCGGTCCATCCTGGGCTGACGCGAAAGGCAAGTTTACCCGACGGCTGATCAACCGTCTCGCAGTCGTTCAGGACCAAAAGCTGGTCGATGCAGATTTGAAAAGCCGACCCGAGCCGCGCTTTGTCGTGCTTTATTGCGGTTCGGGCTGGGGTGGCGCCACCTATTCGACGGTGTGGAAAATCCGTCATCTCTATGAACGGCTCAAGGGTCTGTATGGCGGCATGTTTGACCTGGTGTTTGTCGGGGTGAGACATGACTCGAAGGCCCAACAGGGGGTAGCCGCTGCGACGCATATGCCGTGGCTGGTGGCCAACTATGAAGATCAGAAGCTCGTGTCGGAATTCTCGCAGTATGAGCCGGCGGACGGGGAGCGCCTGGTGCTGTTGACGAGCGGCGGACTCGCGTTGTTCAGCGGTGATATCGGCACCACCCAGGAGCAGGCGCGTTTTTTTGATCAACTCTCTGTGCTGCTTGATACCTGCTCGCCGGAGAATCCTCAATTCTGGCCGGACCGTGCGCGGCTGCTGGCGGCGACTCGGCCAATGATTCATGCGCGGGGCTCGGCGGATCCGATCGTTGTGAACAGTCCTTTCGATCCGGCCTTGCTGCGGAAAGCGGGGATTGAGCAGATATCCGCTCAGCTTTCCGTGTCGGCGGACGGAAAGGTGGTTTCTGCGACGCTTTTGCCCGCCACCAGAATGCCGGAACTGTTCCGAGAGAAGGCCGTGAAGGCGCTGGTCGCGCAATGCGTCGCGATTCCCGCGTTGCGCGACGGCAAGCCCGTGGAGGGTACCTGCACGTTTGATTTTACAGTGCCCGCCCCAAACCCGCGCCGGGAGCTCGATCTTGCTTGGATCAGGAGCGTGTATGGACAACCCATCCGCATTCCCCAATGGCTGCTGCTGCGTCCGATTCCGGTTACCGAGGCGGACTTCTCCACTGTCGAGCGCACGGATGAAAATGGCGTCCAGGTGCTCACGAAGGTGAACGTCGGCCCCGACGCCGTTTCCCGCAAAACCCAATTGAGCGCGTTCAGTCGGGAGTTTTTTGAGGACGCGGCCGCGGTTGCGCCTCAGCCGGGACAGCAGCAGGTCGTCGAAAACGCGACCTATACGTGGGAGGCGGTAAACTCAACCGGCGATCTCGTGGATTTCGCCAACGACCGTCGCATGGAGTACTGCGTTGGATACGCGTATGCGGAATTCGACGTCGCCGAGGCGTGCCCGGCGCTGTTCGGCCTCGGCAGCGACGACGGAGTCAAAATCTGGCTGAACGGCGAACTGGTGAAGAACAGTTGGGTTCGCAGAATGACCCAAATCGACGAGGACCTCGTCGCGGTGAAACTAAAGCCCGGCAAGAACCGGATCCTGATCAAAATCCAAAACGTGGAAGGCGAATGGAGTTTTTTCCTCAGAATCCGTAAACAGGTCAGCCTTGCAGCGCCGCGGACCTGATTGGGCGCGTGGTCGGCGTGCGGACCAGCCGATTGGGGAATACGCTCGGGCTGAGGAAGGCACGGTGATCGCGATGCGCGGACTGCTCACGCACCATAGCCCGCGCTATGCCGATATCTATAGCCGACGCCCGAGTATTTCCTCCGTGAGAGCTAAACGTGTGGCTGTTGACGGCCGCGGCAATCGCGTGGTGCCGGTGGCGGACGTCGTCGACCCTCGAGCAAGCTGGGCGAAAGCTCCCCCGTTGAAACGTCACAGGGGTGGGCCTCACGGCCCACCCCTGGTCTAAACCGCTGGCAAATCAGCGGGCGGATTCATGCTGGGGGTGCCGTCACCCCGACATCGCTAGTCCTTCAAGGGGACCGTCACTTCGCAACTGGTGGTGTATTTCTTGCCCGAACCGTCAACGGCATCGCAGACGATCGTATACACCCGGCCTGAACCGGACTCGCTGCGCTCGGCGCGCAGGTTGACGACAGCCACGTAGGCCGAGCCATCCCAGGTGAGCGCGACGCGAACGGGCGAGGTGTAGCCATCGGAACCGTTGACGTCGCCCGTCGTATGGCCGTCTTCAGCGCCGTCGTCGGGTTCATTGCTCGCGATGAAGCAAGCCGCATTCAGGCCAAGCTTCACGGGGTCGACCGACGGGTCAAAGAACCGAGCCGTGATCTTCACCTCCACCATCTTGTGGTTTGCGGGGGCGAGGACGGTTCGGTCGGTCTCGACGAGCAGGGGCGGTGCTGTCTCCGGGAGGACCAGACCCAAGGTGACCGCATCGAGCGTCGCCACATCCGAACCGGTATTCACAAACAGGATGCCCAGCTTGCCGCCCACCGACTCGGGCGTCGCGGCGATCCGGCCGGAGTAGCTGGCCCAGCCGCCGCTGATGTTCGACGAGACACTGCCGATCACGTTCGTCGGGACGTCATAGAACAGCTTGGCCGTCCATTGCGACGGTCCCCACCAGATCTTGGCCACGTATCCGATGTCGAACGAATCGCCCGGCTTGATGGTGTATTGACTCGTAAGGTACGCTCCGCGGCCCGGGAAGAAGAAGGCGGAGAACGTCCCGTTGTAAGTGCCCCACCAGGCATTCCCGGCCTCTACGCCGGCGGAGTCTATGACCGTGGGATAATTCTTCCAGCCGGGGACATCGTGGGCCGGGTTGTCGAAACCATCGAACTCGGGCCAGCTGCCCACGCCGGCCTCGAAATCGGAATTCTCCAGGGCAATCTTGGCCGGTCCGGGCGGGATCTCCGGATTGGCCGTGGCGAGGGCGGCCACGTCGTCCGCGCTCAACGCATGGTTGTAAATGCGGAAGTCGTCGATGGCGCCGTTGAACAGGGGGTCGGGCCACTGGCTCTTGCCGATGTAGTTGAGAACCGGATTGATATCGGAAGGCTTGATCGTCGTGGTCGTCGAAGCCTTGAGCACACCGTTGACGAACAGTTGGGCGGTCCCGTTCCCGAGCACGACGGCCACGTGGGACCAAGCGTCGACAGGCAAGGACGGAGCGATGAGGTCGTTCGTTCCCACCCCTTCCTTGGTGATCGTGAACTGCATGTTGGTGCCGGACCAGTTGGCGGGGGTCAGGAAGAGGTTTTCACCCGTGCCGTTGCCAAAATCGAAGATCCGCTGCCAGTTTTGCCCACCGCGCCAATAGACCCACGCGGCAAGGGTGACCTGGTCATAGTTGACGATCTCCGCCGGCAAACTGACATAGCCATCTCCGTTGAGCGCGAGCGTGCTGCCATCGAGACCGCCGGGCGCGTAGCCAGCCCCAGTCTCCGCCACGCCGTCGTTGTGGTTGACGCTTTCGTCCTTGGCATCGAGTTGGAACTTGTAGTGCGCCACGAGCGACGGGGAACCGGTCGGTGTTGCGCTGGCGACGTTCGACTTGGCGGAGCGATTGTACGAGGCATCGACCGCCACCACGGCGTAGTAGTAAGGCTTGATCTGATTGGCCGCTGAGTCCGTGTAGGACGTGGCCGTCAGCCCCCGGGCGATGATTTCGAACGGACCGTTTGGCGAGGTCGAGCGCAGGACGTTGTATGTGCAGGCCTCGCTGTTTTTGTGGGACTTCCACCCAATCCGCACCGACGCGCTCTGAGCGCAGGTCTGAACTGCAATCGGCGTGGATGGAGGCGTACGGTCCGTCGGATCCGCCCCGACGGGAATCAGGCGCCATTGCTGGCTGGGCTGATCGTTGGCCGAACGCTGAACGATGGTGGCCCCGTCGGTCGTGAGATAGAGGCCGCTCCAGCCGCTGCCGATCCTGAACCAACCGTTTTCGACGTAGTCGAGGAACCAGATTTGGTTGTCGCCCGGGTACGGCCAGTCCGGATTCGTCGCCTGTTCATATTGGCGGACGGGTGAGCCTTCGGTGAGGGCCCAGCCGTACACGTCGGGCGCCTTGCCGCTGTGGACTGCTGCGAACGTGAAGAAACTGTAATCTCCGCCGCGGGTGTTTGGCAGCGCGTGAATCTCCCACTGCTGGTGGGTGGCCCCGGTGAACACATTCTGGTCGATCGTCGCGCCGTTGTCGGCGCTGGCACCGGCGACCTCCATCACTTGCCCGCTGGCGCGGTTGACGAGGTAATAGCGGCCGTCGATTGCGGGCTGCACGTCCTCGCCCCACGTGACGTTGAGCACGCGCTCAGCGTTGTGATGGTTCGGCGTCTGGTAGCCCGGAGCGCCGGTGGTGGTCACGTCAAAGGCCCGCAGCGGCCCATGGCCGTCGTAGAATACGGGGCGATCCTTCGAAAAGAAACGGAAGGTCGTGGCCCTGGCCTGACGTTCCGACTCGCCGACAAACGCCTGCACCTTTCCCGTCGGCGACCGGTAAACCGACGCGGCCGTCCAGTTGGGGCGGTTTTCCGCGTAGGCCAGCCGCATGCCGTCGCTGGCTTTGACGAATTCGCCGCGGGCGCGCTGAGCCGTGCCCCACCAGATGCCGACGTTCAGGCCATACTGTGCACCGACCATCGCCTCCATGACGTTGTGCAGCTCGTCGTTCGTCGCGACGTCGCCGTTTGCCCGCACCTTGGTGTAAAAGTCGGCATAGGTCCCAAAACTGCCGGCGAGCTGGTGGGTATTCCCTTCCTCAACATAACCCCAGCCGTCGAGCGTGTCGTACCAGGCGGCCGCCTGGTCGTTGTTCAGCGTATTGCCGCCCATGATACGAATGGGATTCGGGGCCGAAGTGCTGAAGGCAGGGAAGGCCCCGCTCCAACGAAGCTGCCAGGCGACGTCGCCGAATCGGGTGACGTTCCCCTGCCAGGTCCCATTGTCCGGCTCGTTGAACGGAGCCACCGAGAGCACCTTGCGCCCGGCGAGTTGGCACTTTTGTGCCGTCACGGCAATGAGCTCGGCCCACTTGTAGGGATCCACGCCACCGCTGCCGAGGTAAGGATTGCTGGTCCCGTTGTCCGTATCGTTGTTCAGATAGAGGGCGGTGTGGGCATCCGTGTAGGTGTTGACGAGCGACATCCGGGAGTTGAACTCCTCGAGGCCTGCGCCGGAGAGATCGTCGTTGCGACCGTCGCCATTCGTATCCACGAGCGGCGTGTCGCCGGTGAAGGACAAGCGGATCACGTCGGTTCGTTCCTTGCCCGTGAAATTTACGCCGCGAACGATGTTCGCCTCCGACAACCAGGCGGTGTCGAAGCCCCAGAGATCGATCCCTTTGTGTTCGCCCGTATCTTTCGTATTGAACAAGACAACATTGTCCTGGCCGATGGCCTGGGCGGCCATCAGCACTCCCAATATCAGTCCGAGCGCTCCTCTCGGAATGGTCCGAGGGCGCCTGGCGGCTGCCGGTAAGTCTCCCTGTTTTGAGAACACCGATTTGATCATAGCATTGCTCCTGGTTGTAACGTTTTGGGGTTGGGTAGGCTGGAATGGGGTGACCGCGCGGGCGGAAAGCGATGGGAACATCACCGCAGGATGATCCATATCCGGTGATGGTGCTCGATGGGCACGCACGAAGGCGCGCAGGCACAATGACATGCCATGGCTGTGTCGACGCCGTGACGTGAGGGGTAGGGTGGGTGGTGGGGTCTTCAGCGAAACTATCACACCGCCGAAGGCGCGTCTCTCACCTGATCGAGTGATCTCTCGCGTGTATCAACCGGCGAAGCACCCCTTCGATCTGAGCGCTCAGGGTGGACGCAGCGTGGACCAGGACGTCGAACTTCAGCGCCTACCGGGGCCCTCGTTCGATGACGTGGGTTCGAAGAACGGAAGATTGAATCGTCGGAGCTGTCTCAAACCGAACGCGCGGCGCTCATCAAATCTCGCCTGGGCCAAGGTCGGTTCAAAACCAACGTCAGTCGCTTTGAAACTCGCTGCCGAGTCACGCAGGTTTCAAACCCCGTCCACCTCACCGCCAGCCACATCAAACCGTGGCGCGAATCGATCAACGAGGAGCGTCTGGCCGCTGGGAATGGGCTGCTGCTCACGCCGTCGATCGATCATCTTTTCGACCGCGGTTTCATCTCGTTTGCCGACTCCGGCGAAACGCTCATCTCACCGATTGCCGACGCTGACTCGCTGCGCCGGATGGGTGTCGATCCTGGCAATCCGCCACGGGTCGGCGGCTTCAATTCGGACCAGAAATACTTCCTCCAGCGCCACCGGACTTCGATTTTCCTCGAAAGCGTGAGTGCATAACCTCGGCCGGACGGACTGGAGATGTCTTCGGCTTCAACTGAGGCGTGTTTCAGCACTCGCCACCAGAGGCACAATTCAGGCGCTTGGTTGCGAGTTGAGTCCGGACGCTTTCCTGCCTCCCCATACTCGCCGAAGATTTTTGTTGCCGGTGTTCGCGGGCGCCCCGTAGTAATGACCGCTCTGACGCCTTGAAAGGGGCGGAAGACGATTGCCCGGTAGCTCAGTGGCAGAGCAGGTGACTGTTAATCACTTGGTCGCTGGTTCGATCCCAGCCCGGGCAGCCATCTCCACTAAGGAGATGTGCGATTTTGGGATCTACACCAAAGTTTGGGGACAGCCGTGATTGGGGATCTACACCAAAGTTTGGGGGCAGCCGTGTATGGTTGTTTGCTATGGGTTTGGGCTAGCCGCACTGAGCGATAACGCGGAGGCGGTAGTTGTTAAAATTTCTGAAGCCGTAAGCTCTT
>QAYY01000018.1 GCA_003054665.1 Opitutaceae bacterium EW11 | reverse complement strand
CATCATTAAACGTTCGGCACTCTACCCAATTACGGCAATGACGCTCCTCGACTGTATACAACGCATCGACGCACTCCCGGATGACTCAACCATCTACGCAAAGCACCCGTGGATGCTATCGTCCGAAGCGAAGTGCGCTGTCGAAGGTTCGCAAGATGAGTCACTCGCCAAGGCGGCAGGACTGCGCTATTTTCTGGAGGTGAGCATCGCACGAGAGTTTCTTCAGGATTGGCGTCCCAGCCTGAAGGATCCACCGACACTGGAGATATGTTGCGAGCGGCTTATCGAGTATGCCATTCACGACGCTTAACGATGTGCGACGAACTCGATATGACCTCGCTCCGGGATTTGGGTCTCCATCACCGTCCCTCCCAGCCGAACCAGTCGCTGGAGCCAACGCCTACATCCGTCATGCCTCGTGCTCGCGCACGAGTCACGCCGGCTGTAGGCGTGGCTCAGCATTAAACGTTCGGCATCAAACCAACCACCGCCATGAAGCTTACCACACGGATCCTTGGTTGGATCCCATTGGGAGCCGTTCTGCTCATCGTGGCTTTGGTATATGGTGCTTGGGCCACTGCTTTCGTCCAGTTGGGACGCAGGCCTCTGCCGTCGATGGATGATCCAAAATACATCGGTGGAATTTCCACGCTGATATCAAATGCCTCCACCATCCTTATTCTCGTTCTGCTGGTTTGCTGGATCCTGGCGATGTGCGCCAATGCTGTCATTGCTGTGCATCCTCGAGTCACGGATAAGCGCTGGTGGCTCGTCCGGTTTGCCTACGGCCTGATTGCGATGCTCCTGTTGTTGCTTTCCGTGCGGCACTCACCTGGCGAAGCGCTCACATGGTTTATCGACTGAATCTCGCGTCCTCAAATGATTGGCCAAGTTTCCCCTCCTGGCCGAACCAGTCGCTGGAGCCAACGCCCACAGCCGTCACGCCCCGTGCTGGCGCACGAGTCGCGCCAGCTGTGGACGTGGCTCAGCATTAAACGTTCGGCAGCGCTGAGCCGGGCTTCTCTGATCGAGTGAATCGGTTCGACACACGAGGCAATAGCGATACGGTGATTTTCATGAAAATCATCGGTGCAGTGGTCTCCATTTTGATTTCGAGTATAGGAGCGTTTGCAGCTGGCCTCGAAATCCCGGCTCTTCGGTATGATGAAAAACCGGAAGGAAGTCTGGTTAGATCGAAGGTGGGAGTGCAGAGTAAAACACCCGAGGAGTCTCTGATCCGTGATTCTGTTCTCGTTCTGTCGACGGCTCCCGCGCATCCGGATTTCCGCATCGTGTCCCTTGCTCCACATCAAAGCAAAGGTCTGAGGGGAATATCGGGAATTTCGGCGGCTCGCGGCCTCGATATATCGCTCGACGGCTCGGCTGCACGGAAAGATCGTGATCTATCGTTGATCTCTACGGAACCACTTGTGCCGATGCCAGCCAGCGATGGGGCGGTAAGTGCGCATTGATCAACTGTAGTGGCGTCTACTGGTGACTAATCGCCAGAGTACAGAATTCAGTGTCTTTCGAATTGCGTGATGTGAAATTGCCGAACCAGGCGCTGGAGCCAACGGCACCGATTGTCACGGATCGTGCTGACGCACGCTCCGCGCCAATCGGCGCCGTGGCTCATCTTGGACGTTAGGCAGGTCTGATGAAAATTCGAATCGAGTTTGGTCCGTCTCGCTCAAAGAATCGTGAATGGGTTCTTACGGTACTGAGAAAATTTCCGACGTATACTGAAGAGCCGATAGGTTCCACCGTAGTTCATTCACTTGAAATCGACTCCAGAGACCGAATTGCGTGGGCCTCAATTATGCGCTTAATCGGTGGTTGGAAGAACACAGCATATTATCTAGATGGGAAACTTTGTGATCCGATGGAAATCTGGAATATGCCATATCTGCTTCGTGCGGATGGTTCGCACGTATATGATCGCGCTGACTGGGAAGGCGAGATTATCGACGTTCAGTCCTCGGCGAAGCTGACGCAGCCGGAACCCCAGTCGCATTCGTTGATTCCGATCCCAAAAAATGTCACAGGGCATGCTAAGGACGCTTAGTTCTAGTGCCTCGACATATTAGCCGCATGTGTAATCCGCTGGTCATACCAATTTTGCCTAACCAGTCGCTGGAGCCAACGCCCACAGCCGTCACGTCTCGTGCTGGCGCACGAGCCGCGCCGGCTGTAGGCGTGGCTCATCATTAAACGTTCGGCATGAAACATTCGCTCCTTGCCCTTGCTGTGAGTCTGCTCGGTTTCTGTTCATGCCAGACGACCATTCCAAGGTCGCTGGAAGGCACCTACTACCTGTCAACAGAGGGGCTCTGTAGCCATGCGAACCATATCTCTATAGAGATTGTGAGCGACGGTACCGTGCGTGAGCTGGGCATCGCCCCAGGAGTGCTCATGGAGGACGGACGGGACTATGTGTGGGAGCGTGAGGGCCGCTGGCGTAGGGAAGGTGCGATCGTGATGCTTGAATACGAAGACTCGGAGCATCTGACACTGCGTCCCGAGCGTTACCGAGGACACGACTGCCTCACAGTGTATCCACCTGACGCAAAGCTCAGTCGGGCGTTGCAGACGCGCTACATCCGGATTCAGCAAAGCCAACGGGAGTCCGAAGGTGATGGCGCTCTTGACTCGCACTCCAGATCTGGATCTCGACGTCTTCCCTCCCGGCCGAACAAGTCGCTGCAGCCAACGGCTACAGCTGACACGCATCGTGCTTGCGCACGCTGCGCGCCAGCTTCCGCCGTGGCTGAGCATTAAACGTTCGGCAAAAAAGTCTCATGGAATTCGACTGGTCTCCTGACGCCCAAAAGTTGATCTCCGTTTTCGCGCTGATGCCGAGTCAGAGCGACATGAGAGGGAGGATCACGCGCAAGTTTCGCGATTTTACTCGGAAGGAAGGACCTGTTTCTCTTGAGAGCCTCATGAAAGAGTTGCCAGCGTTGGAGCAGATCGATCTCGATCTTTTTTATCGGCCAGGGAATACGGACATACGCTATTGGGCGGCACTTGATTTGGATGTGCTGCACCGTTCGGCGCGGATTAGTGTATTTGGCGAATATGATAGCTTCTCTCGAATCTTTGATAGGTTTGTGAGCGAGCTCGGCCTAGTTAAGACCCAGCGGCAGCTCTTGAATGATAGGTTGGGGTTGTGGCGCGAGACTATTGATCGGAAGCTCTTTGAGCACATCAGCGGCGCACTTGGAGCCGGCAACTTCGGATCGGCGTTCAGTTCTGCCGTCGTCTATGTTGAAGATAGACTCCGCGCCAAAATCGGGACGCACGGCACCGGTTTGACGGGCGTGGAGTTGGTGCAGGCAGCCTTCAAGAACCCTGGCCTTCTTTCGCCACCTCTGTCTTACGCCAATAATCCTGAGGATAATGCCCATTTGATGGTGCGCGGATGGATGGGATTGGTCCGCAATCTTCACGGTCACATTGCTAGCGTTGCTATATCACTTGAGGAAGCGGATGCTCAGCTTTCCGGGATGAACTACATGTTATGGGTCATCGAAAATTCCAAGCTCAAACCCTGAAAAGGCCGAACAAGTCGCTGGAGCCAACGCCTACATCCGTCATGTCTCGTGCTAGCGCACGAGTCACGCCGGCTGTAGGCGTGGCTCACCTATAACGTTCGGCAAATCCATGGAGCGCGGATTAAGTCCCGAAGAAAAGCGGCTCGTTGAGCGCGAGTTCATCGCCAGGCAAGAGGTGGCGGCGCGTCGCCGGGTTCTATACCGACGAGTATTCATTGTGGGCATAGTTGCAGCAGTTCTAGCAGCCGCGCTTCGGGAGTTCAGGGTGCCGACACTTATCACGCCCGCTCTTGGGTTTCTCTGGCTAGCCTGTCTTCTGGCTTACGCCGGTCTTGCCGCATTCCCAAGTACCTTCGTGCGCGACCTCGATTTTCGGTGGCACTCGAATCCTTGGCAGGAAGCACTCAACAGTCTCGCTTCCGGAAAGACTCAGTTCGAAGCGATTGCGTTGTTAGTGTCACCCTATCTGGGGCGGCTTCTATTTTCCTTCATCTATGCTGGCTTCATGTCGTAAGGCGCATGTGTCGAAGCGACGTTTTCCCTCCCGGCCGAACCAGTCGCTGGAGCCAACGGCCACATCCGTCACGCCCCGTGCTGACGCACGTGTCGCGCCGGCTGTGGACGTGGCTCATCATTAAACGTTCGGCCGAGGTGATATTGATTATGGGGTCAGAGGAGCTGGCGATACGAGATGTCGCTGACCTCGGAAGAGTGATTTGCGGGAACAGTACCAGCTCCGTCTGTGCCCAGCTTTCTCGTGTACGAAGTGCTGGCGCCAAGGCATTCGTATTCCCGGTTAATCGCGGATGGAGCGCGTTGGCAGCCAGCCCACGAGGACGTTCCCGGCCATCCTTGTGCTTTTTATGAGATTGAGTGGAGGAGGGGAGTTCAGCAATCTGTCGGCATGCTTGGCCGGAGTATCCTTAGCTTCCTTACGATTTATCGTGCTGGCGACGTACGGCCGAACCAGTCGCTGGAGCCAACGTCCACAGCCGTCACGCCTCGTGCTTGCGCACGAGTCGCGCCCGCTGTGGGCGTGGCTCAGCATTAAACGTTCGGTGTATCTCGCAGGGCGCTTCGGCGGAGTCGGGTGGGGCGAGTCCTGAACACGGAGCCCAGGATGATTCTCTTTTCGGAGGCCTTCGGACCCTGGTTGCTGATTTCGATCTGATCGTCGGTGGCTTGGTCGATCTGGTTGCGTCGAGCAGGCGCGGATCCGGCGGAGTATTCTGAGTTTGAGGTCGTGGCGCGGATCTGTGTGACGAGCCTTGTTCTTCGAGGACCGGCGACGATCAGGACTTCGGCAGCACGAGTCAGCTGAATCGGAGTTCAAGGAGTGGCGCCAAAACAGTTGCCGAGGTTTTACCGATCCGGCAGGTTGGAGCCGATGAGCGGAGGCAACCCACTGAATCCGGAAAGAGTATTTCGAGGTCTGTCCGGCAGCGAAACTTCACCGAACCAGTCGCTGGAGCCAACGCCTACAGCCGTCACGCCTCGTGCTTGCGCACGCGTCGCGCCGGCTGTAGGCGTGGCTCATCATTAAACGTTAGGCGTGTGACTTACATGATGAAGTCTGAGCCGTACAGAGAGCCGCCAGATGGCTTTCCAGAAAGAGCATGGCGACGGTCGGTCGGTTGGCTTCCTTTCTGGCCACGAATGTGTGCGATTCTTTTCGGAGTGTTGCTACTGGTCTGGCCTTTGTTCGCATTCGGCGCCATCTTCATCTTCGATGCTCCAATTACGTCGCGAGGCGATGCTGCAAATCGGTACCTATTTGCGTTCTCGATTTGGCTATATCCGATTTTGTACTTCCTGAGCGTGCTGATAGCGCGCCGGTTATTGAAAGCTGGCCTAGGCGCGTGGACGATTTTGCTTCCGTTCCTACTTCCGGCGGTGCCACCGCTGATCTGCGTCCTGGAGTTCACATCCAACGCTGCCTCATAAACCTGATGTGCCTTGTTCTTACCCCCATGCTACATGCCTTTGTACCACATCACACGTGTTCCGCCTAACCAATCGCTGGAGCCAACGCCCACATCCGTCACGCCGCGTGCTTGCGCACGCGTCGCGCCGGCTGTAGGCGTGGCTCATCATTAAACGTTCGGCAAAGATCATGCGCACATTCGTTCTCGTCGTGTTTATGTTAGTCTCGTGCGTTGCGGCTGGTGCTTCGGAAAGCCGGAGCATCACGCTGGAAGACTGGACCATAACGATTCCCAGCGACTTCAAGGTGCGCACCGCGCGCGGCTCCGATTTCACCGTGACGTACTTCGAAGCGCCAAACTATGAGATCATGATTGGCTTCTATGTAGGTCATCCGTCTGAAGCCGCTGCGTCTGAGCCCGCTGCTGTCAGAAAGGAGGCAGATCGCATCGGTGGAGAAGATGTGACGTGGTGGGTATGGACCGAGAAAGTCGAAGCAGGAGATACGCTAAGCAGAGCTCAGGTTGTTCTCCGCGGCCAAGCAAGGAAGCCCCGACCAGGTAAAGAAGAGATGCGCTTTTTTTTGGTCGCGCAGAATGACAGCATGCTGACAAGAGCGCGTGATATCGTGCGTACTCTCAAAATCCCGCCGAACCAGTCGCTGGAGCCAACGCCCACAGCCGTCACGCCTCGTGCTTGCGCACGTGTCGCGCCGGCTGTAGGCGTGGCTCAGCATTAAACGTTCGGCCGAGGTGATATTGGTTATGGGGTCAGAGGAGCTGGCGATACGAGATGTCGCTGACCTCGGAAGAGTGATTTGCGGGAGCAGTACCAGCTCCGTCTGTGCCCAGTCTCCTCGTGTACGATCTGCTGGCGCCAAGGCATTCGTATTCCCGGTTAATCGCGGATGGAGCGCGTTGGCAGCCAGCCCACGAGGACGTTCCCGGCCATCCTTGTGCCTTTTATGAGGTTGAGTGGGCGAGGGGAGTTCAGCAGGCTGTTGGCATGCTTGGCCGGAGTATCCTCAGCTTCCTTACGGTTTATCCTGCTGGCGACGTACGGCCGAACCAGTCGCTGGAGCCAACGGCCACGGCCGTCACGCCTCCTGCTGCGCAGGAGTCGCGCCAGCCGTAGCCGTGGCTCACCATCAAACGTTCGGCACAATATGCTAAAAATGTGCGCTAGATCGGTAATGCTTTTACTCACGCTGGTTTCGGTCCATGCCGGACCAGTGCAGGCACTCCTTCATGCAGTCGGGCCTGGCGAGACGCTGGTCATTGACTATTCTTCCGCTGGATGCTTTCACCAGACCCACCACACTTTGACGATCGACGCTTCAGACGACGCGCGAGCGAATGTTAGAGTCGAGACGGCGCAGCGCCCAGCGGAAGCGCAGAAGGATTCGTCTAAAGCGGAGTCCGTCATCGTTCCTCTAACGCACAATGACGTAAAGCGATTGCATGCCCTGTTCGCCTGCTACGATTCGAAAAAGCCGGACATGGTGTGTACGACTGTGGACACAATACGGTTTAGCCGGCGTGCGAATGGCAAGGTCGTTTCCTCTGTAGAAGTTACGGATAGCTCATGCAGCGTGTCCGACCGGATCGACTTGCTCTCCGTCAGCGAAATCATCGAGCGGGCTGAACTTGCGCGCAGACTGCCGAACCAGTCGCTGGAGCCAACGGCTACGGCTGTCACGCCCCGTGCTGGCGCACGTGTCGCGCCAGCCGTAACCGTGGCTCATCATTAAACGTTAGCCCAAATATGCTGCGGCCTCATCTTTTCCGTTTCGCGGTGTTCGTCACACTAGCAACTGCCCCGGGTTTCGGCGCGAGTAGCATCAGCTATTCGAAGGGAGGTCGCGTCGATTCCATCAATCTGGACCTTAGCGTGGCGGAAGTGTCGCATCGGGTGGACGGGGCTTTAGTTGTCTGTGGCTCAGGCGTGATCGAGAAAAAACCGGTTCGTCTGAAGCTTGTGGTCCGCGACCAATGGACGGAGTGCAAGGGTCCGCGGACCGGGGAGAAGCCGGAGCTGAAGGCAGCACTGGAGATCTCGGCTGACGGCGCCGAGTCGGTTCACCTAGACGAATTAGTGTGGCGAAGCTTCTCCTCCGAAACCCGGAGGAGCCTATTCTGTACGACGTACGTTGGGTTCACTTCCTCGAGACGAGATACGCTCGAGAATCGCAGGGTCACGTTCTGGGCTAGCGATTGTGGCCTGTGCGGCGATCACGAGATGCAGATCGCTTTGGACGTTCCTCGGAAATCGCTCCAATTGGTGATCTTCGGAGTGTCCTATGGCCGTACATACCCGGATCGAGTAAATGAGGTCTTCAAAGACCGGGCTAACCAGTCGCTGGAGCCAACGGCCACGGCTGTCACGCCCCGTGCTGGCGCACGTGTCGCGCCAGCCGCGGCCGTGGCTCATCATTAAACGTTCGGCGCATGAACCGGGGCATGCTAGTAGCCTGTGTCTGCTTGATTTTCGCGCTCACGTCCTGCACTACGCCGGACGGCACGGGAGCGCACAGCGGTCGCTTTCCGGCTCCTGCCTACCTGTCTGCGTACGAACTCGACAGGTTGCTTGAGCGGCTAACTGAAATTGAGGTTCCGGCAAAGCGATCTGAGCTCGCGGAAAAATTGAACTGCGATTTTGAAGCAAGGCATCTCGGACGGTTTGTCAGCTATGTCGGCACGTCGGCAGTGATGCACTTGCAGCTCACCAAAGAAGACTCCTCTGGCCGCTATTTCGGCCTCAACCTGTATTGGATCGCACCCCTAGAAGAACCGCCAATCGACCCCACAATCTCGAAACTCGAAGCCGTCTGGACCCACGATCCTCACTTGGCACGCCCGTTGTTTGTCATGGTGCATCGTAGCCACATGAGGCACGTACAAGACGAGATCGGAAGGCAGGACCGGCCGAACAAGTCGCTGCAGCCAACGGCTACGGCCGTCATGCCTCCTGCTGGGCAGGAGGCACGCCAGCCGTAGCCGTGGCTGAGCATTAAACGTTAGGCGTCCCGTTTCCGCTCTACTCCGGCTATGCTTCCTGCGCGCATTCCCATTCAAAGAGTTTCTCACGGAGTCACCCACAGTATTGGGCGTCATGAAGGGGGGATGTTCGCGGGCTTCGTGCACGAGGTGTTTCCCGAGCAAAAGAAGAAGCCAGTCCATGGGGTTTGGTACGCCGTGCTGCATTTGTTTTCCCCCAACGGAGAGTATCTAAGCTCTTCCCACTTCCGTCAGACCACCGAACGAGGCGACAGCGTGTATTCTGTTTTGGGCTCAATGATTCGGCAGTTGAGCGCGGTGTCGTTCGAGGATATATCCGTAGCTCCTTTTTCGACGAAGATCGATGGCACCCTCTGGGGGCTAGTTGATATCAGCGACCCAGGGGCAGAGACGTCCAGAGCGGAACTCCGGCCGCTCGGGCAAGTGTATGGTGCACCATGGGACGGCAGAGCAGAAGAACACGAGCCACGGCACTAGAGACAATGCGTATCTGTAAACATCGCCAACCTTCGCCTAACAAGTCGCTGGAGCCAACGCCCACATCCGTCATGCCTCGTGCTGACGCACGAGTCACGCCGGCTGTGAGCGTGGCTCACCTTTAACGTTCGGCATCATGTGGCGCGAGAATCCAGCTCTCGTGAATCTCTTGTTTTGCGGCGTCGGCCTGTATCTGGCAGTGCCCGGTTTCATAGGCTTACTCGGAGCTCTTCTGAGAAATGCACGCTTGGCACGGGGAAGAGCCGTCGTCACCGAGTCCATCCCATCGCGAGACGGGCTATATTGGACGTGGGTACGGCTTATCTTGCCTGGTGCAGTAGCTGATTCAATGCTGGCAGCGGAGGAATCGCAGCATATCGGCCTGGGATCCGAAATCGACGTGCTTTATGATCCACGGGACCATAGATACGTAACCTTGAAGACAGATTGGCCCGTCGTGATTAGGCACCTCCTATTTTTCGTAGGAGGCTGCACTCTCCTGGTGTTCACGATCCGGAACCTCGCGACGGCGGAGTGACGTCCTTCGGTGATGACGACGTGTTCTGTAAATCAGAGGCTCAGTGGCCGAGTGATGTGCTTCAGCTTACAGCGGCACATTCGCACCCGGCCGAACCAGTCGCTAGAGCCAACGCCCACAGCCGTCACGCCTCGTGCTTGCGCACGAGCCGCGCCGGCTGCGGCCGTGGCTCATCATTAAACGTTCGGCATTAAGCCAACCACCGCCATGAAGCTTACCACACGGATCCTTGGTTGGATCCCATTGGGGGCCGTTCTGCTCATCGTGGCTTTGGTATATGGTGCTTGGGCCACTGCTTTCGTCCAGTTGGGACGCAGGCCTCTGCCGTCGATGGATGATCCAAAATACATCGGTGGAATTTCCACGCTGATATCAAATGCCTCCACCATCCTTATTCTCGTTCTGCTGGTTTGCTGGATCCTGGCGATGTGCGCCAATGCTGTCATTGCTGTGCATCCTCGAGTCACGGATAAGCGCTGGTGGCTCGTCCGGTTTGCCTACGGCCTGATTGCGATGCTCCTGTTGTTGCTTTCCGTGCGGCACTCACCTGGCGAAGCGCTCACATGGTTTATCGACTGAATCTTGCGTCCTCAAATGATTGGCCAAGTTTCCCCTCCCGGCCGAACCAGTCGCTGGAGCCAACGCCCACAGCCGTCACGCCTCGTGCTGGCGCACGAGTCGCGCCCGCTGTGAGCGTGGCTCATCATCAAACGTTCGGTGTATCTCGCAGGGCGCTTCGGCGGAGTCGGGTGGGCGAGTCCTGAACGCGGGGCCCAGGATCGTTCCTTTTTCGGAAGCCTTCGGACTCTGGTTTCTCATTTCGATCTGATTGTCGGAGGCTTGGTCGAGCTGGTTGCGCCGAGCAGGTGCGGATCCGTCGGAGTATTCTGAATTTGAGGTCGTGGCACGGATCTGTGTGACGAGCCTTGTTCTTCGAAGGCTGGCGACGATCAGCACTTCGGCAGCTCGAGGCAGCTGAATCGGACTTCGAGCAGTGGCGCCAAAACAGTTGCCGAGGTTTTACCAATCCGGCAGATTCCGAGCCGATGAGCGGAGGCACCCCACAGAATTCGGAAAGAGTAGGTCGAGGTCTGTCCTGCAGCGAAACTTCACCGAACCAGTCGCTGGAGCCAACGCCCACAGCCGTCACGCCTCGTGCTGGCGCACGAGTCGCGCCAGCTGTGGGCGTGGCTCATCATTAAACGTTCGGCAGCCGATGAATCATCGTCACACAGTGTTCGACTCCGGCGGCTACTTCGTCGCACAGGAGATCCGCATAGCGCGCGATCCCTGGTCCGCGGTAATCACAGGCGGAGCCGACGGCGCAAAGTCGGTGCGCATAACCATCGCGTGCCCCAGCAACCTGGACATTTTGCTTGAGCTTCTGCGTGGAGTGGATCGGTTTACCATCATAGATCGCGCGATGGCTGACGCTCAGGCAGAGGTGGGACGCTTTCGGCTGGAGATGCTTCGCGACGATGCTAGGTACACAGCCACCTGCGACACTTGGGACTCTGGGCCTGTCTGACTAGTCGCCGCAGATTCATGCCATTCCCTTACCCATGCAGGAGGTTATACAAAGCGAGGTGCGACGTCCGCCCCCGGCCGAACCAGTCGCTGGAGCCAACGGCCACGGCTGTCACGCCTCGTGCTGGCGCACGAGTCGCGCCAGCCGTAGCCGTGGCTCATCATTAAACGTTAGGCGGATGAGCACTCACACCGCTATTGACCTTGCGATTTCCCGACTTCGCCCGCACGGCAGTATTCAGTGCGCAGATTATAGTCTGACGGTCGCTTTCCTCCTTCGCGAAGCGGATTGGCGCCCACTAAACGCCGGTTGGTGGTCCGGAAAGCAGGTTTGCATCATCGGAGCAGATTTGAGTGGGAACTTCTATCTTCGCCACTGCGATGGCTCAGTTCGCTTTTGGGATCATGCAGCTGGGCGCGATTTCCTCGTGTCCCACAGTGTTACTGATTTCGCGTCGCGCGTTGATGCATTTAGAGGTACTGGCCGGTGGCCGTGACTTGTAGATTGAACGATCGAAGCCTATCTAGACGCCCCTTGTGTGCACTTTGCAGAGTCAAACTTCGCCTAACAAATCGCTGGAGCCAACGCCTACAGCCGTCACGCCGCGTGCTTGCGCACGCGTCGCGCCGGCTGTAGGCGTGGCTCATCATAAAACGTTCGGCTTGCTATGAAAACCCTGCTCGTACTTGTCATCGCCATTGCGGTTTCATGCGCCGGATGCGCCTTCGACAGCGTGGATGCTGAAGTCGAGATTGTGGGGTCGCTCCCGTCGGCCACACCGCCGGACAGACCGTGTGCTGTGCTATACAGAGTTTTGTCGCCCGCTCAATTCGCCGGGCGATTTGGATTCGAGTACACGGTGCTGGATTCACAGGAGGTCGATAAGAGGAAAGGGATGGTGTTTAGCATACGACGTCGCGGAAAGTGGGAGGATACTTTGTCACCGATCCCGCCGTTGGCAGCATCCGTGAGTAGAGGAGAGGACTTTTTTAAATCTGCTGTTCAGAGATGACTCGCTGTTCTCGATCGCGCTTCGGCTCGAGTCTGCACCCCGGCTTCCATCCTGATTCGGGGTGCAACGTCGCATGTGGCCGAACCAGTCGCTGGAGCCAACGCCCACAGCCGTCACGCCTCGTGCTGGCGCACGAGTCGCGCCCGCTGTGGGCGTGGCTCATCATTAAACGTTCGGCTGATCTTCTATGAGTTCGGTAACTAAGCGCCACTTGTCGTTAACGGCCAGGATCACGCGGCGGGACTATTGGCCATATCCAGTCGGTTTCTTCATTTGCTGCGCAGCGCTGGGCTTCTGGCAATCGAGTCTTGGCCCCGGGCCTGTGCACGATTTCGCGATGCTGCTCATTTGGCCGCTCATTGCCGTGCTTGCACTCGCATCCAGCAAGCGGTGCCGCGACGCAAACGTAGCTCCGTGGATGGGCATAGTTGCCGTCGTAATACCATTCGGACTCCTGATTTTGTTGATCCTTCACCCAAGCAAGGGAGCGAACGAGTTTGGTCCCGATCCACGCGATTCAGCGGCCCCATGACTACCCGATGGATCGACTTTCATCAGATGATACGGTGCAAATACCGACCGAACCAGTCGCTGGAGCCAACGCCTACAGCCGTCACGCCTCGTGCTGGCGCACGCGTCGCGCCGGCTGTAGGCGTGGCTCATCATTAAACGTTCGGCACAAATCTATGACCACCTACACGAAAGAAGAACTCACCAAGGCGGCTGATAGGGTATTTCATAACATATCTCAGCTTTTCGGATACTACGCTTGGGTCGGAAAAATCGCACCAACCCTGGCCTCGAAGGACGAAGGCGCGCAGGGCCATCTTTACTTCGTTCTCGCGCAGAATGCTGTAGTCGATGGTTATTTGATCAATCTGAGGCGTTTGAATGAGTTTTTTTCCAAGCGACCAGACAAGTCGAAGGACGAAGAAGATGATGATCTACGCGCGTATCATTTCGGCTTTCCTGAGATAGGGCGGTTTTTGGATCCGCAGGATATGAAGGAGCTGCACAAGAGAATCGCACACTCCACAAACCGCACCGCCTTGGTTGGTGATGTCTCTTACGAAGCAAAGCAGGCCGCAGAGCTAGCACTAAAGCACGCCTTTCAATTTCTCGAGCATATCCTCAGAACCTTTTACACAGACGGCAGCCCTGAAAGCAACAGTATGAAAGACGCATGCATTGTATTGATTGGGTTATGGTCCTCTTGGTGCAAAGAAGCAGAACAAGAGAAGGCGTGAAATGGCCGAACCAGTCGCTGGAGCCAACGCCCACAGCCGTCACGCCCCGTGCTGACGCACGTGTCGCGCCGGCTGTGGGCGTGGCTCATCATTAAACGTTCGGCCGAGGTATTATGGTTATGGGGTCAGAGGAGCCGGAGGAGTCGGAGGTCGCTTACGCCAGAGGAGAAGATGGCAGGATGAGCAGTAGATCCGTCTGTGCCCGGCTTCCTCGTGTACGATCTGTTTGCGCCAAGACAGGCGCGGACTGGGTTTGGAGGAGCGTGCTGGAGATGATGCAAGTTCCGAAGAATAGGTTGAGTGGGCGAGTGGAGTTCTCCAGTCTTCCGGCATGCTTGGCCGGAGTATCCTTAGCTTCCTTACGATTTGTCGTGCTGGCGACGTACGGCCGAACCAGTCGCTGGAGCCAACGGCTACAGCTGTCACGCATCGTGCTGACGCACGCTGCGCGCCAGCTTCCGCCGTGGCTCATCATTAGACGTTAGGCCGATGAACCGACGGCGCACCGTTCTCATGCTCCGGGAGGCGCAATATGCCGAGTTTAGGAAGCAACTCGGCTCGTCGGATTGGTTTTTCCAGGAAGGTCGAAGCTTGTTTGTGTTCGCGTTGGGTTCGCAGCGGAGCGCCGTGTTCGACGCACTTCAGCGAAATCCCGCAATTCGGGTTGTTTGGCGCGGTTCCTTCCTTCCCTGGTGGGCGACGCCATTCGGCATAATTGCAGCGGCCTACGGTGGGATCTTGCAGATCCGTGACGTTTCTGGTCTCGAAACCGTGCGCGACAATCTTGTTCGCATGGCTGCCGTTGAGTACCTAATAACAGACGGTCAAAGCGACGACAGGCTATTCACGCTTCTGCAGTCGCAAGGCCGCCATGCTCGAGCCCTGGCCTTAGCCGAGCGGGGCGAACGTGGAGTCTTGGGTGCGTTATTTGTGGATGACGATGCTACGGACGAATACCCGGTAATCTATTGCTTCAATGGCTCATTACTTTGCCCCTTTATCCCGCGGACGGATTTGGCCTAACCAGTCGCTGGAGCCAACGCCCACAGCCGTCACGCCCCGTGCTGACGCACGTGTCGCGCCGGCTGTGGGCGTGGCTCAGCATTAAACGTTCGGCAGCGTAAACAGATTTTATGAAGATTAGGGTTGTAGGCGCGGGACTTCCAAGGACCGGGACACTTTCGCTGAAGATAGCGCTCGAGCGCCTGTTGCATGCGCCTTGTTGTCACATGTCGGAGATACCGGGCCAGCCTTTCAGCTTTCGAGATGGTTGGGAGGCGGTGATGTATGCGACGCCTGACTGGGCGAGACTCTTGGCTCCTTTCGTCGCCACGGTGGACTGGCCTGGATCGCTGTATTGGAGAGAAATATACGAGCTCAACCCTGAAGCATTGGTGGTTCTGTCGGTTCGAGATTCCGCCGAGTCGTGGTGGCAGAGCGTGGACCGGACTGTTCTTCGGCAGGCGAGGATGGCTGCTTCTACCCAATGGCGGGGAGATGCACACCTAGTCGACCTGTTGAGGTGTTTTGCGGGCAGCGACGCGTGGGACGATCCAGTCACGCTCAAGGCGGCCTACGAGCGTCATAATGCCGCGGTACGAGCCTCTGTCCCAAACAGTAGCAGGTTACTTGAGTGGCGTGCGTCGGAGGGTTGGCTCCCGATCTGCAGAGCACTCGGAATTGGTATACCGGATGAGCCGTTCCCGTGCGTGAACCGCACGGCGGATTGGCCAGCCCAGCTTGTGTGAAGCGCCACAAGAGTTTTCTTTTGAGAAGACTTGGCTCGACTGGCGACGTACGGCCGAACCAGTCGCTGGAGCCAACAGCCACAGCCGTCACGCCTCGTGCTGGCGCACGAGTCGCGCCCGCTGTGGCTGTGGCTCAGCATTAAACGTTAGGCATGAAAAGGCACTACTCAGTTTACGCGGCGACAGCAATTCTCCTGGTCCAAGTGGCCGGGCTTGGGGCGTACGCCTTCAGATTTCCTGCGAATCCAAGATACCTGCTGAGCGGGTGGCGATTCGTAGCATTCGCTGCTGCGGCGACAGCATTGTTCTACTGGAAACCGAGATTGGGACGATGGGTGATTGTGCCGTACCTTTTCATCGTTGCGTTCCGAACCCTCGCAAGGTCTGCGCATCCAGGTGGTCTGCTGAGTCTCGCGCTAATCTGCATGACTACGATCGCCTACACAGGTGCTGCCGTCTGGTTACTGAGAACGAAGGGTGAGCATCTCGACGGCTCTGCAGTGCGCCCAGCCTAATATAGACAGAAAAAGTAGTTTTCGTAGCAAAGCGACAGATGCACTGTGGTACCGAGAGCGACGCACTTTGGCCTAACCAGTCGCTGGAGCCAACGCCCACATCCGTCACGCCTCGTGCTTGCGCACGTGTCGCGCCGGCTGTAGGCGTGGCTCATCATTAAACGTTCGGCCGAGGTGGTTTGGTTTTGGGTTCAGAGGAGCCGGCGAAGCGTGGGGTCGCTTGCATCCGAGGTTTGATATGCAGGAAGAGCACTAGGTCCGTCTCTGCGGAGCAGTCCCGAGTACGAAGTGCTGGCGCCAAGACATTCGTTTTCCCGGTCAATCACGGATGGAGCGCGTTGGCAGCCAGCCCATGGGGGAGTTCTCGGCCGTCCTCCTTCCGAATTATGGATTGAGTGGAGGAGGGTAGTTCATCAGTCTGTCGGCATGCTTGGCCGGAGAATCCTCAGCTTCCTTACGTATTGTCCTGCTGGCGGCGTACGGCCGAACCAGTCGCTACTGCCAACGTCCACAGCCGTCACGCATCCTGCTGCGCAGGCTGCGCGCCCGCTGTGGCCGCGGCAGATCATATAACGTTCGGCAAATGAAGCACCTCGCTCTCTCAATTGCGGCGCTCTTGTGCCTAATCGGGTGCCAAACCCATTCATGGCCCGATGTATGGCAATCGATTCAGGTTCCGAAAGGGGCGGCGTGGCATAATCCAGCTCATCAGCAGACAGCCTACGATATTGATGCGAACGGGCGTGTTGATCGCCTTCGTTTCTGGATCGGAAGTGGCTTGGCCGAAGAGTTGATTGATGAAGATCTCGACGGCTGGTTCGATATTCATCTTTCAATCGTCTACGGGAAGGAGCGCGAGCGAAAGAACATCCATTCACAGACTCCCAGTGTGCCTATCACCGGCAGTTCTGGCGCTTTTCCTCGACCTTGGGAAATGAAGCTAAATGAATGAAACAACGGCCGAACCAGGCGCTACTGCCAACGTCTACGATCGTCACGCCCGCTGCTAGCGCACCGGTCGCGCCGACCGTAGCCGCGGCAGATCTATAACGTTCGGCATGAGAGTACTTTTCCTGATCTCCGCGTTCCTGGTTGCATGCAGCGGGTGTGTGTCTGTGGAGACAGAGCCTGTTCGGGCCAGATTTGTGTTAAGAATCAATGGGGAGCCCGCACGGGATTGGCAGATTGCGGTACTGAGTATTCAACGCGACGGAACGGTGACGCGATACGGTCCGTGGGTTCTAGACGAGAATGGCGTCACGAGCATGGAGTTCCCCTGGGAGGTGCGCGTGCGCGGCCACATGCTGCCAAAGCTGGAGTTTCCATCCTTCCAGCTTGAGTTCGCAGAGCCTCGTAGCGCTTCATGGTACCGCGTTGATCCAAGTGCCCTGGTGCGCCACGGCGCTGATCTCGTTTGTAGCGTTGACCAGACTGGCGCCACGTGGAGTCCCCTTGCAGATTAGCCGGCGTTGTATGAGACGTTTTGGGCCGAACCAGTCGCTGGAGCCAACGCCTACAGCCGTCACGCCCCGTGCTTGCGCACGTGTCGCGCCGGCTGTAGGCGTGGCTCATCATTAAACGTTCGGCGTGAGGCGCCGTTGAGACGTTGTATTTCTATTGTGGTTCGCGGCTACGATTCCGGTGATTTACCGAGAGTCGCCGCAGATGAGCCCCGTCAGCACGGACCGAGTTCCCGGCGCTCGCGTCAGAGTCTGGGGAGGCGCTCGGTTCCCGGCAGCGTGAGGTTGACCCAGCTGCTATGAAGATAGCTTCGTCGCTTTGGGGTGTCTCTCTCCGAGCGCCTTTCGGTTCCCGCGTGAGGCGCCCGTCAGCAGAAATGGAGGTTGTGTTGGTGGATGCTGGGCATCAGGTTTTGCCCACGGCTATGGTCGAGGGACGTTCCCAGCAATACGCGGGCAGGTATTCCAGCGACGCTACGCTGGTTCTAGTTCCTGCTGATTGGCCGAACCAGTCGCTGGAGCCAACGCCCACAGCCGTCACGCCGCGTGCTTGCGCACGCGTCGCGCCGGCTGTAGGCGTGGCTCATCATTAAACGTTCGGCACGGTCTGCCGTTGATGCGTTTATTATTTGTTGAGGTTAGCGGCTCGGCGCGTGGGTGAGCTCGCGCCTGTGGCCGCAGCAGAACCCCGTCAGCACGGATTGAGTTCTCAGGCGTCGCGTCGATGTCCGGTGACTCGCTTCCCGGCAGCGGTGGTTGAACCGGCTGATTTCGCGGTGGGTTCGTCGCTTGGCATTGGTTCCCTGCGAGTCCTCTGCCGCGTGCGGCCCCGGCCGTGGAGAAGGAGGTTGTGTTGGTGACATCCCTACGTCAGTTTTGGGGCCACGGTTATGGTCGAGGGACGTTCCCAGTTTCACTCAGGCGGAGGGCCAGGCGTATCGATGCTGGCACTCATTCCCGTCGCACGGCCGAACCAGACGCTGGAGCCAACAGCCACAGCCGTCACGCCTCGTGCTGGCGCACGAGTCGCGCCCGCTGTGGCTGTCGCTCATCATTAAACGTTCGGCGAATGACTGCGACATTTTTAGTCCTCTCTGCGGCGGCAGCATTAATTGTGGTTTTTTTGTGTATCGCTCGGCGCCATCACTTTTCAGCCAAGGCTGCGTTGGAAGGCGCGCCATCAAGCAGCGGGCGTGTTGTGTTCGACGATCGTGAGGTGCGCTTCCAAAAGCCAGATGGTACCTCAGATTCTATCGCTTGGGGTGACATCGCTGAAGTTGGCGTACTTACCACCGATGAAGGACCGATTCAGGAGGACGTCTTCTTCATGCTCTTGGACCGAGAGCACAAGCGGGGCTGCGCCATCCCGCAGGGCGCGGCAGGTACCGACGTCTTGCTCACCAGGCTTCAGGCGCTGCCTGGCTTCGACAACGCCAAGCTGATAGAAGCGATGGGTTGCACGTCCAATAATCGGTTTGTGTGTTGGCGACGCGCATGAGGCCGAACAAGTCGCTACAGCCAACGTGCCCAGCCGTCACGCCTTGTGCTGGCGCACAAGTCGCGCCGGCCGGGCACGTGGCTGAGCATTAAACGTTCGGCAGCGCTGAGCCGGGCTTCTCTGATCGAGTGAATCGGTTCGACACACGAGGCAAAAGCGAT
>QAYY01000017.1 GCA_003054665.1 Opitutaceae bacterium EW11 | reverse complement strand
AATGGATGGGGTCCACCTCAGCGTGCTAGCGCACGCATCGTGCCGGCTGTAGGCGTGGCTGAGCATTAAACGTTAGGCGGGCAATATGGCACTGCATGCTGACCCAATCCTCGAGAATCGGCCTCTCAATCCCGAGGAGCGGCGGTTAATCGAATGGCTGCTGACGCGAGTAGGAGACCGTGGCGCCAGATTGATTCCGGAGGTGGACCGATCTGTCGTTTTCCAGCGATGCAGCTGCGGCTGCGCAAGTGTCGACCTGACCCTGAGCGACACTGGCTGGCCGCCCGGCAGCAAGCTCGAGGTGATATCGGATTCTCTGTACCGCACACCGAGAGGCAATCTGTGTGGAGCGTTCGTTTTCACTGTCTGCGAACGCCTCGGTGGTCTCGAACTCTGGAGCGTCGACGGGCGCGAGATGCCTGCGGATTTGCCGCGTTCGGAGGCACTGTTTCCGTTTGAGGAATTCCCGGGGCTTTCTTGCCCGGAACCCTCGACACCGTAGTTCTTCACGGACGCCAATGCCCTACTACGACGCCACTCGTTTTTCGCCTAACAAGTCGCTGGAGCCAACGCCTACAGCCGTCACGCCCCGTGCTTGCGCACGTGTCGCGCCGACTGTAGGCGTGGCTCATCATTAAACGTTCGGCTGAGCAGCGTTCGTCACCCGCCGTTATGAGCGTTGTTTGACAGGGCTCTGAAACGCGGCTTGTCCGATCATGCAAAACAGGCGACACTACCGGCGTACATGAACTTGGGCGTTCTAAGACACTTTGGGGAGGCACTGCTTGTCAGGCTGGTCCTGGCATACGCGCTTTCGCAGTTCGCCTTGGTCGCTCAGACCACGCACCGTGCGGAAGTTGTCGAGGCGTTGAAAGATCACTTACCAAAGTATTCTGAGAGTACTCCGGCACCCGGCCATACCGAACCTGCGCCTCGGCAACGGCAGTCCGGAGCTGTTGCCATTGCAGAGACCGTGTTGCCTGCGGAGGAAGCCGACGAGACAATTGATCTGCCCGCGTTTCGTGTGACCGCTGATCGCTTCGTGGCTCCCTCGAACCTTACGCGACTTCCTCGACCGAGAGAGAGCAAGCCGCAGAAGGATGTGCGCATTGATGAGTTCACGTCATCAACAGCTCGCGACTCGCTTCTGGTAGAGCGGCACCTTTCATCCTTTGATCGGCTTTTTTTGAACCGCGTTACCATTCCTATCATTGGCATGAGCAATATTGAACGCGCGAAGGAAGCTGAGGTGATTAGTCACAGTGCTGGAGGGCTGAATCGTGTCGCGGACGCGATTGAAAGCAGCGAGCTCACCGGTGATCACGAGGAAGCTAAAAAAATGCGCGAAGAATACTACAGGCTGTATTTGAAGCGTCCGAAATGATGAGCAGTCGTACAATTACGCGGAGTGTTCTACGACGTGTTGATCACTGCCGAACCAGTCGCTGGAGCCAACGCCTACAGCATTAAACGTTCGGCATAAACCTATGAAGCTGGTATCGCTATTCACTATTGCATTCTCGACCGTTTGGCTTTTCGGGTGCGCGTCGGTGCGAGACACTGCAGGAATTCCGAGGGCCGAAGTCCTCGTTCGGGAGGCTGATGCTGCGTGGTTGAGGGCTGTCAAAGACAAGGATCTAGATGCAACAGTATCGTTTTATGCCAAAGATGCAGTGACTGCCGGTCCGGTTATGTTTTCGGCTCATGGCCCCGCTGAGTTTCGCCAAGAGTGGGCGAAGGTGTTTGCGGATCCCAAGTTTGATCTAGCCTGGACGATGCAGTCGGTGCGTCAGATTTCACCCGATCTTGCGTGCACAAGCGGAAGATGGAGCTCTGCGGGTAAGCAAGGCGAGTACTTGGCAGTTTGGCAGCGACAGTCCGACGGCAGATGGATGATCCTTATCGACGGGGCGTGGTTTTAGCGATCAAAGTGTATTCACTGAACGCGCCCCCATGTTTTGGCAGCCGCCGCTCGGCCGAAGCAGTCGCTGGAGCCAACGCCTACAGCCGTGGCTCATCATTAAACGTTTGGCATCACCCTTTATGAAATACGTGGTTGTCTTCTTGTCCGTTTGGATAGTGGCATATGCTCATCTGGGCGACACGCGCGAGGAGCTGGAGGCGCGCTTGGGAGCCGTGCGGCGGGAGTCGAATCATGCAACAGCCGCACAGGGTCGCGTCCATATCTTGGGCCCGAGCTTCGAGTTCGAAAAAGATGGATGGCGTCTGCGCTGCGACATGATTGATGGAAAGTGCGTGCGGATCAGCTACGCAAGACGTGGTGGATGGACTCAGGAGCAAATGGATACACTGCTGGAAGAGAACGCGCAGGGGGCGAAATGGATGTTGGGGATCATGCCCAGCAAGAGATCACGATTCTGGGATCGGTCGGATGGCGGCAGGGCGAATTGGGAATCATCTGGCCGCATGGATTTTGTCTCCCCGGAGTACACCAAAGCCCAGCGAAGTCTTGAAGATGAGCTGAAGCGAAAGGCACAGGAGAAGCCCAAGCTCTAGGCGACCGTTCTCTGTTCCGACCGAGTCGCTGAATTCAACGCCTATGATCGTCGCGGATCCGGCTGGCGTGGATCCCTGACAACCTCTGGCATAGCTGAGCATCGAACGTTCGGCGGATCACATGTCTATGCGATATCGTGCCTACTACGCAGGCGCCGCGAACGAAGGGATTATTGTCGACGCACCCTCGAGGATCGAGGCCGCTTATACGTTTTTCAGGTACGCGCCGAGAAGAGAAACGATGTTTGTTGGGAGATTGGCGCTCCTAGAGCGAGAAGTGACGTACGAAGAGCTTCGGTCAAAGCATCCTGAAGTTGAGGATCTGCTTCCTCCGGGCTCCGCACAACGCGCTCTTGCGGTTGAAAAGCTGCGCCGAGGGCATGCCAAAACGATGCTCTGGGAAGTAGAGGAGGAGAGCGAACGGAAGACCTGGGAGAGCCTACGCCGAAGTGCGATCATAACGGCATTCTTCGCGGCGGCGTATGTGGCTTACAGGATTCTTCGTTGATGAGCACAACCGCGAGGGCACTTTTGCACTTTCCTGCCCTGTATCCACAACTCAATTGTGTCCAAGCAGACGAACCTGCTTCTGGAACTAGTGCGCACAGCTGTCTTTCCCAGTACTACCAACGTGGTGTGCCAGCGGTAGGCGTGGTTCATTGAGTTAAGCGGAATTCTACTGCGGCGCGGAGGCGAGGAGCTGAAGGTGAACCTGGCCGTTACGTCTAGTGCCAATCGGGGACGCGAGACCGGAACTGGAGATATTCGGGATTGGTGAGAGAGCACTCTTGCGATTGCAGCGGCGCCTTTATTACTGTTGTGGGTATGACGAATATTCTGGCCGGGATTGTGGGTCTGGTGCTTGGGTTCGGTTCCCTAGCCATTTGGGTTTACGCGTTGGTGTCTGCGATCAAGAACGAGCGACTCAATTCGAACATGAGGCTAATCTGGGTCTTGGTGATGCTCTTTGCCAATATCCTTGGCGCAGTGCTTTACCTGCTTGTTGCCCCCAATCGTCCGCACCGACTCGCAGATGCTTAGGCTATGCGAATGCCCTTCGCAGGTGGATGAATCGGTCGCTGGACGCAACGCCCACAGTGGCTCTTCGCTAAACATTGATTCTGATAGAAAGTAACAAGCGCCGGAGGTGAATGAGTGACTCGGGCTTCGCGGGGTGGTGCGCTGGCCGGCTGGTCGCGGAGGAACGCCGGCTGCATGGATCGAGATCGTAGGCATCGCGTCGGAGCTGGTGAGGCACTTGGATCCCGGCGGCGATTGGCTGAGCCAGCTGCTCTTGCGATCGCTTAGGGGCTTTCAGGTGTATGCCTACGCGCGAGCGCCGTCAGTGCCGTGCGCGCTGAGCCCGTTGGTAGAGATAGATGTTGTGTTGGTGGATTCACTACGGCAAATTCGGACTACGGCTATGGTCGAGGGAAGTTCCCAGTTTCACTCAGGCGGCGCGCTAGGCAACACGGTGTCGAGTCGCACACCCGCCATTTGGCCTAAACAGAGGCTGCGACCAACGACTACCGCTGTCACGAGTCGTGCTTGCGCACGTTGCGCGCGGGCTTCGGCCGGAGCTGCGTACAAAACATTCGGCCCAAACCGATGAAACGAATCGAATCGCAAGTCATTCTAGCGGTGGTGTTGAGCATGGCGTGTGTCGTCACTGCATTCGCATTTGCCCAAGCCGGTCGAGGCCTCACGATTGTAGCGCAAGTTTTCATGTATGCTGGGATGCTAGCTGTCGGCGTCCAAGCGTTTCGCTGGGGAGCGTACAACGGTTACCGAATTCGCGGGCAGGCGGTCGACGTGCAGTGCGAGAGTATTTTGCGATGTGCCGCTATGGCGTTTGTGATGTTCTTCTGGAGTCTCCTTGGAAGCGCTCTCGTTGTCGTCGTATTCAATGCAATCGGGTCCTGGACGTGACTGCCCCATTACGTTTGGTCGAGAATCTCAGGTTAGGTGTTACGCAGTGGTGCAAGTGGCCGAATCCGTCGTCGGCGCCCGTGCCCGCAGTCGTCACGCCTGCGGTCGACGTACAAGGCGTGCCCGCTTGTGCCGCAGTTGAGCATAAACATCCGGCTAACGGTATTGTCCGCCATGAAACTAACAAAAATCGTCACGATCGGCCTTTTCGGCCTGGTCGCATTCCTAACTGGCTGCGCCTCTGTTAGCAGGCAGGCCACGAACATCTATCCCGAGCCCAAGACCGACAAAGGCCTCGTGTATTTTTACCGGGAGAAAAAGTTCATTGGGTGCGCCATCTCCTACAACGTGAAAGAAGGAGACAAGATTGTTGGTGCGATCGCGAATGGGACGTACTTTTTCCTCTTCGCTGACCCCGGCAAGCACACGTACACAGCGTCGACCGAGGCGAGCTCTGCCCGTACTCTAGACATCGAAGCAGGCAAGACCTACTATGTCGAAGCAGGTATTGACATGGGTATCATGGCAGGACGACCTGCTCTAAAAATCGCCAACGAAGCTGAGGCCAAGTCCGTCCTCCCAAACTGCACCTACGCTACAAAATAGAGCGAAGCAGCCGCCGGAGCCAGCGGCTATGGCTGCCAGGCTCCGTGCGAATTCACGTGTGGCGGCGGCAATAGGCATGGCTGGACGCAAAACGCGAGGTCTACGAAATCTGAACCTCCGCATGCGCAGGAGTAAAGTGAACCGTATTCCATTGGCCGTGATGGGGCGCAATGTCAGAGTCATCGCAAGTTCGGTCACCGTGGCAGAGCTTCTGCCCGCGAACAGCGGTCGGGGATTGTATATTTCCTCCTAACGTGCGAAGAGCAGCGAGCTGCATTGTATCACTAGACATTTCGCAGAACCCCACCCGTCCGCACTGAAAGAAAGGTACTACAGTGGACATACCACGGATATTCAATATCACTGAAAGCGCTCACCGCATCCACAATCCGATTACGCCCGCAAAACTCGCTACTCTCGGCGCAGCGCTCCGTTTGGAACCAGGGGTACGAGTGCTCGACCTGGGCAGCGGTTCGGGAGAGATGCTTTGCACTTGGGCGCGTGATCACGCTATCGTTGGTACTGGCGTGGATATGAGCCGGTTGTTCACTGAGCAAGCGAGGCGCCGGGCGGAAGAACTCGGCGTCTCGCAACAAGTGACGTTTATCCACGGGGATGCCGCCGGCTACGTCTCTGACGAGAAGGTCACTGTAGCCGCCTGCGTCGGGGCCACTTGGATCGGTGGGGGAGTAGCCGGCACCGTCGCGCTTCTTGCGCGGAGCTTGGACTCCGGCGGCATGATTCTCATCGGCGAACCCTTTTGGCGGCAGCTACCTCCGTCGGAGGAAATCGCCCAAGGGTGTCTTGCTAGCTCGATCTCGGAGTTTCTGCCGCTTCCGGAGCTTCTGACGTCGTTTGGCCGTCTTGGCTACGATGTCGTCGAAATGGTCCTGGCAGACCAAGACGGCTGGGATAGATACGAGGCAGCCAAATGGCTGACGATGCACCGTTGGCTTGAGGCAAATCCATACGACGATCTCGCTCAAGAGGTTCGATCAAAACTGACATCGGAACCCAAACGTTACGCCGCCTATACTCGGGAATACTTAGGCTGGGGTGTATTCGCACTGATGGCGCGTTGACGTTAACTAGCTTCCGCGGCCGTTTGGGTGACCCCCTAATGACTATTCAGTAAAGAACGGCAGGCTATGCTTGATCACGTTGGCATATTCGTCAGTGACGTGACACGTCATTGAACGGTAAATACGACGTCCTTGCTGTTACAGCATCTCCATTACAGCGAAGTGCGGCTCAGAAAACTGCCTACGTTCATCACTCCGTGTGCTTGCGTACGCGTTGCGCCGACGATAGGTCTGCTTCCGCACAAAGCTTCGACGAAAAATGAGACGATTAATCGCTGGGTTTGTGGTCACCATCGTTTTCGTGGCAATTCTGCTGATTTCCGCCGGACGTGCGGACTATTGGCAGGCATGGGCGTACGGCGTCATTAGTGCTGCAATGAATTTCTGTACCTATGTGATTCTGAAGAGGAATCCGCAGGTGGCCGCAGAGCGGGCCAAGATTGGCGAAGGGAGCAAAACGTGGGACAAGGTTCTATTGGGATTGGGGCTATTGCTTACGCTGATCACGCTCGTTCTTGCTGGTCTTGATTGTGGTCGCTTTCATTCAGGGGCTCAGCTGCCGTCTGGTTCTTTCGTTTTCGGTGCTGTGCTTACGATCCTGGGTGCGGCCATGTTTCTGTCGGCTATGAATGAGAACCGATTCTTCAGTGCAGCAGTTCGGATCCAGGCAGAGCGAGGACATTCGGTATGTAGCAGCGGCCTCTACAGAATCGTTCGGCATCCCGGGTATTCCGGAATGATCGTCGGAACAATCGGCCTCCCTTTGCTGCTAGCTTCCGCGTGGAGCTGCATTCCGGCATTTCTTTCCGTATTATTGTTGATCGTGCGCACGAGGCTCGAGGATCGCACTCTTGCAGAAGAGCTGCCGGGCTACCGCGGCTATCAGCAGAGCACTCCGTATCGGCTGATGCCAGGAGTATGGTAGAGGGGCCAGGCGTTCTGCTCGGAGCTTGCTCCGCCTCGCATGCCGTATCGAAGAGCGGGCGAAGCAGACGCCCGAACCCGAGCCTGCCCGCGCTGGCCGCGACCGTTTACTGTCATTCAGCGTTTGGTTGGGGCGGACCGGTTTCTTCGCGAATTCTCGCTCAGCCGCTCGACCGCCGGGCCAAAGCGTATTTCTTCCGCCGGGAATATGAAAACTCCCGCGTCTTCCGGTTGGTGCGTTGCCGTACTGTGGTTGCTGGTGTTGAGCTGGGCGGTTGCGCTCGGCGCGAAGATTTTCGACCTCCTGGTTGTGGCGATGGCTTGGGGGGCTTCACCGCCTGCGTCATTTCAGTACCTTCCTTATGGCAAGGCGTATCCGATCGATCCCGGGAATTTCTTCCAGCCTCTAAGCGCTCTGATACTTTTGACTCTGGTTGCTGCGCTGGCGTTGGGTTGGAGGACCTCCGTACGTAGACTTGTGGTCATTTCGCTGGCCAGTTTTCTTGTGATTTGGGCATTCACTCCCACGGTATTCTGGCCTATGATTACTGAGCTATGGGAGATCCATAGAGGGCGGCTTTCCAAAACCGACCTGGAGATAGCGGCTTTGGTGCACCGCTGGTTCGTCTGGGACTCAGGCCGGATTGTGTTAATCGGGATCGGTTTTGTATATAGCGTCAAAGCACTCGTCGTCGGTAAGGCGTCTCGTATCATCCCCTAGATGCCGAGCTGGAGCGCCTAAGTCGCACGTGCCCAGCCGGCAGGCAGTCCAGCGCTCGGTAACTTCAGGCTGGCACAATTGGTGTCCATGAGTATTCGAGGCTTGCGACTGCTGTTATCGAGCCGCAGGGTAAACGAATGGCGGTGCACACTAGCGGGATTATGGCGGAGGCGCTTTGGCGGAAACCGAGCCCAGGGCGTCTGGCCTCAATCAAAAGCTAGTACGCCAGTGATGTAGTATCCTCACGTTGTAGAGGGCACTACGTCCGTGTGCGCGGCTCACCTATAGCGTTGGCAAACTCGGTATCTCACTATGAAGTTCACATATCTGTTCCTTCTTGGATTAGCTGCTTTGCCACTTTCTTCCAGTGGCAAGGCCCAAATCGTCGCGGAATACACGCCGCTGAATGCTTCAATTGGAGCACTGCCTGGCGGCAGTCGGATAGATGCCCAGACGTTCACCGTAAATGGAGGGGGAGTCTTGTCTACCATCGAGCTTGCGCTCGGACGGGCCGGTTCAGCTCCCGCCGCCGTGCATGTCACGTTGCTTTGCGTGGATCAGGGCGTTCCAATCGGCGGAAGCGTACTTTGAGGTGGACCCCAAAAGTTG
>QAYY01000016.1 GCA_003054665.1 Opitutaceae bacterium EW11 | reverse complement strand
CCAAACTTTGGTGTAGATCCGCTATTCTTCGCATTCGTATTCGACGCAGCTATGCCTGCTTGGGGATGGCCTGCCATCCGTAGTCTCGACCGCTAGCGGTCGAGCGAAGGATGGTGGTAGGAGATGGATTCGAACCATCGTAGGGCGGAGCCCAGCAGATTTACAGTCTGCCCTCGTTGGCCACTTGAGTATCCTACCAAAAGAGGAAGGCGGAAATTCACGGCTCGTTTGCGGGACGGCAAGGCTTTTTTCACCAAGCTCTGCGGCTTGCTATCTGGAGGCTCCCGCACACCCTCGCTCACGGCATGGAGTACGTCCGGAGATTTTCGGAACACCCCCTGTTGCCCCACCTTCTGACGGTCGGCGGCTTCATCCTGGCGCTGTTCGCAATCGCTCGAATTCTCACCGAACGCCGGCAGCCCAGCAACACGCTCGCGTGGTTGCTCGTGATCGTGCTGATCCCGTACATCGGCGTACCTTTCTACCTGATTTTCGGCGGTCGAAAGCTGCAGAAGTTGGTTGCGCGAAAGTCCCGGATCTACCCGTCGCTGGAAGGCACGGGCGTGATCGATATCCCCAGCCAGGTTTCCGCCACGGCCCAGACGATCAACGCCAGCGGCGCGTTTCCTCCGGTCGGGGGAAACACCGTCCGGCTGATCACCACCGGCGAACACATGTACGCCGCGCTCGAACAGCAGATTCGGGCCGCCAAATACTCGATTCACATCACCACGTTCATCCTCGGGCGGGACGAAACCGGGAAGCGTATCGTCAAACTGCTCAGCAAACGCGCGGAGGAGGGCGTTAAAGTCCGGCTGCTGCTCGACGCCGTCGGCTGCCTTTTCTCCAGTCGCGGATTCACCGATCCGCTGCGCCGTGCGGGTGGCGAGGTGCAGCGGTTCATGCCCGTGATGCCGTTTGTCACGCGTTCGTCGGCGAATCTCCGCAATCACCGGAAAATCGCCATCTTCGACCAGCACACCGCGATCGTCGGAGGGCACAATCTGGCCAGCGAGTACATGGGCCCGACGCCGCATCGCCGGCGGTGGCGCGACTTCGGAGCCATCTTGAGCGGGCCGGCAGCGACGCTGCTGAACGAGGTTTTCCTCGCCGACTGGTCGTTCGCGAGCGGCCAGCGTTACGAGGTGTTGCACAAGGAACTCCGACCCGACGCCGCGCGCTCCGAGGGCAGCAGCGTGCTGCAGGTCGTCGCCAGCGGACCGGACGTCGCCGGAGATTCTCTTTACGAGGGCATCCTTTCGATGATCCAGGAGGCGCATCAGAGCATCTGGATCATCACGCCGTATTTCATCCCGGACGAAGTGCTCTGGCGCTCGTTGATGGTGAAGGCCCGCGCGGGCATCGACGTGACGCTGGTGCTGCCCGACCGCTCCAACCACCCGATCACCGACTTCGCGCGGCGCCACTACATCCGCGAACTCAAGTCCGCCGGCGCCCGCATCCTCCTGTTCGGACCGGGCATGATGCACAGCAAGGGCATCATCATCGACAATCGGATGGGCATGCTGGGCTCGGCCAACTTCGACCTCCGCAGTCTCTTCGTGAACTTCGAAGTGGGCGTGGTTTTGTATTCGGAAAACGACGTCCGCGCGATGCGCGCCTGGGCCGAGGAGCTGATGGTGCATTCCCGGGAACTGAAACCGGAACGGGCCCGGCGTTACCGGGTGATCGGCCACGTCGCGGAGGATATCTCGCGGCTGTTGGCGCCGCTGCTTTAGGCAACCTCCAGGGCGCGATCGGCGCTCCGAAGGCGCCCTGCGCCCGTGCGTGAATGCCACGCTTTCGATTGACTCAGCGAACCGGAATCCTCGCCGCGCGTCGGAGAAACCGAAAACGGGCGGCGCGTAACGAAGAACTGGCGACGGGTGAAGAGGTAGCGCGCAATCCTGGAAAAAAGTGATGCATTGGCGCGGGAGGGTTTCTTAAGCTTGTCGTTCTATGTTCGAAGCCAATCCCGCACTGAAACGGGTCCAGGACAGCAGCTCCGGCGGCACGCTGACGGTCAACGGCGTGATTCACCGCACGGGCATTCTCTTCCTCCTCACGGCCGCCGCCTACGGTTTCACGTGGCACGGCGTGACGACGGGCACGGTCCCTCCATCCGCGGCGCTCATCGCCAGCCTCGTGGGTCTCGTACTCGGGCTCGTGATCACGTTTGGACGGGTGACGAATCCGTTCTTCATCTGTGCCTATGCGCTCACGCAGGGTGCCGCGCTCGGCGTGATCAGTTACTTCGCCGAACTGCGTTTCCCCGGCATCGCGTTTCAGGCGAGTGCGACGACGCTGGGCTGTTTCGCCACGGTGCTGGCGTTTTACCGCCTTCGTATCCTTAACGCCACGCCGGGCCTGGTGAAGGCGCTGACGGTTGCGATGATCGGCATCGCGGTGCTCTACCTCGTGAACCTCGTCTCCAGCCTCTTCGGCCACCCGCTCGGTTTCCTGCAGGACAGCTCGCCTCTCAGCATCGGGATCAGCGTGGTCATCGTGCTGGTCGCCGCGTTGAGTTTCGTGGTGGACTTCGCCCAGATCGAACAGGCGGTCGACGGCGGCGTCGACGAGCGCCAGGGCTGGCTGTTGGCGTTCGGCATCCTCGTGGGCTTGGTTTGGCTCTACATCGAAATCCTGCGCCTGCTGATGAAGCTGCGCAGCCGCGACTGAGCAGTTTTTGTCCCACGCATAGGCAGAGGGCGAACCGCGCGGGTTCGCCCTTTTTTATTGCGTGGTGGCCGCACGGGAGCGGCGTCCTCGGCTCGAGATTCCGTACGGAGCGGCGAGGTCGGAATCGCCTTCGTTGCGGAGTCCGTCTTTTTTCCCCGGTATCCATGCGTCCCCTTGCCCTCACTCTTGGCCTCGCGTTCGCCTTCGTCGGATCGGCCGGCGCCGCTGAAACCATCCGCACGTATTTGTCCGGCCAGGACCGGGCCACTGCCGTGGAATGGGATTTCCGCTGCTCCGCGGGCGCAAAGTCTGGCGTCTGGACAAAAATCCCGGTGCCTTCGAATTGGGAAATGGAGGGGTTCGGCACCTTGAGCTATCACTCGCTGGAACCCGCCGAAACCGGCGACTATCGCCTGGTTTTCCGGGGGCCGAGCGCGCTGTCCGGTGCCCGGCAGTTCCTCGTGTTCGACGGCGTGATGACGGATGCCACGGTGCGCTTGAACGGCACGCAGGCGGGGCCCGTGCACCACGGCGCGTTTTATCGGTTCCGCTATGAAGTGACCGGACTGCTCCGGCCCGACGCCGAGAATCTGCTGGAGGTGCACGTCGACGAGAACTCCTCCGATGCCGGAGTGAACCGGGCCGAGCGTGTGGGCGACTACTGGAATTTCGGCGGGATCTTCCGGCCGGTCTGGATCGAAACGGTGCCGGCGGTGTTCATCGAACGCCTTGCCACCGACGCACGGGCCGACGGCTCGCTGGCGGTGCAGGTTTTTGTGAACGGCCAGGGAGCAAAGAACTCCGTGCGGGCCCGGGTGTTTTCTTCGGACGGGAAGGAAATGGGAAAACCGTTCTCCGCCAGCGCTTCGAAATCCGAGGTGACGTTGAAGTCGCGAATCCGCGGCGTCGCTCCTTGGTCGGCCGAAGACCCGACGCTCTACACGTTGGAGGTCAGTCTCCTCGACGAGGCTTCGCACGCCGTGCATCAGGTGCGCGAACACATCGGCTTCCGGACGTTCGAAGTGCGTCTGGGCAAGGGGCTCTTCGTCAATGGCCGCCAAGTGGTGCTACAGGGGACAAACCGGCATTCGTTCAACGCGGCGACCGGTCGCGCGCTCTCGGAGGCGGACCATCGCGGCGACATCGCGCTGATGAAGGGGATGAATATGAACGCCGTCCGCATGTCGCACTATCCGCCGGATGCGCGGTTCCTCGAACTCTGCGACGAGCTGGGCCTGTACGTTCTCGACGAACTCGCGGGCTGGCAGAAGAGCCTGGATACGGATGTCGGCCGCGAACTGGTCCGCGAGATGGTGACGCGCGACGTGAATCACCCGAGCATTCTCTTCTGGGACAACGGCAATGAAGGCGGCTGGAACACCGCGCTCGATTCCGAGTTTGGCCGCTGGGACCCGCAGGCTCGGCCGGTGCTTCATCCGTGGGAAGTGCTGAGCGGGCTGAACACCGCCCACTACAAGGTTTACCCGCAGGCCCAACTGCTGAGCCGCGGGCTGAAGACCGAGTGGAAGTATCGTCCGGAAGACCACGGCACGATGGGCAGCTACCCGCTGATCTACATGCCGACGGAGTTTCTCCACGGCCTCTACGACGGAGGTGCCGGCGCGGGGCTGCGCGATTTCTGGTCCATGATGCGGGCCAGCCCGACGCTGGGCGGCGGTTTCATCTGGGCCTTCCGCGACGAAGGTGTGAAGCGCCCGGATACGGGAAAGATCGACGTCGTCGGCAATCAGGCACCGGACGGCGTGGTCGGACCGTTCGGCGAAAAAGAGGCGAGCTATTACGCCATCAAGGAGATTTGGTCTCCGATCCAGCTCTCCGGCGCCCTTCCGTCGAAAGGCCGGATCGCGGAATTCACGGTGGAAAACCGCTACAGCTTCACCGATGCCTCGGCGTGCCGTTTCCATTGGCGCCTCGAACGCCAGCCCGCCGCCACCGAGACCGGGGCGCAGACGCGAATCCTGGCCGAAGGTGAGGGGGCGTTGCCGCGAATCGCTCCCGGAAAGCGGGGCGTGCTGCGGTTGAAACTGCCGGCCGGCTGGGCAGAGGCGGACAATCTCTCGCTCGCGATCTCGGACAAGTCCGGCGAAGAACTCTGGACGTATTCGTGGCGCGCGCCGGGGCTCGCCGAAAGCGAGGCAGCAATCGAGAAAGCAGGGCAGGGCGCCTCCGCCGCGAGCGTGATGGAGGACGCGAGGTCCATCCATGTCGCCGCCGGGACACTACAGGTGGAATTCGACAAGACCACCGGCTACCTCTCGGGCGTTCGGCAAGCCGGAAAGACGGTGTCCCTCGGCAACGGTCCGCGCCCGGCGGTGGGCGAAGCGAAGCTCGTTTCGCTCCAGAGCCGGAAGGAAGGCGCCAAAGTCGTTGTCACGGCGGCGTATGAGGGCTCTCTGAGGTCCGTCGAATGGACGGTCCGTCCCAACGGTTGGGTGCGTTGCGCCTACACCTACCTGCCGGTTCGCGGATCCACGTTCCAAGGCGTGTGTTTCGACTATCCGGAGGCAAAGGTCCGCTCGAAAACCTGGCTCGGCGACGGTCCCTACCGGGTTTGGCAGAATCGCCGCGAGGGTGTGCGTTTCGGTCTTTGGCAGAACCGCTACAACGACACGGTCACCGGCTGGAGCGGCTGGGAGTATCCGGAATTCAAAGGCTGTTTCTCTGGCGTGGCCTGGCTGCGCCTCGAAACCGACGAGGGTCCGCTGGCCGTCGTGCCGCATTCGGCGGAGCGGTTCGTGCAGGTGCTGACGCCCTCGTTTCCGCCGGACGACCTCGCCGGAGGCACGAAAGTCGTCTTGCCGAAGTCCGGTCTGGCGCTCCTGGACGTGATTCCGGCGATCGGCACGAAGTTCAATGAACCGCAGTGGACGGGGCCGCGCGGTCAGTTGGCGGAGCCGAAGGCGCAGTACGAGGGCATCGCGGACTTCTGGTTCGGTCCATGAACCTGACGGCCTAAGAATTTTCTAATCTTGGGCCGGACGAATTCTAACGCTCCCGCTGCTAGGCTGCGGGGCGTATGAAAAAGTTGCTGAGCACCGTCATCGGAGCCGCGTCGCTCCTCGTTTTCTCTTCCGCGCTTTCCGCGGCCGCACTTTCGCAGCAGACCCTGCAGAACCTGAACGCCGCCTTCAACGGCGAGTCCAACGCGAATCATCGCTACACCGCGTTCGCGCAGCAGGCGGACAAGGAAGGCAAGCCGCAGATCGCGCGGCTGTTTCGCGCCGCGGCAAAGGCCGAGCAGATTCACCGCGACAATCACCGCAAGACCATCCTCGACGCGGGCGGCAAGCTCGACGAACGGCCCCTCGACGAGGTGAAGCTTGGCACGACGGAGGAGAACCTGAAGGCCGCGCTCGCCGGCGAGAGCTACGAGCGAGACACGATGTATCCGAAGTTCATCGCCACGGCCACGGCGGAGGGAAATCGCGAGGCCGTTCGCACCTTCCGATTCGCCGTCGAGGCCGAGAAGCAGCACGCGGTTTTCTACCAGCAGGCTCTCGAGAAGCCCGCCACGCTCCAGGACGCGAAATTCTACGTTTGCCCGGTCTGCGGCAACACCGTCACCACGCTGCCCGACACTCGCTGCCCGGTTTGCCGCAAGGGCGCCGATCAATTCGAGGCCGTCAACTGACGCAGTTTCGCGCGTCGCCCGCCGTCCGACCATGCTCCCTGTTCCCAGTCCGCTGCACGCGGCCATCGTTCATTTTCCGATCGTGCTGATCCTCGTCGGCACGGCCGTGGCCGTCGCAGCCGCGTTCACCCGCCGCTGGAATCTTCCCACCATCGCCCTCGTCGTGCTCGCCCTCGCCGCCGCCGGCACGGGCGCCGCGGTTGCGACGGGCGATGAAGAAGGCGAAAGCGTCGGCGGGACGCCTGCGATCGAGAAACTGATCGAGGAGCACGAAGAATGGGCGGAGCGGACGCTGACCGTGACGGTGATCGCCGCCGTCCTCGCGCTCGCCTCCGCAGTCACGGGAAAATGGCCGGCTCTCGGACGTTCAACAGGAATTGCGACCGCCGTGGTGGCTCTGGCTGCCTCGTTGTGTGTCTCGCAGACGGGGCACCGCGGCGGTCTGCTCGTTTACCGTCACGGCGCCGGCGTGCTCTTGGCAGGGCCGGCCGACGCCGCAGGCGGACCTCAGGCGGCTCAGGCGGCGTCGAAGCGACCCGAGGGCAGGGACGACGACTGAGTACGCGGACTTGGGAGTTGGACGGGCGGAGGTTTCCGCCCGTCCAACAGAACTCGGCTCGCAAGCGGCCGGCTGCCGAGGCAAGCTCAGCGACATGCGTATCCTGGTAGCAGAAGACGAAACGAAGGTCGCAGAACACATCCGCCGGGGTTTGGTCGAGGCGGGATACGCCGTGGACGTCGCCGCCGACGGCAACGAGGCCACCTGGCTGGCAGAGACGTATCCGTATGACGCCATGGTGTTCGACGTGATGATGCCCGGCGCCGACGGCATGACCTCGGTCCGGCAGCTTCGCCGCAAAGGCGTTCACGCACCGGTCATTTTTCTCACCGCCAGGCACAGCGTGGACGACCGCGTGCGCGGTCTCGACGCGGGGGCGGACGATTACCTGGCAAAGCCGTTTTCGATGGTGGAATTGCTCGCCCGAGTTCGCGCGATGCTGCGGAGGAGGCGGACGCAACCCATCGACCTGCTGCGGGTGGCGGATCTCGAACTGGACCTCCTCGCGCGCACCGCGAGGCGCCAGGGCGAGACAATCCAGCTGACCAATCGCGAGTTTGCGCTCCTGGAGATCCTCATGACCTCCTCGCCGAAACCGGTGAGCAAGACGGCGATCATCGAGCACGTCTGGGACCAGCATTTCGACTCGGGCACGAACGTCGTGAACGTGTACGTCAATTACCTCCGGGAGAAGATCGACCGGCCCGGCTGGAGCCCGCTGATTCACACCGTCCGCGGGATCGGCTACGCCTTGAAGGAGGCCGGCTCATGAAGTCCCTCCGCTGGAAACTCGCGATCTGGTACACGGCGAGCCTGGTGATCATCCTCTGCGTGCTGATGGCGGCGACGTATTCGCACCTCAAGCACGAGTTGAAGTACGAGCGTTGGGAGCGGACGAAGGACGCCGGCTCCGACGCGCCGCTGCACGGCAGTTATTCGGATCCGGAAATCCAGGACATCCTCGGCGAGCTGTGGCGCCTCTCGCTCATCTATTCGGTGCCGATTGCGGTGATCTCGATCGGGATCGGCTATTCGCTCGCGTCGAAATCGATGAAGCCGGTGGACGACTTGATCCGGCAGCTTTCGGAAATCGGGGCGAAGAATCTCACGAAACGCGTGCGCCTCGAAGGCGCCGACCGGGAGTTCCAGACCATCGAGACGAACGTCAATTCGCTGCTCGCCCGGATCGAGACGTCGTTCCGGCACTTGACGGAGTTTTCGGGCCAGGTGGCGCACGAGTTGCGGACGCCGCTCACGCTCATGCGGCTGCAGGTCGAGGAGAACGCAGCGCGGATCGATCCGGTCGTGGCGGAGTCGCTTCAGGACGAATTGCGGCGACTCTCCGAGTACGTCGACCAATGCCTGCTGCTCGCCACCGCGGAGCAGGGGCGGCTGTCGGTGCAGTTGGAAGACCTCTCGCTGCCCGAGCTGGTCTCCGACATGGCAGAGACCTACGAGCTCTGGGCGAAAAGCGAAGGGCGCCTGCTGACCGTCGCGTCGGAGAGCGCCTGCGCGATCAGGTCCGATCCGCGGTACGTGCGGCAGATGCTCCACAGTCTGCTCTCGAACGCCATGCGCCACGGCACGGGACGCATTGAGGTGCGGCTCGGCAGCTCCGGCGATCGAGTGTTCTGCCGGGTGGAGAATCAGGCTTCCGGGAAAAAAAGCGCGGGCTCAGGCATCGGGCTGCAGGTGACGACGGCGGTGGCGTCGGCGCTCGGATGCGAGTTCGACGCCGCTCTCGCGGGCGACCGTTTCGCGGCCGAGATCCGTTGGCCCGCCGCGAAGGGCCCCGCCTGATTCGACAGCGCAGGGGAGGCGCTTTTCGCGAGGAGCGTGTCCCAGATGCGGGACTGGCGCATTCCGGATCCGCCCTGAAGCGAGGGGCAAGTTGGAGGGGCGAAACACGGGCCTCTCTGGGAGCCAATGATTTGTAGGCTTTCGTGTCGTCTGGCACGGCGGCTGCAAATAACGTGCCCCCCCTCCATGTTCGCCGAACTGCGCCTCGCTTTCCGCCAACTGCTCAGAACCTCCGGAGTGACGATCACGGCACTCGTGTCGCTCGCCCTCGGCATCGCCGCATGCACGGCGGTGTTTTCGGTGGTCGACCAAGTACTGCTTCGGCCGCCGCCCTATCCGGACGCTGACCGCATCGTCGTCGTGGAGTCCTCGCTTCTCCCGGATTATCCCGCTTTTCCGACCTCACCGGCTGATTATCTGGACTGGGCCGGCAGAACGACGCGGTTCGCCGAGCTCGCGGCGACGTTCGATCGCTCCGGCCGGCTGACCGGCGCCGGACAACCGGCGCGAGTCGTCGCCACGCGCGCCACGGGGAACTTCTTCGATGTCTATGGCGAGTCGCCGGTTCTCGGCCGGACGTTCGATCGTTCGGAGGACCAGGCCGGCAAGGACGGCGTGGTGGTGCTCAGCCATCGGCTTTGGGTCCAGCAGTTCGGGGCGAGCCCGTCCGTAGTGGGCCAGATATTACGAATCGACGGCGCGCCGCGGACCGTCATTGGCGTCATGCCCGCGAGTTTTTTGGCCGGCGGACTTGCCGATTGCTGGGTGCCGATGGCCTTTTCCGATTTTGAGCGTTCCGAGGATTTTCGCGGCGCGCGCTGTCTCGACGTCGTCGGGCGGCTCGCGCCCGGGGCGACCCTGGCAGAGGCGCGGGCCGAGCTGTCCGGCGTCGCCGCCCAGCTCCAAGCGGACCATCCGGGTTCGAATCGCGGATGGACCGTCGCGGCCACGACGCTCCGGGAGCACCAGGTGGGTAGGTTGCGCCCGATGCTCTGGCTGCTGTTCGGCGCGGTGGGTAGCGTTCTTCTCATCGTCTGCGTGAACAACGCGATTCTCCTCCTTGCGCGTGGCGTTCACCGCGTCAGGGAAATGGCAATACGGACGGCGCTGGGCGCCACGCGGGGGAGGCTCACGCGACAGCTTCTGGCGGAGAGCGCGCTGCTGGCGGTTGCGGGCGGGGTTCTCGGGACGCTGGCGGCGTGGTGGTCGCTCGACGTCCTGCAGGCCCTCGCCCCCGCGGCGCTGCATCTTCCGGCGCTGACGATCGACGGGCGCGTGCTCGGTTTCAGCTGCGCGCTGACGCTGCTGACGGGCATCGGTTTCGGCGTGGCTCCGGCCTGGCAGCTTTCCAGCGTGCACGTTTCGGAGTCGCTCAAGGACGGAGGTCGCGGCGGCGCCGACCACTCGCGCAAGGAAACGCTGCGGCGCGTGCTCGTCTCGCTCGAGATCGCGTTGTCGCTTGCCCTCTGTGCCTGCGCCGGTCTCCTGGCGCGCAGCCTGGGAAAACTCTCGCAGGTATCGCTCGGCTTCGAAACCAGGAACGCCCTGGCGATGACGGTGGACCTACCGCAGAATCCGTACGCCGACGACGCCAGCAAAGTCGCGTTCACCCGACAGGCGCTGGAGCGAATCTCCGCCCTTCCCGCCGTGCACTCCGCCGGGGTCACCCAGTCGCTCCCGATGCAGGGGCGGTGGCTGACCACGTTTGAAGAAATGGGCAATCCGACCTCCCGCGCGGATGAGCGGAAGGCGATCTACTACGCGGTCACTCCGGGATATTTCCCGGCCATGGGCATCCGGCTCGTGAAGGGGCGGCTCTTCAGCGAGACCGATAACGAGAAAGCGAGCCCCGTGGCACTGGTGAGCGAGGCCTTCGTCCGCCAGTATTTCCCGAACGGAGACGCGATCGGCCGGCGGATCTGGATCAAGAACTGCGACGTGAAGTACCGCGAGATCGTCGGGGTCGTCGCGGACGTGAGGCCGGACGGAGTCGCGGGCGCATTCTCCGCGCAGATGTACGAACCCTTCTGGCAGGCTCCGAACAACGCGCTGCATTTTGTCGTGCGCACCGTGCCCGGCGCGGCGGGCGTGCCGGCTGCGCTGCGTGAAAAGCTGCGGGGCGTGGATCCCGAGCAGCCGGTCACCTCGATCCGGCCGCTCGAGGCGATCGTGCGCGACACGATCGCCCGCCAGCGCTTCGCAGCCCTGCTGCTCAGCGTATTTTCCTTCGCCGCCGTGGTGATCGCCGTCGCAGGCGTCTACGGCGTGATGAGCTACTCCGCGGCCCGCCGCACCTCGGAGATCGGGCTCCGCGTCGCCCTCGGCGCCACTCGAATGAACATTCTCCTGCTCGTCCTCCGCCAGGGCGCGGCAGTGGTTGGCGCAGGCGTCGGCGCGGGCGTGCTCGCCGCGCTTTTCGCGACGGGCCTGCTCCAGTCGTTGCTATTCGACACGAGCCCCCGCGATCCGCTGACGCTCGGGCTGACGGCGGCGGTGTTTTCCGCCGTGACGCTGCTTGCCTGCTTCATCCCGGCGCTTTCTGCCTCCCGGGTCGATCCGAACGTCGCGTTGCGGACGGACTGAGTCAGGCGCTTGCGGCCACGGGCTGCTGCGACTTCAGCCATCTCCGGAACGCGGCGATCTCTGCCAGTGTTCCGGCGACGAGGAGATCGTCTCCCGATTCGAGCCGCTCCTGCCCGGACGGCGAGATGATGGTTGTCTTGCCTCGGCGGATACCCGCGATGCGCGTGCCCGTGAGTCTGCCGATGTTGAGCTGAGCCAGAGTCTGGCCGGACCACGGGCCCGGCGGAAGGTGCAGGGTCTCCAGCACGGAACCGCGAAACGCCTCGTCGTCGCCCTCGGCCTTGCGGCTCTGCGAAAGTCCCGCCAAGGCGTCCCGGGTCTGCCGCTCTCCGCCGAGGAGCAGGAGCTTGTCGCCCGGGTACACCCGCAGGTCGGGTCCGATGGCGGTGATCACCATGCCGTTGCGCTCGAGTTCCAGGACCACGCATCCGAAGCGGGAGGGAATCGCCAGCTCCGCCAGCGTCTGTCCGCTATACGGCGCCGAATCGGGCACGACGCACTCGACCAGCCGCACGTTCCATGAATCCAGGCCCTCGAGACGCTGGAGCCGTTGCGCTTCCGGATCGGTCTCGGCGGGTTGCTCGAGCACTTCGCGGACGGACGTCTGCCATTCGCTGTGCCAGTAGATCAGCCGCCGCGAGTAGAAGGCGATGACGAGGATCGCGAAGACACCGATCAGAACCCACCCGAGCGGTCCGAATTGGTGGATCGGGAGAATCAAGTAGAGCCAGTACGCCATTACCACGGCGGCCGTCCCCTTGATCGTGTTTTGGACGAGCGCGTACGGTACGCGGGATGCGGATACGTTCTCCGCGTAGATCATCGCGATGGCGTTGATGTTTCTCCAGATCGCCACCAACGGCACCAGGGCGACCAGCGTCACGACGGCCCAGAAAACGTAGCCGACGTTTTCCGCCTCGAGGCTGAAAGCCCCCGCTTCGTCCTGGAGGAGTTCGAGCAGCTGGCCCGAAAAGATCAGCAGGCCCGTGACGAACGCCGTCTCTAGCGCGATCTGGCCGAGGCGTCCCCGGATTAGTTTCCAGCTTCCGGATCTGGTCGGCGCGCTTTGCAGTTGGTCCAGCCAGCCGTGGTACGCCTCGAATGCGCCTCGGAGCCAGCCCGGTTCGGCGCGCTCCCCGAACTCCAGGATCGGAGTGGAAAACCGGTTGATCAGGGGCATGAGGAAAACCGTCAGGATCGAAACGCCGACCGCGAGAGGGTAGTACGTTTTGGGGAGCACGCCGGACGAGACGCCCAGCTGAGCGATGATGAACGAGAATTCGCCGAGAGGCGTGAGCAGCAGACCCGCCCGGCGGGCTTCCGCGGGTTTCGTGCCGGAGAGAGTGAGCGCCAGCGTTGTGCCCGCGGTTCGGGCGACGAGGACGAAGACCGTCAACCCGAGGATCCAGCCCCAGACGTCGATTAGCAGGCGAATGTCGATCATCATCCCGATGGAGACGAAAAACACGCTGCTGAAGAGGTCGCGCATTCCGTTGAATGCCTTCTGCACGCCGGTTTTCTGCGGAAGCTCGGCCACGATCGCGCCGAGCAGGAACGCCCCAAGCGCGAGGGAATAGCCGGCCTTCACCGCGGCGAGCGCGAGGAGGAAAAGGATCCCCGCGACGATGATCGTCTGGAGTTCGGGGTCCGCCCGGGCCTCCAGCCGGCGCATGAGCTTCGGAACCATCAGAAGCCCCGCGCCCACGAGCAGCACGACGAAGGCGGTGAGGCCGGCGAGAAGAGCCCCGATGCTTGAGCCCTGCGCGCCGGTCCGCGACGCGAGGACCGTCAGCATGGTGACCGCGACCACGTCCTCCAGCACCGTGATGCTGAGCGCGTGTTGCGCCGCTTTTTCGTGCGACAGACCGAGTTCTTCCACGACCTTCGCGATCACAGCGGAGCTGGACACCATGAACATTGCCGCGAGGTAGAGCGATTGTTCGCCCGTCCAGCCGACAAAGTAGCCGAGCACCTTCGTCAGGTTCAGCATGAAGAACGCACCCAGCGCGGTCGCGACGAGCGTCGGCGCCCCCATCCGGGCGAGTCGGCTGACGCTCAAGCCGAGGCCGATGCCGAACATGAGAAACACCATTCCGACCTGGGAGAGCGCCTCGATCCGGCCGACGTCGAGAATCCAGGAGAACGGCGGCGTGTACGGGCCGACAATCACGCCCGCGAGCAGGTAACCGACGATCACCGACAGACCGATGCGCCGGCAGAGCGAGCCGGCTAGTCCGGCTGCGAGGAGTACGATGGCGAGATCCTGAATGAGTCCGATTCCGTCCATGGTGCGCGGTCTGGTCAGAGTGCGGGGGAGTCTGCGAGATGCAAATGCGGTGCCTCGGGATTCAACGACTTTTTCGCCGCAGGGGCGATGGTTTGCGCGGAAGGAACGCCGAGCGTGCTTGAAGTCCTGCCGCCCGGGGCTTCGTTCAGGCGTGGTTCGCACATTGAGCGAGACTGCTTTCCGCCCCATCCCCATGAAACTTCCCGTCTTTCGGCTGAGCCTCTTTGTTTTCGCTGCGGTAGTTCTTCTGCGTGCCGACGACACGGCCGCACCGTTTCCCGTTGCCATCCGCGTGCGCGCAGACCACCCGATCGCGCCGATGAAGCCGATCTGGCGCTTCTTCGGCGCCGACGAACCGAACTACGCCACGATGAAGGACGGCCGGAGGCTGCTGACCGAACTCGGCGAACTCCGGCCGCAGCAGGTGTATTTCCGCGCCCACAATCTCCTTTGCACCGGGGACGGCACGCCGGCGCTGAAGTGGGGGAGCACCAACATCTACACCGAAGACGCGCAGGGCAGGCCCGTCTACGACTGGCGCGGTGTCGACCGCATCTTCGACACCTACCTCGGCCGCGGAGTGAAACCGTACGCTCAGCTCGGCTTCATGCCCGAGGCGCTCTCGACCCATCCGCAGCCCTACCGGCACGAATGGCGTCCCGGTCTGCCCTACGATCGCATCATCACGGGCTGGGCGTACCCGCCCAAAGACTACGACAAGTGGCGCGAACTCGCTTACCAGTGGGCGAAGCATTGCGTCGAGCGTTACGGCCGCGAGGAGGTGGAGACGTGGTATTGGGAGGTCTGGAACGAGGCCAACGGGGCCTACTGGAAGGGCACGCCCGAGGAGTGGTATAAACTCCACGACTACGCAATCGACGGCATCCGCCGCGCCCTGCCCACGGCGCGCGTCGGCGGACCGCACACCGCCGGGAGCGGCGGGGCGTTCATGGACGGCTTTCTCGAGCACGTCGTGAAAGGCACGAACTACGCGACGGGAAAGATCGGGACGCCGACCGACTTCATCGCCTTTCACGCGAAGGGAGAGCCGACGTTCGTCGACGGCCACGTGCGCACCGGCATCCACGCCCAGCTCAAGGCGCTCGACAACGGCTTCCGCAAGATCGCCGCGGTGCCGGAACTCAGAGGCAAGCCGATCGTCATCGGGGAATCGGACCCCGACGGCTGTGCGGCCTGCCAGGGGCCGCAGCTGGGCTATCGCGCGGGGACCCTGTACTCCAGCTACGTTGCGGCCAGTTTCGCTCGCCATTACCTGCTGGCCGACCGGCATGGCGTGAATCTCGAGGGCGCGGTGACCTGGGCGTTCGAGTTCGAGGATCAACCGTATTTTGCCGGCCAGCGTGTGCTCGCGACGAACGGCATCGACCTTCCCGTGCTCAACGTTTTCCGGATGTTCAGCCGGATGGGCGGCCAGCGCCTCGCGACCGAAAGTTCGGGCGAAGTGCCGCTCGAGCGCATGATCTCGGACAGCGTTCGCGTACAGCCCGACGTCGCCGCGATGGCGAGCCTCGAGGACGAAAAGCTCTGCGTATTGGTCTGGCACTACCACGACGACGACGTGCCCGGCCCCGCCGCCGAGATTGCTCTTTCGCTCGAGGGGCTGACCGCGCGCGCCCCGGCCAAGCTCACCCGCTACCTGATCGACCAGGAACACAGCAACGCGTACGCGGCGTGGAAACGCATGGGTTCGCCGCACGCTCCCAACGAGAAGCAGTATGCCCAGCTGGTGGAGGCGGGCCGGCTTCAGGCGGCCGGTGGCGCCGAGACCGTGCCCGTGAAGGACGGTGTCGCCACCTATCGCGTTTCCCTGCCGAGGCAGGCTGTGACGCTGCTGGTGTTTGAACTCGGCCCGCGCGGCTGAGTGCCACGAGAAGCGCGGCGAAACCCTCCGCTCTGGGAAGCCGGTGCGTTTCGTTCGGAAACGCGCCAGCCGATCCTCTGTGCGGATCTCGACTCAGCTCTTCGCGAGCACGCGCCCAAACGATAGCGCACGCTTGGGCGTCTTCTGGTCGTCGGTGGCGTACCAGTTGGGATGAACCGATAAGGACTCCTCCGGCCCTCCGACGAACGAGCCACGCCGTCAGCCCTTGGGCAGCGTGGCGAAAACGAGGCAGGTCGGCGCGCCGACCTCGACGCGCTGGTTCGTCGGAGAGAGTTTTCCCGTCTCCGGGTCGAGGTGCAGGACCACGATGGACTGGGAATCCTGGTTGGCCACGAGCAGCCAATGTCCGGTGGGATCGAGCGCGAAAAACCGCGGCGTCTTCCCACCCGTGGACTGGCGCTGCAGGAACGCGAGTTTGCCGGACGCGGGGTCGATCCGGAAAACGACCACGCTGTTGTCCCCGCGGTTCGAGGCATAGACGTAGTGACCGTTTGGATGCACTGCGATTTCCGCGCCGGTGTTGGCGCCCTCGAAGCCTTCCGGAAGAGTGGAAACGGTCTGGAGCGGGTGGAGGGCGCCGGTCTTGGAATCGTAGTCGAAGGCGTCGACGGTGTTGCCCATTTCGTTGATCACGTACGCCCATTTCCCGGAGGGGTGAAAGGCGAGGTGGCGCGGTCCGCTGCCCGGGGCGACGGACGCGGAGGGCGGCTCGTTGGCCGTGAGTTTGGCCGTCGCGACGTCGAGGCGGTAGACGAGCACCTTGTCGAGGCCGAGATCGCAGACGAGGGCGCGGTGGTTCGTCGGATCGGCTTCGATCCAGTGGGCGTAGGCGTGGGTCTGCCGCTCGGGATTCACGCTCGAGCCGGTGTGTTGGATGAAACTCGCGACTTCTCCGAGCCGGCCGTCCGGGGCGATCGGCAGAGCGGAGATGTTGCCGCCGTTGTACGCCGCCACGAGCGCGCAGCGCCCGGTGGGATCGATGTCGAGGTAGCACGGACCGGCGCCGCCGGTAGCCTGCGTGCCGAGCGGCTCGAGCGAGCCGTCGGGCCGGATCGAATACGCCGTCAGCGATCCGCTCGGCTTGCCCTGGTATTCCGAGGAGGCGCTGAGGCTGTAGAGAATCCTGCCGTTGGGATGAAGGGCGAGATAGCCGGGCCGGTCTGCTTCGACGCGGAGCACGGCGGCCTTGGGAGAGGCTTTGCCCGTGGCGGGATCGAACTGGAACGAATAGATGCCCTTGCTCTGCGGAGAAGGGAACGTGCCGACATAGACGGTGATCGGGACCGACGCCGGCTCGGCACCGAAACACCGGCAGACGGAAAGCACGACGAGCAGGGCAAGGAGCAGGGGATTCCAGCGCATGGGAACGCATTGAACCTCCCGCCGCAGATCCGGCAAGCGGCGTCGCCAGGGTCCACGACGGTTGCGCTGACGTATTCTGCTCTATTCGGCGAGCACCAGCGGAGGGGGCTCTGGCGGGGTGGCCTCCGGTTTCGAAGCCGAGCCGTGGACGAACGTGGCTTTTACCCGGCGCGAGACAAAGGCGTACGGAACCCAGATGGCGCCGGCGATCACCAGTGCCGGAACAGTACCCACGATCTCCATCGTGTTGGCCTCGCTCCAGCCGATCAGGTTCGCGACCAGCACGGAGTCCACGAGCGTGAACAGCGCGACACCGGCGAAATTGGCCACAAAGAGGAGGGGGAAGATCCGGTGGCGTCGGAAGAACGTCACGATCGACAAGACGAAAAGGACCAGCAACCCGAGCTGCATCGCCAATTCCACGCAGAAGGTCACGTGGGCCCCTGCCGCGAAGCGGTCCCAAACACGGCCGTCGAACATGGCCCGGTGCCCCGTCACGATAAACACCACCTGGGTGATTGCCCGGCAGATGATCCCGAAGATCACCAACACGAGCCAGCCGCCGAGTCCCACAAGGTCCGCCGGCGGGGACACGAGCGGAGGCTGATGAAGGCGCCAGGGGCGCCGGAAGACCCAGAAGGCCAGGGCGGTCCAGCCGATGACGGCCCCGAGTCCGACTGCCAAATAAGTCTTGTTGAGGCGAAACGTCGCGTTCCGCTTCGCGATCTCCGGATTGAACGTGAAGCTGTAGCCCAGCTTTTCCCGGAGTTGCCGGAGATGTCGGGCGAACTCGGCCATGCGGCTGGGTGCGACGTGGTCGTCGAGGGTGGCAAGTTCGTAGGAGAGGGTGACGATGTTGCCCGACTTGGCGACCGTCGCCCGGCCGGTGAAAGCCTCGTCTTCAATTCGCGTGTCTTCTTCGCGCAGGTTCCATTCCTCCGGCAGGTGCACGATCGTGCGGGTCGCCACGCGGAACGGATAGGGAAGGCTCATCGGAGCAGTCCGCACGAGCGTCTCGGGTGCGGAGGTGTAGTCGTGAAGCAATGACGGATACAGCTCGGCGACCAGCACCTGCTGCCCGTCTTCCTTTTTCCAGAGGTCCGGTACGCGGTAGCGGTGATCGATCCGGATTTCGTTGGCGATTTCGTCGTCCTGCCAGGCCGGCTGGCCTCGCGGTTCGATCTTCGGCATCAGCTTGGCCCGGTGGTTCAGAAAGTTGCGCGCCACGTCCTCCTTCGGCGTGCGACGAAGATACGAACGCATGGAATCGGCGGCGAGCCCGCGGTAGGTGGATTCGACCTGGAGTTCGGCCGGTTCCCCGGGCTGGCCGAGCCGGAAGGTTTCTACGACCTCGATCTCCGAGCGCGGCGCGCGCTGGTGTTGGACGGCGGCGGCGCCTTTGGTCCGCTTCGGCTCTTCGCGATAGGAAAGGCTCGGCACGAGCAGCGCCTCGCCGCTGGAGCCGTTCTCCACGCGCTCCAGATCGGTCGAGCGGGGAGCGATCGGCAGGGCCCAGACGTAGTTGGGAAGCGCGCGGTTTTCGAGGGTGCCGGACTGGTCGGTGAGCGTCGGGTCCACCCAGTAAGTACGCCCGCCGTGCTGGATCCGAACGATGACATGGTCGAACGCCTCGATGGACGGCAGCCACTCGGGAAGCGTGCGACTTCGCCGCGAGTGAGTGAGTGCAGGAACAGCGGATACGCCGATTTCCCGCAGGAGCGCGCAGAGGAGCCGGGACTTGTCCTTGCAGTCGCCGTAACGCACTTCGAGCACGTGTTCGGGGTCGCCGGGAGCGTGCGAACGCGGTCCCAGCTCCATGCCGAGGTAGCGAATGTCGTGCTGCACGAAATCCAGAACCGCGGCGATCGCGTCGCCACGCGGTCCTGCGTTGGCCGCCAGGGCTCGCGCTTTGGCCCGAAACCCTTCGGACGGCTCGGTCGGCGCGTAGAGCGGCAGGGCCCACACCACCACTTCCTGCCAGCTCTGAGAGTCCGTCAGCTGGAGGAATGAAAAAGGCATATACCAGCCCGGCGTGTCCGGCTCGACCGTGATGGCCTTGACGTCGCTGGCGGACCATTCGCGCACGACCTCGCTGCCGACGGTGCTGGTCTTGCTGGTCAGCGGAGAGTCGCCGAGCTGTTGCTGGGCCAGCGGGCGCTCGGTCGACGTGATGAGCCGGATCCATTCCCGGCGGATAGGCGCGTACCAGGTGCTCCATTGGACGTCCCCGTAATGCGAACCGAAGATCGGATTCCGACCGCGGCGCGTGAACGAATAATCGACGACGTCGCCCACGCGAATGTCGTCGAGAACGAAGAACGCCGTGAGCTGGCCGTTGTATTGAAAACGGTCGAGGTCGCGCTCCTGCTGGATGACCTGCATCTTTTCGAGCGAAAGCCGGTTTTCGACTTTGCCGTCGCGTCGAACCTCGAGCCGATGGAAGTCGATCCACTCGTACAACGGGTCGAAAGTGACACTCACCTGAGAGGCGGTCTGGAGGCCTTGGGCCGACGTGATCTTGTAGACGATCCGTGCATACGCCTCCTGCTTTTCCACCTGTGTTTGCGAGTCGAGGAGCAGGTAATACAGCCCGGAGCCTGAGGGTTCCGGCGGTTCGGCCGCATCGTCTGATTTGGGCCTGCTTTCGAGCCAGGAAGGCTCCGGAGCCAGGCGAACCCGGGAGGCATCGGCGCCGTACGCGCCCAACGCAGACAACAAGACGAAGGACAGGAGGAAGCAGGACCCGCGCAACACGTGCCTACTCAGCCTCGCCCAGCAGTCCTGGGCAACAAAATCCCTTGGCCGGTCAGTGGTCCGACTTGGACGCTGGACCCGCCTTGCGAGTTCTCGGGCGGCGAGCGGCGGCCCACCAGGAGTTCATCGCTTCGGCGAAGGCTCGGGGTTTCAGGGCGAAGGCGCGCTGGCCTAGAGGTTCGGCTTCGCCGCGCAGACGCGCCACCTCGATTCTCAGTCGATTGAGGAGATGGGCAGAGGATGGACGCGCGATGGCGGCGTGATCGCGCAGGAAAGTTTCGAGCATCGCCAAGTCGTGATCATCGCCGAGCAGGGATCCGATCTTCTTCAGCGTTTTCCCGAACACCTTGATTTCGCCAGGCCACGCGCAGCGGAGGAAGCGGATTGCGTAGGACAGGCGCTTGGTCGCCTTTCTCCAGGCGTGAAACGCCGGCGCGCTGGGTTGCTCATAGGCGGTCTGGAAGGCCCGACGCGCCTGCCGGTAGAGCTTCTGCAGCTCGGGCGCGAGGGCGTCGAAATCTCCAGGCGGAAGCGTGACCCGCTTCAGTCGCTGCGTGGATTCGCCAAGTCGCTCGACGAAGCGGCCGAGCTCGCGTTCGACCGTCGCCGTATCGGGTCGGCTTTCGCGGCGCCAGCGGGAGAGGGCGGCCTTGAGCTGGGCCAGCGCGCGCTTGGACGTCGCGTCGCTGTCGCTCCGTGCGAGACGATCGCAGGCTTCCACGAGGGCGTCGGCGTCGCGAAGGGATGAGAGCTTGCGGGCAGAATCGCGCAGCCAGGGGTTCTCCACGTCGTAAACCGAAGGTGCCTGCGAGCGGAGGAGGCGCAGCAGCGCTCGGGAGCGTTTCGTTCCTTTTCGAGCCCGCTGGATCCGCTTGCGCTCGGCTTGCCGCCCGTCGGCGACCGCGCGGGCGGTTTGATCGATCTCTTCGCGAAGGACGCGGAGAAGTTCGTCCGTCAGTTTTCGATCTGGTCGGGCGCGGAATGACACACGCGTTGGACCCGGCGCGATGCGGACTTGTTCAACCGCCGGCCGGCCGAGATTCCACCCACCGGCCGTACCGGGCCGGTATCACGCCTCCCGCGGGGAGCCCGGTGTGCGTTACGCGATCCGGGCTCGATGGGGCTTCGATGCGGCCGAGGGCCGCGCCTCGGACACTCAGTGTTTGCCGGCGAGCGAGGGGGCGGCGAGGCGCTCGGCGCCGCTCAGTTTGCTCCAGGAGAAACCGTACGCCGCGACGACGAGGAAACACGCCAGCGGGACGATGAAGCCTTGCGACATGCCGTGAACGTCGGCCACGTGGCCCATCAGCTTGGGCATGATGGCGCCGCCCATGATCGCCATGACGATGAAGGCCGACGCCTTTTTCGCCCGCGCTCCGAGGCCGAAGATGCCGAGCGCGAAGATGGTCGGGAACATGACCGACATGAAGAAATAGCTGAGGAAAAGCGCCACGACCGAGATCCAGCCCAGCTTCATCATGATGACGCCGCACATGAGCACGTTCACGAGGGCGTAGATGCCGAGGACCTTGTGCGGCGCGAATTTCTTGAGCAGCCCGGCGCCGGAGAAACGACCGGCGAGGAAGCAGAAGAAACCGAGGGACGCGAGGGTGGAGGCCGTCTGGTTCGTGATTTTGACCGGGGCTTCCGAGGTCAGGTAGTTGATGAAGTAGGCGAAGATTCCGGACTGGGCGGCGACGTAGAAGAACTGCGCGATGGTCGCCGAGGAGAAATGCGGGTGCGTCCAGATGCTGCGGTAGGTGACGGCTCCGGGCTTCACGAGCAGGAAGAGCGTCCCGATCGCGAGGAGCGTGCCGGCGGTGACGAGAAGGACCTTCAGGCCCAGCGCCTCGTTCATGCTGTTGATGGACGCGATGGCGGAGGCGATCATGCCGATCGCCGTGGCGAGCACGGCGAGATTGAGCCAGAGCACCAGCATGGCGACCCAGCGCGGGCAGATGTTCAGGTTGACCGCGCCTTTGCTGCCGGCGGGTTGATCGTCGAGGTGGTAGTCGTCGCTTGTCTTGATGTCGGGGATGCGGGCCTTGAAAAAGACGACGGCGAGAATGAGCACGACCACGCCGACACCGGCGTACGGGATCCAGAGCGTCTGCGCGCCGGTGCTGCGGCCGGCAGAGTCGGTCGAATAAAAGAACGCCGTCCCGGCGAGCGGGCCGAAGATCCAGCCGATGCCGTTGCAGGACTGGGCGAGATTGATGCGCGTGGCGGCGAACTCCTTCGGCCCGAGCACCGTGGTGTACGGGTTGGCCACCGTCTCCAAAAAGGTGAGACCGGCGGCGATGGTGCAGACGCCGAGGAGAAAGGCCCAGAACGACGAGATGTGCGTGGCGGGGATGAACCAGAAACCGCCCGCCGCGACCATCAGGAGACCGGCGATGATGCCGCCCTTGTATCCAATCTTGCTGGCGATCCAGCCGGCGGGGAGCGCCATGAGGAAATAGCCGAGGTAGTGGGCAAACTGCACCCAGGCCGACTGCGCCAGCGTGAGGTGCAGCTCCTCCTGGAAATGCTTGTCCATCACGTCGATCATCCCGTTGCAGAAGCCCCAGAGGAGGAACAGCGACGTGACGAGGACGAACGGGACGACGTAGGTGCCGCCTTCGGGATTGGCGAACAGGCTGGATTTGCGGGCAGGCGGGAGTTCGGGGGGGGGCGACGTGGTCATGCGGGGTGGGGTCGGGCGAGAAACGTTTGTCGAGGCGGAGAGATTACGGCGAGACTTCAATCATCGCCTTCAGCACGCCGGCTTCCGGCTTGGTCCAGGAGGGAAACAGCGGCGGAACCTCCGACAGACGCGCCCGGTGCGTGATCCAGGGACTCGTATCCACTTTGCCCTGCTCAACGAGCCCGATGATGCGGCGGAACTCGGCCGGGTTCGAGTTGCGGCTCGCGAGAAGCGTCAGTTCGCGGCGGTGGAAATTCGGATCGTTGAAGGTCACGTCGCCCTGGAACAGACCGACGAACGTCAGGCGTCCGCCGTGCGCAGGGAACTCGAAGGCGCCGTTCATCGAGGCGGCGTTGCCCGTGGCGTCGAATACCGCGGTGGGGAGATCGCCGTTGGTCAACTCCTTCAGCCGGTCGACGACCTTCGTCGTGCGGGCGTCGATCAGATCGCCCGGAGCGAGCTTCAGCTTGTCGCGGCAGAAACCGAGGCGGCCTTCGTTCACATCGATCACTAGCACACGCGCGCCGGCGGCGACGGCAAACTGGATCACGGACAGTCCGATGGGCCCCGCGCCGATCACGGCGACCGTCTCGCCCTGGCTCACGGCGGCGCGCTGGACGGCGTGGGCGCCGATCCCGAGCGTTTCCACGAGCGCGAGCTGGTCGTAGCTGAGCTTGGGCGACGGATGGAGTTTCACCGCGGGCACGATCAAGCGCTCGCGCTGGCCGCCGTCGACGTGCACGCCCATCACGCGAATATCGCAGCAGCAGTTCGACTTTCCCTGGCGGCAGGCGATGCAGCGGCCGCAATTGAGGTACGGCTCGACCGCGCAGCGGCTGCCGACGCCGATGTGCGTGACGCCTTCGCCCACGGCCAGCACCTCGACGCCCAACTCGTGGCCGAGGATGCGCGGATAGGAGAAGAATGGCTGCTTGCCGTTGAAGGCGTGCAGGTCCGTGCCGCAGACGCCGACGCGATGCACGCGGACCAACGCCTCGCCCGGTCCGGGCTTCGGCGGCTCGGCGGCTTCGGCCGCGACCAGAACACCGGGCTTTTCAAGAACGAGACTCTTCATGGTCGGAGACGGGACGGGAAACGGATCGGTGCCTGACAGCGGGACTCTGCCCTCGGAGGTGCGGGCGAAAACGGCTACGCGAGAACCTCGTCGCGGTTTTCCGGGCGGCCGCGGGTGAAATTGTGGTTGTGCACGGGCCGGAGGATTTCGAGCACACGGGCCATCAACTCGAAGTCGATCGGCTCCTCCGCGTACGCGATGTTCTTGCGGATGTTGTCGGGGTTGGCCGTGCCGACGAGGGTTGTCGCAATCCCGGGGTGGGCGATGGCGAACTGGACCGCGAGCTTCACGATGTCGACCCCCCGGGAGGCGCAGTACGCGACGGCTTGCTTGCATCCCGCGACGAGGGCGGGCGGAGCCGGGTGCCACGAGGGGACGCCGCGCTCGGTCAGGAGCCCCATGCCCGTCGGCGACGCGTTGATCGCACCGATGCCCTTTTCCTTGAGATACGGGAGGAGCGGCTCGAGCGACGTGTCGTTCAACTCGTAGTGGCAGAACGAAAGGATGGTTTCCACCGTGCCGGCCGGAACCCGATCGATGACGCAGCGGAAGATCTTCAGCGGCAGGCCGGTGATGCCGACGTGGCCGATCCGTCCTGCCTTCTTCAATTCGTGGAGGGCCGGCAGCGTTTCGTTCACGATCTGATCGAGCGAGACGAACTCGATGTCGTGGCATTGGAGAACGTCGATGTAGTCGACGCCGAGTCGCGCGCAGCTCTCGTCCAGGCTCCGTTTCACCCGCGCGGCGGAGAAATCGAATTCGCCCTCGCCGTACTGGCCGACCTTGGTCGCCAGAAAGTAGCGGTCGCGCTTCACCTCGCGGAGAGCCTTGCCAAGGACCGTCTCGGCGCGGGTCGCCCCGTAGTACGGCGAGACATCGATGAAGTTGATGCCGAGATCGAGCGCGGTATGGACAGCGCGGATACTCTCGCGGTCGTCGGTCTGGCGGAAGACGCCGCCCAGCGACGATGCGCCGAAACTGAGAACCGAGACGGACAATCCTGTTTTTCCGAGGAGGCGGCGATGCATGGGAAGTTGGCCCGTCAGGCGGACTCGATGATGAGATTGGCGTATTGGACGGTGTCGCCGGTCCGGATCAGGCCGATCGCCTGCGGAACGCGGCGCTTGAATTCGACATGCGGCTCGAGCACGAGCGGGACTTCGCCCAGCCGCGATCTCAGGGCCTCCACCGTCGCGGGGGTGTTGACCTCCGTGAATTCGCGCGCGGCGAATACGCGCCCCATGACGAAATTCGGACGGAGCGCGTCGAGCACCTGGGCCACGGTCGGGATGCCGTCGACGAGCGAGAGGTCCAGCGTCTCGATCTGCGGCCAGAACGGAAAACCGCGATCCGCGATCACGAGGGTGTTCGTGTGGCGGACGCGCGCGAGAAGCGAAAGCAGGGCGGGGTTGAGAATGCCGGTGCGCAGCATGCCGGAGGGAGTTGACGGAGTTTACCCCAACCCACAGGCGCGGCCAATGGCTGTTCTTGTCCTAAGCATGACGATCGTTGACCTGAAACGCCCGTCCCGGTAACCGCGTGTGGCATGGCAAAGCCCACCATTCCCCCTCCGCCGTTGATGTCGAACCAGGTGGCGGACGCGCGCCGGTTTTATCTGGACCAGCGGCCGAAAAGAAACACCGGTTTCGCGGTCGTCTGCGGCGGTTGGGAACGCTGCGCCGCTGACTATGAAATCCGCCGGCAGCGTTACCCGTACCTGACGCTCGAGTTTGTCGTCGGTGGGAAGGGGACCGTGGCGCTCGGCGGTCGGACCTATGCCCTGTCGCGCGGAGCGGTGTTTGCCTATGGGCCGAGAATGCCGCATGTCATCCGCACCCATCCGGAGGACCGGCTTTCGAAGTACTTCGTGAACTTCTGCGGCACGGAGGTGCAGGGGCTGATGCGCACCGCCGGGGTCGCGGCGGGCGGATGTTACGCCGTCGAGTCGGTCGACGAAGTCCAGGCGGCGTTCGAGCATCTGCTTTCGGCCGGACGGCGCGGGACCGGCGCCGCCGCTCGGATCGCGGCGCTCGAGGGCCAGATCCTGCTCCTCATGCTTTCGGAGGCGAGGTTGCCGGAGGCGGCCCGGACGCAGCAGGCGTACCAGACATTCAGCCGCTGCCGCGCCTACCTGGAGAACAACTATCTTTCGCTTCGAACCGCCGCGGAGGCCGCTGCGGCGTGCCATGTGGCGCCGGCGTATTTCAGCCGCCTGTTCGCGCGTTTCTCCGGCCAGGCGCCCTATCAATTGTTGATGCGATTGAAGATGAACCATGCCGCCACGCTGCTTCAGGAAGGCAGGTGGATGGTGCGCGAAATCGCGGACGGCTTCGGGATGGATCCCTTCCACTTTTCGCGGACGTTCAAGCGCGTCCACGGCCTCTCGCCCGCGGGTTTCCTGCGGGCCCACTCGATGGAGAGTTGATTGCCGGGGGCCCAACGCGGGCCCGAGGCCTTTTCGCGCCGCAGGGACGCGTTGCGCCACCCGCAAGCGTGGCGCTGGAGTCGATCGCGGAAGTAGGCGCTTGCGGGCTCGGCGCGTTCCCGCGCCGAGCCTCAGAATCGTTCGCTTACCACGCTTTCGCCGAGCGGATCTTCAGCGCGACGGCGTGTTCGCTGGGGGCTTTTTCCGGTAGATGGATTTTCAGGCCGGAAGCGTCCTGCTCGAACTTCAGCGGCTCCGCCACTCCCAGCAATCGCACTTCCTCGATTGTGTGCCCGGCCGCGGTGGACGCGCCTTGGCCCAGCGAATGAATGACCACCGTGCGATCCTCCGGCCAGGCGAGCACGAACGCGTACAACGAGTCGCCCTTCTTCGTGAAACGAATGTCTTCGGCCGTGTACGGCTTGCTGCGGACGTCGCGGGCGCCGCCGAAATGGCCGGCCTCGTGCTGCTCCGTGGTCGACGGACCTTCGCCGTAGGTGGACCACGGACGGGTGGCGTAGATGCCCTCGGAGTTCACGTTCATCCAGCGCGCCATGCCCTGGAGAAACGCAATCTCGTCCTCGTCGATCGTGCCGTCCCCGCGGATCGGCACGCTAAGGAGCAGGTTTCCGTTCTTGCTCACGATGTCGACGAGCATGCGGACGACCTGGCCGACGGTCTTGTATTTGTGTTCGGTGAACAGGCGACGCTCGTAGTGCCAGCTGCCGATACAGGTGTCGGTCTGCCACGCATCGGGTTGGATGCCGGTGGCGACGCCGCGCTCGATGTCCGGGACGACGGCGTGCGCGTGACCGGGCGTCATCTTCTTGGCGTTGATCACACCCTCGAGTTTTCCGCCGTGCCACTTGAGATTCGCGTTGTAGTAGTGCGCGGTGATGTCGAGCCCGGCTTGTCCGAGCGGAAGCTCCGTGTTGTCGAAATAGATCAGGTCGGGGTGGTACGAATCGATGAGGTCCTGGCAGCGGAGAAACCACGTGTCGGTGAACTCCGGATTCATCGCAGGCGGGTTCTCGTTCCAGACGCGATCGTTCGCCTCGTGCCAGGCCCGCTGTTCCTGGATCGTCTTCAGTCCGTCGGGCATCTTGATGTTCGGCCCGGTGTAGAGCTTCTGCGGGTCGAGGCCTTCCCACCATTTGCCGACTCCGTCCGCCTTCGTGAGCGTGGCGGCGTCGTAGCGCACACCGGCCATCGGGCCCTCGGCGTCGTAGCCGTAGGCGGTCTGGAACCAGTGCCACGCGTGGGCGGAGTGGTTGCTGACGCCGAAGCGCAGGCCATGGGCTCGCGCGGTCTTGGCCCAGATTCCGATGAGGTCCTTCTTCGGGCCGACGCGGACGGAGTTCCACTCGTGATACTTCGAGTTGTAGTTGTCGAAGTTGTCGTGGTGGTTGGCCAGGGCCACGAAATACCGGGCTCCGGCCCGCTGGTAGAGCTCCATCAGTTTCTCCGGATCCCAGCGCTCGGCTTTCCAGAGGTTGTCGAGTTCCATGAAGCCGAACTTCGAGGGATGGCCGTAGTGCTTTACGTGGTACTCGTACTGCCGTTCGCCCTGCTGGTACATGTTGCGCGCATACCAGTCGCCCTGCTCGGGCACGCACTGCGCCGACCAGTGGGCCCAGATGCCGAACTTCGCGTCGCGAAACCACTCGGGCGTCCGGTAGTTGTTCGTGAGCGAATCCCAGTTTGGCTGGTACGGACCGGGAGCCAGCTTGCGCGCCGGATTGGCGCCGGGCGCGGCGGCGCCGAGCCGAAATGTGCCGCACGCGAGGGCGAGGGCCGAGGTAAGACAGAGCGAGGCCAACTTGAACTTCATGATACGTGGGAACCAGGTTGGGACAAACGCGGGGCGCGAGCCCCTTGGGGGAATTTCGCGCGAACGCTGCGACGACGACCCGTTTACTGGCGAACTTTTTTTGCGAACGTGTCCGCGGGGCGAGAGCTTCGCGCAGGGACGGCGGCGCCTCCGTTTCTCCGGGGCATCCTGCAACGTCCGCGGCCGCGCCCGTTCCGAACTGGCCGAGAACTCGATCCACCGTGGGTGCAGAACGCGTTTGCCTGCGTGAGCCGATCTTGCGTGCTTCGTGGGCATGAACCTGCCCCGACTGATGGCAAATGTGCTCCGGGCGTGTGCGCTCGGAGGATTGTCCCTGACGGCGTCCGCCGCCGGAGCCTCGTCCGCCGATTCGCCGGTCGTCCGAGAGCGGATTTCTCTCAACGCGGATTGGCGCTTCCTGAAGGGCGAACCGGCCGACCTGTCACCGCTTCTTGGCTACAGCTCCGTGAAGGCCTGGGTGATTCCGTCGGGCAACGCGTTCCGCAAGTCGCCGAGCGCCGCGCCGGCGGGCGCCATGCCGGGAGCCGATGCCGCTCCCGCCCGGCCGGGCTTTGACGACTCCGGCTGGCGGCATCTGGATTTGCCGCACGATTGGGGCGTCGAGTCCAACTTCGACATTAGCCTGCCCGGTGAGAGCGGAAAGCTGCCGTGGTGGGGCGTGGCTTGGTATCGGAAACACCTTTCTATTCCGGCGGGAGACGCCGGACGGCGGTTCGTTCTCCAGGTCGACGGCGCGATGTCGTACGCGATGGTCTGGTGCAACGGGAAGTTCGTCGGGGGCTGGCCCTACGGCTACGCGTCGTGGCAGCTCGATCTGACGCCGCACGTCCGGGTCGGCCAGGACAACGTGATCGCGATCCGACTGGAGAATCCGCCGGAGTCGTCGCGCTGGTATCCCGGCGGCGGCATCTACCGAAACGTGTGGCTCGAAAAGACCGGCCCCGTGCATGTCGCGCAGTGGGGCACCCGGGTGACGACCAGCGCCGTGACGGAGAAGTCCGCCGATGTGGCGGTCGAGATCGAACTGGCCAACGACGGCAAGGACGCCGCTTCGGTCGAACTCGAAACGCAGATCTTCCACGCCGAGCCCGCGGGCGATCGCCGCGTGGGCCGTCCGGAAGCCACCTCGGAGAAGACGGCCGGCTCAGTCGCCGCGGGGCAACACGCGGTGTACCGCCAGACGATGAAACTCGGCACGCCGTTGCTCTGGAGCACGAGCCGCCCGGCGCGGTACATCGCGGTCACGCGGGTGCTGAAAGCGGGGCAGGTTGTCGACACGTACGAAACGTATTTCGGCGTTCGCCGGATCGAGTTCACCGCGGACAACGGTTTTCTTCTCAACGGCAAACGGCTTCCCCTGCAGGGCGTCTGCATGCACCACGACCTCGGTGCGCTCGGCGCAGCCTACCATGTGGGTGCGGCGGAACGCCAGCTCGCGGTGCTGAAGGAGATGGGCGTGAACGCGATTCGCACGTCCCACAATCCACCCGCGCCCGAACTGCTCGATCTCTGCGACAAGCTGGGCTTCGTGGTGATGGACGAGCTGACGGACACCTGGACGATGGCGAAAAAGCCCAACGGCTACGCGCTGCTCTTCGCCGATTGGTCCGAGGCGGATCTGCGTGCGTTCATGCGCCGGGACCGCAATCACCCGTCGGTCGTGCTCTGGAGCACGGGCAACGAGATCGGCGAGCAGAGAGCGTTGGATAAACACGAGGTTTCCCGGCAGTTGACCGCCATCGTGCACGAGGAGGATCCGACCCGCCCGGCAAGCGCGGGCTGCAATTACATCGGCGCCGGCTACAACGGTTTTCAGAAGACGATCGACGTATTCGGATACAACTACAAGCCGGGCGAGTACGCGAAGTTTCGTCGGGAGAACCCGAATCAGCCGCTGATCGCGAGCGAGACGGCCTCGACCGTCAGTTCGCGCGGCGAGTACGTTTTTCCCGTCAGCGAAGACAAGTCCCAGGGCACAGTGGGGTTCCAGGTCAGTTCGTACGATCTCTACGCTCCGCCCTGGGCCATGCCGCCGGATGTCGAGTTCAAGGGCCAGGACGAGAATCCCTTCGTCGGCGGCGAATTCGTCTGGACCGGCTTCGACTACATCGGCGAGCCGACGCCGTTCAACGAGGACGTCACCGTGCTGATGAACTACCAGACGCCGGAAGCGCGGGCGAAAGCCGAGCAGGAACTCGCCGCTCTGGGCAAGATCCGCTCCCCGGCGCGCAGTTCGTATTTCGGCATCGTCGACCTCGCGGGTTTCCCGAAGGACCGCTACTACCTCTATCAGGCGCGGTGGCGGCCCGAGCTGCCGATGGCCCACATCCTGCCGCACTGGAACTGGCCGGGTCGCGAGGGTCAGGTCACGCCGGTGCACGTGTACACCTCGGGCGACGAAGCCGAGCTTTTCCTCAACGGCGCCTCGCTCGGGCGGAAGAAAAAGGAACCGCTGCAGTATCGGCTTCGCTGGGACGACGTGAAGTACGCTCCGGGCGAACTCAAGGTCGTCGCCTACAAGAACGGCAAACGCTGGGCGACCGACGCGGTGCAGACGACCGACGCGCCCGCGAGGATCGCCGTCACGCTCGATCGCCGCGGCCATCGCTCGACCCACGCGCTCTATTTCGTGCAGGTCGCGATCGCCGATGCCAAGGGCCGTCCGGTCCCGACGGCGCAGTCGCCGCTGCATTTCGAAGTCTCCGGCGGCGCCGAGATCGTCGCCACGGACAACGGCGATGCGACGGATCTCGTCGGCTTCGGATCCCACGACCGCAACGCGTACAACGGACGCGCGCTCGTCATCCTGCGCCGGAAGGGGACCTCGCGCGAACCGATCGTCGTGCGTGTCACGTCGGAAGGCCTCAAGACCGGCGAGCTGCGCATCGGCGGGACCAGTTCCTGACCGTTCAGCTGCGGGGCCGGTGCGCCAAAGGACGCGCCGGAGGCCCGCGGAATACGTCGAAACAGGGCGTGCCGGGATCGGCGCGCCCTTTGTTTTTTACTCCCGGGCCGAGGCGGGTTCGACGGCCCGAGGTTCTTCGGAGGGCGCCGGGTTCAACCGGCGCGAGCGCCAGACATAGAAGATCGCCGGGTAGACGAGCAGCTCCATCACGGTGGAGGAAATCACGCCGCCGATCATGGGTGTGGCGATGCGTTTCATGATGTCGGCGCCGGCGCCGTGGCTCCACAGGATCGGCAGCAGGCCGGCGACGATCACGGCGGCGGTCATGGCCTTCGGACGGACGCGCTTCACGGCGCCGTGGTAGATCGCGTCGCGCAGGTCGGCGGGCGTTTTCAACGCGCCTCGTTTTTTCCAGTCCTCGTAGGCGAGATCCAGATACAGGAGCATCACGACGCCGGTCTCGGCGTCGAGACCCGCGAGCGCGATGATGCCGACCCAGACGGCGACGCTCAGGTTGTAGTCGAAGAGGTGGAGCATCCAGAACGCCCCCACGAGGGAGAACGGCACGGCGAGCATCACGATCGACAGCTTCACCAGCGATTTCGTGTTCAGGTAGATGATGAAGGCGATGATCAGCAGCGTGAGCGGGATCACGATCGTCAGGCGCGCCTTCGCCCGCTGCATGTATTCGAACTGGCCGCTCCAGAAAACGCTGTAGCCGGAGGGCAGCTTGAGTTCGCCCTTCTGCATCGCTTCGGAAACGGCGGCTTGCGCGGCGGCGACGTAATTGCCGAGGTCGACGCCGGAGACATCGACGTAGATCCAGGCGTTGGGCACGGCGCCCTCGCTCTTCACTCCCATCGGAGCGGCGACGACGCGCACCTTCGCGAGCTGGTTGAGCGGCACCTGCGCGAGGGCTCCGGCGCCGCCCGAGGCGCCCATCGCCCCGGACGCGCCGCCGGTCTTCACCGGCACGGCGATCTCGCCGAGCGCCTCGAGGTTTTCGCGGTAGTCTCGGTTGTAGCGGAGAATCACGCCGTAGCGTTCGAGCCCTTCGACCGTGGTCGTGAGCGGCATGCCGCCGAGGGCGACCTCCAGGACTTCCTGGACATCCCCGACCGTGAGGCCGTAGCGGGCGATGGCGTCGCGATCGATGTCGAATTCGACGTAGTTGCCGCCCATGACGCGTTCGGCGAAGACGCTGCTCGTTCCCGGCACGCGGCGGACGATCGCCTCGATTCGGCCGGCGATGCGCTCGAGTTCGGCGAGCTCCGGGCCCGCGACCTTGATTCCGACGGGGGTCTTGATGCCGGTGGCGAGCATGTCGATCCGGGTCTTGATCGGCATCGTCCAGGCGTTGGTCAGCCCGGGAATCTGCACGGCGTCGTTCATCGCTTGGGTCAACTCGTCGACGGTGCGGCGGCGATGCGCCACGACCTTTCCGTCGGGGCCGACGATGTCGACCGCAGGCCATTCCTTTTCCGGCTTCAGCATGATCGTGGTCTCGATCATGTCCATCGGCGCAGGGTCGGTGGCGGTCTCCGCGCGTCCGATCTTTCCGAATACGTGATGAACCTCGGGGAAGCTGCGGATGATCCGGTCCGTCTGCTGGAGAACCTCCTTCGCCTTGGTCGGCGAGATCCCGGGGAACGTGGTGGGCATGTAAAGCAGGTCGCCCTCGTAGAGCGGCGGCATGAACTCGGAGCCGAGGCTCTGGAACGGGAAAGCCTTGCCCGCGTGCGAGGCCCATTCCTTCAGCCGACCCTCCGGCAGGGGTTTTACGACCCAGGCGTTCCACGGGAAGAAAACCCACGCGACGACGACGGCGGCTCCGGCGATCACGAGCCAGCGGAATCTGACGATGCCGTCGATCAGCGGGTGGTAGAGCCAGATGAGAAAACGGTTGATCGGGTTTTTCTCCTCCGCCGGGATCCGCCCCCGGATGAAGAAGCCCATCAGCACCGGCGCGAGCGTGATCGAGAGGAGCGCGGCGGCGCCCATGGAATACGTTTTGGTGAACGCGAGCGGCTTGAAGAGCCGGCCTTCCTGCGCCTGCAGGGTGAAAATCGGCAGGAATGAAACCGTGATAACCAGGAGCGAATAGAAGAGCGTCGGCCCGACTTCGATCGAGGCGTCGCGGATGATCTCCCAATGCGGCTTCCGACCGCCGTCGCGCTCGAGGTGCTTGTGGGCGTTCTCGATCATGATGATCACGGCGTCGACCATCGCTCCGACCGCGATCGCGATGCCGCCGAGCGACATGATGTTCGAGCTGATGCCCTGGGCGTGCATGATCGAGAACGAAGCGAGCACCGCCACCGGCAGGATGACGATCGCCACGAGCGCGCTGCGGAAGTGGAGCAGGAAAAGCAGGCAGATCAGCGCAACGACCGCGCTTTCCTCCAGAAGCTTCGACTGAAGCGTCTCCACCGCGCGATCGATCAGGGCGGTGCGGTCGTAGACGACGGTGTAGGTGACGCCTTCGGGCAGGCTCTTCATCGCCTGGTCGAGCCGCGCCTTCACCGCCTGAATCACCTGACGGGTGTCGACGCCGTAACGGACCACCACCACGCCGCCGACAGTTTCGCCCTCGCCGTTCAACTCGGCGACCCCGCGGCGCATGTCGGGGCCGAGCTGCACGTCCGCCACTTCGCCGAGGAGAATCGGCGTGCCTCCGGGGCCCCGGCCGACCGCGACCTTGCGGAGATCGTCGACCGTTCGAACGTAGCCGCGGACGCGAAGGATGAATTCCTTTTCGGCCATCTCGAGCGACCGGCCTCCGACCTCGCCGTTGCTCTTCTGCACCGCCATCGCGACCTCGCCGATCGAGAGCCCGTAGGCGCGAAGACGGTTGGGATCGACCGCAATCTGGTATTGCTTCACGAAGCCGCCGATGGAGGCGACCTCGGCCACGCCCTCGACGCTCGAGAGCTGGTAACGCAGAAACCAGTCCTGCATCGAGCGCAGCTCGGCCAGATCGTGCTTGGGTGAGTTGATCGCGTACATGAACGCCCATCCCACGCCCGTCGCGTCGGGCCCGAGCCGCGGCGTCACTCCGGCGGGCAGGCTGCCCTGCAGGCCGTTGAGGTACTCGAGGACCCGGCTGCGAGCCCAATACGGATCGGTGCCGTCTTCAAAAATCACATACGCGAAGGAGTAGCCGTAGAAAGAGTAGCCGCGGACGACCTTGGCCTTCGGCACGGAGAGCATCTTCGTCGTGATCGGGTAGGTGACCTGGTCCTGGACGATCTGCGGCGCCTGCCCGGGCCACTCGGAGTAGATGATCACCTGCGTGTCCGAGAGGTCGGGGATCGCGTCGAGCGGGACGTGCCGCAGCGAATAGATTCCGCCGAAGACCAGCGCGACCGTTGCCGCGAGCACGAGGAATTTGTTCTTCAGCGAGAAATCGATGATGGCCTTGAGCATGGAGGCGGAGAGGGGAGACCTTCAGGAATCGGGCTGAACGGCGGGAATCGGCGAGGGGTGGTTCACGTCCCGCGTGCGGGCGGCTGGGTGGCGGCGGAGCCCGCGTGATCGCAGGGTTCTCCCGCGGCCATCGCTTCGGCGCTCATGCCGCAGCCGCCGCAGGCGTCGCTGCCTTTCGCGGCGCTGACCGTCTGCCGTGAGGCTTCGGCGCGGAGAAAGTCGACCATCGAGGTTTCGCCGATCGGCGGATGCCCTGGAGGCAGCGAAAAACTGTGGCCGGAATGGCCTGCGGAAGCCGGCGCTGGCGCAGCTTCCGCCGAATCCTCCAGTTCCGAGCCGCAGTCCTTCATCGACGCGCCGAGAAACGGATTCCTGATTTCTCCGTCGCGCTGGAGCCAGCGGCCCTTGCCGACGACCGGCGCCATCGGGCATTCGAAGGCGTGGAGGGAGTCGGCCTGGCGGAGGCGGGTGGCGCGCACGAGGTCGGTCACGGCGGTGCTGAAGCCGACAAAGCTGCGCCGTGCGGCGGCGAGGTCGGCTGAGTCCGGCAGCCCTTCCGTGTATCCGGCGAGCGGACCGTGGGCCGCGTGCGGGTCGGCCGCCAGGTACACCTGAAGGGCGCTGCGGACGGCGGGCAATTGGGCCTTGTAGGCCGGCAGATCGTCCCGGCCGAGAGCGGCGGTGGCGTCGGTGGTGGCGAGAGCGAGTTGCCTGAGCTCCTCCGAGGCGGCCGTCGCCGCGGTGGTGTTGGCCGCAGGGGCCGGGCGCGCAGGCTGGGCTGCCATTGCCGGGGCCGGGGCGGCATCCGAGGCGGTGTCGGCTTTCATCATCTTGTCGATCGCCTCCCTGAGCTGGCTCTCGGAATCGAGCATGAACTGTCCGGAGGTGACGACCCGCTCGCCGGCGGTCAGCCCGCTCAGAACCTGGTAAAAACCGCCATCGGTGCGAGCGCCGAGCGTGACGTCGCGCGGCTCGAATGAGCCGCCGTCATGGGCGAGGAAAACGGTGTTGCGTTCGCCGCTGCGCAGCACGGCTACGTCGGGCACGAGCACCGCGGAGTCGGCCAGCTGCGCCGACAGCTGCACGTCGACGAACATGCCCGGACGGAGCGAACCATCGGGGTTGGGAACGACCAGACGGGCCGTGGCGGTGCGGGTCTGTTCCTCGATCTGCGGGAGGATCAGCGCAACGTTTGCGGAAAACTCGCGCGGAGCTCCGTAGCTGAGACGCACGGTCGCGGACATGCCGGGCCGCACAAAGGGCAGTTCGCTCTCGTAAATCTGGGCCAAGACCCAGACGGAGCTCAGATCGGCGATGCGGAAAATGCGTTCGCCGGGTTTTATCATCTGGCCCTGCACGGCCATCTTTTCGATGACCACGCCATTGGCGGAGGCGCGGAACGTGAAGGTCCGCCGCGCCTGTTTGGTGGAGGCGAGTTCCTGGATGAAACTGTCCGGCACGTCGAAAAGCTGGAGGCGGGCCAGCGCCGCGCGGGTCAGCGGACCGCCGGCGTCGCCCTCGCTGCGGGCGGCGACGAGGTAGTTGAGCTGGGCGTTGTAGAGATCCGGCGAATACACGTCGAAGAGCGGATCGCCGGCCTTCACCGCGGTCCACGTGCTTCCCACGTACAGCTTCTCGATCCATCCCTCGTATTTCGTGGTGACGTCCTGAAGCCCCGCCTCGTTGTAGGCCACGGTGCCGACGGCGCGAAAGGTGCGCTCGACGGGTCCGCTCCGCACCGGCGCCGTTTTCAGGTTCATCCTCTGGATCGTGGCGGCGTCGATATGGATGCCGGAGGCGGACGATCCGTTGTCTTCGTAGACGGGGACCATCGCCATGCCCATCGAGTCGTTACCCGGCGTTGTCCGCGTCTCGCCGGGATTCATCGTCGATTTGTAGTACAGGATCTTCCGCGCGCCGGAAGAAACCGGTGCCGCGCCCGCGTTGACGCGGATGGGCGTGAGTTTCATCCCGCAGATCGGGCAGTTGCCCGGCTCCTTCTTGATGATCTGCGGATGCATCCCGCAGGTGTAGAGCTGCTCGGCGGCAAGCGCTTTTGTGACGAGGAGCAGCAAGACCAGGGCGGCGAGGAGCATCAGCCCGACGATGCGGGGGCAGGGTGTGCTGGATGCGGCGAAAGACGGTTTCATGGAAAAGGAGGAGGGGCGGTTCATCGGGCGGGCTCCGCGGAGGCGAGCAGGCCTGTGCCGGAGGGCAGGACGTCGGCGCTCATGAGCAGCAGCGCCGTCATCGCGGTCTCGCGCGCCCGGAGGGCCTCCGCCCGCTCGAGTTTCATCCCGAGCGCCATCAGTTGCGTTTGCGGGATCATTCCGGCGCCGCTCATGCCGGATTGGTAGGCGGCTTCGGCGGAGGCGATGCTTCGCTCGAGGTTGGGAAGGGCGGTGCGCTCGAGGTACGCGATCATGCGATCAGACTCGCGAACCATGTAGAGCATCTGCGCGAGCTCGGCCGCCATCGTCAGACGTTCGGCATCGACCCTCGCGCGTGCGGCGTCGCGACGCGCCTCCGCCCCGGCGATCGTCGCCGCGATTTTGTCGCGCCAGATCGGAAGGCTCAGACTGGCCTGGGGACGAATCATCAGCGGGTTCGCCTTCACGTCGGCCATCGCGCCGAGAGCGAAATCGGGGCGGCCGGTCTTTTGCGCGACCTCGACGCCGGCCACGGCCATGTCGACCATCGCGCGCATCGAGGCGAGTTCGGGATTGCGGACGTCGATCGCGCTCCAGAGTGCGTTCTCCGACGGAATGGGAGTCGCGCGGAGGGTGGGGCTGGGCCAGGCGGGATCGGGCTCGTCGGGCATCAGGCCGAGGCTGGCCTTGAAACGGGTCCGCGCGGCGGCGCGGCGATCCTCCAGGGCCGCGATGACGCTCTGAAGCTCCGCGGTCTGGTTTTGAAAAAGGACTTGGGCTTCCAGCGAAGCCATGCCGCTGCCCGTCGCGTAATTGGAGGCGTCGAGCGCCGCCGATTGTTCGATCGCGACCCGCGAGCCCTCGCGGAGGCGGAGCGCTTCGTCGACGTAGGCGAGTTCGATCCAGGCGTCGCGCACGCGGGCCGCCGTGGAAAGCAGGGCGCCGACGTACCTGCGGTAGGCCACCTGGCTGTCGGCCGCGGCCTCCCGGCCCATCGAGGAGAGTTTCCCCGGGCCCATGAAGTCGAACATCAGACCCGGCATCAGCGTCATCACTGCGTCGGCAATGTCGGCCTCAAAGGTGAGCCGGGGATCGGGGAGCGACCTCGCCGGCGCGATCGCCTCCACTTTGGCCCGCCAGTCGAAATAGGCGGCGCGCACCGCCGGGTGTTTGAGTAACGCGAACCGCACATAGTCCTCCGGCGCCGAAGCGGGACCCAGTTCGGGCAGCGACGGCGTCGTGTTGAGCGGCATAAGTGCGGTTGCCACCGCCTCGACCTGACGTCGTGCAGCCTTTTCCGGCGCTATCGGCGTGCCGGCGCAGCCAGCGAGTCCGAGCAGGAGCAGCGCGATCGACGCGGTGGAGGGGGAAAAGGGACGAACCTTCGACATGGCGTATGAAGTCCGGGAAACCGGACGCAGAGTGATACGCCGCCCTCGGCAAAAACCCTTGGGGAAAAGCGGATCGTGCCGCCCCTCTGACGAAGGGCGCTGCGGCCGAGCGCGGGGCAGACGACTTCGGTGGCGACCGAGCGGCCGGCCGGATTACCGCGGACCGGCCGGCAGCGTGAGTTCGACCACCGTGCCGAACGGCGTGCGGGGGCGAACGGCGAAGGACGCTCCGATGAGATCGGCGCGCATCCGCATGAGCCTGAGGCCGAGTCCCTCCTGCCGGCGTCCCTCCGGGACGATCGAGGTCCCGTCGTTGCAGATCGAAATCGTGGATACGCCGCGCGCCGAGACGCAGTCGATCCAGAACTGCCGTGCATGGCCGTGCCGGACGGCGTTCATCGCTGCTTCGCGAACGATTCGGTAAAGGTGGCGTGCTCGGTCGGGATCGAGCGCGGGAAACTCGCCTTCCTGGTGAATCGCGCAGGCCATGCCGGTGGACTCCTGGATATGTTGCAGGGTCGGCTTCAGGCCGGCGCTGGGATCCTCGAAATCGGGGTCGCCGAAAAGATGCGAGATGTCGTGCGCTTTTTTCGACGACGACGTGATGGTTGCCGAGAGTTCGGTCAGCCGAGCCGCGACCGACTCGAGCCGGTGTTCGCGCATTTGCGCGGCGCACTCGTCGATCTTGCGCGCCACCGCAATCAGGTCCTGGCAGACGGTGTCGTGAAGCGTGCGGCTAACGCGCACCTGTTCGGTCTCGATGACGCGAAGCGCCGTTTCGCTCGCCTCGCGCCACGCGGCGGTGCGGGCGGAGACCAGTTGCTCGAGTTTGCCCTCGTTGCGCTTTCGCTCGCTGACGTCGTGGATGGTGAGGACGTATCCGCGGGGCCGGCCCTGCGGGTCGGAGAGCGGATGCCAGCCCGCTTCCCAGCAGATGTCGCCGTCCACCTCGGGATTGAATTCGCATCTGCGCTCCTCGTCGGCGGCGCAGAGGGCTTTCAGATCCGGCCAGGAGTTCAACGCGTCCGCGCCGAACCTGCCCCAATCGGAATCGGCGATTCCGAGCGTGCGGCGCGCCGCAGGATTGAAGTCGACGATGATGCCGTGTGCGTCGAGCACGACGACGCTGTCCTGGAGGTGATCGACGACGAAGTCGCGCGCGATCGGCGTCACGGCGATCAGCTGTTCGCGAAACACCGCCCAGGCGACCGCCACGGTGGTCCCGAAGATCGCGAACGGCACGAAGTCGAAACGTCCCCACGGGCTGAGGCCGGAGATGTACACGATGTGCGCGGCCCACGGGAACGCCGCGCCCAGCATCATCGACGTGAGTTGACGCTGACGTAGTCCGCTCGATTTGCGCCACGCGCGGTACGCCATCAGGAAGCCCGTGAGGAACGAACCTTCCAGGTAGGCGACGACGACGTAGTACAACGGACCGACGTCGAAGGTTGCGATGGTAAAGCCGTACTGGCGATCGATCGCTAGCGTGCGGTAGATCGTGCCGAGCCATGGATCGAAAAGCTTGAGCGCCGCGCACACCGCGGAAAACGCGAGCAGGCTCCAGCGGGTCCACCGGGTGAGCCAGCCTGTCATCCCGGCGACGGCCGAGTAGGTGAACAGCACGAACGGGGGGATGAACGCGATGCCGACGTATTCGATGGCCCCGACCCACTGGAGCGTGGCGACGTCGGTCGCCGGCAGTTCCATCGCGAAAAGGCCGACGTACACCGCGACCGAGACGAGCAGTCCGGTGAACGCGAGGGCGCCCGGCGTGGCGCGTTGACGCCACGCCCACGCCGCCACTGCGAGCATGGCGGCGGCTTGGCCGAGGAGCAGCCAAGTGGAAAGAGGCCAGGAGCTGGACATGAAGCTGGAGGGACCGGCAGCGGTTCGGGAGATCGGCCCGTTTGCCGCTTCGGTGTAACCGGACCGTTCACCAAACCACGCCGCGGGGCGCGTGACAAGCGATGGATACGGCAGCGGCTTACGGATTCCCGGAAATCTCCATGGGCCCGCACGGGATCCTGGAAGAAGGGCTTCTGTTGCCTGCTCGGTGCAAACGGCATCGCGAAACCCGTGGTGGAGGCGCGGGGTCGCAGATCGTCCATGCTCACTTCCGCGCTTTCGCTCGACGCCCGCAGCGATGTTCGCCCGGTCTCCTGGACTTCGCAGCTGCTGGTGCCCGGACTCGCCGTGTTTCTCGCCTTCTGGGGTGTTCGCGGCTGCGGTCTCCTCGACAACAACGAGGCGATGTACGCCGAAATTGCGCGGGAGATGGCGCGCGGCGGCGACTGGATTCTTCCGCACCTCAACGGCGTTCTCTACCTCGAAAAGCCGCCGCTGCTTTATTGGTGCGTCGCCGTCTCGATGCGCCTTTTCGGCGACTCAGAATGGGCGGTGCGCCTCGTGCCGGGCGCGTTTTTCGTTGCCACCGTTCTCGGAGTTCGCGCGTTCGGCCGACGCCTCGGCGGAGCCGCATTCGGAGAACGCGCGTCGCTCATTCTCGCCACGATGCTCGGCTTCGTCCTCATGCACCGGACGCTGCTCTTCGATATCCCCCTCTCATGCTTCCTGGCGTATGCGCTTTTCTCGTACCACGACTGGCGGCAGCGCGGACGGAGGGCCGATTTGTGGAGGTTCTACGGGTTTCTCGCTCTCGCCGTGCTCTCGAAGGGTTTGGTCGCAATCGCCCTCGCCGGCGGCGCGGTGCTTCTCACTTGCTGGATGACCCCGGAAAATCGGCCGAAGTTGTCATCGTTGCTCGATCCCGCCGGCCTGCTCGTCTTCGCATCCCTCGCCGTTCCCTGGCACGTGGTCGCATGGATGCGGCATCCAGATTTCGGCTACTACTATTTCGTGAATGAACACGTCCTGCGGTTTCTCGACCGGCGGGTGCCTCACGACTACCACACGGGTCCGCTGACGTTTTACCTCGAGCGCGTACCGCTCTATCTCGGGCTTTGGACGGTTTTCCTTCCGCTGGCGTTCAGGAGGAGCACGGCGAGGTCCGGCGGAATCGGAGGCGACGGCGGGGCGCGGCTTCGTGCGACGGGGTACCTTTGGACCTGGTTTCTCCTTCCGCTCGTCTTTTTCTCCCTCTCACGCGCCAAGGCGAACTACTACCTGCTCTGCGGGATTGCGCCGATGGCTTTGTTGATCGCACGGGGTTGGCCGGCTCCCGGCGAGACGAACGGAGCGCGGCGGCTGGCGCTTGGGGCCGCGTCAGTTCTTGCGCTGTTCTTCGCGGCTGCAGTGGTCTGGGAATCGCCCGGCTTGAGGTCGCGGCTCGGGCTGAATCTCTCCGCTCCGACCGAGCGGCTCCTCGGTTTGGTCTTTCTCGCGGCCGTCGCACTCTCCGGCGTTGGGGCGTGGCTGGCGTTCCGCCGGCGCTCGCAGGGCGTGTTCGTCGCGACCGCGTTGCTCACGCCGCTGATCTTCGCGCCGGTGCCCTGGGTGCTGCGCGATCAGGAGACGCGGCTCTCGCAGCGCGAACTGGTGGACGAGCTTCACGGTGCCGCTCCGGAGGCCCGGGTCTGTCTCTTCGAGCAGTTCGAGAAATTCTCGTCGGTGCCGTTTTACGCCGGAAGCCCGGTGGAAGTCGTCGACAGCGCCAGCAACGATCTCTTGTACGGCCGTGCCGCGAGTGCGCATCCGGAGTTGTTTCCCGACACGCAGCGTTTCGAGCGGGCGAGCCGGGCCGAGCACTGCTGGCTGATCGTCGATCGCGAGGATCTCGAGAAGGCGCTCAAGCTTTTCGCTCCGGCCGGTTATCGCGTCTACCGCATCTGGCCGAAAACGGCCGCGCTCGCGAACTGGCCGGCGCGCCGCTGACACGGGGCCGTCTCCGTCCGAAAACCGTCACGTTGATTACAGTTTTGTCAGTATTGCCGCCCGCAGTTGCGCCGGGAGGAAAACGGGGCAAACGAAGCGCGTCCCGCTCGCCGCGCGAATGAGAGCGCCGTCGGCGCGGCGCCGGCCACGCCATGCTGACCCTGCTCGATCGCTATCTCCTCCGTTCCGTCCTTTTTGCCGCGGCTGGAGCGATCCTGTTTTTCTCCTCGATCATCGCCGCGGTGAACGCGCTTCGCGATCTGCTCGGATACCTGCTGGACGGGATTCTGCCGTTTCAGACAGTCGCTTACCTGGTAGCTCTGCTGTTCCCGTTCGTCCTGACCTATGCGCTGCCGATGGGCTTGCTCACAGGGGTGCTGCTGGTCCTGGGTCGGTTGTCGGCGGACAACGAGATCACCGCGATGCGCGCCGCCGGACTTAGCCTCGGCCGCATCGGCGCGCCGGTTCTCGCTCTGGCGACACTCGGCTTCGGCGCGGCGCTTCTGGTCAACTTCGAATACCTGCCGAGGGCCCGGGTCGTCTACCACCAGGCGCTCGATTCCGCGGTCCACACGAACCCGCTCGGTTTCCTGGTGCCGAAAACATTCATCCGTTCGATTCCCCGGGTGATCGTGTACGTATCCAAAAAGGAGGGAAACACGGCGACGGATTTCTGGCTCTGGCAGCTCGATCGGCAGAGCCGGGTGATCCGGACCACGCACGCGCGAACGGCCGAGTTCTCGCTCGATCCGGCCCAGCAGCAACTCGTGCTCACCCTGCGCGACGTGCAGATCGAGGATCGTCCGGCCGGAGACCCCGAACAACTCGCCACGCCCGGACATTTCGGTTCGGCGCAGGAAATGAGCCTTCGTTTCGACACCGAATCGATCTTCGGGAAACCGCTCCCGCGGCAGGAGATTGCGTGGATGACCCTGGGTCAGCTTCGCGCGGAAGACCGCCGCATCGCCTCCGAACCGGAGAGCGGAAAGCGCACCGCCGAACGGGTGAGGCTCAAGATGACGGTGCAGGACAAGATCGCTTCGGCGTTCTCGGTCCTGTGTTTCACCCTGCTCGGCGTGCCGCTGGGGATTCGGACTCAGCGCAAGGAAACCTCCGCCAACCTGGGCGTGGCGCTTCTCATCATGATGGCGCACTACTTCCTCACCTTCATGGCGACACGGCTCTCCACCTATCCGGCGCTGCATCCGGAGTGGCTTCTCTGGATTCCCGACCTGCTGGTCCTCGGGCTCGGAATCGCGCTTTTCCGACGAATCTAGATGCGCCGCCGGCAGTCCCCAGTCCCGTGCCCGCGCCGCTTCGGCCGCCCGAAGCAGACCGCCGAGTTGCATCCCGCAGCGCTTCTCGTTCGTTGTGCCCGGCCTCCATGCGCATCCTCGTGATCGAAGACGAAACCCAGCTGGCCCGCCACATTGCGAGCGCGCTGAGCCGCCATGGCCACACGCCGACGGCGCGATTCGACGGCGCGGAGGGGCTGAAGGTGGCCCTGGCCGAACCGCACGATCTCATCGTGCTCGATCTCAATCTTCCGCATCTCGACGGCATGGAGGTGTTGTCTCGCATCCGTGAATACGACCGCACGACCCGCGTGCTCGTCCTCACCGCCCGGGGCGAGGTGGAGCACCGGATCAAGGGACTGCGCGCCGGAGCGGACGACTATCTGGCGAAGCCGTTTTCGATGGACGAGCTCATCGCCCGCGTGGAGGCGCTCGGCCGCCGGGGCGCGACGCCGGCGGAGACTTCGGACCGGTTGTCCGTCGCGGATCTGTCCATGGACGTGCGGACCCGGCACGTCTCGCGGGCCGGGTCCGTGCTGGCGCTTTCGCCGCGTGAATTCGACGTCCTTCAGGTGCTGCTGCAGGATCCGGGGCGGATTTTTTCCCGCACCGAACTCTGCGAGCGCGTCTGGCAGCGAGAGCACGAATACGACACCCGGACGGTGGAGGTTTTCATCATGCGGCTCCGGAAAAAAATCGACGCCCCCGGGCTTGTCCCGCTGATCCACACGGTCCGCTCCGTCGGATACACCCTCCGCGCCGGAGAGCCCGCCGGCGCCGCAAAAGGGCAGGCGGGGGCCTGACGGCGCGAAGTTTCCACCGGTACCCGCAAACCGCCGCTCGACCATGCCGAGATACGTTGCCCTCCTTCGTGGCGTGAGCCCGATGAACCTGAAGATGCCCGAACTGAAGCGCGCCCTCGAACTCGCGGGCTTCGGCAAGGTGAAAACCCTGCTCTCGAGCGGAAACGCCGCGTTCGACAGCTCCAGCCGGACTGCCGGCGCGGTCGAACGGCAGGTGGAGGCGGCGCTTTCGAAACAGCTCGGCCGCACCTTCCACACCATCGTCCGTTCCAGGGACGAGTTGGAGGAGATGATCGAGACGAATCCCTTTGCGCGTTTCGAACTGCCGCCGGATGCGAAGCCGGTGGTGACCTTCGCCCGCAAGCTGCCGGCGCCGAAGCAGAAACTGCCGATCGAGAAAGACGGTGCGCGGATTCTGGCGTCCGACGATCGCCATGTATTCAGCGCCTATGTGCCGAACGGTCTCGGGCCCGTTTTCATGCAGCTCATCGAGCGAAACTTCGGCAGCGATCTGACCACCCGCACCTGGGAAACAGTGAAAAAATGCGCGAAGGCCTGACGCGTTGACTCGACCGCGATCGGGCGGCTGGCGTTATGCCCGAGGTTTCCGAACCGGATTTCCGCTTCTACCCCGAATGATTTGTCGAATCGCCATCGCCTCCCTTCTTTGCCTCGTATCGCTGCGGGCAGATTCCGTCCTCGAGGGACACGTCACCCTGCCGAAGCCCCGCACCCCGACGGTGGTGAACCAGCGTTACGAGGTGGTGGTGAAGGGCGGCGTGGTCTCGACCGAACCGCCGCTGGCCATCGTCTATCTCGAGGGCCGGTTCCCAAAACCCGCGGAGCTTCCCGTCCGACGAATCGTCCAGAAGGACCTGGCGTTTGCTCCGTCCGTGCTGCCGGTCCAGGCGGGGACGCGGGTTGAGTTTCCCAACGAGGACTCGACCTACCACAACATCTTCTCCTATTCGCGGCCAAAACGTTTCGATCTCGGCCGCTACCGCTCGGACGAGCGGCCCATACCCTCCGAGGTTTTCGACACGCCTGGGCTCGTGACGCTGCGCTGCGACATCCACGAGCACATGCGGGCGATCATCCTCGTTCTCGATACTCCCCATTTCGTCCTGACGGATCCGTCGGGCGACTTCCGTCTGACGGGAGTGCCGCCCGGAAAATACCTGCTGAAGGCGTGGCTCAACAGCCAGACAACCCGAGAGCTTCCGGTGGAGATTCCGGACGGAGCGACGGTGCGCGCGGACTTCCCGTGACGACGCCTGCACCGGCCGACGACCGCGTCGCCCGCTTTCGCACGCGGCTCCAGCTGGTGATGATGCTGACCGTCGCGGGCGCGACGGCGCTTGTCCTCGGCATCACGCAGCGCAACGCCGCCTCCTCCGCGCAGGAGAGCCTGGAGCGCGAGTTCCAATCGGAGTTCGCCGCGCTCCAGCACGTGCAGGAGGCGCGGCATGCCACCTTGCTCGGCCTCTGCAAGGCGCTGGTCCAGAAATCCCGGATACACGCGGCGCTGGAGGACGATGCGCTCGACCTCCTGTATCCGAGTGCTCGCGACGAATTGCGCGAACTCCGCGGCCCGGGCGAAGACGGCGGCGCCGCGGTGCGCGCGGATTTCTACCGCTTTCTCGACCGGAAAGGCGGAGTGATCCGCCCCGGGTCGCACGATACCGCCGGCAGGCTGGCCCCCGCAGAGGAATCGGCGCTGTCGCTCTCGGCCCTGCCGAAGGCGCAACAACTCGGCTATGTCCTGCGTGCTTCCCCGGGCGGCGTCGATCCGCTGCGCGAAATTGTCGCGACGCCGATCGTCTCGACCGAAACGGGCGAGACGATTTCCGCGCTTGTCCTCGGTTTCGCGCCGCTCGACGCCGGTCCGTCCTCGCGCGCCCCGGGTGTGTTCGGCGGGGTCTGGGCGGCGGGCCACCTGCAGATCTCCGGAGTGGACGAGGAGACCCGAAGCGCGCTCGAAAAGGAAATCTCGGCGTCGGTCGCACGGAGCGGACCGGACGAGGTGGCGCTGGAGAGCCAGCTGGCAGGCGTGCGGCGCCTGGTGTTTCACCGCCAGATCAATCCCGGGTCGCTGTACCCGCCGGCGTACCAGGTCGGCGTTTATCCGCTGACGGAGCTCGAAGCCGCGCAACGGCTGCTCCTTTGGCAGGTTGTCGGCGTGGCGGCGCTCGTGCTCGCGCTCGGACTGGCGTTCAGCCACCTCATCGCCGGCCGGCTCGCGGCGCCGGTCGAGAAACTCGCCCACGATTCGGACCTGGACCGCGCCGAGCGCGAGCGCGCCGAGGCGGCGCTCGAGGTGAGCCATCGCGAGCTTCAGCGCGCGGCGCGGTTTTCCTCGGACGCGTCGCACCAACTCAAGACGCCGGTCACCGTGTTGCGGCTGGGGCTCGAGGAGCTGCTCGCGCGACCCGGAGTGGGGGAGAAACACTCGGAGGAAATCTCCGCGCTCGTTCACCAGACCTATCGCCTCGCCGGCGTGGTCGACGACCTGCTCCTCCTCTCGATGATGGACGCCGGCCGGCTTCAGCTGGAACGCACGCCGCTCGAGCTGCACCGCCTGATCGAAGGGTGGCTCGACGATTTGGGCGCGTTGCCCGACCCGTTCGAACTCACCGTCGCCACCGAAATCCCTCGCGGCCTGTATGTCTCCGGTGCGAAGCGCTACACCGGCATCGTCCTGCAGAACCTCCTGGAAAACGCGCGAAAGTACAATCGGCGCGGCGGACGGATTCGCGTCGAGGCGCACACCGACGGAGCGGACGTCGTGGTCACGATCGGAAACACGGGCGCGCCGATTCCGGCGGCCGCGCAAGAGCACATCTTCGACCGCTTTCACCGCGGAGCGATGGGCGAAAACGTCCCGGGACACGGACTGGGGCTGAACCTCGCTCGCGAACTGGCCCGGGTGCACGGCGGCGAGCTGCGATTGATACGTTCGGCCGACGACTGGACCGAATTCGAACTGCGCCTTCAGAAGGCCGATCCGCCACAATCCGCCAACGCCGCGGGCGCCGCGCCATGACGAAGCTTTGCCTCCTGCTGGGATTGTTCTGCGGGCTCGCGGGCTTTGTTTACGGCGAAGGTCTCGACGACGCCCTCGATCGGGCGGGCGACGCGCTGCGGCTCAGCTCCGACGACGGGCAGTACGCGGCCCGGCTGAGCGGAACGCTCGACCTGGAGGCGTACGCGCTCCAACAGCCGGCGCAGGGGCTGCTCTACACGGAGCGGCGCACCCTGTTGAATCCGCGACTGAGCCTCTTTCTCGACGCGACTGCCGGCGAGCGGGCGTATGTGTTTGTCCAGGTGCGCGGCGACCGCGGCTTCGATCCGTCGAGCGACGGACTGCGGGTGCGGGCGGACGAATACGCGGCGCGTTTTGCGATCGTGCCGGACCGCAGCTGGTCCGTGCAGGTGGGCAAGTTCGCCACGGTGGTCGGAAACTGGGTGAAGCACCACCGCTCCTGGGAGGACCCGTTCATCACCGCGCCCGTGCCCTACAACACGCTGACCCCGATGTGGGACGGCGTGCCCGCGGAATCGCTCGATGTGCTTCGACACTGGGCGCATTTCCCGCCGTCCCGCCCCACGTACGAAGACATGGAAAGGCAGATCCCGATCGTCTGGGGACCCAGCTACGCGACCGGCGTGGCGCTGCTGGGCCGGTTCGAGCGGTGGTCGGTCGACCTGGAGATGAAAAACGCCTCGTTGTCGTCCCGGCCGGAGACGTGGGACCCTTCGGACGCGCTCTGGAAGAATCCCACGGTGAGCGGGCGGATTGGATACAGCCCGAACGTCATGTGGTCGATGGGACTGTCGTTCAGCGACGGCGTTTACCTGAAGCCGGACGCGATCGCGCTGGCGCGCGAAGCGCGGTCGTTGTCGTCGTATCGCCAATACGTGGTCGGCTACGATCTCGCCTTCGCGCACCACCACCTGCAGGTTTCCGCCGAGGCTTACGCCACGCGTTTCGAAGTGCCCGGCGCCGGCGACCTGGACGCGTTGAGCTACTATCTGGAAGCGAGCTACCGCGTGGCCCCGCAGTTGACCCTCGCGCTTCGTTGGGGGGAGCTCCGCTACGGGCACGCCACGGACGGCGCGGGCGAGAGCCTGAGCTGGGGCCACGACACCTCGAGAATCGATTTTGCGCCGACCTGGAGACTGTCGGCGCACCTGCAGCTGAAGCTGCAATATAGCCTCCAGCACGAGGAGCAGAGCACGCAGACCTGGAACCACCTCGGAGCGGCGCAGCTGACGCTCCGATTCTGAGCGGGCCGCGAGCGGCGGTAGTCAGGTAACAGCGTTGTTACCGAACTCCACTTTCGCCGAGGGAAAAGCGGGGGAAGGTGGCGCCGTCCACAACCCCTCGTTCTGGAGGATAACCATGAAGCATCACCGTCAGGGTATTCCATTCCTCGCGCCAGCCCTTCCGCTGCTTGCGCTTTGTCTCGTTTCCACGGATCTGCACGCAGGCTTCGTTTTTCAGGAGACGGATCTCGTCTCGGATATCGCCGGCCGCGCCGCCGTGACCGACCCCAACCTCGTGAATCCGTGGGGCATTTCCCGCAATCCCACGGGCCCGTGGTGGGTCTCGAACGGCGCGACCGGCACGTCGACGCTCTACAACGGCAACACGGGCACTCCGGTTCCCCTGGTCGTTTCGATCCCCAATCCGTCGGGCGGCATGGCGGCTCCCACCGGGCAGGTCTTCAACGGGGGCAGCGGCTTCAACGCCGACCGCTTCATCTTCGCGAGCGAGGACGGCCTGATCAGCGGGTGGCGCGGTTCGCTCGGATCCACCGCGGAGACTCTGTTCAACCGCTCCGACGTCGGCGCGATCTACAAGGGCGTCGCCATCGGTACGGTCGGAGCGGATACGTACCTCTACGCCGCGGACTTCCATAACAACCGGATCGACGCCTTCTCCAGCTCCGGGATGTCGTCGCTCACGGGCAACTTCATGGATCCGACGCTGCCCTCGGGCTACGGCGTGTTCAACGTGCAGAACATCGGGAATCAGCTGTACGTGACCTACGCACAGCAGGACGCGAACGCGGAGGACGACGTCGCCGGCGCCGGGCTCGGCTTCGTGAGCGTGTTCACGTTGAACGGCGATTTCGTCCGGCGTTTCGCCTCGAACGGCCCGCTCAACGCGCCGTGGGGCGTCGCGATGGCGCCGGCCGGCTTCGGAGACTTCGGTGGGAACCTGATCGTCGGCAATTTCGGCGACGGATTGCTCAACGTCTTCGACACCTCCGGCAACTTCGTCGACTCGCTGCGCGGCTGGAACGGAGACCCGCTCGCGATCGACGGTCTCTGGGGCATCGGCTTCGGCAACAACGGCGCGGCCGGCCCTTCCGACGATCTGTTTTTCGCCGCGGGTCTCGACGACGAAACGCACGGTCTCTTTGGACGACTGACCGCGGTGCCCGTGCCTGAGCCCGGAACCACGACGGCGGGTGCGGCTTTGCTGCTCCTCTGTGCCGGGACTTGGTACGCCCGGCGTCGCGGTGCGAAACCCGCATCCGGCACGTCCTGATTCCGAACTCTCGTTGATTGGGGACGGCGCAGAGCCGTGTTGCACGGTCTGCGCCGACATCCCACCGGAGAGGCTTGCGCGGAGCGACTCCGGCCGCGAAGGCGGCTCAACGATTCGGTGGAGCGCGACGCCTATTCAGGCGTGGAGCGCGGCGGCCCAGCGCGAGCGCAGGCGGTAGGCGCCCGGGGTCTCGCCCATCGCGCGTTTGAACGCGAGGCAGAGGTGTTCCATGTAGCGGAATCCCGTCATCGCGGCGATGCACTTGAGCGGGTAATCCGTCTCCTGAAGCAACTCGCGGATACGCGCGAACTGGACGCGGCGAATCTCGGCGTGAGGAGAGCGCCCGACGATCTCCCGGTACTTCTTTTCGAGATAACTGCGGGACATGCCCACGTGGTCCGCTACTTGATCCACCGATATCCCGTCGCAGGCATGCTCGAATACGAACTGTTGTGCTTCCTCGATAATGCTGTCCGTCGCGGTGTGGTCGCGCGTCCAGAGGGGCTGGCGGCCCGCGGATGCAGGAAACGGGCCGGCACATCGGGGGCCTTGATTGTTGCCCTCGCGGGCGTTTGTCCGATGGAGGGGAGAGGTAAGAAATTTCGCGGAGAGTGCGGGCATCGTGAGACAAGTGCGCCGACCGACGCACGAGATGGGCGCCAAACCAGAGCTTAACCCCATTCGGCTCGGCACCCCTTCCGAGAATCCGCGGTCTTTTTGGCGCACGATTTCCACGTGACGAGTGCGCCCACTTCGGTATCGCCCTGGGAACGACAAGCGGCGATAAATGGATGATGATCCGGCACCTCATTTCCTCCTGGGATCGTTTGGCGGAGACCGACGCGCTCTGGGCGATTCTCACGAGCGACGAGAAGGCGGGTTCGAAGTGGAGTGAGGACGAGTTTTTCGCCACGGGCGTCGCCGACGTCGAAGCGGTTCTGGCGCGGCTGAAGGATCTCGGAGTGCCCCCCGAGCCGCAGCGGGCGCTCGACTTCGGCTGCGGGGTGGGGCGGCTGACGCGAGCGCTGGCGCCGCACTTTCAGGCGGTGGATGGCGTGGACGTCTCCGGCGCGATGATCGAAAAGGCCGGCCAGATCCGCGCCGTACCGTCGAACGTGCGCTTCCTCCACAATCCGCGGCCCAACCTCGCGGCGTTTTCGCGCGAACGCTATTCGCTGATCCTGAGCCTGATTTCCCTGCAGCACGTGCCGGAGCGAATCGCGCTGGCCTACGTTGGCGACCTCTGTGGCCTGCTCGCGGACGGCGGCGTCGCGTATTTGCAGATGATCACCTTTCTGGATACGAGAAACGCGGCGGCTGCGGAGAAGTTGAGACGGGACGAATCGCCGGCCACGCACGTTTATCGGGCGGTCGCGTCGGTGTTTCGCCGCCCGCCGCCGCGGATGGAAACGTTTTACTGCCGCCTGTCGAAGATCGCGGAGGTGCTCGAACGCGGCCGCGTACGCCTCGTAGCCGTGCTTCCGGACGCCTCGGTTCCCGCACCCTTCGTCAGCCACGTCCTCGTTTTCGAAAAGCCCGCATCTCGGGCATGACCTTGCCGCACGGCGGGGCCGTGTGCCGGGGAGCGTCTTGCAGCCCGCCAGCGGAAAGGAGGAGGGATCCGACGGAATCCAACGTTTTCTTGCGGAAAGGCGTCCTGCCTGTTCGTTTGCGCCCTATGACCACTGACCGGCCCGAGGTACATTTCGACGAATCGCCGTCGATGGCCCGCACCAGCCCGGGGTGGTTTCTGCTTTGGTGCCTCCTGTGTCCGGTGGTGATCGGAATCGTCGCGCTGGTTGTCTGGCATCTGCTGCTGCGAAACACGCGGTTGGTCATCGAGGGCGATCGTGTGCTCTACCGGACGGGACTCTTCAGCTCCCGGGAAAGCGAGATCCGGGCGGAGGACGTTCGCAACGTGGAGATTTCAAAGACGTTTTGGCAAAAGCTCACCGGCACCGGCACGCTCTCGCTTTCGACCAGTGGACAGAGCGGCATGGAAATCGAGATTTCAGGCCTGGCTCATCCCGAACGCGTGCGGGACATCGTCAACTCGCTCCGGCCATGAAACGTTCCCAAGCGCAAACCACGCCTCGCGACTGGTGCTGGCCGGCTTTTGTCATGCTGGTGATCTTCGTCGCGTCGTCGCAGAGCCAGGTGGCCGGGCCTTCGATTCCGAATTTCGACAAGGTGGCCCATTTCTTCGCCTACGGGCTGCTCGGCACCTTGTGGGCGCGGGTGCCGTCGGTGCAGCGCTCGAAGCCGCTGGGCATCTGGCTGGCCGTGCTGCTGGCGTCCGCCTACGGGGTGAGCGACGAGTTCCACCAGAGCTTCACGCCCGGACGTTCGGTCGACTTCTTCGACTGGCTCTCCGACACGTGCGGCGCCGCCCTGGCCGTTTGGGTTTACCGCTTCTGGAGCGGCTACCGCAGGTTCCTGGAAGCGCCCCTTCGCGGCAACGTGCGCATTGATCTCCCGGCCGACGGGACTCCAGACTAGCCTCATGGACCGAACCGAGGCGCAGGCGCGTATTGCTTCTCTTCGTACAGTTATCGCACGTCACGATGAGCTGTACTACCGCCGCGCACAGCCGGAGATCACGGATTTCGAATACGATCGCCTGAAGCGCGAGTTGGCGGAGATCGAGTCGCGTATGCCGGAGCTCGCCGGCGGTGAGTCGCCGACCGACCAGGTGGGCGATGACCGGACCGAAGGCTTTGCGACGTACCGGCATCGCGAGCGGATGATGAGCCTCGACAACACGTACTCCGAGGCGGAGCTGCGCGAGTTCCACAACCGGCTTGTTCGCCTCCTGGGTCGGGACGACCTGACGTACGTGGTCGAGCCCAAGATCGACGGCTTGGCGGTCAGCCTCACCTACGAGAAGGGGAAGTTCACCCGTGCGGTCACCCGCGGTAACGGCGTGGAAGGCGACGATATCACCGCCAATGCCCTCACCATTCGGTCGATTCCGAAAACGCTGAAGCATACCTCGGGCGCTCCGATCCCCGCCGTGATCGAGATTCGCGGCGAGATCTATCTCACCCTCGCCGAGTTCAAACGCATCAACCAGCAGCGCGAAGAAGCGGGCGAGGTGCTATACGCGAACCCGCGCAACCTGGCCGCGGGGACGATCAAGCAGCTCGACCCGCGCGAAGTCGCCCAGCGCAAACTGGAGATCGTGCTTTACGGTCTGGGCTACTGCGAACCGATGACGGGCCTTCCGGGGTCTCAGCACGACTATCACCAGTTGCTGAAGGATTGGGGGCTTCCGGGGCAGGAACGCCTGTGGAAAACCGTCGGCCCCGACCAGACGTGGAAGGCCGTGCAGGAACTCGATCAGGTTCGCAGCAGTTTCGCCTATGCGACCGACGGCGCGGTGGTGAAGCTCGACTCGATCGGCCTCCAGCGCGAGGCGGGCGCGACCTCGAAGGCTCCGCGTTGGGCGATGGCCTACAAATTCGCCCCGGAGCGTGCCGAGACCCGGCTGAACGCCATCACCATCCAGGTCGGACGCACCGGAGTGCTGACGCCGGTGGCTGAGCTTGAGCCGGTGCGTTTGGCGGGCACGACGGTCGCGCGAGCCACGCTCCACAACCGCGACGAGATCGGCCGGAAAGACATTCGGGTGGGCGACTTCGTTTACGTCGAGAAAGCGGGCGAAATCATCCCGGCTGTCATCGGAGTGAACACCGCTCGTCGCACGCCGGAGTGCGTGCCGTACGTTTTCCCCTCGACCTGCCCGGCGTGCGGCACACCGGTGGTCCAGCTCGAAGGAGAGGTGGCGGTGCGTTGCCCCAACGACGAGTGCCCGGTGAAGGTACGGCGTCGCGTGACGCATTTCGCCTCGAAGGCGTGCGTCGACATCGACGGCTTGGGCGTCGCGATGGTCGACGCGCTGGTGGAGAAAGGCTGGGTGAAAAGCGTGGCCGACCTGTACCGGCTCCGTCGCGAAAACCTGCTCACTCTCGGCAAGAACGTCGCCAAATCAATGGACAACCTGCTCGCCGGCATCGAGGCGAGCAAGCAGGCCGAGCTTTGGCGTTTTGTCCACGGCCTCGGAATCCCGCATGTGGGCGCAGCGGCGGCGAAGGACCTAGCGCAGAAGTTCGGCACGCTGGAAGCCCTCGCGGAGGCGAAGTACGAGGACTTCATCGCCGACAAACGCAGCGTGATCGAGGGCATCGGCGAAACCATGGCCCTGGCGATTCTCGATCATTTCAACAACCCGAAGAATCGCGCGTTGGTGCAGGAGCTGATTTCGCTCGGCGTGAAACCGACGGTGCCGGTGAAACGCGAGGCCACCAGCGCGGCTCTGGCGGGAAAGACCTTTGTATTGACGGGAACGTTACCGGCTTTGAGCCGCGACGAAGCCACGGCGATGATCGAAGGCGCCGGCGGCAAGGTGAGCGGGAGCGTCAGCAAAAAGACGCACTATGTCCTGGCGGGCGAAGAAGCCGGCTCGAAGCTCGAAAAGGCGAAATCGCTCGGGGTCCCCGTGATCGACGAGGCCGAGTTCCGCCGGATGGTGGGCCAGAGCGGCTGAAGCCGGATGTCAGAGGTCAGGCACCGGAAATCGGAGCGCCGTCCGATGGCCGGCGAACGTTCTCAATGCCGGACAGCGGCCGGCGCTCTCTGTCAGACCTCTGACGTCTGAGGTCCAACTTCCGACCCCTGTCCTCTGGTCTCCGACCTCTGTCTTCCGCGCTCAGTACCCGCGATTCTGAAGCGCGAGGGAAAGCTCCTGCATGAAGGCTTGGGCGTCAGCTTGGCTGGGACGGTAGCCGGGCTTGCTGACCTCGGTGAAGCCGGGGCGGCCGTAGTTGTCGACCAGCCACTTTGCTGTCACGCCGTCGCTGAAGGTCACTGAACCGCTGGCGAGAGCGCCGGGGTGGAGGGTCACTTTGTCGACCGCCACCGTGACGTTGCTCGCACCGAGGGCTTCGCCTTCGGGAAACGCTTCTGCGTCTTCCGCGAGTTCGTCTCCCGGAAGCTCCTCGTCGAGTTCGCCTGCGCCGACGTCCTCTTCTTCCTTGCCGAGGCCGAGCTTCTCTTTTGCCCGATCCAGAAACCCTTTCTTCTCGGCTGGCTTTTCGCCCGCGGCTCGCGCGGGCGGCGCTTTTGAAACGTCGTTGGCGTCCGGCTTGGGAGTCGGGTCCTTCAACGCCAGATTCAGGTCATCCACGAGGAAGCGGACATCCATGTACGTCATGGAGATCTTGAACTGCTCCAGGAGCTTCTTCTGGACCTCCGAGATATTGGCGCCGGCCGCGACCCAGTCGGAGACCGCTTGTTTCTGCTCAGGCGTGAGTGTCATGGGAAATGCAGCGTTGAACTGCCCACGGTCTACACTTGCGGCGGGGCGTCAAGTTACCGCTTTCCGCCAACGCCGGAAGAAAAGGGGCTCCGCCTTGTGGCCGGGCATGGGCCATCGGCCGCGAGGCGGATTCGGCAGGCCTACCGGGACAGCTGAGCCTTGAGGAACTCGACGCTGCCACGGACCGACGCGTCCTGCTCCATCATGTTGTCGACAGCCTTGCAGGCGTGAATGACGGTGCCGTGATCGCGGCCGCCGAATGCGTCGCCAATCTCCTGGAGCGAATGCTTGGTGAGGGTGCGGGCCAGGTACATCGCGATCTGACGCGGGATCGCGATATTGTTCGGACGGCGCTTGCTGGTCATGTCGCTGTGCCGAATTTGGTAATGGTCAGCCACCCGTTTCTGGATGGTTTCCATCGTGAGCTGGTTCTGCGCCTGCTCCATCAGCACGTCCTGCAGCAGCATTTCCGTCGTGGGCAGATCGATCGGCTTGCCGGTCAGGGTGGTGTAGCTGGCGACCTTGATCAGCGCGCCCTCGAGCCGGCGGATGTTCTTCGCGATGTTCTGGGCGATGAACGTCGCCACTGGGGCGGGCAGATCGAACTTCAGGTTCGCCGCTTTCGTGCGGAGAATGGCCACGCGGGTCTCGAAGTCCGGCGCCTGGATGTCGGCGGGCAGACCCCATTCGAAACGGGAGACGAGGCGGGCTTCCAGCTTCTGAATCTCGCTGGCGCGTCGGTCGCTCGAGAGCACGATCTGCTTCGAGGATTCGAAGAGGTCGTTGAACGTGTGGAAAAACTCTTCCTGGATGCGCTCTTTGCCGCCGAGGAATTGCACGTCGTCGAGCAGAAGGACGTCGACGTGGCGGTAACGCTGACGGAACTTCGTCAGGGCGTTTTCCTGGAGGGCCTGGATGAACTCGTTGGTGAACTTTTCCGTCGAGAGGTACGCGACCTTCGTGTGCGGGTTGTTGCGCAGGATCGCATGGCCGACGGCATGCATCAGGTGCGTTTTGCCGAGGCCGGTGTCGCCGTAGATGAAAAGGGGATTGTACGCCTGCGCCGGGGCCTGGGCCACCGCGAGCGCCGCGGCGTGGGCCATCTGGTTGTTATTGCCGACGACGAAGCTCTCGAACGTGTTTCGCGGGTTGAGCGAATTCGTGGACGGCTGGCGCTCGTCGTACCGCACGGTCCGGCGTTGCGTGACCGATTTGACGCGGTTGGCTCCGACCGGGCTTTGCGTATCCGAAGAACCGATGCTCGACGCCATTCCCGCCGGCTCGGACTCGGCCTTCTTCAGCTTCACCGTCACCGCACGGCCGGTCGTGAGGCGAAGCCGCTGCACGATCAGATCGAGATAGTTGTCGTTGATCCAGATCGCCGCGAAATCGTTCGGCACGCCCAGCGTCAACGCGTCTTCCGTCGCCTCGAGGCAGACAATCGGCTCGAACCAGAGCTTGAACACATCCTCCGGGAAAAGCGTCTTGAAGTCGGCTTTTACCGTTTCCCAGAGATTTAGGGACGTAGAAACTGTTGGCATGTCCAGGTGCGGCTTGCTCATTTATTCACAAAGCGCCGACGGGAAGGCTAAGAATCACACGCTGCGGCGAACGCTCGGGCACCTGGGGAGAAGAAAAAGTGGTTGGGCGAAGCATCGATGGGGTGACGGGGTAACTGACTCGGTAAGTGGTTGATGCCTTGCGGATAATGAGAGCCTCTCCGCGGACGGTGGGGAACGCTGACGCAAATGTGATAAAGAACCTCACGCCGAACGCGTGGGAGAAGGAAAGAGCGGCGAGTAACGTTTAAGAGAAATGGTGTTTCAAGAGCAACTTTCCGACAAGTTATTCACACCCGGCTGGAGCATAAGTTTTTCGATTTTTTGGTTGCCTCAGGGGCTGTGTCATTTTGCGACCGGCCGCCCCTCTGGCGAACGAGCTTGGTAGTGAGCTACCCATTACGCGGACGGGCTTCGGGCGGGGTTCAAACGCGGTTTTGGCACACGAGTCCCCGGTCAGGTTGCGGTGCGAAAGAACGAAAGGGACGGGCTCGGCGGGCTTCGAAAGGGCGAAGGGGGGCCGCCGAGCGGGGCCGTGTGGTGGCGCGATCAGACCGCGGGAGCGGCTTCCGGCTCCACCCATTTCCCGTGCGCCTTGATCAGGGCGATCAGTCGGTCGTCGGCCTCTTCCTGCGGGATGTTGTACTGCACGCAGGTCTTCCCGACGTAGAGGTTGATCTTCCCCGGGGCTCCGCCGACGTAGCCGAAATCGGCGTCGGCCATCTCGCCGGGGCCGTTCACGATGCAGCCCATGATCGCGAGCTTCACGCCCTTCAGGTGCCCGGTTTTCGCGCGAATCCGTTGCGTTGTCGTCTGAAGATCGAAAAGGGTCCGTCCGCAGCTCGGACAGGCGACGAATTCCGTCTTCGAGATGCGGGCTCCGGCGCCTTGCAGGACATTGTAGGCGAGCTTGGTCGCTCGGGTCGGATCCGACTCCGTTTCGACGCTGACGAGATCGCCGATGCCGTCGCAGAGCAGCGTTCCGGTGAGGATGCTCGCATCCAGCAAACGGCTGAGGAAGGAAAGATCCCCGCCCAGCGTAGTGGCGGCGGTGTTACGAATCCAGAGGGGGGCGCGGCAGCCGGCGGCTCGCAGCGCGTCGGCGAGAAGCCGGTAGCGGCCGATCGGGTGGGCGGGGGCGTGAGGCGCCGTCTCGCATGCCAGCGTGAAGAGCAGGTGCTGGGCATCCTCTGAGCGGATGATGCCCGACAACCCCGGGACGTGCTCCGGGCGCACCGAGCACGCGAGCACGGCGTTTTTCGAGCGGGCGAGATCGGCCCAACTGCGAAGGGCCCCCGGGGCGGCCAGGTCGAACTCGCGAATCCACAGCCGCGCCTGTTGGGATAGGCGGGCGGCGCCGAATTCCCCCGGAGCGATCCGATTGCTGAGTTCCAAAGCGACGAACACAGGAGTGTTCCCGGTGGCGGCGAGGGTCTTTTCGAGACCGGCGAACGCCGATGCCGAATCCACCGCCACGATCACACCTTCGGCGGGCGTATCCTTGAGCCGCGGAGACTGGAGCGCGCCGAGTGACTCCGCGAAACTGGCGGTCGACGGCGCGCGTACGAGCACGCGCGGGGGCTGTTCGATCCCAACCTCGGTGCTGCCCAGACTCAGGCTCACGACGCCCCGGCGGCTGTAGTGGAAGGGGTCGATCGAATCCTGCGACGCCCCGGCGGGCGTGGAGGCTCCCTGCCAGCGGGACATGGCTTTGTCGGCCATTGCGCGGGCGACAGGCACTTCGTAGACCGAATCTTCCGTGAGCGAGACGCGAATCGTGTCGCCCAGCCCGTCGAGGAGGAGGCTGCCGATGCCGATGGCGCTTTTGATGCGTCCGTCTTCGCCGTCGCCTGCCTCGGTCACGCCGAGGTGCAGGGGAAAGTGCATGTCCTCCTGCTGCATGCGCTCAACGAGCAGCCGGTAGGCCTGGATCATCACCTTCGGATTCGAGGCCTTCATCGAGAGGATGATCTGGTCGAACGAATGCGAACGGGCGATCCGGAGAAATTCCAGGGCGCTCTCCACCATGCCGAGCGGAGTGTCGCCGTAACGGTTCATGATCCGGTCGGAAAGCGACCCGTGATTCGTGCCGATGCGCAGGGAGCGTCCGAGCTCCTTGGCGCGTTTCACGAGTGGAGTAAACGCCTCGTGGAGTCGGACGAGTTCGTCGTCATACTCGGAATCGGAATACTCCCGCGTCGCGAACTTCTTCTTGTCGGCGTAGTTTCCGGGATTCACGCGAACCTTCTCGACGTGCTCCACCGCCTCCATTGCGGCTTGCGGGAGAAAATGAATATCCGCCACCAGCGGGATCTGGCCGAACCCTGCCGCACTGAACTGCTCGCGGATCGGTTTCAGGCACTGGGCGGCCTGTACGTTCGGAGCCGTGATGCGGATGATTTCACACCCCACCTCGGCCAGGGCAATGCATTGGCGAACCGTCGCGGCGACGTCCTGAGTGTCGCTCGTGGTCATCGACTGGATACGGATCGGATGATGGGCACCGACACCGACGGAGCCGACCTTCACCTCGATCGTCCGACGGCGGACGGTGTGGAAACGAGAAGCGCAGTATGCCATGGAAACGCGAGTGGGGAGTATGGACGCGCCGCCGCAAAGAAGGCCAATGCAGAAATCAGAGGTCGGACATCAGAGGCCAGATGGAAGGCCGGAGGGCCGATGCACGAAGCGGACGATGAAAGTCGGACGTGACCGTGGGGGGGCGGAAATGACGAGCTGGGGGGGCGCGGACTTCCCGCTCGAGTGAGATGCCAACGGACACGCCTCCTAGAGGAGGCCTCGCTCGAACCAGCCGACGTCTGAGATCTGATTTCTGACCTCTGAGGTCCGACCTGTTGTCTCTGTCCGCTGGCCTCTGACGTCTGCTATTTCCCCGGCTCGGGAGCCGCGGGGGCTGCGGGTGCCGGTTCGGCGCGTTCCGAGCGGACGATGCGGCGGAAATCGAAGAAGCTGACGTAAATCAGCATCGAGAAGAGCAGCACCATGAACACGCCCTGCGCGGCGTTGATGAAATCCGGCGGAAGCGCCCGGCCGCGAAGTTTGCCGATCGTGGCGAAAAGAATGTGGCCGCCGTCGAGCACCGGAATCGGGAGTAGGTTAAAGACGGCCAAGCTGACGTTGATCAGGATGGTGAACCACATCGCGACGCGCACCGGGTACTCCGAAGTCGCCGCTTCCCAGAAGCGAGTGACGATTCCGATGGGTCCCGTCATTTTCGAAATGCCGATATCGGACCGCGGGTTCACCAGGCTGGCGAGAGATTGAATGGTGCTGCCGAGGATGCTCTGCAGCTGCTGGACCGGGTTCTCGTGAACCAGCTGAACGCTCATCACGAAATCCAAACCGCCCAGCAGATCCTGGATCTGTTTCTGTGGCGGCACCGTCACTTCGACGAGCGAGCCGTTGCGCTGCACTTGAAGGGCGACCGTGCCGGCCGCGTGACTCTCGAGATAGTCGGCGAGCTGGGCGGCGCTGAAGAGCTCCAGGCTATCCACCCGCTGGATATGGTCTCCCGCCTTCAAGCCGATCCGCTCGGCTTCGGATTTCGGCGCCACGCGCCCAACGACGATCTGGTGCGCCGGGCCGATGCCGATTTTCCGAACGTGTTCATCGCCGGCGAGGATGGGATGGACGTCGACGTTCATCACCTCGCTGCCGCGCCGGATCGTCAACTGCACCAGTCGTTCGCTGCCGTCGGCCGTGCGGCCGGCGCTCAACGCAAGCGCCTGAGTGATGTCGACGAAGTCGCGCATCTCTTTGCCGTCGACCGTGAGAATGACATCGCCCGGCTGGAGGCCGGCCTTTGAAGCCGGGCTCTGTTGCTTGGAGCCGCTGGGAAGGGTCGAGGAGACGTAGCCGATACGGGTCGTGGTGATGTCCTCGCGGGTCGGAAAGCCCACCTGCCAGAGAATGCAGGCGAGCAGAAACGCGAAGATCATGTTGAACACCGCGCCCGCGACCGAGATCAGAACCTTCGTCGTGTAGGTAATGGGGGGCAGCTTCGAGACGTCGACCGTCGTGTCTCCCTCGATCGGGCCGAGGTCGGCCAGCTGCGGAAGCTTCACGTAGCCGCCGAGCGGCAGCCAGGAGATCCAGTATTCCACGCCATCCTTGCCCCGCCATTTGAAGATCGCCGGGCCCATGCCGATCGAGAAGCGCTCGACCACGGCGCCACGACGCCGCGCGGCGAGGAAATGCCCGAGTTCGTGAACGAAGATCGAGCCGCCAAAGAAGAATACGACCAGGAAGACAGCCCAGACGTTGGAAAGGATGCTATGCAGGAGATCCATGCAAAAAAGGGACTAACAGCGGGAAAGAAAGGCGCGGGCGACTTGCCGAGCGCGGGCATCCGTGGCGAGGACACCGGCGAGCTCAGCGGGTTCAAAATTCCTGATCGAGGCCAAAGTGTGCTCCACGATGTGCGGAATCGCAAGGTAAGGGACTTGGCCCTCGAGAAAGGCGGCCACGGCGATTTCGTTCGCGGCATTGTAGATCGCCGGAGCCACTCCGCCCGCCTCCATCGTGGCTTTCGCGAGTCGAAGGAGCGGGTACCGGTGCTCGTCGACCGGCCGAAACTCCAGCGAGAAGAGGCGAGTGAGGTCCAACGGCGTTTCCACCCCAGGCGGCCGCGACGGATGCAACAGCGCGTGTTGGATGGGAAACGTCATCGAGGGCGGACAGAGCTGGGCGAGCATCGCGCCGTCGGTGAACTCGACCAGGCAATGGACGATGCTTTGGGGGTGCAGCACGGCGGTGCACTGCTCGGGGCGCAGTCCGAAGAGCCATTGGGCTTCAATGAGCTCCAGGCCCTTGTTGGCCAGGGTGGAGGAGTCGACGGTGATCTTCGGCCCCATCGCCCAATTTGGGTGCTTCACGGCATCGGCCGGCGTGACGCTGCTCAGCTTCTCCGCCGGCCAGTCGCGGAACGCTCCACCGGAGGCCGTGAGGACAATGCGGGCGATCCCGGCTGCGGGATGCCCTTCAAGGCACTGGAAGACGGCGTTGTGTTCGCTGTCCACCGGCAGAAGTCTTACCCCGCGTTCGCGGGCCGCCTGCATCACGAATTTTCCGGCCAAGACGAGGATTTCCTTGCTCGCGAGTGCCAGGCATTTCCCAGCCGAAATGGCGGCGAGTGCGGGCTCGAGGCCGGTGGTGCCCACGACGGCGACGAGCACGATGTCGGCCTCGGGAAGCTGCGCCAGTTCGATCAGGCCGGAGAGGCCGCCGACCAGCATTGTGCCGGAGGCAAACGCTCCGGAGTTTCGTGCGGCCAGGTAGGCGTTTTCGTCATACAGGCCGACGTGGCGAACGCCGAAATCGCGGGCGATCCCGGCGAGTTTCTCCCAGTTCGACCGCGCGGCGACCCCCACGAGTTCGAGCTTGTCGGGGTGCGCGGCGATGACGCGCAGCGTATTTTCGCCGATCGACCCGGTCGCGCCGAGCAGCACGACCCGTTTTCGGGAAGAGATGGGCTGGACCACAGTGGAAAGAGACCTGCCGGGCGCCGCGGTCGGCACACCCAATCGGCGGGCTAAAACAGACTGAAGACGACGTAGCCGGCAGGCGCCGTCAGGATCAGGCTGTCGGTGACATCGAAGATGCCGCCGATGCCGGGAATTGCGGCGCCGGAGTCCTTGATCGTCGCGCGCCGTTTGATGATCGATTCGACGAGATCGGCGATGATCGCGAGCACCGCGATCGGCAGAGCCACGAGCGCCGCCTTGAGCGGGGTGAAGGCCGGGGGCAGGTAATGCCGGGCGGCATACGCGATCAACGCGCCGACGAGTGCCGAGACGAGCAAACCGCCGGCGGCGCCTTCCCACGTCTTCTTGGGGCTGATCTCCGGAGCCATGCGATGCTTGCCGATCGCCATCCCGGTCAGCAGCGCCCCGACGTCGCAGAATTTGGACACGGCGATCAACCAGAGAAAGCAGGCGACGCCCGTGTGCTGGTTCGGCGTATGAATCATGACAATACGCACGAAGTACTGGAGCATGACCGGCACATAGATGATGCCGAAGAGCGAGCCGGCGAGCGTCTCGACGCGGTTTTGCGGGTGGCGTTCGCCGAGAATCCGGGCGGAAAACGCGACCACCGCCGCGGCGACGATATCGGTCGTCTCGATGCCGTGCCGGGCGAGATAAAACGGAGCGAGAATGGCGGTGACACCGAAGGTGATGCCGAGCTTGTTGAACGGCGCGTACCCCATGTGCTTCAGCAGCGAGTAAAACTCGTGAAGCGTCAGCGCCGCGATGGCGGCTACGATCCAGACGGCGCCGGCATCGTTGAAGAAATAGAGCAGCCCGAGGATGATGACCCAGAGTGCGACTGTGGACAGCGTGCGCTTGAGCAGGGGGGGCAAGGGGAAACTCCGGTTATCGGGCGACGGCGGGCTTGAGTTGTTCGCTCGTCAATCCGAAGCGGCGCTCGCGTTTGGCGAACGTGGCCACGGCGGCGGCGAAGTCGGCCTTCGTAAAATCGGGCCAGAGCGTCGGGATGAACACAAACTCTGCGTAGGCCGCCTGGGGGAGCAGGAAATTGCTGACGCGGGTCTCTCCCGAGGTGCGGATGATCAGGTCCGGGTCCGGAATGTCCGCGGTGTAGAGGTACCGGCTGAACGTCGCCCAGGAGCTGTCGTTGAGCTTTTCTTTGCCGCTTGCGACGGCGGCGGCGTAGGCCCGGGCGGCGTCGACGATCTCGGTGCGAGAGCCGTAATTCAGCGCAAGGATGAGCGTGTGGTCCGTGAAGTGGGCGGTGGCTTTCTTCGCATTCTCGAGCTGCCCCCGGACCGCCTCGGGCAACTCCTGCGTGCGCCCGATGGTGAGAAGCCGGACCTGGTTTTTCACCAGGGTCTTCGTTTCTTTTTTGAGGAAGAATTCGAGCAGGCCCATCAACCCGGAGACTTCATCGCCCGGGCGTTTCCAGTTCTCCACCGAAAACGCGTAAAGCGTGAGGTATTTTATTCCCAGGTCCTTGGCCGCATCGATGATCGTGCGGACGGTTTCCACCCCCCGCCGGTGACCCTCGATCCGGGGCAGTCCGCGCTGTTTTGCCCAGCGGCCGTTACCGTCCATGATGATGCCGACGTGCACAGGATGGTTGGCGGGAGCGTGGGTCATGCGGGAGTCGGGGGATTTAGGTCGCGGGTTTCAGGTGATGCAAGGGGGATTCGTGTCCGGAGACGAGGGGAGGCCGCCGACCCGATTTGACGCGGCCGGTTCAGCGGATTCCCTGCGGGATGCGCACACCCCTGACGCCTGCGGAAATAGAAACGGCGTTGAAAGACCTGCCCGAGTGGCGGCTGGAAAACGACGCCTTGGTCCGGGAGTTCAAGTTCACCAGCTTTCGCGAGGCGTTCTCCTTCATGGTCCGGGTCGCCTTCGAGGCGGAGTCGCTCGATCACCACCCGGAATGGACCAATGTCTACAACCGGGTGCTCGTCCGCTTGCAGACTCACGATGCGGGCAGCCGCGTCACCGGCAAGGACGCCGAACTCGCCCGCCGGATACAGCACATCAGCTGGGTGGGGTAGGGAGATGGAAGGACTGAAAGAACGAAAGGCTGAAGGGCTGAAAAGGGGCAGCACAGACGGCTGCTGTCGTGGAGGTGCTCTGCGCTCTCCCCCGTTCCGGCCGGGCTCTCTGCGGTTTTTTCGGCCCTTCTTCCTCACATCCCCCGCATGAACTCAAACACGCGGTCCCCGTGCCCCGGAAGCCACTCGTGCGCGAAGTCGGGATAGATCACCATCTCCTTTTTCGAACGGATCTTGTTGTATGCCGCGAATTGCGTCGAAGGCGGGCAGATCGTGTCCATCAGGCCGGTGAACATCAGGACCTCGGCCTTGATACGCGGCGCGAGATTTTGCACGTCGATGTAACCGAGCTTCTCGAAAACCGGCTCCTCCCACTCGTGCCGAGGGTCGAAGAGCCGAAAATAGGTTCGGATCTCCTGGTAGGCGTCCTTCGCGAGGTCCAGGTCCCAGACGCGCCGGTAATCGGAAAGAAACGGGTAGACGGGCGCGGCGCGTTTGATGCGCGGTTCGAGCGCGGCGCACGCCAGCGTGAGCCCTCCGCCCTGGGAGGCGCCCATCGCCCCCACGCGGGAGGCGTCCACCTCGGGAAGGGCAAGGACCACCCGGGCGAGCTGGGCGGTATCCAGGAAAATATGACGAAAAAGAAGCTTCTGCGGATCCGGGTCGTCCAGACCGCGGATGATCTGGCCGTTGAGCGTGGTGCCTTTGACGCCGCCCACGTCTTCCGAAAGGCCGCCCTGTCCGCGGCAGTCGAGCGCCGCGACGCAGAATCCGGCCGCAACCCAGCTGAGTTTCTCGGCCCAGTCGCCGCTGTTGCCGGAGTACCCGTGGAACTGAAGGACGGCGGGGTTCCGCTTACCCGATTCACGCGGCCGGAGGTATTTGGCGTGGATCCTGGCGCCGCCGACCCCGGTGAACCATAGGTCGAAGCACTCCGCGAACTCCGGGGTGATGGTCGTGTTCGGCGTAAACCGCGGAGCGGCAGCGGTGGCATCGAGCTCGCGCTGAGCCGTGCGCCAGTAGGCGTCGAAGTCGGCCGGACGCGGATTGACGCCGCGGTATTTGCGAAGCTCGGGGAGAGGTTTGTCGATCAGCGGCATGGGCGGGATGTGAAAAGGCGCACGCCGAGCGGGCAAGCATTCAGATCCGCCGCCGCGGAAGCCGCGGTGCCTCGCAACCGCCCGTCTGCCGTTGACGTGGCAGCCGGCTCTTTGACCATGGACGCATGAAAGTCGCGTTCGTCAGCGGCACCAGCATCGTCAACTCGGACCTTTTTGCCTCCTGGGAGAATCGTTCGATCGAGACGCGGTATGGGGTGGTCCACTACAAAGCGAAGGCGGACCTGGTGGTCTTGAATCGCCACGGGTACGGCGTCCCGCTTCCGCCGCACTCGATCAACTACCGGGCCAACATCCGGGCGCTGGCCGACCTGGGCTTCCGGGAGATCGTCTCGTTGAACTCGGTCGGTTCGCTGAAACCGGACCTGCCGCCGGGGAGCCTCGTCTCATGCGCCGACTATGTCTGCCTTCAGCAGGGGCCGGTCACATTTTTCGACGACGAACTGAAGGGCGGGGCGCCCGGAATCGACAACACGCTCATTCCATTGCTCGTGGAGAAACTTTCGCCCGAGTTCACCATTCAGACGGGCAAGGTCTATGTGCAGATGCGCGGACCGCGCTTCGAGACCAAGGCCGAGATCCGGTTGATCCGCGACTGGGGTGACGTCGTCGGAATGACGGCCGCGCACGAGGCCGACCTCTGCCGCGAAATCGGGCTGCACTACAATTCGCTCGCGATCGTCGACAACTACGCCAACGGCCTGATGAACGAGGGCATCGACTTCGAGAAATTCCGCGAGTTGGTGCAGACGAACCAGCGCAAGGTGAACCGGCTGTTCACCCGGATGCTGGAGATTCTGTCAGCCGCGCCCTGACCGCCGCGCCGGTACACTCCGGCTTCCCGACGACCATTGCAGACGATCTCGCGCTCGCGCTTGGAACCTCGGACGGAAACTGTAGGGTGCTACACCATGAAAACTGTCGGCGTTCTCGGTCTCGGGATTATCGGTCGTGTATGGGCAGGGCACTACGCGGAGGCGGGCGTGCTCGCGGGGGCCTGGAATCGCAGCCCCAAGCCGGACTGCCCCAAGTGGCAGAACTCGCCGGAAGCGGTGGCGCGCGCCGCCGACGTGATCCAGATCGTCGTGGCCGATCCGCCTGCCGTGGAGTCGATCCTGAAGGCGATCGCGGCGGAACTGAACCCGTCGAAGATCGTGGTCCAGTCGAGCACGATCGATCCGGAGAGCAGCGAGCGCTTCCGTCTGCTCGTGAAAGAACGCGGCGCGCGTTACCTCGAGGCGCCGTTCACGGGCAGCAAGCCCGCCGCCGAACAGAAACAAACGGTCTTTTACCTCGGCGGCGAAGCCTCGCTCATCCAGGAGCTCGAGCCGGTGCTGTCGATCATCTCCGCCACCCGTTTCCACATCGGGACGAACAAGCAGGCCACGTCGCTGAAGCTCGCGATGAACCTCAATATCGCGGGCCTGATGGAGTCGCTCAGCGAGGCGCTCACCATCGCCCGCCGCGCCGGCGTCGCGGACGAAATGTTCTTCGACGTGCTGGCGAAAAACGTCGGCTACTCCGGCCTGGTGAAGCTCAAGGAAGCCAAACTCCGGACGAACGATTTCTCGCCGCAGTTTTCGGTGAAACACCTCCTGAAAGACCTGCGCCTCGCGTCGCGCATGAACGGCTGTGAGGACTTTCCGGCGCTCGATACGCTCCGCGAGCGTCTCGCGCACGCCGACCGCGCCGGCTACGGGGACCAGGACTTCTCGGTCATCATCAAGCTGCTCGAGGACGGCGACTGAAGCGGGCCACGGCGTTGGTCGACCATTCAAGCCGCCCGAAGGCCGTTAATTCTCCGTAATCTCGTTACCCGCTCCGCCTGCCTCTCTGGCTCGGTTTGACCCTCTTCGCCATCGGGACAACTTTCCCGTCATGAGCGATTTTGTTCCCCAGGCCGCGGTGACCGCGACTCAGCGGGCGTTCGAGCGGCTCCGGACGTCCATGCGGCAGACGATCAAGGGCAAGGACGACGTGATCGAACACGTGCTCACCTGCCTCGTGGCCGGGGGGCATGTCCTGATGGAGGATCTTCCGGGCGTGGGAAAAACCACGCTCGCCTATTCGCTGGCGCGCTCGATGGACTGCACGTTCTCGCGTATCCAGTTCACCAGCGATCTCCTGCCGAGCGACGTGACGGGCGTTTCGATCTACGACGAGCATGTCCGCGAGTTCATTTTCAAGCGCGGTCCGGTCTTCGCCAACATCGTCCTCGCCGACGAGATCAATCGCGCCACGCCGAAAACCCAGTCGGCGCTGCTCGAGGTGATGGACCGTGCGCGCGTCACCATCGATGGCGAACCTCACACGGTCGGCAGTCCGTTCATGGTTTTTGCCACGCAGAATCCCGTCGACTACGAGGGCACCTTCCCGCTGCCGGAGAGCCAGATGGATCGTTTCCTGATGCGACTGCACATGGGGTATCCACAAGCTCCCGACGAGATGGACATCCTGCGCTCAGCAAGGATCGCCTACGACACCATCGAGGTGAACGCCGTCACGAGCGCCGGCGAAGTGGTCGAGGCCCAGCGCCTGTCTCACCAGGTCTTCGTCGAAGACTCCGTGCTCGAGTTCATCCTGAAGATCGTGGCGGCGACTCGCACGGAGGCCGAGTTCAAGGCCGGAGTGAGCGTGCGCGGCGGCTTGGCTCTGCGGCAGGCCGCCCAGGCGCGGGCTCTCCTTCACGGACGGGACTTCGTGCTGCCGGACGACGTTCACCATCTGATCTTCCCCGTGCTGGCCCATCGCCTTGCCCTGACGCGGCCCAGCTCCGACGCGCGCGAGGAACGGCAGGCGATCGTCAGCGCCCTCAAACGCATCGTCGGAGCCATCCCGCAGCCCGTCTAGCGTCCATGCGCCAGAAGCGGTCAGCTCCCGCCGGCGGACACGTCTGGCACCGCGCCGGGGCAGGTTGGCGCGCCTTTTCGCCCCGCGCCGTGCTCTGGTGGTTCCTGTTTCCCCGCCGGACTCACCGCACCGGAATGACGCTCTCCGGGCTGTTGCTGATCCTTCTCGCGATCGCGATCGGGACCGCGGCGTACAACTCCGCCAACAACATTCTCTTTCTCACCCTCTCGCTCCTCCTGGCCTGCATCATCCTGAGCGGGATGCTCTCGGCGGTGAACTTCCAGGGCCTGAACTGGCGCCTCGAGGTCGCGGAGCCGGTGAGGGCAGGGCAGGAGCATCCCGTCGTTTTGGTGGTGCGCAACGGCAAGCGGTTTCTTCCGACGTACAGTCTCTGGTTCGAACTCAAGGTGAGCCGGTCTGGGCAGAGTTATGAATTTACCCTGCGCGAACGGCTCGACGCCGGTGCGGAAACGAGGATCGAGCTTCCCGTGGTGCTGCCGAAACGCGGCCTCGAAACGCTCGAGTTGACCTACCTGGGCTCGCTTTTCCCGTTCGGTTTCCTCCGAAAGGCGCTCTATGCCGGAACGACGCAGGAGGTCACCGTCTGGCCCGCACCGGTCGAATACCGGCGGCTTTCCACGGCGGCGTGGCAGCAGTCCGCCGCAGGGGAACTTGTTCGGCGCGTCGGTCAGAGCGGCGACCTGCTCGCGCTCCGCCGGTACCAGCTGGACGACTCCCACCGGCAGATCCACTGGAAGGCGAGCGCCCGACTCCGCCAGCTGATGGTCCGGCAGATGTCGGCGGAGAGCGGATACGGTTTTTCTCTCTGGGTCGACCTCTCGGCGGAGCACTGGAAGCGGGAGGAGCAGTTCGAGCTGCTGTGCAGCTTTGCCGCGACCTTGGCCGAGGACCTGTTCAAGTCGGACAGGCTTCGAGCCGTCGGCGTGAGCGGAGGTTCCATGATGCCCGTGCGCAGTTTGCGGGACGTCGAGCTGTTTCTCGACCGTCTGGCCGTGGCGACGATGCCGGAGCCCGAGGAAGCATCCCCGGATGTTTCTAGGAACGAAATCGTCGTCACTCCGGCGGATCGCGTTCGCGGCGGAGCGGCGGTGCCGGGCCTGCATCATCAACGTTGGCGAAACCTGCTGACCTTCGGCCCGGACGGAATCCGCGGCGTGGCGGCCTACCTTCATGGCGAACGAGCGGCCGCAGCTTAGCGGAAACGAACTCCAGCAGCTGCGCTGGCTGTTGGGGGGCTCGCTCGCCCTGGTTTCCATTTGGGCGGTCTGGTATCTCGACGCAGAGGCGTGGCCGCTGCTCGGCCTCGCCACGGTCGCGACGTTCCTCGTGCTCTGGCGGCCGACCCTTCCCAGCCGTATTCCGGTCTGGCTGCACCGCCTCGCGTTTCCGGCCATCCTCGCGGGCTTCGCGTTCGATTTCTACACGTTCGGGCAAGTGCTCCCGTCACTGGTGCGGCTGGCGGTGATGCTCCTGGCGTACCGCGTGGTTTCGTATCGGAAACGCCGTGACGACCTTCAGCTCATCCTCCTCGGGTTGTTCCTCATCGTCTCAACGGGCGTGCTGACCGTCTCGATCGGTTTTGCCGTGCAGATCGTGGTTTTCACCGCCCTCGCGCTCGGCTTGCTGCTGACGCGCGGTCTGGTCGATGTCGCGGAGTCGGGCTCCGAATCGACCGACGGCGCCGCCGGGAATCCTCCTCCGCCATGGGCCCAGGTGAGCTGGGTGGCGTTGTTCGGCCGCGTGGCGCGGGCGAGCGACTGGCGGGTGTGGACGTTTGCCGTGCTCCTTTTCGCTTCGCTGGTTGGAGTCTCCGCGGGGCTCTTTCTCGCGATTCCGCGTTTTCAACTGGAGAGCAGCCTCTTCCTCGACCGCTGGATGAACCGCCGCAGCGTGACGGGGTTCACGGATACGCTTCGGTTCGGCGAGGTGAGCGACATCCAAAACGACGAAAGCATCGCATTCCGGGTGGAAGTGGGCGATCCGCGCCGGCTGCCGGAAACGCTCTATTGGCGCATGATCGTGCTCGACGAATACCGCGACCAGAGTTTCCGGCTTTCGAAGGAACTCAAGCTGGCGGGCTTCGGACGGCTCCTCACGGATTGGCGCCTTCCGGGATTCGGATTTCCAGACCAGTCCGCGAACACGACGCAGTGGACCTTTTACGTGGAGCCCGGAGTCAGCCGCTACCTGCCGTTGCTCTCGGACTTTCGCGGATTGGTCTTCACCGAGCCGCAGACGTTCAGGGCGAGCGCGCAGCTCAGGATGATCGAACTGTCCCGGGATCCCTCGACGATGAAGGCGTTCCGCGTCGACCGCGGAGCCATGTCCGGGACGATCCGCGATCCGCTCTTTGAACATCGTTCCCCGATGGCGGCGGGCCGCGTGCTAGGCCGCACGGCCCTCGAAGTGCCTTTCCCGGCCGAGGAGCAGACGGTGTGGGCTCGTGCGGTGGCGGAGATTCTGGGTGGGAAGAAGCTCCCGGCAGCGGAGTTTTCCCGCGCGGCCGCGCACTGGCTCCAGGCGCACCATGCCTACTCGCTGCAGAGCCGGCTTCCGAAAGGCCCCCAGGATCCGCTGACCCGTTGGGCGATGTCGGACGAGCCGGGGCACTGCGAGCTGTTTGCCGGCGCGTTTGCCATGCTGGCGCGGACCGCGGGCTTTCCGACGCGCATCGTCGGTGGTTTTCTCGGAGGTACGTGGAACGGCGATTACCTCATCGTCCGCAATTCAGGCGCCCACGCGTGGTGCGAGATCTTCGACGAAGCCGGCAATTGGGTCCGGGTTGACCCCACTGCTCCGGCGACCGGCCAGGTGGGCGGGGAACAGAGGCCCGAACTGCGCGGCGCACTGGTCGCGGAGACCGGTTGGATCGCCCGACTCGATCGGCTGCGGATGTTCTGGTACCGGCGGATCGTCAATTTCGAGCAGCGGGATCAGGTCAACCTGGTCAAGGCGCTGAGAGCCGGAACGGAGAGTTCCAGCAAGCAGGTTCGGTTCTGGCTCGAACAGAACGTTCAGCGATTCAAACGCTGGCTGACTCAGCCGTGGAACCTCGGGCGCATCGCGAGCGTGGCGGGTCCGATCGCGATGGGGGCTTGGCTGACGTGGTTCTGGCGCCGCACAGGTCGCGACTGGTGGCTCGGCTGGAGGGCGTCGCGTTCAAAGCGCAGCGACCCGATCCGTCGAGAGGCCGGCCGGTGGCTGGAGCGTTTTGCCTCTGCCCGCCGGCACGGTTGGGAGAGTCCGGTTGCCACCGCCGGGATCGAGGCGGTGCTGCAGCGGCTTCGTTACGGCGCACCGCAGAGCTGGCCGGTGCCGGAGCCCGTCTTTCGACAGGCGAATCGCGTATTCAAGGATTGGAGGCGAGCGGCGCGCCGCTCGTCGGAGAACCGAGCGTGATCTTGGCCGGCGGAGGGCTTGCCTGGGCGGGCGCCGTGGAGGCGTTTTGTTTCTCCCACCATTTCTTCAGGACCGCGTGCGCGATCGGAACGCAATAGCGGCCGCCTCCGGTTTCTTCGCCGGGAGTGTCGCCCTCGATCATGATCGCCATCGCCACTTTCGGGTTTTCGACCGGGGCGAAACAAATGAGCCACGCGAAGTTGATCGTGCCTTTCTCCGTCTTCTTCTGAGCCGTGCCGGTCTTGGCCGCGACGCGCAGGCCGGGGACTCCGTTGAGAGGCTTCTGACTGAACGTGCGCGCCGTCCCGGTGTGGATGCACTGCTCCATGCCCTCGACGATCGCGGCGTAGTCCTGCACCGAAATCCCGATCGGATCGCCCTTCTGGCGCGGGCGGTTGGGATCGTGCAGAACCGACGGGTGGGTTAGCGTCTCGCGGCGGGCGAAAGAAGCCATGAACGACGCCATCTGCATTGGCGTGACGAGCAGAAAGCCCTGACCGATGGCGTAGTTGGCGGTGTCGCCAGGGTGCCATTCCTCCTGCCGCGCGCGTTTTTTCCACGCCGGATCCGGGACGAGCGTCGCGCCGGTTTCGTGGATCTCGAGTCCGGTGCGCTTTCCGAATCCAAAACGCCGCGCTTCTTCGGCGATGAAATCGGGACCGATCTCCAGGCCGTGCGCGTAGAAAAACACGTTGCAGCTCTTTTCGATCGCGACGGGCAGGTCGATCAATCCATGTGCGTGCCAGTCGTGGCAGGGGAAACGACGGTTGCCGACCACGTAGCCGCCCGGGCAATCGACCGTACTGTCGCCGTTGAGCAGTCCGTGATGCATCCCCGCGACGGATACGAGAATCTTGAACGACGATCCCGGCGGATAGATGCCCTGCGTAGCGCGGTTAAGCCACGCGCCATGTTCTTCGATCCATCTGGCGGTTTCCGGCCTCAGGCGCGGCGTGGTGTCGTTCAGATCGTAATCGGGCTTGCTCGCCAGGATGAGCACCTCACCGGTGTTCACGTCCATCATCACCGTGGCCGAGTTCATCTCCGTGTCCGTCATCGCCGCCTCGGCGACTTGCTGGAGGTCGATGTCCAGGCTCGTGACCACGTCCTTGCCCTGGATGGGGAGCCGTTTCGAAAGCGGGGGTTCGATTCGGAAACCGTGCGGATCGACCAGGTAAATCGAGCCGCCCGCTTCGCCCTGGAGCGTGGATTCGAAGCTGCGCTCGATCCCGGAGGCGCCCTCGGTGCCCTTCATCTTGAACGTGGTGAGTTCTGCGCCGGGAAAATCCTCCGCGACGGTGAAGTCCTCGTTGCCCGTCACGTAGCCCAGGGTGTGCGCCGCGGCCGACTTGAACGGATAAAAACGCGTGCTGGTCGCGTAGACCTGCAGCGGCGACTGGACGGGGAGCTGTTCGACGAGCTTCGCGTATTCCTCAGGCGTGAGGTCATCCAGCAGGATGTAGGGAAGAAGCAGATTCTGGTTGAAGTGGCGGTTCAACGCCTTGGCGTCGACCTTCTCGGTTCGCCCCAGCGCGTGGTTCACTTGGTCCAGGTAGCGCTGCACGACGGAGTACCGCGCGATCAACTCCATCTGGGTGGCGTTGGGCATGTCCTTGTCGCCCAGATCGCGGTAGTTTTTCCGAACGCGGAGATACTCGCGGCGGAAGTCCTTCCTCAATTCGTCGAGGTAGAGCGTGACGGCGAACCGGGCACGGTTTCCGACGAGGAGTTTCCCGTCGCGGTCATAGATGTTGCCCCGGGGCCCGGGAACGAGAATGCGGCGCTGATTCTGCACCTTCTCCCGCTCGTGGTAGACGTCGGACTTGATGAACTGCTGGTAGATCATCCCTCCGACGAGCGTCAGCAGCAGCACGGCGACGATCGGATAGAACGCGAGCAGCCTGGGGTCGTAACCCTTGTGTGTTTCGACCAGGCTGCCGGGACGTTCGGCTGTCTTTTCGCTCACGGGGAATGGCACCTGGCTAGACGATGCCGCGCTGCTCGCGGTGCAAGCTCACCCCGCACATTTCGAGGACGCGTTCGCTGAACGCGAAGAACCAGGGGCCGATGAGGATGAGCACGCTGAACGAAGCGAGGGAATCGGCGATGAGCCGCGGCCAGAGGCGCAGAGGAGCGGGATTGCGGTGGATCAGCGCGGCGGTGAGCGCGAGCAGGAGCCCGAGGTTGACGATCGCGGCGACGATCAAGCCGACGAGCGTTTCCTCCCGGGCGAGGCGCGCGCGGACCGAGTGGATGACGACGTGCGCGAGGAGAAAGAAAAAGGCGTGCAGCCCGAATGGAACCGGTGCCGCGGCGTCGAACCAGAGTCCGGTGAGAACCAGGACTTTCGCGCCTTCCCGCGGGGTCAGGCGAAGCGAAGCGAAAGCCACAGCAAGCCCGCCGAGAAACACGCTGAGATTCCAGCTCGCGATCGCGTGGTTGAGCTGCGTCTGCACCAGCCAGAGCAGGGCATTGAGCAGCGCGACGATGAATGGAATGCGGAACGGTGCCATTGCGTGTAGCCGGTTTCCGATTACTTCGCCCGCAACGGCACGAGCACGGCGACCTCGCTGACCGACAGCAGCCGCGGATCGAGGGCGACCTCACCTGTCTGGAAAAGACCGTCGCCCCCCTTCTCCAGCTTCACGATCTGGCCGAGGTTGAGGCCGGGCGGGAAGACGCCTCCGAGCCCGGAAGTCACAAGGCGCTTCGGCGCGGCGGGATTGGCGAACACGTCGAGCGGGACGAATTCCACCACGCCCGTGGCGGGGCCAAACGCCGGATTCACCCCGCCTTGGAAGCTGATGGGGCGCGTGTCCCCTTCGAGCGTTGCGGCGATGCGGACGCCGGGGCTGCTGACCAGTTCGACGACCGAGGTGTAGGCGCCGACCTCCATCACACGGCCGACGACGCCGCCGACGAAGATCACCGGATCTCCGACACTGATTTCGTAGTTGGCGCCCTTGCGGATGACGAGGCGCTGCCACCAAGCGTTGAAATCGCGGCGGACGACGCGGGCGACTTCGGTGCGGTACTCCGGGTAGGAGGGGAGGCGCAGGAGTTCCTCGAGCCGGTTGACCCGCGATTGCAGCGAAGCGTACTCACGGAGCCGCGTCTCGTATTGCGCGTTGAGATTCGCGAGTTCCTTGCCCGCTTCGATCAGCTCGTTGTTGGAACGGGTGCGCAAAGCCCAGTAGTCCTGGATGTCGCGCAGCACCGAGGCGGATGCTTCGACCGGCGCCTGGAATTCGAAGAAAGTGGCCCGCGTGAACCGCTTCACCAGCGTCGGCACAAACAGCCACACGACAAACGCGATGCCGAGGACGAGAAAAGGCCGGGCTTGGTCGATTCGTTTGGGAAACACGAGGGTGGTACGGTAGGGCCGGCTCTCGTGGTACGGCGCGCGGCCAGTCAGGTCAAAGGATTCCTAGGGGCGACGGATCGTTCGGACTGTCCGGCCGAGGACCTGGCGCCCCGAAACGCGAGGATTTGGGCCCGCCGCACGGGTTTTGCGTCGCCAACTAACAACTACTGCCCATCGACGGTGCGCCGTGCCGCCGACGCAGCGTCACACGTTCTGCATGACCCAGTTCAGGTCGTTCAGAACCGCGCCGGTGCCGTTGGCGACGGCGGAGAGGGGATCGTCGGCCACCGAAACGGGGAGTCCCGTCTTTTCGCTGAGGAGGCGGTCGATGCCGCGAATGAGCGAGCCGCCGCCGGCGAGAACGAATCCGCGGTCGACCAAGTCGGCCGAGAGTTCCGGCGGGCAGCGTTCGAGCGTCGTGCGCACGGCGTCGACGATTGCGGCGATCGTGTCGGAGAGCGCCTCGCGGATCTCCTGCGACGTGATGTGGATCGTCTTCGGCAGCCCCGCCACGGAATCGCGGCCCTTCACCTCCATCGAAAGCTCCTCGTCGAGCGGGTAGGCGGAGCCGATCTTCATCTTGATCTCCTCCGCAGTGCGTTCGCCGATGAGCAGGTTGTAGGCCCGCTTCATGTAGTTGACGATCGCCATGTCGAGTTCGTCGCCGGCGACGCGTATCGACTTTGAAAATACGATACCGGAAAGCGAGATGATCGCGATTTCCGTGGTGCCGCCGCCGATGTCGACGATCATGTTCGCGGCCGGCTCGTCGATCGGCAGTCCGACGCCGATCGCCGCGGCCATCGGCTCGGGAATCGTGATGACGTCGCGTGCACCTGCGTGTGTGGCGGAATCCTTCACCGCCCGCTTCTCCACTTCGGTGATGCCGGACGGGATGGCGATCACGACGCGAGGGGCGACACGGAGCGCGTTGTTGTGAACCTTGCGGATGAAATAGCGCAGCATCGCCTCGGTGACGTCGAAGTCGGCAATGACGCCGTCTTTCATCGGACGGATCGCGGTGATGTTGCCGGGGGTGCGGCCGAGCATCTTCTTCGCTTCATCGCCGACGGCCCGGACCTTGCGTGTATTGGTATCAAGCGCGACCACGCTGGGCTCGCGGAGCACGATGCCTTTGTCCTTCACGTAGACGAGGGTATTGGCCGTGCCGAGGTCGATGCCGATGTCGTTCGAGAAGTAACCAAACAGATTCGAAGCCATGAGTTTGAGGTGAGCAGTGGCGTTTCCGCCTTCGGAAAACAATCGGCCTGTGCGCTTTCTGTCAAAGGTGAAACGAGGTTGTTGGGCGGCAAAAGGCGCCTCGCTTGGAAGTCCTGGCGGACGGGAACGACCTCCGGCGCTTTGGGTCGGCGGCGGGCGCTCGGGCACCTCAAAACGCCGGCTTGACCGAGCTGCTCAATCCGGCCTGCTCAGCAGGCGGCCGCCATGCACGGAATCGACTTCATCCAAGACCTCGCCGTCATCCTGCTTGTCGCCGGCGTCGTCGGGTGGATTTGCAGCCGCATCGGGCTGTCCGTAGTCGCTGGATACTTGGTGGCGGGAATCCTCGTCGGGCCGTACACTCCGCCGTTTACCCTGGTAACGGATACTGCTAGGATCGAGACGCTTGCGCAGATCGGCTTGGTCTTCCTCATGTTCTCGATCGGCTTGCGGCTCAGCCTTCGCAAGCTCCGCCGGCTCGGTTTCTCGCTCCTGATCGGCGTCTGCTGCTCGGCTGCGATCATCTATTACCTGACGCGACTGCTTGGCGTCGCGATGGGCTGGTCGAGCCGCGCCTGCCTGTTCTTGGCGGCGATGCTGATGGTTTCGTCATCCGCCATCATCAGCAAGGTGCTGCAGGAGACGGGACGGACGCATGAGCGGGTAGGGCAGCTGGCGATGGGAGTCACGGTCCTGGAGGACGTCGTCGCCGTAGTGATGCTGACGCTACTCAATTCCGTCGTTCAGTTCGGCGCGGCCAAACCGGCGATCGGAGAGACGCTCGGGATGTTTGGCGCGTTCGTGGTTTTGGCGGGTGTGGCCGGGCTCCTGCTTGTGCCGGCTCTGCTGCGGCGGCTGAGCGTGCATGCGGCGGAAGAACTCCAGACGATCGGGATCGCGGCCCTGCTTTTTGGGCTGCCTTTGATCGCCCAGCGAGCCGGGTATTCGCTGGCGCTGGGAGCTTTCCTGTTGGGCACCATCGTGGCGGAGACTCCGCACCGGACCCAGGTGGAACGAACGTTCGAGGGAATGCGCGACGTCTTTACCGCGGTTTTTTTCGTGGCGATCGGGATGCAGTTGGACGTGGGGTTGCTGCGCGACTCGGCCTGGCTGATTGCCGGCCTGGCTGTCTTCACGATATGCGCTCGGACGTTTGCGGCGACCGTGGGGTTGTCGCTCATCGGCACTCCGGTTCGCGACTCGTTCCGGGTGGGCATGGCGATCACTCCGGTGGGTGAGTTTTCATTCATCATCGCCCAGCTCGGAATCATGGCCGGCCTGCCTCGCAGCTACTATGCGACCGCCGTGGGAATCTCGCTTCTCACGACGCTGGTTGCGCCCGCCCTGGCGCGAAACTCGGACCGGATCAGCAGCGCGGTCTTCGCCCGCCGCCCCGGCATATTTCAGGCCTGGCATGCCCACTACTTCGGCTGGCTGGAATCCCTGAACGCCCGGCAGAAACGCAACCTCGTCTGGCAGCTCAGCCGGAAACGATTCGCCCAAATCGGCGTGGAGATGCTTTTCGTCACCGGACTGCTTGTATTCTCGGAGCCGTTACGCGATTTCGCCGAGGGGCTGCTCGGACCGGACTGGCTTTTCCCGGGCGGGTTGACCGTGATTTTCTGGTCTGCCCTGGCCCTGATTGTCCTGGCTCCGATCGTGGCGATCTGGCGCAACATTTCCGCCCTTTGTCTGCTGTTCGCCCAGGTGATCACCACCGGCAACGCGCGTGCGCCGCAATTGGCGCGCATCGTCGAAAGCGTGTTCAAGCTGGTCGCCGGAGCTGCGCTTTACGTGTGGCTTGCGACGGTGACGCCAATGCCCGGCCACGCCCGGTGGCTGCTTTTCGCGAGCGCTGTCGTCGCGATCCTGCTGCTGTTTTTGTTCAAGCGTAAGCTGGTGCTATGGCACAGCGAACTCGAGATCGGGCTGCAGGATGTGTTCAAGGGTCCCGCGCCTGGCGGCATCGACACCACGGCCCCGTGGTTGGGCTCGCACGGGGATTGGGAACTGCACGTGACGGAGTGCGTGCTCCCCGATTTGGCGAACTGCCAGGGGAAACGCATTGCCGAGCTCGACTTGCGAGCGCGGTTTGGATGCGCCGCCGTCGGCATCGGCAGGCAGGGATACTTGATTTCGCTGCCGTCTCCCGAGGAGGTGTTGTATCCAAGGGACCACGTCCTGCTCCTGGGGACTACCGAGCAGATCGAAGCGGGAAAACGGTTTCTTTCCGCGGTTTCGGCGACGCCGCCCGCGGGCGGGGAATTCGAGGACGTTCGCATGGAGTCGATGACGGTGCCGCCGCAGAGTCCGGCGGTGGGCAAGGACCTGAAAACGCTTTCCCCAGCCCGGAGCCACCGGGTGCAGATCGCGGGCATTCATCGGGGCGGCGCGCGCATCCTCAACCCCGCCGGGCACGAGCTTGTTCTCGCCGGTGACGAACTGCTGGTGATCGGTTCGCCCGACCAAATCCGAGGCTTCCGCGATTGGCTGGTGGAGCAACCTGGAGAAGCGAAATAGCGCCTCGGTTATCCCACACACGCGAGGGCGTGATTCCACTGGCCTTCGCCGGGCCACCTACCCGGCGGCAGCGCGCATGCTGTGAGAAACGTCCCGGGGTGGGCAAAAAAAAGAGCGCGCTCCCAGGAGAGAGCGCGCTCGGAAAAAGCAGGCGAGTTACTTCGATTCCGACTTGGCGGATTCGGCTTTCTTCGCTTCGGCCTTGGGCTCGTCGTCTTCGTTGGAGGCCTTCTTGAACTCGCGGATCGACTGTCCGAGGCCACGCGCCAGAGCGGGCAGCTTCGCACCTCCGAAGAGCAGAAGGATCACCAGAAAAACGAGCAGAAGTTCAGGACCACCAAGCCCGAGTATTCCAGCGAGTGGGAGGGCAAAGAGACTGTTCATGAGCGTACGTTATGGCGGTTATTCAGAGAGTAAAGGGGCAAAGCGGCGGCACTGCTGCCCCGGCAAAAACTCACGGTTTCAGGTCCTCCGGCCGCTTCATCGCGACCTGCTTCAGGAGATTCTGGGCGTTGTCGAGTTGCTCGGCGTCGAAGAAGCCGTGGAGCTGGCGGATGCGCGTCGGGTGACGCATTTTCCGAAGGGCCTTCGCCTCGATCTGGCGGATGCGCTCGCGGGTGACTTTGAACTGTTTGCCGACTTCCTCGAGCGTGCGGCTATAACCGTCGATCAAGCCGAAACGGAGGGAGAGCACGCGGCGTTCGCGTTCGGTGAGTGAATCGAGAACGTCGATGATCTTTTCGCGCAGGAGCGAAAAGGCGGTCATGTCGTACGGGTTCTCGGCCGATTTGTCCTCGATGAAGTCGCCGAAGCTGGTGTCGTCGCCATCGCCGACGGGCGATTGGAGCGAGATCGGCTGCTGAGCCATCTTCATGATCTGCTGCACGCGCTCGACGGGCAGATTCATCTCGTCGGCAACCTCCTCGGGCGTCGGCTCGTGGCCGTACTCCTGCAGCAGCTGCTTCTGGACCTGCATGACCTTGTTGAGCGTCTCGATCATGTGCACCGGAATGCGGATGGTGCGCGCCTGATCGGCGATCGAACGGGTGATGGCCTGGCGGATCCACCAAGTGGCGTACGTCGAGAACTTGTAGCCGCGGCGGTATTCGAATTTCTCGACCGCCTTCATCAGGCCCATGTTGCCCTCCTGAATCAGGTCGAGGAAGGAGAGGCCGCGGTTCGTGTATTTCTTCGCGATGGAGATCACGAGGCGAAGATTGGCCTCCACCATCTCGGTCTTGGCCTTGTGGGCCTCCCGGATGTGAACGTTGGCCTGGCGGACGATTTCGAGCAGCTGATGCGGAGCCACGCGCTGTTCCGCCTCGATCTGCTTCAAGCGCTGCTGAATCGCCTTTGTGTCGATAGCAGCATCGCGCTTCGTCTTCGGGTGTTTGGCGCGTTCGAGCTGCTCTTCGAACTGCTCGATCTCGCTGAGTTGCGGCCGCACCTGCTCGAGGTACTCCTCGTAGACCTTCAGCTTGAAGAAGAACTTGCTGAAATTGGCCTTCAGCGCGCTCTCGCGCTTCTTGAACTTGGCGTGGACCTTCTTCTTGGTCGCCTCGTCCTTGGTTTTCAGATACTCGTCCCAAGCTTCTGCGACGCCCTGTTCGCCCGCCTGGGTTTGCTCGACGAGCTTGGGGAGGTTCTTGAAGTAGTTTTCGCGGCTGTCGATTTTCTTGTCGATGACGATGCGGTCGAAGCGCTCCTCGCGGTTGAGCAGCTTCTGGCCCAACGTGGCGATGTAGCGGCCGACGATCGCAGCTTCGAACAAGGCTTCCTGGGCCTTCAGTTCGGCCGTCTCGATGCGTTTGGAAATCTCGACTTCCTGTTCGCGTGTCAGCAGGGGCACTTGGCCCATCTGCTTGAGGTACATGCGCACGGGGTCGTCCAGGATGTCGTGCTGGGACGACCGGGACTCTTCTTCCTCAGCTTCTTCCTGCCGCTGCTTGTAATCCTCGACCTGCTCGGGCTCGAGAATCTCAATCTCAAGGTTCTGCAGGATGGAGAGGACGTTATCGATCTCCTCCTGATTTTCGACCGACTCGGGGAGCGCCTCGTTGATGTCGTCAAACGTGAGGTACCCCTGCTCTTTGGAGAGCCGGATCAGGTAACGAATCTTTTCATTGATCCCGCCGGCCGGGATCTCCGGGTGACCCTCTCCAGACGCGGGTTGCGTCTGGTCGATGGCAGCTTCCACTGCTTCGGCTTGGGCGTCGGTTTCGGCGGGTTTGGCTTTGCGCGGCATAAAAAGTGGCAAAAAAAATCACACAGCTACGGACAATCCCACGGGATTTCGTAGCTGTTGTTGGATTCTGGTGCGTTCTTTGATCAGAGAAATTGCGTCGACGTTACTGTCCGCGCCATGGGAGGCTAAATCAAGTTCTATTTGGCGCAGGCGCGGTTCCAGGGCACGGGTCCGAAGTTGCCGAAGTCCCTCGTTCGCTACCTTTACGGGATCCTCAAGGTTAGGGGCGTCGAACAGAACTGATGCGACCAGTGCCTTTTCGTCCGGGTTTTCAAGCAGCCCGTCCACGTGATCCTTACCTGGCCAGGCATCTTGCTCAAATTCGGCAAGAAAGCGGTTGAGCAGCACACCGGCCGTGTGCGAAGTGTCGATCCAGTCGTGCGGCAGCGCGAGGCTGAGTGGCTTTCCCAGGTATTCGTAATGGAGGCAGAGGAGCAAGAGATCGCGTTCGGGCGTGTGGGCCGGTCGGGAAGGCGGAGTGCTCCGTTCGGCGGATTCCGCTGAAGACGTCACAGCGGATACGTTCTTAACCGACCGGCGCCGGAATTGTTCGAAATCTCGTTCCAGCGTGGCTGCCGGCAGGCGTAGATAGCGGGCGGCATCGGCCAGAAACTCAGCGCGAACGATCTCGGATTCGGCCGCGGCGATGATCTCGAAGAGCGCTTGTCCGGTGCGGGCCTTTTGTTCGCCCGATGCGGCTTCCGGGCTGGGAAGAAGACTGCGGCAGGCAAACCGAATGCCGCTCAAGGCCGAGTGGCGGAGCTGGTGGTAGGCTTCCGAACCTTTCTCCAGGAAGAGGAGATCGGGATCGATTTTCTCACCGCCGGGAAGGGTGAGGAAGCGAACCTCCAATCCTGCGCGAAGAGCGAGCGGAAGGAAACGCAACGAGGCTTTTTGGCCGGCGCTGTCGCTGTCGAAGAAGCATTCGACCTCCGGATGGTAGCGGCGGATGAGAATGAGTTGGCTGTCGGTGATCGCGGTGCCTTGCGGAGCGACGGCGGTCTTGATGCCGACCTGCCAGCACCGCATCGCGTCCAGCTGGCCCTCGACAAGGAGGAACGGATGGCCTTCCGCCACGTGCGAGCGGGCGCGGTCCAGGTTGAACAGGAGATGCCCCTTCGTGAAAACCGGCGTCTCGGGCGAATTCACGTATTTCGCCTCATGGGCCGGATCATCTTCCGGCGTCAGATCGGTTTGCCGGGCGGTGAAAGCCACCACCCGACCCTGATGGTCTCGGATCGGGATCATCAACCGGCCGCGGAATCGGGGCTTCAACGCGCTGAGGGTGATCATCGCGCCTTCCCGGATAAAAAACAGACCGCACTGCCGGAGAGCGTCCTCCGAAAATCGTCGTTTGAGAAGAACGGCACCAAGCGAGTCGAGAGGGTCGGCTGCTCCGATCTTGAACTCCTCGGCGAGCTCCATCGGGAAACGCCGGCGCTCAAGCCAGTATTTCCTCATGAATTCGCCTGTGGGTGCGCGGCTGTTGAACGCCTGATGGAAATGGTCGGCGGCAATTTCGTGCAGATCGAACAACTCTTTTCGAAGCGAGCGCTCTTCGCGTGTCGGCCCGCCGCCGTCCTCATATTCAATCGTGACATTGAACCGCTGGCCGATCGCTTCGACCGCCTCCACGAAGGACAACTGTTCGGTATCCTGAACGAAGCGAATCACGTCTCCGGCTTTGCCGCAGCCGAAGCACTTGTAGAAGCCCTTGTTGGCATCGACGTGGAAAGACGGCGTCTTCTCGTTGTGGAAAGGGCAGAGCCCCTTGAACCGAGCCCCCGCTTTCTTCAGGCTCACGACCCGGGAGATCACATCGACGATGTTGACCCGCACTTTCAGGTCGCGAACGCAGGAGGGTTTGATGGCGGGCATGGAGCGGCGGCAAAGCGCCGGAGGAAGCGCGTGGACGTGGGGCGAGTCTTCTTATCCCGGGCGCCGCCGGTGGCGAGGAGGATTGAAGCGAACCCTAAGAAATTTGCACTTTTAACCCTGAACTGGGTCTGTCAAGTACTGCCCTTCCGGGCGGTATCTGCTCCCTCCCGTCGAATTCCTTATGCATTCTCCTGCTTCTGTTCGCTTCGTTCTGACGAAGTGCGCGTTGGCTCTCGGATTGTTACTGTCGCCGTTGCTCCGCGCAGCCGAAACGCCTCTCCAACCGGTGCTCGAAGCCAAGCTGGCGAATTTCGACGACGCTGCGTATGCCGCGCAGGTCGAGGCGCTGTTTGTCCGGTTCGAAAAGACGACGGGGCGGGCGCTCAAACCGGGAGCGAAGAAGAAGGTGGGCCTGAAGATCTACGCCGATTCCGGTGCCGGTCTCGCGACTCCGCAACCGCTGGTGCGCGCCGTGATCGCCGCGCTGGAGCGCCGCGGTTTTGCTCCCGAGAACATCTTTCTTGTAGGGCTGAACCAACTACGGTTGCGGATGACGGGGTATTTGCCGTCGCTGGTCACGGGCGAGAGCCCGTTCAAGGGGCACCCCATCTACGTGCTCGAGTCGGGAAAGTTCTACGATCCGGTCTGGTTTTACGACAGCCCGCTGCCGTCGCGCTTCGACCCGATCTTTGCGGAAAAGAGCGTGGAGGGCGTTGAGGCCAACACCACAGTGGAGCAGGATCGCAAGAGCTTCCTCGCCACACCGCTTTTCCTGGACGCCGACTTCTGGATCAACCTGCCGGTCTACACGGACCATCCCACGCTCGGCGTGAACGGAGCGCTCGTAAATGCGACGCTGTGGAACGCGAGCAACACGGCCCGCTTCTTCCGCAGTCCCGCCAATGCCCCGGCGGCGGTGGCGGAAATGAGCGCCATTCCCGAGCTTCGGCAGACCTGGATTTTCACCCTGGCGAGCCTGGAGCGATATCAGTTCATCGGCGGTCCGTATTTCAATTCCCTCTACACGGTTTCGGAGCCCTATCTCTGGCTGAGCACCGATCCGGTGTACCTGGATGCCCTGATGCAGGATCGGATCAACCAGCTGCGCGAGCGCTCCGGCTTCAAGCCGATCTCCGACGAGATCCGCACGCTCGACTTCGCTGAACAGCTGGGCGTCGGGTCGCAGCGCCTTGATCCGCATCGGGTGATTCGCGTGGGCGAATAGACCCCGCCGTCCTGGGGCGGAAAGTCGCTAGATTGCCCTTGTCTCCTAGGGAATCCTGCGCCCATTTCATGGTAAACATGACTTCTTCTGCTTATTTGCCGATCTTGGTTCAGCTTTGTCTGGCCACTCTCGTCGCCGGGGTCGTGATTGCCGCCAGCCACCTGGTGGGGCAACGGGCGCGCAAAAACGCGATCAAGGACACGGCATACGAGTGCGGAGTGAAGCCGGAAGGCGTCGTGCACACGCGGTTCTCGGTGAAGTTCTACGTCACCGCGATGCTCTTTATCCTGTTCGATATTGAAGTGGTTTTCTTGATACCCTGGGCGTTCATCTACCGCGAGTTTCTCTCGCAGCACATCGCGATCTTCTGGCCCATCATGGTGTTTATCGGAGTGCTAGTTCTGGGGCTCTTCTACGAAATGAAGAAGGGCGCCCTGGAATGGGAAAAGTGACCGTTCCTCTCCGCCCGAATTGATACCCCGATATGCGGCTGGAGAAGATCATCGCCCGTGGCCGGATCGTTGAGCTGCGGAGCGCGGACATCAAAGGTGCGCTCCAAGAGCTGCTGGAGGTCTCCGTCAGTCGTTTCCCGGACTTGAAGCCCGAGACCCTGCTGCGGGGTTTGCTGCAGCGGGAGAGCACGATGACGACCTACCTGGGCGAAGGCGTTTCACTGCCGCACGTCCGAGTGAAAATGGGCCGGCGTTATATCCTGGCAATCGGGCGGAGTCGCACAGGGGTAAAACACGACGGCGCCAAGGACGACGAGCCGGTACGCTTGATCCTGATGCTGCTCGCCGACGAGAAGGCGCGCGACTACCTGCAGGTGCTCGCGTCGCTTGCCCGGCTCGTGAAGGAGCCAGAATTGGTGCGCAGCCTGGTTGAGGCTCCGACGCTCGACGACCTCTACGAGCGGCTCTACGCGGCGTTCGGCGGGTTGTTGTCGAGACCGGTCCAGGCGCAGCAGAATCGGACCAACCGCCTGATGATTCGGGAGGCGGAGCGGATCGCCCAGGGTGCGAATTGCTCCGCGATCATGGTTTTCGGCGATACGTTTGTCGGCGGTATCGAACCTGACACGTGGTTCGGCAAGCGACGCACGATCCTCGTCACGCGAAACCTCGTGGAATCCACGGACGGCGAAGAAGACGAGTCGGAGGTGATTCAGGTCCGCTCGTTTTCGAACCAACGTCTGGCTCAGCTGCGCAGCGCCATGCTGGTCGCGTTGACCCGTGGCGTCATCACGTTCACCGACCGGATCTGCTGCGTCGGCGGCATCGCGGGAAGCAACCAGTTCGACACCCTCGTCGTCGTCGACGTGGAGCGCGAGTTCCAGACCCTTCTGACCGGCCAGAACGACATCCTGCCGGAGGACGTGAAACCGGAGGTTCTCGAGCGAGTGATCGCGGTTGCGACCGAGCTCGCCGTGGAAGGCAGGGAGGGCCGGCCGGTCGGCTGCCTCTTTGTGGTGGGCGACACGACCAAGGTGGAGAAGCTGACCAAGCCGCTCGTTTTGAATCCGTTTTTTGGCTACAAAGAAGAGGACCGGAATATCCTCAATCCCTTCATGGACGAAACGGTGAAGGAGTTTTCGTCCATCGACGGCGCTTTTGTCATTCGGGGCGATGGTGTGGTGGTTTCGGCCGGGAGCCTCATCCAGGCCACCGACAACGAGCACGCGTTGCCCAGCGGTCTGGGGAGCCGGCATGCCGCCGCAGCGGCCGTTTCGGTCGCTACCGAATGTATCTCGCTCGTCGTTTCTTCGAGCACGGGCCAGGTCACGCTCTTCCGGCGCGGTGTCATGCTGCCGCTGACGGACAAAAAAATGACGGCGCCGTAGCCGCCGCGCGCCGGGCTTCGAGCGACCGAGTTCCAGTTTGCCGAGAGGCCCCAACCGCAGGTCCCCGCGAACTTTTGGGTTGCACCGGGTCGTGGCGGCCGGTTTTTTCGACCCTTCAACTATTTCTCCCTATGCAAGAAGTCGTCATCCTCGAATGCACGGAAGCCAAGAAAGAAGGCAAACCCGTGTCCCGTTACCTCACGCGCCGCAACAAGAAGACCGTGACGGAGCGCATCGAGAAGAAGAAGTACAACCCGCACCTGCGCCGCCATACGCTCCATAAGGAGATCAAGTAAGGCATTTCGCAGGAGCCGCTTACCGCGGTTCAAATTTCGAAGGCCGGCCCTGACAGGGTCGGCCTTTTGTTTTTCCGGCCGCCGGTGCTGCCGTGATCGACACCGCCCTTAGGACGCTCTCGGCGGTTTGGCGGCGGCCTGCTGTACCTGAGACTGCTGCTGTTGCTGCTGCTGCGCGCGCCGGGCGGCACGCCAGCCTTCGCGGTGCTTCCGAATCCAGTCCAACAGCGCTCGCTCAAAGCCGATGTCGTATCCCAGGCGCTCCGATTCCAGCCACTTGTGGCGCAGAATCTCCTCACGTTCGGCCAGGAACTCCTGGTATAGGCTCGACTGTTTTACAAAGTCGCGAGACGGCTCTGGTTCTCTGGGAGAGGGCGTCATGGCTGCCGATGGAGGACTGTATCGACGTTGAAGCGAAGCGGGGGCGCCACCAAACCAACCAACGCGGAAATCACCTCTGCTTCAGAGAGCGGCATGGAGTCGTCTGCTCTGGAAGCTAGGTCCGGTATCCTGCCTGTCAATGCTGGGAAACCCTGATCGAGTTGTAGGCGACAAGTTACTCTTTGGGCGTGGGTTTGGCGACACGCGCGAGCATCGCGTGAGCGATCTGCCGGAACGTCTCCGCCGCTTCACTTTCGGGGGAGCCGACGACAATCGGCACACCTTGATCTCCGCCGGTTCGGATTTCCGGAATCAGCGGAACCTGGCCCAGGAGAGCGGTACCGAGAGATTGCGCGGTGGATGCGCCGCCGCCTTCGCCGAAGAGGTCGTGACGGATGCCGGCCGGATCGACGAAGAAGCTCATGTTTTCCGCCACTCCGATCAGAGGCACGTTGACCTTCTGGAACATGAGGCCGCCTTTGCGTGCCACCTGCGTCGCCGCGGTTTGGGGCGTGGTCACGAGGATGGCGCCGTCCAACGGAATCGTCTGGACGAGGGAAAGCTGTGCATCGCCGGTGCCCGGCGGTAGGTCGATCAGCAATACGTCGAGTTCGCCCCATTTCACGTTTTGGACGAACTGCTGAACGGTCTTCATCACCATCGGTCCGCGCCAGACCACGGGCGTGTTGTCGTCGACGAGGAATCCCATGCTCATCACTTTGACGCCGTGATTTTCAAGCGGGATGAGGGAATCGCCTTCGACTGAAGGGCGTGCATGGATGCCCATCATCAGCGGTACGGAGGGACCGTAGATGTCACAATCCATCAGGCCCACTCGTCCCGGACGGCCCTGCTCGGTGAGGATCTGCGCGAGGGCACAGGCAAGGTTCACCGCGAAGGTGGACTTTCCGACACCGCCTTTTCCCGAAGCGATGGCGACCGAATACTTGATGCCTTTCGGGGCGCCGCTCACGCCGGCGAGATTGCTTCCGCCCGCAGGCGCTTTGGCCGGAGCCACCGCGACGTCGACGATCGTCTCTTTCACGCCGGGGAGAACTCGCAGGCATTTCTCCACCTCGGTTTTCAGAAAGAGCGGAATCTTCGGATCCGATGTGGTGAGCGCGAGGGACACCTTTGCGGTGCCGTCGATCAACGCTGCAGAGCGAACCAACCCGAAAGAAACGATGTCTCGGCTGAAGCCGGGATACTTGACTTGTTTCAACGCCTCTTTGATCGCTTCGGGTGTCACGGTGTGATGTTGGTAAATTTGAGAGGTTTTACGTTGGCCAGCTTGGCTCCTCTGTAAATAGAAATGCCTCTCGCTTCACATCGATAAGCTTTCCGTCCATCCATGCAAAAACTCCTGCGAATTTTAGTCGTCTTGACCACGGTCATTGCCACCTCGGTTTGGGCGCAAAAACCCAAGGCCTCGACGCGGACTGCGCGCGGCTCCGAGGACATCGGCACCGTTGAAGTCCAGGGCCTGAACGCCACGCCGATTTCCATCACCGGTTCTCCCGAGCTCTCCGAGCTGGCGAACCTCGCGTTCGACATGCATGGGAAATACCGGCGGGTATCGAGCGGCGGCGCTTTCGAGCTGCGTTTCACCAGTGCCGGGGCGAACCAGGTGCGCGTCGACGTTTTGAAAGGCGGCCAAGCGGTGGTCAGCCAGACGGTCGGCGGTACCAGCACGCGCAACGCGCTTTTCCGCGCGGCCGACGTCGCGGTCAAAGCCACCAGCGGGCTCAACGGTTGGTTCGCTTCGAAACTCGCGTTTGTCAGCGAGCGAAGCGGAAAGTCCGAGATCTTCGTGAGCGACGTGTTCCTCGGCGAGGCGCGCCAGCTCACGCACGACAACGCCCATGCGCTGACTCCCCGCTGGTCGCCCGACGGCACGAAACTTCTCTACACCAGTTTCTTCAAATCCGGTTTCCCTGACATTTTCCTCATCGACCTGCGCAGCCAGCAGCGGACGACGTTCCTCAGCCTCAAGGGAACGAACAGCGGTGCGCGCTACAGCCCGAGCGGCAACCAGGTCGCCATGGTGCTCAGCGGCGAGGGCAACCCCGAAATCTACGTGAGCAACGCCCAGGGCCGGCAGATTTCTCGTCGCACGCGCACGGATGGCGTCGAGTCGTCGCCGTGCTTCTCGCCGGACGGTTCTCAGATCGTTTACGCAGCCGAGCCCGGTCCTCAGCTCTACGTGATGCCGGCTGGTGGCGGCAGCGCGCGTCGTTTGGGAGCGGGAATCAGCTCGTACTGCGCCGAGCCGGATTGGAGCCGGGGGGACCCGAGCAAGATCGCGTTCACCGTCCGACTTGGCGGCGCCTTCCAGGTGGCCGTGCTGGACCTGAAAACCGGCATTTCAAAACGTGTGTCGCAGGCGCCGCGCGATGCCGTCGAGCCCACCTGGCTCGCCGACGGCCGTCATCTCATCTACACCGCTCGCGCGCCGAACAGCCGCAACCTGTTCATACTGGATACGGAGACCGGCAAGGCGAAGCGCCTCGGCACCGTGCAGGCGGAGAAGGCCTGCGCCTGGGGCCCGTGAGCCTTAGAACCGAATAGTCCCTTCGCAAAAGGCGCGCCGTGCGGCGCGCCTTTTTTTTCGATCCGAATCGAGACAGGATCCGGCCCGGCTCAGATCGAAAGACCGACGGCTTTCGCCAGCTGCGTGATCAGATTGTCGACGTTTTTCGCACCGGCGTTCGTCTCCGCGGCTTCAATCGGTTTTTTGTTCTTCAGCATCGGCGCGGAGGCATTGAGCCACTGCCGCGCCGCGTTTTCGTCTTTGTTGCACAGCGCGAGCACGCGCTTAAAAACCCGTCCGCAGCGGAGGAACGGTTCGTTCTTCTCCTGCGGGATGACTTCGTCCGAACCCCGACCACGGCGCAGGCGGTGAGGGGAGGCGCCGCTGAGCCGCTCAAACTGCTCCGGCGACATGCCGATCCGGGTGGAGAACCGGAACAACTCCTTGGCCGTCACCGCGGAGCTCAGCCGGTTCAGGGCCTCCTCGAAAGGAATAGCCGGCTGCTGGGAGCCTGCGGACGCGGAGCCTGGCTGGACGGACGTGCTGGTCATCGGCGTACCGTGACCGTTCCGGCCGGTTCGGCAAGAGGCCAGAGTGGAATATCGTCAACTATGTCGCCGGTCTTCGGCGCACTCGGCAACGCATCCCTCCACCCGCCTGCCGGACCGGAACCGGTCTGTGCTCACGCGCTGAAAAGTCGCTTACCCTCGCACATCGCGCAGGCGTTTTCTTTGAACGGGTTTTTCTGCTGCACCGGCGGATGGCCCGGTCCGGGCACCAGGCTGTTCAGGCGAAGGTCGCCGACCGGGGAGGCGGAGGAGCATGAAGATCGTGCTCCTCGCGTTTGCAGCCGCTGAGCGGCGACAGGCATTCAACTGCAGGAAGAGCCAGACGCCGCGATGCCCGGCGATCGCAAGGGATTGGGTGGTGAGGGATCACGGCCCCTATCGCGAGGCGTCAGCCAACGGAACGCCGTAGTCGGTGAGAATGGCTTCAATCTCCGCCCGGCGGCGCGAGAGGACCTGGTTGAGCTCGTCGCGAAGGCCGGGTTCGCTGCGTCGCACTCCGAGGCAGATCTCGAACGTGCAGGGCAGGGGCCCGCCGGCGTTTTCGTCGGCGATGGGATCGAGCGCAAACACCCCCTCGTAACGCTTGGCAAAATAGCCGGCGAGAGGTCCCCACACGATCGCCACGTCGATCTCGCCCCGGGCGACGGCATCCACGATCGCGGCGAGCGGAGCATCGCTGGCATAGTTGCCGTAGACGGGATAGCCGTGGACGTTGTCGACGATGCCTCGGGCGGAGAGGGCGTGGGCCGGCGGGGTGTTCGACGAGTCGTCTCCGATCATCTGCACGCCGATCTGGAGCGTGCGGAGCCGCGGATCGTCGAAGGTGCGGAAGCCGAGATGACGGTCGGCCCGGCTGAGAAACGTGTAGCTGGATCTGTAATACGGAGCGGTCGTGAGGGTGCGCTCGAAACCGGCGGGGACTCCCGCGATCAGATCGCACGAGCCCTCCTTCAGCGTCTGCCGGAAGAAGCCGCGCCACTGCGGTGTCCACGTGTATTCGACCTGGGCTCCGAGATCCTGGGCGATTAGGGCGACGATCTTGTTTTCAAATCCCTCCAGGCGGGAATTGGAGAACGGAAGGTTGTTCGGGTCGGCCGCCACCCGGAGAACGCGGCGCCCGCGAGTCAACTCTGCGCTGGCGGCGCCGAGCGCGAGCTCGCCCGAGAAAGCCCGTCCCGTGAGCAGCAGGCAGCCCGCGGCGATGACCCGCAGCAACCGGAGTCGGCGATCAGGGAAGAGAGAAGACATAGAGCGTTCCTCCTTTGGCGGTGTGTTGGGGAAGATCGGATACAGCGTTCGCGAAACCGCCGCCGGACGTCAGGTCGCGAGCGTCGAGGCCGTCCTCGGGGAACTCCGGCTGGCTTGCGCCGTTGGGCCCGCGTTCCCCGGCTCCCCAAAGAGGAACGCAGAGCGAGAGCGCGATCGCGAAGGCGCACGGGCGGGCGACAAATCGGGGTGGGGTGGTGGCAACAGGCCGGAAGGGGTCCACGCGCAGCTCGACCGCGTGGGAAACTGGCGGTGTCGACGACGGCGGGCGGAAACCGGCGTGGGGAAATTTCCGCCGTTTGGGGGTCGAATCGAGGGAATCCGCCTAGGAGTTTTCCCGAAGCGCCATCCTCGCTGCCGGGCCTGGAAGCCGTCCGGCCGCAGCGAGTTGCGCGGCTCGTGGAACGTCGTCGGGCCGTGTCCGGCAAGAAATACCGCTTGCGCTTTCGATACCGGTGTGCGTCCTTCCGCCTCGTAAGAAGAGTCGGGTGTCGCCAGTTGGCGCATACAGACTCGTTTTCCTTCGGGCGTTTCTTCGATGAGAGACCGTCAGAGGTCACATTACTCATCGACCCATCGATCGCTCGCCTTCCGGGATCCTCCCGCGGTCCGCGATCCTTCATAACAACCAAGAAACTCCCGTCCGCTCATCGAGCGGGCACGCTGCTGGCATTCGGCCGGCGGCATTATCCATGATTGCATCCACATCGTCCGTTTCCTTTTCCCAGCTTGCTCTCGGTGAACCGCTCCAGCGCGCCCTGACCGAAAAAGGCTACACGCATCCGTCGCCGATCCAGGCGCAGGCTATTCCGCCTCTCCTCGCGGGCCGCGACATGGTCGGCATCGCCCAAACCGGCACGGGCAAAACCGCCGCGTTTGCGCTGCCGATGCTGCACCGCCTCAGCACACATCCGGCTCCGCGGGTTCCTCGCCGGCCGCGCGCTCTGATCCTGACGCCCACACGCGAACTCGCCGCCCAGATCGCCGACAACGTCGAATTCTACGGGCGCCATCTTTCCCTTCGCCACACCGTCGTCTTCGGCGGCGTCGGCGAGCAGCCCCAGATTCGCGCGCTGGCAGCAGGCGTGGATATCGTCATCGCCACGCCGGGCCGCCTGCTCGATCTGATGGAGCAGGGACATGCGTTCCTCGACCGCGTCGAGATGTTCGTGCTCGATGAAGCCGACCGCATGCTGGACATGGGCTTCGCTCCCGCGGTGAAACGCGTGGTGGCGAAACTGCCGCAGCGGCGCCAGTCGCTCCTGTTTTCGGCGACGATGCCCGATTCCATTCGCGAACTCGTGAACCGGCTCCTGCACGATCCGGTCCGCGTGGAAGTCGCACCTGTCGCCACGACGGCAGAGAAGATCGACCAGCGGGTCTGCCACGTCGATCGCAGCCACAAGCACGCCTTGCTCGTTCACACGCTCGGGCAGCACAAGGACGGGCTGGTGCTCGTCTTCACCCGGACGAAACACGGGGCCAACCGCCTGGCGAAAAACCTCACGCGCGACGGCATCCGCGCCGACGCGATCCATGGCAACAAGAGCCAGGGCGCCCGTGAACGCGCGCTGGACGATTTCCGGTCGGGCCATATCCGCGTTCTGGTGGCGACCGACATCGCCGCGCGAGGCATCGACGTGAAAGGCATCGGTTTGGTGGTGAATTTCGATCTGCCCAACGAACCGGAGTCGTACGTCCACCGCATCGGCCGCACGGCGCGCGCCGGAGCGGAAGGACTCGCGATCGCCTTCTGCGACGCCGAGGAACGTGAGTTCCTCCGCGACATCCAGCGTTTGATCCGGATGACCATTCCGGTCGTGAACGATCATCCTTTTGCCGGCGCGGCTCCGGTGCGCACGCCTCAGGCGAACGCCGGGCAGCAGCAGCCTGCGCGCGGCGGGCAATCGCATTCGCACGGGCACGGCGGCGGGCATCGTCACGACTCCCGCGGCCGGCCCGAGCAGCGTTCGCGTCACAATCAGAATCACGGCCATGCCCCGGCTCGCGCCGCGGCTCCGGTTGCCGGTGGAACCGCGAACTCGCACGGCCATCCGGCAACGGCTCACGCGCAGACGGCGAACTCGCCGGCGCCTCACACCTCGGCGCGCCCGGCTCCGCAGCGTTCCGCGCTGAGCCGCGGCGATCGCGGTTTCCGCTGGGGCTTCGGCCGCTCGCGTTGACCGGCCGGCCCGTCTAGGCGGGCCGTTTGCCTTCGCCGCGCGACCACGCCCGGATCGCTTTGATTTCCTTCGAGTCGACGCCGATCGACTCAAGGAAGTCCTGATGCGCTTCGGGCGAAAGCCGCTCGAACTCCTGGTGCCAGCGTTCTCGGTCGTTTTGATCGAGGCCGATGCTGGTGAGGAGCGCGACCCAGCGTTCTTTCGTCATGATCCGGCTCTTCCGTGCGGCCTTCGGCTCGCGGAGGAGCGAAATCACGACCTGCTGCTGGCGCCGCAAGGCGGCAATCTCCTGGTTCAGTTCGGAGAGGCGCCGATTAAGGGCGTCGCTCAACGGCGTGCGGAAGTTCTGGTTGGGCTCCAGCACGGCGTCGATTTCCCCCAGAGGGATGCCGGCTTCGCGCAGCCGGCAGATTTGCGCGAGCCGCTCCATGTCCTTGTCGGAATAGAAGCGATGGCCCGACGAGGTCCGGTACTCCGGTCTGAGGAGACCGCGGCGGTCGTAGTAGAGCAGGGTGGTGCGAGAGAGGCCGAATTGATTCGCGAGTTGGCGGATCGTCTTCATCGGGCGCGAAGAAAAGCGGGGAAAAAAAGCCGGCTGGGCGGAGAGGATCCGCCGCAGCCAGCTTGGAAGAGCGATGGCTCAGGAGCGAGACTGCTCGCGGATGGCCTTCACCTTGTCCGGCGGGAATCCGAGGAATTCCAGAAACGCCTGATGCGCCTCCGGGAATCTGCGTTCGAAGCTCGCGTGGAGTTTCTTGCGCTGCTCTTCGGTGACGCCGGCGTCATCGAGCACGGTGAGGAATTGGTCTTTGGTGATGGTTTTCATGACAACAGGACTTGGTTGGTTTGAGTGAAACGTCAGCGCTGACGACGGGCGAAGTGTCCAAGGTGAAGCTGTAGGCACTGCGAGAGGAAATTGGCCGCGCCGCGACGGCGCGGAGGAGTTGGAAGTTGGAAGTTGGAAATTGGCAGTTGGCGCAGGCGTATTTGACCGGTGGGCACGAGGCGCTGGGAGACGCGATCGAGTCGGGTCGCGGCCCAGAGCTCGTGGTGTTCTCCCGGGGAACCATTCTCGTTGCTCCGAGTGCGCCCGTTCGGCAGGGTTTTCCGTTTCCATGAACTGGATCGCCGGCAGCGTTCTCTCCGCCCTGTTCCTCGGGTTCTACGACCTGTCGAACAAGCATGCCCTGCGTGAGAACGCGGTTCTTCCCGTCATTTTTCTGGGGACGTTGTCGTCGGCGTTTGTGTGGACGACCTTGCTGACGATCCACTCGGTCGCGCCGGACGCGCTCCCTCCGATGCTGGTCGTGGAGCCGCTCACGTTGCGCCAGCACGGTCTGTTGTTCGCCAAAGCGGCGCTCGTGGCGACGTCCTGGGTATTCAGTTATTTCGGACTGAAACACCTGCCGCTCTCCATCGCGGCGCCGATCCGCGCGACGGGCCCGATCTGGACCCTGCTGGGCGCGGTGGCGGTGCTGGGGGAACGTCCGACGTGGCTCGAAAGCCTGGGCATCGGAACCACGCTCGCGTCCTTTCTGGGCCTCTCCATCGCGGGGCGGGGCGAAGGAATTCATTTCCACAAGAACAAGTGGGTCGGGTTTATCGTATTCGGCACGATGCTCGGTGGCGTCAGCGGCCTGTACGACAAGTACCTGCTCGGCCGCGTCGGCTTCAAGGCGAGCACGGTGCAGGCGTGGTTCTCGATCTATCTCGTCGCCGTGTTCCTGCCGCTGGCCATCGGTTGGAAACGCCGTTGGTGGCCGCGCAACGAATTCGAGTGGCGCTGGAGCATCCCCTTCATCGGGCTGATGCTCCTGGTCGCCGACTACGTGTATTTTTCCGCCCTGCGGGACCCGCAGGCGCTCGTCTCGCTCGTTTCGAGTATCCGCCGCGGCAGCACGTTGGTCGCGTTCGCCGGCGGCCTCTGGTTTTTCCATGAGAAGCACGGATTGCGGAAGCTGCCGGCGGTGGCCGGCGTGCTGATCGGGATCATCCTGACGATTCTCGGCTGAGGCGTCGGCTAACCGCCAGGGGCGTCGGATCCGATGAACCGGCGGTCGTCGCGGCAGGAAAGAACGCTGGACATGAACCGTTTGCCCGAGAGGTTCGTGCCATGGCTTCCGCTGACGCGCCTCGATCGTTTCTCCGGCCTTCGCTGGACTGGCTGCTGGTTTTTATCCCCGTGGCTTTCGCGCTGCGTTACGTACCCGGCTGGGAAAACCAGACCGCGCTTTTCATCGTGTCGGCGCTGGCGATCATTCCGATCGCCGGCTGGATGGGCAACGCGACGGAGCAGCTGGCGCACCGGCTCGGCGAGGGAGTGGGCGGTCTGCTCAACGCGTCGTTCGGCAACGCGGCCGAGCTCATCATCGCGTTGATGGCGCTCCGGGCGGGGTTGATCGACGTCGTGAAAGCGTCGATCACCGGTTCCATCATCGGCAATCTCCTGCTGGTCCTAGGCGTGTCGATTTTCGCCGGCGGCATGCGCCACCCGCAGCAGCGGTTCAACAAGACGGCGGCACGCGTCTCGTGCACGGCGTTGATCCTCTCGGCCGCGGCGCTCGTGATTCCCACCGTGTTCCACGTCACGGCGGCGAGCAGGCCCGGCGGCTGGACTCCGGCGGCGGAGCAGAGCTTGTCGCTCGCGATCGCCTGCGTGTTGCTCGCGACCTACGGCGCGATCCTCGTTTTCTCGCTCGTGACGCACAAAAACCTGTTCGCCGGAGCGGTCGACGCGGATGCGGCGCCGACGGCCGAGCATGCGGAGGAAGTCTGGTCGGTGGGCCGCGCCGTCATCGTGCTGGTCGTGGCCACGGGGCTGGTCGCCTGGATGTCGGAGTTTCTCGTCGGCGCAGTCGAGGCGGCGCGTCACTCGCTCGGGGTGACGGAGACGTTTGTCGGCGTGATCATCGTCGCGGTGGTCGGCAATGCGGCGGAGCATTCCACGGCGGTGACCATGGCGCTGAAGAATAAAATGGATCTGGCGCTCGGCATCGCGATCGGGTCGAGCCTGCAGATCGCACTTTTCGTCACGCCGGTGCTCGTGTTTTGCAGCTACCTTTTTGCCCAGCGGCTGAATCTCGAATTCTCCGTCCCTGAGGTGGCCGCGGTGGTGATCGCCGCGTTTGTGGCGGATCAGATTGCGGGCGACGGCGAAAGCAACTGGCTCGAGGGCGCCCAGCTTCTCGCCCTGTATTGTATCATCGCGGTGCTGTTCTTCTACCTGCCGGCGGCGCATTGAGGCCGCGGCGCGGACGCGCCGCGGGGAAGTTGGAATCTGGAAGTTGGAATTTCGAAGTTAGAAGTTGGTGGCGGCGGCCGTGCCTTACCTCGAGTTCTTCGCTTGACGATCAACAAGCCTCGGAACGGCGCGAAGCCGACCGAACGAACTTCCAATTCCCAACTCCCCAACTTCCCGCCGCCGGTCAGGCGGCGTCCGTCGTCTCGCTCAACTGATTGCGCCGCGCGCGCCGGCAAATCGCCTCGCCAGCGCGGAAGACGCGGACCTAGCGTCCGGCGCATGATCCGACGGCTTGCGCATCTGTGTCTGATGACGAACGACCTGGAGCGGCAGATTCGGTTCTACCGCGACGGTCTTGGGCTCCCGGTGAAGTTCCGGTTCACGAACAAGGACGGCGAGTGTTTCGGCGTGTATCTGGATTGTGGCGACTCGAGTTTCGTCGAGATCTTCGACCAGGTGCTCGCGGCGAAGCAGTGGGGCGGCGATCTGAAGCCGCTGCACGAGGGCAACCGCTACAACCATTTCTGCCTGGAGGTGACCGATCTGCCGGAGGTGCGGAAAACGCTCCTCTCCCGCGGCGTCCAGGTGGGTGAGATCAGCACCGGGATCGACTCCTCGTTCCAGGCCTGGCTGGCCGATCCGGACGGCAACAGGATCGAGCTGATGGAGTACACCCACCGGAGCTGGCAGCTGCAGCCCGGCCACGCGAAGTGAAGCGCGTCAATTGAGCGCGGCCTGTTTGAGCGCGCGTTCCCGGGCGACCGTCTCGGTCGGAAAGTAGATCGTGAACTGCGCGCCGCGTCCGGGCTCGGACGCGACCTCAACCCAGCCGCCGTGAGCTTCGGCGACGCGCAAGACCGAGGTGAGGCCCAGGCCCATGCCTTTTCCCGGCGGTTTGGTGGTGAAGAACGGCGAAAACACGCGGGCGAAGTTGCTCCTGTCGATGCCGCATCCGGTATCGCTCACCGACAAGGCGATAAACTCGCCGTCGACGGGATCGCGGCGGAAAAGCGAGCGATAGCCCCGGAAGCGCAGCGAGCGAAGCTGGATCGTGATGCGCTTTTCGGAGGAGCGCTCCATCGCGTCCCGGGCGTTGAGCGCCAGATTCAGGAGCGAACGTTCCACCTGGGTGCGTTCGAACGGAACTCGCGGGAGCGGATCTTCGACGACCAGCCGGATCTCGATCGCGCGTCCGACGGCGTTCTGCAGAAACGCGAGCGTCTCCCGTACCGACTGCCCGAGATCCCCCATTGTGAAGACGGTCGTCGACTGGCGCATGAACTGCATGATCTCGCGGACCATCTGATCGGCTCGCTGCGTCGCTGCGTCGATTGCCTGGAGATGTTCCGGAACCGTGCTGGAGGTAAAACCGTCGAGCCTGGCCAGCTCGGACTGCGAGCGGATCACCGTCAGGACGTTGTTGAAGTCGTGGACGAGCGTGCCCGCCAGAGTGCCGAGCGCCTCCAGGCGTTGCGCGACCGAGAGCATATCCTCGATCAGACGTTTTTCCGATGCGAGGCGGCGCTCGCGGGCATTGAGCGTCGCGACGGTGATGTAGAGCGCGATTCCGGTGACGATGACGAAGGCGCTGCCCTTCATCGTACTCAGGGCGAAACTGAGTTTGGGATTGTCCTGCGCGACGACGTTCACGAGCCAGTCCGAGCCCCAGATCCAGGCCATCGCGACGACGAAATATCCCCCCGCGACCGTCAGCGCATTCACATCGGGCTTCCAACCACGTGGTGGCGTGCGTCCGTCCATCTTTGCCGGACTGTGCATGTAAAAATCTCGTGGGCAACTAGATTCGTTGCATTGTAGAAGTGTCGTCGGCGGGCTGAGCGCGTGCGCGGAGCTGAAGAACGTGGGCGCGTTTGATGCGGTGCCGGATGCGTTCGAAGAGGAAAACGCAGATGCCGAGTTTGACGAGGTAGACGACGCCGAGCAGGAGGAGCTTCCGGTTGCTCCAATCACCCGAGAGGTCGCCGAGCGAGAGCGTCACGTAAGACCGGAGGACGTAGATCGGCAGGCAGCAGGAAAAATAGGTGCGGAGCGGAACACCCGAGAGTGCGAGCAAGTAGTTCTTCGCGAAGTAGGGCACAGCCGGTATCAGCGCCACCATGACAGAGACCGATACCTCCTCGCCGTGGGGAATCGCCGGGAAATGTGTCTGGTGGCGCGCGAGCCACCGTTGCAGGCGGTCGCGCAGCAGGCTCTGGCTGATGAGGTGCGAGGCGAGCAGATGAAAAGCCGTGATGCCGACGATCACGGCGGCGCCGCCCCACAAGCCGAACTTCGCTCCGGCGATCACGTACACGGCCGCGATGGAAAACCCAAACAACGGAAACACCGCCATCGCGGCGACGGTCGCGGGTTCGTTCAGCTGGAGCAGCCACTCCCGGATTCCCGACCAGCCGACGCGGCTTGCGACGGCGGCGAGAACCGCGAGCGCGAGGAGGACGGCCAGTGCCGCGCCCCATGGACGTTTCTTGCGCTGACCTGCAGCCCCGGCATCCGCAGCAGGCGAGGGCGGGGTTTCGCGCCCCGCCGGCTCGGCGTGATGAAGCTTGGGCTCCGGGTCAGCCATGCGAGCGGTAAACATATCTCGGATTTCCGAAAAGTCGTTCGCCGGACGGAAATGCCCGCCGGAACCCGCCCGGCTCGCCTCGGTCCGTTCGCGCGGCCCCGCCCCAACTGGGATTCGATATGCCCCCGCTCCTGGAAAAGCTGAAGAGACTGCGTCATCCGGAGAAGCGGCAGTCGCCCACGCAGGGCGAGCGGCGGAGATTCTGGATCTGGCTCTCCGTCTGCCTCGTTTTCCTGATCGGAGCGTATTTCTGGTACACGTCCGCGCGCATTTTGGGCGAGCCGATCGACGTCGGATACGGACCGGGAGAATCGGTTTTCACGGATACCCTCGGCCCCCTGCTCGGCGGAGAATTCACCGGAGGCAACGAGGTCCGGACGCTGATCAACGGAGAACGTTTTTTCCCCGCGATGCTCGAGGCGATCCGCCACGCGGAGAAAACGATCACCCTGGAGACCTACATCTGGTCCTCCGGGAAAATCAGCAATCAGTTCATCGATGCGCTTTCGGAGCGGGCGAGGCAGGGAGTGAAAGTCCACGTGCTCGCGGACGGCATGGGCACGCTGAAGCTCGCCGACGAGGACAAACGCCGGATGAAAGAGGCCGGGATCCAGTACGTCGTCTACGGGCGCGAGCACTGGTACGACATCAAGCCGAACATCAACCACCGCACCCACCGGAAGCTCCTCGTCGTCGACGGGAGGATCGGGTTCACGGGCGGCTGCTGCATCGACGATCACTGGCTGGGCAACGCCGATTCGCCGTCGGTTTGGCGCGAGACCCAGGTCCGGGTGAAGGGACCGGCGGTGAGGCAGATCCAGGCCACGTTCGCGGCGAACTGGATGCAAACGACGGGGCGGCTGCTCGCGGGGCCCGACTACTTTCCCGAGCCCGAGCGCGAAGGCAGCAGTCTGGCGGAGTGCTATCGCAGCGGACCGAACGAAAACATGGAAAACGCCCGGATCGCGTACCTGCTCGCGATCGCGGCGGCGCGGAAAACGATCCGCATCGCCAACGCCTATTTCGTTCCCGACGACCTGGCGGTCGAGATGCTGGTGCGCGCGAGGAAGCGGGGCGTGCGCATCCAGGTGATCGTTCCCGCGATCAACGACTCCCGCATCGGCCGCGCCGCCTCGCGGTCCCGCTGGGGCAAGCTCCTCGAAGCTGGCGTGGAGTTCTACCGCTACCTGCCGGCCATGTACCACTGCAAGGTGATGATCGTCGACGATGTCTTCGTCACGGTTGGCTCGGTCAACTTCGACAACCGCTCCTTCGCGATCAACGACGAAGCGGGCTTGAACGTCATCGATCCGGACGTCGCCAGCGACCACCTGAAAAGTTTCGCCGCCGACCTGAAGCGATCCGAGCCGTATACACTTCAAGACTACAGAAGCCGCTCGGTCTGGATGAAAGGGTTCGATTCGCTCTGTGGCACGCTGCGGTCCCAGCTCTGAGGCGTAGGTGAGCTGTGCGACTCAGGATATCGGCACGGGAACGTACACCGTCGCCGCGCAGGTGGTGGCAGAAGTCGCGGGGCTTCCTCTCGATCGTGTGCGGGTGGCGATCGGCGACAGCCGGCTGCCCGAGCATGCCGACACCCCGCAGATGGATGTTGTCTTTGTCGAGGGCGCGGACCCGCACATCGGCGAATTCGGCGCGAAGGGCGTCGGCGAGATCGGGATCACCGGCATCGTCGGTGCGGTGGCGAACGCCGTTTACCACGCCACGGGGAAACGCGTTCGCGATCTGCCGATCCGGGTGGAGAAACTGCTCTAGGCGGGCCCGACGCGGCGCGGCGGAGGCTTCGACCTTGTTGCAGCCTTCGCCCGATGACTAGAGTGCAGTGTGGCTTCCACGCACCAAGGTTCGTTCCGCCTCTTTCGTTTCTCCGGAATCCAGGTTTTCCTTCATTGGACTTGGTTTCTGGTCGCCTTCTACGAGGTCTCCACCCGGCAGGAGCGGTACAGCACGCTGTTCTGGAACGTCGCCGAGTATCTGACGCTTTTCGCGATCGTCCTGCTGCACGAGTTCGGCCATGCCCTGGCCTGTCGTTCCGTGAAGGGGCAGGCGGACGAGATCGTGCTCTGGCCGTTGGGAGGCTTGGCGTATGTCGCACCGCCGCCGCGCCCGGGTGCGCAGCTCTGGAGCATCGCGGCGGGACCGCTGGTGAACGCACTGCTCGTTCCTGTTGTGTGGGGCGTGGTGATCTTCTCGCGCTCTCAGGAGTGGTTCGCCGCCTCGCCGGATTTCGCGGTGTACCTGCGATCGATCTGGTACATCAACGTCGGTCTCCTGATCTTCAATCTGCTGCCGATCTTTCCCTTGGACGGCGGGCAGATCCTGCGCTCGCTGCTTTGGTTTCCGCTGGGCAAGGCGCGTAGTCTCCAGGTGGCGACAATCATCGGTTTTATGGGAGTGGCCGGCCTCCTGGTCCTGGCGATTCTGCGGCAGTCGCTTTGGACCGGCATCATCGCGCTGTTTGTCTTCCAGCAATGCCTCGCGAATTTCCGCTACGCCCAGGCATTGCTTCGCCTCGAACGGGCGCCGAAACACGACGACCTCGCGTGCCCGACTTGCCATGTCTCGCCGCCGAGCGGGCCCGTGTTTCTCTGCGGCCGCTGCGGCACGGCTTACGACCCGTTCGACCGGCACGGCGTGTGTCCGCAGTGCGGTACGGCTGTCGGCGGTGTGACGTGCCCGAATTGCCAGACGCACCACACGCTCCAGGAGTGGGGCGTCCTTCCGGCGGTGCCGCCGGATCTGCCGTAGAGCCTAGCGCGCGGCCGGCGCAGCAGCGGCAGTCCGGGCAATGGGGACAAGTGGGGGATTCTGCCGCAACTCCCGGCGCCTCGAGTCAGGCCGGTTCCGGAAGCCACGCGCCGTCGCGTTTGCGGTAGCGTGTTCTTTTGGCGGGCTGGAAGCCTCTGCCGTCCCACGCCAGCATCTGGATGAGGAGTGTGTCGGGCTGAACCGTGATCCAGTTGAACGCGTTCGGTTCGCGACGCACTCGCCGGGAAACGGCGGTGCCGGCTTGGACCGAGATGATCGATCGGGTGGCGGAGGCGAAGTGGGTGCGTGTGTCTCCCGCGTAGCCGTGGTGAAGATGCCCGGCGAGAAGGAGATCGACCTTGTGTTGCTCGAGGATGGTGAGGGCCTGGGCTGCGCGGCCGAGATCGATGCCGGCCTTGGGACTGAGGGGCGAAGGAATGAAGGGATGGTGCGTCACCACGACCTTGAGACGGGCTCCGCCCTGCGCGAGACGTTTGGCGAGCTGGTCCATCTGCGCGTGGGAGATCCGGCCGCTTTTCCAGGTGAGCGACCGCGCGGTGTTCACTCCGGCGACGAGCACCTCGTCGTTCTGAAATAGCGGATTGAGCTCCTCCTGGATCTGTTCGCGGTAGCGACCCAGCGGGCTGGAGAAACGGCGGACCACGTCGTAGAGCGGCACGTCGTGGTTTCCCGGAATGACGAGCCGCGGCCAGGGGAACCGATCGAGAAACTTGCGCGCTTCGGCGAACTGGCCGGCGCGGGCGCGCTGCGTGAGATCTCCGCTCACGACGAGCAGCGAAGGCGGGTGCTCGATCAGGTGGCGCGCCAAACCCTCGACGACGGAGGGTACGGCGACGCCGAAATGCAGATCCGAAATGTGGGCGATGGTCGTCATCGGGCGGATACGGGCCGTGGGGATGGCTCCTCGGGTGCCAGCACCCGCAATGCCCGCGGAAGGATCTTGAAATCGAGAGGAAGGCGCAGACGCAACACTTCGCCGTCGATCCCGACTAGGGTGTCATACCTGGGCAACGACAGGCGCACGGTGTGCGACGGCCAGGACTCGAAGTCGTCGGTCTCCTCCAGCCGCCCGAAGAGCGCCCTCACCGCCAGCCACGCGAGGTGAAGCGGTTTTTCCGCCTTCGTGGTGTAAGTCCACAGCTCGCCGGAATCGAGCCGCTCGCGGCGGTCCTCCTTCAGAAGCCGCGTGTCGTACCGGTTGTTGGATACGAGCACCGCCGGCGTTCGGCACGCGGCGATGCGCCCGTCGAGCCGCAGTTCGACGCGGAGGCGCCGGAGCACCGCCAGCGACGCGAGCGCCATGGCCAGCATCTTGGGATGGCCGTCGCGTTCACGGAGGCGCTCTCGCCTGCGGACCGCTTCCGGATAGGCGCCGACCGAGCAGTTGTTGACGAAGATGCGACCGTTGACCTGCGCCACGTCGACCTCCCGCGCATGCCCGCGGGCGATCGCCGCCACGGCGTCTTCCAAGCCGCCGCCGATGCCGAGGTCCTTGCAGAAATGATTGAGCGTGCCGAGGGGAAGGATCCCGAGCGCGGTCTGCGGGCATCCGGTCAGCCCGCTGGCGGCGGCGCTCACGGTGCCGTCCCCGCCGCCGGCGACGAGCAGGTCGGGGTGCCCGGCCAACGCCCGATCGATGGCGTCGCAGAGCCGATCGGGGCTGGGGTAGGCGAACTGCGCGACGATGCCGGCCGCACGGAGGCGGCTCTCGAGGTCGGCGCGGTCCAGTCGCGGGCGAGTTCCGCTCAGGGCTCCCGCGGAGGCGTTGACGACGACAGCTGCTCGCATGAACGCCGGCAGACCCCGGCGGCCAAGTGGATGTTCGATGGGGAAAAATCCGAAGACGCGTCCGGGACCGGCCGGCCGCTCGCTTCTCCGGCGTTGGCAGACGAGGGGAGTTCCTCCAAATCGGGAAGGATGTCGCCGATCTTCGTTCGCCTCCTCAGGACCTTGCTGATCGCGATCGGCGCGCTGACGCTGGTCTCGGCGATCGTGAACGTGATCGCGGCGTATTCGCTGATTGGAGCATTGGAGGAGGAGTCGCTCAACGTGACCCGCGGCGAGGTGATCGGGTGGTACGTCGGCCCCGCCCTTCTCGGCGTGGCGTTGATCGTGCTCGGCATTCTCTGGGGACGGAGAAAGAAGAAATGAACAGCCCGGGCGCGGCGGGGGCGTTCCCACCGCTCGACAAATCGCCGGGGAAGGCGCAAGCATTCCGGAATGGCCAACATCTATGAGAGACTTCGGGCCGACATCCTGACCGCCGTGAAGGCGAAAGACTCGGGAACGGCGCTCATCCTCCGCACGGCCGACGCCGCCATCCAGCGCGTCGCGATCGATTCGAACAAGCCGATCGACGACGCGATGGTCACGACGGTCCTCCGGAAATCGGTGAAGAACCTCAACGACGCCAAGGCGGAGTTCGCCAAAGGCGGACGCGCGGACCTGGTCGCGGCCAACGACAACGAGATTCGGGTATTGGAAAAGTACCTACCGCAGGGTCTCGACGCCGCGAAGGTGGAGGCGCTTGTCGCCGACGCGATCAAGGAAAGCGGCGCGCAGTCGAAGAAGGACATGGGCAAGGTCCTGGGCCTGATGAAAAAACATCCCGATGCCGGGCTGATGGATTTTGCCGTCGTCAGCAGACTCGTCCAATCGAAGCTTCCATGAGACCCACCCTCCTCTTCCGCACCCTCCTCGCGAGCGCCGCGCTCGCGCCGCTCTGGCCGGCCGCGATTTTTGCGGCCGAAACCGCGCAGCCGCCGATTCCGGCGATCGACCCGGCGTACGCCCTACCGGCGACCGACGATGGACTGCCGGGCGCGGGGCCGATCCGCCGCGCCGACTGGTTCCAGCGGGTCTGGAACGAGCGCCGCAATCATTTCATCGAGCGGGCAAAACAGGACAGGGGCGCGCTGGTTTTCCTCGGCGACTCGATCACGCAGGGGTGGAACGACGATTTTCACGGAGCGTTCCCGGGCGAGAAGCTCGCCAACCGCGGCATCGGCGGCGACACCACGCGCGGCGTGCTGATCCGGATGAAGGTCGATGTGCTCGCGCTCAAGCCCAAGGGCATCGTCCTGCTGATCGGAACGAACGACATCGAGGAGAAGGCGGAGCCTGAGGTCATCGCCGGGAACGTTCGTCTGATCCTGGACGAGCTGACGCACTTCAACCCGAAGATGCCGATCGTGATGTGCGAGGTGTTTCCCAGCTCGCCCTCGAAGAATCGCCCGCCGGAGAAGATCAAGGCCCTGAACGCGCTCTACGTCGACCTTGTGAAAGCGTACCCGCAAGTCACGCTGCTGGACACGTGGTCGCTCTTTGCCGGTCAGGACGGCAACGCCACGCTGGACGAGTTTCCGGATCTGCTTCACCCGAACGACAAAGGTTACGCGCGCTGGGTGAAGGCGCTGAGACCGGTTCTGGTCGAGCGCAGACTGCTCGCGAAGTAGGACGTTTTCGAACACCGCAGTTTTGAAGGCGGAGCCCGGCTCCGCCTTTTTTGCGCCCGGGCGCCTCCGCTCCGGACGAGGCACCGCTTACCCCAGGGCGGACAGGCGGGCAGGACACAGCCGCAGTTCGGCGTTCTTCGCGCCTGTGCCGGAGCTCACGCAAATTCTCTTTGCGCCGTCTCCGCGTTTCCCCTGATCTCGCCATTCGGCCGCCAGACGGCCGCCCCGCCATGGACCGCATTCAAGAAGCCTTTTCCCGAGCCCACTCCGAAAACCGCGCCTGTTTTGTGGCGTATGTCTGCGCCGGCGATCCGGATTTCGAAACCTCCGTGTCGGTTTGCCGCGCTCTCGCGGAGAGCGGCGTCGATGTGCTCGAGCTCGGCGTGCCGTTTTCGGATCCGCTTGCGGACGGGCTGACCAACCAGCTGGCGGCGCAGCGTGCCCTCGAGAGCGGCATGACGGCCGCACGCGTATTCGAGCTGGTCCGGCGCATCCGGCAGTTCAGCCAGGTGCCGATCGTTTTCTACACCTACTACAACCTGGTGTTCGCCAACGGCGTGGAGGCCTACGTGAAGCAGGCCAAGGAAGCCGGCGTCGATGGCATGCTGACCCTCGATCTTCCGCCGGAGGAGGCGGGCGACGTCGCCGCAGCGTGCGGCAAACACGGAGTGAAGACGGTGTTCATCGTCGCGCCGACCACGCCGGATTCGCGGCTGCCGAAGATCGCCGGGCAGGCGACGGGCTTCATCTACTACGTCTCCCGCGAGGGCGTGACCGGCGTGCGCGACCAGGTGGCGGGCAACATTCCCGAGGCGATGGCGCGTATCAAGAAGGCGACGACGCTTCCGGTGGTGGTCGGCTTCGGCATCTCGACCCGCGCGCATGTCGCGCAGGTGGCCGCGCAGGCCGACGGCGTCGTGGTCGGCAGTGCGCTCGTGAACTGCATCCGGGAGAATCTCGCGGATCGCAGCCGCATCCCCGCGGCGATCGCCGCGAAGTGCGGAGAGCTTGTCGCCGGCACGCGTCGGTGATGGTCTAGGGCATGCCCCGCAAGATCCTGCTGATCGACGACGACCGGCTGCAGTATCGTCTCACTCAGGCTCTGCTTTCCCAATCGCGTCCGCCGTTCGAGCTCGATTGGGCGGACAACTACGACGACGGATTGAAGCGCCTCATGGACGGCCAGTATGCGGCGTGCCTCCTGGACTATCAGCTCGGCACGCGCGACGGTCTCGAACTGATTCGCGAAGCGGTGGGCGCGGGCTGTCGGACGCCGATCATTTTTCTCACCGCCGAGAGCGGAGAGTCGGTCGACACCCAGGCGATGAACGCCGGGGCGCTCGACTACCTGGTGAAGGGCGAGATCAACGCCCGGGCGCTCGATCGCTCGCTGCGGTACGCGCTCAAGCTGGCGGATACGTTGGAAGCGCTGCGCCGGCTGGCTACCCATGACGAACTCACCGGCCTGCTGAACCGGCGGGAGTTCGAGCGCATCCTGACGGAAGAGGAAGACCGCGCCCGGCGGTTTGGCCGGCCTTTGGCGATGGTGCTTCTCGACGTCGACTTCTTCAAAAACGTGAACGACACCCGCGGCCACGCCGCCGGCGACGAGGTCCTGCACGAGGTGGCGCAGCGCATCGCGCGGGGACTGCGGTCCGTCGACCGCGTCGCCCGGTACGGCGGCGAGGAGTTTGCGGTGATGGTGGCCGAGGCCAACGCAGCCATGGCCCATGAGGTGGCGCAGCGGCTGGTGGAGGCGGTGCGCAAGGAGCCGGTCAAGCTGAGCGACGGAACCGAGCTGCCCGTGACGATCAGCGCCGGCTCGGCTGAGATGCGCGGCGCCAGCATGCGGGCGTCGCTGCTGGTGCAGATCGCCGACAAGGCGCTTTATCTCGCCAAGGCCGCCGGCCGGAACCGGGCGATGCCTGCGACCGCGATCACCGCGGCTTGAGGCTCGACCGCCTCTACGCGGCGGAGCCGTCGGCGAGAGCCAGCGCGTTTTCCTGCGCCTCGTCCATCGGGTACAGCTTCTGGAATTCGGCGAAATCGATCAGCTCGAAACGGCCGTCCTCGTGCTCGACGATCGCGGTGAGCGACTCCACCCAGTCGCCGGAATTCAGGTAATGGATCGAGCCGATCATGCGGTCGGCGGCGGTGTGGATGTGGCCGCAGATCACCCCGGCGCAGCCGCGGGCCTTCGCCAGCTGGGTGATGTGGGTCTCGAAGTTGGAGACGTGGTTCACGGCCGACTTCACCCGGGCCTTCACCGCCTTGCTCAGCGAGTAGTACTCCTTTCCTCGCCAAGCCCTCCAGCGGTTGTAGAACCGGTTGAGCCAGAGCAGAAGTCTGTATCCGAAATCCCCGACGTGCGCCAGGAAGACGAAGTTCTTCGTCACCACGTCGAATACGTCTCCGTGGAGCACGAGGTATCGGCCGCGCGGGGTCTCGTGCACGAAGTCCTCGACGATGCGGAGGTTCTCGAAATGGAGCGGAAGGAACTTCGCCAGCACGTCGTCGTGGTTGCCGCGGACGTAGATCACGTCGGTGTCCCGCTTCTCGAGCTTCTTCAGGACCAGACGGACGAAGCGCGTGTGGGCCTTGGGCCAGTAGCCGGTTTGCTTCAACCGCCAGCCGTCGATGATGTCGCCGTTGAGGATCAGGCGCTCCGAGCGCGTGTATTTGAGAAAATGATTCACCTCCCGAATCTTGCAGTCGGAGGTTCCGAGATGCACATCGGAGATGATCACCGTCTTGACGCGGAGGGCCTTGGATTCCATCGACCCGCAGCCTATCAAATCGCCGCCGACGGGACTAGTGGGCCACGCCAAACGTCACCGAAACGTCACCCTGGCGGCGCATTGGACGGGGAACCATGATGCGCAGGCTCCGCGGGCGCACGGAAACGTCGATCGACGCCCCGGTTTCGTGGGTTTCACCGTCGGTGTGAAGCAGCCCCGGGTGGGGACGCTCGATGACGAAATGCGAACCGCGCAGCCGGGCGACGCTGGGGCTGCCGCCGATCGACTTGGTGAAGAGCCGGACGACCAACGGGACGGCGTTGAAGACATCGACGCTCTTGAGAACCGTGACGTCGAGCCGCCCGTCGTCGACCTGTGCGCCCGGGGCGATGAAGCAGTCGTTCCCGTATTGGTCGGAGTTGGCGATGGAGACGATGAAGGCGGTCGTCTCCACGCGGACGTGGGAGTCGCGGATCACGTATCGCTGAGGCCGGAAGCGGAAGAAGGCGTTGAAGGTCGTGCGAAAATACGCCCCGATGCCGCGGCGGCTCAGGCGATTGAAACGGTGGCTGATCTCGGCATCGAAGCCGATGCCCATTGCATTGAAAAAGGGGATACCGTTCGCGAGGCCCGTATCGATCAGGCGCGGCACTCCGTTGAGCAAAGTGCGAAAGGCGCCGCGCCCGGGACCGGGAATGCCCAGATGGCGGCCCAGACCGTTGCCGGATCCGCAGGGAACCAGGCCAAGAATGGCCTCCGTCCCGACGAGCGCCGTGGCGACTTCGTTCATCGTGCCGTCGCCGCCGATCGCCACCACCAGCGAACATCCGCCCTCGACCGCCTCGCGGGCGAGTTGTGTCGCGTGGCGCGGGCCTTCCGTGGGGATCACGCTCGCGTCGAGCTCGTGTTCGGCGATGAAGCGGCGTGCCCGATCCAGGAGGTAGGGATTCCGGACGTTGTGGCCGGAGCGAGGGTTGAAGATGAAGCGCGCTTTCACGGACGGACGGCAAATCTAGGCTAGGTTTTGCGGCGTAGCGACTACACGGAGGAGGGGCGTACCTCGTCAACGGTGCTTCTCGAAACCCGGCCGGACGTGCCCGGCGACGCTGCTGGCCATTTGACCGGAGCTCAGGGGCTCGGCAGGGCGTGCTCCGCCTCGAGGGCCGTGACGCGGAAATTGCGGATTTCGATCTGCGCATCGACCGTGCGAAAACCGAACCACCCTGAGGTAAGCGGCTTGGGATCGCGGAAGGTAAAGAGCGTCTCTCCATCTCGGATAAACACCGCCTGGCCGCCGGCCGCGATGAGTGCGATGTGGTAAACGCGGTCGCCTTGGAGGAGGTACGGCGGCTTGCCGAGATCGTTTTCCGGCAGAAGCGGCTTCACGCCGGCCCCTTCGTAGCGGCGGAAGCGCGTCGTCGTGTTGGCGTTGCCGCCGTAGCCCACGTAGTAGGTCTGCAGGGCGTCGTACGTGGCGAACAGGCCGTTGCGCCCGTGATTTGGATGGAACAGGTCCGCCGGGTTTTTCGGGTCCGACGCCATCCAGAAGCAGTTGAGGTCCGACACCCGCCCGGTCGAGAGCACGCGGGCGTCGTACGAGATGGATACCGGAGCCTTGAGCGCGTGCCGAAACCAGACGGTGCAGCCTTTGGCGTCGTTGATCAGGAGTCGCCCGTCGCCAGCCTTCACGGTGCCGCCGGGCGCCTGTTCGACGATCCAGGCTTTGAGATCCTGGAACGAATCCTGGTAGACGACTTTGCCCTCCGCCAGCGCGAACGAGACCGGAAGAAGGAGAGAGAGGCAGAGCTTGGCCGCACGTTGGAACATACCCACACTTTGTCCCGCGCCATGGCAGCCCCCAACGAAAAAGAACTGTACGTACTCACCGGGCCGACGGCGGTCGGGAAGACGGAATTGGCGCTGCGTTGGGCGGAATTGCACGAAGCCGAGATCGTCTCGTGCGACTCGCTCCTTTTCTACCGCGGTATGGACATCGGCACGGCGAAGCCGACGACGGCCGAACGCGCCCGGGTGCCGCACCACCTCATCGATATCTGCGATCTCCGGGAGCGGATGGATGTAACCCGCTACGTCGAGGCGGTGCGAAAGGTGCTCGACGGCCTGCACGCACGCGGGCGGCGCGTGCTTGTCACCGGCGGAAGCGGGTTTTACCTGCGGTGCTTTTTTGCTCCCGTGGCCGACGAGGTGACGGTGCCGCCGGAGCTCCGGGCGGAACTCGAACGCCGTCTTGCCGCCGACGGCCTGGAGGCGCTTGCGGAAGAACTCAAGACGCTCGACGGGCCCGGAGCCGCCGGCATCGATCTGCACAATCCCCGCCGGGTAGTTCGGGCGCTGGAGCGTATCCGAACGACGGGACGCTCGCTCGCGGAGCTCGCGGAAGCGTTCGCGAACAAGCCGCCGCCGTTTGCCGACTGGTCGGTGAAACTCGTCCGGCTCGATCGCCCCGGGGGAGCGATGCAAGCGAGGACTGCGGCAAGGATCGATCAAATGCTGCGGGATGGCTTGGTCGAGGAGGTCCGCCGGCTCATTCCGCTCGGCCTGAAGGAGAATCCCAGCGCGTCGAAGGCGATCGGATACCGCGAGACGATTGACTTCCTCGAAGGGCGGCTCAGCCAGGCGGAGCTTCACCCAGCAATTCTGAAAGACACGCGAGCGCTCCTGAAGAAACAGCGCACGTGGTTCAAAACCCAGCTTCCGCCGCACGTGCCCGTCAACCCCGACGACGTCACCGTCGAGACGCTGTTCGCCGCCGACCGGCGGGCTTAGCGGCTGGACTCTCGACTGCTGGGGCGCCCTCCGGGAGGGCGCGAAAGCCAGAAATGTCCTCTTTTTCGACGCGAGCCTCGGACAACGCGCTTGTGTCCGAAGGCGGCCGGGATTGGATGGCGGCGTGAATGGGTGGGAACGGGTGAGGGGGCTTTTCGGAAAAACGACGTCCACGGGCACGCGCGGCGAACGCCAGGCGGAGCGGTTTCTGCGTCGGCAAAAAGGCTACCGTGTGTTGGCGCGCAACTGGCGGAGCCCGCGCGACCGCCGCGACGAACTCGACCTGGTGTGCAGGGACCGCGACGTGCTGGTTTTCGTGGAGGTGAAAACGCGCAGCGCGTCGGCGCTTGTCCCGGGGTACTTTGCCGTCGACGAGCGGAAAAAGGATGTGATCCGTCGCGCCGCGGACGTTTACCTGAAATGCCTCCCGAGCGAGACGCGTCCGCGCAACTTCCGGTTCGACGTCGTGGAAATCTCGATGCAGCCCGGAGCGACGGAGGGCGAGCTGCGCCACTTCGAGAACGTCCCGCTTTTCTCGAAGGATTTCTGGCGCTGAGCTTGGACTGAACACGGCAACGGTGGCTCATCGTTTCCGTGCGGCGACTTCGAGTTTCGAAGCTCGGCGACCGCCGAGGAGAATCGCGCCTTCGCTTGTGCAATCAGCCGGAGTGATTTCATTCCGGCCGGGTATGAAACGCATTGAATACTCGCGCGATAGAGAGCGGTGCCCGCTGGGAAACCGCTTGCATCGCCGAACACACGCCGAAAGAAACTCGCCTCCGCCATGGCCGAATCACTCCGACACCCGTTTCTGCAGGGGCTGAGCAAACATCGCGGCGCGCCGCCGACCGCGGTCGTGATCTTCGGCGCTTCCGGCGACCTCACCGCCCGGAAGCTCATTCCCGCCGTCTACAACCTGAGCTACGACAATCTGCTGCCGGCGGACTTCTACCTCGTGGGCTACGGCCGGAAGCCGATTCCCGACGACGAGTTTCGGAAGCTGGCGGGCGACGCGATCAAGGAGTTTTCGCGTCGCGAGCTGAACGAGGGCGTCTGGAGCCGGGTGGCGGCCAACACCACGTACGTTGCCGGCGGATACGACGATCCCGAGGCGTTCAAGCGGCTTGCCGAGCACATCGACCAGATCGAGAAGCGCATCGGACGCGACCTCCAGGTTCTTTTCTACATCTCGACGCCTCCGTCGGTCTTCGCGCCCATCCTGCAGAATCTCGGGCGCAGCGGACTGGCCGGAAAACACCTCGGCCAGGCGCATCACGCCAAGGTCGTGATCGAGAAGCCGTTCGGCAAGGATTTGAAGACGGCGCAGGAACTGAACACGACGATCCGGTCCGTGTTTTCCGAGCACCAAGTGTATCGGATCGACCATTACCTTGGAAAAGAGACGGTCCAGGACCTCTTGGTGCAGCGCTTCGCCAACTCCATCTTCGAGCCGCTCTGGAACCGCAACTTCATCGACTCGGTGCAGATCACCGTGGCGGAGGAGGTCGGCGTCGGCACGAGAGGCGGCTACTACGAGCAGAGCGGGGCGCTCCGCGACATGATTCAGAACCACACCATGCAGCTCCTGGCGCTCACCGCGATGGAGCCGCCCGTGTCGCTCGACGCCGAAGCGATGCGCGACGAGAAGGTGAAGGTGCTCAAGGCCATCCAGCCCCTGCGGGTCGGCGAGGGCGGCGACGTGGCCCGGGCACAGTACTCCGCCGGCATGATCGGCGGAAAGAACGTGCAGGGCTACCTCCAGGAGGAGGGCATCAATCCTCAGTCGGCCACGGAGACCTACGCGGCGATCCGTCTCTCGATCAACAACTGGCGCTGGCAGGGCGTGCCGTTTTACCTCCGCTCCGGGAAGCGGATGGCGCGGCGCGTCTCCGAGATCGCGATACAATTCAAGCGGCCCCCCGGCACCCTGTTCGCCGAGGGCGACCGCTTTCATCTGGCGGCGAACACGCTGGCGTTCCAGATCCAGCCCGACGAGGGGCTCAACCTGGTGCTCAACGGCAAGGTGCCGGGCCTCGAGACCCGCACGCAGCCGGTGAAGATGAACTTCCGCTACAGCACGACCTTCGGGTCGAACACGCCGGAGGCGTACGAGCGCCTGGTGCTCGACGCGATGATCGGCGACGGAACGCTGTTCATCCGTGGCGACGAGGCCGAAACGTCGTGGGCGTTGTACACGCCCGTGCTGGAGGCCTGGGCTGCCGCCGGTCGGCAGGGCATGGACGCGTATCCGGCCGGTTCATGGGGCCCCGCCAGCGCGGACCAGCTGCTGGCGGCGTCGAAACACGAGTGGCGGCATCCCTGAGCCGGACGGCTGGCTCCGCTTCCCCCGGCGAATCCCGAAGAACCGTTTTCATCATGTCTTCCGTTTTCAACTCGCTGCCCGGAATCGAGGTCCCCGTCGGGGTCGTCTCGAAGAGCCTGGCGCAGATGTGGGAGGATACCGCGGCGCGCGGCGGAGCGGCGCCCGCCGCGGACGACGTCAAGGCGACGCAGATCAACCTGGTCCTCCATCTCGGTTTCAACACGACGGCGGCCGATGCGGTGGAGCAGTTCCAGACCGCGGTGCGGTTCTCACGCCGCTATCCCTGCCGGGTGGTCGTGCTCTGCCCGCTGCAGCCCGACGAACCGGAGACGGAGATGCGCGCGAAGATCTACGGCGAGTGCCACCTCGGGAAATCAAAGGGCGACACGCGTTGCTGCGAGTTCGTGATGCTCAGCTATCCGGTGCCCGCGCGCCGGTTCCTGGAAAGCCACGTCTCCGTCTGCCTTTCGAACGACCTGCCGATGTACTACTGGGCGCATCGGTTTTCCTCGAGTTCCAAGCTTGCCGATTACCAGTACCTCCTGAAACGGGCGACGCGCGTGATTTTCGACTCCGCCATCGTCCCGGAGGACGCCTTCGCCTTTCCCTGGCCGCGTCGCGACACGGTTCGCGATCTGGCGTCAGCGCGACTGCTGCCGGTCCGCCAATCCATCGGCCAGTTCCTCAGCGGGTATGCGCCGCAGGCGCTGGTCGACGGACTTGCCGCCGTCCGTGTCAACAGCCACCCGAGCCTGGCGGCCGAGGGCAGGGTATTGGTCCCCTGGGTACGCGAGCGCCTGGTGAACTGCGGGGCGTCGCAGGATGTCCGTTACGAGGCTCTGCCCTGCACGGGCGCCGCGGACCGGTGCTTCGAACTGCGCTTCGACTACCGGGGGCCGAAGTTCTTCTCCTATCGGGGCGATTTCGTCCGCCAGCATGCGGATATCGAGGCCGACTTCGGCTCGGGGCGCGTGACGCTGCCGACGGCGGCGGCGCTCCTGATCCCGGAAGCCGCACTGGGAGAGGCGATGTTTTTCTGACGGTCCGCACCGGTGCGGAGGATCTCCTGGACAGTTGCCGCCTGGGCGCGTTGGCATTCCTTGTTTCATGACCGAATCCACAACACCGTTTGGCCGGCTGATCGTCGGCGAGAAAGAAGAGTTGTTCGTCAAGGCGGTCGACCTCGCCTCCGAAGTGCTGGCGAAAATACCGAGCCGCACCTTCTCGTGGGCGCTGACGGGCGGCAGCACACCCCAGGAGTGGTACCGCTGGTGTGCGGCGGGGCGGACGATCTCGCAGGAATTGCGGAGCCGCGCCGTCTTCACGGTCAGCGACGAGCGCCATGTTCCGCTCGAAAGCGATCAAAGCAATTTCGGCAACGCGGAGCGTTTGCTGCTCGCGCCGCTTGGAGTGCCGATCGAGCACCGGATGCCGTGGCCCGTCGAACGGCCCGCCACCGAAGCCGCAGTGCGTTACGGCGAGGCGTTTGCCGGAGCCTTCGGACGGAATCGGGCTTACGATCTCTGCATGCTCGGCATGGGCGACGACGCGCATACCGCTTCGCTTTTTCCGGGAAGTCCGCTGCTGCGCGAACCGACGAAACGCCTGTTCACCTCGGTGGAGGTGCCGGGCCGAGGCTGGCGTCTCACCATCACGCCGACTGGGCTTTTTGCCTGCGGCAAAATCGTGTTGATGACGCTTGGCGCCGGAAAACGGCAGGCGTTGCAGCGCGTGTTCCAGGGAGCGGACGATCCCGTAAACACTCCGTCGCAGATCCTGCGCACGTGCGCGGACAGGGTTGTCTGGCTCGTCGACAACGCGGCGGCCGCCAGCCTGTAAGCTGGACGCCGAGCCAGGCGCGCCCGTGCGACCGGTGCCGTTGACCCTTCGGCCGGCTCGGGCATCGTGGCTCGTCTCGCATGGCTGACGCCGACCCACACCCCTCCGAACCAGGTCTGCAGGCGGATCAGCGACTGGTCGACCGGGGATGGCTGAGGATCGGAGCGGGTTTGGCGATCGCCGGCCAGGCGATGGTGTTCAGCTTCGCCGTGAACCTTTCCGAAGCGGAAGGTTGGTCGTATTACGTCGTCCACGGCGTGCTCATTCTCTCCGCCGTCGCGACGCTGGCTTTTCTCGGAGGGGATCTCATTCGCTCGGCGTGGGACTCGCTGCGCGACCGACGCATCGGCATCGACCTCCTTTTCCTCGTCACGCTGGCTGGCGCGTTTGCCGGTTCGCTGGTGAGCACGGTCACGCACACGGGTTCGGTTTACTACGAGGTCGTGGCAATCCTCGTCGTGGTGCACACCGCGGGGAAAATGCTGGGAGCGCGCAGCCGCGTCGCGGCCCTTCGCGCCGTGACATCGACGCGGGCGTCCTTCGACCAATGCGACGTCGTCCAAGATTCCGGGATCGTGCGTCGTTCCGTGGCGGACCTTCCCGCCGGCGCGCGGGTGCGCGTTGCGCCCGGCGGCGCGGTTGCCGTGGACGGTACGATCGTGGAAGGCCGCGGCTATCTTCAGGAGACCTCGATGACCGGAGAGTGGCAGCCGGTGTCGCGGGGCCCGGGCGATCCGGTTCTGGCCGGAACGTATTCGATCGATGGATCGTTCGAGATCGTCGCGTCGGGCGGACCGCGCCGGCTCGACGGCATTCTCGCCGAAGTGGAGCGGGCGCGGCTTGCTCCGTCGGCCCTGCAGGCGCAAGCCGATCGTTTGATGGCTTGGTTTTTGCCGCTCGTCGTGGGCGCCAGCGCGATCACGTTTGCCGGCTGGATCGCGGTTGCCCCCTGGGAGCGGGCGCTCTTCAACGCCATGGCCGTGCTCCTCGTGGCGTGCCCTTGTGCGATGGGATTGGCGACGCCCGTCGCGGTGTGGGGCGGTCTCGCCCGCCTCGCCCAGTACGGCCTTATCGCGCGCACCGGCGATTTCCTGGATCGCCTGGCGAAGTGCGACACGATGTGCCTCGACAAAACCGGCACGCTTTCCGGCGACTCCCTCGAGGTGAAGGGATGGACGGTGGCCCCGGAGTTTTCCGGCCGCGAAGGCTGGCTCGCAGGAGCGGTGGCGGCGATTGAAACCGGCCTGAAACACCCCGTGGCTTCGGCATTGGTTCGTGGATACACCGGTGCGCTTCCCCCGATCTCGGACCGGCAGATCGTACCCGGACTCGGCGTGATCGCCCGAGTCGGCACCGAGCACGGCGGCCGGTGCGAACTGCGCGTGGGCGAGAACGCGCTGATGCCTGCGGAGGGACGAGAGACGTCGACAACGAAGGAGGCCGGCGCCAAGTCGGTTTCTGTTTTTGTCGACGGAGTGTTCGCCGCCTCCATCGAAGTTTCCGAACACTGGCGCGAGGGATGGCGCGAAACGCTTCAGGAACTCGGCACCCTCGGCCTTCGCGTCGAGGTGCTGAGCGGCGATCCCCGGGCGGAGGAAGCGCTGTCGGGCTTGGTGAACTCGCTGGGCCTTGTCCGGCCCGTGGCAGTTCGCTCGGGACTGACGCCTCACGAAAAGAAGATGCGGATCGAAGAACTGAGCCGGACGGGGGCCTCCGTCGGATTCGCCGGCGACGGCATCAACGACGCCGCCGCGCTGAGCGTCTGCGACGCGGGGATCGCGCTGCGATCCGGTACGGACCTGGCTCGCGCTTCGGCGATGGCGGTGGTGGTGGGCGACGACCTTCGCGTGCTGCCCGTAGCGGTCCGAGTCGCGCGTCAGACCCGCCGCAGCATTCACACCAATCTGCTCTTCGCCGCTGGATACAACATCCTCGGCATGGCGTTGGCCGCCGCCGGCGTGCTGCACCCGGTTGTCGCGGCGTTGCTCATGGTCGGTTCAAGCGTGGTCGTTTCTCTCCGGGCTCTCCGAAGTGTGGAGAGCCGCCGCTGAGCGTCGCCTCCGCCGAACGCTGCCCTGCCGCCTTCGCGCTCCAGCCTCCGCCGTCCGCATTACTCAGACGCAGAGACTATCCCTGGGCGGAATGACAGCGCGGAAGCCCGTGCGCGCCAGATGGTCGAGCACGCGTTCGACCACGGCGGCCCGTCCGATGTCGTTGCGGCCGTCGTGCAACAGGACGATGGCGCCGGGCTCGATGCCCGCCACGATGCGTCGGACGGCGAGATCGGTGCTGAGGAGAGAATCGTAGCCGCGGGCGCTCCAGGCGAGGAGCAGCATCCCGCGCTTGGCGAGCTGAGGATGCAGGAACGGCGTCTTGATCCCGACGGGGGCGCGAAAAAACGCGGGTGCCGGCGCGCCGGCCTGGACGATCGCGTCGGTGCAGCGGTCGATCTCGCGCCCCAGCCGGGCCGGGCCGGCGCTCCAGAAGCTGCCGCACGGGTGGCTGGCGGAGTGGTTGGCGAGTTGGTGCCCTCGGCGGACAATTTCCGCGGCGAGCTCCGGGTGGCGGTTCACTTGATCTCCGATGACGAAAAACGTCGCCTTGGCCGAGTGCGCGTCGAGCAACTCCAGGATTCTCGGCGTGGTGGCCGGATCCGGGCCGTCGTCGATTGTGAGCCACACCTCGCGCTCTTTCGTGCGGAAACGCGAAGCCACCGGGCCGAAGCCTCGCGAGGCGGGCCCGAGGATGTTCCAGAGCAACCACGGGTCCCAGACGAAGAACGCCAGCACGCCGCCGAGGATGTTTCCCATCGCGAAGAGCGCGAACGCACACGCCTTGAACGCCAGCCAGACGGTCAAGCCCTTGGTCAGCCGGTAAGGGTAGGGAGGAAAAGGATACGCACGGCCGGCCGGCGTTCCGGCGGAAGGAGCTTTGGCGGTGGCGTCGGTCGGCCTCAAATCCATCAGAACCTCAGGTGTTTTACCGTGACGCCCCTGTTGATGAGCTGCTTCAAGGCGTCGATGCCGATGCGAAGGTGGTCGTCGACATAGTTCTGGTCGACGAGCTTGTCGCTCTCGGCGGTCTTCACTCCTTCGGGGAGCATCGGCTGATCGCTCACGAGCAGAAGCGCACCGGTCGAAATCTCGTTGAAGAAACCGGTCATGAAGATCGTGGCGGTCTCCATATCGACACACATCGCTCGGATCTTCTGCAGGTACTTTTTGAAATCCTCGTCGTGTTCCCACACGCGGCGGTTGGTCGTGTAGACCGTGCCGGTCCAGTAGTCGCGGGCGTAATCGCGGATCGTGGTCGAGATCGCCTTCTGCAGCGCGAACGCCGGGAGCGCGGGCACCTCCGGCGGAAAATAATCGTTGCTCGTACCGTCGCCGCGGATGGCGGCGATGGGCAGAATGAGGTCGCCGATCTCCGCACGGTGTTTGATGCCCCCGCATTTGCCGAGGAAAAGGACCGCCTTGGGATGTATCGCGCTGAGCAGGTCCATCACGGTGGCGGCCGACGCGCTGCCCATGCCGAAATTGATGATCGTGATACGGCCCGCAGTCGCGCTGGTCATCGGCTTGCCGACCCCGTGCACCTTGACCTTATGCCACTTGGCGAAAAGCACCACGTAGCGGTGAAAGTTCGTGAGGAGGATGTAGTCGCCGAATTCCTTCAACGGCACGCCCGTGTAACGCGGCAGCCAGTTTTCGACGATTTCACGCCGGGTTTTCATGAACCGGCATAAGTCGGAGCCGGCCGCATGGCCAGACGGATGTTGTTGCCGCAGCTGCGCCCCGGACAAGCGAGCCGGTTGTCGCCAGGAATGCGCAGCCGCTCCTGCGAGAGGCTGAACGAGCATCCTCCACCAACTACAGCGCGGCGCCGTCGCGCCGCGGCTACGCGCTAGCCAGCGCGTTGTTCGTATTCAGGTGTTCGACACCCGTGTACTTCTTCGATTGCTCGTCCGCGTGGTAGCTCGAACGCACGAGCGCTCCGCTCTCGATCACGCCGATGCCCAGGCTGAGGCCGAACTCCTTCCAGTGCTGAAACTCCTCCGGCGGCGCCCACCGTTTCACCGGCCAGTGCTGGGGAGTGGGCTGGAGGTACTGGCCGATCGTCACGATGTCGACCTTGTCGGAGGCGAGATCGCGCAGCGTCTGCTCGACCTCCGCCTGCTCCTCGCCGAGGCCGAGCATCAGGCCGGTCTTGGTGGTGAAGCCGCGGCTCTTGGCATGGCGAAGCACGGAGCGGCTGCGGTCGTAACGCGCCCGGACCCGCACCGGCTTTTGCAGCCGCTCCACGGTCTCGACGTTGTGGTTGAAAATGTCGGGTTTGGCCGCGAGCACGGTGTCGATGTCTTCGGTGCGGCCGTTGAAATCGCCCGTCAGCACCTCGATCGCCGTATTCGGACTGCGGTGACGGATGGCGCGGATAGTCGCCGCCCAGACACTGGCGCCGCCGTCGGCCAGCTCGTCGCGGCAGACGCTGGTGATCACGCAATGGCGCAGCTGCATCGTGGCGACCGCCTCCGCGACGCGGGCCGGCTCGCCGAGATCGAGCTCCGTCGGACGACCGGTCTGGATCGCGCAGAAGTTGCACGACCGCGTGCAGATGTTTCCGAGGATCATCAGCGTCGCGGTGCCCCGCGACCAGCATTCGCCGAGATTGGGACACTGGGCGCTCTGACACACCGTGTGGAGCTGATGGTTGTCCACCAGCTTCCGAACGGCGGTGTAGCCGGGGCCGGAAGGCAGCTTGGCTCGAAGCCAGGAAGGTTTGCGCGTCGTGTCCATGGAGTCGGTTAACAAAACGAATTCAGACCGGAAATGAAACCCTGAATCCCGGCTTTTGGCGGAAAGAACGGAGCCCGGCCCGAAGCGACTGCCCCTGAAGAAATCATGCAACCTTCGGAGGAACAGTCGGCTCTGCAACGAGCATGGAGCTCCTGAGGAGATTGTTTTGGTCGGTCGTTCCGATCAGGCGTCGGAAACGCGAGGGCCGGCGTTCAGGAACTCAGGAAGCCGCGTCCAGAATTCTTTCCCCAGCAGCTCCTTCACTTCGCCCAAGTCGATTTCGCGTCCGAGCTCCGCCTTGAGCGACGTCACGGTGCCATCGGTCGGCTGGATCCCGCAGGGGACGATGCCCTGGAAATGGGGCAGGTGCGTGTTCACGTTGAGCGCGAAACCATGGTACGTCACCCAGCGGCGCACCGCGACGCCGATGGCCGCGATCTTGCGCGGGCCGAGCCAGATTCCCGTTTTGCCGGGGCGGCGGTCCGCGGCGAGGCCAAGGCTCCCGACGGTGTTGATCAGCACCTGCTCGAGGAAGCGGAGATAGGCGTGCAGATCCTTGTGCGGCGCGAGGCTCACGATGGGATAGCCGACGATCTGCCCCGGGCCGTGATAGGTGATGTCGCCGCCTCGGTTGGTTTTCACGACTTCCACTCCTTGCGCCGCGAGTTGGGCGGGCGTCCAGACGAGGTGAGCGTCGGCGCCGCTGCGGAGGCCGATGGTGAAAACCGGCTCATGCTCGGTGAACACCAACGTGTCCCCGATCTCTTCCGCGATGCGCTTTGCGACCAGGTCTTCCTGGGCTCTCCAGGCGCCCTCGTAGCGCGTGCGACCCCAATCGAGCGTGGCGCTGGGAGGTGCGGCAGTCGGCTTGCTCTGCATGGGGCCAAGGAACGGCATCCGCTGAACGGGTCAAGCGATGTGCGCCCGCCCGGCTGTTTCCGGACCGGCCCTACACCCACATGAGCGCTGCGACGCCGACTGCGATCGTAGCCCCGAGAACGATACCGACGTGGGAACGGACCGCGCCTGCGCCGAGGACCACGGCCATGCCGCCTTTGGCCACCGCGCTCCCGATCGCGCCGGTGATGACCGCTTCCGTCGCGAGTTTCACGACCACCGTGTGCTCGCGAAGGCTGTTCGCCATCAACAGAGCGATCGCGTCCATATCCGTCAGGCCCGAGAGGAAACTGAGCGGCAGCAGGCTATCCTTCCAGGACGTCTGGGTCGCGGCCTTCACGAGGAAGGCGAAGATCGCGTAGAGCACGGCGAACTTCACCGCGGTCTTGAGGCTGAGCGGATTCCTGAGGTCCGGCGTGTCCACCGAGCCCTCCGTTTTTCGCTGCGCGTACCAGTTCCAGCCCGAGTAGATGAGACCGGGAACGGCCGTGGCCGCAATCGGCAGGAGGAGCGACCGGAAGAGCTCCTGATTGATCAAGCCGACGACGAACAGCACGCGCGCCGGCATGATCGTGCAGGCCAGGACGACGGCCAGGGCGTAGCTGCGGGCGCGGTCGGGGTCTTCCTTGCTGCGCCGGCTGAAGGTCAGCGTGGTCGCCGTGCTCGATGCGAGACCGCCGGCGATGCCGGTCAGCGTGATGCCGGCCTGCGTCCCGAGCAGTCGCATCAGGATGTACCCGGCGAAGCCGATGCCGGAGATCAGAACGACCATGAGCCACGTCGAAAACGGATTGAACGCCTCGTACGGTCCCATCGAGCGATTGGGCACGAGCGGGAGGATGACGCCCGTGATGGCGGCAAACTGCAGCGTCGCGCGGATGTCGTCCTGGGTGAAATTCAGCGTCCACGCGTGCAGCGGTTTTTTGCTGCCCAAAGTCACCATGGTGAGCGCGGCCAGCAGCGCGGCCGCCTGCATCTGACCCCATTGGACGAGCGCACCGACGAGGCAGGTGAGCAGCATCGCCGCAAACGACGTGTTGCCCGGCCGACCTTCGCGCGTCTCGCGGAGGTTCACCGCAATGAACTGTGCCGCGATCAGCACCAGCGCCACCGGAAGCATCGCCGAGAGATGGTTCTGGCTGACGTAGCTGCCGACACAGCCGATCAGTCCCCAGAGCGTGAAGGTCCGCACGCCGCCGAAATCCGCCTGAGCTGCGCTGCGCTGTTCGCTCCACTGCCGAATGAGGCCGATCAGCGCGCCCAAACACGCGCTGACGACGACGGCGGTGAGGAGTGCATCCATGGGCGAAGCGTGGCTTTGTAGTGGTATCCCTGCAAGCACCACAGCGGCCGTAAATTGGCGTTGTGGTGGTAATCGTTTAGTGGTCTGGTCGCCGCCCGGTTCTACCGGCGGGATGAAACGACTACTGCGCATACTGTTCGCGTCCGCAGCACTGATGCTGCTGACGGCCTATTTCTTCAGTGACCTTCCTCTGGCTCAGGGACCCGTGAGGATGACCGGAGGGGACTTTGCCACGAACCCGAGCGCCGTTGCCCGATTCCGGGAGCGCGTCGACGCCGCGGATACGGTCCTGTCCGGCAATGAAGCCGAAACGCAGTACGTGCAGGAGCGCTCTGCGGCTTCGGCAAACCGAGCGGTCGCGAGCAAAGCAGGCCTCGCAACGGGGAACGTTTTTGTCGGCGAGCTGAAGTCGACTTGGCATCGGGTCTATCGGTTCTGGAATGCCGGCCCGTCCCAATCGGACCGGGCGGCTCGCGGACGGGGAACCGCCCGTGTCGCCGCGATTCGCGAACGTAGTGGAATCCTGGTCACGCTGGCGGGGCTCTCTCTCGGCATCGTCATCCTCACGGCCGTTGAACGGTTTGCCGACGCGAGAGCTCGTGCATGAACAGTCCGACTCCGAGACGTCCCCTCAGGCTGCGCATGGACCCGGCGGGGCTGGAGTCGAAGCCGTGGTGTGTGCGCACGGTCGATGGCCATATTCGCGGTCCGGTCGGTTTCGCCGGGCTTCAATCTCTGCTGGAAGTCGGGCTGATCGACTCGACCTCGCTGCTTTCGCCTATCGATACGGAAGACTGGCGCCGCATCACCGAGCACCCGGTGTGGCATCGGTTGAAACCGACGGCATCGGAGTTCACCTTCCACAACTCGGGGCTTTTGGCAGAGTCGGCCCCGCCGATGGCTCCCTCGCGCTCGCCGAGTTCTTCCGCACGGGTAGCGGCAGCCCAGCTTGAGACCGCACGCCAGCACGAGAGGAGCAAGACCGCACGGCTGATCGATATCTGGTACCTCGGCCGGGCGTTCGGCGCGCTTCGCGAGGTGCTGGTGTTCCTAGCGTTTGTCACACTCGCCGACCTGGCCGCCTCGTTTCTTGACGGTTCGTTGGTCGTCGCTCGGTGGTCGGCTCTGCTTGGACTGACTTTCTGTGCGCTCGCTTACTACACCTACCGGGGTCTGATGCGCTGACCAGGGCAGGGGAGGTGGCCGGCGCGACTTTCCGTTTGCGCAACGGCTCGGAGGACGCCACCGTCGCCGGTTCCATGAGCGACATTCCGACCGACATTTCGCACGACCAGTACGCCGTGCGGCTGAAGAAGCTGCAGGACCTGCGGGCGGCCGGCCAAGACCCATTTCGGGCCAACTTCCCGACCACCCATTTCTCCGGCGACGCGATCAAAGCGCACGTCGATGGGCAGGACAACACCGTGACCGTCGGGGTGGCCGGGCGCCTCGTCGTGATTCGCGACATGGGCAAAAGCCAGTTCGTCAAGATCCTCGACCAGCAGGGCGTCATCCAGCTGTATCTGAAGAAGGATGTCGTCGGCGAGGAGGCTTACGTGGCTTTCAAGAAGCTCGATCTCGGCGACATCATCGGCGCCGAGGGCACGCTGTTTAAGACTAAGTCCGGCGAAATCACCGTCCGGGTCGATCGCTACACGCTCGTCTCCAAGGCGCTTCACCCGCTTCCGGAGAAGTGGCACGGATTGACCGACGCGGAGCAGGTGTACCGCCAGCGCTATCTCGACCTGATCGTAAACGAAGAGTCGCGGAAGCGGCTGCTTCTACGCACGCGCATCGTTTCGTACATCCGGCGGTTCCTCGAAGACCGGCAGTTTCTCGAAGTCGAGACCCCGGTGCTGCAGAACGTCGCCGGCGGTGCCGCGGCCAAGCCTTTTGTCACGCACCACAACGCGCTGGGCGTCGACTTCTTCCTCCGCATCTCGCTCGAGCTTTATCTCAAGCGCATGCTCGTCGCCGGCTGGGACCGGGTGTTCGAGATCGGCCGCAACTTCCGCAACGAAGGCATCTCCCGCCGGCATAATCCCGAGTTCACGATGCTCGAGGTGTATCAGGCGTACAGCGACTACCGCGGCATGATGAAGCTGATCCAGGATCTGCTGACCTCGCTCTGCCGCGACGTTCTCGGGACCACGGAGGTGAAGCACGCCCCGACGGGCCAGATGATCCAGTTCGCCGGCCAATGGCGCGAAGTGAAATACAAGGATCTCATCCGCGAAGCCACCGGCGACGTCGATTGGTTTAGCCGCTCGAAGGCGGAGAAGATCGCCAAAGCCGAAGCGCTCGGCCTTCAGGTCCACCCCGGCTGGGAGGACTTCGAGGTGACCAACGAGATTTTCTCGAAGAAGATCGAGCCGACGCTGATCCAGCCGACCTTCGTCACGCACCTGCCGAAGGAGCTCTGCCCGCTGGCCAAGATCACGCCGGACGACCCGACGACGATCGACGTTTTCGAGCTGACCATCGGCGGCATGGAGGTCGCACCCGCGTATTCGGAACAGAACGACCCGTTTGTGCAGCGCCAGATGTTCGAAGCGCAGGCCGGAGAGGAGAAACAGAACATCGACGAGGACTTTCTCCGCGCCCTCGAGCACGGCATGCCTCCCGCCGGCGGCATGGGTGTGGGCATCGACCGCCTCGCCATCCTGCTCACCGGAGCCGAGAGCATCCGCGACGTGATCCTCTTCCCCCAGCTGCGGCCCGGCGGGGAATAGAGCTGAAAGGCTGAAGGGCTGAAAGACTGAAGGACCTAACCGCGCTCCCGTATTTGCCGCCGCATTCCAGCCGGCCCAGCTGTATTCCACTTCAGCCCTTCTGCCTTTCAGTCCTTCAGACTTTTTTCTGATGCCCTGGTACTTCTACCTCGCCCTCAAGCAGCTCTTTCCGACGGGGCGGAAGTTTCCCTTTTTCACCTTCATGTCCGGCCTCGGCATCGCCGTGGGCGTGGCCCTGCTGGTCGTCTCGACCAGCATCATGGGCGGATTCGGCTACGAGATCCGTCGCATGATTGTCGATACGCAGGGCGAGATCCAGGTGGTCGCACAGGGCGCGATTTCGCGGCCCGACGAGGTCATTGCCCGCGTGGAGAAAGTTCCGGGAGTGGTGGCCGCGACGCCTTCGGCCCAGGGCGTCGTGATGCTCGAGTACCGCAACAAACCGTCGTTCCCCGCGATCCAGGGCGTCGACCTCGCGACGGTCAGCAAGGTCATCCAGCTCGAGAAATACGTGCGCCTCGGCTCGCTCGACGATCTGGACGACGATTCTGTGATCCTCAGCGCGTCCCTGGCGCGTTCGCTCGGCGCAAGTCTCGGCAGTCAGGTCGAACTCTACAGCCCGCTGCTGATCGAGAAGCTGAAGAACGACGAGGTGTTTCTCCCGCGGACCGTGAAGGTCGTGGGCATTTTCGAGATCGGCCATCAGCAGCTGGACCAGAGCGTCGTCATCTCGACCCTGCGTCTGATGCAGGACCTCTACGGCCTGGGCGCGGACGTGCATCACATCAACGTTCGGATCAAGGACGGCGCGAACGAGTTTGAGGTGGCGGACGCGATCAACCGCGTGCTGCCGGGCCGCGACCAGCGCGCGATCACGTGGTTCGAGGCCAACGCCGATTTCCAGAGCGTGCTGCGCTTCGAGAAGTACATGGTGTTCTTCCTTCTCTCCTTCATCGTGGTGGTGGCTGCGCTTTCGATCATGAGCTCGCTGCTGATCTCGGTGGTGAGAAAAACCCGGGAGATCGGATTGCTGCGGGCGCTTGGCGGCAGTGGCCGGCAGATTGCGGCGTGTTATTGCGTCCAGGGTTTCCTGCTCGGGATCGTGGGCACGCTCGGCGGACTCATCATAAGCTGGCTGGTGATCTACTACCGCGATCAGATCGTACGAGTCGTCGCGGGCCTGACGGTCGGCCAGCGGGTGTTCCTGGAATTCTATCAGTTCGCGCACCTGCCCTCGCATACGACGAGCTTCGACATCGTTGTGATCACGGTCGGCTCGATCATCATCTCGACTCTGGCCGGTCTGTTGCCGGCTTGGCGCGCGGCACGACTGGAACCTGTGGAGGCCCTTCGCAGTGAGTGAACCCATTCTCAGCGCTCGCGCGGTGCGCAAAACGTACCAGTCCGGCGACCGCCGGATCGAGGTGCTCAGCGGCGTCGACCTTGCGGTCGAGCGGAGCGAGACCGTCAGCATTCGCGGCGAATCCGGTTCTGGAAAATCGACGCTGCTGAACCTGTTGGCCGGGCTCGACAAACCCGACGCGGGCGAGGTGATCTGGGGCGGAGGGCTCGGCCTCGACGTGCGCTCCACGTTTCTGGGGATGGTTTTCCAGTCGTTTTATCTCATCCCCGAGTTGAACGCCCTGCAGAACGTGCTCGTCGCTCGCCGCATCGTCGGCGGGATCGGCTCGGCGGAGCGTGCCCGCGCAAAAGACCTTCTGGCCCGCGTCGGTCTCGCCGAGCGGAGCCATCATCTGCCCAGCCAGCTGTCCGGCGGCGAACGCCAGCGTGTCGCGGTGGCACGTGCGCTGATGAACCAACCGCAGCTCGTGCTCGCCGACGAACCGACGGGCAATCTCGACGAACGCACGGGTGATTCGGTCATCGAGCTTCTGCTCGGACTCTGTGCCGACACTGGAACTGCGCTCGTGCTCGTGACGCACAACGCCGCGCACGCGGCAAAAACGTCACGGCAACTTTTCCTCCACAACGGCGTGCTTCAGTCCGCGCCGAAACCCATCCAGCCATGAGCACTCCCAAGATCAAATGCGGTGTCGTCGGCGTCGGTTCGCTCGGACAGCACCACGCGCGGATTTACGCCTCGCTGCCGAGTGCAGAACTCGCCGGCATTTTCGAAACCAACGACGCCCGTGCGGCGGAGATCTGCGGACGTTTCAACTGCCGCAGGTTCACCTCGCTGGAAGAACTGGGCGAAGTCTGCGACGCCGTGTCGGTGGTGGTGCCGACCGACCGGCACGCCGAAGTTGCGCTGCCGCTCCTGGCAAAGGGCTGCCATCTGCTGATCGAGAAGCCGATCTGCGCCTCGCTTTCCGACGCAGAAAAGGTCCTCGCCGCAGCCCAGACCGCGGGCGTCCTCGTGCAGGTCGGGCACATCGAGCACTTCAACCCGGTGATGGGTTTTCTCGAAAAGGAAGTCAGCGAACCGAAGTTCATCTCGGCCGAGCGCCTCGCTCCGTTCACTCCGCGCGGCACGGAGGTGGGCGTTGTCCTGGACTTGATGATACACGACATCGGCATCGTGCTTCAGCTGGTGAAGTCGCCGGTGGCGAAGATCGACAGCGTCGGCGTGAGTGTGCTCTCGAAGACGGAGGATATCGCGAGCGCCCGGATTCAGTTTGCCAACGGCTGCGTGGCCAATCTGAACACGAGCCGCATGAGCCTGAAGAAGGTGCGCGAGATTCGGGTGTTCCAGCCGTCGGGCTATTTCTCCTTCGATTTCATGAACCAGACCGGGCACCTGGTCCGGAAGAGCGGCATGCTCGAATACGCCGGCAAGCTGATGAGCGGCGCGATCAAGCCCGGCGATCTGAGCTGCGTGCCGGTCGAACCGGTGCCGCTCGAAAAAGGCGAGCCGCTCGCCCTAGAACTCGCTCACTTTGTCGATAGCGTGGCCAAGGCGAAGCAGCCGAAGGTCGGCGGCGCGCTCGGCAAATCCGCGCTGGAGGTGGCGATCGCCATCACGGAGCAAATCAGGGCCGGCTCCCGCTGACGATCGCTCCGGGGCAACAGGCGAGGCCGTAACCGAAAATTCGTTACATGCCTCGGCCTAACCGCTGCCATTCCACCTCTGACCGACGACCGTTTTCTGCCGCATCCAGTCTCGCCCATTCACCGACCTGCGCCCCATGTCCACCCCCGCTCCTGTCCGTCTTCCTCCTCCCGCTCGCGGGCCGGTCGATCTCCTGGTCGTGGCGGGAGAGCATTCGGGTGACCAGCACGCGGCGAAGTTGGTTCGCGAGCTGCGAAAGCGAAATCCGGGCCTTACGGTCGCAGCGCTCGGCGGCCCGGAACTGGCGCATGCAGGCGCGCAGCTGCTCTATGACCTGACTGCGTCGTCCGTCGTCGGTCTGGCGGAGGTGGTGAAGAACATTCCGTTTTTCAAGGCGCTCTTCGACGAGACGGTCTCCTGGATCGCGCAGCACCGTCCGCGCGTCGTGTGCCTCGTCGACTATCCCGGCTTCAACCTGCGTCTCGCGAAGACGCTGTTCGAGCGCGGTCTCTCGCGGAAGCGGGGAGGGCCCATCGCGCTGGCTTACTACATCAGCCCGCAAATCTGGGCATGGAAGGCGGGCCGTCGGTTCACCATGGCAAAACACCTGGACGCCATGGCGGTTATTTTCCCATTCGAAGTCGGCTGCTACGGCGACACCGACCTGGCGGTGGAATTTGTCGGTCATCCGTTCCTTGCCGAAGGCTACCGTTCGCCGGTGCAGTACGACCCTGCGGGTCCGATCCTGCTTCTGCCCGGGAGCCGGCGTCAGGCGGTGAGCCGGATTTTCCCGGTCATGCTCGCCGGATACCGCGCATTCGGCGAACGCACGGCGTTGACATTGTATCCGAGCGAAGAGATCGGCGTGTTGCTGCGCGCGGCCAAGCCCGGGCCGAACGTGGAGCTGCGTCGAACGCCGAGCGAAGGAACGACCGCGGATGCGGAGCCGGTCCGCGCCTCCGCCGTGCTGACGAGCTCCGGCACCATGTCGATGCACTGCGCGCTGGCGGGCATCCCCGGCGCGGTGGTGTACCGCGCGAGCACGTTGACGTATCTGTTTGGCCGCTGGTTGGTGAAAGTGCCGTACCTCGGCATCTCGAACCTGCTGCTGAACGAGGCGATGTATCCCGAATACATCCAGGGCGCCGCGCGTCCCGAAGCTCTGGCCCGCGAGCTGAACCACTGCCTCCACGATCCGGAGCGCCAGCGTGTCACCGCGCAGAGAGCGGAACGCCTGCGCCACGTTCTCCGTCAGCCCGCCACCGGCACGGCGGCGGATTGGCTGGAACGGCAGCTGAAGTAGATCGGACTCCGCGGAACCGGGGTCTGCCGGTCGGCGAGGAGCGGCGAAGCCCTTCTTACCGCGCGTTGTTGCCGCCCAAGCCGTACCCCAGCTGTTTCCAGAGGGCCTCGGCCTTCTCGCTCAGGATCTCGCGAGCCTTTTTCACCTCGGCCTCGCGCGCGGCGCGGTTCTCTTCCGCGATCCGGGCCAGGTCGTCGAGATTGTAGACGAAAACGTTTTCGATCCCGGCTACCTCGGTTTCGACGTCGCGCGGCAGGGCGAGATCGATGAAGAAGAGCGGCTGAGCGCGGCGCTTTTTCATCGCGACCGACGTGTCGGCGGTCGTGACAACGGCGTGCGGGGCCGAAGTGGAGCATACGACCACGTCGTAGTCCGCCAGATGCTGCGGCATCACCTCGAACGGGAGCGCGGCGCCATTGAAGGTCCGGGCCAGCTCCATCGCGCGTTCCAGCGTGCGGCTCGAGACGGTCAGCGTGGCCGCACCGCGGCTTTGGAACGCCTTGGCGGTCTTTTCGCCGATGTCCCCCGCGCCGAGCAGCAGGATGCGAGTCTTGTCGAGCTTGCCGAAGATCTTCTGGGCGAGATCGACCGCGACGTTCGCGACGCTGATCTGCCCTTCGGTGATGGCCGTGTTGGTGCGTACGAATTTTGCGTGCTGAAAGGCCTTCTGAAAAAGCCGATTCAACACCGGACCGACCGTCTGGCGTTTTTGCGCGGCGGCATAGGCATCCTTCACCTGGCCGAGAATCTCCGTCTCGCCCAGCATTTGGGAGTCGAGTCCGGAGGAAACCTCCAGCAGGTGCTGCACGGCCCCGGGGCCAAGTGCGTGTTGGCGAATGGAGCGAAAATCCTCCGGCGAGAGACCCTGGAATTGGCAGAACTCGGCCTGAAGCGTCTCGACGACTTCGGGAGACTCGACCACTCCGTAAAACTCGACGCGGTTGCAGGTGTTGAGAACCGCGTATTCGCGCAATCCTCGCAGCTGCGAGAGCGCCGTGCAGAACTGGTCCATCTTCTCGGCCGTGAGGGCGAGCTTCTCGCGCAATCCGATCGGCGTCTTGTGATGATTGGCGCCGACGAGAAACAACTGGGCGGACGACGAGGGCTCCATACTACCGGGGACCAGGGGCCGTGCGTTGCGGCACGTTCTTGAAATTGTAGCTGACGGGCCCGAGGGAGAGAAGCGCGGCGACAAACAGGCTGATGCAGACGATCGCAAGGCGCTTTGCGATCAGCACGCCCCGCCAGCGCAAGGTCAGAGCCGCGGCGTAGGCGCACCAAACGACGACGGTCGAAATCATCTTCACCGGCTCCACTCGGGCGGAGTGCATCAACCAGTAGCGCGATCCCACGAGCAGCGAGGCCGTCATGAGCACCACGCCGAACGTGAGGAGGCGGTAGCTGATATGGTCGAGATCGACGATCGAAGGCAGAAACGCGAAAAACCCTCGGAGGTTGCGGTTCTTCAGGCTGTAGAACTGCAGCAGATACATCGTCGAGGTGAGCCCGAGCAGCCCGAACACGCCGTAGCTGAAGAGCGCGAGCGCGGCGTGGAATTCGATCCACGGGTTTCCGCCGAAGAGATTGACCCGGATGACCGCGTCCCAACTCGGCACCGAAAGCGAAACGAGCGTCAGGGCCGCGGACAGGCAGCACGCGAAATAGCCCAGGAGGCTGAGCCGGAACGTCGGTCCGATGACGAGGTACAGCGCCGTCGCCGACCAGGCGGTGAATTGGAAAATCTCAAACGTGTTGCCGATCGGGCAGCCGTGAACGGCGAGACCACGAAGGTACATCCCGAAGGTCTGCACGAGGAAACCGAGCGCTATCGTGACGTAAACGGACGCGCGCGACAGCCGCTGGTCCCGCAGCACTCCGATGGTCCCCAGCACGAACCCGGCGAAGTAGAGGGCAGAGGCGAACCAGAGCCAGGTGCGATCAGTGAACTCGTGCATGGACGAACGACGCTGCAGAACGCGACTCAGCAGCGCAAGCGCCGGAAAGCGTGTGGACGAACTCCATGAGTGGATCCGTTATAGCTCAAACGCTTCGCCCGGGTTTAGGACGACGACTCGGTGGCCGGCGGCCGCGGCTTCTCGGGCGAACGCGTGCGGGTCCGTCTGGATTTTCTCGTTGGTGCCATAGTGCATGGGCAACGTGACCGCCGGGCAGAGGTACTCCAGGGCCAGCACGGCGTCCTCGATGCCCATGGTGTACCAGTCGCCGACCGGCAGCATCGCCAGGTCGAGTCCCCCGCGTCCGATCAGCCGCATGTCGCTGAAAAGGCCCGTGTCGCCGGCGTGGTACAGCCGCTTGCCGTCGATCGTGACGAGAAATCCCACCGCCACGCCCAGAGGCAGGTTTCTGCCCGCCTCGAGTTCGAGGGCGCAGCTGTGCAGGGCGGGGGTGGCTTTGACGCGGCCGAAGGGGAGGTTGGCGGCGCCGCCGGTCATCAGATCAACCGTCTTTACTCCCTGGGCGGCGAGGTGCTCGGCCAGTTCGTAGCCAGTCACAACCGGCGCGTCGTTCGCACGGGAGAGATCGACGGCGTCGCCGAGGTGATCGACATGGGCGTGGGAGCAGAAGACGTGCGTGCAGCGAACGTCCCGTGCCTGGATCGGCGCGCTGGGATTCCCGGTGAAGTACGGGTCGAAGAGAAGCCCGAACGGCCCCGATTCCACCAGGAAGCAGGAATGGCTGTACCAGGTGACCCGCATCGGATCCGTGGATACGCTTGATCGCGGCGCCTATTCGGCGTGCGCCTTGGTGATCCGCTCGATCTGGCGGAGAACGTCCGCCGTCAGGAGGGGCAAGGCTTCGAGTGCACGGAGGTTCTCTTTCAGTTGTTCGACTCGGGAAGCGCCGAGGATCACGGTGCTCACGTTTTCATTTTTCAGGCACCAGGCGATCGCCAGCTGGGGCAGGGTGACGCCGAGCTCCTTCGCGACTGCGGAAAGCTTCTGCACGGCGTCGATCTTGGCTTTGCCGGTGGGGCCGAGCAGCTGGTCGCGGAGCCACTCCAGTCCCGGGACGTCCAGGCGCGAGCCGGACGGGATGCCCTGGTTGTATTTTCCGGTGAGCAGTCCCGAAGCGAGCGGCGACCAGATCGTCGTGCCCATTCCGTATGTCTTGTACAACGGGGCGAATTCCTTCTCCACGCGGCTTCGATGAAACAGGTTGTACTGCGGCTGCTCCATCGTTGGCGGATGGAGATTCAGCCTCGAGCAGACGGCGTGGGCCTCCTCGATCTGAGCTGCGCTCCACTCACTGGTGCCCCAATAGAGCACCTTGCCCTGGGCGACCAAGTCGTGCATCGCCCGCGCAGTCTCTTCGATGGGCGTTTCAGGGTCGGGGCGGTGGCAGAGATAGAAATCGAGATAATCGACCTGGAGTCGCTTCAGGGCGGCGTGGCAGGCGTCGAAGACATGCTTGCGCGACAGTCCTATCTCGGTCGGCCCCTCGCCGACGGAGCCGAAGAAGACTTTGCTCGAAACGAGAAAGCTGCTGCGGCGCCAACCCGCCCGCTTGAGCACCTCGCCCATCATCTCCTCGGCCTTCCCGTCGGCGTACGCCTCCGCGTTGTCGAAGAAGTTCACTCCGGCTTCGTAGGCGGCGTGCAGGAGATCGTCGGCGACCGTAGTGCCGATCTGCTTACCAAACGTGACCCAGGCGCCGAACGAGAGCGCGCTCACTTTCACACCTGATTTGCCGAGGCGGCGGTATGGCATTTCCATACCGGCTAGGATGCAGCTCGTTGCCTCCGAGGCAAATCCGGGAGGCGAATGTCTCGCTCCCGACGATCGAGCCGGCTGGTATTCTGCCGTTGCGCCGTCCGCGGGCGGCGGCTCGGCGCAGCGATTCAGTCGGAGACCGCGTGCGCGGATCGAATGCTGTCGATCCATTCGCGAGCGTCGGCGACATCGGCGGGCACGAGGTTATGCGCGGCGATTTGCGTCTTGAGCGTCACCTCGGCGCCGCCCGCTCGCAGCAGCTCGGCGAGCCGGCAAGGATGGTCTTTCGGAATGATCGGGTCGACGGAACCGCTGCTCATCAGGATGCGTTTGTCGCGTAGCGAAAGCGGCGCTGCAGGTTGGTCGATGACGACCATGGGGCGGAGTAGAATCGCGCCGGCCAGGGACTCAGGTCGAAGTTGAAGGAGAGTCGCGGCGATATTCGCGCCGTTGGAGAAGCCAACGGCGATCAGGCGTCCTGGCTGGACCCCGTACTGCTTGCACGCGGCGTCGACGAAATCTGCAAGGTTGCGCGTGCGACGCCGGACATCGTCCAAATCGAAGACGCCCTCGGCAAAACGCCGGAAGAACCGGTGTTGGCCGCGTTCATTCACATCGCCCCGCGGGCTGAGAAGCGCCGAGCCGGGCGAAAGCGACTTCGCGATCGGCAGGAGATCGGTCTCGCTGCCGCCCGTCCCGTGTAGAAGCAGCAGCGGTGGAGCAGCGGGATTGTTGGCCGGTACGAAGACATGTTGGTAAGAAAGTGCCATGGTTGACGGGCGGCCAGATTCTCCACCGCCCGTCCCCGTAATGAATGCGCGGCGACGGCAGACGCAACTGGACCGCCCGGATTGCTCCGTTCTGCGGGGCGCACTGCGGTACTCACGCGTGCTTTGCGCCCGCGTCTGGCTTTTCTCCCCTCGAGCGAAGGCAGGACCGACCCAGTCCGGGACGAACCTCGCTCAAACCCCGTCGATTTTCTTGATCCGCGCGAGGTGGCGTCCGCCCTCAAACGCGGTGGCGAGCCACACATCGACGATCTTGAGAGCCTCCGCTTCCGAGATCGTCCGCTGGCCCAGCGAGAGAACGTTGCCGTCGTTGTGGGATCGATTCCAGATGGCGACCTGCTCGTTCCAGCAGAGTCCGCAGCGGACTCCTTTTTCACGATTCGCCACGATCGCTTCGCCGTTGCCTGAACCGCCGAGGACGATGCCGCGTTCGTATTCACCGCGTGCGACTGCCTGCGCGACGGGCCGGATGAAATCGGGATAGTCGCAGGCTTCCTCCGAATGCGTGCCGAAATCCCGCACGGTGTGCCCTGCGGCGAGGAGGTGGGCCTTGATGGCTTCCTTGTATTTGAATCCTGCGTGGTCCGAGCCGATCGCGATCGTGAACGTCTTCATGCGTAGGGCGTGTCTTCAAACCTGCAGGAGGCTTTGTGGCGAGGGAAATACGAGGTGGTTGACGCTCGGGCCCGCTTCCTCAGGCGGGCAGCGAACACGGCTGGCTTTGCGCGGTCGGAACGGCCGCATCGCGTGCCAGCCCTTCTTTGAACCAACATGAAGACTGCCTTTCTCGCCCTTGGTCTCGTTGCCCTCACCGCGGTATTTTCCGCGTGCTCCACGACGGACAGCCGCATCAGCAAACATCAAGCCGCGTTCGACGCGTTGTCGCCTGAAGACAGGGGCAAGGTGCGCGGTGGCCATGTCGATCTCGGATTCACGCAGGAGATGGTGCAGATGGCCCTCGGCGAACCGGACCGCCGTTATACCCGCACGACCGATCAAGGTTCGCACGAGGTATGGGCCTACCGCGATCGGGGGCCTTCGTTCAGCATCGGTCTCGGCGTGGGCAGCGGCGGCCGTACTTCGGCGGTCGGCGCCGGCGTGGGTGTGACGACAGGCGATCGTTCGGATGACAAGTTGAGAATCGTGTTTCAGAACGGGCGCGTCGCTGCGATCGAGCGCCGCGACAGACATTGACGCTGCTTCCGAGGCGCTGCGGTCGGCGGCGTCGCGATTGCACCGGCTACTGCGACTCCAGCAGGTGCATCACCGCGTCGAAGTCCTGGAGATCGGGGAGGACGAAGGTCGCATGGAAGGGCTTCAGTGCATCGACGGAGTATTTGCCTGTCGCGACCGCGAGGGTCCGTGCTCCGATGGCGCGACCGCACGCAATATCATGAGGCGTATCGCCGATCACGAATGTCCGATCGGGCGCGAAGGGGATTCGATGGTGTGCGGCGGCGCGGCGCAGTGCGTGGGGCCCCAGCTCGTTTCGGCTCTCGTGGTCGTCGGCAAAAGCCCCGAACGCAAAATACCGCCAGAGATCGAAATGCCCGAGTTTGATCTTCGCTCCTCGCTCCAGATTTCCCGTGAGGAGGCCCTGGGCCATTCCGGGGTGGGTGGCGACGTGGGCGAGAATCCTTTCCACACCTGGGAGGATTCGGGCCCGGGGATTGGCCATTTCTTCGGAGACGGCGGCGACGTAGCCGTCGAGATATCGCGTGGCCGTCGTGTCGTCTTCGGAGAGGCCGTGATGGCGCAAGATTGCGCGCGCGATCCAGAGATCTGTCCTCCCTGCCCAGTCCAGCCAGGCGAGCGTATCCACGATTCCGAACTCCCGTTCGAGGGCGACGCGGAGAGCCCGCTCCCCGGCTCCTCCCGAGTCGATCAGGGTTCCGTCGATGTCCCAAAGCAGCAGAGTCTTCACGGTGAAACCTTCAGGTTCGGGCCGCGTCCCACTCCTTGCGAGCCAAAGCTTCCTCTCATACCTTTTCGCTATGAAGCACCTGACCTATTTTCTGATCGCTGCCGGACTGCTCCTAGCGGCCGGCTGTGCGACTCCGGAAGCTCGTATCAAACGCAATCCGGAGATCTTCGCGCAATTGTCCCCGAACGATCAGCAGCTGATCCGCGAGGGCAAAGTCGCGCTCGGCTTTACTCCTGAGATGGTGAAACTCGCGCTGGGCGATCCGGATCGGGTTTTCATTCGGACGGATGCGTCGGGTACGAGCGAATCGTGGAGCTACACGACCTACGAGTCCGACACGGGTGTTCTGCTCTATCGCGGCTACTACCACCGATTCTACGGCTGGGGAGATCCATTCTATCCCTACTACATGAGCTTCCCGGCGCGCCGTGAGCGCGAGTATTTCAAGGTCGTGTTTAGCGGCGGTCGTGTTTCCGCGATTGAGCGCCAGAGCTAAGCTCCCAAAACGAGTGGCCTGATTGTACCTTTACCCGGTACCGCACCGTGTCATACAGGCGGGGCATGGAGCCTGCCGGCCGCATCCTGGTAGTTGAGGACAACCTGCTCGTCGCGCGCTCCTTCGCGAGCGCCCTTCAGGATCAGCAGTTCGACGTCGTCCTCGCGGAAAGCGGAGAGCAGGCCTGGGAAATCGTCACGACAGATCCGATGGGCTTCGATGTTGCGATCTGCGACGTCAACCTCACCGGGCTTTCGGGTGAAGAACTGCTGGAGAAGCTTCGCGGATTTGCGCCGTATCTCCGCGTCGTGATGACGAGCGGGTACGTGACGGACGCCGTGCGGGAGAAGCTGAACAAACTCGGCGCCGTGGCCTTCCTCAGCAAGCCCGTGTTCCCCGGCGAACTCGTTGCGACCGTCAGACGGGTGATGCCGACGTAAACAAAAAGAGCGCGCTCCGAGGGGAGACGCGCTCTTCGTCGAGATCGTTGAGAATCAGTTCTGCGGAGCCATCCGGAACGGCAGAATCATGCGGGTGCGGACAGCCTTGCCGCGCACGTATCCGGGCCGGAACTTCCACTTTGCCGCAGCCGCCATGCAGGCGCGGCCGAGCGCGGGATTGCTGGCGTTAACCACGCGGAGTTCCGTCGGGAGACCATCTTTGCCGACGACGAATTCAATCGTCGCCGATCCGCCCTCGGCGCGAGCCGAAGAGGAGAGATCGGGTTCGACCTGCTGAATCGGAACGGGACGTTCGTCGAGATCGCTCAGGCGCATCACCTTGTCGATGTCGAGCAGCGTGCCGTTCAAGGTGAGGGTCTTGCCGGCTTCGGCGCGGCCGCTCACGGTCGCCGGTTCGAGCCCGCGCATCGTGATCGTGAAGGTCATATCGCCGGGCTGCAGATCGTTCAGCGTCAGCGGCGTCGTGCCGAGTTGCACTTGGTCGCGCATGACCGTGCCGCCTTGCGGGTTGCTGTTGATGACGACCGTGGCGCCGACGAAGGTGCCGTGGGCTTTCGCGGTGCCGTTGCGTTCGACGCTGATGTTGCCGACGTAGTTGGGCCAATTCGGGCGGCTGATCGTCAGCTGATACGCTCCGACGGGCACGTCGGAGAGGGTGGCCGGAGTCTTGCCGGTGCGGATGTCGGCCGGATTCACGAAGAGCGCGCCAGCGGGTTTGAGTTCGTAGTCGAGGCCGGCCGGATCGCTGGTGATGTCGACTCCGCCGACCTGGCGGTGGAGCTTGATCGTACCGAGATCGGTGGTCTCGTTCGCCTTGATCTCAATCTCTCGCGTTTCGGTGTCGTAGCCGGGGAACGAAATGGTGACCGAGTATCTGCCGAGGCGGAGATCCTTCATGCTGAGAGGCGAGGGGCGCGGAGCGAGTTCGCCCACCACCACCGTCGCACCCATCGGATCTGTATTGATGGTAAGACTACCGCGGGCGTTCAACAGCTCCTGAGCGGTCTTGACGCGGGTTTCCTCTTCGGCGCGGATGCGTTCCTTTTCGGCCAGCACGGCGCGCTCCGCCGCTTCCTGTTCGGCCTTCTTGCGGGCTTCGGCTTCCTTGCGGGCCTTCTCCTCGGCGTCGCGGCGCGCCGAGGCTTCCGCTGCGGCGCGCTGCTCGAGTTCGCGTTGGCGTTTGGCCTGCTCTTCCTTCGCGGCCTTGTTCTCGCTGTACATCCAGAAGCCGCCCGCGCCTACGATCAGGACGATGATCAGTCCGATCACCATGGGCATCGGGCTCTTCTTCTTGGCAGGGAAAGGTGCTGTGCTCGGCGGTTTTGCCGCCGGCGCCGGAGCGGGCGCCAGCGTGGGCTTCGAGGCCGCGCTCGGTGCTGCGGGCTTCGCCGGCTCTTGTTTTGCGCCGGGCTTGGCGGCCGCCGACGCGGGTTTTTCCGGTGCTTTGGCTGCAGGCTTCTGTTCGACAGGTTTGGCCGGGGGCGGAGTCTTCGGCGGAAGCACGACCGGTTTCGGCGGCTCGACGGGTTTGGGCGGCGGAGTAATCACCACCGCGGGCTTCGGTGCGGGCGCGGGTTCCGGCGCCTTCGCTGCAGGCTTCGGCGCTTCCTGTTTCGGAGCTGGTGCCGGCTCGGCCGGCTTCTGCGGAGGCGTGATGACCACCGCGGGCGGAGGCGTGGGCTTCGGGGCCGGAGCGGGTTCCTGAATGATCGCCGGAATCACGGGAGCGGCCGCCACCGGAGTGTTGGTCAGAATCGGATTCCACGGCAGCGCCGCACCGGGGTTTTTGGGATCGTACGCTGCAACCGCGCCGAGAACGCCGAGCCAGCTCGGATGCACCTCCGTGATCTTGCTCGAGAGCGAAATGCCGTGAGCGGAAGCCCAGGCCGAGCCGTCAATTGCGAGCGGCTTCAGATTGAGCGCGCCAGCGAGGGCTTGCGTGATCCACGCCTGCCGCGCGAGGACGCCCGCACAAACGAAATGTGTCGGAGCGGAGCCGAGATTCGGCAACGCGAGCCGGATTCCGACTGCCAGCGGTTCGACGATCTTTGCGGCCGAGTCGGCGAAATCGTACGACTCGTTGAAGAGCAAACGCGCCGCCGAGCCGCGGAACTTGAGTCCAAGAGCGCCTTGAGTCGCTTCGGCAAGCGCGTCGAAACCGACTGCGGCGCTCGCAAAACCGACGACGCCCTGGCCCGACACGCTGACGAGGAAGCTGTGCGCTTCACTCACATCGCACACTAGGACGGGAGTGGAAATCTGCGCGGTGCGTGCGGCGGTTGATATACTGCCATACAGCGCCAGCGGCGCCGACTGGCAGCGAAGCAGTTCCATGGACCATCCGGTGATCTTGCCCAGAGCCTCTTCCGTGCTCGAAGAGGGGATGGCGTCGACCAACCACGGCGCACCGCCTTCCGGGGCGCGTCCGTCTTTCTGGGAAACCCAAGCCCAATTGGCGGGAAGCTGGTCGGCCGCAAGCGTCTCTTTCAGGTATTGCTCCACCGCGGCGGCAGATCCGACCTTCTTTGCGGTCGCGGCATCCGGCCCTAACACCGTATGTGCTTTCAGGCGTAGCAGAGCTACAGCTTTTCCCTTATCACTGTCCCCCCGCAGCTCTTTGACTGCGGCATCGACTGCGGCGGAATCCCCCAGCCAAACCTCGCGGAGGTCTTCTACAACGCGAGGACGTTGGGATAGATTGGTTTTGGCAATAACCAAGCCGTTCTCGCCCAGTTCGAGAAAGTAACCGGAGTCAGGTGAGCTCATTATGTTTCAGGGGATTATAAACGTGCACGCAAGAAGCCCTCGGTGAGGCGTACTCCCTAACATGCTGCTGTAAAGGTAAAACTCTGTGTGCCGTTGTTATACGCGAACTAAAGGCTTGAAAGTGATATAAGGTAAACCCACCAGATTTACACGAGATTGACGCTTTCCAGTCTTAACATACTCTGATCGCACCCCACACTTGATCGTCACGTGAGCGCCAAAATTCTGCTCGTTCAGCACAACCACGTGCTTCGCCAGGCCCGTTCGTTGATCTTCGGAGGGGCGTTCTTTCATGCATTGTCTTTGCGTGAAGCGTCTCAAGTCCGAGACTACCTAGCGAGGGAAACCGTGGACGTCATCTTGGCGGATTGCCGCGGGGCGGATGCAAGTGGTTTGGATTTTGTGGAGACGCTTCGCAAGGCTCAACCTCGTGCGAAGGTCATCTTGGTGGCGGACGGTTTGGATCTCCCGTCGGTGGTTCGGGGAATTCGTCTGGGAATTAAAGACGTCTTTCAGCCGCCGCTCGATCTCGAGGCGATGATGCGGCGCATCGCGGATTTCATCGGCAATCGCGATGGAGCGGGAGAGGCGCTGCGCAATGCCGATTGGAGTTCGCTCGAAGAATTTTTCTCGGACGGATCGACCGCCACGCCCGCTGCTCCGGAGGCGGCGGCGAAAGCGAGTCCTCCGTCCAGCTCGCGCAAGGAGCGCGCGCGTCCCGCTGGTCCGGAAAACGACGCGATCCGCGAGGAACTCGCGAAGGAACGGTCGGCGTTGGCGACGGAGCGGGCACGCCTCGCCGAAGAGGCGAAAAAGATCGAGCAGCGCGTCTCTCAGCTGGAGAGCGAACGCGCCACCGTGGCCTCTGGCCTGGCCAAGCTCGCCGAGGTTTCCGCGGCGGAAGCGAAACTGAAGCAGCGCGAGAAGGAACTCGCGGCTGCGCAGCAGCAGCTCCTGGCCGATCAGGAAAAATTGGATACAGAGCAGGCGATGCTCAAGCAGAGCAACGCCCGCAAACAGGCCGACAAGGAGGCGGACACGAGCGAGCGCCAGCGTCTCCAGGCCGAAAAGCAGCGCCTCGCCGCGGAAACCGAATCGCTCGCTCAGGCGCGCAAAGAAATCGAGGAAGCCGAACAGAAGCTGGTCGAGCTGAAGGCGCAGGCCAAAAAACAGGAGGCCGAAGCCAAGGCGCTGAAACAGGAGCGCGATGCTCTCGCCGCCGAGCAAAAACAGCTCGCGCAGGAGCAGTCCAATCTCGCCAAGGCTCTCGCCGATCTCGAGAAGCAGCGGAAGCAGGAAGCTGCGCGCATCGAGGCGGCGAAGCGCGAATCCGAGAAGGAGCAGCAGCGCCTGGCCGAGGCGGAGTCCGCGCTCGTGGAGGAGCAGGCTGTATTCAAGAAGTCGGAACAGAAGCTCGCGGCCGAGCGTGCTGAATTTCAGGCGCAGATGCAGGCCTTCGCCAAGCGCGAGGAGACCGTGCGCGAGCGCGAAACAAAGGCCCAGGCCGCGATCGAGAAGGCCAAGGCGGACGCCGATGCGATTGTCGCCAAGGCTCGCGAAGAGTCGGAGCGCGAACAGCTCAAGCTCGCCGAGGCGGAAGCCAATTTGGCTACGGAACGCGCCAAGCTGAAGAAAGCCGAGCAGCGCCTAGCCGTCGAAAGCGCAGAAGCGGAGCAGCAATCCGCTGCGTTGGCCGAACGCGAGGCCGCGCTGCGCGACCAGGAGAACAAGGTCAAATACGCTCTGGAGAAAGCCCAGACCGAGGCGGCCAGCCTGGTCGCTAAAGCCCGGGCGGAATCGGAGAAGGAGCGCGCCAAGTTTGCGGACGCCGAAGCCACGCTGGCCGCGGAGCGCGCCACGTTGAAGCAGTCCGAGCAGAAGCTGCTCTCCGAACAATCGCAGTTCAGGAAACAGGCCAGCACTTATCAAGAACGTGAGGCGGCGCTCGCGGCCCGCGAAACGGCCTTGCACGAACAGGAAGCCAAGTCCAAGGCCGCGTTCGAAAAGGCGCAGGCCGAGGCCGAGGCGATGCTGAAGAAAGCCCGGGCCGAGGCGGACGCTGAGCAGAGGAAACTCGCGGAAACGGAAGCGTCGCTCGCGACGGCCAAAGCCGCGCTTAAGAAATCCGAACAACAGATCGTTGCGCAGCGCACCGAACTGGAGTCTCTCGAAGCGTCCCTCGCGGAACGCGAAGCGGTGGTCAAAGCGCAGGAGACGAAGGCCAAGAGCCTTGTCGACAAAGCGCAGGCCGAAGCGAACGCCGTTCTGGCGAAGGCGAAGGCCGACTCCGAGAAGGAGCAGGCAAAGCTGGCCGAGCTCGAAGAGTCGATGCTCACGCAGCGTAATCAACTCAAGCAGTCCGAACAGCGCATCGCTTCCGAACAGGCCGCGGCAAAAAAACAGGCCGCCGAACTCGCGGCGCGCGAAGCATCGTTGAAGGAGCAGGAGGCGAAGGCCAAAGCCGCCCTCGACAAGGCGAACGCCGATGCCACCGCGATCGTCGCGAAGGCGAAGGCCGCCGCGGAGAAGGAGCAGCAGGCGCTGGCCGAGTTGGAGGCCTCGCTTGCAACCGAACGCGAAGCGCTGAAGAAGGCCGAAGCGCACTACGCCAACGAGCGCCTAGAGATTCAGAAGCAGACCGACGCGCTCGCGATGCGCGAGGAGGCTCTCGTCACGCGCGAGGCCAAGATCAAGCAGCAGGAGAAGGAAGTCGCGGCGGCGCTCGACAAGGCCAAGTCCGAAGCTTCCGCGCTCCTCGCCAAGGCGAAGAAGGACGTCGAAGCCGAGCAGGGCAAACTGGCGGAACTCGAAACCAGCCTCACCGCCGAACGCGCCGCGCTGAAGAAGAACGAGCAGAAGCTCATCGCCCAGCAGACCGAGGTCGACTCGACGTTGGCGTTGATCGACGACGAGCGGAAGAAGCTTACTGCGGAACAGGCTGCGGCGAAGAAAGCAGCCGAGGAGGCGAAAAAGAAACTCGAGCAGGAGGCCGCGGCCGCGAAGGACGCGCTCGCCAAGGAACGCACCACGTTCACCGCCGAGAAGAACAAGTTCGCCCAGGACAAGGCCACCTCGGAAGAGGAACTCGAGATGGCGCGCGCCGGGGTCAAGCAGGCCGAGCAGAAGCTCAAGGCCGAGCAGACCAAGATCGCGGCGACCGAGGCTCGTATTCGCGAGTTGGAGACAAAGGCGAAGGCCGAGCAGACCCGGGTCGAGCAGGCTGCGGAGGAAGTCGAGGTGCTTCGCGCGAAGGTGAAGGCGGACGCCGCAAAGGCGGACGAGGCCGGCAAGAAGCTCTCGAAACGCGAGGCCGAGCTGGCCGAGATCGAAGCGCAGCTGCAGCAGGAAGAGGGCAAGCTGAAGAAGGAAGCGACGAAGCTCGCGCAGGAGCGCAGCCTCTGGGAGGCCGAGGTCGTGGCGTTCCAGGAGGAAAAGAAGAAGTTCTCGGAAATGACCACCGCCTTCGAGCGCCGCCGCAAGCAGGTGCTCGAGCAGGCCAAGGCACTCCTCGAACGCGATGCGGCAGGCTGACCCCCGCGGGATTTCACCGATTTCGGGCGCGCAACGTTGCGCGCCCTTTTTTTTGTCTCGCTCGATCGAGGGGGAGGGCGCAGCCCGCGCTTCGGCAGGGATGAACGGAGACGCGTTGTACGCGGACGCGCGAGGTGCCTGCCGCCGCACTCGGCGATGAGTTGTTGAAGAGCGATTGTTGGATCACGCTCGCGGAGTTTTCCGCTCGCCCTCAAAATCTCCGGCTTTTAGACACGTGTCCTTCTCATGAGCCCCATCAACGAATTTCTCCTGAAGAACCAGCTCCGCATTGCGCACAATCCGTGCGTGAGCCCCGATTTCTGCCTCGATTGGGCCAGCCTGCGCGAAAAACTCAGCCGTGGCGGCGAGGTGAAGACCTGGCCGAAGAGCCAGTTCGAAACGGCGGCCGGTACCTGGCTGCTGCTCGAGGAAACGAACGGCGATTGCGCCTGGCGCCTGCAGCCGAAGAAGGCGGGCGATGGACTGGACACGCTGGCTGACGGCGTGGTCGTCCCCGGCGGCGCGGTCTGCTTTCCGGCGTCCTTCGCCAATCTTCTCAAACTGAAGAATCTCGTTCAGGAGCATAACCCGAAATCCACGATCTTCCCCACGGCCGCCCAGCGGCTCGGTCAGAGCACGCTTGGGATCGGCGCCCGCTTCACGACCCTTCACTGGCCCGCGGTGGATTGGGCGATGAGCGCCCTGGAGATCGGCGTGACCGCGAACCAGAATTCGATTCCGCGCGAGCTGGTTTACGACGTTAACGCGATGCTCGCGGGAAATCTGGATACGGTGCCGTTCCCGTTCATCGGCACGAACGTGCCCGAGGGACATCAGGGCCAGAGCGTCGAAGGCATGAGCCACGGCTGCATCCTCGCCAAGCTGAGGAACGGCTTCCATCGCCGCGGCATTGCCTGGAGCTTCAACGCCGATCACCAGCCCATTGGCGGAAAGTTCGACAACCGTGAAGATCAGCTGGTCACCGGTTGCGTCTTTGCGAGCTACATCACCTTCGACCTGTCGCCCGAGCTTGCGCAGACCAAAGCGCCCGCGGATCCCGCGGCCTGGGTGGCGGCCAACGTCGACAAAAACCTTGTCCAGAAGGTCAAGGCGCGCGTCGCAGCCGCCGGGCTTTCGCTCAACGAGGGGGAGTTCTCCAAACTGCTCGCCTACGTCTGGCCTGCGATGGCGAAGATGAAGCGACGCGACGAAAAGTACCGAGCGGCCCGCGAGAAGCTCTTCACCACCGCCATCGGACGCGATTACCTCCGCGAACTCTCGATTGACGAGCTTCCCGGACTGACCACCCCGGAGACCACCGCGATCATGCTCGCGTTGTGCGAAACGCTTGGAATGAAGATCAACTTCGTCGCCCCGGCTTTTGGATTCCAGAAGAACATGCCGTATCCGGACAATGCGGCGCTCAGGGGGTTGATCGAGAAGCAGTGGGCGGTTTGCCGTCAGTTCGGCTCCAGCATCGGCTTCCACTCGGGTTCGGGAAAATCCGCGGAGAACTACCAGGTCATGGGGCAGGTCACCGGGAGCAATCTCGAGATCAAGACCAGCGGCCGCTACACCTACGAGATGGGCAAGGCTCTCTTCGCGTCGAAGGACACGGCCGACCAGGCCCTCTGGCGGGACTGGTATCGCTTCACTCTCGAGCTCGCGATCAAGGGGGCGTTCAGCGCCGACGCGACCGAGCAGAAGATGGCGCGTAGTTTCATTGTGGATGCGCTGACGAAATGCTCGAAACCGACCGACGTTTTCGCCGACGCCGCCTCCGTTCGCGCCGCTCTCGAGGCGCTTCCTCCAAGCCCGGAGCACATGTTCTGGTTCGAATACAACTTCCTCTTCGTCCTCGCCGGCGGCGGCAAGGCGGAGAAGAGCGCGCTGGGCGATCATTCGCCCGCCGGATATCAGCAGCGCGCCCGGTTCTACTCGGTCAGCGACGAGGGCCGCCTGAACTATTCGAAGAACGTCGCCCGTTATATCATCTTCCTCGCCGAGAACACCGCGGTCGCTTCGCGCGAGCGGTGCGACGGCGCGCGGAAACTCCTCGAGAGGTACAAGACGCTCGATGAGATGCTCGGCGACGTGAGCCGTTGAGAGAGGATCCGCCGCGGCTCGGCGTCGATTTCGCCGAGTCGTAGCGGTCGCGCGAACGAAGTTGCGGGGATTGGGTACTCGCGGCAGAGTTGCGCAGTTCCTTCCTCCCCATGAACTCACTTCGCGGCTGCTCGATTTGCGCCGGAGTGCTGGCCTTGGCCCTGCAGGCCGCATTCGCCGTCGCTCCCCAGAGCGCACCCGATCAGAAGATTTCTGTGGTCCGCAAAACGGACCCCGTCATTCGACCTTCGATTGGCGAGAAGCTTCCCGCCGGTCAGGCGACCGTGCTGATCCAGGTGGATGGCGCCGGACAGCTGATGGACACGCTGGTCGTCAGCTACACGCATCCTTACTACGCCGAAGCGATCGTGAACGCGCTCAAGCAGTGGGAGTACAAGCCGGCTCTGAAGGGTGGGGAACCGGTGGTGGCGCGGGCCCGCCTGGTTTTCCAGTTCGACGTGAAACAGCAGGTGCTCACGTTCACGCGCAGCGACCTGGCCGAGGCGCTTTGGGCCAACGCGGCGGGCGCGCCGCGCGACTTGCGTTGCGTCTACACAGGGAAGGAGCTCGACGAGCTTCCGAAGCCGATCACCGTCGTCCAGCCGTTGCGAATCGCTCCGCCGGACCAAGCCGTGCCTGCCGGACGCGTGCTGATCGACTTCTTCATCGATGAGACCGGCAAACCGAGAATGCCCGCCGCAGTCCGATACGACGACGAGCGAATGGCGGGTTCGGCCCTGCAGGCGATTGCGCAGTGGCGTTTCACCCCGCCGATGCGCCAGGGCAAACCGGTCACCGTCCAAGCCCAACAGTGGTTCGAGTTCTCGGCGGACAAATAACCTCCGTCGATCCCCCTCACCGGCTGCACGAAGGCCCCTCGGCGGATCTCGCTCGTCGCGCGCGGAGCCGTGGATGCAGCCCGGCGCTGCGGGCTCGAACGGGATTGTCAGGCTCCGCTCAGAGTGCGTGTAGGGCGGATTTCGATACGGCGAGGCCCGCCTCCTTGACCGCCTCGCTGAGCGTCGGGTGAGCGTGGATCGTGCGGCCAAGGTCTTCGGCGCTGCCGCCGTACTCCATGTGCGTCACGACCTCGCTGATCAGTTCGCCGGCGCCTCGGCCCAGAATCTGGGCGCCGAGAATCCTGTCGGTCTTGGCGTCGGCGACGATCTTCACATAGCCGTCCGCCGCGTCGGCAGCCAGAGCGCGACCGTTGGCGGCGAAGTTGAATTTCCCGACTTTCACGGCGATGCCCTTCTGCTTCGCTGCGTCTTCGCCGAGCCCGACAGAAGCGACCTCGGGATCCGTGTAGACGATCGCCGGCACCAAATCCCAGTTCACATGGCCGTGTTTGCCCGCGATCCACTCCGCGGCGGCGACACCGTCCTCCTCCGCCTTGTGGGCGAGCATGGGGCCGGCGACGACGTCGCCGATCGCCCAGATCCCCGGGACCGAGGTGCGGAGCTGGCCATCCACGATGATTCTGCGTTTGTCGTCGATCTTCACCCCGACTTTCTCGAGTCCGAGCCCATCCGTGAACGGGCGACGGCCCACCGAGACCAGCACTTTTTCCGCGGGGAACTCCAGCTTCTGCCCTTCGCGCTCGGCGACCAGAACGGGGATCGGTCCGTCACGGCGCAGCTCCACGACCTTGGCGGAAGTCTCGATCCGGATGCCCTGCTTCTGCAGGAGGCGGGCGAAGTTCCGCACGACGTCGTCGTCATAGTTGGCGACGATCTTCGGGAGAAACTCCACGACGGTGACTTCCGTGCCGAGTCGCGACCAGACTGAGCCGAGTTCGAGTCCGATGGCGCCGCCTCCCACGACCACGAGGCGCTTCGGCACGGAGTCGAACGAGATGGCATGGTCGGACGAAACCACGGTTTGCCCGTCGAACTTCATGAACGGCAGCTCGACTGGCGCCGAACCGGTCGCGATCACGATCGCTTTGGCGGTGAGTTCGGCGGGCTGCGCACCCGGATTCGAGACGGAGACGGTATTGGCGGAGACGAACGTTGCCGTGCCGCTCACGACGGCGATCTTTCGCGCCTTCGCCAACTGTGCGACGCCTCCGACGAGTTTCGAAACCACGGCGTCCTTCTTTTTCATCATGCCGGGCAGATCGATCTCGACGGAGCCGATCTTGATCCCGTGGGCTGCGGCGTGCTGTTTCGCGAAAACGTAGTGCTCGGAGGAACTCAGCAGCGCCTTGCTCGGAATGCAGCCCACGTTGAGGCAGGTGCCGCCGAGCGTGGCTCGCTTTTCCACGAGCGCGACATTCAGGCCGAGCTGGGCGGCGCGGAACGCGCAGACATATCCGCCCGGGCCGGCGCCAATGACGATGAGATCGAATGCTTGTGCCATGAGAGAAAGGACAGAGAGCTAAACCACCGAGGGAACGAGCAGCCCGGAGCCGGGCGCTTCCGCCGCAGGTCCGGGCTGTTGCCTGTATTCGTTTTACTCAGACGCTGAGGAGCAGGCGCGTCGGGTCTTCGATGGCCTGCTTCACGCGGACGAGGAAGGTGACGGCTTCCTTGCCGTCGACGAGGCGATGATCGTAGCTGAGTGCCAGGTACATCATCGGGCGGATCACGACTTGTCCGTTCACCGCGACCGGGCGATCGTTGATCGCATGGAGCCCTAGAATGGCGCTCTGAGGAGGGTTGATGATCGGCGTGGAGAGCATCGAGCCGAAGATGCCTCCGTTGGTGATGGTGAAGACGCCGCCTTCGAGGTCGGCGAGGGTGATCTTCCCGTCGCGAGCGCGCTTGGCCGAATCGGCGATCGCCTTCTCGATATCGGCCATCCCGAGACGGTCGCAGTCGCGGACCACCGGCACCATCAGGCCCTTCTCGGTGGAGACGGCGACGCCGATGTCGTAGTAGTGATTCAGGACGATTTCGTCGCCGTTGATCTGAGCGTTGACGCCCGGGACTTCTTTCAGGGCGTGAACGACGGCCTTCGCAAAGAACGACATGAAACCGAGCTTGACGCCGTTCTTCTTCACGAAGTCGTCCTGGTACTTTGCCCGCAGCGCCATCACGGCCGACATGTCGACCTCGTTGAAGGTCGTGAGCATCGCGGCTTCGTGCTGGGCGGCCACGAGCCGCTGAGCGATGCGCTGCCGCAGCTGGGTCATCTTGCGGCGGGTCTGACGCTGAGGGGCGGAGGCCGCAGGAGGCGAGGGGGGCAGGGTGGGTGCGGCGACGGGGAAGGCGGTGGGCGCGATGCCCCCCGCGGGTGACGGCGGCACTGGAGAGGGTGCGGGCGCCGGAGTGGCTGCGGGAGCGTGCGCTTCCGCAGCGCTGAGCATGTCGCCTTTGGTTACGCGGCCTCCCTTGCCGGAGCCGGCGACGGTCGCCGGATCGATTCCGGTATCGGCGGCGAGACGACGCACCGCGGGGGATTGCGGGACTTCGCCGGCCGGCGCGCCGGGTTTCGCGGCCGGAGCTGCCGGAGCTGCGGCTGCCGGCGACTTTTCCGTACCTGCGGCGGAAGTGTCGATCGAAGCCACGATCTGGCCGATCTTCACCTCGGCGCCCACTTCCACGTTCAGCGAGATCCGGCCCGCTGCTTCGGCGGTGCCTTCGGACGTGATTTTGTCCGTTTCGAGCTCGAAGAGCGGCTGGTCCTTCTTGACCAGATCGCCGTTCTTGACGTGCCACTTTGCGAGCACGCCAGAGCTGATTGATTCGCCCATCGGAGGGATTTTGACGTCGATGAAGGCCATGTGAGAGAGCTTAGAGGGTAAACGCGTCCTTGAGGAAGGCTGCGAGTTCCATGCGGTGGACAGCCAGCGAGCCGACTGCCGGGGAGGCGCTGGCGTCGCGGCCAGCGTAGGTGGCCTTACGGCCGAAGATGTCCTCGAGCTGGGGCGCGATAAACGTCCACGCACCCATGTTTTGGGACTCTTCCTGACACCAGATCACCTTCGCTCTGGCGTTTGCCTTGGCCAATTCGGCCAAGCGGTCGCGATGGAGCGGATACAGCTGTTCGACCCGGACGATGGCGGCGTCCTTGATCTTGTTTTTGTCCCGGTAGTCGCAGAGGTCGTAGTACACCTTGCCGGAGCAGAGGATCAGGCGCGCGGGAGTTTTCGGTTCCGCCGGATCGGCCAGAATCTCGTGGAACTGTCCTCCGGTGAACTCCTCGAGCCTCGAGGTGGCCGCCGGGTGGCGCAGGAGCGACTTGGGCGACATGATGACGAGCGGCTTCTTGAAGTCGCGGCGCATCTGGCGACGGAGGACGTGGAAGATCTGCGCAGGGGTGGTGAGGTTCGCGACCTGGATGTTGTTCTCGGCGCAGAGCTGGAGGAAACGTTCGAGGCGGGCGGAGGAGTGCTCCGGTCCCTGGCCTTCGTAGCCGTGGGGCAGAAGGAGAACGATCCCGCTGTTGCGCTGCCACTTCGATTCCGAGCTGGAGATGAACTGGTCGATGATGACCTGGGCGCCGTTGGCAAAGTCGCCGAACTGAGCCTCCCAGATGCAGAGCATCTTCGGATAATCGAGCGAATAGCCGTAGTCGAAGCCGAGCACGGCGGCCTCGGAGAGGAGCGAATTATAGACGCAGAAGCGCTCCTGCTTCGGATCGAGGTTGAGCAGCGGCACGTATTTTTCGCGGGTCTCGTAGTCGTAGAGGACGGCGTGGCGATGGCTGAACGTACCGCGTTCGCAATCCTGGCCGCTGAGACGCACCGGGGTTCCCTCGAGAAGGAGCGTGCCGAATGCGAGCGCCTCGCCGAATCCCCAGTCGATCGGTCCGCCCTCCTTGTGGGCCTGGACGCGGGTTTCGAGAAAACGTTTGATCTTCGGGTTCAGTTTGAAGTTGGCCGGGATTCGGGTGAGCCCCTGGACGCACCGGTCGATCAGCTCGGGCGAGACCGCCGTCTTGACCGGAGCAAAACTGTACGGCGGCTGGAAGATCGCGGTGGACTCCCGGAATTTCGCCGCCTTGTCGCTCTTGGCCGCCTCGGCTTCGGCGGCCTTCGCCTTGGCGAACGACGCTTCCATCGCGGCGGTGTATTCGGCCTTGATGGCGTCGGAGTCGGCCTGGCCGATCGTGCCGGCGGCGATCAGCTGGTCGGTGTAGATCTTCGAAAGCTGCGGGTGGGCGGCGATGTTCCGGTACATGACCGGTTGGGTGAACGCAGGCTCGTCCGCCTCGTTGTGCCCGTGCTTGCGGTAGCAATACATGTCGACCACCGCGTCGCGCTGGAACTTCAGGCGATACTCGAGGGCGAGAAGCGTGACGAGGCACACGGCCTCGGGATCGTCGCCGTTCACGTGAAACACCGGCGCCTCGATCATCTTTGCGACATCGGTGCAGTAACGGGTGGAGCGCGCATCCGACGGGAGCGTGGTGAAGCCGATCTGGTTGTTGATGACGAAGTGCAGCGTTCCGCCGGTGCGGTAGCCCGCCAACTGGGAGAAATTGAGCGTTTCTGCGACGACACCCTGGCCCGCGAAAGCCGCGTCGCCGTGGATGAGGAGCGGCAGGACGCGGCGGCGTTCGACGTCTCCGCGGATGCGCTGTCGCGCCCGCGTCTTGCCCTCGACCACGGGATTCACGATCTCGAGGTGCGACGGATTCGCCGCCAGGCGCACTTCCACCTTTTTGCCCGCGGTGGTGTCGAGCACGGCTTCGTATCCGAGGTGGTACTTCACGTCACCGTCGCCGGCCACCGCGTGCGGGACGTAGTTTTCCGAGAACTGCTCGAAGAGCACGTCGAACGGCTTGCGGAGGATGTTGGTGAGGATGCTGAGACGGCCGCGGTGGGCCATGCCCATCACGATCTCGTCCACGCCGACGTGGGGTGAGCGTTCGATCACGGCGTCGATCGCCGCGATCATCGTCTCGCCGCCCTCGAGCGAAAAACGCTTCTGGCCGACGTACTTCGTGTGGAGAAACTTTTCGAAGATCTCGGCCTTGTGAAGGCGGCGGAGGATGCGGATCTTCTGGGCCTTGGTGAAGTTGGGCTGGAGGGACGTGCGCTCCATGCGGTCCTGAAGCCAGCGTCGCATTTCGGTATCCTGAATGTGGAGATATTCCACGCCGATGCGCCCGCAGTACGTCTTTTGCAAGCTGGCGACGAGGTCGCGGAGCTGCATCTGCCCGCCGTCGAGGTAGTGACCGACGTCATAAAAGTCGTCCAAGTCGGCTTCGCTCAGCCCGAATTCGCTCAGCTGCAGCCGTGGGGACGGCGGGGGAGGAGGGCTCAGCGGATCCAGATGCGCCTGAAGGTGGCCGATCGATCGGTAGTGATAGATCAGGCTATGCACCTGCGATTGTTTGATGCTGTCCGCCGGCACGGCGGAGACCGCTGCCCCGTCTGCTCCCGCTCCCGCCACGCCTCCCAGCGGCGTGCCGTTGTTGCTGCCCAGCGTGAACCCCTGGAAAAACGCGCGCCAGGTCGGGTCAACGGATTCGGGATTCTCGAGCCATGCTCTGTAGGCCGACTCAATGATGTCGGTGTTGGCTCGGGTGGGAACGGTCATGGAATTCATGTCGAAAGGGTCCTGAGCGCAGCATGGGCGAAGAGTGGCAAACGCAACGAGATGCCTTGCTCATTAGGATGACTTACACGTCGGAAAAGGGTTGGACTATGAGGCTCGGGAGCTTTGTTTCTCAAGCGGATTCAGGCCCTCGGTGCCGCGCTTGCAGGCGGCAGCGAATTGGGGCAAGTTCTTGAACAAGAATAACTACTTAGACGCCGATTTTCATGACGGAGCCGCAAATCAAAGAGGCGCTAATCGCGCTGTTGGATGGGATCAAACGCGCTGATGCGCAGGCGATCGTGTCGGAAACGGCGCGGTTGGACGATATCGTGCAGCGCGGACGCCTGGGATTGCCGCCGCAATTGGTGCATTTTCTGGAGCGCCGGAGTTACGCGAAGGCACTGCAGTATCTTGAAGGATCAACGGCAGTTCCGTCAGGAAACTGCCGCCGCCCGTTGACGGGAGGCGCATCATGACGGAGGCGAATCGTGTGGATACGAGCGGCGGAAGTTCTCTGGGTCAGAATCCATTTTCGGCGCTCGATGGATTGAAGCTGCCGACTTCTTCCGGGTCTCCGGCCGGCCCCAGCTCGCCGGGGGCGTCCGCTTCTGTCCCGACGGCCAAGGATCGTCCAGTCAAGAACCGCGGCAGGGTGGACATTCTGCGTGAAAAGGCAGGGCGCGGAGGCAAGACCGTGACGGTGGTCGCCGGATTCGTCGGCATCGGGCTTCCGGAAAAGGAGGAGCTGGCGAAGAAGATGCAGAAGGCCTGCGGCGCCGGCGGAACGGTGAAGGAAGGCCGCATCGAGATCCAGGGTGACAAGCGCGATGTCGTCGCGCGGATCCTGACGGAAGCCGGATTCCGCCCCGTTTTCGCGGGCGGCTGAAGCCGTTCGCGGCAGGCGGCATCCGCGCCTGCCTGTATTCAGGATGTTGGAACGGCGGTCGAAACCCGACCGTGCGTTGAGGCGAGAGCTGTCAGTTCGCCGGCACTGAGCGGCGCGTTGCGGGCCGCCGCCAGGCGCCGAACCGCCGCCGCGATCTCACGTGCTCTCGTCCTATCGACGCGAATACCGTTGAGCGAGAGGACGTGCTGCACCGCGGCGCCGCCCGTGTGCGCGCCGAGGACGAAGGCGGATCGTTTCCGGCCGACGAGTCCGGGCGGGAAGGGTTCGTAGCTTCGCGCATCGCGGAGAAGGCCGGCGCAATGGAGTCCCGATTCGTGGCGAAACGCGTTGGCCCCGACAATCGGCTTTTGGGCCGGGACCTCCTGCGCCGAAGCTCGGGCGACGAGCCGACTCAGCGAGGGGAGCGCCCGGGGAAGAACCCCGCAGTCGATTCCGCAGGCCACGCGCAAGGCCATCGCCACTTCCTCCAGCGCCGCGTTTCCCGCGCGTTCCCCGAGGCCGTTCACCGTAACGCTCACCGCCTGGGCGCCGGCGTCGAGCGCGGCGAGCGCATTCGCCGTCGCCAGCCCGAGGTCGTTGTGACCGTGAAACTCCAATTCGATTTCGGGGACGGCGGCTCTCAGCTCCGAGATCTGCCGCGCCACCGATCCGGGCATGAGAATCCCAGTGGTATCCGCCAGACGAAGACGGCAGGCTCCTGCCTCGAAGGCGGCGGCGGTAAAGCGCGCGAGAGAATCAGGGGAGGCGCGCGAGGCATCCTGGGCCCCGACGTAAACACGGTCGAACATGCCGCGTGCCCGTCGCACGAGTCGGTCGACGTTCTCGAGCAGTTCGTCGGGACCGACTCCCCACACCGCCTGATGGAGCGGAGAGGCGGGGAACGACAGATGCACGGCGGCGACACCGCAGAGCGCGGCGGCGTCCAGATCGTCGGCTCGTCCGCGAGCCCACGTGACGACGCGCTCTTCCCCGACCTCGCCAGCCACGGCTCGAATATCCGCCCGAGCCTTTGCGCCGGCCGCGGCGATGCCGACCTCCAACTCCGGGATTCCGGCATCCACCAGGGCACGAGCGATGGCAACTTTGTCGGCCTGGCAAAACACCACGCCGGGCGCCTGCTCGCCGTCGCGCAGCGTCGTGTCCACCATGCGCGGACGGGCGCGGCTCTCGGTCGCCGCGGAGCGACTCGCGGGCCCCTGCGACATCCTCAGCTGCCAGGCACCGGCGCCCCGGAAGGACACGCGGCTTCGCAGGCGCCGCAGTCGATGCAGAGGTCGGCCGAGATACTGTAGGCGGTCGGGCCCGGCTTCACGGCGCCTTGGGGGCACTGTTCGGCGCACGTACCGCAGGACGTGCATTTGTCTTCCTGAATCTTGTAGGGCATGGCGCGCGTTATTCGGAGAGAAGAAACTCCTGGGCCACCGTGCCGCCCTCGATGGCGTCGAGGATGGCGTCGAGCGCGCCGGTATTCGGCACGCGATAGAAATGGCCCTTCGGATAGTCGATCATCACCGGCCCCTTTGTGCAGAGGTTCATGCAACCGGTGACCGAGACTTCGACTCCGTCGAGCATGCGGTCCTGGATCTCGTTTTGGAGATAGGACAGGAGACTCATCGAGTCTTTCTTGTGGCAAACGCCCTGGCGCTCGCCGTTCGCACGGAAGCTGCCGCAGACGAAGAGATGATGGGAGGGACGCATGGTGGTGGCAGGCCGCGGACGCGGCCGGAGAAGTTGGGAATTGGAGGTTGGAGATTCGAGGTTGGGGTCGGCGGAGGAGGTCTGTGGGTGCGACGGTGATTTGTTGTAGTTGGTTGTTTGTGATTCGTAGTGGGTGACGGACGTTTGTGGATCAGGAGGCTGGTGGAATTACGCGTAACCAACTACCAACTTCCCCGGCTCACCCACACCCCGTTCCGGTGCCTTTGCAGCCGGTGCCGCAGGCGGTGAAGCGTCGTGCGAGAGAGGCGGGGAGTGAGGTGTCTGAAAAAACGGCGGCGAGTCCCTCCTCGATCATGCCTTCCATCTCCACCACGTGGATACCGCGTTCCTCGAGGGTTCGTTTCGGCTGCGGGCCCGCGGCGGAAACCAGAAGCGCCCGACAGTCGTGGAGGAGATCGGCGAGCGCGGACCAACGGGCGGGGCCCGCGCCGGGTTCCGGCATGCGACGAACCTCGGCGAACTTGCAGCCGGAAGGGGTGCTCGCGTCCTGGCGGAAGATGAGAACGCGGGCAGCTTCGCCGAGATGCTGGTTCACGAGCATGCCTTCCAGCGACGCGACGGCGACGAACGGGCGTTGGGCGAGATCGGTCGCAGGACGGGCAAAGGCAGCGAGCGTCTCGAGACGTTCCTTTGTCATCGGTTCGTGGATGAGGCCCACGGCGTCCGCCCGGCAGCGGGCGCAATGCGTCATCTGCGGAAGGTGGCGGCCAGCGCGGAGGCGGGTGCCTGCAACCAACGCCGTGTCGGGCGGCGGGATGGCTTCGAACTCGGCTCCCGCGACGGGCAGGAAGGCCATGCAGTTCATGATATCGACACCGAGGGACGCCATTTCCCGAGCGATCTGCTCGATGTGCTGATCGTTGATCCCCGGAATGACGATCGAGTTGATCTTCACGGTGAGGCCGGCGGCCTTGAGCCGCCGGATGGCCTCGAGCTGGCGTTCCAGCAGCAGCGTCGCCGCCTCGACTCCGCGCATCGGGCGGTGACCGTCGCGAATCCACGCATAGATTCGCGCGCCGATTGCCGGATCGACGGCGTTCACCGTGAGGGTGACGTGGCTGACCTGTAGCGCGGCGAGATTCTCGATGTGCGGCCCGACCGCCAAGCCGTTGGTGGCGAGGCAGAGAAGCATGCGCGGGTGGCGTCGGCGTACCTCGACCAGAGTGGCCATCGTCTCGACGGGATTGGCGAACGGGTCGCCGGGACCCGCGATGCCCACCACGGTGAGGTTGGGAACCTTTTTCACCATCACGTCGAGGTAGTCCGCGGCCTGCGAGTGTGTGAGCACGGCGCTCGTCACTCCGGGCCGGCTCTCGTTCATGCAGTCGAACTTTCGATTGCAGAAGTTGCACTGGAGATTGCAGCGAGGAGCGACGGGAAGATGGATTCGCCCGTGCCGATGGTGAGCTTCGCGGCTGAAACACGGGTGTTGGGTGAGATCGAGTGCCGTATCCATAAACTAGAGATAGCTGTAGCCCACGGGAGAGCGGGTTTGTTTGTCCTCGAGCAGCGCGTTGACGATGCGATCGAAGAGCTGCTGAGCGCCCGCGTAGCCGAGGTGGAGAAGCCGCTGGCCCCCGATCCGGTCGTGCACCGGGAATCCGCAGCGGATGAGCGGTATGCCGAGTTCCCGCGCCAGACCGTATCCCTTGCTGTTCCCGACGAGCAGATCCGGCCGAAGCTGCCGGGCTTCGTGAGCGATGGTCGAAAAATCGGCGCTCTCGCGAATGGCGGTCCGTGCGTCGAGTTCAGGGATGGCGGCGCGCAGCGTCCCCGCGAATCTCCCGCTTTTCCCCCCGGACGCGACCAAGACAGGAACGATCCCAATCTCCGCCAGCAGCGACGTGAGGCCGACCGCGAGATCCTCCTCGCCGAAAACGACGGCGCGTTTTCCAAAGACGTATTTGTGGCCGTCCACCCAGCTGTCGATCAGCCTCCCGCGCTCCAATGCCAGGTCCGAAGGAAGTTCCAGGCCGCCGGCGCCGGAAGGAAGAATGCAGAGCGTCGTGTTCGGACGCTCTGCACATCGGGAGCGTCCGCTGCTATGGACGTCCGCCCTGCATTCGTCTTTCCGCGCGCGGCTGAGGATCTGGAGAAAACGGTCCGTCTCCCGAAGACCGATGGGCAGGCCCAATCGGTGCAGAGGGACTTGATGGCGTCGTTCGAGGACGACCCCGGCGGTTGTCTCGGCACCGGCGAGAATGCGCCCGAACTCGATCGCCATCTGCGCCGAGGAAAGCCGACGAATCTCGGACACCGATGTGCCGCCAGCCGGGAGCTTTTCGTAATCCGACCACGTGGGGCCATCGAGCGTCTCGCTATAGTCTGGCAGGAGCGTGAACGGGATGCCCATCGATGCTCCGAGACGCTTCAGCTCCCTCAGGTCCGACGGCGACACCATGCCCGGAAACACCGCGGCAGGAGAGAGGCTTTCGTCGGACCGGACAATGGTGTCGGTCCCGGCAAACGCCTCCACGAGCGCACGCACGGCGTCGTTGAAACCGTCCATGTGAGTGCCTCGGTAGCTTGCGGTGGATACGTGGACGACCGGCGGCACCGGTCCGGCTGCCGTCTCGGCGAACTCGCGAAGGTGCAGGGGCACATCTTCGCCGATCGTCTCGCTGAGGCACGTGGTCGCGAGGCCGACCAGGCGGGGCTGGTACTGCCGAACGACGTTTGCCAGACCGGTTTTCAGATTGGCCCCTCCGCCAAAAACCGCGCTTTGTTCCGAAAAATTCGAGGCTGCGATGTCCATTGGCTCGCGAAAGTGGCTGATCAGGTACCGGCGGATGTAGGTCGCGCAGCCTTGCGAGCCGTGGAGGAACGGAATCGCCCCTTCCACGCCTTTGAACGCCAGGCACGCGCCGAGCGGGGTGCAGAGCTTGCAGGCGTTCGTTGCGGCGGAGGGAAACTCGGCGGCGGGGATCATGAGCAGGGAGCCTTCTGGCGGAGCCGCCGCCTGATGCAGGATGAAGAATGCCGAATGAAGAATGTCGGGGAACAGGCGAACCTCTGTTGCTGGGGCGTGCCAGTGGGCGCCTTTGGTCCCCGGGTTTCGGCTTCTGACCGTTCTGCAATCATCATTCTTCATTCTCCCTCGGCGCCGTGCGGAGTCGCAGCGCGCGCCTTGGCGTGTAGTTCCACACCGGCGACATCACGCTGGCGTAAACCTCCCGGGCGAAGTTCAGCATGCCGACATAGCCGGCAAGGGCCTCCTTTCGCTCGTGGTTGTGATCGCAGAAGCCGATGCCGAGCTTGTAGGCGATCGGGCGCTCCTTCACGCCGCCGATGAAAAGATCCACGTCCTGTTCGAGGCAGAATTTCGCGAGCTCGAGCGGATTCGAATCGTCGACGATCAAGGTCCCGGGCTCGCACATGGCGCGCAGCTGATCGTAATCGTCGCGATCGCCGGTCTGGGTTCCGACGATCGCCGTGCGCATGCCGATCGTGCGCAGGGCTCGGACAAGTGAGAAGGCCTTGAAGGCGCCTCCGACGTACACCGCGGCTTTCTTGCCTTCGAGGGCGGTCCGGATTTCGCGAAGTTCGGGCATGAGCCTTTCGATCTCTTCGCGGACCAACTCGCTCGTTTTTTCCCGCAGAAGCGGATCCTCGAAAAACGTCGCGACGCCGTAGAGCGCGGCCGACATGTCCTCGATCCCGAAGAAGGAAACACGCTGGAACGGGATGCCGTGATCGCGCTCGAGCCGTTTGGCCAGGGACGTCATCGAACCGGAGCACTGGACGAGGTTCAGCTTCGCACCGTGGCAGCGGCGGATGTCGTCGACCCGGCCGTCGCCCGTGAGCGTGGCGACGACCTGGATACCGAGTCGCTCGAAGTAGCCTCGGATGATCCAGCTCTCGCCCGCGATGTTGAAGTCTCCCAGCAGGTTGATGCTCCGGTCGGAGATGTCTCGCGTGTCGCCGGTGCCGACGAGCCGGTATGCCGCGTCGCAGGCGGCCTGATACCCGTCTTTCTTGGTGCCCTTGAACCCTTCGGAGGCGACGGGAATCACAGGGATGGAGAACTCCGCGGACAGTTCGCGGCAGACCGCGGAAACATCGTCGCCGATGAGCCCGACGATGCAGGTGGAGTAGACGAACGCCGCCTTCGGTTGATGGCGCCGGATGAGCTCACGCAGAGCCCGGCCGAGCTTCTTTTCCCCGCCGTAGATGACGTCCATCTCCTGCAGATCGGTGGAGAAGCTGTTGCGGAAAAGCTGGGGACCGCTGGATTGTGCTCCGCGAATATCCCAGGTGTAGGCGGCGCAGCCGATCGGCCCGTGAACGAGGTGAAGCGCGTCGGCGATCGGATACAAAACGACGCGGGATCCGCAGAATGCGCAGGCACGTTGGGTCACGGAGCCCGCCAGGCTGCCCCGGTCGCAGGCGACGGCGTTGCCCGCTTCGCCAGCCCGGGCAATCGAATCCCGACGGTCGGGGAGGATGGAAATCGATGCTGCAGCCGGCGAGTTCATCGCGGGATGGCGGCGATCGCATCCATCGCCGCGCCGTCGAGTCGGAACGTCGTCCAGTCGACGAGGGGCACGGCGCTCAGGCCCTCATAAAAGCGCAGCGCTGGAGCATTTGCCTTCAGCGCGCGCCATTCGACGCGCCTGCAGCCGAACGCTCGAGCCTTCCCTGCCAGATGGGAGAGCATTCTCCGCCCGATGCCGCGTCGTCGGAAAGCCGGGCGCACGTACAAATCCTCGATGAAAAGCCCCGGCGTTCCGGCGAACGTCGAGGCCGTGAAGTACCACACGGCAAAACCGACCGCTTCACCCCGGGTGTGCGCGAGTTCGGCGAAGACTCGGGGCGCGGGACCGAAGAGAAGCTCCGCGATCTGTTCCGGCGTCGACACACACTCGTGCTCCAGCTGCTCGTATTCGGCCAGATCGTTGATCAACGCACACAGCAGCGGGATGTCCTCGACCGTCGCTGCCCGGAGGTGGATTCCCCCATTGGCTCCGCCGCGAGCGCCGCAGGAGCAGGCGCAGGGCGCGGCGGTCGGGCTGCCGCATTGGCATGGGCTCGGACGGTTCATGAGCAGCGCCGTTTACATCACCAGCTCGAACCACTCCTCCGGGCATTCCCGGTCCTTCTTGTCGAAAAGAGCGTTCACCATGAGGTCGATCAGGCGAATGGCCCCCGCGTAGCCGACCGTGGGATAGAAGCGGTGTCCGACCCGGTCGAGGATCGGAAAGCCAACGCGGACGAACGGGATGTTTTCCACTCGCGCGATGTGTTTCCCGTAGGTGTTGGCGACGAGCAGGTCGACCGGCCCGTTCTTGATCCACTGGTGCAGTTCGAAGAAATCGGCGGACTGCTTGATGATCGCGTCGGGTACGACCGGATCGAGGATCTCGTGCAGGCGCGTTTCGAAATGATTCCCGCGGCTGCCGGTGATCGCGTAGACCGGCTTCGCACCGAGCTCTAGAAGAAACTGAACCAGTGCGATGACGTGGTCGGGATCGCCAGCGACCGCGACGCGCTTTTCGTGAAAGTACTGCTGCATGTCGCTCATCATGTCCACGAGCCGACCGCGCTCGGTCTCCAGCTCTTCGGCCACGCCCGAGGGCGAGTAGGCCCTCAGTGCCTGGACGAAGGCGTCGGTCGCCGCCACGCCGATGGGGAGCTCGAGCAATCCGGCCGGGACCTGATGTTTGACTTCCAGCGAAACCGCCGGGCCATGCGACGCGAAATGACCGAGGGCGAACGTCGCCAGGCTGTCGCCCATGCTCTTGATCGCCGGGATCGTCGTCCCGCCTTTTGGATACATCTGGTATTCCCCGTCGAGCGGTCCGTCGAGCACGGCGGAGGTGTCGGGCAGCACCACGGCGGGCACGCCGAGCAGGGCGCAGATGCGCTTTATCTCCCGCATGTCCGCCGGTTCGACAAAGCCCGGGATGACATTCACCTGGTTCCGCGCTTCGCCGGTCTTTTCGGCCAGGTACTTGATGATCGACGCGACCATGTTCGAAAAACCGGTCACGTGGGAGCCGACGAAGCTCGGGGTGTTGGTGTGAATGACGAGCTTGCCCTCGGGGATCGCTCCTTCTTCGCGGGCGCGTTTCACGATCGTCGGGATATCGTCTCCGATCACCTCGGAAAGGCAGGTCGTGTGAACCGCCACGATGTCCGGATTGTAGATCGTGAAGATGTTCCTCAGGGCCTGCGTCAGATTGGCGAGGCCACCGAAGACGGAGGCGCCTTCGGTAAACGAACTCGTCGTGGCGATGACCGGCTCCTTGAAGTGGCGCGTCAGATGAGACCGGTGGTAGGAGCAGCAGCCCTGCGAGCCGTGGCTGTGCGGCATGCAGCCGTGGATGCCGAGCGAGGCGTACATGGCGCCGATCGGCTGGCATGTCTTGGCGGCGTTGATACGAAGCGCCTTTCTTTCGGCGATTTCGGCGGTGGTTCCGTTGAGCATGAGTGGTGCGTGAAGGTTCTGGTTTGGCGGACGGAGCGAGCTACTCGTCGGCTCCGGCTTTGGAGGGCGCCTTCCACGTCTTCGTAGCCTCGGCGAGCTCTTCGCGATTAGCCTTCGGTTGATAGACGAGACGGGGAGGAACCTGCGGTTCACGTTTCCAAGGCGGCGTCACGAGCTTCCACACCTTCGTGTTCACCATGCGGTCGATTTCCCGGTAGAAATTCGCCGCGCCCGTGAACGCCGCGTAAGGGCCTCCGTAGTCGTAGCTGTGGAGCTGCTTGCAGGGCACGCCCATCTTCTCGATGACGAATTTCTCCTTGATGCCGGAGCCGATGACGTCGGGTTTGTAGAGCTCGATCAGCTTTTCGATCTCGTGGTGCGAAATGTCGTCGATCACGAGCGAGCCTTTTTTCATTTCCCGCATCATGCCTTCGTAGTCGCGGTAACTGAAACCGCCGGCCTCGAGCGCGGCATTCTGCTCGGCGGTCTTGCGCGGACGAAAGCGGGTCGGATCCGGTTCGACTTCGATCTCCTCGATATTGCGCGAGTCGGCGTCGACCTTGATCGTCGGCAGCACCTTCCGGCCCTCGTAATCGTCGCGGTGGGCGAATTCATAGCCCGCGGCGATGGTGGTCATGCCGATGTCGCGGAAAAGATCCTGGTAGTGGTGGGCCCGGGAGCCGCCGACAAAAAGGGCGGCGGTCTTTCCCTGGCAGCGTTTCCTCGCCTCCTCCTGGACCGGCCGGAGAGCGGCCATTTCCTGGGCAATCACCTCCTCGACGCGGTCGGCGAGCTTCTTCGATTCGAAATAGCGGGCGATCTTGCGCAGCGACTTAGCCGTGCTGGAGGCTCCGATGAAGTTCACCTTGATCCAGGGGATGCCGAACTTCGTCTCCATCATGTCCGCCATGTAGTTGATCGAGCGGTGGCACTGGACGACGTTGAGGTCGGCGGTGTGGCAGCGCGTCACCTGCTCGTAGGAGATGTCGCCCGACAGCGTCGCCGTGACGTGGATACCGCATTTGCGCAGCAGGGTGTCGATCTCCCAGGCGTCGCCGCCGATGTTGTATTCGCCGAGGATGTTGATCCGGAATTCCCCCGCGTCGGGCGTATCGTTGAGCCCGACCATGTGCTTGAACACGCCGTTGTTTGCGATGTGGTGCCCGGCGGACTGGGATACGCCCTTGTAGCCCTCGCAGGAGAAACCGAAGATATTGATCCCGAGCTCGGCCTTGGCCTGACGGCAGACGGTGTGGATGTCGTCGCCGATCAGGCCGACGGGGCAGGTTGCGTACACCGCAATGGCCTTGGGCTTGAAGATCCGGTAGGCCTCCCGGATGGCGGCCGCCAGCTTCTTCTCCCCGCCGAAGATGATCTCCTCCTCGGTCATGTCCGTCGTCATGCTGTACTGCAGGTAGTTGATCTGGCCGGGGGCGGGGCGGGCGAGATTGCGGCGCGTCTGCCACGAGTAGAAACTGCAGCCGATCGGGCCGTGGGTGATGTGCAGAACGTCGTGCATCGGCCCGATGACCACGCCACGGCACCCGGCGTAGGTGCAGCCGCGTTGGGTGATGATGCCTGGAATCGTCCGGCTGTTCGCCCCGATTTCCGCGGGCTTCTCCGGGTCGTCGTTGACGAGGAGCTGCTTCGCGCGTTTCCGGCGGGTTTTGTCCGGGTAGATCTTGAGCATCTCGTCCCGTGCCGCGTTCGGGTCGGGAGGAGCGGAGCCGGGACCGGAGGTGCTGGACGAGCCGTCGAGGGTGGGATCGGAAATATCGCTCATTGAGAAATGAATACAGATGGAGGAATGGGCGCCGGCCGGTTCGGGCGTTGTCGGCGGCTGGTTGCGTGCCGTCGCGTTTCCGGGGGTGAAGCCGCCCGGCGCAAACTCGTGTTCAGTTCATCAGCCCGAATTCCATCAGGAGGTTTTCCAGTTCCTGGATGGCGAGGGGCTTGGGCACGACGAAGTTGGAGTTCGTCTCGATGGCCCGGGCGAGCGTGCGGTATTCGTCGGCCTGGGCGCACTTGGGATTCCACTCGATCACCGTCTTCCGGTTGATCTCCGCACGCTGCACGTCGTTGTCGCGCGGCACGAAGTGGATCATCTGAGTGCCGAGGCGGCGGGCGAACTCCTCGATCATCTCGCGCTCGTTGTCGACCTTGCGGCTGTTGCAGATCAGGCCGCCGAGGCGGACGTTGCCCGTCTTGGCGAACTTCAGGATGCCCTTTGAAATGTTGTTGGCGGCGTACATCGCCATCATCTCGCCCGAGCAGACGATGTAGATTTCCTCCGCCTTGCCTTCGCGGATCGGCATGGCGAACCCGCCGCAGACCACGTCACCCAGCACGTCGTAGAAAACGTAGTCGAGCTGCTGGTCCGCGTCGTAGGCTCCGAGCTGCTCCAGCATGTTGATGCTGGTGATGATTCCGCGGCCGGCGCAGCCGACGCCGGGCTCCGGACCGCCGGATTCGACACAGAGGCTGTTGCAGAACCCGCTCGAACGAATGTCGGCGAGTTCCACGTCCTCCCCCTCCTCTCGCAGGGTATCGAGCACGGAGCGCTGGGCGAGGCCGCCGAGGAGGAGACGGGTCGAATCGGCCTTGGGATCGCAGCCGACCACCATGACCTTCTTTCCCATTTCAACCAGGCCGGCCACCGTGTTTTGGGTGGTGGTCGACTTGCCGATGCCACCCTTGCCGTAGATTGCCACTTTTCTCATGAGCTTTGTTTTCGTTGCGGTTCGTTTCGCAGGATGGCCGCGTATTAGCGCGGCGGATGCCAACTGCGGCGGAACGGGCGCAAGTCGCGGCGAATCATGTGGATAAAAGCTGGATTCAAGGATCCACGCCGGTTCGGGAGGAGCGAAACGGCTACGCCTTGGTAGGAGCGTCGGGCAGGTTCCTACGGAAACGTCGGATTCGGAGGCAGGCCGCCGGGGCGGGGCTGGCACGAAACCAGCAGCTGCCTTCCCTGTGGAGAGTTCCGAAGTGTATCAGATGACTGGAGACACGATCTTGCGCGATCGCGCCCTGGGCGCTTACCTCGGATTGGCGATCGGCGACGCTCTAGGCGCGACGGTGGAGTTCATGACTCCGCTCGAGATTCGGGCGATGCACCGGGAGCACCGGTCGATTGTGGGTGGGGGATGGCTGGGGCTCCGTCCGGGTCAGGTGACCGACGATACCCAGATGTGCCTCGCGCTCGGCGGAGCAGTCCTGGTGGAACAAGGCTGGCGGCTCGGCGGCGTGGCCGACGCCTTTGTCGCCTGGATGCGGGGCCGTCCGGCGGACATCGGGAATACCTGCCGGCGCGGACTCCGACGGTACATGCAGACCGGCGAGCTTCACGGCAAACCCGCCGAGGAGGACGCAGGCAACGGGGCCGCGATGAGAAACCTTCCCGTCGTGCTGGCGACGCTGACCGATGCGGAGTCGCTCGAGAGTTGGAGCCTCCAGCAGGCCCGCATCACCCACTGGAACGAGCTGTCGGACGCGGCGACGTTGATGCTGGCGAAGGCGACCCGCAGGCTCGTTCTCGGAGGCGACTCGCGATCGGTGGCAGCCGAAGCCGACGAACTGGTGCGCGGTTTTCCGACGTTTCGGTATGCCCCATGGCCGGGACGCACCAGTGGGTACATTGTGGATACTGTCCAAACCGTGCTGGAGGGTTTTTTCTCCACCGCCTCGTTCGAGGACTGTCTCGTGCGTGTCGTGAACCGGGGAGGGGATGCGGATACCACCGGCGCGCTCGCCGGACAGCTGGCGGGCGCGCTGTATGGCGCAAGCGCAATTCCGGAGCGCTGGCTGAAGCGCCTCGATCCGACCGTACGAGCCGTGGTTGAGCAGCAGACCGACGGACTGTTGCGGTTTGCCTTCGGGCGCAAGTGGGGCGGAACCGACCGGTCGGCCCTGGGGTCGGCCGGCGACGCCAGGAAATTGGACGCGCCTTTTGCCGTGCGCCGTCCGGCGCCCGTCGCCTGAAAGTCTTTCGATGCCGATGCCCCATCCCTCCGATGCGCGCCGCCCTGGGCCTCGACCGGATTTAGCGTCGTCGCTGTTCAGCCGATGCAATCTCCCTCCGTGGCAGATCGCCTCGATCCAGTTCCAAGACGATCCCTGCCCGATCGAACTCGACGGCGTCCGGTCAACGGATCGCCGTCTTTTCGAACGGTTGGCGAAGGTGGCTGATCCGGAAGAGCGCGGCTGGCTGTTTCACGATTATGTCTCCGTGAAGTTCCGCCTGCACGAGTGGTCGGAGCATCGCGCATCCGCGCGAGAGAGCCTGCGACACAGTTACGTGCAGTTTCTCCACGGCTGGGGAGCCGACAGCAACGGCCGGGCTGGAGCGGTGCTGAAAGGGTGGGTGGAAAGTCGTTTCGGTCTCCAGGCCACCTATCACAAAGGCCGGCTCGCCGACGACGCGTCGGCGCGCGAGCAGTACTGGACCGACCGGATGCACGGTGCGACGCGCACCGTGGGCGTGGCCATGCAGCTGGACCTGCTGTACACGTTCTGCCAGGAAGAACTCGTGCGCCGGTTTCCGGGGGAACGATGGCTTACGCTGTATCGGGGAACCCATGACCCCGACGAGTATGCGCTCCGCGAATCGGATGGCGCGCACGGGCGGATCGTCAGGCTGAACAACCTGAGTTCGTTCTCCGCGGATCCGGAGGTGGCGTGGGAGTTCGGATCCATGGTCTGGAGAGTAGACGTGCCGCTGCCGAAGGTGCTTTTTTTCAGCGGACTCCTTCCGCGACATCTGCTCGGCGGCGAGTCGGAGTACCTCGTGCTCGGCGGCGATTACCGGGTGCAGCCGCTGATGTATTAGCTCGGCGTCCCGCACTGGGGCTCTGGAGTCGTCTGGTTACCTGGGGTCGGGATTTTGCCCGATCGCATGGCAACTCGTTTCGCGACCGACAAAGTGGGACACCGGCTCTGGTGGACGAATCGATCCGCCGGCGATGGTCGAAACCTCGTCGCAGAGAGCCGCGATTTCGGCGGGATCATGGCTGACGTAGAGCATGGGAATTCGAAGGTCGTCGCGAATCCTTCCAAGGAACGGCAAGACCGCCCGCTTTCGTGCGCGATCGAGGCTCGACAAGGGTTCGTCGAGGAGCAGTAAGTGCGGCAACGATACAAGAGCGCGGGCCAACGCTACGCGCTGCCGCTCTCCGCCGGACAAATGCCCGACGCTCCGCGGGAGCAGCGCCTCGATCTCCAGGAGCCCGCAGACCCGAGCGAAGGAGAACGTAGGGCTTCGGTCGGACTTGGGCTCGCCGTAGCGCACATTGCGTTCCACCGAGAGATGGGGAAACAGCGAACCCTCCTGCGGGACGTATCCGATCCGCCGTCGTCTCGGCGCGACATGGATGCCGGCCGAGACGTGGCTCAACAACGTGTCTCCCAGGGCAACCGCTCCCGTGGATGGCTTTTTCAGCCCCGCGACAATCTCGAGAAGCGTGGTCTTCCCGGAGCCGGAGGGACCGAAGATGCCGGTGATGCCGTCGCCGAAGCGGATGTCGGCGCGCAGCTCGAAGCCGCCGCGCCGCACCGAGATTCCGCGCAGGCTGAGATTCATACGGGCCCTCGCCGCAGGAACCACTCGCTGCCCCCGATGGCGGCGAACGCCAGCGCGACGGACACGCCCGAGAGCGCGAGCGCGGCCTCGTCGTTGCCGAGTTGAACCTGCTCGTAGATCCCCAAGGCGAGCGTGATCGTTTTTCCGGGGATCATCCCCGCGATCATGATTGTGGCGCCGAATTCGCCCAGGGCGCGCGCGAAAGCGAGCAGGCATCCGGAGATGATTCCCCGCGAAGCGAGGGGAAGCGTCACGGTGAAAAACACCCTCGCGGGAGAAGCGCCGAGCGTTTCGGCGACCTGTTCGAGTCGCACCGGCACACTTTCGAACGCCACGCGCGCCGACCTGACGAGAAGCGGCAAGGACATGATGGCGCCTGCCAGCACGACCGCCTTCCAGGTGAACACGATCTCGATGCCGAACAGGTTCTGGAGAACCCCGCCGAGCGGTCCGCGCCGCCCGAGTGTTTTCAGCAGCAGGAGACCCGTCGCCACGGGTGGTATCACCATGGGCAACGTGACGGCTGTTTCGACCAACGACTTTCCGCGCCACTGTCGCCGGGCGAGGAGCCAGGCGATCGACAGCCCCGCCGGCAGGATGAGGATGGTGCTGAGGCACGCCGCGCCCACGGAAAAGAGGGTGACTCCGCCGAGCGTCGTCATCGGTCGTCGCACGGCAGAAAACCGTGCCGGGCAAACACGGCCTGGGCCTGGGCCGTGCCGAGGAACGCGACGAACGCACGCGCTGCCTCGGACGATTTGGAGGCACGAAGGACGGCAGCGGGGTACACGATGTGCGGTCCATCCGCGATGGATACGGTTGCGACGATCACGGCTGATTTTGAAAGCTTCGCGTCTGTTCGATACACGATGCCGGCGTCGGCATTGCCCGTATCCACCGCCACCAGTACGGCGCGCACATGCTCGAGGGGGAAGATCTTCGGCTCCACAGCCTGCCAGAGCCGAAGCGTTCCGAGATAGGCCTTCGCATACGCCCCAGCGGGAACGGTTGCCGGATTGCCTACCGCGATGCGCCGGACGGAATCGGAGGCGAGATCGGAGAACGCGTGGACGTGCCGCGACGATTCCCGCGACGCCAGAAGGACGAGCTGGTTGGCTACGATTTGCCGGCGCGTCCCCTCGAGAAGGAGCTTGGCGCGCCCGAGAGAATCCAGGTGCCGTTCGTCTGCGGAGAAAAACACGTCCGCATCGGCGCCGGCTTCGATTTGCCGGGCGAGCGTGCCCGACGCACCGAAGTTGAACCGCAACGTATGCTGCGTCGTTTCCGCGAACTGAGGCGCGATGTCCGTCAGCGCCTCCGACAAGCTCACGGCGGCGAAGACGGTGAGCTCCGTCCCTCGCCCCACTTCTGGAAACACGAGGCACACCAACGCGAAAAGCCGGAGCAGCCGTGTCATACCTGTGGACGAGTCACCTGACTCGGAGTGCCGCCGTTTGCCGCTTCGGTCCTGAATCGTCTCGGATCGATGTCATGAGCGCGGACCCTCAGTCCCAATTTCCGCTCGGTGAGTCCGAGCTGACGCGCGGCTTTGGCCACGATGCCGCGCTGCGCCTTGAGAGCCTCCACGATCATCTCGTTCTCGAGCGCATCCATGGCATCCTGCAACGTTTGACGCGGTGCAGTATCCGAGGCCTCGCCCGTCTGCAGGGTGGGCGGCAGATGAAACCCATGGATCACGCCGTCCTGGGTCAGGAGCACGGCGCGTTCGATCACGTTTTCGAGCTCCCGCACGTTTCCCGGCCAGTGATAGGCCATGAGCATATCGATCGCCGGCGTGGAGATGCGGACGACCCTTTTGTTGTTCTGGCGCGAATACTTTTCGAGGAAGTAGTCCGAGAGTTCGAGCAGATCGCTGCGACGTTCCCGCAGGGGCGGCACGTAGATCGGGAAGACGTTGATGCGGTAGTAGAGATCGAGCCGGAATTTTCCCGCTTCGATCATTTCCTCGAGGTTCCTGTTGGTGGCGGTGATGACACGCACATCCACCCGGATCGGTGCGGTGCCGCCAACGCGCTCGAAGGTGCCCTCCTGCAGCACCCGGAGGAGCTTGGCCTGGGTCGCCAGTGATATCTCGCCGATCTCGTCGAGAAACAGGGTACCTTCATGGGCGAGTTCGAATCGGCCTTTGCGAAGGGCGAGCGCACCGGTGAAGGCTCCCTTCTCGTGGCCGAAGAGTTCGCTTTCGATGATGCTTTCGGGGAGAGCGGCGCAGTTGACCCGGACGAACGGCTTTCCCCGGCGGTTTCCCCCCAGGGCGATGGCTTGCGCGACTCGTTCCTTGCCGACGCCCGTTTCGCCCCGGATGAGCACCGTCGTTTTGCTGTCGGCCACCTGGTCGATGTGGAAGTACACCGTCCGCATCGCGGACGACTTTCCGATCATCCCGTCGGGGACGAAGCTTTTCTGGATCTGGTCCTGAAGCCGCTCGTTCTGCTGGCGCAACGTATCGAGCCTTTCCTTCGCCAGCTGTCGGAATCGGACGGCGAGTCCGACCTGTCCCGCCACGAGGGCGAGGAAGCGAAGATCGTTTTCGAGCAGCGCTTCGCTGGCGCAGCTGCGCGTGAAGCACAGGGTTCCGAGCCCTTCGTCGGCATGCTGGATCGGAATGACCAGCACGGCCTCGCGTTCGGTTCGGGGGCCGAGCCACTGCTTCTCCCAGTCGCAGAGCGTGGAAGCGTCGAGCAGGGTGGAATCAGGAAAAGCGCGAGCACGCTTCTCCGACAGGACTCCACCGACCAATCCTTCGCCGAGCTTTCCGTGGGCGCGAGTCAGAGCGTGGGACTGGGCGGCGTCCTGGGCGGCCTCGAGCAGCAGATGACCGTTCTCTCGATTGAGCACGGTCAGTACGCCGCGCCTGTATCCCTTGGTTTGTGACAGTTTCCCGAACATGTGCAGAGCCGCCTCGGCCAGTTCGAAACCCTGGCTGAGCACGTCGGATATCTCGTGCAGCAGGCCCAGTTCGCCCACGACCCGGCAGCTCGGCCCGGATACAGTGATCGCCCGCGGTTCGACAGGGCTCGCCTGAGAGTTCTCGGTGCAGCTTTGGCAAAAACTCACGAGCCGTCGTGAGCAGACCCCGTGCCCTCGGCGGAGACCCTGGTCGATTGCTGCGACTATCGGCGTGCCGAAAGGCGTCGCGAAGAGAACTAATCGCCAGATTCGCCGAGGCCGCGTGCGTGCGGGCACAAAAAAACACCGGCGATGGCCGGTGTTTCGAAAAGCTGCGGGGGTGAGGGCCGCTCAGGTCGTCACGTTCTTCGGCTTGGCGGTGAAGCCACGGGCGGTGAACGGAATCTCGGACCAAATCTGAGAAGCGGTCGGAAGCGACGGCGCTTTGAAAATCGGGCGGTTCCACTGCACGTCGTAAAAGCGCACCTGCGCCGGGCGCTCGGTACGATTCTGAGCAGGCGGCGGGGGGTTGTGATGGATGGGGAACGCCATGATGGAAAGGGGCTTTGCTTGTAGTTCGTCACGCCAGCGAGCCGGCTTAAGTGGAAACGAAAAATGCGGAGGGAAATTACACGGTTTCAAAAGAAAAACACTTCACGCGAAACGGTTGACATAGTGTTTACAGCACGGAGGTCAGGGAGTTCCGCACCTTAGGACACACGCGGGGATTTTTCCGGACCGCGGAGCATCGGCAGGCGGGATAGCCCGAGACTGCCGTGCTCCGCGGACGCGGAGTAAATCGGTTAGGCGACGCGACGCGCGCGTTCCGGCGCGGCGGCGGCCAGTCGCCTTGGAAGGTGGATCGTCAGCAGGCCATCGGCGATTTCCGCCCGAAGCGCATCGAAATCGATGTTGTAGCCGAGGCGGAGGGTCAGCCGGTAGTCGAGCTGCGCTCCTTCGAGGTGCAGCGCGCGCCAGTTGACTCGAACGTGGTGGGTCTTCCGCGCGGTGACGACGAAGTCGGGTCCGCGCAGGGCAAACTCCACTCCGGAGGCATCCACGCCGGGGACGTAGACGACCACCTTGAGGGCGTCCTCCATCTGCACGCAGTCGTAGTGCGGATCGCGGAAGGCTTCCGCGACGGCGTTCTTACGAGGCGTGATCGGCTTTTTCGGGTGGATGATCGAGTGCATGACAATACGTTTGCTCCTCTCGGTTGGGAGGCCGGGCTTCTTGGGACTCTTAACGGATCCTAGTGAGGATTGCCGTTAGGCCAGAATGCCCGTGCCGGTGGTCTGTTTCGTCCAATTGACGATGACCGGTCGCATCTGGGCGCAGGAATGCTCGCAGGCCTTCGTATTCGAAGTGCCAGCGAAGCTGCGCTGATGTTTGAGAGACCGGATCATTGGACGGATTCGACAGAACAAATAGCAGCCGGCGCGCCAAGTTTATTTTGCACTGGGAAGAAAAGCTGCAGACTCAGCGCATGAGCACTTTGACCGACACAGTTACACCGGTCGCCGAACTGAAAAAGCGCGTGCTGGCGTTCGCGCAAGAGCGTGATTGGGAACAGTTTCACTCGCCGAAGAACCTGAGCATGGCTTTGGCGGCCGAGGCAGCGGAGCTGATGGAGCATTTTCTCTGGGCGACGCCGGAAGCCTCTCGCGACATCGCGGCGGAGCCCGCGAAACGGCAAAAAATCGCCGAAGAATTGGCGGACGTGGTCATTTATTCCCTCGAGTTCGCCAATCAGACCGGGATGGACGTCGCCGCGATCATCGAGGCGAAGATGGCTGCAAATGCGCGGAAATACCCGGTCGAGAAAGCGAAGGGACGTTCCGAGAAATACACCGAGCTGTAGGCAGGCAGGTTCGAAGAAAAACCGAGGACGGCAAAAGAGCGGGCCCGTATCGGGAGTTTGGAGCGGAGAGGGCCTTGGCGGCCGGTTGGCGCATGCTTGATGGGCCGCCGTCGGCGTCGTCTGCCGTGCGGTCCAAGGGGCTTGTGGGCTATTCAGCTTGTGGATACCACCCCCGGGGGCAGAGCCGTCCGGCGACATCGAGCGACGCAGGGGCAACGAGCCTCTAGAACATGCTGCCCTTCCAGCCCCACATGCCGCGCTTTACGTCGATGAATTTCGCGTAGACCCGCTCTTTGGGAATCCCGAGATGCTTCTCAATCATCTCACAGAGCGCCTTGCAGAGAGATTTCGTTTGGGAACCTTTTAGTCCGATGCTCTTGAGTTCGAGAAAGGCCACCGGGTCGTCCGTGCCGGCAAATAGCATCGGGGTATCCGGTTGCACGGCAATCATCACGAAGTCTTCGGGCTTATCCAATTCCTTCGCGACGAGCGAGGAAGCCGTCTGCAGAATATTCCGTTCCGCCTTTTTCGTCAGGGGGATGTTTGTCTGGATTTTGAGGTACGGCATGGCTTCAGTGGGTTGCCCACAGTGTACACGAGAAAGGTGGCGTGTCGACTGGGGCAATCGCCCGAATTCTCGTGAAGAAGAAAAAGACCAACGTCGTACGAGCCTACTACGTCCTTCCGTGCTGTCTGTTGCTGCTCAATCTGTGCAACAACCTGATGTCATATAAAGTCGCCGTCATCTCCGACCCGTGGGTTCGGGTCTGTGTGATCATGGCGCTCGTGCTCTTCGGAAGCTCGATCGTGGCGTTTGCCGTCGCCCCGGCCCTGGAGGCGCTTGTTCGAGCGTTGCACCATGGGAGCCGGAATGAGGCGGGGTTTCTTGGCGAGATCGCGTTTCTCGTCCTGCTCGGCGGTTTGGTGTTCTGGCTCTACTACCAATACTATATTCACGGCGCCGAGGCTCTGCTCCCGCGCGAGTGGTGGAATCCGGGCGCGAGTATGAAATAGAATCGGCACTACGGCGCCGGATGCCGGCGATCGCCGGCTGGTGTCGCTCAGGGCTTCGGGCGGAAGGTCTTCATCACCGCTTCGTTTGTCTCGAGGCGTGGGCCGCCGATCAGATCGATACAATACGGTATGGCCGGGAAGACCGCTTCCAGGTTTTCGCGGATGGCTTTGGGGCGCCCTGGCAGATTGACGATGAGCGTTTTCCCCCGGATGCCCGCCGTCTGACGCGAGAGAATCGCGGTGGGGACGAACCGCAGCGACGTCGCACGCATCAGCTCGCCGAACCCCGGTAGGAGCTTTTCGCATACGGCAGCGGTTGCCTCGGGAGTGACGTCGCGAGGAGACGGGCCGGTGCCGCCCGTGGTGACGACGAGCGCGCATTGGCAGTCGTCAGCCAGGCGGCGCAGCTCGGCCTCGATCGCAGGCTGTTCGTCGGGAAGAACGCGATACTCGACTTCGAAGGGCGACGTGAGCCATTCGCGCAAAAGCGCCACCGCGGCTTTGCCTGGCGTGTCTTCGTAGACGCCGGCGCTGGCCCGATCCGAAACATTGATGACTCCGATGCGGATGCTCATGGCGAGGTGCGGTAGTGTGACGAAAACTCACGGATGAGGTCGGCAGGCGCAACGCCGCGTTCACGCAGGGCCCGCAGGCTGAGGGCATCGTGGCGCTTCGCCAGACGAACGCCGTTTTCGTCAGTCATCAGCGGACAGTGATAAAAAGCCGGTGCCCGGCAGTTCAGCGCCCGATAGAGGAGGAGCTGGCGATAGGTCGAAGTGACGAGATCTGCGCCGCGCACGACTTCAGTCACCCCCATCGAGGCGTCGTCGACCACGCAGGCCAGTTGGTAGGCGGGGGTATTGTCCTTTCGCCAGACAAGGAAATCTCCAAATCCTACTCCGGCGATCGACTGCTGCGGGCCGAGTCGGCCGTCGACAAACGACACCGTTTCTCCGTCCGGCACGCGGAAGCGCCAGTTGACGGAGACCTTCTCCTGGAGCGGGGGCAACGGCTGACTGGCCGGCGGCCGAAAGCCGAGTGGGTAAACGGGCTCGTCGCCCTCTCCCTGGGGTTCGTGCGGCGCGCCCGCGGCCTCGAACACGTCGCGGCGCGAGCGATGGCAGGGAAAAACCAAGCCGGCTTCATGCAGTTGCTCCAGCGCTTGGCGATAGAATCGCGTGCGCTCGCTCTGCCGATACGGCGCGTGCTGTCCTCCGATATCCGGTCCTTCGGTCCACCGAAAGCCGAGCCAACGCAGATCCTCGATCGCGGCGTCCGTGTACTCCGGGCGAATGCGTGCCCGGTCCAGGTCGTCGATCCGGAGAATCAAGTCGCCGCCACGTTCTTTCGCTCGCTGGGCGGCGAACCAGAACGTTCGCGCGTGGCCGAGGTGGAGCATTCCCGTAGGCGAGGGAGCGATTCGTCCGCGGTAGTGGGAGGCGATTTCAGACACAAAGTCACAGCAATGAACAGGAGGCCGCTTTCAGTCGATTCTCTGCTTTCGTTCGCCGGCCGATCCGTCCATTCGTGAGCGGATGAAGATGCTTTGTGTCTACTGCTCGTCGAGCGACCGCCTCGACCCGAAATACTACGCGGCGGCCGAGGCGCTCGGCGCCGAGATGGTGCGCCGCGGCTGGGGTCTGGTTTACGGCGGCGGCAAATCCGGACTGATGGGTTCCGTGGCGCGGGCGGTGAAACGTTCCGGGGGCAGAGTGGTGGGCGTCATCCCCGATTTCATGAAAGCGAAAGAGCTCGCGTTCGACGAGGCCGACGAGCTGATCACGGTGGTCACCATGCGCGAGCGGAAGCTCCTGATGGAAACCCGCGCCGATGCTTTTGTCGCGCTGCCCGGCGGCTGGGGCACGTTGGAGGAGATCATGGAGATCCTCACGCTCCGGCAGCTCGACGTGCTTCGGAAACCCTGTGTTTTCCTCAATCAGGACGGTTTCTACGACGACCTCCTCCGATTTTTTGAGCGCATGATTACCGAGCGCTTCAACAAGCCGACGAACCTGAACCTGTTTTCCGTGACTCTCAGCGTGGATCAGGTTTTTGCCCACCTCGAAGCGGGGCCTGTCACCGCCGAATCCAAATGGTTCGTGACGAATTGACGGGCGGCCGCGAGGACCTGGTCGGGCTGCTCCGTGCACACGCCGGGCAAAGGCTCGATGCGCACGAAGCGGCGATGACCCAGGCGACGATCGAGTTTGTCCGGGCGTATCCGAATTGTGCCGACCGCGAGCTCGCCATCGGTCATCTCACCGGCTCCGCCTGGATCGTGGACCGGGCGCGCCGAAAGACGCTGCTGACTCATCACCGCAAGCTGGAGAAGTGGCTTCAACTCGGCGGACACGCCGACGGCGACATCGATCTCGTCAACGTCGCGTTGCGAGAAGCCGAAGAGGAGTCCGGCCTGACGAGATTGGCGCTCGTTTCCCCGGCGATCTTCGACGTGGACCGCCACTGGATACCCGAGCGCAAGGGCGAACCGGCCCACTGGCACTACGACGTCCGGTTTCTCATCGAGGCCGATCCGGAGGAGCCGCTGGTCACGAGCTACGAGTCGAAGGCCCTCGCGTGGGTCGAACTGGACCGCATCCAGGAACTCAGCTCCGAGGAGTCGCTTCTCCGGATGGCGCGCAAGAGTCGGAATTCCTGATCCCGCCTTATTCCGCGTTCCCGGCCCTTAGTCCGCGCCTTACGACACCACCGGGTTCGTGCATCGAACGGACTGCGTTAACGGACAGCCGTCGACTTCACGACGCCGCGGCCCGTCGCGGCAATATTCAGATCCTCGCGGAGGGACCTCGTGGGCCCGGTCCGCGCGCGTCGGATTCTCTGCCGGTCAAGCCGGGCTATTTATGTTCACCACGCTGGGGCGGGGGGACGATGACCACCGGGCACTGGATGCGGCGCATCACGCCGTGCGTCGTGCTCCCCACGAGCAGATCGTACAAGGCGGTGTGGCCATGAGAACCCATGACGAGGTAGTCAGCGCTGTTGCGTTTGGCGGCCTCGAGAATCTCGGCGATCGCCGAGCCGCTGACCTGTTCCACCTGTACTTCCGGCACGCGGGATTCGGCCCGGGTTTTCAATTCGGCCAGCCGCTTTGCGGCGTGCTTTTCGCTTAACGTGACCGCCTCCTGGAAACTCTCCATCGCCAGACCATAGTCGCTGGTGAGGATTGGCGGCTGCACGATGTGGAGGAGAACGACGCGTCCGTTGGTCGCCTGTGCGAGATCGATGGCAGCATCGATGACCGATTCGGTCGCGGTCGAGAAATCGATTGGGGCAAGGATCGTTTTCATAACTGCAGGGTAACGATTTCCACCGAAAAGGCCACGCAATTGGTCCGGAAATACAGCCCATTTTCCCAGGATTGTGCCCCCACGATATCGCTCTGTTGCCGAGCCCGCCGTGGTCGCTGACAAGCGGTTGAAAAAACCGCTTGCTTCCCTCCACGGCATGGGGCTTTCTGCCCTTCCTCTTGTTCGGGCCGTAGCGTAGCCTGGTAGCGCGCTTGCATGGGGTGCAAGAGGTCGAGAGTTCGAATCTCTCCGGCCCGACCAACTTCTCTTTTGCCTATGAAAGTTGCCCACTCAATGAGTGAGGGAATGAGGAATTCTGTGGCAGAAAACGCACCTTCTTCGCCACAATCCGCCACGCCTGTGGCAGGATGACGGATGGGGCCACGCTCTGCCCAACGAACAGACTCACATGGCAATCCAATTCTCCTTCCGCCTGCCGGAAGACAGAGAGGCGTACATCGCTCAACGTGCCGAGGCACTCGGCATGGAGGGCCCGACCACCTACGTGCGTCGGATCATCGATCAATGGTTCGAGAACGGTTGCCCTCCGGTCGTTCCTACCGAACATCCGGGGTACAAACCCCAAGCCTTCATCGAAGCTCAACCGAAAAAGAAGCGCGGGAGAGTCGAAAGGCCTGCGATCGACGACGTCTCATCGCATGAGCACAGCCGGAACCGCTAAGCGTGCCGTCGTCATCGCAGCGGGCATCGTCCTTTTCTTCGCGTGGTCATCGTGGCGACAGCATCAGCGCGAAAGGTCTTTCGAGGAGCAACGCCGACGCATGATAGACCGGGCGATCGGCAACTCCGCCGCTGACGCGCAGCGCGCATGGGAAACGAAAAAGCTGCAGGAGAGTGCGACGAAGCCCGCCGCCAACCCTGCTGTATCCGCCACAAACGCCCCACAAAAATAGGCCCTATCCTATGAAAAAGATGCCTCTCCGGCCCGACCATTTTTCCTTTCTCGCGGGGGGGCGACGGTAGACGGATCTACACCCAAGTGTGGAGCGGCCGTTTTGGGTGGTTGGTTTGGGTTATTGGCCAAGCCGCACTGGGCGACGACGCTGAGGCGGTAGGCCTCAGGATTCCTGAAACCGTGGGTTTCGTTGGATGAGCTTCGTTCCGCGGGCCTCGCTGAGGCTTCTGCCGCCGGAGAAGCGCCACAAATGCTGTCCCGAAAACGTGCGACATCGTGGAAACGCTGGCGCCGGAACGCGCGGGCTGTATCCAGGCGGCCGAGACAGACGCTTGCCGAAATCTCCGAGGGAAGGGGAGCGTTCTGCGGCAAACCGTTGCCCGCGTTTCCATCCACATTCGCGACGGAAAAGAATCCCCGAGAACCTTCGTCGGCGATCCACGAGGGAAAAACTGGCTGACTTGGGTTACGCCGGAGCCATGTTGGAAATCCCGATATGAGATTCACCTCACTCATCAGCGTGCTTGGCGGCACACTACTCCTTGTTTCGCCGATGCGGTCCGACGTCGTTCCCGCATCGTTGTTTTGCGACCACGCAGTCCTTCAGCAGGGCGCTCCGATCCCCGTTTGGGGCACAGCGGACGAAGGAGAAACGCTGACGGTGGAACTCGCCGGGCACAAAGCGACGACGACCGCACGCGGCGGTCGGTGGCTCGTGCGCCTTCCCGCGCTGTCTGCCGGCGGGCCGTACACGCTCACCGTCGCCGGCAAGAATCGCGTCGAGATATCGGACGTGCTCATCGGCGAGGTCTGGGTTTGCAGCGGCCAATCCAACATGGAGCGCCAGCTCGGACTGCGCGAAGGGCAGAAGCCGATCAAGAATTGGCAGGAGGAGGCAGCGTCGGCGAACTTTCCTCAGATCCGGCATTTTGGCGTAGCGCAGAAAACGTCGGTGGCACCGATGAGTCAGGTCGAGGGCCGGTGGCTCGTTTGCACTCCCGAGTCCGCCCCGAGTTTCACGGCGATCGGGTTCTTTTTTGGACGCGCCCTGCATCAGGCGCGCAAGGTGCCGGTGGGGCTTATCCACTCCTCCTGGGGCGGCACCCCTGCCGAGGCATGGACCAGTGCGACCGGTCTGGCTCGTCGCCCCGACTTCGCGGAAACGATCGCGATGATGAAGCAGCTCCAGTCGGATCCCGCGGGCATGCAGGCCGCCTATGAAAAACGGCTCGCCGAGTGGTTTGCGGCGAACGACCCGGGTTCCGGCCGTTCCAGTCCGTGGAGCGCGGAGCAGCTCGACATGACCGGCTGGCAATCGATGACGCTCCCGGTTTTCTGGGAAGCCGCCGGCCTGGTCGATTTCGACGGCGTCGTCTGGTTTCGCCGTGAGGTGACGATCCCGGAGGATTGGGCCGGCCATCCGGTCGTCCTGCATCTCGGGGCCATCGACGACGCGGATACGACCTGGGTGAACGGCCGCGAAGTCGGCAGCACCGACGACTGGAAGAAACACCGCGTGTATTCGATTCCTCCGGACGTTCTCAAACCGGGGAAAAACACGATCGCGGTGCGGGTGCTCGACACTGGCGGCGGCGGCGGCCTGTACGGCGGGGGCGATTCCCTGCGACTCGTTCGAGCGGACGATCCGCAGGCGGCGCTCTCGCTGGAGGGCGAATGGCGCCATCGTGTGGCCGTCGATTTTTCGAAGCAGACCCAGCCCCCCGTCAATCTCAGCAACAACCCGAGCGCTCCCACGGTGCTGTACAACGCGATGATCGCTCCGCTGCAGCCCTACGCCTTCCGCGGTGTGATCTGGTATCAAGGCGAGGCGAATGCGCCGCGCTCGCTGCAATATCGAACCCTGTTTCCCGACCTGGTGGCCGACTGGCGCAAGAACTGGGGGCAGGGTGATTTCCCGTTCCTCTTCGTGCAGATCGCTCCATTCAAAGAGATGCCGCCCGAGATCCGCGAGGCGCAGTTCCTCGCGTTGGGAAAAATCAAACGGTCCGCAATGGTGGTGACGCTCGACGTGGGAGACGCCGACGATATTCACCCCACCGACAAACGTCCGGTCGGCGAACGTCTGGCCCTGGCTGCGCGCGCCATCGCTTACGGCGAAAAGCTGGAATACTCGGGGCCGCTCTATCAATCGATGTCCACGGACGGCCACCGGGCGGTGTTGAAGTTCAGCCACCGGGGCGGGGGACTCGTCGCTCGCGATGGGGAACTGAAAGGTTTCGTGATTGCGGGCAGCGACAAGGTGTTTCACCCGGCCAAAGCGACCATCGTGGGGAATACGGTGGTCGTGTCGGCTGAAGAGGTTCCTGCGCCGGTCGCCGTGCGGTATGCGTGGGCCAACGTGCCGGAAGGCAACCTGTACAACCGCGAAGGTCTGCCTGCGTCGCCGTTCCGTACCGACGTTCAGGACAAGTAGCGGAACGTCTCATCCCGGCGGCGTGGATGATGAAAAAGGCGCGCCGCGCGAAGCGGCGCGCCTGTCATCCTACAAAACCTGAATCGAAGCCTCGGCGTTTTTGCGTCGTCTCGAGGGCGGTTCAGAAGCTCCCGTTCGTGTTTTGCAGACGGGAGCACCGAGCCGAATTCGAAACAACGCTCGTGCGATCAGAGGCTCGGTTCGATCTTGAATACGTTGGCCAACTCGTTGGTCGCGCCCTTCGGCAGCTCGACGACCAAAGCGCCGTCCTCTTGCTGCCAGCGGATCTTTTCTCCGCTTCCGAGCAGCGAGATCGCCGCGACCTTGCCACCGAACAGCGGGCTGCGCGCACCGAGCGAGGTGATGCGGATCGCGGACTTGGGAGCGCCCATCACGAAAACGTACAGCGTTTTCCCCTTGGTCGTGAAACGAAGATCCTCGGCGGTGAAGGGCTTTCCCATGCCTTCGTTGAAGCCCGGTCCTGAGAGCGGTTTGTAGTCGGCCATCTGCGGACCCTCACCGAAGACCTTCCACGGACGCGTGCCGTGGATCGCCTCCTGGTTCACCTGCATCCACCGGGCGATTCCCTCGACGATTTCGATCTCGTCGGAGTCGAGCGAACCATCGCCTTTGACAGGCACGCTGAGCAGAAGATTGCCGTTCTTGCTGACCACATCGATGAGCGTCTGCACGACCGTCTTGGTGCTCTTGTAGCGATGCTGCTCGAAGACCGCCTTGTTGTAGTGCCACTCGCCGATACACGTGTCGGTCTGCCACGGGGTCGGCTCCAGTTCGTTGCTCACGCCTCGCTCGATGTCCCAGGCCATGCACTGGCGCTGATCCGGCGTGAGGATCTTCGCGAACAGCACGCCGTCGCCGCCGTGCACGCGGTCGTTCACGTTGTAGAAATGCGCCGCGATCTTGAGTCCGGCGTCGCTTGCAGGCCAGAGGGGCAGGGCCGTGTCGTCGAAGTAGATCAGGTCCGGTTGGTACCGGTTAATCAGGTCGGCGGTGCGGTTGTAGAATTTCTCGCAGTAAGCCGCATCGGGGGGAGTGACGCCATTGCCCCAGCTCCAGCGCGTGTGAATCAGCGGGAGCTCCTGGAAGCCGGGGCTCGGTGTGTGGCGCTGTTCGTAGAGATCCTGCGGGTCGTAGCCCTCCCACCAGGTTCCCTTACCGTCCGCCTTGGTGAGTTTGCCGTCGTAAGGCACGCCTGCGTACGGGCCGGTTTTGTCGGCGCCTTGAGCCGTTTCCATCCAGCTCCACGCGTGAGCGGCGTGCACGCTGACTCCGAACTTCATGCCGTGCTTTCGCGCCGCTGCGGCCCAACCGGCGATCAGGTCCTTCTTGGGGCCCATGTTCGTCGAGTTCCACGGTTGGTACTTGGAATCCCAGTTGTCGAAATTGTCGTGGTGATTCGCGAGCGCGAAGAAGTACTTCGCCCCGGCGCGCTGATAGAGGTCGAGCAGCTTTTCCGGATTCCACGACTGGGCCTTCCAGTCGTGAATGACGTCCTTGAACCCG
>QAYY01000015.1 GCA_003054665.1 Opitutaceae bacterium EW11 | reverse complement strand
GGCTCTGAACTATGGCGCCCAGGCAAAATCCCAGGAAGAGGTGGCACGAAGGTCCGTCCGCATTCGCAACATCGGTAGCGCCGGCAATGAACCCACATCCATGCGGGCCGGCCGCATAGATCGAGATGCTGCACCCGACGTTCATACCTGCCTTTGCTGTGGAGCCTGCTGGCTCCACAGCAAAGGCAACTCTCGGGCTGCTGCTCTAGCTCCACTTCCATCAGCACCTCAGGCTTGCTGTGCACCCTCAGGAGCCGATACCCCTTCATCGTTAGCTCTATCATCGCAGGGGACATGTCTGCTGGTTCTCAGCGGCATGTCCCCATTCTTTGATGAAGAGCCAGAATGGAGGGATGAGAACCCACGAGTGGGTTCGACGGAGCGAGCGCAGCGAGCGGAGATGGGGCGCGCGCCAGCGCGGGTGCGCAGCACCTGAGCGAAGCTCACCCAATCCCACCCTCTCCGCCAGTGCGCTTCGCTAATGAAGAAGGCAGAATGAGGAATGCAGAATGGAGGGATGAGAACCCACGAGTGGGTTCGACGGAGCGAGCGCCAGCGCGGGTGCGCAGCACCTGAGCGAAGCTCACCCAATCCCACCCTCTCCGCCAGTGCTCTTCGCTAATGAAGAAGGCAGAATGAGAATCTACACCGGATCTACACCAAAGGGATCTTCGCGTTGAGAGGAGAGTGAACGTCCCGATTTGCCGCGAATGCTGGCGAATCGTGGCAATCAGGTGCTCCATCGAGGAGAAAAAAGGTGGGAACGAAACTGCGTTGATGACGCGCGTTCAGCGTCGGATCCCGGCCCCACGCTCGCCGGATTCGGTATGACACATCGCCCTTCGGCTTCGCATGCAGCGCGTTCAGATCCGGCCAAATCTTTCCGCCTATCCGGTCAGGTGCCGGAGCTTATCCGGGTTGCTCACCGAGTAGATGTCCTGGATGCGATCGCCCTCGACCGCGAAGGTCAGGGCGGCAATGGGTTGGCCGGCGGAAACGACGATGACACCAATTCCCCCGTTGATCCGCTGCAAATTGTAGCGAGCGTCCGCCGGGATATTGCCGCGGATGCCGACGAGGAAGCGGCCAATCCTGTCGGGACCTTCGATCGGAGTAGGTGAAGCGCGCACGCGTCCGCCGCCATCCGTACGGAGGACGGCATCTTCAGAGAGAACAGAAATGAGTTCCGCCATGTCGCCGCCGCGCGCCGCCATCAAGAAGCGCTGAACGAGCGTCTCGGCTCGCGCAGGATCACCGCGGCGCCGCTCACGTTTCTGCGCGAGATGTTCCTTTGCACGGCGGTAGATTTGCCGGCAATTCGCCTCGGTCTTGCCCACGATATCGGCAATCTCCTCGTGACTGTAGTCGAAGGCTTCGTGCAGCAGGAAGATCGCCCGTTCGTCGGGGGTGAGCGTTTCCAGGAGGAGCAGAAATGCCGTGCTAAGCGAGTCGGCCAGCGCGGCATTCGCGTCCGGGGCGTCCGACGGCGTGGTTTGCACAAGGGGCTCGGGAAGCCAGACGCCGAAGTACTCTTCGCGTCGGCGGCGGGCCGAACGCAGCCGGTCGATACAGAGGCGGGTCGTCGCGGTGATCAGCCATGCTTTGGCCGAACGGAGCGCCATTGCTGTGGCGGCTTCGCGTTGCCAGCGCAGGTACACGTCCTGTACGGCGTCCTCGGCCTCCGTCACGCTGCCCAGCATGCGATAGGCGATGCCGAAGAGCAGCGGGCGGTGTTCGATGAACGGGTCTGCCATTACACGCGGGTGGGAATGTGCGTGGCGTTATTAGCACCGCGATCGATTTGGCAACCGCCGTCTGCGCAGCCACGCACTTCGCGATCCAAGCGAGCGCGGATCGCCGGGACCCAGAGCAGCGGGATCAGCGGCCAGTAGGCGATCGCTTGCCGATACACGAGTGCGAGCGCTTCGGCGCCCTGCAGTGTTCGGTGCGTCCGCAGGTCTTCGACGACGATTTCCCCCATGCGCAGTGGACCGGTTGGCGGCGTGGCCGTCGTGTCGGCAATGCGATTGAACCAGTCGACGGCATGGTGCATGCGGGCGAAGCTGGCGCAGCGGGCGCAATGAGGATGACGATAAACTAGAATGCGTTTCATGGATCTTGAGTGGGACTGCGGCCTCATGCCGTTGCCCACCAGAGAAGACGAAATAACCGCGGTGATTCGTGACAGTGCGGTGGGGGCGCGGTGACCGGTGGGATGCTATTTGTTATCACAGAACGCACTGCAGAAGACCCGAGCCGGATCTAGAGATTCTCGGTCATCTGCGTGTGGCGGAAACCAACCCTGAGTGGGGACGTTGACGAAGGGACCACGCTGGTTATGTGGGGCCTGTATGAATACGACGCGGATCCTCTTCATTCATGGGGGCGGCGCCGACGGATACGGCGTCGATTCGAAACCCGACGATTCGCTTCAGGGGGATTTGGGACCTGGTTATGAAGTCATCTTCCCGCTCATGCCGACGCCCGACCCACGGCCGAGGCGAAGACCCAGGTGACGGTCGAACACCGAAAGCTGGAGCGGTTCGGCTTCGATGCGGAGCAAGCCTACATGGCATTCGATAGCCCGAATGCTTGGGCCGGTATTCTCGAGGCGTTTCGCGACGCCTTTTAGCGTAGTCCCGCTCCCGCTCGGAAGACCGGCTAATTGCCTCGCAATGCCGGCGTGAACGCGACGCCGACCAGCAGTCCTTCCGGTGAAAGGAAACGACTCACGGTTTGGCCCCACGGCTCGTGCCTGTTTTTCACGAGGAGGCGGTACCCGCGGGCCTCCAGCGTCGCGGTTGCACGCTCCACATTCTCCACGTCGAATTCGAGCCAGGCTTGCGGCACTGGCACGTCTTTCGGCCAGGAGCGACGCCCAAAGCAGGATTGTGCTGCCTGCGCCAAGGGCCAGAGCGCAAATGTCTTCGCGCCGTCGACGGCTTCCGTGTGCAGGTAGTTGCCGGTTTCCTTCTTGAAACGGATCCCAAGGACCTCGCGGTAGAGCTTGCGACTGGCGGCAGCGTCGCGGACGACCGGACCGAAGCCGGCGATGAACAACACGGAGATTCCTTCGAAGCGTGCCATGGCGTTGGATTCGGACCGCGGACCCAGATATCACCGCGAAGTTGCGCGCGTCGTTTGCTCGCGGGCTCACGCGACGAGCAGGATTCCCGCGCCTTCATCCCGGCGGTGGGCACTTCGCACTGCGAGACGCCTGCCGTCTCGGATCGAGCGAACGCGTTTTCAGGCACCGCACGCGGCGAGGAGTCGCTCGTGAACGGCGGTTGCGGGGATCGGGTCGGGCGATCCGCCGGTGCCGATGAGCACCGGCCAATCGCGACTGTCCGCGGGTCGCGCGCCGTGCGATCCCTTCACGAGTGAGGGATCCAGCGGGATGACGTCCATCAGAGTCCGGAAACCGAGACGGCTGCGGAGCAGCTTCGAGGCAATCCGCAGGCGTGGAAAGGCCAGAGCGGGATCGAGGAAAAGTTCGACCGGGTCGTAGCCGTACTTCCGGTGGATATCGACGCAGCGCGCGAAATCCGGCGCCCGGCGATCGTCGCTCCAGTAGTAATAATTGAACCACGCATCCTCGGCCGCGAACGCCACCAGGTCGCCGGAACGATCGTGGGACAGTCCCGCCGCGCCCTGTGCGCTTCGGTCCAGCACGTTCGCAACTCCGGGCTCGGATTCCACCGCGGCGCGCACGACCGATTCCAGCTCGGGATCGTTGAGGTAAATGTGCGCGACCTGATGGTCGGCGATCGCGAACACGCGGCTCGCTCCGCAATCGAGCAGCTCGCGTCCGAGTTCCTCCTTGAGCGTCAACCAGCCGCGACGCCGGAAAAGCTGGTTCAACGAAATCGAACGTCGCACCGGCAGGATCCCGTACTCTGAGAGCACGATCGGACGGATTCCGCGGTGGCGGCAACCAGCGATCATTTCGCCCACCAACGCATCGATGGCCCGAACATCGGCGGAAATGCGCGCATCCTCCGGGCCCCAGCGCTGGAGGTTGTAGTCCAAGTGGGGCAAATACACGAGCGAGAGGTCCGGCTGATGCCGCTCCTCGATCCATTCGGCGGCACGCGCGATCCATTGCGACGAGGCCAAGCCCGCCATCGGCCCCCAGAATGCCGGAAACGGAAAGGGCCCGAGGTCGGCCTTGATCTCATCCCGCAGTGGCAGCGGGTGTGCGTAAATATCGAATACCTTGCGACCGTTGGCGGGGTAGAGCGGACGGGGGGTGATCGACCAATCGGCCGTCGAGTACATGTTGTACCACCAGAAAAGCTTCGCGCACGTGAAGCCCGGACGCCGCCGCCGACAGGTTTCCCAGAGCTTCTTCCCCTGAACGAGGTGGTTGGACTGTTTCCAAAAATGATGCTCGGCCAACGCGCGGTCATACCAGCCGTTCGCGACAGCTCCATGGCCGGACGGCGGCAAGCCGGTGAGATACGTGCTCTGGGCCGTGCAGGTCACGGCCGGCAACGCGGGATCGATCCGGATCAGTCCGGTTTCCCCCGCCAGCGCGGACAGGTTGGGCGTGTCGTTGCCGAGGAGCCGAGGCGTCAGCCCGACGACGTCGATGATGGCGACGCGGTCACTCATGCGTGCGCAGCTCCTTCACGGCGGCGGCGAGCAGGACGGAGTCGATCGCGTTGACCAAAACTCGCTCTCCGGGAGCGCGGATCATCGGGATCGCCAATTCGCCGCCCATATGTTCGCGAAATTCCTCCAGGCCACCGAGCACCTCGAGTTGGCCGTCGCTCCGTTGCCGCTCCAACAGGGGCGTGTACAGGTTGAATCCGAGTCGCTTCGTCACTCCGAGAATGCGGTCGGCGAGCGGCGCGGCGAGAAGGCCGGCGAAGCGCGCATAGACGAGGTCGAGCGCCATGCCGACGGCCACGGCTTCGGCGTGGCTCAGTTCGAAGCCGGACATCTGCTCCAGCTTGTGCGCGGCCCAGTGGCCGAAATCGAGCGGACGGGCCGAGCCGCGCTCGAAGGGATCGCCCGCGGTGGCGATATGCTCGACGTGCTGGCGCGCGCTTTCGCGGATCGTTCGCTCGTACGGCTCGCGTTCAAACGCCGCAATCGCCTCGGCGAAGCGTGCAATCTCGTCGAAGAACCGTGCATCCCGGATCAATGCGACCTTCGCGGCCTCGATCAGGCCCGCCCTTCGCTCGCGCGGAGGCAGCGTGTCGAGAAACGCGAGATCGTTCACGACCGCGAGCGGGACGGTGAAACAGCCGAGCCAGTTCTTCCGACCGAAACGGTTGACCGCGTTTTTTACGCCGACGCCGCCATCCGCCTGACTCAGGCTGGTCGTCGGCAGCCGGACGAGCGGGATGCCCCGATGCGCCGTGGCCGCAGCGAACCCCACTGCGTCGAGCACGGCGCCCCCGCCGATTGCGACGATACGCGAGTGACGGCATAGACGGGCGTCGGCCATCGCCTGCCAGATCGCGTCCAGGGCCGCGGAATCGTTCTTGGCGATTTCTCCTCCCGGAACGACGACAGGTGCGGCCACCAACTCGAACTGCGGGTATTCGGAAAACCAGGACGCGATGGCTTTGACGAGTTCGGGCCGCGCGCGGCAGAGCCCCGCATCGACAAAGACCTGAACCCGATTGCGGCTCGCCGACTCAGGAGCAAGCGCATGCGCCAGGCAGTCGTTGGACGGAGCGAAGACGTCGCGGGTGAACAACACGCGATGCACATGGCGCTCGGAAATTTCCCAGGAGGAGTCGTTCACGATCGGATCAGGTCGAAGCCGCCACGCGCCGGGCCGCGGTTCCGGCCGCGACGGCCGCGGCGCACACGGCGGCGGTGCCCCAGTGGCCTACAACCAGGAGCGCGGCGGCGTCGACGAGAGGAATTCCGGACAACAACCGCCCCACGACCCGGCGAACCGCTTCTCCGCCGGTGGTTTCGCGGCGGGCGAGCAGGCTGAGGCTGGCAATGTAGAGAAACAGCGCGACGACCCAAACCGCCCATGACGCCGTCGCAGCGTGCCCGGGAAGCGTGGCGACGATCAGGGCGAGCAGGACGCGGCATCCGGCGATGACAAACACCGAACCAGTCCAGCCTTTGTGGAAACTGTCGTAGATCACGATCGCGGCGCCCAAGCCCAAGGCTGCTGCGACACTGGCGCCCGCCATCACGAAGAGCGTGAGCCCGGCAACCAGTTCGATCAGGGCGATGCCGAGCGCCGTGCCGCGCGCGATGCGTCCGCTCGGGATCGAGCGCTCCGGACGATGCTCGGCATCGTGTGCCGTATCCATGACGTCATTTAGGGTCGCGCCCCCGGCGTAGGTCAGCAGCCCGGCCACGATGGCAACGCCGATGCTCCCCACGCGGTCGGAAGGGGCGCCGCCGACATCGGAGAGCACATGCGCCGCGAGCACGTTGCTGGCGACGGACGGGAAGTTGCCGGCGCGGGCGAGATCGAACCAGGCGCGGAAAACCGACGATGCGGATTTTGTCACGCTGCGCCTCCCGCCTCCGCGAGGCCGCGCTCGCGCAGAGCTGCGAGCGTCCAGTCGTACTCACGCGCGAGTTGTTCGTCGATCGGCACGCGCAATTCGGGCGGCAGCACCTCCCAGGTGTACGTCTCCATCTCCAGATGAGAGCAGGCCTTCGGATGCGCCTGCAACCAGTCGAGCGCCGCCAGCAGGTGATCCCGAGTGTCGCGGAAAGGCTCGTGCGGAGCCGCGTGCAGCGGGATGTGGAAGTGCACACGCCATTCCTCGTCTGCGGAGGTTCCGGTTGAGTCTGCCAGCGCGTCGGGAAGATCCTGATACCGACGGAGGGCCTGCGTTTCGCCAGAGCGCCTTGCCACGACCTGGTGCAGGTAAACGGGTTCGACGAAGGCCTGTAGCGCGCGCCTCCCGTCGGCGTCCGGACGCACGCGGAGAGCCGAGCTCAGGTGCAGTTTGCTCAGCCGTAGCCCTGCGGTAGCGAGCCGGTCGAGGGAGGCGGTGGCCGATTCGAATTCCACCGCCAAATGGCAACAATCGTAGTTCACACCGACGCGGCGAAGCAGGCCCTCGGCGTCGGCCGCGGGTTCGCTCTCTCGCCACTCGGCGAAAAACGCGACGGTTTCGTCGGTCGTTTCGAAGAGGCAACAGGGCTCGGGCTCCAAGCCGAGATGAAGGTCGACCTCGGTCTTCTCCGAGAGCGAGGCGACAAAACGTCCGCAGTCGGTGAGATTGCGGAAGATCGCGTCGCGCCGGCCGGGCTCCTCGGCGACGAAGCGTTTGAACGATCCCGGCACGGTGCTGACGCTGGCCGATCCGCCGCGCGGCGCCAGCGCCGCCAGCAACTCGAAGAGCCGGCACGTGTACGCGAGGCGCTCGGGCGACGACCAATCCGGTGCGTAGACCTGTTCCTTCACCCGCGTGCCATGGAAGCTGCCGAACGGAAATCCGTTGATCGTGAATACATAGCAATCGTGCCGATCGAGCCATCGACGGAACGCGTCCAGATTGGACGATTCTGCCAGCTCCGACGCGGCTCGCGCACCGAGCCGAAGTCCGATGGCGAACGGTTGCCCGGCGGCGACGCGACGGCGCAGCGGCAGCGTGTGACGCTCGAGCGCCGCGATCGTCTCGGGCCAGGTCTCGCCGCGATGGACGTTCGTGCAGTAGGCGAGATGCGCTCCGTGCCGCAGTCTCATGTCGCGTCGTGGCCCGGGAGCTGGAATTTCGGGCACTGCGAGAGAAACTGCCGCGGGTTCCGGAACAGCACCGCGTCGACGAAATCGTCGGTATAGCCGCGCCGGCGCATCTCGAGCGCCGTCTTGGGCACCGCCAGCGGGTCGCTCACGCCCCAGTCGCACGCGGAGTTCAGCCAGATCCGGTCGCGGCCGCAGAGCTCGAGCATGTCGACCGCGCGCGGGGGCGAGCTCTTGGATTCCGGATACAACGTGATCCCCGCCCAGAAGCCGCGGTCCAGCACCTGCCGGATCGTGTGCTCCTCGACGTGGTCGATGATGACGCGCGCCGGGTCGATCTCGCGGTGCGCGCACAGGAGGTCGAGGATCAGCCGCGTGCCCTTGAGTTTGTCCTCGAGGTGCGGGGTGTGGACGAGGATCAGCTGCGAATGGCGGATCGCGAGTTCCACGTGCCACTCGAACGCGGTGACCTCGTTGCGCGTATTCCGGTTGAGGCCGATTTCGCCGATGCCGAGAACGTTGGGCTCGGAGAGGAATTCCGGGATGATGGCCACGACGTCGCGGGCCAGCACGAGGTCCTCGGCTTCCTTCGGGTTGAGGCAAATCCAGCTGTAGTGGGGAAGACCGTACTTCGCCGCGCGCGCCGGCTCGAAACGGGTCAACTGGCGAAAGTAGTCCCTGAATCCGTCGACCGAACTGCGGTCGTAACCCGCCCAGAACGCGGGCTCGCACACCGCAGCGCATCCCGCGGTGACCATGGCGCGGTAATCGTCGGTGGTCCGACTGACCATGTGGCCGTGTGGCTCGATGTAGCGCATGGCTATTTCCGGCCCTTCTTCCAGGCGCCGCACGCCGCGCCTCTTGGCGCGACCGCGAGTGGTGCGCGGGTGGGATCGCTCAATCGCTCGAGGATTCGGCGAGCCCGCTCCGGTTTGCCGTCGGAGAGAAATTTCGCGGCCGACCGCATCGCCTCACAGCGGAAATCCGACTTCGCGCCGTACCGCTCGACTCGGTCGAGGAACGCCGCCACGTCGAGCAGCATCGCCCGGGCGGCGACAAAACCTTGATCGACGATCGCAGTCGGGGGCATCGGCGCTCGCTGCCGCAGGCGGCGCGCTTTGGACGTGGGGGGCGTCTTGGACACCATGATCGGACGAAAACGGAGCCCGATCTCGTTGCCAAGGGCGAACGCGGGACGAGGCGGTTGAGGTTTCGTTCGCACTCGACGGACGATGGTCGCAGACGGCGGCTCCGACCGAGGCGGCATTGACCGGCCTCAGGCTTTCACCGTTCGCCGGTAGTCGGAAGGGGAGTGGCCCATGACGCGCCGGAAGGCGCGACTGAAATAGTAGGGGTCGCTGAAGCCGACTTCGGTGGCGATTTGGGTGACGCTCTGGGGGGTGGTGTCGAGCAGGCGACAGGCGGCGCGGATACGTTGACGAATCACGAAGTCGATCGGCGCGTAGCCGGTCTGCTGGCGGAAGAGCAGCGAAAAATGAGGAACCGACAGCCCGGCCGTCGTGGCGAGTTCAGAAAGTCGATACGAACGGGCCGGATTGCGGACCAGCTGGGCGCGCACGAGCGCGGTCCGTTCGGCGGCCGAACGCGGTGCCCCGGATTGCTGCGTCAGCCGGATGACGCAGCAGAAGGTGGCGCGCAGCGCGGCGCTCGCGGCGAGGAGCTGGGGAACGGAATAGCCGTGCTCGAGGGCGTCGAAGACGCGGTCGAATTCCAACTCGGCCAAATCCGCGGACGCGAGGTGCAGCGGACCCGCGGGGTCGTTGCCGCGCCAGCCGAGTTCGTGCATCCACGCCTCCGCCTCGGCACCGCTGAAATGGGCCCAGACGATCGTCCAGGGCGAATCGGGATCGGATCCGTAGGCGTGCGGTTGATCCGCGGGAAGCCAGGCGACGTCTCCGGGAGCGATCGCTTCCGTGCGTCCGCCGCGCCGCACCCAGCCTTTGCCCTGGAGGCAGACGAAGACCAGGTGGGTGCTGGAACCTTGCGGGCGTTCGACGCGATGGCCCGAGGCGCGGGGAAAGTAGCCGGCGTCCGTCACGAGCAATTGACGAAGCAGCGGATGCCGCGAGGCCGACAACCGAATCGGCGCCGGAAGGACGACCATGTGTTGGTCGGCAAAGCCGTGGCGGCGTATGGGAGGAGGCTTCATTCTGGGGCCGACGGTGTCGCTCTGGGAGCGGGAGAAGGGGGCAGCAGATTGTCGCGTTGTTCGGCGCGTTTCCAGGCAAGAGATCGGAAATTGCCCATAAGATCGTCCATGCTTTCCAGCAAAGGCTGCATGGCGGCGGACAACAGGGAGCGGGATAATGGTGGTACGTGAACCGGGCCCCACGCCTGTGCTGTCCGCCGGGCTGCCCGGCCCATCCCCGTCTTCATCCCGCCCCTTTACCATGGCCACGAACTCCGTTCAGGTCCGCCGCAAGCCCGTCGTTTTCCCGACGTATGAACCGCTGCCGCCCGACAAGAATCCGATGTATCTCGAGCGGCGAGTGTACCAGGGCAGCAACGGCGGGGTGTACCCGCTGCCCTTCACCGACCGGATCGCGGAGCGCCCCACACCGCGGAGCTGGGATGCCGTGCATCTGGAGAACGAGTTCATTCGCGTCATGATTCTGCCCGAGCTGGGGGGGCGGATTCACGTGGGTCAGGACAAGACCAACGGCTACGATTTCTTCTATCGTCAGGACGTGATCAAACCGGCGCTCGTGGGACTCGCCGGTCCGTGGATCAGCGGAGGCGTGGAGTTCAACTGGCCGCAGCACCACCGTCCCTCGACCTTCATGCCGGCCGACGTCGAGATCGAACGACATCGGGACGGCTCCGTCACGGTGTGGCTGAGTGAGCACGATCCGATGGCGCGGATGAAGGGCATGCACGGCGTGTGCCTGCATCCCGGCCGCGCCGTGATCGAACTCAGGGCCCGGGTCTACAACCGAACTCCGTTTGTCCAGACGTTCCTCTGGTGGGCCAACGTCGCCACGCGGGTGCACGAGCGGTACCAGTCCTTTTTCCCGGAAGACATCACCGCGGTGGCCGACCACGCGAAACGGGCGATGAGCCGCTTCCCGCTCGCGACAGGCCGGTATTACGGAGTCAACTACGGTGAACGGGCGAAACGCGGCGTGCCGGAGTCGGAGAAACCGCGGCAGTTCGTGCCGCCGGGCGACTACGCCGCCAACGATCTTTCCTGGTACGCGAACATCCCGGTTCCCACCTCGTACATGGCGCTCGGGTCCGAAGCCGACTTCTTCGGCGGCTACGACCATGCGGCGAAGGCGGGCGTCGTTCACGTGGCCAATCACCACATTGCGCCGGGGAAAAAGCAGTGGACCTGGGGCAACCAGGAGTTCGGTTATGCCTGGGACCGCAACCTGACGGACGCCGGCGCCGACGGCGTGCATGCTCCGTACATCGAACTGATGGCGGGCGTCTACACGGACAACCAGCCCGATTTTTCTTTTCTCCAGCCTGGGGAAACGAAGACGTGGAGCCAGTATTGGTACCCGATCCAGCAGATCGGTCCGGCCCAGAAGGCGAACGTCGACGCTGCGGTTTCGCTTCGCGTGGAGGCGCACACCGCCCGAATCGGAGTGAGCGCCGCCCGGGTTCTGCAGAAAGCGCGAATCGTCCTTACCTCCCGCGACCACGACATCGCTCGATTCACCCGGGACCTGAAACCGGGCACCCCGGTCGTTGCCTCCTTCCGCTTGCCCGGCGAAACGCGTCCGAGCGACCTGACGTTGCGCGTTCTGGACGACGGCGGCCGCGAGATCATCGCGTATTCGCCACCGCCACCGGCGGACGCGCCCGACGCTGCCGAGTTGGCCAGGCAGGCTGCGTCGGAGCCCGCGGCGCCGGGGAAAATCGCGAGCACGGACGAACTCTACGTCACCGGACTCCATCTGGAGCAGTACCGCCACGCGACGCGCTGTCCCACGGACTACTGGCGCGAAGCGTTGCGTCGGGACCCCGGAGACAGCCGCTGCCACACCGCGTTGGGAAAATGGCATCTGCGGCGGGGCGAGTTTGCCGACGCCGAGGCGCATTTTCGCTCGGCGATCGCGCGGCTGACCCTTCGAAATCCGAATCCCGCCGATGGCGAGGCGCATTATCACCTCGGGCTGACGCTGCGGTATCTCGGCTGGATGGAGCAGGGGCGGGCTGCGAGGGCGGTTGAGCGCCGATTCGCCGACGCCTATGCGGCGCTCTACAAATCGACTTGGAATCAGGCCTGGGCGGGCGCCGCGTACCACGCCCTGGCGGAGATCGATTGCTCTCGTGGAGACTGGACAACGGCCCTCGACCACCTCGACCGCTCGCTGAGATTCGGCTCCGACAATCTCCGGGCCCGCGACCTCCGGGCCGTGGTGCTGCGCAACCTGAGCCGCTCGGCCGAGGCGACGGAGTGTCTCCGCCAGGTGCTCGCGCTGGATCCGCTCGATTGGTGGGCGCGCTGCCTCCTCGGAGAGAAACTCGCCTGCGACAACCAGGTGAGGCTCGATCTGGCGCACGATTGCATCCGCGCCGGCCTGTTCGACGACGCGCTCAAGATTCTGGATACCGTGCCGCAGTCGTCGAAGTCGCCCGCCGACCTCGGAACCGCGCCGCTGCTGGCCTACACGGCAGCCTGGTGCTGCGCTCTCGCGGGCGACGGCGCCGCGGCTCAACGCCGCCTCGCCGGCGCGCGAAAAGCGTCGCCCGATTACTGTTTTCCAGCCCGCCTGGAGGAAGGCTTGGTGTTTTCCAACGCCCTCGCGCTGGTCCCGCAGGACTCGCGAGCGGCGCTTTATCTCGGACATTGGCTGTATCATCGCCGCCGCCACGGGGAGGCGATCGCCCAATGGGAACAGGCCGCCCGGCGCGATGAAGACAACGCCGTTGCATGGCGCTGCCTCGGCATCGGGTACTTCAACGTCAACCGCGATCCGGCCCGCGCATCCTCCGCCTACGAGCGCGCGGTCCGGGCGAACCCGAAGGACGCGCGCTTGCTCTATGAGCGCGATCAACTCTGGAAACGGATGGGCGTTTCCGCGGGTGAGCGGCTTTCGGCCCTGGAACGGCATCCGAAGCTGGTGGCGCAACGCGACGATCTCACCGTCGAGATTTGCGCGCTCTACAACCAGACGGGGCGGCCGGGAAAAGCGCTCGCGCTCCTCACCACGCGCCGTTTTCAGCCGTGGGAAGGCGGGGAAGGCCAGGCGCTCGGACAGCATGTTCGCACCCACCTGGGGCTTGGTCGCAGTGCGTTGTCGCGAGGCGATGCTCAGGCGGCGATTGAGCATTTCACCGCGGCCGCGGGGGCGCCCGAGAATCTGGGCGAGGCGAAGCATCTGCTCGCCAATCAGAGCGACATTCACTTCTGGCTGGGAGAAGCGCTGGCCGCGGCGGGGCGCGTGGACGATGCGCGTGCGCACTGGTCGGCAGCGGCCGAGTTCAAAGGCGACTTCCAGGAGATGCAGGTCCGCAGTTTCAGCGAGATGACGTACTTCTCGGGCCTGGCGCTTTGCCGACTGGGCCGGGCGGGCGAGGCCCGGCGGTTGTTCAAGCAACTGGTCGCGCATGCCCGGGAGCTGGCTCGCCAGCCGGCGAAGATCGATTATTTCGCCACCTCGCTGCCGACCATGCTGCTCTTCGATGACGATCTCCAGGCCCGGCAGGAAACGAACGCGCTTTTCATGGAGGCACAGGCGCGACTCGGACTGGGCGAAAAGGCGGCAGCCCGCCGCCTCCTCCGGAAAGTTCTCGAGCGGGATCCGAGCCACGCGCTAGCGGCCGATCTTGTCGGCGGTCCTCCGGCGGCAGCGTAGGGCGCGTTCGCGGAGCAACGTGCCTGCCATGCCGCGTCTTTGATCGCTGGCGACGGGCGGGACTTGGCTTCTGTCGTGCCCTTCGGTCGACCGGGCGGTGCCGGCGACTGACGAGGTGGCAGACCCAGTGCTCCCTGTTCGTTGACACCCACAGCCGTTGTTTGCAGTCTCGGGCCGCACCCCGCTCACACATGGCCAACACCCCTGGTCCTTTGTCGCTGCGTTCGCCTGCGCGGACCCTTGCCCTGGTCACGCTAGGCTGCTCCCTCGGAGTGAATCTCTCGCCGCTTCTGGCTGCGGGCTCATCGGGATCGAACACGTCGCCGCTTCAGCAGAACGGCGAGGTGATGAGCGCCGAGCAGCTGAAGCTCTTCGTCAATCAGAACAAACTCACCACGAATCAGGTGAAGCTGCTCCAGTCGGACATCGACCGCGTCAAAGCCGACCAACGAAAGCTGACCGTCGATCAACTGAAGCTCCAGGCCGATCAGCAAAAACTCGAAGCCTTGCAGCTCAAGATTCAGGCGAGCAAAGGCGGCGTCGCCGCCGATCAGCAGAAGCTCCAAGCCCTGCGCCAGCAAGTCGCCGTGGAGCAACAGAAGCTCGAAGCCGATCAGCTGAAGCTGAACGCGAGCCGGGAAAAACTCTCGGCCGATCAGATCAAGCTCTCGGCTCCGACGCGCTGATCGCTCCCGTGGCAGACGAAGCGGCAGATCCGCGTTCGCGGTTTTCCGCGGAGACGCCGTTTTCCTACCGCTGCGCACGGTGCCGCCGTTGCTGTCACGACAAGCTGATCCAGGTGAACCCGTACGAGGCTGCGCGCCTCGCACGGAATCGGGGAATCTCCACCACGGCGTTTCTCCGCGATTTTCTGGAAGGCTCCGTGTATTTGAGGCGCCGTGACGACGGAGCCTGCGTCTTCCTCGGCGACGAGGGCTGCACGGTCCATGCGGACCGTCCGCTGGTCTGCCGTTTGTATCCGCTGGGCCGGCACGTGCTCGCATCCGGCGAGGTGAACTTCTCCCGTCTTGAACCGCATTCCCATTCGGAAGGCGTCTTCGGACGCGAGGGCACCGTCACCGGCTACCTGGCATCGCAGAATATCGAGCGGTTCGTCGCGGCGGCGGACCGCTATCTGGCGCTGCTAAGCCGGCTCAATCGCGTCTGGTGGGGGTCGCCCAACGAGCTGGACGGAGAGGGCCCGGAGGACGACGCCGGTTTTCCGGAGCTGATGGATCTCGACCGCGCCGTGGCGCAGTACTGCACGGAGCAGGGCGCGCCCGAGCCACTGGATATCGAGGAACGCATGCGCCTGCACATTGCGTCCGTCGAGCAATGGCTGGACGCAAACGAAGCCGGCTCGTGAGCCGCGCGCCGCCGGGCTAGATGTTTTCGTCCTCCCCCGGCGCCGTCGCGCGATTTGCCGGCAGGTGCTGGGGAAGAAACACATAGTAGTTCATCAGCCACCAGCTTCGCGACGAGCGGTAGAGGAGGACCGGCACGACGATCGCGCCAACGCCGGCGAGGATCGATGCGACCAGCCCGGAGATGAGGGAGAACAGGTAAAGCAGCAGAACCGGCACGAGGAAAAACAGGACGGTGATGCCGTAGTTCAGCGACATCGATCCAAGGAAAAAGCCCTCGTCTTTCTCCAACTTGAGCCCGCAAGCCGGGCACTCTCGGTTCAGTTCGAAGAGCGTGCCTTTCTTGAACAAGGTCCGATTGCCGCAATTGGGGCAGCGATTGGACAAGCCTCGGGCGACGATCTGGCCTCGGGTGACTTTGAACGGCATGCGAGCGGGGAGCGACTGCCGCAAGAAGTCGCAAGCGCACCAAAACGCAATCTCCGATCGGCTTGTCGGAGTCCCGCCGCCGGTCGCGATGGAAAACGCGATTGTCCGGGGAGACGGCGATTGCCGGTTGCCCCTTCGGGAAGGGGCGCGCCGGACGCCGGCTTGATTCCGTTTCTCGACGGGAGCTAACAAGCCCGACCGACGACGATGGAGACCTGCGGCCCGGGAGAGCGGATCTGCCAGCGCTTCAGCCGCGAGGCCGATGCCTCGACAAGACCGCGGGGGAGCACTCCATAGTTGAAGACCAACAGGGACGTCCATCCTCGTTCCTGGATGTGCCGCACCACGGCGTCGTGCATGCCCGTGCGGCCGCCGGAGGGGAACGCCGACCTCGGCGGCATTTGGCGGTAGTATTCGGCATCGCGCGACGGGTTGTAGAGGTCCTCCGCGGAACCCCACGGCGGGTCGCCGAAGATCAGGTCGGGCTGGGGGCGGTCGGCGGGCCAGGAGGAGAAGAAATCGCTCTCGATGAGCTCCACCATGGCGCTGTGCGCGCTGACGTTTTCCGACGCGAGCGCAAGGGCGTCCCGGTCGACGTCCAAGCCCGCCACGGTCCAGCGCGGGTGCTCCAGCTTGAGCGAAACAGCGAGGGTGGCCGCGCCGGTTCCGAATTCGAGGACCCGCAGGGATCGGCCGAACTCGCGTTCGAGCGCGTCGCCCTCCTCGCCGACGACGTCGATCAGGTGCGTGACTTCAGGGTCGGTGATGTAGGCGCGTGGATCGATGTGGAACCTGCGGCCGCGAAACTCGATGAAACCGGCGACGTACGGCGCGGGCTCCCCGGAGCGGACGCGCGACCGGAGCCGTTCGAGCAATCGCTCGTCTCCCTGAGCGGCGGCGACGAGCAGTTCGTCCTCCGAGGCGGAAATCGGCAGGGGCGTCGTGGAGTCGGACATGGATCAGGAGGTGAAACGGACCGCGAGCATGGTGATATCGTCGGCTTGGACGTGGCCTTCCGAGAAGGCGAAGACGTCCTTCATCACCGCCTCGACCCAGCCGGAGACCGCGAGGTCTGGCGAGAGCCCGTTGAGCGTCTTTTCCAGGCGCGGTTCGCGATAGAACGATTCGTCCGCCGCCACGGCTTCGGTGACCCCGTCGGTGTAGAGGAAAAACGTTTCGCCCGGTTCGAGCTGGAGGGTGTGGCGTTTGAAGACGGCGCCGGGCATCACTCCCAGCGCGATGCCTTCCCGCGGCGGGATCACGAGCATCTTGGCGTTGCCGGACCGGGCGCGATGGTACGGGCGATTGTGTCCGCCATCCGAATACGTGAGGAGGCCTGTCTTCACGTTGAGGACGGCGAGGAAGAGCGTGACGAACTGGCAGGACTGGTTTTGAGGAATCAGCAGCTCGTTGGTCTGGCGGAGAATCTCCTCCGGCGTGTCGCGCAGATCGGCGGTCGCGCGGGCCCGCAGGGTGGTCAGCGCGGCGGCCATGAAAAGGGCGGCGGGCATGCCCTTGTCGGAAACGTCGCCGATGCAGAAACAGAGATGATCGGGATCGAGGAAGAAATAATCGTAGAAATCGCCGCCGGCCTCCTTCGCGGGCTTCATCGCGGCGTGGAGATCGACGCCCCGCGTCTCGGGAAAACCGTGGGGAAGCATGCTGACCTGGATCTCGCCGGCGATCCGCAGCTCGTTTTGCGCGCGTTCCTTGGCCGCGGTTTCCTCCTTCAGCTGCCGGATGTACGTGCCCAGCCGGTCTTCCATCAGGAGGAAACTTCGCGCCAGCTCGCCGACCTCGTCCTTGGTCTTCTCGGGAATCGCGGCGACCTCGCGCCGAAGGGGCGACTCGGCATCCGGTTTGAAGTTGGAGGCGGCGAGTTCGTGGGTGTAGGCGGCGAGGTGCGTGATCCTGCGGGAGAACCGCGTGCTGGCGTAGGCGCTGATGACGAAAAACAGGACAAAGCTGCCGACGCCCACGTAGAGCGACTGGAGAAACGACTTCCTCAGGATCGCGTCGACGTAGGCGATGGGAAGGTCGGCCCCGGCGATGTACTTGACGCCGCCCGGCGTCTTCATCGGCGCGAACAAGGTGAAGGTTCGGCCCCACTCGTCGTGCACGATCGCGGTGACCGGCTTGCCCGTGGCGGAAGCCTGGAAGATCTCCAGCGGCGCGGAGCCATAGAAGTCCCAGTACGGCACATAGCGCTCGTTGGGGGGCTGGTTGGTCGCGGTGCAGTGAAAGCCTTCGGGTTCCAGGGCGTAGCTATAGAGGAAACGCAGACCGACCTTGGAGCAGTAGGCGGTGAGTTTGTCGCAGACTTTCTGATACTCTTCGGGGGAGATCGACCCCTGCTTGGTGGCCCGGTCGAGGTAATCGGGCGGAAGCAGATCCGCGAACCCGGCGGCGAAGTCGGCCAGGTTGTCCCGCAACGTGCCCATGATCTGCTCGCGTTCGGTCAGGTAGTGTTTGACGGAGAACAGCAGCGTCGCGGCGATGTTGAACGCGGTGAGTCCAAGCAGGACCTTGAAACGCAGGCCGTAGCGGACGCGGGGCGTCGGGGATGGGGCAGGGGTGTCGGCGGCGGTTTTCATGGCGCTTTGAAGGGGTGAAAGAGCAAGAGCAGTCCGCGGTCGCGCTCGGCGAGGAGCGCCACCAGTTCGTCCGCGGCGCGGTCGAGCGGCCAGTTGAACGAGTATTGGGCGAACTCCCGTGCGGTCTGGAGCGATGCCGGGGCGAGGGTGGAGACGATGCCGTACTGCGCGCCCGGCTGGGGTTGCACGACACCGGCGCCGTCGGGACCGAAGGTGTGACAAACGGGAGCCTCACCGGTTGGGGTTAGGATCACGAGGCAGCCGCGAGCCAGGGGATACACCGCCGCTAGCCGTTGCCACGCTTCCTCGGGAGAGTGCGACGCCAGCAGGCCGGACAGGAGGTCGCGCGCCGCAGCGGCGCGAACGCTTCGATCAAGGGCGCTCTCGGTGTCCGGCGGCGGCTGGAGCCTTGCGGTTCCCAGCGCCCAACCGGCCGCGGTTTTTTGAACCAAACTGAAGTCGTCGTGGCCGTGGCCGAGTCGGCGGACAACACACGCTGGCGCATCCGCGGCAGTGAGGGGCGCGGCCGCGCAGGCTTCCTCGAAGGCGACTGCGGTTTCGTCTTCGCTGGGAAGCTGCTCCGCGCGGAAAAAACGCCGGAGGGTCTGCTGGCCTCCCTCGAGCAGAATCCGGTCGATCGACTGCAGCGTGCGGGAAAGGTCGGCGAACTCCGAGACCACGCTCGGTTTCCAACTGTGTCCGGCCGCGCCGCGGGCGAGGGCCCGGGCGCCTTCCGAAATCGCGGCGAGGTCGCGACGCGCGATGGCGGTGAGCAGTTCGGCGACGATCAGGCTCGCGACGAAGGCGGCAGCCAGCGCCCAGGCGCCTGTGCGGAGGACCCAGTGCAGTTCCGCCCGGGTGACGCGATCCCGTTCCGTCACCCCGAGCACGGCTCGCGCGCTGCGATCGGTGTCGAGGACCAGGGCGTAGGCCTGGGATTCGTCGAATTCGCCGTTTGGCAACGGGACGTGGCGCCACGCCGGTGCGCCCGTTTCCAGCTGGGCGAGGATGCCGGCATCGGGCAACGCGGGTGAATGTAGTGACGGATCCGTTACGACCTGGCGCGTGCGCCAGCCGGAGCCCTCGCGTTCGAACCAGGTGACGGCGAGGCCGCCGGCGGACCGGGCCAGCCGGTTTGCCTGAGCCGTCCACGATTCCGGGCCGGGCGGGAGGCCGTTTCCGGGAGACTGGGCGAGAAACGACGCCAGGGTGACGGCGCGACCTTCGCTCTGCTGGGCGAGGCCCCAGTCGAGCTCTCGCCGATGCAGCGCGTAATGCAGCCCGAGGGCGGCCGCGGTGAAGCCGAGGAAAAGGGGCAGGATCGCCAGATGGAAGCGGAGCCGGAAGGTCATGGCGCGGAGACCGGCTTCGGCGGCTCGGCGGGGTTGATGATCGGCATCTGGAAGAAGCCCACGAGCAACGCGGGGCACTCGTTCACCACGGTGAGGAACTTGCCTCGCGGCAGACAGAGGCCTCGGTAGCCCGAAGGTCCGGCTGTGACGGTGTACGGCGCCTCGCATCCGGTGAGAAGAACCGTCGTGCCGAGCACCGGGTGCACGGCCGTTCCGGATTCCGTGACGAGATCGCCCGCGACACGGATGTAGAGGTGATTGAGCGGACTGCCTTTTCTCACCAGGACCCGCCCGGGAGGAAGCTCGCGGAGCATCGCGCCCGTCGCCACGATGAGCAGCTCCTCCGGACGCAGCTGCGAAAACGGAAAGACGGCGCGAAGCGCGAAGATTTTTTCGGCCAGAGTCATGACGCGGTCCTCCCGGTTTCATGAGGCTCGGCCCCGGCCGGAGCTTCCGCCCAACGGAGATTGTCAGGGTTCGGAATCGAAAGCGCGCCGGCGCCGGAAAGCCGGTGTGTGGCCACGCCGACGCGAAGGATCCGCGGAGCCTGAAGACGGTAGTGGAGCGTCCGCGACGCGCGGTGCCAGCAGGCACAACCGCTCAACCCGGGATGCGCCGACAAAAGGACGGCGAGCAGATGCTCCGGCGGCGCGCCGACGTTCAGCGTCGAACGCACGAGAACGGTGAGCCGCGCCCGCTGGCAGGCGGCAGGCAGCGCTTTCTCGCCGGATTGGCCAAACCACCACACCGAGGCATCCGTGCACCGGCAGACGCCCTCGGCGCCCTCGGCGTTTTCCGCGGCGCCGTGGCGCAACGCGACTTCGCCCAGCGCCTTGGCCAGCGTCGAACCCTGCCTCTGGCCCCGGAGCTGTTCCTGCCAGGTTCTCGAACGCGTTTCCTCGCGGTCGAGCCGGTCGCGGAGGGCGTCGAGCGTGCCGGCGAGGGCGACAACCTCGCGTGTGCCGGCGAGTTGAATACGCGCTCCGTAGTAGCCGGCGGCGATCCAAAGGGCCGAATCCTTGAGCTGGCGCAGGGGACGGGTGAGCGAGCGCGTTACCCGATAGGAGAGATAGCCGGCGGCGAGGAGGGAGCCGACGCCGATGAGGATGGACGCGAACAACGCCCAGCGGGTCTTCTGGCGGATGATGCCGATGTCGACGTCGGCTCCGGCGATCGCAACGACCCGACCCTTGGAGTCTCTGATCGGGGTGAAGCCCGATTTGATCAGTCCCCAGACCTGCCACTGGATGATCGGGGTGATCGAACTCCGTCCGATTCCCTGCACCCGCTCGGCTGCGTCGACGGACTGCACGGGAAGTTCGTCGACCGATCCGGGAACCGAATACCGGTCCGACACGGTGCCATCCAGGACGTAGTAGATCTTGCGGTCTCCGACGTAGACCTGGGTGTAGAGGTAACTGAGGCCCGTTTCCGACTGGATCCGGGAGAATGCGGCGCGGTTGGCCCGGTAGAACGGATCGTCGAGATTGAACGATTCCACCGACGGAGTCGCGCCGGGCGCCGGCTCCGTGCCCGGGGGCTGCGCCCCCCGCTGGTAACGCGCATGTTCGTCGCCGTCGATCAGCGCCGCCGCACCCCCGGCGACGGCGAGCAGCTTGCGGTCGAATCCGTCGAGGATGATCCGGTGCGTCGAGCGGTAGATGTGCCACGCCCAGAACGCGGCGAACGCGACCAGCACGGGCGCGAGCGCCGCGAGAATCAGCGTCTGGAACGTAAAGCGCGGTTTCATCCGGAAGAGACTATCTTCGTCTTGTAGAGGCTGATCCCCAGCGCCGGGAAAATCTCGATCGCACGCGTCACGATCGCGCTCGGGATGGCGAGCACCACGGCGCCGCGGGAAACCACCCGCTCGTCGCGCACGAGCGTGCCCATCAGCGCCCGCTCGTTGCAGGTGGCGCCGCGCGTGAGCGTCCGCGTTGCGCCGCCGCGAATCAAGTCGACGGTGCCCTCGGCCACGATCAGGAGATTTCCCGTTGGAAGGTCGGGCGAATACAGCGTCGCGCCGGGCGGCGCGTGGATCTCCTCGCCGCGGGTGGCGAGGTATTCGAGGGCGGTGATGCGGGCGTCGGCAAAATATCCGGCGCGGACGAGCGCGGCCACGCGCTGAACCGGATGGAGCCGGCGCGTTTCGTCACTTGCCAGCTTGGGTTCGAAATAGGGCAGAAGTGCGGCGAGGGAGGCGGTCACCTTCGCGGGTTCGGTGCGGTCGATCCGACGCAGCGTGAGATCGCGCGCCTGCGGCGCCTTGAGTTCGCCGAGAGCGAGCAGCGCCGCCGCGCATTCGAGGGAGTCCTCGCTGCTCGACGCGCGGCGAAGGATCGTTTCGCGCGAAAGGACGGGAAAGACGGTCGCTCCGGATTCGCCGTCGAGTTCGAGCAGCGGCTGGATTTGCCCGAAGAGACCGTGAGGGCAGCTCTGTTCGACGGTTTCGATCGCGTTCGCCCGGTCTTTGGTGTGCGCGAAGGCAAGCGACGCCTGGATCAAGTCGACGTCGGGCAGGCGTCCGGTGAGGCCGAGCAGCTGCACGGCGAAGTCGATACCCTCCGCGGCGGTGTCGCGATAGAGCCGCACGAGCACGGCGACGCCGTCCGTCATGTCCGCGGCGGCTCCGTCACCGAGCCCCCGGGCCGCGCCGGCGGCATCCCACGACCGGCGGAGCTGCGTCGTCATGAGATCCTGGGCGATCAGCTCGAGCTGGGCGGGGGCGATGCGCCGAAGGGCGCGGGCGGCGACGATGCGGGCCCGGCAGGACGTTCCCGGATCGCGAAGGGCGTGGATGATGGTGGCCGTCGCACGCGGCCCCAAGGCGAAGAGCAGGCTTTCCAGCCGCCGATTCTCGGCGGAGGAAAAGCCTCCCGCCGCGCGGAGGAGATCCGGCACGGCACCGACGGCGCCGATCGCCTCGAGGGTGCCCAGGATCAGCTGCCGCTCATCGGGGCTGGCGTCCGCCAGCATCGGCACGATGCGTCCGGTCACGGCTTCGATCTCGGGGCTGGCCAGCTTGTGCAGCGCGCGGAGCGCCTCGAGCCGGAGTTCGGCGTCGGGTTCGTCGAGGAACCGCAGAAGCTCGCGGGCGTGCTGCGGCTGGCGGAGGCCGCCGATGGCGCGCACGCCCCAGCGCCGGCTAGACCGGTCACCGGCCAGGAGCAGGCGCACGTCGTGCAACGCGCTTTCGGCCTCGTCCAGGCGCGGGCCGTGCCAGCGGGCCGTGGCCGACATGGCGATACGGGCGGGGTGCTGCGAGCGCGACCACGCGAGGATCTGGCGCACGGGCAGAGCGCCGGCGGCGGCAAACTCGTCGAGCAGCTCGGGATCCTCCGGGCTGGCGTCGCTTTCGAGCCAGAGGAGAAGGGCGGCGACAGTCGCGGCATCCGAACTGCGGAGAATCCGGTTGAGCGTGGGGCGGAGTCGCTCCGCCTCCACCGAGCGCGCCGTCTCGAGGAGCCGCGTCACGGCGTCGCTGGCGGACGGATCGCCTGAGAAAACGAGGAGATCGGCGGCGGCGATCCGCTCGCCGCGGTCGGAGCTGTGAACGGCCTTTTCCCGAAGCAGCTCCCGGTCCTGCTCCGTCAACTGGTTGCGCCATTCCTCGATCGGAGCGGCGAAATCGAGCCAGTCGCGGCGAAGGTTTTCGGCCAGCGCTCCCGCGTAGTCGTGCCTCAGGATCAGCGCCACGGCGAGCGCACCGGTGGCGAAGAGAATGCCGGCGAGCGCCAGGTGCGGCACGCCGAGCGATCCGGCCCAGAGCAAGAGGAAGCCGCCGGCCGCGGCGGTGGCGAGCGGTTCGCTCAACGCCTCGATGAAAGTCCGCAGCGGCCGCTTGGCGGCAGAAGGCAGGGCGTTGAACAGGACGTTGACGTTGTTGTATTCGATCGAGGCCAGCAGGCTTTGATACGCGTAGAAGGCCAGGAACGCGGCGACGAACCCCTGCTGGAGATAGAAGGCGGCGAACGCGGCGAGGAACGCCAGCGGAAGCACGAGAGCGGTATTGCCGACACCGATACGCGAGACGAGCCGGTTGTAGACGAAAAGGTTTGCGATCAGGGTGAGAATGTTGGCCGCGGCGAAAAGCCGGCCCAGGAGCGCCGCCAGATCGGCGGGCGATTTTCCCTCGGAGAAAACGCTCATCGAGAGGTACTCGAGTCCGGCGGCGAGGGCGACGGAGCAGAAACAGGCCGCGGAAAGTCCGAGGGCGAAACGCGAGCTGCGAAAGGTCTGGAGAGCGAAGCCGAGCTGCCGCGCGGGCGGCTCGCTCTCGGAAGGCGTGTCGGATTCGACCCGCGGATAGCGGACACGCAGCCGGGCGAAAACCGGCGCCGCCACCAGGGCCAGACCGGCCCAGACGAGGAACAACCTGCCGGGCTCGACGATGTGGGAAATCGCGGTGACGAGGCCCGCGCCCGCGGAGGCGCCGGCGGCGCTGCCCGCGGCGATGAGCCCGTAGAGGCGCTTGCTGTCGAGAATGCTGAAGTAGTCGTCGGCGAAGTTCCAAAAGAGCGTGTAGAGCGCGATGAACCAGAGCCCGACGTAGAACTTCATCGAATACAGCAGCCAGGCCGGCGGTGTCGGCCCGGCCATCGCTCCGAAAGCCAGTCCGCCGGCGACGAGGGTCGCCAGCGTCAGGTAGACGAGGCGATCCATGCCGAAGCGCGCCAGCAGGAACGAATAGACCGGGGCGTAGAGCACGGTCACCACCGGCATGAAGAGATAGATGACGGGCAGCTTGCCGGGCCCGAGGTGCGTCAGGAAAAGCGAGTCGGCCGCCGTCATGCCCACCGCGACTCCCGCCTGCAGCAGGCCGGCGAAGACGGAGAGGTACAGGAGTTTTCCGCCCTCGTCGGGGAGAATGCGGAAGAGGGCCTGGAGTCGGGCGGTCATTCGGGAGCGGAGAAGCCCGGGTCAGCTGGGGCTGGCGGGGCGCCGGACGAGGAATATCTGGCTGGCGTGGACGTGTTGTTCGCGGCGAAAGCCCGGGTGGGCCTGCTCGTGCCAGTTGCAGCGGCACGAGCGCACGACCTCGAATCCGGCGCGGACGAGCAGGGCTTCGGCTTCGTGCTGATCGACGAAACGGAAGTAGTACGACTGGCGGTAGAGAAAGGCGTTGGGTCCGATCGCCTGCATATCCGTCCCGGCGATACCGTCGTCGGGGCCCGGGATATTGCAGAGCAGCAGGCCGCCCGGCTTGAGGATGCGCAGCAGCTCCGCGAGGACGGCGGTGCTGTTGGGCAGGGTCTCGATCGCGTCGAGCACCGTGACGCCGTCGAAAAACGCGTCGGGAAACCCCGTCGCGCTCATGTCGGCGTGCCGGCATTGCACCTGGGCCCGGATGGCCGCCGGGATCTTGTTCAGCGCGTGCAGCGACGAATCCAGGGCGTGCACCTCGCTGGCGCCGCAGGAAAGGAGAACGCCGAGATTGCGGCCCTCGCCCGCGCCGGCGTCGAGCAGCCGCGAGGGCGGACGCAGGGCGCGGCGAAACTCCTCCATGAAGTCGGCCACAAACGGGAGCGGCGCGAGCCCCCAGACGTATTCGGTCGTGGACCGGTAGAGCTCGTCCCAGGCACGCTGATTGGCCTGGTCGAGCAGGATGCTGTTGGGCACGGGCAAAGGCGGCATCGAGCCGAAGGGAGGAGTCACGGTGAGGAAATGCTCGGAAAACTCGGAGCGCAGGCAGTGGCTGCTGGACATCGCTGCGCCATAGCCGCCGGCATTGAGGAGGCAGAGCACGTCTCCTTCCTGCACGGGCGGAAGCGGGATGTCTTCGGCCCAGAGGTCCAGCGCCTCGTTGATATTGCCTGCCAGCGTGACCGTGGTCTCAGGACCCTCGCGGAGTTGTGCCGGCGCGGGCGCGAGGGGCAGCCGGTAGAAGGCGGGCTCGGGATGCACGTTGAAACCGGCATTCAACCCGACGAACACGCGACCGCCCTTGGTCTCCACCTGCGTGACTTCGGTCAACAGCAGGCCCGCATCTTTCACCAGATAGTCGCCCGGCTCGAATTCCAGCGAGAGGCCGCGGGAAGCGAAATGGCGGCGGACAAGATCGGCCCAGGCGGCGAGATCGAGCGGAGCGTCGGCGGAAGTGAGCGGGATGCCGAGTCCGCCGCCAAGGTTGAGTCGGCGGACGCCAGGCGCGAGTCGGAGGAATTCCTCGACGCGCGAAAAAACCTCGTCGAGCGCGGTCAGCTGCGGCGTGAGGAACCCGCAGCCCGTGTGGCAGTGCAGCGCCTCGATCCTCAGTCCGAGGGAGGCGGCGAGTTCGAGGGCTTCGGCGAAGCGATCCAGATAAACTCCGAATTTGGTCGGTTTCGCGCCCGAATAGCGGACCAGCGGATTGGCGGCGTAACCGAGCCCGGCGGCGGGGTTGATGCGAAGCCCGATGCGCCGCCCCGGCGAAACGATCGCCAGGCGGCGCAGAGCGGAGAGCGAGTCGGCGTTGACCCAGACGCCCGGCCAGCCCGCTAGCGCGGCGTAGTCGGCCCCGCTGAGCGAGCCGGCGGTAAAGGATAGTTCTGTTTCGAGGAAACCGCAGCCCAGCGCGTGCCGCACTTCTCCGGGGGAGCAGACGTCGAGACCCACTCCGAGTCCGCGAAGGTGGCCGAGCACCGGCGCGAAGCGGTTGGACTTCATCGCGTAGAGAAGCCGCGGCGCGGGATCGCTCAGCGTGGCGAGGGCGCTCCGCAGGCGTGCGACGTTGGCCGAGATCCGTTCGCCGGAGTAGACGTAGGCCGGCGTGCCGGTGTGCGCGGCCATGTCGAGCACCCGGCGGCCGGCGAATCTGAGCTGGCCGTCGGAATCATAGCCGAGATCGGCGCGCTCCCACCACTCGGCGCGTCGCAGCGCGGGGGCGGGGCAAGGGGAGCCGGACTTGTCCATCGATGCGGGGGCGCGAATCAACCCGGGCGGCCCGGCCGGCGGACCACGAACGTGACGCGATTGCGGTCGCCCCGGCGTTCATAGAGGAACGCGTCGACGTTGCGCCGCGCGAGGAAGATGCCGAGGCCGCCGACGCCCCGCTCCTCGAGGGGCTTGTCCAGATCGGCGGGCGGAGGCGTCGCGGTCGGATCGTAGGCCGGTCCGGTGTCCTCCAGATGGATACGGAGGACGTCCGGGGCGATTTCCGCGCTGAGGTAGAGTTGCCCCGTGAGACCGCGTTCGCCGTACGCGTGGGTCACGGTGTTGGTCGCCACCTCGTCGACGGCGAGGTGGAGCCGGCCGGCGGCCTTCTTGTCGAGGCCGGCGGCAGCGGCGGCGGCATGGACGAAATCGGCGAGCGGATCGAGCGCGTCGAGCGTGCCGGGCAAGGCCAGCGGGTCGGGGCCCATGACAGCGGCTACTTTTCGATGGTGGCCGCGTCGTAGGCCGGCATCAGCGTCACGGCCTGGCTGAAACCGCTGACCTCGATCGTCTCCTGGACGACGGGCTGGGAGCCGACGACGTAGAGCTTTACCGCTGCGCCCATCTTTTGGCGGGCGAAGACGATGACGCGGAGTCCTGCGGAGGCCATGTATTCGAGGTTCGTGAGCAGGAGGGCGACGGCTTTGACCTTTTTCGCCGCAGCTTGGTCGACGAGGTCACGGAACTGCTGGGCGGTCGAGGCGTCGAGCCGGCCGGCGAGGGTGATCTTGGCAACGTTGTTGCCGATTTCGAGTGAACTGGTGAGAGCCATGGAGCGGGGATTCGAGGGTTGAGGGGTGGATATGAGAGGTTCAGCGGGCCACGAGGATGAGCACCGAGCGACCGCCGACGAGAATGGCATCCTGCTGCGGAAGCTCCGGCTCTTCGCCGGGAGCGAAGATGTCGTCCGGCGAAGGGCAGCCGGTGTTGGCGAACACATGCCAGCGCGTCGTGGCCGGCGGAAACGGCAGTTCGAACGTGAGCGGTTCCCAGTACATGTTGAACGCGATGTAGAGCGTCGCGTCCGGTACCGTGCCGCCTTTCGCCTGGGCGCCGTCAAGCAGGTAAGCGAGCACGCGGCTTTGGGGCGAGAAGTCGGCCTGCCACGCGCGGGTGCCGTGGAACGATACCTGGGGAAGCCCGCTGGCCGAGGACACCTCGCCTGTCAGATGCCGGGTCGGCCGCAGCACCGGATGCGCGCGCCGGAAGGCGATCATCTTCTGCACAAAACGGTGCAAGTCCGGGAAAGCCTTCTGCCGGTTCCAGTCGATCCACGAGAGCTCCGTGTCGTGGCAATAGTTGTTGTTGTTGCCGTACTGAGTCCGGGCGAATTCGTCGCCGGCCAACAGCATCGGCACACCGTTGGAAACGAGGAGCATGGCGATCGCGTTTTTCATCTGGCGGCGGCGCAGCGTCAGCACGCCCTCGTCGGAGCTCTCTCCTTCCCAGCCGCAGTTCCAGCTCTCGTTGTCGTTGGAACCGTCGCGGTTCTGCTCGCCGTTCGCCTCGTTGTGCTTGCCGTTGTACGCGACGAGATCGTGAAGCGTGAAGCCGTCGTGGCAGGTGACGAAATTGATCGAGGCGGTCGGGCCCCGCTGGTTCCAACCGTAGAGGTCGGCCGAACCGAGCACGCGCGTCGCCACTGCGCCGGCGAGTCCGGTGTCTCCCTTCAGGAATTTCCGGATGTCGTCCCGGAACCGTCCGTTCCACTCGGCCCAACGCCCGTACGCCGGAAACGACCCCACCTGGTAGAGGCCGCCCGCGTCCCACGCCTCGGCGACGAGCTTGCACTTCGAAAGGATCGGATCGTAGGCGAGGCTCTCCAGCAGAGGCGGGTTGGCGAGCGGCGCGCCCTGAAGATCGCGGCCAAGGATGGACGCGAGATCGAAGCGGAAGCCGTCGATGTGGTATTCAGCCGCCCAGTACCGCAGGCAGTCGAGGACGAAGGCGCGGACGACCGGGTTGTTGCAGTTGAGGGTGTTTCCGCAGCCGCTGAAATTGTAGTAATATCCCTCGGGCGTGAGGATGTAGTACGCCTGGTTGTCCAGGCCGCGGAAAGAGATGTACGGGCCGTTTTCGTTGCCCTCGGCAGTGTGGTTGAACACGACGTCGAGCATCACCTCGATGCCCGCCTCGTGCAGTTGGCGGACGAGCGTCTTGAGTTCGTCCATTTGCATCCCGAGGCGCCCGGTCGCGGCGAAACCGGCCTTCGGCGCGAAGAAACCCACCGTGCTGTAGCCCCAGTAGTTGAGGAGGCGTTCGCCGGTCTCCTGGTTGACGCGACTGTTCTCGAACTCGTCGAACTCGAAGATGGGCATCAACTCCACGCAGTTCACCCCGAGTTCCTTCAGGTAGGGAATCTTCTCCGCGAGGCCGGCGTAGGTGCCGCGGTTCTTCACCTCCGACGAAGGATGCTGGGTGAAGCTGCGGACGTGCAGTTCGTAGATGACGAGATCCTCGAGCGGAATGCCCGGAGAGCGGTCGCCCTGCCAGTCGAAGTCGTCGAACGCGATGCGGGCGCGATGCGGATACGGCGCGGACCAATCCGGCTCGGCGCCCCAGACGTTGCGCCCGGCGAGGAGTCGGGCGTGCGGGTCGGAGAGGATCTTCGTCTTGTCGAAACGGTGGCCTCGCGCCGGGTCGAACGGACCGTCCATGCGGTAACCGTATTCGATCTCCTCCACGTCGAGCCCGAACACGATCATGCAGAAGACGTCGCCGATCCGGAATTCGGCGGGAAACGGCAGCTCGGCGAGCGGCTCCGTCGCGCCCTTCTCGAACAACACGAGCGAACACGCCGTCGCGTGGCGCGAGAAGATCGAGAAATTCACGCCGCCCGGCACCAGCGTCGCGCCGAAGGGCAGGGGGCGCCCGGCGCGGACTGGGTAGCCGGCGATCTCGTGGGTGGGGTAGACGTCGATGCGTGTATCCATGACGCGCTAGAATTTCACCGCGGCGAGCGTGGGCTGGGTTTCGAAGAACTGCAGAAAACCCGTGATGCGCATCGTCTCGGTCAGGCTTTCGCTCAGCCCCACGAGCACCGTGCGGCCTTTTTTCGCGACCAGCTGGCGGTGGACGAGGAGCAGCACGCGCAGGCCGGCGCTCGACATGTAGTCGACCTTCGACAGGTCGAGCACGATGGCGGACGCCTCTCCGAAAAGAGGCGCAAGCGTCGCCTGGAGTTCAGGCGCGGTTTTGCCGTCGATGTGGCCCTCGCACGCGACGAGCACGTGCGTGGGCTGGCGTGAGATCTCGGTCTTCATGCTGCTCCGTTGGCTGCGGGAATCAGGTCCGGACGGGCTCGATGGTGACTTTGAACTTCATCCGTTCGCCGTCGGCGGGAACATCCACCGTGAGTTCGTCGGGATCGTACGCGGTCCAATTCTTGCCGTTTGCGGTTACTTCGGAGATCCGAATCGAGCCTTTCGGCAGGAGATCCGGCGCGACCCGAAGTTTGTTGTCCGGCAGGTGGCCGGGATACGGCATGTAGTAGAAATCCATCGGCACCTTCCGGATGAGGAGGTTCGAGTAGGTGGCGGCGAGGAAGGCCAACTCGAAGGAGTGATACCCGCTCATGGAGTGGCTGCCCTTCAGGCGCTCCGTGCCCATGAGGAACGGGATGCCGTTGGCGAGGACGTTGAAATACACCGCGCCGTCCTGGTGGTCGAGGAAGTAGGAGTTGTAGAAGGCCGAGGCTTCACGGGCCTGACGGAGGTACTCAGCCTCGCCCACGCAGCCGTGAAGAATGAGGTAGGCGAGGATCGCCTGCTCCTGTTGCCACCACGCCTTGCGGTCATGCCAGGCGAAGCGGTGGAACTTCTCTCCTGGGCCGAGGAGGCGCTCCACCACGTCGTACCAGCCGCCGCGCTGGCGATCCGCGCCGCAGAACGGCATGATGTCGGCGATCTTGCGGGCGAGTTCGACGTAGCGGCCCTTCGGCTGGAGGGCGTTGATGCGCATCAGATTCCAGGCGATCTTCAGGTTATGGCCGACCACGGCGCGGTTCTGCTGCCACCCCCAGCTCTGGTCCTTGCTCCAGTCCTCGAAAAATTTCTCCTGCACGAACGGGCTGTTCTGGTAGTCGGGGAAGCGCTCTGCGATCGTGTCTCCGGTCTCGACGAGGAAATCGGCGAAATCCTTCCGACCGGTCGCGAGCACCAGATTGATCAGGTAGGCCGGGGCGTGGTCGCCGACGGAGTTCCAGTTCTTTTTCGCGCGGTTGCGGCCAAGGCTCTCGGCTCGCGGGTCGAGCGTGACGGGATCGATGTGAGAAAAGTAGCCGCCGAGCTTGTCGTCGCGGAAGAACCGCTTGAACAGGTCGATCGTCATCTCGGCGTCCCGGAGAATCGCCTTGTCGCCGGTCATCCGATACGTCTGCACCGGACCCGCCAGGGCGTAGATCTGCTCGTAGGCGGGTACGGCGTAGTAGTCGTCGCCGAACTCGGAGGCGAAGACTTTGTGTTCCTCCCCTCCCTTCAGGTCGATGCCGTGATACCAATAGACGATGTTTTCGTCCCGGTCATAGAACCGCATGTGTTCGCGGAGGTAGGCGGTGCCCTTCTCCGCGCCCTCGAGAAACTCCTCCTTGCCCGTGAGGTGGAACGCGCTGGCGAAACCGTAGACGAGACGCGAAATCGTATCCGTCTCCTGCCGGTGGTCGACCGTCTTGGCGCCGCCCAGGGTCAATACGGTGCGGTAGTTCCGGTAGTCGATCGTATCCTTCCCGCCGAACTGCGCCTTAATGTAGAAATCGCCCAGTTCGTTGATCTGATGGACCCACCAGGAGGGTTTTTCGAAGACGAAATCGTTGGGAGTGCGGCCCACGAATTTCAGCTCTTTCGCCTCGAACTTGGTGCCGTCGTCCTCCGGGTAGAAGACGCCGTAAACGTAGAGAAACCGGCCCTCGACGACCATGGAGCGGATCAGCCCAGTGCAGTCCTGCCAGGGCTCGCCCAGGTTTCGGGTCATCTGGGCGTAGAGGTTGGCGCCGAGCTTGACGTTAAAGAGCCGGCCGTCGCTCGTGCGAAGGGTGAACATCTCCTGATCGTTGATCGGCGTGACGACGTAACCGGCGATCAGGTCGGAAAACGTGAATACCAGACGATTGGGTGCGGAAGCCATGACGGGATGAATGAACTGCGTTGAGGGGTGAAAAATCAGCCGGCGAAGGCCGGCGGGTTGGGGTCGTCGCGATATCCCTGGCAGATCTCGATCACGCGATCGTCGGGATCGCGGACCCAGACGGCGGCCCAGCCGGGGATGAAGGAATCGAAGCGCAGCGGGCCGAGGTTCACCTTGAGATCCGAACCGAGCCGGCGCGAAAACGCCTCCACGTCCGGAACCTCGAAGGCGAGGTGGCGAAAGCCGGGGAAACCGTGGCCGTCGTTTTTCGGAGGTCCGGCCGGATCGGCGCCTTCACCCTGGAAAAGTTCGAGGTAGGTGTTCTCGTTCTTGAGAAAGACGATCTGCTTGCCGCCGCCGAGATCGACGACCCGGGCCCGCCGGAAGCCGAAATGGCGTGTGTAGAAACGTTCGGTGGCCGCGAGATCGCGGCAGGTCAGGCCGGTGTGGGAAAAAAGGGCCATGGCGAAGTCGGAGGTAGGCGAAGTTTGGTTACGGATTTCCAGGTCAGGCCGGCTGCCCGGAGAGCAGCTCGACGATGCGCCGCGCGAAGAGGTGGCAGTGGCCTCCGGTGCGCGCGGTGACGAGGTCGCCGTCGACGACGACGTCCTCGTTGACGTAAACGGCGCCCATGTTGACGGCGTCGCCGTGGAGATTGTTGTGCGTGGTAAGCCGGCGCCCGCGGACCAACTCGGGGGCGGGCGACACGAGCCAGAGGCCGTGGCAGATGATGCCCTTGAGGATCCTCTTGTTGGTGAACGCGCGCTGGAGGAGCTTTACCGCGTCGGGCAGGACCGCGACGTCGGGTGTCCAGCGCAGGCGGTCGGACACCATGCCGGCGGGGACGATGAGGGCGGAGAACGAGGCGAGCTGCTCGTCGGTCATGCCCTCGAACGAATGGTCGCAATAGAACGGCGCGCGGAACTCGTGGCCTTTGAACTCCAGTCCGGGCTGGCCCCAGAGTTTGCTCAGGAACACGACCTCCGCGCCCTCTTCGGCGAAGCGGAGTTTGTAGTACCAGATCTCGGGCTCGTAGTAGTCGCTCTCGATCAGGATCCCGATCTTTTTCCCCTGGAGTTTCATGCGGGAAAGGGGAGGTCAGGCGAGGGAGCCGTCGGCGTGCTGGACCATGCCGGCGAAGTGAATGGCGATCTTTCCGTCGCGGAGCACCCAGCTGTCGGCGAAGATCATTTTCGCCGTCTGGCCTCCGGCCTTCAGCGTGATGTCCTCCGTCACCATCAGGGTGTTTTCCGTCTCGGCCCAGAAACGGACTTTCGTCTCGAGCCCCTCGATGCCGAGGATGCCCTGCATGTGCTCGTTGAGCTGCTTCTTGCCGCGGTAATAGAGCGGCTTTTTCATGAAGCTGCTGATCAGCAGGCAGTCGTCCGTGTATTGGTCGAGCAACGACTTCACGTCCTTCTTGAGGATGAAGCCGATGTGCTCGCGGTAGAGCTTGCCGAGTTTCGTGTCGGGAACGTTTTCCATGGCTGCGGGAATTGGGGTTAAAGGGTCGCCGAGCCGGGGTGGTACTTGAGGCCGTTGACCACGTATTTGCCGATCACGAGTTCGCCCGTGCGGGGGGACACGCGGACGATCCAGTCCTGGTCGGCGTCGCAGACGATGCGTTTGCTCTTCGCGTCCGGCGGCGACCACATGCTGGCCTGCCACTCGACGACGACCTTCACGCGGGCTTCGTCTCCGGCGAGCGTGACGTCGCACACTTTCAGGGTGTGGACCTCGTCGAAGAAGATGCGGATGACGCGCTGGAACCAGCCCTCGAAGCCGGCGAGGGTCGTGAGCGTGACTTCGGGGAAAACCATCTCGGGCGCGTCCGAGAGCAGCGGAAGGACGTCGACCATCGGCGCGTGAACGTCGAGGAGGCGGTACCATTTCGCCGCGAGAGCTTTGACAGCGGATTCGGTGATCGCGGGTTTCATGAAGGAAAGGCAGGGACTATTGGCCGCACAGCGGGGCCACGTGCTCGGGGTGAACGTCGGCCTCGAGCGCGAGGTCGATCAGGTACGGTCCGGGATGGCCGAGCATCTCCCGGATGGCCGGAGCCACTTCGTGCGGTTTTTCCACGCGCTTGGCCGCGACGCCCATGCCGCGGGCCATCTCGACGAAACCGAGCGGCGGTTGGGAGAGATCGAAGCAGAGCGGATAGTCGTGGCGCGGGACGCCGGCCTCCTGCCACCACTGCTGGATATTCAGCTGGAGCAATTTATAGGAGGCGTTGTTGCAGACGACGAACTTCGCGGGCAGCTCGTGCCGCGCTGCGGTCCAGAGGGCCTGGATCGTGTACATCGCGCCGCCATCGCCGCTGAAGCCGATCACGGTCCGTCCGGGATTGAGAAGCTGGAGACCGATCGCGCCCGGGAAACCGACTCCGAGCGAACCGCCTCGGGTCTGAAAAAACGATCCCGGCTTTCGAGGCGGAAGGTAGCGCGTAAGCGCCGGCGAGTTGGTCAACGCCTCGTCGAAGACGACCGTATCCGCGGGAGCCTGCTTCGCGAGTTCGCTCATGAACAGCGCCGACGTCATCGGCGTGCGCTGGAATCCCGCGGCATCCGCGGCGCGCGCTTTTTCGTCGGCCGCGCGTTTCTGCTCCGCCAGGGCCCTCCCGCGCTGGGCGGCTTTTTCCCGCAGTGGCGGCGTGAGGCGCTCCTTCAACGCCTCGGCGAGCGCGGCGAGGGAAAGCTTCGGATCGCTCACCACGCCGACGTCGACCCGATGGTTTTTGGCGATCTCGTAGGCGTTCAGGTCGATGTGGACGACCTTGGCGTGCGGAGAAAAAACCTCGCCGAGTTCGGGGAAGACCTCGGGAACGATGTAGGTGCCGACCACCAGAATGCCGTCTCCCCGCTGCAGGATCGGCTTGCTCGCCGCGCCGAACATGTGGCCCGTCTGCCCGCGGTACAGCGGATGATCGTAGGCGATGTTCAACTCGCCCGAGTCGACGCCCCAGACTTCCGCTCCCAGCAGTTCGGCGACGGCGGCGAGTTCTCCCTGCGCGCCGGAGTACGCCACGCCATCGCCCATAAAAATCATCGGATGCTCGGCGCCCACGAGGGCATCGGCTGCGGCGGCGATCGTCTGCGGGGCCGGAAGAACGCGAGTGGAGGGGAACGAGGTCGGGCGAACCTCCTCGGACGTCGTTTGATCGAGGACGTCCTGCGGCAGGCAGAGATAGACCGGGCCCATCGGCGGCGTGCCGGCGATCTTGATCGCGCGCCGTAGCATGCGGAGGAGCGACTGAGGATCCTGCACGACGGCGGACCATTTGCAGACCGGTTCGCACATCGCGACGAGGTCGCCCGCCATTTGGGCGTCCATTCCGGCGTATCTGATTCCCGCGTCTCCGCCGATCACGACGAGCGGGGAGTGGCCGCGTTTGGCCTGGTAAAGCGCGCCGATGGCGTTGCCGACGCCGGGGGTACTGTGGAGTTGGACCAGCGTGGGCCGCCGGGCGGCGCGGGCGAACGCGTCGGCCGCGAGTACGGCGACGGATTCCTGCAGGGTCAGGATGTATTTGATCTTCGGGTACTCCCGGAGGGTGTCGAGGAACCCCTGTTCAACCGTTCCGGGATTGCCGAACATCACGGTCATGCCGTCCGCGACGAACTGTTCGAGGATGGCCTGCCGGCCGGTCAGACTGGCGCACATGGCGAAACGAAAGCTGGGCGAACGCTGGAAGGGTGCGGGCGGCGCAGGTCCGCCCGCGGGAAATCAGAACGAGATGTGCAGGGCCACATCGACCCCGTGGAGCTTGGCGTTGGGATGAATCGTGCTCCCGTCGACCAGGTTGATATCCATGTCGGATCCCTTGAGGTAACGGTATCCGAGGAGGACGTCGGCGCGCTCGGTGAGCCGGTATTTCACGCCGCAGCGGACTTGGTAGGCGAGAGTCCAGGAGCTTTTCGCGTAGACGATCACCGGACCGCCCCATTCGGCCGGAAGCGTGCGGAGCGAGGGCGTGGTGAGACCGTTGATGGATACGCGATAGCTTCCGAGTCCGCCGCCGACGAAGGGCTGGAAACGTCCGGCAATCGGGGCGAAGTCGTAGTAGTAGTTCGCCATGAATACGCTGCCGTCGGCGTCTCCGGACGACGGCTCCACGCCGATGGCGGGGCCCGCGGGATCGGTGGTGTCGCAGTCGTTGGCGAAGTAGGTGTATTCGGCCTCGAGGCGCTGGGCCCCGAAGCGGTAACCGAGGGCTCCGGACGCGGTGAAGCCGGTTTTGAAGGTCGTGGATCCGGCGGAGTCCGTCGCACGCGCCCTCCACATCGGTCCGGTGGAGGCGGAGAAGTAGAAATCGGAAGCCTCGGCCGCACGGGCCTCGCTTCCGAGGAGAACTGCACCGCTCAGTGCGGTGAGCAGGGTGAACGCTCGAGTGAGTGTCATGGGTTTTGAGGAGACGTTGAAGGCGGGTTCAGCCCGCCAGGATCAGGTCGGAAGCTTTTTCGCCGATCATCATGCAAGCGGCGGCGGGGTTGCCGGCGGTGATGGTCGGCATGACGGAGGCGTCGGCGACGCGGAGGTCCTCCACACCGCGGACGCGCAGCTGGGGATCGACGACCGCGAGGGCGTCGAGGCCCATGCGGCAGGTTCCCACCGGGTGCCAGATGGTGCTGGCCCAGGAGCGGATGTAGTCCTCGGTCTCGCTCGTCGTGGCGCTGTTGGGCAGGTGAATCGGGCCGCCTGCGTACGGAGCCATCGCCGGTGTCGCGGAGATCTCGCGGCAGAGCCGGATGCCCGCGGCCAGCGTATCGACGTCGGCCTGGCACTGCAGGTAATTGGGCTGCAGGTCGAGTTTGTCGGCGGGATTGGCCGAGCGCAGCGCAAGCCAGCCTTTGCTCTTCGGCTGCACGACGACGATGACGTAGCCGAAAAAGTCGCCGAGGTTCGGCGGGGCGAGAGGCGGAACGCCGGCGCTGATGTTGACCTGGAGATCGGGCGACGCGGCGCCGAGGCCCGCACGCGTCTTGGCGAACAGACCGGCCTCGCCCAGGAATTCCGGATACGGGAGCGGCTGCTTCGAGCGCTGCAGGAACGGCAGCAGCATGTGATCGATCAAATTCTGACCGACGCCGGGGAGTTCGCTTTTCACCGCGATCCCTCGTGCACGCAGGGCGTCGGCCGGACCCACGCCCGAAAGCATGAGCAGCTTGGGCGTGTCGAACGTCCCGCCGGCGAGGATTACTTCGCCCTCGGACCGGAAGACTTCCTCGGCTCCGCCCGAAGCGCAACGCACGCCGCACGCGCGGCCGTTCTCGATCACGACCCCCGTCACGAGAGTCTTGGTGCGCAGGGTGAGGTTCGGTCGCGAAAGCGCGGGCCGCAGAAAAGCCTGGGAGGCGCTGGCGCGTTTGCCGTCCTTAGTGAGCACGAGCTGGTAGAGGCTGGCGCCCTCCTGGCTGGCGGCGTTGTAGTCGTGCCCGATCGTGGCGAAGCCGGCCTGGCCGGCGCCTTCGACGAAGGCCCGGGCGACGGGAGTGGGGTTCGGATTGAAACGCACGCTGAGCGGTCCGCCCGCGCCGCGGTAGACGCTCGCGCCGCCTTCCCAGTCCTCGTTCTTTTTGAAGTAGGGAAGCACGTCGGCGTAACCCCAGCCATCGGCGCCGAGGAAATTCCAGCCGTCGAAATCGCGGGCGTTGCCCCGCACGTGCATCAGCGCATGGACGCTGGTGCTGCCGCCGAGGACCTTGCCGCGGGCGATCGGGATGCTGCGGCCTTTCAGCCCGGCCTGAGGCACGGTGGCGTAACCGAAATCGTATTCGGGCGCCCAAGTGCCGATCAGCTCGCGGGGAACGTTGAAGATCGAACGGTCGTCGGAGCCGCCTGCCTCGATCAGGAGGACGCGCTTGGATGGATCGGCGGAAAGACGATGGGCGAGGACGCAACCGGCCGCGCCGGCGCCGACGATGATGTAGTCGTAGGTGGGATTGCTCATGGCGGATCAGCCGTTGGGGCGGTGAAGCATTCGGAAGGGGCGGCGATGGTTCTCGATCACGTACTCGCTCCGGCCGTACAAGAGGCCGCGCGAGTAGAAGCCCGGAAGAGCGGGGCTTCCGTACTCAAGCATCGGATACGGGTAGGGACCGACCTCCGGCCAGACGGAGGCGACGGCGGGCCGGGTGGCCGCCTCGACCTGATCCCACTGCTCAGCGGTGAGGTGGAAATCCGAAGCGCCGACGATCTCCTTGCACTGGGCCGCGTTGTGCGCGGCGAAGATCGGAATCGTCGTCACGACCTGCTGGATCATCCAGCGCAACGCCACTTGCACGGTCGGGCGCCCGATCGCGTCGGCGATGGGGTTTACCCGGTCCATGATCGCGAGGTTGCGGGCCGTCGCGGCGTGCCAGAATGCCTTCCGGGCGGGATCGACGTGCTCCGCGAGCCGGTAGGCCGGGTTGTTTCCACCGGGACGGTTGTATTTGCCGGTGCACATGCCGCCGCCGAGGGGAGACCAGGCGCAGAGCGCGACGTCCTCCTCGTGGCACATCGGCAGAAACTCCGGCTCGAGGGAGCGCTCGGTGAGCGCGTATTCGACTTGGGTGGCGACAAACGGCGAGAGCGCGTGGTGCTGGGAAAAAGCGTTGGCCTTCACGATCCACCACGCGGGAAAATTCGAGGCGCCGATGTACCGCACCTTGCCGCTGCGGACGAGGTCGGTGAGGGAGCAGATGATCTCCTCGATCGGCGTGGTGTAGTCCCACATGTGCAACCAGAGGAGATCGATGTAGTCGGTCTTCAGTCGCTTGAGGGATCCCTCGACGGACCGGACCAGATTCTTGCGGTGGTTGCCGCACGCGTTCGGGTCGGCGCCGTCCTTCATGCCGTCGACGAGCGAGAACTTTGTGCCGACGACCCAGTAGTCGCGGTTTCCCTGGATGAATTCGCCGACGAATTCCTCCGACTGGCCCTCCTGATATTTGTTGGAGGTGTCGAGGAAGTTGCCGCCGGCGGAGGCAAACGTGTCGAACACGCGCCGGCTTTCAGCGAGATCCGAACCGATCGGACCCCAGTTGACGCCGAACGTGGAGCAACCGAGGCACAGCTCGGAAACGCGAAGCCCGCTTCTGCCGAGAAGCTTGTATTTCATGGCCTGCAACGTGCATGGAAGAGGGTAATCGCACGGCGGCACGCACGCCGGCGAGGGTGGGGGCGGAGCGGCGAGGAAGTCCCGCCGCCGCTGTCAGGGTATCACCAGCCGTAGCGCCGGAGATTTTTCTCGAGGACGCCGACGAGGAGTTCGCCGGTCTTGTAGGAATCTGCGGTCGAGCGTCCCGTGATGAACGGGTAGTCGACCAGGGCGGAGACATTGCGACCCACGTTGCCGTGGAAGCCGCCCTCCGGGCCGGTGGCGTCGCGGAGTATATATTCTAGCGTGTACGGCGGCGGCCCCATGTTCAGGTCCGTGCCGAGGAATCCAGTCCCGTCGTGATAGTCGTATTCGATCGGATGTCCGGTGACGTGTTTTCCCCAGAGAATGCTCTTCCGGAGATGATAGTCGCGGGCGAAGGCAAGGCACGCCACGCCGTAACATTCGGCGGCGATCGGCATGCCGGCGTTGTAGAAAGAAAGGATCAGGTCGTGGACGCGCTGGTTGTTCACCATGTCGACGATTGGGCCGGAACCGCCCACCAGGAGCAGCGCGGCGTACGTCTTCGTCAGTTTGGCCGCGGCGGCGTCCAGGGCGTCGTTGTACTTCTCGAAGTCGCGGATGAAAGTAGGGGAACTTGGATACGGGCGCTCCGGAAGCAGCGCGGCGAGCGACTGCGGATGGTCGAGCTTTGTGGATGCCTCGATCGCCTTCACCTTCGCCGCCATCTCGGCCGAGGTGACCGGCTTGCCGAGCGGGGGATCGACATAGGCGGGATCCATGCTGGGCGGCAGTGCATGCGCGCGCCGGCCTTTTGCAGTAACGAAGTCCACCGTGTATCCGGCGGCTTCCAACGTCTCGAGCGGGCCAATGAGTTCTTCGCCCCAATAGCCGTATTCAGAAAGCACCGTCAGGATCTTCTTTTTCATCGGTTGGGTCGGGGCCGACAGGCTTGCGATGCAACGACTATTCGCCGTGTGTCCTGCGCAAGTGTCGGTGCCACAGCGATTATTCGACCGCTCGTTCTTTTCATAAACGCCGATTTCTGCCTAAGAACAGTAATTAGGCGCACGATTCTGATTCTGCAGAATGTCTTATCGGCCGCATTGCGGCGGACGAGTATGGCTGACGGCTTGAATACGTTTGAGCGCCATCCGTTTGTGGTCGCGGCGGCCGATTTGGTCGCGAGCCAGCGCGTTCACCGGACACAAAAACGCCGCACCCCGGAGGAGGTGCGGCGCGTACGGTAGTGCGACAGGCACTACGCGCATGGAATCACAGTTTCGGCGTGGCGAGCACGGCGCCGGTGTCGGCGCTCGTCACCATCGAGGCGTAGCGGGCCAGGTAGCCGTAGTTGATCTTGGGCGCCGGACGTTTCCAGGCGGCGCGCCGCTTCGCGAGCGTGAGGTCGTCCACGAGCAGGCTGATTTTACGGTTCGGGATATCGATCTCGATCCGGTCGCCGGGCTCGACCAGCGCGATGGGACCACCCGCCGCGGCTTCGGGCGAAACGTGACCGATCGAGCCGCCGCGCGTGGCGCCGGAGAATCGTCCGTCGGTGATCAGCGCAACGGAATCTCCGAGCCCGCGACCCGCGATGGCCGAGGTGGGGGCGAGCATCTCCTGCATGCCCGGTCCGCCGCGCGGGCCTTCATAGCGAATCACCACGACGTCGCCGGCCTTCACCTTGCCGACGAGGATGCCCGTGTTGGCGTCCTCCTGGGATTCGAAGATCACGGCGTTCCCGGTGAACTGCATCATCGACGGAGAGACGCCCGCGGCCTTCACCACGCAGCCTCCCGGAGCGAGATTGCCGTAGAGCACCGCGAGACCGCCCCGAGGAGAGTAGGCGTTCTCGACCGTGTGGATCACCTCCGCGTCCTTCACCTCCGCCGCGGCGATGGTCTCGCCGAGCGTTTTGCCTGTGACGGTGAGAGCGTCGAGGTGGAGCGTGCCGGGCTTCCGGCTCGCGTTTTTCAGGATGGCGGAGATGCCGCCGGCGCGGTCCACGTCCTCCATGTGATAGATGCCCGACGGCGCCACTTTGCAGATGTGCGGGACGCGTTCGGAGACCGCGCTGACTTCCTTGAGCGAAAGGTTCACGCCGGCTTCCTTCGCGATCGCGAGGGTGTGCAGGATGGTGTTGGACGAGCCGCCCATCGCCATGTCGAGGGCCAGGGCGTTTTCGAAGGCGGCACTCGTCAGGATATCCGACGGGCGAACGTTCTTCTTCACCAGCTCGACGATGGTTTTCCCGGCGAGCGTGAAGAGTTCGTCGCGGCGCGGATCGGTTGCGGGGATCGAGCCGTTGCCGGGCAGCGCGATGCCGAGCGCCTCACAGAGGCAATTCATCGAGTTGGCGGTGAACATGCCCGAGCAGGACCCGCACGTCGGGCAGGCACTCCGCTCGATCTCGCTCAGCTCGGCCTCGGTGATCTTCTTGTCCGCCAATTTGCCGACTCCCTCGAAAACCGAATTGAGGTCGAGCGCCTTGCCGGTCTTGGGGTCTTTGCCCGCGAGCATCGGTCCGCCGGATACGAACACCGCGGGGACGTTCACCCGAGCCACGGCCATCAGCATCCCGGGGACGATCTTGTCGCAATTGGGGATGCAGACCACGCCGTCGAAACAGTGGGCGCGCAGCATCGTCTCGACGCAGTCGGCGATCAGTTCACGCGAGGCGAGCGAGTATTTCATGCCCGTGTGCCCCATCGCGATGCCGTCGTCGACGCCGATGGTGTTGAACTCGAACGGCACTCCGCCGGCGGCGCGGACCGCCTCGCGGACCTTGCGTCCCACCACGTCGAGATGCGCGTGGCCGGGGATGATCTGCACGAACGAATTCGCGATCGCGATGAACGGTTTCTCCCAGTCGCTCTCGGACTGGATCGCGCCCGTGGCCCGCAGCAGACTGCGGTGCGGCGCGCGAAGAAACCCTTTTTTGATCATGTCGCTGGTAGCCATAGTGGAGAGCCGCGCGGAGGCGCGGAATTGAAGTGGTCGATGGAAGACGGTTCCGGGAGATGGGCGGCGGCACGCTTCGCGCGATGGGCCGATGTTGGGCCGGACGCAGAAACGGGCGGTCGATCCTACCGCATCCGCTTTTATGACAGAACTACCAATTTTGTCGGGATCTGATACTGCTTCGGTATGGATTATTCCCTCCGAGAGCTGGAGTGCTTTGCCGCCGTCGCGGAGGAATTGTCGTTCACCCGCGCGGCGCTGCGGCTCCATCTCGCCCAGCCGCCGCTCTCGCGGCACATCCGGGCGCTCGAGGAAAAACTCGGCGTGAGGCTTTTCGAGCGGACGCGGCGGCGCGTCGCCCTCACTGCCGCGGGCCGTCGGTTCTACGAGGAATCGCAGGGCGTGCTGCCGCAGCTCGTGCGCGCGGGCGAGGCGGCGAAACGCTCGCAGATGGGGGAAACCTCACGGCTTCGGCTCGGCTTCGTCAGCGCCGTTCTGAGCCCGGAATTGGTCGAAACGCTGCGGCGGTTCCGGCAGCAGCATCCAGCGGTTCAATTGATGCTCCACGACGCATCGCCGGCAGAGCAGTTGTCCCTGCTCGGCGCGGGAACGCTGGACGGAGGTTTTGTCGGGCTGAAACCGCTCGATCCCGCGCCGGGTATTCATTTCCACCCCTGGAGAAGCGAGCCGCTGGCGTGTTTTGTGCCGGCCGGGCATCCGCTCGCGGCCAGGCCGCGCATCGACGTCGCGGATCTGGCGGACGAGCCGTTCGTGGCCGTATCCGGCGAGGCGGCACCCGCGTTTGCCGCGTACGTTCGCGGGCTCTGCCGGGAGGCGGGCTATCGTCCGCGCATCGTCCTGGAATCGCCGCGCGCCCAGGCGGTGGCCGTGATGGTGGCTGCGGGATCGGGTGTGGCGCTGCTGCCCGAATCGCTCGCGCGGGTGATGGGCAACGCCGTCGTCGCATTGCCGCTGCGCCGGACTCCGAAGATCGTGCACGTCTTCGCCCGGCGGGCGGGAAAACCCTCTCCGGCGATGCATCAGTTCCTCGAGCGATTGGAATGATCGAGAGCGCCGCGCGGGTGATGCGGTTCTGCGGGGCGCGGAGCGCAGAGGTCGGAGCGGCGCAGTGCGTCTGCGTGACGCCACGGCGGCGAGATCGGTGGGTTTGGACGCCTTACGCGTAACCGGCTGCGACGAGAGACGGCGGCGGACCGGCGACTGGCTTGCGGTGCGAACGTTCGTTGAGGAAGCCGATGAGGTTCTCCCGCAGTTCGTAGAAATGCGGATCCTCCAGAAGCGTTCCCCGGTCGCGCGGGCGCGGGAAATCCACTTCCAGGATCTCGCCGACTCCGGCCTCCGGACCATTGGTCATCATCACGACGCGGTCGGCCAGGAAGAGCGCCTCGTCAACGTCGTGCGTCACCATCAGCGCGGTCGTGCGGTCGCGCTGCCACAGGTCGAGCAGCACACCTTGGAGTTCGAAGCGCGTGAGCGAATCGAGCATTCCGAACGGCTCGTCGAGCAGGAGCATCTTCGGCGAAAGAGCGAACGCCCGGGCGATTCCGACGCGCTGGCGCATGCCTTGCGAGAGTTCGGCGGGACGCTTGTGCATCGAGTCGGCGAGCCCGACCACGGAGAGATAATACTCCACGATGGCGCGGCGGTCCGCCCTCGAGGACGTGAAGAACACCTGGTCGACGCCGAGAGCGACGTTCTCGTACGCCGTGCGCCACGGCAGGAGGCACGGGGATTGGAAGACGACTCCGCGGTCGGGTCCGGCGTCGGTGACTTCCTTCCCGTCCAGGATGATCGCGCCTGTAGTGGGAGCCTGGAGACCCGCGACCATCGAGAGCACCGTGGACTTCCCGCAACCCGAGTGTCCGATGAGGGCGATGAACTCTCCCCGGTTCACGCGGAGATTGAACTCGCGGACGACGGTGACCGGGCCGCTTTTCGCCCCATAGGTTTTCGTGATGTAGGAGATGTCGAGAAAGGCGGACATGCGGGAAGGGGCGAGGTTAGTGGCGGCGGATTACGCTTCCGCCAGCGCGTGTGCCGCGGCGGAAAAGCCGGTCGAGCCAACGGACGTTCTCGAGGTTTTCCGGCCGAACCGAGGGTAGCTCGAACGTGCGTTGCGGGCCGCTGGAGCGGGCGCCGGCGGAGGCGAGAAGCCAATCGAGGATCTCCTTCCGGAGCCGCTTGAAGCTCGCGTCGTGGTTGAGCGTTTTGCGGTTGCGCGGGCGCGGCAGGTCGACGGCGAACGAGGGACCGAGGGTGGCGCGCGGGCCGGCGCTCAGCGGAATGACGCGGTCGGCCAGCAGGATCGCCTCGTCGGGATCGTTCGTGATCAGCACGACCGTCTTCCGATTCTCCTGCCAGATGCGCGAAATCTCGTCCTGGAGCGTGGCGCGGGTGAGGGCGTCGAGCGCACCAAGCGGCTCGTCGAGGAGGAGCACGCGAGGATCCATCGACAGCGCGCGGGCGACGGCGACGCGCTGGCGCATGCCGCCCGAGAGCTGGCGCGGCCGTTTGTCGCGCGCCGCCGAGAGATTCACCATCGCGATGTGGCGCTCGACGTGCGCCTGGCGGCGTTCCGCCGGCCAGTCCGGAAACACGCGGTCGACCGCGAGCGCGACGTTTCCGAAGACGGTGAGCCAGGGAAGGAGCGAGTAGTTCTGAAACACCAGGGCGCGGTCCGGGCCGGCCTCGGGCATGGAGCGCCCGTCAAAAAGCGCTTCGCCCGTATCAGGACGATGGAGACCTGCGAGCAGGTTGATCAGCGTCGTTTTTCCGCTGCCGGAGAAACCGACGATCGCGAGAAATTCGCCTTCCTGCACCTGCAGATCCAGCCCCGCGAGCACCTCGCTGCGGGCACTGGCGGGGCCGAAGCCCTTCGCGGCGCCCCGGAGTTCGATCAGAGTCGCGGGGCGAGCCGGGATTTCGGCGGCGGGCTCGGCCAGCGCAACGCTGCTGCGTGACGATAAGTCTTCCATGATCAACGTGCCTGGGAGCCGAAGCTGACCGCGCGCTGGAGGGCGAGCATGGCGCGGTCGAGGGCGAAGCCGATCAATCCGATGACGAGCACCGCCACCTCGATCTGGGCGAGCGTCTGGCTGCTGCCGTTCTGGAACATGTCCCAGACGAATTTCCCGAGCCCGGGGTTCTGGGCCAGCATTTCGGCGGCGATCAGCACCATCCATCCGACGCCGAGCGAGAGCCGCAGCCCGGTAAAAATGAGAGGCAGCGACGCGGGCAGGACGATTTTCCAGACCTTGGCGAACCATCCGAGGCGGAGAACGCGCGCGACGTTGAGGTAGTCCTGGTCGATCGAGGAGACGCCGAGCGCGGTGTTGATCAAGGTCGGCCAGAGCGAGCAGAGCGCGACCGTGATCGCGGAGCTGAGGAACGCCTTTTCGAAGAGCGGATGGGCCGGATTGTAGAGCGCGCTGACGAGGATCATCACGATCGGCAGCCAGGCGAGCGGCGACACCGGCTTGAAGAGTTGCACGAACGGATTCACCGCCAGGTTGAACGTCTTGCTCAGGCCGCAGAGCACGCCGAGCGGCACGGCGATCAACGAGGCGATGACAAATCCGGTGAAGACAGTTTTGAGACTTGTGCCGATCTGGTCGAAGAACGTCGGCCTTCCGGCGTACTTTCGTTCTTTCCATTCCCCGGCCGGATTTTTTTCGAGGAACGCTTTTTTCCGCTCCGCCTGACGTTCGTAGAAGGCTTGTTCGCGGGCGCGTTCGGCCTGGTGGTCCTGCCAGAGGTGGCCGATCTCCGTCGCCACCGCCGCCGGGCCGGGAAGGGAGCCGAAGCTGACCTGAATCGTGCGCGCCGCGAGTGACCAGGCGCCGACGAAGATGGCGATCGCCACGAGGGGGATGCCGAGATTGCGCACGCCTGCCACCGCGAGCGCGTCGAGACGGCTGCGGAGCGACGGAAGGGCGTTCGAGGCTTCGTTCATGAGGAAACGGGTTCGTGCGTTCAGTCTTTCCGGCCGATCGCGAACTGCCGCAGATAGGCGTTGGGAGTCCGGCCGTCGTAGGTGATTCCGTCGATGAATTCTCGGGTCGGCGGCTTGTAGCCGTCCGTCTCCGGTAGATCCGAGGCCTTCAGTTTCCCCTCGGCGACCAGCTGCTTCGCCGCCTCGCGGTAGACCTCGGGTTTGTAGACGGATTTGGCCGCCTCGTCGTACCAGGCGTCGGGCTTCGCCTCCGAGATCTGGCCCCAACGCCGCATTTGGGTGAGATACCACACTGCGTCGCTGTAATACGGATAAGTGGCGAAATACCGGAAGAAGACGTTGAAATCCGGAAGCGGGCGCTTGTCGCCCGGGAAGTATTCCCAGGTGCCGGTCATGCTGTTGGCGATGACCTGCACGTCGGCACCGACGTATTCGGGCATCGCGAGGAGACGGCAGGCCTCGGCGCGATTGGCCGGGGAGGCGTCGAGCCACTCGGCGGCGCGGATCAGCGCCTTGACGACGGCGACGTGGGTCTGGGGGTTTTTCGCGGCCCAGTCGGCGGTGACGCCGAAGACCTTCTCCGGATTGTTTCGCCAGATCTCTCCGTCCGTCACGACCGACACGCCGATGCCGCGCACGACGGCCTGCTGGTTCCAGGGCTCGCCGACGCAGAAACCCTGGATCGTGCCCTGCGCGAGCGTGGCCGGCATCTGGGGCGGGGGGGTGACGGAGATGAGGACGTCGGCCTCCGCCGTGCCCGTGGTGTCGTCCGGCGTGTAGTAGCCGGGATGGATGCCTCCGGCCGCGAGCCAGTATCGCAATTCGTAATTATGGGTGGATACGGGGAAAACCATGCCCAGCTTGAGGGGCGAGCCGTCCGCCTTGAAGCGCGCCACCACGGGCTTGAGGGCGCTGGCTTTCACCGGCCGCGGCGTCGGTTTCGCCGCGAGCGACGGGTCGGCTTTGATCATCTCATCCCAGACGGATTTCGCGACCGTGACGGCGTTGCCGTTGAGGTCCATCGAGAACGCCGTGACGACGTGCGCCTTTGTGCCGTAGCCGATCGTGGCGGCGAGCGGTTGGCCGGCCAGCATGTGCGCGCCGTCGAGTTCGCCCGTGATCACACGGTCGAGAAGGATTTTCCAGTTGGCCTGCGCCTCGAGCGTGACGTACAGCCCCTCGTCCTCGAAGAAACCTTTCTCCTTCGCCACGACGAGCGGCGCGCAATCAGTGAGCTTGATGAAGCCGAACTTGAGTGTGTCCTTCTCCGGCGCGCCGGCTGCACAGGCAAAACCGGCGAAGAGCACAACGGACAAACTCGAGGCGGCGCGGGCGAGAAGAGATGAGAACCTCATGGCAGGCGGGTGAAATGGCCCGAAGGCTGCAGCACGGACCTGGATGAAGGGGCAGATTTCGACTCAGTTAGGGGAGGCATGCCGCGGCTTTAGCGAAGCCCGTGCCAATCCGCGTTTTTTGGCCTGTGTCCTGCTCTCAGAATTTTCCGCGTATTCTTGAAAGAAATTCAACATGACCCGGCCGTTCGACACTCACCACCTGGCGGCGCTCGCGACTCTCGCTGAAACCCAGAGCGTCACGGAAACGGCGAGGCTTCTCCATCTGACGCCCTCTGCAATCAGCCACGCCTTGCGCGCGCTGGAGCGCGAAGCGGGGTGCCGCCTTCTCGAACGGGTGGGGCGGAAGGTCGCGTTCACGCAAGCCGGCGAGACGCTGCTGCGCCGGGCGCAAAACGCTTTGCGCGAGATGGAGGACGGGCGCGCCGAACTGCGGGCGCTGAGCGAGTGGGGGCGCGGTCGTGTGCGGCTGGCTGCTCCGGCGAGCGCCTGCGGGCGGTTTTTGCCGGCGGTATTGCGGGACTTCCAGGACAAGTTCCCGAAATGCCGGCTGGAACTGCTTACGGTGGATACACCGGATGCCCTCTCCATGCTCCTCGACAACCGAGCGGAACTGGCGATCGGCATCGAGCCGGAGCGTTTCCCGGAGATTGCGGTGCAGGCGCTCTTCGAGGATGAGCTTCAGGTGATCGTTTCTCCGCAGCACCCGTGGGCGAAACTGAACACGGTGCCGACGGCGGAGTTTGGCGCGTACAAGGTCATCCTCTACTCACGGTCGTCCGCTACGACGCAACTGCTCGAACGGCACTTGGCCTCGTCCGGCGCATCGCTGCCGGAGGCGGCGACGGAGGTCGGCAGCATGGACGCAATCAAGGAAATGGTCCGGCTGAATCTCGGGGTCGGCGTAGTGGCTCCGTGGATAGCGCAGGATGAGATCGAGCGCGGAACGTTGGCCGGCTTGTCGTTCGGGCCGCCGCTCGTGCGGCGTTGGGCGATGATGTGGCTGCGAACGCGCGCCCAGACCCTGGCGGAAACGAGCTTCTGCTCGCTCTGCGCGGAGGAACTCCGGCATTTCGGGACTGCGCCGGTATCTGCGAAAACCTGAGTCAGGGATGAACGGCGAGCGTCGCCCTCAGCGGCAGGTCGCGGTCGGCCGACGACGTTCCGACCTGAATCTCGACCTGGTCCTCCTCCAAGGTCCAGGCATGGCGCGCAGCGTCCCAATACTCCAAGTCCGAGGCCATGAGCGTGAACGAGACGGTCGCCGCAGCCCCGGGCGCGAGCGTCACGCGCTTGAAGCCGCGCAGCTCCTTCAGGGCACGCGCCACTTTGGACCCGCGGTGGCTGACATAGAGCTGCACGACTTCGTCGCCTTCCCGGCTGCCGGTGTTTTTCAGTTCGGCGGCCACGACCACGCTCTGGGCCGATGACAGGGTCCCTGAGCTCAGGCGCAGACGCGAAAGCGCGAAGGTCGTGTAGCTGAGGCCGTAGCCGAACGGATATTGCGGCTCGCCCTGGAAGTATTGGTAGGTCCGTCCGTGGCGGATATCGTAGTCCATCATCGGAGGGAGCTGGTTGAGCGAGGCCGGCCAGGTCTGGACGAGTTTTCCTCCGGGATTGGCGGCGCCGAACAGGACGTCGGCCAGCGCGTTTCCGAGCTCCTGGCTGGCGTGGGTGAGATGGAGCACGGTGGCCGCGTTTTTCGCCACCCACGGCATCGCGTACGGGAAATTCGAGATCAGCACGACGATCGTCCGTGGATTGGCCTCGTACGCCTGCCGGACAAATTCCTCTTGTTCGGGAGGCAGAGCGATGTCCTGCCGGTCGACGGCTTCCTTGCCCTCGGCGTCGTCGGATACGATGCCCCAGCCCGCGCTTCCGATCGGGTCGTTGCCGACACAGACGACGGCGACGTCCTGCTTCCGGACGAGATCGAGCGCGGCTTTGCTGTAGGTCGCGACCCAGTTCACCGTGAGCGAATCCTGGCCGTTGGCGGAGGCCACCTGTCGTTCGATGCCCTGGCGGGGCGAGACGGCGTACGGCGGCGTCCCGGAGTACCAGTCGGCCAGCACGGTGTTCACGTATGGGCCGACGATCGCGATCGACTTCAGCCGATTGCGATCGAGCGGAAGGAGGCCGGCGGAGTTCTTCAGCAGAACGATCGACTTCTGCGTGACGAGCCGGACCAGGGCTTTCGTCTGAGGCTGCGACCACGGTTCTGGATCGTCGGCGGATCCGATGTTCGAATACGGCACGCGTTCGGCCGGATCGAGCAGGCCGAGCTTTAAGGAAACGCGGAAGTGCCCGCGAAGCGCCTGGTCGAGGTCCGCCTCCGTGATCAGGCCGCGTTTCAGGGCTTCGTTCACCGCCTCCTTGTGGCGGTCGAGAAAATGATCGATCCCGGCCCTCAGGCAGGCCGCGGCCGCCGTGGGGAGGTCGGGAAACGCCTTGTGCGCGCTGACCAGAAGCCGCAGGCCGCCGCCGTCGGTGCAGACGATGCCGTCGACGCCCCATTCGCCCCGAACGATCTGGCGAAGCATGGGATGCACGTGGGCCGGCGTGCCGTTGACGGCGTTGTAGGCGGCCATCAGGCAGCGCGCGCCGCCGTTCTTGACCGCCATCTCGAACGGCATCGCGTAATACTCGCGCCAGAGCCGGTCGTCGAAATTCGACGACGAGTGTTCACGGCCCTCCTCGTTGCTGTTGGCGAGGAAATGTTTCAGCAGCGCCGCGGTCTTCCAGTACCGTGGATCGTCGCCCTGGAGCCCCCGCACGAAGGCGGTGGCGAGCGTGCCTGCGAGGTACGGATCCTCGCTGTAGACCTCCTCGGTCCTGCCCCAGCGCGGATCGCGCGCCAGATCGGCGTTGGGCGCTCGGACGATCAGACCGGAGCGATCGTATTTGCGGCTCTGGTACAAATACCGGGCCTCCTGCGCCTCCTGCTCGGCGACCTTGCGAACGAGTTCCGGGTCCCACGTCGAGCCCAGCCCGTAGGCCTGGGGAAACTGCGTCGTGGCGGTGGGATTGCGCGCACCCCAGTTGCTCGGGCCGCCCTGCGCCACGCCATGGTATCCCTCGATGTGGGGCGAGCCTTTCACCCCCAGGCGCGGCACGGCGGCGCGCATGGCGAGGCAGTCGACTTTTTCTTCGAGCGTCATCCGGGAGATCAGATCGGTGATGCGCTCCTCCGCGGGGAGATCCGGGTCCTGGAAGGGCATGGGCTTGTCGGCACGCGCCGCGACGAAGCTCATCGCCGCAGTGCAAAGAAGGAAAAACAGGTTGCGTTGCATGAAAGGAAAACACGGGTCGGAGAACGCCGAACGACTCCGCCGTGGCCGTCGTTCGCGCGACGGGGCATCGACGCCGGCTTCTGCCGTGTGCGGCATCCTGCGCGAAGGGGAGGCGCAGACTCCACGGCGTTCGCAGTCTCTCATTTGGGTGAAGGTGCCGCCAGGGCGGCCGCGATGACCTGCATTCTGTCGCGACGGAGTCGATACGCCCGAGAAACCAGCACGCTGGCCAGGTAACAGGCCGACGGCACGAGGGTGAACAGCGCGACGATGCCCTTGAGCGCCAGCGGGGATTGCCGGGCCGCTCCCGAGGCGTAGCCGACTCCCGAGAGAGTCCATCCGATCAGGGCGCCGCTCAGCGCGAGGCCGAGTTTCAGGACGAAAAGCGTTCCGGCGAAGCTCACCCCGGTGAGGCGTTTGCCGGACTTCCATTCGCCGTAGTCCACGGTGTCGGACATCATCACCCATTGGATCGGCGTGATGAGCTGGTGCAGCACGCCGATGGCGAAGACCAACGAGAACATCCACGCCGCCTGGCCGGCGGGAACCAGCATCATCAGCGCGCTCAGCGCGGCGAGCGCGAGGTTGATCCAGGCGAAGACGCTCACCTTGCAGTAACGGTCGGTGAGAGGCTTCGTCAGGAGGCAGCCGAGGATGTTGCCGACCGAGTAGGTCGCGAGGAACGCGGTGAACAGGCCGGCGTCGCCGAGCAGGTAGGTGACGTAATACATCATCGCCCCGCCGCGCGTCGCCACCGCGAGGATGTTGAGCACCGTGAGCACCCCGACGATCCGCCACTGATCGTTGCCCGCGATGGCGCGGAGGTCGGCCCAGAACGACCCCGCGGTTTCCTGTTTCGGCGCGAGACGTTCGCGCGTCGTGGCGAAACAGAGCAAGAGCATCGCCACGGCGGCCGCGGCGAGGAGCGCGATCGCGCCGCGGTACCCCACGGCTTTGTTCGCGCCGCCGATCGCGGTGGCCAGCGGCACCATCAGCACCGTGCTCAGCATGCCACCCGCGGTCGCGAGCACGAATCGGTAGGATTGAAGGGAGATCCTCTGCCGGTCGTCGCCGGTGACGACGCCGCCCAGCGCGCAGTACGGAATGTTCACCACCGTATACATCAGCGTCAGCAGGGTGTAGGTTGCCGCGGCGAAGAGGTGTTTCCCCGTCGAGCTGAGATCCGGGGTGCTGTATGCGAGCACGCAACTGATGCCGAAGGGAAGGCTCCCCCACAAAAGATACGGACGGAATTTGCCCCACCGGCTGTGTGTCCGGTCGGCGAGCCAGCCCATGATCGGATCGCTCACCGCGTCCAGGGCCCGCGCGAGGAGGAACATGCCTCCGACGAAAGCGGCGGGGAGCCCAAACACGTCGGTGTAGAAAAACATCATGTAGAACATGACGTTGTCGAAAACGATATGGCTGGCGGCGTCGCCGAGTCCGTAGCCGATCTTCTCGCGGACAGGGAGCGGGGTGGGGTCCATGCGCGGCGCATCAGACTCACTTGCCCAGGGGAACGCAAACGCCGGCTGATCTCCGGACGTTTGGCGCGCTCTCGCGACCGATCCCGGCGCGAGACGGCTGGCTCGTCGGAGGCGGACGTCGCAGCGACGGTGCTTCGTCGCGTAGTGCCGGCGGTCGGACGCGGTACAGTTTGGAGACGTTCCGCCGGCCGTTTGTGGCGAGCTTTGTCTTGTCTGTGCCGATTCGTGCCGCCAGCTTGGCCGAGCATCACCCTGCGATGTTGGTCGTTTCCTCTCGGCGGGCTGTGCTTTCCGAGGCGTGAACTGGCTGGATCGCGTTGCCCCTTCCGCTCATGACCACTGGGCCCCACTCCCTGAATGAGTTGAAAATTCATCGTCCTTCGACGGACGGTCGCCGTTCGCGCGCGCCTTTGATCGTCGTGGCGTTCCTGCTCCTGGCTGCAGGCGGAGCCGCCTGGTGGTTTTTCCAGCGCCCACGGGCGTTGCCGGTGCGCACGGCGGTCGTGCAGCAGAGTTCGAGCGGCGGCGGTTCGACGCTGCTCAATGCCTCCGGCTACGTCACGGCGAGACGCGCCGCGACCGTCTCCTCCAAGGTCACCGGCCGAGTGGTCGAGGTGTTCATCGAAGAAGGCATGCGGGTCACCGAAGGCCAGATGCTCGCGCGAATCGACGCGACCAACGTCGAGACAAACCTCCGGCTGGCCGAGGCTCAGTTGGAGGCCTCGAAAAAAGCCATCGGGGAGACCCAGGCGGCTCTCGACCAGGCGCAGCGCACCCTGCGCCGCACGACCCAACTTTCCGAAAGCCGCGTGACAAGTGATGCCGAACTGGATACGGCCCGCGCGGAATTCGCCACGCTCGAGGCCAGGCTCGAACGCCAGAAGGCCGAGGTCGGCGTGGCGGAGCGAAGCGTGGAGGTTTGGAAACAGCAGCTCGACGACACGATCGTGCGCGCACCGTTTGCCGGAGTCGTCACGGCGAAGAACGCCCAACCCGGCGAGATGATTTCCCCGATGTCCGCCGGCGGCAGTTTCACCCGCACCGGCATCTGCACCATCGTCGACATGGCCTCGCTCGAGGTGGAGGTGGACGTCAATGAGAGCTACATCAACCGCGTCGCCGCCGGTCAGCCGGTCGTGGTGACGCTCGATTCTTATCCCGACTGGCACATCCCGTCGAAGGTCATCGCGATCATCCCGTCGGCCGATCGGCAGAAGGCGACGGTCCGAGTTCGCGTGGGCTTCGACGCCCTGGATCCGCGGATCCTCCCCGATATGGGACTCAAGGTCGCGTTCCAGAGCGCCGAGGGCGCAGCCGCTCAGAAGCGGAGTTTCGTGATCCCCAAAACGGCGCTGCGGAAGCTGGACGGGCGCGACGCCGTGTGGGTGGTGCGCGACGGCCGCGTGGAGCGGCGCGCGATCGCCGTGGAAGGAACGCAAGGCGACGAGACCACCGTGACCGGCGGGCTCGAAGTCGGGGAGAAGGTGATCCTGGAAGGTCCCGAGAATTTGGGCGAAGGAGCCCGCGTAATCGAAAAACAACCATGAGCACGACCGACGGAGTTCTCGTTCGCGTCAAAGAAGTGGATAAGGTGTTCCGCCGTGGATCCGAGGAGATCCATGTCCTCACCGGGCTGAACCTGGAGGTGAAGGCCGGCGAGTTTCTCGCCCTGATGGGACCTTCCGGTTCCGGCAAGTCCACCCTGTTGAACCTGATCGGCGGCCTGGATCGGGCCACGCGGGGCACCGTCGAAATCGGCGGCGATCGCGTCGATCAGATGTCGGACCACGCGTTGTCCGGCTGGCGGGCGCGCCACATCGGCCTGGTCTTCCAGTTCTACAACCTGCTTCCGGTCCTCACGGCGGAGCGCAACGTCGAGCTGCCGCTTCTGCTGACGCACTTGTCGAAGGCGGAGCGCCGCAAGCACGTCGAGGTGGCGCTGGGCATGGTCGGTCTTTCGCACCGCACCCGGCACTATCCGCGGCAGATGTCCGGCGGCGAACAGCAGCGCGTCGGCATCGCTCGGGCGATCGTCACGGATCCGACCATCCTCCTGTGCGACGAGCCGACGGGCGATCTCGACCGCAAATCTGGCGACGAGATTCTCGCGCTGCTCCAGGCGCTCAGCCGCGACCATGGCAAAACGATCGTCATGGTGACGCACGACCCGCACGCGTCGGCGCGGGCGTCCCGGACGGTGTATCTGAACAAGGGCCAGCTCTTCTCGGAGAACCCAGGATGAAATTCCTCTACCTCGTCTGGCGCAATCTGACGCGCAGGAAGCTGAGGACGACGCTCACCATCCTCTCGATCCTCGTCGCGTTCGTGCTCTACGGCTTCATGGGCGCGATCCGCGAGGCGCTGAGCGGCGGCGTTTCGGTGGCGGGCGCGGACCGCCTCGTGGTGCGGCACAAGGTATCCATCATCCAGATGCTGCCCATCACGTACCAGCAGCGGATCGAGCGCATTCCCGGAGTGACTCTGTCTTCCCACCAGAGCTGGTTCGGCGGCATCTACCAGGACCCGAAGAACTTTTTCGCCAGCATGCCGGTGGAGCCCGAGCGGTTCCTCAGCATCTACAACGAGTTCACCCTGCCCGAGGCGCAGCGGAAGGCGTGGCTGGCCAACCGTACCGGCGCGATCGTCGGCCGCGCGACCCTGGACCGGTTCGGCTGGAAAGTCGGGGACCGGATCTCGCTCAAGTCGCCGATCTGGCAGCACCCCAACAACGACGATACCTGGCAGTTCGACCTCGTCGGTGTCTACGACGCGCTGAAGAAGGGCTCAGACACGTCGGGCTTTTTCTTCCGCTACGACTACTTCGACGAGGGCCGCGCCTATGCGAAAGGCATGGTCGGCTGGTACGTCGTCCGTATTCAGAATCCCGATCGAGCGGCGGAGGTGGCCAAGGCGATCGACGCCGAGTTCGAAAACTCTCCCTACGAGACGAAGACCGAGCCCGAGGGCGCCTTCGCCCAGGGCTGGGCGCAGCAGATCGGCGACATGGGCAAGATCACGACGTCGATCCTGACCGCCGTCTTTTTCACGATCCTCCTCGTTGCGGGCAACACGATGGCGCAGTCCGTCCGCGAGCGCACCGAGGAGATCGGCGTTCTGAAGGCGATGGGCTTCAGCAACCGCCTGGTGCTCGGCGTGGTGCTGGCCGAATCGTTCAGCATCGCCGGCCTCGGCGGCTTCGTCGGCCTCGGTTTCGTCTGGGCCCTGGTGTCCGTCTGGAATCCGGTCCCGAGCATGCTGCCGGTCTTCTACATTCCGAACCACGATCTCGTGGTGGGCTTCATCCTGGTCCTGGTGCTCGGATTCCTGGCGGGTATTTTCCCCGCCTCCCAGGCGATGAGACTGCGGATCGCGGAGGCGCTCCGCCGGCAGGCCTGACGGTCGAGAAAAACAAAACGACACCTCTGGACACGCCATGATTTCCATCGCCAACTGGTTCTCTCAGGTTGCGTCGATCACGCTCGTGAACCTCCGCACGGTCACCGAGCGGAAGGGTTCTGCGCTCACCGCCGCCGTCGGCATCGCCGGCGTCGTGCTGGTGCTCATCGGCGTCCTCTCGATCGCCGAGGGTTTTCGTCACGCGATGCGCGCGACTGGCGCCGACGATGTGGCGCTCGTCTTGCGCACGGGTGCCGACACGGAGATGACGAGCGGACTCCAGCGCGAGGAAACGCGCGTCATCGCGGATGCGCCGGGGCTGGCGCGGGACGACAACGGCGCCCTGGCGTCGCCGGAGCTCTTTGTGATCATCAATCTCCCGAAGCGCTCGACGGGAACCGACGCCAACGTGCCGATGCGGGGCGTCGGGCCGTCCGCGCGGGCGGTCCGGGCCAATGTGAAACTGGAGCAGGGCAGGTGGTTTGAGCCGGGGCGCAACGAAGTGGTGGTCGGCGCGGGCGCCGCGCGTGCCTTCGCCGGCACGGACGTCGGTCACACGATCAAGCTGGGCACGCACGAATGGCTCGTCGTTGGCGTGTTCTCGGCGGGCGGGGGAGCGGCGGAGTCGGAAATCTGGACGGACGCCGCCGTGCTCCAGCCGGCGTATCACCGCGGCGACACCTACCAATCGGTGCTCGCGCGGCTGAGCTCCACGGGATCGTTCCAGGCGTTCAAGGATGCGCTGACCTCGAATCCGCGGCTGAGCGTGAAGGTGCTTCGGCAGAGCGAGTTTTTCGCGGAGCAGTCGACGTTCCTGACGAATTTCATCCGCGGCATCGGGTTCTTCATCGCCTTCATGATGGCGCTCGGCGCGTTTTTCGCCGCGCTCAACACGATGTACGGAGCGGTCGCCGCACGCGTGCGGGAGATTGCGACGTTGCGTGCGCTGGGCTTCGGCACGTTTGCGGTGATCGTCTCGGTGCTGCTCGAGTCGCTGGTCGTCGCGATCATCGGCGGTGCATCCGGAGCGGTGATCGCCTATCTGGCGTTCAACGGCTACCAGGCCACGACGATGAACTGGCAGACGTTCAGCCAGGTGGCCTTCGCCTTCCGCGTCACCCCGTCGCTCATGATCCAGGCGATCGTCTGGGCCTCGATCATCGGGCTTCTCGGCGGCCTTTTCCCCGCGATCCACGCCGCCCGGACGCCCATCGCCACCGCCCTCCGGGAAACGTGAACCTCAGGCCGGCGGCGGTCGAACCGGCCGAGGCGGGTTGCTAAAACGCGAGCATCAACGCGCAGTGATCGTCGTTGTGCGCGGATTTCGTCGTGAAGTCCCGGATACCGAGTGCGAGGTGGGCGATCGCGCGCGACGGCGCGGATTCGGTGCACTTGGCCAGGGACTGGGTGAGCCGCTGGATCCCATACTCTTCGCCGGCCGGGTTCGTCTCCTCGATCAGACCGTCGGTGAAACAGAGAAGCTGGCTGCCCTTGGACACGGTGAACTCCACCTTTCCGTAGTTCGCGCCGCGGATCAGCCCCAGAGCCGGGCCGCACTGTCCGAGAGAGATCTGCGCGGCGGTCCCCGGACCGGTCTTGTGGAGCGGCCATGGATGCCCGGCGCTCGAGACCTCCACTTTCCCGGACTGCGTGTCCACCTTGGCGAAAAGTGCGGTGACGAAGCGCGGGAGAGCCGGACGGTCGAGCAGCGGGCAGAGCCGCTCGTTCATCAGCTCGAGCGCGGTCGCGGGCTCCAGTGCGTCGGCCTTCATGTCGGTCAGCAGACCGCGGATCAGCGTGGTGACGAGCGCGGCCTTGAGTCCGTGCCCCATCACGTCGCAGAGCATGAGCCCGAAAGTCGTGGGCGACATCGGCGTGAGGTGGAAGAAGTCGCCCGCCAGGTGCGCGGAGGGCTCGTACAGCGAGGCGAAATGCGGCGAGAACGGAGCGGTGGTCGTCAGCTGCGCAGCGACGGACTGCAGGCTCGACGTCATCAGCTCGGTCTGCAGCTCGCACGCGAGCGCGAGCTCGGCCTCCATTTGCCGGTTCTTCTCCTCCAGGGCGTGCTGCGCCTCGAGCGCACGCACCTCGGCGTCCTTTTGCGCAGTGATGTCTGTGCCGACCGCCACGATCCCCTGGACAGTGCCGTCGGCGCCGCGGAGCGGCACTTTTGAAAGCAAAATCCACCGCTTGCCGCCGTTGGCGGAGATTTCGAGCTCCTCGCGGTTGAGGAAACTGGCGCCTTCCTCGAGGACCTTGCGATCGTCGGCGGCGATCTGCGAGATGCGAGAATCCGTGACCAGCTCGCTCAGCAGCTTGCCCTTGATCTCCTCGACGACCGGCAGGCCGTAGGATTCACGGTAGGCCTCGTTTACCAGCCGGAACCGGCCTTCCCGGTCTTTGATGGAGACTCGGGCGGGGAGGATCTCGATCAAAGTGCGCAGCAGTTCGTGCTGTTCCTCGAGCGAGCGCCGGGAACGGGTGGCCTCGGTGATGTCGCGCGAGATGCCGAACGTGCCGATGATTTCGCCGCCCGGACCGTAGAGGGGCAGTTTGGTCGTGAGCACCCACTGGTCGGAGCCGCTGATGCTCTTCGAACTCTCCTCCTTCTTTTCGATGCCGATCCCCGACCGCACGATTTCGCGCTCATCGTGATCTTTGTCCTTCGCGAGATCGTGGGCGAAAAAGTCGTAGTCGGTCTTCCCGATGACCTGGGAGGGAGACTTCATTCCCACGTGTTGGGCGTGGGCGTTGTTCACGCAGATGAACCGGCCTTCCCGATCCTTGAAATAGACGGTGTCCGGCAGGCTCTCCATCAGCCGCTCGAAAAGCAGGCGCTCGACCGTGGGAGCGGGGAACGGCGGCGTCGTGGCGCCGATCGGAAACGGAGACGAGGACGGTCTCTCGGGTGGACCTGGTTCGGGGGTGGACACGGAGAAAACGAATGTGACTGGCGGGCTCATTCTCGCCATGCGCCCGCGGAGCGCAAGGCATCGTATCGACGAAGTGGCGTCGCGTTCGCGGCTTCCGCCGGCGGCTGCTTGGCGCGCGGCGCAGGCGCCCTCGAGTCCGGCGGCGAATCGCGGTGCCTACGGCTTCCTATCCGGGACGATGCGCGCGACGAGGCCGCCGCCGCCCGGGATCTCCAGAGCCAGGTAAATGCAGCCGTCGGGTCCCTGCTGAATGTCCCGGACGCGTCCGCGGTTCTTGAATACGCGTTCTTCGTGCGAGATCTTGCCCCCGTCGAGGGTGAACCGCAGGAACTCCTGTTGCGCCAGGGAGCCCAGGAAGAGCTGATTCTTCCATCCCGGGAAAGCGTCGCCGGTGTAGAAGAGAATCGGACAAGTCGCGATCGAGGGCGTCCAATGGCGCACGGGTTGTTCCATTCCCACTTTGGCCGTGAGGGACGAGACAGGCGTGCCGTCGTAATTCATTCCGTGTGTGATCACGGGCCACCCATAGTTGGCTCCGCGGCGGATGAAGTTGAGTTCGTCGCCCCCGCGAGGGCCGTGCTCGGTTTCCCAGAGCTCGCCTGTCTCGGGCACGACCGCGAGGCCTTGGGGGTTCCGATGACCGAAACTCCAGATCGACGGCATGGCGCCGGGAGTGTGCACGAACGGGTTGTCGTCCGGCACGCGGCCGTCGTCGTGAAGCCGATGGATCTTGCCGTAGGGGTTGTCGAGTTGCTGTGCATCGCCGACCTTCCCGCGCTCGCCGACGCTGAAGAAAAGGTATCGCCCGTCGAAGACGAGCCGCCCTCCGAAACTCATGCCGCTTTCCCGATAGGATTCCCGGGGCATGTTGAAGATGGTTTCTTGATCCACGAAGGCGTTTCCGCGCAGCCGCCCGCGGATGATCTTCGTCATCGAGGTGTTTTTTTCGCCCGGATCGGCGAAGGACAGATAGACCCAGCCGTTCTTCGCGTAGTCGGGGTGGAGGAGAACCGTGAAGAGTCCGCCCTCGTCGTGGGCCCAGACATCGGGGATGCCGGATACAGGCTCGGGGGCCACGGCGCCGTCTTTCACGACGCGCAGCCGTCCAGGTCTCTCGGTGACCAGCATCCGACCGTCGGGAAGAAAGGCGATCGACCAGGGGACATCGAAGCCGCTCGAGACGAGTTCCATTCGGTAGGTCGCGGCTTCGCTCGACTGCGGCCCATCCGGCAGCGGATGTGAGCCGCGCATTTCGGGATTCCCCACGCGCGTCGCCGACTCACGGATGAATACAATCAGCGCCCGAATCTCGGCATCGCTCAGCACCGTGCCAAACGCGGGCATTCCCGAAACCGGCAGACCGTTGCGAATCGTGTTCTCCAAACTGGCGTCGTCGCCGCCGTGGGCCCACTTCTGGTCGAGGAGACTGCTGGCCTTGCCGCCCTCGAGATTCTGGCCATGGCAGCCGGCGCAGCGGTCCTGAAAAAGAGCGGGTGCGCTTCGCCCGTTGCCTTGTTGCGCGTGGGCGAGCCCGATTGTGGCGAAGAGGAAAACGATGGAGGTGAGGGAATACGGAGCGGCCATTCTGAGGAAAGCGACCTCTTGGCCGCGGGTCCGAATCCGACACGAGCTCAGTGCGTAAGTGCTGGCGAGATGCATCGGAAGATCTCCCGCTGTGTCCCTGGGATCCCCTTCCGCAGCTTGGGCTGCCGCGCATCCCGGCGGCAGTCGACTCTCCGGAGAAACCAGGATGGTCCGCTTCGCGAAGGGGCCGGCGCGGCGTGTCGCTCGCAGGCTGCGCGTTCCCGCGCGGCGCCGGCCCGATGCTGACTTGAAGACTCCCGCGCCTCCCGCCAACGTCGCTCGATCCATGACGGTTTCCTCTTCCTTGCCTGGAGAGTCAGGCGCACCCCGGCCGGCCCTCAGCATTGTGGTTCCGGTGTATTACAACGAGGAGAGCCTGCCCGAGACGGTTCCTACCTTGGCAGCCATGGCGCGGGGCATCGCCGGGGAGAGTTTCGAGCTGATTTTCGTGGACGACGGCTCGCGCGATCGTTCGTACGAAGTCCTTCTTTCGCTTCAGGCCGCGCCCCAGCACCGGGTGAGGATCGTGAAGTTGACGCGAAATTTCGGCTCCATGGCGGCGATTCAGGCCGGACTTGCGGCTTCCCGCGGACAGATGGTGGGCATGATCTCCGCGGACCTTCAGGACCCTCCGGAGCTGTTCGTCGACATGGCTGCCAAGCTCCGTGAAGGCGCGAAATGCGCGTTTGCCGTGCGCGCCGACCGGGAGGAGGGTTTTCTGAAAACGCGTTTCGCGAACCTCTACTACAGCCTCCTGCGCCGGTACGCGCTTCCTGGATACCCGGCGGGTGGCTTCGATTTTTGCCTGATCGACCGCCAGGTCGTGGACGAGCTGGTGCGGATCAACGAGAAAAACGCCCACCTGATGAACCTCATTTTCTGGCTCGGCTATCCGTCGGTGTGGCTCAGCTACACCCGCCGAGCGCGAAAGAAGGGGCGCTCGCGCTGGACTCTGGCGAAGAAACTGAAGCTGTTTGCCGACTCGTTCGTGGCGTTTTCGTTCGCCCCGATCCGCGCCGTCTCGGCCGCGGGATTCTTGCTGGCTCTGCTGGCAGTGATCTACGGCGCCTTCCAGGTGTATCTCCGCATGTCGCACGGCACCCCCGTGCAGGGTTTCACCACGATCGTGACGCTGATCGCGCTCACCTCCGGTATCCAGATGATGATGCTCGGCATCCTCGGTGAGTATCTCTGGCGGACCCTGGACGCCGCGAGATCGCGCCCCCAGTTCGTCGTCGAACGCGTTATCGAATCTCCCCATGCCTAAACCGCTCTTTGTCCATTCCCACGGACTGAACGAATCCGACCAGGTCGGCGCCGGCACGCGCATCTGGGCCTTTGCTCACGTGCTGTCCGGAGCGCGAGTGGGGAAAAACTGCAACCTCTGCGACCACGTCTTTGTCGAGGGCGACGTCGTCATCGGCGACAATGTCACCGTCAAATGTGGCGTGCAGCTGTGGTCGGGCCTCCGCATCGGCGACGGTGTGTTCATCGGGCCGAACGCGACGTTTACCAACGATCCCTTTCCCCGGAGCAAGAAACACCTCGACCGCTATCCCGAGACGGTGCTCGAGGATGGATGTTCGATCGGAGCGAACGCGACGATTCTTCCGGGCGTGCGGATCGGTCGGAACGCGATGGTGGGAGCCGGTGCCGTCGTCACGCAATCCGTGCCGCCGTTCGCGATCGTGACGGGAAATCCGGCGCGCATTTCTGGGTACGTCGGCTCGGCTGGACGACTGCGTTCCGGAACCGCAGCCGGCAAACTCCGCGTGACCGAAGGTTCGGTGCAGACGACGAGCGTCCGAGGCGTCACGCTGCGCCGGCTTCCGCACCACGCCGACATGCGGGGCGAACTCGGCGTGGCGGAGAACGGGAAGGAGATACCGTTCGCCGTGAAGCGCCACTTTTTCGTCTACAACGTTCCGAGCCCTGAAGTCCGCGGCCAGCACGCCCACCGCCGCTGCCATCAGTTTCTCGTCTGCCTCAACGGCTCCTGCAGCGTGGTGGCGGACGATGGAAAAGTCCGTGAGGAGTTTCTGCTCAACGACCGCCAACTCGGCCTTCATCTCCCGCCGCTGACCTGGGGCGTCCAGTACCGCTATTCGAAAGACGCCGTGCTCTTGGTCCTCGCCTCGCACAGCTACGACGCCAAGGACTACATCCGGGACTACGACGAGTTTCTGAGAATTGCGTTGCGGCAAGGGAACGTTTCGTTGCGGGCCGGGATTTGAAGGAAGCATGAAGTCATCGCCCGAGCGTGAAACAAGTTGGCTTAGACGGTTCATTGAGGAAGCGATTGATCTAGGAGCTCTGGCAGTTGCAGCCCTGGCTGCGCGCCTTCTTGGGTTTTCATCGAGTTGGTTGATCCCCGTGGTTGCGGCAGTCGTGGTGCTGCTCGTGCCGCATTCTTCCGCACGAGCGGAGGGCGTCGGTCGCAGGATTCTGCAGCGACTGCCCCTCCAGATTGGGGCGGCAATGGTCGCGGCTGCAGTGGGGCGCTTTTTCCTCTCGCAGGGATGGAGCGCGCTTCTGGGGTTGGCGATTTGGCCAGCGGCTGCCGCGGCAGCCAGGCTTGCAGGTCCGCTCTGGTCGAGGATTCCTGCGGTGGTCTCAACCGTTTGCCGATGGACGGAGAGACTACACGTGTCAGGAAGCTGCACCGCCCTCCTGAGTAGCCTCTGGTTGGCAGGAGCCTGCGCCATCTGCGGCGGGCTCAATCCAAGTTTGAAGTTCACCCGCTGGACGCCATGGGTCCTGGCCGCGATTTGGTTTGCCGTCGACCGGATCCCTTTCGCCAGATGGGAGCAGGGCCAACGTTTTCAGGTTCGTTTCGCGCGCCTCTTGGTTCGTATTGGAGTCTGGGTGATAACCGCCGGCCTAGGCTTGAGCGCGATGTCAGGGACGGGCGCTCAGGAGGGATTCGGATGCGCATTGCTTGCGGGATTCTCTCTGGCGTTCTTCCGCGCGCCGTGCGCTGTGCGTGTTGGCAGTGCAGGTGAAGCGCTCAGTCGGTTTTTGGTGGCGGCCTTTGCATTCTGGTTGTTGTACCCCCTGGCCTTTCCACTTCCCTTGGGGGCCGGTGATTCGGCCTGGTATGCCGCGACCGTTGCGGACGCCGTGAGCCAATTCCGGGCGAGTGTGTTTCCGGTCTTCGTTGGTCAGAGCCCGTACCAATTTGCCGGGAGCATTTTCCCGGTCCGTTTTGCGCCGCTGCTCCATCACTTGGCGTACGTTGGAGACATGCTCACGCTGCAAAGCATGCCGCTGCCGGCTCTGCTGAACCTCGTGCTGATCGGAGTTGGAATGGCAGCGTCTGCAACCTGCTTTGCGGCGATTCGGCGGGTTATCCCGGGCAGCCATTGGGCTGCGGCCTGCTTGTCCTGCCTGTATCTTGCATGCCCGGGCGTGTTGGGGGTCCTGTACAACAGCGATCTCTACATGACCTGGACGACCGTTCCCGTTTTGCCGCTCGCAATCTTGGGGACGATCCGGAGTTTTGAGTCTCCAGGACGGCGCGGACCTTTGCTGCTGCTCGTCACTGCGGTTGGGTTGCTCTGGTGGGGGCACTCGCCCATCGCATTGTGGACGACTCTCCTGCTCGGGCTAATACAGGTCGTCAGGCTTTGGATACAGCGTCACGATCTTCGGACCTGGGTGGCAGCTGCCGTAGCAGCGGGCCTCTTTGTCGTATTGGTCGCGTTTCCGCTGATCTCGGTGCTCGTCGTGACGCCGGAGAAAAGTGGAGATAACACGAGCTACGCGGTGGCAGATCCCGTGACCATCGCGTCGTTTGTCAAAGAGGCGTTCCCTGGATCTCTGCTGCCTGTTAGTCCAAATGGACGCGCGCCCTTGTCGGATCTTCAACTCGGATGGTCACTTTGGGCGGGGCTGATCGTCTCGGGTGTAGCTGCTGTTTGCCTTCGGCGCGCGGTGCTTTTGGCTCTTTGGATCTGTGCGGCGTTTTTGATGGTGCTCATGCTCCCTATTCCGAAGGTCAATCTGACGCTTTGGACCTATGTGCCAGGAGTGATCAGAAATCCCACGGGGAATTGGGCCATGGGGCGGCTCTATCTGGTCGGTGCGGCGTTCACCGTGTTTGCCCTCGCTCTCGCCTGTTCGGGCGCGCCCCGCAAATGGGGCGTTCGGCTCTTCCTCGCGCTCGGAGTCCTCTGGTCCGGAGTGGAAGCTCGCCGCTTTCTCTGGGGAACGGAAGTCAATCGGCACGGAGCCGAGGAGCGCCCGTCGCCTTTGAGCCTGGAGAACCTATGCCTAACCCGCTACTCCTATCTATCGTTCAAGCTCCCGCCCTATTTTTCACACGGGGTAGTGGATCCGGATCTGGAGCAGCGAATCGTTGGACCTGGCGGACAGGTGATCGCTGGAAACTATCAGACGCTTGAGCAGAGCCCGGTTCCTAATGGTGCACGCGTGCTTGGGGAGGGGGAGTTTGCCGGAACGCGCCAAGGGCGCACGCTTGGTTGGAAACTGGCCCCATCAATAGACCTCTTGCCGGGAAAGAAATACGTTTTGGAGGTTCATTTCCTATCGCCCGCGGCTCCCGGCGTGCTCGTGATTGCAAGCAAGGATATCCACCGGGTCTACGGTTTGCCGACCTACGGCGAGCCGAAGTCATTCGGGGCGCAGACCGAGGCCACACATCTGCTGTCGCTCTTCACGACATCCTCTGAGAGTCAGACCGTGACGCTCACGTTTTACGCCGACGCGTCGGTTGGGTCACAGAGTTTTGACCGCTTTGCTACGTATCGACTTATTCAGTACGATCCGGCCGCTTTGCCGGTCTTTGTGAGGAATTGGATACCTTACGAAGCGCACGTGAACACGCAGTCTGCAGGGCTCTTGGAGACTCCCCGGTTGTTCCAGCGCGGATACATTGCGACGGTGAATGGGCGATCGGCGCCCGTGAAGAAATCCGCGGCGGGTCTTGTCGCTTTTGAGGTTCCCAAAGGCGAGAGCGAGGTCCGGTTGACCTACCGCGCACCCTGGCTGCTCCTCGTATCTTACGTCACTTCGATTCTCGGCTTCGCCGCAGTCGCGTCTATCGGCATCGGCTTCACCTGGCGTCGATGGTGCTCGGGGGAAAAAGTGGCTCCTACTCCCTAGAGGCTGTCCCGTAAGCCTCTAGGGCGTGCTCACTGGAGCGCACGTTCGATCGGTTCCTGTTGCCACGTGCCGATTTCGCCGAGGTACTTCGGCAAGACGACCGAACCGCCGGCCGGGTTCGTGCCCACGGCGATCGCGGGAGCGGCGCCCGCCCAATCGGGCGTTGCGGCGGTAAACTCCAGCACGCTGGCGCCGTTCACGCGGATCTGGACGCGCCGTTTCAGCAGGCGCTGGTCAGGCATCGACGTCTTCCCCCATTTTTCAGCCCCGACGATGGGATACAGAGAACCAAACGAACAGAGGATCTCGTTCGCGATATTCGGTTTGAGCCCTACCGGTTCGCTTTGCCAAGTGCCGCGGCCCCAAATTTCCACTCCGAATCGTGCCGTATTGTTTTCGAGCGGGATGATGTAGCAGAGGACTGCCTTACCCGCCTCGCCTACGACGAGGAGCGGCTCGGGACGGCCGAGTTCTCCTCGGGCGGGGCCGCAAACCAACCGGATTGGTCCGTAAGCCGAATTCGCGAGCTGTTCCGGCAACGGAGGCAAACCTCCGCGGTGGACGGAGAGAAAACTTCCAGAGAACTGGCTGCTCACCGCACCGGCATTTGCGACATTGGCGCCTGCAAAGACCTGTTCTGGCCGGGCAACGTGAGAGGATGAGTATTCGTTGAGCAGGACTTCTCCATCGACGCGCATCCAAACCAGACGCCCGCCTGCCGCACGGGCGGCTTCGGAAATACCGGGCGGATTCGGCTGGCCAGGACCGGGGAGCAACGTCCCGCTGAAGCACTCGACTTTGTGCGTCCGCGTCATGTCGACCGTGATTTGATCACTGAAAACCAGGACATTGCCGATGGACTCCATCCCGAACTGGAGGATGTTGTCCGTCACGTAGCGAACAAAGAAGACGTCGCCCGCTCCTCGTGGGCCGACGGAGATCAGCGGCTCGATGAATCCGCCGCGCTTTTCTCCGAAGCGTACCTCCGCGGTCACTACGCCGTAAGGTTCCCCACGAACTCTGGCTTCAGGCTGCACGGGCATTCTCACCACCCGCATGCGGTGGTCCACTGATCTACGCCGAGTACGTTCTTCTGGAGTGAAACCCTCGTACAGGTAAGGCGCGTATTCGAAAGGATGCGGGGACGCCGCGATGGTCTCGAGAGGGGCGTGTCGGAGCACTTCAGGCTCAAAAACGTAGTGGGTTACATTGACGAAACGTTCGTACGTTTCCGGCGATGCGGTTTCGGATGAGTGCTGCAGGTAGGGGGCCCACTCTGCCTGGAATTCCGCAGGAAACCGCAGCGAGAGTGGAGTCCAGTAAGCGAAGACCATATTGAGCGCCAGGATCGTACCCGCGAGCCAGGAAACCCAGCGTGGTTTGTTTTCCAGCCACATGCTCATGCCGATCCCGAGCGCGAGAACAAGAAACGGCACCATCTGGCGAACCAGTCGCCCGTGGACGACGAATTTGTGAAGACCGTTTGCTGTGACTAGAAAGAAGACCCAGAGCAGGATAACGGCAGCAACTGCGACGAACTCAGGCGAATGCCATACCGATCGCTCTCCGTTTCGTATCCGCCTGACGATACCGAATCCAAGAAGACCCACGCTTGCGATTGCGAGGAGAAACCAGAACTTCTCGGCACTCCAGAGATAGAGCCACGGAACAATGTGTGCTCGGAAGTCTCCCGAGGTGATCGATGCAGAGAGCAATCGTGCGCCTGCGATCAGGGTTCCTTTTCCGAACAGAGCATCCACGCCAATCGGGAGGGCAATTGCGGAGAGAACGCCAGCGCCGACACAAAGTGCGCGCTTCAGTCCGTCCATCCAGCCGGTAGCAGGGCAGAGGACAATCACTGACAGCACGACTGCACCAAACGTCCAGTAGCCGTAATATGAAAGGATCGCCCAGCCGATGATGAAGCCGGCCAAAGCCGCTCGCTTTGAACCTCGTCGTAAGCCGACGGCCCAACCCAGGGTCCCTAGAAACATCGAAAGGTCGTATGGCAGCAGATGTCGTGTGTTGTAGAACAGCGCTGTGCTCGCTGCTCCCGCGATGATGATCCAGGCGTGCGCGGCAGGGCCTGCATCCATTCGCCGCGCTACCGTGCCTAGTAGGATTATCGTTCCGAGAGAACACGCCGCCAGAAACAAGGCGGGTATGTGGCTATTGCGATGTGTGGCTTGCTCTACCAACGCGGGTATGATCCCGAGGAACTTGAACCCCACATGGTCGCCGCCAGCCAACGGGAGGTCTAGACCCTGTTTCCATTTCCCATGTACGATCAGGTCGGCGGCATCCCTGGATACGGCATAGCGCGACTCGTCGGGGTAGAAAAATTGCCCGCCTCGGCTGACGAGAATAACGCGCAGGACAATTGCGAGGATTAGCATCGCGGCCAATACAGCATACCACCCCTTGTTCATAGACTGTCCTGGGGAACGATCTGAAAGGTTCTTCGATGGGCTCACCAATAGACCATCAAAGGTGCGTCTCAGAGGGGCGAGCGAAAACACCGGAGCGTTGATTTGCATTGTCCAATGCGCGTGTGCCGATCCGTGACCGCAATCACAGGAATCTGGATACGTTTGGATTGTTTGCTGCTTCGGTATCATCTCGCAAATCGCCAGGTTGGGATGTTGGTGGCCTCCGGCCCCCGCGGCCATTGAACCGCAATCTAGGAACTCGGTAAGTCTGGAAATCTGTGACGTCGGAGACGCCGGCGCCGCTTAAGTGCCTCTTCAGCCAATCAGGGCAGTAACTTTTCGGGAACTTGCGCGTCAACCAGGGCATGGCGAAGAGTTCGGACCTTCGTAGGGAACGATTCCCTTTTGCGCTGGCTTTGGCCTGCGCCGCCTGCGCGCTCGTGTCGACCGCTGCGATGGCATCCCGTCGCGAGGGCGGATCCAAGCGCGAGGAGACCGTCAAGGTCCTCAGCGTCTCCATGCCGCAAGACGAGCCGGAAGAGCTGTTGGTCCGCACCGATCATGGAACCTACGGAGTCAGCGAGAAGCTGACGCATCACCTCCCGCGCGGCGAACAATGGTTCCTCTTCCGGATCGGGTGTCACTACCACGTCAGCGTCCACGGCAGGGACTACGAAGGTTTCTGGGGACACGCTCGCCCGGTGATCGAGACGTTTACTCCCGTGGACAATACGAAGCTGGCGGACCTGTCAGTTGCACCGTGAGCGCCGCCGGTCGCTTGCCGGCCTGAGGCGCAGAGTCTCGGTTCTCAGTTGGGCCGAGCCCGCTCCGTCGCCGAGGCCATGAAGTAGTTTTGGGCGGAAAATGTCGGGGACGTGGCCTCTCTCCGCACCGGGGCATAAGCCCCGTTGGCGTGCAGCTCGCGGGCGTTTTCGTTGTCGGCGAGTTCGATCGGAAAGAGCTCGGTCAGCAGCCAGTTTCGCAGCGTCGGGTCCGCAATCGGGAAAAGCACTTCGATCCGTCGGAAGAAGTTGCGCGGCATCCAGTCGGCGCTGCCCGCATAGATGAGCGGCTCGCCGTCGTGGTTTTCGAAGTAGAACGCCCGGGCATGCTCGAGATATCGTCCGACGATGCTGCGGACGCGGATGTTTTCGCTCAGACCGGGGACGCCCGGCACAAGGCAGCAGATGCCCCGCACGATCAGGTCGATCTGCACGCCGGCGCGCGACGCAGCGTAGAGATTGTCGATCGTCGTCTTGTCCACGAGCGAGTTCATCTTCGCCAGGATTCGGGCCGGTTTTCCCGCGGCGGCGTTGTCCGTCTCGCGCTGTATGAGCATCTGGATACGCCGGTGGAGCGTGAACGGCGCGACCAGCAGCTGGGCGAACTCCGGGGAGCGGCTGAATCCCGTGAGCGAATTGAAGAGGTTGGCGGCGTCTTCCGTGATCTCGTCGCGGGCGGTGAAGTAGCTCAGGTCGGTGTAGAGTTTCGCCGTCCGGGGATTGTAGTTGCCGGTGCCGAGATGAACGTACCTGCGCATCACGGCGCCCTCGCGGCGGACCACCAGACTGACTTTGCAGTGCGTCTTGTGCCCGACCAGGCCGTAGACGACGTGCACGCCGGCGTCCTCCAACTGGCGCGCCCATTGGATGTTGTTGGCCTCGTCGAAGCGCGCCTTCAGCTCCACGAGCGCGGTGACCTGCTTCCCGTTCTTCGAGGCGTCGATGAGGGCGCGAACGATGGGCGAGTCGCCACTGGTCCGATACAGAGTCTGCTTGATCGCGCAGACCCGGGGGTCGCGTGCGGCCTGCTCGACGAAATCCACCACCGGCGCAAAGGAGTCGTACGGATGGTGCAGAAGAACGTCCTGCTCGCGCAACTGGTCGAAAATGCGTTCCGGGTCGCTGAGGGGAGAACAGTCCGCCGGAGTGAAGGGCGGAAACTTCAGGTCGGGCCGGTCGATATCCGTGAGGCTCATCAGGCGGAGCAAGTTGATCGGCCCCGAGAGGCGAAAGACGTACTCCTGAGAAAGGTTCAAATGATCGCAGAGCGTGGCGAAGATTTCGTCCTCCACGCCTTCCTCAATCTCGAGGCGCACGGCAGCCCCGCGCCGCAGATTGCGGAGTTCCTCCTCGATGGTCTTCAGCAGGTTCTCCGCCTCTTCCTCGTCGATGTAGAGATCGCTGTTGCGCGTGACGCGAAAGGCGTGCGCCCCGCGTATCCGGTATCCTGGGAACAGTTCTCCCGCGCAGAGCTTGATGATCTCGCTGAGAAAAATGAAACGCTGCGGGCCCTCGGCCCCGGGCACGATGTGCACGAGCCGCGGCAGGATGCGCGGGACGGGAAGGATCGCCACCATCCGCTCGATTTCCGGCTGGTCCGGCAGATCGAGCGAGACGATGACGTTCAGCGTCTTGTTTCCGAGCTGGGGAAAGGGATGGGCCTGGTCGAGCGCCAGCGGCGTGAGCACCGGCTGGACCTGGGTCTGAAAGTAGCCGCGGACCCAGAGCAGTTCGTCCTCGTTGAGCTCCTTTGCGACTTTGAAATGGATGCCTTCCTCGCGAAGGGCGGGCTTCAGCTGCTTCTGCCAGCAGTGGTACTGGTCTTCCACCAGCGATGCCACCACCGAGTGGATACGGCGCAGCTGTTCGCGCGGAGGCAACCCGTCCACGCTCGATTCCGTCACGCCGGACTCGACCTGCTGAATCAGACCGGCCACCCGGATTTCGAAGAATTCGTCCAGATTCGAGCAGACGATCGCGAGGAATTTCACGCGCTCGAGGAGGGGATTTCTCTCGTTCAGCGCCTGTTCCAGCACCCGGCGGTTGAACGCCAGCCAGCTGAGCTCCCGGTTGAAGTACGCCGCCTTCACGGGCCCGGCAGCCGTCGTGATCGGCGACGCGGTTCCTGAAGGAATGGTCACACGGTCAGCGGCGGTCTTTCGTCGGGAGGTGCGGCGTGGACGCTTTGGCATGAACGGGAGAGAGGAGCGAGTCAGTCTAGGTCCGCAAGGAAGCTAAACGACACAATTTGCGAATGTCACCGGGATGTAACGTGGAGCGACCGCCGCACCCCTTCGGAAAGCCGATCGATCAACGCGTTGGAAGACAGCCGTCGACCGCGGCGGATCCGCGTCTTCGCCACGGCCGGCGGACGCGCTCGGCCCTTCCCAAAACGCACGCCCGTCACTTCTCCGTTCTGGAGGAACCCTCGATCCAGAGCGTCTTTGTATTCACAAAGGAATGCACGCCCCACGGTCCGAGTTCGCGGCCGAAGCCGGAGTCCTTCACACCGCCGAAAGGCAGGGAAACCTCCGAACGCACGAAGGCGTTCACGAAACACATGCCGGCCGCAAGGCGTTCGCGGGCGATCTCTTCCCCACGCTCCAGATCGCGGGTGAAAACCGCTGCTCCGAGTCCGAAACGCGTGTCGTTGGCCACCCGAAGCGCCTCCGCCTCGTCGCGTACGGGGATCACGGCGGCCACCGGCCCGAAGACTTCGTCGTCGCAGGCCGGCATCCCTTTCCGGACATCGGTCAAAACCGTCGGCTCGAAGAAAAAGCCCGCGCCTTTTTTCGGGCCCCCGCCCAGGAGGCGTTTGGCGCCTCGGCGCAGCGTGGAGCGAATCTGCTTCTGCAGAGTCTCGCGGAGGTCTGCGCGGGCGAGGGGACCGACGTCGGTTGCGGGATCGAAGGGGTCGCCGACTCGTCGGGCTCGCACGCGTTCGGCAAAGAGCTCCTCGAACTCGGCCCTAACGCGGTCCACGACGATGAAGCGTTTTCCCGCCACGCAGCTCTGACCCGAGTTGACCAGCCGGGCGGCGGCGCAGGTTTCTGCGGCGAGCGCCAGATCCGCGTCTTCCAGCACGATGTACGGGTCGCTTCCGCCCAGTTCGAGGACGCAGGGCTTCAGCGCTCTCCCGGCGAGGGCGCCCACTTTCCGGCCGGCCTCGACGCTTCCCGTCAGCGTGACGGCTCGGATGCGCGGATCGCCGATCAACGCCGGAACGCGGCCGGACCCGACGAGCAGCGTCTGGAAAACGCCTCGGGGAAGCCCTGCGCGTCGAAAGACTTCTTCGGCCGCCAGCGCGCAACCCGAAACGTTGGAGGCGTGTTTCAGCAGCACGGTGTTCCCCGCCAGGAGAGCCGGTATTGCCGCCCGGAATACCTGCCACATCGGAAAGTTCCAGGGCATGATCGCGAGCAGGGGGCCCAGCGGCTCGTACGCGATCCCGCTTTGTGCGGGAGCGCGAGGCGGAAGCGTCGGCACGAGCAGATCGGGCCCTTCCTGGGCGTAATAGTCGCAAGCCAAGGCGCATTTCTCGATCTCTGCCCGAGATTGGCTGATGGGCTTGCCCATCTCGGAGGTGATCAGCGCCGAAAGGGCGTCGGAATCCCGGCGCAAGGCGGCTCCCAGCCGCTGGAGGTGTCGCGCGCGTTCGGTCGGCGCCAATTCGCGCCAGGCGACAAAGGATCGTTCGGATCGGGCCACGGCTTGGTCGATCCGCGCATCGTCCGCCTCCGTGAACCGGTGCAGGGTTTCTCCCGTTGCTGGATTAACGGTTACGAGGGGCATGCGCATTTCTTGCGCTGAAAGCCTGCGGTGGCCAAGGAGAATTCCGAACGAACGCAGCGCGGAGGGCTGCTGGCCCGATTGGCTCGTTTCCTCGCGGAACGACTCGGGAAGGAGATCCGTTCAACCGAGATACTTGCCGAGCGCTTTCTTGAGCAGCTGCCGTGCGCGATACAGGCGCGTTTCAACCGCTTTGGGCGAAGCGTGCACGATCTCGGCGATCTCCGCGTGTGAGAGTTCGTCGTATTCAAAAAGCACCACGGCGGTCCGGAGATCCTCCGGCAATTCGGCGATTGCGGCGCGCACCGCCGCAGTGCGTTCGTCGCGCTCCGCGCTGATCGAGGGGGCATTCGGATCGGCGATTTCCCGAGTCGGATCGAGCGGCTCCGTCGGTCGGCGGCGGAGCTGGCGGGCCCGGTCGCGCACGAGATTCAGCGCGATCGCGAAGAGCCAGGTGGAGAAGCGCGAGTCCGGACGGAAGCGGCGGGCATTGCGATAGACGCGGATGAACGTTTCCTGGGCGAGGTCCAGAGAGGTGGCTTCGTCCTGGATCGAGCGATACAAAAATGCGCGCAGCGGCGCCTGCCAACGGTTCATCAGACGATCCAACGCGTGATCGTCTCCGCGCTGGAGCGCCACCATGTCGGCTGCATCGGATTCGGCAGCCTCGACCGTCATTGCAGTCCGAATGGCTTGCTGTGATCGAATTTCGTGAGTTTGGCCCCGATCATATCGAGGTAGCGTCGACCTTCGTCGGGCGACATGACGGCGGCGACGCGTTCCAGTTGCTGCCTCGTCGCTCGGGAGCACTCCGCACGCAGCGCATTCCAGTCAGCGGTGGCTGCTTCATATTCCGGCCCGTTCTTTTTGCCTTCGATTTCGAGAGTTCTCAGCCGGTCGCGCGCGGCGGCGATCCGCTCGCAGTGATTGGCGCAGATCGGCTCGTAAGCGGCGTTGAGCTGGGTGATCTGCGCAGCCTGCTCATCGTTGAGGTGAAACTCATGCCGCAGCCATGCCATCTGGTCTCCGGTATCCGGGCGACTGAGCCGCCGCGTTAGCCCAAAACTGGCCGCGCATGCCACCAGGGCGACAATCAGGACGACGGCGTATCGTTTCATCTCAGTGCCTGTGCTGATGGTGCATCGGCGCGCTGGGCGCTCGCTGCAGAGGGTCGATCGATCGCGCGTAGGCCGAAGCCATCCGATCGTCGCGCTCAGCCGTGTTGTAGGCGAGCGCGGCAGTCGATCCGAGGACGGCTGAGATGATCACGGTGATGCTCGCGGCCAGCGGAAGAGACCAGCGCGCAAACGCAGGGAAAAACGACAGCTTGGCCGGGCCGCGTTCGGCCTCCTGCAGGCGAGCCCACACCTGCGCGTTGAACTCCGGCTCCGCCGGCGGCTGATAGCGCCAGGAGCGAAGGAGGTCGGAGAGGGAGTCGCGAGGATTCACGCAGAATGATACGCCGCACAGGATAAAACCCCTCGCGAATTCTGGCGAGCGCCATGGCGGCGAACGCCGCTAAGCTGACGGCGGCAACCCGGGAAGCGCGGCCGCCCGACCGAAGCGTTTCGACTACGGCCGAAGCGTCCGCGCTCCCAGGGTGCAGCCGCTGTCCGCGCCGCTCAGACCGACTCGAGCAGCTTGTAGATTCGCGCGACCATCTTGGTCGGATCCTCGAGCAGCCCTGCGGCGATCAGCGCGTTGTCCAGGATCTGCTCGGCCACGAGAGCGGCCTTGTCGGGAGCCGACGTTTGCGCGGCGGCCAGACGCTTGATGACCGCATGGCGGGGATTGATCTCCAGGTTGACCCGCAGCGGCGTTTCGGAGCCTTCCTTGTTGATCGCCTTCATCATGCGGCGCATGTGCGGAGACATGAATTTGTCGGCATTGAGGGCCACGGCCGGCGAGTCGACCAGGCGTTCGCTGGCCTTCACTTCAGCCACCCGGTCGCCCAGGGTCTGCTTGAGCCAGTCAAGCAGGCTTTTCGTTTCTGCTTCGCCGAGCGCTCCCTCTTTCGACTGGGGGACATCGGGCAGCTTCACGTCGGCATGGTCGGCGGCGACGAGCTTCTTGCCGTCGAACTCGCGGACATTGTTCATCACGTACTCGTCCACCGACTCGTAGCAGAACAGCACCTCGAAATTCCGCGCCTTGAGACCTTCGAGGTACGGGCCGCTTTCGATGGCGGCGCGATTCGACCCGATCAGATAATAGATCTCCTTCTGCTCGCTCTGCATCCGTGAGACGTAGTCGGCGAGACTGGTGGTCTTTCCCTTCTCGGTGAGGGACGACTCGTAGCGCAGAAGCTTCGTGATTTGGTCCTTGTGGCCGAAGTCGATGGCCGCGCCTTCCTTCAGGTAAATGCCGAATTCCGAGAAGAATTCGTTGTATCCATCCGTGCGCGACTTCGCCTCCTCTTCGAGGAACTTTAGGAAACGCTTCGTGATGACTTTGCCCAGCTTGTCGAGCAGCGCCTTGTCCTGCATCGACTCGCGCGAGATGTTGAGCGGCAGATCCTCGCTATCGACGACGCCTTTGAGGAAACGCAGCCATTCCGGCAGGAGGTCCTTGGGTTTTGCGTCGATCATCACCTTGCGGCAGTAGAGCGACACACTCGGCTCCGAGCGCGCGAAGCCGAACTTCTCCGGATTCTCCTTGGGAACGAAGAGCAGCGCATTGATCGAGAGCGGAGCGTCGGCGCTGAAATGGAGGCGATAGCGCGGCTCGTCGCCGGCGTGGGCCTGGAACTTGTAGAACTCGGTATACTCCTCGTCCTTGATCTCGTTTTTATTGCGGAGCCAGAGCGCCTGGACGGTGTTGATGCGTTTGCCGTTCAGGTTGATGGGGAACGACACGAACGCGCTGTAGCGCTCGAGTGTTTCCTTGATCCGCCAGTCCTGACTGAACTCGGCGCACTCGTCCTTCAGCTCGATGACGATCTTGGCGCCGCGACGCTGGCCATCGGCTTCTTCGATTTCGTAGCTGCCGGAGCCGTCGCTTGTCCAGATCTGCCCCGGCTGGTCGTTCTTCCAGGAGTGGGTGTAGACCTTGACCGACTTGGCCACCATGAAGGCGGAGTAGAAGCCGACGCCGAACTGGCCGATCAGGTTGGCGTTCTTCTGGCCCGACTCGCTCAACGCCTTGAGAAACGCTTTTGAGCCCGAGTGGGCAACCGTGCCGAGATTCTCGACCAGTTCGTCCCGCGTCATGCCGACGCCGAAGTCCTGAATCGTGACCGTCTTCGCTTTATCGTCGGTGGTGATGTTGATCTCGAGATCGAGTTTGTCGTCGTAGATCGACTTTTCCGTCAGCTGGAGATGCCGGAGCTTTTCCAGGGCATCCGAGGCGTTCGACACCAGCTCGCGGACGAAAATCTCTTTTTCCGTGTAGAGCGAGTGGATGACGATATCGAGCACCTGCTTGATCTCGGCTTGGAACTCGTACTTCTGCGGACTTTGGGTGGTGGACATAGATGCGATTGGAAACCGGCTATATTAGCGGCTCTGGGCGAAAATCAAGAGGCGCGCCGCCGCTGCAGCCAACTGATCGCAAGGAGGAGCGCGAAAGAGAGCCCCAGGAGCACGGCTGCGAAAGCGTGGGCCTGCGGATAGTTGAGCGCCTGCACTTCATCGTAGAGTGCGATGCTCGCCACGCGCGTCCGACCGGGAATGCTCCCGCCAATCATCAAGACCACCCCGAATTCGCCCAGCGTGTGGGCGAATCCCAGCGTCATTCCCGCTGCTATACCGTGCTTCGCCAACGGCAGGTGAACACGCAGAAACGTCCGGAATGGCGTTGCGCCGCAGGCACGGCTGGCGTCGAGCAACTCCTGGGGGACGGAGCGCAGCGCGCTCTGGAACGGCTGAACGGCGAAGGGCAGGGAATAAACGACAGATGCCATCACGAGCCCGGTGAAACTGAATGCCAGAGGCGAACCGAACACCCCGAGCCACCAGCTGCCCGGAGGACGGTCGGGTGAAAAGGCCACGAGCAGGTAGAAGCCGATGACGGTGGGCGGCAGTACGATCGGGAGCGTGACCAGCGACTCGATCAGGTACGCTCCACTCCAGCGTGTGGCGTTCAGCCAGCGCGCGAGCGGCAGCCCGATCGCGGCGAGCACGAGCGTCGTGACCAACGCGAGCCGCACGGTCAGGGCCAAGGCCTGCCACAGCGGCGCCGGGAGGAGCACGGTGCTGGTTACGAAGTCAGTCACGCCCGCGAAACCTGGCTGAGCAGGGCTGGCATCTCAAGTTCGACGAGGATCACCGGGAGGCGTATCCGTAGGCATCGAGGACTTTCTTTGCCTCCGGTGTCGCGAGGAACTGCAGGAAAGCGCGGGCCTCCTCGTTCGAGGCACCCCGCCGCGTCAGCACCGCGGCGTGATCGAGCGGAGCATGCCAGTCTTCCGGCACCGACACGTATTCGCCCCTGTTGGCCAGCTTGGGCGAACGGAGCAGCGACAGCGCAACGAAACCTGCATCGGCGTTGCCCGATTCCACGAATTGCGCCGTCTGGGCGATGTTCTCTCCGATGACGTGTTGTGGCGAACCGGCATCCCAGAGTTTCAGGCGCTTCAGCACCTCTCGCGCCGCCTGGCCGTAGGGCGCAGTGTTTGGATTTGCCAGAGCGATCCGCTGAAACCGCCCGTCGTGGAGCAGTCTTTCGAGATCCGCTCCCGCCAGCGGGTGCCGCACGCTCCAAAACGCCAACCGTCCTCGGGCAAAAACGACATAGCTCGCTTTTTCGGCCAATCCCTCCTCGGCGAGACGCCTTGGGTATTCGACGTCGGCCGAGAGGAACACGTCGTAGGGAGCTCCGTGCGTCACTTGTGCGTAGAGCGTGCCCGAAGCGCCGAGCACAGTTTCAAGACGAACATCGGGATGCTGTTTGCGGAAAGCCTCAGCCAAGGGCTCCAGCACGTAGGTGAGATTGGCCGCGGCGCCGACCGTTACTCCCGCGGCGAGCCTCACGATCAAGACAAGGGCGAAAAATACCCCAAGTAAGTGACGTCGAGACACGTTCATGAGCCGGAGTGGTGCGCGGCCGGCCACCTCCTTGTCGAATCAAAAACTGCGTGCGAAGCTGGGAAGACACGGAACACTGCAGAGTTGCGGTCGACCAACTGGGGCTGCCGCCGTCTTGATGAACTACACACTCGCGACTCGGATTCTCATTTTTGCCGCCGTCCTTTTTGCCGGGTGCTCGACTGCCCCTGTTGTTTCTCGGCCGGCTGAGAAGAAAGCGGCCGAGGACGCACGGGCGGCTCTCGCTCCGCGGTTGATGGAAGCGCGTCTTCGCGCCTGGCAGACCGTCCTCGAAATCACCGAGGTCTACGAGCACGTTCCCGCGGATCATTGCCCGGGCATCGCGGCGCTCGTTCACGATATTCGCGAAGCACAGCGGGAAGTGGGAAGCGGTGCGTCCATCCAGTTGGACCGCCTCGATGGAGACCGGCTCGTGACGCGGAATCCGGACTTTTGGCGGGCGGCTTTCGAGGTGGCGCCCACGGACGGTAGTCTGTTGCTGCTTCACGCCTGCCTGCTGGCCAGCGCGGGCGAGCTTTGGCGCGCCGACCGTATCCTCACAGCGGCGACGCAGCTTGTTCCTCTTTCGTCGAACGTGCGTCCCTACTATCTCGCCCATTCGTACGGTATCGGTTCCCTCGTCCTGCTGAGCGTGCGGTCGACGGGCACACTGGCCGGAGAGCCGGCGGAGGCGGTTCGCCAGCTGGAGAGTTCGCTCGCGTCCTGGCCGAAGAACGCCGTCGCGCTCTCGGAGTTGATCGACGCCCGGGTGCGGGCTCGAGCGGCGAGCAGCGGCGGATTGGGCAAAGTGCCGCGCGAACAGCTCGCGTCAGTGGTCGAACAGGGGCTGCGTGACGCCTCGGCGGAGATCGAGCGACTCTTCCAAGTCGATCCGATGATGGCCGCGGCTTACCGCGGCAGTTCCGCGGATCGGAAGCAGGGCCGGCAGCTTCGCGCGCTCTGGACGCGCATGGCGGATGAAGAGTCCGTGCTTGGGTTGAAGGAAATCGCCGAGCTCGAGGCGGCGCTCGAGGCCGCCCACGCGGTTGAGTTGGCGCTGGTGCTTCAGCGAGTGCAGGTCGTCGTCCGCGGCTTTCCCGCCCCAAGCGATAGCGTGGCTTGGAAGCGCCTCCTGCCTCAATTGATCGGTTCCGAGGCGACGAACGAACTGATGGCGACGGCAGATCGCGGTGAGCTCAACGTGATCGAACTCAGCCAAGGCCAGTTGCCCGGAGTCGACGAGTGGAAGGGCGATCCCGCGATCCATCCCTTGGTGATGCAGCAGGCCCAGCGCGAAATGGCTGACCTCACTTTCCAGATTGAAATGCTGCGAGAGGTGCCGGAGGCCCAGGCCCAGGCGCTCCGTCAGCGGGGCGTGTTGGCCAGTCGCGCCGGGCTTTACGAGTCTGCGCTGGCGGACCTGCATGCGGCGATGAAGCTGGTCGGCCGTCAGCCCACGATGTTGTTGGACGAAGCGGTGGTCTTCGGCTCGTCCGACCGGGACGCCGAGGCGGAGAAGCTGCTCGACGAATTGTCCCGCATGCCGAAGGGAAAACCGCTCGCCGAACGCGAACGCGGAATCCTTCGCTTTAGCCAGGGGCAGTTCGAGGACGCCCATGCTCGTCTCCGGGTGGAAGCGGCGGAGAACGCCAAAGAACCTTACGCGGCGATCATGGCAGAGCTGGCGGCGCGGCGCGTCGGGCGTTCCGAAAAACGCCTGGTGGAGCGCGCGCGGAAACACAGCGCCAGCGGAAGTTGGCCGGCGGTGTGTCTCAGCTTCCTCGCTGGGGCTTGCAGCGACGACGTCCTCCTCCGCGAGGCACAGGAAGGAGACACCCTCGAAGTCGCCCAGAAACTCTGTGAAGCCTACTTCATCCTGGGCCAGGTCTCGCTTGCGTCGGGCGACCAGAAGCGCGGCATCGACTATCTTCAATCGTGTATCGAGACCGGTGTGACAGGCTTTATCGAGTTTCGGCTCGCCCGCGCGGAGCTGAAGCGGATTGCTCCCGAGCGCGAGGCGAGCACGCACCAGTGGGAAACCAGCCCGGCCCGGGAGCGGCCCGCCCAGGACCGACCGAAGGACAAAAAGTCCGTCGAGGAGGAATTGTTGGGCGAGCAGGTTCCGGCGTGAGAGAGGTCACGGGCCTTTGAATACACCTGGACCGGCGGCGCCTGGGAAACCCGGCGGGGGATCGGAGTAATTTCGCGAGTTTCCCTGACAGATGCCGCCGCGCGCGACGGCCGATGCAGTGTCTGGTAACTGCGCGGGCCGGGCTCCTTGCCCTCCGACTCGTTTTGCTACCGCAGGTTTAGGAAGCCCGCCAATTCCGCTACGGCCGCAGCGGTTTGAAAACCGCGGCGGATCCGCCGCGAGGCCACTGATAGGCGGCCGGTTTTCCAGTTGGCTCGCGGTTCGACATCGCCCACCAGCTGGTTCCCGGCGAGGACCGGAAGCGAGTAGTAGCCGCGTTTCCGTTTCGCGGCTGGCGTGTAAACTTCCCACGTGAAATCGAAATTCCAGAGCCTGCGCGTGACTCTGCGATCGTAGATCAATGGATCGAGCGGTGCGAGCAGCTGGAGTCGCGACGGCTCCTCCTCGTCTGCGGGTTCTTCGAGGAGGGGCGTGTCGGTGCGCAGGCAATACAGCGTGAATTCGCCCTCGATGCTCACGGGCTGAACAAGATCGGCGATGAGTTCCAGTTCGCGTTTTTTCAGCGCCACCAACCGTCGCTGCCGGACCGGCAGGAGTGCGCGCCATCGCGAGAGTTCCTCCTCCGTCGGCGCTGCGTTCGGTCCGGCTTCGGGCATCACCCGCTCGGCGAGGTCGTAGACGCGGCGGAAGCCGCGTCGGGAGGAAATCAGGACCTGCCCTCTCCCGAAGAGACGTTCGAGGACGAGTTTCACCGTGCGACCGCTGGACCCCCACGCCGTCACGCTCCTGCCTTCGTGCTCGATGTCGTCGGAAGTCAGCGGTCCGCGCTCGGCCAATTCTTTGAGGATGAATTCGCCGAGTTGCGCCTCCTCCCGGGACATCGCGCGATGGGTGCCGCGGGCGTGGGCCAGCTCAATGTGAGCGCGAATGAATCGAAAAGACTCCTTCGGCCAAGCGCAGAGAATCCCCTGGCCGGGGATGTAGTGTTCAAAACCTGCCCTGCGAACCATGGGAGATTCAGCAATGGGTTCCCCGTGGACTGCGCGCAGCAGATCGCCCTCGGCATAGCCTGCAACGCGGTTGCGGAGGATGAGATCCTGCATGCGACCGCAGACGTTCAGCGGATCGAGCTGGATGTACCCGAGGTGACTCAGTGCGCTTGGCACATCGTTCGATGCAGTTTCGAGCCACAAGGCGCGTCGAACGAACCGTCGCGCGACCTCCCGGGTGAGCTTCAGCGGCTTGGCGTGGTGCACATGGATGGTGCTTCACGAAGTCGGACATACGATTCGATGCAAGTTCTGAAGACGATGACCGCATCGGGGCCGTCCGATGGCTATGCCTCTGCCGAGTCGCGCTGGCTGCGACCGGTTCGGAAAGCGCGAAAGCCGGACCCGATCGGGTCCGGCTTTCGACTGTGGTGCAAATGCAGGGGTAAAGGCGGCGCAGGCTCAGGCGTAAGCGATCGCGTGGCAGCCGTACGCCGTGCGAGAGCTGACGAAGAAATCGCTTGGGCCGGACTCGGGATCGAATTCCGGAGCGGCTTCGGCGAGCAGCTTGCGGAGATTCTCGCGCGCCCGGGCAATGCGGCTCTTCACCGTGCCAACGTTGATGCGGAGCGCACGGGCGATCTCCTCATAGGGAAGATTCAGGATGTTGCGCATGGTGAGGATTTCCCTGTGGCGAGCATCCAATTTCTCCATGCAGGCGGCGATGAGATCGGTGAACTCCGTTGTGACCGTCTCTTGAACCGGATTCTGCGCTTCGGCCGCGATGAAATCGGCGAACGTGGCATCCGAGTCGTCGCTGAGCGGCCGCTCGAGAGAGACCGAATCCTGGCGGCGACGGCGGAAGAAATACCAATAACGGTTACGGGAGAGGTTCAGAGCGATGCGGTAGAGCCAGGTCGCCAAAGACGAGTCGCCGCGGAAATTGGCCAATCCGCGATGGGCTCGAATAAAGGTATCCTGCGCAATCTCTTCGGCGTCGGCCGCGTTGCGCAGCAGATTGTGAGCAAGGCCGAAGATTTTACCGTGGTAGCGTTGCATGATCTCCACGAAGGCAGCCTCATCGCCGCTGTTGAAACGCTGGATGAGGACGGCGTCGTACGCGGCTTCGCGGGCTGAATCGGTCGCGAATTCCGCGGTTTCGCTGGAGGGGCTCTGAACAACGCTGTCGGTTCGGCTGGTGGCAACGGCAGTATTGTTGGCTTGAATCATAAGGCAGAGTTCCGGTTGTGGTTTGAAGACCGGTCCCCTCTACCTCATCTCGTGCCAGCTGTGCCTTTGGCTCGGTAAGTGGCTACCAATTAGCGAATAGAGTTTTCGTCACGCAATCGAGACGCAGGAAGCTCGTGCAAAATGAAGGAGCTGCTTCTCGAGCTCATTGCAATTCGCACTGCAATCCCTTCGCCGCGGTTCGGAGATGGGGAACGAACCGACGCAGAGGAAACAAGTGGGGGTGCGTCCCGCTTGCCGCTGCGAGAGCGCAGTGGCGCAATCGACAGCAGGAATTGACTTTGGTGCGGCGGCCGTACTCGCGACGTCGGGTGAGTCCCGGACAGGTGCGTCAGGAGTCGGCGAACCGTGCTATCTTCGCCAGCTCGTCCGCAATTTCGCGATCGCTCCGACAGCGAGGCATCTTGTTCTGGCCGCCCCACTTCCCGCGCTGGCGCATCCACTGTTCAAATACGCCCGGCATGACGAGCCGGACAATCGGAGGCTCGAGCCCGCCGCCTTTCCGCTTGGCCTCGTAGTCGTCATTCAAACGAATCAGTTCCAGGTCCAACTCGCCCGCGAGGATCGGGCCGGTCGGTGTCTCCGCGGAATGAGGCTTCAGCTCGATCCACCACTCGTGCCGGCCGCGTTTCTGTCCCACGAGTGAGTTCACGAAAAGCGGGGCCACGTGAAAATGCACGATGCTCCAGCCATGTCGCTGGCTGACGCCCAGCAGGGCGTCGGTGAGCTCCTTTTCGATGACGTGCTCTCCGAAAGCGCTCAACTGCAGACGAGTGCGGCCGACGTAGATCAGACGTGGGGGATTGGTGGATACAAAGCGGACGACGTCTCCTATGACGTACCGGCACAGACCGGCGGGCGTCGTCAGCAGAAGCACGTAATCGACGCCGGCCTGCACTCCCTCGACCGGCACGGCCTTGGTGCCGAGGTATTCGAGTCGGCTTTCGTCGAAGTCCGCCAGGGGGATGAATTCGTAAAATACTCCGGCATCCGCGAGCAGGCGGAGTCCGTCGTGCGGCTCGGCGTCCTGCGCGGCGATGAACGCCTCGGAAGCCGGGTACACTTCATGGAAACGGATCTGCGGACCGTACGCGGTGCGCAACTCCTCCACGTAGGGGCCGATCGGAACGCCGCCGTGAATCAGGCACTCGAGGTTGGGCCAGAGTTGCTGGAGATGCGAAACCGTCTTTCCCGCGGCAGCCGAGCGCGAGCGAAGCGCTTCCGCCAGGATCAAAAGCCAGCTCGGGATTCCGGCGACCACCCGAATGTCGCGGTCCAGCGTGCGATCCGCGATCGCTTTGATCTTGGCCGGCCAATCTCCGAGTTGGGCGATATCGGCGCCTGGTTCGTAGAGATGGCGTTCCGCCCAGCCCGGCAGGTTCAGGGCGGTGATGCCGCTGAGGTCGCCCGCGAAGGCGACGAAGGGCTTCGATTCTTCGATCTCTGTCAGGGTCGTCGAACCGCCGAGGAAGAGATGTTTGCCTTTGAAGATGTCGGACCGGCGGGTGCGAGAAGCGTAGAAAAAGAGGGAGTCGAGACCGGTCTGACGGAAGTGCGCGATCATCGCGTCGGTGATCGGCAGATATTTCGTGCGCCCAGCGGTGGTGCCCGAAGAGACGGCGTAGTACCGGCAAGTACCCGGCCAAAGCACGTCGGCGTCCCCGCGTTTGGCTTTTTCGATCAGCGGAGCGAACTGCTCGTACGTCTGGGCCGGCGCTTCCGCGCGAAATCGGTCGTACTCGATCGTTGGAGACAGCCCGTGCTTCTTGCCGTACTGGCAGCGGCTCATCGCCTGCAACAGCTCCCGGAACGCTCGCTGCTGCGCGGCGGCGGCGGGCTCGCGCATTCGCCGCATTGCCCGCGCGGCCATGATTTTTGCCCCGAAAGCGAGAACCTGCTTCGAGAAAGCGGCCATGGCGTCAGGCCAGCTGGAGCAGCTTGCCCGTTCGGACGTGTTTGTAGAACGCTGAGATCGGCGGGAGGAAGTTGAAGCAGTGGAAAATCAGCGACGCGTGCTGCACCGGGCTTCCGCGGTGATTCGAGATCACGCGGTAGTGGCTGCGGGGAAAATAGACGCGATGGGCCGACTCGAGCGCGGACCGCGTCGGCGACTGCTCGGTAATCACGGCGCTTTCCTTTTCTGAATACAGAATCAGAGAGGGAGCGTCGGACAACGGCAGGAGTTCCTGGCTGAAGTAATTCGAGGGAGCTTCGAACTGCCGAAGCGCCTGGACGCGTTCACATGCGCCGGAGAAATCGATCGAGCGGATCGTGCCGATGACCGCCTCATGCAGTTGCTTGAGCTCGCCGTTGGTCATGAGGACCCGAAGCGATTCTCGATTCTGTGCTCCGGCCTCGAACATTTTGGTGAAGATGGCGCGCGACTTGTCGATGACCCCCGGCTCGATGTGGGTCTCGGTTTCCAGATACGGCTTCAACGCCCGTCCGAGCAGGGTGGTGGGCTTGGGCTCTCCGGGGACGAGCAGGTCCTCCACGCATGCCACCGGACTGATCAAGACGGTGCCCTGAAGATTCAGTTGCCGGCCTTCGCGGCGAACGCGCTTCAGCCATTCAAGCACGATGCCTGCGCCGAAACTCACGGAGAAAATCACCGGACGTTGGCCATGAAGCGTGGTCAGCTCTTCGACGAGGTCGTCGAGCTGCGCGATCACCAAGTCGATCGAGAACCCCTGGCGCGGGTAGTTGATATAGTAGACGCTGCCGTGCTTGAGGAGAAAACCGCGGAGCAGAAATACCTGTTCGGTTGCATCCGGCACGAATCCGCCGAGGACGATCGTCGGGACGGGCCCTGTCCGGCGCTCTCGCAAGATGCTGGCGCCCTTTTCCGCGGCCACTTTTCCCGCTGCGAGAATAAGGTCTTGTCGGGTCCGAACCGACGGCTGAAAGGGCAACGGCCGCGGCGGCCTGAGTTTGTATTCCGTGGTCCTGATCAGCGTGCGTATAGGATGTGCCGCTGGATGCCGGCTAAATGCCGTCAGGAATGAGAACGCGGGAGCAAAACTCAGCGCGGGCATAGAATGGAGAGGTGTCTAGTGGGGCGTGCGCTCGCGCACAAGCAAAGTCAAAAGCGGCGCGTCACTCGAATTTTACGAAAGCGCATCCGTTTGGCGGTTCCCTCAATGATGGCTCCCATCATTCGACTGTCGGTGAAACGATTTGCGGTTCAAGTCTCGCTTTCCAAGCTCCCGACGTGGCCTTTCCCCCCGTCATCTTCGAAGACGACACGATGATCGCATTCGACAAACCGAGCGGTCTACTTGTGGCTCCGGATCGTTGGGACAAGACCCGAGAAAACCTGATGGGGATGGTGCACGAAAAAATGGGCCATGACGTGGCGAACGTCCATCGGCTCGATGCAGACACCAGTGGAGTGCTGCTCTGCGCGAAAACCAAGTCCGCGCTCGATTTCTTGAGTGGCCAGTTTCAGAGCAAGACCGTCGCCAAGAAGTACCTGGCTCTGGTGGTGGGCTCGCCGCCTCTCGACGGCTTCACCGTGGACATGCCTCTCAAGGAGGACGAAGGAAAGCCGGGGCGCATGTGTCCGGTTCGGAAGGTGGGCAAACCGAGCGTGACGGAGTTTCAGGTTCTCGAACGTTTCGGCCGATTCACCTGGCTGGAATGCCGCCCGCAGACCGGACGGACCCATCAGATTCGCGTGCACCTCGCATCCAGCGGGTGGCCTATCCTGAACGACCCGTTTTACGGCAATTGCGACACCAAGCTTCTCCTCTCCGATCTCAAACGCGGGTACAAGGGGCGCACAGACGAGAAGCCGCTGATTGCCCGACTGGCATTGCACGCGAGCGAACTCACCGTGAGGCACCCGGTGACGCGGGAGCCCGTGACAATCCGGGCCGAGCTGCCCAACGACTTCGAAGTCGGATTGAAGTATTTGCGGAAATTCGCGAGTGGGCCGAAAGCCAGGCGATAGCCGGATCCTCCAGCTGCCGCCGGCACGCGTCCGCGTTCGGTCGCAGCCTGCATCGGCAACCGCATCGACGAGGTGCTGTCGCTCGGCGCGATGCGAACCCTGCGGCAAACCTCTCCCGTGCATTGGCGAGTCCGGCTGGGACGCGCTCGGAGGCAAGAGACCATGTCGTTGTTGGGAATCATCCCACGCGGTGCGGTCCGGATTCTGCCAGGAACATCGCGGCATTTCGGCCCGCCCCGCCGCTGGGCAACGTTTTCGCAATATCGGCAGCGATACCGCTGTGTCTGGCGCGAGGTCTTGCCGGCCACGTCGTGCTTGTATCCGAAACCTGAAGCCGCGCCGGCTCTGTCGGATCGCCTGTGGCGCGCCGGCTGGCCGGAGCAGGGCGTCGCATTTCTGCCCGGCGCGCGAGCGCTGGGTGCGGAAGGCTGGCCTGTCGGAGAAGACGATACCCTGCTCATCGACCTCGCCACGGGACTCGAGCGACCCGAATACACCGCCTACCTCACTGGGCGTTGTCGGATTGACCGCAGTCGTGGAGGTCGCGCGCTCAACTTAGCCAGTTGCTACGCCCGGGAGAACTACTGCCATTTCCTCTTGGATGCGCTGCCGAGGCTCGAACTTGCGTTGCGCGCGGGAATCTCGCTCGACGCGGTGGACTGGGTGCTGGTGCCGGATTTCCTCGGGGCGTCGCGAGAGGCTTTTTTCCGGGCCCTGGGCTTGCCTGAACGAAAGCTCCTCCGGCTTCCGCCGGGAGTGCAGTACCGGTTCGACGAACTCATCCAGCCTTCCTTTCCCGGTCGGGAGAGTTTCGTGCCGCCGTGGGTTGCGGAGTTCTACCGCCGACGTTTGTTGGAACCGCTTGGGTGGCCGACGGAGCCACGCGTCCGGTTGTACGTGGCGCGCTCTCAACGCGGCTTGGCCAACGACGACGAAGTGTGGCGGGCTCTCGAGCCGCGGGGTTTCCTGCGAGTGGAGCCAGGCACCTGGGAGGAGAACGTCGGCTTGTTTTCGCGAGCGGAAATGATTGTGGGGCCGCACGGTGCCGGATTGTCCAACGTCATCTTCTCTCCACCGGACTGCCGGTTGATCGAGATCGTCCCTGGCGATCGTCCTTTCCCTTATTTCTATAGCGCGGCCTGTGCGGCTGGCGTTGGATATACCGCGGTGTTGGCGACTCCACTGGCGCCCGCCGGGCAAGAGTATCGGAGACTGCCTTCGGACGAGCCGTATCGCGTCGACGCCGGCGCACTCAGTCGCGCTGTCGAACACGCCCTGGAACGCGTCGTCTCCAGGCGCTGACCCGCGCTCTACTTCCCGCCAGGGACGAGACCCCGAGGCGTTCCGCTCGCGAGATGGCGTCGGCGCGCGATTTCGAAAAACAGATGCCGGAACGGATAATAGATCAGGATGAAAAACAGCGGCGCCGTAAGTGCCCAGGCGGAGATCGAGTGAACTGCTGCCCAACCGAATCTGGAGAAGAACTCATGCCACGAGGCATGCCGGAAACAATGGACGAACTCTGCCACCGTGAACGGATCGTCGTGCATGTGCCAGATGCGTTCACCCACCCGGACGTAGAGGACGATCATGATCAGGTGAAGCGGCCCCAGCAGCTGGTTCATGGCCTGCATCACTGGATGGTTGAGCCGAAGCCGGACGCCCACAGCCAGATTCAGGAGGCTTGTCGTTCCGAGAATCGGAAACATCGAGCAGATGAATCCAGCGCCGAGAGTCTGAGCGAGCTTGGCGGGCGAGATGCCTTGCTTCAGCAGCGCGATCAACGGACCAGCGATGCGGCGGCGCCAGAAGATGCCGAACCTCGTCACGGAATCGAGTGCCCCGGGGAATCCGTCAAACCGCGATGGAACGCGAGACCGGTGATCGATTCACGAGCACCGGGGCAACGGTAAGCGGACCAGCATAGAGGCACTGCATTCTCTGCTATGGGGACGCAGATGGCTGGCGGTGCAAGCGTGAAGGATTCCGCCTGACTGCGCGCCACCGTCAACCGGCCAGAAAAACCTACTGCGGTTCCTGCGTGGTTTCCGTCGCGTCGCGGTGCACGGCGGGCCGGGGCTGCGGAGCCGCGTGATGATTCGCCACGGGAACCGTTGCGATCGCGATGGCGGCTGCAGCTGGCATGACCTTTTTCAGGGCCGAATATTCGGGGTGCACGACCGAAGCCTTTTGGGCGGCGGCAACCGAAGCGGCGTGCTCGGCGCGAGCGCCCTCGTCGAGAACGGACTGGGGCACCGGCTTGAGATCGCGAATGAATCCGGTCCACGAAAGAAGCTTCAGCCCGTAGTAGGTGGGATCGATTTCCCACCAGTAGAATCCGTTGCGCGTCGCACTCTGGTAGCGGTGGTGGTTGTTATGCCAGCCCTCGCCGAGGGTGATGATCGCGAGGATAAAGCTGTTCCGGGAATCGTCGGAGGTGGCGAAACGACGCCGGCCCATCAGGTGCGCCATGGAGTTGATGCAAGAGGTGCCGTGAAACAGCGCCGTCGTGCTCACGAAGAACGCCCACACGAGCATCTGCGGTCCGCTCGTGCCGAGTTGCGGGGCGAAATGCTCCAGGGCTCTTCCTACGAAAAACACCGCGGTCGCAAAAACGATCGGCACGACTACGTCGAAGCGGTTCAGAAAGACGAGCTCCGGGAACTTCGCGAGGTCCTTCACCTTGGTGTAGTCGGTGGGGAAATTGCGCCGACTCGTGATCCAGCCGATGTGCGACCACCAGAAGCCGTGCACGTGCGGAGAGTGAGCGTCTTCCGGCTCGTCGGAGTGCTGGTGGTGGTGGCGGTGATGATACGCCCACCAGAGCGGTCCGCGCTGGACCGTGGTCCCGCCCCAGAGAGCCAGAAGAAACTGGCCGAGCCGCGACGTGCTGTAGGTCTTGTGGGAAAAATAGCGGTGGTAGATCCCGGTCACCGCGAACATCCGGAGGAAATAGAGTGCGATCGCGGACCCCACCGCGACGGGGCTTGCTCCGACCCAGATGACACCGAGGCAGCCAAGATGAAGGAAAATGAAGGGAATGCAGCGCACGAGGTCGACCTTGTCGGGCTCGTTGCGCATCGCCGTCGCGCCCCCGGGCGCGTAGTCGGCATCGATCCATTGGACAATCGCGGTCAGCGCGCGGCGGAGTGGGTGAGGAGACGGATGAGACACAATATGCGGAGTGGGACCAAAAGGCCGGCAAGAAGGTAGCGGCTCAGGTGAAACGCAAGCTGCGTTTCGGTGGAATCTGAGGATAGTATTTGGAACATCGCAGCGGTTTCCTCCAGCGGGCGAGAGCTACTCGCTCCCGTTTTTGTTTTGCGACGGCCCGGGCGGCCTCGTACCGGTGCACACTCGCGCATGAACGCAAAGATGTTCCTTCGGGCCTTCGTCTTCCTCCTGCTTTCATTTGTCGTGCTGTATATCGGCATGATGAATCCGCACCGCATCGACTTCTATTTCCCCGTGCTCCTGGAGAAGAAAGTCACACAGCCGGCCGCTCTGCTGTTTTTCGCCATGTTCGCAGCGGGCGTGATCGCGGGCATGATGCTCAACTCGGGCGGTGGAAGCGCAGGGAAGTCCGAGGGCGGATCCGGAAAGAGAAAGTAGCGGAACCGGCAGCCGGCCGTCGTATCCATGGCGGCCGCCACAGGCTCCGGTGCGAACGAGATGGAGGAACGCCGAACTCGGCGATTCCTCGCGTTCTTCACGGCGTGTGGTCCGCTCTATGTCGCCTCTCGTCCAAAAGCTCTACGCGTTCGGCCTCGGCCGGTATTTCGATCTGCTCCGGGTGAAAAAGGGCCGGCCGCTGGTTCTGTTTTTCCGCGACGGCGGCATCGGCGACATCCTCTGCACGTTCCCGGCAGTAGCTGCGCTTTCTGACCGGCACCGCGACGCGTACAAGATCTACTGCACGAACCCGGGTTTCGTCAGTCTGCCGTCGCTGATCGGAGGCGTTGACCGCGTGATCGGAGTAAAGGCGAACGACCTCGTCGCAGCCTCGTCGCGAAGGCACACGGTGTATCGTTTCCGTTACCCGGACGAGGACCCGGGGCGCGCATCGGCGAAATACCTGGCCGACGAGTTCGCAGAGCCGTTCGGGCTCCAGGCGGGGCTGCCCTGGCCTGAACTCGATCTCGGTGCGCTGTCTCCGAAGGTCGCTGCGCTCTTGGGGACCGGATCCGAGCCCGTCGTTTGTATTCACACAGGTCCTACTTGGGCCGTGCGCGAGTGGCCGCTCGCGGCGTGGGATTCGCTGGTCGAGCGTCTGCGCGAGCGGACGGGATGCCGCGTCCTCCACATTGGAGCCAGCCGCCATTTCCGGGAGGGCGAAAGGAAGGAACGACCGGTCCGCGGTACGGTGGACTGCCGCGATCGCTACACGCTCGTCGAAACCTTCCAGATCATTGCGCGCAGCCGGTTGCTGATCGGTATCGATTCCGGCATGATCCACGCGGCGGTGGCGCTGAGGGTACCAGCCATCGGTGTTTTCGGGCCGACATCCGCGAGCTTTCGACTGCCTCAGCGAGCGGACGCAATCGGACTTGCTGCCGAGGTTGCTTGTCTTGGCTGCCACCACCGACATCCACGGCTGCACTGGCAAAGTGGATGTGCAAACCAAATACAATGTATGCAGGGACTTGCTCCTGAACGCGTTTTGGCGGAGGCCCTGCCGTTCTTGAGACCCGTTGCCCCCTCTACTGCATCCGCTTTGCGGTCGGCGCTTGGGTGATTTCCCTTAGTGGAAAATTCTGTCAAAGCGTGGCTTAGGTAACTTCGGCAATCGTCATCGGCAGCAGAATCCGTTTGTTCGTCGGGCCGGATAGGCACCGTCAAATTATGAAACCAACGAGATGCGATTACCGATGCCTGAGCGCGATCGTATTAGCGGTCGCCGGGTATTGTACACCGGTAGTATCCGATGCGGCGGAGGAGACTGCTGTCACCTCCCCGAAATCCACTCCCGCGATTGCGGTGGTGAAATATGATGTGGCCCCTTCAGCCAAGCGAAAGGTCGCGCCTGTTTATCCCTACGATCTGTTGATTCAGGGCAAGACCGGCTGGGCGGAAGCCACGTTCGTGATCGACTATGTTGGGCGTCCGCTCTTCGCGAACCCGAAAAACGCGAGCGATCCGGCCTTTGCCAAGGCTCTCGTGGCGATGGTCGAGGCGAGCGAATATGTGCCCGGGAAACGCGACAAGCGGATCGTGATGTCTCCGACGGAAGAGAAGATCCAGTTCTCGCCGGAGCAGTCTCTGGACGACGAAGCTCGGCGGGTTCTCTCCCTCCTCCGTGCGGGCGGCGCCGAGATCCCCTCCTTGGCACAACTCGATGAGCGCCCCAGAGCAGTGCGACAGGACTCGCCTGCGTATCCACGGGCCTTGAAGGACGACGGCCTCACCGGCCAGGCGGAAATCGAATTTGTGATCGACCGGCAGGGCAGGGCGCTCTTTCCGCGGATTGTATCCGCGACGCACGAGGATTTCGGCTGGGCGGCGGCGACCGCCGTCGCGCGATGGCGTTTTCAACCGCCCACGAGGAACGGTGAAAAGGTCGAAGCGAGGATGAGCGTTCCGATTCTCTTCGATTCTCGAAAACTCGCCGCGTCCGATTGAGTGAAGGCTGGATAAATTCCAGTAAACTCTGGTATCCAGAGCCGCCGCAGGCGGCTCTTTTTTTTGACTTCTGTCACACGCATCGCGGACACTCGCCGCAGATTTGATATTGGTTATCTTTTGCGCCCACAGGCCGATACCAGAATAACACCCCATCTGTTTCAACTCAGCTGAAGAAACGATCCTATGACTCCCAAGCGTAGCGGAATGGTACTCTTCATTGCTGCGGCTCTGGCCGCTGCCGTGCCCCTGTTTTCTCAAACACCCGGCGCGGCACTGCCTCCGCTCAAGCCAATCACGTCGGTCCGGAAGCTCGCTCCCGTGTATCCACTCGATCTACTACTGAAGGGCAAGACGGGCTCCGCAGAGGTGCGCTTCATGGTCGATTATTCGGGTCGTGCCGTGATGACCACGGTCTCCAGCGCCACCAGCCAGGCCTTCGGCCAATCGCTCCTGGCCGAAATCGAGTCCAACGAATTCATGCCGGAGCGCATCAACGGGCAACCCCAGCTGACGCTCACGGGTGAACGGTACAACTTCGACGGCGAAGGCGCCCTGGATGCGGCGGAGAAGAGGGTCCTCAACGAACTGAAAAAAGCGCCGGCTTCGCTGGTGTCGGCGAAGGAGCTGGACAAGCCGCTGACGCAAACGCGCAAAGACCCCCCGGCATATCCGTACGCGCTTCAGAGCGACGGGATTTCCGGCCGCGCCGAGATCGAGTTCATCGTCGATCGCGACGGGAATGCGATGTTTCCCCGTATCGTGAACGCCTCCCAGGATGACTTTGGCTGGGCCGCCGCAACCGCGATCCAGCGCTGGCGTTTTCAGCCTCCGACCAAAAACGGCCAGAAGGTGGATGCCCGGGCCACCGTGGTGGTGAATTTCGACAACACCAAGGGGACGGTCACCTGGTAGTTGCCCTCTGCCGCGCCCGGAGGACCGTCGGAGCGGCGGCAGCTTCGACTGTGTCGGCTTGCTTTCATGTCCGATGGTCCGGGGCTCAACCGGGCCACCGAATTGCCAATCCCGTCGAGCGGGACGATAGTGTGTGCGCCCGACGGAAAGTCCGAAAATCCCAAAAAAAACATGACCAAAAAGACGCCGGATCCCGCTGAACCGAAACTTCTGCTTCGTGGGATCCACCTGTGGCTGACTGAGGCGATGAAGGCGGCGATCGAAACGAAGGCGGAGCGCCTTCTGCGGCATGAGCCGCGCATCGTGCGCATTCGGATTGAAGTGGAAAAAGTGCCGCACAAAGGCGGAGAACTGCAGTTCGCCGCGAAAGGGTTGATCGAGGTTCACGGACCCGACTTGGCTGCCTCCGTGACGACGGAAGATGCTTACAAGTCCGTCGACCTGCTCATCGACCGGCTTGACCGGATGCTCCGCAAGCGGAACACGGCCATGCACCGCGGACGCACGGAAGACGACATTCGCGAGCACGTCGTCGAGGAAAACACGGATTGAGGCCGGCGGGCGAGATGCCCGCACTCATTGGGACGCTGCCGGGAATTCGTCAGCCGGCAGCTTCTCCGCAGCCAGTAGGCCGCGCCTAAGGGAAGCTCATCCGCGCATTGTTTTCCAAATACGCGGCAATCTCGGAGGCGAAGGTTGCCCCGAATTCGGCGAGCTTCTTTTCGCCCAGGCCAGGGATCCCTTCCATTTCCCGAAGGGTGGTCGGATACTCGCGTGCCATCGCGCGGAGAGTCGCGTCGCCGAAGACGATGTAGGCGGGGACAGCGCGTTCATCGGCCAGTTTTTTCCGCAGGCCGCGGAGGCGGGCGAAAAGGATCTCATCGCACTCGATGTCGCCTTCGCGGCGCTGGACGCGTCTCGCTTTCGGCAGATCCATCGGCTTGGTCAGCGTGACCGTCTGCCTCGTGCGGAGGACTTCGATGCCTTCGGCGGTGAGATCGAGGGTGGCGAATTCGCCTTCGGCCACGGCGAGATAACCGAGGCGGGTGAGCTCCCGGCCCACCGCTGACCACTGCGGGCGGCTCAATTCACCACCGATAGCGTAGGTGGTGAGCCGATCGTGGCCCCAACGGCGGATCTTCTCCGTATCCGCCCCGGTGAGCACCTCGATGACGTGGTTCATGCCGACGGAGAAGCCGCTCGCCTGGCGGATGCGATAGACGCACGAGAGGAATTTCTGCGCCACGATGGTACCGTCGTAGCTGGCCCGCGGCTCCAGGCAATTGTCGCACGCGCCGCACTGAGCCAGCGGGAAGCTTTCGCCGAAATACGCCAGCAGTTCCCCGCGCCGGCATCCGGCGCTCTCGGCATAATGGACGATTTGCCGCAGCTGGGCCCGGGCGATCTGCTGCTCCTGCGGACTGGTGATTTCGTCGATGAAATGGGTCTGTTTCGCGATGTCCCCCGGGTTGAACAGAAGAAGACAATCGCCGGGCAGGCCGTCTCGTCCGGCGCGGCCCGTCTCCTGGTAATAGCCCTCGATGTTTTTCGGGAGGTCGTAGTGGATGACGAACCGTACGTTCGGCTTGTTGATCCCCATGCCGAACGCGATCGTCGCGCAGATGATCCGCACCTCGTCGCGCAGGAACAGCTCCTGATTGCGGCTGCGCTCCTCCGCGGCGAGACCCGCGTGGTAGGGGCGCGCGAGAAAGCCGCGTCCGGCAAGCGACTCCGCCACGCGTTCGGCGGCGGCCCGGCTCGCGCAATAAACGATGCCGCTCTCGAGCTCCCGCTTGCGCACGAAATCGATGACCTGCTTGAGCGGCTGGTCCTTCGGGAGGACGCGATAGGTGAGGTTGGGCCGGTTGAAGCTGGCGACGAAGATCTTCGGGGCTCTCAGCTTCAGGTGGCGCACGATGTCCTCGCGGACGCGTTCGGTCGCGGTGGCCGTGAGCGCCATCACCGGCACGTCGGGAAGGTATTCACGGAGCTTGGACAACTGACGGTATTCCGGACGAAAATCGTGGCCCCACTCGCTGACGCAGTGCGCCTCGTCGATTGCGATCAGGGACACGTTCCACGCCTTCAGCTTCTCCGCCCAGCCGTCGAGCATCAGCCGCTCCGGCGAAACGTAGAGGAGGCGCCACTCCCCGCGATGCAGGCCCGCAAAACGCGAGCGCGCCTCCTCCGCGCCGAGCGTGGAATTGATGTACGTGGCGGATACGCCCGAAGCTTGCAGCGCATCGACCTGGTCCTTCATCAGGGCGATCAGCGGGGAAACCACGAGGGTCAGCCCCGGCTGTGTCAGCGCCGGGAGCTGGAAGCACATCGATTTGCCTCCCCCGGTGGGAAGCAGGGCGAACACGTCGCTGCCCGAGAGCGCCGCTTCGATGATCTCGCGTTGAAGCGGCCGGAACGAGGTGTAGCCGAAGGTGGTTTTGAGCGTGAGGAGCAGGTCGGGCATTCGGGAGGAATCACCTGCGGGAGCCGCGCCTTCCCTGGCGGCAGTCCGCAGACCCCTCACCTTGCCGCGACCGGCGCGGTGCGCGCAAGCTCCGCGAAGAGCGCCTCGAGCCGCACCGGCTTCGTGAGGACCGCGTCCATCCCGATCTCGAGGCACTGCTGATGCTGTTCCTTAAGGGTGTTCGCGGTGAGCGCGATGATCCGAGGTTGTGGCCTCCCGGCGAGATTGGCGCGGATATCGCGGGCCGCTTCGATGCCGTCTTTTTCCGGCATCTGGAGGTCCATCACGATCAGGTCGTAATCCTTCGCGTCCGCCGCGGCCACGACCTCGGCTCCGCTTTCGGCGAAATCCGGCTCGTATCCGAAACGGCGGAGAATTTGCTTCATGAGGACGCGGTTCGTCGGCTGGTCTTCGGCGACCAGGACCCGAAGCTTCGGCAGCCGTGCGATGGAGTCGGGTGCGAAAACGCCTTCGCGTTGTGGTTGGGGACCGGCGTCCTGGGCGCGGATGGTGAAAGAAAAACAGGAGCCCGAGCCCGCCTGGCTGCGGACGTCGATGCCTCCGCCAAGCGCCTCGCTGAGGCGCTTGCAGATGGCCAGACCCAGCCCGGTCCCGCCGTGGGCGCGCGTGCTGGACGAATCCGCCTGGCTGAAAGGCTTGAAGAGCCGGTCGCGATCCTCTGGACGGATACCGATCCCGGTGTCGCAGATGTCGAAGCGCAGAATCCAATCGGCCGCCGCGCCGGGCCGTTTCCGTCGGCCATCGACTTTGACGTCCAGGGTGATCGTTCCCTCGTCGGTGAACTTCACCGCGTTGTTGAGCAGATTAACGAGGATCTGGCGCAAGCGGTTGCCGTCGCTCGTGATCACCTCCGGCAGCTCCGGATCCACACGGACGCTGAGCTTGAGTCCCTTCTCGGAAATGCGCGGGCGGAACATCGAGGTGACCGAATGCACGAGTTCCCCCACGGCGAACGGGTCTTCTCGCAACTCGAGATGCCCGGCTTCGATTTTCGAAAAGTCGAGGATGTCTTCGATCAATCCGCGCAGCGATTCGCCGCTGGCCACGATCGTCGTCAGCCAGGAGAGCTGTTCGTCGTCGAGCCTGCTGTCGCGCAGCAGCTGCGCGAAGCCGAGAATCGCGTTCAGAGGCGTGCGGATTTCGTGGCTCATCACCGCCAGAAATTCGCTTTTCGCGCGATCCGCGGTCTCGGCGTCTTCCTTGGCCCGACGCAGATCCCGCTCGAGTTTCCGGAGAGACTGAACGGCTTTCCCGAGGCGCACCTGCTGATCCTGAAGCTCTTCGTAGGATTTGGATACGGCAGCGAGAAACTGCTTCAGGTCCGCGTCGGAGGTCGACGCAAGCGACGGAAACATTTCGAGCTGACGTTCAAGCAGCGGATTCATGAGGCTCTCCGGAGACATCCTCGGGCCCCGAGGGTTGCCCCGGTCTCGAGTGCGGAAAATTTCGGAGGCGGCGGGTCTCGGTCTTAGTACAGAATTGATGTCAATCTACTTACGGGAGAGGACGACGGAGGCGCGGCAGGGGCGTCAGGGGACAAGTGGCTTGAGCGGAATGAGCTGCACAGGACCGAGCAGTCCCGAAGGTTGGACGGGCCATTTGGATGCATCGAGTGGCCGGTAGTGCGCGTTGACGAAATTGATCTCATGGAACGCCTTCCACGGCACCCCGCGGATATCCAGGTCGCGAATACGATTTGCGGACAGATTCGTGACCTCCAATCGAAGCGTGTTTTTCCCGGGCAGGAGCGCGGTCCCGATGCGCACCCGGAAGGGGAGGCTCCACACGTGGTCGATCTCCTTGCCGTTGACCCAGACACGGGCGGTCTCACGCACGTCTCCGAGATCCAGCAGCCAATCTTGCGCGCTCGCTCCCTCTGGGAGTTCGAACTCGGTTTCGTAGGCCGCGGTCCCGGCGAAACGTTCGGCGACGGCGCCTTCAAGCGCCCAGGAACGCAGTTCTTTCGTGACGAAACCCGATGGCAGGTCCGGTCCGCCGGATACAAACGAGACGCGCCAGTCGCCTCCGAGGGCAACGGGCGAACCGGCCACCGTGCGATACGCCCAATCCGCCGGTTCCTTTGTCGGAGCGTTCGGACGCAGAGAGACGAAAATCGATTCGCCCGGATTTAGCTGCAGATAGATTTCCGTGCCGGTTTCCGTGGTGCGGCTCGCGGGTCGTCCGGTCTGGCCGGTGCGGGGATCGAGCAGCAGCGCCGTTTTGCCGGTGCGCGAAAAGCCGACCCACTGGTCGATCGGTTTCTCTCCGAGATTTGCGAGGAAGTAGACGGCGGCGCCGTTGAAGCTCCGGCGCAGGACGCCCAGACCCGCGGCGACGGCGGGCTCGGGTTTCGCTCCGCCGGACGGGAGCAGGGCTTGCAGCGTGCCGGAGCAGAGCAACCGTCCACGGCCGACATGCGCTTCGCGAATGCCATCGCGGTCTTTCCAGACCAGGGAGCGCTCGAGCGACTGAAGCGCCTGACGGCGCGCCTCCAGCCGGGCGTATCCAGGGACATCTGACGGAAGCTCGCCGATGCAGAGGATCGTGGCTCCCTGCCGGGCGAGGGCGATGAGCCGTTCGAGCGTCTCCGGCGGAATCAGCTTGGTTGGTGGAAGGATCAAGGCCCGATAGCGGGTTCCGGGGGCCTGGAGCAGCTTTTCGAGCACCGTCGTGTGCAGAATCTGATCGTCGGAAACGAAGTCGAAACTGTAGCCGGCGGCGAGCAGTTGGCGGGCAGCATCCCCGGTCGGCGTTTCCGTCAGCCAATCGCGATCGTGCATGGAGAACGTCCGCGTCCACCCCTCGTTCGTCTGCCAGAGGTCGTGGATCGGCCAATACACGAGGAAGTCGTTGTCGGGCTGTCCGGCCTGGAGGAGCGATTGGCAGCGGGCGATGTAGGCGTTGACGTCTCCCAAGTCGCGCCAGAGCGAGTTCCGGGGATTCGCCTGGGTCGACGCGTAGAAGAGCCAGCCGGGCCAGGAGACGTCGACGGGCGAATAGGCCGTGCCGTGGTAGAAGATAGCGTTGATGCCGGTGAGAAAAAGCTGGTCCAACTCGGGCTTCATCTCCGAGGGCGCTTCGTGGAAATGCTCACGGAGCCAGGTGAACGTTTCCGACGAGGCCAGACGCCGGCCTGCGACGTGGGCGGCGGACGAGGCGAGGCGGTTCACCAGCGGCTGCGGCCGGTTGGGAGAGAGTTCGTCGGCGTCGTAGCGGTAGCCCGGAATGGGGAAGGGGCTGGCGCCGAAAACCTCCGTTTCGGGGATGTCTGCCAGCGCATACAGATCGAGCAGGTTGGCGGGCGCGCCGTGGGCCTGATTCCGCGCGATTTCGCCGTGGCTGTGGGCCCAGGACACCCAGGTGCGAACGTAATCGAGGTGCAGCTGCGCCATCGTCTCGCGGTAGTCGTAACGGACGCGCGCCCCGACTTCCGGGTCGCCCTTGCCGCTGAGAGCGTCGACGTAGTCCTTCAGCTGGTACCGATGCATCTGAAGGAAACGGTCCTCGACCTCGTTGGACCAGTTGGCGGTGTACTCGAAGGAGTCGTGAAACTGACCTCGCAATGCCCCGGCCGGCAGCCCTTCGATCGCGGCGGAGAAAGGGGCGAGGTATCGGGTCATTGCGGCGGGCGAAAACGGATTGAGCACCCAGCCTTCGCCTCCGGGCGCGGCGCGCTTTACCCGAAACTTCGTGGCTTTGGTCTTCAGCTCTCCGTCCTTGATTTCGACCTTCTGTTCGGCGTCGTCGCGCTTCACCTGCGGTCCGCCGAACGGCCAGCCGGTGCCGGTGGCCATGTCGACGCCCAGGCCGAGGCGGCGTGCCTCCGAACAGGTGTAGGCGAGCATCTCGTTGTACTGCGGCGAAAGGAACGTGAGATACCGGCTCTCGTAGCCTTTCGCTCCGTAGATCGGGGTGATCTCCACCCCGCCAAAGCCGTTGGCGGCGATGGTCTCGAGTTCGCGCGTCAGGTTTTCCTTGTCGACTGCGCTGCCCAGCCACCACCAGCGAGTCCAGGGCTTCTGGTCGCGCGTGGCCGCTGGCCAGTCTGAGTCGGCGGCCCTCAGAGGTGAGAAGAGCAGAGTCAGAGCCGCCACGCCGAGCATGGCGAAGATTGAACGAAGCGGAAAAAAGCGCGACATGGCGAACGGGGAATCAGCGCTCGTCGGCCTGCTTGTCCTCGACCGGCTCGATATGGGCGAGTTGCTGGCCGGGATGCTCCGGTTCATGCAGCACGCGCCAGATGCACCAGATGAACAACGTGGATACAAAACCCACGGAGAGAACGAGGTTAATCCAGCCTCCGAAAGTCATGGTCAGCGGTCCTCTTCCTTGAGCGGTTTCGATTCCCAATTCTTACCGGCGATCTGCACCAGCACCACGGAGAAAATGGTCATCACTGCGACGAGCGCAACGCTCAGGCGGGCTACGAGGTCGTGCGAAGGGCCGACGAGATCCTTCACGTAACCTGTCGGCTCGAAACGAGCGGCATCGCCCCAGGCGAAGTTCCAGCCGAACACGTTTTTCAGGATGAAGAGGGCGAAGATCGTGAGCAGGAATCCCGGCGTGAGGTAGCGGATCACCGGTTTGAAGAAGCTGGGCACCCGAATGTCCGCGCCGAGGTGCATTTCCTCCCAGCCTTTGTCGATCCCGACGCGCCACCCGAAAATGATGATGAGGATCGTTGCCTGGATAAAAATCATCAGGGTGCCCACCCAGAAATCGATCGTGTCGAGCGCCTTCAGATTCTTGGAGAAATACCAGACGAAGAGCGTGCCGACGGCGGTGATCAGGCCGAGGAGCGCGACCGACGCGCGGCGATTGATCCCCAGTCCCTCTTCCAGAAACGCGATGCCGGGTTGGAGCATCGAGAGCGAGCTGGTGATCGCCGCCAGAAACAGGAGAATGAAAAAGATCGTGGCGAAGAGCTGCCCGCCGGGCATGCGCGCGAACACCTCGGGCAGGACGTTGAATCCCAGGGAAAACGTGCCCTGGCCGATGATGCCGGCGGCGCCGAGAAAGACGAACGCCGCGGGCACCGTGATGAGGCCGCCGAGGCCGACCTCGCAGAACTCGTTAGCCGCGGATGCGGTGAGCCCGCTCAGCACGACGTCGTCCTTTTTCGTCAGGTAGCTCGAATAGGTGATGATCACGCCAAAGCCGACGGAGAGGGAGAAGAAGATCTGTCCGGATGCAGCGAGCCAGAGCTGAGGGTTCTTCAAACCCGTCCAGACGTCGCCGGGATTCCACATGAATCCGAGGCCGTTGAGAACGCTTTGGGCTGGCTTCGCCGGGTCCGGCGTTCCGAGTGTCAACACACGCACGAGCACAATCAGCGCGATGGCGATCAGGGCCGGCATCGCATATTTGCAGACCGCCTCGATGCCTTTGGAGATGCCTTTGAAGATGAAATAGAAGTTCAGCGCGTAGACGATCACCACGAAGATGCCCACGTCGTAGAGCCCGAAGTGCAGCGCGATGCCATCGACGCCCGCCCCGGTGTACCGGGAGAAGAACTCGGAATAGTTCATACCCGGTTTGCTGAGGTTTCCGGTCGCGGCGTTGAGGGCGTAGCCCAAGCACCACGCTTCGACGTACACGTAGTACATGTAGATCATCACCGGCACGATGAAGCCGATGACGCCGAGATATTTCGCCCAGCGGTTTTTCAGCAGGGCGTAGAAGATGCCGGGCGTGGAGTGAAAGCCGTAACGTCCGCCATAGCGCCCAAGACCCCACTCGCACCAGCCAATCGGGAATCCGATCACCAGGAGCGATACGAAATAGGCGATCATGAACGCGCCGCCGCCGTATTGTGCGGCCAGTCCGGGAAACCGAAGGAAGTTGCCCAAACCGACGGCGCTGCCTGCCACGGCAAGGATAACTCCGAGCTTGGAAGACCAAGCTTCTTGGGGTTTTGGCATGGCACCGGAGGTATCAGCGGCAAAGGCAACTGCAACGGCGTTCTTGGACCGAGACAGGTTGCGGGGTCGTAGCGAGAGCTTCCGGTGGGAGAGGGCGCGGAATCCGTCGGCGGCCCTTCTCCCCCGGGGTCGTCTCGTTCGACTATAAAGTTTGCCAAGCAGACGGCGTCTTCCGAGCGTCCCGCGGTTCCGATTCTCCCCGCCATGACCGCTTCTTCGCGGACGCCGCGCCCTCCCACGTTGACCGAGGCACTTGTGCCCGTGGTTTGTCTGGTGGTGCTCCTGACATTTTCGGTCATCAACCTGAAGGAGCTTCCCCCCATCGCCGGCGTGACGCCGCTGCTGGAAGGACTTTCGCGGCTGCCCGTTCTTGGCTCGTTGCTGCACGTGTCGGTGCCCGTTCAGATCCCGCTGATCGCGGCGACGGCGGTCGCCTCGGTCGTCGCGCTCCGGCTCGGCCTGACCTGGACGCAGATCCACGACAGCTTTCTGCACGGCATTCATCTTTCGATGAGTGCGGTGCTGATCCTGCTCATCGTCGGCATGCTGATTGGAACATGGATCGCCAGCGGCGTGGTGCCGTTGCTGATCGTGAAAGGCCTCCAGCTGCTTTCGCCGAGCGCGTTTCTGGTCGCGGCCTGCGGGATCTGCTGCGTCGTTTCGGTCGTGACGGGCAGTTCGTGGACGACAGCGGGGACGGTCGGCATCGCGCTGATCGGCGTCGGCGGGGGTCTCGGAGTGCCGCTGCCGATCGCGGCGGGGGCGATCATTTCCGGCGCCTATTTCGGGGACAAAATGTCGCCGCTCTCCGATACGACCAATCTCGCGCCGGCGATTGCCGGCTCCGAGCTCTTCGACCACGTCCGGCACATGTGCTGGACCACCGGTCCCAGCCTCGCGATCGCGCTCCTGCTGTACTGGATTCTCGGCCTGCGCTACTCGCACGGCCACGTCGATACCGGAGCGGTCGACGCCATCATCGCCTCAGTTTCCTCCCGGTTTCAGCTGAGCGGCTGGCTCTGGCTGCCCCCGATCCTCGTCCTCGGGCTGATCGTGGCGAAAGTCCCGGCGCTGCCCTCGCTGCTCGCGGGCACCGTGGCGGGCGGGGTCTTCGCGATGGCCGTGCAGGGAACCTCGCTGGGAGACGTCTGCCTGTATGCCTACCGCGGCTACAGTTCGAACTCCGGCTTGAAGGCGGTCGACGATCTTCTCACCCGCGGCGGCATGTCCGGCATGTACGACACCGTGGGAATCATCCTGGCGGCCATGTGTTTTGGCGGCGTGATGGAGAAAAGCGGCATGCTGGCCCGCATCGCCGACGGCCTGCTGCACCTTGCCCGAGGACGCGGCGGCCTGGTTGCCGCCACCCTCGGCACGTGCATCGGAATGAACATCGTCGCCTCCGACCAGTACCTCTCGATTGTGGTGCCGGGCCGCATGTATCGCGGCGCCTTTGCGCGCGCCAAACTGCATCCGAAGAACCTTTCGCGGTGTCTGGAGGACGCCGGCACGCTGACCTCGCCGCTCGTTCCCTGGAACTCCTGCGGCGCCTACATGGCGGCCACGCTGGGCGTTTTTCCCCTGGCATATCTGCCGTACGCGTTCCTCAACCTCATCAATCCCGTGGTGTCGGCGATCTACGGATACGCCGGATGGACCATGGCTCCGGCGGAACCGGAAGGGTTGACCGAGGGTGACAATCCGTAAGCATCGCGCCCGTGTCCCTGCTCGACCGTTATGTCCTCCGAGAGTGGCTGAAGATCTTCGGCCTGGCCATGGGCGCCACGCTCGGGCTGATCCTGATGCAGACGCTCTACGACGATCTGCGGGACCTGCTCGACCGCGGCGCGACGCTTGGCGACACGCTGCTGTACCTGACGATCAAGACGCCCAGTTTTCTGACCATCGTTCTCCCGATCGTCCTGCTGGTTTCGCTGCTCTATGCGCTCGGCCAGCTGCACCGAAACAACGAAATCGTGGCGATGCGCGCCGCCGGAATGGGGTTGTTTCACATCACCCGGTCGATCTGGCTCGCGGGTCTGGTGCTCTGCGCGGCGATGTGGATTCTCAACGCCAGCATCGTTCCGTGGTCGGTGGAGGCTTCGCGTTCGCTTTCGGATCAGCTCGAATTCGAATACCAGGCGAAAAACACCTCGCAATCGCAGATCGGCGTGACCCGGGCCGTGACGTTCGACAACCAGCGGCAGGGGCGGATGTGGGTGATCAACCGGTACAGCCGCTACACCCAGCGCGCGTACGGCGTGAGCGTTTCGGAACTCGACACGCAGCGCCGCGAAAAAACCCGGCTGCTGGCCAATCAGGCCCGTTTCGATCCGCAGCGAAACTGCTGGGTGTTCTGGAACGGCCGCGAAACCTGGATCGATCCGGAAACGGGCGAGGTGACGCGCACGGTGCCGTTTACCGAGCGCGTGAAGCCCAACTACACCGAGGAGCCGAATCTGATGCTCATCTTCGACGTGAAGCCGAGCAACCTTTCGTTCTTCGAACTGCAGCGGATCATCGACTATTTCCGCGTGGAGGAGAACCCGAAGGTGACGATGTATGCGGTCCGCTACTACGGCCTGCTCGCCGACACGCTGGCGCCGCTCATCATCATTGCGTTGGGAATCCCGTTCGCCGTCACGGGAGTGAGGGTGAACCCGGCGGTCGGCGTCTCCAAATCGATCGGCCTTTTCCTGCTCTATTTCATCGTGCTCAAGTTCGCCACGGTCCTGGGCACGCGCGGCGTGCTCGACCCGATGACGGCGGCCTGGGTGCCGAATTTCGCGGTGCTGATCCTCGGAGCGTGGCTGTTTTTCCAGCGACGCTGAGCGGTCGGTTGCGTTTTCCGGCGGGCCAATTCTTCGAAACGAGACCAGCGGTGGAGGTTCGGTGAGAAGCGGGGGACCGATCTTGGGTGCCGAGGTGGCAAAACAAAGGCGCCGCTCCGAAGAGCGGCGCCGGATTCCAGATTGGGTTTGTGAGCGGTCTCAGCGCTGCACGGCTTCAGAAGAACGGACGAGCACGGTGTAGGCGTTGAGCGTGCCGTCGGGGGAGACGAAAAACACGTCGCGATAGCCGTCGCCGGGGACGTCCAGCTGGTAAAAGTAGGGGCTGCTGGCTTGAGAGCCCTTCATGCGGAATTCGCACGCGATCTCGGCAGGCAGCGGAGTGGGTCCGACGTTGTGGACGCGGGTCCAGATGCGCACACGACCGTCGTTGAGCGGGTGCGCCTCGACCTTCGTCAATCGGACGTCGGACGTGTACGCCTTCGAGAGGGACGTGCTGATCGGGACAAGGACGAGGCCGGTCCAGTCGCGCTCCACCAGCTGAGTCGTGTTGCCGTCGGCGGTCAGGCCCTTGGCCGGCGGCTGATTGGTCACGGGTTCGGCCGATTCGATTTTCGGCGCCGCCGCACCGGGCTCGAGGGAAACCATGGCTCCGGGGAAACTCGTGGACTCCGACATCTCGTGCGGCAGCGTGCCGGGCGCCGACGCCGTGGTCAGGCGCTCGATCAGAGCGGCCGCCTCGGGCGAGAGCTTCGGCGCCACGACGGGCGCCTCCGGAGCGGCGGTCTTCGCCGGTTCGGGAGCCGTGATCTGCGGAACGGATACGACCGGAGCGGTCGCTGCCGGAGCAGCGGGCTTCGAAGCGGCAGTCGCAGCGGGCTTGGTCGCAGAAGCTTTTGCCTTCGGCGCGGGCTTGGTCGACGTCGCACATCCGCTCGCGATCAACAGCACGGTTGTGATGGTGACGGCAGCAAGGGAGGTTCTCATGGGTGGAACGAGAAGGAGTGGGGTGTCCGCCTAAGCGGTGGGTGCAATCATGCCGCAACCGCTCGGGGAAGGGAAAGTGCAGATTCGCGGTAACGCGTCAGAAATACGTGAATGTCAGGGGGTTCTCTGAACGCCGCTGATTCGCGGTATCGCTCGTTCGCGGAACACAGACCTTGGAAACGAGCGACCGAATAGGTCCTATTGGGTCAACCACTGGCCGATCCGACGCCAAGCTCCGCTGCTCGGCCAAAGAATGATCAGCCAGATTGCGATGCAATTGAGGTAGCTGAGGAAGACGGCGGCGCTCGCCATGTCCTTGATGCGTTTGGCCAGGGGATGACGTTCGGGGCGCAGATAATCGATGACCCACTCGATCGCGGAGTTCAGCAGCTCCACGATGATGATCAAAAACAGCGACGAGATCATGAGCGCGGTCGAGACGGCGTTGACCGGCAGAATGATCGCAAACGGCACGAGGAGGATGGCGAACAGCAGATCCTCCCGAAACGACGGCTCGTGTTTCGTCGCGGCAAGAAAGCCCTCGATCGAATAGCGGACCGACGCGATGAAGTTTCTAAAGCTGCGCCGCTTCAGCTCTTCACGGACTTCTGGAACGGGACCGGGAGTCACAAGCATGGGTTAGCGGACGCGGATAGATAACGGAAGCCGTAATTCCGGCGGGCGCGAAATCAGAACCCGCCGCCCCGAAGCGGTTCCCGTCTGTATTCAGGCGGCGGAGTTCACCGCCCCCGCAAATCGTCGACCCTGCGGGGCCGCTACCTCGGTTCCTGTTTGCCGTCCGACGGCGCGCCGAGATCGAAGTCCGTATGGTCGTTGTGAATACCCTCGTACCGCCGGTCCTGTTTGTAGATCTGGAGAATCCGGGCGTGCTCGTAGTCCGTCGTCGGGAATATCTTCGCCGGCTCACCTTTCAGGAAGATGGCCGTGTACGCCTGGCGGCGGTCGACAAAGCGGCGGATCACGATCACCCCGCAAATAAAGCGGGTTTTGCGGCCCGTGCCACCTCCGCAGGTCGGGAATTCCCGCTCGCGCCGGGCGCACGCTTGGATATCACCGCAGCATCGCCATGAAAACCGCGTGGATCGCAGGTGCGTCCGGGTTGGTTGGAAGTTTCTGCCTGAAACACCTGCTGGATTCGCCCGTGTACTCGCGCGTGGTGGCGGTTGCGCGGCGGGAATTGCCGATTCAGCACCCCAAGCTCACCCAGGCGCTGGTCAATTTTGCGGTCTTGGACCCTTCGCCGGGGGTGGACGACGTCTTTTGCTGCCTCGGGACGACCATCCGCCAGGCCGGATCGCGTGAAGCGTTTCGGCGCGTGGATTTCGGCTATGTCGTTTCGCTGGCAGAGGCGGCCGTGCACTCGGGCGCCAATCAGTTTCTTGTGGTCTCGTCCGTCGGCGCCGATCCGGCCTCTCCGAACTTCTACCTTCGGGTGAAGGGCGAGATGGAACGGGCGATTCTCCAGTGGCCCTTCGCCGCCGTTCATCTCTTTCGGCCGAGCCTGCTGATTGGACCCCGTCGACAGTTTCGTTTCGCCGAGCGTCTCGGCGCGGTGATGGCGCCGATAGTCTCGCCCCTGCTGCGAGGGTCTCTCCGCCGATATCGTCCGGTTCAGGCGTCGGCGGTCGCAGGGGCGATGCTGGCGGCGGCCGCGCGCGGAGCACGCGGCCGATGCGTCTACGAAGGCGAGGCGATCCTCGAACTGACCCGCGTTACGGGGCCGACGTGACGTGCAACGTCAGCGTGCGCTTCTCGGTCTTGCCGTTGATCTTGAGAGTGACCGTGACCGGCAGGTCTTCGCCGCTGACGCCGAGCAATGAGGTCATGCGGTCGGGATCGACGGACTGCCCCGGCTGGATCGTGGCGCGTTCGGGGCGGATGCCGAAGTTGCCCAGCGCCGAATTGCACTCGACGAAAACAACGTTGAGGGGCGTCGATCCCTGGTTTGTCACGTGAAGCTTGAGTACCACGGGGGGCATCGGGCTGTCGTTGAAATGGCTCCGTTGCGGCATGTCTTCGCCCTCACCTTCGCCGCCTTCGGGCGGAGGCCCCATGTGACGACGTCTGCTGCCGCCACCGCCGGGCCCGCGCCCGCCCATGCGAGCCTCGTCGCCGGGCGAGACGATTGCCTGCACGATCAGCTGCCCGTCCGAGAAGGATTCTTGCGCGGTGAGCGTCGGCGTCGCCTGCGGAGAACCCATCGGTCCGCTGCGCGGGCCCCGGCGCGGAGCGTCGCTGCAGCCGGAAAGTGCCAGGGCGAGGAGAAACGTGAACAGAAGGGGTCGCGTTTGCATGCGAGCAGGTGTGACGCCTGGAACGAGAAAAGGATGCGGGATTTTGCGCCCCCTTCCTGCTTCGCTCCCGCGCTGCGCTTCGCGCGGACTCCGGCGGACGTTAGGCGAGGGCGTAATTGAAACTGATGCTGATCCGCTCCTCCGCGACGCGATTCGCCGGGACTTCGTGGCGGAGCCAGCTCTCGAAGAGGATCACGTTGCCCGCCTCGGCCGGGTAGGTGACGTACGTGCGATTCTCGTCGCGGACGTTGGCCACCTTCGGCGGCGCGGCCATGAGTGAACCCAAGCGCGGGTCCTCGAATTTCAGGCCGGGGCAACCATTCGGTGTGCGAACGTAATACGTCCCGCTGATCACCGAAAGCGGATGCAGATGCAGGGAGTGCGCCGCCTGTTCCGGCATGATGTTGATCCAGCAATCGGTCATCTGCAGCGCCTTCCCGCGGAGGTCCATGTCGAGCGCCCGGGCAAACGCCTTCACGTGGCGAACGATTTTCTTTTCGAGATCCGCGAAGCTCGACGAGAAGTGCTGCATCTGGGCCATCGACCCGTAGCTCGTGTAGCCGCCGGGGTAGTTCTTGGCCGACCAAGCCCGCCCGGCTTCGTCGTAGTCCCGCACCTGGTGGCACTCGGCCGCGAGTTCGTCGTTCAAGCGTCGAAGGCCGCTCTTCAGGAGCGGCTCGCAATAGAGAAACGTGGGAAACCAGGCGCGAATCGGCATGGGAACAGGATTGGGAGTTGAGCGGGAGGCGAGAAGGCGAAAGGGGAGGCTTGCGCATCAGGATGGACCGACGCGAAGTCCCACCACGCCCAGGACGATCAACGCCACGCAGCCGATCCGCCAAAGCGAAGCCGTCTCGCCCAGCAGCGCCATGCCGAGGACCGCCGTACCCGCCGCGCCAATACCGGTCCAGACTGCGTATGCCGTGCCGATCGGAAGGGTCCGCGTGGCGAGAGCCAGCAGGTAGAAACTCGCGATGAGCGCGGCGATCACGCCGATCGAGGGCAGTAGGCGGGTGAATCCCTGCGTCGATTTCAACCCGACGGCCCAAGCGATCTCGAACACGGCGGCGGCTAACAAAGTGAACCAGGCATTCATGCGGCCCGTGGAGCGCACCCACTCCGGCGCGAGTGTCAATCGCCCAGCTTGAAATCCGCGTACACGCGATGCGCGGGACCATTTGAGTGGAGTTCGCTCTCCATCAACTGAAACGAAGTCACGCGAAACGGCGGTCCGGCGAATGCCCGGTGGCGCTGCTGCCAGGCGGCGGTCGCCTTCGACGACGCGTTGACCACACGGCCCACCGTGATGTGAGGTTCGAACGACCGCACGTCGCCCCGCCACCCCGCCGCCAGCAGGGCGTCGTCGACTTTCTGGCGGAGCTGAAACAGCCGTGTGTGAGCCGTGCCGAGGCCAGCCCAGAGGATCCGCGGCGGGCTCTTGGGCGGAAAGACGCCGGTGGCCTCGAGGGGAAGAATGAAGGGCTCGACCCGGATCGCGGAGAGTCGCTCGATCATGAGCTGCGCGTCCTGCTCCAGAGTGTCTCCGAGGAAACGCAGCGTCAGGTGCAATTGTTCGGGGCGTGTCCAACGCACTCCGTCGATCGGGTCCATCAACGCGGCCAGGGCATCGCGGCACGGCTCGGGAAGCGCCAGGCTGACGAAGAGGCGGTGCGAGGGTTGAACTGGTGGCATCGGGGACCTTGAACGGGCATCAATGACCGTGCGGGCGGAAAGGTTGGCAAACTCGAAGGACGGAATCCAGAGGGAGACGTGTGAGGATCTGGAGGGACCGCCCTGTCGCAGGGTCTCCTTAGGATCGGTTGTTCAGGATGAATTTCCCGCCGCTTCCTTGTCATTCGGCCGGGGCGGTCGCACCTTCGACGCATGGAAAAACGTCGTTTCACCGAATTCGGGCTCTCGCCGGAATCCTTGAAGGCCATCGACAAAATGGGCTTCGAGGAGGCGTCGCCCATCCAGTCGGCAGCCCTTCCGCCGGCTCTCGCGGGCCGCGACGTCGTCGGACAATCCTCCACCGGCTCCGGGAAAACGGCGGCGTTCGCCCTGCCGGCAATCGAGCGCGTGGATCCGCACCAACGCTCGGTGCAGGTGCTGGTGCTTTGCCCCACGCGCGAACTCGCGGTGCAGGTGGCGGAGGAGTTCGGGAAGCTTTCCCAGTTCAAGCGCGGCGTGCACTGCGTCCCGATCTACGGCGGACAATCGTACGAGCGCCAGTTCCGTGCGCTGGCGGCCGGTGTGCAGATTGTGATCGGCACCCCGGGCCGCGTCATGGACCACATGGAACGTGGCACGCTGAAGCTCGACGCTCTGCGGATGGCGGTGCTCGACGAGGCCGACCGGATGCTCGACATGGGCTTCCGGGACGACATTGAGCGGATCCTTTCGCAGGCGCCGGAGGCCCGGCAGACGCTGTTTTTCTCGGCGACGATGCCAAAGCTGATCCAGCAGCTGATCCGCGATTACGCCAAAGACCCCGAGTGGGTGAAGATCGAGCCGCACGCCCAGCATGCGCCGAAGGTCGATCAGGTCTATTTCGAGGTCGAACGCCGCTCCAAGCTGGAGGTGCTGACGCGGCTCATCGATCTGAACGATTTTCGCTACGGTATCGTTTTCTGCAGTACGAAGATCATGGTCGACGAACTCGCGGAGCACCTGCACGTCCGGGGTTACTCCGTCGACCGGCTGCATGGCGACATCAGCCAGGCCCAGCGCACGCGGGTGATGGAGAAATTTCGCGACCGCCGGTTCGAGTTTCTGATCGCGACCGACGTGGCGGCGCGCGGGCTCGACATCGACGACCTCGAGGTGGTGTTCAACTTCGACCTCCCGAACGACGCGGAAGACTACACTCATCGCATCGGCCGCACGGGTCGGGCCGGCAGGTCGGGCCGGGCATTCACCTTCGTTTCCGGTCGCGAGCTCTACAAGCTCCAGTCGATGGTTCGCTTCGCCAAGCTGAAGATCCGCCGTGAGAACGTCCCATCCCTCGACCAGGTCGAGGAGGCGCGGGTCAACGTGTTTTTCGAGAAGCTTCGGAGTGTGCTGGAGTCCGGGAACTACGAGCGTCAGGACCGGCTGGTGGATCGCCTGCTCGAACAGGGCTACGCGTCGACCGACATCGTCTCCGCACTGATCGCGATGAGGAATCAGGACGACCGCTCCGCGGCTCCGGAGCCCGCCCGGCCGAGTCCCGCGGCGGAAGCAAAACCGCCCCGGGCGGAGCACCGGCCCGCGGACGCCGGCGACGCGCCCCGAGATCGGGAGACGGCTCCCCGGCGCGAAAAGTATGCGCGTCCCGCCCGGACCGGACGGGAGCCGGGCATGGTGACGCTGTTCATGAACGTCGGCCGAAAGCAGCTTGTCACCCCCGCCGACATCGTCGGAAAGGTGGCTGGCGTGACGAGGCTTCCCGCCGAAACCATCGGCGCGATCGATATCCACCAACGCCATCTCCTGGTGGATGTGGCGGAGGAATCCGCCCCACTCATCATGGAAAAACTCCGCGGAGTGCGCGTCAAAGGCGTGCCGCTCGAGGTGTCGCTCGCCCGGGAGACGGCGCTGCCGGACGACGAGTGATCCGCGGCGTCGGATCGCGCTAGCTTCGCGATTCCGGCAGGGCGTTTGGCTGCGGCATCGGCTGCTCCGCGGTTTCCCGCTCGGCGTCGGCCTTGGGTCTGCGCAGACCGCGCAGCGTGGAGAGCACGCGGCCGGAATGCTGCCCGAGACCGAATCGACCGGAGATGAACACCGATCCGACGCGCAGCCAGTCGCTGCCGAAAACAGCGCGCGGAAGAAACGCTCGCCAGAACTGGTGCCAGCCGCGGGACGAACGCGCGGGAAAATCGAAACCCGGCCGCAAGCGGCGTATCCGGGCCCGTGCATCCCGGAGCGCCTCCCAATACCTCCCGTAGATCCGCTGTCGCAGCGTCCAGGGCATCACGCCGTATTCAAGCTGGCCCGACTGAAACAGCCAGGTGCCGCGCTCCGGCCGGAACCGTGCGAAGTGAAAGAGCTCCAGCGGCTGTCCGTCCACGAAAACGCGATGGGCGGCGCAGTGGTAGTGGTGGCCCGCCCAGTTCCACGGCGCCAGGTTCACCCCGGCGCGTCGGCTGATCCGGACAGCGGCGCCGTAGCGTGCCGGCCATTGGTCGAGATAACGCTGGTCCGCATACCTGTTCCCGTCCACGCGGTCTTCGCACCACTCGAGGCAGCGGTTGCGCCACCACTCGAGGCAGGCGATGCCGACGGCGTCGTTTCGGAACGACAGCAGGCCGACGTTGAATCGTCCGAATCGCCGGTGATGCCGGAGAAAGTCCGGGTGACGGTGCTCCGTGATCAATACGCTGCCGTCGCCGATCTCCTCCAGCGCCTCGCAAGGAGAAGCGAACCAGTACATATCCGCATCCAGATACGTAATACGGTTGAGACCGGGCACGGTTCGCAGCAGATGGCGCGGCCAGCAGGGGGAAAGGGTGAAGTAATACTCGACCCGCGTGCGCCGGGATTTCGCGGACCGCAGCTCGGGATCGTGCGCCTCGAGTTCGGCGAGGGCGACAGGCCGGATCCGCGGCTCGCCCAGCTCCGCAAGGTAGTCGCGCGAGAAGTCGTCCAGACAGAGAACCCAGAGGACGCTCGAGGGATCATTCCGACGGACCGAGTCGGCCAAAGCCATTCCCTGGACGAGGAAATTGCGGTCGAAGTAGGTGCAGAAATGGTTCACGGGGGCGGGAGGGGCCGCGAAGCCGCCGCGACCTGAGGAGTCGCCGACGTAGGTGTGGCCGGCCGGCGGACTTGGCGCCTCGCCAGCGGTTCCGTGCGGTGTGTCGCTCATGGTAACCCGATCCAGAGCCGTGACTCAGACGCCGCCATGCTGGAAAAAATACAGGGTGTTTTGCACCACCTCGCCGTCGATCTCCCAGGCTTCGGCATCGGGCGCCCGGCAAAGAATCTGGTAGTCGGTCTCGAGCCCCGAGAGGATTCGTTCGCGAGAAAGAAACCAGGCCGGGTAGGAGGCTTCGTAAATCTCCTCCGGGACCTGCTGGACGGTGATCCGGTGGCGCGCGTGGTTCCAAAGCGGAGTTCGGTCAAGGAGCAGGTATGGAATCCGCCAGGACTTCACGGTTTCGAGGAATGCCTCGGGTTCTTCGAGGTAATGCAGGACTCCGGAGAGCAGCAGGACGTCGGGTCGTTGCTGCGCCAGAACATCCTCCACTCGGAAGGCGAAACGGAGCTCTTCGGTTTCGAAATCCTTCCGCCCGGCTTTGACGTGTTCCGGTTGTTCGACGACGTCCCAGCGCACGCTAATCTCCGGCGCGAAGAACGGCCGGCACCAGAAATACGCCGAGCCGAGCGACCCGCCGAAATCGAGCACGTGGATCGATGCGGTCCGCTTTGCCGCCGCGATTCGACTCAGGCATGCGAGCAGTGCCCAAGGCCTATCTTCGCTGTCGGACACCATCGCGTCGCGCTCCCAGCGGCTCTGTCCTCGTTTCACCTTGAGGAGCGCCTCGCGTGTTTTTTCGAGAATGGCCGGCGCGTCGTAGCCGGCGGAAGCCTGTCGCGCCTCGGCGAACGACCGGTAATCGCCGGAAAAGCGGATGTGGGTGTAGTGCCCGCCGAGCGCCCGAACGACGTGAGGGAGGCGGCGTTTGCCGAAATCCCACACGAGAGGCGGAGTCAGGCGGCGGACGAGGTTCGCGTACGACATGGAAGCGGCCGCGAGACACCGGCAGGGCCTCCATGATCCTGTCGGTGGCCTCGGGAACCGGCCGTGTCGCGATGCCCGGGTTTCCCCGGCTGTTTGGGTTCGCGGTTTCGGGTATGCACGTGCCGGCGAAAAGACCTTTGCCCTGGAACGTTGCAGGGGAGCGCCGTCGTTGTCGGGCGCTCGCCCTGCGTTCCCTGCCCGGCCGCCGAATCGACCAGCCGGTTTTCTTCCGGTGTCAGGCCTTGATCGCGCGAGCGCGACGGCGAATCAGCACGAGCGCTCCGAGGGCTGCGGCCCCGAGGAGGCCGTAGGTCGAGGGCTCGGGAACGGGCGAGGCCGCGAAGTTCAAGCCGCCGAGGTAGACGTCATAGACCCGGTCGCCGTGCGAGAAACCGTATTCAGTGGGATAATACCCGCTGGCCTGGAAGGCGGACGGCTGCCGGATCGCGGCGGACTCGCTTCCTCCGGACTGCAGTGTCGCATAGGTGATCATCGGTTCGAGGAACGTCATCTGTCCCTGATAGTAGCCGTAGATGAAGGTCTTCGTGAATGGCCCGCCGTTGAACTCGGGCGAGAGCAAGTCGAGGTAGTGCTGGCCCATGGCCGGGACGACCACCGCATCGGGTGCGTAGTCGGAGGCGACCCACATCGGGTCCACCGGAGCCGGCGCGGGATCGAAGGGAATCGCCGCAACCTCTTCGGGAGAGCTGAAGTAGAAATGGAAGTCGAAATGGGGCGCGTTGTAGCCGGGACCGGGATGCCCCTCCGGATTCCAGTCGACCATGACGTGGTTGAACGGAGCTGGCGCCTGCGTCGGGAGCGAGAGCATGTTCGCGCTGCCGGGCAGCGAGGAGAATGCGTTGAACGCGTCCTCGCTCATCTGGATGCCGATGCGCGAAGGCGCGCCGGAGTTGTACTGCACGTAGGTGCGCATCCAGCCGGAACCCACGGTGACGGAATCGCCGTAGTAGAACTGCGCGGATGCGACGGAAGCCAGCAGCCCGCAAAGGGCCGTGGCGAAAGACAGGATTGTGGTTTTCTTCATGGTACGAACGAACGCGTCCCTGCCGCTGTGATGCTTGCGCGCGGAGAAGCGTGAGGCGGTACTGTACCCGTTGTGCGCCGACCCGGTATTCGCCTTTCGACTAGTCCGGGGCGTGGCCGGCGACGAACCGCCGCTGCCCGAGCAGCCGCCCGCATCCGGCGGCGGGTCCTTGTGACGGTCATTTCCGCTGAAGCAGCGACTGACGCTGCTCGGCCGAGAGCAGATGCCAGCGCAGGGTTCGGAACCAGGCTGGCGGAGCCGACGGAAGGACCTGGTTGCGCATCCAGTAGGCGCAGTAGCGCGGGCTCGACCAACGGCGGAGGGGACGGAAAGCATGCGCCCGGCAGTATCTGTTGAAATACGTCCGTTTTTTCTCCGTCTCGCGGAAGTAATCCAATGGGTGCCGGACGGTGCTGGCGTTCTGATGGCGGCGCCAGACCGAGAGGGGCTCGTCCAACGTCGCAACGCGCCCGAACAGCGGGGCGACGATCGACAGCACGGTGTCGGTGGCCAGGCCCAGGGTGCGATCCGCCCAGGGGAATCTCGCTTCGAGGTAGGTGCGGCGGAAGGCGAGCGCGCTCGTCGCGTAATGGATGTTCACCTCCTGACGGCGGCGCATCTCGCGCAACGGATCGCGCCAATGTCGCTTCGCGTCGATGTCCAGCCCGAGGCGCTGCCCGGTGCCGTCGACGAGAATCATCGGGCACTGCACCATCACGACCTGCGGGTCGCCCTCGAACGCTTCGGCATACGCAGCGATCTTCTTCGGCAGGAAAAGGTCGTCTCCATCCAGCAGAAAAACGATGTCGCCGCTGCTGCGCTGGAACGCCGCCTGAAACGCGCGGGCCTGATTCAGACGTTTTGTTTCGGTTCCGTGCGAAAGCCGGAGCACGGAAATCCGCATCGGCATCCGGTCCAGTATGGCGAGACTCTCGTCGGTGCTCCCGTCGTCGGCGACGATGATTTCGTCGGGCTCGCGCGTCTGCGCCATGACGGACTCCAGGCACTCGCGCAGAAACGGCCCGTTGTTGTAATTGCAGACCAAGACGGACGTGCGCAGCTGCATGGGGGGGGCGCCGTGCCGCCGGTTTGGGGTGGGTTTCGGGCGCGCGACGGAGAGATTCCGGTATCCAGAAAGACACGTCAGTCCAACCGAGGCGGCCGGTTTCAGAGAGACTGATCCGGAGCGGGTGCCGCATAAGCGCGGCCTTACATAGAAATGCCAACGAACCGTGCGGGCGTTTCTAGACTACGCTTGCCCGGCAGCCGAGGGACGACAGCAGCTCTGCGTAGGCCTGAACCGGCCTACTATTCAGAGGCGATCTGCGGAGCTGCGATGGATTTGGACCGTCGCGACCGCCAGCTCATTCCTGCTTGCGGAGCAGCGCCTGTCGCTGGGCGTCGGAAAGGAAAAACCAGCGAAGCTGCCGGGCCCACTGCGGTAGCGTTTTCGGGAGGAGCCGATTGCGCATCCAGAAGACCCAATACCGCGGACTCGACCAGCGGCGAAGCGGACGGAAGGAGTGGGTTCGGCAGTAACGGTTGAAGTAGTCCCGTTTTTTTTCGGTTTCGCCGAAGAAGTGGACCGGTTCGATCACGGTGGCGGCGTTGTCGTGGCGGCGCCAGGACGAGAAGGGCTCGTCCATGGTGAAAACGGTGCCGTGGAGCGGGGCCACGATCGCCAGGGCGGTGTCGATCGCGAGGCCGTGGAGATCGTCGACCCAGGGAAAACGTTGCTCCAGGTACGTGCGGCGGAAGGCCAGGGCGCTGGTGGCGTAGTGAATATTCACTTCCTGTCGGCGGTACATTTCCGCGAGCGGGTCCCGCCAATGGCGCTTCGCGTCGATGTCCAGGCCGATTCCTCGGCCGTCGCCATCGATCAGGACCATCGGCGCCTGCACCATCACCGCCCGAGGGTTCGCGGCGAACGCCTTCACGTATGCCTCGATCTTCCCCGGAAGGAAGGAGTCGTCTCCATCGAGAAGAAAAACGATATCGCCGGTGCAGTTTTCGAACGCCGCCTGAAGCACCCGGGCTTGGTTCTGGATCTTCGTGCCCGAGCCGTGCTCCATTCGGAGAACTGTCACGCGCGGCTCGAAGCGGCTCAGCGTCACCAGGCTGTCGTCGGTGCTGCCGTCGTCGGCCACGATGATCTCGTCCGGCGAAGGCGACTGGGCCAGCACGGAGGCCAGACACTCGTGGATGAAGGGGCCATTGTTGTAGTTGCAAACCAGGACGGAGGTGCGGGGGCGCACGGGAGGCTGGGTTGAAGTGGATGGAGGCGGGACCGACTTGGGGTTTGCCGCACGCGCTCTGTCGCCTCCCGACTCCGAGAACACGCAGGTGGCACGGCAGTCGTGCTACTCCGGCAGATACCGCTGTCCGTTGTCGACTCAGAACTGCCGCCTGCTTGGCCGCGGCTTACGAAAGGCGGGGAGATTGCTCCTGACAACGTTCTCTCCGGCTGTGGTTTCGATGGCTTCACCGGCCAGTCGAACGTATTTCCCTGACAGTTCGAGGGACTATGCCCGGCCGCTTTGGCATTGTGCCGGCAAGGCCGTCGACGGATCATTCCGCGGCGCCGGCGCGCCGTGTGTCGGCCAGCCGCGTTTACCCCTCCTTCCCCATGAACACCCGCGTATTGTGCTGCCTGCTCGCAGGCTGTCTCTTCTTCGCCCTCGGCGCTGCGCCGTGCAGGGCTGCGACCAAGGTCACGGAAAACGACTATCAGAAGTACGTGAAACTCGAATACGCGCAGGCTCTCTTCAATGCACGAAAGACGTGGTCCCGACAGAACCCGGATTTGCTCGTGGTCGCGAATGCGGAGCTGGCCAAGGCATGGAAGGACTCCGGCTGGTCGAAGGAGGAGTACGGTCAGGTCGAAGAGGTCCTGGGAGAGGTGTCTTCGAGCATTCGCTCTGCCAAGGACGGGGAGATCTCCGAAGAGGATCTGAAGGCGGCGCTCGGTGAATGCGATTCCGCCACGGTGGCGACGGTCAGGACGCACTACGACGATCTCAACAACCGGAACTCGAGCGCGGCGGCGGAGAAACAGGTCCGGGAGGAGCTCCAGCGCGAGCGGGCCGGGGTTCCTCCGTCGGAATCCGAGATCCGGGGCACGTGGGTGTTCGATTGCGACGCCACGATCGACTGGATGATGCCCGGGATGAAAGGCCCCGAGGTCGAGAAGCTGAAAAACGAGATGACTGCGAAAGTCGGAACGCCCGTCTACATCTTCGGGCCGGGAGCCAGCGTGGAAGTCCGCAGCAAGGGGACCGACGGCGCCGAGAAGGTCGAAAAGGCGACGTATCGGATCGAAGGTGACAAGATCTACTTCAGATCGCCCGACGGCCGCCGCGAGGACCATCTCCAAATTGGTATGCGGAAGGGCAAGCTGCAGATGGGGCTGAGCTTCGGCATGTCCGTTTTTTCCCGGAAATAGAGCCGGAGCTCCGGTTTGACCGGGCGCTTCCGCGCGTCGCCAGAGGGCGCACGCGGCCGTCGCGGTGTTATTGCCAGACGCTCGGCAGCCAGGTGGTCAGCCAGGGCACGTAGGTGATGAGCAGGACGCCGAGGAGCATGACGCCCAACATCGGGAGCGACGACCAGATCACTTCCCCGACGGGGCGATTGAACCGATACGACGCGAGCAGGAGGTTCAGTCCGACCGGCGGGGCGAGAAAACCCAGCTCCATGTTTGCGAGGAAGATGATTCCCAGGTGGACGGGATCGATGCCGAAGGCCGTGCCCAGCGGGACGAGGAGCGGCACGACCACCACGATCGCCGCGTAGATTTCCACCAGCCCGCCGATGACCAGGAGCACGAGATTGAGCGCCGCCAGGAAGAGCCACTTCGAGTGAATCGTGCCCGTGACCCATTCCACCGCGAGGTCGGGAATCTGCGCGTCGACGAGATAGTGCGTGAAACCGAGCGCGACTCCGAGGATGAGAAGAACGCCGCCCATCAGCAGCCCGCACTCGGCCATGACCCGCGGCACATCCCGGCGCAACCCGAGATCCCGGTGTACCGCCACCGTGACGACAAACGTGTAGAGCGCGGTGAAGGCCGCGGATTCCACCGGCGTCGCGAAGCCGCTGAACAACGTGCCGATCGCCACGACGGGAACCATGAGCTCCCATTTGGCCTCCCAGGCGGCGCGACCCACCGCTTCCCAGTCGGTCGCCGTGCGTGCGGCCGACGTCGTCGGGCGCGGGGCGATGTGCCGGCCCCACCAGGCGGTAAGGATGACGAGCAGCATGCCGGGCAGAAATCCGCCCTTGAAAACCTGCTCGATCGTCACGCTCACTTCGCCGCCGCTGCTGGCGATCACGGAATAGAGGATCGGCGGGAGGCAGGGCGGAAAAAGCATCCCGAGCGAACCTGCGCCGGTAAGCAGGCCGAGCGACGAGCGCTGGCTGTAGCCGTCAGCGATCAGGACCGGCATGAGCACGCCGCCGAGCGCAAGGATCGTCGCTCCGGACGCGCCGGTGAACGAGGTGAAAAACGCGCAGGCCAGCGTGGCCACGATCGCCGCGCCGCCGCGGTGCCCGCCGAAGAGCGAATGAAAGAGGGCGACGAGCCGGCGCGCGGCCTTGCTCTCGGCGAGGAAAAATCCGGCGAGCGTGAACAGCGGGATGCTCGGCAGCGTGGGATTCACCGTGAGCTGATAGAACTTCAGCGGCACCGGCGTGATGGGTTCGCTGCCGGTCCAGAGGAGGATCATGGCCGCGCCGCCGAGTGCGGTGAAAATGGGCGCCCCGAGGATCACCGAAATCAGCAGGAGCAGCATGGCGGGCCAGCGGAGGTGCTCGGGCTCAATCGGCAGCAGCAGGGCGGCGGCAATCAAAGTCCCGGCGAGTACAGCGGTGGCGAGCCGCGCCGGCCAAGCGTTTCCGGAGCGGAGGACAAGGCGGATCGCGATCAGTCCGAAGCCCACGATGAGGAGCGACTGCACCGCCCAGACCGGAACGCCGGCGATGAGGATTTTGCCGAGGGAGCGCTGGGACCCGACAAAAAGCCAGCTGGCGCCGCAGAGATAGGCGCTGACGGCGGTGGCGAACCCGTGAGCGACGATGTGTGCCGCCGTTTCGCCCGCGCCTTTGAGCCGATGGCTCGCCGCCGAGAACGAAAGCAGTCGGTTTTCCCGCGCTGCCACCGCACCGCCCACCATGCCGACCGCCATGACCAGGTGCTGCACGATCACGACGGAACCCGGCACGCCGGTGCGGATGAGAAAACGCAGGACGATCTCCGCCACCGGCAGGACCATCATCATCCCGAGGAGCGCCGCGAGCAGCGCGTTTTCCACCGTGGCCGCAGGAGAATGCCGCAGCGTTGGCGCGGAACCGACGTTGGCGACAGCGTCGGCGGTCGCGGGCTTGTCCTCCATGGTCACGGCGCCTTCTTGGCGCGGTATTCAGCCACCAAAGACAAAGTGCGGTCGAAGATCTCGGCCGGAACGAGCCGGCCGCGAATGCTGGGGTAGAGCTTCTCCATCGCCTCCTGCCACTCCTGTTTCAGCTCGGGCGTGACTTCGAGGACCTTGAGGCCCCGCTTGCGCATCGCCGCCACGGATTCGGAACTCTCGCGGCGTGCGGTCGACCTGACCTCCTCGCCCGTTTTCCGCGCCGCTTCCATCAGTTGCTTGCGCATTTCTTCCGGCAGCTTTTCCCAGGTTGCAGCCCGCACGACGCACGCTCCGACCAGCGGAGTCCAGTCGAGATCGAGCATGTGGGGAGCGCGGACGTCCACCTGACTGGCGAGCGCGTAGAAGGGCGGCAGCGGCACCGCCTCGATCAGCCCGGTTTGCAGGCTGGGAACGATGTCGGCCGTTTCGATCAGCACCGGATGGAACCCCGCCAGCTTTGCGAGCTCGGCCTGCTCGGCGTCGCCGGCCCAGGAAAACAGCTTCAGCTTTTGGAGATCCGCAGGATGTTCGACGGGTTTCTTGGAGAAGAACCGGATCCAGCCCGCGTCGGTCCAGAAGAGGACAATGAAGCCTTTCTTGCGCAGCCGCTCCTCGAGATCGGGCTGAAGGCGCTGGGAAACGTAGTCGAGCTCGTCGAGATTCCGAAAGGCCATCGGCAGGTACTGCAGTCCTGTCACGTCGCGATCGATCTCCGCCAGGCCGACGCCGGTCAGAAGCGCGGCTTGCAGATTGTTGGCCATCATCAGGCCGACCATCTCCGCTTCGCCGCCCGCCTTGCCCCCGGCGTACACGCGCAGCGTCACTGCGCCTTTCGAATCCTTGCTCCAGGTTTCTCCCAGGGCCATCAGGGCCTTGTGGTACGAAGTGCCGCTCGGCACGAGCGTGCCCAGCTTGATCGGCAGCGGGGCGGCGCGGCCTACCGCGATCGACACGGCGACGATAACCAGAGTCCGGATACAGAGACGGGCGTTCAGTTTGAGGAGGGTCGGAACTGTCATTGGGAAACCGAAAGGAAGAGATCGTCTTTTTTCTCGAGAAGCCAGCGGGCGCGCCGCTGCATCACCGTGTTGGCAAGGCGGTGTTCGGGGCGGGCGTTCGGGTCCACGGCGAGAGCCATCTGGAGCATGCGGTCGAACCCCGCCGGGTCCCGGGTTTCGACACAGACCGACTCCGCGTAGGAAACATACGGTCCGGCCTGGGTGCCGTGCGACAGCTCCACGGCGCGTTCGAAATGCCGGCGGGCTCGCTCGACCGGTTTGCCGGCGCCGTCCGGCCGGGTCATTTCGAGCGTGATCAACAGCTCGTGCAGGGCGCCGTCGCCCCAGGCCTCGTCGAGCTGGGTGGCGCGGTCCACAAGCGCTTCGACCTGCGCAATCTCGGCGATGGCGGCGGGATTGTCTTTGCTGGCGGATACGTAGGCGCCCCACGACGCGGCGGTCCAGTAGAGGGCCGGCACGTCCGCCGCGGTTGCGGTCTGCGCCGCCGACCGAGGCTCGGCCGCGAGCCGGGCAGTGATGCCGGGATGAGCGACTTCCAGCGCTCTCAATCCATAATCCCGCGCCCGCTTGTAGAGTTTCCGGGTCCGCTCGCGCAGTGCCTCCGCGGCGGCAAAATCGTTCGCTTCCAGCTCGTCCGCGTCCTCCTGGACGAAGGCGTAGGTGTATTGAGTGAAGCCGCTACACGCGGCGAGCAGCAGTTTGGGGTGCCGGGGGTTCTCGGCCAGCAGGCTCTCCATCAGTTTCAGGCTGAACGGCACCGCTTGCCGCACCAGTTCGGGATCGTCGTCGGAGGCGAACGTCGAGCCGCCGCTCGCAAGCGAATCCGCAAGCTGGTTCACGGCCATCTTTTTGACCGAGGTGCAGCCGGACGTAAGGAACGCGGCGGCGGAAGCGACGCCGAGAAAGGCGAGGAAGCTGGAAGGCCGGGCCATGGGTGTTGCGATCGTCCCGAAAGAAAGCAGGGAGGCCGTGCGAAGACGGGCGACTCCACACGGTTAGGCCTGTCGCGGCGCAAGGAAAGCGCATTTTCGCGTGCGGATCGCGTTCCTGGTTTCTTTTCCACCGCGGCTGCCGGCCGAGGGTGGAAGTCGCAAGCCGGCTGCGGACGCGGCGCTCGCGTATCCGACAAAATCCGTCCTCGGCCGCTGGAAACCCGGGGCACTCTGGCTACGGTGCGCGCCGAACCCACGACGTCTGCCATGGCCGGGACTCCACGCCGAACTTTTCTGAAGCTGCTTCTCACGGGTGCCGCCACGCGGGCGGTGGGGGCGGAGCCGAAGGATCCGGGTTTCGAATCCACACCCAAGACTGCCATGATGCCGGAATCTTTTTCGCTGCCTGCCCACGATTGGGTGCCGAACAACCCGGTCCTGCCGGTTTTGCTCTATCGCGCCGCTGTCCAGCCGAAGCGCCCGGACGAAACTGCCTCGGCGTTCGAGGCCCTCTTTCAGCACCACGGCTGGCCTGCACAGTGGCGGAATGGCGTGTATTCATATCACCACTATCATTCGACGGCGCATGAAGTGCTCGGAATCGCCGGAGGCTCGGCCCGGCTCGTGTTGGGAGGCCCGGGCGGGAGGGAAGTAGCCGTTTCGGCTGGAGATGTGGCTGTTCTGCCCGCCGGGACGGGGCACTGCCGGATCGAGGCCAGTCCCGATTTTCTGGTCGTCGGCGCCTATCCGCCGGGGCAGTCGTGGGACATCTGCCGGGAAGCGCCGACGCAGGAGACGAAGCGGCGGATCGCCGGCCTCGGTTTTCCGAACTCCGATCCAGTCGCCGGCGCGGGCGGGCCGCTGACCCGGTTGTGGGCGCGGGCGTGAGGGAGGAGCGATTTTCTATGACTACGCAACAAATAGCCGAGCGCCTCGTCGCTCTCTGCAGAGACGCCAAATGGGAAACCGCGCAGCGCGAGCTGTACGCGGACGACGCCATCAGCATCGAGCCCTATGCCACGCCTGGATTCGACAAAGAGACGAAGGGACTGGCGCAAATCGTCGAGAAGGGGCGGAAGTTCTCCGCCGGTGTGGAAGCTTTGCACAGCCTGGAAGTCTCCGATCCGCTCGTCGCCGGAAACGCCTTCGCGTGCATGATGCGGATGGACGTGACGATGAAGGGGGAGGGGCGGATGAACATGGCCGAAGTCTGCGTCTACCAGGTGAGGGACGGGAAAATCGTCTCAGAGGAGTTCAGAGTCTAGGCGCCGTCTGCTCGCTCGACACCGCTGCGCCGGACCGGATGATGGCGCGCGATGACGCTTACGAGCGAGTTCGGGTGGATACGACACCTCGGCATTCTGGCAATCGGCTTGGCGGCCGCGGGATCCGCGGCCGCCGCTCCGTTTGAGAGTTCGCCCTTCGGCAGAGCGGTGCTCGAGACCCAGGCGGCGGCCAGGGAATCGGACGGGTCTTCGGGAAACAGGCTCGAACTCGTCAGCAGCGGCTACGATGCCCTGCTCCTCCGCGTCCACCTGATCCGCCAGGCGAAAACGTCGATCGAAATCCAGACGTTCATCTGGACAAACGACGAGTGCGGCCGGCTCCTCATCTTCGAACTGATCGAGGCGGCCCGGCGGGGAGTGAAGGTCCGGATCATCGCGGATCACCTCTTTTCCGACCAGGATCCCGACGTCGTCGCGTTCCTCGCGACGGTGCATCCGAACCTGCAGGTGAAACACTACCGGCCTGCAACCTCGCGGATGAAACCGTCGTTCTGGCGGACGGCCCTCGCGACGGTTCGCTCGTTCCACGACGTGAACCAGCGGATGCACAGCAAGGTGATGGTGTTCGACGACGCCATCCTCATCACCGGCGGTCGGAATGTGGAGAACACCTATTACGATCATTCCGTCAGCCTGAACTTCCGGGATCGCGACGTGCTCGCGGTCGGCCCAGTCGTGCGTGCCGCGGCGAAGGAGTTCGAGCAATTCTGGGACTACCGCCACACCGTCGCGAGCAGAGACCTGGTGGACGTCCACGCGTCGATCGAGAAGAACCAGTACAGGCGGTATCTGAAGCGGACGGACTACGACTTCGGCCCTCACTTTGACGCCTTGGTGAGAGAGGCCGACGACGCGGCTGTGATCGAGGAGCGTTTTGCGTCGCGCCTCAGAGCGGTGCAAAGCGCCACATTTGTCTACGACGAGCCGGGAAAGTCGCGCCGCGCCGCGTCGCACGCCGCCCGGACCACGCGGGAGCTTCGCGACACGCTGGAGGGCGCGCACGAGTCCGTGCTCATCCAGACGCCGTATCTGGTGCTGAGTCCGGCCGCGAGGAACGTCATCCGCGAAATGCAGAGGGCCCGCCCGGCTCTGCGGATACGGATTTCGACGAACAGCTTCGCGTCGACCGACAACCTCTTTGCCTACTCGGCCAACTACCGTCTGCGAAACAACTACGTGGAGGATCTCAGGCTCGAAGTCCACGAACTCAGGCCGCATCCCGCTTCGCTGCTCGAGTTGTTCCCCCGGTTTCCGGTGATGCAGGCGCTTGCGGATCGCAGGGCGAACGGGAGGCTGGCGCCGCCCGTCTTCATTTCCCTTCACGCGAAGTCGCTGGTGGTCGACGACTCGATCGCCTTCGTCGGCACGTACAACCTCGACCCGCGTTCCGAGAATCTGAATACGGAGGTCGGGCTGCTCGTGCGCGACCCCGCGTTTGCCGGCGAACTCAAGGCCGAGATCGAGCGGGACATGCTCCCGGAAAACAGCTGGGTCATCGCCCGCCGACAGTTCCCCCTCGGCCTTGAGGCCGTCAACGGCTTGGTCGACGGAATCATCTCGCTCACGCCGCTCGACGTTTGGCCGATCCAGAACACCAGCAGTTTCGAACTGCTGGAGGGGAGGGCTCCGGTCCCGCCGGACGATCCGGCTTTCTACGACCGCTATCGGGACGTGGGTTCGTTCCCCGGAACGGACGGGTTGCTTTCCCAAAAAGAGATTCTGACCCGCCTCTTCAAAGCTGTCGGTTCGCCGTTGACGCCGGTGCTGTAGCAGCCCGGGAGCGACTTCGCGCGCGGAACGGCGCGGGCAAAAAAAAGGCGCGCCCGGTTCGGGTGCGCCTTTCGTATTGGCGGACGAGAACGACCGCTTTCGTCAGGGGAAGATCGGCACGAAGAACGTGAAATTCGTCAGGCGGAACGGGCGGTAGATCGTCGAGTAGGGGACGCCGTCGGCGGGCGTGGCGGGGCGTTTCACGACGCCGCAGATGTTTCCCGCGTTGTTGATGTCGGCGAGCTTGTCGATCGTCCAGGGCGCCGAAACCAGCGTATCGAGGTACGTGAATACACCACCGGGGACGCCGTCGGCGGGCGCCAGGATCGCGGGGCGGTTGTCCATCGTGGTCACCAGCAGCTCGCGTCCGTCGTTCATCGCATGGACGGCCTTGACGTTCCCCGCGCCGAGGAGAATGGCCGGGGCGGCATCCGGCTTCGGCAGGATGTACGCCGTGTTGCCGACCTTCACGCCGGCGACGTCGCCGAGATTATTGAGCGCGGCGGCGCTGGTCATGTCGGGCACCCGCGCCGTGACGAGTTCGACGGTTTGGGTCAGAAGATTGTAGACGACGCCCTTGAGCGAACTGTTGCCGAGGACGTCGGAGTCCTCGTTGATCGCCACCGGCACGAAGTTCGCGCCGACCTTGGCGCTCGGCAGGTTGGCATGGGTGCCGAGGGGGTGCGTGTAGAAGGCGGTCGTGACTCCGGCCGACGTGTATTTTCCGACTGCGTACCCGGCGTCGTTGATCACGCGCAACTCCGTTGTGACTCCCGCGGGGGCCGGCGTGGGCAGCAAGGCGCTGCCGAGCAGCGGGGCGTTGTAGTAGGCCTTGAGGCTGCTGCCGTCGACATCGAGCATTCCGACGGCCAAGCCGGCGTTGTTCATTCCGTAGGCCCAGGCGGAGTGTGCGTACCCGGGCCCGAGTCCGGCGAACGACGTCAGCGTGCTGCCTTTCCACCGGGCGCCGACGGGCCCAAACGAGCCGCTCAGCGTGCCGATGATGACAGAGTTCTCGTTCATCTGATACACGGCCGGCACGTCGTAATCGGGAAGGACGGGCAGGGTGGAGAAGAGGTAGAAGGCGTGCGCTGCGGAAGCGGCGATGCAGGACGCGACGGCGGCGGAGAGAAGACGGGTGAACGTTTTCATAGGGTGTGTTGCACCCTGAAATAGAAAACACACCCGCGCTGTTTCAGCGGGCGCCGGAGATGTGGAGCGGCGCGCCGACAGCAGCCGGCGATCGCCACCCCCCCCAAAACTTCCTGCGCGCCTGCTAGCGGTTCACGCCTTTCATTCCCTGCTCGGTGTAGCGAGTGCCGCTCGCTTTGCCGGGGGGAAGCACCGCATCGATCCCGCGGAGTTCGTCCTCCGTGAGGTGCACGGCGGAAGCGCCGAGATTTTCGTCGAGATAGCGGGTCTGCTTCGTTCCGGGGATGGGGACGATGTCATCGCCCTGGGCCAGCACCCAGGCGAGAGCCAGTTGGCTGGCCGTGCAGCCTTTGCGTTCCGCGAGGCCCCGGATCGTTTCCACGAGGTCCAGATTCTTCTGGAAGTTCCCGCCCTGGAACCGCGGCGAGCTGCGCCGGTAATCGTCGGCCGGCAGGTCGTCGATGCTCTTGAAACGACCCGTGAGAAAACCGCGTCCGAGCGGACTGTAGGCGACGAAGCCGATTCCGAGTTCGCGGATGGTGGGCAACAGATCCTCTTCCGGATCGCGGCTCCAGAGGGAGTACTCGGTTTGCAGAGCGCTGATCGCGTGGATCTTTGCCGCGCGTCGGATCGTGCTGGGCGCCGCCTCGGAAAGCCCGAGGTAGCGGACCTTGCCGGCCCGGACCAGATCGGCCATCGCTCCGACGGTCTCCTCGATCGCCACCTTTGGGTCGACCCGATGCTGGTAATACAGATCGATCACGTCGACGCCGAGCCGGTGAAGACTCGCATCGCAGCAATCGCGGACGTACTCGGGATCGCCGCGCACTCCGAGAAACTCGCCGTTGGGACCGCGGACGTTTCCGAACTTCGTTGCGATCACCACCGAGTCGCGCCGCCCCGAGACGGCACGCCCGACGAGCCGCTCGTTTCGGCCGACGCCGTACATGTCCGCCGTGTCGAGAAAGTTGCCGCCCGAATCGAGGTAGCGGTGGATGACGGCAATCGATTCGTCGTCGTTCATCGCGGAGGGTTGATAGAACTCGCTCATGCCCATGCAGCCGAGTCCGATCGAACTCACCTGAAGACCCGCGGAGCCGAGTTGCCGTGTCGAAAGAGTGCTTTGCGTGCTCATGGTGGGCAATGAAGCGCTCGCGTGAGGAACCTCAACCGGCCGCGACGAATGTCCTCCGGCCGGCTGTGCTGCGCCTGCGTCGTCCACCGAGTTTGCGCCGCTTGCGAGCCCGCGGCGAATCCGCCAAGGTCTCGCCGTGACCACCTACGTTTACGAAACGATCCCCCAATCCCCCGGCGAATCGCCGGAGCGCTTCGAAGTGCGGCAGAGCATGAAGGACGCTCCTCTGACGCATGATCCGAAGTCGGGGAAACCCGTTCGGCGCGTGATGCTCGGCGGTTACGGTGTGCTCATGCCCGCCGCGCGCGCCGAGCCCATGCGCGAGTGCCAACAGACCGGTTGCTGCTGCGGACAGGAAGGCTGTTGCGAGCGTAACTAAACCGGGTCCGTAACCAGTCCGCTGCGACATGACGGACCGCCGAAGTTCCCCGAAATCATCCTCTGCCCAACGATGATTTGAGCTGCCGAGAAAGCCCTGCCAACCGTTTGGGCCGGTTCACCCTGCATCGGAAAAATCCCAGTATCATGAACTCGTTGCTTCGTCTTGGTCTCGCCCTGTTTCTTGGCTTCGTCTCAATCGCCCACGCGCAACCGCGCGATCGGGACCACGGCCCCGGCCGACGCGCCCGGGTCGTGCTCTATTCGGAGGCCGATTTCCACGGCAGCTCGATCGTCCTCTATCCCGGAGACCGTATCCAGGATTTCGCCACAAGGAGTTTCGACGACGGCGCAGCGGCCAACGACCGCATCTCGTCCGTCCTGATCGAGGGCGCGGTGGAATTCGTGGGTTACTCCGACAGCCGGTATCGCGGCGATTCGCTGCGGATGACCGAGAGCGCGTCGAATCTCTCGAACGTCCCGGGACCGAACCACCGGGGCAACTGGAACGACATGATTTCGTCGGCGACGGTGGTGAGCCTGCGCGGGGAGCGCCGCGACCGCTGGCCGGGCGGCACCGGCCACGGGGAGGTCCGCGGACCGCGAGTCGAGTTGTATTCTGAAGCTGGTTACCAGGGATCCCGGATCGTGCTTACGGCGGGTGATCGCATACGCAATCTGGCTGACGTCGGTTTTGAGGACAATTCCGAGGCCAACGATCGCATTTCCTCCATCAAGATCGTCGGAAACCTGAGCCTGACCGCGTATGAGGATGGCGACTACCGCGGTTCCGAGCTTCAGCTGAACGAAAGCGTCATCAATCTCGCCTACCGGCAGGGGCGCGGCGGCTCGCGCTCCTGGAACGACAGCATCTCGTCCATCGTCGTGCGGCGCGGCGACGATCATCCGATGGATCGGCCTGCAGCCGAGACAATCGTGCGCCGCGCTTACCGGGACGTACTCGGGCGCGACCCGGACCCGAGCGGCCTCGCGACCTACTGCCGCATGGTGCGCGAGGAAGGCTGGACCGAGGAGCAGGTCCGCAACGCCCTCAAGGCGAGCGAGGAATACCGGAAGACCCATGGCCACGGGCGGTGATTAACCGCTGAACGTTAGAGCTTTGTGGTTTAGCGAACACGTGACCGTGAAAATGCGGTCACGTGTCTTTGACGAACGCCGGGAATTCGCTACATCGGAGGGGCGATGATTACCCCCCTCGTTGCCTGGCTTGTGAACAGACGGCGTGCGTCAGCCCGCATGGCTTTCGCCGCGCTCATGCTTTCGGGCGCGGCGTCCGACGGCCTGGCCGCGTCCGAAACGGCTTCGTCCTACGCGGCGCAGGAAGAAGAAATCGTGCGTGGCATTCAGCTCCCGACGATCCCGGCGCGCGATTTCACGATCACGGACTTCGGCGCGAAACCCGACGGCAGGACGGATGCGCGTCCGGCAATTCTCGAGGCGATCAAAAAGGCGGAGTCCGCGGGGGGGGGGCGCGTCATTGTCCCCGCCGGTTCTTGGTTTTGCGACGGACCGCTCCACCTCGTGAGCAATCTCGAGCTGCATGTTTCGAAAGGTGCGACGCTTCTTTTTTCTCCCGATCCTGCGAAGTATCTGCCCGTCGTGCTGACACGCTGGGAGGGAACGGAGCTCTACGGCTATTCGCCATTGATCTATGCCTTCGAAGTGCACGACGTGGCGATCACCGGGAAGGGCGTGATCGATGGGAACGCGGCGAGCGTCTTCCATTCGTGGGTGAACAAACAGGAGCAGGATCAACTCGCCCTTCGCAAAATGGGCGTCGACGGCACGCCGGCGGTAAGACGCGTTTTCGGGCAAGGCACCTTTTTGCGGCCCCCGTTGATCCAGCTTTTCCGCGCCCAGCGCGTGCTTCTGCAGGGCTACTCGCTCCGCAACTCGCCGTTCTGGGTGAATCACCTTGTGTACGCCGATCACGTGACCGTGAGCGGCATCAAGGTGGAGAGCCATTTCACCAACAACGATGGCGTCGATGTCGATTCCTGCAGCCATGTGCTGATCGAGAACTGCTGGTTCCGCACCGGTGACGACTCGGTGGTCGTCAAATCCGGTCGCGATCGCGACGGTCGCGAGGTCGGTCGTCCGAGCGAGTACGTCGTCGTGCGGAAAAACGACATGGGCGGCGAAGACGGACTTGGTCTCGGCAGCGAAATGTCCGGCGGGATTCGCCACGTCTATTTTGCCGACAACGTCCTCCGAAAAGGCGTTTCCGCGATCCGCTTCAAGGCGAACCTCGATCGCGGGGGCACGGTGGAGCACGTCCGGGTGCGCAACATGACGGTCGAATCGTTCGAGAATCTCTTCTGGTTTCAGCTCGACTATCCCGGCCTCCTCGGCGGCGGGCATCCGGCAACGTACCGCGACATTGTTTTCGAGAACTTCAACGTGGAACACGCCGGAACGGTTTTCGACGCCCACGCGCCGGCCATCGCGCCGCTCCAGGACGTCACTCTCCGAAACATCACGATCCAGAAGGCGGAAAAGACCTTCGTGCTCGAAAACGTCGAGGGACTGAAGCTCGAGAATGTCGTGATCGGCGACCAGGCGGTCAACGGCCGCCTCGACTGGAAAAAGACGGCGCCGTGACGCCGGAGTCCGCGACCGGTGTATTGCCGGTCCGGTGTGCGCCGCCGCATGGAGCCGCATTAGCCGGGGGTGGCCGTTTCCCGCGTCCGAACCGCCAGTAGGCCGCCGGGTGGCTCCGCCGAGCCACAGGGTGCTCGCGTCCAGGGCCATTTGGATGAACTTTTCCGCAGTCCGCTACGACGTGTAGGAAAAGGGCCCACCTGCGTGGGCGATCGAATGAGCGAATTCTCCCAGCAACTGGAGCGGCACTACCTCGAACTCGGTCCGATGCTGCGCGCCTACTTCCGGCGGCAGAGGCCGCTCGCGGCCGCGGCGGATGACTTGTTGCAGGAAACCTTTCTCCGCGCCTGGAGGGAGCGGGCGCGCTTCGCCGCCGCGGTGTCGTCGAGGGCCTACCTCTTCGGCATCGCCCGGCATGTCGCTCTCGACGCGTTGCGCCGGCTTCGGCCCGTCGAACCTCTGGAGCCCGGGCGCGACGTTGCCGGCGAGTCGGTGCCGGATCCGGACGAGCGCCTTCTGGCGATGCGCCGGGCAATCGACGCCCTGCCCGAAGCGCAACGGGAACCGCTTGTTTTGAAGCTCCAACACGAACTCTCGTACGCGGAAATCGCCGACGTGCTTGGCGTGCCGGTCGGAACGGTCCGCTCCCGTCTGCACTACGCCATCGAGCGGCTCCAAGCTCTCTTGAATCCCAACCCCGCCGCCTGCGGGCGGTCTTTCACCGATGAAGCCTGAAACCTTGAAATCGCTCATCGTCGACCGAGCTCTTGGCGAGCTGCCTCCAGACGTCGGCGAACTCCTCGACGCCTACCTTGAAAATCATCCGGACCTCGCCGCGCAGGCGGAGCGCACCGGCAAAACGACCGGACTCGCCCGGGCGGCGATGCGTGTTCCGGCACCCTCCGGCACTCCTTCGGCCCTGCCTCGATGGAAAGCGCCCGATTCTGTATTCAACGGAGCAGCACGCCGGCTTTGGCTGCCGCTGGCCGCCAGCGTCACCGTCGGGTTTCTGGCGGGGCGGTTTGCCGCGCCGAGGGAGAATGGTTCTGCACCGATGCCGCAGCCTCCGGATCTGGCGTCGTCGGCCTCCGTACTGGCCAGGCTGCCCACGCAAGGCACGTCCGCATTGTGGACCGTTCCGCAGCCGTCGCGCGCCGGCGTTCAGAACCCCGTCACATCAGATCAACCCTATCGGCTTCGCTGGGACTCGCCGGTGAAGCTGCCCCATTTGGAGGAAAAACAATGAATTCATTTCGTTCCTTTGCCCGGCGGTTCGCCGTGTGCGCGATTGTCGGCTCGCTGCTCTTCGCGGCGGGCTGCCTGGAAAAACGCGTCGTCTGGTCTCCGGACGGCGCCAGGGCCGCCGTCGTCGGCGGTGACGGACTGTATTTGTGCGACGCCAACGGGCACCTCTCGGCGCTGCAGGTGCCCGGCGTCCGCGCGGCCGCGTGGGCAGGCGACTCGCAGCATCTGGTGCTGGCGAAAAGGCGTGAGACGAGCCGCTGGCAGGAACTGGCCGGGGCGTTGGGAGCGGACCAGCCGGTGGTGGAGCAGAAGGCGGAGCGCCTGTGGTCGGCGTTCCAGGCGGATCCCAAGTGGGACACGTTGAAGAGGGAGGGGGAGGGAAGCGGAAACGCCGTGGCGCTTTGCCTGCTCGAGCGCCACGGCGAGGAGTTAAGAAGCAAGCTGACGCCGGACGATTGGAAGGAGCTTCAGCAGGATTCCGTCGACCTGTACGAGATCCTGACCGCCCACATCGAGGGCGACCGGGTGATCGCGGATCGCACTCGGCACGTCGGAGCCGGCACTTTGATCGACCTGCGCCCCTCTCCGGACGGTGCGGCGCTGGCGTTTACCGCCGAAGACGTGACTCCGAAGACCACGGCGCTCCGACTGCTGGCGCTTAAGGGTTCCGCCGCGCCTGTCGCGGTTGCGTCCCAGACGAGCGGGTATCCAGATTGGACGTACGATGGTTTGTCCCTGGCCTACATCCAGGCCCAGCCGAGCACCGCAAAGGACGCGGTGGAGCTGGCTGTGCTCGCCCGGCGTCAGGTTCTCGATCGCGACGGTCGCATCGCCGTCGCGGAGAAACCGGAGGAACTTGCAGGGCTGTTGTTCAACCCGCTCACGCACGTGCGGTGCCTGAAGGACGGGCGCATTCTCTTCAACGCTGCGGAGGTTTCCCTCCCGCTCGCAGCGGCGGACTTCAACAACGAGCCGCGCGAGCAGTTGTTCGTGGCGGATCCCAGCCGCCAGGCGACTTTGTCGCGGCTGGTCCCCCGGCGAGCCGAGCCCGAGATCCCGCAGTCGCTCTCGTTTTTCGAGGTCAGCCCTGACGGCACTCAGGTGGTCTTTGGCGGGCTGAAAGGCGAAGTGGCGGTGCTCACGCTTGCGACCGGCGACGCGAGGCTGATTCAGACCGCCTCGGACAAGCAGTATCACGGTGTTCCCATGTGGCGCGTCCCGGGGGAGTTCAGCTACGTGAAGCGCGTCGCGACCTCCGCCGACAAGACACCGGAGAGGCGCATGGAAATTGTCCTTCGCAACGGAGACGTGGAAAAGACGCTCAGCGCGAGTTGGTCGGCCGAGATGCTGGATGGCGTTGCCCAACGCTCGAATTGAGCGACGCGCGACGGCAGCTCTAGCGGCCGGCTCCGGCCCCGCTTTCGAACGCGCCGAGGTCCGGCGCTTTTCCGGAGAAGGTCCGGCCGACGTCGATCCCTCGGTCGATGGCCTGGCTCTGCGGGGCGAGGTGGAACAGGTCGATGATGGGCAAATCCCCGTTCGCCTGGCGCGGTTTCGTGAGTTCGGATTCGTCGAGGCTGAGGAAGTCGGAATCCGACAGGGCGAGGGGAAGGTCGAAGGAGTTGTGGGAGACGTCGGAGGCTGAACGGTCGAGCTCGGCGACCGCTCGGCCCGCGCCGAATGCGAGGTTGTTTTTCGCGCGGTGGCCGCGGCCGGGGATGTCGGTGCGGTTGTCGCTCTCCCGACCGAGGAAATTGAAATCGATGCGGTTTCGGCAGGCGGTGTTGTTCAGAAAATCCACGCCGCCCACGTGATGGTTCGCATAGACCCCGTTGGCCTTGTTGCGAACTGCCAGGCAGCCGAGCACGACATGACGCGGAACGGGATTCGGCAGCTGCTCCGCGGGTGTCTTGCCGTAGCCGCCGGCCTTGAAGCCGTTGCCGTCTCCGAGGTCGGCGAAGTCGGGCGAATAGCCGTTGTAGAACGCCCAGCAGTTCTCGGCGGTCGCGGCCTCGGCGGAGTTGATGAAGTCGAAGCCGTCGTCGCTGTTGAACCAGGCGCGGCAACCGCGGAAGACGTTTCTCGCGCTCCCCTTCGGGACGTGGTGGCCGAAGCCGTCGACGTTGCCGCCCCGCTTGTTTTCCGAAACGTCGTCGTAGTTCCGATACGCGTCGCAGTTGAGCACGAGGTTGTCGGAACCCCGGCCGATCCAGAATCCGATCGCCTTGCCGTCGTGTGCGCTCAGCCGCTCGTAGACGTTGTGGCTCCCTTGGTTGTCGAAGCAGATGGACTGGGTGTGGGTGCGAATCGTGACCTGCACGCCCGTGGCTTCGAAACCTTTCAGATGTATCCAGGAACCCGTGACGCGAAACGCGGCCACGCGGAGCCCCGCGGGTTTCACTGCGGAGAAGTCGAACACCGGCCGTTCTCCGGGGTAGGCCCAATAGCGGATGGGACGATGCGGAGCGCCGCTCTTGTCGAGAAACGTGACGCAGGCGTACAGGCCCTCGCGACGCGCGATCTGGTTCTCGCTCAGCGTGTAGGTGCCGCCTCGCAGATAGACGGTGTCGTCGGGCTCAGCCGCTTGCTGAGCGCGTTGTACGGTGGCAAACGGCGCGTTTTCGGTGCCGGGATTTGTATCGTTTCCCGTGGGTGAAACGAAGTAGGTGGCGGCAAGCGCGGCACCGGGGATCGAGCAGAAGAACAGCCCTGCTGTCCGAAGAACGAGGTGAAGGCGGGTCATTAGGAGGGGTTGGCCTTCTAACTGACGTCTTGTAGATTAGCAGGTTGCGTGAGCCGAGCTCCCCAGAATTAGGGATTCTGGCGATTGTAGAAGCAAATGTTTGTCGGGTTTTCCCGGATATACCGTCCAGCCGTTCCTCGCACGGTGGAGGTTCGCCATACGCAAATCGCTGGAGCCAGTCTTTGTGTGCCTCTTTAACTTATGCAAATCACGAACGTTCTTCGTACCCTCGCAGCTACGGCGCTGATCGCCGGCGCAGCTTTGACGGCCCAAGCCCAGGTCACCGTCACCCAAACGAACTCGGTAGCCGGCATTTTCGACAACAGCTCCGGCACGCGTCTTTTCACCTTCAATTCCGCCGATCTCGGAGCAGGTGGCGCCATCTCCGACGTGAACATCAGCGTCACGTTCGACAAAGCGGACGGTGAAGGTTGGGATCTGCTCGGTGGCACCCCGTACCTCAACGAGGTGAACCTGACCCTGAGCTATCTGGGCAACACGACCTCGCTGATCGCGGGGGGAAGCTTCAACTCCGGCAGCGCGCTTTTCTCCGGCACGATCACGTTCGATGACGATGCCGCCCAGGTGGTGAACGTGAACCAGAGTCTCATCCAGGCCGGTGCCTTCCGTCCGACCGGTTCGCTGGCGATCTTCAACAGCCTGATGATGGCTCCCGGCGACTGGACCCTCCTCGTCGAGGACACCGTCGGCGCCGATGCGCTTCGCTTCCACTCCGCCACGCTGGAAGTCACCTACGGTTCCCCCGTTCCGGAGCCCTCGACCTACGGCCTGATCGGCGCCGCCGCACTGCTCGGCCTCGTGGCCGTCCGCCGCTTCAAGAGCAAGAAGGCCTGAGTTTCCCGTTAGTCTTCCCAAACAAAGGCGCCGGCTCAACGAGTCGGCGCCTTTTTGTTGTAGTGAGGGATGAGCTACAGCTTCTCCTCGGAAGTGAGGAACGAGTAGTTTTTCCCGTATTCGAGCATCTGACCGAGGAAGTCCTTCGGATACTCGACTTTCACGTCGGTGATCTTCTCTCCACGCTTCACCGCAACGAGACGCGGCTGGATGAAACCCATGTACGGCGCGATATCGAGCGGCGCGTAACGACGGTGGACCTCCGTCAGCAGCGGCTGGTCGACTTTCACGCCGTAGTTCTCGACCAGGGCTTTGCCGGCCTCGTAGTCGCCTTCGGACTTGATGCGCTGGATTTCACGCAGGAGCTGTCCGAAAAGGCCGCGGAGTTTTTCGTAGTCGTTGATCCGGAAATAGGTTTTCCCGTCGCGCGTGACGCGTTCGACGACTTTCTCCGGCTGCCCTTTCTCGAAGACCCAGCCCGAGATCAGCTGCCGGTTGCGCATGTGCGCTTCCTCGAGCTGGTGGCCCGGCTGGATCCGGAACAGCTGGGTCATGAGCCCGTTCATGAGGTACTTGTCATAGGCGGCCTTGCCGACGTCGAGGGTCGGCATGACGCCGATCTCGATGAGCTTGGGATCGAGAATGTAGTAGAGCGCCACGAGGTCGGCGCGGGCTTCCTCGAGCGTGCCCGCGTAGGCCTTGAGCGTCTGGTCCGTGGGACCGACGCCGGGGTTGATCACGCCGGAAGCGTGGCCGATCACCTCGTGCATGTCGGTGTGGAGATCGGCGGCGAGCGGGCCCCATTTTTTCAGGCGCTGAACGACGGCCTGATCGTATCCGAATTCTTCATTCGCCGGGCTCTTCGATTGGACGTCGTTGTACGACTCGACGATGTTGCCGAGCGAAACGGACTTGGAACCGTACTGCTCGCGGATCCATTCCGCGTTGGGAAGATTGATCCCGATCGGAGTGGAGGGGGCGGAGTCGCCGACTTCCCCGATCACGGTGATGACCTTGGCCGAGATCCCGGTGACGTTCTTCTTCTTGTGCGCGTCCAGGATCGGCGCGTGGTCCTCGAACCACTGCGCCTGAGCCGAGATCGCCGCGATTCGTTTCGTCGCCACCTCGTCCTTCAGGGAGACGACGGATTCGTAGGAGCCGCGTTTCTGGGTGGCGTCGGCGTAGACTTCGATGAAGCCGTTGACGACGTCCACCTTGGATTCCGTGTCGGAGACCCAGGCGATGCAGGATTTGTCGAACTCGGCCAGGTCGCCGGTGCGGTAGTAGGCGATCAGATGCTCCAGCGTCTTTTTCTGCGCGTCGTTTTCGGCGAGCGGCACGGCCTTTTCGAGCCAGCCGACGATCTGCTCGATCGCCGGGCCGTACATGCCGCCGACCTTCCAAGGCCGCTCGACGATCACGCCGTCGATCTTGGCCAGCTGGGAATTCAGTCCGTAGGAAAGGCGCGGGTTGCCGGTCTCCTTCGCCTTCCGGGCATAAAACGCGGCGACTTCGTCGGCGGTCACCCCACGGTAAAAGTTGTTGGCGGACTCCTTCACGTTATCCACGCCGGCGTCGAGATTGACCGTTTTCGCATCGATCGCGGGGTCGAAGAGGATGGGCGTCAGCGCCGCCGCGAATTCCTGCACCGATTTCCCTCCGAGCGGCAGCTGTTTCTGATCGGACTTCGCGAGGAGCGTGAGCAGGTAATCTTTCGGAAACGTCGGCAGCATCTTCGCGCTTCCGTAGTGGTGGTGGATGCCGTTGGCGAAAAAGACACGTTTCGCGTACACGACAAAGGCGTCCCAATCGCTTCCCGAGCGGTGGCCGCCGTACGTCTGAAGAACGGTCTCGAGGGTTTTCCGGACCGTGAGGTTGTGGCGATATTTCTGATCCCAGAAGATATCCCGGCCGGAGAGGCCGGCTTGGTACAGGTAATACGCGAGGGTTTTTTGCCTCAGGCTGAGATTCTCGAATCCCGGTACCTGATACCGCAGCACCTGGATGTCGGCGAACCGATCCGCCTTGTAGTTAAAACCGCCGTTCGGGGCCGCCGATTCGCCTCGTGCGAGAGGCAAGGCGAGCAACGCTCCCAACGCGGTCGAGAGGATTAGGATACGACGCATGGGGCGATCATTTGAATCTCCTCCGCCGATTCCAGAGCAAACCGGACCGATGGCGCAGTCGGCCGGTCTGGTGGCGGGAAGCCGGGAGCTGCGGTGCGCGGAAGAGCGGATCGGATCCGGCTCCGGATGCGGAGAAGGGGAACAGACCGTCCAGGCGGGCGGCCAAGTAATGCCGCTTGCGTCGGCCTGGTTCGGGCCAACATTGGCGAAACTCTTCGAGCATGAAACCCCTGCTGTGCTTGCTCACGTGTGCGTGGATGTCCGCGAGCGCGATCGCGCTCGCTGCCGAACCGAAGGCCGAGGCGCTCTGGCCCGGCAAGGCGCCTGGAGAAACGGCTCCGCTCCCTCCCGAAGCCGACATGACGACGCCGTCGGACCGCCTCGTGGCGGGCCGGCACGTGACCCGGCTCGGCAACGTTTCTATGCCGACGCTCACGATCTACTCTCCGGAGCCGGCAAAAAACACCGGCACCGCGGTGCTCGTTTTCCCCGGCGGCGGCTACAGCATTCTGGCGCTCGATCTCGAGGGCACGGAAGTCTGCGAATGGCTCAACTCCATCGGTGTCACGGGCGTGCTGGTGAAGTATCGGGTACCCCGCAGGGCCGGACTCGCGCAGCACGTTCCGCCGCTCCAGGATGCGCAACGCGCGCTGGGCGTTCTCCGCTCCCGCGCTGGACAACTGGGGATCGACCCGCACCGGATCGGTGTGCTCGGCTTCTCCGCCGGCGCTCACCTGGCGGCGGTGCTGAGCAATCAGCACCAGAAGCGGATCTATCCCGAAATCGATGCGGCGGACCAGGCGAGCTGCCGGCCCGACTTCGCGCTCCTGATCTACCCGGGCTATCTCGCGCTCTCCGAAAAAGGCTTCGCCACGCCGCCGGAGGTTCAGCCGAACGACGCGCCTCCGATGTTCCTCGTGCAGACGCAGGACGATCCCGTGCACGTGGAGAACGCCTTGCTCTTCTACGGCGTGCTCTGCCGGGCCAAAGTGCCGGCAGAGCTGCACGTGTATCCAAAGGGAGGGCACGGATACGGGCTTCGTCGGACGGCCGACGAGGTGACGACCTGGCCGGATCGCGCGGCGGACTGGATGCGCGCTTCGGGCTGGCTGAAACCCTCGAGATGAGGAGGCCGCGGTGAAATCCCGGAAACTCCGACCCGCCGCTCCCGCGCTGACCGCCGCGCTGGTCGCGACGGCCGTGGTCGCCTCGGCATCGGCCTTGCCGAAAGCGCCGGAGGAACTCTACGGCCGGCTTTTCGCCGACGTTCAGCGCGCCAGGGTGTTCCCCGACCAAAAGACGTTCCCGGATGCGGTTCCCAAGCGCCCCGTGGACGAGATTGTCGCCTCGTACGCGGCGGCCAAGCGGTCTGGGCAGCCTGTGGATTTGGCGGCGTTTGTCGGGACGAATTTCCTCGTTCCCGAAACCCGCAGCCTGGCCGTGCCGAAGGCGCGGGGCGTCGTGGAGCACGTCAACGAACTCTGGCGGCTCCTCGAACGCGCGCCGGACCGCCCGGTGTCCGGCTCGTCGCTCCTCCCGCTGCCGCACCCCTACATCGTGCCCGGGGGCCGGTTTCGCGAGATCTACTATTGGGACTCCTATTTCACCATGCTCGGACTGCGGGAGAGCGGAGAGGAGGCCGCGATCCAGGCGATGATGGACAACTTCGCGTATCTCATCCGTAACTACGGGCACATCCCCAACGGCAACCGGACGTACTACCTGAGCCGGTCTCAGCCGCCGTTTTTTTCGCTCATGCTCGACCTGCTGGCGGAGAAAGGCGGCGAGTCCGTCTACGCGAAGTACCTGCCGGAACTGCGGGCGGAGTATGCGTATTGGTCCGACGAGACCGCGCCGACGAAACACCGCGTCGCGCTTGCCGACGGCGCCGTGCTTTCCCGCTACTACGACCAAGGTGCAACGCCGCGCGCCGAGGCGTTTGCCCTCGACGAAGACGTTGCCAAGCGTTCGGGCCGCGATCCGGCGGAGGTTTACCGTGCGATCCGTTCTGCCTGTGAGAGCGGTTGGGACTTCAGCACGCGGTGGTTCTCCGACGGGCAGAACCTGACTTCGATCGACGTGCTCGATGTGGTGCCGGTCGATCTGAACTGCCTCCTTTTCCACCTCGAGTCCACCCTGGCCCGGGCTTGTCGCGCCGCGGGGCACGGGGACGACGCCAAGCCGTTCGAAGCCGCCGCCCGGCGCCGCAAAGATGCGGTCCTGAGTCACTGCTGGTCGGCGGACGAACGCTTTTTCTGCGACTACCGAATCTCGTCCGGGCGCACGACCGGCGTTCTCACGCTGGCGGGCCTGTACCCGCTCTTCTTCGGCCTCGCGACGCCGGATCAGGCGAGCGCCGTCCGCGAGCAGATCGAGAAACGGTTTCTGAAACCGGGCGGCGTTGTGACGTCGCTCGTTCACAGCGGCCAGCAGTGGGACGGCCCGAACGGCTGGGCTCCGCTCGAGTGGATCACGGTCGTCGGCCTGGAGCGTTACGGGCACCGCCAGACGGCCTCGCTGATCGCGCGGCGTTGGATCGATCTCAACGTTTCCGTCTACAACCGCACGGGCAAGCTGATGGAAAAGTACAACGTCGAAAACGCCTCGCTGGAGGCGGGCGGCGGCGAATATCCCGGCCAGGACGGCTTTGGCTGGACCAACGGCGTGCTGCTCGCGCTGATGCGCCGGTTTCCGCAGTGACGCATTCGGGGGGCCGGTCTGGTCCACCGAAGCTGGAATAATACGCTTGCTGGGGGAGTGAGGGGCCGGCTTTCCTCGCTGCGTCCATCTTCATGCTGTCCTCCGAGTCTTCTGCCCAGCAGGTGAAAGAGGGTCGTGCGGGCGTGTACGTCCTGGCGAACGACCGTGTCGGCGAATTCCTGCACTGCTCGTTGCAGAGCATTCGGCACTATAACCGGGAGATTCCGATTTGGATCATCCCGTTCGACGATCGCCTCGAACGCACGCAGCAGCTGGCGAGCCGGTTTGGCGCGAAGATCGTGCAGGATCCGTCGTTGCCGAAGCTGGAAAAGCTGGGGGACGCCCTTTGGGACAACACGGCGTACGCCAACCGCATGTTTCGGAAGTTCGTCGCGTTCTGGGGACCGTTGGAGACGTTCCTGTACTTCGACGTCGACATCGCGGCGCTCTCCGACCTCGCGTCGCTTTTCGACGTCTTCGATCGGGCCGAGTGCGATTTTCTGTCGTTCGACAACGACATGAACCGCGTCTACAACCCAGGGGCTTTCCGGGAGAAAATGGTGCGCGAGTTCGGCTCTCCCGGTTTCAACGCCGGGCATTTCATGTCGCGCCGGGGATTGTTCACCTTCGAACAGATCGCGGAGTTTGTCGCGACAGGGAAGGCGGTTCGCGACGGCTTCGAGGACAGGATCGATCAGTCGTTCTGGAACTACGTGATTGACGTTTCGCGCGTGAAGCAGAAACGCCTTCCAGACGTGGATTCGGCCTACGCGGACAAGCAGTGGGGCGATCAGGACCCGATCGCGGAGTTCGACGGAGCTTTTCGCCTCGGAGTGCGCGGACATCGGGATTTCGGAAAGCTCATGCCGTTCATTCACTGGTCCGGGCACCAGCAGTACGATCGGTTTCCCAACCGCGAGTTGTTCTATCGCTTCCGACTGATGAACGCCGGCGGGACCGAGTCGTTCAAATACCGGTTCTCCGACCAGTGGCGTTGGCGAACGGCGCCGATCCGGCGCTGTTTCGGATGGTGCGCGCAGAAAACGAAGCGTGTGGTCCAGCGGCTGATCGGGCTGGATTTCAGCAAGCCGCGTTGGGCGGAAAAGAGGTCGTAACCTCGTGCGCACAGCCGGTGCAACTGCTGGAGCGGCCGGGGCGGGCCGCGTGAACTACGTCGACGGCCTGCGGGCGTTGGCGGCGCTCTATGTCTTGGTCCACCACGCGATCCTCCAGTATTACCAGCCGTGGGGCGTGCTGCCGAACAGCGCCGTCGTGAAGGGGGCGATCGGGTTCTTCAATTACGGGCGCTTCGCGGTGGACACGTTCATCGTGATTTCGGGCTTCTGCCTGGCACTGCCGGTGATCAAGGCCCAGGGACTCCTCACCGGAGGAGCAGCAACGTTTTTCAAGCGCCGCGTCCGGAGAATCGTTCCCACCTATTATGCGTCGCTGCTCCTCTGTCTGCTGCTCATCGCGACGGTGATCGGGGAGAAGACCGGCACGCACTGGGATGTCAGCACGCAGGTCACCGGAGGCGGGCTGCTCGCGCATCTGCTCCTGCTGCAGGATGTGTTTTATGCCAAGGTCGGCGGTCAGATTAACCACGTCTTCTGGTCGATCGCGGTCGAGTCGCACATCTACCTCCTGTTCCCGGGGATCGTCTGGCTCTGGGCTCGCCGAGGCATCAACGCAGTGCTCCTCGCCACGGGCGTGATCGGGCTGGGCTTAGGCTGGTGGGCGCATGGAACGGCCCTCGAGGGCGTCAATCCGCAGTACCTCTTTCTCTTCGGCTTGGGGGTGGCGGCCGCCGAAGCCGCGTATGGTCGCAATGCGTTCTCCAGCCTGGCCCCTCGCCGGTGGTTCCTGATCGCCGCGGTGGCGGCGATCCCTCCGCTCGTCGTCGCGTTCCGCGGGCCCTGGACGGTTGTATCGAAGTTCTGGATCTACCTGGATCCGTTCTGGGGCCTGGCGTCCGCAGCCCTGCTGGCCGGACTCGGTCGCGCGAAGTCCGGGCTGCTGCGCGGCGGCGTGGAGCTTGCTCCGTTGCGCTGGATCGGAGCGTTTTCGTTCAGCCTCTACCTGATTCACGCGGCCCTGCTTCAGATTGTCTGGCTCGTTTTGAACCGCACGACCTCGCTCAGCTATCCGGCGGCGTTTGGCGTGTCGCTGGTGCTCGGTTTGCCGCTCATCGTGGTGGCGAGCTGGCTTTTCTACCTCCTCTTCGAGAAACCATTTTTGCCGCCCCCGGCGTCAGCGAAGCGCAAGGCACCGATCCCGGTGCTGGGGCAATCGGCGGGGGGCGTCGCGGCTCGATCCGAGTAGACCTGCCGCTGCCAGGGCTCGGCCGTAGATAAAGGTCCGCCGCTCGCGGTAAACTGATCCCGGTCGGAAATCGCCGGTTCCGGATGCGGCGCGAGCCGTGGCCCGCGTTTGAACCGGCTTTCGAAGAGCCGACTGCCGTCGCGTGGTGGTTGAGCCCAACCAATCCCGTGAGGAGTCCGCAGCGGGGTTTTGGGGGCTCGGCACAAACCCGCTGCATGGAGAGGAGGTCCATCCTGCGCTCTGCCTGGGGCGGAAGACTCGATCCGCCGCTTGGCACGAAACGTACAGGCTCATTGCACGGCTTCAGGTTTTGCGCGGCCCGCTCGACTCTCTGGACGGCGTCTAGTCGCAGCTCGGCTTGCGAAGCGGCAGCCTCTAGAGTTCTTGCACTGTGGATCGCCGCCGCCATTCGCTCCCTGTCGTTGCAACGCTCGGGATGGCTGTGCTGGGGCTGCCCCTCCTCGGCGCCGCGTGGGCGGGCCGCGAACTGTCCGGCCTCTTTCGGTTTCCGCCACCGCTGGAGATCCCCACGGCTTACCTTCGCTTCTCCTGGACGGCGGCCGGAGCCGTCGTCGGTGCTTTGGCGTTCCTGGCGCGCGCCTGGTGCGCCGGCCGCAAACCGCGTAGGGAAGAAGGCACTACGCGAACTCCTCCGCCGGCAGCGTCGCCGAAAGGCCGCTTTCCGGCATGGGGCTGGGTGGCGCTGGCGTGGATTGCGGCTTGGTGGGTCTTGGCCTGGAATCGCTTCGGCTGGTTTGCCGGCGTCCAGCGCTACACGTTTTTCCCCCTCTGGCTCGGATTTGTCGTCTTCGTGAACGGCGTCTCGCACCGTCGAACGGCTTCCTGTCTGATGCGCCGATCACCGAGGCTCTGGCTCAGCCTGTTCGGAACGAGCGCGATTTTCTGGTGGGGGTTCGAGTGGTTGAACCGGTTTGTCCGCAATTGGCACTACCTTGCCGTCCAGGATTTTGGTCCTCTGGCCTACGCCGCCCACGCCACGTTGTGCTTTTCGACGGTGTTGCCTGCGGTGGCTGCGGTGGCGGAAGGGCTGCAGTCTTCCTCGCGGTGGATGGCCTTCGCAAGCAGGGGGCCGGCGTGGACGTGGCTGGATCGCCCCGCTGCGGGTGTCAGTTTTGCCGCAGCCGGCGCGGTCGCGTTGGTCTGCACGGGAGCGTTCCCTCGTGGATTCTACCCGGCGCTGTGGAGCGCGCCCCTGGCTCTCGGTATCGGCTATTCGATCCTCCGCCGTACCTCAGGCTGGGTCTCGGACGCGGCCCGGGGAGACTGGGCGCGCCCTCTGAGTTGGGCGGCTGCGGGACTGATCTGTGGGTTCTTCTGGGAGCTCTGGAACGCTCGCAGCCTCGCAAAATGGATCTACACCGTGCCAGGAGTGGATCGCTGGCACGTATTCGAAATGCCAGCACTGGGCTACACCGGGTACCTGCCGTTCGGCCTCGAATGCCTGTTGGTTTTCGAAATCCTGAACCGCGGTCGGGCTGAGGGAGCCGCCCAAGCTGTGGATTGAACGGAGATCGGCCAAGACGCCGGAACGCTCGCCGCGCGCGGCGGAACCTGCGTGCGGGAGGCGCCTGGGTCGATGGACGCCGGCGCGCTAGGCCGAGCGGGATCGCTGCTCCGGTCCCGCGTCCGCGCAACGTTCGACCATGCGCGAGAGATAAACCTGCTCCGGCCCGACGTGCGCCAGCTGGAGCGCGCGGCGAAAACAGTCCGCCGCGGCGCGGTGCTGCCCGAGCCGCCAGTGGAGTTCTCCTTTGACGGCGTGGAGAAGGTAGTGCGACTCGAGGCGGCTGCGCTCCGGAATGGCGGCGATCGCGTCGAGCGCCGCCTGGGCTCCGTGCAGGTGGGCGACGGCGACGGCCCGATTGAGGGCGACCATCGGCGAGGATTTCAGGCGAAGAAGCTCGTCGTAGTGACGAAGAATCCGTCCCCAATCGGTGGACGCGAAATCGAGAGCGGTGCAATGGCAGGCCGCAATTCCGGCCTGAAGATGGTACTCGCTCAGTTCCGAGCCGTTGGCCGACGCGGCGAGATGCAGCAATCCCTGCGAAATGAGTTTCGCGTCCCACTTCGACCGGTCCTGGTCGTCGAGACGAAGGAGTTCGCCCTGCTCGTCGAGACGCGACGGGAAACGCGCCGCCGTGAGCAGCATGAAGGCGAGCAGCGCGTGGCTGCGGGGCGTGTCGCCGGCCGGGTGTTCGACGAGAATCGTGGTGAGGCGGATTGCCTCCTGCGAAAGCTCCTCCCGGAGGAGCCGCTCGCCGCCGGAGGCTTTGTAGCCTTCGTTAAAAAGCAGGTAGAGGGCGGCGAGGACTCCGTCGAGGCGTTCCGCGAGTTCGTGGGGCTCGGGAATCACGAAGCCGATATTCGCGTTGCGGATACGCTGTTTTGTCCGGGTGAGAAGCTTCTCGATCCCGGCCTCGTTGCTCATGAAGGCGCGGGCGATCTCGGCGGTGCTGAATCCGCACAGCATCTTCAAGGCGAGCATCACCTGCGCGTCGGGGGCGATCAAGGGATGGCAGCAGACGAACATCAGCCGGAGGCTGTCGTCGCGGATCTGTTCGTTGCCCTCGTCGGCGCTGGGTGACAGCGGCGCCGGCATGATCTGTTCGAAGTGGGTGATGACGTCGGCTTCCTTCGCGAAAGCCATCTTGCGATGACGCAGTGCGTCTTTTGCGAGGTTCATCGCGACCCGCGTGATCCAGGCGGACGGATTCGCAGGGAAACCTCCGATGGACCAGGTGCGCATCGCCCGAAGGAGCGCCTCCTGGGCGACATCTTCGGCCAGCGTGAGATTCTGCGGCCCGAGCATGCGCAGAAGGGCGCCGTGCAGGCGTCCCGCTTCGTGGCGGAAGAAGTGTTCGACCACCTGCGACGTTTGGTCGCCCGATTCCGCACCCGCCTGGGGTCGGAGAGAGTTTTCCTGGGTGGGGTAGGGCATGGTCGTTTAGTTGCGTGAAAGCGCGTCCAAGCGGGCTTCCGGAGAGGACCTCAAAACCGGGCAGACCTCAGCGACCGGGCGAACCTCGACAGTGATGCCGAAGCGCAGTCCGGGGCATTGGCGGGCGATCGCGGTGGCTTCGTCGAGGCTCGCGACGGTGAGATAAAAATAGCCGCCCACCGCCTCCTTGGTCTCGGCGAAGGGACCGTCGATGTCCCGCTCGCCCCGAGCGGTCACGATCCTGCCCTCCGGTTCGAGCGGATGCCCGTGGTTGAGCAAGCCGGCAGTCGCCAGCCGGTCGTACCAAGCGTTCCATTCGGCGAGGAGCGCCTGGCGTTGGTCGAGGCTGAGGCTCTTGTACTGTTCGGCTCCCGCGTCGCGGAAAAGCAGAAGATAGGGTTTGAGGGGTGTATCCATAGCGGTGGCGTTGATTGCGGTTGGCTCTCGTTCACTAGGTCGACGACTGACGCCCCGCGCTCCGGACATCGGAAATCGTTTTTTTCACGTCACTGCCCAAGTGTGCCGTACCAGACGAGAAAACGTCGTTTCCGCAAGCGAGCCGCTTCGAAGCGCCGCCAGTCAACTCCGTCGAGCAGAGGCCGCAGTTGCCCCCGTCTGGTCCGAGGCCAGCCGCCGAGTCGTGCTACTCCGGTTCTTCCGCCGGTTGGGGGAGCACCGCGTTTTCTCCCTCGACGAGAGCGGCGTATGCGGCATCGCGGTTCTCAGCGGCAAAAAGCTGCGAAATCGCATCGCTCTTCAGCGCGATCATGCAAAGGCGCGCCAGCGTGTGTAGGTGCAGCCGGTCGTCTTCGCAGCAGACGAGGAAAAAGATGCGGGTCGAGCGCCCGTCCGGAGCGCTGAACGGGATGGGCTGTATCGTCCGTCCCAGGACAATGAACGAACCCTCGAACCGGTATTCAGCGTGATTGCGGGCGTGGAGCAGCGCGAGCCCGCCGGGCAGTGCGGTGGGGCACATGGCTTCGCGTTCCTCGACGCTCTTGAGCAACTCGCGCGCATCGAGCACGCGGCCCGTCTTTTCCGCGAGACCGACCATTTCCCGCATCACCGAGGAGCGAGTTTTCGAGGGCAGCCCCAGATCGATGTACTCTGCACGGAGCAACTCCGGAATGAGCGCGGCGCCAGGCAGGGCGTCGCGGGTGCCTCGCATGGATTGCTCGTGGTAGACGTCGAGACGTTTTCCCGGCATCCCGAGGATCCTCTGCGAAGCCCAGGCATCGAGCGCGCCGCGTTGAAACTGGATTCGGCCTCCAAGCACGTCGTGCGGAATATCGGTTTCGCGGACGAGCCGCTCCACGTCTTGCCGCGCCAGGTGGAGATAGCGGGCGGCTTCCTCGAGCGATAGACTGCGGTGCGGCATGGCTGAATACGCTAACCGACGCGGGCCGTTTCTGAAACCCTGAAAAACGGGTTTGGTGTCCGTGCGGCGCGCACGGGCATTCGATCCGTGGTCGTCGGACTCGCTTTCTGACGCGGGTGTGGGGCTGTGCCCTTGAATCGAGTCCTGACCTGGCGATGGTGAAGGCATGCGCCTGCGTCGACTGCTCGCCCCTGCACTCGGAATATTGTGCTCCGTGGTCGTCTGTTTTTCGTCCCGCGCCGACTCCGAAGGGCCCGTCGCGAGCACCCGGGCCGGCCTCGTGCGGGGTTACGTCGATCACGGGATCAATTCGTTCAAGGGCGTTCCCTATGGAGCCGACACCGCGAGACACCGCTTCCGGAAACCTCTGCCGCCTGAACCGTGGGCCGGTATCCGCGATTGCCTGACATTCGCTCCGGCCGCGCCGCAGCCAGTCGGACACGGCAAGGGCGACTCCACCGCGCGTGCGCCTGAGAGCGAAGATTGCCTGCACCTGAATGTGTGGACGCCGGGACTGCGCGACGGACGGAAGCGGCCGGTGCTCGTCTATTTTCATGGAGGCGCGTACAACGGCGGCTCGGTCAACTCAGATCTCTACGACGGCGTGCGACTTTGTCTGCGAGGCGACGTGGTTGTCGTGACGGTCAATCACCGGCTCAACGGTTTCGGTTTTCTTTATCTCGCCGAACTGGGCGGCGCCGAGTTCGCCGAATCCGGCAACGCGGGGATGCTGGATCTGGTGCTCGCGCTGCAGTGGGTGCACAACAACATCGCCGAATTCGGAGGAGACCCGGGGTGCGTGACGGTTTTCGGCCAATCGGGCGGGGGAGCGAAATGCGCGACGCTGATGGCAATGCCGGCCGCACGCGGAATGTTTCACCGGGTATGGACCATGAGCGGTCAACAACTCACGGGTCGGACCCGCGAGCACGCCAATGAGACCGCGCGCAAAGTCCTCCAGACGCTCGGACTCACTCCGGCGCGGATCGCGGAGATCGAGACGATTCCGACGGACCGATTGACCGTCGCGATGCGCGGCGGCACGTGGACTCCGGTGGTCGATGGCACGACGCTTCCGCGGGATCCCTTTTCACCCGATGCCTCTCCGCTATCGGCCGACATTCCGATGGTCCTCGGCAACACCCACGACGAAACGCGCGGCCTGATCGGGGCGGGCGATCCGTCCACCTTTGCGCTCACCTGGGACAATCTCCCGGCGAAACTCGAACAGCACGTGCGCTCGTTCATCGGCTCGTTGCCTCCGGCAAAAATCGTCGCCGACTATCGCGCTTGGTATCCCGACTACTCGCCGAGCGACGTGTTTTTCGCCGCCACGACCGCCGCGCGTTCGTGGAAAGGCATGGTGCTCGAATCGGAACGACGAGCCGGGCAAGGCGGCGCTCCCACTTTCGTCTACAACCTCGTCTGGCCGTCGCCGGTGGACGGCGGAAAATGGAAGGCGTCGCACACCCTCGATATCCCATTGGTGTTCGACAACGTGGTGTACGGCGCGAAACAGACCGGCACCGGACCGCACGCGCAGACCCTGGCCGACTCCATGGCCGATGCGTTGATCGCGTTCGCTCGAACCGGGAATCCTTCCACGCCGAAAGGGCCGGTCTGGCCGCGCTTCGAACTTCAGAAGCGCCCCACGATGATCTTCGGTCTCCCACCCCGCGTGGAAAACGATCCGCGCGGAAACGAAAGGAAACTTTTCGCGCCGGTCGTCTACGTCCAACCGGGAACCTGAAAAACGCCGCGCTTCAGTTTACCGACCGTCCCAAGCCTGACACCCATGAGCACTCCCGATCCGAAGACACGCTTTTCCGACCGCGTGGACGACTACGTCCGTTATCGCCCCGACTATCCGACCGCCCTGCGAGAATGGCTGTATTCGGAATATGGCGTCACACCCGGATGGAGAGTGGCGGACATCGGAGCCGGGACGGGTATTTCGTCGAAACTATTCCTCGAGGCCGGGCACGAGGTTGCGGCGATCGAGCCCAACGAGCCGATGCGGACTGCGGCGACCGCCTGGCTCGGCGCGAATCCCGGCTTCCGCGCGGTTGCGGGCACAGCGGAGGCGACCTCGCTCCCCGACGCCAGTGTGGATCTCGTTTCGGTTGCCCAGGCGTTTCACTGGTTCGACCAGGACGCCGCGCGGCGTGAATGGCGGCGCATCCTCCGGCCGGGAGGGCTAGCGGCAGTCTACTGGAACTCCCGGCGGCTGACGACAACCCCGTTCCTCAAGGGTTATGAGGCGTTGCTGAAGCGATTCGGCACGGACTACACGAGCGTCGCCGAGCGCTATGCCGGCGAGTCCGCGATGCGCGCCTGGTACGGCGGCGGTTTCCGAGGAACGACGAGTTTCGAGCATCGGCAGGTGCTCGATTTTCCCGCCCTGCGAGGCCGCCTGCTCTCGTCCTCATACGCGCCGCAGCCGGGGCACCCGAACTACGAGGCGATGATCGCGGGTCTGCGCGAGCTTTTCGATGCGACCGCGGAGCATGGCCGGGTGAATTTCGACTACGATACCCGCGTCTACGTGGGCAGCCTGTGATTCTCTGCGGAACGGCAGGAATGGTCCGGCGCGGTTACGCGAATGTCCGTGCGTCAGGACACTGCGTTGCTCCAGATTTCCCGAGGGCAAATCGAGAAGGAGGCGCCCTTAGGAACTTGTCAGTTGCGGCCCAACGGAGGTTGAGGCGTGATCTCGGCATGCGCCTCACCCCACGACTGCTCGCCCCGCTTCTCCTTGCCTGTGCGTCGTCTGCCTTCTGTGCCGCGTCTTCCTGGAAGCCGCTCTTCAATGAAAAAGATTTGACGGGTTGGGATACCTGGCTCGCGAAGCCGGAGGCCTCGATCGAAGTCCCGGGTCTCGTTCGCGGAGCGGATGGCAAGTATTCGGAGCCGATTGGCCCCAACCGCGATCCGCTCGGCGTGTTTCGCGTCGAGACGCTCGACGGTGCTCCCGTCATTCACATTTCCGGCCAAATCTTCGGTACGCTCACGAGCAAAGAGACCTTCGCGAACTGCCACGTCCGTTTGCAGTTCAAGTGGGGTGAGCGGCGCTGGGCTCCCCGAGCCGATGTCGTGCGCGACAGCGGTCTGCTCTATCGCATTCACGGGCCGTCCGGCGTGAGTGGAGGCGTGTGGCCGCCGTGCATCGAACTGCAGATTCAGGAGCACGACGTGGGCGATCTCTGGACCGTCGATTCGCGCGCTTATGTCACCGCTACTCCCAAAGTCGGGGACAAGTTCGCCGTTTACGATCCCACGAAACCGCTGATCGAACTCTGGAAGTGGGAAGGTCCGAACAGCAGCCGCTGCGTGAAGATGGCCGATTACGAGAAACCCCGGGGTGAGTGGAACACGGTCGAACTCCTCTGCGTGGGCGAAGAGTCGATCCACGTGGTCAACGGCCATGTGGTGCTTCGGGTGAAACAGGCCCGGGATTTTGACGGCAAGGCGGCGCTCACCTCCGGCGCGATCGCCCTCCAGTCCGAAGGCGCCGAAGTTTTCTACCGCAACGTCGAAGTCCTCCCCCTCGAAGAACTCCCGGCCGAGTACCGCTGAGCGGCAGGGCGAGCGCGCGGGCCTTACCGACTCTTTGCGGCGGCGAGAGCGGCGGGGAGGGGCGGGACGCGGAAGAGCCAGAGCGCGACCAGCACGGCGGCGGTCAGCAGCGAGGCGATGAAGAGCGCGACGCCGGTCCAGCCCCAGCCGTGCCAGAAGACGCCGCCGGCGGTGCCGGCGAGACTCGAACCCACGTAGTAGAAAAGCAGGTACAAAGACGAGGCCTGGCCGCGGGCGCGGAGTGCGCGCCGGCCGACCCAGCTGCTGGCGACCGAGTGGGCGCCGAAAAAGCCGAAGGTGAAAACGAGCATGCCCGCCAGGACGGCCCAGAGCGGATGGGCGAGGGTGATCAAAACCCCGAGGAGCATGACGGCGATCACGGCCCAGAGAACTCGGCGGCGGCCGAGTTTGTCCGCCAGCGCTCCGACGCGTGCCGAACTGTAGATGCCGGTCAAATACACGGCGGAGATCGAACCGACGATCGCCTGGCTGAGGTGGTATGGCGCGGCGAGGAGCCGGTACGTGATGTAGTTGAAGAGGGTCACGAAGCCGCCCATCAGGAGGAGACCTTCGAGGAAAAGCCAGGGAAGGGCCGCGTCGGTCAGGTGCAGCCGGAATCCCTCGATCAGCGTGCGCACCCGCAGCGGCGTGGGCCGAAAGTGCCGCGAGGGCGGGACGATTCTCCAGAAGACGATAGCGGCTGCCAGCGCGAGTCCTCCCATCGCGCCCACCGCGACACGCCAGGAAACGAAGTCGACGATCACGCCGACGATGAGCCGTCCCGCCATGCCGCCGATCGCATTGCCTCCGATGTAGAGCCCCATCGCGAAACCGAGCACCTTGGGGTGAATCTCCTCGCTCAAGTAGGTCATCGCGACGGCGACGAGTCCGCTGAGCGACAGGCCGATCAGGGCTCGAAGAACCAGTACGCCGTGCCACGAAGGCATTGCAGCGCTGGCCAGAGTGAGGATTGAGGCGCTCACGAGTGCGGAGACCATCACGGGCTTGCGGCCCACGGCGTCGGAAATCGGTCCCGTGAACAGAAGGCCGATGGCAAGCATCGCGGTGGAGACGGAGAGGACGAGGCTGCTCCCGGCGGCGTTGAGGCCGAAGTCCTTTGCCAAAACCGGCATGAGCGGCTGCACGCAATACAGCAGGGCAAAGGTCGCGAAGCCGGCGGCGAACAGCGCAGCCACAGTGCGGCGAAAGACGGGAGAATCCTTTTCGATGAACGGCGCCTCGATTTCGGGGCACGGCGTTCCGCCTCCGCTTTCCGCCGCGACCAGCGCGGCGGCGGGCGGCAGTATCTCACCTTCTCCGTGCTTCGGGAGCTGGTCTGGCGCTTTCATGAACCCGCCACGGTGCCGCTCCTCGCGCGGGCCGCCAACCGCAATCCCGTTTCGGTGCTGCACGGGATCGGGAGAGGGGACGGATCGGGCGTGCAACTTTCGCGTTTTCCGTGAGTCTTGGGGGTATGCGCATCTTGAGGCTGGCCATCATCGCCCTGTTCGCCGCGCTCGCGGCGGCCGTTGTTGGGCTCGTGCTGTTGATCTCGGGCGTTTTTGGCCGCCGCACGAAGATTGTTCGCACGCGCGTGCCGCGTCCGGCGGGCAGAAAACCCGCGCCGGATGGCGACGTGATCGACGTCGCTGCTCACGAAGTCACCGAGGGGACTGAAACGCAGCTGCCTCGCTAAGCACCGAACAAAACGCCCAGCTCTTTCTCGTTTTTCTCCCAGGCTTGGCCAGATTCAGAGGAATCCCCGCGCTGGGGTGGGCGAAGTTCTCAGGTCAGCCCGGGCCAACTCCGACCGCTCCGCTTTTCCGCGGCGGCAAACGCCTCGCGGATTTGTTTCACGACGGCTGGCGCGAGAGGACCCTTCCTGACGAGTTCGAGATTGCGCCCCGCGTTGGCCCGCTTGGTCGTCCCGATGATCGCGGTCGAAACGTCAGGCTGCGATAGCGTGAACCGCAATGCGATCTCCGGCCAGTCGGCGTCGGTGAACCCAAGCGACTCGGCGGTCAGCTGCATCGCGAGAAAGCGTTCGTGGTACGGCCGCGCGTACTCCTGGTAGAAGCCGAAGAGCTCCTGCGGGTTTCGCCAAGCCGTGTTGGCGAGGGGGCGCTTGGCGATCACGCCGACATCGTGTTCGCGCGCCAGCGGAAGCACCCGATCGATGTTTGCCTGGTCGCAGAGGTTCACGGACGTTTCGAGGACGGCGACTTCGGGTAGCGTCACGGCGTAGGCAGCGGCCTCGTTGTCGCCGGAGTAGCCGACGAATCGCACTTTCCCGGATTGGCGCGCTTTGGCGACGGCGCCGAGTGCGTCGCCGCGGCGAAGCACATCCAGGTCGCAGGAATGCAGAAGCATCACGTCGAGATAGTCGGTTCGCAGCCGCTTGAGCGCGCGGTCGATCGTCGCAGAGATCAGCTGCGCCGACCAGGCTTCGCCCGGAAGGTCAGGAAAAGCCTGGCCGCACTTGCTGATGAGAACGAATTCGGACCGCCGGTGCGCGACGGTTCTTCCAATCGCCTCCTCGGATCCTCCGTAGATTGCCGCAGTGTCGATCACGTCAACGCCCGCGTCGAGAAGGGCGTTCACGACAGCGCCGACGTCCTGCTCGGCGGTCTGCAGGGTGCCGATCGGTGCGCCTCCAAATCCGAGTTCGGTGACGGAGAGACCAGTCTTCCCAAAACGGTGACGTCGCATGGCGAACGCCAGAATACGCCTAAGCCCGCATTTGGAAAGACCCCCTTGCCGGTTTGGGACGCTGTCGGGCCGGGGTTTCAGTCGTTCGAACGGCGCTTTTCGAGTTCTCCTGTGCCTTCGTTCTTCTTCCGCTTCGCCACCGCCTGACGGAGCAGAAACTCGACCTGACCGTTGACGCTGCGGAGTTCGTCCGCGGCCCAGGCTTCCAACTCGCGCCACAACTTGGCGTCGATGCGGAGGAGAAAGGACTTTCGTTCGTCAGCGGCCATGGAAACAAGAAAGCTCGGATGCCGGCGAGAGCTCCGAGCGGTGCGACATAGGTGTGCGAGGACGGCCTAGGAGTAAAGCGTCCCGGTGTTCACGACCGGATGGACCTCGGATTCGCCGCAGAGCACGACCAGAAGGTTGGATACCATCGAGGCCTTGCGCTCTTCGTCGAGATTCACGACGCCTTTTTCCGACAGCTCGCGAAGTGCGGTTTCAACCATGCTCACCGCGCCGAGAACGATCTTCTGACGCGCGGCGATGACGGCTTCGGCCTGCTGCCGCCGGAGCATCGCCTGCGCGATTTCGGGAGCGTACGCGAGGTGAGTGAGCCGGGCGTCCTCGACCTCGACACCGGTCTTCGAGAGCCGGTCCTGGAGCTCTCGCGCGAGCGCGGCGCTGACTTCGTCGCCGCCGCCACGGAGCGTGATCTCGCCGTGGTCGGGGTCGTCGTAGACGTAAGAGCTGGCGATGTGCCGCACCGCCGACTCGCTCTGGATACGGACATAGTCGACGTAGCTCTCCACGTCGAAGCACGCTTGCGCCGTGTCGCGTACCCGCCACACCACTACGGCGGCGATCTCGATCGGATTGCCCCGCTTGTCGTTCACCTTGAGTTTCTCGCCGTTGAGGTTGTGGGCGCGGAGAGACACGCGGATCTTCCGGTAGAAGGGATTGGTGAAATAGAAACCGGACGTTCGGACCGTGCCCTTGTATGCGCCGAAGAGCACGAGCACGGCCGATTCGTTCGGCTGCAGCGCGAAGAAGCCCGCCGCCACGAGGATTGCGGCGATCAGGAGCAGCATCGCGGGAACGAGCAGCCAGGGGCCGCCCCCGCGGATGGCCGTCCAAACGGACGCGATGGCCCCGAGGAACAGGAGGATGTTGAGGAACAGAGCGAACCATCCACTCGTCGCGTCGCGGGTGATTTCGCGACTCGGAGTGTGCGTGGGTTGACCAGCGGAGGAAGTGCTCATGGGGAAGGGAAGTTGGATAGCAGAGTGATATCACAAGGATATCTGTCAATCGCTTTCGGCCGGACGATGGGCCGACGAAGCGTCGCGCTTTCGCTGTCCGCGATATTCCCGTCCGCTGAGCGGAGAGCGAAAAAACAGGGCAACCTTCCGCACGACCCCGAAGAGTCGTCCCGCCTCGGGACGAGTTCGTCCCGTTTTTGCGGGCTCCCATCTCACGGGAGGCAACATCTGCTGGGCGCCTACGTCACACGATCCGGTTCTCAAAACGCTTACCATGCATCCAGCCAAAGAACGCAAAGTCGTCATCACGGGCACCGGTCGAGCCGGCACGACGTTCCTGGTGCGCCTTCTCACGGAGTTGGGTCTCGACACGGGCTTCGATCGCAAGAACTGGCGCGCAAGCTACGACGAGCATTGCCACGCGGGGCTGGAGCATGCCGTCGATGCCGCGGGGAGTCCGTATATCGTGAAGAACCCCGAATTCTGCCGCACGCTCCCCGTGCTTCTCGCCGCCGGAGAGGCGCCCGCGATCGATCACGTGCTTATTCCTGTTCGAGATCTGCAGGCCGCGGCGCGGAGTAGGATCCGCATCGGAGGCGCGGATGGGGAGATTCCCGGTGGCCTCTGGCTCACCTCCGATCCGGAGCGTCAGGCCGCGGCGTTGGCCGTGGTGTTTTTTGAACTCTTGCATGCGCTGGTGGTCCACGATGTGCCTCACACGCTTCTCCCTTTTCCGCGGTTCGTAATGGATGCCGAGTTCACGTATTCGAAACTGAAATTCCTGCTCGGCCCGATCACTCTCACCGAGTTCAAAACCGCGTTCGCCCGGGTGTCCGAGCCGGGACTGATTCACGTATATGCGGCGGACGATTCGCTGGATCGATCTGTCGCCCAGGCGTATCGCGCACGTCAGGCTGAAGCGTTGCGGAAAGCCGAACGTCGTCGCGAGCTTCGCCGCAGATTTGGGATCGCCGCCGGTCTGCTCGCGACGGTCGGCTTCGGGGGCTTTCTCATGTTCGGGGGACGATGACGAATGCCTGAGCCGAAAGTCAGCGTCCTCATTCCCACGTACAACTACGCGCGATTTCTGCCCGAGGCGATCGAGTCTGTGCTCGTGCAGCGCGGCGTGGAGTTTGAGATTTTGATCAGCGACGATGCATCGACTGACGGCTCCGACCGGCTCATCCGTCGTTATGCTTCGGAGGACAAACGGATCCGCAATCTCCAGCGCACGCGGAACCTGGGAATGGTCGCGAACTGGAACGCGTGCCTCTCCGAGGCGAGAGGCGAGTACATCAAGTTCGTATTCGGCGACGACTGTCTCGCCACGCCCGACGCCCTGGCGCGTTGGTGCGAAATGCTCGACGAACATCCGGAAGCTTCGCTGGCGGCGTCGGCGCGCTACGTCATCAACGGCCGTTCGGAGCTCAGGGAAGTCTGGGACGAATGGAGAAAACCGGGTGAGTTTGCCGGTCACGACGTGATTGCCCGCTGCCTTTCACTGGACAAAAACCTGATCGGCGAACCTACGGCGGTGATGTTCCGCCGGATACAGGCGGCGCGGGGCTTCGACGAGAACCTCCGGCAGATCGTGGACCTCGAGATGTGGTTTCACCTTCTGCACCACGGGACGATGGTGTACGACCGCACGCCTCTCTGCGCCTTCCGCGTCCATGTCGGCCAGCAGACGGCTCTCAACCGCGCCACGGCCATCGGGGCCGCCGAGAGCCTGAGACTCACCGCCCGGCATCTGCCGCGGCTGTCTGAATCGAGACTCGGTTGGGGACGCAGGAAACGGATTCTCTTTCGCACGTTGCACTACTCCCGGAAACGGAGCCCGCGCACGCCGGAGATTCTGGCGGCCGAGGCCCGCATCGCGTCGCAGCTCAGCCGTCCTGCCCGCGCCGCGTGCTGGGCCCTGCACCGGATCAGCCGGCCGTTCCAGAACCTCGCCCGATGGGGCGTGCGCACCTTTTCGCCTGCGCTGGCCACGCCTTCCGTCGAGTGGTGTCCGCCGCGCCATGCGCGTTTCTCGAGTGCCGCGCCCTTTGTCTATGATCGCGCCCACGGACACTGACACTTTTGGCCAACCGGGCCCTCTACTTTCGTTTGTCGTACCGGCTTACGATCGACCCTGGCTGCTCCGGACCGCGCTCGGCAGTCTGGCGAAACAGGAAACGACACGGCCGTTCGAGGTGGTGGTCACGGACGACCTGGGTTTGGCCGAAACGCGACAGGTCGTGGACACCTGCGGCATCGACGGCGTGCGTTACGTGCGCAATCCGATGCGCCTGGGCGGAGTGGGCAACTGGAACCGAGGCCTTGCCTTGGCCCGCGGCGAATGGGTTTCGGTGCTGCACGAGGACGACGCTCTGTATCCATGGTTTGTTGACCGGGTCGCCCAACGGTTGGGGGCGGGGGTGGCGGCCGTGGCCGTGCGCTGCTCCCGCGGAGGAACGCCGGCCGCGGTGCCGAGGCCGGAAGGCTCGCCGCGCGCGAGGTCCTATCCATCCCCGCTGTTCCTGAAGGGCGCGATGACGCCTTTCCCCGGGGTGGTTTTTCCGCGGGCGCTTCTCCATCGGCTCGGCGGGTTTGACGAGCGCTGGGGCTCGCTGGCGGATTTTGAGTTCTGGTACCGGCTCTCGCAGCAGGGGAAGGTGGAGGTGCTGCAGGAAATCGGCGCGTTTTACCGGGTCAGCGACTCGCAATGGACCAATCGCGCGTGGCCGGAAATGCTCCGGCGCGCGCACCTGCTCCGGCTGCGAATCGCTCGGGAGCAGTTTCCGGAAAACGCCCGGTTCGCCCGATGGATGGCGCGCTTTTTCACTCGACGGAACGCGCGGGAGTACGCCAGCCGATTTGGGCCGACCGCGCCGATCCTGGAACACGTCGCGCGTTTTGACCGGATGCCGCTCCGTGGGCTTCCGAGCGGGTGGGTGTGGGCGGGGCTCCGCCTGCTTGCGCCAGGCGCCGCGGGAGGACAGGGACATCCGCTTCGGCCGAGCCCGGCCGTCCCGCCCGCTCGGGAAACCTCCGCGACCTGCAGTCATGTCTGACCCCGCGATCAACGTCACGGTGGCGGTCTGCACCTACGGCCGGCCGCGCCTGCTGGAGCAGACGCTGCGCGGACTGGTCCGCCAGGAGTATCCGTCCAGCTGGTACGAGATTATCGTCGTCGACAACAATTCGCCGGACGACTCGACGCGGACGGTGGTGGAGTCGTTCGCCGGCGCGCAGGTGGCGCCGCAGTACGTGCGCGAACCGCGCCAGGGTCTGAGCCATGCCCGGAACCGCGCGGTGATGAGGAGCCGGGGCGACGTGATCGTGTTTGCCGATGACGACGTGATCGTGGAGCCGCATTGGCTGGCCAGCCTCGTCGCGCCGTTCGCCGCGGATAGAGATCTCAGGATAGCCGTCGTTGCGGGCGAGGTGATCCCGGTCTTTTCGGAAGGCTTCCCGCCTTGGTCCATTCTCCTGTACCAGCCGCTGAGATTCCGCCCCGACGCCGGGCCCATCGACCAGATGCCGATGGGCGCCAACATGGCTTTTCGTCGCACCGCGCTTCTGGAGGTCGGGCTTTTCGACACCGAGGTCGGACGAATTGGCCAGATGCTGTTTGCCGGAGACGAAAACCGCCCGGTAAAGCGGCTGCGCCAGCGCAGCGCCGAGGTCTGGTTCGTGCCCGAGGCGCGCGTGTTTCACCAGCTTCCGCGCTGTCGCACGACTCTGGCGCATGCGCTTCGCCATGGTTTCGATTCGGCGAGGAGCCGCGTGCTCTGCCGCGTGGCGGAACAACGCGCGGCGCGGCGTTCGTGCCTCGCGTTTCTGGTGACGCGGTTTCTGGCCAATCTGGCCAAGGCGATCGCGTGCGGCCTGCATGGCGCGTTGTGCACGCTGCTTCTTCAGCCTGGAAGCGCGTGTCCCGCGTTCGTTCGGGCTTCGCGGGCCTGCGGATATCTCTGGCAGATCTCCGTGTTCGCCGCCCGGCGCGTGGGCGTCGCGCTCTCCGCGCCGCTCGGCGAACTTGAACCGCCTGTAACGCAGTCGCTCCCGATCCCGGAGGTTTCGTCGGTGGAGCCCGAGTAGCGGGGAACCCCGACTCCATCTGCGCCGGGCGCGAGCGGGCAGGGATTGCCGGCGATTGCGGCGCGGGCAACGTGGCGGGCGAGGTTGCGGCCGCCCGCACTCGATGGCAAAGTGCTCGTCGCCATGAAGCCCCGATTCGTCACGCGACGGCGTCTGGCCGTTGTCGTTGCGTTGCTGGCAGCATTCACGGTGGTCGGATTTTTCGTCCTGCCGCCGATCGTGAAATCCCAACTGGAGAAACGCCTCTCCGCCGAACTCGATCGGAAAGTCACCGTGGAGAAGGTGCGCGTGAACCCGTACGCGCTCTCCCTCACGCTCGAGGATTTCGCCATCCGGGAGCGCGACGGGAAGTCGGTATTCGTCGGCTGGCGACGCCTCTACGTGAACTTCGGGGCGCTGGCCTCGATTTGGGGCGAGTGGGTCCTGAGCGACATCGAACTCGAGGGCTTCGAGGCGCACGGTCAGCTCAATGCCGACCAATCGTTCAACTTTTCCGATCTGCTGAAGAAGTTCGCTCCGAAAGCGGGCGAGCCGCCGGGAAAACCCGGCCGGCCGATCCGCATCGGAAGGCTCGATGTCTCGCAGGCGCGAATCTCGATCTCCGATCTTTCCCAGGCGACGCCCTTCGCGACCGTTCTCGGCCCGCTCACCTTTACCGTGACGGGATTCCGCACGGTCAGCCAGCGGGGCGCGCCCTACCGATTCGAAGCGGTGACGGAGCTCGGTGAGAAACTGGCGTGGTCCGGCACACTCCAGGCCGAGCCATTCCGCTCGGTGGGCGAATTGCACGTGGAGAACATCGTGCTGCCGAAATATTCTCCCTATTACGCCCAGAAGGTTCAGGCCGATCTTGTTTCGGGCACCCTGTCAGTGCGGGGGCACTACGAACTCAGCCTGGACGAAAAACAGCGGGTGATGCGGTTGAAGGACGGTGCGCTCCAGCTCCGAAGCATCAAACTGCTGGAGCGGGGGACACAGAATGCCGTCTTCGAACTCCCGGCGCTCGATGTCGCGGGAGTGGATGCCGACGCGCTGCTGCAGAAGGGGACGATCGGTTCGATCGTGTTGACCGGAGGGCAGGTGCGGGCCCGGCGGGAGAAGGACGGCTCGATCAACCTGCTCAAGTTGGCGCAGGCGCCGGCGCCGGCACGTGCGCCCCTCGCAGTTGTCAATCCGACCATCTCCGCCCCGCAGTCTGCGGGCGCCGCTGTCTCGGCGAATCCGAGCGGCGCCCAATCAGCGGGCGCGGCGAAGGCATCCGCAGCGGCAAAGTTACCCGACCTGACGGTGGGAGAGGTGGCACTGAAGGACTTCAGGATCGAGGTGCTCGACGAGGCCGCGCCGCGGCCTGCGCAACTTGGTGTGAGCGCACTGCAAGTCTCGCTGAAGAAGGTTTCGCTGGCGCAGGGCGCGCGCATGCCGCTCGCCGTATCGTTTACACTCACTCCGTCGGGCGAGATCGCGCTCGTCGGCGATGTGGGGATCGCGCCCGTTTTTGCGGACCTGAAGCTCGAGGTGAAGGGAGCCGAGATCCTCTCGCTCAGTCCCTACCTCGAGCAATTCGCCAACGTGCGCATCACGCAAGGCCGGGCCGACGCCGCGCTGACGCTTCAGGCGGAGCTGCCAGCGGACAAGCCGCTGATCGCCACGGTGTCCGGCGACATGGCGCTGGAGAAGTTCGGCCTCGTCGACGGCGTCGCAAACGAGGATCTCGCCGGTCTGAGTTCGCTGGCGTTGCGCGGTCTCCGAGCGAGTACATCGCCGGAACTCAGCTTGTCGCTCAACGAGGTGAGCATCGTCGGCCCGTATGCCCGTGTGCTGGTGAACGCGGACAAGTCCATCAACCTGCTCGCTGCGTTGCCGGCGAAGCCGGCAACGCCCGCGGAGAACGCACCGCCTCCCGCTTCCACTGCTCCCACAAATCAGGCGGAGAATTCGGCGGCGCCTGCGGCCTCGTTGCCGAGGATCTCAATCGATCGTGTGGTCATCTCGGACGGCGATTTTCGTTTCACCGATCGCTCCGTCGAACCGGCGGTGAGCATGGCCATCGGACAATTCGGCGGGACGGTCTCCGGGCTCTCCTCGACCAATCTCGCCAAAGCGGACGTGGATCTCAGGGCGTTGGTCGACGGCGCGGGGCCCGTCTCAATCACCGGGAAATTGGATCCGTTGGGCGTGAAAAAGGCGGTGGATCTGAAGATCGACTTCAAGAACGTCGATCTCGTCCCGCTCAGCCCCTACAGCGGCAAATTCGCCGGGTACGAACTTGCGCGCGGCAAGCTGATGCTCGACGTGAAATTCCTCCTCGACGGCGAGAAGATCGACTCGGCGAACGTCATCACGCTGAACCAGTTCACGTTTGGAGGACCTGTCGCGAGCACGGAAGCGACCAAACTCCCGGTCCGGCTGGGCGTAGCGCTGCTGAAAGATATGGACGGCAAGATCGTGATCGACGTCCCCGTGCAGGGCAGCCTGGGAGATCCTGAGTTCAGGATCGGGCGCGTCGTCGTGCGGGTCATCGTCAATCTGCTGACAAAGGCGGCCGTGTCGCCCTTCTCGCTTTTGGGCGCGGCCTTTGGCGGCGGAGGCGACGAATTGGGCTATCAGGATTTCGCGCCCGGCTCCACGGAGATTCAGGCATCCGAGATGAAAAAATTGGATACGCTGGTGCAGGCGCTTACGAATCGGCCGGGACTCAGCCTCGACATCGAAGGAGGTTTCGACGCGGCGGCGGATGCCTACGCTCTCCGTCGAACCAAGCTCGCCGCGCAGATCAGCCGGGCGATCTGGGAAGAGAAACGCCTCAAGGACCCCAACATCGCCCCGCCGGAAAAACTCGCGATCACTCCCGAGGAGAATGCCGCGATGGTGAAGAAACTATTCGATGCGAAATTCCCGCCGGGGACGCAGTTCGGCACTCCGGTTCCGCCGCCACCGGCGATTGTCTCACCCCCGGCGCCGCCTTCCGGGTTCTTCACGCGGGTGATTCGCGCGATCACGTTTGCCGAGCAACGGGAGCGGCGCGCGGCGAAGAAGGAAAACGAACAGCTGGCTGCAGCCCATACGAAGGCCGTGGAGGCTGCGATCGCGGCCGGTCTTCCGCTCGAAGAAATGGTCGGGAGGCTCGCCGAAACGGTGACGGTGGACGCGAACGACCTCCGCGCGCTGGCCCAGGCGAGGGCGCAGCGGATTCGGGCTCACTTCGTCGACGCGGGAAAAATCGCGCCGGATCGGCTCTTCCTCGCCAAGGAGCAGACCTCGGTGCCGAAGGAAGGGAAGGGCCCCCGAGTGTTTCTGCACCTGCAGTAGCGCCGGTCGCGTCTTCTACGGCGCGACGCTCTCGAGCGGCTCGCCCTGCCGGAGAAAGATCAAGCCCCGGTCGCGGCGCACGGCGACCGGAGCACCCGACCGCGTTTTGCCCCGGGCGTTTTCGACGTCCGAAGCGGAGGCCGTATCGGGAGTGAGGCCGAGTTTCTTCACTCCCGAGCGAAAACTTTCGGCGGCGCGCTCGGCCGACTCGAAGATCAGGACGGCGTAACGCGTATTCGAATACTCGCCGAGGGCCGCTTCCTGGACCTTGAACGCCTGCACGGCTTCGAAGCCGGGGACGTTTGACAGGGCGATGTTGCCCCGGACGAAGCGACGGGTCTTCAGCCCTCCGGGCGGCAGCTGAGCGTAGAGGACCGGGAGCTTCCCGACAGCGGGGAGGTTCGCGGCCACGCCCAACGCGATGGCTTGTACGGCGGTGCGGATGCTCTCGGTGTCGCGCGAACCGGTCACGGTGACGAAAAACGGGCCGGACCAGAAGCTGAGATAGTAGTTTGCCGCGACGGCCTCCTGGCCAATGCCGGCCGGCTTGCCTTCGGTCGCGCGCGTGACGGAAAAAACGCCGCAAGCCGCCGCCGGGTCCCGCATCTGCCAGAGATCGAGCTGCACCGTCTCCGAGTCGGCGCCCGCGTAGATCGCCGAGGCGACCTGCTCCAAACCGTATTCGAGATACAACTCCGCGCCGCCGTCGACCAACTCGAAGGCGTCGTCTGCGGCGAAAACCCTGGCCGCTTCCCGGAGTCGCCAACCTGCGGGCGTGCCGGAGCCAGGCAGGGCCAGCCTCAGATCGGCGCCCACTACCGAGCCAATCGCGGCCAGGGACAGGACGAGTATCCGGATCGTGCGGACAAACGTCACAGCACGACCTCCCGAGGGCGAAGGCCGTCTTCCATCCGACCGATCCCATGCGCCGCCGCTTTGACGATCATCCCGACTTCCTCGGGCTTTCTGCCGACCAGCGTGCACCCGTGAGCGTCCACGGCGACCGGATTCCGGCCGACAAGCACCTTGTTGGCATGGGCGAGTTCGCCCGGGCCGGCGGGACCGTTGGTGAGCAGGAACTCGGTCGCGTCGCAGACGATCAGGTCGGGCTTACGCACGAGGTTCACGTCGGCGATGCATTGGGAGAGGAACTCGACGTCGTCGTAGTCGCTCGAGGCGCCCGAGCCGTTGTGGAAAAACCGGTTCGTCGAACTGTGGCAGGCGCCCATCACGTTTTTGAGCGCGCCCGAGAAACCCGTGCCGGCGTGGTGTTTTGCGATCGGAAGATTGATCAGGACGTCGCAGTCAAAGAACGAGGTGTTCATCCGCGCGTTCTTGAGCGCTTTGCCTTTCGGAATCTCCACCTCCCTCCAATCTCCACGGTTGCGGCGAACCGCTTGGATCTGCGTTTTGAAATCGGCGGAGCGGCGAGTGCGGTCGAAGTAGTCTCCCGCGGGGTTCATCACGGTGGTGATCTCGCTGGCGCCCTGCGCCAGGCAGGCATCGAGCACGGCGAGCACGATTTCCGGCGAGGTGTACGAGCCGGGCTTTGTCCACCAGCGAGGCGCGTTGATCAGGAGACCGACCTTGGCCCCTTGTTTGACGACGGAGGCGAAACCGGCGAGTTCGAGACCCTTGCGCGTGGCGGCTATCCGATCGGCGCCTTGCACCGAAACGACGTCGCCGAGCGAAGGCGGCTCGGCGGCGGAGAGGGAACGCAGCGCCTGGCTTCGACCGACGATCGCCAGGGAGGCGGCGAACGCGGACCGGCGCAGAAATGCCCGACGAGTGAGATCGTAGTTCATGGATGCAGGTGCGCCGACATCGCGGCCCGGCGCAGGCTCTGCATAACACCGCTGCCCGCCCGAATCCCGTCAAAATCACCCGGGTGGGGAGCAGGCTTCGCGGTTGACTCGGACTCTCGCGCGGAACGACACTGCCCGCCTTGTGACACGGGGTGCTCCTCACGGAGCTGAGAACAAACCCGTCGAACCTGATCCGGCTCGTACCGGCGAAGGAATCGTCACGACTGGCGCGATACGCGCCGGCTTCGCGGCGGCGCCCTCCGCTGGAGGGCAACTCTCCCATGAAATCGTCCGCCTCTTCCGTTTCCGCCGACGCCGTGATCGGCGTGCTCGATCGCCTGCGTGCCCGTCATCCGTTGGTTCATTGCCTGACGAATGGCGTGGTGAAGAACTTCACCGCCAATGTGCTGCTCGCCCTCGGTGCGGCCCCCGCGATGGTGGAGCATGCGGAGGAGGCCGAGGAGTTTGCCGCGATGGCGGACGGTTTGTTGGTCAACGTTGGAACACTTGACGAGCCGCAGATGGCGGCGATGAGACGAGCCATTCCCTCGGCCAACTCCGCCAAGAAACCGTGGGTGCTCGACCCTGTTGCGGTGGGTCCGCTCGGGGTCCGGAGCCGCTTCGCGCGAGAACTCCTGGTCCATCGCCCGGCTGTGATCCGCGGAAACGCGTCGGAAATCATCGCCTTGGCCGGGCAGACAGGAAAGGGGCGCGGTGTCGACAGCGGCGATGCTTCGGAGGCGGCGCTGACCGCGGCGCGAGATCTTACCGTCCGGACGGGTGGCGCCGTACTGGTGACCGGTCCGGTGGACTACGCGGTCGACGGCGCGCGAACGTTCGCGTGTTCGAACGGCCACCCGCTCCTCACCCGGGTGACCGGTGTCGGCTGCGCCCAGGGTGCGGTCGTCGCGGCCTGTGCTGCAGTCACCGAAGACCGGGCGCTTGCCGCGGTTTCCGCGGCGGTGTTCATCGGCGTCGCCGGCGACCTGGCGGCGAGAGTCTCGCCGCGCCCGGGCTCCTTTGCGGTCGCGTTGCTCGATGCTCTGGATGAGCTCGACGCGGAGGCGCTCCGCCGTGAGACGAGGCTGAAATGAGCACGGTCGATTATTCCGTGTACCTCGTCACGGACGAGGCAGACCGGTATTCGAATTCTGGAGCCCTCCTGGCGAACGTGAAGGCGGCTGTCGAAGGCGGCGTGTCCATGGTGCAGTACCGGGCGCCGCACGCGTCGGGACGAGAGCTCCACGAAACTGCCCTGGCTCTCCGCAAGCTCCTTCGGCCTCTCGGGGTGCCGCTCATCGTCAACGACCGCGTCGATCTCGCGCTCGCGGTCGATGCCGACGGGGTGCATGTCGGACAAGGGGACCTGCCGGTTGCTGTCGTTCGCCGCCTGCTCGGTCCCGGCAAGATCGTCGGCCTTTCGATCACGCACGAGAGCCAGCTCGAGGCGGTGTCGCGGGAAGAAGTCGACTATCTCGGAGTCGGTCCGGTTTATCCGACCGGCTCGAAGAGCGACGCGGCTCCGGCGATGGGAATCGACGCGCTGGCGCGAATCGTGCGGCGGAGCTCGTTGCCCGTGGTTGCGATCGGTGGAATCAGTCTTGAGCGCGCTCCCGCGATCTTCGCGGCGGGAGCGGCGGGAGTCGCCGTCGTATCCGCGATCTCCTACGCGACGGACCCGTCCGCCGCGGCGCGTGCGCTGAGAGCCTGCGTGCCGGGCCGCTCCTAGAGCAGCGCTCGCAGGCGATCCGTTCCGCTGTCGCCGGCGACGACGTAAACGAAGTTGGCGTCGCTCCACACCATGGTCGACGCTTTGCCTGCCTGCGCGAAGCGTGGACCCTTGCCTGCCGGGACCAAGTCGCCCCGGCGAGCGAGGTACAGGTGAAACTCGGCTCCGTTTCGGGCAAAACAGATTTCGATGAATTCGTGCCCGGCGAAGCTCAGGCTCCGGCAGCCCGTGGCTCCGAGCTTCTGAGGATCGATGTTCAGACCGGCGGCGAGATGGGTGGAACGATCCTCGAGCATGGCGACCAGCCGATGGACTTCTTCGCCCCGGCCTCCGTGTTGCCCGTGAAGCAGATCGTAGGCGGCGAACTCCGCAAGGCGGTCCAGGGCGCGCCCGGCTTTGACCTGTCTCCACGCGAAGGACAATCCGATCGCCACCATCAACCCCGCGGCGATTGCGAGCCAAGCCTGACTTCGCCACCAGCTCCGCCGCACGCTGCCTGCCCGCGCTCCGGCGAGAATCGACTCGCGAAGGGAAGCGGGAGCCGGGATCGACTTCAATTTCCCGGCGACGGCCTGGTCCAGGGCCTGTTGCTCAGAAAACCATTCGCGCAGCGCAGGATCGCGCTGAGCCTGTTCGAGAGCCTCGCGGAACGCCGGGTCGCCGGCATCGGCTCCATTGGACCGGTATGCCTTGAGGATGAATCTTGCCTCTTGGTTATCCATGGGAGGCTTTCTTGTTGAGCGGGAGGGACACGACCTTGCCCGTGGTTGAGACGGTGCGCGAGGAAAGACAGGCCCGCAGCTGCGCCTTGCCCCGCGAAAGGCGAGACATCACCGTGCCGACGGGGACATCGAGCGCGTCCGCGATTTCCTGATACGAGAGCATTTCCAGATAGAACAAGGTCAGAGGGGCGCGGAAGAGCTCGTCCACGCGTTGAAGCGCCTCGAGCACGGCGCTTCCGTCCAGCGCGGCGACGGTCTCCGGCTCCAGGGCGACGTCTTCCAGCTGGCTTTCGGGAATGGACTCGAGCGCGGTCAAACGCTCGCCGCGGCGCCGGCTCCGGAGAAACTCGCGATAGAGCGTGGTGAAGAGCCAGGACTTGGCTTTGGCCGCTTCGCGCAGCGCGTGGCCTTTCTGCGCCCAGATGTAGAAAGTCTGCTGGGTGAGATCGCAGGCATCCGCCTCGCTTCGGGCCATGCTCAGGGCGAAGCGGTAAAGCGAAGGGTAGAACTGATCCACCAGCTGACTGAAGGCGTCGTCGGGCATCGGGGCGGCGTCAGGTCTTCCTTTGTATCGAATTCTCGTGAAGGAGCAAACGGTCGAGCGAGAACGCACCCGGCCCGAAGGCGAGGACGATGAGGCTGGCGAGGAGAAACAGGAACGGCGCTGCGGAGGTGAACTTGTCCGGCTCGCGGAAGAGCGCACCGAACGCGTCGCGCTCCGCCGTCGCGTAAGCGACCGCCATCGTCGCGAGCAACGGCACGCTGGCCAACCGTGCGCCGAGCCCGAGAAGGAGGAGCAGCCCGCCGAGGCATTCCGTGCTTCCCGCCGCAAGGGCGTTGAGATGGGCCGCCGGTATTCCGAGGCTGGCAAAATACTCCGTGGTGCGTTCCAGGTGCGTGAGTTTTCCCCAGCCGGTCTGGATGAACTGCGCTCCCCAGAACACTCGGATAATCAGCAGTAGCGGAGAACGGAGCCGTTCGGAGACGGAGTGGAAACGCGAATACGCGGAGGAGAGGTTCATGGAAAAACGGAGAGTCAGGCAGGGGAACGCGACGGGAGCGGCGTCGGACCTAGCGGGTGGAAGGCTTCGGGCCGAAGCGACCAGTCATTCTTCGGAGAGGTTACGCCGCGCAGAGCCAGCCGAGGCGCGTCCAGGTGGAAAACCAGTCGCGGACCAACTGGGATTGGAGTTCGGGATCGATGCGGCTCGCTCGAAACGCGACCGAGCACGCGTCGGCGAGGCTGTGACCGGCGCGCAGGCGGCGGAGCAATAGGGCGGCCTCCGGAGCGAGGCGTTTGTAGTAGAGTTGGTTCGCGACTCGATGGACGGCGAGGTCGAGCACGGGGCAGGGGGCAAGCGGCTCGTGATTCCGCTGCGGTTCCAGCGTCTCCTGTGTCGCGTTGCTGGCGGCGGAGCGGAGCCGTTCTTCCTGTTTCAGCCTGATCACGAAGTCGTCGACCGGATGCCGGACCGCGAGCAGCGTGACGTACGGTTGGAGACCGATGCGAACCGTGGCGGGATCCGCCGCAGCCAGCGCGGTGGGTTCGAGCGGAGGCCGCTCGAGTCCGTCGAACGCGACCACCTGTGCCCACTCGAAACGAGCCAGATCGACGGCGGCTGGCCCATCCGGGTGGACCAGCTCCGGATGCGCTCGGAGAAAACGAGGGAGTCTCCGGCCGAGATTTCGCAGCGTGAAGGAGCGGGAAGGATGTGCGGCGAGGTAACGTTCGGCGAGGTCCCAGAACCGCTGCTCTCCCAAGTGCGCCCGAAGTGCGGGGAAATCCTGGGCGAGGCTGTCGAGGAGCCGGAACCAATACATGCGATTGTAGATTTCCACCCGCTCCACCGGGCGAAGCGTGCGGCTCGGCTTGACCAGTCTCGCGAGGGCCCGGTCGGAAGACGTGCCGTCAAACCAGCGACGCTGCGCGCGGTCGCCGCGCGCCAGCGGACGGGTGATCGCCGCGTGCATCGTGCGCTGCCACCCCGCCAGATCATTGGGAGCGAGGTTCGGTAGGGCGCGACGCTCAATTGGAGTCTTTTTGCGCGGCACGGGCGGCCTCGATGTAGCGGTTGGCTTTGAGTGCCTCTGCGTGCACTTCGTCGAACGAGGGAATCTTGTCGTCCCATTCGAGGAGCGTGGCGGTGACACCGCAGAGACGGGTGGCGCGCGTGTAGAGTTCCCACACCGGATCCAGCACGGGGTGATCGTGTGTATCCACGATGTACTTCTCGAACTTCGTGTGCCCGGCGATGTGCATCTGGCCGACCCGGTGGTGCGGAATGGAGTCGATGTAGCGGCGAGGGTCGAAGCCGTGATTGCGGGAGGAGACGTAGATGTTGTTTACGTCGAGAAGGATTCCGCAGTCGGCGCGCTCGACGACCTCGGTGAGGAATTCCCACTCTGTCATCTCCGAGGCGTGAAACTCCATGTAGGAGCTGACGTTTTCGACGCAGATCGGCACCTCCAGGAAATCCCGCACCGACCGGATCTTCTCCGCCGTGCGAATGGCCGCCTCGCGGGTGTAAGGCATGGGCAGGAGATCGTGCGTATAGGTGCCGTCGACGCTGCCCCAGCACAAGTGATCGGAGAGCCAGGGCGTTTTCGTGCGCTTTACCAGGGTCTTCAGCCGGCGCAGGTGCGCGCGGTCAATCTTGTCGGCCGAACCGAGGTAGAGTGAAACGCCGTGCTGGACGACCTGATATTGTTCGAGGATGGCGTCGAGGACTTCGAGCGGACGTCCTCCGTCGACCATGAAGTTTTCGGAGATGATCTCGAACCAGGCGCAGGTGGGCCGCTCGGCGAGGATATGCCGGTAGTGCGGCACCCGTAGCCCCAGTCCGATCCCGTAGTCGGTGTATCCGTTGTGGCGATTCGCAGGCATGGCAGTAGGATGAGAGAGCCGCCGTCGGAACGGCGGCCGCCGGTGGAATCAGGCCTTGCCGTGATCGGCGGGCTTTTGCGCCGTGGAGCAGCCGCCGTGGCCCTTGCACGAGTTTTTTCCCCTGCAGCCGTTGTCGCCGGATTTGCATCCGCCCTGGCCCTTGCAGGCGTTTTTGCCTTTGCAGTCGTGCAGACCCTTGCAGCTGTCCTTGTCTTTGGCGCTGCAGCCGTCTTTGCCCGAACAGGACGCCTTGTCCTTGTCGGCGAGTTGCACGGTGTGTTTCGAACCGGCCTCGACCGGGGTTGCGCCGTAGGACCGGGCGGAGAGCGCTCCGGCGTAGAGGCCGGACAGGGCTGCGCAGGCGAGGAGGGTTTTGGTGGACTTGATCATTGCGTGGGTGACTTCGAGGAGTTCGTCGAACGCCGCATCCGAAAGAATGCGAATCAACGTCGACGGAAGTCAGAGCACGCAGCGCCTGCTTTATTCCCGCGTTTCGGGAAAGTGCGCCGTCGCGGCGCTTTGTCCGAAAGCAAAAGTGCGGCGCACCGTCTCCGGTGGCCGCACAATCCCGCCAAAAACCGCAGCTGTTTGGGGCTGCCGCTCCTGACTAAAATCCGGTGAGCTGCGCCCGCGCTGCGGCGGATGCGCACTTTTCCTCCGACTCCTGGGGCCACACCGCCATGGTGGCGCCGGCCTTGCCTTCGGCCGGGGTCGGCAGGGAGGACAGCTTCGTTTCGACGAAGCGCTGGACGTCCCCCAGCGTGCGAAGGCCGCGCAGCTCCTCGTTGTGTATCGAGATCTTGAGCACGTCCTCCACGAGAATCACCAGCTCCATCATGGTGAGGGAATCGAGCCCGAGATCTTCGGACAGCCTGAGCTCGTTCGGATTGAAGAGGAGCTTGGGCCGGAGCGGACCCTCGACGAACCGCTCGATGATGCCTTGGACGATCACGGGCACGCGGCGCGGATCGCCGGTGGCGCGGAAAACGCGCGCGGCGGTGTAGGTCTCCTCGGAGCAACGCTTCAGCGCGTCGCGCAGCGAGGCCTCTTCCTCCGCCGGGAGAGGCGGCAGGGTGGAGGGGTCCGAAACGAAGAATGGGGCCATGATGGAGATCGGTTGAAAATATTACGTGGAGAAAGCAGCGGCGACGGGACCCGCCTCTCGGCGGGACTTGTTGGGCACGGACAGCACGGCAACCGACTGACCGAGGTTGCCGACACCGCGCATGACGAGACCGTTCTCCCACTCGACTTCCCCTTCGATTGGGATGTGCGGCTTGTCGCCGTCGAAGAAACTAACCATGTCGAGCCCGAGATGGCGAGCCCAGGCTACGATTCCGTCGCGATCGATGAACTGATCGAGATGGGCGCCGGGATTGCCGTTGCGGACCGAACCGTCGAATACCTCCCAGTGGGAATCGATCCGGAATTCGAGAAAGGAGAAGACGATCTTGCCCCCGGGTTTGAGTACGCGACTCGCGCTGGCAAGGTAGCGGAAGGTATCCTCGTGGGTAAGGTGGGTGAAGACGGAGAAGAAGCAGACCATGTCCGCGCTCTCCGCCTCGCAGGGAATTTCGGTGCCGTTGGTGAGCACAAACCGCCAATCGGGCCGCTGGCAGAGTTTCCGCGCCTGCTGCAGCAACTCCGGGACGATGTCGGTGCCCAGGTAGTGCAGCCCGGACAAATCCCTGAGCTGGACTGCGAGCCGGCCGCTGCCGCAGCCGACGTCGACGAGAACGCCGTCGGCCGGAAGCCCGAGGGAAAAAAGCAGAGACTTCTCCAGCTTGCCGACGGTGGCGAAATCGCCGCCGACCGCTTTCTCGAGCGCGACCGACTCCGGCATGGATTTCCGAAGCTGAGCGACGTGCTCGGGGTAGGACTTGAGGAAGTTGGGATCGGACATGGCGCACTCCTTGTGGCGGATGCTGCCGGATCAGTTCGTGGGCACCTCGTACGCTTCCACCAAGGCGATACCGGTGGTTCGGTTTTTGCCCGTCACCTGGATGGTGTACGCCCCGGGGACGAGGGTCATGAGCAGGGCGGCATCCTTGCTCTCGTCGGCGAGCGGGAAGGCGCCGGAGGCGCGAGTTGCCGCGCGAATGTCGTCGGCCGTGACGTCACGACCGTAGACCGTCGTTTTGGTCCCCCAGTCATCGTTGGTGGCGATCGGAGTGGAGTTCTGGAAGACGGTGACCACCGGATCGGCGAGGTAACCGGGGACGTGATACTGGTCGAGCGTGGGGCCGATGCCGCGGATCAGGATCGTGCGGGCGGACGGACCCTTGATGATGATGCCGGCGATCAGGATGTTTTCGTCGACCCCGACGACACCCCGGCTCGAGATGTTGATCGGACGGGACGACTCCGCGTCGACCGGATCGAGGTCATAGGCCTCGACCATCGCGACGCCGGAGCGTTCGTTGCTCTCGCTCCCCAGGACGAAAGTGTAGGCGCCGGGGTTGAGGGTCACGACCATGGCAGCGTCGTGGCTTCCAGAGTCGAAATCGAACGTCCCTGCGGCTTTGATCGCGTCGGTGATGGAGGAGGGGCTCAGGTTTTTTCCCCAGCCGGCGTTTTCCGCGATCAACTTCTGCTTCTCGTCGTACACTTTGAGGATGGGATCGGAGAGGACGCCGCCTACGCCATAGCTCGTGAGTTTGGGACCGACGCCGCGGATGAGGAGCTTCTTGGCTTTCGTGCCGGTGATGATCGTTCCGGCGATCAGTACGTTGTCGCCGCCGCTGCTCACGCCGCGAGTCGAGATGTTGCCGAGGCGACTCTCGAAAACGGGGTCGGACTGGTAGATCACACCGCCTTCTCCCACGAGGAACAGCGAGCCCTGGGCAAAGCCGGATGCGTTGAGTAGCTTGTTTGTGCCGATTTTTGACGGCGTCCACGGACCAAACCTTGAGGGGCCGGTAAGCACCGTGCCGTTGTCTCCCGTTATGACATAGAGCTGATGATAGGTGGCGATACAGCTCAGCCGGACAGTGGTTCCCGTGCCGCTGAACATGAACGGGTCGTAGGCAAAGAGGCTGTACGTCGCTCCTCCATCGGGCGTGCTGACGGTGATTGCGTAACTTGCGCCGCCCGACCCGACCGCGAGGAAACAGTTGGTCGGAGGGTTTCCTGGAAACGTCTCAGAGAATACGACGGACTCCAGGTTTGCCTGTGTCACGTTATACAAGCACTTGAACCATTTGATGCCGTCGCCGGAGCCCACAATTGTGCCTTTTTCCCCGGTCGCGACCCAAGTGCCGTTTGCGAACGCCAATCCGTGAAGCCACGCGGTCGTGCCCGATTCGGTCTGACTCCAGCTCGTGCCATCTGTCGAGACGATGATCGTTCCGGCTTCGCCCACGGCCACGTATTTGCCTTGTCCGTACACCACGTTGTTGAGGCGGGCCGTCGTGCCCGTCTTGGTTGCGGCGGTCCAGGTGATTGCATCGGTGGAGGTGAGTATGGTGCCGTTGTCGCCGACCGCCACGTATCGGCCGTTCCCGTACGTCACGGCGACGAGCCAGACCCGCGTACCAGAGTTTTCGGCTGTCCACGTTTGGCCGTCGAGGGAGTGGAGAATCGTGCCGTCGTTGCCCACGGCGACGATGCCCGCGTTGCCCTCGGTGATTCCCCAGAGCAGAGAGGTGCCGGCCGTGCCGTCGTGGCGAAGCGTCCAGTTTATGTCCGCCCGGGCCGCAACCGCGGCGCCAAGCGCGAGACAGATGGCGAAAATCAGATGGGCGACGCGTCGTGCGCCGGGATATTGTGTCGCGTTCATCAGGAGTACCGAAGCATTCAGATGGGAGTGAATTGCCCCTCGCCGCCTGGCGGGGTCTGGCCGAAGCGCGCCTTTTTGTGATGCGCGTATCTGCCGTCACCCTCCACGACAACGCGTCCATGAGAACCCGCTACTCGATGCTGAAATTCTGTAGCCGACGTCGCGCGGCGGCTGCATCGGAACGGCTGTCGCCAAGGGCGAAGCTCTGTCGCTCGCTTGTGCTTGGTAGCGAGGGCGAGCGGAATGCGCCCGAGCGGATGCAATTCCGCGGACCCATGGCGAATCACAAAACGGAGAGCCCTCGGGCTGCGCGTGCGGCTCCGTATCGGATGCCGCGGAACAGCAGATCTTCGGCTCCAAACCCGCGCGGAAAAACGGGAACCCGGCGACCTTGCGCTAGAACGTCGCTGTAAGGGAGAGCGAATACACGGGGCCGCGCCAGTCGCCGTAGGCTTGGACGCCCGAATTCGCATCGTCCGCCACGTAGCGGGGAAACTGCGTGCCGAAAATATTGTTCACCCGGAGCTGGGCCCGCAGGCCGTAGCGGTTGCTCTTCCAGGGCAGCCAACGCTTCAGGTCGGCGTGCACGTGGGCATCGAATTGCCAGAACGGGTCGATGTGGTTGCTGCCCTGCGCCGACCACTGGCTCTCTGGAATCGTGCGCGAGTGGAAATAGTGGCCGTCGAGGCCGAAGCCATAGGCGCGGTTCGACCAGCTGACGCCGAAGTTCGAACGGTATTTCAGCAGGTTGGGCGCGGCGCCGTCCGGATCGTTGAGTTCATCGACCACCGACGACGTCGGCAGCCCCTGAACGTCGAAACGCACCACCGACACGACGCGGGCATACGCCTCCAGCGTTCCACCAAAGCACTTCGTCCACCCGTAGTTCACGGCGGCATTCCAGTTCTGCGAATGGCGCCACGCGAGGTTCGTGATGCCGGTGTAGACCGATTGCACGATGCCGACGGGATAACGATCGTTGGGATACGGCGACAACCGGTTCACGCGCTCGGGCCAGAGGTTCTCCAGGTCGAGCACCGATTGAGGCGTGAGCAGGAACAGTTCGTTCGTCTTGCGGGTGTCGATGAAGTCCAGACTGACGCGAAACCGATGGATTCGTCCGGATTGATAGAGCAGTCCGGCGGTCTGGCTCACCGCGGCTTCCGGCCTCAGATTGGGATTGGGCAGATCGTTCGCGAGCACATAGGTCCGCTCGTTGCCGCGCCGGGGGTCGATGATCAGGATGTAGTCGACGCCGGTGTCGGTCGGGGCGGCCGAAAAAACCCGATGGCTCATGTACGGCGTGGGAAACCGGTTCGAGGTGGTGACACTGCCGCGGAAGGAAAAGCCGGCCGGGAAATCGATCTTCAAGCCGAACGTCGGGGCGATGTTGGTTTCCTGCGACGTATCCGCGCCGACATAACGCACCGCGAGGTCTGTCTCCACGCCGTGGATCCACCGGGGCAGCCAGGTGGGCGGAAGCAGGGGCGCCTGGAGTTCTGCGAAGGCGCTGTAGCGCTGGAGGGTGCGACCGCTCCAGCGGATCGGTTCGGTGGCCAGCGTGCCGTCGCTGAAGCGGCGCTCGTCGCGGAAATTGGCCATGTGATTGAGCCGATAATCGCCGCCTACGTTCACTGCACCGACGCCGGTCGGAAGCACGAGCGACTCGTTCGTCAGACGGCCTGCGATGTCCACCGTGGTGTAGTCGCCGAGCGTGACAAACTGGCCTCTTCCGCCGCGGTAGATCAGGGCCTCGTCATAGAACGCGGACGGCGGGGCGAACACCTGGGTGTCGCGAAGCGGATTGTAGAGGCCCTGGTCGACCAGGCTCTGCCAGCGCTTGCGATCGGCGCCCCCGAGCCCGCGGTATTTCGTGACGTTGTTGGCGTATTGGACGTCCACCGACGCCCGCCAATCCTGGGGCAGCTTCAGCATCGCGCCGAAAACGAGCGAGGAATACTCGAGCCGCGCCTCGCTGTATTTTTCTCCGAGCAACGGGGCAGTTTCGTTCAACGTGATCAGCACATCCTGCCCGAACGGATTGATCGATGCGTCGCGCCCGAGCACCAGATCGCCGCGGATGACGTCGAATCCCCGGTTGGCGACCGTGCGCGAGATTGTCGCGTCGAGCCCGACCTCGAGCCAGGGAAAGAGATCGTAGACGGCGGAACCGAAAAACGTGTCGCGGCGCTGCCGCCGTCCATACGGGTACTCCAAGCTGTCGATCGACGCGGCGAGCGCGCCATCAGTCGCAAAGAGCGACGTGTTGCGGACGCCTTCGCGGCCGCTGAAAGCGCCGATGCCGCCGAGACCGTCCGCCCCTGGGGCGACCGACGTCACGGTGGGGGAGCCGTCGCCAAAGAGCGGTTTGCCCGTCGTGCTGCTGACATTGGGCGTGGCGCGGTAGAGGGGCTGGTCCGGTGTGTCGTTCACCGCGTTCATCTGCCGGTGAAATCCCAGCTCGGCTTCGGTGGCCGGAGTCGAGCGGGTCGTGCTGGCGTTGAAGCGCAGCCGCAGCGCGCCGCCGAGAAGCGATTGAGCGTGGAGGAGCGAGACGGCGGACTGAGGCGCGTCGAAACCGGCGAGCGAATTCGTGTACGTGGCCGTCACCTCGGTCGCTGCCGCGTCGACGTCGGGCCGCAGCACGATGTTGATCACGCCGCCGACGGCGTTGCCGGTGTAGAGCGCCGACGCGGAGACCGGCAGCACCTCGATCTGCTGCACGAGGCTGAGGGGGATGAAATTGACGTCCGGTAGCAGGGGGCTGGAGCCGCTGGTCAGCACCTCGGGCAGACGGCGTCCGTTGATCAGCACGACCGTTTCCTCCGTGCCGTATCCGCGCAGGCTCAGGTTGGCGCTGGTCGACATGAACGTGTCGGCGCTGCCGTTCTGCTCGGGAGGATGGGTGGCGGCGTCGGAATCGAGGAGCTCGCGCTGGAGAAACTCGTTGAGGTTCACCACTCCGCTCCGATTGAGCTGGGATCGGTCGTAGACGGTGTAGGGCAGGGCGTCGTCCTCGGTGCGGCGGAGATCCAGATTCCCGACCGCGGTGCGGATCGGGAGCAGTTTCATGTCGCGATCGAACGGATACTTGTCCGCGGATTTGCCCTTCACGAGGACGGCTTCCAGCTTGGCCGGATGGTCCGGCTCCTGGAGGGAGCGCGCGGGCAGCGTCTCCACCGCCTCGGGCTGGATTTGGATGTTGCCGAGGAGGAGGGGCACGTAGCCGTCGGCAGTCGCGACGAGCGGGTATCTGCCGGGGCGGAGCGATGAGAGGTCGAACTCGCCGTGTTCGTCGGTGAGCGTGCTCTTGCGGAGCTCGGGGATGAAAACGCGCACTCCGGCGGCGGGCCGTCCGGCCGGCGTGAGGAGGCGTCCGCGCACCGCGCCGTAGCGGCGCTGAAGTTTGGATACAACGAACTTGCCGTTGGAGCTGCGGCGGGCGGTGAAGCCGGTGCCGGTGAGCAGGTGGACGAGGGCCTGATCCGGCTCCAGCCGGCCGACGACTTCCGTCGACCGGACGTTCCGCAGTTCGTCGTAGGAGAACAGAACCTCGATCTGCGATTGCTTCGAGAACGCCAGAAGGGCGGCGTCGCCGGACTGCGCCGGCAGGTCGAAGTCAACTGGCTCGGCGAGCGCCAGGGCGGATGCGGCCAGGAGCAGAACCGGCAAGCGGATCCAGGAGATGAAGGGCAGGACGCGAGGAAGCGAGGTGCAGTTCAAGGTGAAACAAGACAAGCCGGGGGGGTGCCGAGCCTCTCATGGCCGTCGCCGAAAGTGAATCAGCTTTCGGTCGGCAGGGTTACTCGAATGGAGCCGTTGGCTTCGTGAATCACCCGGACGTGCAACGCTTCCTCGATGGCGGCGAAAAACCCTTCCAAATCGTCGAGACTGAAGCGGCCTCCGACGCGGAGCTTGGCTGCGCCTTTGCTCACCGTGATGGTGCGTCCGTGGTACCGGGCGAACTTGGCGAGCGCTTCGTCGAGCGGCACGCCGTCGAAGACCACCTGCCCCTGGCGCCACGCCAGCGTGTCTTCCAGGCTGCCGGCGGAGAGGGACACCACGGATACGCCGTTGGGGCCGAGGACAAGCCGGTCGCGGGGGCCGATCGGCACGGGTTGCGAACCGGCGCCGGCGGGGCGCACCTGCACGGAACCTTCGACGACGGTCACTTCGAGTGCGGACGCGTTTTCGGCGCGGACGTTGAAGCTTGTTCCCGTCACGCGGACGGAGCCCGTCGGCGTTTCGACAATGAAGGGCCGCGACTTGTCCTTGCTCACCTTAAAGAAGGCTTCTCCATCGACGAGGCGCACGTGCCGTTCCGAACGGCTCTGTTCCACGACGAGCGCGGTGCGGGCGTTGAGCTCGATTTGGCTGCCGTCGGCGAGCGTCATGGCTTCGCGCTGGGCGACGGCGGTGGCGACGTTTTGCTCCGCCGGCGGGCGCTGAACCACAAAAAACGCGAACGCGACGGCGGCTGCCGCAGCCAGGCCGGCGGAGGCCGCCCACCAGGCGACGCGGCGACGTGGCTTCGGATTTTCCGCGGGCATTGCCATCCGCCCGGCGGCTACGAGTTGCGGGAGCTGCTCCTCGAGATCGGCCGAGAACTGGCAGTATTCGGAAAGCAGGGCCCGATGCGCCGGATCCTTGGCGAGCCATGCGTCGAGTTCGTTGCGGTCGTCGGCGCTGAGTTGTCCGCCTTCGAGCCGGGCCGCCCAGAGGGCCGCCTGGTCTTCCGCTTCCGGGCTGAAAGGTTTGCGAGAGGCGGTCATGATTGCACCTCCGTTGCCGGCGTGTCGCCGCCGGAAAAAGGTCGGCGGATGCTCTCGGGCGGCAGGGCTGCGCGGAGCAGCCGGAGTGCCCGGGCGTGCTGTTTTTCCACTGTGCTGATGGCGATGCCGAGTCGTTCCGAGATTTCGGCGTGGGACAAAAGTTCGATTTTCCGCAGGAGCAGAACGGTGCGGCATCCCTCCGGAAGCTCCGCGATCGCTTTTTCAAGCATCCCCAATTCCTGGCGGGCCATCACCTGCTGTTCAACCGTCGGTGCGGACGAGGCGGCGGCCTCGATGTCGGCCGAATCGGTCGAGATCGGAGCGATCGTGCGGCGCTTCAAACGATTGATCGCGAGCCGGCGAGCCGTCACGTAGAGGAGCGCCTCGGGGCGCTCCGCGCGATTCTCGTTCAGAGCCGGGTACACGCGCATGTAGGCGTCGTGGGCCACGTCCTGCGCCTCGGCCGAATTGCCCAGCAGGCGCGACAAATAGCGACGCAGCGGGGCCAGCGTAGCCCGATACAGGCTCGTAAAATCTTTCGGTTGCGGCGGCTCTTCAGACATGATTGCAGCCGGTGCAGCCGACGCCCAGCCGGCGTCCGGCGGGGCTTCGAAGTGGGACGGAACAGTAGGCGAAAGGAGCTTCACACCACTTCTGGATGACAACGCACCCCAAGTGACCCGCTACTCGCCGCGTGAAAAGACTTCTGCGCACCGCTCGACCCAACCGGGCAATCCTTTTGCCTGCAAGGCTGACGATAGGCAGTTGCAGATTCGAGGCGGACGAATCAGGCGGCCGAAATCCGGCAGGAGAGTCGTCGGTTTCGGCGAACCACCTCCGGGACCGCACGGTTGGCCTGCGCATGAGCTGAGCTCCGAGGGCCGCGGCTCATTGCAGTCGCTCACCCGGAATGGCGGCCCGCAGCAAAATCCGGCCGCCTGTCAGTTTCTGTGTGCCGCCAATCTTGCTAATTAACTTACCGAAGGATAGGCCGATACAGTACAAACGACATGATCACCGGTACCCCTAGCCGGCTGCATTTGTACCGGACTCCGACGCGGCTCGGATTCTTGGTTTGGCTGGCTTGTGTGGCGGGATGGATACAGCCCCTCTGTGCGCTGGATTCGGGACGGCTGATCACCCAGTACGGGCACGATCGTTGGAATCACCAGAACGGTCTTCCGAGCGGTGCCATTTACAGCCTCTATCAGCTGGCGGACGGCTATATCTGGATGCGTTCGGCCGACGGCCTGGTGCGTTTCGACGGCGTGCGGTTCATGCGGGTGGATCCGGTAGTCGGCGGAGAGACGGTGACCGAGCCGATCCGCGCGCTGGGCATGACCAAGGACGGCAAGCTCCTCGTCCGCACGGCGACGCGAACCCTGCTCGGAAGCGAAGGAGTCTTCACCGACGCGGCGAAACGCGGCCAGGTGCCGGACGGAATCGACCGCATGGTCTTTGCGGCTTCCGACGGCTCCACCTGGATCGGGACCGACAACCACATTTTCCGGTATGCCGGCGACAAGCTGGAGTACATGGTCACCGGCTGCGGCTGGGTCACCTCGGCGCTGGAGGATAGCAAGGGGCAGATCTGGTTCGCGACGGGCAGCGGCCTCTATCGATATTCGAACGGCTCGTTTCTGTTGTATTCGAATGGATACAACGGTCCCGCGATTCGCGCCACGGTGCCGCTCCAGATCGTCATGCCCGACGGGGCGGACAACGCCCTGCTGATGAATTCCATCAACGCTGTCGCCGAGGACCGAAACGGGACGGTTTGGGTCGGGACGCGCAACCGTCTCTACAAGCTCACCGGCGGGCGTCTGGTCCGCGACAGCGAGACCGAACGTTTCAGCGACATCTCCATCACCTCCCTTCTGCAGGACCGCGACGGCAATCTCTGGATGGGCACGGACGGCGCCGGATTGTACCGACTCGCCGGCGGCCGGTGGTCCAACCTGACGACGGCGACGGGGCTGAGCGACCTAAGCATCCAGGCTCTTTTCGAGGACCGCGAAGGCAGCCTCTGGATCAGCACCCGAAGCGGCCTCGATCGTCTCCGCGACACGCCCCTGGTCACGATGACGACCTACGACGGCATGGCGACGAATGCCTTGCTCGCCGCGATCGAGACTCGCGACGGCAGCATTTTTGCCACGGGCGAGTTGAACGGCGTGACCCGGATCTTTGGCGATTCGGTGCTGCGCTACACGATGGCCGACGGCCTCGGCGGCAACGCCGCGAGCGCGCCGTTCGAGAGCAGCGACGGTTCCGTCTGGTTCGGCACGAGCGCGGGCCTGAGCCGGTTCAAGGACCGGCGCTTCACCACGTACACCGGCCGCGATGCGCCGTGGCATCTGCACGTTCCCGCGATCTGCGAGGACGACCAGGGCCTGATCTTCGCCACGTCCGACCTCAACATCCACCGGTTCCGCGACGGCGCCATTTCGCCCTACGACCTGAAGCTCGTCGACGAACCGGGGCGCTCGAACGTGCGCTACGTCTACGCCATCCATCGCGACGCGCAGGGAAACCTCTGGTTCGCGATGTCCGCCGGTCTGTACTGCGTGCCGAAGGGCAAGCCGCCCGAGGAGGCGGTGGCCTGTCCCCTCCGTGAACAGATCCATGTCCTCTACGACGACGGCATCGGTTACCTCTGGCTGGCCAGCCCCCGCACGACCGGCGTATTCAGATACCGGATGAGAGACGGCCAGGTGGTCAAATACGACCGGGCGCAGGGGCTGAACGTCCAGGCGGTCGCCGGCATCGTCACGGACAAGGGGAACAATCTCTGGATGAGCACGGGTAAGGGCATCGTGCGAGTCGGCCGGCTCGACCTCGATCGCGTCGCGGACGGGCGCCAGGCGACGGTGAATCCGGTCGTCTTCACCACGGCGGACGGAATGCGCGCCGACGAGTCCGTCGGCACCTCCCATCAGCCGGCGGCTTTCCGCTGCGCCGACGGGCGGCTCCTTTTCACCACGGTGAAGGGATTGGTGATTCTCCACCCGGACAGGATCGTGCGCAACGGCCTCGCCCCGCAGGTCGTGGTCGAGGAAGTGCTGGCCAACAATCGCGTGGTGCCTGCGTCCTCGCGGGTGGTGTTGCCGGCGGGCACGAGCAACCTCGAGCTGCATTATACCGCGCTCAGCCTCCTGATCCCCGAGCGCGTCAGGTTTCGGTATCGGCTCGAAGGCTACGACAAGAACTGGATCGAAGCCGGCAGTCGCCGCACGGCGTATTACACGCGCCTTAGCCCGGGCGAATACCGCTTCCACGTCGTCGCTTGCAACAACGACGGGGTTTGGAACGAAACCGGCGCGACTTTCTCCTTCGTCCTGCGTCCGCATTTCTACCAGACGTGGTGGTTCTACGCTTCTGCCGCGACGGTGCTCGGCGCGTCCGCGTACGGCCTGCACCGCCTCCGGGTGCGTCGGCTGCGCGCGAGGGAGCACGAACTCGAGCGGCTCGTGGCGGAGCGCACGCAGCGCCTTCAGCGCGAAGTCGAGGAACGTACTCGGGCCGAGCAGGAACTGCTGAAATACCGAGAGTACCTCGAGCAACTGGTCGGCGAGCGCACGGCGGCCCTGACGGAGACCAACGCGCGGCTGGAAAAGGAAATCTCCGAGCGCAAGGCGGGTGAAGAGGCGCGCATGCGCCTGGAGCAACAGCTCCGGCAGTCGCAGAAGATGGAGGCCATCGGCCAGCTCGCCGGCGGCGTCGCGCACGATTTCAACAACCTGCTGACCGCGATCGTGGGATGCAGCGATCTGGTTCTGGAGGATCCGGCGGCCACGCCGGACATCCAGGCGGCGGCGCGGGAGATTCGCGAGGCGGGCCGACGGGCGGCGGCTTTGACCCGTCAACTGCTCGCGTTCAGCCGAAAGCAGATGATCCAGCCGAAGGAGCTGGACGTGAATCAAGTCGTCGGCGGCCTCGAGCAGATGTTCCGTCGCCTCATCGGCGAAAACATCCACCTGAGCTTGGTGCTCACTCCGCGCCTCGGCCGGGTGAAGGCGGATCCGGGCCAGCTCGAGCAGGTGCTGCTCAATCTCGTGGTCAACGCCCGGGATGCGATGCCGCGCGGCGGCCGGCTCCTGATCGAGACCCGCGGCGTGACGGTCGACGAAATCAAGGCGCGGGAGACCGTGGAGCTTTCCCCCGGCGCCTACATCAGTCTCCGCGTCACGGATACAGGGATCGGCATGAGCGAGGAGGTGCAGTCGCACCTCTTCGAACCGTTTTTCACCACCAAAGGCGTGGGCAAGGGCACCGGCCTCGGGCTTTCGACGGTCTACGGCATCGTCAAGCAGAGCGCCGGCCACATCGCGTGCGCGAGCAAAGTCGACCAGGGCACGACGTTCGAAATCTTCCTGCCGATCGTCAGCGCGGCGAGCGACGTGAAGTCCTCCTCCGCGTCACCCTTCGAACTGCCCCGCGGCAAGGAGACGATTCTCATGGTGGAGGACAACGAACTCGTCCTGCGCGTGGCCGAGCGAATCCTGCTCCAGCAAGGTTTTAACGTCATCGCCTCCACCGACGGGCAGGCCGCGTTTCGGCTCTGCCAGGAACGGGAAGGCCGTATCGATCTCCTGCTGACAGACGTCGTGATGCCGGACTGGAGCGGCCCCGAGCTGGCCCAGCGGGTGCATGAGGCGTATCCGCGGATCAAGGTGCTTTTCATGTCGGGCTATACCGACGACGCCTTGGGCCGGCTCGGTGGCGACCTCAGCGGGGCCCCGCTGCTCGACAAGCCGTTTACGCCGATGACGTTGCTCCAGCGCGTTCGACAGGTGCTCGACACCTGAAGCTCCGCCTGCTGGGCGTCCGTCCCGCGCTCCTCCTGGTCGGAGGCTGTTCGCGGCCCGACGCAGCGGCCTTCGGCACCACCGGCGGGCCGAAGGGTCTGTGGCGCACTGCAACAAAGCGCCGCTTGCCGGTTGCTGTCCGGCAAATCCTCGCGACGATGCTTTTATAACCATGGCCTTCACGCTGCCGCCGCTCGATTTCACCACCGTTTCCCTGACCGGTTCTACGATGGAAGCCGTTGTGCGGGAGCTGTTTGATCCGCTGAGGAATTCCTCGCTGGTGCTGGATTCGAAGCAGGCATGGGTTGATCTAGTGGCGCGGCAGGCGGCCGGATCCGTCGCGCTCGACGAAACCGTGGCGGTCCCGCACGCGCGGACGGGCGCGGTGAAACGCCTGGTGATCGCCGGCGGACGGCATGTGAACGGCGTCCCGTTCGACGAGAAGCACCAATCGGTGCGGCTGGTTTTTCTGATCCTGACGCCGAAGGAGAGGGCGGCCGAGTACCTGCGCGTCCTTGCGGCGCTCGCCTCGCGCTTGCGCGACCCGGCGACCCGGAGCCGCCTGCTGACCGCCGGCACCTCCGATGAGTTTGCCCGGCTGCTGGAGGATCGGGCGGCCGCATGAACGGATTGGACCGCCTCCACTCCGCTCCTCCGGTTGCCGCGCTGACCAAGGGTGTTGTAAGGCTGCTCCGAATACGGGTCTGGCTGGCCGAGCACATCTCGCCCAGCGAGTGGCAGATCACCCTGTTCTGGGCGGGCCTGGTGGGGTTCCTCGGCGGCCTTTCCGCCATCGCGTTTCGCGAGGGGCTCGACGGCCTTCACTGGCTGCTCACAGGCTCGCCCGGCGGAATGGTCGAGTCCTTCGGTCACATGCCGAATTGGCGGCGGCTCGTCACTCCAGCCGCCGGCGGCCTGCTTGCCGGGGTCGTCCTGCTTCTCGGCCGGCGCATCACCAAGGGCGGAAGCACCACCGACTACATGGAGGCGATTGCGCTGGGCGACGGCCGCGTGCCGTTTCGCACGAGCATCGTGAAAAGCACGGCGGCGCTCTGTGCGATCGCCAGCGGCGGTTCGATCGGCCGTGAAGGTCCGATGGTGCAGCTGTCGTCCGTCCTCGCCTCGCTCACCGGGCGCTGGCGGCGCCTGCCGGTGCCGAGCCTGCGTCTGCTCGTCGGTTGCGGCGCCGCAGCGGGGATCGCCTCGGCTTACAACGCGCCGATCGGCGGTGCGTTTTTCGTCGCCGAGATCGTGCTCGGGTCGATCGCGATGGAGAGCCTCGGGCCGTTGGTCGTCGCGGCCGTCATCGCGACGCTGACGGTCCGCGTGCTTTATCACGCGACCACGCTCTATCACGTGCCGTCGTTCGAGCTGAACTCGGTGTGGGAGATCGGCCCGTACATTCTTCTCGGATTGATCGCCGGGTCGGCGGCCCCGCTGTTCATGCACACGCTCCGGCTGGCGGAGAAAGGTTTCCGCAGCCTGCGGCTTCCGCTCGTGCTGCAACTGGTGCTGGGCGGCCTGATCGTCGGAGCGCTGGCCATCTGGTACCCAGAAGTATGTGGAAACGGATACAGCGTGACCCTCGCCATTCTTCAGGGCGACGTCGCGTGGAAGACCCTGCTGCTCCTGATGACGTGCAAGGCCTTCGCCACCGCGGCGAGCTTCGGTTCCGGGGCGCCCGGCGGCGTGTTCACGCCGACGCTCTTCATGGGCGCGAGCGTCGGTTATCTCTTCGGCTTCGGCGTGCATCAGGTCTGGCCGACGGGCGCCGCGGATCCGCAGGCGTTCGCTCTCGTGGGCATGGGCGCATTTCTGGCCGCCGCGAGCCAGGCGCCGGTGATGGCGATCATCCTGCTGTTCGAGATGACGCTGAGCTACGACATCATCCTGCCGCTGATGCTCGCCAGCACCTTCGCGTATTTCGCGGGGCGCAGCCAGATGGGCGAATCGCTCTACGCGGAGTTCATGCGCCGCAAGGCCGAGCACGAGCCGGAGCTGCGCATGCCGACGATCTCGCTCGGTCAGCTGCTCCGGCCGAATCCGCCCACCGTTGCGCCGGAGGCGACCTTCCAGGAGGTCTGCAACGCTTTTATTAGCAGCCGAATCAACAACCTCTATGTGACCGGCCCCGACCGCCGTTTCATCGGCGTCGTCTCGCTCCACGACATCAAGCCCTTCCTTGGCCAGCCCGACATCGCGACCGGCGTGCTGGCGACCGATATCCTGCGCGAGGAGTTCCCGTTCATCACGCCCGATACGGGGATGCCGGAGGCCCTCGCGGCATTCACGAAACACGAGATCGAGCGCCTGCCCGTTGTGAGCGACGCCGAGTCGCGGCGTCTGTTGGGAAGCATCTCGAAGAACGATCTGCTCGTTGCGCTCACCGAGGCGCGGCATCAGGCGAAAACCAAGGCCGCGGCCAAGACGGCCGAGGCGGACAAGCAGGCCAACGCCGCGTAACGAGCGCCGGCTACCGGTCCTGGATGGCTCCCTCGAGCCGGCCGAGAAACTTCTTGGCGTACATCGCGGTGCGCTCGCGGACGGCGAATTCCTGCGGCTCCCGCTTCTGCCCGAACTCGGGAAGCTTGACGACGACGTCTCCGGAATCCGGGTACAGCACCACCCAGGCGAGCGCCTTCCGCTGCACCTCGCGGGGAAAACGGCGCGTAATCTCGTCGAACACGGCGCGGGCGATGGGCGCTTCCAGCAGATCGGCGTTGATGTCGGCCACCGCCGCCACGCTGAGGAGATTGCGCACGGCCTGACCTTCGTCGTCGACCTTGGCGGGCGGCCAGTCCCGCAGTTTCGCCGCGATATCGGCCAGTCGTCCCGGCGCGGGCGGTTGGGCGAACGGGGGTGAAAGCCGGGTGACGAGCTCGTTGTCTCCGGGCAGCTGATCGTACGTGATCGCCGTGATGTCGGCGTCGGTGATCTCCCGATACGTCGCTCCCGGCGGAAGGGCCGGCTCCAGACGTCCGGTGGCCGCCGCGGCGCCGCCAACCGCAACCCAGGCCGCGAGCGCCACGACCGCCCAGGCCAAAGCCCCTCGGGTGACGCGCCGTCCCGTTTCCCACCGGAAAAGTTTGGCGCCGACCAGCCCGGCTGCGCCGCCGATGACCGCCAGCGCGAGAATGTTGAAACCGGATCCCGCGAGGCCCTGCGGTTCGCTGTACGCGTTTTGAATGACCGAGACCGCGTAGCGTCCCGGCATGAAGCCGGCGAAACGTTGCGCCCAGACGGGCAGCGCGTCGAGAGGCACGCCGACGCCTCCGATCATGATCATGGGGAGGAAAAGGCATTGGCCCAGCGCCTGTACGGCCGGAACGTCGTTCGCCAGCGCGGCGATCAGGAGACCGAGGCCGAGGAACGAAGCGGTCACGGCGAGCGTCGCGAGGATCGTCGAGAGCGGATGCTCGGGTAACGGCGTCCCGTAGAAGAGCCGCGCCAGTCCGATCTGCAGCGCCAGCGCCGAAGCCACGATCAGGAAACGGGCGATCAGCGTGCTGGCGACAAGGCTCGCCAAGCCTTGGGGCAGGAGCCGGTAGCGCCGCCAGACGCCTCGTTCCCGTTCGGCCACGAGAGCGGTGGGCAGGCCGAAGCACGCTCCGCCGAGAATGGTGATCGTGAGCAGTTGTCCCATCCGGAAGAAAAGCAGGGGCGAATCCGCCCGGAAGAGACTGCCGAACGCGACCAGGAAGAACACCGGCACGAGGTAGCCGTAGACCATGGCCTGCTTGCTGCGGAGGTTCAGCCGCAGCGTGAGGAGGCAATGGGCGCCAAGGGCCCGGAGGGCGCGCAGGGAGATCATTTCACCGCCTCCTTCTCCCAGGGGCGGCCGGTGCGCTCGAAAAACACGTCTTCCAGGGTGGGATGCCGGATCTCGAGCTCCTGGAGCTGGGCATCTCCGAGGTGGGCGACGAGAGCGAAAAGCGTGCGGTTCGGATTCGGCGTCGAGAGCACCCACCGCCGGCCTTCTTGCTCCACCTGGATCACGTCGGAAAGAGCGGCGAGTTCCGACGCGACCGGACTCACGGCGGCGCGGAAGGCGAGCCGGGGAGCGGATCTCGCGGAGCGGATCAGTTCGTCGGGAGTTCCGTGCGCGACAAGCGTCCCGTGATCCAGAATGCCGATACAGTCGCAGAGCTGCTGGGCCTCCGCCAGGTCGTGCGTGCTCAACAACACCGTGCGGCCGCTCTCCCTCATGCCCCGGATGGCGTGGTGCAGATCACGCCTGGATTGTGGGTCGAGGCCCGACGTCGGTTCGTCGAGGACGACGAGCCTCGGCCGGTTGACGAACGCGAGCGCGAGGAACAACCGCTGCTTTTGGCCTCCGGAAAGGCTGTCGAACGCAGTGTCGGCCTTGTCTTCCAGCCCGAAACGCCGGAGGAGCTCCGGCGCCGGTGTGGGATCGGGGTAGAACGAACCGAAGAGCCGCAGCGCTTGGCGCGGTGTCACCTTGTCCTGCAAAGCGGCGTCCTGCAGCTGAGCGCCGAGGTATTCCTTGCTCCGCTCCGGGTGCTCGATGGCATCGATTTCCCCGATCCGGATGGACCCGCTGTCCGGCCGGCGGAGGCCGAGGATGCATTCGAGCAGCGTGGTCTTGCCGGCGCCGTTCGGGCCGAGCAGTCCGAAGATGCCGCCCTCGTCGATGTCCAGATCCACTCCGGCGAGCGCGGTGACCGCGCCGTAGCGCTTGATCGCGCCGCGAACGGATACGCGGGCCGGGGAGGGGGCAGGCATGTCACGAGCGAAAGCGCGCCGCCTGCGCCTCGTCAATGCGGGAGGCGGCGCGGTTTCGCTCCGTTGAGCCACGGGGGCGGGCCCGCATCCTTCGGTTGGATACGGAAGATGCCTCATTTGTGTTCAAGCCGCCGATACCGGGATTTGCCCTTGCCGAGAGCTGGCGGTGGGCGCACGTTCGTCTCCGGGGCGGGAGACAATCTCATGATCGCACCTGGACTGTATCAGCTCAGCTTCCGAGGTCTCACCCTCCGGGAGGCTTGGCGTTTTGGAGGCAACCCGGCCCGTTTCGCCATGGCGATGGTGCTGAAGCTTCGGGGCGTGATGGGTCCCAAGGTCTGGCTGCCCGCCCATGAATGCGAGGCCGAGTGCCCGGTGTCCGAGCACTCGGACCGGGCGCGCGCCGCGCTGCGACGGTTCGCCGAGGCTCTCCCTCGGCTCGGCTACGCGGAATCCGTCTGCATCCGCCAGGTGAGGAACTGCGATCCCTCGCTCCGCGAGGCGGCGGCGATCGTGGCGCTCAACGCCGACCGCCAGCGCTGCATGCAGGTCGCCTATCTGCGTTCGACGGGCCGCCGCGGCGAGAAGGAAGTCGTCTCGGTCACAGGCGCGCTCCTCGATTCCACCGAGCTCCGGCTGTTCGAGTTTGTCGGCCACAACAACTATTTCGACGCACCCGACGTGGCGCAGCGGATTCGGGTGAGGCCGCGGGACATCGCTGCGGCCGACGCGGCGATGGTCCGGTTCCTCGAGCGGAATCCGCACCGGGCGTGGGCGGCCGCCGACCTGCAGGCGTTTCGGCGCCGGGCGGCGGAAGCCGATGATTTGATCTGGGAGTCACATGTGAACCGCGGGCTTTATGTGCCGGTGGGCGGCCGATGAGAGCCTTGTCGCCCGTGTGGGGATCGCTACCGTCGGCCGGATGAAAGCGCTCGCGCTCGTCCTTGTGTTCGCCGCGGCCTCGATGCTGGCGGCGGAACCGTCCTCCCAACCGGCCGCTCCGGCGCCGGATCCGTACGCGCAGTTTCTGGCGCGCCTGTTCACCCGCGAGTCCATCGGGGAGCTTGCGTCCGTCGCCGATGCGGTGATCGACGCGATCGACCGGCCCGACGCCCCCGCTCATCTGCCCGGTCCTCGATCCGCGGATACAAAGACCGGCGTTCACCTCGAGTTCGGCTGCGTGCCGGCGCAGGAGGCGACGCTGTATTACATCTCTCTTTCGCGGAACGGCGATCCGCTGCGGTACTCCGACGCGGTGCGACTGATGGCGTTTTTCACCGATCGCGCGGGCCTGCCTCATCCCATCACGGTGAAGGAGGGCGAACGGCCGGTGTTTTTCGCCGAGTGGGTCTTCAAGCCCTCGGATTGGAAGAAAGAGCGGAAGCTGATGCTGAAGCTTCGGGAGCAGAACCGGGCGGAGAAGGATCCACTGAGGGCGTTTGCCATCGCGGTTTCGCGCGAACTCGAAGCGCGCCAGACGGCGCCGAGAGATTGACGTTGTTCGGTTGTTTCCGCACCGCGGCTGGCGACGCGCCGGAGGCGAGCCAAGCCCGTTTGTCTTCGGGGTAGTTGAAACTTGTGTGCCTAAGTTGGCAGGGCAGAATAGAGGAGCACCTTACCTGTCATGCAACGAAGCCTATTACCCCTCCCAAAAACCCTTCTGTTCTTGCTGGCGGCGTCTTCACTGAGTGCGACGTCGCTCAAGCTCGAAGACTGGACCGATACCCAAGGCGGAAAATTCCGTGGCGACCCTGCGGAAGTGCTCGGGCCGCTCGCGCTATTCCGCACCAGCCAGACGACCGGGCGCCACCTCGCGTTTCATTTCCTCTCCGCCGAGGACTGTGTTCGATTCTATGAGCGCGCGAAGGAAGCGCCGGCGCGCGCCGACGACTGGAGTCAGGCCAAGAGTTCCGTCAGCGCGGAATTGAAGGGCCGCGTTTCGAGGCTTGTGGACGGCAAGCTCGTCTCCGCGGAGCTGAAGGGCCGCGAGCCGGAGTTCTACGTTGTCTTTTACGCGAGTTCCGGCGCGGGCGACTCTTGGGGCATGCTGGGCAATGCGGGAGAGCCGTACAAGAAGCTCAAGTCCGTTGTTCCGGAGGAGTTCGAAGCCGTTTTCTTCGGGATCAGGCACGACGTGATTGCGCAGACCAACATGGCCAAGACCATGAACGTGCCGTGGCTTGTCTGCGATCTGCGGGACGAGGACCTCATCACTTCTCTGAGCCGTTTTGTGCCGAACGAGGGCTTCAGCATGGTGATCGTGACGCGCACTGGCGTTCCACTTCTTGCGGCGGCGCAGCCGGACGCGAACAAAGTGAAGGAGATGTTCGCGGGTCTTGCCGGCTTCCTCGACGCCCTCCGCCCGGAGAATCCCCAGACGTGGCAGGACCGCCAGCATTACCTCAAGGCGGTGCAGGCGGTTTCCCACCCGCAGGGCTACACGGGACCTGTCTTGGTCGGGAATCCACTCCGCGCGGACGGTCTCGTGCAGCGCAAAGTGTTTCGTTTCAATGCCTCGATCAAAGTGGCCGCAGATGGCTCGGTCACCGAGGTGACCATGCAGCCCGACGAACTCCTTCCGGAAAAGATGTCTGCACCCATCGCGGGCGCTCTGAAGAAGGCCATGTTCGTCCCGGCCGTGCAGGACGGGAAATACGTCGACAGCGAGTACACCTACCACTTCGAAGCCCCAAAATGAGCGCCTGAACTTGCACGCGGTATTCCTGACCCTGGGCGGATGCCGGGGTCGGGCGCGGTCGGTTGCACATCCGGGAAAAACGGCGGGTGATCCCGGTTCCGCGGGCGATGCGAAAAATGGATACGGCGGCTTGCCCCGCGCGGGCGGAAGGGGCAAAGATCGCGGTTCCTCCCATGGTCACGAAACGGATCGTCTTCACGCGGGTTGGTCAGGTTGAGATCCAAACGGCGGATACGCCGCTCGAGATCGCCGCCTCGACCGAAGTCCTGGTTCGGAATCGTTACTCGCTCGTCAGCGCCGGGACGGAACTGGCCTGCCTGGCGGGGCTCGAGTCCTGGTTCGCTCTTCCCGGCACGCCCGGCTATATCGCGGTCGGCGAGGTTCTGGCGGTCGGCAGCGCCGTGTCGAAAGTCCGGCCCGGCGACGTCGTCTACACGTACGGCCCTCACGCCCAGTTTTTCAAAATCGACACGAGCAACCGCTGGGGCGGGGTTTGCCTCAAGCTCCCCACCGGCCTCGCCCCGGACCTGGCGACGTTCACCCGGATGGCGACCATCGCGCTGACGTCGGTGCGCGTCTCCGAGATCGAGCTCGGAGATGTCGTGCTGGTGGCCGGGCTCGGACAGGTTGGCAATTTCGCCGGGCAGCTTGCCGGGCTCCAGGGCGCTCGCGTGATTGGCGCCGACATCAGCGAAAAGCGACGCCAGGCGGCCCAGGCATGCGGTCTGGCCTACACCGTCGACCCGTCTCGTCCCGAGTGGAAGAAATGGGTGCGCGAGATCACCGGCGGTGTGGGGGTCTCGACGTTGATCGACGCCACCGGCTTGTCGTCCGCGATCGTCGACGCCAGTGACACCGTGGCTCTCAACGGCGAGGTGATCCTGCTCGGGAGCCCCCGGGCTCCGCATTCGGCCAACGTCACGGACGTCTTTCGCAAGATCCACCTGCCGCCGTCGGTGACGCTCAAGGGCGCGCTCGAGTGGAGGTATCCGACGTTTCAGGACGAGTTCGTGAAGCACTCGGTGGAGCGCAACGCCGCCATCGTGATGGACCTCCTCGTCGGCGGGCGCCTTTTGGTCGCGCCGCTGTACACGCACAAAGTCTCACCGGACAAGGCGCAGGAGATGTACGCCGGACTGCAAAACCAGAAGGATGATTTCCGGAGCGTCGTCTTCGACTGGACCGCGTAGCCCGGCGAAGGCTCGGGCGGGCCTGAGCGAGCCGGCGCGGGGATCCGGTCCTAGAACCCCTTGGGATTCTCCACGTAGTCGGCGCGGCAGGCCTTCAGGTATTTCAGGCCGTGCACCTGGCCGGTCATCTCCAACTCGTCCTTGTAGACGGGGTCGTGCCAGCCCTCGATATCGATGCTGCCGCGGTACCCGTGTCGCCGGAGTTCGCTGATCACCTCCGTCCAGTTGGTGTCGCCGAAGCCCGGCGTACGATGCCACGCGAAGTAGGACGGGCCGTGTATTCCCTGCGCCCTTACGACGTCCCACTGCACCGTGGCGTCCTTGCCGTGCACGTGGAAGATTCGGGGCACCCATCGGCGAAGCTGGGGAATCGGCTCGATGAGCTGGCAGAGTTGGTGGCACGGCTCCCATTCGAGGCCGATGTTTTTGTCGGGAAGCGCGTCGAAGATCAGTTCCCACGCGGGCGGGTTGTGGGCGATGTTCCAGGACCCGGTGTGCCAGGTACCGCCCATCGGGCAGTTTTCAAACGCAAGGCGCACGCCGCGGTCTGCGGCTCGCTTTGCCAGCGGACCGAAGATCTCCTTCAGCCGTGGGAGGCTCTCGGGAATGGGGAGATCGGCGACGCGGCCGGTGAAGCCGCAGACGAGATCGCAGCCGAAATCCCGCGCATGATCGATGCACGACTCCCACGCGAGGCGCGTCTCGGCGTCGACTTCCGACGTGCCGAGCGGGTTTCCGTAGACGGCGAGCGACGAAATCACCGCAGGGCTGCCGCCGAGAACGTCTGCGGTTTGCCGCGCCAGCGCGGCGAGATCGGTGCCGTGAAGGTGCTGCCAGAAGTTGATCTGGAAGCTCTCGAAGCCGTGGCCGAGGATGGCCCGGATGTATTCGGCCGTGCGGGGCCCCTGTCCCGCCAGGGTGCCGATGCGAATGTCGGGCTGCTTCATGGGGGCAGAGAAGAGGCGAAGGGCGGGCGCCGCCAGCCCTGGTTTTCGGACTCGGAAAAATTCCTGCGTCCTTCCGCACCTCGCTTCGTCTGCAGGGGTGAAGATGAACACGAACACATTGCCCGATCCCGAAACGATCAAAGAAACCGTGCGCCGGCACTATGGGGCCATCGCCGCCGCGCATGACGCCTCGAAGGCCTCCAGCTGCTGCGGGAAACCCCAGGCGCCGCGCTGCGGCTGCAGTACGGCGGACGCACAGGCCCGCACCGCCGGTTATTCCGATCAAGAGCTATCCGCCGTCCCCGACGGCGCAAATCTGGGACTCGGTTGCGGCAATCCCGTCGCGATCGCCTCGCTGCAGAAAGGTCAGACCGTGCTCGATCTCGGCTCCGGCGCGGGCTTCGACGCCTTTCTCGCCGCCCGGGCCGTCGGTCCGGAGGGGCGCGTGATCGGCGTCGACATGACTGCGGAGATGCTCGCGAAAGCCCGTGCCAACGCCAAGCGGGGAGGGTACTCCCAAGTCGAGTTTCGCCTCGGTGAGATCGAGGCGCTGCCCGTCGCGGACAACACGGTCGACGTGATTCTCTCCAACTGCGTGATCAATCTCTGTCCGGACAAGCGGCCGGTGTATCGGGAAGCGTTCCGCGTGCTGAAACCCGGCGGCCGGATTGCGGTGTCGGACGTCGTCGCGAAGACGGAGTTGCCGGACGACATCAAAGCCAACCTGGAGCTTCACAGCGGCTGTCTCTCCGGAGCGACGGTGGTGACGGAGCTGCAGAAGATTCTCGAGGAGGCGGGCTTCACGGAGATCGTCATCCGTCCCCGGGTGAACAGCGCCGAGGTGATCGGCAGCTGGGACGTGCGCCCGTCGGTCGAGCAGAACGTGTTTGCGGCCGAGGTGCTCGCCACCAAGCCTGCCAAAACCCGCTGCTGCGGCTGAACCGCCTACGAGCATTCCGCCGTGAAGACCTCCTCGCTGTCTCGTCCCGTGTCCGTAAAAGTCCACTACCGCGCTCTCGCCGCGGCCGATTTGCCGGCCGCCCGCCGGCTTTGGTCCCAAGCCGAAGGGGTCGAACTCAGCGAGGGCGACGGCGAATCCGACCTCGTCGCCTACCTGGAAAGGAATCCCGCGATGAGCTTTGCGGCGTTTTCCGGCGAACGCCTCGTGGGCGCCGTGCTGGGCGGCCACGACGGCCGCCGTGGATACCTCTACCACCTCGCGGTCTCACCCGAGGTGCGCGGGGCCGGGATCGGCCGCGAACTGGTGGAGCGGAGCCTCGCGGAGATCCGCCGCCACGGCATCCAGCGCGCTCTCATCCTCGTCGCCGCGGACAACGACGGCGGCGCGGCGTTCTGGAGGCGCGTCGGCTGGGAGGGTTTCAGCGCCGGCGTCATGGGCGTCGATCTTCCGGCGGCGGGAAACGTATCCGAAAGCGGGTGACCATGGTTTCCCACACGGAAAGGATCCACGCCGTGGAGGCGCTTTGGCGGGAGTTTTCCGAGCCGCTTCGGGGCTTTCTCCAGAAACGGACGCGCACGCCGTCCGACGCGGACGATCTGCTCCAGGAGGTTTTCCTTCGGGTGCAGCGCCAGCTGCCGACGTTGCGCGATCCCGCAAAGCTGCAGGGCTGGGTGTACCGCATCGCTCGCAACACCGTCATCGACCACTACCGAACGCGCCGGCTTCCGCTCGAATGGGACCCGGACAGCGAAGCCGCCGATCCGCTGGGCCGCGACGAAGTGGACCTCACCTCGTCGTTGCGTCGTTTTATCGACGCCTTGCCGCCGCTTTATCGCGACGCGCTGATCCGCCACGAGTTTCAGGGGCAGCCGATTCAGGAGATCGCCGACGCCGCGGATATTTCTCTCACCGCCGCGAAGAGCCGGGTGCGCCGGGCCCGTTTGCTTCTCCGGCAGGAGCTGGATGCCTGCTGCCGGTTCGAACTCGATCGCCGCGGCCGGGTGATCGACATGACTCCGCGCCGGTCCGAGCCCGCCAAGCCGGACGCTTCCGACTGCGCCTGCGATTGCGACTGACTCAGCCCTCCGTGTCCGGTTTCGACGGCACGAAAACGAGACCGAGACTGATCGTGGTGAAGAGCGCGCAAGCGACGAACACGGCGCGATGGCCGAAGCGCCAGTCGAGGGTTCCGAACAGCAGGTACCCGACGGTCGAGCCGATGCGCTGGGCCGTGGCGTACAGATTGGTCGCAGTGCCGGGGTGGTGCGGCAGGTAGTTCTGAAAATAGGTGATCGCCACGCCCGACGTGACCGCGACCGTTGCGGCGGACAGGATTTGCAGCGGATACACGTGCCAAGGCGCCTGCACGAGAGTGAGGAGCGCGTAGTAGACGATGGCGATGAGCACCCCGACCCGGATGATCTTAGCCGGGTCGACCTTCGTCGCCAGCATCCCGAAATAGAGCATGAACGGCAGTTCGAAGACCGGCGCGACCGAATACACGACGCCAACGTGCCTCTCCGTTCCCCCGAGCGTTTTCAGCACCATCAACGGGAGGTTCATCATGCCGATGGTTCCCGACGCGAAGACGAGGACGAAGCCGATGAAGTGCGCGAGCACGTCGAACCGGCGCAGCACGTTCCTGAGCGACGAGTTGACCGACGTGGCGGAGCCTGCGCCGGCGGGGGTGTTTGCCGGCACAAAGCGAAGGACGACGGCGAGCAGCGCCAAGAAGCAGGTGGCCGCACCGAAGAAGAGTCCACGGTATGAATACGCGACCATGATCCACGACGCGACCGCCGGCCCGACGGTCCAGGCGAGCGCGAAAAACATCCGAAACGCGTTCATGTAGAACGCCGTTTCCGTCTTCGGAATGCCGGAGCGCCCCAGCCACTCCCGGGCCAGGGCGAAGACCTGCGAGAACGTGATCGACGAAACGCCGAGGACGAGCGTGCCGATCAGAATCAACGGCGTGAAATCCCGGATGAAGGCGAAACTCACGTATCCCGCCGCCCCGGCCACGCTTCCCAGGATCAGCATCGACCGACGGCTGTACCGGAGGTCGGAGTAGTGCGCCAGGACGGTCCCGAAAAACACTCCGCCGATCGCGAGCGACGTCATGAAGACCCCGAACAGCATCGGGTTCATCTTCACCTCCAGGGTGCCGAACATCGAAAAGAACGGCGTGATGAACGAGTAGCCGAGCCCGAGAAGGACGTTCAGCAGGAAGATCACCCGAAAGCTCGGGTTCTGGAAGAGAGGGCGGCAGCGCTCGACGAGGCGGTGCATCGTGTAAAGCCGGCCATCTTGCCACCCGCGTCCGGTGCCGCACGACGAAAACGCGCGCAACCATTAGGGGAGCCGCGTCGGTGAGCTTAACCGTTTCGCTCGCTAAGGGTTGCGGGCGGCGAGGCCGAGCAGCACACCGCAGAGGAAACCGGCGGCGTGGGCCAGAACGTCCGTCTGCGGTTCACCGGCGCCGAAGAGTCCGAGCAGCGTTGCGCCGGCCCCGAGCGGAAGAGCCACCGGCCGCCAGCGTCCCGAGACGACTGAGCCGAGCGCTGAACGGACAGCCCGCCCCGTCAGCAATCCGAGCCCTCCGAAAACAGCCGTGGAAGCTCCCAGGGATCGGTGCGAGGCAAACAGCGAGCTGGCGGCCACAAGGAAGTTCCCGGCCGTCGCCGCGGCGAAGAAGAACAGCCAGCCTCGCGCCCGTCCGAACGCAGCCTGCACGGAGGAGAGGACGAAGAACCCGCAGACGAGATTGCCGGTGAGATGGGCGATGTCTGCGTGCAGGAAAAGCGCGGTGAACGGCCGCCAGATTTCGCCGTGTTCGAAAACGCGCCGGGCGTCGAGCAGGCCGAGCGATTCGATCGCCGCAGAGGAGCGAAGCTGGAGCTGGTAGATCCCGATCAGGCACAAACACCAAAGCAACGGTCCCAGCACCGGCCGGTGTGCAACTGCTTCGGAGTCTGCCGGCGGAAGCGGCGGCCACCCGACGCTCTCGCGGTCGAAGAGGGCGAGCTGCTGCCCGACGGCAGTCGCGTAGCGCGCCTCGACCAGCAGCTTCCAGCCGGACTCGGAAAACTCGAGCCAGTAGGGAAGTCCCATCGCCAGCACGACCAGACCGTGGAGCGCTCCGTCACGCTCGCTTGAATACACTCCCGCGAGGGCAAACTCCTCCGGGGGCGGTTCGGGAGTGGGAGCGAAAGCGGGCTCGGGCATGTTACCGCCTCAATCATGCGCGGCTTCGACGGAGCCGCTACAGCAAATGCGCCGGCGGCGCGATGCCCGACCGGCGCTTTTTGTCGAGGGGACCTGCCGGGCGCGAGTTTCGCGACGGCGGGCGGTCCCGGCTTCAGCTCGACTTGAGCTTGGAGGTGTAGAGCGCCACGAGCGCGGCGCCGATCGCCTGCGACATGTCGCCGAGCGTGGCGGGGACGAAGCGGACGCGACCGCGCTGGACCGGCCAGAGATAGGGCAGAGCCGATTCGCGCAGGATTCTCAGGTAACGCTCCCGGAACTCGGGCGTGGTGGCTTCCGGGTCCATCAACCCGCCGCCGATGACGACGAATTCCGTGTCGAGGGCCATGACGAGATTCGCCGCGTGGATACCGAGCGCCTTTGCCTGGAAATCGAAGATCTCGATGGCGAGCGCATCGCCTTTCTGCGCGCGACCTCGGAGCGAGAGGACTTTCTCCTTCGACGACAGCGTCGAGTGGTTCAACTCGTGGTCCGGGTACTTCTTGAGGATATCCTCGAGAAGATAAGGCAGGCCGGAAATCGTGGTGTACGCTTCGACGCAGCCCCAGGTGCGGCCACAACCGCATGGATACGGCCGCACGCCGAGCAACTGGAGCGGGGCGGGCATATGGCCGGCTTCCATGCCGGAGAGGGTGTCGCCGTCGAGCGGCATGCCGTTGGCGTCGATGTACGCGGTGCCGAGCCCCGAGCCCGGAGCCAACATCAGGACGGAGGCTTTCTGGCCGCCGCGGACGCGGTGGGCTTCGCCGACGCCGCCGTAGTTGCCGTCATTGCCGACGACGAGGGGGATCGGCCGACCGGCGGCCGCCGCGAGCGCATTCGCGTATTCGGTATAAAAATCCCAACCGGCAAAACTCTTCGGCAGGTTCGCCGCGACGCCCAGCACTCCGTAGCGCTCGTAAGGCCCCGGAATCGCGAGGCCGACGCCCTGCACTTGCTCCCACGAAAGGCTGTTTTCGGCCAGGAACCCCAATACGCCTTCGGTCCAGCCTTTCACCACAGCCGCCGTTCCCTGCTGCGTGTTGGTCGAACTCTGGCGGAGCTTCGTCGAGATGATTGAGCCGTCTGCCCAGACACCTCCCGTTTTCGATGTAGTAGCTCCGCTGTCGGTACCAAGAAAGACGCCTTTTTTAGTCATATGCGTGTCATCTTCCTGGGGGAATCTTGACGGCGGCGCAATAGGTTCTGTGTAGAAATAAGTTAGAAATGCGAGGCGGAGCGCAAACGGGGATTATTCCGTCGTCTGCTGCGGTGTTTTTACGAGCGCGCGTTCCATCGGCGACAGCATGTGCGGGCTCCGGCTATCGGCCGCGCCGAGGTTTCGACAGAACGCGCCGGGCCTCCGCCGCGTGAAATCGTCAGCCTCGGCAGGTGTTGATGTGGAGCAGTTGGTTGGCCGGGCAGTATCGAGTCAGCGCGGTAAACGTCGCGGACGCGGCGACGATCCAGGCGATGGTTCGCATTCGTCCGCGGGGGGAGCTCAAGGCCACGCCGAGCGCCAAAGCAGCGACTCCAGCGCGCGCCGCTCGATCAATTCCCCCGACGTTGCAGGGTAGCAGGCGCTTCTGTCTGGGGGCTGGCGCTTCCGGGAAGAAGTGATGAGGGAGCGTTGGAGAGGTGAGTGTGTCGGTGACGTTCATGGTCGATGCGGTTGCGCCACCGTACTCACCGCCCGCGTTCGGCGCCATCGGTGCCCCGACCAGATACCGGCTGGGGGCGGGCGCCGACCTCCGCGTGGAGCGTCGTTCGCAGGGTTTGGACAACGTGGGAAAAACTGAAGGGGTGCGGAGGCTGCCGGTGTTGAGGCATGTGATGCGTTACCTCTTTTTCCTCCCCGGACTGATTCTAGGCATGAGCGGTTGTGCCACCCCTGACTCCGGTTCCGCGCCGGCGACGGCGCCGGCAAAAGCCGCTCCGACGAAGTCGCAGACTGCCGCGTCCGGAGCGCCTGCGGGTTCGATCCTCGGCGCAGGGCGGGACGTGGTCGTCACCCGTTCAAAGTTTCAGGTCGGTCGCGGTATGACCGCGGAGCAACTCCGCGAAAAGAACGGCGCACCGGAGTCCGTGAAGCCCATGGAGGCTCCGTCTGGAAAAGCGGAAATCTGGACTTACAACCGGCCCGCCGGCTCGATCGTCAAACAGGTTGTCACCCGGATCGAAGAGGTTCCCTACACCGATCCGCTCACGGGCGTGTCGCGCATGGTGAAGCAGCCCGTGTATGGACAGGAGCAGCACGTGATCAGCGAAGAGATCCAAGTGCTGTTGTTCGAGGGCATCGTGGTCGAGGCCAAGACCCTGCTGACGGAGAGAACCTCGTTCCACCAATAGCCCCGTTCGCTCCGCAGCCGGCGACCGGGCGACGGCCGTGGAAGCGAGTCGTTGTCGAAGCGGGAACGCCGCTCAGAAGCGCGTGATGCGCTCCAGTTCCTTGTAGCGGGCGTCGATCGTCTTGCGGCCTCCGGCGGAGAGGCGGTTCACGCTGAAGCTCTCGACGGTGAGGCTGGCGACCGCCGTAGCGTAGGCGACGGCCTTTTTCAGGGCCGCGAAATCGGTGCGGTTCACCGAGGCCAGGTAGCCGATGAGCGCGCCGGCGTAGCTGTCGCCCGCGCCCGTCGGGTCGATGAACTTGGTGACCGGATACGCCGGGATGGCGAAAAAGCCGTCGGGGTGGAAAAGGAGCGACCCGTGCTCGCCCTTCTTCAGGACGACGATGCGCGGACCCATTTTGCGGAGCTTGTGCCCCGCGACGATCAAGCTGGTTTCGCCGGTGAGGAGCTTCGATTCGTCCTCGTTGATGACCAGCAGGTCGACCCGGGGGAGAAGGCGGTCGAAATCCTCGCGCGTCGTTTTGATCCAGAGGTCGAAGGTGTCGGCGAGGATGAACGCCTGCTTCGACTTCAGCTGGTCGACGACGTGATGCTGGAGCGACGGCTGGATGGCGCCGAGCATCACGTAGGGAGTCTCACGATACGCTTCCGGCAGCGTGGGCGAGAACTTCTCGAAGACGTTGAGCTGGATCTCGAGCGTATCGCGGCCGGCGAAGTTTTCGTGGTAGCGACCCGACCAGAAGAACGTCTTGCCGTCCTTTTCGACCTGCAGGCCGGTCGTGTCGATCCCGTGCTTCTTGAGACGCGTCAGGAAAGGCTTCGGGAAATCCCCGCCCACGGCACCCACGAGCCGCGTCGGCGCGAAATAACTCGCCGCGATCGACGCGTAGCTGGCCGCCCCTCCCAGGATATTGTCGCTCTGCGCGGTAGGCGTGGCGACGCGATCGATGGCGACGGAGCCGACGACGAGACAAGGCTTGGCACTGCGGGAATAAGACGCGTTGGGCATGGGAGCCGCGGCTGCGCCGCGGAAAGGTTGGAAGTTAGGATTTCGAAGTTGGGAAGAGGAAGCGACGGGCGGCGTTCCGGGCATACGGGACGTCAAAGGGCTCGCCGCCGGCGCGCGGGCCCGTCGACAGCGAACGAGTGGTTTTCAACAACAGAGTGCCCGTCCCCAACTTCCAACTTCTAATTTCCAGCTTCTCCGGCGCGTTCGCGCCGACTCAGTTCGAGACCGTGAGACTGGTCGCAAGCAGCGGCTCGTCGTCGACATCAATCACGATGGAATAGTCGCCGGGCTGCGCGAAGCTGAGGTTGCGGATTTCGTTGATCAGGTTGATCCGCTGCAGAGGACTCTGCGACTCGAAGGTCCGGTCGATCAGCGCGGTGAGATTGGTCGGCTCGGGGCCCATCGAAATCTTGATTTTGTGCTGCCCCGCCGGAACGTCGCTGATCGTCAGGAACCAGATCATGAATGGGTGCACGACTGGAAACTGACGCGCACGGATATTCGAGAAGACGCCGAGAATCGTGTGTTTTCCAGTGCCCGGATCGATGTGAACGCCGTCGCAGGTGATCCAGACAAGGACTTGGGGCTTGGAATGCATGGGAAAGGCGGGATGCTGCGCAACCGAGCGCCGCGTCGGCAAGGGCAATTGCGCGGCGCAAAAGCCAAAGTAACGTGTCCTGCCGCAGATGGAGTCGCTCCTGCAGTTTTGGAGATCTCAATGGGCCGCCTATCCCGAATGGCTGGTCCTGAGTTGCGTCGTCATCGCGGGCGGCGTGCTGCTGTGGCTCCTCCTTCGCTTTTTCGCCTGGGTGGTGAAATGGCTGCTGGTCGGCGCGGCGATCTGCTTTGTGCTGGGCGTGATCGTTTATCTGGTCGGGTAGACGCGCCGGTGCGTCGGTGCCCCGCACGAAATCGGCATGCGCGAGCGTACTCCGCCGGGTTCTGCAGGCCTACCGAATCGTGCGTGCGCCGCTTATGCCGCGCGGTGGAGCCTACCTTTTTCTTGTATGGTTTCCGGGCGCTTCATATCCCATTCCGATGAAGTACATTTTCGTCACAGGCGGAGTTGTTTCTTCGCTGGGGAAAGGCCTCACGGCGGCAGCGCTCGGTGCGCTGCTGGAGATGCGCGGACTGACCGTGCGCATCCAGAAATTCGACCCGTACCTGAACGTGGATCCGGGCACGATGAGCCCTTTCCAGCATGGCGAAGTGTACGTGCTGGAGGACGGCGCCGAGACCGACCTGGACCTGGGGCACTATGAGCGGTTTACCAGCGGCAAGCTGTCGCGGCTCAACAACCTGACCTCCGGTCAAGTGTACGAGAGCGTGATCCAGAAAGAGCGCCGCGGCGCGTTTCTCGGGAAGACGGTGCAGGTGATTCCGCACGTCACGAACGAGATCAAGGAGCGCATTTACCAGGCGGCGAAGGACGTCGATGTCCTGATTACCGAGATCGGCGGCACGACCGGTGACATCGAGGGCTTGCCGTTCCTCGAGGCGATGCGCCAGTTCGCTTTGGAAGTCGGCCCGAAGGACGTGATTTTCATCCACGTGACGCTGGTCCCGTTCCTTGCGGCGGCCGGCGAGCTCAAGACCAAGCCCACGCAGCAGTCGGTCGCGAAGCTCCGCGAGATCGGAATCCAGCCGCACATCCTCGTTTGCCGCTGCGACCATCCGCTCGATCCTGGCCTTCGCGACAAGCTCTCGATGTTCTGCAACGTGCCGGTGAAGGCCGTCATCGAGTGTCGCGACGTGTCGTCGATCTACGAATTGCCGGTCGCCCTGCAGAAGGAGGGCATGGACCAGTTGGTGATCGATCTTTTCGGCCTGCAGAATCCGCTGCCGAAAAAGAATATCTGGGAAGAGATCGTCACCCGTATCCAGAATCCGGCTCACGAAGTCACGATCGGCGTGGTCGGCAAATACATCGAGCTCCAGGACGCCTACAAATCCGTCTACGAGTCGGTCACCCACGCGGGCATCGCGAACAACTGCAAGGTCAACATCGTGCGCATCGATGCGGAGGACTTGGAGAAAAAGAACGGCCTCGCGGTGCTGAAGAACCTCGACGGCATCCTCGTACCCGGCGGCTTTGGCGACCGCGGCACAGAGGGCAAGATCGCCGCGGCCCGCTATGCCCGTGAGAAGAAAATCCCGTACTACGGCCTTTGCCTCGGCCTGCAGATCGCCGTCATCGAGTTTTCGCGGAACGTCCTGAAACTCGAAGGCGCCAACAGCACCGAGTTCGACGTCAACGCCCCCCATCCCGTGATCAACATGATGGAGGACCAGAAGAAGATCATCGACAAGGGCGCGACCATGCGGCTCGGCAGTTACGAATGCGCGCTCACGCCGGGCACGCTGGCCGGAAAAGCTTACGCTCAAGAGAGCATCCGCGAGCGCCATCGCCACCGTTACGAGGTGAACAACAGCTACGTCAGCCAGCTTCAGAAGGCGGGCATGGTGATCAGCGGCGTGAACCCCCGTCGGAATCTCGTCGAGATCATCGAGCTGAAGAACCATCCGTGGTTCGTCGCGGTACAGTTCCATCCCGAGTTTCAGTCGAAGCCGAACCAGCCGCATCCGCTGTTCAAGGCGTTCATCGCCGCCGCGGTGAAGACTCAGAAGCCTTCGGTGAAGTCCGCGCGCAAGGTTCAGAAGAAATCCAAGGCCTGAGCCGTTGAGGCGCTTCGGCGTCCCTGGTCGCACTTCCACTCATGCTTTTCGATCCCACCAAGCTGCTGCTCATCGCCGGACCTTGCTCGCTGGAAAACGAACGCGTTTGCCGTGCCGTCGCCGAATCCCTTCGTTCCGCCCAGAAGTCGCTCCCCGAACTCAACATCGTGTTCAAGGGCTCGTTCGACAAAGCGAACCGGACTTCGCTGGCGGGCGCTCGCGGCACCGGGATGGAAGAGGGGCTGAAGCTGCTCGCGCTCATCAAACGCGAGTACGGCTTCCCCGTGCTGACTGACGTGCACGAGAGCAGCCAAGTCGCGGCGGTCGCGGCGGTGTGCGACGTCGTGCAGATCCCGGCCTTTCTCTGCCGGCAGACCGACCTGCTCCTCGCCGCCGCAGCTACGGGGAGGGTGGTGAACGTGAAAAAAGGTCAGTTTCTTTCGCCGCAGGAGATGGTTTTCGTCACCGGCAAACTGCGCGATGGGAACGCCGCGGAGATCTGGCAGACGGAGCGCGGCACGACGTTCGGCTATCAAAACCTGGTCGTGGACATGCGGTCGTTCTCGATCATGCGCGCCAACGGTTTTCCCACGGTTTTCGACGCGACCCACAGTGTGCAGCTTCCGGGCGCTGCCGGCGGCAAGAGCGGCGGCCAGCGCGAATTCGTTCCGCCGCTGGCCCGCGCCGCCCTGGCTGCGGGAGCCGAGGGACTGTTTCTCGAGACGCATCCAAATCCTGCCGAGGCGATCAGCGACGGGCCCAACATGATCCCGTTGTCGGAGCTCCCCGCGCTACTCGAAGATTGTGTCCGGATCTGGCGCGTCGTGCGGCAGAAGTAATCTGCGCTGCCGAATCGCAAGCGCGGTCTGAGGCGTTCAGGTGCACGCCGGAACGAGGCGATCGGAACCCCCGCCGGCGGCTCCGTGAACGGCGAACGCTGGAGAACCTCTAGCGCACCGGCGCGGCGAAGGGCGCGTTGCTGGCGGGCAGAAGCTGAGCGACGATTTTTCGGACGTCGTCGGGCAGGGCCTGATCCGGAAAAAACCGCGCATAGGCGTGCTCGACGGCTTCCATCGAGCTGAGGCTCAGCTTCTGCAGCAGGAAGGCGAGGTCATGCCGGTCCGCGAGCGCCGGCGAACTGTCGGCGTGCAGGGCGTGGAGCTTCATCGCGAAGAGATGCGGCGGCTCGGAAACCGAGAGAATCAGGCTGGGCGCGTATTCGCGGAGCTGCGACGGATTACGCGCCGCGGTGAGCGCGACGAAGAACTTCACGTCCTCCTCGATCCAGGCGGAGGGAAGGCGCTGCTCCGAGGCGACCTGCCGGACGAGTTCCGCCCCGCGCGAACTCGAAACGACCATCTTGGCGTGCCCGCTCGCGTCGTCGGGCAGCGTGTAGACGACGGTCATGATGTGCCCGTGGCAGAGCGCGATTTCCAGAGCGAGGCGCTCGTTGGCCGCAAGCTCGGAGAGTCGACGGAGAGCGCGGGTGATCCGACGGTGTGAGAGAAAACTATCAGACATGGCGGAAATTCGGGTTTAGAGCGGATCCGGCGCGCGAGGCAGATCGCGGAGCGCCGCTTGCTCGGAGCGCTGGAATTGCCGGCGCTCGATGTGTTTGAAGATCGCGTAGCCGAGCCCGGTCGCGCCGGCGAGGGCCGCCGGGAAGAGGAGCGTGTCGTAGCCGATGCGGACGAAACTGACCGCCCCCATGTAGCTTCCGGCGAAGAAGCCCGTCATCAGCGCGGCGTACAGCTTGAAGCGGCGCCACTCGACGGGCTGCCGGCGCAGCATGTGGCCGCACGCGATGCCGAGGTCCGTCACCATGCCGGTGACGTGGGTCGTGCGAATCACGGTGCCGCTGTAGCTCGAGGCCATGGCGTTCTGCAGGCCGCATGCCGCTGCGGCGAAGTACACGCCCCAAACCGAGTTCACTCGGAAGGCGTGGACCGCGGCGAAAAGCAGCGCGGATTCGACCGCGAGCGTGACGCCGTACCGGCGCCCGGCCTTCAGGGTGCTTTGGCGGAGAATGAAACCGCTCAGCAGCGCGCCGAAGAAGAACGAGACCAGCACGCGCAGCGAATGCCAGACGACGGGCGCTGGCTCCGTGGCCAGGTTGAAGCCCAGGGCGCAGAGCGTCCCGGACATGTGACTCAGCGCCTGGTGGTAGAGGCTGAGGAAGCCGACGGCGTTGATGCAGCCGCCGATGAGAGTCAGGGCGAATCCACCAGCAATAATCCAGAGAGGGATGGGTTTGCGTAGCATGGTTGCCGAAAATGGAAAGGTAGGACGACAAGCTCCGCGCGGGCCGGTGTGTCACCGGTCTGTGGGCCGCCGCGGACTTCGTTTGCGTCCTTCTCCTACACGGTTCCCTCCCTCAGGGGTGTGAACGGGGAACGGGGTGTTCTTGGTAGGGGAAAGGTGGAGACGCCGAGCCGGCCGGAGTTGGAGGCGCAAGTTTTCATGGGCGCACCCTCGCTTCTTCGGCCTTCGGGACCTTCATGTCCTCGAGCAATTCCTCGGCGCGCGCGAGCGCGTCGTCGAAATGGGCGCGGATGTTCGGGCGGCCGATCCGTTCGACGAATCCGGCCTTGGACAATAGCTGCAGGGGCTGGCGATGCGGCCCGCTGAGGATGACGGTGCCGCCCGCGGCGCGCATCTTTTCGAGCACGGTTTCCAGCGTATCCAGGGCGGTGGCGTCCATCGCCGGAACGAGCTGCATCCGCACAATCAATACACGGGGGAGCCGCTCCATCCTCCGGAGCGCGTCTTCCATCTTCTCCGCCGCTCCGAAGAAGAACGGGCCGAAGATCCGGTAGACCAGGACGCCGTCAGGGATTCGTTTGCCGTGGGCGACTTGTTCCGACGTCTCGAGTTCGTCGTTGGCCGTGACGAGCGAAACCTGCGTCGTGTCGGCCATGCGGCGGATGAACAGGATTGCGGCGAGCACCATCGCCACCTCGACCGCGACCACCACGCCGAAGAAAACCGTGAGGACGCAGCTTGTGACCAGGACCACGCCGTCGCTGCGCGTCATCTGTCCGAGGCGGGCGAACTCGTGCCATTCGCCGCGGCGGTATGCGACCAGGAGCAGCACGGCGGCCAGGGCGGAGAGGGGGACAAAAAGCAGATAGCGCTGAAGCGCGAGAACGAGCACCAGGAGGACCGCGGCGTGCACCATGCCGGCCAGCGGCGTGCGTCCGCCGCACCGGATGTTCGTCGAGGTGCGGGCGACGGCGCCGCTCACCGGGAGACCGCCCAGAAAAGGGCAGAGCAGGTTGGCCAGTCCGTGAGCGATGAGTTCCGAGTTCGGGTCGTGGCGGTCGTTGATGAGCGTGTCGGCCACGCGGGCGGAAAGGAGGGAGTCGATCGCCACGAGGAGCGCGATCGAAGTCGCGGGCACGATCAGATCTCGGATTCGGCTGACGGTGAGATCGCTGAGCGAGACGAGCGTCAGGCGATCGGGCAGCAAGTTGGCGCCAGAACGGGTGCCGACGGTGGTCACGCCGTAGAGGGATTGCCAGTGAAGGAACACCACCGCGAGCGTGGCGACCACAAGAGCCACGACGGAGCCCGGCAGTCTCTGCCAACCCAGGCGCGGCCAGAAGTAGATCAGCAGGGCGCAGGCGATACCGAGGATCGCGGCGAGCGGATTGATCTGCGGAATGTGCTGCGCGATCCAGCCGACCCGCGCCACAAACTCGTGCGGCGCCGCTGGGCCGTCCGGAATCCCGAGGAAGTCGGGCGTAAGCGTCACAATGACCGAAATGGCGATGCCGGTCGTGAGTCCGCTCGTGACGGGATAGGGGATGTAGCGGACGAGATTACCCAGCCGCGAGATGCCCATGATGATCAGAATCCCGCCGGCCAGCATCGTCGCCACCAGCAGCCCGATGTATCCATGCTGCTGGAGAACGAGGAGAATGACCGGAATGAACGCGACGGTCGGACCCCCGATCTGCACGCGGCTGCCGCCCAGGAGCGAAACGATGAAGCCGCCGATCACTGCGGTGAGAACGCCGATTGCCGCAGCCGGCACGGCACCGGCGATCGACTGCGGAAGGCTCGTGATTCCCAGAGCCAGGGCAAGCGGCAGGGCAATCAGGCCCACGGTCGCACCCGCCTTCAGATCGGCGAGTGCGTCCTGACGACTATACCCCGAGCCCCACAGCGTAAAACTGCGGGGTTGAAACTCGCCGATGCGGAGGGCCATCAGCCGCGTACTCCCGTCAGCCGAAAAAGGGCGAACCCCGGGGCGATCGGCAGATCCCTTCCGGCCTCGGAGCGCCGGGCGCCTACCACCCGCACAGCTCCATGCCGATGCGCTCCGGTGCCCGCGGAGCAAGCCGCGGCAAAAAAGCGCAAGGACCTATTGAACGTCATGCCCCAACAAAGGCATAGACTCTGCCAGGATTGGCGGGCCGGTTGTATCCGCCTGCTGATGACCTACCTAGAGACGTTTGCTGGTTGTAGCCGGCCGGCCTTTTCCCAAAAGTGCCCAAAGAAGTGCAATTCTTGCATAGCCTCTGGAGCAATTTTTTCTATAATATACTCCAGTGAACCCGGCGAATATTACCGTGGCCGTGTTGGATCGCAATGCGGCCGATTTGGGCAAACTCACTGGCTTGCTGGAAGACCGTGGCTACCGGACGCTGGCTGCCTCCACGGAAGCGCATGTGGAGCGATATGCGAGCACGGAGGCGCTCAATTTGGTGGTGCTGGGTTTTGAGGCGGGACGGGTGGATCCGATCGTGTTCATGCGGCGGATTCGCACGGTTTCGCCCGACACCGAGTTTATTCTATGTGGCGAGGGCGCGACGATCTCGCAGGCGATGGAGGCGGTGCGGCAAGGGGCGCGCGATTACGTTTCAAAGCCGGTGGACCCGCAGGCGCTGTATGCGGCCATTGATCAGGCGCTGGATCGTCAGGCCTTGGTCGCGGCCGACCCGAAGTTGCGTCGCAGCCTTAAGCGGCGTGCCGATCCGGACGTCTTTGTCGGTGCCAGCGGCCGGATGCGCCATGTGGCGGAAACCGTCGCTGAAGTCGCGACGACCAACGTGCCGGTGCTGGTCACGGGAGAAAGCGGAACGGGCAAGGACCTCGTTGCCCGTGCGCTTCACGACCGAAGCAACCGCCGGCATGGACCGTTTGTCGCGATCAACTGCGCCGGTTTGCCGGACAATCTGATCGAGTCCGAACTCTTCGGCCACGTGCGCGGCGCTTTCACCGGCGCGATCAACGATCGCCCGGGCGCATTTCAGCTCGCGGCGAGCGGGACGCTGCTACTTGACGAAATCGGAGACCTCAGCGGAAAAGGACAAGGCGACCTGCTGCGCGTTTTGGAGGACGGCGTTTTCCGCCCGGTCGGCAGTTCGCGCCCGGTGCGGGCCGACGTGCGCATCGTTGCGGCGACCAACCGCGATCTCGCGAAGTGGGCCAACGAGGGACGGTTTCGCGAAGACCTGCTCTACCGGCTCAACATCGTGGAGCTTTCCCTGCCTCCGCTGCGCGAGCGTCCAGAGGATATTCCCGCGCTTGTCGAGTCGTTCAACGCCCACTTTTCCGCCCGACACAGCCGCAAGAGGAAGGTGTTCACCGACGATTTTCTCAAGGCCCTCATGCGCCACCGCTGGCCGGGTAACATCCGCCAGCTGCGCAATCTCATCGAACGTTTGGTGGTGACCGTTCGCGCGACGGAGATCGACGCGAGTTATGCGCCGCCGCCGCCCGCCGCTTCCGCCGAGTCCGACGAGTCGGTCCTGTTTACGGTGCGGGCTCGCATGAGCATTCCGGAAGTTGAAGCCCGGCTGATTCGTGAAACGTTGTCGCGCGTGACGAGCAATCGCCGAGAGGCCGCGCAGATTCTGGGGATTAGTCCCAGAGCGCTTGCGTACAAAGTGAAACTGCTCGGGCTTCCCGGCTCGCGAGGCTGACGAGCTGTCAACGACCGGCGTTGACCGAGCCAACCCGACCAACAAAGCTTAGACCGTCGCCCCGGCCGCAGCCCTTGCGAACCTGAGCGTTACCCGTACAACTCGCCAAAACGATGGAAACGTTTCTGATCGAAGTGCCTGTGCCCTCCATGGGCGCCACCGTACACGAGCTGACCGTGATCGACATCACGGTCACTGCCGGAGCCGCCGTGAAGAAGGGGCAAAAACTGGCCGAGTTGGAGAGCGATAAGTCCGTCTTCGAGTTTGAATCGCCCTGCGACGGCACCGTGCGCGACGTGATCGGCCGGGCCGGTGACATTCTTCCGTCGGGCGCTCCGTTTCTCCGGATTGAGACGTCGGATGTGGCTTTGAAACACCTCGAAACGAAGGCGACGGTTCCGCCGGCCACGACTGCGCCCAAGGTCGCCGCGCAGACGCCCCCCAGCGTTCCGGTCGCCACACCGCACATTCCCGCGCCGGCGGCGGCGAAGGTTTCGTCAGGCCCCCAATGGACGCCCCGGGCGGCCAAGCTCGCGACGGATGCCGGCCTCGATCCGGCGAAGATCACGGACATCGAAGCGACGGGTCCGGGAGGCCGCGTTTCCGGCGACGATGTCGCCCGCTATTTGGAAAAGGTGCGTTCCGCCCCCGCTGCCGCCGCCGCGAAGGCTCCCTCTTCGTCCGGGTTTCTGCCCCATGCGAACGAGACGGTCTGCATCGCCGGAGTAGGCTACGCTTTCCCGAGCGGAGTTCGTTCGAACAGCGAGATTCTGAAGGCTTTCCCGGACATGACGGAGGCCGAGGTCATCAAGCTGACGGGCATCCGTGAACGCCGGTATGCTTCCAACGGCGAAACCGCCACGAGCCTTGCCGCGACCGCCGTGCAGCATGCCCTCAAACAGGCCAACGTGCCGGTCGGCGAGATCGACGGCGTGATCATGGCGACGCTGATTCCCGACCAGCCGGTGCCTTCGATGGCCAGCGCGCTCGCCAAACAATTGGGCATCCCCCGCGCCCTCGCATTCGACCTCAACGCTGCCTGCGCCGGGTGGCTCTACGCCCTCGAAGTGGGCCGCGCCTTCATTCGGTCCGGCACGGCGAAGAAGCTGATCGTCGTCACGGCCGAACTGCTTTCGCGCATCACCAATCCCAAGGACCACGCGACGGCTTTTCTCTTCGGCGACGGCGCCGGTGCCGCCATCCTCACGGACGCACCGGGAGGCCATCGCCTCGGCCGCATGGCGCTGTCGGGCGATGCAGAACAGTTCTGTGCGATCCAGCGGCCCGGCGGTGGAGCGACCCGGCCGTTCCCGCATCCCGAGGGCATCGATCGCGACGACTTTTTCCTGCAGATGAACGGCGCCGCTGTGTTCAAGCACGCGGTCATCGCCTTCGCGGACGAGATCGAGAAGACCCTTGCGCGCCACCAGCTGAAACCGGAGGACATCGCGTGGATCGTCCCTCACCAGGCCAACGAGCGAATCCTGAGGGCGGTCAGCAAACGCGTGGGCATCCCCTACGAGCGGTTTGTCGTCACGATCGGGAAATACGGAAACACCAGTGCGGCCAGCGTCTCGATGGCTCTCGGCTGGGCGGCGGAGGAGGGCATCTTCAACGCCGGAGACAAGATCATCTTCTGCAGCGTGGGTGCCGGACTGACCTTTGCCGGCGGCCTGCTGGTTTGGTGACGGAGGGCGGCGGACTCGCCGCCCGATTCGTCGCTCTCGATCGAGAGCTCCCGCGTCCATGGGCCGATGCAACGCCGGACGCCGCGGCTGAAACGGATCGATAGCTGGCGACCGTATCCGTTTTCAGGGCACGGCCGCGAAGCAGACGGGTGAAACTGGCATCTCGGGCGCAGGCCGCCCGAGGAATGCGCAGGCCTCAGGAGGGATTCTGAAGCTCGTAGCTGAGCACGCTTAGCGCGTAAACGGCGGCGGTTTCGCAGCGAAGCACCAAAGGTCCGAGGCCGATAGGCTCGAACCCGGTGCTCTTCGATTGGCTCATTTCGGCGGGAGTGAAATCGCCCTCAGGCCCGATCAGCCACAGAACGCGCTGCGGCGCTTTGCCGGTGGTGGCGCGATAGGTGGACAAAACCGATTTCAACGACTTGGCGCCGGGTTGGAGGCTGGCGATCAGCTTCAGATCGTAGCCGCGGCTTTTTTCCATGAAGTCCGAGGCGTGTTCGATCGGGAGAATCTCCGGAAGCCAGGCGTTTCCGCACTGCTTGGCGGCCTCGAGCGCGGCGGTTTGCCACTTCTCGATTTTCTTGTCCTGACGCTCGCCGTCGAGGTGCACCTGGGTGCGTTCACTCTCGAGCGGGACAATGCGTTTTGCGCCGAGCTCGGTGGCCTTCCGCACGATCGCGTCCATCGAGGGACCCTTCGGAAGCGCTTGCCCCAGCGTAATTTCGTAGGGCAGCGGTTTGATTTTCTGGCTGAAGCGCACCTTCAGCGCCGCTCCTGCCTTTGCGTCGGAAACGAGCTCGCAGATCCACTCCGTGCCGGCTCCGTCAAACGCGACGACCGTGTCGCCGACGTGGGCGCGGTTCACGTTGACCAAGTGGTGAGACTCGTCTGCGGACAGGCGGATCTCGGCCGGTTCACGTTCACTGGGGCGGCAGAAGGCTCGGAAGTCGGGCATGGCGCGCCCAGTCAAAACTCCGCGTGGTCGCTGGTGCAAGCACGCAGCCTGGGCTCCGTAAAACAGTAAGGGCGCTGGTGAAAACCAGCGCCCTTGCCGACTTTGAACTACAAACTATGGACTACAAAAAAGAACGGGTAACTAACGGTGAGAGAGACGCGGCAGTCGCCGAGCCGTTCAAAAATGGCGGAAGTTTTTTTCGTCGGGGTCGGGACTCAGTCCAGAAAGGCCCGTGCATTTGTCGGCAGCTCGCCGAGGCCGGTTGCTCGCAGCCTGCCGGCGTTTTCTTCGAACAGGAGACCAGGTCGGTGTGCCGGAGAATTCCATTTACAACCTCGGGAGCGGCCCTACGTTTTTCGGCTCTTCCATCGCCCGGATGGCGGAATTGGCAGACGCGCCGGACTCAAAATCCGGTTCCCTTTAAAGGAGTGTCGGTTCGACCCCGACTCTGGGCACCATGTCAACGAGGAAGTTTTCAGAGGAGAAAGGGCTATCGAAGCCCTCCGAAATGGATCGAATCACTGCTTTTCGTGGACACGAACATGGACACGGAAATCGCCCAAAGGGGGCTTTCGGGGAGCTCCGGAACGAAATCGCAAGAAATGCGCATTAATTTCGGAGTCCTTCGGTCGATAAAGGTGTATTCTCAATGAGCTGACAGCGCGCACGCCGCTGGCAGTCTGCTCAGAAACTCGCGAGTCGTGGTCGCCAAGAGAGCGACGAGGACAGGAGACCTGGGGGAGCCCACAGAGGGCCATCCCCGCGTGTGGCCCTCGACTTCAAAAGGTTCTCCTGTGACAGCTTTCATTCGCACCAAGGATTTGTACGCGCGGCTGACGCCGAAGCTCGTGCTTCGAGCTCACGCGGCTGGCTGGTTCAAGCCGCTGCAGTCGCGCAGCCGCTTCACCATTTGGTCTCTCGCCGACGTTGCACGCGTCGAAGAACGCCTGGCAGCCGGTGAGTATCCGCCGATGATCCCTTCCGAGGTCCTGGCTGAAGAACGCCGCCGTCAGCGCGTTCGTGCGATCAAAGCCACTGCAACCCTCCAGCCCGCAGCATAAAAAAAGCCGCCCCTGGCTAGAGGAGCGGCAAAGCTAACAAAGATTGACGAAAGGTAGCGCATGGCGCTCCTGCGTCAAGGCTTAGTCCGCAGAATCCTCTAGTTTCTTGGACGGCGTACCATAAAGATGAATACGCCAACAGAAATTCAATTTGAGCTGCTCTCGATCGAAAGCAGCACCGAGATCCAACTGGAGCTGCTCGAGGTCGCCACTGAGAGCCCATCTGCCCGCCAGGCGGAACTCCGTTTCGAGGAAACCGCTTAACTCGCCGCGTCCCTTCGCGTGACGCGGCTTGGTGCTGCCCTGGTGTGAGCCTGGGGAGCCTTGGCCTGGCGTCCATGCATGGGACCGGCGGCGTGTGCCGCAATGGCTTGTCTGGATCAGCTACGCTCGTTTCTCGCGTACCGATATGCGCCGGCAGACGCGCATGTGCGCGTGCAAATAGGTGAACTCGAGAGGGTCTGCTATCACCCGAGTGACTCGTCGAAGCCGGTCACGATTTGTTTTAAGCAGGAACCGAAGCGGCGAGCCGGTGGCACCTTTCTGTGTTTGGTCAGTGATCTTCCGCAACTCGCCGAGCTGTACCCGCAGGAAAAAATCACTGCGAGCCCCGCTTCGTATTTGCGCGGCAAATCTCGAAAGCAGAATCAAAATTCGGGATGTGTGTTGCGGACATACTTGGTCGCGATCGACATCGATTTCGAGGGCCGAGTCGCTACAGACGCGGACGTCACCAGACTTCGGGAGCGATTCCCCGGGGCGATCCTCGTTCACTCGAATGGAGTTACGCTGTACTACGAGATTCCTTCAGCGATGTCTTGGGAGGCGTCGATCGGCAAGGCGTACCAAATTGGGCGTGAGATCGAAAGGCTGATCGAGGGTGCGGCATACGATGTCGGCACGCACTTCTGTAAAGATGGCCGAGCAGCCGCGCATGATGGTCACCTCTTCCGGTTGCCCTGCGGTTACGCATCGCGCCGCAATGCCGTTCCAACCTGGTACGCACCGGTCGATGCATCAGCAGGTCTCTGCAGCGATAGTGCTGGGTTAAACCATCATTGGTATTGGGCAGACGCAGAAACGCGCCCAACTCCAACAACTGAGTGCGGGAAGGGGTGCCGCAAGAGTACTGGAGGGAGTCACGCGGAAGACAAAGTCGAGATTGCGACGATGCTAACCCTCGCAAGGCGGCATCTAGTCTCGCGCGGGATCGTCGGTCTAGAGGTTCGCGACGCCGACGTGGCACTCGCTGCGGAGTACGTCTCCAACGAGATGGGTATTCCCCTCAATCGAGTGCAGAAAGTGTTTTCGAAGAAGCGGTACCGACCAGGCCGCGGGCTTGAAAGAAAGCGTGGTCGCCGTGTGTTCACCTGGCCGCGCAACCTGCCTGAGGACCCGGCTCGGTATCGGTACGATCACGAGTGGCTACCCCCGCAGACCAAATTCGATATCCGAACGTATTTTGCTCGGCTCCTTGTCCAGTGTTGGACTCGTAGCGAAAATGCGGAACAGGCGGAAGCGACCGTTCGGAATACGCCTGTATTCGATGCGTTCATACAGTACCTCAAAGAAACCTTTGGGCCAAGCCGATGGGAGGCGGCGCTATGGGAGGAACTGGTCCACCTCTACGAAAAATACGGCAGGGAGCCCTTCGCTGGGCTTGGCCAGGTGCACCGCAACTGCTTCGCCGCGGTTAAAGCTGCACTTCTGCAGCTTGGTGCCGCGAACGTGCTCCAGGTGACGAGCTACTTGGATGCTGATGGCGCGACCGCATACTGTGAAAAGCAGGTGCGGCGAGCTCTGAAGCTGATGGAGGCTGCCGGCGAGGTAATCATTTCTGGTTCCACGAGGAATAAACGATGGACCCTCAAACCAATGATCCCTGATTCTGGACATACAGTAACGAACTGTAGGTGTGGTGTGGTGGGTGTTACTCCCTCTGAATCCCTTTGTGAAGGGCCGAAGGAGACTCCACTCCCTGTCGTTTCCTCCATCGAATCGCATGCAGAGAAGAAGCCTACCCGCCGGGCGAGCAAGAAATTGCTTCAGGCGAAACAGCGCTGTGAGAAGCTCGGGATTCCCGCAGAAGAAATCGACGGATTGGTCGGCAAACTTCTCGGCAAAAATTGTGCGGAAAAGAAAGCTGCTCAGAGCTACCTCCTCGACACACAGAAAAGGCAGACCGCAGAACGCAACGAAGCGATCCGTCAGGCAATGCTGCAGAAAACCCGTGATGACGTCGTCGAGCAGATCCGCAGGCTGCAGCCCACCGACGCGGCGCACTGGCTGGCTCACCTAGGAGATGCGGTCCTGCTGTATCGTAACTGGTGCTACCAACAGAACAAATTCAGAGACGGGCGCGGATATGAGCCCGACGATTTTCCGCGGGTCCTTTGGGATGAGCAGCGAGCGGGCCGGTATGGAAAGCTGCCTCGGCTCCGCGCGGCCGAGCAGCGGCGGTTGGCCGGCGAGAGCTCGGCAAACCGCCAGAAAAAATCTCGAGAGGAACAACAAGTAGACTTTCAGGCGGATCTTCAGCGCGAAGGCATCCCGGACGGGTCTCTTGGGTCTCAGCGCTGCGCGTCACGCAAGCGTTGGCAGCGGTCCTGCCCGGAACTTTCTTGGGAGCAGGTCCGAGGGATGCGAATGGCCACGGCCTAAGTCGCCTGCTTAACGGCTGGAGCCGTCGTAAAGCGATCGAGCCGGGCACACAGGTAAGGAATCACTCGCAAGCGTCCGATGTTGTAACCAGAAAACCATCCGTCGAAGCGATTGCTTCTCTGCGCGGTCTTCTTCGCTGACGCGTCCTCCGACTTCTCCGATTCTTCCAACTCCGCTTCGGTAGCGAGACAGCAAGTCAGAAGCTCAACAACCCAGTTAGGGCTTATTGAATCACCAGACACCTGAGGGCGGCTCTTCAATCCAGTCGCGTCCAAGAAGTCTCCGAGTTTCACCTCCTGTCGTCGGAGCTGTTCGTAGAGCTCGGGCCGCTTCAGCTTCAGAATAGCAAGGAGAACAGCCAAGAAAGGCACCGTGAAGTGGTTAGCGGGTACCGACGCTAAGTAGATCGAGAGTACGAGCAGAACCCGTTCGGTGTCGCGTAAGGTAAGGTCGAAGTGATCGACCAGGAACTCCAACGACCGCGCAACGGATTCAAGGCGGTCATTTCGGGGTTCTAGGCCATAGTGAGCAAGCGCGGCTCTGACGAACTCCTTCTTTCCGTGCTCGTGGTGAGTTTCGGGTGCTTGAAGCGGCAAATCAACAAACAGGTTTCCAAATTTGAGAAGGTATGCCCGTGCATCCACGTCCTGACCGTAAACGGTACGCACGTAGCTTTCGATCTGGTCCCTATTGACCAAGAGGACGAACGCCACGTTCGGTACGTCGAAGAGGTGCTTTATCCGTTCCAGCAGACCCAAAGCGAAACTCGGCCGGCACCGGTCCAGTTCATCAACAATGATCGTGAGTGGAAATCCCTGCTGCTCCCGGAAGACTTTTGCGAGTTTGCTTAGGTTTTCGCGAAAAGACTTCAGCACATCCTTTTCTGCCAGGTGCTCCTCAATCCGCTTTTCCACGATCTTCTCCCCGGCCTCCGAAACACCTGAGGCTAGCTCTGACCCGATCTCTTTCAACTCTGCAACGTTGCTCGCGTCCACCGCACCCATCGTTGCGGCTTTCAGTGCAATCTTGGTGGCAACTCCGGCCAACTTCTTCCCGACCTCGATCGCGGTCTTTTTGAAAGCAATCTGTTGCTCAGTGATGCCTTCAACTTCGGCCAACTTCCGCTTCACCAAACTCAAGATTTCCCCTGAGAAGCTGACGAACGGGTCTTCGAAATAATCGGAGGCGTATGCGTCATAGTAGATCACGTCCAGTTTCTCGGCAGTGAGATGTGCGCGCCACATTCGTGCGAAAGTTGTCTTTCCTTCGCCCCAGGGCGCATTGACGAAAAGCACGATGCTGTCGTCGATATTTCTGAGCAGGCTGGTGAGTTCGAGGCCGAAAGTCTTTCGGCCGAATAATGCGTTCTTGAACGGCTCCGCATCGGGAACCTCTACCTCCGGCGGCTGGATGCGCATAACGATTTCTACGAGGAATCTCGCCCGCTTCTCAAGCGACCATTGCCCGAATTCACATTGAGCCACCACCCCATCGTGCCGATAAAGAGGTCCCTCCCGCCAAAAGCTGCCGGTAGAGCCTAGCTCCCGGTGGTTTTAGCCCGCTCGCAAGAGCGGGCTTTTTTGTGTCCGAGTCGGGGCCAAATTCGCCGGAACGGGGGCGTCGCGTTGTCACCGGACCGACCCAGCATAGACGTCCTTCTGGTACCCGCTCTTTATCTCATCATTCGTCAACTTATGGATAACCAGAAACTCTTGGATCTTGGCGTCATTCAGGTCGTGCAAGTCGACTTTTGAAAACTCTTGAAAGAACGCCCTTACGTTTCTCACCAGTCGGCTCAGTTCGGTACCACGTACGATCCCGACGCTTTCGTTGAACGCAGCGCCATGGCCAAGTTTGTTCGTCGGTATCACCAGGAGGCGCGTCAAATTCGCACCCGGATAGTTCCGGTGAAACCAGCCACATGCATTGTTCATTTGTCCTGACTCCTCCTTGTAGATCTCGGCGCGATCAGTCAGCACCTCGCTTTTGCATTCGATGAGAAGGTAGTCGTTCTGCTGGAGGCACCATAGGTTGTCAGGGCCTGCTTTCCATTGCCTGTCGGGCAGCTCTGCAGTGTAGCCAAGCGCGGCTCCGAGCTTCTGCAGAGATTTCTCGAAAGTCTCTGCCGCAACTCCGAAGCTCAAGTTTGTGAGGATTAACTCCACGGCCAACTTAAGCTGCTCGAAGCTCTCGAAAGCCGAAACCCAAACCGCGATATTGGCAGCGCGCTTGCCTGCCGCTGGAGCAAGCTTCTCGACGGTAAAGCCCTCGACCGGCTTGAACAGGAACCGGTTCTTTTTGTGTGCGGCTTTCTGGTACTCATTGGATTTCGCCTTTGATGAGCGGTCCTGATATCTTGCCATTTCCTGCAAGTAGAATCCCCGTTCCGATTCCTCCATTTTCGTCGTATCCAGGAGGTCTTGAAGAGTCTTGATCGCTCGATCCACATTCCCGGAAAGGTATTCTGTCTCAGCCTCGAGCTCACTTTCGAATACCTTCAGGCCTTTGGGCTTCGGCTCCTCCGCCTTCAGCTGGTCCATACGCTCAACGTAGAAGTCTTTCCATCCCTGGTCGCGACCGATGCACTGCTGGATCAGTTCCCTCAATGCAGTCATTGGAGATTTCCCCGCTTTGATTTCCTCGGTAGCGGCTTCGGCCGTCTCAAGGCCGATCTCGATTTGTTGCCGAGTCTGGTCTGAAAGATAAGCCCGCGTGCAACGCTGCCGAACGAAGTCTACCAGATCGGTGCCGACGACGAGAACCACTGAAAAATCCTTCTCGCCACGAACACTTCGCCCCAATCCTTGCTCGATCGAACGGGCCAGCCTAATCGAACTGCTTTCGCTGTCTCCCCTCGACGCCTGCAGGTACTGATCTATAAGGCTCTCTCCGTAGGGCATCCCGTCGAAGATTAGCAGGCGGCAGCTATCGTCAGGTAAATCGATACCGTCGTAGCGGTTCACGAATACAACTGCCGCCGCGCGTCGCCCTGCGGTCCTGAGTGCGTTCAGGGCATCCTCGATGGTGTCTTTCCGCGCGATGGTCGCACCATATTTCTCCCAATCTTTGGTCCCTTTGAAGGACGGCACTAGGGCGGCGACTCCAACCGTTCTCCTCTGATTTGGTTCGCCGAATTCCTTAACGATCGCGCCACGGTCAAGTTGATCATCAATTAACGACGGTATCAGAATCATCTTCTCTCCCGACCAACTCTCCTTCGGATACGTCAGTGGTTTCGTGATGGTCTCTGGGGAGAGCCGTAGTCCCTTTATCAGGAATGAGTCATCAGTTACCGTGGCCGACATGAAGATCCTCGTTTCGGCCTTCCAAAAGGATCCGAAATCCTCGAGAGGCGCCAAGTAGGGTGTGATTTCTAGCCCCGCACCCGAGATCACACAAAGGCACTCGGCGAGACGGTCCTTTATGATCGGCCAGACAAACTTCACCAGGTCATCTTCGTCATGCCCGGCAATCGTTCGAGTCACCTCCAAAACCCTCTCTTTCCATGCCCAGTATGGCACCGCGAGGAGTGCGTTGGCCTTTTTCGCCTCAATCTCCTGGAACGTTCCTTCTCCCTGCTCTCTTAACGCACCAGAGAACAAATTGAAGAGCTTTTCGTAGATCGGGTGTGTTCCCGTTACCTTACCCTTCGAGTCGTAAACGCTGCGGGGAACTCTCAAACTGACGGCATCACGTATCGAATCAACACAGGCATGCGAATCGTCCATCACAAGCGCGGAAAGGGCTAGTGACTGGTGGTGCAGTTTGAACTGCGTGCGGCCATTGAAGAGCTTCTGCACCGATGTGATAAGTATCGCTTTCCCATCGTGAAACTCGGCTGGGAGTGGCTCCCCTTGCTCCGGTTTGCAGACTTTGAATCCAAAATCCAGCGCTTGGTTGTACGTCTGTTCGATCAGCTGAATCGTCGGACAAAGGTATGCGACCCTACCGCCCTTCTCGTTTAGTTTCGACTGAAGTAGGAGTAACCCGATCAGGGTTTTCCCTTGGCCGGTATGAAGCTTCACGATGACATCGCGTTGCGTACGCAGCCGTTTGTGCCACTCCGATAACACGTGGGCTTGCACCTTCCTCAACTCGCCCTTGTCAGCTTTCCGATCCAATCCCGCATAGATCTCGACGGGGTCGAGAACGCTCTCCCTCTTCGGCTTATTCAGCCGTTTTGAAAAATCCACCATACCGCACCTTAGGCGAGCGACTGCATCGAAGCCAAGCCGTCTCTGGAAGCTGGCGTTGGTCGAACTTTTTCTGGCCCGACGGTAGTTGAAAAAAAAGCGCTGGGTTTTCGGCCCGGCGCTTGAGAATCCATTGAGCGGCTGCTTACCGGCACATGCCGCGGTCCTCGGTCTGCTCCTCTTCTTCCTCGAGGTCTTCTTCCTCCTCACGGTCTCGCTCCTCACGCAAGTCGCGCACTTTCTCTTCGAGCGGAGTCTTCCAATCATTCTCCTTCCGAAGCGCCGCGTAGGCCCGTTCTTCTTCTTCGTTGAGATTCCGCGAGCGACCATCGTTGTCGTTCAGCTCGGCCGCCAATGATCGAGAATACGCTGGCTCCTCGAGCGACTTCGCGGAATCGAGTCGGTCGTCGAGATCCGCAAATCCGCTATAGTTGCCGGCCTCGATGTCTTCTTTGTCCCAATGGAGAACGACACCATCGTTGCACGCGATGAGGCTCCGCTCCTTGGCGTCTCTGTTCAGTTCCGTCGTGAGCTGATTCAACAATTCCTGCCGCGCGTCAGTGCGCCATTTTTCAAGAGCCTCGTCGAGTTCTTCGCCCTGAGCGGTCGTCAATTCGTCCGGCGCGGTACGGTAAAGCACCGCGCCGAGCGCATTGGGTTTCGCTGTGAATTCTCTGAGGGCGGCGACAAGTTGCGCTGGAGAAGCGCCGTCGGGAAGCCCGGCTGCGCGTGTGATTTCATCGAGAATAGCTCGGTTTCGAAGTTTCATTTTCGTCTTTCGTTACTGGGTTTGCCGCGCGTATCCGGCGCGACGTGACATCGAAACATGGTGCTTTCCGATGCGGTTCGGCGGAGAATCTTGAAAGAATTTCACCGTCCGCCGGGCGCATTAGCTCTCACCGCCAAGCCACCGCCACGCGATCCAGCTCGTCGCGATGGAAGCCCCTGCCGCCAGGTACGCCGGTGGCAATGCACCACCGCTGAGAAGCCACGCCAGGGCGGCGGACCATGCTGCCGCGAGAAGTGTCGCCCAGAATTCCATGGTGAGGAGCACCGGTGCGCCTATGCGGCGCGGGGTGGGTCTTTCGGCCTTCTCGCCTCAAGCCTGATCCATGCGCCGATGACTTCCTGTAGCCATTTTACATCGCGCGTCCGGTCCCCTTTGAGAAGCGCTCGGCGACTGTGTCCTTGCTCCTCCATCTCTGGGACCGCTTCGAAAACACTTCGGATTCTCGGGTAAAACACTGCGCAGCTTTCGACTGGTATCTGGTGCAACCGATACTGAAGAGACAGCACCTGTAGAGCAGTGAGTCCCGCCGCATCACGAACCGCGTCCAGCAGTTCTAGCCTCCGAAACTGCGATGGTACCGCTCCAAATCTGAATGCCTCAGCGGCCAAGTGTAGCGCCGTTTGTCCCAGAGTGTTCTCTCGCGTGAGCGAGTGTTCGGTGACAAACTCGACAGGAATCTCGCTGAGCGTGCCAGTCCGTGCTGCTGCATGGATTACTGTTTCTTCAAAGAATCCCCGTCTTGCGAAGACGACATCCGCGGTGAACCAGTCTTGCGGACACTGAGAGATATAGCCAAAAGCCGCTGCGGACTGAAGGCGTTCTGCCCGCCTCAGTATCTCTTCCTGCGGCAGCGAAATGGATCCTCGGCTGAGCGATTCCATAGTCAGGCGCGCTTTGGCATCTGTGCCACCAACTCCTCGAGGTTCTCCTCCGCATGCTCCCGGAGAAACTCATAACTCGGCGTGCGCACGCCAACGTCCGCCGCCCACAACTCAGCTAGGTCGCACCACTGACTTGTCGCGAAGTACTCGCCGCCAATGGAGAGGTTTCGATGAAAGCGGGTGGTTTCCGCTGCGATTTCGTGAAGGAGTTCTTGAGCTTTCATTGTATTGGTTTCGGCGAGGAAGTTTAACTCCATGTAGTGCTTTTCGGGGTGGTCGTCTTCGTCCGTCGTGCGTCCGGTCGAAGATTCTTCGCAGTCGAAGCGTCCGTCGGGGCGCGACTTAGCTCTGCCCTGGGCGTCCCAAACGAGCGGTTTTTCCAGGCCCCGTCTGGGGCTGAAATCGACGTGGGTGTCTCACCGAAGCCGAAAAGCCGGTCTCAAAAGAGGAGCCGGCGAAGGCGCTCGGGCCTTCGGTTTCCGAGCGTTTTAGCCGGACACCTGGCTGGGTTTTCCGAAAGGACGCGCGTCCGTCCGGAGATATTTCCCAGAGGAGAAACGCGGCTCCGCGAATAAAAGTGGAAATGATTTACCCCGGGGTCGCGGAAAAGGAGTAGAACAGATAGCATGGACCTAGCGCCTACTTCTTCTCCTAGCCGCACACCGCCTCTTTCAAGAGAAGCACGGTGGAACGCAGCCAAATTCACGATTCGCGATGCCGTACGGCACGGCGACCTCGATCCGGAGAATCCACGGATTAGCTACTACGTGCCACTATATACGGAGTGCTGCGCTCTGCTCCAAGAGCTGAGGATAGAATACAGCAGCAATCCCACCGCGCTGCGGCAAATCAAGCTCTGGGCGGCGACCCTCGCGCGAGAAACGGTGGACATTGAATTAGCCAGGCTCCGCTGCCTCGAAGCGGGCGTGGAGCTCTCGGTCGAAGACGTCGCCGATGCCTCTGCAGCCCATTTTTAACCCTCCAACGAGGTACCTCCACCATGGATACAAAACAAAAAATCACGGAACGGCTCAAAGTATTGGGCGTGTTCCCATGCCCATCGAGCGCGCAAGCGCTCCTTGTTTCCAACATCGAGTTGCGCCTCGACGCCGCTGCGAAAACGGCGGAGAAGCGAGAGGCCGCCCTCAGGAAATCCTACGAGGGAAAACTCGCGAAGAGCCGAGCGAAGGCGTCGGCCGAAGCCGAGAAACTGCAGGAGAAACTCGTCGCGGAGCTGAGCGCGAGCGACGTGGCGCGAGCCATTGTCACAGCTGCGAGCGCGAAGAATTCCGAGGCGCTCGCCGAGGCAAAGTGAATCGAGGTTCGCCTAGTTTGAGAGCAGGGTCGGAGGGGCGCAGCCCCTCACCATCCGTGCGCGGGGCCGGGGCTCATGCCCCGGTTACCGTCACGGTGGCAACGCAGCGATTCGGGAGAATCCCGACATCGCGGTATCGTTGCCTCAAACGTACGCAGCCCTGTGCCAGGTGGCACAAGCCACCTGTGCCAGTGCCTGTGCCAGCTGACACAGGATTCCTGTGTCAGGGTTACCGAAAACCCGTGCCAGCTGCGTCAGCTGTCATTCGGCGGCTGTACCAGCGGTGCCACGACAAACAAAACACGCAGAAAAAGACACAAAATGAAATCTGAAGAGATGCCACAGACGCGCCTGCGTCTTCCCCAAGAAACCATGGATTGGTTCCTCGCGATGAGCCCCGAGGAACGCATCGCGCTCGTGCAAAGAGCGCGCGAAAATGCCCCAGCGGCTCCAAGCGCCACCCAGGCGTCCGCCATTGCCGCCCCGGCGCCGGTGGTCCCGCCGAACTGCGTTGAGCTGTCACCGCTCGAAGCAAAGCGGTTTGACGACATGTCCCCAGAAGAGCGCTCGCGGATTTGCGACCTGGGTTGGCGCGCGAGGGAGCTCGGCGAGTACCTCTCAGACAAAGCGCTCTGTGCTCTCGCCGTGATGCCTCCCGAGCGCAAAGCCGCAGTGCTCGCCGCGATCTTCGCACCCGCTGCGCCCGCAGGGACGTCTGTCGCTGATGCGATTGCGCGCGGCGAGCCGATTGATCCGGCGGACGCGCCCGTCGGCGTGCCGTACAAACCAAAACCAATGCTACCTGCTTGGTATGCGACATTGTCCAAAGATGCCTTGATCGCGATGGAGCGCATTGATCCGGCCGACGCGCCCAAGGTGCTGGCGTGGGGCCTCGATGCCCTCAACCACGGCACACGGAACTACGGCGAGCTGCCGGCGCGGTGGGCGGCATGGAAAGATCAGCTCCCTGGCGACCTGTCCGTCCGGATCTCCAAGCTCCCGGAAGCGAAGCGCCTCGATGCGCTTTGGGCCGCCGTGTGCGCCGCGGAGAGTGGCAAGCAGCCAGGGTCGGCGGCACCGTCCGCCGCCGCCGAGCGTCCGCCCGTGGACGGGTCAGTCGGGAAGAACTAAGAAAAGGGGACCCGCCGACAAGAAATTCAAAAGCTTCAACCAACATGTACTCAAAAAAGACCTCTCTTCCTCCGCCTTCCAAAGAAGGTGCCGTTCCAACCGATGCCGTCATCGAAGCGCTCGTCGATGTAGACGCGGGCGAGTTCCGCCTTCACTGCGAGATTCCCCGTACCGCTCCACTGCGAGCGTTGGCGCAGGCATTTCATCTTGGCGGCGAATTTGCCGGCATTGCTCGCAGCGTCGCGCTTTCGGCGGACGCATTTGCCACCACTGAACAAGCCGGCGATTGGTTTTCCCGGCGTTGGTTTTGCGAGCATCCAGATTTCCAGCGCAACGACGTCACTTCCATTTTCCGAGCCGATGGTCCTCGCCTAAGTTGGTCGATAACGATTCACGCGCCTTCGGGCGTCGAGTTGCCCACGATCGTGGACCGCGTCGAGCGGATGCTAGCAAATCTCCGCGGCATATTCGGAGCGCCTTCTCATGAGTACCTTCGAACGAACTCATGGGCAGAAGCGAAAACATGGGGTGAAATCATCTCGGAACCGCCCCAGATCGCAGACGGCGCCGCGGCTGACGAGCAGCGCGCACGCGAAAACGAAGGAGGGGCAGCATGAATCGCCGCCCGCGCAAACCCGTCGTGGAGGTCACCCTGCCTCAGCGTGCCCGGCAGTGGCTCAAAGGGATGCCGCCTCGTTGTCGCAACCTGCTTCTTAGTGAGCTGGTCGAGGGCGCGGTAGTCTCCAATTGGAGACTCGAAGCGGCGGACGCCTTCGAGGAGCAGCTCAGGAGGGCCGGAAACAATCTCCGCCAGGCGCTCTACTCCGACCGGCTCCGCGAAAGCGTTAGCGCTGAAAACTGGAGCCAGTTGGTCGCGGCTTCAGGGGCTGTCGCGGATCTTCGCGAGCAAGTTCTCGGAGGACCGCCTGGCGGTGACGCGAAGTGGAAGCGCAAAAAGAGGGTTTCACTGCTGACCGGCGACGCCGCCGAAGTCGTCCCTTATAGAATTGCCCGCCGGAGAGCTGCCCTGGTTGCGAGCCTGTCGCTGAGCGACCCGGGCCTATCGCTCCTGGCCGGCGCGACAAAGCGGCAGCGGTCGCGACTGATCGGAGTTCTCATCGAAGCCGCATTCTGCGACGGCTTCGAACTGTCGTGCCTTGGCGGCTACGCTGCCGAGCTCCAGCGGCTCGGCCTGACGCTCAACGAAAGTTTGATGAGCGCGCATGCGGGCAAACGTCTCGAACCGAAGCAGCGCGAAGCCGTAGCTGCTGCTGCTGAATACGTGCTGCGGTTGCACGGAGCGCTGTGGGTCGTGCCGGGGAAGCCACAAGGAGAAACTCAAAATGAAAATCCTAGACCTGCCATTGCTGCTTAGCGGCCAAATGCTCGCGGCCCGTGTGGTCGTCGCGGCCGACATCGCTCAGTGGCTCACCATCGTACGCGACGGCAGGCCACACCGATACGCGTTGCCCGACAGCAGCGCGGTGCGCTGGGCGCTAGGCTTAGTTGGCGCTGACGCAAGAGCGTTCTCGATCGAATGCCGGGGCGAGATTCACCCGGAATTCGCGCCGTGCGTGCCAAGGGTGCTCGAACACGAGGCGTTGCTGCTTCTTGAAGAATGCTTCCCGGAATCGTCCGCCGCTCTGATCGTCTACGATGCGGGGCACCGGGAGGCGCTGGTGCTGGTTTCGAGACTTCAAGATATCAAAGGGAGCGCCGCATGAAGACTTCGCTCACCACAAAGATCACGAAAGGGAGCGGCAATGCGCTCGCTTCGTTGCTCTACATCGCCCGTGCCCGTGCCTGCGACAAGCGTGCCGGCCTCGAGGCTCTCGACTTCATCTTCGTCGACGAAGCGGGTCAGCGGGCCGAGTGTCGCGGCGACAGCGATGCTCGGTGGGCCGCTGCCTGCATCGGGTCGACGTATCCAGCGGACGCCGCACAGCGAAGGAAACCGCCGGCGGTTTCCAAAATGGTCGTGTTATCCTGCCCCGCGGCAGAGGGCGACACGCCAGAGCTTCGAGCGCGACTGATGAACGCCGCCTTCGCATGGATCGCTCGATACGGTGGCGGCAGACCGGCGGCCGTGGCGTGCCACCATGACAAAGGGCACCTGCATTGCCACGTGGTTATCTCGAATTTCGATGGGCAGGGCGTCCGCCTCAGTTTTGAGCGAGATGACCTGCTAGATATGTGCGCGGCAGACTATGCCGCGCAGGAAGGCTTTGGACCGGCTCTCAATGCCGAGGAGCACCGCCGCGCTACCGCCGGTGAGAAGGTCGACAAAGCGGCCGCTTTGAAGACCCGGGATCGTGACCGGTCACGCCACGAAAGGGAACCACGGGGGGACCGCGAGCGCGCAGAAGCCGCACGCAAAGAGCTGATATCCATGCTCGCCGGTGGCCGCACGATTGAGACGCTCATCGACGAGGGCGTCATCACAGTGGGCCGCAAAGGTCCAGACGGAGAGGTCAAATCGATCGAATACAAGGGCCACCGCATGCGTGTCGCCTCGTTGCACGCCGGCGTGCAGCGACTGCGAGACAAAGCAGAGCGCCAAGCTGATCGCGCCACAGCGCGCGCGGGTCGTGGCGTCGCCGGTGCCGTGCGGGGCCTCACTTGGGACCTCGGCCGCGGCATGAGCTTGAGCAATTTGGATCACCTAAGCCGGTAACATAAATGAACGAAACATCATTGAATCTATACGATCGCACCGCGTTCAAATGCGTAGAAGCTTTGGAAAGCCTCTGGGCGAAGCTCAGAGGGAGAAAAGCTGACGCTCCCTCGACCGTTGTCGCTGATGCTCCTCCGAAGCCCCAGGGCGAGCCTCTCGATCCCGAGGAGCTAAAAGCATATGCTGCCATCGTTGGTGCACGAATCGAGCAGGCCATCGGAGCGGCTAAGCTCGAGAACGAATCTGTGACGGCTTGGACGACAGGCGAGAGCTCCACCGTAATTGAGGATTTCGCCGATCGTCGAGTGGCGTCCGATCCGCGCTTGCAGCAGATGCTCACGGATCGCGCGGTAAAACTACTCGACGCCCAGTCGCGGCGTGGCGAACCACTCGGCGTGGAGCTTCTCATCGTGCACGTGATTCCACCGCAGGGAGATTTTCCACCGTCGCAGCTCGACGTGTTGCCCTGTCCTGCTTGTTCACCGTCAGAGTTTCAAGCGTGGGCACAGCGAGAATTTGAGGAGCGTGAAGTCCGTAAGAAGGAATGCGGTCACGCCGACACTTTGGCAGAAGACCATTTTCAACTTCTCGACAGCGGCTTGTATGTCTCTCCGCGGAAAACCCCACCAGCGAGAATCGCTTGGGAAGCCAAGCAGTCTCGCAAAGCGGGTGGCATGCGCTCGACCAAAGCCCGTCCGCCACGGGAGCAGTAAGAGGTCCGCAGCAGAGGAAACCTCCTGACGGCTCGGAGCAATTTCGAGCCGTCCGGATTGCGTGGTACAAAAATCACTAGCGGGATACACGGGGAAAAACGATAGGATGGGATGCACCTCCTCCGCATCCTCCCTTGTCTCGCAATTGCGGCTCTCCTCGCCGCCTCCCTCGCGTCTCCCGCCACGGCGCAGACGCCCAGCGCCGCCGAGTACGCCCCCTGCCGTGCCTTGCTGTACGGCGACACGCTAGTGCCACGCTGCCTCACCGATCGCCCTTGGGCATGGCGCAAAGTAACCAATGATCCTCGGCCTCGCGCCGCAGTGGAAAACCCGCGGGTCGCCTGGTGGCGCGGCTCAGACATTTTTCTCTCGATCGAAGGCCTCGAGCTGACGCAGAGCGGCGACATCACCGAGATCCGCCGCGCAAGTGGTCTGGCGAAGTCGTGCGGCGAATACGGGCGCGTGATCTGTCGCATCTATGGTGCTTCCTCCGCGCCTGCAGGCGCGGTGCCGACGTTCACTGAAGCCGAAACCGTGAATCGCATCGAGTGCCCCCAAAGCGGCGTGGCGAAGGTGCTCGAGGTGAAATTCTGAAGGAGGACCTACAGATGAAATCACTTCTGAGAATTCTGATCGTTTCTTGCATGCTGCCCCTGGCGGCATCGGCCGGCTTTCCTCCGCCGGTGACTCCACCCAGCGATTTTGTCGATGCCGCTCAGGTTGGCGAATACGTCGAATTGAGGGGCGCTGACGGGCGCGCGAAAGTGGTGCTCTGCGGGCACTTGACGGAGGGTGACCGTGGCGGCACCGCTCCGGAGGTGTATCCGACGACAATTTCGCACGTGCGACTAGAGGTCGTAAGTGGCGGCGTGCGAGAAGTCGCGCGTTACAGCTGCTTCGGTCGTCAGGTTCTGTTGCGCCTGGTCGGCACGCCGAAGGCAGGCGGCTCGCTGGTCCTGCAGACTCAATTCATGGGTCCATTTGCGACAGTCGGGCAGGATTTTTACGCCGTCGTGTATCCGTAATCCGGTGACCTATGAAACGACTTCTGAAATTGATCGGCTTTCTTTTTGTTCTCCCGGGAATCGCTTCTGCCGCGTGTCCCTGCGTCTCTCTCTTCTGCCCGTGCTGCATCGATTCGTGCCGCATCGCGTTCACGAAGCACAAAAAAGACGGCTGCAGAAACCGCGGAGGGACGGAATCGTATGGAGTAGTGATGCGCGTGTGGCGTGGGGGGACTGAGGTGTACGGAACACAGGGAGAGATCGACTACGCGTTCGCCAAGGAGGTTTGGTCGAGTGGTGACGGGAAAAATTACGAAACATGTCCCGCGGTATCAGAGGGTGTCCGGGAGGAGCTTGGGTATCTCGGCGCAGATCTAGACAACGTGACTGATGGATCATGGGCGAACTCCCATCTCACAAATGAGCTCGCATCTGAGCTTGGCGCGGTAGGTCACCCAATGATGCTTTTCGCGCCCATCGGCCTGACTGGCACCATCCGGCCAGCTCGTGTCGAGGGAGGCGCCGGGGGCGGAGTGACGGGACCGTTTCGCTCGTTAATGTCCGCACCGTCGCTCATAGATGGCGCCGGCGCTGTGGCCGGTGCGCTAACGGTACTAGACCTCTCTACCGGACAGTTATACCAGCAGCACTACCAAATCGTTTATCCGAAGGGTGCGGCATGTTCGCTGGCTGTTCCAGCACCCGGCTTCGACCGTATCGGAGCCGCGCAGTTGCTGAATCGACCCGGTGAATCTGTCCGTACTGCCTGGATAGATACGCTCCAAGGGCGACGCGGGTCTGGTCCTGACCCTTACGTTGCGGATTTTGAAGTTCGATCTTCCAACGATAGCTTTTACTCATGGAGGTCATGTACCGATTCCGCGACATGTACGATCATGTTTGTCGTGGCAGCTGTACTCGCCGTCGTCGCGATCGTCTTTTTTCAGTATTGGCTGTTGTACGTTGTTGTCAGCGTTGCTTCAGCATCACTGGCCGCGCAGGCCGTCGGACTTTACTGCGGAATCTACGCGTGCAACAAAAAGTGCACATATGGCGTTATCTCGTTGTCGACGCACTACTTCGTGCGCCTCGACTCGACACCAAAGACGCAGGGCGCGACTGACATAGTCGCGAATGGCGTCTCGCTCGTGAGTCGCCTGGATCTCCAGCGCTTTGGAGCCGCTCCGTCCGGAGTCGCTCTTGGCTCGCGCCACTACCGCGGCCCCGTTGCGACAAAAGATGGTCGCCAAGTGCAGCTGCTGCTCAAAGGAACGGCGGTGGATCTCGGCGCGCCGGCGCTCCAGCCGAGCTCAGAAGAGGCAACGCAGGGTGACGAGATGCGTGACGCACACCGTATGCAGCTAATGGTTACGCCTCCGAGTGTCCCAAGCGATCTGGGGCCTGGTGGAATCTTCGGAATCGAAAAGAGGAACTGACAAAATGAAACGATCCACGCTTCTCCTCCTTGGTGCCCTCTGTGCGTGCTCGCTGCACGCGCAGACAGCGGCACTGAAATTTCAGCAGGTCTCGCCAGAGACGAGTTACCCTGTCGGCGAAATCCCGCAGGGTTTCACCGCGATTGATCCGAATTCCCGGGTCGTGCTCAGCGAAAACGGCCAGCCGGTGCAGCAATTCCCAGACGACGCTGTTGCCGTCTCTTCGGATGGCGAAACACTCCTTTTCAGCGACGGCCACCTGTACCGCCAACTCGATCCAGTCACAGACCCCGAGCCGCCCACCCACGGCGACCCTTCTGATCCCGTCTGGGCAGATACTCCTGATCAGCGAGCCCAGGAACGCCGGAAGCTCCTCGATGTGGTTTCCGACGGCGGCTTCGTGCTGCCGCCGAACGCGATCAGCGAGGGCAATTCCGGAGGTACATCAGAGCATCAGGTGCAGGAGCGGTGGTACTTTCCTGAGCCCACCGGCGCCGCCTCTGTGGGCATCAATGGGCTTTCGCCCGCTGAAGCGGAGGCGCAATGGTTCGTTGGCGATTTCAGCGGAGGCGTTCGTGAATTCGAAGGCAACCGCGACGGACTCGTCGATGACAGCAAGACGCGCGTTTACATTCCCCGTCGGCGCTTTGAGACGGTTGAGACCGTTTCTGGGCAGAAAAGCGCAGCGCGCGATGCAGAGCAAAGGGCTTTCGCGATTCAACCTTCCGCTTCTGGAGCCGAGGGAGAAGAGCGGCTGTCACGAATCGTGCAGCTCGGCGACGATTCCATCGTGTGGGAGGTCTCGAGACGGGAACGGGACCGCGGCGATGGCGCAGGAGGATTCCTCAAAGACGACTTCCTCTCCAGTGGAACTTGGCCACTGTTCTACCAAGCCATCCCCTTTGGCCAATCGTCGCGTACCGAGATTCGGCGCACAGATGGGTATGGGGTTGATCCCGGAGCGGAGGGCCGCGCGAGTTTCCACGCCCAAACGATCCTCCGTTCTTTTCCACTCGAGGTGCTCGGGCTCGTGGATCTCGGTGGCCAGTTGACGACCGTGCTGCCATCGGGGAAAAGGCCGCAGTTCGTGCCCGTAGGTGGACTGCGAGAGGCGGCTCCCAGATTCGAGCGCATAGTGGACACGAGCCGCCCTGTTCTCCTCATCCCGCAAATGGAGGCATTGTTCTCTGAGGAAACCGAGGCCGCAGGCCTCACGCAATACGGTGGTCTGTATGCAAAGTGTCTATACCGCTTCACCCAATCGGGTCCGTGTCACGGCTCCCGCGACCTGTCGGAGCTCGGCCACGGCACTTCACCGGTCTCATCTGTTGAAGTCCCTGGGCTCGGCCGCTTCACGACATTGGACCTTGCCCTGATCGCTTCGAGCATCGGCCCGGAGGGGCAGCTCCTCCTGGGCTACAGTGGTGACTTACCGTTGGTTATTCACTCGGGTGCGACGTTCTCTTTGGAACCGCACCCCGACGGCACGTACCGACTAGTCTCGCAACGCGTCGCGGTGATTTCAACGAGAGCCCCTGTGCTCATCCGTGGCTCTGTTTCGTACGTGCCCGGAATGACCCCAGTGAGCGCGTACCCCAAGAGCCAACAGCAACGCTATGGGCTAAAGGTGGTCGCGAGGGATGTTGCGTTCGTCCAGAGCGATTGGGGCGGCATGTGGTGATTCTGTTCTGGAGCTGCGTGCATAAAAAAAGCCCGGTCCCACTTGGGACCGGGCTTTCTAGTACCTGGCGCTGGTACAGCCAGGTTTTCGCAGCGGAAGCGGCCCTCAGCGGGCCGCGAAGGAGGTTTGCGAGAGGCGCTTGCCGACTTCGGTGGCGACGGTCTCGCCGATGAGCTTGATCGATGTGCCCGTGTTCTGACCCCAGAAGGTCACGGCGTTGGCACCGGCCGTGCCGTGCTGTTGGATCGTTTCACCGGTCGGGAAGGTGATCGTCAGATCGAAGTGGGACGTGCCCGAGAATTCGCGAAGCAGGAATTTCTTCATCGAACTCAGTCGGCGGAAGTTCTCGACTCGCACCTCAATGACGCTGCCGCCTTCGCTTGTAGCAACGTTCGCACTACGCAGCGACTTGCTGAGCGCTTCTTCGATGTCACCGCGGAGGTCTTCGTCTTTCGCGTTGGCGAACGTGACGCGGACGCTCACCGGAGCGCGCAGTGTGTTCGCGGGAACGTTTTCGCTGATTGCCGGGGCGATTTGCTTGCTCGAAGAAATGTGGCTGCTCACGCAGCCCGAGGAAAGACCCAGGGCCGCGATGGCGGCGAAGGTGGGGATGAATCTGAAAGTTTTCATGCTGGAGAAATTCTGAGTGAGACTGATCCGAGCAGCGCGCCCGGAAGGAGCCTGGGTGGAAACCAGGTGGGCGCTCTGCTGAAGTGATTCGCTGCGTTCGCAGCGGGAAAGAATGAATGAGATTTTCGAGTTCATGCTCGCAATGGAACACACGCTGGCACCGGCGTAGCGCCGCGCGCTGAGCCCAGAGCTCAGCGCAAGGGGGAAGCGCAGCCGGGAAAGGTGGAGGCTGGAGGCACTACCTTGCGCGTGTGGTACAATGAAGACATCAACTCGAGGCTCGCTTAGCTGCTTGTTGTTTGTTTCAGGGGCCACACTTGGACCCACTGTCTCGCGCCGCTCTGCTGGTCCCCGCCTTCGGCGCGATGGACTGTGCCGTCGGTCCCGACGGCGTAGCAGCCCGGGCGGCGTGCACTTGGGGTCGCGAGGTCGCGGGTCCAGCCGCAGACCTGGCCATCGAAAACAACGACGAAGCCGCTTCCGGCTAGATCGGGTTCTTCGGCGCGGTACTGCTTTGCAGCGGCACGCGCGGCGGTGACTTCGCGTTTCGTTCGTGGGAGGATGCTGATGAGGGTCTTCATTTGCGTGAGTGGTTGGTGGGGCTCCCCGAGGTGCCAGCTGGCCGCGGAGCGGACGCACCGCTGGAGAGCGGCTTGGGGAAGTTCGATGCGAGCTCGTCGAGCAGGAGGCCCATTGACGTCGATCGGCGCTTTGCCTCAGCCCGGAATGCCGCGACGGTTTGCGGGGCCACCGTGGGGCCTGGGAAATTCACGCGGCGGTGGTCTTCATCGAAGCGCGGCCTGCCCGCGCCGGGCCGTGCGCCCCCGCGTGGTTTTGAGATTGAGCTCATCTGATGTAGACCCCCTGGGTGGCGCTGGCCTCGTGACGGAGGATCACTCGCAGGCCGCTTAGGTATGCTTGGTTGCGGGCGCAAGGCTCACGTCGTGGATTGATTCTCCAGCCGCCGTGGACGCGCCGGAGAGTCGCATTCGTGCTCTGGGCGTTGGATTTGCGGCCGTGGTCGTATGCGAAGTCTACGTGCCAAATCGCTTCGACGATAAAACCCGCTCGCGCCTCTTCGGGCACTGGCTGCGTAAAACCGAGGGGCTCGAAAAACAGGGCGCCAACTGGGTGGCCCACGGGATCGAGGACAGATCCGTCCATGACGCGCTCTGCGAGTGACCGGATTCCGGCGAGCATCTCCGGGTTCAGCGTGCGAGTTTTCGCACGCTTCTGGAGGTCATCGAGGTACTCTTCGAGAGTGGGCAGCTGGGCTATTTCTTGCATGCGAGTACCTCGTTTTTCTGGCGACTTATACAAGGGGTTTTTCAAAGAATCTTCCGTCCGCCGTCCGTCCGCCCTATAGGACGCAAAAAAGCCGCTCCTTTCAGGGAGCGGCTCGCGCGAGGAGTCACCGTTGCGGCATCAGTCGGATGCCGAGCGGCACGAGGTGGAGGCCGCGGCGCGGCACTACCTTGACCCTCGCGTAGACTTTCCCGGCCTTGGACTTCTTGATGAGGAGAATTTCGAGACGGTTCATGCTAAGAAGTTTTCCGAAAGGCTCCTGCGAGGGCGCGCCCGCCGAGCCAGAGCGCGCCGAGGAGCCAGCCAAGAACGCGCAGCGCGAGACCGAGGAGGAAGAACCAAGGTTTGAGATAGAACCGAAGAAGGAAGATGATCGCTTGCATGGTTTTCTTTCCGGAGGAGACGCCATCAAGCGTTCGTCGCGCCTTCGCTGGTATCAGCCCTGGATTTCTGAAGTACGCTGTCCGCTGATGTGGCTCCGGGGACGGCAAGTGGCGTCGGAGAAAGCGCCAGGTCAGAGGAGCCGAGTTGGTCAGCAATTTCGTCGAGAATTCGTCCGAGTGATTTTCTGCGAGTCTTCGCGAGCCGCGCAAAAGCCGCTCGCGTCTTCACGCGCACGCGCGCAGAGGGGAAAAACACCCTGCGCCCTTCGTTGGGCTCACTCAGCGGAGCGCCAGCCTTGGCGCAGGTTGGTTTCTTCGTGGGTTTCATGCGGCGCCCTCCAGCTCATCGAAGCACCGCAGGCTCACGCGCAGCTTGCCGGCGAGCATTGCGAGCTCATCGAGTAGGCCTGCACGGTAGTCGCACCAAAGGTCTACCTCGGCGGCTTCGTAGCGTTGTGCGAGCGATGCCGCCTGGTGGAGCAGCGCAGCAGTGGGCGCCTCGGCAGTGCCCACTATGAGAATCTGATCGGCTATGCCGATCAGAATGAGTGGTGAGCGACCATCGTCCGCCGCGCGGACGTCCGTGGCATCGTGGTAGCGATCAAGAATAAGGGAGGTCGTTTGATGTCTCGTTGTAGTTCCCACGTGGTTACACCGCAGGTGGCGGCATCGGCGGTTCCATGTCAGCAGACGCCCTCGGGCGGAATTTGCGCCGTACGTTCTGCTTCGCGTCGTGTGCTACGGTGACGTTTTGCGTCGCCGCTTTTCCCTGGACCTTCACGTCCGCCAAGCTTGGCGCAGACGTGTCCACTGCCGCCGCCGGTTGCGCTTCCGTGGTGCTTGAAGTCGCGCCACCGGCGAACTTGTGCGTTACGGCCTGGTTTACCGGGTGGGTCACGTCCGTTTTTTGCGTCGCGGCTTCACCCTGCACCTTCGCGTTCGCTGGTTTCGCCGGTGCGGCTTTGTCGGCGTCCGGTGCGGGCGCTTCGCCAGTGCTGGTCGTGGTGACCTTGCCGGCTTCCGTTTTCGAGCTGACCTCTGTCGCGACTGCGTTCGTGACTTGACCTTGCTGCTTTGAAGTCGTCTTCGCCGTGGCGGTCTTCTTCGCGCCGCCGTTGCTGCTTGAGCGAAGCTCGGGGGCGCTTTTTCCGAGACCGTCGAGATGCTCGAGAGAGGCGCTGTCTTTGAGGTCGCCTATGGCGCCCGCAGCGGCTTCGCCGGCATGTGCCTTGACCTCAGTAATCCGATCCTGCGGCGTTGCTGCCTGTGCGGCCGCGCCTCGTGAGAGTGTGGCGGAGGCACCTGGACTTGCCGCACCACGTGTCGTCGACGGGGCACTACTCGAAGCGGCTGAAACGGTGCCGTCATTTGCGAGAGTTTCGCCCGATTGAGTGGAGAGCTTTTCGTAAGGGATTCGTACCTTGGCCACGCTCGTCTCACCGTTTTCGTCGGGCTCAGATTCGAAGCGGACGGTGGCGGTGCCGTCGCCATTGTGCGCGATAATCTTACCATAGTTCGGGTCAGAACCTGGCCGGTCATTTGCCCGGACCCACTCTTCGCCGCCCACGTGGCGGCGTGCCGCTGCCGCCTGGGACTGCGCGGGCATCGCCGCTGCGGCAGCGCTGGCGGTTTGTGCTACGGTTCCGGCGAATGCACCGACTGCATTTACCGGGGGTGTATTGGCCCGTGTCATACGTGTTGGTGCGCCCGCTTGGCCAGCGGCCTCGACAGCTTCGCCAAGGGTCTCGAGAGGCGCTGGTGCAGGAACAGACGTTGGCGCCCCCTGAGTCGCAGCGGGTTGTCGCGCCAACGTGCCGCCCGGCGAAGCGGCTCCGGCGGCTGTGTTGCCCTTTGCGCCGTTGCGTGCGAGCGAGAGCACCTCCGAAGCCCCGCGCCCAAGCTGGCTCAGAGTCGAGCCGCCTGCCCCGCCCGTCATACCCTCCAGCAAGGTTCCGCCCATACCCCGGAGCGCACCACCCATTGATTGCCCGAGGGAGGCTTTCCCTCCTGCCGCCACTGCCGCACCAGCGGCACCGGCTATGCCTCCGGTGGCGACGGCCGCACCGATGGTCACGGCAGACTTTGCGATGCTAAGGCCGTCCTGAAGAAGCTTTCCGGCGAAACTACTGCCAGAAAAGAGGCTCTTCATGGCGGCGAGGGACGTGACCCAAACAACAATCGGGTACAGAAATGCGAGGATGATCGCGATGCCGCTATTCATCAGGCCCGGCCCCGCGATAAATTTCTGTAACAACGGGTTGAATACCATAATCCAGACTAGGGGGCACACGATTGTGGAAATGATCGGGAGAGTGAGTCCCATCAGGAGATTCTTGATTTGGCTCCAGAAAAGTCCTCGCCACTTGGCGTCGGGGCTGAGCAAAAAAGGAACGCTCATCGCGACAAATGGCGCAGCGACCCAGTACGCGATATGGGCAAACAAATTCAACGCCGCGGCCCCCCAGGCGCCCCACCAGCAGGCGACATACGTCAGAACCAACAAAATGGCGTCAACGACGTATCGCGTCGTTATTCCGCCTGGAGCTCCCCCGTCCTTTGCGCTTGTGGCTGTAAGCCCGACCGCAGATTGCACCAGGGCATTCGCGGACATTAGCGCGTCAACGCGGTTGGCCTTTGTTTCAATTCCAACCGGCAGGTGAAGCGCTGCGAACCCCGGAAGAAGCACGGAGAGCGCAGGGGAAGGTCGCCAGTTGTGCTGAACATCGTCGTCACGCCCGATAGTCCGCGGGACGTGCATTCTACCGTCAGCGATGCGCTGGCGGAATTCGACGTAAGGCCAGCCCGCGACTACCGCGTTGTTAGGGGTAGTTGGGCGCGAGAGCAGGCGTGTGCCCTTCACGTATTGATTGCCGCTCGGGTCGGACTCAGTTCGGCCAGTCAAGAAAACGGCTGTGTCACTGGGGACCTCACCTGACGCCGCAAAGCGCCGACCGGATACAGAGTCGAAATCGATCCCCGTCGGGAGCGCCCAGCCGATGTAGGTTTTCCCACTCGCAACAATTGGCACCAGCGGTGGAACTGACGTCATCTTTGAGGTGTACCACGCGAGATTTTCACTGGTCCACTCGATCCCGCATGTCTCCGGTGAGCGCGTCGCGATGACGTTCATGACGGCCGGGTCGATGTTAAACTTCGGAGTTTTCGCTTTGTGCCAATTCTCGAAAAACTGCGCCGGCGCCGTCGTGCCGGCGTATGTTTTTGCGATGCCGGAGAGCTCTTCCGCGGTCTCCCGCTCGATAGACTTCGAGATGCTTTCGAACCCCTCCATCATCACAAAAAGCTTCGTGGCAAAGATCCCCACCAAAAACGCGTTCAGGAGGAGAAATCCTGCCGCACGCATGGGCTCTGCGACCTGGCCCCTGCTGATGTATCCACACCATTGAGCAATCCACCAGAGGGACATTATTGCGACCACGGGAAGTGCCCAGGTGCGGAGCCATCCTGCCGGCGCTCCGTTTGAATCGTAACAGAAGATGGTTACGCACTTTTTGACGTTCGCGACAACGTCCGCACCCAACGTTTCCCACTTTAGCGCGGTTTGGCTCTCTTCCTCGTCGTGAGCCGCGGAGATTGTGGCCGCTTTGCGCGCGACGGTCTGAGCGTCGTCGAGCCAGACGTCACCAATTTTCCCATCTGAACTGTTTCCCGCCAGGTCCTGCTGCGTTGGTGTTATCGGTGGTGGCGTGCTTGTTGCCACCACGGCAGGTTCGTTGGGGGACGAAGACTGCGCCGCGGCTGGGAGCACCAAGGCTGCGGCGAGGAGGAGCCCGGGGAGAAATCCAGGAAGAGATGCTCGTTGCATCTCAGCCTATCGTTCTTCCGGGTGTACTGCGCTAGCGATTTCTGTACTACAGAATTCGGCGGTGGGCGTCCGCCAGTGCATCTACACTAAGCCGAAGATCCAAAGCCGGCCACATGTCGTGTCCGGATGTCCAAATACTTGGCAGCCTCAGAAGTCCTTGGCCGCTTCAGCGGCATTTACGCTGCTCTTTTGACTCGCACCTACACCGTTTGTATAAACGAGAAGGACGTCTGAATTGCCCACCGCGTGAAGCGTAATTTTGTCGGAATTCTTGTACGCCCAACGAGCAACCACTTGAAGCGCATCATTTGCCACCCCGTGAGCGTAGTCCGCCTGAAGATTATTGAGTGCACGCCAAAACCGCCCGTCAGCCGCGTAGTAGTCGTGCAACCGCTCAGAGTAGTCGGCGTTCAGATTCAACCGAGAGAATCCGTGATCCTGGATAACGTTCGGTTTCCCGTATTTTCCAACGAGCGACTTTTGGACCGTGCGGAAAATATTCATCGTATCGCTTGTTGCGGAATAAAACTGGATGCTTAGTTCAAACAGACCGCTATCGACAAAGGACGCTGTCCATAAATCTACGGTCTGCCCGCCGAACGACCCACCGCGAAGCGTTACGACAGTCTTTCCGGCTTCTTTCGTTTTCTGTTCGAGGACCGCACCGCGGTTCTTTAACCCAGCCACAAGCTCGTCAATCGATAGACCCCAATGCAGACCAGCTGGCGCATCGACGCTCCCGTCCAAAGGCGGCGCAAGTGTGATCGGCTTGTGTCGGATGCTTGAGACAAACAGCTCTTTCACCTCCTCAAAATCGCCTGGCGTAAATGCCTCCGTAGAAAACGTCGGGATGAATCCGGACGAGGGACGGGGTTGCTCGGTTGATCCCCCACTCGGTGCAGTCGTATTTGTTGCCCGTCCCGCTACACGATCAGAGCCGGCTTGGGCAGCCCTCGCCATCCCATCAACGCCTTTGTTGACCTGTTCGAGCGCCGCAACGATGCCGGATTTGGATTCGTTAAGCGTGGGTACTGCTGACGCATTCGCATCTGCAGTGCCGGGTGGAACCCTGAATTCGAAATCACCTTTGGAACCGTTCCAGTTGTATTTGCCTACGTACTTACCTCCTGCTCGCGGAAGCTCGGCAGAGAACTGCGCTGGCTTTCCGGTCGCTAGCCAAGGTTTCTTGCCAACCCAATCAACGCCGGTAAACCGCAGTACCTCGGGTGTAATCGTTCCGGTGACGTTCATCGTCTGCTGAGCTCGCAGATCAGAGAATTTTCCCGTGAATCGGCCAGACGCATCGGACGGTAGGATCGTGAGCTCAAGGTCTGCCTTAAGATAAGGATCCCAACCCTTTACTGTTACGGCCGCTGCAGCTTCCCTGACGGCCGCCGGCGGTGCAGACGGTTCGGCGGTCGCGATGGACGGAGCCCAAAGCGGAACGAGTAGCACCACAAATTGCCCTGCCGCGGCCAAAACTTTCATGGCTGGATTATTCCGTACTACGGATCACGTGCGCAAAACTGAAACCCGTTTGCACCTAAGAATTATGGCTGCGAATGCTCTCACTCACGCCTCTAATTGGCTCTTCCCTGCAAAAAGGGGGCGTGCCCCCATGGGCTCACAGGAGCCCGGCGCTTCTGAAGCTGTAGAATCCGTTGCCACTCGGATCGTCTTCTTTGTTTCCGACGATCACGTGGTCTAGGAGGTCGATGCACACCGTCTTGGCGGCTTCGCGGAGCTGCCGCGTGACTTGGATGTCAGCGGCGCTCGGGCTGGGGTCGCCGCTCGGGTGATTGTGGGCGACGATGATTGCAGCCGCGGATTGCAGAAGCGCGTAGCGGAAGACTTCGCGCGGATGCACGAGGCTGCTCGTCGCGGTCCCGAGGGTCACCATGCTTCTCGCGATCGGCTTGTTCTTTCGATCGAGCGCGATGACCCAGAAGCTCTCGACAGCGGCGTGCTCGTCCATGCCGCTTCGGAGGTATTCGGTAACTCGCTCGGGTGTATCCACCTTGGCGACTTCTCCGAGTTGAACGATTTTGTAGCTGATACTCGCTTCATAGACACGCATTTGGTTCAGAGCGTCGAAGCGGTTCCGCTCTCGAGCTTCTTTGCTCGAGGTGTTCGGGTTGCCCCGACGTTCTGCCAGGGCGTCCTACGAGGATGTCACTCGCGTAAGTGCCGAGGAGTGGCGGCTGGGCCGCCCGACTGAGGGGGAAACGAAGCGAGGTAGGTGGAGGCGCGAATGCGCACTACCTTGACCCCCCGTGTACCATTGGAGAAAACGTCGGCAGATAGAGGACGTGTGTATTCACTGCCTTGTGACGGTGGCAGCGCAGCTTCAGGCCGCCGCCAAGGTCCCAGCGAAGCGCCGGGGCACTGTTGTGACGACGCCAGAGAACCGTCAGGGTGTCGCCGTCGCGCCGGGCGGAGCAAGGAGGCGCGATCGACGGGGATCTATACTTCGCGAAACGGTATCTTCGAGGCGCGTACGCCGCGGGCCTTCACGCCATAGCGGCTGAACAGCGAGGTCACCGCCTTCGCTGCCAAACTCGGTTCTCTCGTCGGTCCAACCAAGACTAACGCAAAGTAAGCCCCGTCCCTCGCAGGCTTCAATTCGAGTGAATAGTATGGAATCAGCGAGTGCTTGCCATTCCGAAAATCGCAGCGCGAGTTGTTGGTGGCGATCAACGGCGAGACGAGTCGCCACTCCCGCTCTTCTTGAAATGATGCGCTCTTCCAGAGTGGTGCGATGTCAATCACGTCCCGACAAAATGCCTCTGAAAATTCGTCTCGACAGATGAAGAAGTCGAAATCCGGCTTGCCTCGGGCCTCAGCAAATCTGGCCCAGTGCTTCGCTAGGATCTGCCTGATGTAGTCTCTCTTGGGCTGATGCTCGTAAACGCAGCGCCCGAGCCGAAAGTCACCCGCCTCGGCGGTCGACTTGAGCATCTCAGCGTCAAACCCCAAGCAGTATCCGACGGAATTCTTGCTGTAACCTCTCCATTGGCTCAACAAGTCCGGAACTTCGGAGAAACTAGCCACGAACACGTTGAGGGCCTCGAAGCATTCCAGTTGCTGGATTGCGTGGTCTACGAGTCTTGAGGTGGCAGCGTCGTTCGCTTCGGACGCGTGGGACTTGAGCTCGGATCGCGCATATTCGAATGCATCGAAAAACTCACTCCGATCGTTAAGGAACTGGATCTTCGTTGCCCAGATGCTTTTGGACCTAGTGATACCCAGAATCCCTTCTTGGGAGGTGTAGTGAAATAGTTGGTTCGGCGGGCCCATATTGGACAAATAGCCGGCGGCTGATGTGGGGCAACGAATACCGAAAAGACGGCCTATTCTTCGCGCTTCCGCTGAATTGGGTCCTCGCTACTACACCTCACATCCCCCCAGGGCCGATAGGCGCTGGGTTCCACAGACTCACCTCGGAACCGATTCGCGACGGGCAACGATTGCTGTATACGGATTCGATGCGTGCTTAGCAAATAGTTGCACGTTTGCCCCCGAGTAGACGGCCCCGTCGACCTCGACGTTGAAGCAGCGAATGTTGTGGGTCCCTTCAGAGTAAAGTTGCCGCCCTTGTGGATCAGAGCCCACAAAATTCGCGACGTCGTTGCGTCGGCCGAGAAGAAGGTCCTCCGCGTAGTTCTCGTCAAAATCGGATCGATCGCGATCAACACAGACTGCCGCATATGCGATCTTTAACACCATCAGCAGGAATTCAGTCGGGTTAAGCGTTATTTCCATCGCGATTTTCTGGGTTCCACCTCGGTCGGGCTGCGTGGGCGGCGTACCCCAGTGTAGACGGTCCCAACCCTGCAGCTTCATGGTATTCCTATAGTCGGTTCGCGTCAGAACCCCCGGCGGGTCGAAAAGGGGAAGAAGCAGCATGGCGAATCCATCCGCTGGACATTTTTCGATGTGTTCAATCGTCTCGCCAATTTGAACATCGTACGCCAGTCTTTCTGGCCGCTCTTTAGGCCGACGTGTCGGGTATCCTGCGACCATTCGGAACGTGAAGAATTCGCCACGCAGCACCTTGCGCTCGATGCGGCTGGTTACTGCCGCGCAGCGTGAGCAACTTGCCCTGGGGAGAACGAGTTTACCCGCCAGTCCGAACGGGATTATGTGCTCATCCGAGTGCGGCCCTTGTGTCTCACCGCAATAGATACAATAGCCCTTCGGAGAATATCGCATCGACGTCGAGGTTGGCAGGTGGCGAGGTCTCTCACAAGCACGGCCATGGCCACTTATGCGGAATCAAAGCCGGTCGCCGCAGCGACCGGCTCGCGCCAACGAGGTTAATCCTCGTTGGGCAGCATGATCGTCAGCACCGGCGCAAGGGTATCGCCAGGGCCGATGTGTAGTTTCAGTTGGTGGGCGCGTCCGGAGATCAGTACGGTGAACCGCACCAAGCGCTCGCCTTCGCGAGCTCGGCGCACCGCGAGTCTCGCCATGCTGTAGAGGTCATGGAGGATTCCCGGGAGATCTTGTCCGCGCTGCCCGACGGCCGCTTCAATGATCGCCCAGACGGTGGCAGTACATGCCACAGGGAGTTTCCAGTGCTGCCGCGTAATTTGATGCTCGGAGAGATCGACAAGGACACCGTCCTCGATTGCCTGGCGGCGGGTGTAGCTGCTGATGAGATCTTCCGGACGGAAATGCGGTTCGTTGCTCATGTGAGTTTCGATTGAGGGTTTCGACTTGGCGGTCGCCCTCTGGCGACCGCCGTATCCGCGGCGTGGTTACTCCGCATCCTCCTGTTTCGCTTCTGCGAGCTTCATACAGACCCACGAGTGCGCCAGGTCGGCGACCTTCGCTACCACAAGCAAGTCGTCGCGACCGAAGCTGTCGCTGTTGGCAAGTTTCTCACCGTCGCGGTAGGTGCGGGTGATGGTGACAGAGTAGAAGGTTTTCCCTTCGGAAGTTTCGTTGCCCCAGATGGCGGCCTGGATGCGGCCGATGCGGATCGAGTGAGCGGGCTTGTTGGCGGCTTTCGTGGAGGAGTTCATGAGAGGATTCGTTTTTGAATTCTGAAGGAGCGGGATGCTCTTTGCCCGAGGCGTGGGTGCCTGGATTCGTGAGCAGGGCCAGGTTGGGATTCCTTCCAAGGGTGCCCCTGGACCAAGCGCCGCCGCAGGTGCACGAATCGAGGGAGTGACCGCCAAAAGAGCATCTGCTCCGATGCCAAAACGATCCGTGAACTTCACCGATGCCGCCATGCCCGCGCCACGGCTGCATGGGCGCACGCTGGCGCTATGGGCAGCTCTGACGGGGAGCCAACATCGTCACCAGAACAGCACTACCGTGGGACTTCTGAAAAGCGACGGCTTGCGACGATGGGTTGTCGCTGTGGGGTCGTCCTGGCGCTCCGTGGGCAGCGGAGCGGGGAGCTGGAGGAAGGGAGTCACCACGCTGGCCGGTCGCAGAGACCGCCTGGCCGAAATCACTGAGGATGATCAGCAATGGACCGCGCCGGCCTGAGGCTCCGTCGAGCTATGCCGGACGCAGTGCATCGGACGGTTCGCTGAAAACTTGAGCGACACCGGAAAAGTAGCAGCTCATAGCAGGGATCGTGTGGTACGGAATCGAGCGGGCTTCTCGTTTGGGGCGCTGCGGGGGGCGGCTTTGACCGGGCAGGAGCTACTTTGGAGACTGGTGCCTTATGAAGATGCTGGAGAGCGGTGTGCCAGGTCCCGAGGTGATTGCCGGAAAGCCGGTCGCGACCATCGAAGGCCGAATCATCAACATGCACAGCGGCTTCGATGAGAAGCTTCTCTGTACAGGCCCGACATTTTCCAGCGGGACAGCGTGCGTGTACCGGTGCTCGTACTGCTACGTCGAGAGCATGGTGACAAAGCTCCATGCGGTCCGCCAAGCAAAGGCGGCATGCGGGAAGGAGTTTCAGGATTTGGTCATCCGGAGAAAGGATCCCGTGGAGCGCGTCGTGAGTGAGCTCACCGATGCCAAAGGGCGGCCGAAGTACATGGAGACTTCGGCTGACACTGTGATCTTCGCTTCCCCCTTGGTCGATGTCGCCGCGACGATCGAGCTTGCTCAGGAAACCGCCGCGATCTGCCAGAAAATCCTCGAGCTGACGCCATGGCAGATCCGGCTTCTTTCGAAGTCAAATCTGCTCCCGAGGGTGGCTGAGGGGATCCCGGAGAAGTACCGAGACAGAGTCATCTACGGGGTCTCAACCGGCACCCTAGATGACGGGGTTGCAAAGGCGATCGAGCGCGGGACTGCTCTCGTGTCGAAGCGACTCGAATCGCTACACTGGCTCCAAGATCGTGGCTTCCGTACGTTCGGAATGCTCTGCCCAAGTTTGCCGCAAACAGACTATGGCAGGTTCTCAAGCGATCTAGCAGAGATGATCCGTGCAGAGAAATGCGAGCACGTCTGGGCTGAAGTCTTGAACTCCCGCGGGAAGGCGATGGACCAAGCGATTGCTGCGCTCCATGGCGCAGGTTTGGAGGACGAGGCGGACGCGCTACAGATCGTGAAGAGCGACAAGGAAGCTTGGGAGGACTATGCGAGGGCAACCTTCGAGGCGCACGCTCAAGTATTCGGCGACAAACTACGTTTCTTGCAGTACGTCGTGAAGAATACGAGCGCTTGGTGGATGAAAAGAAAACCTGACGGTGCACTGCCGCTCGGGGCCGCAGCGAAAGAATCCGTTGCGCTCACCGTGGCCAGCGACCGAGTGGTAAAGCTGACTAAGGACGAATCGAACTTCCTCCGCTCGCGCGAGGAGATCGTTTCCGAGGGGGTGAAAGCGTCGATGGCTGCGGCCAAGGCGCTCGCTGAAATCTACGATTACGACGATGGTAAATTGTGGCGAGCCGGCGGATTCGCCAAATTCGAGGACTACTGCCGGGCGCGGTGGGGATATGAACGCGCGCACGCCTACCGCCTTCGTGAATGTGGCGCGTTCGTGCGCCAGCTCGAAGATTCTCCAATTGGAGACATCTCACTTCCCACGCATGAAAGCCAAGTTCGGCCCGTGTTGCGCCTACCGGAGGGAGATCGTCTACGGGTCTGGAAGAAAGTGGCGCGCGGTGCCCGCGATGAACAGTTGACCGCAAAGGTTGTTGCTGAGGCCGCGGAGGAGTACGCTGAAGCGAAGGGGATCTCGCTCGGTACAAAGAAGGCCCCAGTACCGTTGAAACAGCGGGTTGCCCAGGCGCTAATCCGGGTGGATGCGCTCGTTGCCAAGCTGCCGCGGGAGGAGAAAAAACAGTTTCGCGCGTTGCTAGAGGAAATGCACGCTTTGCTGGAGTGACTCGCAACCATGCGTCCTCATATGAAGAACTTTTTTCTTAGGGGTCTGGTGGGCTTCGTCCTCGTGACGGGGATCGCCTTTGCAGCCAAACCGGTGGCAATTCCATCGGACCTCGAAGGTATTCAGATCGGCACGACCGCTGCCGGTGGCGAAAAATACGCGCTGTCGCTGACCGCGACACCTGACGAGCTGCACATAGTGTACCGAGGCGCAAATGGGCGCGACGCCCAGGTGGTCTTCACACGCAAGAAAGCTGGGGACCTGGTCGCTGCGCTGGACAAGTACCTCGAATGGGAGCAGCTCGCGACGTCGCGCGGCGAGGTGCTCACGAAAAGGATCGCCAGTGTGCCCAGCATCTCAGGCTTCAACGTCTATGTCGGCTTCAAAAGTCTCGAAGCGGGGCGACACGCGCTGCAAATGGGGATTCGATCGAAGTTGCTAGGCGACTCCTCCGGCAGCGCCGCGGGTATCGTCGATCTGCTGATGGATCGGCCCAACGTGGAGAAACTCCGCGCTCTCGCGGTGCGGTTTCAAAAAGGTGAGCCACTGACCGAAGCCGGCGACGTGTACCGGTAGGTCACTCCGGCACGTTGAAGACGGTGCCGAGCTCCGTCGGATCAACCTCCAAAGCCTCAGCCATGGCGACAACCTCTTCCCATGTGAGCCACGTGTAGGAATTCGCCACCCTAGACATGTAGGCGCTGGAGCCGAATTGCTTGAAGCCGCGTTCGGTCATGAGCACCGAGATTTTCTTCAATGTCAGCTCTGGACGCCGCTCGCGGACTCTGGCCAGCGGCTCTTTGACTCGAAACACACGGTCACCTGGCGCGATTCCCTTGGGCGGCGCAAGGCGCGACTTTTCCGCCGCGTCCGCCGGCACGACGGGTGGCTCCTCTGGCGGCTCTTCCGGCCCTTTCGTTTGGACCTGTGGCGGCGGAGCCGTCGGCACTGCTGCCGCCAGGACGGCGGCGCGGAGGCGAGCGACATAGCCGCGAACAACTTCAAACGCGGCGTCACTGACTGTGAGGTCAATCGGGCTGCGCCCGCCGAACGTCGGCGAATCAGCATACAGCCAATCGAGCGATTTTTCCTCGTCTCCTCCTCCGAGCTCCTTCGCGAGGGCCAGCGCTTCGCGGCAACGGGCGATCCGATCGACTGCCGCTGATGCGATCTGCGGGCGTTCTTTCAGCTTCCCCCGGCGAAACGCAAACAAGGTGACGACTTCCAAGCCGGTAACTTCTGCAAAGAGCCCGTCGCCCATCTCGAGAGCGTCTCGGAACTTTAGCAGGTCGCGGACGTTCGCTGGTTGGGAAGAGTCAGGCATGAGGCGCCGATGAAGCGTCGCGGCATCTCCCATGGCAAGGGTCTCGTAGCCCTGTGGCAGGAAAAGGGGGCGAACCAGGTCGCTTGCTAACTTACCATCATGAAAACGCAGTGCGACTTTGACGCCCTTCTGTTTCCTGATGGTACCAGCGAAACCCGTTTACGCAGAATCAGAAAGCGGCCGTGCCCAATCCCGAAAACAGAAATGGATTGGGTCACAACCATGGTGGATCTCTATCGGGGCGACCCTCTCATGCTCGACTTCGAGTTACGGCGCCTTGGGCTCACCACCCGAGAAGGTGTCGAGCTCGTAGACCTGTACCGCCACTAAGCAGAAGCCGCCCGCGTCGCGTCATGCGACGGAATTGCCAGCATCACCTCCAGTTCCTGCGGTGTCGTTTCGGGATAGATGCTGAAGTAAGCCTGTGCTTGTCGCTTGGTAACCAATGCCTTGTATCGCTGTCTCGTCATTCTGACCGATTCGTGACCGGCGTCTTCTGACGCTTTGCTCTCTCCATGGAGGCGGGCTGTGTAGCTGACCCGGGAATGGCGAAGGCCATTTTTCGGCCAAGGGCGACCAAGACAGCTTTTATGAAGAAGGGTGAAGGAATCCGCAGGATTTGAGAGCGGTACTACCTTGCCGGTTTTGAATGGTACCATCTTCAGCCACTCGGCAGCATTTGCGGGGATGTCGACGCCGCGGAATTCGCGGTCTTTGGCACTTCTGGCGGGCAACAGAACCCTGGGCTCATCGTCGTCGAGGAGCACCCGATCCCACGTCAAGCGGTGCAACTCAGCGGTTCGAAGTCCGGTGTACAAACCGAGGACGACAAACGGTAGGAGCTGTCCGCCTGACCGTTCCTTTGCTGCAGTCAAAAGCCTCAGCGCTTCGAGTGGAGTCAGAATTCCAATTTCCGTTGGTACCTCGCTCTTCAGGGGAATTCGCGCGGCCGGATTCGTGTTGGTCCACGCCTGGCGCTCGCACCACCGAAAGAACCTGGCTACGTCCTGGACGTAGTGGTTGTAGCCGTTCGGGCTGAGCTTTCGACAAGCCAGGAATTTTTCGACGTCCGCCGTTGTGACTTCGTGCACGTGCTTCTCTCTTCCGCCCGCCATCGGTGGCACTTGGTACCTTCGTCGACCGCCACGACGGCGGATGTTTTCATCCGACATTTCGGGGCGGATGGCCCCACACAGTTGGGCCAGGGCCCACAAAGGATCATCCAAGCCGGCAACATAGACCGGCGAGCGGCCGAGCTTGGTTAGCTCTTCGATGTACGCCTGGACTGCTATTCCGATCAGCTGCTTGTCACCGCGTGGGAATCGCTGCCGGAGGAGTTCCGAGGCGGCGTCGACTAGGCTCGCGCGTCCGTCGAGCAACTTCAGGGCTGCGATCGCGTCGAGGTTCTGGCCTGGCGTCAGGGTGAAGGCGACAGAGCCCTGCTCCTGCTTTCTTGTCTCTTGTTTGGCCGCCCACTGCTTCGCGGCGGCATAGGCAAGTTGCGAAGGGGAGGCCGTCTCCGTGGCCTGGGCTGCGAAGTCGGAATCTGGAAACCGTTTCTTCTGTTCCTTGCCGGACGGGGTGAGCCGTCCGGAGATTCGTACGCACCATCGAGACTTCTTCGACTCGCGGTAGAATGAGATGCCTTCGAAGCGTTTCGTGACTCGCATGGAATGTTTTTACCACGGTTGCGAGTTTTCGGGGGCGTCCGGTTGACACCAACTTTGACACCGCGCGGATCTCACTCGTGGGATTTCGCGATTCGACCCCGACTCTGGGCACCATTTCAAGAACGAGAGGCGCGGCGGAAGGAGAGGGCGCTCTCGAGCGGAGGACGGACGTTTTGAATGTGAGGGCTTCGGACGACGTCGCCCTAGAAACCGATCAGCAGCTGGAGAGTGAGCGCTTCGTCGTCTTTTCCCGTGACTGCCGGGATGTAGACGGTGCGAAGCCGGAGGCGGCGAGTGCCGAACTCGACGAACGGGAGCACGCCCGGAAACACATGGGAGCCGATGGTCTCCTGCGCGGTTTGGCGGTACATCACAAAGCCGAGGAGACCGAAATCCACGTGCCGGGTCCGCCAGCGAAGGCCGCCGCCGACGTAGCCGCTGGGATCGTCGAACGAATCCTTGAAGTAGTCGCCCTCGGCGGACCACACCCACCGATCGTTGGGGTTGAATTCGTAGCCGAGTCCGACGCCCCAGTTTCTTTCGTTGAGGTCCCGCCGATGGAAATGATGCGAGGCACCGTCGACGTGCAAGTACCAGGCTCCGTCACCCGCCGCCGCGAGCGGTATCGGCATTGCAGAGAGAAATGCGGCGAGAAGCGGCCACGCGGCCCGCTGCGCTGAAGTTCGTTCAGTCATCTTTCCCGGCCGCAACCTGCGCGTGATTCACGAACGCCACCAGAGCCACGCCTCCGAGGACGTTTCCCGCGAGGGCGGGAAGAATGTAGTGGGAAAACACCGACGCCCAGGACGCGTGGCCGCAGGCCGCGAGCACAAAAACCTCGATCGAGCCGGCGATAACATGGCTCAGTTTCGCCAGGCCGATGAGGTAGGTAAGGATCAGAATCACCCAGAGGCGGGCCACTTCGGCGAACGGAAGCAACCAGACCAGCAGGGCGATGATCCAGCCCGCCAAAACGCCTCGAAGCAGGATCAGGCCGGCCGAGGGCGAGAGGGCTTCGCGTCCGAGTTTCACGAAGGCTTCTCGCACGTCGGGATCGAAAGCGGACGTTTTTGCGAGGGCGAAGGCCACGACCATGCCCCCGAAAAGATTCGTCACGAGCACGATGATCCAAAGTCGGAGCACGCTGAAAAAGGTCCGCCGATCCTTTCGCTCGAGCAGAGGCAGGATCGGGGTGAGGGTGTTCTCGGTGAACAGTTGCTGTCGACCGAGGATCACAACGATGAAGCCCACGCTGTATCCGAGGCGAGTGACGAGCGGGGCCCAGTTGGCCTCCGGGACGTAGGTGCGCAATGTGCCTTCCGCGATCAGCGAGAGTCCCATGGAGAGACCGGCGGCAAGGCCCGACCAGGCCAGCGCCGACGTGGGCCGTTCCAATTCTTCAAATCCCTCCGCGAGCACGGCATCGTGCACCACTTTGCTGCTGGGCGACCGGCGCTCCTTCGATTCGGCGTCCTCGCTTTCTTCGGTGTTCGTGTCTTCCGCGCGGGCCATGGCAGTTCCGGCACTGAACGGGCGCGATTCGGGCTGTTCCTGTGCGCCAGGCTGAGCGGCTGACGGGAAAAACGCCGGTCCGCCGGATCGGAGTTTGGACGGTCGCCCGCGTTTGGTTCGAGTGGCGCACCGCCGGACTGCCGAGGGATGTGGAGCCGTCCCGCTGGTCGCTCGCGAACTCCCGCTCCGCTCCCGTGCGCCGGACACGGCGGGGTGTTCGGCGCACGGGATTCGTTCGGAGCAGCTGGGCGCGCGTGCCCGCGGCCAGCCGCCGTATGTCCTGTCAGAACTGATACGCGATCGACGCGACGATGGTGCGCGGCAGGATGGGTCGGGCGTTGAAGTACGCGGCGGCCGACGAGACCGACTGGCTGGCGCGGGGGTCGCCTTCGGTGATGCCGTCCGAATTGAATGCGTTCTGCACGTCGACCCGGAGCGAGAGACCCCGGCGCATCGCGAGCGCCACGCCGAAGTTGGTTTCGGTGAAGCTCGAGAAGTACAGCTTGTTATCGAGAGCCGTGGGCCGCCGGCCGGTGTATTTCAGCATTCCGCTCACGCTGAAGACGCCCCAACTGGTCGGTGTGAACGAATAACTGGCGCCGAGACTTCCGTAGGCTTTCGGCAGCCGCGTGGGCACCTTGTCCTTGAGGGAAAACGGCGCCGTGCTTGTCGGATCCTGGATCGTCCCGCTTTGGATCTTGGGATCCTGCAGGGTGGCTCGAAGATCGAGGACGAGGCCGCGCAGGGGCGTCCAGGTTCCCTCCACCTCGACGCCCGAGGTCTTCATGCTGATCGTGCGTTTGGTGTACACGACCTGACCGGTGTTGGGATCGATCGTGTAGTCGTTGTTCAGCAGGTTGTCCTGCTGCATCTGATACAACGTCACGTACACGCCGTAGTTCCGCGCCACGTGTTTTAAGCCGAGTTCGTACTGCGAGATCTTCTCGATCGGCCCCGCGCCGTTCACGTCGAGCATGGCGTCCCGGGTCTGAAAGCCGACCGCGTTGTCTGCGTCGTGAAAACGCGGCCCCTTCGAGTAGCGGCCGAACACGGCGAACTGCGACGTGAGCTTGTAGTTCGCTCCGGCCGTGTAGGCGTCGCCGTTTTCCGCCACGCGGCCCGACGTGGCTTCGCCGGTGTAGAGACCCACATTGCGGAGCGCCGGCGTTGTGCCCCCAGGGGGATTGATGTCGGTCGGCACGGCGGCGATCTGCTGCCAGTTGAACCTCAGGTGTGTGTGCCTGAGCCCGGCGTCGAGCGTCAGCGGGCCGAGTTTTTCCTCGAGGTTCACGTACCCGGAGAGCTCGCGCTGCTTCTCGTGGCGGTGGGCGAAGTTGAAGGTGCCGAGACCGGTGAGACCGTTGTAGGTGTACTGCCCGACGGAAGCGCCGGTGAGGGCGTCTTCGTAGACCAGATCGTAGCGCCGGTAGTCGTTGGAAACATCGAGGAGCGCGTTCGCGCCGTTCCAGAGCTGGGAGAACCGTAGGTCGCTGTAATATCCGCCGACGGTGATCGTGGTGGCATTGTCGTTGAAGCTGACGATGCCGCGCAGGTCGTTCTGGAAATTCTGTCCGACTCGCTCGGTGTGCCAGATCTGATCGATTTCCCCCAGTCCGTTGCCGTTGAGATTCTGCGCCTGGGCCGCGGTGTAGGTCGTTCCGGTCGACGTTTGAACAAGGTGGTACCGGTAGTTGCCGTCGGTGCCCAGCGCGGCGGCGAACTGTCCCGGCGTCGTGTTGGGGCCTGTCGCGAGGGTGTTGGCGATCGTCTGGAAACTCTGAACGCTGCCGGGCGGGTTCGCATTCCAGCCGTGGACGAACTGGGTGAAACGGTTCCGGTTTTCGATGCGCAGGCCCTCCGCTGGCTTCAGGACCAATTCGGTGCCGACGTAGCCGAGCCGCGCGCGGATGCCGTCGGCGAGATCGATGTCGTCGAGGTGCGTGCCGGAAGGAAACCGGGTGTAGCGAATATCCTGAGACGCCGAGGCGCCGGTGTGAATGTCGGGACCGCCTGGAATCGTGCGCGGGTCGTCCGGCGATCCGGTGAGCGGGATTGGAAGGTACAGGATGGTATGGTCGTCCAGGTACTTCGCCGAAACCTTCAGATAGCCGGCGTCGTTGGCGAAGCGGTACTTGAAATTGCCCGCAAACTGGCCGCCCGAGTTCGCCGTGTAACCTGGATCTCGCGGCCCGTCGTCGCGCCGGAAGAATCCGCCGATGGCGTAGGAGGCGTTTGCCCCGGCAGGGCCGCCTTGCCAGATTTCGGCGCGGAAGAGCTGGTTTTCGCCTCCGAAGATTTTCGCTTCGCCGGCCGGGCGATCGCCCCCTTCGCGCCCGATGAAATTGATCGTGCTGATGGCGGCGTTGGTCATGTAGACGCCGGATGTGCCGCCGCGCAGACCTTCGGCCGTCGCGATCCAATTGCTGATCCGGGTGAAGTCGTCGGCCGAGTAAAACTGGAATTCCGAGTCGGCGATGACCGGGAGCCCGTCCTCGAGGAGCGCGGTATAACGGTATCCACCGCTTGAGAACACGCCGCGGGGAAGGACGTTGTTGTGCGCCTCGCCGCCGCTCGCCTCGGTGTAGAGTCCGGGGATCAACTTCAGAAAATCCGCCGTGCTGCGCGGAGCGGCCATGGCGATCTGTCCCTGCTCGAGGGACGTGATGGCGAGCGGCGTCTCGAGCGCGCGGCGCGGCACGGACGATCCGGTGATCGTCAGGGCGTTCAGGACGACGGTTTCATCCCCCGAGTCGTTCTGTGCGGGTGTGGCCGCAGAATCGGCGCCGGTGGTCTGCGCCCGAAGGTTCACAGGGGAGAGAACGACGAGGGCTAAGGCGAGGGAGACGAACGAGCGCGGCGGAAAGGCCGACGCGAACCGAGCGGACGGGGTGATTTGGCTCATGGGTTGATTTCACGGTTGTGGGTGGTGGGGAGTCATTGTTGAGCCGGACAGTGACGAAACTGGCGTTCTACTCGCCGGAATTGGGCGAGCAGGCGCATGGGAACTTTGCCGCGGTTCGGACCGCGGCCTCCTTTCCGCGCTAGCCGCCCTCCCGGGCGGTACGGCGTTGCGAGCGCCAGAAGGCGGACTCTGGGATCTTTCGAGCCCGGTGCAGCACGCGGCTAACCTACATTCCTTCGCGCAAAACGCCAAAGGGCGCGCTTCGTTTGTATCCAGAAAGTGCTGTCGCCTGCGAACTGCCGTTGGTGCGACTTGCGACGCTTGCCGGCGGCTTCGCCTGGTCGCTCGTGGTTTTCTGCGACGAGCGACGCGGGGTGTCCGAACCGCGGGTCGTCGTTCGTCGTTTCAGGATGACAACCACAATCGCCTCCATCGACTACCCGCGCGTCGCCACGCGCGAGGAGTGGCTTCAGTCCCGCCTGGCCCTCCTCCAAGAAGAAAAGGCTCTCACGAAAGCGCGCGATCGCGTTAACACCCACCGGCGCGAACTGCCCATGGTTCGCCTCGAGACCGACTACACCTTCGACGCGCCCAATGGAAAGGTCCGCCTGATCGACCTGTTTGGCGGACGGCTGCAGCTCATCGTCTACCACTTCATGTGGCGCTGGGAAAACGGCGAAGCGCTCGACGAGCCGTGCAGAGGCTGTTCGGGTTTTGCCGACCAGATCGCCCGCGGGCACTTCAACTGCCTGCACGAACGGAACACGGAACTGGTTTTTGTCTCCCGCGCACCGCTCGCGAAGATCTTGGCGTTCAACCGCCGCATGGGTTGGAAGCTCCCCTGGTTTTCGTCCGTCGGCACGAGCTTCAACTACGACTTCGGCGTGTCGTTCGATCCCGCCGTCCGGCCGATGTCGTACAATTACCGAACCCCGGAGGAGCACGAGAAGGCGGGGACCGGCTATTGTTTCGCGAACGAAACGCCGTTCGATCTCCACGGGATCAGCTGCTTCCTCCGCCGCGACGACGAGGTGTTTCATACGTATTCGACCTACGCCCGCGGCGCCGAGGACGTCCTCGGACCGACCCGCATGCTGGACCTGACGGCGCTCGGCCGGCAGGAGGCTTGGGAGGAGCCGAAGAGCCGGGCCGCCGGTCTCGCGGCGGATCCCGGACCTCCGCCGCGCTATCCGGACGAGTATGCGGACGTCTGATGACCCTCGTGCCGGGGCGGCCGCCGGACCTGCGCCTCCGATCGGTTCACCTCGGTTGAAGACGTTCGCGGTCTCGTTGCGGCGCTGCGCGGCCGCCCGGCGCCGGGGGCTCTGGCTGCTCGTCGCCGCGCTGCTGGTGGTCGTGCCCAAGTGCGTTTTCTGTCTGGCCGCGTATGCCGCACTGATCTTCGGGATCGGCGCGGCTGCGGAGTGGTGCGGCGAGGCTCCCTCACTGCACGGCGGTTGGCTAGGGTTTGCGATCGCCGCGTTGGTCGCGGCGATGCTCTTCGCGTTGTGGCGGCGAAGAGCTCGCGGCAGCTAGGTCGAGACAGTGTCTGCCTTCCGCGACGAAGGACCCGCGCGCTTGAGCCGTTGGCGGCGGAGTGTGACTGAACGTTTTCTCGCGCGGCGGGTGTGCCTCCCTCATGCGACCCGTTGCGGGCGATCCGAGCGTCGCGGTCGACGGTTTCCGCTCGCACGAACGCGCTGTGCCCATGGCATGCATCGCCACCGCGGAGCGCCGGGGTTGGTGCTTGCCGTTGCCCGCAAAGGCGAAGAGCGTCCGGCCTGCAATACCGCAATTGGCAGTGACTGGTGAGTCTTCAAATGAACGGAACGTTCATGGGGCGATTCGAAACCCGGCGACCGGGAACACGCTGACAGCTACGAACTATTCGCACCCACAATGACTACCAAACTCTACGTCGGTAATTTGTCCTTCCACACGACCGACTCCGCTCTTCGCACAGCCTTCGAACCGTTCGGCACACTCACCGATGTGCATGTAGCAATTGACCAGGTTTCCGGTCGTGCCCGCGGGTTCGGTTTTGTGACGTTCTCGACTCCGGAAGAGGCGCAAGCTGCCGTCGACGGACTGAACGGCCACGATCTCGACGGCCGCACCCTCACCGTCAACGAAGCGCGTCCGAAAAACGCGTCGAAGTCCCCGCGTTCCTTCGGCGACGACCGGCGTTTTTCGTAAATCCCTCCGCCGAACTACGCGCTGAGCGGAGCGGCTTCCGGACTCTCGGCCCCTGGCCTGCACTTTCTCGCGCCTTTGCAGGCGCAGGGCGTGCCCGCGGTTTCGCGGCAGAGTCGGACGACGCGCCGGGAGGCGATCACCAGCATGAGCATTGTTACCGATTTTCCAGCGATCATTCAGGGCGGCATGGGCGTCGCCGTTTCCAATTGGCGCCTCGCCCGCGCCGTATCCCGACTCGGCGAACTGGGCGTCATCTCCGGCACACTGATTGCGGTGGTGCTGGCGCGCCGGCTCGAAGCCGGCGATCCCGAGGGAGAAATGCGGCGCGCGCTGGCGAGTTTCCCCATCCCGGATGTCGCCGCCCGAGTTTTGGAGCGGCACTACATTCCGGGCGGCAAATCGCCCGAGTCCGCTTACGGCAACTCCGCCATGCCGAGTCTGCGTTCGCCGGCCGAGCTGACCGAACTGACCGTGACGGCAACGTTTGCGGAGGTCTTTCTCGCCAAGGAAGGTCACTCCGGGAAGGTCGGGATGAACCTGCTGGAAAAACTGCAGCTGACCACCCTGCCTTGCCTCTATGGAGCGATGTTGGCGGGCGTCGATTGTGTCCTGATGGGCGCAGGCATCCCGAGATCTATTCCGGGTGCTCTGGACCGACTGGCTCGAGGTGAGACGGCGGAGCTTCGCATCGACGTCCTCGGCGCGGGATCCGAGGAGGAGTTCACCACGCGGTTCGATCCGCAGGCCTTCTGCGGCGGATCCGCACCCCAGCTTCACCGGCCCGCATTCTTCGCCATCGTCTCGTCCGCCACGCTCGCGATGACCTTGGCGAAAAAGTCGAATGGTCGGGTGGACGGTTTTGTCGTCGAAGGCGAAGCGGCGGGAGGCCACAACGCCCCTCCGCGCGGTCCGCAGCAGCTGAGCGCCGAGGGCGAGCCGGTCTACGGTGCGCGCGATGTGCCCGACCTGGAAAAAATCCGCCAGCTGGGATTGCCGTTCTGGATCGCAGGCGCCCAGGCCTCGTCGGGCAAGCTCGCGGAGGCGCAGGCGCTCGGAGCGCGTGGCGTGCAGATCGGCACCGCCTTTGCCTTCTGCGACGAATCGGGAGTGACGGACGAACTGAAGCGCGCCGCGATCGAGGCGAGCCGCGAAGGTTCCTCCAGGATTTTCACCGATCCTTCCGCATCGCCCACCGGTTTCCCCTTCAAGGTGCTGGGCATCGCCGGCACCGTGTCCGACCCGGCTCTGTACGCGTCGCGCGAACGCGTGTGCGATCTCGGGTATTTGCGTCTTCCCTACAAGAAACCCGACGGCGGAGTGGGCTATCGCTGTCCGGCCGAGCCGGTCGAGGATTATGTACGCAAGGGTGGCGCGGAAGCGGATACCCGGGGAAGAAAATGCCTCTGCAACGGCCTGCTCGCGACAGTCGGATTGGGCCAGGTTCGCCGTGGCGTCCCCGAACTCAGCATCATCACCGCAGGGCGGGAGGCGGCCAGCCTCGCTCGCCTGGTACCTCCCGGTCAGGACCGCTACAGTGCCGCCGACGTCGTGCGGATCGTGCGCGGCGCTTGACCGACACTCGCAGGTCGTGGGCCGCCGCAGACGGCGCTTCTGAACCGCAGTCAGGGACGCGAGATCCTGGCTGCGGAACTTGGCTGCCGGACTGACGTTCCGGCCGGCTGGAAGCGAAATCGTTACGGGCTGTCGGCGCGATCGGGGTTGCCGTGGGATCGAGGTGTTCGGACCATGGTGCATGTCCAGTCCGCAGTGTCCGCTCGGGTCCGAATGCTCGCGAGTCAGCCTGGCCGAGGCCGATCTCAATCGTCTGTTCAACCTCTCGCTCGACCTCCTTTGCCTGGCGGGCACGGACGGCTATTTCAAGCGCGTTAACCCCTCGTGGAGTCGGGTGCTGGGCTGGTCGGAGGCGGAGTTGCTCGCGCGGCCCGTGCACGAGTTCATGCACCCCGACGATCGCGAACGCACGCTCAAGGCACGCGAGGCGCTGATCGCGGGGGAGCCGGTGCGGGGTTTGGAGAACCGTTACTTGTGCAAGGACGGCACGTACCGCTGGCTCTCCTGGCAGTCGTCGTTTGCCCCGGAAACCGGCACGGTCTTTGCCGTCGCCCGGGACGTCACCGAGCGCCGCAGGCTGGACGAAGAGCGGCTGGTGGTGAGCAAGCTCGAAGCGACGGGAATCATGGCGGGCGGCGTGGCGCACGATTTCAACAACCTGCTCGCCGGCATGCTGCTCAGCCTCGAGATGGTCAATCTGCTGGGCCTCACGTCCGAGCAGGAGCGTTACCTCCGCAAGGCGACGCAGGCGATTGATGCGGCCAAGGCGCTCACCTGGCAGCTGATCATGTTCGCCGACCGCGGTTCGGCGGCCCTCGAGATCTGCGACCTGGCGCCGCTTCTGCACGCGGCCGCGGACGAAGCGCTTCAGGGGACGGCGGTGCCGCTCGCGTGCGAGATCGCCACCGACCTTTGGCGCGCGGAGGTGGACGCTTCGCAGATCGGGAAGGTGATCCATGCGCTGCTGATGAACGCCCGGGAAGCGACCCCCGATTCCGGGAGCGTGAAGTTGCGGGCGGAAAACATCGTGCTCGATAGCGGCGCCGCGCCCGAACGGCTCTCCGGCAAGTATGTGCGTATTACCGTATCGGATACTGGAACCGGCATCGCGCCGGAGATCCTTCCGAAGATCTTCGATCCGTATTTCTCGACGAAGCGTCGGGGCGATCAGAAGGGCATGGGTTTGGGTCTGACGATCTGCCGCTCGATCCTGCGGCGGCACGGCGGTTCGATTTCGGTCGAATCCCGGCTCGGTGAGGGGACGACCGTGGTATGCCATCTGCCGGCGCTTCGGGACGAACGCGCCGGCAATCCGGTGCCGCCCTAGAGCGGCACGGCGACTCCGATTCCCACTTCGATCTGGGGGACGGATGTCGGCAAAGGATCGCCTGCAAGCCCGGCTGGAGAATCCAGCTGAGTTGGCGACGCGGCCGGCCCGGAGCCCGTCCGCACCGTTGGCTAGGACGCGCATTCGTTCGCATCACCCACCAACGCGACCTGCTGGGGGTCGGCTTGTGCACGGCGCGTTTTCTGTGCCCTTGTTCTCGATCGAATGGGCGCGGCGAGAGACCGACCCCGGCGGGCGGTCCAGGAAATATGGACTCGCGGTCAGGGGGTCTTCGGGCTTTAGTTTCAACACCCGACCGGCCCGAGACGCGGCCCTACCCCTGGGCCTACGCCAACGCGATGCGCCGTCGGGTTCACGATGAAGGACTGGTACCCGACCTCGGTCGCGCAGAGTTCATCGGTGAGGGATGTGTGCGTGGAGTTGGCCTGTCCGTTTTCCTCGATACGGCGGACTTCCGGGCTTCAGGACAGGGCAGAGTGGGCTGGTGGATACATTGACTGGTCATGAACGTGCGCCCGAAATCGTCCCCAGAAATCCAGTGGCTCATCCTGAGCGCGCTTTTGTTGGCGGCGCACTGGTGCCCTGGCGCGAAGCCGTACAAACCGGTTTTTGGAGATGCGCTGCTCGAGCCATGGCGGTGGAGAGCTTTCCCGGAATTGAGCGGGCTTGTTGTGCAGTGCATGGCCGAAGACGCGGATGGAAAGATGTGGTTCGGCACGGCCAACGGCCTTTGGAGTTACGACGGAATCGACTGGGTTCGGCAGGCGAACGAAGTCGGCAACGACGTGACCGCGCTCTGCATCCGGCCCGACGGCCATCTTTTTGTCGGAGGCGGCTGGGGGATCAGCGAACATCAGGGCGGCCGGTGGACCCGGCTCTTTCCCGCCCACGCCAGCCGCATGCCGGACCCCGGCGAGTATCCGATCCGAGGATTCGCCTGCGGGCGGGATGGATCGCTCTGGGTGGCGACCGGCTGGGGCGCCCTGCACCGCGAGGGAACAGGCTGGACGCTGTACACCGACGGAAAGACCGCCGAGCGATTGCGCCCCGATCCGGATTTCCGGTCTGTCAGCTTCCAACTGCTGCCAGAGCCGGTCGTGGCCCGGCTGCAGGAAGGATCGGGCTGCCGTTTCACCGAGGTCTGTGCAGACGACCAGGGGCGTATTTGGTTTGGTACGAAGGGAGGGCAGGTTCTCTGCCACGTTTCCAAGACCAATGGCTCGGTCTCGGAAAGCTGGTCGATCTACGATGCCGCCGACGGCATGGGCGCAGGTACGATCACGTCGCTTCTGCCGAGGCGCGACGGTTCCCTGTGGGTCGCGCATGCCGGCTCTGAGAACGCCAGCGTTTTCCAGGGGAACGTCTGGAAAACCGTCCGGCTTCCGCTGTTTCTGCCGGTTCTCGATCTCGGCGACGCGGGCGGCAAGTTTCTCGAAACACGGGATGGCGTCGTCTGGCTGTCCGCGCGTTTCGCCCTCTATTCCCTCCGCGACGGACAATGGCGGAAATACGACCAGACTGAGGTGGCGTATCCGAGTCTGCGCAACGTCGTGATGCAGTCGGCGGACGGCGCCTTGTGGTTTGGCGGTCCGAACTCGGAGGTTTATCGCATCGGCTACCAGACGCCGCGCTGGCAGACGCTGGAGGACTTGAACTTCGCGTGGGAGAGCCCCGAAGGCGCGCAGTGGTTTCTTCACCGGGACGGGCGGGTTGTCGTGCACGAAGGCGAACGGTGGACGAGTTACGGACCCGAGGATGGTGTCATCGACACACCGGTGGCTGTGTTCGGCACACGCAGCGGCGTGGTCTGGGCGGCCGGCAGCCAGGGGCGAATAGCGGCGACATCGCGTTTCGACGGGCAAAAGTGGACACGCGAGCTCCACGAGGATTTCTCCTTCGCGATCGACTGGCGCGCGGTGTTTGAGTCTTCCGACGGTTCGGTCTGGTTCGGGGCATTTGTGGATTCGGACGGGCCGAAGAAATTCCGCGACGGCATCCTGCAGTTTCGAAAAGGCGCGTGGGTGCACCATTACCAGCCGGGGAGGTCGCCCCAGCCCGACCAACCGGACGATCCTGCGCGACTGCTTCCGCCGGCGGAGAACCCCGACCGGCCGATCGAAAAATACGTCTGCATCGGCGAATCAAAGGACGGGAAGATCTGGGCGGGCCGGATGATCCTCGCGTGCTACGACGGTGCCCGGTGGCGGAAATTTATCCCGCCGCCGCACATGCCCCCGGGTAACGTCGAAACCATGCTCTCCACCCGGGAGGGCGATCTTTGGCTTGGCACGCGCGAATCCGGCGCCTGGCGCTATGACGGCAAGGACTGGTGGCATCACCAGGGCAAGGACAGCCTGATGGCCAACAGCGTCCGCGCTCTCGCCCAGACTGCCGACGGTTCGATCTGGGCCGTGACGGACCGCGGGTCCAGCCGGTTCGACGGCAACAGCTGGATGGACGACGTATTGCCGGATGCCCTACACTTTCCCCATGAGGGTGGCGGCCTGAAGGCGTCCCATTCCGGACAGCTCTGGGTCAATCACTATACGCTGTATTGGATGCGTCGTGCTTGGGAAAAATCGCCGCCACCGGCGCCCGACGCCGTTTTTCGGACCGTCAGCCATCAGTTTCGCGGGCCGGCGCCGCGCACCAGCATCAAGGCGGGAGCGTCGGTCATTTCCCAACCGGGAAACCTGGCGGTGCTCTGGACGGCGGTGATGCCTTGGCGGGCGGCCAAGGACGCGCCGCTTCAGTATTCGTTCCGCCTGGACGATCAGCCCTGGTCGCCGTTCAACTCGGACCGCGGGCACTCCTTCTTCACGCTGCCCCACGGCCACCATCGTTTGGAGGTTCGGGCGCGCGATGCGGACTTCAATATCGATCCCACGCCCGCCGTTCTCGACTTCGAGGTGCTGCCGCCGGTCTGGCGCCAGGCCTGGTTCGTTGCGCTCATGGTCCTGCTCGGCGGTTTGATTGCCGCCCAGACCGTGCGTGTGATGCGGGAGCAGGCGCGACTGCACCGTGCCCACGGCGAACTCGAGGCCCGGGTTCGCCAGCGAACGGCCGAGCTCGAGACGGCGAACCGCGACCTTGCCGGAGCCAACCGGGAGCTCGAGGCGTTTTCGTATTCGGTTTCGCACGACCTGCGCACTCCTCTGCGGAGCATCGACGGCTTCTGCTGCGGCCTCCTCGAAGACTATGGCGACAAGCTGGACGATGAAGGACGGGGCGATCTCAACCGCGTCCGGGCGGCGGCGCAGCGCATGGGGCAGCTGATCGAGGACATGCTGAAACTCTCGCGCGTGACACGCACCGAGGTGCGGATCGCGTCGGTGGACCTTTCCGCGCTGGTCCGCGAGATTGCCGGAGAGCTCCAGGCCCACGATCCGGGGCGCAACGTTGCACTCGTTGTCGCGCCAAATGTCGTGGTCGCGGGCGACGGCAACCTCCTCCGCATCGCCCTGGAGAATCTGCTCGGCAATGCCTGGAAGTTCACTTCGAAGCGGGAGCAGGCGCGAATCGAATTCGGGGTGACGGAGCAGTCCGGCGAGCGGGTGTTTTTCGTCCGGGACAACGGCGCCGGTTTCGACATGGAGTTCGTGAACAAACTCTTCGGGGCCTTCCAGCGGCTGCACAAAACCTCGGAGTTCCCGGGCACCGGTGTCGGGTTGGCAATCGTCCAGCGTGTTGTGCTGCGTCACGGCGGCCGCGTTTGGGCGGAAGGGGTCCTCGACCAGGGCGCCACCTTTTCATTTACGCTGGGAAACCAGACTCGTTCGTGATCGCGGCTCCGCCGCTCCTGACCTTCTCGATCAATCGCGATTCGCTGCCTTCGAGCTAACCAGAGTTCGTTCCGCAGTCTTCCGTCAGCCTCAGTTTGGGAGATCCAGCCAGACTCCTCCCACTGAAAGGGTCTTCGCCATGAATGCCGTTTCTTCCGCCATTTCTTGGGAAGCTGTCGTCGGTCGGATGGGGTGTGCCGACCGTCTTTTCCGTTTTGTCATCTCCGTGGCCGCGATGTCGGCGCTCTCCGTGGATTTGCCCGCTACAGAGACGATGCCCACCGGCACGGTTGCGGGCCGGGTGCTCAATGTCGCCACGGGGCAGTATCTCCGGAACGCGGTGGTTTCGGTGAAAAGCACCCATCTCACGGCTGTTTCCGAGGCCGGCGGAGAGTTCACGCTCTCGGGTGTGCCGGCGGGAGCGGTGGAGCTGGTGGTTGATTATCTCGGGCTCGACACCCAGACGGTTGCCGTGTCGGTCGTCGCCGACCGGACGGTGCGCTGCGACGTGAACCTCACGAGCGCCGACTACGGCGACGAGGTCGTCACGCTCGGCCAGCTCGTTGTTTCGGGCGAACGCGAGGGAAACGCCAAGGCGATCATGGACCAGCGCAACGCCGAAAACATGAAGAAAGTCCTCGCGTCGGACGCGTTCGGCAAGGTCCCGGAAAACAACGTCGGCGAGTTCCTCAAGCTGATGCCGGGCGTCACCACCGATTACGTGGAGGCGGACGTCCGAGCCATCCGTCTGCGCGGGTACAACCCGAAATACACGTCCGTGATGATGGACGGCGCGCGGGTGGCGATGGCGGGTTCGTCGACCATCGGTACGGGCCGCACCTTCGAGTTCGAGCAGCTGTCGATCTCGTCGGTGGAGGCGGTGGAGGTCTCCAAGACGCCCACGCCCGACCAGCCGTCGACCGCCGCGGGCACGGTGAACCTGCTTAGCAAAGGGGCCTTCGACCGCAAGGGCCGCCGGATCGATTACTCCGTCAGCGTGCTCGGCAACTCGCGCGACCTCACGCTCGAGAAGACGTACGGGTGGAACGACCAGAAGCACTACAAGGTGAGGCCCAACTTCGCCTTCGAATACTCCGACGTTTTCCTGCACGACCGCCTGGGCCTGCTCTTCGGCGTGAGCCGGTCAGATGTCTACGGCGTGCAGCAGCACGCCTGGATCGGCGGCGGAGGCACGGCCTACAATGTCGACACCGACCTGACCAACAACGATTCGGAGGTCCCGCGCGCCAACAGCATCCAGTTTCAGCACGGCCTGCGCACGACGATCCGGACCAACAAGAATGTCCGTATCGACTACAAGGTGACGCCGGAGCTCTCCGCCTGGGTGAAGCTCGACTACAACACCTTCTACAACGAATCGCTGAACCGGAATTTCCAGATGAACGTGCCGAACAATTCGGCCACCGCAGGCGTGGTGAACTCGCCCGGCGGGCCGGTCGTACCGGGCGTCGAGTATTCCTTGCGCAGCCAGACGATCTACGGCGGCACGTGGCAGATGACCAACGCCGGCACGGCGCGGGTGAAGTGGGGCGATACGACGATCCTGAACGGCAACGTGGAGTTCAAACGCGGCGGGCTCCTCATCACCGCTCAGGCCGATTATTCCCGCGCGACGAACCGGTACGGCTCTCTCGACCACGGCTGGTTCGACAACGTCGTGGCAACGAGTCCGACGCTGAACTGGTCCTGGCAGCGCCCGTCGGCCGGCAGCCACGAAGGCATTCTCTACACGCAACTTTCGGGAGCGGATGCGCGCAACCCGGCGAACTACACCTTCAACAACAACAGCCTCACCGCGGTGAAACGCCGCAGCAAGGACCAGATATGGAGCGGCCGCGCGGACGTCCGCTACAAGATGGAACTCGGCGACGTCCAGGCGGCCTTCAAGGGCGGCGTCGTGTCGACGCTCAACGTCCGCGACGTCGAGCGCCAGGAAAGCATGCAGCACATGATCGTGGGCGCGGACGGCGTGGCCAACTCGGGCGACAACGACCGGCCCATCAACTGGGTGGAGACGGGCTTCAAGTCGGACTGGGGGTGGGGCGGGAACGCGAACGGGCTTCCGGTGCTGAACCGTTTCGCCTTGGCCCGCTACTATTTCGAACACCCCTCGTATTTCACCCTGAACAGTATCCAGCATCTGCAGACGCGGCTGCAGAATTCCTGGGACTTCAAGGAGCAGATCGACGGCGCGTACGCCCAGGCGATTTTCACGATGGGCTCCTTCGACCTCTCGCCCGGCGTGCGGGTCGAACGCACGTACTCTTGGGGCAAGGGCGTCGACGATATCGGCGATCTGGCTGCCAAGCGCGCCGTCAATCCTTCCAATCCCGGATCGGTCTCTTCGAGCTCCCCCGAATACGTCTACGCCCGCTATGGCGGCCGGTTGACGAGGGATTCCCGCTACAACACGGCGCTCGCGTATTTGAACGGCACCTACCGGATTCGGGAGAACCTGCTGTTCCGGGCCTCCTACCACGACGCGATCACGCGCGCCGACATCGCCAACCTGATTCCCGGCATCAGCAACGTGAACGAGTCCAACTTCACGCTCAACGCCACGAACCCGGACCTGAAGCCGGAGAAGTCGAAAAACTTCAACCTGAGCCTGGAGTATTACCTGAAGCCCGTGGGCCAGCTGACCGCCGGCTGGTTCAAGTCGAAGATCAAGAACCTGCAGAGAACCCAAACCGGTATCCCGGTGACCGATACCTGGCTGGCTTCGGAATATCCGGGCTACACGCTCTCGATCACCGACAACGTCGCGAATTCCGAGATGAGCGGCATCGAACTCGACTACGCCCAGCAGCTCAGTTTCCTGCCGGGCCGGCTGCGGGGTATCGGTGTGTTCGGAAACTATACCCGGCTGCATTTCGACAGCTGGGAAAACTACCTCAACTCGCCGAAGGACACCTGGAACGCCGGCATCAGCTACACGATGGGCCGATTTTACGCGCAGTTTCGCGTCAACTACACCGGCAAGCGGCAGACCAGCACGCCCGTCTACGGCTGGAGCAACTTCGACGGTGAGCGCCGGATGTGCGACGTGACCGCGAGTTACCGCCTGACGCGCTTTGCCACCCTGTTCGTGAATGGACGCAACATCTTCGACGAACCGATCTGGGGCTACCAGGGCCGGGAAGAAGCCTGGGCCCGCTACGCCCGTTTCGGCGCCTACTGGGAACTGGGCGTCAAAGGAACGTTTTAGGCCGAGACCGGCCATATGCCACGGCCGGTCGGGCTGCTCGCGGGAAAACCTGGGATCCCGGGGCGAATGGATGCCCCGGAGACGAGCCTTGACGGGGCCTTCAATCGGCGCAATTTCCCACCTTCCCACTGCCTGGTGGTGTAATGGTAGCACCGGAGATTTTGGATCTCCTTGTCCTGGTTCGAATCCAGGCCGGGCAGCCACTTTGGGAGGCGAAGCGGTGGGGCTGACGAGGGCGCTGCGGGATCTACACCAAAGTTTGGGGACAGCCGTCTTTTGATGGTTTGGTTTTGGGAGGTGACTAGCCGCACTGAGCGAGGACGCGGAGCGGTAGTTGTTAAAGTTTCTGAAGCCGTAAGCTCTTCGT
>QAYY01000014.1 GCA_003054665.1 Opitutaceae bacterium EW11 | reverse complement strand
GGTACGCCGCTCCCTGCGGCAAGCTATTGCTCCTGTCCTCGGGAGCGGCCTACCGGCTCGTCCGGCATGCTAAACCATAACTAAGAATCACGCTTCTCCTGTCCAACGGATGGGGTCCACCTCACTTGGCACTGTTACCGTTCCGGGGACTGCCTTACCTGGTTTCGGATCCTCGGGGTATGTGTCGGTGGACTTTTCGCCGTTGCAGATATCGCTTCTGGACGGGATGCAATATGCAGTGGCCGTAGAAGCGGATTCGTTCATACTTTGGTACGGAACAGACGGCGGTTACTCCGGAGGGAGTATGTACACCGCGAACTCCGGAGGGAGCTTTGCGCTTTTCCCGACGCAGAGTGGGGATCGGGATCTCGGATTCCGCGTATCGGTGGAAGCGGACTCCGTCCCGTAGCTGAAAGCTGTCTGGCAACGGAGAGCGACTATCCTCGGCGGGCTGCGTAGGGATTCTCTGGCGACGGAAATGCCCGAAACCCGCTGCAGACAGTGTTTGGGCTATTGCGCCATCCACGCATGCTGGTGGCGCAATAGCCGGTAGCAGAGTTTATTCGTCTTGGCCTCGGTGACCTGCGGGTCGGAATAGGACAAGAGCGCACCGTTCAGAAGCGTGTGCTGGGAATCGAGGAAGCCATTTGCTCGAAGCTCCGGAGTTGGTACTCTGACGGAGCACTTCCCGGAGCGAGCATCACCGCGCACCGCAGGAGGGGTGACTGCCGAGCAAGCTGACAAAACAAAAACCAAAGCCCGCGGCGTCCAGGGCTACCGAGTTGGCCGAACTGGAGCGTAACGCTCAACACTGGGCGCAAACCAATGAGTTCGTTCAAAAGCATCATGCTCAGGAAGGTTGAACCGTCCGACCTGGAGGCGTTTTATCAGCAGCAGCTTGAACCCGAAGGCATTTGGATGGCCGCCTTCGTCAGTAGAGACCGCAAGGACAAGGTCGCATTTTATGCGCATTGGGAGAAGATCCTGAGCACGCCCGAGATTACGCAGAGGACGATTGTGGTGGACGGGGAGGTCGCCGGTCACATCGCGTGCTTTCCGCAGGATGGGCATCTAGAGGTTACGTATTGGCTGGGAAAAGAGTTCTGGGGAAGGGGACTGGCGACTGAGGCGCTAATGAGGTTGCTGCACCTCGTGGTAGACCGACCGATGTTTGCCAGAGCAGCGGCGGACAACTTCCGGTCGATCAGGGTGCTGCAGAAATGCGGTTTCAGGATCGTAGGAAACAACAAGGACTTTGCCGAAGGAAGGGGCGAAGAAACGGAAGAGCACATTCTCCGGTTGGATCTCAACCAGGGAGCCGGATGACTCGGCCTGCGCAGCCGCCGAACCAGCGAAGGGTTGCGGGCGACGAGAGGATGGCCGATAGAGGATCGCATGCGAATTGCGGCGATTGCGGACATTCACAGCAACACCCTGGCGTTGGAGGCCGTGTTGGAGGATATCAGTGGGCAGAACGCAGATGAAATCGTGCACCTCGGAGACGCGTTCAACGGTCCGATCGACCCGAGAGGTGTTGCCGAGATCCTGCAAGCGACACCCATGGTACACGTTCGCGGAAATGGAGAGCGGATGGTGCTTTCGGACGAAGCTGGAGAACGGAGCCGGAGCGCGGAGTATGCACGTCAGCTCCTGGACGCGCCGACGTTGGAGTGGGTCAGAGGCTGGCCCTTGCTCATCGAGCGTCCTGAGTATTGCGCGTTTCATGCAACTCCCGACAACGATCTCGATTACTTGCTCGAAGAGCTGGTCGAGGGTGGGGTGCGGCTGAAAAGCAGACGTGATATAGCACTGTCCCTGCAGAGACTGTCGGCGCCCCTTTTGCTCTGCGGGCACACTCATTTGCCGCAGTACGTGAGGCTCGACGAGAATCGGGCGATCGTGAACCCCGGCAGTGTTGGCCTGCCCGCGTATGAAGACGTCCGCCCGATCCCCCATCGAATGCAGACGGGTAGTCCCGATGCCCGTTACGCAGTGATAGACATCCGCGGCCGTGAGCTCACGGTTTCACATCGAAGTATTCCCTATGATTACCGACGTGCGGCGGAGTTGGCCCGGAATGCAGGATTTCCTGATTGGGTTCCTGCGTTGATGAGCGGCTATGCTGAATAGACCTACTAAAAAAGAGGCAGCATGGCTATGTGCTGGTCATGAACAGACGTTAGCGAATCTCACGGCGATCTCCCTATGGACAGAGCGTACAAAGAAGATATTCCGAGGTTCAAGAAGGCGCTAACGGAGCTCCAAGCGGAGTTCTCAGCTATCTCTTCGCAAACGAACTGGTCGAGACTCCGCATTGAGCCGCTCCTTAGGCACGTGGAGGCATTGGAAGCACTGCTGTGCTCTCCGAAGTTTGCCCGGGAGACTGCGCGACTTCGCACAGGAGTGAGCATGTTCCGCTCGGATCTCATTTACCTCCGTGCCAATATCAAGGCGCTTAAGGACCTGCTTGCGGAAGAAAAGGCGAGGGCTGCCAAAAGCACAAAGTGAAGCTTCCAATAACGGCGTGGGGGCTGTATTTCGGATTCATGCTCGTGGCACATACCGTGGCGGGATCGGAAGGAGTGATTCTACTTCACGGGCTCGCGCGGACTGCCGGAAGCATGACGAAATTGGAAGCCGAGTTGAGAGCGGCTGGATATGTCGTACTCAACGTCGACTACCCGTCTAGAGAAGCACGGATCGAAGACCTCAGTGAACGGGTGATTTCAAAAGCCATTGTCGCGCCCGAGTTGTGCGACTGCGAAACGGTCCATTTCGTGACTCACTCGATGGGAGGCATTCTGGTTCGTGCGTACATGGAGAGACACTCATTTCCCCAACTCGGGAGAGTTGTGATGCTGGGTCCCCCGAACCAGGGGAGCGAGGTAGTCGACCGATTGCGCACTTGGAGTCTCTTTCGACGGATCAACGGCCCTGCAGGTCAGGAACTCGGCACCGACATGCAGTCTGTCCCAAATCGCCTGGGACCGGTTCGGTTCGAACTCGGTGTCATCGCAGGTGATCGCTCGATCAACTGGATCAATAGCTTGATGATCAAAGGCGCTGACGACGGAAAAGTCTCCGTGCAAAAGACGAAGGTGAAGGGAATGAAGGAGCACCTTGTCTTGCATGTCATGCACCCGACGATGATGAGGGACCGACGCGTCATAAACGCTGTGCTTCAGTTTCTGAAGACGGGGAGCTTTGGCGTCCGGCCAGCGGACAACCACGCTCCGCAAACGCCGTCGAAGGCGACAAGCGGCTCTGCCGAGGGAGGCGTATGAGCGGTGGCACTGCTGCCACCCAACCGTGAGTCACAATGCTATCCATGACAGTCAGCCGCGGTGAGCCAATAGGAGGGCACGGACTATGAAAAAAGCCGAGAGAATGGCCGTTGGTGTTTCGCTGGGGGCGGTCCCGATCATTACGGGGCTTCTTGCCGGCTGGTGGAGTAGCATCCCGTTGGTTCCGGAAAGGAACGTCTGGCAAGGAGCGGTGGCCGGCCTGCTCGCGGGAGCTCTTGTCAATTTGCGGTATCTTGCACGTTGGATACGCCGTGCATATTCGATGAGCTGGTGGCTCTGGATGGCGATCTACGGATTCTACTCGGTGGGAATGCTCGGGTTCTTCATGGGCGTTCCGGTGTTCAATGTAGCGCTTGCTGTTCCTGCAGGCGTCTTGGTGGGAAGAAAGCTCGCGTTTGACGGGAGCGATGCCGCGGGTGCACGCAGTTCCGCGAAGAAAGCCGCGGCATTCACAGCGGGTGTACTGTTTGTCGTATGTCTTGCCTCGGCGACCGTCGCACTCAATTCGCCGTCAACAGGAGCAGACCTTCAGGGGATGCTCTCCCTTCCCTTTGTCGTCACACAAGACATGATAATTGCCCTCGTCGTTTGCGGAGGACTATTGCTTTTGGGCACAGATTGGTGGGTTACGGTGAAGGCAACAGAGCGAGCCTATGAGTTCTTCCATGATTCTCGCCGTGGTCATGTCTGAAACGATTGCGGCGAGTCTCCGCGAGACGTGTGGACGTTCAGGGCGCTGTTCTCTACGTCGCTTTGTGGCTCCCGTCACCGAGAGATCCCCCATGCAACTGCGATGTGCGCAGGCTAGGGCGTGTTTGCAAAATGGGAAGCAGAGCGTTTCCCATTTTGCAAACATGCCCTAGAAACGACTCCTATTGCGTTGAGAATCTCGCATGAGACGGTGGAGTCCGTTCTATGAAAGCATTCATCTACCAGATTAGCGGAGCCCTGATTCTCCTGGCGGCGTTGGGGTATGCGCTTGAACACATAAGCACGGCCGATGCGTGGGTTAGCGAATGGACCCTTTTTGTTGCTGCTGGAGTTGCGGTATCGCTCGTCGGCGCCATCCTTCAGCGAAGATCGAAAAAAGCTTACAATGGCATCCAATAAAGAAGCAGAATCGGAACGCTTTCGGCGCGGGTGGGAGAAGCTAAGGGAGGTCGACGGAGAGGCGGGAGAGAAAGTCATTCAGTCACTGAAGGACATTTCTCCCGATCTTGGCCGTTATACGATCGAGTTCCCGTTTGGAGACGTATACTCGCGAGGCGTTCTTTCGCTGAAAGAACGGGAAATTGCCACAATCTCGGCGCTCGCTGCGCTGGGCAACGCCCAGCCTCAGCTGAAGGTGCACATCCACGGCGCACTCAACGTCGGGTGTACCCGGCAGGAGATCGTGGAGATCTTCATCCAGATGGCGGTGTACGCGGGATTCCCTGCGGCTTTGAACGCCACGTTTGCGGCCAAAGAGGTCTTCCAGGATCGAGACAAACGCGGATTGGAGAATTGAGCGGTCGGCAAACGTATAGCCGGTCTTCTCGACCGGGAGCCATATCTGCAGATGCGATTCGGGCTGGAGCTCGAGTTGTGCGAGGCCCACCGCCAGCCGGACGTTTATATGCTCACGCAAAGGTTGGCGGATGTTCACAAATCGCACGCTGCCTGCTTGCGATCTGGCGGGGGACATGCACCTTCGCAGCGAAGAATACGGTGCAGGCGTATAGAGATATCGACGGCAATTCTGGGGTGGCCGCTTTTGAAAGCCGAGAGCGATCATTGATTGTCACATTCAAGACAGGAGGCGCGTATCTCTACGATTACAGGAAACCGGGGCGGCGTCATGTCGAGGCCATGAAGAAACACGCGCTTCGGGGCAATGGATTGGCGACGTATATCAATCAACACGTTCGCGACAACTACTCCGCAAAGCTCGGCTGATCCTGGCACGTCTCGCGTGAGGCTGAGGAAACGAAAGTCGGTTTCTCTCTCCGCACGGGTGTCCGGGCTGTAGCCTCCGGAAAAACCGCCTTGTGTGAGGTAGATTAGGCGGGCTCGGCCTTGTCACGCCAAAGACGTTTCTGTTTACTCAACCCTTCACGCATGAAGGCACTTCTCGTCGTCGATATGCAGGTGGAATGTTTTGCGGGAACTCCTCCGCGGCTGGATGAAGCCGGCACCGTTCGGCGGATCAACACACTCGCGGCGCGGATCCGGCCGACGGGACTCGTGGTCTTCATCCAACATACGGATACAGACGCCTACGCGCACGGCAGCCAAGGCTGGCGGCTCTTGCCGGAATTGGACGTCCAGCCGGAGGACCTGATCGTCGAGAAATCCGCCTGCGACTCCTTTCTGGAAACCTCGCTCGATGCCGAATTGCGCGCCCGGGGCGTCTCGGATCTGATCATCGTCGGGTGCGCGACGGACTTCTGTGTCGATACGACGGTCAGGGCGGCCGCCTCACACGGATTCAGAGTGGTGGTGCCGAGCGATGCGCATACGACCCGAGATCGCCCGCACCTCAGCGCTCAGGGAGTCATCGCTCATCACAACTACGTGTGGGCTGACCTCATTCTCCCCCGCGGAGGGACCGTGCGCGTCCTGCCGGTGTCGCGCGTCATGGACGAATTGAACCCGCTCTAAGCGGATTACGGTCGCTGTTCTGGAAAACGGAGGAGCAGTCGGCCGATGCGGCGGGTGACGGACCGATCGCCAGGGGGTGCTGAACCGGACACGTCCCGAACGGACGAACGTGACTGGATCGCTTGAGCCTTTGTCGAGCGACGGAAAACGCTGCGCCCGTCGAGTCAACCGTACCTTCCGCGCACGGAGGCGACGTGCGGTTTTCGGGCTTGGTTTCACCCGGCTGGCCGCGTACGAGTTTACCTTTCCTATGGCACTCGCACTTCTTTTCGCCGGGCAAGGCGCTCAAAAGGTCGGAATGGGCAAGTCGCTCTACGACAATTCCGCGGCTGCGCGGGCTCTCTACGACGAGGCGAACCGGGTCCTCGGCTGGGATTTGACCCGTATCTCATTCGAAGGGCCCGACACGGAGCTGACGCAGACGAAGGTCTGCCAGCCTGCCTTGTTCGTCCACGGACTGGCCCTGCATGCGGCCTTGAAGGAGATGGGGAAGCTTCCCGAAGTGAAGTACGCTCTCGGATTGAGCCTGGGCGAGATTACGGCGCTTACGGCGGCGGGCGTTTTCGATTTCGCCACCGGCCTCCGCGTTGTGGCGGAGCGTGGCCGCCTTATGCAGGTGGCATGTGAGAAGACCACCGGTGGAATGGCGGCGATCGTCGGCGAAGAACGCGCGAAGGTGCAGGACCTTTGCCGCGAGTTCGACGTAGAAGCCGCGAATTTCAACGCGCCAGGCCAGATCATCATTTCGGGAGAAAAGGCGAAGATCGAAGCCGCCGTCGCCGCCGCCAAAGAGCGCGGCATCAAAAAGGCCATGGCCTTGAACGTCGCCGGCGCCTACCACAGTCGCCTCATGGAGCCGGCACGGGCCGAGTTCGCCGCATTCCTCCAGAAAGTGAGTTTCGCCGCGCCGAAGTTCGAGGTGTTCACCAACACCACCGGCAAAGCTGTTTCGGCGCCCGAGGACATTCGTGCCGCACTGGTGAAACAGGTCGTCTCTTCTGTCCTTTGGGAAGACTGCATGCAGAGCGCTGTCGCCGCCGGGGCTACCGAATTCTGGGAGCTCGGGCCCGGCGCGGTGCTTGCAGGATTGGCTCGCCGTACCAACAAGGAATGGAAGGTACGAAGCTTTGCCGAGTTTTCCGATTTAGCCGCTTGAAACCAGCGGCCCCTGCCGCAGGATCGCTCGTTTAACCTTTTGAACCCGCCCTGATTCACCTCCGGGCGGGTGTACCCATGGAAGAGCTCCTCACCCGCAATTTCTGCATCATCGCCCACGTCGACCACGGGAAAACGACGCTTTCCGACCGCCTGCTCGAATACACGAACACGGTCGAGCAGCGCGTGCTCACGGATCAGCACCTGGACGCGATGGATCTGGAGAAAGAGCGCGGCATCACGATCAAGAGTCACCCGGTGACGATGCGTTACACGGCCAAAGACGGCCGGGTGTTCAAGCTCAACCTCATGGATACCCCGGGGCACGTGGACTTCTCGTACGAGGTTTCGCGAAGCTTGGCGGCGTGTGAAGGCGCAGTGTTGCTCATCGACGCCGCCCAGGGGGTGGAGGCGCAGACGGTGGCGAATGCCCATCTGGCGTTTTCCCAGCAGCTCAAGGTGATCCCGGTGATCAACAAGATCGACCTCCCGAGCGCGAACCTCGAGCTCTGCATGCAGCAGATGGAGGACATTCTCGCCATCCAGTCGGACGAGGCGATCCTCGCGAGCGGCAAGGCCGGTATCGGCATTCAGGACATCCTCGAAGCGGTGGTGCACCGCATCCCGCCGCCGCGTTGGAGAGAGTACCCGCAAACGCGCGCTCTGGTCTTCGATTCTCTCTACGATTCCTACCGGGGCGTCATTGCCTACACGCGCATCTTCTCCGGCACGATCAAAGCCGGCGACATGATGATGCTGATGAGCACCGGTCAGCGCGCCGAGGTGAAGGAAGTCGGCGTGTTCACGCCGAAGATGCAGAAGGTCGACCAACTTGGCGCCGGCGACGTGGGGTACGTCGTTTCGAACATCAAGGACACCTCCGAAATCAAGACCGGCGACACGATCACGCTCGCGAACAAGCCCGCGTCAGAAATGCTGCCCGGCTACAAGGAAGTCCATCCGATGGTGTTCTGCGGGCTGTATCCGCTGGAGTCGTCGGATTACGAGAAGCTCAAGGCCGCCCTCGGCCGCCTGCGGCTGAACGACGCCGCCTTCCTGTATCAATCCGAGAGTTCCGTCGCTTTGGGCTTCGGCTTCCGGTGCGGCTTTTTGGGGCTGCTCCACATGGAGATCATCCAGGAACGCATACGCCGTGAGCACGACGTGGAAATCATCTCCACGTATCCGAGCGTCGTCTACAAGGTGAAGAAACAGGGCGGGGAGGAGATCGAGGTTGACAACCCGATCAATCTTCCCGATCCGGGCACGATCTTGGAAATCCGCGAGCCGACGATCAACGCCTCGATTCACATCCCGAACGAGTGCATGGGCGACATCCTCGCCATCATCATGGAAAAGCGCGGGATCTGCGACCACACGGACACGCTCGACGCCAACCGCGTGATGCTTCGCTGCGTGCTGCCGCTGAACGAGATCCTGGTGGATTTCAACGATCGGCTGAAGAGCATCACCCACGGTTACGGCTCGATGGACTACGAGTTGGGCGAGTACCGGGCTTCGGATCTCGTGAAGATGGACATCATGATCAACGGCGATCCGGTGGATGCGTTCGCGAGCATCGTCCATCGCGACAAGGCCGAGGCGAAGGGCCGGGAACTCTGCGAAAAGTTGGCCGAGATTATCCCTCCGCAGATGTTCAAGGTTGCGATCCAGGCGGCAATCGGAGGCAAGATCATCGCCCGCGACAACGTTCGCGAAATGCGAAAGGACGTCACCGCGAAGTGCTACGGCGGCGACATTTCCCGCAAGCGCAAGCTTCTCGACAAACAGAAGGAAGGTAAGAAGAAGATGAAGCAGATCGGGCGCGTCTCGATTCCGCCCGACGCTTTTATCCAGGTGCTGAAAAACAATTAAGGAGGCTCTGTGTTCGGACTATTCGCGTCGGTGGAAAAAAAGATGCGGGCCAATGCGTCCAACTGGCTCGAGCTCGCGGACAAGATCTACCACTACCGGCGCGACCAGCTCAGCGAAGCCGAGCGGATACAGCTTCAGCAACGTTCGGAAGCTTTGCGCGGCCAGCTCCGAGAGAAGGCCGACGCGAGCAAGCTGAAGCTCGGGATCGAGTCGCTGGAAGAGGTGCTGCGGCGCACCGGCGGCACGTTTTACCCGAAGTCGACGATTCAGGAGTACGTGGAATTCTTCCTCGTCGCGGCGATCGTGGTCCTCGGCGTACGGACGTATTTTCTCCAGCCGTTCAAGATCCCGACAAACTCGATGTATCCGAGTTATTACGGGATGACGCCCGAGGTCTACCCGGACGCGTCGAAGGCGCCGGGGCCGCTGATGCAGGCCGCGCGGTTCGTGCTCTTTGGCGCGCAACATCACAAGGTCGTCGCTCCGGTTGGCGGCAAAATCGGACTCCCGGTGGCCTCGGATGGGCAGAACCATTGGCGTCTGATCTACAACGAGAAGCCGGGGCGCAAATGGCTGATCCTGCCAACCACGCTGCGCGAGTACGTGATCTTCATCGATGATCGTCCCGTCACCATCGACGTACCCGGAGACTTCGATTTCGACTGGACGATCCGCGACTATTTCAAACTCACGCCCGAGACGCTCGCGGCGAAAGCGCGCGCCGCCCAGCGCGGAAACGCCAACTTCCGGCTTGCCGTGCTGGACAAGGAAGTCGAACGCGGCGACGTCGTGATGCGCTTCGACGTCCTCACGGGCGATCAGCTCTTCGTCGATCGTTTTAGCTACCATTTCATACCTCCGAAAGTCGGCGAAGGCTTTGTCTTCCGTACGGTGCACCTCGATCAGCTTCACCCGATGATGCATGGGCCGACGGACCAGTACTACATCAAGCGGCTCGCCGGCCTGCCGGGAGACCGGATCGAGATCCGCGAGCCGGTCCTTTACCGCAACGGAAGTCCGATCACCGGGTCGACGGCCTACGAGAAAAACGCACACCGGCAGGACAACTACCCGGGCTATCGCAACCTCGGACTGCTCTCGAAGGGCGAGGTGGTGACAGTCCCCCCCGACCACTTCATGGCACTCGGCGACAACTCGGCGAGCAGCCTCGACAGCCGCTATTGGGGTTACGTCCCGAAGCAGGATGTGGTTGGGCGTCCGCTCTTCATCTATTTCCCCTTCACCCGGCGATGGGGTCCGGCCCACTGAGCCGCGAGGAGGCGACGCAGAATCCGCCCGAAACGAGACGTGCCGGACGGAATCAATTCATGGAAAGGCGCCCGGTGGCGCATTCCAATGCTTTGACGCCGCGCCGTCGATAGATCCAACTGGATGCCATGACGGCTACGGCAGTTGCGTTTGTGGGGGGAGAAGGTTTCGGCGTCGGATTGGCTGTGCTCGCTGCCTTTGCCGGCGTTGCGGCGCTCGGGATACAGTCTCGGCGAGCCGCACGGGCTCGCAGGGAACTCGAGGCGAGACTCGCCGCCAAACAGGCCGAATTAACCGAGTTGGAGGAGCGCGCGGAGGAGCTCTATCAGGCGTTCAGCCACGAAATGCGCGGACCGGTCAACGGAGTGCTCGGCTTGTCCCGCATGCTGCGGAACGGCGAACTCGGCGTGCGCGAGAAGTTCCTGCTTTCGGCGCTTCACCGCTGTGCGGAGCATCTTCGCACGACGGTAGAGGACCTGGCTGCCCTGCCTGTTTTTCGCAAGGGCTCGCTCGATGCGCGGTCGGATGTCTTCGCCTTGTCGGAGCTCGTTTCGACGACGCTGAGCGCGGCGGACCTGACGGGTGAAAAGGTTCGCATCGGCAACTGGACGGGGCCTCGGCCGACGCTGAAGGGCGATTCCGGAAAGCTCGGATTGATTCTTGCGCACCTGATCGGGAATGCGCTCCACCACGGCGTACCACCCGGAGCGATTATCGACGTAGCCGTGGTCGACGGAGGAGAGGGCAAATGCGGCGTGACGCTGGCGGTGAGAAACACCGGTCCCGATCTTTCGCAAGACGAGCTCGACGCCTTGTTTGTTCGGTATGAACAGGGAGACTACGGGAAACTCTCGCGAGTCGGGGGCAGCGGCTTTGGCCTGTATGCGTGCCGCCGTTACGCGGAGGCGATGGGCGGCACCGTGCGTGCGACCAGCTTCGGAGGAACCACGGAAATGCGCGTCAGCGTCACCTTCGACAAGACGGCCGAGGTGGTGAAAGCCCCGGAGAAACCTGTGCAATCCCGCGGCCGCGTTCTCGTGATTGAGGACGAAGACTACAACCGGATGGTGCTCGGGAATCTTCTCGGCGAAGCGGGCTATTCCGTGGACTGGGCAGCGGACGGAAAGACTGCTCTGAGTCTCGCCTCGCAGGGACGCTACGACCTAGTCCTTACGGATTGGATGCTGCCTGACATGGATGGCGCCGAGCTGACGCGACGACTGTTGGATATTTGCCCCGCACCGAAGCCTCCGGTCTTTGCGGTCACGGCGTACTCGGGTCCCAAGAAGGAAGTGGAGGCGCGCGCCGTCGGGATGTCCGGTCTCTTCAGCAAACCGCTCACTCTGGAAAAACTCGCGGTCGCGCTCCGGCATCTCGAGGCACCGGGAAAACCGGACGAGATGCCGACCGATCAAAGGAGCGCCGGTGAGGTCACGGTCGAAATGCTGGCTCGTCTAGGGCCTCTCGAGCGCGTGGGGCCTGATTTCATCCAGAGACTCGAGCGAGAATGGGCGTCCGTGGAGAAGACCCTGCATTCCGATCCTCAGGCTGCGGCGGCCGTGGCGCACCGGATGATCAGTGCAGCGCTGGTGGTGAATGCTCGAACACTCTGTGAGCTTCTGCGAACGCTCGAGGTTGCCCTGACCGATCATGCCGGCCAGGACGGAGACACGATTTTCGAACAGTGCGCGGCGGAGCTTCGCCGCGTCGTCGTCATCGTTTCAGGGGCGCTGAAAACGCGCGCGACGTTCAGCGAAGTTCCGAGATCGTCGTGAAGCCGTGCTTCAGGGCGTAGGACTGAAGCTGCGTCGCGTTGTGAAGCCCCAGTTTCCGCATGATGTTGCGGCGGTGGGTCTGCACGGTCTCGGGCGAAAGGGCGAGGATCGGCGCGGCTTCTTCGTTGGATAGCCCTTGGCCGAGGTACTCGAGCACCTCCTGCTCCTTCGGCGAAAGCACCTTGTTGAAGCAGCCGGGATTCACACCCATCTGCCGCCGCAACTGCTGAATCGTATGTCCGAAATAGCAGCCGCCGCCGAGGACGGTGTCGATGGCGCTGGCGAGAGATTCCGGCGGGTCGTCTTTGTGCACGTAACCGTCGGCTCCCGACTGCAACGCGCGGTGCAGCACGTAGTCGGCGCGGACCGATGAAAGGAGGATGATCTTGGTGCCCGGCAGTTCCTTTTCGAACCGACCGGCCAGCGATACCCCGTCCTCGCCCGGGAGCTGAATATCGAGCAGAACGAGGTCGATCTGGCCGAGCTTGGGCGCGGCCGCGAAGAACGATTCGCCGGAATCGAATTCACCGATCACCTGCGTCCCAGCGAAGCGCGACTGGAGCAGCACAGCCAGCGAGGCGCGGAACATCACTTGGTCTTCGATCAAGACAACTCGATGCATGGGGTCTGTCAGAGGAGTAGAAACGATGCGGCGGAAAACTCCAGCGCAGGTTCTCCCTAATCGAAGAAAGTCGCCGCGCCGCAGCAGGCGGCAAGAATCTCCTCCGAATCGAGAGCGGTTGGGCGGACCCACGACGAACAAACGTGTGTGACCGATCCGAATACAGAAATCGTAGATATCCCCGAGGGGTGGTCGACGTCACGGCCTCAGCAGGAGTCTCTCCGCCTCTGCCGAGGAGGTGGAGAGGCAAAGGCCGGATGGGATAGGTTGATCGGCTCCGATAGGTACGCGAAAGCCGGATACAAACCGTGCGGGATGGGCCACCGCGAGGAGGCCGGCGCGCCAGGTCGACTCCGGACGCGCCGGACTCGGCGCCCCATCGATGCAGGCAGGGTGTCGTGCGGGCTGTGCCCAACGCCGCGGCAGCAGGAGTGGGGCGCGGAGACGCGAGAGGCGGATGGACGGCTCTGCGCGGCCGCACGGACTTTTTTCGCTGTCCGATTCGTGAAACCGATCATCGTGAGTTTATTGACGTCGCCGCCTTCTTCGGCGCGGCCCGGCGGTCGAGATTGCGATCACCGGGAGACGTGCCGGAGCTATGGCGCGTAGATCGAAACGGAAGCTTGCTTCCTCAATCGGGATCGAATCGCCGAAACAGCAAAAGAGCAGGCGAAGCCGACCGGACCATCCGAGTTTGGTGGCGACGCACCAGCATTCGACAGGAGGTCACCATGCACGCACAGCATTCGGTAGCAGACGCGGTGAGTTTTGTTCGAAACATCCCGCTGACTCCGCAGACATTTGGCCCGGGAAAATCGCTGCTGGCCCCGAGAGCCGTCGGCTTCAATCCAGCCACAGAACAAAATCAATCGGTGGTGGTGGGATCCGAAGTGCAGGTGTTCGCACATGGGGTGGAGCAGAATCTGCGGCGGGCGATGATGCACTCCGCGCTGATCGCTCAATTGGCGGCCACCGCACGCGTTCCCCAGCAGAACTCCCGGGAGGATTTCGCCGCATGGTACGAAGTGTATTTCGCGACGCTCAATAACCTGGGATGGGTGCTGGCGGACCACCGTCTCGGCGACTACGAAGGCGTGGGTTCGGTTTCGGAGGTGCACCAGGCCGTGCTGGCGCTGGCCGCGGGCCTCCTTGGCGGCACCGCCAGCCTCGCGTACCGGTTGGTCGCGGCATCGATCGAGGCCCTGCGGGACTACAAGGGCGATGCACCGTGGTTCACGATCTTCAATCGCCAGGTCCAACGAAAGAGAGTCGCCGCATTTCAAGTTTCGGCGGCGGAACTCGATTCGCTGCACGGCGGGCTGAGCGTCGCCTTGATGGCGTATCAGATCTCCTCTCAGCGCGACTTCACGCAGGTACTGCTCTTCAAGTTCGCTCACGAGCACCTCTCGTTCGAGCAATGGACCTCGCATGTGGCGATCGAAGAGTCGTTCCTGATGGAGACCGATCCGGCAATCTATAAGAGGATTCGGGAATACATACCGGGCTATATCGCCCAACTCGAATTGCCGCCGATCTAGTTTTGCCCGGGCCGTTGGTGAAAATCGCGGGGGAAATCGCGATCCATTCCGACGGTCTGATTTCTATCACGGAGCCCCGGCTATGCGGGCGGCGCTCGTTTCAGCGGCGCGGCGACGAGTCCTATTGTATCAACGAAATCGGGCTCCCCGATGTGTCCATGGAATATTCTGCAGGTTTTCGCAGCGCTTCGACTGTACTACCGACTTTTGAAGTGTAGTCTTCGGAGGTCTGGTAGTTTGGCGCGTCGGGGCTCGCCGTGCAGATACGGCGGGTTTCGACGCCAATAAAGGCCTGCCCGCATGACGGACAAGCTCGGTCACGGGCTGAGTCGTAGCAATGCCAGTATTAAAGGATGCATTACCATGACAAGCACAGCAGTATTAAGCACCACCGAGGTCTCGCTGCAGTTCCTGCAGACTCTCGTGCTGAATAGCTCGCAAAATACGTGTTTCTTTCGGATAAAGGAACTGACGCGCGGCGAATATGTAGCCGTGGGCAGCAACGGAAACATCCTGAGATGGGCAGCGACAGGAGGCGCCGAACAGAAATGGCTGCTCATGCCGGAGGACGCGGAAGGCTATTGCAAGATCTTCACTCAGCAAAACGGCGAATGCATGGCGGTCGGCAGCAACGGCAATATTCTCCGCTGGGCCGATACGGGAGGACCGGAACAGCTCTTCCGGTTCATCAATTACCGGACCTCAGACGGTTCCTGGAATATCCAGGATCAGCAGGATCATCAGTTTGTCGCGGTGGGGTCCAACGGGAACATCCTGCGATGGCCGGAAACGCACGGAGACGAACAGCGTTTCATCCTCGAACCGGTCGACGACGTCGCGCCCAGCGCTCAAACATACGCAGCGCTGCTGAACAACCGAACGATCTATAATCCCGACCAGATACCGACTCATCCGGAAATCCCCGCGGACGGCTCGAGCCCGGTCGAACCCGCCTCGGGTTATCTGATAGGCATCGACGTGCTGCCATCGGTCTTTATCAACGATCCGACGTACGGCAACAAAGTCGATCAGGCGCTGATGAATCCGTACTATTACCTCGAACGCGTTCGGAAGTGGAAAAAGGTCAAAGAATGGACGTACGCGCTCGGACAGAAGCAGACCCTGACGCAGGCGGTTCATCACGGCAGCTCCTGCACCGATCTGCGCACCGTCGAAACGACTGTCGGGGTGGTGGTCACGGCGAAGGTGAGCGGGGAGGGCGGGCAGGCGGCACCGAGCGAAAAAGGCGGCGCGAACTGGAAGGTCGCCGGCGAACTGAGCGCGCAATACTCGTGGCAGCGTCGCGACCTGGAACAACGCGAGAGCAAACACGAGGAGTACATCGACCAAACGGAGACGATCGAATTCACGCCGATCCAGGCCTGTCGGTTGGTGCTGTGGCAGGTGATCGATGAATACACTCTGCGGAATTCGCGTCTGGTTACGGTGACTCCGCCTTGGTCGGTATTCACTGACCGGATCGAATGGGACGTTTGGCCCGAAAACGTCCCGACCAACTCCTGATTCAGGAGCGCATTCTCAGATTGAGTCTATCCCGGGGGGGGGGGGCGTTGCGACCTCACCCTCCGGGTGAAGCGTCTTGCCGAGGCTGCCTCGATGGCTCTTTACGGCGTCGATCGCCGATCGTTGTGGTTTCGGTGATGCTCCACCTCCACCTCGTGTGCCACTACGGGCGGAGTCGCCTGTTGATCTGGTCGGGGTCTTGCCTTGAATAGTCGCATGAGACTTTCTCGACACGCCGATTCCGTCTCTTCCACAGCTGTGCGCCCAACGGGTATCCGTGACTCGCAGGGCAGGATTCCGCCGACCCGCTGCGGGCTCCTGGGACGAACGGTCGCCGGTCTTCTTCTCTACATCGTTGTCGCGGCGGGGTTGGACGCCGAGCCGGTGACGTTCCAGCGGCCTGGGTGGCTCTTCAGTGCGGAGCTCCCGGGAAAGCCAGAGATATCTGAAAACACGAGTGTCGGCGCGCGTGGGCCAATGCTCCGGAGCCGCGTGTCCTGCCTGCATGAGGCTGCGGTGTTCCTGGTGGCTCGGACCTCTGCGGGATTTGTCCTGAGCCCGAAGGCCTACGAAGAAAGCGAAGAGGCGGAGTTCCCGGGGAGTGCGGTGAAGACGGAAATCGACGAGAAGGTGGAGATCTCCGGGCATGCTGGGCGGAGATTGGTTCTGGTGGACACCGTATCGAAGCTGCGGCGGGAGACCTGGGTGTTTCTTCTCGGAAAGGAGATGTACGTTTTCAGCGTTCAAGCGGTCGGGGTCACTTCGGACGATCCGGTGGCAAAACGATTCTTCGCCAGTATTCGAGTTCAGAGCCGCTGATAGCGCTCGGGGGTGAGGTGGTGGGTTCAACCGCCACTTCCATCAATCGTTTCCGGTGGTTTCGGTGAATGACGGCCCAAGCACATTCTTGCTCAGATTCCCCTCGTTAGTAGCGTGGACAGTATTCCGGCATGGGGAGAGGCGAAACACTCTATCATGAAGCCATTCACAGTCGTCAGAATAGTCGTGGTCGCGTTGCTCTTTGCGACGCTTGGGCGAGGGGAGAATCCCAGGTACGCGCAGATCGTCAGAGATCGCGACGCGGTGTTGTCCGAGATCCTCGCTGCGAGAGAGGCGCGATATCGCGTGGGAGGCTGTGACGAACAAGCCGTATTGAGTTCGCGGTTGGCATTGCTGACGTTTCGCCGGGACGCCGCGAAAAACCGTGAGGAAAAGCTCAAACAGCAGGGGCTGATCGTCGAGATGTACGAAAAGCGGGTCGCGGATCTGAAGGTGCGCGCAAAGAGCGGTACGCTTTCCGCAGAAGACCTGCTGCTCGCGAAAGAGCGCCTCCTCGAAGCGATGCAGACCCGCGAGTCGCTGAGCGAAACCGCAACTTCGACGAATTAACGGGGAGAACCGAACCGGGGCGGACCGCGGACGCTTTTCCAACAAGAGGTGACCGGGGCGGGACCCCCGCGCCTCTGAGATTGATTTGGCTTCCGTGCGGCAGGCGAGCCCGCGAAGCTTGGATACGTTTGTTGGCGGTTCGGATGCCTCCTGGTTTCCGACGCCCGCGTCGCTTTGTCCCCACTTCATACCCTCCTGCGCGCCGGCACGGCTGAATCTATACCCGATCCTTTCATGATACACCGCTCCATCCTACACTGCACCTCGTTGATCTTCGGCCTGCTCGGCGCGGGCGTTCTGGCAGCGAGCCCTGACGGCGCCCCTCCGGCGGCTTCGATGATTCTGACGCCGTCAGCACCGGCGTCACCGCGTGTCAACGGGCCGACGGTTTTCGGGGTCCGTCCGGGATCTCCGTTCTTCTACGCAATCCCAGCAACAGGCGTGCGCCCGATGGCATTCGCGGCGGACGGACTGCCCGCGGGATTAACGGTGAATCCAAACACGGGACACATCACAGGCAGAGTGTCCGAGCCGGGTGAATACCGCGTGATCCTGCGCGCAAGAAACGCGCTCGGCGAAGGGACCAAGGCGTTCCGGATCGTGGCGGGAGAGCAAATCGCCCTGACGCCGCCCATGGGATGGAGCAGCTGGAACTGCTGGGGCGACGCCGTCAGCCAGGAGCACGTGCTCAGCTCCGCGCGAGCCATGGCGGCGAAGGGTCTGCGCGAGCATGGGTGGACTTATATCAACATCGATGACGGGTGGCAGGGGCCGCGCGGCGGAGAATTCAACGCGATCCAGCCGAACAAAAAGTTCCCCGACATGGCGGCGCTGGCCAACGAGATTCACACGCTGGGACTGAAGTTCGGCATCTACTCGAGCCCTTGGCGCGGCACCTATGCCGGCTACGTGGGCGGATCTTCCGACAACGCGGATGGCACGTATCCGTGGGTGGTCTCTGGAGACGTCGATGAATTCTATAAACTGAACAAGGATCCGAAGGCGCCCGATGCGAAGCCCAATTGGGTCAACTGGAACTTCGGTCGGTATTCGTTCGCCTCGCAGGACGCTCGCCAATGGGCGCAGTGGGGCGTGGATTACCTGAAGTACGACTGGTTTCCCAACGACGTACCACACGTGCAGGAGATGACGCAGGCGCTCCGGTCCACCGGCCGCGACATCGTATATAGTCTCTCGAACACCGGACTCTACGACGAGGCGCCGAACTACCAGCGACTCGCGCAGGTTTGGCGGACAACCGGAGACATCGTGGACACCTGGGAAAGCGTCAGCCGCAACGGATTTTCCCAGGACCGGTGGGCGGCTTACACAGGTGCCGGTCACTGGAGCGATCCCGACATGCTCGTGCTCGGGCATGTGGGCTGGGGGCCCAATCTGCATCCCACACGCCTCACGCCGGACGAGCAATATACACACATGAGTCTTTGGTGTCTCCTTTCCGCGCCGCTTCTCCTCGGCTGCGATCTCGCGCAAATCGACGAGTTCACTCTCAGTCTGCTCACGAACGACGAAGTGCTGGCCGTCGACCAGGACTCTCTCGGCAAACAGGCGACCCAGTTCAGCAATCAGGACGGAAGAGTGGTCTACGCGAAGACACTGGAAGACGGCTCCGTCGCCGTGGGATTGTTCAATCGCGGGGAAACCGAAACCACGGTCGGCGTGAGCTGGGGCCCTTGGGGAACGCTTCCCACCGCGAAGGTTGGCACGACGTTCCGCGTGCGCGATCTCTGGCGCCAAAAGGACCTCGGCGATTTCAAGGACAAGTTCGAAACGAAGGTCGCCTCGCACGGCGTCGTTCTCGTCCGTTTGATTCCCACGGAATAGCGGCTTTTCGACGCCGGCCCGCTGCGTCGGCTTTGAGTGGCGGCGACAGGGCCGTAGCAGGGCAACCAAACCCGGCAACGAACGATCCTAGGTCCTTCGTCGCTGTCGAAAGCCCGCTATGTCTATCAACCGCACGGTCGTGATTGAGGCGCCGTCCTCGCTTGGGTTGGAACTGGACGGGGCAGGCGTAGCTCAACTGAGCGGAGCGCTCCTCGCCGCCGGCTTGGCCGACAGCTTGCTCGCGCCGGTGGCAGCGCACGTTCCCGCTCCTTCGCCAAGCTCCGAGCGCCACCCCGAACACGGTATCCTCAACGCGGATGCGCTCGCGCGCTATAGCATCGCATTGGCCGATGCCGTGGGCGCCGCGCTCGGACGCGGCGAATTCCCCGTCGTCCTCGGAGGCGATTGCTCGATCCTGCTCGGCAATCTGTTGGCGCTGCGGCGGCGCGGACGATACGGACTGCTCTTCCTCGACGGGCATGCCGACTTCTATCAGCCCGAAGCGAACGTGAACGGCGAAGCGGCTTCGAGCGAACTCGCCTTTGCCACGGGGCGCGGCCCGGAGGCGCTAACGCGTTTCGAAATGCACCGCCGGCTCGTGGAGGATGCCGACGTGGTGGTTCTTGGCTTTCGGGACGGCGACGAGCAGAGGCACTACGGCAGTCAGCCGCTGCCTTCGTCGATCCTAGCCTTCGACCTCGCTGAGGTTCGCCGCGCCGGGCTGCGGCAGGTGTTGACGAAGTCAATGGCTCATCTGAAACGCCAGGAAGTCGCGGGCATCTGGATACACCTGGACGCTGACGTGCTCGACGACGGCGTCATGCCAGCCGTGAAGTATCGCCTGCCCGGTGGTCTTGCCGGAGATGAGGTAACCGAGGTTTTGCGAATGGCGCTCGCGTCCGGACTCGCAGCGGGCCTGGAGGTCACGATCTACGATCCGACCCTCGATCCCGCGCGAAAACTGGCCCCCTGCCTCGTGGAAATGATCGCGCGAGGCTTCTCGGAACAGGGTCGTGGGTGAATGGTCGGTGCGCCCAATATGGAGAACACCCACGAGGAATTCGACGCGTTCATCCAGCGGCGACACGCGGCCGCCGAAGCCTACACCAACGGCGATCCCGCTCCGCTCCGCGAACTCACCACCGGAGTTTCGCCCGCGACGTTTTTCGGTCCGATGGGTGGCATCGTCGAAGGTGCCAAAGAAGTTTGGGCAGATTACGAGCGGGGCGCGCAGAGCTTCGAGCGTGGCGGCGAAACGCGGCTCGAGATTCGGCACCTGGATTCAAGCGGCGACTTGGCGTACTGGGTAGGGCTGCAGCATGCGCGTGTCCGTTTCCGCGGCGGCGCAGAACCGGTTCCGATGGTGCTTCGTATCACCGAGGTATTCCGCCGCGAGAGTGGGGAATGGAGACTCATCCACCGCCACGCAGACTCCCTCGCGGAGCGCCAGAAAAAAGCCTAGCGGTTGGGCGTTCGCCACGCGGGTCACGCTGCGCACGCGGGTCGCTCCTCGCCCGTGGAGGGCTTGTTATACCGGGCGAAACACTCGCCGTATCTATTGAGTTCCGAGTTCTGCCGAGCGCGGGCGGAGTGCTACGCCGCACGGCGTCTCGAGAAAAACCATAGGCTGGCGGAGATGGGCAGCCCAACGAGGAGAATGTGCGCGAGCAGCGCCCCGCGCAGCTTGGGCACGGTGAACGGGCCGATGGGAAACGGCACCGCCGAAAGCGGCAACACGACGAGGTTCATGACGAGGAAGACCCCGATGCCGAAAAATGCGCCGCAGACCAGAAAATGCCGCTTCAAGAACTCCAAGCGACGACTGGAGAGGCAGTACACCGCAGCCGCGGAGATCGCTATGAAGTAGTGGAGCGCGAGCCCAAGTATCCAGACAGCTACTCCACCTCCTCCGGCTTGCGGGAAAGCTTTCGAACCGAGAAAGCCGCTGGCGATGCCGTACGTCATTCCCCAGCCAAACGTCAGAAACGCCGAAATTCCATCGAAGGTACCGGCCAAAACCCCGCCCACCAGAGCCGCCACCAACAGCGGCCGTATCGCAGATTCAGAAGCAGTATCGGAATTCTTCATATAAGCGTTGTCGGTTGGTTCCTTTGGGGCTCGATGAACGAAAGTTACCAAAGGCTCTGGACTGGCGGTAGAGCCAGTTTCCGCCGTAACCATTAGACCAATTCACCGGCGGCCGTACGTTGCCGGCCATGCCGTTTCACGTCAGCCTCGTTGGGCGCAAGAATCTTAGTCGGGAAATCTATCGCCAGATCTCGCGCGCGATTCTCGACGGGCGATTGCGTCCGGGCGATCGACTGACGCCGAGCCGCGAGCTTGCGCAGTCTTTGTCCGTGTCGCGCATGACCGTCAGCGTGGCTTACGAGCGTCTGTCGGCCGAAGGTTTCGTGACTTCCACCCAAGGAGCCGGGACCTATGTCGCGTCGTCGGCGCTCCAGTTCGCTCGCAAGCGCAAATCGAACTCGCCCGGTACACTCGAGCCGCGGGCAGTCTGGAGTTTGATTCAGCCGCCCACGCTTTTCGGCCGAGCCGAACACTACGACTTTCGCACCGGCATACCCGACGCATCGCTCTTTCCACATCGGGCCTGGTATCGAGCGATTGCGCGGTCGCTACAGTCGCGCGAACTGGTCCGTGCCGAGTACGGACAGCCGGCGGGCGTTCACGAGCTTCGCGTGGCGATTGCCCGCCACATTGGGTTTTCACGCGGCGTGGAGGCCTCCGCCGAGGATGTCGTCGTGACCGCCGGAACCCAGCAGGCGATCGATCTTGTTGCCCGCGTGCTGTTGGCCCCTGGAGATGCCATTGCCGTGGAGGAGCCCGGCTATCCTCCTCCGCGGGCGCTCTTCAACGTGATGGGGCTGCGCGTGGTAGGCGTGCCGGTGGACCGCGACGGCATCGATATTGCGACGATCCCGCGCGGTGTCCGTGCGGTGTATGTCACGCCTTCGCACCAATACCCGTTGAGCGTGGCGATGACGCTGCCGCGTCGCCAGGGGTTGCTGGCGTGGGCCGAGCGCAATCAAGCCGCGATCATCGAGGACGACTACGACAGCGAGTTCCGCTTCGGCGGTCGGCCGTTCGAGCCGCTTCAGACAATCGATACGCAGGGGCGGGTGATCTATGTTGGTTCGTTCTCCAAAACGATGCTGCCGTCGCTCCGCATCGGTTTCATCGTGGCTCCTGCTGCGCTCCGCGACGCGCTGAGAACGGCGAAATTCGTCAGCGACTGGCACACGTCGAGCCTCGTGCAAGTGGCGCTGGCGCGGTTCATGGAGGAGGGTGCGTTCGCGCGCCATGTTCGCCGGATGACTCGCGAATACCGCGAGCGCCGTGAGATCATCGTGGATACGATCCGGCGCGAGTTCGGTGAAGAGCTCGAACTAATCCCGTCGGACGCCGGACTTCACGTGACCGCTCTGGCCCGAAAGCTGAAGGCCGAACAACTGGTCAGGGTTCAAGCCCGGGCAGCCAAACGCGGAGTCGCGTTTCATCTTCTGTCGTTGTTCTCCGTTCCCGAAAAAGCCCGTTCCGGAATCCTGCTCGGCTACGGTACGATACCGACCTTCCGAATTCGCGACGGGCTCCAGCGCCTGCGCGAGTGCTTCGACGAGTAGCCCGCGGACGGGTGCAACTGCAGCTTTGGAAGCCCTGGCGACAGGCGGATGACAATCAACGGGGGCCCGTCTTGCTGAGACGCGCACCTGTTGGGATTCAGGGCTGTCGACCTGTCGACTTCATTTTGGGAAACACGCGCAAACGGGCTAGGGGAGGAGGGTATTGCACGCGTTTGCCCAAAATCGCATCCGCCCGAGCGCCGACTCACCCCGCTTCGCGCCATCCTTCTTGCCTCGACAGAGCAAACACATGAGCTGGAGCGATATTGAACTCCACGTCATCGAATCCAGCACCCGAGAGCGACCGGTCGTTTCTAGGGCATCCACGGGGCCTCGGTTATCTCGGTTTCGCGGAAGCCTGGGAGCGCTTTTCGTATTATGGCATGCAGACGCTGCTCGTCCTCTATATGACGAAGCAGCTGCTCCTGCCTGAGCATGCCCAGCGCGTGGCCGGCTTTTCGGCCTTCCGGCACATGCTGGAGCGTATGTACGGCCATCCGCTTTCGACCGTCGCTCTCGCGTCGGCGATCTTCGGTCTGTACACGGGCCTGGTCTACTTGACGCCCATTGCCGGCGGCCTGATTGCGGACCGGTGGCTGGGCCGGACGCGCACGATCACCATCGGAGCCGTATTGATGGCGGCGGGGCATTTTCTGATGGCGTTCGACGTGTCCTTCCTCGTCGCCTTGTTGTGCCTGCTGCTGGGCGTGGGCTGTTTCAAAGGTAATCTGGCCAGCCAGGTGGGGGCCCTGTACGCGCCGGGCGATCTGCGTCGAGCTGACGCGTTTCAGATCTATTATCTCTTCATCAACGCCGCGGTGATCGTATCACCCTTGGTGACGGGTACCTTGGGCGAGGGCCTGGGCTGGCATTACGGGTTTGGCGCAGCGGGAGTCGGAATGGTAATCGGCCTCATCGTGTATCTTGCCGGGAAACCCTGGCTCCCACCGGACGCTGTGGCGACGACCGCCTCACACGAAGCGCGCCCGAAACTGAGCCGGGACGAGCGTAACGCGATGCTCCTCCTGATCGCCTTGTTGCCGGTGCTCGCGGTCGGCGCTATTACGAACCAGCAGATCTTCAATTCGTATATTCTCTGGGTTCCGGACCATGTGAGTCTGAGCTTTTTTGGCTGGACCATGCCCACCACCTGGCTGGTGACGCTCGATTCGGTCGTAAGCGTGACGTTTTTGGTGGGATCGGTGGCGTTTTGGCGGATCTGGGCGAAATACGCGAAGGAACCCGACGAGACTACGAAGATCATGCTCGGCCTTTTTATCAGCTCGCTCGGCGCGGTCTGCCTCGCAGCGGCGGGTTGGATCTCCGCTTCCGGAGGGAAGGCGAGTTTTGGCTGGGTTCTCGGTTTCGAGCTGCTCAACAGCGCCGGTTTTGCGAATGTGTTTCCCGTGGGTCTCGCGCTCTATGCCCGTGCGGCGCCGAAGTCGGTATCCGGGACGTTCATCGCGATTTATTATCTGCACCTTTTCCTCTGCAACAATCTCGTCGGCTGGCTGGGCGGGCTTCTCGAAAGCATGGGCGGAGCCCAGTTCTGGCTGCTCCACGCCGCGCTCGTGGCGGCCTCCGCGGCGGTGATGGGGTGCGCCTCCCACTTTGGCGGACATCTCCTAAAGCCCACCAGCACTCCGGGCAGTTGATTCTTCATACAAAGAGACCCTCAGCGTCTGAACGAGGAGAATGGCCCGGGCACCGGTGGCAGTGTTCCATGCGGCAGCTGTCCGGTCGCTGACATCAAACGGCCGACGCCCGATGAAGAAACTCTCCGACCACATCGACCTGCGGATAACGAGCTTGGCTCAAGCAGAGCCGTTCTACGGCCTGCTGCTGCTCGCACTGGACCTCAGACGCCGAGCACGTCCCGCTGTTATCCGAGTTGTTCGCTAAGTGCGACGATGAGCCCCTCGGGCCCGCGGATATAGGCAAGCTTGTATGTATCTCCGTATTGGACCACTTCGCCGACGAGCTCAGCGCCATGGGCGAGCAATCGCGCAACGACGTCGTCAATATCATCGACTGCGAACATGATTCGGCGGATTCCGAGGGCGTTCACCGGCGGAACCGCCGGTTCGGACCTGATCGCCGCCGGAGAGTGGTACTTGTCTAGCTCGATTCGCCCATGGCCGTCCGGAGTTCGCAAAAACACGAGTGTGGCCCGGATGTTCTGCAGGCCAATGAGACGATCTACCGAAGGGCCCTCCACCGTGGTTTCTCCCTCCAATTCAAGGCCGAGGTTGAGAAAGAAGTGCTTCGTCGCCTCAAGGTCATCGACGACAATGAGGACGTTATCCATTCGTGTGAGCGTTACGTGCTTCGCGGGATCGGATTTCTTCGGCATGGCTTCAGGACCGATTGATATTGGCGGGTGAATCAGGATTTCGACTACTCAGTGCGCGGGAAAACGCCGGCCGCGCACCGCTCGTCCACACGAAGGGTGCCACGCGAACCGTGGGAGTGGTTGGCTGGTCGGCACGGGCGGCGTCTGAAACATGGACTGCACTCTATTCCGCACGCTCAAACGTATCGGCGTTTGTGCTCATCGAGCGCCACCATGGGAGTTTCTTTACCTGGGCGGGTTCGCCTTTTTCCGTCGCGGAAAGAACGGCATCTGTGACGACGAACCAGAGAGTCTCGAGCTTACCTTCGCGGAGCAGTCCCGTGTAGGTCACCAGACTGTCGCCGGCGGGCGTGGTGCCGCCGCCCGAGAGCCCGATACAGTCTCCCTGACCAAATCCATACACAGGAATCTGCTGGCCGAAGAAACCGCTGTCTTCGAGCGCCGTCCTGAAAACTCCTGCGATTTTTCCATCCGATTCCTGCGTGATTTCGAGTATCGAACCGTACTGATTACGCCACTTTCCGAGCCATCTCATCGTGGCACAAACTTTTGCGCCCTCTGCGAAAGTCAAATGACCCGATGTAGGGCGTGTTTGCAGAATGGGAAACGGAGCGCTGGGAGCGGAGCGAGCAGAGTGCAAGGCGGGAACAAGGGAGCTGGGTTTTCAGCCCTGCCCCTTGTTCACAACGCCGCACCGTGCTCGCTTCCGCCCCAGCCCTTCGGGTGGGAAAAGAATCGAGGCGGGCGGCGTTGTGCCGAAAAGCATGGGCCGCAGGCCCACCTCTTTTCGGCCCGCCTGGCCCCCCCTCTATTCTTTCCTCCACGCTCTGCTTCCCGTTCCGCAAACACGCCCTAAGCTCCGGCAGGCGCTGATACCCATGGTGAATACGGCCTGACGAAGATCGGCCTGGGCAGATCCGTCGCGCACATCAGTAAACACGCGGATAACACGCTCGGCGTTTGCCCCAATGGCGTGCGCTCCGGCGTCGGCTAGGTTGTCGGTCGCATTCGACTTGAGTCCAGAAAAGTCCCAACGGGCTTCCTCAGAAGCCTCGCCGCTGACCGGCTACAGGGGCCAAGTCGATGCCGATCGACCGACACCGAGGAGAATCATGATCACTACGGATCAGCTGCGACACGGGCAGGTCGACATGGACGGACTGGGCGTGCATGTGGTCGAGGCCGGGGCGAGCAGCGGAACGGATTTTCTTCTCTTGCACGGCTGGCCGGAGAACTGGTCGCTCTACGAGTGTCTGCTGCCAATTCTAGGTGTGGAAACGCGTGCGGTCGCGATCGATTTGCCAGGGGTCGGAGAGTCGAACCCGCCGCCGTCCACCGGCAATAAACGGTGGCTCGCCGCACGACTTCCCGGATTGATCCGAGTGCTCGGCCTAAAAAACGTTACCCTCGTCGGTCACGACATTGGCGGGCAGATCGCTTACGCTGCGCTTCGCGTCTGCCCCGAAGCTGCTGCGCGCGTTGTTCTGATGAACATCGTTATCCCCGGTATCGATCCGTGGCAAGAGGTAGTCCGCAACCCACATCTGTGGCATTTTGCGTTCCACGCGGTTCCCCAATTGCCCGAGACACTGGTTTTCGGGCACATCGCGGACTACTTCGATTTCTTCTATGATGCTCTCGCCGGTCCGCGGGGCGTGTCGGCGGACGAACGTGCGAGATTTGTCGCGGCGTATTCACAACCCACTGCGCTCCAAACCGGATTCGGCTGGTATCGCGCCTACCGCAAAGACGAAGAGGAAAACAGGAGGGACCACGGTCAGCCGGTTCGCACACCCGTTCTCTGTTTGCGCGGCGATAGGGAAACGGGCGCCATCACCGACTACGTCGAAGGGTTGCGCCACGCAGGCTGTGTCCACGTCGTTCACGCCGTCATTCCCGACTGCGGCCACTTCGCACCGTTGGAACAACCCAACCGCGTCGCTGCAGCGTTGCTTCGTTTTGCCCAAGCCCACGATCGGGCCTCTCCCGGCGAGCGTGTACGGTAGCGCGTGATCGTGCCTAGAAGCGACGAAGTTGATCAGAGCCACGGCGGTGGTCCGCGATGTCGTCATTTTGCCAACCCGCGCCGGCGGTCGGCTGGCGACCGACAAACTCGACGGACTCCCACGTGGCGTGCAACCGTGCGCTACTCGATTGCCACTATCCGCCCGTGCGAAGGTATGCCCACCCTTCGGTCTGCCGTCGCACCACTTCGGCTACACCGCTATCCACGGTGGTGGCAAATGGCTGCAATTGCTCGGCGGATACATTCTGCCGCTTCATGGTGTTCCGGCAGGCGGCAAAAACAACCCCGTCATGGGCCAGCTGTTTCATCCGATCCGCCTGACCGGTATTTGTCGCCTGCAGGAAGCCGAGTCCGGCACCGTGGGCCACAACCTCCACTTGAGTCTCCGGCCCGAGTGCCCTTCGAAGGTTTTCGATGTTGTTGAGGACGCCGCTCCAGACCGCGGGGTCGGCACTCGTGAGTTCAACGACGACCCGGTAGGCCCGTGCCGCAGGCACATCTGCAGCCCGAATCACGCCCGAGACGGCGAAAACGGCGGTTAACAGCGAGACGATGATTTTCATCGCGAGCAGCGTGTTACGGTTTCTCCTGCAGGAGCGCGTCGAGGTCTCGGGTCAGCTGCGATTCACTCACCATGCCCACGTACGTGCGGGCGAGTCGGCCGTCGCGATCGATGAGCAAGGTGACAGGGATGCTCGATACTCCGTCGGCGGGCGAAGGCCCCGCACCCTGCAGAGCGACCGGAAAGCTCATCTTGTACTTGGCGGCGAACGGACGCACCACGTCAGCCCCGCCTTCGTCCACCGAGAGAGCGAGCGCGGCCACGCCTTTGGTGCCGTAAATGCTGATCGTCTGGACGAGTCCCGGCATTTCGGCGCGGCAGGGTGGGCACCAGGTGGCAAAAAGATTGATGAGCACCACCTGACCTTTTTTCGCGGCAAGGCTCCACGTTTTGCCGTCGAGAGTCTGGACGGCAAAGTCCGGCACTGCCTTTCGCGCCGAGGGCGTTTCCAGTCCTGCTGCTGCGACGCGATTGGCCACAGCAAACATGACGAGGAGACCTGCACCGATGAGCGCAGATACGGCGACAAACGTGCGGACGGAGAACGACGAGGGAATGCGTTTCATGGTCACCGCAGGGAGTTCCGGCCCGAAGAATAGTCAAACAAGGGTTTGAGTATTTCTTCGGGTGAGCGTTTGAGTTTTCTACGGCGGCCGCAACCATGTCCCTTCTCACCACATGAAAGCCCATCCGGACACTGCGAAACGGCAGCTTCTCTTTCAGCAATTCGCACTGATCGGGCACGCGGTCTCCAGCCCCGCACGGCTCGCCATGATCAGTCTCCTGGCGCACGGCGAAAAGACCGTTGACCAACTGGCCGGCGGCACGAACCAGACCCTCGCGACCGCAAGCGCTCATTTGAAGGTGCTGCGCGCTGCGTGCCTCGTGACCTCGGACAAACGAGGGCGCCAGGTTTTCTGCCGGCTCGCGGGCGACAACGTCGCGCAGTTCTGGCTCGCGCTGCGGACTCTCGGCGAAGAACTCCTGCCCGAAGCCCGCGACGTCGCGCGGCAATTCACGGACGATCGGCGTGCGTTGGCGCCACTTTCGCCGAGTGAACTGGCAGCAGAGCTGCGCAATGGCCGGGTGACGTTGCTGGATCTGAGACCGCGCGAGGAGTACGCGACCGCACATTTGCCTGGCGCTCGCAATCTGCCCGCGGGCGAGATCACAGCAGGGCACGTCGCCGAACTGCCGCGGAAGCCTTGCGGGCGCGTTTACGCCTACTGCCGCGGGCCGTACTGTGTGATGGGACTGGAAGGAACCCGGAAACTGCGCGCGCTGGGTCTTCCGGTTCGTCGGCTGAAGTTCAGCGTGCCGGAATGGGTGGCTGCGGGAGAACAGGTGGTGCGGAAAGCCGGGTAGGGTGAGTCGAAGCGCCCGACATTTCTCGCGGCGCCCCTGTGATTTGAAACCGACAGACGAGCCGCGCTTGCGTGTTGCTCATGTGGACTGCTGCTCACCGGAAGGAGATGCGCGATAACAATTACAGCGCATGATCTCATCGGCAGTGAGACCAGCGACTTGGCGCGCTGCCGTAAACGGACCTACTTGTTGTGATAAGCCGGCATGCTAGATCCGCATTTCGCCGAACGACGGCATCAGTTACGAAGAGCGCCGCCGATCCGGAGAAAGATGCTCTACATGAAAAGGGCGCCTACAAGAGAGGACATCCAGTCTCGCCTGTTTCGGATACTGAAGCATACGACCTCCGGCGCCGTATGTGCCGCCGCGATTGGCGTCGCCGCCGTGCTTGTCCTCCAGACGTCCAGTAAGCGTGAAACGGATCGCGCCCAATCCGCGGTCCGCGCCGAACTGCTCGTGAAAGAGGCGTACGCGTATGGCCTGCAACTCGGCCAAGCTACGCGGAACATCCTGCTTAACCCTTCTGACAAGACCGCCGCCGACAACCATGCCGCCGCGCACCAGCAGCTCGACTTGGTTCTCGAGCAGTTGAAACCGTACGTGTCCGATTTGGGAGATGCTGAGCTGCAGCAGGAACTGTCGGCTTTGAATACGTCCATGGCGGCGGACTTTCAGCTGCAGTTGGAGGTCCACCGTCTCGCGCGTGAGAAAAAGACTGCCGAGGCGCTCGCCGCCCTCAACAGCCGCGAAACGCCGCTCTGGCGACAGGCGAAAACGCACCTCCAGTCGCTCAGCGACAAGACGGCGGCTTTTGCCAAAACCTGCCAGGCGAGTGCGCTGCGTCACCGCCGAGTTGCTACAGGGACCTTCTGGCTCCTCGCCGTCGTGCTCACGGCGATTCCGTGGGTGTCGGGGCAACTGATTACGCGGGCATGGCGCCCGCTGGCCGCATTGTTGAAGAGCAAGATTTCCGAAACCGCGGAAGGAGCGAGCCAGGTCACGATCGTCAGCAGCTCCGTCGCTGACGGCGCCTCCCGGCAGGCGGCATCGCTTGAGGAGACGAGCGCATCGCTCGAAGAGATGACCAGCATGACGAAACGCAACGCCGCGAGCGCGGAGACGGTCAACGAGCTGGCGAAACAAGCGCGCCAATCCGCGGATCGATGCGCCAGCGACATGCAGGCGATGAGCGCCGCGATGGAGGCGCTCAAGTCGTCCGGCGATAACATCGGCAAGATCATCAAGACCATCGACGAAATCGCTTTTCAGACCAACATACTCGCTCTCAATGCCGCCGTCGAAGCGGCTCGTGCGGGCGAAGCCGGTATGGGTTTCGCGGTCGTGGCAGAGGAGGTCCGCGCGCTTGCACACCGCAGCGCCTCTGCCGCGAAAGAGATTGCCACCATGATCCAGGGGGCGGTCACCAACACCGCCACCGGCGTTGAACTGAGCGGGAAAGTTGCCACGGCGCTCGCCGACATCGTGGCGCAGACACGCCAAGTCGACGAACTCGCTTCCGAGGTGGCCACTGCGTCGCGCGAACAAACGACCGGCAGCTCCCAAATCAATCTCGCGGTGGCCGACATCGACAAAATCACGCAAGCAAACGCCGCGAGCGCCCAGGAACTCAGCGCGCAGGCGGCCGCCATGCGCCATACTATTGGCGAACTACAGCGTCTCGCTGTCGGCGAAGACAGCACCAGCGCCGACACGGGTGATCTCGCAGCTTCCGCGAATCCGGAAGTTCACGACGATCCTGCACCCTCTGATCCTCGCAGCCCCGCTGGGGTGAAGAAAACCGCAACACCAGCGCGCGTTGCGTAGACTAAGTCCGGTGCGGACGAGCAGGATCCTCCTGCGTTGGTGCCACTCGATAGATCGACGACTGTTTCCCGGATTGCCACGGAGCGGCCGGCGAGATTCGGGCGCGGCGAATATCCGTTGATCGACGGCTCCTGTTCGCTATGCCGAAATCAGTATGACCGAAAAACACCGGATACTCACGACGGCCGTGGTGAATGTATATCCCTTCTATATTGCAAAAGCGGAGAAGAAACGCCGGACGAAATCGGAGGTGGATGCGATCATCTGCTGGCTCACCGGCTACACGCAGCGTCAGCTGGAGCAAGAATTGAAGAAGCAGACGGATTTCGAGACGTTCTTCAAAAACGCTCCTCGTCCGAACCCACTCAGAGCATCGATCAAGGGCATGATTTGCGGTGTCCGCATCGAAGACATCCAGGAGCCGACGATGCGTGAGATTCGCTACCTCGACAAACTGGTCGATGAATTGGCCAAGGGGAAACCGCTCGAAAAGGTGCTCCGCACGTAGCCACCCACCGCAGATCACCGGTTCGCGTAGCTATTTGCGCCGGCGCAACACGACGCCGAAATGCCACGGCGGTAGCAGGACGTTCTTTTCCGGTGCGAGACCGACGGAGCATCCCCAGGTGACAATCTGCTCCGGTCGCGGTCGAATGCTGAGATCGGGCCCGCGTGGCGTTTCAAGATCCGACCGCCAGTGGATCGCGAGCACGCGTCCATGCGGACGCACCACCGTGGCAGCTGCCTGGAGCAACTGCGTCGGGTTTTCCGCGTGAAGGATGTTGAAAAGCAGAACGGCATCGACGCTGTCGGGCGGGAGATCAAAACCGCTCGCGACCACGTCGCGGACGGCTGCGCGCACATTCAGTACTCCGCTGTCCCTTGCCCGTGCGAGTGTCGTCGCGACCATGTCGGCCTCGATATCGAATGAATGCAATGTGCCTCGGATCCGGCGCGCCACGGGCAAGGTGAATGTGCCGTAGCCACAACCGACCTCGACGGCGTCGGCAATCTCCTGATTGATCTCCAGTCCATTCAATATTCCGGCAATATCGAACAAGCTTTCCCAGTAGTTCTGTTCGGGCATTCCGCTGTCGCGCACTTTCATCGGTTCCTCCAATTTTCCCCGCGCTCTCTGGTGGCCCGCGCAGCTGCCGAATTCACAAAGGCGTCACCGGTCTGACGCGGAGTTCTGGTGCGGCGCAACATCTCCGGCTCGCTCGGCGATGGGCAGAGCGTATTGGACGAGAGCAACGAGTGTCCGACCCGGAGCTTCGTTTTGCGGTTCGTGAGCGACGTGCTCAAACCACACGAGTTTTTTGGACGGCGCTTTGAGTCGCTCGAACCATTCGGCTGCCACGCTGGCTGAGACGTTATAGTCGTCGCGGCCGTTGAACAGGATCATCGGACACTTCAGTTCGGTGACCGAACTGAGGTCCATCGTCAGCAGCCGGCTGAGGAAAAATTCCTCGGAGTAACCGTTGCCGTCCCACAACCGGGCAATCTCGGCGTCCGTGTATTCAGGAGAGAGCGACGTCGCAGCCGAGATGGCTCGATTGTCCGTGCGCCCTCCGATCACTCCACCATAGAAGCCGACCCATTTGCGCTGAATCAGGATGTGCTCCAGGGGAATCGATTTGTTTCCCGCGCCATAGGGCGCAATCGATTCCAACTCGTGCACCGCGGCTTCGTTTCCGGCCGCGCGTGCTCGGTCCATCGCGAAACGCCAGCCGCGACGTTCGCTCTCCGGGATGTTGGTGGCCTGGCCCATGCCGATGTAGGCGTGCAGCCACTCGGGATGGCGCTGCGCGGCCATCAGCCCGAGATAGCTGCCCCACGAGTGACCGAGCACGAAAATCTTCTGCTTCCCGAATTCCTTGCGCAGCCACTGGATCATTTCATCCGTATCCGCGTTCATGCGCTCGAGCGTCATCGTTGGCGCGACCACTTTCGGATCGTTGGCGAGGTACGTTTTGCCTGCGCCGCGCTGATCCCATTGGACAACGGTGAAGTACTCCTCCCAGCCGCGCTGAAAGTACCAGCTCGTGGGCATCTCGACGTATCCCGGGCCGCCGTGAATATAGAGCAGAATCGGATTCCGGCGATCGACGCCGCGAATCGAGACCCATTGGTCGATGCCTCCGATCCGTACCTTCTCCAACCGCTCGACTCCTTCCGACGTCACGATACGGCGCATATCCGCAATGATCTTGGTCGCCTCCGCACGGTCATGCGGAGGCGGCGCCTCAGCCGTCAACACCGTCGTTGTCCCGAGGGTAACGAGAGTCGCGCGGAGCAAGGTAGCACGCATGTATCGGAAAAAGGAAGACATGGCCCGCGGGGTGCGAACGGTGTCCATAGGGCAACTAGGAAACCTTGCGCAGGAGGAGATGCATGGCATTCGGCGTCGTCACATGCTCGGCACAGCGATAGCCGAGCTTCACGAGGTCGATGCCCCCGAACATGGATTCCCCGGAGCCCAGCAGAATGGGCGCGATCGCGAAGTGCAGTTCGTCGATCAGTCGCTCGCGTAGATATTGTTGAATCGTAGAGACGCCTCCGCCGACCCGCACGTCCTTGCCGGCCGCCGCTTCACGCGCCTGACGCAGGGCCGAGTGGATTCCGTCCGTGACGAAGTGAAACGTGGTGCCGCCCGCCATCGAAATCGAAGGCCGGGCGTGGTGGGTCAGCACGAACACCGGAACATGATACGGCGGGTTGTCGCCCCACCAGCCCTTCCATGCGTCATCAGGCCAATCGCCCCGGATCGGACCAAACATGTTACGACCGAGAATCCATGCCCCAATATTGTGGAATCCTCGGACGGCGAACTCTTCGTCGATGCCCGTCGTGCCGCCCGCTTCTCCGGTCATCTGCTTGAACGTCCGGGTCGGAAAGAACCATTCGTGCAACGCCTCGCCGCCAGCCCCGAGTGGGTTTTCGCGAGTCTGGTTCGGACCGGCGCCGAATCCATCGACGGATAAACTGAAACAGTGTGCTCTTAATTTGGACATGATCGTCTCCTCTAGTCCCGCAGCAGGCAGTGCGGGTTCAATCGTATTTCCTAGAATTCCACGCTCGCTTGCTTGATAAATCTCCGACCCTGATGCCGCAGCGTAGGCAACGGCTGAATAATGTTTTTGGTCGTGTGGCCAACGAAAACGGGCGGTGGGGTGGGCATCTTGAGTCCGGCTAATGTCCCGACGGATGAGTGTGTAGATATCCGACACGCTCGGCTCGTTTTATTCGTGCGTCGTTCGCGTTTCGGAGAACGTCTGGACCGCGGCTTTGCGGGGATCGCTTCTCCAAATCGCGAGCTGCGGGCCGAGGCGACCCCTCGTGAGCCTCACCGAGCGAACGCTCGACCGGAGTTTCCGCAGGACAGTGGAGAACTCGCCGGTCCGGTCTATCGAACGCGTGCGTTTGGGCGCCGCACGTGACTTTTTTCCGGGAAAGGAGATGGCTGATAGCCGCCGCCGGAGTTGGCTGGGATCCAGCCCGACTCCGGGGACGCATCCGAGCGCAGGTTCGGCACTGCGCGACGAATCTTCGGGGAATTGAATGCAGGCCTTCGAGCCTGCGGGAACGCCCGACGGCCGGAGCCTTTGGGCGATCCCCAGCGTTACTCGCGGCCCTTTTCAGGCGGCGTTTTGCTCGCGGGGCGAAGCAGCGCGAGTCGGTAGGGCAGCAGAACGTAGTTCGGCTCGCGCGTGCCCGGAGACATGCCTTGGTAGAGCAGGCGGAGGTTTTGCGGATCGACGGTCATCGTCTCGTCGCAGCCCTCGCGCAGCAGTTCGCCGTGGCTGATGTCGGCCGTCCAGAGCGGGCCTCCGTTTTCGGTCGCAACGTTTTTGGCGCCGGCGAACGGTGTCGACTCCGTGGAGCCATCGCGCAGCGGTTTCCATTCGCCGTCGAGGCGATCGGTCGTGAAGGCGCGGTAGTAACGCGCGCCGTGTTGTCCGATACACTCGACGAGTGCGAGGTACTGGTTCGTGTCTTTCACGCGGTAGACGCACGAGCCTTCAAAGAGATCGCCGGGGTTCGTTTCGCGCATGACGACGACGGGCTCGCTAAAACCGTGTGGGAACTCCTCGAGGCGCGTACGGCTGCGGTAGAATCTGCCGTGGTCGTCTGGGAAAAAGAGATACGCGTGAGTTTCGTCGCAGATGATCCAGTAATCGAGCCAGCCCTCCGTCACGCTCTTCGGCGTGCCCGCGAAAAAATCCTGCGGCGCGCTCCAAGACATCGGATCGGCAAGGTCGTTGCTTGTCGAAAAACGCGGCTGCGGCGACTGGAAGATCAGATACCATTTTTTCTGCGGTCGGAAGTAGAAGACCTGCGGCGCGCAGTTGTAGCCGGCGAGGTTGACGTTCTGATCGAGATAAAACGGCTTTGCCCGCGGCGCGTCGTCCCAAGAAACAAAACTGAAGTACGCCATGCCCCAAGCTCCCGTCGTGGCGGCGGTCGTGGCGAAGACGTGCCAGCGACCGTTGTGATAGATGACGCTCGGGTCTTTGACGGAGACGATCGGATGCGCCGCGTCGGCGACTGGGAATACGAGAGGGTTCGTCGACGTCCACGCGCGCGGAGCCAGTGTCGTGGCACGCAAAGGAACCAGGGAGACGAGGGCCAGCGCGGCACCGGTGCGAAGCCAGTGCGTGGCGAGGAATAGTGAATGGGAGGCGGGTTTCATGCTGGGTTTTGTTCTGCTGCCTGTGCGCGGTCGGATAGAAATTGCTTCCGGTACGTCGGCCCTAGCGGAACGGGAAGGGGATCTCGGCTGCTGGAACCTCGACAAAGTCGCCGAAGATTCCGGCGTTCGTGCGATGATACTGCCCCTGCGCGCCAACCCGGCGCCAGAATAGGCTCACAACATCGTGTCGCCAAAACAGGGGACAAGTCCGTATGCGCAACGTGAGTGACGTGACGCGACGTGCGCCTCCAGCGCTGAATCGTCGACGATATCGCCGACCGTGATCGCGAAACCTGTGTGCGCTTGCGGAGGCCCGAGTGTGAGCCCAATCATGACGTTTCCTCCTGCGAGGCATGCCCTAGAACCGATGACCATCCCAATGGATTTCTCCCCCTGCAGAGCGTTTTCCACTTCGCCTCGGCGTCTCTTCGCCCTCGTTCTGGCGCCGGTTCTGATATTCGCGGGGGCGCGATTGCACGGCGCGGACTCGCTGCCTGCGCAACCTGCGGGACCGCAAACCATCGTGCTCAACGGCGCCGCGGGAGGACGCCTGTTTGAGGGGATCGGAGCGGTCAACGGCGGTGGCGCCACGTCCGTATTGTTGAAGGACTACCCCTCGCCGCAACGAGAGCAGATCCTGGACCTCGTGTATTCACCGAATCTCGGCGCATCGATCAGCGCGCTTCTCGTGGAGATCCCCGGCGACGGAAATGCGACGCAGGGCTCCATGCCCAGCCATATGCACACTCGCGCGGATCTGAACTTCACCCGTGGTTATACCTGGTGGATCATGCGCGAGGCGAAAAAGCGTAATCACGAGCTGACGCTCGATGGCACGGCGTGGAGCGCGCCAGGATGGATCGGCGACGGAGAGTTCTGGTCGCAAGATGCGGCCGATTATTATGCCGCATGGCTCGAGGGGCTGCGGGATGTGTATGGGCTCGAACTGAACGCCATCGGTTGCCGCAACGAACGCGGGGACAGTTCTGAATTCGCCAAGCTGCTCCGGACGACCCTCGACGCTCGCGGTTTCGGAAAACTCAGAATCCACGGGTTCGACAACTGGGGCGAGAAGAAGCTCGATTTCGTGCCGTCGCTGGCAGCCGACGAGTCCCTGGCCCGGGCGATGAGTATCATCAGCGCGCATACGTTCACGGAGATACCGGTTTCAAAGGAGAATCAGGCGCTGGCTCTCCGCCTCGGAAAACCGATCTGGAACACGGAGGAGCACATCTACCTGAAGGGTTTCGACTGTGCGATCAGCATTGTCCGGGCCTTCAACCTCAACTTCGTCAGGAGCGGCGCCACCAAGATAGTGAATTGGTACGACATCGCCGGCGTGTATCCGCTGGAGCCCTATTCGCAGGATCCTGCCATGATCGTGGCCAACTCTCCCTGGAGCGGCCATTACTTCGTGCGCGAGGCGCTGTGGGGCTACGCGCACTACGGGCAGTTTACCCGCGTCGGTTGGGAATACTTGAACGGCGGCTGCGGAGAGCTTGGGGGCGGAGGCAGCTTCGTCACACTCAAGTCCCCCGACCAAGATTACAGCGTCATCATCGAGACCAAAGAGGCCAAGACGCCGCAGACGCTTCGTTTCACCCTGGGCGGCGGACTGTCCCAAGGTGAACTGTGTGTCTGGTTCAGCGACGCCAACGAACAATTCGTCCTTCGGCCCTCGCTGCGGCCTGTGAACGGCGCGTTCGAACTCACGGTGCTCCCGGGCTCCATCTACTCCCTTTCGACGACACGCGGCCAACGGAAGGGCGGCTTTGACGCGATTCCTGCCGCCCAGCGGTTTCCCTTTCCATATCTCGAAACCTTCGACAGCTACACCGAGCCCGCTCGCTGGGGCTGGCTGCCTCGCTACACCGCCGATATCGCCGGGATGTTTGAGTTGAGCGAATCGCCGAGCGGGCCGGGAAAGTGTCTCAAGCAGATCGTTGCCGTGCCGTCGCTCTCATGGGCGCCCGAATGGCAGCCGTACACGATTTTGGGCGACGAGGATTGGGGAGACTACGACGTCAGCGCCCGCGTTTTTCTTCCGCCCGGAGATCGCGCCGGCGTGCTGGGGCGCGTCAACCACGTGGGAACGGGGTGGGGCAGCACTCCGAAAGCCTACTGCCTGCAACTCGGCAGCGACGGGCGCTGCGACTTGATTGTCATTCGGGGGCCGGTGGAGAATCCGAAGGGCGGCGATGCAGAGCAGCAGGCTCTGCAGAAAGCAAATGGAGCACCTCGGGGCGGAGAACTGGTATTGGCCAGCGCGAGGGTGGCCAACGTTCGACCGAACGCGTGGCATCAACTGCTGCTCCGGATGGACGGCAATCACCTCGTCGGATACGTCGACGGCGCGCCCGTCGTGCAGGCACAGGATAGTCTGTATTCCCGGGGCATGGCGGGTCTGATGGCGTGCCGAATCGAGAAACGGTATAGCACGCCGTACTTCGACGATCTGCTCGTCAAGGCGGTGGGGGCACCTGCTCCGACTCCGTCCTCCGCTCCGCCGGGCGTCGTGCCGATTTACTCGAAGTAGGCGTACCTACCATACGGTAGCGGAAACAGCGGAACGTCGCTGGGCGGACCCGCAAGGAGTGTCGGCCGTCGGCCGCGGAACCAGCCCGACGCCCCGTGTTCTTTTGCGTAATGCCATCTGCACTACTAGACGACTTCACCGCTGCTGAGATCGATACGGGTGACGCGGTCATTTTCGCTCGCTCGGGCGGACGCGGCCCCGCGGTGCTGCTGCTGCACGGTTTTCCCGAAAACCATCTCATGTGGCACCGGATTGCGCCCATCCTGGCGCAGCACTTCACCGTCGTGCTCGCCGACCTCCCTGGCTACGGCCGGAGCAAAGCCTCGTCTTCCGCGCAGAACACCAGCCGATACAGCAAGCGCGCGTTCGCTCGCGATATGATCGCAGTGATGGAGCACCTTGGGTTCGCCAGGTTCTCGATCGCCGGCCACGATCGCGGCGGGCGCGTGGCGTATCGGCTCGCGTTGGACCATCCTGAACGCGTCGAACGTTTGGCGGTGCTCGACATTGTGCCAACCGAAACGGCCTGGGCGCGGGCGGACGCGCGATTCGCGACGGCGTTCTGGCCGTGGTCATTGCTTGCGCAAGACGAACCACTGCCCGAACGCATCCTCACGGCGACCGCCGACGCGATCGTGCAGGGTGCCCTCGAAGGTTGGGGGTCGGCGGGCGCGGCCTTCCCTCCGGAGATTCGCGCGGCGTACGTCGAAGCGCTGCGCGACCCCGCGCAAGCTCACGCGATATGCCAGGAGTATCGCGCCGCTGCCACGGTCGACCGTGAACACGATCGCGAAGCGCTAGCCAGTGGGCGTCGTATCACGGCGCCTCTGCTCGTGTTGTGGAGCGCTCACGGCCCGCTGCACACGTGGTACGCCGCCGACGGCGGCCCGTTGGAGATCTGGCGCACGTGGGCCGCCAACGTGTGCGGACACGCGGTCCAAGCCGGGCATTTCTTTCCCGAAGAGCTTCCTCAGCCGACAGCCGAGGAACTCGCACAGTTTTTCGGAAGAGAAGTTGAGAGCCTCTGAGAGGTCCGTCGCACGCGCGGGTGAGGAAGTGGTGTAGCGGCCGGCGGCTCGGAGAGGGCGGCAGCAGGCCGCATCGATGACAAACAAATCGAACGAGAGAGCTCGCCCGTCTGTTTCCTACGTTACCCTGATCGTATTCGTTGGACGCGGGGGATGCGCATAGCGCGCCAGCATGTCCGAAACGACGTTCTTCGTTCGTTGGAGTGTTGAAATACAACCTTCACCACAACCGAGAACGCACATGAGAAAGCTCAGAATCTTCGAACACATCTCTCTCGACGGAGTCGTCGAGCACGAGGGCGACTATGCCTATGGCGCATGGACGGCTCCCTATCGCAGCCCTGAGGGATTGAAGGCCGTTCTGGGTGCTCAGGGCCCGCGCTTCGATCTGCTGCTGGGCCGCCGCACCTATGATGCCTGGTCCGCTTACTGGCCCAACGCGGGGAGAAGCCCCATGGCCGACGCTCTCAATTCCGCAACGAAGTACGTTGCCACCCACCGCCCGGACAGCCTGGAGTGGGGGCCGGCGAACGGTTTGGGATCGGACGTCATTGAAGGCGTTCGGCGTCTCAAATCAGAAGAGGGTCCGGATCTGATTATATGGGGCAGTTCGACGGTGACATCACCCCTGCTCGATCGCGGCCTGGTCGACGAATTGGTGCTGATAATTTACCCCGTCTTGCTTGGACGCGGCAAACGCGTGCTGTCGGACAGCGCTAGTGCGCGGGCATTCGCTCTTGTCGACACGAAAGGCACGCCCACGGGTTTGCTGATCAACACGTATCGGCACGTCGGATCGCTCCGGGCCTGAGGATCGTCGTCAGCACAGCATCGGAGCTTTCAGCGCGTTGCTCCCAACTCTCCACGGCTGTGGCTTCGATCGATGCTGAAGACGTAAGCGGCAACTGCGCGTAGCTGTGATTCGGTGAGATCGGCTCCGCCGAGAGGCGGCATGGCGGCGAGGTGACGTTTCGGCTTCGGAACCCCCGTGCGTATCCGATTTTCGATTTCATCGAAACTGGCCGAAACGAGGTGAACATGTTCGGCATCGTTCAATGCAGGAGCCCAGAAGGTGCCGGTGCCGTTCTTGCCGTGGCACTGGTAGCAATTGCCGACACCATGGAAGATGTTTCGCCCCTCTGCGATGGTGACGGGAGTGATGTCCGTTGGCAGTGCTCCGCGGCTCGTCGGCCCGGCCACATGCGCGGCCCCCGGGGTTGCGTGGGCCAGGCTGGAGGCGAGCAGAAACAAGCCAAGGATCAGCAGGTGAAGGCCGCTGCGTTCGCGTAAGGCCAATACAGATACGCTTGTTGGAGCCTGCATGGTCAGAGAGCGACGTCGTGAGCGCGGGAAAGGATCAGACCAACCATGAACGCGGCCATCGCCGCTGTGGCGGTCACCGTGCGCACATGGTTCCAGCCCGGCCATGAGGCGAGGAAGTCGCGCCAGACCTTGGCCGCTTCCGCACTGGCCGGATCTACAGCGGCAAGGGCATCGTTGAGGGGCACGTTGCCGACTCCGGTGACAACGACGTTGCCGAGGAGATAAAGCAGGGAACCGCCGAGCAACCACGCTGCGTCCGGTCGGGACCACGACGACACCGAGTGGATACCGAGCGCGATGCACAATCCGGCCGTGCCGAGGAATACTCCGAGAAACACGGGGTTGAGAACCGTAGTGTTGATCGATTGAAACGCTGCGATGCCTTGCGGGGCTGGCAGAGAGGCGAGGGCGCGCGTCACGAAGGCGGAAAACGCGAAGAACGTTCCCGCCATCAAACCACAGCCGACCGTGGACGTGAGAACGAGCGCGGGTTGCACGTAGGAGTCCATAAACGGAGTCTTCACGATGCGTTCCGTTCAGGTGGCGACGGACCAAACGCCGGTGGCGGCCGTTTGCCGGGCGTATTCCGCGAAGTCCCGCGGCGCTCGTCCGAGTGCGCGCTGCACGCCGTCGGTCACGCTCGCGTTCCGACCGTCGAGCACGGTGTTGAACAGGTAATCCAGCAACCAGATGACGTCGGCAGGAACGCCCTGTTGGAGCATCGCCGCTGAGAACGCCTCAGCTGGTACCTGGACGTAGCGGATGTCCCGGCCTGCAGCGCGGGCGATTTCCGCTACGGCTTCGGAGAAGGTGAGCAGGCGCGGGCCCGTCACTTCATAGAGCTGGCCGACATGGCGGTCTTCGGTGAGCGCTGCGACGGCGACATCCGCAATGTCGTCCGTATCGACGAACGGTTCGCCGACACTGCCCGCCGGCAGCACGATTTCTCCCGCGCGGGCGAGGTCGAGAAGGAAACCCTCGCTGAAATTCTGGGCAAACCAACTCGCCCGCACGATCGTCCATTCAAGGCCCGACTCCTGGATCACGCGCTCGGCTGCCTGCGCCTCCTCTTCGCCGCGACCAGACAGCAGCACCAGCCGTTGTATCTTTTCGCGTTTCGCCGCCGCGACCAATCTGCGCAGGGTGGCCACCGCGCCGGGAACAGCGATATCGGGAGCGTAGGCGATATAGACGGCCTGCATATCGCGCAGCGCCGACGACCAACCGGACTCGTTCTGCCAGTCGAAGGGCGGCGTCGACGAGCGCGAGCCGATCCTCACGGGAACACCGCGTTCCTTCAGTTTCGCCGCCACTCGGCGGCCGGTTTTTCCCGTGCCGCCGATAACCAAGGTTTTCATTGTATTCATGTTTCTGTGCGGCCCCAGAGGGCTCGGTTGTTGGCTTGATTGATTTTGGTCCGCTGAACGCGAACTGTGCCGTGAGTCTATCGCCGTGACGGAGCGCTCACAATGACCGGGCATCTCGGTTTCTTGCTCATTCGTCTCCAGCCGGCTCGCGATCCGCGAAAACCCGCGGATGTTGGCGGTGTGAACTCGGAGACTATATGGACGTGCGTGGATCCGCTCGGAGAGGCGCTGCACCTCTTCCGCATGAACGGCATTTTCTACACGCGCTCGGAGTTCAGTGCGCCCTGGGGGTTGTTCCTCCCAGCCATAAAAGGCTCAATGATGTTTCACCTCGTCACGTCGGGCCGTTGCAGGCTGGAGGTCAACGGCGCCGCGCCGTGCTCGTTGGAGGTCGGGGATCTCGTGTTGGTGCCGCACGGGGAAGGGCACCGGATCGGCAGTGGTGCTGGCGCGTTCGGAACGAAGTTGTTCGATTCGCCCCGCGAAAGCGTCAGTGACCGCTACGATATTCTCCGGCTTGGCGGAGGTGGCGCTCCGACCAGCATGATTTGCGGTGCCGTGCGGTTCGATCATCCGGCCGCTGGGCAGCTCGTAAGGCTCCTGCCGAAGTTGATTCACATTCCAAGATCGAGCTCACGCCACATGGAGTGGATCAACAGTACCTTGCGTTTCATGGCAGCCGAAGCCGAGACCCTGCGTCCAGGCGCTGAAGCGGTGATCACCCGGCTCGCCGACATTCTCGTCATTCAGACATTACGGGCTTGGATCGAACGCGATCCCGGCGGCCAACGGGGATGGTTGGGAGCCCTGCAGCATCGACAGATTGGCCGGGTGCTCTCGCTGGTGCATCGCGACCCTGCGCGCGACTGGAGCCTCGAATCGCTTGCCGCGGAAGCGGCGATGTCGCGCTCTGCGTTCGCGGCCACCTTCACCGAAATAGTAGGCGAGCCGGCGATGCACTATGTGACCCGATGGAGAATGCAGCTTGCGATCATCTGGTTGAAAGAAGAGGACACGCCCATATCCGCACTCGCGAGCCGCCTGGGCTACGAGTCGGAGGCTGCGTTTCATCGCGCGTTCAAGCGATACATCGGCACGGCTCCAGGCGCTATCCGGCGCGGGCAGCGCAGCAAGACCAGCGCCAAATCTGCTGGGAGAGAAGATACAGCCGGGCGGCAAACAAAGAGATCGTTCGTCTTCGGTGCTCCGTAAATGGAGAAGGTGACGAAGGCATGCTCACGGTCCCTCAGCTTCTCTATGTACGCGAGGCATGACTTTGACCGTATATGCTGCTCCAGTCGGGCAGCTGGCGAGGTGGCGTCGTTAGGTGGTGGATTCGACGAGCTTCGGTTCATCGATCCGACGATGCCAGACCCGCTCCGCCTGGAATCCGCCAAAGGTGGGAAATCACCGACGCTAGCGCCGCACGGGCTTCGGGGCGGTTGTTTCTCGGAAGAGCCAAGCCACCGACACCCTGAGCACCGATGCGATCGCGCAAATCTCGTAGTCACGCAGGTAACGTTTCCCGTTCTCTAGGCGAGTAATGGACGCCCGATCGAACGGAACCCCTCGCACCGTGAGCCGAGCCGCGAGATCCGCCTGTGAGATCCCTGCGCGGTGACGGACGCGCGCTTCCCGGATGCGCCAGCCTAGGCTATTATGACCTCGTTGTGCAGCTCGTTTCACGTGAATGCACTGCAATGGGTGATTGACGGACAGCGCGGCTCCGTCTTTGAGGGCTTGACCAAGGGAACGGTGGCGTTTGTCCCTTCAGATTGTCTAGTAAACGAGGACACTCGGGGCATGCGTTTTGACGAGGCGCGCTATTTGATAAGCGGATGGGCTGAACGAAATATGCGTTTTTCATCCATCGCCGACGGGGAGCGTCTGTGGCCGCGCCCAGAATGCCCCGTGCAAACGGCCAAGGACCCTCGGGTACAGGCGTTACTTGGCCGCTTGCGGAACGTTTACGTTGTCGAGCAGATTGGCACCGGCGATTCGTGACGTTGCGGAGTCAGTCGAGGTACGCGCCGGTGACAAAGCCCGACTTTGACCTGGACTAGCGAAGGGGGCGACCGGGTTTGAAGCCGATCACTACAGGATCGTGGTCCGAGGCGCGCCAAGGAGTGGTGCCGCTGTTGAGCGTCTGCTGGGCCGCGGACTTCTTCTCGAGGTTGTAGTCGAGGAGGTCCGGCTCGGCCGCGTTGTTGTGCCAGGTGTCGGCACCGACGACCTGCCGGTAGAAACTATCGCTGGCCAAAGCATGGTCCAGATGTCCGACTTGGCCGTCGTACGCGTACGAGTAACCGCCCACGCCCTCGAAGGTGCGCATCAGGTCCACGTAGCCGGCGTCGCGGATGGCGGTCACAGGGTCTTCCATCGCGTAGGAGTTGAGATCGCCGATGATCAACACATCGGGATCGCTGGATCCGGTCGGCTTGGTCGCGAGCCACGCGGTGAGCGCGGCGGCCTGTCTCACACGGCGGGCGTTCCAGGCTCCTTGTCCGTCGCCCTGGTCGGTGTCGGCGCCGGTAGCGCCGGACGGCAGCTTCGATTTGAAGTGGTTGATCACGGTGGTGAACAACTCGCCGTTGGCCGCGCGCCAGGTCTGCGCGATCGGGGGACGATCGAACACGTTGGACATGTTGACTGCCGCGGCGCCGACCGGCTGCACGGTGTTCTTGCGGTAAATGTACCCGCAAGTGATGAGGTCCGTACCGATCGGCGCAGGGACGACGATCGGGGAGTAGGTCACGCCGGCGGGCGCGGCGGCGTTGAGCCCGTTGACCAGATCCTGGATGGCGCTCGTCGGGCCAAAGCCGTCGTTCTCCAGTTCGAGCAGACCTATGATATCGGCGTTGAGCTGCGTCAGCGCGGAGAGAATGTGTGCGCGCTGCCGGGCGAACTCAGCGGCGGTATCGGCGCCGCGCGAGGTGGGAAAGCCTCCGCCCATGCCGTCGCCGTTGAAGTAGTTCAGCACGTTGGACGAAACGATCCGGAGGGTGCGACCGAAGTTCGGCGGAGCCGGGCGCGGGTTGGCCCGAACGAAGGCGAGCGGGTTCGCGCTCCGCAGTGCGTAACTGCCGAACTGATACGAAAGGATTCCCTCCGCGTTCGTTACGGTGTCTCCGAGCCGCAGGGTGTTCTCCGCCCCGAAGAGGTGCGGCGTCGGGTCCGGATAGGCGGCATTGGTGGAGTCGTCGATCACCAGTTGGTTCAGATTGTTGCTTGCCTGAAGGGCGTTGGCGGCGGCGCCGGGGGCGACGACATTGGTCGGGGTGGCGAGGAGTCCGCCCGCGGAAACCGCGATTTCTCCGTATTGGAAAAGGCCCGACGTGTCCGTGACGTACAAGGTCTGGGGGAAGGCCACCCGCATGCCCTCGAAACGTTCGAAGGCGAGTGAGCTGGCCTGGGGCAGCGCGACGGAGGAGGCTGCGGGCAGGGGTGCGGTCCCGAGCTTGCTAACGCTGGCGACCGGACTGAGTTCGGTCAGCCCGTTGTATTCCGTGACGGTGCCGCTGACGCGCACCAGATCGCCGGTCGTGAGCGACGCCCCCAGGTTGCTGTAGACGAAAAGGCCTTCGGACGTCTCGGGGTTGGAGTCGGCATCCGAATCCTCCTCCTGGACAAAGAAGCCGCCCATTCCCGGAAAGACTCCGGTGACCACCGCTTCGATCGTCACGGCGGAGCCGGCCATCGGACTGGTGTCGGTGGAGCCTTGAATCTGATGAATCAAGGTGACGCCGGAGTCCGGCGCGTCGTCGTCCACCAGCGTGATAGACGCGGCGGGTGTCGCCCCGGGCGTGTAGCCGGCGCCGCTCTGCAACGTGATGGTGGCGGTTTCGTCGCCCTCGATCTCCGCGTCGTCGATCGGCGTCAGCGTGACATCGATGAAGGAAGCCCCGGCGGGGATGACGACGGGACTGGCAGTGGAGAGGGTGTAGTCTGAGGCGAGCGAAGCGGTGCCGCCGACGGAGAAATTCACAGACAGGCCGGCGCTCATATCACCGGTTCGCTCGATACGATACGTCGCGGGATCGAGGGCGGCTTCAGCGGCGGTGGAATCCGGCGCGGAGATGGAGACAAGCGGCAGCCCACCTTGCGAGACGGTGATGCTACCGGCGGGGAGAGAACCCGCTTGCGTCACCCAATTTGCCGGGTTCCCGAACACGGCGAGCCATCCCGCGCGGTCGTTGCTGGCCGAAAGAAGGTTTGGGTTGACGCTGATCGTGCCGCCGGTCGCAGCGTTGACCGTGACTGCTGTGGTTCCCTGGCTCAGGCCGGGCGGAATTCCTCCCGAGTTGGAGCTCGTCGCGTTCTCGAACTGATTGGTGTCGTCGAGCACGAATAAGTGGGTCGTCGGCGACAGGAGCGGGTTGTTCGTGGGACCTTCGAAGGCGTAGATCTGATCACCGGCGGTCGCGAGCGCCAGCATCGCGTAGGCGGTGGATACGCCGGGGATCGTCCCGGAGGTTGTCCACGCGTACGAGGCGGACGTGGTGCCCGTCCGGATGATCGTGCCGGCGGGGATAGTCGAAAGTGCGGTGAACTTCGTCAGGTCTTCATTGCCATTGCCGTCGGTCGCAGAAGCGCCGCGAAACTGCGCGCCAGTCCATCCGTTGTCGGTGAAGTAGATCGTAGTGCCGGAGGGAAGGTCGACGAGCGGAACGATGGCGAACGCGTCGGGAGACGTGTTGTTTGTGCGGCCGACAATGACGACATCGCCCGGCGAGAGCGCGAATGTCGCCTGACCGAGGGCCGCAGAGACGAAAAGGACGGCCGCTTTCAGGAAGCGAACCGTGGAATGCGAAGAAAAGTGCATGGGCGTTACGGTTTCAGGCTTTGGAGGAGACTTGCGCCGATCTGCGCGTGCGGCGGTGCAGAAACGCGAAGGCCGCCAGGACGATGCCGCCGAGGGCATAGGTCGACGGCTCGGGTACGGCCGCGATCTGGAGGTCCAGCGTCGGCGCGTGCTCCGCGGAGTCCGAGAACGCAAATACGAGCTCGTTCCAGAACGTGTTCGAAGGATCGAGAGACGTCAGCGCGCCGCCGAGAGCGATCCGGCCCGCGCCGCCCTGGAGTTGGGAGAGCAAGGCCGGACTGAGCGAGATGGTGATCCAGCCGTCGTTGTTCGACGGAGTCAGGTCGACGCTGCCGAGGAGGGCGCCATCACCGAGATCCTGGAAAGCCGCCAAACCACCGGCCCCTGACATCAACTGGTCCAGATCGGAGGTGACCTCGAAGAGGGAGAACGTTTCGGAGCTGTCCGGAGAGTCGTAACCAAAGGCTGGATTGTAGAGTCGGAGGCTAGCACCGATTGCCGACGAAGCCGACGTAGGCAGGTCAAAGACGAAGAAGCTTCGGGTCAGGTCATAACCCTGTCCGGTGACGTAGCTCGTGTTGGCGGTATCGTGGTATCCGTAGGAGTCATACCATCCGGAATCCGACGCGGGCAGCGAGACGAGTTGCGCCCAGACAGACGTGGCGAGGCATAGAGGTGCTAGCAGCAGCAGTTTTTTCGTGTTCATGGTATTCGATGTAGGTCCGGTCGGGACCTGTGATGCATGGCACGACGAGAAGCCATTCATCTGCCCCGCGGGCAACGGTTGCATTGCTAAATCCAGGTTACGGCCTGGACATCGAGACATATCGGATCGGCCACTCCACCAAAGTGGCACCAGCGGTGCGAGGACCTGCGGTCCCTGCGCCAAGCATCGCGCCGTGCGAAAACTCTACGCAACGGATCTGGCGCGATCGGTTCTCGCTCGGCGTATCCGAAAACCACGACACGAACGTTGTCCCAACGAATCGGCTGAACGCCTCGTGCGACCTATGTGGAAGGGGAAGACGCGGGTGACCGGGTATGCTCTGCTGAACGCATACGCGGTCGGTAGGAACTGGCGCCCGCTGCTCGACTGACCTCGCTGCCCGCAGGGACGCCGACGAGGAGCGTCCATCGCCGTACCAGACGACGTTTACCCGTAGATCGTGCAACAATTACCGGGCCGAACACGCACAGTGGCGCAATTGTTGTGACATCGCAACAGAGCGCCTAACGATCGGTAAACATCGATCACTACATGGGTTAAAGGAATGTCGCTACAAGTGTGCTCGAAAACGTCACAACATTCGCGGTGCGGCCACTGTGCAGAAAAGTTGTGACAGGATAACGCCAGGTAGGGCTGGGAAAAGAGGGTGGGCACGTGGAGGACTCGGGCAAGCTGGCGGCCCAGTACGTCAGACTGCGGTTATCCTTGATGTGCCCGTCGTAAACGGCACGGCCAACGCGCGGCTCTCATAGTGGCCGCGGTATGCCAGTCATACGCGCAACCGGCAGCATCCTACCGCGAGTCGCGGCCCTGTGCTTATCGCGGATAGACTGCTCTTCGGCGGGAACTTGGCCGTCGGACCGGGGGGCTGTCGAGTTACTCCGACCGTCGATTCGCAACCTCGTGCGCTGTTGGAAATGACCAGATGTACAAGTCAGCGTTCTCTTTGGAGCTGTCGCCCGTGCGAAGCAGCACGACCGGAAGGCGTTCGCAGTCGAAGGCGCGGACCTGAGATTCAACGTGGTCCGGAGAGCGTCCGCAGCCCAAGTGCTCGTCTACGATCCGGACGGTTTGCATGAATGCCGCTGTCCACACGTGAAGGTTCGCCCAAGTGCAGTCGCTCCACCGTCGGCCTTTCCCGGTTGGTTCGGGCAATTTGAAGTACTTTTGGGCGGATCGATCAAGGGCCGCACCAAGCTCTGTCAAATCGGCGATGCTCAGCCTACCTTGCACTGTCGAGTAGTCGGCGAGCGACCACACCGAACACTCCTCCCAAAGAGCACGAGCCAAAAGGTAGCACCAATCCCCTGGACGAAGCGCGTCTGAAGCGGATCGAAAGACAGAATGTACCTTTCTTGGCGACCGCATACGACGCCTGAACCGGCGTAAGAGGCGGAGATAGTGCTTTGCCAGCAAGAGGAAGTAACCATGTTGCGCGGTTACGGAGCCGCGGAGACGCGGACGGGAAATACGTGCGCGGTGCTGTACAATCACTGGGCAGTTCTCTGCCGACAGCGCGAACGGCGCCGGGCATGAGTGCGTCCCGTCATAAAACTCGGCCGCGTAACGAAAAAGATTCGATCGATGATACCCTGGGGTGTGCAGGCTAAGCCCACTGGGCTGAGCATCGGAAAGGCCGTGATTCATCACGCAAGCTGGGTTGTCTGCGTCACCGGTCGCAATCCTGCCTGCCCACGCGATGAGCTCATCGAACTCGGGCCCGCAACTCGACCGAATTGTCGAACGAGCTGCAAACATGCCGATGGCATGACCGCATTTTGCACATATAAATCGCCCACCTGAACCGAACCCTAGCGGGATAGGCTGGCTGCACGCAGGACACGCCGAGACGAGGGCAACGTGGTGGCGGGGACACCGACAAACCCCGCGCAACTGGAACACGACGGAATGGAATCCTTCCTCGAAACAGCATGGGCAGAACTGTGCTGTTTGCCAAACCCACCATTGCTGGAATCTATGCTCGAAACCTAGGATCTGATCGACGCCGACCACCCCTAAGTCCGATACACGAATCCGCGCTGCCTGAGCCAAGCGTTCCAAATCGAAGCGACGCGCCGCAAGTAGATGAGGAAGGCGTATCTGACGGGCACGAGCGTCCTCGGCAGTGGCGGCAAAATGTCGGGCTAGGAGTTCTGGAGACGTCGCATTGGCGAGGCCGAGTTTCCAGAAGATGGACCAGAGCGACTCGTGGGGTTGGAACCAGTCTCGCGGCCAACATACGCGCAGGTCAGCTTTCATCCGGATCGTCGTCCGAGTCCTCGCCCGGATCTTCAGGAGGAAGCTCTGCGCTGCCAAAGCCGGCTTCCACGATCATTGGCATCAGCTCTTCCTTCTTGACGTCAGGATCCGTGGATTTGCGCCTGCCGACCTCAATGAGGAACGTCTTAATGGTGAGGAAGAAGTCTTCGAGTGCGATTTCGAGCCGCGCCTGGGATACTCCATTTCGGACCCTGACTTCATCAAAAGATTCCCAAAGAACGTCTGCGATGTTCGCCAATCGCCAACCCGCCGCGTACGCTTCTTTGAAAAAGTGTGCCGTGTAGCAGATTCCGCTGCCTTCTGGCCAGCAGCATGCTTTGGGGTCGTCGAACTTCTTCAGACACTCGGCGAGTTCCGCTTTGGTCCGGATCGGTGCCAATTCGTATTCTTCACGCATGAAGCGACCAAAAATGTGGTTTTTTCGCCGTGCTTTGTAGTCGCTTCGCTGATCGATCAGTTCGTTTTGTCCGACGAGAATCACAGTCATGTCCACGTGCACCAACCGCAGTTCGTTGTGGAGATCGATGAGCCAGTCGTAGTGCGTCTCTAGTAACTTTTGTGCTTCGTCGATGAAGAGCACGATCCGGTTCTGATTCGAACGTCGCACCTCCTCGACAAGAAATCCCGTAAGGCGGTTGCGCATCGCCGAGGCTGTACCCCGGCTCGGGTCAAGGTGATGCGTTGCCTCTAATAGCCGTTCGAAGAACGCCCGTTCTGTCGGCTTTAGGGCCGTGCGGCAGATGATCGTGTACGTGAGTATGCCGGGGAATTTCTCGCTGAGTTTGCCGGAGAAATACGGACAGGCGTGCGATTTCCCGTGACGCTGGTTGCCACGCAGGATGTTCCCGGTCGCGTTTCGCGCGACCCAGCGCACAACGATCGGTGTTAGGGCCGAAAGCATAGGGGTGGTGATAGTATAATGACCGAGCTCGACCGGATGCTGGCCATTCGGCGAGCCCGGGGGAGGTGGCTGAGGGGCCGGGGTATCTTTGGATTTTTTCTTCATGGAGGGAATTGAGTCATGCGCAGATATATTGTTAGGCGCGCAGATTATGTGGCCCGATCGGCGGCAGCTTGCATTGCCTTTTCATTATGTGAGTAATCGGGTAACACAGCGGCCGACACCATCGACTTCAGGACCGTGGGCATACGATCGTGTACGTTGCTAGTCCGGGGAAGCTTTAGCAGAATTCGATGGGAAGATGTGTAGTAGCAGCCGATTTCCCGCGACGTTCGCTGCCGTATAGAATGGATCCGGTTGCGTTTCGCGCCAACGCGGGCACAACAACCGACGTGAGTGCCAAACTCGTTTGGACCATATTGTCGTCGAGTTCGATCGGATGCTGGAAGTTCGGAAAAAGTGGCGGTTGGGGCGGAGGATCGCTAGGCTTGTTTCCCATGGAGTGGTTCGGGTCGTGCATAGAGCTTTCTACTCAGCCTGAGTCGGCGTTCGGTTTACGTGGGCGGATCGGCGCCAGCTTCTTTGGCATCAACTTGGCGGGGGCGATCGGGTCACACAGCGGCCGCTCTGCGGCGCGCCTCGTATGAGCCAGCATGTTACGCTTACGTTTCACCCTAAGTGACTTCTTCTCCTCAAGGTGCCGGAGGTACACTTCGATGGGGTCGTCGCGGTCTCGTAGGAACATCTTGCCCTTACGCACGAGATCGAAAATCGCCCCGCGAACCCGCTGATCATGCTTTGTGACGCCCCAGCCGCGCGTGGCGGTAATGACGCCGTAGTGATCCCCGTTAGGAAGCGATAAACGAATCGTACGCAGATCCCTGGTATTTATATCGGCGAGCATCCACGTGTTCTCGAGCGCCGCCGCTCCGGAGAGTTGTGCGCTCGTATATGGGACATGCATGAAGTTGACATGCAGTGGGTAACCTTTCTCGAGCGGTCCCCGTATGAACACTCGTCTTGTTTGCCGGGTAAGGCAGAAATCCTCACGTTTGTTTTCCGGGATGTGACTAATGCTCTCGGTGCCTTGGCCGAGAGAATATTCGAGCGCCGAAAGGGGTGATCGCCCGTAGGTTGTTTGGGTGGGGCGCGCGTTAAAGTCCGCTAAGTAGACGTCCAAAACCTCTTCTATCTCATCGAGAGAGACGTCATATGCGAGCGCCTCCTTTTCGGGATTGGCGCACCGGGGATCCCCGGGGCCTTTGCCGGTTGTGCCCGGCAGCGTTTGGAATCCATTTCCCGTCAAGTTACGGAACAGACCCTCGATAAGGCGCGAATCCGGGGTTGCCACTGGACCGGGGTCAATGACGCACCCTATCTGCTTTGCGACGGTATCCCACACCCAAGAACCGATCGATTTTCCGTGGGCAGCAGCATTGTCGAAAGTGAGTTCCTGCCAGACCGCCCAAGAGAGCGAGGGAATTGAGCCGCTCGGTAATCCCGCGCCCGGCGGATACTCAAGGGAGGGGATGGTTAGCGTCTTTCGCGTCCACGGCCGGATCGCGTTCTCAATACATGTGAGAACGTCCTCGGCCGAGTATTCCCTTCGCAACACCAAGTGGTATCCGAGGATTGCGCCAGTTGCGCATTCACGGACGAGCAGTAACCAAATGCGTTCCAAGGTAAGCGTGGCCTCCAGCCCGTCCGGATTGACCACGCGGATCGTGAAGAACCCATCGATCAGGTGCCCGTCGAATTCGACCCTCTGGTACGTGGCAAGTCGGGCTCGAGGTTCCCGCACTCCGCTGCCGAACTTCCTAGCCGCGCGGGCACCTCCACGTATGGCTGCGAAGCGCTGCGCCTCTTCCATTATCCAACGTTTGACCAGCCGCACCACCGAGGATAGAGCCCCAAACGGCAAATTCATCGGGTAGACAGCCTCGGTAAGCCCCTCCGTTCGACACAGTTCCTCGAACTTCTTGTTCAGCCTTGCCTGGCTGAGTCGCGCGATTTTTTCGGGGCTAGCGCCCATCACGAATTGCCGGAAGCCGCGGGCGATGGCTGGATAGGCTTCGAGTAGTTGCTGGAGAGCGCCCGCATAGCCAAATTTTGTGCCAGGCCGGGGCGGCCGCATCTGCCGCTTGTAACGCTTGACCCGCGCATAGTAGCGACAGGCGCGAAAGCCGAAGATATGGCCGTCATGGTGAATGTCCATGGCTTTGCCCAGCAGAACTGAAAGGTGCTGCCGCGGAATGCCGGTCGCCGCCGCTATACTGGCGGTTGGGTGCCCATCGACGTACATGCACAGTGCGTGCTTTCGACAGAGAAAATACTTCCTTTCGAACTCATCCATCTCGGCGGTGTTAACGTCGGGCCACTTTCTCCAGTCGAGCCGCGTCGAATCGAGGGACCTGGGGCTCATTTGACGGCTGGTAAAATCCCGCGCGAGACCTTCAGGCTTGATGCGGCGTCGTATGGCCGATCCGCGAGTCCGGCATCTGCTTTCCCAGTGCGGATAAGCTCGCAAACGGCCATGCTCGCCAGTTCGCCTGGCACAGACGTCTGACACAGCTTCAGCAATTGCGAAACCGTACAGGTCCCAGCGGATTGAAGGTGCTCGAGAAGATGAACCGACCAACGCCGAACCTCAGCGGTCCGTGAGCTGTAGAGTTCCGCCTTGTAAGCGCCGACGATTCTTCGGCGGCTTTCCCGCAGCGTCGTTCGCCGGGCCAGTGGCCCCCTTGAAACAAACTTATGAGAGACTCCGCGCACGGCGCACCACTTCCGTGGCGCAAAGCCGCTCAGTCCGGGGGGACTCATTGATCTCTGGATCGCCGCCGGTAGCAAACGTCTCCACCCACTCGGTTTTCCCTCGCGCAACCCAACAGTCTAGGACTCCCTTCGCAAGTCCTCGTTCGGCAGCGACGCACACCCGATAGTTGGCGAGCTCGTATTGATCGACGTTGCCGAACTCCAGCTCCAGTCCACGGTTGTAGTGCGCCAGTGAGGGCGCGCTCACCCAACGACAGTTGGTGGGGCTGAAATATGTCGGTCGGTAGCCCCGCAAATTTACCGGCCGCTTTTGAAGGAACGAACCGTATCGGAAAAAGACGCTCCGACTGTTTGTCATATCTGTTGTGTTATTCATTGTATGGTATATAACGCTGGATACAGCCGCGCGACCACACGATATGTCGGGCAGGTTCACCAGCTATGATGTGTCATCCTGACACATCCATAGTTGCGTCATAAAACGGTACCTTTCCGGAACATCGTCCACAGTTTTACTAGGATTTCGCGCTTAAGATGGGCGCCGCCGAGGGTCTATCGTTCACCTACGGCGTCCTTACGCGGTGCTTCGAACAGGCACCTTGATCGCCGCTGTGCTCCTGAAAGAGCTACTGGGAAAATATTGCGGCGACCTTGGATCGGGATTTCACACCCAGTTTCGCAAGAATCTGTCGCACATGCGTTTTGACCGTCTCCTTCCCCGTACTTCTTAGAGCCGCAATCTCTTTGTTTCGAAGTCCTCGCGCGATGAGCGCGATAACTATGAACTCGCTCGGAGATAGCATATGCGTGCCGCTCAACAAAACGCAGAGCTTCACGCGTTCCGTCTGCCTCTCGATATCCGGTAGTGGCAGGATTTTCGCGGTCAAACTACCCGAGGAAAATAGCTGCGGTTTGGACTGAGCGATCGCCAGGCGGCAAGCGTGGCAGAACTCTTCCGGTAGCGGTGCCTTGGTGTACGGGCTTGGATAGGCACAGTGACGCAGCAGCGCGGTTGCAGCCCGATTCCATCGCACAACACGCAGTCGCGTATCAAGCAAGAGGAACGCTGGACTCATTTCACCAAAATTGTCGCGCCGCATTCGCGGCGCCGACGAACCGATATGAAGCGATAGGGACATTAGTGTTCGACGTCTCACGGACGTCTGAGGATTGACGGCAAGTCAGACAGTAGCCTCCCGCCTATTGAGGCAGATGTATGCCTTGCTCAGGACGGTATCGTTCCAGCAGCATCGAGTTGGACCGATGCGATTTCGCGTGCGGTGCCGGGCGGTGGCGTCAAACCACTATCCGCGCTACACGGGCGCGGCAAAGCGCGACATAACGCTTGACCTTGGACGTCAGAACACTAATCCCTGCGTTGTTGTCTGTCGCTTGGGATTCGTGAAAACGTCTTTCGGAGCGTTCAGAATTTTGGCCGGCCTCGTGGGAAAATCACTTGGCCGGCCTTCTTATTTGATCGTTCATAGGTGGTGCGCGGGTTTCAAGCGGCCGCAGACGCCTGGCCGACTTTCGGATTCTCGTACTCGTTGGAGGTGCCGATGCCGTCGGACTTCACGATGATTATCTTCGGTGAACGGCGGTGGGCCATTTTCCACAGCGTGCTGGCGACGTAGTTTTTTGGCATGCGCGCCGCCACCTGTGGGTACTCCCGGTGAATAATATCGGCGATGGATCTCGGCGTGTACCGACCTTCTTGCGCGAGCGCAACGCGTCGAATGGCCGCCTGCATGGACTCCGTTGCGTCCTCGCGCCCGGGGCTTGGCTGCGCGGATTCTGCGGGTTGAGCTTTACCCTCTGGCTGCCCCCAAGCCATGCGCAGCACGACGTGCAATGCTCCCTGTAGGGCGGAAAGCTCTTGATCGCACTGCTCGGTCTTCCGCAATAGGGAAGCCTTCTCTTGCTCCTTACGGGCGATATTGGCCCGGATTTGCTCTACGACCTCGGATCGCGAGTCAGCGCGTTTGCGTGGCATGGGTTCATGAATGCATCTGTTTGAACCCATGAGCAAGGTTGAAAAAGGGGTATTCGAAACCCCTCGCGTGTTCGAGGCGCAACGTGGGTTCTTTCGAAAGAACCATTCCTTTTCCCAAGACTCAAGGCCGTCATGCGCGGATCTGCCGTTTCCTGCAGGGTCCGGTCGGCGATCGCAAGGGACGCATCATCCTGAACGCGTTCTTCGGGAGCGCGGAAGTCACCCGTCGGGGAAGTTCGTGCGACGAGAACCACAATGGTGAGTTCACAGGTCGTGTCTCTCCCACGCTGATGAGCCGAAAATGAGCGTCGGTCGTCGCTACAAAGAATTTGACAGCGCTATTGGTCGCGAATGTATCCGGCTGTCGACTACGCCAACGATTGGCGTACGGAATCGCCCACCACGAGGTGCTCCGGCGCGAGATTCGACTGAGCACTCCAGCCGCTCGTCTGTGGTACCCTGCTAAAGATAAACGCGGATTGCGGCTGCGCCACATCGAAGGAGGCGGACGAGTAACTTGCACCCGGCGCTTCGGCCATCCTTACCGTGATGTTTGAGAGCCGCAATTTGTCGGAGCGGGCCGACGACGCCTGCATCTCGTCACTTTAGCGGGTGTCCAGGAGCAACCCCGTTCCGCTACCGCTGCCCCTTACCTGGAGTGGAGAATCGAGCCGGTCCCGGGGCTGCTTCCTCCCAGTCTCCACGGCCAATCATCGGAGCTGGAAATATCCGTGCAGCGAGTCGACGACACCGAGAGTGCGAACGTCGTGCGCGATTCGACCAACTTGCCCTAGCTGGGGTCACTGGGCTAAACGGAGTTTAATGCACGCTAAGGTGCCTGTGATGACTATTGGCAACGATTTACGTAAGTGTGCTAGCCGACAGTCCCCTCAAATGGGTTCGATTTTCTCTCAATTGCGGAGGGAACCGTGATGGCTAAACGCTCTTCACGAAGACCGAGCAGCGCGACGGTGGCGGAAGGTGAGACCCATCCACTGCTGGCGACCTTGCCGATTACTCCGGTGAGACCAGCTCGCAACGCGACGATCAGCAGCAGGATCTCCCACTACTGGATGCGCAACGACTTTCCGAGGGACGAGTTACGGTTGAGTTTGGCCGCGGGATCCAGGATTGGAGCGATCCATTGTCGACCGTCCAGGTCGATTACACTGACAAACGAGAACGGCGCACGCCGCTATGTGCTATGTTACTGCGTTGTGCACGCGACGACATATCCTGCGTCCTTTCACGTGCGCGCGCTTGGATAGTGCGGCTCGTATCCAATTGCGCTTCGTTTTTGCGGTGGCGGTAGGGGGTGGCTTCGGAGCCATCGCGTCCTGATCGATCTTGCGCGCAAGACTATTGAGATAAACAAGGAGCCGGCGCATCACCGCGGTGAGCGCAACCCGGTGCAGTTTACCGCGAGCTCGCAATCGCTTATAGAAAGGCGCTAATACGGGATTTCTTTGAGAGGCGGCTAAAGCCGCCATGAAAAGCGCTGGGCGGACCTTTCGTCGTCCCCCTTGAATGTGTCGGGGCGCAGCAGTCGAACCACTGTCTTTGCTGTACGGCGCAAGGCCGGCTAGCGACGCGATTTTGCGGCGATTCAGGCTCCCGATTTCGGGGAGTTCTGACAGAACGGTTCTCGCCGTCACTTCGCCCACGCCAGACACGTTGCAGAAGGCATGGAACTTCTTGAAAAGGACGTCGTCCCGGGAAACCACCTTTAGCGAAAGGTCATCGAGCGCTCTTCCTTGCGCCTTCATCGCCTGAATGACAGGTTCGAGAATCCGTCGGATCTTTGGGTAACGGATAGTCACGGCATATCGCTCTTCTGTTGCACAGCAACGTAGCAATTGAAACCGGCAACGCATAACAGCCCGGAGTTCTGACTCTGTTTTTTTGGGCTTTCGAGTTGGTGGGGGCTTCAGTCTTCTCCCAAGTTCTGCCAGTATCTCGGCATCCAGCCTATCGCCTTTTGCGAGTTGCCCAGTCGCACGTGCGAAGCTACGCGCACGAATTCCCGGAATCAGCGAGACGACCTTGTTGCGGGCATGCAGAAACCGAATGAACGCCCCACCGTAGTGCCCAATGGGCTCGCAGACGAAATGAACATGTCGCTTTAGTTTCCGCGTATTGGCCAGGATCTTGTTCCAACCAGCGCAGTTGTTCTCGACTGAGAGGCGGAAGTCCGTAGCGGCCAGGTCCAACCGATCTTTCCCAATATCGACGCCTATGTAGAGCCGACTAGGCGAGCGACCTGTTAGCGTATTCATGATTTGGAACGCGTTGCTAAAGAAGACGAGTGCGGGCCTATGAGTTCCGCGAGATCAGATCCCGGTAGGTTTTACGGCCACACACTCGTTTGTGAACTTGCCGACCCGCGTCATAGATATTCCGCAGAGCCTAGATATGGACGGGGTTCTACCCGCATGCGCATCCGCTCTTGCGAAGACGCGATCCGGCACGTTCGGTAGAAATGTGCCAGGAGTTTCTGCGATCGCGAACCGACCTGCACGTTTGGCGTCCATGGGGGCAACTGAGAGGCTGCCGTGTGCCCTTTCCGTACACACTCTCTCAATTCAGATTCGAAATGAGGCACTTCAGAGGGATGCCAGGCTGAACCTGTGTGTGGCAGTCCAAGTTCGAAGGACCCGAAGCGCGTTCTGCCTGTGATTCAGTCACGCTGCCCGATTCGCACAGGGAAGCCTTCGTTACCATCAATGACTAGAGCCTCAGAAACCCCTTCGCGAGTCGCCACGTCGATGCACCAATTCACGCACTTGGGTCCAGGCATGCGGGCCAGCGTGCGTAATGGGGTGTGCCCAAACACTTGGTTGATCCCATTCAGCGACGTAAATTCGGCCAAATCACACCATAGGATACCGCCCACCTTGGCGTTGCCACTGCGGATCGCGCTCGCGCTCCAAATCCAGTGCGACTCGCCCCTTTTGAGCTGTTTCCAGGCGAGCTCTTCTTCTCGCCGAAGCATCGGCACTAGGCTACTCGGGCGCGCAATCCGAGGGCACACCGATTTGCTCAGACCTGCGTGGGTGAAGAGCCACCCTTCAAGAAAATGCCAAAGCCTTAGCCGGCCCCATCCGTCGGTTGGAATGACCTCTTGTACGGCAGCCTGTTTTTCCTGAGTCCAGCCCGGGCAACGTCCGAGGAGGGCGTATGGCAAGTCGTGATTCCCCCAAAGGTGAACACGGTTCGGCTGATCCAGGCTCCACTTAAGCCATTTAGCCGTGCGGGCAGCGTCGTTCGGCGTATCAAACCACTGATCGAAATAGTCCCCCAGGAACACAGTCTGGTCAGGCGCGACCTGGGTGATCGTCGCTTCAATTTCGTCGAGGTTCGGAGCCTGGTGAATATCTCCAATCGCAAGGATCTTCATTTGATCGTATAGATAGAATTCTCCGTAACGATGCGGCCCGGGTCTACGCGGACGATTTTGGAGGAAACGAAAACCCCTGGGCATTGGACGTCGTTTTTCCGCTGCCGCCAGACGACGAGGGGGACGCCGACCCGGATGGATGCCGCGAGAATCCCCTCGACTTCATATCCAACTCACAGCCGTGCAGAAGCTGCGGGCGACTTCTGCACGACCTTTCGGAGTACGACGGTTGAGCCTCGTCTAGGCAGCCTCATCTGTTGGGGCGCTCTGTGGCTAACCGCATGGGTCCGTTGCAGGGTCGCCTTCGGGCCAAACTTCGACCTGCTCATCGTCCGCAAAATCAAATAGCGGGAGAGGTTTAGTACGCAGGTGTGTCCTCGAGTGAACCTCCGCCAAAGCGAGCTTGAGCTGCCAGCGTGAGAAGAGCGCTAGCAGGCGATTCCCGGAGTAGGAGCGTTTTTCGCCCGCAGGAACCTGGTTTGAGACTACGTCGTGCTGCATGAACCCGAACGTGAACACGGCTAGCTGAAAACCTTCGGGGTTCGCGTGGTCGCCGTCGGCTTCGTACATCCATTGCTCACGGAGATGCTCCGGGACGTCCAAGTTCGTGGGGTTCCAGTGCACTCGGAGCCACGCGCAGCTTTCCTGGAGCTGCCGCTTATCAGTTCGCGTTCGCCTCATGGCTGCGGGGCCCCAAGCAACTCATCGCGGTGTTTTTCCCAAAGCTTCTCCGCAAGTCCAAACGCGACCTGGGAATCGGCGACGTCCATGCCGAAAATCCTGTCGGCCATGGCGGGGTAGAGGAGTGGGGACTGCGTCACGTCGACGAAACTAATCTGCCCATTCGTAAGGCGAACAAAGAGTTCGTTCGTCTTCGGCGCTCCATAAATGGAGCAGGTCACGAAGGGATACTCACGATCCTTCAGGTTCTCTTCGTACGCGATGCACGACTTTGACCGTAAGTGCTGCTCCAGTCGGGCAGCTGGCGAGGTGGCGTCGTTAGGCGGTGGATTCGAGGAGCTTTGGCTCATCGATCCCACGATACCAGACCCGCGCTCCCCGGGAATCCGCCAAAGGTGGGAAATCGCCGAGCCTAGCGCCGCACGGGCTTGGGGTCGGTCGTTTCTCGGAAGAGCCACGCCACCGAAACCCGAAGCACGGAGGCGATCGCGCGAATCTCGTAGTCGCGCAGGTAGCGCTTCCCATTCTCAACGCGGGTAATCGACGCCCGATCCAGCACAACCCCTCGCACCGTGAGCCGAGCAGCGAGATCGGCCTGCGTCATCCCCGCGCGGTGGTGCAGGCGCGCTTCCCGGATGCGCCGGCCCAGGATGTTATGGCCTCGTTGTGCAGCTCGTTTCAAAAGGGTGTCTGGTTGACACCCCAGCCTAGCGAAACCTAAGGCTCCCAGGGTGTCAGACTGACACCACTTTCATGAAGCCCCGAACCTATCGTTTTTCGGCCGCGACGCGGCGTCCCCCGGACGATGGGCTGCGGAGGCTCGCGGTGGAGCAGCTCTGCCACTCGATGCCCATCGGAGGCGCTGCGCTGGATGCGCACGGCCGGGTCCTCTTCTGTAATCGGGAGGGCATCGACCTCCTTAGCCGTTGGAATACGGGCCGCGCCGTAACGAAAGCTCGGCTAAACGCGACCGCCGTTCCTCCGGAAATCATCTCCGCATGCGAGCGACTCCGGGAGGGAGTGCGCCGCCCCGGCACTAAGGCGGCTCGGCCCAGTTTCGGCGGGCGAATTTTGCTGCGACATCCGGACGAGCCGGGGCTTACGGCCGTGGTAGCGCTGGACCGCAGTCCCCGAGATCGCCGCTGCGCTATCTTCTGCGTTCTCTTTCAGGACACGCTGAAGGATAGCGTACGCGCGGGGCGCAAAGAGCAGCTGGCCCTTCTTACCCTAGCAGAGCGGCGGGTCGCGAAACTTGTAGCCGAGGGGCTCCGCAACAGCGAGGTCGCGGCCGCGCTCGGCAAAAGCGTCACCACGGTCAAGTCCCAGCTCGGGGCGATCTACTCCAAGTTATCGGTCTCCTCACGGACCCAGCTGGTCGCAATTCTGAGGCCTTCGGACGCAGCGTAGGGCACCTTCTGGTGGGAGTGTTGCTGGCGATCGCGCTCAGAAGTGAACCCGCTCCAATTCTTCCGGCGTTAGTTCGTCCGTCGTGCGGTCGTAGAGCTTGGTGGTCTGCGGCGATTCGTGCCCGGCCATGGCTTGGGCTCTTTCGATAGTGCCGCCGGCCGCGAGGTACGCGGTGATCCCCGTGCCGCGGAAGGAGTGGCAGGAAATCTCCAGCGAGAGCCCGACCGCGCTCGCGCGTCGCTTGACCATGCGAAGCGCGTCGCCGCGGGTCATGGCGTGGTCCGTGAATTTCCCTGTCTTCCCGGCCACGCTCGGGAAAAGAGGGGAGCTCCCAACGAGCTTCGCCGCCTCGAGGTACGGGTCCAGATACCCCGCCAAATCCCGGTGGACCGGTACCTCGCGGGGTTTTCCGCCTTTTTCCAAAAGCCGGACGACACGCCGTTCGGGTCGATAGTCGCATACCTGCGCTCCGACAGCAGCCGAAATCCTCGCGAAGCCAAAGAGGAGAACCCCGATCAAAGCGCGATCGCGAAGCCCGATCACGGTATCGACGGGAATGGAATCGAGGAGCTTGCGAGTCTCAGCGCGGGTGAGAACCGGCGTTTTTCCGCGCTTCACAACGTACTTGGGGCCCCGAACGGAGGCCGCGGGGTTCCAGGGGAGGACCTGTCCTAGGACAAAAAAGTCGCACAGGACCCGAATGGCCGCGAGGTGCTGTTTGACGCTGGGGGGCGAAAGTTCGCGGCCCAGTTCTTCCACGTAGGCGGCGATGACGACCGGCTTAAGCTGCCGAAGTTTTAGGCCCCGGGTTTCGGCCCAGTGGAAAAAGCGGGCGAGAGCCCGGGCGTAGGCTTCGCGCGTATTCGGGTTTCGGATATGGGCGGCAAAGAATTCGACAAAGCGGGACCGGGCTTTGGGACCGGCGCGGGCGATGACCGGGGGCAGGGGAGCGTCGAGGCCTAAAGCGGCCGGGGGAGGAGAGGCGGGAGGGGCGAGGGCCGGTTTCACGGTCCTCCCACTATTTTGGGAAAATCCGCGCGGCAAGCTTAGGGCCGCATAAGTCATGTTATGAGGCGTAAACGGAACGCAGGCCGGTTTCCCCAGAAACTTCCTCGAATTTATCGGCTATTCTTCCGCATTTTGTACGGCCGAATGACCACCCCGCGATTTCTCCGAGGTTTGCGGAAAAACAGGCCGGCCAAATTCAAGTGCCGTTGGAGCGATCTTTTTGGCAACTGAAGTGCCTTGGCAAGGGTGTCCAGCGAGTGTCCGCGCCGAATCGCACGGCGGATGAGGCTCCGATGTTCAGCCACCGTTTGAGCGGCCAGTGAAAGCTTTTTCCCCGGTGGTTGACTGGCCAAACGTGCGAGAATTTTCCCCCGATCAATCGAGTGGCTCATGGTAGTGCAGCTAAAAACGCACGAGATTCTATCTGGCGCAAGCCAAGGAGCTAGGCGCAATGCTAACGAGCAACATTGCTACGCTATGATGCTTACAAAGAAGGAGGCTTTTTTAACTGGCCGAATCCGTGCAATGAACGCGATCATTAACAATACGCGTAAGGCTGGCGCTTACGCTGGCACTAGAGGGATTGGTCGAGCTGTGCGATCTTCCGCGACAACCACCGCCTCCAAGAAGGATGCCTCTCCACTGTTGGGCTGCGCATGTTCGAACGTTGCTTCGCTTTCGCATCATTGAGAACGAGCGACTTCCTCGTGAAACCACCGGGACCTTCGATCGCCCAATATCGCCGAGTCCGTATCTGCTCGCGGTCACTTTAGTTAGAGCTTCTCAGCGGCACAGCGATCGCGTTTGTGCGACCATTCGCACGTTCCCCGCAGCTCCTAGGGCTCGCAGCGCCCGCGCTTCCCCGTCAGCCTGGGCCTTTCAGCTACCCCGGCAGCAGAGGTGCTCCGCACCGGACGTTCTGACCTGCCGTCCAGGCTTAGCTGTTTCCGATTCCTGGTCATTGGAATCTGCATACAAATCCGGGAGATATTGCGCCCCCGTTCTGCGATCAGAACACCGATGGCCAGCCACTTTTTGCGCGACGTACAGTCCCTGCACGTTACTACCGGCGACCATGGTCCAGCGGGAAGCACCGTACGTGGTGTTCACCGCCGGCCCCCCGCTCATCTGAACGTGAGTGCTCTTCGATTTCAGGGAGCAGTGTTACCCACTGCACTGGGCAGATCGTTAAGACGCAGCAACGGGCCCGCCCCCTTGGGGAAGATCACGGCGAGGATGGGGGCGTGAACGGATGGCAGCGTCTTTGCGCAGCGCGGTTCGAACTGCGAGCTGGAAGGTGTTCTTGCGACGAAGCTCGATCACACACTCTCGGCCGGAGCGTGATTCCGAGCGAAAATAGTACATCCACGCTCGCCGAACCTTTCGCGCCTCCACTGGACTCTCGAGCTCCACGGATTCACCTCTCTGGAGTGCTTCCGCGAGGAACCTGTACCGGCCACGATGGCGCCATCCGCTGCGCAGCATGATGCCGGGCTTGTTGCCGGACTGCGTGCGAGGGATCAGGAACCAGAGGTCCGGGGCTACCTGCCGGCGAGTGATCGTCTGATTCAAGCCGTGGCGTTCGCAGTGGCGTTGGAAGAGCTTGAAGAAAACCTCGTAGTGACGCAGATGCCGAATCCCGACCACCTGTCCGTCCGCCAGTGACGAAACGAAGTGCTGTTTCGACGCGTATACCGGGCCGTTTGCAGGCAGCTCCGGGTATTCGAGGTATTCCACGGGCGACTCTCCCTCCGACGGGATGATAACTCGTTTCTCAAAATTGGGCGCAATAAGGCGACGCACCGGCATGTACTCTAGGATTGAGACAATAGAACAGGGTCAATGAATATTTTCTTAGCATCCGAAGCCTGCAGAGCCCTCAACGAACAGGGCATGGCTTCGTCGAGTCAGGTTTTCTGAGTCTCTTCGGCAGAAAGTCTGCGAACCACGATCGACGTAATCGCTCATGAGCGCCACGCATGTTGGAATCGGGATGAGGTTCGGACGTTTCCGCTGGCTCGTCACATCGAACCCGGTTTTCGTATGTAGGAACAGATGAACATGGCGAAAAGGGTTCTGTTTCCTCTACTGCCAGTCGTTGCGGTGCTAGGTGCGCTTGCGCTCAGCAGCTGCGTTTCTCGTCCAGTCGCGCCACAGGACCAGACGAGGCAAACACTTAGGAGTCTCCCCGGAAGTGCCACTGTCGGTTCGGCGCAATATGTTTTCGCTGATGCGCCGGTCGCCAACGGGTATCCTAACTCCTGGACAGTACTTGTGAGCGTTGGCTACGAGAGCGCTTACGACGAGACCTTCAAAAACCCTGCTTGGGTTGCGTACCACATTTCAGGCGTACCGATCTGGGATCCGGGAAGCAAAAGGCCACCGTACAGAACCGATGAGCGTAGCACTTCGCTCGTCTCCTCGAAAGACTATCCGCCCGGCTATGATGTAGGCCATATGGCGTGTAACGAAACGATTGGTCAGTTTTTCGGGTCCGATGGCCAAAGATCCACATTCCTGATGACGAACATGGTTCCGCAGAGGCACGGTTTGAATGCGGGACCGTGGAAGAGCGTTGAAACTGAGGAGAGGACAGACTGGGTAACTACCTACCACGATCTTTGGACAATTGCGGGACCAGTCTACACTAATGCTCCTGATGAACCGGTGAACCCGGCCATGCGATATGGCGTTAAGCAGATTTGCATCCCGGTCGCCTGCTTCAAGATAGTCGTCGCAAGAGACTCGGCTGGAGCAGTTCATGCCGTCGCTTACATCATGCCGCAAGAGCACGCATCAGGGCACAAACCAAAGGAGTTCGCGGTTTCTATTCGTGAGGTAGAGAGGCGGACAGGGCTTAATTTCTTCTCAGGGTTGCCCGTCGCCGTTCAGGACAGAATAGAACTTGAGGTAAACAAGGAGCTGTAACTGCAAAGCCTCGCCCAGTGTTCGCGTGGACAACTTCAAGCAAAGCCCCGTCGGCATCAGAGCAGTGCACCGATTTCTGCGCGTACGCACATAACAAACAAGAGAACGACACAATCTTGTGGGAGCCTTGTAAGGAGCCCTCAGATCTGGGGGCCGCCGGACGGTGCTGCGACTTGAACGGGGGGAGTTGCACGGAAATATGCCTCGAGTTCACTTCTCAAGCACCGGCTCTAGCGACCGCCCTGCGGATCTTGACGGACTCCGGGATGGTCCAATCGAATCCGAACGATTCCCAGCGGCACGTTTTGTCTCTGCCGGCATACTGCGGTCGATTGGGCAGAAGTGATCGAAGCAACTTGAGCAGCAGAGTATCGAGCTGAAGATCATCGTGCCCGACCTGACGGGGGCCAAACGCTGAAAGGTTCGAGCGCCCGGCAGAGCTTTCCGCGGGGCGCGCGCTTGTGTTGACTATACGCAAACACCGCCATCCGACTCGCAGGGGGCAGGTGTTTGGTCTGCAGCGACTAGTCGTGAGCGGCTACTGTCGCCAGCCATGCGGTCGAGTAGAATCGGTGAAGTCAGAATTTCTGCTGTAGGGGAAACGACTATTATGGGGCCAGGAAGATGCTGTAGATCTTAGCGAGACAGAACGTAAAAAGCACCGTAGCGAGATAGCAAATACCATAGGTGTTCGCTCTGAGCGCTGGTGCGCATTTCTTTGAAATGCGTCCCGGCGGCAATAGAGAATCAGGAAACGCACGCTCATGATTGCCTATTGACAGGCCACGGTAGAAGCGGTTTGGACACTGACTTTCCAGTTTCAGCTTTTCTTCTGTAAATGGCCGGAGGCGTGATTCGCGGTTCTACGTCCGTGGATTTGCATTGGTCGTGTGGAGGCGAGGATGAAACGCAGCCTCTTATCCAGACGAAACCATGTGCCATATTAACCGGCTTCAAACGTGCATTCTCAGTTTAGGTATTCTGTGCGCCGCCTTGCTCGGGGGATCTATCTCCCAAGCGGCAGCCGCAACTCCTCAAGACTCAGCCACGCGAGAGTATGTTGATTCAGCGAATCCGTTCGCCTGGGAGCAGGGCTATGGGGAGGTGACGTTAAAGAGGCTGAACGATTGGCTGGGGATCGGAGTGCAGGTTCCCCTTGCTCCGTTTCACGTCGGACTTAGCTCTTGGGATGGGATGATTGCGCGTTTCTCACCTGGGGGAGTATTCGGAGACTACTGGCAGCGTAGCTTCATTCGGATTGATAATCAGAATCCGTTCTTTGGCTGGGAGCTTTCGCTCCAGGATGAGAATGGCACGGGAGTCAGCAACGGGTTCGCGCTATGCGCCACAGATCCGTCGCGAGAAGACGGTTTGGCAAAACCGCGGTTATTCATAAATCCCGGTGGTGCACTCGATGGGAAAAACACGGCGCGCAGCTATATGACGCTTTACAACCAGAACGTGTCTTACGCATGGCAACTCTCCATTGAGGACCCGGAAGGTAAAGGAACGCTAAATGGCTTCGCCGTGCGTGAGCAGACGCCCGACGGGCTTCAGAAACCAGCCATCTATGTTGCCCCGGCTACCGGTGCAGTTGGTATAGGTACGTCTGATACGTCCTCCGGAGCGAAGCTGACGGTAAATGGTAGGATCCGAGCCGAAGCAATTGTGGTCGACACAAAATGGGCGGATTACGTTTTTGCGAACACCTATTCGCTGATGCCGCTTTCGAATGTCGAAGAGTTGATCAAGAAGGAGAAGCACTTGCCAGGCGTACCGAGTGCAGAGGAAGTGGCTGCTGGCGGGATCAGTATTGGTGAGATGCAGACAACCTTGCTCGCAAAAGTTGAAGAACTTACCTTGCGCCTAATTGAGCAGGACAAGCGCGTTGCGGAACAGGAGCTCCGTATTCAGAAGCTAGAGTCCGACAACTTCCGCCTTCGCACCGTGCCGAGGAACCGCTAGGTTGAGAGCGGCGTCGCAAGTGTTGCATCGGGGATGCTGAAGGCGAGCCAGCAGTGGGGGCACCTTGATCGCACGGATCAGATTTCCGAATCCCGAATACGTATCTATGGATGCCGAGGCACAGCTGCCGATTTCCGAGCATCCGATCTGTTACTCGCGAGGTGATCGGAGAGCTAGGCGCCTCATCGTGCACCCGTGGCAGTAATGTCTCGAACGATCGCGTTTAGCTTGAGTACGCTCGGGCCGCCCAGACACATGAAAGTCGAGCCTCGGGGCAACCCGCAATCCCTTCAGTGTTGCGGCCAAATGTCGCGGATGGCGGCGAACTCACGACCACCGGGGTTCGCGAACCGGAAATCCTGTAGCGACGCGAGGGCAGGGGACACTCAACTTGATCGTTCTGCAAACGCGGAGTGGCTCTGTATGAGATTCGTCGCGATTCGCTCTCAGCAAACCTGAGGACCCGCCCAGGGTCGGATCATAATTTCCAGCGCAGCTACAGCGCGAGCGCAAGAGCGCCCTTTCTCCGCGTTCAAAGTAGTCCGCATGGCTCGATGCATGATCATCGAATGCCGCTCGTGGCCGGGACGCGGAATTGCCGCGGCGCCCGATCGCTATTAGCACTGAACGAATCGGTGCATTAGAATCGGTTTGATACTATCTCGCTCGTACTGGCTCTTAACATTAGTGGAAAACTGCAGTCTATGTGTAGTGAGAACCAGGATACGCGCTGTAGTGTTATGCATGAATTTACCCGTCGCTATTGAGTTTGCGAAGCGGCTTCTCGTGCGTTTCGCCGTAGTTTAGCTCAGTTTTCGCTGCAGCATAATGAGTTACCGACTTCCTAAAGTATTCCGATGTATCGATGGTGCGCGTGCTCCTCGGTCTAGTTATGTTTTGACACTGCATCCCGATACGCTTTGACCTTCTGCGTTCCAGTTTCAGCTTCTCTTTTGTATTTGGCCGGAGGCCTTTCTATGGGCGTGCCATCACGCGTGCCCTAGTCTTGGATTGGTCTGCGCGGAGGCCGGATGGAACGTTTCTATGCTCCAGCACTCGCAGATTACCGCGTTCCCATGTCTTTGCCGCACGCTGCGGCTATTGGCATTTATCACCTTTTCCGCCGTTGCTTCAGTTGCATACGCGGCTTGGACAACCCCACCGCCCTCGGAGGCAAAGTTTGGTGATACGATAACCGTCGCAGCATCGCACACGGTATACCCGCCTCAATCCTCGTTGATATACGTCATTCTGTGGATTCAGAATCCTTCCGGGACCTGGACGCATCACGTATTAACCACAATCTCGGCGATGTACTCGAGCACACCCGTGACCGGGTCCGGGAGTCACCCGTTCACAGCGGACGTAGCGGGCTCCTGGTATCTCAAGGTGACTGCTCAAACTGATGCAAATGCTCCGATGGGAGGGGAGACCGTGGCAGGGACAAATCTGATGGTTGTTAAGTCCCCTCTGGGAGGGCAGACGATTACGTTCCCAGATATCGCGAACCACGTATATTTGGATGCGCCGTTCCAGCTAGGTGCATACTCTGACTCAGGCCTTACGGTCAGCTATAACGTCGATCAAGGCCCGGCTACAGTCGATAGTGGCGGTATTCTGACAATTACGGGCGCGGGAGACGTCTACGTTACGGCGAGCCAGCCTGGTGATAACGCAAAGTTTTCTGCGGCGACACCGGTGACGAAGCACTTCAACGTACGAAAAGCATATCCTTCGTGGGAATGGCCTGCCATTGGGAACCTTAGCCCGGGCACAACCATCGCGCTAACTGCAACGACCAACTGCGGCCAACCAATCAGCTACTCCGTGCAAGGTTCCGCTACAATAGATCAAGCTGCGAAGACACTCACAATAACCGGTACCGGGCAGATTAACGTATACGCGTCTGTACCAGAAAGTACGAACTTCTTTGCCAGCCAGACCGCTCAACAGATCAATGGAGTCTCTCTCGGTTGGGGGACGCGTCCACCAAATCCAGTCACGGCAGACCCCACCACAAGCTATCCGATTAGCTGCACTGCCGCTGTCTTCAATGGCGCACATACCAATATCTATTTGTTCCGGCAGAATCCAGCTGGAGAATGGAAGATGGTCGGTCAGGGGGCGGCAGACACTGGTGTTGTTACTGCGATTGGGGCGATGGTCCTTGATTCGGTCGGCTACTGGAAGCTCCGTGCAGTCTATAATTTCTATGATCCCGCAGGAACCCAACCCTCAACCGTGCCTGAGATTATCTTTCCGGTAAAGGGAAATCAGACAATTACGTTCCCGGAATTTGCTCCTGCTACATACGGTGACGCACCTATAGATCTGAACACCTATGCTAGCTCGGCTCCGGGACTTGCTGTGCAATATAAAGTTGTATCTGGTCCTGGGAGGATCGGTGGTTGGACCCTAAGCCCGACGCTGGTTATCGAAGGTGCCGGTACCATACGAGTGACTGCCTTTTCGACGGGCTCGGACCTGTATAATCCGGCGCCGGACGTTACGCGCGATCTCGTTGTCTCAAAAGGCACTCCGACGCTCTCATGGGGAACATCGACGATGACTTATGGAACCCCGTTACCGGCTGCAGGCACCGCGCCGCTAAACGCTGCGGCTCAGTTCAAAGGAACTACGTTACAGGGAGGCACCTACGCCTACTCGCCTGGCCCAGGGGCGATTTTGCCGGCGGGCGAAAACCAGGTGACAGTCACATTCCAACCGAGCGATGCCGACCGCGTCAATCTGAACAGTGCCTCTGCTTCGACGACGATCAGCGTGGGGAAAGCAGCACCCATTATAACGTGGCCAACGCCGACTCCAATCGTTTACGGGACTCCTTTGCCGGCGACGGGAACGGCACCGCTGAATGCGACCACGAATCTGCAGGGAGGCACCTTTACATACAACTACGGGCCCGGAACAGTGCTTCTGCCTGGAAACCAGGTGCTCCGCGTCCATTTTGAGCCATCCCAAACGGACGCCAATAACTACAGCGCGGTAGACGCTAGTGTAACCCTCGTGGTTCAGAAAGGTAAACCAACAATCACGTGGCCCACGCCTGCGGGGATTAGCTACGGTACAGCATTGAGCAGCACGCAGTTGAATGCGTCTGCGAGTTTTATGGGAGCCGGAGTGACTGGTTCGTTCGTTTACGACCCTCCAGCCGGAACAAAGCTTTCAGCAGGGGAGAACCAACCGCTGACAGTCACATTCACACCTTCAGATACGTCAAAATACGATGCTGTCCCCGGATCCACAACGATCTCTGTTGGCCGCGCCAGTCAGACGATTACGTTTCCCGTAGACCTAAAGAATCACACGGTCGGCGATCCAGCGTTCGAGATCAACGCGGTGAGCAGCTCAGGGTTGGCTATTTCTTCGTATTCGGTCATTAGCGGGCCAGCTTCGATTGAATCAGGCAGCAAGCTGCTAATCACGGGAACGGGCACGATCAAAATTCGGGCCGTTCAGAATGGCGACTCGAACTACCTCTCGGCTACACAGGAAGTCACCTGGGACGCATCAAGGAAGAGCCAGACGATTACGTTCCCCAACCCAGGCCCGTTGCAGGTCGGCATCAGTTACACCCTGAATGCAACGGCGAGTTCTGGGCTACCGGTCACCTTGACCCTTGTAAGCGGACCGGCGACATTGAATGGCAATGTACTGACGCTCACATCACAAGGGGTTGCCCATGTGGTTGCGTCGCAGGCGGGAAACACATCGTACAATCCGGCCGACGATGTCCCAATCGACATCTCAGCGTACACGGTAGGATGGCAAACATCGGCAACACAGCCGGTCATCGCGTCGGCGACGAACAAATATTCGCTGACATGCACACTGCGGGTTCCCGACGATGAGATTATCACCACGCGATCCATAATCGGTCGAAAGTCCACCGCCTCCCCCTGGTTCTTCGTCTCAGCGAATGCGGGTAGAGGCTACATCACGATCAGCAAGACCGATCTCATTCTTGATACGGAAGGCACTTGGGAATTCAGGGTAATAAAAGGCGCTGAGTTGAATGGTACCCTGACCTTCGATACGACGGTAAGTCCAGAGAGTTTTTCGATAAGCGTGAGCGCCGTTCCGCCTCCCGATCCCGACCCCAACCCCGATCCGAATCCCACGCCAAGTAAAGGTTGGAGTCTGAATCCCCCGCCATCAGGGACGATTATTGCGTCGACCGCTGCATCTTACGCCCTTAATTGCGAAGTGAATGTTCCGACGACGGATTCTGTAACAACGCGGAGTATCATTGGACAACGGCCAGGAGGGGAATGGCTCCGGCTAGGGTCCAGTCAAGGAACCGGCACAATTACCGTCACGGTACCGGCGGTCGTTTTTGACACAGCAGGGACTTGGAATTTTAAGCTCGTAAAAGGCAGCGAGGTCACGGCGCCCGCAGATACCGCCGTGGATAATCCCTATCAGGTTCAAGTGTCGCCACCCGCAGTGGCTCCGAACTGGGACCCACTTGGATATCACGGTACCCGTGTGACTCTGAAGATACTCGCCAAGAACACAGGATCTGGGCGAGGGACTGTGACCATCACCGTTGATGGGACCGCGTTATCATATACCTTCGATCATGCATCGGAGTGGTCCTATTCTGGCACACCGAGCCAGACCCCAGTCTATAAGTTTGTTGTGCCAGATGAGAAAAATGTCTCGATCGGAGTCTCCTCTACCGGTGTCAGTGACTACTGTATTCTAGTTCAGCAGGATGCGTCTTCTTCGGTCAGGCGCGGCACGCGCCGGATTCTCCTCAACGGGAAGCATACCGATGCGATCACGATGAACGATGTTTTAGGGGGCGCATTCACAGTCACGACCCTTCCGGTCGCTCCTCAGGGATTCGGGGCGGTTGACTTCTCCGGACTTCAGACAACCCGGCTGGTTAGGTTTGGGCTAGGGGAAGATATCTCAGGACAGTCAGTCGGCGCGCTCCTGTTTGATGCGCAGCCGTTGATCGGCGGAATTGGAGCAGCAGGACGACCTGGAGAGGATTTCCGGATGATGACCTTCTCGGCCGGTCCGGCACTGCTCGACCGCTGGGAGTCGGCAGATCATCTCAGACTACAGCTTAAGGCGCCAGCAGGCTATGTAGATATCCAGAGAACGGCGCGCAGCTACACAGTGAGCTACTACAACGCAGCTGCGTCTGTCAGCGTTTCTGGAGGCCTGCTGACATTCACATCCGTCCCGTTTGCCACTTATCAAATCGATGTCAGCATTCCAGATTCAGCGATCTTGGCCCCGGCCAATAACGTACGAGCGGACTTTCTGAACGGCGGCACGCCTCCGCCTGGACAGAAGATCGTCTTCACACGCACCATCGGAAGCGATGTACGCACACTCGAACTCGTGAGCCGGTGGGTTGGAACCACCTGGTCCGAACTCGGGCCCTATCAGCCTCCACCTGCTACTCAAGCGACCTTTGTACACCACATTTGGGGAGCGCTTGCTCGGATCTACCCTTGGAGGGCAGTTAGCGCCCCGAAAAAGGGTTTCGCAGAAGTGATCGCCTACGCGACGCAAACGGAAACCGTGTATCAAACAGGGTCCATTTTTGGCCCCATGGACGGGCCGGCTTTGTCGGTGACGAGCTATTCTGACGACAACAGATCATCCGTGCTCGAGTACAGTGAATTAGGTTTCTCGGATGATCCGCTTCTGTTGGGTGATGCGAATATCACGCTCGGAGCCGGAGCCGACCAGCATCCTGGGTCTAGTCGCGCTGCCGCGCCAGTAGCAGGCGGTCATGCCACCGAAATGAGTTCTACAGGAGGAAAACGCGATCTGGTGGTGAACTGGCCAGTGCTACCCGACCAAACCCCGAGTAATATGGATATGTCAGATCCGTGGCTTGCCGTAGACCAGCCAAAGAAAGAGACGAGAAGCTGGAAAGACGACGATCTTGGCGCGACCAGCGTTGTGACCAGCTATAAGTACGCGGCTGATCTCGTTGACGGCAGGACCGTGCTCTCGCAGGAAACGAAGACTCAGGGCGACATTGTCGTAGGAAAGACCATGTATGGCTACAGCCAAGAAATGCTCAACAGCAATGCGGTCATTGTAACGACGAGTACTATCAGCGCGGATGCCACAACAACGCTGACAACGGTGAGTAAGCATTACAGTAAGCGGTTGGCTGATAGCGTCTATCGGGGTCGTTCTCTCTCGGAAACCCGCCCTGATCAGACGAAGATCTCCTATGCTTATACCCGAGGAACTTTGACTGGCTCAACGTGGACGCCTTCGGCATCAGGTCCGCACCTCTGGACGGCCAGACTCAGCGGGAAGAGTGGAACAACGGTGACTAGCTATGGAGGAGTATCGGTCGATCCGATTGATCTGCAGGACAACGTTTCGACTGTGGATGAACGGATAATCGATTCGGCAGGCCGAACACTACGTGAGACCAGCTGTCTTTATAGCGGCACGCAGTTCATTCAGCTTGCTAGCGTGTACTACGGCTATGACGACTTCGGCAATGTTGTAATCAAGGCCGACCAACCCATTTCTGGAGGCACCCAACCAGGTCAAGTTCTCTATGAAGCATTCTACGTTGGGTATAAAAAGCAATGGGAACGGGATGCCCAGGGTGTGCGCGTGGATTATACCTATACGGATTATGATCAGCTGTACACAGCTACTCGGGCCGCACTCTCGACTGGTACGAGTAGCGTCCCGCAAGCAGTGACGACCTACAGTTATGACGCCATCGGCCGAACCGTCGCTGAGACCGTGAGCGCGCCTGGTGTTACCGACTCGCTCGGGAAGAGCTATACCTACGATACTTCAAGTCGAGTCAGGACCACAACTCAGGCTGCCGGCTTTACGGACGGCACAGGAAAGAGCGGCACTGCAATTACAAATATCAGTTACGACTTACCGACCAAGGTTACTACTACACTTCCTGGCGGGGGCTTGCGCATAGACGAGGTCTATAAGGACGGAAGACCAAAATCTGCGTCGGGCAGTGCCGTACCGGACGTGACCTACGACTATGCGTACGATTCTTCGACGGGCTTTCTCAAAACGACCACCACTGCAACAACGTTTGGCCGCTCGTCGGTCACATACACCGATTGGGCAGGTCGGGTCCGCCAGGTGGACACGCCGGGATGGAATGGCTCGGTCCGAACTCTAACAAAGAGCTACAATTCCAAGGGGCAGGTGGAGACAGAGACGGTCACCTCCTCTGGCACGTCCGTCTATCCCACGAAAGCGTATGTGTATGATGAGTACGGAGCTCTTCAGCGTACATTCTACCGTGAGGGAGCCCTCGGCTCGCTTGCGACCATAAATCCGACAACAGATTTCTATATCGAGGAAAGTCGTAGGCGTTATGTGCAGATCAGCACTCCCGGCGGTGGCGCCAACTGGTACACGGAAACCGTAAGGCTCGTCTGGCCTTACGACGGGGCAAACGCTGGAACCTCGCGTACGTCAGAAACCACTCAGGAACAGATTAGCGGGCTATCAGCAGCAGTCTCCTCCCACGTAATCGTCAAAGATGGTGACGGTAATGTACGGGAAACAACGGTCTCGTATGATCGAACATGCGGAAGCCGGACCATAAGTACGACGGTCACAGGCAGCAACTGTACATTGCAGGAGGTGTACCTCGGGGCATTCTTGGTCAAGTCCGTGAATGCACAGGGCCAATCGTTTCTCCGGACATATGATGGTATTGGACGCCTTGAGGCGGTAAGCGATCCACGCATTGGAACGACAAGCTACGATTACTATCCAGGGACAGCCCTTCCCTCAACTATCACGGCGACAGACGGCAAAGTGACGAGCTTCTCCTATGACGCTGATGGACACACTGTCGTAAGCACATTTGCGGGAAAGAGTGCGCGTTACAGCTACGATGCAGCGGGTAACGTTTCTTGCCAGTGGGGAGACACGGTTAACCCGGCTCGCTTCGAATACAACGATGCCGGGCAGAGAACGAAACTACACACTTACCGGTCTGGAACCTGGAGCGGAACGACGGTACCGGACGGCTTTGCTGGTGCAGGCGACACGACCACTTGGGAATACGAAGACAAAAGTGGGCTCCTAAAGAGCAAGACTGACGCAAAATCAGGAGGGATTTCGTACACCTACGATACGATGGATCGGGTGCGCACCAGGACTGACGCGCGTAATATCACAACAACCTACGAATATGATGCCCGCGGTCGCCTTGGCACGGTGAGCTATTCGGACGGCACAACAGGTGTGAGCTACACCTATCGTAGGACTGGTCAGTTGCTGTCCGTCACGGATTGTGTCGGAACTCGAACATTCGCCTACAATGAGAATCCAAATGGAACGGCGGAGCAGGGCAATGGCCGACTCAGCTCAGAGACGCTACCTGCAACGCTCGGCTCTCATGTTATAACATACGGATACCAACACGGCGTCAGTGGTCGGGCTAATGGTGTCCCGCAGACCCTTAGGCTCGACACCGGAACAAGATACAACGTTACATACGGCTACGATGAAACACTGCGGTTGAATAGGGTGGGGTATGGGTCGCTTTCTGATGCTATATACACCTATGTCCCTAACTCAAATCTCGTCGGAACAGTCACTCAAGGTTCTGCTATCCGGGAGTTCGTATATCGCACTGACAGTGACCGTCTCGATACCCTTAAGCATGGATGGGGAGGGGTTGCGGCGAATTCAATAGAGACACGAGTGACGTATGACGAATTCAATCGGCGTAACACCGAGAAAACAATGGCGCAGAAGTATGTCCTTCTCGGCGGGGGAGTGTATGCTCCGGGCACGCACACGGATTATACTTATACCGACAGAGACGAACTCGACAGTTCCGGTAAATATCTGCTAAATACAGACTGGACATTGGGTGCCCTCCGTAGCGGAACAAGTCTCGATTATACGTACGATTCCATCGGGAATCGCCTTTCGGAGTTGGGTAGTGCTGGGGTGGAGACCTACGGAACACCCAATGAACTGAATCAGTACACTATGTTGCCTGGAGTCGGGGCACTACCGGCGAATGCCTACGATGCGAATGGAAATCTTCTTAATGACGGGAGCTATGTTTATACCTATGATGCTGAGAATCGGCTCTCCTCAGCGTCAAATGCGGTTACTACCTCAACAAGCGTTATAGTAACATTCAAATACGACTACCTTGGCCGTCGGGTGGAGAAAGCGACTACAAGGCGCAAGGTAACCACTATAACTCGCTTCGTGTATTCGGGGTGGTCCATGCTCGCTGAGCTCTATTCGACCGGTTATTTCAAGAGCCTATACGTCTGGGGACTGGATGCGTCGGGTTTGATTGGAGGCGGTGGTGGTGTTGGCGGGCTCCTATTCGTGGATGGAGGATCAGGGGGGACCTTTACCCCAGTCTATGACCCATCTTGCAATATTATCTCATATTTCGACCTAAACGGACGCTATGACGTATATACTTACGAATATGACGCATTTGGGCGTGTGATTGCAAAAATGAACTATGCCGCGCCACCGTTCCGGTTTTCGACTCAATATGAGGACGTTGAATTGGGATTGGTCTACTTTGGAATGCGGTATTATTGTCCCAGATTAGGTCGCTTCATAAACCGAGACCCAATCGAAGAGCAAGGTGGGCTTAACCTCTATGGATTCTGTGGAAATGACGCAGTTAACCGCTATGACGTCCTGGGTCAGGGCTCCATTTGGGATGCCTTCAGTGGGTTCTTGTCGATGCTGACTGGGGATTCGAAAGAGGAGGAGTCAAAAACCAAGCCGGAAGAGACAGAAAAGGACAAGGCAATCCGAGAGGAAGGCGAACGAGCTGCTGCTGAAGCAAGGCAAAGGGAAGCGCAGATAATGACCTCCGTTGCCCAGAGGGCTTTCTTAGGTGGTCTTAACTACGAGGACAAGAGCGTCAATGCGGCAGCAAATGAAGCCGGCAATGATGCAGCGAAGAAGAAGGCAGAGGAACTGCGAAAGAGCGATTTAGCGGCTGACCTAGATCTGCCAACCGCTATACGATACAGAGACGACCCGTATCCAGAGGAGAGCTTCTACCGTGAGGATCCTCGCGGGGGCACCGGAACAAGGTTCGGGCGGGGATTCTTGGGTGCAGCCAAAGGGGCGTTTATGCCTATTCCTCCGGGAGTTGCTGAGCTTTGGCACATGAAAGACGCTTTTTCGCATCCGGGCGGCTTCATTGCGGGTACGGAAGCTTGGCAAGCTGAACAGATGCAGGGCTTCGTTGACCTTTTTACCACTCCGGAGGGAGCCGGAGCACTTACGTTCAATGCTATTCTGATCTGGGCTACCAGAAAACTGGGAACGCCAGCCACTGTGGAGGCGGCAGCAGCGCCGAAAGTTTACTCTGTAGCATATCGAACACGACTCGCGCCGGAGTCATATCCTGGACTCTCGCGCGGAGCGCACTTCCGAGAGGCAAACGCAAACCTCCTGAGGTTGACGGAAGCTGATGAAAGCTTTGCGCAAGCGATGAACGATATCGGCGTCAACCTGAAACGCACGCCGACAGGTCTCGCTCCGAGACGCTCGCCAGTTGGTTGGACCTGGCATCATGCTCCCGAGCTAGGATGGCTGGAGCTCGTTCCGCGGTCCCAGCACGCCCCCGGTAGTCTTTGGCAGAATCTCTTGCATCCGGAGGGGAAGGGCGGCTACTCAATATGGGGAAAATGACGCTACTCGAAGCCACCAACAAACTGGGTGAGTTTGACCCTGAGCACACAATCTACGCGGTTGAGCCTTGGTCGCCAACTTCAACGGCCATTGTTGGTGCTGAGCCGCAGGAAGGTACTGTGCCCGCGGATCCTGAATCGCGCGGTATGTCCTACTTTTTGGAGATATCTGTCGCGCAAGACTTCATCGAAGATTTGGAAGCATCCTTACCGAAGAAGCCTTCCGCAAATGAACGCTGCCAGCGCCTAATCGATTACGCGATCAACGACGCCTAATGTCTATGACTGCCAGCAATCGCTACGATGGGAAGCCGATGCTTCGCCTGCTTGAATGCTACGTGCTTTGGGCGATCGGCAAGCTTGAGCCAAAAGAAGAACAAGCGCTGGCTCAAATGGAGCCGAAGCTTCGAAAGGTGCTCAATCAGCCCGGGAATTGGCGCGAGATCATCGCTGGTGCAATGAGTCTGCCGGCCAATATGCCGGAACTCATTCGGACGAACTGGGCTGAGAATCTTGTAATTGCAGAGCAGCACTCGGCTACACTCGCGCCGCAGCAGTTTGCTGAAATGTTCGTTGACGATAATTTCGCGTGTTAGGGCGGGCATTTAGCTTGGTGCATTACCCCCTGCTCGTCGACCCGCGGGATGACGAAGAGCGTGACGCAGCTGGATTAGCTGGGTAAGTGTCCTACGCGAGCGCCTCCTTCACACGGCACAAGTCTCGCACCGAAAAAGCTGATCAATACGCGGCGCAGCCGTTCGAACGATCCGAGAATTGCCGCCCCGTTATCCATGTGCGTGTTATGAGCGGCCGTAAGCGTCCGACCCGGTGCCCTTGACACGTAGATGTGAGGTCTACGTTCAGCCGGGTATCGTATAGATGAGGTCTACGAACGGCGCATCAGCGTAGATGTGACGGCTACGCTGGCTGCCAACCTGCTGGGGTAAGCGGGCTCAGATCGTCTTGGTTGGACATAGACAGGAGCCGGCGGAGGACATCGCGCAGGTACGAGAGCGGGTCTTTGCCGTGACGCTGGCATCGACTACTACAAGGCTTACTCGGTGCTCTGCACCATTGACGAAGACGACACCGTGGTTCGCGAAGCTCGCATTGAGAGGAACGACCCGGTTGTGCTTGCAGCCTATTTTCGCGAGCTTGGGCCCCACTCCAAGGCAGTCATGGAGGCCTGCTGGAATTGGGGTTGGCTGTTCGACTATCTTTGTGAGGTCCCTGAGTTGGACGAAGTCGTTCTTTCGCATCCGGGCAAAACCCGACTGATTGCCGAACGAGAAACATGACAGGAATGTCACTTACGCAAGCGGTCCGAACCGGCCTTGAATTCCCGCTGAATGGAAGCTATCGTTTGACTGCATGGGGCATTCTCGGGGAAACAGTGACTGGAGGTTCAGTTTTCGGAGGCAGTGTCTACTTGCTTGAAGAAGGCAGCCGATGATGTTCAATCTCTTCACCCGTGGATCACTGACTGAGTCAGAGGCAAACGAGATTGCGCATTCAGTCTGTTCTTCGAATGGGTGGCCTTGTTTGGATCCGATCAGGATCATTCCTGGGTTCACTGTTTGGGCCATCGTGACTAATGCAGATAAGGTGGGCATGAATGTACGTATCATACTTCAAAGATCCGACAAAACGGTGCGGAAGGTTGTCTACGTAGGCCGCTGAGTGACAGGAACCGGTCGGTTTTTGAACACGCAGTTGGCAGTTCGGGACATGATGCGATGGCCCCCCAGGGGTGGGAAGTTTTCCGAACACGGTTTGAGGAAAAGAGGCACAGCCGAGAGCTCGCCATTTCCGTTTTTGGTGCCGAACTATTTGCTTCGCAGGCCGAGACGTTTCGCGACGGAAGGCAACGTAGACGCAGCGCATCGCAAGCTCGGCATAGTTTCAGGGCTCAAGTACGGCTTTTCGGTGGATGCATCGCTACCACTTGCAGGATGGTGAAAGCACCTAGGTTGGCTGGTAGCAGACGACGCCTCCGGAACTGGCTTAAGTGTTTCCACCTCCTCTATTTGCCCCTCCGGTGCCCGCAAGAACACAACTAAAGCCCGTCAAGCGCAGTTGCAATTGCTCCCCCGACCGATGCCGCTGCATCGTCAGACGCATCGAGGTATCCTTGGGCAACGCGTGGGTCCTTATGTCGTGTGAATCTCACGAGCGTCTCAACGCCACGCCCGGAACGAGTCACCTCGCGCGCCGCCTCCGTGAATACTGTATGCCTCAACGCGTGAGGGTGGACTCTATTCTTGCCCCGCACTTTCCGAATTCCGGCTCGTTTCCCGAGCGCGACAACCAGATCGTATACCGCCGTTGACGAAATCCGTCCCGTTCTCCCGGGAATCAAGTTCGTGAAGAGCGCCTTGTCCCGGCACTCCGGTCGGACCGCTAGCCACGCGTTGATCGCCTCCGCGCATTTTTGCGAAATCCCGACTCTCTCCTTCTGCCTGCGGGCTTTTGCGAGAATCCAGAGGGCAGGGGAGTCGCCCGGCTCGAAGTCGTCCAAGTCGAGACCGGACAACTCGCGCCGGCGCAGGCCTGTTTCGCAGAACACGCGGATGATGGCGTAATCGCGTTTACCTTGGGCCCCGGGGGAGGCCTGGGCGGCCGCGAGGAGTTGGCGCAGGGCGTCCATTCCGGGCCCGCGCACGTCGTGGACCCGCTCGGTCTGGATCCCTGGGACGTCGAGCTCCCATTGAATCAATCCCGCTCGGTATGCCTTCCGGACCAGGCCACGAAGAACAGTAAGCCGCAGGTTTACTGTGGCTGCCGCCAGACCGCGGCCTCTGACAAGCTTCCCCCGTTTGTCGCGGGTGCCGACCATCGATCGCTTCCACCGGCTGGCACACTCGTTGGCGGCGACAGCGCCGCCGGCGAGGAGCTGGTCGACGGCGGCTTGGATGTCATCGCCGCACCGGCAGAACGCAGCGAAGTCGAGGAGGCTGTGCCGGTAGTTGAGGGCGGTGGTGGCGTTTTCGCGATCGAGGTAGGCGGAGAGGAGTTTCTCGGTGCGGGAGGGAGGCACGGAGGGAAAAGGAGAGGGGACCGGTTATAATGTCCATTTTAAACAGTGCCTCTGCCTCCCGGAAGCGTTCGCCTTTGCCCACATAGCCTCCGGTTGTTCCGGCGCCCAAGATAGCCGCAGAGGCGCTATCGCCGAACGTTCCGGCGGATTTTGCCGGACACATGACGCGGTTTCAGCTATCAGGAATCTACATTGTCCTACGCTAACGACATTTTCTTGAGCTACAATAGAGCCGACAAGATGTGGGTGGAGGAACTGGCAGCTCAAATTGAGTCAGAGACAATCGACGGCGAGGAATCCTCGCGCCGTCTCAAGGTCTGGTTCGACGAATGGGACATCGATTCAGGCGAGAATATCATCAGTCACATCAACAAAGGGCTGAAGGAGTCGCAGTTCGTTGCGACAATTCTGTCTCCAGAGTATCTGTCGAAGCCGTTTCCGGAGCTGGAATGGACCCATATGGTGGCTCGGGATCCGACGAACCGAAGCCGCCGATTGATTCCGATTTTACGGAGGAGCAAGTCGCTCGATGGGAATGAACGTATCGATCTTCCCGCACCGTTCCTCACTCTTAAGTACATCGATTTCACAGACGACGCGCTGTACGTCCGAAAGTTCGCTGATCTGATTAGGCGCATCCGGGGACTACCGCCGCAACGCGGTCAGCGACGCCCGTCCCTGATGTCTCGGTCACGGACCCGGGCTGATTCACTCCCAACGTTTCAGCCAACCGAGGATGCTTGGGAGCCTGACCAAGTACCCGATGTTATCATCGGAAACTTGCTTCCGGTAATCTCCATCCCGAGTACAATCTGCGGAGCACCGACCGAATTCACGAAGCGCCAGAATGTGTTCGAGAATACGGTTCGCCCACCGGCATTTGTTCTGCGGAAGGGCCAGCTTTTCACGTTCGCGGATCTGCGATCAAGTGATGCGCCACATCGCTCGGTGATCGACACGGCCAAGATCTCTTCTGAGGCGACGACCGATTGGCTGCTCAACGAGGACAAGTCGAAGTGGCTTCAAGAACTCCTCAATCGATCCCTTCATCAGCATCTGCTGAAGCTGCCGCTGAGCTACGACACAAAGGAGCGGTACTTTTTCAGGCCATCAGATGATGACGGCGATCGCGTGTGGACCGTTCCGGGAGAGCGCCCCCGTACTGTCGCTGCACGAAAGACGTTTCAGGCTGATGGTTCCACCTTCTGGGTACATTATGGGCTGCGTGCGAAATTTCGGCGGATTGGGTCTCGGTTCTTCATCGAACTGGAGCCGAACTACGTCTTCACGTCCGATGGTCAAAATCCACTGGGCGGGAAAGCCGCTGGAAAGCTGGCGATCCAGTGGACAGGAATGCAGCGCAATGTCGACGTGCTGCGGAATGTTTCGTTTTGGGCACGGATAATCGGGAGCGGAGTCGGGCGCTTTTACATTGGGGGCAGTAGTGGGATCCTTGCGGACTCAACGCTTGCCGTGGCGAAGCTGCCGGTCGGAATCGCCGACGACCAGGTTCGAATCAAGTCACTCCTCGAGCAAAAGGTCAGTGATCTGGACGAGGCTGCTGCAGACTTGAACACAGCTGGTGTCGATAAATTCGTCGAAACTGAGCAGGACGAGGAGGAGGATGAAAGCGATGCTGCGGAATAGAACGTCGCTCGCTTCGCATACGCTCCGAAAGAGCACGGTAGTGGACGATCTACTCGCCCAAACTCAGCCGTCATTCGAGGCGTTCTACGTCGCGGAACCTAAGTTGGTTTTCGCCGACGGCCAAACGTTCGTTGATCCCAAGACAGGATTGAAGCTGTTCGGGCCTTACGGCTCCTCCCGCGGGACCGAGCGCACGATTCGAATCGGTGTAGTCGGAACCGGACAAAGCATCGGTGCGTTTCTCGCCTATCTCAGCCGATGCGAATCACGCATTGCTGCCGGATTCAACAGTAAGGGCAAGCCCTTCGACCCGGTCTGCTTCCCGGACTATCCGGGAAATGCACGGGAATCGCCACTTCGCTGCACGTTTGTTTCCGAGAAAACGCACCAACGGGCGGTGGCAGAGCAACAGCTCGACAGTGCACTGAAGAATGGAACCGTCAGCGCAAAGCTCCGTGACGTCGTCGCAGTCGTACTGCCCCACATTGAGGCGTTGGCCGAACTTGACACCCAACCCGACGTGGTGGTCGTGGTGCTTCCGAGAAATGTTGAAGCTGAATGCGCGAACGTTGGTGGCAATTTTCAGAAGATTCGTCTGACGCTCACTCCTGTCGAAAAGCTCAAGCGAAAGCTCGAGAGAGATTCTGAGAAATCGAACATCCCATTGCTCGATCTGGAGTTCACTGAGGACAGCGATTCAAACTCTTCAGCTACCGGGTACTGGAACCTCCACCACGCATTCAAGGCGCGGGCGATGCAGTACGAAATCGGTACCCAGATTCTCTGGGAGAGCACCCTTGACCCAGCAGGCAAAGGGCAAGATCCGGCCTCTATCGCGTGGAACCTGTTCACCGCGCTCTACTACAAGTCTGGTAGTATTCCCTGGCAGCCACAGCGAATGCCGGAGAACACATGTTTCGTCGGAATTTCGTTCTACCGCGAGTCGCCGTCCGCGAGCGCGAATATTGAGACGAGCCTCGCCCAGGTGTTCGGGGCTGGAGAAGGAATCGTACTCAAGGGCTCACGAGCAGTGCTCGACAAAAAGCGCGATCGGAAACCGCACCTTACCGAATCCGGCGCTGAGTCCCTCCTGAAGGCCGCGATCGCGAGCTACACCAACAGCCGTAATGGCGTACCGCCGAGTCGAGTCGTAATTCACAAATCATCACGGTACTGGCCCGAAGAGCTGATTGGTCTACGCAGAGGACTAGGCAACGTCGGGCTGCACGATTTCCTGGCTCTCGAGTTTCTTGGCAAACGGTTCATGCGACCGGGAGAGCACGCGCCGCTCCGTGGGACTGTCGTTCAGCTCCAGGCGAGGAACTACCTCGTCTTCACTCAGGGCTACGTGCCATTCTTTCGCATCTATCCGGGCATGCGAATACCTCACCCATTAGAGGTGGTTGAACATCACGGGGACTCTACACCACAACAAATCGCAGAAGAAGTCCTCTGCCTCACGAAACTGAATTGGAATAATTGTTCATTCGCAGGTGGGCTGCCTATCACGCTTCGGTTCTCCCAAAGCGTCGGGAAGATTCTGGCGGAGCTGCCGAAAGACGTCGTGCCGAAAACCAAGTTCAAATTCTACATGTAGTCGGTCCCGGTTAACCACGGGTCAGAAACGCAGAACCCTTATGAGTTCTTAAGCAAGGCTGGCGCCGCGATCCGTGGCGTCCACGCTGGCGGGTCCCGCCATCGGCGTCGTCGCTGCGCGACCAGAACAAACGAAGGTTCCCTAAAGGGAACCCGCCATCGCTTGTTCTTCGCCGCCGACGGCCCTCCCGCGCGGGGCGCAGGGACACCACGGCACGCGGCGCTCGCGAGCAAAACGGGGCGCGCGCGAGGACGAATTTCGGCGTCAAACCGAAGCAAAAGGAGCCTCATCGCCGGCTCCTTTCGGCGCGTTTTCGCGCCGATTCACCACGCTAGCAAGGGAGCAGCCAGCGGCATCGGCTGGCGCTCGAGCAGAGGGCCAGCATGGCGAAATCCGAGCTGACACCGGTCCTTGGTGCAGACTGACTAGAGAATATGAGTCGTTGAGGATGATAAAATATTACAACATCTCTTTGCCTGATACGGTCCAACGACTGACCAAAAACGGACTGCTAGATAGTGATGCCGTCCTCAACGGGAGTGTCGCCATGCGGCGGCGAGCACCTAGCGGGCAAGAAGAGCTCATTTTAGCTCACTATCAGGCGAGCGGTGAAACGCCCTACATGACCAGACATGAGTCTTACGGTGAATTGCACCTCGCCCGCGAATCTACCACAGTCGCAGCCCTAGTAAGGCGGCTGAGTTGCGCTGTGGAGAAAGCTGGATCGTTTGATCTCACCGATGGGCTAAGCACAGAAATCGAGTCGCCTGTCTCCATGGAGCTATTGCCATCGCCGGATGGCACTAAACCCGCGAAATATCTAATCGAGGTAGGCGCAAAAAAGAAGGGCGACTTGGGGGGATCTGGGCCTCTAGTAAACTATGGCCTGCTGTCCTACGAATCGATTGAACAGGCGGTGCGTGCGTGGATTCCACTCCGGCCGTTTCACGGGCACAACGACGCTCGGAAGGGAAATGTTATCGTAGAGGTGCCTTTGGCCGCCCCACGGATTGGTGAAGTGATGATGCAGAAGAACGGCATGATGCGAGTCACGATCGATCAGGTGCCGCGTAGCTTGGTGCCGGAGCTGACGGGTGTTTGGCAGTCGGGGGACGGCAACCAAATCGAGCCTTTCGGACAAAAAGTCGTGACGTCGTCGATTGACATCGTTCGCCCCGACTGGGCAGAACGCGTCGCCCTCTGGCTGACTCTGCCTGACTCGCTCGTTACGGATTGGTTTTACGAAGACGCACACCGATGCACGCGCATACACCGCGTATTGTTTCCAAACACACGCGAGCACAGCGGCGATCACGCGAATGTGCTCGCCCAAATTCACGCAGGTGAAAACGAGGAGGTCGAATTCAAGCCACTTCTCAGTTTCGAACCGGGCAAGTTCGACGAATTAATCGAGACCGTAATCGCCTTTGCGAATAAAAGAGGCGGCACGGTCTACCTCGGCATAGGCAACCATCAGGAGATAGTTGGGGTGGAAAAAGCTCTGCGAGAATTGTCGCCCCCCGAAGCGAAGCATTCGCTCGATGAGTGCGCGCGAATTTATTGTGCGAAGGCGAGAACGAAGATTTGCGACCGGGTGATGGGCCAATTTCTTTACCACATTGAAGCGATCCAAGTTGCCGGCCTGATGGTCATTCGGGTCATCGTTGAGGAAGGAAAAAACAAACCGTATGCGGACGTGCGGACGAAAGACGTCTGGACACGACGTGGTGCGAATACGGTGAAACCTGATCCGAGTGAGCTGACGCAGCTCGTAAATGGAGGGAAGCGCGTGAACGGCATATTGGGCTTTGAATAGATGGCCGGCGAGCGGGGCACTCACCTCGCTCGGCCCGCGCTAATCCCAATCGGGCCGCTGGTCGATGGTGCCCCACATTCTTTCCTCTTCCCTACGACCATCCAGCGCCCGCTCGCGGGCGGATTCCAACCAAGACCGGTGCTGCGTCGGCGTAGTCGTGTCCTTGAGGCGCGTTTCGAGCCGCGCCACTACCTGGCGGAAATGATCCGCACTGAAGGACTGATCAAAGCTCTCCGACATCGCGGCCACAATCAGAGCTTGGCGCAGTTCGGCATCGGCGGGATGAAGCGATAGCAACGCGTAGGCGAGATCGAAGAAACCCTCCTGCGCGCCGCCGAGACGAGCGGCGAAAAACCGCGCGGCTACGACGTCCTTGCACAACTGAAACAGGATCTCGCGATGCTTGGTCAGATTAAGGAGCGGCCCACTGACTTCGTTGAAGTCGATACCCTTCAAGCCGAGCAACGCGCGATAGGCATCGTCGGGCCACGTCGCGACGAGATGTTCCCAAAAATTGTGGGCCTTGAAGCGCCCTAGCGGGTCCCAATGGTCGTCGAGTGGGTAGTTCGCGGCGCTGTGTATGTTCGTCACCTGGTCATGGAAGAGCGCAAAGGCCGTTTCCTTGTGGGTGCGCGAGATCGCGACCGCCACGACTGAGCATTCGTAATGCACGTTGTTCGAGCACTTGATTGATTTGAGCAAGCGGAGGGCGAGAGGAAACAACTCCCGCGGCAGCGGCTTGTCGCGATACACGTAGCTGCTCAGGACGTGTATCACTTGCTGGTCGGTGTTCGGATCGGTTGCTACATATTCCAAGATGGCGGCCAGTTCATCGGGCGGCACATCGTCCATGCTCCGGCGACCGAGGCTAATGCCGACCGCCTCCGGCGTGACGCTCTTTTCTGCCATCCAGAGCCTAAGCAATTGTCGGTGCTCCGGCGGATGCCGGAACATGTCCATAATGGCGAGAAGCGCAGATTTGGGCAAAGTCAGGGCCAGCGCGTCGAATCGTGCGCGAGCGAGGTTCGCGTCGCTTTGATTCAGCACCACGAGGTAGGTCGCGAGGTTGCGCTCACCGGCAGCCCGCTGGGCGCGCGCCTCCAGCAGAGGCAAGAACTTGCGTTCGGCGTCGTATTCACAAAGCGCGGCAATGAACGGATGGAAGGTCCACGCTTCGGGACTCTCGCTCAACTGCCACAACTCCTCCGTCATGAGAGTTGGGTTGGTGATGACCTCGCGGGCGAGTTGTCGGGCGCGCATGTCATTGGCACTCATTTTCCGATCTTCGAATTCCACCTCCTTCCAATCGTGCACGCGGGCGACCGCGAGTTTGAAGCGCAGTGCGAACGGCCCTTCATCGAATTCCTTGCGCCAGATCTCAAGCTGCGCGAGGGGCGCGTCCCATCGGGGCCGGTGCTGCGCTTCCGCTCGTTGCTGCTTCTCGCCATAGGAGGACGACGTGAATTCGAGGAGGCGGCGAACGTCGACCGGTGCCGCCGATACCGCTCCACCGCGGTAGAGTTGCATGAACGCGCCCAAGACCTTGATCGTGCGCTCGGGCGGAAGAAAGTCGGCAAGGCGAGTCAGAGCGTTGGTGAGGCCCTTCGCCATCGAGCTCGCGATGATTCTATCGGAATCGGCGAGATGCTGGAACCGAAGGCTGAAGATGCCTTCGAGGTAGTCGTGCACTTCGGACCATAGTCGAGAGACGGGAGCCGCTCCCATCCGGCGCGCAGTCACCTCGTAGCCCGACATAGTATGCGGGATCGAAGTCGCGTGCTCCAGGGCTTCTGCGCCAAGCTGGCGCTCGGCGGGATTGGTCGATCCGAGGAGACGCTTCAACCAGTCGAGTCGCTCCGAATACGGCAGCGGGAAAGAATAGAACCAGTGCACGAAGGCATCGTGGAAATGCCGGTCCGCCGATCCGTCGGGAAGACCGATTGCCAGAACCTGCATGATGCGCATGCCGGCGGCGCAGGTGCGATCATGATAGATTAGCTCGCGAGTCGCCGTGGTTAGGTGACTGATTGCCGTAGAATTCGCGTGGCCGGAGTAAATCTGCACCAATTCGGCCACGTTCCGTTCGAGGCAGCGAGCCGTCGCGAGCGGGTTGGCGCGGGCCAACGGATGAAACATGCCTGCGTGAGCAAGGACCTTCTCCGCGTTGGCGCCGCAGCGCTCGAACACATGCGTCCAGAACGGTTCGACATCGCTGAGTTCAAGGGTAACGACCCGCTCCAGCAGACGACGACGACCGTCATCCGTTGCTCGATCGAATAACGCGCGCACGATTGTAGGCACCGCAGCAAAGACGTTCTCGGCCAAGGCCGAGGCGAAGATCGGCGGGGTGACCGTCCTGTATTCGCCCCGACGGCCGGCGAATCCCATCCGGGCAAGGCGGTCGATCAACTCCAAGATGCGCGGGACCGCGAGATTTGGGCGGAATATCTCTGCAAGCGTCGGCAATTCGCTTTTCTCTCCTGCCACGAGGGTCCATTGCAGCGGGCTGATGAGCCGGAGGGCATCCACCCCTTCGGGGCCGATTTCCTTTTCGATCCGCGCGATGAACTTTTGCGCCAAAACTTGCTTCAGTGTGCCAACCTTGTCGCGCAGTTCATTGCCGTAGTGAGCCGCATTGAGAATTACAAACGGTATACCGCCCGCGCTCTGGTGAATCCAGTCTGCCACGCTGCCGTCGATGTTCGGATTCGCGGCCTTCAGCAGCTTGGCGGCCGGGTCGCGCTCCAACGGCGCGAGTGAGTGATACTTCATCCCCGTTTCGTTGGCGGAGAACCAAGGAGCCTTGTCGCGAGTCGGCAGCGTGATGATCAGTTTGAGACGCGGTTGAGCCATCACCATCGTCGCGATACGCTTGGCCTGATCGGCATCTGGGTCCTCGAGTATGAAGATACGAGGCACCGGAGCTACGGCGAGTGCCGCCAGCGGGAGGCGCTCAAATTCGTCGGCCGCCTCCACGACAGTCGTGCGGCTGCGGTGGACGCGGGTGGCCTCTAACGCCAGCCGCGTCTTTCCCATGCCGTTGGCTCCATCGAGCGCGATGATCCGCACGGCATCGTCGGCCAGCCAACTCGCACACTCCTTGAGCACGTCGTCCCGTCCTATCAACGGGATCAGATGATCCTGTCCCGACGTTGCCCGCTCCGCATTCCACTTGTCCTCCCAAGTCGTCGCGATCCCCGGCGCGAAATATGTAAGCTTGAGCGCAGCGTTGGCATTGAGCTCGGCCGCAATATTGCCGGCATCGATGATCGTAACGGCCAAGTCCCCCGGCGAGCCGTCGCGGATCGCGGCCTCCAGTTCCTCACGATCTTTCGAAAGCGTGGCCCCCGCAGCGGTCTCCGTCGGCGTGGCGAGGCCCAATTGCAGGTTCGTGAAGAGGGCGTAGTGACTTGGATTCTTGTTCGCGGTGCTCAGCCGTTTCGTCAATTCGATTGCTGCTCCCTTTAGCGAGGATTTCAGCTTGGAAACGACCTGCGACCGCGTTTGCCCGGCGATGCTCCGAGCCTTAAACTGAAAGACATTCCAGCCGGGAATAGCGAGGCCGCCCACCGTTCCTGCGTCCGATGAAAGAGTCCATTCGCCATCGAACGATCCATCGGCGCCTGGCTTCTCAGAGAGGGCCGGATAGCCGACCGCAGCCGACGCAGCCTTGGCGGCGAGGAGCGCGTTGCACAGGCTCGCGAATCTGCCGGATTCGGTGGCGACCCCGAAGGAGTGCTCCACGTCAGCCGCTGTAATCTCGTTCAAGTTGGACATGGCTCTACCGCGTATGCGGCAGCATTGCTGGGCAAACTATTTCAGGAAATATCAATCACCATCCCAATCCTTTCGCGGATGAGGCGAAGTGGGATCCCATCTTGTGGCCGCGTGCGAGGTGACTCGCCTCGGCCGCAGAGCGTCGTAGTATGCACGACGATGGCAGCAGGCTCCGGCAATTCTTCCGCGTCGACGAATCTCGAAAATATCGAGGAAATGATTTTCCCGTGGACGCGGTTTTGGGTGCCGCAGGACGGTCACATCGTCATGGGGTCCAGTTTGGATGGCTCGCCCGGCTTCCTCGAAGATCCGGAGGACAGCATCGTCGGAAAGCATCAGCACAAGCATCTGAAAACCACTGCCCAGCTTCTCGAGGTAGCGCCGGGCTGCCAGGTTCTCTGCGGTGAGCCCGGCATGGGCAAAAGCCAGGCGCTGCGGTCTCACTACGAACCGTTGCCGGCGGCGAATCGGCTCCACGTCGAATTTAGGGATGTGCCGGATACAGGCCGGTTCAAGGAGATGACGTTGCAGTCGGCGGTGTGGACCGCGTGGCGGAGCGGCACCGGCACGTTGACGCTCGTTGTCGACGGGATCGACGAGGGCCTGATCAAGATTCCTGGTTTCGTTGATTATCTGACCGGGCTGCTGCGCGAGGAACCGGTCGATCGGCTGCAGGTAATCCTGGCTTGTCGGTCGCTAGAATGGCCGCGGAGCGAGGGCCAGCGGTTGATGGGGCTGTGGCGGACCAAGGGCGTGGCCGGCGTTTTCGAGTTGTGCCCACTGCGGGACCGCGACGCGCGGCTCGCGGCGGAGACGGTGCTTACGGGCAAGGGATCGCGGGCCGTGGTGGATTTTATCCGGGCGGTGCGACGGCACCAGTTACACGGACTCGCGACGCGGCCGCTCACGTTGAAGATGCTGCTGCACGAGTATCGGAGCGGCGGCGGGTTCTCGAAGACGCATCGCGAACTCTATCGTAAGTTCTGCCTCCACCTTTGTCTCGATCCGGACGAAGCGCGGCGGATCCGGTTGAAGCATCAGCCATCGCCGAGCCTGCAGGTGACGCCCGCGATCAGGCAACGCGTGGCCGGACGCATCGCGGCGTTGATGCTGGTCTGCGGACGGTCGGCGATCTGGACTGGCCAGGCAGTCAAGGCTGCGGCGTCCGACCTAACGGTCGATGAAATCTGCGCCGCCGACGATCACGTAGGCGCGAGCGACTTCAATGTGACACCGACCTTCGTGACGGTCGTTCTTGAGTCGCCGCTGTTCTGGCCGCGTGAGACAGGCCGCGTCGGTTTCTACCACCAGACCTTCGCGGAGAGCCTCGCCGCGGAATACCTCCGCGACCTACCATTTCCGCAGAAGCGTTCGCTCCTCTGCCAGAAGGACCGGCATGGCGAATTTGTTTATCCGCACCTCGCGGAGCTGGCGGCGTGGATGTCGGCCGACTCCGAAGAATTCCTCCAGCACTTGCTAGCGCACGACCCGGAAACGCTCCTGCGCAGCGACGTCTCGGCTTTGAAGGAGACGGCCCGGGCCGCGATCGTGGACGCCGTGCTAGCTCGGGCGCATGATGAGCAGTTGTTCGACGCCCGCGGACTCGAGCGGTTCTATCACACCCTGAAGCATCCGGGCCTCGCGCAGCAATTGCGACCGTTCATTCGCGACCGCACGACAAACCACGTCGTGCGCCGGATGGCGTTTGCGATCACGGAAGCCTGCAACGTGGCCGAGTTGGTCGACGACGCGATCGCGTGCCTCCGCGATCCGAAGGATGGCATGTGCTCACGCGCGGCAGCATCGCTCGATGACATGATGGATGACGCCTCGCTGCCGAAGCTGGAGCGTTTCCTGAAGGCGAAACGAGCACAGCCGCTCGCGGCGGGAGTGCAGTTGTCGATCCTACATGCGTTGATGGAACATGGCTGGAGCCTCACCCAGGCGCTGTCGTTCGCCGACGGCGCCCTGCAAAAGCGGGACACGGGCGGGCACATACTCGCGCAGCACGCGGTGGCCGGGGATGCGGAAGCGCTCCTCCGCGGATGCCTGCGGTGGAACGGGTGCTTCGACACCTTGAGCCGCTATCATCCGCTCGTCCGACAAGCGCATGATCTCGGTCTGGCGCGCATCGGGGAGCCCCGGATCCGACGACTCCTGGCGCGCGTGTGGTGGCGAGCCCGGCGAGGCTTTCTGCAGGACGGATTCCTCCCGCCCACGCACGAGAAAGGACCGCGGTTGGACACAACCCTGCGGGCCAATGCTGCGCTGCGGCTCGAATTTGTCGCCGACATGATCGATTGCTCGGCGAAGGACGAGGAGGACCGTTCGTGGCGGATGTCCGAGCTCACGCTCACCGAGGATTTCCCTCGGTTTTTGGAGCGGGCCCAACTGGGTTCGCCGCGGCGGCGGAACGCGTATGCGCAGCTCGCATTACGGACCTACAACAGCGACCTGCACGTGCCGTTTTGGGATCAATTGCTGGCGGCGATCGACCGATCGCTGGAGGTGAAAAAGGCGTTCGCGTGGCTGCTGCGTGTGTGGGAATTGAACTCGCCCGAAACGAAGAAAGCGCAGGCGGACTACCGGCAGCACCTCAAGTGGCAGCGGGAGGCAGAAGAGCGGACGAAAGGGAAGCCGCGCGCCGATCCGGTTGATGTCTGGAACCGCGATCTGGCACATCTCGCGGTGGGCAAGCCAGTTCATTGGCTCAATCTCGCATCGAACCTGTATTATCTCGGTGGCCAAGAGCGCGCCGACGACGAAGACAAGATCGACCTGCGGACGTCGCCGGGGTGGAAGCATCACGACAAGACAACGCGGGCAAAAATCGTGGCAGGCGCTCGGCGGTTCCTGCTCCAGGTGAAGGGCAACCCGAAACACCGGCCAGGAGGTTTGTGCGAGTTCAACCGCTGGGCCTACAAGGCGATCTACCTCGTGAAGGACGAAATCGAGGCGTCGAAGGAGTTGAGCGATGCCGTCCGGAAATATTGGCTCCCGATCATCTACGACGAGTTCAGCAACGCAGACGAGCATCACTTGGAACTGATGGCGATTGCGTATCGACTCGATGGCGCGACGTTGCGCCGAATGCTGAAGTCGGAGGTGCTGCGCCAAGCGAAGAAGGACAACGGCCTCACCATTGCTCTCGGTGAGTTCGCGCTGTGCTGGGACCAGGCCTTGGCGGACTTCGTGGTCAGGTTCACGGCGCGCGACGTGACGAATCCCACGACCGTCGGCTGTATCCAGCAGCATCTCGCCGAGCACGACCTACCCGCGGCGCTCGCATTATGGAGGGCTCTGCGGGCGGACAAAACCGCAGGACTTCGCTTTGTCACAGCCACCGCCGTGCTCGCCAGCTGGCGGCTGTTTGAAGTGTGGGACGAGGTGTGGCCGGTCCTACGCGCGAATGCGCGCTTCGCCTATCGCGTTTTCCTGCGTTTCGATCGCAACGAGCAGCGGAAATTCTTGGAGAAGTTCGGCGCGGGGAAAGAGGAGCAGCTCGCCGACCTCTACTTGAAGATGCGGAAGCTTTTTCCGCCGGAAAAGGACCCGCCGACGCCCGTCGGTCGGAGCTGTTCACCGACCCCACGGATGGAAATTGCCCGACTGCGGGATGAGTTTCCCGGCCTCCTCGCGGCACTCGGCACGGACGCGGCGGTAGACGCGCTCCTGCGGGTTGCCAACGCGGTGCCCGCTAAGGACCGCCTGTGGATCCGTTGGCGGTGGCGTGAGGCGATCGTAGCGCGCCGACGCGCTGCGTGGCGCGCCCCGACGTCAGAGACGGTGCTGACGCTCGTGCGGCGAGCAAACTCGCGGCTGCTCGTGGACGAGAGTGACCTGCTGGCGCTGGTCTTGGAATCGCTCCGGCGGCTGGACGACAACCTCACCAACCAGCCCAATTCGTGGCGCCGGAATTTCTGGAAGCCTGAGCGGAAGGGACGCAATGGCGTGCGCTACTACTCTCCGCACGACGAAGTGGAAATGAGCCGCCTCATTACCACCTGGTTGCAGGCCGACTTGGCGCCGGGGCGCGGGGTTACGATCCAGCGCGAAGTGCAAGTGCAGTGGGACAAGCGGACCGACTTCGAGGTGCGGGCGGTTGCCGTCGATGTTGTGAACGTGCGGCCTTTGGAAATCTCCGTCGAAGTGAAGGGTTGCTGGCACCCGAAGGTGCGGACCGCGCACCAAGACCAACTGGTCGACGACTACCTCCTACGTTCAGGGAAAACGCACGGGATCTACTTGGTCGTGTGGACAGACTGCAAAAAATGGAACGATCCGAACGACACGCGAAAGGTGCGCATGAAGGCGAAAACGGTCGTGGCTGCGCGCGACGAACTGGCTGAGTTGGTGCGCCGACATGACGGAACCGAGACACCGGCCGTGGTGCGGTCGATCGTCCTCGACGCCCGAATTTAAGCTGGCAGACGCCTGACCCATCATCGTCGTGATATCGTGTCCGGCCGTGCGTTTCTTTGCCTCATGAACGTCGGTGAACAGCCATGCGCAGGGGTGGGCTTGTTGCCCAGTTACGCAGATTTTTGAAGCAGAAAACCCGCTACCATTTAAGGGTTAACAGGTTTTCAAATTGGCGGGATGTACGGGACTCGAACCCGCGCCGCTCGGCGTTTTTCAAGGTCTGCTTCCCTCGTAGGGAACTGAGCGACGTCGATTTGGTGGTTTTTGGTGGTTTCGAAAGAAGGAAAATGGATTTCGGCCTACGAACTGGGCAGTTATGTTGGAACGCGGTGCTCCTTTCGTAGCACAGTCAGGATACCGCCTTCCAGATCGTCCATTCTCAGGTCGTAGAAAATCGGCCCGTAGCCCTCTTCCGACAGCCTAATGTCCTCGCCGAGGTCGTGCCAAAGTCGGAATCGCGGCGAATACTCGGACAGGCGCCAGAACTCGTAGCATCGCTGGATCAGGGCCATGCCAGAGATCAGTCCATCTGAGTATTCCTTGATCAACTCCTCCTCAAGCAGCGCGATGAGATCCTGAGAGTCAGTCGGCATTCTGAAGCCAAGTTCCGGTAACACTTCGGCGAGAGCTCGGTCACGCTCAGTAGCATCGATGTCGGGATCCGCCGCGATCTTCATCAATGCTCGTGCGTCGCGGCCAGAGCCGAGTAGCTCGGTTGCCCAATCAACGTAGTCTTCTCGAGCTGCTTGCCCGCGTGCTCTTTTGAACAGCAGATCGAGTGTTCTCACGTTGGCAGTATCGACTCACTTATGGTGTGATGCGAACGCATTTGCCGCTCTGTCAACCTCCGTGGGGCGTGCTCCACCGCAGTAGCAGCAGGCCGTAGTCCCTTCTCAATCGCTCCATTCCATAGCGAATATGCTCCCGCATCGACGCACGCCTCACTTCATCCATTTTCCACGTTTTGATGGTGCGGCCGCCAATCGTCACATCGCGGCCCTCGGATTCTTCGTAGCCGTCGTTCCGACGGGTCCACTGTTCCGCGGCGGCGATCGCAGCCGGATGATCGAGCAGCGATAGTACGCAAGCCGCTTCATGGCCGCCATCGTCGGGCGATCCTTCGGCGCTCTCCACAAGTATTCGCATGGCGTCTGATGTGCCTATCATCCCCAGGAAAATGGCGGATTCGGAACGAGTGATTGGAACCCTGTTTCGGAGGTTAGCCTTGAGCTTCGCTATGCCCTGGATCGGATCCAACAGGAAGAGCATCAATCCCGCTTCGGCATCACACCCTGCGCGATCGCCCTGGAGTGCCCGCAGCAGAACCGCTCGCCATCGCGCTGGCAGCATCTCCGGCTCGCTGTATATGAACGCAATTCTCGCCGCCGCGACGAGCAGACCATTGCGCGGGCGTACCGTCTCAGAGCTGTCGGCTGGTAACTTCCGGAAGACTCGTTGAAAGAATGTCGGCTTCGACGTGAAACGCTCGATGACCGATATCACGCCGGGGGCGCAGGCGGCATCGCGCCAACTCTCGACTAGCCGGATAGCGATCAAATGGAGGGAGGACGCCGGCGTCCGGTCCAAGACACCCCGCACTTCTGTCTCCGCATACTCGCGGCCGAGCGCGGCCAACGCCTTCAGAGCTGTTCTCTGAGTATTTTCGTCTCCGGACCGAAATGCATGTCGAAGAACACCCGCCCGAGACTCGAAACGTTCGGCGGCTGCTTTCTGAAGTAGCTCCGTCAATTCCGGGTATCCAACATCGATGATCTCAACTGCCCCGGGCGTATCGCCCAAAACTGTGACAAGCCAACTGGCGACAAATCGGCTGCGCGGCGATCCGTCGGCTGTGAGGCGATTGACCTGATCGATCACAGGTTCAATGCGCTCAGCAAATGTCCGTCCCTCTTCTGTCAGACTGATTCGCCATTTTCCATGAATCAGCCGGAGAGCTTTCAATCGGCCGAGATCAAAGAGCCACGCGTCTTCTAATGGTGACGCATGCCGAAGTCGGCGGTCACTCCAATCGAGTGTGGGTGCGGTTTCCAGAAACCGACCAAAGAAGTACGGATCAATCTCAAGTGCTGATCCATCCCGACCGAAATCGACGTCCAGGACTGTGCCGTCCTGGTGAGTCAAGCAACAGCCAATACCGTGAAAGTAGTATGTCCATTCCGGCAGATCCGGAACGCGCTTGTCGTCACCACTGGCCTCGGGATGGCCGAGTGCGCCAGAAGTGCCGAGGTCATGTGCCGAGGCACCCAGCTTCGACTCAACTACAAACCCGACCCACTTCTGCCGCCGCTCATGGCTCAGAAGCGCAACCAAGACCCACAGCTCCCACGAGGAAAGTAAGGTCTGAAAAGGTTGTTCAATAGCGGCGCGGAAATCTGATTCTCCGATGGTGTCGGCGCGTGCCTTTGCGACCACGGCATTCAATCGATCATCAGAAAGCATTGTCATTCTTAGCGACAATTCGATCGGCTAAGTTCACTGCTCCGTGAGGTACGGGAGACCTTGGCACATAATTTCGACGGGAATAACTGACAGCGGTCGTGATTTCCAATTTGGGTTCTTTGCAATCGCAGCCGTAAGTTTAGCAGCATCCTTTGTCGTTTGAACCAACACCGCCAGCGGTTCGGCGGGCACACGGAACGCGCCTTTGCACCGCCATTCTCGTTCGTGAATCCAACTGATCTTTCGCGTCTTCGTATCTTCAAAACGAACGACGCGCCACTTCTCATCTTCAGGAATTCTCAGTCCGACCATTTCCGCGTCTGAAAGATAAAGCACGGGGCGGCAGCCACGTTTGTATGCGTATTTTTTTGTCACCACGACACCGTACGCCTCATACCGCGGAGATTCGGGGTCAGCGTTATCACGGTCTAGTAGAACCTTAAGCGCGGTAAAAGGAACATCCATGAAGCACGCAGCGGGGTTCGGACCTTTAATGAATCCTCCCTTGGTATTGCTACCCCAGATTTCACCTTTCTCCAGGATACTCACTAGATTCTGATAGGCCGAAAACGAATCCGCCTTTTTGGTATTCTTGGTAAGGTGGATAAGGTACGGAGTAAGATCAGACCTCGTATAAAGAGTTAGCCGTCCCGGATCGTCTTGCGGCATTGTAGTTGAGTGTTTGTTACACTTGCAGCGTCACTAGGGAAGGCGCCGCCGGATCATCGGGACCATGAAAGTGCCGATGCAACAGCGCCAATAGCAGACTGAAACGCGTCACCACGACCGCTTTCTGTCTGACGTGACACTCAATCGCAATCCCGACAATCCTCGGTATCGGCAAAGCGAGGAAATCCAGTGGCGATTTGTACTGGTTGATGAAGAACACGGGGCTACCACTTACCCCATAAAGCTGGGGAGGCGTGATCAATCGCCCACTGGGGTCCAATGCGCGTCATCGCGTCGGGTTATCCTGTTTTCCGAGGAGCAGGCCGGGCCGCGCCGACTCACCTTGGCGGGGCCTTCGTCACGCGACAGAGATCGGTAACGTTCCTAGGCGTTTTGGACGTAGCGATGCCTCGTAGCAATAAGAATACCCGCAGCACGCTCCACTCGGGTTTAGAAAAAGTGCCGTGGGACTATGGATGTCCCAGGCCCCATGCTATGCTGTACTCGATGATCGCAGAACACGAGCGACGTTTCCGGCACGTCGCGCAGCATAACGAGCGATTTCCGGCCAACTCAACCTACCGAGACAGCCAAGGCGACGACCAGTTGGTCCGCCGGATTATTAAGCCGGGCACGTAGCCAGGCTTTTTGTTCTTCCGTGAATTCGAGTTTCATCACGGGAGAGATAGTGGCCCGAAATGCAAAAACCCGCGGAGCCGGATTGCCGGTGCTTCCGATGCTCAATACAGCGCCAACAGGCTCATGCGCAGAGAGGGGTTCGGGTGCACTCCGTTCCGGTCGGCGGCGCACGTTAACCGCACAGGTGACAATTTGGCCTGAATCGTCGCCAGCGCTCGATCGTCGTCTGCAGGTTCGCTTTATTCCCAGTCATTCGTCATACGCGCCCGAACGGCCGCCTACATGTGCGCAACCAGAGATTGGGCGGCGTCGGTATCCTAGCGTTGTTGCGCCTGTCGCTGTTGAATGCTGCTTGGCTGAGTGTAGCGTATCGCGGCTATGCCCGACTACGACTTCCGGACGCTGCAAAAAGGAGATCAGTTGGCCACCGTGCTGGGCAACAATCTAGTCCACACGCTTGAAGCGTCCGATCCAGCCTTCGTTCAGACGGCGCGTGATGTAATTACCAGGTTCGGCCTCAAACCGGGGATCGAAATAGTTAAGGGCAAACAGCCTCTTCGGAAAGTCGGCGCGGCCTGTGTCCACGATGGAACGCATCAAGTGCAACTTTCTGAGACCTTCCTGAGTTACCTCTGGTGCATGTCGTACAGCTTGCTTGCGTTTTACGACACGCTGCTCAGCTCAGACGATTCGCCCGTGCGTACGAAGGCGCGTCAGGCGTTCGATTATGCGATGAGTCTCGTTTCCGCATACGCAGAATGGCCTGATGCCGTACCCAACCCCGTCTTTGGCGTAGCCGCCGATCAGACGTTGGTTGAAAAAGTAAACGCCGTGTTCTGTTACGCGGCCAACTTCGTATTACTGCACGAAATCGGTCACGTGGCGTGCGGCCACACCCAGGTTTCTGCGGCAGTTCAACCTCGGTGGCAACTCATCGACGAAGAGCGGCAAGCAGACCGCTGGGCATGGGAGCATGGATTTACTTCGCCGGTGACGAACCAGATTCAACTCACGCGACAGTTCGGCGGGGCTGTAGCGGTCAGTGCTTTGCTGATGCTCAACAAGGCACTGGTTCACAGTAGGCATCCGGACTCCGATGAAAGGATCAAGAATGCGTTGACGGTAATCGCTCCGGAACCAGTCAGTCACTGCCGGCTTCTGGTTCTCCAAGGGGTTCGACTGTGGGAACAGTATCACGGCCGACCGTTGGAATGGATAGCAGCCAACAGCTTCGAGGCAATTTTTGAGGGTGTTCTCACTTCTCTGTCGAAGCATCGGGAGACTGACGAAATTCTGCGCATTTCAGCGCGCATCCGGTGAAGTTAGAGGAAGAACCGGTTGGACTTTAGTGGTCGAGACCCGTCTGGTGCTGCGGCAGAACTAAACCGAAAACCTCCAGATCCGATCGCCGAAAACGGAAGGCACTTAGGATCCGCTGGTGAGATAGCTGTGCACGGCCCGCACGATCGGTCTGTACAGCACGCCTTACGGTCGCAGGTGAGACGCGCAAGAAGGCTGCAGCTTCGTACAGATCCATCCGATACAGCCAATCGTCTGGCTTGGGCCATCGATCCCAGAGACCTTACTGGAATTCCTTAGTGGATTTCCGCCGGTCCTCGGTTTGACACGCCGTTTCCGATTCCGTCGCGCTACGCGTGGTTGACTCGGGGCTGACGCCATCTGAACGCGGGCCGTGAGGGGCGATTGGGGAGCGCTTGGGCTGGTCTTTGTTCGTCGTCACCCAACCCGATAACAAAAAATCCGTATATTTTGTTTTACCTCCCGTGCCGCTGATTCAGTGGACTCCGGTCGCGGCTGTACTGGCTGTTTTGATAAGGGCTGGTGCTGACCTTCGATCGAAGCGCTTATTCGGCCCGATACCCATTATCGCGAAGGAAGGACGTCCTGCAAATCCGCTCGATATGCCTCATCTGGCGACTGCCTTAGCGGTATCACGCGGCACCACAAGAGAGCTACTGGAAGACGTGTTGCGGCATAACCTCACGCGTCGGCTTGGTGAATTGCCGTGCCAAACGACGCCGCCCTGGTCGGGCGTCCGATAACATCCATATTCGCCTAGGTCGTCGGTCACGACTTGGGCTATGCGCATCCAGACGCCGATATGTCGATTCGGCAAATCGGCTGAGAATACTCTGCCTGTTTGCGGACGATTCCGCGGAGGGGGCGTTCCGGCCGGATTGGATGCGCGACGGGGCACGGCTGGATCTCGAAATACGCCATGCCTTTCGCCTGTGTGACGCCGAGCCCGCGGTAGGACTTCCACAGAGTTGCGGTGCCGCCTTGGTGACGCATGAGCATCGCGGTCTTGTCGGCGCTCTGATGCTTTGCGACGTGATACGTACAAAACGTGCGGCGGCGGGCGTTCCATGGCCGGTCGGCGAGCGCTTTCGTGGCGAGGTCCATTTTTAGTAGGCTTTTGATTGGCAGCCGCGCGAATTCATCGGCCCGAGCTTGGTCGAGAATTGAGGCGAGAACGCGGACCCGGAACCACCGCGGTTCGTAGTTTTTGACCCGCAGCAGCCCTTCGTCCTTCCCGTACACGGTCCACCAGTTCCAAAAGCATTCTTCCACGCCTTCAAGGACGTCGCGCTCACCCATCTTCGAGATGCTGCCGGGAACTACGATCCCCTTGGTTTCAGAAAGCACGTACTTCGTGTCAAAATTCGCCATTTCATCGTCAGCACGCACCCCGGACAGGAGTTGCACGATCTCGTGGGGAACCAAGTCGGGGTCGTACCGTTCGAGAGAGCGAAGGTAGCGCTCGACCTGGTCCAACTGCGAGGTCGCTCTTTTTGATTCCACCTGCGGGATTCGTCGTGATGTAGTCTTTTCCAACCAGCCAATTGAAGAACCGGCAGATCGACTGCTTGTGATTGCGAGCCGTGCGAGGCTCCACCTTCAGGTCCTCGATGTACTGGAGGATTCCCTTGCGGGTTACGGTCTCGGGATAGCGGTTCGCTACCGTTTTCACATAGATCCCAACACGCGATTTGAGATCACGGGTGTGCCGCGTCTCGCGTTTGAAGCGCTTTAAGAGGGCCTCAAGAAACAGCGGGTAGAGCTGCGCCATCGTGAGTTTCGGCTGCTCTGGGTGGTGCAGGCGCCAGAACCGAGCGGCCTCCACCATCGGTACCTCGCCGAGGATCTTTGCGGCCGATTCGTAATCGGCAGCAGCGGCGCGATCGAAGAGGAATTCGCCCGAGCCAGTCTGCTCGTACTGAGCCTCGATGCGGGCTTTGTCGGTTGCCGCTTCGGCGCGCGTCGGGTAAGGCGGACGGTGCCGATCGAGAACAGGCCGGCCGTTCGGCCGAAGCTGAATTGTCCCGTCGGGATTCTTCCGCGGCGTGGTCCAGTACAGGTACCAGCGCTTCCTCGTTTTGTCGTAATGGGGCCCGGTGATAGTGATCATCGTAGCCCTTCCTAACAATAAACGAAGCCGTCGAATTGATGGCCGCGTTTGGTGGTTTCTAGAACCGCTAATCGTGCACAACGGAGCGCAATCGTGACCGATCGTGCAAACGGTGGAACCCCGCGTAAGTCGTAGATACATAGGCAAAAGGCCCGTTCCGCGAGGGAAACAGGCCTTTTGCAAAAATCGCCAAAATGGCGGGATGGACGGGACTCGAACCCGCGAACCGAGCCCCTGATCGCAGCTCTGCTGCTCATCTTGCGCAGGGTGACAGGTTAGGGGAGAAGCACTTCAAAACCCACCTTTACGAGAACTTTTCCGACCTCAGGCACACGGGAGGGGCTCACATCTTTGCTCCTGTCGCTGCCCCTGGAATTGAATGAACGTTGCCGCATTCCCAATTGGGTACTTGGAATTCGTTCCCGATGGGAGTGCACGGCCGGCCTGAGTTTTCCGGTTGCGGGACGGGGGCATGAACTCGAACTGCACGAGCGGTCATGGCAGAAGCTGCATTTTCCGAATGCACCGTTTAAAATATCACTTATAAACGGTCCTCAAGGGAGGGTCGGTACGCACCAACAGACCGGAAAGAGCGTCAATCGGGGCCAGAACCGATCGACTGCCTGCAGCGGTTCTGGAGCCGAACTCAATGGGCAACGGCTGCCCGCGCCATCGGGCCTCCGCTCGTGGCTACGCTGTCCTTACTGACCTCGAGTTCGCGTCGATCAATCACGATTGCAGACGCAGCATTAATGTAGATTGGCGGCTTGGGCTCGCCGTCTGATGTCATTCCAGCTTGTTCAACAAGGAGATTAGTGCGCCCATCCAGCCCCACCGTCTTGCCTGTGACGATACCGACAACGCCCGTAAGTGAGTCCCGGACTACATGGCCCAATTTTACGGGAGTTTCGATGGGGCCCGCCCAACGCTTTGTCGGAGGGGAGAGAACCTCTACGCGCTGGTCGTCAAACGTCTGCACCGGAATGGGCGTTCCCGCGTCGGTCAGGCCCGGTGCCTGGATGCGGATGTGGATACATCCGACCCCGTACTCGGTACGAGCAATCGCGATTCCTTTGAATCCCGTGATGCTATCTTTGACTAGACTTCCCAGCTGAATCCCTGGGGTAGCTTTCTTCGTGGTTGTTCTTGCTATATGAGAGAAACCGAAAAGGGGAAGCGGCGCAGAATAACGCCGGCGTCCACAAGTCTGTCTGATTGGCGTCCCAGTGCGCATCGTCCGAACGGACGAAATCGTGCTTTCATGTCGGAACGCAGGACAACCGTCTCCGTCGCGTGTCATAGGACAATTGCGCCGCTATGCGGCCCGCGTGCCTGACGACGCGCCACAACCAAGTCACACGGGCACTCCCAGCGCCCTGGATCCGTTCCGCGATTTCCGTCGAGAGAACTCCTCCAAGATATGGGCCGGGGTTCGATATCGCGGACGGAGTGGTGGGAATACTGCTTCGAGACGGGGCGATCTTTATTTCGAAGGACCAACAAGATTTCCTGAACATGTCATCAGTTTCAGTACTGAGTCTGCATGCCGCGTCATCAAATTTGGTCTGTTTGTCATCAGAATCAGAGGGGCATTGTCATAAGAATTAGAGTGGTCTGTGGCTCTGTAAGCTTCTCAAGAGCTTAAGCCATAGGGACTTCTAACGAAGATGGGGCTTAGCTCCGTTTCTGCCGGTGAGCGCCAGTTCTGGATGTCGTACTTTATTGTCCGAATTCTGCGCGGAGCCCAAGTACTCGCGCACGCTCTCAAATCCAGCAGGAGGCATAGTCGAAATGCTATCATAGCCCGCCCGCTTCAGCGCCCGAAGGGGTGTGCAGTAATGCTCGCGGCCATTTCCTACAGTGGAACGCTTTGTGACGGCTCGGAAAGCTCGATGGATAGAATCGTGCCACTTAATGCAGCACGCTGGCCCAAGTTGGGGCGCAAGCGTTCAATGGCCTCGTGAGAAACCTCCCTGAGGCGTCCGAGGAACGCGTAGCGTAATTCATGCGTTTTCCGGCGGTTCGGCTTTAGGTCCTCTCGCGAACGTTTCCCTTCCTGGAGCGGCAAGATCCAAAGGCCATCCGCTCCAATGACACCTCCTGCTTCAGCCCAGAACTCATCATACTTGAAATCGAGCTGCTTTCGTTTCCGCCAGTGCTGATAGATGTGGGTCTTGTCCGATACCGCCTTCAACTGTTGAACGCCCCACGCATTCAAAATCTCTCGAAGCATCCAAAGGACCGTTGCCTTAGGCCGTAGCCCAAACATGAGCTTCGAAGTATCCCGAATGGCGTGCCGCGTGTTTTCGTGCCTTGTTGACTGCAAGCCCCCCACCATGGCAACCGTGCTCTGATTCTCGACGTACAGGCAAAACGTAAGATTCGCGATGCGGAGGGCTGTCTGCGTATCAACTAAAGAGATTGTTAGCTCACCCTCTTTCTCCAGTTCATTGAAATACCCAAGGCGCAGATCCCAACGTCGATCGTGTTCTCTTGAGTAAATCGAGAGCAGGACATGACCCTTGCCATAGATTTCTACGAGCCGTTCGTAAGAAATCAGCGCGCGAATCAGATGATAATGGTTCACCAGCGCTTCTTTGCGGCGCCGTGCCCCTAAGGTCTTCGCTAAGTACGGCCTCTGCAACTTGGTCGCTAGTCTGGGCCTAAGCGCCCATAGGTCCCTTGTTCCCGGCTCAGAAAGGCAGGTGATCCACTGGTAACTGATGACCGGGTGTAGAAGGATACGGAGCAGGTACTTGACTTGGTCTACCAATTTAGGCTGCTCGCCATTGGAATACTTCAGGAAGAAAGAGCCGAGGAAGCTATAACCCAGTCCCCCAGACGAAGCAGACTTCCGCGCTAAGGAACCGAGCGGAGCCGGTCCCACCGGGGAGATTGGTTTCGTGCTCATTGCCCAATGAGGTAAGAAGCCGCCCTAGGACACGCCACGACCAGCAGAATCCCCATGATCGACATGTGGTTAAGCGCCTGATCATACCGGGTTTGACAGCCTTCGAAGAGGGTTTGGCCCCTGAGGGCAAATGAGAGTTGGGTTTGCATAGCGTATCGCGAAGTAGAGGGCCTCAAAGATCCACTTTGCGGCGAGTTCGCGCCTAGAAATCACCGAACGGTCATTTGCGGGCACGGAGCGGTCATTAAGGTCTCCTTCCAGGAATCTGCTTTTCGGACATCGGTTACCGTTGGCTAGGAGAAGCGGCGCGGTTCCAAGCGCTTCGCGAGCACCCACACGCCTGCACCATCCCAGTATAAGAGCTTCAGTCGCGTGCGCTCCGCATTGACAATGGAGAACACCGCACCGCTCTCGGGATTATTCTGGAGCTGCTCGCAGGCCGCGCTCCACAGCCCATTGAACAACTCCTCATGTCCACGGGCTGGCTCGCCACGTAGATCCTGATTGCTGCCGGGAACGCCTGTATCAGCTGCGTAATCCCCGATCCTGGCCGACCATTTCTATCCTGATCACTCCGAGATAACGCGGGCCCTGATTGGTGAGCAGTGGCGACGGGTGCAAGTCCCGTGTTCAGCTCCACTTGTATTCACGCGGATGTGACGGAGGTAGTAGACGGCCAGCGTTGAGAGCGTTGGGACCGAAAGGTCGTGCAGGTGCAAGTGCTGTCATCCGCACCATTTTTGCCGGTGTGGTATATTCCAAATAGGAAAGGAACCTCGTTTAGGACGAGTGATCGTCGGGGGGCCGGCATCAATTGTTACATGTAAGATTCGTAACGTCGTAGACGGCTTAGCGCGTATCTAGTCGGTTTGCGCAGGCGGCCTTGTCAGCCCCCTCTGCTAGCTTCCGAGCTGGCGAACGGACGTAGCTTGATCCGGATTCAGCTGGAGTCGTCGGAACTGTCCAGCCGCCGCCCAACGCCCGGTAAAGCGATACGGAAGCAAGCAGGCGATCGAGCAGCAGTTGTGCCCAGGCATCTTCCGCCGCATAGACAGCGCGCTGCGCTTCGAGCAAGGTAAGAAGTGTTTCAGCTCCCGCCCTATAACGAATCTCTGCGAGCGCCAAGGCACGCGTGGCCTGCATCTGCTGTTCCGCTTGCGAAGCCGTCTGGTCCGAGAGGCTTGCGACTGCATTCAGCGCGGTCTCCACGTCGGAGAACGCCGACAGAATAGTGGCACGATAGGCAACGAGCAGTTCCTCGCGCCGGGCCTGCGCCAGCTCCTTCCCGGCCACCAACCGGCCGGCGCTGAAGATCGGCGCCGTCAGCCCCGCGGCCACGCTGTAGGCCGGATTGTCCACGAGAGACCGCAGGCGCCCGCCGCTCGCGCCCACTCCCCCTGATAGATTCAATCGCGGGAACATCGCGGCGCGGGCGCTCGCCACATCTGCCTCGGCACCAGCGAGCTGCGCCTCTGCCCGGGCGATATCGGGTCGTCGGGTGAGCAACACCGATGGCATAACCGGCGTAGGTAAGGGAACGCGCAGCGAACGAAGCGACGCGGTGCGAAGAGACAGTTCCGAGACCGGCTGACCAAGCAGCCGGGCTAGGGCGATGACTGCCTCATCAGACTGTTGCTGCAGGGCCAGCGCCGCCCGTCGTTGCGCCGCAACAAGGCCGCGCTGCTGCGCGAGGTCGAGCTTCGTGGCCGCACCCGAAGCTACCCGGGCTTCGACGATGCCCAGCACGCGCTCCGCATTCGCCGTGCTTTTTTCAGCCAAGCTGACTCGCTCTCGAAGGCCGACGGCTTGGAGCCAAAGAGACGCGGTCCCGGCCGTGACCGTCATGCGCACCGTCTCCAGTTCGAACTGGCTCGCGCGCAGCGCATGCCGGGCGCTGTCTCTGGCCGCACGATTGCCGCCCCAGAAATCGATTTCGTAACTTGCATTGAGCGCCACACTGTAGTTGTTCTCCCGCTCCACCGACGACGCTGAGGGGAGATTCCGGTGCTCAGCGCCGGCACTGCCAACCAAGCTCGGAAACAGGCCAGCGCGGGCCATCATGGCATTCGCCTGTGCCTGACGAACCCGGGCAACGGCCGACGTTAGGTCGAGATTCCGACTGTCTGCTTGGCGCACGAACTGTCGGAGCTCGTCGCTTCCGAAGCTATCCCACCAGTTGGGCCCTGCGACCGGGGCGTCCGCCGCGATGGCGTGCAGCCATCGCGGCGGGGCCTCCGTAACAACAGCAGCGGGTCTGCGGGCGGTGGACGCGCATCCCGTGAACAGGGCGACTACCAGCAAGCCGCTAAAGCGTGAACAGTGAGTATTCATAGATGAATCATTCCGACGCGAGGGCGACCACCGGGTCGAGTTGCGCCGCCTGCTTGGCGGGCATGTAGCCGAAGACGAGTCCGCAGGATGCGGCGCAGAAAAACGCGACGAAGATGGCGGTCCACGAAAAGGCTAAGGGCACATTGGCGAGCAGCAGGGCGCCACCGATCATCAGGCCTGCCAGGACTCCGATGCCCCCCCCGGTGACGGTGACCAGCACCGCCTCACCGAGGAACTGTCGCAGGATGTCGCTACCGCGGGCGCCGGTCGCCATTCGGATACCGATCTCACGGGTACGCTCGCGCACCGCCATGAGCATTACGTTCATCACCCCGATGCCACCGACGACGAGGGAAATCGCGGCAATGAGGCCCAGCATGAGGGTCATAGTTCGGTCGGTCTGCGACTGCACCCGGATCGCCTCGGCCTGATTCCAGATCTGGAGATCGGCGGCGTCGCGACGGCGGGTGAGTTCGGCCTGGATTGCTTCGCCTGTAGCCCCAGCCGACTGGAGATTTTCGATCAGCACGGCAATCCAGTCGGGATTCCGGCGGCCGAACAGCCGAGTCGCCGCCGTGTCAAACGGCACGACGATGCGGTTATCCTGATCCTCGCCCATGCTGGCACCTTTTTTCCTGAGGACGCCGACCACGAGGAAAGGCTGGTTGTCGATGAGGATCTCCTGGCCAACCGGATCGCCTCCTGCCGGGAACAGCTTGCGATAGACGCTGTGGCCGAGGACGGCGACCTTCGCGAGGGCGAGCTCGTCGGCCTCGGTGAAGAATGCGCCCCGCGCCATGCCCCAGTTCATGGTGCGAGGAAAATCTGTGGTGGTGCCGCCCGTGTTCGCTTTGTGGTCGGTATTGCCCCGCCTAATCGTGAGTGTGCCCTCGATGTAGGGGGCGGCGGCCACAACCTGTCGGACGTCGCGGACGGCGGCGACGTCGTCCAGCGTAATCTTGGCTGGCTGGACCTGGGCGCTGCTCCACTGAGGGTAGATCTGGAGCGTGCGGGCGCCGAAGGCGGCCATTTGGGCCATGATCTGTCGTTGCGAGCCTTCGCCGACCGCCAGCATCACGATTACGGAGGCAACGCCGATGATAATACCAAGGAGGGTGAGGCTAGTGCGAAAGCGGTTTACCCACATGACCCGCCAAGCCGCGCGGAGAGTGGCGCGCATCTCGGCGAGAGCGGCGGAAGCGGTTTCGTTTTTAGGCTCAGAGCATTGGGGCGAGGCGTGCGTGGGCGGTTCGTCGCCAGTGTCGCTGACAATGGAGCCATCGCGCAGCTCGATGACCCGGCGAGCCTGCTGCGCGACTTGTCGATCGTGGGTGATCAGTATGACGGTGTGTCCGGTGTCTGCTAGTTCGTGGAGCAATGTCATCACTTCAGCGCCACTGCGGGTGTCGAGGGCACCTGTCGGCTCGTCGGCGAGAATGACCTTCCCGCCGTTCATCAACGCGCGCGCGATGGAGACGCGCTGCTGCTGCCCGCCGGAGAGTTGATTGGGGCGGTTGCGCAACTTGTCCCCTAGGCCGAGCCGGGTGAGCAGGGCAACAGCGCGCCCGGTGCGCTCGGTCTTCGGCATGCCCGCATAGAGCGCGGGGACTTCCACATTCTCCTGTGCCGACTCCGTCGGGATCAGATGGTAACCCTGGAAGATAAACCCGAAGTCCTGCCGGCGGAGGTCGGCCAGCGCGTCCGCATCCAGCGTCGAGACGTCGCGCCCTTTGAACCGATAGGTGCCGGAGCTCGGGCGATCGAGGCAGCCGAGCAGGTGCATCAGGGTCGATTTACCGGAGCCCGAGGCGCCGACGATCGCGACGAACTCGCCGGCGTGTATTCGTAGGTTGATACCGTGGAGAACCTCCACCGGTGGTGGTCCGTCAGTTGCCGCCTGGTCTTGGCCATAGCGTTTGCGCAGGTCGCGCAACTCGATCAGCGCTGGGCCCGAATCCGCCTCCGAATCCTGCGGGCTCATGGCAGGAACTCCTTCGACTTGTCCGGCTGTGTCGGATCGATCTCGCCGGTAATGACAAGGTCGCCCTCCTTCAGGCCAGAGAGCACTTCGGCTTGCACGCGAGTCTGGATGCCGAGATTCACCGCTACATCCTTTGCGTCACCCGAGGACTGCAGCACTCGCACCTTCCGGGACGTCTGCGTCCCATCTGCCTGGGCGTCGGATGGAGTCAGCGCGGAGACCGGAATTATCAAAGCCCGCGAGGTAGACGCTTCGACGAAGCTGACCTGGGCGGTCATCCGCGGCATCAAAGCTCCGTCGCGATTGTCCACGTCGAAGAGCGCGTTGTAGACGACCACCTTGGGCGCCCCGGCCGATGCAGCGGAATCGTCCGCGGTCCGGCCCGTACCTGGCGGGGCTGGCAGGATCTGGCGAACCTTTCCCTGCCAGCGGCGTTTGTCGCCACCTAGCGTGGTGAAGTAGGCGGGTAGGTCAGGCTTGACGCGGCGCACATCCGCTTCGGAGACCTCGGCCCATACGGTCATGGAGGAGAGGTCAGCGATGCGGAGGAGACTGGCGGTCTGAAACGTGACGTTCAGCGTCTGCCCTTCACGGGCGTCCACCGAGATGACGGTCCCGCTCATGGGAGCGTAGATGCGCGTGTAGCCCAGGCGGACTTCGTCGGCTCGCTGTGCCGCCTCCGTCTGGGCGATTTGGGCGAGGATGCTCTCGACCCTAGCCGCGGCTGACGCGGCGCCCGCCTCAGCGACCTGGACGTCTTCCGCGCGAGTCGCATCGCACTTTGCCAACTCGCGCTGGCGCTCGAGCTGCTGCGTGGCCAGCCGGTGCTGGACCTTCTGCTCCGCCAGCTGTGCGCGCAGCATCGCCAAGGCCGCGCGGCCCGCATCCACGGTGGCTTGCTGCACGCTTGGATCGATCTCCACCAACAAGTCGCCTTTAGCAACCTTGGACCCCGGCTGGACAGCGAGTCGTTGGATGACCCCGGAGACCTGCGCACCCACATCGACGTACGATCGCGGCTGCAGGACGCCCAACGCGGTAACCCGCGCTTCGATGTCGCCCCGCGTTACGGGAGACGTTTCGTAGAGCGTCTTCAGTTGGAGATTTCTCCAGATTTGAAAGCTTGCAGCGAGGAGGACGAGCAGCGCCAGAATCGCAAGACGTCGGTTCGTTTTCGACTTCATTGCGGCGGATTCCGGTCAAATCAGCTGGGTCCACGAGGGAATGTAACGGAGCGGTCGTTATTCGCGATCGAGCGGCTGCCGGTCTTGCTCATCCGACGGCAAGGGGGAGGGCGGCTGCTCTCCGGTGCCGAGTGTCGGTCCGGCGCTCCGCGCATTCGGCTTCAAAGCCGTGCTCGCGGGATTTGCTGCTGGAGCGACAGGGCGCCGTGCGGAGCGTTGATTTCGGTGCGTTCCCCAACCGCCGGATCGCGAGAATCGACCGTTCATTGACGTTCAGTAGCGCACACGGATCGGTCAGGTCAGCAATCGCGCAAATGGATTCCAGACTGAGAGTATCTCCCGGACTCGCGCGTGGCTGTGGATCGCCTAGCAACTTCGCGTCGCGCTGTTGTGCCGACGCCTCCATACATGAACCAGCTTCCCGGCCTACAATTCAGCACCAATTGCTCGAGCCGTTCTTCACAATCCGACGGCCGGACGCATCTCTGTAGACATGCCATAGCCCTGGGCTATGCTGGGACGGAACCATGAGTGCCGGGCAACTATCGCATATGGAACCTCGATCCTACCGGCGCTTCCAACTGTTCGCGTGGGGATTTCTGGGCGGCTACATACTGCTCTTCGCCGTTGCCAATCCCCAGATGTGGCGCTGGGAGTCGATCTCGGTCGAGCTGGGCAGAATCCTCGGGTCCGCGCTGCTCTCCCACGTGATCGTCAAAGTGGCGCAATCATGGAAATGGTTTGCCCTCGAACGAGTGCGTCTACTCAGGAAAGGCGCGGCGGCATGCGCGCTCGGAGGCTTGGCGCTCACTCTAGTGTTCTTTCCGTTGGCCGAAGCTGCCAGTCCGCAGAGTGAACCTTCAGATGAACTCTGGCTGGTCGTCGATTACGTCAGCAACACGGGTGTGCTCGCCATGTGGGGCGGTTTCTTCCTCGCCTTTTACTATCACGATGTGAGCCGCAAAACTGAAATGGACCGCGTGCGACTGGCGGCTGCAACCAAGGAGCTCCAGCTCTCTACACTGCGCAATCAGCTCAACCCGCATTTTCTATTCAATAGTTTCAACCTTCTGCGAGCGCTGGTGCAACGGGATCCGGAGGCGGCCCGGGACTCTATCACACACCTATCCGAGATGATGCGGCACTCTCTTTCCGTCTCGCGCTGCAATACGATCCCTCTGACCGACGAGCTGGAGTTCGTTGATGCCTACCTCGCACTGGAACGCTTGCGCTATGAAGAGCGACTGCGGATCGACGCCGATGTCCCCCACGAGCTGCGTCACCTGCCGATCCCTCCAATGCTCCTGCATACATTGATAGAGAACGCCGTGAAGTATGGCATCGACCAAAGCCTCGCCGGGGTGCAGGTGCGCTACGCGATCCGCGTGGCCGGCCGGGGCCTCTGCCTGCGCGTGACAAATGGCGGGCGTCTCGTCGAGCGTGGCAGCTCGACCGGGACAGGTCTGGTCAACCTTAGACAGCGCCTCGCGCTTTTGTATGGAGACGAAGCTTCACTCGTGATCGCCGAACGCGACGGCCAAGTGGTAGCAGAAGCCTGTTGGCCCGTAACCGTGCAGGAGGGCACTTGATGAATGTGTTGATCGTTGATGACGAACGGCATGCCCGCGAAGAGCTTGCCGGCCTACTGAAACATCTGCCGGATGTGCGTGTGGTGGGAGAAGCGCCAAATGCGCCGCGCGCCCGCGAACAGATCGCGCTCCTGAAGCCTGATCTGGTGTTCCTCGACATTCAGATGCCGGAGGAAAGCGGGCTCGAGCTCCTGAATTCCCTGGGACAAGACGCGCCTCGGATCATTTTCACCACCGCTTACGACACCTACGCCCTGCGGGCCTTCGAGTTCGGCGCCGCCGACTATCTGCTCAAGCCCGTCGTGCCCAAGCGACTTGCGGTCGCCCTGCGGCGGGTCTCCGTCTCCTCGCCCGGAATGGTGCCCGACGAGACGCCGCAGACAGACGGCGACGCAGGTATGCCGCCGCGTTCCTTGCGACCCGACGACAAAGTTCTCCTCGGGGATGCTGAGCGCATGTGGTATGTTCCGGTGCACCAGATCATCGGAGCCGAATCCCTCGGCGCTCACTCGCTCATCTGGCTGGCCGAGGCCACGCCGGTAATCAGGCGTTCGCTGGCGGTCTTGGAAAACCGCCTGCCAGGCGACGACTTCATCCGGGCCAACCGGTCCCAATTAATCAACCTCCGGCAAGTCCAAGCGGTAGAGCCCTGGTTCAGCGGCGGGCTGAAGGTGACGCTCACAGGCGGACGTTCTGTCGAACTCTCGCGTCGTCAGGCGAAACTGTTCCGCGAGCGTAGTACACTCTAGCTAGCGGGGGCGCGTGGAATCCTCGCGCCCAAGCTTCGGCGTTTCTCTGCCTTTTGCGGAGACACCGATACGTTAGGGAGCATGTTTGCGGCGCAAACATGGACGTTTCCTTCAGGGGCGTGTCGACTGCGACTCGCGCGGTGCGAACACTCAGTGTTCAATTACGCCCATGCTCCCGCGACCGCGCACAGAGATTGTTCGAACGCTGACGTTACGTTCTGAGGAACTGTATGCAGAAGCCCATTTCAGTGGTCAGCGTTGAACCACGTGGTTGGTCTAGAAATGCGGATGACTGCGCTGTATTCAATCGGCTTCGAAATCCTCTGCAGACTCCATAGGGCGCATTTTCTCCTAAACAAATAGCAAATGGCGTTGCCGCATCACAACGGTAGCGTACTCCCGACACACCGACACCGTTCTTTCCAAAAATGAGAATCGCCTTAGCGTTCTTTGAACTCCGTTTAGCCCAGTAACCCCTACTACAATGTCACCGTATCCCGCACCTACCGCGACGGTGAAACGCTCAAGAATAGCGACAGCTTCGGCCGCGACAATCTTCTGACCGTCGCCAAAGTCGCCGACCTAGCGCAAAGCTGGATCTGCGCGAAGCTCGCGGATTCAAAGGAGGATGCGGAGTAACCAACCGTCGGATACGGAGGTAGCCGGAAAGCAACCGCCAATCTGAAACGCTCGGGGCACGAAATCGAAGCACACGAGCGGTCTTCGCCGTAGCTGCAAGCTCTAAAGATGGACCGTTTTAAAGATCAATTATAAACGGTCCCGAATACCGCCCTCGCCGACGATACGCGCCGCGATACTCAATGCGGAGCTGAAAGCGGAACGATCTCGCGTGGCATCGGGCCTCCGCTCGTCGCGACGCTGTCCTTGCTCACCTTGAGTTCGCGCCTATCAACCACGACTACCGATGCCGCATTAATGTAGAGCGGCGACTTGGGCTCACCGTCTGCCGTCAGCCCAACTTGTTCGACAAAGAGGTTGATCTGCCCATCCAGGCCGACGGTCTTTCCGGTTGCGACACCCACAACGCCTGTGAGGGAGTCACGCACAACGTCGCCGAGCTTCACGGGCGTTTCGACGGGTTCGGCCCACAGCTTTGAAGGAGGAGCGAGAACCTCCACACGCTGATCATCAAACGTCTGCACCGGAATTGGCGTTCCCGCCTCGGTCAGGCCCGGTGCCTGGATGCGGATGTGGACACATCCAAACCCAAATTCCGTGCGACCGATCGCGATCCCCGTGAATCCTGTGATGCTATCTTTGACGAGGCTCCCGAGCTTAGTGCCTGATGCGGCTTTCTTCATAGATTTTTTTGCCATGCGATAGATGCCGAAACGGGGGAGTGGCGCAGAATACCCGTCCGGTCCGCCAGTTTCTCCGATCCGCAGCCCAATTTTCATCGTCCGAATGAATGAAATGATGCCCGTGCACCGATTGCTGGGCCGAACCAGAGTGCGCACTAGCAGGCGCTCCGACAGTCGCGCAGAATCGGGTGTTTAGGCCGCGCGCAAGCCAACCGTCTCCATGGCATGTCACAGGATTTACGCAGGATCTGCCTGAAGAGCGGCCGCCGCTCGCCAAGGTGCAGCCAGCAGAGTACAGCTGGTTCAGGTGGCAGAGAGCTACTTCCTCGGGTCTTGCGGCGTTCGAGCAGGCTTCCGCAAAGACGTTTCCGGCACAACGTCACAACATTTGCGCCCGTTTTGTCACAAGAATTGCGCCGTTATGCGACATGCATTTATGTTGGAAGCCATGGGTGAAACGGAAGTCGTTCACCCGGAGGCTTAATCGCACAATAAACATTATGTCTACTTACGTCGCGCCAGAGGCTCCTGGGGGCTGGGCGGATAAGTCACGCGGAACTGCTTCAAGGCGCGTGACTCATCTGTCCCCTGCTTCACCCGGAGCCGGGATACTGCTCTCGGGCCAGCTGAGCAATCTAGCGCTAAAGTCGCAGCGGCACTGCGACCAATGGAGATTTGAACTTCACCTCCTCGTGCAGGTTAGTTGCCGGGGAAACCGCGTACAGCTCGTTACTTCCCCAGTTCCAATCCAGGGACCGTGACCGAGCCCGCGGAGGCCTTCCGAACGTTCTACCATGGTCGCACTTTCCGGTTTTCTGCGTTGCATCCGCGCGTGGGCGCTTTTCGGCGTCCTTACGACGCCGCTCTTCGCCGCGTTGGGCGAACGCTCAATTGTCACGTTCACCGCGACGGAAAACGGTATCCCGCTTGTAGAGAATCGCTCGGCCTCCCCGATCTTCGCCGACGCTAACGACTGGCCGGGCGTCGTCCGTACGGCCCGCGATGTACAAGCAGACATCGAACGCGTCGCTGGCGTTCGGCCCGAACTGGCGCTGTCGCACCCGCACCGCGCCAAAGCGGCCGTGATACTCGGAACCTTGGGAAAGAGCTCGCTCGTGGATGAACTCGTCAGGAGCGGAAAAGTCGACGTCTCGTCGATCCAGGGAAAGTGGGAGGCGTGGATCACGACGACCGTGGAGCAACCCTTCCCGAACGTCGATCGAGCCGTGGTCATCATTGGAAGCGACAAACGAGGGACCATCTACGGCGCCTACGACTTGTCCGAACAAATTGGCGTCTCCCCGTGGTACTGGTGGGCAGACGTCCCTCCGAAACAGCATGCCGAGCTTTGGGTGATGCCGGGCCTCGTGGTTCACCCTCCACCTGCGGTGAAGTACCGCGGCATATTCCTCAACGACGAAGCGCCAGCCCTCAGCGGCTGGGCAAACGAGAAGTTCGGGGGGCTGAACAGCAGATTCTACGCGCACGTATTCGAACTGCTATTACGGCTACGCGGGAATTACCTCTGGCCGGCGATGTGGAGCAACGCCTTCAATGAAGATGACCCGGAGAATCCCCGGCTAGCGGACGAATACGGCATCGTCATGGGCACCTCCCACCATGAACCCATGCTTCGTTCACAACAGGAGTGGCATCGGCACGGACACGGAGCCTGGAACTACGAGCAGAATGCCGCTGGCCTTGCGGAGTTTTGGAGCGCCGGAGTCCGCCGGAACCGCGAGTTCGAAAGCATCATCACCTTGGGTATGCGGGGCGACGGCGACATGGCCATGGGCGAGACGGCCAATATCCAGTTGCTGGAGAGAATCGTGCATGACCAGCGCGGGATCCTTGCCCGAGAGATGAAGAAAGACGTGGCACAGGTTCCTCAACTCTGGGCGCTGTACAAGGAGGTGCAGGAATACATCGAGCGCGGCATGAAGGTCCCCGATGACGTCACGCTCCTCTGGTGCGATGATAATTACGGCAATATACGACGGTTGCCGTCCCCCGATGAGCGTCACCGCTCCGGCGGCGCGGGGATCTATTACCACCTCGATTACGTGGGGTGGCCGCGTTCCTACAAGTGGTTGAACGTGACCCCGATCTTCAAAGTTTGGGAGCAGATGCACCTCGCCTGGCAGTACGACGCAACGCGCATCTGGATCTTCAACGTCGGCGACCTCAAGCCGATGGAGTTCCCCATTGAGTTCGCGATGCGGTACGCTTGGGCGCCCGCCGACTGGCCGTACGAGAGGCTGACTGAGTTTGGCGAACTCTGGGCCGCCCGTGAATTTGGGCCCGAGCACGCCAAACAGATTGCCGGTTTGATCGCCGGGTACACGAAACTCACTGGAGCCATCAAACCGGAGTGCGTTTCCGCAGACACATTCAGCACGGTGAATTACGACGAAGCGAAGCGGATGCTCGATCGATGGACCGAACTGGAATCGCTCGCCAGCACCCTCCAGTCGCAGATCGCACCAGACGCCCGTGACGCCTACTTCCAACTGGTCCTCTGGCCGATCCGCGGCTGCTCCATCGTTTACCGGATGTCCATCACCGCCGGGCTAAATCGCCTGTACACCCTACAAGGAAGGGCCGAGACCAATCGAACGGCCGAGACGGTGCGCGGACTTTTCCGCGCCGATGCAGCCCTTACTCTCCAGTTTAACGAGGAGCTCGGTAAAGGACGCTGGCGGCATTTCGCCGACCAGACGCACCTCGGCTACGTGAATTGGCAGCAGCCACCACGGAATACCATGCCAGCGGTTTCTGAAATTCAGGCGACGAGTTACGGCGAAATCGGCGTCGCGGTCGAAGGGATGAGGCCGGCATGGCCGGAGGTGATTCCCGGGCAAAAGCGCCCGTCGCTTCCCGCGCTCGATTCACTCACGCGCCCATCGCGCTGGATAGAAGTCTTCAACCGAGGAAAGGAACGCATCGCGTTCACCGTCTCGCCCTCCGTCCCGTGGCTGCGTGTAACGTCAGCGGAAGGAGAGCTGAGCGGCGCTGCCACGGCACGGATCGGCGTAAGCGTGGACTGGGCTGACGCTCCTGTCGGTGCCACCGATGCCCGGCTCCTGGTGAAAGATAAACGGGGTGTCTTCGTGGGCATACGGGTCCCTGTCATCAAGTACCCTGCCGATGTCGATCCGGCTCCCGGAGCGTTTCTTGAGGCGGAAGGATTTGTTTCAATTGAAGCGACCCATTTTGCGCGAGCGGTGGCCGGTGACGGGGCCGAATGGAGCGTGCTGCCGTCCTTTGGGCGAACCGACGGCGGCGTCACCACCGTTCCGGTCACGGCCGAATCCCGGATGCCAGGGCCGAGCGCAGCCCATCTCGAGTATGTTGTCCATACGGACTCGCAAGGAGAGGCGAAGATCGAACTGACGCTTTCGCCCACCTTGGCCTTCACGCCCAGGCGGGGACTTCGCTATGCCATCTCCGTCGACGACGAGCCACCTCAGCTCGTCGATCTGCAGATTCCGGTGGGCGACGGACGCGAAGCATGGGGTCAAACGGTCCTCGAAGGGGTTCGGAAAACCAGCACCAAGCACAAGATCGCAAGGCCCGGAGCACACGTGATCAAGTTCTGGAGAGTTGATCCCGGAGTCGTTCTGCAGCGGCTTCTGCTCAGCTTTGGTGACGTGCGAACCAGCTACTACGGTCCGCCGGAAAGTCCTCGCCGCTGAGATTCAGCACGTCACGTATGCGCGCCCAGCTCGACTAAAGTCGTAGGAGCGCTTCGCCTTTTGCCGGATTGCCGGACCGCCGCAGGCAAATCCTGCTCATTCGGGAATTCTACTCCCCACGTGCATCCCGGGAATCCCCTGCCCCATGGGTGAGTGCACCCTCCCCGCCCCCGCCCGCCTCGAATATGAGCCGCGCGCCCTGCCTCCGAAGTTTCCACACGAAATTTCAGTGGTGATTCCGTGCCTCGACGAAAGCGCCACGATCGGGGAACTGGTCGAACGACTCGCGTCCAGTCTGCACTCCATCACGGCCGGCTTTGAGATCATCGTGGTGGATGACGGGAGTCGGGACGCCACGCCCCGGATTCTCAGCAGCATGGCTGCCGACCGACCGTGGCTAAAGGTGATCCGGTTTCGGCGCAGTTTTGGGCAGACTGCCGCGCTGATGGCCGGATTCCGAGCAGCCCGCGGGTCGATCCTCGTCGCGATCGATGCGGATCTGCAAAACGACCCTGCCGACATCGACAATCTCCTGGCCAAGCTCGGCGAGGGCTACGATGTTGTATCCGGGTGGCGGGTACAAAGGAATGACCAGAGCATCCGACGCGTTCTCCTCTCGCGCGTGGCGAACCGCCTGATCTCCTTCGCCACGGGCGTGCGGCTCCACGATTTCGGCTGCACTCTCAAAGCCTACCGGCGAGAGATCCTGGAGGGCGTAAACCTTTACGGAGAGATGCATCGGTTCATCCCCGCCTATGCGAGCTACAACGGGGCCCGCATTGCCGAGCTTCCCGTGCGGCATCGCCCCCGGCGCGCAGGATCCTCTCACTACGGCCTGAACCGGGTGGCGAAGGTGATCCTCGATCTCCTCGTCGTCGTTTTTCTTCACCGGTATGCACAAAAGCCGATCTACGTCTTCGGTGCGTGCGGCTTCGCATCGCTTCTTGTGAGCGGACTGGCCGCCGGCGCGATGGTCTACTTCAAGTTCTGGGGAGGAAAGTCGTTCATCGAAACGCCTCTCCCATGGGTTTGGTCCACGATGTTCTTCATCGGGGTCCTGTGTTTCCTGCTCGGGCTGATCGCGGAGGTGGTGATGCGGATCTATCACGAGGGCCGCGACCACGGCACGTACCGCATCGCCACCACCTTCAATTTCGACGCGCCGAAGGAAAAACTGCGCCTTCAGAGCAAGAACTAGCATGTGCGGCATCGCAGGCTACACCGGTCAGGAGTTGCCGGGAGTTCTCGAGGCGATGAACCGCGCCGTCAGCCACCGGGGGCCCGATGCCCAAGGCCGCTGGACGAGCCGGGACGGAGCAGTCCATCTCGCGCACTCCCGACTCGCCATTATCGATCGCGACTCCGGCAGTCAGCCAATGCTGTCGGACGACGGCCGACTGGCCCTGGTCTACAACGGAGAAATCTACAACGCAGGCGCGCTTCGCACCGAGTTGGAGAAGCGGGGCCACTCGTTTCGCAGCCAGCACGCAGACACCGAAGTCCTGCTCCATGGCTATCGCGAATGGGGTGTCAGCTTGCCGCGGCACCTGAACGGGATGTGGTCTTTCGTCCTGTACGATCGCGATCTGAACCATCTTTTCGGAAGCCGCGACCGCTTTGGCGAAAAGCCGCTCTACTACGCCGAGAGCAAGCAGGGCTTTGTCTTCGGCTCGGAGCTGGGCGCTGTTCGGGCGCACACGCAATGCCCGCGCCGCGTGGACCCGATGGCGTTGAGGAAGTACTTCGCGTACGGATTCATCCCGGCGCCCCACACACTTCTCCAGGGCGTGAAGAAACTCCCCGCAGGGCATTGGTTTCTCTACGATATCGTCGGCCGGGGCTTGCAGGTGCAGCGCTACTGGCAGTTTGTCCTGGAGCCCGCGATCGTGCCAAAAAACTCAGAGCACGCCTGGGCCGAGGAACTGCTCAACCTTCTCAAGAAGTCTGTCCGCGAGCGGCTCCGGGCGGATGTGGGCGTGGGGATTCTGCTCAGCGGCGGGGTCGATTCGTCGGCTATCGCCGCACTTGCCGCGGAGGTGAGCGGCCGCGGCGCCCTCCCCGCGTTTACGTTGGGATTTGACGACCGAAGCTTCGATGAGACGCGTTACGCTGAATTGGCCGGGAAGCTCGTGGGCTGCCGCGTCAACGTCGAGAGAACCGACTTGTGCGCAGCTGAGGAGGCGGGTCGGGCGCTCGCCGCGCGCTTGGATGAACCACTCGCCGATCCTTCGCTCGTCCCCACCTTCCAAGTGGCTGCGCTCGCGCGGCGCCATGTGAGCGTGGCCCTCAGCGGGGACGGCGGCGATGAGTTGTTTGCCGGGTACGATCCCTTCCGGGCCCTGACGCTGGCGCGGGCACATCGCGCCTGCTGCCCCCGTCCCGTCCACGACGCCATCGTCCACCTGATGCGGTTCCTCCCGGTTGGGCAAAGCAACATGTCGCTCGACTTCCGACTGAGACGGTTTCTGCGCGGAGTTGAGCACCCGCCGAGTCTTTGGCTGCCGACGTGGATGTCTCCGCTCAGCCAGGCAGAACTCAACGAGCTGTTTCAGCAACCCGCGCCCATGGAAGGAATATTCTCCGAAGCCATCGCTGCGTGGGAACGCGGCCGCGGACTCCCGCTTGCGGACCGTGCCCTCTACTACTTCACCGACGTATATCTGGAGAACGACATCCTCCCGAAGTCGGACCGTGCGAGCATGCTGAACGGGCTGGAGGTGCGCGCGCCCTTCCTCGATCTGGATGTGATTAACTTTGCGCGAAAGCTACCCACGTGCTGGAAGCTGCGACGCGGCAAAACCAAATACCTCTTGAAGCAAGCCGTGCGCTCTCTATTGCCGGCCAAGCTGATCGACCGACCGAAGAAAGGCTTCGGCATGCCGATCGGATCGTGGCTGAAACGAGGAAGTTTCCCGGTTGATATAAGCGAATTGCCGCCTTCGCTCTCTCCCGGCTTCGCACAGCGGGCTGAGAAGTCACACCGAGATGGGACGGAGGATCAGCGCGCGTTTCTGTGGAGCGCTCACCTCCTGGCGGCCTGGCTAAAGGCGCAGCCTCTATGAATACGGTGTTCACGTGGCTTCGCCGCTTCGGGCCGTTCGCTTTGATCGTGGCGGCAACGTTGCTGGTCTATTTGCCGGCGATGCACGGCGGACTCCTCATGGATGACGACGGGCACATCACCCGGCCCGAGCTGCGCAGCCTCGGTGGACTCTGGCGCATCTGGTTCGAGGTCGGCGCGACCGCTCACTATTACCCTTTGTTGAACACCGCGTTTTGGGCGGAGTTTCACCTCTGGGGCGACGCACCCGCCCCTTATCACTTTGCGAATATACTTCAGCACGCCTGTGCCGCCGGAATCGTCTGCATTATCATGCGTCAGTTATCGCTTCCGGGCGCGCTCTTGGGCGCTCTGCTTTTCGCACTTCATCCCGTGCACGTGGACTCTGTCGCGTGGATTTCAGAACAAAAGAACACGCTTTCGACAGCCCTTGGTTTGGCGGCCGCGGCGGTGTATCTGCGATTCGACCGAACGCGCGATCGACGCTCCTACGCGATTGCACTCCTCCTCTTTGTCAGCGCGCTGCTGACCAAAACGGTGACAGCGGTGCTCGGGCCGGCTCTGCTCGTCGCATTCTGGTGGAAACGGGGAAAACTGGATACGCGGCGCGACCTGATGCCAGTGCTTCCCTGGATCGTCATCGGCGCCGCCCTCGGTTTGTTGTCCGCATGGTTTGAGCAGTCGTATGGTCATGCCGAAGGTGACACCTTCCAGCTCTCCTGGCTGGAGCGCTTCCTCCTCGCAGGTCGAGCGATCTGGTTCTACGCCACAAAACTCGTCTGGCCAACCGATCTCAGCTACATCCCTCAGCGTTGGTCGGTGCATCCGTCCGGACTCTCCTCTTTCAGCTATATTGGCGCTCTCATGGCGCTGACCATCGCCTTCTTTTTCGATCGCCGGCGCTCGCGGACCGGCCTGGCCATTGTACTGCTCTTTGCAGGGATGCTGTTCCCGGTACTCGGCTTTCTTAATATCAACTGGTTTTGGTTTTCCTACGTCGCCGACCACTTCCAGTACTTGCCAAGCTTGGCGCTCATCATTCCGGGCGGTGCCTTCCTTGGGAGTTTTTGGCGGTCTCCCCGGGCGTGGGGTATGCCCACCGCATCCGGCGTCGGTCTCCTGGTTTGCACGCTTTTGGGCCTGCTCACCTTTCAACGCGCAGAACTCTACGCCTCGGCGGAGAAACTTTACCGCGATACCGTACAGCGGAACCCCGCTGCGTGGCTCGCGCATCATAATCTGGCCGTGATCCTGATGGATCAGCCAGACGGCGCCGCCGAGGCCCAATACCACCTTGAGGAGACACTGCGCCTGTTCCCCGACCACGCGCGAGCTCACAACGACTATGCGCTGCTTCTAGCTCGGCAGCAGAAATACGAGCCGGCGCTGTATCACTTCCAGAGATCGCTCGAACTTCAATATAACGTTCCCGCGGTTCACGCAAATTTCGGGCTCGCATTGCGGGCCGCCGGTGCGCCCACGGCGGACGCCCTCCACGAGTTTCGCGCCGCCTTGGCACTAGACAGCCGTTACCTGGACGCGCAGCTGGCTCTGGCCGATACGCTGGCTTCGGAGTCTGGTCGGGAGCAGGAAAGCCTGGCAGCGTACGAAAGAGCACTCGTTTTGGCGCCGCAGCGCGCGGAGACCCACCGGGCGATCGCGGACGTGCTCCTCGCCCTTCCCGGAAGACGACGCGATGCGATCGCCCACTATCGTGAAGCGCTCAGGATGAGAGCCAACGACACCGCTGCGCTGGTCAACCTCGCAGCGGCGCTCGCCGACAGCCCAAATGATGTCGGTGAGGCGATCGCCCTGCTGCGTCAGGCGTGTCGACTCGACCCCCGTTCCGCCGACGCCCGCTTTAACCTCGGGCTTCTGCTTTCGAGAACGACTGGCGGCGTGGCTGAGGGACTTCCGCTCCTCCGAGAGGCAGTCGAGATGCAGCCAAACGATTCGGAGCTTCTCACGACTGTGTCGCGCGTCCTTGTAGCAGCCACGGAGACGCGCCGCGAAGCGGCCGAGCTTCTGGAGCGCGTGGTCCGACTGCGGCCCAATTCCGCGGAAGCGCACGGCAACTACGGGGCAGCGCTTGGTTTGATCCCAGGCCGGAGCGCCGATGCCAGGCGGGAGCTGCATCGCGCGTTGGAGCTCGATCCATCCTGTCGCGTGGCGCTGGAGGCTTTGTCGGGAGTGAACGCGAAAGACTGAGCACCGAGCAGCCGGGGCAAAAACCCGCCCCCTACCAAAGGCTAAGCGCTCCACCGACCAAAGACGGTTTGCTGCTGGATTGCGGCCCAGCATCAACGTACGCAGCAGCACAAGCATCGCGCGCCTTTATTACCCCATAGTGAAGACGCGGCGCCCCCGGGTACGGCTTAGACCCGGCGGACGTCGGAGTGCCGCTCATGCTCGAATACTAACACCCCTCACTTGGCCCGGCTCCGTGGCTTGGCGCAGGTGAATACCACAAAAAATGAAGAAGAAGCGTATTGGATTATATATCCTGGCGGGACTGGTGCTACCCATCCGGCCAAGTTTGCTGGCGCAACAGAAGCCTGCACCTGACGAGAACGCTCCCGCTGACCAACCCATCGAACTCTCCCCGTTCGAGGTACGCGCAGGCGGAGATACCGGATATCTCGCCACCGACACCTTGGGCGGAACCCGCATCCGCACGGATCTGCGCGACGTCGGTTCGGCGATTTCCGTGGCGACACGAGAGTTCATGCGCGACATCGGCGCGACCGACGCGCAGACGCTCTTGCAGTACATGACGAGCTCTGAGGTCGGTGGTGTGGGAGGCAACTTCCTGCTCGGATCCTCGATCGGCGACACCCCGCAGATCAATGATAACGCGGCGCGCCAAAACCCTCAGGGCAACACCCGTATCCGCGGCCTGAATTCGGCGGACAACACGCGCGATTTCTTTCTCACCGACATCCCGTTCGATACGTACAACACGTCGCGCATCGACATTCAACGCGGCGCCAACTCGATTCTTTTCGGCAACGGAAGCGGCGCCGGTATTATCAATGCAGGTGTCGATGGCGCACAAATCGGTTCAAATAGCGGCACCGTCACCGTCCGCTACGGGCAATACGGCAGCCAGCGGGAAAGCCTAAACCTGAATCGAACGCTGATTAAGAACGAACTGGCCATTCGCATCGCGCTGCTGAACGACAAGAAGTACTATCAGCAGGACCCCGCGTTCAATCACGACGTCAGGCAGTACGGCGCGCTGCGATACGAGCCGGCCTTCCTGAAGAAGGGGTCGGCAAAGACCACATTCCGCGTGTCATTCGAGAACGGCAATATCGACGCCAACCGTCCTCGCGTAAACACGATCAACGACAATCTCTACCCTTGGTTCATCAAAGACCCCGTAGTGCTCAGTTCACCCTATGCCCTGGGTCGCCCCTCGGGGACTGACGATCACTACCTCGGCACACTTACGCCTCTCAAGACGCACGCCGGATACGACCCCTTCGTCACAGGTATCGCGCAAGCATCAACCTTAGGTGCGGGCCGGCTGGACGTCGGCGCCCGTGCCAATTACAGCGCGACGACCAACCCGAACGCGGAACCCTGGCTGGGTGCTTTCACCAAGACCACCGATCAAGGCGGCTCCCAGTCAGGCGGCGGCTTTGACCCGGCCAACGGCGGCTATTCCGCATGGTGGGCCCAGTTCGACGATCCGAATTCAGGTTCGGTCAGCCGTTTCCTCTACCCGGGTATCGGCAACACCGTGTACTACGCCGTGAATTCGAATGGCGTCCGCGACGGCAACGGCATCACGGGTATCCGCGGCCCGGATATGCAGGGCCTGACCACGATCACCAACTACTCGCAACGCGGCTTGGGCTCCTTGCTCTACACCCTGCAAGGCGTCTGGCGGTCCAAAACCCTCACGGACCCAACGGTCTTCGACTTCTACAACAAGCTGATCGACGGCCCAAATAAGGGCGAAGGCTCGAAATTCAAGTCGTTCAACGCCGCGATCGATCAGACGTTCTGGAATGACCACGCCGGCTTCCAGGTCGCGTTCGACCAGCAGGAGTACACGAGCTGGCGTTGGGCGAATCTGAACAACCCGTCGATCTCCCTCGACGTGTTCACGAAACTGCCCGTTGCACTGCTGAATCCTTCGACCGGACTATACGAACCTGTCGACAATCCTAACTTCGGCCGGCCCTACGTGGTCAGTCCCTCCACCGGAAACAACCGCTCGCGGACAGACCGCAATACCGTCCGCGTAACGCCCTTCGTCGATATCGACGCACGCCAGCTGCTGAAGAATAAAGGCGTCATCCCTCAGATTATCGGTCATCATACGATCACAGGGTTGTGGGAACGGAACCGCGTGGAACGCGAGAGCCTGACTTACTATCGGTATGCCGTCGAAGCGCAGCAGGCCGCAGCCATCTTCGGTCCAAACCGCACCGCGACCGGTAGTGAACGCAACATCGCGACATACTCGTACATCGGGTCGTCGATTCTCAACGCGACGTCGGAACACGACTTGAATCTTTCGGCAATCAATGCCGTGCAGTTGCCCAGCAATGCACTAACTTCCAATAGCAACAACACCTACGTCAACAACGCGTACTGGTTCGATTCCACTTGGACCGGAGCGGCCCTTCCCGGCGGAGCCAGCGCCGTCTTCAATCGGCCCGCGTTGGGTCTCGCTCCGAATGCCGTTGGACCCACCAGTGGGAACGACGCCACTCAGGCCGAAAACCCGGCCAACTACCGCGGTTGGAGCAGCACCCCGCGGACCCTGCAAGTTGACGTGCAGAATCTCACCGGTGAGTACAAACCGTTCGCCACGGGAGCATCGCTTACCAAGAGCGTCACCACGTCGAAAGCGCTCGTGGATCAGTGGAAACTCCTTGGCGACAACGTCGTCGTCACGGCGGGCTTGCGCCGCGACACTATTCGCACTTACACGCCTGGCAACCCGCTCCTCGCGGCAGATTCACCGCTTCGCACGGGCTCGCGTGTGGTTCCGAACAACACCGGCGTCGTCGATTGGGACGCCCCCTTCGAGTATCCGACTGAAGCCAGTTCGAGTTTCACCAGTCCCTGGTTGAAGACGTATGGCGCGGTGCTGCATACGCCAACGTTCCTGCGTCGGCGTTTGCCGCTTGGAATCGAAATCAGTCCGTTCTGGAGTCGCTCCGAAAACTTCCAACCTGCCACGCGCAAGGATGTAATCACGGGCGATTCGTTGACGCCGCCCACCGGCGCGACGCTAGACTACGGCGTGCTTGTCAACGCCCTGGATGGAAAAGTCTCGCTGCGCGTGACCCGCTATTCCACGAAGATCCGCGGGGCGACGCTGCCGGACAACTCCATCCTCAACTTCGTTCGCGACGAAGTGGTCCGTGGCATTCAGTTCGCAAAATCCGTCCAGTATGTTCGTGACTTCAACGCCGCCGGTCATGGTGCGGACAGCGCCCCGACGGCAGGCAATGGCGGATACTTCTACCGCGCCACCGTCACCGGCGGAAGCAGTGCGGCCATACCGGAAGGCGCGAATCACTGGTTTCCCTGGGAACCGGCCCGTCCTGCGACGGCGGACAACCCGTGGACCCTCCAGGAGTGGCAAGCAGAGGAGGCGCATGCCTACCGCGCAGCCGACGCGTTTATGAGCAGTCTGAACACCCCGATGGCTCAACAATTCCTCAAAGCCAACAATATCGATCCTTCGCTTTGGGATTATACACTGGCCAATAACAACATCACCAGCACGGCGCCGGCCGGCGTTGCGATCACAGGTGACACGGTTTCGCGCGGCACTGAGTTTGAACTCGTTGTTCGTCCCACCAATAACTGGACAGTCTCCATGAACGCAGCGAAGACCTTCGCGACGCGTGTCAATCTGGCGGGCAACGCCTCGAAGTGGCTGCAGGATCGCTGGGCGCTCTACAACGAGCCGGATCCAGAGTATCCCGGCGGCCTTTTGGCTGGCGATGTCCGCTGGTTCGGCGGTGGCCAGGGCAACGTCTCTTCCGGTAATGCGCGGTTCGGCCGCAATGGTTATCGCTTCTTCAGCGAATTCCATGCACTGGAAGGCGCGAACGTACCCGAACTCCGTCCCTGGCGATTCAACGTCGTGACCAACTACAACGTATCGCGCGGCCGACTGAAGGGCGCCTTCATCGGCGGCGGCTATCGCTGGGAACAGCGGAGTGTGATCGGATTTGGGCTTACCGAGACAGATGCCGAGGTCACGCGGCAAGTTGGCTCAACCACTCAGTCGGTTCGTGCGGCCATTGCTAAACTCGACCCGAGCAAGCCGTACTACGGCCCTGAAGAGAGTCACTTCGACCTGTTCTTCGGCTACAACTACAAGCTCCCGCGCAGGCTGAGCGGCCGCATCCAGGCCAATCTGCGCAATCTCGGTGAGAAGGCGCATCTGGTGCCCATCACCGTCCAGCCCGACGGCACTGGTGCGGCCTACCGCATCGCCGAAGGCATGACGTGGGAAGTGACGAATACCTTCAAGTTCTAGGTCGCCTTCCTTACACGAAGATCAGGCGCCGGAATCGATTCCGGCGCCTTTTTTGTCTCCGACTTTGCGGTAAGAAAAACTACGACTTCCGCCGCGTTGTGCCCTGGCGCGGATACTTCTTCACTAGGCGCTGCACTCCCGCTGCTGCCGGCATATATACCCAGAAGTGCGTGCCCCCACGGCAACGGTGTCTTGCCGTCTCGATTATCTCACGCCGTCCGGGGCACAGAAGTCTCACTCAATCCCTGATTATCCCATGAAACTCCTCCCCATCGCACTTGCCCTCGCCGCCTCCGTCTATTCCACCGTCGCGCTCGCCGAAGAGCGGTGGGTGGACCTCTTCGAGAACGGTAGACTCGACGCATGGCGCAGCGCCAAGAACGAGCAGTTTCCGGCGAAAGGGTGGACGTTTCAGGATGGCGTGCTGACGATCCACAAGGCGGGCGGCGAAGAGTCGCGCGGAGGCGGCGACATCATTACCCGCTCGCAGTACAGCAACTTTGAACTCCAGGCGGAGTTCAAAATGACCCCCGGCTGCAACAGCGGGATCAAGATATTCGTCCAACCCAACCTCTCGCCGATCGACAAAGTCACCGGCAAACCCACGGCCATCGGCTCAGCGATTGGAATGGAATTCCAAGTTCTCGATGATCAGCGCCACCCCGACGCAAAACTCGGACGCGGCGGCAATCGCACCCTCGGCTCGCTGTACGATCTGATTCCTGCAGCCTCGCACAAGATCGTGAAACCGATGGGTGAATGGAATCAGGCTCGAATCCTGGCCCGCGGTACTCATGTGGAGTTCTGGCTGAACGGCGCAAAGACCCTGGAGTTCGAGCGCGGCTCGGAAACATTCCGACAGCTGGTCGCTGAAAGTAAGTATAAAGACATCCCGCAATTTGGTGAGTGGCCGCAAGGGCACATTTTACTCCAGGACCACGGCGATGAGGTCTCATATCGCAATATACGCATTCGGGAACTCTCGGCCCAATAACGCTCATCTTTCCCCCCCACTCTTTCCATTTTATACAACTGCCATGCAACGTCGCGATTTTCTCAAAACCACCTTAACTGCCGCCGCTCTATCGTCCCTCCTGCCGAAGCACCTGCGCGCGGCTGGGGCGAATGAAAAGGTAAACCTCGCCTGTTGTGGAATAGGTAACCGCGGCGCGGCCGTAATCAAGGAGCTGTACGCCACCGGCTTGGTGAATATTGCCGCTTTGTGCGACACCGACATGGGGGCACCGCACACCCTGGAGATTCTGAAGCTTTTTCCGAACGTGCCGCGCTTCCAGGAATTCCAGAAGATGTTCGACCAGCTCGGCAATTCCATCGACGCGGTCAGTATCGGCACTCCCGACTTCTCGCATTTCCCCATTGCGATGCTCGCGATGTCACTCGGGAAACACGTCTATTGTGAAAAGCCGATGGGGCAGAGCTTCCGCCAAATCGAGCTGATGATGCAGGCTGAGAAGAAATACAGAGTAGCGGCCCAAATGGGAAACCAGGGGCACTCGGAGGCGAACTACTTTCAGTTCCAAGCGTGGACAGAAGCGGGGGTGATCAAAAACGTCACGAAGATCACCGCTTTCATGAACTCGCCGCGGCGCTGGCACGGAATGACCGTCGACGGCTTTTTGCCCGCGGAGCCGATTCCCGCTTCGTTGGACTGGAGCGAGTGGCTCGCGTCAGCGCCCGCCCACGAGTACAACCACAAATATATGAACGGCGACTGGCGCTCGTGGTATGAATTTGGAAACGGCGCGCTGGGCGATTGGGGCGCCCATATTTTCGACACGGCCCACGAGTTCCTGGATCTCGGGCTGCCGTCGGAAGTGGCTGCCGTCAAGCTGGACGGCTGGAGCCCCTACATCTTTCCACAGGCGTCGACGCTCGCATTTCGCTTTCCAGCCCGCGGCGCAAAACCGCCCGTCGAACTCACGTGGTATGATGGGCAGAAGAACTTTCCACCGCTTCCGGAAAACATGGGCGTCGCCGTCGTCGATCCGAATATTCCCCCTCCCTCGAGCGGATCGATCGACACGAAGATGCGGCCTCCGGGCAAAGTGATTTATGCGGAAGGTCGCACCTTCAAGGGCGGCTCGCATGGCTCCACACTGCAGGTCGTCGGCGAAGATCCAAACACGCCGAAATTGCCGGAGTATCCGAAGAGCCCCTCCAATCATTTCAAAAACTTCATCCTGGCCTGCAAAGGAGAGGAGAAATGCCGCTCCTCGTTCTCCGTGGCCGGGCCTCTGTGCCAAACGATGGTGCTCGGCGTCTTGGCGCAGCGGTACAATGCCACCTTGGCGTTCGACCGAAAGACGAAGCGAATCACCAATCACAAGGAAGCCGACGCGATGCTCGCAGGCGCCGCGCCGCGGCCCGAGTGGGAACAGTATTATCGGTTGTAGGGCGTGTTTGGGCAGTGCTCCAGCCGCGCGCTCCTCATTCGAGGTGAATGAGTCCGCGCTTGATGCCGACGAGCACGGCCTGCGTGCGATCGCTGGCGTGCAGCTTCAAGAGGATGTTCGTGACGTGAACCTTCACGGTGGACTCCACCACGTTCATCGCAGTCGCCACCTGTTTGTTACTGTAGCCTTTCGCAATCAGCGTCAGCACCTGCATTTCTTTCGCGGACAGGTGCGATGAGACCTTTGAGGCTAGACGCTGCGCCAGCTCGGTCGCGACCGCCGCTTCGCCGTCGCGCACCTTGCGAATCGCGGCGAGAAGTCCCGCCAGATTGGTGTCCTTGCCGATGAACCCCGCCGCGCCGGCCTCCAGCGCCGCCGCGACTTCGTCTCCCCCGCCATAGTTGCTCATCACCAGAATTCGGGCGCCCGGAAACTCACGCCGCAAAGCAGAGATCGTCTGAATCCCGTTACGCTTCGGCATCCGTAGGTCGAGAACGACCACGTCGGGACGATGCTCTCGGTACATCTCCGATGCTTCCAGTCCGTCTTCGGCCTGCGCGATGACTTCAAAGTCCGGCTCGTTGTTCAACGCGAATGATAGTCCCATACGCACGATCAGGTGATCGTCTACCAGCATTAAGCGAGTCTTCCGGGATGCTGATGGTGTATTCATCAATTGGATTGTAGAACAGGAGTGCGAGTGGGAATCTGGACTTTCAAGCGGGTGCCTTTGCCCGGGCTGCTGACGATCTCCAACAAGCCCCCCATCTTTTTCACGCGTTCGCGGATGCTCGGCACGCCGAAGTGCCCCGACGCTGAACCGCTGGGCCTAGCCGTCGCGAGTCCCACGCCGTCGTCGGCCACGGTGAGGCTGACCGCGTCATCCGTGTAGTTCAACGTGACGGCCACGGTTTGGGCGCGTGCGTGCTTCACGACGTTCGCAATCGCCTCTTGTGCGATACGGATCAGGTGGTGCTCAACCGATGAACTGAGCGGGCGTGGCGCCCCGATGATTTCCAAGCTCGCTGCCCCGTCGGGTAGCCCGAGCTGCTTGATTAGCTGCCCGAGCGCATTGTCCAGCCCCCGGTTGTCCAGAATCGCGGAGTGCAGATTCCTCACCGCGTTGCGCACTTCTTTCCGGCAAAACGAGATCATCTCGATCGCGGTTTGAATTCCCGCCGACACCTCCGGCCCCACAAGGGGCAATCGCGAGGTTGCCTCCAACTGCATGGCCAGTCCGGTGAATCCTTGCTCGAGACTGTCGTGGATCTCGTTCGCCAGTCGATTGCGCTCCTCCAACGTGGCTCGCTCCCTCGCCTCTTCCCCCAGCTGGACTATCGTGCGTTCCAACTGCCGGGTGCGCTCCGACACGAGCCGTTGCAGCTCCCGGTTTCTGGCGCGCGTGCGCCGGGCCGACAGTCGCGACGCCGCAAAAAGTAGAATAACGCCAAGGCTGCCGTATGCCGCAAAGGCGAACCATGTCCTGTACCACGGAGGCAGGACAGCGAACTCGAAGGTGCTGGTGGCCCCAAACGGCCCCGCGTCGTCCACCGCCTGTACCGCGAGGCGATAGTCTCCCTCGCGAAGGTCATACAGCGAAACGCGAGAACTGTTCTTCTCAGTCACCCAACCGCCGTCGTTCAGCCGATGGCGGTAACCATGGGAGCGATACCCGACGTAAGTGCCTCGGAAGAACGCCAACGTGAGACTGTTGTTCCGATACGGAAGCCGACGCCACTCGATTGCCGAGTTCGCATTCAGGAGATCAAGATTTGTGCGGTCATCCCGCGCGCTGACCAGTGTCGGAGCGGGTGCCATGCTGACGTCCGAAGCCGGGGCGTCGATCGAGACACGGGCCAGCGAGTGTCGACCGCAAACCCAGACATCCGTCCCTGCCTCCAAAACCTGCAAACGGGGAACCACCTCCGAAATTCCCGCCAACCCTCGTTGGTCGACCTGAAGATCGGCCCCCCGCGGCGTAAGGGTGAGCACGCCGCTGTCGTAGGAGCCCCAATACACACCCCGGGAATCGCGCAAAAGACGGCGAACAGGAACGGGAGACGCAGACAACACGCGGTCGAGCTCTGCCGCCGAAGTGAATTGCTCCAAGTCCTCGTTGTAGTAAGCGCGATGGTTTTTTGCTCCAGCCAGGATCACGCGATGGCCGACACTTGACACGTGAATCCAACCGGGATCCCAGCCGAAGTCCTCGAAGGTCTGAAGCTGTATCGCGCCGGATTTCATCGTTAGTCGCGCAACGCGATTGACCCCGAGTTCGATCCAGACGGCGCGGTCGACGGAATGAACGTTGTACGGATTCCCTCCGCCCTTGATGCGTGGTGCGGCCTCGCGCCATTCGCCATTTGTCTTCCGAAGAGCGGCGATTTCCCGCTCGCCGATCACGAAGCAGGTGCCGTCTTCCGAAGCAGCGAGTCGAAACGCATCCAGTCCCGCCAACACGCACTCGAACGGCTTGCCCGGGGTGCGAGCAAAGACCCCGAGGTTGTTCCCCAAGAAGAGAGTGTCTCCCGAGGTTGCGATCCCCCATCCGCCGACTTTCGGCTCGTCCTGCAGCGGCCGAAACGGCCGTTCGCCCGTCCCGCTCTCGGGCACGCTTTCATAGAAGCGACCACCTGAGGCCACGATTACTCCCCCGTCCCACGACACGATTTGCGGCCAAACCACCGGGATTCCATCCGCCTGGCCAAATGTGTCGAAACGGCTGCGATAGAAAATCTTCACAACCCCGTGCTCAGTCGCGCCCCACAGCACTCCCGGCTCCATGCACGCGAGATTGGTGATCTGCGGATCATTCGGGCCGGCGATCTCCGTTTTGACGCGCCCCGATGAATCCACGAGAAAAACGCCCATTGCGGCAACGGAGACGGCGATTTCACCCTCGGGGAGGCGTTGCATCGCGAGCACCGGGCCTGGCAGTTCTCCGCCCAGCCGACCCGTTACCGGTTCGACTGTGTCGCCCGCCAAGCGGAGAAGATGACGGCCCATCGTGGCGATCAACGCCGTGTGAGGTCCGGTGTCCACGAAGTGCCGAACGGCAAACGTCTCCGACGCGTCGTTCGTGTCCCTCTCCAGCGTGTTGGTCTGGAGGTCCAATCTCAGCCGCTCGTGGGAGTGCGTGGAGATGAACACATTTCCTTCGTAGACATAGATGCTCGACAGATTCGGCACCTCGAAAAAAGTCGTCTTTCGCGACGCCCGGTCCCAACGGATCATGCCGTTAAAGCCTGCGATATAAACGCTGTCCGACGTGAGCAAAACACGATCAAAGTGCGTGGAAAGAACCCAGCTCGGCGGAGCTTCCTGCAAAAGGGGAGTCGCCCTATAACATCCCGACGGTGTCTTTTCGAGGCGTCCCCACGACGCGAGAGAGGCGTAATAGAGAGTGCCGTCAGAATCCGTCTTGACGGCGTTGAGTGGAATTGGGTCCGCGCCCGCTTCGAGTAGGTTTTTCCAGACATTGTCGTTCAGCACGACAAAAGCGTCGGTCCCCGAAATCCCGATTCTGCCGTATTGATCGAACGTCAGCGGGGTGCCGCGCGCCACGAAGCCAATTTCCTCAAAGGAATATCGGCGCGTCGGCGGATGGCCGACGGGGACGGACGCCGCAGCGGTTGTCGCCGCAATCGAAACCAAAAGACACAGCCAGAGAATGAAACGTGAGACGGATATCAAACTGGGATTGCACAGAGGACCAACGCCCCGTGCTGCACAGCCACATGCCTGCGCATCGAGGGTCGTATTCTTGTCTTGCTCAATTCTGTCGCAAGACCTCCCCCAGGCGAGCGATTTGGGCTACTACTTTGGTCGTAGGCGCCCCTCGACGGCTCTGACGGGTCAAAACAGACGAGGGGAAACGCAGGTGGGCTCACCTGGGAACGGAGCGAGCAGAGTGCAAGGCGGGAACAAGGGAGCTGGGCTTTCAGCCCTGCCCCTTGTTCACAACGCCGCACCGTGCTCGCTTCCGCCCCAGCCCTTCGGGTGGGAAAAGAATCGAGGCGGGCGGCGTTGTGCCGAAAAGCATGGGCCGCAGGCCCACCTCTTTTCGGCCCGCCTGGCCCCCCTCGATTCTTTCCTTATCGGCTTTAGCGCGGCGAACGAGATCCCAGTCTCGGGAAAGGCCTATTTCGGTATCGAAACTCCACTACACGCCGAGCAGTTTCCATGATTGCGTAAGCGGCGGCGAGAGAGGCTCATAGGATCCTCGAAGCGAGCTGGCATTCGATCTGCGTCACACGGTACGCGAGAGCGAATGGTACTCGCTCCCGTGTATTCACACCGCCGCTAGATTCACCGAACCCCCTCTCGGCGAACTCTCTTCCCTCACCAGTCCCTCTTAAGCTCCGAGAAACGTCTATGACATCATCCGCTGCCACGGCTCAGTATTCACGGCGCGAGGCGCTGCAACTCATGGCCCGAGGCGGCATTGGTCTCGCTGTCCTGGGTTCTGGAGCTTTTCCGGCGAGGGCTGACGACGCAGCCGCTCCCGCCCCGGCAAACAAAAAGCTGGGCGTCGCCCTCGTCGGCCTCGGCAATTACAGCCAATCCATGCTCGGACCTTCGCTCCGCGAGACGCGTTGGTGCGAACTGCGTGGCATCGTCTCGGGCTCGCCGGAGAAGCGTTCGACCTGGGCAAGGGATTTCAGCCTACCGGCCGCCAACGTCTACGACTACGAACATTTCGACCAGATCGCGGATAATCCGGATATCGATATCGTCTATATCGTCCTCCCGAATTTCCTTCACGCGGAATATACAATCCGGGCAGCCCGAGCCGGAAAACACGTGATCTGCGAAAAACCCATGGCGATGAATCCCGAGGAGTGCCGGCAGATGATCGCCGCCTGCCGCGGTGCCAACCGCCAGCTGTCGATCGGATACCGGCTGCGGTTCGATCCTTTTCACCTCGAAGCCATGCGGATCGGACAGGAAAAGGTCTTCGGTCCGATCAAACTGATCGAGGCCAGTCTCGGCTTCAACTATCCCAACCCGCAGAGTTGGCGTTTCAAGATCAAGGAAGGCGGTGGCGGCGCGATCATGGACCTCGGCGTGTATTGCGTGGAAGCCGCGCGCTACCTCACCGGCGAGAATCCTGTCCGAGTGACCGCGCAGGCTTATACGTTCGAAAAAGACCGGTTTATCGAAATCCCTGAGTCGTATCATTTCCAGATGGAATTTCCGAACGGAGCGATTTCGACGCACACCGTCTCCTACTCGTCTTATGTGGATCGGCTTTATGCAGCCTCCTCCCAGGGGCGCGGATGGATAGAACTCGAGCCGGCGTTTCAAGGCGGTGCACAGGCTCCCATCGGCCGCACTCACGAAGGGAGCCTGAATATCGCCCGCGTGAACCAAACGACGGTGCAGATGGACGACTTCGCCCGCTGCATCATCGAAGGCCGCTCGACGCGCGTTTCCGGCGAAGAAGGGCTGGCGGACATGACCGTGATCGCCGCGATCAAGGACGCGGTACTCACCGGCCGGACAACGACAGTCAGCGACGCTCCTCCAGCGAAGCGCACACGACCCGCCGCTGATCCTTCGTCGGCGAATGCCGCAGGCTAGAGCTCCGACTCCGCTGGAAGAACCTCAAGCACGCTTCGCCCCATAACCTTTCCGATGCTCTCCGATTTTCGTTTTGCCTGCCGCCAACTGACCAAGTCCCCAGGGTTCACGCTCATCGCGATCGTCGTCGTCGCGCTGGGCATCGGTGCGGCGACGGCGATGTTCAGCGCCGTCAATGCGCTGGTGCTTCGTCCCGTGGCGTTGCCGGAGGCGGAACGGCTTGCCGTCATTTACGAGGCGAATCTGCCGCGCCAGATCCAGAGATTTGCCGTCTCGTATCCGAACTACTGCGACTGGCGAAGTCGCAACACGAATTGGGTGTCGCTGGCTGCGATGACCGATCGGTCCATGAGTTACACGGGCGGCAGCGGCGAGCCCGAACTGGTGAACGTTCACGTCATGACCGCGAATCTCCTGTCCACGCTCGGTCTGGAACCGGCCGTGGGGCGCGGCTTTCTCGAGGAAGAGGATCGCCCGGGCCACAATCAGGTGGCGATCCTCAGCCACGGTTTCTGGCAGCGACATTTCGGAGGCCGGCCCGACGCGGTTGGGCAGTCCGTCACACTTGGCGGGACGCGTTACACCATCGTCGGCGTGATGCCCGCGGACGCGTTCTTCCCGGGCAACCTGGAGATCGCCATTCCCCTCCGGGACGAGGACCGCACCACCGATCGTCGATACGAGCACGTTCTTGCCGTCTACGGACGGGTGAAAGCGAGCTATACACGCGAGCAAGCCGAGGCGGAGCTGAAGGCGATCGCGGCCCAGCTGTATAGCGAGTACTCCGACTCCGACCGAGATTGGAGCATCGAGGCCGTGCCGTTATCCAAAGTGGTCGTCGGGCCGGAAGTGAGCACGCGCTTGTACCTGTTGCTTGGAGCCGTCGGGCTCTTGCTGCTCATCACGTGCGCCAATCTTTCAAATCTGCTCCTCGTGCGTGCTTCGGCTCGTGCGCACGAACTGGCGATCCGCGCCGCGCTTGGTGCCGGGCGATGGCGCATCGTCCGGCAACTGGTCATCGAGAGCTTTATCATCACTGGCATCGGCGGCCTCTTTGGAATCTTGTTGTCGCTCTGGGCAGTCGCCGGAATGCGCACGGCGAATCTGCCGCGTGCCACGGAGATTTCCGTAGACGTCCGCGTCCTTCTCGCGGCCTGCGGCATTACGCTGCTGGTCGGATTCCTGGCGGGGTTGAGTCCCGCGCTCAAGACGACCTCCCACGCCGATCCGCAGGAGGCGTTGAAACAGAAGTCCGCTCGGGCCGGCAGCCACGCTCGCACGCGCAATGCCCTGGTCGTCGCCCAGCTTGGCTTGTCTCTTTCGCTCCTCGTCGGAGCCGCCGTCTTCATTCGCAATTTCTGGCGACTGACCCACGTGAATCCCGGATTTGCCGTCGAACAGGTGCTGACGGCTTCGCTGCAGCCGGGTGACCGACCCAGCGCCGTCTCGTTCTACGAAGCAGTCGCCGCGCAGGTCGGCGCGCTACCCAACGTCACCCGCGTCGGACTGATCAGCAGCCTCCCTCTCACCGGCGGCAATACGAGCAACAACGTTTTCCCGGTCGGTCCGACGCCGCTTCCGCCCGGCAAATCCATTCAGTCGAGCTGGCGGCTGGTCGACGGGGGCTACTTCGATGCCATGCGGATTCCGCTGCTACGCGGCCGCACGTTTTCTGGATTGTCGCCGGACGAGGCGCGCAACGCCGTCGTTTTGTCCGCGTCGCTCGCCAAGCTGCTTTTCGGAGACGAAAACCCGATCGGGCGCGAGATTGAGCAACTCCGCGTTGGCGGAGATAGGCTGACCGTGATCGGCACGGTGGGTGATGTCCTCGAGCGTCTCGATGCGGAGCCCACCCCGACTTTTTATTGGTCGATGCATCGGTTTCTCTACGGGCCGATGCAGTTGGTCGTACGCACCACGGGCTCGACGGCGCCGTTGGCCGCCGCGGTCCGGAGCGTGGTCAAGAAGGCCGATTCGTCCGTGCCTGTATTCGGGATCCGGACGCTCCAGGATCTGCGGTCGGACAACCTGAGCCGTGAACGCATGATCACCGGGATCCTCGGTGGGTTTGCCGCTGCGGCGCTCGCCCTCGCCTCACTTGGCACCTACGGAGTCGTCGCCTTTTCGGTTCAACAGCGCACTCGGGAAATCGGTGTGCGTATCGCAATCGGGGCCCAGACAGGCGACATCCTGCGCCTGGTTCTGGGGCAAGGATTTCGACTTGTCCTTCTGGGCGGAATCGTGGGCATCGCCGGCGCGCTAGCCGCGACACGGCTGTTCGCCGCGCTGCTGTACCAATCCGGTACGAGCGATCCGTTGAGCTATCTGGTCTCGGTCGGCGTTCTCGCGCTAGCCGCACTTGCCGCAGCGTTTTTGCCCGCGTGGCGGGCCACCCGCGTGAGCCCGCTGGACGCACTTCGCGCCGAGTGACGGCGACGCGAGTCTTCGCCGCGCCGCTCGACCGCGAAGAGTCCTCTCCGCTTGACACGGTCCTTCGGCTTCGCACGGTCTCGCGCTCGCTCATGCCGCGACTGCTGCGTCTTTTTTCGCTTCTGCTGCTGGTCCTCTGGATTTCGGGGACGCAGCACTGCGACTTGGTCGGGGCCGGAATTCTGCCTTCGTGCGACACCGGTTTGCCGGAAAGACCCTGCGGCATCGGAACGTGCGCGGAGGAACAGCACGGCGCATATCGTCCAAGCGAACGGGCGGACGCGATCGGAGCCCCTGCGGTCCGCACGCTGGATCCGTTCCTTCTGAGCTTCATCACGCTCGTCCACGTCGAACGCGACGACGAGCATCTCCGTCGAGCGCCTCTTGCACGTCCCCTCGATTGGGTTTCGACGTGGCATTTCGTACGGCGAACGGCGCCGCCGTCGCGCGCCCCAACCGTCCTCCTCTCCTGAACGGCCCCTGCGCGGGCCGATAGGCGAACCTGCAACCCTGCGCTGACGCTCCGAAGCGTCCGCAAGTCACTGGGCACCGTCGTGCCCTGCCGCGGCGTTGTGCCGCGGCTCCCCTCTCCTGCCTCCATGAAACCCATTTTGTATTTTCCGTCCCACTACTTTTTCGGCGCTGTCTTCGTCCTGGCGGCCACACTGCCGGCTCAGACGCCGCCCGAGGTCGCGCCGGTTCCTCTCGAGAAAATTGTCGACGAGATCGTCGCGAAGAATCCGGAGCTCCGCTTTTACGAGGCGGAGATCTCCGCCGCCAAAGTCGCGGCTAGGATCTCGACTGCGATCAAGGATCCCGAACTCTCGGTCGACGTCGGCCACAAGCGCGTCGAAGACCGGTCCGGCGTTCTCCTGGGATCGGGCACGGCGTGGTCGGTCTCGGTGACGCAGACGTTTGAATGGCCGGGGCGTTTGTCGCTCCGGAAGGCGATCGCCAACCGCCAGGTGGAATTGGCGGAGCTGGGGCTTGCGCGTTTCCAGAATGCACTGGCCGCACGTGCTCGCGCGGTTGCGTTCGGACTGTACGCCGCCAATGCCAAAGCGTCAGCCGTGCGCGAAGTCGCCGATCGATTTGCGGCGCTCAAGCAGGTCTTCGTCGGGCGCGACCCCGGAGGCATCACACCGCTCCTGGAAACCCGCGTGATCGAGGCAAGCGAACTGGCGCTGCAACGCCGCGCCGTCGAAGCGGAGCTTGCCGTCCGTTCCGCGCTGATCGAGTTGAACCAGCTGCGCGGACTCGAACCGGATGCGGCTTTGCGTATCGCGCCGCCGAAGTTCGCGTTCAACGACGGCCCGTCGAGTGAAGCGCTGCTCGCTGCGGCTAGGGAAAACAACTTCGAGTTTCGCATCCGCCGCGTCGAACTGCAGCAGCAGGGCTACGAGGTGCGGCTGGCGCGGCATGAGCGCTACCCCGCTATCGACGTGAAACCGTTTGTCTCCCGCGAAACCGCCGGAGACCGCGAGACGGTGCTCGGCCTCGGAGTGAGCCTCCCACTGCCGATCTCCGGCAGGACGCGCGGTGCCGTCGAGATGGCCTCGGCACGTCAACGCCAGGCGGAAGCCGCGGCAATTCTCGCGGAACGCGAACTGACCCGGGACGTGTTGATCGCGGCCGAGTCATTCGCGCTCAAGGTTGCCGAGTCGAAACGCTGGGCGCCGGACGCGGTGACGAAATTCCGCGAGGCCGCCGATCTCGCCGACCGGCACTACCGGCTCGGAGCCGTTCCGATCGCGACCTACGTCGAGCTTCAGACCAGCTATCTCGACGCGGTGGAAGCGTTGCTGGAGACGCAGCGCGAGGCGATCGAGGCCGGGCTGAAACTGCAGCAGCTGACGGGACTGGGATCCCAGTTTGTGGAGGTCGTCCCGTGAAACGTCTCCGTGTTATCCCTACACTGGCTACGGCACTTCTGCTTCCGCTTCTGGCCTCCTGCACGGAGAAGCCGCCGGCCCACGATCGGGCAGAAGCCGGCGATCACGAGCACGGTGAAGCCGCCCATGACGAGACCGAGGTTGCGTTTGAAGAAGGGCGCGGGCTCAGGCTTCCCGTCGCAACGGCATCCGCACTGGGAATCAGGACGGCGCAAGTCGAGGAACGCATCCTCGCCCCGAGGCTGACGGTCGCGGCGAGCGTCTTCGAAACCGGTTCGACCGCCCGGGCGCTGGCGCTCGTTCCAGCCGAACTGGCCGACGAGATCGAGCGCTGCCGGCCCGAGCGTGCGGAGCTGATTTCCGTGCGCCGCGATGTCGCGTCGGCGCTCAAGCAGGTCGAAATCGTGTTTGCCCTCGAGGGTGCGGCGGCAGTCGGAGATTCCGTGCAGGTCGTTCTCCGGGGGCCCGAGCGCCGTGTGCGCGCTCTCCCTCGTTCCGCAGTCCACCGGACGGCCACCGGCGCGTTCGTCTATGTTGCCACGGGCGAATGGTGGCAGCGCAGGGAGCTCACGCTGGGCGCGGCGGACGACTCGTACGTCGAGATCGTCAAGGGTCCGGCCGTCGGCGAAGCGGTGGCTTCCGCGGGCGTCGAACAACTCTGGCTGACCGAACTGCGCTTCACCAAAGGCGGCGGTCACAGCCACTAACCCATCGGAACTGTATCCATGATCGACAGAATTCTGGAGTTTTCCCTGCGGCAGCGCGTATTCGTGCTGCTCGGCGCAATCGTCTTGTTGAGCGCGGGAGTCTGGGCGGCGCTGCGACTTCCGGTCGACGCCGTGCCCGACATCACCAACGTCCAGGTGCAGATCAACACCGAGGTCAAAGGCCTGGCGCCGGAGGAAATCGAGAGGCTTGTCACGTTTCCCATCGAGACCGAGATGAGCGGACTGCCCGGCATGACCGAGCTGCGATCGTTGTCCAAGACCGGGCTCTCTCAGGTCACGCTGATCTTCGGCGAGAAGACCGACATCTATCGGGCGCGGCAGCTCGTGAGCGAACGGCTGCAGAATGCGGCGGACGAACTTCCGGCCGGAGTCACGCCGAAGCTCGCGCCGATCACCACGGGACTCGGCGAAATCTTCTACTACGTTGTCGACTACGCCGACGACGCGCGGGGCAAACCCGCGAGGCGCGAAGCACAGCTGATGGAGCTTAAGTTGATCCACGACTTCGTCGTGAAACCTTCGCTCCGGATCGTGCCCGGCATCGCGGAGGTCAACTCCTCCGGCGGATACGAAAAGCAGATCATCGTCCAGCCGCGGCCGGACGCCCTCGTGGCGGCCGGGGTGACCTTCGACGACCTCGTCCACATCGTGGGCGAAAACGTCGAGAACGCCGGCGGCGGCGCGGTGCAGATCGGAGGCGAGCAGCTCGCGATCCGCGCGGTGGGCCGCGTCCAAACCGTCGACGAGATCGCCAGATTGCCCGTGAAGTTTCGCGGCGCCTCCTCCGCTCCGCTGCTGATCGGCGACCTCGCCGAGGTGGTGATCGGATCGACGTTGCGCACCGGGTCGGCGACGTACAACGGCCGCGAGGCGGTGCTCGGTGCCGCGCTCATGCTGTCCGGAGAGAATAGCCGGATCGTGGCAAAACGCGTGGCGGAAAAGCTCGAAGAAATCCGGCCGAAGCTTCCGCCCGGCGTCGAGCTCACGACGGTTTACGATCGGACCGATCTTGTCGATCGGACCATCGCGACGGTGGAAAAGAACCTCTTCGAGGGAGCCGTCTTCGTCGTGGCCGTGCTCCTCGCCCTCCTCGGAAACTGGCGCGCGGCGCTCATCGTTTCGCTCGCGATCCCGCTCTCGTTTCTTTTCGCGATCGTCGGGATGGTGCAGACCGACGTGAGCGGAAACCTGATGAGCCTTGGAGCAGTCGACTTCGGCCTGGTGATCGACGGCGCGGTCGTGATGGTGGAGAACATCGTCCGGCGTCTCGGAATCCGGCAACACGAACTCGGTCGCCGGCTCAACCGCGAGGAACGAACACATACCGTGCTTGCCGCCGCCAAGGAGGTTGGCCGTCCGACGTTTTTCGGCGTGCTGATCATCACCATCGTGTACGTGCCGATCCTCTCGCTCACGGGTATCGAGGGGAAAACCTTCCGCCCGATGGCGCTGACGGTCATCTATGCGCTCGTCGGCGCGCTGATCCTGGCGCTCACGCTGATGCCGGTCCTCTGTTCCTTCGTGTTGCGAGGGAGGATTGCGGAAAAGGACAACTTCGCTCTCAGGTTTGCCAAAAAGATCTATGAGCCGGCGCTGCGTGCCGCTCTGCGTCTGCGCTGGCTTTTTGTCGGCGCGGCAGTGGCCTTGTTCGCCCTTTCGATCGCGGTCTTCGGCCGGCTCGGCGCGGAATTCGTTCCGCAGCTCGACGAAGGCTCATTCGCCGCGCACATGATCCGCACGACGAGCATCGGACTCGACGCGTCGATCGCGATGCAGGAGCGCACGGAAAAAATCGTGAAGGATACGTTTCCCGAGGTGACCTTCACGTTTTCCCGCATCGGGACCGCGGAGGTCGCCACCGATCCGATGGGCGTGAACGTCGCCGACACCTACATCTTCTACAAACCGCTCGACGAGTGGCCGAAGGACGGACACGGCCACCGCCCGACGAAAGACGAGATCGCAACCCGCATGGCGGCCGAACTCAGCAGGCAGCTGCCGGCGCAGTCGTATCTTTTCTCCCAGCCGATCGAGATGCGTTTCAACGAACTGCTGGAAGGAACGCGCGCCGACATCGCTGTGAAGGTTTTCGGCGAGGACTTTGACGTGATCGAGCGGATCGCCGCGGAAACCCGCGAGGTTCTGGAGAAGGTCCCCGGAGCCGCGGACGTCGAGTTCGACGCCCTGGGCAAGGCGCCGATGCTCGAAATCAAGCTGAAGCGCGACGCGATGACCCGTTACAGTGTCCACGCGGCCGAGGTGAATGCGACGGTCGCCGCCGCTCTCGCCGGTGGTGAAGCAGGCAAGCTGGTCGACGGCAATCGGCGATATCCCATCCTGGTGCGATTACCCGAAACGGCCCGGGCCGCGGTGGAGACGCTGAAGACCCTGCCCCTACGTTCGGCTCATGCCGAGAGCGTGATCTCGCTCGGGCAGATCGCCGACTTCGTCGTCTCCGAGCAGGTAAACGCAATCGCACGCGAATCCGGCCAGCGGCGCGCGGCGATCATGGTCAACCTGCGCGGACGCGATGTGGAGAGCTTCGTCCGCGAGGCGCAGGCCCGGGTGGCGGACACCATCAAGCTGCCTCCGGGCTACACGGTCGAATTCGGCGGGCAGTTCAAAAATTTGCAGGAAGCGCGCGGCCGATTGGCTGTGATCGTACCGGCCGCGCTGGCGGTTATCTTTCTCCTCATCTTCTTCACCTTCGGGAGTCTCCGCCAAACGTTGATCGTCTACACAGGCATTCCTCTCGCGGTGACCGGTGGCGTATTCGCTCTCTGGGCACGCGGACTGCCGTTTTCCATTTCGGCCGGCATTGGATTCATCGCGCTTTCGGGCGTGGCCGTGCTCAACGGCGTCATGATGGTGAGTTACTTCAACGAACTCCGGGAACGCGGACGCACGGTGCGCCAGGCCGTGATCGAGGGGGCTCTCACGCGGCTCCGGCCGGTGCTGATGACGGCGTTGGTCGCGAGCCTCGGGTTCCTTCCGATGGCCCTCGCCCAAGGCGCCGGAGCGGAGGTGCAGCGTCCGCTCGCGACCGTCGTCATCGGCGGAATCGTCAGCGCGACCTTTCTCACCATCCTCCTGTTGCCCGCGTTGTACGAGCGTTTCGAACGCGACCAGGCCGATGCGAAGCGGCGCCCGGAAAAATCGAGCGCATAGACGAACCGCCGGGCCGGATACCGACATGGTGCCGGTCCGACTGGGCTTGCGCCTGAGGCATCCCGCCGCGTCGTCCGAACGAGGTTGCAGACTCTTTCGGACGACGGGGCGTCGAGCGATGTGACTCAGCGCGTCAGTCCGGAGCGTTTCTCGATTTCGACGTTGTAGTCGGAGATTTCGAGGCGCGCCTTGCCGGGACTGGAAAAGACCTCGGTCCCAAACTGGATGCTGGAGAACTGCTTTGTCCCGCTCATCAGCCCTTGGGCGACGAGGTGGTCGATGAAGGCCTTGATATCCAGCTGCCACGAGTCGGTGTTCTGCTCCCGCACAAACGAGAATACCTTCCAGCCGATATCACCCACGAAAAGGCTCCAGGTGGCGCCATCGATTTCGACTTTTCCACGGAGTGTGCCGAGCGGTCCCGCGCCGCCGTGGCGCCCCACCCAGATCATCAGTTCGTCGGAGGGTTTATCCTCGCTGCGCACGGGCGCCGAGGCGTGAAACCACAGATCGTACGCCAGGTTCTGCACGCCGGGATGATCGAGCTTTGCCCGGGCGCCGCTCGTGACGCGGGCGAGATCCGACACCCGCACGGGCAGCCGTCCATCCGACGACCACACGCCCCATTGCCATCCCGTCACGACGCTGGGGTAGCACTTCACGCTGTTGCGGTCGGAGCCCACCGGCCAGTTGTAGCGGACGGCCCACGACAGGTTCTGGCCCGCGGAGATCACGTCGACCAGCTGCCAACCCTGCGGCGACTTTTCCTTACCCCACACGTTGTTGTTGAGCAGGTACCCTGAAACGAGGCGCGTATCGGTTTCCTGGATGGGCTTGTTGTCCTTCGTCAGGGTCTCGCAGACGATGGCGACTTCAGCAGGTGTGAGCCCTTCGGCCTGCGCGACCAAACGGATCTCGCCAGGCTGGCGTGGCGCCTGGACGATCACCTGGGCGTAGCCGTTGAACAGGCTGCGTTCGTGCCCCTTGTCGGATTCGTGGCAGCTCGGGTCGCCGTTGCCGACGCCGATGATCTGGCCGCCGGTGACGGAGAACTTCACCAGGTTGGCGGCGGTCGGGACGTGCCTGCCCTTCGCGTCGACACTGGAAACGTCGATGACGACGACGTCCGAACCATCTGCGGCGATCGCGTTGCGGTCTGGAGTCAACACGAGCCGCGCCGGGGCGTCGGTGGTCTCGATGCGCTTGGTTTCCACGACCTTGTCGGCGCCGTATCCGCGTGCTTCAAGAACTCCGGGCTGATACGCGACCTGCCACTCCAGTTTTCCGTTGCGGGGCATCTCCTTTTTCCCGAGCGAAACGCCGTTCAGGAACAGTTCGACGGCCTCGTGGTTGCTGTAGCACCCCACCTTGATCTCCTGGCCGACGCGGTCGGGCCAGTTCCAGTGCGGGAAAACGTGCAGCACGGGCTTCTCCGTCCACCAGGACTTGAGGTAATATGCCTGATCCTTTGGGAAACCGCAGGTATCCAGGATTCCATACTGGGAGCTGACTGCCGGGTATCCGAAGGGGTTGGATTCGCCCCGGTAGTCGAAGCCCGTCCAGTAGAACAGGCCCGCCAGGTACGGCCGCGCGGCGAAATGCTGCCAGCCGATCATCACGTTGCCTCCGGAGTCGCCTTTCACCGGCGGAGTCTGGTGGGCCTTGGCTTTGTCGTCGAAATAGACGCCGCGCGTGCCCTGATCCGTGGTTTCTTCGGTGCCCACGCCGGGCTGCTGGGGAAACTGGGCGTGCTGCTCGTCGGTGCTGCCGTGGGTGAAATAGTTGTAGCCCATCACGTCGGCCGTGGTGGACGAGCCTTTGCCCCAGCCGCCGCTGATGGCCACGGTGGTGCGTCGCGTCGGATCCAGGCGGCGTGCGAACGACTGCATGGTCGCGGTGAGGCGCGCGCCCTTCTCGTTGCCCTCGATGGACCATTCCTCGTTGCCCACCGACCAAAGAATCACGCTCGGGTGATTGCGGTCCCGGCGAATCATCGCCTCGAGCGTCCCCAGCTGCTCGGGATTGGCGCCCATCAGCCGGTTCTCGTCGATCACGAGCAGACCGAGCCGATCGCACGCCTCGAGCAGCTCCGGCGCCGGGGGATGGTGGGAACAGCGATAGGCATTGCAGCCGAAATCCTTCAGCCGCCGTATCCGAAAGTCCAATAATGCGTCCGGCACGGCGACGCCGACGCCGGCGTGATCCTGATGGTTGTTGGTGCCCTTGAGGAGGACGTGTTTCCCGTTGAGAAAGAACCCTTGGTTGGGATCCCAGCGAAGCGTCCGGATGCCGAAGGGCGTTTCATAGCGGTCCAGCACGGCCCCGTCCGGGCCGCGCACGACCGTGACAACCCGGTGCAGGTCCGGTGTGTCGAGCGACCAGAGACGCGGCTGCTTCAAGGGAATCACGACGGAGAACTCGCCGGTGTCCTTCGGCGCCACGCTGAGGTGGGAGACGGTTTTCGACGCGAGCTGAGTTCCATCGGGACCGAACAGTGTTTGTTCCAGCTGGAAGTCCGCCTGGTTGCTGCCGTCGTTCGCAATGGTGGCCCGGGCGGTGACGTCGGCCGTCGAAAGATCATCGCTGACCTGGGTGCTGACAAACGTGCCCCAGTGCGCGACGTGGAGAGGCGCCGTTTTCGTCAACCACGTGTGGCGATAGATGCCTGCCCCCTCGTAGTACCATCCCTCCTCCATTGTGACATCGACTCGGACGGCGACGGTGTTGGTGCCGCCGTAGTTGAGATAGTCGGTGATGTCGTAGGCGAAACTCGTGGAGCCGCTGTGCTGTTGGCCAAGGAAAAACCCGTTCACCCAGACAAACGAGTCGCGGTGGATACCGTCGAACTCCAGAGAGATTCGGCGCCCCAGATCGGAAGCCGGGATCTCGAACGTTTTCCGGTACCAGCCGACGCTTCGCTCCGGAAAGTTGCGTCCGATCGCTTTGTATCCGTGGCTGTGACTCCCCTTGCCGTCGAACGGGGCTTCCACGGCCCAATCGTGCGGCAAATCCAGTTCGCGCCAGGCGCTCGCGTCGAATTTCGGGCTGGCGGGACCGTCGCCGTATCCGGCCTTGGCGAAATAGGAGAAGTACGCCGTACCGTGGCTAAAATCCTTCGCCGTATCGAGCGGGTGACCGAACGCGAAACGCCATCCGACGTCGAACGACTCGCGTTCACGCGGCGCGGCCGAACTCTCGGCTGCAACCACCTGCCGCAGGCTGAACGAAATGGCGACGGCGAGCGTCGTCAGGAACAATCGACTGAAGGTCGAGAATCGGAGGTTCATGAAGGGATAAAGGGGGAACGCTGAGGGGAATCGACGACGTGGACGTCCAGCTTGATCAGACCCGGAGAGCCGCCCCGGGCCGACACGGCGAGCCCACCTTACCAGACGGACTCGTTCCGTGCCTGTAGCGAAAACGTGTGACACCGCAGCAGCAACCGCCGCATCCGTTCATTCGTTTGGTGGACAGCTGAAAACGTCCGGAGCGCCGACCTGACATGGCAGGACGACAGTATTCGATCGTCCGCGCCAGCCGGCGAATTCGGTGCTCAACTACAGACCCTTATCTCACACCAGCGGGAGATCGAAGAATCCGGAGGCCGCTACGGTTGCTGAATGGGCTGCGCGCGGATCCGGGAGCCGTGGCGCGAGGCGCAAGCCGTCTATGGGTCGTTGAACTTCCTCTCTCGATGGCAGATTTCGAGGGCGTTTCCCGAGGGATCCTCGAAATATATCGCGTAGTACGTCGGATCGATGGACTCCGGGCCTTCGATATTTCGCGCGCCGATCCGCAGGAGCTCCCGCGCGATCGCGTCGAGTTGCTCGCGGGTTTCCGCCCAGAAAGCGATGCGCGTCCGATTAGGGCGATGTCCGCGGTCCTCCGTCAGTCCGAAGAATTCCGTGATGCCGGCGCCGCGAGCCTCGAACTGCAGCCATCCTTCGATTTCCACGCGTTCGGTGAAGCCGAGTAGCGGCAGAAATTCCCGATAAAACGGCGCACACTCCTCCATCCGATGCACGCGGAGATCGATGTGATCGAAAAGGCGTCCCATGGTCGCGAAAGGCCGAGCGGCCGGTGCCACCATTAACGTTGTCCCGGCGCGCTCGCAAATCCCGGCGCAAGAATCCGGGTCATCGGCGTTGCTGCACCGAGGGCCGCGGGGATGTGCACCTTCGCGGCTCCAACTCCGCTATGGGTTGGGATCGGTCAAATCCAGGTCCACGCGGGCTCGGCACCTCTCGCAGTCCAGAAACAGTTCGCCGCCGAAGCCGGCTTCCACCCGCCGCTTCATGCGGCCGCCACAGCGCGGGCACCGCGTGGGACTGAGAAACGCCCAGCCAGCGAAAAGCACCGCGGAAACACCGACGGCGATGCCCAACGTCCGTCGATGTGGACTTGCGGCACCGTTCCCGGCCAGAAGCGCCGCGGCGACGACAAAGGGGAAAATCGCCAGCGTCTTCGCCCTGTCTTTCAGCAAGTAGGCGCGACGAGTTTTGGCTCCGTCCGGGACTTCTGGATACTCCTCCATCGGCCCGGGAGGTTAGCTCCGGCGAGACGACGAGGCTAGCGCATTATCCAGGACTCGGCCGCCGGCTTGCGTGAAGCGCTCATTACCGGCGCTCGCTAGAGCGGGGCACGGGATCGAACGGGCGCAGCGCCCAATCCCGCACCTCCGGAACTGTCCCGCGCCCTAGGAGCGGCATCGATCGATCCGGCGCCCGGCCAATCGGCCGGCAATCGATCGCTTGGCCTGTTCAAATTCGCCCCGGCTCAGGTACGGCTTCGGCGTTGAGGAGCGCGCGGAGAGTCCGTCGAGACGGAGGATCTCCCGGTGCGAAAGCGCCATGCCGGATGCCTCCAGGGCCTGGCGGAGCTGCATGACCGAGCGCGCGCCGATCACGGCCGAGGTCACCGTCGGCTTGCGCAACACCCACGCGAGGGCCACGCCTGCGGGACTCGCCTGTCGCCCGGCCGCTATGGATTCGACCTCCGAATACACGGAGAGGCCGCGCCGATTTCCGTAGCGCTGCGCGAGCCAGCGGTCTCGCTCGTTCCGGGCCGTCTCCTGCGGCACGACTCGTGCGGCGAGAAACCCGCCCGCCAGCGGCGAGCGCGCCAGAAAGGCGATGCGGTAATCGCGACATAGGTCTAGCCCCTCCCGTTCGACAGGGTCGCGCTCGAGAAGCGAATAGTCGGCCTGGAAGGCTTCCAGCCGGCAGAAGGCTTTGCGCGTGGATCGATCGATGGACTCCATGACCCGCCAGAACGGGAAGCCCGCGAAACCGAAGTAGCGGATCTTGCCGGACTGAACCCGTTTCGTGAGTTCTTCGAGCAGAGCCTCCAACGGCGAGAACGCCGGATGCCAATGGCAGATCAGCAGATCGATGTAGTCGGTGCGGAGGCGTCGCAGCGAGTCGTCGCAGGCGAGGCCGAGGGTCTCGACGGCGCTCGTGCCGTCGACCACGGGCTGCGCCAGCGAAAGTCGCGTGGAGAGGACGATCTTCGACCGAGGCAAACCGGATTCGCTGAGCCAATCGCCCACGTAGCTTTCGGAGAAGCGGGTCCAGCCCGCCTGCAGCGGCGAAGCCGGCGCCAATCCCGCGGACTGGATGAAGTTCCCGCCTTCGGCGACGAACCGATCGAGCAGCTGCTCCGAAGTGACACGGTCGACAGACCAACCGAAGTTCAGGGTTCCGAGACAGAGTTCCGACACGGACAATCCGGTTCGGCCCAAAGTACGATGATGCATGTTTCCTTTCGTAGTGGAGGGTTGGCGACGTCAGACGAGAGCGGGTTGGGCGACGCTGCGGATGCGCAGGCGTCGAAGACCGCCGGGCGTTTCCCATTCGATCACATCCCCTTCCCCGTAACCGAGAAGGGCCGTGCCGATCGGGGCGAGGACCGAGAGCTGACCCTGTTCGGCGTCCGCGCGGTCCGGCATGCAAAGCGTGTAGGCATCGATGTCGCCGGAATCCAAGTCCTCGATCTCGACGCGGGAGCCCAGGCGAACGATGCGGTTGGGCATGGCGCTCGGCTCGAGAACGATGGCTCGACCCAATTCGTCGAGGAGACGGGAGACATTGACGTTCCGTTTGCCCCGCATCACGGCGGCGAGCAAAAGGCGGAGCTTCGAGTGGTCTTCGGAGGAAAGATAAACGGGCAATTTCATGGAGGTGGAGCTTTCTGGGTTGGGTTTTCTGTGTCGTCGCATGGACGCGGCGGACCGGAGCCGTCTCAGAAACGGCGAACGTCCGAACGCGTCGGAGTCCGTCTGGGCGAAATCGCGACGGACGGATGCCACGCTCCTGGGCGCGGGAAGCGCCGGAGCTGTGCGCAGTTGAAGAAAGACGGAGTCAAAGCTCCGCCGCAGCGTGGCTAAACAGCCTCGAGGACACCCCGGTCACGACGCGGCGTTCGGCGGACTCGGGCGAAATCAGCCGCCCTACCCGTCAGCGCGTGAGACCGGGCGCCGCATGACAGATACGCAGCACCAAGCCCGTTTGCGGGAGCTTATGAATGGGTGCGACGGTGTTCATGGCGGGAATACGCCCCCAACCAACGCGGGAAAGCGACTTAGTCAAGTGCCGCCGGCTCTGTAGTCGAATACCGGCTACAGATTTCAGACGGGCCACGGACTGCGATCCCGAGCGCTCGTCGGAGGAACGCGCCGCGGGACCCGAGCCCGGACAGCGGCGGTCGATTCTTTGCGTTCGGCCGCCCTCGCCGAACGCCGGGACAGCCGTGTGCGACCGTCGCGGCGTTCGCTCGCGCGCCTCAGGCGGCGGGCAGCTTTTCGTCCGTGATCTGAACCTTGAAGACGCAGCGTTTGCCGCCGCGGACCACCGACTCCACCAGCTCCACGTTCACCTTCCGCCCGAGCAAGGTTTGATAGATGTGCCGCTGCCATCCGAGAGAACAGTCGCAGACGGTCTTCGGCGCCTTGTGCTTGTCGATCAGCGGACAGAAACACTCCTCCCGCGGAGATCCTTCAATTAGGACGGTCTTCTTTTCGGGGTCGTACGTGATTTTATCCCCGGCCTCGGCGAAATCCTTGATGAAACCCTCGAGATCGCCGGGGTGGCGCGCCAAGTGCGGAAGACCCGAAGCGCAGTAACCACCCAGCGATTGGAGAAGTCGGGAGCTGGCTTCGGCACCGACTTGCGCGCCGAGAAGCTCCAGGAGCTTTGCGTAGCGGTCCTGGGCGAACTTGATTCGCCACGCGTCGGGAGGTTGCGGCGCCGGTTGGGAGGAGTCGGCGGCGGCAAGTTTGGAAGCTGAGCCCATCGCACAGGCACACGCTCCGCTCAGGCACGATTTGAGGAATAGTTTCCTGTCCATGATATTCCGGGGTTGAGGAACTCCTGATGACGTCCGCCCAGGGGATTCAGGTTGGCGGTCGCCTCGTCTGGAGATTCTTCCGCTTTTCCCCGCAGCGAGCAATGCCACAGATCGGAGATCCCTTCTTTAACCAAATACCGGAGGCGCATTCGAAAGATGGATATCCAGACGGCGCCAGCGCTTCGCGTCGCCTCACCCGATAGGCGCCAACGTCGAGCCAAACCTTCCGGCCGGAAGAGTCTGGCGCCCGGGACGTGTAACGGCGCTTCACCTTTTCGGAAGTAACGCCTGTTCACCGGAGTCCCCACGACGAACGCCGCTCATGCCGCGCACGTTCCAGATTCTCCGGTGCGCTCCATTCCCGATGCCTCCCGGGCGGTCGGCGAATCGCCAGTAAAAGACGGTTCTTGGCGAGCCTCGGCTTGCGCCTCAGTATCCGCCATCAGCCAGCACGTTTGTCACCAGTATCCAGCTACAATGGCTCCATCTCCCTCTGCTCCCCCACGGCGGCAACGCCGGCGCTTTCTTCAAACGCTGTTCTTCGCCGCGGCCGCCAGCGCGAGTCTCTCCGCCGCCACGACCGAAACGCCCGCGTGGCCGCCCCACTCTCTCGGGCCCTACTGGGTCAATTGGGTCTCGATTGATCCGGCGGGGACGACGATCCTGACCGGTACCTACAAGCTCAATACGCAGGCCGATTTCGCGGTGTGCTGCCTGGATGCTGCGACCGGTAACGAACGGTGGCGGGACACGTTGAGCGGCGCCTGGCAGGGCACCTACTGGACCGCGGTCGACTCAACCGCGACTTTCGGCGTCGCCGGCGGACAGATTGCGAACTCCGGGTTGAAAGGTTTTGTGCGGGCCTACGATCTGAAAACTGGAGCGCGTTTGCTCGACGACCGCGTGGCGGGGCGGGTGAACACGACGACGATTTCGGGCGATGGTGCGTGGATCGCTTGCTGCTACAACGGCAGTGGCGTCCGAGTGTACCAGCGGCAGACGCGCTCCGTCCTGGTGCGCTCGCCCTTCGCAAACGGCAGCCTGCGCTCCCCCATCGTGAGTTCGTGGCCGTTTCACCTGAAGGGTCCGTTTTTCCGCTTCAAGACGATCTACACCTACGTGAAGACGGCGGAGTTCACGAACTCCCAGAATATTCAGACGATGTCGATGTCCGAGGACGGGCATTGGATCGCGTCGGCGGAGTACGGAGGCCGCGTCCGGATCTGGGAGCGCCTGCCCGACGGCACGATCAAGGTCGTGAACTACCAGCCGCCAGGCTCGCCGACGCCGCAACCGTATTGGGAAGTGCCCGCCTCCGACGTGGGCTCCGGCAGCAGCGTCTCCCAAGTCTCGGCGCATTTTCTCGACATGAGCGCGGACGGGACGTGGATCGCGGTCGCGTTCAGCAACGGCCATGTCTACCTGCTCAAACGGGATCCGTTTCAGGAGGTCTTCGGCCACAAAACCGCCGGCTTTGCAGCGTATGGAGCGCGGGCCTACAGCGCGGCGGGCGGAGCCGAGGCGTACGTCCTCGCGTCGTCGTCGGCCTACGATCCGGCGACCAAGCAGTACGACGTCGGACAGCTCGAGCTCCTGCACGAAGGCGGCGGGGATCACGACAAGACGATCTGGTCCGGCGTGACGGCGAAACCGCCGAATCCCGGAATGGCGATGGATGCGCAGCGGAAGTACGTCGTCGTCGCCGACGGTTCGCCGGACCTGCCCGATGGCTCGTTCTACCTCTTCGATACCGCCGTGCCGACGACACCCGCGTGGCGTCATCCCGTTCACCAGCCGAGTTGGCCGATGACGATTTCCGTCGACGGCAAGACACTCGTCGGAGGCAGCGACGACGGTTGCATCTACTGCTGGAAAAACGACGGCCCCTAGTCCGGCCCATCGATACTTCTCCTTCCGCGCGAGGCGTGCCCGCCCCGCGCGGAAGCGCATTGCGGAGCTCGCTCCCGTGTTCGCTGCGCGGACTTCACGAGGTCGTTTACCATAAACTCCGGGCGAGTTTGAGGGCCGGGGCAGCTGCCGGCATCTTTGCAGCATCGGACTGCGGGGAGATCCCCCGCCCGGCGCACCCCCTGCGCCACCGGCAAACGCCCCCATGAAAGCTCTCACCCAGAATCGGCTCGCGCGCCTTCGTCGTCTGAAGCTGTGGACCGTCGTTCCCACCGGCCTGCTCGCCGGCGCGGTCTCGGCGCAGACGTCTCCGTCAACCTCCGAGTCGTCCGGCGGAGCGCCGGATACGGTCGAACTCTCGCCCTTCGTCGTTCGCACCGACAAGGACACCGGCTTCATCGCCGCCAGCGCGCAGGCCGGCGGACGCCTCGCGACCGACCTGAAGGACACGCCGGTCTCCTACTCCGTGATCAACCGCGAGCTGATCGACGCCCTCGGCATCACCGATCTCACCCAGGCCGCGGAGTGGACGACCAACTCGTTCCGGTTTCCCGACGGCGCGGGCGGCGGCGACACGTTCAACATCACGACGCCGGTGGCCGTGCGGGGAATTCTCGGCAACAATCCCCTCCGGCAGCGCAACTTCTTCCCGTACTACTCGGAGAACGACAGCTACAACATTGAGCGCTACGACTTCGGCCGCGGCCCCAACCAGGTTCTCTTCGGCAACGGCACGATCGGCGGCACGCAGGTGACGATGACCAAGCGGCCGCGGTTCGACAAATCGTTCGAGTCGGTCGAACTCACCTACGGCTCCTGGGACAACCGTCGCGCGGTGCTCGACGTCAACCGCGCGCTCGGCGACAAGTTCGCCCTGCGCGTGGCCGGACTGTTCTCCGACCGAAACGGGTGGCGCATGCGGGAATTCGAGAAGCGCAAGGCGGTCTTCGCCTCGGCGGCCTACAAGCTCGCCGCACACACGGAGCTGCGCGTCGAAGGCGAGGCGGGCAACATTCAGCGCCGCATTCCCGACGCGAAACTCAACGATCGCCTCGCCGGCTGGAACGGCACGTACACCGCCAACCTGCTGACCTCGCTTCCCTCGAACAACGGCGCCCTCGGCATCGACCGCCGCGGCGGCAACTACTTTGTCTACAATCCGGTCTCCGGTCCGGACGCCGTGATGAGCTACACCAACTGGGCGATCACGCGCGGCGCCGGCGATACGTCGACGACTCCAGCGGGCAACTACACCCAGGTGGGCCAGGTGAGCTGGAATCAATCCAACGCCACGATCCTGAACGCCGTCGACGTCGTGCCGGACCGTTTCGCCCGCGCCATCGCCAACTCGAAGTTCCAGATCCCGGATACCGAGTTTACCAACGCGCCGCTGACGCCGCTGATCGACTCCAAGTTCAAGGACGCGCAGATCACGCTGAGCCACCAGATCGGCGACAGCCTTTTCATCGAGATCGCCGGCGACGTGAACTCCGTGCACAGCACGATCAACCGCGCGGAGGCGGACGCGATCACGACCTACATCGACATCAACCCGAACCTGCCGAACGGACAGTCCAACCCCAATTTCCTCCGTCCCTACGGCGACGCGCGGTTTTGGAACACGCAGCGCGAGTCGGACGCGAAGTCGGGCCGCTTCGGCGTCGCGTACATCAAGGACCTCGGGAAATGGGGCAACTACAGCTTCAACTTCATGGGCGGCATGACCCGCCAGGATCTGAACGTCTACAACGTGGTGCTCTCCCCCGGCGTGACCGAGGGGCAACTCGCCGACCATCGCCAATGGGGCAACCTGAACAACGGCATCCGCCAGCGCCTGTACTGGGGCGACTCGGGCGCCTACGTGCTTCCGCCGAGTTCGATCACGTACGTTTCCTCGACCGGCGCGACGTCCACCGCCACGCCGCAGTGGGTGTATGCGATCGCCGACGACAGCTCCAACAACGTCGCGAAGAACCGCAACGACTACAACTACCTCCTGGCTGCGATGAACGCGAAGTACTTCAACGGCCGGCTCGTCGTGCTCGGCGCGATGCGCTACGACGACTCGCAGCAGAAGGTCACTTACCTCGTGCGTCAGGGCGATTTCTCAGATTCGTGGGACGGCCGGCAGCTGCTCTGGCGCCCCGATGCGCCTTCGGACTGGCTCTCGCTCAGGTACACGCCGGCCGGCGCCGCGAACCCGATCTACGCCACGACCCGGCCGCGCACCGCCAACAGCAACGGCGTGCAGATCGCGAATCCGGCGTACGCCAACGTGCGGTTCATGGACGACTACAATCCCCTCCCCGTTACGGCGAAGGTCTGGAGCCCGTCCACCGGCTCCGTCGTCCACGTGACGAAATGGCTGTCCGTCTTCGGCAACTACTCGAAGGCGATCTCGTTTAACACCGCGGCCGCGCCTGACGTTTACGGGAAGCTGCTGCCGGTCGTGGAAGGCAAGGGCTGGGACACCGGCTTTCGCACCACGCTCTTCGGCGGGAAGATGAATTTCAGCGCCACGTACTACAACAATCAGGAGTACGGCAACTACATCGACCCGACGTCGGTGACGAACCAGATCAACACCCTCTACCAGGCCAACGTCCTCGGCGACACGACCGTCGGCGGTCGCAACCAACGAAACGCCGCCGACATCAATGGCCTCGTTCGCGACACCCGGACGAGGTTCGCCAAGGGCTACGAGTTCGAGTTGGTCGCCAACCTCACGAAATCGTGGCGCCTGACGGCCAACTTGGCCCTGCCGAAAAACACCGAACGCGAATACGGCCCGATGACGCGCGCTTACGTCGCGGAAAACGCCGCGCTCTTCAAACAGGTCCTCGAGGACGCCGGCGGCACGGTCGGCTCCGACGGCATCGCGGTCCGCCGGCCCGGCGTCGCCGACACCGGAAGCAACGGCAACGAAACCAGCGGCAACGAGGCGCAGCGCGCGGTCAACGCGTACAACAACATCTTCGCCAACGTCGCGAATTTCGTCGTGAACGAGCGCCCGACCACCACGTCGCCGCACACGGCGAACATCTTCACCGATTACACCTTCCGCGAGGGCAAGCTGAAGGGGCTGAAGTTCGGCGCCGGCATGAACTACCGCGGTTCGCGCGTCGTCGGTTATCGCGGCGGCGATTCGATCGTCGACCCGGCGAATCCCGCGCGCTCGATCGACGATCCGAGTGTCAACGGCTACACGGTGGTCGTCGCTCCTGGTTCGACGCTCTACACGGTTTCCTGCGGCTACACCTGGAAGCTGCGCAGCGGCCAGCGCGTCAGCCTCGATTTCCGCATCAACAATCTGCTCAACGAGGACGATGTCATCTGGACGGACACCACGTCCACCCTGCGCCCGAAAGGCGGCGATTTCACCTCGCCGGCCCGCGAAACGGTCTACAACCCGTACGCCTATCAGGTCCCGCGCAGCTACTCGCTCACGGCGAAGATCGAGTTCTAAGATTCCTCAAACAAACTGAATCATCCCCATCACTGACGTCAGTCATCGATCTTTACTTCGCAAGGGTTCGCGCGCGCCGCACAGTAGTCGTTGCCGTTTCCCATGACGGTGAAAGTGACCGGCTGAACGCCCATCAGCATCTGAGGAATCTCGACCGACTGCTCCCCTGCCGGAATGGTAAATGTGCAGAATCTCGGCTGCGCCAGCTCAGAATGCACCTCCTTTATGATCACATCCTGCGCACGTTTTGTGGAGCCGGTGCGCTCAATTATACAGCGGCCGCCAATCAGTGGCTTCGCACTCACCTCCACGTATTCTGGCAGGATCCCGAGGGAGACCTTCATTCTTACGGGGTTGAGACGTGAAAAGATAAGGTCCGTGGATTCGGACGTGTCGCCGCCAAAGGAACAAAAATAGAAATTCCCTACACCGTCCCAGGTGTCATTGCCGCAGTGATTAATGTACTCCTTTGCGCCCAGTCGCTCGTCAAACTCTCCAAGCGCACACAACTTCTGCGTCTTCTGCGAGATCAAGTCGTATTCCCACAAACAGCATTCCTGAGCGTCGTCATTGATCAGGTATAGCTTCTTTCCATCGGCCGACACGTTGAAGCATCTTATCTTGAGCGTCGTTTTTGAGTTATTCCTTGCCCCCTCCCCCACCGCTTGCCCCAAGTAGGCGAACTTGTCCGTGGCATCGTCGTACCTCCAGATGTGCGCCTCGCGGTCGGCAACCCAAACGTACCGGCCGTCGAGCGAGCGAGTCCCGGTACGAAACACGTTATTCGGGTAACGTTGGTCCGAAATCGACACATCCTTACGCTCACCGAAACCAGTATGGGGATCGTAGTATTGTACGTATTCACATTTTGAGATCGTAAAATACACACGACCGTCTCTATTCACCCAGATATAGCGTCCTGGCATGTAGAACCCCTCCGGCAGAGACGACGGCCGACCCAGATTAGTCGTCTTTCCCTTTTCGATATCGTAGCGATATAAATGTCCGCGCGGTGAATCGTGGCCATAGAGCAGACCGTTCTTCGCGTCGACCGCGAGCGCAAAGATCGAAGCATGTGCGCCACCCACGCCACCGGGTTCCACAGAGCTCAAGTCCACCAGTTGCCGATTTCCTTCGTCGTAGGCATACCAATGGAATCCTCTTCGCTTTAGGTATCCACCGTCAGCACGAGAGTAGTCCGATGTCGCCACGTAAACACGACCACGAAAAAAGGTCGGACGCACGTGAAACTTCTCGGCGGTTTCCGCTGGCTGCCAGTTGGCGACCTCTTCTGACGCGGCGCGCGCATCGCCGACATAGGTCAGCGTGTCGTCACCGTTTTTCAGGAAGTAGAGAGCCGAATTTGTCCTATGGTCGGAGCCCGCCACGTAGATATCCCCCACTGGAGTAGAAGCTACAGACAGCCAAGCCTGGCGCGGTAGAAGACCGTTGGGCGTTCGTGGCACAACCCACGAAGTAGCCCCAGGCATCCGCCCAGACGACGGTTTGGATTCGGAGAACGCCATTCCAAGCTGAATGGCCGCGCTGGATCCGATGACCAGATACGGGAACCTTCGAATCAAACGAGACATCCAAATCGTGAGATATGTCCTCCTGCAGAGCATTTCAGAGCAGATCACTGCAAAGCGACGAAGACGAGCGAAAGCTTCCGATGTGTAGTTAATGGTGATCGCAATAAGATCATCGGCGCAGCCCTACAGGGGCGCCGCCTCTGCCCCGTCTACCGCACCGGCGAGGCCCCGGCCCGTCGGGCAACACTCTACCGGACGGAGTGCCCGCAAGCGATCGAAGCGACGAAGGGCTCGCGCGAGATATGTCGCTCGGATCATGGTAACCGCAAGTCATCGTGATCCTGTTCCGGCAACCTTCGCTTACCATCTGCGCGGACGCTGAGCGCAAGTTTGTTTTTCGGCTCTCCAGCGAGTGCTCGCTCAGCAACCTTAAGCGCCTGCCTTGTATAACTCCGAAGCAAGCTCGGCAGCAATTTGGGATTGATCGTTCAGCGAAGCAGCAGACGCAAAAAGAGCGGCGCGCAGTGAAGCGCCGAAACGACGGTGACGGCGCAGATGTTAGCCGCTTGGCTAGTTCATTCAAAACGCTGTCTTACCTCTGCTGGCACTCCAGTGAGGTGGACCCCAAAAG
>QAYY01000013.1 GCA_003054665.1 Opitutaceae bacterium EW11 | reverse complement strand
CTGATCTGCGTCCCTCCCGTCGCGATAGCCGTCAAGTTCGTCGGTGCTGTCGGCACCGTGTAGAGCGCATATTTGCATCCCAAGTACCGCCCCACCGCTTCGCGTTCAATGTCAGTGAGAATTCTGTCGTAGATCACGATCTCTGCAATATCCCCAGACGGCGGATAGTTGGACCGCCCCAAGGTCGGAGCGTTGGACCAGCCCACTGTATTCGACCTACTGTGGTGTTGTATCTGACCGTCGATTCGGTTGACCCAATCACCTGCCTGTGCCGAGACACTGTACATATGATACCGGTTCACCGGCTGCACTGGCACGCCGGTCGAGTACCGCGCGGTCGTGCCGAAACCCTCGTAAAGCTGGCCATCAGTCGCGGTATACCTATCGTCGCCGCCAATACTCCACATTCCATTCGCGCGAGAACTGCCGTCGGGATTCCGATCCGCCTTCCACACTACAAACACGTCACCGGCTGCGGCCGTGGTTTGCCCCTTCGCCATATTCGCATTCATGAAATCGGGAAGGTTCAAATAATCGTTGTTTCCATCAAACCGTACGACTGGGCGTCCGTTTAAGGCGTTCTCCACCAAAACCGGGCGACTTGCTCCTATCACCTGAGTTGCGTCGTTTCCTTGGCCAGATTGATCTGCCCAAACGCTGATCGGGTCCGCAACCGAAAGACTGTCTGCCCTCAGCCACAGCCGAAGACCAGACGTCGGCATTGAAGGGAAGAGCGAGATCGACCGACTGGCAAATCGGCTCCCACCTACAGTGGTTGCAATGAGCGTATCGGCCGCTTGAGCACTAAACTTAACATATCCAGAGGCAATACCTGTGGCGTCCGTATGAACGAGAATTGAAGAGGCCAGCATTCCACTGGGGGACGCTGCAATCTGACTCGCTCCGGACGTGACCTTGAGAATCAGAGGCGCATTAACCAACGGGCCGCCGTCATTCCCTCGGGTTACCTTGACGGAGACGAGACCATTCAGACCTGGCACGCCACTGACATCAATTTCAAATGCAAGAACCGGCAGCGTACTATTGTAGTAATCCGTCGGGTCCGAACCGGCGAGATACTCCTGCAGATCGGTGAGCCCGTCACCATCACTGTCTGTTGAACGGCTGTCTCCCACCAGCGAAAGACCGTGGGTAGTTTCCCACGCGTCGTCGACACCATTGTTGTTGCTATCGGCAAAGAGCGGATTTGCGGCGCCTACATACAAGCTGTCGAGAGAAGCACCTGCCAGTGTGTTTCCTTTAACCGAGAACCAAGAGAGGTACGGCGCTACCGCGATCCGAAAACGCAGATTTGCCGCAAACATCACGCCGTTCAGATAAATATCATAAGTCTGCGTCAAGTAGTTGAGCCGAACTGTTAGCCGTTGCCACTGCGTCGCAACTCCCACATTATCGAGCAGGAAGACCGGCGCCAAAGGTTCCCAGGTTCCTACACCCAGTCCATCGCCATTCAGCGCGAAGATTTGGCCAGCGGTCCCGTTTTTCAGAGAAACGACACTCGCGGCATCGAGGTCAAACAATGTACCAGTGGCGGTATCTGCTCCGAACGCTGGTTTGGCATAGAAATCGACATAGACAATACTCGGACTAGTCGCAGTCGAACAAAACTCTTTCGTGATCACCCCCGCCGTTACACCTGGGCTAAAGCTAACATATTGGGTGCCGCTCTGGGCCGGACCGAACACAATATTGGCTTCCCCTGCAGATACGCTCCAGCCAAATTGCTTGTTCAGTGGGCCGGCCGTGAACCCTTCAGATGCCTCGAAATCGGCCTCGTAGGGCAAGCTCTGCTGACTATATAGTGATAACGCAAACGACAGAAATGCTGCCAGCGAACAAACTAGCCGTAGTTGAAGCATAGAAACCCTCCCCTCATGCGGAATGGCAGCGATAACTGACTATGAACGGCCAGACTGGCGGCAAGCATTTTGTTCGGTCCCCTAGTCAGAAGCATGGACATATATGGCACGTATCATAGGCCATCTGAGCAGCGGAGAAGCATCCATGCAATGTAGGTGTCCTGAAGCTGTAGCGGTCCGAGCACTTGAAGTCGTTTGGACGGCTGGAGGTAATTGCCTTCATTCTGGAACCATCCGTGATAGTTATTCTCGCGCAGGCGGCTTAGCGCTGCGCTCCGTCTCGCGGTATGCACGAACACGCTCCCTTATATCAAGCCGCTCGCCGTATTGTCGGTCGCGAATGTCATTATCTCCCCCTCGAAACATGGGCTTAATGTAAGCGAAAGATAGACACAGCGAGGACGGTATGCGAGCGTATCGCACGTGTCGCGGGGACGCGCCGCCTCGCCCGCAAGCGTGGATTCACAAGGAAAACGGATTTCCCCTCGCTTGCCGTCGTCACGTGTCCACGGGTGGAGCGACGCGTCCCTGCGGCGCTCGTAGGGCGTCGCCTGCGAATGCCCGGCGATGGCTGCACACTTCGCCAGCTGGGTGCCGACTGGCTCAGTGCGCTTTGGCCGGAGCGGCGTACGCGGCCTGCACGCGTTCGAACTCAGCCGCGTTGAGAGGCAGGATCGATCCGTGGCGGAGGCGGAACGGGAAGGAGAAGTCCTGCGCCTCCTCGAATTTTCCCGAAGCCAAATCGTGGGTGACGAACGGCTGGTAACCGCGGCCCTTCGCGAAGTGATCGAGGATCAGGCACCACACCGGAGGATGCCCTTCGGTGGCGGACTCGATCTGATAACACTCGGGGCCCTCGTAACCGAGGAGACGACTGAGGGAAAAGTCGGGCATGTCGGTCCATGGGCCGGCGAGGTGGGCCGCCTTCTCCATCGTGATCGCCTTGTGCTGCTCGTCTTTGGTGAAGCGGTAGTACGTCGCCCCGTCGCGAACGATCGTCGTGTCGATCACGGAGTTCGGTTTGTCGATGTAGACGAAGGGTGCGCCGAAGGTGCGGAAATCTTTCGTGCGCGCGGCCCAGATCCGATGCTTGGCGAAGTCGTCGCCCTTCGAGGTGGAGGCCCAGAACACGAGGTAGTCGCCGGTCTCTTCGTCGTACGTCGCCTCAGGCGCCCAGGTGCACCCGGCGTCGTCGGGAGCGACCTGCACGAGGCGCGGTTCCGACCACTTCACGAGGTCGGTGGATTCCCAGATCACGATGGACCGGCTGCCGGCTCGCACCGCCCGGCCCCAATCGTGGTTCAGGGCAATCGAGAGATCGGTCGCGATGAGGTAATACGTTTTACCGTCGCGGCCCCGCAGGAGGTATGGGTCGCGAACGCCCTTTTCGCCCACTTCGCTCACCAGAACGGGGTTCGAGCCGTTGAGCGCGGCCCAGTTGCGACCGTCGGCGCTGAGCACGAAATAAATCTGCTCGGTGAGCGGGTTCTGTTCGCCCTTGAAGGTCGCGAAGAGAAAACCCGCCGGGGCGGCGGACAGCGCCGTGCCGGAACCGATAACCAAGGCCGCCAGGAGGGAGCGGAGATGCTTGAGGACTTTCATGGGGGGATGGATGTAAGGAAGAGGTGGTGACACGCCGAGGGGCGACCTTCGATCGACCTGTCGGCGCAAAGCCGAAGCTGGCGAGCCGCCGGCCGCATGGCGAGTGCACAGGGAGGTTCTTCGGGGACGAGGCACCCCGCACCCGCTGCGCCAGCCGCGTTCGAGTCGAACCGCAGCCGGCGCACGAGTAGCTGCCGACGCTCAGTTCGCGGTGGGGACTTCGATGACGGGCAACGGCCCCGCCGCGCGATCAAGTTGGAGTTTCACGATCGTGTCGATTTCGCGGCGCTGCGCCGGGGCCATTTCGAGTTCGAGGCGGCCGCCGTCCTGATTGAACTTTGCTTCACCGCCGCCGAGGACGGAGGCCGCGAGCACCCTAGCCGGTAGATTGGGGAGAACGAGTTTCCCCGTCGGCCAGTGGAGGACGTGGAGGTAGACGATGTTGGCCCGCCGAGTCGACACGCCGTAGGTCCCGGGCAGATACGGTCCGCCCCGGGTGCCGTAGACGCTCTCGCCATTCAGCTTCAGCCACTCGCCGATTTCGCGCAGACGCTGAGCCTGGGGCGGATCGATACGCCCGTCGGGACGGGGGCCGACGTTGAGGAGGAGATTTCCGTCGCGTCCCGCGGCTCCGACCAGGAACTGAACGCAGGTTTCGAGCGACCGGATCTTGCAGTCGGGCTGCCAGCCCCACGGACCTTCGACCAGCGTGAGGCAGAGCTCCCACGGATGCTCCGAGTCGTATCCGCCGAGCGCGCCGGCGCCTTCGCGGGAGTGAAAATCCTCCGGCATGTCGGCGCGGCCATTGATCACGATATCGGGCTGCAGCCGGCGCAGCTCCTCGTGCACCTTCTCGTGCTGCCAGGAGAAGCCGCCGCGGTAATGTTGATCGCTCGGGCGCTTCTGCCAACCCGGGCCCTTCCAATCCCCGCCGAAACTCAGCCAATCGGTTTCGCCTCCGTCGAACCAGAGCAGATCCAGCTTTCCGTAGTTCGACAGCAGCTCGTGCATTTGGCGGTGGTACTGGGCGCGCATCGCCTCGGCGCTGGCGCGCTGCACGTCAGGCATGATGTAGCCGGGAAAACGCCAATCCAGCGGGGAATAATAGAGCCCCACCCGAAGCCCTGCGGCGCGGACCGCCTTGACGTAGTCGGCCACGAAGTCGCGGTGCGCGGCGGTCTTCACGCTGGTGAAATCGCTCTGGGGATCGTCGAAAAGGGCAAAGCCGTCGTGGTGCCGCGACGTGAGCACGACGTATTTCATGCCGGCCGCCTTCGCGGTCGCCGCCCAGTCGTCGGGGTTGAACTGCGAAGGACGAAACTCGTCCGCCAGCTTGGCGTACTCCTCCACCGGGATCTGCTCGCTCCACTGGACCCATTCGCCGCGCGCCGGGATGGCGTACAGCCCCCAGTGGATAAAGAGACCGAAACGAGCTTCGCGCCACCAGGCGATCCGGGCTTCGCGCTGGGCCGGGCTTTCGGTCGCGGCGATTGCGGACGGACCGGAGTCCGTCGCGGCTTGGGTTTGCGTGGGAATCAGGACGTGAAGTCCGAGGACGCAGACGAGGAGGTTGAGGGTTGGGCGCATGGGGGAAGGTAGTTGGAGGGCTCCGCTGCGGAACCGGGCGCGACGCCGAAAGCGCCGCGCCTGCAGTGGCGCAGTGAATACGACGAGCGGTTTCCTGCGAGAAAAATGACGAACGGCGGCGTTTCGCTCCGGCGCTGGGTGGGCGCGGAGGAGACCGCGAGGACGGACGAAAACACGGTGCACGCAGCGGGGTTGCGGACAAGCGCGGAGGCGCCTGCCGGTTAAGTGCAAGGGTGCATTTTCCGAGGCAGGTTAACAGGTAACCGGCAGAGCGTTCGAAATCGGAGGCCCGAGCGCGCAGGAGTGCTGCCGTCACCCTGATTACCCGACCCGGCCGCGCCCACCAGCGGCCCGCGCCGAACTCCCCCAAACTCGACCCCCATGCATCGACGACACACAGGTTTGCCGCGTCCCCTCTCGACCGGCATCAGCGTTGGCGGCCTCCTGGCCGGCATCCTCGCTTCTCCACTCGGAGCGCAGGTACCCGCCCCCGCCTCCGACCAACCCACACAGCATCAGCTGGAACGCTACGACAAGAACCACGACGGCCGGCTGGACTCGGGCGAACTCGCCGCACAACAGGCCGACGAGCGGCAACTCGCACAGACTTCGACCCGGCCGGGCAGCGCGCCCACGGCCAAGGTCGGCGACGACGGCACCATCACCATGGCGGCCTTCGAGGTGAACACCGACCGCGACAAGGGCTTCGTCGCCACGAATGCCGGCTCTGCCACCAAACTCGGTCTGGATCTCAAGGAGATGGCGGCGCCCTACTCCGTCATGACCGGCCAGTTCATCCAGACGATCGGCATCACGGACCTGCAGCAGGCCGCGATGTGGGCGACGAACGGCGCGCCGGTGCTCGACGGCCAGGGCGCCGATCTTTTCGGCGGCAGCAGCGTGTCCACCCCCTCGTCGATGTATTTCACCCGCGGCGTGATTCTCAATGCCGGGCAGCAGCGGAATTTCTTCCTCACCGGCGGACTGAGCGACACCTACAACGTCGAGCGCATCGACTTCGGCCGCGGTCCCAACGCCGTTTTCTTCAACGTCGGCGCCAACGACGCGCTCGGCGGCGGCATCAGCACAGTCGGCAAACGCGCGAGAACCGACCGCAATTTCGAGACGCTCTCGGCGACCACGGGTTCGTTCGACTACTACCGCGGCACGCTCGATGCGAACCGCGTGTTGAGCGACAAGCTCGCCGTGCGCCTCAACCTCGTCGCCCAAACCAAAGGCGGCTGGCTCAACGACCAATTCGAGGACAAACGCGGCATCACGTTTGCCGCGACCTACAAGCTCGGCGAGCGCACGGAGCTCAACGTCGAGGTCCTCCAGGACAAGGACAAGCGCGCCCGCGTCCCGATTCCGTACATGGACAACCTCAGCGGTTGGAACGGCAAGACGGTCTTCGACGCGCCCATCACCCTCTCCCAGATCAACGGGAAGTCGCCGCTGTCGGACGGCTCACTTCTGACCGAGCAAGGGTCGCCGCAAGGTGTGTGGCGCCAGGGCAGCAACGACTACGTCTACGATCCCGCCACCAACACGGTGATGAACTGGATCTATTCCGGCAGCACCCGCCGCGGTGACGAGAATCCCTCCGTGCCGGTGTATTTCGGCGACGTCGTCTGGACGCGCGGCGGCAACGGCGAACTGCTGCCGCTGGGCAACGCCGGCGCCTCCGGCGGCAACCTGACCCCGGCCGCGAACTCGCAGGGCGGCGGCCAGGACGCGTTTTACGACATGATCAACCTGCCCTCGAACCGCTTCGACCGGCAGGTTGCCAACTCGCATTTCGTCGTGCCGGACAAACGTTTCTCCGCGATGCCGAAGACACCGCTGTTCGAGCAGACGACCACGGACGCCAACCTCCGCCTGGCGCACCAGGTCGGCGACTCGCTCTTCCTCGAAATCTCCGGCGACGTGAACCGCGTGAAAGAGACGTCGAGCGCGAGCCACCTCGGCTTCCGCATCGGCTACATCGACATCAACAAAAACCTCCCGAACGGGCAGCCCAACCCGCATTTTCTCGACGCGTATTCGGAGAGCGACGACACGTTCAACCATCGCACGATCGACAACTGGGGCGTGCGGGCCGTCGCCGGCTACGTCAAGGACCTCGGCAAGTGGGGCAACTACACGTTCAACACCTCGGTTTCCGCCAACGGCCGCACGGTGATGTACGATCAGATGACGCGCTCGATGGGCCTCGCCGCCGATCCGCGCGAGTGGCACGCCGGCAACCAGAAACTGCGCCTGCGCTACTACTGGCAGGGCGACACCTCCCGCCCGTGGGGCGACGTCAGTCCGACCTCGGTGGTGGAACGCACGGCGTCGACCGACGGCAACACCATCACGACCTCGACGCTTTCGGCACATCCCCGCTGGGTCCTCCAGAACTGGGAAAAACGCGAAGAATCCACCACCTCCGGCATCTTCGCCTTTGCCGCGCGCTACTTCGACAACCGCCTGATCGTCAGCCCGGGCCTTCGCCTCGACCATCAAACGGCCTACCTCCGGCAGAAGCCGACCAGCTGGGGTTTCCTGCCCGTCGACGCGAACTGGGATGGCATGACGCTCGACGACCGCTACTGGCGTCCGGACGCGCCGTCCGACTGGAAGACGCTCAGCTACACGCCGAAAAACGCCGATGGCACTCCGAAATCCAGCACGCCGGTGCCGGCCTTCGGAAGCCGTCCGACGATCGGCGGCGTGAACGACGTCAACCCCGCCGATCCGCTCTACGCGAAGGATCGTTTCCGCGGCGACTACAACAATCCGCGCTGGTCGAAAAACATCCTCACCAAGACTGCCGGCGTGACGGTGTTTCCCGTTCGCTGGGCAGCGGTGAAACTCAACTACGGAACGGCGTATAAGCCGGCGGATACGGGCCGCTTCACCTTGGTGGGCGACGATGCCGATCCGGAAACCGGCGTCGCCTACGAGGCCGCGGTGACGTTCTCGCTGTTTCAGGACCGCCTCTCGTTCACCCCGCGCTATTATTTCAACCGCAAGGACAATCGCCTCGGCGATCCGCCGACCACGACGCCCTTCAACGACCTGATGGGCCGCCGCCCGTGGAACGATCCGAATCCGAGTAGCCGGAATTCCTTTGGCTACACCAACGTCCTCGGCGGCGACTACTTCTCGACGAAAAACGACGGCGTCGAGTTCGAGGTGGCCGGCGAAATCGTCCGCGGCTGGCGCCTGATGGGCAATTTCGGCACGGCCCAACTCGTCGACTACAACCGCTGGAAAAACACCCGCGCCTACATTCTCAGCCGGAAGAACGAAATGCTCGAGGTGCTGAAGGCCGCCGGCGGCGCGATCGACACGACACAGCGTCCAACGAACGCCGGACACGACATCGCCGACGCCCCGGGTGTCGCGATCGCCGATCCGAACGTCACCGATGCCATGATCACCGCGGCGCACGGCGACACCAACGTCCGCTACAACGCGGTCCAGAACTACAACAACATCTGGGTCCAGTACGATAACATCAACCTGCTGAAGGACACCGTCGGCTTGAAGCGGATGAAGATTAACATCTACACGGACTACACCTTCCAGACCGGCACGCTGAAAGGCCTGCGTCTGGGCCTCGGCTGGCAGTACGTCGATCAGGATCGCGCCGGTTACCGCTCGGGCGACACCGTTGCGAATCCGAATTTCGACGCGAGCAAGCCGGTGTCGTCGACGAATCGCCCGTGGATGGACGACGCCGCGGTCGACATCAACACGCCGATCTGGACCAAACGTCCGTCCGAGTTCATGGCCAGCGTCGGCTACACGATGCGACTGCACTCCCGGTGGCGCGTGATCGAGGGCAAGGAGCTCGAGCTCCAGCTCAACGTTCACAATCTGCTGAACTCGCGGAACACGTATTACCAGGACGACGGCGTGGCGCTTCGCCCGCCCGATGGCGATTACACGAAGCCGAACCGCGTCGCGGTTCCGACCCGCATCGCGCAGTTCCAGGACCCGATCAACTTCGAGCTCACCGCCACGCTGAAGCTCTAGAGTCTGTCCAAGAAGCGGACAGTCTCTAGCCCCGCCTTTCTTTACGGTTCGTTCCGGGGCCCCTCGGTTTTCCGAGACGGCCCCCGTTTTCTTTTCGCCATGCCGATCTCCACCGCGCCCGCAGCGGTCCGCACCTCCTTCCGGTTTACCGTAACCCGGAGGGGCGGTTGCGGCGTGCGGCCCTTCGGCGTTCATCTTCGCCCGGCGGTGGCGTCGGCATTCCCTTCCCGGGCGCGTCCTCACCGCGCCTCTGAACGCCCCCGCTCCGCGCCGGCCTCGATTTTCCTCCGGGCCCCGTTTTCATCAGCCCTCGTCCCGCTCGTGTCCGCATGACCCATTACGATTACCTCATCGTCGCCGTCTACGTCGTCTTCATGCTCTCGCTCGGCGTGGTGTTTCGCGGACTGAGCAAAAACACCTCCGACTATTTCCGCTGCGGCGGATCGATGCCGTGGTGGATCACGGGCAGCTCCGCCTGGCTCGCGACGTTTTCCGCCTGGGCGTTTGTCGGCGCGGCGTCCGACGTTTTCCGCAGCGGGCTCCATGTGATGCTGCTTTTCTGGGCGCCCATTCCTGCGTTGATCGCGGTGGCGGCGTTCACCTGCGTCCGCTTCCGCCGCATGCGCGTGATCACCTGGATGGAGGCGGTGCGGCAGCGCTTCGGCCCGGTATCCGAACAGTTCTACACCTGGATCCGCGTGCCGATCGAACTCGTGAAGGCGGCGTTCACGCTGATGTCGATCAGCGTCTTCATCGCGGCCGTCCTTCACGTCGGCATCACCCCCGTCATCGTCGCGCTCGGCATCACGATCACGATCGTCGCCTTCGCCGGCGGCGCGTACGCGGTGCTCGCGAGCGACTTCGTGCAGATGCTGCTGGTGATGACGATCACGATCCTGACGGTTTTCCTCACGACGCGCCTGCCCGAGATCGGCGGTCTCTCGCAGCTTTTCGTGCGGGTGCACGAGTTGCATCCGGCGCACGTGGAGTTGTGGCGCGGATTGCGGCCCGCCGTGCTCGTCGGCTACGGGTTCGCCTTCATGTTCGTGAAGTTCATCGAGCTAAACAGCATCGAGTTCTCCACGATGTACCTAATGCCGAAAAACGAAGCTCACGCGCGCCGGATGGTGTGGATTCCCCTCGTCGGCGGCATCGTCGGACCGATCCTCTGGATCATCCCGCCGCTCGCGGCCACGATCCTTTTTCCCGATCTCGCGACGGTCTTCCCGCAGCTCTCGAAGCCGACCGAAGGCGCGTTCGTCGCGGTCGCCATGCACGTCATGCCGGTCGGGCTGCTCGGTCTGCTGATGTGCGCGATGTTCGGAGCGACGCTGACGAACATGGACGCGGCGGTGAACAAATACGTGGGCGTGTTCGTCCGCAGTTTCTACCGCCCCGTGCTGCGGCCCAACAGTCCCGAGAAGCATCTGCTGGTCGTGAGCAAGATCTGCACGCTGGTCTTCGGCGCCGTCATCATCGTGCTTGCGGTCGTGATCAACTCGCACCGGCGGAGCGACATTTTCACCCTGCTGAATCAGTTCATGGTGAGTCTCGGCCTGCCGCTCACGATTCCTGTCTTTCTCGGACTGTTCTACAGACGCACGCCGCCCTGGTCGGCCTGGGGCACGGCCCTCGCCTGCTTCGCGTTTTCCGCCTGGGCGAATTTCTCGTTCGCGCAACAGATCGAGGATCCCGCGTTCGTCGCCCACCTGCCCGCGCTCGCCGGCCAGCTTCTCGGGCACGCCGCGGAGCCGCTGGCGGCCTCGGAAAAGAGCGACCTGCTCCTGGCCGTGACCGTCCTCGGAACGGTGGCGGTGGGCTTCGCTGTTTTCTTTGGCTCCACCTTTTTCTACCGACGCACGTCGGCGGAGTACCGGAACGAAGTGAACGGCTTCTACGACCGCTTGCGCACGCCCCTCGAACCCGCGTCGGCGTCGGTGCAGTCCGGCGACGAGGCCGTGTACCGTCTGCTCGGAACGCTCTGCATGGTTTACGGCGGATTCATCCTCCTCCTGATGGCGATCCCCAACGGCCTCGTCGGCCGCCTCTGTTTCCTCTTCGTCGGCGGCGTGATTGGCGGCACCGGCTTGGTGCTCGGCCGCGTGGCGCGGCGGAAGCGGTTGAAGTCTGCCGGCTCCGCCAAGTCCGCTTCCGCGCAGCTGACGGCGCGCTGACCGCGCGAGAAAACCGGCTGCGTCGGAACGCCTGCGCTCGACGGTCAGAATGCCTCGTGTTCGGTGGAAGTGACGACCCCACGGCGGGGCTCGCGGACCGATTTCCCGTCCATCCATACCCCCTTGACCATCGTGACGGTGGGCACCTCGGGAATGCCTTTTTCCCCGTGCTGCACGAGACTCGCCAGCAACCGGATCGAGGCGCTGCCGATCTCCTCCGGTCTTTCTTCAATGCCGGCGAAGACGGAGGCGCCCGAACGATTCGCGACGGCGAAGCCGATTTTCCCCGGCACGCGCAGGTCGAGTTCGCGGGCGATGTCCTTCGCCTCGAGTTCGCCGGAAGCGATGATCGCGTCGGGCTTCTCGCGCTCGAACCACTTCTTCAACTCGGTGCGGCCCTCGCCTTCGAAGACAAACGGCATGACGGACTCCGCGCCGCCGAGGACGTTTTGCCACACCACCGCAGCGGAGAATCCGTGGCCGACGGTCAGGTCCTGGCGTGAATTCAGCACGAGTCCGATCCGGCGGTAGCCGCGCGTCGTCAACTGCTCGCAGATCGTGAGCATGTTGCTGAACTGGTGAGGAACCACGCGGTGGAACTCGGGGGCAAGCACCGCGTTGGTCGCCGTCACCACGGCGAATTTCCGCCAGTCGAGCAGCTCCTTGAATTCGGCCGGCGCGGCCATCGGCAGCAGCAGGAGCCCTTCGACGCCGCGGGCCTTGAGCATGCGCTCGATGTCGGCGCGCCGCCCCGCTCCCTCCTCCAGCCTGAGCGGCGTCATCGCGTAGCCGAGAGCCTGGGCCCGTTCGGTCGCGCTGCGCAGGAGACGCCGGATGTAGGGAAGCTCGCGCTCCGCGGGGATGGTGGTGAGCGCCGCGAGCGTGGATTGAAATCCCTGCGGCCGGCGCGCGCGCAGGTGGTGCATCAGTTTCGCCACCTGCGGATCGGGGCGATAGCCGAGTTCCTCCGCCGCCTTGACGACCCGCTTTCGCGTATCCGCGGAGATGCGCGGATGCCGGCGCAATGCGAGCGACACCGTGGCGGTGCTGACCCCGGCGCGCTCCGCGATCATGCGGACGTTGGGCCGGGGCGCTGGATCGGGGGCTTGGGGCATCCTGGGAGTTAACTGATAACCGGTGAACAAGTCGAGTCGCGCTTTCGCGGCGAACAAGCTGCCCGGGCTCGCATGCCGCAGGCGCGGCAAATGCGGCGCGGACGTCAGGTCCAGCCAGTCCCCCAACCATGAGCTTCCCCGTCCTTCCACGAGGATCCGCCCCGAACTCCCAGGCGAAAATGAGCCGCTCTCCGCTGCTGGCGCGCGCCTATGACCTCTGCGTCGAGAAGGCCCGGAGAAATATCCGACGGCTCGCCGACGCCCCCAAGTCGGGCGCTTTCGCCGCGGATGGCGACTATTTCGGCTTCCACGAGGGCTTTTTCGAGATCAGCAACTGGACGTCGTCATTTTTCACCGGCATGGCCCTCCTGGCGTATCGGTCCACCGGCGACACCGAGTTCCTCGCGCAGTGCAACCGGCTGAAGGCGCCGTATCGCGAGAAGGTCGTCCGGCACGGCATGGATACGATGCACGACCTGGGCTTCCTCTACACGCTGTACTCGGTAGCTGCCTACAAACAGACCGGCGACCGCGAACACCGGGAGACGGCCCTGCTCGCCGCGGCCGAATTGGCGAAACGGTTCGTGCCGGAAGGAAAATATCTCCGTGCCTGGGGACGCATGGACGAGAACCGGACCGACTATGCCGGCCTGGCCATCATCGATTCGCTGATGAATCTCCCGCTTCTCTGCTGGGCGGCGGCGGAGAGCGGGGATTTCCGGCTTCGCGAAATCGCCGACCGGCACGCGAGCACGGTCCTGGAATACTTTGTCCGGCCTGACGACTCCGTCTGCCACTCCTTCCGGTTCGATCCGCGTACAGGGGCTCCGGTCGGCGCGGACAACTACTGCGGCCGCACGGTCGAGTCCTGCTGGGCGCGCGGAACAAGTTGGGCCATCTACGGCTTCGCCCTGATGCACGGTTACACGCGGGAGGCCAGGTACCGGGAGGCCGCCCTCCGTGTGGCGCGCAAGTTCGTCAGCCTGCTCGACGAGGAACTCGTGCCGGTCTGGGACTTTTCGCTCCCGGAAGGAGAACCCAGGCTGCGCGATTCCTCGGCCGCCGCCATCGCGGCCTGCGGCCTCGACGAACTTCAGAAATACCTTCCCGGGGAAACCGGCCTAACCGCGGCGGCGGACGCGTTGACCGAACGTCTCTGCTCCTCGGACTACCTCGACGAGCGGCTCGAGTGCCCGGGATTGCTGAAGCACGCGCAGATCGGCGACGGTGTGGGCAAGGCGCGCGTCGCGTATTCAAGTTGGGGCGACTATTTCTTCATGGAAGCGCTCGCTCGCCGCCTGCACGGCGATCCGCGGTTCTGGTGATTTCCGCGGGGCTCTCCCGCGTTTCTGCAGTTCGTGTCCAGTTCGTCCCTGGTCCGCGCCTTCGGGTTCGGACCGAACTGAATCCAATCATGCACGCATTCCCTCAGTCCGGATTCCGAGCTCGCTTCCGCGCTCTGTTCTTCCTCGTCCTCGCGGGCACCGCGCCGTTGTTCGCCGCGTTCACTCATCCGGGAGGACTGCACACACAGGCGGATCTCGACCGGATGAAAGCGCACGTTGCCGCAGGCGATCGTCCGTGGATCGACAGCTGGAACGCCCTCCTGCTCGATGCCAAGGCCCGGAGCACCTACAACCCCGCTCCGCAGGCGAACATGGGCGCGAGCCGGCAGCGCGCTTCCGCGGACGCCGTGGCCGCGTACCTCAACGCCCTTCGCGGCTATATCAGCGGCGACACGACGTATACCGACAACGCCATCCGGATCTGCAATCTCTGGTCCGCCGCGGTGAACCAGGTGCCCTCCGGCACCGATCAGCCGGGCCTCAACGGCCTCTACACGTACCAGTTCGCCGTTGTGGGAGAGATTCTGCGCATCCACGTCGGCACGCGCTGGGCGCAGGCCGACTTCGACCGGTTCAAGGCGATGATGGCGACGTACCTTTACCCGGCCTGCCACGATTTCCTCGTCCGGCACAACAATGCCTGCATCTCCGCGTATTGGGCGAACTGGGACGCCGCGAACATCGTTGCCATTGCGTCCATCGGCGTGCTCTGCGACGACCAGGCCAAGTTCGATGAGGCGGTCGACTACTTCAAGAACGGCGCCGGCAACGGCAGCATCCCGAAAGCCGTCGCGTTCCTTCACCCCGGAGGGCTGGAGAATCCGTACGGTCTCGGTCAATGGCAGGAGAGCGGACGCGACCAGGAGCACAACAACCTCGGCGTGGGCCTGCTCGGTTCGTTCTGCCAGATCGCCTGGAATCAGGGGATGGACCTCTTCGGCTACGACAACAACCGGCTGCTCGCCGGCGTCGAGTACGTCGCCCGCTACGCGCTCTGGGAGGACGTGCCGTATTCGATCTACAATAACTGCGACAACGTGAACCAATACTGGCCGGCGCGAGCCGGCCGCGGGCAACTGCAGCGTCCGATCTGGGAGTTGCTGTACAACCATTACGTCGTACGCCGCGGCCTCAGCGCTCCCGCGGTCTCGGCACTGGCCGCGCTCAATCGGCCCGAGGGCTACACCCACGACGACCATTTCGGATACGGCACTCTCGCCTACACCCTCGACACGACGGCTTCGCCGATGCCGAGTGCGGCGCCAGCCGTCCCCGCGAGTCTCGTCGCCGAAGCCGGACTCGGACGCGTCCATCTCACCTGGGCCCCCGTGCCTGGGGCGTACGGATACACGGTAAAACGTGCCACCGCCGCCGGCGGACCCTTTGCGGTGCTGTCCACCTACCGCGGCACGGCGCCTCAGTACACGGATACGAGCGGCGTCGCAGGAACGACCTATTTCTACACCGTGGCGTCGAAGAACCAGGCCGGCAGCAGCGCGGATTCCGCCGCTGCGAGTGCAATCCCTCAAGCCGCAGGCGCGCTGCCCTCCGGTTGGACCCAGCGCGACATCGGCGCGGTAGGCGTCGCGGGCACCGCTGCGTACAGTGCGGTCGCGGATCAGAGTTTCTCCCTCTCCGGCGCCGGTTCGAACATCGGGGGCACAAGCGACAGCTTCAGCTACACCTTCGTCACCGTTTCGGGCGATGCCACCATCACGGCCCGCTTGATCGGCGGCACCTTCAGCGGCGCCGGCAGCTCGGGCAAGATGGGCATCCTCTTCCGAGAGTCCCTCGATCCGGCAGCAGCGACGCAATCGTTAACCCTCGGCGATGTCGGCTTCCGTCTGGCCCGCTTCGGCACCCGCGCTTCGAGCTGCGCGTCGATGACGTTCATCGGCGGCAACGCGTACAGCGCGATCTCCGAGGGACCGATCTGGTACCGTCTTCAGCGCCTCGGCGACACGTTCACCGCATACCAGTCCGACGATGGCGTCACGTGGTACTCGGTCGGCCGCACCACGGCTGCGATGTCGCCGACGTGTCTCGTCGGCCTCGCCGTCGCCTCGAATAGCGCCACCGCGATTTCGGCGGTGTTCGATCACGTGAGCGTGACCGGGACGCAGCCGACTTCCGCGTCCGGGCCAGTCTCGAGGCCGTGAACGGCAATGATTCCGTCGCGCTCAGTTGCGTTCCACCGTGAGCGGCTCAAGCGGATTGCCGGAGCCTACGCCACAACGACTCGAGACTCCGGCGCGCGACTGCCCGAACGAAAACCGCCGGACGACGGAGGCTTCCCTTTTCCGGGTTGCGGGCAAACCATCGCCGCGCCCGTGGAAACGTTCGGCGCTGCGTTGCCGAAACACGTCGGGCCGGTTCGGTCGGCGACGGCCGTTTCGCATCAGAGCCACCCAAAAAATCCTTCGCCTCCATGAAAACCACCTCCTCGTTTTCTCGCCTCGTGCGCCGCGCCATGACCATGGCGGGAGCCGCCGCCGGCTGGCTCCTCTTCTCCGGAAACGCGGCTGCTGCGCCCGAGCGGATCGACCCGAAAGCACTCTGGCCGGATGACCGAGGACAGCACGTCCAGGCGCACGGCGGCGGAATCCTCCGCCTTGGCGACACGTATTACTGGTTCGGCGAGGACCGCTCGAAGGACAACGATCCCAATAAACGATTCGTCGCGTGTTATTCCTCGAAGGATCTCGCGCATTGGACCTTTCGAAACCAGGTCCTCCGGCTCGCGGATCCGGAACACTTCGGCCCCGAGTGGGTGCTCGAGCGCCCGAAGGTCTTTTTCAACCCGAAGACGAAGACGTTCGTCATGTACATGCACATCGACGGGCGCCTCCCCGGCAGCGAGTCGCGCTACAGCATCGCACGCGTCGGCGTCGCGGTCTGCGACACCGTCGACGGCGATTACCGGTACCTGAGGAGCTTCCGACCTCTCGGGAAAGAGAGCCGCGACATCGGGCAGTTCGTCGACGACGACGGCACACCGTACCTCATTTTCGAGAGCCGTCCGACGCAGGGCTTTTTTATCGCGTCGTTGTCGGACGACTACCTCGACGTCGCCCAGCAAGTCTGCCTCGTGAAGGCGCCGCTCGAGGGCGGCGCGATCGTCCACTACGACGGCCTTTACTACGCGCTCGGGTCGGCTCTCACCGGCTGGGCGCCCAATCCGAACAAATACGCCACGGCGAAATCCCTCGACGGACCCTGGTCGGAGTTCAAGGACGTAGCGCCGCCCGAGACGAAGACGTGGAGTTCGCAGTCCACCATGCTCGTCAAAGTCGTTGGCTCGAAGACGACCACGGTCATCTACATGGGCGATGTCTGGAAGCCGCAGACGCAGTGGGACTCGCGCTATCTTTGGATGCCGGTGGAGATCGGCGACGGGAAGATGTGGCTGCCGGAACCGCGGCCCTGGACCATCGACGTCGCCACGGGCGAAGTTGCGATCCCGCGGTAGCCGGCGACCGAGAGGCGGTTAACGGTTTACCCCGCGGGGCATCGTCTCGGCGGTGCGCCGACGATTTTGTTGCTCAGTTCACGCCAGGCCCGCCGTGTTCCATTCGGCGCGCGCCGCTGGCATTCCCGCCCCTGCCCTCATGCCTTCCGCCTCCCCTCACGCGCCGGATACACCCGCGCCGGTCGAAATCTTCCCCGGAGTCTGGCGCCTCACGCTGGGCCAGCCCGAGTCGATCACTCCGGTGCGCACGCGCCACCATGCTCCGAGAGCCGAAGCCCTCGCCGCTCTGCCGGCGGTGCCGGAGCCTCCCGTCCGCGTGCAGGGAACGCTCTCGGAGCGCGGCGTGCTGCTGAGCCTTCCGCTGGCTCCGGACGAACTTGTTTACGGGCTCGGGCTGCAGCTGAAATCGTTTCAACAGCGCGGTTCGAAAAAACGTCTGCGCGTGAACGCCGACCCGGAGATGGATACGGGCGACTCCCACGCACCCGTGCCGTTTTACGTCACGACGCGGGGGTATGGCGTGTTTGTGGATACGGCGCGCTACGCCACCTTCTACCTCGGAAACAAGATGCGGAGACCCGCTACGCCGCAGGACAAGCCGCCGCAGCCTGCGACCAACGACGGCTGGAACGGCGTCCCGCCGTACCTGCGAAACGGCCTTGGGGAACCCAGCGAGGTCCTGATCGAGATTCCGAGTCCCGCGCGCGGCGTCGACGTGTACGTCTTCGCCGGCCCGTCGCTCCGCGAGGCCGTGCAACGCTACAATCTCTTCTCCGGCGGCGGGGTGGTCCCTCCGCGCTGGGGGCTGGGCTTCTGGTACCGCGTCGAGACCAACTTCTCGCAGGACGACCTTCTCGCACTCGCCGACGAGTTCCGAACGAGGCGCATCCCCTGCGACGTGCTCGGTCTCGAGCCGCACTGGCAGAGCCACTCGTATTCCTGTTCGTATGCCTGGAGCAAACGCTTCCCCGACCCGGCCGGCATGCTTGCGGAAGCGCACCGGAAAAACTTCCGCGTGAATGTCTGGGAGCAGGCCTTCGTTCATCCGACGTCGCCGCTCTACCCGCCGCTCTTCTCCCGCTCGGGAGATCATGAAGTCTGGGACGGCCTCGTGCCCGACTTCCTCGACCCGAAGGCGCGGGACGCGTTTGCCGAATACCACGAACGCGCCCACGTCGCGCTCGGGATCGACGGCTACAAGGCCGACGAGTGCGACAACTCCGACTTCACCGGCAACTGGTCCTTCCCGGAGATCTCGCGCTTTCCGTCGGGCGCGGACGGCGAACAGATGCATTCGCTCTTCGGCCTTCGCTACCAGGACGCGCTCCAGCAGATCTTCGAAAAACGCCGCCAGCGGACGCTCGGATTGGTCCGTTCCTCGGGCGGTCTCGCCGCGCCGTATCCGTATGTGCTCTACAGCGACCTTTACGATCACCGCCAGTTCGTGAGCGCGATCGCGCAGGGCAGCTTCTCCGGGCTGCTCTGGACGCCGGAGGTCCGCGACGCCTCCAGCCCCGACGAACTCGTGCGCCGGCTCCAGGCTGTCGTTTTTTCGCCGGTCGCGATGGTCAACGCCTGGTATTTGAAGAGTCCGCCCTGGAAACAGGTGCGGCGCGATCCCAACCATGCCGGCAGCTTCGTGGAAAACTGGGAACAGGTCGAAGCGTTGTGCCGCTCGGCGATCGAGCTGCGGATGCGCTTCATCCCCTACCTCCACGCCGCCTTCGTCCGTTACTGGCGCGACGGGCTTCCTCCCTTCCGCGCCCTGCTGATGGAGTTTCCGGACGATCCGGAACTGCACGAAATCTCCGATCAATACCTCGTGGGCGACGATGTCCTGGTCGCACCGGTGATCGTCGAGCCCCCGCCTAACGGAAGCTTCCCGGCGCCCGACAATAGGCCGGTTTTTCGCGAAACACAGAGACAGGTATATCTGCCGATTGGAGACTGGTACGATTTCTGGACCGGCGAGAAACACGCCGGGAAACGCAGGCTGGACGTTTCCGTGGCACCCGAGCGCATCCCGTTGTACGTCCGCTCGGGAGCCATTCTTCCTCTGGCTCAGCCGACGCTGCACACGGAGGATCCGGCGAGTTGGGCGCTTACGGCGCGCGTTTACGGCGACGGCTCGAGGGGCGCGCGCCTTTACGAAGACGACGGCACCTATGCCGCTTCGCTACCGGAAGTGCGCCTCACGTGGGATCCGTCCGAAGCGCACGGCAGCCTGGAACGGGAGCCTGCCGCCACCAGCCGATATCAGGTGATCGCGTGGGAACACGTGCCGTAGCCTCTAGCCGCCAGCTGCTCTCCCGACCCATTTATGACACGACTTCTCTCGCGCGCCTTCGCGTTCCTGGCCGCGGTTCTCGCCATGCAGGGCGCGGGCTTGGCGGCAGAGTGGCAATGGTCGGTGCCTCTGGACAATGGCCGGGCCTTTCTCTGGGTGCCGCCGGATTGCACGCGCGTTCGCGCCGTGATCGTCGGCCAGAACAACATGATCGAAGAGGGCATCCTCGAACACCCGACGATGCGCCGAACCCTCGCCAAGCTGGGGATCGCCGAGGTTTTCGTCTCGCCGCCGTTCGATCCGGTCTTCCGCTTCGACCAGGGCGCGTCGGAACGTTTCGCCCGGATGCTCGCCGCGCTATCGCAGGAATCTGGGTACTCGGAGATCGCCGCGGCTCCGGTGATTCCGATCGGGCATTCGGCCTGCGCCTCCTATCCCTGGAATTTCGCGGCGGACAACCCCCAGCGCACCCTGGCGGTGCTTTCGGTGAAGGGCGACGCGCCGCAGACGGATCTCACGGGAAGCGGAAAGCCGAATCCGGATTGGGGCAACCGAAGTATCGACGGCATTCCCGGATTGATGGTGATGAGCGAATACGAGTGGTGGGACGCCAGGCTTGCACCGGCGATGAAGTTCCGCGCCGAGCACCCGGGCGCGCCGATCGCGCTCTTCGCCGACGTCGGCCACGGGCACTTCGACGCGCAGGACAGTCTGGTCGAGTACCTCGCGCTCTTCATTCGCAAAGTCGCCGAGATCCGGTTGCCGAACATGCGCCCAGTCGATCCGGCAGAGGGCTGGCTCGTGGATCGCTGGCGGCGCGACGATCCGCTTCAGACAGCGTCGGCTCCTGCCGCGACTTACGCCGGCAACCGCTCGGAGGCGTTTTGGTGTTTCGACGAGGAAATGGCGCGAATCACCGAGGCGAGCTACGCGACCTCGCGTGGAAAGAAGAAGCAGCAGGTGGACTTTGTTCAGGCGGACGACTTGGCGCCGATCGCATCGACGCACGCGGGTGTGCATCTGAAGCTTCCGCCGTTGGCGGATGCAGTGACGTTCAAGCTCCGCGGCGACTTCATTGTTCCGCTCCAGCCGCGGCCGCCGCTCGCGGCCAAGGACAAGGCGCCTCCGATCACGACGGTCGTGCCCCAGGTCGCCGGAGCCGACACCCATGCTCCCGGTCGCGTGCGAGTGCTCCGCATCACCGGTCCCGTGATCCAGCTCGACGAAGAGACGTTTCGCATCGCCTTGAATCGAACCGCCTCGACGAACGACTCGCGCGGAAACTCGATCTGGCTGCTGGCGACCCATCCTGGTGATGCCCGCTTCAAAGGCGCGGTGCAGCAGGCCCTGCTCGAGTTGCCCAAACACATCGACGGCGAGACACCGCGGCTCGAGTTCGCCGAAATCCGGAATCAGCCGCTGGGGACGAAGTCCGTGAGACTCTGTGCGCGGTCCGATCATCCCGGTATTCCGGTGCAATTCTATGTTCGCGAAGGTCCGGCGGAGATCGACGGCGACACCCTTCGAATCACCTCGATCCCGCCGCGCGCTCGCTTCCCCGTAAAAATAACTGTCGTCGCCTGGCAGTTCGGGCGCGACAGCGAGCCGAAACTGAAAGACGCCGAGCCGGTGGTGCGCACGTTCTCGATTGTCCGGTGAAAGACCCCGCACCCGCTCTGTCGTCGGCCTCGACGACGATCATTCGCGGCTTTTCCGACCCAAACCGCGCCGGAGAAAACGGCCCTGCCGGAACGTGGCCCAGCATGATCGTCGTCGACGAGAGTGCGGATCTGCTCTTCCGGTGGGACGCCGATTCCGGTCGGATTCGCTGGGCGCGCCCCCTCTCAACCAAATGCCGCTCCCTCCAGCTGATTGACGGCGGACGTGTGCTCGCGGTGAACGACTACGGGTTTCTCGAAATTGACGCGGACACGGGTGCGCAGCGCCGCACGGTGGTCCTCGCGTCGTCGGGCAATGTGATCTCCGCATATCGCTCCGAAGCGGGAACGACGCTTGTCGCCGGTATGGGGCTCGCGGGAGAACCGGGCATCGCCTTCGTCGAATACGCGTCCGATCTCCGCCGGGTGCGCGCCGTTACCTTTCCCGGCGATTATGTCCGTCGCACGCAGCCGACGCCGGAAGGCACGTTTCTCTTCCCGGCCAACGACCGTGTATGCGAGGGCGATTGGAGCGGACGCATTCTGCGCGAATTCAGTGCGCCCGGGTTCCGCCACGCCTGGAAGGCAGTTCGTCTTTTCGGAGGCACGACTCTGATCGCAGCAGGCTACGGGGCGTTCGTCGCCGAGTTCGCCCCCGACGGTCGGGTCCTGCGCCGCTGGTCCGTGGAGCGCGATGCCACACTGGTCCGACCGAACTTCTTCGGAGACTTCACTCTCCTGCCGGACGGCCGTCTCGTGGTGTGCAACTGGCTCGGTCACGACCGCGGGCTCGGTGGCTCCGGGTATCCGTTCCTTGAATTCGGTCCCGACGGTGCGCTCGACCGCGGATGGCAGGACGCCGCCGCCACCTCTTCACCGCAGACCTTCGTTTTTGTGTAGGGCAGCTCTCGTCGCGAGAGGCGGACCGGCATCCGATGTGGACTGAGTGAACGTGTCGTCGCAGGGACGCGCCGACCCACTCGCAAGCGCGTGTTTCGAGGACGACGCGTGAATCGCCGCTTGCGGGTGAAGCAGCGCTTATCGCCGAGGGACGGGCAAAAAAGAGAGCGCATCTAGCGGCGAAACACCGCGACGGACTGCCCGAACTCCACGATTCCCTCGGCTTGGCGACCGTCGGTGTAGGTGAACGGCTCCGTGAGCGAGATCCAGCGCTCGTTCCCGTCGTGAATCGCCTCTTCCCTTAAGCCTATCTGCCGGCACCAGCGGCGAATTGCGCCCTTGGAGACGAATTTGTTGAGCACACGATTTGGATTCCGATTCGCCAGCGTCGACTCGAAGACCGGCCAGTGAAGCTCGCACTCGAAATCCAGGAAGGAAAAAACGATCGTGGCTCCGGGCTTCGCGACCCGACAAGCCTCCGTCAGGAAACGGTAGATGTCTTCGTCGAGAAGATGGGTAAACACCGAGAAAAACGTGACGAAATCGGCCGTGCCGTCGGGCTTCGGTATGATGGGATCGAAGGTCGGGAAGAACTCCCAGCCGGGCCTGCCGCATTTCTCTTTCGCGTAGATCAGCAGCTCGTCGAGAATATCGGTGCCCACAAAGTGCCCGCTGAGATAGTCGCGCAACGCGAACGGCAATCGTCCGCTCCCGCATCCGATGTCGATCAGCGTATGCTCCCGTTGCAGCCCGAGCGTGATCAAAGCGCTGCTCTCGAGGAGCCCGATCTGGCGATACTGTCCTCCGACGACCAAATCCATCGCCGCCTCGCGCCCATGGGCATGGACCAGCTGGGCCAAGTGCGCTCGATACGACGTCACGTAATTCGGTACTTGCACGGGGTGCCCTCCGGACGGTCAACACTAGGAGACTCCGGCGAAGCGCCGCGCTGCGACGTGGTCCCACGTCGCGGAATCGCCACCACACGAGCCGACGCCCCGCTTCTCCCGCACTTGCATGCGGGGAATTGTGCCGGAAAAGCGGCCGTACTCAACATCCGAGTAGCGCCGCCGGCACTACATTCTTCGGGGGCTTCTTACGGAATCTGTGCGTCGGGAGGATGCTCCAGCGGGCGTCGCAGCGCAGTAGAGATTTGCGTTGGCGCCGATAACTCGCCGGGGCAGCCGCCCCTACCCGAGCGTCGGTCGGAGGGTGAAGTAGTCAAAATCGGCCGCGAGCCTCGTGCCGTTCAGATCGTACACGGCGAGGCCGATCATCGCGCCGGTGAAATGGAGACCGTATCCGTAGTCGTCGGACAGCTTCGAGGCGTCGAGTGCAGGTCCGACCTGTCGCCAGGCGGAACCATCGGGTGAAGCGCTGAAGACGAGGAGGGAGCGGTCGATCTCAGCGCGGAGGTACACCGAGTGCCACGACGCGACCGGAAGCACGCCGTCCGGGAGTTCGTCGTAGTTGCCGTCGTCCGAAAGGCTCACGCCGACCACCCGGCCGCGCTGCTCGTCGTGCGTGACCCGGAGGAAGAAATGCGTCCGTGTGTCGTACCAGCACACGAGCCCCGCCATCTGGGTGAACCGCGTCGGGGCGAAGTCGAGCCGCGTCTCCGCGGTGGCTTGAAACGACTGCAGGCGTTTCGCCACGAGACTCTGTTCCCACAGGCTGTTCGGACATTCCCGCCCCACCAGCCGCAGCCAGCCGGGACGCTGGGTCAAGGAAAGCCACGACTCCTCCGCCGGTACGCGGAGCGTCTGCCACGATGCGGAGAGCGTCGCGCGGTCGAAATCGTCGCGGGATTGCCCGTCTTCATCCGTCTGCGGGACCGAGGGAAGGATTCCGGCGGGAAGCGGAGGCTGAAGCACCGGCGAGTGCCCTCCGTGGGCGAGCCGGAGCCAGCCGTCGTCGGACCAGACGACGCGCTGAAGCGCGGTTTCGCGCCCGAGGAGACATCGGCGTTCTGGAGCGAGGGGGCGGCTGCAGAGGTGCGCCAGCCACCACTCGCCGGCCGGCGTTTGGACGAGTTCACCGTGTCCGCATTTCTGCAGCGGGTGCGTCAGGTCGTCGCGCGTGGTGAGCATCGCCGGCTCGGGGTCGCACTCGTAGGGACCGGTGAGGGCGCGCGAGCGCGCCATCGCGATGCCGTGATTCCACCCCGTGCCCCCCTCGGCCAGCATGAGGTAATAGTATCCTCCGTGGCGGTACAGATTCGGACCTTCGCTGAGGATCGGTTTGCGCAGGAGTTCGTGGATCGGCCCCACGAGAGTCCGTGACTGCGGATCGAGTTCCTGAAGGACGATGCCGGCGAAGCGATTCCGCCCCTTTCGAAAATCCCACTGCATGTTGACCAGCCATTTCCGCCCGTCCTCGTCGTGAAAAAGCGAGGGATCGAAGCCGATCGAGTTCAGGTGAACCGGTTCCGACCAGGGACCGGTGATCGACGGCGCGGTGACGAGATGCACGTGGGCATCCTTGAACGGCCGGCCCATCCCCGTGGTGCGCAGCACGGCGTAGACGAGCCAGAATTGACCGTCGGCATAGCTGAGCGACGGAGCCCAGATGCCGCCGGAGTCGACCACGGCGCGAAGGTCGAGCTGCGAACGGCGGGTCAACGCGTGCCCGACGTGCGTCCAGTGAACGAGGTCGCGGGAGTGCGAAAGGAGAATCCCCGGAAACCATTCGAAGGTGCTGTTCGCGAGGTAATAGTCGTCGCCGACACGGCAGATCGAGGGGTCCGGATGAAACCCTGGGAGAACGGGGTTGGTGAAGGTGGCTGACATCGCGGTCTGTGGGCGCAGGCGCCCGGAGATTGGGGCTCGCTTGTTCCTCACCAACACGAGCGCGCGAACGATCTCCGTCAATGTCGCGCTCGGATACTCCGGCCGCAGAAGCGACCGTCCCAACGATTGAACCGACGCCGGCGCTTCGGTTTTCCCTCGGAATCCGCGGCCTGCGCACAGGAAACGGTCCCCGCGGGCGTTGACTCTCTTTCGAGCTTTACCGTAAACACCTCGGATGCCCCCTTCGAAAGAACGCGTGACGCTGCGCACCATCGGCGAGACGGCCGGCGTGAGTGCGATGACGGTTTCCCTGGCGCTGCGAAATCACCCCCGGATTCCCGAGGCGACACGGCGATCGATCCAACAGACTGCGGAGAAACTGGGCTATCGTCCGGATCCGCAGCTGGCGAAGCTCATGCATCATCTCCGCGTCGGCCGGCAGCCCGGCTTTCAGGCATCGGTCGCCGCTATCACCACGGTCGCGGAGGGCGACGAGACGTCATACGTCCGTTCCATCATCGCGAGCGCCAAGGCGCGGGCCGGGGAGCTCGGCTACGGCTTCACGCTCTTTCGCGCGGACGATCCGCCGCACCGACAGCCCGCCCTCCAGCGAATCCTGCGCTCTCGAGGTGTGGACGGGGTGCTGCTCCTTCCCGTGGCGGCGCCAAGAGATGTTTCTCCCCTGCTCGACTGGAACGATTTTTCGGTCGTCGCCACGACCTACGGCGTGCTCGCTCCGCAATTCCATCGCGTGGTTCCGCACCAATTCGGAAACGCGCTCGAGATCTGCCGCCAGTTGGGGAAACTGGGGTACCGTCGTATCGGCCTCGTGCTTCCGGCGCAGCAGGACGTCCGGGTGCATCACGGTTTCTCCGCAGCCGTGGCCTGGCAGAGCATGCTCGGCGGTACGGAATTCGTGCGGCCGCTCATCCACCAGGGGCCCCTGCCGGCGAAGAAAGAACTGAAGGACTGGTTTCAGAACGAGCGTCCCGACGCGATCATTTCGTCGGGCGACGTGACCACGCGGCCGATCGTCGACCTTCTCGGCCTTCGTGTGCCGGGTCCGATCGGGGTCGTGAGTGCGACCAAGTCGGAGCGGTCCTTGTTTGCCGGGATTGACGAGCGGCCGGACTCGATCGGCGCGGCGGCGATCGAACAACTCGCGGCGATGATCCAGCGCGGCGAAAAAGGGACGCCCGCGCTGCCGAAAACCACGATGATCGACGGCCGGTGGATCGACGGGAAATCCGTGCGCCGCAGCCAGGCCGCCGATAAGCCGGCCGCCGCGATCTCCAGAGCAACGTAGTTCGCCCGCGGGTCTTTTCCGAGTTTACGTTAAAACCCTGGGGAATTCGCCGGCGCCGATATGCCGGATTATCGGGTTAGTCCACCCTGCCCTGGCTCTGTCATCCGCTGTCGACCGACATGAAAAAGCTCCTCGTTCTGTTCCTCGCCATCGTCGCCAGCGCCTGGAGCGCTCCGGAAACCACGACGCTGGTCGGCGCGGCCGAGCAGGTGCTGCCGGGCGTCTGGCGTTTCCGCATCGGCGAGCCCGAGGCGATCACGCCCACCTCCACGCGGCGGTATCTCCCGGCGGCATCTAGTTTGGCGGCGCTGCAAGGAGTCGCGACGCCTCCCGTGGCCGTAACCGGCGCCGTGACCGACCGCGGTGTGCTGGTGCGCATTCCCCTGCTGCCCGACGAACAGATCTATGGGCTCGGCCTGCAGCTGCAGTCGTTCCAGCAGCGCGCGTCGAAAAAGCTTTTGAGAGTCAACGCGGATCCCCAGATCGACACCGGCGACACCCACGCGCCGGTTCCTTTCTACGTCACCACGCGAGGCTACGGCGTATTCGTGGACACGGCGCGCTACGCCACGTTTTACCTGGGCAACAAGGTTCGCGTTTCCGAGTCGCCGAGCGCCGCCGCCACGACCGACAAAAACGACGGCTGGAACGGAGTGCCGCCGTACGATCAGAAACGGATCGGTCACGCGAGCGACGTATGGGTCGAGGTGCCGCGGACTCAGGGCGTCGACGTCTACGTTTTCGCCGGTCCCTCGATGCGGGAGGCGGTGCAGCGCTACAACCTGTTCTCCGGCGGTGGTCCGATTCCCCCGCGTTGGGGACTCGGCTTCTGGTACCGGTGCGAGTCGAACTACACCCAGGACGAAGTGCTGAAGCTCGCCGCCGATTTCCGCGAGCGTCGGATCCCTTGCGACGTGCTCGGGCTCGAGCCGCACTGGCAGAGCCACTCGTATTCGAGTTCTTACCTCTGGTCGAAACGCATTCCCGAGCCGGGCCGGATGGTCGGTGAACTCGCCCAGCAGCACTACCGGCTCAATCTCTGGGAGCAGCCGTTCGTCCACCCGAGTTCGCCGGTGTATGGCGATCTTCGAAACCGTTCGGGCGATTTCGAAGTGTGGGGCGGCCTCGTGCCGGACTTCATCGACCCCGCGGCGCGCGCCGCCTTCGCCTCCCTTCACGAAAAAACTCACCTCTCGCTCGGCGTGGCCGGCTACAAGGCCGACGAGTGCGACAACTCCGATCTCGTGGGCAACTGGTCCTTCCCGGAAATCAGCCGGTTTCCTTCAGGTGCCGACGGCGAGCTTATGCACTCGCTCTTCGGGTTGCGCTATCTCGACGCCCTGCAGACGGCGTTCGAGCACCGGGAGCAGCGGACCTACGGCTTGGTGCGGTCCGCCGGTGCGCTCGCCGCGCCGTATCCGTACGTGCTTTACAGCGACCTCTACGATCATCGGCAATTCGTCCACGGCGTCGCCCAGGCGAGTTTTTCCGGCCTGCTCTGGACGCCCGAAGTTCGCGATTCGAGCGGCGGCCCGGCGGAACTCGTCCGGCGCCTTCAGGCCGCCGCCTTCTCTCCGCTCGCGATGATCAACGCCTGGTACCTGAAGAATCCGCCCTGGAAGCAGGTGAACCGCGCGGCGAACAATTCCGGGAGCTTCTCCGCCGGCTGGGAAAAAACGGAGGCGCGCTGCCGCGCCGTGCTGGAACTCCGGATGCGTTTCGTGCCGTACCTGCACGCGGCTTTTGTCCGCTATCATCGCGAGGGGCTTCCGCCCTTCCGTGCGCTCGTGCTCGACTATCCCGACGATCCGGCCGCGCGCACGGTCGACGACGAATACATGATGGGCGACTCCGTGCTCGTCGCCCCGGTGATCGTGCCCACCGCCCCTCGAAACCGCCCGACTGACGCTCCACCGACCGTCGGCGAGGAAAGCCGCCGCTCCGTTTACCTGCCGCCGGGCGACTGGTACGATTTCTGGACGGGCGAACGCGTGGCCGGTGGCCGGCGTTTCGAGGTCGTTGTCCCAATCGACCGGATACCGCTGTACGTGAGAAGCGGAAGCGTCCTCCCGCTCGCGACGCCAACACTGCACACGGACGATGCGGCAAGCTGGCGTCTCACTGCCCAGGTCTACGGCCCGAAGCCGCGGCCGATCTGGTTGTTCGAGGACGACGGGTCATTCGCGCCGAAGCTCCCCGAAGTCCGCATCGAGTGGGATGAAACCGTCAGAGCCTGCCGTCTGGTCCGCACGGACGATGCCGCACCGGGAGCCCCGGCCTATCAGCTGACGGCGACGACGGCTGTGAATTGATCGGAGTGCCGACGGGCCACGCACTCCTCCTCCCTCGAGTCAGCACGCTTGCGGGTGGGTCGGCGCGTCCCTGCGACGACACCTTCGCTCCGCCCGCAGGCGTGCCAGGCTAGGTCCGATGTGGGCCGGGTGCCCTCACCCGGCGGTTTGCGGCATCGCTCTGCGCGGTGAGGGCACCGCGCCCACATCGGACAAAAACGAGGCTGCTCGGAGTATCCCACCGGCATCGGATTCCGATGCCGAGGCGCGGACAGCGGCCGCGCCCTCTATCTTGAAAACTGCGCCCTGCGCCCCGACTACTCGCGAACCGACACGCGCACGGTACGATCGGCGGCGTCGTAGGTGCCGGCGCCCTCCCGGCCGTTGACGACGATCTTCTTCGGCTTCGTTTCGCTGGCGATCCGGACATTCATCACCGGCTGGCCTTGGACGATGAGGCGCATCTCGTCGTGCTCCGCCGTCCAGGTCGCGAAGACTTTTGACAACGACGCCAACGCGACCTGGTCGCTCCGTCGCAGGTAGCTTCCGTCGGCGACGAACACGCGGCTCGGCCGCGCGGCGCCGTCCGGGCCACCGGTTTCCGGGTAACCTATCGCCAGGATCAGCGCGTCGCTCTCCCAGCCGCCCAGGATGTTGTTTGCGTTGCGGTGGCGGATGCGTCCGTCCGCGAGCAGGTTGAAATACACGTCGGTCACATGGCCGTTCTGGCGTACCCGAACGCCGATGACGTCTTTGTCCGTCAGCCGCTCCAGCTGCGGCAGTTGTCTCTCGTTCTCCGGGCTCACCAGCGTGAGCGCGGTGACGAACTTCGTGCGGCGCGTGAGTTCGCTGGGCTCGAAAGCGTAATACGGCACCTTCGCGTCGGGATCGTGATCCTTCAGCCCGGTCTTCTCCACCAGGCGCATCTTCTCTGGATAGTCGGTCGGGAGGCCGGCATCGGGAAACGTTTCCGGGAAAAGCGGGCGCACAAGGACCGTTGCCGCGCCCTGCGTGACCTGCAGATCGAGACCGTGGCGGACCGCAGGCGCGGAGGTGTGCAGGAGCCAGCTGAATTGTCCGGGTTCGAACGACTCGACATCGTCGACGATCAACACGACGTCGCCCACCCAGAGCAGATGGCGATAGTTGCGGTTGAACTCGCGCGAAGTCGGACCGGTGGCGTCGGCGAGCAGGTACCGGAAATCGCCGGTATCGACGAGATGGGACACCGAACCGGGAAATTTCGAGCCCGTGTAGGTGTCTTCCGGATTCTCGGCGCGCCCGTTGAAGAGTACGACGTTGTGCGCGGCGCTTTGCCGATAATAGCCGTCGTATTCAGGCCGGCCGTAGCCGCAGTTGCCGGAATCCACGAGCAGGTTCTCGCCGCGGTGAAAAAGGATGAACGACCCCGCGTCGGCGTGGCTGTGGTTCCAGGTGTAGCCGGCTTTGAGACCGATCAGCGTCGCGTCCTTGTCCCACGAGGATCGGAGCATGGCCCACCCCATGCCGGAGTAGACCGTCGACAGCGGCAGCGGCGGCGCCGACGGAGCGACGGAGAGCTCGGCGTCGCTCGGAAAATACACCAGCCCGAGCGGAGAACTGCGGTCCAAACCTTCGCGATAGCTCATCTTTCGCGCCGAGTTCAGGTACCAGGCGTACGACGGCGACCGCTGGCCCAGCGCCCACAGCAGCGCGAGCGGCCGGCTTCCGTCGGCATGGATCGAACCGTCGCCGAAGTTGAGCGTCATGATCGGGCCCCGATTGGGGTAAGCCACGTTGACAAAAAAGTCCCCGACCTTCGCCAGTTCGGGAATCTCGGCCGGGGCGGTCTCGAGGGCGTTGGTCCAGGCCAGCCGGAAAAGAAGGTACTCCGCGACGGCGAACGAGGCGTAGTTCACGCTTTCGTAGAAACCGCCTGCAGGGTCGAAATTGGCCGGCTTGTTTTCGATCAGGCTGCCTGCATACGCGAACCACTCCACTGAGCCGGAGGAGATTTCCCGCAGCCATCCGGCGGCCCGGGGCTCCTCGTCCGTCACCGCGAGCGCGCCGATCCCGGCGGTGAACACGCAGGCGCTCCACCAGTTGTGCCCCATGGTATCCAGGCTGTGGATCCGGCGCTCGCTCAGGACCCAGTCGTCCAGCGTCGGCAGGATTCCGAGCTTCACGATTCGGGCGGCGATTTGGCGTCGCTCGTCCGGAGAGAGGACATCGTGGATCCCGTCGAAGGCCGCGGCGGTGGAGAATACGACCCGCGCGACGCCCAGATCCGCGTGCCACGGCGGGCTGCGCCGCATCATCTCGGGATCGCTCCAAGTCTGGCGCGACGTCTCCCGCAGCAGGTACTTCCTCACCGGCCCCGCGAACCGCGCGTCGCCGGTCATTCGATACGCGAGGACCAGCTGATCGATCGTCTCGCGCCCCGCCGTGGGTTTCTGGAGGGACTGCTCCGCCGCCGCACGAATGGCCTCCCAGGCCTGGGCCGTGCCCGGTTCGCGCTGGATTCGCTCCTTCAGCGCCGCCATACGCTCCGCGGTGTAGAAAAGCCGCGGATGCGCTCCCCGCGCGACAATCTCGCCGGGCAGCGCGGCGGAGACGACGAGCAACCAGACCGTGAGCAGCGTCAGACAGGTTTTCATCGGGGGGGCTTGGGGTGGGTTTCTTCGTGTCGTCGGGCAATGAAAGCGAACTCGCGCCCGGCATAAACGCGAAAGAGCGCTGCGTTCGTGATCGGACCGCCGATCAATCAACGACCTCGGCGGCACTCTCGCAAACGACGGAGGCGTTTACCGTAAACGCGGTGCGGCGTCGAGTAACCGGGTCGACTCGCGAAGATGGAGACCCTCGACGAGGGCCTTGCCTTCCGATCGGCGCGCCCCCTTCCCTCCATGTCCGACGCTCACCCGCCCGCCCCCGCACCGCTCTCGGAGTTTGTCCGGGAGAACATCGCTTTCGCCGCGAATCAGTACTCCGGAATGCTGGCGCAGTTGGCGGCGTCGAACGTGTATCCGCGGACATGGACGGGAGAGAAGCGCGTGCTGGTGCGTCCGGCCGACTGGACCAGCGGTTTTTTCCCGGGAGCCTTGTGGTACCTTTTCGAGGCGACGGGAGAGCTCCGCTGGCGCGAGGCCGCGACGGCGTTCACCGCCGGTCTGGAAGGCATGAAGGAGAACCGCCGAACGCACGACGTCGGCTTCATGCTCTACTGCAGCTTCGGCAACGGCTACCGGTTGACGAAGGAACCGCGCTACCGCGCGATCCTGTTCGGCGGGGCGCAGTCGCTCGCGACCCGATTCAATCCGAACGTCGGCTGCATCAAGTCCTGGGATACGCGCGCCGAGTGGCCGTTCCCGGTCATCATCGACAACATGATGAACCTGGAACTCCTGCTCTGGGCGTCGAGGGAGAGCGGCGATCCGAGTTTCCGCGACATCGCCGTCAGCCACGCCGACACCACGCTTCGCAATCACTTCCGACCCGACGCGAGCTGCTACCACGTGGTCGATTACGACCCGGCGACCGGCGCGGTTCGAAATCGGCAAACGCATCAGGGCGCCGCGGACGAGTCGGCTTGGTCGCGCGGCCAGGCCTGGGCTCTGTACGGCTTCACGTTCATGCACCGCGAAACGCGGGCTCCCTCGTATCTCGGCCAGGCGCAACGGGTGGCGGACTTCATCCTCGGCCATCCGCGGCTGCCCGCGGACAAAATCCCCTACTGGGATTTCGACGCTCCGCGGATTCCGAATGCTCCTCGCGACGCATCCGCGGCGGCGATCGTCGCTTCGGCGCTCTTCGAATTGTGCGACTACGTTCCCACGGACGCGGCGGCGCGCTACCGAGAAGCCGCGACGGAGCAGCTCCGCTCGCTCGCCTCTTCCGCCTATCGCGCCGCTCCGGGAGATAACGGTTGTTTTCTCCTGAAACACTCGACGGGCAGTTTCCCCCGGGGCAGCGAAATCGACGTCCCGCTGAACTACGCCGACTACTATTTTCTGGAGGCGCTGCTGCGGAAAAGCCGCCGCGCCCTCCGACACGAGCGCGACGGGATGACGCGACGTTGAGCGGGCGAGGCGCGCCGCTCCTGCTCCGCTCCGATGTGGGCCGGGTGCCCCCACCCGGCGGTTTGCGACGTCGCTCCGCGCGGTGGGGGCACCGCGCCCACATCGGAAACAGACACGGCAGGGACGCGTCGCTCCACCCGCAAGCGTGACCGCATACGCATCCTGTCGGCGAATACGGCGCCGAGACTCTGCCCTGCAAGCCAGCTGCTTGTGCGGTGCTCCAACGTGACGAACGCGTTCCGAGCATTACGGCGAGGTGAAGATTGTGTGGCGGGGCGCGGCGTGGGTTGACGGCCGTAATTCGTTCCGCCTTCCCATCTCGCGCCGCGCTCCGAAGCGGGCGCTTCGCACACCACAAAATGTTCACCTCGCACCTGTATCCAAGAATTCCCTCCAGTCGCCTCGCCATGGCGGCGATGCTGACGACCGCTCCGCTCTTCGCGCAGGGCTTCGCCGACGCCGTCGACGGCGGCACCGTGACGCTCGACAAATACGTCGTGCAGTCCGTCGCCGCGCCGACGGCCAATGCCGTGGCGGGAACGCAGGAACTCAAATTCCAGAGCCCGAACTCCAGCGTGCTCGACGTCGTTTCCCAGCTGCCCGGCGTCAACCTGTCGCAGGGCGACCCGTTCGGCGGAGACGACTGGTCCACCCGCATCGTGATCCGCGGTTTCGATACGGATCAGCTCGGCTACACCGTCGACGGCCTGCCCGTCGGCCAGACCGGCTACGGCGGCGGCACGAAACCGAATCGTTTCATCGATCCCGAGTCGCTCTCTTCCGTGGTCGTTTCGCAGGGCGCGAGCGACGTCGCCTCGCCTTCCTCCCAGGCCCTCGGCGGCACCCTCGCCTACTCGACGGTCGATCCGCTCTCCAACGCCGGCGGCACGATCAAATACACGACGGGCTCGTACAACCTGAGCCGGGTCTATCTCCGCGGCGACACAGGCAAGTTCGCCGGCGGCCAGTCTGCCTACCTCAGTTTTTCCCGCGCCTCGTACAACCGATGGATCGGTTCCGGCTCCAACGGTCAGACGGAACGCCTGCACCTCGACGGAAAATGGATCGTCCCGCTGCAGAGCGCCACGTTCACGACCAGCCTGCACGTCGACCGCATCGATCCGGAGATCAACTACCAGGGGATTTCCAAGGCGGACTTCGAGAGCAACCCGCATTGGGACCGGCTGACGTGGAACTGGACCGGCAAGCCGATGATTGACCAGAACTTCGCCGAAACGTGGACGACGAAGCGGAACAACATCGCGGCCGATACGCGCGTGGACCTGAAGTTCGGCGACTCGCTCGCCGTCGTGATGCACCCGTACTTTCACCACCAGCAGGGCCGAGGCGGCTGGCTGCCGCCGTATCAGATTCGCCGCTTCGATCTGAGCGGCAATCCCTCCTCCGAGAGCAACTACACGCCCTCGGGCCACGCCGGCACCGTCTTTTTCAAGGACGCCTCGGGCGCCGACATCCTCCCGGTCAACCCCGCCACGGGACAGGCCGCGTCGAATCCGGCCGACCTCTCGAGCTACACCTGGCTCACGGACGCGCAGAAATCGGGCGCCAAGGCGCTCTCCTCCCGCCGCTATTCGCAGTATCGGATGAACCGTTACGGCGACGTCAGCAGCGTCGAATGGACCTCCGGCGAAAACACGCTGACCGCCGGCATGTGGAACGAGGTGCAGAACCGCGACCGCTGGCGGACCTGGCACGCGGTGATCGACCCGAGCACGTCGTGGGCCTACGACGAGACGCCGTACGCGACGACGTTCTCCTGGGATTATCAGACGATCACGAACCAGCTGTACGTGAAGGATCAGTACAAGCTCGGCGATCTCACCCTCACCGGCGGACTCAAGTATTACCTCGTGCACCTCAAGGCGCGCCAGAAGCTGCTCAATGCCGACGGACGGTTCAGCCCCGAGGCGTCGATGGACAGCAATTCGCCGGTGCTTCCGTCGATTGGCGTGCAATACGAACTCACGCCGAAGGATGAGCTCTTCGCCAGCTACACCCGCAACTTCAAGGCCGTTCCGGACAGCGTGCTGGAGATCATCGACACCGGCCACGATCCCGCCACCGCCAAGCCGGAGAAATCGAGCAACATCGACTTCGGTTACCGCTACACCGGCAATCAGCGCGTCGGTTTCTCCGCGACGGGTTATTACGCGAAATACACGGACAAGCTCATGTACCTGACCACCGTCCCGTCCAAGGTCTACGACGCCGTCGGCACGGGGGCATACGTCAACATCGGCGGCATCAAGACCTACGGCCTCGAACTCGCCTCGCAGGTGCGCATGGGCGGAGGTTTCACCGTCTCAGGCGCCTACAGCTACACCCACGCCACCTACACGAACACGGTCGATGCGATCACCGCAGACAAACGCGTGGTCGACACGCCCGAGCACATGCTGAGCGCGAGCCTGCTGTACTCCCGCCGCGGTTTCGACGCCGGCATTACCGGCAAATACGTGAGCAAACGCTACGGAACGTTCGACAACGACGAATATGCCTCGGCCTACACGCTGGCCGATGCCTTCGTGGGCTACACGAGGGAGTTCTCCGGCGACGGCTTCAAGAGCCTTTCGTTCGCGCTCAACGTCTCGAACGTCTTCGACAAGAGCTATCTCGCCAACACGTCGATCAACGATCTCGGCAGTCCGCCGAAGCACGGGCCGTCGCTTTACCTCATCGGGCCTCCGCGCACGTTCTCGTTCACGGCTTCTCTCGGTTTCTAAGCGTTTCCGACTACCTATTCCTCGGCGGGCCACGATTCATCGCCGGCCCGCCTCTCTCTTTTCTCCCATGAATCGCCGCAATTTTCTCCACAACTCCGCCGCGTTCGCCGCCGGCGCCGTCTTCTCCCAAATCGGCAGCCCCGTGTCCGCCGCCCAGGGCCAGGGCCGCTCCACCGTTCCGTCACCCTCGCGCAAACGCGTCCTCCGCGCCGCCCATTTCACCGATCTGCACGTGATGCCCGACCGCGAGGGTTTCCAGAGCCCGGCCGCCGGCATGACCGCCGCCCTCCGCCACGCCCAGGGTCAGCCGGACCGCCCGGAGATCCTTCTTTTCGGGGGCGACCTCGTGATGGACTCGCTCAAACACTCGAAGGAAGAGGTCAACGCCCAGTGGGACGTCTGGCAGAAGGTTTTCGCTGCCGAGGTGAAGCTCCCGTACAAACTCTGCCTCGGAAACCACGACGTCTGGGGCTGGGCTCTCCACGAGCACCCGGAACTCGAGCGCGACCCGCTCTTCGGCAAAGAGCTCGCGATGCAGCGCCTCGGGATCAAGGAGCGCTATTATTCCTACGACCAGGCGGGCTGGCATTTCGTCGTGCTCGACAGCATGCAGCGCGATTTCGGCAACAAACACGGCTACACCGCACGCCTCGACGACGAGCAGTTCGCCTGGCTGGCGAAGGATCTCGCCGCGACCCCGGCGTCGACGCCGATCGCGATCCTCTCCCACATCCCGATCCTCGCCTGCTGCGTGTTTTTCGACGACGACCTCGAAGCCACCGGCAGCTGGGTGATTCCCGGTGCGTGGTGCCACATCGACGCCCGCCGGCTGAAGGATCTTTTCCACAAGCACCCGAACGTGAAGACCTGCATCAGCGGGCACGTGCACCTGGTGGACGACGTCACGTATCTGGGCGTTCGTTACCTGTGCAACGGCGCGATCTGCGGCGCCTGGTGGAAGGGCGCGTACCAGGAATTCGCTCCGGCCTACGCTCTCGTGGATTTCTACGACGACGGTTCGGTCGAGAACCAACTCATCGCGTACGGCGAGAACCACGGCGGCGTCGCATGAAGCCGCACCCGTTTCGCGCCGCGCTGGGAATGGCCGGCGCGCTCCTCCTCGCGTCTGTGCTCGCTCCACTCGGCCGGGCTTCGGCGCCCGAGCCGGTGGCCGATGCGATTCTTCGGGAAATCTACGAGACGCAGCAGGCGTTGAGACAGAAGAGCCCGAACGCGCGCTTCCTCGCCTTCTGGGATTTCGACGGAACGATCCTCAAGGGCGACTGCTCCGAAGGCTATGAGGAGAACGGCCGCGCAGTGTATCCGGGCCTGGCCCAGGTCGCGATCGAGCACGGTCTGGCGAGCGGCTATCGTCCGCAGGGCGGTTTCGCCGAATTCTGGCACGACTACCGGACGATGGACGAGAGGATCGGCCACTGGCTCGCCTACCCGTACCTCGTGCAGATGCTCGCCGGCGCCCGTGCCGACGACGTCTCGCGCCTCGCACGGGAGCACTTTCAGACGGTGCTGGCGCCGTACGTGTTCGCCGCCTCGCGGCACATCCTCGACGACCTCGCCGCTCAAGGCGTGGAGAACCACATCCTCTCCGCCAGCGCCGAAGTGTTCGTGCAGGCCGGAAGCTCGTTTGTGGGCGTGCCGATCGAGCGAGCCCACGGCATTCGCGTGCGGATCGTCGACGGACGACTCACACACGAGCTGGTTTATCCGGTGACGTTCGCCGACGGAAAACGCGAACGCCTCGAACAGATTCTCGCGGAGGCCCGCAGGGAAACTCCGGACCGGGACGTGTTTGTCATCGCGGCCTTTGGCAACAGCTACTCCACCGACTCGGCGTTTCTGGCCTACACCGCGCGTCAGCAGCTCCCTGCCGGCCACGGCGTCGCCGTGATGTTCAACGGCGGAACCGAACCCGAGCGCTGGAAAGGCGCGTTTCGCCGAGCGGAGATCGACGCCACCGTCGGTGCGCCCTGAAACGGGGCAGGCGCGAATAACCGCGGCCGGTTCTGGACGCCGGCCGCTTTTCTCGTTTGGTGCGGTCATGGCGCTGCACCGAGTCGAGTTCCCCGGAGACGATCCGCGCTTGTGGCGGCTTTTCGCGGTCCGGAGATTGATCGAGACGACGGCAGCCGAGCCGCTCGAGCTTCGGGTTCTGGCGCGGAATGCGGCGATGTCCCGTTTCCATTTCCTCCGCCAGTTCAGGACCACGTTCGGGCAGACTCCGCACCAGCTCGCGATCCAGGTGCGCATCGCACGGGCGAAACTGCTCCTCACGCATACGGATCTCCCGATCACGGAGATCTGCGCCGCGGTGGGATACGAAAGCCTCGGAACGTTTTCCGCGCTGTTTCGGCGGGAGGTTGGACTCAATCCCCGCGCCTATCGCGAAGGACGCCGGCGCTTCTGGACGATTGCCTTCGAGTCGCCGCTTCGCGCGATCCCCGGCTGCTTCCTGGCGGCATTCGGCCGGACCGCAGAAGAGCAATTTCCAAGAAGAAATCCTGCGACGGCTTCTGCTACCGTCGAATTCGCACACACATCACCATGATCACACACTTGTCTCACATCACCGTCTTCGTCCGCGATCAGGATGCCGCGCTCGAGTTCTACACGAAGAAACTGGGTTTCTCCGTCGACATGGATGCCCGTCTGGGAGATTTCCGCTGGCTCACCGTCCGTCCTCCGGAGCAGAAGGAACTCGTGATCGCCCTGCTCAATCCGGCCGCGATGTTCGACGACGCGCCGGAGGTTGTGGAAAAGATCTGGCAGCTGCTCGACGCGAAGAAACTCGGCGGAGGCGTGTTTCAGACCGACGACTGCACCAAGACCTACGAGGAGTTGAAGGCGCGCGGGGTGCCCTTCCGCCAGCCGCCGCAGCAGCGTCCGTACGGCATCGAGGCGATCATGGAAGACAACTCGGGCAACTGGTACAGCGTGACGCAGCCCGCCCGTGTTCCGGCCAACGCCTGAGCCCGGCACGCCCGTCTGAGTCCGCGGCGCCTTCCGCCTCCGTTTGCGAAGCCGGCGGATCGCGTGCACGGTCGGGGACTTTTTTCACGCCAATGAAAATCAAGCTGAAGTCCTTCCGCGCCGAACCGGACCGCAAACTGAAGTTGAAGCACCACGAGACCTGCCTTCCGCCGCTGTACGACTCCGACGAAGAATACGAGAAGCTCCTGGGCGATTCGATCGGCGAATTGAGCGAACTCCAGAACCTGCTGTACGCCCACGGCCGATACTCGCTTCTCCTGATTTTCCAGGCGATGGACGCCGCCGGCAAAGACAGCGCGATCAAACATGTGATGTCCGGCGTGAACCCGCAGGGCTGCCAGGTCTACAGTTTCAAGCAGCCGAGCGCCGAGGACCTCGCCCACGATTTTCTCTGGCGGACCACCCGTTGCCTTCCGGAGCGCGGCCGGATCGGGATCTTCAACCGCTCGTATTACGAAGAGGTGCTGATCGTCCGCGTACACCCGGAGATTCTGCAGAAGGAGCCTCTGCCGGCGGAGCTGTTCGAAGACGAGGATCTCTGGAAGGGCCGCTACCGTTCCATCCGCGACTTCGAGGCGCATCTGGTGCGCAACGGCACCCGCGTGCTGAAGTTTTATCTGCACCTCTCCAAGACCGAGCAGAAGAAGCGTTTCCTCGCGCGCCTGGGTTCGCCGGACAAAAACTGGAAGTTTAGCCGAGCCGATCTGGTAGAACGCAAACTGTGGGACGAGTACATGGACGCCTACGAGAAAGCCATCGAGGAGACGTCGACCGAAGAGGCTCCCTGGTACGTTGTGCCCGCGGACGACAAGAAGAACGCCCGCCTCATCATCTCGGCCGCGATCATCGACACGCTGAAGAGCCTCGACATGGACTACCCGACGCTGAGCGCCGCGCGCAAAGCCGAGTACGCCGAGATCAAAAAGCAGTTGGAGAAATAGAGCCGCTGCGGGCCAAGCGATGGCGCAGCCGGATGCCTGAGCCGACGTCTCGCGCAGGCGATGGCGAAGTGTCGTCGCAGGGACGCGCCGACCCACCCGCAAGCGCGGAAACGGAGTTCCCCGAGGAGAAGCACGCCTGCGGGTGGCGCGACACGTCCCTGTGGCGCGCGAACGACGCGGAGAAGCCGGACGCGGCGTAAACGAGCGTGCGACTCAGGCAGAACGCCCGGGATCGGGCTTTCCTGCCGGCGCGCCGCTCTCTGACGCCCGGTATTGCCCGGCGGGGGCTTCGGGAAACCCCGTGCTTGCTGCGCGACGATTTCGGCCAAGGCTCCCCGCGTGTGTCGGTCGACGTTCGACCGGTCAGCCAACGTCTGCTTCCGCTTCTCCCATGGCCACTTCGTCCGCTTCCGTTGATACTTCGGTTGCCGCCGCGCCAGGCGCCCAGACGCCCGACGTGGGCTGGTTGGACCATCGTGCCGCCGGCGTGCTGCTTCACCCGACAGCCTTTCCGGGCCCATTCGGCATCGGAACGTTGGATGAGAGCGTCGTGGGCAACTGGCTGAGCTTTCTGCACGACGCGGGAATTCAGTACTGGCAGGTTTGCCCGCTCGGACCGACGGGCTATGGCGACTCTCCGTACCAGTGTTTCTCCGCGTTCGCCGGAAATCCGTACCTGATCGACCTGCAGGAGCTGCAACGCCACGGATTGCTTCGGCCGGAGGATCTCGAGCCCCTGCGCGCTCTGCCCCAGGACCGCGTCGACTTCGGGTGGCTCTACGCGACGAAATGGCCGATCCTTTTCAAGGCGTACGAGACCTTCCGCAAAACGCCGGGCGCGCCGCTCCCGTACGGCGATTTCCGTGCGTTCCAACAGGCCAACCGGGACTGGCTCGCTCCCTTTGCCCTGTTTCTCGCGCTGAAGGACCATCACCAAGGTCGTCCCTGGTGGGAGTGGCCGCGCGGTTTGCGATTCTACCGCGACGCGCAGACGGCGAAGCTTCCCCAGGACGTGCGCACCCGAGCCGAAGCGCACGCGTTTTTCCAGTACCTCTTTTCCGGTCAATGGCAGCGCGTCCGGGCCCAGGCGAAGGAACTGGGCGTGCAGATCATCGGCGATGCGCCGATCTTCGTCGCTCGCGACAGCGCCGATGTGTGGGCCAACCCAGAGCTTTTCCAACTCGACCCCGATACCGGTCATCCGCTCGTCGTGGCGGGCGTGCCTCCCGACTATTTTTCGGCCGACGGTCAGCTCTGGGGCAATCCGCTCTACGATTGGCCGAAACACGCCGCGACGGGCTATCGCTGGTGGCTCGATCGTCTCGAGGCGAACTTTCAGCTCTGCGACGTGCTTCGCATCGATCATTTCCGCGGCTTCGACTCCTACTGGGCGATTCCGGCGGATGCGCCGACCGCCAAGACCGGCGAATGGCAGGAAGGCCCCGGGGAGGCGTTTTTCGCCGCCGTCGCGAAGGCACTTCCCACCGCAAAACTGATAGCGGAGGACCTCGGCGACCTGAAACCATCCGTCACCGTGCTGCGCCTCAAGACCGGACTGCCCGGCATGACCATCCTGCAGTTCGCGTTCGGCGGCAAGTCGGACAACCTCTACCTCCCGCACAACCTGAAGGCAAACAGCGTGGTGTACCCGGGAACCCACGACAACGACACCTCGCTTGGCTGGTACCGGACGGCGAGCGAGGGCGAACGCGACCACGTCCGACGTTATCTGCGCGTCGGCGGCCAGGAGATCGGCTGGGATTTCGTCCGCTGCTCGTACATGGCCGTCAGCAATCTCGCGGTCATCCCTCTGCAGGATCTGCTCAGCCTGGGCTCCGAAGCCCGGTTCAACACCCCGGGCAAGCCTGTCGGCAACTGGCAATGGCGCTACCGTCCGGATCAGCTGGCAAGACTCCACCGGGAAACCGCGCCATACCTGAAGACGCTCGGCGAACTCTACGGCCGCCTCCCGGAGAGCCCGAAGCCGAAGGCCTGAGCGCCAGCCGAAACGACCAAGCCGCCTCGGGGCGTTGAACCCCATCGAGCGGCCTGAGCTGCCGCTCGACGCTGCGTCGGGGGGGGGACGGATCGGACAAAGCGCGGCCCGGTGAAGCGCGACGCTTTCTTGATCTCCGTCAAGGCAAGCCAGGGCGCGGCGCGTAGATTAGGGGCATGGCTGAAAACCCTATCTTCTCCCAAGGCGCGGCGAGCGTCACGGCGCTGGCCAAGGAGACCGTCTTTGCCGACAACGGCATCGTGAGCCGGACGCTTCTCTCGACGCCCTCCGTACGGATGACGCTTTTTGCGTTTGCCGAAGGGCAGGAACTTACCGAGCACGCCAGCACGCGGCACGCCGTCGTTCAGATGCTGAGCGGACGCTGCGATTTCACCGTTTCCGGAGTCGTGCACGCGCTGAAAGCCGGCGATTTGCTCTACATGCCGCCCTCCACACCCCACGCCGTGCGTGCGACCGAGCCGTTTTCGATGCTCCTCACCCTCGCCCGCGACGAACCGGCCGGGTCCGCGGCAACAAGATCATGAAACCTACGTCGTATCGCACGCTCGACGTCCGCCCCCTGCTCGAGCGTGGCATAGAGCCGTTTCTGCAGATCCGCACCGAGATCAGCGCCCTTCGCCCGGACGAAGGTTTGATCCTTCTCTCGCCGTTCCGCCCTTCGCCGCTGATCCAGATGCTCCAAACCGAGGGTTTCGCCGCGACGACCGAATGGCAGGCCGACGGCAGCTGGCGAACCGTGTTCGAACGCGTCGCGCCCTAAGTGCCGTGCCGGTAGCAGCCTCCGTCTCCCGCCCGGCCGCCCGTTCCGTATCCGCCAGGCGGTTACTTCTTCCCGCCGAGCACGGCAGCTGGGCGCTTGTCTTCGAGCCCGTGGCGCTCGGGCTCCTCGTCGCTCCGAGTGCGCCCGGCTTCGCTCTCGCGCTGGCGGTGGCCGCTGGGTTTTTCCTGAGAAAGCCGGCGAAACTCGGCTGGGGCCGGCTTGCCTCGAAAGATCCGCTGGTGCGTCGGACGGCGCGGCGGGCGGCGGTCGTTTTCGCCGCGCTCGGCTCCGCTTTCCTCCTCGCCGCGGGGCTGCTCGGAGGGCTGCGCGTACTGGCGCCGTTCGCGGCCGCTCTTCCGGGCGCGGCGTATTTTGCGTGGTGCGATCGCACGGGCCGCGTGCGATCGCTCGCGTCGGAATTTGTCGGCGCGGCGACCTGCTCGCTTCCGCTCGTCGCGATCGCTCTCGCGGGCTGGTGGAAACTCCCTAGTGCGCTCGCGCTCGGCGCAGTGGGGCTCGCGCGTTCGCTGCCCACAATCGCGGTCGTGCGCGCCGTTTTGCGGCGTGAGGAACGCGGCTCCGTTTCGCTCGCTGTCGCTCTGCAGATTCTCGCGATTTCCCTCGTGGGAGCGCTCGCGTTTTTCTCTCTCGTCCCCTCGGGCGCGGCCTTCGTCACGGGAGCGCTCGCGATGCGCGCCGCGCTCTATTTGTCATTCTCAAAACGCGCGCCGTCGGCGAAAACTTTCGGCATCCTAGAGACGATCGTCGGGCTCGCGTGGATCGTTTTCCTCGCGAGAATTTTCGCGTGAGAAATTGGCGTTAGTGGTGCGAGAAAAAAAACACGCGCGTTGATGCGGTGAATGTTTGACCGGCACGATTTCGGAGCCTTCCTGTGACGTTCGCATGACGACGCCGGGCGTTGCGTTTGCCATGCGGAAATTTCTCCACGCACGATGGCTTTTGCCGGCACATTTTTTTCTTTGGGAAATTCTTCCCGCGTCGACCGTTCGCGGTGCGCGCAGAAAAAAACGAACGTGAAGCTTGCACTCTCCGCCGCTCACTTTTTTGTGCTGCGTATTGTTTGGCTGGCGCACGTTCTCGGCAAACCCCTGCACGAGATTTCGCGAACCGACGCGTTCTCCCTTTCCTTCTTAGATTTCGCCCTGCCTAACCGTCAGAGTTACCCCGCAACAACACGATATCCGCTGTGAGTACTCGCCTTTCGACAGGTCGCGCCGTGGTCAAGCGCGACGGTCAAACCGTTCCGTTCGACTTCGAGCGCATTGTCCGCTCCATCTCGCTTGCCCTCTTCGCTGCTCGCCAGGGCGACATCGAAAACCCGCTCCGTCGCAACCGTGAACAACGTTACGGCTTGGGCGAAGACGACTACGCCCGCGCTCGCGCCATCGCCCAGTCGGTCGAATGGGCCAGCGAGCTGTTCTACCAAAAGGGCACCACTCCGACGGTCGACGAGATCCAGGACCTGACGGAGAAGATGCTCGCCGCCGAGGGCGAATTCGGCGCCGCGAAATCCTACATCCTCTACCGGGCCCGGAAAAACGACGCTCGCCTCAATCATTACGAGTCGAACGGTCTCCAGGACTACATTTTCATCTCGCGCTACGCCCGGTACGACTCCGTGAAGGGCCGCCGCGAAACGTGGGACGAAGCGATCGACCGTGTCCGCGACATGCACCTTCAGAAGTACTCGGCCATCGAGGATGGCGAGCTGAAGATCGCGATCCACGAGGCGTTCGAGGCGGTGCGCCGCCGCGAGGTGCTGCCCTCGATGCGTTCGCTGCAGTTTGCCGGCCCCGCGGTGTTCGCGCACGAGGCTCGCCTTTTCAACTGCTCGTTCACCCACATCAACCGCCTCCGCGCATTCCAGGAGACCCTGTATCTCCTGCTCGTCGGCTGCGGCGTCGGCTTCTCCGTCCAGAAATGCCACGTGGCGCAACTGCCGCCGCTCGCGGCTCGTCCGGCGGATGACGATCTTCCCGTCACGCACCACCACATCGCCGATACGATCGAGGGCTGGTGTGATGGCCTCGGCGCGCTGCTCAGCGCGTACGTCGAAGGCAAGGCGATCGAGTTCGATTACTCTTCCATCCGCGCCCGGGGCACCCCGCTCCGCACGTCCGGCGGCAAGGCCCCCGGTCACTTCCCGCTCAAGCGCGCCCTGCTCGCGGTGGAGAAGATTCTCCAGAACGCGGCCGGCCGTCGCCTCGAGCCGATCGAGGCCTACGACATTCTCATGCACGTCGCGGGCGCCGTGCTCGCCGGCGGCGTTCGCCGCTCGGCCACGATCGCCCTCTTCTCCGCCGACGACGAGAAGATGATGCAGGCGAAGACCGGCGACTGGTTCAGCGTGAACCCGCAGCGGTCCGCTTCGAACAACTCCGCCGTCCTCATCCGCACGAAGTCGAGCAAGGAGCAGTTCCTCCGCTTGTTCGAGTTCCAGAAGCAGTTCGGCGAGCCCGGTTTCTTCTTCACCGATCACGAAGACTACGGTGCGAATCCGTGCGTCGAGATCGGCCTGCACCCGGTGTTCCAGGTGATCAGCCGCGACGACATCGCGCAGCTGGCCAGCCACGGCATCACGGAAGACGACGACGGCAAGCCGATCCGCATCGGTTCCCGCCTGCACGGCTTCCAGATGTGCAATCTCTCCACGATCAACGGCGCCAAGGTGAAGACCCCCGAGGACTTCTATGCCGCCGCCCGCCACGCCGCGGTGATCGGGACGTTGCAGGCCGGATACACCGAGATGCCCTATCTCGGCCCGATCTCCCGGCTCATCAATGAGCGCGAGGCCCTTCTCGGCGTCTCGATCTGCGGCATCATGGACAGCCCGAAGGTGCTGCTCGATCCGGACGTGCTCCAACGCGGCGCCGCGATGGTCGGCGAGACGAACACCTATTTCGCCTCGAAGGTTGGAATCCGCGCCGCCGCCCGCACGACCTGCGTGAAGCCCGAGGGCACCACCTCGCTGCTCCTGAACACCGGTTCCGGTATTCACTTCCGCCATGCGCGCCGGTACTTCCGCCGCGTTCAGGCCAACCGCCTCGATCCGGTCTACCAGCTCTTCAAGCGCTACAACCCGCACCTCTGCGAACCGTCCGCCTACGGCCAGAAGACCGACGACGTCATCACGTTCGCGGTCGAGACTCCGCAGGATGCGTTGCTGCGCGATCAGGTCGGCGCCGTGCGTTTCCTCGAGATGGTCCGCCTGGTTCAGGAAAACTGGGTCATCCCCGGCACGAACCACGCCGCCTACTCCCCGGGCCTCGCTCACAACGTCTCGAACACCGTCACGGTGCGCGACAACGAGTGGGTCGACGTTGCGGACTTCCTTTGGGAAAACCGCGCCCGGTTCACCGGTGTTTCGCTGCTCCAAGCGATGGGCGACAAAACCTATGTCCAGGCTCCGATGGAAGCAGTCTCGACCGCAGCCGACGCGCAGCGCTGGAATCTCCTCGCCTACAACCCGGTGCCCTACACCGATCTGTCGGAACGCGAGGACGTCACGAAGCTCGCCCAGGTGGTCGCCTGCGCCGGTGGCGCGTGCGAACTGCACGTCTGAGCCTCGACAGAACTCCGATTTCCAAGGGCGCCGTTCGCGGCGCCCTTTTTTTGTGCCTCCGCCGCGAGCGCCGCGCGCGCACCCCGGCGCTCCAAGAACTCGTCCGCCACTGGGAGCACGGGCGTCTCGCCCTCAACCTCAACAAACGCAGGCCCGCGAGTCGGCGCATCGGGCGCGAATCCGGGCGCCAACGTCAGTTCAACTTCCAACTCAAGACTTCCCACTTCCCTTCCCGCCCCGGCGCTACCCCTTCCGCTGGATCAGCCACTTCTTCATCTCGGGCAGAGATTTTGTGTTCAGCACCTGCTCTTTCGTGAGCCAGCCCTTGCGAGCCGCGTTCACGCCCGTGCGGACGAAAGCCAAGCCGCCGGTTTCGTGTGCGTCGGGATTGATCGAGCACAGGACTCCGCGTTCCGCGGCGCGCCGCCAATGGCGCCAGTCCATGTCGAGCCGCCAGGGGCTCGCGTTGAGTTCGATGACGACGCGGTTCGCGATCGCGGCGTCGATGATCTTGGCGGTATTGACCGGGTAACCCTCGCGGCGCTGAAGCAGCCGGCCGGTCAGGTGGCCCAGCATCGTCAGTCGACCGGTTTCCATCGCCCGGATGATACGGGCTGTCATGTCGGCTTCCGTCTGGGCAAAAGCGTTGTGCACCGACCCGACCACGTAATCCAGCTGGGCCAGCGTGCTGTCGTCGAAATCGAGCCGTCCATCGGCGAGGATGTCGCATTCCGTCCCCGCAAACACGTGGGTGGAGAACTTGCCCGAGGTATTGAGTGCGTGGATATCGGCGACCTGCTTGAGGAGGCGCTCTTCGGTCAGGCCGTTGGCCTGGAAGCTCGCCTTCGAATGGTCCGCGATGCCGAGGTACTCCCAGCCGAGCGCTTCCGCCGCGCCGACCATCTCTTTCAGCGTGTTGCGTCCGTCCGACGCGGTCGTGTGGTTGTGAAACGCGCCGCGGATGTCCGTCCATTCGACCAGTTTCGGCAGGAAGCCGCCTTCGCCGGCCTCGATCTCTCCCAGCCCTTCGCGTAGCTCAGGCGGAATGAAGGGGAGCCCCAGCGCGGCGAAAAGTTCGGTTTCGGTTTCGATCCCGCGCACGCCCACGGCGCCGCCCACCTTCCCCGCCTTTTCCTTGACCGTGCCCTCGCCCTCGGCGGGCTCCAGCCCCCATTCGCTCAGGCTAAGCCCACGAGCCAGGGCGCGCTGCCGCATCTGCACGTTGTGGTTCTTCGACCCGGTGAAATGGTGGAGCGCGAAGGCAAACTGCTCCAGCGGCACGATGCGGAGATCCGCCTGCAGACCCGTCTCGTAACGCACGCTGGCCTTCGTTTCGCCTTTGGCCGTGACCTCGCGGATTCCGGGGCGGGTCGTGAACCACTCCACGATCGGAGCGACGTCTTTCCCCGCCACGATGAAATCGAGATCGCCGACGGTCTCCATGCCGCGACGGAGGCTTCCGGCGTGTTCGGCGCGCTGCACCTGCGGCAGCAGCCGGAGTCCCTGGAGAATCGGTTCGGCGACTTCAAACGCGTCCCACCAGATATGGCGCTTCCCGTAGGCTTCGCGGTTTTTGATCCCGGCCACGATCTTCTCCTGGGTCTTGTCGCCGAAGCCGGGCAGCGCCGCGACGAGCCCGTCGGCGCACGCCTTCGCCAAGGCGGGGATGCCGTCGACACCGAGTTTCTGATTGAGCGCGATGATCTTTTTCGGCCCGAGTCCGGGGATCTGCAGCATTTCCACGAGGCCCGGCGGAATCGACGCTTTGAGCTCGTCGTAGAAACGCAGCCGGCCCGTCGAGTGCACCTCCGCGATCTTTTTCGTGAGCGCCTCGCCCACACCCTTGATTTCGGAGAGGCGCCCTTCTGCGATCACCGTGCCGAGATCCTCTTCAAGCGATTCGAGCGCGCGGGCCCCGGTCTGGTAGGCGCGCGTCTTGAACGGGTTCTCCCCCTTCAATTCGAGGAGCACCGCGATGTCGTTCAGGATGTCGGCGATTTCGTTTTTGGTCACGGGTGTGGGGACTGCGGGAACGACACCTCTAGCGATCGGGCCGGGAATCGCAACCGTCCGCGGTCCTCTCCGAGCCCGGCGCTCGACTCCCAGGCGGAGGTTGCGTTACCTAGCCCCCAACCCGGCCGCAGTCTGCGTGTCGCCGACCTTTCTCGCCATGCCCTTCGCCTACCACCGCACGATTCACTTCCCCGATACGGACGCGGCCGGCGTCGTCTTTTTTCCAAATTACCTTTCGATCTGCCACGAGGCCTACGAAGAGGCGCTGGCGGCGGCGGGCATCGATATCCGCTCGTTTTTCTCCGATACAGGCATCGTCGTGCCGGTCTCGAAGAGCAGCGCGGACTACCTCCGCCCCCTCTACTGCGGCGACAAAGTCCGGGTGACGCTCAAGCCCAGCCCGCTTTCGGGCGACACCTACGCCATCGAGTACGAGATGGTGCGCATCCGAACCAACGAAAAACTCGTGGCCACGGTCCGCACCTGCCATGTCTGCATCGATGCCAAGACCCGCGAACGCGTGCCGCTGCCGCCGGCCCTGGCAGCCTGGGCAAGCGCCGGTTGAGTGTGCGGCGGCGCGCTCGCTCGCGAAGCTTTTGACGTTCGCAGCTGGCGGATGACAACCAACTGGGTTCATTCGCGGCTCACGTTCACCGCCGCATGCCCGAACTCGCAGAAGTCGAATACTATCGAAAACGGTGGGATCCCGCCCTCGGCCAGACCGTCGCCCGCGTGATCCTCCGTCCGGCGTCTCGCCTGCTCCGCGGAGCGAATCCGAAACATTTGTCGGAGGCGCTGACCGGGGCCGTGTTGGAGTCTTCAGCTGCGGCCGCGAAACAGATGCTTTTCCGTTTCAGCGGCGACGCGTGGCTCGGTATTCACCTCGGAATGACCGGTGAACTGAAACTCGCCGCTCCCGAGTACTTGGTCGGCAAACACGACCACCTCGTGCTTTTCACGGCCCAGCACGCGCTCGTGTTCTCAGATTTCCGGCAGTTCGGGCGCATCCAGTTTTCGGTCGGGCCAGAGGCGCCCGACTGGTGGACGTCGATTGCGCCGCCGGTTCTCTCGTCCGAATTCACGCCGGAGGCGGTGGCGGGCTTTCTCCGCCGCAGACAGCGGGCTCCGATCAAGGCTGTGCTGCTCATGCAGGAACGTTTCCCCGGGATCGGAAACTGGATGGCCGACGAAATTCTCTGGCGGGCCGAGATCCATCCCAAACGCCCCGCCGGCTCTCTTTCGCCCGACGAGATCCAGGCGTTGTGGCGCGAGGCGCGCTGGGTTTGCCGCGAAGCGCTTCGCACCGTCGGCCAGGACCTGCGCGATCCACCGCGGACCTGGCTCTTTCCACATCGGTGGGAAAACGGCGGAGTTTGCCCGAAGACTGGCGTTCCGCTGGTGCGCGAGGAAATCGGCGGCCGCACCACCTGCTGGTCGCCCGGCCGGCAGAAGCTCAAGCCGGGAAAGAAGTCCACCCGCGCCTCTCGCAGCCGGGCGAGGTAGCCGCCGGTTCAAGGTTGTGCCGATACCTTCGTCTCGCGACGAACCCGCTCTCGCGAGAGCTGGTTCGTCGTTTCGCTCCCTCCGCCGCGTCGCAAGACTCGCACCCGTCAAGCGGACTTCTCCGCTTCGTTCGTTTCCATTGTTTCCTTCGCGGCAAAAAGCCCCGAGTCTATCGCCGCTGTATCCGTCTGCTTGATGGCCCAATCCAAACAACGTCTCGACGAACTCCTGGTCGCGCGCGGCCTCGCGGAATCGCGGTCGCAGGCCAAGGCCTTGATCATGGCGGGACGGGTGCTCCACGGAACGGAGCGCCTCGACAAGCCCGGGAAGGACTTTCCCACGGACATCGAAATCACGCTCGAGCAGCCGCCGCGCTTCGTCAGCCGCGGAGGAGAAAAACTCTCAGCCTTCATCGAACGTTTTGCGGTGGATCTCCAGGGCAGGCACGTGCTCGATGTCGGTGCCTCGACGGGCGGCTTCACCGATTGCGCCCTTCAGGCGGGCGCCGCGTCCGTCGTCTGTGTCGACGTCGGTCGCGCGCAACTGCACGCGAAGCTTCGCGCCGATCCCCGAGTGACGAATCTCGAAAAGATCAACGCCCGGCATCTTCAACCCGCCGACCTTCCGCGGAGCGACTTCGACGCCGCGGTGATGGATCTGTCGTTCATCTCGCTCAAGGCCGTGCTCCCGGCAGTCTGGCCCCTCGTGCGATCGGGAGGGCTCTTGATCGCGCTGGTGAAACCGCAATTCGAGGCCGGCAAGGCGGAAGTCGACAAAGGGCGCGGCGTGATCCGCGACCGCGCCGTGCAGGAAGCGGTCCTCGCGGATGTGACCGCATTTGCCCTCGCAAATCTGCCTGCGTCGACGCTCGTGGGCTCCATCGATTCGCCGATCGCGGGTGCCGACGGAAACCGCGAATTCCTCATCGGCTTGCGAAAAGCCTGAGCTGCGCCGGCACATCGGCGTACGGTTTCCACTCTGGTTTTGCCAATTCGCCGGAGACGTGTGCATTACCACCCCATGCAGCCCATCCGCACGCTTGCGTTCGTGGTCAATGACTCGAAGTCCGGCGCGCCCGAACTCGCGAAAGCGTTGATCGCATTGGCGGAAGAGCGCGGCGTTGAAGTGCGCGCCTCGGGCCTCTACCCCACTCCGCCGGGAAGCCTCCGCGGCTGCGATGCGTGCTGCGTGATCGGCGGCGACGGCACGCTGCTCGGCGTGGTCACCGAGGCTGCGCGGGAGAATGTCCCCGTCATCGGCGTGAACCGCGGCAGTCTCGGTTTTCTCACTACATTCTCCGGCGAAGAGGCTCGGCAGCTTTTCCCCGCCATCCTCGAAGGACAATACTGTCTGGCCAACCGCTCGCTGCTGGAGTGCTCGACCGGCCCCGGCCAGCACGATCTCGCGCTCAACGACGTGCTGATCAAGGACGAGTTCAGCTCCCGTCTGGTCCGGCTCGAGGTGTTTGCCGACGACGAACTGGTCACCGAGTATTATTGCGACGGACTCATCTTCTCCACCCCCACGGGATCGACCGCCTACAACCTTTCCGCTGGAGGTCCGCTGATCCATCCGGGCGCGGAAGTCATCGCGATGACGCCGATCTGCCCGCACACGCTGAGCAACCGCTCGATCATTTTCCGTCACGACGTTTGTCTCCGCGTCTTTCATCGCGTCGAGCGTTCGCGCGTGCTGGTCGCCATGGATGGCCAGCGCAAACAGCTGACCTGCGAAAACTCGCCGATCGAGATATCGATCTCGCCGAAGCGCCTGGCGCTCGTGCAGCGCTGCGACTACTCCCACTTCGCCGTTGTCCGGACGAAACTGAAGTGGAGCGGCGGTTACGTGGAGAGCCCGAATCCGCGCAGCTGAGGACGAGCCGCGCGGACCGTTGTTTTCGGGCGACGCGGCGAATCAGCCGGTCCGGTTGAAAACCCCGCCGTCCGTCGTTCCGTTTGCCAACGATGAGCCTTCTTCGCGTCCTGCTGTTTTTCCTCCTCGGCGCTATCCTCGCCGGCTGCGGGAAAAAGAATCCGCCTCCCGCTGCAGTCAGCGCCTCGGGGCCGTTTCGCATCACGGTCCAACTCGACTGGGTGCCGGAGCCTGAGCACGGCGGGTTTTACCAGGCGCAGGCTCGCGGTTTTTTCCGCGATGCCGGACTCGATGTCGTCCTTCTCCCCGGCGGACCGAACGCGAACGTGATGCAGAACGTGGCCACTGGCCGAGCCGACATCGGACAAGCCGACAGCACCAACACGCTCGTCGCGATCAACAATCAGGATCTGCCCGTGATCCAGATCGGCGCCGTTTTTCAGAACGATCCTTCCGTCCTGATCCTGCATCCCGATAGTCCGGTCAACCGTTTCGAGGATCTGAACGGGAAGACCCTGATCGCCCGTCCTCAATGGGCGTTCCTTCCGTATCTGAGAAAGAAATACGAAATCGATTTTCAGGTCGTGCCGCAGAACTTCTCCGTCGCCAAGTTCGTCGCCGACAAGTCCGTGATCCAGCAGGGTTATTACATCGCGGAACCGTACCACATCATGAAGGCCGGCGGTCCGAAGCCAAAATACCTCTACGCCTGGGGCGCCGGATTCGACGCGTACACCGTGCTGATCGCAAACCGCGACTGGGCGGCTGCCCACGCAGAGCAGGTGAAGGCCTTCATGCGAGCGTACATTCACGGGTGGCAGGATTACCTTCAGGGCGATCCCGCGCCCGCCCACCGGCTGCTGAAAGAGGCGAACCGGAACAACACCGACGACTTTCTCGAGTTCTCCCGCGAGATGATCGTCCACGAGAACCTGGTCACGGGCCGCACCAATGGCGGCCCCGCGCAGATCGGTCGGATCTCGCCGGAGCGTTTTGCAACCCAGATCAAACAGCTGGAGGACCTGGAGATCCTCCGTCCTCCCGGAAAACTCAAAGTCGATCGCGTGATGACCACGCAGTACCTGCCGTAAGCGCACGAAAGCCCAGGTCGCCCGTCCGAAGCGAAGTCACTCCGCGCGCAATGCAACCAGCGGATCGACCTTGGAAGCCCGGCGGGCAGGGAGCCAGCAGGCCACGGCGGCAACGAAGATCATGAGCACCGGCACCAGGAAAAACGTCATCGGGTCCCAGGGCGCGACGTCGAACAACAGCGTTCGCAGGAATCGAACGAGAACACACGCCAGGATCAAGCCGGCGAGCAATCCGAAGCCAGCTCTCCACAGACCTTGCCGCAGCACCAATCCGATGAGTTGGGCTCGAGTCGCGCCGATGGCGCCACGGATGCCGAGTTCGCGTGTGCGCTGGGAGACGTCGTAGGCGAGAACGCCATACAACCCGACACCTGCCAGAATCACCGCGAGCGCTGCGAAAGCCGCGATCAGGAGCAGCAGTCCGCGTCTCACCTGCAGCATTCCGTCAATCCCCTCCTGGAGGGACGCTGTCCAATACAGGGGCATTGTCGGGTCGATTTCCCGGAGCTTCTGACGCATGGCGGCGAGGACCTCGCCGCTCGGACGAGGCGACCGGACCAGGAAGGTGATACCCGGGGCCGGCTGGTGCACCAGCGGACCGAAGATGAACGGCAGACCGTCGCGTGATTCGGGACCGGCCAGTTCCGCGCGACGCACCACACCTACGATGCGCGGCCAAACCGTGTCGCCGGCTGGCGACTGGGTGCCGAAGGCAATCTCCTGCCCGATTGCGCTTCGACCCGGGAAATAACGCCGGGCAAAAAGGTCGTCGACGATCAGTTCCTGCCCCTTCCGCGCGTCCACGGAATCGGTGAAGATCTGCCCTTCAAGCAGTTCAATGCCCAGGGTGGCAAAGTAGTCGGGCGACACCCAATTGACGGCGGCAAGCGGTTGGGTTCCGCCTTGCGCGACGGGTGCGGCCCTCAGGACAAAGGGCAATGTGCGGAAGGAGCCGACGGCGTAGTCTCCCACCTCTGACACCTGCTCGACGCCCGGAATCTCGCGGAAGGCGTCCATGATCCGGACCTGAAACGCCACATTTTTTGCGGGTTCTGCGTAGGCCGGCGGCACCGCCACGCGGCCCTGAACCACGCTGGCGGCATCGAAACCCAAATCCACGGACAGGACGCGCACGAAACTGCGCATCAGCAGACCGGCTCCGATCAGGAGGACCAGCGCCACCGAGATTTGCGCGACGATCAGCCCGTGGCCGAACGCACGTGCGGCTGGCGATGCCGACGTGGTACGCGATCCCGTGACGACCACACGGGTTCGCCCCAGCACGACCGAATGCGCAACCGCCAACACGACGCCCAGGAGGACGGCTCCGATCAGGATCGCAACGACGACCGGCGATTCCAAACCGACGGGCGTCGTCTTGGCCGCGACGAGCGGCAGATAGCGGTTGATCACCTGCAGAGAACCCCAGGCCAGCATGAGGCCGACCAACGCAGCTCCACCGGTCAGCAGCAGAGTCTCGGCCAGAACCTGTCGGAAAATTGCTCCCGGACCGGCGCCCAACGCCTGACGGATCGTGAGCTCGCCCCGCTTGGCGTTGGCGCGCGCGAGAAGCAGATTGATGACATTCACGACGCCGATCAGCAGCACAAATAACGCGCCGACCTCCAGTAGACCGAGAGGTGATCGGAGCCTGGACGCTTCGGCTTCGCGCAATTGCTCGAGCACCACGCGGTGGCCGGCCGGCTCGATCTGGGCGCGCTGCCGGGCGCTCGCTTTGTTCGCCAAATAATCCCGCTCCATCCCGTTGAGCTGCGCCTCGGCTGCGGCATGGGATACGCCGCCCTTCAGGCGCGCATAGACGAGGGTGTGCCCGCTGAAGCGCGCCTGCTGGTCTTCTTCTGCCGGCCGGGACTCGAACGGTTTGAAGAACATCGTGTGCGCGTCGAGCTCCTCGACGCTTTTTGGCGCCACGCCGATGATCGTCCATGGCTCGCCGCCCATGCGAATGGTCCTGCCCACGACGCCAGGATCGGATGCGTACCGTGAGCGCCAGAACGATTCCGTCAGGACAAGGACGTGATCCCGCCCAGCCGCCTCCTCGTCCGACGTGGCGAAGCGACCTAGCAACGGTTTGACGCCGAAGAGCGGGAAGAACCCGGCATCGACGCGCATTCCGGCCGCGCGTTCCGGCGTCGTCTCCTCTCCAATGACGGTTCCGAAATACTGCATGGCGGCAAACCCTTCGAACAGGTTGGCACCGGCCAAATAGTCTCGGAACTGCGACGGACTGGACATCTGACGGACGGCGCGCCCTCCGAGTTTGTCATAGACGTTCACCACCTTGACGAGTCGCTCGGGCTGGTGGAACGGCGCCGGCTTCAAGACCAGCGCGTACAGCAACGTCAGGATCGCGACATTTGGACCGAGGCAAAGGGCGATCGTCGCAACAACGGCACCGCTAAAAACTGGGGCGCGACGCAGCGAACGCAGACCGAACTTCAGGTCGCGTCGGAAACCATCCAAGCTGGTCATGAGCCAACCGCTGCCAACGCCGGGCGAGGAGGGTGTTCTTGACGGGGTTGAAGGCAGTTGGGAGTCGGACATTGCGAGGGGTCGACAACGACAGAGCGCCAGGCGGAAGTGAGCGTTTCCAGCCTGAGAAGTCAAAGCACCGGCTCACTGGATCGAAACGAGATGCTGTGTACGACAGCTGTATCGGAGGCCGCAGTACGGCATACTCTCCGCGTTCGTCTGGGCCATTGCGGCGGCGCTAGATCAGTGTATCCACGATCTCAGCGGCGGTGCGGACGCAGGGTGCGCAGGTGCGGTGCAGGAGGTCGTGCGACTTGAAAAACTCCTGTCCGGCGGGCGTCAGCAGATTGCAGCCGATCAGTTCGCGACAGATCACACTGCCATGGCGGTCCCTGAAGCGCTGCATGAGTTGCTGGATTCTCGTGTAGGCTTCTTCGGTGCGGGATTTGTCCTCTCCTTCGCCCCGCCCGTGCTTCAGGCCGATGGCCATGATACCGCCCGTCACGGCGCCGCAGACTTCCTCCTGGCGCGCCATGCCGGCGCCAAAGCCGCAAGCGATGCGTTGAGCGGTGTCCTTGTCGAAGCCGAGCCTGTCGCAGCTCGCGTAGAGAACGGCCTGGGCGCAGTTGTAGCCGCTCAGGAGTTTTGTTTCCGCAATGTCCGGCAGTGTCGAAGCACTCATGGGGAAAGAGTCCGCTTCCTGCCGGCCTCCGGCAAGGGCAGCGCGTCGGTGGTTTACAGTCGTTGCGCGGCGCTCCCTCGTGAAACCGTTCTCCGCGGGAGCTGTGATCGCTTTCGATATTCGGCGGTGCTCCGGTCGCGTTCGGCGCCGCTGGTCACAGATGCAGCTGCCAATACCCGACGTCGAGCCACTGGCCGAACTTGTAGCCGACCTTTTCGAACAGCGCTACCTTCCTGAATCCGAGCTTTTCGTGAAGCCGCACGCTGGCCGGGTTCGGTTGCGCAACCCCTCCGATCACGGTGCGCAATCCGCGGCGGCGAAGCTCGGCGACGAGTTCGCCGTACAAACGCGTTCCCAGTCCGGCGCCCGTCCGCCCCTGTTCGAGGTACACCGTGCTTTCGACGGAAAACCGATACGCGCTGCGCGCCCGCCATTTCGTGGCATAGGCGTAACCCACAATCTCGCCCTCGTCCTCCAGAACGAGCCAGGGCAGGTAAATCGTGACATCCTGGATACGCCGTCGCATTTCGGCTTCCGCCACCGGCTCCTCCTCGAAGGTGACCGTCGTCCCCTGGACGTACGGATTGTAGATGGCGCAGATGCGCGCGGCATCTTCGACGGTGGCGCTTCGAATCGTCATGAGATCACCCGCTTTTGGTCGTTTTGCTCGAACTATGGCCGCCAGCCTGAACAGACCGGCGATGCTCGGCGACGATTTCTTTCGGGATCAGCCTCAACGCCAAATACACCAGCAGCGGGACCAGCAGGGCGTCGTCCAGCTGCCCCAAAATCGGGATGAAGTCGGGAACGATATCCACCGGCGTGAGCAGGTACGCGATCGCGAGGCCCAGGAGCCATTTGGCGAGACGCGGCGTCCGCGGATCGGTCAGCACCCGCCGGTAAACGGTGAGTTCCTCTTTGAACCGACGGACGAGTTCCCGGGCCTTTTTCGTGCCACCATGCTCCCCCATCCGGTTCCGAGCGCAATCTCGGAGGCCGGCCGGCGGGCCGGCCTGTTCCTCTGCGTGCTCCGCTCGGCGTATATCGGCGCGACTTCGGCGGGCCGGACGTCAACCGCAGCGACGTTTACCTCGCGGGTCGGTCGTGTTCGAGTCGTTTGCCCAGGCTGACGACGTCGTCCTGGAGGTAACCGATCGCCTTGTAGAAGGCCAGGACCGCGAGGTTTGAGGTGCGCACCTGGAGGTTGATCTTCGGGCACCCTTCGGAACGCAGCCGGCGCTCGGCTTCGTCCATCATCTGCCGCCCGTAGCCGCGCCGCTGGTGATCGGGCGATACCGCGAGGTAGTTGATCCATCCCCGGTGCCCCTCGTAGCCGACCATCACGCTCGCGAGGATCTTCCCGTCGTTTTCGCCGACGAGGAAGAGGTCGCCGCGGACTTTTCCCTTTCGGGAGATGTCCTTGAGCGGATCGTTTTGCGGGCGCAGCAGGTCGCAGCGTCTCCAGAGTTCAATTACAGCCTCGGTATCGCGGCTTTCGAAGGGACGGATGTGGAGCATGGAAACGGTTTCAGCGCTTGCGCCGCTTCTTTTTCTCGCGGCTGCCGACGACGCCCAGGCGCGGATCGCGTCGACGGGCGAGCACCACCAGTTTCGCCGCCGTGCGTTCGAACGCGTCGTCGGCCTCCGGCAAGTAGAGCCACTTGGGGAGCACCGGGTGTTTCGACAGCGCCGGAAACTCGGCCATCAGCGACGCGTGATGCTCGTGGCCGGTGCAAACGAGCACGCCGCGCCAGGGCTCGTTTCTCGCCATGAAGGCGAGCATGAGTTTCCCGCCAAGGTACGCCGCCCTGCTGCCGAACATCGGCCGCAAGACAAACGTCGGATCGTCCTCAAGCGGCTCCCAGAGCCAGGCGTAGGGATGGACCGGCCGCGCTTTGCCGAAACTCGATTCGCGCATCGGGAGAGCCGCCGGCGTGCTCCGGGAGGGATCAGCTGGGCCCGGCGGCGAAGAGCGTCGGATGCACGTCGACACCGAGCAGCTCGCCGTAGCGAAACTCCTGCGGGCCGGGAACCACCGCCTCTTTGTCCGAGCTGACGCGCTGGATCGGGAGGAAAATAAGCCGCGAGATACTCGCCGACTCGACCACGATCCGCACGCCGTCGGGATACGTGGGCTTGAGTTCCGGCGGGATCGAGGCCTGGGCCACGATCGCCCCGGCGACGATCTCGCCTTTGGCGTACTGAGCCCGCATCGAATGCGCGATCACCGAAAAGGCCTCGTGCGTTTTCGGGTCGGGCTTGTCGAGCTGCGCGGTCACTGGAATGCGGTTGCCGCTGGAGTCGATAATCGCGCCGAACGGGAAAAAAGCGCCGTTCTTTTCGAGCATCTGTTTCGCGATATCCAGGAGGTACTGGAGCATCGCTTCGATGCGGTGTGGTCCGATGGGGAGTGTCGCCATGATAAGTGGTGCGAGCGTGCTGGCTCAGATTCGTTTCTCCAGCTTCGAACGCTGGATCAAAACCGCAAGCCGCTTGACGCGGGTTTCCTCGCGCTTCGCGCTCACCACCCACCAAGTCGCCAGCTTTCGGTACGAAGGCGCCTGCTTCTGGAAAAACTCCCACGCGGACTTTTCCGCCTTGAACCGTTTCAGCATCGCGGGCGTGAACGCCGCCGCATCCCGCTCGAACGAATAGCGGCCGGTTTTACTCGGATCGCGCTCCCGATATTTCGTCAGACCGGCCGGCGTCATCAGACCGCGCTGGATCAACGACTCGACGGTCCGCAGATTCAGCGCGCTCCAGGTGCTGCCCTTTCGGCGCGGGGTGAAACGGATCGTGTAGCTCTCCGGACCGAGGGAGCGGCGGATCCCGTCAATCCAGCCGAAACACAGCGCCTCCTCGACCGATTCGGGCCAGGTCAGACTCGGTTTGCCCGTTTGCCGTTTGTGGAAACCGAACAGCAGCTCGCCTTCCGAGGCGTGGTGCTGTTCGAGCCAGGCGCGCCACTCGGCGCGGTTTCTGAAAAACACCGGTTCCATGATGCGACCCGGACGCTGGAATCGTGCGAGACGCGGATCAACGCAGTTTCCGGTCCGCGGGAAGAATCCACGCCGACCGGTGCGCGTCGAAGCCGACTTTCGGGTAATAGCCTTCCGCTTTCGGTGCGGCCAGGAGGATGATCTTGGCTTTCGGTCCGAGGCGCGAGCGGGTCGCCTCGATCAAGGCACGGCCGACTCCACGTTTCTGATACGCTGCGTCCACCGCCAGGTCGGACAGGTAGCAGCAGTATTCGAAATCCGTCACCGACCTCGCCGCGCCGACGAGCAGTTCCCCGTCCCACGCGGTGCAGAGGAGATTCGCGTGCTTCAGCATCGCCTCGATGCAACGGCGGTCGTCGACCGGGCGGCGCTCGCTCAACGTGGAGCGCCGAAGCACGTCGATGAATTGCTCCGGCGTGATCGGTCGACTGGAGCTGTAGTCGAGGGGCATCGAAGACGACGGCGCACTCCGCGCCTATTTTTTCGAGGACCCGGCGTTGGACATCGCCTTGTCCAGATCCGAGGAGGAAACGGCCTCGCTGGGCTCTTTGCCCCAGAGGCGGGCGGAGGCCTCGACGCCGACAGTCGCATGGGTGCGCTCGCGCTCCGCGGGCGTCATGCGCTGGTACTCCTCGGGTGTCACATAGGTGACGTACGAGGATTTCCCGTCGTTCTGCGACACATCTGAACCGGTCTTCTGTGAAACCTTAACGCCTTGGCAGCCCGCAAACGCGAGCGTCGCCAGAGCGGCTGCGATCGAAACTCTCAGGAAAGCTACGTGAGTCATGGGCGCAAATGTCGGGCGGCCGGCCGCGCGAACCGAATCGGTCAAGGTCCTTGACGGGGCAACCTCCTCGACGCGTCGACGTTTTCGTCGGCCGGCTGCGTTGTCGACGAAAAAGCCGGGCACGCCGGGATCCCGGGAATCGTCTTCCGCAGGTAGACGATGCTCACGCCGCCCGGGAGCGGCTCCTCGCGCACGCGGACGTAGCCGTGCGAGGCGTACAAGCGCAGATTGGCCTCGCTGCGCGATCCGGTGAACAACTCGATCTGCCGCGCCTCCGGAAAAACGCGCTCGGAAGCCGTGAGCAGCGCCGAACCGATCCCCCGCCCCTGCAATTCGGGTCTGACGCTGAAACGTCCGAGGCGGCAGAGAGCGCCTTCGAGCTCCAGACGCACGGAGCCCGCCAGTCTGCCCAGCACGGTGGCCTTGAGCACGGTTTTGCGTTCCCAATCGGACTTCACCGCTTCGATCGTCTCGCTGAGCGGCGGAATGCGCTCCGCTCCGTAGATCGCCGCCTCCGATAGGTACGCCCGTTTCTGAATACGGAGGATCTCGTCCAGATCCTTCGCTTCAGCCCGCGCAATCTCCACATTCGGCATGCGACCCAGCCAAGGGTCGGCCCCCGCAAAAGCAATCGCCCGTCAGCCCCGACACCGTTCAGTCCCCGCCGAACGGAGCCGGAACAGTCGCCGAGCGAGTTCCTCCAGTCCGACAACGCCGCGTCCGACTCAGATGTCGGCGCCGCCGGACAGCACGCGGTAGTCCGTCAGTTGCTCCGGCCAGACGGTGTTGTCCGCCGGAAGAGCGCCTCGGACATTGAAGCTGACTGTGTCGCCCGCCCTGCCCCGGCTCGGCGCGGCCGCCGAATCGAGAAACATCACACGGACGATCCGCGGTCTGCCCGTGGCGGTTTGTTGCGTCAGGAGAACTTCGATACACGTCAGGGGCGTGTACCCGCCCTGCAGGGTGTGGTGTTCTCCGGGCACGTTGGAGACCTTGAGGATCCGGCCGCGAAACGGCAGGGTCCGGCTTCCGAGATTGCCGCAGCCAAGCCAGACGAGGCTGACGATGCAGGCGACGAAAAGGAGGAGGCGCTGAACCACGGGCATGAGGGTTTCCGGAAGGACGACAACCCAAGCGGCCCCACCCGCTATTCATATCGATATCGCGCGTTTCGCCGCCTTCTGCGCGGCGCGGCGCCGCCGCTCCTGCCGGTCCTTCAACAGCCGCAACCTGGCCCTCACGGCCTTGCTGCCGTCGATCCGCATGGTACGAAACGCCTCGGTTACCTCCGCTGCGTAGTCGGGCCGATCTCGAAACCGCTCCATGGCCGAGAGCGCCCAAGCCCGCGTGATGCCGCGGTGATCCCGGACGCACTCGGATAGGAACGAAAAGAGCGTATCGGCGCAGACCTCCGGGCACGGGACGATTTCGAACAGTTGGCAAACGTGGTGCCGCGCCGCCCACGCGGTGAATCCGTCCGCGGCGTCGACAAGCCGTCGGAGATCCTCCTCTGGGATCGCCCCACCGCGACGCGCAAAACGCAGGAGCAGCCAGGTCAGCCGGGGTATCCGGTCGTCGTCGGCGCGTCGCGCCTCACTCACCAGCCGCGAGGCAAAACCGGGCTGCGCGTGCAACGCCTGGTACACCTGCTCCAGACGCGTTGCGGAGATTCTTTCGGAATCGAGAACCAGCCGTAGGTCCATCGTGCGAGCGTTCCTCCCTCAACGTTTGCCCAACGGCTGCCCGAGCGCTTCCGCGAGCGACTCCGCGGAGGAAAGCAACGCCATCCGCAACTCCGGACGGGCGAGAATGGTTTCGACGTCGGTTTGGTTGCTGCCGAGCGGAAGGCTCACGCACGCGGCGTCGACGATCCTTGCGGACATCGTCTTCAGCACCTCGCGGAGCGAGTCGAGGGCCCACGTGGTACCGCGGGCAACGTGCAGGATCGCGACGGGTTTCGACAACGCCTCCGTCCCGCTCACGAGCCAATCGAGCGCGTTCTTGAAGGACCCCGGCAGCGCGTGGGCGTATTCCGGCGTCGAGATGACCAACGCATCGGCGCGCTCCACGGCCCGGCGCCAAAGCACCACAGGAGCGGGCAACGGCTCCGTGTCGAGATCGGGATTGAAATGCGGGAGATCGCCGAGCCCGGCGAACGCTTCGGTCGCGACGGTCGCCGGCAGCACCCGGCGAAAAGCCTCGAGCAAGGCGGCGTTGGAAGACCGAAATCGCAAGCTGCCGCAAACCGTGAGCAGGCGCATGGATTCAGGCCAGGCAGAGGTTCGAGTCGCGCGCGTCGGACGACGCCGGCTACTTTTCTTTGGTGAACGTTCTCGAGCCGTGCACGCCCGGCAGGTTCACCCCATGACCGCGGGTCACGTCGATCCGCTGTGCACGACCGGCACCGTCGAACCAGACTTCCAGGCTGACGTAGTTCTTTTGGTCGTACCGCGTTTCCCAATAATACGCGCCATCGGGCTGCTGACGGAGCGCAGGGCCCAGGTTCTGCTCGATCTGGGCGAGCGTCTGGCCGCGGGTGACGGAGTCGTAGCTCTTCGACGTGGTCTTCAGCTGCTGGGCCTGGGGCGCCGGAACTCCGGAGCATCCCGCCGCGAGCAGCGCGATCGCGAAGAGTCCAATGCGGTAGTGGGTCATGGTTTACGGGTTTACGCAGGAGCCAATCCGGGCACAACGGATTTTCAAACCGAAGCGCAAATCGCGGGTGCGCCCGCGCCTACCAGCGGCGCGCATCGCTCCGGTTCGTCCCGTTGGAGCCCGTTTCAGACCTGGGCGAGCCATTCCTGGACGAGCCCCGGCAGCAGCTTGTCCGCGGAGCCTTTCAGCACCCGGAAGCCGGGCGGAGTCCGATCCGCGTGGAGATCCACGAGCACCTTTTCGGCGGCGCGCGGGGCGTGCTCGACGAGGCCGGCGGCGGGATAAACCGAAAGCGACGTTCCCACGACCAGGACCTTGGCCGCGTCCTCCATGCAATGAATCGCCTCCTCCATCTTCGGCACTTCTTCGCCGAACCAGACGATATGGGGCCGGAGCTGGCTGCCCTTCGCGCATCGGTCGCCGATCCGGATCGACGCGCTGCCGATTTCGTAGAGCAGCGAGGAATCGCACGTGCTGCGCGCCTTGGTGAGTTCTCCGTGGAGATGAAGCACGTGCCGCGAGCCGCCGCGCTCGTGGAGATCGTCGACGTTTTGCGTGATCACGACGACGTCGTATCCGCGCTCGAGTTCGGCGATGGCGCAATGGCCGGCGTTCGGCTGCGCGGCGCAGGCTTGCGTGCGACGCTGGTTGTAGAACTCGAGCACCACGTCGGGGTGGCGGAGCCAAGCCTCGGGCGTCGCCACATCCTCAATACGATGCTGGTGCCACAGGCCGTTGGAATCGCGGAAAGTCGAAAGTCCGCTGGGGGCGCTCATGCCGGCGCCCGTGAGAACAACGATTTTCGGGCGGCGCTTCACGGGGCCGCCCTCGTTATCGCCCGTATCCGGCGTGTTCAATGGGTGTCCTGAGAGGCCACCGGCGTGCCGGTCGCGGCAGGGCCGGTCTTCCCCGGCGCCTGCGCCACGTTGGCCGGCGCGACTCCCCAACCGGCAAGCTTCTCGTTCACTTCCGCCACCTCGCGGGTGAGCAGATCCCGTCGATCGGAGTCGGCGCGTTTGACGGAGGCGACGTAGGCCGACGACGCGGTGTCGGGTTTTGTCACCAGCCGCGAGTCGTGGTCGATCCGAGCCTGCACCTCGGCACGCTCGCGTTCGAGCCGTTCCCGGCGCGCCTCGAAGCCGAGAACGAGCGCCTCGCGCAGCGTCTTGCCGTTGATCTTGCCGCGCATGCCTTCGTCGAGCACGTCCTTGGCGCTGTTGCCGCGCTCAGCCATCACCTTGATTTTCAACTCCTGCACCGCCATGTCGAAGTCCCGCCATTGATCCTCCGTCGCTTCGGCTCCCAGGCGAGTACGCCACTCGGCAAAATCATCCGGAGTTGCAGCGCTGATCGGTCGGTCGGCGAAAGGCGTCCGCGTGCAACCGAGGGCGAAGAGGAAGGAAGTTGCGAGCAGGGCCCGTAGAATCCGCAAGGCTGAGTTCATGGTGGGTGGGGTATTCCAGACGTTTGGGGGTCGAAGCCGCGTGAACCGAAACATTTGGGGAAGACGCCGGTTCTGCGGCCGCTTTCAAAAGCTCTGGCAGCTTGAATAACGAAGCCTCCGGCGGGGAGCCAGCCGATTTCTCTCCGGGATTCACCCCAGAGGACAGGCCCCCTCGTTCTCCCATCCGGCTCGACGCTGACCGGCCGGCCCGTAACGAGCCGGCACTTACAGCTGCTTCACCAGCGAATCCGGACGAACTCCATGATCTTTCCCGGCGCCCAGATTCCCGTGTCGACGGTGAAGGTGCGACCGGTTTTCCGATGAATCAGTCCGCCGTTCACCCAGTCGAACTCTTCCAGTTTGAGTTCCTCCTCCCGTGCTTCGACGTCCTGGGCGAGCGTGCGGGCGGCGTAGGATTCCTTCACGGTGAACTTCGGCAGGCTGACGATCTCGCGGTTCGTTTCTTCCGCCGGGACCGTTTCCTCCGGTTTGGGTGTTTCGGGGGCAACGAAGCGATAGACATCCCTCGTTCGGTTGAGCGACAGAGCCGTCACGGTACGCGATGGCTCGGCTCCCGCGGCGGCCCCGCCCACGAGGAGCAGTGCCAGGGTAAGCGATAGCGGGTATGAGCGCATGACACGGAAGGTCCGCCGTCAGGGTTTGCGAAGAGACGGCGGACGATATTCGCGAGGTTGATGGAGAATTCCGGGATCCACCGAGGGATCCGCGTCGCTGATGAGCAGTTTGTAGTCCACGCCGGTGCGCGGCCTCACGATCGGCATGGCCCAATGATCCCGGAGAACCGGCGGCGCTTTGATAGCAACGCTCGTCGGCAACGCCGGGATATCCGGACGATTCCAGGAACGGGAGGGCTCGATCGTCAGCCGATCGGCGGACTCGATCAATGACGCCGAGCGGAAGGTAGGCTCAGGCCCACCGTCTTTCGGTTCCGAGGCCGAGGCCACCGACGGCAATGCCGCTGCGGCCGCCAGGATCGAGAGAGCGAGACGCATCCACGCGCGGAAGGGCTCCACCGATCGCACGCCTTGGCGGGGCTCCTTGTGAGTTTTTGAAGCATCGAGCCGCATGATCGCCTCTCTCTCTCAATCTACCCGCTCGTGACGGAACGGCAACTCGCCCCTCCCCTCCGACTCCTTACTCGTTGGGATTCGCCCAGGTAAGCGGCAGGATGTCGTCCGCCTGCAACGAGTATTCTAGCGACAGAAAACCGCCGCGACCGGCGATGGAATAATACTCGGCGCGGATCCAGAGGGGACGTTTCTCGAAGTAGATCACGCCGTAGAGCCGCTGCACGTGGCGCCCAAGATTTCTCGGGGCGAACACCTGCGTATCCACGACAGCGCCCAGGCTCTGCGTGACATTGGTGAGCCCGCGACGGATGTGCGCGACCTTCTCGGCGTCTTCGTCGGAGCTGTACCAGATGTGAAGCAGGGCGTCGGCTCCATTTGTCTGGAATGCCTGCAGGCCAGATTGAAAAACGGATACGCCGTCGGCGGCGAAGCCTCGGGCAGCCAGGAAAACAACGCAGAGCAGGATGATTTTCTTCATGGGGAACTCTGCCTCAGACATGGCCCAAGACGAAGAGAGCCGCAAGAACCGCTGCTCGGTGCGTGTATCCAGCCCGCCGGTATGCGCACACACTCGGCGCCTCCGCGGATCACGCCTCCTCGACGCGATGAAGATCGAACCAGGTCTGGACATCCGCGCGGTCCGCGAACCCGCGTTCCTGTTTGGCGCGCTCGAACTCCCCGCTGCCGGCGTCGCGCCAGCCGCGCTTCATCATGAATTCGTTCCAGATTTCGATCTCGTCCGTCGACGGCCGGTAGCCCTGCTCGAAACACCAGGCAAGGATCTCATCGTCCGTTCCGCCCTGCAGTACGCGCTGCACCAGCGACTCGTAGTTGATCCGCAGAAACCGTGTGCACCGAGCGTCGAAATGGGTCCGGTTGGCCGTGCCGGTGAAATAATCGGAGGGAAGGCGCCCCGCCGCCTTCAGCCTGATCTTGTCGAGCATCCGTCCGAAAAAGACGATGCCGCCCACTTTCTCGTAGTCGCTGCGAAGTCCTGGTACCTTCATGGTCGGTTTCCACGGCAAACACGGACGCCGTGTATCGCAACCGCAACTTCCACGAGGTGCGTCTCAGCGACTCCCGCGATTTCCGCGTACAGTTTCGCGCAACGTCCGTGGAATCAGGCCTTCGGCGACCGGGAATACGTGCGGTACAGCCACAGGATCCAGAGAGCGAGGCACCCGAGCGACACCCCGTTGAACCACGCCATTCCGTTCTGCGAAAGGCGGGGCGGCGTCTCGAGGTTGGCTGCGATGATGAGCGCGTGAAAAGCGCCGCTCCAGACGCACATGCCGACGCCGAGCCACAACGCCCGGTGGAGCAGGAGGCGACCCGCCGTGGGGTAATTCGCCGGCGCCCGCCAGTAGCTCGCGTTGGGAACGTTGAAAAGCGCGGCCGGCGCAAACCTGATCGCGGCACACAGGCCGACGACGAACCCCGGCAGCCCGAGCGACAGCGCGGAAAAGACGCCGATGTGAGCCGACCGCGACATCCAGCCGTTCGCGCGTCCCGCCGCGTCGAAGTGCACCGCCACCGACTCGGGCAGCCTGCTCGAAAGGACGAGTATCGAGGCGAGCAATACGAACTCGGCGGCTATCCACACGAGAAGCGGCAGCTTGAGCCCGACGGTCCGCGCCGCACCGCCCTGCCCATCCAGGGCGCTCATGTCTCGTGCCCGCCGTCGGTCGAGCGATGCGCCAGCTCTGCAGGCTGAACCGGCGGACGGGAAGGTCCCGTGGCAAACGGGTTCGGACGAAACAGGTAATAGAAGTGCAGAACGATCAGGCCGATTCCGATGATCGCCGGAGCCAGGTACGCGCCGCGCAGAAAGAACCCGGTATTCGGCCGGAGCAAAACGGCATAAGCGAAAGCGCCGGCGGAAAGGATTCCCACCACCGTGCCGAAAAACTCGCGCCAGCGAAGACGTTGGCGCGACACCAGAAGGCTGTCTGCGCTCTGCACCAGGGAAATGAGCCCGAACACGCCCGCCAGCGACCAGAGCAGGTAGAGGATCAGGAGCGGTATCGTGCGCTCCTGGAGCGCGCCCGCATGCCAGGCGCGTGCGGCGCCGAGGATGAGCGCGGCAAGGGCGGTGAGCGCCATGCCGCACGGAATGACCGTCGACAAGCCGACGAGCAGGACAAGGCTCTTGCGTGCGGCGGGGTTCATGAGGGGTAAAACGGGCCGAGTGGCCGACGAGTCCAGGTTCCTATCGTTTTGTTCCCGGCGGGCAACCGTATCGCAGACAGAACAGTCGGGTCATCCCCGCCGGACCGGCAGCGAGAGTGAACGTCGAGGCTCGCAAACTCAATGCACTTCTCCGCCTCTCGCGCTGCGAACGGTTTCTGGCCGTCGTGCTCGAGACTTTCCGGTCGTTCGAGTCGGACAAGCCGGCGCTTGGAAGAAGGCGCTGCGCTGGGTCGACGCTGATTCTCAAACGGGCCAACGCGGCGGCGGACAAAGGGGCTGGGCACGAGGGGTTTCGTTGCCGGAAAGCGATAGGCTCAGCCCTCGGTCGGTTCAAGTCGCGACTCGGCGACTTCGCCCGTCGGTTGGCGCGTATCTCGCGCTGGTGCGAAGGCTTGTCCCGGCCTCCTGCGTTCCAATACTCGCCGGCGATGCGTTTTACGGAGCACCGGCCCCCCGTCGGCTGGATACACTTTCCCGGGCTGTTTTTGGTGGGCCCGTCGTTGTCCCAGGCCAACGGCTAATCTGGCTCCCGTTCATGGCGTTTACCTCAACCACCCTCTCCTGGGACCAGCCGTTTCTCCCGCAACTCGTCGGACGTCTTCTCGCGCAGGCTGTGGGAAAACCGTTCGATTTGAGCGGTACACTGATGGTCGTGCCGACCCAGCAGGCCGGCCGCCGTCTCCGTCGAGCGCTGGCTTCCGGCGCTCGCGAGCACAGTACCGGGGTGTTGTCGCCGATGATTGCGACGCCGGAGCAGCTCCTCGCGCTCGCCACTCCCGACGGCGTCGCGACACCGTTCGAAGGGGTCGCCGCCTGGACCGTGCTCCTGCAGGACCTCGATCTGTCGGACTTTCGCGACGTCTTTCCTTCCGACCCGCCGCGGCGCGACGCCGCCTGGGCCGCCTCGCTCGGCCAGCAGCTTTCGCGACTACAGGCGCAACTGGCCGAACACGGCCTGGATTTCCGCCGCGTTTCGGACCGCGTGGGCAACACCGATCGCGAACCGGAACGCTGGGCTGCGCTCGCGGTGCTGGAGGAACGCTGGCGGCGGCTCTTGTCGGCCAGGGGTCTGGCGGACAACGCCTCCAGCCTGCGGTCCGCGGCGGCCACCGCAGAGCCGCCCGCTGGCATTTCGCGAATCGTGGTCGCAAGCGTGGTCGATCCCCTGCCCCTGAGCTTGGTCGTGCTGGAACGCTGGGCGGAATCCCTGCCCGTCGAAATCGTGTCGCACGGCCCGGTCGACGTTGTGTTGTTCGACCCGCTCGGGCGGGTTTCCGGCGAGGCCCAGTCGTCCCGCTCTCTCCCGTTTCGCGAGGGATCGGCGCTGCATGTCACGCGCGACTCGCGCTCGGCGTCGGAGCAGGCTGCAGCGTTGGCCGAAGGTTATCGCGAGGCTCCCGCCACCCTCGCGATCGGAGCGATGGACGCCGATACGGCCCAGACGTTGAAACAAGCGTTCGAGGCTCGCGGGCTGCGGGCGCACGACCCCGCGGGCGTATCGCTCGGGCGCGTCGGCCTCGGTCTTCTCGCCGTCCAGCTTCTGGATTTCGTCGGCGAACCGCCTCCGGCTTCCGTGGCGCAGCTCGCGCGGCATCCCGACTTCGCCGCATTTGCCGTCGGAGCCCGCGAGTGGGCTCCGCACCCGTCTCTGCTGGTTGGCCAGCTGGATACGGTGCTCAACGCGCATCTGCCCGGAGATCTCGCCGCCCTCCGAACGTTTGCCGAGAAGGAGAAATTCCACGGTCTCGCCGCACTCACCGGCTGGCTGCAGGCGTTGGGGCGCCGGCTCAAGTCCGGCGCGGTCAGCCGCAGCCTTGCCGAGGCTCTCGAGGAGATCGTCGCGGCGCGGGAATTCGATCTCGCGATCGACGAGGACTCCGATCGCGCCGAGGAGGCCGGCCTGCTGCTGGAAATCTTCTCCCAGTTCTCGGAGGTCGAACGCCGGTTTCCGAATCTGTCCGCTCCGGCCGCGGCGCTGATCCTGCGCCGGGCGATCGAGTCGGCCCACCGCTTCCCGAAGGAACTCGAGAAAGGCTGGGATCTTCTCGGCTGGCTGGAGCTGGCTTACGAAGACGCGCCGCACCTGGTGCTCGTCGGTTTCAACGAGGGCGCGGTGCCGGAGACGATCCAGGGCGACATTTTCCTTCCCAACAGCCTCCGCGAGTTCCTCGGCATGCGCACGAACCAGGATCGCTTCCTCCGCGATCAGCTGCTGCTCGAGGCGCACCTCCGCTCCCGCGCGGCCGCGGGGCGTGTCGACGTACTGATCCCGCGCATGTCCGACGCCGGCGACCCGCGGCAGCCGTCGCGCCTGCTTTTCCGCTGCTCCGATGAAGAGCTCGTGCCGCGGGCCAAACAGCTTTTCGCCGAGCTGCCGCCGCCGCCCCGCTCGCCCGCGCGCCACACCGCATGGAAGCTGAAGCCCGTGCCGGGCACTCCGCGCCACCACCTCTCACCGTCTTCGATTCGCACCTACCTCGCCTGTCCGTTCCGCTATTACCTGAAACACCAGCTCGGGATGAAGGCGGTGGAAGTCGGTAAACAGGAGCTTTCGCCCGACATGTACGGCACGCTCTGCCATGCCGCGCTCGAGGCGCTCGGCCGCGACCCCTCCATGCGGGAGGTCGTGGATCCGGAGAAACTTTCCGCGTATTTGACCAACGCCTACATCGTACTCGCCCGGGAACAACTCGGCGTGGTGGACTCGTTCGCCCTGCAGGTGCAGCTCGAGTCGGGACTCGCCCGGCTTCAGGCCGCGGCGCGCGTCGAGGCGGAGGAGCGCGAACAGGGCTGGCGCATCGTCGACTGCGAACGCAAATGGGCGCTGAAGCTCCCGGGCGTCGAGATCGAGGGCCGCATCGACCGAATCGATCGCAACGATCGGACCGGGGCGTACCGGCTGATCGACTACAAAACGCAGGACGCCGGCAAACCGCCGGAGCAGGCTCACTGGACGCGGTACCGTGAGGAAGATGCCCACGTCCTGCTCGAAGCGGTCTTCGATCGCGGCGGCGTGCCCACCCGCTGGACCGATCTGCAGCTCCCGCTCTACCTTCTCGCGCTGCGCCACGAATTCGGTGCCTTCGCCTCCGCGGGCTATTTTGTCCTTCCGAAGACGACGCAGGGCACCCGCCTGCGGCTGTGGACCGAGCTGACGCCGGAGCACCTGGCGCACGCCGAGGCCTGCGCCGTGGCGGTCGGCCGCGCGATCGCGGAGGGGCGTTTCTGGCCGCCGGCCAAGCTGAAATACGAGGACGACGCGGACTACCTTTTCCCCGACGGCATCGAGTCAAACGTCGACGCCGAGGCCATGCTCGCCCTGCGCAAACCGACGGGAGGCGCCGCATGATCCCGCTCCGCCACGAGTTGATCCGCGCCAGCGCCGGCACGGGCAAGACGTACCAGCTCACGCTGCGTTATCTGCAGATCCTGTTCGCCACGCAGGAGCCGGAAAAGGCCATCGCACTCACCTTCACCCGGAAGGCGGCGGGCGAGTTTTTCGAGAAGATCTTCCGCCGGCTCGCCGACGCCGCCGAGTCGCCGAAAAACGCCGCGCTACTCGGCGGCGATCTCGGCCTGACCGTCACAGTGGACCAATGCCGCGCGAATCTCCGCCTGCTGCTCGAGCGGCTTCACCGGCTGCAGCTGTCGACCTACGACAGCTTCTTCACCCGCGTCGTGCAGACGTTCCCGTTCGAGCTGGGCCTCGCCGGTCCCCCGACGCTGCTTGACGACGATCAGCGCGTGCAGGCGATCCTCCGCGCGCAGCAGGCGCTCTCGCGGCGCACACAGCTCGACGAACCGTTCCTCCGCGAGTTCTGGCACGCCTGCAAACGCGCGAGCCTCGGCGCCGAGATGAAGACGATCACCGAGGTGGTGACCCGCTTCATCCTGGAAAACCAGGCTCTCTTTTTCGACGCGTCCGCTCCGGAATGCTGGGGCACCTCGGACCGGATCTGGGAGGGCGGCTGCGCCTGGGCTTGCGGCGACCTCGATCTGGCGGAAGAAGCCCGGCGGCTTCAGGACGCGCTCGATTGGACCGCGCTCGCCGAACCGCAGGTGTTGTTCTGGCGCGAACTGATCGCGGAGCTCTCGACCTGGCGTCCGCCGATCGAAATGCCGAAACGCACGAAGTATTTCCTCGGCCAGGCGCTGCCGTGCTTCGCCGATCTCGAATCCGGCACGTGCACGATCAACGTGAACCGGAAAAAACAGGTGCTCGCACCGGCCGTGGGAGCCAGCCTGAAGCGCATCGTGCAGTTCATCGCCTGGACCATCGTCCACGGAAAACTCGAGGTGACGCGCGGAATCTTCGACCTCGTTCGCCTGTTCGAGGAAATCTACCGGCACGAGGTGCGGTTGATGGGACAACTTACGCTGGAGGACGCGACGCGCCTTCTCTGCGGCGGCCCGACGCACGGGCGCGGCCTGGCGGATCCCGAGATGCGAGACCTTCTCGGCTACCGCCTCGACGGCAGTTTCGACCATTGGCTGCTCGACGAATTCCAGGACACAAGCCGCGTCCAGTGGCGTGCCGTCTCGGATCTCATCGACGAGATTCTGCAAGACCCCGAAGGTCGTCGCAGCTTCTTCGCGGTCGGCGACACCAAGCAGAGTCTCTACGGCTGGCGCGGCAGCGACCCGCGGTTGTTCGACGAGATTCACGACCGCTACGCCGACGTGCTTCACGTGCGGGAGCTGAACAAATCCTACCGTTCGTGTCCGGCGGTGCTCGCCATGACGAACGCGGTGTTCGGCCAGAAGGAAACGATCGCGGAACTCTGCACGCCGGCTCTGGCGGAGCGTTGGGCCGGCATGTGGCAGGAACACACGTCCGCCGATCACCTCGCGAATCAGCCGGGCTTCTCCTGCCTCCTGCACGCCCCGGAAAACGACGAACCATGTTTCGAGACGGTTCTCGGTTTGCTGAAGGAACTCAGCCCGCTCGAAAAGGGGCTGTCCGTCGCCGTTCTGACGCGCAAGAACGACGTGGCCGAGGCGCTGGTGGAGTATCTCCGCACGAACGGCGGACCGCCCTGCTCGCTCGCGGCCAACGTCCGCCCAGGCACCGACAGCGCGCTCGCCGCAGGGCTTCGTTCGTTTCTCACCGTCGCGGCCCATCCGCAGGACACGCTGGCCTGGAATCATCTTCGCATGACGCCGCTCGGCATGCCGCTGGAAGAGCGGCATCGCACCGCCGCCGCGCTGTCGGCACATCTGCTGGAGATCTGGAGCGAACAGGGCCTCGTCGGACTGGCGGACGAGTGGATCCGGCTCTGTCATGGAATTCTCGCGACAGACGATGCTTTCAACCGCGGTCGACTCGAGAGCTGCCGCCGCGCCGCTCTGGCCCTCGAGGCGCGCGGCGAGACCGACATCGATGCCTACGTTCGCCAGCTGGGCTCGCTCGAGTTGCGCGAAAACGACACTCCGGGCCAGGTGGCGGTGATGACCGTGCACAAGGCCAAGGGGCTCGACTGGGACGTCGTCATCCTCACCGACCTCGCCGGCAACACGCTGCTTCAGCGCCGCGACGGACTGGAGGTGCACCGCGGCGGAGACGGTGAGATTCTCTGGGTGCTCGACATGCCGGCCTCGGATATCGCCAAACACGATTCCGTTCTCGGCGCGCGCATCGCCGCGGCCCAGGAAGACGCCGCGTTCGAAAACCTCTGCGTGCTTTATGTCGCCCTGACTCGGGCGAAACGCGGACTCTACGTCGTCACGCACCCCGGCAAGCCAACCTCGGCGAACTTTCACCGCCTCCTCGACGAAACGCTTGGGGCAAAACCGCACGATCTGACGATTGGCGACACGACGTTCTGCTCCGCCTGGCAGCACGGCAATGCGGCGTGGATCTCGACTCTCGGAACGCCCGTCCGCGTCGATCACGCTCCGGCTGCGCTGCCGTCGATCTCCCCGGAGCAGCAGGTGTCTGTCCTTCGGCCCAGGGCCCGCCGTCCGTCCGCCGGAGAGATTCGCAAGATTCCGGGGCGAACCTTGTTTCAGCGTTCCACCGACCAGCGCGACATCGGGATTGCGGCCCACGAGGCGTTGAGCCGGATCGAATGGCTCTCCGGGGACGAGGCGAACGAAAACGCCGCCATTGAGACCGCTCTCGCCGGCACGCCCGCGTCCGCCGCCGAAGCGATTCGTCGGCTCTTCGCCTCCGACGAGATCCGGCAGGCCTTCCGGGCGCCGACGCACGAGGTCACCCTTTGGCGCGAGAAACCGTTCGAGCTCTTGAGCGGAGATCAGTGGATCAGCGGCCGCTTCGACCGCGTGGTGATTCGGCGGAATCGGGCGTCCGGAGGCGACGAAGCCACCGTTCTGGACTTGAAAGTGCATGCGGAGGCTCGCGATTCCGAGGCGCTCGTTTCCCAGTATCGTGTCCAGATGGATCTGTATCGCGCCGCGCTCGCGGAGCTCCTCGGAATCGACCCAAAACGGATCGCTGCGTATCTGTTGTCCACGACCGCCAGCTCCGGCGCGCCGGCGCGATTGCTTCCTTGTTGAACCTCCGCGCGCCGGGCGAGAGCCGCTGGGCGAACAGGCTTCGCCGCGCGTGATCCCTCTCCTCTGCGCCGCTTCGTTTCTCGCCCACCCGAAAACCTTTCGCTCTACTTGCCCCATGACCGCGCGCTTTGTCCACACCGCCGATTGGCAACTCGGGAAGCCCTTTGCCGGGGTTCAGGATGTCGCCAAACGCTCCCTCCTCCAGCAGGAGCGTATTGCTGTGCTCGCCCGCATCGCGGCGGTGGCCCGCGAAACGGCGGCGGAGTTTGTCGTGGTGGCGGGCGATCTCTTCGACTCGCCGCACCCGACAAAAGCGACGGTGGCCGCGGCCTGCAGCGCGATCGGAGCGATGAAGCTGCCGGTGTATGCGATTCCAGGAAACCACGACCACGGAGGTCCGGGCGGCCTCTGGGATCAGGAGTTCTTCCGACGCGAGGCCTCGGCCCTCGCTCCGAATCTCCGCATGCTTCTCTCGCCCGAACCGGTTGAGACGCCGACCGCGGTGCTTTTCCCCTGTCCTCTCCTGCGGCGTCACGAGCCGCTCGATACAACCGGCTGGCTGCGCTCTCCCGAACCGTCATGGAAAAGCCGTTTCGGCGACAAGCCGCGGATCGTGATCGCGCACGGCAGCACGCAGGGATTCGGCGCCGGCGGCGACGACGAGGAGACCGACGATGCGGGCGACAACCAGATCGATCTTTTGCGCCTGCCGGCCGGTGCCTACGACTACGTCGCGTTGGGCGACTGGCACGGCACGAAACAGGTGGGAGCGAACGCCTGGTACGCGGGCACCCCGGAGTTCGATCGTTTTCCCAAAGGCACGGATCACGCGCCGGGAAACGTTCTGTCGGTCGCGGTCTCTCGTGGAAAACCGCCCGAAATCTCCGCGGTGCACACCCGCAGGATCGGTTGGATGACCCAGGATTTCGCGTTTGCGGACGATGCCGGCGTGGAGCAGCTCGCTTCGGTTCTCCAACGTCAGCTGGGCGGCCGCGCCGGAGAAGACCTGCTGCGACTCGAACTCACCGGGGCTCTCGGTCTCGAAGCGGCCACGCGCCTCGAACAATTGCTGGAGTCGTACCAAGCGCGCCTTCTCCGCCTGAAGTTGATGAATCGCACGACCGTCGCGCCGTCGGCGGAAGAACTCGCCGCCCTGACGCAGCGGGCGTCGGATCCGCTCATCTCCCGCGTCGCTTCCCTCCTCGCGGCGCGTTCCGGAGGAGACTCGGAAGACGCCGCCGTGGCCCGCGCCGCCCTGCGCCTCCTGCACGCCGAGGTCCAACACGCCTGATCCATGCGCCTCCTTTCCACCACGCTGAAAAACTACCGTATCCACCGCGACCTGACGGTGGAGTTCGACCCCGAGCGCACCCTGATCGGCGGCCCGAACGAATCCGGCAAGAGCACGCTCGTCGAGGCGGTGCATCGCGCGCTTTTCCTTCGCGCCAAGGGGACAGGTGGCCCACATCAGGCGATGAAGTCGTTTCTGGGCGGCCATCCCGAAGTCGAGCTGCGCTTCGAAGCAGCCGGACGGCGTTATCACCTCGCCAAACGTTTTAGCGGCCAGAGCGGCGCCACGTCCCTGACGAGTCCGGGATTGCCGGCGTTGAACGGCGACGCCGCCGAGACGGAGCTGGCCCGACTCCTGGGCGTCGATTGCGAGGCGAATGCCAAGGCGGCTTGCGAACACTGGGCCCACCTCTGGGCCTGGCAGGGCCAGAGCGCCGCCGATCCGTCCGACCACGCCAACCGTCAGCGCGACCCGCTTCTCCAGCGCCTCGGCCAGGCTGGCGGCGCGGCCAATCTCATGCAGTCGGAGCGCGACAGCCGGGTCGCCGCCGCCTTCGCGGAAGTCGCCGCGGGGATTTTCAAGCAGGGTGACAAGGCGCGCGCCGACTCCGCTCTGGCCCGGGCGGAGGCCGAAGCCGCCACCGCGGCGGCTCAGCACGCGAGTGCGTCCGCCCAGCTCCAGAAACTGCGCCACGCCCTCGATGAATTCACGCAATCCGCCGCCGCACTCGCCGGCCTGCACGCCGACCTCGCCAAGCTGAACGCGGAAGCCGAAGCGACCGAGAAGAAGGCCGTCCGCCTTGGTGCTCTTCAGCAGCTTCAGGCTCGCCAAGCCGCCGATCTCACCGCGGCCAGCGCGGTCGCGAAGGGACTTCAGCAGGCCGACGACGACATCCGCGCCCTCCGTGAAAAAACCGCCCGGGACGAAGCCGACCTCGCGCCGCTTGCGACGGAAGCCGAACGGCTCGCCCGCTCTCTCGAAAAAACCCGAGCAGACGCCGCCGCGGCGCTTCTGGCGTACGACACGGCCAGCGATCGTGTTCGCGCCTTCCGGCAACTGCAGGAATTGGCCGCGGCCGAGTCGGCGTTGTTTGCCGCACTCGCCCGCCGCGACGAAGGGAAGCAGCGCGCCGAGCAGGCTCGCAGCCTGGCGCGCTCGGTTCGTGCGCTCGAGGATGAGCTCTCCAAACTGCCCGCACTCGATGTGGCCCAGGTGAAACGTATTCAGACGTTGGAGTCGGAACGCCTCGCTGCCGAAGCCGCCCTTCAGGCCATGGCCGCGGGAGTCGACGTGGTTTCGGCCGACCAGCCTGTCCGCCTCGGAAATCGCGAGCTGCGCCCGGGCGAAAGCGACCTCGTGACCGAGCAAACCGAGCTGACAATCGGCACCGGAACGCGCCTGCGCCTCCGTCCGGGCGGCGGCACGCGGCTGGCGGACGCCCGGCGAGCTCTGCAGGACGCGCAGACGCAGCTCGCAAAGCAGTTCGATGCGCTCGGAGTCCCGTCCGTCGACGCGGCCGTCGAACTCAGCCGGCGCAGAAGCGAACTGGCTGCGCAAGTGAAGTCGGAAAAGGTGCGACTGGAGGATCTCGGCCTCGCCGACGCTGAAAAGAAACTGCGTGCCGCAGAGGACGAATGCCTCGGCCTGGAGGCCGATGTCGTGCGTCGCCGCTCAAGTCTGTCGGCCGCGCCGAAGCCCGTCCTCGACGCCGCGCAGGCGCAGCAGTCGCTAGCGTCCGCCGCTGCCGCCCTTCGCGAAGCCGAGACTCAGGAAACTTCCGCCCGCGCTCTCCGCGACAAGACATCGAAGGCGCTCGCGGAAGCCGAAACGGCACACGGACGCCACCGGGCCACGTTCGAAGCGCAGAACCGCGCCCTGGCGGACCGCCGCGCCCAGCTGCGGCTCTTGCTCGAGCGAAACGGTGAGGATACGCCCCGACGTGAGGCGTTGGGAAAAGCCCGGACGATCGAGGCGCTTGCGCAAAAAACCCTCTCGGAAACGGAGACTTCGATCGCTGCGGAGCAGCCCGAACTTCTCGGAGCGACGCAGGTGCGCCTGAAACGCGCGCTCGAGGACGCTCACCGTCGCCGCCAGGAGGCTGAGCAGAAGCGCGCGGTGGCGGAGCACACGCTTCGCGCCGACGGCACCCTCAATCCCGAGGAGGATCTTTCGCTCGCACAGGCGCGGCTCGAGGGTGCGGAGGAACGGCTCGCGAGCGTCCGTCGGCACGCCAAGGCGGTCCAGTTGCTGGATACGCTCTTTCGCTCCGAGAAGCAGAGCCTGGCCGCGCAATTCACCCAGCCGCTGGTCGACCGCGTCTCCGCATACCTCCAGGCGCTCTACGGGCCCGGCGCCCGCGCCCAGATCGAGTACGACGGCAACGCGTTTTCTCCTTTGAAACTGAGCCGCCCTCAGGTCGAGGGCGGCAGCGCGATCGCCTTCGACAAGCTCAGCGGCGGCACCCGCGAGCAGGTGGCGTGCGCCATGCGTCTCGCCATGGCCGAAGTCCTGGCGGCGAATCACGACGGAAACCTCCCGCTGGTTCTCGACGATGCGTTTGCGAACGCGGATCCGGATCGCGTCCAGGTTCTTCAGCGCATGCTGGACTTCGCGGCGACACGCGGCCTCCAGATCGTCGTCGTCACCTGCACGCCGTCCGATTACGTCGGCCTCGGCGCCAAGACGATCGCCCTGAGCGCGGCATAGCGGCTGAATACCGGGATCGGATTCCGATGCCGAAGCGGTGACAGATTTCTGCGCGGGGAAGGCACCGCACCGGGATCGGACAAAAGCATGCCGGTGTGTGAATCCCGCCCACGGATACGTTCCCTCGCCGCATTCTCGCCGCGTTTGATGGTTTGATGTAGGCCGGGTGCCCTCACCCGGCAGGCTGCGACGTTGCAGGCGCGGGGTGTGGGCCGCTCACATCGAACCCATGCGAGTCGGCCCTGCATATCCCACCAGCATCGCATGCCGTTGCCTATGCGCGCACCGAAACGCACCCTCAATCAGGCGGAACGAATAGCCTGCACACTGAAATGCAGGTCAAGAATGTCCATGCTCACGTCCGTTTTAGCCATTCCTCTAAACGCGACTTCGGTGTAGGATTCCACGGTACCGATTTTCTTACCGCTCGCTGGAAGGCGGCCCTCCCACCTGCCTCGTTTTGACCGCTACGGATTGAGATTTTCGCAGGCTCGCCGCACATCGGTGGAATTCGACAAGCGCCAATAATCGCCAGCCGCACTGCGGCTACTTTCATGAAGACCCCCAAGACAATTCTGCTCGTCGCCAACGGCGACCTGCGCCAATCCGCCAACGAAATGTGCTGGCCCGCACAGGAAGCCATGGAACGGAAGCTCACCTCCGTCGTGGCTTCGCTGGGCTTCAAACTCGTCCGGGCGCACCCGTACAAACCGGAGCTGAAGCACGGTTTCATCAGCTCGCAAAAAGAGGGCATGGCGGTCTTCGCCGGAATCGATCGCAACGCGCCGCTCATCGTTGCCGAGTCGGTGTGGCAATACTCGCACCATCTCCTCCACGGTCTGATCTCGCACCGTGGTCCGATTCTCACGGTCGCCAATTGGTCGGGCACCTGGCCCGGACTGGTTGGCATGCTCAACATCAACGGCTCGCTGACGAAAGCCGGCGTGAAGTACTCCACGCTCTGGAGCGAGACGTTCGAGGACGAGCCGTTCCAGAAGGGACTCGCGGCCTGGCTCAAGACCGGCGTGGTCAAACACAAGACCGCCCACGTGAAGCCGCTCGGAAAAGCCGCTGTGCCGTCCAAGGCCGTCGCCACGGCCAAGCGCCTCGCCAAATCGTTCCAGGATGAGAAGGCTATCATGGGTGTTTTCGACGAGGGCTGCATGGGCATGTACAACGCCATCATTCCCGACGAACTCCTTTTCTCGACCGGCGTGTACAAGGAGCGGCTGTCGCAGTCCGCGCTCTATTTTGCCGCAACCCAGGTGTCCGACGCCGAGGCGAAAGCCGTGTATCAGTGGTACCATGACAAGGGCCTGAAATTCCATTTCGGCACCGACGAAGCCACGGAGCTGACGGAAAACCAGGTGTTGTGGCAGTGCAAAACGTACGTCGCCGCGGTCCGCATCGCGGAAGAGTTCGGCGCCGCCGCCATCGGCATCCAATACCAGCAGGGACTGAAGGACCTGCTGCCCGCGTCGGATCTCGTGGAAGGCACGTTGAACAATTCCGACCGTCCACCGGTGAAGAACGCAGACGGCAAGGTGATCCGCGAGGGCGAACCGATCCCGCACTTCAATGAAGTCGACGAGTGCGCAGGCCTCGACGGCCTCTTCACTTACCGCGTCCACAAAGCCCTCGGCCAGCCCGTCGAAAACACGCTCCACGATCTCCGCTGGGGCGATTGGGACAAATCCGGCACCACCGACGAATACGTCTGGGTGTTCCTCATTTCCGGCAGCGCGCCTCCGGCTCATCACGTCGGCGGCTGGGCCGGCAGCGATTCGCACCGCCAGCCCCCGATGTACTTCCGCCTCGGCGGCGGAACGCTGCGCGGCGTCGCCAAACCCGGCGAGCTGGTCTGGAGCCGCGTCTTCGTCGAAAACGGCCGCCTGAAAATGGACCTCGGGCGCGGCAAGGCGATCAGCCTGCCCGAAGCGGAGACCGAACGGCGCTGGAAAGAAACCACGTTCCAGTGGCCGATCATGCACGCGGTGACGTACGGCGTCTCCCGCGACCAGATGATGGCGCGCCACAAGTCGAACCATATCCAGGTCGTCTACGCGAATTCCGCGAAGGACGCCGATCTCGCGCTCTACACGAAAGCCGCGCTCGCCGCGCAGCTCGGCATCGAAGTCTCGCTTTGCGGAACGAAAGCGGACGGCAAACCGTTCTGAGGAGCTGGACCGACGGTGATTCCGGTGCCGCTCAAGAGCCCGGAATCGCGCTGGTCGAATTGCGAACGCCGGTTCCGGAGCTATCCGTGCCGGCGTCATGCCCTCCCCACCCCCGCGCCTCTTTCGCAGGCTGCACGCTCCGGCTTTGGGCTTCGGCCACCGCTCCGTGGGCCGCTTGGTGGCGGCCGCAGGGATCTTGGCTTCTGTGTTTCTGCCGTTTGCCACGGCGGCGCTTGAGTGGGAAAAGACCATCGCTCTTCCGGGCGTGACGGGGCGGATGGACCACATGGCCCTCAATCCGTCCGCGCAGGAACTCTACGTCGCGGCGCTCGGAAGCAATTCCGTGGAGGTGATCGACGTCGCGCTGGGGAAACGCATCCGCAGTCTCGGAGGATTCGCGGAACCGCAGGGCGTCTTGTGCGCTCCGGCGCTCAATCGCCTGTATGTAGCGAATGGCGACAACGGCGTCGTGCGCGTGTTCTCGTTGCCGTCCTTCTCCGATGCAGGCTCCGTGGCGCTCGACGCCGACGCCGACAACCTTCGCTACGACTCCACCGCAGCACGTATCTACGTCGGCCATGGCCGAGGAGCGCTCGGGGTGATCGATCCGGCGACCGACAAAGTAGAAGCCGAACTGCCCCTCCCCGGTCATCCCGAGGCGTTTCAACTCGAAACAAAGGGGCCCCGCATCTTCGTGAATGTCCCGGGAGCCCACGAGATCGTCGTGCTCGACAGAACGACCCGTCAGCGGATCGCCGGATGGTCGACGGGCTTCGCCGCCGCCAACTTTCCCATGGCGCTCGACGAAGCCCATCGGCGGCTCTTTGTCGGATGCCGCATCCCCTCGCGGCTTCTTGTCTTCGACACCGATTCCGGCCGCGAAATCGCGAAGCTCGAGCTCCACGGCGATTGCGACGACCTGTCCTGCGACACGGCCCGCGGCTGCGTTTACGCCTCCTGCGGCGAGGGGTTCATCGACGTGTTCTCGTTGTCGCCATCCGGGCACTACACGCGAACCGAGACCGTTGGCACCGCCGCCAAGGCGCGCACCTCGCTGCTCGACGGCGAGCGTCTCTTCCTGGCGGTTCCCCGCGAGGGGTCTCGATCCGCGGAGATCCGCGTCTACCGGATCCGCGGTTGAGGCCGAGCGAGGGTTGCGGGCCGGGCGGCTCCGGCGCTCAGCGCGCCGCGGGAGGATGAAGTTCGTCGTGGTCCTCGGCGGATTCGAGATGGGTGGTCACGTGCGCACGAGGCTCGAGGGCCGTCTCCACGACGCGCTCGATCTCGGTGGCCAGGCGGTGCGCCTGCGCCAGATCGGTGCCGGCCGGGAAAAGCAGATGCACCTCGACCCAATGGGTGTCTCCGAGATTGCGATGCCGGAGATCGTGATAGGTCAGCTGACGGCTCTTCGTTTCACGATCGAGGATTCCGACCAGTTTCTGGTGCGTCTCCGGATCCGCTTTGTCCATCAGGCCGGCGAAGGCCGAACGGACAAGACCGCCGCCCGACCAGAGGATATTGCACGCCATGATGATTCCGCAGATCGGATCGAACGGCAGCCACTTCGTGATCAGCACGAGGCCCAGGCCGACCAGGACCGCGAGGCTCGTCCAGACGTCGGTCAGCACGTGTTTTCCGTTTGCCACGAGGATCAGCGAGTGTTTGCGACGGCCGATCCAGACCAGGTAGCCGCCGAGACCGCCGTTGATGGCCGACGCCGCGGCCGTCAGCAGCGTTCCGGCCCCGAGATTCTCCAGGGCGAGTCCGGTCATCCACTTGTGGATCGATTCGTAGATGATGAAGAGCGCCGCGAGCATGATCATCGCGCCCTCGAAGCCGGCGGAGAAAAAGGAGATCTTCGCGTGACCGTAGAGATGCGTTTCGTCGGCCGGTTTGTAGGAAAGCCGCAGGCTGTAGGCGGCGAACATCACCGCTGCCACGTGAACCACCGATTCGGCCGCGTCGCTCAAAATCGCCGCCGATCCCGTCATGAGATAGGCGCCGACTTTCATGACGAACATCAGCAGGCCGATCCCGAGAGACAGGTTCATGGCCCAGCTGAGGGCCTTGCGATCGGCTTCGCTTGTGACGGCGGTTTCCATGCGACCACCAGTGGCAAGGCGCCGGGAAGGTGTCCAGCCCAGCGGACGGCCGGGACCAGTTTTCTCCCCGCCGAAGCTAATCGTAGAGCCAGTTCGTTCCCCCGGCTCGTGCCAGCGCCGCCTCCAGACGGGGCAGCTCCGCCGCAACGCGCTCCAGCGCCGACGTCATCTCGGAGTGGGCATGGGCGTCGATCATCCCACTCGCAGTCCGCGCGGCTTCCGCCAGCGCGAATTGATCCGACAGCGCGGCCTCCAGCAGATCCAGCTGGGTGGCGAGCGCCGACGCTCCGAGGTTCAATGCCGCCCCCTTGAGCGCGTTCGCGCGAAAACCGATGGCACGAACGTCCGACCAACGCGTCAGGTGCCGGGCATCGGAAAGGTAGGCGGTCGTTTTCGTCGCGACTCGGCGGAGGAGCGTGTGGTAGGTGCCGCGGTCGATATGAAGTCGATCGCACACGGTCCGCGGATCCTCCAGGTAGGGTTCGGCGGCGGCCGGATGCGAGGCCGTGCGTTTCACTTTGGCGAGAACCCCTTCGCGGGAAAATGGCTTCACCATGTACTGGACGACGCCGAGGGCCGCCGCGCGGGTAACCGTCACGCGATCGTTCAGCGACGTGCAAAGAATCACCGGCAAACGGGCATAGGCAGAGCAGTCGCGAATGCGGGCCAGAAGATCGAGCCCGCTCTGATCCGGCAGCATGACGTCGAGCACGCACAACCCGAGATCGGGCGTGTTCGTCACCGCGGTCCAGGCTTCCGCTGCGTTCGTCGCCTCGATGACCGTGTATCCATCGGGAGCGGTGCGGAGATACGAAGAGAGCAGCAAGCGCGAGACGTCGTCGTCCTCGGCAATGAGAATCTTCATCGATTTCGAGACTAACCGAAGGCGCTCGGCAGGCCACATCAAAGCCGGCGGCGGAAGCACCTCAAAAAGCCCCGCCTCCCGGGCGAGTCGCACCCGGCACCATTCCGTCGCCCGGTTCGCCCGTAAGCCAGCGGGCCGACGACGCTCCCATGAGAACCTCTTCCTTCTCCTCGGCGACCACGCTTGCGGGTGGGCCGACGCGTCCCTGCGGCGACACATGGGCTAACGCGCGCACGCAGGTACATCGTACTCCGGAAGCCCCGCCGCCGTACGAGGCCGCGGGAGTGCCGCACGTCGACCTGCGTTTCGGCTCTGCCGCCCTTCCGACGGGCCGGCACACCCAGTCGACTCAGACCTTTGTCAGGAATCCGTGGATACCGGCGGCCGCGCGACGACCGTCGCGCACCGCGTGAACTACCAGGCTCGGACCGCGCGACGAATCGCCGCCGGCAAAAATCCCGGGGACGGAGGTCATCTGGTTCGCGTCGACCACAATGCCGCCCCAGTCGTTGGTTTTCACCTGGGCGAAATCGCTGCCGGACGGGAAAGGCACGGGATCGAAGCCGTAGGCCACGAGCACGAGTTCCGCGTCGACGGTGAATTCCGACCCGCGGACGACCTGCGGTTTGCGCCGTCCTGAAGCATCGGGCGCGCCCAGCTCCATGCGCACGCAGCGAACTCGGGCGACTTCGCCGCGTTCGTTGCCTTCGATGGCGACGGGGTTCGTCAGAAATTGGAACGTGGCTCCCTCCTCGAGCGCGTTGTAGTACTCCTTCCGGCTGCCGGGCATGTTGGCCAGGTCGCGACGGTAGAGACAGGTAGCCTGAAGCGCGCCGCTGCGAAGCGCAGTGCGGAGACAGTCCATCGCCGTGTCGCCGCCGCCGAGCACCACGACACGTTTTCCGGCAACCTCGATTTCCGGGATCGGCTGCCCATGGTTCTCGACGTTTTTTTGGACGAGAAATGGCAGCGCCGCGACGATGCCGCTCAGCTCGGCCCCGGGGACATCGAGCGCCTTCGATTGCTGAGCGCCGTGACCGAGAAACACCGCGTCGTGGTCTTTGCGCAGCTCGGCGAGGGAGATGTCCCAGCCGACCTTCACGCCCGTCCGAAATTCCACGCCACGCTGCTTCAAGAACTCAATCCGGCGCGCGACGACGCGTTTCTCGAGTTTGAACGAAGGAATGCCGTTTACCAGCAGGCCGCCCGGGAGGGGCAGCGCCTCAAAAACCGTCACGCCATAGCCGAGCTGGGCCAGTTCGTCCGCGCAGGCGATGCCGCCGGGACCGGCGCCGATCACAGCCACGCGGTGTCCATTGAACGGCGAAGGCAGCACTTCCAGCGCACCGTGCCGGAACGCGTATTCGTTGATGAAACGCTCCACCGCTCCGATCGAAACCGGGTCGGAACGCCCGTTGAGAATGCATGAGCCCTCGCAAAGCCGCTCCTGCGGACACACCCGCGAGCAAATTTCGGGCAGATTGCTGGTCGACCGCGAAACCGCCGCGGCTTCGAGGAATTTTCCCTCCGCCGTGAGCGCAAGCCATTCCGGGATGCGATTCCCCAGCGGGCACGCCTGGCGGCAGCTTGGAATCGGACAGACGATACAACGGCTGGCCTGATCCATTGCCGTGGCTTCGTCGTACTCGGTATAGATCTCCCGAAAGTCCCTCACGCGCTCCTCGGCGGGGCGCTTTGGCGGGGCAGTTCGCTCGATGAGTTGCCAGGAGTACTTGGGGTTCCAGTCGTGGGCGGCGCTCTGGGACATGGACGTGGGCTGGTTGGCGGGGGCTTGAGGCCCGAACTGACAGAAGTTCTGACGTGGGTGCGGACGAAGCAGAAACCGCTCCGCGGCCGGGGGTGACCGGCGGGGCGACTTCGCCGCGGATCGGATTCTGTCGGCTTTGGAAATCCTGTTAAGGCAAAACTGCCCGTCGCTTGGTTATTAGCCGCCAGGTATCCAAGAATTAGCTGCAGATTAGCGCTACTCCTGCCGAAGCTGCCGAAGACTCCTGGAAGATGGCGCCGCGCGGCGAGCGATGTTCGCGCAATTCCACCTCCTCCCGTCCAGATCCCAGACCGAATTTGACCCGAGGCTGCACCCGGGCTCACTGGAGGCCATGCTCTACATCGTCCGTCACGCGCATGCGGTGTCGGAGGAAGAAGATTCCGCCCGACCGCTCAGCAAACGCGGTCGGGAACAGGCGAATCGACTCGCGAGATTCTTGGTCGCTCAAGATCTGTTCGCCCCCGCAGAGATTTGGCACAGTCCGCTCGTTCGAGTCCGACAGACCGCGGAAATTTTCGCATCGGCGATGCGGACTGCCGCGCCGCTCGTGGAAACACCGGGCATGCTCCCCGAAGATACCCCCCGATTGCTCGCGAAACGCCTTGCGGAGCGGAAAGCGTCGGGCGGACTCGCGGTGGTCGGCCACGAACCCTACCTGAGCGCGCTCGCCACGCTGTTGGTGTTCGGCTCGACCAGCCCAGCCGCGTTTCGACTGCGCAAAGGCTCGGTGCTCGCGCTCGACCGTGCAACCGAAGCGGGCTCCGCCGGTGGCGAACGACGTTGGGTCGTGCAATGGCTCGTCGGGCCCGAACTGCAGCCCGACTGACGCCCTCGCCGCCCCGCCGCCGGCCCTGGAACTCCCAGCGGCGCTCAGTGCTTCAGGCGATCGTTCGCGATCCAGGCCTGAGCCTCCGCCATGTCTTTGAAGACCGAATACTCGACCGGAATCCGCGCGCTGTTGGCGTGCATCATATACTTGCACATGATCAGGTACGGATCGATGCCGGAAACCACATAGGCGACCTTGGTCGGCGAGATCCTGCGGGCGTTGGCGAAGGTTTCCCGTGCGGCGGTGGCGATGGGCCCGAACTCGACTTGATAGTTGTCGTGGAACGCAGCTTTTCGGAGGTCCCAGATGCATGCCTTGCCGCTCAGCTTGCCGTAATGCTGTCGGATGATCTCCACGAGGCCGGAGCCGGTGAGCTGGCCCTCGACGACCAGGTTCACCGTGTCCGCAGTCTCCACGACTTCGACCTTCAGCATTCTCCCCTTATCGGCCGCATTCACAAAGAATTGAGCCGGTCGCTTAACCTGATTCGCGCCGAGCTCTCCGGTACTTCCCGCAGGCACAGATGCCGCTTGCGCCGGGAGCGACTCCGGAGGACGGTGCTGAACCACAAGCACATGCGCCGTCTTCCTCGTTCCGCCGCGTTATTGGCCGTGATTGTCTCGATGTCGCTTCTGCCCTCCTTTGCCGGGGCGAAATCGAAGGACCTCCCCCGCGAGGTTGCGGACATCGCCTTCAACAAAGCCGGTTTTGTCGGGACGCTGCCGATGAAAACGATCATCTGCCCGCAGCTTCAACGCGCCGGACAAACGCCAGCGGCGCTCGACATGAAGACCGTGGAGCAAGATATGCACAGCCTGGGCAAGCTGCGGGGCCGCGAGTTCGCCCTGCTCTCCCCCAACTCGAAGGCGCCGCTCGTTCAGAAAGCCGAAGAGCTTGTCCTGCCGGAAGAGATGCGGTCGCGCGGTATCCGGGGTGAGTTTCGTTTCTGGGTTCTGGTGAGCACCACGGGTGAAGTCGACAGCCTCTATTGCCTCTCCGCGCCCGACCGCGACGCCGCCGGGCCCGCCGCCGAGTGCGTAGGGAAATGGCGTTTCACTCCCGCCGAACGCCTGGGTGAAAAGCTACCGGTCCTCGTCCAGGTCGCCGTCGCGCCCAAAACCGCGGGCCAATAACCTCCGACCCGATTCACTCCCCGCGCAGGGCGACGATCGGGTCGATCCGCGCCGCGCGGCGGACAGGGAGCCAGATGGCAGCGAGAGCGGTGGCGGCGAGCAGGCCGATGGTCGCGGCGATCCAGCTCGTTTGGAGGCCGGGAATCTCGGGCACGGCGCGGCGGAGGCCGACGCTGAGGAAAAACGCGCCCACCAGGCCGACAGCCCCGCCTAGGCCTGCGAGGCGCATGCCGCTGCCGAGAATCAGCCGATAGATGCTCGCGAGATCGGCGCCCAGCGCCATGCGAACTCCGATCTCCGAGGTGCGCTGGGTGACGTCGTGCGAGACCAGCGCATGGATTCCCAGGGCCGAGAGCAACAAGCCCAACGCCGCGACACTCCCGAGGAGTTGCGCCAGAAGCTGGGTGTTGGCCAAGCGGCGGTCCACTTCCTGCGCGACCGTTCGCGCCTCCCACACGGGGATCTCCGGATCGAGGTCGGTCACGGTCCGCCGGATCGAGTCGACCAGGCTTTCCGGGGCCGCGCTCGTCCGCACCGCCACCGCGCCCCAGCGCCAGACTTCCTGGGCGAAGGGAATGTACACTTGGTAACGCGTCGCAGGCGTAGCGAGGTGGCCGATGAACCGCGTGTCGCTCGCCACGCCCACCACTTCCATCCAGCGCGGGTTGCTCGGGTCGACGTTGCCGATGCGTTTCCCGATCGGATCCTCTCCGGGCCAGAACGCCCGCGCCAACGCCTCGTTCACGATTGCGACCCGCGGTGCATTCGCGTCATCGCGGCGGGTAAAATCCCTTCCCGCCGCGAGCCGGATTCCCAGTCCTTCGAAATATCTCGGAAGGACTCCGGTGAAAAACGCCAGCGGTGCATCGCCAGCCTGCACCTGCGCGCGGTTTTCCACGCGAAACGCCCGCGGGTCGTGCGCCGGCGTAATCGGCACATCCCAGCCGAACGCCACGCCTTTGACTCCCGGCAAGTTGCCGAGTCGCTCCTGGAGCTGCTCGTAGAAACGGATCGTCTCCGCGTCGGCGTTGTAGCGCGGCGTTTGGAGCGCAACGTATCCGTAAGCGAGCCCGTCGGCCCGCCATCCGGCGTCGCGTTGGAGAAAACCCTTGAGCCCTCCGAGAATGAGCCCCGCGCCCGTCAACAGCACCAGCGCCACCGCGTACTCCGCGATCACCAAACCTCGGCGCAACCGCTGCTGGCGCGGACCCGAGGTGTTTCCGCGACCGGCGTCGCGCAGTCCGGAGGCGAGCTCGGCGCGACCTGCGAGATAGCCGGGCAAGACCCCGATCGCCAGGCCGGTGATGACTGAGGCCGCCAACGCAAACAGCAGCGTGCGGCCGTCGAGCGGAATATCGTATCCCGGCGGCGCATTGTTGAAAACGACGTGGCGCGCCACCCAGTTCGTCGCACCGGCGGCGACGCCCAGAGCCGCCGTCCCTCCGACGAGAGAAAGCAGGAGGCTCTCCAGCAGCATCGGCCGGATGAGCTGCTCGCGCGAAGCACCGAGCGCGGCGCGAACCAGCGTCTCGCGCGACCGGCTTGCGGCGCGTGCCAGCTGTAGATTCGCGAGATTGGCGCACGCGATGAGGAGTACGAGCGCGGTGAGCGCCAAGCTGAGCCAGGTGATGCTCCGCACGGCGTCATCCGTATTCGAAACGTGGAGCGGCGTGGCCACCATGCCGGTGCGGTCGGAGGCATTCGTGCCGTCGCGGGGTATCCGAGCAGCCAGCGTCGCCAAAGTGGCGTTGGTCCGCGGAAGCGAGGCGCCCGGGGCGAGTTTCGCCACGACGTAAAGCCAGCGGTTTCGGGTTTCGGTGAGCTCCGTCTCGGTAATGCGAAGTGGACGCCAGAGGTCCACCACGCCGAAAACGGCGGGAGCCGCGATTTTTCTCGGGAGGACGCCGACAACCGTCAGCGCCTCGCCGTCGACGTGGATCGCACGTCCGACGATTCCTGGATCGCCCGCGTAAGTGCGCCGCCAGAGCTCCTCGCTGATCAGCGCCACCGGGTCGTTGCGCGAATCCTCCTCCGCCGTGAACCACCGCCCGAGCAACGGCTGCACTCCGAGCGTCGAGAGAAAGCCCGCCGAGCCCCGGATCGACACCAGCAGTTCCGCGGGTCGGCCGGACTCGACGAAGTTCGCCCCCCACCAGCCGAAAAGCCCCCAGCTTTCGAAGCCGGCCTGATCGATACTCTGCCGAAACGCCGTCGCCTCCGGCGCGGTCATCGCGAGGCTCTGTGCGCGCGGCGTCGAAGCCGAGATCCGCACCAGCCGCTCGCCCCCCGGATACGGCAGCGGTCGGAGCAGGACCGCGTTGACGATGCTGAACATCGAAGTGTTGAGCCCGATCCCGAGCGCGAGCGTGAGCACGGTCACAAAAGCGAAGACGGGGGAACGGGCGATCTGACGGTAGGCGAATTTAAGGTCCGAATACATGGTCGTCGAGCGGGTCGCAGGACCCGATGTCCCCGACCGCACGCCAATCTGCCATGGCAAGTGGTTCCCGGGGAGAACCACCGAAGCTCGATTTTGATGGAACCACTTTCTCCAACCAGGCAACGTTCCGTCGTGTTCTGGATCGAACTCCAACGCGGCTCCGGTCTCACGCTGAAGCGACAGATCTACGATCAGATCGCCACGAAGATCCTGACGGGCGACCTGGCCGCAGGCACCCGGCTTCCCTCCTCCCGCGAACTCGCGGCGCAGCACCGCGTGGCGCGAAACATCGCCATCGCCGTCTACGAACAGCTTTTGGCCGAGGGCTTCGTCGAAACCCGCGAAGGTTCCGGCACCTTTGTCTCCGAAATGGGCCGGCTCCGAACGCCCGCTGCGCATCTGCCTTCGCGCGCTCGACGAAACCCCGCCGCTCCGCCCCACCCCGACGTCATTTCCTTCATCTGCGGCACGCCGGACCTGGCGCGGTTTCCTCGCGAGTCCTGGGCGAAATGCCTCCGGCAGGAGATGTATTTCGGAAAAGCCGACGATTGGGGTTACGCTCCGGCAGCCGGGATGGACACGCTTCGCGAAGAGATCGCGCGCCACCTTCTCCGCGTGAAAGGCATCGTCTGCGACCCAGGTCAGATCCTGGTCACGACCGGGGCCGCGCAGGGCGTGCAGCTATCCGCCATGCTGCTCCACGAACGGAGGCAGGGAGCCCTCGTGGAAGATCCCGTGGTGAGTTTTGTCCCCGCGATTCTGAAAAAATGCGGTCATCGCATCCTGCCAGTGAGGGCGGACGACGCGGGAATCGACATCGACGACCTGCCGGCGCGCCCCGCCGCGAGTCTGCTCTTCGTCTCGCCTTCGCACCAATGCCCGCTGGGCAGCACGCTCCCGATCCAGCGCCGGCTCGCGCTGCTGGAGTACGCCCGACGGTGGAAGCTTTTTGTCCTGGAAGACGACTACGACAGCGAATTCCGCTACAGCGGCGCCCCCGTGAGCTCCCTCTTCCGGCTCTGCCCGGACCGCGTGATCCATATCGGAACCTTCGCCAAGTCGCTCGCGCCGTCCTTGAGGCTCGGATACGTCGTCGTCCCCGCCGTGCTTGCAGCCGGGATGGAGAAGCTCATCGCGTCGACCCACGGAAACGGATCCCGGCTCACGCAGAACGCCCTGGCCCGATTCATCCGCGAGGGAAATCTCGAGCGGCACATCGTGAGGATGCAGCGCGTTTACCAGCGGAAGATGCGCTGTCTCGAGAGCGCGCTCGCCCGAGCTTTCGGAAAACGCGTGGTCGTTTCAGGCAACACCACCGGCCTGCACCTGATGGCGACCTTCGAGGGCGTGAAGTTCGACGCCGCAAAGATCGCGCAGCTGGAGAGAGCCGGAATCGAGGTGGACCCGGTCGACGAGTTTTCGCTCGGCAAGTCGCGCCACCCCTCAGCGCTCGCGATCGCCTTCGGTCATTTGTCGTTCGAACGTATCGAGGAAGGCGTGACACGGCTGGCCGCGGTTCTGCCGGAATAGCAGAAGCCGGGGAGGGCCGAACCCAGCGAGCTGCAACGTCACTCGTGCGGGGTGCGGCCCCCCCCGCCCACGTCGGAGAGTCGGATATGCGAACGGTGAGCGCGGACCGCCGTCGTGCGGTTCACTTCTTCGTTAGGGCGTCGGCGGCGGACTTCACGAAGGGCGTCAGCAGGTCGAGCGGGATGGGCAGGAAGGTCGTCGTGTTATGCTCGCTCGAGATTTCCCGCATCGTCTGGAGGTACCGCAGCTGGAGCGCGATCGGACGCTGTTCGATCATCGCGGCGGCCTGCACCAGTTTCTCCGCAGCCTGGAATTCGCCTTCGGCGTTGATGATTTTCGCGCGGCGTTCGCGTTCGCTCTCCGCCTGGCGGGCCATGGCGCGCTTCATATTGTCGGGGAGGACGACGTCTTTCACCTCGACCGCGGTCACCTTCACGCCCCACGGATCCGTCTGGCGGTCGATGATCTCCTGCAATCGCTGGTTGATCGCCTCGCGCCGAGCCAGCAACTCGTCTAGGTGGGCTTGGCCGATGACACTGCGCAACGTAGTCTGCGCGATCAGCGACGTCGCCTTGAGAAAGTTCTCCACCTTCACCACGGCCGCTTCGGAATCGACCACGCGGAAATAAAGGACGGCATCGACGGTCACCGGGACGTTGTCGGTCGTCATCATCTCCTGCTTCGGCACGTCGATCGTCACCACCCGCAGATCCATGCGGACCATGCGGTCGACAAGCGGGATCAGGATGACGATCCCCGGCCCTTTCGCCCGAAGCAGTTTGCCGAGCCGGAAAACGACACCGCGCTCGTATTCGCGAAGAATCCGCACGGCGTTCGGCAGGATGAGCATCGCCAGTAGCACGACTGGAATCACCCACGAGCCCAAGGTCAGAAACGATTTCACCGGGTCCATAACGCCTCCTAGGTTTTCGGTTTCACGCGCAAGGTCAGTCCGTCCACTCGCTCGATCTCGACCGGCTGACCGGAGCCGATGGCGGCCTCGCTCCGAGCGTTCCAGGTTTCGCCTTCGATGAACACCTTTCCCGTTTCGGGTCCGATGTCAGTCATCGCCGGCACTACTTTGCCGAGCATCGTCTCGCGTCCGCTGCGGCGAGGAAGCCGCTGGGCGCGAAGGCCGGCCCCCACGACGAAGAGGAAAAACGCCGCGGTGATGAGCGTCGCCGGCACGATCATCGCCAGCGACAACCGGAACGCCGGTCCGGCGGGTTCAAACAGCAGCAGCGAGCCGAGAAAAAACGAAATGATGCCGGCCGCGGTGAGCGCGCCGTGGCTCGGCGCAAAAACATCGGTGACGAACAGGGCCACCGCGAGCACGAGGAGCGCAAGCCCGGCGATGTTGATCGGCAGCACCGAGCCCATGTAGAGCGCCAGCACCAGTGCAATCGCGCCGGATACGCCCGGGAGCACGGCGCCCGGATTGCTGAGTTCGCCGATGATGCCGTAGATCGCGATCAGCATGAGAAAAAACATCGTCTCGGGTCGCCAGACGGTCTGAAAAATCCGCTCGCGCAGGAGCATCGGAATCCTGGATACGGGGGCGTCCTCGGTTTTCAGCACGCGGCCCTCGAGGTTGCGCCCGTCGATTTTCCGAAGCAGGTCGGGCAGGTCCTTCGCGATCAGGTCGATCACCTTCAGCTCGAGGGCCTTTTCAGCGGTGACGCTGGCGCTGTCGCGGACCGCCGAGATCGCCCACTCGATGTTCCGTCCGCGCTTCGTCGCGATCGCCTCGATGTAACTCGCGGCGAAGTTCTCCAGTTTCTTCGACATCACGTCGCCTCCGGGTTTCTCCGACGGAGTTTCCTCGCTCCCGCCGAATTGCACGGGATGCGCCGCGCCGATGCTCGTATTCGGCGCCATCGCTGCCACGTCGGCCGCCAGGGTGATGAAACAGCCTGCGCTGCCCGCGTTGGCTCCGGCCGGGGCAACGTACACGACGACCGGTACCTTCGAGCCGTAGAAGGATTTCACGATCTGTTTCGTCGAATCGAGGAGCCCTCCCGGCGTATCCAGCTGAATCACGAGGCACTGCGACTGCGAAGTCTCGGCAACGTGGATCGCCCGTCCGATGTAGTCCGCGGTGGCCGGCCCGATCGCGCCATCGATCTCGATGGAACTGACTTTCTCACCCGCCTGGGCGCCGGCGGCTGCCAAGGCGATGAGTGTTGCGACGAGCAATAGCCACTTGCTCCGCATGGGCATACTCTCGCCCACGTCCGGCTATTCGCAACCGCCCGGGCCCGGAATTACGAGGAAGCGCGCGCCGACGGGCTTCTCGCGGGCAGCTGGACGCTGAAACGGCAACCGCGCCCGGGCAGGTTCTCGGCGACGATGTCGCCGCCATGATTCGTGGCAATGGCCTTGGCGATCGCGAGGCCCAAGCCGACGTGGCCGGAACCGCCGGACCGGGCTGAGTCCACCCGATAGAATCGGTCGAAAACATGCGGCAGGTCGGCAGCCGGAATCCCCGGCCCGTCGTCGCTCACCGCGAGGCGGACCTGACCCTCGTGGACCCCGCAGCCCACAACGACGACCCCGCCAGCGCGGTCGTGATGTTCGACGGCGTTGCCAACGAGGTTTGTCGTGAGAATGGACAGTGCCGTCGGGTCGCCCATGCACAGCGCCGTCTCCAGTTCGAGCCGAAGCTGGATACCGCGGGCGTCGGCCAGGGGCTGCAGTTGCGCCGCGGTGGTGCGAAGAATGGCCGCCAGATCGCAGGGCTCGCGCCGCAACTCCCCCGCTCCCCGATCCTGCCGTGCGAGCAGGAGCAGCGCTTCGGTGAGCTGTCGCATCCGTTGCGCGGTGGCCTGGCAGGTCTGGATCACCGCGCGGTACTCCTCGGGCGTCCGGTCGCGTTTGAGGATCCGCTGCGTTTCCGAAAGGAGGATGGTCACCGGAGTCCGCAACTCGTGCGAGGCGTCCGCGGTGAACTGTTTCTGCCGTTCCAAGGCGGCATGGAGGCGATCGAACGTGGCGTTGAGCACCCGACTCAGCTGATCGAGTTCGCTGTTCGTACCATCCGGAACGATACGCTCCTCGAGATTTCCCTCGGCAATGCGCGAGGCCGTCCGGCTGATGTCCGCAACCGGCTGGATTGCACGCCCCGCGAGCCACCAGCCGCCCAGCAGTCCGACGAGCCAGACTCCACCGCCCAGGGCGACCAGCGACCAGGCGAACCGGCGCATCTCCCTCCGCTCCGGGCCGAGATCCATGCCAATGATGCTCACGAGACCGTCCGGGGTGCGGTGCACGATTTCCCGCCTGCCGGAAACCGTCCGCGCTTCCTCCGCGAATTCCGGCGGCGTGTGCAGCGGCACAGCCACGTCCTCCGGGACGTTGGGCGACTGCAGGAGCGGCCGGTTGTCGGCGTCGCGAAGAGAGAAGTAGGCGAAGCCCGGCTCGCGCCCCTGAAAGATCGCTCCCAGCGCCGACGGAAACACCTCCGGGTTGCTCCTCAACTTGTCCGCCAGCCGGCGCGGCGAGAAGCCGGGGCCGGGTTCGCCGTGAGCTTCCGCGGCCTGCATCAGTCCTCGGATCAGAGTACGCTCCGTTTGGGCGAGGCTCCGGTCGACGCTGCGCAACTGGTTATTCCAGGCCAGACGATGCGAGGTCAGGCAGAAACCGAGGATCACCGTCAAGAGGATCGCCCCGTGCCAGGCCTGGACGCGCCAGCGGATGGAATGGAAGAAGGTCCTCATTCGATGCAGTAGCCGTGACCGCGGCGGGTGGCGATCAGGTCGCGCCCGAGCTTTCGGCGCAGGTTCGAAACATGCACGTCGAGGAGGTTCGAGAGGCTGTCGTCGTTCTCATCGAAGAGATGCTCGTACAGTGCGGTCCGGCTCACCGTCTCGCCCCGGTGCAGCGCAAGGTATTCGAGGAGCACGTACTCCCGCGCGGTCAACGGCACGTCCACGCCGGCCAGAAACACCCGGCGAGCCGCAGTATCGATTTTCATGTCCCCGACCTCGATCAGCGAACGGGTCTGTCCGGTCGTGCGCCGGACGAGCGCCCGGAGCCGCGCGAGCAGCTCGTCGAGGTTGAACGGCTTCGTCAGATAGTCGTCGGCCCCGCAGTCGAGCCCGCGCACGCGATCCGGCACGGCGTCCCGTGCGGTGAGCATGAGCACCGGCGTGCGGATTCCGGGACGGAGCCGCGCGAGCACGCCCCAGCCGTCCAGCTTCGGCAGCATCACGTCCAGAACGATCGCATCGTACGCCACGGACGTCGCCTTCTCCACTCCCTCCTCGCCGTCCTCCGCGGTGTCGACCGCGAAACTCTCCTCCCTCAGCGAATCCGCGAGGCTGCGGAGAAGCACGGGGTTGTCTTCGACGACGAGAACGCGCATGGGAGCGGCTCACTCATGCCGGAGGGCATCGATCGGATCAAGCCGGGCGGCGCGCCGTGCCGGAGCGAAACCGAACAGGATGCCGACCGCGGCGGAAAAGAAAAACGCCGTGACGTTGATCTGCGCGTCGAAAACGAACGGCAGCTGGATCAGAAGCGACAGTCCGCCGCAGAGCGCAAGCGCGATGAGGATGCCCGCGATTCCGCCGACCGACGAGAGCGTGATCGCCTCGACGAGGAACTGAAGAAGGACTTCGCCCGCGGTCGCTCCGAGCGCAAGCCGGATGCCGATCTCGCGGGTGCGTTCGGTGACCGACACGAGCATGATATTCATGATTCCGATACCGCCGACGAGGAGGCTGATGCCCGCCACCGCGCCGAGGAGCGACGTCATCATTTTCGTGGAGGAGCTGAGGGTGTCGGCGATCTGCCGCGTGTCGAAGATGTTGAAGTTGTTGTCCTGATTCGGCTGCAGGTTTCGACGCTGGCGCAGGAGGGCCGTGATGTCCGCGATGACCGCGGTCGTGTCTGCGCCGTCCTGCGCCGAGATCGCGATCTGTCCGATGTCGTGGTTCGAGGTTTTCCCGAGCAACCTCCGCTGGATCGTGGTCAGCGGCACGACGATCGTGTCGTCCTGGTCGCCCATGCCGGCCTGCCCTTTGGCCGAGAGCACGCCGATCACCTCACAGGCAGCGGTGCCGATGCGGATCTTTGCGCCGATCGGATTCTCGGAGGCGAAGAGTTCCTTCTTCACGGTGTTTCCGATCACACAAACCGCCGCGCCGCTCCGGTATTCGGCATCCGTGAACACCCGTCCGTCGGCGATCTTCCAGTTGTGAATGCCGAAATACGAGACGGTGGAACCCGTCACGTTGGTCGATCGGGCGTTGTTGAGGTAGACGGTGCTGAAGGAGGCGTTGCGGATCGGAGCCACCGCCGCAACGCCGGCGATCTGCTCCAGAATCAGAACGGCGTCCTGTTCGGAGAAATCCGGAACGCCTGCCGACGGCATGCGCGGCCCGAATCCGGCGCCGGGACGCAGGGCGAGCAGATTGCTGCCCAGACCGGAGATCTGGTTTTTCACCGCGTTGGTCGTGGCGTGCCCGAGTGTGACCATGGTCACGACGGCGGCGACGCCGATGATCACACCGAGGACGGTGAGGAAAGCGCGAGTGATGTTGCGCCGGATTTCCCGAATCGCGATGGCAAGTGCGTTCCAGAGCATGGGAGTCAGGCAGCGTGGGCCCGGTCGGAGGCGATCAAGCCGTCCTTCACGTGCACGGTGCGTTGGGCATAGGCGGCGACATCGTCCTCGTGCGTGACCATGAGGAGCGTGATTCCGCGCTGGGCGTTCAGTTTCGATAGCAACTCCATGATTTCGCCCGTTGTAGTGGAATCGAGATTACCCGTCGGCTCGTCGGCAAAGAGCGTGCGCGGCTCGGTCACGAGCGCCCGGGCGATCGCGACGCGCTGCTGCTGTCCGCCGGAGAGCTCCGAAGGCGTGTTCCGGTGTTTGTCGGCGAGCCCCACGGCCGCGAGCGCCTCCCGCGCCTTTTCGTGGCGCACTTTTCTCGGAAGCCGGCGGTAGAGCAGCGGCAGTTCCACGTTTTCGAGGGCACTGGTGCGGGCCAGAAGGTTGAAACCCTGGAAGATGAAGCCGAGAGCGTGACGCCGGAGCAAAGCCCGCTGATTCACGTCGAGTTCCTGCACCGCGATGCCGTCGTAGCGGTAGCTGCCGGTCGTCGGCGTATCGAGGCACCCGAGGATGTTCATCAGCGTCGACTTTCCAGAGCCGCTCGGGCCCATGATCGCGACGAACTCGCCAGCGCGCACCGTGAGGTCGACCCCGCGCAGGGCCTGGAACGCGGCGTCGCCCTGACCATAGGTCTTGGTCAGGCGCTCCAGTGAAATCAACGGACGGGGAGGAATCGCGTTCATGGGTTGAGCAGCGCGGTACGCAGGATCACCGGCATGCCGGCGTCGATCCCGTCGCCGGAGATCTCCGTATTGCGTCCATCGCTCAGTCCAGTGCGCACGAGCATCGGCTCGGGCCTGCCCTCCTGAAGAATCCAGAGGCGACCGGTCCCCGGCCCCGTCTTCTCGGCGCTGGTCGGAACCGGCAGCTTTCCGCGCGGAGGCGGCATGGGCATGACGCGTTGAAGGAATGACTTCTTCGGAGCTTCGGCCGTCGCACCGTTCGGCGAAGCGGCCAAGTTGAGGCGCAGCGCCGAGCTGGGCACGAGGAACACGTCCTTACGCTCGGCCACCCGGATATCGGCGGTGGCCGTCATTCCGGGTCGCAGACTGAGATCGTCGTTCGCCACCTCCAGGTCGGTTTCGTACGTCACCACGTTGTTGGTCACGGACGATCCGTACGACACCCGTTGCACGGTCGCGGTGTAGACGCGGTCCGGCCAGGCATCGACGGTGAACGAAGCCTTCAGGCCGGCCACCATCCGGGCGATGTCCGCCTCGGCGACGGTGATCTTCAGCTTCATGCGTTCGAGTTTCTCCGCGATGACGAAGAGCTCCGGTGCGTTGAGGCTCGCGGCAACCGTCTGGCCGGGATCGACGCTGCGCGTGAGCACGATGCCGTCGACCGGCGAGGTGATCACGGCCTTGGCGAGGTTGTTCTCGTCGATGTGAACCTGCGCGACGGCTCCCGTGACGGAAGCCTGCGCGCTCTGCAGATCAGCCCGCGCTCCGTCGGCCTCGGCGACCGCGGTGTCGACGTCGGCCTGCGACGGATACCGGCCATTGCTCACCCGGCGGAGTTCCTGGACTCGGACGAGTGCGGCTTCCTTGGCTTTCAACGCGGCCTCGGCCTGGGCGACCTTTGCCTTGGCGACGTCGAGGGCGGCCCGGCTGCTCTCGATCTGCTGGTTGAGCTTGGTGGTGTCGAGCTGCGCGAGCGGCTGGCCCTTCGTGACCCGATCGTTGATGTCCACGTAGACCGTCTGCACGAGGCCCGAGAGCTCGCTGCCGACGGTGACCTGATTGGTGGGCTCGAGATTGCCGGTCGCCGTGATGGTGAGGCTGAGGTCGCCGCGCCGGAGCGGCTCGGTCACGAACGGCGCGGCGTTGTCGGCGCTCGCACGCGGACGGAGCGCAACACAACTGGCCGCGACGACAAGGCACACGCCCACTGCGACGATCAGTCGGCGCTTCAGTTTCTTTTTCGGGCCGCCCGCGTGAATGATGGCGGCGAGATCGGCGGGCGCAGGTTGCACGGGAGCTTTCATGGGAAGGCATTCAGAGTTTTGCCCAGCCGCCCCCCAGCGCTTTGTAGAGCTGGATGTAGGCCGTGGTGAGATCGGCAGTGGTGCCGACCTGCGATTCGTTGAGCGCGAGCAGCGTCCGTTGGGCGTCGAGAACGGCGAAGAAATCAACGTCGCCCGCGTCGTAACGCTGCCGTGCGAGCGTCGCCGACTCGGAAGCGGCGTCGGCCGCTTTGTTCAGGGAAGCGAGTCGCTCGTTGTTTCGCTGGATCGACGAGAGCGCGTTTTCGACCTCCGACAGCGCGGTCAACACCGTGGACTCGTAGGCGATCAGCGCCTGGCGTTCGAGTGCGTCCTGGACATCGATCGTGCGGTTGATTCGGCCGGCGTCGAAGATCGGCGCGGTCAATCCGCCGACCACGCTCGCGACCGTGGCTTCGGGTGAAAAGAGTTTGTTCGCGTGAAGCGCCTCGACACCGATCGATCCGCTGAGAGTGAGCGACGGATACCGGTCTGCTTTTGCGGCGAGCGTTCGCAGCGCCGCCGCCTCGACCGCGCGCTCAGCCGCACGCACGTCGGGCCGCTGGCGCAGGGTGTCCGCAGGGATTCCGACGGCGAACGTCGCCGGCGCAGCCGGCACGCCGCTCGCCGAGTTGAGCGCGGAATCGAGCGCGCCGGGCGGTTTTCCGCAGAGGAGCGCGAGTTTGTTGCGCGCTTCCGTGACGCTCTGCTGGAGGGACGGCACCGAAGCCCGCGTTTGCTCGAGATTGCTGAGGGACTGCTGCACGTCGAGGGAGCTGCCCGAGCCGGCCTGTTCCTTCCAGCGGGTGAGCTGATAGGTTTCCTCGAGCGATTTCAGCGTGCTCTGAACAACGGTCAGTTTCCCTTCGGACGCACGCAGCAGGACGTAGGTCGAAGCCACTTCGGCGGCGAGCGACACCTGCACGTCGCGGACGTTTTCCTCCGACTGGGCAAAGTCGGCCTTGGCCGCCGCCGTCGTCAGGCGCTCGCGTCCGAAAAGATCGATTTCCCAGGACGCGTCGAGGGACGCGCCAGCGGAGTCGCTGTAGCTCGTGACGTGCGTCGTCCGGTCGGTCACACGCGTCCGTTTATCGGATACAGAGCCGGTGACCGTCGGAATCAGATTCGTACGCTCAAGGCGAAAGCGGGCTCGTGCTTCATCGATTCTCGCGAGCGCGGTGCGAACGTCGGGCGAGTTTTTCAACGCGAGGCCGATGAGTTGATCCAGCGTTGGATCGTGGAGTTGGAGCCACCACGATTCGAGTTCCCCAGCGTTCGCCGCACCCGCGTTTGCTGAAGCGTTCTGCCAGCGAGTCGGCACCGCCGGGACGGACGGCTTCACGGGCCCTCCGGTGGAAACGCAGCCGGAGAGCGCGGCGGCGAACGCGGGCCCGAAGACGAATCGGCGGAGTCGAGAGGCTGAGCGGAGAAGCGGCATAAGCACCTTGAACTGGTCCAAGCTTACTCCCCGGAACCTTTAGAGAACGTGAAGACAGGAAAGAAAAACGGCCTCGCTGAAAACGGCGGCGCGAGTGCCGAGGAGACCTCTCCGGTCGCTGCCGCGGACACTCGTGCGCCCGACCCGTTTGGCTAGCGCGCCGGAGCGCTTCCTACGCGGCGCGGATCCGTAAACCCGACGGCGCTCGCCAACGCCTGGGCCGCACCCACGGGCATTAGGCGTCCTCCTATGGCGGAGAAGCGGTTCTAACGGTTAGCTTTGGACGAGGTGGAACGCCCGCGGACTTTTCGCAGCGTGCAGCTGAACAGTGAGCAGCGCCTCTCCGAAGCCCCTTCGCCGTGGAGTCCATCCTGAGCCCGATTCTCCACCCGACGGCGTTCGGCAACCCCAAAAGCCGCGCGGATCGCACCGCCCCCTTCCCCACCAAGTCCATGAAACAGTACTCCTCCCTACTCGGAGCGATTCTGGCCTTTGCGCCCGTTTCCCTCCTGGCGCAAACCGCTCCCCAGGCGGCTGCGCCCAAGACGGACAGCACCCAAGAAGAAACGATCGAACTGCCTGCATTCACCGTCTCCGACCAGCTGGCCAACCGCTATCGCGCCACGGACACGATGTCGGCCGCGCGCATTCGTAGTTCCATTCTGGACACGCCGGTCTCCATCAACGTCATCACCCAGGATTTCATCCAGGACATCGGCGCCACCTCGATCCTGGATGCCTCTCGCTATTTCGCGGGCATCAGCGCCGGGCGCCTCTCCGGCACCAACGGCATTTCCGACCGCCATCTCAGCCGCGGCTTCGAGAATTCGGGCCGCACGGTCGACAACATGTCCACCGCCTATCAGGCCCAGATCAATCCCGAGCTGATCGAACGCGTCGAGATCGTCAAAGGCCCGAACGCAATCCTCGCTCCGACCGGCTCTCCGGGCGGCTCGCTGAACGTCATCACCAAGTCGCCGAGCTTCAAACCGAGCTACTCCGTGATCGGCGAAGTCGGCCGTTACTCCGCGAACAAAGCCACCGTCGATCTCACCGGGCCCATCACCGACGCGCTGGCCTACCGGATCGTGAGTTCGTACCTGGACTCCGACACCTTCGTCCACGGCGGCAACATCAAGAGCTTCGATTTCAACCCTTCGGTCCTCTACAAGATCGGCAAAAACACGACGCTGAAGGTCAAGGCCAACTACGTGGACTGGGAAGCTCACGGCAACGCGGCTGTCCCGGGCGGCATCGGCATTTCTTATCTGGTGCCCGTCGGCTCGCACGTCAGCGGCAACCGGCCGTCGCAACGGGCCGCGGGTACAACCTATGACGGCTGGGGCATGCAGCCGGACTGGGCCCTGCGCAAAGACAAGGTGAAGGCAATCGCCGCCGAACTCGTCACCGCGATCACCGATTCGATCAACATGCGCGTCGCCGCATCGACGAACACGGACTCCTTCATGGAGGACGACATCTACACCGGCGGCGGCAACTATGGCGGCAATTTCTACGATCCCTACACCGGCATCTACACGCCGCTCCTCAAGTGGAGCCTCGATACCACGACTGGAAACTACGTTCCCACGACGGTGCCCTGGAGCGATCCGAGAAAGACCGACGTGTCCGCCGATCGGACGATCGCGGAATACGACGACACGATGTTCCAGCACGACTTTGCCGGTCGTTGGAGTCTCAACGGTGTGACCGTTTCGCCCATCGCAGGATGGATGTACCAGAATCGCCACGGCACCAACTGGGAGCGTCAGAAGTACCTCGGCCAATACGACGCCCTGAAGTTCCCGCGCGATCCGCTGCCGCATCCCGCACGCTCGGAGTACGACAACAAGGACACCGACATCACCGAGACGAAGAAGCTGCTCCAGTTCTACGCCTACACGCAGCTCGGCTTTCTCGACGATCGCGTCCTCACGACCCTGGGCTGGTCCCGCATCCGGGTGGACAACAAGACCGTCGATCATAACAACAACGACAGCGTCGCCACGCTGAAGGGCCCGCACGACACCTACGCCGCGAGCCTCCTCGTCAAGGTCACGCCCAATGCGTCGTTGTACTACGGATACTCCGCCAACGCCCAGGCCACCGACGCCGGCCGCGGCGCTCCTCCCCGCTGGCGCGATGGCAAACAGCACGAGTTCGGCGTGAAGTCGGAGTTCCTCGATAAGCGAATCTCGGCGTCGGCGGCGTACTTCCGCATCAATCAGAACAACGTGAGCACGCCGAATCCGCTCCGGCAGCTCGATCCCTCGCAGCCGGGAACGTTGTACCAGGACATCACCAACAACGGCATCGAGCTCGAGATCGTCGGCGGCATCACGAAAGACCTCTCCGTCATCGCGAGCTACACGAGCATGCACTATCGCGACACTCTCGGACGCCGTGTGCGCAACGTCCCGGACGAGATGTCGAATCTGCTGTTGAACTACCAGATCGACAAACAGTGGTCCGTCTTCGCCGGACTGCAGCACACGGGCGACATGGCGGCGGAAACCGCTCCGACGTCGCCGACGCCGCTCGGCGTCGTCAAGCAGGTCGCCTATTACACCGAGCCGTTCACCATCGTGAACGCAGGCGGATCGTTCCGATGGAATCGCCTGCGGGTGACGCTCGATATCGAGAACGTCCTCGACACGAAGGCGCTCTACCAAGCGTCAGGCGCGGGTGCGGTCGTCGCCTATCCTTCGATCAACCCGAAGCTCACGGTTCGATACGAGTTCTAGTTTTTGTTCGAGGGTAGCCAGAAAGCAGCGGCGGACAGCCCGAGCGGTTGTCCGCCGTTTCCTTTTTCGCTGGTTGCGGTGCGCGCACCGCCCCCCCAGGCGACGTCAGCGGCCGGCTGCCGCCACGCCGGCGCGGGCCGAGACCCGCTCCTGCTCGGAGCACATCCAGCCGATCAGATAAACCAGCGCGGCGTTTTCGCTCGTTTCGCCCTCGTTGGACGCCCAAGAACCGTCGTAGGAGCACCTGTCCAAAAAGCACAGCGCGGGCGGCGTTCCCTTTTTCTGCAGGGCCTTGAGCGGCTCGTCGGCGCCGTCTGGATACGCATTGGGACCGCCGCTGGTCCAGCCGGGCATGGTCTTGCCCAGCGCGATCTGCGCCCAGTGATACGGAGCACACACGCGGTGCGCCCCATGTCCCGTCACAAGCGAGATTCCCAGCGCACTGTGGCCGAGAACCCAGTCGACCTGTGCGATCGCCGCGTCTCGATGGCTCGCCGCGCCGGTCACTTGGTAAGCCATGGCGAGCAATGCGCCCGAATGGAGCACGCGTTCCGCACTCTCCCATGAGTATCCCTCGGGAGGGAGGGCCACGCGAAACGCGTTCTGCCCGCTCAGTTCCGCCAGCTGATCGCCCCACCCGCTCAAACGGCTCCGAGCCAGATCCTGCACGGCGCCAGGCGGCGCGAGTCGTGCGATGCTGAATACGCCGAACACCCCGGGGTCTGTCCACCCGAGCTGCGGAGCGGTTGCCTGTGCGAGCCGGCGTTGCACCTCGGTTCCCACCGCCGGGTCGCGCGACGCGAGCCATCGCTCGCAGGCCGCCCAGAGCGTTTCGGAGTCCGCATTCGCGTCCACGTAGTACGGATCGCGGTGACGCACGTCGGGGTTTATCTCCAGCCAGCGCCAGGCACGGTCCGCCGCGCCGGAACAACGCTCGGCGAAGGCGGGATCGATCTTCGCGAATACGCGCGACGCCTGATACATCGCCCCGCAAAACACGCCGGCATCAATGGAAGAAGCTCCCCTCGCGACACTGATGTGCGGGTCGTGATCGGGCGCCTTGCCCCACGCCATCTGCGGCTCGGAGTCGACCTTGTGCAGCACGCTTCCATCCGGGTTCTGCATCTTGAGCATCCACTCGAGGCCCCAGCGCGTTTCCCGCAGCAGCGGGTTCGGCCCAGGGGTGGCGTCTGCGAGGTCAAAATCGTCCGGGAATGCGCCGGCACCGGTCTCCCAGAGAGTCATGAAATACGAGCACGAGATCGCCGCCATGTGCGTCCACCGGCCGAAATCCCCGGCGTTGTACCAGCCGCCGCTCAGATCGCGTTTCCCTTCGCGCCCCTCGACGGCGACCGGCTCCGTGTGCGACGGGCCGTGTTCGATTCCGCTCTCCGGATCGCGGAGTGCGACACCCGCGCGGATCAGTCTGAAGCAACGCAGCGCATCCCGTCGGAGACTACGGTACTCGGCATCGCCCACGGAGAACGGCGTGGCACTCCCGAGAAACACGAGTTCGTACGAGCCGTTTTCTGCCATCTCCGAAAAATCGCCGACGGCCACCTCTTCGCCCGCGACTTTCCGCTCGTCCCAGATCTTCGCTCCGAGTTTTCCGCGGTACAGGACACTCGTTTCGCCTGCGCGCCGAATCTCGAAGGCTGCTCCAGCGGCGACCTCGGCACCCGCGGCGACGACAAACCGCTTCGGGGCATCGGACAGAAACCCGAGCTGATTCCAACGGACCCCCGCAGAACTCGGCGCGGGCGCCGCAGCCGCTTCCGCGGCGTTCACAACCGGAAGGGTCACTGCGAGCAGAAGGCATTGGATGGAAAGCCAGCGGCACAGAGCCGCCAGGAACGGAGAGGTATGTGCGTAGGAGGCAGAGGGGCGTCGTTTCATTGTCGTTCAACCCAAGCTGAGTGAGGGGCGTTGCTTCCGCTTTGCCACGAAAACGAAGGCCCAGCCATCCCTCCTTCACGTCGCACGCGGTGTCTGCTCGCGGACGCCGCAGCGCTTGTCGCAGCTCCGCCCGGCGCAGAAAACGCGGACTGAAACGCCCGCCATCAGGCCCCGCGAAACAAATCTCTACCTCCGTTTTGCAGCGAAGTCCGCCGACGGAAGCGGAGCGGCTGACTGGCGGCGTTCACAGGCCACGCCGTTCGAGCGCCGCAGGGACGCGTCGCTCCACCCGTGAGCGCAGGCCGATGCCAAACGTGGGGAATCCATTTCTCCTCAGAATCCACGCTTGCGGGTGGGTCGGCGCGTCCCTGCGACGACACTACGCCGTTGTCTGCGTACAAAACCGCAAACGTGGAGCGACGTCTCGCTGTGCCGTAATCCGTTCGCCTAGGGCTCGGGCGTCGGTTTGGTGCCGAGCGCATCGCGCCGACTGTCGCGGGTGATGTTGCCGTCGGCGTTGACCCGCAGGTCGTACGTCGTGCCCTGCTTCGTTTTCACCCGGACGCGGTAGTATTCCGTGTCGCGGCTGCCTTCTCGGTCGACGGAGACAATCTCGTCGGTACCGACCTCGCGCCGGAGGGCGGCTTGCACGGCCGCAGGCGTATCCTCGAAGCGGGTACCCATGTACAGGGTCTTCGCTCCGGGAGGTTTCTCTCGCGGCTGAAGGAGCGTTCCGTCTTCGGTCACGAAGATGTCGGGGTTGCGCCCCCGCTCCTTGAACTGGACGCGATAGCCGGACTTGCCCTCGAGCGAATCGCGGTGGATCCGGGCAATCTGTTCGTCGCCGGCCGTTTTTCGGACGGTGTTCTGAACGGGGGCTGGAAGTTCGCTCATGCTCAGCGAAGTCGAGAGCGTCGGTTGTGTATCCGGTAAGTACTGCGCGGAGACACGGGGAGCGGAGCCGACAAGGAGCGCCGCCGCGGCTGTGCAGAAGAGTGTGGTCGTTTTCATGATGATGGATCGATTCCGGCGCTGGCTGGGGCGCAATTCCTTGTGCCCGATCCCGGCCGCTGCGGTGAAGCGCCGTTGGTCGCCGCAGCCGCCGACTGTAGGTTGAGCCCTCAGCGTGGCGTTCACACTGACGGCTCCCGTGAGCCGTGTTCCGCCGGCACGGGGCCGGCTTCAATGCGAACGTGGAGGATAGAGTTCATGATTCATCTCGTCCCGAAGTGCGTGAGAAACCAGTCGGACGCCAGAGAGGCGACTCGTTCGCGCGACTCGCGCTGTTCGAAGGTGTGAGTCGCGCCGCGGACGACCTCGAGGCGTTTCTCAGACGAAAGCTCGTGTTGCGTGTAGCGGTTCAGTGTGGCGACTGGCTCGTCGTTTTCTCCGACGATCAAGAGCGTCGGCGCGCGCACGTGCTGCAGCGCATCTCCAGCAAGATCCGGCCGGCCGGCCACACAGACCAAGGCGCCGATCCGCACGTCGTCCAGCGCCGCGGCCGCGAGCGCGGCTCCGGTGTCGGCCGCAAAGGCGAACACGCCGAGGCCTGCGCGACTGCCCGGCAGGTTCTCAGCGGCCCACCGAGCAACCGCCGCCAATCTCGACACCAGGAGCCCGACGCGCGGATGAAGCTCCGCGTGGACCTCGGGCGGGCTTTCGACGTTCGTTTCCTCGGGCAGCAGATTCACCCACAGCGTGCCAAGTCCGCTCGCCTGCAGCGCGGCGACCGCCCCGAGGTCTGCGTACGCTTGGGCAAGAGCCCTCCGGTAGCCGACGATCACGATTCCGCGAGCCCCCGGGGGAGCGGTCAGTTCGCCATGGAGTGCAATGGGGCCTGCGGGAATCTGGACACCGTCCGTCCGCACGCCCGGGCCTTTGTTGTGCATCGGGGGTGGCATCGGTCGTCACGAGGCGAAATCTACGCCCCTCGCGCCGCCCTGCCATCGGCATAGAAGCCCAAACGGTCGTGGGGGGCCCGCCCCACCCGTCTTCGGGCTTGCGGTCTCCCGCGGCCCGGCACCGCTTTCACGGCGCCGGACCTGAAGGACGGAGGATGAAGTCGCTCAGCGATGGAGGACCGTAACGGCCGTTCCCTCGGCGGTGACCTTACCGCTGACGGGACGGTCCGCCCCGGCATTGGGATCGCTTTTCTCGAGCGCCACGAACCAGGTGCCGTCGGGAAGCGGGTAGTCGTAGTTGTCCGCAGAATTGTAGATCACGATGATGTCGTGCCAGGAGTCGCCCGCACCTGCGCCGTTGATGGTCGTGACCACAACGCCGTTGCGGAGCGTCTCGTTGGTGCTCACCGACGTGTTGATCTTGTCCCAGCTCGTGAGCCGGAAACCGGGGTGCTGCCGCCGCAGCGCGATCAGTTTCTTGTGATACGCCACGGATTCAGAGTGGTCGCTCTTCCATTGCCAGCGCACCGCGTTCACCGAATCCGGCTGGTCGTAGCTGTTCGGCGAGCCTCCTTTCTCCCGGAGCATCTCGTCGCCGCCGTGCAGAAACGGCACGCCCTGGGAGGTGAGAATGATGCCGGCAGCGAAACGCTGGATTCGCTCCAAATAAGCCGCGTCGCCCAGCCTTCCGTTCACTTTCGCCCAGGCGAGAATCTTGTCCCGCAGCACCAGATCATCGTGGGCCGAAACGTAGTTGATGTCCTGGGCCGGGTCGTTGGCGAACATCTGGTCCCACTGATTCGGCAAAACCGACGAGGGATCGTAGGTGAAGCGGATGGCTCCGCGGCTGCCGGCCCGGATGGCGAAGAGATCCGAGCGTTGGTTGAAGATGTAGCCGCCGCCCGTCCCGGATTTGTTCTCCCCTTTAAGCGCCTCGCGGAACTGGCTGTTGAACGCACCGACCTGGGCATCGACGATTCTGCCCACCGTCCCCAGGCGGACCCGCTCGCCGTCGTAGGGATCGTCCCCGCAACAACGCCATGGCTCGCCGTAAACCAGCAGCGTGGCGTCCGGGTACTTGGCGTTGAGGTACCGGGCCCAGTTGCCCACGTCCGCGTACGTGAAGATTCCCATCAGGTCGAAACGGAAGCCGTCGACGTGGTATTCTTTCACCCAATACTCGAGCGAATCGCGAATGAATCGTGCGACCATCGGATTCCGGTCGTCGACCGCATTGCCCGTGCCGGAGAGGTCGTTGGGAAAGAAATATCGCGGCGTGATGGGAGAAAACGTCGTTTCCCGTCCGGCTATCTGCGCGGTGTGATTGTACACCACGTCCATGATCACCCGGATGCCCGCCTTGTGGAGTTGGTTGATCATCGTTTTCAACTCTCGGATGCGCTCGAGCGGATCGCCGGAAACCGAATAGCGCTCCTCCGGGACGTTGAAATTGATGGGATCGTAGCCCCAGGTATAGCAGGTCGGCGGTTCGCTGACCGAACACGCCTGGAAGTCGAAGAACGGCAGGATCTGCACGTGCGTCACACCCATCTCTTTCAGGTGGTCGAGACCGGTGGCCTTCCCGTTGCACGACGTTCCCGGCTGAACCATGCCGAGGTATTTCCCGCGCAGCGCGGGAGCGACGCCCGCCGAGGCGTCGATCGTGAAATCGCGGATATGAATCTCATAGATCACCGCGTCCTCCCGCTCTTTCAGCGCCGGACGCGGAGCCCAGCCACCGGCCGGATCCGTGAGCGCGAGATTCACCACCACGTTGTAGTCGCTCGCCGGCTGCACCATCACGCCGTATGGGTCGCGAGCGACGCGGTTGTCGACCCGGAACTGGTAACGTTTCAGGTGGTGGTCTCCCGGCACCGTCACGGCATAGAGATCCGTGTAGCCTCCGGCGTCCGCCACGCGGGCCATCGGGTACAGCGTGCCTTCGAGCCAGAGCTGGACGTTGGGCGTATCGGGCGACCAGAGAGCGAAGGTCGTCGCTGCCGAGCTGTAGGTCGCCCCCGGCGCCACCGGGCAGGACGCGCACGTGCCCGTAGTGACGTCGCCGAGACGTTTTGCCTCCACCTTCTTCGTCGCGCGGTTGAACCGGATTTCATACCGGCTGCAGTCGATCACCTGCACGTCCTCGCTCGGATAGCTTTCCGTCCAGTTGCCGAAGTGATCGATTTTGAACCGGGGATTGGGATCTTCGCGGGCGAAATCCGTCGTGAGGGTGAACACGTCTCCACCGCCGACTCGGGTCATGGGCGAAGTGCCCCAATGATTCGGAGTTCCCCGGAAATACCAGGTATCCGACGCGGGGGACGCGGCGACTGTGTACGACAGCGACGCTTCGTCGAAACGGATCGAATACGGTCCGGCTCCCGGGACGCGGATGTCCGGGCCGCCCTGGACGGCGGCGCCGCTCAATCCGCTGCCGCCGTAGCTTTGGCTCCAGTCGCCATAAACATCGAACTTGAACCGCTCGTTCGTGCTCGTGCCGAAAAGCACGTTCGTCACGGACCAAACCGTGCCGGTCTTCGTCATCGGCGTAGTCGCCCAGCTGTTGTGCGTGCCGCGGATCGTCATCGACGGATACGACACCGGCGCGCAGAAGCGCTTGATGAAGGCGCTGAATCGGTCTTTGCCCACGCCGCCGGCGACTTCGCCGATGCGCAAGGTCGTCAGTCCGCGATACGACGCATAGGCGAATGCGTTCTCGAGGTTGTCCCAGCCGTGCGCCGACTGCACGCCGCCCGCCAACGCGTTTTCGCCCTTGATGGTCACGCCCTGTCGCTCCGCCTCCTGGGCCACCCAAAAAACGAGGCTCTTTGCCTGTGAGTACTGCGGGGGATTGTTGTCGTCGTCCATCTCCAGGCAGGTGAAGTGAAGGACAATCGGGCGTCCCGAGGCCGCGAGATCACGGGCGAGTCCGACGATGTTCGCGTAGCCATGACCTGTCGCGTCGGAATGGAAATCGACGCTGGTCTGGATCAACCCCGCGGCCACCTCGGCGGCGCGTGGATAGTTGGGATGGTCCATCGTCCAGTGTACGCCGGGCATCTTGAAGCTGATCTTCGCCCCCGAGAAAGAACTGCCGAGAGAGGCAATGACGTTCGTCAGCAGCCGCTTGCCGTGATCGCGCAGCGACTGGTTGTACCAATCGACGAAGTCCCTGCCGTACTGCGTGCGAAAATAGTCCCCGCTTTGAAAGAACTGCTCACGATTCATCGGCGGGGTGATCTGGTCGGTGGATACGAGGGCCGTCTTCCAGGCCGAATTGACTCCGGTGAGCGATCCGTACTTTCGCAGGACAGCCTCGCGGAAATCCAGAATCGCCAGCCGAGAGTATGCTTGAAGGCTCCCGCGGGTCGGATAACCGGCGTTCTGATCGTGACCGTTGTAGGAGGGATAGCGCAGCTCGCCGCTCGGTCCGGCGGAAACCGCGATCTCGATGAAGTCGCTCTCGTAGGAAGCGAAGTGCGTTTTGAAGTGCGTCACGAAATCGCTGTACTCGTTCGCCACGAGATCGTCGGCCCACCCCTGGATGCTCTCCTTGCAGTAATTGCCCTGCTCGCTCTTGAACTGCAGGTCCTTGTCGTCGAGCGTCAGCCCCCGGTAGCTTCTCCCGACGTATTTCGTCCAGAGCCAGGCGGGAAGCGGCACATCACATTGGTCGCCCACGTTCCCGCCGCACTGGTGAAACGACAGGATGGGGACGATCTTCAGGTGATGCTGGCGGATCTTGGAGAAGATCGTGTCGTAATACGACCAATTGAACTGGTTGTCGCCCGACGCTTCGACCTCGCCCATCCAAACATCCACGCTCACCGCAGTGACTCCGTATTGCCTGACGGTATCGAGTTGCTGCTCGAAGACCGTCCAGTCTCCGGGACCGACGCGGAGAGGCGCCATCACGTTGGCGGTCTCAACGGCAGCCGCCGAGATCCGACTGGGGGAAACAAAAACTGCCAACGAAAGCAGCGCGCCCATGAGCGCTGCGACTGCTGCAAATGCAGAACTGCGACACGTCGTCATCTTCATGGCTCCTCCTGTTGCGGAACCGCACCCAGGCGGCGGCCCGCGGAAAAGCGGACAACTCCAGCCGATGCCAGGCCGAGGACACTCGAAGGTCTTCGGTCTCCTGCCCAAGAAAGGGAGGCGTTATTCCTCCCGCTGACTTTTCGGAAAATCGTTCAATGAACCGCGCGCCCTCTCGATCTCTGGGAGAGCGCCCAAGCCAATGCGGAAGTTCTCCCCCTCATTGTTATCCCATCGCGTCGTTTCCCCGTGCCGGACGAAAACCGCGTACTCAAACGCGGGCGCTGAGGACCCGCGCGGCAGAGCACGGAGTTGCTCGCGATTCCGTCCCCACAATAACCAGACGCCGCTCGAAGGCTGCTCGCCGTTGGGTCCGCCGATCGATCCATCGCGCCAGCCGACGGCCGCCACCTCCGCGACCTCCACTCGCCACAGCTCGAACGTTTCGTTCCTGCGCGTGCGCCGACCCTCGGTGTCCTGGAAGGTCCGCCATGCGTCGACGCTCCAGCGCACCCCTACTCGATCTGACGATGGCTCGGCGGACGGCCTCTCGAGTTCAATCCACACGTTCAGCAGGCCGCACCCAAAATAGCTTCCCTGCTCCCATCCGCTGACTCGAGTTCCTGTGCCCCGGATTGTCATGAAACGCTTTCCGACGGACGCCCGGCGTTCCCGCCCCGAGCCTCTCTCCACGGAGCGACCTTCACGTCCAACCCGCTGACTGCCGCGGCCACCGTCTTCATGAAAACGCCTTCGGTTCGCAGGCCGCACAGACCAACACCGAAGAGAACCCCCTTCGGTCGGATCGTTGTGGCCAGCAGGGGTACTATCGCAGAAACCCGATTGGAAATACGCGGGGCGGCCGAGGTGTTAGCCTGTTTTATGCACGGCATTAGCGCCCCAAACAGCCCAGTTTGCCCGCCGGCGCGCAGCAGATCCGGCGATGGCCCGCTCGGCACGTCGCCTCGCGAAAAACACGCGTACCGCTGACGACGGCAGGTGAACGTCTCCAGGAATCGATTACGCCTGCCGTCTGCGTCACCGGGAGTTCACCGCTCCGTCACGTTCCTGCAACACTCCTCAGCCATGCTCGGGACCCGCAACCGCCAATTCCGAACTGCTCATCTCAGCATGATCATCCCCCGCGCCCTCGACGAACGCACCGGCAACGAAGACCGGGACAGCGACGCCCAAGAAATGCCGAGCCCCCGTTCGACGGTCGCTGGAGCCGGATATGCAACCTGGATGGAACCGGCGCCCGCGACGGAGCAAGCGCTGCAGTTTTTCCTTCATCCCGGCCTGCCGTTGAAGGCCGAGCTGGAGCGCATCGTACAAGAACAGCTCCGCGATGCCGCTCAGGCGCTTCGGATCGACAGCCCAGGGGCCGACGACCGCGGGCATGTTGTTCGCTCGCTCAGCCGAAAGCTTCGCGCCTGCTGCGCTCTGATCCGGTCGGTCGATGAGGATCGTTTCGAAAAACAAAAGGTTTCGCTGCGTCGGATCACCGCCGACGTCCCGCGCACGGACGCAGCCCGGCGGCTCCTCTCCGCCTACGAACAACTGCTTCCACGGTATCGCCCCGAACTCGAGCCGTACGGATCGCTCCTCCAGGAGCTCCGCGCGGCTGCGGCTGCTGAGGCAGCCATCTGCACCGAGCGACCCGACACGGAAACCTGGAATGCCTTGCACGCCGATCTCGCCGACTGCTCGCTCCGCTATTTCGGCGAAGCTGGGGCGGCGCTCGACGCGGACACCGTCCTCGATGGCTTTTCTTCCGGGTATCGCGCGGCTCGCAAGGCGTACGCCCGGGCCGACAGCGAATCGTCGGCCGAAGCCTTCGACGCCTGGCGCAAGGCAACCCGGATACATCGAGTCCAGGTTCAACTTTTGCGTTGCGCCTGGCCGACCACCATGAACGCCTGGCGCAAGGAGCTCAAAGCGCTTGAGACCCTGCTAGGCGAGGAGCGCGATCTCCGTCTTCTGGATACGTGGTCTTCGGAGCAAGACGCCGCCGACGCCAGGCACCGCACGCTTCGCCTCATCGTCGAACACCGGGCCCAACGCGTCCGAAGGGCCGCCGTCCTGCAAGCCCGCCGGCTGTTCGCCGAGAAGCCGAAGCTCGTGCGGGAGCGGATCGCCAACTGGTGGGAAATCGCCTGCGAGCGCTCCGCGCCCCAACGCGTCCCTCCCGTCGAGTCGGGCAACGTCCCCCACTCGGACTGATCGATTTCGCCGCTTCGGCGACAGTCTCGCGCGCCCGCTCAGACGGGGCCTTCTGACAGGCCGGAATCGACGTCCACGGAACGGCATTTCGTTCCGCGGACGACCAACCGCATTCCTTGCGGAATCTACAGTTTCACCACGCGCTTGGCGCCGGTGTACTTGACCACCTGGTCAACCGATTTGCTCTCAGTGGGGCCGACGCCCTTGCCTGGACCAGCCACGACGATTCTCAGCTCGCGCTCCTTCACCAGCTGCGGGAACGAGCCCCGACGGTCGCCGATCGTCAAGGTACGGGCCGCGTCGTTCCACGACAGCTCGACCGTGGCGTACTGGCCTTTTTCATACGCGTAGGTCTCGTTGTCGTCTTCGTAGAGAACGAACTTCGCGTTCGCTCCCGGGTAGACGCGGATCTCCAGCGGCGCGTCGAGCTTCTCGGTCGCGTAATTCATCGCCGGTCCCATGGGCACGATCGAACCGGCGCGAACATAGAGCGGGAAATCCGCCAACGCGCAGGATTTGACGACATCCCGGCCGCCCTTCACGCGTTCGTTGGTCCAGAAGTCGTACCAGTCCGCAATGGGAAGATACGTCGCAACATCCTTGTCGATCGCGGGGTTCGCCTTCTTCGCGAGCGCGCTCGGCGTGTTCCATACCATGCGGAGGCTGCGGCCGGCCGCCCCTTGGTAATACTCGATCTTCACCGGCACCTGCCGGCCCTTCTCCAGCTTGACCCGCTTTCCGGCAAACCGCGGGGCATGATCGGACCAATCTTCGGCGATCAGTTCGCCTCCGAGCCACAGTCGCACGCCGTCGTCGGCCTCGGCTCCGATTTCGTATTCGCCGGTTTCGGGAATCGTGAGCACGCCCTCCCATTTCGCGGAGAAGTTCTCATAGCCGTCGAGCCCCGGGGGCGGTTCATGGATTTCGGACCAGCTCTGGTCCACCTTCGGCTCGATCCGCGTGCCGACGAGTTTCTCGAAGTTCCGGCCGCTGTAGTAATCGACCTTCAACCCCGGCTTTCCGTCCGTCGTGTGCCAGAGCTCCTCCGGCACGACATCCTGCGGAGCCTCCGAGATTGGGTGATAAATCGCCCGGGTGACTGGATGAACGAGAAACGCCGGCCCGAAGAGAAACTGCTCCTGAAGCTTCCGAACCTTGGGATCGTCCGGGAAATCCAGGACGAGACCGCGCATCATCGTGTAGCCGTTGGCGGTGGACTGCCAGGCAAGGCTGTAAATGTACGGGAGCAGCCGATAGCGGAGATCCGCGGCGGATCGCAACGAAGCGTACGTTTCCGGCGCGAGTGTGCGAAAGATGTACGGCTCCCGTTCGATGCTCGTTCCGTGGATACGGTAGAGCGGATTGAAAATCGCGAACTGGTTCCAGCGGGCGTAGAGCTCCTGGTACCCCGGATTCCTCTCTCCACCGGGGATATCAACGAAGAAACCGCCGGTGTCCTGCGTCCAGTACGGCAGTCCGGCCATGCCGACGTTGAGGCCGCCGGAGATCTGCTCCGCGAGCGTCTTGTAGCTCGCCGACGTATCGCCCGACCACGGTAGTGCGGCATAGCGCTGCTGCCCCGTGAAGGCGGACCGAGTGAGCGTCAACACGCGTTTGTCGGAGGTCGCGCGCTGCCCTTCGTACACGCCCTTCGTGGTCAGCAAACTGTAGGTATTGTAGTAGCGCGTGTAGTCGCCGGCGGCGTTTTTCCCGAGGATTTTGATGCCCTTCTCGGTCTCCGCCTCCGAGCTGCAGGCGTTCAGCGACTCCACTTCGGTGCCGTCCATCCAAAGGGCATCCACGCCGACATCGAACAGCCCTTTCTTGATATATTTGAAATAGATCGCCCGCGCTTCCGGGCTGTAGGCGTCGTACACACGCGCCTTTTTCGAAATCCAGTGCAGAGGCTCGTGTCGGAACCCCTTGGCGTCGAGTTCGTGGGCCAACTCCGTGTCATTGCCGACCGTCGGCCAGATCGAGCACATCAGCTTCACGTGGAGTGAATCGTGCAGCGTTCGCGCCATGCCGACCGGATCGGGATACCGCGTTTTGTCCCAGGTCATGCCGCTCCACGTGCCGTCGTTGCCGCCCCAATACTGCCAATCCTGAACGATGTTGTCCAAAGGGAAGCCGTCCTTCCGGAAATTCTTCACCACCTCGATCAGGCGATCCTGCGTCTGATAACGCTCCTTGCTCATCCAGAGGCCGAAGGCAGACCGGGCGTACATCGGCGCGGCCCCGGTGAGATTCCGGTAGGCGGCGATGACCCCGTCCATCGTGTCGCCCGCGAGCAAGTAATAATCGACGCCGGCCGGCGCGCTCTCGGCCCAAAGCGACATCCCCGACGCGTCGTCCCTGAAGAGACTCTTCGAATACACGTCCCAAAGCACTCCGTAGCGCCGCGTGGAGAGGAGGAACGGCACGCAGATGCCGATATTGCTCTGACTGAGAAGGACCTCCTCGCCCCGATAATCCATGTACGCCCGGCGGTATTGACCAAGGCCATACAGCGACTCGTCGTCGGCGAGCTTGAAGGATTGCTTCACCTCGTAGCTGGGCGCTCCCACAAGCGTGACCTGCTTGATTTCGGCGGGGAGTTCGGGCTTTTCGCGGGTCAGGACGGTGCCATCGGCGCGCTGGAACGTAAGGGCGCCGGTCGGCTTTGCCACGAGCACCCGAAGAGCCTCCGTGGAGAGTTCGACCTGTTCGGGCGTTTCTTTGACCGAGAACCGGAGGGATGCGGGCTTCAGCACGACAGTGAAGCTCGGCTGCTGGGTGAAGACCGGCCCCGGCGTGGCGGTTACACGGACGATCCCCGGCGAATAGAACAGAATGTTCTTCACGAGTCCCCGAGCCCGGAGCTGGATTCCATTCTCCAGCTTCACGAAGGCGAAGGAGTTCGCCTCACCTCGGGAGAGTTCGGGGGCGACTGCCAACTGGCCGGCCGAATCCAGACCGGTCGGGGCCGCATTTGCGGCAGAAAACAGGAGCGCCAGTGCGGCAAGGCGCAGATAGGGAATGCGCGGAATCTTCATGGGATCAGGGGATGGGAACGGGGAGCGTTTCCCTTCGGGCGGGTACCGTCTACGTCACATCGAAACGGACGATCAGCAAGCGTACGGCCCGAGGGGATCCGAGTGAATCGGCGAGCGATCACAGTGCTCCCCGGAAAACCCGCCGCGCAATTCCGGTTTCACATTAGAGTAATGTAAAGGGCCATTCCGAGGTGGCTCGGTCGCGCGGAGCCCGGCCGGCGAGCGTAGAGTTGGCGCGGCCGTCTGAGCGTCCGACGCGGCGTGCAACCTAGGCGATGGGCTTCCCCGCGCCCTCCGTGGCCGGACGCTTCACCCCTCCGGAGAATCAGCGAGCCCGGACGGCGAACGCACCCGCAAGCGAGAGCTCGCTCAACCGTCCCCCGCAACGGTTTTGGGCGTCGCAGGGACGCGCCGCCCACCCGCCTGCGGGTTTTTCGGACCTGGAAACCGTCGGCTGCGGTGCCCGGTCCGTTATTGCCGTATCAGATCGTCGGCGACGAAGACGCGGTAGTCTTTGATCCGGCCCGTGACGCCTGCAGCGCCCTGACGCGGAACGTACGTAAAGCCTCCGACGACGCGGCTCTGGCCAAGATCCAGGATCAGGCGATGCGGATAGCCCGGCTGCGCCTCGCCCCACTGCGTGTGCCAGAAGTTGGCGGTCTGGCCGTCGATCGCGTTCTCGGCGGTCCCATCCTCGCTTTCGCGTTCCTCGCTGTCGACATACGCGATGGTCCACCCTTCCGCGCTGAGCGGATGTCCCGCCGCATCGAGCAGCGAGATCTCGGCAACGGCGGCAAACGGCTTTCCGTCCTGCGCGTTGACCGCTTCAAAGCAGAAGTAACGGCCCTTGACCGGCTTCGTGAACTTGACCTCCTGGAGATTACCTCCGGCGGCAAAACTACCCGCTTGGGCAGGCGCACCGAAGTCGGGATTGAGCTTCACTTCGCGCCGTTTTCCGCGGGCGAAATCCAGTTTCGGGCGCAGCTGATCGAGGATCGGCTTCTCCAGCGCTGCCACTTCCGGCTTCTCAGGCCCGAGCAGGTCGAGGACGACCACTTCGTTTTCGCCGGCCTTCAGCCAGGGGCCCGGCACGTACATCGTCTGCTGCGGGCCGATGTTCCAGTACCGGCCGAGGTTGTGGCCGTTGACCCAGACGAAGCCTTTTCCCCAGGGACGCATATCCAGGAAACAGTCTCCCGGGCGCTCGACCTTAACCGTGGCGCGCCAGAACGCCGGACCGCTCGTCGTTTCGGCGTGAGCCGCGGCCTTCTCATATTTCAGGCCGCCCAGCATTCCGGCATCGAGCGGAAGGCGGTAAACCTGCCAACCGTGCAGTTCGGAGGGCTTCTGGCCCTCGACCGCGAGCGTCACCGGCGCATGAATACCCTTCCGGTCGTGGACCTCGATCCCGAAGTTCACCCGTCCCATCGCTTCGACCAGGATGTCGAGCGTGGCTGGTTTCGAGCGTTCCGGCAGTTCCACTCGGAAATTGCGGGAGCGGCGGTCGGTGAATCCGACGCGTTTCCCATCGAGAAAGACCTGCCCTACGTCGTGAATGGCCGCGGCCTCGATCGCGGCGGCGGGACCGGCCGGAAGCTGTGTCCGGTACAGGATGCACCCATACGCCTGATCGTACGCTTCCATCGTCCTCGGAGTTTCATCGCTGAGCGGCGCGGAAAGGTTGGCAAACACGGGCGCGACCTCGGTCGCAGCCACGGGAGCGATGTGAATCACGGGGTTGCGCGCGGGCGGCTCCGGAAGCGTTTCGCCGGGCTGCAGGTATTTCGAGAGGAGCGCACGGGACTGCTCGAATTTCGGCGTCAACCACCCTGCCTCGCTGATCGGCGCGTCGTAGTCGTAGCTGGACGTATCCGGTTTGAACGGACGGTCTGCACCGGTGAAAAACCCGAACGTCGTGCCGCCGTGGACCATGTAGATGCTGAAGGAAGCGCCCACCTCCAACATGTAGCCGAGATCCTTCAGGTATCGTTCAGAATTGCCGAGATGGTGTGGCGCACCCCAGGTGTCGAACCAGCCCGGATAGAACTCGCCGCACATCAGCGGGCCCTGCGGCAGAATCTCCCGAAGAGCCTTGAAGCCGCCTTCCGGATCGGTGCCAAAGTTCACCACGGGGAAAAGATCGCTGCGATAGCCGTCCTTGAGGTGCTCCTTCGGATTGCAGGCGAAGAGCGGGACTTCAAATCCGCTGTCGAGGAGCGCCTGGCGAAGCTCGCCCATGTACTCCGCATCCTTGGCGTAGAATCCGTATTCGTTTTCCACCTGCACCATCAGAATGGGACCGCCTCGGCTGACCTGCAGCGGCCCGAGCACCCGGCCAACCTCCTTGAGGTAGCGCTTGACGGCGCCCATGTACCGCGGATCGCGGCTGCGAAGCTGGATGTCGTCGTATTTGAGCAGCCACCACGGAAAGCCGCCCATCTCCCACTCGGCACAGGCGTACGGCCCGGGACGGAGGATCACCCAAAGCCCCTCCTCCTGCGCGGCTCGGCAAAACGCCGCCGCATCCGCCTCACCGGTCCAGACGAATTCGCCGGGGCGAGGCTCGTGCATGTTCCAGAACAGGTAAGCGCAGACCGTGTTGAGGCCCATCGCCTTCAGCATTCGCAGGCGGTGGTGCCAGTATTCCTGCGGCACGCGCGGAGCATGCAGCTCGCCGCAGCGGATCTGAATCGGTTTTCCGTCGAGGAGAAAGTCCTTCGCCCCAATCTCGAAATGGTGGGCGGCTGGCTTCTCCGCCGCCTGCATCCGCTGACCGGCTACGGGGAAGAGTCCTAAGCCAAGGGCGAGCACGGCGAGTTTCTGGGACAACGAGAGCAGAACGTGGCGTTTCACGAGCGAGGGGTGCGGGTTTCGAGAGGCCACTCCGCCCGGGGGGACGACATGCAGAAAGCAGAATCTCCGCCTGGCACTGCACACAGACGGTCGGGGTGGGTTTTCACCAGCCTAACAAGCCCTGCCGTTCTTTCGCATCCCCCGAACGGGTGAGAATTTCGGCCGACAGGAAATCCGGCCGCCTGCCCCTGGATTCAGCCCTTCGGCCCGGGCTACTTCAGATGGACAATCCCGTGCCGAATCGCTTCGACCGCGGCGCCGGTGCGATCCCGGACGCGCAGCTTCGCAAAAAGCGTCTTCAGGTGCGATTTCACGGTGTCTTCCGAAAGGCAGAGGCTGGAAGCGATTTCCTTGTTGCTGCGTCCCTTGATGAGCGACTCGAGCACATCGCGCTCCCGCTCCGTCAATTGCTCCCGCTCCGACCGTTCGGTGAGGCGCTCAGCCACTTGGCGCGGCAGCAACGAATCGCCCAGATACACCGAACGGATGGTGCTCGCGATCTCCTCGATCGACATGTCCTTCAGCAAGTAGGACTTCGCCCCCGATTGGATGGCACGGTGGATGTCCTCATCCATGTCGTAGGTCGAAAGCACGATTACGCGCGCCTCCGGATCCTTTTTCCGGATCGCCAGGATGGCTTCCACACCGCCCATTCCTGGCATGCGCAGATCCATCAGCACGACGTCAGGCCGCACATCCTCGTAAACTTCGATCCCCTCTTCGCCGTCGGAAGCCTCGGCAACCACGTCCATCCCCGGCTGACTTTTGATCAGCGCGACAAGACCAATTCGCATCGGGGGATGGTCGTCGACGACCAACACACGGATCTTCGTTCCGGGTTCGGGCACTCTCATCATCGGTGGGGTAAAATCGCTTTCGGAACTCATGGTGGCAGTCGGAGCGTGCGGATCAACCCTAGGAGAGCTCGAACGAGTCGAGTCTAGCACGCCCCACCCCGCGTGCCTCTCACCCGTTCGGGGGAAAACAAGAAACGTATGCCAAGCCCGCTACGAAGCGCATGTGCGCGAACCAGGCAAAGGGCATCCAACTGTTAGAGTCCGCGCCCTGCCGAGGGGTCGCGTCGACTTACACGGGGACGGCCACGACCACGCGGGTACCTTCGCCAGGGGCGCTTGTGATCTCCACTTTGCCGCCGAGCAGTTCCACGCGTTCCTGGATGCCGACGAGGCCGAAGCTCCGGCGTTTGCCGTTGGGTTGGGATCCGATGGTGAACCCCACACCGTCGTCTTCGACGGCTAGCCGGACGGTGCGGCCTTCAAACGCGAGCGCCACGTCAATCCGCGTGGGTTTTGCGTGTTTGCACGCGTTGGTGATCGCTTCCTGGCCGATGCGAAGAAGGTTGTTTTCGACGACGGGCGGCAGCCGACGGCGGTCACCCTCGACGCGCACACTCGGCTTCACCTCGGTATCCTCCGTCATCTGTACAAGGATCCCCTCCAGGGCCTCGCCGAGGTCGCCTTTCTCGAGCACCTGCGAGCGCATGTTCCAGATCGAATCGCGCGCTTCGGCCAAGGCCGCTCGGGCCAGCTTGTGCGCAGAACCAAGATGGTGTCGCGCCGGCGCGCTGATCTCAGCGGCATGCGTGCGCGCCAACTCCAGCTGCACCGAAATCGCGCCGAGGCTCTGCGACAGCGTGTCGTGGATCTCTCGTGCGACGCGGTTGCGCTCGCTCAAGATCGCCGTGAATTCCGCCTCGGCCATCGCTCGACGGTGTTCCTGATCTTTCAACCGCCGCCTTGAAGCCAGCATCACGACGCCGACGGCGCACACGGCGAGAGCGAGGAATCCGGACAGCACCCACACCACCCGCTCGGCGTTCCACCAAGGCGGAGGTTGGATCACAGAAAAATCCGCCGGTGAACGAAGCAGGAGCTGAAAGGCCCTCGGCTCCCAGAGCCCGCCGAGCGGGCCGGCTCCGTCGGTGATCACGGAACAGACGCCCGACACGCGCGCAACGGTACCCGGCTGCCAATCCGCGGGAACCGGCACATTTTCCGGGAGGAGCATCTGCGCGCGGACCGACGTCTGATGCCAGTCCAGCAACAGCACGACGCTGTCTGGAAAACGGCGCACGTCCGACACGCGCGCCTCGAGTTCGACGAGATTGGCGTCGTTGCGCAGGGCATCGGAGATGTTCGCCAGCACGTTCGGCTGCGGCGCGGGTTGCGTCGACCGCTTCCGAAACACGCCGTCTTCGAGCACCGCGCTGTATTCGCCGCGCGCGGGAAAACCCGCGACATCCACCTCGTCGCCCGGATGCAGCACCTCGGCCTGGGCCGTTTCGATCCGAAGACTGTAGTCCTGATCGCGCACCCACAACGTGGAACCCGGCTGATGGTGAATCACGGTGCCCCGAATGTGCACCCGATGCCCATGCTTGCCGGTCAGCTGCTCGAAACGCAGCAGGCTCGCCACCGGCCGAGGCGGCCCGTCGAAAGGCTTCGCCGGCGGGGGCACCTCGACGACCATTTCCACTCCCCGCGGCACCTGCACGAACGGCCGGACGAACTGCCGGTTGCGATTGTGGAGGTTAAAACAGAGTCCCCGAATCCGAACTTCGGCGTCCACGCAGTCCTCGGGCTTGAGCGCGCCGCTCAGCTCAACAACGACGCGCGCACTGCCGGAGGCCAGCTTCATCTTCACCTTCGGCTCCGGCAACTGCATCGCCGCGCTGGGTGCCGTATAACGCGTTCCAGGAGGAGGGGGCGCGGAGTCGGTTGCCTGCTTCGGCTCGACACTTCGGACGATGCCCGTGATTTCGACCCACTTCGCGTCCATCCGACCGGCGTTCAGTTCGTCGAGCGAGACCTTGATCGGCTCGGGAATCAGCCCCTTGCCGATGCGATGTAGGCTTTTGGCCACGACAAACGGCGCAAAGCCGCCCGGGTCCGTGATCCCCTCGATGTCGAGCAGGTCGCCGCGCCCGAGCCCCGCGACGAGTTCCGGGGGGCCCTGGACATAAATTCCCTCCGTCTCGTCCTGAACCACGAACGCAATGCCCTCGGGATCTGCGCTCCCCAAAAAGACGCCCTTCAGGTGCACCGGCACGCCGCGGCGCGCCTCGTCGACGGAGAGCGCTCGCACTTCGGCGGCGGTCGTTAGCTCCGCCCGATCCGGACCGGTGGCGGAGAGGCAGGGAGCGAGCCCGGTGAGGCTTGCCAACAATAACCAGAAAGACGGGGTCCGGGGCCGTGACCAGGGGTAGGCGATCATTGCGAGGCTGCGACGGGCGAAACGATGACCGCCGCCGGTCGCATGGCAACCATCCGAATGCGCAAAACCGGATGCCCGCTTGCGCGAACATCCGGCACACCCGTTGCGAACCCAGACCCAAAGTTCAAAACGGCGCCGCACCCGCCGACGCCGGGCATCGCGATGGATCCCCGGCGTTGCGGAGGATGGTTCAGAACTTGAACGTATTCGTGAGCTGCCAGGTCGTGTCGCTCGGGATGCGGACCTGGGCAACGGTGCCGTCCGGATTGGCCATGATCGGAATCAGGCTGCTCTTCGCGAAGAGGTCGCGGATGTTGAGCTGGATTCCCCAGGTGATCTTTTTCGTGAGCTTGCGCTCGTAGCCGATCCAGAGGTCGTAGTTGGTCTCGCTCGGAGCGTAGATCGGGTTGCTGGCGTCGGTGACCCAGATATTCGCGTCCGGATTGTACTTCGGATAGAAGCCGATCGCGGCCTTGTCCATCCAGCGGACGGCGCCGCCGACGTTCACGTTTTTCAGGAACCCGTGATCGAACGAGTAGTTTGTCACGAGGTTGAAACGCCACTTGCGGAGTTCGTTCACCGCCTGGCCGTTGGCGGCGAGCAGATTCTGGTAGGGACCGTAGACGGCGCTCATGATGCGTCCGCCAAACGTGTCCATCTCGGACGAATACGTGGTCTCGCCGTACCAGTGCCGAATATCGGCATAGCCGTTGATATTCCAGTAATTCAGCTGGGAGATCGGCGTGTCGTTGTAGCCGTCGAACCAGAAGCTCTTGTTTTTGCCTACGAAGGCGGCCCAGTCGCTGAGGATATTGTCGCGCACGGCCGTCGTGCGGGAGGCATTGAACGTCAGGCGCCAGTTGCGCGTCGGGTTGGCGGTGAGTTCGATTTCGACGCCCTTCGAAACGATGTCGTTGGTCAGCTTCTGACCCGCGGGGGAATTCTGCCCCCAAATGCCCCAATCCGTGGTGCCGTCCTGCTTGAACTGCATCGCCTGCCACCAGGCCGGATCGATCGGACGAGCCCACTCTGCGTCCGTGCGGGCGGCGAACCAGGCCTTGCGGTATTCGAGTTCGTCGTCATCGAGCGGGGGCGCGAGGTACGGCGTTCCGGTGTCCGGATTCGTCGTGCCCTGCGCGACGTACGTGGGCTGTCCGGCGACCGCGGCGCGCCGAACCCGGAGGGGCTGGGTCAACAGCGTGCTCAGCTGATTCCGCCAGTCCGACGGCAGCGGGGTATTGGCGAGGTTCTGGTCGTACGTGCCGAAGAGCCACTTGTTCACCAGCCACTCGGGCGTCGTTTGCTGGCGGTATTTGCCGGAGGTCCAGGTCTCCTGCTCCATCGCGTTCATGGTGCGGGCGACGGCCGCCTTATTCCAGTACAGCATGCCCGACGGATCGCTGACCGACGTGTTCTTCTGGATGGTTTTGAACCACGTCATGCGCAGGGAGAATTTGTTGTCCAGCGCGGTGATCAGGAAGCCCTTGTCCTTGGTGTTGCCGGAAGGCGCGGCGAGTTTGTTGCCGTAGACGTCCGTGCCGACGTCCGATGGACGAAAGCTGTTCGAGTCGTTGTACGTCAGGCTGACGTCGATACCCTTCGGCAGCTGATAGTGGAAGAGATCGAGGATCTGGCTGGTGTGCACCACGACACCCCAGCTGCGACGCTGCTCTTCCGCGGTCAGCGGCGTCGTGCCCGTGTAGTTCCACTTGTCGCTGAACGGTTGCGGCGTCTGGTACTGGTCGCGGATCAGCGAGCTCGGTTTGTCCCAGCGCGTGTAGCTGTCCTTGCGCCAGCCGAACAGCGGGACGACCGCGTTGTTGAACAGGTTGCCCTGCCACACGAACGACTTCGACTTCGTGTCGTCGTAGCCCTGCGAGGTGCCTGTATACAGGTGATCCAGATCGGACTGCCAGTTGATGATTTTGACGTTGGCCGTGTGCCAGGTCTTGGCGTTGGAGTCCCATACCAGGGCGTTGTTCTGACTGCCCGGGTTGTGCAGAGCCGAAATGCCCTTGATCGAAGACGCCGGAATGTCCGCGAATGTCGGGACATTCATCAAGCTGTCCCCGATGTAGTGGACGCCCCACCAGGCGTAGTACGATTTGTCGGTGAGGAACGGCTGGGCGTAGGTGTCAACGTCCCACGCGTACAGGTTGAAATTCCGCGAGAAGTTCGCGTAGCGCTGGCTCGCCAGCACGCCGGTGAACGTCTGCTCGCCGATGATCTTGCTGATCAGGCTGTCGCGGCCGAAGTAGTCGGCGAGGTTCAGCTTGTAGAAGCCCGTCCCTCGATAAGCCTCGCGGCGCTCCGTCGTCATGTTGCCGCTGCTCGAGCCGTAGATCGCCGGCCGGCCCACGTTTGGATTGGCCGATCCGTCGCGCAGATAGGCGTTCACGTCGACCGTGATGCGATCCGTCGCCATCAGATTGGTGTAGCCCGAACGGTAGTTTTCGCGGGCATACGCGGCGTTGAAGCCGAGGTGTCCGTCGAGATACGTCTGCGTGACCGCGAAGTTGACGGTATCGAAGTTATTCCACTCGTGCTTGTTCGGCCCCTGCATGGTCTTGTCGGTGAACGCGAGCGGTCCGCCGAGGATCATCTGGGTGGGCCAGAGGCTGGAGCCGAAGCCGCTGAACGTCTTCCCCGTCGATTGCTCGTACTGCTGGATCAGGCGCACGATCGCCGGATTGTTGGCGTAGTAGCTCGCCTGGTCCTTGTTCCAAACGCCGCCTTCCGACCAGTTGACGTTGGTCACGCCGCTCAAGCCGCCCCAGGGCTCGCCATCGCGCTGGCGATACGCATCCAGTCCTCCACTACCGATCGTGCCGCTCGCGGGATCCGCCCAGATCGTGGCGGGCGAGCCGTTCCACCAATCGCGCGCCGGAGCTCCGGCGAAGTAGGCGGAGAGTTCGGGATGCTGCACGCGGTTCGGATCCTGGGGGATGCCGTTGCTGGTCAGCGGATCGTACATCAGGTACTTGTTCAGCGGATTGAACCAGTTCGAGATGAAGTCGGCGGGAGTGACCGCGACGGGGCGGTTCGCGCTGATCCGGCCGGACTCTCCCGTGACGTCGATCTGCGTGAACACACGATCGGCGAGCACGGGCTGCCAGCGAAGGGCGCCGTAGATGCGCTTGTCGTGGTTGAAGGTGTAGTCCTGGCGGTATTTCGCGTCGTCGTTCAACCCGATGATGCGGATGCCGAGTTTCCCCGGGAGGAGCGCCAGGTCCGCGTCGAGCATTTCGCGCGTGGACCCGTAGCTTCCCACGCGGACCTCCGCAGTGCCCTCGTACCGGCGCATATTGGGCATCTTGAGCGTGTTGTTGATGATGCCCGCCGGGCTGCCCAGGCCGAACAGGATGGAATTCGGGCCGCGCTGGATGTCGACGCGCGCGGTGTTGTACGAATCCATCGGGATGTTGGTGCTGAAGAAGTCGCGAGTCAGGTCGGCGGTATTCAAACCGCGGACACGCGTCCCGCTCTGGGGATTCACCAGCATCCGCGTGCGGTAGCCGCCGTCGTCGGCGTTTGCGCCGTAGTAGTTGCCGGCGATGCCGGAGGCCTCCGAACTCGTCTGGTAGACCAGGATGTGCTGAAGGTCCGTCGCGCCGGTGTCCTTCATGAATTCGCCCGTCACCACCGAGATCGCCGACGCGACATCGCGGAGGTTGGTGTTCAGGCGGGAACCAGCCAGCGACGAGGTCGCGGCATAGCCGGTGTCTTTCTGGGCGAACACTTCGAAGGGCGAGAGCTCCACGGTCTGCTCCTCGTTTTCCTTCTGGCTATCGGGTGTGGAAGGGGCGGTCTGCGCGGGCAGGTTTGGCGCTGCCAAAGCCACGAGTGCGGCGAGCGCGAGAGCCTCGGGCCGCTTGATCGGGCTGCGGGTGGGATTGGGTCTGTTGGTGTTCATGCTATGGGGGGCAACATGTCCAGGTGCGTATGGGTGACTGACTCTTCGCTGGAGCTGGAAACAACGAGCCGGTGGGAGGCCCGTGAAAGGTTCGGGGCGGCTGGATTTCGCGCGCCCAAGCGCCGCCAAATGCGCGCGGTTGTATCTAGGACTATAATACAGGCGGGTATAGTTTCAGGAGCCTCGCGGGGGGGAGTGATGAGGACTGAACCAGAGTGGGGCTGGGAGGTACGGGTCGCATGCTAGCTACACGCTGCCCGCCTCGGTATCACCTGATCGGGTGAAATTTATCCGAATCTTATAGCCTCACAGTGACGCGCTAATGCCTCTGTTTTTCAGGAGCACGATCTCGTTCCATGACCGCGTCCGGTCGAACGAGAAGCTCGACGATAGCGTCGTCGGAAGAGAAACCGATGTGCGAAGCCAGGTCGCCCGGCAGAAGCACGCTTAACCGCCGCCTGCTTCTCGGCGCGTGCGGCAAAGCCAGGGCGCCCGCTCGGAATTCAAGGTCCGTGCAGAGCATGCTGCAGGCTCTGAATCCGCGCAGAGCACCGAGGTCAGCGAGGCGCCACGGTCATCTCAACGTTCGGCAATCCGGCCACGGAGAAGCGAACGCGAACGCTCCCCTGCCCGCCTGTTGCTTGGACGTAGGCGACGAGCCTGCCGTGATAGGCACGCTGCACCGCGTCGGTATAGTCGCCGACATCGGCGACGTTTCCAGCCTCCAGCCCGAGCAGCCTGCCCGGCCCTTCCACGGTGCAGGTCACTTCGGCCTCCGAATCGAGCACCGGGACCCCGGCACGATCCACGATCTGCAGCGCCATGGTCGCTACTCCTCCGGCGCGTTCAATCACCGCGCCGTCTGTCGTGACTCTCAGCTCCGCCGGCTCGCCTGCGGTCTGCGCGACAGTCCGAGCGGATTCTCCGCCCTGCTTGTTCAGCGCAACCGCCTCCAGTCTGCCCGGCGCAAACGGCACTTCCCAGGAAACCACGCCGGTTTCGTCGTTCTGCGATTTCTCTCCGCCCACCTGCACACCGTTGAGCAGCAGCTTCACTTTCGCCGCGTTCGTGAAGCAGACGACACGAACTTTTTCGCCCGGCGTGTAATTCCACACCGGCCACGCGTCGAGCGAACGCCACTTGTCTGCAGTCGCCGGGAGTGTCCCTAGGCCCACGACAGGCTTGTCGGACCAGAGCGCTTCGCGGAAACGTCCGCGCGGCTTAACCGCGCCGGTGAAGTCCAGCAGGCCGTTGTCGGCTCCGCGCGAGGGCCAGGGGCCGGCCTCGCCGAGATAATCGATGCCCGTCCAAAGAAACTGGCCGAAGATGTAGTCGTTATCCCGTACGGCGCGCCAAGCCTTCATCGAGTGTCCGTTTTCGCTGCCGTAGATCACACGCCGCGGAAACGCCGCGTGGTCCATCGCGTAACGCTCCTCGGTGTAGTTGTAGCCCACGATGTCCAACGCTCCGGGATATTCGGTTTCGTTCGACATCACGACGCCGGCCAAAGCCGCGGTCACGGGACGCGTCAGGTCCTGCTTCTTCGCCGTCGCGACAAGCCGCTTCGCGATCATGCCGAGGCGGCTGGCGTTCGGCCGGTCCGGCTTGTACCCGCCGTACATCGGCTGGTTGATCTTCGCGCCGTCGAGAATCGGGTGGGAATAGGGATCGTTCGGGTAATCGACTTCGTTGCCGATGCTCCAGGCGAAGACCGAGACATGGTTCCGGTCTCGCCGCACCATGTCGGTCAAGTCGCGGTCGCTCCACTCCTGGAAGAAATCGAACGATCCTTCGAATCCCGGCTCGCCCACGTTCCAACCGCGAAGCCATTTCCGTTTCGGAAACTCCCATTCGTCGAAAGCCTCGTCCAGCACCAGCAGGCCAAGCTCGTCGCACAGATCGTAGACGGCCGGCGCCTGCGGATTGTGGCTCATCCGGACGGCGTTGCAGCCAAGGCTCTTCAAGGTCGCCAGGCGTTTCTCCCACACGATCCGCGGCACCGCCGCACCGAGCACACCCGCGTCGTGATGCAGGCACACGCCCTTCATTTTCGTCGCCATGCCGTTCAGCAGAAATCCCCGCTTCGGGTCGAAGGTGAACGTCCGCAGACCGGTGCGTGTGAGCGCGCGATCGGTTTCTTTTCCGTCCTGTGCGACCGTGGTCCGCACGCGATAGAGGTACGGATCCGACAAACTCCAGAGGTGAGCTTTCTGAATCTCCAGCACTTGGCTGGCGGTGGCGGACGTTCCCGGCCGCAATAGAAGATTCGTCATCGCCGTGGTCACAACCGCACCGTCGGCGGACAACAACTCCTGCTGCACGGCCACCGGGGCGTCGCGAGTCGTTTCGTTCTGGATCTCGGTGTCGATCGCCACGCGACCGGTTCCTCCATCGAGAACCGCGGGCTGCACGAACACGCCCCATGGGGCGATATGCACCGGATTGGCCCGGACGAGGTAGACGTCTCGGTAGATTCCAGAACCCGAGTACCAACGCGAATCCGCCGATCGACCGTGGTCGACGCGGACGGCGACAACGTTTTCGCGATCGAAAAGGACGTACGGCGTGGCGTCGTAGTAGAATGATACGTAGCCATTGGGCCGTTTCCCGAGGAGGTGTCCGTTCAGGTAAACCTCGCTGCGGTTGTAGATACCTTCAAAATACAAATACACCTTTTCGCCGGCGACCTTTGCCGGGATCGCGAGCGTTTTCCGATACCACCCCACTCCGCCCGGCAGATAACCGGTGCAGCTCGCCAGCTGCGCACTCAGCTTTCCCTTCACGCTCCAGTCGTGGGGCAGATCCACCGATTGCCAGCCGTGGTCGTCGAAAACCGCCTGTCGTGCGTCGGGCTCGTCCCGAAGAGCGAACTTCCAGCCGGCATCGATCAACTCTGCAGAGCCAAACGAGAGCTGTCCCCAGACGGCGCCGGAGACGAAGACAAACGGAATCAGAAGGAAACGAAGTTTCATGGTGGGGTACTTCTGCGGCGCGGGATGCGTCCGGCGCCTCCACCGTGTTGGGATGGGCGCGCGGCCTCAAGCGCCGACCGCTTCGATCGGAACAGAATCGGACTGAAGCGCCGCCAGCCTGCGTCGTCGGTGACTCGCGTCTCGAGCAGGCGGTTGGCCGAACATCCTCCGGTACTCGCGGCTGAACTGTGACGGGCTCTCGTAGCCCACCGCGAACGCCACCGTCGCCGCATCGACGTCGTCAGCCAGGAGTCGCCGTCGCGCTTCCTGCAGCCGGATCTGTTTCACGTATTGCAGCGGGCTCAAGTTGGTGATCGCGCGAAAGTGCCGATGAAACGACGGCGGACTCATGGATGCCACCGCGGCCAATTCCTCGATGCGGATCGGCTCGTCGAAACGCTCGCGTATCCACTGGATCGCGCGGCTCACCTGCGAGAGTTGGCTGGAGGGCTGAGCGAGTTCGCGAAGCATCCCTCCGCAGGGGCCCTGGATCAGCCGGTACAGAATCTCCCGTTGCACGAGAGGAGCCAGCACCGGAATATCGCCGGGCCGATCCAGGAGACGCACCAGCCGCACGGCGCACGCCGTGAGTTCCTCGTCCATCATTCCCACGGCCAGGGCGCGCGAAGGACCTTTTGAAAGCAGTGCCGGGGGTAGGCTGAGCAACAAGTCCGACACCGCCGCGGCGTCGATCGCCAAGTTGAAGCCGAGGTACGGCGCCTCGATGACCTCGCCGCTGACGGGCAGGTCGGCCGAGCTGATCAGATAACTCGTGGGAGCATAGACGAACGGCTCGCCGCCGAGAAACACGCGCTTCCGCCCTTGGGCGATGCAGCAGAAAACGGGCGCACTCACCACCGGCGACGGCTTCGTTTTCACCGAAGAACGGAAGAGCCTGAGCCCAGGCACCGCGGTTTCCGGACGCTCGTCGTCGGTGTGGCGGTCGAGCAGATGACAGAGTTCGGACAGCATGACCGTACCGGTTGTCCCGACAGACCGGCTCGTCAACCACTCCGCCCGCGGCCGTGATCGATTTAGGCAAGGATCTGATCGGACTGGTCTACCGCATCGGCGACGATCGCGGGTATCGTGGCGGCATGACCACGATGAATTATCAACTACTCGGACGAAGCGGATTGCGGGTGTCGGATCTGTGCCTCGGCACGATGACCTTCGGCGAAACCTGGGGATGGGGAGCAGCGAAGGACGAAGCGCGTCGCATTTACGACGCCTTTCGCGAGACGGGCGGCAACTTTGTCGACACCGCCAATCTCTACACCGAAGGCACCAGCGAGAAGTTCGTCGGTGAGTTCATTGCCTCGCACCGCTCCGAGGTGGTTCTCGCCACCAAATACACCCTTTCCATGCCGGGCCATGGAGCGAATGCCGGAGGCAATCACCGCAAAAACATGGTCGAGGCCGTCGAAGCCAGTCTCAAGCGTCTGGGTACGGACTACATTGACTTGTACTGGATGCACGTCTGGGACCAGCTGACGCCCGTCGAGGAAGTGATGCGGGCTTTCGACGATCTCGTCCGCGCCGGCAAGATCCTGTATGCAGGCGTCTCCGACGCCCCAGCGTGGTGGGTTTCGAAGGCCAACACGCTCGCCGAACTGCGCGGCTGGACACGGTTCATCGGCCTGCAGATTGAATACAGCCTGATCGAACGCACCGTGGAGCGTGAGCTCATCCCGATGGCCCGCGACCAGCAGATGACCGTACTCGCCTGGTCGCCGCTGCGCTCCGGCCTGCTCACCGGAAAATACCTGCCCGAGCTGGCAAAAAACTCCTCCGAAGTAGCGGGCCGCCTGAGCACCGATATGATGAAGGACTTGGCGAACGTCGGCGAAACCGGGCTGAACACCGTTCGGGCCGTTGTCGCCATCGCTTCGGAAATCGGCGTCTCTCCCGCACAGGTTGCGCTGGCATGGCTGCGCACGCGGCCCGTGCCGGTGATCCCGATCGTCGGCGCACGCAAACTCTCCCAGTGGGACGACAACCTCGCGAGCCTCGCCCTCACGCTCACGCCCGATCACGTGTCGCGCCTCGACGCCGCCAGCGCGATCGTCCGCGGCTTTCCCTACGACTTCATGGACTCCGAACTCCCCCGCCAATTCGCCTTCGGCGGCCTCCGCGACCGGATCAAGGCCTAACCCCCTTCCGATGGGGTCAGACCCTAATGTCTGTGATTTTCTTGATGAGGAAACTTGCGGACGGCCGTTGGCCCTTCGCGAGTTCGCCCACGTAGCGACTCACGCCGTCGGGATCGCCCATGTGAAGGCGGTCGGCGAGCCATGGATTCTTCACCGTGCAGCAACTCTTCATCTGGGCCGCAACGGCGATCTTCCAGGCGGCCGATTTCTTCTCCTTCTTCGCCTCGTCGTACTTTTTTCCCAGCCGTTCGAGCATGCGGCTACAGAGGCTCTCCCAGAGTGCGTGCTTGGCATCGCGTGTTTCCGCACGCGCATGCTGGGGAGAGCCAAGCTTAGCTCGAGCAGATGCCGCCATGTCGCGCCTGAAATCTGCCGAACCAATCACCCACCCCCGCGACATCGCTTCGAACCTTAGCCGCTTCTGCTCGGCGTCCGCCGCGGCAAGCCAGCTCAGATATTGCCCGTATGACCTCCAGCCAGCGGACGTGTTAGCCAGTCCTCCAGCCCCGGAAAGGAAGGTCTCCACCTCTATCCTCGGCCCGTCATATTTCCGGACACGCCCCAACGCGTAACTGGAATACCGATACAGGCCGAGCCGCTCGACGGGTGTTAGCCCGGCCCGGACGGGATTGAGGTGAATGTAGTGGCACACCTTCGCGAGCTCTGAAACGGATTCGACCAGGAGCGCTTTGTATCGCCCGTGGAAGACGTGTCCGTTCTCCGCACGAAAGCGATTGAACCTAGTCGCAAAGGTGCTCTGCAGCCACTGCATGCCGGCCGAGAGGTTTCCACGCGGGGTCCCCAGCGCGATGTGGTAATGATTACTCATTATCACGAATGCATGCAGCACCCAACCAGCCCGTTCACTCGCCTGAAGAAGACATCGGAGAAAAGCCGCTTTCGCCCCCGGCTCCTCGAAGATGGGACTTCGATAATTCCCGCGACTCATAACGTGATACAACGCCCCCTCGAACTCTATACGCAACCTTCTCGCCATGCCACCACCTGGCAACAGGCTCACATACATGTCAATTTCTTCTCACCAGAAGAGGCCACAGACATTAGGGCCTGACCCCATCGGAGCGAGCGAGCGGAGGAGCATTCTGCTACGGAATTCGCGATAGGTGGTTTCGAGCAAACGCGCGGATCTCGTCCATGGCGGCGACGGCTTCGGGAAACATCGGCGCGAGCAACGGGTAGCAGTGGATCATGCCCTCTCCGGCGCGGAACGTGGTCTCCACTCCCGCTTCTTTCGCGCGCTGGGCAAACGCTTCCGCCTCGTCGAACAGCTCGTCGTCCGTCCCTGCATTGATCAGGAGGGGCGGAAGTCCGCGAAGATCGCCGAAAAGAGGCGAGACCAACGGGTCGCGGCGATCCGCGCCTCGCACGTAGTGCTCGGAAAACACCGTCCACGACTTCATCGGCGCTGCCGAACGGCGATTCCGCGTTCTGTATCCAGGACTCGCACACGTCAGATCCACCCACGGCGTGATCGCGATCGCTCCGCACGGCAACGGCAGCCCCGCCTTCTTCACGGCCAGCAAAAGCGCCAGGCAAAGGCCGCCACCGGCGGATTCGCCGGCGACCAGGATATTCCCGGCCGAGTATTCGGCCAGCAGCGCCCGGTAAACGGCCAACGAATCATCCACGGCCGCGGGATATGGATGCTCCGGCGCAAGCCGGTACTCATAGGTCAGAGCGGCGAAGCCCAGGTTTTTGGCAAATGTCGCGACGAATCCGCGGTGATCCGCACAAGAACCGGAAACGTAGCCGCCGCCGTGGACGTAGAGGACGATCTTGTCCGACGGCGCTCCCGCGGGCCGCAGCCACTCCGCGGGAAGGTCCGCAATCCGCGTCGGCTCGGCGCGCACACCCTGAGGCAGCCGCGACATCCGACCAGCGCTCTTCTCGCATTGGGCGCGAAACGCAGGGATGGAACTCTCCGGAGTAAAAACCTGTTTGCGAAGCCGTCCCCGCAGGAGATGGCGGTTCCGGATGAGCGCGTTGATGAGTCTGCTCCTGAGGCTTTGCATAGGCGTCTTTGTTTTTTGGAGACGGCGGCGGGAAATCGTGCCCCTTGGCTCCGACGGCGCCCCTCGGCCGCCACCAATTTAGGGAATTCCTGCCGCGAAAGAGCCCAATCAGAGCAGCGGGGCCAAACCACGTCAACGCGCCGGACGCCCCTCGCTCCAGCGAACGCAAACTACGGGATCACGGTGACGACAATCCGTTTGTAGCGCGATAGGGGCGGGGCGCCCTTGTCGGTCACCCGAAGAATGAAATGGATGGTTTCCGGCTTCTCGACCTTCGGCGCAGTCACCCACGCACTCACGGAGTTTTCCGCGCCGTCGATTTTCACCGCGCCTGGGAACGCCCCCTCTTCGCGATACTGGAACCAAAAGTAACTCAGGCTATCGCCGTCAGGATCGCTCGAGCCATGCGCATCGAGGCCGAATCCTTCCCCGGAACGCACGGTGAACGCGTCCGGATGCGTGAGCACAGGAACCGGTGGATGGTTGGCTTCGGTCACCGGCCGAGTCGTCCAGTCCATGCGTGCGGCAAAGTCGTTCTGGAAATCGTCCCTCCATCGCCAGAGGGTGACCTTTGCGTCGCGGAAGGTCTTTTCGCCTGCACGGTGCGCACGACCGTACTCGCCCGTGACCGGCGGGATGTAGTCGTCGACCGCGTTGGTCCAAATCGGGCGAGTTTCCGGATCGATGGCAACACCTCCGACAAACGTGCGCGGGTCCGCCACGGAGATCTCCGGCCGATAGAGTTCATAGCGGCCGCCCCAGCTGCCCCAATTTGGACGCTCGGGCTCGTTCAGTCCGTTTGGTATGAGCGCGAGCCACGACGGAGTGTCCCCCTCCATGCCCCACGCGACATCCGGATACACCGCGCCCAGCGGGCCGTGACCCTGCTGGACATGTTCGGCAAGCCAGCGGTTGCTGATCGTCGAGTTGTCGATGCCGGGCACCACCGTATTGATTCCGATCCAGGTCGCCGCGCCGTAGTCGCCTCCCGGGCTGACGATGTAGAAGAGCTTGGGAAACGTTTTTCGTATCCACGGCCCGGAGTCGTCTTGGTCCGAAATCGTGTGAACCCGCAGCTTGCCCACGAGCCGATCGACCTCCGCCGGCGGCCGCGTGGCGCGCAACCGGTGCAGCGCTTGCGCCAGCGTGTTGGCTCCTCCCCACACCGCGATCCAGAGAGGCCGCTCATCGTTCGCCTCCAACTCACGGACAATCCAGTCCGAGCCTTCGGAATCCTTCCCCTCGCCCACCGCCGCCATGCCATATTCCGCCCTACCCTGCTTGACCAAAGCCAGAAGCGTCTCGGGCCGCGGATACTTCTCGTCGTGCTTCAACAGATTCGGGTGAACCCGGGCGTAAGCGCGGATCACCGCGCGGATCGATTCGGGGGCCACGGACGTTTTTTTCCAGACCGACGTGGTCGCAACCAGCCCGCGAATGTCCACGACATCCGAATACAGGAGCAGACGCACGAAACTCTGCGTATCGTCCGGATCTGCCTCGATGTCGGAAAGGACGATCAGCCGTTGCGGAGCCGGCACCGACGAGGCCTGCGCAGCCGAAACAGCAGGGACTATCAGAGGAGACGCGAAACCTAACGCGGCAAGAGCAACAATGCGGGACACCAGCGATGGGGTTTTCATGGAGGTGAAAGCAAGCGAGGCACCAAGCCTGCAGCCCCGCGAGCCTTCGAAGCGACAGCAGGAACGCCAACGCTTCCGCCAGGCGAACATTTGAACGGGGCTCAGCCGCAGGACTCACGGCTGCTTCGATTGCTCAAGAACTCGAAAAAACGGCCGATAGCTGAAACGTGAATCTGTCTGGCTGGGAGTTACATATTCGTCCAGTAATCCGCGCTGGCATCATCGCGGCGCTCTTCACTGCCCCAATCCTCCTTCTCATCTGGCGCCTGGTTGTAGTGCGCAGGCAATACAAGTCGGGAGCTGAGGATCCTTTCACTGAACTCCCGCTTCGTCCCGCTGGGGAATCACTCCGACTGAAGATCGATGAATTATCCGAACGGCAGCAGACGCAGCTGATGATCCGATGGTTGATTCTTGCCGGCGCAGCGATGGCCGTTGTTTCCAACCCTGCGGCTCCGCGAGCCTTTGGAGTTACGTTATGGTTCATCGTAGCTCTCGACGCGGCAGTGTATTGGCCCCGGTTGGTGAAGGTAACACGCGATCTCTGGAATCACCGTCTCGCATTCATCGGCGAGCGGGCAGTCGCAGAAGAACTCAGCCAGCTTCTCGCTTCTGGTTTCCACGTCTTTCACGACCTCGTATTCGAGAACTACAATGTCGATCACGTGATCGTTGGTCCAACGGGGGTATTCGTGGTCGAAACGAAAACTCGCCGAAAACCGAAGCAGAACGGGAAGAAAGTTGGATACAAAGTCGGATATGATGGGACGGCTCTCTTCTGGCCGAAGGCCCGCGAAACGAAGTCAGTAGAACAATCCCTCGCGAATGCGCGCTCCGTGTCCAAATGGTTGAGCAGCGCCACCGGGGCGCCGGTCTCTGTGCAGCCCGTCGTGACTGCCCCAGGTTGGTGGATAGACGACGCGACACAGCATTCCGTTTGGGCTCTCAATCCCAAGCGTATCCGCCCCCACGTGGAGGCTCACAAGTCGTCGCCTCTGAGCAACCAGCGTGTCGCGTCCATATGCTACCAACTCACCGAGAAGTGCCGGCTGAGGAAGGACCAATAGGGACGGCGCTGGCTGACACCGTCCCTCGTGTTGCTGCACGGAAGGTCTCGTCTATTCTTTCGCCCTATGACCACTCCAGACGACAACGCGGGGGCTCGGCATCGGGTTGAGATCGCTTATTGCACGAAGTGCCGGTGGCTCTTGCGCACGGCTTGGATGGCGCAGGAGCTGTTGACCACGTTCGAGCAGGAGATCGGCGAACTCACGCTCAAGCCGGGGACGGGCGGGATTTTCGAAGTCCACGCCGACGGCGCCTTGATTTGGTCGCGGAAGGAGAAGGGGCGTTTTCCCGAAATCACCGAGCTCAAACAGCTCGTGCGCGACCGCATCGCTCCGGGGAAAGACCTCGGGCACGCCGACCGGAAGTCCGGCGCTTGAGTCTCACGCGGTGCGGCGAACGAAAAACTCCGTCTGCACCTTCCAGGTTTTTCCACCGTCGATCGTGCCGCGGCCGATCCAGTGAAACGAATCCGGCGCGATGTCGGTGAACACCCACTGGCAGCGCATGCCTTCGTCGGTAATATACTCCTGCACAATCTCGTCGCCGATTTGTCGGCCCGTCATCCGGCAGTGCGTCGGCGTGATCGGATTGATCCAGGTGATGTGCCAGACGTCGTTCTTCGGATCGAAGACCCGCAGCGTCGTCCCGTAGAGGTTGTACTCTCCCGGTCGAACGCCGCCTGAGCGATTTCCCCGGGCGGGAACGATCCAGACATCCTGCACCGCCCTGCCCTCCAAGACCCAGCCGAAGTGAATCTCGCAGCTATCTTCGACGGTCTTGCCGTCCGGCAGATGTCGGACGACCCGACCCGCCCACGCTCCAACGAACCTGCCGTAAACCATCATCTTCTCGGCGCGGTCGGCAGCGGGGCCCTCTGAACTCAGGACGGGGAACAGCTCACGGCTCATCCACGAAAAACAAACCATCTCCCCTCAATCCGCAACGGTCGCGTGCGAGGGCCGTTGCCGGGATTCTCGCGGCGCTGCGGGTAACGCCTTTCTCGAAAACGCCGCCAACCTCGCGGCACGAGTCCTGTGCCGGCAAACGGAAGACACGGCGCTCATGCTGCCGTCCTCCTCGAACTGAAGCGCTCCGATGCCGATCCAGTTCACCGAGCGAACGTAGTGGGAGTTAAGCTACAGCCACCCGATCATCCGCCGCCGAGCAGAGCGTCACCCCACGCGCGGAGGCGCGCGACCGGCGATCACCGGCTTCCGCACCTCTCGAAACAGCAGGCAATTGCGTCGATTCGTGATATTCTGACGCAGGGCTGCAATATTCCGAAGCGTTCTTCGTCTGCAGGTGGAGATGCAGGCCGTACGGCACATTCCGAACTACATGAGCTCTGAGAAAGAAAAGCAGATCGTTCACGCCGTCGGCGGGATCGGGCAGCGGCTCATGAGGTTCATCCGCGCCCGGGTGGCAAGCGATGCCGACGCCGAAGACGTCATGCAGGACGTCTGGCAGCAACTCGTCACCACGCTCGATTCGGGCCCCATCGAGCAGGTCGGTGCCTGGCTCTACCGGGTCGCCCGAAACCGGATCATCGACCGGTACCGCAGGCCGTCGATGCCTTCGATCGACGCGTTGGCCGAGGAAGCCGATGACGACGACGAGGGCTTCGACCTGGCGGAGTTTCTTCTCCGCGACGAGAGCACCCCGCGGACGGAAGACCTCCGGCATCGCTTCTGGGAAGAGTTGTACGCCGTGCTCGCAGAGCTTCCGGAGGAGCAGCGGCAAGTCTTCGTCTGGCACGAACTCGAGGGACTTTCCTTCGAGGAGATAGCCGAACTCACCGGCGAGAACGTCAACACCCTGCTCTCACGCAAGCGCTACGCGGTGCTCCGGCTCCGCGCCCGACTGGAACCGCTTCGCGACGAATTTCTGAACGTCTCACGTCAACGTCTTTAAACCATGAATACGCATCCGTGCCGAAAGGCCTTCTTCTTCATCCCGTTCGCGATCGTGGGCTTCCTCGCCCTGTTCACCTACGTCGTCTACGCCCTCTGGAACGGCGTGCTCGTCGATATCGTGCCGGTCAAAGCCGTCACTTACTGGCAGGCGCTCGGCCTGCTCGTGCTTTGCAAGGTGCTCTTCGGGGGTTTCCCCGGAAAAGGACGCGGCTTCGGCCCCCCTTGGAAAGAACGCATGATGGCCCGGAAATGGGCCTGCATGACTCCCGAGGAACGCGAGAAAATGCGCGAAAGAATGCGCCATCGGTTCGGCGAATGGCCACGCCCGCCCTGGATGGATGAACCGCCGGCCCGGCCGGATGCGCCGACAAAATCTCCCGGCGCCTGAAGCACCGGACCGCAACCCGGCCCTCCGCTCCCGTTGCGGAGGGCCGGAGTAGTCACCCGAACCCTTCAAGTACGATGCGTGCCCTTTTCTTTCCGCCTACGACAGTCCTCGCGGACGAACCAGGTTCTCCGCACGTTTGCCACGACGAAACGCCGTTCCCACCGCCGGCGGCAGACGCCACCCGTGAGGAGTCTCGGCGTCGCCGCCTCTACACCGCGGGGCTGATGCAGTTTCTCTCCGCGTATTCGCCCTCGGCCGACTCGGTGCCTTCCACGGAAAGCTGAAGCGAATCGCCGCGGGAGAGGTGCGACGATCCCCCGCTTCCGGTTATTCGCCGGTCGCGCGAGAGGCGTGCCCTGGGCCTTCGTCAGCCGAGTTCAAAAAGGACCGACCGGAATCCGTCGGCCTTCCGTTTGGCTCGCGCTTGGCCGACCGGGCGGCTCCAGCGCGCCAGCGTTTGCTCGAGGTATTTCAGGTGCAGCTGCGCGTGTTCTCGATCCGAACGCAGCTGATCGGCCAGGTCCACCGCGTCAGCCGGCTTCCGCTCCCGAAGCGTGAACCGCCACGCAGGCGTTTTCCGGTACTGGCGAAGTTTCCGCTCCGCGTCGCGACGCGCACCTTCGATCTCGCGGATCGCGGCATAGAGTCGCCCGAGCGCGCTCTCGACGGTGAGCGTGTCCGTTTCGATTTCGTGCTCCGCCTCGAGGCGGGCCAGCCAATCGGCGTCGCGGGCCTCCCAAGCCTGCTGCACTTCGTGCCAAAGCGCCTGCCGCCGGGCAGTCCATTCGCCGCCCCGATCCGGATGCAGCTGTTGCACAAGCCGACGATAGATGTCGCGGGCCGATTGCCCTGTCTCGGAATCGGAGCCCAAGTCGCTCCGTCGGTGGACGTGCGTTCCGACCGAGCGCGAGCGCGCAGCGTCGGGGGGTTCGTCGCTCTCCCTTTCTTTCTTGTGCCCGAACTCCTCGTCGAACTCCGTCGCCAGCATCTCAATCTCGTCGTCCAGTTCCCCGCCGGGCCGTATGGAAAACGCATCGTCGTCCTCTTCTTCGAGCTCCGGAGGTTCGCCTTTGTATTGCTGCCAGACCGACTCAGGAGAACGCCCGGTACGGAACGCGTAGTCTTCCACCCTCGTGATGAGCGACGCCAGCGACTGTATCCGTGCGTACAACTCGCGTACCTCTGAAATCATCGCCGGGCACGTGGCGTAGGTCCAGCGCACATACGCCGGCGTGTCCTCGTTTTCGTGGCGGTGCAAATCCGCCGTCGCTTTCGTCAGCCGTCTTCTCACCTCCTGCAGGCGCGCCCAAGCCGTCCGCCGCAACGGCGCATTATCCACTGTGAGCAGGATCCCGTGGGACACCGATGTCCCGCGGCGACCGCTTCGAACGCGTTTTCGCATAGGCTGAGAGAGAAACGAAGGCGGGGGTTTCCGCAATCCGCTGGCCCAGGAAACCTGCTCTGGGCGTTTTCCGCAGAGGCCGCTGTCGGCGTCGAGTGCACGGCTCCCGGAGCCAGCGCGCTCCGTCGTCCGAGCACGCGCCGCGGAAGCTCGCGCCCCGGCGTCAGCAGCAAGACCTGGCGGATACCGGTTCGAGATTCCGTAGGCCCCGCTTCCGGCATGTGGAGGCGGCCTCGCTTCCGCTATGACTCGAGCCAGCGACCGAGACACGACTCGATCGCCTCCACAATCTGCGGCGCGCAATGGTGACCGGGGTCGAGATCGGGATCGTAGATCGCGATGGTCGCGCCGGCGATGCGACCGCTCGCAAGAAGGCCGGAGACCAGCGCCTGCCATCCCGCAAAGTCGAGACCGGGAGATCCGGGCGAATCCACCGCGCCCATCACGGCAGCATCGAGCACGTCGAGATCCAGGTGGAGCCAGGCGCGCTCGAGGCCCCGCTCGTCCAGGCGCACAAGCACCTGCTCGAGCGCAGCGGGGACACCGGCTGCGAGAATCTCCTGCACCGTGCGCTGGTACATCGGGCTCTCGATCATCTCACGGTACACCTCGGCGTACGCCTCGCGCTCCCGTTCGCCGAGTTGAACGACGTCGGCATCCTCAACCAGCGGGCCCACGACTCCCGGCCAGAGAGTCAGGAGCGGTTCGCCTCGGCCGGTTGCCAACGCGAGATCCATTCCGGCTGCCGAGCCCAGGCGCGAGGCGGTGTCGTAGTTGCCCGGATGAAGAAAATCGCCGTGACCGTCGAGATGGACCAATCCGCGGCCCCCGGCCTGCCGCAACCCCGCAAGGCAGCCCATCAGATTGCTGCAGTCTCCGCCGAGCACGACCGGGAACGCGCCTGCATTCAGCGCCTCGCGCACCGCTTCGCACAGCTGCATGCCGTAGGTGCGGATCGACTGCCCGTTTCGGATACGCGTCTCCCGCTGCGGCTCACGATCGTAGGCGGGCGCGTCAAGCACGAGATGGCGGCGGACCGCCCAGGTTCGGGCAAGCCCCGCGTCCAGGAGGACGCGCGACGCTGCCCGTGTGCCCGGCAATTTGCCGCGGTCGTCCGGTCGCAGTCCCAAATTCGTCCGCGCCTCAATCAGGTCCACCTTCATGCTGGCCCAAGATTTCCGGCTTCTCGGTGAATGCAACTGGCCGGGGTACTCTGCTCTTCCGCCGCGGCCAGATTCGGGTGAAAACGCCGCACGGAATAGTCGCCGCCTCCGCGTGCAGCCCCATGCCGTCCTTGTCCCCGCTGCCAAGCCGGCTTCGGGAAATCCACCCATGGAAACCGGATGTGTCTCGCGCTACCGGTACGGAATACGAGAGCCCCAAAACCGGCGCCTGGGCATTTCGCGCCGCAGCAGGAAACGACACTCACAGAAAGACCCGATCCATGAAACCTTCCTTCAAACCCATCCAGCATCAGACGATCGTCCTCACCGGAGCCTCGAGCGGCATCGGTCTCGCCACCGCACGGCTCGCCGTCGGTCGAGGAGCCAACGTGGTGCTCGCCGCACGCGACGGCCAGGCGCTCGACTCCATCTGCTCCGAATTGAACCAGGGCGCCCACCTCGGGAAGGCCCTCTGCGTCGCGGCCGACGTTTCCCGGCGGGACGATCTGCAGCGCGTCGCCGACACCGCCATCGAGCGGTTTGGCGGCTTCGACACGTGGGTGAACAACGCCGGCGTCTCGATCTACGGCCGCTTGGAAGAAGTCAGCGAAGAGGATTCCCGCCAGCTGTTCGAAACGAACTTCTGGGGCACCGTCCACGGCTCCTTGGTCGCAGTCCGGCACCTCAAGCAGCACGGCGGCGCGCTGGTCAATCTGGGAAGCGTCGCTTCGGACACCGCCATCGCGCTGCAAGGCATGTATTCGGCGAGCAAACACGCCGTGAAGGGTTTCACCGACGCCCTGCGGATCGAACTCGACGCCGAATCGGTGCCGGTCTCGGTCACCTTGATCAAGCCGGGGGCAATCGACACGCCGTATCCGCAGCACGCGAAAAACTACCTGCAGGAGGAGCCAAAGCACGCTCCGCCGGTGTACACGCCCGACGAAGTCGCACGGGCAATCCTCCACGCCGCCACGCACGCGGTGCGCGACCTCTTCATCGGGAGCAGCGCCAAGGCGATGAGCGCCTTCTCCCGCATCGCGCCGAGGACGATGGACCGAGTAGCCGGTCCGATGATGATGAGGCAACAGAAGCGCTACGAACGGGCCCGGAATCCGTCAGGCACCCTCCGCGAGCCCGGTTTCGGCGGCCGGGAGCGCGGCGATCAGCCGGGCCACGTCATGCGGCGGAGCTTCTACACCGAGGCGTCGATGCACCCTGCGTTGACGGCGGGACTGCTCGCCGCCGGCGGAGTCGGCGCCTTCGCGGTTGTCCGCACCCTCCAGCGCCGGGCCGCTTCCTCACGGATGCGCGACTTCAGCAAGGCTTAGCTCCGAACCTGCGCAGACGAGAAGGTTCGCCTCAGGGAATCACGCGGTTGAGCCCAGCGTTGACCGTCAATCGCCGCGTTTGCGAACCGCACTCCCGTGCATAGATTCACGGCGAACGAAGCGGATAACATGAATGCGGACCTCGCCATGCAACGGGCTCTGGACCACAAGCGCGTGGTCGGCTTCGCGCAGCTGAGCGAAGAGGAGAAAACACTCGCCTGCATCTGGTGTTTCGAATCGAGAGTCGCCAACGGCGGTTTCGAGCACTTCTTCTCCTCGCAGGAGGGAGACCTCGCGCCTTACGCCCCCACCGCCTTCCGAGCGGTCGGGTCCGACCGCCGGGCGGAAATCGCCGAGCGCGCCAACTCGGTTTTCGGCCCTGGAGGCGTCCCGTCGACCAAGGCCGAACGCACTCGAGCTCTTCGCACGCTTTCGCCCAGCGCAAAACTGACGTTCGACGATCTGGAGAAGGAATACTACGAGGCGACAGGCGATCTCGAGGACCGGCTCGAACGCTACGTCAGCGAGCGGCATCTCGTCCGCTGACAGCGACCGCTGGAGTTCTTCGGCGTCTGACGCGCCATCGCCGGCGGGCGGTCACTTGCCCGCCTCGAGTTCCTCGAGCGTCTTTCCCTTCGTTTCCGGGAGCCGGAAAAGGATGAAGACAAAGCCGAGCGCACAAACCGCGGCGTAAATCCAGAACGTGCCCGAGGCGCCCAGCTTTCGGTTCAGGATCGGAAACGTGAACGTGAGGACAAAGCAGGCCACCCAGAGGAATCCGACCGCGATGGACATCGCCACGCCGCGCACCCGGTTCGGAAAGATCTCGGAAAATCACCACCCAGGTCACCGGAGCGAGCGACATCGCATAACACCCGATCGCGGCGAGCACGAGCAGCAGCACGTGGAGCCCCTGGCTGTGCATCGCGTACGAACTTCCAAGCGCGACGTAGATCACGCAGAGGCTGGCTGAGCCGAAAAGCATGAGAGCCCGACGCCCAAGACGGTCCACCGTTCCGAACGCAACCAGCGTGAAGACGAGGTTCACCGAGCCCGTGACGACGATGTTGAAGAGAATGTCCGAGACGGAATAGCCCGCCGCGGAAAAGATCTCCTCGGCGTAGTTGAAGACGACGTTGATCCCGCACCACTGCTGAAACACGGCGAGCACGATGCCCAGGCCGAGCAGTCGCAGCATCTTCGGCTCGCGCAGCGCCGCCCACTGGATCTTCTCCTGCGGGCCGGCGAGGGTCTGCTCGATGGCACTGAGCGCCCGCTCGCCACCGGCTTCGCCCGAGATCCGCCGCAAGACACGCGACGCCGCCGAGGCCTGTCCGTTTTTCACCAGCCAACGCGGGCTCTCGGGGACCACGAACGAACCGATGAGGAAAAGCACCGATGGCACCGCCGTGACGCCGAACATCCACCTCCATCCATGCTGGCCATTCCACGATTCGAGAATCTGCTGCGCCGTCGCTCCCGGCGCGACGGGTTCCGCGATGAGCCAGTTGACGATCTGCGCGAGCAGGATGCCGACGACGATCGTGAATTGATTGATGGATACGAGCCGGCCGCGCATCTCCGCCGGAGCGATCTCCGCGATGTACAAAGGCGAAATGTTGGAAGCCAGTCCGATGGCCGAGCCGCCGACGATCCGCCACGCGATGAATGCTCCGAACGAACCCGCCAGGCCGGTCGCCACGGACGAGATGGCAAAAAGAAACGCCGCGACGACGAGAAGCCGTTTCCGCCCCCAGCGATCGCTCGCGATGCCGGACAGCGACGCCCCAATGAGCGAACCCACCAGCGCGCAGCTCATCGCCCAGCCCTGGGCGTCGGGATCCGTCAGTTGAAAGAACTTTTCGTAGAACGGCTTCGCTCCGCCGATCACGACCCAGTCGTACCCGAAGAGCAGGCCTCCAAGCGCGGCGATGAGAGAAATCGTCCAGACGTAGCTCTTGTTGTAACCACGGATTGGATTCGCGGAGTCCTGGGGGGCGGAAGCGAGCATGGCGGGGGGCGAATCGGTTTTCGGCTCAGGGCGACACGAGACTGCGGACCTCTTCCGGCGCAAGCTCGACGGACGGACGGAACGAATCGCTCGCCGCGTACGCGAGCAGGCTCGATCTCAGCTGACGGCGCACGGGATCGAGCACGGAGGCCTCGAGATCGATGCTGGTGACAAGCAGTCTGCCGCGCCCGCACTTGGCCTCGAAGACCAGGGCCAACTTGCGGTTCGTCACCCAGTCGTCGATCACCTGGACGATCGGCACCAGGCGTTTCGGCAAACCGTCCAGAATCATCGGCGCGGCATGAGAAACCGGATACCACCACTGCCAATTGCTCCAGCCGTCGGTGGGAAACGAGGCCAGGGCCGGATGTTTCGGGTCGCAGAGGATGCCGAGCGTGTGCGGGGCCTGGCCGTTCGTCCAATTGGTGTTCCAGAAGATGCTGGAGAAACCGAGCGCGATGGGGCCGCGTGCCTTGTCGGAGGCGACGGCACCCGGCGAAAGCATCAGGACCACGGCACCGCCTTGCTCGAGTCGGGCGAGCGCCGCCGAATCGAGCGTTTTCGCCAGGAGGACGTTTTCCGAGGGCCGCAGGGACACCTTCTCAGGCGAAGGATAAACCCAGATATCCCAGTCGTTCTCCCACCCCGCGGTTTTCGCTGCCGGAGTTTTCGCGGCGGAGGTCTCGTGGCTTTCACCGGCTGCAGAGGGGATCAACGAAACGGACAACTTGTAGCGCGCGGGTGCGGGCAGTCCACCGAGAGCCAAATCGATTCGCCCCAGCCCATTGCGCTCGCCCACCCCAATGTGCCGGGAGCCGAACGTACCCCGCGCGACAACCTGCCCTCCGTCGTTCCGCAGCTCCCATCCGGCCTGGGCTTCGAGCGCAGAGGGACCGAAATGCGCCACCTCCGCGTCGCCGACGAGGTGCTCATCCGCCGTGAAGACCCGCTTGTCGAGACGCACCAACGGAACCGTCGGGCCGCAGAACCGAGCAAACTCGGCCGCGGTGACGTAGCCTTTTCCCTCCCAAAACGTGTCCAGCACGCCGACGAGCGCGGTGCCCTGGCCGGGGAAATCGCTGAGCCCGAGAAGCTGGAAGCCGCCCATCTCCGGGGTGCGGAGCGCCGACTCGATGTCCTCCTTGTAGCAGAGCGTCTGGAGCTTTCCGGACGCCTGGAGAAACGCCTGCGCCTGGTCCGCCATCCCGTGTTCGGCGAGCGTCTCGCGGAAGATCTCGAAGTTCTTCGGCTTCAGGTAGCCGGTGTACTTCGGCATCTCAGCGAAATTCGGATACACGCACCACTGGCCGATCTCGTGGGAGACGACCGGGACCGTACGCTCTCGAATGAAATCGCCATAGTCGGTTCTCGTTTCCGGCGGGAAGCGGTTGATCCGCGAATTGAGTCCCTCGCCCCAATGCTGAATCCGGGGCTCCGGCGTGACGTGATAATCGTTCTCCGCCAGTTCGGGCCAGCCTGAGGCCGAGGTGTAGATGCGCCGTGGATCGGATTTCTTCGTCTCCATCAGCCAATCCGAAAGCCACGCGCTGAAATGCTGTCCACCCGGTTCGTTTCCAGCGGCAAGCATCACGAACGACGGATGATTGCCGTACGCGCGGAGAATCTCCGTCGTCTCGCGCTTCAGCCAAGCGTCCACGGGTTTTCCATCGCCGAGCGTGGTCGACTGATTGGGCCAGGAGCAGACTTCCACCTGGAGGTAGACGCCGAGTTCATCCGCCATCGCGAACGCGGCCTCCGGAGGACACCACGAATGGAAGCGGACATGGTTCAGACCGTGGCTCTTGACCGCGCTCAGGATCGTGCGCCATGTGGCCGCGTCCGTCGGAGGGTGCCCGGTCCGTGGATACGCCGCGCAATCGAGCGTGCCGCGCAGAAACACGGGACGGCCATTGATCGTCAGCTGCCGGCCGACCGGGTGAAAGTCGCGCAGGCCGAACGTCAGCTCGCGCACGTCGCCGTTTTCCCCCGGAAGCTTCGCGGTAAGCCGCTGGAGAGCCGGGTTGAACTCGTCCCAAAGCGCCGCGTCGTTCTTGAGCGGGAGCGTGATGGAGAACTGCCCATCGGGCTGCACGCGGGCTTTCGCACCGCCCTTGGTCGCGGTGGACACGAGTTCCACCTCCGCGGGCAACGGCAATTCTCCCAGACGAGCGACGCGCCCTTTCACGAGCATCGTTCGCGTCGCGAGATTCGGATACACCTGCAGATCGTCCATCCAGACGGGCGCCGTGGCGCCGAGCTCGATCCGGCCCACCACGCCGTTCCAATTGCCCTGCGTGTGATCGGACATGCTGTGCGAGTTCTCACCGATGTCGGGATCGAACGTGTTGTCGATCCGAAGAGTCAGCCGGTGTCTGCCTGGGGCGGCGCCGGCCCCAAGCTCGAAGCGATGCCCCGCTGCCAGCGAGTCCGCTGAGCCGAGTTCGCGTTCGTCCAACCAGACCGTCGCCTTCCAATGCGGCCGTTCGAGGAAGACAAACACGCGGCGTCCCTGCCAGACGGACGGGATCTCCACCTCTCGCTGGTACCAAACCGCCCCCGCATAGTGCGTCTCCGGTTGCAGCCAGAACGGCACCTTCACGTTCCCCGGCTGGCGGTAGCGTTCGTACTCCGGCGCGGTGAAGTACGCCCGGTTCACGATCGAGCCGGTCCACGAGGTCGACGGGGTAACGGGATCGCCGATCCGCGCCTGTTGCACCGAGCCCGGCAAGGCGATCGCTCCGGTGAGATCTCGGCCCTGCCAGCGCTCCGAGATTCCGCGATTCGACGCGTCCAGCGCGAAGCGCCATTTTCCTGAGAGGTCTATCGCATCCGCCGCCCTTGCGGCGACTGTGAGAAGGAGCGTTGCGACCGCAAAGGCGAGCTGGCGGCTCGGGGAGGAAGGAAGCCAACGGGAGTGTTTCATGGGTCTGGGCTGAGAGGTGGCCGCGGCGGCGTCTCGCAGATGGCGAATTCGAGAAACACCTGAGAAGTCAGGGCGCGCGGGCGTTTCGGTGGGGGTGGCGCGAATCTACCCCAACGCCCTCGCCGCCGCCATGGACGCTTCTGCGAAAACCCTGGACGATCTTCTGTTTTCACGAGTGATCCTGCCGGTCCGGGCGAGGCGCACCGAGAAGCGTCGAATCGCTCAACCGGTCGGAATCATGAAAAATCGCACGCGCCGCTCCGCAGCCGTCGCGCTCCGGACGCCGCCGCCTCGTCTTCGTCCCCGTCTCTTCGGGCGCGACGTCCGGGCGGTCGGCGGACTCGAACACCATCGGCCGGTGCGCCGTCCCGCAGGCCCCTACCCTGACGACCGCGGCGAGGCCGCTCCGCGTCCCAAGCCGCGCAGTGTCATGATCAGCCGGCCATCCTTGTCCAGTCGCGCGGTGATGCTCCACCCGAGGAGATCGCAGAAACCGCGCACCAGCGAAAGTCCGAGTCCGAAATGTCCGCTCGACGAACGGGCCGCTTCCTTTCGCCAGTAGCGCTCGAAGAGCCGGGACAGATCCTCCTGTTTCAGATCGGTAGTCGTATTCGAAACCTCGATCACGGCCGAGTTTTCTCCCTCTTCGCGGCACGAGATCGCCACCAGACCGGTGGCCGGTGCGTAATCGACGGCGTTCTCGACGAGGTTGCTGACGATCGAGCGCAGCAGCACGGGATCCGTTTCGACCGAAGCCGGCGGAAGCTCGATTCGGGAGGCCAGGCCTCGTTCCGCTGCGCGGGCAGAAAACGTGCGCCACACGCTGCCAAGGAGACTGGAGACGTCGACCGTTTCCTGCGCGAGCACGAGCTTGCTCCCCTCGCTCCGGGCGAGGAGCAGCATGCGCTCGATCAGAGCCTCCATGTGCGCCGCGGCCGCGAGCACTTCCCTGTCCGTCTGCGGGTCGCGGGCGTCGGGCCACTTCAGCGCGCTTTCTGCGAGCACACGCAGTTCGGCCAGAGGCGTGCGCAGTTCGTGAGCCAGGTCGGCGCTCACCCGCCGCTCGCGGGTGAACGAACTCTGCAGCCGAGCGAGAAGGTCGTTGAGCCGGGTTCCGATCGGCCGGAGTTCCTTGGGCAATACCGCGACGTTGAACCGATGGTCGAGCGTGGTCGCATCGATTTTCTCCGCCTCCACGGAAAGAGCGTCGAGCGGCCTGAGCCCCCGCTTCAGCATCCAGAGAACAACGGTGACGGTCACCGTCAGCAGAGCGACGCCGACAATTGTCACGGCGAGGAGCGTCGCGCCCAACGCATGCTCGAGGCCTATCCGGTCCACGACGACCACGACTCGCGAAACACCCGACGCCGGACTACGGATTGGCAGTTCCCCCGCCCGGGCGGGCCGTCCGTCCGGCAGCGTCATGTTCCAAAACCGAACGCCCCCCGGTCCGCGCCGGGTTTCGGGAGCGTCAAGCCGTCCGAGATCGACGCCTCCGTCCGACGCCACCACCCGCCCGTCCGGCCCGTACGCGACGAAATAATCCCGCTGACCGCGGTGGCCGTGGTGGTCGTACTGCGGGGCGACCGAAGCGGGATCCACCCCTCGTCGGAGATCCGATTCCACGTCGCGAAGCCGCGCCACAAGCGCTTCGTCGAACTGCCGCAGCAAGGCGTGTCGCAGCGCGGCGTGAAGCACGCCCATGCCGAGAAAGAGCAGTGCGCCCAGCGCGACACAAAGCGCGATCGCGAGTCGTCGGCGGATCGAAATCATGGCGCGTCGTCGGCTGCCGGTGACGAGAGTACGTAGCCCTGGCCGCGCCGGGTCTGGACCAAAGGTGCCCCCAGCTTTTTCCGCAGCAGACAGATCGCCGAGTCCACCACGTTGCTCAGCGGGTCGACCTGTTCGTCGTAGAGATGCTCCTCGATCTCCGTGCGGGAAACGACTTCGCCGGCGCGTCGCGCCAAGTACTCGAGGAGCGAGAACTCGCGCGGCGACAGCTCGATCTCTCTGCCGTCGACCCGGGCCGTCTTGCCCGACGTATCCAAATCAAGAGGACCGACGTGGAGCACGGTAGCCTTAACCCCGTAGGCGCGGCGGCAGAGGGCTTCCACCCGCGCAAGGAGTTCCTCGAGCGCGAACGGCTTCACGAGGTAGTCGTCGGCGCCACTCTGCAGACCGGTCACCCGGTCCGGCACCGTGTCGCGAGCCGTCAGGATGAGGACATGGGTGTCCTTGCCCGCGCTGCGCAGCTTTCGCAGCACGGTCAATCCGTCGAGCTTCGGCAGCATCAGATCGAGGACAATCGCGTCGTAGGCATTGGACTGCGCCAGCCAGAGTCCCTCCTCGCCATCGCTCGCGGTGTCGACCGCATAGCCGGCGCGCCGCAGGGCTGCGGCCACCCCGCGTTGGAGGCGAGGAGCATCCTCGACCAGAAGCACTCTCATGACGGTCAGGCTAGCGCGACGAACGACGAAGGGAAGCCGGCAGCCGAAATCACGGAACGGACTCCGAGTCCGATTGGTGTTTCGGCCACCCCGCCGCTCAGTCGCGGATCTCGTCGGTAAACGTCGGTCGTCCCGCCGCTGGGTGCGCCTCGGGTCCGTGGTGATGGGTGAGACCGAGCACCGTCAAGCCAGCGGTGAGAACCAGAGCCACCGCGAGCGAAACCCGCCCGTGCTTGAGGCGCAGGTATCCGACCAGCGGTCTCCAGTTCAGGACGAGGTGCACGGCTCCCGCGACCACGAACGCCCAGCCGAAGCACTCGTGCAGCGCCATGATCGCGCCATTCTTCACGTGGAAGAAGAGAAGCACGCCGGTGACGGCAATGACGGCAAACGCCACCGCAACAAAGGGAGAGAGCGCGGGCTTGGTAGGAAACGGAGTTTTCATGTCGTTCCGCCAGAGTATCCCTCCGCAGATTACGCGAAGATTACGGCGCACGAGCTTCTCCTGAACGCGGATCGTGAGGCCGGTGTCGCGACGCCCATCGTGGATGGAGCACTTTTCCGACGGCGCGCCGCCCCCGGCTCGAAGGGTCGTTGGGATCAGCTACGGGACACTGCCCCGGCGTTTTTCGACGTGCGCCGCACGTCCGCGAATCGGCGGGCGAGGCGCACGAACGGCTCCGGCTCCAGATCCTCGCAGATGTGCTCCGCGCCGAGTTCGACGAGTTTCTCCGTACGGCTCCCCGTGCCGATGAACGGAATGCCCAGATCGCGGCAGGCGCGCAGGTCCCAGGCACCGTCGCCCACATAAATCGCGTCCGACAGATTTCGTCCGGCACGCGTTGCGGCGAGCGCGATGATCTCGGCCCGTCTCCGCGCGTCGGAAGCCGTCGCCATGGGCAGATGGGACACCTCGACTCCGGCGCAGCGCAGTTTGAAAGAGATGGTCGGGCGCCAGTCTCCGGTCGCGACCGCGACCGTCACGCCGCCCAGGGAAGCCAAATGCCGCAGAAGCGCCGACACGTTTCTCCGGGCGGTGAAGGCCGCTGCGCTCGAACGATGGGCCTCCTGGAGATTCCCCAGGTACGCCTCGCGAATCTCGCGGACGAGCCCGTCATCCAGCCGGCGTCCGGTTGCGAGGATCGCAGCCTCCGCGATGCTCTCCGCAGTGACGTCGTGCAACGCGCTGAAAAAACCCGGCGTGTGATCGAATCCCAGTACCGTTTTCAGAGCGCTGTCGAACGACCCCCAGTCGGCGGTTTCGCCCCCCAGCAGCGTTCCATCGACGTCGAAGATGATGAGCATGCCCCGTTGTCCCACATCGCCTCCCCGGCGCAAGAAAGACGTTGGTCAGAGCAACACCCCGCACGCAGCTCCGCCCCGCCCCAAACCCGCCGCAGCCGAGTGTCGAGCCTTGGGGCCCGACTCAAGGCGCCGCATGCTTCGAATCCGTTGCCGAATTACCTAGAGCTGCGAGTTGGGCGAGGCCTGCGGTGCGTCGCCTTTCAAAGCGATTTGTTCTCCCGGCGCCAAGCGCTGGTACCTACTCAACGCCTCGGGATAACGCGGGTCGTTCAGGGCATGCTGAAGAAAAACCTTTAGGGCATCCCGTGCGCCCGCCGAATCCCCCAGATGCTCGAGCGCGTCGGCTCGATCCAGATACATCGCATACAAGTCCGGGACTTGAGCCAACAAAGCGTCGGTCGCGGTTTTTAGCCCCGGCCAGTCGCGCCGGGCGCGGCTAGACATGACGTCCAGCTTCAAGATGGACGTTTCCTGAGACCAGTGTGCCCGGATGTGTGCCAGCCATCCGGAGGGGATCAGCTCTGGTTGGTCCAGCTCAGCAACAAGTCCGAGAGCGTTGAAGACGTTGCCACCGTCTTCCGGTTTTGCCCACCCATCGTCGATCATTCGGTGGACCTTCTCCCGGCCCGAAGCTACGAGCAGCTCCGCCTCATCTGCTCGTCCGGCTCGTCGGAGCGCATCCCGAGCTGCGCCAAGCATTCCACGAGACGAGAGCACCTCGCTTTCGATTTGATCGAGGAGGCTGAGCGCCTCTGCGTTCTGCCCGCGGGAAACGCAGTAGAGAAACTGCATGCGATGCCGGATCGCTTCTGAAACCCCAAGTTCGCTGAGACGGTCGAAGATCGCCGCCGGTCGAGGTTCCCGTCCAGTACGCAGCGCAATGGTTGCCAGCGCCCGGCCGGCAGCTTGACGTGTTTCGGGATAGGCGCGGGAAGCTGGACCTTTGAGAAACTGGTTGAGTCCGTCTTGGCACGCGGTCGCGATCTCAGGCCGATCGATATCGCAGAGCGACATCGCCGCGATCATTGCCATCGATCGGGGTTTGTCGTCACCCGCGTTTTCGAGTGCGATCTTGAGCAACTCGGGACCAAACTGAGGAGTTTGCCGAATCACGCCCGTGGGATGACCGAGCAGGTAGATAAGGGGCGAGACCTCGCCAGCGCGGAACCGGTAGTTCTCCAGCTGGTACACAGCGAGAAGGAAACACTGTTCGGTCGTCAGGTCGTCGACGGCGTAGAGATCGAAGTGCCGCTGGACAACCAACGGCACGCGCTCTTTCGCCTGCGGTAATGCCAACAAACGTGATCTCAACGCCCGGACAAACGGCTCGTCTGCCTTTGCCGCCCTGATTGCACGCGTCCATTGCAGCCGAAGAGCCGGGAGGGTGGCCGGAGAATCGGTGGAAACGTTCAATGAGCTGGTGAGCGCCAGGAGGCGTTCGGCCTCCGAGGATGCGCCGCTCAGAACCAGCCGTTCCAACAATTCCGTCAGCGCAGACGAGCGCCAGTAGTCGAGCGGCTTGCCCGTGATCAATCCATACGCCTTTGAGGACCAGTCATCCGGACGGATGTCCATCAGACGCAGCGCATCGCCGACTGCCGCGAAGGAATCGAGTCGTCCCTGCGGGTATGAACCCGGGAGCACTGCTTTTCTGACCCGAGCGGCCGCCTCGTACTGGTTTGCCCCCAACAAGACGGAGATCGCCTGGCCACAGAGCAATCCTCGCGTCGAAACCGAAAGAGCATCAAGCGACGCCGCCGAGATTGCGACGTCGGCATACTTATCCGCGTCACCAGTGAGGAAGGACACCGTCAGCAACGCTTTCGTGAACGCCGCTTCGCGCTCCTCGGGACTGTTCGCTTCGTTTTCCGCCAGCAGCAAATTGAGCTTGAGAGACTCAGCCACGCCGAATCCCCCCTGGCCCATGTCAATCGGCCTCTTGATGGCAGCAACGCGAGGATCTGAGAGCGATTTGGGAGAAACGCCTTCAAGCCAGCCTAGGCGATGCTTTGCCTTCCAACTCGCTATCGCCGCGGTAAGGCCGCCTGCGCTGCCGGATTCCACCTGTAGCCCTTTCAGGCGCTCCGAAACCCAACGTCCGCTCTCGCTCGCAGGCGAGAAATCCGTCCGCTGGGATTCACGTTCCAACAGCGCGACATTTGCCGCCCTCTCTTTGCGTCGCGCCAAGGCATCCGAGTACGTTCGGAGATCTTCGAACCTCGAGGTGAGCGGGGTTTCGCCCTCCAGGAGCCGTTTCATTTCCGAAAGACCCTGGGATTCGTCTGGCTCTCCCCGGGCTGAGTAAACCCAGACCCGAAGCGCCGCTTCAACGGTTTCGAGCTTTATTCCAGGGGTCGAATACAGCGCTTTCGCCTTGGCGACGCATTCGGATCGCCGGCCCAGATCGCCCAAAGCAGCCGCCTCCCAGAGGCGTGCGCTGGGGTCGAACATTGGGTCGACCGGCTCCATCTGTTCCACCATCGCAAGCACGCATTCGGTGAGTTCCCGCCACAGCTTCGGCGAGAGCCGGGATGACTTCACGACTTGCGCGGCAAAATCGCTGCAAAAGAGGGGAATCCACTGAGCAAGCCGTGCGTCGGTATCCAAATTCTGGAGAAACTCGGTCTGGCTCCCCCGGTTGAGTGCTGTCGTCAAGCGCTCGCCGAGCGCCGTGAAATCGCTTTCCAGCGGCGGATCGCCGGCTCCGGGCACCGGCAGATGGGCCTCCCGCAAGACCTCGTTCCAGCGACCGCGCCAGCGGCTCGCGCGTTGCCAATACGCCCTTAGACGTTCGGGATTCTCTCCGGCCCGCAACAGGTGCCCGATCGGCAACGCATAGACGGCCTCACGCACCAGTTTGTCTTCCTGCTCTCGCATTCGACCCACCAACTCCAAACCACGGTCGAATTCTCCGCGTTCCAAGGTAACCAGCAGCGCGACGTAGAGGTAGTCCACGCCTTTTCGATGCGCGGTATGCACCTTTTCGATGCTCCGGATCTTGGCCAGCGCTTCGTCGGTTTTTTGCTCTTTCAGCAGCAGCTTCGCCGTTTCACCCGCCGCCTCGACTCTCTGGAAGTCCCGCGCAGCGGAGCATTCGAACACGCGTGAATACCACTGTTTCGCCAGTTCCGGCTTTCCCCGCCGAACAAGGTGTTTCGCATAGTTGTTCCAGCACTCCACTACCTCGTCGGTGGAAGTCGTCGGTAGCTTGACCGTGCGTTCGGCGAGCTGGTCCAGAAACTCGTCCTCGGTCTTCTGGTTATCCAGCCACCAGAACGCCCATCGAAGATACTTCATCGCCGTCGAGAAGCTTGCGTCGTGGTGAACCCAAAGCTGAAAGATCGCGTCCAAAGTCGCCTTCCCGTCGCTTGCGTCATTTCGGTCTTCTATGCGCCGAACAATCGCATCAGCCGTCGGGAATCGATCGTCTTTCTGAGGCGTCCACCACGCGGGTTTCCTCTTGGCGAGCGTCTGGCTGATCCATCTGGAGAGTTCTGCCTGCGCCTCAGATTCCTGCACTCCGGCCTGCAACGATTTCACCTTCGAATAGGCAGAGGGGAATTCTTGTTCCGAGCCAATCACGCGGGCCAGTGCAGAGCACCCCTCCACGCGTTTTTCCAGGGGGAGCGCGCTCCAGATTTTGCCGAGCTCGACGGCGGATTCGCTGAAGACAGGATCGGCTTGATCTCCGAGAGTCTTCACGAGTCTCGCCCCTGTGGACTGCATCGCCTTGGCTCCGCGCGTCTGCAGCGTGAGTTTCAGCAACAGCGCTACATTCTTCTCCTGAGCTTCTCCGGCCATCGCTGCATAGGGCTCCAGAAAGTCCCGAGCCTTGGCGGGTTCAGACTCAGCCAAATAGACAGCGGCCTCGTGGGCAGACCACACGCGGCGGAACGGGGGCATGTGTTCATTCGCCGCAAGATTTTTCAGGTGTTCTATCGCCTGCCGGTCCTTGTTCGCCGCCCACCGCGCGGTCCAAGCGAGGTATTCGCCCCAGCCGCGCAGCGAGTCACTGACGTTCGTCGAATAGCGGGCAAGAATCTGTTCAATGCGCTCGGCGAACGCCTTGTCTCCCAGGCGCTGCCAATCCAGTCGCGCAAGATGTATCTGGGCGGTGAAGCAACTTTCGGAATCGCTGGGGAACCATTGCAGCACTTTCTCGAGCGCTCGACGCCGCTTCTCTGGATCGCCGTCCGAAGGAAACTTCTCGTCGAGCAGGCGCAGTTGGCCCTCGCCGGAAGCCAGAATAGGGAACCCCAACAGCTCCGTGGCTCCCGCGGGCGCGATATTTGCGTCGCGGTTTTGCTTCACGGCAGCGTCTCGCGCAAGGAGTGCGGGCTGCTCCAGCCACGACTTCAACGCCCGGATTGAGCGCTGGAAAACCGCATACTCGCTCGCTGCGAGTTCCGCGCGCTCCGGTCTCCATCGAAGCTCAGCCAGCAGCTTGCCGTCCTTCACCTGCCACGCAGCCGTGATTTTCGCCGTATCGGACGGGGCGGAAAACGCTTGGGGGACCGTGCTCGCCGTCCAACCTTCCGGGAGCGCGATGGACGCGGAAAGAGATTCCTCTCTTCGGTACGCCAAATACGGCCGAAGGCGATCGCCGACCGTGGAAACGTCGGGCAACCAGGACTCCGGATAGGGAAAGCGAAACGAATCGCCAGTTGCAGCTCTGGCCGGCCGAACGAAATAGGCTCGCACACGGATAGAGTCCACGGCCCCTGCCGGCGGCTTGAACTCCGTATCCATAACTTCGGCACCGGGGAAGAACGTCTCAATCATGCGCTGCAGCAAACGTTGCCGCCCGTCGCTGTCTTCCTTCGCGTAGTAGTCCGCATAGTACGCGGCATCGCTTCCCCCGGCCGCAACCGTGAACCATCCGCTCAATTCGCCGTCCGGCAGCAATCGGGCGTCCGCCTCCAAGTGCAGCGTCGCGCCAACCAGGTCGGGAATCGTCGCCCATTCTGCCTTCGAGCCACGCGCAATCAGGACACTGCGACCTAGGTCGACCGGAGGCAGCACACCCGCGGGAAGGTATTTCACCGTCGGGTCGCAAAACAGAGGAGTTCCGTCGAGGTCCACACAGACGATCGCATGATTGAACTGGCGCCATGACGGGCTGGCCCGCTCCACCCTTCCCTGGCTATCGGTTTCGAGCAGGACGAGGTGCGCCGGTATGCCTTTGTATCCTAACATAGCGCGAAGGAGGTTGGCCTTGTCTTTGCAGTCCCCGTAGCCTCGGTTCCAAACTTCGCTGCAGGGATACGGTTGATATCCCGCAAGTCCGAATTCGAGCCCCGTATAGCGGACCTCGTTGGCAACCTTCTGATGGAGCACGTCGACGATCTGCCTGCGAGAGGTCAGACCCTTCGTCCATGCGTCAACCTTTGCCCTAAGGTCCGGCCCCAGATCTGATCGGTCGGACACGAGGCGGCTGATCCACGCGGCAATCGCATCCCAGTCCTTCAAGGTGGTAAGTCGAAGCGTGGGCGTCGTGAACTCCAGCGATGGGGCCGACTCCTCCCACGCAACGCGACGAGTGAGGCGGCTCTCCCAGATCTTCCGTGTGCGATCGCGCCCCGCGTCCTCGCTTTTCGGCTCCGGAATGCCGGGCAGACTGCTGTGGGCGTTCACCCTTTTCCATTCCGTATCCGGTAGATCGACGACAAAGCGAGTCGCATACGTTGGCCAACCGCCTCCGAAGATGTAGGAAGCGGCGAACTCGCCGGGAATCACCGGCGTGTTCTCGCGAATGACCACAATCGATTCCGTGGACGTGCCAGGGGCAACGTTGGGATAGATGACGTTCAATTCCGAGTGACTCGTGTACAGCGAGGAATTGGATTCGCGTTGGGGAGTCTGGATAAACGTCGCTTTCGGATCGACCTGCTGTGACGTCCCATCGGGAAGAATCGAACGCGCGGAAACGAGGAAGATCGATTCTCGCTCCTTATCAAACGTGAATACATCGTTCGCGACGCTTTTCACTGCCGCCTCGTTGACGGCGTGATAGATGTAGTGGAGAACGTGGTACAGAGTCCCATCTCCGTCACGAAACCAGACGGTTTCGGCCAGCAACACCACTCCGCCGCTGGTGTCCTCGGGAAACGCCTTTCGGCCTTCCAAAGCTGCGGTCGCCGGCGTGAGCAGCATTTCGAGCCGCGCTCGATACACCGCCGGTGGCGTGCGCGACACCTCCTGGTGTTCTTCCGCCGCACAGGAGCATACCACCGCCAGAAACCACAACCCAAGGAGACCTACTCGCATCGGGCGACTGTGCAGGGCTCAATGCAAGTCGCCAACAGAAATTCCTCGCCTGCGATCCGTAGCATCGAATCGTTCGGAGGCGACGCTCTATTCGGTGCCATGGCCGAAGCATCGGTACTTCCTGGCCAGTAGTATCCGCCGCAGCTCGACGCCACCGAAAACACGTTTTCCAGTCGCAGGCCCCTCCATGCTTCGACCGCGTAAAACAGTGCGGCGAGCCCATCGACGCAGGGAGTTCGCGCTTCGCTTAACCCCGCCGGCTCACGGGCGGTGAGAAGTCTCCGCGCGGGGGGCTGCGCCGAAAAACCGTTCGGCCAGGCGCTGGAGCGTGAGGCCCTGGCCGGCGATCGAGCAGATCACCACGGTGTAGGTCATCGCAAGAATCAGGTCGCGCTCGGGACCAGCAGGAATCGTGAGCGCCAGCGCAACCGACACGCCTCCTCGCAACGCTCCCCAGGTCAGCAGCGCGAGCTCACCTCGGTCGAATGCACAACGGCCCCGCAACGCGAGCAGCGGCGGCGCAACACTCAGCCAGCGCGCCGCGAGCACGGTCGGGGCGGCGACGATTCCCGCAAGGAGGATGTCCCACGAGAATGTCAGCACCACCAACTCCAGGCCGATCAAGGCGAAGAGAACGGCGTTGAGAATCGAATCGAGCAGCTCCCAAAACCGGTCCAGTTCCTCGCGTGTTCGTTCCGACATCGCGTACTGCCGTCCCTGGTTGCCGATCACGAGTCCCGCCACGACGATGGCGATGGCCCCCGAGACATGCAGCGCGCTCGCGAGCGCATAGCCGCCGGTCACCAGCCCCAGCGTCCAAAGGACTTCCACTTGGTAATTGTCGATCGTCCGCAAGACACGGTACGCGACCCAGCCGGCGAGCAGTCCGAAGGCCGCCCCTCCGGCGCCCTCGAGAAGCAGCAGCCTTCCCACGTCGGCGACCGATGCGGATCGGTGTTCGGTCGCGAAACGCGACACCACGAGAAAAACAACGATTCCGACGCCGTCGTTGAAGAGCGACTCGCCCACAATGCGAAGTTCGACGTTTTTCGGCACGCGAACTCGCTTTATCACGCTCAGCACCGCGATGGGATCCGTGGGCGAGATCAATGCGCCGAACAGCAGGCAATACACGTAACTCAACTCGAGTCCGGTCAGCGGCAGGAGCGCGTAAACGAGCGTCCCCACCGCGAAGGTCGAGATCACAACACCCGCTGTGGCCAACAGCGTCACGGTCGCCTTCTGCTCCGCCAGCTCGCCCCAGTTCACGTGCAGCGCTCCCGCAAAAAGCAGGAAACACAGCAAGCCCTGCATCAGCGTCTGGTCGAAACGGACCTGCTCCAGAAGCGAGCGCAGGTGGTCCCGCGCCGTCTCCCCGACCCCGAGGTGCGCGGCACCGAGCAAGAGCCCCGACGAGAGCAGGGCGATCAACATCACGCCGATGGTCGTCGGAAGCCGGAAGAAGCGGAAATTGACGTAACTGAACAACGCGGTGATCGAGAGCAGGACGGCGACGATTTGGAAGACGCTCATGATCCATCCGCGGAGCCTCGCGGCGCCCGGTCCGTATTTACCTCGCGGGTACGCCGGCCGCGTTCATCGGGTCGTTTCTGGCCGGGCTCTTCGCCCGGAATTGGTTCGCCAGGGACACCGGGGCCGCCGAGTGCCGGCGTCGGAGCACCTTCTGGAAAAACAGATTGTTCGGCACCTGCATCACCGCGCCGTCTTCCGTCTGCAGACTCGTGTAGATGAAGTTCAGGTCGACGACGCGGCCCTTCACCGGTTCGCCTGGAAACTCAAGTTCGTCCCCCACCGCAAACGGTCGGAAGACAAGGATGATGAGCGTGCAAAGGGTGTTGCTCAGCACGCTCCACACCGCGACGAAACCGATCGCGACCATGGCGAGGATGGTTGAAAGCACGCCCCACAGCCCGCTGACGTTCATCCCGAACGCCTGCAGGACGAACCCGAGCGCGGCGATACTGATCATCCAGCGCACGACTCTTTCGACCGGCTGCACTTCCGATTCCGTGAAGCTGGTGCGATGCGCCACAAGCAGGAGGATGCGCCTGAGCAGAAACTGCAGAGCAAGCGCCGCAGCCAGGATCAGCACCACCGCAGGCAACGCATGGAGAAAAGCGGTCCAAAAAACACGAACATCGGGCAACTGGAGACTCATGCCCCAGCATACCGCGCGCGGGGTCTCCCCTCCATCGGGCATCATAACCAAGCGAGGGCGGTGAGCGGCACGGATACAGGCGTGGGATAAGGCTCCCGTCCGACGTCAGAGCCGCCGCGCGAGTGAATCCGACACACCGCAGCGATGCCGCGTTCCTAGAGCAAGGCGTATAACAGGAGGTCGTCGTTCATGCCGTCGATCAGGCGCGCTCGGGCTTTTCGGCCCTCCCGATTGAATCCGGCCGACTCGTAAAGCCGGATGGCACTTTCGTTCGAGGCAAAGACCTCAAGCTCGATTCTCCGGATACGCCCCGTGAACGCCTTCCGAATCGACCCCTCCAAGAGCACCCGGCCGATCCCGCGGCCGCGGAAGCCCTGCTTTACGCCCATGCCCAAACGTCCGACGTGGCCCATGCCTTCGAAGGTTTGAGGCAGGATATCGCACCACCCGACCGCCTGCCCCGCTGCATGGGCGATCAACTGAACCCCGCCGGCGGATGACACCGTGGAAATAAACGAACGGGTCGCTTCAACGCCAAAGCCCACCGTCGTCGCCAAGAACCGACGCTCCCGCGCGACGGTGTCCACGAGCTCGGCGAGCGCCTCGGCGTCGGCCTGTGTCGCGTCCCGAATCTCCACGGCCGGGCGGGTCCCGGTTTCGCTCTTCGGCCGGTCCAGACGCGAACCGGCCGAACTCGGCGACGGTGCCAACCCGACGACGCGTTTCGAGGGATCGACCGCCAGCGTGCCCTTCGAATTGTCCAACAGCACGAGCCGGTTTCCCCAGGGATCGTGCAGCACGGCGCATTTTCCGATGCGTATGTCGAAAGGGGCCGCCACCAGTTCCGCACCGGCTCTTGTGAGCGCCTCGACCGCTGCCGGGATTGATTCCACCAGGATATCCGTTTCGGCAAGACGCGGCGATCGGTGCAGGACGAGTTCCGCATCGTCGTCGGGTAACTTCAGCCCGACGGCCGCTTCGTCGCGCCACACGATCTCGTGGCCAAGCGCGCGATGATAAAAAGCGAGCGCGGCCTCCAGATCCGGAACCGGCAGGCTGACACAATCGATCTTGCGGAATAGCGGCTTCATTTTCGCTCGATGAGGATATTCCCTGTCGAGCTTGTCTCCCCGCTCGAAGCTGCAACGCCGAAATCGGGTGGCGCGCGGAGCGCGCAGACACGGGCGTCTGGTGCAACATGGTACGGAGCGACCGCCGGTCCTCGCCACCAGTCCTCCGGACAACGTGGCGAAAGGACGACAATCGGCTGCCCGGCAAACGAGGCGGCAATTCTCGCCGTAGTGGGTATCCACCTACCCAATAGCGGTGAGGCTCGCCGATTGCCCGCCTCTGCGAGCCGTTTTTCATCGCGGCATGAAACTGCTCTTCGTCGGTTGCACGCTGCTCGTGCTATCTTCCGTGAGTGCCGTCGCCGGCACCCGCTATCTGTCGGGACTGACCAGCCTGAAATACAACGACACGGATTCGATCCTCATGGGCAGCGGCCAGACCGTCACAATCGACGACGCGACGGGTTGGGTCACCGAGGGCCGACTCGCACCCAATACCACCCAGTGGGCCAAATACGGGCCCGGCAGAACCGCGATTTTCCTCCAGAACTCCATGATCAAGTTCTCGGGAGGATATGCTTCGGACGGCTACCTCTATGACATGGGTGGCGTCCAGTCGCTCAGCTACGGGAGCGCTCACACCGCGGCGTTTCTCGAGCGCTCCCACATCAACTTCGCGGGCGGGTATGTTTCCGGCGGCTATGTCTCCGAAAGCAGCAGTTGGCTGCCGTACAACTCCGCCTACGGCCTCGTGCACGTGAATTCAGCGGCCAAAGTGGAATTCACGCCGGGTGCGGACGGAACCGGGGCGCTCGCAAAAGCAGTGCTCGTGAGTGCGACATGGCTCTACTACGGCCCGGGCAGGAACGCCCAGTTTCGCGCCTCGGGCGTCTTTACATCCTTTAGCGGAGGCTACGTTTCTCAAGGTGTCCTGGAGACGACAACTTGGCTAACCACTCGCACAGGCGTGGTTCAGGTTGCCGCCAGCACGATCTGCACCTTCTCCGGCGGGTATTACACGCCGTAACCACTAGCGCCCGCGCGGCAGGGCGAGCGTCTGATAGCCGCGGACAACCGAACCACGGCCATCCGTGCAACGGGGTCGTCGAACCCACCCGAACTGCTGAAAACGGACAAGCGTCCAGCCCCTGTCCGAGTTTCCCTCGTTCCCTTCAGGCATGAAAAAGCCGCCGGAATTCGGCGGCTATTTAGTTGGTGGACCCGATCAGGTTCGAACTGACGACCTCCTCAATGCCATTGAGGCGCTCTTCCAACTGAGCTACGAGCCCGTGACCAACAAGAGGGTCTGGAAGATCAAAGTTTGGCCGGTGAATGCAAGTGTTTTTTAAGCGGAAATTTCAGTCGTCGCGCATCTTGAATGTCACCCGGCGCGTGAGGGTACCTTCCCCGTCCGGACGCGGGCCGATGGAGCCGACATTCCGAAACGCGGAAAGCACGGACTGGTCGAATTCAGCGTTGCCCGAAGAGCGGCTGATACGAACGTCGAAAATGGTGCCGTCGGCCAGGATCGAGAACTCGGCCTGAGCCGTCAGGACGTCGCTCACGCCGGTGGGGCGTTCGTGGGCGTTCTTCAACCGCTGGATAAGCAGCGAGAAATAGGCGTCGAGCATGTCGCCCTCCTCCCGGGTCATCGCAGGGCCACCCGCTCCGCCTTTTGTGTTAGCCGTCGAGCCTCCGACCACACCGCCGGAAATGCCCTTCGCGTCGATCCGCGAAGTCTTGATCGTGCCCGAGGTGCCGGTGCGGGCGCTGTTCGCCGCGAGCTGCTTCCCATAGCGCCGATCAAATTCCTCCTTGGTCATCCGATTCGCAGCACTCTTGGCCGCTGCGGCTTCCTTGGCGGCGGCGCGTTCTTCGGCCTCCGCCTTCGCCTTCTGCTCTTTCTCGAACTTCTTCATTTCCCGGTCGCGAACACGGTTCGAGATGCGGGTGATCGTGCGGGTGAAGTTCGGGGTGGTCGGAGTCGCCTTCGGTACTGTCGCGGGCGGTGCCGCGACGGCCTCGATCTGCACCGGGACGGCCGGCGGCTGCGCGGGAGCGGACGCCTCCGACTGATCTTTTGTGCCTTCGGGCGTGCCGAGGGCCGGAGCTTCGGTTGCGCCGTAGTTATCGCCCTCGCCCGCCACGAGTTCGAAGATCTTCGTGCTCGCGCGGTTGCTGTTCATCGCCCACGCGGAGAGCAAAATCGCCGCCACAAAGAGTCCGTGCAGGACCAGGGAGGCGACGTAAGCGCTGGGAGACTGGGCGTTCATGGACAGCGGTCGGCGGCTCGGGCGTTCAAGGCGCCTGCGTGTCGAAAGTGATACGCGACAAGTTATTCTTCTTCAGCTCGTCGATCAAGCCGATGACCTTCTGATAAGCCACGGCACCGTCCGCGCGGATGCGGATGACCGGCGGCTTCGACTCGGCCCCCAGCTGGCGGAGGCGCGCGGAGAGGTCGCGGGCGTTCACCGGAGCATTGTCGATGAAGGTGTTTCCCTTCGGATCGATCGTCACGGAGACGAACTTCGTGTTTTTGTCCGCCTTCACCTGCGGGCTCTTCGACTCGACCGGCAGGTTCACCGGGATCGTCTGCTCCTGGTTGATAAGCGGCGTGGCGATCATGAAAATGATCAGGAGCGTGAACCCGAGGTCGATCAGGTTCGTGACGTTGAGCTCCGAGATCGGATGCGCTTGGCGCTGGCGTCTGAAGGTCCGGGCCATGGCTCGACTCAGGAGGATTCGAGTTCGATGCGGTCCGCCAGGGAGCTGGCGAAGTTCTCGAGTTCGGTGATCAGCCGCTTGGTGCTCGCGAAAAGGTAGTTGTAGCCGAATACAGACGGAATCGCGACCACCAGGCCGGAGATCGTGGTCAACAACGCCGCGGATACGCCGGGCGCCAGGGTCTGGATGCTCGCGGTCTGCTGCACGGATACGGCGCTGAACGCCTCCATCACGCCCCAGACGGTTCCGAGCAGTCCGAGGAACGGCGCTCCGGACACGATCGAGGCGAGGAAAACCATGCTCGATTCGTAGCGAAGAATCTGCCGGGCCAGCGCTCGCTGAAGGGCGTTCTCCGTGTGCTCGAGCCGGTAGCGGGAAGTGTCGGTGCCGCGGGCTTGTCCGATCGCGGCGGCGCGGGCGTAGGCGTCCATCGCGTCAGCAAAAAGATCCGCGTACGGAATGGCGCGGCTGGTGTGAAACGATTCCGGCAGATCGAGCAGCGTGCGCTGCTCTTTCAGTTTCTGCTCGAACATGTGGTTCAGCTGCCGGAGCTGAGCCAAATCGTTCCGTTTGCCGATCATCACGGCCCAGGCGATGATACTGAAAACGGCGAGCCCCACCGTGATGACCTGGCCGACAACGTCGCAGCGCAGGAAAACTTCGAAGAGGTTGGTCGTGGCAAAAAAAGGTGCGAGCATCTCGGTAAATTCTGCTGAAGCGTTGCCGCGTTTCGCAGCCGCGTTCAATGGAAAAGCAAATCTTCATCGAGGTGGATCCGAGTCGCGACCGTTGCGCGAGCGCGCGCGGAGCCGTCCGTCGACGGATACGAAACAAGCGAACGCGCAATCCGAGAGCGACGCGCCCGCCGCCACGGACATCTCTCGGACCCGTGCCTGGGGATTTTCCCGATGGCAGCCGGTGTTTCGCGAAAGCGTCCCGGCGCGGCCCTCGAAGGTTCGCCCTGCTACATTCCGCGGCCTTGAAACATTCCTCGCGAACTGGGAATAATCTCTCCAGCGTTTTTCCGATGCCACAAAAAGACACCTCCCCCGCCTCCGCCGGTAAGCTCATCTCGTTCGAGGGCTCTGAGGGAAGCGGCAAGACCACTCAGATCGCGCGTCTGGCGCAGCGACTGCAAAAGCTGGGTCGCGATGTCATTTCCACCCGCGAGCCGGGTGGCACTGAGATCGGCGAGCAGGTGCGCAACATCATCGTCCATAATTCCAAGGGCGATGAGATGTGCGCAGAGACCGAGCTTCTCCTTTTTGCGGCCGCGCGAGCTCAGCTGGTGCGCGAAGTGATCGCTCCCGCGCTGCTCCGCGGCGCGTTTGTGCTCAGCGATCGTTTTCTCGATTCGTCGACCGTCTATCAGGGCGTCGCGCGGAATCTGTCGATGGACCCGATCAACCAGATCAACCGTTTCGCGGTCGGCAACGTGATGCCGCACCTGACGATCATCATCGACGTGCCGACGCAGGTCAGCCTCGCTCGCATCCGCCAGCGGGCCTCCGATCTGCCGGACCGGATGGAGCGCGAGAATATCGGTTTCTACGAGAAGGTCCGCGAAGGTTACCTCCTCCTCGCCAAAGGCATTCCCGAGCGTTTCTTCGTGGTCGACGGCACGCAGACCGAAGACGTGATCGAGAAGAAAATCTGGGCCGAGGTGGAAAAACGTCTCGGTCCGATCCCGACCGCCGCCGCAGCTCCGCAACCCGTCAAGGCGGGCCGCTAAGCAGCGACGCGAACGGCTCTCATCGCCGACAACTCCGGCCCATGGCTGAAGCTGCCACGCTCCCCTGGCCTCCCGCGCTGGCCGGGTCGCCCGCCATCGCGGTGATGGAACGCGCTCTCGAGCGCCAACGGCTTTCCCACAGCCTGCTGCTCACGGGCGACGACATCGATACGCTGGGGTCCATCGCCCGCGCCCTCGCCGATCGCCTCCTCAACGCTCCGCTTCCCGGAGCCGCCGCACCGGCGGTGCGGTTCGCGCCCGAGCAGCATCCCGATTTTTTCGCCCTGCGCCCCGCCGGCAAGATGCGGCAGATCAGCGCCGAGGCGACGCGCAACCTCATCGGCAAGGTTCAGGTGTCGCCGACCGCGGCGCCCCGGAAGGTGGCGATCATCTACGAATGCGACCGGATGCACGTCGCCGCCTCCAACATCTTTCTCAAGACGCTCGAGGAGCCGCCGGCCAACACCACGCTTCTGCTCCTCACGACGCGGCCCTACTCGCTCCTGCCGACAATTCGCAGCCGCTGCCTCCATTTCCGATTTCCAACCGACGTCTCGGGATTCTCTCCCGACGGCTGGGCGCCCTGGCTCAGCGACTACCGGGCGTGGCTCGAGCGGCTGGTCGGCGGCGTGACGGATAAAAAAGCGGTGACCGATTCCGTATTTGCCGCGTACGGACTGGTCGCGCGCTTCGGCACGGTACTCGACGCCGCGACGACCGAAATCTGGAAACAGCAGAAAGTGAAACTGCCGCCCGACCTCGACGAGGACGAGCAGGTCGCGATCGAGACGGGCATCGCCAACGGCATCCGAGCCCGTCTCTTCGCCGAGATCGAACTGGCGACCCGCACGTTCGCCCTTCCGTATTTGGAGAAAGGCGACGCCGGTGCGCGCCGGTCGCTCACGAACTCCGTCGAGAAACTGGAACACGCCGTCGGGCTCCTGCGCCTGAACCTGAACGAGTCGGCCGCCCTCGAAGAATTCCTGCTCGCTTCGCTTCGCATCTGGACGCGCCGAGCGTAGCGCCTCGGCCGATTGGCGGATGCGACGCGGCGGCGCTCAGCCCTCCACCGCGCGGACAAACTCCGCCCGCGTCTCCATGTGCGGGTTGTGTCCCGATCCTGAGATGACTTCCAGCGTCGCCTTCGGAAAGTGCTGTTGAATCCCCGCCCAGTCGGCAGGCTCGACGTAGCTGGATTTGCCTCCGGTCACAAAGCGGGTCGGCCCCGCGTAAAGGTCCGACGGCGCGAGCGGGCTTTTCTCCAGGTCAGCGAGTTTCTCCGTCAGCACAGGCAGATTGATGAGCCAATGCCACGTATTCGTTTCGCCACGTCGCTCCAGATTCGTGGTCAGGAATTTCCGCATCGCCCAGTCGGGCACCCGGGATTCGAAGCGCAGCTCGGCCTCGCCCCGCGACTGCAGCGAGCGCAGATCGAGCTCGTTCATCGCGGCAAACTCGGACCGGTGCGCATGCGACAGGTAGTCCTTGGGCGCAATGTCCACCACGACGAGCCGCCCCACCCGCGCCGCGTGGCGGCAGGCCAGGAGCATCGCGACCTTTCCCCCCATGCTGTGCCCGAGCAGCGTCGCCGACGTCAGATGATGCGCGTCCATCCAGGTCAGCACGTCCCCCACCATCGCCTCGTAGGACATCTCGTCCGTGTGCGGCGAACGCCCGTGATTCCGCAGATCCAACGCGACGACATGATGCCGCTGCGCCAAGTCGGTCCCCGCCGTCTGCCAATTGCGCGACGAACCCAAGAGCCCGTGCAGCAGGATCAACGGCGGCTTCCCGGAGCCGCCGAAATCGCGGTGATGGAGATGTACGGTCATGGCGGAGGAAAGAGGTCAGAAGCCGGATTCTCGGAGTTCGGAGGTGGAGGAGCTACAGAGGGCTGAGGCGGGAGGACAAGGAAACACTGCGGGGCGCTGGACGGGTTGCGGGGGCCTTCCGGGCTTCGAACATTCGCCCGCCCTAGGAAACGGACCACGCGCGACCCGCGCCGCGAGTTTTTCATTTTCTCGGGCAAACTTCTCACCTCTGATGACCGCCGGCTGGCGCGCCAATACACCATCCCGGGATGCTCCCGGCGCGTCCGACTTCCATCCGTCTTCCGATCTTTATTCTCCGACCTCTGACCTCCGTCCCCCAGATCTCCGACTCCCATGGCTGAAGCCAAATTGACGCCGATGATGCAGCAGTACTTCGAAGTGAAGCGCGGGTTGCCGCGCGACACCCTGCTGCTCTTCCGTCTGGGGGACTTCTTCGAGATGTTTTTCGAGGACGCGGAGATCGCCTCGAGGCTCCTTGGGCTGACGCTGACGAAGCGCCAGGACTATCCGATGGCCGGCATTCCGTTTCACGCGGCGGACAATTACCTCACGAAGCTGCTCGCCGCCGGAAAAAAAGTCGCCGTCTGCGATCAGCAGGAGGCTGCAAAGCCGGGCAAACTCGTGAAGCGGCAGCTCACGCGTATCCTGACTCCCGGTACGACCCTCGCCGCCAGCCAGCTCGACGCCTCGCGCAACCACTACCTCTGCGCGATCAACCACGACAAACACGGCCTGCACGCCGCCTGGCTCGACCTTTCGACCGGCGAGTTCCGCGTGGCCACCGATACGCGTCTCGAGAATCTTCTGCCCGTCCTCTCCGCCCTCGACCCGGCCGAACTTCTGACGGCCGAAGGCAGCGTCGAGAGTTGGAAACAGGCGCCCCACGACGCGACCGGGCTGCACGCGCTCCATCAGTTCTGCGCGATGCGCCTCGTGAGCGAGCTCCCCGCGTATCAGTTCGAGACGGCCGCCGGCGCCAAGTCCGTGATGGAGGCGCTCCGCGTGCTGAATCTTCAAGGCTTCGGTCTGGACAGCCAGCACCCGGGTCTCGGGCCCGCCGGTGCTCTGGTGCACTACGCCACCGAGAATCTCTGCGCGAAACCGGAAAACCTGCGCAGCCTCCAGGAATATCGCAGCGCCCGCACTCTCCTCGTCGATCCGGCCACGCTCCGCAATCTGGAGGTTTTCGCCTCCGCCCGCGGAAACCGGGAAGGCTCGCTCATCGGAGCGATCAATCGCACCCAAACCGCCGCGGGCGCGCGCCTGCTCGAGCGCTGGCTGGCCGCGCCCACCCTCGAACTTCCCGAGATCCAGCGCCGCCAGATCGTCGTCGGCGAGCTGATCCAAAACGGTCCCGGCTTGGCCGAGCTCCGCCAGAGCTTGCCGCAAATCCGCGATATTCCCCGCATCCTCGGCCGTATTCAGAATCGTCTGCGCAATCCGCGCGAGCTGGGCGGCATCCGCGACACCCTCGCGCAGATCCCCGCGCTCCGCGCCGCCATCACCGCCTGCCAGGAAGCGCCGCGTCTCTGCGAGCTGGGCTGCAGGCTCCAGGATTTCGCCGAACTCCGCGCGCTTCTCACCCGCGCCCTGGCCGACGAACTCCCCGCCGATCTTCAGGACGGCGGATTCATCCGGGCAGGCTACGATTCGGAGCTCGACCGGCTGCGTTCCCTCACGACCGACAACAAAACCTGGCTCTCCGACTTGGAGCGCCAGGAGCAGGAGCGCACGGGCATCCGCAGTCTGAAGGTCAGGTTCACGAATAATTTCGGGTACTACATCGAGGTGACCAAGGCCAACCTGCACCTTGTACCCGCCGATTACCTACGCCGGCAAACCACGGTGAACGGCGAGCGTTACGTCACCGAGGCGCTGCGGCTAAAGGAAAAGGAGATCTTCCACGCCGAGGAAAATGCCCTCGCCCGCGAGATGGACCTGTTCGCCAAACTGGTCGAGGCCGTCCTCGACGAATCCGTCGGCCTCGCTCGCACGGCCGAAGCGCTGGCCGAACTCGACGTGCTCGCCGGCTGGGCTTCGCTGGCGCGCGACTGGGACTACTCCCAACCGGCCATCGACGAAGGCTCCGTGCTGGAAATCGTCGACGGCCGACATCCGGTGGTGGAGCAGATGCTCAAGGATCCCGCCGTGACCTCCTCGCCGCAGGCTTTCGTGCCCAACGACACCCAGCTGTCCTGCGAGGAGGCGCAGATCGCCTTGATCACCGGTCCCAACATGGCCGGCAAGTCGACGTACATCCGGCAGGTCGCGCTCATCGCGCTGCTCGCGCAGATCGGTTGCTGGGTGCCTGCTGCCCGGTGCCGGATCGGTCTGGTGGATCGCATCTTTTCGCGCGTCGGCGCCAGCGACGACCTGGCGCGCGGCAACTCGACGTTCATGGTCGAGATGAACGAAACGGCGAACATCCTCAACAACGCCACCGACCGGAGTCTCATCATCCTCGACGAGATCGGCCGCGGCACCTCGACCTACGACGGTTTGAGCATCGCCTGGGCCGTCGTGGAGCACCTGCACCGGGACCCGACGCGCGGACCGCGCACGCTCTTCGCGACCCACTACCAGGAGCTGACCCAGCTCGAAAAACACCTGCCGCGGCTGCGCAATCTCTCCGTCGCGGTGAAGGAGTGGAACGACGACATCGTTTTCGTGCGGCGCGTGGTCCCGGGCGCGGCGGACCGGAGCTACGGCATCCAGGTCGCCCGGCTGGCGGGCCTTCCGCTGACCGTGATCGATCGCGCGAAAACCATCCTTTCGCGACTCGAGTCGGACGACGCCTCGGTCGAATTGCCGTCGCCTCAGGCCAAGCCGAAGAGAAAGATTTCGGTCAAGGCGCCGGACGACGGACAGCTCAGCCTTTTGTAGGCGGCGCCTGGATACGGACGGTTGGTTTCGCCGGCGGGAGCGGCGGGTCGCCCAGGCAAAAGACACGCCTCCGACCAGCCCGGGAAGGCGCTTTTTACCTCGGTAGACGGTAAAATTCCCGGGTTTCGGCTGGGGTCGCTTGCGGCGCCGTCTGCCGTGATTTCCTTTGGGTAGATACGACGCACCGTCGCGCCGTGTCGGTGTCCGAGCCTCAACCCCGAGAAGCTTATGGCTGATTTACGCGTGTTGGTGGTCGACGACGAAGACCTGATCCTGCAGGTGATGAAAGAGTTCTTCCGCCACCGCAGGGATCATTGCGACGTGGCCGGAAACGGCATCGAGGCCCTCCGCCTGGTCGAGGACCGAATCTACGACCTCGTGATCTCCGACATCTCCATGCCCGGCATGGACGGGCTGGAGCTGATCCGGCGGGTGAAAAGCCTGCAGGCCCAGGCGGTGTGCATTCTGATGTCCGGTCTCGGAACGCGCCGCGACATCATCTCCGCTCTGAAAATCGGCGTTTTCGATTTCATCGACAAACCCATCCCGGAGCTGGCGGCGCTCACCATGGTGGTCGACCGCGCCGCGGAAAGTGGACGCCTGACGCGCGAGCGCGACGCCCTGCTGGAAAACCTGCGCGAGCAGAACACCAAGCTCGAATACAGCCTGCTCCGGCTTCACGAGGCGTTCGGCCAGCTGCGACAGCAGGAGGAAGCGCTCGAGTCGGACCTGCTCAAGGCGCAGCGCGTGCAGCGCACGTTCCTTCCCGCGGGCTTCCCCCGCATCTCGGGTTACGACTTCTTCGGCTATTACGCGCCCTGCGATCAACTCGGCGGCGACTTCTTCGGCACCCTGTCGCTCGCGGATGGCCGCCTTGCGCTCTACCTGGTCGACGTCGCCGGCCACGGCGTCAGCGCGGCGATGATCACGGTGACGTTCCGCGAACTCATGCGGGCCCGGAGGCATTCGGCTCCGGACGACGCCCTGTTTGGAGATCCCGCCGCCGTGCTCCGCTACATGAACGACGCGCTGCTGGAGGAGAAATTCGAGCCCCCGATCTTCGTCTCGATGGTTTATTGCGTGCTCGACCCGCGGACGGGCCAGACCTCCGTCGCGTCGGCCGGGCACCCTGCCCCGATCCTCGTCTCGGCGGACGGTGTGCGGAGCCAGGTGGCCGACTCGGGAATCGTCCTCGGCACCCAAGCGAACCCGGACTACAAGGCGTCCTCCTTCCAGCTGAACTCGGGCGACGCCCTGCTCTTTTATTCCGACGGGCTTTCCGAGGTCCGCAACACCGAGGGCAAGGAGTTCTCCGCTGCTCGGCTGCAGGAGATCATGGGGCAGCAGCATACGCAGCCCGCCCGCTCAATCGCCGAAAACCTCGAGAAGCACCTGCTGGGGCACCTGGAAGGCGTCGCGCCCACCGACGATATCACCTTCCTCGTCGCGTCCCGCAACGGCGTGCACCCCTCGGAGCTCCCGCATTCCCGGGACGATATCATTCCGGACTCCGTGAAAATCGTGATGCCGGAAAAGCTGCGCCACGTGCGCACCGACGTCCGAGGCCAGATCCACGCCGGTTTCCGCGAAAAGAGCTGCGTGATCCAACTCAGCGGCCTGATGACCTGGCAGTTGGCCCCGGCGCTTCGCGAAATGGTGAAGCAGGCCAAAGAGCGCGCGACGCCGCCTTTCCACGTGGACCTCTCCGAGTGCGAAGCGATGGACTCGACGATGCTCGGCCTCCTCCTGCAACAGGCGGAAGATCTGATCCTCCACCAACCCGGCAAACGCGTCGTCGGTCAGCTGCACGAGATGGGTGTGCTGCATTTGTTCAACGTCAGCCACGATCCGTCGCCTCAACCTCAGGTCGCGATGGCGATCACGCCCAACGACACGCAGCAGGCCTGCTCGGAACTGATCCTTTCGGCGCATGAAGCGCTGATGGAGGCGTCGGCCAGCAATCGGCAAAAATTCAAGGACGTCGTCGAGTCGCTCCGGCACGAAAAGCCTGAGCGTATCTGACGCGCGGTGCCCCTTGAGGCCCGCACAACGGCGAGCCCTCCAGGCAAACGGGGAATCGACTGGAGGGCGCGGCCGCTGTCCGCGCCTCGGTATCGGAATCCGATACCGGTGAGATCCCACCGACGCGAGCGGTCGGGAGCCAGCGGTCCGAGTTCCCCGCAGAACCGGCGCGCTACTCCTGCGGGTAAACCAGGATGCGGTCGTGCACGAGGAGGACGAGGTCCTTCTTGCCGTCGCCGGTGACGTCGGCGACCACGGTCTCACGCGGCTCCTGCGGCGGGCCTTTGTGCCCCTGGAAATGCTCGTCCGTCTCGAAAACCTTGAAATGCAGCCGACTCTCCCAGCGCTTTTCCGGAGCGCGGCCGAGCACTTCGATCACGTTTTTGTCCGGATCGATGCAAACCGCCTCCGCCACCCCGTCGCCGTTCAGGTCACCCACCACGACGTCGCTGTAATGGATGTCCGGCAGGTCGGTGGCGTGCGTCGCCACCGTCGTCGCGGTGAGATCGCCGCGTCCGAGCGGAAGCCACCAAAAGCGGTCCTTGCCGAAGACGAAGCCCTCCGTGCCGTTTTTCGACGTGGTCAGCACCTCGGCCCCGACGACCTCGATCTTTCCGGCCGGCGTCGTATCGGAAACCTGATACAGTTTCTGGTCGTTGGCCTTCAAGATCTGGAACGCATTCGTCTTGTTGTCGTAGAGCACGACGGCGGGGCGCTGCCCCTTCTTCCCCGGCTGAGGCAGCACGAGAGAGGTCGCGATCTCCGCCGTGGAATCCCGGGCGTTGAACTGATCGATCACGCTGATCTGGCCCTTGTCGTCCACCCGCAGAGCGCGGGCGAAATTGCCACTGCTCACGATCAACTCGGGCTTTCCGTCGCCATTGAGGTCGCCCAGCGTCGCCGCCGCCGCGTCGAGGTTGTCCACCAACCCGCGACGGAAACCGGGAACGGTCGAGGCATCGGTGAACGAGGCATTGTCGCCCTGAACGAAAATCCTGAGCGCATCCAGCGGGGAGAACACCGCGAGGTCCATCTTGCCGTCCTGGTTGGCGTCGATGAAGCGGACGGCGCGCGGATCCGTCTTGAGCCCGGCCAGCTCGATTGACTTCACCAGCTCCGCGGAGTCGCCCTTGCGCACGAGGAGCTCGAGCGCGCGTTTGCCTTTTTCCTCGCGAATTACGGCGAGGTGCAGCGGTCCTCCCTCCTTCAACCTGCCGACCGCGAGAGCCACGGGGCGGCCGGTGACCGGGAGCGGCTGCGGATAGGAAAGCCGGCCGTCGGACGTGAAATGGGAAATTCCCACGCTCTGCTCCTTCGGACTGGCGACAAAGAGATCGGCGCGGCCGTTGCCCTCCCAATCTCCCGCGGCGATGCCGCGCGCGTCGGAGAACACCGGATACCGCTCCGGTCGCGTGAAACCGCCGTCGCGCTGGCGCAGATAGAGGTATACCTGGGCACCGTCGGGATCGCTGACCGCGACGTCGATCTGACCGTCCCCGTCGAAATCGCCAAGGGCATAGCTCGCGGCGGACTTGCTTCCGGGGCGCGGACTGAAAACGCGGGGTCTCAGCTGCAGCGTCTGGTCGTCGGACTTCGCGGGCTCAAGGCGGAATTCCTCGAACTGCCCCGTGGCGTCCTGGGCGAAGGCGAAAACCGCCGGGACCTTCGCCGTGGCGGGCTGGAGAACCTGAAGTGTGCAACGCGTCGGACGAATCGCGTAGGCCTGCTCCGGCCCGAACTGCCGCTCGCCCATCTGCAGGCGCACACGGACCGGCTCGCGGGCGTTGCCGCAGAGGTAAACGAGATCAGTGCGGCCGTCGCCGTTCACGTCGACCAGCTCGAGGCCGTAGCAACTCTCGTCCGGCAGCGTGTAGCGTTCGGGAGCTCCGAGATCGCCGCCCTTCTCCTGGAAAAACACCGCGAGCTCCTTCTGCCCGAGTATCGCGAGATCGGTGCGACCGTCGCGGTCGAGGTCGCCCGACCGAAGCGAGCCCACGAGCTGCGAGGGCACGGGAGCCTCCGGAATGCGTTTCTCCGACCACGAACCGTCGGCCTGCTGCAGCCGGAGCGTCAGCAGTTGCGGATCCCCGGTATAAGCGACGTCGATACGCCCGTCGCCGTTGAAGTCGCCCGAGGCGAGATCGAAGACCGTCACGCCCGTGGTCACGCTCGCCTTGCGGAAGCGCGCATCCTCGAGCACGGGGTCCCAGCGATTGCTCCGCGCCGAGGCGGGACTTTTCTGCGCGGGCGTTCCCGGCTTCACTTGATACAACAGATCGATCGCCGACCGATCGTTGTTCACCACCATCAGATCGAGCAGACCGTCGCCGTTCAGGTCGGCGGTCTGCAGGGAACGGGTGTTCCAGTCCACCTTCACGACCTCGGGCCCGCCGAGGGAGACGTCCTTGGGCGCGGGCTCAGGGGCGCCGAAAAGGATCGGCGCGACCACGACGGCGAGGGAGGCGGACAGGAGGCGTTTCACTGTGGGTAATTGATGCGGTAGACGCTGTGGATGCCGGTGCTTTCGCGAACGGAGTAACCCCAACCCATGCTCCAGTATTTGGCGAGCGCCGCGGCATCGGGCTGGGCGGACGGATCGACCGGAATCGACGACGCGGGCTGCACCGGCTTCGGAGCTTCCTCGCCCTCTGCGCCTTCTTCGGCGACGGGCTGCGGTGCGCTGTGGCCCATCATCGACGACGCCTGCGAGATGGACTGGAAAACGTTGGCGAGGAGCGCGCGAACGTCCTGGTACTGGAAGGCGCTCGCGTTCGACGGCATCTGCGCCCAGGCCTCCTTGACCTCCGGCTTTTCCCATAGGCTCGGCTGCTTGCCGGTGAGCCCCTGAAGCGCGGTCTCAAGCGGAGCGGCGGAGCCCACGCAGAAGAGGAAATAGCCCTTCGCGATGGAGTAGCTGACGCCCCCGGCGCCGTTCGTGTTCGGCGCGGCGTAGGTCACGATCTTCTCGCCCAGGTACTCGCGGGTCTTGAACGCCGAGTCGCCCTGCGGGCCCATGCTGCGGCGAAACGCGTCGATCGCGTTGGCAAACGCTTCCGGATTCTCCAGCGAGACAGCAAACAGCTGCTGCAGATTCACCGGGCCGGAAGCTGCGCCGGCGGCGTCGCCCGTGGGAACGATGGAAACCATGACGACCGTGTCGCCGGTGCTGCCGATCAGATCGCGCTTCAAATCGACGTTCAGATCCTTGTTCATCTTGCGGATCTGGCCCTGCAGCATCCCCGAAATGGCCGGGTTGAAGTTCTCCAGGATCTCCTCCAGCGCGGCGTACGCCTCCTTGAGGCTGAACTTCGCGGTCGAGACCGTGGCCCAGTTTGCCGAGACGAACTTCGGCTGCGCGGGCGGGCCATCGTGGTAGGCCATCAGCTTGAGCAGGCCACGAGATTCTGAATACGTCAGGCCGGCCCGGACTTCCGTCGCGGTGTCGCCGAGTTCGCCCGTGACGTAAAGCTCGCGCCAGGCGTCCAGGCCCAGCGCGGTCAACAGAGCCTGGCCGTCAAAGGCAAATGGCCCCTGCTGCTGCTGCGGATCAGCCTTGGTCTTGGCGATGACCGTGTCGCGGATGGCCGGGTAGATCGCCTCGACGTTGACGACAAACGTGAAATGCGAGTCGCCGGTGCGCTGGCGGAGCCGCACGCAGCGCTCCGAGCTCTCCCAGGGATTGTCGACGCCGCCGTTCTTCACCGCGTCGATGGCGGCGAACACCGTCTCCTTGCTGGGGCTCAGAAGCCATTTGCCCTCGACGATCGCCCAGCTCGTGGGCGACTGCGCGGGTTTCCCCTCTTCCGATTTCGGCTGGATCGTGTGCACGGTCGCACCGGAGAACTGCTCGGTTTCGTCCGGCGTGTTTTTCTCCTTCGCCGCCTTGGCGAAAAGCTCCTCGATCTTTCCGCCGTTCGAACCGACGTCGATGCCGATGAGCAGCGGCGGCACGACGTCGTGCTTTTCGCTGCGGATGAACTCGAAATCCGGCACGACGAGGATCGCGTCGCCCGTGGCGAACGCGAGCAGCTCGTTCACGGTGTAGCCCGTCGCCTTTTTTGTCTCCTCGTCCCACTGCTCGACCTTCATCTGGGCGCGAAGGGGGGCGAAGTATTTCTTCACCTGCTCGTCGTTCCAGGTCTTGGCCCAGGGGCTCTTGTCCCACTGCGAGACGACGGCGGGAACGTCGTGGACCGAGAGGATCACTGCCGCGCGATCGTTGACGAGGCGGGTCAGGGGTGTCGCCGCCGCGGCGATGGAGAGACCACCGGCGAGGAAGGCGAAGCAGGCTAACCGACGGGGAAAGGTCATGGGAAAAAGAAAGCCGCACGTGTCCGTGCGGCGTCAAGAGGAAGGCGGCCGGCCCAAAACCGGTGTCTACGGCTTGGGCGCTACCGCAGTTTGGGCGGCCTGGGCCTTCACCGGATGCGGCGGCTCGAGGTAGCGGTATCCCGAATTCGGATTCCGCGGGTCGAAGGCGTACGCGTCGCGGTTCCGCAGAAAGGTCTTCGCGACGGAGATCGGAATGGCGAAATTGAGCCCCTCCACGCCGGCGATCATGGCCTTCATGTTGCTCACGCCGACGACTTCGCCGCGCAGATTGAACAGCGGACCGCCCGAGTTGCCGGGGTTGATCTGCGTCGTGGTCTGAATGTAGAGCTGCCCTTCCATCGGGCGGTTGCGCGAGCTGACGATGCCCTGCGACACCGTGCGGTCGAGTCCGAGGGGGCTGCCGATGGCGAAAACGGTCTGGCCCTCGGTGACGGTGTTGGAGTCGCCCAGCGGCACCGTCGCCAGCGGAGCGGAAAGCGGGTCTTCGATCTTCAGCAGCGCGAGGTCGAGTTTCGAATCGAGCGCGACGATCCGGACCTTGTTGAACGTCACTTTTTCGAGTTCCGCCGTGCCGCGGCGAAACTGCGTGATGCTGATGCTGTATTCGCCGGCCACGACGTGTTCGTTGGTCAACACATAGCCGGCGGGATGGATGACAAAGCCCGAACCGAGGCCCACCGGAGTGCGGACCTGCACCACCGCCTCGCCCACCCGACCGACGTTTTCGTTGACCGTCAGCGCCGGCTGGCCGGGAGAAACGCGGTAGAGATCGCCGGTGTCGTCGGGGGCCGCCGCGGGCGCGTTTTCGGCATGGATCGACTCAATCTCCTCCATCGGAACGGTGAGCACCGTGAATCCGAGATCCACCACGATGCGGTCCGCGCGCTCCGTCAAAATGTCGCCCTGAACTCCCGCCCCGCTCTTCAGCTTGATCGTGCTGACGGCCGACGCCGGCAGGCCGCCGACCAGCGCCGCGGAAATGGCCGCTACGGCCAGCCTGAACTTGCGGGAAGCAAACCCGGGAAACGGAGACATGGGAAACGTCATGCGACTTTCACGGGCCGGCGAAGCGCCCAGATCTGTTTAGCCTGGGAGATCGTTTCCGCAAGTTGCGCCGGCGTGATGGCCTGCTTCGGGTCGTCACCCATGCCCTTGCTCGGCTGCACGTGCGACTCGATGCAAAGGCCGTCCGCCCCGTACGCCACCGCCGCGAGCGCGCAGGCCGGAACGTACGCGGCCTTGCCGACGGAGTGAGAAGGATCGACCACCACCGGAGCCCAGGTGCGCTCCTTCAACAGCGGCGTGATCGATTCATCGGGAAGGTTCCGGTAGCCATCGGGCGCCGGAGCCGTTCCACGGGGGCAGAGAATAACGCTCGGATTCCCAAAAGCGGCGATGTACTCGGCCGCCGAGATGAACTCGTTGAGCGGGCCCATGTGCATGCTGCGCTTGAGCAGCACCACCGTGTCCCGCTCCGCCACCGCCCGGCCAATGGCGCGGAGGAGCGAGTAGTTCAGGGCGTTGCGGGCGCCGACCTGGAGCATATGGACGCCGGCATCCAGCGCCAGCTTCAGCTGGTGCTCGTCCATGACTTCCGCGTCCACCGGCAAACCGGTCTGACGGTGAGCCTCCATCAGGATCTCGAGCGATTTCACGTCGCCCTGAAACGAGTACGGATTGGTCCGCGGCTTCCAGACGCCGCCCCGCAGGACATGCGCTCCGGCTTCTTTCACGGCGTGCGCCGTCTCATAGAAGAGATCCGGGTTTTTTGGATCGATCGTGCACTGGCCGGCGATCACAAACAGCTCTTCGCCGAGGGTGACGCCGCCCAGGCTGATGCGATGGGTGGAAAGATCAGAACGGCGGTCCATCAGCTTGAACGGAGATTGGATCTTATCGACGCGTTCGATGTAACTCAGGCCTTCAATTCGGTTGATCATCAGTTCGTCGCGTTCGTCGCCGACGATGGCGTAAATGGTCCGCACCGCGCCGACGATCTGCTGGATATGGCAGCCAAACGATTCGACGATTTCGGTCACTTCGGCGAGTTGCTCGGGTGTCAGGCGCTGGGATTTCGGAAGGATCATGAAAAAGGATGAAAGTGTAGGCGCAGGGTCGGACTTTTACAGGACAAATTCTAACCTGGATCGCCGGACCGGCGCAGGCGAACACACCAGCTCACTCGGAAAACGATCACAGTGCCTGCGTATTCCGCTCATCCACACCGGCCGCGCTCCGGTGCTGCACCGAGACGGCGGCTGCTCGTTTCACCTGTTTTCTGGCGGCCCGGTCGCGTCGCCAAACCGGGCTCGGGTCGCCGCCAGGCGACACGCCGGTCACCACACTTCGTCGAATTCTTTCGGCAGATCTGCCCGGGCCGAAAACGAATGCGTGCGGCCCGCCCAGGCGTAGTCGAACTGGGTCTCGAACGAATGCAGGAAAAGGCGTTTGTGGCCCGACGTTCTTGCGAAGGCTCGATTGGCGGCGAAATCCCCGTAGGTCGCGTCGCCCACGATCGGCAGATGCCGTTTGGCGCACTGTACCCGCAGCTGGTGGCTCCGGCCCGTCTTCGGTTCGAGCGAAATCAACGCCAGCGGCACGTCTCCGCGCTTCGAGCGGATCACGCGCATCGTCGATTCCGCCGGGATGTTGCCGGAAGCCTGAGTTCGCACCTGCCCTCCCCGCTTCTGCACCGCAAGCCTGTCGCGCCAGGCTTGCTGGGCATTCGACGGCACGCCGAATACGAGGGCGTAGTAGAGTTTGTGGATGTGCCGCCGCTGAAAAAGCGCGCGGATCTCCTTCGCCAACTTCTCCGTCAGAGCCGCCAGGATCACGCCCGACGTCGCCGAATCGAGCCGGTTGAGGAGGTAAAGCCGCTGGGCGCCCGACGCTGCGCCCTTCCACTCGAAATACTCGCCGTCCGTGCGATACGGGCAGGTCAGCAGAGAACGCGGTTCATCGGCCGGCTCGTTCGGATGAGAGAGGACTCCGGCCGGCTTGGCCAGGGCGACGAGCCCGTTGGGATCGGCTTTGATGACCTGCACCCCACGTCCAAGCGGCAGGCTGAGAAGCTCTCCCGTCGCGCTCAATAGTAGTAGAACGTGAACGTCATCTCCTGGGACTGCCCCAGGACGGCGATCATGTCTTCGGTCCACTTGCCGTAGGGCGACCGGGCCGTGATGGCGGAAATGCAGGCGCGCTCGGCCTGCGTGCCGGCGGTGCTCTCGGAATGGACGATCTCGGCGATGGCGCCTTCGGTGGCTTCGATCCGGAACTTTACCGTCACGGTGCTGCCCGACGGCGGATAGACTTTGCTCTGATCGAGAATGCGCTCCCACTGCACCTGCACGGTCTCGATCAGCTTTTGAATGTACTCGCCGTATTGGCTCCAGCGGGCGTCGATCGCGATCGGGCCGATGTTCGAGGTGCCGAATTTGTTCTCGGCGAGAATGGCCGGACGCACATTGCGATCGACGCGCCGGCGCGGCTGCGGCCGTTGCGGGTCAATCCTCGGCTGCGGCATCTGGCCGGGAATCGCGGTGAGAAGCGGTGCGTCTTTCTGCCCTTCGACCTTTTCCGGGACGTCGGCGGCATTCTGCACCTCTTTTGAAGCGGCGGTCCCGATGCCGTCCGGGTTATCGCCCTGGATCTTCTCTTCGCCCGGAAGCGGATTCTGCTCGCGGCGGGGCGCGGCCTGCCCGGGCGTGGCGGCGACGGCGGGCATCGGCGGAGGAGCCGGGGGCGGGGTTTCTTCCTGCGTCTGCAGGTGGCCGCTCACGATCTGCGTGACTTCGCGATCCTTCTTTCCTTCCAGAGCCGGCGTGTCGCTTTTGCCGTCGGGCGTCGGCTTTTCCTGGGCGACCTGCTGGTTGCGGGCGGCGAAATTGCGCGTCTTGTCCGGGATGTTTTCCGGCGCGTCGGGGTTCGTTTCGACGAACTTGTCCGGCGGCGGCTGCTTTTTTTCGGGCAGATAAAACTCCTCGGGTGCGAGTTCGATGTTGAATACCGGTTTCGCCGCCGTGCTCGGTCCACCAGGTGCCACGTGGCCCAGGTGCCTGAGCGCGGCGCCGAGCAGAAAAACGATCAGCGGCCAGAGGACGATCGTCAGCAGCAACCCGGCCTGCACGGACCGGACGTCCTCATCCTCAGAGAGAATTCGCCGGCGGCGCGGGCGTGCGGGTGGAGTCGGCGGACGGTCCAGAAGAGAGGGCATGTTTCCGATGCTAGACGCAAAAGATCAGCGCAGGAGACCGCACCGAGTCAAAATTTGTTTCGTGGCCTCCATCGGTAAACCCATGATGTTCGTGAGCGAACCGCGCCAGTCGGCAATGATGAGCTCGCGGCCCTCCTGGATTCCATAGGCGCCGGCCTTGTCGAGCGGGTTCACTATTTTGAAATAGGCGTCGATCGTGGCGTCGTCGAGCGGCTTGAACGTGACTTCGCTGCTCACGCCCTCGTCGATCGCGAAGCGGTCCGCCAGCCGCCGCACCGCCACGCCGGTGAAAACCGTGTGAGTCCGACCGGACAACCGTTTCAACATCGCCCGGGCTTCGGTGAGGTCCGCAGGCTTGTTCAGCACGGTGTTGTCGATGAACACCGTCGTGTCCGCCCCGAGCACCCACGCGTTTGGGTACTGCCGGGCGACCGCATCCGCCTTCAACGCGGCGTTGTGCGACACCATCACCCGCGGATCCGTCGTCGGATCCTCGTGCTCCGTCACCCCCGCCACTTTCACCTCGAACGCCAGCCCGAGCTCCGCGAGGAGCTGCTTTCTGCGCGGCGAAGCCGAAGCCAGGATGATGTGCGGTGAACCGTTGGGAGCCATCCAGGCAAAAGGCGCAGGGATGACGCCGCCGCAATGCGGAAATGTGGCCCGCCTCGCGCGACGCACCGCGCCGGCGCACTCCGCCACGCCGCCGAGCTGGGACATCGCCCAGCGTGGAAAACACCGGATACGCCGCCGGCCCGGCCTGCGGGAGCGGGGCACTGTGCTGTAAGGTGCTGCCGGCTCGCTTGCGTACGCACGTTCAACCGCTAACTACTACCTCTTCGCGCCGCTCAGGGCGCCCACACACCATCCATGCGCATCGGCATCGCCCAAATCAATCCGACCGTCGGTGATCTGGCGGGAAACCGTCAGCTGATCCTCGACGCCTATCACGACCTCGTCCTGCACGGCGCCGAGTTGGTGGTGTTTCCCGAACTGGCCGTCTGCGGATATCCCCCCCGTGACCTGCTCTTTAAGCGCCGTTTCGTCCCTGACAACGAGCAGTCCCTCACCGAAATCGCGACGCATGTCGGCGACGTTCCCGCGCTGGTCGGTTTCGTCGAGACCAATCCCTCGCCGGACGGCCGCCGTTTCTACAACGCCGCCGCCTTCTGCTACCGCGGCGAAATCCAGGTGATCGCGCGGAAATGCCTGCTGCCCACCTATGACGTGTTCGACGAGGACCGCTATTTCGAGCCCGCCCACGCCCCCCGGATCATCAACTACAACGGCGTGCGCATCGGCATCACGATCTGCGAGGATATCTGGAAAACCTCCATGGTCTCCACCGGCCGCCTCTATCAGGTCGACCCTGTCGCCGAACTCGCGAAGGAGCACATCGACCTGATGGTCAATCTCTCGGCAAGTCCCTGGCACTACGGCAAAGGCCAGACCCGCGAGCTGCTCGTTTCCGAGGCTGCCAAGACGCTCGGCTGCCCGGTGGTCTACTGCAACGTGGTCGGCGGAAACGACGAACTCATCTTCGACGGACGCTCCCTCGTGGCCGACGCCCAGGGCAAGATGCTCGCCCGGCTGGCCGCGTTCGACACCCATATTCGCGTCGTGAATACCGCAATCCCCGCGGCGGCGCCGGTCGAGACGCGGCCCGACGACGACATCGGCGAGGTTTTCCGCGCGCTCGTGCTCGGCCTGCGCGACTACGCCTACAAGAGCGGTTTCAAACGCGCCCTCATCGCGCTCTCCGGCGGCATCGACTCCGCGGTCGTCGCGGTGATCGCGACGGAAGCCTTCGGCGCGGAAAACGTGATCGGCGTTTCCCTGCCCTCCTCCATTTCGTCGCAGCATTCCCGCGACGACGCCCGCATCCTGGCCGCCAACCTCGGCATCCGTTTCGAGACGATCCTGATCGGCAACGCCGTCGAGGCCTTCGAAACCGCGCTGTCGCCCCTTTTCTCCGGCCGGGCACGCGACGTGGCCGAGGAAAACATCCAGGCCCGCGCCCGCGGCATCTACATGATGGCGCTTTCGAACAAGTTCGGCTCGCTCCTGCTCACCACCGGAAACAAGAGCGAGATGGCGGTCGGATACTGCACGCTCTACGGCGACATGGCCGGCGGACTCGCGGTGATTTCCGACGTGTTCAAGACGCAGGTCTACGCCTTGGCCCGCTGGATGAATCGCGAGCGCGAGATCATCCCGAACAACACGATCGTCAAACCGCCCAGCGCCGAACTGCGCCCCGGCCAAGTCGACCAGGACAGCCTGCCGCCGTACGAGGTGCTCGACGCGATCTTGAAGGGCTACGTCGAGGAAGGCCTCTCGCGCGTGGACCTCGTCCGCCAGGGCTTCGCCGCCTCCGTGGTCAACGACGTCGTCCGCAAAGTCGACCTCAACGAATACAAGCGGAAGCAAGCCGCCCCCGGTCTGAAGATCACTCCCCTAGCCTTCGGCGTAGGCCGCCGCATCCCGATCGTGCAGAAGTATGTGAGTTGAGGCCGCGCCTCCGGCGTGGGGAAGTTGGAAGTTTGGATTTGGCAGTTTGTGGCCTGTAGTGGGAGTTTGGTTACCGTTGGGAAAACTGACGCGCACGGCGCTCGCTCTTTTCCTGGCGGACGACGCCCCGCGGCTCCTCTGAGGGAGTGCCGCACCGCCGGGATGGCCGGTGATCGAGACGAATTTGTCGCGATCATGCGCCGCGCCTAAGCGATGCACGGGGCCACGCGCGGGGCATTGGAAGCTCGCCCGTGATGGATTGCCACGGGGTTCGCATGTGCGACCGCATTTCACCCAATCAGGTGATGCCCAAGCGGGACGGGCGTCGTTAGTCTGGAGGCTCCCCCGGTCCCCAGCAGTTACCCACCCACTCTCCCCCAGGAGTTATGATGCGTTCTCCCGTCGTTCGCTCTTTGCGTGCCTTTGTCTTCGCTTCGGCACTCGTCGCCGCCGTTCACGCCGACGTCACCGTCAATTTCAGCACGAGCGACGCGGGCGTCGCCAAGGGAATCCCCAACTGGGGTCTCGATACCAACTGGGCGAGCGCCGACAACATGCGGCGTGGTCTGTTTTATATGGGGCGCGAGAACGTAAACGTCGTCCGCGTCCCGGGCATGGTCGACCAACCGGCGGATACCGGCCTTACGGCGGATCAGAAACGCCACTTGGACGATTGCATGTCGATCGTCGGCATGGCGGATCCTTCGGCGAAATGGGATATGTGCGCCCCCGGTTCCGACACGGTGAACGCCTGGTATCAGGACGGTGCCGGAAAGGTGAACGTCGATCGCTGGGTGAAGGCGCTGAAGTTGTGCCAGCAATACTACAATCACGCGTTCTGGATGGTCGAACCGTTCAACGAACCCGATTACGCCTCCTGGAAGGAGGGTTCGCAGCAGAATCTCTTCGATATCATGGGCGCGCTGCAGGGATCGACCGAGTTCGCCGGCGCGATGATGGCGGGCGGAAGCACCATGTCGGTGGACCAATCGACGAGTTGGTACGACGCGGTCAAATCCAAGGCCAAGGTCGGCACCACCCATTGCCTCTACGGCACCGTCGATAGCTACGTCTCGTTTATTCAGCATGTCGCCGGCTCCGACGGCATCCCGGTCAACCCGGAAGGCCACAACGTCGTGGAAGCGATCGTCGGCGCGGAGTACGGCATCCAGGGACTCATCTGGTGGGGAACCGCCGAATTGGCCCGCGGCAATTTTCTGAGGGCGAGCAAGGGCGTCCGCCTCGGTTACGCAGAGGACCGTCCGCGCTGGACCGCGGCCGCGGTGTATCGAACCCCGTCGGGCGCCGTCCAGGCCTTTTTCGGCGGCAGCGAGCGCGTGGGCGGGACGACGACGTACACGCTCCACTCCACCGACCGGGATGTATATTACGACGGCCACGGGCCGCAGCGCGATTATACGGTCACCATCACGGCCGACCAGGAGCGCATGGTCAATATCACCTGGGGTCCCGACGCCCAGCCGGCGGTCAGCGGCCGGTTTTCCATCATCAACTCGAGCACCGGATTGGCGCTCGACGTCGCGGGCGGAAGCACCGCCTCGGGAGCGGCGTTTCAACTGAGCACGTACACGAAGGCGACCAGCCAGCTCTGGAACATCACCCCGCTGGCGAACAATAAAATCGGCGATCTCAGCTACTCGCTGGTTTCGAATGTCAACAGCGGGCTCTATGCCGACCTCCCCGAGTGGGTGTACGCCGACGAGGCCGTCATCAAACAATACAACTACCCCGACAACGCGGTGGAGCATTGGTATTTTGAATACGTCGGCCAGGGCAACTTCCTCATTCGGAGCCGCTGGAGCGGCAAATGCCTGAGCGTCGCGAAGACCGGTTCGAGCGTGGTGCAGCGCTCCTATTCGGGAGAAGCGGATCAGCTCTGGCGCATTCAGAATCCCGACGCCCCGGTTTCGCAGACCCCCGTCTTTTCCAAACAACCGCAGTCGACCGCCGCGGTCACCGGCGGATCCACCACGCTGAGTGCCGAAGCTACCGGCTCCGGCACGATCGCCTACCAGTGGTACTTCAACGGAACGCCCATCGCCGGTGCGACCCAGTCCACCTACACGATCGCGAACGCCTCGAGCGCCGATGCCGGCAGCTACACGGTCGTCGCGACCAACAGCCTGGGTTCGGCCACGAGTTCCGCGGCCACCGTGACGGTGGTCGATGCCAGCAACGCCGGACACCTGATCAACCTGTCGGCCCGGGCGGTCGCCGGAAGCGGGAGTCAAACGCTCATCGTCGGTTTTGTCGTCGGCGGCGGTAGCGGCAACAAACCTCTCCTGGTCCGCGGCGTCGGCCCCACCCTCGCGAGCTATGGCGTGACGAGCGGTTTCCTGCCCGATCCGGCCCTGACCGTTTTCAGCGGCAGCACGCCAATCCAAACCAATGACGACTGGGCCACGGATTTGTCCGTCCCCGCCCTGATGACGCAGGTGAACGCGTTTCCGTTCGCCGGCCCCACCAGCAAGGATTCGGCTCTCGCGGTCAACTTGGCGACCGGAGCCGGCTACACCACTCACGTGAACAGCGGCACGAGCAGCCCGAACGGCAGCGGAATCGCACTCGCCGAGTTTTACGACGCGAGCCCCGTTTACACGGCCGAGACACCCCGCCTGATCAACATCTCCGCACGCGCCCAAGTCGGCACCGGGGGAAATGTGTTGATCGTCGGATTCATCGTGGGTGGCTCCACGCCCTTGAAAGTCCTCATCCGCGGAACCGGTCCCGGTTTGAAGCAGTTCAGCGTGGACGGCGTGCTCGCGGATCCGGTCCTCACCCTGCGCCCGCTCGGCAGCGACACGCCGATCGCACAAAACGACAACTGGGGATCGTCGGCCAACCTGGCGGAAATCCAGAGTGCCACCGCAGCTGTTCATGCCTTCGATCTCGCCGCCGACTCGAAAGACGCCGTCATTCTCACGACGCTCCAGCCAGGGGCGTACACCGGCGTCATCTCCGGGGTGAACGACACGACGGGCGTCGCGCTCGCGGAGGTTTTTGAGGTGCAGTAGGGCTGAGCGTGGTTGGAAGTTGGAATCTGGTAGTTGGTAGTTGGTGACCCGAAGGTGACCCTTCGGGGGTCGAACGTCGGACCTGAACAGGCACGGCAGACGCCGGAGTGACTCGGCCCGTCGCGGCGTTTTTCTTCCTCCGAGTGGTTCTGGCGCGTTTTTGCGGCTAACTGTCGGCGTCTCCGTTCCCCGAACGTCGAGAACACCGATCCTCCACACCGATGCGCCGCGGATACTCCTTCCTGAAACCCGATCTCTCTCACGCAGCGAACACGCGGGCGACTCGCTCTGCGGCAGCCACCGCGCTCGGAGCGGCGATGCTGGTTCTCGCGACGCTGTTCTGCCCGTTGCGGGCGAGTTCGGAAGTCGACCTCCCGCCGCCGAGGCAATCGTGCGAGGTGCTTTCGCTTCAGCCTCCAGCCGTTGTGCGTTCCACGGACGGCACCCAAGCGGTCTACGAACTGCACCTCACCAACTTTTCCAGACGGCCGCTCAGGATCGCATCTCTTCGGATCGAAGCTCCGGGCTCCCGTCAGCCCCTGGCGACCTTCACGGGGGAGACACTCGGCCAGCGACTGCGCCTCATCGCGACGGATCGCAGCCAGGGCGACAGTGGTGCCCTTCCGACCGGCGCACGCGCCGTCCTCTACCTGGAAGTACCCCTCGGCGAAAAACCCATCCCTCGCGCCCTGCAGCATGACTTCGGCTTTCGCGAAGGTCGCGACGAGACGGAGGCACCAGGCTCCTCCGTTTCTGTATCCATTCCGCTCGATACATCGCCGCCGCTCGAGCTCGGACCGCCCTTGCGCGGCGGGCCCTGGGTGGCGGTTTACGATCCCGCCATGGATGCCGGCCACCGCCGGGTCGTGTACGCCGTGGCTGGCCACGCCCGGGTGCCCGGACGATTTGCGATCGATTGGTTCAAGCTCGGCGAAAACGGAGGCGTCGCACAGGGCGACGGTGCCAAGACCGCCGACTATTTCGGATACGGCGCCGACGTGCTGGCGGTGGCCGATGCGACGGTAGCGGCTACGCGGGACAACTTCCCCGAGCCCCGGACGATCGCCGACGCGCCGTCGGTGCCGATTGCCGACGCGACGGGCAACTACATCGCTCTCGACCTGGGAAACGGCCGCACCGCGTTTTACGAGCACCTGCAGCCCGGTCTGAAGGTGAAACCGGGCCAACGCGTTCGCCGAGGGCAAGCGATCGCCCGCGTTGGCTTTACCGGCCAAACCACCGCTCCGCACCTGCATTTTCACGTCGCGAATCGGAACTCGCCGCTCGATGCCGAAAGCCTGCCGTACCTTCTCAGCGGCTTCGTTTCAATCGGCCGCTTCGAGACCCTCGCCGCCGTCTTCGAGGACAAGGCCCGAGTCCCCATGGCGAAGGAAGGCGCTGCGGGAACCGCGGCGGCGCCCGCGTTCCCCGCCCCCAACCTCGCCGTGAGGTTCCAGGATTGATGCGTCGGACCTGTAGCGGTTAGCTGGTTACGCTTTCGCTTCACGGCCGGCGTCCGAGGGAGTCTTGCTTCACGCTGCGCCCCTGTCATTGCGGCCGGTCGGCATCGCACATGGATCATACTTTTTTCGCGAGATCCGGCTCTCCCCTTGCGCCGGCGCGATGGGTGTGATTTGTTCGACGCTTGATCGAAAATACTACGCAAAGCACGGAATCGCCGAAATCCACGTCTCAGATCGAAATCGAAGGGAAGGTCGTGGCGGTGCTACCGGGAACCATGTTCAGGGTGCAACTTTCGAACGGGCACATTGTGCTCGCTCACATCTCCGGTAAGTTGCGCAAGCATTTCATCAAGATCGCCTCAGGCGACATGGTGAAAATGGAAATGAGCCCGTACGACACGGAGAAGGCACGAATCACCTACCGGATGAAGGATTCGTCGTCGACGTACCGCCCGCCGGCACGCCGTCGTCGCTAACCGGGCGCGACGCAACCGTCGCGAAGGAACGTGCGGTCACGGAAGCATCGCGAAGCTTCGACGTGCACCGCCAAGATGCAGCGGTAAGCGCGACTCGCCCGTCCGCTGAGCCGGCCCTTTCGTGCCCGCCCAGCCAGTCCGAGTAAGCCTCATCTCTCCGCCGACGCCGCGCTGACTGCCGACTGGCGCGTGCCGTCGAAGTGAGGAGGCCCCCGCGGCGGAGAGGTTTTTCGGCGCGGCGCAGGAGGGAAAATGCGCGAGGAGGAGCCGACCGCCGACAGGAGCGGCGACGCGTCCATTCGGGAAGCGACGCGGGATTCGCACTTCCGGCTTTCCCGCCCCCCAGTCCGAACTCCAGACTCCGCGTTTTCCTTTTTCGACTCCCATGGCCCTTTCCGACGATCTCTTTGCCCGCGCTCTCAAAGTCATCCCCGGCGGCGTCAACTCGCCCGTCAGAGCCTTCCGCTCCGTTGGGGGCGCGCCGTTTTTCGTCAAGGCGGCGCACGGGGCGACGCTCACGACGGCGGATGACCGCGAGTTGATCGACTTCGTCTGCACGTGGGGGCCCGCAATCCACGGCCACAACCATCCGGTGATCAAAACCGCGATTGCGAAAGCGCTCGAGAACGGCACCAGCTTCGGCACGCCCAACCCGTACGAGGTCGAGATGGCCGAGCTGATCACGCGCTTCGTTCCCTCGATCCAGAAGGTCCGCATGTGCAACAGCGGCACGGAAGCGACCATGTCGGCCATCCGGCTGGCGCGTGGCTTCACCGGTCGCGACAAGATCGTGAAGTTCTCCGGCTGCTATCACGGCCACTCGGATTCGCTGCTGATCAAGGCAGGTTCGGGCGCCCTCACCCACGGGAATCCCGACAGCGCCGGCGTGCCGGCGTCGTTTGCCCAGGAGACCGTCGTCGTCGGTTTCAACGACCGCGACGCGCTCGAAGCCGCGTTCGCCGCAAATCCAGGAAAGATCGCCTGCGTCATCCTCGAGCCGTACCCGGCCAACGTCGGTCTCATCCTCCCCGCCCCCGGCTACCTGAAGTTCGTCCGCGAACTGTGCACGCGCGAAGGCGCCGTGCTGATTTTCGACGAGGTGATGACGGGCTTCCGGTTGGCGAAGGGCGGCGTGCAGGAGATCGAAAAGATCGTGCCCGACCTCACCACGCTCGGGAAAATCATCGGCGGCGGTCTTCCCGTCGGCGCGTTCGGCGGACGGGCCGACATCATGGACAAACTTGCGCCGGTCGGCCCGGTTTACCAGGCCGGAACGCTGAGCGGAAACCCGCTCGCGATGGCGGCGGGCATCGCCGGGCTGAAACTGCTCGACGAGCTCAATCCGTATTCACGCCTGGATACACTGGGGCGCCAGGTCCGCGACACGCTGGCGGCGGCCGCCCGCGCCAAGGGCATCGCCGCGCAGGTCCCCCAAGTCGGGTCGATGTTCTCCATCTTCTTCACGCCCGATCCGGTGACGGACTACGCATCGGCCCTGAAGGCCAGCGCACCGCTCTTCGCCCGCTTCTTCCGCGACTGCCTCGACCATGGGGTTTACCTCCCCCCGAGCGCCTACGAAACCTGCTTCATCAGCACCGCCCACCAGGGCGAGGCGATCGACCGTGCCTGCGAGGTGATGGCCGGGGCCGTCAAGCGGCTGTAAGATTTCGGGGATTTTTCCGTTAGTTGGATAGGTAAATGCTGAACTTCGACTCGTGCGCGTCGATAAAACCGTGCATTGAGTACGCGTCACCTGTCCATGAGTCTCGTCCGTAGTGTTTCCTGCCTTGTTTCGGTCCTAACCTTAGGCGTGGCGGTCGCGATGGCCGCCCCTTCTCTCGAGACTCAGCCGGTCGATGCTCCGCTCATCACGATCGACGAGCTGCATCCGGGGCAAACGGGGATCGTCTGGACCGTCTTCCAGGGCAGCAAAGCCGAGCCGTTCAAGGTGGAAGTCACCGGGGTCATCCGCAACGCCCTCGGTCCTGGCAAGTCGTTGATCCTCTGCCAGCTCACCGATCCTCGAGTGCAGAACATGGGCGCGGTCGCCGGCATGAGCGGCAGCCCGCTTTACATCGACGGCAAGCTCGCCGGCGCGCTGAGCTACCAAATCCAGAAATTTGAGACCGTCCGGTATGCGGGCTTCACTCCCATCGCCGACCTTTTGGAGGTCAGCAAGTTGGATAAAGGCCCCCATGTCCCCACGGCACCCGCCGGTTTTATCCCGCTCGACCGCGAAGCGTCGCGCAACAAGCCCGGCATGGGCGACGCCAGCCCCGCTTCAGCCCGGAGCGACAACGACGTGACGGGGTTTTCGCCGCTGACGCCGATGTTCGCCCTCGGCGGCGTCGCGCCTTCGGTCGCCTCCCTTTTCGGCGATGAATTCCACGCACTGGGACTGAATGTCACGGCAGTGGGTGGATCCACCCAATCGGCCGCTCCCGTTTCCAAGGACGACGCGCTCAAACAGCTGCAGGCCGGCGCCGCCGTAGCCGTCGCGCTCGCGACCGGCGATATCACCCTCGCCGGCACCGGAACCGTCTCCCACGTCGACGGCGATCGTGTGCTCGCTTTTGGCCATCCGCTCATGGGCCTGGGCAATGTCGATCTTCCGATGGCGCTGGCCGAGATCGTCGCGATCCTCCCTTCCAGCCTCAACTCCTTCAAGATTTCCAACACCGGCGCCGTGATCGGCACGATCAGCCAGGACCGCCTCTCCGCCATCTACGGCGAGGTCGGCCGGATCCCGCAGATGCTGCCGATCGAGGTAAAAACCCCGCATCGCACGCTCCATTTTTCCGCGGTGCGCCATCCTCGCCTCACCCCGACGATTGCGGCGATGGGCCTATCCCAGGCGGTTCTCGGCTCGAACGACAACGGCCTCGCCGAAGGCTTCCGCGTCTCCAGCACCGTTTCCTATCCGGACGGCCAGACGCTCAGCACCGACGCCGTGTACGCCGGTCCGCAGGGTTTCAGCGCCGGGCTCGACGGCTTCATCCGCCGCCTCTCCGCGGGCCTGACGAATCCGATCGCCGACGTTTTCCCGACTTCCATCGCCTTCTCCGTCGAACCACTGCCGAAGAATCCCGTCGCCTCGCTCGATTACGTGCAGCTCTCGCGCAGCCGTATCAGCCCCGGTGAGACGCTCACCGCCACGCTCAGCGTGCGCGACTTCCAGGGCGCGCCGGAACAGCAGACCGTGCAGGTCCAGGTTCCCGCCGAATGGACGGGCAAGAAGCTCGAACTCCTTGTCGCCAATGGCGACGAGCTGGACAAGCTCTCGGGCCGCCCGGACATCGTCTCCGTTTCCCAAATACGCAGTTTTTCCGCCTACCTCGACCTGATGCGCCAGGAGCGCTCGGCCGACGGCTTGTACGTCGCCGTGGTGGAGCGAGCCTCCGCGTTTCTCGACCAGACGCAGGCCACACTGGACTACCCGGGCAGCGTCGAACGCATCGCCCGCTCCTCCGACGAATCCCGCTTCCAGAAGCGCGAGGTCCTCGTGCCCCTCTGGGAAACGCACGTGCTCGCCGGCAAAGTCGTCGACGCGAAGGTCCGCCGCGGTTTCCAGGTGATGAACTGAGGCGGCTCCAGACGGAGCGCCGGCCGCTGGCTGGCGCCCACCCATCCGCCGGCGAGCGGCCGGTCCTCCGAACCTCCCTGCCGGAAACGGCGCATTCGCGCGTTTCCCTTTCCACAAGTTCGGTTTGTCATTTCCCACCGGGATCCAACATTGCGGTTGGCGCCGGGCGCTTGGGCCGCGCGCGAAACACATTGCCTATGCTTTCACGTCTTCGTCTCGCCCCTTGGATTATCTCCAGCGCGATTGCGCTGTCCGCGGCGGAGCCTCTGTCGAAAAGCTTCCCGCTCGATTTCTACCGCGACGTTCCCAGCCGGAGCCTGAGAGGCCTCGCGACCCGCTCGGACGGTCGATTGGTGGCCGGGCCGACGCTGACGGATCTCGGCGGTCCCGCGCTGCCGGAATTGCTCTGGTGCATCGAACCGGCCGGATCCGGGAAGTGGCTCGTCGGCACGGGCCCTGAAGGCCGGGTGATCGAGATCGCCCTCGATACCGCCGGCACGGGCTACACGGTGCGGGACGTCGCCAAGGTCGACGAGCCGCAGGTGCTCGCGCTCAAGCGCCTGCCCGACGGATCGATCCTGGCCGGTACGTCGCCCAACGGCGTGCTGGCGCTCGTTCGCGACGGCAAGGTCGCCGCCCGCGTGCCGCTGCCGGTGGATTCGGTTTTCGATATTGTTCTCCAGGGCGACCGCGCCTTCGTTGCGACGGGCAATCCAGCCCGGATCTACGCCGTGGACCTGGCGAAATTCTCTTCGGCGGGCTTGGTGAAAGAGCGTGTGCGCCAGACCGCCGCGCTGTCCGAAAAAGGCATCTCGCTTTTTGGCGAAGTGCGCGACCGCAACGTCCGCAGGCTCGCCTGGCTCGGCAAACGCCTGGTCGCCGGCTCCTCCCCCAAGGGCAACATCTACGCGTTCGACGCCGCCGGGGCGCCGCCGGAATTGCTCCAGGAAAACCGCGACGCCGAAGTCGCGGCGCTGCTGCCCCAGCCCAACGGCGATCTTTACGCGGCGCTCGTTTTCGCCGCCACGCAGGGCGAAAACCGTATCAATCGGCCCGCTACACCGCCTCCGTCGGGCGCGCCGGAAACGCCGGCGAATCCGGCGACCGCACCCCTGCCGCCCGAGCGATTCAACGGCCGCAGCGCGGTGGTCTTCCTTCCGAAGGACGGCTTTCCGGAGACCGTCGTCGCCCGGGCGAATCTCGCCTTCTACGCCTTGGCCAAACACGGGGACACGCTCGTGATCGGCGGCGGCGAGCAGGGCGACGTTCTCGGTTACGACATTCCCGCGCGGCAGAGTCTCTCGTTTGCCGGCAGCGACTCCGCCCAGGTAAACGCGCTCGTCCCGATCCCGCCGACGACGGGCGGCGGCGCAACCGACCGCTTTCTCGCGCTCCGGAACAACGCCCCCGGACTGGCCCTCATCGATTTCGCCGGGAGCGGCTCCCGCTCGGCCGAGACGCGCCGACTGGATCTCGGAACGCCGGGCCGGCTTGGCGCCTTGCGCATCGGTCGCCTCGCCGAAATCTCGCCGGACCAGCTGAAAATAGAGCTGCGCGGAAACTTGGGGAGCGACGAGATCGAGGGCTGGACACCCTGGACCGCCACCGAACGCCGGGCCGACGGCTGGATGGCTCCCGACATGAAAGCGCGCAACGTGAAGGTCCGCCTCGAAATCTCGGGGCCGAGGAGCCAGGGCGCCGAACTCGACGACGCCGTCCTGCATTTCCTCCCGCAGAATCGGCGGCCGCAGCTCTCCGAATTCCGCGTGATCGCTCCGAACTACGCCCTCATCCCGCCGCCCGAGCCGAACCCGCCCGTCGTGACGACGCTTTCGCAGCTCGTCAGCACGCAGGAGCGCGATGAGCGAAAGAAGCCGTCCCTCATGTCCAGCCAGGTCGTGCCGGAGCCCGGCATGCAGGTCGTGACCTGGAACGTCACCGATCCCGACGGCGACAGCGTGGCGTGCACGTTCTCCATCCGGCGCGCCGGCAGCACCGACTGGACCGACCTGGCGGTCAACTCGACGGACGGTTACGCGCAGTTTGCGACCTCCAATTTGGAGGACGGCGTCTACGCGACGCGTCTGATCGCGGACGAGCAGGCGCCCCGCCCCGCCGCGGATCGCCTGAGCGTGATCTTCGAGACGCCCGACATCGTGATCGACAACACCCCGCCGACGATCGCCGAATTCAAGGTCACGCGCGAAGCAGGCGCCGTGAAGGTCAAAGTCTCCGGCCGCGACGGTCTCAGTCTCCTCGAGGGGGCGGATTTCGTTTTCAACAACGGCCACCGGGAGGCGGTCACGCAGCCCGTGGACGGTATCCGCGATAGCCAGACAGAAAGTTTCGCCGCGGAGATACCCGCGGACCGGCTGACCGGCGCGACGTCCGTCGAGGTGAACCTCTACGACAGCGTCGGAAACCGCTCTTCGAAACGCGCCGTGGTCCCGCCGCTTCACTAGGGCGCCCGTTCAGTGACCGTTTCGCCGCCGACACCCTGCGCGTTTTCACGTCCTCAGGCTCATCCCGTTTTCGAGAAGTTTCCGTTCGGAATCGGGACGGGATTTTTCGCCAGCGTTTCCCTTGACACTCCCGGTTGCTGCGCGCACCTCGTCAAGGCAGCGGCACTACGCCGGCGATACCATGATTACGCTCAAGCAGGTGGAAAAGTGTATCCAACTCAAGGCGGGGCCCTACTACATCCTCCGCCAGATCAACCTGGAGATTCAGCCCGGCGAATTTCTCACCATCATGGGGCCGTCCGGAGCGGGAAAATCGACGCTCCTGAACATCCTCGGGATGTACGACAACGAGTGGACCGGTGAATACACGCTGTTCGGCGACGCCGTTCACCGTCTCGCGCCGAACAAACGTTCGGTGCTGAACAAGCAGTACGTCGGATTCGTCTTCCAGCAGTTTCACCTCCTCGACGATCTGACGGTCGCCGAGAACCTCGAAGTCCCGCTCTCCTACCGCAACGTCTCCCGCTCGGAGCGTTCCGCCGCCGTGGCCGATATGTTGGATCGGTTCAACATCGTCGGGAAAAAAGATCTCTATCCGCGGCAATTGTCGGGCGGCCAGCAGCAGCTCGTCGCCGTCGCCCGGGCGATCATCGCCAAACCGAAGCTCCTGCTCGCCGACGAGCCGACCGGCAATCTCCACACCGACCAGGGTCGCGAGATCATGGAGCTCTTCAAGCGCCTGAACTCCGAGGGCACGACGATCGTCCAGGTGACGCACTCGGAGGCGAACGCCGCCTATGGCCACCGCATCCTGAAGCTGCGCGACGGCATGCAGGTCGCCTGACGGCCTCCCGAAGCAGACGAAGCGCGCGGTTTTGCGCAGCACCCAACGAAACGAGCCGCCCTCGGGCGGCTCGCGACAGAATCGGTTCACGAAGGGATCGGTCCACGCCGATGCCCCGGAGCACCGGCGGATGTCTATTTGCCGCCGGCGGGATTCTCGGCGGACTTCGCGGCGAGATCTTTCAGGCCCTGCTCTGCAGGCGGGAATCCCGGCTGCCGTTCGATCGCTGTGGTAAACGCCTGACGAGCCTCGGCGAGTTTGCCGGAGTTCGCGTACACCCGACCGAGGCAGGTCCAGGCCCACGGATCGCCGGGCTGGATTTCGGTCGCTCGACGGAAGAAGCCCGCCGCCTCTTCTGCCTTCCCGGCCTGCTCACAGACTTGCCCTCGCTGGATCGCGCCGAGTCCGGGGGCGCGCTTTTCGACTTCCTTGGCGTACTCCTCGGCCTTTTCCATGCTGCCGCCGGCGATCTCCGGCGCGTTGAGCGAATACTGCGTCAGCCCGATCCAGGCGCCGACGTTGTTGGAATCGAGTTCCACCGCGGTGAGGTACGCCTTGCGCATCCGGGCCGCGAGCAGCGGCTGGTGCACAAACGTGACTTCGCCGATCCGGCGCGCCAGCGCGTGACCGAGCTGCGCCTGGATATCCGAGCGCTTCGGTGCGGCTTCAGCGGCGCGGCCGATCAAATCGACCGCTTCCTTGGCCCGATGCTCGTCCAGACGGCGGATACCGAGCTGCAGGCAAACGTCGGGGTCGGCTGGATTCGCCTGAGCCAGTTGTTCGAGGAGAGGCTCGGCGACTTCCCAGTTTTTCGCGGCGACGGCGCTGAGGGCGCGATCGCGGGTGCCGGGCTCTTCGGCGTGGGTCGAGATTCCGAACGCGAGAAGCGCGATGGAGAGGAAACGAACGACTTTTGTGGTTTTCATGGAGAAATTCTCAGGAGTTCCGCAGCGCCATTGCGGGAGGCACGCTGCCCGCGCGGAGCGACGGGACCAGGGCGGAGAGCAGGCTCGTCGCGACCAGAACGCTCCCGGTCACGGCGAGCGTCGGTCCGTCGTGCGCTCCGATGCCGTACAGCTGGCTGCGCAGGACCGAGGCGAAGAGGAACGCCCCGACGCAGCCGAACGCCAGGCCGGCGCCGACCTGCGCGCCGACTTCGCGCGCCATTTCGCCGACGATCCTGCCGGGGCTCGCTCCGAGAGCCATGCGCAAGCCGTACTCGGGTGTGCGCTGCGTCACGGAGAAGCTGATACAAGCGTAGATGCCGAATAGCGTGAAGCCGAGGGTGGCGGCGCCGAGGATCTCGAAGAGCCGCGACAGGAGCCGGGGCTGCGCCGTGCTGCGCGCGATCGAATCTGCCAGGGGCGTGAACTCCACCGGCAGCGAGCCGTCGACCCGCTGCAGCGCCTCCCTCAAGCCCTGCCTGGGCAACGCCTGCCCCGGAGCCGCCTTGATCACCAGCGTCGAAAAGAACCACGGAATCTGGCGCTGCGCGAGGTACAGCTGCGGAGGGGCCGGATCCACGAGATTCTCCTGCAGGGCGTCGGTGAGCACTCCGACGATCTCCACTTCTCCCGACGCCATCCACGGCACCACATGGATCTTGCGGTCGAGCACCGACGCGCCGGAACCGATCGCGCGGGCCAGGCTGCGGTTCACCACCGCGACGAGCCTGGTCTTTTCGGTATCCGTTTCCTCGATCCAACGTCCTTCCAGCAGTCGTTGCCCGACTGTCTGCGTGAACGACGGCGTCACAAAATGGTACACGGGCTGGAGCCCTTCGGAATTGTCGAGCGCAGCGCCGACAATCGTGCACGGGAAACGCAAGCTGATGCCGTGAAGCGGGGCGCTCGCATCGACCGCGGCGGCGGCTACACCGGGCACCGACGCGGCCGCCGTCTCCATCCGCTCGAAGTACCGCGCGAGATCGAGGCTGCTTTCGAATTGGGACGGAGTTGGTGCGAGTTGAAGGGTGTACAGGCCGGTCACCGTCACACCCGGCTCCACCTGGCTCAGGGCCGACAGGCTTCGCCAGAGCAGGCTCGCGCCGGTGAGAACCACGAAGGTCACCGCGACCTGCACCACGACCAGCACACGCTGCAGCCGCCGGATCCCCCGGCTCGTACCGGCCCGGGTGCTCCCCTGCTTCAGCAGCTCGGCGACATCCGCACGCGCCGCCTGCCGCGCCGGGAAAATGCCGGCAAGCAGGGCGGAAAGCGCCGTTACGATCACGGCGAGCGCCAGCACCCGCGTGTCAATCGCGATCTCGTGTATCCGCGGAACGATCGAGGGCGGAATCGATTTCGTGATCGCGTGGACGGCCGCATACGAGAGCCCGATGCCCAGCGCCCCGCCGTGCACGGCGAGAAAGAGGCATTCCCAAAGCACCTGCCGCACGAGCATCGCCCTGGTCGCTCCGAGCGACGACCGCACCGCCATCTCGCCGAGTCGCTTGAGTCCGCGCGCCAGGAGTAGATTGGCGAGGTTGAGGCATGCCACCACCAGCAGCAGGACGGTACCGGCGAGAAGCACCCACAGCGACGAACGCACTCCGGAAACACGAAGCTCGTGAAGCGGCGCGACTCCCAGGCTCCAGCCGCGGTTCGTCTCCGGATGCCGCCGCGCGAGGTCGTCGGCAATCGTCGAGCACTCCGTCTGGACCTGCCCCACCGTCGAGCCCTCTGCCAGCCGACCGATCGTCACCCAGTAGCGGGAATCGCGAGTAAGGTTCTCTCCGGCCTCGATGGGAAACGGCAGCCACACGTCGACAAACGCCGGTTCGCGGAGCGAAGCTGGCATCACGCCGATGATCGTCGTGGGCTGATCGCCGACCGTGATCACCTGGCCGACGACGCCGGGATCCGCGTTAAAACGCCGCTTCCACGCTGCGTCGCTCAACACGATGCTCCGGGGCGCGGTGGCGGAGAACTCACCCTGCGAAAACGTGCGGCCGAGCGCCGGCCGCACGGCCAGGACGCCGAAGAAATCCTCGGTAACGAGCGCTGCCGTCAGCTGCACCGGACTCAGTCCCGGGCGCTGCCAGGTCGCAAAATCGGGCCGGTACGCGCCGAGGGCGCGCAGCGATTTCTGGCGAGCGTGCAGATCGCGAAAATCGCCGATGGCCATCGCGGGCTGCACGACGGATTTCGCCCGGTTCACCGCCTGCACGCCGACGAGCCGCCCCGCGTCGGGATACGGCAACGGGCGGATCAGGATGCCGTCGACGATGGAATAGACCAGCGTCACCGCCCCGATGCCGGTCGCGAGTAGAAGTGTGGCGAGCAGTGAAAAACCCCACGTGCGCCGCAGGTGGCGGTAAGCGCCTCGGATTTCCGCGAAGAGTTCGGTGCGTTGCATGCCGCCAGCTTCGCAGATTCAACCGCCGTCCACATCCGACGGAGGTCACTCCCGAAGTCATGCCGCCGCATGACGTACGGCAACGGAACGAGCCGTTGAGCCGCGCCTTGCGCAGCCCTTCGATTCCTCGGACAGCCGCTAGATCAATCCCAGCTCGCGGGCTCGGAGCGCCGCCTGCGTCCGATCGAGCACGCCGAGTTTTCCAAAGACGCTCGTCATGTGGTTTTTCACCGTGCCCTCCGTGATGCCGAGCTTGCCGGCGATTTCCTTGTTCGAAAGCCCGTCGGAGAGCGATGCGAGCACCGCCAACTCCCGGCCGGAGAGCGGATCGGCGAGCGGCTGCTCGCGGCGGTTGTTCTCCCGCCGTGCCAGACGGGTGTATTCGCCGATCAGTTTCGCCGCGACCGAAGGTTGAAGCACGCTTTCGCCCCTTGCCGTGGCGAGAATCGCCTCGATCAGTTTCGCCGACGGCGATGCCTTGAGCAGGTAGCCTGCAGCTCCCGCCCGAAGAGCCGAAAAGACCTCCTCGTCGTCCTCGAACGTCGTGAGAACCAGGATACGAATCTCCGGGTGTGCCTGGCGCAGCACGTGTGTCGCCTCGACTCCGCCCATGCCCGGCATGCGCAGGTCCATCAGCACCACGTCCGGCCGGAGACGTTCGCAGGCCTCGATAGCGCTGCGTCCGTCCTCGGCCTGGCCGACGATCTCGAGCCCGGCGTTCATGCCGAGGAGCGTGGCGACACCCTCGCGAAAAAGCGCTTGGTCGTCGACGAGCAGAACCCGGACGCGCTTCATGCCGGCACCTCCGCTTTCAAGGAGTACCCGCCCTCGGCCCGGTTTCCCGCGGAAAGCGAGCCTCCCACCGTGGCAAGCCGCTCGCGAAGTCCCACCAGACCGAAACCGGGCTGCGATGGCGTCGCGGCGCTGCCCCGGCCGTTGTCGTTGATCTCCACCGTCGTTCGGCCGCGTTCGTCAAATTGGAGGACGACCTCGACGCACGTGGCCGCAGCATGCTTTCGAGCGTTGGTGAGCCCTTCCTGCGCGACGCGAAAAAGCGCCTGTTCGACCGGCGCGGGAACCTCCCGGGGCGTGCCTCGGATCGAGAGGCTGCCGGGAGCGCCTAGCTCCTGAACGAGTCCCTGCAATGCAGCCGCCAATCCACCGGTCGAAGCCGCGGCGCGGAGCGCTCCCACCGAGCGCCGGACTTCGTCGAGGGCCTGTCGGGAGAGCGTTTCCGCTTTGGCCACTGCGTCGCGCGCCCTGACCGGGTCCGCCGGAAGCAGCGCCCCTGCGGCCTCGAGCTGAACCGCGATCACCGTGAGGTAGTGCCCCAGCCCATCGTGGATATCCCGAGCGATGCGGTTGCGCTCGTTGGCCGCGGCGAGAGCCGCCGTTTGGGCGGATTGCTCCCGAAGCTGCGCGTTGGCCGTCTCGAGTTCTTTCGCCAGTTGTTCGGCGCGATCGCGCGAAGCCATGGAAACGATGACGAGGCGCGTGAAGAGGATCACGAACAGGAAGGCGGCCAGCATGCTCGCCGTGAGCGATACCGTGTGCTGCAACGTCGGTTTTCCACCCTGGAAAAACCAGGCCATCGCCACGAGATACGTCGCAACGACGATCGTTGTCCCGTGCCATCGGAGATGCGCCGAGGCGTGGCTCACAATCGGCATCGCGAGCAGGTAGAGATAGTCCGCCGGCACTCCCGCGAGGTTAAAAACGACGAAGAGGACCAGGTGCGCCACGACAAACAGGGCCGCAGCGATCGTCCGATTGGCCACCAGCCCCTGGCAGAACCAAAGCAAGACGTAGATCGCCAGACCGGCGCAGAACACCAAGCCCGCTTGGGAGAAAAAATGAAACCGCGGGATGAATACCGTGCCGAGAAACACCACCGCCCCGAGGCTCAGGTAAGCCACGGACGTGAGGCGTTTGAGGGCGGAGTCGGAAGCCTGGATCACGGAACGAACTCAACCAACGGCGCCCAGGTGACGCAATCTCCCGAAGGTCACGGTGCCCCATGACCTTTTTCCTATCGACTGCGCCCAACCTCAGGCGACCGTCTTCCGGAACCGCCCCACCGCAAAACCCATCACGCAAATCCCAATGACTAGCAGCGCCAGCATCTGCGGCCAGAGGATGCCGAGACCGACGCCCTTCAGGAAGACGCTGCGGATGATCACGAGGAAATAGCGCAGCGGATTCAGGTAGGTCAGCCACTGCACGACCGTCGGCATGTTCGCGATCGGATAGATGAAGCCCGACAGCAGCATCGCGGGGAAAAAGAAGAAGAACGTCGTCATCATCGCCTGTTGCTGCGTGTGACTCACCGTCGAGATAAAAAGCCCGATGCCGAGCGTGCTGAGCAGGAAGAAGCTGGTTCCCAGCAGGAGCAGCGGAAAACTACCCCGGATCGGAATATCGAACCAGTACACGCCCACGGCGGTGACGAGCGCCACGTCGATGAAACCGATCACGGCAAACGGCGCGCATTTCCCGATGATGAACTCGGTCCTCCGGATCGGCGTGACCATGATCTGCTCGATCGTGCCGGCCTCCTTTTCCCGCACGACCGCCATGCCCGTCAGCATCAGGCTGATCAGCATGACGAGGATCGCCATGACTCCCGGCACGAAGTAATTCCGGCTCTCGAGATTCTCGTTGAACCAGGCTCGCGGACGAAGATCCACGCTGCCCACCGCGACCGGACGCCCGAGGCGCCGGGATGCCTGGTCGAGCACGATCGAGTCCCCGTACGACGCCGTGATCACCGCGCTGTAGTTCAGCACCAGCCGTGCGGTGTTGGAGTCGGCACCGTCGACGGTCAGCAGCACCTGCGCGGGTTTGCCGGCGCGGAGATTCTCCTCGAAGCCGGCGTTGACCTGGAGGATCGCCGCCGCCTTGGCGGCATCGATCAGCGCCTGCGCCTGCCGCTCGTCGTTCGTCTGCAGCAGGGCGTCGAAATAGCCCGACCCCGTGAACCGCGAGACGAGTGCGCGACTCTCCGGAGTGTTGTCGCGGTCGACGACGACCAGCTGGACGTGCCGCACGTCCATCGTCACGGCGTATCCGAAGATCAACGTCTGGAGGATCGGCACGCCGAAGATCACCATGCGCATCCGCGGATCGCGGAAGACGGAGCGAAACTCCTTTCTCAGAATCGTGAGGACGCGTTCCCACATGGTCAGCCAAGCCTCTTTTTGAATTTCGCGATCGCCAGTCCGGTGACGACGGTGGCGAAGATGAACAGGAAAAGGGAGTCCCACCAAAGCGTCTCGAGCCCCACGCCGCGCAGGTAGATGCCTTTGACCAAGGCGACGAAATACCGCGCCGGAACGATGTACGTCACCGCCTGGACCGGCACGGGCATGTTCGAAATCGCGAACATGAAGCCGGAAAGCAGGAAGGCAGGCAGGAACGTCGAAACCATCGCGAACTGGCTGGCGAGCAGTTGCTGTTTCGCGAGCGTGCTGATCAGGATTCCCTGCGCCAGCGTCCCCACGATGAAGAGCGACGCCATCGCGAAGAGGAGCGGCACGCTTCCGCGGAGCGGGACTTGGAACAGAAACACCGCCATCAGGACGGCGATCAGCACGTCGAGCATGCCCACCACGAAATACGGCACGAGTTTTCCGAGGATCAACTCGGCCGGCCGCACCGGGGTGGAGATCAGCTGCTCCATGGTGCCCCGCTCCCATTCCCGGGCGATCGTCAGGGAAGTCAGCAGCGCCGCAATCAACCCCATGATCACGGCGATCAGTCCCGGGATGATGAAGTTTTTTGATTCAAGGTCGGCGTTGAACCACACCCGCGGTCGGAAATCCAAGGGAGCTTTTGTCATCGGGCCGGCAATACGCTGGATCTGCTCTAGCGACACGGAGGCGTTGAAGGTGGACGTGACCACCTGAGTGTAGCCCAGGACGATCGCCGCCGTGTTCGAGTCGGAACCGTCGATGATCGCCTGCACCCCCGCGCTCCTCCCCGCGGCGAGGCGCGGCGCGAAGTCGCCAGGAATCACCAAGCAGATGTACGCGTCCCGACGGTCGATGGCACGCTCGATGTCGGCGTAGCTTTGCGCCGACCCGACGAAGCTGAAATAGCGCGAGCCGGTGAACCGGGCGGCGAGATCGCGACTGAGCGTCGTGTGACTCTGGTCCCAGATCATCACCGGCACCCGATCGACGTCCAGGGTGAGCGCGTATCCGAAAAGCACGATCATCAGCATCGGGATGCCGATGGCGAGAATGAGGCTCCGCGGGTCCCGGAGAATGTGGATCGTCTCTTTCCGGGCGACCGCCCGCAGTCGACGGAGGTTCATCGATGGACCTCCTTCTGCGGGGAGTCGGCGCGGTCGCGCGCCTCGATCAGGGAAACGAAGACGTCCTCCAGTGTCGGCGTGATTCGCTCCACGCGTTCGACCCGGAAACGCTCGTCGGTGAGCCGCTGCCGCAGCGCCCGGGCCGTCGGCTCCGGATCGACCGTGACCACGTGCAGTCCGTGGCCGAACAGCGCCACTTCCTTCACTCCGGGAACCCGCTCGATCAGCGCCATGGCGTCGTTGGGCCGCTCGCAGTCGACGTCGAGCACCGCTTCCGGCATGTGCTGCGTCTTGAGTTCGCGCGGAGTGCCAAGAGCGATCAGCTCGCCCCGATAGATCACGCCCAACCGGTCGCAGTACTCGGATTCCTCCATGTAGTGCGTCGTGACGAAAACCGTCACGCCATGGCCGGAGAGCTCGTAGATCAAATCCCAGAACTGGCGGCGGCTGTTCGGATCGACGCCCGAAGTGGGCTCGTCGAGAAACAGAATCGGCGGCTCGTGCAGCACGGCGCAGCCGAGAGCGAGGCGCTGCTTCCAACCGCCGGAAAGATCGCTCGTCCTCGATGTTCGGTGCCGCTCCAGTCCGGCCATCTTCAACACCCACGCCTTCCGCTCGGCTTTCTTCGCCTTCGGAAGCCGGTAGATGCCGCTGTAGAAATCGATGTTCTCCTCCACCGTCAGTTCGTCGTAGAGGGAGAATTTCTGGCTCATGTAGCCGATCTGGCTCTTGATCTTTTCCGCTTCGGTCGAGACGTCGTACCCGGCCACGCGGCCCGATCCCGATGTCGGCGTGAGCAACCCGCAAAGCATCCGGATGGTCGTCGACTTGCCGGCGCCGTTCGGTCCGAGAAAACCGAAGATCTCGCCGCGCCGCACGGAGAAGGAAATCCCCGCGACCGCGCGAAACGTTCCAAACCGTTTCTCCAGATTGTGAACTTCGACGACCGCCCCCGCCTCCACACTCTTCGCGGCCGTTTCGTTGGCCGCCCCGGCGCTGCTTTGGCCCTTCCTGGAGGAGTCTTCCGCGCTCATGGTTGTTTGCCCTCCTCCGAACGGGTTTGAGCCAGCACGGAAACAAATACGTCCTCCAGCGACGGTTCGATCGGACGCACCGACTGGAGTTCAAGTCCGCCGCTCGTCACCACGTCGCGGGTACGTTTCTCGAGGTTCGCACCGTCGCGAACAGCCAGATGAACGCGGTCGCCGAAAAGGCCGACCGCCGCGCCCGGAAAACCCTCGCGGAGCAAGGCGGCGGCGCGGCGCGGCGACGGAGTGCGAACCTCGTACAGCGCGCCCGGCATCATCCGCTTGACCTCGTTGGGCGTGCCCAGGGCGAGGAGTCTGCCCTCGTGCAGGAGCGCGAGCCGATTGCAGCGCTCCGCCTCGTCGAGATAAGCCGTGGAAACGAAAAGCGTCACCCCGTCGCGGACCAGCTGATACAGGATCCGCCAGAAATCCCGACGCGAGACCGGATCCACGCCGTTCGTCGGCTCGTCGAGGAAGAGGACGCGCGGCGTGTGAATCAGGGCGCAGGCGAGGCCGAGCTTTTGCTTCATTCCGCCCGAAAGGTTGCCCGCCAGACGCTGCTTGAAAGGCGTGAGATTGCTGAAGCCCAGCAGCTGCTCGACCTTCTCGGCCCGGCCGCGAGGCGGCACGCCGTAGATGTCGGCGTAGAACTCGATGTTCTCCATCACCGTCAGATCGGGATACAGGCCGAAGCGCTGGCTCATGTAGCCGAGGTGGTCCTTTAACTTCTCCGCGTCGCGCACGACATCGAAACCCGCGACTTTGGCACCGCCGGACGTCGGCCGCAGGATTCCCGTCAACAGCCGCATGGTCGTGGTTTTCCCCGCCCCGTCGGGTCCGACGAGCCCGAAGATTTCTCCCTGCGCAACGGCGAGATCGAGACCGTCGAGAGCGACAATCTCGCCAAACGTGCGCCGGAGCTTCTGGGCATGGATCATGGGCGACGAGCCGGTTTCGATGGAGCGCCGGTGCTGGCCGGCAGTCGGGAGCGGCAATCAGCCGGGCCCGACGCTCCGAAGGTTGGATACGGATCAGGAGTTCGGGATCACGACGTCGGCCGCCATGCCCGGCTTGAGTTCGTCGTTGGGGTTGGCGACATCCACCTTGATCCGAAAAACGAGTTTCACGCGCTCTTTGGTGGTCTGCACCGTCTTCGGCGTGAACTCGGCCTCGGAGGCGATGAACGCGACCGTGCCCGAGTAAGTCCTGTCCGGGAAGGCGTCGGTGCGGACGGAGACAGTCTGCCCGTGCTTGAGGCGCCCGAGGTCGGTCTGGCTCACGTAGGCGCGGACCCACGGATGCGCGACGTCGGCCACCGTCACCACCGGAGTTCCCGGGGAAACGTACTCGCCGGCCTCGATGTTGTGAGACAAGACCACGCCGGTGAGCGGCGAGAGGAGTTTTGTGTTCTCCACCTGGGTTTCGGCCAGAGCGACGGAGGCTTTCGCCTGCTGCACTCGGGCGCGAGCCTGCTGGATCGTTTCCACACGAGGCCCTTCCTTCACCAGCTTCAGGCGCTCGTCCGCCTCGGCAGCGCGGGCCTCGGCGACCTTCAGCTGAGCCTGGACCACCTCGAAATCCCGGGCGGCCACCACGTCCTTCGAACGCAGTTCCTCGAAGCGCGCGAAGTCCACCTTTAGGCGGTCGCGATCCGCCTCGGCGCTGTGAAGCGTCGCCTCCGCGGCCGCGATTTCCTGCGGCCGTGAGCCGGCCTCGAGTTCCGCCAGTGCGGCCTCCACGCCGGCGAGTTCGGCTTTGCGCAGCGTGAGTTGCTCGACCTGTTCGGAATCGTCGAGCCGGGCAATCAATTGCCCGCGCGTCACGCGTTCGCCCTCGGAGACGAGCCGCTCGACCACGCGGCCCGGAATCTTGAAGCCGAGCTGGGCGTCGACCACCTCCAGATTTCCCGAGACCGTCAGCGACTGGTCCGAGCCTCCGTTTCGACGATGGCAACCTTGCAGACCAAAGCCGGCGGTGAGCATCGCGGTCGCAAGCGCGACGCGGACGACCTCAGGCGGAAGCGTGCTTTTTGCAGTGGGCAAGGTGCTTTGCATAATCTTGGCGACCAACCGGCGTAAGAAGTCCGCCGAAGAAGAGATCGATAGCTTTTTCAAGGGTTTGCCTCGGTGTGAGTTGATTTTTCTCCAGGATGTCGGGCTGGATCAGCCCGCGTATCGCATGCAGCCAGAATTCTCCGGCGAAACGGGGATCGATCTCCGGACGGACCATGCCTTGCTTGATTCCGTCCTCGATCAAACGAGTGAAGTAGATCGGGATGTTCCGCTGACGGATTTGCTCGATCTTGTCGTAAATCCGAGGCGCGTACCGCTGCAGATCGCGCAGCATCATCGGGCTCACTCGCGAGAGCGCTCCTCCGACCGTTTCGACGACCTCGCACAACTTCTGGACGAAACTCCTCTTGGGATCGGCCGTGATCGCATCGAGTCGCGACGAAATCATCCGTCCCATGTGGTTCACGATTGTGTCGATGATCGCCTCCTTGCTCGGGAAATGGAGGTAGAGCGTCTTTTTGCTCATCCCCAGTTCGCTCGCGAGATCGTCCATCGTCGACGACCCATATCCGAAGCGGAAGAAATGCTCCCGAGCCGCGCGAAGTATGCGCGTCCCGGCGGAGCCGTCGGTCGGAATCGGATCGTGAACGTCAGCAGGAGTCTCCATGGGAACCGCTGGAAACTCCATACGTACTTTGAGTTTCCTGTCAAGCCGAGCGTCGTTTTCCGAGGCGAAACCGCAGCTCGAACACCGGCAGCAGCCGAGTCACAGTCGCAACCGTCTTCAGGGTTTCAGCCCTTCAGTCCTTCAGCCATTCAGCCTTTCGCCTTCCTCACGCCCTCGGATGCGCCTTCTGATAGATCTCTTTCAACCGCGCCACGCTGACGTGCGTGTAGACTTGAGTCGTATTCAGGCTGGCATGACCGAGCAGCTCCTGCACCAGGCGAAGATCGGCGCCGGCGTTGAGCAGGTGCGTCGCGTACGAATGCCGGATTTTGTGCGGCGACAGATCGAGCGGAAGATCCGCGAGCGCCAGGTAGCGCTTCATCATCAGCTGCACCTGCCTCACGGGCATGCGGCCCTGCGCCGAGGTCACGACCACCGGATCCTTGGGACCGGACTTGTCGGCGAATTCCACTTTGAACTTCTCGAGGACCGACATCGCCACCCGTCCCAGCGGACAGAGCCGCTCCTTGCGCCCCTTGCCGAACACGCGCGCCACGCCGCTCGACGGATCGACATCGCCGTAGTTGAGCCCCACCAGCTCGCTGACGCGCAGGCCTCCACCATAAAGCAGCTCCATGATCAGACGGTCTCTCCAGGCGGTGAATGCGTCCGCGGAACCGTTTTCCAGCAGCCGAGACGGCCCCTGCAGCAGCCGCTTCATCTGCTCCTCGGTCAGGAATTTCGGGAGACGTTTCTCGAGCTTCGGCAGCGGAATGCCGATCCACGGATTCCGCGACAGGCGACCTCGCTTGATCCAGAACTTGTAGAGCGCCCGCAGTCCGGAGACGTGGTTGTGCAGCGTCCGCCGATCGAAACGGCGCTGCGCCTCGATCACGAAGTCGCGCAGGTCACGCGGCGAGAGTTCGTCGAATTCGTTTTCCGCCAAACCGGCAGAAATGAGCCAGCGATAGAAATCCTCGAAAGCTTGGCGGTAGTTTCGCGCCGTGTACTGCGAGTAGCGCTTCTCCTTCGACAGGTACTCGAGAAACGGATGCAGCCACTCGTCCGCGATCTCGTCCGGAATCGGCTCAACGCTTGGCTTCGACGGCACGTTCGACATGGCGCATCACCTGCGACGCGTGCAGCCGGAGGGCCCCCTCGGGATCGAGGCCTTTCGTCCGGGCCGCGGCAGCGAGCTCGAAAAGCCGCCGCCCGAGTTCCGCGTCATCGAGTTCCTCGCCCAGCTCCTTGATCGCCTTCGCGTCGGCGATGCCGTCGGCCGGCAGCGCCTTCTTCTCGATCTGCTTCCAGATCGCCTCGGCGAACATGAGCGCAGGGAGGCGCGGCGGAAGCTCCTTGAAGAGCCCCGTTTTCTTCGGGCCGGGCCCCTTCTCCGTCGCCTTGATCGCTTCCCACTGAATCAAGACCTGCTCGGACGTCTCGAGCTTGTTTTCGCCGAATACATGCGGGTGCCGGCGAATGAGCTTTTCGTTCACCTCACGTGCGACGTCCTCGAGATCGAACTGCCCGGCTTCCTCGGCAAGTTGAGCATGAAAGATCACTTGAATCAGAACGTCGCCCAGTTCCTCCCGCATGTGCGGCAAGTCGAGCCGGTCGATCGTATCCAGAAGCTCGCTGCACTCGTCGATCAGACACCGCGTCAGCGACGCGTGCGTCTGCTCCTGGTCCCACGGGCAGCCGCCCGGTCCGCGGAGTCGTGCAATGGTCTTCCGAAGGTCTTCGATCGCGCTCATCGGTGAACGTTGAGACGAAGTGCGGGAAAAATCCAGAACTCGAATCGACGTCGATCTCGGGGCTGCGGAATACCTGGGCACGCCAAGGGCCACGTCTTCGGAAGCAGTGTCGTCTGCTCCCGCTTTACGGCGCCCCGACGCCCAACTTCCGGCTGGCAACTCCTCCGCGGCCGCTGCGCCCGCGGCCCAAAACCCGCTTGCGCCTGTCCGCGCTCTTTGCGGCAATTTCCACCCATGGCCGACAAACTCACCGAGATCATGGCGTGGAAGCGACAGGAGATCGCCCCGCGTCTCCGTCCGGTTTCCGACGCCGAACTCGCCCGCCTGAACGCCTCGCTGCCTCGGTCGCCGTCGTTCGCCCAGGCGCTTCGCCGACCCGACGGTAAGCTCGCCGTGATTGCGGAGGTGAAACGCCGTTCGCCCTCCGCCGGAGCGATCAAGGAAGGCATCTCCGCCGTCGACCAAGCCGCCCGCTACCAAGCCGCCGGAGCGAGCGCGTTGTCCATTCTCACCGATACAAAATACTTCGGGGGAACCCTCGACGACCTGCGGTCGGTCACCTCCCACTTCCGCGCTGGCGCGAATCCCCTCCCCTGCCTGCGGAAGGATTTCATGGTCCATCCGCTCCAGATCGCGGAGGCCCGCGAAGCCGGGGCCAGCGCGATTCTGATCATCGTGCGAGCGCTGACGGACGAAGAGATCACGGTGCTCTTCTCTGGTGCGCGGGCGGCCGGACTGGACGCTCTGTTCGAGATTCACACAGAGCCGGAGATTGAGCGCGCGTTGAAACACGGCGCGCGAATCATCGGCGTGAACAATCGCGATCTCGCCATCTTCAAGACCGATCTCGGCCTGAGCGAAAGGCTCATCCCCCGCTTCCCGCGAGATGTCACCGCCGTCAGCGAAAGCGGGATTTTCACCGGGGCCGACGCCGCTCGTGTGCAGGCCGTCGGCGCCCACGCCGTCCTCGTCGGCGAAGCGCTGATGAAGGCACCCGATCCAAAACAGCTCATCCAAGAATTTCGGAACTGCTGATTCTTGCTCTCCAGCCGGATTCGTATCCCCGGCACGGATAGGTAGCATCGACGGCTTCCTCTCTCATGCCCCTTACCCCCACAGGCACCCGCGAACTTCTCGAAAAGCTGGGTCACCAGCCAAAGCGGTTTCTCGGGCAGAATTTTCTGGTCGACGGCAACATCGTCCGGAAATCGCTGGAGTTGGCCGAAGTGCACCCGGGCGACGTCGTCGTGGAGGTCGGACCCGGGCTGGGTACGCTCACCAGTGCATTGCTGGAGACCGGAGCGCAGGTGTGGGCCGTTGAGAAAGACCGGCACCTGCATGCCTACCTCGAAGAAAACCTGAAGCCGGCCCACCCGGAGCGTTTTTATCTCCTCGAAGGCGACGCCGTGGAGTTCCCCCTTGCCAACCTGCCGCTGGATACGGCGAACCGAGGTTTCAAGGTGGTGGCAAACCTGCCCTACGCGATCTCCACGCCGTGGATGGACGCCGTGCTCTCCGGTCCCCTGCCAGACCGGATGGTGCTGATGCTCCAGCAGGAGGCTGCCCAGCGTTACGTTGCGCAGCCAGGGTCGAAACAGTTCAGCGCCATCTCGATTTTTCTCCAGGCCGCGTACGATGTCGCCCCGGGGCACAAAGTCTCGGCCGGCTGCTTCTTTCCCCGGCCCGACATCGAGTCGTATCTGCTGCATCTCGTCAGAAAACCCACGCCTTTCGTTTTTTCCGCGGAGGCCAAAGCGATCGTTCGAGGGTGTTTTCAGCAGCGTCGGAAGCAGCTGGGAGCGCTCCTCCGGGATCGTCTGCCGGACGCCGGAGCCGCGTTTCTTCGCCAGCTCGAAGCCGCCGGCTTCGGGCCCCGGAGTCGGCCCGAAGAGGTCCCAGTCGCCCTCTGGGTCAACCTCACTCCTGCTTGAAACTCTGCAGTCTGCCTGTAGTCACAAGTTCCTCCATCCATGATTCCCCGCAATCTAGCTTCGCTACTCCTAGCTCTCGCTCTTCCCGCCGCGGCTGTGCTGCAAGCGCAGCAGCCCGCAGCCGAAGCCAACGGCGGCTTGGCTGGCCGGGTCGAGGGCAACATGTACCTCTCGGCAACCGGTGCGTTTAAGGTGGAGGTTCCGGTCCTAGCCGAGTTCGGCGGCATCGTGACCGACACGGATACGGCGGTCACTTTCCACGACAATCTCAGCGTCCACGACAGCATCGCAGCGGTGAAGATGGACGCCACCCTCCGCTGGGAAGAAGAAACGCGCGGTCGGAAGGAATTCCTGATCTGGTTTTTCACGAACTACGTTCAGGCCGACTTCCAGGAAGCGCATCCCGGCACGAAGGTGGAGAGCGCTAAATACCTTCCCTCCACGCAGGAAGGCGCGCTCCTCGCCTACCTCCTTATTCCTGGCGGCTCGATGTTCATGGACCGCGTGATCGTGGCTACCGGCGAAGAGCCTCCTGTCGCGAAACGCGGCAATCTGCTGTTCGTGAAAAACGAATACGTCTACATCGTCAGCATCGAGTTGGCCGAAAGGGTGCTTGATCGCTCGACGTGGGACAAAAAGCCCGCCGAGGAAGACGACGTTCTTCGCAAGCGACTGATGGATCTGGTTACGAAGATCCAGTTCACCGCTCCGACGCCCACGGCGAAGGACGCGTCGAAATAGCACCCTCGCCCCCATGTCGCTCCAGGCGTTCCTCACGTTCCTCGTGATCGGGGCCCTGGCCGGCTGGATCAGCGGCCTGCTTACCCACCGCCGAGGCTTCGGCATCCTGGGAAACATTATCGTCGGCGTAGCCGGTGCGTTCATCGCCCGCTTCGCCTTTGGACTGCTCGGCATTTACGCTTCTAGCTTCCTCGGCCAGTTGATTTTCGCGGTGCTTGGGGCTCTGGTCTTCGTGTACCTCCTGAGCCTGATCAAACGCTGACCTTGAAGCCCCGCAGCAACCGGCTCCTCCCCGCACTCTGTCTTCTGGCCATCGCGCTGTTCAGCAGCGGATGCGTCTATCTGCGGCTGCTCCAGCTGAAGAATCAGTTGGCCGAGTTCGAGAAGCATTTCGCCATCGACACCGCCTCCGGCGTGCAGGTGACGTGCAGGCATCCCGTGCTGTACGACGATGACCTCCGCTGGCTCGGAATCGAACCGCAGTCGATTACCCGAAAAGCCGACGGAGAACATTGGCATGTTCGTTGGGTGAAGGATCCCCCCGAGGGCGTGACCGAAAGCGCGGTCTATGACGTCGAACTCGAGGCCGAACTGCGCGACCGCCGCTTGAAATCGGCCCGGATTCCGGAGCGCTACTTCGAATTCGTCTCGAAGGACCTTTTCGTCTCCATGCTTCGTTCGACGGGTTCGGCCAGGATCGAACGCGAAAAGCGCCGCGCCGAAGTCAGGACCGGCGGCTCCGCGTCCGCGCCGGCGAACCGCCCGAAACTCGCTGCCATCGAAAGCATGCTCGGTCTGCCCACGGAACGCACGGTTGCCGATGGCGTGGTGCGCTGCCTCTACCGCTACCGTCCCCTCACCACGCGCGGAGGGCGAGGCAAGCCGATCGAGGTCACGTTCGTCTTCGATCAAACGACCGGCGACCTGCGTCGTCTCATCGGCAAGCTGCCGAAGGGCACGCTGAACTTCGTGCTTTCGAATCAGCCATCGACATGACCACGCCGCCCTTCTCTCTCCGCAGCGCCAGCGAGTCCGATCTTCCCGCAATCGTGCGGATCTACAACCAGACCATCGCGAGCCGTATGGTCACCGCCGATACCGAGCCCGTCTCGGTCGAGAGCCGCGTGGCATGGTTTCGCGCCCACAACCCCAAGACCCGCCCGCTATGGGTCTCGGAGGCCGAGGGGCAGACCGTGGGCTGGCTGAGCTTCAATTCGTTCTACGGACGCCCGGCGTACAACGGCACCGTCGAGGTCAGCATCTACGTCGACGAACAGCACCGGCGCCGCGGAGTGGGCCGCTGGCTTCTCCAGGAAGCAGTACGCCGTTCGCCCGAATGCGGAGTCACCACCCTGCTCGGTTTCATCTTCGCCCACAACGAACCCAGTCTGAAACTCTTCGCCCAATTTGGATTCGAACGCTGGGCGCACCTGCCGCGGATCGCGGTGCTCGATGAGATCGAACGCGATCTCATCATCGTCGGCCGCAGGGTCGACGCCGCCTGAGCGCAGCTAAGCGCCACGCGGCCGCGCCAGGGCGAACCCAGGGCCCGCCTCGGCACATTCACGGTTTTTCGTCAGATCCGGTTACGGCGCCATCGAGTGCAGGGCGACTCGATTGCCCTCCGAGTCCTCCACAATGACCCGGAACCCGTGCGGACCGATCTGGTGTTTTTCCTCAAGCACCTTGCCGCCCGATTTTCGAACGCACTCGACGGCTGCATCGAGGCGTCCTTCGACGCTCAAGTACACAAGCGGCCCCTGGTGCGAGGGCACATAGTCTGGTCCGACAACGAGGCAACCGGACGCGCCGGTGTCGGAGCCGGGCAGCAGTCCGAAAACGATGCCGCCCTCGAGGGTCATTTTCTGAGTGGGAGCGCCAAGGACGGCGGAATAGAAGGAAACGGCGCGGTCGATGTCGCGCACCGGAATATCTGACCAGCACAGGGTGGTAGCCATGGATTGTGGGGTTTGTTCACGCACTCTACCCGGCCGCCCTGACACCGTTATGTCAGGAGCCTCGCCTGACCGGCGTTTTTTTAGCCCCCGCCTGCTTCAGGTCCGAAACAGAGTTCCCTCGCAGGCCTTCGACCAAAGCAGGCTCGCAGACCGAAAACGAGCGCAAGAGACCCCTTTGTATCCGCCTGGTGGATTCCCAGGTATCCCACCGTCCCTCGCCCCACCGCCGGTTGGGGCGGCCGTCAGAGCCACCACGGTTGAAGGAGGATGTCGCCGTGTGAGCCAGTCCCTTCACGGGCCCGGCGAACGAAAGACCGAAACCAAAACACAAACGATGAAAACACACACCATCCTGAAGACGGGACTACTTCTGGCCGCAATCGCAGGCGCAGCTTGGGCGCAACCAGCTCCCACCGAAGCCTCTGCCGACTGGGGGCCGCGCACCGGCGACCGCGAATTCACGCTGGGCGGCGGCGGTGGAAGCAACAAGGACTTCGACAGCTCGTTTGCCGGAGTTAACGGCTCCTACGGCCAGTTCCTCACTGACGCCTGGGAAGTCTCACTCCGACAGGCGATCAACTACACAAACCCGCGCGGAGCCGACTCGATGTGGAACGGCGCGACGCGCGTCGCCGGCGACTACCATTTCCTGCCCGGTTCGCGCCTGCGCCCGTTTGTCGGCGCCAACATCGGCGGCGTCTACGGTGAGGGCGTGCAGGACACGTGGGCTGCGGGCCTCGAAGCGGGCGCGAAATTCTACGTCAAACCGAAGACCTTCGTTTTCGCGATGGCGGAGTACGAGTGGTTCTTCAAGAGCGCCAGCAAGGCCGATAACAACTTCAACGATGGTCAGTACATCTGGAGCACCGGCATCGGCTTCAACTTCTAGGTAGAGCGGGCGGGTTCGGCGCCATTGCGTCCGGCAGGACGGATCGTTGCCGGACGCACGCCACGGGCGCGGGCTCGCCGGACGCCGGCCTCCCGCTCACTCAAAAAAAGAGGCGCCGTGTTTCCACGGCGCCTCGAGAGTTGTCTTGGCAGGCGAGCCTAGGCGCCCACGCCTGTATCCGCGGAAGGCTTACTCGGCTCCTTCTGCTTGAATTCGAGCTTCTCGCCGTTGCGTACGACCATGCAGGGCTCGCCGTCCTTCACGTCTCCGCGGAGGATGGCTTCGGCCAGCGGGTCTTCGAGATAGTGCTCGATCGCGCGGCGCAACGGGCGCGCTCCGTACTTCTCGTCGTAGCCCTTCTCGATGAGGAGCGCTTTCGCTTCGGGCGTGAACTCGAGTTTGATCTTCCGCTCAATGAGCCGCTTTTCGAACTTCGCGACCTCGATATCGACGATCTTGATCAGATCCTCGCGCGAGAGCGGCCGGAAGAAGACGATTTCGCTGATGCGGTTCAGGAACTCGGGCTTGAAGACGCGCTTCGCTTCCTCGAGCACCTTTTCCTTCATCTTTTCCTGATCGTTGAAGGCCGACGCGGCTGCGCCGAAGCCCATCGACGTCTGGCGCTGCAGGAGCTGCGCACCGACGTTCGAGGTCATGATGATGATCGTGTTTCGGAAATCGACCGTGCGGCCCAGCGAGTCCGTCAGGCGGCCGTCTTCGAGAATCTGGAGGAGCAGCTGAACGACGTCCGGATGCGCCTTTTCGATTTCGTCGAACAGCACCACGGAGTACGGACGGCGGCGAACGGCCTCGGTGAGCTGGCCGCCCTCCTCGTATCCGATGTAGCCCGGAGGCGAGCCGATCAGCCGCGAAACCGCGAACTTCTCCATGTATTCGGACATGTCGATCTGGATGATCGCGTCCTGAGAGCCGAACATATTTGCGGCAAGTTGCTTCGCCAGCTCGGTTTTGCCGACGCCTGTCGGACCCACGAACATGAATGAGCCGATCGGGCGGCGCGGATCCTTGAGATCGGCGCGGGAGCGGCGCAAGGCGCGAGCGATCGCCTGGGTAGCCAGGTCTTGGCCCACGACCACTTTCTGGAGATCGGTTTCGAGCGAGAGGAGCTTCTCGCTCTCCTTCTTCTCCATCCGGGTGAGCGGAATGCCGGTCCAGTCGGCGACCACCTGCATCATCAGGTCGTCGTCGATCTGCACGCGCTTTTCCTCGCGAGCTTTCTTCCAAGTTTCGGTGGCGCTGTCCTGCTTCGCTCGGAGTTGCTTCTCCTTGTCGCGGTACTTGGCGGCCTCCTCGAAGTGCTGCTTCGCGATCGCCTCTTCCTTGGCCGCGCATACCTGCTCGATTTCCTTGGTCAGGTCTTCGATTTCCGGCGGGCGGTTGAGGGATGCGATGCGGGCGCGCGAGCCAGCCTCGTCCATCACGTCGATCGCCTTGTCGGGCAAGAAACGTCCCGTGATGTAGCGGTCGGACAACTTCGCCGCGGCTTCGAGCGAACGGTCGGTGAACACGGCCTTGTGATGATCCTCGTACTTGGTGCGTATGCCCTTGAGGATCTGAATCGTGTCTTCGACCGAGGGAGCCTCGACCTTCACGGCCTGGAAGCGGCGGTCGAGCGCGCTGTCCTTCTCGATGTACTTGCGGTACTCGTTCAGCGTGGTCGCGCCGACGCACTGCAGCTCGCCGCGGGAAAGTGCGGGCTTGAAGATGTTGGACGCATCCATGGCGCCTTCGGCGGCACCCGCGCCGACGATCGTATGCAGTTCGTCGATGAACAGGATGATGTTTTTCGCGCGCTTGATCTCGTCCATCACCGCCTTGATGCGCTCTTCGAACTGGCCGCGGTACTTGGTGCCGGCGACCATCAACGCGAGGTCGAGGGTGATGACTTTCTTGTCCATCAGGATTTCGGGAACGATCCCGTTCGCGATCTCCTGAGCGAGACCTTCGACGATGGCGGTCTTGCCGACACCGGCTTCGCCGATGAGCACCGGATTGTTCTTGGTGCGGCGGCAGAGAATCTGAATGACGCGGCGAATCTCGTTTTTGCGTCCGACAACCGGATCCAGCTCTCCCTTGCGGGCGAGCTCGGTGAGATCGCGGCCAAACGCCTTCAGCGCCGGGGTCTTGACCTCTTTCTTGTCCTCGGCCTGCGGGCCACTCCGCTGCGGAGCTCCGGCCGCGGCTTCTTCGCCGCCGCCGCCCGTTTCGCCGCCGGAGAACTGCGGATCGAGTTCGCGGAGGATTTCGTTCCGGGTGCGCTCGATGTCGATGTCGAGCGACTTCAGCACGCGGGCAGCGACGCCCTCGCCTTCACGGAGGAGGCCGAGGAGGATGTGCTCGGTGCCGACGTAGGAATGGTTGAGGGCCTTGGCTTCCTTGCCCGCAAGGGCGAGGACCTTCTTCACGCGCGGCGTGTAAGGGATGCTACCGGTGGTCTTGGTTTCCTGGCCCGTGCCCACCTGTTTTTCCACCGCAGCCCGGACGGTCTCGAGATCCAGCCCCATCTTCTGTAGTACGGAAACCGCTACACCTTGCCCGAGCTTGATCAGGCCGAGGAGGATGTGCTCCGTACCGACATAGTTGTGGTGGAAGCGATCGGCCTCCTTGCGAGCAAGCGCCAAAACCTGCTGCGCTCGCGGGGTGAAATTGTTCATCGGTTCCATGTCGTTGGGTCCTGGTGTTCTGTTTTTATTAAAGGGATCGTATGGCGTTACATTACTGCCTGAGCCGCGAATTTTCCAATCGCGTCAACTCTGCGGCCGCAGGGTGAAGTTGGGTTTCGCGAACGCCCCGAACTCCACGCGGAGACGCTCTGCGCGAACCATATCGCGCTGGTTGGACTCGAGTTCCTGTTTCGAGAGATGGAGGATGTGGCCGGGCTGCGCCTCGATGAACAGCCGGTCAATGACCGAGCGAGAGTCGTCGGGGAAGACCCCGAGGTCGACGCCGAGCCGCAGGAGCGAAAGCAGGTTCATCGCCTCGCTCGAGCTGAGCAAATGCGAGTTCTGCAGGATGCCGTAGGCCCGGCCGATTTTGTCGAAAAGCTTCGCGGAATCGCCCTCCACCAGCCGCTGCCGGGCGTTCAGTTCGTGCTCGACGATGGAATTGAGCACACTGCCGAGGCGACGGATGATTTCCTCCTCGGATTCACCGAGCGTCGTCTGGTTGGAGATTTGGAAGATACTGCCGCTGGCATCGGACCCTTCGCCAAACAGACCGCGGACGACCATGCCGAGCTGGTTCACGGCGCGGACGACCTTTTCCATCTGATTCGAGATAACGAGAGCCGGCAGATGCATCATCGCCGATGCGCGCATGCCGGTTCCAAGGTTGGTCGGGCAAGCCGTCAGATATCCGAGGGTCGGCGAAAAAGCGAAGTCCAGTTTCTCCTCGAGCTCCGAATCGAGGTCGTTGATGGCGTTCCACGTTTTCTTCAGCTGGAATCCCGCCCGAAGAACCTGGATACGGAGATGGTCTTCCTCGTTGACCATCACGGAAAACGCTTGGTCCTTGCTGATCACCACTCCCGAGCCGCTCTTGGCTCCGGAGAGCTCGCGGCTGATGAGGTGGCGCTCAACAAGGATCTGCTTCTGAAGATCGGTGAGTTCGGCGATGCCGACGTTCACCGACCGCTTCATCTGGGGGACATTTCCGACCGCTTCGCGGCAGATCTCGAGGATCGACTCGCGCTGCGCGGGACGCGCCCAGCCAGGGAAGGGAGTGTTAGCCAGGTTCCTCGCCAGTCGTATGCGGGTCATGAGGACAATCGCGCACTTGCTGGTGGCGCTGTCCGTCAGCTCGGATTGTGAGGCGAGGAGCGACTCAATCGTCATGGGTTGGCTGCTGCGACTTCGGTTCGAAGGCTTGTTTGACCTGGTGGATTTCATCGCGATACCGAGCCGCGTCTTCGTAACGTTCGGATTTTATGGCTTCGTCGAGGTTGGTTTCGAGCTGGGTCAACCGATCGTAGAGGGACTGACGGTCGAGCGCCTTCTGAGGAACTTTGCCCGTGTGCTTCGTCCCCTTGTGCATGTTGTCGAGCATCGGTTCCACCATGGAGCGGAACGTCTCGTAACACTGCGGACAGCCGAACCGCCCGTGCTTTTTGAAATCGTTCTGGGTAAATCCGCAATGCTCGCAACGCAGTCCGGCCGCCGGAACCTCGGGGTTCAGCGACGCCTTCAGGAGCAAATCAGCCAGGGAAAAACCGTTGGGATCCGTGATGCCTTTGGCCTGCGCGCACTCTTCACAAAGATCAACCTTATGCACTTTGTTATTAACAATTTGCGTCAGGTGGACCGTAGCGGGCTTGGAGCACAGATCGCATTTGAGAGGGCTGGCCATGATGAAAACTATAGCACGTCCAAATGAACTATCGACACACGGTGTCGGAAATTGTGGGAGCGACAGGCCATTTGTGAGTTGAGCAATTATCTGCACCAAACATGCCAGCTGAGGACTCGCTGGCAAGACCTGGGGAGGCGCAGTGCGCAGTAACCACTAAGTAAACACCGCCGACGCCTTGAGACACAGGTGAGACACGCAAATGCGCGACAATGGCGCACCGCGGGGAGAGGGAGGACGGGGCAGAAGTCAGAGGTCGGAGATCAGAGATAGGCGTTGGCGATCGGAGGCTGGAAACGAAAGACAGGCGGGAGAGGTCCAGAAATTCGAACGAACCGATCCCGCTCGGCTTGAGCAGCGCAACGGCACGGCTTCCGAAGCCTGCCAGCACGGCCTCCTTGATCCGGACTCATCGGTCCTTCCGCCTAGACCTCCCGCGCGCGAGACCCGAGCTCCGACCTCCGACTCCGGTTTCCTGGCCTCTGATATCGGATGTCTGACGGCCCGATCTACCCGGCCACGGGATAGCTGCCGAGCCACTTCACCATCGGGCAGAACTTTTTCAGCTCAGCGAGGGCTTCTTTCATCGACGCGTCCTCGTAGTGGCCAGTCACATCGAGAAAGAAGTAATAATCCCAGGGGCGGCGTTTGCTGGGACGCGACTCGATCTTCGACAAATTGATGCCCCGCTCCGCAAGCGGCATGAGCATCTTGAGCAGCGCGCCGGAATGCGAGGCGGCCTCGTCGCCGAGAGAAACCAGGAAGCTCGTCATGTCGCGACCGTTGCCGACCGAACCAGAGGGTTTCTTCCCCAGAACGAAAAACCGCGTCGTATTGTCGGCTTTGTCCTGGATATTCCGCTCCACGACGGGAACGCCGTAGTGCTCCGCGGCGAGTTCGCTGGCGATGGCGGCCGATCCGGCCTCCGTCTTCGCGATCTGGACCCCGCGCGTCGTACTCGGGGACTCGATCTGCTGGGCGTGCGGCAGATGGCGCTTCAGCCACTGCCGGCATTGCGCGAGCGCCTGGTCTTTTGAATACACTTTCGTGATGCGCTCCAGGGGCTCGTTGGAGATGAGCGCGTGGCTGATCTCGAGATAGATCTGCGCAACGATCTTGAGATCGCTCTCGACGAAACAATCGAGCGTCTCCCGAACACTCCCTTCGGTCGAGTTCTCGATCGGGATCACAGCATAGTCCGCCTCGCCCTTCTCGACCGCCGTGAAGATGTCGCCGATCGAACTCATCGCATGATAGTCGACGCTCGCGCCGAACTTCTTCAACGCGGCCACGTGCGTATTCGCAGCTTCGGGCCCCAGGTACGCGATCAGCAGCGGTTTCTCCAGGGCGATGGCGGCCGACATGATCTCGCGATAGATCGCCCGAAGCGCCTCGTTCTTGATCGGGCCCTCGTTCATGTCCTCCACCTTCCGGAGCACGATGTCCTCGCGCTCAGCCGCATAGATTTGCCCGCCCGTGCTGCGCTTCAGCTTTCCGATCTCGGCCGCCAACGAGAGGCGTTGGTTGAGGATCTCGACGATCCTGCGATCCAGCTGATCGATCTTCTCACGGATGGATTGGAGGTCCATGGCGGCAGGCTTAAGCGGGCTTCTGTTCGGACGAAGAGTCGGCCTCCGCGCTCGGGGGCTCTGCCGCAGGAGCATCGGCGGGAGCCGCGTGTTCCACCGAAACGCTCTCCAGATTTGGCGTCTCGCCCTCCCCTTCCTCGAGCGGGAGTCCCATTTCGGCGTCGGTCGGTGGCTTCGTGTTGATCGCGTTCTTGAGCCACTCGTCGATCTGCCGCGGAGAAAGCACGTCGGAAGACGGCAGCTCCACCAGCGACTTCACGCCCACGAGCTCGAGAAACTTGTCCGTCGTGCCGTACTGCAGAGGGCGGCCAGGCAAATCGGCGCGACCTGTGATGTAAACCAGCTCGCGCTCGAGCAGCTTGTTGATTCCAGCTTCGGCGGACACCCCGCGAATAGTCTCGATCTCGGTGCGGGTAACCGGCTGCCGATACGCAACGATGGCGAGCGTTTCCAAGGCCGACTGCGTGAGTTTCACCGGCGGCGGCTCGTCGCGGAGAATGCGTATCCAACGCGCGAATCTCGGATGCGTGACCAGGCGATAGCCCGTCGGACCTTCGATCAGCAGGTAAACGTCGTTGAGCGCGCGAATCTCGTTGGCCAGCTCAGCCATCGCTTCGCGAATTTGAGTGGCCGTGATCAACGACGGCACCTCGCTGTAAAGCTCGGCGTCGTTCTCCTTCGGCACCGCCGCCGCGGGAGAATCAGCCCCTTCCGGCGCGGCCTGACCCGCGGCTTCCCCACCGGCCAGCTGGATCTCCGTTGAGGCGGGCGCCTCGAGCACCGGGCTTTCTGCGGGCGCGACTTCGCTCGTCGGAGCGGGCTCACCGGCCGGCGCTGCCTCAGGTGCCGGAGTACCTTCGATTGCCTCGGTCTCCGCCTCGGCGGGTGGAAGCGTTGACTGATCGTGAAAGCGTGCGAAGGCAGCCTGGATATCCTTGATCGAGAGCGGTTGCCCCGTGGAGAAGAGCAGCGCCTTGAGCACCAATTTCAGATTGAAAGCCATGCGGGATGAGCGGGGCAGTGAAAAGGTTCGGTCGCGGGCCTAGCAACCATGAAAGCAAACGCCCGACCCAGACGCGCCGGGCGGGAAGTTGGTAATTGGAAATTCGAAGTTGGTGACTGATCGCACCCTGGCGGGCGGGCGCATCGCCCCCGCTTGTCGTCGGCGGAGCCATGCCCACGGCGCGCCAAGGTTCGCGCGCCCAACCGTCAAACCGTCCCGCTCTCCCGCCTGCGGCCAACATCGAACCACCAAATTCCAACTACTCCGACCGGGCCGCTCAGGCTCGGTTGGTCCCCAACTTCTCCGCGGCCGTGGCTCCAACTCCGCCCTTGCCCGGGGTTGGGCCATTTGGTGTTCTCCGCCTCCGCATGAGCTCCACGACCCCTTCCGACGACCTGCGCAAGTTCTCTTCAATCGTCCTCGATGGCCCGGATCGCGCGCCGAATCGCTCGATGCTTCGCGCGGTGGGCTTCAAGGACGAAGACTTCAAGAAACCCGTCGTCGGCATCGCGTCCACCTGGAGCATGGTCACGCCCTGCAACATGCACATCGACCAGCTCGCGCGCGAGGCGGAGACCGGCGCCAATGCGGCGGGCGGGAAAGCCATCATCTTCGGCACGATCACCGTGTCCGACGGCATCTCGATGGGCACGCCCGGCATGCGGTACTCCCTCGTGTCGCGCGAGGTGATTGCCGACTCGGTCGAGACGGTTGCGGGCGCCGAGGGCTTCGACGCTCTGGTTACCATCGGAGGTTGCGACAAAAACATGCCGGGCTGCGTCATGGCCATGGCGCGCCTCAATCGGCCGTCGGTCTTCGTCTACGGCGGCACGATTCTCCCCGGAATCCACCCCGAGACCAAGAAGGAGTGCGACATCGTTTCGGTGTTCGAAGCCGTCGGCCAGCACTCGGCGAACAAACTTGACGACGCCGGGCTCCGCACGGTTGAGACCTGCTCGATCCCCGGCCCCGGCTCCTGCGGGGGTATGTACACCGCCAATACGATGGCGTCGGCCATCGAGGCTCTCGGTCTTTCGCTCCCCAACAGCTCCGCCCAGGTGGCGATCAGCGAGGAGAAAAAGCTGGACTGCCGTCGCGCCGGCGAGGCCGCACTCGCTTTGCTCAAGGCCGGCATCCGTCCGCGCGACATTCTCACGAAAAAGGCGTTCGAGAACGCGATCACCGTGGTCGTCGCGGTGGGCGGCTCCACCAACGCGGTCCTCCACCTTCTCGCCATCGCCCACTCCGCGGGCGTGAAGCTTGCGATCGACGACTTCACCCGTATCGGCAAACGCGTGCCCGTCCTCGCCGATCTGAAGCCTTCCGGAAAATACGGCATGGCCCACCTTTCGCGCATCGGCGGCCTCCCACCGTTGATGAAGATGCTCCTCGATCAGGGTCTTCTCCACGGGGACTGCCTGACGGTCACCGGCAAGACGGTCGCGGAGAACCTGAAAGACGTGCAACCGTATCCGGCAGATCAGGACGTCGTGCGTCCTTTCGACAATCCGATCAAGGCCGACAGCCATCTGCGGATCCTCTACGGCAACCTGGCCCCGGCCGGCGCCGTGGCGAAGATTTCCGGCAAGGAAGGGCTGCGATTCTCCGGCAAGGCGATCGTCTTCGAGGCCGAAGAGGCAGCGTTGAAGGCCATTCTCGACGGCAAGGTGAAGCCCGGGCACGTGATCGTGATCCGCAACGAGGGCCCTGTCGGCGGTCCCGGGATGCGCGAGATGCTGGCCCCGACCAGCGCCGTCATGGGCAAAGGCCTCGGCAAGGAAGTCGCTCTCATCACCGACGGACGTTTTTCGGGCGGCAGCCACGGTTTCGTCGTCGGCCACATCACGCCCGAGGCCGCCGTGGGCGGCCCGATCTCGATCGTGAAAAACGGAGATCCGATCACCATCGACGCAGTGAAGAACGAGATCTCGATCGATCTCCCCGCCTCCGAAATCAAAAAACGCCAGAAGGCCTGGTCCCCGCGCAAACCCAAGGAAACCCGCGGTGCCCTTGCCAAATACGCCAAACTCGTCACCAGCGCCTCGGAAGGCGCCGTGACAGACAAGAATCTCTGAAGCAGCATGGCAGAGATCGGAAGACAGAGGCCAGACATCAGACACCTGGCGCATGACTTCTGGTTTCAATCCTCTGACATCTGATTCCTGGCTACCGACTCCGACACCCGTCCCCCCAATTCCCATGTCCTGGTCTCGATTCAAAAAGTACTACTACCAAAACTCCGAGCTCGGACTCGCGCTCGACGTCAGCCGTATCGGATTTCCCGAGACGTACCTGGCTGCGATGGAAAAGCCGATGCAGGCCGCCTTTGCCGCGATGGCGGAACTGGAGCGCGGCGCGATCGCCAATCCGGACGAAAACCGAATGGTGGGGCATTACTGGCTCCGTTCGCCCTCGCTCGCTCCGACGCCTGAGCTCCGCACCGAAATCTCCGACGCGCTGACGCGCATCGAAGACTTCGCCGAGCAGGTCCACGACGGCCGGATCGTCGCGCCGGGAGGCAAGAAGTTCACTCAGTTGCTCGTCGTCGGCATCGGCGGGTCCGCGCTTGGACCTCAGTTCGTCAACCATTCCCTCGGTCAGCCCGGCGCGGACAAGTTGGCGGTGTCATTCTTCGACAACACCGATCCGGACGGCATGGACTACGTGCTCGCGTCGCTCGCAGGCAAGCTGGCGGAGACGCTGGTCGTTGTGATCTCGAAGTCCGGCGGCACGGTGGAAACGCGCAACGGCCAGCTCGAAGCGGCGGCCGCGTTCAAGGCCGCAGGCCTGGACTACACGAAACACTTCGTCGCAGTTACCGGTGCGGGTTCGAAGCTCGAACAAACAGCGAAAAAAGAGGGGTGGCTCGCCCGATTCCCGATGTGGGACTGGGTCGGTGGCCGCACCTCGGAGCTGTCCGCCGTGGGCCTGCTGCCCGCCGCGCTCCAGGGAATCGACATTCAGGCGCTCCTCGATGGCGCCGCCGCGATGGACAACGTCACCCGCGAGACCGTCACCGCGAAGAACCCCGCCGCGTTGCTCGCGCTGATGTGGTACTACGCCACGGACGGCCGCGGCTCCAAGGACATGGTGGTCCTTCCGTACAAGGATCGCCTGCTCCTGTTCTCCCGTTACCTGCAGCAGCTCGTGATGGAGTCGCTGGGCAAAGAGCTCGACCTTCAGGGCCGGATCGTGAACCAGGGTATTTCGGTCTACGGCAACAAGGGTTCCACCGACCAGCACGCGTACGTCCAGCAACTGCGCGAGGGCGTGAACAACTTCTTCATCACCTTCGTCGAGGTGCTGAAAGACCGCCCGGCGACCACCTCGATGGAGGTTGAGGCTGGAGTCACCTCGGGCGACTACCTGCAAGGTTTCTATCTCGGGACCCGCGACGCCCTGAGCGAGAAGAGCCGCGAGTCGATCACGATCACGGTTCCCGACGTCTCGCCCCGGACGGTCGGCATGCTCATCGCCCTGTATGAGCGCGTGGTCGGCCTCTACGCCTCGCTGATCGGGATCAACGCTTACCACCAGCCCGGCGTCGAGGCCGGCAAGAAGGCCGCCGGCGGCGTCATCGCGCTCAAACTCAAGGTCGCGGCCGCGCTCAAAGCGGATCCCAAGACCGGTTTCACGGCGGAAGCGCTGGCGGCGAAGATCGGAGCCGCGGAGCAAACCGAAACGGTGTTCAAGATTCTCGAGCACCTCGCCGCCAACGGCACGGTCCGCAAGACCGCCAAGCAGCCGTGGTTCGAGAGCACCTATCGAGCTGCCTAGCGCCGATTTAGGGCGATTTTCCCGGAACACGGGCGCAGGGTGGAAAGTCCACTCACAACCCACCTTGCGCTCTTTCTCTCCAGTCTTCTAATGTCTCTTCACATGAAATCTTCGAAGGCGCTCCTCGCCCTCCTCACTCTCGGCATCATGGCCGCCCTCTGCGGCTGCACCTCCAAAACGAACCAGGATACTTCCATTCCGTGGAGCCGTCCGGCGAGCTGGGAAGGCAACATTCCCGGCATGGGTTCGATGGAAGAACAGCGCCGCTGAAGAACGCTTTGCCTTTGCGAAATCCGGCCGTTCTGGCCGGATTTTTTTATGCCCGAAACCGTCGATAATCCGTCGCTCAAGCCGTTGTCCGGCCATCTTTACGTGGTGGCCACTCCCATCGGCAACCTGGCCGATCTGTCGGACCGCGCGCGGGCCATCCTTTCGGCGGTCGACGCTATCGCCTGCGAAGATACCCGGACCACCGGCGCGATGCTGACACGCCTGGGAATCCATCGTCCGCTCGTCGCCTACCACGAGCACAATGAGACGGAAGCGGCCGACCGACTGGCGGCGGACCTGGAAACCGGAAAATCGATCGCGCTCGTGAGCGACGCCGGGACGCCGGCGATCAGCGACCCCGGTTTTCGCATCGTCCGCGCCTGCCGCCGACGCAATTTACCTGTCGTGCCCGTGCCCGGTGCGAGCGCACTGGTTTCCGTTCTCTCGGCCGCGGGGCTCCCGACAAACGGGTTTCTCTTCGTCGGTTTTCTGCCGCCGAAGACCTCCGCCCGCGTCGGCTTTCTCCAAAAGTACCGCGATTTCGAATACACAGTGGCGTTCTATGAATCGTGCCACCGGATCGACAAGTTCGTCGACGAGATCGTCGCTACGCTCGGCGAGTCTCGCGTGATCGCAGTGGCCAAGGAGGTCACCAAACTGCACGAGACGTTTCTCGTCGGGACGGCGGCCGATGTCCGCGCGCGCTTGGCGAAAACCAGCCTGAAGGGCGAATTCGTCCTCCTGATCGCCCCGTCGGATTTCGTGCTGTAGGCCAAGCGCAGGCCGCCAGCCGGCGCTCGGCCTGGGCCGCCAGCGCTTCCCCACTCCGCGCTTTTCTTTCCGCCCGGACGCCGGTTTGGTGTCTGCCATGTCCGCGCCGATCGCTGTCATCGATATCGGAAGCAATTCGATCAAAGTGCTGGTGGCCGAGCGTACTCCCGCGGGAACGCTCTCATCGTTGGGTTTCAAGACGCTGGATGCGCGCATCAGCGCCGGGATCAGCCGCGCCAAACCGCTGCTCAGCGAGGAAGGCATGCAACGCGGCCGCGCCGCCGTTCGTGAGCTCGTCGCGGACGCCCGCGCCTTTTTCCCTAACCGCATCATTCTCGTCGCGACCAGCGCCGTTCGAGATGCCTTGAACGGTCCCGCGTTCTGCGCCGCGATCCAAGCCGACACGGGCTACGCCGTGCGTGTGCTCTCCGGCCAGGAGGAAGCCAGCCTCATCGGCCGCGGGCTTCGCTGCGATCCGGCGATCGCGGCGCTGTCCGATTTCTCGATGTTCGACCTCGGGGGCGGAAGCCTCGAGTGCCTCACCTTTCGGCAGGGCCGGACCGAACAGGCCGTCAGCCTGGCCCTGGGCTGCGTGCGGCTGACGGAACGGTACGTTGCAGACCCATCGGCGCCGATCACGACCGACGCGATCCGACGCATTTCCGAACTTACGAAGGAGGTTGTGGCCAAGAGTGGGTTTCATTTTGCAGTCGGATCCGAAGGCATCGCGGTCGGCACCGGCGGGACCCTCACCACGGTCCGGGCCATCCTCGGCGAACGGGCCGGCAGAAAGTTGGAAGAGACCGATACGCTCCTTCCTCTGCCCGTGCTTCGCTCCCTTCTCGCGGAGATCGGTGGCCTCGCCCTGGAAGAAAGAAGGAAAGTGCCGGGCCTTCCCGCCGGACGCGCCGACGTTTTTCCGACGGCCCTCGCGACCTTCATTGCCCTCGCCGAACTCGGCGGAATCCAGGCGTATCGGAATTCGCTCTACAACCTGCGCTGGGGCGTCGCGGATGAGACTCTAGACGGCTGAAGCCCCCGAACCGCGGCGAACTCCGCCGCCAGGGCAGTCCGGCGCTCCAGAAGCTACCAGCCGTCGCGTTTTTGCGCGACAAGCAGCTTCAGCGCCCGCGCTTCGCCGCCTCGCGCAGACCGGCAATCATCGACTGGAAGTCGGCCGGGATCGGCGCGCGGAGGTCCAGGCTCTTTCCCGTGATCGGGTGTTTCACGACGAGATGCTCCGCATGCAGCATGACGCGCTCCGGTTGCTGCTTCAGGCGGGCGTCCGGTTTCCAGCCGTAGACATCGTCCCCGAGCACGATGTGACCGAGCGCCTTCATGTGGACGCGAATCTGGTGTGTGCGGCCGGTGTGAATCGCGCAGCGGATCAGCGCGGCGATCTGCCCGAATTTCTCCACCACCTCCCAGTCCGTGTGCGCATCGCGGCCGCCGGCCTCGGTCTCGACGACGGCCATTTTGTGGCGCTGGTGCGGATTGCGTCCGATCGGCTTCTTCAAGCTGCCGCTGAGCAGCTTCGGCGCGCCGCTGACCAGAGTGAGATACTCCTTCTGCAGGGCGCGTTCGGAAAACTGTTCCGACAGCCCGCGATGGGCCGCGTCCGTCTTCGCCACCAACATCACTCCCGACGTTTCGCGATCGAGCCGATGAACAATTCCCGGGCGTTCGACGCCCCCGATTCCGCTCAGTTCGCCTTCGCAGTGCGCGAGCAGCGCGTGGACGAGCGTGTCCTCTCCCGTCCCCGCTCCGGGATGCACGATCATCCCCGAGGCTTTGTTGATCGCGAGGAGGTGCTCGTCCTCGTAGAGCACCTCGAGCGGAATGTCGACGGGCCGCAACTCCGACGGCTTCGCCTCGGGATGCGAAAACGTGATGATCTCTCCGGCGGAAACCGAGTCGTTTCGATCAATCGGCTTTCCGCCACGGGCGACAAGTCCGGCGTCAAAGGACCGCTGCCAAGCCACCCGGCTGTATTCGGGAAATGCCGACGCCAGGACCTTGTCGGCGCGCGAGCGGCGGATGCCTTCCGGGACGACAAACGTGGTGGGCTCCGTCATCGTCTAGAGTCCGGCGGCGCGCGAAACGGCAGCCGGGCGTCCATTGGACCGCACAGCGGCAGCAGCGGCCGTGCTTTCCGCGAGCAGTCGATCGATGTCCGCCAGGTGCCGGCGCCTTTGTTCCTCGGGGATCAACGCGACCGAAAATCCGTTGCGCGCGACCGCCGCGAGCTCTTCGCACGTGAACGCAAGTTCCTCGGCCAAAGCCTCGTATTCCTGCGTGATCGAGTTTCCGAATACAAGCGGATCGTCGGTGCTGACGGTGCACCGCACCCCCGCCTGCATCAGTTTTCGCAGGGGATGCGCTTTCATTTCCGGCACCACACGCAGCCGCACGTTGCTGATCGGGCAGACGTCGAACGTCACTCCGCGGTCGCGGGCCAGAGATAACACGGACGGATCCTCGACGGCTCGAACGCCGTGCTGGATCCGGCTGGAGCCAAGGACCTCGATCGCCTCTCGGACGCGGGCGGCGCCGTCGAATTCTCCCGCGTGCACCTTGGTCACCTTCCCGGCAGCCCGCAGTCGCGCCCAAACGCGCGCCGTCCACGACTCGGTCGGGACCGGCTCGTAACCGTGCAGATCGACGCCATCAAGTTCGTCCCAGTTCTCGAGTTCCTCGATCACGACCTGCATCGCGTCGACATAGTCGGTCCTCAGCATGCCGGCGAAGATTCGCACTTCGAGCCCGGCCGGAACTGCGGAACGAATGGCCGCGATGATCTCACGCCCCGGGACGCCGATGAAGCCGGTCACCGGCAGATGAAAGCTCGTTTCGACGTATCGGACGTTCTGCGCGAGGTGACGGGCAAATATCGCCTTTGCCGCCTGATGATAGCGCTCGGCGGAGACAAACCAGGGCAAGGCGTGGCCAAGAAGCACCTGGTCGAACGCCGGGAAGCTCGCGAACCGGAACTCTGGCGCGTGAAAACTCGCCTCGGCGGGAAACCGCTCCGGCTGCCAAGCGTGCAGCAGCTCGTACGGGAGCGCGCCTTCGAGATGAAGATGCGTCTCCGTCTTCGGGAGCGTCTGGATGAAGTTCTTCACGATATTTCCGGCCCGCAGCGGGTCATTTCGTTTTTCCCAGGAGGTAATCCGGGTTCAGCTTCTGCAGCGACTTCGGGACGAAGAGCCCGTCCTTCCGGATCAGTTTTCCGTCGAAGTAGATCTCACCGCCGCCGTACTCCGGACGCTGGATACAGACCATGTCCCAGTGGACCTGCGAACGGTTGCCGTTGCCCACCGTCTCGTAGGCCTGCCCGGGGGTAAAGTGGAAGGAGCCGGCGATCTTCTCGTCGAACAAGATGTCGCGCATCGGCTCCAGGATATACGGATTGAAGCCCAGAGCGAATTCGCCGATGTACCGCGCCCCCTCGTCGCTATCGAGAATTTCGTTCAGGCGCTTCGTGTTGTTCGCCGACGCATCGACGATTCTGCCCTGTTTGAAGCTCAGGCGGATGTTGTCGAACGACTGACCCAGATAGACCGTCGGAGCGTTGTATTGGACGACACCTTCGACGCTGTGTTTGACCGGGCAGGAAAACACTTCGCCGTCCGGGATGTTGCGCAGGCCGCCGCAGGGCTGTGCACCGATGCCTTTGATCGAGAAGCGAAGATCCGTTCCGGGGCCGACGATGTGCACCTGATCGGTGTTCTCCATCAGCTCCTTGAGCGCCTTCATGCCCGGGGTCATCCGGCTGTAGTCGAGGGTGCAGACGCGGAAATAGAAGTCCTCGAACTCCTCCGTGCTTTTGCCCGCGAGCTGAGCCATCGAGGGAGCCGGCCAGCGGAGCACGACCCATTTCGTCTTGCTGACGCGGTGGTCCAGCACGGGCTTCATCAACCGGCTGACCAGCTGAACCCGCTCCGGCGGGACGTCCGAGGCCTCGAAGATGTTTTCCGAGCCCCGCAGCGCGATATACGCATCCATCTTCTGCATACGGGCGAGTTCGATTTCGGCGTGCGGTCGAAACTGGTCCTCCGCTGCGCCGAGCGTGATCTCCCGCGTGATGCGGGCCCGGTGAATGTTCACATAGGGATGCGCGCCATGGTTTCGGGTGGCGCGGATCAGGCTGATGATCATGGCATCCGGAATATCGAAGGCGTCGATGAGCACTCGCTCGCCTTTCTTCAGACTCGTCGAAAAGCCGACAAGGCCCTCAGCCAGTTGATCGAAACGGGGATCGGTAAGCATGGGAGTAGCTTTCCCTCGGGAGCATTCGCCGGGCAAGAGGGAAAGCGGCCGCGAGCGCCGCCACCTCGAATGCTGCGCGTCGCCGGGCCGCACCCTGCCACCAAAAAACGACTACACGGAAGGGAGGCCGGTCGGCGTTTCCGAGAAACAGATGCGCCCCACGGCTTCGTCGAAGTCCGCCGCGCCCCGGATGATTTCGATCTCGAGGCGGAGAAAATAGAGCGGCACCGGACAAGGGAGGCCGTCGGGAATGCGCACCGCGTCCTTTTCCGTCGTCACGAGAAAATCCACCTTCTTCTCCAGCGCCTCGCTGAAGATCGCAACGAAGTCGTCGTACGCGAAGCGGTAGTGGTCGAGAAACCGCCGGGCGAAGACGATGTTGCCGCCGAGATCCTTCACGAACTTCTCGAAACTTTCCGGCGTCGCGATGCCGCTGAACACCCCCACCCGTTTGCCCTTCAGATGCGAGAGCGGCTGCTGCTCGTCGCTGCCGAACCGCCGCAGATGCTTCGGGCGGTGAGCGCACTCGATCACGTCCACGCCCGGATTGTACTTCTGGATCATTTCCTCGAGTTCTTCGTCGCGCTGGCCGTTCGACTTGGTGAGGAAAACGTAGCTGGCCCGTTTCAGGTGCTTGATCGGTTCGCGCAGGATCCCGCGGGGGAGCAGGAAGCCGTTGCCAAAGGGATTGGTCTTGTCGACGAGGAGCAGATTCAGCCGGCCCTTCAGCGGGAGGTACTGGAACCCGTCGTCGAGAACGAGCGTGTCGCATCCGAATTTCTTGATCGCGAACGTGCCGGCTTTGACGCGGTTTTTGTCCACGAGCACGATCACACCGGGGAGATTTCGCGCCAGCATGTAGGGCTCGTCGCCGGCGAGTTCGGAATCGAGCAGCACGCGATTGCCGTCGCTCACGATGCGCGGAGGGGGCTCGGCCACTCCGGTCAGACTGTTCCACCAGCGGCGCCACAGCGGCGTCGACTTGCTTTTGTATCCCCGGCTCAGGATGGCGACTTTCCGGCCGCGATCCCGAAGCGCGCGGGCGAACTTTTCGACCACCGGCGTCTTTCCGGTGCCGCCCACGGTCAAGTTGCCCACCACGACCACCAGGCACCCCAACGGCTGGTCGTGAAAGATCCGTTTCCGATACAACCAGAGGCGAGCCTGAACGCCCGTACTGAACAGCCAGGACAGCGCCTGCAAAAACGCCGCAAACAGACTGACCCGTACGCCCTCACGCCGCCCCGCGTGGATATCGATCGTGTACTGCTCGAGCGAGTTAAGCTTTTTTTGAAGCCAGGACGACATGCCGGACAGAGCGGGTATTGAGGATTGACGAGGGTGAGCGGCTGACGCTTCGTTGACGGTTCTCTATCACGTCGCTTCCTGCTCCATGCAACTCAATCTACTCAAGTCGAAGATTCACCGCGCCGAGGTGACCGACACGAGCCTCAATTATGAGGGCAGTCTCGCGATCGATTCCGAAATCATGGCCCTTGCCGGCATGCGCCAATACGAGCGCATCCTGATCGGCAATATGGGCAACGGAGAGCGGTTCGAGACGTATGCCATCCCTGCCCCAGCGGGATCGAAGGTGATCAGCCTGAACGGCGGCACAGCCTTGTTGGGCAAACGCGGAGATTTGCTGACGATCATGTCGTTTGCGGTCGTCGACGAAAAAGAGGCGGAGGGATGGAAGCCGACGGTCGTCGTCCTCGGCGACGCCAACCAGAAGGTGATCAAACGCAGCTCGAAATAACCGCCTCCTCGACGGCTCTTTTCCGACCTTTTCCCACATGAGCTACAAACTGTTCATCCCCGGTCCCATCGCGGTTTCTGAAAAGACACTGCGCGCTATGGCCCAGCCCATGATCGGCCATCGGAGCACCGACTTCGTGGCCCTGTACCAGTCGCTGCAGCCCGAGCTGCAAACGCTGTTTTACACCCAGGATCCGGTGTATTTGAGCACCAGCTCCGCGTGGGGCACGATGGAAGGTTCCATCCGGAATCTGGTGAAAAGGAAGGTGCTGAACTGCATGAACGGCGCCTTCTCGGACAAGTGGTTCGACGTCTCCCAGCGCTGCGGAAAACAGGCAGGCGCGCTCAAAGCCGAGTGGGGTCAGCCGGTAGACCCGGACGCCCTTCGCAAAGAGCTGAGCACGGGCCAATACGACGCCGTCACCCTCATCCACAACGAGACCTCTTGCGGCTGCATGAGCGACATCGCGGCGGTGATGAAGGTGATCCGCGAATTCCCCGAGGTCTATTCGATCGTCGACACGGTCAGCTCGTTCAGCGCCGTTCCGATCAAGAAGGACGAACTCGGTATCGATGTCCTCATTACCGGTTCGCAGAAGGCCCTCGCCCTCCCGCCAGGACTGTCTCTCTTCTCCGTCTCGAAGCGCGCGCTCGAACGCGCCGCCACGGTCACGGATCGCGGTTACTACTTCGATTTCGTCGAATTCCAGGCAAACCACGAGAAGGGCATGACGCCGAGCACACCGGTGATTCCGCTCATCTACGCGCTCAAGTCGAAGCTCGAGGACATCAAGGCCGAAGGCATCCAGAACCGCTACGACCGCCACCTCCGTCTGAACAAGAAGGTGCGCGATTGGGCGTTCGGAAAAGGCTTCAAGCTCTTCCCGAAGGAAGGCTACGGCTCCATCTCGCTCAACTGCTTCGCGAACACGCTCAACGTCGACCTCGCCGCGCTGAACAAGACGCTGAAGTCGAAACACAAGCTCGTGATCGACGGCGGCTACGGAAAGCTGAAGGGGAAGACCTTCCGCATCTCGAACATGGGCGATGAGACCGACGCCACGATCGCCGATCTGATCAAGGCACTCGATTCCGCACTGGCCGAAACGCCGAAAGCGGCTGCGAGCTGAGGCGCTCCCCCAATAACGTTCGTATTTCGCGGCCGACCTCCGGGTCGGCCGCTTTTTTTGTCTGACCGGCAACGCTCGAGAACGCCTGCGAACTCCGCTCAGGCGGACTTCACCGCCGAGGGCGCAGGGGCCCCGCTGCCGCTCTTGGCCTTCGCCCATTCCGCCAGCAGCGAACTGATCCAGAGCGCGGTGCTCGCCACGCGGTGAAGGGAGTCGACCAACTCGGGAACGTCCATCGGCAGTTCCACGCCTGCCGACCGCAGCGCGGGCCAAACGGGATTCGCCGGGTCGATTATCTCGCCTTGAGCCATCTTGACCTGCTCTTCGGTTTCGGCGGTCGCCGACCAGGCCAGCTGGTTCGCCAGCGCCACGCAGGCGAGAATGCCGAGATTCCCCGCCGAAGCGGATTCCGGCTGGGAATGAAAGGCCGCCGCTTCGCAAAGCAGGGCGGGCATTTCGCAGCCTTGAAGAAACGCCTGTCCGAGTTGCTCGTGGGTGACCCCGAAGACGTCGTGCTCCGCCGCCGAAGGGACGCTCCCCCGGTGGAGCGCGATGGCCAACGTCAGGCCATAAAGCGCAGGCTCCTGGAGAACGAGTATCCACTTGCCCACGTCGTGCGCGAGCCCCGCGGCGGCGGCGAGATGCTCCTCGCTGACGCGCAGCGTGTGCGCGATCTCGTACGAGACGAGCGTCACGGACAACGTGTGCTGAAGCAGCGGTCCGAGATCCAGCGGCGACGTCGTCTGCACGGCGCGGGCGACGCGAGCACAGGTCACGAAGACGCCGGTGCGGTCGACGCCGAGCCGGTTCAGGGCGTGATCCATGTCGATCGTCTGGTGTTCGTCCTCCATCGTGCCGACGCGTTTGGCGATCGTGAGGTACAACGGCTGGAAATCCGGCAGCTTCGCGACGTCCTCGGTCAGCATATCGAGTGCGATCTGGGGCACGTTGCGCAGATATCCGGCGCCGTGAAGCACCGCTTCGAGCAACGGCGGGCGCGCGCCCTCGACTGCCTGGCGTTTCAGTTCCTCCGGATCGCAGAGTTTTCCCCCGCCGATCCGGTCGGCATACGCGCCAAACAGCCACATCGGAGCCGCGGCAGTGCGGCGAACGAAAAGCGAAAACGGCGTCTGCGGCTCGCCCGTGGGTGCAACCGGGGCGGGCGTCGGCGGCTTCGGCGATTCTTTCTGCACCGGCGTCTGGGCAACGATCTCCTGGACGCCCAGGTAGACGTTGGCCCGATGCTGCAGCATGCGCTGGATCGACTCGAGGTGGTTCAGCCGAACCTGCACGTCAGGACTCTGGCGATGATCGATCGCACGACCGAGTTCCTCGGCCGTCTTCTTGAGCGCCGGCATGCCCAGCGAAGCGCTTTGATCGAATACGCGCTGGAGCAGCCCGCCGGTGCGATGGGCTCCGCTGCGGGTTTTCACGGCCTCGCGCAGTTCGTGAATATCCTTCACGAGCGACGACGCGACCGCGCTGACCAGGCTGTAATAATCGACGTCGTTGACGCCCAGGCGCCGGCACGCGACGTCCGGCGAATCGATCAGCCGGCTCATCCAGTCTGCCGCCACCGCCCGCTGCACCTCGGCGAGGATGATATCCGCCCGATAGGGTTTCACGAGCATCCCCTGCACGCCGAGCTCCACGTATTTCAGAATCGAACTGCGCTCCGTATGCCCCGTGTAGACGACAACCGGTAGGGACTGAAACACGACATCCGAGCGGATCCGCTCAAGCAGTTCCCAACCCCACCCCCGAGCGAGCTGGTTATCGAGTACGACGAGATCCGCCAGCGTCGGCCGCATCAGGAGGTCCCAGGCGCTCTGCACCGTATCCGCGAAGAGCACAGTGTGCCCCGCTCCACTGAGAATTTTTCCTAGGAGACGCTGGGATAGTCTGTCGTCTTCGACGACTAATACGGTAGCCATCAGGTAAACAAAGGTTCGCGGGACCCGATCAACGAACGCTCACGGGGTGCGTCTAGTGAAACCATTGTGAATCCGATCACGAGCGAAAAGCTGCCGGCGTCGACCTCGACTCCATCGGCGCTGCGCAGCCATTCGCCGGATTCTTCGCGCACGAACACGAAAAAGAGTTCGCACCCAACGCCTCCGCACCGAGGGAAAATCAGCCTGCGCAAACAGGCGTTCGCGCGTCGCACCACGGCCCGTTTTCGGGGCGCGCAAAAAAAGTCGGGCTTGAAATTCGACGCGACGCTCCCTAACCGCTCGCCTCCTCATGAAGTCTCTTGTCATCGCCGAGAAGCCGTCCGTCGCTGCGGACCTCGCGCGCTCGCTCGGCAAAGTTCCCAAGAAGGGTGATCACTACGAGAATGACGAATACGTCATCACGTCGGCCGTCGGTCACCTGGTGGAACTGCTCATGCCGGAGGACATCGACAAGAAGAAGTACGGATTCTGGCGGCTCGAGACGCTCCCCATCATCCCGGAGAAGTTCGAACTGAAGCCCATTCAGGACGCGAAGGACCGCTTCGATCACCTGAAAAAGCTGCTTCAGCGAAAGGACGTCGATCAGGTCGTCAACGCCTGCGACGCCGGACGCGAGGGCGAGTTGATCTTCGCCTACATCTACCAGCTCGCGAAGGCCAAGCTTCCGGTGAAACGCGCCTGGATGCAGACGATGACCACCGAGGGCATCCGCGAGGCGTTCAAACACCTGCGCGACGGAGCCGAAATGGCCGGGCTCGCCGACGCCGCGCGCTGCCGCAGCGAAAGCGACTGGTTGATCGGCATCAACGGCACCCGTGCGATCACCAAACGCATGTTCGGCTCCCGGGCCGGCAACGTCGCCTCCGTGGGCCGGGTGCAGACTCCGACGCTCGCGATCGTTTTCGCCCGCGAACTCGAGATCCGGAATTTCAAGCCGCGCGGTTACTGGCGAGTCACAGCGACCTTCCAGGTCACCAAGGGCAACTACGAGGGCGTGTACCAGCGCCCCAACTACCGGAAGTCCGACTCCGACGAGCACGACCGCATTGATCGCATCTGGGATCAGGCGACCGCCGAAGCGATCGTCGCCGCATGCCAGGGCATGCCGCTGGCCAGCGTCTCGGAAGAAAAGAAGTCGGCCACCCAGTCTTCGCCCCGCCTCTACGACCTGACCACGCTCCAGCGCGAGGCGAATAACCGTTTCGGCCTCTCGGCGCGCCGCACGCTGCAGATCGCGCAGGCGTTGTACGAAAAGCACAAGATGATCACCTACCCGCGAACGGATTCGCGGGCCCTCCCTGAGGACTATATGCCGACCGTGCGCCAGGCACTCGGCAACCTGCAGGGTGATCTCGCAGTGCACGCCCAGAAAGTGCTGGGCGAAGGATGGGTCCGGCCGAACAAGCGGATTTTCAACAACGCCCAGATTTCCGACCACTTCGCCATCATCCCGACGGATGCGGAGCCCAAGAACCTCGAGGAGATGGAAGCGAAGATCTACGACATGATCGCCCGCCGATTTGTCGCGACCTTCTTCCCGCCGGCGGAGTTCGACATCACCACCCGTCTCAGCACCGTCGCCGGCCATCAGTTCAAAACCGAGGGCAAGGTCCTCACCTCGCCCGGCTGGCTCGCGGTGTACGGAAAGACCACCGTCGACGACGACTCGCCCGATTCGAAGGCGCTGCCTCCGATCGATCCGGCGGACGGCAATCCTCCGCAGGCCAAGACCCTCGGGGCGCAGCTTCACAGCGAGACGACCAAGCCGCCTCCGCGGTACACGGAAGCAACCCTGCTCTCCGCGATGGAAGGCGCCGGCAAGCTCGTGGACGACGAGAACCTCGCCGAAGCGATGAAGGAGCGCGGGCTCGGTACGCCCGCGACCCGTGCCGACACGATCGACGGTCTCATCAATCAGAAGTACATCGAGCGTCAGCAGCGGGAACTCGTGCCCACCGCCAAGGCGGAGTCGCTCCTGCAATTTCTCGCCGCGGTGAAAGCCGACGCGCTCACGAAGCCCGACATGACGGGCGAATGGGAACACAAGCTGCGCCAGATGGAGCACGGCAAGTTTCCCCGCGACAGGTTCATGTCGGAAATCGTCGACGTCACCAAGGGCATCGTCGACCGCACCAAGACCTTCGAGGAAGACGCCTCCACCGCGCGGCAGACGGACATCCCCTCCCCGACCGACGGCAAGCCCATGCTCGAGACGCTCCGCGGCTACAAGTCGCAGGACGGCACGCTGATGATCTACAAGGTCATGAGCGGGCGTAAGCTCGAGGAGAATGAAGTCCGCGAACTCGTGGCCAACGGCCAGATCGGCCCCCTCGACGGCTTCGTTTCGGCAAAGACCGGTAACCGTTTTCCCGCTACAGTCCGTCTCGTCGACGACCCGAAGGAGGCAGGCAAACGGAAAGCGGAGCTGGATTTCGGAAACAAATACGACGTCAACACCATCGAGCCGTTCTGGACGGATCCGAAAACCGGGGCCGAGCTTTGCGAGGCGCCGACCAGCTACGTCCTCCGCGAACGCGAAGGAGAAGGCTGGAAGGTCGCTTTCCAGGTGGGTCGGCTGATGTGCCAGAAGCCGATCCCGCGCGAGGAAGCCATCCGACTGATCGAGGCCGGAAAGACCGAGCTCATCAAAGGGTTCATCTCCAAGAAAGGCCGTCCCTTCGACGCTTATCTCGTTCGGCAGGGCCCGAAGGTCTCTTGGGAATTTCCACCGCGAAAAACAGCCGCGAAAGACGGCGAAGTCGGAGCGAAGACCCGCCGCACCAAGGCCCCGCTCGACCTGACGAAGGCCGTGCGCATCGGCGAAAGCAAAGCCCACGGCGGGGAACTCCTTCAGACACCGGAGTCGTTTGTCGTGACGAAGCCTTCCGGAGACGGGTCGCCGCGCGTCGTTTTCGAACTGAAGCGCACCCTCTGCCAGAAGGAAATCCCGTCCGACGAAGTTGAGCGTTTGGTCGAGACCGGGAAGACCGGCCTGATCGAGGGCTTTGTCTCGAAGCGCGGCTCCACGTTCAGCGCCTACCTGACGCTGTCGAAGGACAAGAAGAAGGCCGAATTCGAGTTTCCGCCTCGCTAAGCAGCCGGCTGCGTCGCCAGCGAGCCGACCCCGCTTCTCCAGACAGCCAATGCGAGGAGGCTCGCCGCACGGCGGTCTCCTCCTTCCTCACGCGCCGCGGTCGGGACGGCGATGACGATCTGCACGCAGGCTCAGCCCTCGCGTGCGACCTGTCGCGTCGCAACCTTCTGGCCCGTCGTGCGTCATTCGGAGGATGGCTGCCCACCCTCGCAATTTACTCCTGACCTTCTTGTGCCTGTGCACGCTGGCTCTCGGCACGCTGGCTTGGTACGAGCGAAGTGTATCCGCCGCTCGAATCGCTGCGGCCGAAGCTGCAGCCAAAAAACAAAGGGCCGATCTCGAAGCGCAGCTCGCCGCGGCTGAACAACGAGTGAAGGACCTGGAGGCCCAGCTCGCATCCAGTCTCGAACCTAGACGAAAGGGATGGTCGCCCGACGGCGAGCCGCTCGAACCGGCCGATTCCGACGAGCCGCCTCTTCCTGGCCGCGGCCGCCGGAGCGCGCTGCTGGCCGAATTGGCACAGCTGATGGACAACCCTGAGGTTTCCAAGCTGCTGGCGCTGCAGCAGCGCGGACAGATCGACGCCACATATGCCGCTCTCTTCAAGGCGCTCAACCTGAGTCCCGCGCAGCTCTCCCGTTTCAAGGAACTGCTCGCGGAGAAACAAAACACGTTCCGTGACGTGCTCGCTGCAGCCCGCAGCCAGGGCCTCGATCCGCGCCAGGATCGCAGCCAAATCCGGCAGCTCGTCGGCCAAGCCAACGCCGAGGTCGATCAGAACATTCAAAACCTGCTCGGGGCGTCCGCCTACGCGCAGTACAAACAATACGAGCAGACAGCTCCGCAGCGGACCCTTGTCGATCAACTCAGCAGCCGGCTGAGCTACACCCAGAATCCGCTGAGCCAGACCCAGGCAGACCAGCTTGTTCAGGTTCTCGCCGAGACCACGAAGCCCAACAATCCCACACAGAACCCGGCTCGCGGCCCCGGCGGAGGCCGAGTCACGTTGACGGACGCGAGCATCAACCAGGCTGGCACGGTTCTGACACCGGATCAGCTGTCCGCTCTCCAGCAGATCCAGCAAGAGCAGCAAGCGCGGCAGCAAATCCAGCAGCTTCTGCGTCGCCCCCCCACCCCGCCACCGGCGAATCCGCCTCCCTCGGGATGAAGGCGGCGTACGCCCTCCCGCTTTCCGCAGATTTTGCGATTCTTTGCTCACCGGAAGTTTGCCCTTGTGGCACTTCGAGGCCCAACCTTACCGTGAACCTCCGGCAACCATTTAGCCTATGATCGTCACCACTGCGCAGCTGTTCAAACACGCCTACGGCAAATACGCCCTGGGCGCCTATAATATCAACAACGCCGAGCAGGCGATGGGCCTTTTCAAGGGCTGCATCGAGTCCAAGGCGCCCTTTATCATCCAGCTCTCGAAGGGTGCGCGCAAATACACGGACAAGCGCATGATCGAGGCGATCATCCGCGCCGCCGACCAAATCTTCCCCGAAGCGATCTTCGCTGTTCACCTGGATCACGGTGACGAGGAAACCTGCTACGACTGCATCAACTCGGGCTTTTTCAGCTCCGTCATGATCGACGCCTCGCACGACCCGTTCGACAAGAACGTCGCGATCACGAAGCGTGTCGTCGAAGCCGCTCACAAGAAGGGCATCTCGGTCGAGGCTGAGCTCGGCATGCTCGGCGGCGTCGAGGAAGACGTGAAGGTCGAAGACGGCCACGCTACCCTGACGAACCCCGACGAAGCCCAGGCCTTCGTGAAGGCCACCGGCTGCGACTCCCTCGCCTGCGCGATCGGAACCAGCCACGGCGCGTTCAAGTTCAAGGGCAAGCAGTCTCTCCACTTCGAAGTCCTCGAAGCCATCAAGGCCCGCCTCCCCGGCTTCCCGCTGGTGATGCACGGCTCGTCCTCGGTTCCGAAGGACGAAGTCGACCGGATCAACAAGGCCGGCGGCGCCATCAAAGACTCCGCTGGCGTCGACGTGAACGAGTACCTGCCCGCCGCCAAGCTCGGCGTCGCCAAGATCAACATCGACACCGACGGCCGCTTGGTCTGGACCCGCGTCCACCGCGAGTTCTTCCGCGACAAGCCCGCTGAGTTCGACTTCCGCGCTCCCGGCAAGGTCTACATCGACGAGTACGCGAAGTTCATCTCCAGCCGCAACAAGCTGCTCGGCTCCGCCGGCCAGCTCGAGGAAGTGCGCGCTTCTCTCAAGAAGTAAGCACTCCCGGCTCAGGTGACCCTTTCGAGCGCGGCCATTTGGCCGCGCTTTTTATTTTTCCTTCACGCCTGACGGTTTGCGTCGAATCGCCGCGCGGACTGCCATGATGGCGGTGAAACCTGCATATGCCCCTGCCGCGGACCAGCCGGGCCTGAATGTGCCCTTCGCGTTCGCGGGGGGATTTCGACGCTGCGCCCGAGCGCTGCTTTTTGCATGCGCGCTCCTCGCAACTCCCGCGCTCTCACCGCTCCACGCGGTCGAGACCAACGGCGTCGGAACGCAATTCGAAAGCTTGACCGTCGGGACACGGCGCTACGAGCAGGTCGTCGTCCGCAGCGTCACGCCTCGCAGCATCACCGTCACGCATTCGACAGGTATGGCATCCATTCTCCTGCGTGAACTCCCGCCCGAGCTTCAGGCGAGATTCGGCTACAACCCGGAAACTGAGCGGGCCGCTGACGAAAAGATGGCTGCGGCGCAGAAACGCAGCGCTGAACTTCTCGCGAAGCAGCGCAAGATCCGCGAGGACCACCGCGCCGAGAGTGCAGCCACGACCTTCGAGCGGATCCTGCAGTCCTTCGGACAGCCCGCCGAGCTGCATGCGGAGATCGACCTGCGACCTCAGTTCCGCGACCTCGCTCTCGGCATCAAGGATCAGGGTCGGCGCCCGAGCTGCTCCGTCTTCGCCGTCGTGAGTGCGCTCGAATACCAGAACGCCGTCGTTTCCGGGACAGCGGAGAAGCTTTCGGAGGAATACCTCGTTTGGGCAACCCGCCGCACCACCCAACGCGCCGCGCATGTTTCCACGGAGGACGTCGTCCGAGAAGATGCGGAAAACCCAGCCAAGGACGACGAAGACGAAGGCTTTTCACTCCCCGAAGTCGTCGCCGCCCTTCGCGCGTACGGAATACCGCCGCAGTCCTCCATGCCCAATACGTTTGGCACCAAGATGGAGGATATACCGGAGCCGCCGGCGAACGTCGTGACCGAAGCCCGCAAACATCGGAAGGTCTATATCCACGTTATTCCCGGGCACGACACAGCCACGCGTATCAACAATTTGGTGCAGGCGCTGAACACCGGGACGCCCGTGGCAGTCGGTCTGCGATGGCCGCACTACCGCACGCTCCGGGCCGGTTATCTCAGCCAGCAGAAGCCGATTCTGGACTACGCGCACGCCGTGACAGTGGTCGGCTACAAATGCGAGAGCGGTCGCATCGAGGATGCGGTCTTTCTTTTCAAGAACTCCTGGGGCATGTCGTGGGGAGAAGGTGGATACGGCCGTGTCACCTACGAGTATCTCTCGAAATACCTGCTCGACGGCGTGCTTCTCGAGGTGCAACGGGCGGACGAAAAAAGCTGACTACGGATCCCCGGCGGGAAGATCACGCTGGCCGGGGCTATGCCATTCGCACCGTCGGCCCCTCGACCCATCGCGCATCCAGCATCGTGGAAGTCGGCCACGTCGGCAGCCCGACCTGATTCTGGAAGAGCTGACCGACGAGCAGTTCGACGGCTCGGGCGCCGAGTTGCTTCGGCTGCAGCTCCAGCCCGGCACAGCGCCGGCGCTGTCCGAGCGTGTTCAGGAGAGCGAAACCCGCCTTTTCCGGAACGGTCACGCCCAGGCGCTCCATCCAGTCCAGGATGTTCTCGTCGTGGCTGAGCACGACATCGGGCCGGTGGCGCCTGAACCAGGGGCGAAAGTGCTCGAAGCGGTATTCGTCCACAAACGACACGGGCACCGGCCGCACATCCGGACGACTTCCGAGGAAAGCGCAAAAGGCCGCGCTCCGCCGCAGCTGGATGCGCTCGTCGCGTCCGCGGTCCAGCACCAGCCCCGGCCTCCGGTAGCCGCGGTCGTAAAGCAGCTGCAGCAGCTGCATCATGGAACGATAGTGGTCGGGGCACACCCGGTGCAGAGCCGGCTCCTCGATCAGCGAATCCGTGTAGACCGCGGCGTACCGCGACCAGTCCAGTCCCGCGAGCCGGGGGAGGTTCCATGCTGGCAGCAGCAGGATCCCGCGGATCCCCCGGGACTGGAGCACGGAATCCAGCCGCTGGGGCGTGAGCCCGCCTTTCCCGAGCAGAAACTCGGCGATCTCGAAACCCAGCTCTGCCGCACGTTCGTGCGCTCCCGCGACGATCTGCCGAGGAAAGGGTCCGTGGGGCGCCCGTTCCGGCTCGTTGATTTCCACCACCGCCAGCACGCCGCGGAAAGTATCTGCTCGGGAACGACGAATGTCCGCCATCATCGCCGCCGTCAGCGGATTGACCCGGTAATTCATGCGTCGAGCCGCATCCCGCACACGGCGAACGGTGGTTTCGCCGACTCGACCCGTACCCTTGAGGGCGTCGGAAACAGTCGAGATCGACAGGCGGAGTTCTTCAGCGAGCAGGCGTATGGTGGGGCGCAGGGGCATGGTGCCGAACTGTTCGGCAAATCCGCGATTCGCCGGCCGAACACAATTCTTTTCAGGTCCCGGTGCCCCTTCGTCCAGCGACGGTACAACCATCGAATGCACCGCGCCCTTCGACTCCCGTAATTCGAAAGTCCTCCGTGGTGTGCCCCCCCCAACGCACTTGTATTGCCCCCAGCGCGACAAACGCGCGGTCGCCCGCTCCGGCGGAAGCATTTTGTGAGCACGCCCGCATTCCCCTCACGCAGAAGATCCCCGTGCGTTCTTACTGTTCACCAACAAGGCGCGTAGCCAAATCGCCGCTTTCGCGCTCCGTAGGAATCCAGGCCTCGCGGTCCTTCATACCGCTCCTCCCCACCACCTCCACCCCGTTCGGCAATTTCAGCTCAGCGGGCTAAAGCGCTCTTCAGCGCAAGAATTCCGGTCGCAGACAGGGCCTCAGGCCCACCCCTTTTTGGCGAGCCCCCAACTCGTCGAAACACGCCCGTTCACAACGGCGCGAACCCTAACCCCACAGCCCATAGACGACTATGAACGACCCATATCACCGCACGTCGCGCCGTGACCACCGGCGGCGACTGTTAGCTGCGCTCTGCACGTCGGCAGTCCTGGCCTCGTTGGCCCAGGCGCAAACCGCCTCTTCCACCGCCAGCGCCACGGCCGAGCCGGAGCAGACTGTCAATCTACCCCAGTTCGAGATCACCGAGAAGCCGGCGAATCCCTATCAATCGCAACAGGCGCTGTCGTCGTCGCGTATTGCGATGCAAATACAAGATGTGCCGCAGACGATCTCAGTCGTATCGGGAGAGTTCATGCACGACGCGATGGGGTTCCGCATGCTCGATGCGGCCAAATACGTCACGCCCATCGTCGAATCCACCCTTCCCTTCGGCGGCGACCGCTATCAGATCCGCGGCTTCCAGGTTTCGCAGGAATTCATCGACGGTTCCGTCATCTCCGGCGCCGACGGCTACAGCATGTCGCTCGCGCCATACAATGTTGAGCGCATCGAGGTGCTGAAGGGGCCCAATGCGATCCTGGTTCCGGGCGGAAGCCCCGGCGGCGTGATGAATCCGATCACGAAATCTCCGCTTTGGGTGGACAAGAGCAGCGTCATGCTCGAACTCGCCGAGTACTACGGAAACGCCATCAGCACCGACCTCAACCGCGTGCTGAACGCCAAGGGCACAATCGCGGCGCGCCTCGTCGCGGCGTATTGGCGAAATGAAGGCTACATCAAAAACAACTACCGGAACGGCTGGATGATCGCCCCGTCGGTCTCGTTCAAGCTTTCGCCGGCCCACACGCTGGTGCTCAAGAGCGAGTTCGTCCTGAACCGCGAACTCAACCTCGGCGGCCTGCCCATCGATCCGAGCATCGGAAGCAACGGCTACGCGCGCATCGCGACCGGGCTCCCCCGCAACTGGTCGTTCGGCGACGACTCCGATTCGCGCCGCCGCGAAACCCAGCGCCTCAGCGGCGAGCTGCTTTCCACCTGGGGCGACCACGTCACCTCGCGGCTGTACGTCATGGGCGATCACGTCATTCGCGACGACGAAGGCGCCACCAACGCCGGATTGACGAATGCCGGCGGCGGCAGCCGGAATCCGTACACCGGTCTCTACGAACCGGGCGTGAACTGGAACTCAACCACGCTCGCGTCCACCTCCGCTCCCATCACGCCCTGGCCCACCTGGGTATACACCCGGAACGCCGGCGCCGTGTACCTCGAATACACCGAGGCCCACATCAAGAACGACTACGCCATCCGGTTCGAGCAACCGTGGTTCAAGTCGACCTCGATCGTCGGTTTCGCAGGCAACTATTCCAAGGTGCATTTCAAGTCCCGGCCGGCCGCTCCACGTCCGTCGGTCTACGCCTACGCGCTGGATTCGATTCTCTATCCGCCCTATGCGTGGCCCGCGATCACGCCCGGAGGTCCGGCAAACGGCACGGACAAGACCGCGAAGCAGAACGACTGGCAGTTCTTCGCTTACGAGACCTTCTCCGTCCTGCAGGAACGCTTGCAGCTCTCGGGAGGCATCTCGCGGTTCTCCGGCGACCTGAAGCGGGTCGACACCACGGGCACGGCGATCGACCCGGTTCTCGGCACGAAATACCCGAAGTATTCGCTGACCGACACCGCCAAATCGCTCGGCGTCGTGGTGAAGCCGGTCAAGTCGGTGTCGCTCTTCTACGGATACAACGAATCCGGCGGCACCATGCCGGGATCGCTGAGCGCGGGCAACAACCTGCCGACGCTGCGCGTCGCCGAGGGAAATCAGAACGAGTACGGCGTAAAAACGACCCAGCTCAACGGCGCGCTCACGGCATCCTTCTCCTACTTCGACATCGTCCAGAAGAACTACCCCACGACGAACAGCGAATACTACAAGCTGGTCGCCGAGGGAAAATTCGACGAAGCCGCGAAGCTTCCGTCTTCGCTCTACCTGGACCTCAACTCCTCCGGCTGGGAGTTTGAACTTACCTACGCCGTGAACAAGAACCTGACGCTTCTCGGCAACTACACGAAATTCAAGATGCGCCAGCCGATCACCGAGACCCGCGTGCGCGGAACCCCCGATCAGGCCGGAGCGGCCTATGCCGACTACCGGTTCACCGAGGGACTGCTCAAGGGCTTCGGCGTGAATGTCGGCGTCGACTACAAGAGCGACGTCGCGGGCGACAACGCCTCCGGGTTCACCACCACGGCCCCCATCAACGGCGAGTTCATTCCGGCGCAGCCGACCTTCTTCGTCGCCGGTCGGATTCTCTGGAACCTGGGCTTCAGCTACAAGGCGAAGGACTGGAAAGCGCAGATCCAGATCTCGAACCTCTTCGACAAGGACTACATCCTTGCCGCGGGCAGCCGTTCGGCGCTGATCGTGGGCGATCCCCGCGCCGTCAAGGGATCGATCACCTACAGCTTCTGAGCCGTTGGCTCTGAGGACAATCGCACGCCGCAAAGCCTGGGCTTCGCGGCGTTTTTGTTGCCGGTCGGGACAGATCCGGCCGTTCGAATTCCCCGCGTCGGCCTCGCCGACGGCCCTGGTTCTACGGCAGCCAAGGGAACTTGCGCGCGTCCGGTTTCCGCTTCTCCTGCTGCGCCCGGTGGAACTCCTTCGCCTCCTCCGTCATGTAATACAGCAGCGTGGCGTTACCCGAGAGCTCCTGGATGCCCGACTGGCCATCGACGTCGGCGTTAAAGGCGCTCTTCAGGCAGCGGATGGCCAACGGGCTGTGGCCGAGGATCTCCCGGGCCCATTTGACGCCTTCCTCTTCGAGCTGCTGAACCGGGACCACGGCGTTCACCAATCCCATCTCGAGCGCCTGCTGCGCGGTGTACTGCCGGCAAAGATACCAGATTTCCCGGGCCTTTTTCTGGCCTACGATCCGGGACAGGTAGCTCGACCCGAAACCGCCGTCGAAGCTTCCCATCCGTGGCCCGACTTGGCCGAAGATCCCGTTGTCGGCCGCAATCGTCAGGTCGCACACGATGTGGAGGACATGGCCGCCGCCGATCGCGTAGCCGGCGACCAACGCGATCACGACCTTCGGCATCGAGCGGATCAGTTTTTGGAGGTCGAGCACGTTCAGCCTCGGCACCCCATCTTCCCCGACGTATCCCGCGTGGCCGCGGACCGTCTGATCGCCGCCCGAGCAGAACGCATATTTGCCGTCCGTGTGAGGCCCCGCCCCCGTCAGCAGCACGACTCCGACGGACGGGTCCTCCCGGGCGTCGATGAACGCGTCGTACATTTCGAAAACCGTCTTCGGGCGGAACGCGTTGCGTTTTTCCGGCCGGTTGATTGTCACTTTGGCGACTCCGTCGGCCTTCTGATAGAGAATGTCGGTGTAGGTCTTGGCTGTCTTCCAAACGATTGCGCTCATGGCGGGCGAACGGAGCGCAGAACCGGCGGTAGGTCAATGGCAACCAAATTTTCCCAGACTTGCGAAACGACTTGGAGCCACGAGGCTGTGCCTCGAATCTCTAGGCGTCCATGTCGGAAGCACCGATCACCTCTCAAGAAAAGGGCATACGCACTGCGCTCTACGTCGGTGCCCTGGGGGTCGTGTTCGGCGATATCGGCACGAGTCCGCTCTACGGCATGCGCGAGTGCCTGGCGCAACTTCCGATCATGGATCGGACGGAGGGCATCCTGGGCATCCTCTCTTTGGTTTTCTGGGCGCTCATGTTTGTCGTGTCGGTGAAGTACGTTTCTTGCGTCACCCGAGCCGACAACCGAGGCGAAGGCGGCATTTTCGCTTTGCTGGCGCTAGCCTTTCGCCGTCAGGACGCGACCGATCGCAACCGAGGTCTCGGACTGGCCACGATGATCGTGCTTGCGGGAGCCGCGCTGCTCTACGGCGACGGCGTCATCACCCCCGCGATCTCCGTGCTCGGTGCCGCGGAGGGCTTCAAGGACTTCAGTCCGCGCTTTGAACCTTACGTCGTGCCGATCACCGTGCTGATCCTCGCGTTGCTCTTTCTCTTCCAGGCGAAGGGCACACACGCGATCGGGCGCGTTTTTGGCCCCGTCATGCTGGTGTGGTTCTGCACGCTCGGCGTGCTGGGCGCGTACCATCTTTGGGATACGCCTCAGATCTTTCACGCTTTGAACCCAGTCTACGGATTGCAGCTGCTGGTTCTGCATCCGGGCAAAGCGGCGGCGATCCTCGGCGCGATCGTCCTCACGATCACCGGTGCGGAAGCGCTCTACGCCGACATGGGACACTTCGGGCGTCGCTACATCGCACGAAGCTGGGCGTTCATCGTCGCTCCAGCCCTGGTGCTGAATTACTTTGGCCAGGGGGCTCAGGCTCTCGCCCACCCCGAGGAAACCGCCAACCCGTTTTTCGCCCTCGCCCCGGCCGGGCCGGCGAGGCTGTGCCTGGTCGGGCTCTCCATTGCCGCCGCCGTGATTGCGAGCCAGGCATTGATTTCCGGAACGTTCTCGCTCACCCGCCAGGCGATCCAGCTGGGCTATTTTCCCCGTCTCCGGATCCTTCATACGAGCGCCGAGCAGGAGGGTCAGATTTACGTGCCGTTGGTCAACTGGTGCCTCGCAATCGGCACGGTCTGGATCGTGCTCGAATTCCGTTCCAGCGCCGGCCTGGCCGCCGCGTACGGGATTGCGGTGACAGGGACGATGGCGGTGACGACCTTCGCATTCTACCAAGTCACCCGGCGTGTCTGGCGATGGTCCCGCACCAGAGCGCTGACGCTCTGCACGGCGTTCATGGCCGTGGATCTGGCCCTGTTCAGCGCGAACATCCACAAGATCTCCGACGGCGGCTGGCTACCCCTGGCGATCGGCGTGGGTGTGCTCGCCGTCATGCACACCTGGAAGAGCGGACGAAACGAGATCCAGGACAAGGTCTACGGCGGCGCCATCACGGAACTCGAGCTGTCCAGCGTCGCGAAGAGCAAGTCGATCACCCGCGTGCCCGGAAGCGCCGTGTTCATGGTTGCTACGCCCAAGGGAACGCCGCTCGCCCTGCTCCACCACCTCAAGGCCAACAAGTGCCTGCAGCAGACCGTGGTGTTGCTGACGATTTCGACGTCCGAAGTTCCGCAGGTCCCGGACCAGGAACGCCTGACGGTCGAGGAACTCGGCGAAGGTGTCTGGCGCGCGATCGGCCGCTACGGATACATGGAGTCGCCCGACGTCAGCGACCTGGTCGAGAGGGTCCGCGGTCGAGGCGTACCGATCAATCCGGCCGCTACCACCTATTTTTTCAACCGCGAGATGATCATCACCGGCGGCAACGCGCGGATGTGGGACTGGCAGAAACGTCTTTACGCGTTCCTCAGCCGCAACGCGACGCCAGTGAAGGACTACTACAAGATCCTGCCGACACAGATCATCGAGATCGGTCTGCCGGTTCAGTTGTAACGTTTCTCGGCCAACGGCGCGGGTTATCCCCCGCCCGGCGGTTCCCTGAACTGGGTTAACGCTGGTCGCCGAGTCCCTGTTCGGCCTCCGCGGCCGCCTTGGCGAAAAGCGACTTTCGGAAAGCAACGTCACGTTTCCGGTCGGTCCGTATCTCCAAAACGCGGATACCGGTCTGAGGGAGTTGGCCGAGAGCTTCGGCGAATTGTTCCCACGTCGCGATCGCGACGTGCTGAACTCCGTACGCCGAGCACAGCTTGGAAAAGTCCACGTCCTGCGGCGTCGCAAAGTACTCCTCGAAGGGCGGGTCAAACTGCGCCACGGGCAAATGCTGAAAGATGCCGCCGCCGCGGTTGTTCACCAGGACTACGGTGAGACTGCCGCGGAGCTTCGAGCGGAGGAGAAAACCATTCGTGTCGTGCAGCAGGGCCAGATCGCCGGTCAGAAGAACCGCGGGCGCCCCACCGTGCGCCACGCCCAAGGCGGTGGAGAGTGTGCCATCGATGCCGTTCGCTCCCCGGCTGAAGTGCAGCTGCACGCCGTTCGACGTGACCGGCCAGACGTATTCGACGTCGCGAATCGGCATGCTGCTCGCGACAAACAGAGGCGTGCCGGCCGGTAGCAGGGCCGCCAGTTCCCGTGCGATCCGCGGCTCCACCCTCTCGTCGGTCTTGAGTTCCCTCTCAAACACGGACTGCGCTCGCTCCTCGCACCGGCGCCAATCGAGCAGATAACTCCCGTCGCCGATCCCTTCTCCGGCCGCCGCCAGTTGCTCGGCCGATGCCGAAATATGCCGGGTTCGTCCGTGCAACGCATCGCGGTTCTCGCAACGCGGGCTCACGAGCGCGATCTCCGCCCCAGACTCGTCGATCCAGGAGCGAAGCACCTTGCTCGTCGGCCAACCTCCGAGGCACAAGACCGATTTCGGACAAAGGTGCCTCGCAACCGCCGTGGATCGGAGAATCGCATCGTACGCCGCCACCACGTAATCGTTCCTGGGCGCGTAGCGCCGCACCGGTGACAGAGCATCCGCGAGGATCGGCCATTGGAGCCCCTCCGCGAGCCGCACGATCGTTTCCGCGTAGTTCTTCGGGTCGGGAGGGCTTTCGGGTCCGGCCACAATCACTCCGCGCGCGGTCGTCGGTCGCTGCAAGAATACTGTCGCGCTCGCCGGCGCCTCCGCTTTGCGCAGGTGGGCGAAAAACGGAACATCGAGGCTGCTCTCGAGCGCCTTTGCCGAGGCGTCCTCCACCGGCGCAAGCGGATCCCTGAACGGAGCGTTGAGATGCACGGGGCCGGCTGCGGAACGTTCACACGCGTGAGCAACGGTCTGGCGGAGGTACCGCAACAGCGAGAGCGACGGCTCCGGCACGGCCAACTCGTGGAACCACGCCACGTGCGCACCAAAGAGACGAAGCTGATCAATCGTCTGGCCTGACGCGCATTCGCGCATTTCCGGGGGACGATCCGCCGTGATGACGATCAGCGGCACTCCGCTCTCATGCGCCTCGATCACCGCCGGGAAATAGTTGGCGCCGGCGGTGCCGGACGTGCAGACCAGCACGGTCGGCGAGCGGCGCTGTTTCGCCAGTCCGAGGGCAAAAAAGGCGGCCGATCGCTCGTCGAGCACGGGAATCGCCTCAATGACCGGATTCGCCACCAACGCCATCGTCAAGGGAGTGGACCGCGAACCGGGAGACACCACCGCCCGGTCGACGCCGCAACGAGCCAGCGTCTCCGCCATCACACTACACCAAAGCGAGTTCGTATTTCGGAAGTCGAGCGCCACGGGGAAATTGCCCGCCAATGAATACGAATCCTTCGGAAATCCCGAGCCTTCTTTTCTTGGCTGCACTACGCGGCACGTTTGTCCGTCAGGCCGTCAAGGCGTCCTGCAGCGCGCGGAACTTGAGCTCCGTTTCGGCAAGCTCCTGCTCCGGCTGCGAACCGTCGACGATTCCGGCACCGGCGTAAATGCGGGCCTGCGCGCCGTCGACAAGCGCCGAGCGGAGCGCCACAAAAAACTCTCCCTCGCCTCGTGAATCCAGCCAGCCGACCGAGCCCGCATAGAGCCCGCGCGGAAACGTTTCCAGTTCTCGGATTCCGTTGAGCGCCTGCTCGCGCGGCGAGCCGCCGACGGCAGGTGTCGGATGCAGTTCAGCCAGGACATCGAGCAACCGCACACTGGCCGGCAATGCGGCGCGGAACGGCGTCTGAAGGTGTTGGACGTTGGCCAACCGCTTGAGAACGGGGCGCGGGGGAATCGTCGGATCGATGCCCAGCGGAGCCAGTCTTCGCCGGATCGCCTGCACGACATAGGCATGCTCGGCCAAGTCCTTTTCGCTGCGGAGCAGTCCCGAACCGAGAGCCGCGTCCTCGCTCGCCGAAGCACCTCGACGCGCGGAGCCCGCGAGCGCCTCCGTCGAAATCGTTCCGGAGCGGACCTCGACCAAGCGCTCCGGACTCGCGCCAATCAGACTCTGCCCTTTTCCGTTCGCGAAGGAGAAGCTGTAGCAGTCCGCGTAGCGCTGCCGAAGACCATTGAGAACCTGCAGTGGGTGGAAGGCATCGTCCGCGGTCAGATCCCGAGCCCGGGCGAGGACGATCTTTTGAAACTCTCCCGCCGCGATCCGGCGGACTGCCGCGGCGACGGACGCTTCGTAGGCCCCGGGCGCGAGGACATCCGCTACGGAAATGGCGGCCGGCTTCGAAGCAGGTCTGAAACCCGGCGCGGAGTATTCGAATCGGGCAAATTTCTTTCGGGCGCGCCAGATGCGTTCGGCCAATAGTTCGAGAGGGCTCGCTGCGTCAATCGAGAGGTTCGCCACCGCCGTCGTGCGCCCTTCGCGAGTCGCCACCTGCCAACGGGGCACAAAGACGGTCGCAGCGGAGAACGGCTCGGTGCCTCCGACGTCGTTGAAAAAAGAAAACGCGTGGAAGAAATGCGGACCGGAAAACGGAGAGGCCAGATCCCCGACCGCGAGCGCGTTGGCCAAAGCCTCGTCGACGAACTGCTGGCAGGCCGCGAAGCGCCCCGGTCCATTGGCGGAGAAGGAAAGAACCGCCTCCGCCCCGGCCACCGCCAAACCGTTGGCCGGCTGCTCGACATAAAAATGCTGCTCACCGGCCTCGAAGATCGACTCCAGAACGGCCAGCGGATCGAGCGATTCGACCTCGAGCGAGATACTGACCAGTTGAGCGTGGCGTTTTCTGACGGCTACAGCCTGACACTCCGAGAGAAAGCGAAAGAGTGCCTCGGGCGTTTCGTTCTCTCGGGGATCTAGCGGCAGAATCGTCATGGAACGAGAAACCAGGCAGCCAGCGGGACGAAGCGGCCCCAACGCAGCTCCGGGCCAACCGCGCGGCGCTTCATTTTTTCTCCGTTTGCGGGCGCGGGAAAAGGATCGCGGTTTCGGCGACCTTCTTGCCGGACAAACGATCGCCCCAGACGAGTTCCTCCTTCCAAACCGCGCCCGGCGTATGTCCGAGAACGCCGTAGATCTTCTGCGTGGTCTCCGGCATCACCGCCTGCAGCAGGCTCACGCCGCAGCGCAACGCTTCCGCCATGGTGGCCAGAGAAAGACGGAGCAAAGCCTGGTCCTCGGGAACGGTCGATTTGCCCAGCTTCCATGGAGCGCGTTTCTCGATGTAGCCGTTGGTGGCGGTGATGAAGGCGAACGTCCGCTCGAGCCCGATGTGGAACTGGAACCCCTCGCAGAGCGAAATCGCCTCGTCGCGCGTCTTGTTCCAGAGCGCCTGCAGCTCGCGTTCGGCATCCTGCGGCGCCTCGGCCGCGGGAATGACTCCCCCACCGAACCGGTTCGTCATGTTGAGCGTGCGGTTGACGAGATTGCCCAGGTTGTTGGCGAGTTCGGCGTTGTACCGGGCCAGGAATTGTTGCTGCGAAAAGTCGCTGTCCTGCCCCACGCTCATCTCGCGAATGAGGAAATAGCGCAGCGCGTCGGCGCCGTAGGTATTCGCAAACTGGATCGGCTCCACGAAGTTGCCGGTGCTCTTGGACATCTTCGCCCCGTTGATCGACCACCACCCATGGGCGAGCAGCGCTTTCGGCGGAGGCAAGCCGGCGGCGCGAAGCATGATCGGCCAGTAGACAGCGTGCGGCGGGACAAGAATGTCCTTTCCGATCACGTGAAAATCGGCCGGCCAGACGCCCGGCTTGTCGACCACGGCCGAGTAGTAGTTGAGGAGCGCGTCGAACCAGACGTACGTGACGAAGTTCTCGTCGAACGGCAGCGGGATGCCCCATTCAAGCCGCTCCTTGGGCCGGGAGATGCAAAGATCGTTTAGCGGCTCGGAGAGGAACTCGAGGACTTGCTTCTGGCGGTAGCGCGGGAAAACGAAACTGTCGTTCTCGTTGAGATACGAGATCAGCCAATCCTGGTATTTCTGAAGCCGGAAGAAGTAGTTGCTCTCGGTGATCTCCGTCACCTCGCCGAAGATCTCGGGCCACGTGCCGTCGGGATTGCGATCTTTCTCCTGGAGAAACTGCTCCTGGCGCGTGCTGTAGAAACCCTTGTACTCGGCTTTGTAGATTTCGCCGGCGTCGTAGAGCTTCTGGAGAATATCGCGGACGACCTTTTTGTGGCGCGGCTCGGTGGTTCGGATGAAATCGTCGTTGGAGATATTCAGTTTCCGGCACATCTCGCGGAATTCCTCCGATACCTCGTCGACGAACTGCTGCGGCGGCTTCCCGCTCTTCCGAGCACTCTGCTGAATCTTCTGCCCGTGCTCATCGACACCAGTGAGGAAATGTACGCGGTCTCCCATCATCCGACGAAACCGGGCGATGACGTCGGTCAGCACCTTTTCGTACGCATGGCCGAGGTGTGGTGACCCGTTCACGTAGTCGATGGCGGTCGTGATGTAGAAGTTTTTCATGCGGAGAGCCGTCCAAACAAAGCGGCCGCCCCGGAAAAGTCCAAACGTTATGAAAATTGGTGCCCTCACTGCCCGCTCTTGCGAAGCGATAGCCGGGCAGGTTAGCCATGACTCGGCCGCCTTTTTTCCCCGATGAACACCGTCACTCGATTGCTCGGATTGCTCGTCGGACTCGTCCTTCTCCTGGTCGCGGGAAGCGCCCTGGGCGAACGGTGGGCCGGGAAGCAATACGAGAAGGTGCGAAACGAGTTTCTGCAGCTTCGCCGCGGTCAGTTTGAGCAGATCCTGGAGTTGGCCAAGCCGGGGCCCGTGCCGTGGAGCCCTGACGTGGAAACCTCGCTTGCCCGCGCGGTGGGCGGCCATCTCGTGCTCGATCCCCCTCAGGGCGATCCGGCGATGCGCCACCGCATTTGGTCTTTCGATACGGCGCAGCCGGGAATCGCTGCCGGCCAAAGGCACATCGTCCGCGTCGAATACGACACGCCGCACTCCGCCAAGCTGCTCGCGCTGTACCAGCGCGTGGCAATCGTGCTTCTGCTCCTTTCGCTCACGCTGCTCTTGTTGCTTGTGGCCGTCGTCTTCCTCGCCACCCGGGAGAACAAGAGCTCGGAAGCTGGCGGACCTCCCACGCCGTTCCGGGCGGAGATGAACAGCCTCGCCAGACTGGCCCGCGTTTCAGTCGAACAGGGAGCGGAGTTGGAAAGGGAGCGAAACGAGCGCCTGCGCATTCAGGAGGATCTCAACTTCCAGCAGGTTCTTCTGAATCGTGCGCTGGAGGAGAAAATCCGACTCGGCCACGACCTGCACGACGGCATCATTCAATCACTCTACGCCACCGGGCTCACGCTCGAGGCGGCGCAGAAATCGACCGGGACCGACCCGAAACTTGCCGGCCAGCAGCTCGAAACAGCGCTCAAGATGCTGAACACGACGATCCGGGATGTACGCAGCTATATTCTTGGTTTGTCTCCCGAGAACCTTCATCGGCAGACCTTTTCCGAAGCCGTCCGATCGATCGCCGATACCCTCGCAGCAGGAAAGCAGGTCCAGTTCGATATCCGCGTCGACGAATCCGCAGCGGCCAAGGTGGACGAGAGCCAGCATGCCGACCTTCTCCAGATCGTCCGTGAAGCGATCAGCAACAGCCTTCGGCATGGTCATGCGACCGAGATCTCCGTGCGCCTGCACGAGAGCCAGGGAGAAATCGCTTTGGCCGTCCAGGACAACGGGCGAGGCTTCGACCTCGACCGTGCAACGCGGGGCCATGGGCTCGACAACATGCAGGCAAGGGCCGAGCATCTTTCGGCGAACGTCCGGTGCTCCAGCACCCCTGGAGCCGGCACCCGAATCGTGGTGACGCTGCCCGTCGTCTCAGCCGCACACTCATGAACTCCACCCTTCCGACAAAACCGATCCGTTTGGTGATCGTGGACGACAGCGAAGTGGTCCGGATGGGCTTGCGCACACTTCTGACTCCCGAACCGATGATTCGGATCGTCGGCGAAGCGGGCAATGTCGCTCAATCACTTGCGGTTTCAGGAACGGAAAAACCGGAAGTGGTGCTCATGGACATCCGACTGCCGGACGGAACCGGCTTCGATGCGTGTCGACGGATTCTCCAGAGCCTTCCGGAGTGCCGCGTTCTTTTTCTTACGTCGGTTGTCGACGACAAGCTCGTCGACGAAGCGATCCGCTGTGGAGGCCACGGATACCTTCTGAAGGAGATCAATGGCCGCGGATTGATCCAGGCGATCTTCGATGTTGCTGCCGGAAAATCCATTCTCGACCCGGCGGTCACGGCACGCGTGATGAAGCTCGTCAAGACGGCTGGCGGCGCGTCAAAGCCACTCGAGAGTCTGTCCGCGCAAGAGCGTCGAGTCCTGTCGTTGATCGCCGAGGGGAAAACCAACAAAGAAGTCGGCGTGGAACTGAACTTGAGCGAGAAGACTGTGAAAAACTACCTCGCGAATATCTTCGATAAACTCGCGGTAAGCCGCCGCTCGCAGGCGGTGGCGATGTTCGTGAGTTCCGAGCAGCGCTGACATTGCAGGGCCGATCGGCCCTAGTCGGGTAGGGTCCAAATAACGGGCGGTTCACCCCTGTTTCCCCGGCTTGCACTGGCGTAATCTGGATACGTGCAACCGAAGGAAATCTCCCCAACGCCCAGACTGCAGCGTTCGTTCGTGAGCCCGCACAAATGGGCCCGCTCTGGTATGACGCTGACAGAAGTCCTCGTCGCCTCGGTTCTGCTCGTGATACTGACGGTCGGCCTCTCGAGTTCGTTCGTCCACAACATCCGGGACGCAAAGCTGATGACTTATCGTACCCAAACGGTGACTACCGCTCTGGGAGTATTGGAGCGCGTGCGCGCAATCGGCTGGGCCGATCTCGTGACCGCCCATGGCACGGCGACCTCGTCCACACCGACGGACCTGCGTGTCTACATCGTCGACCCGACTTATACTCCGCTACCTGCAGACACGGACGTCCCCTTCGGCCATCGCCCGATTAAACTCCGTATTAACGTCAAGGACGGCGTGGAAATCAGCTCCGCGTGGAGCCAGGTCCAGCTCCCGATCAATACGGATACCACGTCCACGATTCCGATGGAGCTATGGCTCTCTCTCACGAAAAACGAATCCCTCCTAACAATGCCCAAACGGCAGTATTTCGAGGCCATCATAGTCTATCGGTGGAAGGCGCCAGGTATATCCACAACCTGGAGATATGGGAATGTCCGCCTCGTCATACCCAACACGAGCGCACTTCTACGCCAAAAGGCGCCCGCCACCTGAGGCCGAAACAACTCTCCCAACCATGCGTCGCTCCCGACTAGCATTCTCCCTGCCTGAGGTGATGATCGCCTCTGCGATCGCCGTCACCATCCTCGGAATCACCGCCTATTTCATTGTGGAGAGCACACGCGCCACGCTGAAAGGCACAGCCATTAGTCAAAACAACATGGATCAGTGGAGTCTGACGAGTCGTCTCATGCTCGACTCACGCCAGGCAAACGGGATGGCGATCTACGATGATCTGGTGACTACCTCCCTGACCTTCGAGAAACGCATCACAACCCCGACTTCGCAGGGAAATCTGCTGATTTTTAGCAGAAGTTACATTCCTTCCGGCTCGAACCCCAATACGAATCCAAGCTACAGCCGGATTATCGGCTATCTCTACAAAGAGGACAAAAAGACGCTGTATAAATTCGAATACGAAGTGAGCTCAGCCGAGCAGACACCGACCCCGGCCTCACTTGAGGACATACTCATCAATAACAAGGGCAACTTCTCCCTAGAGCCGCAAGCCGACGGAATCGAACCGATTAAATCAGGAGGCAAGGTATTCTATTTTCTCGCTCCCAGCTATGCGCACATCGCCTTCCTGGCACGGGAGGGAACAAACAAACTCACCAAAGATGCCAAACTGATCGAGGCATCATTCATCGTAAGGAACTAACGACATGAACCGGTCCAAACAGGGCTCAGCTATCGCGGCTGTAATGATCATCACGATCATCGTTGCGATTATCATTTTTTCACTGATGAATCTCCTCGGGTTCCAGCGCAACCTGACCTTGCGCAAGGAACTGCAGGTTCATGCCTATAACGCGGCGGAGTCTGCCGCGGATGCGGCATACTCGTATGTCATCAACGATATCGAGACTAATTCACTCACGGGAGCGGCATCGGTCCCGACGTCCGGGTCCCTCGAGTTCACCTTTCCAGCCGGAAGCGAGGAGTTTTTCAAAGGAACCGTCCCTTCCACGACTTCGTTTTCCACCACACCAGGGCCTATCTCCCTCACAGGCGCTACGGTACGAGTCGGCGCCCCGGAAACCCAGAAAAACGGAGCCTGGTTTGTGAACGGCAAAGATCCCGCCTATTCCAATGATCCCAACCGCAACCAGTGGGTTTACGAGAGCACCGTACCCGTCTGCGCGAAGGTTTCCGCGGAATCCGGTAAGCAGGAGCAGACCGCGTACGTCGAGAAAGACATCGCGCTCCGGCGGGTGCCCCTTTTCCAGCACGCCATATTCTTCCAAGGCCAGCTTCACCTGCACCGTGGCTACCGGCCCATGGGCTCAATTCACACAAATGGCAATTTGCTGCTCAATGCCCACGACGACGACACGGCGCTCTACAACGGAAGAATGTCCGCCGGCGCGCGCTTCTATAGAGGCTCCACTTTCGATGCTGGCGGCACGGGAGTCGACGGCTACGCTTACTGCCCTGTCAACAGCAAGGGCGAACTCGACTTTACTTATAGTAACCTAAAACCGGTTGCGACCGGCGGATCCGGCCAAATCAAGATTCTGATCGGCGGATCCAACGCGCCTGACCCATACGCCACCGTGCCGAACAACTTCGATTCCCGAATGACCGATTGGAAGACGAAGGCCTCCGAACGATTCAACGGCAATCTCGAGGATGTTTCGCACTCCGTTCCGCAGATCACCCCCACGGGCGCCGACGGATACCTCCAAGACGTCAAATCCACCACCGGGAAAAACGAGTTTACCAACGGCCCTTACGCCCTGATCGAACCCGTTCTCCCGGACACCCACCCTGGCTACAAACCGGGGAATATCTACAACCTCGAAGCCCAAGCTTCCCTTATTCTGTCGATCGAAGCCTGCGACAACTTCATGTCGAAGCTGAAAGATGCCAACGGGAACACCGTCGCGACGGCCGCTGAAGCCGCCAACTTGGCCGATCTCTTTATCGTGCGAGCCTACCGAGGCACCGCGAAGCTTCCGGATCAGCGCGTGATGCTCCCGACCGCAGCAATCGGCATCGCTCGCTACGATCCCGACCTCTCAAAGCATTTCGCAAAAGATCAGAATGGTCAGTACAAGTACATCAGCGTCACTCCGGGCGCGACTCCTGCTGACTATCGCCTGGAGAAGTACAAATACAATACGTCTACCAGCAAAGTAGATACCGGCCTGCACGACGCGCGTCTGGGCCGAGGTGTACAACCGCTGACCATCGATCTCGAAGAGCTCAAGCATGTGATGGAAGCGAATCCCAACACACTCACCGGTAACGACAAAATATTCCGCCTTGGAGATAGCGACGGCAAATATGGTTTCAAGATTAGGAACGTTGACGCGGGGTATCTTCAGAATGAATGGAACGGCATCATCTATGTGGAATTCCCGACCTCGCTCGAACCCGATCTAAGCAGAAAGAACGATCTGGGTGGCGTGGTGAGCTACCAGTTTAGACTGGCAAAGAACGTTGAACTCCTTCACCCCGACCGTTCGGGTCCGCTCGATACCGAAGGCCGAAAAAACCGCGAGGACAAGATCGTGCCCATTGCCCCGGAGCTTAGGCAGTACCCGACGGACTATTCCGACGCTACGCTGCAAAACCCCCGCTATGCCATCCCTGCCGTGCAGTTGGTCAACGGGTCGAAGCTCCCGAACATCCCGGCGTCTACCATCAAGGATTCCAAAGGTAAGTACACGCCCTTGGGCTTCACGATCGCCACCAACGGCGCCGTCTATACCGTCGGAAACTACAACGCCGACGGCAACTACCTGACGGGCACCAACATTACGAGCAATCAGCCGGGAACCTATGCGACTGCTGATAGCGAGGATGAAATTCCGGCTGCGATCTTCTGCGATACCTATACGGTTCTCTCAAACGAGTGGGGCAAGTATATCACGGTCGGAAGCATCAAGGGTGTGAATCGCGAAAAGAGTTTCATCGGCACAGCCAACGCCTCCATCAATAACCGCCCGGTGATTAATTACGTCGAAATTTCGGCGTGTATTGCGACAGGTGAGTACCCGATCTTCGAGTTCTTCATCCACGCCTTGGAAAACTACAAATCGCTCTATGACAAGATGAGCACCACGAAAGCCAACCCAATCATCTTCAAAGGATCCGTGGTCGGCATGTTTCATAGCGAAATCCAGCACATCAAACAGGCGTACGGGCGAGACACGGGAACGGTTATCGAGCATTACTACCATGCGCATGGAGCGTTCGCTATTGCCGCAGTTCGATTCCATCAATTCCTCGCCCTAGGTCAGTTTCCTCCCGGAACCCCGATGGCCTACTCGTACCGGACAACAAACTTCAAGATTCTCCGGACCGGCAACAGCGACGACCTTAAAGACCTCCAGAAATACGGAATGGTCCCCTAGCCAACCAAAGCTTTCCGCAACTCCATCCACGCCCTCGCCCTGTGGCTGAGGGCGTTTTTCTGAGCCTCGCTCATTTCGGCGAGGCTCTTTTTGCGACCATCCGGAATGAAAATCGGGTCATAGCCGAAGCCGTGGTCTCCCCTCGCCTCTTCCGCAAGCGTGCCGTTGCAACGGCCTTCGAAGATCTGTTCCTTGCCCGTGGGACTCAGCAACACGAGCACGCATACAAAATGCGCACGACGGCGTTCGCCCGGAACGTCGCGCAGCACGTGAAGAAGTTTCGCCAGATTGGCAGCTCCATCACTCTGCGGGCCGGCATAATAGGCCGACTCGACTCCGGGGGCGCCACTCAGCGCATCCACACAGAGGCCGCTGTCGTCCGCCAGAACCCAAGCGTCCGCGGGAGCCAAGACACGTAAGGCATGGGCTTTCTTTCGGGCATTGCCCACGAAAGTGCCGGTGTCCTCGACCACGGACGGCATTCCGCCCAGCGAGCGAGCCGAGAGCACCTGCATCTCGGCACCCGAAGCATCTGCGAGAGCCTGGAATTCCTGCGCCTTGTGGGCGTTACCCGATGCTAAATATAGTTTCATCCACGTGCATCTTCGAGGGGTACGCCACGCGGCCTCGGATCAGCTGGTCGTCGCCGAAGGCCGCGTGCCGCACCTCCGTCAGCCGAATCGCCTGGTCCAGCTTCTCCGTCCGCAATCCCGAGTAACCAGGCTTGGCTTTCTCGTCGGCCAGCAGGATGGGAGCGCGGTACATAAAAAAATAGTCGATCTGCCGCTCCTGCAGAAACTCGCTCACCAATTGCGTGCCTCCCTCGACGTACACACCCGATATCTTCTCCTGTACGCAACGGTTGCGGAATTCGGCCATCGAAACGCGCTGCGTCGGGGACGGCAGGCACCAGACCTTAACACCCATGTCGCGCAATTTTCGCACGTAGCCAAGGCCCCCATGAGGCGTGGTCACCACGATCGTCCGGTCATGGTAACGGTCCGTATAGACCTGCGGCAGGGTTCGATCGGTCACCGTTCTGAGCAGCCCATCGAAGACAAACCGGATCGGCGACCACTCCTCATCGCCGCGTCGTGCGGTGAGTTTGGGGTTGTCGCGAAGGACCGTGCCCGCGCCGACAGCGATGGCCGGGAAGAGACGGCGCCACTCCATGACGTCGGACCGTGCGGCTTCGCCGGTAATCCATTTCGAGTCTCCCGTTCGCGTCGCGATCTTCCCATCTAGCGTGAGCGCGGACTTGGCCGCGATCAGTGGTGTGCGGTGGGTAACCCAATGGTTGTAGATGAGATTGAGGTCCGTGCACTCCCGCTCGAGCACGCCTGCTGTAACCTCTACGCCGGCAGTACGCAGAACCTCCAGGCCACGCCCGGCATGGTCGCCAAATGGGTCGGTTGCTCCGACAACGACTGTTCGGATTCCCGCGGCCTTGATGGCCTCGGTGCACGCTCCCGTGCGTCCGTGGGTGCTGCACGGCTCGAGCGTCACGTACATCGCAGCCCCGGGTTTCGGGTCGCGACCCAACGCCGCGAGCGCGACGCGCTCCGCATGCGGACCGCCATCCTGGGCGTGAAAACCCTCCGCGACGATTTGCCCGTCTTCGACGATGACCGCGCCGACCATCGGGTTCGGATGAGTCGTTCCCCACCCTTTCCGAGCCAGTTCCAAGGCCCGATGCATGAAGTGTTCGTGATCGCTCATGGCTGGACGTAGGGGTTGCCGCGCTTTTCCGCACCGATCGTGCTCTTCGGGCCGTGCCCCGGATAGATCACAACCGAATCGGGCATCGTGTACAACTGCTGACGTATCGAGGATTCAAGCACCTCGAAACTTCCTCCAGGCAGATCCGTCCGCCCAATGCTGCCGGCAAACAGCGAATCGCCGACAAACGCCATCGCGAGTTTCGGCAGGTAGAACACCACGTTTCCGTCGGCGTGACCCGGCACATGCCGAACCTCCACGGTCTCGCCAAGGCATTCGAACGTTGCCCCGCCCTCGACCCAGCTATCCGGATGAACCGGCCGGATGTCGGGATGGCCGGGAAGGAACATGTCGATGAACCATTTCATCATCCCCGGTGACTCGAACAGGTTCCTGTCCGCCGGATGCGCGCGGACTCTCGCCTTCGTCGCGGCGACCACCTCGGCTGCGCCCTCCATGTGATCGAAATGCCCGTGCGTCAGCCAAAGCTCGACCAGCGAACAACCGTTCTTTGCCAGCACCGGCTGAAGATCGGCCCAAACGCCAAGGGGTGCATCGATCAGCACGGCCTCCTTGCGCTCGGGAGCGGAGAGCAAATAGGCGTTGGTCTGGAGCGGCCCGGCGGCCAGGACATGAAGGTTCACGGTTGCCAATCCAGCCGGTTTGGTCGCACCCGCAACGCCAAAACCGTGACGATGCGGAAGCGTCACAAACGTTCGCGGCGCCGCCATTCGCCCCGGAGTCTCCTCCGTATTCGAAATTGCCAGACGCCGCTCGCTGCGCCGACCGAAAGCACAAAGCCTCGCCATCTCAGCGGACGTTCAGCACAGTCCCGCCCATGCGAGTCGGCTCGCGCCGTGCACCCTCGGCGCCCTTTCCCGGTCTTCTCAGTTCGGCCCAATTCGCAGCGCTTGCCGCGGAATACCGGCGAGCCTGCGGATTCGAGATCTGCGCGTGCGACTCCGACGGGAAGCTACGGCGCGGGGGAGCGGAGCGCCCATCAGAAGGCCGTTCCGTCAGCGATCTGAGAAAACATGCGGTTTCAGAAGCGTTGCGCTGGGGCGAACCGAGTGTCCTCAGCGACGGTATCGAAGGTGTGCTTTGGGCGATTCCAGTCTGCCAAAACCAAAAGCTGCTGGGCGGCTTGGTCGTAACCGTCACCCGTCTACGCCGTCCGTCGAAGGCTGGCGCACTCGATCAGCGCGTCGTCTCCGCCTGCCGCGTCCTGCTCGAACTCGGAACACGCTACAATTTGGTCAACGCGCCGCTCCTTTCAGAGCGGCGCGAGACCGCCCGTCGCGAGCAGGAAAAGGCTGAAGCGCTGCACCTCATGAAAGAGGGCACCTTTGACACGATCCGCAGCATCTATCTGCGCGAGGAACCCGCACTGATCGCCGCGATTCGCCGGGGCGAACGGAGCGCCGCACGCCATGCGATCAACCGAGTCCTCACCGCGATCTACATGCTCGGTCAGTCACGGATCGAGCTCCTGAAGAGCCTGGCGCTGGAACTCGTCGTCACGATGACGCGCACCGCAGTCCAGGCAGGCGGAAACCCAGAAAACATCCTTGGTCTGAACTACCAGTCACTCTCCCGACTCGCCGATATTTCCGACCAGGAGGACTTGGCAGGCTGGCTCTGTCGGATGCTGGAATCGTTGATTGATGCCATCGAATCGAACAGCCGCCTCCCGGGCTCCAGTCAGCTGGCCCGCGCAGTGAAATATGTTGAGGAGCACCTGGCCGAGGCGCTTCCACGCGAGGAGGTGGCACGCGCCGCCGGACTCTCCCCGAGCCACTTCTCGCACCTCATGAAGGCGAGGATGGGATGCACGTTCACGCAGTTATTGACCCGCATGCGTCTCGAAAGAGCGAGAAGCCTGCTCGTCCACACGGATGCGGAGTTGGCGCACGTAGCGGCCGCGTGCGGCTTTACCGACCAGAGCTATTTCACTCGGGTTTTCCGCAAAACGCATCGGCTCACGCCTAGTGAATTCCGACGGGCGAAACGCCCGATCCGGAACGCTTCCGCACCAAAGTCCCAAACTTCCGCACGGCTCTACAAGCCAGGAGCCGCCGTGCGCTGTTAGTCTTGAGCATCATGACGACCCTCGAATCCCTTTCCCAGGCGGTGGTGGCGGGCAAGAGCAAGGACGCCAAGACGCTCACCCAACTCGCGCTCGATGAAGGAACCCGCCCCGGCGACGTCGTAGATCAGGCCCTCGTGCCCGCGATGTCGGTCGTCGGTGAACGGTTTAAAAACGGAGAAATCTTCGTGCCGGAGATGCTCATCTCGGCTCGCGCCATGAAAGAATCGATGACGCTCCTGGAACCCCGGCTGGTCGCGGCAGGCATCACTCCGAAGTTCACCGCCGTGATCGGCACGGTCCAAGGAGACCTCCACGACATCGGCAAAAACCTCGTCACCATTCTTTGGAAGGGAGCGAATTTCCGCGTGATCGATCTCGGTGTAAATGTCCCGGCATCCAAGTTCGTGGCCGCGATCAAACAGCACCAGCCGCAGATCGTCGGGTTATCCGCACTGCTCACGACGACCATGCCGGCGATGGGTGCCACGATCCGCGCCATCCGCACCGGCGATTGCCCTCCCGTGAAGATCCTTGTGGGCGGCGCCCCCGTCAGTCGGCAGTTCGCCGAAGAGATCGGCGCGGACGGCTATGCGCCCGACGCTTCCAGCTCGGTCGACAAAGCCCTCGAGCTGATAGGAGCCTGATCGTCGCCGAAGCTCGGGTCTCGCCGGAGCCAAGTCCGCTCGGGCGGACAACCGGGCGACGCGATTCCATACGCCTGCACCCCCATGTCGCGGTCCGCATTCCTAGCCTTGGCTCGACAGGGGCACCGAGTGCCGATTGCCGCCGATCTTGTGCTCCGCCGGCACCGCGACGCCGAGGAAATCCTCCTCGATGGCGAAAGACTGGGAGCGGTCATCGCCGAAGCCGCCGCCGAATTCAGCTCGCCGCTGGCTTTCCCGCTGATGGACCTGAAGCTCGAGAAAGCGCGATTGGTGTCGCTCCTCGGCGTCGCGACAGAAGAGGCCGATACGTTCCATCTCGAACAGCTTCCCGATGACGCGACGATTGCCCGTTTTGAAGGCGCGCTCCCCGTCAATCCACCGCCGTCGAGGGTGGCCGCGAATCTCGGAGCCATTCGCTTCATTGCCCAACGAACAGCATTGGTCCCGATCGCCATGTGCATCGGACCGTTCTCGCTGACGACCAAACTGCTCAACGATCCGATCACCCCCGTCTACCTTGCGGGCGAAGGGGCGACAGCAGCGGACGAACCGGAGGTTGCCCTGCTCGAAACCGCTCTCCGGCTCGCGCGAGCTGTGGTGCTGCAGTCCGTCACGGAGCTCCTCGATGCAGGCGCGACGGCGGTATTCCTCGCGGATCCGGCGGCAAACAAGGTCTACTTTTCCCCGAAGCAAATGGCCGCGGGCGGTACGGCGTTCGAATGCTGCGCACTCGCTCCGAATCGGACGATCGCGGAACTGATCGAACGCCGGAACGCGGACTTCCTCTTCCATTGTTGTGGAGAGCTCACGGACGCCATGCTCGACGGATTCTGCTCCCTCCGCCCCGCTCTGCTGTCGCTCGGAAGCTCGCGCCGGCTTTGGGAAGACGCCCTCCGGATTCCCGACGACATCGTCCTGTACGGCAATCTGCCGTCGAAACAGTTCTACTCGGATAGCGTGATGCCGGCCGACAAAGTGGACGAAATGGCGGCCGATCTCGCCCGGCGCATGAAATCGACCGGGCACGCGTTCATTCTCGGCACCGAATGCGACACGCTGCACGTCGATGGTTGCGCCGACACCATCCGGGCCAAGGTGGCTCGGCTGCTGCGTACCGGACTGTCCGGCGAGTAACCATCTTCTGCATACCGGAGATTCTTTATCGTCCGTTCTGCGCCGGTGCCGGCGAGCCGGAGTTCCAATCCCCCGTTCGGGAATCAGCGGGAAAACCCGAACGAACATCGCACGGGATTCTGAAGGGCTTCCGCGGCCGGCGGGTTTCTAGTGGGCATCCGCACGATGCAGCCAACGCTGCCCTCGTATCGACCAGGGAATTACGCGCGCCGGTTAGCCTCACGCCGCCATGCCTCTCGCTCCTCTTGTCAACTCCACCCCCGCCCGCCGGCCGGCGGCTCCTCCGCAGCCACGGGTGCTTCTGGTGTTTCGCACCCGACACGAGCTGTCAGCCGCCGCCCTCAAGGGCGTGGCCCACCACGAAGCCACACGTTCGCCCTGGACGGTCTTTCTCGACGACGAAGGGCTGGCCGAAACCGACCAGCACTGGATCTACACCCAGAAATGGGATGGCGTCCTGAGTTGCCACACTTCCGCGGCCCTCGTCGGCGCCTGCGCCCAGCGCGGAATCCCGCTCGTGGATCTCGACGATTCCCCCACCTTTGACGGCGTCTGCAAGATCCGTCCCGATAACAACACCGTCGGGCAGCTCGCCGCAGAGCATTTCGTCGATCGCGGTTTTCGGAGCTTCGCTTTCTCCGGGTTTTCCAACCGGACATGGTCGGTCGAACGGCGCGCCGGCTTCGTCGCCGCACTGGAGAATACCGGCTTCGCCTGCGCACTGCACGAGTGCGATTACCCAGGCACCGACACTCCGGAGTGGCAGGCCTGCCAACTTGCGGAGCTGGCCGCATGGGTCGTGGGTCTGCCCAAGCCCGTCGCCGTCCTCACCTGCCATGATCTTCGGGCCCAGTTGCTTCTCGAAGCCGTCGCGCGGAGCGGGTTCAGCGTGCCCGAGGACGTGGCGGTGCTCGGGGTCAACAACGAGTCCGTGCGCTGCGAGCTGACGTCACCCGCGCTCTCCAGCGTGGCCCTGAATCCCATCGAGACGGGGTTCCAAGCCGCCGGTTGCCTCGACCGTCTCATGGTCGGAGATTCATTGACCGCATACGACATCCGAATCCCGCCTGCAGGCGTTGTCGCCCGGCGCTCCACGGATCATCTTGCGATCGGCAATCGAGGCGTGGCGGCAGCCCTGCGATTCATTCACGAACGCGCCTGCCAGGGAATCACCGTCGAGGATCTGCTTCCGATTGCCGCGATGTCCCGCGCCCAGCTGGAAAAGCAGTTCCGGCGCCATTTGCGCCGCACGCCGCACGGCGAGATCCGACGCGTACAGCTGGCACGGATACGGCAGCTGCTTGCGGAAACGGACATGCCTCTCAAGCAAATCGCGGACCTGACCGGCTTCGAATACGTCGAGTACATGACCGTGTTCTTCAAGAGAATGACCGGTCTCTGCCCGAGCGTCTACCGGCAGCGACGGCTGGCGGCCGCATCGGACACACCGCCCATCGCCCGCACCGGCTGGGCTGCCGGTTTCCCAACGGCGACTCCGACCAAGCTCGCCGTATCCTGATCTCCGTTACGCGGTGAAGAAATCACAGGCGGCGTAGAACCGATTCACTACCCTTTGCGCGAGCCCGTCAGGTACGATGGGCGGCGCTGATTCAGACAGGTCGGTGCCCGTCCGGCGCCGTTTCTGCGCACCGCCGCGCCCACGCGCATCGGCTGCGCCCAACCCCACGAACCCAAGCAAAACATGAGACGTAACCATCTGCCCGCTCCGGTGCTCCGCATCGCCGCGGCCCTGACTCTGGCGCCGGTTATTCCGGCGACGGCCCAAACCGCGCCGACAGCCGATACACCGGCGGCCGTCCCGGTAGAAGAAACGATCGAGTTATCGCCATTCATCGTCAACGCGACCGAAGGCCAGGACTCCTACGCCGTAAAAGAGACGCTCGCAGGCTCCCGCGTCCGCACCGACGTCAAGGATCTCGGCTCCGCGATCACCGTGGTCACCGGAAAACTCCTGCGCGACATCTCGGCGAACAACGCCGAGAGCCTGCTGCAGTACACGACCAACACCGAGGTCGGCGGCCTCTACGGAAACTTCGCCAGCCTTGGCAACGGCGGCCAGTTGACTGAAACCGCCCGTCTCCTTCGGCCGGCCAACGCGACCCGTGTCCGCGGCCTCACCGCAGCCGACAACACGCGCAACTTCTTCCTGACCGACATCCCTTGGGACGGCTACAACGTCGGCCGCGTCGACATGCAGCGCGGCCCAAACTCCATGCTGTTCGGCGTCGGCAGCCCGGCCGGAATCATCAACACCAGCTTGAACGACGCGTCGTTCAAAAACTCGGGCAAAGTTGAGAGCCGCTACGGCAGCTACGGCAGTTTCCGAAATCTCGTCGATTTTAACTACGTGCCGCTCGATCAGGAGCTCGCGATCCGCATCGAGGCGCTGCTCGACAAGGAAAAGTACCAACAGAAACCGGCGTTCAACCAGGACAAGCGCCTGTATGGCTCTCTGCGCTACGACCCCAAGTTTCTGGACGTCGGCGGAGCTCACACCTCGATCCGAGTCAACTTCGAGAACGGCCGGATCAACGCGAACCGTCCGCGGCTCCTGCCGCCGATCGACGCGATCACGCCGTGGTTCACCAACTTGAACAAGGCCACCTACGATCCGCTCGACGCGTTCCGCCCGGGAGGCATCGCGCAAACGAGTTCCCGCAGCTTCAATCCCTGGTTCAACGAGGCGTTCATGGGGCGCATCTTCAACGCCGACGTCGGCTACGTGTTCAACCACGACAGTTCGGTGCCTTCGCGCGTCCAGGAGCCGATGATCGCGTCGACCTTCGGGATCGCGTCCAATGGTTCGATCGACTCCGGCATCGGCGGCCTGCCGTTCGCGCGGCCGCTCGCCATCGCCGGATACAACTCCTACTCCCGCGCCGCGGGGCTCCCTGGCTCCCAGTACAACGTCTACAAGGACCGGTCCCTCTCCGACCCGTCGATCTACGACTTCTACAACAACCTGATGGACGGTCCGAACAAGCGGGAGTGGCAGAACTGGAAGGCGCTCAACCTCGACCTGCAGCAGACGTTCTTCGACAACCGCCTCGGCTTCGACGTCGCGTACTACGACGAGCACTACAAAGACGGCCAGGAAACCCTGCTGAACTCGCAGCAGTACAACATCAGCGTCGATATCAACCAGTACCTGGCCGACGGTTCGCCTAATCCCAACGTCGGTCGCCCGTACGTCGGCAGCAGCGGCCTGTACGGCAACAACGGCAACATCAACGATCGCGAATCGGTCCGCGCCACCGTTTACGGCGAATTGAGAGCCGAAGACTTCCTGGAGAAGTCGCTTCTCACCCGAATCCTCGGGCACCATGTCTTCACCGGGCTCTACTCCCAAGACGAGGTGAAGCAGAACGCGTTCGCGTGGAATCGCTTTGCTGTCTCCCAGGATTGGGTGACCGCCCGCGGAGGCTCGGCGGGCATTTCCGACGGCGACCGGCAGGTCGACGTCATCACCTACATCGGGCCCAGCCTATCGGGCGCCTCGTCGGCGGCCAACGCTCACCTGAATCCTCTCAAGGTGAACCAGATCCCGAGTGGAACCGCCAACGTGCGGTTCTTCGATTCACACTGGGCCCACTCCCTCAATCCCACCGATCCGGGCTATGTCGACCCGACGGCGTATTATCGCCTGCCGCTCGTCACGCAGGCCGCGGGTTACGATCCGAATGGCTCCGCGCTGGACTCCACGCAGGCGGAGAATCCGGCCAACTACGTCGGCTGGGTTACCCGCCCGTTCCGTATCCTGAATGCGGATAACGGCGACATCGACGAGCTCTACACCAACGGCGCCAAGCGGGTGAACAAGATCGATGCCAAGGGCTTCACCTGGCAGGGATATTTCTGGGACAACACCATCGTCCCAACCGTAGGCATTCGGCGCGACACCGTGAGCCTCGCCTCCGCCGCCGCACCGCTGATTCCGGTGACCAAGGTCGCGTCGCTCGACTACGACGCCGGCCCGGTGCTGAGCAAGCAGTCCCAGACGAGCAAGAGCTGGAGTGTGGTCATGCACACGCCGCAGTTCCTCAGGAGCAATATGCCCTGGGGCACGCAGGTCAGCCTGTTCTACAACGACGGCGAGAACTTCAAGGCGGACACCATCCGCAAGGACGTCGAAGGGCGCACGCTTCCGAACTCGACCGGCCGAACCAAGGACTACGGCTTCATCGTTTCGGCGCTCGATGACCGCGTTTCGCTGAAGGTCAACTGGTACAAAACGACGGTGAAAGACGCCACGCTCGAAGGGCCGGGCGCCGGCATCGGCAACAACCTGTACTACATGTACCTTCTCGAAGCCTGGGGCACCGCGACGGCCGCCGTCGCCGAGGCCGGTCTGCGGAATCAGACGATCCAGGGACAATCGCTCCAGGGCTACGCGTACCTCTGGGATTACGCGACGAACGACAACGGCACGCCTTACGGGGCCCAGCCCCGCTCGACCGATTCCGCCGCCGCCGCGACGGACGCTCACGAGTTGGCCGCCGTCGACGCCTGGATACAGCAAATGCCCGATCAGGCGTTCTTCGACGCGTACGGGATGCCGGTCAACGTCGCCGCCGCAAAACAGCACGACTGGACCAACGCCCTGCCCGGCTGGAACGTGGGCAACATCGGCAGCCTGCAGTCCTCCACCGGAGGCACGATCGGTGGCATTGCCCCGGTCGCGACCGTCGACACGGTCTCGAAGGGCATCGAGTTCGAATTCTACGCCCAGCCGACGAAAGGTTGGGACATCACCGTCAACGTCGCAAAGACCGAGGCGACCCGGCAGAATCTGAGCAGCACTCTCAGCCGGTTCATCGAACTCCAAAGGACGAAGTTCCAGGGCCTGGCCGGCGATCTTCGCCTGTGGGGCAACGGCGGCCAGACGTTCAATCAGGTCTGGACGGCCAACATCTACGGCCCGTACCAGAACCTGCTCGCACAGTCCGGCTCGTCGGCTCCGGAAATCCGGCCGTGGCGCGCCAACGTGATCTCGAACTACACCTTTCGAAATGGACTGCTGAAGGGCTTCAACGTCGGCGTCGCGGACCGTTGGCAGCAAGGCGAGATCCTGGGGTATGCTCTGAACGCCACGACGCAGCTCATCGACGTCAACCGCCCCTACCGCGGCGACTCCGAGAACTCGGTCGACGTCTGGGTTGGTTACCAGAAAAAGCTGAGCGATAAGCTCAGCTGGCGCATTCAGCTCAACGTCCGAAACGTCGGCGAGAACGCGCACCTGATCCCGATCAGCGTCCAGCCGGACGGCTCGGCCGGCGCCTACCGCATCGCCGAGGGCCAGGCGTTTCAGTTGACCAATACCTTCATGTTCTAGCAGGGGTAAACCAACAGGTGATAATTGCCTCGCAGTCGCCCGCCGGCTGCGGGGCCTTTTGTTGCTCGCCCGGTCCGGCAACCCGCTCCTGACGCGCCGCTTGCCGCTCTCAAAATGTCCCTTGCCAGCCGAGGTTCCGCTCGGCCACGCTGGGCGATTCCTATGCCGACACTGAAGTTCGCCGTTCTCGCCGGAGACTACATCGGGCCCGAGGTCATGACCGAGGCCCTTCGCGTCCTCGACCACGTCGCCCGCCAGGAAAACCTCAAGCTGGACTACAAGCTCGCGGACGTCGGCGGCGCCGGCATCGACAACCACGGGAAGGCCCTGCCGGACTCGACGGTGAAAACCTGCGAGCAGTCCGACGCGATTCTCTTCGGGTCGGTCGGCGGCCCCAAGTGGGAAAAGCTTCCGCCCAAAGAACAGCCCGAGCGCGCCGCGCTTCTGCCGCTGCGCAAGCACTTCACCCTTTTCGCCAACATCCGCCCGGGTCTGCTCTACCGCGAGCTCGCCGACGCTTCTCCGATAAAATCCGAGCGCATTCCGGACGGCATCGACATCGTCTGCATCCGCGAACTGACCGGCGGCCTCTACTTCGGCCAGCCGAAGACCACCACCACCCTGCCCGACGGCGACGTCCAGTCCGTGGATACGATGGTCTACCGCAAGAGCGAGATCGAGCGGATCGTCGCCACCGCGATCACCACCGCCCGCGCCCGCAAGAAGAAGCTTTGCTCCGTCGACAAGGCCAACGTCCTCGAGACGTCCGTCCTCTGGCGCAAGACCGTGACGGACTACGTCGCGAAAAACGCCCCTGAGATCGAGCTGAGCCACATGTACGTGGACAACGCGGCCATGCAGCTCGTCCGCAACCCGAACCAGTTCGACGTGTTCGTCACGGAAAACATGTTCGGCGACATCCTCTCCGACGAGATGGCGTGCGTCTGCGGTTCGCTCGGCATGCTCTCCTCCGCTTCGCTCGGCGCCGGCAAAAACTCGCTGGGCCTGCCGTTCGGTCTCTACGAACCCGCGGGTGGCACCGCCCCAGACATCGCCGGCAAGGGCATCGCGAATCCCTGCGCGCAAATCCTCTCCGCCGCCCTGATGCTCCGTTTCAGCTTCGGCTTGGACAAGGTTGCCACCCGGATCGAGGCCGCCGTCAAGAAGGCGGTCACTTCCGGCACGCGCACCGGCGACATCGCCTTCGGGCGCCCCAGCGTCGGAACGAAAGCCATGGCCGACGCCGTGATCGCCGCCCTCTGATCGCCTCCTCCTTTTCGATCAAAACCTTCGCACGACCGCCGCTCGGTAACACCGCCCAGGAGAAAGTTTCTGTGCGTTCCGTTTTCGAGCCCGGCGAATTCAGTGCGCCCCTCTTGCCGCCATGACCTCCGCTGACATCCGCCAGTCGTTCCTCGATTTCTTCGCGCGACACGGCCACACGATCGTTCCGTCCTCGTCGTTGATGCCCGATTCTCCGGGACTGCTCTTCACGAACGCCGGGATGAACCAGTTCGTCCCGATCTTCCTCGGCGACCGCACTCCGGATGTCTCGAAGTGGGCGGGCGTCCGTCCGGCGAAGGATACCCGCGCGGCGGATACACAGAAGTGCATCCGCGCCGGCGGCAAACACAACGACCTCGAGGACGTCGGCTTCGATACGTACCACCACACGATGTTCGAGATGCTCGGCAACTGGTCCTTCGGCGACTACTTCAAGAAGGAGTCGCTCGAGTGGGGCTGGGAGCTGATCACCCAGGTGTGGGGCATTCCGGCGAAACGCCTCTTCGCGACGGTCTACAAACCGCAAGCCGGCGACCCGTCGAGCTTCGACCAGGAAGCGTACGATATCTGGGCCAAGATTTTTGAGAAGGCCGGCCTCGATCCCAAGGTCCACATCGTTTTCGGCAACAAGAAGGACAATTTCTGGATGATGGGCGACACCGGCCCCTGCGGCCCGTGCTCGGAAATCCATTTCAACCTCCTCCCGAGCGATGAGGAAAACGCCGGACGCGAGCTGGTGAACAAAGGCTCGCCCCGCTGCATCGAGATCTGGAACCACGTTTTCATCCAGTTCAACGCGAACGCCGACGGCACGTTCTCCCCGCTCGCGGCGAAGCACGTCGACACCGGCATGGGCTTCGAGCGCGTTGCCGGCATCTACGCCACGACAAAAGGCTTCAAGGATTTCTCCGCCGATCCGTCGAACTACAACGCCGACGTATTCGCGCCGCTCTTCAAGAAGGTCACCGAACTTTCGGGCAAGACTTACCGCGGCACCGTCCCGACAAAACGCGAAGGTCTCTCCGAACAGGAGAACACCGACATCGCGTTCCGCGTCCTCGCCGACCACGCCCGCACCATCTCGTGCGCCATCGCCGATGGCATTCTTCCGGGCAACGAGGGCCGAAACTACGTCATCCGCCGCATTCTCCGCCGCGGCATCCTCTACGGCAAGAAGCTCGGTCTCTCGACCGGCTTCTTCGAGCAGCTCGTCGCGCCCGTGGTTGAATCCCTCGGACCCGTTTTCCACGAGTTGAAGGAGCGTCAGGATATCATTCGCCGTGTTATCCACAGCGAGGAAGAGAGCTTCGGCCGAACCATCGACCGCGGACTGCAGATCTTCAACAAGGCCGCGCAGGCCGGCTCGATCACGGGCCACGCGGCGTTCGAACTCTACGATACCTACGGTTTCCCGCTGGATATGACCCAGCTGCTCGCGCAGGAGCGCGGCTTGGCGGTCGACACCGCCGGTTTCGAGGTGGAAATGGAAAAGCAGCGCGAGCGGGCCCGGGCCGCGATGAAGAAGGAAGTCATCGTCGCCGCCACCGAGGGCGACAGCGCGGTCAAGCAGCAGCCGACGCTGTTTGTCGGATACGTGCTCCAGACCGGCGCTCCTTACACGGCGACCGTGACGGACGTCGTGAAAAGCGATCACGGCGTGTTCCTGGTCTTCGACCGGACTCCTTTCTACGGCGAGATGGGCGGCCAGGTCGGCGACAGCGGTACGGCGGTAATCGCCGGCCAGCGCGTCGCTATTTCCGACACGGTCAAGGACAAGGCAGGGCGTCATCTCCATCGCCTCCAGCTCGACGGCGAGTCGCCGATCGACCCTTCATCGTTCTCCGTCGGCACAATCGCCGAACTCGAAGTGGATCTCTCCCGCCGCCGCGCCATCCAGCGTCACCATACGGCCACGCACCTGCTCCATTTCGCCCTCCGCAAAGTCCTCGGCACGCACGTCCGCCAGGCGGGCTCCCTGAACGCGCCGGACCGCCTGCGCTTCGACTTCGCGCATTTCGAAGCGGTGAAGCCCGAGCAACTCCGGGAGATCGAGCAGATCGTCAACGAGCGCATCTTGGACAACGCCCAGGTCGACGCATACGAGGTCGACTTCGACAAGAAACCGGAAGGCACCCTCGCCTTCTTCGGTGAGAAGTACGGCAAAGTCGTCCGCGTCGTCGATGTCGGCGGGTACAGCCGCGAGCTCTGCGGCGGTACCCACGTGGGCACTACCGGCGAGATCGGCCTGGTGAAGGTCGTCAGCGAAGGCGCCATCGCGGCCGGCACCCGCCGGCTCGAGGCCGTCGTCGGAGAAGCCGCGCTGCGCTTCGTCGAGGACCAGGAGCAGAAGCTGAAATCCGTCAGCGGCAAACTGAACGCCTCGCCATCGGACCTGGAGAAGAAGATCGACTCCCTCCTCGCGCACACCGCCGAGTTGGAGCGAAAGCTGCGCGCGTTCGAACAGAAGGCCGTGGCCGGAATCGCGGACGACCTGGTCCACCACGCGGTCGCCCGCGACGGGCTGAAGCTCGTTTCCGCGGTCGTGACCGTCGAGAATCCCGACGCCCTCCGCACGCTTGGCAGCCAGATCGCCGCCAAGCTCGGCGATGGCGGCGTCGTCACCCTCGGCGCCGCGTTCGGCGAGAAAGCCACCGTCGTCGCATTCTGTTCACCCGCCGCGATCAAAGCCGGACAGCAGGCCGGAAAGATCATCGGCGAACTGAGTGCGAAGCTCGGCGGCAAAGGCGGCGGCAAGCCGGACTTCGCCATGGGCGGCGGCAAAGACGTCGGTAAACTGGCCGAAGTGCTGAAGGCCTGAAGGCCGTCGGCGTCGGATTCGTAGGCAGGGCGTGTTGTCCGCAACGCGCCATCGGTTCACCCTGTTGTTTCCACTCCCTCAACCATGAGCGACGAACCCCGGCCCGCGCTGAAGGAACTTCTCGGCGAAAAACCTCACCGAGTTCTGGCCGATGCCCTCCCAAAGGTTTACCCAGCGTTCGACAAAAAACGCTTTCTCGCGCTGACCCTCACGGGAATCGAAGAACGATCGCTGATGCAGAGGCTTCGCCGCGCAACCGAGGCGCTGCGCGAGACATTGCCGAGCGGCTTCCCGGCAGCGGTGAAAGTTCTGCGCGATGTCTCCGTCCAGCTACCCCGCAGCTTCGCCAATCTGGTTTACCCGGATTTCGTGGGCCTGTATGGCGCGGCACATTACGAGACGTCGCTCGAGGCATTGAAGTATTTCACCACGCTCGGGTCTTCAGAGTTCGGCATCCGCCCGTTCCTTCAGGCCGATCTGAAACGGACCCTGGCAACAATGACAAAGTGGGCGGAGGATCCCGACGAGCACGTTCGGCGGCTGGCCAGCGAAGGTTCGCGCCCGCGCCTGCCTTGGGCCACGCGTGTCGCTGCTCTGATCAAGGATCCGACGCTGACCACACCGATTCTCGAGAAACTGCTCAACGACCCGAGTCTCTATGTCCGGAAATCGGTTGCGAACCACCTCAACGATCTCTCGAAGGACCATCCCGAGTGGCTGATCGGCTGGCTCAAGGCGCACGATCTCCAGACTCCGAACACCCGGTGGATCATGAAGCGGGCACTGCGCACGCTGATCAAAAAAGGTCACCCCGCAGCCCTTGCGCTCGTGGGAGCAACCGGAGCCGCCGCGGTCGGAAAGGTCGCCTTCTCCGTGAAGCCCAAACGCCTGGCTCTGGGAGGAGACATCGCGCTGGACCTTTCGCTGCGCTCGACCGGGAAAACGAAGCAGCATCTCGTCGTGGACTACGCGATCCATTACGTGAAGAAATCCGCCGACACCTCCCACAAGGTTTTCAAGTGGAAAGCCGTCGACCTCGCGCCCAACGAGTCGCTCCGCCTGTCGAAAAGGCAGCGTATCAAGGATTACACCACGCGGAAGCACTATCCCGGGAAGCACGTCGTGGAGGTGCTGATCAACGGCGCCGTGGTCGCACGGGACAGTTTTGCCCTGACCGTGTAGCCACGTCGGTACCTCGGCTGCCGAGCAGTGCGGAAAAAGCCGGAACCGGCCGACTCTGCTGAAACGCCTTTTACGACGGCGCCCGGCCTCAAACCGGCGACGACGGCCGGTGGCCGTAGCGGAGCACCTTCACCTTTTCCAGGGTGACCATGCCGCCTCCGATCATCCCGTCGAGCACCGGCAGAAACCCCTGAATCTTCGGCTCCGTATCCACGATTTCGATCACCATCGGCAAATCGCCGGAAAGGCGAAGGATCTTCGCGGTGTGGAGGTGGCTCGTGGCGCCAAAGCCCATGGGGCCGCGCAGCACCGTTGCACCGGCGAGCTTCTGCTCCCGGGCCTTGAGCACAATCGCTTCGTAGAGGGGATGTCCGTCGTGACGATCGGATTCGCCGATGAAGATACGCAACAAAACGGAGTCTTCGGGCAGGTTCATGTCAGGAGGCCTTTCCGGCGTTGATCAGGTTGGCGACGAGGTATCCGAGCCACACGGCGACGAGGCAGACGACCAGCGACCCGATGGCATTTCCTGCAGCGCGTCCCCAGTCACCGTCGCGGGCAAGACTCAGGGTTTGCAGGCTGAACGAAGAAAACGTGGTGAATCCGCCCAGCACGCCGGTCATGAAAAAGTGGCGGCCCGTGGGCGACACGAGCCAGCGCCCATCCGGCGAAGTCAGCGTGGAGAAAAAGCCGATGACGAAACAGCCGACCACGTTGACGATGAACGTCCCCCACGGAAAGGTCTCGCCCAGATGCGTCGCCACGAGACCGGAAAACGCAAAGCGGGTCACGCTGCCGAGTGCGCCGCCAAGGGCGATCCAGAGATAAAGCGAGAGCGTCATGGAGCGAGAAGCGGTCTAGCAGGACGCGGGCCGCGGACCAGCCTCAACTGGGCAGACGTCAGGGCCAGCGATCGGAGTTCGGAGGTGGGAGCACGAGGAGCGCTTGCCTGCGAGTCGCCTCGCTCAGAACGGTTTCGTCCGCTGGCAAAACTGCAGAGGCACGCCCCACGGATCCCGCATCATCAGGAGAATCGAGCCATCCGGAAGGATCTCCTCCGTAAAGAAGCTCGCCCCGGCTTTCTCAAGTCTCGGCCGGACCGCACGGGCATCGTCTGCAACAAATGCGATATGGAAAACCAACGGATGCCGCGCCGGGTAGTCGGGTACTTCCGCCGCAGGATTCGAGTAGATTTCGAGAATCACGCGGCCGGTTTCGTCGGCCAGAAAGTGCGTATACGGAGCATCTTCTCGTTTCCGCGCCACCGATAGGCCGAGGCTCTCGACGTACCAACGCGCGGCGGCGCGGGCGTCTGCGACATTGATCGCGAAGTGTTCGAATTTCATGCGAGGGTAAGGAAACGAAGGATACGCTCTCGGGCCGGTTTCCCGGCATCGTCGAGCACGTAATGGCCCGCCTCGGCGTGTCGTTCCACCTCGGCATCCGGATAGATGGCCCGCCACCGAGCCAGGAACCGGTCATTGAAGCAGAAATCTCGGCCGCCCCAGACGATCAGTTTCGGCCGGTCGGCGAGCGCCGGCAACCGCGCCTCGATGGCTGCGAGTGTCCGCCGCGTCGGATGGTCCTGCTCCATCGGAATGTCGCGGACGAACTGATGAACCGCCACGCGATCGTGCCAGCTGCCGTAGGGATAAAGGTATCCGCGCTTCTGGTCGCGTTCGAGTGAGTGCCCGTGCATCGCCATCCAGGTCGCAGGCCAGGCAAACCCGTTGAAACCGCGAACGATCAGCGCGCCCAGAATTGGGGCGCGGCAGAGAGCGATACGCCCAGGGATGTCGTCCGAGAGGAAGGCGGCAGTATTGAGGACCACGATACGCTCAATCATCTCGGGATGACGCGTGGCGAACCCGAACCCGATCGCGCCCCCCCAATCGTGAACGACCAACCGGATGCGCTTTACGCCCAGGCTGGCCACCAACGCCTCGACGTCGGCGATGCGCGTTTCCAGGCGGTACGAATAATCCTGCGGTTTCTCCGAAAGCCCCATGCCCACGTGATCGGGTGCGATGCACCGCTGCCCAGCGCGGAGCCCTTTCACGAGGTCGCGGTAGAAGTACGACCATGTTGGGTTCCCATGGAGGAGGAGCGTCGCCGTTTCGTCACGGGGGCCCTCGTCCAGATAGGACATCGCCGCACCGCTCGGCGTCCGAAACGTTTTCGGAGCGAACGGATACTCGGCCCGAAGCCACTCGGGAATGACCGGCGCGGACGTGGGGTTTTCCGCCGTCATCGTCACCACTCCAGGGCCAGCATGAGGCAATTCAAGCCGCTGCCGATGCCGAGCAGCCCGACGCGGTTTCCCTCACGAACCGCTCCGGTGGATACCGCCTGCGCGAGCGTCGCCGGAAGCGAAGCCGAGCCCATGTTGCCCAGGGTCTCGAAGGTCGAGAAATCCTTGGCCAGATCGAGCCCCAGCGCCTCGTACAGTTTCCGTCGATGAACCGAGCCCACCTGGTGGCAGATGAAGCGATCGATGCTGTCGCGGTTCCAGTCGGTCGCCGCGGTGTAGTCGCGCCAGGTTTCTCGCGCGAGTTCCACTCCGGCGATTAGCAGCTGCTCGGAGTCGGTCTGCATCGCGAGCGAGTCCGCACCGTGCGTATCGCCCTGGCAAAGCTCGCTGTGCTGCGTGGCCGCCCGGCCTGCGCCGCCGAGGAGCCGATGCGCCCTGCCCTTCACCAAGGAACGATGACAAAGGATCGCTCCCACCGCGCCCGAACCAATGGTCAGGTTCGCGAAGAACGGCTTGATGGCGTTGCGAGAGAGCGGGGCCGACAGAAGGTGCGAGAGTGTCTGTTCGATCAGAGGCCGGCCGTTCTCGCCAGAGACGACCAGGCCCGCCAGCACCTGGCCCGACTCGATCAATCCGGCGAGTGTCACCATCCCGTTCAGAAAACCGAGGCAGGCGTTCGACAAGTCGAACAGCTGAGTCGTGCTCGGCAGGCCGATCTTCCGATGGGCAAACGAAGCCGTTGCCGGCTCCAGCATGTCACGCGAAACGGCGGCGTGGATAAACACGCCGAGTTGCTCCGGACGAAGCGCCGACTTCGCCAGCACGGCTTTCCCGGCGAGTGCGCTCGCATCGGAGGGGCGAGTGCCGACGGGCCAGTGGCGGCGCTCCTTGATACCGGTCATCAGCTCAAGGCGTCCCACCGGCAGCTTGAGTCGGTCGTACATCGGCTGGAGCCGCTCCTCGATCGCGGCAGACGTCCAGACCTCGTCCGGAAGGGCAACAGCAATGGATTCGAGGCAGACGTTATCGAAGCGCATGACTCAGGAAACAACAGGGAGCAACCCGGGAGAACCGGCGTCCCGCCGAGTGCCCATCCGGCGCCGGCTGGCCGCGGGCACTCCCGACGCGAGACGGGACTGCCGCTGATTCGTCACTTTTTCTCCTCCGGCCGCATCGCGAGGCGAATGATCTCCTGGTCGAAATAGTTCGAGCCGAGCCCAGCATCGACGATCAGCGTCGTCCCGTTCAGACCGCTGCTTCGTTCGCTGAGGAGGAAGAGAGCTGTGTCGGCAACCTCCTGCGTCGAGAGACTGCGTTTCCGGAAGGTGAGCTTTTCCGCGTAGAGGTAACTCTCGATGTATCCAGGAATCCCGGCCGAAGCGCTGGTCTTGAGAGGACCGGCGCCGACGACGTTGAAGCGCACCTCCGAATCCGCGCTGAAGCTCTTGGCGAGGAAACGCGACGCCGACTCAAGCGCGGCCTTGATCGGCCCCATGTACCCGTAGTTGTCGGGGGTGACCAAGAGCGACGAAATGCCGATCGTCACCACCGAAGCGTCGCGGGCGAAGTGCGGCTTGAAAGCACGGGCGATCTCCACCAGCGAAAACGCCGATATCGCCGTCGCCTGGAGAAAATCGGCGCGTTTCGTCTCGTGAAACGCCTTGAAGCCCTCCGCGTAGTTCGCGAACGCGATCGAGTGCACCAATCCCTGCAGCGGCCCATGTCCGGCAGCGGCGATCTCGCCGGCCAGACGTTCGACCGCCCCCTCCTGCTCCACGTCGCAGACGAAGACGGGCTTCCCCGCAAGCAACGTATCCAGCGATTTCCAACGAGCCTCGGACCGAACGCTGTAGACGACCTTCGCGCCTTCCGTCTCGAGCGATCTGGCGACGTGCCACGCCACGCTTTTCTTGTTGGCGACGCCGAAGACGACGAACGTTTTGCCGTTCAGCTTGAGAAAGTCTGGCATGGGTTTCGGTTGGGCAGCGACTCGGCTCCGTCGTTTCGGGGCAGCTAAGGCAGCTTGCCGCAGCAGCTCAGATTCCGGCTCCGCCGGTGGGCTTCTCCGGCGATTTCCAGGCCACCGAAAAGTCGACGTTCAGCACGCGCGTGCCGTCGGCCTTCTTGATGGCGCCGGTCATCAGATGGAATCCGGCCATCCGGTCCTTGCGTTTGACTTCGATGACGACCTGGTCGCCGGGGTAGACGGGGCTGCGGAACCGGACATCGCTGATTTTCGCGAGGAGTGGCACTCCCTCGCCGAGTTCGGCGCCGGAGGCCTTTGCTTCGCGCGAGAGGAACAAGGCTCCCGTCTGAAAAACGGCTTCGCAGAGCAACACTCCCGGAGTGATCGGGGCGCCCGGATAGTGCCCCTTGTAGAAATCCTCTTCCCCGCGCCAGGTGCGCTTGGCCGTCAGCGACTCGGGAGTCGTGGACACGATCTCGTCCACAAAAAGAAACGGTGGACGATGCGGGATGAGCTCAGTGACGGGTTGCGACATGGAAATGCGTCGGGATCGAGTGTCCGGTCGTTAGGCGGCGGGCGCAGTTGCGGCAGCCTTCTGGCTGAACAAGGCCTTGTCGATCTTGTTGGCCGTGATGACACCATAATTGATCGTACCGAGCCAGCCCGACATGATGATGCCGACGGATCCGGCATGATACAGGCCCGGGAGATTCTCGGAGAGGTCCATGGAGACTTTCAGACCTTCGAATTTGGTGCCAAACGACGTGCCGCCAAAGTGGGTCGTGTATCGCTCGATCGTGCGCGGCGTGGCCGCTTCCTTCCAATCGATCTTTGCGCCGATTCCCGGGATGAAGCGCTCCAGCGAAGCCAGGGATTCGTCGATCAGGCGCTTCTTGTGCACTTCGTACTCTTCCGGGGTCAGCTTCTGCCAGTCGGCATACCGGGCGTTGAGCGAAACCACGACAGTGTACCGGTCGGAGCCTGGCCGCGTCTCCGGATAGTAGAGAGAAAACGTGCGGCTGGTCGTGTGAAAATCCGTCAATTCGTCGCTGCTGAACCTCGGTGCGTCGGAGGTGAAAACGAGGTCGCCGATATGCGGGATGGTCTCGCCTTTTCGAATACCGAAATACACCTGGCACGAGCTGGAGTTGATGCGAACCTGCTCGGCGGCCTCCACAAACGGCGTCGGGAAGTTCTCTTTCCCGGCGAGCCGGAAAATGGTGTTCTTGATGTTCGCGTTGGAGAGCACCGCCTTCGCCCGAATAACGCGCCCGCCCTTGGCGACGATGCCGGACACGACTTTGCGGCCGTCGCGCTCCTCGATCAGCAGTTTCTCTACGAGGACGCGTTTGCGGAGTTCCACGCCGTTTCGCTTCAGCTCCTCCACCATTTTCTCGATCAGAAGGTCGGATCCTCCTCGGAACGTGTAGACGCCCGAGCCCATGAAGTTCGAGAAGACGATGCCGTAGGTGATCGCCAGGTCGTCCAGAGTCGAACCATTGGCATAGGCGATCGGCTCCATCAGCAGCCGGTGGACATCGTCGCGCCCCGGGAAGAAGCGGTTGAACATCTCCCGGGTAGTCTCCCGGTTGTTGTCGTAGAAGTTCATCGATCGGAGGTGATCGTAGAAGCTCTCCACCACCGTCCGGTCGACGTGAAACTGCTCCACCAGCACGCGAGTATAGTCCTCGCGCGTGAACGTCGTGCGGACGTCCATCTGCGGGTTCACAAAGCGGATTTCCTTCAGCTGGACGATCGAATCGGCGATCTCCTTCGTCCAGTACTTGCGGCAGGACTTCACCATGCCGACCGGGAAACCATGCAGGGAGATGTCGAAGATATGGCCCCCCTTTCGGGTAAACCACGTCGCCAAGCCGCCGAACTGGTAATGGTGCTCGAGCAACAGCACCCGGTGCCCGGCCTTGGCGAGGACGTTGGCCCCTGTGAGCCCGCCCAGTCCGCTCCCGATGACGATCACATCGTACTCATCGGCGACACCTTTCAACCAGTCGTAAGCCATGGAAAAAACGCCAGAGTGTTGGGCGGCCCAAGACGAGGGCAACTGGGAAAAAGCAGAAGGCGCACGACAGCCGCAGGTTTCCTGCCCGGCGGCATTCGAGGCGGCCATTCCCCGCAACCACCGAGCGGCGGTTCAACGACTGTTCGCCACGGTTCTTCCCCTTCCCGTTGTCCGGTTACGTTTCCGTTCCAAACGCGCCTGGGCTGGGATCGGTCTTGCGTTCCCCGGCAGCCGTCTGCACGTTGGGCCTCTTTTTCTGGAACTTCAGTGACTGCAGAAATGAATCCGAACATCCGAAACATCGCCATCATCGCTCACGTCGACCACGGCAAAACCACTCTCGTCGACAAGCTTCTGAAGGAAGGCGGGGTTTTCCGCGCCAACCAACAGGTCGAAGAGCGCGCCATGGATTCCATGGACCTCGAACGCGAGAAGGGCATCACCATCAAGGCCAAGAACACCGCGGTTCACTGGAAGGATAAACTGATCAACATCGTCGACACCCCGGGACACGCCGATTTCGGCGGCGAGGTGGAACGCGCGCTCCGCATGGTCGACGGCGTGCTGCTTTTGGTGGACGCCTATGACGGCCCGCAAGCCCAGACCCGCTTCGTGCTCCGCAAGGCCCTGGCGCATGGCCTCAAGGTCATCATCGTGATCAACAAGATCGATCGCGATAACGCCAACCCGCAGAAGATGTACGACCAAGTGCTCGAGCTGCTGCTAGAGTTGAACGCCAACGAGGAGCAGTTCAATGCGCCCGTGGTGTACGGCTCCGGCCGCGACGGCTACATGATGAAGCACTTGACGGACGAGAAGAAGGACATGACGCCCCTCTTCGACACCATCCTCGAACACATCCCGCCCCCGTTCGCCAAGGCGGACGAGCCGTTCCGGATGCTCGTCTCGAACATCGACTGGAGCGACTACGTCGGCCGAATAGCGGTCGGCAAGATCCTTTCCGGCAAGATCACGGTCGGCGACACGGTGTACATCGTGCGCCATGGCACGGATCAGCACGTCCGCGCCAAGATCACCAAGGTGTTTGAGTTCTCCGGCCTCCAGACGGAAGAGTCCACCAATGGCATCGCCGGAAACATCGTCGGCCTCTCCGGTTTCGAGGACATCGACATCGGCGACACCTTGACCGCCGACGAAAACGGACACGCCCTCCCCTTCACGGAAATCGATCCCCCGACTCTGGAAATGCAGATCGCGGTGAACGACGGTCCCCTCGTGGGCCGGGACGGCAAGCTCGTCACTTCCCGCCAGATTCGGGACCGCCTCTATCGCGAGGTGAAGACCAACATCTCCATCAAGGTCGAGGACTCCGAAACGGCGGCCGTCTTCAATATCAAGGCGCGCGGCGCGATGCAGATCGCGGTGCTCGTCGAAACGATGCGGCGCGAGGGGTACGAACTGCTCGTCTCCCGCCCATCGGTGATCACGCGCAACGTGAACGGTCAGGTCCACGAGCCGTACGAGACGCTCTGGCTGGAAGTCCCGGAGGAATGCGTCGGATCGATCATGCAGAATCTGGCCAACCGCAAGGGGCAGATCACGCACATGGAGAAGCACCCGCACTCCACCATGATCGAGGCCACGATCACGACACGCGGCCTGATCGGTTTCGAAATCGATCTGGTCAACGCCACCAGCGGTCGCGGCGTGATGAGCCACCTGTTCAAGGAATACGGCCCGGCGGTGGGCGAACTCACCACCCGCCTCACCGGCACTCTGGTTGCGACCGAAGCCGGCGTCACCACCGCCTACGCCCTGGAAGCCGTCCAGGAACGCGGCAAGTTGTTCGTCGGCCCCGGCGAGGACGTCTACGAAGGCATGATCGTCGGTGAAAACCCGCGCCAGGAGGACATCCCCGTCAACGCGAGCAAGGCGAAGCAACTGACGAACTTCCGCTCGCAGGGTGAAGGCAAAGGCATCCAGCTGACTCCCGCGGTGAAGCTCTCTCTCGAACGCGCGATCGAATACATCGCTCCGGACGAATTCGTGGAGGTCACTCCCAAGAACCTGCGACTCCGCAAGCGCATCCTGAAGGCGGTAGACCGCCGCAAGGTCGAACGCGCCAACCGCGTCGCCTAAACAAAACTCTTCCGAGGCCCAGCCGCGTACGCGGCTGGGCCTTTTTTGTGCCCGGTCGCCGTCTATTGGGCTGACTCCCCTCGGGAGGTCGTCGCTCACCGCCCATACTGCGTTGGCGGATACGGCAGCCCACACCCTGGGCGAGCTCTCGCCAGCAGCTCGCAATGAGAGCCCCCTGCTGTCCGCTCGCAGAACTTGCCTTTCTCTGCGTTGACCAACATAGAGTTGCGCAATGGCGTTCGATACCCCTCGCGACGCGCACCCGACGTGGATGGACCTCCTCGTGTCCGGATCCGCTGGGATCTCCTTTGCCGCTGGTATAGCGGACGTGGATACACAACTCTGCGCCGCGAGTTTCGTCCTCGTTCTGGTGGGCATGGCCGCTCGTCGAACAGCGTACTGGGGCCGCTGGTGCGCCCTTGCAGTCAGCCTGCTTCTCCTGGGGCTGGCGATCGCCGAGACCGCATGGATGCTCTCCTGGCGGCATCTACTGGCCGCAGCCAGCGCGCTCGTTCTCGTCACGATCGCGCTGCGTCACCTGCGCCGGCAACGTCGATCCCGACCTGCGCCAAGCCTGTGCCGGCTTTCCCTCGTCATTCTTCACGATGCCCCAAGGCACCTCGACGCCGTCTTGTTGAAGGCCATTGCCGAAGAGGCGTGGGAGAGTCCCCTCCCCGGTGGCAGCGTCACGGACTGCGAGGTTTCACCGCACGAGCCGCGTTCATACCAGGTGCATATCTCGGGAGCCCGGATTTTTGTCCGCACCTCCGACGCCAACTACTGGGACGAACCGGAGGACATCGCGGCGCATTTCGGCGACCTTCGCGCGCAGCGAGCGATCCGCAATCATTCACATTGGACGTCGATCGACGTCGTCACCGCCCTGCACGAAGCCACCCGCGACGCAGCCTTCGCCAAGGCCGGCGCCTTGGCGGCGGAACTCGCACAAGGGATCGAACCTGTCGCGCTCATCGAAGCGGAGAACGGGGCCTTTCGGACCTGGGACGATTCGTCGGATGCCGGACTCCGCGACGGGAATCCGCAAGACTACCTCGCCTCCTCGAGCGGCTCCGCTGTCGTGGCGCTCGATGGCGACGATCCGTTGCTCTGCGCGGCCGTCGAAGAAGCTCGGCGCCGCTGGCCGGAGTTCGTGGAGAAGTTTTCCCGGCGTCATCCCGAACAGCACTTCTCCATCAAGGCTCCCATCACACGATCCGGTCACACAGAGCACATTTGGATCGAAGTGACCTCGCTCTCCGCCGAATGTATTCGGGGGCGGCTTGGCAACTGCCCGATTGATCTTCCCGGGCTGAAGCTCGGCGATCCGGTTTCGGTCGCCAGCGACTCGGTCGAAGACTGGCTTTACGTTTTGAGCACCCGCCCCGTCGGAGGCTTTAGCATCCCGGCGGTCGAGCGCGCTCAACGCCGAGCTGCCACGGCCGCGCAGGCAGCAGCTCGGTGAGCAAAACGACTCGGCAACTCAGCCGAGCGTGGCTTGGTACGCCGTCGCATCCAGGAGCGCCTCAGCGCTCTTCGGGTCGGCGAGCTTGAGCTTGATCATCCAGCCGCCCTCGTAGGGAGCTTGATTGACCGTCTCAGGAGCGGAATCGAGCGCCCCATTCACCGCAAGCACCGTGCCCGCGACGGGAGCGTAGATGTCGGACGCCGCTTTCACGGACTCGACGACACCGAATGACTCCCCTGCTTTGAGCGTCGCCCCGACCTTGGGCAACTGCACGTAGGTAATGTCGCCGAGCGAATTCTGGGCGTAGTCGGTGATGCCGACCAGCGCTGTGCCGTCGCCGGCAAGCTTCAGCCACTCGTGCGATTTTGCGTACTTCAGGTCAGATGGGACGCTGCTCATGAGGAAGGTTTCTTTAGTTCGACAAACGGGGGTTTGACCAGCTGCAAAGGAATCATTTCGCCGCGAATATCGACGGCGAGCGGCTTGGCCACCGACGAGGCTCCGACGATGGCCGAACCGATGGCGACATTCAAAACCGGCGACAGGGTGCCGGACAGCACCGAGCCCACCGTCGTTTCGGGCAACTGCGTCACGTGTGTACCGGCGCGAGGAATACGGCGGTCCGCGGTCTTGAAAAACACGACTTTCCGTGCCGAACCGACCGACTTTTCGTGGACCAGCGCGGCTTTGCCGACGAAGTCAGGCTTGTCGAGCTTCACGACCCACCCGAGGCCGGCGGTCAGCGGGGAGATCTCGGCGCTGATTTCGTGCCCATAAAGCGGATACCCCGCTTCGAGGCGAAGCGAGTCGCGGGCTCCCAAACCGGCGAGTTCGAGCCCGTGAGGGGCTCCGGCCGCCATGATCGCTTCAGCCAATTTCAGGGAATCGCCCGGGGCATGATACAGTTCGAAACCGTCTTCGCCGGTGTATCCGGTCCGGCTGAGCAAACAGTGCACGCCGGCAACGGTGCCTTCGCCGAAATGATAATACTTAATGAGGTCCAGTTTGGCGCCCGTGAGGGATTGAAGGATCGCCGTGGCCTTGGGTCCCTGCACCGCCAGCAGCGCGTAATCGGCCGAACGATCGGTCACGGTCACGTTGAACTTGGCCGCCTGTTCCTTGATCCAAGCCACGTCCTTGGCGATGTTGCCCGCGTTGATGCAGAGGAAATAGTCGTCCGGCCCCTTCATGTAGACGAGCAGATCGTCCACCACGCCGCCGTTCGGGTAACACATCACCGTATAGAGAATGCGCCCGGCGTAGAGTTTGCTGACGTCGTTTGTGACCAGATGATTCAGGAACTTCAGCGCCTCGGGCCCACGAACGTCCACCTCGCCCATGTGGCTGACGTCGAATAGACCCGCCGCCCGCCGCACGACTTTGTGTTCCTCGAGGATGCTGCGGTACTGGACGGGCATCTCCCATCCTGCGAAATCGACCATTCGGCCGCCGCGTGCCACGTGAAAGGCGTACAGGGGTGTGCGCTGCAGTTGACTCATGCACGACGTTGGCGCGACCTATCGGCGCTGGGCAAGGAAGTTTTCTGCACAATCCGCTGCCGTTTCAGTTTTTCCACCACGTTCGCCGGTCCCGCTGTTTTGAGTGGTAAACACGGCGCGCCTCATACACTGACGCGCATGCAATGGTTCCTCCTCACGGCGGTGGCCACGTTGGCCATCTCCTTTGTCTGCTCAATGATGGAGGCTATGGTGCTCAGCACGACGGTCGCTGAGATAGAAGGGCTGAAAAAGAGCCGCCCGAAAACGGGGGAAGTGCTGGAGAAACTCAGGCTCGGCCTCGACGAAACGATTTCGGCCATCCTGACGTTGAACACGATCGCCAACGCCTTCGGTTCCGCGACGCTCGGCGCCATCGGAGCTCACTTTTTCGACGAGCGAACCCTGGCCATTTCGATGGTAATCTTCGGCGCGGCTTTGCTCGTGGGCTCCGAAGTGCTGCCGAAGAACCTGGGCGTGACCTACCGGCGGGAGCTGCAGCCGCGTCTCGCCGCCCCTTTGCTGCTGCTGACGCGCGTGCTGCGGCCGATCACTTACCTCTGCAATCTGGTGGTCCGCCCCTTCGCGCGTTCCCGCCCGGCCATGGAGAAATCCGACGAGGAAATCATCCTGTTGGCGGAGCGCGGCGCGCAGCAGGGAACGCTCTCCCGGAGCGAATCCAGCATCATCGCCAACGCCCTTTCGCTGGACGACGTTCGCGTGAGCGAAATCATGACGCCCCGAACGGTGGTCACCGCGATCCGCAAACAGGCCAATGTCGGCGAGGTTTTTCGCGAATACCCCAACATCCCGTTCGCCCGAATCCCGGTTTACGACAAGAATCTCGACAACGTCGTCGGGCTGATCCGCCGCCGCGATCTGCTGAAGAGCAAGGCCAACGACCAGGATTTCGAGCTGGTCGAGAAGCTCATGCAGGAGGTGCACTTCATCCCCGAAACGGTGACGGTGGCCAACGCCCTCCAGGTCTTCCTGAAAACGCACCAGCAGCTCCTCGTGGCGGTCGACGAGTTCGGCGCGACAGCGGGCGTGGTCACGATGGAAGACGTGATGGAGCAGCTGATCGGCCGCGAAATATTCGAGAAGGACGACATGGCGGTCGACATGCGCGAACTTGCCCGGTCGCGGCTTCAAAAGCAGGCTCGCGCCCGGCGTTCCACCGACAGTGCCTCCGGTCCGCGCGCGTAATTTCTTTCTCACTACACGGAAACCATGTCGTTCTTCGCCCTGATCATCAACGGACACTGGGTGCACGATCTCCCACGGTTCGTCCCGCTTCTGCCGCACACCGAGCAACTGGGAGTGCGCTACTACGGTCTGGCTTACGTCCTCGGCTTTCTCGGCGCAGCCTGGCTTCTCGCGCGGTACGCCAAGAAAGGCCGGTCGCTCGTCCCCGCGCCCGAGGTGATGGATCTGATGTTTGTCATCATGCTGGGCGTCTTCCTCGGCGGACGGCTCGGTTCGTTTCTCCTGTATCACCCGGACTCGCTGCTCCACGACCCGCTGAGTTTCTTCGCAATCTGGCAGGGCGGCATGGCAAGCCACGGCGGATTCCTCGGCGTCACCATCGCCCTCGCAATCTACGCGCAGCGCCGTAAGGTCCCGCTGCTCCACCTCGGAGACCTGATCGTCTCGGCAACGCCGCTCGGCCTGTTTCTCGGCCGGATCGCGAATTTCATCAATGGCGAGCTCTGGGGTAAGATCTCGAATGTGCGTTGGGCCATGATCTTCCCCGATAGCATGCCTCCTGGCACGCCCCTGGAAATGATCCCGCCCCGCCACCCCTCCCAACTCTATGAGGCTGGTCTGGAAGGACTACTCCTGCTCGCCTACTGCCAATGGCGTTTCTGGGGGACCGACGTCGTACGTGAAAAACCCGGACGCCTCAGCGGTGAGTTTCTGGTCGGATATGCCCTCGTCCGCGCCGTTGGCGAAGTCTTCCGCGAACCCGACTTTGGAATATCCCCGATCCTGGGGTTGAGCCGCGGGACCTTTTACTCTATCTTCCTGCTGATCGCTGGCTTAGCCTTGATTCTGTTTCCTCGTCGCGCTCTCGAGAAGCTTCCGGCGAAAAGCTAGCTTGCGAGGCTGTGGTGGCGGTAATGTCGCCATTTCCTTGCATTTTGAATAGGGTAATATACACAGACTGGCAATGGAACAGTCCTTCCCAGCCCGAGCCACCTACCGCTCAGCCCGTTTTTTTGTGGCGGCCTTGCTCGCCTGCTCAGCGGTTCGCGCCCAGACGGCAATTGGACTGAACTTCGTCGGCGGGAGCCCCTCGACCAGTGGCACCTCGCTGAATTCGAACCGCTATGCCGGCATCGTTTCGCAGCGGTACTGGAACGATCTTTCCGGCGCGGTCGGCACGGACACCACACTCCGCGACTCGGCGAATAACCTGACCGGCCTCAGTGTTTCCTACAGCTCGCTGAACACCTGGGCCGACGGAGCCGTCACGAATCCCAGCGCGAATTGGAACAAGAACCTGATGACCGGTTATCTCGATTTCAACGTGAACAGCGGCTCGACCAACGTCACGGTCTCCGGCCTCTCGTCGCTCTCTTCCCCGATCTACGACGTCTACGTTTACACCAACGGCGACGAGAACACCCGAGTCGGCAAATTCACTCTCGGCGCACAGTCCTACTGGTTGCAGGACAGCGCCACCTTCACCGGCTCGTTCGTCCAAAGCACAGGCATCACCGATCCTGGATCCTACGCTTCTGCCGCTGCCGGCAACTACATGCTTTTTTCGAGCGTCACGGGCGACTCGTTCACGCTCAACGCCACCGGCGCCTACACCATCGACGGTACCTACCGCGCACCGGTAAACGGCATTCAGATCGTCGTCCCGACGGTGAAGTACTGGGACCGTAACAACACCACTCCCGGCGCGGGTGCCACGCCGAACGGCATCTGGTCCGCATCCGCCACCGCCGGAGGCTGGACGTCCTCCTCCTCCGGCACGACGTCGACCAGCAGCTGGAATGATTCCACCGCAGTCGCGGCGTTCAGCGCGGGTTCCGATGCAACTGGCAACTACACGGTCAAGATCGACGGCACGGTTGGCGTGAATGCTGTTGTGGTCCAGGAAGGCAATCCGACCTTCCAGGGCCTCGCCTCCGGCGCGAAAATCAAGTTCACCGACTCCACGCCCGACTTTCTCGTCGCCTCCGGCTCCACCGCCACCGTCAAGGTCGGTATTCAGAACAGCACGACGAGTGCGGACCAGAACGGGCTTCAGAAGCTGGGCGGCGGCACGCTGGTTCTCTCGGGCGAAAGCACCACCAACGCCTACGTCGGGCGCACCGTGGTGACGGAAGGCACGCTGCAGCTCGGCGCCAACGGCGTAATTCCCAACGCCAGCGCGCTCGTCGTCCAATCCGGAGCCACCTTCGATCTCAACGGCTTCAGCGAACAAGTCGCCTCGATCGCCGGCGGCGGCACGATATCGATCGGCACAGGCTCGTTGATCGCAGGCGACTCGTCGTCGACGTTCTTCTCCGGCTCGCTGCTGGGCACCGGCACCTTCGAGAAGATCGGCTCCGGCACCCTCACGCTCGGCAGCAACATCAATTTCGGCGGCGAATTTCTGCTCGGCGGCGGCACGCTCGCGCTCAACGGATTCGACCTCACCACCAACACGCTCCACATCACGAGCGACTCGATCCTCGATTTCGGAAATCTGACCGGCTCGACGCTGCTCACGACGAACTTCCTGATCGATAGCGGCGTCACCCTGACCATCAACAACTGGGTGAACACCGTCGATTTCTTCTACTCGACGGTGAATCCGGGCGGCTCGCAAGGCACGGCTCCGCTGAACCAAATCGTCTTCAGCGGTTTCTCGGGCAATTCGACCCACTGGCAATCGTACGACACGCAGATTACCCCCGTGCCGGAGCCCTCCACCTACGGACTGATTCTGATGGGCTTGATTGGCGGCTTTGTCTTCTGGCGGCGCCGGAACGTTCGCCGGACGAACTGATCGTAGCTCGCCTTCCGCTGCTCCACCTCAAGGCATGCGTCGGGCACGCCTTTTTTGCGAAAGCGGTTCGTCCCGGTCGGCGAGCGAGTTGTGAGGCGCGCGGCGCCAAGGCTCGACCCTTCCTCGCCTACGCGGAACGTTTGCCGGCAAGGCCTTCCTTCAACTTCGCCAGTGCATGCTCCCGCGCGAGCAGCAGAGCCTCAGCGTCCGCTTCTTCGCAGGGAGTAAACCGCACCGAATCTCCCGGCTTCAGCTGAGCGAGGATCGGAAGATCGACGGTGATCACGTACCCGAGCTTTGGGCGTACTCCGATCACGGGACTGTCCGCCATCGCCACCGCGGGAAGCCCATCGGAACGCAGGTAAACGGCCCCCTCCGTCATCGGCTCCAGGGGAATGTCGGCGCCCTGGCTCGCCTCCAAAGCCACGCCGTTCAGCCGCACTGCGCCGCGATCGGATTCCGGCAAAACGACAAAGGACTCCGCTTCGAACGCCTTTCGTCCCTCGGGCGTGAGAAGCCCCGCCTGCGGTCCCGGCAATACCCGAACGGTCGCGGCGGCTTCGTATCGAGGAAGAATGTCCTTCGCCATGCTCCAGTGCCCGGTCTCGGAGTAATTCGTCGTGCTCGGACCAATACGGAGACAATCGCCTTCGCGGAGCGCCCTGCCCTCGTGGCCGCCGACGCCCCCGGGCAAGTGCGTGCTTCCGCTCCCGAGCAAAGACGGTACCACCACGCCACCCGCCACGGCCAAATACGAGCGCGCACCGCCCTCCACCTCGGAGAGCGTGAGCATTTCGCCGGGTTGCACGAGCCAAGGCTGCCAGCCCGGAAGCCCTTTCACGGGTGCACCGCAGATCGCCACCCAGGTGGGCGCGGAAAAAACGAGAGAAGGCCCCCAGCCTGAAATCTCGAGACCCGCCGCGCTCTCCGGATTCCCCGCCAGCAGATTCGCCACCCGAAGCGCCAGGCGATCAAGCGCCCCGCCCACCGGCACGCCGCGATTCCGAAAACGCCCCCGGCCCAAATCCTGAACCGTGGTGAGCGAACCTCCATTTTTCACGACCATGGTCGGCGCCGATTCCGAGGCGGACGCACCGACTTCCGCTGGGGCGCCCTCGTCGGATAGCGGAGCCAGGCCCGCAAAATCCTCCGGATGAAAAAACTCACGGGGCGCGGCTGCCGACGCAGACTGCAGCACGGAGGCGCGGCTCTCGATCCATCGGCAGATCGACTGGAACGGGCGTTCTTCCGTGGACCGCGATACGTCGGCCGGCTGGTAAAACACTGCCACGGACTTCGCCCCCCCGACGATGCCCGAGACTCCGGGCACCAAGTCCGATTCCAGAGCCCTGATCCATTGCCGCACCCAGTCGGACGCCACTCCGAGCGGGAGTTGAGACTCGATCAGGACGGCGGAATCCCCCAGCGGCGACAGTCTCATGGCGGGCGTAGTGACTACACCATCACGCCCTCGGGCGCACTACTTTGCCTTCTTGGCAAGCGCTTGTTCGATGTTGCGGAAATAGGCCTCATACAGAGCGCTCTCGTGGACCGGCGTGGTGGTCCCCATTCCGGGACGGTTGCCAAAATCGTCTTCGATCACGTCCGAAAACAAGACCGCCACCTCGATGCCGTCCGGCACCGGCGTCAGTTTCACATCGATCGAAAGCTGACGTGAGCCGCGGCCGTCGCTCGACAGTTGAACGTTGTTCAACCCAGAGAGTTTTCCCTGGGCGGGGCCGCCGTTGACGTAGCGGAATCCGATCTCCTTGAGCGCGGCTTTTGCCGCCTCGTAAGTCTGGCGTTTGTCACCTTGAACGACCCGGGTGCGATAGGTAGGGGCAAACCTCTCCCGAACCGGTCCAGGAAGCGGAAGCGAGTCCGAGGACGAACATCCGCTCAAAACGACGACTCCCAACGCGAACGCGAGGAACAATGGGCGCATGGTGTAGGTGTGCGGCGAACCGCGAGAAAAGCTTCCGCCTCCGGCTTCCGGATGACAAGAGCGGAAAGAGAGGCACAGGGCTGAGGGACTGAAAGGCAGAAGGGCTGAAACGTCAGAGGATGTGCTTCATGCTGGAGCCAGCGGACGAGATTCCCAGCCCGGGTCGGCGGTGTAGTTGTAGAGCTCTCACGCACGCAATCCAAGCGCGCCGCGGAACCGAGGCTGAACCGTATTCACGTTCAGCCTTTCAGTCTTTCGGCCTTTGCTCAGGCAGGCTGCTGCTGCGAGATGCAGTGCAGCGTGCCGAGGCCCCAAACCAACTCGAGGCAATCGACCGGAATGATCTCTCGGCCGGGAAAACAGCTTTGCAGGACTTCGGCCGCTTCGGCGTCTCGCTTGGGCTGCCGGAAGGCGGGCATCAGCACCGCGCCGTTGATCACGAGAAAATTCGCATAGCTCGCGGGCAACCGTTGGCCTTCGCAGTACCGCGGGGCCGGCATCGGCAGTTCCACGATCTTGAATTTCTTCCCAGCGGGAGTCCGAAGCCCGCGCAGGCGTTCCAGGTTCTCCTCGAGAATGCCGTGGTTTTTGTCGCGTCGGTTTCGCTCCACGACCGTGAGGATCCCGTCTGTGGAGAAAAAGCGGCTGAGGTCGTCGATATGGCCGTCCGTATCGTCGCCGACGATACCGTCTCCCAGCCAGAGGATGGTATGAACGCCGAGAAAATCGCGGAGGTTCTGCTCGATCTGCTCCTTCGTGAGCTGCGGGTTCCTGTTCTTGTTGAGGAGGCAGGCTTCGGTCGTCAGGAGCAGTCCGGCGCCGTTGACGTCGATCGAGCCGCCTTCGAGGACCATGGCTTTTTCGAAGCGCCGCAATCCGAGCGCCTTTTCGATCCGCGGCGGGATGGCGTTATCCTTCTCAAACGGAGGATATTTGCCGCCCCACGCGTTGTACTCCCAGTCCGTCAGCGCGACTTCTCCGGTCTTGTCGTTCTTGACGAAGATCGGGCCGTGATCGCGGCACCACGCGTCGTCCGTCGGGTGGTCGAAGAAAGTCACCTTGGACAGATCGGCCCCGGCCTTTTCGATCAACCGCCGGGCCCGAGCCTGGAGGGTCTTGGCGATATTGATCCGCACCTCCTCGAAGCGGCTGATGGTCGCCGTGATCTCGGCGAACTTCGGCGGGATCGGCCGAAAATGGCCGGGCCAGCTCTTTAGCTTGTGCGGCCAGGACAGCCAGACTGCGGTTTGCGGTTCCCATTCGGCCGGCATCCGGAAACCGAGCGCCGCGGGGGTGGCGCCCTGCCCTGCCTTGGATGGGGACGAGAGATGCGTAGTGGGCATTCGATTACGAACGGTCGATGAAACGCTTCGTCAGGTCGCCGTAGGCGTCGATTCGACGGTCCCGCAGGAAGGGCCAGTGCGTGCGGGTCACGTCGACCTTGCCCAGGTCAATCGTCGTGAGCAGCACCTCTTCCTTGTCCACGGACGCTTTCGCCAGGATCTGACCGCTCGTTCCGGCGACGAAACTCTGGCCCCAGAACTCGATGCCGTCGCCGCCCACCGGCCGTTCCAACCCGATGCGGTTGATCGCCGCAACATAGCAGCCGTTCGCGACGGCATGTCCGCGCTGGATCGTTTCCCAGGCGCCGTGCTGGTTGACACCGTACTCGGACTTTTCCTTCGGGTGCCACCCGATCGCAGTCGGATAAAAAAGAATCTCGGCGCCCTGCAGTGCCGTGAGTCGCGCGCCCTCGGGGTACCATTGGTCCCAGCACACGAGAACGCCGATCCGGCCATATTTCGTGTCCCAGGCGCGGAAGCCGGTATCGCCGGGCGTAAAATAGAATTTCTCGTAGAAGAGCGGATCGTCTGGAATATGCATTTTCCGGTACATGCCGAGAAGCGCCCCACCGGCATCGATGATCGCCGCAGTGTTATGGTACAGTCCCGACGCGCGCTTCTCGAACAGAGACGCGATCACGACCACATCGTGATCTTTGGCGAGCTTCTGAAAGGCCGACGTGCTCGATCCGGGGATCGGTTCGGCGAGCTTAAAATTCTCGTGGTCTTCGCTCTGACAAAAGTACTGCGAACGGAAGAGCTCCTGCGTGCAGATGATCTGCGCGCCCTGCTTGGCGGCGCGCTCCGCCAGCGACAGTGTTTTTTCGAGATTCTCCTTCGGATCGGGGCTACAAGCGTGCTGCAGAAGACCTAGCGTGACTTTCATGCTCGCAAAGTGCGGGTGCCGCGCGGCACCGCAATCGAATTTAGCCGAAGACCGCGCAGGGCGCGGGCTTCGGAGGCCAAGTCGATCACGCAGGGTCGTGCCGCCGCCCCCCTGAATCGGAGGCGCGACACCCAAATTCCAACTACCAACTTTGCTCTCCGCGCGCTAGTGGCGCGCGGCTCAATACACCACTTTGTTGAGCGGGTACTCGACGATGCCTTCGGCACCGAGGCGCTTCAGCGCGGGGATGATTTCGCGAACCACGCTCTCGTCGATGATCGTCTCGAGGGCGACCCATTCGGTGGAGCTGAGGGGCGAAATCGTGGGATTCCGCAGTGAAGGCACGGCCTTGATGATCGCGTCGAGGGAAGCCTTCGGCGCGTTCATCTTGAGTCCAACCTTCGTCTCGGCCTCGAGGGCGCCGGTGAGAAGCAGGGCGATGGTTTCGATTTTCTTCCGCTTGGCCGGATTCGCCCAGCTCGCCTTGTTGGCGATGAGTTTGGTGTTCGTGTAGAGCAGCGTATCCACGATCCGGAGCTTATTCGCCCGGAGCGAGCTGCCCGTCTCGGTGATGTCCACGATCGCGTCGACCAGATCCGGCACCTTCACCTCAGTGGCTCCCCACGAGAACTCGACCAGAGCGTTGACCTTCTTCTCGGCAAAATAGCGTTTGACCGTGTTCACCAGCTCGGTGGCCACGCGCTTGCCCTCGAGATCCTGCGCCGACTTGATGGAGGAGGCTTCGGGTACGCACAGCACCCAGCGCGATTTCTGCACGGAGGCGCGGCTGTAGATCAGGTCGCAGACTTCGACGACGTCAGAGTTATTCTCCTGAATCCAGTCGAAGCCGGTCAGCCCACAGTCGAAGAATCCATGCTCCACATACCGGCTCACTTCCTGGGCGCGGACGAAGCGGCCATCGAGTTCGGGATCGTCAATCGCGGGTTTATACGACCGGGAACTTGTCGTGATCTTCCAGCCTGCTTTGGCGAACAGGTTTTTCGTAGATTCCTCGAGACTGCCCTTCGGCAATCCGAGCATGAGAAGCGGAGTTGGATCAGCCACGGCGTCGAAGGCACACACCGCTGTTGCTACCTTCAAGATTAATTTCCGTGATGCCGTGCCGAAGTGTTCACGCTATTAGGACCGCCCTGGGATCCGGGCGCGGTTTCTTTTGACAATCGTAAAGTGATTTGTAAAAAACCACTCCGTTATCACCATGCGCTCAGCCCCTAAACCCTTGATTCTGGTGGTCGAAGACGAGGAGGAGCTGGCGAAACTTATCGCCATTCACCTCGAAGAGGCCGGGATGCAGACCCAAGTCTACAACCGGTGCGCACACGCGCTGCGTTTCCTGAAACGCAACTTCGCCAATCTCCTCCTGCTGGACGTGAACCTGCCGGATCAATCGGGCTTCCAACTCCTCGACGAGTTGCGCAAGAGCGACATCTCCGTGCCGACAATTTTCGTGACGGGCAACTCGCTTGAGACCGCGAAGGTGAAGGGATTGGAGATGGGCGGTGACGACTACATCACCAAACCGTTCAGCTACCCGGAACTTGTCGCCCGTATCCGCGCGGTCCTACGCCGGGCCGAATCGGTCGCCGATTTTAATGTCACCAAGAACGCCCGGGTGAGTGACCAGCCGTTCGATTTCTGCGGCGCCAAGGTCAACCCGGAGCGGCTCGAAATCGAATTTCCCAACGGCACGATCACGAAGATCGGCCGCAAGGAGCTCGGCATTCTCGCCTACCTCAATGAGCACCAAGGCGTGGTCATCACCCGCAAGGCCCTCATCCACTCCGTCTGGGGCATCCATGCCGACGTGAAGAGCCGTTCGCTCGACCAATACATCGTCAAGGTGCGCGATCTCTTCCGCTCCAATGGACTCAGTCTGGATACGTTCCGGACGGTGCACAGCGTCGGATATATTTTCGACCCGCAGGGCATTTCGCAGGAAGGTCGGGAGCCGCAACCGCAGAGCCAGTCCCAGGAAGCGCCTCCTGCTCCGCCTGCCAGCTGACGGTCGATAGAACCGCGATTTTCAAGGCGCGCTTTGCCAGCGCGCCTTTTTTTTCTCCGGCGCCGACGCGGGATAACGCCGCGGCCACGTTGAAGCTAGAAGAGTTCGGGCTGCGCGTACCGCTTCCGCGCGTCCGCCAAGCTCGACTTCATCTCCAGCTCTTCGAGCAACTGGAACAAGGCCTCGGGCTGAACCGCTGTCTTTTCCGCCGCGACCGTGGGCAGGGAGAGATTCAGCGTCGTCACCTTGAGATTCCGGCGAAGGAGGTCCGCGCTGGATCGGACCGTTTCCTGGAAACGATCGGGCTTCAGTTCCGACGCGTGCGCAATGACGCCCTCGACGTTTCCGTACTGCTGCAGCCACTTGGACGCCGTCTTCGGTCCCACCCCATCGAGCCCGGGAATGTTGTCGGAGGTGTCGCCGACCAACGCGAGGTAGTCCGCGATCTGCGCCGGCGGCACGCCGAACTTTTCCACGACGCCCGAGGTGTCGAGCAGCCGCCAGCCGAGCTTGGGATTGGCGGTCGGAGGCGGCAGCAGGATTTTCACGCGGTCGTCGACGATCTGCGCGAAATCTTTGTCCGAGCTGACGATCAGGACATCGTGTCCAGCAGAGGCGAGCGCCCTCGCCTGTGAAGCGAGGAGGTCGTCGGACTCGACGCCGTCCATCTCGATGCCCACGAATCCGAGCGCCTTGGTCAGCGACTTCACGTACGGGAGCTGTCTCACCAGCGCATCCGGCATCTCCTCGCGGTGGGCCTTGTATTCAGGAAGCAACGCCAGCTTGTCCTGCGCCCCGCCGAGATCGAAAAAGACGAGAATCGCTTCGGGGCGCTCCTGATCGTTGAGCTTCCACAGCGATTTCACCCACCCGTGGAGGCAATTCGTCGGAAAACCGTCGGCGCGGGTCAGCTCGGGAATCGCGTGAAAACAGCGGTACGCGAGATTGAAGCCATCAACCAGGAGCCATTTCGACATGACGAAACGTTGCCCGGGTGAGGAAGCGCCGCGCGAGAAAAAACGCGCCGGACGTCCGGATCTGCTGCGCTCACCACGGCTGACCTTCGTGGCGCTTCACCGTCGCTCGGCGCCGCCGACACGGCGCACGTTTGCGCCGCGCTTGCCTTTCTGCCGTCACCCGGTTCTGCATCGCAGTCCATGTCCGTCGCCGGCTTTCCCTACAAAATCGCCGTCCTCGTTTTCCTCGAAAACGAAGCGGGCCAGCAGCTGCTTCTTCATCGCGCGAAAGCGCCCAACCGCGGCAACTGGAGTCCGATCGGGGGAAAACTCGAAGTCGCAACGGGCGAGTCGCCGTTCGAATGTGCGGCGCGCGAGACGTTCGAAGAGACCGGTTTTGCGATCAGACCGGCGGATCTGCACCTCTTCGCGATGATCGCGGAGAAGGCGTACGAAGGGCAGAGTCACTGGCTGCTCTTCCTATTCCACTGCAAACGTCCGATCCCGGAACTTCCTCCCGACATGGAGGAAGGTCGTTTTGGATTTTTCAGTCGCAGCGAACTCGATCGCCTCGCGCTTCCGGAAACGGACCGCACGGCGTTGTGGCCCATTTTCGACAAGTACCAGGACAAGTTCGTCGCTATGCGCGTCGATTGCGCGCCGGGCCGGCCGCTCGACGTCGTCATCGAACAGATCGTCCCGCAGTAAACCGGCACCGTCCGCCGGGCATTCCGAAGGAGTGCTCCGCGGAAGCGACAGACGCCGCGCCGAGCCGCCGGCTCACACCGGCTTCGCCATGAGCGGCCAGCCTTTTTACGGGGCCGCTACTATAAGCAGGCCTGATCCTAGGGACAATACGCTTGATTTCTGAGCCCTCGGACGGACACTGCGTCCCCCTCGAATATAGCTTCCTTACCGTGAGCAAGAAGACGACTGCTGAAGCCGACAAAAAACCTGAGAACACCGCCACCGGTGAATCGAGCGTGAACGCTCCGATCAACGCCTCGCTGAACGCGGAAGGGCGAATCGAGCTTTACCGCAAAATGGTGCGGATTCGCCGATTTGAAGAACGCAGTCTTCGCGCTTACCAAGCGAAGAAGATCGGCGGTTTTCTCCACCTTTACATCGGCCAGGAGGCCGTCGCCGTGGGCTGCTGCTCGCTCATGGGGCCGGACGACCACGTGATCACCGCGTATCGCGACCATGGCCACGCGATCGCCGTAGGCATGGACACAAAGCCGCTAATGGCCGAGCTGTTCGGCAAGGTCACCGGATGCTCCAAGGGCAAAGGCGGCTCGATGCACTACTTCGATCCGTCGCGCAACTACTGGGGCGGGCACGGCATCGTCGGCGGGCAGATCCCGCTGGGCACCGGCCTCGCCTACGCGATCAAGTACCAGGGCAAGAAGGGCGCCGCGATGGCCTTCATGGGCGACGGCGCGGTGAACCAGGGCGCCGTGCACGAGGCATTCAACCTCGCTGCACTTTGGGACCTTCCGTGCATTTTTGTCATCGAGAACAACCGCTACTCGATGGGCACCAGCCAACGTCGTTCGTCCGCGGGCACGAGCCTGGCCCAGCGCGCCGAGGCGTACGGCATGGCCTGGGCGACGTGCAACGGCCACGACGTTTACGACGTCCGCGCCACGATGGATCGATTCCTCACCGCTGCGCGTGAGAACTCGAAACCGGGCGTCGTTGAGATCGACACCTACCGTTATCGCGGCCACTCGGTCGCCGATCCGGACAAGACTTACCGCACCCGCGACGAAATCGAGGATTATCAGCGCACGAAGGACCCCATCACGCTCTTCCAACAGACGCTGCTCAAGGAGGGCGTGTTGAATCAGGAGCTGATCGAGAAGATCGATGGCGAGGCGCGCGCGGAGGCGGACCAAGCCGCCGATTTCGCCGAAGCGAGCCCATTCCCCACTCCGGAAGACATCCAGAAGGACGTTTATTGGGAGGCCGACAATCCCGAGCAGAGGAAGTCCGAAGGCCGGCTCTTCTTCGAATAAGCCGTCCCCACTCAAGCACTACATTCTTTTCCGTTTCCGATGCCTGTCATCACCTACCGCGAAGCCGTCCGCCACGCTCTGGCCGAGGAACTCGAGCGCGATCCCAACGTGGTCGTCATGGGCGAGGAAGTCGCCCAATTCAACGGCGCCTATAAAGTCACCGAAGGCCTCCTGGCCCGCTTCGGCCCGAAACGCATCGTCGACACGCCGATCAGCGAAGCTGGATTCATCGGCATGGGCGTCGGCGCCTCGATGCTCGGCGTCCGTCCCGTCATGGAGCTGATGTTCTGGTCGTTCTACTCGGTCGCGTTTGACCAGATTCTGAACAACGCCGCGAACGTCCGCTACATGTCCGGCGGCCAGATCAATGTCCCGATCGTGATCCGCGGTCCGGCAAACGGCGGCACCAACGTCGGCGCCACTCACTCGCACACGCCGGAAAACGTGCTCGCAAATCATCCCGGCGTGAAGGTCGTCGTTCCCGCGACGCCCTACGACGCGAAAGGGCTCCTGAAATCGGCTATTCGCGACAACGACCCGGTCATGTTCCTCGAGAACACGATGCTGTACGGCGACAAGGGCGAAGTCCCCGAGGAGGAATACCTGATTCCGCTCGGCAAGGCCGACGTGAAACGCCAGGGGACCGACCTCACGATCGTGTCGTACGGCCGCGCCGCGATCCATTCGTTGAAGGCGGCCGAGGAACTGCAGTCACAGCACGGCCTTTCGGTGGAAGTCGTCGACCTCCGCTCGATCCGCCCGCTCGACATCGACACGGTGCTCGCCTCGGTTCGCAGAACGCACCGACTCCTCATCGTCGAGGAGCAAAAGCCATTCTGCAGCGTCGGCTCCCAAATCGCGTTCATGGTGCAGAAAGAGGCGTTCGACGAACTCGACGCCCCGATCAATCGCCTCGCCACTATCGACGCGCCGGCGATCTACAGTCCTCCGGTGGAAGTCGAGCAGCTGCCGAACCCGGCACGCATCGTCAAAGCCGCTCTCGCCACACGCTGAACCGGCCTGCAACCTTCGGCGTTCTCCGTGCCGGACCGCAGTTCCAACGTCCGGCTGAGGACCCGTTCCTCCGACATCCGACTTCTGATATCTGATTTCTGACTCCTGATCCTATGGCCCAGATCATCGACATGCCGAAACTCAGCGACACCATGACGGTGGGCACGCTGGTCAAATGGCTGAAGAACGAAGGCGACCCGGTAAAGTCCGGCATGATGCTCGCCGAGGTCGAAACCGATAAGGCCACGATGGAGCTCGAATGCTTCTTCGACGGCACGCTGCTCAAGATCTTCGCTCCCGCAGGATCGCAGGTCGCGATCGGCGCGCCTCTGTGCGCTGTGGGAAAACCGGGCGAGAAGGTCGAGGCCCCCGCCGGGGCACCCGCGCCCAAAGCCCCCGCCATGACGCAGGCCGCTCCGGCCGCGCCGCAGCCTCAGGCTGAAACGCCCGCCGCTCCCACACCGGCTCCCTCTCCAGCGCCCGCTCCCGCTCCCGCGAGTCCCGCGCCCGCCCCGGTCGCCGGAGGGCGAGTGAAAATCTCCCCGCTGGCCCGCAAGCTGGCGCAGGAAAAAGGCGTAGATCCTTCCCGCGTGCAAGGCACCGGGCCCGGCGGACGTATTGTCCGCGCGGATATTCTCGCGGCCGACAAGGCCGGCACCGCCAAGGCCGGAGCTGCGCCGGTAAAATCGGGTGCATTCACCGGCGGCACGCCGGCCCGCACGGGCCCGATTCAGGAAGAAAAAGTCGTCCCCGTCTCCAACATGCGGGCGACAATTGCCAAGCGCCTCGTCGAATCGAAGAGCCAGGTCCCGCACTTCTACGCGGAGATGGAAGTCGACGCCGGCCCGCTTCTCGAACTGCGTCAGCAGTTGAACACCGGGCTGGAGAAGGAAGGCGTGAAACTCTCGGTCAACGACTTCGTGCTCAAAGCTTGCGCCGAGGCCCTTCGCCGGGTGCCCGCGGTGAATTGCTCATGGGAAGGCGCGCAAATCCGCCAGCATGGAGCCGCGCACGTGGCTTTCGCGGTCGCGATGGAGGACGGTTTGATCACGCCCGTCATCCGTGACGCGCACCAGAAGACGATTTTTGCGATCAGCACGGAAGCGAAGTCGCTGGGCAAGCTGGCCAAAGACAAGAAGCTGAAGCCCGATCAGTTCACCGGCGGAACGTTTACCGTTTCGAACATGGGAATGATGGGCGTGGAGCGTTTCCAGGCCATCATCAACCCGCCCAATGCCGCCATCCTCGCCGTCGGCGCGACGACGAAAAAAGCGGTCGTGAAAGACGACCAGATCGTCGTCGGCCACCGCATGTCGATCACGCTGTCCTGCGATCACCGCGTGGTCGACGGAGCGGTGGGCGCCACATTCCTCGCAGCCGTGAAGCAGCTGCTGGAGTCGCCGGCTTTGCTGCTCATCTGATCGCTTCGCGTTCGCGGCGGCGCCGTACCAGACGACCGCCGGCAGCGTTCGCTCGCTCGACACTCTCCCCCCTTCGGTGAGCAAAGTTTCGACGGCGGCATAGACTAGGGCCCCACCGAGGCAAAGGTTGAGGGCTCTTGCTCAACGAAACTAGGCCCACTTAGGCCTAGCTCGGTATTTTTGCGGAGTCGGCGTCGCCGAATGGGTATTTCTCCACCCGCTCGCTTCAGCAGGTAGGAATCGGTGTCGATATTGAAATAGAGCTGGTTACGCTCGGCATCATCTTGCCTCCATCCGGTCAACATTCCGTGGGTTTGGGCGCTCGGCACGGCGCTTGGACCGTCGCCGGATTGCTCATCCTCGCGGTCGTTTTCCAGGCCGAACTGCTCTTCGCGGATGAGCCGGTTCCGGTGGACAATTCCAAAGCGGGATACTCCACCGAGAATGAGGTGATCCGATCGGTCGAGCAGTACTGGAATCTGGACGACGAACTCAAAAAGGTGCCGCACTCCGCCGAGCTCGAGCTGGTCGTCTACTACTACGATCCCGTCTGGGGCCTGCTTTGGGGCGAAGAGGAAGGAGGGCGCCCCGCGTTCATGAACGTGAAGATGAAGCCGCTCCCGATCCGCTCGAGGGGACAGCGCATCCGCATTCGCGGCGAGGGTGCGATCACCGCCATCGGCATCGACGGGCGTGCCGCCCAGGTGACCGTCGTCGACGAGAACGCGAAGATTTCCGCGATCGAGGCGAACGCGATTCTCTTCAGTTGGAAACGCCTCAACAGTCACATGGTCGCTCTCAGCGGTTTTGTGGATCGGCAGGAGCAACTGACGCCAAACCATCTCGCGCTCAGTCTGATCGTCGAAGGCAAGAAGGTGCTGGGCCGGGTCTGGATCGACGACAACAGGGCGGTCCCACAGTACGAAGGCAGCTTCATCTCCATCGAAGGAGTTTTCCTCCAGAACGCCGACTCCGCCGGGCAGCTGAAGCAGATCGAGCTCTGGAACGCAGGTCCGGACTACATCCAGACCCACGGCTCTCTCCTCACCGATCCGCGTTTCGCTTTGCCCATCTCGGCGATCGACTCTCTCGGGAGCGCGTCACCCAACGAATACGTTCACCTCGTCGGCAAGGTGGTTGAGCAGCGGGCCGGATTCTCCATCGTGCTGCGCGACGACACCGGCCAAGCAACGCTGGATGCCGTTCAAACCGACTCGCTGAACCCCGGCGAGACCATCGAAGTCATCGGCACGCCGGAGGTGAAAGGGATCACCACGACCATTTTCCGGACGCTCTACCGGCGTCCCCCGAAATCCATCCTCGTCTCGAACTCCGGACTCGGCTCCGCCCTGCCCGGCCGGCTGAGACTCGCGGATCAAGTCCGCTCGCTCAGCCTGGACAAGGCCCGGCTCGAAATCCCGGCGCGGATCACGGGCGTGGTCACCTGGGTGGCGCCCGACGGCAGCCTGTTTTTCCTTCAGGACTCGAGCGGCGGCGTCCGGGTCGACTGCTCCGGGCAGAAACCGTCCATCGAGATTCACCAGGGCATTTTCGCCGAGGTGACGGGCGTATCCGCGACCGACGGATCCACGCGGCTGATACGCTCCAGCCACCTGAGCAGCGGCAGCGACATCGCGTTGCCTCCGGCCCGGCCGGTCACTCTCGACCAGGCGCTTGCCGGCGTCGGCGAGTCGCAGTGGGTGGAAATGTCCGGCTACCTCCGGCAAGTGGGGCGCAAGGGCAAGACACTCCATCTCGATCTCACCACCCCGACGGGCGAGTTCTCCGCCGTGCTTCCCGACGACCCCGCGGCCGACGCCTACCTGAATTCCGTCGTGCACCTGAAGGGCGTGGTCGGCGCTGTATTCGACGAGCGGGGACGCGTCAGCGGAATCCAGCTCCGGATGTCTTCGCTCAAGGACCTGCGGGTGGAGGAGCCCTTCCCCCAAGACCCGTTCTCGGTCCCGCAGTTTTCGATCTCCGAAATCGGGCAGTTCGGCTTCTTCCAGGAACGCAATCGCTGGGTCCGCACCGCCGGCGTGGTCACGATGCATCTACCGGGGCGCTACCTGTCGCTCCAAGACGGCACCAACGCCCTCCGCGTGCTTAGCCGCCAGACGCTTCCGCTTTCGCCGGGCGATCGCGTCGAGGTCGTGGGCCTGCCCGGACGCGAGGGCGGCCGCACCGTGCTCCGTGAAGCCGTCTACCGCAGGACCCAGCTGGAGGTCTCGCTGAAGCCGGAGACGCTTCCGTCCGGAAAGGCGCTCCAACCCCACCTCGACGGACGCGTCGTTCAGGTTCACGGAACGATCATCGACGTTTCGCTGCGGGCCGAGCGTCCGCGCATCACGCTGCAGAGCGAGGACGCCATCATCGAATGTGTCGCCGAAGGCTTTTCCCCGAACACCCCGGCCGCCCGGGAATGGGAACTCTGGGCCCAAGCCACCGCGACAGGCGTGTATCGGCTCGAACAGGACGAATACGGCCAGCCCTTTTCGTTCAACGTGCAGCTTCGGACGCCGGAGGACATTCTCATCACCAAACCGCGTCCTTGGTGGACCGCGAAACGGGCGCTTGCGGCCGTCGGCGTGCTCACCGTCTGCTCCATCGTGGGTGTCGTCGGCGTCCTGCTGCTGCGGCGCCGGGTCCGGCAGCAGACCGAACTCATCCGGCGGCAGATGGAGAAGGAGGCGCGGATGGAAGCCGAACTCGAGCGCTCCTCCCGGCTCGAATCGCTCGGCGTTCTCGCCGGCGGCATCGCCCACGATTTCAACAACCTGCTGACCGTCGTGGTGGGCAACATCACACTCTCGCTCTCCGACAATGCCGTGGCCGAGGCAGTCGGCGAACTCCTGCGCGACGCCGTCCGCGGAGCGATGCGGGCCCGCGATCTCACGCAACAGCTGCTGACGTTTGCCAAGGGCGGTGACCCGATTCGCGGCGCCGTCTCGCTGGAGGAGGTTGTCCGTGAAGCCGCAAAATTCGCCCTCCACGGCTCCCAACTCGCGGCGGAATTCGTGACCGCCCCCGACATCTGGCCGGCGAACGTCGACAAGGGGCAGATCGGCCAGGTCGTCCACAATCTCGTCCTCAACGCCTCGCAGGCGATGCCCAACGGCGGCTCGCTCCGGTTCTTTCTCGAAAACGACGAGGTCAAGAAGGACGACTCGATGTTGAAGCCGGGGCGGTACCTCAAGCTGACGGTGAGCGACAACGGTCCAGGAATCGCGCCCGAGCATTTGCGCCGGATATTCGATCCGTATTTCTCGACCAAACCGCAGAACAGCGGCCTCGGCCTGGCGACGGTGCGCTCGATCGTGAAAAAACACGGTGGCCATATCGAAGTGGAATCGGCCCTCGACCGCGGCACCACCTTTCGCATCTGGCTCCCTGCCGCCGATAGTCCGGTACTCGTGTCTTCCACCGAGCCATTCCCCGCCCCCGCCCTTCCCGCGCCGGAGTTCGCGAGACACTATCGCGTGCTGTTCATGGACGACGATGAGGCGATCCGGCGCGTGGCCGCGACCCTGCTGCGCCGCCTCGGCTATCGGCACACTCTCGTGGAAGAGGGCCAGCGGTTGCTCGACGCCTACGAGACCGCCCTCGACGAAAACGATCCGTACGATGTCGTGATCATGGATCTCACCATCCCCGGCGGAATGGGCGGCAAGGACGCCATGCGCGAGCTCCTCAAGCGCCACCCCGAAGTGAAAGCGATCGTGTCGAGCGGCTATTCCAGCGATCCCGTCCTCGCCAATTATCGGGCGTATGGTTTCAAGGCGATGGTCCCCAAGCCGTACAACGTGAACGATCTCGCTCGAACGCTGAAAATGCTCGTCGAGGACACCTACACGGAGGAAAAGCCCGACGGCTCGCTCGCGCCCGCGGAAAACAACGAGCAGCGATAGGCTCTAGGGGAGGTCTCCCCTCCAGCGAAGCACAAGGAAACACCCCAATCATTGCAGTTTTCCTGCGGGAAACACGGATTGTCAGTGCTTTAGCCAACGAAGATTGTGCCGATGTTCTGCCCGAACGCCGGGACCGTCGATGGGCTCAACACTTCTCAGCTTGGACTATATTTTGTTCCTGCACGGATTCGTGTGGCTGCTGCTCATCGCGCCCGCGCTGAACTACGGGAAACTGGAGCGGCGGCTGAACTGGAACTGGATGGCGGCCTACGCGGCCTGCAACACCCTGCTGCTCTGGTCGAAGATCGTCCTCGTGGACTACGGGAGCAGCCAGCACCTGGGAATGCTGAGATTCGTGCTGGAACTCGTCGGTGTGTTTCTGCTCGTCGAGTTTTCGCGAGGCCGTCAGGGAAAGATTCTCGGTTGCGCAGTGGGCCGCTGGATACACCTGGTGGTTTTCGGAGTCGCCGCGATCTCGGCCTTCGGCTGCGGCGTGGACGTCAACGTGGCTCTCGCGTCCATCGCCTCTCCCCTCGCCCTGCTCCTGGCCTCGGTGAAGCTCTGGCGCTCCAGTTCTTCGCCTCGAGCGAAGACGCGGACTTGTTTCCGCATCGCATCTCTCGGTCTCGCGGGATCCGCCCTGGCGGCGACCATCGTGTTTGTCCCCGACCAATTCTTCCAACCGACGTCCGGTCCGGTGCAGACGGAGGTGGACTTCTGGGTGGAGCTTGCACGGCTGTTCTTCGCCAGCTGCGTTTCCGTCAGCCTGCTCTGCGATTTCAACGCCCGGCACCTGCGGGAGGTTTTCGGCGAACACTCGGCCCGGCCGAGTCGGCGCGAAATCAGCTGGGCAGCCTCCCTTCTGGCCGTTCTCGTCTGCGGCTGGGTCGTCACGGAGGTCATCGGTCACCAGCAGGATCACGACATGCGCGAGGCGGTGATCGCACGGCTGCGCATCGCCGTCAGCACCGTCGACATGCCCGCCATCGAGTCGCTATCCGGAGACGAGCGAGATCTGTCCAGTCCTTCATACCGCTCGCTGAAGGACCACATGATGAAGCTCGCAGAGGTGAACCCCGACGTGCGCTTCGCGATGTTGATGAACGTGCGCGCCAAACAGGTCTCGTTCCTCGTCGATTCAGAGCCTCCGACTTCCGCCGACTACTCGCCGCCGGGACAACCTTACGGCGAGGCCCCGGACGGCTACGCCGACGCCATCGAAGCAGGGAAACCGTTTGTGATGGGCCCGATCGTCGACCGTTGGGGAACCTGGGTGAGCGGCAGCTTCCCGCTGAAAGAGCTTTCGAATGGGAAGGGCTGGGTCTCGCTCGACCTCGATTTCGCCGCCTCCAACTGGTACGCGAGGGTGCTGCGCGCCCGGGTGCCCGGGATCTCGATCGCGTTGCTGGTCGCGATTCTCCTGCTCACCTCGTTCCGGTCCCAATGGCGCATCCACGAAAGCGTGGTCGAACTCGCCCGATCCGAGCAGCGGAGCAAGAGCCTCGTCGAGGGTTCTCCCAACTGGGTGCAGATGATCGATGCCCACGGGCGCTGCGTTTCGGTGAACCGAAACGGACTCGTTGCCCTCGGCATTGCGGAAGCCGACCTGCTCCACCGCCGCTTTCTCGAGCTCTGGGCAAGCGAATCGAAGGGCGCCATCGCCGACGCCATGGCCAAGGCACGCCGCGGCCATCCCTGCACCGTCGAGGCCGATTACGTGCGGCCGGACGGCCGGACCACCGTTTTCAGCGTCACCATCAGCTCCGTCGCCACTGCCGGGAGCACGGCCCAGAGCATGGTCTGCATCGCGATGGATATCACCGAGCGGAAACGCTACGAGTCCGCTCTCTTCGCCGCCAAAGAAGCGGCGGAGGCGGCGGCTCGCGCCAAGAGCGATTTCCTCGCGGTGATGAGCCACGAGATCCGCACGCCGCTCGGCGGGATCATCGGCACGCTCGACCTGCTTCGGCGCATGCCGCAGCCGCGGCAGCAAAGGCACTATGCCACCCTCGCCCACGAGAGCGCCGAAGTGCTGCTGGGCATTCTGGACGACATTCTGGATACGTCGAAGATCGAGGCCGGGCATTTCACCCTGGAAAAAATCCCCTTCCGCGTGCGCCTCGAGCTTGGACGGGTGGTCGAGGGCATGCGGGCGCGCGCCCTCGGGAAGGGCCTGGAACTCACCTGGGCCGTCGACCCCGGCGTGCCCGAATTCGTGCAGGGCGATCCCACCCGGCTTCGCCAGGTGCTCGCCAACCTGCTGAGCAACGCCATCAAGTTCACCGAACGCGGCTCGGTCTCAGTCGAGATCGGGCTGGCCGATTCCGGCAAGCCTGCCGGCGACAAGGTCAGGCTTTGTCTCCGTGTTTCAGATACAGGCGTCGGCATTCCGGCCGAGACCCTGCCGAGGCTCTTCCATCGTTTCGAGCAGGCGGACTCCTCGACGACGCGCCGGTTCGGCGGCACCGGCCTAGGCTTGGCCATCACCAAACACATCACCGAACTGATGGGCGGTTCGGTCGACGTCCAAAGCACGCTCGGCAAGGGCTCCTCGTTCTCGGTCGTGCTCCAGCTGGAGCGCGCCGCGGAGACCGACGTCCCGGTGAAGTCGGACGACACCAATCCCATCGTGCTTCCGCCGCACTCAGCCAGATTGCGCATACTCTGCGCCGAGGACGAGTCGATCAACCGGGCCGTTGCCGAAGGTCTCGTCACCCGGATGGGACACAGCATCCAGTTCGCGCCGGACGGCGAAGCGGCCGTCGAAAAGCTCAGCCACGAACAATTCGACGTCGTTCTCATGGACAATCGCATGCCGCGGATGGATGGGCTGCAGGCGGCCCGGGCGATCCGCGACCGGCGTACTCCGGTGAGGGATCACAACACCTACATCATCGCCGTTACCGCCAGCGTCTCCGAAACCCATCGCGAGGACTGCCTCGCGGCCGGAATGAACGATTTTCTGCAGAAGCCGCTTCGCGAAGGCGATCTCCACGCCAGTCTCGAGCGCGCCATCTCCGTCCTGCGGGCGCGCGGACATCCTCTGCTCGAGGCCGAAGCCTCACCAGTCCCGGCTCCGAACGCCGACACAGAGGAAGCGCCGGGGCTCACCGCCGACCAGCTTCTTGCGATGTTGGACGATCCGGCCAAGCCGACGGCCAAACCGCCGAAGCCCATCGCGCCGGGCATCATCCTCCGCTACCTGCAGGACGCGCCGCAGCGGCTGGTCACGATCCGCACCGGACTCCAGGCCCACGATCAGTCCGCCGTCAGCATCGCCGCGCATTCCCTGAAGGGCATCTCCCACTATGTGAACGCCCCGAACCTCTCGAACCTTGGCGCCCAGATGGAAGAAGCCGGCGACAACGGCGACTTCGAGCTCGTCGGAAACCTTTTGGAACGAGCCGAGGCGGAATTCGAGACGGTCAAAGCCCGTCTGATCAGCCTCACGACGAACACCTCTCCCCATGAAACTCCTGCTGGTTGACGACGACGAAATCGAGCGCGCTACTCTCAAGAACATCCTTCTGGCGCAGGGAGCTTGGGAGATCGTGGAAGCCACGCACGGTCAGAAGGCGTTCGATCTCCTGATCGAGGGACTCGACCCCGCCGTCTGCTTTTTCGACATCCGCATGCCCGGCATCGACGGCGTGGAACTGGTCGGGATGATCCGCAAGGAGCCGCTGCTCCGGCATCTCAAGGTCATCATGACCTCCTCCACGCGCGAGCGGGACAAGATCCTCACGCTCGGGAAACTCGGGATTTCAGGGTATTTGCTGAAGCCCTACGAAATGGAGCGCACCTCGGCGTCGCTCACCCAGCTGCTCGGCGCGGCCCAGGTCACCACTCCCGTCCTCGTCACGAAGAACCTGCTCGCGAAGACAGTCCTGATCGCGGACGACGACGAACTCACGCGCATGACGCTCCGCGGGGTCTTCGAGACGGAGGGCGGATGGGAAATCGTCGAGGCGGTCGACGGTCTGAACGCGCTCGAGATTCTCCGCAACGGCCTGCGCCCGGACCTCGTGATGCTGGATTTGAAGATGCCGCGGCTGGACGGCCAGACGCTCCTCATGCGCATCCGCGAGGATGCACAGCTGCGAAAAATCCCGGTCGTGATCGTCTCCGGGCTCCAGGCCCGCGAACGGGTTGTCGCCCTCGCCCAGCTGCGGATTTCCGGGTATCTGCTCAAGCCGATCGACCTGAGCAAAGCGCGAACCGCGATCCACGTGGCAATGGGCCAGGCCCCATCGCCCGGTACTCCGAACGGCAACTAAAAGGACGCCCGGCCCCACGGCGCTGGGCGTCCGAAATCGGCAGAGGTCGAGCGAGGCGCGGCCAACGCGCCCGGCCCGCTCCCCGGCTCAGCGCTCGGCGCGCTGCTTGGCGTCGGCCTCGATCAGCGCCTTGAGTGCGTCGAGGTTGGCCTTGGTGTCGGTCTTCACCTTCGCGAGCTGCTTGGCGTCGTCCACCTTGCTCTGCGCAAAGAGGTAGAACTTCATCTTCGGCTCCGTGCCGCTGCCACGCGCCGCGAAGCTGTAGCCGTTGGCCAGGGTGACGAAATACAGGTCCTGCGAAGGGATGACGTCACCGTCGGCATCGATCACCTTCTCGCGACCGAAGTCCTGGAATTTCGTCACGGCGGTTTCGCCGAACGCCTTCGGCGGCTCCGAACGGTAGGTGTCGAGGATCGACTTGATCTTCGCCGCGCCGGTCGCGCCCTCGTAGTAGAGGTTGATCACGCCCTCGAGGAAGAAACCGTACTTGAGGTAGATCTCGTCGAGGTAGTCCGGCACGGTGAGGCCGCGGCTCTTCACGGAGGCGCACAGCTCGGCGAACATCAGGCACGCGGCGTTGCCGTCCTTGTCGCGCACGTAGTCGTTGCCCAAATACCCGTAGCTTTCCTCGCCGCCGAAGACGTAGAACGAGCTGTATTTCTGCAGGAGCTTGGCGCGGGTTTCGAACGGCGTCGCGTCGTAGTCGAGCGCGATCCCCTGCTCGGACAGCATGCGCGCCTTCAGCTGCTCCTCGTAGGCGCGGAGTTTGGCTCCGATCCATTTGAAGCCGGTGAGGGTATTCACGACCTTGATGCCATGGCCGCGGGCGACGGCGTCCTGGAGCGGCGAAGTGACGAACGTCTTCACCAGCACGACGGAGTCGCCGCCTTTCTTCGGAATCCATCCGAGCTCCTTGTATTTGCTGATCCGGTACTCGGCGAGCATGGCGCCGATTTGATTGCCGGTCAGCAACTCCATCCGGCCGTCGCGATTGCGCACCGCGCAGCCCATGCGGTCGCAGTCGGGATCGGTCGCCAGCACCACGTCGAGCCCCTTCGAATCGGCCAGCGCCACCGCCTTCGAGAGCGCCTCGGCGTTCTCCGGGTTGGGCGACTTGACCGTCGGGAAGCGCGGGTCGAACGCGACCTGCTGCGAGACTTCGTGCACCTCGGCGCCGGCGTGCAACAAGAGCGGCACGGAGGCGATGCCGCCGGTGCCGTGGATGTTGCTGTACGCGACCTTCAAACGGGTTTTTTGGAAAACGCCCAGGTCGAGCGCCGCCTTGCTCGCGACGGAGAGATAGGCGTCGTCGGCGGCGCGGGAGAGCGTGATCACCCGCCCCAGCTCCTTGTCGAGATAGGCCTTCAGCTCGGACAGCGGGATGGCGTTCACCTGGCCGACGACTCCCTTGTCGTGGGGAGGCACCACCTGGCCGCCGTCCTCGAAGTACGCCTTGAAGCCGTTGTCGTGCGGCGGATTGTGGCTGGCCGTGATCACGACGCCGGCGTGCGCCTTGAGGTAACGCACGGTGAAACTCAGCTGCGGCGTGGAACGCGGACCGTCGAAGATGAAGGCGACGCCGCCGAGGCGCGTCCAAGTCGAGGCGGCAAGCTCGCAGAAGTGCCGCGAGAAATGCCGCACGTCGTGCGCGATGACCAGCTTCGGAGCGTCGAACCGCCCGGCCTTCTCGAGAAAGCGTTGGGTGTAGCGGTACAATCCCATCGTGGCCCGGACCAGGGTGAAATCGTTCAGCATATTGCTGCCGACGGCCGCGTGGGCCGGAGTGCCCTGCTCGCTGGAGCCGTCGGTCTCGGGCGCCGTGGTCACGGCTCCGATCGTGCGGCCGCGCATGCCGCCCGTGCCGAATTCGAGATAGCGGTAGAAACGGTCGTTCAGCTCCGCCCAGGCTTCGCGGGCGACCAGTTCCTCAATCGAGGCAAGGGCCCAGGCCGGCAGATCGCCTTTGAGCCACGTGGCTAGATTCTCCTGCGTACTCGCGAAAAGCTGGCCGGCTTTGGCGGCGGCTTGGATCTTGGAGAGCGTATTCATGAAGATGTCGGTGAACTTGGCCCGGTCGGTTGGAGAGCGGTTTCAGCCCAGGTAAAGGCCGTCTTCGACCCGGGGTTTCGGCGAAAGCCCGGCCCAGGAATCGGCGAACGAGTCCTCGTCGTAGCCAAAAAGCGGAGACACCTCGACCGCGAACGGCGGCAACCCAGTCTTGTCGGTCTGCACGACGGCGCCGTTGGTTTTGAGCCAGCGGGCGAACTGCCGCAGCTGGTCGTCGCGGCAGGTTTTCGGCGAGTCGACTCCCTCGGCGTTCTTCACCGGGCTGAAGTCGTCCTCGCGGCGCGTCTCGATCACGAGCGGATGCTGCGAGAACGGCAGCGCGTCGAAGACGAACATCTCGAACTTCACGCCGTTCGGCTTCTCCGGCTTCACGGCTTTTCCGGAGGCGTCGATGGTCGCGATCTTTTTGTCGGCGCGGTGGAACGGCAGCGAGACCCCCTCGCCGCCCTCCGCCATCCGGCGGACGAATTCCGTATCCAGGATGTGGATGGCAATCGATCCCGCGAGGAATCGAAGCTGGCCGGAAGCGTCGGTCTGCCGCTGGAGTTCCATCGGAAGATCGCTGTACTCGACCACGACGAGCTTCCCGTTCTGCACGCAGAAATGGCCCACCCGCTCCTCGGGATACGCCTTCGGGATCATCTTGCTCGACATCTCCGATTTTCGGAGGAGGTGGTAGCCGACGAACGACGGGTCGATGCAGCGGACCAAAGGATTATCGACTTGGAAGTAGCTCAGCGTGTCGATGCCCTCGCGCTTCATCAGGTCGAGCGAGCCGCTGCGGGAAAGAGCGCGCAGGGAGCCGCCATGGCCGTCGGGGCTCATCGCGATCGACCCTGGCGTCTCGAGCAGGATCTTGCCGTTGAAGTCCACCGCCGGCATCCGGCCCTGGCGGAAGAAATGCACGCGGCCCGAGTCCATCCCGAAATAGCGGTTCTCCCGGAAAAACGTTTCGGTTGCCGCGTGGTTCGCATGGCTGGTCATGATGAACCAGTGCAGCGGCTTTCCGTAGCGGCGGCCTGCCGCGAGGATCTTTTCCGCGAAAACCTGGAAGAGCGTCTTTTTCTTCAGCGGCGTGACCGGAAACGTGCCTTTGGGCCCGTCGTAGCCCAGGCGCGTGCCCTGGCCGCCGGCGACGGTAAACGCCGCCACACGCCCCGCCCGCAGCGCAGCCTCGCCGGCCGCCTTGGCCTTCGCCCATTCGGCGGCGTTGCCGCCTTTGTCGGGAAGCTTTTCGTAGGGCGCGGGAACCAGCCCATCGAGATTGACGGACGCGGCAGCCTTGGAGAGCAGCGTGCGGTTCAGCCGGTCGATTTCGGCGAGATCAATCTCGGCCGCTTCGGCGAGAAGTCGCTGTTGGGCGGCAGCGTCGAGTTTCGAATAGAACGCGAAGACGTGCCCTTGTCCGGCGCGTTCGAAGGCTTCGATGATCGAAGGATTGGCCATGGGAGGTCGCAATGATTGGGACGGGGGAAATCAGTTCCGTGGTTCGCCGGATTGAACGCGTTGCATTTCGCTACCTGTCGTAGGGCGTCTTCTCGAACCGGAAAATGTACTCGTCCGGCTTCGAATACCCGAGCCGCTGCCGGATGATCATTTCGACGTACGCCGGGTCGGTCCGGAGCCGCTCGAGCACTCGCTCCTGCTCCCGCAGTTTCTGCTCCGCTTCCGCAAGCCGGACTTTGCTCTGCGCCTCCATCTGCTGAAGCCGGGTGTATTCGCGCTTGGTCTGGAGGAAAAACACGCCGGAGCCCGCCGCGAGGCTGAGGAAAAGCAGCAGATAAAAGGCGATGATCAGACGGCGCAGAGTCACGTTGGAAGCGGGCAATTAACCGCCGCCCCAGCGGTGTTGTAAAGGAGCTTTCAAAGCATTACGTGGCTTTTAGATCCGACGATTTTGGCGTGCGTTTTCCCTCGCCCACGAATACTCCCAGCGGGAAATGTACCAGAACTTTTACGGGTTCACGGAGATGCCGTTCAACATCACCCCGGACCCGAAGTTCCTCTACCTCAGTCCGACCCACCAGGAAGCGCTTCAACATCTCAAATTCGGGGTGGAGCAGCGCAAGGGATTCATCGTGGTCGTGGGCGAGGTCGGGTGCGGCAAAACCACGCTCTGCCGCCGTTTTCTCAACGAACTGGATACAGAGCGCTTCGACACCGCCCTCATCGTCAATCCGCGGGTGAACGAGAACCAAATGCTTCGCGCCATCCTGCAGGAGTTGGGCGAAGCGGAAATGGGCGACGACCCGCACAGTCTCGTGCTCCAGATGCAACGCCTGCTGCTCGAACGCATCGAGAAGGGCCGCGACATCGTGCTGATCGTCGACGAAGCGCAGAATCTTTCGTTCGAGGTTCTCGAGCAGATCCGCCTCCTGTCGAATCTCGAAACCGACAAACAGAAGCTCCTGCAGATCGTCCTCATGGGCCAACCCGAGCTCAAGGATCTGCTCAGCCGCGAAGAGCTGCGCCAGCTTCGCCAACGCATCCTGGTCCATTGCGAGATCACCCCGCTCTCCCGGAAAGAACTCTCACACTATATCCAGCATCGCCTGACCCGCGCCGGCGGCAACGGACGCCCGCACTTCACGCCGTGGGCGCTCTGGATGATCCACCGGTACACGCACGGCATTCCGCGCATCGTGAACAATCTCTGCGACAAGTCCCTTCTTTCGGCCTACATCCGCGACTCGGACGTGGTGACGTTCAAGGACGTCCGCCGCGCCATCCGCGATCTCAAGACTCTCATCAACTGAGCCGAGGTTACCCCATGAGCCTGATCAACGACGCCCTCAAAAAAGCCCAGCAACAGCGGGAGAAGACGCCAGGCTCGCAACCGGGCTCTCCGGCGCCGACCGCCGCCGCTTCGCCGGCAAGCCCGCCCGCCCGGAACAGTAGCCGGACCTTTACGCTACTGCTCGTCGGCGGCTGCGCCCTGATTGCCGTCTCCGTCGCGGTTACGGTCTACCTGCTCCGCGGCGATCGAACCGAGCCCCGGCCGGCTATCGCCTCCGCGAAACCGGTGCCCACTCTGGTTCCCGCCGCCGCCGAGCCGGTGAAGACGACGCCCCCTGCCTCGACGACCGCCGGAACTCAACCCGCCGCGGCGACCCCCGCCGCCACTCTCCCGTCCACCGCTTCGATCCCCGCCAAGCCCGAAGCATCCCCGGCGATCGCAAACGCCCCGGAACCCGTGCGGTCGGCGCCCGTGCCCGAACCGCCGAAGACGGCGGCGACGGAAACGCCGGTCCGCCCGGCGGAGGCGCAGCCGGCGGTGAAACTCACGTTCCGCATCCAGGGCATGGTGGATAAATTCCGCATCGCGGGTATTCGGCTATCCGATACCGACAGCAAGGTGATTCTCAACGACCACCTGTTTCGCCAAAACGACCTGATCGAGCCCTCGATCGGACTGCGTCTGACCAAAATCGAACCGCACACGCTCACGTTCACCGACGCGGAGGGGAACACGTACGTGAAGCGTTTCTAGCGCGCCTTTCGGCCAGCCCCAGCCGTGCTCACTCAGTCCAGGGAAACCCGCACACGCCTGCTGCAGATCAGCGACGGGGCGCTTTTTGTGCTCTCCCTGTCGATGGCTTACGTCCTGCGTGCGACGTTTCCGCTTTTCGACCTGCCGCAGATCGAGGCATTCGTCCGCCACCTCTGGCTCTTTCCGGTCATCGCCGTCCTCGGTCCCGTCGCGCTGTCCAGCCAGGGTTTTTACGCCAACCCCCAGATCTCGTCGCGCCTGACGACGATCTGGATGGTGGTCCGCGCCGTGGTCATCGCCATGGTGGCCCTGATCTCGGGGCTGTTCCTGATCCGCGTCCAGTACGCCCGATCCGTGATCATGCTGGCGTGCTGCTTCGGCGGGATCCTCGTCTACATCCGGCACGAACTTTTTCTCCGGCTTGTCTCCATGCCGGTTTCCCGGAACCAGTGGCGCCAGCGCGTGCTCTGGGTGGGTATCGGAGAAGAGAATACCCGTCTCCGGTCCGCGCTGACTTCCGACGAGCGGTCCCAGCTGGAAAGCATCACCGAATTCGATCCCCGCACCGACCCGATCGAACAGCTCGGCCCGATCCTGCACGACTTCGCCATCAACGTGGTGGTGATCAATCTCGCGGGTCTCGAGACCGTCCACGTGGCTCCCGTCGTTGCGGCCTGCGAGCGCGAAGGCGTTTCGATCGTGGTGCGCCCCGGCCTTCTCGCGCACTCGCCCTTCGGAATGTCGATCGACTGGTTCGCCGGGGAGCCGGTGATCTTGTACAACGCCCAGGCCGCGCGGCCGCTGCACCTGTTTCTCAAGCAGATCAGCGACTACGCCGGCGCCGTGATTCTCCTCACGCTGGTTTCCCCGCTTTTCCTGCTGCTGGCGGCAATCGTGAAGCTTTCTTCGCCAGGCCCCGTCTTCTATCGCCAGGAACGGGCCGGCCTGAACGGCCGGCCGTTCACCCTGCTGAAGTTCCGCTCGATGCGCGCCTCGGCGGACCGCGAAAAGGCTTCGCTGGCCCCGCTGAACGAGATGACCGGACCCGTTTTCAAGATCGCGAACGACCCGCGTGTCACCTCGTTCGGACGTTTCCTTCGGCGCCACGGGCTGGATGAACTTCCGCAGCTGATCAACGTGCTGCGCGGCGAGATGAGCCTCGTCGGTCCCAGGCCTCTTCCCATCGACGAGGTGAAACGCTTCAGCGACGACGCCCATCGGCGCAGGCTGAGCGTCCGTCCGGGTCTGACCTGCCTCTGGCAAATCGGCGGGCGCAACGACATCTCCGACTTCAACGAATGGGTCCGCCTCGACTTGGCGTACATTGACCGGTGGTCCCTGTGGTTGGATTTCAAGATCCTCGTCGCCACAATCCCCGTCGTCCTCTTCGGACGAGGCGGGCGCTGATCGCACGCCGGTACTCTCGCCGTTGGCATCCTACAAGGGGAGCTGGCGGGGTTCGCCAGAAACCGAAACCGGCGTTCAACGTTTGAGGACACCGATCGCTTCCATCGGAACGAGCGGCGTGCGCCGCAGAAAAATCGCGCGATGCTTGTCACCTAAACTCCGTGTATTGCGTCATTCACGCCGACCATGAAGGATGGCTGGGCCGGCGCTCTCCCCTCGCCCGGCAGGTCCTCTTTCCCGTCTCAACTTTCATTCTCTATGGCCAAATCCGGGAATTCCCGCGGTGTCCTCGTTTTTCTCGCTATCGTTGTACTCGCCGGTGCAGCGGGCGGCTATTTCTGGTGGAAAAACCGGAACGAGAAACCGCCTGAGATCAGCACCGCGACCGTTTCGCGGGGTGACGTCATTCAAGCCGTCACGGCGACGGGAGATCTTCAGCCGGTCACAAGCGTCGACGTCAGCAGCCAGATTTCCGGGCTGATCCAGAAGCTCGCCGTCGACTACAACTCGCCGGTGGTCGAGGGCCAGGTTCTCGCGCAGATCGATCCGGCAAGCTACGAACAGCGGCTCAAGCAGGCCAAGGCCGATCTCGCCTCCACTCAGGCCAACGCGACGCTCGTTCGGCTGAATACGGAGCGCACCCGCGATCTCCGCGCCAAAAACCTCGTTTCGCAGCAGGAGCTCGATCAAGCCGAGGCCCAACTCGCCCAGGCCAACGCCCAGCTCATGACCAAGCAGGCCGCGGTCGAAGACGCCGTCGTCAATCTCGACCGCTGCACCATCAAGGCGCCGATCTCGGGTATTGTGCTCTCGCGCGACGCGGAGGTCGGCAAGACCGTCGCGGCCAGCCTCAACGCTCCGACGCTCTTCACCATCGTCAACGACCTGACGAAAATGCAGATCGTCGCCGCCGTCGCCGAGGCCGATATCGGCAATGTGGAGCTGGATCAGGTCGCCAATTTCACCGTCGACGCCTTTCCCGGCCGCCAATTCCGCGGACGCGTTTCGCAGATCCGCAATTCGCCGAAAACGACCCAAAACGTCGTCACGTACGAAACGATCATCGACGTCCACAACGACGACCAGAAGCTCAAGCCGGGAATGACGGCCAACGTATCCATCGTTGTCGCACAGCGCTCCGGCGTCCTGCGCCTCCCCAATGCGGCCCTGCGCACGCGGATCCCCGACGCGGCATCGAAGTACGTCGTTCAGCCTCCGGCCGTTGCCGGAGCCGCACCCGAAGCCGGCGCGCCGGCAAAGCCGATGAGCGAAGAGGACCGGCGGAAGGCGATGCGTGAAATCGCCCGGGAAGTCGGGATGACGCGCGGTACGCCGCCGACGCCCGACCAGTTGAAGCAGATGCAGGAGCTCGCGCAGAAACGCGGCATCGAAATCGATTTCTCGCGTTGGGGTAATCGCGAAGGCGGCGGCGGCCGGAGCAATGCCGGCCCTTCGGCGGCGCCGGTCACGCGCACCGTGTACAAGCTCGTTTCGTCCGATCCCAAGGCGCCGAAGCTGCAACCCATCTCGGCGAAACTCGGCATTTCCGACGGCGTCGTGACCCAGGTGCTCGACGGTCTTCAGGAGGGCGACGTGCTTGTCACCTCCCTTTCGATCGCAGGCTCCGCCAGCAGTCCCGCCGCGAATCCGTTCTCCGGACGCAGCCCGTTCGGCCCCGGCGGACCGCGTCGCTAACCCAGCGCTTCACGATGGCTCCCGTCGTAAAAATCGAGGCGCTTCACAAGATCTACGATTCGGGTGAAGTGCCGGTTCATGCCGTCCGCGGTGTCTCGCTCGAGATCCAGCGCGGCGAATTTGTCGCGCTGATGGGCGCGAGCGGCTCCGGAAAGTCGACGTTGATGAATCTGCTCGGCTGCCTCGACCGCCCGACGCGAGGGCGTTACCTGCTCGACGGCATCGATGTCTCCGGACTCGACCGCAACGAACTGGCCGACATCCGCAATCAGAAGCTCGGTTTCGTCTTTCAGGGCTTCAACCTGCTCGCCCGCACGACGGCGCTCGAGAACGTCGAGCTGCCGATGATGTACGGCGTGCACAAACTCACCAACCGAGAGGTTCGGCAACGTGCGACCCAATGCCTGGAGACTGTCGGTCTCGGCAATCGCGCCGAGCACTTTCCCAACCAGCTTTCCGGCGGACAACAGCAGCGCGTCGCGATCGCCCGGGCGCTCGTGAATCAACCGCAGATCCTCCTCGCCGACGAACCGACGGGCAACTTGGACAGCAAGACGTCCGTCGAGGTGATGGGGGTGTTCCAGAAGCTCAACGACCAGGGCATCACAATCGTCATGGTCACGCACGAGCTCGACATCGCGCACTTCTGCAAGCGCAACCTGATCCTCCGGGACGGAGTGATCGTCCGCGATGAGATCGTGAAGGACCGGCTCTCCGCCGACGTGGAGATGAAGAAGCTCCAGTCGGCCGAAGCGGAGGCCAAACTCACCTCTTCCGACTGACATGCGCATCACGAACACCACCGTCGTCGCTCTGCGTGCGCTCCGCAGGAGCAAGTTGCGCTCCATCCTCACCGCGCTCGGCATCATCATCGGCGTCGGCGCCGTGATCGCGATGGTGAGCATCGGCAACGGAGCGAAGTCCCAGGTCGAGGCGCAGGTCGCCAGCCTGGGACAGAACGTCATCACGGTTTTTCCCGGCAGCTTCAGCAGCGGCGGCATGCGCAGCGGTTGGGGCGGCATGTCCAGCCTCACGCCCGACGACGCCGAGGCGATCGGCAAGGAAGTCGCCAACGTCGCCGGGGTCAGCCCCGAGGTTCGCGACCGCAATCAGGTTCTCGCCAACGGGCTCAACTGGAACACGCAGATCCTCGGCGAGGGCCCCGATTACCCGACTATCCGGATGTGGCCCCTGCAGGCGGGCGCCATGTTCACCGACTCCGACGTCCGCAGCATGGCCAAGGTCGCGGTGATTGGGGAGACCGTCGCCGAGCAGCTCTATCCCAACGAGGATCCGATCGGGCAGACGATCCGCATCCGCAACATTCCGTTCAAGGTCGTGGGCGTGCTCGCGTCCAAGGGCTTCAACCTTTTCGGCCAGGACCAGGACGATGTCGTGCTCATCCCGTACAGCAGCCACATGCGCCGCGTCTCGCGGCGTACCTACATCAGCTCGATCCTCGTCCAGGCTGCATCCGCGGAATCGATACAAAAGGTCCAGGATAACATCACCGATCTTCTCCTCCAGCGCCGGCGCGGCAAGGAGCAGGACTTCACCGTGCGCAACCAGGTGGAACTCGCGGAAGCCGCGACCGCGACGTCGAAAACGATGACGGTTCTCCTCGGAGCGATCGCGGGCGTCTCCCTCGTCGTCGGCGGCATCGGCATCATGAACATCATGCTCGTCAGCGTGACGGAGCGCACCCGCGAGATCGGAATTCGCCTGGCCGTCGGTGCGCACGGCCGGGACGTCCTTCTGCAGTTCCTCATCGAAGCCGTGATTCTCAGCTCGATGGGCGGAATCATCGGAATTCTCCTCGGCATCGGCACGTCGCGCCTCGTCTCGCTGCTCAACGGCTGGCCGGTGCTGGTTTCCAGTTCGTCCGTGATCGTCGCGTTCGTCTTCAGCGCGGTCGTGGGTGTCTTCTTCGGTTTTTACCCGGCACGCAAAGCCGCCCAGCTCGATCCGATCGACGCTCTGCGCTACGAATAGCGGCTCCGCGTCGCGGATTTCGAAAGGGACTGCGGCGCCGCGGCCGATTCCTGCGCGGCGCGTCCCATTCGCGGGAATCGTGAATCCCGGATTGCCGTTGATTGGGTAAAAACAGAAATCGGGCCCCGGGATATCTCGCCGCTGATAGCCAGCGACTTAACTCGTATCAGAAAACCTGGCACGCGGGGTGCAATATAGGGGGCAATCCAATCGACCCATGAAGAAGATCCTGCTCATCACCGTTCTGACGCTCGCGGCCTCCGCTCCCGCCTTCCTCATTGCCGAGCTCGTCGGCATTCCCGGCCTTCCCCTAAACGGAATCGAGGCCGCCTTCGCCGCCTTCGCGATCGCGGGTCTGCTTCTCAACACCACCTCCGACTACGCGTATCGGCGTCCTGGACACAGTCTGCGCGTTTCCGGTCCGGCACTCGCCTGCGCCGCTTCCCGTGGGATCTGCCGCGCCGCACTCACGACCTGCAAGGTCGAAGAAGCTTGCGACCAGGCCGGCCGCTGATTGCACAACTTGACACTTGGCCGCTGAGTTACGTCACTCCTCTCCATGCCGGAAGCCGCCCCGCACCGCATCCTCATCGCTGACGATCAAGCCGACGTTCTCGAGGCTCTTCGTCTCCTGCTCAAGTCCGAGGGCTATCAAACGGAGGCCGTGAAATCGCCCGCCGGCGTGATCAAGGCCATCGAATCCCGAGACTTCGCGCTGGTCCTCATGGACCTCAATTACACGCGGGACACGACGTCCGGGCAGGAGGGCCTCGATTTGCTCAGCAGGATCCAGGGGCTCGACGGTTCGCTTCCGGTCGTCGTCATGACGGCCTGGGGCAGCGTGGACCTTGCGGTCGAGGCGATGCGGCGCGGCGCAAAGGACTTCGTGACCAAGCCGTGGGACAACCCGCGGCTCCTCGCAATCATCCGGAACCAGATCGAACTCGCCGGCGCGGTGCGCGCCTACCGCAAGCTCGAACAGGAAAACCAGCTTCTCCGGGGCGGAAAGAACGGCCCGACGCTGATCGCGCAGTCGGCCGCCATGCGCCCGGTGCTCGACGTGATCGCGCGCGTCGGCCCCTCCGACGCCAACGTGCTCATCACGGGAGAGAATGGCACCGGCAAGGGTGTCGTGGCTCAGGCACTACACGCCGTCTCGGCCCGCGCCAACCAGGCCTTCATCTCCGTCAACATGGGCGGGCTTCCCGAGGGTGTTTTCGAAAGCGAGCTCTTCGGGCACGTGCGAGGCGCCTTCACCGACGCCAAAGCCGACCGCGCCGGACGTTTCGAGCTGGCCGACGGAGGCACGCTTTTCATGGACGAGATCGCCAATATTCCGATGACGCAGCAGAACAAACTCCTGCGCACCGTGGAGACCGGCGAATTCGAGCGAGTGGGATCCTCGAAGACCTCGCGCGCCAACGTCCGGTTGATCTCCGCCACCAACGCCGACCTCAATGCCGAGGTCGCCGCCGGAAAATTCCGGCAGGATCTCCTTTTCCGCCTCAACACCATCCAGGTCCATCTTCCCGCCCTGCGCGAGCGGCGCGAAGATATCGAGCTGCTGGGCCAGCATTTTCTGAAACAGCACGTCACGCGCTACCGCAAGCCGATCACCGGTTTCGACGAAGGCGCGCTCCAGGCCATGCGGGACTACACCTGGCCCGGCAACGTCCGTGAACTCGATCACGCGGTCGAGCGCGGCGTCCTGATGGCCCAGGGCAAAGTCGTCCGCGCACCGGACCTTGGTTTGAACGCCGGACGCGACGCGAATCCGCGGCTCGAAGACATGAGCCTCGAGGAAGTCGAAGCGTTTCTGATCAAGAAAACCCTCGCCCGTTGCGACGGAAACGCCCGCAAGGCTGCCGAGGATCTCGGCCTGAGCCGAAGCGCGTTTTACCGGCGCCTCGAGAAATACGGACTGTGACGCGGCGTCGCCGCGGGTAGTTGGTAGTTGGTAGTTGGTAGTTGGTAGTTGGTAGTTGGTAGTTGGCGACACGCTGCGGAGGACGCACCGGGGGTTTCCGGCGCTGCAGTGCGGGGCATGACGCTGGTTCGACGCGTCGGCTCGACGACGCACCGCGCCGGGAACTTCCAACTTCTAATTTCCGGAATCTTACCCCAGCCTCTCCAGGACGACCCGCGATTCGGCTAACGGGAATTCTGCCCGCCCGCACGCCTCACCTGCGGCTTTTTCGATGCGCCAGCGATTTTCGCACGACCAATCGGTATTCGTTTACGCCCTACTGGCTGGCGCGCCCGCCGTCGGCATCGTGCTCTATTCTCTCTGGTCCTCCGGCAGCTATGCACCTCGGGTGCAGTGGACGCTTTCGCTCCTTGTCCTCGGCTTCTGGATCGGCTTCGCGGCAGCGGCGCGGATGCGCGTCGTCCGTCCGCTCCAGACCATGGCCAACCTTCTCGGCGCGCTGCGCGAGGGCGATTTCGCCATTCGGGCCCGCGGAGCGAAACACGACGATCCCCTCGGCGAAGTCCTCGTCGAGATCAATCAGCTCGGCTCCGTGCTCCAGGAGCAGCGTCTGGGCGCGCTCGAAGCGACCACGCTCCTCCGCACCGTGATGGAGGAAATCGACGTCGCCGTCTTCGCGTTCGACGCTTCCTCGACCCTGCGGCTCGTCAACCGCTCCGGGCAGGAGCTGCTGAAGCAACCCGCGGAACGCATCCTCGGCCGTTCCGCTTCGGAGATCGGGCTCGCCGATTGCCTCGACGGCGAGGAAGTCCGCGTGCTGCCGATAACGGCGTTCCCGGGCGCGACCGGGCGCTGGGGCATGCGGCGTACCTCGTTCCGCGAAGGGGGACGCCCGCACATTCTTGTGGTCATCGCCGACCTGAGCCAGGCGTTGCGCGCCGAGGAGCTGAAAGCCTGGCAGCGGCTCGTGCGCGTCCTCGGGCACGAACTCAACAACTCCCTCGCGCCGATCAAATCGATCGCCGGCAGCCTCGGCGCGATGGTGCGCAAGAACCCGCGTCCCGACGATTGGGAGGATGACATGAAGGGCGGACTCGACGTGATCGCCTCGCGCGCCGACAGCCTGACGCGCTTCATGCAGGCGTACGCCAACCTGGCAAAGCTCCCCGCACCGACGCTTTCCCCGTGCGATTTCCGCAGCCTCGTCCTGCGCGTCTGCGCGCTCGGACAACGGACCCAGGTCCACGTGGTCGAAGGCCCCGCCATCACACTCCCCTGCGACGCCGCACAGATCGAGCAGGTCCTCATCAATCTCGTGAAGAATGCGGTCGAAGCCGTCCAAGAGGGCGGCGGCGTTCAGCTCCGCTGGGCGCGACGCGACAACCTCCTCGACGTTTTCATCGAGGACGAAGGTCCCGGAGTCGCCAGCGCCACGAACCTTTTCGTGCCGTTCTTCACCACCAAGCCGAGCGGATCCGGCATCGGTCTCGTGCTCAGTCGGCAGATCGCCGAAAACCACGGCGGATCGATCAAGCTGGAGAACCGCACCGATCGCACGGGCTGCGTCGCGACATTGACGCTGCCCCTCGAGCGGCGCTGAAGCTCCGCAACAAGCTCGCGAGCGCAGCTTCCTCTTCGACTTGCGGGCGCCCGCTGGGAGCCACAGTCCTCCGGATCTCATCCCATTTCACGGCGGTCGGACGGCACGGCACCCACGAAGACCGTTCTCGGCAACGGTGCCGCTCTCACCGCATCCGGCCTTCGCTTTCGTCGCTCGGCCTTCTTTCTGTCCCACTCGTGGGACGGCCCTATCCCAAGCCCGGCGGACTGCGTGAGATGCAGAAAATCGAAGAAATCTGTAACTATCTCCGACCTCGGGGGTTCTTCCACTCGTATCACCTTGGCACGACGCCTGCAAATACGGTCGCAACCTATGGACATCGCCCGTCCACAACAAGTTCAGCAGCAGAAACGCCGGAAACGCATCATCATTGGTGCCGTCACGGTGATCTCGCTTGCGACCATCACCTTTGCACTGAGCCGCCTGAAGCCCGCTGCCCCCACCGTGGATCGAAATCTCGTGTGGCTGGGCACCGTGAAGCGAGGCCCCATGGTTCGCCAAGTCCGCGGACTCGGCACCCTTGTCCCCGAGGACATTCGGTGGATCGCCGCCCGCACCTCGGGCCGCGTGGAGCGGATCATCATCCGTCCCGGAGCGCAGGTCACCGCCGACAGCGTGATCGTCGAGCTCAGCAATCCCGACGTCGAGCAGGCTTCGGCCAACGCCGATTCCCAGCTCAAGGCCGCCGAAGCCGAGTTGGTGAACCTGAAGGTTCAGCTCGAACGCGGCGTGCTCGAGGCGGAGTCCGCCGCCGCCCGCGCCAAGTCGGAGTACGAACAAGCCAAGCTCCGAGCCGAAGTGAACGAGGATCTGTTCAAGGATGGTCTCGTATCGCCGCTTGAACTACGCCTTTCGAAAGTCACCGCCGAGGAGTCCGCCACCCGCAACGCCATCGAGCAGAAACGGTACGACTTCGCAAAAGACTCCATCCCGCCGCAGCTCGCCGTGAAGGAAGCCGAAGTGGACCGGCTTCGCGCCCAGGCGCGGCTCCGCCGCGAAGAACTGAACGCGCTGCACGTGCGGGCCGGCTTCGAGGGCGTGCTCCAGGTGCTTCCCGTCGATGTGGGCCAGCAGGTCCAGCCCGGCACCAATCTCGCCCGCGTCGCCGACCCGGCCCATCTGAAGGCCGAGGTCCGCATTCCCGAGACTCAAGCCAAGGATATTCAGATCGGCCAGCTCGCGAACATCGATACCCGCAACGGTCTGATCAACGGCAAGGTCGCCCGTATCGACCCCGCGGTGCAAAACGGCACCGTCCTCGTCGACGTCTCGCTCACCTCCGATCTTCCGCGCGGCGCCCGGCCCGATCTCTCGATCGACGGCACCATCGAACTCGAACGGCTCGACGATGTGGTCTTCGTCGAACGCCCGGCCTTCGGCCAGGAGCGCAGCGCCGTCACCATCTTCAAACTGGACTCCGACGGGGTGTATGCGAGCCGCACTCAAGTGCATCTCGGTCGGAGTTCAGTAAATACCATCGAAATCGTGAACGGACTGATCCCCGGCGACCGGGTGATCCTCTCCGACATGTCGCAGTGGGACTCCAGCGACCGGGTGAAACTCAATTGACGCCCGGCCAGACACTTTCTCCGACAAAAACACATATCACTGTCCTGCCTCCCCTATGAACCGCAGTTGCCATTCCGCCGCCGTCTCTGACAGCGTCTTCGATTCAGCAAACCCGACCGCAAGTTTAGTTACTCCGATGCACTACCCCCACCTACACCATGTTCATCGCAGTAATCGTCATCGCTCTGTTCACCTTGGTCGTCGCGTACGATAGCGAGACGCCGCACTAAGTCATTCAAGCTGCAGCAACACACACATACTCGCCATGACCTTGTCCACGGATGCTCTAATCAAACTCGAAGGCGTCACGAAGGTTTTCCTGACGGATGAAGTCGAGACCCACGCCCTATCCGGCGTTCATCTCGAGATCGCAAAAGGTGAATACGTCTCCATCGCCGGCCCGTCCGGCTGCGGAAAATCCACGCTTCTCTCCATTCTCGGCCTGCTCGACACGCCGTCCGACGGCACCTACCTGCTGAACGGCCGCCCCGTCCAGGGCCTCTCGCTTCCCGAGCGGGCACGTATCCGCAATCGCGAGATCGGGTTCATTTTCCAGTCGTTCAATCTCATCGGCGACCTCACGGTTTACGAGAACGTCGAACTCCCGCTCACCTACCGCGGGATGGGCGCGACCGAGCGCAAGCAGCGTGTCGCGGAAGCGCTCGAGAAGGTGGGCATGGCCCATCGCTCGAAGCACCTGCCTTCCCAGCTGTCCGGCGGTCAGCAGCAGCGCGTCGCCGTCGCCCGTGCCCTTGCCGGCAATCCGGCGGTGCTCCTGGCGGACGAGCCGACGGGTAACCTCGATTCCAAGAACGGCGAGTCCGTGATGCAGCTCCTCCGCGAGCTCCATGCCGGCGGCGCCACGATCGTGATGGTGACGCACGACCCGCGCTTCGCGCGCAACGCCGACCGCACGGTCCACGTGTTCGACGGTCGCGTCGTCGAGGAACAGGTCGAGGCCTGATTTTCCCCTTTGTTTCAGGTTCAGGTTCTGGTGCAGCCCGGGCTTCGGCCCGGGCTTTTTTTGCGTCGTCCGCGATCGCCCGGGATCCTCAGCCGTCCACCGCTGGACAACCGGCGACAATCTCCCAACTTGGCGCAGTCATGAGGCTCCTGCATTTTGTCCCGATCTTCGCGTCGCTCGCCGCGATTGCAGGCGCATCCGCCGGCCCGGAGCTGCAGGCCGCGCTGAAGCTGTACGAACAGAAAAACTACGAAGCCGCCCGCACGAGCCTCGAGGCGCTTCGTCAAAAGGAACCGGAAAACGCCGAAGTGCTGTTCCGCCTGGGGCAGGCCTGTCTGCAAACCAAACGACCCGACGAAGCCGTCCGATGGCTCGAAGAAGCCTCACGCCTTGCGCCAGCCAACGCCGACTACCTCGCCGAACTGGGAAACGCGTACGGCGATGTCGCCAATGCGCGTTCCTCGCTCGAGGCCGCGTCCCGCGCACGGGAAACGTTGGAACGCGCCGTGGCGCTTGATCCGAAGAACGAGAACGCCCGGGCCGCACGGATCGCGTTCCTCCGCAAAGCACCGGCCATCGCCGGCGGGGGCATCGAGAAGGCTTTTCAGCAGGCCAACGAGCTCTGCGCCCTCAACCCACTCGCCGGAGCTTTTCAACTCGTCCTGCTGCACGAACAGCAGAAGGACTTCGACACGGCGTTCTCGGTCTGCGCCGAAGCGCTCCGCAAACATCCGGACGACTACCGTCTGCTTTTTTCGAAGGGCCGCGTGGCCGTCCGCGCGCGCGCCCACCTCGACGAGGGCGTCGCCGCGCTTTCGAGGTGCCTGGAACTTCCGACGCCGCCGGACGGGCCCAGCCACGCGCGGGTCCAGGTGGAACTTGGACGTCTTTACCTGCTGAAAAGCCAGCCGGCTGAGGCGCGCAGGCATTTTCAGGATGCGCTCGCGGAAGAACCCGGTAACCCGCAGGCCCAGGCAGGCATCGATGCTTTGGCTGCGGTGAAACCCAACGCCGGCTGATTCCGCCACTCTCCAGCTTCCGTGCCTTCGACTCCCCTCGTCCAGTTTGCCTCCGTGGAAAAGCGGTTCGGATCCGGTCCGGCCGTGCTCCAAGGCATCGATCTCACCGTCGCCGCGGGGGAATTCGTCAGCCTCATCGGACCTAGCGGCTGCGGGAAATCCACGATGCTCCGGTTGATCGCGGGTCTGACGCCGGTTTCGTCCGGAAAACTTTCCATCTCGGAACAGCCTCCCGGCTCTGCCGCTCCCGAACTCGGGTTCGTTTTCCAGGAGCCCACCCTGCTGCCATGGCTCACGGTCGCGAAAAACGTCGAGGTGCCGCTCATTCTGCGGGGTTTCGGCTCCGAGGAGCGTGCCCGACGTCGCGAACGCGCGCTGGCGCAAGTCCGGTTGGCGGAGAAATCCAAGGCATATCCGCAGCAGCTTTCCGGAGGGCAAAAGATGCGCGTCTCGGTCGCGCGGGCCCTTGCGCTCCAGCCGGAGATCCTCCTTCTCGACGAGCCGTTCGGCGCGCTCGACGAGATGACCCGCGACCACCTCAACGAAGAACTGCTCTCGATCCGCCAGCAGCAGGCTTGGACGGCGTTTTTCGTGACCCACTCCGTCGCCGAGGCCGTTTTCCTTTCCAACCGGATCGTCGTACTTGCGGCGGGTCCGGGCCGCATCCATTCGATCGTCGAGGTTCCTTTCGCGTATCCGAGAACCGCGGACACGCGGCAGTCCGACGATTTTCACCACCTGGTCGTCCGCGTGTCCCGCGCTCTGCGCTCCGTGGATCCCACGGCAACATCGGCCCCATGAAGCGACTCTGGCTGCCCCTCCTCACCGGCTTCGTCGTCCTGGCGCTCGCCTACGCGGTCCGCTGGCAGATCGACGTGCACGCCCCCAGCCAGAAGTTCATGTTGCCCAAGCCGCACGAGGTGGCGATCGCCGCCTACCAGCATCGCGGCGAACTGATCCCGGCTACGCTCAGCACCGCCCGCGGCGCCGTGCTCGGATTCGCCGGGTCCGTGGTCGTCAGCGTGGGTTTGGCCGTCCTGCTCGCGGCCTCCGCAGGGCTTCGCGCGAGCCTCTTCCCCTACCTGATGGCGCTGCAGATGACGCCCATCATCGTTGTCGCGCCCATCCTCCTGATCTGGATCGGTCCGGGCCTGACGAGCGTGGCGATCATCACCTTCCTGATCAGTTTCTTCCCCTTGGTCGTGAATACGACGCAGGGGCTGATCTCGACCGACCGGAACCTCGTGGACCTCTTCCGGATGTGCCGAGCCACGCGCTGGCAGGAGATGGCGTTCCTCAGGCTGCCCGCCGCGCTGCCCTATTTTTTCACCGGACTTCGCATCTCTGCGATCCTCGCGCCGATCGGGGCGGTGGTCGGCGACTTTTTCGCCGGCAACTCCGCCGGTGGGGTCGGCGGACTGGGGTTCATGACGGTGATCTATAGTGCGAATCTGGATACCGCAGCCCTGTTTGCCACCGCGGGAATCTGCTGTTTGCTCGGCTTTGCCCTCGCCGGGCTCGTGCACCTGCTCGCCTGGGCCGCTCTCCGGCGCTGGCACGAGTCGTTCGCGACTCGGGAACGCTGAGGGGATCGCGCCGGATCCTCTACTTTTCCCGGACAAGCCAGACCAGCCTGCCGCCTCCGCCTGTCCCCTGCGCCAACAAGCCCGGAAGCGCCTCCACCGCAGGGGCGAACTCGCGCTCGATCTGCCAGGGCGGATTCAACACGAGCAGTCCGCACCCCTTCATCTTCAGCGAGGAATCTTCGCCCGCCACCATCAGCTCGGCCGTGAAGCACGGCGGCGGATTGGTCAGGAGAAGCTGATCGAAAAACCGGTCCACTCCGGCTCGCTGCGTCAGCGGATACCACACCGCGATCGTCACCGCCGGCATGCGGCGGAGGGCTTCCGTGACCGCCGAGACGATCCGATCGAACTCATCCTTCTCCTCAAACGACGGATCGATCAGCACCATCGCGCGTTTTTCCAACGGAGGAAGCATCGCGCGGATGGCGGTGTAGCCGTCGAGCGTCTGCACCGACACGCCGCGTTCCTGTGCGAACTCCGCCTTCAACGCGCTGTTTTCTTCCGGATGCAGCTCACAAAGCGCCAGCCGGTCCTGATCGCGCAACAACTTCTGCGTGATCCACGGCGAGCCCGGGTAATACCGCACCTCCGTGCCTGCGCCGCCGCGGGCCCAATTGAATTCCTTCACCAGCGAAACGTACTCCGATACGAGCCCGGGGAGGTTCGGCGCCGCACTCAAACGCCCGAAGCCGTCCGGATGCTCAGGAGTGCGCTCCAGCGAGTCGCCGCGCGCGGCCGCCGAGAGATCGTACGCCCCCCGGCCGGCGTGCGTGTCGAGGAAGAGGAACCCTTTGTCCTTTCGCTGCATTCCGCGGATAAGCGGAATCAGCAGGCAGTGTTTCCAGACGTCGGCGAAATTGCCGGCGTGAAACTGATGGCGGTAGTTCATCGCGCAGGTTTGCCGTCCGCCGGACCGCTCAACGGTCCCGCCGGCCCGGCACCGGTGTCATTGCGGGACCGGGATCTTGACCACGATCTTGCGGACCAGCGAAGGCGCGCCGGTCGCGATCGAAGGCATGTGCCCGTCCACCGGATACAGCACCGCGGCGTCGCCCGTGCGCAGGCGCAGGGCCGACGTGCTGGACAACACGTGATAAATCAACACGTCCTTCAACGGCGTCTTGTCCTCTTTCAGGCTCAGCGACGCGACGTCGGCCACTTCGATGAATTCTTCGCCGGAAACGATGACCTGCACGTCGATGTAGGCCTTGTGGGACTCGAAAAAGCCCTCGCTGCGCGGCTTGGTCCGGTAAACTTGCTCCAACCCGAACGCGCCCTCGGCGAGCTCCGTGCGGTCGGATTTTCCCTCCTCCAGCTTCTGGAGGCGCTGATTCGCGGGGCTGCCCGGATGGAAACAATCCTCCAGGTACTTGAAAGCCGCCTGAAACTCAGGACGGTTCCCCAATTGCGCTCGGACGGTGGCGAGGGATCCGAAGATGGCCATGGAGCGAATCAATCGGCTGCGACAGGCCTGGCAAGGGTCGATTCCGGAGCCAACTCGCCGTGAAATCGGCCCTTGCGGATCGCGATTGCTCCGCTTCCGTAGGCCCGTGAGCACGCCGGTCATCCGCATCCTTTCCGACATCCACTACGCCGATTGCGGCAGTTGGGTCCACGAGCTGCGGTCGATCGCGCCTCTCCTCGACGGCCCGGATCGCGTGATCGTCAACGGCGATGCGATCGATACCCAGCTCACCCACCGGGCCGCGGAGCGGGTCGAAGAGCTGCAGGCGTTTTTTGGCGAACGCGTTCCTTCGAGCACCTGGATCACGGGAAACCACGATCCCGACATTTCCGAGATCCACGAGGTGCAGCTCGCCGAGGGCCGGATGTGGATCACCCACGGCGACGTGTTTTTCGACGATGTCGCGCCCTGGAGCAGGAAGGCGCCGGAGATTCGGCGGCGAGTTCGGGCGCAGGCGGCCCACCTCACGCCCGAACAATTCCGCCTGATCGAACAGCGTTTCCAGATTTTCCGGGAAGCCTGCCAGAAGCTGCCCTCGGAACAGGATCCCAATCGCCGCGGCCAGCTGGCTCGCTTTCGCCGGATCGCCTCCGTGCTGTCGAATCTGCGCGGCGTCGCCGAAATGCTCCGCGTCTGGCGCGAACTCCCCGACATCGCCCTCGAGTTTTCCATGGCGCAACGTCCCCTCGCCCAGGTGATCGTGACGGGCCATACTCACCGGCACGGAGTCTGGCATCGCTCGCACGGCCGGGTGGTGGTCAACACCGGGTCTTTTTGTCCGCCGACGGGAGGCCAGCTCGTCGACGTGAGCGACGACCGCGTCACGGTTCGGCGCATCGTTCGGAAAAACGACGAATTCCGCGTCGGCGCCACGGTCGCAGACTTTCGACTGGCTGCGCCCGCGGTTTCCGCGATAACGGCACGCGCATGAGCATCGAATTCGGCTGGTGGGACAAAAGTCCCGAGACCGGCAAGTTCCAGGTCAACGTCAGCATCCACGGCGGCAACGTCGAGTGGACGCGCAAACAGGGTCACCACAGCTCCTGGGAACCACATGCTCCGACGCAGGAGGACTGGGACCGCCTCATCGGCGAGGCCGAACGCCGCGTCCCCCGCCGTCTCATCTCGCCGAAGCAGTTCGCCGAAATCAAACACCTGCGCGAGCAGGCGGGTTAGGAGTCGCACGGGACCCAGTTGAGTCGGGCGCCGGACGCCACGCGCCACGGGCGCAGAATCAGAACCGGCCCCAGTGCATCCGGAGCGGGCGGGTAAACGTCTCGGGCCGCTCGGCGATCGCTTTGGTCACCGCCGCGGGATCGAACCATTCGCCACGCTCGATTTCCGCCGGATTTGTCACCACGGGCCCGTCGTAGCGGAGGTGATACACCGAGACGAACTCCCAGCCTGTGTCGGGGCTGGGCACCAGCTTGGCGCGAAAGACGAGTTGATCGGGCTTGGCGCCGACGCCGATCTCTTCCTTCAGCTCGCGGACTGCGGCAGTCAGGTAGTCCTCGCCGGAGTCGAGATGCCCCGAGCAGGAGGAGTCCCAACACCCGGGAGCGCTGTCTTTCGCCATCGAGCGTTTCTGGAGGAAAACCTGGCCGCGGGAGTTAAAAACCAGGACGTGCGTCGCGCGGTGGAGCAGCCGGCGGGCGTGGACCTCGCCGCGCGTGGAGCGACCAACCACCCGGTCCTGTTCGTCCACCACGTCGAACACTTCATCCTGCCGCTGAGCGCTGCTGGGCGTATGCATGTTTGGCTTGTCCCATCAGGCGCGAACGTGTCCTTTCGTCAGTCAAATTCGTTCCCCATGCCGAAACTAGAGGTCAACCAAGTCGCCGAGATTCTGAAGAAGAACCAGGTCGACCCGAAACTGCTCCGCCAGATCGTGGAAGAGATGAACCTGCTCGCGCAGGCGGAGACGTCCGACGAAGACAAGCCGCCTCCGGTGAAGAAGCAGTGGGTCATCCTCATTTCCGACCCCGACGAGAAGCTCCCCGATCACGATTTCACCGGCTGGGTGATGCAGATCCCGGAGGACGACAGCCCGGCGACGACGCAGGACCGGATTTTCCGCGCCGCCTACGATTTCAACGCCACGAAAAAGGGCCGTCTCCATCCCGCCAAGACCGTCGGCGAAGCGATCGAGGCCGTTCCGGCCAAAAACTTCAAAGAGGTCGAGCTCTGGGTGAAGAACAAGAACCCGGTGCTGATGCTGCGTACCGACAACGAGATTCCGAAAGACGCCGAGTCGGGCTCCAAACGCAGCAAGAAAAACGAAGACGACGAGTGAACGCCGCCGCGGCGTCGCTCACTTCTCCTCGGCCACCCACTTCCGCAGCCCGTACTCCACCGGGTCTTGTCCGCGGGCCTTCAGCGCAGCGGCGAGCGCCTTGACGTCGAGCTTGTCGCCGGTCCGGACGCCGTTCTTTTCGTACCAGCCCTGATTCATCTCGACGCAGAATTGAATGCGATCGCTGCGCGAGTTCACCGTAGTCTCGTCGAACGGATACATCGGATACACTTCCTTCAGCACGCCCTCTGAATCGAAATACCCGATACTGAGCGGCGTCGGCGTGTTGCGCATGTAGAAGCTCATCCGCTGCGGACGCGGAAAAACGAAGACCATGCCGTCGTCCGGTTTCAGGTCGCGCCGGTGCATCAGCCCCAGCATCTGCTCATTCGGGAGCGCGGCGATCTGAAGACTCGCGGTGCGGTCACCCACCTTGATGGGGAAAAACGCCGTGGCGGATTTCGTTTCTTCCGTCTTGGCCGACTTGTCCTGTCCACAGGCCGAGAAAACGCCCGCAATTGCGATAGACGCCACCAGGTAACACCAGAACCGGAACTGTTTTGCGCTTTTCACAGGCCGGCTGGCTAATCTTCACTCTCGCTTAGTTCAATCCAATCCCATCGTGGCAACTCCATCGCTCCTCCTGTACGCGGATTCTGCCGTCAACGCCGATCAACTCTATCTGGGCCGCGCCTTCGTACCCGACCCCTTCATCAGCTTCACCGTGGGCCGCAAAAAATACGCGGTCGTGAACGCCCTCGAATTCGGGCGCATGAAACGCGAATCGGAGTTCGACGTCGTGTTGCCGCTGGAGAGCTTCATCGAGCGAGGAAGGAAACGTTTCCCCGATCGCAAGATCGCGGCCGCCGAGGTGATTTCGCTCATCGCGCGGGACTACAAGATCAAGAGCTTTGTCGTTCCCGACGATTTCCCCGCCGGGCTCGCTACGCGCCTGACGAATCTCAAGGTGAAGATCGAAGTCGCGGAAGGGGCCATTTTCCCGCAACGCGAAATCAAGAGCGACGCCGAAGCCGAAGCCCTCCGCGAGGGCAACCGTTGCAGCGCCGCGGGCATCGGCGCCGCCGAGCGCGTGCTCCGCGCGAGCAAGATCAAGGGCGGCAAACTGATCTTCGAAGGCAAACCGCTCACGTCGGAACGCCTGAAGCTCGCGATCGAAGTCGGCTGCCTCGAGGCCGGCGCCGTCTCGCTCGACACCATCGCCGCCGGCGGCGACCAAGCCTGCGATCCCCACGGCCGCGGCACCGGTCCGCTCCGTGCGAACGAGCTGATCATCGTCGACGTTTTTCCCCGCGTCGTGAAAACCGGCTACTATGGCGACATGACCCGCACGTTCCTCAAGGGCCGCGCCAGCGACGCCCAACGCAAGCTCGTCGCCGCGGTGCGCGAAGCCCAGCTCGCCGCATTGAAAAAGATCAAGGCCGGCGTGGACGGCCACGACGTGCATCAGCAGGTTCTGGATACCTTCGCCCGGCACGGCTACGAAACCAAACACACGGACCAGGGCTCCGTCGGATTTTTCCACGGCACCGGCCACGGCCTCGGCTTGGCGGTCCACGAGCCGCCGCGCGTCAACGCCACCCACTATCGTCTGAAACGCGGATCCGTCGTCACCGTCGAACCAGGACTGTATTACCCGGGTCTGGGCGGCTGCCGCATCGAGGACGTGGTTCAAGTCACAGATTCCACGCCCAAGCTGTTGTCAAAATTCCACTACGATTGGGAATTGAAGTAACATGATCGCACCCGCCGCCGCGAAGGCCCTGCTCGAAAAAATCTCCACCCTCCGCATCCTCGTGATCGGGGATGTGATGCTCGACCACTACATCTGGGGCGACGCCACGCGCATCTCCCCGGAGGCGCCGGTCCCGGTGGTGGACATCGCGCGGGACAGCTACACCGCCGGCGGCGCGGCCAATGTCGCGCTCAACATCGCCTCGCTCGGTGCACATTGCACCGTCGCGGGTCACTTCGGAGAAGACGAAGCCGGAGAGCGGCTGAGCCAGATTCTGGCCGGCAAAAACATCGGCAAACTCTCCACTCCCGGCACCGGCGCGACGATCGTGAAGACCCGCGTGCTCGTGCAGCACCAGCAGCTCTGCCGGCTGGACCGCGAAGCGCCGCCCACCGCGTACCGCATCGATCCCGACAAGCTCGATCCGCTGTTCACCGATGCGGTCAACCGCCACGACGCCGTGATCTTCTCCGACTACGCGAAAGGCATCCTGACCGACGCGTTGGTGGAGCGCGTGAGCCTGCTGGCCCGCAACGCGAAGAAGTTCACCGCCCTGGACCCCAAGCCGAAGCGGCCGCTGAAGTTCCACGATCTGGATCTCATCACGCCCAACCGCCGCGAAGCGCTCCAACTCGCCGGCATCACGCCCGAGCCGCACACGCCCTTCCCCGCCGAGCAGGTCTGCCGCCGCCTCGACAGCCTTTATCACACGAAGAACCTCGTCATCACCCTGAGCGAAGACGGCATGCTGCTCTCGCAGGGCGGCAAAGTGGGAAAAACAATCCCAACCGCCGCACGCGAGGTGTTCGACGTCTCCGGCGCGGGCGATACCGCCCTGGCCTCGCTTGTGCTCGCCCTCTGCGCCGGCGCCAACCTTGAAACCTCCGCCCATTTCGCCAACGCCGCCTCCGGTGTCGTCGTCGGCAAACTCGGCACCGCGACCGTCACGCCCGACGAGCTGGTGAAATACGTGGATTGCTGATGCGGCGCGGCGGGCGCAACCGCCGCCGCGGGAAGTTGGAAATTGGAAGTTAGTATCTGCCCCGCCAACGCAGCGACCTTCCTTCGCGTTCTCCGCGCCTTCGCCAGCCACGGCGGAACAAGTCTCGCGAAGAGGCGAAGCCCACCGACTTCCGTCACCAACTTCTAACTACCAACTACTCCGGCGCGCCCTGCGCCGCTTCAACACCTCAAGCGCATTCGCGCCGGCCATGAAAGCCCTCTTCCTCGATCGCGACGGCACGCTCATCATCGACAAGCATTACCTGCACGATCCTGCGGGCGTCGAACTGCTGCCGGGCGTGGCGGAGGGGCTGAGGCGGGCGCAGAAGCTCGGCTACAAGCTTTTCATTTTCTCCAACCAATCCGGCATCGGGCGCGGTTATTACACGATGCAGGATGCGATCCGCGTGAACGAGCGCATGGAGGAGCTGCTCGGCCTGCCGCGGCCGGTCTTCGCCGGCATCTGCATGGCGCCCGAGACCCCGGAGCAACCGATGGAATACCGGAAACCATCGCCGCGTTTTATCCTCGAGATGATCGAGGAGCATCAGCTCGACCCCGCACAGTGCATCATGGTCGGCGACCGCGAGACCGACATCGAAGCCGGCCTGAACGCGAAAATCCGCGTGGCCGCCGTGTGTCATGGAAAACTGGATGCAGCGGCGTGGGCCCAGTTCGATTTTCCCAACCTTCCCCTCTACGCTGATTTCGCCGCGTTCGCCGCGAGCCTGTAGGGCTGCCGCGCTCCGGCGATTTCTCCACTTAATACCGAGTTCACCGAGCTCGGACACAAGAGGCACGCAGGAGACGCCAAACCCTCCGATTTGAAGTGCGGCGACCTGTCGCCGCCTTCGACGGCGAGCCCTGGCTCGGCGCGAAAGAGCCTTCGATCCCCTGGGAGCGCAGGCGTCCCGCCGGCAGCCTAATAGATTGCCGGCCGGAGACCGGCGCTCCCACCGATCCGTGCAACCACAGAGGGGCACCGATCGACACGGATAACGCGCCCCGATCCGTGTTCATCCACGCCCCGGCGATTTCTTCAAAACCCGTGCTACTCCCGCACTTGTGCAATCACCGTTCAAGCGGCGTTGCGTTGCGCCAAAAGAGTGTTCATTTGAACACTATGCTTACGAAGCGCCAACAGGAGATCCTCGACTTCGTCCTCGCCCACCAAGCGGAGCAAGGCGTTTTCCCCACGCTCCGCGAAATCCAGGCGCACTTCCACTTCGCCAGCCCGTTCGCGGTCACGCGCCACCTCCAGGCTCTCGCGAAAAAAGGCGTGCTCAAACGCCAGCCAGGCAAATCCCGCGCCTTCGTTTCCCCGTCCGGGTTCACCGCCACCTCCGCTCGCGTGCCGCTCTACGGCACGATTCCCGCCGGTTTGCCGACGCTGGAAGAACAGCAGCCCGACACTTTTGTCGGGGTCGACCTCGTCACGCTCGGCATTCGTCCCGGCACGCAGGTTTTCGCGCTGACCGTGCGAGGCGACTCGATGATCGGCGCCAACATCGTCGAGGACGACATCGTCTTCCTCACGCCGCGCGAACCGCGCCCGGGCGACATCGTCGCCGCTCTGATCGATGGCGAATCGACCCTCAAACGTTACCTCGTGCAACGAGGCGCACCCTTCCTGCGCGCCGAGAATCCGCGTTATCCCGACCTTCTTCCGGCGAGCGAACTGATCATTCAAGGAGTCATGGTCGGTCTCCTCCGACGAAAAACGTGAATTCTCTGCAGGCAGGGTGCGTTGCCCCCGACGCGCCGCGGTTTTTCGGGCCGTTTCCCCGACGCGTTTTAACCGACGTGCCCTCCCTCCGCACCGCCGCCCACCTCGAACCGCCGTACCGTTTTCGTTCTCAGCCAGACGCCCCGCCTCTCTCTCACCGATCGCGCCCGCTCCGCCAACCAGCCGCTCCTCCTTCATCATTCTTCATTCTGCATTCTACCTTAGGCGCAGCCGTAAATGCCCCCTCCCGAAAAACTCCACGCGCTCCGCGAGCTGCTCGCCCGCCGTTTTCCCACGGCGAGCCAATCGCTTCGCGCACGCTGCGTGGCGACGGGGGTGCCGGCGATCGATGAGGCCGCGGGCGGGCTTCCGGTAGGTGCGATCACGGAGATTGTCTGCGCCGCGCCCAGCTGCGGAGGCATGCTGGTGGTCGCCCGTGTGCTCGAGCTCTGCCGCGCGCAACGGTTGCGCGTCACGCTGATCGACGGTTCGGACTGCTTCGACCCCCAATCTTTCACGCAAGACGCGCTCATCCACCTGGTCTGGGTGCGCTGCCACACGCTGCGGCAGGTCATGCAATCGGCCGATCTTCTCACCCGAGACGCCAATTTCGGCCTGGTGATGATCGATCTTCGGCGGCAGGCGGAACGCGAGTTGCGTCAGGAGCCGCCCACCTCCTGGTACCGCCTGCAGCGCGCCGCCGAACAGAACCAACTCCCGCTCCTCGTGCTCACCCCGAGGGCGCTTGTGCCGAGCGCCCAGCTCCGCTTTCTCCTCAACCACTCGTTTGCCCTGAGCGACCTCGATTCGCCCCGGGCCCTGCTCGCGGATGTGCTCCCGATCGAGCTCAGCCGCCAGCGCCGCCAACTCGAACAGGAGGCCGTATGATCTACGCCGTCCTTCACGTCTCCGATTTCTCCCTACAAGCGGTGCTGCGCGCGGATCCTAACTTGGGAATAGGCGCAGCCGCAGAACTAGCGGAGCGCCAGCCGCTGGCCGGCGACCCAGCCGACGCCGGTCAGCGGCCGGCGCTCCTCTCGGAAGGTGCCGACACCCGCACCCCTGGAGGACGGTCCCCCCGGTCCGCCTTGGAAACACGCGTCGAAAGCGGCGCCGTGCCGCCGCACTCCAAAACCGAGGCGCCCCCTGGAAGCGCGGGCGTCCCGCCCGCCTCCGACCTGTTGCGGCCGAGACGGCCGCGCTCCCAGGAAGAACTCCCGCTTTTCGCCCCCATCCCGCCCCCGCCCAGCGACACGCCCTTCGCCGTGCTCTCCGGCGATACGAAAAAAGCCGTCGTGCTTCAGGCCAACGCCCTTGCGCGCGCTGCCGGAGTGACGCCCGGCATGAGTGCGCCGCAAGCCCAGGCGCGCTGCGCCACAATCGTCTTCTGCCAGCCATCCTCGTCCGCCGACCGCGAAGCGCAACAGCTCCTGCTTGCCTGCGCTCTCGATGTCGCTCCCTCCGTGGAAGACACCGCGCCCGGCATCTGCACGATCGACGTCACCGGGCTCCCCGCAGAGGAACGCTCCCGCCACGTCGCACACGCCCTCTGCCAACTGCGCGAACACGGCCTCACCGCCACCGGCGGCATCGCCGCCACGCCCCTTCTCGCCCTCTATGCGGCACGCGACACGACTTCGGTCCGCACGGTGGAAAACGCGCCCGCGTTTCTGCACCGGCTTCCGCTTGCCGTGGCCGAGCCCAGCGGCGAGCAAACCTCCATTCTCGCCGGTTGGGGCATCACCACGCTCGGGCAGTTCACCGCGCTGCCCAAGCCGGACGTCGTGCGCCGCCTCGGCACGGAAGGTTTCGCCCTCTGGGAGCGCGCCCGCGGCGGCGAGCCCCGCCCGCTCCGGCCCTACGCCCCCGCCCAGCGGTTCGCCGCGTCCATGGAATTCGAATACGAGATCGAAACCACCGAGGGCGTGCTTTTCATTCTCCGTCGTTTCATCGACCGGCTCGCGCTCGAACTCCGCACCGCCGGACTCGTCGCCGGCGAACTCGTGCTCGGCCTGGGCCTGGCGGACGAGACGACGCACGAACGAGGCTTCCGCCTGCCCGAGCCCACGGCGCGGGAGGACATTCTTTTCCGCACGCTTTTCACCTACCTCGAGTCGCTGCGCACCGGCTCCGCCGTGGTTGGCGTCTCGCTGCGCGTCCTCCCTGCCCGTCCGCTCGTGCGGCAACCGGGGCTTTTCGAAACGGGGCTGCTCGATCCGCACGGCTTTTCCGAAACGCTCGCTCGGGTCACCGCCGTCGTCGGCAGCGGCCAACTGGGGACGCCGGAGTTGGAGGACACCTATCGCCCCGACGCGGTGAAACTCGTCCCGCCGCTGCCCCTCGTTCCCGCCATGGACCAGCCGCCGACCTGGCCGTCGACGGGCCTTCCTCTCCGCCGGTGCCGTCCTCCGCCGGCATTGCACGTCGAACTCACCCGCAGCGGTCAGCCCGCATTTGTATCCGGCGCGCAGCTGCACAGCCCCGTCGCCGCCGCGCGAGGGCCGTGGCGCACTTCGGGCGACTGGTGGAAACCGGAGTCTTGGTCCCGCGACGAATGGGATATCGAACTCGCCGCCGGAGGGCTCTACCGCATCGCGAAAATCGGAGAGGAGTGGTATCTCGATGGCGAATACGAATGAAGGGGTTCAACGCTTCGGGTGGCGCGACGTGTCCCGCACCGCGTTTGGGCGCGAGACCGAGCGCGGCAACGGCGGGCGAGCCGGGGTCTCGTCCTTGAAAAGCGACGTGGCGCCGCCGCACTTCAGAATCGGAGGCGTCATGCGAAACTTTTTCCGTTTTGGGCGGGGCGCCCCCACTCCGCACGGGCGACGTCGCAACCCGCGGGGTGAGGGCACCCCGCCCGCATCACGAAACTGAGCCGCTGCTGCATCCGAATCCGTGTCATCCGTGGCTTCCCTTTCCGTTTCCTTCTCCGCTCCCGGTCCACTCCGATGCCATATTTCGAACTCCACGCGCGCAGCGCCTTCAGTTTTCTCCGTGGCGCATCCAACCCCGAGGATCTGGCTCGGCGGACGGTGGAACTCGAACTGCCCGGAGTCGCCCTGCTCGACCGCGACGGCGTTTACGGAGCCCCCCGGATATTCAACGCCGCGCGCGAAAACGGTTTTCGCGCGCTTGTCGGAGCCGAGCTCACAATGGAGGACGGCAGCGTCGTCCCCCTCCTGGCGGAGTCTCGTACGGGCTACCAGAATCTCTGCCGGCTTATCACCGAAACCAAACTCACGCCGCGCGCCTTGACGCCTCCGCGTGACGAACTCGATCCCGGAATCGATCCGCGCGAACGCAAACGCCCATGCTTCGCCACGTGGAAAGAGCTCGCCGACCACGCGGAAGGGTTGGTTGCGCTCTCCGGCGACGAAGAGGGGCCCGTCCGCCGAGCCTGGCGCAAGGCCGGAGCCGCCGCGGCGGTCGAAGGGCTCGAGCGACTGCTCGGCATTTTCGGGCGCGACCGGCTTTTCGTCGAACTGCAGAGGCACCGCGTTCGCGGCGAGGAAAAGGAGATCCAGTTTCTCGCCAACGTCGCCGATTTGAAGCGTCTGCCGTTGCTCGCGACCGGCGGCGTGACGTACGCCACCAAAGCGGTCCGGCAGGCAGCCGATGTTTTCACCTGCCTGCGGCTGCACACGACCCTCGACGCCGCCGGCCGTCGTCTGTCCGCCAACGACGAACGTTATCTCAAATCGGCGCGGCAAATGTCGGCGCTGTTTCAGGATTTCCCCGAGGCGATCCTGCACACCGAGCGTCTCGCGCAGCGGCTCGAGTTTTCCCTGAAGGATCTCGGCTATCGTTTCCCCGAATTCCCCGTCCCGCCCGGGCACACGATGGAAACTTTTCTCCGCGAACGAACCTTCATCGAGGCCAGGGAGCGGTTGCACCGCATCACGCCGGCCCTCCGCGCCCAGTTGGAGAAGGAACTCGCCGTGATCGTGAAGCTCGGGTTCGTGGGTTATTTTCTCATCGTTTGGGACATCTGCCGCTGGGCGCGCGAACACGGCATCCTTGTCCAGGGACGCGGCAGCGCGGCCAACAGCGCCGTGTGTTTTTGTCTCGGAATCACCGCGGTCAACCCGCTCGAGCAGCATCTCCTCTTCGAACGGTTCCTCAGCGAGGGGCGCGTCGGGGTCGACGGCAAACCCTCCTGGCCCGACATCGATCTCGACTTCCCGAGCGGCGACCTGCGCGAGCGCGTGATCCAGGAGATCTACCGGCGGTACGCGCCGCGCGGGGCCTCCATGACGGCCAACGTCATTACCTATCGCGGACGCAGCACCGTGCGGGAGATCGGCAAGGTGCTTGGCTTCGCGGACAGCGCCCTGGACCGTTTTTCGAGCCTCTACGCCAACGGCGATTTTCCGGAGACGCTGCAGCTGAAACAGCAGCTGGAGATGGCCGGGATCCCAAGCACGCATCCTCGCGCCGAGGCGCTCGCGACGCTGTATCAACAGATCCGCGGACTGCCTCGGCACCTCGGACAACACTCCGGCGGCATGGTGATCTGCCAGGGCAGCCTGTCCTCCGTTGTGCCACTCGAGCAGGCCTCGATGCCGGGCCGCGTCGTCTGCCAGTGGGACAAGGACGACTGCGAGGATCTGGGTATCATCAAAGTGGATTTCCTCGGCCTCGGCATGATGGCCGTCCTCCAAGACACGCTTGCCCTCTGCGAAAAAAGCGGACGGGGACCGGCCAAACTCCACGAGATTCCGATGGACGACGAGGAGACCTTCGCCGCGATGCGCCGGGCGGAAACGGTGGGGGTTTTCCAGATCGAGAGCCGCGCGCAGATGGCCACTCTGCCCCGGCTCAAGCCCAAGGTGTTTTACGACGTCGCCATGCAGGTCGCGATCGTGCGCCCCGGTCCCATCGTCGGCCATCTCGTGCATCCGTTGATTCGGCGCCGCAACGGGGAAGAAGCGCCCGAGTTCATCGACCCGAGCGTCCAGGAGATCGTCCGCCCGATCCTGGAGCGGACCATGGGCGTGGTTTTGTTCCAGGAGCAGATGCTCGAACTCGGCATGTGCCTGGCAAATCTCTCCGGCCGCGAAGTCGAGGAACTCCGACGCGCAATGGGTTTCACCCGGAACACCGATCGTCTCCAGCGCGCTCTGGAGCGATTCGTCGCCGCCCTGCGGCGGCAAGGTCGCAACGAAACCGTGGTGAAAAAACTCACCGACGCGGCGCTGTCGTTCGCGGCGTACGGTTTCCCTGAATCTCACGCCATCAGTTTCGCCCTGCTCGCCTACGCCAGCACGTGGCTGAAAGTGCATCGGCCGGCGGAATTCCTCGTCGGCCTCCTCAACAATCAGCCGATGGGTTTTTATTCGCCCGCCACGCTGCTCCAGGATTTCCGGAGGCGTTGCGGCGTGAAGGCAAAACCCGCCTGCGTGTGCCAATCGGACTGGCCCTGCACCGTCGTCGACGACCGTTCGATCCGCATCGGACTCAGTTACGTGCGAGGCGTCCGCGAAACCTCCGTCCGAACCATGCTTGCGGCGCGGGGCGAACGGCCCTTCACGTCGCTCGCGGATTTCCTGAAACGCACCGATTTCTCCGCCCCCGAACGCCGGGCCCTTGCCTCCGTCGGCGCACTCAACGCTCTGGCCGAACATCGCCGAGCCGCGCTCTGGCAGGTCGAAGCGGCCTGGTCCAACGACGAGAGCCTGTTCCAACGATTCGCCGAGGACGAAACGACGCTCATCCCTCTTGCGCCGATGACCATGACGGAGCGTTTCGCCGCCGATTTCTCCGGCATGTCGATCACCACCGGCGTGCATCCGATGGCCATGCTCCGCGACCGGCTGCCCGACGTGTATCCAGCCGGCGAACTGCCTCTGGTGCGCAATGGCGAGCGCGTGTCCATCGCCGGGTCGGTGATTTGCCGTCAGCGCCCAGGCACGGCCAAGGGCTTCGTTTTCGTCAGCCTCGAGGACGAAACCGGCATCGCCAACGCGGTGGTGACTCCGGACTTCTTCGAACAGCACCGGCTGGTTATCACTCAGGAGCCGTCGATGAAAATCACGGGCAAGCTTCAAAACGTCTCCGGTGTCATCCACGTCCGCGCCGAAAAGATCGAACCTCTGAGGCAGACGGATCTGCCTGACCAGACCTCGCACGATTTTCACTGAGCGACGCACGGCAGGGGCGTTCGTTGCGCGATGGAATCGAAACCGCACCCCGCGACGCTTCGCCAACAACTGCCAACTGCCAACTTTTCCGGTCCGGCTGCAGCCGGACCGGCCCTCACCTCCACTCGTGCCGCGGGTACCTGCGCGAAAGCTCCGTCTTGATCTTCGGATACATCTCGCGCCAGAAGGCGCCCAAATCGTCCGTGACTTGGATCGGGCGCTGATTGGGCGCGAGGACCTCGATCTTCACCGGAACGCGGCCGTGGCCGAGGGTGAATCGCCCGTCGACGCCGTAGAGTTCCTGTATTCGCGCACTCAACACCGGCGGGCCTTCCTTGTGGTAGGTGATGCGGGAGCGGCGACCGTTGGCCATGGTGAGCCGCTCCGGCAGATACTGGTCGAGCACGGCCAATTGCTCCGCCGTGAGCCAATCCCGCAAAATGGGCATCACGGGTTTCTCCCGGATGCCCTTGTAGCTCGTTTCGCCGTAGCAGACCTGCTCGATCAGCGTCGCCCGGTCCGCCTCCGTCAGCGGATTCACTTCGAGTTCGGGAAACCACTCGGCGAGTCGATTCACGCGCGTGATCCACTGTTCTACGGCCTCATCCCAAGCTTCGAGTTTCAGTTTTCCCGCCAGGACGAGCTGCGTGAGGATCGCCGCCGCCTCGTTGAGCGGCACATCGTCGGCGCTCGCCTTGGCCTCGAGGACGAGATCGCGGAAGCGGCGTTCGCGTCGGGCGATCACACGTTTCGCGGACTCGTCGTAGACGACACCCGTCGCTTCGGTGTAGTCGGCCGGGAAAAGCTCCTTCAACCAAGGTTCCTGGATGGCGGTCGCAAGGCTGAGCAAGACATTCACCTCTCCGCCCCGGCCTTCGATCTCGCTGACCTCGGCTGCGGCAAAAAGCGGGGCCTTCTGGATCGCACTCTCCCGAGCGAGTACGCCGCGGCGTCCATGAACCAATTCGCAGCGAAGCGTGCCAGTATCGAGGCGCTTTGCCAGGTGGTCGGAGAATCCGGCGAGCACGCATTTGCAGATCTCAGCGCCGTCGACGCGGCGCTCGGAGACGTCGAGCCCCTCCTTCTCCGCGATCTCCAGGAATTGTTCGAACAGCGGGCCCACCTGACGAGCTGCCTGCGAATGGATTCCCAGACGACGGCACGCCTCGAGCGAATAGTTGACTTTGTCGGCATGGCGCCATGCGCGCATGAGGATGAAAAAGTCCGACTCGTGTTCTTCCCCAAACGCGTCCTCACGGGCGTCCTCGACGTCGCGCGAAGCGGCGCGGAGCAGAAAGTTCCGCCCCTGCGTGAGAGCAGCCATGAGCGCGACCGCCCGCACGCAGCCACGTGCGTCCGCCTCCAGCAGCATGCGCGCGTAACGCGGGTGAACCGGGAAGCGCAGCATCTTGCGGCCAACCTCGGTGATCTTCCTCAGCGGGAGCACGGTCGTCCCGGCCGCCGTCGAGTGCGTGGCGGGCGGGACGCCCGCGCTGCCGATGATCGCTCCCAAATCGGCCAACAGACCCTCGGCCCTTTCCAGGGCCTTCGGATCCGGCTTCTCCAGCCAGGGGAAACCCGCGACATCGTCGATGCCGCTCGCCTTCAAAGTCAGCACCACCTCGGACAAATCGAGGCGCTTCACCTCCGGCAATTCCTGGCGCGGGCGCTGAGCGTGCTCGCGTTCCGTCCAAAGTCGCACACACACGCCCGGCGCGGTGCGGCCCGCGCGCCCCGCGCGCTGATCGGCCGAGGCTGCGGAGATCTTCTCGATCAGCAGGGTATTGATTCCGCGGTGCGGATCGTACCGGGCCACCCGGGCCAGGCCGCAGTCAATCACCGCCGTCACGCCGTCGATCGTGAGGGATGTCTCCGCGACATTGGTCGAGACGATGATTTTTCGCGTGTCGTACCGGGCCACCGCGCGATCCTGCTGCTCGGGCGGGAGCTCCCCGTGCAGAGGCAACACCGCAAAGTCCCGCAGCGTTCGGTCCCCCTGGATCGCCTGGACCGTGCGGCCGATTTCGTACGCCCCCGGCATGAAGACGAGCATGTCGCCGTCCACGCGCCCGGCGATGCGAGCGCACTCCCTCGCCGCCGCCTCCCAGACGGGCTCGTTGTCGAAGTTCACCGGCTTCGGCAGGTATTCGATGTCGACCGAAAAGCTCCGTCCCTCGGATACGAGCAAATCGCAGGGGCCGAGGTAGTCCTTGAGACTGCCCGTATCCAACGTCGCCGACATGACGACAATCTTCAGGTCGGGACGCGTCGTTTGCTGGATCTGGATTGCACGCGCCAGGCTGATGTCGCCGTAAAGATGGCGTTCGTGGAACTCGTCGAAGACCACCGCCGCCACGCCCCGCAGCTGCGGATCGAACGACATTTGCCGGAGCAGAATCCCCTCCGTGACAAATCGGATGCGGGTGCGTTCACTCAAGCGCGACTCAAGCCGTATTTGGTAACCCACGACATCGCCGAGCGGAGCGCCAACCTCTTCGGCCACGCGTTTCGCCAGAAGGCGCGCCGCCAGCCGGCGCGGTTGAAGCACGACCACCTGCCCGCCATCGAGCAGACCATGCCGCAGGAGCATCTGCGGAAGCTGCGTGGATTTTCCCGAGCCCGTCGGCGCCTGCACGATCAACCTTCCCCGGGAGCGCAGACTGGCAATGATCGGAGATTCGAGTTCGTAGATCGGAAGATCGCGGGGCGACATGAGAAGACGAATACGCCAGCGTTCGCCGGGAGGGGCGCGAGGCAAGCGCCCGATTGGCAGAGGCAAGCGAAAGTTATTCACCATCTGTGCACCGGTTATGCACAGGTGTCTATTAGTGAACAACTTGTGAGGAGATTTCTCGTGACTTTCCCGCGCAAATCCTGCATGGTCCAACTCGTTCCTTGATAGAACAGTCCGACGCCCGGTGGCCTGAAAAAACCGCCGGAAACGAAGGCTGGGATAATCCCGGGCAACCGGGGAACGGATGATCGAAGCTGGTTCGGTCACCCCCTGCGCGCAGCGCTCAAAAACCGCTGGCAGCGAGGCATATGTCACCAGCTCCTCTGGTCGGGGTCGTGCCCGTCCAGTAAACACGAAATCAGGAGCTGAGCGGTGAGGCGCGAAGAAGAAGCCGCGTTCGAGCCGAGTCAGGTACGGGGAGCGTTTCGAGCCCCGCACTGATACCGTTACCCAGAGGGTTATGGCTGCTACGGTAGTACCAGCACATGCTGGCGTCCTTCGGATCGGGACCACCCCGCCGACAAGGCTTGGTCGTGAGATCGAGCGCGCAAAAAGGGCGCAAGTATGGGAAACGCGCGAGCCAGGCAAAGCTCGCCCCCGTTTCTGATTTGGGGCGGCGCGACAAACCGCGTCACTCAACTGCAAAGGTAAACGCAGCCTGAGAGTTAAGAGGTCAGACCCGTCGCATGGGGCCAACGCTCGGCCAAAAGCTGAGGCCGTCCCTATGCCCAAGGTGCCGACGCGAAAGACAGATTGCAGGCGTGTCAGCACCCTGTCCGGCGCGCTGTTCTCGGCAGAGAACAGACGAACTGGGCAAAGAGGCCTCACTCAACAGACTTCAGCCGGAAACGGCCGGAGCGGTCCCGCTATGAGACCGAGACCTTCGCATGCCGCGGAGAGTAGCGTCGGGGAGCTTGCAGCCCGCGAAAGCGAGAGCGCCCAATGCAGGCATCCGGGAAGAGAGCGTGGCGAACTCCAACCCGCAATTTGGCCCGCAACGTTTCGACGTTGCGGGCCTTATTGTGTCTGCACGCGGCGATGCGCCGCGTGGGAAGCCGGTCGTTGGGGCGCAAGTGTGGCGCGCCTGCACGGTCAGAGCGCCTCTCGCGACGCACCACAAGGACTGGCGCGCCGGGGCGGTTGTGGCCCAGCCTGCGAACGCGCCTGGGTTCGCGCACCTTACCCAAATCGATCCAGGGACCAGGGTCCCGGTTTCCAGCGGCCCAGGTTTAACCATTCCCGGGTCGCAGAGGTGCCCAGGCCTTCAATTCACGTTGGAAGAGCCTACAAGGAACGGTTTGCCGTTCACCGACATCTCGCCGCCAAGTTCGAAGGGGGCTTTGCCATCGGCTCCGGCGCCGTAAACCGTGCCAGCACGGTCGACAATCGAGCCGATACGGAAGCTGAGGAGCTTTTTCCCCTCGTAGTCGGCCACCGTGACAATGTTCCCACGAGTGGCGACACTCACCGCGACCGGGTCGCCCATGCGCGAATCCTTGATGCGGCGGAAAACGCTGCCGGTGCCATTCCAAGTAACGGCGCCCACGACTTCGCGGTCACCGCGACAAGCCACATAGAACATGTTATTCTGGGGATCCGGCGACGCCGGAGCGCCATTGGACTTGGTAGGCGCGTTCGGCAGACCGGACTCGCCAAAGCGCGCAAAACACATGCTGACCGGATTGCGTCCAACTTTGAACGATCCGATTTCGGCCAACGCGCCGCTGGGCTCCCAGCTCCAGCGATTCATCAATTGAGTCGTATCGATGATATGGATCGTCCCGTCTTCCGTCGCGATGTGGGCCTTGTAGCGGTCAATGGACCATCGATCCGTATGATGCCCGGCAAGGACGGCGCTCGGCGCGGTGTAGTCCTTGGTCCAAACCACAGTCGGCTTGATCTCCGGCTTCTCCGTGAACGTCGCCGGCCACTGACCGGCTCCGGATCCGCGGTTCTGCGTCGTCGCCAGGAAGCTCTCCGTGGACGAAAGGTAGCTATCCCGGACGTAGTTGAAGAGCGGTGACATGTCTACGAGCGCAACCTTGTTTTCCGACCTGGAAGCGACGACCGCGTAGCCCTTGGTCGCCACAATCAGCGTCAGCCCGAAATCGCCGCCATAGGCCGCCTTCCGGTAGCCCTCCTGCGTCAGGTCGACTTGGCTCAGCACCTTTCCTCCGGCTTGAGAAGGTCCGCCCCACCACCCGTTGCAGGCCGCGGCGACCGCGGTTGGTGTGGCGAATGGAAGATCGATATAACCGAGCAGCTTGAAGTCAGAGAAGCTGCCCTGGTTCGGCATCGCCATATAGGGCCACGTGTGAAACGGGAGGTATTTCCCTTCGAGAGCGACGACGGCTAACTGCCCTTTTGCCGCATCCGTATCCCAAACGGTGATCAGTGCGAATTCGTTGTTCGTGGTGACGGCGAGCGCGGTCGGGACCTTGTTGGACGGCAGAAGGAGACCGGGATAAGGTCGCTCATTTCCCGTGCGGCTCGTCTGCGTGCCCGCCACAGCCAAGAGGCCCTCGCGATAGACGACCAGCGCCTCGTTCTGCTGCATCGAATAGTTGCGCACCATCGCGACCGGATGCTGCGGAAAGTGGCCGAGCATCGTCTTGTAGTAATTCTCGCGCGTTTGCGGGTCGGGATGCGGCGTACCGCTGGCGTAGTCCAAGCGCGGACTTAGCGCGAAAACGTAGTTGTAGTACGCGAAAGTCTGGATGCGGTCCAAACCCGGGTCGTTGGCGGGATCGTCCGGTACGTAGCCGACCTGGCCACTGTCGCTCCAGTAGTCGTTGTCCGCCTTGCAGCCATCCTTGCCCAATTCGTACGGGTTCGTGCGATTGGCGAAGGAGAGCGCCTTGCAGTCCATGGAGGGCGGTTTGAAGAGCGTCGGTCGATCGTCGGCAGCGCCCGGATTCAGTTGGGCGAACGTGGGCCCCAGGCGCTCGCCAATCGAGATCGGTCCCCACAATTGCGCCACTTTCTGGTACGCCGTGCGATCGATGGTGCCGTTTGACTGAACAATTCTTACGAGCGCGCCGTCCGGAGGCAGATTCTGCGGCTGCGGTGTTGGGGTTGGAGTCGGTGTTGGCGTGTTCCCCGAAATAAGTGTGACCGCCAAGGGGAGCGTGAGCAGAAGCATGGTTTTAAGCATAGGACTGCGGGCGCGCGGAGCCCCACTGCTCCGATACGGCCGTTCGCGACCGCCACAGAGTCGGCAGTCTAGGCGTAGTTCCCGAGAATCGCAAAAAAAGACTCCGTCAGCCCTTCTGCAGAATGTGCAGATTGGCCATCGAAATCCCGCTCAACATTGCGCCAGTGATTCCGAGAAACCCTTGGTCGGTTCCGCACAGATACAGATTGCTCAATCCCGTCGTACCTTCGCGGTTTTTGACCGGAGAACCGTAGACGGTGCCGGCGTGGTGTCCGGTGAATCGCTCTATTGTGCACGGCGTAAAGACATCTGTCGCGACCGTCGCTTCGGAGAGCCGCTCGGCGGGACTCAGCGGCGGCATGCAGTGCCGCGCGGCTTTGGTGATTTCGACCAGCGCTGTTGCCTTGGCTGCACGATAGTCGGCTTCGTTGAGCGCAGCCCAACGGTCATAGTTTGCAAGGCACGTGCAACGGAAGAATCCCTCCCGCAGACCAACGCCCGCCGGATACTGGAAATTGTTCGGTATGCAGATGACGCCGCTCCGAGTGTCGACGAGATCGGAGGGGCGCTCGTAACGGAACTCAGGATACGCGCTGAAAAAGACGATCGCATCGTCGCCCCAACCGAGTTGAGCCGGCTGGCAGCGAAGCACATTGACCGTCTCGACAAACGAGAGCCGCCCTTTCGCATCCTCGGGCGGCACCCAGCCCGGTCGGTAGAGTTTTTCGGTTTCGACATACCCGATGGACGACAGGATGTGGTCCGCAGTCACCTCTTCTCCGCTGTCCAACACCAACGCCGCAGCGCGTCCATCCCGCTCCACGATGCGCTGAACGCCACACTTCATCCGACGCTGCCCCCCGGCGGCCCGAAGTTTCTCGAGCAATACGCGAAGCACTGCGCGAACGCCTTCGATCGGCCGCGCGAGTCCCTCGAGAAAGATCGCCTGAAACAACACGACGAAATCCCGGAAGGCCATGTCCCGCTCCTGAGCGCTTCCGTAGAACATCACCGGGCAGAAGAGCATTTCCTCCAGCAAGGGGTCGCTAACGTAGCGCCGGACCGTCTGCCGCGCCGAGTCGACGGGTGCGACAATCGAAACGGCATCGTACGCTCGGACAGCCTCCACCAGACGCCGGAAGCCGTCGATCTGCGCGGGGAAGAGTTCCGCCACGCTCTGCTCGAAGACCGCAAAGTCATTGGTGAAAACCAACGAGGTTTCGCCGTGCGCGCCGAACGCCACCCTGCCGCGTTTCTGCGGACTGAGCGCCAATTCCTCGCGATCGATTCGAAGCTGCCGAAGCAACTTCACCAACGGCGTCCCCTTCACGCCCGGGGGCACATAGTTGGTCATCGCGTGCAAACCGACGTCGTACTTGCGACCGTCGATGCTGTAGAAGCCGTTCAGTCCGCCGACAGCGTTGTGCCGTTCGAAGACACACACGCGCTTCCCGAAATGGGCCAGGCGGATCGCCGCCGCCAGGCCCGACATGCCCGCGCCGATCACCGCAACGTCGTAGTGGCTTTGTGAATTCATCTTAGCGGCTGGCTAAACCTGGATCGTCCCCGTCCGTCGTACGAAGTGGCGGGCGCGTGCGGCTTCTCGGACCTGGATTTCCGGCAACTCGGGGGGCGGTTTGAGCAAGACGCGATCTCCAACTACAAAGGAGGCCGGGAGCAAGTCCCGGCCTCGAAAGACGGAAGCGAAAACGCCAGATTTCTACTTTTTGGCGAGCGCGTTGAACTTCGGCGTGAGGTATTCGGCCGAACTGTCGAGAGTGGCGAGCTGCATGTAGTCCGCCTCGGGCACTTCGATGCCGTGGCGTTTCCGCAACTCCATCACGATATCCAGAAAGTCCATCGAATCGAGCTGGAGCTGGTCGCGAAGGCGAACATCGGGCTTGAGATTGCTCAGATCCTCGTCGGGCGCGATGTCGGAGATGATATCGATCACCGCCTGTTTAACTTGGTCTTTGGTCATGCGTGAAACTGGTCGAAGGATTAGGCCACAAAACGCTTAACGATCAGCGTGGAATTGATGCCTAACATACCGAAGGAGTTGTTCAAAATTGCGTCAACTCGTTTTGCCTTCACTGGTTGATTCAAAACCAGCCCAGGGAGGGCGCACTGCGGATCGAGGTCGTCCACGTTGATGGTCGGGTGAACGGTCAGGTCATCGAACGACGGAAGGTTGCCCGCCAATTCCAGCGCTCCGGCGGCCCCCATCGCGTGGCCGATGAAGCTCTTTGTGTTGTTGATGTAGGTCTCTGGGCAGTCGACGAACACGCTGCCGATCGCCTGGCATTCCTGAACGTCGCCCAGAGGGGTGGCCGTGGCGTGGGTATTGACGATGTGAATATCCCGCGGGGTCATCCCGGCGTTTACGATCGCCCGGCGAACGCACTGGGCTTGGCGCTCGGGATTCGGGAGAACGTAGTCGCTCGCGTCGGAATTCACGCAATAACCGGCGATCTCAGCATAGATTTTCGCGCCGCGTGCCTGCGCGTCCTCGAGACGTTCCAGCGTGTAGAGGCAGCCGCCCTCGGAAATCACGATGCCGTTGCGGCCCTTGTCGAACGGCCGGCTGGCTTTTTTCGGATCCTCGTGGTTGGCCAAGGCGTTCTGGCTCTTGAATCCGGCGAAGATGCCAAAGGTGTGGATGCTTTCGCTGACTCCGCCGCAGAGAGCGAAATCGACCTCGCCGAGCCGCAGCATCTGCGCCGCGTGGATCAGACCCATGTTGCCGGCCGCGCAAGCGGCACCGATCGTGTAGGCCGGGCCCGTGATACCAAGATTGAGCGACGTTTCGCCCGCCGGGTTGTTCGCGACGGTGCGGGGGTTGTGATAGTGCGACCAGAACTTCGTGTCGTAGTTGAACTTCGAGATGTTGTAGATCTCGTTCTCCGTCTCGACGTTTCCGTGCTCGGTGCAGCCGATATAGATGCCGATTCGGTCTTTGGGAAATGCATCGAAGTTCACCGCGCTGTCCGCCAGAGCTTCGCGGGCACAGTAGATGGAAATGGAACCGGCACGCGTGCCGACGCGGACTTCTTTCTTCTTCTGGTACTTGAGCGGATCGTAGTGGCAAACACCCGCCAGCAGCTGCCCCATGTACCGCACGTCAATCCGCTCGATCCCGGCGACGCCCTTCAGGAGATTCTCCCGGAATTCCGACAGAGAATTGCCGTTCGGGGCAGTCAGTCCGACACCGGTGATGACGATACGGGGAAGCTTCATGTAAATGTAAACGGAAAGGGCTAGCCAAGCACCGGCGGAAGGCAATACAAGCCTCGCCCGCATGAACGTTCTAGTCGTAGGTGGAGCCGGTTACATCGGAAGTCACTGCGTCAGGCAGCTCATCGCTGCAGGGCATCGGCCCGTTGTGATCGATAACTTGATCTTCGGGCACCGACCGGCGGTCGGGCGCGACATTCCGTTCTACGATGTGAACCTCGGAGACGAGGGAGCCGTCGGCCGGATCCTGGTGGACGAAAAGATCGACGTGGTCATGCACTTCGCCGCCTTTGCGTACGTCGGCGAATCCGTGAACGACCCGCTGAAATACTATTTCAACAACGTCGTCGCGACGCTCCAGCTCCTCCGGACGATGCTCGCGAAGGGCGTGAAGAAGTTCGTCTTTTCCTCCACCTGCGCGACCTACGGCATCCCGTCGAAGATGCCGATCGTGGAATCGATGCCGCAGGCGCCGATCAATCCCTACGGCCAGACCAAACTCGACATCGAGAATGCCTTGAAGGCCCTCGCCGTCGCCCATGGCCTCAGCTTTGCCGCTTTCCGCTATTTCAATGCCGCCGGCGCGGCCGAAGACGGCGCAATCGGCGAGGACCACAATCCGGAGACCCACCTCATTCCGCTGGCAATCGATGCGGCGACGGGAAAGCGCCCTGCCCTGCAGGTGTTCGGCACGGACTATCCGACCCCCGACGGCACCTGCCTGCGCGATTATGTCCACGTCGACGACCTCAGCCGCGCGCACATCGCGGTATTTGACAAGCTGTCAAAGCCGGGCACCGGACTGTTCTACAATCTGGGCACCGGCACCCCGACCTCCGTGCTCGAGGTGATCCGCGCGGTGGAGAAGGTCACGGGCAAGAAGGTCCCGTACATCGCCGCTCCCCGCCGCGCCGGCGATCCCCCGGCCCTCTACGCCGATTCTTCGAAAGCCGTCAGCGAACTCGGCTGGAAAATCAAATACACCAGCATCGAGCCGATCGTCGCCACCGCGTGGAAGTGGCACTCGACGCACCCCAACGGCTTCGGGAAACAGTGATTCCTACGTCTTTCCAAGGCGCGCCGGACGGCGCGCCTTTTTTTGGCTCTGGCCGAGATCGGCAGTGCCGCTCACGGCTCGAGAAATCCAAACACACGGTCGCGCATCCCCTGACCGCACGGAATCGCCGCTAAACTGAGTGGCTCGCCTCGACGGCGCGCAACAGTTCGGCGCGATTCACCTTCCCTTGGGCATTTCGCGGCCACTCGGCGATTGGAACGTAACGCTTTGGTTGCTTGTAGCGCGCCAGGGTGAGGCTCAAGCGACCACGCACCTCGATCGCTTCGCCTCGCAAGCCTCCCGCTGGATAACACGCGACCACGGCCTGCCCCCACTCCGGGTCCGGCACGCCGATTACCGCGACGTCGGAAAACGCGCCCGTGGCTCGAAGTGCTTCTTCCACCTCCGTCGGCGCCACCTTCTCTCCACCGGTGATGATCACGGCATCCCTCCGGCCAAGCACCCGCACGCGGCCACCGGGCAGCACTTCGCCGAGATCTTCGGTGAGGAAGGTCCGCGGCTCGCGAAATCCCGGGAAATAGCCGCGGAACACGCTCTCGCCGTTGATGCGAAGCACGCCCCCCGCCTCGACGTCGACCTTCACCTGGGCATGCGGCATCACCCGACCGGCGTCGCGGTACCCGCAGAGAAACTCCTCCGGCAACTGCGCCGCCACCATCGCAGCGGTTTCGCTCATTCCATAGCTCAGGGAAACTGGGATCCGCTGCTCCGCTGCCTGATCGGTCAATGCCGGCCACGCCGGCGCGCCGCCTAGGAAAACCGCGCGAAAGCGCCGCAGAAACTCCGCCCCTCCCGGCAATTCGAGCAGCCTCTGCAACTGCGTCGGCACCAGGGAGAGAAACCAGTCGTCCCTCTCGTCGGTCAGGCGCGGCCAGTCCCCGGTCTGAAGGCGCTTCCAATCCTGGGCAAGATACCGGCCGCCGGTTCCCGCGCACCTCAGCCAAGCCATCAGCCCGCTCACGTGATGCATCGGAAGAACTCCGACCGCGTTGACTCGCTCTACCCTGAAATGCCGCGTGAAACCGTCAACCGCCGCCCCGACCGTCTCTTGGTCGTGCCGAACAAATCTCAGCTCCCCGCTCGTGCCGCCCGTCGGAATGGAGAGCCAGCCGAACGATGCGTCGACCATCTCAGCCTCCTCGAGTGTCCGCGCGAACTTGGCGCGCGTGACCTCCGGCCACGTTGGATCCGCGAGAAAGACAAAACGTCCCCGCACTTCGGCATTCGGCAGAGTGCCCAGGAGCGCCCTCAGCTCAGCACGTTCCATACGGCCTCCGGGTCGAAGCGCTCGAGGTCCTCGCGACGAACGAACGGCGCGACTGCGGGGCCATCCAGACGATTGTCCACAAACAGCGGATACACGCCGAAGCCGAGCGCAAGCAGTTCTCCCGGAAACGCGAGCGCGAGGCGAAGGGCGGCGTACGCGCCGATGGCGGTTTCCATCGCGGACGAAACAACCACGGGAGATTTCGCTTTGGCCAACTTCTCGAACGCGAGATCCACGTCGCCGATCAGCGATGGCTTGATCACAAACACTCCAGGCCAACCGGCGGCCAGCCAGCGCTCGAGTTGGGCGAGCGTCGCGACGGATTCATCGAGCGCGATCCTGGTCGGGAAATCGCCCGCCAAACCGAGGAGCGAATCCTCCACCGCCGGTGCGTCCGGGGATACCGGCTGCTCGACAAACTCGATCGGACGATCGGCGCAATAGGCCAGCCAGCGTTCGGCCTCGCGGCGGACCCAAGCTCCATTCGCGTCGAGGCGGAGCTTGGCGCCGTTCGGCAGTGCGGCCAGGAGGTCGTCGAGAAGCGCCCGTTCATCCGACGGGTCGCCCACTCCCACCTTCCACTTGAACGTGCGAAATCCGGCTTCGGCCAAGCCCTTGATTCTCTCCAATGCAGCCCGTCCCGCCGGAAGAAGTGCCACGACCGGCAGGTAGGCGTGCCGACTGGTCGTCGGCTCCGTCGCCAAGGCGCGCAAGGCCGACTTCCAGGCGTGGGTCAGGCAGCCGAGCCGCACTGGCAGCGCGGTGTGCTTCTGAACGGAGTCGCCGATGGAGCGGCAAGCCGACTCGATCTCGTCCGCAGTCTCTGTCCCAAACCAAGGAATCGGTGCCGCCTCCCCAATTCCACTTCGGCCTTTTGCATCGGTCAGTTTCACGAGCACCCCTTCCCGATGTGTCCATAATCCATGCGCCGTTCGGACCGGTATCCTGAACGGCACGGTGTAGCGACGGTAGGCGAAGTGAAGTGACACGGAGGAAAAACGGCTAACGCGGGCTCAATCGTTCAGCGACGCTCGGAGCAGAAGAACCCCGGCGACAGACCAAGCGGAGGCTGCAGAGACTGGGACGATCCTCCGTTCGCCGCTACTCGATTTTCACCCACAGCGGCGAATTGCGAAAAAGCGTTCGATGAGGATAGAGCGGACGCAAACCCGCGCGCCCCCTCCGTCGCCCGCTCCAAAACTTTTCATTGAGCTTTCCCGGCAGGCCATTATTTCGATTGCGGCAACCATGACCACGGTTGCCACGTCTTCTTCCCACGCGATCGACGCCGAGTTTTACCAGCCCGCCGACGCGTTTTTTCGCTCTAGCGTGCCGACGGCTCTGACGTTCGACGACGTCTCTCTCGCGACGCTCTACTCGGACATCCTTCCCAAGGACGCCGATACGTCGACCGTCCTGTCCGAGACGCTGAAGCTGCAGATTCCGATCATCTCGTCCGATATGGACACGGTGACCGAATCCCGCATGGCCATCGCGATGGCGCTCAACGGCGGACTCGGACTGATTCACGCCAATCTGGCGTACAAGGACCAGGTCAAGGAAGTCGCCCGCGTGAAACGCCACATCCACGGGCTCATCCAGGACCCCATCACCGTGTCGCCGGAGGCGCTCATCGGGGACGTCCTCGGGATGATCGAGGTGAAGAAATTCGCCTTCTCGACCTTTCCCGTGGTGGACGCTCAGGGAAAACTCGTCGGCCTCCTCTCCGGCAATGTCGTGAAAGAACGCTACCGGGCGAAGAAAGTCGCGGACGTCATGACGCCGCGAAATCACCTCATCACCGAGCACGAACGCCATATCGCCAAGGATCCCATCAAAGCCGCGGACGAATTCTTCAGCGCCCACGTCGGCATCAACAAGATGCTGGTGGTGGATGACTCCGACCGCCTGCGCGGCCTGGTGACCGGCTCGGACGTCGAGCGGATCACGAGCGAGTCCAAGTCCCGCCGCAAGCCGGCCCGCGACGCCAATTTCCGACTCGTCGTCGGTGCGGCACTCTCCCCCATTCGCAAGAGCTCCGGCGAACTCGACCGCGAGAAGATCGTCGCCCATGTCGGTGCGCTGATGGATGAATCCATCGACGCTGTGGCCGTATCCACCGCCCACGGACACACCCAGGGCGTGGGAGACATGGTCAAGCTCGTACGCAACGCCTTCCCGTCGATCACGATCATCGCCGGCAACGTGACCAGCGCCTCGGGCGTGGAGTACCTCTCGGGTTGCGGCGCCGATGCGATCAAGATCGGCCAGGGGCCCGGCTCGATCTGCACCACCCGCATCGTCGCAGGTGTCGGCATCCCCCAACTCACCGCCCTCTACGTCGCCAGCAAAGCCGCGGCCGCGCGCGGCGTCCGCATCATCGCCGACGGCGGCATCACGAAGTCCGGCGATATCGTCAAAGCTCTCACGCTCGCGGACGCGGTGATCCTCGGCGGACTGCTTGCGGGCTGCCGCGAAGCGCCGGGCGAGATCATGGAAATCAACGGCAAGCTCTACAAACAGTACCGCGGCATGGGTACCCTTTCGGCGATGAAGGCCGGCTCGGCCGCTCGTTATGGGCACGACAAAAACGACCAGAATCGCAAGATCACCGCGGAAGGCATCGAAGCGTTGAAAGAGGTCTCCGGCTCGACCGACGACGTTCTCGCGAACCTGCTCGGCGGTATCCAGAGCGGCATGGGCTACCTCGGTGCCCACAACATCTGCGAACTCCACGAGAAGGCCCGCTACATGCGCGTCAGCTCTGCGGGGATGAAGGAAGCCGCTCCGCACGACGTGATCGAGGTTTCGACCCGGAAGCAGTAACAGCGGCCAAGGGGCGCTGGCCGCGCGCCGCTCCGCGGCGCGCGGCGTAGTTGGAAGATGGTAATTGGAAATTGGTGACGAAACCGCGGACGCCATTGGCGGTACTTCGCGAGAAACGCCCCGCGTGCCTCGTCACGAAGGCGCGAACGACGCGTCGTGGCAGGGCGTGCTCTCCGATCGCCCCGCGGGAAAGGCTAAGTGTTCGTTCCCGCCAAGCCGGGCCACCAAATCCTAGCCACCAACTTCAAACTTCTCCGCGCCGGAGGCGCGGCTAAAAAAAGTCCGACGGCACCCAAGCCGTCGGACTTTGATTGCGTCTCTTTCTCTCGATCACGCTGGCGGGCGGCGCCCGACGATCAGCGAGATCACAAAAAGGACGAGGAACAACAGGAACAGGATCTTGGCGATTCCCGCGGCCGTACCGGCGATACCGGTGAATCCGAGAACGGCGGCTATGATCGCAATGATCAGGAACGTGATGGACCAGCTTAGCATATTTCCTCCTAGTTTTGGTTTGGGTTGACGATGGAATCCTGGCGCAGGTCCGGCCAGCGGTAGTGCTCGTTCCCCTACGCTTGTTGCCCGGCCGGCGTCCGCGCGGAGGGCTCGGCCGGCGGAGGGTCTAGCGCTCGCGAACGGTCATTTCGTTGTCCACGGAGCGGACGCCTTCGATGTCCTCGGCGAGCTTGGTCACGAGGTCCTTCTCGGCCCCGTTTTTCGCCTCGCCCGTAATAGTCACGACGCCGTTGCGTGTGGTGACGTCGGTGTGGAGGGCGCTCGTCGACTTTCTGATGGCGAGGGACGATTTCAGTTTCGCAGTGATCGATGCGTCGTCGATTCGCTCGCCCGCCGTTCGCCGTTCCGTGACGGCGTCGTTTCGCGGATTGGTCGAGGAGGTGACCCGATCGCGGTCGGCTGGCTCGACCACCCGGATCTGGTTGTCGACCCGAACCACGCCTTTGATGTCGTTGGCATACTCGGCCGCGAGAGCCTTCTCCGCCTCGGATCGGGCGGTGCCGGTAAGGGTCACCAACCCATTCTGGACCTGGACGTGGGTGTCGGTCGCACTGACATTGCGATGGAGCAGCAGGGCGCCGCGGACCTTGAGCGCGATCCAGTCGTCGGAGCCTTCCTTCTGATTGCCGGTGACAGTGAGGCGGTTTTCGACGCGCACGACGCCGGGAATGCCCCGCACCGTATCTTCAGCCAGCCGCTTCTGGTCTTCGTTTTCGACCGAGCCTTTCAGGTCGACGACGCCGTTTTCCGAGTCGATCGACAGGTCGGTTTTCTGCAGGTCGGTTTTGTAGACGTGGGACGCCTTGAACGTCTTCTCGATCTGATCGTCACGGTCATCGGCTCGAGCCAAGCCGGTGCCGGCCAAGAGCAGGCCCGCAAGGGCCGCGCCGAGAATGAAGCGAGGAGTGTGTGTGAGTTTCATGGGGAGGCCTTTCGTTCGTGATGTCGCGGCCGGTCCCGGGTAGCGGAGCGGCCTGCGCCCCTTCCTTAGCCTCCCCAGTGCCAACGGCGCGGCCCCATTCAGCTAATATTTGGGCTTGAGCCGCTTACGTTCTCGCCGTCGGTTCGCGCCGCCTTCGGCAACCGGTCATTTGATATGCAACATGCAACGGCCGGTGCCGTGCTCCGTGCAGTCCACAAGCCGGCACGGCCGCACGCCAATGAGGCATGTTGCCGCCACTCAGCCGTTTTTGTTTGCCGTGCGGCCCCCCCTGCTCTTTCTGCTCTGCCGCAACAGGGGTCATAGCTCCGGTTGCGCTTTCAACCGAACATGCCACTCCTCCCGTTCTCCAGCCAGCTGATCTCCGACGTCGGTATTTCTTTCGGAGATGAAGGCAAAGGGCGTCTGATCCCCGAACTCGTCCACGAGCTGCTGCGCTCGTCGGCTCCCGTTTCCGTCGTTTTGAAGGTTAACGGCGGAGCGAACTCGGGGCACACGGCAGGCGGTCAGAAGTTCAACTTGCTTCCCTGCGCCGTGGTCACGCCCGAGGTGCAGCACCTTTGCGTCGGCGCGGGCGTGGTCGCCGATCCTCGCAAGTTCTGGTGGGAAGGCCGCGAGAAAGAACACAAGGGATTCTCCGTCTTTGCGCGCCTCCTGATCGACGAGCGCACGATGGTATCGGACCTCACCCACCGTCTGCTCGATCTGGCGTGGGAAGACTACCGGGTGTCCATTCTTCGCGCCGAACCCCGCGGTGCGACGGGTCGCGGAATCACCCCAGCCTACCTGGAAGAGGCCGGTCAATTTCAGATCTACTACGCCGATTTCCTCGCGGGCAAAGATGCGTTTGCGCAGAAGCTGCGCTCCCGGGCGGATCGCGCGGTGCGCACCATCCAGCACGTTTGCCAGATCTCGGCTGAAACATGGTCGGGGTTCTTCGACAAGCTCACCGCCGCCGAACTCCGCGCCCACGGAGAGACGCTCGAGGCGGGAATCTTCCAGCGCGATGAATTCGACTTCACGCAATTCCGCGGTTCGGCCGCGTTTACGCTCAACGTGGACCGGCTGATCGACGTGTATTGGGAAGCTGGATCCCGGCTCGTCCCGCACATCGGAGAAGTCCGTGAGTTGATCCTCCGCGAAATGCGCCGCGGCCGCACGATCGTCGGCGAGTTCGGCCAGGCGTACTGGCTCGACAAGCGCCATGGGTTCTCGCCCAACGTCACTGCGTCCCACACCTACTCTCCCGAGTTTTTCGAAAGCGCCGGCATTCCCCTGCAGCCGATCCACACCTTTGGCGTGGCCAAGGCCTACGACACCAAAGTCGGCACGCACACCTTCATCACGCAGATGGAGGAAGGACACCCGCTCACGGCCAAGTTGAAAAAGCTCGAGTTTGGTTCGACCACCGGCCGCCAGCGCATGGTGGGCTGGTTCGATGCGGTGGAAAAGGGCGACGCCCTCCGCTACGGCGGCTTCCACGATCTGATGATCAACAAAGCCGACGCTCTCACGCACGAAGGCGATTGGCGCGGCGATCTCCAGATTTGTATCGGTTACGAGGATGCAAGTGGCCGCCGTTACAGCCACGTCCCCCGCAACGAGGCGCTTCGGAAAACGCTGCGCCCGGTTTACACCCGCCATTCCGGCTGGACGGAGGACATCTCTCACGTGCGCTCGTTTGCCCAGCTGCCGGCCAAGGCCCGCAGTTACGTCGCCGCGATGATGCGGAGCATCGTCGATTGCGCCTACCAGGGTGAAACGTGGCCGCAGAAGCTCCCGAACCTCCGCTACCTCGGAGTCGGACCGGAACCGTCGCAAATCATCAAAGACGTTCCGCCCACCTCGGAGCTGGTGAAACTGGGTTGAGGTTTCGAAGCGCGGACAGTCGGTCGCGCCCAGCGTGACCGGCGCCGCGTCGAGGCTCATCGTCGGCGGAAACTCTAGGTTCCTGTTCGAACGTCGGATTTGCCATTCGAGCGTATTCGTGCCGGTCCGGCACGCGGATCGCCTGCGCAAACGCTGTCAGGATCGGCGCTCTTGGCCGCCCGGAAAACGCCTGACGAGCGTTGCGGCCCTTTCTTATTCCAGGCCCAAGACTTTCCGCCCCTCGGGGGAAATCATCTGCGGGCCCCAGACGGGGTCCCAAACGATGTGAACTTTGGCCGACTCGACGGAAGGAAGCGCCGCAATTTTCTGACGGGCATCCTCCGCTATCACGGGCCCCATGCCGCAACCCGGCGCCGTCAGGGTCATCTTCACTTCGACCGCATGACCGCCACTCTCGGTTTTCTCGACGTTGAGGTCGTACACCAATCCGAGATCCACGATGTTCACCGGGATCTCGGGATCGAAACAGGTCTTCAGCGCGGCCCAGACGGCCTGCTCGCTGAACTCGCCGGATGTCTCGGCCTGCCCCGCGAACGCCTTGGCGGTGTAACCCGCAATCGCCTCCGCATCCTGAGCATTGATTCGGAAAAGGCCGTGATCCGTGCGGACGGTGACATTGCCGCCCAGGGTCTGCATGATGTGCACGACCGTGCCGGCGGGGAGTTTGACCGTATCGCCGGCGGGAATGGCGGTCGCGGTGGTTTCGCGCGTCAGGGTATTCGAGTTCATTCAGGGAAACTGACCGGCACTCTCCGGGAGATCATTTCACCTGCAACTCAAAAGGCATGCGTGCGTAAACACCCGACCGATCGTTGAACTGCTCCAGCATGCGCGCCTCCTGCTGGACGCGGTCGAGCGCCTGGGACACGACGCCATTCGTGCGCGAACTCGCCGGCTTTATGCCGCCGAACGCTTCGGCAATGGCTTCGGCCAGCTCCATCTTGCGCGGAAATTCCGCCAGCCGGTAATGGTCGCCCAGTCCGGCTTTGTCGGCGGCGTAACGAATGGCTGCGTCCAGGCCGCCGATCTCGTCCACCAGCCCGAGCTTCACACCCTCGGCGCCGGACCAGACCCGGCCCTGCGCGATCTCCTCCACCTTGGCCCGATCCAGTTTCCGGCCTTCGACGACCTTGCTGATGAACTGGCCGTAGATCCAGTCGATCATGTGCTGAAACATGGCCATTTCCTCGTCGGTTTTCGGACGGGAAATGGTTGCGACGTCGGCAAACTTGCCGGTCTTCACCCGATCAAAGGTGAGGCCGAAGTTGCTAAAGAGCTTCTGCACGTCGAAAAAGATACCGAAGACGCCGATCGAGCCGGTGATGGTCGTCGGCTCGGCGAAAATTCGATCGCCGTACGCGGAAATCCAATACCCACCCGACGCGGCGTACGAGCCCATCGAAACGATCACCGGCTTCACTTGGCGCGCGAGCCGGATCTCGCGCTGGATTTCTTCCGAAGCCGTGGCGGAGCCTCCCGGGCTGTTCACGCGAAGCACGATGGCTCTCACGTCGTCGTCCTGGCGGAATTTCCGCAGCTCGCGGGAAAACCGGTCGCCGCCGATCTCGTCGTTTTCCCCCTGGCCGTCGACGATCGCGCCCTCCGCGTAGACGACCGCGATCTTGCCGGGCTTGCTCTTCTTGTCGGCGGGGGCCGGCTTCGCATTGGCGGCGTGCACCGGTTCGTCGTGGGCGTTGGAAGCGTAGTCGACCAGGGACACCTGTTTGAACGGCTCCTTCGAGCCGGCCCGACCGGTGCGGGTCTTGAGTTCGTCGTAGACCTGATCGCGGTAGCCGACGCGCGTGACGAGCTTCGCCTTCACGGCGGCGTCGGCGCGAATCAACCCTTCGGCATCGACCAGCGCCTGGAAATCCTTCGGCTTCATTCCGCGAGCCTCGGAAATATCCGTCACCAGCCCGCCCCAGAGATCATCCAGCAGCTTCTGCAGCTGCTCGCGGTTCTCGGGGCTCATGTCCTTTCGGATAAACGGTTCGACGTAGGATTTGTATTTTCCGGCGCGCGTGACCTGCACGCCGACGCCGTACTTCTCGAAAGCACCCGCCATGAACATCGGTTCGGACGCGAGTCCCGGCATGAAAACCATTCCGAACGGATCGAGCACCACTTCGTCCGCGGCGGACGCCAGATACATGTCCCGCGTGGTCGCGAAATCCACGTAAGCCACGATTGGCTTTTTCGCCGCCTTGAACTCCGCCAGTGCTGCGCGCACTTCCTTCAGGGCGGCAAAACCGCTGCCATAACCCGCGGACGTCAGGTGGCCCGACATGAAGATCCCGGCGATGCGATCGTCTTTCGCCGCGACGCGCAGGGCGTTCGTGATCTGGCGGAGCTGCATCGTGTGGGTCTCGGCGTCGCCGCCAAAAAGCTTGGCCAGGGCCGCCTTGTCGAACGGCGGAGGCGAATCCGTGATGTTGAGCGACGTATTGAAGACCAGATACGAGCCCTTCTCGATGACCGGCGCCTTTTCCTTCCCGGCGGAAGCGATCACGAGCGCAAGGATGAAGAGCACGAGCAGCCCCCCGAAGAAAAAGAGGACGAGTGCCGTCAGCGATCCCAACAACGAGGTGAAAAAGGCCTTCATGCCGCGGACGGTATCTGTAATCGCGCTCCCAGCCAGTGAAATTCGGTGAGCGGCAGGGCCGCAGGACAGACGGTATGGCACGCTCTTTGCGCGTTGACCGAAACCGACTACCTTCTCCACCTACTCTCCCGCCACTCGTCCATGAGCGACCAAAAAGAGCTGCTGACCACCAACCGCAAGGCCCTCACCATTAACCTGGACGAGCCGAAATACGGCACGTTCGCCGAGATCGGCGCGGGCCAGGAGGTGGCCCGGGTCTTCTTCCAGGCAGGCGGCGCTTCCGGCACCGTCGCGAAAACGATTTCGGCCTACGACATGGCGTTCAGCGACGCGATCTACGGGAAGGCGCCGCGCTACGTCTCCCGCGAGCGGCTGCTGCTCATGCTCGATCACGAATACGAGCTCCTGCACGAGCGCCTCGCGTCGCAGCGGGGCGACCGCACGACGTTTTTCGTCTACGCCGACACCGTCGCCGCCCGCAGCTACAAAGGGAACAACGAGTGCCACGGATGGATGGGCATCCGTTTCCAGACCGACCCGCTCGGACAGCCGAGCGAGATCATCATGCACGTGCGGATGTGGGACAAAGAAAACGTCCTCCAGCAGCAGGCGCTCGGCGTGGCCGGCGTGAACCTGATCTATGGCGCGTTTTATTTCCGCGAAGATCTCGAAAAGCTGATTCAGTCCCTGGTCGACAACGTCGGCGCCAATCGCATCGAGGTCGACATGCTGAAGTTCTCCGGACCGGCGTTCGCAAGCGTCGACAACCGCCTGATGTCGCTCCTCCTGGTGAAGCACGGCCTGACCAACGCCGTGATGTTCGGTCCCGGCGGCGAGGTGCTGCAGCCGTCCGAGGTCCTCTACAAAAAGGCCGTGCTGGTTGAGCGCGGCAGCTTCGCTCCGGTGACGCACGTCAACGTCGACATGCTCAATTGCGCCTGCGCGCAGTTCGTCCAGGAACCGCTCGTGAAGGGCAAGGACATGGTCGTGCTGATGGAAATCACGATGAACAACCTGCTCGAGACGGGATCGCTCGACGCGGAGGATTTTCTTTCGCGGGTCGATCTGCTCGGCGACATCGGCTTCACCGTCCTGATCTCCAACTACTCCGAGTACTTCCGGCTCACGTCCTACTTTCGCCGCTACACGAAGGAGATGATCGGCGTCGCCATGGGCATCGGAAACCTGATCGAGGTCTTCAACGAAAAGTACTACGAGCACCTGGAAGGCGGCATTCTGGAGGCGTTCGGCAGGCTCTTCCGCAACGCGGTGAAACTCTACATATACCCGATGCAGCAGCAGGCCTACGACCAGTACATCTCCGGCACCCACGCTCCGCACGCGCCGGCGGTGAACCACGCCTTCGCTTCCGGAGTGTTGATCAACGCGAAGAATCTCCAGGTGGCCGATCACCTGCGAAACCTCTACGCTCATCTTTTGGAGAACCACTATATCGACACCGTCGTGGGCTACGACCAGCGCATCCTGCACATCTTTCCCAAGGAGGTGCTCGGCCGGCTCCGCAGCGGAGATCCGACCTGGGAGCAGATGGTCCCCGACCCCGTCGTGCAGGCGATCAAGAAACGCGGGCTCTTTGGATACAAACCGGCCGCGGATCAGCCCGCGCGGTAGCGCCGGATCCGGCGACCAGCCCGGACGGTCCGCGCTTCGACGCCGGCAATCCCCGCGCGAGGTTTTTTTCGCGCCGCCTGGTTGAAAAGCGCGGCCAGAGCGCCTGCACCGAGGCTACTGCAGGGCCGCGAGGACGAGGAATAGCAGAGCCACGACGCCGATCGCGGCGGCGAGGAGGAGCCAGCCGATTTCGCGCGGCGAGTCGTGCAGATACCGCCAGGGATTTCGCGAATAACTCCGGCCTCGCTTCCCGTCGGCCGGGTCGCCGGGCGGACGCAGTTGCGGCGAAGCGAAAAGCCGCTGAAGCACGTACGGTGTCGGCGGCTTCAGGAGATAGGCGTTCACTCCGAGCTCCGTGGCGCGCTTCATGTCCTTGTCGTCCTCCGACGCGGTCACGACGACGACGTTGATGCGGTTCAAGTCCGGCGCGCTTCGGATGTATTCGAGCACGTCCAGGCCGGACTTGTACGGCAGCTTGAGATCGAGGAACACGAGCCAGGGCATCGGCCACTGCATCCGATCGGCGTAGTCGCCGGTCCCCGACAGACAGGCGATTGCCGCGCGCCCGTCCGAAACGGAATGGATGCTGTCCGTCACTCCCGCCGACCGAAGCGCCCGCTTCAGGAAGAACAGGTCATCGACGTTGTTCTCGACCACCAGAATCTCGCGGCGACTCATTGATTCCCGTCTGCCGCCGGCAGCTCGACCCAAAAACAACTCCCGGAGTGCCCGTCCGACTCGACTCCCACCCGGCCGTTCATCTTTTCAACCGCCCGCCGCACGATCGCGAGACCGATTCCGGTCCCGCCGTATCGGTTTTCTGGATCCAGCCGCTCGAACATGCCGAAAATCTTCGCGTGAAACTCCGGACTGATCCCGATGCCGTTGTCCTTCACCCGAACCCTCACCGAACCGTCCTGGCGCTCCGAGGTGACGCGGATTTCCGGGTGCGTGCCGGGGCGGACGAATTTCGCCGCGTTGCCGAGGAGATTCGAGAACACCTGCGTGCAAAGCGATTCGTGGCCGATCACCACCGGCATCGGGTCGATCGTGATGTGCGCCATGCCGCTCTGCAGATTCGGATACTCTCGCAGCACCGCCTCGACGATCGGCTGAAGCGGCACCGGTTCGAGCTTGAGCTTGGCGTTGGATATCCGGCTGAGCGTGAGCACGTCGTTCACCAACCGCTCCATCCGGTTTCCGTTCTCGATGATGCGCTCGAGATAACGGGCGCCCTCGCCTCTCAGCCGGTGCGCGTAGTCCTGAACCAGGACTTCGGCGTAGCCCTTGATCGACCTGAGCGGAGCCCGCAGGTCGTGAGAAACGGTGTACGAAAACTCCTCCATCTGGCTGATCGCGTCCTGGAGCGAGGACGTCCGCTCCACCACCATCTGTTCGAGCTGATCCGCGTAGCGCTGGAGCGTGGCCTGCGCTTCGGCCAGCGCGGCATCGGCGTGCTTGCGCTCCGTGATGTCGAAGGCGGTAACGATAACCAGGCCCTCGCCCTCCTCGCTCGAACGCACTGGGGTGGCGTTGAAACTCCCGATCCACCAGCGGTCGGTCCCCCGGCGGCGAACGCGCATCTCGAAATTCGAGACGGTTTCGCCCCGCGCCGCGCGCACGATCGGAAGCTCCGAACGCGGAATCGGCCGGCCATCCAGATACGTTCGTTCCAGCTGCCGTTCCTGATCGTCCAGCGACCGCGGAAACTCGTTGGGATGGCTGAAGCCGTAGATCGCCAGGGCCGACCGATTCATCTTCAGGATGTTTCCGCGCCGGTCCGCGGTCACGACGCCCTCGACCATGCTGTTGATCACCGCTTCGAGCTGCGCGAAATTCGCCTCGGCCCGAGACTCGGCGCTGCGCAGGCGCATGAGCGCCCGGACGGTTGCGACGAGTTCCTTCGGATCGATCGGCTCGGTGAGAAACGCATCCGCGCCCTGGTCCAGCCCGAAGGCCACGTCGTCGCTGTTGGTGAAGCTCGCGGAAACATGGAGGACCGGAATCGCACGCGTCTCCGGATTTGCCCTCAGCATCTTGCAGACGTCATAGCCGATGATGTCGGGCAGGCTGACATCCAGAATCACCACGCTCGGCAACTTCCGGGCGAGTTCCAGGCCTTCCGCACCCGTTCTCGCTTCCATCACCTCCCAGCCCTGCCGGGCAAGGTACCGGGAAATCGTGTACCGGTTGGCGTCGTTATCGTCGATGACGAGGATCGACGGACTTTTTTCGGAACTCATGGTCAGGCAGGAATGGATACCGGCAACCCGGCGTTCTGAAGGGCGCGGCGCAGATCGCTTTCCCAAGCCACCCGCTCCCCGAACTGCTTCGCGACGATTTTGGCCCCGCGGGCCGCGGCGAACTGCCGGTCTGCGTCTCCGAGAAGCGCTGCGGTATGAAGGATCACCGGCAGCCGCTCGAGGGCTGAGGTGCCCCGGATGGTTTCGAGCACGGCCAGCCCACTCATGCCGGGCATGACGACGTCAAGCAGCACGGCCGCCGGCCTGCTCCGCCGCAGCGCGGCAAAACACGCTTCGGCGCCGTTTGCCTCGGCCACGGCAAACCCCATCGCCTCCAGCGAGGACCGCAGCAGGTAACGCGATATCTCGTCGTCGTCCACCACCAGCAGATACGGCGAGCCCGAGCCCGGAGAAGCCGCGTGTCGCAGCGGCATTTCCGGAGCGACGACCAGATCGGGTGGGCCGGCGTAGTCCATCGGTATCTGCACCGTAAACTCAGAGCCGCGTCCAGGCTCGCTTTCGACCCGAATGGCCCCGCCCAGGAGCTCGGTCAACCGACGGGCCAGCGGAAGGCCGAGGCCGGTGCCCTTCACTTTCTGCTGCAACGGGTGCTCCACCTGCGCGAACTCCTCGAAGATCCTTTCGTGATCCGCCGCCGCGATTCCCACTCCTGTATCCGAAACATGGAACGCGATCTGGCCGTCCGCGGCGGCTTCGCAGGAAACGCGGACCTCGCCCCGTTCGGTGAATTTGATCGCGTTGGAAATCAGGTTCCGGAGCACCTGCGCCAGTTTCCCCTCGTCGGTCCGAAGGACCACGCCCTCGGGGGCCTCATCGAAAACCAGCGCCACTTCGCCCTGCGCGGATACCAGGGGGCGTGTTGTCCCGCGCAAGGTGCTGAGGAGGTCCGCCACGGAAAACTGACTCAGGCGGACGGGAACCTTGCCGGCTTCGACACGCGCCAGATCGAGCAGGTCGTTGACCAGATCGGAGAGATCGCTGGCCGCCTTTCGGATGAACGAGACCTGCTTTGCCTGTTCGACGTTGAGTTCGCCGTCCATTCGTTCGTCGAGCATCCGCGTGAGGCTGAGAATCGAGTTCAGCGGCGAGCGGAACTCGTGGGTCATGTTGGACAGGAATCGCGTCTTCGCTTCCGAAGCCTTCCGCAGCGAGTCGGCCCGCTCGTCGAGCTCGGCATAGAGCGCCACAACGCCTCGGTTCGTGTCCTGAAGCTCGCGGTTGAGCTGTGCGAGATCCTGCTGAAGCCTCTGCGTCTCCGCCAGGGCCTGGAGCAGATCGTGATTCTGGCGCTGCAGTTCGTCGACGAGGTTCCGACTCGGCGGGAGCGCAAGCTCCTGAGTGAGCTTGAGCAGCGCCTGCGGGCTCAGCGCGCGATGTCCCACGCGGAGATTCTTGCCGAAAACGACGCGCACGCCTCCGCCGTCCAGCTCCTCCACGACAAAATGGTCCATCAGCCGACGGCAGCCGATGAGTCCCTCGACCTCCGCGCCGCCGAGATCGAGCTGCTGCCGGAGGACCGCCCCGTCTCTCGCCAGATCGGAAACCACCACGCGAAGCCGGTGCGGAACGCCGGACGCGTAGCGAAACTCGACGGTGCCGCCCGACGAACGGCTCACCGCATTGCGCGCGACCTCCGACACCGCCGCGGCGATCCGCACCACGTCGGGCTCCTCGAAGCCCAACAATTCCGCGATCCGTCTGGCTCGCTGCCGGGCTACGACGACATCGTGCTCATTCTCCAAACGCACCGAGAGAAGCGGGGCCGTTCCTTTCATGGCAGGGTAAGGACAAGGATGGTGGCGTCGTCGCGCCCGCGGACGTTCTCGCGATAGAGGGTTGCCGCGATGATCGAGGGATGCTGGGCCAGCAGACCCGGATACGCGTCGAGGTTCCATTTCGCGGAGAGTCCGTCGGAGTGCAGGATCAACGCCCCGTGATCGGGCCAGGCGAATTCCAGTTCGACGGAGCGCGCCAGTTCGTGGCCCACGATGCCGGCGTGCGACATCAAACCGTGCGACCTTCGCGGTCCGACAAGGAAGCCGGAGATGTTTCCCACTCCGGCAAAGCGAAGACGCTTGTCCGGGAAGATGTCGGCCACCGCCAGCGCGGCACCGCGCGTGCCACGAAGCGCCGTATGCTGCGCGTGGAGCAATTCCAGCAGGGTCAGGCCCGCGCTCTTCCGGAAAACCCGGATCGCCGCATCCGCCGCCTCCCCTGCGAGCGGGCCGTGTCCCAAGCCGTCGACGACCACGGCCCGAATGCGATCCGGCAGAGGTTGCACGGCCCAGCCGTCGCCGCAGCGGTTCTCGCCTTTGGCACAGACAGAAATCGCTCCAGCGCGATAGGATTGTTCTTCGACCGACGAGCCGCCGAGGCGGGCCGACAGCACCGTGCCCTTCCCCGGCTGAGAGTAGATTTGGAACCGGTCCGCCAGCCGCCGGATCGCGCCCAGTCCGTTTCCGGCCGTGCCCTCGGTGGAAAAACCATCTGCGAGGCAACGTTCGACGTCGGCCATGCCGGGACCGTGATCGAACGAAATGAGATCCAAGCGAGGCTCGGGCTCGGCGTCGGCGCGCAGGACCAGCGCGCCTCGGCGCGCGTGTTTCGCGAGATTGGTCGCCGCTTCGGTCACGACGATGCCGATCCGGCCGAGCAACGGTTCGTCGCAACCCGCCTGTAGGGCGAGACGTTGGGCGGCCCGGCGTGCCTCTCCTACCCGGCTCGGCTCGTCCATCGGGATCAGGAGCGATGTTCCGGAGTCGATCATGGTTTCCAGCGTACGACCGTGACGCGCGTGCCCTCGCCGAGCTTCGACTGGATGTCGAACTCGCTCATCAGGCGACGGGCTCCCGGCAGCCCGAGGCCGAGGCCGTCCGCCGTGGAGAATCCGTCCTGGAGGGCGCGCGAGATATCCGCGATTCCGGGGCCCCGGTCCTCGAACGTCAGCCGAAGCCCGCGGCGGCTGAGGTCTGCCACAAACTCCACCTTCATCGTGCCTCCCCGTCCGTGCAGCAGCGTATTTCGCGCGAGTTCGCTCGCCGCGGTGACGATCTTCGTCTGCTCGACCAGATTGAACTTCAGCTCTTCCGCCGCGCGGCGGACGGCTTGCCTCGCTTGAACGACGTCGGCGTCGGATTTGAGCGGCAGAACCTGATCGCGAACGACGGCCGGTTTTCTGGGCTCAAGTTGCACGGAGAGCTCGCCGCAGAAGTTTCATCCCTTGATCCACGTTCAACGCCGTTCGCACTCCGGGAAGCTGGAGCCCGAGTTCCACCAGCGTGATTGCCACGGCCGGCTGCATTCCTACCACCACGGTCTCCGCGTCCAGGATTTTCGACATGGCCGAGATGTTGGCGAGCATGCGTCCGATGAACGAATCGACCATGACGAGCGCCGATATGTCGATCAGCACGGCTCGGGTCCGCTGCTTCGTGATCGCCGACGTAAGGTCGTCCTGAAGCGCAAGAGCGAGCTGGTCGTGCATGTCCACCTGGATGGTCACCAGCAGACACTCGCCCATCCGCAAGATGGGAATGCGATCCATCTAGTCCTCCCCCGCCAATGCGGATGCGGCCGGTCTCCGGATCTCCAACCCCGCGCGCTTGAGCGCAAGTTGAAAGGCGTCGGCCAGACTCGCCTTCGTGGCGACGTCGCCGAGCTCCACGCCGAGATGGACGATGGTCTGCGCAATCTGCGGGCGAATCCCGCTGATGATGCAGTCGGCGCCCATCAGCCGGGCGGCGGTCACCGTTTTCAACAGGTGCTGGGCGACCAGCGTGTCCACCGTGGGCACGCCGGTGATGTCGATGATGGCGACCGTCGAGCCTGTATCCACGATCTTCTGCAGGAGCGTCTCCATCACCACCTGCGTGCGGGAGCTATCCAGCGTGCCGATGAGCGGCAGGGCGAGAATGCCCTCCCAGAGATTCACCACCGGCGTGGACAGCTCCAGCATCTCGGCCTGCTGTCGGGAAATCGTCTCGTCGCGAGCCTTTTGATACACCTCCGCCGTGTACAGGCCGAGGCGGTCGATCATCTCTGTGCCGGCCCAAATCTCCCGGCCGAGGTTTTCGACGTCCCGGATGTCCTGGCGCAATCGGCCGAAGAGCGGCTTTTTGAGCGAGAATACAAACGTCGCGACCTCGGTGGGGCTGAACCCCTGCTGCGCCCGACTGGTCGCCACGGATTCCAGCAGCTCCTTCACGCGGTCCCACTGCGGCGAGTTCATGTCCTTCATTCCGCCGCTTGCGGTCGCTTCCTGAAGCAGCCGAAGGAAATCGAGACATTGCTGTCGAAGCTCCGCGTCGCTGATCAACAGGCGCTGGCTTCCGATGGTCGCCTGTTCCTGCAACCAGTCGGCGAGCAGCGAGTCCCGATGGTTTTCGATCATCTGAGGGATCGTGGTAGGGGTATTCATTTACCGGATATAAAAGTGTGCTCCGAGCCGCTCGATGGTCCGGTCGTTGCACTCGCAATGCAACGACAGGAGGTTCCTATAGTGGGATAGGTAAATTTCCCGTACTTACGTCGATTAATGCAGTTGCGCGTTTCCTGGGCTTGAGGTGATTCGCTTCGTCCCTTTTCTGGGGGTAAGCTTTGCGGGCCAATCGAACCTGTCTTATAAAACACGGCCATGATCTTCCTTCGCAGCATCGAGCGCTTGGGCGACGTCGAGGCGGGCAGCGGGTTTCCATTCGATCTGCCGCCGGTACGAGGATTTCGGAAACTGGAACTCACCTCGCCGGTAACGTTTTTTGTGGGCGAAAACGGCACCGGCAAATCCACCCTGCTCGAAGCGATCGGGTTGCGCGCGAAGCTTCCCTGCGCCGCCGGCCGGCCGCTCGACCACGATCCGGCGCTGGTCCCGATTCACCCGCTCGCGCGTTCGCTGCGCCTCGTTTGGGCGCCGCAGACGAAATACGGATTATTCCTGCGCGTGGAGGACTTCTTCCATTTCGCCCGTGAAAACCGGGAAAAGAGCGAACCGGCGGCGGCGGTTACCGTGAGCGTCGGCCCCGAGGTGCGCGCAATCCCGGAAAAGAACCGCTCGGGCGAATCCGCTGAATACGCCGGATCGGGACCGTCGCCCGGCGAAAGTTTTCTCGATTTCGTCCGCACGCACTGCACGGCGGGCGGCCTGCATCTGATCGACGAGCCCGAGGCGGCGCTCTCTCCGCAGAGGCAGCTCGCCCTGATGAGCGTGCTCAAGTCGCTGGTCGAAGATAACGCCCAGTTCATCATCGCAACGCACTCGCCCATCCTCCTCGCCTACCCGGGTGCGCAGGTTTTCAGCTTCGACGACGGCAACATCGTTCCTGTTCAGTATTCGGAATTGCCGCACGTGAACTTCACCCGCGAATTTCTGCGGGACCCGGAGCGATACCTGAACGATCTTTAGCCGGTCGCGCGTAAAACGGACGCCGACCGAGGCCCTCCATGGCGGGTCCGGAGTGTACCCGGCCCGGCAAAGAACGGCTGCCGACCAGCGGTTCAAAAAACCTTGGCGTTTCGCCCGCTTTCGTGTTCCCACGGACCCTGCTCCATGCGCTTCACGAAATACCACGCTCTCGGCAACGACTACATCGTCCTGAACCCGGCCGATTTCCCGCAGTGGAAAGACGGTCCGACGGTCGAGCAGATCCGGGTCATCTGCCACCGGAATTTCGGAGTCGGTTCCGACGGCATCCTCTGGGGTCCGCTGCCTTCGCAGAAAAGCGAGTTCGGCCTGCGCATCTTCAACCCCGACGGTTCGGAGGCCGAGAAGAGCGGCAACGGCCTGCGAATCTTCTCCCGCTATCTCTGGGACCAGCGCCTGGTGAAATCGTCGAAGTTCACCGTCGAGACTCCCGGCGGCCATGTGCAGTCGGAGATCAAGGACGACGGGAAGTTGATCACGGTCGCAATGGGCACCGTGAGCTTCGACAGCGCCAAGATCCCGGTCGCCGGGCCTGCTCGCGAGGTGGTGAACGAAAAACTCACGATTCTGGACCGCACTTTTACCTTCTGCGCCGCGACAATCGGCAACCCGCACTGCGTCCTCCCGCTCGACGACATCTCTCCCGACCTCGCCAAGCGGTACGGGCCGGAAATCGAAACGAACGCGCTCTTTCCCCGCCGCACCAACGTGCAGTTCCTCAAGGTGCTGAATCGAAACGCGATTCAGATCGAGATCTGGGAACGTGGCGCAGGCTATACGCTGGCATCCGGCAGCAGCTCCAGCGCATCGGCCGCGGTCGCTCACAAGCTCGGGTTGGTTGACCGGTCCGTTACGGTGAACATGCCCGGCGGCCAGATCGGCATCGAGATCGGCGAGGGTTTCTCGATCACGATGACCGGCTCGGTGAACAAGGTCGCCGAGGGCACCATGCATGCGGAGCTGTTTGCGGTGAAGGTTTAGCCGCCGCCCGCGGCCGGGCGGCGGGGAAGTTGGAAGTTGGTAGTTGGTAGTTGGTCGGTCCTGCCAAGACATAGGTAGTCGGTGTTCGGCGTCTCCGGCTCCTGGCGCCACGTCGACAAGCCGCATCCGCGTTCATCGCCGTGCAGGTCCGAGGGCACGAACCCAATCCCGCGAGGTGCCCATCACCGCCCAAGATCGAACCTCCAAATTCCAACGCCCAACTCCTCCGCGCGGTTCACGGCCGCGCGGCCCCAACTTCACGCTTTCCCGGCCTAGGAGGCGCCCCTAGGTTTTCCCTGTGCTCGGTCCGATCGGTGACGCGCTTCAACTCGCCTGGGGTTTGCTGTACTGGAATTTCCGCAAGACGGTTTTCCGTGCGCGACGCGACCGTGTGCCCTGCCCCTGCCAGACGCCCAGCGACTCGGGCCGGGCCTGGGAGACCGGCTGCGAGCCGTCGATTCTTCTTCGCAAACCCGCTCGTTTTCGGCGGGTTTGTCCGCTGCTGAGGCAGGACGCGCAGGGCCGCTGGCGTTGCTCCGTGGATACGGCGGACGTGCGCCCGTTCTGGGGACGCGCGGCGGTCATTGCCGCGGCGACGGCCCTGGCCGTTTTTGTCCTCGGCTCGCTCGGCGCCTGGGGGCTGCTGCGGCAGCGCGGATATCCGCTCGGCTACGTCGACGTGGCTTGGCCGGGTCGCTGGTCGGAATTTCACCTCGCACAGAGCAGAGTCTTCGCCCAGCGAGCCCAGCGCGCGCTCGACCGCGGCGACGTTCCCGACGCGATCATGTCCCTCGCGGTTTCGTTCCGGTTGGATCCGTCGAACTACGCGCTCGGACGGGTGCTCGCACAACTCACGCAGTTCGGGCAGCCCGGCCTCGCCGACCAGACGTACTCCCAACTCCTGCAGCTGCACCCCGACCGGGCCGCGGAAACGCTTGCCGCCTGGAACGAGGCCCTTCTCTGGCGCGCCGATTTCGCCGCCGTCGAGACGGTCTCCCGCGAAGGCCTTCTGCGCGATCCGGGGCATACGACCGCCTGGCTGCACTCGCTCATCTTCGCCGTGCGGCGAAGCCCGAACGACGCGCTTCTCCGCGAATTGGCCGCCGGCAAGAAGCTCGACGTCCGGTCGGTCGCCGAACTGGAGCTTCGTACCCACGAAACGCCGGAAGCGGCGCGGGCCGCCCTGCTGGAGCTTCCCCCAATCGGCGCGTCGCCGTATCTTGAATACTATCGCCCCAGGCGCCTCCTGGAGCTCGGCTACCCCGAGGACGCGCTCGCGCTACTCGAGCATTCGCGCCTGCCCATGCGCGACCGAATCGCCCTCCGGCTCGATGCGTTGACGCTTCTCGACCGCACCAGCGCTGTGGAAACCGAGATCGGCGCCATCCTCTCCGCCCAGTCGGACGTGACGACGGTCGAACTCCTTTCCGCTTACCTCGTCCGCCATCCGAACTCAGGGCTTCTCGCCGGCCTGTTCGCCGCCGTGAGCGCCCATCCCCTGCCAACCGACGCCGGGGGCTATCGCGCCTGGGCCGGGCTGCTCTGCGCCGCCGCGGCCTCGGGTGATTTCGGCCGATTTCGCGAAGCGGGCGCGGAGATGAAACGCATCTCCGGAACCGAGTTCCGCGCCCTGAAACAGGTCGAGGCGTTTTTCCGCGGAGAAGGAGCCAGTAGTCGCATCGAGAGCTACCTGCCGGCGATGCAGCCGCTCCCGTCGGAGGTGACGCTGGCGTTGCTCGAACGATATTACCAGCCGCGGCCGCCGGCATCGGTCGCAAAACAGCCATGAGTTCGCGGGCGCCCAGCTCGGCTGGCCCGGGGTTCCGCCGGTGGACCGAGGCGTCGCGGACCGAACGAGCATCCGCCGTTCTGATCGCGCTCATCCTGCTCGCCTGGTGCGTGCAGCTCTGGCCGCAATGGCTGCACAACCCGGACCTGTCGCACGGGTTGCTGACGCCGTTGCTCTTCATCGCCCTCATGGCGGAGGCGCGGAGAATCTCGGCGCCGCGTTTTCTCCCAGCCTCGCGGACGCTCACCCTAGCGGTGCTCTTCACGGCTGTCGTTTCCGTGGTCCTGCTCGCGCTCGGCGGGCTCTACGCCGCGGCGCTGACGTGGTCGCACGCGGTGGTCGAAGCGCTTCTCGCGTGCTCACTCGCGACGCTTCTCGCGTCGGCCTGGCTGGCCGGCTGCGGGCGGGCCAGCCGCCTGATATCCTTCAGCTGGCCCGCCGCCGTAGCGGTGTTCGGCTGGCTTTTCACCGCTCCGCTTCCCCCGGGCAGCTACACTCGGCTTACGCAACACCTCCAGCTCGGAGTAACCGGGGCGGTGCTGTCGACGCTCAACCTCCTCGGCATTGCGGCGGTGCGAAACGGAAACGTGATCAATCTCGCCCACACAAGCGTGGGCGTGGAGGACGCCTGCACCGGCGTGCGCAGCCTCGTTTCCTGCCTCTTCGCCGGCATCGTTTTGTCCGCCCTCCTCGTCCGGCGTCCGTGGCAGCGTGTCCTCTTGATCGCGTTGTCCGGACCTCTCGCGTTGGCGATGAATCTCGTTCGTTCGCTGCTGCTCACGCTTCTGGCCAACGCAGGAGTCGAAATCCGCGGCGCATGGCACGACGTCACCGGTTTCGCGATTCTTGCGGCTACCGCTGCGCTGCTCGCCGGACTGGCTTGGCTTCTCGAACGAAAATCGTCCGAAGCGCCGGCGCCGGTCGAAGAAATCCCTGGGTCTCAAAACCAACCCGAGGCTCGCCCGCGGCTCGGGGCGTCCGCGGGTATCGTTCTCGCCGGCGCCCTCGCGTGCCTGCTCCTGATCGGGGTCTTTGCCTTCCGAACCCGGCCGAGCGTTGCGCCAACTCGAGGCCCCGACATGGCCGCGCTGCTCCCGCGACAAGCGGCGGGCTGGGAAACGCGGACGAGCGCGACGTTGTACAGGTTTTCCTCGCAGCTGCAGACGACGCACCTCGTCCAGCAGACCTACACACGCAGCGACTCCGCCGGTCCGTTTCAGATCACGGTGTACGTCGCCTTCTGGCCGGCCGGGCAGGTGCCGGTCAGCCTCGTCGCATCGCACACGCCGGACGCGTGCTGGCCCGGCGCAGGCTGGCGGGAGGATCCCTCGGCGCACGGCCGCGTTCGGCTCCCCTTCGACTCGGGGACGCTGCCGCCGGCGGAATACCGGCGCTTCGAACTCGAAGGCTACCCGCAGCACGTGTGGTTCTGGCACTTCTACGATGGACGTCTGGTGCAACACGAGGGCGTCGGCTCCCCCGCCAAGCTGCTGTCGTTGGCCTGGCACTACGGATTCCGGAACGACGGCCCCCAGGTTTTCATTCGAGTCTCCAGCAACCGCCCGTGGGATCAGCTCTCGCCCCAGCCGCTGATCGCCGACATCGTTCGCCAACTTCAGCCTCTAGGACTCTGAGCCATGCTGTTTCGACTCACCGCAAAAGAACGACTCACGCTGAGCGTCATCGCCGTCCTGCTGGTGCTCGGCCTGATCGGGCTCTGGCTGATCTAGATGGTCCTCCGCCGACGCCCGGCGCTTCCAGCCGCGGTGCGCCTTTCTGTTTGCCACTCGTTCAGCAGCCCGGACCATCCCCCTTTTCCGCCGATGAACTCCGCTTCGTCACCCCAACCGCCCCCTCGAAACGCCTCGGTTTGGATGGCCTGGCTCGGCTGGACTCTGGCGGTGACCTGCGGTCTAGCGACGGCGTACGCGACGTTTCGGACCGCCGCGGTCCGCACCGAATCCGCCCTGCAGCGAGAGAATGCCGAACTCGCGAAACTCGAAGCCAGGAGCCTCAAGCAGACCCTCGAGGCCGAGCGGATCATCGCCAGCCGGCAGACGAACGACCTCCTGCGAGCGAGCGATCCCGCGCAATGGGCAGTTGCGACGCTTTCGTTCTCTGAACCGGCCGGTGCGGCTTCGGCCGTCGCGGTTTGGAATCCCGTCGTCCGGCAAGGCTTGCTGCGGGCTTGGAACCTGCCGGCACTTCCCACCGGAGAGGAGTACCGCCTCTGGCTCACCGGCCCCCTGCTCGCCGTGCCGGTGAGCGCCGGCGCCGTTCAGCCGGACTCCGACGGCTCTGCGCGCCTCCTAATACGCCCCGCAGCTCCGATCGAGTCCGCGACCGGCGTGAAACTCTCGAAGGAAAAAGCGGGGGCAACCGAACCGAGCGGCCCTGTCGTCGCAAGCGGAGCGTGGTGAGGCCCGGAAACGGCGCGGCTGTGCTCATAAATGCTCAGCCGTGAAAAACTTTGCTCGACCCTCCGCCAAGCATTTCCAAACCTTTCCGAATGGTCATTAAACCGAAAGTCCGCGGCTTCGTTTGTGTTACTGCGCATCCCGCAGGTTGCGCGGCTCACGTTCAGGAGCAGATCGATTACGTTAAATCCAAGGGCCCGATCAAAAACGGTCCCAAGAAGGTTCTCGTGATCGGTGCTTCGACGGGATACGGACTGGCCTCCCGCATTGCCGCCTCCTTCGGTTCCGGCGCGGCCACAATCGGTGTGTTTTTCGAGCGTCCGTCGGAGGAGGGCCGCCCTGCTACCCCCGGCTGGTACAACACCATCGGCTTCACCAAAGCCGCCCGGGCAGCGGGCCTTTACGCCAAGAATATCAACGGCGACGCCTTCTCGAACGAGATCAAGCAGCAGGTCGTGGACCTGATCAAAGCCGACCTGGGTCAGGTGGACCTGATTGTCTATTCACTCGCCTCTCCGCGCCGCACGCATCCGAAAACCGGCGTGGTTCACAAGTCCGTCCTCAAGCCCGTCGGCGCCCCTTACACCAACAAGACGGTGGATACCGACAAGGGCGTGGTGAGCAACGTCACCATCGAGCCCGCAGCGGACACCGAGGTTTCCGACACGATCGCGGTCATGGGCGGCGAAGATTGGGAAATGTGGATTCACGCTCTCGCCGACGCCAAGGTGCTCGCTCCCGGCGCAACCTCGGTTGCGTATTCGTACATCGGACCGGAGGTCACCTGGCCGATCTACAAAAACGGCACGATCGGCCTCGCGAAAAACGACCTCGAAGCCGCCGGCCGGCGCATCGACGCCCTGCTAAAGGCGCACGGCTACGGGCGCGCTTTCATCTCGGTGAACAAGGCGCTCGTCACCCAGGCGAGCTCCGCGATCCCGGTGGTACCGCTCTACATTTCGATCCTGTACAAGATCATGAAGGCGAAAGGCACCCACGAAGGCTGCATCGAACAGATGCAACGCCTCTTCGCCACGCAGATGTACAACAACTCCGCCCTCCATTTCGACGACGGCGGCCGCGTGCGGGTCGACGATTGGGAGATGAAGCCCGACGTACAGGCCGAGGTCGCCCGCCTCTGGCCGCAGGTCACGACGGAGAACATCGAGCAACTCACGGATATCGCGGGCTACCGCCACGAATTTCTCAAGCTGTTCGGGTTCGGTCTCGACGGCATCGACTACGATGCGGATATCGAGCCGCACCTGCCGATGCTCTGATCCGGAGCGCCTTTCGAAAAATCGAGCCGGCCCGCGGGCCGGCTTCTTTCTTTCCGAGCCAGCCACCGCGCCCTCTCCTTTCCGCATGCGCACCGTCGTTCAGCGCGTTCGTTCCGCCAGCGTGACGATCTCCGGTCGCATCGCCGGCGAGATTCAGGAGGGCTTGTTGGTCCTGCTCGGCATCGGCCACCTGGATACGGCGGACGAGGTCCGCTGGATGGCCGAGAAGATCGCGGCCCTCCGGATTTTCTCGGACGACGAAGGCCGGATGAACCGCTCTGTCCGCGACATCTCCGGCGGCGTGCTGGTGGTAAGCCAATTCACCCTTCTCGCCCGGACAAAAAAGGGAACGCGCCCCTCCTTCGACGACGCAGCCAAGCCGCCTGTGGCGGTTCCGCTATACGAGTTGTTTCTCGTCGAAATGGAGAAGGCGCTGGGGCGTGCCGTGGCGCGCGGCGAATTCGGCGCCGACATGCAGGTGGCATTGGTCAACGACGGTCCGGTCACGATCGTCATCGATACCCCTGCCAGGGCGGACTCGCCGCCCTCGGAATAGGGCCGGCGCAGCGCCCTGGGAGGCAACGAGTCCCGTCGCCTCGCAAGACATCGGCCGATAACGTCCGCGATCCCAGGAACGCCACCTAACCGCCGCGTTTAGGCGAAGGTGAGGTAGTCTTTTCCGAAATACGGCACCAAAACCGCGGGAACCTTCACGCTCCCGTCAGACTGGAGATTGTTCTCCAGCAGCGCCGCAAGCACGCGCGGAATCGCAAGTCCGGAGCCGTTGAGCGTGTGCACGAGTTCGGGCTTGCCGGTGTCTTTCGCTCGGAAGCGGATTTGCGCACGACGGGCCTGGAAGCTCTCGAAGTTGCTGCAGCTCGAAACTTCGAGCCAGCGCTTTTGGCCGGCGGACCAGACCTCGAGGTCGTACTTTTTCGCCTGGGCAAAGCCGAGATCGCCGCCGCACATCAGCAGCACGCGGTAGGGCAGACCCAGCTTCTGGAGCAGGCTTTCGGCGTCGAGCCGCAGCTTGTCGAGTTCCTCGTAGCTGGTCGACGGGTGGACCCACTTGAGCAGCTCGACCTTGTCGAACTGGTGCAGGCGATTCAGGCCACGGACGTCCTTGCCGTAGCTGCCGGCCTCGCGACGGAAGCACGGCGTGTAGGCGCAGCGGTAGACAGGCAAGGCGCTCTCCTCGAGAATCTCGTCGCGGAAGAAGTTCGTCAGAGGCACCTCCGCGGTCGGGACAGCGTAGAACTTGTCCGGGACCGTCTCGTACATCTGCCCCTCCTTGTCGGGCAGTTGCCCCGTGGCGGTGGCGCTCGCGGCGTTCACGAACACCGGCGGGTTCACCTCGACGTAGCCGGCCTTGCCGTCCTCATCCAGGAAGAACTGGAGCAAGGCGCGCACGAGCTTGGCGCCATCACCGACGTAGAACGGGAAACCGGCGCCGGTGACCTTCGCACCGCGCTCGAAATCGAAAAGGCGGCTGAACCCGGGAATCTCCCAGTGCGGCTTGGCGTCCGGGGAAACGGCGTTGATGTCGCCATGCGTCGCATACACTTGGTTCTCTTCGGGCGTCTTGCCCTCGGGCACCGAGGCGTGCGGCAGGTTCGGGAGGGTGAGCATCGCCTGGCGCCACTTCTCCTCCGTCTCCTTCAGCTGGCCCTCGCGCTCCTTCACCTGGGCCGAAACCGCCTTCATCTCCTGAACCTTGGCCACGAATTCGGGCGTACCTTTCGGCAGCTTCGCCATCGCATTGTTGGCCGCTTTTTGCTGGCCGCGGAGCTGCTCGACTTCCTGCAACTGCGCACGCCAGGACGCGTCCAGCGCAAGAACGCCGTCGAGATCGACGTCCAAGTGTTTCTTGGCAATCGCAGCGCGGACCAGATCGGGGGAATCGCGGAGGAGCTTCGGATCGAGCATGGGGTTCTCGTATGGCGCGCCCCGGGCGCAGAATAAATCCCAAAATTCAGAGGCGAGGCCCGGAGGTCGGAGACCAAAAACCAGAAGTCAGATGTCAGACATCAGAGATCAGGTCAGAAGTCGGAAGCTCGTCGAAGGTCGGAAGACCGGCGTCACAGATCGAAGATCGACGCGTGAGGGTGCCCGGCCGATCGAAGGCGCCCGCGAGTCTGGGGACCTTCCCGAGCCCCCAAGAAGATCAGTGAGCCTCCCAGCCGCCGGCCTCGACGCGCGAGGCTTGCGGGCCGCCAATGTCGAACTTCCAACTTCTCCGCGCCGCCGCGGCGCGGCATGTCCTTCCTTGCCTTCGCTGCCCGAAGGCGTAGCGACTGGACGCTCTGTGGATCGACCGCTCCGCATCCTTGCCGTCCGGCTCTCCGCGCTCGGAGACCTGATTCTCGCCCAGCCTGCAATCATGGCGCTGCGGCGGCAGCTGCCGGACGCGGAGATTTCGTGGGTGATCGACGAGCGATTCCAGGAACTCGCGGAGGCGGTGCCCGGCGTCCGGGCAATTCCGATACGGAAACCGCGCAACGTTTTCGACTACGTGCGCCTTTGGCGGCAACTGCGCTCCGAGCACTACGACGTCCTGCTCGCGATGCAGGCGGCCTTTCGAGTCAACCTAATCTATGCCGGCATCAAGGCCACGCGTCGGATCGGTTTCGACCGCCGCCGCGCGCGCGACGGGCAGCGCCGTTTCGTCAACGAAGCCATCCAGCACCGCGACGAACACCTGCTCGACGGTTTCCTCCAATTCGCCTCCGCCGCCACCGGGAAGCCTCGCGAACAAAATCCCGTCTGGCCGGCCTGGCCGGTGGAGTCGGTCGCCAGTTGGTGGGAAGGTCTGCAACTGAAACGCCCCTACGTCGTCGTGCACTGCGGCACGAGCAAACCGGAGCGCTGCTGGCCTGCCTACCGGCATGGCGAACTGGCCGCGCGTTTCGCCGCGGACTACGAACTTCAGGTGGTGCTCACGGGTGGCACGTCCTCTGCGGAGACGTCCGCCGCCCACGCGTTTCGCACGGAGTGTCCGCGCGCGGTCGATCTCACCGGCCGCACGAACTTGAACCAGCTTCGGCGAGTCCTGCGCGACGCGTCGGCCGTCGTGAGTCCCGACACCGCCGCCGTCCATCTGGCACGAGTGGAGAACGTCCCCGTGGTGGGCCTATACGCCGTGGCCCGGCCTGAGCTGTCGGGTCCGTATCGTGCCCTCGAGTACACCGTCGACGCGTACCCCGAAGCCGTCCAGCGCCTCGCCGGCCGCGATCCGGCGTCGGTCGACTGGCACTATCGAGTCCACGATCCCGCTGCGATGACTCTCATCGAGGCGCCTGCCGTGTGGGCAATGATCGAAAAGGCGCTTTCGCGCGCCGGAGGCAGCTGACCGCACAGACATCGGGCATCCGGGCGGCGGCGCGCCGCACCGCCCGACCGCGTCGTCAAATCTGAGGCGCGATACGCTTCAGACGAGCGTGAACATCTTTGGCGGAGAGCAGCTTCAGGTCGCCGACCGGCGCCTGGATGACGAAGTTGGTTGGAGCGCGCGGGGGATACGGTCCGAAAACCTGGGGATCGCCCGGCCCGAAGATTCCGAGCACCGGCACATGCAGGGAGGCCGCGAGCTGCAGCGGCCCGCTCTCGTTCGAAATCACGAACGCGGCGCGTTGTACGAGAGACGGCAGCGTCACCACGCTGGTATTACCCGTGAGATTGAGGAAACGATCGGGAAGAAACGCGTCCTTATCGGGGACGTAGTTGTTCCCCGCCCAGACGATCCGACGGCGCCGGTCTTCGCGGAGCAGCATCTCGGTCAGCTGCTTGAAACCCGTCCAGCGTTTGTCGGCGCGACGGCTGTCCGGAAACATCAGGATCGGCCGGGTTTTTCCGGGCCCTTCGACATAGCTGAGATTGAGGCCGTCGGCTTCGCGAAAGGTCAACGTTCCCACGAGCTCGGGCTTGAGGCCGAGAACAGGACAAAACTGAAGGACCTTTTCCAACGCATGAGCGCGGCGCCCCTCGGCCGGAAGCGGCACTTTCTCGTCGTAGAAAAATCCGGATCCTTCCCTCGCATCGGACCGTCCGACTTTCCGCTTCGCCCGGGCGCGAAACGTCATCAGCCCGGTGCGTAGCAGTCCTTGCATGTCGAATACGTAATCAAACTCCGTCTGACGCACCTCGCGCATCAGGTGCAGGAACGCCATCACTCCGGCGTCGCGCCGAAATACGTACGCCCGATCCACCGCCGTACAACGTCTCACCAGCGGCGCAAACACGTCCCGGACGATCCAGGAGATTCGAAGGTCCGGGCGCTGAGCCTTAAGCGACGTCGCAACCTGCAGCCCGTGAACGATGTCGCCAAGCGAGGAAGGTTTGATGATCAGGACGTGAGTCATGGCGCCGTCCGGCGGAAATTCTGCTTTTAAGATACGGAGGCGCTCCGTTTGATGGGGACTGCACCCGTAAAATCAAATGCTATTCGCCACGAATCGGCCGACAATCCCGGAGGGTGCTCTCCTGAGTGATTAAAGTTTTCTTACAAGTCCTCGGGTGGATTGTTTCTCACACCCCCGAACCGCTGCTGAACGCGAGCTGCATCGCCCTCGGCCGGCTCACGCTCGTCTTCTCGCGGCGGAGGCGCCGGGTCGTGCTGTCGAATCTCCATCACGCGTTTCCCGAGCGCTCACCGGATTGGCATTGGCAGATCGCCAGGGAGTGCAGCCGCCGGTTTTTCGAAACGATGCTCTTGTCGCTGGCAACGCCCTACTTCACGGAGTCGCGGATCCGGCGAAGTGTCACGAGCAGTGCCGAACTCGACGCCTGGTTCCGCACGCAGCACGAAAATCCGAAACCTCTGGTGATGGTTGCTCCGCACATGGCGTACTGGGAGAGCCTGTGCTGGGTCAGCCTGTTCATCTCCGTGCCGATGCCCGAACTCGGCGTGATCTTCCGCCCGCTGAACAATGCGGCCGCCGACGCCTGGATCAAAAAGACGCGGGAGCGTTTCGGCATGCGCCTGCTTTCGCGGAAGACCGGGCTGCAGGAGGCATTCAAACTTCTGAAGAGAAACGCGATCGCCGGCGTGCTCTTCGACCAGAACGCCGGGATGCAGGGCGCGCTCACGACGCTCTTCGGCCGCGTCTGCTCCACCAGCGAGCTGGCAGGTCTGCTGTGCGAGAAACACAAGACCCGGCTGGGCGTGTATTTCGCGCGGCGCGCGGGTTTCTGGCGTATACACTTTGAACTGACGCCGATCGCGTACGACGGCACCGCCGCCGGTGCGACGATCGCGTTGAACCAATGGCTCGAGCAGGCGCTGACCGCCGACGACAACGTTTGCTCATCGTGGTTGTGGACACACGACCGGTGGCGTAACCAAGACGTTCCCCAACGCAGATTCCGCCTCGAAGCGAAACGAAATCTGCTTCACGATGAATGTGTGCGTCGCACTTGGTCCGAGCTTCCGAAGAAAACCAGAATCTGGATACGCATGCCCAATTGGCTGGGCGACGTCGTCATGGCGCTGCCCCTGCTTCGGGCGTTGCGGACGTCGCGGCCGGACGCGGAGATCACTCTGATTGCCAAACCGTCGCTCCGCCCGCTGCTCGAGCACTGCGGGCTCGCCGATCACGTGGAGCCGCTGCCCGAACGCGGAGGCGGTTATTTCCTCCATTTTTGGCGCCTTCGTCAGAAGTATCCTGACGTTTACGCGCTGTTCACCCACTCCACCCGCGGAGATCTCGAGGCCTGGCTCACGCGCTGCCCGCAACGTTTCGGCGTCGTCCGCTCGGGAAAACGGCGTCCGCTTCTGACCCACCGCTACGAGATGCCGGCCGGTTTCGACGAAGCCGAACACCACCAGTTGGAAACCTGGGAGGCGTTCTTCCGTAATTTCGGCCTCAGCGGCGAAGTCGACCGGTCGCCGATCAGCCTCAGGAAAACGCCCGAGCAAACGCCCTCGGTCCACGTAAGCGATCCGGTTCACCCGGTGATCGGCTTCATTGCAGGCTCTGAAAACAATCCCGAGAAGCGGTGGCCGGTCGAACACTGGCGCACCCTCATCGTGGCGCTGTCCGCCGAGTATCCTTACGCGACCTTCGTGCTTCTCGGCACGGCAAACGATCAGCCTATCACGGCCGCGATCGGAGACGGCCTCGGCGCCCGCTTGGTCGATTTGGCCGGCAAAACCGATCTTCCGGCCTACATGAACCAGCTCCGCCAATGTACGGTGCTCGTCAGCAACGACACCGGCGGGATGCACCTCGCCAACGCGCTCGGCGTGCCCGTCGTCGCGCTTTTCGGCCCGACCAATCCTGTGCGGACGTCGCCCGTTTACTCGTCGCCTTTCCAAGTCGTCCAGCCCCAGGGCTGTCCCCGGACGGGCGGAGGAAACCTCGCAAAACTGCAGCCGGAGGAAGTCGTGCCGGCAGTCCGGCGTTTCCTGCCGAAGAACTGAGGTCAGCGCACTCGGGCGTCTGCAGGCGGAAAAGCTTTGCCGTTCGGCGTCGGCATTTCAGCGTGCTGGATACGCCCGTGCCTCTCCTGTCCGTCACCGATCTCCGCACTTACTTTCACACACGCAACGGCGTTTACCGGGCCGTCGACGGTGTGAGTTTCCAGGTCGAACGCGGCGAAACGCTTGGCATCGTCGGTGAATCCGGCTCGGGGAAATCCGTTACCTGTTATTCGTTGATGGGCCTCGTCGCCCGGCCTCCGGGCCGGATCGAGAGTGGTTCCGCGGTATTTGACGGCGTCGACCTGCTTCGCTGCTCCCCGGGGGAGTTGCGGCAAATCCGGGGCAAACGCATCTCGATGATCTTCCAGGATCCGATGACCTCGCTGAATCCGTACCTGCGGATTTCCGAACAGCTCATCGAGCCGCTGCTCATCCACGAGGACATCTCGCGCAGACAGGCGCTGGAGCGCGGCCTCGCGATGCTCGAAGCGGTCGGCATCAACGACGCCGCCAAGCGTATCCATTTTTATCCCCACGAATTCTCGGGCGGCATGCGCCAGCGCGTGATGATCGCCATGGCGTTGATCACGCACCCGGAGCTGCTCATCGCCGACGAACCCACGACCGCCCTCGACGTCACGGTGCAGGCGCAGATCCTGGAGTTGATCAAACGGCTCCAGGGTGAGATCGGCATGGCGGTCATCTTCATCACCCACGATCTCGGCGTCGTTTCCGGTCTCTGCGACCGCGTCCAGGTCATGTACGCCGGCAAGATCGTGGAAGCTTCGGACACCCGCACCATCTTCTATCGGCCGCAACATCCCTACACCCGGGCACTCCAACGCTCGATCCCGGCGCTGCAGCCCAAGGGCAAGGAACTGTACACGATCCCGGGCCTTCCGCCGGATCTTTCGAAACCGCTGCCGGGATGTCCGTTCGCGCCGCGGTGCGACTACGCGGCGGATAAATGCCGCCTCACGACTCCCGGATTGCTCGAGATGGAGCCCGGCCACCGCCACGCCTGCCTCCGCGCGCAACAAGGCGAGATTTCGCCCGAAAAAGCATGAACGCGCGCCGCCCGAACAAGGCATCGTTCCGCAACCACCCACTCGAGGCTACGCCGTAAGCGAGTACCGTGCTCCCATGCCTGAACCGATCCTAGAACTCCGGGACGTGAAAACGCACTTCCCCGTGCACCGCGGATTGCTGTTCAAGCAGCAGGCCGGAACGGTCAAGGCAGTCGACGGCGTGACGCTCTCGCTCGGACGAGGCGAGGTGCTGGGGCTCGTCGGTGAATCCGGCTGCGGAAAATCGACGCTCGCCCGGACGATCCTCCAACTCGTGCCTACGACAGGCGGGGCCGTGATCCTGGAAGGGAAGAACCTCACCCAGGGATCCGAAATGGAGGTCCGCGAAGTCCGCCGAGACCTGCAGATGGTTTTCCAGGATCCGTACGCTTCGCTCAATCCGCGAAAGACCGTTTTCGATACGCTCGCCGAACCGCTCCGGGTCCACCGCATTTGCGCCGCGGAGGCTGTCTCGGCCCGGGTATCCGATCTTCTGACACGCGTTGGCCTGGCTCCGCGGTTGATGAAGAAATACCCGCACGAGTTCTCCGGCGGGCAGCGTCAGCGCATCGCCATCGCGCGGGCCCTGGCTCTCAACCCGAAGGTCATCGTCGCCGACGAGCCCGTCTCGGCGCTGGATGTCTCGATCCAGGCCCAGATCCTCAATTTGCTCTCGAGTCTCTGTCGGACGATGGACCTCAGCCTGATCTTCATCGCCCACGATCTCTCCGTCGTGAAACACATCTCCGACCGGGTGGCGGTGATGTACCTCGGCAAGATCGTCGAGCTCGGCCCCGCGGTGGACGTGATCGAGCGTCCCAGCCATCCGTACACCCGTGCCCTGATCAGCGCCATCCCCCGCCACGATCCTGAGGTAGAGCGAGGCCGTCGCCGCATCGTTCTTCCCGGCGACCCGCCTTCGCCGATCAACCCACCCGCGGGTTGCACGTTTCATCCCCGCTGTCCCTATGCCCAGGAACGATGCAAGGCCGCGTTCCCGCCGATGATCGGCGTCGCCCCCGGCCACGAGGCCGCATGCGTGCGGATCGGGGAGATTTAGGCGCGGCGCTGAACGCGCCGCGGGAAGTTGGAAGTTCGAATTTGGAAGTTGGGAGTTCGAAGTTGGTAGTTGGTGACGAGCAGGTTGCCATTGCCCTAAGGCGCCGTCGTACCGGCGCTCTCCAGAAATCAACAGTCTTCCGATTTGGTGGCCTGTACCACTTCGCGAGGCACCTTTCCGCGAGTCTTGGAAGCAGCCAGGGCTCGAACTCCGACTCCTAACTTCCAACTTCCAACTTCTCCGCGACGACGCCGCGGCGTCGCGGCTCCAACTTCGCCCGCAGATACGGCGCAGTCGGAGATTCCTTCGTCTTCAGCAGCCCGGCCAGTGGGCCTTGATACATGAGATCGCCGCCCGCCGGTCCGCCTTCGGGGCCGAGTTCGATGATGTAGTCCGCCTCGGCGAGCAGATCGAGGTGGTGTTCTATCACGACGACCGTGTGACCCTGTTCGACCAGCGAATGCAGGACGCGGATCAGTTTCTCGCAGTCGCTCAAGTGGAGGCCGATCGTCGGCTCTTCCAGCAGGTAGAGATTGCGCGGAAGCGTCCCCCGCGAACGCTCCTGATAGCTGGCGAGTCCCTGGCTGAGCTCCGTCACGAGTTTCAGCCGCTGGGCTTCGCCACCGGAGAGCGTCGGCGAACTCTGCCCCAAAGTAAGATATCCCAGGCCGCACTCCACCATCAGCTGGCAAACCTGCGACAGCTTCGAATGGAAATCGAAGAAGCCGACCGCCTCGTCAAACGTGAGCTGCAGCACCTCGCCGATATTTTTGCCCTTCCAGGCGATGTCGGCGACTTCCGGGCCGTAGCGGAGACCTCCGCAGTCGTCGCACGGCAGATACGTGTCGGGCATGAAGGCCATCTCCAGCTTCACCCGTCCCGCGCCCTGGCAGGTTTCGCAGCGTCCGCCCGCGGTGTTGAACGAAAAACGCGAAGCGGTGTAGCCGCGCATCTTGGCTTCCGGAAGCGACGCGAAAAACTGCCGGATGAGGTCGAAGATCCCGAGGTACGTCGCCGGCGTGGAACGCGGCGTTTTTCCGATCGGCGATTGATCGACCTCGATCACCGATTTGAACGCGTTGGCGGCGCGCAGCTCCGCGAACGGTGGTTCCGTCCGGCGCACGCCATAGGAGGTGTCCTCCGCAGGCAGCGCACCCGCCTTCAGCACTTCCTTCGCCGTCACGCGCGGCTTGTTTTCCTTGATCGCGTAGTGAACAACCGGATGCAGCAGGTCGCGGAAGAGCGTCGACTTCCCCGCGCCGCTCGGCCCCGCCACCATGATGAGACGGCCGAGCGGAAGCCGAAGGTCGAAACCTTTCAGATTGCGCATCCGGGCCCCGGTCAGCTCCAGCCACTCCGACTTCGCCGCTCCGCGCCGGCTTCCACCGGATTCCGGAAGGGGCCGGTATGAACCGCGGATCGGGTGCGGGATGCCTTTGGCCAGGAAAACTCCCGTGAGCGACGCGGCGTTTCGCTTGATCTCGTCGGGCGTGCCGTTGGCCAGCAACTGTCCACCGTGGACACCGGCGCCCGGACCGAGATCGACGATGCGATCCGCGTGCTCCATCAGTTCGTCGTCGTGCTCGACGACCAGCAGCGTGTTTCCTTTCTCACGCAACGACTCGAGCGTCCGGATCAGCCGGTCATTGTCGCGGGCATGCAGGCCGATCGAGGGCTCGTCGAGGACGTAGAGTACGCCGGAAAGATTCGACCCGAGCTGAGCCGCCAAGCGGATACGCTGGGCCTCGCCGCCGGACAGGGTCTCCGTGGGGCGATCCATCGAAAGGTACCCCAGGCCCACGTGATCCAGGAAACGGAGCCGTTCTTCGATTTGCGGCACGATGTCCTGGGTGATGAGGCGGCCGCGCTCGTCCAACTCCAGCCCGCGGAGGTGCGTCAGGAGCTCGCTCGGTGTGCTGCGGAGAAGATTCGGCAACGACAGCGGCGCCTGCCGCCCGCGGAAATGAAGCTTCACCGCCCGAGCGATCCGATTCAGCCGCGCGCCATGGCACTCCGGGCACGGCTCACCCTCTTCGGAAATGTCCGCGTCGGGGTCCACCAGGCCGGATTCACGGAGGTAGTTTTCTTCCGGTTTCTCCTCATCCTCCGGCTCGAGCATCCACGGGAAAATGCGTCCGTGTCCGCGGCACGCCGGGCACCAGCCGCGCGGCGAATTGAAGGAAAACTGTTTCGGGTCCAGCTCAGGGAATGACTCGCCCGTTTCGATGTCGGTGCGCGTGGTCGAAAACCAGGAAAGAATCTCGCCGTCGGGCGTGAGCAGAAAACATGCCCCCTTGCCGAGGCGCAGCGCCTCTTCCAGGCACGGCCCGAGACTCTTCATTCCGAGCGCCAGTCCCGGCGAGGCACCAAGCCGTTGTCCCGTTTCCGAACTCCGCGAACCGGCCACGCCCCTCCGCGCTCTGGCTTCTGACTTCTGACCTCCGACCTCCGACTTCAGCCTTCCGGATTCTTTCAGGTCCGCCACGACGACTTCGATGTCGTGCTCGCGATAGCGGTCGAGTTTCTGAAACGTATCCACTCGCTGGAGTTGTCCGTCCGCCCGCATGAGCTCGAAGCCCTGCTTGCCCATCCAGGTGGCGATCGGCTGGTGGTGCCCTTTCCGACCGCGGACGAGCGGCGCGCAGAGATAGAGGTGCTTCGCCCGTTTCGCCTTCGGCGTATCGAGCACCTTGGCCAGCAGTTTCTTGAGCGCGCCGAGCGAAAGCGGCGTCACGGGTTTGTCCGTATCGGGATGATGCTGGACACCCATGCGGGCGTACAACAGCCGGAGGTACTGCGCGACTTCCGTGATTGTCGCCACGGTCGATTTCCGCGAGCCGCGCGTGACGCGCTGCTCGATCGCGACGGTCGGCGGGATTCCGGTCAGGCGGTCGATGGCGGGACGCGGTAGCTGTTCCACGAACTGCCGCGCATACGGCGACATCGACTCCATGAACCGGCGCTGGCCTTCCGCGAAGATGATGTCGAACGCGAGCGTCGATTTGCCCGAACCGGAAACGCCGGTGACGACCGAAAGCCGTTGGTGCGGGATGGATACAGTGAGGTTCTTGAGGTTGTTCTCGCACGCGCCCACGACGGTCAGGCACGATTCGTCGGCCTCCGCGGACGCAGGCTCGGGCGCGGCTTCTGCGGCCATCCGCTCAACTTCGCCGCGGCCGGAATAATCCTCGCGCAGGGCGTCCCGCAGGAACGGCGACGTGGCGGTGTCTTTCTTCGCCACCTCCTCCGGCGATCCTTCGGCGACGATCCTGCCGCCTTGGGCTCCGGCGTCCGGTCCGACTTCGAGGAGCCAGTCGGCGCACTTGAGCACGTCGAGATTGTGCTCGATTACCACCACGCTGTGACCGCGATCGACGAGGGCATGAAGGACCGAGAGGAGCCGCTTCACGTCGTGCCGGTGAAGGCCCGTCGTGGGTTCGTCGAGGAGCAGCAGAGCCGAACCTCCGACGGAATCGCTCAAACTCGCGCCGAAGACGCCGAGGTACCGTACGAGCTTCAACCGCTGCGATTCGCCGCCGGAAAGCGTGTTGAGCGGCTGTCCGAGCGTCAGGTAGCCGAGCCCCACCGATTCCAGGCTCGCGAGACGCGAGTGGATGGCGGGGAATTCCGCGAAGAGCGGCAGCGCATCGGACACACTGGTCGCCAGAATGTCCGCGACGGATCGGCCGTTCCAGGTGATCGCCAGCACCTCGGGCTTGAACCGTTTGCCCTCGCAAATCGGGCAAGGAACAAAGACGTCGGACAGGAACTGCATCTCGACGCGCTCGTAGCCGAGTCCCTGGCAGTGATCGCAGCGTCCGTCACCGCTGTTGAAAGAAAAGCTCGAGGGGCTGAAACCCGACTGCTGGGCCGCCGGCGTTTGGGCGAACAACTCGCGGATGAAGTCCCACGCTTCGGTGTAGAGGGCTGGATTCGAGCGCGGAGTCCGGCTGAGCGGCGACTGGTCGACGAGCACGATTTCGGAGAACGGAATGTCGCAGTCGATCCGCTCGATCTCCGCCGGATCCTCCGTCATCAGATTCCGCTGCGTCAGGAGTCCCTGGTAGATGACGTTGTCGAGGAGCGTCGATTTTCCGGATCCCGAGACGCCGCTGAGGCACACCAAGCGCCGAAGGGGGAGCCGGAACGTGAGCCCGCGGACGTTGTGTTTTGTGGCGTTGGTAAACGTCAACCAACCGTCCGTGCCAGTCCCCTGAGCCGCTGGGGCCGCCGCGGGCTTTTTCGCCGAGCGCGACGCTACCGCGGCGACGCAGCGCCGCGACGCCGGCACGTCGATCCGTTTCCTCCCGGAAAGATACGCTCCGGTGATGCTCGAATCCGAGTCGAGCATCTCGCCTACCGAGCCCTGAAAAACGATATGCCCGCCCCTGCCGCCCGGCTCGGGACCGACCTCGACGACGTGATCCGCGGCGCGAATCATCGCCTCGTCGTGCTCGACGACGACGACCGTGTTTCCGGCGTCCGTGAGCGAGCGGATGATCGCGATCAGCCGGTCGATGTCCCGCGGGTGGAGACCGACGCTCGGCTCGTCGAGCACAAACAGCGTATCCACCAGGGAGGTACCGAGGCAGGACGTCAGATTGACACGCTCGACCTCGCCGCCCGACAGAGTCTTCGAGGCGCGATCCAGCGTCAGGTAACCGAGCCCGACCTGCTCGAGATAGCGGAGCCGGGTGACGATCGAATCGAAGGCAAGATCGCGCTGGTGCTGCCCGGAAGCGGAAAACACCTCCAAAGTCGCCGACTGCGCTTCCGGCTTCAGCAGACGGAGCAGTTCTCCGACGGGAATCTGATAAAGCTCCGGCAGGGTCCGGCCGCGCCATTTCCAGCAAAGCGATTCCGGCTGAAGGCGCTGCCCTTTGCAGTCGGGACACGGGTTGTACGCGCGGTACCGCGAAAGGAAGACGCGGACGTGCATCTTGTACGTCTTCGACTCCAAGTAACGGAAGAAGCCCTTCACGCCGTACCAGTGCTGCGGCCAGGTTTTGCCGTTCTCGCCGTAGCCCGGCTCGCCGTCGACGATATACGTTTTCTGCTCCGGAGTGAGCGACGCGAACGGAACGTTCGTCGGAATCTTCCGCCGCTTCGCGAAGACCATCAGGTCGTTTTTCGACTCGCTGTAGACTTCGCCCTCCCAGCACTTGATCGCGCCCTGATCGATGGAAAGCGACTGATCCGGAAGCGCCAGCCGGTAGTCGATCTCGATCACCCGGCCGAAACCGCGGCACTTCGGGCATGCCCCGAGCGGCGAGTTGAACGAGAACAACGCCGGCGTAGCGGCCCGGAAGGTGCGTCCGGTTTTCGGCGAGTGAAGTCCGCGCGAATAGTGGCCGATTTCGGAAAAGCCGGCCGCGTCGAACAAGCGCACCTGGCCGTTGCCGAAGTGCATCGCGGTCTCCACCGCCTCGAGAAACCGGCTGCGGTTCGGCTCGTCGACGTTCACGCGATCCTGAGCGACGAACAGCTCCGCCTGGTTCTTGAGCACGCCCGAAAGCTCCCGGTCGTTTTCCAGCAGCTGGTCCACACGGTGCGCCGCCAGCACGCCGTTTCCGCCGCGGATCAAGACGCGAACATAGGACTGCCCCTTTAGATTGGTAAGGATCTCGCGCCAGCTGAGGTTGTCGGGTTTGGCCACGCGAAACGCGACCACCACTTGAGCACCGGGGCGCGACGAACTCGTTTTCTCCCAGATCGATTGCGGCGTGTCGTCCTCCACCTTTTCACCGGTCTCCGGATCGAAGCACTCGGCGACGTGGCTGAACCACACTTTGAAGAAATCGGTGAGCTCCGTCATCGTGCCGACCGTCGAACGGGCGGTCTTCACCGTGTTCGTCTGCTCGATGGCAATCGACGGACGGATGTTCTCGATCGTGTCGACCTTCGGTTTGTCGAGCAGATCGAGAAACTGCCGCGTGTAGGCGCTGAATGTCTCGACGTAGCGCCGCTGGCCTTCGGCGTGCAGGGTGTCGAAAACGAGCGACGACTTTCCCGCCCCGCTCAGGCCGGTCACGACGATGTATTTGCCGAGCGGCAAATCGAGATCGAAGCCTTTGAGGTTGTTTTGCCGCACGCCGCGCAAGCGGATGCAGTCAGTCGAAGCGGTGGCGTTCACAAGAGGACCCAAACCCATGAGCAGAGTTGGTGAGAGTTCAACAAACGGGATGCAAAAGGAGCCGTCGGCGACGGGCCCCAAACCCTAGCACGCGTCCCTGACAGCGTTATGTCAGGAGCGCCGATGCCGGGACGAATTCGCGAGTGCGCCGCTTTGCTACTCTTCGTAGGCGTTTCTCTGAATCAGCGTTCGGAACAGATTGAGGTATGCGGTCGCTTGGCCGGTCGGCGAAAAGTGCTTCCGTGCAAACGCCGCCACCCGCTCGCCTTCGGTGTGCCGCACTCTCGCGTCGCGCATCAGCGGAGCCAGGGCGTCGACAAACGCCTGCTGGTCTCCCGCCGGAACGACGTGGCCTCCGCACTCCACGACCCCCGCCGCCCGGTACGAGACAGAAGGTACTCCGTGCACATGCGCTTCGATGAGAAAGTTGGAGAGCGATTCGCTCTTCGAGGTGAGCACGGCGATGTCAGCGGCCGCGTACAGCGGCGAAGGATCCTGCACGAATCCAAAAAACCGCACCCGCTCGCGCAGCCCAAGCTGGTTCACCAAGTCCTCGCACGCCGGCCGTTCCGGTCCGTCGCCGGCAAACCAGAGGCGCCAGTTGGCATCTTCGGGCAGATGGGCGGCGAGTTCGATCAGTTCGCTCTGATTCTTCTCGGGCCGGAACATGCCGACCCAAAGCAGCACGCAGGCGCCCGGACCGACGTCGTAGTGGGAACGCAACGACTGATCGCGTTCCGCCACGCTGCCTGGCCCGTCCTCCACCCGCGGCAGAAACACGAGTGCATTCCGGATCACGGAGACCCGCCGCGGAGCGAGCCCATATTGGTTCACGAGCGTGCGTTTCGCGTCCTCGCTGTTGGCCACCACGTGCTGCACGGTTTCCAGCGAACGCCTGAAGAGCAACGGAAGCGGCTTGCCCGTGCGCATGGTCGCGACGACCGGGGTCAAACCGGTTCCTTTCAGCAGCGCGGATTGAATGCCGCCCGCGCGGCAGTTCGCCATTCGCCCCATGCACAAGACCACGTCGGGAGCGAATCTCCGCACCGCGCGATGAAGCCCCGGGGCAAACCAATCGAGGCCGGTGTCGAACAGTTGGAGCGACGCGTGCGGCAAAGCGCCCAAGGTCGGAGCGAGCGCTCCGCCAGGGCGAAAAGTCAGCAACAACACCTCGTGCCCCGCCGACTGAAATGCTCGCGACATCAACACCGATTGCCGCTCCGTGCCTCCGCTTCGAAGGTAGTCCTGCAGCACCAGAATTTTCATTTGCGCATCGGCGAAACGGGCGGACAGTGGGACCTTCGATGACTCATCCGCTTATGCAAATGCTGATGCGCTGGGGCGTGCTGGCCCTCGGCGTCGCGATTGCCACCCGAATCATTCCGGGGATCCACTGCGACGACATGGCGGCCCTGATCGTGGTCGTGCTGTTGCTCAGCTTCTTCAACGCGATCCTCAAGCCCATCCTGGTTCTCTTCACGCTGCCCTTCATCTTGGTCACGATGGGCTTGGGCGTAGTGGTAATCAATGCCTTGTTGTTCCTCTTCGTCGGCAAACTCGTGCAGGGATTCCAAGTGGATGGATTTTGGTCCGCGGTGGGCGGCGCCGTCGTCGTGAGCGTGACGACCTTCATCGTGTCGCGCCTCATCGGAAGCGCGCGCCGCGCACCCACGCCGCAGCCTCCCGCACGGCGCGGCGGCAAATCGGACGACGTAATCGATATCTAGGCGACGGCTCCGACGAGCCGAATTTCCGCCGCCTTCTTTCAATTTGACCGGCCCCACCCGCGTGGCGACGGTTCACGCTCACACACCCAGCGACACCTTTCCTACCATGGCTGAATCCACTGAATACGACCTCATTGTCATCGGCGGCGGGCCGGCCGGCTACGCGGCTGCCATTCGCGCCGGGCAACTCGGCAAGAAAGTTGCCTGCATCGAAATGGAGCGTGCGGGCGGCACCTGCCTGAACTGGGGCTGCATTCCGACCAAGGCCCTGCTGAAGAGCGCCGAGCTCTACCAGAAGATCAAGAAGGCCGACGTCTACGGTCTCAGCGTCGGCGAGGTGAGCTTCGATATCGCCAAGGTCATGACGCGCTCGCGGTCCGTTTCGGACCAGATGGCGAAGGGCGTCGAGTTCCTCTTCCGCAAAAACAAGGTCGATTATTTCGTCGGCCGCGGCCAGGTCACCGCGCCCGGCATGGTTTCGATTCTCGACGGCGAACACAAAGGAAAGTTCTTCAAGACGAAAAACATCCTGGTCGCCACCGGCTGCAAGATGCGCCGCATTCCAGGGCTTGAATACGACGGCGTCCGCGTGATGACCTCCCGCGAAGCCCTCGCGTCCAAAACGCTCCCGAAGTCGATCATCATCGTCGGCGCGGGTGCGATCGGCGTGGAGTTCGCCTATTTCTACAACGCCTTCGGATCGAAGGTGACGCTCGTCGAAATGCTGCCGCAGGTTCTGCCGGTCGAGGATGAAGAGGTATCCAAGACCCTCACACGCGCCTTCGACAAGCAGGGCATCAAGTCCTACGTCAACACGAAGTGCGAAAACTTCCGGGTGGGCAAAGACTCCGTGAAGGTCGATCTGGTGCAGGGCGAGACCCGCACGGAAGTCGAGGCCGAGGTTCTCCTCTCCGCCATCGGCGTGGTCGCGAACATCGAGGGCGTGCTCGCCGCGAACGTGAAGCCCGAGATGGACCGCAACTATCTGAAGGTCGGCGACGACTACCAGACCACGGTCAAAGGCATCTACGCCGCGGGCGACATCATCGGGCCGCCGTGGCTCGCGCACGTCGCCACCTACGAGGCCGTCAACGCCGTCAACGGCATGTTCGGCATCCACCACGCCAAGCGCGTGAAGAACTTTCCCGGTTGCACGTATTGCCAGCCGCAGGTCGCCAGCACGGGTTTGACGGAGAAAGCCGCGAAGGAAAAGGGCCTCGCCTACAAGGTCGGCAAGTTCCCGTTCACAGCGTCCGGCAAAGCCGTCGCTTCCGCGGAGAGCGAAGGGTTCGTGAAGGTGATCAGCGACGCGAAAACCGGCGAGATCTACGGCGCCCACATCATCGGAGCCGAGGCGACCGAGTTGATCGCCGAATACGGACTGGCCCGCGAACTCGAAGCCACCGTCGAGGAGATCCATCAAACGATTCACGCCCACCCGACCCTCTCGGAAGCAGTCATGGAAGCCTCCGCCGCCACGATGGGCGAGGCGATCCACATCTGAGTCCAACCTTTGCAGGCGGCCGCACGTGTTATCTGCGCGTGCGGCCTTTTTTGTATCCACACGCTGCAGCGCCCCGAGGATCCATCGCCACGCGGCGCGCCCGGCATGGCCGCAAACACAACTATCTGCAGGTGAGAAACCGGCGCGGGCACGAACTTCGCGGCTGTGGCGGAGAAACATCTTGAACTTTGTGGGGCAGCCCTAAACCTTCCGTTTCCTGCAAAGCGCTGTTCTGCGGGCGTAGCACAATGGATAGTGTAGCGGTCTCCGAAGCCGTTGATTCGGGTTCGACTCCCGACGCTCGCACCAGCCTCCGACAGGGCCACGGCTGACACGCCGGCCTTCGGAACCCCAGGCGTTAAGGAGGGTTGATCCACACCGATCAAACAGGGGCGAAGACTACCCTCCCTCGTGCCATGACGCAGCTGGGTCTGACCGCAGATCTTCATTTCCCGCCGAGCTCGTGGGTTGAGTCGCCGGCCTGGAGAGACCCATCCGCCCACCGCTCGATGCCTCGCAACCGTGTGATCAGGCACACAACCGTTTTGCACACCCATACCGAGGACAAGGGAATCCCGGAGGCCAACCCCGGGCAAAGCAGGCGGCGAAATGCACTGATACTCTGGTCGCTCGCTGGTTGGCTGACACCGCACTTAAAACCACATGAAGAAACTTCCTCTCCTCATCCTTGCGCTTATCAGCCTCGGGTTGTCCTCGGCTCGGGCCGAGTTGACCTACACCTACGTGGGGTCCTGGTTTGTCGACGACGGACCGTTCTGGGCCGCGACATCAAACGACCTCTACACCACGCCGGTGTATTCCGGTCGCGAAGCCGCGGCTCTCCTCTTCGGCGGCTCCGCCAACGATTATGTGATCTCGACCGTTTCCACCAGCGCCCTCGACATCAACTACAAGGCGTGGATGGACGGCTGGGGCGACAGCACCACGTACGGTTACAGTGGCAACCCCGCTCCGGACGATCTCCATGTCGACATCAACAACGACGGCCTCTACGCGCTCCCGTTCACCACGGGCGGATCGTACTCGGCCTACGTCAGCGATCACGGGGTGCACCTGCAAAACTACGCTTTCCGCGTCAGCGGAGATTTCTCCGCCGTTCCCGAGCCGTCGACGTACGGTTTGCTGGGCGCCGCCGCTCTCGCCGGCCTCGTGCTGATTCGTCGCCGCCGCCGCTAATCGCCTTCGGACAAATCCGCTTTTCGAGCCCGGCCACGCGCCGGGCTCTTTTTTTTCCCCTCGCGGTTCAGCCCTTCAGCTCGACCACCACCTGCACCTCGACGGTGGAGTTGCGCGGCAAACCGCTTACGCCGACAGCGGCCCGGGCGTGTTTTCCGGCTTCGCCGAATACCGCAACCAGGAGATCGCTCGCTCCGTTGATGACCCCCGGGCTCTCCGTGAAACCGCTGATCGAGTTCACGAAACCGGAGACAAAAACGACCCGCGACACCTTGTCGAGCGAGCCGACCGCGGCCTTGATGTTGCCCAAGGTATTTAGCGCGCAAATACGGGCCGATTCGTACCCGGTCTGCACGGTCTGCTCTTTGCCCACCTGGCCCTCGTGCGTGATCTTTCCGCCCGCGATGCTGATGGTTCCGGCGCAGTAGAGGAGGTTCCCAGTGCGAACGGTCGGGACGTAGTTGCCTGCGGCGGGAGTGACATCGGGCAGCGTCAGGCCCAGCTCGGCGAGTTTGGCTTCGGGATTCATGGGCCAAGAACGTCCACAAACGCGCGCCGAAGCAAAGCCTTTGTCGCGAACGATCCGCACACATTGGAAGATTGCGCTCGGAACAGCTCTGCGCACCTTCATCACTCTGATGGCGTCCGAAATTCCGCCGTGGTCATTTGGCGAGTGGCAGGCACTTGCCGCGAAGAATCCAGCCGATGCGGGCCGGGAATTATTCCGGCGTTTGTCGGTCGCGTTCACTCCGGAACAGCGGCGGGCCGTGCTGCTCGATCCGCGCTCCGAAGCCGACCTCGTCGCCGCCTTTGAGCGCGTCGCCAATACCATCGCACCTCTCGCCGGCGTGCCGTACGTGCTGAAGGACCTTTTCTACACCGCGCACGAGCCGCTCCGCGCCGGATCCGTTTTCCCGCCCGGAGCCCTTCCGACACAGCCGCGCGACAGCAAACTCCCGCACGCCCTCCGCGGCTTCGGAGCGATCCTCGCCGGGAAATCTCAGCTCCACGAATTCGCGTACGGCCTGACCGGTGAGAACCCGCACTTCGGTCATTGCGAACATCCTCACTTTCCGGATCGAACGAGCGGCGGTTCGAGCAGCGGCTCGGCCGCGGCCGTTGCCAGCGGACTCGTGCCGTTCGCCGCCGGTACCGACACCGGAGGCTCCATCCGCGTGCCCGCTGCGTTCTGCGGACTCTACGGCTATCGAACGTCCGCCGGGCACGCCCTCATCGCCGACGCGTTTCCGCTCGCGCGCTCCTACGACACCGCCGGGTGGTTCACGAGAAACCCGCAGGACCTGCTGACGTTGATGCGCTTTCTCATCGCGCGGCCGGCGACGACGGATCGTTCGCCCCGCGGCTGTTTCGCCGATTTCGGCATGCTCGAGATGCCGGCGGAACCGGAGGTTTCATCCGCGGTTCGTAGCGCCATGGAGCGCTGCGCTTTTCCGGCAGACCAAGACACGCAGGAGCAACTGCGCCATGCCTTCACCGGATGCGGCGGAAGCTACGGCGTGCTGCAGAGCATCGAAGCCTACGAAGTGCATGCGCCGTGGCTCGACGTGTACCGCCCCCTGTATGACCCGGCGGTGTGGGCTCGCATCGATCGCGGTCGCCGATGGACGCCCGAACAGCGGCAGGCCGCGGCGGTCCGGCAGACGATCGTGCGAAACACGTGGGCGAGTTTTTTCCTCACCTACGACTACCTGGTCCTGCCTATCGCGCCCTTCCCCGCCCTCCGCAAATCGGAATGCACGCAGGAGAACCGCGAACGTCTCCTCGCCCTGAATACCCCGGCGAGCCTGGGCGGATTGCCGGTGCTCACCGTTCCGGTGCCGCTGGAAAACGGACTCTCGACCGGCATCCAGATCGTGGTCAACGACCCCAACAGCCCGGTGATCCCGTGGGTGCTGAAGCGCTGAGTCGCCCCCGACGGCTCCCGCTACAGCCCGTAGATCCGTTCGGCATTGGCCGCCAGCAGCGAGGCCGACTCGACCGCCGAAAGCCCAGCGCCGGTCGCCTCCGCAACGAACCGCCCCATCTCCGGAGTCGTTTGCTCCCGCGGATACAGGTTGAGCGGATAGTCGGAGCCGAAAAGCACGCGATCCACCCCGACCGCCGCGATCATCTCACGAAAGACTCCAGCCGGGTAGAGCAACGGCGACGCCGCAGTGTCGTACGCGACGTTGAGAAGCGACCGCGACTCCGGACCGAGCTGAGGATCGAGCGGAAGGCGCGCCGCCCAGTGCGCGAGGATGAACTGCGTCGCCCGATGCTCCCGCGCCAATCGCACGAAATCGTCGAGCGGCGTGAGAATGCGCCCGGGATAGCCCTTACCGGCCGGCTCTGTCACGTGGAGCATGACAGGGAGCGCCAGCACGGCGCACGCCTGCAACGCCTCTCGCCAAACGGGATCGTCGACCGCGAACGCCTGAGAGTGCGGCGACATTTCACCGACACCGCAAAAGCCGTGGTCCTTCGCCCACCGCAGCTCTTGCAGGACGGCATCCGCACCTGCCCCCGGATGAAAGGTCAGGCACGCCGAAATACGGTCAGGATGAGCCGCGAGGCAGGCGGCGAAAAACCGGTTTTGCAGCACGCACGTGTCGTGGCGTTCCCAATACCAGGCCTGCAGCACAGCACGATCGACGCCGGCGGCGTCCATCGTCCGAAGGAGTTCGTCCACGCTCGGGAACCCCTGGACGGCGAGCCCGTTCTTGCGCACTCGGGCACAGAGAATCTCCCAATGCGTTTCGCCCTGCTTCCGCGCCCAGCCCGCCGGATCGCGATTCGCGTCCGGCGGATACAGGTGGACGTGGGCGTCGACGATCCGCATGCCCCGGTTTGTCACGAAAATCCGGGACGACAAAGTCCTTTTCTCCGCCGGCGTCCGCCCGGGTGGCTGGCGGCCCGCCGAAATCGAACCACGTCGCGCGTGACGCCGGCCCGCAAGTCTGCTCAGCTCGCGCCCGCATGAATGCGTTCCAGCGGTGGCTGCCCCTCACCCTGTTCTGCCTCGGATCGACCGCCTTTTCATCCGGAGCGGCGTCCGACCAGCCCCATCTTCCTGCAAACCGGCTCACCCGCACCGTGGAGGGAATCCGCTTCGAGTATTCGCCCGGTGAGGACGAATTGGTGGACGCGCTCGCCGCGAAGGCCGCAGCCTGGAACCGCGACGTCGCCGATCGAGAGGCGAAGTGGCTCGCGTCGCTCGAAACCGCACCCGCTCCGCTCAGCGCCCGCGATCTGCGCGCCCATCGCGACGAAATTCTCCGGCAGTTGGCTGTGGCCATGGGGCTCGATGAGCCGACTCCGCTTCAGGTCGCGGTGTTCAACCGCATGTTCAAGCCCTACGAAGACCTGGAAGGCACCACGGAAAAGCTCACCGAGGCCATCTGGCACATGTCGAACCTTCGGTACGTCACCGTCTGGGAAAAACCGGAACTGGCGGCGCGGCTGAAAAGCGGCGAAAAGATCGCCTATTTCAGCTGGGAGCCGAAGACCGAGTTGGTGAGGTTCGACTACGTCCCCACGGTTCCACCCGAGGCAGTGGCCGAAAAACAGAAGGCGGACGAGGCCGTCGCCCAGTCCCAGCTCGAGTCGGAATTCAACTACAACCTGAAAGACGGGGTGATCGACGTCGGTGCCGGCTTCACGTTCAAGACGGGCGGAGACTCGCAGATCAAGGCCGACCCCTTGCCTCCCCGACGAACCTACAATCTGGTCGAACCCGCCGAGTCGGTTCCCTTTCCGGTCGTGCGAAAAGACACCCAGGCCAAGTTGCCCGTCGAGCAGTTCGCCGAGACGGCGATCAAGAACGTACAATCGCTGCTCGACGAGTCGGGACAGTCGTTCCGCTCCGGGAATCTCGTGATCGCCCACACCATCTTTCACGAAGTGGTGGAAGCCGGACTCGTCGATCGGTACATCGGCAGCCCGGACCGGCGGTGGTTCTGCGAAGGCATCGCCAACTACGTCGCGTGGAAGGTGATTCGCGATCGCGCCGGCGCCGACGTCGCGCGCCAAGCCTACGACCTTCAGGCGCAACTCGCTTCGTCCGCTCCTCTCCAGCGCAAAGTCCGGCTGCTCCGCTGGGTCGCCGCGGAGAAGCAGCGGAAGGAGGACAAAGGTTCGCCGGTCTCCAAGGCGCACTACGCGTTCGCCACGCGGGCCATTTTCATGATGGCCGACTCTTGCGGCGAAGACAGTGTGCCCAAGCTTCTGAAGGAAATTGGCAAGACCCCCCGCCGGCAGGTCGACATGAAGACCGTGGCGCGCTGCTACCGGCAAACGACCGGGCGCCGACTGGACGACCTGATCCGGGCTGCCGAAAAGCAGCCGGTGCCGAAGCCGACGCAACCTCCCGCTCACGCACCTGCCGCAGCGTCTCAGAAGCCGGCTTCCTGACCGAAAAACGTATCCGGTCGGTGGAACACCGCGGCTAGCATCGTCGCTCCGGGCACGCGACTGCCCCGGCAGTGCGACCCCGGCGGTCCGGCTGAAGCGCGGGTTCGGGAATTCCTCCGTCTTCGGCACAGCGTATGCACCGGGCGGGCCGGATTCCGGGGGGAGCGTCCGATTCTTCGAGGCAACGTTTCGAAGAACCGAACCGGCTCACCGCCACCCAGGCGCTTCCAGAATCCGGCTCGATCCACCATCCACTTCTGTCACTTTGGCCGCACATGCTCTCCCGATTCTTCCGCCTCGCTGACCACGGCACCACCGTCCCCCGCGAGCTCCAAGCCGGTCTCACGACGTTTGCCGCGATGGCCTACATCCTGGCGGTGAATCCCTCGATCCTGGCCAACACGGGCATGGACAAGCCGGCGTTGATCACCGTCACCGCCATCACCGCCGCCGTGAGCACGGCGATCATGGCGCTGCTCACCAACTTTCCCATCGCGCTGGCGCCGGGCATGGGGATCAACGCGTTTTTCACCTTCAGCATCTGTCTCGGCGCCAATGTCCCCTGGTCGGAGGCGCTGGGCATGGTTTTCGTCAACGGCGTCGTGTTTCTGGTCCTGTCCGTCACCGGGATCCGCGAGCGGATTATCTCGGCAATTCCGTATCCGCTGAAGATCGCCATCACCTGCGGGATCGGGCTCTTCATCGCCTACATCGGCTTGCAGAAGTCCGGCATCGTCGTCGCCCACGCCCAGACCCTGACCACCTACGGCAACTTCGGCAGCGGCCCCGTCATTCTCGCGCTGGCCGGAATCGGTCTCGCCGCCGTGCTCGTGGCGCGCAAGGTCCCCGGCGCGATCGTGCTCAGCATTCTGGCGGTCACGCTGGCCGGGCTCTTCGTCGCCGGGCCCGACGGGCGGCGGGTCACGGAACTGCCGTCCTCAATCGTCTCGCTTCCGGCATCCATTTCACCGGTGTTCCTGAAGCTCACGTTCCATTTCCTGACCGACGTGCAGAGCTTCCAGAAGGCGCTTCCGCTCATCCTCACGCTCCTGCTCGTCGATATGTTCGACAACATCGGCACCCTGATCGGGGTGACCAAGCGGGCCGGCTACCTCGACGAAAAAGGCAACCTGCCCAACGCCGGGCGGGCGCTCGTCGCCGATTCCACCGCCACGATCTTGAGCGCCCTTTTCGGCACTTCGACGGTGGTCAGCTACATCGAATCCGCCAGCGGCGTCGCGGCCGGCGGACGCACGGGCCTGAGCACGCTCACGACCGCCACGCTCATGCTGCTCGCGCTTTTCCTCACTCCGCTGATTCTCGTGATCCCTCCCGCGGCGACGGCGCCCGCGTTGGTGATTGTAGGGATTTTCATGATGCAATCGGTGACCGAAATCGAGATGCGCGACTTCTTCGTCGCCGCACCCGCAGTCCTCACGATTCTCGCCATTCCCCTCACCTTCAGCATCGCCGAAGGCATCGGCCTGGGGCTGATCGCCTCGGCCCTCCTCGCCGCAGTCACCGGCCGCGTCAAGGAACTGAGCCCGATCGGATATCTGATCGCCGGTGTTTTCTTTCTGGAGTTTTTCCACATCTTCCCGTTCAGCGGCTGAGCAGGCCGCGCTTCATGAGCAACGTCGTAAAATTCGATTCGAAAGCGGCCCAACCGGCTGAGCCGGTGCCGGATTTCGAAAGCCTCATTCGGCAATTCCAACCGCTGACGGGGTCCGTCCTCACGCCGCACCTGGTCGACGAACGGCCGTTGTATGGACAAACGCTCTACATCGCCAACTGCTCCCTCGACACGCGCTTCGGCACGTGGCGCGCCTACATTTTCCAGGACATCATCGACAAGCACTACATCATCGCCCTCGCCCACGGCGACATCGTCAATGCCAAGGTCCTCTACACGCGGCTGCACTCCTCGTGCGTGACGAGCGAGACTCTGCGCGGCTGCGACTGCGACTGCGTGCAGCAGCTGGAGGGCGCGTTCAAGGTCATCTCGGAAAAGGGAAACGGCATCCTGTTCTACCTGATGCAGGAAGGCCGCGGCGTCGGCTACGTCGGCAAGGCGCGCGACCGCATGCTCGTCCAGGCCTCGCTCGACCAGCTCTCCACGTTCCAGGCGTACGCCGCCATGGGGCTGAAAAAAGACCACCGCAACTACGACAACATTTCTCAGATCTGCTACCTGCTCGGAATCAAGGCCTCGTTCGTCGTGCTGACGAACAATCCCGACAAGGTCGACGCCCTCAAGGCGCAGGGGCTGCACGTCGCCGGGACCGAGGCGTTGGAGTTCGAGCCTTCGCCGTTCAACCTCGCGTACCTCACCTCCAAGGCGGCCAGCGGTCACATCCTGAAACGGCCGCGCGAATCGACTTTTCGCCGCGCACTTCCTCCCGAGCCCGTCGTGCCGTTCAAGCCGCACGCGCTACCGAATGCGCGCCGCTTCATCTACTCGGCCAGCTACTTTCTGCCGGTGAAGCCGGTGGACAACGACATCCTGCTCACCGAGGAGCAGTTCAAGGACCTGTTCAAAAAGAAGTCCATCGAGCGGTACATGGCGGGTCCCAAGCCGCTCCTCCTCGGCTACCAGCTGATTCGTGAAAACCGGTTTTTCGTGCGCATCGATCCGGAGAACCTGACCGCGTTCAAGCGGGAGAACCCGCACGATCCGATCGTCGACCTTTTAACCACGCCGTACTGGTTCCGCGTTCACGTCTACTACGACGTGGTGACCAGCCAGGAATTCGTGGTTCTCACCCACGGCAAGCCGCACATCTACGACATCCCCGTCGTGCGCCTGCAGAGCGAGTCCCTCTTCAACCGCTTCCCGCTGCGCAGCGTCGACAATCGCGACAAGTTCAAGAAATCGATCAAACACATCGTCACCTATGGCGTCGGCGCCGTATTGCTTTTGTACTACGACGGCCGGGGCGCCGGCTTCGGCGCGTACGCGACGGATTTGATGATGACCGAGACCGGCCAGGCGCTTTCGAGCGACGAGGCGTACCGGAAGCTCGGGGTCGGCTACGACAGCCGCGATTACGACGCGTCGATGATGCTGCTGAAACACCACATCCCGAACGAAAAGATCCAGATGGTGATGAACTCGCCGGCCAGCCTCGTGAAGAAGAAGGAGTACGCCAGCGCTCTCAACGATCACCACATCGAGGTCGACAAGTGGATCTTCCTCGACGAACACGCGCTGTCCGATTGACCAGGCTGACCCCAACTTCGGAGTCCGGCGCCACGACGCTCGTCTCTCGGAGAACGAACGACTAGCCATCGCCATGGACCCGCTCGGCCACCAGCTTCTTCAGCAGCGGCTCGATCAGATTCCCTCCGTGCTGGAGGAGATGCTCGCCCGCGGGCCCGCGCCGCTGAAACCGGGCACGATGAACTCCCCGCGGTTCATCATCACCGGCACGGGCAGTTCCGAGGCGCATGCGCGTTACCTCGAGATGCTGCTGAACCTCTACACCGAGAAGGCGGCGAGTTATCTGCCGCTCTCCGGATTCAGCGACACGCACCAGCCCGCGTTTGCCGGGAAAACGCTCGTCGTCTTCAGCCAGGGCGTCTCGCCCAACGCCCAGATCGCGCTGCGCCGGCGTAAGGATTTTGCGCATACGGTGCTGTTCACCGCGACCAACCCCGACACGGCCCGGCGCGCGGGCAAGCCCGACCGCGCCGCCCTGCTCGAAACGCTGCTCGAGGGCGGCGGGGAGCTGGTGGAGTTTCCCCTGGCCGAGGAATACACGACGTTGATCCGCTTCGTCGGGCCCATGGCCGGCTACCTGGCGTGCCTGCAGTTCGTCGCCCAACTCTCCGCCTGCCGCTTCCGGCCTCCGGCGGCGAAAGACATCCTTCCGCTGCTCAGCGCGGAGCCGCCGACCGACTTGGTGAACGCGATCCTGCATCACGCCGACCGCTTCGCCAACGGGTTCAATCTCGTCACGGCAGCCCCGATCTCCGACTTCGCCCAGAACCTCGCCTGCAAATTCATGGAAGGGCTGTTCTGGCCCTGCCCGCCGATCTCCGACTTCCTGCAGTTCGCGCACGGCCCGTTTCAGCAGATCACGGCCCATCCGCGACCGGTGATCATTCTTCAGGGCAACTCGCCGCTGGAGACCGAACTCGTCGGCCGGAGCATCGGCATGCTGCGCACAGTGGGACTCGACGCTTATGTCGTCCACGTCGACGCGCCGCCGCTCACGTCCATTTTCGGCTTCGAGGCTGCCCTCAACCGCCTCGTTTACCGCGCCATCGCCGCCCGCCAAGTCGACCAGGTAAACTGGCCCGGCAAGGGACGTGACGACCTCCTCTACGGTTTTTGCTCCGATGTTCCCGCGGCTTCCTAAACTCGGCCTCGGCTTCGCCCTCGCCGCACCCGGCCTCGCTTTCGCGCAGCCTGCGGCCGCTCCCGCTTCCATGCATTCCTACGGTCTCGTCATTCACGCAGGCGCAGCCGCGATCCTGCGCAAAGATTTGTCGCCCGAGCTCCAAGCTGAGCACCAGGCCAAGTTGTCAGAGGCGCTCGACGCCGGATACGCCGTGCTCGACAGCGGCGGCGAGGCGATCGACGCCGTCGTGGCGGCCATCCGGGTCCTCGAGGACTCGCCGCTCTACAACGCCGGCAAGGGCGCCGTGCTCAATGCGGGAGGCGTGTGCGAACTCGACGCCTCCATCATGGACGGCAAGGCCCAGGCCGCGGGCGCGGTCGCCGGGCTGCAGCATATCAAGAATCCCATTACGCTGGCGCGCGACGTCATGCAGAAGTCCGCGCACGTCATGCTGGCGGGAGAAGGCGCCGAGAAGTTCGCCCGCGAGCTCGGCTACGAACTCGTGCCCAACGAGTATTTCCAGACTCCGCTCCGGAAAAAGCAGCTAGAGAAGGCCAAGGAAATCGAGGCCGCCGGCGGAGGCCACACCGCCATTCGCGATGCCGAGGGCCGGATCAGTTTCGTCACGATCGACGACCATGCCGACCCCGAACGCCACAAATGGGGCACGGTCGGATGCGCCGCGCTCGACAAGCGGGGCAACCTCGCCGCGGGTACCTCGACCGGGGGGATGACCAACAAGAAGTTCGGGCGCGTGGGCGACTCGCCGATCATCGGAGCCGGCACCTACGCCAACAACCGCACCTGCGCGCTGAGCGCGACGGGGCACGGCGAGTATTTCATCCGCGCAGTCGTCGGCCACGACGTATCCGCCCGCATGGAGTACCAAGGCATGCCGCTGGAAAAAGCGGCCGCGGCGACGCTCACCAACGTCAGCGCGCTCGGCGGCAAGGGTGGCGTGATCGCCATCGACCACGACGGCAAGGTGACGATGCAGTTCAACACCCCCGGCATGTTCCGCGGTTTCCGCCTTTCCACCGGCGAAAAGAAGGTCGCGATGTTCGGCGACGAATAGCGACGTGCAGTCGGTTCCCGGATCCTTCCCGGTTGATCTCGCGGAAAAAACCGTTCAGCTACGGCGCCGGTGCCGATTTCCAAACAGGTTTCTCTGCCGGAGCTGACGCCGGAGCGTCTCCTGGACCGCTTTGCCGAAGCGATCCAGGTCGCGATGGTTCCGGCCAAGCTCGGCCAGTTTCCCGCTTGGACGCAGCGGGTGATGCGCATCCTGAAGGAGCAGTTCATCCCGCGCGAATACACCTCGATCCTCTCCCAGGATGCGTCCGTGTTCGCCGAGGGCATCGCGGTCGCCTGGGCTGCGAAGGCCGGCGATCTCGCCAAAAACCAACCCGGCGACGGCGGCAGCGAGTTCGCCCGCGAGTTGGCTCACCGGCTGGGGTTCGATCCGAAAACGGAGCAGGTGGCCGTCGAGGTCGGCACGGGCACGTTCACCCACTCGCCGGAGTTTCAGCAGCACGTCATCAACCGGCTGTTCAAGTCCGGCTTCTCCGAACGCCGCGCGTTCATCGAGGGCATGGCCATCGGCAACCGGCTGCCCGAGTTGCTCGACCGGCAGGCGAAGAGCAGCACGACCGACGCGACCCGCATCTACCTTCTTCTCTGGTTCTACTGGCCGGAAATCTCCCGGCTGAACAGCGTACCGCAGGTCGCGCGAGCGTTGGGTTCGTTCTTCGCGGAAAACAAAAACCTCGCCGGAGCGGATTGGGATGAGCGCATCCGAAAACTCTCCAACCGGATCGGCCTCAGCTTCCGTGCCAAGCAGCTCAGGTTGAAGGGCCGCTCCTCGCCTCGAGCGAAAAAGCGAGCCTGACGACCCGGAGGCGGGAGCGGCGCTGCGAGCGACTCCCGGACAGCCGCGTCCCCCGCCTGTCCGGGCGCGGAGGGCGTCCGTTCCGAGATCCCCAGGATCATGCGATGCTGCACGCATGATCCCTTCTCTGGCCCGCGCCCTCCGCCTCGTTGTCCATCGCCCGCCCTTTCGCCCTCGCGGCCGTTTTCGAGAAGCACGGCTGCGTCGCTCCCGCCGCAGTCGGCGTGCCGCCCGTCGTCGACGATGCTTCGCCCCTGGACAGCACTCCCGGTGAACCGAACGCCGATCGCCCGGAGTGAGCCGGCGTTGTTTCTCCGAGTCGCTTTCTCGGACGGCCGTGCCCGACTGGCGTGAAAGACGACAACCGCGCTCGACTCCGCTTTCTTGTCGATTCGGGGCGCGCCGCCGTTAAGCCGTTCCCGATGGCCGATGTAGTGCTCACCCAACTGACGAAGCGGTTCTCCGACAAATCGGGCAGCGAGGTGACGGCGGTGAAAGGCATCGACCTCAGCGTCGCCGATGGGGAATTCATGGTGCTGGTCGGCCCGAGCGGCTGCGGAAAAAGCACCACGCTGCGCATGATCGCCGGGCTGGAGGAGATTTCAGCAGGCACGGTCTCCATCGGCGGTCGCGTGGTGAACCAGGTGCTTCCGAAGGACCGGGACATCGCGATGGTTTTCCAGAACTACGCGCTCTACCCGCACATGACGGTGTTCGAGAACATGGCTTTCGGCCTAAAACTCCGGAAGCTGCCAAAGCCGGAAATCGAGACGCGGGTTCGCGAAGCGGCCACCCTTCTCGGCTTGGAGAAGCTCCTTGAGCGGCGTCCCAAGGCGCTCTCCGGCGGACAGCGGCAGCGCGTGGCGGTCGGCCGCGCCATTGTCCGCAAGCCGAAGGTGTTCCTCTTCGACGAACCCCTTTCCAACCTCGACGCCAAGATGCGCGTTTCGATGCGCGCCGAGATTTCGAAACTCCACCAGCAGCTCGGCGCGACGATGATCTACGTCACGCACGATCAGGTGGAGGCGATGACGATGGGCGATCGGATCTGCGTGATGAAGGACGGTGCAATCATGCAGGTGGCCAAGCCGCTGGATCTCTACCGGCGGCCGGAGAATCTCTTTGTCGCCGGCTTCATCGGCTCCCCTCCGATGAATCTTCTGCAGGGAATCCTGCGCACCACCGACGCTGCGGTGGAATTCGTCGAATCGAATTCCAAGGGCACTCCCCTGACGCTGAAACTTCCCGCCGGTCTTGCGGAAGCCGCGCGCTCCCAGGCGGGCAAAGCCGTGGTCGTCGGACTGAGACCCGAAGCCGTCACTCTCGCCGACGGCCGTGCGGCCTCCGGCGAGGTGCGCTCGTTTCCCGTCGAGCTCGTCGAGCCGATGGGTGCGGAAACGTTTCTCCACGTTTCGACGGGCGCGCATCGTCTGGTCGCCCGGCTCGGCTCCGAAGCCGAGGTGCTTCATCGAGGCACGGTGGACCTGCAGCTGGACCTTTCCCGCGCTCACGTATTCGACGCCGCGTCGGGATCGACGCTCGCCTGAACCAGCGGCATTCGGGCAGCGGGGAAATCGTTGGTCCCGCCACTCCCTGGAGTCGTCGAACTGGGCCGGCAAACCGCCGCGTCCGCCCGTGCGCCGGCCTCCTTTTTTCGTGAGTTTTCCGGGCATCCTCGCAGGTTTGCCCCATGGCAACGCTTCAGGAACTCGTCGACTATTGCGATCAACGCACGCGGCGGACGGCGTTCAAGGACGCCCCCGGCGCGCAAAACGGACTACAAGTGGCCAACTCGGGAAAGGTCACGCGCATCGGCGCCGCGGTCGACGCCGGACTGATTCCTTTTCAGAAGGCCGTCGCTGCAGGCATCGATTTTCTGATCGTGCACCACGGGATGTACTGGGACATGCCGCGACCACTCGTCGGCCCGGTGTACGAGCGCGTCGCCACGCTCATTCGAGGCAACTGCGCGCTCTACTCCAATCACCTGCCCCTCGACGCTCACCCCGAGATCGGAAACAACGCCCTCCTCGCGCAGCAGCTCGGCCTCACTCCCGACCGTCCTTTCCTGGTCCGCGACGGCGAACCGATCGGCTGGATCGCGGCCGCCACGGGCGATCGCGCGGCGCTTCGCCGGAATCTGCACGCACTCTACCCACGCGTCGTCGCCGTGGAGTGCGGATCGACGGCGCCAAAGGCCATCGCTTTCTGCAGCGGCAGCGGCAACAGCGCCGTCCCCGATCTGGCACGAGAAGGCGTGGATACGCTGGTGACCGGCGAGCTCCGTGAAGAATGGTTCAACGTCGCGCAGGAGCAAAAACTCAACTTGTACCTGTGCGGGCACTACGCGACCGAGGTTCACGGCGTACGGGCGCTCGCCGCCGAGCTGTCGGCGAAGTTTCACCTGCCCTGGGAATTCATCGCGACCGACAACCCGCTGTAGCGGCACGGTGGCCCCATAGTCGCGATAATTGGTCAGCCAAAGCTCGCCGCGATTCGCCGGCCTTGGGCCGTGCCTGAATGCGGGCCCGCCCCCGAGCCGCTAGAAAACACCGGCCCATGGCCAGTCCCCCCCGAGCAGCGAATTCCGCTTCCTTCAGCCGTTCAGCCCTTCAGTCCTTCAGCCCTTTCCTCCCCTCTCCCGCCTTCCCAGGGGCCGGTTTTCCCGCTAGCTTCCGCCGCACTTGCCCATGAAGACCATCGCCATCCTCAACGGACCGAACCTCGATCGCCTCGGCAAACGCGAGCCCGAAGTCTACGGATCCGAGACCCTCGCCGACTTGGAGAACCAGCTCCGGGCGGAGTTCGGGAAGGTGGCGAAGCTGGAGTTTTTCCAATCGAATCACGAAGGCGCGTTGATCGACAAGATCGCCAGCTTGGCCGACGCCAAGGTCGACGGGCTCGTGATCAACATGGGAGCGCTGACCCACACGAGCGTGGCCGTCCGCGACGCGTTGATGGGCGCGCACCTCCCGACCGTCGAGGTTCACATTTCGAACATCTACAAGCGGGAGGAGTTTCGTCACCAGTCCCTCACCGCCCCCGCCTGCATCGGCGTCATCACCGGCCTCGGCTTCGAAGGCTATCACGCCGCGATGCGGTTTTTGCTCCGACAGACCGGAGCAAAAACCTAATGCGGAATTAAGAATGAAGAATGCAGAATCGGGAGCCGGCTCCTCGGTCCGGTGGCTTCCCGCCCCATTCTGCATTCACCATTCTACATTCTTCCTTAGGCGGCCAGCGACTCAGGCAGCGTAATACCTAAATCCCGCCGCAATCGCGCTGCGGTTTTTTGCTCCGCTGACAGAGCAAAAACCTGATGCGGAATTAAGAATGAAGAATGCAGAATCGGGAGCCGGCTCCTCGGTCCGGTGGCTTCCCGCCCCATTCTGCATTCACCATTCTACATTCTTCCTTAGGCGGCCAGCGACTCAGGCAGCGTAATACCTAAATCCCGCCGCAATCCCGTGCATCACGGCGCAGGTCAGGAGCGCGGCGGCAACGTCGTCCATCACCACGCCAAGCCCACCAGGCAGGTCCTGGAGTTTTTTGATGCCGAGCAGCTTTGTGATGTCGAACAGGCGGAATATCGCGAAGCCCGCGACAAACACCACGATCGGCCAGCGTTGCCAGGGTCCGACGAGCATCGCCGGCCAACCCAGAAAACACAGCGGCATGGATACAAATTCGTCCAGGATGATCTCGCCCGGATCCCGCCGCCCGATCCGAAACTCCGCCTCGGCGCAGATCGCAACGGCAAACCAGAGTCCAATCGCCACAAGGACGAGCAGCACCGCCTGCCCGCGCAGCGACGTCGCCAGTGGGTGAAAAACGACCAGCTGGTAAACCAAGCCGGCCAGCGAGCCCCACGTACCCGGGGCGTGGCGAGCGCGGCCGATCGGCCCGAGACGCGCGCAGTTCAGCACCACCGACGACGGGAGGAAGCGGGGCCAGATCGGATGGCCGAGGCTCATTTCGAGATCTCGCCGAAGACCTGCCTGTACTTCAGCGCGTAGCTGGTGCCGGAGCTTACGGTCAACGCGGTCGCCACGATGAACAGCACCAGACCGAGGTGCTGGAGCGATTCCGCGTAGGTGTCGAATTCGATGTCCGTCCACCGCGCGACGTCGGTGCGCACCGCCGGAACGAAGAGAAGCACGCCGATCGCGATCAGCTGGATCACCGTCTTCAGTTTTCCGCCGCGCTCGGCGGCCACGACCACACCCTTGCTCGCCGCCATCATGCGCATTCCCGAGATCATGAACTCGCGCACGAGCACGATCAGCACCCAGACCAGCTGGATCATCTGCTGCTCCACCAGCGCGACCATGATTCCGATCACGAGAACCTTGTCGGTCAGGGCGTCCATGAACTTGCCGAAATTGGAGATCTGGCCGCGCTTCCGCGCGAGATAGCCGTCGAGCCAATCGCCGATGGCCGTGACGATGAACAACACGAACGCCAGCGTGGCCGCGCCCGTGAAGCGGCAGTACATCAGGCCGACGATAAGGAACATCATCGGGATGCGGGACAGCGTGATGATATTCGGCAGGTTCATGCGAGGCCGAGCGTCATCGCACCGTTGGAAAAGTTTCTCGTCATTCCGGGGTTATTCATGATCGTGCTTCGGCTGGTCGTCGCACTCTCAAAGGCGCGATCACGACGGAGAATTCACGAGCGAGCAAGAATCCTTTCGAGCTATGCGCCACTGCATCTATCCGGGGACCTTCGACCCGATCACCTACGGACACCTCGACGTCCTCTCCCGCGCTTCGCGCCTCTTCGAGCGCGTGACCATCGCGATCGCGCCGAACCCGGGCAAAGGGCCGCTGTTTTCCGCCGAGCAGCGGCTCGACATGATCCGGCCCAACGTCTCTGACCTCCCCAACGTGAGCCTCGCGACCTTCGACGGCCTGCTGGTCGACTTCGCGATGAAACAGAAGGCGATCGCGATCATCCGCGGCCTGCGCGCCCTCTCCGACTTCGAGTTCGAGTTCAACATGGCCCTGATGAACCGGCATCTCGAGCCGGCCATCGAAACGATCTTCGTCATGCCCAACGAGGCGTACTCCTACACGTCCTCCAATCTGGTCAAACAGGTTGCACGCTACGGGGGCGACGTATCCAATTTTGTACCTCCCAACGTCGCCGAGGCGCTGAAACGCGCGTTCGCCGCCGGAGCGCCGCTCCACTGACACGTCGCGTTTGGCAGGGGCTCACGTCATGCACCCCAAATCCATCATCGACCAGTTGGCCAACCAGGCGGACGAATTCTTGGAAGGCGTCACGTCGCGCGAGCAGGCTCGCGCAGCGATCTCGGAGATGATCACGCTCCATCATGCGACCCTCTCAGGTCGTGATCGCACGGCTGTGATCGACGGCGTGATGGCGGTGCTCGAGGAGGAGGGGTTCTTCGAGGCCTCGCACGGCGAAGGCGCAGAGAGCGACGGCGGCGAGGAGTCCGAGGAGCGCTGAGCCCGCCGGCACCCGCACGCGTGGTGCCGCGTGCCGGCTTACGAGTACTCGCGACGCGCTTCGAGCGCGCTTTTCAGCGTCACCGAGTCGGCATACAGCACCCCGGCGCCGCTCGGCAGGCCGAAGCCGATCCGGGTGACCTTCACCCCGGCTGCAGGGAGGTGCTGGGTGATGTAGTGGCAGGTCGCTTCGCCTTCCACATCGTTGGAGAGTGCGAGTATCAGCTCTTTCACTTCGCCAGACTGCGCACGTTTCAGCAGCGCGGGGAGATTCAAATCTTCGGGCGCTACGCCCTGGATCGGGGAGAGCTTTCCGTGGAGTACATGGTACACGCCGCGGTAGGCGCCCGAGCGCTCCAGCGCCACGAGATCGGGCACATGCTCCACCACGCAGACGAGCGAAGGATCGCGCTTGGCGTCGGCACAGATGGCGCAAAGTTCGCCCTCGGCGAGATTGCCGCAGCGACTGCAGCGACGCACCGACACCGACGCTTCTTCGAGCGCTTGAACCAGTTCGCGGAGCTTCGCCGGCTTCTCGACCAGAAGGTGGAGCGCAATCCTCTCCGAGGAGCGAAATCCAAGCCCCGGCAGCTGTTTCAACTGCTTCTGCAGCTTTTCAAACGCGGGGGTCATGGGAAAATCGAGTGGGCGGCAGAGCTATACCGGCCGTGCACCGGGTCGGCCACATACCTGCGCAAAGTCCGGAATCTGGCAAAGCTTCCCGCCGGAATCCCGACCGTCGCCTCAGCGGGTGGATACGGGCCTGCGACCGGACCCACGCTCTCCGGGCTAAATCGTCCGGCCGATCAAAACAGCCCAGGCATCTGGAAGGCCGACGTGACCTTCTGCATTTCGGAGTCGTTGTACTCCTTGGCCTGTTTTGCGCCGTCCTGGATCGCAGCGAGAATCGTGTCGGAAACGAGCTTGGCGTCTTCCTTCAGAAACTCGGGATCGAGGGTCAGGGAGACGAACTTGCCCGCGCCGTTGATCTTCACCTTCACCGCACCGCCGCCGCTGGTGACGTCGAATTCCTTGGCTTCGAGCTGAGTTTGGAGCGTCTCGATCTGACGCTGCATTTTCTGCGCTTGTTTGAGGAGCTTGCCTACGCCGGCCATGGTGGTGTGGAGGGTTGAGGAGGTTTTGAGAGTGCGTGTGGGGTAACCGTGGGGCGACAAGTCGCTCGCAAGAGCGGGAATTCTTCAAGCTCCAAGTATGGTTTCGTAGCCAGCCCGGAAATCGGAGAAACGCGGCGACCACCCCAGGACGCGTTTGGCTTTCGCGTTGCTGATCGCGCGATCCGGGGGATTGGGACGCCGTCCCGCCACGGCCTCCACCCCGGAGAACCCCGGATACGGCACGCCAATCCGATCGGCCAGCCAGCGCACCACCTCCGCTTTCGGAGTCGGAGCGTCGTCAACGACATTGAACGTATCGAAGGTCTCTCGCGACGCCGCCAGCGCCCGGCCCACGGCGCTCACGATGTCGTCGAGATAGACCAGGTTCAGCCGATGCGCTCCCCCGCCCGGAAAGGGCGCTCCGCCCTGCCGCAGCTGGTCCAACAAATAATGGCGGCCCGGTCCGTAGATTCCCGCGAGCCGCAGGACAACGGAACGTCGCGCCAGTCGTTCGGCGGCGAGGTTACGCACAAGGTCCTCCGCCTCGAGAAGGATTCGCGCGTTGCCCGCGGCCGCTTCGGTCGGCGCCGTTTCGTCGACCACGCCTCCATTCTGCGGATACACCGAAGTGCTGCTGGTGTAGAGGAAAGCCTCCGCGGGCCGGCGCGACGCCAGCCAGCGGGAAATCGAACGCATGCCCTCGACGTAACTCGTGCGATAGCCCGCCTCCCCCGCCCCGCCCGAGCTGACGCAGTTCACCACGAGATCGGCCGGGAGCAGTTCCGCATGCCAGGCGGACGACTGGAGTTCGGCGACGACCGTCGCCGCCCCCGCGGCGCGCAGCCGCGAAGCAACGTCGGCGTTGCGCGTCAGGGCGGTGACGCGGAGCCCGCAGCGGAGAGCCGCGCCCACCACCGCGCCGCCGACGTACCCAGCCCCGAAGACGACCAAATGCTTTCCGGTGAAAATTCCGAGTGCATCGTCGCTCATCTTGGATAGCTTCGCAGCATGCCAACGGTCCTGACGATTTTGCCAGAGGGTTTTGAGGAAATCGAAGCGGTTACGCCCATCGACCTGCTCCGCCGCGCCGGCGCCGAAGTCACCATCGCTTCTCTGACTGAAAACATCCACGTCGCGGGTCGCACCGGGATGATTCTGCATGCCGAGACGTCGCTCGCTGCCGTGGCAAAAAAGACGTTCGACCTGATCTTCCTGCCGGGCGGCCCCGGCGTGATCAACCTGCGCTCGGATCCGCGGGTGGCTTCGCTCGCTCGCGCCCAAGCCGACGCCGGACGGCTCGTTGCCGCCATCTGCGCGGCGCCGACCGTGCTCAATGCCGCCGGGCTGCTCGAGAACCGTCGCTACACCGCTCATTTCTCGGTGGCCAAAGAACTGCCGCACATCCTCGCCGACGAACGTGTGGTCGTGGACGGCAAGATCGTGACGTCACGGGGCGCCGGAACCGCGCTCGACTTCGGTCTCAAGCTGGTCGCACTGCTGATCTCCGACGAAAAGGCCCGCGAGGTCGCCAAGGCGATCTGCGCCTGACGCCGCCCCGGTTGGATCGCCGCCGCGCTTCGTCTCGTACCGACGGATCGCGACACGGATCGCAGCCGGGTCTGTCGGCCGGCCGGGAACACGGCTCACCCGTTGATGAGCAACCAGCCACTTCGACGGCCCCGCTCGGGCCGCGGCGAATCCCGTGAAACTCGCCGGGGGATCGCGCTCAACTCCCGCCGCAGCGATCCGATGATTGCCATAAGCCGCTCGATGCGGTGCTTTTACGTCAACCCCACGCGCCGATCCCGACTTGATCGCCTCCTCATCCTCCTCGCCCCATCCCTCTCTTCCGCGCGCCGAATCGCCGCGGCGTTTTGAGTCATGTGCGGCATAGCCGGTTTCGTTCACGCGGGCCGCTCCACCGAAGCCCGGCGCGAAGCGGTCGGGCGCATGTGCTCGGCCATGGCGCATCGCGGACCCGACGACGACGGCGTGGGGAATTGGGGACCCGCGACACTCGGCATGCGCCGGCTCGCGATTTTCGATCCGGCGCACGGACGGCAGCCGATGAGCACGGCGGACGGCCGGTTCCACCTCGTTTTCAACGGCGCGATCTACAACTTCCGCGAACTCCGCCGATCGCTCGCCAGTCTGGGGCATGCTTTCGCCACCGAGTGCGATACCGAGGTGCTGCTCGCCGCCTACGCCCAATGGGGCGACCGCTGCCTGCACGAACTCCGCGGCATGTTCGCCTTCGCCGTCTGGGACGCACGCGAAGAAACGCTCTTCCTCGCCCGCGACCCATTCGGGATCAAGCCGCTCTACCACGCCGCGACGGAAGGCGGTCTGGTATTCGCCTCCGAAATACGGAGCCTGCTCGCATCGGGGGCCGTAACCTCGCGCGTGGATCCGCTGGCTGTCAGCGACAGCCTCGCCTACCTCGCGCCCTCCGCGCCCCGGACTTTCTACCGCGATGTGCGCAGCCTCCGGCCCGGCGAATGCGCCGTCTGGCGCAACGGCCGGATGACTGTTCGCACGTATTGGAGTTTCCGCGACGCCTCCGCGCTTCGGATCGAAGCCAGCGCCACTCGCGGCGAGTTTGTATCCGAGCTTCGGCGCCGTCTCGACGATACCATTCGCGCGCACTGCCTGGCCGACGTTCCCGTGGGAGCCTTCCTCTCCGGCGGGCTCGACTCGATCGCGATCGTCGGCCTCATGGCGCGCCAGCACCGGGCGGAACTGAAGACGTTTTCCATCGGCTTTGAGGAAACCGAATACTCCGAGGTGTCGCAGGCGGCGGCCGCCGCAAGGCACTTCGGCACGGCCCATCGGCACTCGATTCTCACGGGGAAAGATGTCGCCGCCGACCTCGACATGATTCTCGACGCCCTCGACCAGCCGACGGGCGACGCCGTCAACACGTACTACGCGAGCCGCCTCGCAAAGGCCGGCGGTGTCACGGTGGCCCTCTCCGGGCTGGGCGGTGACGAGTTGTTCGGCGGCTATCCCTGGTTTCGAGCCACTCCTCGGCTTGCTCGGTTGATGCCGCTCTGGCGCGCGCTTCCGGCCGGCTTCAGGTCGGCCGTGCTGCGCCGGCTCCGCCGGGGCGACTCGCGGGCGGAAAAACTGGCGGATCTCCTCGAACACGGGCGCAACCTCCAGGAGTTGGCCGCTCTCCAGCGGCGCAGCCTGGCCGAACCCGCGCGTCAGGCGCTTCTTCGGGAACCGACGTCGTTCGCCTGGCACGCGGAACTCGAGCACCTCGCCGTCGAGCTCGACGGACAGGACCCGTTTTCCGTCATCAGCGCCTGGGAATTCCGCACCTATATGGCGGACGTGCTGCTGCGCGACAGCGACGTGATGAGCATGCGCCACTCGCTCGAACTCCGGGTGCCCTTCGTCGACCGGCCGCTGCTCGAGTGGTTCTGGCACCAGCCCCAGCGTTTCAAGATCCACGGCACCAAACCGAAGGCTGCGCTCGCCGAGGCGGTCGCCGACATTCTGCCCGCCGGCGCGGCGCAGCGGCCGAAGCAGGGCTTCACGCTTCCGTTCGCGCTCTGGATGAGGGGACCGCTCCGGCCGTTCCTCGACGAAACCTTCGCGGAGGCATCGGTTGCCCGCAGTGGCTTTTTCAATACCGAAGCCGTCCAGGCACGCTGGCGCGGTTTTCTGGCCAACGACGATCCGCGCGAGTGGTCGCGCGTCTGGAGCCTTGCGGTGTTGATCGCCTTTCTCAACCGGCGGAGGTTGAGCGCCTGATGAAAACGCTGCTCCTCGCGCCAGAGCTCTTCGCCGCCGACGGCGGGATCGCGCGCGCGCTGCGGCTCTATCTCAAGGCGCTCTGCGAATTGGCGGAACCCGGCGGGACCGTGCGTCTGGTCGCGCTCAACGACTCCGCGATTTCTCGCGACCAGTTGAGCTGCCATTCGGGTCCGCGTCTGGCCGACGTCGAAGCCTGCGCACGAAGCAAAGCCCGCTTCGTCCGCTCCACTCTCCTTCGTGCGCGGAAAACCGACCTCATCGTCTGTGGCCACGTTGGCCTCCTCCCCGTTGCCTGGGCCTGCCGGATTCTGTCTCCACGTCTCCGCTACACCCTCGTCGCGCACGGAATCGAAGTGTGGCGTGCGTTCAGCCCGCTCGAACGTCTCGCGTTGCGCCGCGCCCACCAGGTCTGGTGCGTGAGCGAGTTCACCCGTCAGCGCCTGCTCCAACATGTCCGACTGGAACCCGGCCGAACCGTCGTGCTGCCCAACGGCCTGGATCCGGCTTTTGCTCCAGCCGAGAGCTGCTCAGACTCGGGGCCGGCGGTGCTGACGGTTTCGCGGCTCTGCCAGGGCGACCGCTACAAGGGTGTCGACCTGCTCATCCAGGCTCTGCCCAAGATCCGGGCGCTTGTCCCCGGAACCATGCTGCGCGTCGTCGGCGACGGCGACGACCGCGCCCGCCTCGAAAAACTCGCCCGCGAGGCCGGAGTGTCCGAGGTCATCCGTTTTTTGGGGCGGCTCGACGACGAAACGCTGAACCGCGAGTTCGCCAACTGCCGTGTATTCGCGCTGCCCAGCACCGGCGAGGGTTTCGGCCTCGTTTTTCTGGAAGCGATGGCGCACGGAAAACCCAGCGTGGGCGCCGATGCCGGAGGGATCCCCGAGGTGATCTCGCCGGAAACCGGACTTCTCTGTCCGCCCGAAAACGTCCCGGGCCTCGTCGCCGCCTGCGTCGCCGCGCTCGAACGCACCTGGGATGTAGAAGCAATCCGGGCTCGCGCCCGGGCTTTCTCGTATGCACCGTTTCGTGACCGTTTGAAGGCGCTCCTTCCCGGATGAACCCGTCCCCACTCCCGCCGCTGGTCATCGAAGCCGGCCGCACGGAACGGCACTACTGGGCCGACCTGTGGCGTTACCGGGAACTGTTCGCGTTCCTCGCCTGGCGGGACCTGCTCGTGCGCTACAAGCAGACCGCCATCGGCGTCGCCTGGGCGCTGCTTCAGCCGTTCCTCACGATGGTGGTCTTCACGGTTTTCGGAGCATGGCTCGCCGTTCCGACCGGCGGCGTGCCGCGGCCCGTCTTCGTTTTTGTCGCGCTGCTGCCGTGGCAGTTTTTTTCCGCCTCGCTCTCCGGTGCGAGCAACAGCCTCGTCTCCAACGCCCACCTCATATCGAAGGTATATTTTCCTCGGCTCATCGTGCCGCTCAGCGCAGTGGCGACGAGCCTCGTGGACTTCCTCATCTCGGCGGTTTTTCTCGCCGTACTGATGGCGGTTTACGGAGTCGCTCCGGGGCCCGCCATCGTCGCGCTGCCACTTTTCGTCCTCCTCGCGTTCTGTGCCTCGTTGGGCGCCGGTCTTTGGCTGACGGCCCTGAACGTCAAATACCGCGATTTCCGCTTCGTCCTGCCGTTCATCGTGCAGTTCGGGCTCTACATTTCGCCCGTGGCCTTCACGAGCGACATCGTCCCGGAGCGCTGGCGGCCCCTGTATTCGCTCAATCCGCTCGTCGGAATCATCGACGGATTCCGCTGGTCCGTGCTCGGACAAGCCACCGGCTCGCTCTGGCAGTGCGTGGGCACGAGCGCCGCGATCGTGACCGCCGTGCTTTTCTCCGGAATCTGGTATTTCCGGCGCACCGAGAAAACGTTCGCCGACGTGATCTGAACCATGAGCGCCGCCGCCATCACGGTCGAAGGTCTTGGGAAACGGTACACGCTCCGGCACCGCGCCGGCGGTCCGGGCCTGCTCCGGGATCGGCTGGCGAATCTGCTGCGCGCGCCGTTCCGTCGGCGCGATCCCGGCTCGCGAGAGGAATTCTGGGCCCTGCGCGACCTGAGCTTCGAGGTGAAACAGGGCGAGGTCGTCGGCATCATCGGACGCAACGGCGCAGGCAAATCCACCCTGTTGAAGATCCTCTCCCGTATCACCGAACCCACGACGGGGCGCGCGATCATCCAGGGCCGCGTGGCGTCCCTGCTGGAGGTCGGCACCGGTTTTCACGGGGAGCTCACGGGGCGGGAAAACATCTTCCTCAACGGCGCGATTCTCGGCATGACGCGCCGCGAAATACGCGCGAAGTTCGACGAGATCGTGGCGTTCTCCGAAGTGGAGAAATTTCTGGATACCCCGGTGAAGTTCTACTCGAGCGGCATGTACGTGCGGCTCGCGTTTGCCGTGGCCGCGCATCTGGAGCCGGAGATCCTGATCGTCGACGAGGTCCTCGCCGTGGGCGACGCGGCCTTCCAGAAGAAATGCCTCGGCAAGATGCGCGAGGTCGCCACCGGCCAGGGGCGAACGGTGCTGTTCGTCAGCCACAACAGCTCGGCGCTGCTCGACCTCTGCGAGCGGGGGATCTGGCTGCAACAGGGCCGGCGCGCCGGCGACGGCCCGATCCGCGAAACCCTCTCGACCTACCTGCAAACCGGCTCGGCGATGCAACGCGAGTTCGCCGTTGCCTCGGACCGCCCGGGCATCGCGTCGGTGGAGCTGGATTCGGCCGCGCTCCAGGCGGGGAACCTGCGCTTCCGCGTCACCTTCAGGTCACCCACGCCGCTCCGTCCTCCCGTCGTCGGCCTGATCGTCTACAACAAACTCGGCCAGCCGGTCTGCGGCGCGAACACGCGGATGACCGGTCCCGAATGGCAGCCGGCCCCCGCCAGTGCGGGGACAATCGCCGCCGCGATCGAGTCCCCTCCGCTGCAGAGCGATTCGTACCGCGTCTCCGTCTGGCTCGGCGATGCCGGCCAGGATTACGATCACCAAGCGGATGCCCTATCTTTCGATTACGTCGCGCCGCACTTTCATCCGAAGAGCCCGCCGCCCGAGGTGATCGGTCCGCTCAATCTGCCGTGGAAATGGAGTTGGGAGGACCGCGCCTGAGGCGGTTCGTATCCAGATGAGCCTGCTTTTCCAGTCGCTCAACTATCGGACCGCACGCCTGTGCAGCTTCCTGCGCGTGGGACTGGCCCGCCTTTGCGGTGCGGACATCGGCGGCGGTTGCAGCATCGGTCGCGGCTGCGAAATCGCTCCCACGCGTGTCGGCGAACGCGCGGGCACCATCGTCCTCGGCGAACGGTGCCGCGTGGAAGCCGGCGTCATCCTGCATCCCTACGGCGGACGGATCCGACTTGGGAAAAACGTCTTCGTCGGCCCGGGCGTCGTGATCTACGGCCACGGCGGCGTGGAGATCGGCGATGACACGTTGATCTCGATGCATTGCCGCATCGTCTCTTCGAACCACGGCATCCCCTCTCCGGGGCGGCGCATTCGATGGGAACCCGACGTTCCCCGGCCGACTGCCATCGGCCGCGATGTCTGGCTCGGAGCCGGCGTGACGGTCCTCGCCGGAGTGACGATTGGCGACGGTTGCGTCGTCGGCGCCGGCGCGGTGGTCAGCAGCGACCTGCCCGCCTATTCGATTGCGATGGGAGTGCCGGCCCGTGTCACCGGCTCGCGCAAGCCTTCCTCGAACCCGGCGCCATGATTCCCGCCGCCCCCCGCACCCTCGGCAGAAACGCGTTTTTCGCCGGATGCATCGCCCTCGTGCTGATCGCGGTCGTGCTCCGCTCGCTCGGCATCGACCGGAGTCTCTGGATCGACGAAGCGGGTTCGCTCGATCAGGCACAGGCCACCCACTTCTGGGCGCAGGCGCAAAACGACGTTCATCCTCCGCTGTATTTCCTCGTCTTGCGCGGACTGCTCCACGTCTCGTCGTCGTTCGTTTTTCTCCGCGGCTTCTCCCTCGTTTGCGGCGTCGGCCTCGTCGGTCTGACGCTCTACGCTCTCCGGGCGCACCGTCTCGCCGCGTTGATCGCCGGCGGCGTCTTCGCGGCCTGGCCCGGCTTGGTCGACCACGGGAAGGAACTGCGGCCCTACTCGCTGTGGTACCTGCTGCTCGGCGCCAGCCTCCTGCTGGCCGGGGCGCAGTGGGAACGCGGCGTCGTTTTTCGCCGATCCGTCCTCCTCGCGTTCGCGCTGATCATCGCAGCCTGCACGCACCTGCTGACGTTCCCGTTCATTGTTGCTTTGACGCCGATGCTCTTCTGGCCGGCTCGCACGGCCGGGCCGCGAGCCTGGCTGAGCGCCGTCTGGCCCGTCGTTCCGGCGGCCGTCATGCTCCTCGGGTGGCGCTTCGGTTTCGTTTCCGCGCCGGACAAGATGCAGGAGGGCTGGTGGATGCCTCCGGCCACGGTGCACCAGGTCGTTTGGAGCCTGAATCAGGTGTCGGCCTGGTCCGACATCGGATGGCTGTACAACTGGGGCCAACGCACGCTCGCCGGCAGCGGATCGGTCCTCGCCACGCTCGCGCTGCTGACGGCGATTCTGACTGTCTCCATGGCGTGGGTACAGAAGCGCGCTGCGACGCAATGCTGGGCCTATCTTTCCGTCGCCGCACTCTACCTCGCAACCGTCTGGGGCTACTCGCTCGTCTTCGAGCCCATCGTCTGGCACCGCACCCTGCTTCCGCTGATTCTACCGCTCGGGCTCAGTTGGGCCTGGGGAATCGCGAATCGGAAATCCGAGCGGGCGCAGACAGTCGGTGCCGGTGCAGTCGCGATCTACGTCCTCCTGGCGCTCGTGCACCCCGTGCGCACTGCATCGGTGCCCTTTGAGAACCTCAAGGGCCTCGCCGCCCAGGCGCAGTCCGCCTACCGGCCCGGCGACTGTCTGGTGTTGATGCGCTCACTGGATTTCGCCCTTCGGCCTTATTGGCACGACGTCGACGCAACGCAGCCAATCAAGCTCAACCAAGCCAACCCCGACCCGCGCCCGTTCGAGGCTCTTCGCGAGCGGCTCCGGGCGCTGCCGGAAAACGGTCGCGTGCTGGTCGTCGTTCGCGAGGACCAATACCTCACCGCTCACCACGAACGGCTCGACGCTCTGCTGAACGACGTCCGCGCCACGGGGCGCGAAGTACGCGAACGTTGGCGGGACGGTCTCTACGTGCTTTACCTGGGCGAACGGAAGTCAGGCCAACCATGAGCGCGTTCCTCAGCGTCATCCTGCCAACGCACAACCCGGATCGGGGGCGCCTCGCGCGGTCCCTCGCCGGACTGCGGGCGCAGACGCTCCGTGCTTCCGATTGGGAACTCATCGTGGTGGACAACGCTTCCGAACCGTCCGTCGAGATTTCGCCGGCGGAGCTTCCGCCCCACGCCCGCATCGTTCGCGAGCCCGCGCTCGGACTCACGTTCGCGAGGCGCGCCGGTTTCCGCGCCGCCGCGGGTGAGTTCTTCGTCTTGGTGGACGATGACAACGTCCTCGCCTCCGACTACCTCGAGAGCGTGCTCTACGCCTTCGTGCGCCTCTCGAAGGTGGGCGCCATCGGAGGCGAGTCGCTTCCCGAGTTCGAGGTCGCACCGCCGAATTGGACGCGCGCGTTTTTCCCCCTCCTCGCGCTGCGCGATCTCGGCGGCGACGAGCGGATTTTCATGCCGCCAACCGCGCCCGCGCTGTTGCAGAACTATCCGCCATGCTCGCCCATCGGGGCCGGCATGGGTCTGCGCCGCGCCGCCATCACGGACTGGTTGGACCGCTCGTCCGATCTATCCGACCGAAGCGGCACCGAGCTGAGTTCGGGGGGCGACAACGACATCGTGCTTTCCGTATTGGAATCCGGCTGGGGCGTCGCGTATGTCCCCAAACTCCGGTTGACTCACCTCATCCCCGCACCGCGACTCGAGGCCGACTACCTGGCGCGCCTCAATCGGGGCATACAACGGTCATGGATGCAGGTGCTGACGAAGCACGGCATCAATCCATGGCATCCGATCGAGCCTTGGACCGTGCCGCTTCGAAAAGCCAAGGCCTGGTGCGCGTACGGAGCGTGGCGCGCCGGAGCCCCACGCGTTCGCTGGGCCGGCGCCTGCGGGCACTTCGAAGGCCGGGTCCGTAGGCGCGGAGAGGCCGCGTCCGCCACGCCGTCGGTGGGCACAACCGCGAAGAAGCATTCATGAGCGCGGCGCCTCAGGTTTCCGTGGTCATTCCGGCGCACAACCGCGTCGGTCCGTTGCGGGACACGATTCAGTCTGTGCTCGCCGCAACGCGACGTGTCGCCGCCGAGATCGTGCTCGTCGACGACGGCTCGGAGCCTCCGCTGTCCGAGATTCTGGGCGATATCGGCGCGGGTCTCGTCCGTCATGTCCGCCAGACGAACCAGGGCTCGATCGCGGCTCGCCTGCACGGACTGGCCGAAGCGCGCGGCGACCATGTGCTTTTTCTTGATTCCGACGATCTGGTTCACCCCGAGAAATTCGACGTGATCCTCCCGGCCATCGCCGTAGCCCGGGCCGACGTCGCTTACGACGATCTCGCGCGGCCGATCCGGGAAAACGCCGGCTGGCATTTCGAGTCGGTAGAGGCGCTCCGGCGTTCCTCCGAGCCGGCTGAGTTTTATCTTCGGATACAGCCCGTTCCGCACAGTCCGACCTATCGCCGCGACTATCTGCTCCGACATCTGGAGAAACCGCTGATTCCGGCGAAGCGGGAATTCGATCCGGCCGGAGACGTCTGGCTCTACTACAACCTCTGCGCTTTCCCCGCCACGATCGTGAAGGTCGACCGGGCCCTCACGGCCATCGGAATCCACAATGAGGAGCGCTACAGCCGGCACTGGGAGCGCATCGCGGTCGCCGCGCTCGGCGTGATGGAGGCGTTCGCCGCCGCGTGCCCGCAGGTCGCCGACCTGCTCTCTACCCGCAGGGTCGCCGGAGAGTGCGCGTTCGACAGCTGGCGGCGCCTTCCCCGGGGCTTCGACCCCGATTTCGATCGCCGGCTTCTTCAACTCTGGGAAAACGCACCCCGCGGTCCCGTCGAGCATCTCGGAGGCCCGTTTTTCCAAAAACTCGCCCGCCTCTTCGGACCGAAAGCCGCGGGCCGAATCATCCGGTATTCGCAGCCCCGTTACTCGCGCGTGCGCTCCCTCTCGCCCGAGGCGTACCGGCAACTGTTCTCGAAATGACCGCGCGACAAGCCGCCGGACGAACCCTGTACTGGCTCGTGCACGCGCCGGTGGGACGGGTGCGGGCGTTCTTCGCCGACGGAGGGCCCCTCGAGCAGCGACGGACCGAGTTGGGCCGCCGCCAGATGGAGGCCGCAGCCTGGTCGCTCCCGGTCCCGACGGGGCTCGACGGTCCGCCCCTCGTCGTTCACCTGCTCACCGGCCACCGATTCTGGTACCAGACCGCTTTCTGCCTCTACACGCTCGCCCGCACCTCGGGGCGGCAACTCGCGCCAAGGCTGTACGACGACGGCACACTGATGCGCGAGGAGTGTGCCGCTCTGCTTCGACTTTTCCGGCTGGGAGTCGTCGTGCCGCAGACCGACACCCGGACCCGGCTCGACACCCTGCTCCCGCGGGCGCGATTCCCCGTGCTGCGCGAGCGTTGGGATCACTACCCCAATCTCCGCAAGCTGATCGACCCGCACCTCGGCTCCAAAGGCTGGAAACTCGTGATCGATTCGGACCTGCTCTTCTTCCGAACGCCGGCGATTGTGACCGCTTGGCTGGATCGGCCGTCCCGGCCGTTCCATGCGGTGGACGTGCATTCGTCCTACGGATACTCCGCCGCGCTGCTGTCGTCGTTCGCCACCGCTCCGTTGCCGGCCCGACTCAACGTCGGTTTGTGCGGTCTGCTCAGCGAAGAGATGGATTGGGACCGACTCGAGTGGCTCTGCCGAACGCTCATCGAGAGGGAACGCACGAACTACTATCTCGAACAAGCCCTCGTGGCCGTGCTGCTCGCCGGGCGCGAATGCATCGTGGCTCCGGGAAACGATTATGTCACCCTGCCCCGCCCACCGGAGGCGCAGGACTGCCGCGCCGTGATGCACCATTACGTCGCCGGCTCCAAACGCTGGTATTTTCAGTCCAACTGGCGCCGATGCCTAGGGGCCGCATCCGGCGTCTCGACCGGCTCGGCAGCTCGGTCCGCGACCTCCGGCGCCCAACAATGATGCCGCTCGTCTCGATCGTCATCCCGGCCTGCAACGCCGCGCCTTGGCTCGCCGATTGCCTGCGCTCCGCGGTCGCGCAGACCTGGCAGGAAAAGGAAATCGTGGTCGTGGACGACGGTTCGACCGACGGCACTCTCGGGATCGCCCGTTCGTTTTCCGCGCCGGCGCTCCGGGTTTTTTCGCAGGAGAATCGCGGCGCCAGTTCCGCGCGCAATCGCGGCCTCCGGGAAGCGCGAGGAGACTTTCTTCAGTTTCTCGACGCCGACGATCTGCTCGCTCCGGACAAACTGGAAAAGCAGTTCGCTGCCCTCGCGGATCGCCAGGACGCCGTCGCCTGCGGAAGCTGGGGCTCGTTTCGCCGTACGCCGGAAGACGCCGTTTTTGTTCCCGAGCCCGTCTGGGCATCTCTTCCGCCCGTGGAGTGGCTCGTCTCTTCCTGGAGCGGGGGCGGCATGATGCATCCCGCGGCCTGGCTGGTCCCGCGGGCCGTGGCGGACCGGGCCGGACTTTGGGACGAGACCCTCTCGCTCGACGACGACGGCGAGTATTTCGCCCGGGTCGTCCTCGCAAGTCGCGATGTGCGCTTCGCCGCTGAGGCTCGCTCGTATTACCGCAACCATGACGGCCAGCGCGTCAGCCGCACCCGGGGCGAAAAGGCGTGGAGTTCGTCGCTGCGCGCCTGCGAGTCGAAGGCCGGCCAACTGCTCGCCCGCGAGAACTCGCCCCGGACCCGTCGCGCCTGCGCGGCGAACTTCTCCCGATTCGCCTGGGAAAATTATCCCGAAGGCGGCGATTACGTCCGCCGTGCGGTGCAGCGCTGGCTGGAACTGGACGCCTCCGTCCAGCCGCCGCGCGGCGGTCCGCGCGAAAACCTGCTCGCCCGCTGCTTTGGCTGGCGTATCGCCCGGCGACTCAGGAAGACTCTCCTGCCAGCCACGGCATCCCGACCGTGAAAATCCTTCTCGCCGCCCAACAGTCGAAGGTCGTGTACCCAATCCCCGCGTACGGGTTCTGGGCCGAGTACCTGCGCAACGGACTCGCCGAAGCGGGGCATGTCGTGATCGAAAACGAACAGATCGACTGGGCGCGCGGCCTCCTCCCGCTCTCGCCGTCGGAACGGTCGCGTTGGCTCGACGAAAGCTGGAGCGCGACGACAAAGTTCGCCCGAGACCAGCGCCCCGATCTCCTGCTCGGCTATTTTTTCCCTTCGCAGGTGGCGGCCGGCGCGGTGGCCGAGATCCAGGCTGCGGGCGTTCCGTGCGTGAATTTCTTCTGCGACAACGTCCGCGAGTTTCGCGAACCGCCCGCCGAGTTTCGCCCGTTTGCGCTCCACTGGGTCCCTGAGTTCGAAGCCGTCGCTTGGTATGAAATGGCCGGGTGGCCCTGCGTTCACGCTCCCATGCCGGCGTGGGTGCCGGCGTGGGCCCGCACGCCGCCCGACACGGAGACCCTTCCGCCGACTTTCATCGGCACCCACGACATCCTTCGCGAAGTGCTCCTGGGCCAGGCGGTCGCGCTCGGCATGCCCCTCGAGATTCGCGGGGGCAGCTGGGCGGAAAGCGGCTTCGACAAACCCGCTCCGGAAACACGTTCCTGGTCGCGCGCCCTCGCCAACCAGTGGACGCTCGTGCGCCGCGACGGCTGGCGCGCGCTGCCTAACAAGCTCAGCTATCGCGGAGCAAGCTCCCGGTTTCGCGCCGTGCTCGGGCCGCACATCCGCACTGCGCCGGCCTCCGGCGAGGAACTGCTTCGCACCCTTCGCGGCGCCTCCGTCGCCGTGGGCGTGAATCGGTTTCCCAGTTTTCGGCATCCGTTCGACACGCCTGCTTCGTATTCGCGGCTTCGCGACATCGAGGCGCCGATGACCGGAGCTTGCTACGTCACCGAATGGGCGCCCGGTCTCGACCGGCTTTACGATCTGGAGAAAGAGGTGCTCGCCTACCGAACGCCGGAAGAACTCGCCGCGACGGTGGGCGGATTGCTCGCCGACGCCGAGCGCCGGAAGGCGCTTCGCCAAGCTGCGCAACGCCGCGCGCTTTCGGAGCACACCATCGCGCGTTCCATCGGGAGGATCAGCGCCTTCCTCGGCGTGAAATGAGCCTCCCGTCGCACGACCTGAACTCGCGCCGATGGAAGCCATGAGCCGGCTGTGCCTCTATTACCTCGGCGAACCGGAGCGCGACCGCTGGCTTCCCGGCGACCGCTACGTGCGTCCTCTGGTGCGCCGAATCGTGAGAGGCAAGCCCCGCCCGGGAGGGCTGGACACGGTCTTCATCAATCTACGGCTCGGGCTCGGGCGGCTCGGGATTCAGCACGAAGTCAACCTGCCGTTCGACCGCCTCCGCCCCGACGACCGGGTGGCCGTCCTGGGCCGGGGTCGAAGCTGCCTGGCCGGTTACCGCCAGCCGAACCCGATCGTGGCCGGGATCGGCTTGATGACCCACCCTTCCGAATGGCCCGATCTCTGCCAGGAGTATCCGGTCGTGCGTTACCTTCAGCATTCGGCCTGGTGCGACGCCGTCTACCGCCCGTGGTTCGGCGAGCGCTGCCGGATCTGGCCCGTCGGAATCGACACCGCTTCCTGGACGCCGCCGCAGCGGCCTTCGAAGTCGTTCGATTTCCTGATCTACGACAAGATCCACTGGGACCGCGACCAACGGCAGCTCGACCTTCTCGATCCGATCCTGGGTGACTTGAATGGTCGTGGACTCACGTATCGCACTCTCCGCTACGGCACCTACACCCGTTCGGAGTACCGCGAAGCGCTCTCCGCCTGCAGAGCGATGCTGGTGTTTTCCGCCCACGAGAGCCAGGGCCTCGCCTACCAGGAGGCCCTCTCGTCGGGCGTGCCGGTTCTCGCGTGGGATCCCGGCCTTGTCCAGGACCCCGCGCGCTTTCGCTGGGGCCAGCCGGAGATTCCGGCGACGTCGGTGCCCTACTTCGACGCGCGTTGCGGCGAACGTTTTCGCGACTTCGACGAATACCGGCGCGCGATGCCCGTTTTTTGGGAGAAGCTGAACGCCGGCGGCTACGCGCCCCGCGACTACATTCTCGAAAACCTCACGCTCGAGAAATGCGCGGAGCATTTCGTGCAGCTGGTCGACGAGGCCCAACCGCACCGCGCGACGCCCCGGCCCAGCGCATGAACGATCGACTCCAGCCTCGGTCCGTTCTCGTTTTCCACCCCAGCGTGGCGCCGTTCGTGCAACAGGCTGCGCGGGCGTTCTTCGAGGCCGATCTGCTGGCGTGCTTCTGCACCGGCCTTCGCGCCAATCCGACGAGCCTCGGCCAGCGCGCGGCGGTCGCGGCGGCCCGCGCCGCAGGCGTCGACCTGCGGCGGAAACTCCAGCGGAGAGCCGTGACGGAAGTGCCCCCGGGATTCGTTCGCTCTTTCCCCTGGAACGAACTTTTCCGTCTCGCGGTGGGCGCGGTGGATCGCACCGCGCGATGGACGGATCTCGCCTGGGAGCGTGGCGAACGCGCCTTCGCGCGACGTGTCGCCCGCGAGTTGAAGCCGGCTCTGTCGGCGGTGTACGGATACGAATTCGGCTGCCTGACCGTCTTCGAGCGCGCGAGGCAGCTCGGCCTCCGCCGCTGGTACGATCTCCCCGCTCCCGAGCCCGCCTTCGTCGAAGGGCTGCTCCGCGCCGAGTTGGAGCGGTTTCCCGAGCTCAAAACACCCTACTCCCGGCACACCGCCTCCCTCGAGGAGCGCCGCACCGCCCATCGACGAGCCGAGTGGGAAGCGGCTGATCTGGCGATCGTGGCCTCCGAGTTTACCCGGAAGAGCTTCGCCGCCGACGGCCGCGACGTATCCAAGATTCGCGTGATCCCCTACGGAGCGCCGCCTCCGGCTCGGCGTGAAGCCGTGCTCAAGCCGGCACGCCGCTCGGGTCCCACCCGTTTTGTGTGGGCTGGGACGTTCAGCGTGAGAAAGGGTGCTCACTACCTTCTGCAGGCGTGGAGGACGCACGACCTCGGGCGGCTCGCAACGCTCGACGTCTACGGCACGGTCGCACTGCCGCCATCGGTTCTGGCGCCCCTTCCTTCCGGAGTCACCTGCCACGGACCGGTTTCGCGCGACGATCTGCTGGCGGTATTTCGCGACGCCGACGCGCTGGTTTTCCCCACACTCTGCGACGGTTTCGGCATGGTGGTCACCGAAGCCTGGTCGCAGGGACTGCCCGTCATCACGACGGATCGCGCCGGCGCAGCGGATCTTCTCCGCTCAGGCGAGAACGGCTTTCTCGTTCCGGCGGCGGACGCCGAAACTCTCGGTGCGCGTCTGGCCGAACTCTCCGCCGCTCCGGAACGGTTGTCCGCGCTGCGCGAATCCGCGCTGGATACAGCAGCTCGCTGGCAATGGAGCGATTATCGCGCCGCTCTGCGTCGGGCCGTCGGGGCGTAGAGTCGGCCCACCTCCGCGACGAAACTGCGGCGGTCGAATCCCGCTGGTGTGCCTTCGGGTTTTTCGCGCCTCTGCACGCTTCCGGAATCGACAACCTCCCAGGCCACAGATACTTGTTCAAACAACCACCGTGCCTACACCGCGCCGCATTTGCCTCGTTTCTCCGAGCCATGTCGCCGCCAACCCTCGTCTGGTCAAGGAGGCGAACGCACTGCAGGCCGCGGGTCACAGCGTGCACGTGGTGGCGGGCTGGTACTTCGAGCCGCTCGACGCTCTCGACCGTGAGATCTACAGCGCCGCGACGTGGGACCGCACCACCGTGTATTACGTCACCGGTCCGCGCGTGTTGCTCGCCAAGGCGCGGCGAAAGCTCGCGCACCGCAAAGTCGCGCGGACAAAGCAGCCGAAGCTCACGACCGCGATGCGCGCCTGCCATCCGGCGATCGGGCTGCTCGCAATGGCCGCCAAGAAGATCGACGCGGATCTGTACATCGGCCACGGCATCGCGGGGCTCGCCGCGGCGGCGATCGCGGCCGGCGCCCGGAAAGCCCGATATGCCTTCGACGCGGAGGACTTTCATAGCGCAGAGACGACAGCAGTCGTGGAGAACGCCGCGGACGCCGCAATCGTCGGCACGATCGAGGCAGCCCTCCTCCCCGGCTGTTGTTGCATGACCGCGGCATCGCCGCTGATCAGCCATGCATATTCGACCAAGTACTCCATCGATCCGCCGGTCCCGATCTTGAACGTCTTTCCGCTCTCCGAGGCGCCCGCCGAGGCGCCGGCGGTTCTCACGGATCCCCGTAAACCGGCGAAGCTGTATTGGTTTTCCCAGACAATCGGACCCGGGCGCGGGCTGGAGCAGGTCATCCTGACGCTCGCCCGGATGAAGACACACTGCGAACTGTACCTCCGAGGCATTCCGGCCGGCGATTTCGTCGACGACCTGCTCGGGATCGCCGCGACAGTCGGTTTCACGGGCAAGATCGAGATTCTGCCCACGGCCCCCTCCAGCGAAATGGCGCGCCTCGCCACTCACTACGATCTCGGACTCTCGCTCGAACAGACGAAACCCGCCAACCGCGACCTTTGCCTGACGAACAAGATTTTCACCTACCTCCTCGCCGGCCTTCCGATCGCCCTCACGCCTACGCAGGCTCAGCTGCAGTTGGCGCCGGAGTTGGGGAGCTCCGCCGTGATGCTCAATCTCGATGAACCCGCCAAGGCCGCGACCGAGCTGGACTCCTACTTCGCGAGCCCGCTGCGCCGCGCCACGGCGCGTGCCGAAGCCTGGCGGCTCGCCCAAACGCGCTTCAATTGGGAGGTGGAGCAGATCTCGCTGCTCCGCACCATCGACGCGGTTTTCAGCCACGCGGCCCGGACGCTCGCGATCCTCGGCGCATGATTTCTTCCGCGCAGCCCAGGCCGGCGCGTGTCCGACGCGCCGCCTTTTCGCCGCGTCCGGCGGTGGTATTCCCGAGATGAAACTTCTCCTCACTGCAGATCCGATGCTGCCCGTCCCGCCGCTCGGCTATGGCGGGATCGAGCGGATCGTAGCCGGGCTCGTGCGGGAGTATCGGAAGCTTGGACACACCGTCGCCCTTCTTTCCAAGGCCGGTTCCGCCTGCGAAGCCGACGCGCGTTTCGCCTGGCCGTCGGAGCAGATGCGGTCGCTGTCCGGCACGGTGAGAAACGCGTTTGCGCTTCGCCGTGCCGTGCGGAGTTTCAGGCCGGACCTCGTCCACAGCTTTTCCCGGCTCGCCTACCTCTCGGTGATTCTTCCGGGCGGCGCGGCCAAAGTGATGTCGTACCAGCGGGAGGTCGGCGCCCGCCAGGTGCGCACGGCGCGACGCCTGGCGCAAGGATCGCTGCGGTTCACCGGATGCAGCGAATTCATCTGTGCACAAGGCCGGCGCGGCGGCGGTGCCTGGCGCGCCATTCCCAACTTCGTCAACGTTGAACGGTACACGTTCGTCGCCCGCGTGCCGGACGACGCGCCGCTCGTGTTTCTCAGCCGGATCGAATCGATCAAGGGTCCGCACCTCGCGATCGCCATCGCCCGCCGAGCGGGACGGCGCCTGATTCTCGCGGGGAACCGGATGACGAGCGGACCCGAGGCCGCCTATTTCGACCTGCAGATCGCGCCACACCTGGGGAAAAACGGCATCGAGTGGATCGGCGAGGTCGACGACGCGCAGAAGAACGTCCTGCTGGGCTCGGCCGCCGCGCTCGTGGTCCCCGTGCAGTGGGACGAACCGTTCGGCATCGTGTTCGTCGAGGCGATGGCCACCGGCACTCCGGTGCTTGCTTGCTCGCGAGGCGCTCTGCCGGAGATCGTGGAGCCCGGCCGCACCGGGTACTTCGTCACCGACGAGCAGGACGGCGCAGTCGCCGTCGGCCGGCTCCGGTTTCTCGACCGCGCCGCTTGCCGGGCCGTGGTCGAGGCGCAGTTCAGCGCCAGCGTCTGCGCCGAGCAGTACCTCAGTCTGTATCAGCAGATGCTGGACCCGGCCGCACGGCACGGCGTGTGAATCCGATGAGCCCTCCGGTCCCCGCATCCTCCCCCGATTCGCCGCCGCGGAAACGTGTGCTGATCGTGAGTCCGGCGTTTGCGCCTATCAGCACCCCGGACTCCCAGCGGGTTCGCATGAGTCTGCCTCACTACCGCGAGTTCGGCTGGGAGCCGATCGTCCTCACGGTCGATCCGCGGCACATCCCCGAGACGCGGGAAGACGGACTGCTCGCGACGCTTCCGCCCGACGTGACGATCCGCCGCTGCGGGGCGCTGCCGCTCCGATTCGCGCGGCTCCTGGGACTGGGCAACCTCGGTCTGCGCGCCTGGTTTCCGCTGCTGTTCGTCGGAGTTCGGACAATCCGGCGGGAGAAAATCGACCTGGTCCTGTTCAGCACGACACAGTTCGTCACCCTGCCCCTCGGCCGGATTTGGCGCCGGCTCTGCGGCGTGCCTTACGTCGTCGATCTTCAGGATCCGTGGAGGACCGACTACTATGAACGTCCCGGAGTGCGGCGTCCCCCGGGCGGGTGGAAATACCAGTTTGCGCGTTTCCAGGCTTGGCTGCTGGAGGAGTGGTCGTTCCGCCGTGTCGCCGCTTTTATCAGCGTATCCGCCGAATACCTCTTCGATCTTCGCCGCCGCTACGCCTGGTTCTCCTCCGTGCCGAGCGAGGTGCTGCATTTCGGCGCGAGCGAACGCGACCTTGAAATTGCCCGGGCCCAAGACGCCTCCGCGGAACGCGCACCCGACTCCGCAAGCGGGCCCGCAGTGCGTTTCGTCTACACGGGCGCGGCCGGACCGATTACGCCGCACGCCGTGAGCCTCCTCTTCGAAGCCGCCCGCCAATTCCGCGCCACGGAGCCGGCAGCGGCGTCGCGCCTCCGCTTCGAGTTCCTCGGCACGAGCTACGCTCCGCGCGATCTCGCGCGACCCTCGATCCTGCCTCTGGCGGAAAAGGCCGGTATTGCCGATCTGGTGACGGAATACCCCGCGCGTCTGGGTCATCTGGAAACCCTGCGCGTGCAGGCGGACGCCGATGTCCTCCTGCTGCTCGGCTCGAGCGACCTGGCGTACTCACCCTCCAAGATCTACCCGTACTACCTCAGCGGGCGTCCGATCCTCGCTCTCGTATTCAGAAACAGCTGCCTCGAGACGATTCTGCGGGAGTTGAACTGCTCGTATCTGGTCACCTTCGAAAACTCGGCCGATTCCTCGTCGACCGTTCAGCTCCTGCATGCGTTTTTCCGCGCGACTCTTGCCGGAACCGCGGCGTCTCTGCTGCCGGTGAGGAACGACGACCTCTTCCGCCGGGAATACTTGGCTCGCACGCTCACCGCCAAGCAGGCAGCTTTGTTCGACGTCGCCCTACGCCCGCCCGATGCCCCCACAGTCTGATATCCCGGCCAATGCCGTCCCCTCCGCGCCCGTTCGCGGTCCGGGGCACAAGGGCGTGTTCTGGTCGGCCGTCGCGGCACTCGTCGGCCTCGAGGGTTACCTGTGGTTCAACGCCGAGGTCCGCGACCCGCTTCACCTGCCGCTCGGTCTGGCCATTCTCTTTTTCGCGACCCTGCCCGGCCTGCTCTGGGCCAGACGCGGCCTCTCCAGTTTGCCGATTTTCGAGGTGCTCCTCCTGACAACCGCGAATGCCTATGCCTTTCCGCTCCTGAACGGGCATCGCGAACTGATCTACTATTCGCCGGAGGACGTGACCACTGCGGCGCTGGCGGTGCTTCTCTTTCAGGTCGTGGCGATCGCGGTGTACGAAATATGCGGAGGCCGACCGTCCACGCATCCGTTCTGGCGAGACGAGATCATCGCCGGCGACGTGAGCCGTTGGCTCTCCTACGGCATGGTCCTCAACACCGGCTACGTGCTGGCGAGCACGTTCACGACCTGGATACCGAACCAGCTGGAGAGCATCCTCCGGGCGATTTTCTTCGGCGTCGGGATCGTCTGCACCTTCATCATGAGCCGGCGGCTCGGAGCCCGTCAGCTCACCGCCGGCGAACGCGCGTTCTTCGTCGGGAATCTGGCCGTCCAGTGCGTCGGCATGATGTCGACGTTGTTCCTCGTCGGCGCCGTTTCGACGCTCCTTCTCGCACTCGTCGGATACGTTTCCAGCAGCGGCCGCCTTCCTCTCGTGATCGCCGGCTCGCTGCTCCTGGGAATCGCGGTGCTGCACAACGGGAAACCCGAAATGCGGGCCCGGTATTGGGAACCCGAACGCCGCACTCCCACGGTGACCGAACTCCCCGCCTTCTTTCAGGAATGGATCGGCTACGGAATTCGTTTTCGGAACGATGAGGAGGGACGAATCGCCGCCAAGCTGATCGACCGCACTTCGCTCTTTCACCTGATGTGCCTCGTCGTCAGCACAACGCCGGCCCAGCAGCCCTTCCTTGAAGGCGAAACCTATCGCGACATCCCCGCCCAGTTTGTCCCTCGGATCTTCTGGCCGGAGAAGCCGCTCGGCCACGTGAGCACGAGCCGGCTCGCCGTCTACTACGGCCTCCAAACCGAGGAGGACACGCAGAAGACGACCATCGGCTTCGGCATGCTCACCGAAGCGTACGCGAACTTCGGCTTCTATGGCGTCGCGGCCGTCGCCGCGCTCCTCGCCGCCGCGATCAAGAAACTGCACGCGTGGTCGGCCGGAGCCTCCCTTTTCAGCTACGGAGGACTCACCCTCGTGGTGCTGCTGGCCTGGAGCTTTCAGACCGAATTCACCCTCAGCATCTGGCTCGCCTCGCTTTACCAGGCGATCGTCGCCGTCCTGCTGATACCGTTCGCCCTCCGTCGAGTATTCTCCTGACGCGCATGGAATCGTCGCCCCATCCCCGGCTTGCGATCGTCCTTTCGCATCCGATCCAGTACTACAGCCCCTGGTTCCGGTGGATGCGCGCGCACACCGACCTGAGCTTCCGTGTTTTCTATCTCTCCGATTTCGGGATCCGACCCGCGCTCGACGCGAAGTTCGGATGCGAATTCGCCTGGGACGTCGACCTCACCAGCGGTTACGATTTCGAGTTCGTCGCCAATGTCGCCAAACGGCCCGACACGCTTCGCTTCGACGGGCTGAAGAACCCCGAGCTGTTTGCCCGCCTCAGAGCGTGGTCGCCGGACGCGATTCTCCTCTTCGGATACAAGTACAACACCCACGTCCGCCTTATCGCGTGGGCCCGGCTTCACGGCATCCCGCTCATCTTCCGGGGCGACTCCCATCTCATCGGCCGCGAAAAACGGTCCGTCTTCGCCTCGTGGGGCCTCAGGGCGCTCTACCGCCAGTTCGCCGCCGTTACCTACGTCGGCTACGCGAACCGCGACTATTTCCAGGCGTTCGGCGTCCCGGCTGGGAAACTCTTTTTCGCGCCTCATGCGGTCGACCGCGCTCTTTTCGATCCAAAGCGCGCCGAGCACCGCATCCGCGCCTCGGCGCTCCGAAAGGAACTCGGGCTGCCCGGCAGCGCCCGGGTGATTCTTTTCTCGGGAAAACTGATTTCGTCGAAACAACCGCGGTCCTTGCTCGACGCCTTCATCGCCGCCGAGATCCCCGACTCCGTCCTGCTGATCGCCGGCGACGGTCCGGAAAAATCCGATTTGGTGGCACGCGCCAGCGGGCTCGTCGGCTCCCGAATCCATTTCCTTCCGTTCGCCAACCAGTCGGAGATGCCCGCGCGCTATCTGCTGGCGGAGCTTTTTGTCCTGCCTTCCCGCGGATTCTACGAGACGTGGGGACTTTCGGTGAACGAGGCGATGCTGATGGGAGTGCCGTGTCTCGTCAGCGATCACGTCGGTTGCCAGCGCGACTTGGTCACCGACGGCCAAACGGGATGGGTGGTCCCCGCCGGCGACGACGTCGCGCTCGCGACCAAGCTCCGCGATGCGCTCGCAGAGCTGAAGGGCCACGGCGAACGTATCCGTGGAGCCGCGACCGAGCGGGCCGCTCGCTACAGCTACGAACAGGCCACCGCCGGACTCCGCGCCGCGGTGGTGGAGGCGGTGCCATGATCGGAGCAGCCCCCGTCCGACCGCCGGGCGCCGCAAGCGCAGCGCTCGAAACCGCCGCGCTCGTCCACGCCGGACTCGTTCTTGTCTTCGCCTCCTGGGCGTTCGGGGGAAACGCCGCGTGGTCGCGCGAAGTGCTCTGCTGGCTCGGAAGCCTCGGCTTCCTGCTGACGGCCGCCGAGTTTCTTCGCCGCGTCCGGTCGCCTGAAGCGTCGCTCGCGTCGTACCACTGGCTCTGGCCTCTCCTCGTTTTCGATCTCTTGGTCGCCTCGAGCACCCTGCATCCGAGCTTTCACTCGGTACACGTTGAAGGCGCCGACGTCTTTTTGCCGACCGCGGCTTCTGCGGCTCTGACGAGCGCCCGGCCGTCCGTCACCTGGCGTGCGCTCTGGTTGTTCAACGCCCTTTTCATCCCCGCGTTTAATCTCGCAGTTTCGGTGCGCCGCCGATCCCGGCTTCGCGCGCTGCTCTTCGTCGTCGCAGCCAACGCCGTGATGCTCGCCGTATTCGGCGCCCTGCAGAAGCTGAGTCACGCTTCGGGTCTGTTTTTTGGCGCGGTGCCTTCGCCGAATGCCCGGTTCTTCGCGAGTTTCATCTACGCGAATCACTGGGGCGCGTTCGCGACGCTCATGGTGTGCTGCTGGCTCGGCTTGCTCTTCCACGACTCCGCCGAAACCGGACGCTACCGAGATTTTCTTCATTCACCCGCCTTCGCGGGATTCATAGCGGCACTCATCCTCGCCGGGGCGGTGCCGCTGGCCGCCTCGCGCTCGGCCACGCTGCTCGTCGCCCTGGTGCTTCTGGTCGGCCTGGGCCATGCGTTTCGTCGCCTGCGGCGACGTCGGTCGGGCACTTCTCACTCGTCCTGGCTGATTTCGTTCAGTCTCCTCACGGCTGCGGCGGTCGGCCTCCTGGGAAGCCTCTATCTGGCGAAATCCGAGATTCTCACCCGGTCCGCCGACACGCGCGAGCAGGTCGCCGAAATGCGGCGCACGAGTTCTGTCGGTGCGCGGGCACAGCTCTACGCCGACACCTGGCGGATGGCGCGTGATCGTGTCGTTTTCGGTTGGGGCCTGGGCTCCTACCCGACCGTGTTCGTGCTCTACAACCGCCAGTCCTCGAAGGACGGCCTGCCGGTGTATTTCGAGGACGCGCATTCGGACTGGCTGCAGTCGGTGGCCGAAGTCGGAGTGGTCGGTTCCGCCTGCCGCGGCCTGCTCATTCTCCTGCCCCTCGCCGCACTGTGGAAGGGCCGTCCCCGTTCGCCGCTTGTCCTGTACCCACTGGGTGGGTGCGCCGTGCTGCTCGCCTACGCGTGGGTGGAGTTTCCATTTGGCAACGCAGCCGTGACGGCGGCGTTTTGGTTCTCCTTTTTCTCCGCGGTGCGGCTCGCACAACTGGAGGCGCGCGACCGCGAGACCTGAACGATGTTCTCCGTCGTCATTCTTACCTTGAACGAAGAACGCAACCTTCCGGGTTGCCTCAGCAGCGCGTTTTCGGCGTCGGACGATGTCGTGGTCCTCGACTCGGGCTCGACCGACCGCACTAAGGAGCTCGCTCGCGGAGCCGGTGCGCGCGTCGCCGTCCATGCTTTCGAGAACTTTGGGGCGCAGAGGAATCACGCCGACCACGCGATCGAGTACCGACACCCTTGGGTGTTTCACCTCGACGCCGACGAGCGGTTCACTCCCGAGTTGATCGCCGAATGCCAGGCTCGCTCGGAGGAAAACCCGGCCGACGTCGACGGCTTCTGGGTCGCGCCGAAGATGTATTTTCGGAACCGTTGGATCCGGCACTGCACGGATTTTCCCGCCTACCAAGCGCGCTTCGTCTCGCCGCAGCGTTTCCAGTTCGTCCAGTTCGGGCACGGCCAGCGAGAGCACCCGGAGATGCGCATGGCGAAAATCCGGGCGAACTATCTCCACGATCTTTCCGCCGACGGTGACGATGCCCTGCTGGAGAAACATCGTCGCTACGCGCGGGAAGAGGCCGAGCAGGCGCTCCGAAGTTCAACTACAGAGCAACTCCGGTTGTCCGCGCTCTTCGCCTCGGACGCGCTCGTCCGCCGCCGCGCGCTCAAAACGCTGAGTCACCGCCTTCCGGCCCGCGGGTCCTTACGCTTTCTTTACCAATATGGGCTTCGGGGAGGGTTTCTCGACGGTCGGCCCGGCTTCGCGTATTGCCGTCTCCTGGCCAGGTATGAGAAATGGGTGGCAGACGAAATCCGTCGCCAGCGGCACTCCAAATGACCGTCCCCCGTATTGTCTTTGTGAATCGATTCGCCTGGCCCGACCAGCCGGCGACAGCCCAACTGCTCACCGACCTGAGCGAAGGCCTCGCGGCTGCAGGTGAATCGGTCGTCGTGCTGGCTCGCCGCCCGCCCGGAGCGTTGCTGCGGCAGGTGCGCAACGGCGTGAACCTCGTGCGCGTCCCGGCCACGGCGTTCGGCAAAACCAACTTCTTCGGCAAGGCCATCGATTATCTCGTTTTTCTCCGGAAGCTCCGCAGCGCTCTGCGCGCGGAGCTTCGGCCGGGCGACATCGCGGTGTCGATGACCGATCCCCCGCTGCTCTCGTCGGCGGTGGAGCCCATCGCCCGGGAGCGGGGAGCGCGTCATGTTCACTGGATACAGGACATCTTTCCCGAGGTCGCGGCGGCGGTCTATGAAAGCCGTCTTCCGATGATGATGGCTGGAAGACGCGACCAAGCGTGGCTCCGGGCAGACGCCTGCGTGGTTGCGGGCAGCGACATGGCCGCGTTCGTGCGCAGCCGGGGTGTCCCCCCCGAACGCATTGCGGTGAGCGAGAACTGGGCACCGGTCGGGCTGGCGGAGTCGAACCCGTCCGCCTGGCGGCAGCACCACAATCTGCACGGCAAGTTCGTCGTCATGTACTCCGGTAATATCGGGCGGGTGCACGACTTCAGCGCGATCGTCCCGCTGGCCGCCGCTCTGGCGTCGGACACCCGCATTGTTTTTGTCTTCGTGGGGAACGGCCCCCGCCGTGCCGAGCTCGCGAAAGCCGTCGCGAGACACGCGTTGCCCAACGTGCGCTTCCTGCCCCCGCAACCCATCGAACGGCTCTCGGAAACGCTCTCGGCGGGAGACATCCACCTCATCACCCTCCGGCCGGGCTGCGAGGATTTCGTTTTCCCGAGCAAACTCTACGGCGTCGCGGCGGTCGGCCGCCGGGCGGTCGTGATCGGCCCCAAGGACAACGAGGCGGCGAGGATCGTTTCCTGGTTCGGATTCGGAGCCGCATTCACCCCCAGGGAAACCGACCGCATCGCCGGATACCTCCGCGAGGCCGCGACCAACGAGGAATCGCGGCTCCGGCTGGGCCGCGCAGCCCGGGAATTTTCCCGCCAACGCGGCCAGCTCTCGCACGCGCTGGCGGTCTGGCAGCCGCTGCTTGCGCGCCTCAAGCCGGCGACTGCCGACGCGGGGCCCGCCGACCTGACGAGTCACGCATGACCATCGGTCGAAAAGTCGCCCTCGGTCTGGTCGTCGTCGACACGATCGCACTCGCGACCGTCCTCAACGGCATGGCGTGGGCGCGCGGCATTCTCGCGTTCGGCGGTCCGATCGTGGAGCCGCTCATCATCCCCCTGGCGGCGCTGGGCATCGCCCTGTACTTGATCGACGGTTACAAGCTGCACACCGACATGCTGAGCCTCGACTACGCGAGCCAGCACTCCATCGCCCTGATTGCCGCGATGGGCGGGACGCTCCTGCTGACGTTCGTCGTCATTCCGTCAGGATACCCGCTGCAACAAAGCCGTTCCGTCGTCGCGCTCACCTTTCTCGTCCTCATCCCGGTCACGCTCGCTTACCGGCGCTGGCTCTACGGCAGGTTTCAGGCCGCCCGGAGAGAGCGCAGCATCGTCTTCATCGGCGATCCCGCCAGCGCCGCCACGTTTCGGGAAGAATGGGCGCGGGCCGGCATGCAGCAGCCGTTGATTTTTGCCACCGGCCAAACCGGCAACACGGCGCCCGGCATCGATGCGCCCGCAGTTCCCCTGCCCTTCTCCGAAATCCTGAGCTGGATGCGCAAGGGCCAGCTTGCGGTCGAGGCGATTGTCCTCCGCGAATCGAATCGCGAGGTCACCGCGGAGATGTCGCAGCAGCTCGTCGACCTCTATTTCGGCGGCATTCCGACCTACACGCTCGAGCTCTTCCACCAGGTCTACTGGCGGAAGATCCCGCTCTATCGCCTCAACCAAACCTGGCTTTTCCAGGAGGGCTTTCGCACCGCGCGCGAGCCGGTATTCGATCGCCTGAAGCGCGTCAGCGATATCGTCCTGTCGCTCGTCGGCCTGGTGGTATTCAGTCCCATCTTACTCCTGGCCGCGATCGCCGTCTGGACGGAGGACCGCGGAACCGTTTTCTACATCCAGACCCGCATCGGGAAATTCCGGCAGCCATTCCGCCTCTACAAATTCCGGACGATGCGCCCGAGCAGCGAAGGCGGCCCGTATGCACAGCCAGGGGATCTGCGGGTGACCCGCGTCGGTCGCCTTCTCCGCGCGTCTCGTTTGGACGAACTGCCCCAGCTGCTCAACGTGCTCCGCGGCGAGATGAGCCTCATCGGTCCCCGCGCGGAGTGGGACAAACTCGTCGCGGAGTACGAGCAGAAGATTCCCAGCTACCATTTTCGGCATCTCGTCCGGCCCGGGATCACCGGCTGGGCCCAGGTCAACTACACCTACGGCTCGAGCGTCGAAGACACGCTGCGCAAGCTGGAGTACGACCTGTACTACATCCGTCATTTCTCCTTCACCCTGGACGCGTCCATCGTGCTCAAGACCATCCACGTGATGCTGTTTGGCAAAGGACGGTAGGACTGCGGCAACCTGCGGGAAAACCCACGTAGCGCACGACGTCTGGGGTTTCTCCACATTCCAAACTGGCAACCGAACCGATTCGGGATTCCGTAGGTTCATGGCCACGGAAAAATCCTACGATTTCATCGTGATCGGCGGCGGAAGCGCCGGCTTCAACGGCGCTCGTGCCGCCCTGAATCTCGGCATGCGTGTCGCGATCGTGGATGGAGGCAAGGATCTCGGCGGGCTCTGCATCCTTCGCGGCTGCATGCCGTCGAAGACGCTGCTGTACATGGCGGAGGTGCTCCATCTGGCCCAGAAGGGAAAAACCTTCGGACTCGATATCCCCCATGCCGCGGCCGACATGAAGGCGATCCACGAGAGGAAGAAACGGATCATCGCCGAGTTCGCGACGTATCGGGAGCAGCAGCTCACCTCGGGCCGCTTCGACCTCTTTCGCAGTCGGGCGCGCTTCGTGAATCCGCACGAGATCGAACTCCAGGACGGCACCCGGCTGCGCGGAGAGAAGTTCCTCATTGCAACCGGCTCCCGTATCGAAGTGCCGCCGATCCCCGGGTTGGCGCAAACCCCGTCGTGGACCAGCGACGATGTGCTCGATCTCGATTTTGTCCCTGAGAGCGTGATCGTACTCGGCGGCGGGATCGTCGCCTGCGAACTCTCGCAATTCCTCCGCCGCATCGGCAGCTCGGTCACGCAGATCCAGCGCAGCCCGTACGTGCTCCGCGACCATTCGCCGGAGGCCAGTACCGTGGTGCAGCAGGCGTTCCGCGACGAAGGGATCGAACTTTTCGTCGGCACCCGGCTCGACCAGATCTCCGGCGACGCGCATCGCGTCGCGGTCCGCTTCACGCACAACGGCGAAAGCATCACGAAACAGGCGCGGTACCTCTTCAACGCTCTCGGTCGCGCGCCCAACACCGAAGGTCTCGATCTCCAGGCCGCCGGCGTGGATTTGAACCTCGAAGGGCGCGTGGTCGTGAACGCTTTTCAGCAGACTTCCGTTCCTCACATCTATGCGGGGGGCGATGTCTGCGGTCCGCACGACATCGTCCACGTGGCGATCCAGCAGGGCGAACTCGCCGCCCGCCATGCCGGCGGCGTCGCCGGTCTTCAACCCATCGACTACTCGCTGCTCCTGAACGTGGTGTTCACCGACCCGCAGCTCGCGACCATCGGGAAGCTGGAGCGCGAATTAAAAGCGGAGAACGTCCCGTATTTGCTCGGCAGCTACCCGTTCAACGACCACGGCAAGTCGATCCTGATGGACGCGAACTACGGGTATGTGAAGGTGCTCGCCGCCGCAGAAACGGGCCGGATCCTGGGCGCTGAGATCGTCGGCAAGGATGCCGGCGAGCTGATCCACTGCTTCAGCGGTGCGATGACGCTGGGGGCGACCGTGTTCGATATGCTCCGCGCTCCCTGGTACCACCCGACGCTGGCTGAAATCATCACCTACCCGCTCGAAGAAATCGCCGAGGAACTCCAGGCCCGGAAGACCCGGGCCGCCGGCGCGGTGTAGCAATGGTAACGACGGCCCTACAGGTCACCCCAGCAGACCCAACTTCGAACTTCCAACTTCTCCGCGGCCGGTCATCCGGCCGCGGCCGTCTTCAACGCCTCAGCCACATCGACGCGTTTCTCGTAGATCGCCTTGCCGATGATGACGCCATCGAGGTTCGAGTAGCGTTTGCCGAGCGTGTTCAACCGATCGACATCGGACTGCTGCGACACGCCGCCGGAGGCGATCACTCCGCATTTCACGGCCTTCAGCATCGCTTCCTGGGCGGCAAGATTCGGGCCCGTCAACATGCCGTCCGTGCCGATGTCGGTGTAGATCAGCGTGCGGACGCCAATCGCGTCCATCCGCTGGGCAAGCGCCAGCGCGGTCTGGTTCGTGGTATTGACCCAGCCCTTCACCGCCACCTGGCCATTCTTCGCGTCGATGCCGACTGCGATCCGATCTGCAAATACGTGGGCGAGCTCGGCGACGAACGCTTCGCTCTCAGCCGCGCGCGTTCCGATGACGACGCGGGTCGCGCCGATGCCGAGGGCGCGCTCGACCGCGAGGCGGTTGCGCATTCCTCCGCCCAGCTGGACCTTCAGGCCTAGCGCAGCGATCGCTCGGACGACGCCGAGATTCTGCGATTCACCGGAAAATGCGCCGTCGAGATCGACCACGTGCACCCAGGTCGCCCCTGCCTTTTTGAATTCAGCTGCTACTTCGGCGGGGTTGTCGGAATAGACGGTTTCCTGGTCGGCGCGGCCTTGCGTGAGGCGCACGCACCGGCCGCCCTTGATATCGATGGCGGGATAAATGGTCATGCCGGGCCAAGCACACCGCACAAATGCCGCACCACGCAAAACGAAAGTGCGTTCGGTCCAACTGTTCGGCTCTTCACCGCGACAACTGTTTTGTCGCGGGCGAACTGAGACAGCGGACACTCCCCGGCCTTATCCTCCTGTATCCCGCAGAGCGACTGCCGCAGCACTCACCATTTCCCGACCGCAGCACGGCGCAGCGCAAGAGGGCCAGTGCGGCGAAGCGGTTTCGAGAGACCTCCGACATTTCGCCGCCGCCTCTCCTGCGGATCGGGCCACGACGAAAAACCGTTTTACGCTGCCGGAGTTTTGGCTGATCTTCTGCCCATGCCGAAATACGACGTTCCGAAATTTCTCACCGAACTGCTCCACGCGCGCTCTCCCTCGGGGTACGAGTTCGAAGCCCAGAAGGTTTTCGACGAGTACGTGAAGTCCACGGCCGACGAATACGCGAAGGACGCGATGGGCAACCGCCTGGCGACCCTGAACCCGCGCGGCGACCCGGTGCTGATGTTCGCCGGCCACATGGACGAGCTCGGCCTCATCGTCACCTTCATCAACAAGGAGGGATTTCTCTACTTCGACACGATCGGCGGCCACGACCGCGTGATGATTCCGGGACGCCGCGTGGTGATCCAGACCGCCAACGGCCCCGTCAAAGGTGTCACCGGCAAGCGAGCGATCCACCTGATGGATGAAGCCGATCGAAAGAAGGTCCCCGAGCGCCACGAGATATGGATCGATATCGGCGCCAAATCGAAGAAAGACGCCCTGGAGCGCGTCGCGATCGGCGACGTTGCCACCTACGACCATGAGTTCGAACTCATTCACGGTTCGATCGGCACCGCCCGTGCCTTCGACAACAAAGTCGGAGCCTACATCGTCGGCGAGACGCTGCTTCGACTGAGCAAACAGCGGAAGAAGCTCGCGGCGAAAATTGTTTCCGTCGCCACCGCACAGGAGGAGATCGGCGTCCGCGGCGCCACCACCGCCGTCTATTCGGTGAATCCGCACATCGCGGTGGCGATCGACGTCAGTCACGCGACGGACCATCCCGACTGCGACAACCGGAAGTTCGGCGAATCGAAACTCGGCGGCGGGCCGCTCATCTGCCGCGGTCCAAACATCAATCCGAAGGTCCTAAAAGGCTTGGTGAAGGCGGCCGAGAAGGCCGGCATCGCCTACCAGTACGAAGCCGATCCGCGCCCGACGGGCACCGACGCCCGCGCTCTCCAGATGGGCCGCGGGGGCGTGGCCACCGGTCTCGTGTCGATTCCGCTCCGGTACATGCATACGCCGAGCGAGATGGTCGATCTTGAGGACGTGGAGGCCTGCGTGAAGTTGCTCGTTGAATACGCCTTGTCCCTCGAGAAGGGCGACTACGCGCATTGGTGAGGCCCGCCTTGGCATCCGAATCGGATGCCGCGGGAATACTCTCGGAATGCAGTGACCTGCGCACGCCACGACGGGCGAGCCAGGTCTCGCCCTTGAAAGGCGGCGCCGGGTCGCTGCGCTCCAGATTCGATCCGGACGTCCTGCCGTCCGGACGTGGGCGGGGTCTCACCCCGCGGGATCACACGGTGCAGCGGTCAGGCTGCGTCCTGCGTGCTTTCCGTCTTGCCGGCCTTCTTCAGAGTCGGACGGCGCTTGCCGGCGACGACGGCGGAATCGATGACGACCTCCGCGATGTCCTCGCGCTGCGGGAGTTCGTACATGACCTCCAGCATGAGATTTTCCATGATCGAGCGCAGCGCACGGGCGCCGGTCTTCAGCTCGATCGCCTTCTGGGCGATGGCTCGGACCGCGTCCGGCGTGAAGCGGAGGCGAACTCCGTCCATGGCGAACAGTTTCGAGTACTGCTTCACCATGGCGTTCTTCGTGCGGAGAAGGATCTTTTCCAGATCGGCAACGACGAGCTGATCGAGGACGGAGACGACCGGCAGGCGGCCGATGAACTCCGGGATCATGCCGAAGCGGATAAGGTCCTCGGGCGCGAGCGCCTTCATCATCTGCTCCGGATCGAGCGCGGCTTCCTGCTGCGACTTGATCGCCGAGTAGCCGACGCTGCGGTGACCCATGCGGCGCTGGACGATCTGGTCGAGGCCGACAAACGCGCCGCCGCAGATGAAGAGAATGTTCGAGGTGTTGACCTGGACGTACTCCTGGTTCGGGTGCTTGCGGCCACCCTGCGGGGGGACATTGCACACCGTGCCTTCGAGAATCTTGAGGAGCGCCTGCTGCACACCTTCGCCGGAAACGTCGCGCGTGATCGAGACGTTCTCCGTCTTGCGACCGATCTTGTCGATTTCGTCGATGTAGATGATGCCGCACTCGGCCTTCTTCACGTCGTAATTCGCGGACTGGAGCAGGCGAAGGACAACGTTCTCCACGTCTTCGCCGACGTAACCGGCCTCGGTGAGGGTCGTGGCATCGGAGATCGCGAACGGAACGTCGAGAATCTTGGCGAGCGTCCGAGCGAGCAGCGTCTTGCCGGAGCCCGTGGGTCCGACGAGCAGGATGTTGCTCTTCTCGACTTCCACATCGCTGAACTCGGGGGAAAGCGTGCTGCCGTCCTTGGCGGACTGGGCGGAATCGAAGAGCAGGCGCTTGTAGTGGTTGTAGACGGCAACCGAGAGCACCTTCTTCGCGTGGTCCTGGCCGATGACAAAATCGTCGAGGGTCTTCTTGATCTCAGACGGCTTGACGAGACGGACCGTGGGCTTCGTCTCCACCGCAGGCTGCTTCACCTCGCGATCGATGATCGTCTTGCAGACGTTCACACACGAGTCGCAGATGTACACGCCGGGGCCGGCGATGATCTTCTTCACCTCCGCCTGCGACTTGCCGCAGAACGAACAGAGGGTCATGCGTGAGGACTTAGCCATGGACGGAAATTGATGGATCTATGCTGAGAGTGTCGAGGTGAGACTGCACGTAGCCGGCAACAAACGGCACCGGCCGCTGCGTGCAAGCGACATGGCTGATTTGGTTTCCTCCGCCCAATATCGGCACGCGGAGGCGTTCACTTGAAGTGATCGACCGGCCGAGCCCGAGCTTGATGAAGCAAGTCCCAGGAGGCTGAAGGGGTTACCCCAAGCCTTCCGGGAACCAAAAACCGCGTCAGGCCGCGCTGACGGCCAGCGACTGCGCTTCCCGGGTGGACTCAACGACGTGATCGACGATCCCGTAGTCTTTGGCCTCCTGGGCGCTCATGTAGTAGTCGCGGTCCGAGTCGCGCTCGACCTGCTCGGGCGTTTTGCCCGTGTGTTTCGAAATGACCTCGTTGAGGGTCCGGCGCCAGCGAAGGATTTCCTTCGCCGCGATCGCAATGTCGGCCGTCTGACCGCCAGCGCCGCCCGATGGCTGATGGATCATGACCCGGCTGTTGGGGAGCGCGAAGCGCTTGCCCTTGGTGCCGGCCGCCACCAACACGGTGCTCATGCTGGCGGCCATGCCGATGCAGTACGTCTGAATGTCGCACTGCAGGAAGTTCATCGTATCGTAGATCGCCATCCCGCCGGTGACGACGCCACCGGGGGAATTGATATACAGGAAGATGTCCTTCTTGGGGTCCTCCATCTGGAGGAAGAGCATCTGAGCGATGACGAGGTTCGCCACCATGTCGTCGATCGGCGTACCGATGAAGATAATACGGTCCTTCAACAGCCGCGAATAGATATCCATCGACCGTTCTCCACGGCCGGTGTTTTCGAGGACGATAGGGACGTAATAGCTCACAATGCTCCTTGGTTTTGCGTTGTCTGTTAGGCCTTCGCTTCAGCTGTCGTGACCGTAGCCTTGGAGACAAGTAAATCAAGGGCCTTGTCGAAAATGATCGATTGCTGCACGGCGCGGAGACGCTCGCGGTCCTTGCTCAAATCTTTCACCACCTTGTCCGGGCGGGCATTGTTCATCATGGCCTCGCGGTAGATGAAGGCGTCGAGATCCTGCTCGGTGACGGTGACCTTCTCCTGCTCGGCGATCTTGGCGAGGATGAGGCGGCTCTTCACGCGGGCCGCGGCCGATTTTTTTGCGCCGGCATAGAGCTCCTTCTTGTCCTTCTCGAACTGCTCCTGCGGCACGCCGCGGCGCATATTTTCTTCGATGAAGTTGCGGAGAACGTTCTGCGTCTCCTCTTCCACGAGGCTCTCGGGGACGGCGAAATCAACCTGCGCAAGGAGCGCTTCCGTCACCTGGCGACGCTGGGCTTGGCGGTTCTCGTATTCCTTCCGGCCTTTCAGATTGGCCGCGATCTTCTGCTTCAGCTCGTCCAGATTGGCCGCCTGTTGGGCTTTGAAAAATTCCTCGTTCAACTCCGGCAGCACGCGCTCGCGCACTTCCAGCACTTCCACGGCGTAGGTGGCGGTCTTGCCGGCCAGGGCCGGAGCGGCTGCAAACTCGGCCGGGAACGTGATGACGATGTCCTTTTTGTCGCCCTTCTGCAGGCCGGCGAGCTGTTTGCCGAGTCCGGGGATCAAGCCCTCCTGCTGGCCTTCCACTTCCTCCCACGTCTGGGGGACCTTGCCGAAAACCTGTTTATCGGGGACCAGCTCGAGCACCGGTTTGCCTTCAACCGTGCCCTCGTAGCTGAGCTTCACGTAATCGCCCTTCTGGGCAGCGCGCTCCGCAACCTTGAAGTCGGCGCGTTCGGCGCGGAGTCCTTCGACGACCGCATCGATCTCGGCGGGCGTGGGCTCCACCGGCTGGATCTGAGTCTGGAGACCCGTGTAGTTGGGGAGCTGGAACGTCGGGCGAATATCCACCGTGAAGGTGATGCTCGCGTCCTTCCCCTGCTCGATCGTGCCGGGCTGAGCGTCCGTGATCGTGAGAACGTCGAGCTTCGACTGCTCCAAGCCGCTCCGGTAGGCCTTGTTCACGACCTTCTGCTTGAACTCGTCGGCGATCTCCTTGCCGTAGTGCTTCTGTACGAGCTGAGCAGGCGCCTTTCCGGGGCGAAATCCGGGAAGCCGCGCCATCTTGGAAAACTCAGCAACCGTGGCCTGGTGCTCGGCGGCAACCTCGTTTGCGTCGAGCGACACGACGAGGTTCTTGCGGGTTTCGGAGACGTCTTTGATTTCGATGTTCACGTTAGAAAGGAGCGATTTTCGGTTCGGAATTGGCCAACTTACGGAACGCCCTCGCACGCGGTCAACACCGCATTGCGCGGGCGGCGGCCAGCGCCGTCCGCTAATGAAGAATGCAGGATGACGAATGACGAATGCACAGGCGCGAGGGTTCCCGCGACCAACCAGAACGTCGGGGTCGACGGTCCCGACGCGCACCCCTCTCAATTCTCCATTCCGCATTCCTCCTTCTTCATTAGGTCATTGCGCCGCACGGCAGGCGGCGCGATGACCGTGATCATGCTGTCGCTCCGCGATCTACTGTCCCGGCACTCGCCCCTGCTGCTGATCGACTCGTCTTCCTCCAACATCCAGGTCGGGCTGCTTCGGTCCGATGCCGCCCCGGTGTGGACCGAAGCAATCGACGAAGCCGGAACCGCGGTTTTTGCCGGCGCTGACCGCGTGCTCAGCCAGGCAGGCGTAAGACTGGCCGACGTCCGCGCCTATGCGTTCTGCGATGGACCGGGTTCGGTTCTCGGAATCCGCACGGCCGCGGTCGCGCTTCGCACCTGGCGCGTCGTACACGCCCTCCCGGCCTACGCCTACTGCAGCCTCCGCCTGGTCGCCGCTTTTCAACTACAGGCCGGTGAACCGGCGCCGTTCGCGGTCATAGCCGATGCCCGGCGCGACACCTGGCACCGCGTGGCCGCCGCGGAAAACGGCGAATTGAGTCCCCTTCACCGCACTCCCGGCGCATCCGTGTCGGGCTCGCTCCTCACGCCGCAGCATTTTCGCTCCTGGGCCGCGCTGCCCGCGGGCACGCGACAGGTCCCGTACTCCGTGCGCGATCTGCTCGCCGCGCTCGAGACCACGCCGCTCTTCCACGAAACGTCCGAGCCGGACGCCTTTCTTCACGAGGAGCCGGTTTATCAAACGTGGACTCCGCAAGTGCATCGTGCTCCTAGTTGAGCTGCCATGTTCGCTGCTTCTCGTCTGCCGTTGCGGTGTTGGGCCGAAATCGACCTGGCCGCGCTCGAACGAAACCTCCGCCTGATCCGGGCCTCGCTTCCCTCACACATGCGCTATGTCGCAGTGGTGAAGGCCGACGCCTACGGACACGGGCTCCCTCAAGCCGCGGCCCGGCTGATGCACGCCGGCGCGGATCTGTTCGCCGTCGCGAACATCGCGGAAGCCGCCGCGCTCCGCGAGATCGGCCCCGGCTGGCCGATTCTTCTGCTCAGCCCGATCCTCCCCGAGGAGGATCCGTACCTGGCGGAATACGATTTGATCGCGACCGTTTCGACCAGCGACGAGGTCCAGCGCTTCGACGCAGTCGGCCGGGCCAGCGGCCGTCCGGTTACGGTCCACCTCAAGATCGACACCGGCATGGGGCGATTGGGCGTGTGGCACGAACAGGCGGAAAAACTCTACGACGAGATCGTCGCCGCCAAGCATGTGAAACTCGGGGGCGTGTTCACCCATTTCTGCAGTCCCGACGACGATCTCCCTTTCACCGCCGAACAGCGCCGCCGATTTCTCGCGGCGCTCGACCGCTGCCGCGGGATCCAGCTCAACCAGCTGTTCATCCACGCGGACAACAGCGCGGGACTCGAAACCCTCGAAAAGGCCGGGCCGTTCAACGCCGTGCGCATCGGGCTGCTCCAGTTCGGAATCCTGCCGCACAGCCATTCGCTGCTCGCGCAGGTGAAGACCGAACCTGTATTCAGTTTCAGAACACGCGTGGGCATCGTGAAGATGCTGCCCAAAGGCACCACCATCAGCTACGGCCGCACCCATACTCTGGCGCACGACTCCAAGGTCGCGATTCTCACGGCAGGTTACGGCGACGGTATCCCCCGCTCCGTCAGCAATCGTGCCTCGGTCCTGATCCGCGGCGTGCGCTGCCCGGTGCTCGGACGCGTGACGATGGACCAGACGATCGTCGACGTTTCGGACGTTCCGGACGCCGCCCGCGGCGACGAGTCGGTGATTGTCGGACGGCAGGGATCGGCCGAAATATCCATTTCCGAATTCAGCGTGTGGGCTGATACAATTCCCTGGGAGACTCTGTGTTCGGTGACAAAGCGCGTTCCTCGTCTGTATAAGACATCGCTCGGCCTCTAGTAGCTGCCGGAATCGCCAAGCGAAACCGTTTCCGGGGATTCTGCGTCTATCCGGCGTATGAACTCCCCAGCCACGGCACCTGCGGCCGACGAAAAGGGATCGCGCTCTACCCCCTCGGCCGCCCCAGCCAGCCGCTGGGATCCGCTGCCTGCTTCAGAATGGAATGCCGATGCCGCCCGCCACTTGCTCCGGCGCGTCGGCTGGACCGCCAAGCCAGAAGACGTCGAGACAGCTCTTCAGCAGGGACTGCCCGCCACGCTCGCGCGGCTGTTTCCCGCGAAGGCCATTCCGTTTCCCAAGCCGAAAATGGTGGCGGAAATCGAGGCGGAAGAACCGGGCATGCATGAGCGCATTCGCGCCGCCGCCGAACCGGAGAAGCGGCAACTTAGGAAGGAGATGCGAGACCGAGCGCAACAAGGCTATCAGGATCTGACCATTCGGTGGCTCCAGTTTGCCGCCGATCCCGCACACTCCGCCGCGGAAAAGTGGGTTCTTTTCTTGAGCGACGTGTACGTCGTCGCGTTCGAGAAAGTCCACAACCCCGCCCTGCTCTACCAGCATCACGCCATCCTGCGGGAACGCGCGTTGGGCGCCGCGCCTGCCTTGACCAAGGCGGTGTCCCGCTCGCCCGCGATGATCGACTATCTCGATCTGCGGGAGAGCAAGAAACAGGCGCCCAACGAGAACTTCGCCCGGGAACTTTTCGAACTGTTCCTGTTGGGAGAAGGCAACTACACGGAAACCGACATCAAGGAGGCCGCTCGGGCCTTCACCGGATACCGGCACCGGTTCGGCGAATTCCAGTTCGCGCGCGGCCAGCACGACCCAACTCCGAAAAAGATCTTCGGCAAAACGGCCCCGTACGATGGCGACGGCGCCATCGACCTCGCCTACCAGCAGCCGGCGGCGGGCACGTTCCTTCCCGGCGAGATGCTCCGCTTCTATCTGTCCGAACAGCCTGTGCCGCGGAACCAAATCGCGGAACTCGGCCGTTGGTGGCAGGGCACGCACTACAACCTCCGCGCCCTCCTGCACCGCATCTTTGGCAGTCAACTGTTTTTCTCGCCGGAGTATCGCGGCGCGATGATCAAGAGCCCGATCCAGTTCTACCTCGGCCTCGTCCAGGATCTCTCTCTCGACGTTCCTCCCCTGCCTCGGCAGGCGGTCGGCCTCCTGCGTCAGATGGGACAGATGCCGTTCAACCCGCCAAATGTCCGTGGCTGGATGGGCGGCCGATCTTGGATCAACTCCTCGACTCTCGCCGCGCGCCGTCAGCTGGTCCAAGCGCTTTTCAACCCGATCAACGAAGTGAACCTCAACGCCGACGAAGTGATGGCGCTCGATGCTGCACGCAGCGAGGGGCGGAGCCGATTTACCGTCTCGCCCGATCGTGTGAGGGACTTCGCCGTGGCGAGCCCGCAGGACGCGGCGGACCGACTCGTGCGAGCGTTCCTTGCTCCCGCAGCCACGGCCACGTACGCCGGACCGCTGGCCAAGTTTGTCGCGGGAAAAAGCGGCGAGACATCGCCGGAGCGCGTGCGAGCGGCGCTCCTCACGCTGCTCGACTCGCCCGAATACCAACTCTCCTGAGGCCCGCCATGCGCACTCCTTTCCTCCCCTCCACCCGTCGTGAATTCCTGCGCTACTCTGCGAGCGGGATCGGACTGATAGCCTTCAGCCGTTTCGCGCCCTCGTTTCTCGTCCAATCGACTCTTGCCGCGGCCCCGGCTCCGGAAAAGGACCGTTCCGTTCTCGTGCTGGTCCAGCTCGCCGGTGGTAACGATGGCTTGAATACGCTGATTCCGTTCGAGGACGCCGACTACCACCGGCTCCGGCCCACCCTCGCGCTGCGCAAAACGGACGTCCTGCCCGTCGGCCAGAACCAAGCCTTTCATCCCTCGATGACCGAGCTTCAGGGACTGGTGCACGACGGCAAACTCGCGGTGATCCAAAACGTCGGTTACCCTAACCCCAACCGGAGTCACTTCCGCTCCACGGACATCTGGGAAACCGGGAGTGAGAGCGATCAGGTGGTATCCACGGGCTGGATCGGCCGGTATCTCGACAATTGCTGCTCCGGCGCTCCCGTGGGACACGATCCGCTGGCCGTTCATGTCGGAAACGAAACGCCCGAGGTGTTCCTTTCCCAGCAGGTCCACCCCACCTTCGGCGTGAATCCTTATCTGCTGGGACGAAAGGATCGCTCTCGGAATCAGGCGCTGCTCGAACAACTGCTGCAGCAGCCCTCCACTCCGGAGAACGACAACGCCTCGTTCCTCAAGGCAACGATGATGGACGCTCTCGTCACCGAGCGCCGCGTGCAGGGTATCCTCGGGGCGTATCAGGCGGGCACCACGTATCCCGGCACCCCCTTCGCCCACTCGCTGGAGGGCGTGGCGGCGCTGATCGCCGCAGACCTGCCGACGCGCGTCTATTTTGTTTCGCTCTCCGGTTTCGACACCCATGCGAATCAGGCGAACAACCACCGCAACCTGCTGAAGACGCTCTCGGAAGGATTGGCTGCGTTCCAGAAGGATCTGGAAGCGCACAAGCTCGGAGAGCGGGTGTTGACGATGACGTTTTCCGAATTCGGGCGACGTCCGATGGAAAACCAAAGCCAAGGTACCGACCACGGCACCGCAGCGCCTCTCTTTGTGATGGGCTCAGCCGTAAAGGGCGGACTTCACGGCGAGGCCCCCAAGCTCAATCTCGCCCGCAACCAAGACCTCACCTTCAGCACCGACTTCCGCCAAATCTACGCAACCGTGCTTGATCGCTGGCTCGACTGCCCCGCGGAAAAGGTCCTGGGCCGGTCGTTTGAACCCGTTGCGTTCCTGTAACTCCCGTCCGGGCCTGTTGCATGGGCGGAATGCCAGGGGCGGATTCGATAGGCGACCTCGACCCGTAGGCCGACTCCCTGAACGAAAACAGGCGACGCCGTGGTGGCGTCGCCTATTTTGCATGCCGGACGAATAGCTTATTTTCCGATCCCGTAAGCGCGGAAGCCGATCTCACGCAGCTTGGCCAAATCGAGGATGTTTCGTCCGTCGAAAACGAACGCGGGCTTCGGCATGCCGGCATAGATCTTCGCGTAGTCCAAAGTCTTGAACTCGTCCCATTCGGTCACGACCGCAATGGCGTGCGCTCCGGCGGCGGCTTCGTAGGGCGTCTGCGCCACCGAGAGCCGCGGATTCGTGCAGCCTTTGCCGAGTACATCCACGAGCACCTCGTTCGCCGGCACTTTCGGATCGTAGACGACGACGTTGGCCTGTTCAGCGAGCAGGTCGCGGCAGATGTTGATCGCAGCCGACTCGCGCGTGTCGTTGGTGTCTTTCTTGAAGGCAAAACCCAAGACGGCGATTCTCTTGTCGGCGACGGTGTTGAAGAGCGTGCGCACCAGCCGGGCGCTGAAGCGCTGCTTCTGGTAATCGTTCATCTGCACGACGTGCTCCCAATACGCGGAGACTTCGGGCAGGCCGAAGTGCTGGCAGAGATACACGAGGTTGAGGATGTCCTTCTGGAAGCAGGAACCGCCGAAGCCGACGGACGCCTTGAGGAATTTCGGGCCGATACGACTGTCCTTGCCGATAGCGTTCGCCACTTCGTCGACGTCCGCCCCGGTCGCCTCGCAAAGCGCCGAGATTGAATTGATCGAGGAGATGCGCTGCGCCAGGAAAGCGTTCGCAACGAGTTTGGATAGCTCGGACGACCAGAGATTGGTGGTGATGATCCGGTCGCGAGGCACCCAGCGGGCGTAGACATCGACCAGCTTCTTCACCGCGGCGAGGCCATCTTCGTTTTTCTCGCCGCCGATCAGCACGCGATCGGGATTCAGCAGGTCCTGGACGGCAGTGCCTTCCGCGAGAAACTCGGGATTCGAGAGAACGGAGAATTTGATGCCGCGCGTATTCGCCCCGAGGATCTCCTTGATCGCTTCAGCCGTTTTCACGGGAATCGTGGACTTCTCGACGATGATCTTCGGCCCGGTCGCCACTTCGGCGATGGTGCGCGCGACCGACTCGATATAGCGCAGGTCAGCCGCGCGGCCGGCGCCCACGCCGTAGTTCTTGGTCGGAGTGTTGACCGCCACAAAAATGATCTCGGCCTCGGCGATGCCCTTGGCGACGTCCGTGGAAAAAAACAGATTCCGCCCGCGGCACTGTTTCACCACGCCATCGAGCCCCGGCTCGTAGACAGGCAGCGAATCCGAATTCCAGGCAGCGATACGGGCGACGTTCATATCAACCACGGTCACCTGAATGTCCGGCGCCTTCATCGCGATCATCGCCATGGTGGGGCCGCCTACGTAACCTGCGCCAATGCAACAAATTTTCATAGTCAAGATGGCCCCGACTGTGGCCGCTCGACTGCCCAGACCCAAGGACGTTTTTTCCGGAAGATGGCGCCGGGGTAGCCCCGACCCTCTGGTTCCCACGAATTAGCGGAAGCGGGCGGCAACGGACCCGAACCGGCGACCGGCTTCGGCCAGATCGTTCGGCTCCAGCACGCCAAAGCTCAACCGCACGAAATGGGTCGGCGCCTCGTCTCCGAAGCAGAGATCGCCGGGTACGTACACGACTCCGGCTTCCAGACACTCCTTGCAGAAACGCGAATCCAACCGCGTATCCACGTCGCTTGGCGCTTCGAGCCAGAGGTAGAGTCCGCCGTCGGGACGGTTCCAGCGCCAACCGGCCCGCTCCAGTCCGGCCGCTTCCAGAGAGGCGTGAAGGGCCTCCATCTTTGCCGCATACATCGGGCGAATACGTTTGAGCTGACGTTCGAAGCCGCCATCGGCGATCACCTTTTCCAGCACGGCCTGGTTGAAATTCGCCGAGCCGAAGTCGTGGTGCCCTTTGACGTGAAGCAGTTTCTTCAAGAGCTCCGGGTGAGTGCAGACTCCGTAGCCCACCTTCAATCCCGTCGCGAACGGCTTGGTCAGCGTCGATAGGTAGAGTTTCGGGAATGGTCCCCACTCTTCCATGCTGAGCACGCTGGGTGCATTGTGCGGCGCCTGGAAATAGAGGTCGCGATACGCCGCGTCTTCAATCACCGGAACCGTCAGCCCTCGTCGCTGGAGCGCATCGGCAATGCCGGCCTTCTCTTGCGCGCTCAGGGAACGAGCCGAGGGATTGCTGAAATAGCTCACGAAATACACGGCCCGGATGCGATCCGCCTCTCCCCGCGCTTTCATCGCGTCCAACATCTCGCCCAGTTTCGTCGCGTCCAGGCTTCCGTCGGCATGCGTCGGTAGAGAGCGAGCTTGGATTCCCAGACCAAGCAGCACCTCCAGGAAAACGAAATAACTGGGCCGATCGACCAGCACGATGTCGCCTGGATTGCAGAGCACCTGGGCCGCCAGGTAGAGGGCCTGCTGCGAACCGTTGGTAACGATCATCCGTTCCGCCAGCTGCTCAGCCGAGTATGCAGGCTCCGTGGAGCGTAACCGTTCGCCCAGTACACGCCTGAGTCCCTGCCTGCCTTGGTTGGTCCCGTACTGCAGATACTCCGGATCTGAAGAACCCGCGGCCAGCGACCGCGCGACGTCCGCCACCTCGCCGGCCGGGAGAGTGCGGTTATCCGTGAAACCAGCAGCCAACGAAAGCAGCTCCGGAGTCTCGATCGCTACGGTCATCAGCCGGGCGATCGTCGGCGGAGCCGCGCGACGGCCGAGATCAGAGAACAGAACGGGCGTGGTTGTTGCCGACATGGAGCCTCCAGTTTCAGGTCTCTCACGGCAGATCCGCAATGAGGGACTGTCTCGTACGGCGAAATCCCTGCATCTAGCCCGCTGCTATTCGGGACTGGGCGGATCGCCTTCCTCGGTCGGCCGCGTTTGCGCCAACGGCGATCCCGCGAAATGGACAAAAAAAGCGCGGACCGAAGTCCGCGCTCGAGATTGATGGCAGTGCCCTGTCTAGGCCGGGGTCGGTGCCGCAGCACCACCGAGCGGAGGATGCGCCGGTTTGTCGGCCGGCTTCTTCGCGCTGCCTTTATCTTCGGGCTTTTGAGATGCCTGCAGAGGAGCACTGCTCAGAACCGGAGAACGGATCTCGCCGTGCTCGAGGATCTCGTGGACATGCTTGCCATCGATCGTCTCGTACTCGAGCAGAGCCTCGGCGATTTTGTCCAGAGCCGTCCGGCGCTCGAGCATGATGCTCTTGGCCCGTTCATACTGCTCCTCGATGATCTTGTGGACTTCCACGTCGATCCGCCGTGCGGTCTCTTCGCTGAAGTTCTCGTTCCGCGTGATCTCTCTACCGAGGAAAACCGTATCCTGATTGTCGCCGTACGCGACCGGACCGAGAGGGCTCATGCCCCAGTCACAAACCATGTGCCGGGCGAGCTTCGTGGCCTGCTTGATGTCGCCCGAGGCTCCGCTGGTGATATCGCCCAGAACGACTTCCTCGGCGATCCGCCCGCCCATCAGGCTGGCCAGCTGGTTCAACATGCGGCGCTTGGCGTAATTGTAGGTGTCCTTCTTGGGAATGAACATCGTGCTGCCGAGGCTGCGGCCGCGCGGGATGATCGTCACCTTGTGGACAGGCATGTGGCCGTCGTCGATCACGGCCTGGACGAGAGCGTGTCCAGCTTCGTGATACGCCACGATCTTCTTATCCTCGTCATCCATGATCCGGCGGCGTTCGCGGCCGAACTGGACCTTCTCGCGGGCCTCGTCGACATCGCTCATGTCGACCTTCTTCTTGTTGCGGCGAGCAGCAAGGAGGGCGGATTCGTTGAGCAGGTTGGCGAGTTCGGCACCGGAGAGACCAGGCGTGCCACGGGCAATGACGCTGAGGTCGACATCTTCGGCGAGTGCGATCTTGCGGGCGTGAACCCGGAGGATCTGTTCGCGGCCGATCAGGTCGGGAAGATCGACATAGATCGAACGGTCGAAACGGCCCGGACGCAGCAGGGCCTGGTCGAGCACGTCGGGACGGTTCGTCGCCGCAATGATAATGACACCTTCCGTGGTATCGAAGCCGTCCATCTCGACGAGCAATGAGTTGAGCGTTTGCTCACGCTCGTCGTTTCCGCCGCCGAGACCGGCACCGCGCTGGCGGCCCACCGCGTCAATTTCGTCGATGAAGATGATGCAAGGAGCGTTCTTTCGACCTTGCTCGAACATGTCTCGGACTCGGCTCGCGCCCACACCGACGAACATTTCCACAAAGTCAGAACCGCTGATCGAGAAGAACGGTACGTCGGCCTCGCCCGCCACAGCTTTGGCGAGAAGGGTCTTTCCGGTTCCCGGAGGGCCCACCATCAAAATGCCTTTCGGGATCTTGCCACCCATTTTGGTGAACTTCTTCGGATCCTTGAGGAATTCGACGACCTCGGCGACTTCCTCCTTGGCTTCGTCGCATCCGGCGACGTCGGAAAAAGTGATCTTGTCGCGGTCGCGAGTCAGAAGCTTAGCGCGACTCTTCCCAAAATTCAGGGCTCCACGGCCGGCGTTGCGAAGCTGCCGCACGAAAAGAAAATACAGCAAGCCGATGATGACCACGAAGGGAATCACCTGCGACGCGATCGTGCCCGCGAGAGTGGCCGCAGGCTGCTCCGTGAAGACGTTCGACTTCTGAAGCTTCTCGATGCTGCTGTCGGTCAAGCGGCCGGCAGCTCGAAAATTGCGGGTCGGACCGGCTTCTGTCTGGAGAACCGGCTGTTTCATGACGCCCGTGATCTCGGCCCAATCGCGACCGCCGGACTGATCGGTGCGGATGATGCCCTCTTCAATCTCGCCGCGTTCAGCACGCTCGACGACCTCTTGTACCTTGAGCTTCTTCGTGGGCTGCATCTTCCCGCTCGGGAGATAGAACAGAGCAAGGACGACAGCCACGATGGACAGCCAGATGAGAAGAACTTTCGGCTGGAAACGCTCCGGCGGCAGATTCTTCAAGGGGCGTCGCTTCTTATCGTTTCGGTTATCGGACATCAGTAGGGAGTTAAGAGTAGTCGGTCACGGTGGAGGTTCCTCGTAGATAAGTCAATTGAACCGCCGTTACAGAGACATCGGTCACTTTGGAGCAGTCTGCAGGAGGAAAACCGGGCACCCATACAATACGCCCGTCCGGCGCGCAGATTACAGGTATTCTTCGCCGGTCGACGGCGGGAATGTGCCGGTTGGTGAACAGGTCCTGAAGCTTGGCGCTTCCCGGCGACCCAAGCGGCTTATAGCGATCCCCGGCATACCAAGGGCGAACCATCAGTTCCCCCCCTGGGCCGTCGAGATACGCCATAGCTTCAGGATCGACGCGACCTTCTCTCAGCCGGCTGAGTAATGCAGGGTCAACCGCCACCGTCTCGGCGCGTAATTCCGCCCCGTCGGGCAAGAGGAGTGCAGTCCCCTGCCGCAACCAAGCGGGCGACCATGGATCACACCCCGGCGCAGATTCGCGCCAAAGAAGCTGTGAATCTCGAAGCTCCGCGAATCCAGCGCCCGCACTCAACGTGCAGTCCCTACCGGCCAACGCCCGTTCGAGCAGTGTCTCGAACCCGGCGCGGGTGAATACCGCGGCAGGCGCCCACCGTCGCAAGGCCCGCCTCCAAAGAGCGCGAGGTCTCCCGGCGAGCGCGGAAAGATTCAGCGTGTCCGAACGCCGCGGCAGGCCGAGTTCGTCGAGCCACCGTTCCAGCGCGTCATCATCTTCCTCCATCCAGCGGCGCGTCAGGGCCGCTCCTGCGAGCGCGCCTTCGCCGACGGCGTGTAGCCAGGCCGGCAATACACTCTTTCGCACGCGATTTCGGAGGAAGATGCCTTCCTGATTGCTCAAATCCTCCCGCCAGGAGACTCCCGCGGCGGTCAACGCCGCGGCGATATCCGATTTCCGCAGGGCGAGCAGGGGCCTCACAATCCACGCATCTTCCGCACCGTTCCACGCGCTCACCGGACGCGGGGCCGCAAGGCCCGCCGAGGTTGATCCGCGGGCCAGACGCATCAGCTGAGTCTCCGCGATATCGTCCAGCTGATGTCCGGTGAAAAGCACACGTGCACCGGTGATAGCCCGCAACTCCTCGAAACAGGAGAAACGGGCACGGCGAGCATCGTCTTCACTCACGCTCGCAGGAATGTCAGTCCAATTTCCCGCATGGTACGCCACCCCGAGGGCTTCGCACACCTCTCGGCAGAAAGCTTCGTCGGCATCGCTTTCGTCCGCCCGCAGGCGGTGGTTGAAATGAACTGCGGTGATCAGGGCGCGCTGACCCGGCCAGTGGGCCCAAAGGAGCAACAGCAGGGTCAAGGAATCCGCTCCGCCGGAGAACCCGATCAGCCAACGATCTCCCCTGGACGCCGAGGCGTCGGCAGCCTCCACAGCGGAATCCTCCAGCCGATCGCGAGGGAGCAGCCGAGACAATTGCTCTGCGCAGGGAGTGAAATCCATGTATTCGAATCGTACCAAAACCACGTCGCTCGGCTAGCCCGCAAACAGGCGCCTTTGCGGAGAAGGAAAGCTGGTCAAAGCGCGGCCAAGCTGCCAGATACGAGCGCTTTCTCCCGGTCCATGCGCGTATCGATCGTCATCCCGTGTTACAACGAGGCGCGGAGCATCCGCGATATCATCGCCACCGTGCGCGCGGCGCCGGTCGAGAATCCGGAGATCATCGTCGTCGACGACGCCTCGACCGACGGCACGCGAGATCTGCTTCGGAACGAGCTGGGCTCTCTGGTCAGCACGGTCGTGTTCCACGAGCGTAACCAGGGCAAAGGGGCTGCCCTCCGGAGCGGTTTCCAAAAAGCCACGGGCGATATCGTCATCGTTCAGGACGCCGATCTCGAGTACGACCCAAACGAATACCCGAAGCTGCTGCGGCCCATTCTCCAGGGGAAAGCAGATGTCGTATTCGGTTCTCGGTTCGCGGGCGGAGAAGCCCACCGCGTTGTTTATTTCTGGCACATGGTCGGCAATCGGTTCCTGACGCTCGTCTCGAACATGCTGACCAACATCAACCTCACCGACATGGAAACCTGCTACAAGGTCTTCCGGCGAGAGGTCCTGCAGAAAATCACCCTCGAAGAGGATCGATTCGGTTTCGAGCCGGAAATCACGGCCAAACTAGCCAAGCTCGGCTGCGTCATCTACGAAGTTGGCATCTCTTATTACGGGCGCACCTACGCCGAGGGAAAAAAGATCCGCGCTCGCGACGGATTCCGCGCATTGTACGCGATGCTGAAATACAACCTGTTCCGGTAAAGGTTGCGCGGCGTCACGCGCTTCCGGAATTCCACTCGCCTTTCACGGGACGGCTTTCCTAGTTCTTCGGGTTTACGCGTTCAGTGAAACTCCGCACCTCCACCGCCAGCCTCTTCGTATTCCTAGCACTCTCGACGATTCTCGTGCTGACGAGTTGGAGTTTCCTGCGTTCTCCCGTGCACGAAGAAGGAGATGCGGCGCTCAACGCCCTGCAGATTGAACGAGCGAAGTCGTTTCAGGAGATCCACGGCAACTATTCGCGGTTTCATTTCAATCACCCCGGGCCCGCCTTTTTCTACGTGGATGCCGCCGCCGAAGCCGTGTTGACGGACCGGCTCCATCTCATGTCGCCCAACTGCGCTCACACGCTGGCGAACATGCTGCTCCAGGCCGCCTTCCTTTCGCTCACGCTGTATTTGCTGGCCTCCCTTTTCGAGCAGCCTCTTTTCATTCCTCTCGCGCTCCTGGGCGGAGCCATTCACTTCGCCCGGGCCGGCCAGGCATTCACGAGCATCTGGCCGCCCCATGTCCTGCTGATGCCGTTCCTGGCGTTCTGGGCCTCCTGCGTATCCGTAGGAAACGGACGCGGCCGGCATCTTCCCTGGCTCGCCCTGACGGGTTCGTTCCTCGTTCACGGCCACGTCGCGCAGCCGCTGTTTGTCGTTTCCCTCACCGTGCTGAGCTACGCGGCGCTCTGGCTCCAGGCTCGCCGCCCCATGCCCGTTCGCGCCTTTCCCTGGGCTCATGCCGGCGCGCTGCTCGTGATCGCGCTTTTCGTCCTCCCGCTTGCGATCGACCTGACGCACGGCGACGAGAGCAACTTCCACGCGATCATGACCCATCTCCGGACCGCCGGAGACCACAAGCGCCTCTCCAAGGCCGCCGTCTATTTCCTGAGCTTCTTCAGCTACACGCGGGATCAGGACGAGCTGCTCCGCTCTCTTTCCCTCGACAGCCTCTCGTTCATCCGGCAGCGGCCGTGGCCCTTTGTCGCCTGGATGGCGATCGCCGCGCTGGTAGGCGTCGGCGCGTGGCGCGGTTTCGGCGCCGCCCCGGAGCGTTTGCGTCGCATACGGATCGCGGCCGGATTCTGGGGCGCCACCGCGCTGCTTTGTCTCGTCTGGGGCGTGATGCAGTCCGGGGCGATGTACGATTTCAACGGATACTTCTATTACGGAGTGAACTACGCGCTGCTCCTGATCGGCTGCGGTTTGGTCGCCCAATGGGTGCCTGCCGGCGCCAGCCGCTGGATCGGTGCGGGCGCCGTGCTCGCCGCCGTGCCGTTGGCCTGGAACGGCTTCAGCCTGGGCGGGCCTCCGAGCGAGGACAAAGGCATGATAGTCCGTCGCCACACGCTCGAAGTGCTCGCCGCAGACCCGCACCCGGAGGCCCCGAAACTCCTCGTTTTCCCGCATGACGACTGGCCCATGATCGCTTCCGTCGCCCTGGCTCTCCAGCGGGCAGGCGTCCAGTTTTACGTCGATCCGAGCTGGACGTTCATGTTTCAGCGGCACCACGAAATGCCGGCCAAGACGGCGGCAGACGTGAAAACAAAGCTTAGCATCTGGCGGTTCCTCCACAACACCGACGCCCCGGGAGTTCCCTTCCAGCCGGGCGTCACGGTCGTCTTTGACGCTCCCACTCTCTCGCCGAGCAACGGCGTCATCGACTTCTCGGCGGACGGGAATTTCGAGCGGTATCAGGTCTTCGGATTCAGCACGCCGCTTCCCGGCGAATTCGCGCCCACCGCGCAGAACGACGCGATCTTGATCTTCAAGCCGGAACCGGCGGAAAAGGACATCGAACTCGAGATCATTGCCATCCCCTACTTCGCGCCCGGGCAGCCGCACATCCAGCCCTCGGAGCTCCGCTTCAACGGCGAACTCGTTTTTGCCGCGCCGTTCACCGAGCCTGGCGTGCTCCGAGCACGCGTTCCGAAGGAGCTCTGGAACAGCCGTCCCGAAGCGATCGTCCACCTTTCCCTGCCAAACGCGCAATCACCCGCCGAACTCGGCCTCTCCGCCGATCCCCGCCGGCTCGGCTTGATGGTCAAAAAGCTCACGACCAGGCTCGGCGACAAGTGACGGTCCCGAGGAGCACGGTGCGTTCCCAGGATCAGCGCGCCATCGGCCCGTCGTAGCGCCAGGAGTCAGCCGCACGGAAACTCGCAACCTTCGTCCAGCGGCCCGGCAGATTCCGAAAGGCGTCTTCGCGTTCGAACTCGTAGATCAACGCATAGAGCGGCCGGCGCGTGCGGCCTATCGCATTCAGCAACGCGGCGCACTCTTCCGATTTGGAGTAATCCCAGCGGAAGACCGGAAAATCAGTGTAGAAATAGAGCGCGGAACTGAGCTGTGACGAAACGACCAGAGCGTCCTTCGGCAGGTGGTCCTTCGCCCAAAGCGATGCGTTCAGGTAGGTCGCCTGATCCGAGCCGAGATAGATGATCCGCCGAGCTTTCGCCCAGGAAAGCCCGAGACCGAGCGATACCGCCAGCGTGACGGCGACCGACAGCGCATACACCTGCTTTCGCCACGCCGGCCGAATCCTCGTCAACGCTTCCTGCTCGGCGAGCAAACCCAACATGAGCAGAGCGGGAAACGCGGGGAGAAGAAACCGCAGAAACCACCAGGTCAGTTGGGTGAAATGATAAAACGCGTAAAACAACGGGAGTCCGAAAGCCCATAGCGACAGGCCGACCAGCACGCGGCCACGCTGGCGCCACGGCAGGAAAACCGGCCCGATCAGCGCGAGCCACGCGATCGGAAGCACCCAGTGGAATGAAGCCAGATAGTTCTGCAGGCCCGGGGCAAACTGGGCCCAGCCGAATTCCTCACCTACTCCGCCGTATCCATTCTTGAACGCACTTCCGTACAACGCGTGGTTGTACCAGGCGTTCAGCGCGCCTCCGGGAAGCGCCGCCAGCGCAGCCACCCACCATGCGCGAACACCCGGCAGCAACAACACGAGCGTCGGCAACACCAAGAGGTTGGTGGGGCGAACCAAGACCGCCACCGAGAGAGAAAACCCAGCAACCGCCGGCCAAATCCACGCTCCGTCGCGTCCTGCTCGAAGCGCCGCGTAGATCGCGGCGGAAATCCAGACCAGCGCCACCGTGTCGCTCATCGGGATAAACGACATGTACAGCACCAAGGGAGAAAGCGCGAGGGCAGCGGCACCCACGAACGAGAGCGCGGCTGAAACCCCGAATTCCCGCAGACTGGCGTAAGTCAACAGAACCGATCCGATCGCCGCCAAGACCGCGACCATCGTCGTTCCCCACTTCCATCCCAACAGTTTCCCCGCAACCGCATAGTGGAGAGGCAAGCCCAGCGGATACGTCGGTTTAAACTCGGCCGCGCCATCGGAGGCGACAAAACCCAGCGGTGTATACGGCCAGCGAGTCTGCGGCTGAAACTCAGGGACGCTTCGCACCGGTGTCGTCAGCCTGCCCTCGGCCAGCAGCTTTGCGCTATTCATATAGCCGCCCGAATCGGCACCAGCTGCGATCGCGCCGTAATGGCGGGCGAGGAAAACCCCGTAAACGAACAGGCCGACGAGAATCGGGACCGACCGGATCCACTTGGGAAACGCCGTAAGCCGACTCGGCGAGAAAGGGCCGGCAGGGCTCGAAATCGAACCGGTGGGACTCTGGCTGGATGCGGGCATGACCAGTCGGCGCGTATTCACAGGGGACCGGCCGCGGCACAGCAAGCTTTCCGCAGGTTTCGTCCTGGAACTCGGCTTGCCAGACACTCCGTCAATCTCTGCAGTAGTCGACCGCCCTGTCCGGCCCGTACCGCAGCACATGCGCTTCAACTCCTATGAATTCATCTTCGCTTTCCTTCCGATCGTCTGGCTCGGCTGGAGAGCGTTGGTAGGATTCGGCGCGCGACGGGCAGGAGTAGTCTGGCTCTGTCTCGCCTCCCTGTTTTTTTATGGGTATTGGAATGTGCGTTACGTTCCGCTCCTGGTCGTTTCCCTGCTCATCAACTTCGGAATCGGGCGCGTGCTCTCGCGGCGAGACGGCCGATCCGGCAGCAGAGGCTGGCTCAGCGTCGGCCTGATCTGGAATCTCGGGCTCCTCGCCTACTTCAAATACTTCAATTTCTTCCTGGAAAACGTGAACGCGCTGACCGGCGCGAATCTGCCCCTGGAAAAGATCATCCTGCCTCTGGGCATCTCGTTCTTCACCTTCCAGAAAATCGCCTTCCTGGTCGATGCCCGGCGCGGCGAGGTCCGTGACGTTCAGTTCGCCGATTTCGCCCTCTTCGTCCTCTTTTTTCCCCAGTTGATCGCCGGTCCGATCGTGCATCACGGAGAGTTCATCCCGCAGCTGAAGCGGGAGGCGCTCTGGAAGTTCGACGCCCGAACCACGCTCCTCGGCGGCGCGCTTTTTGCAGCGGGGCTTTTCCAGAAGGCCGCGATCGCCGACACCCTCGCGCCGATCGCCGATAGCACGTTCGGTCTGGTCTCGAACGGCGCTCGTCTGCGCCTGGTGGAAGCCTGGGTCGGCGTCTCCGCCTACAGCCTCCAGCTCTTCTACGACTTCGCGGGCTATTCGCACATGGCGCTCGGTCTTGCGCTGCTCTTCGGTTTCCGTCTTCCGGTGAACTTCATGGCGCCGTATCGCGCCCGGAGCATGATCGAATTCTGGCGGCGCTGGCACATCACACTCTCGTCGTTCCTCCGCGACTACGTCTACATCCCGCTCGGGGGAAACCGCCGCGGTTACCCGCGCCAGATGGCAAACCTGCTTTTCACCATGACGCTCGCCGGTCTCTGGCACGGCGCGGGGTGGACATTCGTGCTCTGGGGTTTTGGCCACGGTGCCGCCCTGATCGTCAATCACCTCTGGCGCCGCTGGCACAAGCTGCCCCGGGAACACGCCGGGCCGGGCTGGGCGTTCGCCCTCACGCTTTTCGCCGCCGGACTCGGATGGGTGCTTTTCCGTGCGCCGAACCTCCCGACGGCCCGCCTGCTGGTGGAAAGCTTGTTCGGCGTGCATGGCATCTCCGTTCCGATCTCTTGGGCGCGCATCGTGGAACCGCTCGCCCCGGTCATCCGCCCCCGCGGCCTGCTTCCGAGTATCCAAGCCGCGCCTACGGGCCTGATCGTCCTCCTCTTGTGCGCCTGGTTCGCGGTTCGCGGCCCGTTTCTGCTCAAGTGGCTGGGCGTTACGGCCCAGGATATCACGTCACCCGAGAAGGTTCGGCCCGAGGAACTCAGTGAGAACGGCTCCGTCCTGAATCCATGGAAACTCGCCGCCGCCGGCGCGATGTTCGCGATTGCGATCGCCGCTCTGACGCGTTCATCCCCGTTCCTGTATTTCCAGTTCTGATGCGCACGAATCATCAGAAACCGCTGCTGCGAACCGACCGGCCTGAACCGGGGATGTATTCGGAGCGTGTCCGAGTCGCTCGGGCCTGTTGCACCGCGAAGACCGAAGGCCCCGGAAGTGCTCGTTCGCCCAAGCCATGACGTTCTTCCGCGGATTACTTGTCGCGGCGGCAGCCGCCATTCTCACAACCGCCGGTCTGTGGTGGCTTCAGCATTGGGCGATCCAATCCGGTCAAGGGACCGGCTCGGATCTAGTCGAGCGGCGCCTCGCTTCCGCCAGTCTGTCGGGGCAGAATGTCCTCCTTCCGGCTCAGGTCGACGAAGCGACACTTCGCTGGTGCCTCGCCGAGGAGATCCAGGCCCCACCGCAGATCGCGATGCTCGGATCGAGCCACACGCTTCAGCTCTCCTCGGCCGACTGCAAACCGTACCGGTTGTCCAACTTCTCCCTTTCGGGCGGATTCATGCAGGATCACCTCGTCACGACTGAGATCCTCGATCGCCGGGGCAAACGCCCGAGGGTCTGGGTTCTCATGGTCGATTCGTGGTTTTTCGACTACGAGATGGATTTCCGCCAGTGGCGAACCCGGCCGCACGAGCTCGCCGCGATGGAAGCGAAACTGAGCGAGCTCGAGCAACCGCCGCTCGCGCCGATCTTTCGGAACCGCGTGGCCGACGAGCTTCGGCCGCGCTCGCAGGCGTCGCTCAGCCTTTCACCGATTCTCTCGATGGCGGACAACTTCGTGCGGCAGCATACGCATGTCATCGTGCCCGCCGACGTCGAAGACGCGCTCGGCACGGTACTGACCTCCGATGGGGCTATCAAAGCCGCGGGAAATCACAGCGACATCAGCGTCGCAGAGGCCCGCTCGATCGCCCTGCACCAGTATTCGGTCAATCGCGACAGACATCGCTACGGGATCTATCCGAAGGTCGACGACCAGCTTTGGGCGCTCTTCGAACGATGGGTCCAATTCCTGAAGGCCGACGGCGCCCAGGTTGTCCTCGTCCTTTCCCCGTATCACCCTGCGATCTACGGAAAGATGACCGCGGACCCGAAGAGCCAGCTCAAGGCGGTCGAAACGAGGGTGCGAAGGTACGCGCCCGCCGCGGGAGTGCGGCTTGTGGGCTCCTACGACCCCAATGTGGTCGGCGTAGGTGAAGCCGATTTCTTCGACGGCGACCATCTGCGAGAGGAAGGCCTTCGGACGCTCCTTGGAACGTCCCTCGTCGATGCGGCAAAAGACGCCGGGCTCGCCCCGCCGGCAGACGTCAAGTAGCGTGAAGCGCTCAGCAAACACATGCTGCTGATCGATCTCTCCCACACGAGCCACACCACGGCGCAGACCGGGATCCAGCGTGTTTGCCGGGCTCTGCTTGCGGAGCTCAGCCGCACGCAGCCTGTGGAGCCGATCACGTTCGACCCGTTTGAGCGCGGTTGGCGTGCGCTGCGCGGATGGGAGCGGGCCAACCTCTCCTCGACTATCCCGGTGCACACCCGTGGCGCGCGCTGGCCGATGCGGGCGCGGCTGGCCGGAAAAGCGCGTCGCTTTCTGAAACGAACCCCCGTGCCACACGGAGACGGGCTGCTCGTCCCAGAGGTCTTCTCCGCCGCCGTTGCGGCTGGCTTCAGGCCGCTGCTTGCCTCGATCGGCGGCCCGCGCGTTGCGCTCTTCCACGACGCCATCGCGCTCAAGTACCCCGAACTCACGCCGCAAAAGACCGTCGCGAGATTCCCTCATTATCTTCAAGAGCTCCTGGCTTTCGACGGCGTGGCGGCCGTTTCCGAAGACTCTCGCGCGTCGCTCGTCGATTACTGGAAGTGGCTCGGAGTCGCATCGTCTCCCCCTGTCGTTGCGGTGCCGCTTCCGCTCGGGAGGGATGTCCCCGAAAAGCGCGACTACCGTGAGGTCACGGCAGCGGCATCGAAGCCAGAAGAGCCGCCCCCGGTAGTTCTGGTCGTCGGCAGCATTGAAGGTCGCAAAAACCACTTGGCGCTGCTGGAGGCGTGCGAACGGGTATGGAAGCTCGGTGCCCGTTTCCAGCTCCGCATCGTCGGACTCGCCCACCCGCAGACTGGCCGCGCCGCGCTGGAGCGTATCCGACAACTCCAGTCAGCCGGGTACGCCTTGAAGAACGACGGACCGGTCGACGACGCCACGCTCGACTCCGCCTACCGAGACTGCGCATTCACGGTCTATCCCTCGATCGTCGAGGGCTTCGGTCTGCCGGTGCTGGAATCGCTCGCACACGGCAAGCCCTGCATCTGCTCGGCGCGTGGCGCGCTCGGAGAATCCGCCCGCGGCGGAGGTTGCCTCGCCCTTGGGAGCGTCGACGCATCCGCACTTGCGGCAGGGATACAGAAACTTCTGAACGACGTCCCGTTTCGGCAGGAGTTGGAGCGCCAAGCCTGCCGCCGAACATTTCGTTCCTGGGCACAGTTTGCCGCGGACCTGACAACCTGGATGCGAGCACTTCCCCGGCGAGGCTAGAAGCCGCGCGTTCGCCGGGAACCAAGTCAAACCGTCGCGGGAAGACCGCCTGCGTGCATAGTTGTGGGTTCTGGCCGCGACTCGCACAAAGCCGTTCTGCACACACGGGAGGCGATCACGTTGCGCGCCTTCGCACGTCCGCTGGTCGGTCCGGTCGAATACGGTGCCGGGCTTTGGATTTGCTAACGGCTGCCGGCCTTTTCAAGGTGGGCCGCTGACACATGGCGTTTTCCCTTTTTTCGAAAAACAAGAAGGCCCTGCTCGATCGCTGTCGCGACGACTATGCGACAAAGATGCGGCTGAAGTACGCGCCGTACTACCACGCCATGGAGTCCCAAAAGGGCACGAGTGTCCGCCTCGACGGGCGCGACATGATCATGCTCTCCAGCAACGACTATCTCGGCTTCTCGTTTCACCCGAAGGTGATCGAGGCCGGGCGGGCGGCGATGCTGCGTTGGGGTACGAGTACAACCGGCGCGCGCACGTCCAACGGTTCCCGCACTTACCACCTGGAACTGGAAGAGAAGCTCGCTGCGTTTTTCGGTCGTGAAGCCTGTCACGTGCACGCGGCCGGCTACCTTTCCTGCCTGGCGAGTGTCGCGTCCTTTGCCCAGAAGGGCGACGTCATCCTGGCCGACAAAAACATCCATTCGTGCCTGTGGGATGGGATCCGACTCTCGATGGCGAGCGTCGAGCGCTTCTCGCACAACAATCCGCTCGATCTCCGCGAAGTCGCCGCCTCGGTTGCGGCCTCTGCGCCCAAGATGCTGGTGGTCGAGGGCGTTTATTCGATGGAGGGCCACATCGCCCGACTGCCGGAGTTGGTTCAGGTCGCGGAAGACTACGGTTGCTTCACCGTGCTCGATGACGCTCATGGCATGGGCGTGCTCGGCCGCCAAGGTCGCGGCACGGTCGATCACTTCGGACTCAACGACAAGGTCGACATCATTTGCGGGAGCATGTCGAAGTCGCTCGCCAGCACCGGCGGTTACGTCACCGGTACGCGCGAGGTGATCGAGTATCTGCGGACCAATTCGAAGCAGACGATTTTCAGCGCAGCGCTCAGCCCGAGCCAGGCGGCGTGCGCCCTCACCTCGCTCGAACTCATGCAGAGCGAGCCGGAGCACCTGGAGCGCCTCTGGAAAAACACGCGGCGGTTCCGGGAGATCCTCCACAAGCTGGGCTTGGATACGTGGGGCAGCGAAACGCCCGCCCTTCCCATCGTTCTGGGTTCGAAGGAACTCGTTTACCGTTTCTGGCAGGCGCTGATGGAAAAAGGCGTGTTCACCGTCATGTCCATCGCCCCCGCCGTGCCTCCGGGCAAAGACCTGATCCGCACTGCCGTCTCGGCCATGCATACGGACGAACAACTCGACCGCATCGCCGAGGCGATGGCATATGCGGTGAAGAAGCTCTGACCGCGCCGATGGGCAGATTCAGGCGACCGGAGGGACACACGGCTGAATGCCAACTCGGTTTCTTTCGAGCGCGTGGTAGTTGGTAGTTGGTAGTTGGTAGTTGGGGACGCCTTTGCATTGAGGCAGCGGATTTGGTTCGGCTCAATCCGCACTGCGTGGGCGGACACGTACAGCGCAGAGCCCATCGTATACCCTCCAACGGCCCGACTCGGCCGCTACGCCAAGTCGAGAAGCAGAAAAGGCCGGCGCCGCAGAGCGCCGGCCTCGTGAGAGCCTACCGCTACGATTTTGAGCCTTAGCCTTTGGCCGGCGAAGAACTCGGGTTCGCGGCGACTTTGGCGGCGTCGGTTGTCTCCGGAGTCGACGTGCCGAGGAACGCCGGGAGGTTCAGCCCCACGCTCTTCGCAAGCTCGCTGATCGGGAGGACTCCTTTGTAGAGGTCCTGGACGAATTGCCCGGGCCCGGCCTGACCAGACTGGCCGCCGCCCATCACGACGACCTTCTCGAACTGGAGGCCCTTGATCGCGCCGGCCTGGATTTCCGCGATGCGGACGATGTTTTCGGCGATGAGCAGCTGGGTGGCGCCGGCGGTGTCGTCGGCGACCCGGAGCAGTTTTTCGAAACCTTGCGCCTTGGCGTCGAGCAAGGCACGCGTGCCTTCGGCTTCCGCGGTAAGCTTGGCTTGGATACCCGTGGCTTCAGCCGTCACCTTCGCCCGGATACCGCTCGCCTCGCCTTCGGCCACGCGTTGGATGCCGTCCGCCTCGGCCTGTTTCTGAATGATGTACGCTGCGGCTTGGCCTTCTTGAAGAATCTTCGTCTGTGCCGCTCGGGCTTCGGCATCGATGCGGACGCGTTCCTTGTCGATCTCAGCCTTCACGATCTGGTCCGCCTGCTGGGCCGCCTTTTCGCGGGCAGCGCGGGCGATTTCCGCTTCCTGCTGGGCCTTGTACGACTCCTGCAGGGCACGCGCTTCGGCGACCTTCTGCGCAGCCTCGGTCCGGCGTTTGGCCTCGGCCTGCTCCGAGGCGAGATCGGCGTCGGACTTCGCGATCACCGCTTGGGCCGTGTTCTGGCCGCGGCGGGCTTCGGCTTGGGCGTTGGCAACACGGATGGCCTGTTCGCGTTCCGCCTCGGCCCGGCCGATCGCGCCGCGTTGGTTTTCCTGAGCGACTTTGATCTGTGCGTCGTTGATCGCCTTGGCGGCGGCTTCCTTGCCGAGCGCGTCGATGTATCCGGACTGGTCTTTGATGTCCCGGATGTTTCCGTTGATCATCCGCAAGCCCACTTTGTGCAGCTCGACCTCCACGCCCTTGGTGATCGCGGCGATGAGCTTTTCGCGGTCGTTGTTGATCTCCTCGATGGTCATCGAGGCAAACACCACGCGCATCTGGCCCATGATGATTTCGGAGGCCAGCTGCTGAACCTCGTCGAGCGAACGGCCCAGCAGACGCGTCGCGGCGTTCTGCATCACCTCCGTCTCGGTCGAAATGCCGATCGTGAAGGAAGCCGGCGCATCGATGCGGATGTTTTGACTCGAGAGAGCGCCCTTCAGCTCGATGTCGATGTTGATCGGCGTCAGATCAAGGTACGCGTAGCTCTGGAAAAACGGGATCACGAAGGTCGAACCACCGTGATAGCATTTCGACGAGAGCCCGTTCGCGAGTTTGCCGTATACCACCAGGATCTTGTCCGGAGGACACATGCGATAACGCGAGATGAGCGTCATCGCCACGATGAGGACGAAAACGACGATTAGCGCCGCGAAGATGATATCTAGCATGCCCATGGTTGGCTGGATCGAGGGTTTCCGCCGTGATGACGCCCTGACACCGCGGCGGTGGCGGTGCTTGGGAAATGGAAGCGAGAATTAGGCGACGCGCTCCACGAGCACCGTTCGGGTGTCGATCGTGGCAACCACCTTGACCTTCTCTCCGCTCGGGATCGCCCCTTCGCCGGCCTGAAGCGCCGCGTACGTTTCCTGGCGTCCTTTGAAGTTCACCGTCACTTGTCCCCCTGCTCCGCGTTTCGGCGGCAGCGTGACGTAGACGGTTCCGACGGCCCCGATTGTGTCGGCGATTTGCGCCGTGCCGTCGCTCCGCATGACAAGAATCGCGCGGAACATAAACACGAGCAGTGCCATCATCGCCCCACCGGCGGCAAACGCGAGGAGCAGTGCCACCAGCAGCGAAGCCCCGTGGCTCATCGAAAGCCCGCCGATCCAGCCGAAGCCGAGGAAAAACCCCGTGAGTGGCTTGACGGAAAAGATGCCGCCGCCGGTCCCGTGGTGAGCGTCGCCAGCCGCCATCGCGTCGACGACATCGTCGTGCTCCATCCCGAGCACCGACAGGATCATCAGGATGACCGCCACGGCGCCTGCGATCAGGCCGATGCCGTAGAACAGCTGTTTGGCGAGCGTGAGCTCGTCCCACCATCGCATCACTTCGGTAAGCACTGCCAGGGCGATCATAACTGTCTGGAGCATCGCAGATAACCGAGCTGTCGCATATTACAACTGCAATCAGCCTCTCCACCGGCAGCGGATTTGCGGGCCCGTTGACAGCCGGAGCGCCGGTTACCTACCCTCAACCGAATGGAAAAACCCGCGTACACGCTGGAATTCGAGAAGCCGCTCCGTGAGCTCACGACGCAGCTGGATCAACTGCGGCAGCGTTCGCTCGAGCACAATCTCGATCTGACCGACGAGATCCGGGCGATTGAGCGCAAACTCGATGCGACGCAGCGCGAGATCTACTCCAGCCTGTCTCCCTGGCAACGCGTGCAGATAGCCAGGCATCCCAAGCGCCCGTACGCTCTGGATTACATCAAGGCGATCTGCGAGGACTTCCAGGAGCTTCACGGCGACCGACAGTTTAACGACGACCGCGCGTTGATCGGCGGTACGGCGTTTTTCCAGGGGCGGTCCGTGATGATCGTCGCCCAGCAGAAAGGTCGCGACGCTAAGGAAAACATCACCCGCAATTTCGGTTATCCGCAGCCGGAAGGTTACCGAAAGGCGCTGCGACTGATGCGCATGGCGGAGCGGTTCGGGCTGCCGGTGCTTTCGTTCATCGACACCCCGGGAGCGTTCCCAGGCATCGGCTCCGAAGAGCGCCACGTTTCCGAGGCGATCGCACTCAATCTCCGCGAAATGGCCCTGCTCGGCGTTCCAACGATCGGCATCATCATCGGCGAAGGCGGCTCGGGCGGCGCGCTGGGGATCGGTGTCACCGACCGCGTGCTCATCCTCGAAAACAGCTATTACTCCGTCATTTCGCCGGAAGGCTGCGCCGCGATCCTTTGGAAAGATCGTGCTGCCGCCCCCCTCGCGGCCGAGGCCCTGAAGATCAGCGCCGAGTCGCTCGCCAAATTCGGCATCGTCGACGAGATCATCCCCGAGCCCTTCGGAGGCGCCCACAACGATCCGGCCGCTTCCGCCGGAGCGCTTACGGTTTCGCTCAAGAAACACCTCGCCGAACTCTGCGGACTCTCGACGGAAAAGCTGCTCGATTCGCGTTACGAGCGTTACCGTCACCTCGGTATGTTCGAGGAGCAGGGCGCGGTTCAGAATTAGCTCGCGACGGGCCTCGGACTCTCGTTCGCCCGGCGCTGAGGTGTATCCGCCGGCACCAGACGCAACGGTGCCCCCGGCTTTGGGTCCGTTCTGCCCGAACTCCGGGCCAAGCCTCCAGCCTGCCCCGCCAGCGTCACCGAAACGTTGCAGAACATCGCTCGCGAGGCACCTTGGTTCCGTTCACCCTGCCCCGAAACATGCGCGTCATTCTCACCTCGCACGGTTCCACCGGTGACATTTTTCCGATCATCGCCCTCGGCGTCGCGATGCAGCAGGCTGGGCACCAAGTGAGATTCGCGACGATTCCGCACTACCAGACGGAAATCGAGGCAGCGGGAATTGAGTTCTGCCCGCTCTGTCCGAATTGGGAGCAGGCGGATCTCAGCTACTGGATGGGCCGGCTGCAGAAAATCCGGTCGCCGATCTACCAGCTGCGAGAAATCTACGTCGGAGCCAAGGCGCACATTCCCGAGATGATCGCCCGGATGGATACGGCGCTCGAGACCGCGGACTTGCTCGTGTCGTCGTACCTTTTTCCGATGAACAAGAGCATCGCCGACCGGCGCGGCGTGCCCTTTGCGACTTTCGCCTTTGCCCCGCACGTGGTCCCCTCGCCCGACTACCCGCCGGAAAACATTCCCTCACCGAACTGGATGCCGAAGAAGATGCGGCGCGCCTGGAACCTCTGGCTCTGGAAGACAGCCAACGCGATCGTCGACCGCGTGATCAACAACGCCATCCGGCCGCAGATGCGTCGCGCGGGACTGCCGAAGGTGCGTCACTTCTTCTCCGAGCCGGCGGATCGTGTGCTTGTCGGCGTATCCGAGCGCTTGATGCGCCCGCACGGCGCCGAGATCGATCCGCGCTTCCGTTTCACCGGTTACTGCCGCTGGCAGCCGGCGATCGATCCGCGGATGCAATCCGAACTGAACGCCTTCTGCCGCGGAGAAAAAGTCCCGGTGGTGACGTTCGGCAGCATGGTTTACGAGAACCCAGGCGAAGTGATGGAGCGGTTTGTCCGCTCGTGGCCGAAGGGCCGGAAGATCATCGTGCAACGAGGCTGGGCGCAGTTTCCGGACCTTTCCGAAGACGGCCACATCAAGGTGATCGGGCGGGTCCCGCACGACTCGTTGTTCCAACACGCTTCGCTGGTCATCCATCACGGAGGGGCGGGCACGACGGCGACGACGCTGCACGCCGGTGTGCCCCAGATCGTGGTCCCGCATATCGGAGACCAAACGTTCTTCGGCCGCGAGGTCGAGCGACTCGGCTGCGGTTTCCGCATCGCAAAGAACCGCTGGCCCGAGGCCCTTCACGGCGCGGTCGAGCGCCTGGAAGCCAATGCCGAGTTCGCGAAGAACGCACGCGCCGTGCGCACGATCCTGCTACAGGAAGACGGGCCCGGGCGGGCAATCGGCGAGTTGGAACGGTACGTGGACGAGTGCCGCGTTCGGGAAACGGCTGCGGCGAAATAGACCTCTTCCGGCGTTCGCGCGATCCTGCCTGCGTCCGGATCGCGCTTTCGATCGGCAGCTGTCGGATCCCGCCGGATACGCTACTGGGCGAGCTTCGCCGGCCGCGCTCCTTTTCGGCGCGTCTGGAGAAATGTGACGAGATCCTCCATCTCCTGCGGCTTCAGCGTGTTTCCGAAGGCCGGCATGTTGTTTCCTCCGTTGAGAATCCGAATGATGATGTCCGATTCCGTGAGCCGATCGCTTACGAAGGTCAGGTCCGGACCTCGCCTGCCGCCGAGGCTCTCGATCAGGTGGCAGTTGATGCATGCTCGGTCGTGAAAGACCTGTGCGCCGCGTGCAACGGGGCCGGATGTCGCGCCGACGACCGACGCAGGTAGAGGTTCAGCTTCGAAATTCGGCGACCAGGGCGACTTCGCCCCGGCAATCCAAAGCGAGCCGATCATCAGCACGCTGAGAAGCACGACGGCGATGCTCCACGGGCGGCGGGACCAATGGCGCTCGCCTTTGCTGCCGAGAATCGGGGCAAGGAAAAGGATCACGCCGATCAGCGCCGGAGCGAGGATCATCACATAGCCTTCGATCTGCGGCGGAATCAGGGCCAGAACCGCGAAGTACCAAAGCAGATACCAGTCGGGGCGTGGGTCCGCCTGCAGAATGCTGGGGTCCGGAGGATTCTCGATCGGCGGCGGTCCAAACACGATCGCAAGCACCACGATCCCTATGATCAGCGCCGTGCCGAAGACCATGTCGCGCCAGGCGCCGTCGGGCCAGAACGGCACTCCCGTGCGGTGCAGTTCCTCGTGGTACTCCTTCTTGTACGTCTTCGGATCGACCGGCTTTCCCGGCTTCGGCGGATCAGAGATGCCGTGCCGCAGCACCAGCCAGAGGTGCAGAAAAACGAAACCGAAGATAAACGCCGGAATGAGGAAAACGTGAATCGCGAAGAAACGGCTCAGGGTCGCTCCGCCGATCGTCGTCCCGCCAAGAATGAAGCTGGCCAGCCATCCCCCGATGTACGGGATGCGCCCGGCCTGCTCCGCCGCCACCACGACAGACCATGCAGCCGTCTGATCCCAACGAAGCAACTGCCCGGTGAATCCCATCACCAGCGTGAACGCGAGGAGGAGCACGCCGGTGGACCAGTTCATCTCCCGCGGATACTTGTAGGCTCCGAAGAGAAAGGTCTGCGCCATGTGCGCGCCAACCATGAGCACCATCGCCGAGGCGCCGTAGTAGTGCAGTCCGCGGAGAAAATGCCCCAGCGGCGCCTCGTCCGTGATGAACTTCAGAGTGTCGTACGCCTGCGACGACGAGGGCACGTAGGAGAACGCCAGAGCGACGCCGGTGATCACCTGCACGATAAACGCGACCAGCGTCGCACTCCCAAACACGTACCACCACTTGGCATCCCGGGGCACGAGGTGTTTGAGCGAAGGTCCAAGCATGTCGCTCAGGCCAAGCCGGTCGTCGAGCCAGCCCCAGGTGTTTTGGAAAAAACGTTTCATGCGGACCAGTTGGGTCTCCTGGGTTCAGAGCGCGGTCGTGATCGGGATGGCGTCGGCCTTCACCTGCACTTCGCCATTCATCACCCGCACGTCGTAGCGGAACAGCGGGCGAGGCGGAGGACCCGCCGCAACGGTGCCGTCCTGATAATAGACACCTCCGTGACATGGGCACAGGAACAGGTTGGCGTCATGCATCCATCGGACAGGGCAGCCGAGATGGGTGCAGTGAACCGAGAATGCGATAAAGCGTTCGTCCGATTCGCGCCTCACCCAGGCGGCCGCTCGGGCCGTCACACCGGCCCAAGGCAACGGCGACGGATCCTCAAAAACGACGTTGACCGTTTTTCCGATCGCGAAGTCCGCCGCCTTGCCCACGGTGCGCCACTGGCCGGCCGGTTTTCGAAGCAGCGGCGCAAGGACAAAGCCTACGACTGGAATCCCGACGAGCGCGGCGCAAACGCCCCCGAGTCCGACCGAGAGCCAGGTGAGAAAACGCCGGCGCTCGGCTTGCCCGGGCGGCAGACCGTCCGCCGCCCGCGGATCAATGGAATTGGTGCTGCTTTCTTTCATAGCGAAGATGGCGTATCCACCCGCCGAGCGACACGGCGAAGAGCGCGATCCCGACCGCGAGCACAACCCAGGAGGAAATGAGCCCCCAGAAAACGAAGGTCGTTCCCAAGCCCAGGCCCGCCGGCCAAAAAGTCGGGAGCGGCAGCGGCTCTTCCGGCAGCGGCTGCCATCCTGGCGGAGCATTGGTTCCGGTCCGATTCTGGAGTCGCTCGGGTTGAGGAACGTCGGCACTCATCGCCTCACCTCCGGTGCAATTCGCGCTGGTTCGAGTTCGTGGTCGCCAAACCAGCGGCGCAGCTCGACCAGAATCGCCGCCACGTAGACAAGGCACATCGGAACCCACATGAGCAATCCGCCGATCTGCCGGTCCGTTTCCGCGCTCACGCCCCAGGTGTCTCGGACGAGGGAGGCAGTCGCGGCCGGCGCCACCGGGTTCCGGAAGACCGTGCAGACTTCCACGGGCGTCAGCGTGAGGATCATGCCGAGCGCGGTGCAGCCGAGGCACGCCGCAAAAAGGTACACCACGCCCAGCAACGGCTGCAGCCGATCGCGGGCGCGGGGCGCCAGGATCGGCCACCAAAACAGCGCGCCCATCGCCAACATCGAAACAACCTGCACGGCCTTGATCGACGGCCGCACGGTGGCGGCATCGCAGAGCGCGGGCACGTGCCAAATCCACATTGGAGCGACCCCCAACGACCAAGTGAGCAACGGATGGGACAGCACCCCGGCCGATCGGGGCAACGTGGTCTCGCCCGGGAGGCTGAGGAGCAGGAGCGCCGGAGCCGCGAGCAGCAGGAACAGATGCTGCACCATGTGAGCGCTGAAGAGCGCGCCGGCCGCCAACGCGGCGATCGGCGACGCCAAGGCCAGCAAAACCACGCCGACCGCGGCGAGGAAGTAAGGCCATCGAGCCCGCCGCCGGAATCGCAGCCAGTAGACCAGCGTTGCGCCGGCGCAGGCTGCCGGCAAAACGGGGCCTCCACCCCAAGCCTGCGCGAAAAACTGTGCGGAGCTCATAAGACGCGGGGAAGGACGTACACCGTCGCGAGCACGAACACCCAAACGATGTCGACAAAATGCCAATACAGGCCGATGGACTTCAGCGGCGAAGGTTTGCCTTGTCTGAAATCGCCTCGTGCGGCGACCCCCAGCACGAGCAGCAGCGCGATGAGCCCGCAGATGACGTGGAAGCCGTGGAAACCCGTTAGGAGGTAAAAACTCGAAGCGAACAGATTGACGTTCACTCCCACGCCTCCGTGCAGAAGCCCCCAGTACTCCATCCCCTGACCGACGATGAATACGCCTCCGAGGGCGAGCGTCAGGACGAGCCAGCCCAGCATTCCTGACTGGCTGCGGCGGTACTCGGCCACCTCGGCGCGCCAGAGCGTGAAGCTGCTGGCGAACAGGCACACGCTGAAGAGCGCCGTTTTCGTCAGATCCAGGCTGCTCTTCGCGTTCGGGCCCGCGGGTGGCGATATGTTGAAGTAGGCGAAAACCAGAATGAGCGTGCCGAAAAACGCCGCCTCGGAACCGATGAGGCTCCACATCGAGATGCGAAGGCGGTCCGGCGAGGCGATCGCATCTCCGCCGACAACCGGGTCCGGCCGCTGCGGATTTGCCAGATCCCAGAGCGGCCTGCGGCTGTGGATGGGCGGCAAGGCCTCGAAGTTGTGCACGGGAGGTGGCGAACTCGTCGCCCACTCCAACGTCCAGGCTTCCCAGGGATTATCCCCCGCCGGCTGCCCCCGCAGCAGGCTTCGGACGATGTTGAGCACGAGCAGAAGTGCCGAGACGCCCATGAGGCAGGCCCCCACCGTGGAGACGAAGTTCATCCAGCCCCAGTTCGCGAAATCCGGATACGTGTAGATCCGCCGCGGCATGCCCATGAAACCGAGGATATGCTGGATTGCGAAGGTGCCGTTGAAGCCGAGCACCATGAACCAGAACCCCCAACGGCCGATTCTCTCGGACAGCATTCGCCCGCTGATCTTGGGGAACCAGTAATGGATGCCCGCGAGAATCGCGAAGACGACGCCGCCGACGGCGACGTAGTGGAAATGCGCCACGAGGTAATAGCTGTTTTTCGTCTGCCAATCGAGGGCTGCCTCCGCGTGCGTGACGCCGCTCAATCCGCCGAGCGTGAACTGGATGACGAAAGCGATCGCGTACAGCATCGGCACGCTCAAACGCAGGCGCCCCTTCACCATCGTCGCACTCCAATTCAGCACCTTCACGCCGGTTGGAATCGCGATCAGCATCGAGGCGATCGCGAAAAACGTGTCGGCCGCGCGCCCCATGCCGACGGTGAACATGTGATGCGCCCAGACGCCGAAACTGAGCAGCGCGATGGCCACCGAGGAGGCGGCCACGAATTCGTATCCAAAGATCGGTTTCCGGGAAAACACCGGGACGACCTCCGAGATGATGCCGAACGCGGGAAGCGCCAGGATGTAGACCTCCGGATGGCCGAAGGCCCAGAAGATGTGCTGCCAGAGGACCGGAGATCCGCCTTCCCTCGCCACGAAGAAGTGCGTCCCGAGCTGGCGATCCATCAGGAGCATCACCAGGCCGGCGTTGAGCACCGGAAGCGCGAAGATCACGATGAAGGAGTTGACGAAATTGATCCAGACGAAGAGCGGCAGCCGCTTCATCGTCATGCCTGGGGCCCGCATGCTCAGCACGGTCGCGATCAAGTTCACGCCCGTCGCCACCGACCCGATACCGAGCACGAGCAGGGCCATGATCCAGTAATCCACGCCCTGCGAGGAGTTGTAGGCCGTCTCGCTCAGGGGCGCGTACGCGAACCAGCCCGCCTGCGGCGGACCGGTGAATACGGTGAAGTGGAGCAGCAGTCCGCCGAACAGCAGCAGCCAGACGCTCAGGGCGTTCAGCCGAGGAAACGCCATGTCGCGCGCGCCGATCATCAGCGGGACAAAGTAGTTCGCCAGGCCGAAGAGCGCCGGCATCGCGACGAGGAAGATCATCGTCGTGCCGTGCATCGTGAACAGCGCGTTGAACGTGTCGGGGCCGACCAGCGTGTTGTTCGGCACTGCGAGTTGCAGGCGGATGAAAAGCGCCTCGAGGCCGCCCACCACGAAAAAGCCGAGCGCGATCAGAAGGTAGAGAACTCCGATGCGCTTGTGGTCCACCGTGGAAAGCCAGGCGAGGCGCCAGTGGGCGTGTTCGCCGACCGTCAAGATTCCCGGCGGCACGGCGGTGGAAGCCGAGGTGGATGCGTTCATTTGAGAGAGCCCAGGTATTCGACGAGGTCCGACACCTGCTCGTCGGTGAGTTTGAAGTTCGGCATCTTCACTCCGGGTTTCACCTGCTGCGGATCGGCGAGCCAGCGGCGCAGGTTTTCCGGGGTGTTCGGCACGATGACCGAACCCAGCGTTCTCCGGCTCGCCAGATGCGTCAGGTCGGGACCGGCCGTACCGCGGGCCGGCGTGCCCTGGATCGCGTGGCAGTTCACGCACGTCATGTCGTTGAAAAGCCTCCAGCCCCGCCGAGCCGCGGCGACGGTCGCGGTCTCGGGCGCCTTGCGCTGCTGATTGCGCACCCAGGCGTCGTATTGTTCCTGCGGTTCGGCCACCACCTGGAAACGCATCCAGGCATGCTGTGTCCCGCAGAATTCGGAGCAGACGCCCTCATACACGCCGGACTTTCTCGCCTCCATCCATACGTGGTTTCCCAGCAGCGGGACCGTGGTCATCTTCCGCGTCAGCTGAGGCACCCAGAACTCGTGCAGAACGTCGGCCGTATCGAGCCGGATGGACAGCTGCTTTCCCACGGGAATGTGGATCTCGTTCGCCGTGACGATACCAGTATTCGGATATCGGATCTCCCACCACCACTGGTGCCCGATCACGACCAGATCGGGCTTCGTTTCGAGCGGAGGGTCCGAAACCTGCATCGCCTGGACCGTCAGCGCAAACAGGACTCCGACGATGATCATCGGAATGATCGTCCAAACGATCTCGACCTTCTTGTTGCCGGCGATCTGCTCCGGATCCGCTTCCCCCTCCCGTCCGCGGAAGCGCACGAGGCTGTACACGACCAGCCCCAGCACGACCGCAAAAATCACAGCGCAGATGATCAGCGTGATCGTGAACAGGTGCGCGATGGCGTGCGCCTCAGCCGATTGCGGATGGAAGATCGATCCGGATGCCCCGTTCACTCCCGGGACTATGAATTCACTCCGCGCTCCCACAAACGCGGCGGCGATCGGATTCTCCCCAAACCCGAACGGGGAAGTTTCCCGAAAAACCCACGGAGACTCTGCCAGCGTCCGGTAGTGGTTTCCCCGCGGTGCCGCGGAAGACCTGCGGCCGAAATGGCACTGCGCCTGCTGCGGCATCCTCACCATGATAGCGGCCTGGAAATCCACGCTGATGGTTTTCGCCTGGGCTCTCGCGACACTTGCCATGCAGGTGTTCGAGCTGGGAAGCGCTGCTATCCACCATCCGGCACAGGAGCGGATGCAGCAGATCGCGGCGTCGACTTCGCCCTCAGCGGCGGACTCGCTTTTCGATACGGAGGACGAATCCCGAGCGCTTGCCGCGACTCACTCGCATTCGACGGCTGCCGTCTGGGAATGGTTCAACCTCCCCGATCGTTTCTTCGCCGTTCAATCCACCCCGCTGAGTGTCGAGAGTTGGAAGGGCAACGGCGCTTGCGAGTTCTCGGCCCTCCTGAATCGAGGCCCGCCGCTGGCCTGAGACTGGCCACGTTTTCCGCCTGACGCCTCCGGAACCCTGGAGGCGGAGCAGGTGTGTTGTCTCGATTCTCCCCGTCAGCTCCAGCCGCCCTCCACAACCATGTCGTTTCTCCGCCACATCTTCGCTCTCGCACTGGCCTTGAGCCTCGTGCTCGCATCGCAAGCTCGTAGTCAGACTACCACTACCACGCCTCCGCCTTCTGCCGCTCCTGCGGCAGCCCCGGCAGCTCCACCGCCCGACTCTGTCGCCTACCCTCCAGGTGCGAATGCCGGCACGTCCGCCGATCTCACCTGGCCTGTCCCCGCCGATAGCAAGAAAGTCACGCTGGACGAACTGATCCAGAACGTGGCCCACAACAAAATCTCGATCAACCTCGTCTGGACGCTGGTGACGGGGTTCCTCGTCATGTTCATGCAGGCCGGTTTCGCGATGGTCGAAACGGGCCTCTGCCGGGCGAAAAACGCCGCGCATACGATGAGCATGAATTTCATGATCTACGCGCTCGGAATGCTCGGCTTCTGGATCTGCGGCTTCGGGTTGATGTTCGGCGGATACTGGAACGGACCGGTGCCCATCGGCTGGCAACCGTCACTCGGCCAGGGGCTGGCTCTGCTCAATTCCGAGCAGACGATCCACCTTTTCGGACACGACTGGGGGTTGTTCGGAAAGACCGGATTTTTCCTCAACGCATCTGTCTTCGACACGGCGATCTTCACTCTCTTCCTGTTTCAGATGGTCTTCATGGATACGACCGCAACCATCCCGACGGGAGCGATGGCCGAGCGGTGGAGCTTCAAGAATTTCATGATCTATGGCTTCTGGGTCGGCATGCTTCCCTACGCCCTCTTTGGAAACTGGGTTTGGGGCGGCGGCTGGCTCGCGCAGTTGGGTATCAACGCAGGCCTGGGACACGGCCATGTCGATTTTGCCGGTTCGTCGGTCGTTCACATGACCGGAGGCATGATCGCCCTCGTCGGCGCGTGGCTGATCGGACCGCGCATCGGCAAGTTCGGAAAGGACGGAAAACCCCGCGCGATTCCAGCCCATGACATCGTCATCGTCTTTGCTGGAACCTTCATCCTCGCCTTTGGCTGGTTCGGCTTCAACCCGGGTTCCACTCTTGCAGGCACCGACCACCGCATCGCGATTGTCGCGGTGAATACGATGCTCGCGTCCGCAGCAGGAGCGCTCGTCTCGTGCCTGATCATGTGGTTCAAGTTCGGCAAACCAGACCCATCCATGATGTGCAACGGGATGCTCGCAGGTCTGGTCGCCATCACCGCCCCTTGCGCTTTCGTGAACGCCAACGGTGCGGTCCTGATCGGCGCGATCTCGGGAGCACTGGTTGTCGCCGCCGTTTTCTTCGTCGAGCGCGTGCTCAAGCTAGATGACCCTGTAGGAGCTATTTCGGTACACGGCGTGAATGGCGCCTGGGGCGTCCTCAGCGTGGGCCTCTTGTCCAATGGCACCTACGGAGCGGGTTGGGGCGGTGTGCACAAGCTGTTCAAGGACGGGGCACTCCAGGTCGTGCTCAACGACGGTACGGCTGATGCCGCCGCGAAGTTGGCCAGGCTAACGAGCGAGGGTTGGGCCGACCAAGGTGTCACCGGCGCTTTCGGTAGGCTCTTCGGCGCCAGCTACAATGACTGGAGCCAATTCGGCGCGCAGCTGACGGGGACACTGACCAACGCCATCTTCATCTGCGCGTTCGCCTACGTCTGGTTCAAATTGTCCAACCTCGTGTTCAAGCTGCGCGTCAAGCCCGACGACGAAGTGCAAGGCCTGGATATGCCCGAAATGGGAGCGGAGGCGTATCCCGACTATCAACTCACCGATCGCACTTCTCCGGCTCCCTGAAGTCCCACTCCTGTGCCCATCGCGAGACCGGTTCGGCAGCACCCCTGCCGGACCGGTCCCAGGCACTTTCATGACTCCGGAAAAACCAGATTCGGACTTCAACCGTCCCGCGGAAATCGCGGTGCGCGTGATCTACCTGATCTATCTCTCGTTGGCTGTCGCCAGTCTGATTTCCGGAGTCTACGCGCTTGCTCTTCAGCGGCTCGATTTCGCGGCGGCAGCCCTGCTTGGAACACCATTGGCCTACTTGTGCCGCCGCTGGCTCCAGGAAGAGAGCCGCTACGAGGTGGCAGAGTCATTCGACTTCCCCGCCGTCCAGCAGGAAGAATCGCATCACAATGAGCAGTTGGCCGATTTCATCGGTCTGGTCGAAACCTGGGACCGGCTCGAGGCGCGCCGAGGCACGCCGGAATTCGATCCGTGGGAACTGCAATCCGTCCGGCACGAGATACAGCACCTGATCGACAAGACCCCCTCGTGGGCACGGCTTTTTCGACGTTCGTCATGAGGTCATGGAACAGCCGGCAAATCCGACCGACGGTTTGCCCGACTCCAGCTCATCCATCCCAAGCCCATGCGGGACAAGAAACGCAACGTTCCAAGCTCCCACGAAACCCTTGACGGCCCCTTCCGGACCAGTACCGTCCGCTCTCCGCAGTTTTTGACTGCATGTTTGGTACGCCAGGGTAGCTCAGTGGTAGAGCAGAGGACTCATAAGCCTTTGGTCGCCGGTTCAATCCCGGCCCCTGGCACCACTCCGCGGGAGGCAGAGAGAAACGTCGAACCGCCCGTTTAGAGCCGTGGGAAGCACGACTTAACACAAGTCCAGACCCAGCGCAGGTTTCTCGGAGGATGGCGCGCTTCGATCCGCGGCAACAGATGCGCCGGCGACAACTGCGTGTTCACACCTTCAAAAAGCGTGGACGCCGTCGCGTACCCGGCATCCGCGACGATCTCCGCCAAAGCCTCGTCGCAATCGCCGTACGGATAGCAAAAATGTTTCACCGGGACGTCGAACATGTCTTCCAGGATCGCTTTGCTGTCCCGGATTTCCGCCCGCTGTTGCGGCGCCGTCAGTCGCGTGAGCCGCGGGTGCGACAGCGTGTGCGAGCCGATCTCATGCCCGGCCGCGAGCCATTCGCGTACCTGTTCCCTGCCCATGAGCGGCACGGACAGCTCTCCCTCGCGGACATCCCAGGCGTTCACATCGCCGATGTGGTCCGCGACCAGAAACTGGATACCGGAAAAGGCATGCCGGCGCAGCACCGGCAATGCGTTCTTGAAGGCGCTGACGTAGCCGTCGTCAAACGTCAGGACCACCTTTCGCCGCTCGTTTCCGGCCGGGGGAAATGGGTCGCCCAACTTGGCCGTTGTGAAGCCGGCAGCTGCCAACTGGCGCATCTGCCGATCAAACAGCTCCGGGGCCATGTAGATGCTACGAAATCGCGCCCGCCGCGGACGGCGGTCGACCTTGTGGTACGCGAGAATCGGCACCCCCGATTCGAACAAACGCCGGTGAAACCAGAGCGAATAGTAGAAGGGACGCATGAGGAAAGACCTGCCGGTAACGGGGCGCTCCAACTTCAGGCGCCGCCGGACTCCGCCTCGGAAACGACGTACAATTCGTAGGGTTCGTCGACGTCATCGGCACTGGACGCGGTGCGCTCCGATTTGGCGAGGGCCAGGTTGCCCTGCTGCGTGCCAAGACCGGTCGGACCGTTTTCCATCCAGGCGCCGATCGTCAGCACTATCGCGGCCGCGGCGCCCAAAATGAGAGGCCTCTTCCGGGAGACCATCCGGCCAGCAGCCCGACGGGCGCCACCACCAACAACGCGCGGCTTCCACCCGTGCGTCACGCGGGCCGGGCGCTCGGCAATCCTTTCGTAGAGCCGCACGCTCTGCTCCATCTTGCCGTCGAACGCCAAATGCCGAACAGCATGTTCGTAGCCGCCCTGCCCGAGCCGCAACCGAAGCGCGCCGTCTTCGACCAAGCGGGACATCGCCGCGGCCAGTTCCCTCTCCGCACCGGGCTGAACCAGGAGCCCCGTGCGTTCATGCTTCACGTTCTCCGGCAGGCCGCCGACGTCGCTGGCGATCACGGCCTTTCCCGTGGCAAACGCCTGCGGAACGACGAGCGACTGCGCTTCAGCCGTCGAAGGGACAACCAGCACGTCGAGCGCCGCCATGATCTGCGGCACATCGTCGCGATAGCCCGCAAAGAAGATCGGGCCCGCCGTATCCGTTTGGAACCGTCGCTTAATCCGTTCACGGAGCTTGCGCTCAAGTTCGCGGGCGCCGACTCCCGTTCCCACCACCACAAAACGAGCGTGGGAGTGCTGATCCAACACCTCCATCGCGGCGGTAAGAAAACACGCATGGCCTTTCTCGGGACGAATCATCGCGACGATCCCGAAGAGCACGTGCTCAGGCCCCACTCCGAATTCGCGTCTGAACCCGTCGCCACGGTTCGCCGGGTTGAAGCGATTCAGATCCACGCCCTCCCCAATCACCACGATCCGGTGTGGATCGACTCCGTTTCTCCGGACCAAATCGCGACGTATGCACTCGGCCGCCGCCACCACCGCGGAGCACCCCCGCCGATACGCGTACGAATGGCGCCAGTCCGCCTTGACCGGATTCGTGATCTGCCGCGATCGCACCACAGGCATCCCCCCGGCGCGCAGCGGAACGCAGGTCCAGGCGTCCTTCGGGCTATGGGCATGGATAACCTGTATCCGAAATCTGCGACAGATGCGGTGCAGTTCCAGACTCGCCGCCGGATCGAGGCTCCGTTCGAAACTCACCGGCACGCAGATGTCGGGCGCTTTTCGATACAGTTCGCTCTTCGGATGACAGGCGATCCACGAGCGATGGCCATTCAGATTGAGCCAACGGGCCTCCATGAGCGTCCTGTGCTCCTGGCCTCCCCAATTCCGGCTCGCTTCGGTGTGAAGAATTCTCACGGCGCGATTCCTGAGAGCCCTGAAAAATGCTCATGCACCAGTCGCATCGCCTCCGCCAGGATTCGGTCTTCCTCTGGAAGCCCTCCGCGCTGCCGTTTCATCATGCCGTCTCGATCGTTCCGCGAAACGAATCCGCAGAACACGTAGGGGCGGCCTGGAAGGAAAACGACCCCGGCTTCGCAGCGCCGCCCGGGAATGGGGCCGGACGATATTCCGGCGTACTCGACGCCGCGCGGCACCGACATTCGGTGAAGTCCCACCCGCTCGTTGGCCAGCACCGCGAGTATCTCCACGCTCGTGGCGTGATCGATCACCGAGCCGGAGTGGATTCGCTCGAGCAGCCGCACGACCGAGATCGGTGTCGCCTCCGCGGATACACGATCCCTGCCGCGTCGCACACACTGGAACTCGGGACTTCCTAACTGCTTCATCGCCTCGCTGGTGCGTTCCATGCCGACGAGGTCGGCGATGTACCTGGTCGCCGTCGGATCGTTCAGCACGATCATGAAAAGCGCGTAATCCCGCAGGCTCATTCGAAACGTATCGCCATGCATGAGCCGCAGAATGCCTCCGCGAACGGATCTCGCCGCGTCGGGAAGCTCCCGGGCTTCGTCGAGCGAGAATTCGTGCGCCGCAGCGCGCCGATAGAGTTCCACCAAGAGAGGTAACCGCACCATTGCGCCAGCTCGGAAAGGCTGATCCGCGCCGACCGAGAGCTCCTCGCCGGACACGAGGTCCTTGACCGCGAACCCGACGGTAAATGGCTTTCCGTCCACAAGCTTTCTCAGCGCGTTTTCAAGCGCCGCCGAAGTCGAAGCCTCTCCCCGTAGATTGCCGATCCCGCCGAGCAACAGAAACAGCAACAACACGCCGCGTAGAGGTCCGCTCAACTGAGCTTGGAGGAATTGTTGCACGTTGCTGGATCGCATTTCGCCGGCCTTCGCAGCGACACCTGACCTTGGGAGCCCCGGTAAGTCGACGCACCGGTGCGCCAGCGGACTCTAGCGGCCTTCAGCGGTCCCGGAGCACAACGAACGGTGGCGGATGCGGTCCGGTTGCCTCTGCTACAACCGCCCAGCGGTGGCCTAGCACAGCGGGAGACTCGGGCGATTCACCACGTCTCTCCCGCCCGTCTGTCTGCCCCTTGAGCGGCCGCGAGAGCGAAAGCGCAAACGCTCTCGGAGAGCCGAACCTATTCTGGCTGCTTCGCCTGAGTCGCTTCAGTCGGTTGTGCTGAGGGCTCCACCGAAGCGGGCGCGCCGGTCTTCGCCGGGGGCGCCAGAGAGCCGTCCTGGCCAGGCGGCGATTCCGCCTGCACGGGGGCCGGACTACGCTTCTCGCGGGCCATGCGGACGCCGACGGTCGCTACGAGCACAAAAAGCAGCGTGACCACCGCGACGGCCAGGGCCGTGCCGGGCTGCATTCTGAGTTTTCGAATCCATCCTCCCTCGTACCACTTCCTCAAGGCCGTCTCGAGCCGCTCCACCTCCGGCCACGGGCCTTCTGCCCAAACGCTGCGGCTGTCGCGGTCCCAATTAACCGTGAGTCCATGCGAAAGCCGAATCTGCATGGCCCGGTTGGGGTCCCCTTCCCTGCTGTCCACATTCTCCACGAGGAATCCACGACGGCGCAAATCGCGGATCAGAGTCTCGGGCTTCCGGAAAAAATCCACTGCCATGACAACGGTGATCGAAATTGGAGGTTCCGCTGGACACCAGGACGACGCTGGACCCGATCTTGCGAACGAAGAGCCGCCGGAAACCACCCATTCCGCTCGTGGGACAATTTCGGATGGACCCTCGGGGACCGAAGTGGATAGGCGGCGGAGGAAACGAAGCGCACCAAGGGTACTCGTGCTTAGGATACAGCGCGAACCGCCGCCGGACCACTCGCTTCCTCCCGCAGGTTCTGCACGGTGTTGACCAGCCCCACGTGGGTAAACGCCTGCGGGAAGTTTCCCAAGAACCGCTTCGCGGCGGGATCGTATTCCTCCGAAAGCAAGCCGAGATGGTTGGGCACGCGCATCAACCGATCGAACAGCCGGCGGGCGTCCTCCTTCCGCCCCATCAAGTGCAGGCAGTCGATCAACCAGTAGGTGCACGGCAGAAACACGCCCTCGCCGGGAGGCAAACCATCCACCTGTCGGGACTCCTCAGGATCGTACCGGTAGACAAAACCGTCGTGAGTGAGCTCGCGCTGGATCGCCTCGACAGTCCGCACGACCCGCTCATCCGACGCCGGCAGAAACCCCACGAGCGGGATCATCAACAAGCTGCTGTCGAGACGGTCCGTCCCGTAATACTGAGTGAAAGCGCCGCAGCCCGGGTGATAGCCCTTAGCGCAAATCTCCTCGTGCATGCGGCGGCGGAGTTCCCGCCAGCGGCTCAGGTCACCCTCGAGGTTGAATTGCTCGACGTCCTTGACCGCCCGGTCCACCGCCACCCACGCCATGATCTTGGAGTGGGTGAAATGACGGCGCCCGCCCCGTATTTCCCAGATGCCCTCATCCGGCTCCGTCCAATGCCGCTCGACGAAATCGACCAGATGCCGCTGGAGCCTCCACGCAGCTTCTCCGAGGTGGACGCCGTGGTTCCGCGCGAGGTGCATCGCGTCCATGATTTCCCCGTAGATATCCAGTTGGAACTGCTCCGAAGCCGCATTGCCGATTCGCACCGGCCGCGACCTTTCGTATCCGTCGAGGTGCGACAACTCCACTTCCTTGAGCATGCGCTCCCCCGCCGCCCCGTAGAGGATCTGAAGCTGCGACGGATCGCCCGCGACGGCCCTGAGCAGCCAACGGATCCAGGCTTGCGCCTCCTCGGTGTAGCCTGCCCCAAGCAGGGCAAAAAGCGTGAACGTCGCATCCCGAAGCCAGCAGAACCGGTAATCCCAATTGCGCACACCTCCAATCCGCTCGGGAAGCGACGTCGTGGCGGCGGCGAGAATGCCCCCCGTCGGGGCATACGTCAGGGCTTTCAGCGTCAACAGCGAACGCACCACTTTCTCGCGCCATTGCCCCGAAAACGAGCACCGCGCCGCCCACTCTCGCCAGAATAGGTCGGTGTGTTCCACCGCGCGGCGCACGTCCACCGGATCCGGGGGCGACTCGTGGGAAGGATAGCAGGTCAGGACGAACGCCTTCGTTTCGCCGGCTTTGACGGTGAACTCGGCGACGGTGGTGAGATTCTCGCCGCGAGTCTCGATTTCCGAACGGAGGAGCAGTGCGTCCGGCCCGGCGACGGCAAGGATGCCCCCGCCCATATGCTGCACCCACGGGACGGTTTCCCCGTAGTCCAGCCGTATCAGCAACCTCAGGCACATGGGCACCTCGCCGGCGATCCCTTCGACCACACGCATCACCTGCCGATGCCGCCCCCGCACCGGCATGCAGTCCACCACTTTGACCGTCCCCGTGTCGGTCTCGAACTCCGTCTCGAGGACCATCGAATCCTGACGATATCGCTGCAACCGCCGGCGCACTTCGGCGGCAGGAGCAATGCGCCAGCAGCCGTTGGAAGGCGTGCCGAGCAACGCCGCAAAACACGCCGGTGAGTCGAAGCGGGGGACACAGAGCCAATCCACCGAACCGTCGATGCTCACGAGGGCACCCGTGTGCATGTCGCCGATGAATCCGTATTCTTCGATCTTCATGGTGGCCCACGAAACGACCCGGCATTCATGAGACGGTTCGGGAGAACACCCCGACGCGTAGTGCCGATCCGGCGACAAACGGGACGCACCTAGGAATCGCTTAGCGCGCAGCCGTGCCGGAAGAAGCCGGTTGAGCGAGGCTTTGAATCTGCGCCGTCGCAGCCGCCTGCTGTTCGAGCGCAGTCTCCAATTCGCGCGTCAGCCAAGCCAAGGCGGCCGTATTGACCGGCTTTGCGCCGTCGGCGGGTGCTGCGGAATTCGCCGGCGCAGCGGACGAAGCCGCTCCACGCTCGGCTTCGGCAATGCGTCTCCGGAGATCGTCGACTTTGACGGTGGCGTCGCGATGTTGCTGAAGCAGGGCCGCCGCACGGGCGTTTCCGTTCTTCGCGAGGTTCTGTGCGACGACCATGGCATCCAGAGGCTTGTCCGCCGGCTCAGGTCCGACCTTGGCCGGCGCCACGTGCGCGGCCGCGAGAGGCACTTCTGTTCGGGCGCCCTCTTTATTCAGAACGAGTATCTGACGGGTGGGATCGTACCGCTCGACCGAAAACGCGCCAAAACGGGTGCCGAGGGCGACCCAGCGGGACTCGCCCGTTGCAGTGTCGGTCAGCGCGAAGGTCGTGCCCCGCGGTCCGACGATCGTGCCACGCCATTCGATCTCCGCACGAGAGGAGACAGAAACGACCAGCAGCGATGCCACCGAGGACAGTAACACTCGCGAATTCCGACCGAAGACGCTCACGCGGCGCATCGACTCACGGAGAAGTGCCCGGTTCCCAGCGCACGGCGTTCCCAGGCTGGCTGCTGCTTTTGGCACCGAACGCACACGAAAAGGCCGGGACCCTGAGTGAGTCCCGGCCCCGAAACTGTACACGCAGCCGCTTATTCCTCGTCGCTCTGCAGGCTGGCGACGACCGAGAAATCCTCGAGAGTCGAGGTGTCGCCTTTGATTTCACCGCCCGTGGCGATCTCCTTGAGGATGCGTCGCATGATTTTTCCACTACGCGTCTTCGGCAGGCCCGAAGCGAAACGGATGTAATCCGGCCTCGCGAGGGCGCCGATCTCGTGCGCGACATGACTGCGCAGTTCTTCCTTGAGCTTGTCGCTGGCTTCGATGCCGGCCTTGAGCGTCACGAAGCAAACGAGGGCCTGTCCCTTGAGCTCGTCAGGACGGCCGACAGCCGCCGCTTCCGCGACGGACGAGTGCGACACGAGCGCACTCTCGACCTCGGCCGTTCCAATGCGGTGCCCCGAGACGTTGAGCACGTCGTCGATGCGCCCAACGATCCAGAAATAGCCGTCCTTGTCCTGACGCGCGCCGTCGCCGGTAAAGTAGACTCCGGCAAATTCGCTCCAGTACTGTTTCTTGTAGCGTTCGTCGTCCCCCCAGAGCGTGCGCAGCATCGAAGGCCAGGGTTTCGTGATGATGAGTTTGCCGCCTGAGCCGCGCGGCACCTCCTTGCCCTGGTCGTCGACGACCTTGGGCACGACTCCGAAGAAGGGCTGGGTGCCCGAACCCGGTTTGAGCGGCGTCACTCCGGGAAGCGGCGTGATCATGATCGCGCCCGTCTCCGTCTGCCACCACGTATCCACAATCGGACAACGCTTTTTCCCGATCATGGTGTGATACCACATCCAGGCCTCGGGATTGATCGGCTCGCCCACGGAGCCCAGCAGGCGGAGCGAATCAAGACGGTGCCGCAGGACATAGTTGTCGCCCCAGCGCATGAACGCCCGGATCGCGGTCGGCGCCGTGTAGAGGATGGTCACTCCGTGGCGATCCACCATCCGCCAGAAACGGTCGGGCTGCGGATGATTCGGAGCCCCCTCGTAGATGAGCATCGTCGCACCGTTGCTCATCAGACCGTAGACGACGTAGCTGTGGCCCGTGATCCAGCCGATGTCGGCCGTGCACCAATACAGATCGCTGTCCTTGATGTCGAAAACGTAGTGCGCGCTCATCTTGCACCCGAGCAGGTAACCCGCGCTCGTGTGCAGCACGCCCTTCGGCTTGCCCGTGCTGCCGCTCGTGTAGAGGATGAAGAGCGGGTGCTCGCTGTCGAAGGCCTTCGCTTTGTGCTGATTCGGCGCCCCCTCCCAAGCCTCGTGCCACCAGATGTCCCGGCCTTCCTTCATCTGGACCGGGTTGCCGCAGCGGCGCAGGACCAGGACCGAATGAACGGTCGGAGTGTTCTCCAGGGCCTTGTCGACGGCCGCCTTCAGCTCGACGATCTTGCCGCGCCGCCAGCCGCCGTCCGCCGTGATGACAAGACGCGCCTTGCAATCGTTGATCCGGTCCTTGAGCGCCTCCGGGCTGAAACCGCCGAACACGACTGTATGAACCGCCCCGATACGCGCGCACGCCAGCATGGCGATCACGGCCTCGGGAACCATCGGCATGTAGATCGCGATCCGGTCGCCAGCCTGGATTCCCATGTTCTCGAACACGTGGGCGAGCCGGCAGACGTGGAAATGGAGCTGCTTGTAGGTGATCGTACGAACGTCGCCCGGCTCACCCTCAAAAATGATCGCTGCCTTGTTCTCCCGCGCCGTGCCGAGATGCCGATCGAGGCAGTTTTCGGAGACATTCAGCCGGCCGCCGATGAACCATTTGGCGTGCGGCATCTCCCATTTCAGCACTGACTTATAATCCTTGCGCCAAACGAGATGCTCCTTTGCGGCACGATCCCAAAACTGTTCTGGGCTATTGACAGACTCGGCATACAGTCTCTTATACGTCGCATAACTCCCAAGGTTTGCTTGGCGTTGAAACTCGGCCGAAGGCCTAAAAACCCGACTTTCTCGGGATACTGAGGTAATCGTTTGGTCTGTCACGTTTGTGGCTGATTATTGGGGTTTGAGCTGCGGTGGTACGTTGTCTCGTGGCTCTTATCTCGATCGCGGTTTTCAGCGTCAAGTTTGGGACTAATACTCCTCTTTAGAGATTTTTCTACTCATGGATAATAACTCAGCCCCTGCCTCCACGGCTCCGGCTCCTGCTGCGGGTCAGCCCAACGCGACCGCTCCGGCTCCCGCCGCAGAAAACGTCATTCGCGTCGAAGGTGTTCTCGATATCGACGTCCAGAAAGGAGGGAACGGGCAGCTGATCGACATCACGCGGTCCGGCAAACGCCGTCCGACCGACACGTTTGTCCCCAAGGAACTGATCCGCCGCTTCAAGCTACGGGCCGGCAGCATCATCGCCGGCACGGCTTACCCGGCCGAGGGCAAGTTCCCGAATCCGAAGATGAAGTTCATCGAGAAGGTGGACGGACTCGAAATCGATGAGCGCCGCCACAAGTTCGATTTCAATTCGCTCACCACGGTCTCCCCGAACGAGCACTTGAAGATGGAGATGAAGGACGGTCGCATGACGACGCGCGCCGTCGACCTTTTCTGCCCGATCGGCAAAGGCACCCGCGGCTTGATCGTCGCCCCACCGCGCACCGGCAAGACCACCCTGCTCCGCGACATGGCCCTCGGCGTGCTCGAAAACAATCCCGAGTGCCACGTGATGATTCTTCTCGTCGATGAGCGGCCCGAGGAGGTCACGGACTTCAAGCGGAGTGTCCCCGCGGAAATCTGGGCGTCGTCAAACGATGAACAGCTCGACAATCACCTCCGCGTGGCCGACCTCTGCATCGAACGGGCGAAGCGCCTGGTCGAAGTCGGCAAGGACGTCGTCCTCTTCCTCGACTCGATCACCCGCCTTGCTCGCGCGCACAACTCGTCGCGCAACACGGGCCGCACGGGTTCCGGCGGCTTGGATGTCCGCGCCCTCGAAAAGCCGCGCCAGCTGTTTGCCGCCGCACGCAATACCGAGGAAGCGGGATCGCTCACGATCGTGGCCTCCGTGCTCGTTGAGACCGGCAGCCGCATGGACGACGTGATTTTCCAGGAGTTCAAGGGGACGGGCAACATGGAGCTGGTGCTTGATCGCAAGTGCGCCGAGATGCGTCTCTGGCCCGCCATCAATATCGCCGCTTCCGGCACGCGCAAAGAGGAGCTCCTCCTCGATGCAAAGAAGCTCGAAGGTATCCACTTCTTCCGCCGCGCCCTCGTGCAACAGAAGATCGAGGAAGCCACCGAAACGATGATCACGCGTCTCTCGAAGACGCGGAATAACGAGGAATTTCTCAAGCTGATCGCCCGGTAACGGGCGCATGGAATCGCCTTTTTTGGCCGCCCTCCACTGGGCGGCCTTTTTTTTTCCGCTCGCGGCAGCGGAGCCGCTGGACGCCTCCGGAATCTCCACAGCCCAGGAGGGCTAATTCTGACAAGAAACCCGTTGGAAAACGTATCCGAGACTTCCGGCGCCCGCAGCCCAATTGGAGCGGGATCCCTGTCTCGCAGCCGGCCGAGAACCGCTTTTCTATGCGTGCGGCAAACGCTTGCCGAACTTCCCTCTTGCGCAGTCCGCGAAAACCCTGGAAAACCTTACTCTTTCCGTCGCGCGCGCGGTGCGCCGACGTGAGATAGCAGCCTGTAAACCATCTTCATGCATAGCTTCTCCGAGCAGTGTCTCGATATGGCCCGTTCAATGTTGGGCCATAATTTGGATTCGATTCAGCCAGACGGAACCATTCTTCCCGCAACCGGCGAGCATCCTCGCCCCGACGAACCCGGCCACGTAGCTTTCGCGCTCGGCGAATTCTATCGCGCAACCGGCGAGAGCACGCTCAAGGGCTACGATTTGATCGATCTGGCGGCGCGTTGCATCACCGCCCAGATGTTCACCGAGCCCGCCGCCGAAAACGGCTTGGCCTACGCATCCCTCGGCCTTCTCTGCTTCGGGCCCTCCAAAGAGCGCAATCCCGTCTGGGAGCGCCTGGTCGAAGAGACGAAGGTTCGGATCGACAAGCAGCTCCTCCACCGCAGCGACTACGACAATCACTGGCAGGCGTTCAACATCGCCAAGGCCGTCGCGCGCTTCAGCTTCGGCTTGTCCAAGAAGGACGAAACCTCGCGCCTCATCGAGCGCATGGTCGATCGCATCGATCAAACCAGCTCCACCGGTTTCTTCGACGACGCCGCGACCGGCCTCGGTGGCAATTTCAATCTCTACGGCGTGATGAGCTTCGTTTTCGTGCGCTCCGCGCTGCAGCTCCACGCCAACAGCGGCGTGCGGGACCGCAAGCTTCCCACGCTGCGCACCTACGCCGAGAAATACATCAAGATGATGCCCGATCTCGTCCGCGCGGATGGATTGGGTTGGGCGTTCGGTCGCGCTGCGGGCGCCTACGGCCAGATGCACTGCATCAGCTTGATCCTTCAGGGCCTCCGCGACGGCTGGATCGCCGACGATCAGAAGCCGAAGTACTACGACATTCTTCGCCGCCTCTTCGTCTACTTCTATCAGACCTACCTTGACCAAGAGCACGGCTTCCTCGATCTCCGCGACGACGAGCGCACGGCCTACAACCACCACACCACCCGCATGGCGAATTTCGACGCCGCGCGGTACCTGTGCCAGTGGTCGCGTCTCGCCAAGGTTGTCCAGATGCCGTCCTCCGCACCCAAGACGGAGCCGGCCCGCACCTCGGGCCGTTTTGTCATCTTCGACAAGAGCAACCGCAAGGAGCAGGGCCTTTTCCTCTATCGCGACGCCGAGAGCGGCCTGCACGCGCAGATCCCGCTGATCAGCTCCGGCTCGTCGCTCACCGCCGATTCGCTCGCATTTCCGCACTGCCCCGGCGTGTTCGATTGGCCGAACAACGTCTACTCCCCGATCATGATTCCCGAGCTCACGTTCGGTGAACACGTCACGATCCCGGCGTTCTACGGCAAGAACTGCGTCACCGGACTGGGACTACGCAACAGCTTCTACTTCCGCTACGAGCAGCCCGAGTTGATCAACACGAAGGAAGAATTCGTGAAGAATCTCGGAAGCGTGAAGGTTCAGTGGAACTTCGCCGGAGCCAAGCTGAGCTGCGAATTCGCCTACACCGTGAAGCAGCAGGTCCAGCTCGACAAATTCCGGTACATGCTCGCCATCGCCGCCCCGCACTCGAAATACCGCGTGGCAGGATCGCTCGGGCTCGGGCAGGCCGGTCATCGCTGCACGGTTCAGAAGGACGACTTCCAGGCCGTCTGGCAGGAGACCGAGGTCGTCAGCCAGGACCCGACCTACCGCACGAACTACGGCAAGATTCACTACCTGCAGCACCTCGTGCGCGATCACCCGTTGATCATGCGTCCGGGCAACGTGTATCGCCTGGTGGTGAACTTCGAACCGGACGTCGTTCACGTTGACGGTTGATCGCGGTTGCGGTGCTGGCGCCGCAACCTGACGGACTAGAAAGAATGAAGGATTCGGAGACGGGCACTGTGTCCGTCGGCTTTCAGTTCGTCCTTCATTCTTCGTTTCGCCTTCTTCATTAGCGTAAGCGCAATCATGCTCTCCCGTCGCATCATCCCCTGCCTCGACGTGACCGCCGGCCGCGTTGTCAAAGGCGTGAAGTTCCAGGAACTCCGTGATGCAGGCGACCCGGTGGCGTGCGCAAAGGCGTACGACGCTCAAGGCGCCGACGAGTTGATCTTTCTCGATATCACCGCCTCGAGCGACGAGCGGAAGATCATGCACGACGTAGTCGCCGCCACGGCGGAGCAGTGTTTTATGCCGGTCACCGTCGGCGGAGGCCTGCGCTCGGTTTCGGACATCGAGGCGATGCTGAAATCCGGAGCCGACAAAGTTTCGCTCAACACAGCGGCGATCAAGAGCCCTCAGCTCGTCGCCGATGCGTCGTTGCGATTCGGCAATCAGTGCATCGTCGTAGCGATCGACGCCAAACGAGAACCCGATGGGAAATCGTGGCGCGTGTACACGCATGGCGGCCGTAATCCGACTGAGTTGGACGCAGTGACCTGGGCTCGGCAGGCAGTCTCGCTCGGAGCCGGCGAGATTCTGCTGACCAGCATGGATCGCGACGGCACCGGAGCTGGCTACGATATCGAACTCACTCGCGCCATCAGCGACGCCGTTGAAGTGCCCGTCATTGCCAGCGGGGGCGCCGGCGCCATGGACCACTTTGCAGACGTACTCGACCAAGGGCACGCCAGCGCCGTGCTCGCCGCCAGCCTCTTCCATTTTGGCACCTTCACGGTGCCTCAGGTGAAGCAGTACCTCGCGAACCGAGGCATCCCTGTCCGTCGCTAGCCGGACGCGCCCGGCGTCTGCTCTCTCCGCAAAACCCGTTACGGCACCGTCCCCTGCCCGGGCGCCGACGTTTCCCCCGCCGGAGCAGCCGGCTTTTTCGGTTCGCCCACGAGGACGCTGAGCTGCTCCTGTACCTGCACGAAGAACTCCGGCGTCAGCTCACCCGCAGGCACCTCGAAGAGCTGCTTGGTTTTCACATGCTCGAAAACGTTCTTGGTCCGATCTGCCGAAGGACCTTTGGGACGGATCACCCGTTTGCGCTCCAGCATCAACGCGAGGAACTGGACGAGGCGCTGATTCTCCGGCGTGAGTTCCGTCGCGGGGTCTGCCAGCGTGACGAAAAGATTCTCCGCCGTGAGCTTGAGTTCGCGCTCCGGATTCTCGTTGGCCTTGCGCGGCTTGAACACATGCACCCAACGGCAAGCGATCGAGCCTTCTGGAACGAAGCCGTTAGCCGCCGACTCGAGCAGGTCGTAGCGCATCACTTCCCCGGTCTTGCCGCGCACAAGATAACTTGCGACACGGTTCCCTTCCACGAAGGTCTGTCCCGACACAAAACAGGAGGACGCCAAGGGTTGCAGCTGCAGTTCCATCGACACTTGTTTACTTGTCGTAGCCAGCGACGCTAGCCAATTTCCGGCACGCCGAAATGAACGGACGCATCATCGCCATCGGCGATATCCACGGTTGTCACCAGGAGTTCGCGGAACTCCTGGACCGCGTTGCTCCCGGCAAAGACGATCAGCTGATTCTTCTCGGGGACTTGGTGAACCGAGGCCCAGACAGCAACAAGGTCATCGACCTCGCCCGAGCCCATCGCGCGCTTTCCCTGCTCGGCAACCACGAGCTTCGACTCCTCAACTATCGGAAAACGAAGGACAGCAGCGCGCTCAAAGAAACGGACCTGGCGACGTTCGAGAAGCTGCGCCCCGAAGACTGGGCCTATCTCGAAGCGATGTCCCTCACCCATCATATCGAGGAGCTGAATACCGTTTTCGTCCACGGCGGATTCCTGCCCGGCCAGCCCTGGCAAAAGCAGGGCGCTCAAATCGTCACGCGAATCCAGGTGATCGACGAAGACGGCAAACCAGCGCGCCGCGCCGACTGCCCCGACGGCCGGCTTTGGGCCGATTCCTGGTCGGGTCCGCCTTTTGTCGTCTACGGCCACACGCCGCGTCCGGAAGTGTACAAGCTGAAGTGGTCGGTGGGAATCGACACCGCCTGCGTGATGGGCGGCTCCCTGACGGCGTTCATTCTGCCCGAAAAACGGTTCGTGCAAGTGAAGGCCAGGCGGCGCTACTATCCCTGAGCGTTTATCCGCACTATGGCAGATACTTTTGCACCCTTTACCGGCGCCATGCTGCTTTGCCTCGACGTGCAGCCGGCCTTCCTCAAGGCGATCGCCGATCGAAATCAGCTTGTTCGCCGTTGTTCGTTCGGCGTTTCCGCCGCACAAGGGCTGGGACTCCGCGTCGCCTTCACCGAACAGATGCCGCAGAAGCTCGGCGGCACCGCCCCGGAGCTGCTGGCCTGCGCGAAAAGCCCGGTTCTGTATTCGAAAAGCACGTTCTCCGCCTTCGGCGACGATGGTATCCGCGAGGCGATCCGTTCGGCGGACATCGAGCACATCATCCTGTGCGGGCTCGAGACTCCGATTTGCGTGTATCAGACCGCCTTGGACGCCGTGGACAACAATCTTCAGGTCACGATCCTTTCGGATGCGGTTGGCTGCCGCCGTCCGGCAGACGGTGAGGTCTGCCTGCGCTCGTTGACGCGCCACGGCATCTACGTGCTCCCCTCCGAGACAGTATTCTATTCCCTGCTACAGAGTGCCCAGCACCCCTTCTTCAAAGCCTATACGGAGCTCGTCAAATCGTATGCCTGAGCCTCTTCCACTTTCGCTCGTTCGAGACCTGAAGGCACTCGAGAACTCCGCAGGGCGGCCCTTCGCCAGCCTGCTGCTCGTCCGCCGCCTAACGAACAAGACCGCGTCGAATGGAAATCCATTTCTAAGCCTGGAATTCGGAGACCGCACCGGCACGTTTTCCTGCACGGTCTTCGGCGACCATCCCCAGTTCGAGCTGCTCCGCAACCTTTCGGAGGGCGCGGCCGTGCGGATCGAGGCCAAAATGGATACGTTCCAGGGCCGGCTCTCGCCCAAGCTGGCGCGCGTCTCCGTCTTGACGGAGGAAGAACTGAATACGCCGGGAACGCTCGAAAACTTGGTCGAGGTTCCACCCGAGAGTCCCGAGACGCTTTGGGCGGAATTCAACGGCTATATCGACGGCATCCAGCAGCCCGAATTGCGCACCACGGTTCGCGCGGTCTTCGACGAGATCGGCGACGCGTTTCGGCAGTCCCCGGCCGCCGTGTCCATGCACCACGCCTATCGACACGGGCTTCTCGAGCACACCACGCACATGGCCCGAGCGGCGAAGGCTCTCCTGCCAATCTATACGGAAGCGAATCCGGATTTGGCGATGGCTGGCATCCTTCTCCACGACACAGGCAAGACCATCGAGTATGAGGGTACGCTCGTCACTCGGCGCAGCCGCCGCGGGCTTCTCCAGGGCCACGTCGTCCTAGGCTACCAACTGGTGCGCAAAGCCGGGTTGAAAGCGAAGCTCGATCCCGAATGCCTCGAGCGGCTGGAGCACATCATTCTGAGCCATCAAGGTGAGCCGGAATGGGGAGCCGCAGTCTATGCAGCTACGCCCGAGGCGGTCTTTGTTTCGATGGTGGACAACCTCGACGCCAAGATGGGCATGGTCCAACGGGCCCTGCGTCAGGCCAGCGATGCAGACGATTTCTCGGAGCGACTGCCGGGCCTCAGTTCTCAACTCCTGACCCGCAAGCTCGTGCTCAAGACGGCAATCGAGCAGGCGTCGGTGCCACAGCTCCCCCTGCTCTAGGAACCGTAAGGGGGAGAGTGCGGGGGTCGCGGGCAAAAACGGCAGGCGGTCACACCGCCGTCAGTTTGGCCCCGGTCGCGAGAAGTCTGTCGCGCATCACGAGAGGATCCTGGGCCTTCTCCATCGCTTCGTCGGCGGTGATCAGCTCGCGGTTGTAGAGATTCATCAGGTGCGCATCCATCGTGATCATGCCGAGGTTCGCGCCAGTCTGAATATCGGAGGTGATGCGGAACGTTTTGTTCTCGCGGATCAGCGACTGGATGGAGGTCGTCGTGATCATGATCTCAAAACCGGCGATACGTCCCCCGCCGATCTTCTTGCAGAGCACTTGGGAGATGACCGCTTGAACGGACGACGCGAGTTGGGTGCGGATCATTTCCTTCATCGTGGCGGGAAACGCGTCCACGATACGATCGATCGTCTTCGGGGCGCTGTTGGTGTGCAGGGTCGCGAACACCAAGTGACCGGTTTCAGCCGCCGTTATGGCCGCCTCGATCGTCTCAAGATCGCGCATTTCACCGACCAGGATGATGTCAGGATCCATGCGCAACGCGCGGCGAATTGCCTCGGCGAAGTTCGGCACGTCGACGCCGATTTCGCGTTGCGTCACGATGCAGCGCTTGTGCGGGTGATAATATTCGATCGGATCCTCGATCGTGATGATATGCCCGTCGCGGTTCTCGTTGATGTAATTGATCATCGACGCGAGCGTGGTCGATTTGCCGGAGCCGGTAGGTCCGGTGACCAAGATCAATCCACGCGGCCGATACAAAAGCTCCTTCACCTTATCCGGGAGACCGATGTCCCGGAGGCTGAACATCCGGTTCGGAATCTGGCGAAGAACCATGCCGTAGTTGCCCTTGGCCTTCATCACGCTCACGCGGAAGCGCGCCTTGTCGAGGTAGGCGAAACCAAAGTCCGTGCCGCCGTTCAGCTTCACGTTCTGCTGATGGTTGTCCGGCGTAATCGCCAACATCAGCTTCTCCGTATCGAAGGGGGTAAGATCCGGCCCTTCAATCGGGACCATGCTGCCGCTGATACGCAGCGTCGGCGGCTGCCCAACTTGGCAGTGCAAGTCCGACGCGTTCTGGTCGACGACCAGTTCCAGCAAGTCGTTCATCTCGTAGCTCATGGGGGCGATCTTTTCGGCGATCAAAAGCCTGCGGTGTCCGCTTGGCGATGAACGAGTTAAGCCAAAACGGTCATTTACGCCAGATTTACTCCCAGAAAACTGCCGCCCGCCGTGGACCGGCTCCGAGAGAAGCGGCAAAGACAGAAAGCATCCCAGACGTGGAAAACACGCCTGGGATGCGAGGAACCGCTATCAGCGGTTCAAACTCATCAGGAACTCGGCGTTGGTCTTCGTCTTCTTCAGACGATTGAGGAGCATCTCCATCGCCTCGATCGGCGGAATGCCCTGCATCGCGCGCCGAAGGCCATAGATGCGGACCATCTCGTCGGGATGATAGATGAGTTCCTCTTTGCGCGTCCCGGAGCGATCCATGTTGATCGCAGGGAAGATGCGCTTGTCGACCAGGCCTCGGTCGAGGTGGAGCTCCATATTGCCGGTGCCCTTGAATTCCTCGAAGATCACCTCGTCCATGCGGCTGCCGGTATCGATCAGAGCCGTCGCCATGATGGTGAGGCTGCCGCCACCTTCGATGTTGCGCGCCGCGCCAAAGAATCGCTTCGGCTTCTGCATGGCGGTCGCCTCCATGCCGCCCGACATGATCTTGCCGCTATTCGAAGCAAGGGCGTTGTAGGCGCGAGCCAGACGCGTGATCGAGTCCAGGAGAATGATGACGTGCTGCCCCATCTCCACCAAACGGCGGGCCTTCTCGCCCACCATCTCGGCGCAGTGAACGTGGCTCTCCGGAGCTTCGTCGAACGTCGAACTGACGACCTCTCCTCGGGTGTGGCGCCGGAAATCGGTGACTTCCTCGGGACGTTCGTCGATCAGCAGCAGGATCAGCTTCGCCTCCGGAAAATTCTCGGAGATCGAGTTCGCCATGTTCTGCAGAAGAACTGTTTTGCCCGTGCGCGGCGGAGCGACGATCAGACCGCGTTGGCCGAAACCGATCGGCGTCAGGATATCGACGGCGCGCATCGAAACGTCCTTATGAACCTCCGGCGCCTCGAGCAGGATGCGTTTCAGCGGATAATACGGGACGAGATCCTCGAAAGGCTTAACCTTCGAGATCTCCTCGGGAGCGATACCCATGGCGGACTTCACCCGCACAACAGAGGGACAGCGCTCGTTTTCACGAGGCGCTTCCGCCTGCACCTCGAGGAGATGTCCGCGCTTCAGCCCGTATTGGCGAATCAACGACTCCGGAACGTAACTGTTTTCCGGGTACAGGCGATAGTTGACCGCCTCATGGACGATGAACCCGTGGCCGCGATCGGTGAGATCCAGCCAGCCCCGGTCGACGATCGGACGCTTGGCTTCCGCTGCGCTCTTGAAGATTTGCGAGAGAAGCTGTTTTCGGTTCGGCGCCCCCTCGAAGGTTACTCCAAGCCGGCGAGCCTCCGCAGTCAGGTCGCCCAGATTCAGGCCATAGACCTTCTCGATGTTGATCGGCTCGCCTCCGCCGACGGTGATCTCGTCAGCCCGTGTTTTGAGCGCAGCCAGATCGTTGAAACGATCCGGTCCGGGCAGGTCGCCGTAGACCGGCTGGAGATTCGGCGGAGGGGGTTGGGCCGGGTGACGCGGCTCACCGCCGCCGCCGCCCTGCTGCCATTGGCCGCCTCCGTGTTTGCCGCGTTTCCGTTTGTTTCGCTTGTCGCGCTTCCAGAAAGGCTCGTTGCCGCCACCGCCCTGTTCGCCGTGGAATTGCCTCGGCTGTCCACCCGACTGCTGCGGGTGTCGCTGCTCGGGACCGCCCGAACGCTCAGGCGCACTCCGATCGTCCGACGGCGCTGGGGTTGCAGGCTCCGCCGGGACACGCGCCTCAGGCTCGGGGGCGGGAGCCGGTGCAGGTTCTTCTCTCGGCTCGGGGGTGAACCTCGGACGTTCGACCGGTTTTTCGGATACAACTTCCCGGACCGGCTCGGGCGTGCGCTCGGGCTCAGGTGCGCGCTGCTCCGGCGCAGCCGTCTCCAGAGGCAGTTCAGGAGCGGCAGTCTCCGTAGCCGGCGTGGATTTCGGCTTGCGGGTGCGAGTAACGCTGCGGGTACGCGTACGCGTTCTCTTTTTGGCCGAAGAGCCGGAGGAAGCCTCGTCAGCGCCAGTTTTTTCTGCGTCGTCCATAGAAATAGAAAGGAGGAAGGGTTTGGGTTCGCCCTCGAAGGTTTAGCCACTCCGCCAGCGAGCGCCTCAGCGCACGCTCAGCGTGTCCACGAGGCCCGCGATTTGTTCCCGAAGGAAAGCCTGCGAGCCGTCGTTTAACAACACAAAGTCGGCGTACTCAATTTTCAGCGCCAAGGAAGATTGCTTGGAAATTCGTTGCTCGGCGAGCGCTAGTGACATGCCGCGCTCTGCAAGCCGGGCGAGTTGGAGCGGTGAGGTTGTGGCTACACAGATCGTGAAATCAAACCAATTCTCCAGCCCCTTCTCGAAGAGCAACGGCACCTCAAACACCCAACGTTCCTCCCGTTTTCCGGCTAGGAGTTCGCGCCATAGGCCAAATAGAAGGGGGTGCAACTGAGCTTCCAACCAGCGCAACTCGGGCTCGCTGACGAAAACACGCCGCGCGATCTGAGCCCGATCGAGCTTACCGTCCGGGGCCAGGATTCCGGGGCCGTAGCGCTCCGCAAGCGCGGCGACCAGCTCCGGCTTCGTCAGGAGCTGGTCGCGGACGAGCATGTCGGAGTCGACCCGGCGGTAGCCGAGTTCTTCGAAAATCCGGGCTGCCGTGGATTTCCCGCAGCCCATGCCACCTGTCAGTCCGAGTACCATGCGAGAGGGCGGATCGCCAGAGATTGGGCTTGCGCGATTTTCGCGCAAATCATTAGTCACTCGGCGGCTCGCTCGATCTTGGCCGCCGCCGGCGGCCGTCGTTTGGAACGCCAAGCATGCCCTTTTTGTTCGATACGATAAGCCCAGCCGTGGTCGCGGAAGCAACGCATGCGGCGTTTAGCAGGATGTTCCCCGGTAGGTCTCCCGAGATCGTCACCCGGGTCTTTGCCGACGTGGAGGCGATGTTCACGGGCAAATACCTCGATTATCAGCCGATCGACACGCCCTACCACGATCTCGACCACACGCTTCAGGTGACGATGTGCTTTGTGCGGATGCTCGCCGGCCGAGACCGCGCGGGGATCGAGCCGAAAATCGCACCGCGCCAGTTCGAACTCGGCGTCGCGGCGGCGCTCCTTCACGACACCGGATACCTCAAGCTTCGCTCAGATCAAGGTGGCACGGGTGCGAAATACACGTTCACGCACGTCCTGCGCAGCTGCGCCGTGGCGTCCTCCTATTTGCCGACCGTCGGAGTCGCGCTAGAAGAACTCGACGGCGTTCTCGGAGCGATCCGCTGCACGAACGCCACGACAAACATCCGTCGGCTTCATTTTCAGCACCCGATTGAAGGGCTCGTGGGTTGCGCCGTCGCGACGGCCGATTTTCTCGGCCAGATGTCGCCGTCGAACTACCTGGACGAGCTTCCGTTGCTGTTCGCCGAATTCGAAGAGTCGGACAATTTCGCCGGCGTGCCACCGCAACAACGGCTCTACCGGTCGGTGGACGAACTGATCGCGAAGACACCCCATTTTTGGCGCACCTCCGTTTTGCCCAAGCTGGATAACGAACTCCTCGGCTTGTACCGTTTTCTCGCCGAGCCGTATCCCGACGGACCCAATCCGTACATCGACGCGATCAACCGGAATATCGAGTTGATCGTCGCCGAGGCTCAGCGCCGCCAAGCGAACAAGAGCAGCAACCTGCCGCTGGCGAACTAGCCGCTCCGCACTTCAAGCCGGGGCACACCCCGAGCGCTGCCACCGCCGCACTGCCGATGCCGCGGTTCCTCCGTCTTCGTCGATCGGACAACCGGCGTGCGGATACGCGTTCCTCGCCCAAGCACAGCCCGCGACGAACGACTATTGCCTGTTGACAATGTTTCTTCATCCACAATCTCTCCCTGCATGAAGAACGTTCGCGAGGGAGGGCTCGGATGTTAGCCACGTTGTTTTCGGCCGCGCTTCAGGGCATCGACGCGGAGCTTGTGTGGGTCGAGGTCAACACCGGTGAATCCGGCGAGCCGAAGCTGATTCTCGTCGGCCTGCCGGACACGGCGGTGAAGGAGTCGAACGATCGGGTCACATCTGCCCTCGGCAATTCTGGTTTTCAACGCCCCTGGACCCGCACGACGATCAACCTGGCTCCGGGCGACGTGCGCAAGGAGGGCCCGATGTACGATCTTCCAATTGCGCTCGGGATCCTCGTCGCAACCGGTCAACTCAAGGCTGAACGACTCGACGACTTTCTGATCGCCGGCGAACTCAGCCTGTCGGGAGCAACTCGCCCGGTGCGAGGCGCCCTGGCGATGGCGCGTCTGGCAAAATCCCTCGGTAAACGAGGTCTGCTTCTTCCCGCATCCTCCGCGCGGGAAGCCTCTCTCGTCGAGGGCGTCTCCGTCTATCCAGTCGAATCGCTCGACCAGGCGTTTCGCTTTCTCGCGGGCGAAAGCTCGATTGCTCCGGAGCCATGTTTGCCGCCGACGCCGATCGGCGTCGCGGAATCCTGCCAAAACGACTTTGCGGAAGTGAAGGGACAATACGCGCTGCGCCGCGCGATCGAAGTGGCGGCAGCCGGCGGCCACAACTTGCTGATGATCGGCCCGCCGGGCTCAGGAAAATCGATGGTGGCAAAACGCATCCCGGGTATCCTGCCGTCCCCTACGCTCGACGAATCGCTTGAGATCTTGAGCATTCACTCCGCAGCCGGCCAGACGCTGCACGGAAGCGTTCCGCTGGGACAGCGCCCTGTCCGCAGCCCGCACCATACGATTTCGGACGTGGGACTGCTCGGAGGGGGATCCATCCCGGGGCCAGGCGAGATTTCCCTCGCCCATCATGGCGTCCTTTTCCTCGACGAACTGCCGGAGTTTCGGCGCTCGGCGCTGGAGGTGCTCCGTCAACCTCTAGAAGATGGATAATTAGTTCCAGTATTTTGCGCCTGTGGTACCGTCATTGTCGTGAACACCTCGCCTAAACTTGCTTACTCTTATCTCAGGTTCTCCCGACTGCACCAGCAACTCGGAGACTCGACTAGGCGACAAGCAACAAGCACCGAGGCATATTGCCAACGCCTTGGGTTGAAGCTAGATAGGTCCCTCGAGCTATTCGACAAAGGCGTATCTGCCTTCAAAGGACGCAACGTTGAAAAGGGCGACCTTGGCAAGTTCATTGCCTTAGTAGAGCAGGGGGCGGTTCCTCGTGGCAGCGCAATAATCGTCGAGTCCCTGGATCGTCTTTCACGGCAGAGCCCAAGAAAGACAGTCGCTCTCCTAAACCGCCTATTAGATCTTGGAATAGAAGTGCACCTGACGTCCGTCAACCGGGTCCTACGCCCTAATTCGGGACCCGATGAAGGCATTGACCTGATTCTCGCCGTGGCGCTCGCGATGCGCGCAAATGAAGAATCCGAGACCAAGAGCATGCGCCTCCAAGAGGCTTGGGCGCGCAAACGCGAGGATGCGCAGAAAGGCACCCTCCTCCGTGCGTCACTGCCGTGGTGGCTCGTTTACGATGCGACGAGACTGAAGATCGTTTCGCCGCCCGACCGACGAGCAGTAGTGCAAAAGGTCTTCGAGCTTACAGCCAAGGGTTATTCTTCGGCGCGCATCGCGCGTCTACTCAACGAAAAGAACACCCCAACCTGGCGCCCAAAAACGAAGAAGTGGCTCGCATGTCGCGTACGGGGCCTTGTGAACTCCGATGGTCCCCTCGGTACCCTCAAGGAAACCGCAAAAACGAAAGCAGCTGGCCGCACTCACAGGATCGAGGGCTACTACCCCCGGATCATCGACCCGGAGTTAGCCGCGGCAGCGAGGGCGCAGATGAGGAAGAACATGCGGGGAGCCAGAGGGCGACCAGGAGATCTATCGCGCCCCATCAATATGCTCCGAGGTCTGCTGCACTTCCAAGGACATTGGTGCCGGTACGCGAGTCACCGCAATGGGCTCCCAGATCCGGAAACCGGAATCAAAGGTCACAATCACTACTACGAATGCCTGAGTGAGGATACCGACGGAAAGATGCTCTGGTGCTGCAACTCTACCTACCTAGACGCGGTCCTTGTGGCAGGGCTACTCGAGGTTACCGCCGCTGACCTGGCAACGAGCAAAGAGACTGAGATTGATATCTCACCGGTGCACGGTCTGCGATCTGATTTGGAGGCGCTTCGAATCCGCGCGAAAAACCTCCTGGCTGCGATTGAGTCAGGGAGCGTAACAGTCGCAAACCGGCTGAGGGAGGTGGAGACCGAGATCCGCGCAAAAGAGGCACAGCTAGAGACCCTTGAAGCCTATAGCGCGTCAAACACAGCGCCCCCTGAGCTGCCGTTACGAGACCTAGAGGCTCTCTCGGTCAACCTTCAAAACAACGTGACACGGCAGCGGGCCATGACTGCCTTCAATCGAGTCATTTCGCGTGTGGAGGCCGCGAGTAGCCTCAAGGAACTTTCTAGGTTGAACGAGCAGCAGCGCGGACGCTTCCTGGTAGCGCTCACCCAGGGCAAGCTCCGCATAGTCGGAGATCCCCTACGGCGTTTCGCTCGTGCGAAAGAAATGTGGCTTCTTGTCGAATTCAGTAACGGCGCCCTGAGGCTGATCGGCCGGGCCCGAGCGTCTCATGGGAGCGGCTGGCAGGTTCTCTCCGAACGGATCGAACTCTGAATTCGATCCGTTCGTGCAATACAAGAGCCTGCTAACGCATAATTCAGAATGCTTCCATGTTCGAGGCATTCCATCCATCTACGGAATCAATCGAAGTCATAGTCCCCACCTCTCGAATGAACGTTTTGAGACCCATGCGTATATGGGGGCTACTATGCCAGGCCTAAATTCGACAGGATGCAGCACCTCCGAGTATTCCAAACACAGCGGTCACTCATACCCATCCTCTTCATGAGTAACAGACCCCGACAGAGTGTCGATGATCAATGCATCCCTACGGCCGCTCGTCACTAACGAACGCCGTAGGATTCTTAGAGGGCCGCGTGCGGATACATCATAACGCTCATCATCAACAGCGGCTAGGGTTACTGGCGGCGAATCCAGGACAGTTGCCGTGCTCCCCCCGTCCGACCGAAGGCGCCACTCGATACGGACAACTGGCCTGTTCGGCATGCTAACCGTCTGAAGCAGATTCCCTCTGTAGTTCAGTTCCGCAATCAACTTATCGTCTCTATCGCAAACCGCCCTAAGGAGACGCTGTTTATCATATATGAATCGGAAAACTCTGCCATGCAAGGAAACTCTCACAGGCTCACCGATTTCACTTCTCTGAATCTCACCCAGTAATGCACCAGACTCTCCCCTGGTAATGCGAATCCCCGAATCGACAACACTAAACCATATAGTATTACGTGCGATATCTATTCGGTTTAGTCTCGAAGACTTAAAAACGTACACTTCTCCTTCTGCGGACTGGATTTCGTAACGCCCGCTCACATCTCCGCGTACCCAGGCTCGACCGTGGGCTCCCTGCCCCAGAGCTTGGCTTCCTGCTAAGAACTCGAACCGCTCGCGCTCGCCTGTCGGAAACTGCACCTCCCACTCGCTCGATGAGATAGCCACCAAGTACGATTCAAACGCAGGTATTTGCCACACACTCTTCGCCGCCCCTGCATAATCAACGGCAATCCTGTGATCCATTTCAACCGGTATGCTGTATCCGGGGCCTTCAATAACTCCCAATCGGATCTGAAAACACAGCGTGCCATCGGCTCCGATGTGCCCCAACGATGGTCCGCTTGAGGACAAACCATCCACGGCGCCAGCTAACAACCAGACAGCGCAAAAGCCTCTAGTTATCCATCCATGCATACAACCTCTCCTTGAGCAAGGAAGGCCAAAATGCCAGCGCCCGCCCCATCGTCGGATCGATTAATATCTCCGATGTGCCTCCGTAATGATGGATCCAGTAGCCATTCTGAAACTCGAAATCAGCCTCACCAAGCGAAACGATATCCACGTTCTGCAGCCACTTTTCGCCAACAATTAGCATCGGATGCAATAGAGCCTTCGACTGGTCAGGATACCTCAATCCGACTTCCCAGGATCGCCCCATTAACAAGAGCTTGTCGCCCTTATTCAACACGCGGTCGGTCGGCCTATTGTGCACATAGAATGTAGCGTTCTTGGCGCCCATCGCGAGTTCCCTAATCAACTTCCCCCCCCCTCCGGCCATGACCGCAGGGTCAACGAAGGTATGAACGACATGCGCCTGAGATACCGCACGTCTAGCACGAATCACCACAGTTCCGTCCTCCATCCTGCCAGTTAACAGAGATACATCGGGCGAGAGGCATCCGCCTGCAATTAGTATCAACGCCGGTACTGCCATACCACCGATCACCGATAGGCTCAAAACACGTTTCTGCACTTCCCGCGCCAACGTCCAAACGCCACACGCGGAAAGTACCGCAGTGATCACCCACATGCTGGTGAAGAGCATGCTAGACGTGAGGCATGAGAAACAATTGGCAACCAGACCGGCGGCGAAGGATACTCCGAACAGCCCACGGAAACGGAACGTCGGCCAGGCCGTTCCACCCCTCACCGCAAGTACTGTTGGTGCGAGAATAATCCCAACGCAGACGGTAGCTGCCCCAAGCGCAAGAAGCCCGTTATCAACGGCAAACTGAACAACACCGCTGACGAAATTCCCATAGACATGGTGATCGGAGAGCGGCTGATACCAATTCATGTAAGAGTAGATTCCTCGATTCCACCCCCAGCCTATCCAGGGACTATCCCGAACCATCTCCAAAGCGGCTCGGGCGAGCACTAGCCGTGTGTGAACTCCAGGGTCCGCCCCCACGTATTCGTACGATACCCTCCTATACACCCCGACCGACCAGACGATACATACCATCAGCACAACTCTGGTCGCCCACTCGTAGAAGACCATCCTTCGGTGATGTCTAGATCTGGAATCCCAGCTCAACCATGCGTACGCAAGCATCGCGATAGACAGGGCCAACAAAGCCCCACGTGAATACGTCCTGCAAAGCACCCAAAATAGAACTCCCTCCACAGACAGCCATCCTAAAGTAGCGAAACTCCATCGACGTGTCCCTCCAGCACACGCCCAGACGTAGGGAAGAAGCATCGCCATTGCTGCGCCAAGTTCATTTGGCGAACCAAATGGCCAAGCCAGCCGTACTGCACTTTCGTACCAGAAGATCATGGTCGCACTTTACCCAAGTAGACGCGATGTCCGGCCAAAGCGCTCAGGCATCGCCAGAAACTCCACGACACCACCGACTCTGCAACAATCACCGACAAAGCAGTTAACGCCCAGAATCTCGCCGGAAACAGCTGCAGCAGATATGCGTCCGATGTAAACTGCCAAGATCCCTCTCTGAACAGAGCTAGATGGACCAAAATGAAGCTTCCTCGCCAATTCAAGCACCCTAACGCCGCGAAACCGCCACCAAATGCAACGGAAACTACGAACGAAGCTCGCGCGACCCAAGCACGCGATCTTTTCGAGCAGAAGCCGAGCGATATCGCGAAGATGAAAAACAGTGCAAAGCTAACGCGTCGACCAACGACAACAATCTGCTGCACGTCCGTTAAGTGCGACACTTCGCCACTGCTCAGAGTTCCGACCCGCAAATGCGAGGGCAGCCGGACACCATCCCCGTCACAAACATAATCAGCAACAATGTTTGCGTCGTTCAATAATATCGGCTCAACCAAACTGAAAGACGCTATACGCGAACCTGCCTTACTAAAGGCAAATGCTAGAACTGCAGCGACGCAAACTAGGGCCCCGAGCGCCCCAAGGAGCAGACGCCACAAGAAGCCCAGGAATGCCGCTGGCTCCCTTACCTTATTTGATAGTCCTTGAGCCACAAGACCGCCTACTCATCGGCGTATCGAAACACCAGCCTCATCGAATATAATGCCGTATCCAGCCAGCGCAACCACGCCGTACTTAAACGTGCCTGTAAACCTGTGAAAAACGAGGTTGATCTTGAAACTCTTCACACCTTTTCCGTCTGGCTTCTCGATTTGCTGAACGTACGAATTGACCTGATTCATGCCGACCTCACTTCGAGAATTCGGCTCCCCAAACATAGCCAAGCTGTCTGACGCATCTGGAAACTCCAAAGCATTTATCGCAACCCCCGCTCTGGGATCCAGAACAGATCGCTTACGCTTTAAGTCGATCGTCGAGTTACCAAGAATTCGACAATACTGCGCTAGAGCTTCTTTCGATACAAAACGGCCAACCGGACGAGGAAGCCTTAGCTCAGCCAGCTTCCCCCTGCGGAACACAATACGAAGCTCGCTCTGCGTCTTTTGTGCTCCGAAAGCTCGCGACAGCTTTAGCACCCATGTGCGACTCTCTCCATCGGCAATGATAGTCGTTGGTCCAATTCCGCTCTTACGTACAGTTTCTTCACTCACGGTCGGTGACTTGAGTTCAATCACAAAGAAATCGGCGTCTGTAGTGCCCACAAATTGCTCCGGTTTCGCAAGTTGTCCTTTCAAAATCAACAGTTCGTCTGCTGTTCGGATTCTCCTCATATACGGCCAGATAACGACACCGACGATCGCTAATCCGATGAACACAAACACTAGCGGTTTGCCATTTCGTCTGAGTTTGGCAGAGGTCATTTTCCGGTGGCTCTCCGACTCTGAGCGTTTCTACGAATCTGAGCCAATGCGTCCTGCGCATCCTGCGCTCTCATTATCTCGTGCACAGCATCCATTTGCGAAGGACGGAGAAAAGACTTCGCCTGCTCTGCAACCGCGGCCGTTATCCGCCCCCTTTGCTTCCCGGCAGATCCCCCTGAAGTCATCCCAAGGAGAGATTGCATTGCCTGCCGCTGGTCTTGCGTCAACGGGTCCTGCGTATAACTGAGCGACTGCGCCAGCTGATTCACCGTAGATCTCGCTTGTTGTCCAGACTGATACTGCTGCAACTCCCGGAATTTGTTCTCACCAAGTGTTTGCTGAATCTGGCTATCTATATCGCTCCGAACGTTCGTAAGGATGGCGCCATATGCCTGCGGATCTGTGAGCGGATTGATACCTTTCTGGAACGCTATCGCGATCGCATCATTGTCGATCCTCTGCCGTTCAAGCAACAGGTCTTTGAATCTTTTGAGGGTGTCCGGGCTGAGCTGCAAAGCCCGAAATACGTTCGCATATCTCGAGCTGATCTCGGCAGTGTACTGAGCGGACATCAACTCCTGCGCTTCGGGAGAGTTCACTAGTTGTACCCAGTCATCAACCATCGACTTGATCGGAGCCCCGAAACCAGAGTCGTCGCGAGGGTCGTCATGAGCCGGTCCTAGCGGATCACGAGCGCCACGGAGAGCTTCCCCCGAGCTAGTGCTGCTTCGCTCCCAAGCCTTTTCCCGCATATTTGCAACAGTGCGACCGAGCGCGGATAATTCCGATTCGGCCGCATTTAGTCTTTTCACGGCCAAAACCCAGCCGATCCCGGATATCACGGCTGCAAAGAAACAGATCCAAGTCACGACGGTTTTCATTCTATCGATCGGTTTTGTGCATTTCTATCTTTAGGCTCGAAAGCGTATTGCGCCAGATACCCAAGGGCGCCCATGGCACTCGAACAGATTAGCGTCCAAAATATGAACAGCACAAGTATCGACCACATCCCGCTTCCCGGCTGCACCTCGAGAACATGGACACAAACCCATCGCACCGACACCACGCAAGTCGCTACCGCAATAAACGCGGAGATCGTCCCAATGGTCAGCGCCTCTGCGCCATTTAGAAAGAGCACCCGTGCGCCGCTCACACCAATGACCCGAAGGACTCTGTATGCTTCTCGCCGTGCGCGGCGGATGCCGATGAGAAGTGTGATACTAACGCTCAGCCCAAGTGCGGCGATCCCAAGGGCAGCAATTCTGACGACCCCCAGAGCTCTGTCGAGAAGTTCCCCAATGAGTCTTTCATCGAGACCAACGTCGAACGCCAACACTCGCGGCCAACGCTCTGCCATCTTGCGGACGACTAGTGGCGCCTTTACAGATGACGGGCTTTCACATAGCAACATGTAGCGCTGCGGCGCCTTATCAATGATGCCGGAAGGGAACACGATTGGATGATCTAGATAGAAGCGGGCCGAGTCTGAACTTCGAATGCTAGCAACCCGAGTTTGCACAGGGACACCCGAAATGTCCCATCCAACAAGGTCCCCGACACTCAGTCCTTTCTTCGCCACCCGCTCGTCGATAGAGATCGGCACGATTGCCGAATGCGTTGGGCTAGTGTCCTCGAACTCACCGTCAATTACCGTCTCTGTCGGATAGACTACATCTCGATAGGTCGCCAGAAACGAGGAACCATCAAGAGAGTTATTCCCTTTTCGCCCGTTCCCAAATTGTACGTTCTCTATGGTCGCCTGGACTAGCGGTACAGCCGTAACTTTCACTTGCATCGAATCCAGGAACGCTTTGGCCCCGTCGAGATCGTCTAGCGAAAGATTGGTGATCACGACGTTCGGTCCTCCGCGCGCAAGCCCCATTCTTTTCTTTAATAATGAGTGCGAAATCTGGATCACGCACAACACACCCATAATGCTCGCCCATGAGACAATCACCACGATCGAGTGCAGACGCTTGTGCTCGAGATTCGCGGCGACCCACCGAAGCCACGGTCCACAATGGGCTGCGACAAACGAATGGAACACTTTGATGCCCAGTCCACAACCAAGACACGCGGTCGCTACCAGACCCGTGGACATCACGACGTCAATAACGATGCTCCGCCACGAAGGCAGAAAAGTACGGGTGAACAACCAAACCGCCGCAATGAAGCCGCACGCAACGAGAATCGCATTATTCCTCTTTATAAGGTCTAGACGACGGGCATGCTGCGGCGCGGCACGGACGGAAGAAGCAGCCAGCATCAAGACCCATACAAGCATCACAGAAGATTGCAGTCCCGACCATGGAGCTATTCCAACATATTCAAGAGGCGCGTCCAACTTCCACGGAAGCACGCCTTGCAGAGCCTCCGTCGCAAACGGCATAATCCACCATGCCAGGATTGCAGAGGCGCCGGCGCTCAGCCCCGCCAGTCCAATTCCCAGAAGTGCTTGCGCGGTAAATATGTGAGTCGACCGAGCACCGAGCAACAATAAGGTCGTGATGGGCTCAAGCTCTCTGTCCCACACCGCTAAGCTAACTGCAGCCATTCCCACCAAGCCGAGAAGCAACAGGCAAATACCACACAATCTCAAGAAGCGCTCGAACCGATCAACGTACCTATCATACCTACGCAACAATCGGTCCGGGGTTTCGATAGATAGGCTGTTCAGTCCATAGCTGTCGCTCAGCATCGCTTGGATCCGTACAATGGCCGCCGGTTCTTCAGCCGCGACTCGAATCTTCGTGTTCACGAGCGCCCCGTACCCAGTCTTCCAGTCAGCACTGCGAAGGAAGACGGCAGGATCGAGACGCCCGACCGTGGTTAGTTCCCCCGGGATATTCTCCACGACTTCCCGGATCGTGAAAGAGTTTCCCCCGACCACCACTTTGTCCCCGATTGCGAGCCGTGCCGACTCCAATAACCGTCGCTCGACGTACAGGGCTCCACCAGCGTCCTTCAACTGCTCCCACGTCGAAATGCTAGGCACCACACCGGAGCGCGCGTAGAACGGGTAAGCTCCATTGACCGAGTGTACTTGCACCCGGTGAGCACCGCTCTCGCTTACAAGCATTGAACCAAAGATCGCTTCACGACAGGTGCGCGCCCCTTGCTCCGCGATGGCCTCCTCAACATTGGCAGCCGGCGGTCCCCAGAAACTCACCACAAGGTCGGCCCCAAGCACTTGTCGAGCCTCACCGCTGAAGCTTGTCCGCAATCCTCTGCCCAAACAGTCGACCATCATCACTGCACACGCTCCAAGCACCGGGAACAAGCACATGCCGAGCAATGACAGCCGTCGCCTTGTGAACAGCTGCAAAATCAAGATGACGACACCGAGCATTGCTAACGCGATTCCGAATGTTGATTGAACAGCCCGTCGTTATAGCGAAGGATTCGATTGCACTGAAGCGCCAGCGACTCGTCGTGAGTTGCAACGATCAAGGCCGCACCAGAAGATCGAACCAAGCTGAAGAGGACCGTAGCCACCCTCGTTGCCGTTTCACGGTCGAGATTTCCTGTTGGCTCATCACAGACGATCAACGCAGGTTTTCCGATTAGGGCCCTTGCAATGGCGACTCTCTGACGTTCTCCGCCGGACAGTCGATCAATTGGTTGATCCACCCGACTTGCAAGACCCAGCTGGTCAAGAAGCTCCATCGCATCTAGTCTTCCTACGCGCCGACCGGCTAGACGCAAGGGAACCGTTACATTATCCAACACAGAAAGCGCATCTATCAATCGAAAGTCCTGGAACACAAATCCGACGCACGATCTTCGCATATCAGCGCGTTCATTCGGTCTCAGCCGATGAATTGGTCTCCCCTGCAACTCAACCTCGCCGGCCGTTGCATCTTCAATCCCAACCGCGATGTTAAGCAAAGTGGTCTTGCCGCTGCCGCTGGGGCCGAGCACGGCAACGGAATCACCAGGCGGAATGACGACATTTACGCCACGAAGAATCGAGACGGTATCAGAACCGATCAAAAAGCTCTTTCGTACGTCGCGTAGTACAAGAACAGGGGGAGTGATCATATTTCCGGGGCAGTCACTTCCACAAGCTCCGCCTGACCTGGGTCTCCCGTCCAAACCGCAGAAGTGAACCACCCATCCACCAGGAGCGAGTGTATGGGTGCGTTATAATTCACCATATCTATGGCGCCTAATACCACGATCCGCCGCTGAGAAACAAACGGATTTTCGATACAGACTTGTACTGTAAGCTGCGGACTCGACCATTTTCTGCCAGAAACAGTTATTGTGTTTCCGCTGAACAATCCGGAAGCATACCGCGAGATGAGGCAGTTTGTTTTCTCGTTGCCGACAAGAACCAAATTGAATTGTCGTGTCTCTTCTTCCGTAATCTCGATGTCCTTTCGTATTCTGCAGGAACCGAAGGTGAGTTCTCGCCAAGCAGACTCGAAGGATCGAACGACGGATTGAGTGGCCGCCCTGTCAATGTCCGTCCCAGATGTGCCTTCGACTAAGAGGAAGGGACTACTTAGTGCATCCATCACACATTCTCTTTCGTCAGACGATTTCTTTGGCGCTTCGATTACTGTGGTTCGCCGCTGCCGAACAGACCAATCCACAGTCCGGCGCCACGCATCCATATGCTGCGCCAACGGCTGTGGCAAATTGAGGAATTCGACTCTAGCACCGGCCTGACGCGCTAGCCGGGTAAACCCTTCCGCGATCTTGAGACTACCATGCCCAGGCTGCGCACCGTCGTAAATCATCAATATCGGAGTATCCCGTAGCAACTGCACGAATCGGCTCGAATCCGTATCAGACAGCCACTCGGTGAACAGCGCTTGGTCTGCAAAATACGCACGTCCGGAGTCCGAAGGCGTCTTTTCTAGAACAAATACTGGATCGAGAAACGCGAGCCCAGCAAAACGCTGCGGCCATTCGGCAATGGCTAGAGTACCCAGTGCTCCTCCGCTACAACTCCCTATAAGTACGATTCGGGAGATGTCGATCTCTACGCGCTTTGCCACGTCCTGTAGAACCTCATCGAGGTGCACCAAATCAATCTTCGCGCCAGATGGTTGGCTATGATAACCAACCCAAAGAACCGCTGCGCCATCTCGTTCAGCGAACGCGGAAATCTTCTCCGCTTCTTGATGCGCCGCAACGAAAGCGCTCTCGATGAATGGTCGAGCTGCTGAAGCGACCGTGGGCAAGAACACCACAAGGGGGATCTGCTTGCGGGCCTCTCGTTGCTCTGGAACGTACAGCCGATAGCATTGCAGGGACTCGTCAATCCTCGACTTAAGCCCGAGGAAATGCAGACCCGCCGGCAGCTGCCTTCGACCCGCAGAAGAAGACGCTTCAAGCAACGCATCCAGTTCCTCCAACGCATGAACAGCTTTCACTTCCCAGCTCCGATCCTGACTCTTTTTAGGAATAGACAGCGCAGCCAACCGCCGAGAAATCGCTAGAACGTCAGGGTTTTCAGTGATACGTAGAGAAGCCGTCCGTTCAAGCAAGCGAGCAGCGTTTTCCTCGAAGGAACCGATACAGAACGTCTCGCGATATCGCTGATTGTTCAAGCAAAGCTCAATTATGTACACGCCTGCGCTGAGTCGTAACTGTGGCTCGAGTGCGCCCCCCCCCTGCACCGATCGCGGGCTAGCAGAGCACACGCGTTGCCCCGAGGCATTCAGGACCGTGAATGCGCTCATCCCAAGAACCGGTGAGATTCGCTCCAGCGTGCCCAGTGGCTCGCCAACTAAAAAGATGTTTTTCGCAAGTAGCCTGTTTCTCAGCAATCCTTCACTCGCTAACGAAGTGGCGCATGCATCCGCGGGCGATTGCTCAAGACGCGCCGTGAACCCCCACGCACCACGCAGTCTGACTACTTTTAGCACCAGAACGTTTATTCCTTTAGTGAGCGAGATCGGGATCGTATCGTTATATAACGCAAGCCCTCGACGCGCTTGTTTCTCGTACACACAGACGCCATTAAGAAAGACACGCACGGAGTCAGTAGCCCCAAGCATCAAAACAGCAAGACCGGAGGATTCACATTTGATCCGGCACGCCGAGTATGCAACCGCAGGCAACAAATCCGGATCATATGGAAGCCTGTAAGCGTTTTGTAGATCCACTACTTGCGCTTTCAATAGTCGGACACGCTCGCGAAGGCGCAAAGGATTTGGTAGGCCATTCCCGTCGGCCATCAGGTGTGATCCACCTGCCGAAGGAAGCGTTAAATATTCGGTCGCCCAGGGATCTTCCCCCTCCCGAGGGGTGAATGGCCCAGCGACTAACCAAGATTCAAGCGTCAAGCCGCCATGGCTATATTCTACAATGGGGATGGCTGGAAAGAAGAACCAGCTCGCCAGCAAGACACACGCAACGGCCAAAACAACCCCGAGTAGAACGTACTTATGCCGACGCACGAGGTGAAGGTTCTACCTTGAGGTTCCACCCACCTTAACGGGTGTTCTATCGTCCGAAAAGCGATATTTTCCACCGGTAGCCTCGGACATGGCTGCGTCTACATCAGCCGGCATAACCTTCTCTGCCTTCGACAATGCCGCAACACAAAAGGGTATCCATCGGTATCCAGCCACATTCGCGATGCTCAACACTCGTTGGGTGGATGCTCGTACGTATGCAGCGTTCGTGGAAGGGCTCGCGGATCGCGGCTCCCAAAGATAAAGTTCCTGCAAGTTGGGAGAACTCAACCGCTCACCTTCTACATGAACCTTACCGAACGCATCCAGCGCTTTCTTGGTTCCGATCATTCCCGAGAGCACATGAATACTGACGGCTCCAACGATGCCCTCGCGGAGCCAGACTGGGAGGTTCGGTGCCTGCCGGTAGAGGGAATAGCTAGCCACGGACTTGATCACGCGATAGCCGTATACACCATAGTGGTCATTAATCGTACTAGTAAGCATGTCCTCATAAACCTCAAACACGTGGCCAAGAATCTCCTCATCACTCTGTGCTCTATTTGTAACAATGACCACAAAAGGCACATCCGGTGTATCATTTCTCAACCGGGCAGATTCGACATTCCAATCCCACGAACACATGTCATTCTGTCGGTCGTACGAGAAATATGGAACGATTGCACCATTGCGCAATTTTTCCTTTAGTTCCAGGCCGCTATATAGCTGGACCCGCGAAATATTACAGGCCTGCATAGCTCGCGTATCGATGCTTTTAACTGCAGTTTCATACGCGGCTGCGATAGTCCCAACGGGAATTCCGGCCCCTACCAACCGACGGATATCGCCGCAGATCTGCTTCTGGACTTCCGCGTTTCCCAACACCGACTGTATATCCCGCTTCTTCGCCAACTGAATCATGCGTTCCCTAAAGGGAGGCAGCCTTTCTAGGACTAGTGAACGAAGCGTCGGTCGAGCGAAGGCAGCATCTTCAATGACCTCCAGATCAACCCCGTCAGCTTTGGCGACCGCAGGGTGCACGAATGCAAAAAGCAATAGAATAGCCGACGCGAATCGGTGCAACATATAGATGCGGCTTGGTCAGACCCCAACTAGTCGCCGCATCAACTAGTCTGCGGCATACTGCGCCCGCTACAAACGGGCGCAGTACCAGTATATCGTGACTAAGATCTGGACTTCCTAGAACTTGAACGACGCTTTTGCGCCAACCGTGTTAGCGCCGGTATTAACGTTATGTTTGAAATCAAGAAAGTCTACAGAGACGGTGCCATCGTCATTTCGATAGCCAAGTCCAGCACCGAGTTCCAACTCGTTTGTCCCCGGGTTATAAGTCGCTGTCGGAGTAAGGGTCAAATTGTCCGTCACGCGCACGGGGTTTTCAATGGTAGCTGTGGTAGTGGCGTTTGCATCCCCAGTCTGGGAGTTTACCGCCACATGAGTCTTAAGAGTAGCTTTCGTGCCGGTATCAGTATTGTCGACAGAGGCAGCAACATCAACGCCAGTGGGATTTCCTTCGGAGTCACGACTCACCGTAACCGAGGGGCCGTTTGAGTTGTATTCGTCGTCGCATCCGGTAATAAGCAAGCAAGTTGAGGATACCCCCAACAGCGCAATAACCTGCAAGACTTTCGATTTGATAGTCATTTGGAGTATGGCAGGAACCCCGTGCCCCCGCCGTTACAACGATGGTCCGTTCCGCAACCGACGTTGTCAACCCAGTTGTTGGATAATCAACGCCCGCAACGAGAGGAGAACCCCGACTGGGGCGCAGGCTTCCGGCTATAGCATACAATAGATGTGCCATTTATAGACAGTATGCCTCACACGCGTTTCGCATCGGAGCTGGAGTGCTGCAAATTCGCGGCAGATCCGCACAAAAGAGGCGATTTTCGTCAACAGCAACCAAGCAGATTCCATTCGCTGCGCCACGCTACCCACTTTGTTTTGACTCCCATTGCGCTCCGATATCCATATTCGAGGATGAAGCTCACCTCTGCGGTTTACGCGGTCTTCCTCTGCGCCGCGATGGTGGCGTCGGCTGGATCGGAAATTCAGGTCCCTCCGGCCGACGCGCCGGAGAAAAGACCCGAGATCCCGTTGGTACTCGGTAACGGAATCCGCTTCGGCCTGTTCGAAATTGCGTCACCAACAAATACGATTAGCGTCCGGCTGATTCTGCAAGCCGGGTCGCTTGACGAAGGGGACACCGAAAAGGGTTACGCTCATCTGCTAGAGCACGCTGTTCTTTCGTCAGCTGCCCAACAGCCGTTCGTCAGGCGGTTGAGCTCGCGAGGAGTGGAGATAAGTGCGCATGCAAATGCGCACACCTCCTATACCTACACGCTCTACAAGTTCGATATCCCGTCCACTGATAGAGAGGCTCTTGCCGAAGTACTGCAGGCGTTGCGCTACATGGCCATCGAGGTTCGGTTTTCTGATTCACTCGTTGAGAAGGAAAAGCAGATAGTGCTTAACGAACTAGCAGAGAAACACACAGAGGCCGCGATGACGACGCTCGAGGTTCGCAAGCAAATCTACGAGGGCACTGCTGTCGCAAACCGAAATCCCGCCGGTCGCGCGGAAGACATTCGAAAGGCAACAGCTATCAACGTTCAGACTTTTTACGACCGGTGCTATGCGCCGGAAAGGATAGCCATTGCGATCACAGGGCCCGTCGACCCGATCGGCACCCGGAATTTGATCGAGCGCGTGTTTTCGAGCGTCCCCGTAAGGAACAGCTCACCACCCGCGTCCGTCCCGATACCCGACCGACGCGCCACTAGCTTTAGGATAGTCCAAACCCACAAGGAATCACGCACAAGCGTAGCGATTTTGAATGTCAGTTCTTCTGCTAGTTTCAGCAGAGACTACCGTACCGACTACGCACGAAAAGTCCTTACGTTCCTGCTAGGCAACCGACTTCGGCAACAGCTGCCGCGCTCTACACTTGGCGCCAACGCGTCGCTAGTTCCTGATGTCGACGAGCGAGTTAACGTGTTCGCCCTTGAAGCTATCTGTGCTCCCAGCGATTGGAAGCCGACGATACAGTCGATGTTTCGCGTTTTGGGTAACTGCAGAATGCAGGGTTTCGCCCATGCGGACGTTGCACAGGCCATACAAGCCCAATCAGCCGACCTAGATAGTGGCGAGGCCTCGATTCAACTATGGGACTCTCCAGAGTATGCTGATAATATAGCAGCGGTACTCGCCTCTGGACGCGCTTGGCAGCGACCAGAGGCGACAATCACTGCGCGCCGAAATGCACTCAAACTGGTGACAGCGCAAAATGTTTCAGAAGCACTGGCCGAGCTCCTTCCAAAGGATAGCGAACTAGTCATCGCAAAAGCCGCCGCCGGATCCGCGCTTACGCCGAGCGATTTGGCGTCAGCTATCCAAGCCGTACCGCATCAGCCCATCTCGCAATCACAGAAGGAAAAAATGGATGAGACTGGAATCAAGTCCGAGCACGGAGATGAACGATTACAGGTTCGCGAAAAGCATTCAGTCGGAAACAATGTGACGTATCTCACATTTGAAAACAATGTCCGGGTTCTGATCCGCAACAATTCGGAGCAACCGGGAAGATTTGCGGCAGTGCTACTGATCGGCCGCGGTCTATATGACCTTGATCCCAAACGTCCCGGACTAGACGTTCTAGCTTACACCCTCTGCAGAGAGTCAGAATTCGAAGGATTGCCGCGAGATTCGCTGCACATGCAGTTGGCCGAAAGAGGCATAACAATGGAGCTAGCATTGACTGACTACCTAAACCGCCAAGTCCGACTCACTATCGAGGGACCAGTCTCAGAGCTCCCCTTCGCTTTGCGCATTTCGAAGATCTGGTTTACGAAACAGGCATTCGCACCATCCCGGATTGCTGCAGCACGGTTGGGCTATGCCGATTTGCGCAGAAGCTGGCTGCAGTCAACGAAAGCCATTGCGCAAGTAGAATCGGAATTCAGACTTGTTGGCCGAGACAGACGATTGGAGCTACCCGATGCGCGTCATGTTCCGTACACGTTTGAAGAAGTCGCCAGCTGGATAAATACACATTGGCTGAATGGACCCGTTGAGCTCCGCATTGCGGGCGATATTCAAGCTGACGCCACGATAGATATCGCATCGCACGAATTATTTGGCCTCAGCCCCAATCCTGGCGACCGATTGGCAGATACCTCGCCCATAAAGCTGACCCGAAAGCCCTCGCGAGGTAGTGTAAATACCCAACTTCGGGATCAGGTTGCCGTTGCACGTATAACCTGGCCGCAGGAAGGAGTAGAGGCGCGTGAACGATATGCTCTCCAAATAGCGATGGAACTACTACGTGACCGTCTGTTCCAACGATTGAGGGTCGAAAATTCGATAACGTACAGCCCCGAAACCGGGGTTACTTTTGATCGATCATCAACGGGGGCGCTGTACAGCTGGGCTGAGGTGACGTTCTCACCTGGAGCAAAGGGTGTCGCAACCCAGTGTCTGCAGTTAGCCGAAACACTGGGAGAGTCGATCACTGACACGGAGTTCGAGGCAGCAAAGACGAAATTGGCTAACACATACGCCACGCTTCAACGTTCCAACGCGTGGTGGGCATCAGAGGGATTGGTACTGGCGACCGGACAAGATGGACGTTCGGACCAACCAGTTATGCCTGCAGCAGAGGTAGCTAGCATCAATAAGGATGATGTCATCAAGGTTTCGCGTCTGCGACTCCGTTCACGCAACGGTAGTTTCGTCACCGTTCTACCGCTGGCCCCCGCGGGGAAGTAACGAACTTGCCGCGCCACCTCCAGGTGTGCCCTATTAATTCCGATGGTCAGAACGGAGTCCGCTGTGGTTCGATACTCACAAGCTGTCCATCGCAGAGCATCTCAGGCCCCGTGCCAGCTGTTTCCATCACACCAACGATCGACCGCAAGTGAGCGATACAGTCTTCATGGCTACTAGCTCTAGTCGCTAGATTGCTTCCGCAACTTATCTAGGTCCCTCCGGAATTCAGTATCTTCTGCCTCCCGTTTGGCCGCTGCACCGGTAAACACGTCGACCAGCGGTTGAGGAGCCGATTGTTCCTCCGTCAGAGGAACCTCCTCTGCTGCGATTCGCTTTGCCCGATCCAGTGAGTAGCCCTTGTCCGTAAGTCGCTTAACAAGCGCATTCATCCTCGCTTCTCGGTCCGGCGTTAACACCGTCTGCGTACGAGGCTTAGGATTCCGTGCGCTTGTACTACTACAGCCGAGCTGCATAACCAACACGGCAAGAACGGTGAATAGAAAAGCGTATGTTTTCATGACGACGAGTATCTATAATTGAGGAATGAGGAGACTGCAATCGCGCTATCGTGTTCTGTGCGTGTACGGCACTGCGATTCAGTTATTGATATTTCGGTACAGAGCCATTTCGAACGCCTCACCTGCACGTACCGCGAGCAGATGCAAATCCCAGATCTGTGTGACCCGACGCATAGTTTACAGCCACCTTCAGCAAGCGTCGCACACGGTAGAATGCGCGCCTCAGAATCACACGAATCTGATAGCGCCACGTTGCGCATTTCCTTCCTGCCTGCTGTTGAGTCGAAGAAACATTGGTTGCACAGGATGACAACCCCGTTCTATAGAAATCTCCGGCCATACATCAGTATTACTGAGGTGTTTTGCGGCAGTCAACCCAACGCGCGAGGATATAGCGGACAGTTGGGTGGGCATTCAGTCGGGATATGTCGACGTGACACGCCTAGCAGGGGCAAAGCCCAGAGATTAATCTGACAATCACGTTTTTCACTGGGACGAGGTGTTCCCCGAGCCTCCACCCGTAAAGATGCACCCCACAGGACGTCTCTCGTCGCGCGGCAGATTTTCTCTTCATGAGCCTAGGTCGGTTGCCCGGCATCGGCGTCCTCGACGAACTCAGCGACTTCACGCGCCCGTCCCAACCGTATCCACTCCAAGGGACTCGTTTTCTCAAGCAATGGATTCCCGACGCGTAACCAGCGCCGAAACGCGACGTCGCTTCCGAGCACCTTTGCGTGGCATGCAATGCGGGCAACCGCTCCTGGATCGCGATCAAGCCACACCTCGGATTCCTGAAGCGCCACACCGAACAGTTCGCTCACCGGACCGGGCGATTCCCATTTATCGTTCATGTGTAGCGAGCTACGTCAGTGTCCGAGGTGCACTCCTATGTCGGAACCACCATGAACCCTTGCAGAAAAGACGTCTAGCTGCCTTCGATGGAAGACAGATGCCAGACAAAACGCAACCCGCAGACGCACGCGCCCTGCTCCAGTTCCGGGAGCAATTGGAGCTCGGCGATGGGCTTTTTCGGGAGATCACGGGCATCGATGCGTCCACCCTTTTCGCGTACCGTCGCGGAAAGTTGAAGGAGCGGCCCAAAATCTCCTCAAGCGCCCTGGCCCGAGTGGAGCGCTGCAAGGTGGCACACGAAATCGCCATGGAGCTCACACGCGACGAAGAGAAAGCCTTGGATTGGCTCCACGCTGAGTCGCCGGCTTGGGGAGGAAAGAGCCCTGTGGATCTCACTGTCAGCGACTCGGGACTGGGGCTTCTCCAGAGCTACATCGAGAAACTTCGCGCTGCAGTCGGCGCAGCGACAAGCGCGCCGAAGCCGGCAGCACCGGTACCAGAGCCAGCAAGAGTCCCTGTGGCCCCTCCTCCGCCCGTTGTAGCAATTAAGGCGCCTGTGGAGGGGAAATCTCCGCCGCGAGCAGCAGAGACTTCGGCGACGCCTCCGAAGGAGGCGCCACAGAGCCGCGCAGAAGAATTCAAGGTTGAAGTCTCCAACCCGGGAGCACCTTCGGAAGCACCTCCTGCGGGAGTTTCGCCAGGTGAGCGGGTGTTTCGGCTCAAAGACCCTCTCGCGAAGATTCGAGCTGCTCGACCGGAGCTGACGCTGAAGCTGATCGGCGCGCAAATGGCTGAGCGAGGTTTCTCGCAGTACGAGAAATCCAGCTACGTCTCACGGGTTTCAAATTCCTACGCTTGGGCCACCTGGGCGGAGGTTGTGGCAATGGCAGAGGTGCTAGGAGTGTCGCCGCAGGGGCTAGGCAGCGTCCGGACGAAGGGCTGATCGATCTCCATACAGAATTTTTCAGCTAAAATTTGCCTGTAATAGTCCGCGGCTCAAACGGGAGCGCATGAGAACTACATTCTTGGTGGATGGACTTCAGGTTTCGGAGCAGCTGGTGGAAAACACCAATTGGCTCATTGAATTGGCGGTTAAAGAGGTGGGATGCCCATCTGACGCGATTGGCGACGTCACGATCTCAGACCAGCAGCATTTTGCCGAGGCAGTTGACCGATTGTCACCCGGCGAGCAATTCACACGAAACGACAAACTGGAAGCAGTTGGTAAGACGCTCATCACCTCACCTGAAGGTGTGGCTGCTGTCTCCGGCCTCGTGATACGCGACTTCATCCTTGGTGCCGCATTTGACGGCATCAACAAGCCCTTCGAGGAGCGCACCACCCAGGAGCAACTCTGCATTTACGTGATTTGGCACGAGGTGTCTCACGCGAGGGACAATCGTGAGCGTCCTAATCAGAGGAACCGGTTTCCTGGAGTAGCCGACCCCAATGGTCGTTTCAAAGTGCGGCATTTAGCGGGGCACTACGCCGAGATGATCCTTGGGGAGATATTTGCGTGCTACTTCTCGGCGACGGCGCACAGCCAAGCGGTGTGGGAGGATCAGCTAGAGTCAGACAATAAGCTCATTGCGAGGGAGCTTGAGGAGCTCCGAGCGGCAATCCCGGCGGCCCCATTTCAGGGCTCCGAACTGCGGGAAGTCGCCTTCCAAGCAGCCCAAGCGTTCTGGGTCGTCTTCTTCCAGTACGCGAAGTCGATCGCGCACTTGGAGGGCAATCGGGAGCTGCAACCAGCAATCTGGCTTTGGGCGGGAGCGCCCGAAGGTACCAAAGAAATCATCACAGAATATGGCGCCGCCATCGGCGAGGCTCTGCGTGCGTACCCGAAAGTTCCCGAGGACTTCGTGACGAAGCTACAGGGCCTGTGGACCAGGCTCGCGAAATTGCACGGGTGGGAATTTCCGGAAGGGCCGAACGGCGACGGCGTATTTTGGAGTCGATGAGGCTCTGGACTTTTTCAGCCCGCCGCGGTTCGCTCGAACCGCCGGTCGAGCAAGCTCCCGGCGTTAGTTGAAGCTGGACCCGCCCCGGGAGGTAACTTCTCGGGGCGGCTGCGTCTTCAATTCGAACGCCCACGACCACTTCTGCTCAGTCAACGGCGTCGGCCTGAATGCCCTCCGATTCATCGGTCTTCCAGAGCTTGAGATCCAAATCCGCGGGCAGCGCGAATCGCAGACCATCCCAACCTCGAGCACCGGTTTTACGTTGTGCCACTGCCAACGCGGCGCTCTCCGCGAGCGTAAACTCTCCTGAGGGTACCCACTGCTCTCCACGCGCTCTCGGGTTATAAGCCAGCAGCCAAATCTTCCGTGTAGGGTCGTACTGGATATGCCATACACCTAACCCGGGGATCGAGAGCCTATATTCGAGAGGCTTTGCCATACACCTTACAAATTATCGAAGTCTCGCGGCTATCCAGTCTCTAGCGGATTCAGTGGTACGTGTCCGCTGATACTTTCCTAGCCAGACCGACCATCCCTCCCACGCTTGCGCATAGGCCTTGTCCGGGTTGTACGGGATGTCCTTTGGTGCAATCTCTCGGTGCCACCGGCGCCACTCCTGTTGCGATCGAAGATTGAGAGCGGAAACAAATGCCTTCGCATCTTCGTAGCTTCGCCAGTCAGTCGAGTGCCATGCCACGGTGTCGCTGCCCAGGAAGTCGCCGTAGGAGACCCACCCTTTTGCGCGGTAACACGCGTGCGGAATCGCGGGCACATTGTGTGGCTTTGCTGGAAGGTGGCGCAGCTCCCCTCGGACGTATTTGCGCCACTCTGTCCAAGAGCTCAGCTGGAGCCTTCGAGCAAACTTCCGCGCTTCGTCCAGAGGCACCATGTCAGATCCCCGGGGCATCTGCGGGCCGCCGGTTCCTAGCCAGTCGCGAGAGCCGGCCCATCCTTTGCCGCGGTACGTGAAGTTGGGATTGCTAGGAATGTTTTCTGGCCTGACACCCAACTCTGGGATCTCGCCGGCGCAGTAACGCTTCCATTCGGCGAGCGATTCAAGACCAAGCTCCCGTACGAAGGCACGAGCCTCCTCAAATGGAAGAAACTCGCGGCGGTACGGCGCCTTGTTGCTGCTGCCCAGAAAATCCGCGTAGCCGAGAAACTCGCCAAGGTACACTTGATGTGGGTTGGACGGCAGGTCCGCCGGTTTTTCGGGAAGATCAGGCCGTGTCCCTGTGGTCCACGTGCGGAAGTCGGCGGCTGTGGAGAAACCGAAAGCGCGGACGAACTCCCGAGCCTTCGCGAAAGGCATGAAGTTAGGATTCATCTGACCTCAATCAGGGTTTCACCTGACATGCCCATTGCGTAAACCCGACGGAATGTGTTCGGCAACTCGTGCCGCGCCTCCCGAAGGATAGATTCAAACCGTGCCGCGAAATTGGGATCGTGGCGCACGATGTGATCGTCGAAAGCAACTACCAGCGTCGTCCCAGGTGGGTAACTTTTTTGCGCTTTCGCCAATATGCGCTCTTTGACACGTCGAAGTTTGTCCGCAATCAACACAGTGGTCGTCTCTGCCGCATTCTCGACCTCGATCGCGTGCCCAGTTCTGGCGGTTCCAGAGTAAGACACCCGGCCGATTGCCGAGACGTGACCGTGCTCTGAGAAATACTTCATCCGGAGTGCCTCGTCATGGTCCCAGTCTGCCACGGAAACTTCGAGGTACTCAGAACCGGCATCACTCGAGAGAACCGCATCGAAAGGTTGATTCCCGATCACGTACTTGAGCTGGTGGTTCTGCCACTCAACCGATTTCCGGATGAGAAGTCGCCACAGAGGAAACATCTCGTCGAAGACCTTCTGGGCGATGCCCTGCTTGAGCCGGATCTGCTCGCTGACGTCCTGGTTGCCATTGAACCTTCCGAGGTACTCCTCAAACCAACGGCACCATAGTGGGACCGCTCGCTCCTCCTGGAGTTCGGCTTCAGTGGCAAAATCCTCTAGTCTCTTTGGTCTCACGTCAGTAGGACGAAATGTGCCCGTCGGGGGAGCGCTCGCGAAGTATAGGTTGTCCCGCCAAGTTTCCTCAAAAGTAGCAATGCTCCCCGCGGGGTCCAGACAAGACCACTTCGTTGACTTCGCCGCGCAAAACATGACTAAAAAATCCGATAACCTCCTCGACCTTGAGGCCATCTGTGAACGGGTGATCTGGTCCCTCAATCTCTCTGCCGAACAGCTGATGACGTATGCACGTGAAAACCGTGCTGAAGCTCTGCACACGATCAACAATCCAAAGAACGGGGGGATCATCATCCTGGGCCAGCAAGCCATCGATCGCTTCTGGAGCATAGCGACGCGTCATCTCAAAAATCACCCCGACCGCCGCGCCCGCACCGATCTGGCTGCGTTTGTAAAACTGTTACGCGAGACCTTCTCAGATCATTTTTTAGATCAGGGCCGAGAGGCAGATCAACGAAACGTCGATCGATGGATTTCCGCAGCCTACGCAAAGCTGGCGAAGTCCCACACTGCTGTCACCCATTTCATCCCCTGCGGACTCTTTCTTTCTTCGGGGATCAAGCGGTTCCAGGTCGGGCCAGTAACATTTTTCCACAGATCCGAATTCTTTCAGATTCACGGGGACGCAATCGAACAGCAGCGAGAAAGCATACGGGCCAAACATAGGAAGCAGGTAGAGGAAGCGGTTGCGAAGGGTTTTCCGGCGGCCAATGCGGCCACGCCTGAGCAGTCCATCCAGCTCGCAAACCGCCTCACAGATGGCCTTCTCGAATCGTTTGAGCGCTACAACTGGTTTGCTGAAATCAGTATCGCTGATTGCCACCCTGACGTATCGTATAACCGCGCGCTCTTCACTGTGCGTGGAGCTCTCAACATCCTGAAAGTCCTACTTGGTTCATACTATACCAATCGCCTTTGCACCGCAAATGACTCAAGTGGTGTACGCAAAGCGGCCACTCTGATCCGGGATGAAAAAGGTGAACTTAACATCTCCGTGTCGAGCACTCCGGTGGACAATGTTATCGGCGACCAGTGGTTGGATCGGCTCACCGCCGATAGGTATTTCCCGATTCTTTCAGACGTCCTCCTACATTCCTCGAAGTTCGATCCAGGCCCGCCGCTCTGCGCACGTTTGATGGATGCGCTGTTCTGGTTCGGCGAGGCTGTCTCGGAACGCTATCCCGCGGCGAAGATCGTCAAGTTTGTAACAGCCATCGAATGCCTCTGCGGAACCGGCATCGAGAAGTCTTTAGACGGAACTGAGCGCGGGGTAACCGAGATCGTGACGAGTCGTGCAGCCATCCTCTATTCGGTCTTCTCCAATGAGCCCATGGAAGCCGCGAAAAAGGAAGTTGCTCGAATCTACACCTGCCGCTCGAACCTTGTTCACGGATCTGTTTCTCCACACGACGAAAAGGTGGCGGCAGAGCTCGCGCGAACCGATACCGTCACCAATCTAATCATTCTCGCGGCTGTCGAATACTACCGCGGGCTCGGCCTCAAGGACACTTCATTTAATGAGAAGGGACTTCGTGCTGCGTTCAATAGGCTAGAAGCGTGGAATAAGGAGGGACGGCCGCCTACACCCTCGTCGGTGTAACTCGACTCCACGTTCTCCGGAGGAATAGAGGGAACAGCAACATGGCCCCGTGATCAGGACCGAGTAATCGCTTCACGCACAAACTCCCCAAGCCAAGGCTCCAAGAGATGCGCCTCGAAGCGGTCGCTTCGGGTCTGCTCCATGTGCGCAGCAGCAACCTCCGGCGCAAAATTTGCCACCGTGCAGTACTGCGCCGTCCAAGCTGCACTCTGATAGAGCGCGCCAAGGAGCAGCTTGGTAGCCGCCTGATCGTGCGCCGCCAGACCATCTCTGAGGCAGTGATACGCCCAGCACGCCGAATTGATGCCTCGCAGATCCGGCGTACCACCAAGCCCGCGCACGCGCAGCGCTGCGCGGTAAAGGTACTCCTCCGAGAGTCCAGCAGGCGCCACAGGCTTGGCGCTTGGGTCGAACCACCAGTGGTAGTATCCGCTCAGTGGCGACGTCGGTTGTTCCTCCAGGCACTTCTGTGCGAGTTTCTGAAAGCCGTAACGGACCAGCCGATTGGGATCTTGAATGAGCCCGGCTAGGTCCTCAATGCCGCCGCGCAAGCGAATGCGTCCCTCAACTGCTGCACGAAGGAGCACCTCCCGCCCCTCGTCACTAGTCACCGCGACTTGCTCGCACTCAGGGAGGTGCTGGTAGAGCACCACGCAGGCGCATGCATTCGCGAGCGGTGAAACGCTCGCCACGAGACGCCCTGCGCAGCCCTCGGCAACGAGCTGCCCTAGGAGCCACGGATGAAGCTCGCAAAGTGCCACCATTTCTTCGGTGGGCACACCATCGCTTAGACGGAGCTCCGAGGAGAGGCGCACGAGCAGCGGGCGCAAAGCTGGGCCACTGCAGTGCTCCACGACGGCGGCAGGTTGGTGAACGATCAGTGGTTCGATAAAGTTGATCATAAATGTGTCGCCGGGTTGTTACCGCACCATAGCGCCACCGTGGCGCTCTGCAGTTGCTGCGGTTTCAAAGGAGAAGCCCTCTTGTTCCATAGCGTGCTCCTGCATCGGTGCAGCAAGGGTAGGTTTTCTGGAAGCTGCCTCGGCGAGTACCTCTTCTGCGGCCCTGGTGATTTCTTCGGGAGTGCCCCCCGAAGCGATTCTCCTGAGTGTTTCTTTGTCGGCTACCTGGCAAAGGCGCGTTAGCGTATCCAGCCATTTGTTTCCTTCGAGTGCCATTTCGATGCGTTCAACGGCCTTGGGCTGCAATACTGTCGCCATCTGGAGAGCCTCCCAGCGCGCTGGTAGGTCGCGCTTGCGCACGCCGCACCGGATAAGGTTCTGCTGAAACTGTTCGCGGCTACGCGCGTAGTTGCGGTCAGCGAGTTCGCTGTCGCTGTAGGTCCACTGCTCGCGAGGTTTCTTGTCGAGGGCTGCGGCCTTGTACTGCTTCTCCTGAGCGACCCTGGCGGCGCCAGCAGCTGCGGCCGCGGCGAAATAGGGCTCGTAGGCAGCAAGCTGCGCCTCGCCGACCTTCGCCGGAGGGTTCACCTTAGCGGCGTTGATGTAGCGCTTTGCTGCCTCTGCGTCGCGATTCGCCAGAATGGCGTGCACGGTGTGAAGTGGTGTGGCCTCCACGAGCGCCACCGCATCGATGCCATGGGCCTTCGCGAAGTTAACGAGCTCCAGCTTGTCGCTGTTTGAGAGGCGCAAGATGCGAGCCTGGGCGGAGCGCTGCTCGGGCACACAGTCGAGTTCCACGGTCGAGCGACCAATGAGCGCGTTCTCGATCTCCACCTGGCGCCTGGGTGTGTCGTAGTGGAAGAGCTCTGGTTGGCGGAGTGACGAGTGAGTCTTCGGGATCTCGACGGCTCCGGCCCGGACCTGGGCTGCGAACATGTGGCGAGTTTCCGGGTTGCTCCAAGCGGCTAGCACCCGGTCGATTTCGAGGACGGCATTGTTGCGCGAGAAATCGATCCCATCAAAGGCAACGCGGGCGAACTGCGACAGTGAAACCTCCTCTTGAGTTTTCGATCGACGGTCCAAGTGCCTCGCGAGCCCGACAGAGTAAAGACGCTGTGCGATGTAGGCCTGAGATTGCTCCGGCGTCTGCGGAATAACCGCTTTGCTGCGCGCGAGCGCCTTCAGCACGACAGCATCGTTTCGCTCGGCGGATGCGAGGTCCTTCGTGGGCTTCTTGCGGGCTTCTTCAGCCGCCTCGATCAACTCCGAAATCGCATCGATCTCCTGCTCATTGTCCTTCGTTGCGATGAACCGACATACCTTCCCTGCGGGATTCGGGTGAGCCGCAATAATGCCGGTCGCCCGGCCACGCTTCACAAGATCGAACGCGCCGCTCACCGCGCTCGATGCGGCAACGGCGTCGTAAATGTTCGTGCACCTCTGGATCGCCGGGCGTTCGCGCGGCGCCGACAGCTCTGCGACGCGGGCCACGAGCTCCTCGTGCGCCTTCTCTGCGGCCGCATCGAACAAGGGACCGTACGGGGCCTTATGCCGCAACACATTGAATGTACCCTCCTTAACGTCGAATCCGAGCTCCAGTGCCCATACATGGAGCTCTCTTTGCTCCTTCGCCTGGGAAGTCTCGCTCCCACTTTCTGCGACGTTCTCTGACGAGAGAACGTCGCCAAGGGTGCGATCTCCGTCTTCGGACAGCTTCGCGTCAAGGGACGTCATGGAAATTGCCTTCGAGAGATCCCGGGATGCCGCCTGGTGGCCGCACCGACGGATGAAATTGCCGAGTGAAGCTTTGTTTGGGTCCCAAGCCGAGAAGCGCATTTCAGAGCTACCCTCCCTCTGCGGCCAAACCAAGGCACTGCGAACCATCTCTGGATCAAGCCCGGAGCACTGCGCCTGCTTTAGCATGCTCGGCAGATGCCGCTCATCGTTGAGCCAGTACATCGCGCGTTTTTCCCAGATAGCTTTGAGCTGAGCAGGGCGGTTTGCGGGTACAACATCGGGGATGACTCTTTCCCGAAGCAGATTGGAGAAAAGGTCGTACTCCCGGCGCTTCGCCGAAAGTGGATCGAACAGATTCTTCTTTTCCGCTGCCTCGCTCTGGGTCTTTTGCATACCCCAAGCGTATCAACACAGCAAGAATCTGGGGGTGGCTTTGTGGCGCCTATATCAACTTTCTTTGACCTGGATTCTCTGGAGATAGGGACCGCTCTTAGGCAGAACCGGATCGGGCTCGGCGCTATAGAGGTTCCACCCCAGGGACGCGCCAAATAGGTCATACAAACCTTGGCCCTGAATAGAAACCTTCACCTCGGTCATCCCACGTCTGGACCACACATCGAGGTCTCCCTCTGGCTCTGTGGCCGCTTTCGGTTTCACGCAAAGCACCGACGTGATCTCCAGCTTGTCACCGGCTTGGTTTCCTACGTGTCGCGACAGTGATCGCACACCCCGCGATGCGAGACACCAAAAGACTTCATCTAGGCGCCGCCCTTTGAGCCGCACTGTCCATCCCGCACTGGAAAAGCTCAATGCACCGTCACACATCCAAATGGTCGGCGGGATGTTCGCCCAAGGCAGCGCATGCCAGGCGCCATCATCGGCGATAACTCGGAGCATGGGCTGAGGATCGTCGGGTAGCGCGTACTGGAGTCCGGCTTCGCGGGCGCTCAGCTCGGGGCCTACGGCAAGGCGCACATGCTCGACGTACGTCCAAGGCACCGCATGGAGCTCTGTTGATTCTCCTGGGACAGACGAAGTCTGTACCCCAAACGCGAATTGAGGTTCTGAAAGTATTCGGTGCACGGCTACAGTGCTCCTTTCAGTGCGACCATGGCCGCGACAGCTGCTGCCACGCCGAGGAGGCAACCGATCGTAGCGGGGAGGAACCATGATTGCTTCTTTGGTGGAACTGCAACCGGTGTTTCGGTCGGACGGTTGGGCAAATCGCTCTCTGTCTGATGCTTCTCAGAAGCAAGCGGCGCGGGTGGCACCATGACGGGCACCACGGGCGCCGCAGTCAGAGGAGGCGAGCTGGGCGCTTTGCGAAGTTCCGCGACTACAACCTCAGCGAAAAGCTTCAGCTGCTCCCTTGTTGCTGCTTTGAGAGTCTCCACATGTGCTGCCTGGGCGAGACGGATTTCTTGAAGGTGCTCGCGGAGAATCTGAGCGAGGGACTCTTGAGAAGATTCCACTGATTGCGCCTGCGTGGCGCTCTGCAGGAGCGCGGCCTCCTTGAACGAGGAGACAAGAGCCGAGACACCGCTGATAAGATCCTGCAGTTTCTGGCGCTCACCCTCGGTGAGCGCTTTGTAGTCGAGGGCTTCGGCTTTTAGAAGTGCCTGCTGGAAGATCGTAAGATCGTCGAAAATGATCTCTTTCCGTTGGATCATTTCGAGGCACTCGCGCGGAGCAGTGCGCATCACAGTCTCGCGAAACTCCTGGGCGTTCTCTGCGGCCGTCTTCTTTGCTGTCTCGAGCTCGGTACTCATGGCGCTGGCACCAGGAGGTGCTGCAGATTTCGAGCTGTGTCGTATTGTGCGAAGATTCCAGCACGCCACTTCTTGAGGCGTATCAAATCCGAGGTGCTGAGCCTCTTCTCACGTGGCCAACCAGGCATCTGCTCAATCGCGTCGGAAACGTTCAGGCGGTGTGCGCGGAGAGGCTCCATAATCAAAGGCTCCAACTCCGGTGTGAAGATCTCATCGGCGCCGGCATCAGTTAACCGCAACCGGGTTTTGGAATTTTCAAAGGCCGTGAGTGGCCCTTTGTGGTCACTCTTCGTGACAATCCACCCCACATCGGTCGATAGATTCCCTTCTGGCGTCTCCATGCCCTTGGTGATCAGTAGAAGGTCGTCGAGGGTGTCGCGCTCACTCGACACCGGGCATAGCAGCACAATGCGGAGGCCTTCGGCCTGCAGCTGTTCCCCGAGGTCCACGGTTTTGCTCCATGGAATAAAGTCCGAGGTGCTGCCGGCAGGGAGATCTACAAGCAGCGTTTCGTGCTCGTAGCTCAGGTCCAAGATGAAATCGAATTGGCGCCTCCCCTTCTTATCCACTCGGTCGAAGTCGACTTGGATCACCTGCTTTTTCGTAATGGAATCGGACAGCGTAGCACTCTTGAGGTCGGCGTCGACAGGCTGGTAAGGCACGCCCTTCGAATCCAGATACAGTGCGAGCAGGACCAGGTTGAAGGAGGCGCCGACGCCGCCCTTGTCCTTCATTGAGGCGAATATGGTTCTTGTAGGTTTCATAGGCTGGAAGTTTCCAACAAGGGTACCACCACGGCGGGTTTCTGGATCTGTATTCTAAAAACCCGCCGCCATGGCTCTCGGTCGCTCCTGGGCTGGGACCACTTGTTGAGCCGCGGGTGGAGTGACTTGGGTGGCGACCTGGGGCATGCGGACTTCGCCGATGTGTCGCTCGATCTGCTGCAGTTCCTCGGCTGGGAGGACCCGGGCGAGGCGCTGACGGAGTTCCTGATCGAGGACCTGGCGCATGCTCACGGCGGGGTTCAGTAGCCCCAGCGCTTCGTGGGCCAGCATGCGGTGGCTGTTACGAACGATGTTTTCTCGAATTGCACCAGGGTCGTCGGTGTAGATCTTGATGTCCTCCTGCCCGCGGGAAATCATTACCCCAAAGTCCTGCATGCTTCCCATCGCTTGGATGGTCTTTGCATCCGTCGGCGAGTGCACGGCTTTCTTGTCGTCACCCTGTGCAACATACGTCGTGTTCACATATCCGTGCGTGATCTGCTCGTCCTCTCCCAGACGTATCTTTGCGCCGTTTTCTAAAGTGATGATCCTCTTTTTAGTATCGATCGCCGCGATCCTCCCGAGGTTACCGTTGTCCAAGAATGCTCCTCCGGAAGGGACCTGCTCAGCCGCGATCCTCCCGGAGAATCGAACATCGTCGCCGATGACGAGATCTATTCTGCGACGACGAAAAACACCGAAGCTCTCGAGGTACTTGGGAGATGAGATCGGAAGCATCGTCGGCGTTGGTTTCGCCTTCTTTCCAGAGCGTGGCAGCTCTCGCACGAGTACGCCTGCTTCACCGGCTTGAAGGACTTCCCACTTGCTTCCGGAAGTCCACCTACCGCCTCCTTTTGCGAAAACGACTACCTGCCCGGGTTTGTACGAACGCCAATCAGCCTTGAGTGGCGCCTCGAAGTTTTCCGACCGAAGCTCATTAAGTATGATCTTTTTCGAGTCATCGAGCAGACCTTCCTTGAGCATCTTGGCACGTATCACGTCGGTGGAAGCGTCGCCTTCCCGGTGTGTCGCCGAAACCGAAATCGCTCGGGTCTCGTTTCGCCGATGTGCAACTAGATCATTCGCGAGCAGATCGTACCGCTTCTGCTGATCGGCCTCCACGTGCACCGCCCCCATGCGTACCAGCACATCAAACGCCTCCTGTGGTTTCCCGCTGAATGCTAGTCTGACCGCTTCCTTGTAGCCGCGATTTTTGTCCTGGCGCCGAATGTCACCGAGCACGGAGCACGGTGCCCCGAGTTCAATCGCAAATCTCATCCCATCACCTTGGCCGACGGGGGTGAGTTGGTTTATGTCGCCCAGAAGGAGGTTTGGCGCACCGCGCTCTCTCGATAACTTCTTAAACTCTGCGATCTGCTCGACACTTCCGAGGCCCGCCTCGTCTAGGATCAAGACCGTCTTGGCGTCTACCTTGAACTTGTCGGGAGCGTTAAGAAGTGCGGTGAGGGTGTTGGCATCCGAAAAACCGGATTCACGTAAACGCACACGAGATGCCGCAGACGTCGGAGCCACGGTAACAACCTTATAGCCCGAATCTTCGAGCAGAGTGTGGAGGGACTCCCGGGTCCTTTTCAGTATTCCCTTAATTTCCCGAAGCGACGTGGTTTTCCCCGTGCCAGGCAATCCGTTCCAAGCGTATCCACGGCAGTCGCTCTTGAGGAAACCGAGTATCGCTGCACGCTGATCGCGTCCCAAGTAACCATGTTCCTTGAGGCGAGCTTCAACTTCTTCCTGTTCTCGCAGCTCTTCTTTTGTCGGACTTTTGAGTTCTACTAGAATGTCTCTGCGCGCTTCAAGTTGGAGCACCTCTTGCGGAGGATAAAGCCGTTCATTTAGCACCTGAGGATCTATCTGCTCAATCAACGGAAGCACCGCATGGCGCTCCTCCTCAATCGTGGCACGGAGGACCAACTCCTTGCGGAGCACCTCCGTGGTTGTCGCAAATCCTCCGTTTACCACCACCCTCGGGTCAGCGCGAAGTGCTTCTTCGATCTGCTCTATGGAGCCGCAGCCGAGCGACCTTTTGGCGACGGCTTGGACAAGCACATCGAGTTTCGCGACGGAGGCTTTATCGTACGCGACGCCCAAGACGTAATCGATGGCGCCGGTGAGGTCCCCGTCGGGACCGCGGATGATTCTCGAGATCCTCTCGAGTGCCCGTGGCCCTTTATTTTTCTCCAGAGGCGCAGCCAAGGTGCCATCAGCCCCGATCGCACTTGTAGCGCCATCCTCGAACAGGACCTCGATGTCCTCTGGAGAGAATCTCCGCTGAGGAATGCGTCCCCCTGCCACCAGTCCATGGAAACTCAGTGAGAAGGTCCCGTCATCGTGGCAGGCTGCTACTCGGGCGACATTACCCTTGTCCAGTGTGCGCACCGCCATGCCGGGCGCCAACTTTGCGCCTTCCTTTGCCTCGGCAGTGGCATCCTCAACGGTGCCGTCGAGGCGCACTGGCGTGGTACTTGTACCGTCTGGCTTAATTGTGGCGAGTTGGTTGAGCCGTAATTGCCGTTCCACTACAGTCCCCTTTCGCTCATTCCGGAACCGCACCAACGCCGTGCCATCCGGCCGCACCTCTAGAACCTCTCCCTGGCCGCCTTTTGTGAGGCTCCTCACTTTGTCGCCAACTTGAAGCTTCACTGGCGCTGCCGGAGTCCCCGATGGAGCAGCATTCCCGTCGGACACTTTGCCTAGCTGCTCTGCCGTTGCTACTTGGGTAAGTGTCTCACTTTGGGCCGCCTCTTCGGCGCGCCGAGCCGAGGTCGCCAGGGCGCGTTCATATGCGGCCCGGAGCGCGGCTACATCGGGGCCGCCAAGGGCATTGAGGCGCTCCAGGGGAGTGACACTGGAGGCCGCATCTTTCGAGATGCGGCCGGATTGAAAGGCCCTGTTGAGAAGCTTCGCGTGCTCGGCTGGTGTGAGGGTCTTCGCCTCTAGCGCTGTGTCAGCCCAGATTTCTCTTTGGAGATCCGTGAGGAGAAGTTTCTCAGCCTCGTTGAGTTTCGCCAGATCTGTACAGTTCTCTGAGGTAAGGTCGTAGACGACGCGATTGCCAGGGAGCTTCGCAATCCATCCCGTTTCGGTCGAGATATGCGTCTTCGGGGAGCCGTCTTTCTTGAACGCCAGTTTCCCCTTCGAGTCGGTGGACTGCCGCACACGTGTGACCTTGATCGGCTCCATTTTCCAACCAGCACGACGAAGTCTCTCTGCGAGTGTCTGCTCGCGCTGCGCGGCTGTTTTCGTTTCCAACGCTGCGGCATTGCGGAGCGAAAGTTCTCCGGACGATCTTTTTACGCGGCTTCGCTGGGAAAATTCATGACGAAGCGCCTGGGAGACTGCTTTGATCTCCCACCCATCTTTCGATGCCACCAACTCGTGTCCGAGCTTCCGGAGACGCCCGGCCAGGACGTTCATGCCGAAGGCATCGATCTTCTTTTGTGAGGTAAAGAGGTTATGCGCTGCTATCGTCCGCCAGACCCTCTTCCGATCATCCCATACTTGGTTGGCCGTGAAGATGTGCGTGTGAAGGTGCGGGTCTCTAGCACCACCTTCCTCCGCTGCACGAGCGAGCTGATGAAGGTACACCGCTGAAACAGTCCCAGCGCCCTGGCGCTCTCCACGCTTACCTTTTTTCCCGTACGACTGATCCCTTAGCCTAGCTTTCTGATCGATATAGCGTGCGATCTCTTTTCCCGTTTCGAAGACTTCCCGCGCGATGCGAGGGTCCACAATTGCCATTACCGAGACACTCTTTGGTGGCTGAAATACGTGTTCCCAACCGAGTTTCGTAACTCTGCGATCACCATTCTCTAGGAGCTTGTTCCGTTGCCTCTCGACAAGTTGCTGCCTCCCGTCTGGCGTTTTCCCGAGGAGCAGGTTTTCGACTTGTTTCACCTCGGGAAACTTACCTTCAAGTCCCAGAACAGCCGCTCCGCGGCCGACGAACTCGGCGAGAGCTTCGCCGCTCTCGGTCATGTACTCAGCAGCGCCGTGAGCGATATACGCAGAACCCTGGGCGGCCGACTGAATTGGATTTATCGGTGTCGCCATGATCAGGCTCCTTGTAGAATCCGCGCCACCTCAGGGTCATTCAGTACCGCGGTTATCACCGCGCTTAGGTGCTTGCTTAGTGCCTCTTCGTTGTCTCCTGCCGTGGGCACAAAGAGACGCACTGATCTTTGCACCGAGGTGTACTCGTGCTCGTAGTGCTCCTTACGATACTCTGCCCGTGCGACCACCGTGGCACTCACGCACCAGCGACCAAGCGGGTCGCTGTGGGTGTCCAGGAGCTTCAGCGAAACACTCAGCCGCGCAGCGGCAGCAGGAGACACACGGTACGACTGTTTCGCCAGGCCTTCCTCAAGCACCTTTCGAAGCATCAATGCGATGTCCTGCTCAGCGACAATACCTGCTTCAAACTTGAAGCGCCTAGCGCCGAGGGATTCGGTGGCGCGCTCATCGCGAACCGTCACCGAAACATTGATGCCGTGCCCGATGTTACTTGGTGCGACCTCTGCAACGGGTCGCAAGGTGGCACGCTGAGGTGTCCATGCGCACCCGGAGAGCAACACCAGAGCGCACGCTGCTAGAAAAAATGGGCAGGTTCTCATCATCGAAGGTCGTGAACTTTTTTAGAGCTGAGGCGTTGCGGTTTCCTGCGGAGGTTCCCCAGAAGCTTCACCACCCCGATGGCGCATAGCGGCGCGAGCACCAGGTACCATTTGCTGCCTGCCGTGCCGCTTCCAAAGGTGAAGGCTGCAAGTAGGAGCCCGAGAGAGTTGTCGAAGAATTGGTTCATATTTCCTTTCGCATTCAGCTGACCTCGAGAAATCGCCTGGATGCTTCAAGTGCCGCTCCGCTCTGGAGAAGAACGGTTCCTTGGGAGAAGCCACGCTTCGAGAGCTGCCGAAGCAGCTCTCGACGAAGCTCGCGCAGAGTCGGTACTGGAAAATGCGCCGCCGCTGCAAGGCGCTCAGCGGTTTGTAGGAGCGTCAGTAGGTCGCCATCGGGAAGAATCTCTCCAAGTCGCACCTCGGCCGCACGGCGGCCAACTCGGGTGTAGATTAATGTTTCCCCAAGTTCCTCGTTATGCCGCACCGCGAGCGTGTAGCTCTGGCCGGACTCTTCGTAGATCCCTGCAACGAGGGTCCAGTGCTGCGACAACTCAACCGAGTCGCCACTCGTGAGCTCAATTATGTCCTGGCGGCTCATGACTGTGCCCTCCGTTCAGCGACTTCCCGAAGAATCGCTGGAAGGTTACGCACCGTCTCGACGGTGCGCTGGAGTACACTCAGCAGCACCCACGGCGCGCTGAGGAGTAGCATGAAAAGAATCGAGGCGAGGACGAGTTTCATGGAGCATTCATCTGTTGCTCCAAGTGTACCGCGCCCTCGCGTTTCCGGGGTCCCGAGTTTCTGGCTAGTTGCCGCCAGGCGTGAAAATGGCGCCGAGGGCGCGGCGGATAAAACCCTTCCTGGCGCCGCGCTTTGCCGAAGATGAAGCACCGTTGGCGCCACTGGAAGCCACCTTGGCTGCGGCTGCTTTGGCGGCCTGGACGTCGTCCCAGTAAGTTACTGGTGTCATCGGCAGCTCCGCATTTCGGGGGAAACTCGCGCGGAAGTACGGTTCCGGTCTTCCGACAGGGCCGTAGCCGTGATAAAATACAATCACTTCCACAATGTTTCCATATTCCGGGCTACCATTTGCGAGTTTGCTGAACTCGTCTGTTCGAACCCAATACTGGTAGCTTTCGTTGTAAGAAGAGGTCTCACCTTTTGCCAAATGCGCGTTCGCCGCGCGGGCCGCTCCGTCAAAGCCATCAGTTAGCGCCGCGAGCACGATACTTCCGGGTCTCGATCGCTGAGTGTTCGTCGAGCGCGAGTGCAGCTTCTCTTTGTACTGTCCGATCAGCTTACTGGCAGCCTCGTTGGTAGTCGGATCGTCGTTTTGGCAGTAGACCTTTATACGAAGGTTGTTCTTCAAAGCCGCAATGGTCTGATCCTTTTCGTTACCGCCCACCTTAGCGTTAATAGCCGGCTCCGATTGCGTTAAGCAGATGAACACAGCTCGATTGGACCGAGCGATCGATGTGAAATCGTTATCAGCGCGGTGCGTGGATTTCTGATATTCGTCAGACAAGATGAGCACCGTGCGCATGTCATCTTCCTCATTGAACGGACGGCCCAGCCTGCGGCGCTCTAGACACTTCTGGAGCCGTCGTTTCATCAAGCTGTTGAAGATGGCCGCCGGTTGAGCTCCGACGTTGTTCTCTGTAATGTTAAGGATTACGATCTTACCATCGAGGATTTCTCTCGGTGAGAATCGCTCAGGACCCGAAAGCCCCTTTCGAAGAGTTTCGTCCTCAAGTAGGAATAGCAGGGCTGGTTCGATGTAGCCTACGAAGCTCATCCGGGTCTCGCTCGCAAAAGCCGGCCAAGTGGTAAAAATAAAGTCCCACCAGCGTTGCACCGACTTAACATCCTCGGGATCATCTCCCGCCCACGCCCGGGCTTTTTCGAACAATCTACCGAGCACTGTCGTCTCAGCGCTGAACGCCTTCTTTTCCGTGTCAGTGAGCGGACGGCCTGCAGGCATTCCCTTCATTTCTAGAAGGACTTCTGAGACTCTGATCGGATTGACTCCTGCATTCGCTCTCCAAAGAAGCGACACAATTGGTGTCATAAGCGCTGTAGCATTGGCGCGGAAGAAGATTGATTTTTCATCACCTCCTGAGCCTTTGCTGGAAGCAGCTTCACCGGCGTCGAGGAAGAGCTCTACTGTGTCGAGGACTGAACCAGTCTCGCGCAGCTCTTCTTCCCAAGGCGCAATGGCGTACTCTTCGATGTTCTCTGGGTTAATCTCGACGATGTCCTTCTCTCGGCCGGCCCGTATTGCGAACTCCCGATTTTCTTGAGCCGCCTCCGTTTTGAAACACATGAACAGGGCGCCGGCTTGTTTCTTTAGGTGCGCATCAACTAGGAAGCGAAAGAAGGTCGTTTTCCCGCCACCGATCGCGCCTGTTACCAACATGCCCTCGCAAAAATTTCTCGTCGAGAGTGGCCGGCAGCCCGGGAGGCTTAAAACGATATCGTCGAGGGGCCAAGTGAGTCGTCGCCCGATCCAGCTTTGTTGCGCCTGTCCGTCGACTAATTCCCTCAGGGTCGCAAGAAGCAGCTCGGAATCGGTCTCAAACTGATCGTCCCGATCCTCACTGTTGCCGTCGAATGTGCACGGCTCGGGGTCCGTCAGTAATTCGCGGCATCTTACAAGCGACTCCCACTTCTGCGTGAACGTCTTCACCGGAACACGGGTGCACCGCCGATCGATTTGCACCGCACGGTGGAGGTGCGTGACGAGGAGCTGTTGTACGTCACGGCTGATCTCCTGCATGCTCGTCCACGCTTCCTCCATGTAACGGCTCAACGCGAGAGAGGCCGACCAGACTGCCCACACCTTCGTTTTCTCTTCCGGTTGCAGCCCAAGAAGGAGCTCGGGATCAAAGCTGGCGCCCGTGAAGGGCCGATAGATCTGACCCGAAGTGTAACTCGGTACCAAGCCATTGAGGACGTCGGCCGTAGTGAGCCGGTACACAGCTGACCAGTCAGCCTTTATCCCGTGCTGCATTGCCGATTCTTCGCTCCTCTCTTTGATGCCTTTGTATATCTCGTCCGAGAGCCACTCTTTCCGCGGAACAGTCGCAAGGGAGAGAAACACGTGCGTCGCATACACATCCGCTACAACGCGAATGCGACTGTGAAGCTCCTTTACGTGCTGCTCATACAGTGCGCCAGGAAATTGGCATCGGTGGAAGTATTCCTCGAGCGCCGGCACTTCCGCGATCTTGCTCGCGAGCACCTTCATTGCCTCATCCCGAGCAGCAGCACCCTTGGCACGAGCCTGCTCGCGCCAATCCGGCTGCGACACCGGAGCGCCAGGGGTGCAGGCCTGCTTCCCTTGCTCTTGGCACGCTGCAGTGACCATCTCGTAGAGCTCATCGTCGCTGCTTTGCGCGAGACGCTCCAACGGGATGCCCAGGCGCTCGAAGCGCCCCATCGCGCGGGAGCGGATTTCTGAGTGCGAGAGTCTCGGGGCTGCAACGGTGGTGCTCATTGTGTATCCATGTCTTTGTTACCCTCAGCGCATCATGGCGCCGCTCTGCTGCTGCAGCCGCTGCTCCGCCGCGGTGGGCGTCCCGCGGGTTGAGAGTACGGCGCCGATGCGCGATTCCACGACTGTCTTTGCGAGAATCTTCGCGAAAGCATCAATCGGCTCGGCAGTGTATTGGTCGGGCAGCAACTTTGCTGCACCACGAGCGAGCGCTAGGTGCTCTTCAATCGCGGGTCGCACTTCGCTGTAGTGTTCCGCAAATCGCGGGATCAGTTTTAGTAGCAACTCCTGCGCTTGCCGCCCGCGTAGAGCTCCGTGCTCTGCCTCGCCAATGTAGCTAGCCCGAAACAATAAGTTTTCAGCGAGTGAAGTGCCGTAATCGTCCTTTTCAAGTGCTGCCGCAAACTCGCCTGGAGAAGCTTCAGCGAGACCCTTAAGCCGTGCCGCCTGCTTTGCCTCTGCCGATTCCTGTTCAGCGGCCACGACGTGAGCAGCGATCTCTCGTTCCGCGTTCTGTTCTTCCCGCACCACTTCCGATGTGTCACCGTCTTCTGGGTACACCGCTGGCACCGACCGCTGCAGTCTCTCAACTTCCGCGGGAGATGCAGGAGACTCTATGCCGAGAAATGCGAGAGGGGCATGCGCTGCAGGTGCGAGGATCTTTTCCTGTTGGGCAGGATCGGTATCGCTTTCCGATTCACCTGTCCCGGCCACTTCAGCTTCACTGGCTACTGCCTCAATCGATTCTGATGATACGTTGCGGTGAGGCGTTTGTGTCGCAATGGCCAATCGTCGTTCTTTCACGTAACCGGCCGCTGCATACTCCTTTCGCTCGAGCAGCTCCTTCTCAGCCGCCTCAAACTCCTCTTCGACGTTCTCGGCAAACTCCGGCGCAATCGCAACGAGGAGATTCCGTGCGGCCCTGTTCCCACGTGCCGCATCGAGCATGAGCTTTCGCATTGGACCATCGCCTGGCTGCTCCAGAGGACCATTCGCATAGCAGCTCTTGAGCAGCTCGCGGAGATTTCCGGTCGGTCCACCTGACAGGTACGCGTCGATACTCGCGTGTGCCTTTTCAAGAGGCGTTACTGGAATTCTCGTAACTGGCGCCTTGGCAGCGCCACGAAGTTTGGAAACAAGGTCGGAGATGCTCATAGCTAGATTTTTGAGTATACGGCGCGTGAGGGTTTCTGGGGTTACATACTGGCGCGCATCGCCTGACTCTGCGACTCGGTGGCGACCTCGCTCTGCTGCTCACGCTGGCCTCTGTAGAGGTAATCAGAGGAAGCCGATTCGATACGATCCTTGAGTTGCTCCTGTTGCTCCTTTGGAAGTTGCTCCGACAATGCACGCGCTTCGCGAATGTCGATGTCGCGGCCGCCTTCGAGGCACAGCTCGGCTTCTTGGCGGAGGATCGCTGACTCGCCGCCAACCATGATTTCTCGGGTCTTTTCGGCGTCGAATTCGCCACTCTTGATGCCTCGCCGGTAGCTCTCAAGAAGAGCCTCCGCTTCTTCCCTGTTCCGCGGCGTACCATGGCATGCAGCCGATGCCTCGCGAAGCTCTTGTGCTTCGGTTTCCGAGAAGTTCCCCAGTACACCTTCGCTCAGAGCCTTCGTGAGCTTCTCCTGACCGCTCCGGATGTGATCCGCTTCGGCCTTAGCCGCCACCGCGGCTTTTTTGGCGAGCAAGTGGTCCTCGGCAGTGGGCTCCAACTTGGCTTCTTCTTCCGCGAGTTCCTTCCAGCCATGGTCAGTCGCGGCACCTTGCTTTAGGTCTTGAGAGCGCCGGACGTCGGCGCGATGGGACTCTTCAGCGGCGCGCTCGATAGAGACCTCATTGCGAGAGGAACGCTTTGAGTCGCTCTCTGCCGGAGCGCCATTGGAAGCTGCGCGTGAGACATGGTAAGTCTCCTGCTCCTTCGGCTTCGACCTGATGAACTGCCGCTCGAGGTCCTTGGAATGCTCCGCGCTGAGGTTATATTTGCTGCAGATCTTGCCGACTATGCTCGGAGGCGCCTCGCGAGAAAGCGCGCTGATTTCTCGCTGCGCCGCTTTCATGTTTCGAGCGTACTCCGCCTGCGCCTGCTCGGCGCGACGCGCTGCTTCTTTCTGTGCCGCTTCTGCTGGATTCTTCATATTCTTGTTAGTTACCATCTTGGATATATTAGGCCGGCATTGGAAAGTTGGGGGCTAAAGTTTTGGCAGATTATCTAGCTCCCCAAAGAGTTGCTCGGCATCTGCGTGCTTACGCACCACGAAAAACTTCATGAGAATAGCTCCAAGCAGCGCAGTCGGAGCCAGCGAGAGCAGTGCGACGGGCAAAAGCAGCCAATGTCCTAGATGTCTCGACCAAGCCAGTGGTGCCCTAAGAAAGAGGATGAGCGTCCCGAAGAGCTTACGCCAAAACGTATCGATTCCCGCCTTCTCGAATTCCGCGTACATCTCCCATGAGCGAACGCCCAAGAATAGACACGACGCGACTGCGATCCAGCAGATTAGCCCGCTAGAGAATACTGCAACTGCTTTCCCGAAGACCAGCCACGCCACAGGTGGCACATACAGATGCAGCATAAGCATCCCCACGACCACCTTCCCCAGCCGCAGCGTCATCGCACGATCCCAGATCAGGAACGCCTCAGACATGACCTGTTTCCCCTCTGCCGTTTGCACCGCGGCTACAGCCTGTTCCGCTGAAGCGAATATTGCGGGACGTTCGAACCCATACACGGCATGCGTGATTCTCCGGTAGAGCGTTGGCCCCCAGAGCGCTCCCGAAATGTAGCCTCTCACGTCGCTTCTTTTAGTCAGTGCAGCGAAACCGCCCAGGCCGACGGCGTAGGAATACTTGCTGCACCGGACTAGGACCACGCCAACGAGGAACAGCCCAACGCCAGTCGCCAATGCGTGCCGTGCTAACGGTACAAACGCATAGACGGCGATTGCTGTAAGCGCGCCGACTAGCGTAGCAACGATGAGAAATATGACCAGGACCTCTTTTCCTTTCGCGAGAAATCGGTCAACCTTACCCGATCGTTTTTCATCTTCATCCTCTGCGAGTTCCGCCCAAGTAAGCCGAAAAGCCTCTGTCCCGTCCCCACGATACGTGGGATTTGACGGCAAATGGGGTTGCAGCTTGGCAAATGCCCTCCGATTTTGCCGCTCCTTAATCCCCGCAAATAGGAACACGACAAAGAATGCTGTTCCGATGAGAATCAGCGGAGAAGCGGCGATGCATAGATTCAAGGCAACACGCCAAGTGAGCCATGCTGGCGTCTCGGGCAGGACCGTAAGTGTCTGCGCCTTAGCGACGGCTGACCCGGTCAGGAAGGTCGCCAGGATAAAGAGTCGTATTTTACGTTTCATATCGTTTTCCCGATTAAGAACCTTGTGTACTTTCCCGCTGCATCCGAGCTGCATACGTAAATCTTGCCGTTGGATCGTCGCGCCACAGGCCTCGTCGCTCAGCACGTGCCTGTTGCTCGAGTGAATATAGCGACGAGCAAGTGCTACACGAGAAACCCAGTCCCTCGCTAACTATTACCTCCGTCATGCGTCGGCCGTCGCGAAGCACAGCATCAATGCCGCAAACCAGCGTCGGATTCGTCGCCGCAAGAAGGGCAATCGTTCGTTGCGACTCGCGGGGCCACCACACGGCGTCAAGCGTGGCGCGATCGCCTCCGAGGCGATCGGACTGTATGAGGGTCTTGCCCTCAAGCTTAGTCGTGAGCTTCCTGCTGCCGAAGGTTGCGATGTTGTAAGTCGCAAAGGCGGTCACGCCGGCGATGATGCAAAGTTGGAAGATCATAGTTGCTTCATAGGTTGAAAGCTCACGCGGTCCGTGACCGCGTCATAGAATAGCGCGCCGCCGAGATTTTTGAGCATGAGCGGCACGAGCTCCTCGTCATAGAGACGCTCAGCAAACGCGCGTAGCACCCCGTGTATACCCTCGCTCGATGCGACAAACAGGAGCTCCTTCAGGGCGCCTTCGTAGTCTCTTCGCTCGGTGCTTCCACGGGCCGCGGCGTACATCGCCGCGCGTAGGCTCAGCCAGGCGCGATGTAGGAGCGTGAGCTGCAGACCTGTCGCCTCGTCGAGTGCCAAGAAAATGGTGGTGCCATCTTCATGGCAATAGGTGCAGCCCGGGAGCACCTCAAATTTTGGCCGGCCTGGTGAGACACTCGCGTAAGTTGCTGTTCCCCAGACACGCTCACCTCCTTCGATAACGCCATGGAAGACCCGAAGGTGCCGCTCTGGTCGCGAGAGGAGTTGCCAGTCCTCAACGGCTATAATGCCACTTGGATGTGGCTCTGGATGGTTCTCCTTCAAGCGGCAGCCTTTCCGGGACTCCGCTCCGCTTGGAGCGCTTCATTGGTGGCTACCTGAGCATGAGACAATCCATGGTCGCAACGAAGGTAGCCTGGGCAGCTTCTCGGGCAGCTGCTGCGATGGATGCAAACTGCTGCGAGGCCCACAGAAGAAACCGCGATCAGTTGAGCCTCCTGATCACAAAGGCGATCACGTGCAGCGTCCAGTGTGTCAGCCTGTGCGACTAGAACGTCGCCCTTGCAAGAAATGAAAGTGTAGTTCTTGAGCTTCATGTTGGTCTTCCTCAGGCCGCGTCCCGCGGCACATAGACGCGCTGCCGAAGCAATTGCTTCCAAGCCTCAGCTGCTGACCGCGACATCGGGCAGTCTCTGCGGCCATTGCACAGAGCCCCGAAGTTCTCCGCTGCGGAGTTGCAGCATTTAGGGGAACCTTCGGGCAACGTGCTGCAGCTGTAGAGGCAGCGGTCCCGATTCTGTGTCTCTGGTTGTGTGTCCATTGCGGTGTTACGGGTAAAAGCAGCGCCGACCGACCGGCGCTGCTGATTCACTCGCTTTACTCAGAACAGGACTCCTGTCCCGAAATACACGCGGGTGTCTCGGTCGAGGTTGCTCGTCGCTACTGCGCTCACGACGCCGACGCTCGAGAGCAGCTCGACCGACCCCACCTTGCGGCTCGCGGTGCCCACGGCGAACATGCCCGCTTCGCGGCTCCAGCAGCGACTTGGATGGCCCTCGCGGACACCGTTTCCGAAAAAGCCCATGGTGCCATCGAGCTCGAAGCCCCACAGAGTATCTTTTCGACTCACCCCGAGTGTCGCTGCATAACCGCTCGAACCGGTCGCACCGCGGCGCACAAGCGTGGAGGTGGCGCCGCCGATCGCGAATTCCTCGGCGACCGGAAGACCCATGGAGCTTCGGTCGCTCTGCCACACCACGGTACCAAGTTGAGCCTGGCCGGAAGTCGTCGCGACGATAGAGGTTTTTTCATCGACGTTCCAAGAATCGGCGTAGCTCAGTTTCGCGACATTAGCTGGGTTGGTGTGAGTTTTGTCGCCAGAGAGCTCGCGCGCTTTGTTGCTCTGGTACACTGACAAGAGCGATCCACGTACGCCCCAGCGTTCGAACCCCGCTTCTGTGGCCACGTATTTCGAACTGTAGCTTTCGTTCGGCCCGACCATACGCATAGAGCCGAGCCATTGCGTGATACCACCTGCCGCAGCGGGACCATTGGCGCTTAGCAGCTGCATCTCACCGACATTGAGCGTCTCACGCGTGGCTCCTCCCCTCAGGCCAACAAACCAGTATCCCATCGAGAGCTGAACGGCGCCTTGAACCGTGTGCCCGTCGGCCGAGACACCAGTGTGGCGCCAAGCACCGTCGAGCTCGGCGGTGCTGTACTGAGCACCCCAGGAAACGATCGGCTCGTCTGCGCCTAAGGAGGTGCCTCCGACGGCGAGGCTCCTGTAATTGCGCCCAAGGTCGGCAACCACCGAGGCGTTGCCGACGGTCGTGATGGATGCAGTGTAGCGGTCGCGGCCGGCTTGGTCACCGATCGAGGAGTAACCCAGAAAAGACTTCCCGGCCGTTGGTGCCGTTGACGGCGTAACGATCGAAAAGCCTCGTTGGAAGGGAGCGCCGGCATCAACTGCAGCGTCCCAGTTTGTAGTGCCACTGGCGGAGGCCATGGAGGCAAATGAGGTGGCCGCGAGGGCGGCGAGGATGAGGCTGGAGGATTTCATAATGTAGTTCTGCTTGTAGCGCCCTACAATAGAGCGCCTTTGAAAAACCGGGGGATGAAACTTTGGAGCGTCGGTTCAGCGCCGGATCGATATATCTTTTAGCAGGACGCACTGCACGGGGTGCCGGTGTGCCTTGGCAAAGTTGCCCAGCGCGTAGGCGCCCACGGCAACGCATAGTCCCACCGCGAGTACACCACCGCGGAGGATCGAGTTGGGCGCGAGTCGCGCCACGCGAATTGCGGCGAGGCCGAAGCCCAGTGCGCCCATCAGGGGCACGTGAACCATGGCTACGAACGAGACTGCTCCGAGCAGCACCGCTTCGAGGAGCACATCAAAAGCCGAGAGTCCCGCAGTGGGTAGCTCGCTTGTATAAACGTTGGAGGGATCTTTCATACTGTTCTTTTCGTTGGAACAGGGTACCGCGCCCTCGCGTTTTTGGGGTCCCAAGTTTTGAGGAGCCCGGGTTTTCTCGATAACGCCTCCCGCTGCGTCCCCGGCCGGACCTCGCAACAGCTACACGCGTCTGCCGGGGCCCAACGAGGCCTGTAAAAACAACAAAGCCGCGGCTGATTGCCGCGGCTAAGGAACTTCAGGGGGATTCCAGCAGAGAACTAGATCTTCACGACGTCGCCAGATTCGCTCATGGCGCGTTTTTTCTCTGTGTCTATCACCCAGTGATTCGGAACTGGAGCATCACAAAACCCGGGCACCAGAACGGTACAAAAAGGATCAATGGGAGGAAACCTGCAGTGCCTTCGCTGGGGCTGGTGTATGTGCCCAGCAAGTATCAACTCCGGCCCTTCCCCGCCGCGCAGCGCGTCGGCGTGCTCCAAATCTCCGTGGTCACGATCGCCCGAGGCTGCACAGGCGCAGCCACAAGGGGGTGCATGGGTGACGAGGATGTCGCAATTCATGACGGGGGCAGTGTCCCAGCCGGAGACTCCGATCCTGAGCCCATCATGATTCCATGTCTCGCCATCCACCGCGACGATCGCGCCACTCTCACGAAGTGACGCAAGATCGAGCCCACCATCGTGATTTCCGGAGCAGATTACCACAGGAGTTCGGCGCAAGTTCTCGATCCACGCACGTACGATTTCCTGCTGCTTCGGAAGTGGGACTGTCGATGTCACGTCGAGCAGGTCGCCAGAAACTGCGACTAGGTCTAGGTGCGCTGACGCGACCCGGCCAGAGACCCACTCGAACCACTCCTGGCGTAAGTGGAGACCGGCTACATGGAGTATCTTCACTTCCTCTTCAACTGCACCGAATCATCGGCGGAAGCTGAATAGTGACCGTCCAGATCAGCCTGCATGCTGAGGAGCGCCGCGATACGCCTCACAAAGACTGTAAAGGATTGTGCTTCGTCGCTCGTGATTGCGCGACCCAGCAGCTTCACCTCGCGGTAGCTTAGCCACTTCTTCAGGACCTGATATCCACCGAGAGTATACTCCCAAACCTGCTCAGGCACGTTTTTCCAATAAGTCGTCTCATTCAAATATACATCCAGCATGCCAGGTTGTTCTCTCGAGTGCTCTACCTTGCCTCCACCCGGCATCACAATCGCTCCGTGTTTCGCCTGTTGGATATACCCCCAACCCGCGGAGATCTCTAGGTTTGGCGCTGCGCCCTTTTTGCCGCTTGAACCAACCGAGAGCTCTGCGAGCCCCTTGAGGAACGGCAGGACCCTCAACCCTGTAACGCCGGTCACGTCGGCTTCCGTATCAAGAAGCGCTGAGACAGAGCGCCCAAGCTCAGCACCCTTCCGAAGTAGATTCTTCTTCGATGGAAGGGGAATTCTGGGCCACCCAAGCTCCAATGCATCGGCATTCTCGGCGCAAAACTCCGCCGAATGCATGATCGCGATCGCGTGATAAAACAAATCGTCTGGCGCGGCTCCAATGTGATCCAAGTACCCTGCGGCGGCTTCCGAAATGTTCGGCTGCGGTCCCGACTTCGAGAAGAAGTCCATAGTCGTGTGGCTATCGTGGCTCGTGGACGAGTAGTCCACATAGAGAGGAAACCACAGCGACACGTTCTCTACCACGTGGTAAGAGGCAGGGAGAGGAGTAACAATCGGCGGCTGGAAGCCCTTGCGGGTCTTCTGGGCCAAAACGAAGCCAACGTTGCCCCGGAAGATTTGGGGACGCAGTTCGGATCGTCGTTCGTCGAGAAGCTTGGTTTCGAGCTCCCAGTACAAGAACCGGACGTCAAAAGGACGGTAGCAATATTTAGTGATCGATTTCGGTGTCTCACCCCGCGCCAACAGCGTCTTACGAACTGCCGCAGGATCATATCGGTCATCACTTGAAGTGAGTTCTGGAACGAACTTCTTCAGTGTGTCCAACGAGACTGACGGATCGAAGTACTTCGCCATGCGTTCCTGCAGAGGCTTTTCGTCAATCGAAACGAGATCCCTATCTCTCGCGGTCTTGATTCCGGAAAAACCTTGTGGGAAGACTTCTGTCAAAAGCGGCCAAGACTCGTAATCCACGCGAACTCCTACAGGCGTGAACACCAGGTTGAACTTTTGGGCAGGTGCGAGTTTCTTCGCAGCAACAGGTTTCTGCAACGAGCTGAGGAGTTCAGAGCGTTTCTGCTTTCCCCACCAGTTTCGAAAATGGACCTGTGCGCGGGGCGTGTATTTCTCGGGATCGAACTTCTTCTTCGCGAGAGCACCAAGGCCGTGTCGCTCAAGGAGTGCGATGGCAGTGCCCACCTGAATACCCTCAGGATTCTTTTCTGTTGAGAAGACGCTAGGATCTGGACTGCCGTCGGGTGTTTTCTTCCCCGTGGCAAACTTGTCACCGTTTAGGCAATCAATAGAAATCTCGTCGAAGACTTCCATATATCGCTCCCGCATCCCGGTGTGAGATAAGCCGGCCAGCCATGAGTAGTTGGAGATGAAGCAGACCACACCTTTAGCATCCTGCACCGGCACCCCAGCTGTGATGCTATCTGAGTCTGGAACACCCTCCGTGATCCTGCGCTCAGCCATCCGAAAGAAACGGATATATGGGTCGTTGAGTCCCTGCCCCTGCGGAGGAGCAACTTCTTTGGTCTGGCGGTAGGCCTCGCTGAGATTTCGCTCCTCTTCTACAGCAAGTCCCGCAAAGCCGTCGTACGGAGGATTTCCGATGATAACCAAGATCTGTTCTTTTCGTTTCACCCGTTCCGCTGCGTCGCGTTCGTCAGAGAATTCGGGAAAAAGGACCTGGTCTTTCGGCGATTTCACTGGAACCCAGCCCGTCAGCGAGTTGGTCAGAAACACCCCGGCTCTCTCGTCCTTGTGGTGGTCGAGAGCTGCTCCCCAGCGGGTTAGCATTAGGTCGATCTGAAGGTGGGAAACAACGTACGGTGCAGGAAGAAGCTCGAAGCCAAATAGCCGGTTCTTCGCGAGCTCGCGGATCTTTACTGCGGCCTGCGTTTTACCGTACGCGGAATCGAAGCGGCCGTAGATCATTCTCAGCGTCTCAACTAGATACGCTCCAGTTCCACAGCACGGATCGAGAACGATCACGCTCGGATCTGCCAAACCGTCCGCGAGGCCAAAGTGGTCGCGCAGCACCTCATCAACGCGGCCCACCATGTAGCGAACGACCTCGGGCGGCGTGTACCATACGCCAAATTGCTTGCGAAGGTCTGGATCGAACTTCGCCAAGAATGGCTCGTAGAAATACTGTACCGCATCGCCCATGTCGTACCGAGCGAAGAAGCTCGTCCGGTCCACTCGCGCCAAGCAGTCCTCCGTCCAGTTGAGTACCTCCTCCAGATCCATTGCCTGGAGCTTCCGCGAATCGCCCGCGAGCTGCACGAATAGGGTGCGCAGAATCGGCAAGCCCAAGTAGTCAGCCGAGAGCTTCCATTTGAAGCGGTCCCCAGTTCCGGGTGCAGACTCGTGCCACAAAACCCAAGCCGAAAACAGTCCGTAGAAAAGCGTTTGAACCAAGGTTGCTTGGAAGAAGTGCGTGCCTTTTTCTCCATCGAAGTGGATGCCCAATGCGTCACTCAGTGCCTTCTGCACCGGCGATAGTGTCTTGAGCGGCGCCAGCTCAACGCGCGCCCGTGCTTCACTTGCATAGCTCGCCAAAAAGGCCGCCAAGTCTTCGGGTGTCGTGATTCGAGCTGTGCTCAAGAGCGCGCGCTTCAGGTACTGGAACAGTCGCTCTAGGACAGGATGGTTGGGGACCCGGCGTACGTCCTGAACCTTCTCCCAGAATGCCTGTTCGCTCTCGGCTATTGTGAAGGTTTCGCCCCGTTTGGCTGCGCCACCTTCCCACGAGAACATCGCATATGAGCGGTAATTCGTGACCAGGACCTGACCGTAGTGCTGAAGGTAGCGGCTGACTTGTGGCTCTTTCTCGATCCCGGTAATGTCCTCCGCCAATCCTTTAACCTCGATCACTCCTCGTTCAGGCTTGAGCTCGAAGAGCGTCTGAGCGTTTGGCCCGTTCTTCTTCAGGTCCTTGGCAGAAAAGAGACCGCCGTCTGGTAAGCCCGCACCTGTGTTTGCCGGATGGATCACAGCGGTAATCTTGGGGCTGAGCGATTCCCCCACCGTGTTGAGGAGCGCAGAAAGCGCAGGGTATCCGGACGTCTCAGGGACGCCGACGCCTAGGCAGGAGTACAGCTGTGAGAGGTAATCGGCTACGGGGTGCGACATTTCCTCCGAGACTAGAGGATTCGTGCTCCTCGTCACGCGCGGTTTTGCACGCCCGAGCAGTTCGCTCGCTCGGAGTTTCTTTCTGCTGGCGGCCTTCATCAGTACTTATCGTCAAGGTTCTCACCTGGTCCAGGTCTTTGCGCCCGCGGAGCGAGCCTTGGCACTGGAAGCGCATCCATGATCATCTTCCGTCTCGGCGGAACGGGAGCCACTTGGGCAGCGTCGCTTGGCACCGGCCGAGGCCGCGCCGCCATGCGCGGCCTTGGCGGCACCGATTCTCGGCTGGAAGAATCAGCGGCACGCTTGCTACGGCGTTTGCCGGAAATGTTAAGCCGTCGAAGCACCCCAGCTAAGGTGTTCGGATTGACACATAGAGCGGCTGCGAGTCGTGCAACGCTGGCTCCGCGTTTGAGTGCAGCCTCGATTTCCTGCCGGCGCTCCGCAACCAGCCTGGTGACTGCCGATGGCTCACGCGGAGACGCTCCAAGTTGCTCCAGTTTTTTTGATGTCTCGTCCATGCGACCATCATACCGCGCCTCGAAGTTTTCAGGTCACAAATATGCTGGCGGAGTAGCTAACAAGAAGCGTCACGACCACTCCCACAAAGCGACTCACTGACGTGTCACCGATCAGGTCACTAATGTCGCCACGAATCCAGTGACGAATCATCCCACGAATCTCCTCACGAGGTCATCACAAGGTATCCCACGAAGTCGCCCACAATTCTCCTCACGAGCGGCCTGGGCGAGGAACTCGCCCCCGTTCCTGAATTTTCGCGTAGCGAAAAAGCAGGAACAGATATGTTCGGCATTTCTCGCCTCGGGAGGCTTCGCCGACCCGTAGGCGCTAGTCATGCCCCCGCGTTTGCGCGGGGAGCATGACGAAAAGACCCAGAGTGATGCGCCTCCAGGCGCGTCACAGGATCGGCTCACACATAGCCGCTCCATGGCCGCACAAAACCACGAGCCTCGCGGCTTGTGAGCGACACCGGGAGCGCCCGACAAAGTCACCACGGAAAGGCCCTCCCAAAGCGCCAACGAAGCGACCGATCGAAGCGCCACTCCAAGGCGCATCATGGTCTCACCCAAAGCAGCTTCGCGAGCCCCACCAAGCTCCAGAGAAGTCACCCCTAAACCAGAGCTTCTTCACCCGAAGAAAGGCACCTCCAGAAGCGACAATAGAGCTCCTCCGCATGCGCTTCTCGCATTAGTTTCTTTTTTACCAACGCACAGAGATTCGAATGACCTGCAGAAGCAGTCCCTCCAATCTTCCAGCTCATCTACGCTAACTCCGCCAGGGATACATTTAGCCCTGCTTCATTGGCTGGGCTATTGCGTGGCAGCCACGCCCGGAACCAGCGTCGCGGCATCACGGGTATTCTCTTGTTCCACGAAGGCGCCTTCCTGCAGGTGCTCGAAGGCGACAAGGGGACAGTGGAGCCGCTCTTTGAGAAAATCTCCGGCGCCCCCCGGCACGTCGGTGTGACCCGAGTTTGGCGCGGTCCGGTGCCCCGGAGAGAGTTTCCTGAGTTCGCGATGGCTTTCCGCGACCTCGACGACCCAGAACTCTCGGGCCTTGAAGGCCGAAGCGAGCTGCTCCTACAGAGGCGGCTACCTGACCTGATCCGAGGTGAGGCGTCGCCGGCTCAGAACTTCATCAGGGTGTTCCGCCGAGTAAACCAGATCGATCGGTAGCTAGACTGATTCGACAACCCCTCATGGGCGACCGATTTGCGGGGACTGCTTACCCGCTGAATGAGGACGGTTCGATTAGGCCGGGTGCTGGTCCATTGAAGCACAGCAAATCCCGCGCTCAGTGTGCCAATCTTCAGTTGGGTAATCAGGCCACTTCGCCGATACCCAATGGACGGGAGAAGCTTACATGAAAAACGCCTCAACGAAACTGATCTTCGGAGCTGCGGGTGTACTCGCTGCCGCAGCGTTCATCATGACCATCCGAGCAGAGATGCGGGGCGAAGACCCAATTCTGTGGGTAGTCGTGACAGCATGCTCGCTTCTCTTTGGCGTCGTGCTTCTCGCCCTCAAGGGCAGCCGCCAGGCTGCCGCAGTTTACAGAGAAGGAGACGGCGAGCGGTGGGTAGCTGCAGAATACAAGAGGCGCCATGGAAGCTACGTGAGCATGAGCCGCCGCAACGCGCCCAGTGGGATTCTGCAAGCGCAGCTCGAAGCAGAACTTCAAAACCTGCGGCGCCTGTGGAGCCTGGGCTTAGCAGGAACTAAATCTGAGAACCTGGGGAGCGTCTTCGGTGGCTCCCCTCTCCCACCGCTCAGCTTGGTGCAGCTCAGAGATGGGAAATGGTTCCTTGAGGCGACTAGCGGCAGTGACTTTGACGCGTTCAAGGACGTGTACCGTCCCTTGGTCCTCTCCGATCAGCAGCCCACCAGGTTTCCAACTAGAGTCGCTGCACTGACACGCGCTCGCGAGGTACTGGCTGAAGTGTATCCAGGGAAGTCGCTGCTACGCCTCGACCAGATGAATCATGACAAGGCTGAGCCGATGTGAAGTACCAAACTGCGTGTCCTCCTCTCGCTTCCACTCGTTTGGCGCGGCGACCATGTAGAAGATTCAGCGTACCTTCCGGACCTTGTAAACCACCTTCACTCCGTCTGGTGGCTCGATTGGCGGAATCCACTGCCACTGTCCTCGCATGTGCGTGTACCTTTCGTCGGAATAGTACCGGAGGTGCCCCGCTCTTCCCAAAAACTCCTTTGGGTCACTCACCTTGGGTTCATCAGCAGCCGCGGTGGGACGGATAATTCGCGGGAGATAGCGCACGCGATAGGCTGGCCGAGTTGCGTGCTTCGGATGAATTCCGGCCGCTTTGATCTCCGCGCGTGTGCTTAGCAGCGCCGGCTTGTGCTGCGGGATCGCAGAGTAGGCCAACGTCTTCAGGGCGATTCGCATCAGGTATCTGACCGCTTCTCCCTCAGCTTTTGAGAGGGACACAACGAGCTCGGACGGTCCAGGACCTTCGCTCACCACGTCTCGCGCCATGAACTCTGCAAAGTCGGACTCGGAGAAATGAAAATAGAGGGAAGCTAGCGAGCCGTCGGGGAGCCTTTCCGTCGAATCGACAGAACCGAAAACCCCCACGTGCCCCTTCGATTCATCGATGATGAGCAGCAATTCCGGGAGCGTCTTGTCGACCCAGGTGAAGAGCATGCATCTCGCGAGTCGTGGAAGGGTTTGAAGTGTCGCACCGGTTGCGACGGAAAGCTCCATGTCGCGGCTGACGCCTGCGTCGACGACAACTCTGCTCCCTCGCAGGAGGTACTCGACTTTCGCGTGTACCGGCAGCGTAGAATTCTCCTCCTTCTCCTCTAGCCTTCTTTCAAGCTGACGCAGCTTCTCTTGAGACAGCTTCTCGAGGGACGCCAATTCGAATGTCGGAGAGATTCCGGTGAGATCAGGACGTTCGATTTGAACTATGCGCGGCATTGGGAAAGCCAGCTGACTTTGCCGAAACAGTCTCTGGTTGGTGGATTCTGTCGACTAAATGCAGATCCATGCGGAGCCACGATGCCTGCACGCGACGACCTGGTAACAACGCACTTCACCCGTTCGTAGCCGCGGTAGGGAGCACGGTGGAGTTTCCGGGCTGAAAACCCACCCAATCGGATCGCCTGCTACCATTCCTGCATGGCGACTCACGACCTCCCCCTCCCCCCCCCGACACCGTGGTTGTTCGAGAGACCATCTCGCCGAGGCATCCAGGCGGGGAACTGCGCAGACGGGCAGCGATTCATTTCATCTCCAGCGACATCCATCATTTCCGGCAGCCGCCGAGGCGCCTCGTGTGATCCGCGAAGAATTCCACCGAAAACGCCCATAAGAACCTTGTCGGCCTCTTCCGGATTTCCCACAGGCCCCTCAACCAGCGCAGAAATGAAGTCCTCCAAATCACATAAAGCCTCGAGTCAGCAGGGCAGCCGAGGCCTGCCACTCAGGTACCTAGTTGCCGTCCCAATCACCCTTGCCTTGGCGGTTGCGATCGGAAAGTGCGATCTTTCGCGCCTCAGGATTAAGTTGTGGAGCGCCCAGCTAGAGCTCGAGGCGCAACCAAGAGGCGGTCCATCTAAGACAATCACCGAAGCGGCTGCAGATCGCTAGACGGCGCCAGGTTCAGAGCCCGTCGAGCAGGGTAACTCCAAGAATCTTAGTGCTAAGATCTGGGACCACAGCGGTCTTCGACTCCGGGAAATGAGCAAAGCCACCGCGGGCTACATTAAGGACGAAATGAAAACAGCACTCTTGATCATCTGCCTCGCATTTTCCGTCTGGTGCTTCACCAGCGGCCGAAACTCCTCGGAGGGTAGTACCAATCCTGGGTCCTCCCATGAGGCGCCTCTCGCCACTGGCACCGCTCGCGGTTGGCCGCAATCAGTGAACGTGGAGATCCATCCCAACCACACGGTGCTCCGCTGGGCCGATAAGCGAATTGAGATCCCTTCGTTCGTACGGGGACCGTACGTTTATTACCGCCTTGCCGATGACTACTTCGGCCAGCCTTCGATGAGCGCTTGTCCCGCATTCGCTGAGATTCACTCCGGTCGCGTGACTTGGACCGAACTCGGCCTGGTCACCCCATTCACGCTTGCCCAGAAAGGCCATTGAGTTCGCGAAAGTACTTTCACACGGTCTCGGACACTTGGTCAGGGGCCCTTAAGTTAGCGTCTTACCCAAGTGTCCGGCGGAAGCGGTAGGTTCACGGCGCCGGAACTGCGCCCGTTCTGGGAGCGATCGCAACTGCAGCTCGCAACTCCGAGTACCTGACCGGGGCGCTAGCCAACGACTTCACTGCGGCCAGGCCAATGGTCTTCTGCTTCGGGTAGCGCTCGTTTAAGAGGCTTGTCGGTACCACGAAAAATTCCCACTGCGCCAGGTCCGTGGGATCGACGCGCTCAGGGTTCGGCTCGGCCAGGAAGGCAAATCAGGCACTAGTCAGAGTGCCACCGGATGCGCTAAACTGACTCGTCGGTCAGTCCCATGGGTTGCTGCTCCAGGGGCTGCATTCGAGCTGTATTCTTGAGCCTCACCATAAGTGACAACCTCGGTTCGATCACGGCACTGGAAGCGGCTTAGTTTGTTCAACTTGTAGTTCTTTCAGTGTCTTTCCTGTTGAGTCTTTCCACTCGACGCGCCCGTTCGAGCTGCGGCCCAGAATTGTCGCCGAAGCTAGAGAGGGGGAGTTGAATACAAAGTCTTTAGTGAACACCAAGCGCTCCCCAACTTGCTTAAGAACTCCGTTGTTCAGCAGCTCTCTTCGGGTCTTGAACACTGAACCAACGTGAACTTGGAGCGACGGGGCCTCTCCACTCAACGGAACGGCCTGAGATCCGGCTTTCACCACAAATCCCTGAGTTGATTCAAATCCTGAGGCCGTGACCCCCTTGCCCCCGCAGGAGAGAAGCATCGGTTCGTCGGATGCTCCTGCGGATGCAGGTCCAACAAATCCACCACCACTGCTCGGCGTCTGCTCAAATGCGTGGATGCTTAGGATGGGGAGAATGCCCAGCATGTGCTGCAGGAAGACTTCCAAGACCGCACGATCCGACTCTGATAGGCTCGGATCAGTGGGTTCGTTCCCATTGTCGAGATGCATCCGCTTCGCGGCCGTGGCGAAACGAATCAGTTGAGCCTCCAGAAACTGTACGTGCGCCTTGTTGAGCTTACCGGCGCCTACAAAAAAAACCGCACGTGTCCAAAAATCCTTCTTGGCGAAGTGACTGTCGATTCTCGGTCGCACAGGGTCTCCTTCACCAATGTAGAGCATCTCGCCATTTCCATCTTCTCGAGGTCCGGCAAGGAGATAGACACCGGTCTCAGAGAACTCGGGTCTAGCCTTGATCTTGGGATACAAAGCTCGAGGGAAGACCACAGCCTTCCCGTTCCAATTGGATCGCTCCACGATCCGAAGCCCGTCCGGATCGCCGTCTACAACAAAAATGTGTAGGTTGAAAGGCTGGGTCCCGTGCATACCGTTCAAGCAAAGTGCACCGAGCAGGCGGAAACAACCTCGTTCTGCTGAGGTTCCTGGGGAAGTCCATGCAGCATACTCGTCAGCCAGCCCACTGTTACTCTCGAATCTGCCCGCAATTCGCTGGTGCCCCGGCATTCTGATGTCGTATACCAGGGGCTGGTGAAGCACACGATATTCGTTCCGTCGCTGACCTGGGAGGGGACGCGGCAACTACTCAAAGACCTCCACTTTCCGGCCGGAACTACGCAGGTGGAATTCGATTTTTCGGGCATGACCAGGGTCGAACCTTTTGGGATGCTCGTGGCATCTCGCGCAATCCACATGTTCCGGGCGGATCATCGGGACATCCGATTTCACGCAGTTAACCACGAAACTGGAGACGGGTGCAGCTACGCCGCCCACGTTGGCTTCTTCAAGACGTTCGGACTGCAGTTTGGGAAGGACGCTGGTGAGGCATCCGGCAACGCCAGCTACATCCCAATCACCAGCTGCCCGGTAAGCGAGCTCCATGAGGATGTCGAGGCGTACGGGGGTCGCATCGGGGACCACCTGATCACGCAAAGCCGAAACCTCGCAAAGGTGCTGGCAAGGTCTGGAACTGGAACGCTGCACGATGTCTTGGCATACTCGATACGCGAAATCCTGAGGAACATCGTAGAGCACAGCAAAGCTCTCTCGTATGAATACTGTGCGCAATTCTGGCCGTCGAAACACCGCGTGAAGGTGGCAATTCTAGACCGAGGAGTCGGCGTCCGTGAAACACTGCGGGCACACCCGAAGCTCAGGGAAAAACTAAAATACTGAGTACGACGCGCTCACATGGAGCCTCTTGCCTGGCATTTCAGGCAAAACGTACGAAGGCATCCACATCGATCCGAGCAATCCGTTTCAATATTCCCGCTTCGGGTTGTTTCTCACTTCTCGACTTTGCCGCCGACACGGGACCTACCTCATTGGAAGCTACGACTCCGCACTGCAACTGAAGGGTAAAGAGACGCATCCGTATGACTTCGGTTTCCGTGGCACTGCGGTACGTCTCGTCCTTAAGACAAACGAACTTCCAGAGGACATGGAATCAGCGATGAACGAGATCATCAAAGAGGGTGACGACCTAGCAGCTCAGCTCCCCGAAGCGATTAAAGGGGCAAGCAGTGCTTCAAAGCTTCTTCGAGGAGAGTTTACCCAGGGAACCAGATAGCTTTTGTTAGGAAGTTCCTCAGGTAGTGAGCCGCGATTTCCGCGCTACCGGGGGCCGGCCGAGTTTCTCCGTGTGAGCCAATGTTGGGCTCACTTTTTCCCCTTGCCGCGTTGCGCCTCGAATTCAGATCCGTCCGGGGACTTCACCCGGAAAGAAGTGAGATTCTGAGCAATCAGATCGCTGAAGGCTTGGGGGTGCAGGTCACCAGAATCATTTCCAACTGAGTTCGAGAAAAGGTTTCTTGAGAGCTCCCCGATCAGAGCAGGGGTGACGCCATCCTTCGAGTCTCTCGCCGCCTCCAAGAGCCAGGAGGAGCGGCCAATGTCGATGATTCTGGCACGCGTGCGCAGTTCTTCCTCCGCATGCTGCTTAGCCCAAGCTCCCTCCCAGCGAATGAAGTAGATCGCAAACGTCGTGAACGCGGCTAGCGGCACCACGGCCTTCGCGGTGATTGCCACCCATTGCCACCACGGGAGCGACGACAGCTGTGGTCCCATACCCTTGAGCAACTCGTATCCTTGGTGGCTGTACCAAGCCGAAATCGCAGCCGTGATTACGATCGCCGCAACGTACGCGACGAGCACCGGCCTACGCTTCTGAACCGTTTCCTTCGTGAGCGAAGAGTCTTTGAGCCACGCCTTCAGCTGCTCCAACTGCTCCTTAGCGTTTTTGCGAGCTTGGTAGAGCGCGGCGTGCGTTTCGTACTCCGACTCCTTCTTCTTTAGCTCGGCTTCCCGGGCCTCAAGTTCCTTCATCCGCTGGCCGTGGATCTGGGCGAGCCGCCCCTGCTCTGACTCAAAATCTTTCTTTAGCTGAGCACGTACGTCCTCATTCTTCGCCAGATCGGCGGCACGGGTGGTAGCCAGTGACTTCTCCATGTCGACGAGCAGGCGCTGATTCGTCTGTTGAAGACTGTTGAGCACCTCCATCTGCGCGGTCCTGTATCGATCCCACTGATTGTCGCTTGTGCCGGCAAAGGTGGCGTTCAGCTCATCGACCCTAAATTCATGCTGAACCCGAGAGACCAACTTAGTATAAAGCTTAGGAAGCAATGTTTTCCGCTCTTCATTCTGGATGTGATTCATCCAGTCGGGCTCCAAAACCCCGTCATCGACGATTTGGTCGTGCCTTCTGTTTATATTAAGCATTGGACGTCCGGTTCGGACGTCGATCAGCTGGAACGAGGCAGCGACACGCGAGTGCAGATCAAACGCAAACGCGGCAGCTGGTGTTTCTTCTGGCTTGGGGTCCTGCAGATCAACACCTCCAAGGTGCGGTAATTGAGCGACAACTTTAGTCTCCCGCAAATCCTTCAAGGTTTCACGTATGCGACCTAGTGCTGCGGCGACATCTCGATCTGAGAGTTTGGGAATTCGGTAGGTAGTTGACATAGCTGGAATGCCCGGCTCCTCCCGCTACCACCCATCGACCCTGGAGGTCGCTCGGACACTCAATCCAGTCACCTGGATCTTGAGGCGTCAATCACTTGCAACGCTGGAAAAAAAGAAGGCGACCCGAAGGTCGCCCCTTGTGTCATCTGGAGTAACTTCGCTCGCAGCGCTTCAGCTCTTCCACTTCGCCTCCAGCTTCGCGAGAAGCTCCCCAAGCTCTGGCACGTCGCGTCCCTCAAACAAAGTCTCAATGCTGTCGCGCAGAGTGTGGAATTCCCAGTAGTGCCGATCGCGGAGGCGCTTCACGTTTCGAAGAAGCACCTGGAACAGCTCCTTTGCGGGCCGCCCTGCGAGCAGCTCGGAAGTGACCCGATCGCGGGCATCATTGGCTTCAAAGCCCTCGGTGGTGAATTGCGTGATGCAATCCGAGCGGAACTGCGTACGTTGGGAATCTACTTCGTAGTGATTGTAAGCGAGAGAGTACATGGTGTTCGAATTTGAGTTCTTTAGTTTGTTGCTGACGGGATTAGTGTATCACCACGGAAGAAAACGGCGGCGCCCAATTTGAGCCCGCCTCGTTCCCGCTCAATCCGGCTACCGCTGAGCGACTTACCCCAGCTCCTCGCCATAGAAGCCCTCGAGGTACTGCCGCTTCAGCTCCTCCGCCCGCGCTGCATCCTTTTCACGAACCAGCTGCTCCGCTAGCCGCATAAGCTCCTCGACCGACATTCTCCGTCCAGACGCCTGCGCGAGAACTTCCCTCGGATCTTTGCCAACCACATTGCCACCCTCAGAGAAATAGACCAGCGTCCCATGCTGAATCGCTTCCAAAGCTGCCGTGCTCTGCGCCTTGCGCAGAGCAGCTCCAATGGAAGCACGATCGAGTGGATGCTTAGCAGCGTGTTCCGCTAGGGCGCCTTCCGCTTCGCCGGGAGAACCAAGATACGCTGCGAGCTCCTGCTGCGACATCTGGTGCAGCATTTTGGTGTCGTCTTCGGATGTCCGAAGCTTTCGTTTAAATCGCTTCTTTTTGGCCACTTGTCAGGGGTGTCTGCGCCTTTTGGTGCATCTCGATGCCGCTCTCAGGCGAGGAAAAGATCAGCGCTTACAGCGAAACGGGCTGCGAGCTTTTCAGCATGCGGCGCGCTGAGGGCTGGTGCCGCCGTAAGAATGCGGGTTGCGGCAGAGCGGCTCACGCCGAGGAGTCCACCAAGGTCGCCGGCGTCGAGATCGTGTTCGTCCAGGAGAAATTTCAGAATGGCGATGCCAGTTGCCGGTTCTGGAATGTTCTCGTCTTCGTACTCCTCAACCAGCCTGGCCACTTTGTCGAGATACGCTTCTTGGTCGTGGTTCAATTTATGCCCGACGAGTGCGTCCAGCATCTTCACGGCCGCAATGTATGCAGCCGCATCGTGAATTGATCGTGGTACGAAAAGGTCCATTAGACCGGCGTAGGTCGCGGGCATCGCAGCGAATGAGGGAGCACCGGGCTTCAGGGCGCGTCGCTTAACTCGTTTCTTTTTCATCATTTGCCCCCCTGTCTGGCCGTTTCAGTGCATCGATCTCGGTCCGCAAAACGCGCTGCCTTTCTCGCTCTCCAAGGTGCCACTCGAGACCGTGCGCAAGCTGCTCATCCGGACTTCCCACACCCCACACCATGGCGCCAACGAAGCGAAGAATGGATCTTTCAGGCTCATTCCTGAGCATCTCCTGGCGTTTGCTCCAGAGTTCCCGCACGTGCTGCTCCAGAGCTTCGTCGTTGAGGTCCACCAAGTCGAACTGCGCGATGGTGGCATCTCGGACGTGCTCCCAGATTGCCAGCGGAATTCGAACGGCGACTTGGCCTGGTGCCGCTTCGAATTCGCAGCCGCTCAGCTCAAGCCAGACTGCGTCACGATCGAAGCACTCTTCAAACAGATGGAAGTTTTCGCCGGAGCGAAGAGATGAACGAGTGGACATCGCTATATTATGTCACGCAACGTGCCCTTCACAAAAAGAAAACTTTCGCTACATGCAGGGGGTCACGTAGCGAAAGCTCCAGCCGCTTCGAATGACCCTCGTGCGTCAAAAATTGAAGTCGTGAAGTGCGAGTGCCCGGCAACGAGCCGAGCCCCACCTTTGGCGCTCCCTCCTCGGCGCACCCAGCGCCCATTGCGTCGCAGCAAGTAAACTTCAGCCGGCGCCACCGGGTCGCGCTCAATGAGCCACCGCTGGGTGCCACTCACATGACCGCAAAAGCCGCCCAGAGAAACCTGCAGTGCATCGGCAGCGTCCGACGCTGGACCATTCAGCAGAGTCGCCTTGCCGCGACAAAATGAGACTTCGTTGCCGCTCTTGGAAACAGAGGTGATCCGTCCGGCGCGGCGATCGCTGTAGCCGCATTCTGTGGCTGGGGAGCCGACTTCGAAAAATAGAGGAGTGTTAATGTATCCATACTATCGCGACGGCGCGATTCTGCGTCCGGCATTCACGTGCTGGCCAGCTTCCCAATCCAGAAGCAGTTATTGGCCACCACCGCGGCTATCGCCGCGGTCAGTCCAACGCCCAGTGCCACCCCAAAGCGACTTGAGCGGTAGCGCCAGAGCAGCGCCACGAGTGCGACAACACCCAGGAGCTTCCAGGCAAGGAACAGGTCGTGATCCAAAAACCAGGCAGCAAGCGGATTTCCCTCCAGGCCGCCTCGGCGCATGAGCCACAGCGTGGTGCTATAGTCGCCGAGGTGCCCGAGGAGGACCAGCGCTGAGAGGCAGACGAAGGAGCGTGGAACTTTCATTCTCAGGCTCCCATGTGCTCGCGGTATGCGAGCATTGCTGCGGCGGCGAGGATCAGGCCGAGGAGGGTCGCGAATATCACGTTTGAAACCTCCTTAGAAATTGTAGCGGCTATGCCGAAGGCACAGGGCGGCAAAAGCCGCCACAGTCGTGAATGGGAGGAGGGCGAGGAATGCGAGGAGGAGGATCATAGGAGGAATTGGTTGATGCTTTAGCATAGCACCACACCGAGTTTCCAAGTCGCTGTGTCCTTGCTTTCGCCAATGTTTCCCAACACCTTCAGGTCATGGCGGAATTCGAGATTCTCCTGGCCACAGAGGAACCGCAGCTGAGCGAAGCTCACCTGGCCGCCATGGAAGCGGCAGACCGGTGGCCCAAACAGAGGATCGCTCGAGCAGTGCAGCTACCCGCGATTCCGGAGGAGGAGCTTCGCCAGGCGTTGCGACAGCATGGGACCTGGGATGCGGCAGTCGCTATGCTGCTCAACCAGTAGCCAGATAGCCGCTCCGGTTTGACCGCCACGGTGGCAACCGCTGTGCTCCCGCAATGGATCTACCAGAGCACCACGCGCCTACCCTTCTCGCCGAAGGAGGCTCGCTGCACGAACCGGAGCTGCTGCAGCGAGGTTGGACGAAAGCTTCTCTGGCTGCGGCCCGGAGGAGCTACACCATTGTGGCATGGAAGGACCACCTTGGCGGGTGGCACTATCCTCGGTGGCAGTTTGATGAAAACTTCCGAGTACTGCCGCACGCGGAAGAGCTGGTGAAGCTGCTGCGGTCGAGGGATCCGCTGTACGTCATCGCCACTTTTGTTTCACGCGGCGGCAAAGGTGAGAAATCGCGACTTCAGTTGATTCGGGAGGGAAAAGGCGACGTGGCTGTCCAGGAACTACGTGCGACCTTGGAGGAAGAGAAAGAGTTCGATGAGTTCAGCCCGGCCCAGCTCAAAGAGCTGAAAAGGCGAGTCGCCGAGGTACGGGATGAGACCCGCTACGTAGTAGTGACATCCATTTTCCGCGGCGCTGCCGGAGTATACGACGTAACCCGAAACGCGTACTGCCATCGCAGCATCTCCGAGGGGTGCCTCATCAAGAGCCGCGAAGTTGCGGAAGCGCTCGCAAAGCAACTTCGAGGTACGCTCAAGGCTCGAAATGATCTGCACGTGATCACAGTCTGCCCAAGCAAAGGTGGATACGTGACCAAGGAGACGATTCCTGGTGGCGCGGGCGAGAAGCCATGGCGCCCGGCTTTCGACATCCTCGACGACACTCCGGTCTTTGTGCCCCTTGCACCGACGGACGCTCGCCCCGGCGTGCTAGACGCAATGCTCTTCGCACTCCGCCACCGGGCGTGGCTCATGGAAAAGCTTTCTGAGTGCCGCGATCGTCGCACGGCGACCAAGCTGCTGGTTGGGGGTTGCAGGCTGGCACCTGGACAAGCAGCGGCTGTGCTGGATATGCGATTCTGGTCGGTCACCAAGTCTGAGCAAAGAGCATTGGAAAGAGAGCTTCGGGCGGCTCTCTGATGAGCTGCTCAGCGTGGCGCGCTAAGCCATCGGAGAACCTCTTCCTGGAGCTTCCTTCCGTAGTCAGAAATTGAGACGTAGGCCTGTAGCTTTCTGCTGGATACATCCGTGGCGACTTTCTGCCGCGAGGTATAGCCGCCGTTGCGAAGGACCTTGGCGGTGCGCACCCACAGGCCCGCAAATGTGCCTTCGGCGACGAGGTGCTTCTGGTTGTCCACGTTCAAAGCGACTCTGCCAGGCGGCAAACTTCCGCCCAAGTCAGAAACCAAAATGGATTGTTTCCGGCAGGCGGCAGGGCAGCTCTTCGAACAAACTTCACATCCATGTGGAGGTCTGGCTGCACACGAACCACGGCGAGAAGACTGAAGTTTCCCGTGGTCTTCACTCTAACTACGAGACGCTGCTACCCCGGCGTGATCGTCTTGATTTCGACCAGGTCCTTGCCGAGGTGCCCGTCGTGGCCTTCGGCGTTGGCGCGGCTCAGAACCACGCCGAACTTCTCGGCGACGAAGCGCTCTCCAATAGTCCCCCAGAGACGCGACGTCTTCCCGGTCCGTGATTCTTCAATAGCAGCCCGCCCAGTGAGCTCGGTGTAGCTGCAGTCGGGGTGCGCCGCAGCATACTCTAGGTTTTCGCGGCCCGCCTCCGACTCCTGCAGCTCGATCTGTTCGTTAATGTACGCCCACGAGATCCATTCGCCATCGTCCCAGATGGCATCTGCAGAGCCGCTCACCGGAATTCCTGTCATGGCGCATCTCAACGGCTCCTGCATGCGGGACAAGTATACGCCACCACTTCTGCAATCAATCCCGCAACGTGGAGGTGCCCTCGGCGTTATGTCTGCGGATTCTGAAGCTCGCCGGGTAGCGTGACATGAATCGAGCCAGCCCCGTGGCAGCAGATCTCACGCTGGTTTTTTTCGAGTGGACCTTCGTGAAACGCTACACCTATCAGGGCAAACTCCGGTGGCTCCGAGGAAATCTCTCCGGTCTTCCTATCGTGCCGAAAGTAAAAGCCCCAGACACCCGCCCCGCTTACACCTTGATACGTTTGGGCGGCACCGTCGACCCCCGACGGAATCCTCACGACGAGGTAATCGAAAGGGCTGCCTGCAACGTACCGATCCGGTGCTACTTCGAGCCCTCCACGCACCAAGCGCACAGGCTCTTCCTGGTAAACCTCTGCGTTCGGCACCACAAATTCTTGCGGGAACCCTGCTACCCAAACGTAAGGTCCCGGAAATTGCGTCATTGAATCCATGGACCTCGAACGATCTCCGATCCGGTAGAAACTCTTCCGGTGGCTCTCGATTCGAGCTATATCTCGCGGGGTAAATTCGAGAAACGCGATGTCGGGCTGAAAGAACGCGTGAGGAATCACTTCCTTGAGGAAAACGGCCTGAATTGTTTCGACAGGCACTTCGAAGCGATGCGCACCGGTTGTCACCACTAAGCCTATAGCAGTAGCGCCCGACTCTCGAACACCCGTCCAGACATGCGCGGCGGTAAGCAGTCCGCATTTAGTTCCAACACGAACAAATGTGGCGCTGCCCTGCCAAATGTTCCCAACGAGGATCGGAGTAATAAAAGGCTCCGCTTCCTGAATAGCAGCCACGCGAAGTTGCTCTGGGATTTGATCGAAGGAAAACAGGCGCTCTCCGCCCGCGTCACCCGCTGTGGTACTGGATGTCACGCCGGAAGTCTGAAGCAGCCGCGCATCTGTGACTAGTCGAAACCCAGAGACGCAACTTCAATCCCGCACCGCGTTGTTCCACCCGTGTCGCAGCCCCGTCTCCCAGCAATAGCTTCCGTTGAAAACCATGTCGCCGCATTCGCCGCATTCAAAGCGGCGCCCGAAGTAGCCGCCTTTGATGTACCTCCTGGCGACCGGCTTGGGACTTGGCCGAAGGGAGCACACATAGGCGCTACCGGATGTCTCGAGGACCTCCGCAATGGTCACTTGGCGCACCTCTCCCGCTTGCGTGGTTACAGTGACTTGGTCACCTGATAGTGGCGCCTGGTCGGCACCAGTGATACGGACGCCCCAGGCTTCGTTTGGAAGTTTCGTGAAAGTGGCTTTGAGGGAAGATGTAGCGAGCATGTCTCAGTGTAGCACCACGCGAGCGATTCCCGCTCGCACCCTCGCCTTCGCGAGCAACCTCATCGCGGATTCCACGAGTCGTACCGAGACCCCGTCGGGTCCTCGAGAAAGCTCCTCACAGTGTATCCGCTGGAGCACTTCCACGGCCTCTCCGTAAGCATCCTTCCCGAGCAGCTCGAAAACCGCCTCCGGTACGGCAGCAAACTGCTGCGTGATGGCCGCTGTCTCGAGCGGCGTGTAACCATAGCCATCCCGGCGCAGCAGCATCTCAGCGGTAAGGTTTTCCTCAGGAACATGCCCAAGTTGCCCCCAGCGGCACGCGATGTGGACGAGCGTGGCGTCCATGTCGGTCCTCTCATTGAGCAGCTCGGCATCGAGGAGGTGGGGATCGAGGACGGTGAGTTTCCCCTCGGAGGCAAGGCGCAGCGCCAGCGTGCGGCCTTGCGAGTCGCGATCCAGGAGCTGCTCGCGCGTGTGGCGATACCGTGGAGGCTTCATACACCGAATTCTCGCACCATCAGTTCGCCTGGCTTAGCGACAAAATGAACGCCATACGTGCTCGAGCCAACGCGAGCTTGTGAGACGAAGGGGTTGCCGTCGGGGATATCTTTCGGCGCGTAGGTAACTTCAATCCCGCTACCTGGATTGTCGCCGGTGATGAGGTAGCGACCGGGAGGCAGCGAGAATTTCGACCACTCTCGGTCGACGCCGTAAACTGACGGGCTGGCGTGCCGCCCGGAGGTGCATTCGACGATGGTAACATCGATACCACCGTCAGAATCGAGACCGAGCGATACCGGAACATCTCCGACCCAAACTCGAGCCGTAGCAACATCAGTAAATCCTGCATTGAAGTTCTGCTGCTTCGGTTGCTCCCGACGCAAGTCGTCCGCGTGCCGAAGCGCGTCTTCGTGCACCCGGAAGTCGGGAATGCGAGGAGCGCCCGACTGGAGACTTTCAGAGAGCATTTTCCCAAGGTGTTCGGCATGATTATCAATGGTGATCGCGAGCCCGGTCACCTGGTAGACCGTCCCCCGCTTTGCGGGACCAACTTTGCAGCGGTCGGAGACCCTCTTAACGCCTTCGGCGGTTACAAGGATCTTGATAGATTTCTGGCGGAGAGTGGACTTCATATAGGTTTTCATTTGGTAACAACAGTATACCGCGCCTTGGTGATTTCCGGGACACGGCTTTTGAACCTCATCCAAATCTTCGCGCTGCCGAATGTAACCAGCACGGTGCTCTTGCGGCAACGCATCGAAGTGATGCTCTGCGGGCTTTCTTCACACCGCTCGAGCGATCATCGAGATCGGCACATGCTCAGGCGCCACGTTGAAACAGGACATTACCTGCTCTTGCCGAAGCCGGACCTCCTCGAGCTTGGCGCGCCCCTTGTGCCACACTTCGCGTGCAACGATGTTTCCAGCCTGGTCGCAGGCGCTCACTTCTCTCGCCAGAGCCGCAGCGAAGCGGCCCTGGTCGTTCCAATATAGTAGCATCTTCATGTTTCTAGAAAATTTTGGCCGATCCGCACGTTCTTGCAGCATGCTCGGCCAGGCACACACCAAACGTCTCTCAGAAGAGACTCATCAGACGTCCAGTCGCTGGTCTGTTCTCACACTTCTCACATGGAGCAGCAGCTCGGACCGCGTCCGGGTGCTGCTCGGAAATTGTTTAATCGGAGGACGTCTCTTGAACGTCGGCTTTTGGCTGGGGACTGTTTGCGTCCCAGTAAGCCGCAAACTGGTCACCGGTCATGGTCTTCTCCTCGACTGCGGTGCGCCTGTTCCATTTTCCCTTACCCATTTTTTGGAGCTTAAGGGTCATGTCAGAGGCAACACTGACGGTGATCTGCCAGTTGGGAAACTGACGCACCAACTTCTTGGGGAGCCATACCTCAAAATCGGTTTTCGGCACGGTGAGCCGAATGGCTCGCTCAGTCTCAGCGACAATGTTGTTCTTGGTCGCGTTGACGAGCCGGTGCCACTTCGGCGAAGCGGGAGCAGCGGCGGTCGGCGTGAGGGTTGAACTATTCTCAGTGGTATTCATCTTTTGGCAGTGATTCAGTTGAGATTTGGTTCGTGTGAGCCAGCTAAGCATATAGCCACAGCGGGATTTGTGGTGCGCTTTTCGTCACTCCTCCGTTTTAACTCCTCGAGTCGCTCGCGAATGCCCTCCAACTCGTCAACCGCTTGGTCTCTCGAGAGCGAGTTCCATTCAATGGCTTTGATCCTCTTGAGCAGCTTAGGAAATTCCTTGGCCTCGGTTTCTAGTTCCTCCACGGCCTCCTCGATCTGCCCACGCGTCGACTCATTGTCTCCGAGTTCTTCGGCGAGCCACTCCGGGAGATAACCGTCGTCGTCCGCATGCTGCTCGCGAATCCACGCCTCGCTGTCCTCATCGCGATCCAGAACCTCCTCCACCTCTGTCGGTTCGCCGTAATTCCGCTGCGATCCCGCGTATGTAGTTTCGCTATAGCGACCGCAGTTTCTGCAGACACGGCGGAATAGCATGGAGGTGCCTCCCTGCGACCAGCAACCTGGGTTACTGTCGCAGCCACCAACGACGTGCTGTGGTGCGCACCAATCATGTTCACCACCACAGCACTCCGTTCCACGTGGGGCTTCTGATTTGTACGTTCCAGAGCAATCCCACTCCTCACCGTCGTCAGTCGCGTCTTCGTCGATTTGTCCGTCTTCGTCGCGGACGATCTCCCGGACGCAACACGGTAAATCGATGGTCACGATTTCGCGGCGTCCGATATCGTCACCCCAATCGCCGCCTTCGATCCACTCGCGCCCCTTCCTTATCGCCTCAGAAAGGTCCTTCGCATAGATATCCTCGGTAACACCACTGCCGGTCTCGTCGTAGATTCGATAGTTGGCACGAGGAGCATGAGAGACCTGCGGCGTCGAGTCGTGCACGGAAATTGCCAGTTCGAGTTGAGTTGCGTCTGTGTATGTGTCCTTCATTTGGTTATTGAGTTTATCTCTTACGTATCCATCGTATCACCACACTGTGGTTCCCGGGGTGCCTCTTTTTGCATCACCCTCCGATGCTCTGCAGAATGTCCCGCACCATTGTCGCAACGTAGGCGCAAAACTGGTCCCAGTATGGGGTCACCAGCGGCACCAGGGTGTACTTGAGGAAATTGATCCCTGGGGCGAGGAGTGCCGGCGGATGCATGTAGATGTACGAGAGGATCACCAAAGTCACAACGGTGACGATCACGCGGGCCAGGAACTCGACGCGGATTATAGAGGCTATGAATGTTGCTAGTGTGGTCATTTGGATGGGACCTTGGGGCCCGCCGCGAGGCGGGCCGTGGGTCGTTGAGGATTACTCGGAGGATTCGATGCTGAAGCGCTCCTCGAGGCCTTTAAAAAGGGCCTCTTTGGTCGCATCGAATTGGGCTTGGGTCACCATGCTCCATGTATCTTCGCGGATGCGATGGTGGTCCTCGATCGAGAGAAGGAGCTCGATGATGTCTGCAGGAATATCGTCGCCGCCCTTCAGGGCGGCCACGTTTAATGCACCCGTGACCCACCGACCAGTCTTCGTGATTTCGTTGCAGTCCTCAGCAGCTTGAATGCGAACTGCCTCAGCGAAAGTGAGGCGCTCCAGCGAGCGAACAAGTGCGATGAAGATCTCGGATGTATGCTGCACCTTGAATTTCGTTTTCACAGATATGTGTTCTGTTTTTGGTTTTTTGTCTGACGTGTATAGATTACCACCACGCAGAGTTTCCGGGCGTTGGAAAGTTGCGCGCCCCTCAGCGCGCCAACTCCACACGCACGGCGTGAGTGTGGTACTCCAGTGCCACTAGGCCAACTTCAGGCAAAACCTCGCGGCGGAACAGATTGGCCACCCACGCCGGAGCATCGCTGACCAGCCTCAGCAGGAAGTCTCCGCGAAGGACCTTATCTCGCGCCTCACCAGTGCTCGCGGCCTGGAGAATTTCCTTGGCTTGCACGGAGGAGACTTCGCAAAAGCCAAATCGGTAACCGTCAGTGTCACTGTCCCAGCAGTCGCGAAATAGCAGCAACCGACCCGTTCCAGTGCGGCATAGAAACGCGCCAGAGTGCAGAGCGCCATAGGCTGCGACGTGTGCTTCTTCCAGTCGCGTCGGAGATCCTGGCATTGGCGCCTTCATGCGGCCTCCTTTGCTGCGGGGACCTGCATGAGCAGTTGCTGGATCGCCGCTTTGCAGTCCTCAGAAACGCGGCCCTTTCGGATCAGCAGTTCCAGGAGCGTTGGGAGTGCCTCGGTTGATTCAGCTCCGAGCGCCGAGGTGGCGCCGCACCTTGAAACATGCACCGAAACACCCGGCGGGACGCTCAGTCCGCGCCCGTCGAGGCGCACAGGCTGCGCCAGGAAGCGAGGCGCCTTGTCCAAGCCCTGGAGCGGCAGCGTGACTTCCTCCCAGATACCGAATCTCCAGGCGCCATCGGCTTGGCGCTGGAGAGCTACGCTGATGTCGCGGAGGCCGTCGTTGCAGAGGAACGCTGAGAACTGCGGAGGATGTGCGCCGGTCATGTATTCATCGTAGCAACACACCCAGTTTCTGGACGGTTTTTCTTTCGAAATCGTGTCCCCTCAGTCCCATACTCGGCGTTTTTCCCAGCGCCGCTGGGCCATGCCTTCAAGGTAACCTCCGCAAACGGCCCTCAGCCACTCCTGATCTTCCTCGCAGGGTTCAGCGTCTTTCCCGTGTTTTGGCAGGATTTCCCAGCGGATTCGTTTATAGAATTGAAAGTATGGTTCCAGCGGCAGCGTATGGAGGAGCGAGTAATACGCTAGGAGGTCAAACGCGGACCCTTGCGCTGTGCCCTGCCCAGCAAATACAACATCAGGGGTTCTAAACTGAGGTAGTAGCTGCTCCCACGCGCCTTCCAGGATAATCACTTGTGCGACTGTCTGGCCGGACTCGTTTATCGCGATGAGATTCTCAGATGTGATCATCTCGATGGGCACATAAGAAATTTCACCGGCCAGTGCTGCGTCATATAAATACGTTGCAGCGTCACTATCGGAGTAAAGGCGTGAGCTCATTGATTAATCCTCGGTTTTCCAATCATCAATCTCTCGTTGGTTGCTCGACGTTTCGTCGGTGAGCTGACCATCCGGGAGGATTTCCCAGGCTCGTTCCACCGGTTCATCGATATCGAAGTCATCCAGGGCGCACGAGTGGGCGCCACCCACGGCGTCCCACAATTGTGGCAGCCATTGTCCCTCCACAAAAACGACACCCTGAAAATCTACGCGCTCCCCAGGCGCCAGTTCAATTTCCCTCTCGAGAATCCAAACCACTGCGGCGTGGCCGCCGCGGGTAGTAGTAGCGAAAGCGTTTTTCCCTAGTTTCATATGCTAAGAGTTTAACAGACTTTCCGCTCCTTGGAGCTCAAGCTGCCTCCAACTGCTTCCGGCGCCCCTGCTGGTCTCGTGCATGGACCACTTCAAGCTGATCCCAAACTGCCTCTTCATAGTCGCTTCTCTGAAGAGCCAGAAATCGCTCCCCGGTGATCTCCGGACGGCACCGCTCCAGTTCCTCCTCGGTGCGGCACCACGCAGGGACTTCGTAGCCGCACTCAAGTCCGGCACGCGCGACGAAGAGCTCGCGGCGAGCGGAGCAGTACCAAGACAGGTACTCGTGTGGTTTGAGCGACGCGACCAGGGTAGCGATTTCGGCGGGAGTAGATGCTGTTTTCATGCATCTACAGAGTACCGCGCCGACACGGATTCGAAGGCCCGGATTTCTACTGGCCCCTTGAAACTTGCTTCGTTTGTAGGTCTCTATATGCGACTACCTACTATGCCTAAGACCGAATTCGCTAAAGAAATCGAAGCAGCACGAACCAAGCTCGAGAAGCTGGAAGCCAAACGCACAGCGGAGCTGGCGACGCTGCCAAGCCGCTATGGCTACGAGTCTATTTCGCAGCTTATCGAGGCGCTAAAGGCAATCGAAACACCGAAGGCCGAACGTGCTTCCACCAAAGCGCCATCGAAAGCTGCCCCGGCTGCGAAGTCGGCTAAGCGCGGTAAGCGCGCGAAGATCACGCAAGAAACCAAGGATCAGGTTAAGGCAATGGTTGAAGCGGAGAAGACCGGCGCTGAGATCGCCAAGGAGCTAGGCATCTCCCTGCCGAGCGTGCACAACATCAAGAAGGAGCTCGGGCTGACGAAGCCGAGGAAGTGACCATTCTCCTGATTCGATCATTCTGCCGAGGCGAGAGCCTCGGCTTTTTTGTGTCGCACCGTTCGAATCTGCGCCATGGCGAGCGCCGTGGCCCATTCCTTCGCATCCTCAAGCAGGTCGGCGTCCACTTCAATCTTGCGCGTAATATTCACCGGTGAAGTCCCTTGGATCGAGTGCCCGCATACTGCCATTTTTCACCACTTCCTCAAACGGTGTAGCACCATTTTCGCTCTGCAGGAGCAACAACTCGGGCGCGAGAAACTCGCTCGGGATTTCAGAACCTTGATTCGAAGTTGCCCAATGCAGCGCCGTGCGGCCGCGGCTGTCGCGCTTCAGCATAGCCTCTGCTGTGACGTACTCATCTGGTATCTGGTCAAGGAAGCCATGCGCCACGGCAGTGGCAACACGGTGCGACATTGGGCATCTTCCAAAGCGAGATTCACACTACAGATCAGATGCACAGGAATTTTATCGAAGGCATGCTGAGCCCCGACGTGAAGCGGCGTTCTGCCATTCAGGTCGCGCTGCGGAGTTGCCAATTCGTCGAGGAATTCTCGTGGAATTCTGGCAAGTGCCCCGTACTCGGCAGCGATATGGACGGGCGTTCCCCCACACCAATTGGTCTCAGCTAAGATCTCGCGGGAGAAAATTCCATGCGGAAACCGGTATCCGTGCGCGAGGCAGTCATACAGAAGGCCCGCGGATTTTTTGCCGCGGAGATACTCGGGAAGAGACTTTATTCGTGCGCTCATTTCTTCTCTACAAGCGTGAGTGCCTCCGCAGCTAATGCGGCATCATCGCGGCGATAATAGAATGTGTTCATGTCGTAGATGTGCCGAGAGCCCCAAACCGTGACACCGTCGCTGTAGATCGTGTCGATTAGGTGCGAGAAGCACATCTGAGGCTTCTTTGTTCCTTCTCGGCAAACCTGTGCCACAAACTGCTCGTGCGGGATGTTTGTTTCCGCGGTGATCACCGCGTCAGTGATGGCAATTCTCCGCGTTTCGACTCGCTTCTTCTCTGTCGCAGCATCTTCAGCAGCTTTCTTCTCCGCTGCCTCTTTTGCTGTCAGTTCCACAGGAAACACAGTCACAATCGACGTACCAGCCTGGTTCCATCGAGAACCAGTCGAAATCCTCGATCATGTCGCGTGTGAGGTAGTAAGGGCGGCCTGCTCGCAGGACGAGCTGCAGCCCATCCTCGTCGCGGAACATATTCCCAACGCGGCTCTGACCGCGGAACGATCTGAGCATGTGCTGAGAAGTCTTCTCCGAAGTCGCCACGCGGCCAAACTTCGCTGCCTCAACTTTGGCATCGATGGGCCCCATATCCCGCGGTGCAGGTGAGTTCAGGGCGGCAGTTGGCACAAAGGCTTGGGCCTTCTTTGCACACTCCTCGGATGTGGCGTACCAATATTTCTTCGTTGCGTCCCACCGGCACCCGCAGGCTTTCAGCTGGTCGCGGATAGGATATGTGTTGCCAGTGATCGGGTAGGTCTTCGAATCGCTCATGTGTATCTGGGTTTGTATTACATGCTACCGCGACGTGATGATTCTGGAGCTGAGTTTTTCGCCCATGCCCCAGAATCCTACCCGCGGTGACCGACGGGGGCCCTCAGAGCTGGAGCCGGAGCTTACCGCCTCCCAAAATTGTCCATTTGTATTTCCCTTCGGCGGCGTTTGTTTTCGGGTCCAACGACAGAGATGCTTTGAAATCTTCCGGGCCACCAAATGCGCCGGACGGCTTCGTGATCCAGGAGACGCCATGAATCTCGACGGTGGAACCTGTGATCTTTCCTGCGACAGTGAATGCGGATTTGGCTGCAGGGTTGCGGTAGTTCCCAGCAAACGTGCCATCGTCCTGGAGGGAGACGTCTGTGATCACTGCTTCCTGCTTTCCGTCTACCTTCACCGCGATCGGCAGACACTGCTTAGCAACTCGCAGCCGGAACCGTCCCAAAAGATCAGTTGGCAGGGCGGGCAGAGTCGCCTCGGCTCTCGCCTCAGATTCCTCGCAAACGAGCGATAGCTTGGCCTGCGGGTCATTTCCCCGCAGGTAAATCTTCCGGTCCGTCGCAACGAGCGCCCATCGCTCAGGAGTCGCTTCATACGCGACCCTACACAGCGCTACTACCTCTACTTCGCGGTATGCATCATACTCGCTTAGCATGAGTTCCGAGACTGTCTCGCGTAGAGGCTTCGGCACCGTGATCGCCTCAGGAACGCAAGGGGCACAATCGAAATAGACCTCCATGCCGCTCCCGTTGCTGAGCGGCTTGATCTTGGCCGCGCCGCTCGCGGCATCGAAAGCCGTGATTCTCCCAGTGAGGCGCACAACAATGCCCATCAGCGGCGTCGCCCTGTACTTCGCCACAAGCGCCAAGGCAGCCTCGCGGAGCTTTTGGGGCGCGTCTCCGGCAGAGATGTTTTTCTCCAGCTGCTCAAAACCGTGCCCGGGCGCTTTGGCTTCGGCCAGATGGTACCATACCAGCGGCATGTGCTCGGCCCAACCAGTGTAGATCAAGCCCTCTGCCGCAAGCTTGTCGCGGACGCGGAGCGGCGAGTAGTCGAGCTCGTGGGAAACATTTTGCTGTAGGTACCAGAGATCCGGCACGAATGGCTTAATCTCTTCTCCCATCAGTAAAGGCGTGATCGCAGGGACTTCCTGCGCGGCGAGTTGGGAGCCGCAGAGCGCCAGCGCAGCGGCAAGAATTGAGAGAACAGGAAGTTTCATAGAAGTGCCCATGTCGGGGCACTTCTATGGTACCGCGCCGGTACGTTTCTGGGCCCGAATACTTCAGGGCGCGCTAGTATGAATCTATGCGCACAGCACATTGTCTCTCCCCTGCCCTGCTCCTCACCATGGGCGCCCTGGCCGGATGCCAAGTAGTTCCTTCGGATCCTTCCCTGACGGATCGCATCAACTTCGCGAACGGAAGGCTTGCGACTTACGACTTGGAACTTTCTGAGAACGCTTACAGAGCCGACCGGGAGATGGGCATTCGAGGACGCTACTATTTCCGAGGCGCATGGCAGCCCGACGTGGTCCTCCCATTGCCGCGGCCGGTGCAGCACATCGCGTTGATCGATGGTGTTCCTACCGCCGTCCCCTTTGCGCCCGCTTATGGCGGGCGCCGGACGCCACAGGTGCTTGTTGTCGGACGCACTGCTCCGGCGGACGTGCCCGAACTGGCGCAGATCCGAAGCGACATGGGAGGCGTGTTCCCGTATGTTGTCGTCAATTCCAAGTTCCCTTATCTAGTTTTGAACCAGGAGGGCGACGTAGTGATTCTTGGATACCGGGTGCCGCGGCAGATTGTCGCGTCAGCCGGCAACCACATGGCGCTTATCGATAAAGACGGAGAAGCAATCGCGGGCAGAACAAGCACCTCGAAGCCCCGGGAAACAAAGCGCACATACGAAAACCCACACGTGAAACTTCCGCCAGGAGTCCCTGAGGACGCCTTGGAAGAGGTCCAGCTATGGGCCTACAGCGGCGCCCCTGCGGAATCTGGTTGGGTGCCGAATCGCGACCGGTGCGCCCTGGTTGCGGCCGGCGCTCAGACGCAAAGTGGCGCCGTGGTCGATGTGTACCAGCTAGTCGACCCGTGAAAACAGATGAGCCGGGCAACCGCTCTTGCGAGAGGTGCCCGGCTCTGTGCTCAACTGTACTCAGCTGAGACTTACTAGGTCGATGCGACGCAGAGACCCATCTGAAGAGCCAAGGCCCAACCCTTTCGGGTGACGGATGGCTGATTTTTTTAAGTGCTGCCCGGTCAGAACCGAGATGAAGCGCCGAGAGAATACACCCCGCGTCAAGACCAGGCGGATTCATTGCGCACAGAAGCACCTGCAGGAACACTAGTTTCCCGGATACGCCTCAGAGTGGTCGCGATGCTCGCGCCAATTCTTGAGGTATCTGGCGGCGATTGCAGGATCTCGGACGACAACTAGATTTTCCGCGTTACCTTACGTATCCTCCATACGGATACTCTATTGTTCGACGCTTTTTTTAGGCGCCTACACGGATACAACGCGCGGTTTACCAAGGGCCTATGGAACGGCTTATGGTGTCCATTTCGCTTCTTAATCCTGAGCCATGTCAAGCCCCCTCCCTTTTGTTCGGGTAAACCCCACAGGGCTCAACGCCCTGATGGGGTTTATGGAGCCGTCTGCTCGATGTCAAATCGGCCCATTTACCGAGGCATCTGCTAGTCTAGTGAAGTCAGATCGAGGAAGCGAAGCCGCACAGGTCAGCGCCTCGAAGTTCTTTGAAAAACAGATGGAGCGCCAAGTGCAGGTGCTCCGGCAGCAACAGCCCAAGACCATTCCGCATTGATCATCGCTCCCTCGCGGCTGCCGAGGTTATCCGCAGCCACTCACTTTCGCTTTGGGAGCATCCAGCCCCAGGGCGCGATAGAAAACACAAATGAAAGTAGATAAGTCAGTTAGTGCAAATGTAACGCTGAGCCCGGTTTCCGGGGTCAACAAGACCGAGATCATTGCGGGAAAACGAGTGGAGGAGCACGAGTGTCGGATCATCAATCTCGATAGTGGCTTTGTCCACAAGCTGCTCTGCGATGGGCCCACCTTTTCAGCAGGCACAGCGTGCACATACCGGTGCAGCTATTGCTACGTCGAAACAATGCTCCACAAGCTGCCAGCGGTGCGGGCGATCAAAGAACGCACTGGGTGCAAGTTCCAGGATTTGGTGATTCGCCGCAAGGATGCGGTTCGGCAGGTGGTCAAAGAGCTCACAGATGCGAAAGGCAGGCCGAAGTTCTCCGATCCGAATGACCACCGGGTGATCTTCGGAAGTCCTCTCGTCGACGTGGCCGCAACAGTGGCTCTCGCCGATGAGACTGCCGAGATCTGCATGCAGATACTCGAGTTGACGCACTGGCAAATCCGACTGCTCTCAAAGTCGCACCTCTTACCTCGAGTGGCTCAAGCCATTCCCGAAAGATACAAGCATCGAGTGATCTACGGCGTCTCGACAGGGACTCTAGACGATGAGCTCGCGGCGGCTTTCGAGAAAGGGACGCCGCTGGTTTCGGCGAGGATCAAATCACTTCGCTGGCTGCAAGATCACGGGCACCGAACGTTCGGCATGATCTGTCCAATTCTACCGCAACGTGACCCGCAGAGATTTGCGCAGAAAATTGCCGAAGCGATCCGCGTCGAAAATTGCGAACACGTCTGGGCCGAGGTGCTGAATGTTCGGGGAGAGTCGATGGCGCGAACTGTGGAAGCGCTTAAGAGCGGCGGTTTTGGAGAAGCTGCAATGCTCCTTGAGCAAACAACCGCGAACAAGAACACGTGGGAGTCCTATGCCCGGGGAACGTTCGAAGCGCTGTCATCGGTGATTCCGCACGACAAGCTTCGTTTCATGCAGTACGTATCGAAAAGCACTGCCGAATGGTGGAACGGTCGTCCCGGCGCATTACCCCTTGGGGCCGCTGCCGGCTCCCGCAGTATCGCGTCACAGACGCCAAGCGCCGCGAAGATGGGCACCTTGGGCCTACCGGAAATCACGGCAGAGCTGCTCGAGCAGGGCAGAATCGAAAGAGAACAACATGAGAGAGAACTGGCGCGTACCTTGCCAGAGCTGTTTCAACGACGAAGCCCCTTTTGGGAAGCGGTGAGCGCACTGGCATTCGCGAAGGTTCTGCTTCCGACATGGAAACCCGAAGGGAAAGAACAACTGGAAGCAGCGGAACGGTGCCTTAAGCTGCTAACGCCCGATGCCCGCAAAGTGGCCCGCGAGGTTGGGCAGATCGTTGGAGATCACGCCTCGAAACGCTGGCCCGCCGAAATCTACGACGAGGCATTCGCGGACTAGGTCTAGATTCGAAAGCCCGACCTGAAGAGGTCGGGCTTTCTTTTTAGCCAAGTTCGTGCCGAGCATGGCCAGGGCACCTGCTCGCCAAGCACATGCGAGTTCTCCAACACCGAACGTCGTGGGTGTCTCAATGAGCGTTCCAACCGCCGTCCGAATGAAAACCCTGGTTGAAGTGTTCGTCTGCAACGATTTCTTGGATACGGCTGGCTGCTACGAATGCTTCACTTCAGGTGACCCTGCGAGCGGCAAAGTGGCGTGACCGGTCACGCTCACGACCGGCTCTGGCGTAGGCGTTCGATGGCCACGCAGCGGAGCCACTCGACAATGGCAGCATACTCGTCTTCGCGCATGTACGGAAAGGCCTCAAGAGTTACGCCGTCGGCAAGGCGCTCGGCTCGAGCCTCAACCGCCTCGCTCCACGCACCGCGCTCCATGGCTTGGTAGCCCTCATTGCGCCAACGCGCGGCGAGCTCTTGGTACCATTGTGCAGCCTCCGCGGGAGGAACCATGCTCACGCCTGCCCAGTTTATGCGTTCCTCGGCGAGGTAGAGAGGAATCAGTGCGCCAGAAGCACTCATGGGTGAACCTTGATCGGTACAAATTCAGCACGCATGAAACTCAACTTCCTTATCAGCTGCTAATTACGGTGAGTTCGGATGTCCGAAGAACTGCGCCAATTACTCGAATAGAGCAAAAAAAAGCCCGGCCGATGAAGGCCAGGCATGAAACCAATGGGAGCTAGGCTCTACCATCAGTTTTTGGCGGGAGGGAACACCAGCATGGCTTCTCGACCTTGAACGGCAAGTCGTAAGTGCCATTGGTAGGCGCTTAGGTTTGCAGCACCCCTCTGACTTGGACCAGATCGTCCCCCAGCTTTTCGTTTCTCTTTGCCGCGCCCAGGAGGCCCCAAGCAACCGCAGCGAGGAGGCGCTGCAAAGGTGGCTGGCTGGAAGTCTCAGCGGGATGACTTGCGAGCAGATCAGCGCAGCAAGGTGCCAGGTTGAATCGATAGAGCGCCCCCGAAGAGCCGCCACCTTGGACCTCATTGATGGGCACCTTGCGCTTCGCGAGATTCTGTCCGGCGACTAAGTAGCTTCTGCGGCCGCCATGCGGCGGCCTTTCCAGTCAGCGTAATGGTCCCACGTGAAAGAAGTGCGCCCCTGCTTCTTGAGGAAGGCCCAGGTCGAATGAGCCCTTCTGAATGCTCCATGGTCGAGGGACCAAAATGCACGCGCTCTGTCCGAAATATCCATTTGCTCGATACACTGCCGCGTCTGAACCGCCTTGGCTTCTGCTCTCCTCGCAGCGGTGGCTGCTTTGCGGGCAGCCTGCTCGGCGCGATACTGCGCCATGGTGCGTGTCGGACGGTGATTCCTGGGGCAACCCTGAGGTTTTCTCCAAACGCGCCCTGGTGCGAACAGGAGGAATGCGAACGGGACAGAGAGATCCACTCTCTCCTTACAAGTCATAGATACTGTATTGCACGGTAAACGTGCACGGCCTTTGGCCGTGAGGCTCCACTTCTGGCCCTTTGCAGTTCCCGTGCGAGAAACCTCACCAAGTTTCGCCAATTCATAGAGCGCGTTTTTGATCTGGCGCACGCAGTACCCAGCCACCTTCGCAATCGCGACGGCGTTGGCGCTTTCCAGCTTCTCCAATGCTTCCCGCACGCCCCGGAGACACTGCTCCGACACTTTGGCCAGGGCCCCACGGTTGGCGAATCGCTCGCAGCATCGATGGATGTCCTTTCTGATCTCCTCGAGCCAGTCGTGACCTGAGACCGAACATTCCTTTCTGAACTGCTCCACGAAAGGGGCGAGCTCTGGGAATTCGAGGCAGCCTTTGAGAGCAGTTTGCTCATCGCATCGGAGATCCCAGAAACCCTGCAACGAATGGGCGAAGTTCGCCCACCACGTTTTGCTTCGCTGGAACCGGCGCGAGGAAGATTTCAGCCCGATGACGCCGTAATCGTTCTCGTTCGTCGACCTCCATGGCGCCTCCTTCCTGGCGCCTTTGCGAAACACCGGTAGCGGCTCGAAACCGTCTTTGCGGTACAGCGCCAAGACCTCGGTCGCCTCCATCTGAAGTTCCGCTGCCGCGATTGCGGCGGCCTCTTCAACGGTGCCGCCTTTCCGGAGGCACTCGAAGCGAATTGCGAGCATGCGTCGGCATTCGGCAGAGCTCTTCCCGTGGCTCCCCTCGGCTTCTTTTGCTGTGCTTCCACCCTTGCTCCCGCGGCTTCGCCGCTCCGGGAACACCATTGGATGCGCCAAGCCTGAGGCGGCACTACGTAGTGCGTCCATTGCTTCGGTCCTCCGATAGCGGCGCGAAGAATTCTGGCACCGCCTTGCGCCTGTCGGCCCAACCAAATGGCGCCCTGAAAAGGTGCGCTGCGTGCTCCGCAGGAGAACCGTTGGCGCAGAAGTGCGTGCCGACGTCGTACGTGAGCCCGCTCAGGCGCTCCGCTTCGCGGCCCACCTGGAACGCTGCAGGCAACGCGTCGTGCCACGCCTGCACCGCTTTGCACCGGTGCGTTTGAGGCGTTCGATCAAGAGGGAATAAGAGCGTGACGCCGTTGGACCAAATGAGCGCGGCTTCAGGGAATCGCTTTCGGAGGAGCTCGACCATTTCCCGTGTTGCCCATGATCCGGGCGCATCCAAGTCCACCGCGACCGCGGTAACCAGCACGACGCAGTCTTGGCTCTGACCGTTGCTGTAAGCTGCGAGGCTGACCGAGACTTTCTCGTGCGGATACCTAGATGCGATCGCTTCGAGGTCCTGGACCCTTGCGAGGAACGTTCCCCCGCCTCGGCGGAAGGAAACAACACGTTCCGCGACGCCGGTCGGCGGCAGAAAGGCAACGCTGTTGAGGTTTCCGACGCGAACGCGCACCCAGGCGAGTCGGTGCGGCAAGTAGTCATAGTAAGTTTTCATGCGGCTTTGTGCCGCCGCCCTGGACGCGTGTGGCCATGGCTCTCCCAGCTGGCTGGGAAAGCAGTAGCTCCGTGCCGTCCGCCGGGACGGCAGCGTTACAGGGTTTTTTGGAATGTCACCGCCTGGCGCTCAGCCACTGCGACGGTGTGGGTTTCTGTGGGTGTATTCATTCTTTGATACACCGCCCCGAAACAAAGGATGATCGTGCGGACAAATCCTTGACGAAAACCAGCCAGAGGCTATGGTTTCGCCATACAGTTAGCTTTGCCGCTTCCTCTGATCCAGGAGCGGCTTTTTTATTCGGTGAGTTCGGTCAGCGTTTTTTCGGCGTGCCCGCCATCAATGAAGTTTTCCAGGGACTTTCTAGATACCCGGACGGGCTTCGAGAAGTACGGCACCTGGCGGAGGAAACCCTTGGCAATGAGCCGTCGCACGGCTTCATCGGAAACGCCGAGGCTGATTGCAGTTTCCTCCACGGTGCAGACTTCTCTCCCTGCGGGTAGCGGAACAAGCGAGATTACTTCCTGAATCATTCGAAGCGGCGTCGAGCACCGCAGTAGCCCGAGGTTTCACGTACCTCGGTGTGTTCAGACCAGCGGCTCCGCTGGAATCTGTCGGCGAGCCTCGTGGCATCAGCTGCGAGCTACTCACTCGCGACTGGCGACACAGCTACCCTAGTCGTTATTTCAGAAGCTGGAACGTAAAAGTTATGTAAGGAGTGACTCGCGGACGCCATGCAGGGGCCTCGGATCGTACGAATTCTACCGTAGATCTTGTTAGGCAGACGTCATATGCTAGGACTGCGCGGCAAGAAGAGGCCCCAAAGCGACCCTGACGGCAGAAGCATCGACCTCTCGGCTGAATGCCATTGATGGATGCACTGGTACCTGCATCACCGCCGTAGGAAAACCCAAATCAGGCGCGAGCTGCACAAGCATGCGATGCATCACGTTTCGCTTGGGGCGAGGATGGTCGCCCGGGGGCAGCTCCTCACGAATAAGGCCGTGACTCCGGACGTAGCGTTCAAACGGAACCCACGCGGCTTTGGACAGTACGAGCAGCACGACGGGCCGTGCCTGAGCTAACTGCGGCAAGAGGAAGGTACCGCATGAGCGTTCACGCAGCGCGTCGATGTCGTCGCCCCTCGCGGCACAAACAGCATTTTCGTGCGTGAGATTCATTATTGCGGTGAGCCTCGATTGCAGGAGTTCTGGATCGAGCCGCTGGGACACTGCGGAGAAGGCTGCGAGTCGAAGTGCGTGCCAATTCCGATTCCTTCGCTCACCGCCTTCATTGAACCTGACCTCGCATGCGCCAGGTCCGAATCCGACAGAGTTGTGGTTAGCCCAGGGGTCACTCTCAAATGTACGCTTAAGAGGTGATGCGCCAGGCGAAGGCCCCAGCAGAACAAGCCATGGGTTGCCGCATCCCCACGACCCGTATGGCCAGCGGAGTCGTGGATTTCCGGCACGCTCGAAATACTTCACCGCGGCGTCATACCGATCCGACGCATCGTGCACGTAAAGATCCGGCTCCTCCGCAATACTCGGTTCCTGCGATAATCGTCCGGGTTCTTGCATCATCCTAGTCCTAATCGGCGACGAACTTCGCTTTCTTGCTACAGCGAAAGCAAAAGAAACCCCCATCCGCATCCAGGACGTACGGGCTAGTCGGAGCTCCGCAGCTGCCGCATTTCCCCCATCGATTCACCTTTTTCTCGGGTGCGTCGACTTTCACCACCTGCGGCTTCGGTTTCTCAATGGGAGCCTCAGTAGGCCGCGGTGTTGCTGGCCACTTCGAAAGATCTGACGCGTGGTCGATGCGGGTTATTGTCTGCGCCTCAGGGGAAACTTCTGGCTCATCTTCCGGACGCCGTTCGATCCATCGATTTCCATCACTACCAAGTTCGTTCCCGACCAGGGTGCCACAGCTCGGACACTCCATCGCAGCCAGAATTCCGGGCTGACCGTCAGAGAGGTCCCAGTAGTCGTGAAGATAGAACGACCCAGTAATCTGGTTACAATGCGGGCACACATTCGCGAGATACCGATGTCCGACGGTTCGGCTGAACCGATTCTCCAGACGCGCTCCTGCTTTTCGCGCCGCCTGGACCTCAGGGTCGGCAAGTTCCTCGGGGCTCAGCATCTCGTTCCCGTTGCCGCCAAAAGCGATCTTCATGGAACCTGAGCAGCTCCAACAACCGGCTTCAACCACGTAGACTTTTCGTTGTCGCAAAAATGCTCGGCAATCCGGGCACCTGGGCATGAAGCAAAACTCGGTTCTACTCGGTTGCAGCACCGGTGCGGTTTTGAGCGCTTCCAGCCCAGCTTCGTCCACAATTGTGACTCACCACAATCTCCAGAGCCGAAAACATGCGGCCCTCAGCGTCGTACAGCGCCAGATCTGCGCGGGCCGAATCAAGTGAAACCTCTTCTGCGCATCGAACAGCTTTCTTCACGAGGTTCGCTTCGTGGGTCTCATCGCAATGCTCGCATTTCCAGCGGAAGGGGACCGGCTTGCCCTCAACGATCGCTTCATCGATCCGCTGCTTGAGAAAAAGTTTCCCCAACTTGTGCATCACCGTCTCGGCGCATTGCGAGTCGCTCTGATGCCCGAAATGGTGCGTGCGCTTCGGCCCTTTTCTCGCCACCAAAGGCGCTCCACACGCGATGCAGGTGCAGCCACATTTTTGGCCGCTGGGGACCTGGGAAATATGGGTCAGTTCACCATTCTTGAAACCGTAGGGAACTTTGATCGCCTTCTTCATCCGCCGGTGGGAATCTTGGCAGTCTGACACCGCGTGTCAGTTCGAAAACAGGACCCCTCGTTGTGAATTCGGATGTCCGAATTACGTCGCTCGACGCCCCTTCAGAAGCACTCGAACGCGCTTCAGATGCGCGGGCCATTGCCGATCAAAAGGATCATCAACTTCTCCCCTGAAGTGTGCCACCTCAACGACGCGACGCTCGCTAATCCCGAGGTAACGCAGCTTAGTGCCTCGGCTGTAGTTTCGCCCGATCGGATCTAGCGATGCGTCATCGATCAGCACGCCTTTCGGATCAACTTTAAGTTTGGTGGCGTCAGCAAGATTTTCGCGGGCGACGATCTGATCCTCCGAAAAACCGAGTTCGAAGATTTCGTTCATCGCTTCTGCGTACTGCCGCGTCGCCGAAGTTAGCATGCGTGTCTCGCCCAGCACTCGGAGCGCCTCGAGGAACTTACGTGCACTTCTTCTGGCGCACGCATGGCCAACACCTAGACCAGCGACATCGATGCGTTTAAATCTGGGGAGCAGCAGCGGCGGCGGCTCAAGGTCCATGGGGCGTCCGAAAATCGCGCTCATGAACGGCGTGCTGATAAGTGGCTCCCAGACGTAAATGAGAGTGTGGTCGAGATCGACCCAGATCATGATGCTTTCTTGCTGCTTTTGAGCGCTGCATTCTCTGCCCGAAGCTGCTCGAGCTGGGCCGTCAAAGCGGCATTCTCTCGATCGAGTCTTCGAAGTTCCTTGTTCGCCGCAGCAAGTTGCTCGTGTACAGCCGAAGCATCCGAAGAGGCTTTCGCCATCGCCTCTTCGTGGCGCTTCGTGGCAGCCGTGGCTGCATCGGTCGCAGCTGAGAGGGACCGCGATAATTCCCGGGCTTCTGCACGAGCGGCGTCCCGATCTGATTCAGCTGCTACCAAACGTCGGGAAAGCTCATCAGCCTGCTTTTGAGTAGCCTCGAGGGCGGCGCATTGCTTGGCGATCTCAAGGTCGCGCGAGTGGAGCAATTCATCACGCCTTCCAAGCTCAGCGCGGAGGCCGAGCTCGCGCTCCTGCGCCTCGAAACGAACTGCATCAAGTTTATCTCGCAGTGATGCGATTTCCTTTGAAGTGGCCTCCTGCAGACCAAGCAATTTTTCCCCGACCTGCGCAGCTCGTTTCGCCGATTGGTCTGCCTCTGCGCGTGCAGCAGTTAAATCCTCAAGCAACTTGTTACGGGCGGTTTCGACTGCCTGACACTTCTCCTCGCTGCTTTCGAGATTCACAATCAGCGACTCGGCCTGTTTGTCAGCTGCCGCAAGGGACTCTTGGAGCTCTTGTAGTTTCGGATCGTAGCGAGCTGCCTGTGCAGCCGCAGCAGTTTGCCATAGCTGTTTAGCCAAGTCGGTGAATTCTTCGGGCTCGGCGTTCTGCGTCGAAACACCTGCTTCAGCGAGAACTTCATCTCGCAGCCGGATGATCGTCGTTTGGCTACCCCTTCCAGTGCGCCCCAGGATATTTGCGGCGGAAGTGCTCTGACCAGCCGCTACAAGAGCGTCCATCGCTTTTCGTACGGCTTCTTTTGTGATGAGTCTCGGTTTGCCCATGGACCAAGTATATCGCGACGCTGCGTTTCCAGCGGCAGGAAAAACGCGAGGCCACCCGAAAACACGTAATTCGTATCATATACGTTGTATCGTATATCATACGTATCATTGGTACCGCCCAAATGGGTTTTTGTATTTTCCCAACATAATGCTTTTTAAGCTGGAAAATGAATATACCACCTCAGTAGCTGGGATATGGACGAAAGCCGCTCGGAGATCGCATTGCGGGGACGTGCGCTTCTCACCTCAGACGCGTTCCAGAGACTGCGGGAGTGCCCGCCAGAAGTGGAGTGGCTGGGCAACTTCACGAATGAAAACACACGTGAAGCCTACCGCCGTGATATTGCGGAGTTCGTCGCATTTCTGGGCATCCAGAGTAGCGACGACTGGAAACTCGTAACGAGGCCGCACGTGATTGCCTGGCGCGATTCCATGGCCGGCAACTCACCCGCGACTATTCGTCGGAAAATGTCCGCGCTGGCATCTTTGTTCAACTACCTCTGCGAGCGAAATTCGATCCAGACGAACCCTGTGCCCGGCGTGAAACGTCCGAGGGATACATGTTCCCACGGCAAGACTCCCGCTTTGAGTGACAGTCAAGCGCACCGGCTTCTCGAGGCGCCCTCTGCGGAGACCCTTCTAGGGAAGCGCGATCGAGCGCTCCTTGCGACGTTTCTATTCCTAGCCTTGCGCTGTTCGGAGTTGTCGCAGCTCAAAGCAGGCGACTTGGTCCAGGATCGCGGAATCGACCATCTTCGCGTCTTTGGAAAAGGGTCCAAGGTGCGCGTTTTGCCGATGCCGCCGAAGCCGCTGCGTCTGATTCGTGAATACCTCGATGCGTCCGGCCATGGCACCAATCCAGAGGCACCGCTGTTTCGTGCAACGAGGGGCAGGTGTGCCCACTTAAGCAGAGACACCATCTACTACATTGTTACTGGGCACGCCGAAGCAGCCGGTGTTAAGTTTAAAGGTCTTTGTGTCCACAGCCTCCGAGCCACGGCCGCGACGTGCGCCCTGGAGAACGGCGCTGATCTCGCGAAAGTGCAGGAATGGCTCGGGCACGTTAACATTCACACCACCCGGCTCTATGATCGTCGCCAGACAAAACCAGAGGAGTCGCCTGGTTTCGCAGTGAGCTACTGAGGTATTCACAAACCCCGGCCTACAATGCGCATCTTCGCTGTTGGCGATATCCACCAAGCCAGGAACATCGAGGCTATCGAAGAAGCAATTGACGATCTGAAACCCGATTTGTCGGTTTTCTTAGGAGACTACTTCGATGGCCGGGACTCCATTGCTGCTGAAGTCGGGCGCACCGCGGAATGGCTCAAGGCGGGTCTCCACATGCCACGGCGGGTGCACCTCTGGGGTAATCACGATTTGCCTTATGCGTTCCCATGCGTCGCGCCGTGCACGGGTTTCCGCGGGGACAATGCGGCGACCGTGCGTTGGATCCTAAACAGCCAGGAGTGGAGCACACTGTCGCTTTGGCACGCGACTAACGGTTGGCTCTTTTCGCATGCTGGTCTGAGTCAGCATCACGCCCCCTCCCTGCTTGAAGCCACGGCTCCGCTATGCAGCTGGCTCGAGTGCGGATCAAAGGTCGCCTGGACAAAATTGACTCGTAAAGAGCCTCATTGGATCTTGGCGCGAGGTCGTTCGCGCGGTGGCGACACAAACGCGGGAGGGCTTCTGTGGTGTGATTTCGATGAGGAGTTTGTGCCCATCCCAGGATTGAACCAGGTATTCGGACATACCCCGGCGGCGTTTGGTCACTCACCTCACGTGCGTCTGCGTGTCGGAGACTCATCCTGCAATTGGTGTATCGACACATCGTCTACTGAGGGAGTTCACGTAGCACTGTTGCTGCATGGATCTGATACCTCAGTTATCACCATCTAAAAGCTCAGCGGTGCAAACATACTGCTCTCTGTTTGCATGCAACTACACCAGCAATTTTGCGTCTTCATTTCTCCGTCCTGGCAAACCTCCACTTTCACGCCATTCTTTGGGACAGAAAGCCCCCGAAGCCTCGTAATGATGAGGCTGTCGATGCGTGCCTCTTCTCGTTCTTTCGTGTTTTCCGCATTGAAGGCTCACCTGCGCTGCAAAGCGCCGCGATAAGCAATACCTAAGCACTAGATCCGGCGCGCGGTACCAACTATACGGCGTACACTGCGTCGAACAGTTCGAGGTACCTCAGGGCCCGGATGCTGCCGGACTCAGCGAGACCGTCGATCCCACCTTCGGTGCTTGTGGAAGCCATTGCTAGCTCGTAAGGCTCTTCCGCATAGCAATAATTCGTCCGACTGAGGATGGTAAACGGCGCTGCCACCCTCACCCGCTTAGTACCATCCCACCCCCTATCCGGGCCGCGGAAGATCTCGAGACCCGCGCTTACGAAGGCAGGAGCCCACACCGGTAGCCGTTCGGCAGCGAAACGAAAATCGGTGAAGTTGGCGTTATGAAAGACCAATTGCATCTGGAACCCAAACACACCGTGCTTCGGCTCCTTCACAAAAATCCAGAGTCGCTGGTGCCAGTGCCCCTGGTGCCTCGTCGACCAACTGTGTAGTCCAGCTCTAATGTGAACCGAGAGGCCTTTGTCCCGCACCTTTTGAACCTCTATGTTGCCTAGGTGACAAAGCAAGGAGTCAAGGCACGATTCAGCGCTCAAACTAACAGAAAGCCTGCGCCCTCGTGCAATCCGCCCCTCCTCAAGCCCCCCAGCAGCCTTAATTGCTGAACAAATGGCGAGGCATGCGCCTCGGTCAGCTGCCGAAAGCCTCAAGAGCTCTTCCTGAAAGAAACAGAACAGGTCTCTCCACAGGTGCACCCGAACTACATGTCCCTGAGAATCGATTTCATAGTCTTTCTCACGCACTATTTCGAGTAGCCACGACCTGGTGAAAGGCTCACCGTTCAGGAGCAGTCGGTAGTTCTGAAGCCGGGACGGTTTCTCTTCATCCCATACTTTGTGCTCCACGGCCACTGCGTACATTGCATCGCCACACACCCCGACGATGAGGAGATCTAGTCGGCCGCGCGAACCTACGCGAACAGATTGCCGACTTGACTCAGAAAATCGGTACTGCGTGTGAACCTCAAAGGTCCCGCACGCCCTGAGCTCCGGCGGAATTCTGTCCTCAAAGAGAAAGCGAAGGAATAGCTCGTTGATTGCCGGACGAGCGAGTTGAGCAGCCAGCATCTCCGTCAGTGTGTCTTCTTTCATACGTGCGCCCTGCGAACGCCCAGGGCTCATGCGTGTTCGCTTCTACGAGCCATACTGGCAGAAGCTGAGATTTCAAGGCTCGTCACCTTCCCGCGGCACTTTCGCTCACACGTGACCGCAATTTGGGAGAAGCCACTGTCGGGCGGCCTCCAAGTACACTCCATCACTTCCGACAACGGCTCCGAGTTCCACGGATACAAACAAATCGAACAGTTAGCCGCGTCTGTCATTTTCTCATCTGGAGATACGCAGCTGTCGCCTGCGCGATTGCAGCGAATACAAGGATAAATGTCAGCCAAAGCATGCGTCTCGAAAGCACTTCACTAGTCTCCGAGCTGGACCTAATCGCTGCGGTGAGTTTTCCAATATCGTCTAAAAGAACGCCCATCTTTATTCCGATCGCGTTCTCTAAATTCGCAACGTTCTTCTACGCCCATACCTACTGCTGCAACCAACATCGCGAAGCCTACCTCCCTCTCTACCTAAACCTATATAACTCGCGTCGACCTCACTCTTCCCTCAACCACCAAACTCCCGCTTCCAGAATACCTAACTTCCAGAACAACGTCTCGGGGCGCTACAGTTAGGCATTTTTATCTATGAGGTCCGAAAGTAGTTTCAAGCGGCGCTCTGCTCGGGGCATCGAAATCTCTATAAACTCCTCCTTGATCGACCTAAGATAGGCGGACGCTGAGAAGACATGCACGGCTCGCCCGTCCGGATAGTGGTGCCGACTATACGACGACTCAAGTGACTCCGCGATGAAGAACCAAAAGCACAAGAGTGGAGTCACCTGCCAGCCATCATAGCCGTCTGGCTTTTTCATCTCGACCAAGACCTTTGCTACCGATGGCGCCGGAATCGTGTCGCCTCCAAAGTAATGCTTCCATTGCTCTTCGGAATATCGACGAAGCTCTTCTTCCGATGCCGCAAATTCAAGCTGACGTTCGCCAAGCGAATAGGCCGCCCAGTTTTTGACTTCGACTTGATAGAGAAACTCTGTGCCGCACGACCGCTTCAATAGCCAGCCATCCAATCGCGGCCCTTTCCTATTTCCAGTGCTGCACGAATACGACAAAATCTCGCTCTCCGCGCCTTCGCTTCTCCAGTAGTGCTGGAGAACGCCAAGTAATAAATCTTCCCCCCATAACGCGGTAAGTGCCGATACATCTGAGCCTCGCCCAGCATCATGGGCACGTTCATCGTAGAACTTGATGAGCTTTTCGCGGACGATTTTCATACGTGCCGAACGATGAAGCTCAGACACCCCGCTGGGGACCTCCGAACACGATAGTCTTCTCAAATCCGCTGCGCGTCATCGGGGTTGTCTGTAGCGGCCGGTTCGGCCCTATTGTTCGTCGAGCGCTTGCCGCAAGGCAACGTAGATGGCATCAATCTCAGCCTTCTTCTCTCTCTGAATCCGCAGCTCTTCACCCTGCACGAGTGTGACATTGATCCACCAAGGCCGGTGAAACTGCCCATAGACATTGAAGCCACCAATTCCACCGAGAACGAGGCCGATCACCATCACGATAGGTGAAAGGCTAAGAATCATTCCAAGGCCGATCACTGCTAACACGCCGTTCAACAAGAAGCCTCCCAAGATTTCGAACGGCATCTGCAAGGGAGTCATGATGCTCGCTATCTTCTCTACCGGGTAGGTTGTCGGACCAATCTCAAGCGTGTAGCGGGTGACACGACAACGCTGATCCTCGTAGAGGATCGCATTCTCGCCAGGCGGCGGCGTGAGCGGAGGCGCGGTCAATACCACCTCCAAGATGGCAGGCAGAACCTCTCCAGCCAACGCAGTCGCTTGGGAAACGTCGACGCCAAGCCGATCTTCAATATTCTTCGCAAATCGAGCTTTGGGAGTGAGTCCAAGCGCGAGCAAAACGGACTCATCAATGAGAGTGGCCGCCTGACTCTCGTCCAACTGATGCTTGCGACCGATCTCTTTGAATGTCGGTAGGAGTTCTTCGGAGGATAAAGCCGCCTGAACATGGGCAGGCGCATTGGTGAATGCGCGCTGGATCTCTTCCTTGCTGTAATTGTCGCTTGTCATGGCTGTATGGATTCTTGGGATTGCTTTGCCGAACGTTTAATGATGAGCCACGCTCACAGCCGGCGCGACTCGTGCGCCAGCACGTGGCGTGACGGCTGTAGGCGTTGGCTCCAGCGACTGGTTCGGCCGAGTTTGGTGTGATTCTGTCACATCAGGTCATGGAGCGTTTGAGCGATGAATCGAAGGTGAACCACGCATCCGCATGGAGCATAGTGCGTGGCTTCGAGCCATCGTAGATACTCACGTCGGTCACATCTCCGAGGACTCGAAATCGCAATCGCTGTCCATCGCTTTCAATCACGCGGATCAGGTTCTTTTCGGTGTTCTCGTGCTCACAATAGTAGAAATCGGTGATATGACCACCCTGCGATTCTTCGTAACCATTGGGCAAATTGAACACAGTACCGGGCACAAGAGACTCGCGCGAGAGCTGCTTCGCAACGACATCGATCTCCCACCATGGCTCCGCGTCCAATTCCGCCGTGTCGTCATGTAAGGCGGTGCCGCGGCCAGCATCCATCTGGATACAAAGGTTCATGGTGTCTCTGGTTGCGTCGTAGTAGAGATTCCAACGTGCGCGGCAAATCGGATAACGCTCGACGCCGCAGAATCGCTCGAGAATCAACTCCCCAGGGAAGTTCCTCACGCTCATATGGATTGCGCCGAACGTTTAATGCTGAGCCACGCTTACAGCCGGCGCGACACGTGCGCCAGCACGAGGCGTGACGGCTGTGGGCGTTGGCTCCAGCGACTGGTTAGGTGTCATGGTCCAAAACGTTGTCCGCACAAGGAGGGCCGATATGCCTGTGGGTGCTTAATCAACAAACCTACCACCATCCCGTACGGACAACATGCACGGTAATGCACGACTTACTCCGCTCGGTCGAGCGGAGATGATCAAGGATATCACCCACCACGGACTGACGGTGCGAGCCGCAGCAGCGGCTCGCAGCGTCAGTGAACGCTGCGCCAGAA
>QAYY01000012.1:155678-295205 GCA_003054665.1 Opitutaceae bacterium EW11 | reverse complement strand
CGACGTTCATACCTGCCTTTGCTGTGGAGCCTGCTGGCTCCACAGCAAAGGCAACTCTCGGGCTGCTGCTCTAGTTCCACTTCCATCAGCACCTCAGGTTTGCTGTGCACCCTCAGGAGCCGATACCCCTTCATCGTTAGCTCTATCATCGCAGGGGACATGTCTGCTGGTTCTCAGCGGCATGTCCCCATTCTTTGATGAAGAGCCAGCTTGCCGAGCGGAGATGGGACGCGCTCTGCGCGGTCGCGCAGCGATGCCACCTTCAGGTGGCACCAATCCCAGTGGGCCCACCACTTTGAAGGGGGACGGCGGGATTAAACTGGAATCTCCGTTCACACGGTGAGCGCTGGGATGAGAACCCCTGGGTTCGACGCAGCGAGCTCGGCGAGCGGAGATGGGACGCGCTCTGCGCGGTCGCGCAGCGATGCCGCCCCAGGCGGCACCAATCCCAGTGGGCCCACCATCTGAAGTGGGACGGGGGGACTAAAGTGGATCGAGGATTTGAGTCCAGACGTGTGGCAGGAGCACATATGGGCTGTGTGTTTCTGCTTTGCCCGGACGGGCCGCTGAGACGCAGGTTGGGAACGTTTTCTACGTCCGGATGTAACGAGCTTGGTGAGGTTGTGGGTTCTTCCAAATGAATGCCTTCCGACTGGCTTTTCGATCATTGTCCCAAGCGCCCGTTTTTAGCCTGACGGTGGTCGTCACGCTCGCGCTGGGCATCGGCTCCGCCTCGGCGATCTTCAGTGTGGTCGACCGCGCGCTGTTTCGGCCACTGCCCTATGCGCAGCCCGACCAGCTGTTCACGCTGGGCTACGAGGTGAAGAACCACGGTTTTCAGGAATGGTTCACGGCCGTCGAGGCGTCGACCTACCGCGAACGTTCGAAGTCAGTCGCCGCGTTTGCGATCCACCGTGCCAGTACCGAGAACCTTGTCGATCATGGCACGCCGGCGGGCGTGAACGTCGCGTACGTATCGGCGGACTACTTTTCGACCTTCGGTGTCCTGCCGATCCTCGGCCGCGCATTTGTCTCCGGCGAGGATCGGGCGGGAGCCAACAACGTGCTCGTGCTGACCCACAAGCTCTGGAAGCAGCGGTTCGGCGGCGATCCTGCGGTGATCGGACGTGACGTGCTGCTGGGCGACGCCCCGTGCCGCATCGTGGGTGTGCTCCCGGCGGATTTTCAACAGCCGCGGATGCACGTGGGCGAGGTGTATCGGCCGCTGGTACTGCAGGCCGATCCCGCGCAGCCGTTCGCACACGGGTTCATCTACTGGATCATCGCTCGACTGAAGCCGGGCGTCACTCCGCAGCAGGCGCAGGCCGAACTCGCGACGTTCAAGATCGAGACGAGCAGCGTATTCGACGCCCTGTTCGCCGATCGCAAGCCGGAGTTTCGGCCGCTCGAGCAATGGACCTCCCAGCAGTCATCGACGTCGAACTGGATGCTGCTCGGCGCCGTGGGTCTGCTGTATGTCATCGCGTGCACCAACGCGGCCAATCTGGTGCTGGCACGGCTGCATGGGCGGCGCAGGGAACTGTGCATCCGACTCGCGCTCGGCGGCGGTCGGAGACAGATCGTCCAATTGGTCGTTGCCGAAACGCTTATCCTGGCCGGTACCGCGGCTGTCGGGTCGTTGTTCATCGCGCGTTGGGTGTTTCCACTCCTGCTTTGGCTCGTCCGCTCCGACACAACGGTGCAGCCGCTCTACGGCATGGATGCTCGCGTCATGCTGGTCACCGCCGGGTATGGCGTGCTCACGGTGCTGCTGATCTGCGTGCCACTGACATGGCGTCTTTCGCGCTCAAACCTCAGCGCGGTTTTGAAAGAAGGAGCGCAGACGGTGGGAGAAACTCCGTCGTTGCGTCGCGTTCGCTCCGTGCTGGTGGTGCTCGAGACGGCCATCGCCGTCGTGCTGCTGATCGGCGCGGGATTGATGGTGCGTACGGTCCACCGACTGCAGCACTTTGACCGGGGCATTGATCCGAATTCCAAGGCGTCGCTAATGCTGACGTTTCCGTCAGAGCCGCAGGCAACGATCGATGGCAGGCGCGCATTCTTGCTGGAAGCCGATCGCAGGCTGCGCGAAATCCCAGGGGTCCAGGCGGTCGCGGCAGCGACGGCCGTGCCGATGTCGAACATGTGGGCGGGCTGGAACCTCGTGAAGCCCGACGGCACCGAAATCTCCGTCGGCTGGAACGCGGTCGCCCCGGAATACCGCGCGACACTCAATCTGCCGATCGTCCGCGGTCGCTGGTTCGATGACGCACGTCCGACAGACGCCCAGGTCGTCGTCATCAACGAAACGCTGGCTCGCCAGTACTTCGGCACCGAGAATCCGGTCGGTCAGACGTTCAGGTTCGATCCGAACGACAAGAAGGCGTTGCCCTGGCAAGTGATGGGAGTAGCGCGCGACGTTCGGAGCAATGTGCGAGGAGCGGTACAACCCGAGTTCTATTTCCCCTTCTGGCAAACGCCGGCGGCGGTCGGCCAGTATCAAATGCTGCTGCTGCGATTATCGAAGCCGATCGACGAACAAATGAACGCAGCCGCATGCCGCGCCATCTATGCGATCAACCCGCTGATCGCGACAATGCCGCTACGGCCATTGTCGGATGCCGTCGTCGAACAAATGGCCCACGAGCGCGCCACCCTGACGTTCCTGAAAGCGCTTTCAGGTCTGGCGCTCGGGCTCGCGGTAACCGGGCTTTTCGCGGTGATGGCATTTAGTGTCGCGCAACGGTCAGTCGAGTTTGGCGTGCGGATGGCCTTGGGGGCATCGCCCGGCGATGTCTTTCGGCTGGTGCTGACGCGCGGCGCCATGCTCGCTGTCGCCGGGGCGGCACTCGGGTCGGCCGTGGCGTGGGGAGGCGCGAGGCTGATCCAGGCGGTGCTCTTCGAGACGAACCCCCTCGATCCAATCGTATACGTGAGCGTGGCGCTCATCCTCGTCCTCGCGGCAGTGCTTGGATGTCTGTTGCCTGCACGTCTCGCTATGCGAGTGGACCTCGCGGCTCTGCTGCGGGCGGAGTGAGCGGGACGAACCGAGTTGACGCAGCCTGGAACTCCAGGGCCGGACGTCGGTGCTCCAGGAGTACGAGCACCGACGAAAAACAGGATGGGCCGTAGCCCACCCTGTGCACGAACCGAGAGCGGTAGCGCAGGCCGGCTAGAAACGCGTCGAGAGGCTCAGGAAGATGCGGCGTGACTCGCCAATATAGCCGTCCGCGTTGTCCCGGTAGAACTCGTCGGTGAGGTTCTTGATGTTCACCTTCGCCGTGTATTCACGGCCGGCCACCTTGAATCTGTAGCTCGCCATCGCGTCGTAGACGATGAATCCGGGAATATAGACGGCCGTGTCGAGCGACTGCGATGCCATGGCGCCGTCAACCGCACGAACGCCAAAACCAATCACCAGGCCTTTCGCCGGCCCGGAACTCACGCTGTAGCGGTTCCAGATCGAGAGAGTATTTTCGGGCGTATAGCCAAAACGGCGCCCGACCAGGAGCGGGTTGCTGCCTTCGGCCTTGGTGGTTTTCGCATCGATCAGGTGACTCCAGCCGATCACCAGCTGGTCGTTGTCGATGGGCGTGAACGTCACGTTGAGTTCACCGCCCTCCGAGGCCTCCGTGTTACCAAAAAGATAATACGTCTTCCCGTTTACCGAACGGACCGTGTCGTAGTACGCGAGATTGCCGCGCTCGATCGAATAGTAGGCGGCCGTGGCCGTGAGTCGGCCTCCGAAAAGGTCGGTCTTCACGCCGAAATCCCAGCTCTCGCTCTCGACCGGCTCCGAGCTGTTTCCATCGGAATCCACCGCGAACACGGGCTCGATCGATTTGCTCCAAGTCGAATAAGCGGAGACACCGGGGATGACCTTCACGAGCACACCCACCTGCGGGGTCACCTTGCCCTTGGCCGCCGACGAGTCGTGGGTCGCCAACCCATTCGCGTCCTTCACCGCCAAATTGCTCACGTTGGCGATAGGCCGGGTATAGGTGTAGTTTTCGGTGAATCGGTTTTGACGTGCGCCCGCCATGACAAAGAGGCGTTCGCTGAACGCGCTCATCTGGTCGACCAGGAAATATCCGTAGTTCTTCGTCCGGGTCACGCGATCGATATTAAAGGTCTGACCGCTCACGGCGCGCATCGGCTCGAGAAGGATCGGGCCCTTGGCGGGATTGAAGTAGTAGTAAGGCGAGTTGCCGGTCTTGCCCGGAGCGTCGTTGAAGTTGTTGCTGGAATCGAGGTACCCCGGACGCGTGTAGCGGACGAACTGGAAATCCTGGCCCAGCTGAACCGTGTGTTTGGTTGGTCCGAGGTCGAAGCGGTAAGTGAGCTTGTTGTGCGACACCTGCGAGCGGCGATCGTCCATCCAATCCTCGTAGCGAACGCGCATCGTGCCGTCGGCGTATACTTTCTTGTCGTCGTCCGAAAGCTGGAGGCCGGCCGCGTGGTCGTAGGCGTAGTTCCAAGTCGACTGGAACACGAGCGAGTCCGTGATCTTGAGCAGATAATCCAGATCGACGGTCCGGCTTTCACGCTCGTTGTGCGAATCCGCCGCGAGGGCGTAGCCATAGCCTGCACCGCGGGTTCCGTAGACAGGGGCGAACATGTTGTAGAGGCCGATCGTGGTCGAGAAACCGTTGTCTCCGAGCCAGCGCTTCGTGTCGCTGGAGGCCGAGCTGGACTTCCGCATCGCCGCGATCGCCGACGGATTGTTGAAGTAATATGAATTCGTCAGGATGCGGCCGCCGTAGGCGTTCACATAGAACTGGCGGCGCTTGATCCCCTCCAGGTCGAGAGTCAACTGCTGGTTCGCCGTCGGTTTCCAGATCGCCGACGCCCCCACATAGGTCTCACGCCTAAAGAAATGGTCGTAGTCGGAGTTGTGCTCGTTGATGTGGCCGACGCCGGCGCGAAGGGCCAGTTTATCATTCAGCACCTTGTTGATGAAGACCTCCCCACGAAGCAGGCCGACATCGTTGATGGTCGCCTTAACATCCACGAAGTCTCCGCTGAACACGGGTTTTTTCGTTATATAATTCACGATGCCACCGGGCCTGACCGCGCCAAAGAAAATGGCCGACGGTCCCATAATGACCTCGACTTGATCGATATTCCAATCGGTCAAGGTCTGGCGTCGATACTGCCCGTTTCGGTAAGTGATATTCCCGCCGAAACCGCGGACAACAAACGTGGATTCCGAACGAGGATTCGTCAGAACGCCGGGGACGCTGTTCAACGCTTCCTGAAGGCTGTTCAATCCGCGGTCGTTGATGAATTCGCCTGTAAGCACGCTGATCGCGAGCGGCGTGTCGCCGATCTTCGTGCCGATTCCGGTCGCGGTGATCGCACTCGTAGCGCGATAGCCAGTGGCTTTTTCGGAAGTCACAACGAACTCATCGAGGGCGATCACTTCGTCTGGCCCGGCAGCGAGTGCAAGCAGAGGTACAATCGCGTGGAGCGCGAGAGCTCCACCGACGGCAAATGACATGAGACGACGAACCGAAAGGGTAACGTTCATGACAGGGAGGGTTAGGTCAGCGCGGCAGGGGTAGCCGCACCCATAGAAAGCGAGCAGACGAAATTATCGAAGTTCGCGCCCGTCCATATCGGCGCCATGCTAACAGTTAGCACGACGTTGAAAAAGAAGCCCGTCAGCAGTCTTTCCCTCAACCGACTGCTCCTCGCCGGATTCGATATACTCCAGCCGCAAACGACCCGTTGAGTGGCTCAAGCCCTCACTGCGGAAGCGCACCAGTGATCGGGAGCGTTCTTTGGGCTCCGGGCGATCAGGTGATCCACACCACAATCGCGGCATTCCAGCCCTCGATGACGAGGAGGATAAACCGACGAATCCCGAGAAGAACAAAACGGGAGAATAACGACGCCGTATCAGATCCGCTTGCGCGCACAAAACCGTCCCCCCGAAAGCTTCGGTGTCTAGCGCACCGTTCGTCTCTGCCCACTCTACGCGGCGGCTAGCAATCGGCCCATGCGAGCCGCGGCCCGCGCCAGCTCCTCGACACGCCGGCGTAGGTCCGGATTGGATACCTGGCCATCGACGAAGCCGTCCCCCGTCGCGTAAACAAAGCGCGGCACGATGATGCTGCGGAAGTCCAGCATGAGGCTGTTTGCGAATGACATTACGGACATGTAGCTCGCCATTCCACCTGCCGCGCAGAGGAAGCCGACCACCTTGTTCTCCCAGGCGCTCCCGGTGAGTTCGATGAGGTTCTTCAGCGCCGCATTTGTATCGAAGTTATAGATCGGCGTCGCCACGAGCACCGCATCGGCTCGGGCGATGTGGTCGTTCAGCGCAGCGACATTCGCATGGCTGTACGCGGGTCCTGCGTCGCAGAGCGGCAGCGGGAAATCTCGAAGGTCGAGGAGCGTGACGCTCTCGCCGAGCTTTTCGAGAAGCCGCTGCGCCTCGCGAGCGAGAACGCGGCTGTTGCTTTCGGAGTTAAGACTGGCGGAAAGGATGAGGATCATGTCGGGAACGTGTCGGGCCGAGTAAACGCGCCAGCTGGTTGAAACCGACGCGTTCGCCGGCAAGGTACCGCCTCAAGCTAAGTTGAGGTCAAGGGGTCGAAATGCCGAAAAATCCATCTGAAGACATTCACCGCGATTTGGGCGTCGGCGAAGTGGCGTCGCGCTCCGGCGTCGCCGTTTCCACGCTGCACTTTTATGAATCGAAGGGCCTGATCCACAGCTGGCGAAATGCCGCCAACCAACGCAGGTATCCGCGCGAGGTTCTCCGTCGTGTTTCCGTCATCAAAGTCGCACAACGCGTCGGCATGCCCCTCTCCTCCATCAAAGCCGCTTTGGACGCGTTACCCAAGGGTCGCACGCCCACCGAGCAGGACTGGAGAAGGCTCTCCGCCTCCTGGCATGCCGCTCTGGAGGAGCGAATCGAACGCCTCACGCGATTGCGCGATCACCTCACCGGGTGCATCGGCTGCGGTTGCCTGTCGTTGAAGGAGTGCCCGCTCCGAAATCCCTGGGACGAGCTGAGCGAGGAGGGCCCGGGGCCGAGGTTGCTCGAGTCCGGCTGAACCGATTCCGATGCGGAGAGCTTTCCCAGGGAACCCTTCGGCTCACGACGTTATCTCGTGCCGCTGGGGCGCACCTGCCGCGAAACCTGGGTTTCCGTGCTGCGGTCGAGTCTTGCCGCCGGCGAACTCGAGCGAATCGAGGGCGGGCACGGACTTCGCAGGCGATACAGCCGCCGATTCTGCCAGCGCGCGGCGCGACCCGTTCGTCCAGACGGAGCGGATACAGCATCCCGCATGGGATGCGTTTCCTGCATTGTCTCGCGCAACGGAGCCGCGTTTTCTCCGGACCACCGATTTCATGACGCCGTCCGGCACGCCCCATAACGACCAGAAACGAGAACAGCTCCGCGCCCAGATCGGCAGTCTGGTATTTGAAGCCTGCCGGGATGAAAAAGGCGTTCACGCCCCCTCTGCATTGTGCGCGCTGGGTGCTCTGTCGGGTTTTGCCGTGCAGATGGGGCTGCGGCAGAAGCTGGTGGTCGAAGAAGGCCAGCCGGAGACAAAGGTTTTTGCGGTCGTCTCGACCAAGAGCGGCGAAACGTACTATTTTGGGCCTCTGTTCGACGAATTTCTACTCTCGACCGGCGAAGGAAAGATTTCGGTCTGGGCGATTGTTGCCGGCGGGGCGCAACGCGCCGGTGCGAAGGGTCTCCCGAATCTGAGAGTGATCGCCGAGAAGAATGCTCACGACGTCGGCACTCCGGCATACGGCAGAATGCCCGAGGTGGCCGGCTGCACGCCCAAGGAGACGCCGCTCGGCTCTCTGCGGCGCCATTGGCCGGCGGTGCGAAAGCTGCTTGAGGAAAGTGACACGCCGCCGGCGACGTGGGGCTGGGAAATCGCCGTCGTTGCCCAGGCTGCGATCATCGGCTGCGCGACGGTCGTCGAACCCGAGTTGGCCGCAGCTCTCGTGATGACACCGGCAATCTCGATGTCGAAGATCGATCCGAAGCGAGTGCTCACCGTCTGATTGAGCCGTCCGCTCGCGAATCAGCGTACGGAAAACATCAATACGGCCCGCGAATGTGCTCGGCGATCCGCTCGCGGTAAAACGCGCGAAGCTGTTCGTGCACGTCCTTCGGTAGTGGCGGTAAATCCGAAGGGAGAGCGTTGGCACGGGCCTGATCCGGGTTCTTGGCGCCGGGGATCACCACGGAAACGGCGTCGAAGTCGAGGCACCAGCGGATTGCAAACTGCGCCATCGTTTCATTCGCCGGCACAAATCGCTTCAGCCCGTCGGCCAGCTCCACTCCCTTTTCAAACGGAATCCCGGCAAACGTCTCGCCAACATTGAAAGCCTGGCCGTCTCTGTTGAACGTGCGGTGGTCGTCGGCTGTAAACTGAGTGCCTTTCGTCATCCGCCCACTCAGGAGTCCGCTCGCAAGCGGCAAACGGACAATCAGGGCGACTCCCTGCTGCTTGGCCCGCGCGAAGATCGTGTCGATCGGCTTCTGACGGAAAATGTTGAAGATGATCTGAAGAGAGGCGCAGCCGGGTTGATCCAGGCACCAGGCTGCTTCGTCCATCGATTCGACGCTGGCCCCGTAACCGCGGATCTTCCCCTCTTTTTGCAGTTCGCCGAGCCAGCCAAACAGTTCTCCCTGCTTGAGCACGTCCGTGGGTACACAATGGAGCTGGGTCAGATCGAGCGCGTCGACGCCCAGCCGCTGCAAAGATGCCTCGGTATGCTGCCTCACGGCAGCACGAGTAAAGTTCTTCGGCCAACCGGGCGTTCCGGACCGCCCTAGCTTCGTCGCGACGAACAACGGCAAACGCGTCTCTCTAAAAAACCGGCCAATCACGCGTTCGCTTCTGCCGTCGCCGTAGACATCCGCCGTATCCAGGAAGTTCACACCCGAATCGACCGCGGCACGCAGCGTCGCCAGCGCCGTTTCTTCCGGGACGTCCCCCCAGTTTCCACCCAGCTGCCAAGTGCCGAGTCCCACTTCGCTGACTTTCCGGCCGGTCTTTCCGAAGGTGCGCAGATGCATTCGCCCACCGATGCGAGACCAGGGCCAAAAGGCAAGGCAGGGGGCCGTGCAATCGTTTGCGCGGGCGAGCGCCGACTCCGATCTCCTCGTCCAGATCAGCTGCTGGACCGAGTCGCCTCTATCGAACCAGACTGGCCGCCTGCGACTGGAGGCGTCCTTGCCAGCGTTTGATCTGAAGCTCCATTTCCTCGAGCGAAAGACGGGCGGGATTCACCGCGTACTGCACCAGATGGAGTTCGTTTGGACGTTGGGGATCCGCGATCGTCAAGAGAGCCAGCGCGACCTGTTCCGGGGTGCGATCCGTCGCGAGATAATGAATGCCAAAAAGTGAAGCCGTCTTGCCCTGCTGAACGATTCGGATCCGAGGCGCTCCACCGCGCTGTTCGAGACACCTCTTCAACAGCATGACGTACTCATCGGTCGGGAACGGTTCAGGGAGACGAACGCGCTGGTAAGTCAACAACTGCGACCAGTTGTCCGCGCTTTCACCCTGAAGCACGTACTCCTCGGTATGGACCACGTCGCTGTGAATACTGCCTGTGAGCACAAACGTTTGGCCGTACAGCTGAAGCGTCTCCGTCTCCAGGCGGGAAGTCGACGGCGGCGGCGGCAGAGCAGCATCCGGACTCGGCGCATTCAAAACGAGTGAACTATCAGCGGCCGTCAGTGTGACAGAGCCCACGACGAGCAAACCGACCCCCAATAGTCCGCGACACAGGAACCACCCAGGCCCGCGGCGAGCGGTGAAAACGCGAAAACGACGTTGATGAAGCATGGAGAGAAAGGCGAGAGCGCGGGAGTTGTTCAGGCTGATTCGCGGGTCAGGCTGTTCACGAGGACATCGGGAGTTCTCACCACTTCCATGAGCCTCGAACGCCGCTGACGCTCCGCGTCCAATTGTTTCTCCAGGGCAGTCAGCCGCTCTTTCAGCAGAACGATTTCCCTCCCGTAGTGAGACGCCTCTTCCTTCCGCGCCTCGCCTACGGTGTTTTCTCGGGCTTTTCGCTCCGATTCCAGTTCAGCAGTCAGACGGGCAACCTCGGCATCGGCGACGGACAGTTTCGCCTCAAGTGTGCGGCACTCTTCAGAGACTGTTTCGCTTTTGATCCGCTCGCCTTCTCTTTTTCGTTCAGCCAGCTCCGAGTTCAGGCCACTCACCAACACCTCCTGTTCCGCCGCGCGAAGCGCCGCCAAGTCCACCGCGCGCTGCATTTCCGCCAGTCTGTCGGACAGCGCCTGCTTCTCCTGCAGAAGCTGGGCCTGGGCGCTGGCATACCGTTCCTGCTCACTCTGGAACGCACTCAGCTCTTCCCGCGCTTTCACAAGGAACTGAGCCACATCGCTCACCACCGCTCCGCCCTGGGTCATTAGCGTTTGGAGCGACTCGAGTCGCCGGAGCTGAGCATGAAAGGCGTTAGGCTCTACGCTACTGGCATGATTCGGTACGTGGTGCTCGGGGGCAGGCATGTTGGGTCTTCCGAATTCGGATCCTCGGGTTCCGCGTCCGTGGACCGATCGACAGGCAGGAGTGCCGCCGCCGGGTCCTCACGGGTTGCAGAGGGCAGGACAGTCTCATCGCCCGCCGGACCAACTGCGTCGTCCGGTCCACGCTGGGCCGCCTCATGATTGATCGTATCCAGAATGGTATTCATCGGCTCCTGCATGAGGAGCGACAGGCCGGCGAGTGCAGCTTCTCTCTTCGCCAATTCGGCAGACTTTTCGCAGGCGATCCGGCGCTGTTCGTTGGCTTCACACTGAGCTTGCTGTGCTTGCTGCTGGGCCTGGGTCAGTCTCTGGAAGAGAGCGTCTACTTCCTGCTGCGTGCGTTCGAGTTCCTCAGCCAACACCTGGGTCCGGGCGTTCTGCACCTCGAGGCGGTTGGCAGTCTCTTCCATCTTGCGACTCGCGTTTTCCGCAATCAGGCCGACTTCCGCAGCGCGGTTCTGAAGCGCGTCGGAAGCTTGCTGAATGATGTGATCGATCGCCTCCCGATTAACCTCGAGGAAGAACTGACCGGCTCTCTCACCCAAGTCCCTGCGAAACGCGTCGATCTGTCCGAGTGTAGCTGCGAGCTCCTCGTGTTTCTGTGCAACGCTCTCCATCAGCACGGCATTTCGCTGGCGATCCGCCTGATAGCTGATGCTGAAACTCTCCATCAACTTCTGGAGTTCTTTCGTTCGCTCCTGCTGATCTCGGCTCACAGCCATCACCGCTTCGATGCCTTGGGAGGGAACCAGTGCCAACGCATTCGCCTGTTGGGCCAGGGACTGTATCCGACGGTTCTGGGACCGGCGAACAACGATCACCCCCGCTATGCCAGCCAGAACAGCCAACACGGCGAAGGTGGCTCCGCCGGAGAGTAGCATACGACGCACCGAGGCCTGAGTTTCTGCCTGCCCTTGTTGCACGACCTTGCTGACCCGCTCCTCGGTCTCTCGGGAAACGTCGGCAAGAATCCGCATCAGCTTGTCAGAATCCGGGCGCGCCGCAGCGAGCGACTCGAGTGCCTTGCGCACTTCCTCGGGTACTACGGATGGTTCGGGCCGCGTCGGCGCAGGGTCGCCTTCGGAATCCATCGCGGAGATTAGCTCGAGCGCTGCTTGCTGCGCAGCGCGCGTCGACAGAACGTGCAGCGTGTTGCCCGGTCGGTCTTCCGTCACGCGGCTGTCCGGTGGAAGCATACGCCTGAGGATATTGACCAGGTTTGATGCCCGGCCCGGTTCGCCAAGCCGCAACGAACGCAGCTGGTAGGACCGAAGGATCATGCCTTCAGAAGCCGTGCCGCGTCCGTCGACTGTAGGCTCCGGCGTATCCAAAAGACGCGCGAGCAGATCCTGCGACCAACCCCGTGCGTTTCGATCCGACTCTGGCTGACGGTCGACCTGTTCGGCCCCCAAAAGCCGGGAGTCGAACCAGCCGGAGGTCGCAAGAACGCCCAGCAACACTGCACAGACTAAGAAGATTCGGTTCAAAGTTTTCGAGGGAAGTGCACGTCCAGCTTGATCGTTCGCGCTCCTTCGTCCGTCGCAGATAGGATTAAAGTATTACTAACTGTCAATGTTTAATGCCAAAAACATCCAGGCCTTGTGCTAGTGCCGCCTTCACATTCAGCCGGCACCTATAGCCGGACCCCTTTCGTTGGGTTGGCCGCCTCGGTTCGGCCCGCATTCAGGTTGAATGCGAAACGCGTCGTGGGCGCGCTCGTCGGCGTCGCTCGCTCCCGGCGCACATTCAGCTCAGCCTGGATCGCCCACCCCTTGAATGTGGGCGATTCGAAGTGAAACCCCGCGGAGCCGATCTTCTCGATCAGGCCGCGCTTCTCGAGGGATTTCATGGCAGGTGACTCGGCTCGGCCAACGGACGCGCGGCTCGACATGGCGGCGTCGCCGACGGCGGCACCCACGCCGCTCATCTGGGCCAGCTCCTTCAGTGCCTTCCGCTCCTCGATCGGAAGCTGTTCCCAGATCGTGGCGCAGTCAGCGCTCTTTTCCTGGATGGCTTGACCCATCGCTTTTTCGACCGTCGCCCCGTTCGCGAATCGCGGGCCGGCCGCAAGATCGAAGGTTCGGCTGGCCAGATCCAGAATGTCGGAGGTGCGAGGCCCTCCCCTATCCACACAAGCAGTACCGACGCCCGCAGAGATGAGCTGCGCCTTTGCGAATTGGCCGTCGATCCAGCTGGCCAGCTGGCGGGGCTCGAGCGGCTCGAGATTCCGAGCCTCGAGGCGCCCGTACAGCGGGTGGGCGGAATCGGTCAAAATCGGCGAAAGCTGACTCTCGGAACCAGAGATGACGAAGCCCAGCTTGGGATGTCCGGTCAGAACGTTCCGGAATGCTTGATCGATCAGTGCCCCTCCGAGCTGCCGAAGCTTCGGGTAGCCATCAAGCGCCAGCGCGACCGGCGATGCCTGCCGCGCGGCAACGTGATTGAGGTAGTCCAGCGCTGCAAAGAGACTTTCGTTGGAAGGGGAGGAGATCGCGCTCGAAAGCGAAGGATTACCGAGGCCAGGCGCAGCGGAAGCAGTCAGTGGCTCGTTGGGGCGCAGTCCATTCGCCTGGCGACGGATCTCAATCGCCACGCTTCCAATAGACCGGTGGCCATCGAGGTCGATTCTCAGCAAGACACCCGCGCCGTTCTGTCGCATAAGGTCCGCGGCCGCTTCGAGTGTTGAAGTCTTCCCCATTCCATTTGCTCCGGCAAGGAGGAGACGCGCACAGCGCCCCACTCCCTGTATCAGCCAGTTGATGACATCTTCTCGCCCAGGGAGCGGAAGACCGGGCGAAGCAGGCAAAGACGCGAATGGATTTTGTAGGGTGGTGTGCATGTTGTGTAGGTCGATGTGAGGCCGCTCACTTGCGGTCAGAATCGTTGGCGCTGATGGAGGAAACAGGTTCTGGCGAGTCGCTCCGGGCTGACTGCTCCAGCTTGGCCACTTGCTGCGCGAGCCGCTGTTGCTGCTCGGCGAGTTGTTTCATTCCACCAGCGACTTTCCCAAGCAGATCCTGTTGTTCGCGCTGTTGGTCCCGTTGCTGGCGCATGAACGACTCCAGTTCTTGGGAGACAAGCGGCTTGATTTCCCCACGCCCGTCGGAAATCCGGGGGCCAACGAGTATTTGCTGCTCCCCTGGGGGCGGCTGCAGCCGCCAACGCGGCAAGCTCTCTCGTCGGTAAACAATGTGAGCCTCGTGCATCAACTCGTCAGGACGCGCGGGATCGGGGTATCGGTTGTATTGAAGCGCGGTGACTTCCGAGTCTGTCTGCACGCTTCGAACGCTTGTCGGAGCCGACGCAGTCCGACGTGGCGATGCAACCTCCCCACGGGGCCGGCCGATACCGTAATAGTGCGCCTGGTCCGCAGGGACCATCACCAGCTCAGGTCGAACATAGGGTCCTGGCCGCCAGCCAAGCGGCGGATTGGAGGCGCAGCCGGCGAGGCCCAGCGAAAAAGCCAACACGAACCATCTTGTATTCATCAGATCCTTACTGCTCAACCACCTCGCGCGTCGGAATGTCGGCGCTATCGGGGTCGATCACTTGCTTGGGATAGAGGTAAAACTGTTTTCCGGCGGGCACCTGCACATAGGCGCCGTTCATCTCGATTTCCCGCATGAGCCGTTCGGCAACACGCGCGAGCACCGCCTGCCCTCCGGCCAGCGCCGCGTTCGTGGCATTCGCCTGGAGTCGAGTGCCGGCGACCGTCGTCTCGCGCTCCATCATGGTGGCACTGGCGGCTTTCAGAGCCTCGGCGGCAAAAACCATGATCTCCTCCTGTGTCTGACCATTTCGAAGGACCCGTCCGCGCAATCCGTAGGAGCCATCCGTGACGGGCCAAGCAAGTCCGTTCGCCTCTTGATCCTCGCGGTCGAGCGCCACCGCGGAGAATTGCAGCTGCCGGCCATTCGGTTTCGCGCCCTCCCGAGGGAAAACCATGTGCCACTCTTCCCCGGACACGATGCGGTCGCGCATGCTGTTCGGTCGGGCGGTGCTGTGAATCTCCGTACCGGCCGGAATCACAAGTCTGCCGTTGTTGTACACCGGCTCGGTGATAAGGCCGACAAGCGGCATCGCCTCCGAAGACGACTCCAACGTCATTACGAGTTCGGCTTTGATCAACCGCCCGAAAGGGACAAAGCGCTCCGGCGGCACGCGGTGCCGGCGCGATTTCGCTCCCGAGATCCCCTCCACGGGGAACGGCGACTCGAACGGATTCTTCGGCAGATTCTGGAGCCCCGGCAGGTTCGGCATGATCGAGCCGACCGCCCGAGCGACGGGGCCGCGAGCGTCGTCGCTCGCGGACTTCCGACCGTGAATACGCAGCGACGGCTGGACCGAACCGGCGTCGGTTGCACCGTCTTCGGTTCGTGCGCGATCGGGCGGCACGTATTGGCCCTCGACCGGAGAAGTCACCGCGCGCCGGCGATAGAGCGTGCCATATTGATCCGAGGTCGACGTCACGTTGCGCCTCACCTCCTGTTCGGTGCGAACATCCTCAGCCCGAGCACGTGAACTCTCCTGGGCGCGCTTGAGCATCGCCGCATCTTCCGCACCCGATTGCCCGGCAACCGTCGTCACCGATGCCGCGCCGGGGGCATGTGCCGCGCGGCGTTTCTTCAGCGTCGACAGGGCCGCAAAGACACCGACGACCAGCAGGACCAGGAGCACGAAACCGATCTTTGTCCTGAGAAAACCGGAAATCATTCTTCCTCCTCCTCGCCACTCCACAAGTCAGGTGAACTGCCAGGACTCACCAGATCGACAGAAACGCGCCAGTCGTTCCCCGGCAGCAAATGAGCCGGACGCCCATCGTCCGCACCGACGATGACGAAGTAGCCGGGCAGCACCTCGCCAGGCCTGAGCGAGGCCGGCGCATCGATCACGCGCGCGGTGTACAACGCCGCGCCGCATCGAACCGAGAGTGTCCGCAGATCGAATACGATTTCTTTCTCGGAGGTGTTTCGAAACAGCGTGACGAAACCCACGCTATCCAACGCCGAGTCCCGGGCCGCACGGAGGATCACCAACTCGAAAAGCGCCGATCGATTGACGGGATGCGGAATTTCGAGCGATTGAGGATCTTCGGCCGCGGAGATCGCGACATTCAGCTTCAACGCGGATGCCAGATCGTCCAGCTCGGAGCCGGCATGCGCAGCATGCACGAGTTTCAGTTTTCGAAGCAGCCCTTCCAGCCGTGCGGGAGAGGCGGGTAGCGATGAGGGCGCCGGAGCCGTTTCGCTCCGGAGAATGCCGGTCACGACGGGCCGAGAAACATCTCCTCCGCGCTCCCCGCTCGCACCGGGGTTTTTGAGTGTGCCCGCCGGGCCGTTCTTCCCGACGCGGGAAACCGGTTTATCGATGAAGTTCAAACTGGCGACGGCCGCCAGGGGCTGTTCGACCAGATAAAAGAACAAGACTACTGTTTCGCCTTCGAAGGGTACATTCAGGTTGAGCAGCTCGCTCTGCTGCATCGGCTGCACCGTGAAAAACGCATCCCCCTGCGAAAACGTAATCAGGTACTCGCCACGCCCACCGACGGTTTTCCCTTCCGACATCGCCTTCTGAAACGCCTCCGCCTCAACAAAGCCCGTGCCCATCGGTTCGCCGATCGGCCGGGGAAAGCTGACGGTTGTCGCGATCCGCGGGTGAACGGGAATGAAGACCGGCGTCGCCGGATCGATTTCGACACGTCTCACAACGTCGGCGCCAACCGGTTTTTCGGCTCCCCACAAATCGATCGCCAGACCGGCGGACATCCAGCTCAAGGCCAGAGCAAACCAAGCACGGTACACCTTCATTTGAGCCGGTTCTTGGCGCGGAGGCCTTCGATTTCCTGATCTCCGAGCGCCAAGTCGACCTCGTCCACCACCCACGGGAGAGCTGCCTTGTTGCCGAGATCGGAATTGGGACGGAAGACGAGAAGCATCTCGTAGCCCGGCTCCTCATAGAACACGCGGCCATTGACAGCGCCGGTGCATTGCAGGCGACCGGTGACGCGGACGATGCGACCGTTTCCAGCCGGTTCCGGCGGCGTGATGCTCTCGATCACCGGTTTCGTCGTGAGATGCCGACGTCGAAAATCTTCCGTCCTTCGCGAAGTGTCATCGTCGAGCGTGCGTCGGGCTTTGGCCGAATAGTAGAGCGGCACCATCTCCGGCAGATCGAAGCCGGCAGCCGACCGCTGAAACGCGGCCTGCACAGCGTTGATGCTGGTGATGGTGAAATAGCCCCTACTCGACGACAGCGGTTCGAGCGGGCCCTGCACAACGCCGCCCAAAGGATCGATGACGAAGACCCGCTGCGCCCCGCGCACCGCGACGATCGTCCAGAGTATCGCGAACAAACCGATGGTCAGGATTCCCAACGTGATGGTCCGGTCTCTCAGCGTTTTCTCGTGCCCACTCAGCAATATCCTGGAAGGGGTAAACGGCGGACGCCCACGGGGACTGTCTCCCTCGCGCGGCGTCTGCCGAGTTACTCCCTCCGCTCCCTTCGACTCCTCTGCCATGCCGCCAACGGAAACGACGTTTGTCTGTGTGTCAATGTTTTCTTACTAATAATCCAGCTTGATCTCCGCCCTCGCGCAAATGCGCACCCCAGAAAACAAGAAACCCGCCCCTGGCGGGGCGGGCCGAATCACTCGAATCTCCCGGCGGAACGCGACTGGATGTCGCGGCTCGCTCAATACACTTTTTCTTCCAAGAGAGCAAAAAGCTGCGCCTCGTCGATGCGCGTCTGCTGCATGGAATCGCGATCGCGCAGCGTGAATGTGCCGTCTTGTTCGATCGTCTGGAAGTCGATCGTGACGCACCAGGGGGTGCCGATCTCGTCCTGGCGGCGATAACGGCGGCCAATCGCGCCGGATTCGTCGTAGAAAACCGAATACTTGCGCTTCAGCTTGCGATAGAGCTCCTCCGCACGGGCGACGAGGTTGGGCTTGTTTTTCACCAGCGGCAGGATCGCGACCTTGATCGGCGCGACGCGCGGGCTCAGCCGCAGCACGGTGCGCTTCTCCACGTTGCCCTTCTCATCCTTGACGTCCTCCTCGGCGTAGCCCGAGCAGAGCACCGCGAGGAAGATGCGGTCGACGCCCACGGCCGGCTCGATCACGTGCGGCGTGAATTTCTTCTTCGTCGCCTCGTCGAAGATCATCTGCGGTACACCCGAGGTGTTGGCGTGCTGCGTCAGGTCGTAGTTGCCGCGGGCAGCGATGCCCCAGAGCTCCTGCACGCCGAAGGGATACTTGAACATGATGTCCACGGTGCCCTTCGAGTAGAATGCCAGCTTTTCCTTCGGATGCGCGTAAAGGCTGAGGTGGGACTCCGGCAGGCCGATCGAGACCAACCAGGAGCGGCACCACTCGATCCAGTCGTCGTGGCACTTCTTCCAATCCGCGTCTTCGTGAATGAAATACTCCATTTCCATCTGCTCGAACTCCCGGGAGCGGAAGATGAAGTTGCGCGGTGTGATCTCGTTGCGGAACGATTTGCCGACTTGAGCAATGCCGAACGGCAGCTTCACGCGGCCCGTATCCACAACGTTCTTGAAATCGACGAACATGCCCTGGGCCGTCTCGGGCCGGAGGTAGGCAACCGCGGACGAATCACGCATCGGACCGACGTACGTCTCGAACATCATGTTGAACGCACGCGGCGGAGTGAGGCTGCCCGCCTCGCCTGTCGCCGGCGACGGGATGAGCGGAACCTCTTCGGGTTTCGCTTCGGTCATGTCCTTGATCACGACCGGAGCGAGCTGCCCCTGGATGGCCTTCTTGCGCTTGAACGTCTCGGCCGCCTCCTGAAGCTCTTCCTGAGTGCGTTCACTCTCGAGCGCGGAGACGTGCCCCACGGTCTTTCCGTCGACAATCACGGCAGCGAAGAAAAGCTGGTCTGCGCGGTAGCGCTGCTTGGAGACTTTACAATCGACGAGCGGGTCGGTGAAGCCGGCGACGTGGCCCGAGGCTTCCCAAACTTTCGGGTGCATGATGATCGAGCTTTCCAAGCCGACGACGTCATCGCGGCGCCGCACCATGTCGTTCCACCAGCAGTCGCGGATGTTCTTCTTCAACTCCACGCCGAGCGGGCCGTAGTCGAAAAAGCCGTTCAAACCGCCGTAGATCTCGGAAGACTGGAAAACGAAGCCCCGGCGCTTCGCGAGCGAAACGATGGCTTCCATGAGGTTGTCGGATCCGGCGGAGTTCGAGGACATAAGGCGCGAGAACTAGTCAAAGCGCCGCGGCGGGGTCAACGCCGCAACGCAGGCTACAGACCCGGGCGCCCCGTCGTAGACGCATCGCAGCGCACATAGCCGCAGCGCGCGCCTCCTCCGCAATAAACCCGTTCAGAAAGGGCAACCAACACGTCTGTTCGCTATTGCCGCCATCCGCGCAACCCGCCATGGCAAACGAGACTTCCATGGATCTTGGATACGCAATGCGCGCGGCGGGTTTTGGGCTTTCGCTATTCGTTTCGTCTCTGGTCTTGAAGGCCCAGGACGTGACAGTCACCGATCCGTCGTGGATCACGCCTCCTGAGGACCAAAGGCTGCAGATTCCGACATTTCGGAAAACGCCGAGCATCGAGTACCCGCAGGAGATGAAATCCTCCGAGACGGGAGGCTACGCACTCGTCGAAGAGTACGTTCAAACCGACGGGAAGCGCTCCACGTTTAGCTTCCAGGCGACGAGCCCGTACATTGAAGCGAGCGTGTACCAGCATAGGGCAACCTGGTTTCGACCTGCGGTGCTCGACGGGAATCCAGTCGAATCCGAGATCTGGTACGCCATCATTCTGAACCCCAAAGCGGCCTCGGCGCAGGCATCCAACGCCAAGCCGCGCGTTCTGAAGGTGACACCTATTTTTGCCGCCGGCGCCTCATCCGATCCCCGGGGCAGTCTCGTTGCAAAGATCGTGGTCGAGATCAACGCCGAGGGTGCCGTGACCGACGTCCTCACGGATTCACCCGACGCAATCGCGTACCGACAGGACATTCAGACAGGGCTGAAATCCTGGAAATTCGCTCCCGCGCGGCGCGACGGGAACCCTGTCGCGGGCCAACTCTCGCTCCCGGTGATCATCACGCCCCCTTGGACAGCAGCACAGCCGGGAAAGACGAATCCACCGAAGGCGATTCGGAAGGTACGACCGGAGTTTCCCTACGCTGCACAGGAAGCAGGGTACAAAGGCGAGGTGCAGATCGCCTTGGTCGTCGATACCCAAGGCGTGGTGCGCGAACCGATCGTCGTGCGTTCAAGTAACCCTGCTTTCGACGAACCGGCGGTCGAGGCCGCAAGACAATGGAAGTACGAACCGGGACTTCGCAACGGCCAGCCTGTGAACACGGCGTTGCTACAGGACTTCGTCTTCGAATTCAACATTCCCCACGGAGGAAACGATCTCGCGACCGTCGACCTGCCCAGCGCGGAGAATCTCTCGAAGATCCCCGAGCAGTATCGGTTCGATGTTCCACCTAAACCGCGCAGCATCGTTTTTCCCGTTTACCCCTATGAGCTTCTCCGGGCGAAGACGCGGGGGCACGCCAAAGTCGTTTATTGCATCGATGCCGGCGGAAAGGTGATCGCTGCCCGCGTGGTGGAGGCGTCGCATCCGGAGTTCGGGCTCGCCCTTGTCGCAGCAGTGAGTTCGTACGAGTTCTACCCCGCCTCAAAGAAAGGCGAACCCATCAGCACGATCCTGACGGTAAAACAGGTGTTCTCGTTCAGCGAGGACGAGAACATCCTCCCGCGTGGCGATGCCCACTTGTTGGGTCAGGAAATCGGTCATCCCGACAGAATCCTGAGCCCCAAGGACCTCGACTCTCCATTGACGCCCATCTCCCGGCGAAGCCCGATTTTTCCATGTACCGTCAACAAGGCTGTCACCGAGGGCCGAGCCGTCGTGGAGATCTTGGTGGATCGCGATGGGAAAGCACGGTTACCCAGAATCGTCAGCGCATCAGAACCTGATTTCGGCTACGCGGCCGTGCAGGCCGCGCGAGATTGGTCATTTGAACCTCCACAGGCGAAGAAGCGGAACGTGGTGGTCAGGGTTCGGATACCATTCAAATTCTCGCTCGAAGCGCTCTGAGTTTATTCGACCACCGCGCGTGGTTCCCCACGGCAGACTCCAGCCGCCAACGGGCTCTGCAGTAGGCAGTTCACTGCCGTAACTGCGCAGCAGAAGACCGACTTATCTTACTGGTTGGCCCCTCTCCCAACGACCGCGCATTGATGAGCAAAAGATGCGCAGCCCCGTTGAGGAGCGAGGCGTAAGGTGGCGACACTCCGAATTTTTTAGGTCGCCCATGAACACTTCCAAAACTCCACGCGCTTCCACGCTCGATGCAAACGAGGCGGTCGCGTCCGTAGCATATAGGCTGAACGAGGTATTCGCCATTTACCCCATCACGCCCTCGTCGCCGATGGCCGAGCACATCGATGAGTGGGCGGTCGCCAAAAAGACGAATCTCTGGGGCCAAATCCCGGAAATCGTTGAGATGCAATCCGAGGCCGGCGTTGCCGGTGCGGTTCACGGCGCCCTCCAGGGAGGCGCGTTGGCCAGCACGTTCACCGCATCGCAGGGCCTCCTGTTGATGATCCCGAACATGTACAAGATCGCTGGCGAGCTCACGCCCTGCGTTCTCCATGTCACCGCCCGCACGCTCGCGACCCACGCGCTCTCGATCTTCGGCGACCACGGCGACGTGATGGCCTGCCGTCAGACCGGCTGGGTCATGCTGGCCTCCAATTCCCCGCAAGAGGCGCAAGACTTTGCCGCCGTGGCACATGCCGCGACCCTGAAAGCCCGTCTGCCGATCCTCCACTTCTTCGACGGCTTCCGCACATCGCACGAAATCAACAGCGTGGTCCGCCTCGATGACGCCACCTTGGCCAGCATGATGGACCAGGAAGCGATCCAGGCCTTCCGCAAGCGGGGCCTCACACCCGACGCTCCGGTTCTTCGCGGCACGGCTCAGAATCCGGACGTGTTCTTCCAGGCCCGCGAAGCCGCCAACAAGTACTACGAGGCGGTTCCCGGCATTCTGAAAGACACCTTTGCCCAGTTCGCGAAACTCACCGGTCGCTCCTACGGACTGGTCGAATACGCCGGTCACCCGCAGGCTGACCGCGTAATCATTGCGATGGGATCCGGCGCCGAAACCGCCGCCGAGACCGCTGCTTGGCTGAACAGCAAGGGTCAAAAGACCGGCGTCGTGAAGATCCGGCTCTACCGCCCGTTCCCGGTCGCCGACCTCATCGCCGCACTGCCCACATCGGTCAAATCCATCGCGGTGCTCGACCGCACGAAAGAACCAGGCGCGCAGGGCGAACCCCTTTACCTCGACGTGGTTGCCGCTCTGCGTGACTCGGAAAACGGTGGCAAATTCGACGGCGCTCGCCTCAAAGTGATCGGCGGACGGTACGGTCTGGCCTCGAAGGAGTTCACTCCGGCGATGGTCACGGGAGTGTTTAACGAACTCTCCAAATCCCGCCCGAAGCACAGTTTCACCATTGGCATCGTCGACGATGTCACCGGCACGTCGCTCGATTATGATGCGGCGATCGACATCGAGCCGGCCAATCGGACCCGCGCGGTCTTCTTCGGCCTGGGTTCCGACGGAACCGTCGGCGCCAACAAGAACACGATCAAGATCATCGGCGAAGAGGCCGGCCAGTACGCGCAGGGATATTTCGTCTACGACTCGAAGAAATCGGGCGGCATCACGACGTCGCATCTTCGCTTCGGTTCTCAGCCCATCTACGCCCCGTACCTGATCAGCCAGGCCGAGTTTGTGGCCTGCCATCAGTTCCACATCCTCGACAACCAGCCGGTCTTGGACTTCTGCAAGCCCGGCGGCACCCTCCTCCTCAACGTTCCAGTCCCGACAGAACGGGCCTGGGATCTCCTCAGCGCGGAAACGCAGTCGGAGATCATCGCCAAGAAGCTCCGCGTCTATGCGATCGACGCCGGCGCAGTCGCCCGCGAAGCCGGGCTCGGTGGTCGTATCAACACGATCATGCAGGTCTGCTTCTTCGCGCTGAGCAAGGTGCTCCCGCTGGAACAGGCTCTCCAGAGCATCCAGGCCGCGATCAAGAAGAGCTACGGCAAGCAGGGTGAGGAGACGGTGAAGAAGAATCTCGCTGGCGTGGAACGCGCGCTCGCCGCCCTCAAGGAACTCCAGGTCCCGGCACACGCGTCGGCCAGCCACCGGCGTCCGGCTCCAGTTCCGGACGATTCTCCGGATTTCGTGAAGAACGTCACCGGCATGATGCTCTCCGGCCGCGGCGACCTTCTGCCTGTTTCCGCTTTCCCGATCGACGGCACGTGGCCGACTGGCACGGCTCGCTTCGAGAAACGCAACCTCGCCGCCCAGATTCCGGTTTGGGACGCCACGCTCTGCATCCAGTGCAACAAGTGCGTGGAGGTTTGCCCGCACGCCGCCATCCGCGCCAAGTTCTACGAGCCGCGCGAGCTGACAAACGCGCCCGCGACGTTCAAGTCCGTGCCGTTCCGCTCTTCCGAACAGAAGGGCAACAACTACACGCTTCAGGTTGCACCCGAAGACTGCACGGGCTGCGAGCTCTGCGTCCACGTTTGCCCGGCAAAGTCCAAGACCGACGCGAACCACAAGGCCATCAACATGGAGCCGCAGCTTCCGCTGCGCGCCGAGGAGAAGAAGAACTTCGATTTCTTCCTCAAGCTGCCCCCGGTGGATCGCTCCAAGTTCAAGGCCGACACGCCCAAAGCGGTCCAATTCTTCGATCCGCTGTTCGAGTTCTCCGGCGCCTGCGCCGGTTGCGGTGAGACTCCGTACATCAAACTCCTCACCCAGCTGTTCGGCGACCGCGCCGTCATCGCCAACGCCACGGGCTGCTCCTCGATCTTCGGCGGCAACCTGCCGACCACCCCGTACACGAAAGATCGCGAGGGTCGTGGTCCGGCCTGGGCCAACTCGCTCTTCGAAGACAACGCGGAATTCGGCCTTGGCGTCCGTCTGGGCGTCGATCGCCGCGAGGCCCGCGCCCACAAGCTGCTGGAGCGCCTCGCTCCCCGCATCGGCGAGGACCTCGCAAAAGCGATCCTCACGGCCGACCAGTCCAACGACGCCGCGATCGTCGCGCAGCGGGCCCGCCTGATCGAACTCCGCGGCAAGCTCAGTTCGATCGAGGGCTCCGATGCCCGCGAGCTCGAGCAGACCGTCGACTATCTGGTGAAGAAATCCGTCTGGATCATCGGCGGCGACGGTTGGGCCTATGACATCGGCTACGGCGGCCTCGACCACGTGATCGCTTCCGGTCGCAAGGTGAATATCATGGTCCTGGATACCGAGGTTTACTCCAACACCGGCGGCCAGTGCTCCAAAGCCACACCGCTCGGCGCCGCTGCGCGGTTCACGATGGCCGGCAAGGCCACGGGCAAGAAAGACCTCGGTCTCCTCGCCATGACCTACGGCAACGTCTACGTCGCGCGCATCGCCCTCGGCGCCAAAGACGCCCAGACGCTCAATGCCCTGCGCGAAGCCGAGGCCTATCCCGGCCCCTCGCTCATCATCGCTTACGCTCACTGCATCTCGCACGGCTATAACCTGCAGGATGGCGTCGAGCACCAGCGCCTCGCGGTGGAAACCGGCTACTGGCCGCTCTTCCGCTACGACCCGCGCCGCGCGGACAAGAACCAGAACCCTCTGGTCCTCGACTCTGCCGCACCGAAGGGCGAGCTGACTCAGCTCACCCGTCTGGAAAACCGCTACAAGCAGATCGCCCGCAAGGATCCGGAGAAAGCGGCCGGATTCGAGAAGCAGGCCCAGCAAGCGGTTCACCACCGCTTCGCGCTCTACCAGCAGCTCGCGGCCCAGTCGTATGCGGCCCCCGCGGAAGGCGCTGAGAAGCCCGCGGCTCCTGCTGCGGCGGCGCCCGCCGGCACGAACGGCAAAACCAAATAACAACTGTCAGCATTGGGTGCCGGGCGTCGTGCTTGCCACGGTCGTCCGGCACCCGCTTCATTTTTGCCCCACACCCCATGACGGATCCGATTGCGCAGTTCCAAACGTGGCTGGCTGAAGCAACTCGCGCCGGGGCCCCCGAGCCCACCGCGATGTCGGTCGCGACCGTCGACGCGGAGAACAGGCCGTCGGTCCGCATCCTTCTCCTCAAGGCGGTGGATGCCCGCGGTTTTGTCTTCTACACCAACCTCGAGAGCCACAAGGCCAACGATCTCAAGGCGCATCCTTTCGCCGCGCTCTGCTTTCACTGGCCCGTCCTGGAGCGCCAGGTCCGTGTCGAAGGTCACGTGAAGCCGGTCAGCGACGAGGAAGCCGACGCCTATTTCGCCACCCGTCCGCGTCTCAGTCAGCTCGGCGCATGGGCATCCAAGCAGTCCCGCCCGATGGAGGGCTATTGGGAGCTGGAGCGCGCCGTCGCCGGTGTGGCACTACGCTATCCCATCGGGTCGGTTCCGCGGCCGCCGTTCTGGTCCGGATTCCGGGTCAAACCCGAGAAGATCGAATTCTGGCGGCAGAAGCCGTTCCGCCAGCACGAACGGATCGTCTTCACACGTGCCGAAGGCGGTACCTGGGACGAGCAGTGGTTGTTCCCGTAAGGAGTACGCAACTACGCGCAGTCGTCGCGTAAACGGACCGGGCGGACCTGCGAATCAGCGTCGCGCGGCATCTATCCGCGATAGCCCTACCGGTTCGGCCAGGTAAGCCGTCCTTCCTCACTCGTCGCCACGGCCAACGCGGAAAGCCACGTCGCGGTTGCGAAGTCTCGGCCGGCATCGCAGCGTCTATCCGTTATGCCCGCGCGGTTGTCCGTCTTCGGTCTTCTGGGTCTTGGCGCGTTTGCCGCAGCATCCGCCGTCGCACCTCTCGTCGCCGAATCCGACGTCGGCCACTCCACCCTGATCGCGCGGGCCGTCCTGCCGGCCGCCACATTTTCCGACGGCCCCATTTCTGGGCAATATGTCGGAGCCGGGCCGATAAACCACCAAACCGTGCCTTTCGCGCATCAGCCCGTGCAGGGGTTTTCGGCGCTGATCGACGACCACGACGGTACATTCCTCGCGATGTGCGACAACGGGTACGGCGCGCAGGACAACTCGGCCGATTTCCGTCTTCGCGTCTATCGTATCCGGCCATGGTGGAAAACCGCCGACGGGGGGAACGGCACGATCCAGGTTCTCGGGTACTTCGAGCTGCGCGATCCCGACGGTCACGTGCCCTTCCCGATCGTCGGGCAGTTCACGCGCGAACGGGTGCTGACCGGTGCGGATTTCGATCCGGAATCGATGCAGCGCGCCGCCGATGGCACTTTCTGGTTTGGAGACGAGTTTGGGCCGTATCTGCTCCATACCGACAGCACGGGAAAGCTGCTCGAAGCTCCCATCGGACTTCCCGATCCCGTCCATCCCGGCTTTGAGCTCCAGTCCCCACAAAACCCGGCACGGAAAAAGGCCTGTGCGTTCCGCGCGACAAACGCGTTTCTGACGCTGGTGCACCCGGAAACTGTGGCGACGAACACCCTGTTGCGTCTCGCCCCATCCGATGTTGGCCGAGGCGCGTTTCCGCCGGTCAGCGAATCGATTCCGTGGCTTCTCCAAGCGGGGCGCCAACGCCATTTGCGCGCGCCGGCAAACCCTTACCGCGTGCCCGGCAGCGGAGGATTCGAGGGCATGGCCATCTCGTGTGACGGCAGGATTCTGTACCCGATCCTCGAAAAAGCCCTGACGGGCGATCCACGCGGCCTTCGCTGGATTTTCGAGTTCGACATCGAGAAACGTCGGTACACCGCGAACCTTCGCACCTACACCTGCGATGCGCGCGGGATATCCGTCCCGGACTTCGTCGTCTTCGCGCCAGGCCACGGCCTCGTCCTGGAACGAGACAGCAGCCATGGAGACCCAAAAGGCTTCAAGGCGATCTATGAAATCGCGCTCGGCGCTCCTGGTTCGCAGGTGAAGAAGCGGCTCGTCGCCGACCTTCTTGCCCTCGACGATCCGGCAGAAATCTCCGGACCGGGAGTGCCCGGAGACGTCGCGGTCGGCAGAGCCTTCGGCATGCCCTTCGTCACGATCGAAAGCCTGGTCGTCTTTGACGCGACGACGGTGGGAGTGATCAACGACAACAACTATCCGTTCAGCGTCGGCAGGCACGTGGGCTCCGGCGAACCCGACGATAACGAATTCATCGTCGTTTCGCTGCCGGAGCCGTTGGGGAAGTGACCCGCAACGGCCTCACTCGGGCTTGAATTCCATCGGCACCCGAATGCGCACGTCGACGGGTTGACCGCCTCGGGTCGGCGGATCGAATACCCATTGGGAAACAGCGGTTGCGGCAGCCCAGCCGAATTCGGGCTGGGTGGCGGAAAGCACCCGCGGGACCCTTGCGCGTCCCGTGCGATCGATGACGAATTCGACCTCGGCGTTTCCGGTGACTTTGGCCTCCTTCAGCGCCGCAGGCAGGATGGGCATGGTCCGCCAGACTGGACGGATTCTCGCGTCGAGTCCTTTGCCCGAGGCAACCGTTTCGCCCGCACGCATCGCGCGGAGAAGGCGCTGCTCGTCCGTCTCGTTTCCCTCGGCAGAGGAGGGCGGCGCCTGGAAACGGTGTTTCCGCACCAGTGTCACCTCGACGGTCTTTCCCTGCAGCATGGCGGGCCGGAAAAGGCTGGCATCAACCGCTGCGCGCAACGCAAGCCCCGCGTCAGGTTGCGACGCGCTGCGTACGGAAACGTTTTCAGGCACCCCTTGCGCATTAACCGTAAAGGCCACCTCGGCCTCCGCCGGCTCACCGGACTTCAAAAGCTCCGGCGGGAAAACGGGGTCGACCCAAACGACGATGGCCGGCGGCGAATCGCAGAGCGACTTTTCCGTCGCACCTTCCGGAAGCTGGAGAACGAGCCCATTCGCCTCGAGCGGCGAGGTATTCATTTCGTCCACACCGGCTTGGTATTCGAACGTGAGCGGCGCGATCTTTCGCTCTTCGATCGCGAGATCGCCCTGTCGTGCCGGACGGAACTTCCAGTGCTTCACCGCTTCCAGAGCTGGTCGGACGAAATCCGATGTGCTGGCGTTGAGCACCTTGGCTTCCCGTACGGAGCCGTCGGTCCCGACAACAATCTCCGTCAGCACTTCTCCATCGAGGCGGCGCACGTTGAGCTGTTCTGGATACGTGGGACTCGGCGTGACCTCGGCCACCGCCGGAGTTTTCGGCAGGGGTTTCAGATCCGGTAGGTGCGGCGACTTGTACGGCAGGTGAAAACTCCAGGTCAGCGACACGTCCATCGAAAGAGGTTTCCCGGCCGAAACCGCCGGCTCGAACGCCGCCTTCTTGATCGCGTCGAGCAAGGGCGGGCCGAAACCGGCGTCGGTCGCTTCGTGCAGGCGCAGGTTTTGCACTGCCCCGTTTTCGTCCACCACGAACCAAGCCGTGGCCGTGCCCTGAGTCTTCGCTTCACGAAGTGCCTTCGGGTACTCGGGCGCCTCCCACGTTTTCGGAATCGGGTCGCCGTCGACCAGCAGCTTCTCGCCCGCGGCCGCGGGTGCTGCCGGCTGCGCCATCGTCATCCCCGCCATCCAGATTGCGCCAAGTCCCACCTTCCACGCTCGATCTAGGTTCATCGGCGCCGAAAGTGCTGAGCCGCCGCTCGCTCGTCAACGGAGGACGCCGCACGTCGCGGCGGGACGTTCTCACCCCGAGATCAGAGTCGGGATCTGCTTGCTTTCGGGTTCGTCACGCAGCCCGAGCCGCAGCCGTGTTTTCAGAAGCTCGAAAGCGCGGCCGCGGAACACCGTGATGTCGGTGCTCTCCGCCGCCGTGAGTGTGATCGTCCAGCGACCGCGCTCGTCCGACCACTCCTGGTCGACGATGGTGTCGGGTCCGAGCGTCGTCGGTTCTTCGCCGCTGCGCTCACGGGTCAGTGCCCCGCGCCGGACAAAAAAGATCCCGCGGCAGCGATCGCCTTCCGAAATCAACAGCTCGCCCTTCTCGAGGTGGATCGAGCGAAGAATGTCCTCCGGAGGCGGCTGAACCACGCTGATGTCGCGGCGGAAGAACAGCTCGAACGTCCAATCCATCATCACGCGGAGCTTTCGAAGCGTGCCAGGGAGCTTCGCGAGGTAAATCGAGCGCCACATCCACCAGGCGATAAAGCCGCTGAAACGAAATCCAAACAGCTCCGCCACCGCAGCGCGCTGTCCCACCGTCGCGAGTTGGCCCATGTAGCGATACTTGAACGGACGCAGCGGCTCGCCTCGCATCGCACGAACGAGGTTTTCCGCGAGTTGGCGTCCCTGGCGGAGCGCGAACTGCGCCGTGGGCGGCGAATTCTTCAACTGCCCTCGATCGTCCCAGGGGACCGACGCGCCATCCCCCGCAGCCCAGAGGTTCGTCTGCCCCACCACCCGCATGGTCGCCTCCACGCGGATACGCCCTTTGTCCGTTGGAATTCCCAGCTTCTGGCACAGATCCATCGTGATCGGGTTTGGCGCGTTGCCGACGGTGGAGACAACCGTGTGGGCTTCGATGGCCGAGCCGTCATCGAGGATGACTTTTCCGGCCGTGACCTCGGTCACGCGCGTGCCGAGGCGCACTTCCATCCCGCGCTTTTCGAGCACGCACTGCGCGTAGTCCCCCAAACGTTCGCCGATCTCCTCCAGGAGATGCGCGCGGCTGTGGACGAGCACGACCCGGAGGGGAACCTCGCGCAGATTTGCGTAGAGCATCTTCGACTCGAGCAGCAGGTCGAGGAGCTGGCCTGCCGTCTCGACGCCCGTGTACCCGCCGCCGACGATCACGAACGTCAGCAGTCTGCGGCGTGTATCCAGGTCCTCGATCAGATTGGCTTCCTCGAGCCGGTTGATCACCGCGGCGCGCAGGCGGATGGCGTCGGCCACCGTCTTCATCGGCCAGCTATAGTCCGCCATCCCGGGAACCCGGCTGAGGTCCGTGACGCTGCCGAGCGCGAGCACCAGGTGTTCGAAACCGACGAGGTGATTGCGGGTGAATCGACCGCCATCGAGCACAAGCGCCCGGCGCTCCCAGTCGATTCGCTGGACGCTGCCCTGCAGCACGTTCACATGCCGGCAGAACTGGCGCAGCGGATTGACGACATCGAGCACCGACAGCGAGGAGCCGGCGACCTCCGCCAGCATGGGCTGGAATACGAGCACGTTGCGCTCGGAGATGATCGCGACCCGTTTTTCGCCCGCATGCCCGAGCATCTTCCCCAGGGCACGCGCGCAGTAGGCGCCCGTAAAACCACCACCAGCAATCACGACGTCGAACTTCATGCGGCACGATGCTCAGAGGTCGCCAGCGTGCAAGGGCTTCACGGGGAAGGATCGGGAACGTTCTCCGAGCTCACCCCGCCTCGGAGCACGTTTCAGATTCCTCCCCTCGGGCAGGCACCCGCCATCCGGCCGCGTTGCAGAAACGTCCGAACAGACACATTCTGCGGCCATGAACCGCGCCACGTTGCTCCTCCTTCTCGCCGCGCTGCTCCTGATGGGCTGTTCGAACGTCTACTACAACACGATGGAGAAATTCGGCGTGGCAAAACGCGACATCCTGGTGGACCGCGTTGGCGACGCGCGGAAAGCGCAAGAGCAGGCGAAGGAGCAGTTCTCCAGCGCGTTGGAGAAGTTCATTTCGGTCACTCGCGTCGAGACCGGCGAGTTGAAGAACAAATACGACCAGCTCAACCGCGAGTACGAGCGCAGCGAAGAACGCGCCAAGGAGGTCCGCGACCGAATCGCCGCCGTCGCCGACGTCTCCGATGCCCTGTTCGGAGAATGGAAGAAAGAGCTGAAGGAATACTCCGATCCGGAGCTACGCCGCCAGAGCGAGCGCCAGTACGATCAAACGCGACGCCGGTACGAAGACTTGATGTCCACGATGAAAACGGCCGCGAGCCGCATGGACCCGATCATCGCGAAATTTCGCGATCAGGTGCTTTTCCTGAAGCACAATCTCAACGCCCAGGCTATCGCAGGGCTGAGCGCGACGTCGCGCGGCCTGCAGGACGACATCGCCCGACTCATCGAAGATATGGAGCGTTCGATTCGTGAGGCCGATGCGTTCATTCGCTCGATGAAAACGGAAGGCTGAGGACGGGAGGCAGAAGCCAGAGGACAGTGTCTCTGCCTTCCGACCTCTGTACTCCGTCTTCCGGATTGCACCGTGCAACCATGCGGGCGGCTGAGATGCGTTTTGCATGGGACTGCTCGTGCGGAGCGTGCGAGGGAGCGGCGGGATTCTCCTGCAAACGTGCGGCTTAGCGTGAAAAGCGGCGAAGTGGAACGGTATTGGCTACACGGCTTGGCGTCCAATCACACGCAACCTCCAACGTCCTCAATCATGCAACCCACCTCGGTCTTCGCCGCAGCGCTTTCGCGACTTCACGCCGACCTCATCCTGGTCCGCCTGCAACATGGTGGAATCAGCTCCGATAAAGTCTCGGCCATTTTCCCCGAGCGGTTGCAGCCGAATTCCACCTTGGGATGGACGGATGGTCACTCCACCGGCATCGACGCCGGGGGAGAACGGATCACCGTCGCAGGGCCGCTCCACAAACATGTGCGCATCGAAACCGAGACGCTCCTGATCCGGAGCTTCCAAAAGCTCGGGGTCGATCTGCAGCACGCCTGCGTGTTAGCGGAGCGCCTCGGCCGTGACGAGATTCTGATCTGCGCGCAATCATCCAACGACGCCGAGATCTCCATCGCCCTGCACACGTTCGACGAACTGAAAGCGGAGGCAATCGCTGTGGGCAACGCCGGCTCGCCTGTAAGCCGTGAGGATTGGTCGGCGCGCAGCGAAGCGGGCGCAGTTCTGCAGTGGAGTCCCGCGTTCTGAGCGTCCGGATGCGACCGAGCATGTCCGAAATCCTGGTCACGATTCTTCTGACCGTGTGGGTCCTCGGCCTGCTCTCGTCGTACACGCTCGGCGGAGCCATCCACGGCCTGCTCATCGTCGCGCTGGTTCTCGCGGCCTTCCGCTGGAACCGGCGGCGGCGCGGTATCTAGTCAACTTTTCCTGGAGGGATTTGCGGCGCACCTGGCGACCGCGACCTTACGCCCCGGACCGTTTGACTTCGTCGTCATTCGGAACCCGGTGCTTTCCGCCCGCCGTGCGGGCGATGTGCACCCAATGCGTCCCCTTCACCCGCGGATTTACACCCATCTGGTCACGCTCTGGCTCGCTCTGTCGCTGGGCGGGATCGTGCTCGGTATCGTGGTCTGGCAGCGTCTCAATCAGAGCCTCGACGCTTCGCTGCGGGGGGCCTCGTTCCGCATCGCCCTGCAGGGTGCCTACCGTTCGCTCACGGACGCCGAATCGGCCGCTCGCGCGTATTACCTCGACGGAGACAGCGCCGAGCTCGACGCTTTTCACGCCGCGCAGAGCCAGTTCCCTGGACGTTTCGACGACCTTGCGGATCTCGCGGGAACGCACCCGGAACTGCAGCGCGACCTGATGGAGCTTCGCTCGACCGCGGACCTTTATCTCAAAGTTCTCGACGACAACGTCGCGCTCCGTGGGAAAAGCGGCCGCGACGCGTTGCTGCCGGAAAAATCGCAGGGACTGGCGGACGCCAAAGACCTGGCAAATCGGCTGCGTAGTATCGTCGCCCGCCTGGAGCAGAATCCGCAGGACCTGCTCGCGACCCACTCGACCGCCGCCCGCTTCGAACTGCAACGCGCCCTCTCCACCACGCTGGCTGCGGGGCTTTTCGGTCTGGGCGCCGGTGTGCTTGCGTTTTATCTCTCACGCGTGGCGCTGCGGCAGGAGAAACAGCAGCGCGAACTTTCCGAGCACGCGCTCCGGGCCGAGCGCGCCGCGCAGGACAAAAGCACGTTCCTCGCAAACATGAGCCACGAGATCCGGACGCCGATGAACGCGATTCTCGGCTTCGGCGAGTTGTTGGTTTCGGAATTGCCCGCCGGCAGCCGCAGTCGCCAGCACGCCCGCTCGATTTATGACTCCGCCCAATCGCTCCTCCAGCTGATCAACGACATTCTCGATCTCTCGAAAATCGAGGCGAGCATGCTCGAACTGCACCTCGATCCTTCCGACGTGCGGGAAGTCACCAGCTTTCTCCAGACGGTCTTTGCGCAGCAAGCCGCCCGCAAGAGCCTCAAGCTCGAGTTCTTCGTCGACCCCAATCTGCCTCATGCCCTCCTGGTCGACCGCTCGCGCCTGCGGCAGGTGCTCGTCAACCTCGTCGGGAATGCCATCAAGTTCACGCAAAAGGGCGGGGTGGCGGTGCGCATTCTCTGGGAGCTGAACCCCGAAACGCGGAATTCCGGGACTCTGAAGTTCCAGGTGACCGACACCGGCGTCGGGATCCCTGCGGAAAAACAGGTGCAGATTTTCGAGCCGTTCGTGCAGGTCGACACCCGCCGGCCCTTCGAACAGCAGGGAACGGGCCTCGGTCTGAGCATCGTGCTTCGCCTCATCGAGCGAATGGGCGGGACTGTTCGCGTGGAAAGCGAAGTGGGAATGGGCTCCACGTTCACCGTCGCCCTGCCCGACGTATCCATTTCCGCCCGACTGCCGGCCAGCACGCATCCTTCGGCGGACGAGGTCGTCGACTTCGACGACCTCGCGCCGGCGGAGATTCTTGTGGTCGACGACAACGCAGTGAACCGAAACCTGCTTGCCAGCACCTTCGAAGGCACCCGGCACGGGGTGCGCTTCGCCACCAACGGACGCGAGGCCGTGGAAAGCGTGCGCGGCGGCCGGCCGGATATTGTGCTGATGGACATCCGCATGCCGGAAATGGACGGACAGACGGCTCTGACGGAAATCCGCAAGCTCCCCGGCGCCGAACTGCTGCCGGTCATCGCCGTGACCGCCTCGAGCATCGTGGACGACGAGCACCGCCTCCGCGGAACCTTCGCCGGCTATCTCCGGAAACCGTTTACCCGGGCGATGCTTTTCCGCGAGATGGCCGCCTTCCTGCCGCGCCGTGGTTCGGCGGCGGCCCCCGCCGCATCCGGGCGGACCATGGCGAACGACAAACCGGCGAAGGGCAGACCGGAACGCTGGCCTGCGCTCCTCCCGGTGTTGCGCAAGATCGAGCGCACCCAGTGGCCGGGAGTGAACGAGAGCGGCGCCATTCCCGAAGTGAAGGAATTCGCGGAGAGGTTGGCCGAACTCGGAGAATCTCGGGATTGCCCGCCCCTCAGCGAGTATGCGCTGACTCTGCTGGCCGATGCGGAAAGTTATTCCGTCCACCGGCTGGAGGAGCGCCTGTCGAAATTTCCGGCCCTCATTCAGGAGATCGAGCGCCTCGTGGGAGCGCAGCCGGCGGCAACGGCGTAGCACGGCAAATTGGGAACTCCGCCTCGCGGGACGCTCCTGGCAGGCTGTCCGCCTCGAGCAGAAAGAACCCGGTTTCGCAGCCGCGCCCCCACCCCGGCCAACCCATTCACGTATCCGAAGAACAGACACAGCATGATGAGTTCGTCGCCCCCTCCTCACCGCATTCTCGTGGTCGATGACCAGGAATCCAACGTTCGCGTCGTCGGAAATATCCTCGGCGAACTCGGCTTTACGATCGTGCCCGCGACCAGCGGAGAGCAGGCCCTTCGGCGGCTTGCGGCGAAGCAGCCGGATCTCGTGCTTCTCGACGTCCTCATGCCCGGCATGGACGGTTTCGAAGTCTGTCGACGTATCCGGGAAAGCACTCCCGAGGCGGAGATTCCCATCATCTTTCTCTCCGCGGCCGACGACAAAGGCCTGATCGTGCGCGCCCTCGAGGGTGGCGGCGTCGACTATGTGACGAAGCCCTTCAATCCGGCCGAACTGATTTCGCGCGTCCGGACGCATCTCGCCCTGAAAGCGGCGCGGGACAGCCTGCGCCAGCTCGCGGAGGACAAGGACGAGTTGCTGGGCATTCTTGCCCACGATCTCAAAAACCATCTCGGCGGCATGCAGATGACGGCCCAGCTGCTCTCCGATCGCGCCTCCGGTGCGGGCGACCAAGCTTTGAAGCGAATGGCCGGGAACATCCTGACGAGCACCGGTCAGATGCTGGCCTTTGTGAAACAGTTTCTCGCCAACGCCTCCGCGGATCGCGGGCTTACGATGAAGATCGAGCCGGTGTGCCTGCGCACCGCGGCGCTCAAGGTCCATCGCCACTACACGGATGCGGCCGAGCGCAAGGGAATCCAGCTGCACCAGGATCTCCCGGAAACCGGCGTCCACGTTCTGGCAGATCAGTCGGCCTTGGAACAAGTTCTCGAGAATCTCATCTCGAACGCCGTGAAATTCTCCGCCCCAGGGAAGAGCGTATGGATTCGCGTGGAGGCGACCCCGGACTCCGGCCGTTGCATCATCCGCGACGAAGGCCCGGGATTCACGCCGGAGGACAGGTCGATGATGTTTCGCCGATACCGGCGACTCAGCGCGACGCCCACGGCGGGAGAGCCCTCGACGGGCCTCGGGCTCAGCATTGTGAAGAAGCTGATGGATGCGCTGGACGGGCGGATCGAATGCGAAAGCGTGCCGGGCCAGGGAGCGACGTTCACCGTCGAGTTGCCTCCAGCAATCCGCGATGAGGCGTCATGAATTTCCTGGTCATCGACGACGACAAGGTCTTCCGGGAGGCGACCTGCCTGCTGATCGAGGACGAAGGGCACTACGCCGAGAGCGCGGCCAACGCCGAGGTGGCGCTTTCGTGCCTGCGCGAGGACAACTTCGATGCGGTGCTGCTGGATCTGAATCTGGGCCGTGAAAGCGGGCTCACCCTTCTTTCGCAGATCCTCAAGCTGCGCCCCAATCTGCCCGTGGTGATGTTCTCCGCGCAAGGGAGCGTGAAGACCGCCGTCCAGGCGCTGCACCTCGGAGCCGTGGACTTTCTCGAAAAGCCGTTCACGCGGGAGCAGTTTCACACCGTGCTGGCCCGTCTGCAGCGCTTCACGCAGATGGACCAGCAGATCGAGCGGCTGAAGCAGGAAGTGCAGGAGAGCCAGGCACAGACGCCGGAGCCGATGTTCGATTTCGACACGCCGGCGATGAAACGCGTCATGGACGTTCTGATACGCGCCGCGAAATCGCCCGCCTCCGTGCTGATCCTCGGCGAGAGCGGGACCGGCAAGAGCGTCGCCGCGCGAGCTCTGCACGAGCACAGCGCCTTGGCCGACAAACCTTTCGTCACGGTGAGCTGCCCCTCGCTCTCGAAGGAGCTCCTCGAGAGCCAGCTCTTCGGCCATGTGCGCGGCGCCTTCACGGGCGCCCTGAAAGACCATTGGGGCAAAGTGAAAGCAGCGGCTGGCGGCACGCTTTTCCTCGACGAAATCGGCGACCTCCCGCTGGAGATCCAGCCGAAGCTCCTGCGGCTCCTCCAGGAGCGAGAGTACGAGCGTGTCGGCGAAACCGTCACCCGAAAGGCCGAGGTGCGAATCGTCGCCGCGACGAACCGCGATTTGAAACAGCGCGTCGCCGAGGGAGCGTTTCGCGAGGATCTGTTTTACCGCCTCAACGTCATCACGGTCGAGATGCCTCCGCTCCGGGCGCGTCCCAACGATCTGCTGAAGTTCGCCGAGCACTACATGCGACACTTCGCCAGCCAGTGCGGCCGCAGCCTGCAAGGGTTCACGGATGACGCAGCGTCGGCCATGCTCCGGTACTCCTGGCCGGGGAACCTCCGCGAACTCCGCAACGCCATCGAACGCGCGGTCATTCTCGCAGGGAAAGACCGCATCGCCGCAGCCGACCTTCCGTCACAGGTCCGCGGCGGAGACGGAGCGTCGCTCCACGGCGACGAGGGACCGCGAATCGGTTCGCCGCTTTCTTTGGACGAAATCGAAGAAGCTCACATCAAGGGCGTGCTGGCCCATGCCCCCAGCCTGATCGAAGCCGCCCAGACGCTTGGAATCGACCAGGCGACCTTGTACAGGAAGCGGAAAAAATTCGGCATGGCCTGAACGAGCCGCCGTAAATTTCGGCCGAACGCTTGTCGAGAGCGGCACGCCATCAGGAGTATCGCCGGAAGCGGGCGTCCGGATCTGGGCGATTCATGCCAGGGCAGCATAACAGACGGATCCCGAAGGTATTTCTGCGTGTCGTGGGTTTGCGCTAAACTTCTGCCCACGTGAACAACTCAACGACCAGTCACCGCGCTGCGGCGAACGGGCCCTCAGGAGGGAAAAACCTCGGGGAGGATGCTCCATGATCGCGGTCGCCCTCGTCATTCTGGCGTTTGTCGCGTTCGTCTTCTGGGACTCGGCCGACGCAGGGCCGCAGTAGCCAAATAGCAGCTACGGTCGCTGCTCAGGTGCGGAAAGGACGCCGCTCAGGCTTTGGCCATCGGCGTCTTCTTCTCGAACAACTCCTCCCGCACACTGGCGAGAAACGCGGGCACCAGCGGACACGAACCTTCCCGAAGCCAGGCCGCGTAAAGCTCGAGCGGCGCGCAATCCGTGGGCGGAAAACGCAGGAGGTCGTTGTTCGACCGCGGAACCAACGTATCGGGGATCAGGCAAATGCCGTCGCCGGCCGCCACGTGCCCCAACAGTGCGTCGATGGACTGCGCCACCAGTCCGAACCGGGGCGTGAACTGAGCGAGCCGGCACAGCTGGACGATCTGCGATCGGTAGCCCGGCGTGGTGCGTTCGTCGAGAAGCAGCCACGTTTCTTCTCGCAGCTGGCGAACCCTCACCAGCGGCTCCTCAGCCAGCGGATGCCGAGCCGCAAGCGCCACCCGGGTCTCCGCCGTGCTCAACCGCATCAGGTCGAGGTCGTCGTGCGTGCCGAGGTATTCGGGAAGGGTGACGCCGAGATGGATACGACCGTCGCGCAGGGCGCCGACGTGCTCGTGGAGCGGAAGGTCGACCAGATTGACGACCACGTCGGGATGGCTCGCTCGAAAACTCAGAAGCGCCTTCAGCAGTTCGGGCATCGGCAGGCGCCAGTCGCTGCCGACGTTGAAATGCCCTCCCGTGCCCCTCGCGATCGCCTGAGTCGAATTGACCGCCTCCTCGAAAGCGTGCTGCAGCTTGTCGAGCCGTTCGTAGAAATTCCTCCCCGCGTCGGTCAGCCGCACCCGGACCGTGGACCGGACCAACAGCTGCACCCCCAATTCCTCCTCAAGGCTCCGAATCTGGCGGCTCAACGCCGGCTGAGCGACATGCAGGCGCTCCGCGGCGCGGCTGAAATTGAGCGTTTCAGCCACGGCCTGAAAATAGCGGAGTTGGCGTATTTCCATTCGCTTCGAAGCCTGCACCGCCGGGGCGCAACAGAGAAGGTCGAATTGATTCGTTCTATCGAGCGAACGTCTTCCTGCCGGACGCTTCGCGGCGCCCATCCGCCAGCCCGGCCAACCTCGATTGACGTGGGCCTCGCTGCACCGCCCGACTCGGATCGTCGGAGCGGTGTTCGAGTGGAAAACTATACGGTGACTCGAGGCTCAGTTGACCAAAGTCGCCACCGGCGCCGCCTTCGCATGGGCGGCCGCGTGCACCGGGGGGGAGGCCGGACGGCGATCCTTCGCTAGGAGGACATAAAACGCCGGGACCACGAAGAGCGTGAAGAATGTGCCGATCGACATTCCGGCGACGATGACCAGTCCGATGCTGAATCGGCTTTCCGCGCCTGCTCCTGAGGCGGTCACGAGCGGCAACGCGCCTAGCACCATCGCGCAGGTTGTCATCAGGATCGGGCGCAGTCGGACGCCTGCCGCATGCTCCACGGCTTGGCGAATGCCATAGCCCTTCTCCTCCTGGAGCTTGTTGGCGAACTCCACGATGAGAATGCCGTGTTTGGTGATGAGCCCGACGAGCGTGATCAGTCCGACCTGGGTGAAGATGTTCAGCGTGGCGAAGCCGAAGAACAGAAACACCATCGCGCCTGCAATGGAGAGAGGGACCGACATCATGATGATGAAGGGATCGCGGAAGCTCTCGTACTGCGCGCAGAGCACGAGGTAGATCACGACGATCGCGAGGATGAACGTCACCATTAGGGAACTACCTTCCTGCACGAATTGCCGGAGTTCGCCGTTGTAGTCCTTTGAGTAACCCTGCGGGAAGACCTCTTTCGCTTCGTTGTTCAGCCAATCGAGCGCCTGTCCCAGGGTAACCCCCGGGCGAGGGAGCAAGGAGAGCGTCGCGGCGTTCAGCTGCTGGAACCGCTTCAACATGCGCGGCTGTACGGTAGGTTCGAGCGTCGCGATGGTCGAAAGCGGAACGAGCTCACCCTTTCCGGTGGAGATGTAGTAGTCCTTCAGCTGTTCCGGGTTCAGGCGGAAGGTTCGCAGGACTTGGGGCGTAACCTTGTACGCACGACCGTCCATCGAGTAGCGGCTGACGTAACCGCCGCCGAGCATCGAGCCGAGATCTGCCGCGACTTGCTGCATCGAGATGCCGAGGTCCGCCGCTTTCAGGCGGTCGATCTTGATGTCCACCTGCGGCTGATCGAAGCGCAGGTCCGTGTCGCCAAACATGAAGAGCCCGCTCTTTAGAGCCCGGCTCAAGAGTTCGTTCGCGACTTCGACCACGCGCTCATGGCTCTCGGTGGAGCTGATGACAAACTGGCAGGACATGCCTCCGCCCGCGCCGGGGAGCGAAGGCGGTTGAAACGCCACGACATTCGCGCCCGCCACGTCCGAGGTCGCGCCCTGGAACGCCGTGACCATCTGCGGCGCGGCGCGTTCGCGCTGACTCCACGGTTTCAGCGCCCAGCCGATGAAGGCGCTGCCCGAAGAAGGCATGCCAACCATCGGATCGATACCCACCACGTGGAATACGTCCTTCGATTCCGGCATCTTCGAGATGCGATCGTAGATCTGGTCGACGTAGACCGAAGCCTGCTCCAACGACGCGTTGGGCGACGAGGTCATGAGGCCCATGATGAACCCGCGATCTTCCGGCGGAGCCAATTCGCTCCGCGTTCCCTTGAAGAACACCACCATCGCCAGCACCAGCACGCCCGCGACGCCGTAGACGGCGAAACGGTAGTTCAATGCGTGGTCGAGGAGACGCTCATAGGTGGATTGCAGTTTGTTGAAAGCCCGGTCGAGCAGCGCGGCGAATCCCTTCGGGTTCGCCGTATGCCGGAGGAGCTTCGAGGAAAGCATCGGCGAAAGCGTCAGCGCGACGAAGCCGGAGACCACGACCGCGCCCGCGAGGGTAAAAGCAAACTCGCGGAAAAGCGCGCCGGTAAGGCCGCTCTGGAAACCGATCGGCGCGTAAACCGCCGCGAGCGTGATTGTCATCGCGATCACCGGGCCGACGAGTTCGTGCGCACCTTTGATGGCCGCCTGAAACGGCGCCAGTCCTTCCTCGATGTGTCGGTGGATGTTCTCGACGACGACAATCGCGTCGTCGACCACCAGGCCGATCGCAAGCACCATCGCGAGGAGCGTCAGCAGGTTGATGGAGAACCCGAGGGCAAGCATCAGCACGCAAACGCCGACGATCGAAAGGGGAATCGCGACGATCGGGATGATGATGGATCGGAACGTCCCCAGAAACAGGTACACCACCAGCACGACGATGATCGTCGCCTCGAGCAGGGTATGAATGACCTCGTTGATCGAGTCGTTGATGAACTCCGTCGAGTCGTACGGGACGACCATGTTTATGCCCTTCGGAAGCTGGCTCTGGATTTCCGGGAACAGCGCGCGGACGTTCTTCACCACATCGAGCGAATTCGCCGTCGGCAGCGGATACACCGCCATGAAGATCGCAGGACGTCCGCTGAACTTCACCGCGATGTCGTAATCTTCGGCCCCGAGCGCGACATCGGCGACGTCGCGCAGGCGCACCTGCTCGCCGTCGTTCTCGCGGATGATCATGTTGCGGAATTCCTCCGGCGTGCGGAGATCGGTGTCGGCGGTCAGATTCACCGTGATCAACGCGCCCTTCGTTTTTCCGATCGCGGAAAGAAAGCTCTGCCGTCCGATCGCATCCCGGACCTGCGCGGGGCTGAGGTTGAATGCCGCCAAACGTTCAGGATCGAGCCAGATGCGCATCGCGAAGGTGCGCGCGCCGAGCACGTCGGCCTTCTGCACGCCCTCCGCCGTGACGATCTTCGGCTGCACGACGCGCACGAGATAGTCCGTGATCTGGTTGGCCTGCAGCACGTCGCTGTTGAAGCTGATGTACATCGCCGCGGTGGACTCGCCCACCGCCACGTCGAAGACCGGATCCTCGGAGCCGGAAGGAAGTTCGCTCCGGACCTTGTTCACCTTGGACGTGATCTGCGTCAGCGCATCGTTCGGATCGTAGTTGAGGCGCAACTTCGCCTTGATGATCGAGACGTTCGCGGCGCTCGTGGAGTCGACGTAGTCGATGCCGTCGGCCGATGCGATTTCGCGTTCGAGCGGCGTGGTGATGAACCCGCGGACGAGATCCGCGCTGGCGCCCGGATAGCTCGTCGTCACGGTGACCACTGCGTTATTGGTCTTTGGATACTGGCGGACGTTCAGCGCCTTCAACGCCTGCCAGCCGGCGAGCAGGATGAACACGTTGACCACCGTCGCGAGGACGGGCCGGCGGATGAAAACCTCAGTGATATTCATGGCTCATGTCTCCACCGGTTTCGGGCTCTCGCTCGCCGCCGGTTGGACGGAGTTGTTCACCCGGATCGGGATGTTGTTGCGGAGCTTGATTTGACCGCTTGTGACGACCTCGTCGCCGTCGTTCAGCCCCTTGAGGATCTGGATGAAGTCGCCGCGTTTTGTCCCCAGCGTGACGAATTGCTGGTGCACCATCGGCTCACCGCCTTCGCCTTTGGACACGACGTAGACAAAATCTCCATACGTGCTGTACACGACCGCGGTGAGCGGAAGCACCAATGCCTCCGACTTCGTGGCCAGATTCAGGACCACGGTGCCGAACATGCCCGGTCGCAACGCGGCGTCGGAATTGCCGAACTGCGCACGAAGGCGGACGTTGCGGGTCTGGTCGCTCACGCGCGGGTTGATCGCCTCGACCTCGCCGTTGAAATCCCGCTCGCGGAACGCATCCACCCGCAACGTCGCTTTCATTCCGGGGGCGATGCTGCCGAGTTCCTGCTGGGGGACGCCGAAGTCGGCATAGATCGGGTCCACGGCCTCCAGCATCACGATCGCCGTTCCCGGGCTGACGTACTGGCCGACGTCGACCTGCTTGATGCCAAGGCGTCCCGAGAAGGGCGCTGTGATTCGTTTTTTCGCTATCACCGCACGAATCTGTTTCACCGCCGCCCCGTTCTGCTTCTGGACGGCGATTGCCTGATCCAGGTCGGCCTGCGTATTCGTGCTCTTCTCGCGCAGCTCGCGAGCGCGGCCGAGATTGATGTCGGCGAGGGCCGCGGCGGCCTCGAGACTTTCGAGTTGGGCCTGCTCCGTGCTCGCGTCGAGTTCAACCAAGAGATCGCCGGCCTTTACCTCCGCTCCCGAGGCGAAAGCCACTTGGCTTACCGTTCCAGTCACCTCGGTGCTCACCGTGATGCCCTGAAAGCTCCTGAGCGTGGCGACGGACTGCAGCGATTCGTTCCACGTTTCCCGCTTAGCCTTCGTGGTGGACACGGCGGGCGCAGGCGGACGCGCCGCAGCCATCCCGGCCATGGCCTTTTTCACGAGCATGATTTTGATGCCCACCAGCGCAGCCAGCACAGCCAGCGCGGCTACCACGATCAGAACCGTACGAGTTTTCATCGGCGAAGAAGGTGAAGTTGCAGAAATGAAAAGGGGCTGGCGTCAGCTCGCGGCCTGATGGGGCGCACGCGAGAGGAGCACTCGGTTCAGTGCAGAACACACGGCGCTCACGATGCTGCGTTGTTCGGCGGTGATCCCGGCCGTGAGGGCTTCGACCTCGTGGAAAAACACCCCGATCGCCTTTTCCACCTGGGCCCGCCCATCACCGCTCAATGTGACGTGAACCACACGCCGGTCCTCCAAGAAACGCTGGCGCTGGATCCAGCCGCAGCCTTCAAGCTGGTCCAACACGTCCGTCATGCTCGAACGCGTGACCCCCGCATGATAGGCCAAGTCCACTGGGTTCGAAGGCGTCGGTGCCAATGCATACAGGCTCAAGAGGGTTCCGAATTTCACGTCCGACAGCCCCAGCGGTCGCATTACGCGCTGGAGATCCAGCCGGAGTCCCCGACCCGCTCCCCAGAGGGCAAGAATGAACTCACAGGTGCTGTCGTCTCCCTGGAGGTGCCGCCCGATCTGCCGCAACGTGCGAGTCGGCAAAGGCTCGGGGGACAACTGAACAACCGATCCACTATCGCTGGAGTCCATCGGCGCCAATCATACCGGGATGAATTCGGAACCAGAAATACCTGTTCGGGCGCGCGCTTATGCCGCCGCGGTATAGCTCTCGGCGTCCTCAACCGATCGGGCAGCGCGGAGATCACCTGTGGCTGGGTGAATCATCCGGCAGCAACCGCTACGCTACGCGCTCCGTAGTTCGAGCATTCACAGCTCAGGGAACGGCACCGGTCCATGCTCGCCGGGCGCGTCAACAAACCCGAACCCGCCCCCTCCTGCGCCGTGCGCGCCACGCGGATTACTCAGCCCAAGCCCCAACCAGGGTATACCTTAGTTGCTCGCCAGTCCCGCCAACGAGCCGTTGCTGCGAACAACCCGCTCGGTGGGCGGTTTCAGGGTGATCTGCGTACCAAACCGACCTCCGAAAGAGGGGCTGAGACACAACGTTAGCACTTCTTTCACAGCATCTCACAAAAACACGAACACACGCCGCCCGACAGGATTTGTAGGGTCAAAACGGAACTTGGTCTGAAGACATTGACACCGCCATCCGGGCGGGGCACTCCGCGGCATGGCCAGTTTGCTAGAGAGGCTCTCCCGTTGGTTGGATGAGTCACTATTGGGGCAGGAAGAAGCTGTCCGGGAGTTCGCCACCGCCGTCGCGCTGGCCCTCGAAGGTCGCCCGCGCCCTGAACGCACGAAGGGCATGATCCTGCTCGCTGGGCCGACGGGCACCGGCAAGACGGAGATGGTCCGGCTCGCCGCCCGGCATTTGTACGGCAATGAAGCCGAACGCCATCTGCATCGTTTCGACATGGCAGAGTATCAGCATGCCGATTCGGTGCATCGGCTCCTCGGCGCTCCGGGCCAGCCCGCGTTGTTGGGCGAAGCCATCGATCGCCTCAACGAGGCCGCAGGGCCTCAAGGCACGGCATTTCTCCTCTTCGACGAAATCGAGAAAGCGTACGCGGACCTAGTCACCATCCTGCTTTCGTTCGACGCCGCTCGCACCACCACCACCGACGGGGTCACTCGGGACCTCACCCGGCTGTTTGTCGTGATCACGACAAACGTCGGCGCGGCGAGGGCCGCTGATCTTCAGCACGCCCCCTACACCGCTCTGCGTGACGAGGTGCTCGCTCAGGCGGCAAAACGATTTCGGAAAGAAACGCTGGCACGTTTCGACGCCCGCATCGTGATGAATCGGCTGAGTTACGACGTGCAACGCGAGATCACGCGCCGGCTTCTCGAGAAGGAGATCGAAGTTCAGAGCCAGTACCTCGTCCGGCCGATTGCCGCCGCGGCCAATGTCTTGAACTTTCTGGTGCGGGAGGGCTTCACGCACGATCTCGGCGCCCGAAACCTGCGATCCACCGTCGAAAAACAAGTAGGCCGGGCACTACTACCCTGGTCAGCACGCGACGACGATCAGGAGGCGTCTGATCGTTTCAGCCGCACCCTTCACCTTCGGGAAGATCGCCTCAACCGGCAACTCGTGGCGGTACGCATCGCCGACGAGCATCGCTCCGCACCTTTTCGAGACGCTCTAGCCGGAGCTCCTCAGTCCGCCTGCTCCGCCGCCGCATGAAAAAACAGGAACCTCAACTCTTTTGATCCAGCACATGACTGCTCCCTCCTCGCCACACCCCTTCATTCACGTCGAAATCCTCGACTTCTCGAAGGAGCCCCTGCTCCTCAAGGAGACGACTGACTACTACTGTACGCTCGTTCCAGAGCGTGCGTCGTGGACTGCCGAGAAAAGGCAGCGATTGGCGATCCGCACCGAGTGCAAATGGGGCCGCGTTCCCGTGGGGGACCGAGTATACATGCTGTCCGAGTTCGGCGATGGACCTCGCGAGCCTCTGTCGAACGACACGGTTGTCTCGGTCAAATTCTACGCCGAACTCCGGCCCTCCGCACCGGGTGCAAACGATGGTTACCTCGAGAAAGCGCCGTTCTGCCAGGTGCAGTTCGACGAGCAGGGGTGCCGCCGGCTGCGGGCCCAGGGTTTGGTCCAGCTCGAAGAGTTCATCCGCAAAACGGTTCCGGAGTGCGCCAAAGCCTTCGAAGAATGGCAGGCGCTGCTCCTTGTGGCGAAGTCGCGTTACAGCGAGTTGAAGAACGCCAAGCAGTCGAAGGCTACGGCTGCTGTGCAACGTTCAGAATAGAACCTCCGTGGGGTCCGACCCACTCCCATCATGCCGGATTCCATGACCCTCGGCCGCGATCTCACCGCGTGGGCGACGTCGGGTAAGCTCGACCCGATGGTCGGACGCGATGCGGAGGTGGATCTCATGCTTCGTGTCCTCTGCCGGCGGACAAAGGCCAATCCGCTTCTTCTCGGAGATCCAGGCGTGGGGAAAACCGCTTTGGTAGAGGGTCTGGCCCAACGCATCGTCTCGGGTTCGGTTCCACTCGCGCTGCGCGGCCGCAGACTCTTCGAGCTTCAACTCGGAGCTCTTCTCGCAGGCACGCAGTACCGCGGAGATCTGGAGAAACGCGTTCAGGAATTTCTCGAACGAGCCCGGCTCGAACGATCCATCGTATTTATCGATGAAATACATCTCCTCGTCTTGGCCGGGCGCGGAAGCGGGATGGACGCAGCGAACCTGCTGAAACCCGTCCTTTCCCGGGGCGACGTGCCGTGCATCGGCGCCACGACGCCGGCCGAAGCGGTGGAGATGTTCCGCGTCGACCCGGCGCTGCAGCGTCGGTTTCAGGCTGTTCACGTGGCCGAGCCGGACAGGGCCGCGGTGACAGCGATCCTCCGGGCCGCACGCGTTCGCCTCGAAGCGCATCATCAACTCGAGATCGCCGACGACGCCATCCATGCGGCCGTGGAGCTTTCGTTTTCCACTCCAGGAGCGCGCAAGAATCCCGACCGCGCGCTGGATCTGTTGGAAGACGCCTGCGCTGGCGAACAACTGCGGGCGGGCCAGGCGATTCCCGCACGCGCGGAACCATCCCAACGTTTGCTCGCTGCAGAGGCGGAAGTGAGAGCAGCGGTGGCTGCTCTGGACCTCGATCGTCATGTGCGCGCTCGAGCTGCCCTGGAGTCGCTCGAAAAAGAGGAGCGCTCGTGCCGCTCACCGGCGCGACCGCCACGCCCCTGCGTGAGCGCAGATCAAATCCGCGCCTCCGCGGCCGGAATCTAACGCCAAGCGAACCTGGTTTTCTCGGGTCCGGCCGCCGCGCGAGGATAGAAAAACGCCGCGATCCGGAAACCGCGGCGCGAGAGGAAAAGAACGTCGTGCCAGATCAGCTCCGACGTTTCGCTCGGAATCGGCGCAAGCCGATCAAACCCGCCAGAGCACCGGCAGCGAGGAGACCGTAGGTCGAAGGCTCCGGCACGGGAACAATGTGCAGGGCCAGGAGCTGGCCGCCCTCGGCGAGTTCGCTGGGGATGCTGTAGTGCGCCTGCACATCGAACAGGTACCAACGATCGTTCAGGAGCGGGTCGCTGCCCATGATCGAGGTGATGTCGAGAATCCCGCTCGATTCTTCGTCTGTGGTGAGAAACCCGGGACCGTTGAGAAACAGGTCCGGCCGAAATCCGGCCACCTGAGTCAGGCTCCCGCTCGCCAGGTTGTATTGCCAGATCTTGGACAGGTACGGGTTATTGCCCGGGTCTTCCTGGATGAGAATGTTTCCGAAGGTGTCGACGGTGATGTTGTCGAACATCTGTCCCGCGTTGCCGAAAGCGCCGGTGCCTCCCTCCAGCAGCATGGAGAGCGTTCCGCCGCTCGAAACATCGTTCAGGTCGGAGAACGTGAGCTTCCAGAGTCTCGAACGACCGTCTTGACCGGTGCCGGACTCCTTCAGGTTGCTGAAGCGGTCGGTGGTCACGAAGAAAAACTCGTTGGGGTTTGAGGGATTCCAGGCACCGTCTTCGGGTCGCAGAAATCCTGTCACGCCCGCCGACGAACTCAGGCTGCCGAGAGCCGCCCCCGTCAGGTTGCTTGCGTTCCCGAGGTTCTGGGCGACGAAACTGGCGCCGTCCCGATTGCCCGCAACGCCGTCCACGCCTGTCATGCGATTTTCGGTCGGCACGCCAGGGAGCTTGATACCGTAAAGGCTGCCGTTGGTGAGGCCCGCCTTCTCGACGTCGTTTCCGGTATTCGTCTTGGTTCCCGCGTAGACGTAGAGCTGGCCGCCGGTGCTGTCGTCCGTACCGATCACGATCGTCTTCGCACCGGAGTATGCGTTCGCGACGGAGTTCTCGTGGGAAAACTTTCCAAGCGCAGCCAGCTCGTAGGATGTGCCGGCGTCCGACCCGGTCACGACGTGGGCAAAAGCACGACCTTCGTCGCCGGATTCTTCGCCGTTCATGAAGATCCTGGCCTGCGTGCCGAGGCCCGTGGAGGCGTCGTAGAAAGCACTGGGTGCCGGAAGATCGGCCGAACAGAAACGGTTGAACGCAACTCCCTGCGCCGGGGCCGAGAAGCCTGAGCCGTTCCAAAGCGCGACCTGCTGAATGAGGTCCTTGCCTCCGACGACGGAGAAATCCGATTTGTTGATCACCCACTCGGAGACGAACGAACCGGTTGCCCCGTGGTCGCGCGCTATGCCCGAGTTCGCGCCAAGCTCGTGGTTCATGAGCAGCGTAAACGTGCCATTGCCGTTGTCGAAGGCGCCGAGGCCATCGGGCACGCCCACCATGCGGTAGGGCGAACCGTTTGGCTTCGTTCCGGCGCTGTCGCCGACCGTCAGAATCGAAGTGAGGGTGCTTTGCCCGGAGAACACGGAGGAGAGGCTGACATACGGCGTCGCCGAGGAGGAGGGTCCTTGAACGGAAGCCGCGGAGAGAACGCCTGCCGCGCCGAAGGGGACGAATGCAGCGCAGAAGAACCGCGCCGCACGCCGCGTGTGGGTCGTGTGGATCATGGGATAGGTGTTGTGTGGAATTCGCGCCGGCGTGATGCGTTCGGCGCTGGGCGCCATGAGACCCGGCTTTCGTGACGCCCCAAAGACGCTGGCGTCACGTTCCTGTGGCATCTCGGCCAACCGCGGACGGCCGCCGAACGCCAGCGCTTGCCATCGCCGCGATCGCGCCGCAGGAGAAGCCATGCACGGAACGCGTCGACTCTCTTGCCTGTTCGCGTTGGCAGGCCTGCTGTGCATTTCGTGGCCCGCGCTCCGTTCCGAGACGACGCCGATTCAGATCGACGTCCCGATTCTCACCGCCGGCTTCGGCGCCGGTTTTTTCGAGGACACCGCGCGACAGTTCGAGCAACTGCGCCCGGGGGTGCGCGTCGCGATCGCCGGAGATCCGCGTATCCACGAAAAAGTGCGCATCCGCGTCATCGCCGGTCAGTATCCAGACGCCACCGACGCGGTGCTGCTCTACGACACCCTGATCGCCTCGGGAAAAATCCGGGATCTCGGTCCCTATCTCGACGGGCCCAACTGGGAAGGCGATGGACGCTGGGGAGACAGCTTCCTGCCGGGCGTTCTCGATCGCTGGAAACGCGAAGGTGGTCATGTTTACGGCGTTCCGTTCGCGTACGGTGTCTGGACGATTTTCTACGATCGGGCCCTTTTCGCGAAACACGGATGGGAACCGCCGCGCACCTGGGACCAATTCTTTGCCCTCTGCGAAGCGATGCGCGCGGCGGGGATTCCGCCCCTCAGTTTTCCCGGCGTGTATATGCGGTACGGGGACGCCTTTCTGCGCGCCGCCCACTACAATCTCGTCGGACCGGAAGGCTTCCGAGCCTACAACGAACTCCAGCCTGGCACGCGGTCCGATCCGCGCTTTGTGCGCGCAGCGGAAGTCACGCAGCGAATCACGACGCGCTATTTGCTCAGCGGATGGGAAGGCATGACACACACGGCGGCCCAGCAGGCGTTCCTCGAGCATCGAGCGGCCATGACGGCCAGCGCGTGGCTCGTGAGCGAAATGCGCGACATGATTCCCAAGGACTTCGCGCTTGGCGCCTTCAACCTGCCCGTGTTTTCGGACGGAGTCACCGATCCCGCGACGATTCAGGCACAGGCCGGCTACTATTTCTTGTTCGAAACCGGTGACCCCGCACGCGAGCGGGCCACGATCGATTTCTTCCGGTTTCTCACCTCGCGTGAACGCGCCAAGGCATTCGCCCGGCATCTACAGGCGCCTGTGGCACTGCGCGCTGTGGGCCCGGGCGACTACGCCTCGCCGGCGATGAAAGACATCGCGGTGATGATGCAGCGCGCTCCCGCTACTTTCGACTCTGCCCCGCCAGCGTCCGCTCCCTTCATGGCGCTGTTCAATCAGGGAATGACCGACGCTCGGTATCGCCTCTTCACGGGTCGGATCACGGCTCAGCAGTTTGGCGATGAGCTCGAGCGAGCGGCGGCGAACGAAGTGGCGCGTGCCAAGGATCCAAACCGCGTCGCGACAAAGCACCGAGGCAAAGCCACTCTCTTCGCCGCAGTTCTGCTGTCCGCTTTCGGCGGACTTCTTGTCCGCTCCTTGACGAAACGGCTGAGACGGCCGGACTCCGGAGAGGGTCCCCCACGACGAGGGGCTCAAGCGGCGAGTGGAGCGGATCCGCGGCTCCGCTTCGGGCTTGCTGCGGGCTTCGTCGGTCCGGCGTTCGTCCTCTTCGGCGCGTTCGTGATCCTACCCTCGCTGACCGCCTTCGTTTGGGCCTTCTATCATTGGGATGGTTTTACGCCCCGGGCGTGGGCGGGTTGGTTCAACTTCAAGTGGTTGCTGCTCGAAAGCGACGCCTTCTGGTTCGCGCTCAAAAACAACCTCTACGTGATGATCGTGCCGACGCTTGCCGTCGTGCCGTTGTCGCTCTTTCTGGCGACCTTGATCCATCGTGGAATCTGGGGGGCACGATTCTTTCGTGCCGTGTTTCTGTTCCCGAATCTGCTCGGAGGAATCGCGGCGACGCTGCTCTGGATGAACGCCTACGATCCGCATGGTGGCCTGGTGAATACAACCCTCGTGCAGCTCGGGAACTGGACCGGCATCGGATGGCTGCAATCGTTCCGTAACTTCGCCTGGCTTTCCCAGGCGAATCTCTATCACGCGCTGATCCCCATCTACCTCTGGATGGCATGCGGCTTTAACCTGATTCTGTACCTCGCGGCGATGGAGGGCATCAACCCGGAGCTCTACGAAGCCGCCGAGATCGATGGAGCCTCGCCGCTTCGGCAGTTCTTCACCATCACGGTCCCGCTGATCTGGGACGTGTTGGTAACTTCGGCAGTATTCATCGTCATCGCCGGCCTGAATACGTTTGAGATGATCTGGCTGCTCACCTCCCAGGATCCCGTGAGCGGATCGCACGTGCTCAGCACGCTGATGGTTTCAACGATGTTCCGGGAGTTTCAGGTCGGGCGGGCGACGGCGATCGCAGTGGTGATGTTCCTGCTCGTTCTCATGGGGTCTGTCGTCGTGCTACGCGGAATGCGCCGAGACACCCGAGCCGACTGATTGCCGAAACTCTTCTCCCGATGGCAACAGACGCACCGTTTTCGCAGCTCCGCCCCGTCAGCCACGCAATTCGCCCCGGATCGCGGATCTCCGGCGCGCTCATCTTCCTCGCCCTCTCCGGTTATCTAGCCTGGGTCGTGTTTCCGATGCTGTGGGTGGCGTACAGTTCGCTGAAGCCGGACGAAGCGATTTTCCGCGACGCGTTCGCGCTGCCATCGTTGGACCATCTCGCCTGGGACAACTATGTACGGGCGTGGCGCGAAGCGCATTTCGGCTCCTACTTCTTCAACAGCGTTCTTGTCACCACCGTCTCGGTTGCAGGCATCCTCGCCCTGGGATCCATGGCGGCTTACGCGCTGAGTCGATTCTATCATCCCCTCGGAAAGCTCCTCTATTGGCTGTTCCTCGCCGGCCTCATGATCCCCGTGCAACTCAGCATCGTACCGCTGTTTTTCGAACTGCGTGGCTTGGGACTACTCAACTCACGGGCCGGGCTCATCCTGGTCTATGTGGCCAACGGCCTACCGTTCGCGGTCTTCATCTTGGCCAATTTCTTCAGGGCTCTGCCAAAATCGCTCTACGAGGCGGCCGTCGTCGACGGTTGCACCGAGGCCAGTGCTTTCTGGCGCGTCATGCTGCCTCTAGCCAAACCCGGACTCATCACCGTAGCGATTTTCCAATTCATCGGCATCTGGAAGGAATACTTCTTCGCCTTCATGTTCACCTCTGGATCGCCCACTGAGAGCGTGCGAACACTCCCACTGGGCCTGGCTAATCTATCCCTCACGGCGCAGTACCGCTCCGACTACGGGATCCTCTTCGCGGGCGTGGTGGTAGTCACGATACCGATACTCCTCATCTATCTCGTCCTGCAGAAGCACCTGGTCAAAGGCGTCACCGCCGGAGCACTAAAAGGCTGAGTCCCTCTGGAGGAAAGGCTTCCGCAGCGCGTAGTGTCCGTCAGACTACCCACATTATCTGGGCTGTGGACTTGACTGTCACTTTATTCCGACTCCGAGAAAAGTGTACTTGGTTGCATGCTTGTGCTTGCGCAGCCGACATTCGACGGCAAAGAAGGACGTCTGCAATTTTCCGCCGCGCCTCAGGATTTCGGAGGGCTGGCTCCACGCTCGACTAACAAGCACGGCAGCCGATGCATGGAACGCTGTTTTCTGAAAGCTCCTGGTTCGGTGCATGGCGGAAGACCGCGGCAATAGAGCACTTTATCGCAACTGCACCTTGACAATGTTTTCGCACCCGCCATGGGTTTGCGAAAACGAGAATCCTTGATCAACCGTTGAGCCATGCCCTCCACCTCGCGCGCCTCGAAAAAGAACTCGTCAACCCTCTCGCTTCCGAAAGTCAGCCAGTCTTCCTCGCACGAGTACCTGGATTTCCCGGTTGTCGACCGGAACGCACCCATCAAGCCCAACAAGCAGTATTACGTGGAGGCGCTCGCGAAGGGGCAGACGATCGGGATTCATTCGCTCAAAGAGTATCCGACGTTCTTCAAACTTTTCCGACGCTACTGCGATCGTCACCGGCTCAAGATGCGTCTTCACGTGCGGCAGACCCTGCCGGACGTGTGGCTGCTCATTCCGCGAAAGGAAAACGAAGACAAGCCGGACGTCGTCCTCGAAGGCGATTGGCGCGAGCACGGCCGCTACAAATACTACGCCGTCCAACTCGAGCAGGGCTCACAGCTTTCCTTCACGGATCCGGACGAGGCTAACAAAGCGCGGCGTGCGTGGATGCTTTATACTCCGCGCAAGAAGCGCGCCGATCGTGAGTGCCTGGTGACCAAACTGCCTCGCTCGGGCAAAATCGTGGTCAGCGTTCAGGAGAAATCCGAATAGCGGCGGCGCATCGGCTGGCTTGGCCAGCCGGTTGCAGCAGTTGGCGTTTGTCAATGTTTCTAGTTGACGCGCCCGCTGAACGAGGCATTGGAGACGAGGGCGGGCAACGATGGTCGGAGCCCGCCACCCGTCGTTTGAAAATACCACGTTTTCTCCCGCGCGCATTTCTCGACGAAGTCGGCTTCACTCGAACCGTTCGACTCGCCGTGCAGAAACCGTCGGATCCGGAGCTCCTGAGAATCTTCCAGCAAATAGCGCCCCGGATCGATTGGACGCGCTATCAGCCTGGAGCCGAGAGCTACGAACCGCCGCGCTGGATCGGCTACTGGGCCGCCCAAGGCGTGGCCTGGGCGAGCGACGGTGTCGTGAAGGTGATCCTTCCCAATCAGGATTTCCCCCGCACGCTCTTTCGAGAGGTCAAGGACTCCTGCTTTGCCACTCGTCCGTTCGCTCCCTTCGAGGGCGTGAACGATCGCGAGCCCGGGCACATGCTACTGCACGATACGGAGCAATGGGAGCTCCACGTGGAGCCGTTCGAGCACGCAGAAGCGACGCTCGTGAATCAGTCGCGCACAAGCGGCACCCGCTAGGTGGGAGAGACAGCCGAAGGACGTGTGACGAGAGAACGCACTCAGTATAGGGAAGGGACTGCGGGCCATCATTCGTTGTTCTCTCACCAAGTCCCGAAGGCGGGTTGGCTCGTTTTCTCTCGATCTTCAATTCCAGCACCCCGAATGATCGATGCCTTGCCGCAGCCCGCCCGCAGCGGTTTCAGCATGAAAACGATCCTTCTCCTCTTCGCCTCCAACGTGTTCATGACCTTCGCTTGGTACGGACACCTGAAATTTCCGTTCCTGGAAGGGAAGCCCATGTCGGTGGTGATTCTCGTCTCCTGGTGCATCGCCTTTTTCGAGTACTGCCTGATGGTGCCGGCCAACCGAGCAGGTTACATGTCGGGCACGTTCACCGGCTACCAGCTGAAGATCATCCAAGAGGCGATCACGTTGACGGTCTTCGTCGGCTTTGCCTGGGCGGTGCTCAAGGAGAAGCTCACCTGGAACTACGCCGTGAGTTTTGCGCTGATCCTTCTCGCCGTCTATTTCGCCACAGCGTTCAAGCCGGCAGCGACGCCTCACCCGTGACACGGCCCTTCGCGCCCGTTCACGATTTGTCGCTCGGCACGACACCTCCGCGCTTGCTTCCCGGCAATCGCGCCGTTCAGGTTCGAAGGACCCCCGGCGCCAGAGTGGCGCGCCTCTTTTTCATTCGTTGATTCACTCTCAAAATCATGTCCAAAGCTGCACCTGCTAAAACCGCAACCGCCGCGCCTGCCGTGAAAGAAGCGCCGCGCGACAAGAATATCGACCTCGCCCTCTCTTCCATCACGAAGCAGTTCGGCGAAGGCTCCATCATGCGTCTCGGCGACGCGCACAAAATGAAGGTCGAGACGCTCTCGACCGGCTCCCTCGCGATCGATCTCGCCCTCGGAGTCGGCGGCTTGCCGAAGGGCCGCATCGTGGAGATCTACGGACCGGAGTCGTCCGGAAAAACAACTTTCTGCTTGAGCCTCATCGCGGAAGCCCAGCGTCAGGGAGGCCTCGCCGCATTCATCGACGTCGAACACGCGCTCGACCCGAAATACGCCCGTGTGGTCGGCGTGAACCTCGACGATCTTCTGGTTTCGCAGCCGGATTCAGGTGAAGACGCTCTCAACATCGCGGAAACGCTCATCCGCTCGAACGCTATTGATGTCATCATCATCGACTCGGTTGCGGCCCTCGTCTCGAAGGCCGAGCTCGACGGTCAGATGGGGGATGCGACCGTCGGCTCACAGGCCCGGTTGATGAGCCAGGCGATGCGTCGCCTCACCGCGGTCGTGAGCAAGACCAAGTGCATTTGCGTCTTCACAAACCAGATCCGCGAAAAGATCGGCGTGATGTTCGGCAATCCGGAGACGACTCCCGGCGGCCGAGCGCTCAAGTTCTTCGCCTCGGTCCGCATCGACATTCGCCGCAAGGATCAGATCAAGACCCCAGACGGCAAAGTGGTGGGCAACCGCACCAAGATCAAAGTCGTTAAAAACAAGGTCGCGCCCCCGTTCACCGAGTGCGAGTTCGACATCATGTACGACGAGGGCATTTCGCGGACGGGCTCCGTCCTCGATCTCGGGCTCGAACACAAGATCCTCGAAAAGAAGGGCGCCTGGATCGCGTACCAGGGCGAGTTGATCGGCCAGGGGCGTGACGCAGCCAAGCAGACGTTCAAGGAAAAGCCTGAACTCGCGGAGAAGATCACGAAGGCTGTCCTCGAAAAAGTCACCGTCACCGGCGGCGCCACGGTCACCGGCGGAGAGCCGGCCGAATAATCGTACCCGCTTTCTGAACACACAAGCCGGCCCTGCTTTCGGGCCGGCTTTTTTTGCGCCCTCGCACGAGGGCCCGCATTGACGAAAGCCCGTTCCCGGCAGAGGGTGACTCGCGGACAGCTGTCCTAAATTTCCGCGTCGTTTACCCCTTCTGCGCCATGGTATCGCCCCTCGTCGCGCCGCCACGCGGGCATTGTCTCGCCCTCGCCTTTCTCACCCTCACTGCAGGCTTGTTCGCAGGAGCAGAGCCGCCGGAGCCCGGGCTTCTCTTTCGCCTCTCGGGCGACCAGGGCACCACCGCCGATTTTTCGGCCGGCGGCACCGCGAAGCCCAACGTCGTTTCCGAGGTCAGCATCATTCACGACGGCGCAAAGGGACCGGGACTCCGCTGCGCGGACGTGCAGCTCCTCTCCTATTGGGCTCCCGGCAACATCTATGCCCAACGCGGCACGCTGTCGTTCTTCTGGCGATCGCGCGATCCGGTCGGACCGACTGCCTTTCCGATCTTTCGGGTGGCGTACGCCGATCACTCCAGCTGGGACATGGTGTGGCTTCGCATCGACTACAACGGGCACGGATTCGACGCCTTCGTCACCGACGCCAATCTCGCCCGTACTCGCGTCTCCTGCGCGTTACCCGAATTCCCCAAGCCGTCCGAGTGGACTCACCTTGCACTCGCCTGGGACGAAACCTCCGGGATCCAGTTTTTCATCAACGGAAAACTCGCGGCGGAGAACAAAACGGCGGCCGTTTACGATGCCGCGCTCGATCAGTTCGGCCCCCATTCGCGCATCATTTCTCCGCACCAGGTCCAGAGTGACTACAACTTCGTTCGCGGCGGCGACATCGACGAGGTCATGATCTACGACCACGCCCTTCAATCAGCGGAGATCGGTACGCTGGCCAAGGGTCTGGGCTTGGCCCGAATCTCCGCGCCGCCGACTCGAAACCTTCGCGAGCCGCGCTGGCGCGACGAATGGTGGCTTCGCTTCGGATGGAATCGGCCTGACAACCCCCCCCTGCCACTGACGGCGCCAAACGTGACCGTCCGAAAAGTGGAAATTCACGACGCCTACGACCTGAAGCGTTGGTGGTGGAAAGCCAACGACGGCATTCGGGAGACAACCTGGCCCGGCGTCTACAACCGCTCCCGACTCCCAGGTCGGAACGACTACTTTCAGCTTCCCGATTGGGATTGTTATTCGCTGTCCGGGAAAACGGTGACGTTCACCCTGCCCGACGAGCCGTGGAACCATCTCGAGATCGTCGGCTCGGCATGGGGAAAACTCATCGTCACTCCGCCCGCCGGGAGCAGCGGTAGTGCCATACCCACGACAGAACTGACGCGGCCCAAAGGTCAGGAGATCACGTTTCACCAACTCTCGGCACCCATTTCCGGAGGCAGGGTGACGTTCGAAAACGCCGCGCAGGAAGAGCCGATCGCGGAGTTCGGCGCCTACTATATTCATCCCGGCGAGCCGCCGTCCGGTCCGCCGACGCTCAGCTACACGCTGGCGGCGGGAAATCCCGAAGACGACTCGATCGACCCACTCCTCACGTTCATCGAGGGCCGCTACCCTCCCGAGGAACGCCAGATTCTCGTGGCGCAGCCGACCGAACCGGAAACTCCCGCGCCCCGAAACATGAATGTGGTGAACGGGCCGGGGCGATCGCTCCCCATCGTTCACATCCTCATCCCGACCGGCGGTGGCTCTGACAGCCATAATCTGGAACGCGTCGACGGAGGCCTCGATGGAATCGTCCTCCACCTTCCGGGACTGGAGGTGAGGCCCACGCACGGTCAGCTGTTTCCCCTCAATGTGCGGGTGAAGGATCCGTTGTGGCCGCTCCGCGACATGCTGGACGTGACGTTTTCGGTCAAACCAGGCCAGCCGGTGTCGCTCTGGCTCGACACGCGCGACCGGATTCTTCCGCCAGGAAAGCCGCTCTACCTCACGGTCGCCGGCGCCGGCCAGGATTTCTCGCGCCATTCGCTCGAGGGCGCATCGCTTCAGCTCGTTTTCAAGCCGAAGGAAGCTGCCCGCGCCGAACATGAAATCGACCGTTTCACCCAGGCGCGCGACAGCTATGCCATGCTCGTCGAGGAGCATCCGCACGACGCCCGCTTCAATCTCTGGAATCGTTTCGAGGCCGACATCAAGGACCTGCTTCGGGTGAACCCCGAGCATCCGCTGGGCGTCAAATACGCCGCCGCTGCGGCGGTCCGAGGGTATCCGAGACCGCCCTACACACCACCGTCGACGCCCGAAGGCGTGCCGACCTGGGCTTATCGACAGGTCCAGGTTCTCGAGGCCGCGAAACGATTCGTCCTGTGGTACATCGACCACCGCCAGATCGAGAACGGCGAATTCGGGGGCGGCATTTCCGACGACACGGACCTGCTCAACCTGTGGCCCGGTCTCGCGCTGATGGGTGCGGAGCCGGAGAAGATCCAATCCTCGCTCCACCGCCTGCTCGAGGCGGCATTCGCGAACGGGATGTTCACGAACGGGCTCCCCACGATCCAGACCGACGAGCTTCACAGCTACGAGGAAGGCATCAATGCTCTCAGCCAGAATCTGATCCTCGACTACGGCAATCCGCTCCAGCTGGAGCGGGCGATGGCAACCGCACGCGGTGTCATCGGCATCACCGGAATCAACCGAGCCGGACACCGGCATATTCGATCCTCCTACTACAGCGGAAGCCGCATCGCCGAAGACAGCGTGTGGGGCTACGCGAAGGGATACTCCTACCTGGTGCTGCAGCCAGGAATGCTGCTGGCCGACTACAACGGCGCGCCGGTCTTCCGGAAGGCGAGCCTGGAACTCGCGGATGGACTGATCGCCCACCGAAAGGTCCGAAGCGACGGGCGCGTGGGTTTGCCGAAGGCGATTCATTTTTCCGACGATCAGGATGTCGATTCGGGCCGGTTCTATTTTCCCTGGCACGTATTCTGGGAGGCGTATCGATGGACTGGTGACAGAAAGTACCTCGATCCCTTCTTCGACCAAGGGCCGCAGGCGATCGCGGCGATCAACGCGGACGCGATCGATCAGCTGCAACTCCGAAAGGAGTGGGCGTCGCGCGACAACCTCCGCAACGACACGCGTCCTCTCGAAAGCCGGGCGCGCGGCGATGTCCGTGGGCCGCGCAGCCGCGGCAACGACGGCCGCGACACGGATGCCTCGCACTTCGAGTGGCAGCTCTCGGGGGACAAAAAGTACCTCGAAGACCTCTACGGCCGTCAGTTGGAGCGAATCGCCCTGACCGACTATATCAACACCGAGGGCAGTCTTTGGATCGACCGGGTCTCGGTGCCCACCGCGGAGATCCAGCGAGCGCGGCTGGGCGGAATCGCCCTTGTACGCAACGCCCTGATACCCGGCCATGTCGTCAGCTGGCGTTTTCACGCGCCAGCAACCGAGCAGAGCCTCGGGATCCTCATCCCGGTTGCGACTCCCGAGGAATTCAAGGTGATCGCCTTCAACCTCGATACCGAACCCGTCAGTGCGGACATGACCGGCTGGGGCGTTGAAGCGGGCACCTGGGAGTATACCCAGGGCGTGGATACCACCGGAAAGGACACCGCAGACAAGGACATCGTCACCCGCACCGCGTTGTTCGAGCGGTCCCGTTCCGTGACCCTGACGTTCCCGCCACGAGCCACCACCGTGCTCGTCTTCAAACGCATCGGCGCCGGCGCGCCCACCGAAAGCAGACCCGATCTGGGGATCTCGAAAGACGACGTCACGGTAACCGATGGCGCACTACACCTTCGCGTGCACAGTCTCGGGGCGAAGCCGACGCCGGCCTCTCGGGTCGTGGCTGCCACGTCCGACGGCAAGCTGGTTGGCACTGCCGACATACCCGCCTTGGAAGCCCCGTCCGACCTTCAGCCGCGCGTTCGCGAAATCGAGATCCGGCTGCCGGAAGGCACAGCGCACGAGCACGGTACCGTCACACTCAACCCCGACGCGCGATTCGAGGAAATCACGCGGATGAACAACGTGGTGGCGTGGTGACCCGAAGCGCGACGCCCGCCAAGGAGTCCCGAACTCCGTTCAGCCGCCGGAAGCGAGAGGCTGCGACTTCAGCCAGTCCACCAGTTCGCGCGTCCCCGTCTCCATCGTGATGCGCGCTGCATAGCCGAGATCGCGGCGCGCAGCGTCGATATTGAACCAGTGATCCTTCGCGAGTTCGGCGGCTACGAAGCGCGTCATCGGCGGCTCGCCCTTCAACCGAAATCCGCGCCAGAGGAGTTCGCAGGCTGCTCCAACAGAAACAGCCGCCCGAAGGGATATCTTCCTCTCGATCGGCTTGTCGCCAACCGACCTAAGCAGGGCGTTGACCCAATCCCAGAGCACGACGGGTTCGCCGTTCGTAACAAAAAACGCCTTCCCAGCCGCAGGCCGGCCCTCACGGAGGGCCTTCTCGGCGAGGAGGTGCGCGTCCACGGCATTCTCTACGTGAACCATGTCGACCCGGTTCGCACCGGTACCGACAATCCTCAGCTTGCCAGCCCGGGCTCGAGCCAGGATGCGGGGAACGAGATGCGGATCGCCCACGCCCCAGATCAGGTGCGGCCGGAGCGCGATGGTGCGCAGTTCGGGGCAGTTTCCTGCGAGCACCTCGCGCTCCGCGATGGCTTTGGTGAGTGGATACGCCGCCGGACACCGGGTCGTGAGCGGCAGAGACTCGTCGGCGCCCGCGAGATCTCGCCCGTTGTAAACGACACTCGGGGTGCTGGTGTAAACAAAGGTCGCCACGCCGTGCGCGCGACATCCGTCGAGCAGAGCGCGCGTTCCAAGCACGTTGGCGCGGTAATACTCGTCGTACCGGCCCCAAACGCCAACCCGCGCCGCGACGTGGAAAACAGACTCCATGCCCCTGCAGGCGCTCCGTACGGCTTCGGAATCGTCGAGAGAGGCGGTGACAAAACGGACCCCGCGGCCAACCAGCTCCGGCGAACTTCGACGCGCCAGCACGACGACCGTGCGCCCCTCCGCGAGCAGGCGCTCCACCAAACGCCTTCCGAGAAAACCCGTGCCTCCGGTGACCAGTGTGGGTGCGTCCATGTACTTTTCAGGGAAGCTCGAGGCCGGTTTGGTCCGCCGCCCATTTCGCCAGCGTCAACCGGTGGATCTTCGCGTTGTGGCGAACATCGACCGGAAAACTCGGGTGAAAATAAAAACGCCGCACGGAGCGAGTCGCGGCGTGCGCCTTCCCTCTTTCCCGCAGACGCTCGGCCAGTGCGCGTTCCTGATCGGGAGTGAGTTCACCGCCCTCGGGCTGAACGATCAGCGCCGGGACCTGGCTCGGTTTCGCTCCGATCCCGACGAGCGCGCAGCGTGCGACACCGTGCTCCGACCGGAAAACCTGCTCGCAGGGTTCGGTGAACAGCCGGCCTTCGTCCGTCTCGACGATCTCCGCCTTGCGCCCGCAAAACCAGAGCCGCCCGTCGGCGTCGAAGAACCCGCAATCGCCCATCCGGTGCCACACCGCGCCCGAGGTCCCGGCACCCTCGAAGGGGATTTTTGCAGCAGCGGTGGCTTCAGCCAAGCCGTCGTAGCATTTCGTCACCACCGGACCCGCGACGACGATCTCCCCCGTCTCGCCTTCCGGCAGCTCGCGGACCGATTTCCACGAGGCGATCGGGCCGTCGGTGAGAGCAATGACTTTGACCTGGACCTCCGGCACCGGCTTGCCGACGCAGGCGCCGGGAAACGGATGCTGTGGACCGAGCAACTCGCGGAAGGCGAGGACCTCCCGCGCGGAAACGCTGCTTATCGGCAATGACTCGGTTGCGCCGTAGGGGCTGTGCAGCTCACCGTTGGGCAGAAAACGCCGCGACTTCTCCCAAAGCGCCGCCGGCACTGGTGCGCCGGCGCACAACACCCGCTTCATGGTTGGGAGCGTGATGGCGTGGCGAATACAGTGGTCGCCAATCCGGTTCCAGAGCGTCGGAGAACCGAAGGAGTTGGTCACGTTTTCCTGCCGGATGGCCTGAACGATCTTGGCCGGATCGACCGTGGCCGGACGACGCGGGTCGATCTCCGGCACAATGGTGGTCATGCCAAGCGCCGGGTTGAAAAGCGCGAAGATCGGCAGCATCGGCAGGTCGACTTCTCCGGGACGGATGTCGTACGCGTCCCGGATCAAACGCACCTGCGCTTCGAACATGCCATGCTCGTAGCAGACGCCCTTCGGCGAGCCGGTGGAACCCGACGTAAACAGGATAGCCGCCAGATCGTTCGCTGCGGCGGGGCGCACGCGTTCGCCGAGACCGCGGCCGGCAACCGCTGCACTCCCGAGGTCGAGCTTCCGCGCGAGCGGGTCGTTGCTCGCCGGCACGCGCAGTCTCACGCTGCGAAAACGGCGCCAGAACAGACGGCTGATCCATCGAGCGGCGGGGATGCCGAGCAACCCACGCGGCCGGGTGCGCTGGACGCAGGAAAGGAAGTTCTTCAGGCCCATGCCCGGGTCGATCACGACCGGCACGGCGCCGTGGGCGAAAAGCGCAAACGCGGCGGCGATGAGCGGCAGCCCCTGACGCACCATCACGAGCACGCGATCGCCGGGTTGCACGCCGCGCCGCTCGAACTCGTCGACCCAGGCTGCGACCTCCGCATCCAGCTCCGAAAACGTGAGCGTCAGGTAATCGATTTCGCCCGAAGGCGTACGGCCCCGAGGGATTTTGAGCGCCGGAGTGCCTGGCTGGCGCGCGGCCATGGCGGGAAGATGCCGGGCAATGTTGGCGGATTCGGGCACGAAGCAGGACAGCCGGATTAAACCCGTCGACGAAAACGTCCCGTCAGGAAGACCGGGGCGCACCCGCTTCTTTCAAGGCGGGCTCGTTCCTCAGCAGGTCTGCCTGCCAGGGAAGCAAGATCTCATCGAGCTTATCGGGAAAACGGGCGATCTGAGCCAGCTGGGAACGGTTCGCGATTAAAGTGGGGTCGAGCTGGAGCTGCGCCGCCACCCGGTCGCGGTCGATCTTGAGGCGATCCTGAAGCGCGAGCTCCGCGGCATCGAGCGGTTGGTGGGAAGGGTCGCGTCCACGGCGCCGCGGCAGGGTGTGCGGATCCCGGGCGAGCCCGGACTCGATCGCGGCGCGCAGGGTGGGCGCGAGGCGGTCGTGTCGTTTGCCGAGGTGAACCGTTTCGAGCAGGGCCCGCGCCGACAGCCCATGGTCCGCGCCCTCGGAGAGCTTGAGGAGGTTGTCGTTGCCGGTGACCTTGAACGGCGGGACGTCGAGACGGCGCGCCCACTCTTCGCGCCAGTGCCAAACGGCATGCAACACCGCGAGTCCCGGCGGGCGGAGGCGCTCGGAACGACCGATGCGCCAGGCATTCTCGTCGTCGCGAGGGAAGCCCGCCAACGCGGATTCGATCTGCCGACGGCACTGCTGGTCGAGCCAGTCGAGGCGGTTCAGCTTCGCCAGCTCCTGGGTAAGCAGGTCGCGCAGTTGAGGCAGGTAGTGAACGTCGAGGGCTGCGTAATCCAGCAGACGAGGGGTCAGTGGTCGTTTGGACCAGTTCGCCTTCTGGGAGTCCTTGTCCAAGGCCGCTCCGAAATGCTCCTCGAGCAAAGCCGCGAGGCCGATGCGCGAACGATTCAGCAGCTGCGCGGCGAGCATCGTGTCGAAGATGCTCCGGGCCTGAAAACCGCACAGATCGTAGAGCAGGCGAAGGTCAAAATCGCTGCCGTGCATCACGAGATGCTTCGTCGCAAGGCGCTGCCAAAGGGGCGCCAGGTCGAGGCCGGCCAGCACGTCGATGAGGGAAATCTCCTCTCCGACGAGAAACTGCAGCAGGCAGACGCGAGTGCGGTAGTGATAAAGGTTGTCCGCTTCGGTATCGAGCGAGACCTCTTCGACGCGATCAAGCGCAGCGAGAAACGGCTCCAACTGAGCGGGTGTGTCGATGAGTTGGTAAACGGGCGTAGCGTTCAAGGTCTTGAAAGCGCCGTTCGGCACCGAAAAGCGCTACCCGACTGAAACGCGCCCGTCCCACGCGGTCAAAAACGAATCGATGAGCAACGGAAGGTCCTCGCTGTATCCGCCCTCCAGAACGGCGGCGCAGGGAAATGGCGCTTCTCCGATCCACCGCCCCAGCTGTGCGAAATCCTCGGCCTCGAGACTCATGGCCGTGATGGGGTCGCGGACATAAGCGTCGAAACCGGCCGAAACCAGCACTACCTCGGGCTGATAGGCGAGCACGTGCTGCCAACTGAGCTCGAGCAGGCGCATGTGATCGTCGCGCGTGGTTCGCGGAGCGATGGTGTAATTCCGGCAATTGTCGAAATCCTCCGTTCCCGTGCCCGGATAGCCCGGGGATTGGTGCACGGAGACAAAAATGATGCCATCCTTGTTGTTGAGGATCGCCTCCGTGCCGTTGCCGTGGTGCGCATCGAAGTCCCACACGGCGACTCGGCCCACCCCCTGCCGCCGAAGGTACAACGCCGCGATGGCAACCTGGTTCAGATAACAAAAACCCATCGCCTCGTGTCGGGTGGCGTGATGCCCCGGCGGACGCATCAGCGAAAATGCCGGGCGGCGCTCAACCCGTGCCGCATCCGCCGCGGCAATCGCGCCCCACACCGAACGCCGCGCATGGTCGAGAATGCCGGCAATGTACGGCGTGTCTTCGTCGAAATCGACCGGCTGGGCCAGGCGCTCGAGATGGCCCTCGGTATGAGCCAGCCGGAGCACCGCGTCGTCCACCGGAACGGGCAATCGCCACTCCCAGCCGGGATGCCGCGCTTTCAGCCGCTCGACGGATTTGATCGTACGCGCCGGCTGTTCGGGACCGCTCGACGGCGTGTACGTCGTGCACTCGGGATCGTGGAAAATCAGCATCGTTCGCTCGGAGCCGCTCACGCGTGAAGTTTTGCCACGATGCTTGGCCAAGCAAATGCGTTTTGGGAACGCGGCGCAAAATCCGCGCCTCCGACGTTCGCGATTCCGCTTTGCGCTCCCTCCCCTGCCGATCAATGTGCCCGGAAATGAAGGTCGTCGTCCTCTGCAGCGGTGGCATGGACTCGGTGACCGCCCTGCATTGGGCGGCGCGGAATCATGCCGTCCAGGCGGCGATCAGCTTCGACTACGGGTCGAAGCACAACCATCGGGAGCTTCCGTTCGCCGCCGAACAGGCCTCGCGGCTGGGTGTGCGGCACGAAGTGGTGCCGCTGCGCTTCATGGACCAGCTGTTCGCATCGGCCCTCCTCTCCTCGGGAGGCGAGATTCCCGAGGGCCACTACGCCGCGGAGAACATGAAGCAGACCGTCGTGCCGTTCCGGAACGCGATCCTGCTTTCGGTCGCGACCGGCTTTGCCGAGAGCATCGGTGCGGAGGGCCTGGTGATCGCGGCTCACGGAGGCGACCACGCGATCTATCCCGATTGCCGCGAGGAATTCATGCGGGCCATGGGCGAAACCATGCGGCTCGGAACGTACGCCGGCATCCAGTTGCTGCGGCCCTTCATCTCGCTGAGCAAGGGTCAGATCGCGGCGGAAGGGGCCCGCCTCGGCGTCGATTTCTCAAAAACATGGTCGTGCTACAAGGGCGGTGTGGTCCATTGCGGAAAGTGCGGCACCTGCGTCGAGCGACGCGAGGCCTTCATCGAGGCCGGCATTCCCGATCCCACCGTGTATGAATCCACGCCGCCACTACCGCGGAGACCGCAAGGCAACGGCTGACTCGCGCCGGCCTCCGCTCGTCGCGCCGCAGGCGAGACAAGCCGCGGCACGGATCCCAGGATGCTGATCTCGGAGATATTTCACTCGTTGCAGGGCGAAGGGGAGCTCATCGGAGTCCCTTCGGTTTTCGTGCGGACCTCGGGCTGCAATCTCCGCTGCAACTGGTGCGACACGCCCTATGCCTCGTGGAATCCGGAAGGCGAAAACCGCTCGCTCGAGGACATCCTCGCGGTGGTGGCGCGGTATCCGGCAAAGCACGTCGTGCTCACCGGCGGGGAACCGATGATCGCGAAGGGCATTCATGAACTCGCGGAGGAGCTTCGTCGGCGCGGTTATCACATCACGATCGAAACTGCGGGGACCATCCGGCCCGACGGCATCGCCTGCGACCTCGCCTCGGTCAGCCCAAAACTCAGCAACTCCACCCCGGACGACCGCCTGCCCTCGGCCTGGAAGGAGCGTCACGAGGCGACACGTTTCCAGCCCGACGTCCTACGCGCCTGGATCGATCGCGGCGCCTATCAGCTGAAGTTCGTGGTGAGTTCGCCGGCCGATCTCGACGAAATCCAGCGACTTATCGCGGCCCTGGAACGGCAGGTACCGCGGGACAAGATCCTTTTGATGCCGGAAGCTCGCACCCCGGAACGACTGCGCGAGCAAGCCGGATGGCTTTCGGAACAATGCAAGGCGGGCGGCTTTCGGTACGCCCATCGCCTGCATCTCGAACTCTATGGCAACCGGCGCGGAACCTGATTATCCCCCGCTTTCGCGCGAAGAAGCAGCGAAAACGGCCCTGGCGTTGGTCGCGCTGACGCGTCCCCGCAAGCTCTCCGAGGAAATGGAGCGCCTGATCCACGAGTTCCAGTCGCGCAGCGTCACGCTCCGAGAGTTGATCGCCGTTTTTCAGACCCGCGCGTACGACCTGCTGATGTTGCTCCTGGCGCTGCCGTTCCTCGTCCCCATTCCCTTGCCGGGCCTTTCGATGGCTCTGGGAATGGTGATCGCGATCATCGCCGCGCGTCTCATGCTCGGTCAGAAACCTTGGCTGCCGCGCCGTCTTTTGGATACGAGTCTGCCTCCGCGGTTTTTCCCTCTCCTCCTCGGCAGCGCACGGCGCGTCGTCCGTGCCCTCGAATACCTCCTGAAGCCCCGCCTGCTCTGGCTCACGACGCCGCTGCTCACGCAGCTTCACGCGTTCGTCATCTTTATCGCCGCGTTTGTCCTGCTCTTGCCGCTTCCGCCCGGGACCAATTTTCCGCCCGCCTTGGTGATTGTCATCATGGCCGGCGGATTGATCGAGCGCGACGGCTTCTTCATCGTCGCGGGGTACCTGGCCTTCGCGCTGAACATCGTTTTTTTCGGGGCGTTCGGCTTCTATGGGACCAAGCTGATCGACATGGCATGGCACTGGATCACCCAGTAACAAGGGCGTGACTGCAGAATCGGAAGCAGAGCGTGCCCATTTTGCAGACACGCCTCAGGCCCGCGCTTCTTCGGCTCGGAGCTTGCGCATAGAGAGCAGGACCGAGATCGCCAACGCCGCTCCGATCACGCCGAGAGAGGCCGCGATCGGGACTTTGTAGATGTCCACCAGAAGCATCTTCAGCCCGACGAAGCCCAGGATGAAGGCCAGACCGTAGTGCAGGTACTCGAACTTCTGCACGATCCCCGCGAGCGCGAAATACAGCGATCGCAGACCAAGGATCGCGAAGACATTCGAGGTGTAGACGAGGAAAGGATCCCGAGTTACGGCCAGAATCGCCGGAATCGAGTCCACGGCGAAGATGATGTCGCTCGTTTCGACGAGGAGCAGCACGACGAGCAATGGCGTCGCGTGGCGCACGCCGTTCTGGCGGATCAGAAAACGCGGTCCGTGGAGTTCGTTCGTCACCGGCATAAACCGCCGGAAGATTCGGAGCACCGGGTTTTTCTCCGGATGGACCTCCTGCCCCTTCGAAAACCACATCTTCACCCCGGTAAAGACCAGGAAGGCCCCGAACACATAAATCACGGCGTGGAACCGTTCGATCAGCGTGACGCCTGCCGCGATGAAAGCCGCGCGCATGACCAGCGCCCCGAGAATGCCCCAGAAAAGCACCCGGTGCTGATACAACGCCGGAATTTTGAAGTAGCTGAACAGCAGGACAAAGACGAAGATGTTGTCCACGCTCAGGGACTTCTCGATGAGGTAACCCGTCAGGAACTCGAGCGCCGGCGTCGATCCCCGCCAGAAGAACAAACCGGCGTTGAAAAGCAGTGCCAGACCGACCCAGACGGCGCTCCAGAGCAGCGCCTCCTTGACTTTCACCTCGTGGGCTTGGCGATGGAAGATGCCGAGATCGAGGGCCAGCATCCCCAGCACGAACACGTTGAAGAGAATCCAGAACAGCAGCGGCGTATCAGTCATGCGCCGCGCAACCAAACCGGGAATCTCTCGCTCTCAACGCTAACCGGATTACACGGCTCCGAGCAGTTTCCAGGCTCCGCCAACTGGCAGGCGGGCGTTGTGGCAGGTTTGTGGCTGCGCTGTTTTTTCCAATCCTTGCGTTGCGCGGCCACCGACCCCCTGGGTTAAACTCAGCCCTCGCACACTCAACTCCACCCGCCATGCCAACGCCGCTCTCTCCACGTTCGCCTGATAAGCTAGCTCATGCCATCAACCTCCGCTTGGCGCTGCTGGGTTGCCCGACGATGGACCGCCCGGAAGACGCTGCCTGGACGGACTTGGCGACGCCGATTTTTGCCCGCTATCGCGAGACCACCCGGCAGGTGATCGATCCGCTTTGCCCCGCCGACCACCGCATCCAGGCGTGGCTGGATGGCTACCTGGCCGACGTCGGCCCCGCGCCTCGTTTGCCGGTGAAGACCTTCATTCTGGATCAGACCGGACTCGCCCGTGCGCTGTCGTTGCCGGCCGATGGAGACGAGTTCTCCTCTTCGCTGCTCAAGAGCTACCGAGTGCGCCAGGGAGTGCTGCACAATCCGGCCAACGACCGCCGCACCACGCAGGGTGTTTTCCACATCGCGGCCGGCGGGCTACCCGTCCCGGATGACAAACTCGAGGTGCCGAAGCGGACGTTCTCGAAGTTGCTCGATCTCGCCCTCCGGCCTCCGCGCGAGATCCTCCGGCTGCCGTTCACGTCGGGACGCAAGGATCAGGCCGAGTGCTTCGTTTCCCTGCTGTTGCGTCCGCTGGTTTGCCCCGCCGTGCCCAACGTCTGCGACGAAAAGCGCATGGAAGTGCGGTTCATCGCTCCCGGCTCGCTGGTGAGCAACCTCGATTTCGTCGAGGCGATCTTCGGAAACGCCGGCGATCCGTATCTGCCGGAAAACGACGCCGGCCTCGATATCGATCATTGGACCGGCCACACGGGCTGCATCATTCTCGCACCACATCTGACCAGTGTCCCGAAGCACCTCCTCGGTCTGCCGCATTGGGACCTAGCCACCCCGCGCCAACGCCGCGACGGCATGTGCTGGAAGGACGAGAAGGAGTTCTACAACAACGGCTCGGCCTTCAAGGTGACCGCTCGCGATGCGCGCGGCGTCATGGTCACGATCATCGCCGACAACTACTACGGCTACTGCAAGAAGGAGGTGAAGACCCAGATCAGCTATTCGGCCAACCTCTTCGGCCAGGCGGAAGAGGAGCACGCCGGCGGCGCACTGGTGTTCCCGAGTTATGAGCTGGGCTCCGAGTTCTCCGGCTACGCCGAACCGCAGAAATATTCCGTGGATTCGGTGCTCGCGAATTGGAACAGCCATTTCATTCGGCGCCCCGAAGGCCACGCCATCCATCGGGAGCATCCGGAAATCATCCTCGTTCCAGAGGAGTCCCGCTTCAACCTTCGCACCCAGACGATTTCCTGGAAGGACGCATCAGGACAGGAGCGGTCAATCAAGCTTCTCGCCAACAAGACCTACATCCGTCCGAGCGGCTACCGTGTGCACATGGAACCGGTGCCGGGCCAGCCCACCGTCTGGCGCCTCGTCGGCACGGTTGCGGAAGGCACCGTTTGCCACAAGCCGAGCACCGTTTCCGGTGGCGGAAAATCCGAGATTTCCAAAGCCATTTCGTACGCAATTCTTCCCGGCCACGTCTTTGTCGCGGATTTCGACAAGGACTTCGACCAAGTCGCGGCGGTCCTCGAGCGCGACACGACAAACCGCTTCAAGGACCCTTCGCTCAACGGCAAAGACAAGCGGCCCATCCTCAGCGAGCAGCGCTCGCTGGGCAGCGTGATCAAGCTGCTCACGCCTTCCCGCCGCGACTACTGCGAGGAATACAACGTCTGGCTCCGCTCCATCCCGCAGCACATCAAGGAACTGGTTTTCGTCCTCAAGCGCTTCTACAAGGCCGAATGGGGCAACGATTGGCGTTGTCACTTCTCGGTGGATACGATCAACGGCCGGCCCGGCAACGAGCTGAAGCTCGACGGCCGGAAGCTCGTCACCAACTGCCTCCGTGTCGGCTTCGAGTCCGACGGCTCCTGGCGCGTGTTCGGCCTCCGCAGCGATTTCCATCCGGCAATCAAGGTCCAGATGGAAGACGACATCACGGCCTCCGTCGTGGCCCCGTCCTCTCAACTCGGGAAAGAGCTTCTCCCCGAGCGGTCGGACCGCACGACGGAAGACGGGACGGCGCCCGCGCGCGGTTCTTCCCATAAGTTTGTCCAGAATTGCGAAGCCCGGCTTTTCCAGCGTCCGGACGACGCGATTCACCGCGGCTACGACCATCAGGCCGAGGCGGACATCGCCTCTCCCGGCACCTTCCTCTCCAACTACGAACCGCTGACGGCAGCCGACGCCCGCGAATTGATCGAGGACGCGATCGGCTACACCGCCTACACCGAGCCCATGCGCGCCCTCATCCGCGCTGCGGCCGACGCCGGCGACACGTCTCCGCGCTTTTTCGTCTCCTCCGCCCATCCGAGGATCGTCGACGGCAAACCGACGAAAAATCCACGCTACCTGCAGCTGCGGCCGGATTTCACCGACAAGGTCGGCACGTACGTCGCCGAACTCTCGGCGCGTCTCAGCCGCAAGCTCGGGCCGGACGCGCCGCTGCTCACGCCCGTGAACGTCGTCGCCCCCGGCCGGCGCAACAATCCGCCCGAGAAAGGCATTCGCCCCCTGGCCGTCTTCAGCCCACTGCACTATCTCGAGCTGCCCGAGCTCTTCATGGAGTTTATCAGCAGCATGACGGGCAAGTCGCCCTCGACGACGGGCGCCGGCTCGGAAGGCGCCCTGACTAAAGGTCCGTTCAACGCCCTGCCGCCGGTCATCGACCTCAATGCGGCGTTGATCTCGCTGATCCTGACGGGGCACGACGGCTTTCTCTCTGCGGCCGGATATGTCGGCCCCAAGGTGCGTGTGGATCACGACGTGAGCATGCTCGTGCCCGAGGTATTCTCGCGCATGACGCCGGCGGAACGGGACGCCCGCGCTCTGATCGCTCACGGCTGCCTCGAAAAGTGCGAAGACTTCGTCCACGAGGGTAAAACCATCCTGGCCAGCCGCCTCGGCTATCGCATCACCACGCGTTTCGTCCGTGTATATTTCGGGCGCGTGTTCAACCACCCGCACGTCGTGTTCTCCGACGAAATGCTGCGGCCCGAGCTGCAGGACATGGACGTCTTCGTCGACGGCATGGACAACATCGTCACCACCCACCGGCGCGTCGCCGAAAGCTACTTCGCCGACGGCGGCGTGGATATGGCCTGCCCTCCCCTGCGCGCGTTGCTTCACATCATGGCAAGGGGAACGTACGAGGGCAAAACCCTGGCGTCGCCGGAGGTTCGCTCACTCTTCACCCGCGAAGCCCTGCTCTCCAGCGATTGGTATGCGGCGCGCCTGGACGCGAAACAGCGCTTCGACATGGCGCTCTGGCACCGGCACGTGGCGCACCTCGAAGAGTATCTCGACCGCCCGGGCTTCGCCGACGCCGTGATCCGCCTCAACCTAAAGGCCAGGCTGGCCCACGCTCGCGATCTTCTGAAGCGGTATGAATCTTCCGAATACCGCAAGCAGCTCGAAGGCACGCTCGGCGTCCAGCCGCTGCCCAGCGCTTGATCTCAGTCTCAGCTCTTCCGCTCTCATCTGAGTGCGACAGCGCTGCCCCAGGACCCCGCAAGCGGCGAGCTACCGCTTCAGCCGCTTTTTGAACGTATCCGTGGGGCAACAACCTCCGCTGCAGCCGGGGGTCTTGCGCTTGTGGAGGTATGAACGCAGCAGCAACGCAGCTGCGACCGCCACCACCACCAAAGCCGCCCAGGTTTGCCAATCTGTGGACACGATCAGAATCCGAGAGCTCGGCCTCCCTGGTAGACGATAAACGACAGCACCCACGCGGTGCCTGTCATGTAGGCAATCTGGAACGCCGGCCAACGGTACGAGTTGGTCTCGCGCCGAACCACGGCCACGGTGCTCATGCACTGCATGGCGAAAACGTAGTAGACCATCAGCGTGAAACAAACGAGAGGGCTGAAAAGTGCGCGGCCGTCCGGCCAGCGCGCCTGAAGCAGAGCCTGCCGGAGTGGTGTCGTGTCCTGATCGTTCGTCTCCGCATTGAAGACGACGCCCATCGTGCTGACGAAGACCTCACGCGCCGCGAACGACGTGATCAGTCCGATGCCGATGTGCCAGTCAAAGCCGATGGGCTTGATCACGGGCTCGAGCACCTTGCCCGCCTGCCCGGCAAAGCTCTGTTCCAGCTGCTGCGTGGGTGTCGCTCCCTGGGGAGCCTTCGGGTACGCGGACAGAAACCAAAGGACGATGGAGATGCCGAGAATCACCGTTCCGGCGCGCCGCAGAAAGAGCCAGGCCCGCTCCACCATTTGCAGGGCGACATCGCGGAGCCTCGGCAGGCGATAGGGAGGCAGCTCCATGATCATCATGGGGGGCTCACCCTTGAGCAGCGTGCGTTTGAACAACCAGGCGAACCCGAAAGCCCCAAGCGTGCCCAGCGCGTACATGAGAAGCATGATTCCGACCTTGCTGGCGACCGGCACGCGGTCGCCTGGAACCAGCGCCGCGATCATCAGCAGATAGACCGGAAGCCGGGCCGAGCAGCTCATCAGCGGCGCCACCAGGATCGTCACCAGACGGTCCTTCGGATCCTCGATCGTGCGCGTGGCCATGATTCCGGGAATGGCGCAGGCGTACGAACTGAGCAGAGGAATGAAGCTCTTCCCGTTGAGGCCCACGCGGCTCATCAGGCGGTCCATGATGAACGCGGCCCGAGCCATGTATCCGGTATTCTCCAACAGGCTGATGAAAAAGTAGAGGATCAGGATCTGCGGAAGGAAGACGATCACCCCGCCCACTCCGCCGATCGCTCCGTCGGTGATCAGGTCCCGCAGGTCTCCGGGCGCCATGGCGGATTTCACCCAATCGCTCAGTCCGGCCATGTGGCCGTCGATCCAGTTCATGGGGTACTCGGCGAGGGTGAAGATCGACAAAAACAGCGCCGTCATCACGGCACCGAGCACCAGCCATCCGAAGACCGGATGTGTCACCACCGCGTCGATACGGTCGCTGACGCTCGCGACCGATACCGCCTGCCGCTGCACGACCTCGTTGCAGATCACGGAGATCGCGTCGTAACGACTGTTCACCAGCGTACCGGCCCAGTCCGTCCCTTCCGCCTCCCAGCGCTTCTGCCACTGCTGGAGGATCGACGCGGTTTGGGGCGTGAGAGCGGCCGAACCTGCGACGCGCACCGTATCCTGGTCCGTGAGGAGGAGCAGCGCTTCCGCCCGCGCGATCAGCGGCGGCTTGCGGTCGTTCTGGGCCAAGCTCGCCGCCAACTCGGAAACCGCCGGAGCGATCGGAGCCGGAATATCCCAGCGGTGGCGGGGGAGCGGCAGATCGGACCGGCTCATCGCGAGGCGCAGCTCGATCAGTCCCTTGCCGTTGACCGCCTCACAGGGAATCACCGGGATCCCCAGTTCTTTTTCGAGGCGAGCGACGCGGATGCCGATCCCTGACTTCGCCGCCAGATCCATCATGTTCAGCACGAGGATCACGGGGCGACCGAGATCGAGGATCTGGTGGATGAGATAGAGATTCCGCTCCAGGTTGCTTGCGTCAGCGATGCAGACCACCCGATCCGGCTGCGGAGTGTCGGCACGGCGGCCGAGCAAGACATCGCGAAGAACCGCCTCGTCCGGCGAGCGGGCGGCGAGTGAATAGGCACCGGGAAGATCGATGATCTTAATCGGCTGACCGTGCTGGGAATAGGTTTCGCCGATCTTCTTCTCCACGGTGACACCGGGATAGTTTCCCACCTTCTGCTTCAGGCCGGTCAGCGCGTTGAAAAGCGTGCTCTTGCCGCAGTTCGGGTTGCCGCAGAGGGCGTAAACCGGCGTTCGGGCGGGCGTGGAAGCTTTCTGGTCCGAGCTCATGGCAACCCTCCGTTGTATCCACGAACCGGGGCGCCTGCGCCTGAACGTGCGTCGCTCGTCATTGCTCGTGGGCCGCTCTTCGGGGCCGCATTCAGTTCGCCGAGCTCGGCTCGACAACGATTTGATCCGCTTCGCTCTTGCGGAGAGTCAGATGATAGCCGCGGACCTTGATTTCGATCGGGTCCCCAAGCGGAGCGGTGCGGACAAGACGCAGACTGGTCCCCGCGAGAAGGCCCATTTCGCGGAGTCGGAGGAAAGCAGGTCCTTGCTTCGGCATTTCGCGGACGACAGCCGAGGCTCCGATCGTCAGTTGGGAAAGTTTTTGAGTATCGGCCATGGATGCAGCCTGCGGCTCAAAGCCCCCCGCGAATCAGCTCCACGACGATGTGCTCGGCCGCGCGGTCGCTCAGCGCGATCCGGGTGCCGCAAAGCTGGCAGAGCAACGTGCGTTCCCCCGAGACTCGTTCGATAACGGCCGACTCGCAGAAACCCATTTCACGCAGGCGCTGACACACTTCGGCTTTGCCGGAGAGTTCGCAAACGCGCCCCGACGCTCCGTTGGGCAGCTCGGTGAGTCGCATGCGCGACGCACGGGAAACGGTCTCTGGCCTGAACAACGGGTTTGGATTCACTGAGGCACCTAAAAAGATGAGATTGGGTTTCAATGTCAATCGGACACCCGGCGAGTTCCTGAAGTCGGGAAGGCACAAGGGTTCGTGGAAACTGACGGTCCCAAACCGAGGCGAATCTGGAGGCTTTCTCTCGCAAAACATGCGTGAAACACCGCCGCGGCTTCTGGTGCATTAAAGCCTCTCATGCATCTGCAGGACAGCCGATTACGGCTGCCGGCCGGCTCGAATGACAGCGCCTTATATCTCCGGCCTGCCTTAAACAGTCGGACTCTGGGTCGTATTCCCTAAGTGATGATCGCTTCCCCGCCCCTCTCCCGTTCAGTCCAGCTCCGGCTCAATGCCCGGGCGCTGATCCTGGACATGGTGAACGGCGACTTCCACAAGCTCCCCTTCCATTGGCGCGGCGTGTGGAGAGCCGTTCGGGCCGTCTGACCGCCTTGCTCCGGGCAACGAAGCCCGCCCGCCGGGGCTCGACGGCGCCTCAGCGTCGATCAGTCCGGTCCACCGGAAGCCGGCTATTCGCCTAGCATGAGTCAGTTACGCTAGCAGACGTTCCCCTCCGGGTAGAGTCGCACGCCGTCTGCCGTTGTAGGGAATGCATCGGAGGTGCCTGCCATCAGCCGTTCGAAACGGACGTCGGCAGCTAGCACACCAAGCCAGGCATCGTTTTGGTCGAAAACCGGCGTCGAGACCGTGAAGCAGAACTCGTCCGAGCCGGCGCCGCGGTAAATATCCGTCGAGATGACCCCCGTCTGATGCATGGTCTCGCAGTACCAGGGGCGGTCCGACCAATCGCGCCCGAAACCAGCGGGGTCGCGAAACGTCCGCCCGTCTTTCCAACCGATGTTGTCGATGATCTGACAGCCAGCCGGATCCGTCACGTACACGAGTTGAAAACACGGATTTTCGTTCAGCCATTGCTCCAGCAGCGATTCCAGTTTGTTGCGGCTGGTGCACGCGTCGGCGACATCGGGCATGAGCTCGGCGAGCTGGCGCTCGGCGCGGTAGTGGACGCCAAAACGGAATCTCCCCACGCCCAGGAGGAGCGTCTCGGCGAGATCGTTCATCCGGTCACTCATCGCGTGGAGCGCTCTGGAGCTGTTGAACTGGAGTTCGGCTCCGGAGGCGATTCCCTGGACATCCCGGTTCGCCGCCGCAATGCAGGCGACGCTTGCCCCGCCGCCAACGATTCCCTCCTCCACCTGGCCGATGCTGGTATTCATCTGGTGAATGCGGCCATCGATTGCGGTCGTGGACTCACGGGTTCGACCGGCGAGCCGCTGGACCTCTTCGACGATGACAGCAAAGGCCCGGCCGTGCGTGCCGGCTCGCGCAGCCTCGATTCCGGCGTTCAACGCCAGCACGCGTGTTTGGTCGGCGATCTGCTCCACGCTCTCGAGCGCCGAACCGACCTGGATCGCTGTCTCCCGCAGCTCGCCTACTGCATCGCCGAGTTTCGCCGTCAGGCGTTCCATCGTCTGCGCCATGTTGGCGGCGTTGGCGGCCTGTGCCTGGGCCTGCTTTTCGAGCTCGGCCGCAAACTCCGCCAATCTCGGGCCGAGTTGGGCCAAGTGCACGGAGGCGCGGGCAATCGTCGCCAGCTGCTCCGGAGCGGATGAGACCGGGTTGGGCTCGCGCTCAGCCCAACTCTCGGTGGCGGCAGGCGGTGTTTCCGGAACGGGCGTGCCGTCGTCCAGATCCACTAGTCGGCGGATGAACTTGATCATGCCCCTCCCAAAGCAGGCGGCATGCGAGCTGGTGGCAGAATCTCACGGCCAAGCTAGCCGCGTGACCGGATTTCAACGCCGCTGGCCGTGCACCCGGTCAACAATAGCGTCAGCGGCGACGCCGCTTCACACCCAGCTGAGCGACGGCGAACCGCACGACGCCTTCGAGTCTCTCGATTTCCGCGGGATCGAGAGATTCTTTGCCTCGCAGCGCTTCCTCCGCGCGTTCCATCGCTTTTTCGACCGCGCTCTCGTCGATCTTTTCCTCCTCGATGGCGCTTTCGGCCAAAACGGAAACCTTGTCGCCCTGTACTTCGGCGAAACCTTTGCCCACCGCGAGGTGGTGGACGGCCCCGCCCTTCGTCACGCGCAGCTCCCCACTCTCCACCTGGGTCAGGAGCGGGATGTGCCCCGGGAGGATACCAATCTCACCTTCCACCGTGGGAATCACGACCGTGTCGATCGTGTCGCTATAGACGCGGGCCTCGGGAGTGACGATTTCGAGAGTGAGAGCCATGGGAGAATGCGCTGAGAGGCTGAAGGTGAGAAGGGCTGAAAGAAACGGAAGCCTCGGGGCTCGTTTCAGCCCTTCAGCCTTTCAGTCGTTCAGCCTTTTTTTCCGGAAGCGGCGATGACTTCGTCGATGCCACCCTTCATGTAGAAGTCGCCTTCGGCGACGTCGTCGAGCTGGCCGTCGAGGATCATCTTGAAACCGCGGACCGTTTCCTTGACCGCGACGTATTTGCCCGGCGTGCCGGTGAACACTTCCGCCACCGCAAACGGCTGCGAGAGGAAGCGCTGGAGCTTGCGGGCGCGGTAGACGGTGAGCTTGTCCTCGGGAGAAAGCTCGTCGAGGCCGAGAATCGCGATGATGTCCTGCAGGTCCTTGTAGCGCTGCAGCACACGCTGAACCTCGCGCGCGACCTGGTAGTGCTCCTCGCCGACGACCGAGGGCTCAAGCGCCTTCGAGACGGACGCGAGCGGGTCGACGGCGGGATAGATGCCGAGGTCGGCGATCGCACGCTCGAGCACGATGGTGGAATCGAGGTGGGCGAAGGTGTTCGCCGGCGCCGGGTCGGTGAGGTCGTCCGCCGGCACGTACACCGCCTGCACGGACGTGATCGATCCCTTCTTGGTCGAGGTGATGCGCTCCTGAAGGAGACCCATCTCGTTCGCCAGGGTCGGTTGATAACCCACGGCCGAGGGGGAGCGTCCCAACAAAGCGGATACCTCGGAGCCCGCCTGGGAGAAGCGGAAGATATTGTCGATGAAGAGAAGGACGTCCTGGTTTTTCTCGTCGCGGAAATACTCGGTCATTGCGAGGGCCGAGAGAGCGACGCGCATGCGGGCGCCCGGGGGCTCGTTCATCTGGCCGTAGACGAGGGCGACCTTCGACTTGCTGAGGTCCTTCTGATTGATGACGCCCGCCTCGGACATTTCGTGATAGAGGTCGTTGCCCTCGCGGGAACGCTCGCCGACCCCGGCAAACACGGAATAACCGCCGTGGGCCTTGGCGATGTTGTTGATGAGTTCGAGAATGACGACGGTCTTGCCGACGCCGGCGCCGCCGAACGCCCCGGCCTTGCCGCCCTTGAGGAACGGGCAGATCAGGTCGATGACCTTGATGCCGGTCTCGAGAATCTCCGCCTTGGTCTCCTGCTCGGAGAGTGTCGGCGCCGGGCGGTGAATCGGATAGCGTTTCTCGTGCGGAACCGGCCCGCGTCCGTCCACCGGAGTGCCGGTGACGTCGAAGATGCGGCCGAGGACGCCGTCGCCAACCGGGACGGAGATCGGCGCTCCCGTATCGACCGCTTGCATACCGCGGACAAGTCCCTCGGACGAGGACATCGCGATGGCGCGCACCAGGCCCTCGCCGAGATGCTGCTGCACCTCCAGAGTGAGCAGCTCCTTCTTGCCGCTGACGGTAAACTCGACGGTCAAGGCCTGGAGGATGGCGGGGATGGCGTTCTCGGCGAACTGGACGTCAACGACAGGGCCGATGACTTGGACGATTTTGCCGGTATTCATTATGAAAGGGCTGAAAGGCTGAAGAACTGAAGGGCTGAAAGAAAAGCGGTGGAGTTTGGGCTTGGGGCCTCCGGGCTTCAGTCTTTCAGCCCTTCAGCCTTTCAGCCTTTATGAGGACGCGTACTGGGCGGCGGCGATTTCCAGGATTTCCTGGGTGATGCCGGCCTGGCGGGCCTTGTTGTACTCGAGGGTGAGATCGCCGAGCAGTTTGCTCGCGTTGTCCTTGGCGGTCTTCATCGCGACCATCCGGGCGCTGTGTTCGGAGGCCTTGCCGCTCAGCACGTGCTGATAGATGGTGCGATTGACGTAGAACGGCAGAAGGGACTCGAGCACCTGCTGGGCGCTCGGTTCGAAGAGCATCTCGCGCGCGTCGGGCTTCGCGGTCGCTCCGGCTTCGGTCGAGGCGTGCGCGATGAACTCCGCAACGCTTGTCAGCGGGAGGATGGGGCGAACGGACGGTTCCTGGACGAGGGTGTTCTTGAAGCGGGCATAGATCACCTCGACCGTGTCGATCACGCCCTCGAGGTACTGTTTCACCATGAACTCGATCGCAACCTTCACCTCGGGGAACGGCACGCGGTCGTGCACCTGGAAATCGGCCATGAGATCACGCTTCGTGCGAGCGAGGAACTGGGCCCCCTTGCGGCCGATGGCGGCGAATTTGGCCGGCGTCTTCACGTCGGCCACGAGCTTGAAAAGGTTGGCGTTGAGCGGTCCGCAAAGGCCCTTGTCCGTCGTGACAAGAAGGATACCGCGAACCTTCACCTCGCGCTTGGCGAGAAACGGATGCATCGACTCCTCCACGTGGGGAGCGAGGGCGGCCAGCATCGAAGCCATCAACTGGGCGTAGGGCCGGCCCGCGAGAGCGGCCTGCTGCGCCTTTTTCATCTTCGACGCCGCCACCAACTCCATCGCCTTCGTGATCTGGCGGGTGTTCTTTACGGACTTAATGCGCCGTCGAATGTCTCTAGTCGATGCCATTAGGAAAAGCTGAAGGGCTGAAGGGCTGAAGGGCTGAAGCTCCGCGAGGAGTCAGCGCTTCTTGAGAAGTGTAACGAAAATGGCCACGAGCTGGCCGCACTCGTCTTTGATTTCAGAAAGCCGTACTGCCGAGAGGAGCGCATCTGCTTCGATGGCTTCAAGCCAGTAGAGTGTCTCGTCTGCTTCACGGAGGCAGTCGCCGAGTTTCGAGAAATGCTCCGCCTTGGAACGTGCCCGCTGAGCTTCGCGGTAGTTGGCTGCGACCGAATTTGCTGATCGGACGAGTTGCACGCCATAGATGTTGGCGAGCCGCTTTCTCGGGAGTGCTTCAAAGACACGGGAAATCCTTCGAGCGAACTGGAACGTTCTGCTCCGTAGGTCTCCCGTTTGATGAAGCATGGGGCCGGAGTCATCAGCCTTTCAGTCCTTCAGTCTTTCAGCCTTCTGCATTCAGCCGGCGTAGGTGGCTTTCCACTCGTCGACGGCGGTCTTGATCTCGGCTTCGAGCTCGGCGTCGAGGGCGGCCTTGTTGCGGATCTTCGTGAGGAGGGCGTCCTTCCGGGTGGCGAAGAATTCGCGCAGTTTGACCGCCGCAGCGTTCACCTTCTTGAGGTCGATCGCGTCGTAGTAGCCTTTCTGCATCGCCCAGAGGGTCACCACTTGCTGTTCGATCGGGATGGGATTGAAGGCGGGCTGCTTGAAAAGCTCAACGATGCGGGTGCCGCGATCGAGCTGGGCTTTGGTCCTGGCGTCGAGATCGGCGCCAAACTGGGCGAATGCCGCCAGCTCGCGGAACTGCGCCAGCTCGCCCTTCAGCTTACCGCCGACCTGCTTCGTCGCCTTGATCTGCGCGGCGGAGCCGACGCGCGAGACGGAGAGACCGACCGAGACTGCGGGACGCGTGCCCTGATTGAAGAGGTCGGTTTCGAGAAAGATCTGCCCGTCGGTGATCGAAATGACGTTCGTCGGAATGTACGCCGAAAGGTCGCCCGCGAGCGTTTCGATGATCGGCAGTGCCGTCAGCGAACCCTTGCCGTCGAGGCGCGCCGCGCGTTCGAGAAGGCGGCTATGCAGATAAAAGACGTCGCCGGGATACGCTTCGCGGCCGGAGGGGCGCTTCAGAATCAAGGAAATCTGGCGGTAGGCGACGGCGTGCTTGGAGAGATCGTCGTAAACGATCAGGGCATCCATGCCGTTTTCCATGAACCACTCGCCCATCGCCGCGCCGGAGTACGGAGCGAGGTATTGATTGGCGGGATTCTCCGAAGCGGCGGCCGCGACGATGATGGTGAATTCCAGCGCCCCTGCGGCCTCGAGGGCGGCCATCGTGCGAACGATGTTGGAATTCTTCTGACCGATCGCGACGTAGATCGAATACATCGGGCGGAACTTCGGATCGCCGCTCGCCAGCCCGACGCGGTTGATCTTCGCCTGGTTGATGATCGTGTCGATCGCGATGGTCGTCTTGCCCGTGCCGCGATCGCCGATGATCAACTCGCGCTGACCGCGGCCGATCGGGATCATGGAGTCGATCGCCATGATGCCGGTGAACACCGGCTGCGTGACGGATTTCCGAACGATGATGCCGGGCGCGATCTTTTCGACCGGGTAGAACTCTTTCGCATCGACCGGGCCCTTGCCGTCGACCGGATTCCCCAGCGCGTCGACCGTGCGGCCCAGGAGGGCCTTGCCCACGGGGACAGAGAGAAGCCGCCCCGTGGTCTTGCACTCGTCGCCTTCCTTCAGCTTCGAGATGTCGCCGAGAACCACGCAACCCACCTCGTCCTCCTCGAGGTTGAGCGCGATGCCGATCGTCCCGCCGGGGAACTCGATCATCTCGTTGTACATCACGTCGGAAAGACCGTCGAGGCGAGCGACGCCGTCGGCGACCGAGCGGATGGTGCCGGTGTTCTTTTTGACCGCCTTGTTCTGCAGCTTGGCGATCTGCTGTTCGATTTGTTCGAGGACCGTGCTCATTGGGGCGCTACGCGCTTGGTTGTTAGTTTTTGAAAGGGATCAGACGGCTGCAGCCAGCTGGCTGAGCTGTCCGGAAACGGAAGACTCGTAAATGTCGTCGCCAACACGGACGCGGAGTCCGGCCAGCAGCGCGGGGTTCGGGCGGCTCGCCGCCGCAATGGGACGGCCGTACCGCTTCGTCAGAGAAGAGGCGATGCTCTGTAGCGTTTCTGCCGATACAGGTCCCGCGTGTTCCACCACGGCCTGACCGCGGGCGACTTCGGCGGCGACCAGCCGGTGAAAAGCCTTGAGGACGGCGGTCGCATGCGCCGGCTTTGTCTTCTCGACGTATTCCAGAACGCCGGCGACGCGCTCGTCGGAAAGGCGGCCGTCAGCCAGACTCAGCCGGAAGAGCTGGCGAGCGAGGTGCTGGATCTGTTTCTGGGAAGACATGGAGGAAAATGGCTGAAGGGCTGAAGGACTGAAAGGCTGAAGAAGATGAGCGGGGTTTGCGGGATTCTGGGAGGCTTGGGCATTCAGCCTTTCAGCCCATCGGTCTTTCAGCCTTTTGATCAGACCGAAGTGAGCTCCTTCGCGGCGGCTTCGTTGAAGGTGGCGCGATCGGAATCCGAGAGGCGCTTGGCCAAGACGCGCTCCGTCGTCACCACGACGAGGCGGGCAATCTCGCCACGGGCGTCAGCGAGCATCTTCTTGTGCTCGAGCTCGATCGCCTGCTGCGCTTTCGCGATGATCGCGTTCGCGTTGTCGGACGCGTCTTTCTGAGCCTTGTCGGAGAGCTCCTTGGCGGTGCGTCGGGATTCTTCGATGATGCGGTTGGCCTCGAGCTGGGCCTGCTTCACGAGCGCCGCACTCTCCTGCTGCGCTGCCGCAAGCTGGGCTTTCATATCCTCCGCATACTTCAAACCTGCCTGAATCTTCTCCTGGCGCTCCTGGATCGACGCCATCACCGGCTTGAATGCAAAGCGCCAGAGAATGAACGCCACGATCGAGAAGTTCACGATCTGAGCGATCAGATCGGGTACTCGAATTCCAAAGTCATTCAGGATCTTCGTGATCCCACTGGCTTCGCCGGCAGCAGCGGCGGTTTCGGTCGCGTGGACAGCGGCTTCAGCGAGCACGAACAGATTGGAGAGCATGGCGGACGGACAAGAACGAGGCTACGGGGAAAGGGACGCATCGCCGCTCAATGCGGCGATGCGGGAAACGGTTATTTACCGAGGAACAGCGAGTAGAACGCGACGGCTTCGGCCAGCGCCATACCGATGATGGACTGAACGAGGATCTTGCCGGACGCGCCGGGATTGCGACCGACGGCTTCGACGGCCTTCGTGCCGACAAGGCCTACGCCGATGGCGGCGGCCAAGCAGCCGAGCGCGCCTTGAATGCTACCGGTGACTTCTGCGATTGCTGTAATCATAACGGGATTTTCGTTGGTTGGATTTCCGCCGTGCGCACTCGTTGGCACGCTCCCGGCGGGAAAGGGATCAATGGTGCGCGGGTTTTTCGCCGTGGCCGGCTTCCTCGTGGTGATCGTCGCCGTGGTTGCAGATGAGGCCGATGTACACGCTGACCAGAAGCGTGAAGACCAGCGCCTGGACGAAGCCGATCAGCACTTCGAGGAAGTAGAAAGGAATCGGAAGGCCCCAACGCTGCATCGCCGACATGGCATGCATCAGGTTTTCACCGCCGAACACGTTGCCGAAAAGTCGGAACGAGAGCGACACGGGGCGAAACATGATCGAGACGATCTCAATCAGACCGACCGCAAAAAAGATCAGGAAAAGGAAATAATAGATGACCGCCGGAATCTCCTTCTTGTCGGCCTTGTTGCCAAAGATGTCGAAGAGGATGGCCTTCGGCCCCGCGTAGCGAACGATAAAATACAGCCAGCCGAGGGTCGCGACGACCGCGAGCGCCACGGTGCCGTTCATGTCGGCATTCCCCGGGCGAACCAGCGGCTCGCTGCCCCAGAAGAGCGTGCCGACGCCGGGAAACAGTCCGCTCCAGTTCTGGATCAGGATGAAGATGAAAAGACCGACCAGCAGCGGGAACGTATGTTTGGCGACCTTCGAACCGACGATCGGCGAAGTAAGATCGAGAACTCCTTGAACCAGACTCTCCACGACCGCCTGGCCCGCAGTCGGGATCAGTTTGGGGCGTCGCACCGCGAGGCGAATTGCGACGATGAGAACGGCGGCGACCAGCCAGCTCGTCACGATGCTATTTGTCACCGGCAGGCCTGCGACGTGGAAGAGCGGCTCGGCCGCCGTCGCGACGCCGGAGTGCCCGCCTTCCGCGGCCAACAATGAGCTTGCGGACGCAAGCGGGGCCAGCGCAACGAGCAGTTTACGCCAAGACATAAGGAGACAAGGAGACCACGGTGAAAGGGAAAGGTCGAGCACTAGGCAATTGCCGCAACCCTCGTCAATCTTCGAAATCACCGATACTTATCCGGGTAAAAAGGAATAAGCACGGACAGTCCGAAACAGGGGTTGTAGTATCAACCACGCTGTTGAATTGACTCCGCGGAGTGTGTGACGGGGGTCATGACAAACGCACTACACGCCGTGCGATCCACGAATCGTACGAGGCCGCTCTCTGCTGAAACACGGTCGGCAGCTCGAATGGCCACGGGTGCGCCGATGTCTCGAATTGCCAGGCAGGGTGAGCGCCGACGGTAGCGCGTGAGGCGGCGAAATACGCGGCATCGTCGGTGCGAAAATAGAGTCGTCCGCCGAGTCGAACGTGCCGCGCCAGACGGGTGAGGAAACCCGTTTGGATAAGCCGGTTTTTGTGGTGGCGCCGTTTCGGCCACGGATCCGGGAAGAGCACCAGCACATCCTCGATCTCCGTTTCCGGCGGCAGCACCGTCAGGAAATCCGCCGCGTCAGCCCGGAAGAACACCAGGTTCTCAAGCGAAGCCCTGGAGCGTTTCCGCTCGGAACGCTCGTAGCGATCGAGGAGCAGATCGATGCCGACGCAAAACCGCTCGGGATGCGCGGACGCGAAGCCGGTCAGGTAGTGGCCGTGCCCGCTGCCGATCTCCAGCGTGATGCGCGTGCGACCCGCCAATCCCTTCCCAACCGCGATCCGGAGCGCGTCGACGCGTTCGCGATGATTGGCAAGGTGCTGAGGTGACGGTGGCGAAGGATGCACGCCGCGTGGTTACGGACGGCCCTCCCCGCAGGCAAGCTCGCGACGCCAGGCGGCAGCACCCGCCGCCGATACGGACCCCTGAGAGTCCGCGTATCCAGAAAATGCCAGCCCCGGTCCAGGCGAACCACTCTGCTTCGAACCGGCCTCTCGCTGACCGGAAGTCAGGCAGGGTGCCGTCAGTTCGACTTCACCTCGGCGGTCGCGCGCTGTGGAAGGGTGAAAAAGAACGCCGTCCCCTTCCCTAGCCGGCTCTCCACCCAGACGCGTCCCTGATGAAGCTGAACGATGTGTTTGACGATGCTAAGCCCGAGACCGGTGCCGCCCTTCTCGCGGGAACGGCCTTTGTCGACCCGATAGAATCGCTCGAAAATGTGCGGCAAATCCGCTTCAGGAATGCCCGGTCCGTCGTCGCTGACACTGACTTCCACTTGTTTCTCGCCGAGCCGCGCCTCCACGGAAATGTGCGACCCCTTCGGTGTGTATTTCAGCGCGTTCTCAATCAGGTTTTCGAGCACCTGGGTGATCTTGAGCGGATCGATCAACAGAGGCCCGATCGCGGCGTCCACGCGCGACTCAAGGTGGAAACCTTCCGCGGCAGGACGAGCCCGGAAGTCGTCCATCACGGCAGACAACAGCTCGGAAAAGTTCACCGTCTCCCTCCGTAGGCCGGGATTGATGGATTCCAGGCGGGAGAGCGTAAGCAGATCTTCCAGGAGCGAGTTCAGCCGTTCGGTATGGCGCTGGATGGTGCGGAGGAACCGCTCACGGTCCTCCAGAGGCATCTCCGTATGTCCGTCCACCAGAGTCTCGACGTAACCCTTGATCACGCTGAGAGGCGTGCGGAGTTCGTGGGAGACGTTGGCCACGAATTCTTTACGTACCATCTCCAGTTTCTTGAGGTTGGTGATGTCGTGGAGAACGAAGAGGGCCCACGGCGAGCGCTGAGCGTCTAGCGGCGGAATGATCGTGCCCGTGACTTCCACCCAAACCGTCTTCTTCCCCTCGGCGAACTCGATCTCCCGGACGGGCTGAGCCGACGCACTTTCCCTGACCGCGCTCACGTACTTCAGAAAAGCCGCGCTATGCAGAACCCGCTCCAAACGCTGGTTGAGGATGTTCTTCGCGTCCGGGAAGATCGCCTGCAACGCCTTGTTGGCCAGTAGGATGGTGTTCTCGCTATCAACGATCAATACCGCTTCCTGAAGACTTCCCAGGGTAGCCTCAAGCTGCGCGAGTTGCCCGGTGCGGAGCTTCTGCAGACGGCGAACATCCTCGACCAAGTCGTTCACGTCCGACGCCAACTGCTCCCAATGCACCCCTGCAGCCCCTGGCAAATCCTCTCTCAACAGCGGCCGATTCCGCTCGATCGCCACGTGGAGCAATTCGGCTGCGCGCCGATGCGCCCAAAGTCGCCGCAGGGCGAGGAGCAGCAGGACGGCAAGAACAGCGGAGACTACTTCGAACATGAGTCGGGCTTTCGCTCGGCCATCCGGTACCCCACCCCGCGAATCGTCTCGATCCAGTCCGCCTCCGTACCGAGCTTTTCGCGCAGACGCCGCACGTGGGTGTCGACCGTGCGCGTTTCAATCTCGGTCTCGTAATTCCATACGTTGATCAGGAGATGCTCGCGGGTCTGCACGCGCCCCCGCCTCTCCATTAGCAAGCGGAGCAACTTGAACTCCGTCGCCGTGAGCTCCACCGGCTCACCGTGGACGCTGGCTTCGTGGCGCTCCACATCGATGACGATTTCTCCGGTCTGGATCTTTTTCGGCTGTTCCGGGAGCGCATCTTGAACTCGTCGAAGGATTGTCTGGATTCTAAGTATCAACTCCTTGGTACTAAACGGCTTACACACGTAGTCGTCGGCACCCGTTTCAAGTCCCTGGATCCGGTCCGCCTCTTCCGCCTTCGCGGTAAGGAAGATCACTGGCACGGTCTTCAGCTGCGGATCCGCCCGCAGCATCTTGCAGATCTGCACGCCGCTCAGGTCCGGCATCATCACGTCGAGAACGACCAGATCCGGCATGAACGACCGCGCCGTTCCGATGCTGCTGTTTGCGTCGTTCAACGTCGCGACTTCAAAGCCCTTCGCTTTCAGATGATAAGCGAGTAGCTCCGTGACGTCGGCTTCGTCATCGATCACCAGGACCTTCTTCCCTTTTACGTCTCTCATAGCGGAGCGAAACTATGCCTGAGGCCGGCAAAGCCTAGCGATTTTACCGGCCCGTTTCACAAATGTTACAGCAGTCGGTGAAGCGCAAGGCAAGCCACGGCTAAAGAGCGATTTAGGTCTGCGCGCCGAGCGTACGTTTGCCGCGCAAGAGTCACCGGCGCACAGCCCACTCAGGCCGCGGTTTCAATTGGCGGGGCCCAAGCGTATCAATTGCGAGGCACCGACGCACTTTCCTCCCCTGCCCTTCGACGCGCTTCGAGCATCACCATCAGGATACTGATATCGGCCGGACTCACGCCGCTAATCCGGCTCGCCTGCCCCAAGTTGAAAGGTTTGAAAGCCGCGAGCTTCAGAGCGCTCTCCTTCCGAAGGCCTTTCACTTCAGCAAAGTCTAGGTCGGCCGGAATCCGGATCTTCTCGACGTCCGCCAGCTTCGCGATCTGCCGCTCCTCTCTCAGCAGATACCCCTCGTAGCTGACGCGATAGAGCACCTCCTGCTGGACGGCCGAGCCAAGCGCGCAGAAATCCTCGGGCAGCGACGCCGCAGGGCCTCCACCTGTCATTTGACGGCGAACCGCGTCCGCCAACGAACCATTCTGACCCGAACCAGCTCGCCGGCGCCCAAACTCCTGGATCCAGTGGTCGATCTGACTTCGCTTGGCACGGATGCGATCGAGCCGGCTGACCGAGACAAGTCGATGCGCGCGCGCATGCGCTTCGAGCCTCAACTCAGCGCTGCCGTGGTTGAACAGCAACCGATGCTCCGCACGGCTCGTGAACATCCGGTACGGCTCGTTCGTACCCTTGGTCACCAGATCGTCGATCAGGACGCCGATGTAGCCTTCGTGGCGGCCAATCACCATCGGATCCTCGGCGCGGACCTTCCGGACAGCGTTCACGCCGGCCACCAGCCCCTGGCAGGCCGCCTCCTCGTAGCCCGAGGTGCCGTTGATCTGCCCGGCGAAGAACAGGTTCTCGACCTTCTTGGATTCCAGAGACGGGAAGAGCTGGGTAGGCGGGGCGAAATCGTATTCCACAGCATAGGCCGGCCTGAGAAGCACCGCGTTTTCCAGCCCAGGGACGCTATGGACCATCTCGAGCTGAACCTCGAACGGCAGCGACGTGGAAAGGCCGTTCACGTAATACTCGTTCGTATGCCGGCCTTCCGGTTCGAGGAAGAGAAGGTGACGGGGTTTGTCAGCAAACCGGACGAACTTGTCCTCAATGCTCGGACAGTAGCGCGGCCCGACGCCTTTGATCTCGCCTGAGTACATGGCAGACTTGTGGAGGTTCTGCCGCACGATCTCAGCCGTGCGTGGAGTGGTGTAGGTCATCCAGCAGGAGACTTGGTCCGAGCCAGGAGCCCAGCCGAGGCGCGACTCCCCGGTTTGTTCCACGTGGAACATATCCTCAGGATCCCGCGTGTCGTGGAACGCAAACAGAGTGGGGGAGGCGTCGCCCTTTTGCTCCTCCATCTTCCCGAAATCGATGCTTCGCCCAAGGAGGCGAGGCGGCGTGCCCGTCTTCAGTCGCTGCAATTCAATTCCCGCCTCCAGAAAGGAAGAGGAGAGGGTGCGCGCGCTGAAGTCGCCGAGACGTCCACCTTCGTTCTTGTTCTGACCAATGTGCATTAACCCGCGGAGAAAGGTGCCCGTTGTGACAACAACGGATCGGCCCCGGAATTCGATATCGAGGTTGGTGCGCACACCGACCACGCGTCCGGATTCAAACACCAACGCCGTAACAGTGGCTTGGAAGAGCTGGAGATTCTTCTGCAGCTCCAGCACATGCTTCATCCGGAACTGGTAAGCCTTCTTATCGCACTGCGCTCGCGGTGACTGCACGGCAGGCCCTTTTGACTCGTTCAACAGCCGGAACTGAATGCCGGTGACATCCGTGTTGATGCCCATTTCACCACCCAGGGCGTCGATCTCCCGCACAATCTGGCCCTTTGCCTGGCCGCCGATCGCGGGATTGCAGCTCATCTGGGCAATCGTGTCCAAGTTGCCGGTCAGGAGGAGGGTTGAGGCGCCCAGCCGCGATGCAGCAAGGGCGGCTTCACAGCCTGCGTGGCCGGCACCACAAACAATCACGTCGAACGGTATCTTGTTGAATATCATCGGGCTGCAGCAATCCAAAGCCGGAACCCTACGCATGGGGCCGGCGTCCTGCAAGGGAGGAACTATTTCCCGATGCAGAACGTGGCAAAGAGACGATCCAGCATCCGTTCGTTGTCGATCCGACCCCCGATCTCCCCGAAAGCGGCCAGGGCATCCCGGAGATCGCTCGCCAGCAATTCCGCGGCACCGCGTTCCTCCAGCTTCTGCCGGGCCGCCATCAGCGCGGCCCGGGCGCGGCCGAGGGCGTCCGCGTGGCGGGCGTTGATCGCAATGACTTCGTCGCCTTGGTCGACTCGGAACGCCTCTGCACGCGCCGCGATTTCGTCCCGCAGCCGTTCGAAACCAACCCCGTTCAAGGCGGAAATCCGGACGACGGTGGGCGAGGGGAGCTGGGCTCCGCCAAACTCAGGCTGCGCCAAATCCGATTTGTTCACCACGACGATGGTGTTCCCTGCCGTCATGCACGCACCGATCGCGTCCGGCAGCGGCGGAACCGGCCTCGTGGCGTCCAGCACGAGGAGAAACAAATCCGCGAGGGAGGCCCGCTCCACGGTTTTCTGCATGCCAAGACGCTCCAAAGGGGCAGGGGAGGGGTTCAGCCCCGCGGTATCTATCAGCCGGATACTATGCGGCCCGATCGCGATCCGCTCCTCGATGTAGTCGCGCGTCGTGCCCGGCTCCGGACTGACCAGCGCGCGTTCCGCGCCGACCAGACGGTTGAGGAGCGAACTCTTGCCGGCGTTGGGTTCGCCGAGGATCACCGTTTTGATGCCCTCGCGGAGCAACTCGCCGTAGTGCTCGGTCGCGAGGAGACGCTCCGTGCCGAAGGTCAGCCTGCTCAAAGCGTCCTGAACCACCGTGCGGTCTTCCGGGGGCAGATCCTCGTCCGGGAAATCGATGTAAGCCTCCACGCGGGCCAGCACATCGAGAAGCTCGTCCGTCAATGTCGCCAGATGGCGCCCGAGGCTCCCGCGCAGCTGCTGGTTCGCCGCGGCCATCGCCCGTTCGCTGCGGGCATGGATCAAATCAGCAACCGCCTCGGCTTGAGCAAGATCCATCCTTCCGTTAAGGAAGGCCCTTCGGCTGAACTCGCCCGGCTCCGCCGCACGGCATCCCCGCGCAAAAAGATCCTCCAGGATTTTCTGGGCGATAAACGGGTTGCCGTGGCACGAAATCTCCAGCGTGTCTTCGCCGGTGTAGGATTTCGGTCCGGCAAAAAGGAGGCCGACCACGTCGTCGATGACCTGCCCGCTCCGATCCCGATAATCGCCGTGGGTCGCAAGCCTGGGTTTGGGCTCACCGCCCAGCACGGCTCCGAAGAGTTCTCGGCACTGCGGTCCGCTCGCGCGCACCACCGCCAGTCCGGAAGTACCCACCGGCGTCGAGAGTGCGGCGATCGTGTCGTTCAGGACGGACATCCGCGCCAACCAAAGGCGGGAGGTGCGAAACGCAAAGGGAAAACTGCCAGCGCCACAGACGGCTCAGCGAATGCATTGACGGCGCTTCCCCGGCCCGGCCACCGGGGCTGCACACTTCAAAGATGCTGTTTCACGCGCACGCCGTCCTCCACGCGGTCGCCGGGGTAAACGATCACCCGGTCGCCCTCTCTCAGCCCGCCGACGATTTCCGTCCGCATACCGTTGGAGTGACCGATGGTCACGTTGCGCAGCCGCGCCCGTCCGCCGTCGACCACGTAAGTGGACCACTGTGACTCCCGCTGGAAAAGGGCGCCGGCGGGTACCTGGAGAACCCGTTCCCCCTCCCAAAGCACAATCCGAGCTTCCACGCGGTAAGCGTCCCCGAGCGTCGGTCTCTTGGCCGCGGGATCGATCAAGTCCGCCACGACGAACACGCGCTGCTCCTCCACGCCGAGCGCCGAGATTTTGGTGAACGCCGACGGCTCCACGAGCCGCACGCGCGCCTCGAGCGGTTCGGGGCCGCCCCACTGCTCCAGCCACACCGTCGCGCCCGGCCGGATCGCCACGCCATCCCGGGAAAGCACCTCGATCCGCACCTCCAGATCGGTTGCATCGCCGACCTCCAGCAGCGGCATCCCCGGCGGCACCTGCCGCTCGCTCTCCTGGAACACCCGCAGCACCTTTCCCGTAACCGGTGAATTGATACAAAGCGGCTCCGCGGCGCCGCCGGCGCCAGGGGAACCGCGCAGGAGCAGAGCCTTCGCCTGCTCCTCCTCGTAGCTCGCGACCTGCAGGCCGAAAACCGCAGCGCGGCTTTCTTCCTGGGCCGCGGTGTCGCGCATCACGGCCTGATCGAAGTCCGCCCGGGCCATGCCGCCATTTGCGAACAGGTGCTTCGCCCGCTCCAGGTCCCGCCGCGCCAACTCGGCTGACGCCTTCGCCCGAATCTCCAGGGCGCTCGCCTGCTTGCGTGCCGCCCCCGCCGCGCTGACCCGCGCCTGCGCTTGGGCGAACGTTCTCGCATCCAGCAGGTCGGCGCCGCCGGTTTCGAGGTAGGCCAACGGAGTCTCGCCGGCCTTCACCGGCGCGCCCGCCTTCAACTCCACGCGCCGCAGGTGGCCGGCCACCGGACTGGAAACGACATACCGATTCTTCACGCGTGTCTGCCCCTCGTCGTTCACCGTGACCTGCAACGGCGCCACCTGGACCAGACCGACCTCGACGGGCAACGGCTTGGGCCAGAGCCCGAGGGCGATCAGCGCGACCAGCAGCCCTCCTGCGATATAGGGCCACCGGCGGCGCCGGTGCGCCGCAGGAGCGTCCGTACCGCGAAAAATCGGCTTTTTTGGACGAGGAGTGTCAGCGGGAGGATTCATCTGGAGAAAGACTTTACTCCGGCGCCTTCAGCGCGCCGACCAGATCGAGGCGGTTGAGCTTACGACAGGCGAACCAGAGGGAAAGCGTGGTGGCGAGCGTCATCACGAGCACAGAGTAGGCGTAGTTGGCCCCGGTGAGCACGAGCGGGAGCCTCACGGTTTCAGTATTCACGCTGTGCAGTATCCCGCCCGCCAGCAGCGAGCCGAACGCCAGGCCGACGGGCAACGATGCCGCCGCCAGTATCACCATTTCCATGACCAACACTCCGCCGACTTCCGCCTGACTAAACCCCAGCACGCGCAGGGTGGCGAGTTCGCGCTGGCGTTCGGAGAGGGAAATTCGCGCGCTGTTGTAGGCGATGCCAAAAGCGACGACGGTCGCGAACAGCGAATAGATCGTCTGGAGCAGGCCAATGCTCTCCGCCGTCGTTTTCCGGAAGCTGTCCCGCATCGCCTCCTTGATCACCACGCCCGATGTGCGAGGGGAGTTTTTCATCGCCTCCAGGAAATCCGACCAGGATCCGCCTGCGATCGTGAGCCGCGCGCCGTTGATCTCGTCTCCGGAATGCAGCATCCGGTTCATCGCCTCCAGATCCATGTACGCAATGATCCCGGCGAAATCCTCGGCGAGGTCCGTCACCGGCAGCCACGCCTCCGTGCGCTTTTCGGCCAGGACACGGACGTGCAGGAGTCCGCCGCGTTCGACGCCGAGCACTTCCGCCAACTTGCGCGAAAGCACCACGCCATGAGCCGGGATCGGCTTTGGATGCTCCTGTGCATCGAGGATGCGCGTGAGATCTCCATTGGCCGGCAGTCCCACCAGCCCGAGCCGCCGCGACCGCGATCCAGCGCGAAACTCCACCGGCACGGTTCGCATCGGCTCGGCCGTGACCACGCCGGGGAGGTGACGAAAGTCCTCCAGGGCCCTCGCCGGCCCGGGCTCCACCAGCCGAACGCTGACGGTTTCGTGCTGGATCAGGTCCCACTGAAAATCGAGCACGTACCGAATGCCGTCCCGAAACGCGTTCGGGATGACCAGTATCCCTGCCGCGAGGGAGAGCGCCACGGTCGTGAGAAACGACTGCCAGGGTTTCCGCTGCACGTTGCGCAGCGCCATCCGCACGGAAAGCGTCATCCGGGCGCCAAAACGCGTCCGTTCGAGCAGCGCCGGCCGGTAGTCTGCCGGGGCCTCGGGCCGCATAGCCTGCGCGGGCGGAAGACGCATCGCCCGTTTCACCACGCCCGCCACGCCCACGAAGGCCGTGGCGGAACTCGCCCCCGCGGCTCCAAAAAGAGTTCCCCACGAGACAAGAAAATCCAGCCGGGGAAAGCGGAAGAACAGGTGATACATGTCGACCAGCCTGTATCCAAGGAGCATGCCGCCCACCGCCCCGAGCAGCGCTCCAACGCTCACGATCGCGAGGGTGAACTTGAAAAAGTGGAGCCCGACCTGCCAATCGGTGAAGCCGAACGCCTTCAGGATCGCGATCTGCTCCCGCTGCAGGTGTATTTGCCGACTCATGACGGCATTCGTCATGAATGCCGCCACGCTGAGAAACACCAGGGGGAAACCGAACGAGATCACCTGCAGGATCCGGATCTCGTCGCTCACCCGAATGTGCGAGGGATGATCCTTGCGGTCGAACGCCCCTGTGCCTCCGTACGGCACCAGCATGCGATCGAGCTCCGCGATGACGTGCTTTTCCGAAGCTCCCGGCGCGAGCGTCAGGGAGACCTTGTTGAATCCGCCTTTCAGGCTATAGGCCTCGGCGATCTCTTCGTATCGCATCCAGAAAATTCCGAACGTGCGGTTGTCCGGAAGCGCGGCGCCAGGCGGCGATTCGAAGATGTACTCGGGCGAAAGGGCGACACCCGCGACCCGCAGGGCGAGTTTCCGGCCGTTGAGGATGGCGGAAATCGTCGCTCCGGGCTGCAGCCCGTGCGCCTCCGCGAAGGCCTCGCCTACCAGGATTTCATGCCGACTGCCCAGACCCAGGAGATGTCCCGAGCGGAGGTGAAGCCGATTGAGCTGCTGGACGGCCCGGTCCGGGACGGAATTGATCTCCGCTCGCGCCGGCTCCGGCAGCCCCGGAATGTCGAGCGTGACCTGAAGCGCGATTCCCGGCTGCACGGCGGCTACTCCGTCGATCCTGGCGATCTCGTCCACCAGCGAAAGCGGCGCCCGCTTCAGACCGGCGAACACCTCGGCGAAGCGGTTCCGGGCGTAGTACTCGCTCCGCGCCGTCTCCAGCGAACGAATCAGGCTCCGGGTCATCACCATCATCGCCAGCCCGCAGGCCATCACGAGAGCGACCGCCAACGCCTGCGACTTGATGGTCCGCAGATCGCGCAACAGTTTGCGGTCGAGGTGAGTCATGGGAGCGCCGCCGGAGGCGACGGAAAGCTGGGGAGTGGAAGTTGGAAGTTAGGAATTGGAAGTTGGTGGAATTCCACCCGCTCCCCGGCAGGGCAGATATCCTGTCCCGCCGCGCCCAGACTCCGCGACCTTCGCGCCACCGCGAGACACTCCAGAAGTCATCTTGCGAAGAAGCGAAGTACACGAAGCCCGATCGGTATTCATTGGTTCGTTACGAGCATCAAATTTCCAGATTCTGACTTCCAACTTCCCGCCGCGCCGCGGCGGCGCGGCATCACCACTGTAATTCCTGGACGGCCAGCCGCTGGGGATTCTTCTTCTGCCCGACAAGGCGACCGTCGGAGAGCGTCAACACCCGGTCGGACATCGCCGCTATGGCCGCGTTGTGCGTGATGATCACCGTCAGCGTGCCGAGCTCGCGATTGATCCGCTGCACGGCGTCGAGAACGGTAATGCCGGTATGAATATCGAGGGCGCCCGTAGGCTCGTCGCAAAGCAGCACCTCGGGTCGCTTCGCAATCGCTCGCGCAATCGCGACACGCTGCTGCTCGCCGCCCGAGAGCTGGGCCGGAAAGTGATTTCTCCGGTCCGTCAACCCGACCAGCGCGAGGGCGTCGTCCGGACTCATCGGGTCCGCGGCCACCTCCGTGATGAGCGCCACGTTCTCGCGCGCGGTCAGGCTCGGAATGAGATTGTAGAACTGAAAGACGAAGCCGACGACGTCGCGGCGATACCGCGTCAGTCCTTCTTGATCCGCTTCGTCGAGGCTCCAGCCCCGGTAGTTGAGTTTCCCCGACGTAGGCGTGTCGAGGCCCCCGAGATTGTTGAGCAGGGTGGATTTTCCGCTGCCGGACGCGCCCAGCAGCACAACGAGTTCGCCCGGGAAAAGGTCGAGATCCACGCCGACCAGCGCGTGCACCGCCGCTTCGCCGTCGCCATAGGTCTTCGTCAGCCCCCGAACGACGAAGAGGGGGTCTTGAGCCGAGGAGGGGGAATCAGCCGCCACGACGCACATGGACGCGGATTAGCAGCAGGAAAAGTGAAGAGCACAATGGGAAACACCCGTGGGACAAATCCACGCGGGCCCTCCCGTCCGTTCGCTACCCCGGATCTTTGGAGCCGCAGGAGCTGGCACGAAGAGCTTCCCAAATCACCGGACGATCACGGATCGCCGTTCTTTCCGGAGCGGCCGTCCGACCACACTCGCGCAGCAGCTCGAGCGGACGAAGGAAGAGTTCAATCCCTGACCCGCGGGCTCTCTACGCAGCGGACGCGGCACCTTCGTTGCGCCCGTCTATTTCGCCGGTGCCTCAGCGGACTTCTTCAGCTCGGCTGCGATCTCGGCCGCGCGCTTCTCCGCCGCTGGAATGAGCTCGCTTCGGCCCGTCTTCACCAGGTGTTGGCGCACCTTCTCCGCGCCGCCCGCAGTTACGCCGGACTTCTCCGCGACGAGCAGCCACGCGAGGCCCTCGCGATAGTCGCGCTTGAGTCCCTTACCGCTCACGTATAGCGCTCCCAGATTGTATTGTGCCTCGCCGACCCCCGCGATCGCGGCCTGTTTGTAGTACTGAATGGCCTTCGTCGTATCGCGCGGCGCCAGCTGACCGTCTTCGTACACCTTCCCAAGCCGAAATGCCGCGCTCGATTGGCCTGCCTTAGCGGCTTCTTCCAGCATCGACAAACCCTTGGGCACATCCTTGGTCACCTGATCACCCGTGAGCAGCATGTCGCCCAGAGCGGCCAACGCCGCCGGTTTGTGCGCCTCGGCGTCCTTCTGAAGCTCGGCGACGTCCGACCAAGTATTGCCTCCTCCTGTCGTCGAAAGCAGAGCCGGTTTCGAATCGTCGGCGGCACTCAAAGCAGCGGCGAAAAGAAGAAGCGGGAGGAGAAAGCGCATCATGAGAGGTAGGGTGTGTGGGCGTTTCTAGACCCTCGGAGAACGATCGGGTTCGCCCGGGGCGTTAGCCGGCTTTCGCCGTAGAACCGCCGCGCTGACGCACGGCTTCGAAAAGGGTGATGATCGTGGCCATGGCGACGTTGAGCGAGTCGGCCTGCCCCGCCATCGGGATGCGGACCTGTGCGTCGCTCTGCTTCAGCCAGAAATCGCTGAGCCCGTACTGTTCGCTGCCCATCACGATCGCCAGCGGGCCGCGGAGGTCGGTGTCGGTGTAGAGAGCCGTGGCCGAAGGCGTTGTCGCCACCGCCCGAATACCACGCTGGCGAAGCCAGTCGCGGACCGTCCCGCTTTCCTCGACCACGACGGGCACGGAAAACAACACGCCGGTGGAAGATCGGACCACGTTGGGATTGAAGATATCCGTTACCGGATCGCAGACGACGACTGCGTCCACACCCGCGGCGTCCGCGCTTCGCAGAATCGTACCGAGGTTGCCGGGCTTCTCGATCGCCTCGACCACCAGAACGAACGGTGCTGCCCCGAGCTGAAGCTCATCCAGCGTGCGTTTCCACTGAGGGGCCACGGCAAGCAGACCGTCCGGCCGCTCCCGGTACGCGACCTTCGCAAACGCGTCTTTCGACAGCTCGAAAAGCTGGGCGCCCGCAGCCGCCGCTTTCTCGAGAAGTGCGGGCTCGTTCTCGCCGAGAAACCAAGCCGCCGAGAAATAGACCTCCTGGAGGCGGACGTCTTTCTCGAGCGCCCGCCGGATCTCGCGATATCCCTCCACGAGGAACACACCCGCTTCGTCGCGCGGCCGCCGGTCGCGGAGGCGGACAAGCTGCTTCACTCGAGGGTTCTGGAGGCTGGTGATCTTCTCGGCTGGCGGCACGGCGGGAAACCAGACCCAAGATGCCGCGCGGCCGCAAACAAAACACAACGCGGAGGTATCGCCGGCCCCATCCGCACCGTCCAGCCATCGGCGTTCGCCCCGTGAAATCGTCCTGTTTTTTGCGCGGTAGTTGGTGTTTCGTGGAACGCCGTGGCGAAAAAACGCTTCAACGACCTTCCTTTTGCCTATCACGCCGAGATCGAACTCGAGATCGCGACCCTGACGAACCTCGGGGTCGGCCTTGGACGCGTGCCGCTGCGCGATCCCGCGAGCACGGAGGAACGTCCCTGGGTCGTGATGTGCGCCTTCGCGCTTCCGGGGGAACGCGTCCGCGCACGCGTTTTCCGGAATCACAAGAACTACTCGGAAGCCGATCTCGTGGCGGTGCTCCGCCCTTCGCCGCACCGCGTCGCGTCGCCCTGCCCGGTTTTCGGCCGGTGCGGCGGCTGTCAGTATCAGAACTTCGCCTACGACCAGCAGCTTCTCTGGAAACAGCGGCAGGTGGAAGAGTTGCTCGCGCACATGGCAGGCCTGACGTTTCCGGTCGCGCCGGTGATCGGTTCGCCGAAGACCTATGGCTACCGCTCGAAAATCACGCCGCATTTTCATCCTCCCAAGGAGCCGTCGAGCGCCGGCGATCCGGCTCAGTTCCCCATTGGTTTCCTGCGGCAGGGAACGCGGTTCGATTTGGTGGACGTGCCGCGATGCGAGATTGCGACTGATTCGATCAACGTGCGGCTCTCGGCCGAACGGATCGGGATTCGCCGCCGCGCCGCCGCCGGCGAATTCAAACGCTCCGCGACCCTGCTGCTTCGCGACGCCTCCGGAGAAGTCACCACGGAGTACGATCGCGTCATCACGGAAACCGTCGGCGATCTGAAGCTTCGTTTCCTCGCGCGGGATTTCTTCCAGAACAACCCTTTCATCCTGCCCGCGTTCACCGGCTACGTGCGCCAGCAAGCGTCGGCGTCCGGCGCGCGCTTTCTCGTCGACGCGTACTGCGGCAGCGGGCTGTTCGCGCTCACATCCGCGAGCGCCTTTGAGCGCGTCGAAGGCATCGAGATCAGCGAAACCTCCATCGCATTCGCCCGCGAAAACGCCGCCGTGAACAGCATCGCCAACGCCGAATTTCAGGCCGGCGATGCCGCCGCGATTTTCGCCGGCCTTCGTTTCCCGGCCATCGAGACCGTGGTCGTGATCGATCCGCCGCGCAAAGGTTGCGACGAAGCATTCCTGAATCAGCTTTTCCAATACGGACCGAAAGCGGTCGTGTACGTCAGCTGCGATCCCGCGACTCAAATGCGCGACCTCAAGCTCTTCACTGCGGCCGGCTACGAACTGACCGCCGTGCAGCCCTTCGACCTCTTCCCGCAGACCCGCCACCTGGAGTGTGTGATCTCCCTGAAACGTTGAGGCTTCGCTGGCCGGTGCTTTCGACCTTCCCGCCACGCACAAACCCGCCGGCGCCGCGGTGGGCGTTTATTCGTACCGCTTGCTGCGGCCGAAGTAGTTTAAGAGCCAGATCTCCTGCCAGACGCGATACCGTCCTTCGTAGGACATTTTGCCGAAATCTTCGCGGTCAGCGTGGGGAAGGAGAAAACCCAGCTCAGTGTTCACCTGCTCGAGTTCACGCTGTTGGGAGTTCAGATCGTTCAGCGGGTCCGTACTCCACGGCAACAGCATCTCGCGCGCTTTGCTCAGGCGCTGCCGATGCCTCTTCACCAAACCGTCCAGGCTTCGGCGCCACGGATTCCGTTCAACCAGCCAGTTTTCCGGGTAGAAGCCGCCGAAAGGCAGGTACAGATTGTCGGTGACGTAGCGGAAGCCGCTCACCGTCTGCGACGAAAGGCTGTAGCAGACAGAAATTGCTCCGTTCGTTTGCGGCAGGAAAGTCACCTGAATTCGGATCTGCGCCTCCATGTCCTGATAGACAGAAACGCGCAGGTACACGCTCGGGCCGACTTCCGCCTTCAACGACTGCACCAGCTTGAAGTCGTTTGCGCGCAGCCAGTCTCGCACCTTCAGGAGGCGCGGCGCCGTAGGCCACTCTTCACCGGACGTATTTGCGACGAAGCGAGGGAAGAGGGGAAGTGGGCTAATGCTCAACGCCTGGATCGCCAGCCAGTTATACAGTGTCTCGCAGAGGAACCAGATCAGGGAAAACGCAAGGGCGACGGCCCAAAACGGGCGGCTGATCCAACCGAAGTCGATCGCGATCAGAGCGCCGCCCGCCGAGAATATGATCCAACGCAACCATCGATTGACGATGGCGAGCACGGGCGACGCGACTCGCTGGTTCAGCTGAAAGAGAACCAGCGAGACCAACATGGCGCCGAAAATGGCGTATGCAGAGTCCATCGATGCAAGTCCCGGCACGCTCAAACGAGGGTACCCGAAGACGCAGTCAACTTACTTCCCGGAGGCGCTCAACTCAAGCGCACCGGCATGATGACGCAGATGAAGCTCTCGAGCGTCTTGAAGACACCCGGGCTGACCTCGTCCTTCACTTCGAAGAACACCTCGTCCTTCGTTAGCGCGCGAAGCGGATCCATCACAAACTGCGGATTGAATGCCACCTGAAGCTCCGGACCGCTGTAAGCGATCGCCATCGATTCGTGGGCCTCACCGAAGTCCGGGCTCTGCGCCGTGATTTCGAGCAGATTGCTGCTCAGTTTGATTTTTACCGAATTGGATTTCTCGCTGCAGACCAGCGCTGCGCGATGCACGCACTGCAGGAACAACTCACGCTCCAGCTTGATGCGTTGGTGGGTTTCCTTGGGAATAACTTGGTTGTAATTCGGGTAGTTCCCTTCGACGACCTTGGAGTAGAGGTAGATGCTGTCGACCAAACCGCTGGTATCGCGGTCGGTGTTAATCTGGAAGGCCGCGCGGCGGTCGTTGAACGAGACTTTCAGCTTTTCGCCCTTATCGAGCATCCGGAGCAACTCGCCCACGGTCTTCGCAGGAAGAATAATGCTTCCAGCGCTCGCGGCGGGAACTTCCATTTCCTTGCTGATCAGCGCAAGACGTCTCCCGTCCGTAGCAACGAGCGAGAGCTTGCCGTCTTTGAAATTGAAATACACGCCGTTGAGAATGTAGCGCGTCTCATCGGTCGACTGAGCGTAAGAGACGCTCTTTAGCATCATCGTGAGCTCGGCCTGCTCGAGCGTGAACGATTTCTCTTCGCCGAACTCCGGCAGCGGCGGAAATTCTTCCTTGCCGATGCCCATGATGCGGAAATTCGACCCTCCTGAGGTCAGCTTCACCTGATGATTCGGAGAAGCATCGAAACCGACGTCTACGTTGGGCAGTTCACGAACGATCGTAGCGAGACGCTTCACCGGCAGCGTGACAGCTCCGGTCTCCTTCACCTCGGCCTTGATCTTGCAGCGAATCCCGAGGTCGAGATTCGTCGTGGTGAGCGAGATGTGGTCCTTTTCCGCTTCGATCAGCACATTGCTCAGAATCGGCATCGTCGCCTTCGAGCCGACGACATTGAGGACTTGAGCAAGCCCGTTGCTGAAATGATCGCGGTTGATTTTGAATTTCATGGATTGCTGGAGGCGCAGCTTCTTGGGGAAGTTAACAAAGGATAATTAGATCCTAGTTCAATAAGGAATGTTATCCCTATCCATATGTCCGGTGAAAAACAGGGATAACTGGCCCGTTTACCTCTGAAAACCGCCGCTGCCGCCGGTGTGAACAAACGAGAAGTACGGGCCAACAAAACCAGGGTTGTTCGCACGCCTCGAGTTGTTGGTCACCTGTTGGTCAGTTGCTCACACACTTGTTCCGATCGGCGGCTGAGTTCGAGAAGTGTGTCCGCGCCGCCTGAGGTGGCGAATGAAGCCGAAGAGCACGTAACCGAGACAAAGCACCAGGAAGCCGATCTCGCGGTAGAAGACCACCAACGCGCCCACGACGAGAATAGCCACAAACGTGGTCAACCGGGTCTTCGTCTGCATGTTGAGCTGCTTCCCGCTGGGATAACGCACGGTGCTCATCATCAGCAACGCGATCATCAACATCAGGAAAGGCAGGAGCAGAGCGAAGCGATGGAGGGATTTGTCGGCTTCAGCCAGCTGGAGCAGAAAGAGCACGGTTGCAGCGACCGTCGCGGCGGCCGCCGGCACGGGTAGTCCGACGAAATCCTTGTTGGAGTCTTTCGCCGCTCGGTGGAGCAGTGGATTCGTGATGACGTTGAAGCGGGCCAACCGCATCGCCGCGCAAAGTAGGTAAATGAAACCGACGAACCACCCGATGTTGCGGAACCAGGTAATGCCGTGCGTTGGCGACAGGATGAAGAAGAACATCATTAACGCCGGTGCGATGCCGAACGAGACAACGTCGGCAAGCGAGTCGAACTCAGCGCCGAAGAGCGATTCACGTCCGCCGTACCGCGCCAGCCTGCCATCGAGCGCATCGAAGGCGGCCGCGCCCAGTATCAAGTAAACCGCGTAGCGATAGTGATCCGCCGGCGTGCTGCCGTTGTAGAGGCCGGTCAGTGCCGTCTCAGACAGACGAGCCTGGATGCACTCGATCACGGACATAAAACCGCAGAACAGATTCCCAGCCGTCATCAGGTTGGGCAGGAAATAGATCCTGCTGGCCTGGCTTACGGTGTACGGATCTTCACGCGGGTCGGGCAAAGCCATGGTCACTTCTTGGTCAGGCTCTCGAGGTACTTCCAGAACTTGGAATCCTGCTCTACCAGCTGCGTTTCGGAGACTGGCAACTTGTTGCGGAGCAGAAAGTCTTCGAGGGAGTTTTTGTGAAGAATGTAGAGCGTGTGCAGCGTTTCGCCACGGACATCAAAGTAGAATCGGAAATCTCCAGCCCGCAACCGGTAGAGAGTGTGACCGGCGCGATTGAAACGGCCGACGGGCTCACGGGGGTTCGCCAGATCGGACGGCTTTAGGCTGCTGATCGGCTCGATCGCTTCCATCTGCGCGAGTTTGTCGAGCCGGTTGAGCTCGTGCATCGCCTGTTCGGAGAACGTGACCTGGTACATCGGAGAGTATTCGTCAGCGTGAGACGCGGACGCTGCGAGGCGGGATGCCCCACGGCGCTTCCAGCGCAGAACTTTACCGGCCTCACGACCGGAGTCGAGGGCGTGTCTTCAAACCTACCTCCGCTTGTGTGGCCAGGAAATTGCGGCTGCGTGTTTCTCCGGAGGTAGGGGGCTCTGTCGGTTTGTTCCGCGTTGAGCGTGGCACCGCTGCTTTGGGTTTTGCCGTGTCCACGGCGCCCGGTAGGGTTCACGCATGCCGGTCTCCCTTGCCGATATCCAGGCCGCTTCCCGTCGTATTGCGGGTCATGTGGCCGTCTCGCCGTGTCCCGAGTCGATCCCGCTCTCCGAGATCACCGGTGCTCATGTGTTCTGCAAACTGGACAACTTCCAGCGTACCGGGTCGTTCAAGGAACGCGGCGCGTGCAATGCTCTGCGCAAGCTCGATGCCGCCCAAAAGAGACGCGGTGTCATTGCAGCTTCAGCCGGCAATCACGCACTTGGGCTGGCGTACCACGGCCGATTGCTGGGCGTGCCGGTAACGGTCGTGATGCCCGACTATGCACCCCTGATCAAGATCACCACCTGCCAGCGGCTTGGCGCGCGGGTGGTGGTAAAAGGCCGGGATTTTGCGGAGGCACGTGCGGCCGCCGACGAGTATGCGAGTAGGGAAGGCTTGCGGTACGTCCACGGCTTCGACGATCCCGATATCATTGCCGGGCAGGGGACCATCGCGCTCGAAATCCTGCAGCAGGTTAAGAACGTCGACGCCATTGTCGCACCGATCGGCGGAGCCGGGCTCATTGCAGGCATTGCCGTGGCGGCCAAAGCCATGCGTCCGTCGATCAAAGTCATCGGCGTGGAATCCGTGGCTACGGCCAGCTTCACCGCGGCGCTTAAGGCCGGGCGCCCGGTTTCGATTCCCCGGCAACCGACGCTGGCCGACGGTTTGGCTGTCTTGAAGGTCGGGGACAATTCATTCGGGCTTGCCCGTAATCGGGTCGATCGCGTGGTCCGCGTATCCGAGGACTGGATTGCGCTCGCCATTCTGCGCCTCGTTGAGCTCGAGAAAACCGTCGTGGAGGGCGCAGCGGCCGCCCCGCTCGCCGCGCTGATGGCGGGTAAACTCCCCGACTTTCAGGGCAAGACCGTCGTCCTCACGCTCTGCGGAGGTAACATCGATCCGGCTGTGCTCAGCAGGGTCATCGAGAAGGGCCTCGTCGCGGACGGGCGCCTGACGCGGTTCACCGCCGTCGTGAGCGACCGCCCCGGCGGTCTTGCCGCGCTGGCGCGCGTGATTGGCGACTCGGGCGGAAGCATCAAGGACATCGCCCACGACCGGGCGTTCAGCGGTCCGGATGTCAGCGCCGTCCACTGTAATTGCACCGTGGAGACACGGGACCGCGCACATGTGAAAGCTCTGCACGGGGCGTTGCGGAAAGCCGGATTCAGACTGCTTCGCTGAGTCTCGCAGGCTACGGGCGTAGTCTCTCTCGCCCGGCGCCGTGATCGCGCTGGTGAGTTGCACCAGCACCGAACGTCTCTGGCCAAGAAAAGCGGGTCCGACTTTGTTGCAGTGCCGGGCAACCCCGGACCGGTCATTCCGCCCCTTGCACAGCGTCCCGGACGAGCTCGCTGATCGCGGCGGGTAATTGAAGACCCAATGCGAGTTCTCGGGCTTTGGGGCTCATCTTGCGCCAAGTCTTCCGAAGAATGTCGATGAACTTCTCCCGCGGATACTCGGAGTGCTGCGCGGCAAATGCTTGGATTTCGTTCTCCAGGAAGACCAGACATGCGGCATCCTCCAGTGCCTGAGTGCCGAAGTTCGTCTTCAGTCCGGTCTTGGATACCCACGTGGCAACTTCGTCGGCTTCTGCAGCGGACACTCCGGCCTGTCGGAGCAGCTCCCGAGCGCGCTCGGCCTGCTTGACGTAGAGGGATCGGCGCCAGGCGTGGTAGCCTGCTTTGTCGAGTGAGAACGTGGACCGCGGGACAGACCAGCGTTCGAGATGTTGGCAACGCGCCGCGAGCCGAAGGACTTCTGAATCCTCCTCCGCTACCAGAGTCACCCAACGCTCCATGTTGTCTGCGTACACCAGTTCCGCCGACCGTCCGTCGGGCGTGCGCACAGGGTCGGCTGCATGGGACTGGTCGATCAGTTTCCGCGCTTGGGCGTATACGTCCATTCGACTGCGGTTCGTATCATCGTCTGGCTCACAGGCAAGCGACGAGTCGGCCGAGGCGGACGCTTGCCGGATGAAGGCGGATTAAGGACCTCGGACGACGAATTCCGTGAGGAACAGAACCCGTGCCGTTCGGGATGGTCAGTGGCGCCGATGGCGTGGCGCATCGATACACACCTGATTCGTGGAGAAATCGACAACCGCATTCGCGGCCGAATTGTCGGCCGCCTTTGGTTTCTCGGTCGCGAAGCACCGGTCGAGCTGGATCTGCAAGGCAACGCGAGTCGGGACCTCGCGGGTCGGCGGCTTCAGTTTGTGAACCCGTCGCCTCAGCCGGGCTTGGCGGCGCTGTTTTCCGGCCGTCAGATTGGCGTCGTTGGTGATTTCACCGCTTCCCGAAAAGTCCGAGTGCCGGAGATCTCACTTGAGCAGATGGGCACGTATTATGGGTTGAACAAACCCTTCCCGTGGCATTGGGGGAACAGCGTCTATTTCGAATGGTTCAGCGGGGCAAACGGCCGCGTCGTGATCGAAACGGCGTCCTACCAACTGAGAATCGCGTCCGATGCTGCTTGGGAAATGACGGCCGAGGAGGAAGCGGAGCAGAGGCAGAAGAATGCCGAAGCCACCGAGCAGTTCTTTCAAAAGCTGGGTCTGCTTTCCAGCGAGTGCACAGCGTTCAAGCCGCCACTTGAGACGCGTGACACGGATGACTCCGAGCTTGAGCGGAGCGAGGAAGACGACGATCGCTTCGGCGATGATGACGATAACGGGGAGAGAGAGAGCTGGCGCGGCGACGCGCCCTTGTCCGAGGAGGAAGCAGACGAGCTGATCGCCGATTCGGATCGGCTGACCGATCGTTTGCTGGCGCGGCTCGACGAAGCAGGGGAGGGAGCCGATCTCGAGTCGATTCTCGAGGAAGAGCTGGAACGTCGCAGAGAGGATGCGGACATGCCCCCGCTGACGCCCGAGGAGCAGGCGCGGCGGGCGGAATGGATGGAAGAAGTGAACCGCGCGGCCGAGGAAATCGCCAAAGATCCCGGTTTCCAGGCAGACCTGGAACGACGGCATCCGCTTTCCGAGCGTTTGCGTGATTTCGCACTCCGCCTGATGGCCGCTGCGGATCAGGGTCATTGGCTTCCGGCGGACGACACGAGCGAGCACCCGGTCTCGGACCTGATTCGATCTGTCACGAAAGCCGGAGGCAAGTTGGCCGGAGCGCTCGACGGACGCGATTGGCCGCCACCGGTGGATGAATGTGGAGTTTGCATCGCATGGCTGAAGCGGGCGCTCGGCTACCTGGAGGACGCCACGATCGCCGCGGACTTCTGCCGGGAGAACCGCTTGGCGGATGCAGACGCCATGGCACAAACGGGCCAAGACATTGCCGATTTGAATCGGGAAATCGGAACGCTGATCGACTCGCTTCGGGACCGCTTGAGCCGAGGTTTCGACTGAGCGACGTCAAGAAGCGTCGCCCGCGTCACCCCGACGTGCAGGTGACGAACTGCCGGGTCGGCTCAGCGGCTTGGGCTCTCTGCTCCAGCGGCTTTGATCTGGTCTCGGACGGACGCCAGCCATTCCGTAATGGCCTTTTCGTCTTCGGCGGTTAGCCGGGCGTCTGTGTGAATCCACGTGTATGAAGGGAGTGGCATTTCATCGTCGCGAATCTCGTCGATGCTCTCTTGCAGCTTCCGAGCTGCACGCTTTGCGGGATAGTCGGCGAACTGAGAGAAGTTCAGGTGCTGACGCCCCTCGCGGATGTGGTCCGCGAGCCACCAACGTATGGGCTGCACCTGGGCGTACCAGGGCATGCGGGTGTTCATAGAATGGCAATCGTAGCAGGCGTCTCGGATCTTTTCCTGGACCGCTGCCGGAGCGGGATGGAGCGCAAACAGGTCTTTGGGCTGGGCTACGAAGGTCGTGTGAATCGCCGGGCGGATGAACTGGATCAGCACCAACACGACAGCCAGGACGAGGGCCACCTTTTTGATCATAACGGGAAGGGCTCGGACGCGGGAGAATATCCACTTTGCCGCGGCGTTGTCTCTGCGCAAGTCGGGACACGAGCTTCACGAGCGCAAAGCAAGGAATGCCATGTGGGTAATAAAAGATAGACAACGGGCATATGATATGCCGGTGTTCGGAAATGGCGGCGGAGATCTTGAGCGGCGAAAAACCGCATGGGGGTTTGGGCGGAACTGGGAACTGTGTTTCGGCAGCCGGGCTTGTACGGCTGTTTGTCGTGGCCTTGGCCTCGGCTGCAGGTGCGGGATCGATGGCATGCGCATTCGAATTGAGCGCGCCAGTTGCTCGATGGGGTGCCCAGATGCCGTCTGCGGCGCTGATGCTAGGCGCGGTCTCCGGAGCGATTGCGGGCGTCCTCCTCTCGCGGAAGCGCAAACCCGGCGAGCGGCGAACGCTGGCGATGGCCGATCTCGTTTGGACGCGAAACGACTTCTGCCGCGGTTGGTACATTTCGGGAACGACCGGCAGCGGAAAGACGGAGGCTCTGAAGCTCCTCATGCATCAACTCTGTCGGTCGGAGAAGGACTGGGGAGGCCTGTTCATCGACGAGAAGGGCTTCTTCGCCGACGAAGTCTTGCCGATCCTCGGAACGTATGGGCGCCGTGGAGACGTTCGAGAACTCCGAACGCGGCCCGAGGATGCGGCCGCGGACTGGCAGCCGCCTTTTCGGTTCAATGTGCTTGGTGATGAGTGCGTGCGAACGTCGCAGTACGTTGACGCCATCCTGACCGTGGCGGAAACCATCGCCTCCGGAAAGGACGACAAGGGTTTCTTCAAGACGCAGGCCGGCCTGCACATCGGGGCGGCGATCGATCTCTTCCGTGGCGTGCGCCAATGGCAGCAGGCAACGGGGGCGCCGACAGCGCAGTGGGTCGCGCCCACGCTGCGCGGGATCTACGAGATTCTGACAAGCGAAGAAGAGTTCCGGCGACTTCTTGCGGACCGCGCCGGGTTGCTCGTGGCTGCCCCGGCCGGCGGGGATCCAGCGGCAGAAACGTTGGGCGTGCTAGTGCCGCGCTTTCGCGGCTGTGAGAACGCCGTGCTGGTCCAGGCGCTCGAGCATTTTCACAAGCGTTATTGGAACGTCCGAGCACAGGAGCAGATGGAAGGTGTGAAAGGCACGATCACCAACTATCTCCGCTGGTTTACGGACGACGCCATCCACGAGGTATTCGGGTCCGAAAGCGCGAATTTCACAATGGCCTGCATGGACGAGGGCAAGATGATCTGCTTGTCGTTGCCCCAGCGATACGCGATCGAGCGCCGGTATCTCTGTTCGCTCTTGAAGGTGCTGGCTTACGCACACGCTCGGTCGCGCCAGCCGACTCACAAGGCCTACAACCTCATGGTGCTTTGGCAGGATGAGGCACAGCGGTTCATCATGCCCGTCGACGGGGATGTCGACATCCTGCGGCAGTACCAGGCGACAACCGTGATCGCGACGCAGTTTCGGTCTCAGCTGGAAAAGGCTCTCGGCGGCAAGGAACAGGCGGCGCCCATTCTAGGCAATCTGCGCAACAGAATAATCCTGCAGGCTGCAGATGAAGAGTGTGCGGAGGAGTCTGCGCGCTTCATCGGAAAAGGCGTTCGTAAAAAGCGCAGCTATACCCGGCAACAGGACGGCCGCCGGAGCACCTCGTACAGCGAAGAGGTCTCCTATTTTATCGAGCCGTACCAACTCAGGCAGTTGCCGAAGTTCGTTGCCGTATTCTGCCACGCGGCCGGCAATCATCAGATCAGGCAGTTCACACCTCTGGATGAACGCGGTCGAGTTCCGGTATGGTTTGCCGGTTTGGCGCTGCCCTGGATGCGGTGCAAACTCGCCGTGACCCGTCGCGGGCCGAAATACTGCGCCTTCAGACCGCCGACGGTGCGAATTCGCAGGTAGGACTGTCCGGAACCCGACTGTCCGGAACCCAAAGGACGCGCGAAGCCGGCGCATCCGGTTCTCTCCACGGTTCGCCTGCTGACCGGACGCGAGGCGGAGGTGAACGGCCTCGGTCGCAGATGATAGGGCACATTTCAGGAAAATGATGCGTGAAGACGCACTCACACAGGAGTTTCTGGGATCTCGCAGAAACGCTAGTACGAAAACATTGACATACGATATAACTTCGTACTTATTCACCTCATGAACTCGCTATGTTGGCTGGGTGAGGGGCTGGCGGTGATCGACGTGCCGAAGCAGTTTGGGAACATCATTCTTTATGCGGTGATGACGGTGTTGGCGGGATGCACCGTAACGTCGCTTGTGAAGATCGGCATGGGCTTCAAGAACTGGATACGCGGCGAAGACGCCTTCGCAGAAATCAAGAGCGGCTTCCTGATCGCGGTTATTCCGTGGGCCGTGCAGTCGGCATTTAATGGAGTGGGGCTCTTCAAGAACCTTGGAATCGATTTTCCGCCAACGGAACCGCTGATCGGCAAGGAAGTGCAGGACCTCCTGCAGTACGCTCTGTGGATAACGATCGGGCTCTTTCTTGCGATCGCCATGTACCTCGGGATTGAAGGGGCGCAGAAGATGAGTCGCGGCGAGGAGGGAATGCGGATGAGTTTCGGCGTGCCAACCTTGACGCAGTTTCAGCTGCGGGATCGGGGACGCATTTTGGCCAGCAGAGCTCGGGCGATGCAATGAGTCCGGGCGCTAGCGGCCAGGGATTCGACTTGATCTACAAGATCGATTCGAAGCAGGTGGTCGATGATGTCCGCGAGCTGATTGGCCTTCCGCCGCTATCGTTGAGCCTCGCCCAGTCGGAGGGAAAGATACCTGACGAGAAGGGTATTCAGAAAGTGGTGCTCGACGCCAAGTATTCGGAAAAGGGTCAGAAGGTGCTCTATCTGCCTAAAACGAACGCACTGTACGTCGTCTGCTACCGCAGCCAGCACGACTTGGTCGCCGAGTACGTGAAACAAGCGGATCAGCCGCCAGTGCAAATCAGGATCGAAGCCCGGTTTTTCGCTACGACGAGCGATCCCCAAACCATTCTCGGCATCGACTACGGTGAAGCTCAGCCGAAGCTCACGTTGAGCGACGCGCAGTCGGGTACCGATAACAGGATCAACCTTCAGCGGCTCACGGATAAACGTTGGCCGCCGCAGGCGATCCTCAGTTCTTCGGCTCTCAGCCTGCAGCTCAACGCCCTCGAAAAGGACGAGAAGAGCGAAAAGATTGAGAATCCGTTCGTGGTCACCACGTCCAATCATGAAGCGCTTTTCTCTGTCGGTCAGGAGGAGCCCTTCCTGGAATCGAGCACGCTTTCGCCCGGTGCGGTTGACGGGGGGCTGGGGTCGACGACCAACCGCATTTCGGTGAAGCGCATCGGCACCGCGGTGAATGTGGTGCCAACGTACTTTAGGGGCGCTCCCGGCGAAAAGCCGAAGATCCGACTTATCGTGAAGATGGAGCTAGGGCGTCTGTCGGGCTTCCGGCAGGTGACGTCGAACGTCCTTTATCCGATAGTCGACAGCCAGAAGTACCAATTCACCGCGACGGTCGAGGAGGGACAGGCGTTGGCGTTCGGCGGTCTGACAGGACTTTCCAATTCGAAAAACGAGTCCAGCATCCCCGTGCTTGGCCGTGTGCCGGTGCTTGGCGCGCTCTTCCGGCATTCGAATCAGAAAGGCCAGCAGCGAAACCTTATAGGGTATATCATCCCAAGCATCGTGAGTGCTCCGGCGACGGACATGCCGCCGGTGGAGTTGAAAGGTTCTCATGCGAAGCTCTGAGAGCCGCGGAGCTGGTTCTGCCGTGAAAGCGATCCCGAGCGCGCTCGTTCAGCCTCTCACGTCGAGTTGGGCGGCCCGTTTCCGCGATGTTTTTCAGCGAGGGTTGCCGAGCGGGCAGGGCGTCCAGCAGACTCGGAGAATCGAGCCACCGTTTGGCTCACTTGCTCCTTGGGCCGTCCCATCTGCCGGCTGTTAGGAATCCTGAAAGGCAGATCGATGCGGTGCTTTTCCTTTTGTCAGGTGCGCTGGCAGCTTGAACGCGATCTGCGCACTGCCCGCCTTCGACTCGCAGAGTCAAAGTGCCTGCCCACACTGCTTGCGCGTGCCTCGTGGGTTGAGCTCTATTCCGCGACGGCTGCGCTGGCGCTCAGCTCGACGGCGCTTGGGCTCCTCGTGTCACGCTCGCCGACGGATGAGGTGCGGGGAATCGTGGGTCTGAGCGTTGCGGTCGCGCTTCATCTTTTTCTGTTGATTCGCGAGAGCGATGCCAGACGAGCGCTGGAGAAGCTTCTGGAGACGCCCGGCGAAGAGGAAGGCAACAAACCTATCGCGACCTCCGTAGCGGGAGCCCTGCGTAGATGACGGAGACGAGGGGACCCCCTCAGGAGCGGTGCGGTCAGCTGAGGCGGTAGTATTCCTTGAACCACTCAACGAAGCGACGGAGGCCCTCCTCGAGGGGGACTTTCGGTTCAAATCCCACGGCAGCCTGAATACGCTCGAGGCTGGCGCAGGTTTCGAACATGTCGCCGGGCTGGGGTGGGAGGAGTTCGATTTTCGCCTTCTTGCCCAAGAGCGTCTCCAGCATTTCCACGAAGAGCCGTGTCTCGACTGGGCGGTGGTGGCCGATGTTGAAGACGCGATACGGCGGCACCGGAGTGTCGGCGGCGGGGTAGAGCAGGACCTTCAGGATGCCGTCGACGATATCGTCGATGTAGGTGAAGTCGCGGAGGTTTTTCCCTTCGTTGAACAGCCTCAGAGGTTTCCCCTCGCTGATGGCCTTCGAAAAGAGAATGGGCGCCATATCCGGTCGTCCCCACGGCCCGTACACCGTGAAGAACCGAAGCCCCGTGAGGCTCAGCTTGTGAAGGTGGGAGTAGCTGTAGGCCATCAGCTCGTTGCTCTTCTTGGTCGCGCCGTAGAAAGAGACCGGCTGGTCGGTGATCTGGTCTTCGGAGAACGGCACCTTCGCACCGGCCCCGTAAACGCTGCTCGACGAGGCGAACACCATATGCCGCGGACGATGCATGCGCGCCGCTTCGAGCATGTTCAGGAAGCCTGTGATGTTGCTCTGAACATACGCGGCGGGATTCTCCAGGCTGTAGCGAACGCCTGCCTGCGCGCCCAGGTGCACGACGTAGTCGGGCTTGAAGTGCTCGAAGATGGCGAGGACCGCCTTGGCATCGCTGAAATCGAGCCGGAGAAAACGAAAGGCATCGAACGACTCGAGTTGCTTCAGCCGCGCCTGCTTGAGGTCGACCGAGTAGTAGTCGTTCAGGTTGTCGATGCCCAGAACCTCACAGCGTTTCGATTCCGATAGGCGGCGGGAAACATGGTAGCCGATGAAGCCGGCGGCTCCGGTGACGAGCACTTTCATTGGTCGTGGTTTAGGGAATACGGCATAGTCGGGCTAGCCTAAAGAACTGTGTCTGGCTCCGTGCTGGCCGAGTGCGCTTGGCCTCTTGAGGCCAATATCCGATGGAGGGGTGTTCCGGTTGTACCCGACTCGGAGGCACGGCGGCGGACGATGGCGTGGGCGCGGCTCGCCAGGGACGGAGGCGCGGTTGTTCGTGCCTTGGGCGGGGAGGTCGATGGCACCGCGTTGTCCGTCGAAGACCACCCGAGGGGGGTGGCTCGCGCTGCTTGCCTCGACCGCGGGCCAGCCTGTGCGACGTGGGGAACGTCGGCTCGCGAGTCTCGTCCGCAGGCCATGTCGCAGGGCGAGCTCCTCTTTTTGGCCCGGTACGCGGCTCCATTCCGTGCCGGTCCGCGGACTTTTGTTTGTCGTGTCTTGTTTGTCGGTGGGTGAGGAGAGGGCCGTCTCCCGACCAGATCCAATGAACGGCCCTGTTCCGTCGGGCTCGCCGTCTTTCTCTCTGCTTTGCCAGTAGCTGCGGCTTGCAGGCCGGCGCCAAAACCGGTGTTTTCTGGTGTTTCATGCAACGACGCGACGCGACTCATCTGCCGGCGACGGGCCCCTGGGCTCGCGTGCCTGGCTGCAGCAACCAGGGGAGCGGATGAAGCCGTCCATCTCTGTCGTTATTCCCTTTTTCAACGAAGAGGAGAACGTCTCCGAGCTTCTTCGCGAAGTTCGCCAAGCGTGTCCGGAAGCGGAAATCGTCGCCGTCGACGATGGCAGCCGCGACGCCACCCAGCAGCGGATTCTCGCGGAGCCGGGCGTGCGGTTGGTGGCGATGGGCCGCAACCTTGGCCAGAGCGCGGCGCTGTACGCCGGCCTCCAGCAGGCGAGGGGCGAGATCTGCGTCATGCTCGATGGCGACGGGCAAAACGACCCCGCCGATATCCCGGCCCTCGTCGAGGCTCTGTCGAGGGCGGACGTTGCCTGTGGGTACCGCAAGAATCGGCGGGACACGTGGAATCGACGGATCGCTTCGCGTATCGGCAACGGAGTTCGTCGTTGGTTTCTTCACGACGGCATTCGGGATACCGGCTGTTCGCTCAAGGCGATGCGCCGAGTGGACGTGAGATTCCTGGTTCCGTTCAACGGCCTGCATCGATACATCCCCGCGCTGCTCAAGAACGCCGGATTGTGCGTCGTTGAAGTGCCGGTCAATCACCGCCCCCGCCTCCGCGGCGTTTCCAAGTACACGATCGGGGGTCGAGCGCTGCGTGGAATTCGCGATCTGATCGGAGTCAGCTGGCTGCTCCAGCGGCAGATCCGGTTTCCTGCGCCCAACTCTGCTTCCGAGACGGTATCTTCCGCTTCCGTCAACCATCCCTGACCCTGCGATGGCCGTTGGCGCCGCCCCGGATGCCGCGGGCGTTTGCCCCTTCGTCCACCATCTTCTGCTCAATGAACGAAGTCCTCTTTCATCTACACGGCGTCGTTGTCACGCCTTGGAAGATCGTCGGCTACATCGGTGTGCTCATGTTCGGCGGCCGCTGGGTCGTCCAACTCGTGGCATCCCGCATCGCCAATCGTCCGGTCATGCCGCGCACGTTCTGGTACATGAGCATGGTCGGGAGCATTGCTCTCCTGAGTTATTTCATCTTCGGGAAAAACGACTCCGTGGGCATCCTCTCCAATCTCTTTCCGGCATTCACCGCCGGCTACAACCTGTGGCTGGACCTCCGAGCCAAGGCGGCGCTCAACCGCATCGGTCAGGACTCCGCGTCGACATGAACCCCTGGAGCCAGTTCTGGAAACGCGAGGGCCAGATCTTTGCTGCTGCGGGCCGCTCGGTGGCGGCCGGCTGGCGCTGGCTGCTCCTCGTCGCGCTGCTCACCGGCTGCGCAGCGGGGCTGCTGCACTTCTACGATCCGGCGTTGAAAGCCTGGCTTCCGCAGCACCGCAATCCGTTCTGGATGGAAATCGCCCGGCAGCTCAGTCGCTGGGGCGAACTCCACATGGCGCCGCTCCTTGCGTTGGTTCTGCTCGGCATCGCCGGGTATCTTCGCAAGCAGAGCCGATGGATTTGGGGGGCGATTGCGGGCGTTCACGCCGGAGTGATGGGGGGAATCCTGGTGAACATCGTTAAGTGGATCGCGAGTCGCCCGCGACCGAGCACGCCCTACGAAGATGGGTTTTATTGGTTTCGCCACGGCTGGGATTTCGCGTCCTTTCCCTCCGGCCACGCGACGCACTGCCTGGCGATCGTGGCTGCCGTCGCGCTGTTTGTACCGCGTTATTCCGCTGTCCTGGCGCTCGGCGCCGTGGGCGTCGCCTGGTCCCGCTGGTATCTAGAGCGCCACTACGTGACGGATCTCTTTGGCGGGGCTGGACTGGGGTTGACCGTCGGCGTGATCATGGGGCTCGCCGTGCGGAGCGTTTACGCCGTTCCGGTCGGGCCGAAGATTCCAGCGCGCCCCGAGGAGGTTGGGAAGTGAACCGGAGCTGGATCTTCCGCCGCGCCCCCTGGCTGCTGACGGCCTGGGTGCTTCTCTTGCTCCTGCCGGGCACGGCAACGCTGCCGATCGTGGACCGCGATGAGCCGAGATTCGCCACGGCGACGCGCGAGATGATCCAGCGTTCGGACTGGATTGTTCCGACGTTCAACGGCAACTACCGCTTCGACAAACCGGTGCTGACCTACTGGCTCATGCGGGCTGGCTATGGGCTGTTTGGCATCGGGGAGTTTGGCGCCCGGGTGCACGCCATCGGTGCTACGATCGTGCTCGTGCTCGCGACCTGGTGGGCGGGCCGCAAATGGTTCGGAGAACGTGTGGGGCTTCTCGCGGCGGGCATGCTCGCGTCTTGCATGCAGGTGTTTATCCACGGTCGCCTATCGTTGGCCGACATGCCGATGGTGGCGTGCGTGGTCGTTGCCTGCGTGGCGTTGATCGAGTTGCTCGAGGCGGAAGCGCCCAGACCTTTCCGGAATCGCTGGTGGTGGGCACTCTATCTTTCCCTCGGTTTCGGTTTTCTCGCGAAGGGTCCCATCGTTGCCGCGGTGCCGGTTCTGGCGCTGCTGCTGTATCGGTTCGCGTTCTGGCGGAAGCCGCTTCGCTGGGCCCATCTCGGCATTGCTCCTGGGCTCCTGATCGCGCTGGCGATCATTGCGGCGTGGGGTATTCCCGCGCTTGTCGCGACCCATGGGCTTTTTTGGCGGGTCGGCATGGGCGAGCATGTCGTTCAACGCGGCTTCGAGAAGTTCAACGGGCGGGGATACACCCCCTTCTTCTATCTCGGGACGGCGCCGTTCAGCCTGTTTCCCTGGGTAGCGCTCCTGGGTTTCCTGCCGTGGATCGTGCGACGGACCTGGAGCGCTCGCACGGCGTGGCTGCTCTGCTGGCTGATAGCTCCCTACGTGATTTTCACCGCTTACGCCACGCAGCTTCCCCATTACGTGCTTCCCGCTTTTCCGGCGTTGTTTCTCCTTCTCGCCCGCGCATTGGTTGTGCCGTGGGAAGAGCGCCCGCGCTGGGCGACGGTTCTCGCCTGGTCGCTGCTCGGCCTGTTCGTGGTTCTGTTTGTAGGCGCGGCCATCGGCGTGCAGCTGGCGGACTTGCCCTCCGAGGCGTTGCCGCTGCGAGTGGCGTTTTCGGGCGTCTGCCTCGTGATGCTCGGTTTCGCAGCATTTTCTTCCGCCGTGATGCTCGGCGCTCTGGGCGAAGAGGCCCCGGTGGCTTCGGAGGGAACGGCCGGGGGTGAAGCGGTGAGGATGCGAGCGGGCCCCTCCATCGTACTGCTAGCCGGCCTCGTGCTATTGGTTCCCGGAGCGATTCTCATGGCGCGCGGCCTGCGTGAGACGAGCCTCACTGTGCAAACGGCAGGTCGCTTCGACGCGCTGCCCGCGGGGACGCGGTTTGTGGGAGCAGGCTTTTCCGAACCGAGTCTCGTTTTTTATACCGGCAGACGCTGGGCGTTCCCGCAGACTGCGGATGAACTCGCTCAAGCGCTCCGCAAGCCGGGGCCGCTCGTGGTCGTCAGCATCGATGAAGAATGCGATCCTTTGAAGCTGTTCGCTGCGGGATTGGGATTTGCGCCGCGCAACTCTTCGAAGCCGCTCTTCCGTCCAGGCCCGGCCGAGTGGGCTCCGCAAGTCGCTGAGCTGTCCAGTTCGCCCGAGTGGACCTCGAGTCAGCTGGTGGGCTTCAACCTCGGTCGCACCCGCTGGCAGCATCTGCGCGTCTGGGTTCGCGATGCCGAGATCCATTGATCCTATCGGCGGCGAGAAGCACCGGTGGACACTGACGTGCCGCGGATTAGTGCGGCTGCTGAGTGAGCTTTTGGGACCGCTGGACGATGCGCCGTATTGCATGCGCGGCGCTCAGCTGAAATCCACGACTTTTCTCGCGGCGCGCACAGCACAGATGCCGAAAAAGTCACATCCTGCCGAAACTTTCTATTGATTGGCGTAAAAGCCCTCCTATAAGTTGCGCCGCTTTTGTCCCTAGCTTGGGTATATCGCATGAAGATCAAAGCCTATCTCAAACCGCATTGCGGCTGGTCAAACGGCGTGCGGGCGATCATGCGCAAATACAACCTGGCGTATGAGGACATCGACATCATCAACAACCGCGACAACTACGCGGAGATGGTGCAGAAGTCTGGGCAGCCCCTTTCGCCCTGCGTTGAGGTGGACGGCGTGATGTTGGCCGATGTTTCTGGCGAAGAGGTCGAGAACTACCTGCTCTCAAACGACCTTGTGAAGCCGAGTGATGCGCAACTGGATATCCCGACCAACCAAGGTTGCTCGGATGAAGAGCACGCCAAAATGGCCACTAAAACGATCCGCTTCTTCTAACGCCGAGGGCTTTTCCCAATTTCCTTTTCCATGGGCCGGCTCTCGCGCACTGCGAGACCCGGTCTTTTTTTGCCCTCATCAAGCCGCCCCGTTTTTTCAGCTAGAACCAAACTCAGGCCCCTCCAACGACTGTGAACAAGACCCAATCAGAAAAGCACTGCCAACTTGACCGCTCCGGCTCCGACCGGGCACGCAAGCCTGGAGTGCCGTCCAAACAAGGCTTGTACGATCCGTGGTTCGAGCACGACGCGTGCGGCGTCGGCTTCGTGGTCGACATGCACGGTCGAAAGTCGCACGCGATCGTGCGCCAGGGTATTCAAATCCTGGAGAATCTCGATCACCGCGGCGCGGCCGGCAGCGAGGCCAACACCGGCGACGGCGCCGGCTTGCTGATCCAGATCCCCCACGCCTATTTCGCGGAAGCCTGCAAGAAGGCCCGCATCAACCTGCCCGACGCCGGCCAATACGGCACCGGCATCGCTTTTCTTCCGAAGAACGGCACCAAGCGTCGCCGCATCGAGGAGCGCATCGAGCAGATCGTGCAGTCCGAGGGTCAGCAGTTCCTGGGCTGGCGCACGGTGCCGACGAACAACTCGTCGCTCGGCGAGACGGCTCGCTCCGCCGAACCTTACATGCGGCAGATCTTCGTCGGCCGCGGCGAGAACCTCGCTGCCGATCCGCTGGCGTTCGAGCGGAAGCTCTACGTCATCCGCAAGCGCGTCTACAACGAGATCCGCGCCGAGGGGCTCGACGGCAGTGAACTCCTCTACATGCCCAGTCTTTCGTCCCGGACGATCGTGTACAAGGGCATGCTGCTGACGACGCAGCTCGCGACCTACTTCCAGGACCTCGACAATCCGCTGGTGGAGACGGCCCTTGCGCTCGTCCACTCGCGTTTCAGCACGAACACGTTCCCCAGCTGGGACCGCGCGCATCCGTACCGCTACATTGCCCACAACGGCGAAATCAACACGCTGCGCGGCAATGTGAATTGGATGCACGCCCGCGAGGCTCACTTCGTCTCGGAAGCCTTCGGCGACGACATCAAGAAGGTCCTCCCGATCATCAACACCAACGGCTCCGACTCGGCGATGTTCGACAACACGCTCGAGCTCCTGGTGCTGGCCGGCCGCTCCCTCCCGCACGCGGTGATGATGATGATCCCCGAGCCGTGGTCCAACCACGAGAGCATGGATGAGGCGAAGCGCTCCTTCTACCAGTACCACTCCTGCCTGATGGAGCCGTGGGACGGCCCTGCCTGCATCGCGTTCACCGACGGCACGGTCATCGGCGCCCAGCTCGACCGCAACGGCCTGCGCCCCTCGCGCTATTACGTCACGAAGGACGGGCTCGTCATCATGGCTTCCGAAGCCGGCGTGCTCGACATCGCCCCGGAGAACGTCCTCAGCAAGGGACGCCTTCAGCCCGGACGTATGTTCCTGGTCGATACGACTCAAGGCCGGATCATCGGCGACGACGAAATCAAGGGCCAGCTCGCCGCGGAGCATCCGTACCGCGTCTGGCTCGACCAGAATCTCGTCCACCTTGAGGACCTGCCCGAGGCGCAGGCGGTGCCGACTCCCGATCACGACACGCTGCTCCAGCGCCAGATCGCCTTCGGGTACACCTTCGAAGACCAGCGCGTGGTGCTGACTCCGATGGCGCGCGACGGCGTCGAAGCCATCGGCTCGATGGGCAACGACGCGCCGCTGGCCGTGCTCTCCAACAAGCCGCGCCTGCTGTTCGAATACTTCAAGCAGCTCTTCGCGCAGGTAACGAATCCCCCGATCGACAGCATCCGTGAGGAAATCATCACGTCGGCCGAGACGCGTCTCGGTTCCGAGGGCAACCTCCTGCACCCGGGTCCGGCGGATTGCCGCCGTGTCGAGCTGAAGTGGCCGGTGCTGACGAACGAGGAGTTCTCCAAGATCCGCCGCCTCGACCGCCCCGGATTTAAGGTCGGCGTCATCCCGATCCTCTTCCGCGTCACCCGTGGCGAGCGCGGCCTGGCCAAGGCCGTGGAGGAAATGTGCGTCATTTCCCGCCGCATGATCGAGGACGACGAGGTGACGGTGCTGATCCTCAGCGACCGCGGCGTCACCCGCGAGTTTGCCCCGATCCCATCGCTGCTCGCGGTCGCCTCGCTGCACCACTACCTGATCCGCGAAGGCCTGCGCACCCGCGTCAGCGTGGTGCTCGAGACCGGCGAGGCCCGCGAAGTCCACCACTTCGCGCTCCTCATCGGCTACGGCTGCAGCGCGATTAACCCGTACCTCGCGTTCGAAACGATCGACGGCATGATCCAGGACCAGCTCCTGCTCAACGTCGACCACAAGACCGCGTGCAAGAACTTCGTGAAGGCGGCGTCGAAGGGCGTGATCAAGGTCATGTCCAAGATGGGCATCTCGTCGATCCAGAGCTACCGTGGCGCCCAGGTGTTCGAGGCCGTCGGCCTCCGCCAGGACGTCGTCGACCAGTACTTCACCTGGACGCCTTCGCGCGTCGGCGGCATCGGCCTCGACGTCATCGCTCAGGAGGTTCTGACGCGGCACCACATGGCGTTCCCCGATCGCCAGGTGAACGGCCACGTCCTCCCGGTCGGAGGACAGTACCAGTGGCGCGACGAAGGTGAATTCCACCTCTTCAATCCGGAAACGATTCATCGCCTGCAGAAGGCGGTGCGCACGGGCAGCTTCGCCACGTTCAAGGAGTATTCGAAGCTCATCGACGAGCAGACGAAGAACCTCTGCACCCTGCGCGGACTCCTCGACTTCAAACCGTCCACTGCGATTCCGATCGAGGAAGTCGAGTCCGTGGAATCGATCATGAAGCGCTTCAAGACGGGCGCCATGTCCTACGGGTCGATCTCGAAGGAAGCGCACGAGACGCTCGCCATCGCCATGAACCGCATCGGCGGCAAGTCGAACACCGGCGAGGGCGGCGAGGATCCCGAGCGTTACAAGCCGTTGGAAAACGGCGACTCGAAGAACTCGGCCATCAAGCAGGTTGCCTCGGGCCGCTTCGGCGTCACGAGCGATTACCTGGTGAACGCCCGCGAGCTTCAGATCAAGATGGCGCAGGGCGCAAAGCCCGGCGAGGGCGGTCAGCTGCCCGGCACGAAGGTGTATCCGTGGGTCGCCAAGACCCGCCACACCACCGCCGGCGTGGGCCTCATCTCGCCTCCGCCCCACCACGACATCTATTCGATCGAGGACCTCGCGGAGCTGATCCACGACCTCAAGAACGCCAACCGCCATGCGCGCATCAGCGTCAAGCTGGTGGCAGAGGTCGGCGTCGGCACGATCGCCGCGGGCGTCGCCAAGGCGCACGCCGACGTCGTGCTGATCTCCGGTCATGACGGCGGCACGGGCGCCTCTCCGCAGACGTCGATCAAGCACGCCGGTCTGCCGTGGGAACTCGGCCTGGCCGAAACCCACCAGACGCTCGTCTTGAACAACCTCCGCTCTCGCATTGCGGTCGAGACGGACGGACAGCTCAAGACCGGTCGCGACGTCGTGATCGCTGCCCTGCTCGGCGCCGAGGAGTTCGGTTTCGCCACCGGCCCGCTCGTCGCCACCGGCTGCATCATGATGCGTGTGTGCCATCTGAATACCTGCCCGGCCGGCATCGCCACGCAGGACCCGCGCCTCCGCGCCATGTACGCCGGCAAGCCGGAACATGTGGTGAACTTCATGCGGTTCATCGCCGAGGAAGTCCGCGCGCTGATGGCTCAACTCGGCTTCGCGAGCGTCGAGGAGATGGTCGGCAAGGTCGACCGGCTCGAACCCAAGAAGGCCATCGAGCATTGGAAGGCCAAGGGCCTCGACTTCAGCAACATCCTCTACAAGCCGGACGTCGGCGACGACGTGATCCAGTCCTGCCACATCCCGCAGGACCACGGCCTCGACAAGTCGCTCGACCTCACCGTCCTCCTCGACCTCTGCAAGCCCGCGATCGAACGCGGCGAGAAGGTCGTGGCCGAGATGCCCATCCGCAACGTCAACCGCGTCGTCGGCACGATCACCGGCAGCGAGGTGACGAAAAAGTGGGGCGCGAACGGCCTTCCGGCCGACACGGTCCGGATCAAGTTCAAGGGCTCCGCCGGCCAGAGCTTCGGCGCATTCATGCCGAAGGGCATGACGTTCCTCCTCGAGGGCGATGCCAACGACTACATCGGCAAGGGCCTCTCCGGCGGCACGCTGGCGGTCTTCCCGCCGGCTGGCTCGAGCTTCGTCGCCTCGGAAAACATCATCGTCGGCAACGTTGCCCTCTACGGCGCGACGGCTGGCGAGGTCTACATCGCGGGCATGGCCGGCGAACGCTTCGCCGTCCGTAACTCGGGTGTGGATACCGTGGTGGAGTCCGTGGGCGACCACGGCTGCGAATACATGACCGGCGGCCACGTCGTCGTGCTGGGTTCGGCCGGGCGCAATTTCGCGGCCGGCATGTCGGGCGGCGTCGCCTATGTGCTGGACGAGAAGGGCGACTTCGCCAGCCGGGTGAACAAGCAGATGGTGGGCCTCGAAAAGCTCGAGGACGCCGAGGAAATCGCGAAGGTCCGCAGCCTGGTCGAGAAACACGTTGCCCTCACCGGCAGCGAGCGCGGCAAGCAGGTCCTGGCGAAGTGGGACGCCCTCGTCCCGCGCTTCGTCAAGGTCATGCCCAAGGACTACAAGCGCATGCTCGCGTGCATCAAACGCACCCACGAGCAGGGACTCACCGGCGAAGAGGCCGTCATGGCCGCCTTCGAAGAAAACGCCCGCGACCTCTCCCGCGTCGGCGGCAACTAACAAATCAAGGGCTGAAGGAATGAAAGGCTGAAGGGCTGAAACAAATGCCCTTCGGCCAAACGATCCTTCCGCCCGAGCCACCGTCGAACTAATCTAGTCGCTCCTCCTTCAGACTTTCAGCCCTTCAGTCCTTCAGCCCTTCCTTTTCTCCATGGGTAAACCAACCGGATTCATCGAGTACTTGCGCGAACTGCCCGTCGACCGCCCGCCTCAGGAGCGGGTGAAAGACTGGAAAGAGTTTCACCACCACATGGAGGAGAAAAAACTCCGCAACCAGGGTGCGCGGTGCATGGACTGTGGCGTTCCGTTCTGCCACACGGGCAAGCTCATCAGCGGCATGGCCGCGGGCTGTCCGATTCACAACCTGATCCCGGAGTGGAACGACCTCGTTTACCGCGGCCTCTGGAAGGAGGCGCTGGAACGTCTGCACAAGACGAACAACTTCCCCGACTTCACCGGCCGCGTCTGCCCCGCTCCCTGCGAGGGCTCGTGCGTGCTCGGCATCAACAACCCGCCCGTCACGATCAAGAACATCGAGTATTCGATCATCGAAAAGGGCTGGGAGGAAGGCTGGGTTTATCCGAATCCGCCGAAGACCCGCACCGGAAAGCGCGTGACGGTGATCGGTTCCGGCCCCGCCGGCCTCTCCTGCGCCGCTCAACTCAACAGCGCGGGGCACACCGTCACGGTATTCGAGCGCGCCGATCGTCCGGGCGGTCTGCTGATGTACGGCATTCCGAACATGAAGCTGGATAAGAAGGAAGTCCTCCTCCGCCGTATCCAACTCATGGAGCAGGAAGGCGTGAAGTTCGTCTGCAACGCCAACGTCGGCGACAACGTCGAACCGCAGATTTTCCTCAAGGAATTCGACGCGACGGTCATCTGCACCGGTGCGACGAAGCCGCGCGATCTCCCGATCGAGGGCCGCAGCCTCAAGGGCGTGCACTTCGCGATGGAGTACCTCAAGGGCAACACCCAGGCGCTGCTCAACGGCGGACCCGACCACGCGGGCATCCACGCCAAGGGCAAGGACGTCGTGGTCATCGGCGGTGGCGACACCGGCACGGACTGCGTCGGCTCGTCGATCCGCCAGGGCTGCAAGAGTGTTCTCCAGATCGAAATCCTCCCGAAGCCCCCGATGGACCGCGCCAAGGACAACCCCTGGCCGGAGTGGCCGAAAGTCTACCGCATGGACTACGGCCAGGAAGAAGCGGCATGGAAGCAGGGCGCCGATCCGCGCATCTATCTCACGACGGTGAAGAAGTTCGTCGGCGACGAGAAGGGGCAGGTGAAGGAGCTCGTGACCGTCCAGATCACCTGGGAGAAAAATGAGAAGGGTCAGTTTGTGCCGAAGGAAGTCCCCGGCACCGAGCAGACCCGTCCAGCCCAACTCGTCCTCCTGGCCATGGGTTTCCTCGGGCCCGAGCAGGACATCCTGGACGACCTGAAGGTCGAGCGCGACCCCCGTACGAACATCAAGGCCGAACACGAAAAGTACACGACCAACATCAAGGGCATCTTTGCCGCCGGCGATTGCCGCCGCGGACAGAGTCTCGTGGTGTGGGCGATCAACGAAGGCCGCGGTGCCGCACGCGAGTGCGATCGTTACCTGATGGGCTCGACTGACCTGCCGTAGTTCCCAGGCCGATCTGACATACCTTATCCGGGGGGCGACGCCGCGAGGCGCCGCCCCTTTTTTAGGCCAACCGGCGAACCGAGCCGCGGTTTCGCTGTATCTACGCCGCTGCGAACCAGGTTCCCTGGGTAAACCGGCGGATTGAATTCACGCCCGAATCCAGCTGGCGTCGCGCAAATCCAATGTCTGAGCCATCGTCCACGTTTCTCGACCAGCCCCCGTTGGCGATCGTGATTCCGGCGTACAAGACGCGGCACCTCCGTGAGACATTGGAATCGCTCGCGAGGCAGACGGACCAGCGGTTCACGCTGTATGTCGGCGACGACGCCAGTCCGGAACCGGTGGGAGACTGCGTGCGGGAGTACGAATCCAGGTTTCGCCTCCGCTACAAACGCTTCGCCGAGAACCTCGGTGGCAAATCGCTCATCGCGCATTGGGCTCGCTGCATTGCGCTCACGGAGGGTGAACCGTGGCTCTGGCTGTTCAGCGACGACGATACCCTGGAGACGGACTGCGTATCCGCGTTCTATTGCGCGATCGCCCGTCCCGATACGCCGGACCTCCTGCGTTTCCCGCTCGAGATCATCGATGAGAAGGGGGGCTTCCTGTGCGAACCGCCGACACATCCCTGGTTCGAGCGCGAGGCGGAGCTCCTGCGGGCTCTGCTGATGGATCGCCAACGCCAATGGCGCGCCCCCGACCATGTTTTCACCCGCCGTGCCTACGAGCGGCTCGGCGGATTCGTCGATCTGCCCCGCGGCATGTATTCAGATTATGCTACATGGCTGAAATTCAGCTCGCTCTCCGGTGTGCGGTCGATCCTCGGCGCCAAGGTGCGCTGGAGGACCCACAGCCAGAGCATCAGCACGAGCACCTTTGGGACCGGAAACCGGGTGCGTTTTCAGGCCACGATGGCCTACCTCCGCTGGCTGGCCGACTGGGCGCGGCAGCGGCCGGACCTTCAGCCGGTGTTTTCAACCTGGGCGCCGATAGCGTTTCCCCAAGAGCTCGGTTTCTACTCGCCTCCCTGCACGGCGCGCGAGTGCGTGAACGCCTGGCGCGAACTCTCGACGGTTTTCGCCGTGGCGGGACACGCACGGCGTCCGGTCCTGGCTCTCCGGGTGGCGGCTGCGTGGATCGCCGCACACCTGAGGCATTGCCCGCTGCGTCAAGAGATTCGTGCGTGGCGCCGCAGGATGACCGCCTAGCCGCCTGAGTCCGTCAAAACGGCACACGGCTCGCTCGTGCCGGCGAGCCGGCGGTATGAGGGGCCGAAGGGAATGTGTCCTTGCGCCGGTCGAAGAACGCGTCGAGGCGCTGGCGCAGCGCTCGGTCCTGCAAGGGGAACGGACGATTCTGGTAGAGCCGGTGCCGTGCGACGACACCCAGCGGCATGGCGATGCAGGAGAGAAGCGTCTTCCGCAGGTTCCAGTTTCTTGAGTCCGGCAGCCAGAGGTCCTTGGTCCAGCTGTACTCCACACACCGCGAGATCGCCCAGATGGCGGTCACGGCTCGCGAGGTGCCGAGGACCGATGACGCGGCGAGCCGGAGCTCGTGCCCTCCTCCGAGCGCGCAGGCGATCGACGCGAAAGTGCTCGCCGGAGATCCGATGACCACTCGGCAGTTTGCCAGCATCCAGAGGTCCGCCAGCGCGGCATGCATGCCTTCCACCGAATCGCGCGGAGCGATCCGCGGGCCGCGCAGGCTCGGAGCGACAATCACGGAGTGTGCGGCGCTCGCCTTGAGTTCGTACGCGAAGTCGGGCGAGTCCGAGCACACCAGCACCGGGAGTTTCGGGAAACGCCTGGCGATACCTTCGAGCGCGGCTTTGTAGCACCAGCGCGGGGTGAGCACATGGCAGGGCAGGTGATCGGTGAAACGGGCATGGAGGCCCAGCCTGGGTTGCGGGGTCGCCTCAATCATCCGGCGAACGGGCGCGGTTGGGATCAGCTGCCCGAGTTTTTTCCGGACGGCCTCGTGAAACGAGTAGCCCGGGAGCGCATCGTAACCGAAAAAACCATGCGCCCTGACGCAGATCGGTCCTTCGCCCGACCGCAGGAGCTCGAGCAGGCGTTGTCCCGAGAGATCTTCTCCCGGTATCCAACGTTCGGACACATTCGTGTCCTCGCAGACCGTGACAGCCTCGAGTCCGTCTCTCTCGAAAAGCTCCGGCAGCCGGGCCGCGCATTCCGGCGCCTTGCCGGAGCGCCACACGACGGTCAGCCGGAGGGACAACGCTTCGGCCAGTACCATGCCCGAGAGCAGCGCCATGAGCCGATTGGCCAAACCGTATCGGGCATGGACGATCAGCTCGCGAGCTTGTGCGCTTGGTTCCTGCATTGGGAGTCGAATGGAAAATCGCCCCTCGACCGCGCTCAACGGAGAAGTTTGCCACCTGCCTGCGCATGGGTTTCCGAATCGATCGCCTCGACGAACCCAAACGCAGGCTGCGGCGCCGCGGACGGATTTCTGCAGGCCGCTGTACCGCGCCCCCGAGCGGCGGTCGCAGGCGCGCACTTCGCACGGTCCGCAAACGCGCGTGACGAGACGTTTGCTTTTGTCGGCTACTCTAACGAGATACGTTGCGGCAGCTGGTTCAGTCGAGGCCACTGCCGTTGATTCAGATTCTTACCCATGAAAAAGCCCCTGCTCCGCGCTTCCGCACTCGTTCTGCCACTTGCAGCCACTCTCCTGGCTGAACCTTCTTTCAAGACCCCCGTCAGCTACGAAGCGGCCGACAAGCGGGCCGGCGAGGTATTGGCCAAACTGACGCCTCAGGAGCGCATCCAGCTCATCAGTGGCTACAATTCCTTTTTCATCAAAGGCTTCTCGCAGTACGGAATGCCCGAGCTTTACCTGTCCGACGCCACCGGCGGAGTGAATATCCGGCGCAATCTCAGCCAGCAGCTCGAGAAATCCACGGCGTTTCCCGCCCCCATCGGCCTGGCGGCGACCTGGGATCCGTCGTTGGCCTACAACTACGCGAAAAGCATCGGCGAGGAATGCCGGGCGGGAGGAATTGCGGTGCTGCTCGGACCGGGAATGAACATTTACCGGCAAGCGCAGTGCGGGCGGAATTTCGAATATTTCGGCGAGGATCCGTACCTCGCGGCACGGATGATCGAGCGTTACGTGATGGGCGTTCTGGATACAGGGACGATCCCGACGCTGAAGCACTTCCTCGCCAACAACACCGATTTTCACCGCCGCACGTCGAACTCCGTGGTCGACGAACGCACGCTTCACGAGATTTACCTGCCGGCTTTCAAAGCCGGAGTGGACGCCGGGGCGATGGCGGTGATGACGTCGTACAACCTGGTGAACGGCGAGTGGGCCGGCCAGAGCGAGAGCGTCATCGGCCAGCTGCTCCGGAAGGACCTTGGGTTCAAGTGGCTGGTGATGACCGACTGGTGGTCCGTTTGGGATGCGGAGAAGATCATCAAGTCCGGCCAGGATCTGGAGATGCCGGGGGACAAGTTCATCAAGGCCGATGCCGAACGGCTCCTCGCCTCGGGCAAGGTGACCCAGGACCAAATCGATCGCATGGCCCGGAGCATCATCCGCACCTGCATCGCCATGGGACTGTACGACCGTCCCGTGAAGGATGAGTTTTTCCTCAAGAAATTCCCGGAGCACGAACAGGTCGCCCTCCAAACGGCGAGAGAAGGCGTGGTGCTCCTGAAAAACCGGAATCTGCTTCTGCCGGTGAAGAAGGGAACCGACCAGAAGATCCTCCTCACCGGACTATTCGTGGAGACCATCCCTTTCGGCGGCGGCTCTGCCGAGGTGGAAGGCTACAACCACGTCACCCTGCTTCAGGCGCTGAAGTCGGCCTACGGCGATCGCCTGGAATACGTGAAGGAGCCGACGGACGAACAGCTTTCGAAGGCCGACGTCGTCTTCCTCAGCACCGGCACGCTCGACCATGAGGGCTGGGACCGTCCCTTTGCTCTGCCGCCGGAAGAGGAGAACCGCGTCAAACGCGCGGTGGCCCTGAACTCCCGCACGATCGTGCTCGTGAACTCCGGCAGCGGTATCCGCATGACGGACTGGAACGAGCAGGCGGCGGCCATTCTGTACTGCTGGTACCCCGGCCAGATCGGGTACCGCGCTCTGGCCGAGGTGCTCACGGGCGAGACCAATCCCTCCGGCAAGCTGCCGATGACGGTCGAAAAGCGTTTCGAGGACTCGCCGGGCTACGGTTACCTCCCCGAAGGTCAGGCGCTCTACACCGGCTGGGAGCCGGACAACGACATGTCCCAACCGATACGCGACGTCGTCTACAAGGAAGGCGTGTTTGTCGGCTACCGGTGGTACGAGGCGAAGAAGATCCAGCCGCTCTACGCCTTTGGACACGGGCTGTCGTATACGACCTTCCACTACAGCGATCTCAAGGTCGGGCCCGCCGCCGTCGCGCCGGACGATCGGGTGAACGTCGAATTCACGGTCAAGAATACGGGCCTCACCGCCGGCACGGAGGTGGCTCAACTGTACGTGCGAGAGGTTCACGCCTCGGTCCCGCGCCCCGAGAAGGAACTCAAGGGCTTCTCGCGCGTGACCCTGAAGCCCGGCGAGAGCAGGACCGTGCGTCTGCGGGTTCCCGCCCGGGATTTTGCGTATTGGGACGTGAACCGGCACGGCTGGAACACGGCCGCCGGCGAGTATCGCATCTTCGTCGGCGGAGCCTCCGACCAGATCAAGCTCGAGGGTTCGGTCTCGGTTAAGTGACGCGGCTTGCAGGCGGTGGCCCGCAACGGAGCCGCCGCCTGGGCTCGATGGCTGGGCTGAATCTCGGCGCAGGTCTCCCGGGTGCGTAGCGCCTCGGGGCAGGTTGCTGTAAAAGGGTCGACAGCGGGCGGCAGTTAGCCAACGGCTTCGAGGCCGACCTCGAGGGAGGCGTTCGCCTCGTTGGGACCCACGCCTCGCGCTACGCCGGCGCCATCCTCCATGCTTCACGCCTCGGATGTCCGACCGCAGATCGCGCTGTGCGCGAACGCAGCGATGGCCATGGCGTTGTCCGTGACGGTTCGGAGCATCGTCCGCCGCCGTTCGTGCCCGGTGGATTTTCACATCGCGGCGGACGGCTTCTCCCCATCCCAAAAGCAACGTCTCCTCGCGGCGGTGGATTCGGAGAGCGGGAATACGGTTCGCTTCGTCGACCTGGAGCCGTTTCGGAGCGTTCTCCGCGAGGTTGGGGCTCGGGAGACGACGTACGATCGATTCCTTCTCGGTGAGGCTCTGCCCGAGGTGAGCCGGGTTCTTTACCTCGACTCGGATCTGCTCGTGCGGTGCGACATCTCCGAATTGTGGAGGCTCGCGCTTGCTTCCGGGATGCTGATCCAGGCATGCGAGGATCCGCATCCGGCGGTCACACCCGAACTCATGCCGATGCATGCCGCCCAGGGAATCGCGCTCGGAACGACCTACTACAATGCAGGCGTGCTCGGCATCGACCTGGAGAAATGGCGGAGCTCGGCGGTTTTGCCGGAGTTGATCGCGTTTCTCAAACGGTACTCCGGGGAGATCCCGTTTGCCGATCAGGGCACTCTCAACGCGTGCCTCGGCCAGCGGGTGGATCGGTTGCCCGACGTCTACAACCGGTTCTCCCTCGTGGCGACAGAGGACGCCCGCATCGTTCATTTTTGCACCTTCCGGAAACCGTTTGTGCGGCCGCGGAGTTTGCTGCGGCGCCAGGACTGGGCGCTCGCCCGGTGGCAGTCGGAAGCCGCCCGGAGTTTTCACTTCAGGGAATACTTTGAGGTCCTCGACGACACCGCTTACCGTGGCTGGCGGCCGCGCAGTCTGCATGCGTGGCTGCTGAAGGTGACGCCAGGCCCCTGGATCGATCGACTGCGAGCCACACGTTGGCAGCGAACGTGAGGTCCGCGAGCCTGTGGCGGTGCCGCGGAAGAGATGAATCACCCGTTGAAATCTGGATGGCCGTACAGCGCCGCTCTGCGCTGGGGAATCACCCAAGTCGGCCGCCGCTTGCGCGATCGCGCCCGGGCCATCGGCGCGGAACTCGCGTTTAGCCACGACGGCATTCGCGTCACGGTGAACGGCAGGGATGTCTGGTTTCCCCTGGGGCAGGCCTCGCTCGTATGGACGATCCTTGGGATGTTTTCCGACTTCGAGCGCCGTCTGGTTTTCGACGAGGGCCGTCCTCGTCCAACCGCCGATTGCCGCGCGCCGACCTGGTACCGGATTCCTGCAACGGGAGATCGCCTGCGGTTGCCGGAGCTACCGGAACTCGCCGACTTCTGCTCCGGGTATCTGCTGCGCGGCAAGCCGTCCGAAGGCGAGGTGGTTTTCGATGCCGGCGCCTACTGCGGCGAAATGACGATTGTTTTTGCGCGGCTGGTCGGTGGGCGCGGACGTGTTTTTGCCTTCGAGCCGGATCCCGCCAACGCCGAGTTCCTGGAAGCCAACGTGGCTGCGGCCGGCCTTCGCAACGTTGTCGTCCTGCGGCGGGGACTCTGGAGAACATCGGGGCGCCTCGCCTTCCACGGCGGCGGCGGCTTGGGTTCTCACCTGGAGCCCGGGGCCAGCAACGCCGAGGTGGAGGTGCTCGGCCTGGAAGAGGCGGCGGAGATCGCCGGAACGGCGCCCGGTTTTGTGAAGATGGACATCGAGGGCGCCGAGGTGGATACGATTGAAGGCTCCTTGGAGTTCATCGCCCGGCAGTCGATTCGCTTCGCGATCGCGAGCTATCATCTCCGCGAAAACCGCCCCACGTCGTCCTTGCTCGAAGAGCTGTTCCGGCGAGTCGGCTATCAAGTGGAGACGGGCTATCCCGAACACCTCACTACCTGGGCTTGGCGCGGTTGAGGACGCAACCGGACCACCTCCGAGATTGCGGACCGGGCTGCGACGCGGTGCGCTGGGCGCATGGCTTCCAAACCGATTCCGGGCTCGTCTGGCGACGTCCTCACCTGCCTGCCTTCGCCGTACATTCCGCATCCTGCGACGGGACTTCTCTATCTCCCGCGCTTCATCGCGAAATGCCGGTACGTGAAGGAGCACGGCGCGCTTCCTCCGAGCTACGCGAAGAACTACAAGCGCGGGATCGACCGGTTTCTCTGCCTGCATCTCGGCGTCGATCCGGCGGCGGTGGAGAAGATCGTCCACGAAGCGGCGAGCGATCGCGAACTCGACGAGAGACTCCTCGCGCTGTTTCCCAAGGACGTCCGTGCGGCGAAGTGGAACCGGGAGCTCGTGCAGAAGGGCATGACGGAGGCGGGGCAGCAGTTTCTTCGGGAGGCCCTCGAAAAGATGGGCTGCGCCGATCGGGCGGGAGAGATTAAGAGCGTCCCCGACCTGATCGACTTCGACGAGGGCCGGATCGAATAGACCGGAGGCCTTGGCGTGAAGGGAATCGGGCCATTTCGGTGTTTTGGTCAGCGGCCCATGTCCAAGGTCATCCGCAGTCTCGTGTTCGTCCCGGTTCTCGCGGCGGCGACCTTGCTTGCCGGGCAGGCGCCGGCGGAAGAGAAGCCGCCCGCTGAAAAAGCGGGGATCGACGCGGTGCGCTGGACCGCGGGCGAAGTGGTCGACCCGGTGCCGTGTGCCGACGCCCCCGGGCATTCGTACGCTGCGTATCTACCGCCCAACTACTCCTCCGATCGGGCCTGGCCGGTGATCCTGGCTTTCGATCCGGCCGGCAACGGCCGTCGTGCGATCGAGGTCTTTTTGCCCGCCGCCCGGCGCTATGGCTACGTCGTGATCGGCTCCAACAACTGCCGCAACGGGGCGTCCGAGGAACTGGTCGAGGCGCTGAACGCGCTGCTGCGCGACGTGCCCAAGCGCATTCCCATGCACCGCCATCGGGTGTACGCGGCCGGCATGTCGGGTGGGGCGAGGGTGGCGTGCTCGCTCGGGCAGGGCAGCGGCATCGCCGGTGTGATCGCGTTTTCCGCCGCGTTCTCCGCCGGTAGCATGCCGTCGCAGGTGAAGCCGGTGTTTTTCGGCGCGGCAGGACTCGACGATTTCAACTACCAGGAACTGAGGGAGACGGATGTCTCCCTGAGCGTGCGCCACACGCCGCATCGCGTCGTTTTCTACGACGGCGGGCACGGCTGGCCTCCGCCGGAAGTGGCCTTCGAAGCCGTGGAGTGGATACATCTTCAGGCCATGCGCTCGGAGGTGATTCCGCGCGACGCCGCCTGGATCGAGTCGCTCTGGCAGAAGCACCTTGCCGCCGCGAAGGCCGAGACGGAGATCGGCCGAGTCTGCGCCGCGTACGAATCGCTGGTCGCGGACTTCCGGGGCATGCGGTCGGTCGCGGAGGCGGAAGCCAAAGTTGGATCGTTCAAGGGATCGAAGGAGCTCAGACGTTGGGAGAAATCGGAGCAAAAGGCGGCGAACCAGGAGAAGGGTTGGCGGGACCGGCTCCAGGAAATCGCGGCTGAGGAGCTTTCGACGGGGGAGGCATCGCATCGCCGCCTGGAGCGAGAAATGCAGATGCGCGCCGCGATGGAATCCCGCGAGCGCCGCAGCACGTTCGGCGACCCGGTGGCTGGAGCCGATCGCACGGAGTTGGGGAGCTTGGGGACGATGAACTCGGAACTACCGGATGCGGGCCAGCGCGCGGTGTTCGCCGATTTTGTCCGGGAATTGGAGGGCTGGGGGAAAACCAATCATGCTGCTCGCCGGGTCCTCAGCGGGGCGTTTGTCTCGTTGATCGAGCAGGGCCGCCAAGCGCTGGACGATCGCGAGTACGCCACCGCGGCCCGCGAGTTTTCGCAGGCGCTGACGATCCATCCGGAGCCCGCGTACCTGCATTTCGACCTCGCGGTGGCGTATGCCCTGTCCGGCGAGCGCAAAAAAGCCAAGGAGTCGCTCGACTCGGCGATCGAGCGCGGTTTCGCCCAGGAGGAACGGATTCAATGGCTCCGCTCCGCGCTCTCTGGCTCGGGTGAGGATCTGGTGCGACTCGCACCGGTGCTGGTGCGCGACCGGGCCATGGTCTGGACGTCGTTCGGGCTGGCGTTCAACGTGTCCGCCCATCGAAAGACGAATCGCGTGGAGCGGCTTGTGGTTCGGAAAGTCGCTGCGGATTCGGAGGCGGCGCAGAAAGGAATTCAGCCCGGCACGGAAATCGTCTCGGCGGATGGGCGCGACATTCGGAGCTTCGTCGCGCGGTTCAATCCGGACAGCGATCTCGGGCGCCTCTTCGTGCACCGCCGCAACGGCGATTCCATCGCGCTCGAAGTGCGGGATCCGCGGGCCTTGGAGACGCGGAAGCTCACGTTGACGCAGGGCCAGCTGGGGCTCGATCCCTTCCCCTGGAGGCGGAATCAGGACCCGTGAGGAGTCTGGCCGGACTGCCGCGGGTTTGCATCGCGGCGCCGTGACGTATCCAAGATTGATCTGATTCGGGGAGGCCACTATCGCAGTGGAAATCCACCTTCCCGCGTAACCCCCACGCAGATTCCGGGAAGGATTTGTTTGCGCCAGGCACGTCGGACGACGGCGGGCGCAGATCCCATCCGCTCAACCTTCCTCTATGAAACCCTGCTCCCTCAAACGATTCCTCGCGGTTTGTACGCTGGGACTTCTCACCGCCGCCTCTTCCTGGGCGTTCGAAGGCAAGATCACGATGAACATGACAACCGGCAAGGAGACGATGCCGGTCACCTACTTCGTCAAAGGCACGAAGATGCGCATCGAAACCACGGTTACGCCGGACAAGGAGGAGCGTCGCGAGCGCAAGCGCCATCAGGAGGAGGGTGGAAGCCAGGCTCCGGCGAGCATCACCGCAGTGATGTTGATCGATGCCGACGCCAAGGAGTTCACCATGCTCATGCCCCAGCAGAAGATGTACATGGTGCACAAGATGACGGACGCCCAGGTGGAGAAGGGCAAGGAGACCGCCGCGGCGATGAGTTTCAAGCCCACCGGCCGGAAGGAGAAGATCGCCGGGTATGATACGGAAGAATACGTCGGCACGTCGCAGGGCATGCAGACGGATCTCTGGGTGACCAAGGGGCTCGGCCAATACATGATGGCGAACCAGGGAAAACGCGGCCCGGCGAAGACGAGCGAGGCAGAGGCCTTCATGAAATCGGGCGATTTCTTTCCGCTGCGCATGGTCAGCCACGGCAAGGACGGCAAGGAAGTGATGCGCACGGAGACGGTCTCGGTGGACAAGGGCTCGCAGCCCGACGCGCTCTTCAAGCCGCCCGCGGACTACCAGAAGTTCAGCCTGGGCGGCATGTTCAAGGGCATGGTCCCCGGCGGGGGCGAGTGATCCGGACCTGCTCGAGCAGAGGGAGGGCGGAGCTTTTCGGGGCGCGACTTCGGTCGCGCCCTTTCTCTTTTTTCGCCGCCGAACAGACCGCAATCCGAGCGCGGCACTGACGGTGAAGTCCAGCTCGTCAGAAAGTCTGCGGCGCTCGCAGGCCGGTGCGCTCGGCGAGCATCCGAGCCAGCCCGGCGAGCCGGAGAGCGCCGGTGCCGAGAGTCCTCGAGGCGTAGTGGAGCGCTCGGGACCCCCGACCTTGTGGCTCGGTGAGCAGCAGGACCTTTCGGTTGTAGCGGAGCAGCCAGCGCGGCATGCCCCACGCGTAGACGATCAGGTCGCGGTACATCGGAGCGTAGGCGCGCACCCAGGCTCGACGATCGTAGGTCATGGCAGACCCGCTACGGCGCAGGCGCAGGACGTTGCGTTTGGCCTGCATGCCGCAGCAGGCGATTTTCCGCCCCGTCTTGGCGGCGGCGACGGTGCCTCGACCGGCGCCGAGATGCGTCCGATGCCGACCGGTGTAGGCGCCGAGCTGCACCACGCCGTCGACCATCGCGAGGCGGAACCAGAGCTCCCAATCGCCCGTGTAGATCGACTTGGTGGGGAATCCGCCAACCTGGCGGGCCGTCGGCGCATGAATCAGCTGCCCGGGAAAGGCGAACCACGTCTTCAGCGCAAAATCCTCCGCGGTAAGCCGCCTCCATCGCCGGCTCCGATCGAGATCTGACCGATGGAACTCCCGGCCGTCGGGCTTGAGATAGACGGTGCCCCCGCAGAAAAGCGAACACCGCTCGACCTCCGGGGCGACATCGAGCACGCGCTCGACGAAGTCCTTCTCCACCAGGTCGTCGTCGTGGAGAATCGAAACCCACGGTGTCGAGGATTGCTGGATACAGGCGTTCATGTTCCCAAACAGTCCGAGACTGCGGGGATTCCGGATGTGCTCCACCCGGCCGGAAAAACCCGCGAGGATGCGGGTCAGCTGGGGCGAGTCCTGGCCTCCGTCGTCGTACAGCCGCACGCGCACCGGAACGGTCTGGTTGACCGCGGAGTCGAGCGCGGCTTCCAAGTACTCGAGGCGGCGGTAAACCGTCACCGCGATCGTGATGTCGTCGGGCGTGAGTTGCATGCTGGCCTGCCTGTCGTTCGCAAAAGCGGGCGACAGACTGAACTCAGCGGAACTCGTTCCACTCCGGGGTGGAGTACTGCTCGACCAGCGCGGCCAGTTCCTCGTCCGACCAATCCGGCCACGGTGTTTCTTCCGGCTGCACCCCGAGAGCGGCGGCGAGTCTCTCGAGAAAACCGGTGCGAAACGCCTCCCAATCCAGCTGGGCGGAAACCACCTGACGTGCGATCGAACCCTGGAAAAGCAGCCCGTGTTTGGTCCGTTTCTGCGCGGCGCCGGCGATCTTCCGCCCGTTGGCGGGCGAGATCACGTCGTAGAGCTCGGCCTGGATGAAGCAGATTCCCGGGCCGGCGGGTTTTCCATCGGGTGCTGCGGCCGGCCGCTCGTGCAAAACAGCCGGCTGTTTGAGCGCACGGAACGCCTCCGCGATGCAGGCATGAACGATCCGGTAGGATTCGGTCGCTCGGACGTCATAGGCGGGATGCCCGCGCGGGACTACCAACGCGTAGGTCCAGTCAGCGCGATGGTCGACGACGCCTCCTCCTGTCGGCCGACGGCAGAGTTCCACGACCTCGCCCGCCGGCAGCTGACCTCGGACGAATTCGATCTTCTGGCTGTAGCCGAAGGTGAAGGCAGGACGATGCCAATCGTAGTGCCGGAAGCGGATGTCCTGTTCGTTCGGATACCGCTGCAGGAGCATGAAGTCGGTCGCCATGTTCTCGGCGGCGCCTGCGGTGCGGTCCGGAAGGAGGTGAAACTGCATTCGGCAAGAAAGTCGTATCGCCGGCGGGGCTGAAAGGCAGAAAAACCGGAGCCGAGGACGCTGCAGTGTCGCCCTGCCTGCGCCGTGATGTGGAGAGGTAAACGCGAGGCGGAGAAAGGTGCCGCAGCGGCGCCCTCAGCGTGGCGCTACGGGTTGCTGACGATGCTCGTGAACCGGACGGATACGACCATCTGAGTCCAGACCGCCCTGCCGTCGTGCATGCCGCCGGTGAACTTGCTCTGCTGCACTGCGGCGATCGCCGGCGCCTCGAATTCCGAATGCCGGCTGAAGAACGCTCGCGGCGCGTGCACCGCGCCCGACGGGTCGACGAGAAACGCGATCCACACCGTGTCTTCCCAACGCCGTTCCTTGAGTTCGGCGGGGTAGGCGAGCTGGGCTCGTTCCGTGATTTTCGGTGCGTAACTGTGGGGCAACGCCGGACCGGTTTCCGGCGGGAACGGCATCGGATCGTCGATCGTGGCGTTTTGGGCGAATCCGATTGAGGCGAGAAGCCCGAAGAGGGCGACGGAGGCAAACGCGCGAAGACCCTGGGTCGTCGTCATGGGGGAAGCGGTTTTCTGGGGGAGCCGCCAAGCGAACGGCGGCAGTGCTAACTACGACGCGCCAGACAGCAGGATCTTACGCGATTCGCGAGCCCCGTTTGTTCGCTTCACTTGGCCGCGTGGAGCGCGGCCGGTGCGATGCCCAGACTTCAGCAGGACGTCGCCGGGCTATGGACCGGCGCGTGATCGAGGAGCGCGCGTGTGGCTTTCATCAGGGCGCTCAGGGTAAACGGTTTTGTCAGACACGCCTGGGATTCGGGCTCGAGAAAACCCAACGGCGCGCAATCGGGATTGCAGGTCCCGAGGACTCGCAGCTTCGGCTGGATCTCGTGCAGCGCGGCGGCGAGCAGCTCGCCTTCGTTGCCCGGATTGGGGCCGATCTGCGTGATCAGGAGATCGATGGGGTGACGCAGCACGCGCGCGGCGTGCAGGGCTTCCTCCGCGTTCCGTTCCGCGATCACCTGGTAGCCGTCCGCGGTGAGGATGCCGGCGACCATCTTGCGCACGACATCGTCGTCCTCGACGATCATGACAGTTTCTTTTCCCCGCGTGCTCGGAATCGACGGCAGCGGTGCGGCGACGGGCTGAGCCGGCTCGCGAACCTCGGGCAGGAAAATCTCGAAGGTCGAGCCCTGCCCCGGCGCGCTGCGCACGAAGATGAAGCCGCCGCTCTGCTGGACGACGCCGTAGACCAGGGCGAGCCCGAGACCGGTGCCTTTGCCCTGTTCCTTGGTGGTGAAGAACGGTTCGAAAAGATGCGCCTGAGTTTCGGCGTCCATGCCGCAGCCGTTGTCCGAGACCGTGAGCACCACGTAGCGGCCCGGCGCCATCTCCTGCGGGCGGCGCTCCATCTCCGGACCGACGTCGCGCAGCGACGTGGACAACACGACGCGGCCGCCTTCGTCCAGAGCGTCGCGGGCGTTGATCGTGAGGTTGAGCAGCACCTGCTGGATCTGCGACGGATCGACGCGCACGTTGCCATCGCCTGCGTCGAGATCGAGGGCGAGCCATTTGCGGGGCTTGAGGAGCCGGGAGAGAATCTCCGCGTTGTCCCGCACCAGCTGGTCGAGATTGACGACTTTCGGGTTCATCGCCTGCCGGCGGCTGAAGGCGAGCAGCTGCCGGACGAGGCTCGCCGCCTTCTGGCTGGCTTGATGGATCTCCTCCAACTCGTGGGCTGCCTGGCGGCGGATGCCACGTTTCGAGCCGAGAATCTCACAGTAGCCGTTGATGACCGAGAGCAGGTTGTTGAAGTCGTGAGCCACGCCGCCGGCGAGCCGCCCGACCGCGTCCAGCCTCTGCGAGTGGATCAACGCCTCCTGCAGGCGCCGCTTTTCCGTCAGGTCTCGGTAGGTCGCGACGATGTGGGTGACGTGGCCGGCCTCGTCGGAAACCGGGCTGTAGTTCCACGCGGCATACAAGGTGCCGCCGTCCTTGCGCGTGAGATAGCCCTCGCCGCTGTAGATCGATCCCGGCTCGGGATTTGCCGCCCAGCGCTGCATCCGCGCGAGTTGGGCCTTCTCGATGTGCACGGCTCCCTGGCCCTTGCGACGAAGTTCGGAGACGGTGTAGCCGGTCATCGCGCAAAAGCTCTCGTTGGCGAAGATGATCTTCAGGCCGTTGCGGCCCCAGCGGCGACCGGTGATCAGCAGGCCCTCGCTTTGCGCATGCACCGCGGCGGCCAGAAGCGGCGCAGGAGGGGGTTTGTCCCGGGTGTCCTGCGCGTCGGGCAAAGCGGCGAACGGAGGCGTGGAATGCAGATACCGCACGGACCAACTCCTCAGGGTGAAAGGCGCTCGATGACCCACTCTTCGCGGTCGCGCCGGTAGCGCAGGCGATCGTGCAACCGGCTCCGCCGGCCCTGCCAGAACTCAACCGTTTCGGGAACGACTCGGTAGCCGCCCCAGTACGGAGGCATGGGCACCTCTTTGCCCGCATACTTCTCCTCCACTTTCCGAAGAGCGTCCTCGAGCTGCGGGCGGCCCGTGACGATGGAACTCTGTTGCGAAGCCCACGCGCTCAGCTGGTTTGCGCGCGGACGGCTGTGGAAATAGGCATCGGCCTCCTCTCGCGCGACCTTTGTCACCGAGCCCTCGACGATCACCTGACGTTCCAGGGGAAACCAGGGAAAGAGGAGGGAAGCGCGGGGATTCTCGCCGAGTTCACGGCCTTTCCGGCTCTCGTAGTTGGTAAAGAATACGAAGCCCCGGCTGTCGAAGGCCTTGAGCAGAACGATCCGCGACGAAGGATGGCCATCGCGCGTGGAGAGCGAACACACCATCGCGTTGGGCTCGGGAAGCTTCGCGGCTTCGGCTTCTTGAAACCATTTGTCGAATTGCCGGTACGGATCGGCCGCCAGGTCCTTTTCGAGGAGCCCGGAGAGTCCGTAATCGCGTCGCAGGTCGGCCAATGGCATTTGACAAGAAATTAACGACCCTAATCACCCCCGCCATGGGGAATTTGGAACCATATGGAAAAACGGGGATTCCACTACATCTGATGGGATCATTTTACGCATGGTTGACCCCTCGTTTTGGGTGTTGTTGCAATCAATAGGCGGCCGAATCGGGTGCTGGAAGGTGGGTGGACTGCGCGTTTATTGACCTCCGTCGACTCGCTTCGGGTCTTTCATTTCGGCATGGGCCCGGCTTCTCTTCGGCCATGATGACGCCCGCGGCTTACCTCGATGGCCATGTGCAGGATCTGATCGCGCTGGCTCAGCGCCTGGTTCGGATCGACACCACCAATCCTCCTGGCTGCGCGTACGACGAAATCACGAGTCTCCTTGTTCGGGAACTCGAGGCAGCCGGTCTCGCGGCCCGTCGCCTCTCTGTGCCGCGGGCGCTTCTGCGAAAGGTGCTGCCGGCCGACCAGCAGGGGTTTCCGCGCTACAACGTTCTGGGGCGCTGGCCGGTGGCGCGGGAACGGAAGACGGTGCATTTTAACGCCCATTACGATGTCGTTCCGGTATCCAGCGGCTGGCGACACAAGAACCCGTTCAGCGGCGAGCTCGAGGACGGCTGGATCTACGGGCGCGGCACGGGGGACATGAAAGGCTCGATCGCGAGCTTGATTCTGGCGCTGAAGGCGCTCCGGGCCTGTCGCGTCGCCCCGCTGACGAACGTCGAGGTTTCCTTCACGGCCGACGAGGAAACGGACTCGCTCCTCGGCAGCGGCTGGCTCGTGCAGAACGCCCCGATCCGCCCCGACTACGCCGTGGTGATGGAGGGAGGCGAGGGTGACGTCGTCTGCTGCGGCCACAACGGAGTCGTCTGGCTCGAGGTGGTGGTGCACGGGCGGGCGGCGCACGGCTCAAAGCCCGAGGCCGGCGTGAACGCGGTCGAGAAGATGTCCGCGCTGGTCCTCGCCCTCGAGGAGTACAAACGGCAATTGGCGGCCCGCTCGTTCCACGCTCCCGACGGGAAAATCATGGTGCCGACGATCAATGTCGGCGGCGTGTTCTCCCAACCTCCCGGAGGAAAGATCAACACGGTCCCGGCGGAGGCGCGTTTCTCCATCGACCGGCGCGTGATCGCGAACGAGACCGTCGCGCACGCGGAACGCGACCTTCGCAGTTTCCTCCTCGCCGCGGCGAAAAGAATCCCGGGCTGTCGGATCACCGTGCAGAAGGTCTCGGACAATCATCCCTGCTACTGCGCGCCGACGCACCCGTTCTTCGCCGCGATGGCGGAGGCGGTCGGCCGCGTGCGCCGACGCAGCGCGGTGTTCAGCGTGTCGAGCGGGTTCAACGACATGCACTTCTTTTCGCATCACCTGAAGATTCCGACGCTTGGATACGGGCCGGGCGGACAGCGCTATCATGGCACCGACGAACGGGCGCGGGTGGCCGATCTGCTTGGCGCCGCGAAGATTTACGCCGAACTGCTGACCGGCTTTCCCCAGCTTGCCTGAAGTCCGCTCCACCGTGGCTCGCGAGTGCGACCTCGGCGGGAGCGTCCGAAAACGATGTCGCCGTGAAACCCTCGGCTCGGCGGAGCCGCGCTGTTTTCGAACGAAGGTTGGAGAACGCTGCGGGGTCTCGGGCGGCTGGGGTGTTGGACGCGCGCGAAAAGCGGGGGGAATACCTTCCGGCCCGGTCTTGCTGCGAGAGGGGCTTGGTCCTACTCTGTGGCTCGAAGAAAGAGCCATTTACCCCTCAACCCCGGAGGCTCGCATGCCAGCGATCAAGATTCATCTGGAAGACGAGGAATACGCTCCCATCTGCCGTCTGGCGGATCAGCTACACCTCAGCACCGAAGATATCGCTTACGCAGCCATCAACCGCCTCATGATGCAGTCGACGGACACGGAGATCAGGGCCGACATTCGGCAAACCCATGCGTGGCGCGGATCGAATCTACCCCGCTGGGGCGATTCGGCGCGTTCCGTGCATGCGTACGAAGGCAAGGCCGACGATCACTCGGTGCCGCACGAGAACTGAGGCTGCAGAGACGCGACGGCGCGACGGGACCCGGTCGAAATCGTGAGGTTTCGGCGGCCGAGCCGTCGCATGCGGCAAACGCTTCTCTCTCCTCCCGGTCGTTCGCGCGTGCGCCCGCTGCGGGCCGTTCATCCACGGCGGACTTGAGATTGGATCGGGGTCTGCTTCTAGTCCCCGGCCCATGGCGCCCGCGACGGAACCGCTCAATCTCTACGAGTTCACCCGTGCCGAACTCGGCGAGTGGCTTGCGCGCGGCGGTCTCAATGCGGTCCATGCCGGGAGGATCTGGAACTACCTTTATTACACCGCCGTTTCGTCGCTCGACGAGATGACGGATCTTCCGCCGCGCGTCCGCGCCAGGCTCGAGCAGGAAACGGCGCTCGGCAGATTGCCCGCCGAGCACGAGAGTCGGAGCACGGACGGTTTCACGCGGAAGTACCTGCTGCGCCTGCGCGACGACCGTTGCATCGAGACGGTGTTGATGCGCTTCAAGGGCCGCGTCACCGCGTGCGTCAGCAGCCAGGCCGGCTGCGCGATGGGCTGTGTGTTTTGCGCGACCGGGCAGATGGGTTTCACGCGACACCTCACGGCGGGGGAGATTGTCGCCCAGGCGCTGCATATCGACCGAGTCCTGCGGGAAACGAGTGCGGACTCACCGGCGCTGGCGGATCCCGCCGACAACTCGCCGCACGGGAGGCACGAGCGGCTTCGGAATCTCGTGCTGATGGGAATGGGAGAACCGCTGCACAACTACGACGCGGTGATGAAGGCGCTCGAAATCCTCCGCGATCCCAACGGCCTCGGCCTCGGCGCGCGAAAGATCACGCTCAGCACCGTCGGCGTAGTGCCGGGAATCCTACGGCTGGCGGAGGAGGCGCGCCCCGTCCATCTCGCCGTCAGCCTCCACGCCGCCACCCAGGAAGAGCGCGCCGCGCTGGTCCCGGCAGCGAGAGCGTGGCCCCTGGACGAGCTGATGTCCGCCTGCCGCACATACTGCCAGAAGCTGCGACGCCGGATCTTTTTCGAATGGACGCTGATCGAGGGGAAAAACGACGGCGTCGAGCAAGCCCATGCCGTCGGCAGGCTGCTTTCGGGTCTTCCCGCTCAGGTGAACCTCATTCCGCTGAATCCGACGAGCGGATACCAGGGAGGCCCCTCCGCGCTCGAGGCAGCGAGACGTTTCCAGTCCGTCCTCGCCGGCTACAGCCTGCCCTGCACCATCCGCCAGCGGCGCGGGATCGACATTTCCGCCGGCTGCGGGCAGCTGGCGGTGCTGAAGGGCTGAAGGGCTGAAGGGCTGAAGGGCTGAAGGGCTGAAGGGCTGAAGGGCTGAAGGGCTGAAGG
>QAYY01000012.1:0-155636 GCA_003054665.1 Opitutaceae bacterium EW11 | reverse complement strand
GGCTGAAGGGCTGAAGGGCTGAAGGGCTGAAGGGCTGAAGGGCTGCTAGCAGGTTTCCTACGCTCGAGCGACGCCGGAGCACGACTGGCTCTCTGGGACTTTTTTTCAGCCCTTCAGCCTTTCAGTCCTTCAGCCCTTTGCCTTCCTACAGTCCCAACAGTCCGCCGGCCTCTTCCACGAGGGGCGATGTGAAGAGCGGCGCGGTTGCGGCGGCGTTTTCAGGAATGCCGAGGCGAATGGCGCGCTCGACCAGCGTCAGGTAAGCCAGGGAATCGCGTTCGCTCGTCGCCGCGCGCTCGCCCACTCGGGCGAGATCGGACGCGGGATCCTCGATCACGCTCTTCGGGACGACGCCCTTGTCGGCGAGGAAAAAGGAAACCGATGAGCCAAGCGTGTCGCACCACGCGGAAGGACTGGCCGGCATGGCGTACGGGAGCGCGGCGTCGGCCGGGTAGGCGGACCACTCCATGAACATCCGGATGGTCTCCGCCAGCTTCGTGAGCTCCGCGTCCGCGGTGGCCGGGGTCCAGCGCACGGTGAACGCCTTTCGTTCGCGAAAGCGCTTTATCTCCCAAACCTTGATCGTCAGTTCGTGGTCCTGCGCCTGCTCGCGTAAGGTGCCGGTGAATACGTAGTCGATGGGCTCTTTGTTGCTCTGGACCAGCTCGCGGAGGTTGTTCGCCGTCCACTCGGCGCCGAAGATGACGTAGTGCTCCTTGTTCATCGTGCCGATCGCCGCGACGGGCGCGTAATTCGGCGAGTAGGTGAACAAGTCCGCCATCCAGAGCGGAAAACCGCGGGACAAACGCGCCAGCGAATCCTCTGGCTTTTTCATGCGCTCGGCGGCGTCGGGCAGTCCGATCAGGCTGAGCTGCGCGAAGGCGATCCGGCGCAGGCGATCCGCTTTCGGAGGGAGAATGCCGGGCAGGGTTTCAATACCGTAGGTCCAGATCGGTTTGCTGATGGTGACGAGACTGACGATCGCCTTCTGCGGGCCCGGCGCCGGACCTCCCGCCTCTGCGTTCGCCGGGGCGTCGGGAGGCGGCAGCTGGCCGCGCCGTTCCGCTTCGATCAACTCGGCGAGCGCGTTGGAAAAGCCATACAGGCGCTGCTCGAGCTCGGGGCGCTTAAGGGCAAAAAGGATGTCGAGCAGATGCTGCGCGGCCTGCGTGTTCCGCACCGCGAGGTAAGCTTGGAGGAGATTGATGCCCGTGGCGGGTCCGTGGCGTTCGGCGTCGTAGCGCGGAGCGACGAGTTCGACGATCTGTTCGACGTAACCGCAGGTGCCGAGGTCGCCGGAAAGCGTGACCAGCACGTCCGGCCGGTCGCCCGCCGCCCGAAGAAGCTCTTCGTAGATCGCCATCGCACCGGCGACGTCCTGCGCATCGAGCTTTTCCCGTGCGCTCGCGAGCTGCGTTTTCACGCTCCCGCTCGGGCCGGCGGCCGAGCCTGCCGGAGTGGACTCCGCACTCGATTCAGATTCGGCTGCGGCGGTCTGCGGCGGGGTTTGTGGGGTGGCGGGGGACGCCGGTTTCTTGGCGGCGAAACGGTCGAAAAAACCCATGCGCCTAAGAAAGCGGACCGACGGACCTTGGCCACCTCGTTTTTGGGTGCGGCGCGGTTCAGCGCCGGAGGGGCAGCGGGTTCGCTCAAACCGCGCGGCCTCGAGACGGAAGCCTCACCCGCGTCGGCGCGAGATTCCGCGGCGTCAGTTCGACGAAATCGCCCCCAACACCGGACGCTCTGCTTTTCGCGGTGCGGTGGCGGCCGCTGCGGTGGGCTCGGCCAACGCGCGGGGTTCGATGTTTTCGCGGACGGTCAGGGTCGCGAACACCTTCGGCACGTACATCCGTGTTTCCGAGGGAAGCGAGTCGGCAATCGCGGCGAAAGAACTCGCCTGGCTTTTCTTCAACGCCGTGGCGATCCGGCCTTCTCCGGCATTGTACGCGGCGAGCGCGAGCGGCCAGGAGTCGAAGCGGTCGTGCAGCTTGCGCAGCAGGCGGGCCGCGGCCCGGGCGTTCTTGCCCGGATGAGAGCGCTCGTCGAAGGGAAACAGACTCAGTCCCATCGACTTTGCCGTCGCGGGCATCAACTGGAAAAGACCCCGGGCTCCTGCAGGGCTGCGGGCGCTTGGGTTGAGCGAGGATTCCACCTCGGCCAACCAAGCGAGTTCGGGCGGGAGGCCCTCGGCGGAGAAGATGACCTTGAGCAGCGGCAGCAATTCGTCGGCTCGGGGCGGCGGCGGGCGGTTGCGCAGACGGTCTAGCCACACGTCGTAGTACGGGACGAGCGGCGCGGCGGGTGCAGTCGGCTCGGAGGGGTGCGTTTCCGGTTCGGGCGTTGTCGGGGTCGCGGGGACGGCGGGCGTCGTAGCGACGGGCGGCTTGGGTTTTTTCTGGGCCTCAACCGCCGCGCGCGCCGTCTCGATCAGGTCGAGGCGCTCGGACAGCCAATCGACGTAGTCCGAATACCCCGGCAAAACGCGGAACGCGGCGAGAGCGCGCCGGGCCTCGGGTTCGAACGACGCCAGCTCCTCCAGCGAGCCGCCCTGGAGAGCGGTCTGGAGCCGGTTGGCAAACGCATCCCACTGCTGTTGAGAGGGAAACTCGTACTCCTCTTTCACGTCGTCGGGAGCGTATTCATCGAACAACTGCTTCCCGATTTCGTAGAGTTGCTGAGTGTCGACCTGCGGAGCCGCAGCGTCCTCCGGCTTGGCCGTGTTCTGCGGGGCCGGGGCGTCTCTTTTCGCACTTCCAGGCGCACCTGCGGAATCCGTGGTGGCAAAAACCGGCGGAGCGGCGAGAAGGGCGGAGCAGATCGCCAGCGGCAGCAGGTGTTTCATCGGCGCGGGCCTTTGACCGCGAGCGAGGGACTGAGTTGCGCGAAGGTCAAGCGACGAGCACCGCGGAGAGCTTTGCGGGCAACGGTCCGGCAAGCCGCGGCGGGCCAAGTGATTTTCCCCCGGCGGCTCTGTCACGGCTCCGCCCTTGACCCCTCCTCGGGGGCCTTTACTTAACACCCCTTTACCTGTCGCACGTCGCTCAGGGATGAACCGCGTCTACATCAAAACCTACGGGTGCCAAATGAACGAGCGCGACAGTGAGGCTGTCGCGGCGATGTTGCGCGCCCGGGGGTATCGGATCGTGACGGAGGAAGACGAGTGCGACATCCTCCTGCTCAACACCTGCAGCGTGCGGGATGCGGCCGAACAGAAGGCGATCGGGAAGGCCGGTTACGTGCAGCAGCGGAAAAAGAAGAATCCGGATTTCATCCTCGGGATCCTCGGCTGCATGGCGCAGAACCGCGGCGCCGAGCTGCTCGACCGCCTGCCGGACGTCGATCTGATCGTCGGCACGCAGAAGTTTCACCAGGTGCCCGACTACCTCGCCAACCTGCAGGCGGCCCGCGCGGCGGGCGTTCCCGTGGGGGAAACCGTGATCGACATCGGCGAGGAACCGGGCTCGCAAAACACCATTCGCGACCACCTCGAGCCGGAGCCGGGCGCGCAGCCGCAGGTGAGCGCGTTCGTTTCGATCCAGCAGGGCTGCAACATGGATTGCTCGTTCTGCATCGTGCCGAAGACGCGAGGCGACGAGCGTTCGCGCCCGATCGACCACATCGTGGCGGAGTGCCGTCAGCTGGCCGCGCGGGGCACCCGGGAGATCACGCTTCTCGGACAGATCGTGACGAGCTACGGGCGCCGCGACTACGCGCACACCGGCGGCGTGTCGCCGTTCGTGCAGCTCCTGGAGCGGGTGCACGAGATCGACGGCATCGACCGGATTCGCTTCACCTCGCCCCATCCGCGCGGCTTCAAGCAGGACCTGGTCGACGCATTCGGGCGGCTGCCGAAACTCTGCGAGTACGTCCACCTGCCGATGCAGTCCGGCAGCGACCGCATCCTGCGTGCGATGAACCGGCCCTACACCCGGGAACGCTACCGCGAGATCGTGGAATCGCTGCGCGCGGTCCGGCCCGACATGTATTTCTCGACCGACGTGATCGTCGGCTTTCCGGGCGAGACCGACGAGGACTTCGCGCAGACGCGTGAGCTCTTCGAGGCGTGCAACTACGACATGGCGTACGTATTCAAGTACTCTGTACGCACCGGCACGCCCGCGGCCGCCCTGCCCGACCAGATCTCCGACGAGGTGAAGGAGGCGCGCAACCAGGCCCTGCTCGACATTCTTCAGCGCAACTCCGTGCGGCGAAACCAGACGCTCCTCGGAACCGTCCAGGAGGTGCTCGTCGAGGGGCCGGACAAAAGCGGCCAGCGCTACACCGGCCGGACCCGCGGCAACCGCGTCGCGGTTTTCGACGCCTCGCCCCGGCTGATCGGCCGGCTTGTCCCGCTGCGCATCGAACGCGCCTCGGTCAGCACGCTTTACGGCGAGCTCGTCTTGGCCGGGCTCGAGGGCGATGCTGCCGGTGCCACGGCGCTCCGCCCCGCCGTGTAGGCCCCCTTCTTTTCCATGTCCCTCACGCTCGCCACCCTGATCCCCGCCCTGCTGCTCGTCGCACTCGGCGCGCTGTTTCTCGTGAGCAACTCGCTCATCATTTCGATGTGCAAGGCCTTCCCCCGCTCGAAAGCCGCGGCGGGCGTGCTCTTCGGCGCGGGAGCCGCCTGGTTCCTCTACGCGGTGTCGCATCTGTCGGAGGCGGATTTCGGCGAATACCGGGTGGCGCTGTTCATCGGCTTCGCCGTTGTCGCCGCGCTCTCGTTTTTTTACGTCCCCGACTTCCTCGCCGTGCGCGGCGCCTGCATTCTCATGCTCATGATGGCGATGCCCCTGCTCGAGGCGGGCTACATGATCTACCAGCCGGCGCAGATCTACCTCTACAAGATCGCCGTCTACGCCGGCATCGTGCTCGCCCTCTACCTGGGTGCCTCGCCGTTCCGGCTGCGCGACTTTTTCCAGTGGCTTTTCGCCCGGCAGGCCCGCGCCCGCGCTCTCGGCGGGGTGCTGCTCGGCTACGGCCTGGTGCTCGCGGCGGTGGCGTTTACGTATTGAGCGACTTCTTACGTGACCTCGAAGCTGCTGCCCGTGTCCACAGCAACGCCAATCCACGCCGCCGGCGAAGCCGTTCTCCTCATCCTCGCCGGACCGGCCGGCTCCGGCAAAACCACCCTCTGCGATCGTCTGGTCCGTGAACGGCCCGAGTTCTCCCGGGTGATCACGGCCACGACGCGTCCTCCGCGCCCCGGGGAAATCGACGGCGTGCATTACCATTTCCTCTCGCCGGAGCAGTTCGACGAGAAGGTCGCCGCCGGCGCGTTCCTCGAGTGGGCCTGGGTGCACAAGAAGCACCGCTACGGCACGCTGGCGTCCTCCGTGCTCGAACCGCTGTCGTCCGGGCGAAGCCTGGTGATCAACGTCGACGTGCAGGGCGTGGAGAACTTCCGCCGCGCCGCCCGCGAGAAGCCGCTTCTCGAGCGCCGGATGGCCACGGTCTTTATTCGCGTCCCGATTCCCGAGCTGCGGGCGCGCATGGTTCGCCGCGCGCAGGACGGGGAGGACGAGATCAATCGGCGCCTCGTCACGGCCGAGGAGGAGCTGAGGGAGGCGCACCGCTTCGATTACCTCATCGACAGCACGACCTGCGACGGCGACTTCCAGGCGCTCGTCGGAATCTGGCGCAAGGTGCAGGATCGCCTGAGCCAGCCACCGGCCGAATAGCCGGCGGAGCCGCGTTCGCCCGGGTGATCGGCTTCGGCGAGTTGCCCCGCCGTCGAGCGCGGGCATCAGTAGCGTCCGGCGAGATTTCGGCCCACGAACCGACTGCGGCGGGCCCGGTCTCCCGGAGAATGCCCGCACCCGCAACACCGCCGGTCCGCAGTTTTCGTTGGCCCTGGGGCAAGATCGCCGTGGCGGCGGTCGTGTTGATCGCGCTCGGTCTGTTCGCCGAGCGGATCGACCTTCAGCAGGTGCAGGATTACGCGGAGCACCTCAACGGACCGTTGGTGTACCTCGCGATCACTGTCCTGCCGCTGTTGGGTTTTCCGATCACGGTTCTTCATCTTCTGGCCGGTCTTCGGTGGGGGCCCGCGTGGGGGATCGCCGCGGCGATCTCGTCGATCTTTCTCCAGCTCCTGCTGAGCTACTACATCGTGCGCTGGTTCGGGCATTTGTTTGCGCATCGGCTGGAGGCTCTCCGGCGGCGCGTGCCGCACGGGGCGGACGGGCCGGTGTGCCTGTTCACCGTGCTCCTGCCCGGCGTTCCGTATTTCGCAAAAAACTACGTGCTGCCGATCGTCGGCGTCCCGCTTCGCACGTATCTGCTCTGGTGTTTTCCCATTCACTCGGCCCGAAGCGTGATCGCCGTGGTTTTCGGCGGGCAGAGCACCGAACTGACGCCCACCCGCATCGCGTGGTTCGCCGCCTATGGCGTCTTCGTGCTCGTCGCGTGCGCCTGGGCCTTCCGGCGGATCAGGGCACAAGTTTCAAGTCGACCACCAGCGGCAGGTGATCGGACGCAAACCGCGTGAGGTGATTCCGCGGCACTGCGATCCGCTCGGGCTCGAGCTGGGCGGAGATGAAGACGTGGTCCAGCCGCGTGAAGGGATGCACGGAGGTGAACGTGCTCAGCGGACGATGCCCGTTTCGCGCCGCTTGGGCGTCGGTCAGTTTGCGGGCGAGTTCGCCGTAGGGGCGGCTGCCCGGCACGAGATTGAAGTCGCCGCAGATCACCAGCGGTTCGTTTGGCGGCACCGCGCCGATCCATTCCGGGCCGAGCAGCGCCTGGATCTGCAGCCAGCGCTCATGCCGGCCCAAGCCGAGGTGCGTCGTGATGACGTTGACCACCTGCGAACCGACGAACACCCGGGCCCAGAGCGCGGCGCGGGGTTCTTTCCACCAGCTTTTCCGGTCCGCCGGCAAATGGGCGCGCCGCGCGACCTGGATCGGCCACCGGCTGAGCATCGCGTGGCCGTAGTGCTCCTGGCCGTGCGTCACCGTGGGGCAGAAGACCACGTGGAGCCCGAGTTCGCGGGCGATGATCTCGGCCTGATCCTCCGCGCGAGAGCGACGCCGTCCGAGATCGAGTTCCTGAAGCGCCACGATGTCGGGGCCGTTGTGACTGAGGACGCGGGCAATCCGCCGCGGCGAAATGCGTCCGTCGGTCCCCGAGCAGCCATGCGTGTTGTAGGTGATCAGCCGGAAGCGCGGCTGGCCAAGTTCGTGGACCGGCGAGGCGAGAGGCTGCCTTCCGAGGTGGTGCAAGGCCGCCGCCCGCAGAGTAGAGGGACGGAGGTAATGCTCGCACCCCGCCGGGAGTCGCGTTCGGGGCGGCAGCAGGACGAATCCCCGCGTTTCCTCCGGCCCGAAGCCCCCGTGGGCGCCGCGTTCGGGAGCGAAGGTCCACGGCTCGCTCCAGGGCGACCAGCCGAGCAGCACCAGGTCGCCGGCGTGTTCGTTTTCGCAGAAGTGCGCGAGATCGCGGGCGATTTCGGAGCGCAGCGGCTCCGGATGCGGGAGAAGCGCCGCCACGCCGTCCGGAATCGGAGTTTCGCCGCGAGCATGGATCCACAACTTGTTGTCGCCGTCGCAGACGAGAACGCCTGGAACACCGCCCTGGTTCACCAGGCGGTCGGCGAGCGCGCGTTTCGCTTCGGCGGTCAGGGCCTTTGCGAAATAAACGTGCCCGACCGGACCCATCGCCGAGACGCTGAACGTCGTTTTCTCGAGTTCCGTCAGCGCGTTCGCCTCGCTGCGGCGCGCGTGCTGGCGCTGGGCTCGCGCGCTGCGGGAAAACCACTGCGGCGGAGGCGGCCGCTGCGACCGCGCGCGCCAGGCGGGATCCGACTTCTGCGAGAGCTCGAGGCAATCGCGGATGACGTGCTCGATGCCGCCCTTCCTCTCAAGGGCGAAGGATCGCGCCCGCTCCTGACCGTGGTCGGAGAAGATCCAGACCGAGTAGTCGCGGCGCTTCGACCGCGCGGCGGCGCGGAAAAGGTTTTTCACCGCGCGGTCGATGTCCCGCAGCGACCAGTGCGCGAAATGCGACGCGGGTCCGCGGCGGTGCGCGTGCTCGTCGTAGCTGAGGAAATTCACGTGCACGATGGGCAGGCCGCGGGTGACGTCGACCTTGCCGCCGACGGTGATGAGTTCTCGCAGTCCGGTTCCGACAAAGACGCGGGAGAACGCCATGCCCAGCTCGAGCCAGAGCCGTTCGCCCCGGCGGAGTCCGTCGATCACGTCGATCAACGCCATGAACGCCTCCACGATCACGAGCCCCGCGATGCGGACGGCGGCGGGGAACTGCAGGAGCGTGAAGAGGAAAACGTTTCGGATTTTGCCCGAGCGCCACATGTCGCCGAAGCCGATGCTCGCCGCGCAGAAGTGGCTCTCCTCCTGCGCGGCGCCTCCGGTGTAGATGTTGGACCAGCTGCTGCCGCCCTTGAGCAGGCCTTCGGCCCGCTCGCGATACTCGGCCTCGAAGGCTTTTGCCCACTCCGGATTGTACATGGCGCCGAGCCGCGCCTTGGCCCGATGGAAAAAACCGAAGGCCGGCACCGCGGAACGAATGCCGTAGTAGAGTTCCGCCTGCACGGCGGGCGTGGTCGTCGGCAGCCCCGGATAAAACGAGTGCAGCTCGTAGCCTTCCCGCCGGAGGAGCTTCTTGAGAAACGGCGTGTGGCCCCTCTCGATCGCTCGTTCGAGCTGGGTGCGCGAAAATCCGTCGATCTGGATGAGGAGCAGGCCCGGGTGTTCGGATGTTCCCTCGGACGGCGTCAGCCCCAGGTGGCGGATGGCCCACTCGCTTCGACTGAGCCGCTGTCGCAGGCGATGGGCGAAGGATTCGAGTTTGGCAAACATGGTTGGCGGTCACCGCAGTGGGAGCGAGGCCACGGTGCGGTGTAGCGTGAAATCGGTTACACGTTTCGCCCTTGCGGGCGCGATGATTGCACGCGCGACAGAGTGGGGCGGAGCGGCGGGTGTGGCGCGTGGCGCATGACTACGATGCCTTCTGCTCGCTGCTGGCGGTCACCGCCTCGACGACGGACTGCGCTTTCTGCGCGAGGAGGTTCCACTCCACGTTGAGCCGTTCCAGCATCACGCCCCAGGGATTGAGCCAGTTGAGAAGGCGGTCGCGCCGCGTGGCGCGAAGGATCTCGTCGTAGAACGCCAGGGCCTGCTCCGCGCAGTGCTCGCGCGAGAACGTTTCCGCCGTGCGGGCCGCCTGCGCGACGAACGCGGCCCGGCGCCTCGGGTTGAGGTGGAGCCGTTTCAGGTACGAGGCGAAGCGGCGCGGAGACGCGTCTTCCGGGAGGAGATACCCGTTGCGTCCGTGGCGGACGACTTCGCGAACGCCCGAGGCGTCGAGCGCCACGACGGGCAGACCCGCCGCCATGGCCTCGGCGAGGACCATGCCCTGGGTTTCGCTCTTGGAGGCGAAGGCAAAGACATCCATCGCCCGGTATGCCGCGACCAGCGCCGGGCCCGTCAACTTCCCGGCCATGACGAGCGACTTGGCAATCCCCCGGCGGGTGAACGCTTCCTTGAGCACGTCTTCCGAGGGGCCGGCGCCCACGACGAAAAACCGCGCCGACGGCTGTGAGGCGACATACTGGGCGACCGCCTCGGCGAGGTACTCGAGGTTTTTTTCCGGGGCCAGGCGGCCGACATGCCCGACGACCAGGATGTCGTCTCCGAAGCCGTATTTGCGGCGGAAACGTTCGCGGTCGCCGGACGAAAACAGCTTCACGTCGATGCCCGTGGGCACGACGCGGATCGGCACTTCGACGCCGCGAGACTTGATCAGGTCGGCGATGCTTTCGCTCGGCGCGATCACTCCGTCGCAGAGGTTGGCGAAGTGGGTCGAGAGATTGATCGCGAATTCGCGCAGCGCGGGCGAGTTGAACGGCACGTAGTGCGTGTAGTCCTCGTATTTCGTGTGGTGGGTGAAGATCACGGGCACGTTCTTGCTCGCGGCGATGCGCAGGGCGGTGTCCCCGAGAAGAAACGGATGATGGGCGTGAACGACGTCGGCGGGAAAGACGTCGAGCCTTTCGGACATCACGGTGGCGATCGGCAGCCGCACGGAGAAATCGCTGCCGTTGAACTTCTGGATCGCCGGCACACGCTCGACGAGCGCTTCGGCGCGTTTGGGGAGCGGCTTGCCCTCGAACTCCGGCGCGACGACCAACACCCGGTGGCCTCGCCGCGTGTACTCCTCGGCGAACGTGCTGACGGACCGGGCGACCCCGCCGACGTGCGGCAGGTAGGTGTTTGTCATCATGCAGATGTTCATGGGCGGGAATGGAGCGCGACGTCGGTGCGCTCGGCGGGGTTTTCGATCAGCTGGGATTCGAACCCGGGGACGGCGATCTCGAGGGCCGGGGCACGGCCTCGCCACTCGGCCGCGAGGCCGACCATGACGCCGTCGGGGCGCCTCCGCAACGTGGCGGTCACGCGGCCCCAGGGCGTGAGCGTCGGTCCAAACGAGGCCGGTTTGCCGTCCTCGGGTATCCAGCGGACTGGTACACCCGAACCGATCACGAGCCGCTGGCCCTCCTCCCGGACGAAGCAGTTGCGGATCATCAGGGCCCATTCTCCGGCGGCCCAGATGTGCTGGCCGTCGCCCATGCAGCCGCCGAGCGTGCGCGGGTGGATCGCCTCGGGCCATTGGCCGGTGGGGGAGGCGAGGTCGGCGACGCGCTCCATCAGGTCCCAGGCCGACTGGGGGTCGCCCGCGCGGAGCCGCACCTGCGCCAGGTGGAGCGTGAGGTAGGCGTTGATCCCCGAGTGGATCATGTTCTGGAAGAACCCGCCGGTGTGCATGCTGTGGTCGCGGAGGTAATTCGCGGTACGGAGGATCCGGTCGTCGCCGGGCCCGAAGAGCTGGAGCGGGTAGTCCGCCACGATCGAGCCGATCGCGCCGGAATCCATGCGGCGTTTCGGAGAGGCGGGAATCGCGCCGGGGAAACGGCGCTGAGGATGGTTGGGGAAGGATTGCTCGATGGTGGCGAGGAAATCGTCCGCCTCCCGGCGGAGCTCGGCGGCGGTTGCGGGCTCCCTGGACTCGAGAATGTCGGCGGCGCAGCGCAGACCGGCCACGCCCCAGAAATCGTCCCAGTAGTAATAGTCGTTGGGGCCTAGGTGTTCGGCGCTGAAGCCGGCGGGAAGGAGCCCGGCTTCCGGTTTGCCCGTGCCGCGGGGCAGTCGCTTGCGGCTGATCCAGCGGGCGCCTTTTCCGATCCCCCGCACCCAGGCGTCGGGGAGCGCCTCGCCGGTGAGCCGCCAGAAACGGTGCAGGATCCAGATCGCCTCGCCGTTGGAATCCCATTCGCCCTCCTGCGAAAGATAATAGCCGTCGTGCCGCTGGCGGTGCCCGAACTCCTGCAGGGCCCGCCGCGCGCGATCGACGGCGCCGAGCGCGAGCAGCGCGTTGAGCACGAAGGCGGCGTCGCGAAACCAAAATCGCTTGTAGGTGAAGGGCCCCGGATAGACGTCGCGGGGCGAGTGGAGAATGAGGTTCGCGGCCGCGAGGTCGTAGAGCTGCTGTATGCGGTGGCTGGAGACAGTGAGCCGGGCCATCGGAGCGATGGCCTCGCGCCAGGACGGCACGGATGGAAAGCGCGGGCGTTTTTTGGTCTCGAGTTCGTCGTAGATCGGGGCGCGGATTTCCAGCGGACAGTCCTTGAGCGCTTTGACCGGGAAGAGCGCGACCGCGGTCGCCATGCCGACGGGGCAAACGACGTTTTCGGGGCCGTCCCCGGTTTCGGCGAGCCGATGCGAGACGTCGCCGTCGGCATAAACCGAGAGCAGGTGCCGGCTGGGAGGACGGTCGAAGCTCACGATGTTGCGTCCGTTGATCGACCAGCCGCAGCGGTCCGAAAGAACGGAGATGCGGTCGATCGCGCTGATCCCTTCGGGGTTGTAGGGTCGCAGCGCCACGCCGACGAAGCCCCCGTCCGTGCCCGGCGCGTGAACGGAAATCGCGGCCTGCGGTTCAGCCGCCTGCATTTCCAGGCGAAGAAGCGTCTCGAGCCGCCCGGCTTCGCCCTCGGCGGCGGAGCGAACCTGGAGGTTCTCCGTGAGCGCGAGCGCCTGCTCGAAATAGCCGGACTTCGAGGGAAACAGCACGGGTCCGGCAGCCGGTATCAGCCAGAAATCGAGGGACCACCCGTCGAACTGCGGAGTGACCAAGCCCCGCGGATCAACGAGCGGGTAGAACGGGACGTCCGGCACGCCGACTGCTGTCCAATTCCGATGCGTCAGGTTGATATGGCTGAACGAAAATGCCCGCGGGATGAACGACTCGTCGCCGGGTCTGAACTGCCGTTCGACCCAATACGGCCACACCCAGTCGAGGTTGTTCTGAATCGCTTTCGTATTCAGCAGACCGCGGGCATGGAAGAGCATGCCCGCCCGAAGCAATTCGATGGGTTCGGCCACCTCGGAGGGCTGGGCGAAACCGCGCAGCTTTGCCACAAACGCGATCGGGTCGAGAAACCCGTAGGCGCGGGCCGCGCGCGTGATCAGGAAGCGGACAGGCCAAGAGCGCAGGAGCATGCAAAGCTAAGTGTAACCGAATTGTCCGAGTTCGCAGCCAAAAGTGCCGGCTGGTCGGCCGTGCCGCACCCGGCCTTTCGCATCCGAGATTTTCGGTCTGCGCCTGGGGCGAGAACCCGGGGCGAGGGGGCCGAAGCGAGATCCGCCGGGTGCGCTCCGTTCGTTCCCAATCGGCTCGCGCCGCTTTCGATGAGAAACGTGACGGCTGCGTTAAGATTTGCCTCCTATCCCACCGAGCTTGGGCAGATCGCTTGACTCAGTTGACCCTCGTGTCTCGCCTGAAGCCAATCGTTTTCACGGCCGACTCGCTCGGCCGGTGACGCCTCACCGTACAACTACAAACCACCATGCGCTCGTTTCGTGCCTGTCTCCGAGCAGTCCTAGCCACGGGAATCCTCCTTTGGTCGCTTGCCCTTTCGGCTCACGCCCAAGGCATCACAACATCCGCCCTGAACGGCACCGTCACTACCAAGGACGGTTCTCCCGCCGCAGGGGCCACGGTCACGATTGTGCACCAGCCGTCCAGCACGCGGATCGCCACCACGACTCGCCCCAACGGCCAGTACAATGTGGCGGGTCTGCGCGTCGGCGGCCCCTACACCATCACGGTTACCGGAGCGGACGGGTCGACGACGACTCGCAGCGACGTGTACCTTTCTTTGAATACGTCTGAGACGGAGGATTTCACCCTTTTGTCCGGACAGGAGGAAGTCGTGCAGATGGAGAAGTTCGTTCTGACCGGAGCGAACGACACGACGTTCGGCAGCGGCAAATTCGGCACGGGCTCGACCTACAGCTCCTCCGAGCTGCTGAATGCGCCCACGGTGCGTCAGAACGTCCAGGACATCGCACGCCTTGATTCCCGCATGTACCTCGGATCCCTGGACCAGGGCGGCCAGCTCAGCGCCCAGGGCCAGAATTTCCGCTACAATTCCTTCCTCATCGACGGCGTGCAGGCCAACGACCCGTTCGGACTGAATAGCAACGGCTTCTCTTCCCTGCGCAGCCCGATCCCGGTCGAGGCTCTCGAAGCCCTCGACATCGAGTTGAACCCGGTCGACATGCGCCACTCCGGTTTCACGGGCGCTCTTATGAACGCCGTCGTGAAGTCCGGCACGAACAGCTTTTCGGGTGAAGCCTGGTACGAGCGCGCGGGCGCCCGCTGGCGCGCCAAGAATCCCGTCACCGGCGTGCGCGACGACTTCCGCGAATTCCGTTACGGAGCGAACTTCTCCGGCCCGATCATTCCCAACAAGCTGTTCTTCTTCCTCAGCTACGACGACTTCGAGCGCCGGATCTCGCCCCCGAGCCAGTATTTTGTCCCGTCCTCCACCGCGATCGACGCCATCAAGAGCCGCGCGAGCGCTTTCGGCTTCGATCCCGGATCCTTTGCGGCCTCCAACGAAGCCCACCAGAAAACCTACGTCGGCAAGCTCGACTGGAATATTACCGATTCCCAGCGCGCCACCTTCACGTATCGCAAGAACGACGGCCAGGACACGGTGTTTTCGAACTTCAGCAGCTCGTCCAGCCCGCAGACTTCGTTCTCCAGCAACTGGTATGACCAGCCGCGCGTGACCGACAGCTACACCGCCCAGCTCTTCAGCTCCTGGACGCCGGATCTGCAGACCGAAACGACGGTTTCCTACACCAAGTACGACGGCTCCCCGACCAGCCGCAGTCCGTCCGCCTTCCCCGAAATCATCATCAACGGTGTCGACGGCCTCAACCGCAACACCGGCGCGAATGTCACCAACGGCTCCGTCTATATGGGCACGGAGTTCTCGCGCCAGCTGAACGGCATCACGACCAAGACCACGGACGCGGCCTTCAACGCCACGTATTCGAAAGGTAACCACACGTTCCTCGCCGGCGCCCAGTTCGACCGCACCGCCATCACCAACAAGTTCGTCCAAGCCTACCTCGGCCAGTACACCTTCGACTCGATCGCGGCCTGGACGGCCGGGACGGCGAAGTCGCTCCAGCAGGCGGTACTCGCCCCCGGCGCCACGGTCGACGACGCCATCGCGCAGTTCGACCTCTCCAACGTGGCGGTTTACGTGCAGGACACCTGGAAACCCCTCCCGCAGCTGACCGTTCAGGGCGGCCTGCGCCTCGATAACCCGATGTATTCGGACGACCCGAGGGAGATCCCCACGACCCCGACCTACAGCGAAGCGCTCTTCCGGTCGGACTTCGGCGTGTCCAGCACGACCACGGGCGACGGCAACTACACGGTCTCTCCGCGCGTCGGAATGACCTACGAGTTCAGCACGAAACGCCGCAGCCAGATCCGCGCCAGCGCCGGCGTGTACCAGGGCACCAATCCGGCCGTTTGGCTCTCGAACGCCTACTCGAACCGCGGCGTCGTCGCCCGCGTGAGCAAGAACAACGTCGCCTTCGATCCCAAGCCGCAGCCCGGCGTCGGTGCTTCGGGTGTGGCCGTGGTCAACGTCATCGATCCCGACTTCAAGCAGCCCGTCACCTTCAAGAGCAACGTCGGTTACGATTACGAGCTGCCTTGGGACGGCTGGATCGCGACCGCCGAGGTCGACTACCTCCAGTCCGTCGAGGCCCTGTACACGGTCAACATGAACCTGAAGCCCGTCGGAACGCTTCCGGACGGCCGCGTCCAGTACGCGGGCAAGATCACGAGCGACACGAGGCAGGCCTCCCGCTCGTCCGCGAGCAGCACCTACCGGACAAACGATCTGTATCAGTATGCCGGATTCGCCGATGTCTACAACCTGGCGAACACGAGCAAGGGCGGCGGTTACGACTTCACCCTCAGCCTGCATCGCCCGATGAAGAACAACTGGGCGGCAAGCATCGCCTACACGCACAGCCGCTTCACCGAGGTCAGCCCGGCCACGTCGTCGGTCGCCCAGTCCAACTACAACACGCGCGCCGTCTACAACCCGAACGAGAACGTCGCCTCCATCTCGAACACGAACATTCCGGATCGCATCGTCGCGACCCTGAGCCGCAAGTTCCAGTTCATCCATAATGCTCCGACCACCGTGACCCTGGTCTACGAAGGCCGCTCCGGCCACCCGTATTCGTGGGTTTACTACGGAGACGCCAATGGCGATGGATTCACGTTCAACGACCTCGTCTACGTGCCGACCGGCCCGGATGACTCCAAGGTCACCTGGAGCAGCGCCACCGAGCGCGACGCCTTCTTCAAGTTCATCGAGGACAACAACCTCAAGAACTTCAAGGGCAAGGTCGTCTCGCGTAATACGGAGAACTCTCCCTGGACCCAAACGGTCGATCTGCACTTCTCGCAGGAGATTCCGATCTACAAGCGCGTGAAGACCGAGCTCTATCTGAACTTCATCAACTTCTTCAACTTCCTCGACAAGGATTGGGGACTGCAGCGTGAAGTGCCGTTCTCCTACAAGCGCGCGCTCGTCGGCACGACCTACGACGCCGCCTCGCAGAAGTACGTCTACACCTTCACGTCTTCCACGCTGAACACCGTTCCGATCACGGCGCGCGATACTCCGGAGTCGCGCTGGCAGATCGTGTTCGGTGCCCGGGTGAAGTTCTGATCCCCTCCCGTTAGTTCTTTCTTCAAGGCCGCCCCACGAGGGGCGGCCTTTTCTTTGTGCACGCAGAGGGCTCGCTGCAGGGGAACGGGCGTTCAGCGCGCCGGTGGCTGACCCTGCACCAGCTCCTCCACCTTGCGGCGGAGGGTCGTGAGGTCGAAGGGCTTCTGGATGAAGCCGGAGAGCACGTGCTCGCCGAGGCGTTCGCGGGCCTGCTGTTCGGGGAAGCCGCTCATCAGGACGACACGGGCGTCGGGGGTGATCCCGCGGATTTCCCGGAGCGTCTGCGCACCGTCGATCCCGGGCATCGTGTAGTCCAGGAGAATGAAACTGTAGGCGTGCGGCTCGCGGCGGAGCAGGGCGAGCGCAGCCTCTCCGTCCTCCGCCAGATCCACAGTGAACCCCATGCGCTCCAGCGCCTGGCGGCTGACGGAACGAACGCTCTCCTCGTCGTCCACCACCAAGACGCGGCCCTGGTTGTGGGCCTTCACCGGAAAGATGGGCGGGGTGTGGCTCGCCGGCGGCGCCGCTTCGTCATGGGCCGCGAGCACGAGGCGGAAGGTGGTGCCGTGGCCGGGTTCGCTCCGCACGCAGAGCGCGCCGTGATGTGAGCGGACGATGCCTACCACGGCGGCGAGTCCAAGGCCGCGGCCCGTGAACTTCGTGGTGAAGAAAGGCTCGAAGATGCGCTCCAGCGTTTCGCGGGTCATGCCCGCCCCGGTGTCTTTTACCTCGAGGTAGACGCCGGGTCCCTCGGGAAGCTCGGCGGTCACCCGCGCCTCGGCGAGAAACGGCGCGTCGACCTGCATCGGACCCGTGCTGACGGTGATGAGGCCGTTGGGCTGGTTGATCGCCTCCGCCGCGTTCAGCACCAGGTTCATTACGATCTGGCGCAGCTGCGTGGCGTCCGCCAGCACAGGCGGCACGGTCGGATCGAGCTGAAGTTCGAGCTTCGCACGGCGGGCGACGGAGAGATCGAGCAGCTTCGCGGTGTCCTCGACGAGGAGGGACAGGTTGACCGGTTCGACGACAAACCGGCCCTTGCCCGCGTACGCGAGCATCTGCTGGCAGAGTTCCGCGGCCCGCGTCGCGGCGCGTTCGATCTGCCGCAGCGGCCCGTGCAGATCGGACTCCGACGGCAGCCGATCGCGGGCGAGGCTCGCATTGCCCAGCACGCCGGTGAGGAGGTTGTTGAAATCGTGGGCGATGCCGCCGGCGAGTACGCCGAGGCTTTCGAGCTTCTGGGTCTCCTGAAGCTGCTGCTGCATCCGCGCCTTTTCCTGCTCGGCGGCGCGGCGCGGGGTGAGGTCGCGGGAAATGGTGCAGATCGCCTCGCGGCCGCCGAAATCGAGGTACGTCGCGATGACCTCGAGCGGCTTTTCCTCTCCCGAGCGCGTGCGAAGCTCGAGTTCGAACGTCAGGGTGCCGCAGCGTTTCACGTCGTCCCAGAGCGCTTCGAACCGCTGCTGGTTCAGCGAGTGAAACGCCTCCCAGAGCTTCACGCTTCCGAGCTCCTCGCGGCTGAAGCCCGTGAAGCGGCAGAACGTGTTGTTCACGTACAGCTGGTCGCCCTGTCGGTCGGAAATGGATACGATGTCCCGGGCGTGATCGAGGGCGAATTGGGTCAGCCGGAGGCGCTCCTCGCTCTGGCGCAGGGCGGTTTCCGCCGCTTTCCTCGCGGAAATGTCGCGTGCGATGGCGAACACGATCTCCTGCCCGCCGAAGCCGATGAACGTGACGCTCACGTCGACCGGCCTCACCAAGCCCTGTTTGGTCACGAGCGCCGCCTCGAACGTCTGCGTGCCGCACGTTTTGAGATAGCGCCACATCTCGTCGTACCGCTCCCGCGTGAAGGAGCTGAACGTCGACCAGATCTTGGACTGCAGCAGCTCCTCGCGAGTGTAGCCGCTCATCCGGCAGCCTTCGTCGTTCACGTAGAGCCGATCTCCGTCGGCGTTGATGAAGACGACGCTGTCGCGCACGTGATCGACCGCAAACTGGGTGAACTGCAGCCGCCGCTCGCTTTCGCGGAGAGCCTGCTCGGCTTCTTTTGCAGCGGTGATGTCGGTCCCGAATCCGTGCCAGGTGATGCTGGAGCTCTGGACGTCGCGGACGGGGACGGCGTTCATCCGGACCCAGCAGGTGAGGCCGTCGGGGCGAAGCACTTCCGCCTCCCATTCCCACGGTGCCAGGCTCTCGGCCGAAAACGCCAGGGAGCGCAGCAGGGCGGGGATGTCTCCGCCCGCAATCGTCTCCAGCAACCGGGCGGGACTGCGGCTCAGCTCGCTCGCGGGATGCCCGATCAGCTCGTACGTGCCGGGGCTGAGGAACGGCAGCGTGAACTGCCCGTCGGCCGAACGGCGGAGTTGGAAGACAACGCCCGGCAGGGCGTTCATCAAATGCTCCAGCTGCCGGTGCTGATCGGCCAGCGAGCGGTCGTTCGATGTGCGATCGGTCACGTCTTGAACGACACCGATGAGCCGTTTGGAGCCGTCGGGCATCGGCCAAATCCCGTGTTCGAAAGCGAGCACGCGCGTGTTTCCGTCAGGCAAAACGATGCGCGCCGGATATAGCCCGCCCGGCTCGCCGGCCATCGCGCGCGCCAAGCACTCCCGCACCCCGGCGCGATCCTGCGGGTGGCTGCGGCGGGCGACCGTGTCGGCGAGCGTGTCGCGCCGCAGGGTTTCGCCCGGAACGCCGAGGATCCGCGCGTAGTCGGCAGAACAGTCCAGAATCCCGGTAGTGAGATCCAGACTACACATGCCTGTCTTGCTGATCGCCATCGCCGGCGTGACCAGCGCCGCGTCGATCGACCCCGTCGGATTCATCATAATGCGCCCGTTCGCCCCTTTCCTGCCCACCGAACAGGAGGAGAAAACGCGGCCCGCAGCTGGAATCTGAACGACGTGTCCTCGCGCATTGAGTTTCAAAAACGCTGCGCGACGCTGGCGGAAATATCAAGGCGGCCAGCCCACCGCCTTTGTTATTGCCAAAATAATGCAATAACATTGTATACCCAATTGCGGTAGCGGAGCTGAGTGTTCTCCGCGACCATCGTCCAGCATCTACTAACACCCAAGGCTCCGGCGGGAAACTGCCGGAGCCTTTCTATTTGTTTGCGGAATAGGTTGAGGCATAGCCACCTCTGACGGGTTCGGCGGTGCCTGCCGGCTGCGATCTTTCGTCGATTCGCGAAGGCACGGGCTTCCGGGCGGTGGTTCCGAGCCGCACCTTGCCCCGGATCTGCAGTTGCCGGGCTTACCTTCGAGGTGGCGCCTTGGTACCCGCAGGGCGGTAGCGGGAAGACCGGCAGTCGTCCCTTGATCGCGACATCCGCCGACGCCCATGAACCCCGCGCAGGAGGTCGCCGCCCGACCCACCGACGCCCGCGGGGGCATCGCGACGAACTGGATGGTTGGGCTGGCGCCGTGAGTGCCCACACCGGCCTGCGGCGCTCGAGCGGCGGTGTGCAGCCCCGCGTTCGGAGCCGGACCTCGCCGAAAGAACGCGTCGAAGCCGGCTCAGACTCGCCGAAAAAAGCGGCTGCGCCGGATGTGTGTAGCAAAAACCCCACTACGCGTTCCGCGCCGTTCCTCCGGATATCGGCCGGGCCGTTCGACGCCCCGGACGGCTTTCGCCTTGACTGTCTAGGCGGAAGCGCGCTCCCTTCGGATCTACCGCCTAGACCGTCTAGGCGGCATCCCATGGGCAAAGAAAAGAACGATCTCGTTTACGGAACGCTCGATATGCTGATCCTGAAGGCGCTCGAGCTCGAACCCCGTCACGGCCTCGCCGTGGCCGACCGGATTCAGCAGATGTCGAAGTCCGTGCTGAGGGTGGAGCAAGGCTCGCTTTATCCCGCGCTCTACCGGCTGGAGGCGGAAGGCTGGATCAAGGCGGAGTGGGGCGTTTCCGAAACCAACCGGAAGGCCCGCTACTACCGGCTCACGCCGGCGGGCAGGAAACAGCTTGCGAACGAACGCGAGCACTGGTCGCGCATCACCGCGGCCATCGACCTGGTGATGTCGCAAGCCTGATCCCGCCATGCGCAGTCCGTCTTCTTTCTTTCGGCGGTTCGTCCGACTTTTTCGTTCACCTCGGCGCGAGGCCGAGATGGCCGAGGAGCTGCGGTTGCACGTGGAGGCTCTCGTGGAGCGCAACATCGAGGCGGGCCTGAGCCGCGAGGAGGCGAGGCGCGCGGCAGTGAAGGAATTCGGCGGAGTCGACCAGATCGAGGAACGCTGCCGGGACGAGGAGCGGCTGATGTGGCTTGAGCAGCTCGGGGCCGACCTTCGCTACGCCGCGCGGCAGATGCGGCGCGCGCCCATATTTTCGCTCGTGACCGTGATGACGCTCGCTTTGGGAATCGGCGCCAACACCGCGTTTTTCGGCGTCCTCAGCACCACGCTTTACCGTCCGCTCCCGTACCCGGAGCCGGACCGGCTGGTGCATCTGGACGAGCGGACGTTGAAGGGGAACTGGACGATGCCGGTTTCGTATCCGGATTTCCTGGACTGGAAGCGGCTGCAGACGACGTTCTCCTCCATCTCCATTTACCTGGGCGATGCGATGAGCGTGCAGCGGGAGGCGGCGACCGACCGCGTCGGCGTGCTGTTCGTGGACCACGATTTTCTCCGCACGCTCGGCTACACGCCCGCCCTGGGGAGGGATTTCACGGAGGCAGACGACCGCGTCGGTGTGCCCCGGACCGTGCTGCTGACCGCCGATGCGTGGAAACGGCGCTTCGACTCGGACGCGTCGGTGATCGGGAAGGTCATGAACATCAACGGACAGCCCGTGACGATCGTGGGTGTGTTGCCGGAGACGTATCGGTTTTTCCGGGAGAGCGAGTTTCTCGTCCCCCTGGGGCCCTGGGTGGAGGACCGCTTCATGCAGATGCGCGAAAGCCACAGTGCGAGCGTTGTCGTCGGGCGGCTGAAGCCCGGCGTGAACCTCAACGCGGCCCGCGCCGAAATGGATGCGATCGCGAGCCGGATCGAGAAGGAGTATCCGAAGAGCAACGGCGGCATAGGCGCGCGCCTCATCTCATTGCGCGACTATCTCGTGGGCGACGCTCGGCAAGGGCAGTTGCTGCTCATGTCCGCGGTGGCGCTCGTGCTCCTGATCGCCTGCGTGAACGTCGCCAACCTCGTGCTCGCCCGCTCGCTCTCGCGCGACCGGGAGATCGCGGTGCGGGCTGCACTCGGGGCGGGACGCGGACGCTTGGTCCGGCAGTTTTTCACCGAGTGTCTTCTGCTTTCTTTCATCGGCGGCACGGCAGGACTGGCGGTCGCGGCGACGCTCTCAAACGCGCTGGTTTCGCTCATCCCAGGCGGACTGCTTTCGTTCGGCGACCCGGTGGCGTTTCACTTCGATTGGCGGATGCTGGGTTTCGGTTTCGCGGTCACCCTTGCGACGGGCGTCCTTTTCGGACTCGCGCCGGCCTGGCAACTGCGGCGCGTGTCGCTCGTGGACTCGCTCAAGGACCGCAGCGCGAGCGGCGCTTCGGCGGGGCACCTGCGCCTGGCGGATCTGCTCGTCGTAGCCCAGGTGGGTTTGGCCACCGTGCTCGTCATCGCGGCGGGGCTGGTGCTCCGGAGTCTGTGGACGTTGTCCTCGGAGCCGCTCGGATTTGAGTCTGAGAACGTGCTTTCGGTTCGTCTGGGCTCGCCTTCGGGTCGCATGGGCGGATCCCTGCCGCGCGCCGGTGCGTTCTACGAAGAGGCCGCCCAGCGGCTTGGCCGGCTTCCGGGCGTCGAAGCCGCAGCCGCGACGAGCAACCTGGCTTTCGGTTACAACGACTCGCACAACCAGTTCCGCGTGGCCGATCGGCCCGTTCCGGACCCCGCCTCGTATCCGTCGGCCAGTTACCGGATTGTGACCCAGGACTACTTCCGCGCGATGGGCATTCCCGTGCTCCAAGGGCGGGTCTTCACGGGGCAGGAACCGCCGCTCGCGCCGAAAAGCGAGAAGCCGGACATGAAGGAACTGCTCGAGGCGCTGCGCCAGCTGCCGATGGACGGGGTGGTGACGCGGAGTTTCGCCCAGCGCTACTGGCCGGGCGAGAATCCCATCGGCAAGCGGCTCCTGCTCGGTCCGCCGGATATCCCCATGAGCTGGATTACCGTCGTCGGCGTGGTGGCGGACTCCACGCAAGACGAACTCGGGCAGAAGAATCACGAGGAATTTTATCTCTCAATCCGCCAGCTACCGGCGCCCATGGAGTTCGGACTGATCGTCCGTGGCCGCGGAGATCCGGCTGCGCTCGCGGAATCCGTCCGGGCGGAGTTGAGACGGTTCACGAGCACCGAGCCCGTGTACGACATGCAGGTGCTATCCTCCCGCGTCGCGCAGGTGCTTTCCGGCCGCACGTTTCAGACTCGCCTGGTCGCGGGCTTCGCGGCCGTGGCTCTCCTCCTGGCGGCGATCGGGCTCTTCGGCGTGCTGGCGTTCAACGTCGGCCGGCGCACCCGCGAATTCGGTGTGCGGCTCGCGCTCGGCGCCTCGCCGACCAAGATCGTGCGGAGCGTGTTCGTGCGAGGTTTCGCCCTCGTGCTGCCCGGCCTTGCGCTGGGCCTGCTCGCTGCGTCGTGGTGCGGCCGATACGTGCAGAACCAGCTCTACGGAATCGAGCCCACGGACCTCGTCACGTACACGACGGCCTCCGGCGCGCTGCTCGTTGCAGCCGTGTTAGCATGCTGGCTTCCGGCCCGGCGCGCTTCCCGGGTGGATCCTATCGAAGCGCTCCGGACGGAATAGCGCGGCGGCAGCCGTCAGGCGAACGTGCCTGCGAGCACGTCGAGCATCTGCTTCCAGGAGCCGGCTGCCTTGTCGGTAAACGCAGCCCATTTCGGGTTCATCTCGTGCGTGAGAGTGACCACGCATTTGGCTTCCAGCGCCTCGATCTCGAGGATCACGCGGCTGACCTCGGAGAGGTCGTCGCTCGTCGCCCAGCTGAACACCAGCCGGCGAGGACGCTCCATCTCGAGGTACTCGCCGACGTGGTCGATCTCCCGGCCGCCGCGATCGACGACGAAGGAAAACCTGCCGCCCACGCGGGGGGCGATGCTCAGGCGGACGATCTTTTCGTCGCGCACGTTGGGGCCGAACATCCAGCGGCCGAGTAGGTTTGGGTCGAGCCAGGCGTCGTACACACGTTCCGCCGGGACGGGAAACTGCCGTTGGACCACGGCACAAACAGGCTTAGACATGGTGATAAGGGATCGCGTTGGAACGATGGCGGAAGGCGAACGCGCGGAGGCCTACAACCGCACCGGTTCCCGGCGGCCAAGAGGCCATGAGCCAGGAGGAGGCGGTGCCGCCGCCGCACGTTTCGCGGTTGCCGCATTCGAGCCCCGCACGGCGGGCGAGTGGGCACGCGAAGAGCGGGGGCTTGGGAGGTTTAGGTGTGGGAGGCGGCCGCGGGGCGCAGCTTCTCGTACTCGGCTTTGAGGCGCGAATGTGTGCCCCAGAAGGCCGGGGGCGTCGTCCCTTCCAGCAGAGCAATGAGGATCGCCAGGTGCGTATGCCAGCCGGAGCCGTATTCGTGGATGTCGGGGAGATCCGCGCCGCGGCTGCGGTGCGTCAGGACGAGCAGCACCTGATCGCCCTCGTTCGAGAGTTCGAACGTCACGTCGGAGTCTTCGCTGAACGTGTAGGAGAGCAGGCGCGGCGGTTCGCACCGGAGCACGCGGCCATCCATCGTCGAACCTGGGTCCTGGACGTGGGCGTATTCGGGAGGGGGCGTCTCGTTCGGTGCGATGTTGGCGTGCCGGAACTTCAGCTGCATCCGGCCCCCGGCGCGCAGCTCCATCGGGCCGCCGGCGAACCAACGGGAGCGTTTTTCGGGGTCGGTGAGATACTCCCAGACGCGTTCGATCGGACCGGGCAGCAGGCGGACGAGCCGGATTTCGCCCGGCGCGGTGAACTCTCCATGGGAGTCGTTTTTGGGTTTCATGGTTGGTTGTTGTGTGTGGGAGAGGGAGGGATCGTCGGCGCGACGATTCGGGTTTTCCGCCTCAGGCGGGCCGAGCTTTCTTTTTCGCGCGGGTGCTGTCGGCGCGCAGTTCGCGCTCGAGGAAGTCGAGCCGGCGGCTCCAAAACGTGCGGGTTTTCTCGAGCCACGCCTCGATTTCGTCGAGACCGTCGGAATTGAGCGTCTGGATACGCGAGCGGCCCTCCGCCCGCGTCGTCACGAGGCCAGCGTCGCGAAGCACGTTCAGGTGCTGGGAAATCGCCGGCGCACTCAGGTCGAATTCCTCCACAATTTCCCCGGCCGTCCGGTCGCGCTGCGCGAGCAGCTCGACGATGCGGCGCCGAGTGGGATCGGCCAGGGCTTCAAGAGGCGTCATGCCGACACCAATTAAGCGGAAGCTTAATTAAGCAAACGCTGAAGCGAGATATTTCGCCGGCTTTTCCGTGCCGGCCGGTTCATGGCCGGCGGCGACTCCGCGCGACGAAGCGTTGCCGGTGCCCGCTGAAGCGTGGCTTCGTGAGGCGGAAGACCATCGCTAGCGCGCCGCCTCGGGTCCCGGCACGGCGAGCTCGCAGTCCTCGGGGCTGGCGTGCCGCCAATCGGCAGCCTCGAGGTAGGCGGCCATTTCCTTGGCCCGGCGGGCGGCCGGCCAGTGGCAGATCTCCTCCATCCACGAGGCAACTTCCGAGGCCACGGCGGCCGACTCGGCGCAATAGTAATGCCAGCTGCTCCGCCGCAGCATGACGTCGTCGAGGTGCACCGCCCATTCGTCCCTCACGAAGTGTTCGACCGCTTCCCTCGTGCAGGCCGGCGGGACGGTCGAGCTGAACCGGGTGGCATCGGGAGGGAGCAACGGCTCCGCGGCGGTGCGGCACGGCACGGGTTTCCGTCCGATGAATGTCAAGATCCGGTCCACCGTCTGCTCGGCCATGAGGCGGTAGGTGGTGAGCTTGCCGCCGCTCACGTCCCACCAGCCGGGCTCCGGAGAAACGATCTGGTGGGCCCGGGAGATATCCGACGGCGAACCGTCGGGATTCGCGATCAATGGGCGCAGGCCGGCCCACGCGCTGATGACGTCGTCCTGGTTCAGGCGGAGCGCGGGGAACGACTCGTTCACTGTTCGAAGAACGTAAGCCACGTCCTTCGCCTCGACCCGAACCTTCTCCGGGGCGGCGGCGAAGTCGGTGTCGGTGGTCCCGACGATCACGCGGCCCCCCCACGGTATCAGGAAAAGGATACGCTTCCCCTCGGTGATCACGACCGCTTCGTTGACCGGAAGGCGGCGGCGATCGACCACCAGATGGATGCCTTTGCTCAGGCGCAGCTTGACCGCGCTGTGCGGGAGCTTCTCGGCCCACGGGCCGGTGGCGTTCACGAGCGTGCGGGCGAGCACGGTGAAGTGGTGCCCGGCCAGGGTGTCCTCGAGGTCGCAGGTCCAGAGGTCGCCCGTGCGGCGCGCATCGTGGAAGCGGACGTAGTTGGAAATGCGCGCCCCGTGACGAACTGCCGACCTAAGGGTGTCCAGCACGAGACGGGCGTCGTTTGTCAGGGCATCGAAATAGCGGACCGACCCGAGCAAACCCTCGCTTTCCAGCGACGGGAGTGCACGGAGCGTTTCTTCTCTGGCAAATCCCCGCGACGGGTTGAAATTCCGGCCGCTGCAGAGCAGGTCGTAAAGCTTCACCCCGATCCGCAACTGCCACAGGGGCCGGCCTCCCTGCTTATAGGCGGGAAAGACAAAACCCATCGGCTCCGCGAGATGGGGGGCGATAGCGCGGATGGTCTTTTTTTCCACGCTCGCCTCGCGTACGAGACCCAGGCGGCCCTGCTCCAGGTAGCGAAGTCCGCCGTGGAGCAGCCGGCTCGAGCGGCTGCTCGTTCCGAACGCAAAATCGTACCGGTCCACCAGGCCGGTGTGGAGCCCGCGCGTCGCGGCGTCGCGGGCGATGCCGCTGCCGGTGATGCCGCCCCCGATCACGAGGACATCCAGGGTTGTTTCGGTGAGCGCACGACGGGCTTCGTCGCGTTTTTCCGGGAGGGAATCGTTCATGGCAAAATGGACGCTTCGCGCGCGCTCGCCAGGGCGGCGCCGAATTCCGCGAGGCTTGGGACCACCATGTCGGGCGGCGGAGCCGCACGCGCCGCATCTGACGCCGTGGCCTCACCGCTAAGGACGAGCACGCCCAACGCCCTGGCGCGCTGCGCCATCAGGATGTCGGTGTAGATGCGATCGCCCACCATCGCGATCTGGTCGGGCTGCAGGCCGCGTCGCTCGAGGATGCCGTTCAACATCGACGGATCGGGCTTTCCGAGCACGGCGTCGGGCATCCGGCCGGTGGCCTCCCGGAGGGCGGAACAGATGGACCCGCAGTCGACGAGCACGGTCGGCAGGTCGGTCGGACAGACGCGATCCGGGTTCGTCGCCACGTACGGCTTCCGCTGCTGGATCCACCACGCCGCGCGGCAGAGTCGGACGTACGAAAGCGTGAGATCGAAGCCGACCACGACAGCGTCGGGTTCATCGGCGGAGTCCTCGGATGCCAGCTCGAAACCGGCGCTTTTGAACTCTGCCTGCATGCTCGGGGTTCCGAGAACAAAGAGGCGCTTCGGGGCGGGATGGCTCGAGGCCAGGAAATCGATCGTGGCCTGGGCGGAGCTGTAGAGTTCATCCGCCGCGGCCGAGAGGCCCATCCGCGCCAGGTGCGTTAGGTAGTCGGGGATGCTCTTGGACGGATTGTTCGTGAGAAACGAATACCCGATTCCAAGTTCGCGCAGCTGCGCCAGAAAGGGCAGCGTCCACGAGAAGAGGGTGCCGCCCTTGTAGATCGTGCCGTCCATGTCGAGCGCGACGTGTGCGATGCGACGCAGCCGTTCGGGGTGCGGGACGGGGAGGCGGGTGGGGCCGATCGAGGCGGGAAGCATGGCTCGAATCACTCCTCGGTCCCGTAGCCATGGGCCTTCGCCGGCCAGGCGAGGATGAACATGAGCGTCCCCATCGCGCCGATCCCGATAAGGGCGCCGAGGGCCGTGTCCCACCCGGAGGTCTGCACCAGTCTTCCGAGCCCCCATCCGGAGACGACGGTGCTGGCGTATCCAAAAAGCCCGGTGAAACCGGCCGCCGTGGCGGAGGCACGTTTCGTCGCCAGGTTGGCGGCGGTGATGCCGATCAGGGCCTGGGGGCCGTAGATGAAGAACCCGGCGACGCCGAGGAGGAGGGCGGATTGCAGGGTGGAGTGCGTTGGCACCTTCCAGAAGGCGAAGATGGCGAGGCAGGCCCCGATCATGCAGAACACGCACATGCGCGCGCCTCGGCCGCGGAAAAAGCGGTCCGTCGCCCAGCCGGCGAGGAGCATGCCGGCCAGGCCGGACACTTCGAAGCCGGCGACCATCCAGCCGGCGTGCTGGAGCGACACGCCCTTCATCTCCTTCAGGAGCGTGGGACCCCAATCGAGGACGGCGAAACGGAGAACGTAGACGAAGAAATTCGCGAGGGAGATCCACCAGATGTACGGATTGAGGAAGACGTGCTTCCGCACGAAGTCCTTGTAGTCGGCGGAGCGCTTGTCCTCGTCGTCGGTGCTGTGCCCGGAAACCTTGATTTCCGGCAAGCCGACGGAGCGGGGCGTGTCGCGGAGCAGAATCCAGATCACCCCCGCCGCCAGCGTGCAGAGCATCGCGGGGGCAAAAAAGCACCAGCGCCAACCGAAACCGACGACGTATCCACAAAACACGACGGCGACCCACGCGCCGATGGAATGAGACGTGTTCCAGATCGACATCTTGGTCGCGAGCTGGCCGGGCGGGAACCAGTGCGTGATCAACCGGCAACAGGGCGGGAAACCCATGCCCTGCACCCAGCCGTTGATCATCCAGGCCACCCCGAGCAGCAGCACCGTGGAGCTGAACCCGAAGAAGACGTTCGCCCCGACCGACAGGAGCAGACCCGCGACCATGAAATACCGGGCATTGGCGCGGTCGGCCCACATGCCGTTCACAAAGCGAGAGACGCCGTAGAGGAGGCCGTGCAGGGTCAGGAACAGGCCGAGATCCGTCTTCGAGATTCCCAGGTCGGCGTGCATCGCCGGCATGGCGATGCTGAGGTTCTTGCGGACGAAATAGAACGCCGCGTAGCCGAACATCGTCGTGACGAGGGTCCGCGTCTGCCAGTAGCGGAATTTCGCCGCGACCTCCGGTGCGGGATGAGTGGGCGGACTTGCGCTGTCGGCGAAGGGCGTGGAGGAGTTCATGTTGATCGGGTTTGCGGCGTATACGTCGGCCAAATACCCCCGGCGCCGAAGAGCGCGTCGAGAGACTCCTCCAGCAGCCCGGTCCGGACCGCGAGATCGAGCACGGTGAAGCGCCGCCGTATGTGGTAGGCGCGCAGGAAGCTGTCGCGAAGGCGCTGGCGGGTGATCCCGATTTCCTCCGGCTCAGTCGGAGCGCCGACCCGTTTCATCCGCTGCTTGAGTTCGGCGTGGGGCACGAGCTGAGCGCGCAGTCGTGCGCGGAGCGCGGGCCACCCGCGTGCGAGGCGTTCTAGCTGGCTCCGCAACGCCTCCGGCGTGGGATGCTTCGCCCGTGTTTCGGTCACGGCGGTGGCGAGAAAATCGTTGGTGGCAAAAATCCGCCGCACGTGGGTCTCCGTATCCGCCGCCGCCGGCCAGCGGGCGCACTGGGCGGAGACGTCGAGTTTTTCGAAAGACCGCTCGAGGAGCACTTCGTACAGGGCCGTCACCGCGAGCGTGGCCACCCCGACCTTGAAGCCGTGGGAGGGGGCCTCGCCGTTGAACGTGTGATGCTCCATGTCCCAGAGGTGGCTGAACTGGTGCTCGGCGCCCGAGGCCGGGCGGCTCGATCGTGTCCACTGCATCGCAAAACCGCCGAGCATCAGTCCCTCGATCAGGGGTGCGATCGCGGAGGGTTGCCCGGTGCGCGCGCCTGCCGGGTCCGCCAGTGCGGAGGCGAGGCTGCCCTGGACGATCTCCCACGCGCGCGGATCGATGGGCTCCGCGCCCAGGGCGTCAGCCAGGATCCAGTCCGCTCCGGCGGTGATTTTCGCCTGCAGATCCGCATAACCCGACGCCGTCATCGGCGATGGCGCGCCGCAGACCACTTGAAGGTCCGCGATCACGGCCCGGGGCGCCGGGCAGTCGAAGGTTTGTTTGGCGCCCTGGAAGGTGATCGAGGCGCCGAAAGCCGTGTAGCCGTCCATCGAGGCGGCGGTTGCCACGCAAAGATAGGGCCGGCCTGTGCGGTGGGACGCGAGCTTCACGAGGTCGTTGATCGTGCCGGAACCGACCGCCACCGGGATGGCGTCATGCTGCCGCAGCGACTCCACGAGGATTTCGACGAAACGGTACTCCGCGTAGAGGTTCGAATCGTGGAAGAGAAACGGAGGGTGGGCCTCGAGCCCGCTTTGTCGCAGGGAGCCGGATACCGCACGACCCGCGACGAAGAACGACGCGTCGTCCGCCACCACCACCGCCCGCCGACCGGGAAACTGCTGGCGGAACACCTCCGGCGCCCGATCCAGGACTCCGGGACCGACGATTAGCGCCTTTGTCTCCCGCGCCGAGGCGAGCGCCTCGGAGAGGGTGAGTTTGCTGGCCGGCAGCCGCGCGGGGGCGGCGGAACCGGTGTTCGGGTCAAGAGGCAGGGCCGTCTCGGGAGGTGTCATGATTCTGGAAGGGCGGATCGGAACGCGTCAGCGGGCGGTGTCGGGCCGGGCTGAAGCTTTCCGGTCGTAGTAGCGGCGAAGCTCGCGCTCGGTGACGTCGGGATGGTCGGTGGCGAAGGAAGCGACCCCGAGGTCGAGCAGCCTGGCGTACACCGACGGGTCGGACGTGTAGGGAAGCGCCTGGAAAAGGATGCCGCGGGCGCGGAGCTCCTTCCCGAGACCGACGATGAACGCGTCGGGCAGGGCGTAGGGCCCGCGGGCGGGATTTGCCTGGTCGGCGGAATACTCGATCTGGCGCGGGCTCGCTCCCGCGATCTCCAGTGCTTCCTGGATCGAGGCGAGGGGGAAGATGTGGATCTGGAGCTGCGTGATCCCGGAGAAGTCTGATTGGCGAAGGGCCTGGATCCGTTTGCCCAGTCCCTTCTCTCCGCCCCGCATCCAGAGCAGCGTGTCGGATTCGGGCACGAGCTTCTTCCATTCGCGAATCGTGTCGGGTTTGGAAGTCGCGAGCACGACCTGGCGGTCCACCCCGGATTCGTTCACGAGGGCGGCAAGCTGCCGGAGGTCCACGTTCTTGATGTCCAGGTAGAGGTGGCGCTCCGGCCGGCCGCGCATGGCGACGAAGACGTCGGCCAGGCGGGGAATGCGGTGGGCGACGAAATCCGCGCCGTGCCAGGCGCCGACTTCCAGCGAGCTCAAGGTCGAGAAGGTCACGTCGCCGACGCCCTTGTTTTCCAGCTCGGGCGTGACGTTCCGGACCACCCGCTTGAAGGTGTTGTCGTGAAACGTCACGATCACGCCGTCGCTCGTCGTCCGTACATCGGATTCTGGATACGTGCCCAGCCTCCAGCCGAGTTCGAAAGCCTCCAGGGTGTTTTCCTCGGCCAGCTCGCCCGCGCCGCGGTGGCTCTGGACGACCACGTCTTTGCAGACGACGTGGTCGGTCACGTTCCAGCCGGGCGAGGGGGCGGGCGGCTCCGCCGCGTGAAGCGCAAGGGCGAGGGGAAGGACAGCGGCGAGCGCGCCGCGGGTGAGCAGGGTGCGGGGGATCATGGTCGTGATTGGGAAAGGGAGGTCGGGCGCCGGCTGCCGGCACCGGCGGCCGCGAGCAGGGTTCTCGCACCGGTTTCATCAATCACCAGGCCCTTCAAGATGCCGCCCCGGGTTGCGGCCAGGATCGCGGCCGACCGGTCGTCTCCCGACACCACGCCGATCACCTGCGGGATGTGGCGGAGCTGGTCCAGCTCCACGCTCATGACCCGGCTTCGCCAGGGCGTCGCGCATTCGCGGCCGTCGGCGTCGAAGAACCGGCCGCACGTTTCGCCCACGGTCCCCGCGCGCCGAAGTTTGGCGACCTCGGCGGAACCTAGCACGCCGCGTTCGACGAAGACCGAATTCTCGAGGGTGCCCAAGCCGACAAACGCCAGATCGGCCCGGTCGAGCTGACTCCGCACCGTGCGCACCTGCTCGAGCTGGAGCAGGACATCGCGCGTGCGCCTCTCCGGCATGTAGGCCGGTGTGTTAAGGGCCAGAAAGGATCCGCCCAAGCGTTGGGCCAGGGCGCGACCGACTTCTTGAGCGTCGAAGGCGCTGACGGTGGAATCGACGCTGCCCATGGCCTGCACGACCGTCACGGCCCGGTTCTGCGAGGGAGCAAGATGGTTCACGAGCTCGTGCAGCGTCCGCCCTCCCGCCAGCGCGATGGTCGCGGCGGGTTTGATCAAAGCGTCCACCGCGGCCGCGGAAAAATGTCCCACCGCGCGGCGAAGGTCCGTGCTGCCGAGGCCGTCGATCGCCTTGATGACGATCGCGGTGCCGAGGCCGAGCTTGCGCGTGAGCTGCTCCTCCAGCTGCGGGTGGCGGGGATCGTAGTCGGCGACGGAGATGCGGACGATCCCGCGCTGCCGCGCCAGCGCCAGCAGCCGCGAGACCTTGGCCTGCGAAACCTTGGATAGGCGCGCCACCTCGTTCTGCGCCAGGCCGTCGATGTAATAGAGGCGCGCAGCCAAGCGGAGGTGATCGTCTGAATAATTATGCTGCATGACGATGACACTAGATACGCTCCGGCAATTTTCCGTGTCAAGCTTCCGCGCCGAATGCCGGCGAATTGACCTGCGGCGGCCGCATCGGGGCCATGGATCCGGCGGACGCGCGTCCGGAGTGGCGGGAGCGTTTCCGCCGTGGATCCGCCGGGCGGCTTCAGTCGTTTCGGGGTCACGGCCGCAACGCGACCATGGATGCGTTACGGCCCGGTCCCCCGCGGACGCGGAGCCACGGCTCGCCTGCCTACCCTGGGAAGGCAAAGCGGCTTCCCGGAAGCGCCGCCGCCCCGCGGGGGCTTCAGCCCTTCCGTTTTCTTGCTTTCGGGACCGGCGCGGCGGCCGACACGGCGAGCAGCGCAATCGCGCCGGCCTCGTCGATGATCAGGCCCTTGAGGAGCTTTCCGCGGATGGCGGCGATGATGGCGGCGGAGCGGTCGCTGCCCGAGACCACGCCGAGGACCAGCGGAATGCGGCGAAGCTGATCCACCTCGATGCTGATCACCCGGTCCCGCCAGCTCGTCGCGCCCTCGTTGCCGTCGGCGTCGTAGAAACGCCCGCAGATTTCACCCACCGTCCCGGCGCGCTCGAGCTCCGCGATGTCGGCCGGCTTGAGCACGCCGCGCTCGATGAAGACCGAATTGCTCAGCGTCCCGATGCCGACCAGCGCCGCCTGTGCGGACCCGAGACGCTCGTGAACGTTGCGGACCTGCTCCAGCTGGAGCAGGGCGTCGCGCGTGCGTCTGTCCGGCATGTACGCCGGCACGTTCAGGGCCAGGAAGGAGCCGCCGAGCCGCTGCGCCATCACGCGGCCGACCTCCTGCGCGTCGAAGGCGTTCACGTTCGCATCGACGCTGCCCATCGCCTGCACGACGGTGAGAGCCTTGTTGGCCGGCTGCGGCAGATGGTGCACCAGCTCGTGAATGGTGCGCCCCCCGGCGATCGCCACCACGTCGCGGGGTTTGATCAGCGCCTCGACCGCGGACGAACCGAAATGTCCCACCGACCGCCGAAGATCTCCGCTGCTGAGTCCGTCGATCGCCTTGAGCACGATGGCGGTGGACAACCCGAACCGCTCCACCAGCTGGCCCTCGAGTTCGCGCCGGCGGGGCTCGTAGTCGGCGACGGTGATGCGGACGATCCCCCGCTCGCGCGCGAGCGCCAGGAGCCGCGAAACCTTCGCCTGGGAAACCTTGGCGAATCTCGCGACTTCGTTCTGAGCCAGCCCGTCCACATAATAGAGACGAGCCGCCAGGCGCAGCCGATCATCTGAATAATCATTCGCCATTGCTGCTGGTTGTTACGCTTCACTGCCTCTGATCTGTCAAGCCGCGACTCCCCGCGGCGCCCGGGCTGAGTGGGGGCCGCCAGCGGGCGCTTGACAAGCGCAAGGCGAGCTCCTTTATGTGCTGTATGCAGATGCTGAATAAATATTCAGTCCTGTAGACCGACACCAACGTTCCGCTCCCGCCCCCTTCGGCTCCGCCCCATCCGTTCCCCTTTCCCCGGCACGCTCCGCCCAGCGAATCGCCCCGGCCGTCACCTCGATTTAACGCAGTCCGGCATTTACGACCGCGAGTTCCTGTCCCTATGTGCGCAACCGGATCAATAAAACTTGTTGAATAGATATTCACTAGGCTTTCAGCCGCGCGAGCAACGACTCACCTTCGTCAACCCGAAACCAGCAACCGCCATCCATGAAAGTATCCGCCTGCTTTAGTGCCTTCCTGCGTCCGGCCTTCGGAGGGGCCGGGCTTCTGGCCGCCTCGTTCTCAGCGGCCCAGACCGCCGTGAACCCGGCGCCGCCCACGAAGTCCGGCGAGGAGAACCTGCTTGAGCTGAGCCCGTTCGTCATCACTGCGGAGCAGGACACGGGCTATGCCGCGACCGACTCCCTTGCCGGCACGCGCCTGCGCACTCCGCTCAGGGACATCGCTGCCTCGGTCAGCGTCATCACGAAGGACGTGTTCGACGACCTCGGGGTAACCGATACCGCCGGGCTGCTCGTCTACACTGCCGGAACCGAGGTGGTGGGTGTGGGCGGCAACTTCTCGGGCTCGAACACCACCACCTACAACCAGGAGTACGAGCCGCAACGCGAGAGCGCGAACACGGAGAACCGCATCCGGGGACTCGCGGGCGGCGACAGCACGCGGAACTTCTTCCTCGGCGTGCCCCATGTACCCATGGACGCCTACAACACGCAGAGCGCCACCATCAACCGCGGGGCCAACGCCATTCTCTTCGGCTTTGGCAGCCCGGCGGGCATCATCGAGAACACGCTCGTCTCCCCGACCTTCAAGAATCGCGCGCAGCTTCAGCTGAAGTACGGCAGCTACGGCACCTTCCGCAGCTCGCTCGATGTGGACCGCGTGCTGCTGAAGGATAAGCTCGCCATCCGGTTCGACATTCTGGACGACAACCGCCGGTACGAGCAGGAGCAGACCTTCCGCGACCAGAAGCGTTACTTCGGCGCGATCACCTACCGGCCCTTCAAGTGGACCACCATCCGGGTGAACGCGGAAAAGGGCGACATCGATCAGCGGCTCCCCCGCGTGGACCCGCCGGTCGACAGCATCGGCTCCTGGTGGGATTTCGGAAAACTGACGCGCACCAACCTGTATTACGGGAAGATGCCCGACGGCACCGCGGTCACGACGTATCAGCTGAACAACAACCTCAACGGCATGGCGGGCAACTGGGGCGCCAATCCCGGTGTGGTCTACGGCGAGCCCGACGTCGCGTCTCCAACCGACGGCTACGTCGCGTACGCCACCGCCCCCGGGGGTGTGGTCTACCGGCACCTCGGCCCCCGCAGCAGCAGCGAGGTGGCACGCCTCGTGCCGACCCGGCTGGACCCGCTGGGCACGTTCCAGATCAGCAAGCAGATCACGGACCGCTCCATCTTTGACTACCGCAAGTACCAGCTCGAGGGGCCGAACAACGGCACTTGGCTGGACTTCAACACCCAGAACATCGCGATCGAACAGCTTTTCCTCGACGGCGATGCCGGCATCGAACTCGTCTACGACCGGCAGAAGAGCGTGCAATCGGTGCTCCGGACGGAGTCGGGGTACCGCGGCAACAACATCTACATCGACGTCGATCTCTACACGACGGACGGCCGGCCGAACCCGAACTTCGGCCGCCCCTACACCGCCGCCAGCGGATACATCAACCGGGACAATAATCTCTACGAAACCGCGCGGGCCACGGCCTACCTGAAGCACGATTTTCGGAAGCAGTGGGGATTCTTCGGCCGCCTTCTCGGCGTGCAGACGGTCACGGGTCTCTACACCGAGTGGTACCGCGATCAGGTCTATTACTCCGGGGTGAACGCAGCCGCCCAGGTGGGCTGGATCGCGGGCACGGGCGGAACCACGATGTCGGACCGCAACATCTCGACCGTGGTCTACCTCGGTCCCTCGCTCGCCGACGCCTCCAGCCTCGCCGGAGCGAACATCCAGGGCATCCGAAACAAGCTCGTCCTGCCGGACACGGTGCCGATCTGGGTCGAGAACTCGACGACGGGGTACAAATGGGTGCAGCAGGAGGTTCCAGTGTACCAGTTTCCCGACTACGAGCACCTGGTGACGAATGTCAGCAGCGCGCACTACAAGGCCACCTCCTCGGCCGTGGTTCTCCAGGGCAACTGGTGGGATGACCTCCTGGTCTCCACCCTCGGCTGGCGTCATGACTCCGTGAGGAATTCCTCTTCCCAGAACACCAAGCTCGACCCGACGACGGGCGCAGTTCCGCTGACGCCCTTGCCCCGCGAGGCCGGCATCAACGCCAAGAACGACACTTTCAGCTACGGTCTGGTGCTGCACGCGCCCAAGGGGGTGATGAAACACGTCCCCGGCGCGACCGATCTGTCCCTCTACTACAACCAGTCGGAGAATTTTCAGCTTACCGGCATCCGCCGCAATTCCCTCGGCGAATACCTGGATCCGCAGTCTGGCGACACCAACGAAATCGGGCTCGGACTCGCGGCGTTCAAGGACCGTTTGCGCGTGCGGGTTGCCTGGTACGAAACAACGCAGAACAACATCACCGACAGTCGGATCTCCAACAGCTCCGTGCTGAACCGGATCGCCGCGCTGGAATCCGCGATCAGCGGGAATATCGCCCGGACTGCGCTCGATGCGGTCGGTTATGTCAGCCCGGACGGCCCGAACATCTCCTCCGCGTTCGCGAGCTATCTTGCCTACTATGGCGCGTCCCTCGGACCGGTCCGCGATAACGGCACCCGCGTCCTGACCTATGTCGGAAATCCCGTGGGCGCGGCGGAGCTGACCAATTCGAAGTCGAAGGGCGTCGAGTTGGAGCTGGTCTACAATCCGACGAAGAACTGGCGCATCATGGCCAACGTCTACAAGCAGGAGGCCACGCAGGGCGGCACGAGCGAGCAGTTCGAGGCCCTGCTCAACGAACGCCTGGTCGAGTGGAAGAAGATCTGGCCGGACACCATCGGGTCTTGGACGGTGGAGACCTACGCACTGACGAACCTCATCAATCCGCTGAACACCGCCAAGCTCTCGGTCGGGAAACCCAACTCCGAGCTGCGCAAGTGGCGCGCCAACCTCATCACGAACTACTCCTTCGACCGCACTTCGCCGCTCAAAGGCTGGTCCATCGGCGGCGGTGCCCGCTGGCAGGATCGCGTCGCCATGGGATATCCGGTCATCGACGACCCGCAGCTGGGTCTGGTCTCGGACATCGATCACCCGTTCATGGGGGACTCGGCCACCACCTACGACGCTTGGATCAGCTACCAGCGCCGAATCCTGAAGGGAAAGGTGAACTGGAAGATCCAGCTGAACGTCCGGAACCTGCTCAACGACAACCTGCTGATCCCCGTCGTCGCGAATCCGGTGACCGTCGGCGACCTGAACCACTACGACGTTGCCAGCTGGCGCGTCGGCGAGGAGCGAACCTTTGAGCTGACATCGACGTTTACGTTTTGAGGCTGAGGCTGTCCGCCGGGCGACGGGGTTTGGGCTGTCCCCGGCGGCATGCCTTTCACCGCTTTCGCTCGTGCGACGCCATCCGCGGCCGGCCCCTCGTCCTCTATCATGACTCACATGCCCGTCCTCTTCCTTGCCCTTCATTCCCGCCCGCTCGCCGTCGCGGCGGCCGGGGCCCACCCGGGCGAAACCCGCTCGCGCCCGCCTGCGAAGGCGCGGGGGCGCGGAGGGTTGACTCACGGAATCGCGGGTCGCGCCGCGCCTGACTGTCGCGCGGAGGCAACGGAATGATGGTGGGAGGACGTGCCGTTCGACGGAGCGCACCGGCCCGGGTGTCGCTGCCGGCAAGGTGCCGGGTGCTCGGCGGCGTGGTGCTCGCGGTTTTGGGGTTCCTTCCGGCGTGGTCCGCGGAGCCGGTTCACGGCCGTTTCGATCTGGCCGGAGAACCGCACGTGCTTCTTCAGGAGAAAGCCCTCCACGGGGCCCGCGTTCCGCAGTCGTTCGCCTTCGATGAGGCGGGCGGTTTTGTCTACGTGCTCCAACTCGCCGCGACCGATGCTCGCGCGACGGGAGCCGAGCACGGCGCCCGCGGCGATCTTGTCCTGAGCAAGCTCAGGCTGTCCGACGGCGAGGTGGCTGGGCACATGGACCTGCGCCAGTTCGGGCACGGCGTGGCGATGGGAGTGGAGCGTGAGGGTGAGGCGGTGTTCATCTGGACCGAGGTCGACGCGGAGCCCGCCGCGGTCGGAGGCGGCCGCGGCAGCAGGGTCGGCAGGTTTCCCTTCGCGGACGGAACGGCCCTCTCTCCCGGATCGCCGCAGATCGAGAAATTTGCGCCGGTCCCGGGCGCGCGCGTCTGCACGCCGAGCGTGGACGCGGACCACGACCGCATCGCCGTGAGGTTCGTTTCCCCGGGAGGCGCCTGGCGGGTCGCTTTGTATGCGCTTTCCGAATTCAAGGCTGGACGGCTCCGGCCGTTGCGGGAAATCACGCTGCCCTTCGCCTTCGGCACGGTCCAGGGCTGGTGCACGTTCGCCGACCAGCTTTACGTGTATTCCGGGGATCCCTACAGCGCGGAGAACCGGCCCCCGGGAAACTCCACGCTCTGGTGTGTCGACTGGACGACCGGACGGATCGTGCAGACCCAGAGGACGAAGGTCCTGGGGGCGCTGCCGTATCGCGAGCCCGAGGGCCTGGCCGTGATGGCCGGCGCCGGTACCGCCCGGCTCTGTTTTGGCTTTGGCTCTCTCGCGCCGGGCGGCGCACCGCGCAAGCTGCTCAGCGTCGCCTGCATCGACGCGTGGATCTCTCCCGCGGAGGACCTTGAGCGCGGCTTCATCACGCCGCCCGCCGGGTCGCGCCCATCGACGTTCTGGTGGTGGCTCAACACCCACGTGAGCAAGGAGGGCATCACGCGCGACCTGGAGGAGTTTCGGGCGAAGGGCATCGGGGGCGTCGTGCTGATCAACACCGCGAACGGCTTCGGTGGGGGCGCCATTCCGCCGGGGCCGAAGTTTCTGTCCGCGGAGTGGCTGGCGCTTTACCGCCACGCGCTCGAGGAGGCCGACCGCCTGGGCCTGGAGGTTGGGGTGAATCTGAGCAGCGGCTGGTGCATGGGCGGACCGTGGATCAGGCCCGAGGCGTCGGGCCGCTGGTACCTGCAGGCGACGCAGGTCGTGACGGGGCCGGCGCATGTTTCCGAAGTCCTCCCGCTTCCCGGTAACCGCAGCGGTTACGAGAACGCCCGGCAGCTCTTCGTCAAAAACTACGTCAACCTTCCTCTCGATCAGCTCGATTACCGGGACACGGCGGTGGTTGCCTTTCCCGAGCCGGACGGGGACGCGTCACGACTGGGCGCCGAACGGCTCGCTTCGCTGCCGGCGAAGAGCAACCGACTCGACGGCAGCAGCCACCTCCGGGCCCAGGACGTGATGACCCCTCCCGCGGTGCCTTGGTCGGCCCAGGACGGCGATCACCCCGTGCGAGCCTCCGAGGTGCTGGACCTCACCTCGAAGCTGCGCCCGGACGGCAGGCTGGAGTGGGACGCTCCCCCGGGCCGTTGGGTGATTCTTCGGACCGGGCATCGCATGACGGGAGCGCGCACCGCCTACGCGCTGCCGGGGGCCGACGGCTTGGAGGTGGACTGGCTGAGCGAGGCGGGGGTCGAGGCGCAGTTCGAGCACCTCGGCCGGGTCCTGCTCGACGCGGCGGGGCCCTTCGCCGGGCGGACGCTTCGCTACTTCCACGAGGATAGCTTCGAGGACGGATTTCCGAACTGGACCGCCACGCTGCTCGAGAAGTTCAAGCGGTACCGCGGCTATGATCCCACCCCCTACCTGCCGGTGTTTGCCGGGCGCATCGTGGGCAGCGCGGAGACCTCGGATCGGTTTCTCTACGATTACCGTCGCACCGTCGCGGACTGCATGGCCGACGCCCACTACGGCCGTCTTGCGGAACTCTGCCACGACGCCGGGCTCCAGGTGCAGAATGAGGCCGCGGGACCCAGCTGGTCCGGGACGATGTGCATGGACGCCCTGGAGAACCTGGGGCGGAGCGATCAGCCCATGGGCGAGTTCTGGCAGGACAACTACCGCTTCGTTCAGGACGGCCAGAACCAGGTCTGCAAGTCCGTCGCCAGCGCGGCGCACCTGTATGGCCGGAAAACCGCTACGGCCGAGGCGTTCACCACCTTTTCCCACTGGAGCGACGCCCCCTCGGATCTGAAGCCGATCGCCGATCGCGCCTTCTGCGAGGGCATCAACCGCTTGGTTTTTCACACCTCGACGGCCAGTCGCCCCGAGGACGGCAAACCGGGCTACGAATACGGTGCGGGAACGCATTTCAATCCAAACGTCACCTGGTGGCCGATGGCCGGTGCCTGGGTTTCCTATCTGGCACGCTGCCAACATCTCCTGCAGTCGGGGCTCTTCGTCGCGGACGTGCTCTATTACAACGGCGACGGTGCGCCCAACCTCGTCGAACCCAAGCACGTGCCGGCCGATCTCGGGCCCGGCTTCGATTATGACGTCTGCAACTCCGAGGTGCTGCTGACCCGGCTGTCGGTCAGGGACGGACGCCTGGTCCTGCCCGACGGCATGAGCTACCGCGCCCTCGTGCTTCCTGCCACGGACCGCATGCCGCTGGAAGTTGCGAGGAAACTCCGCTCGCTGGTGCACGACGGCGCCACGGTCATCGGGCCGCGGCCGCGCCGGATTCCCGGGCTGAGCGGTATTCCAAGCTCCGATACGGAGGTCGCGGCCATTGGCGCGGAGGTCTGGGCCCGGTGTGATGGGCGCGCCCAGACCCGCACGACATTCGGAGCGGGCCGCGTCTTTTGCGGCCGCCGGGTGGGGGACGTTCTCGCGGATGACGGAGTCCCACCCGATTTCTCCTTTCCGCCAGCGGAGGGGTCGCTCGATTTCCTGCACCGCCGCACGCCGGACGCGGACCTGTACTTCGTGGTCAACCGCCGGGACACCGACGCAGTCGTGACCTGCACCTTTCGCGTGACAGGCAGGACCCCGGAGCTTTGGGACCCGGTCACGGGCGAGCGGCGCGAGGCGCATGGATTTTCCGCGGATGCCCGGGGCACGGCGGTCAGGATGACCTTCGCGCCGCACCAGTCCTGGTTCGTGGTATTCAGAAAGCCGCTTCTTTCCGGGAGTCCCGCGGCCCACGCGCCCCAGACGGAGTGGCGGCCGGTGCGGGTGATGCCCGGCCCCTGGACCGTGCGCTTCGACCCACGGTGGGGTGGACCCGGGGAGGTCGTCTGGCCGGGCCTGATCGACTGGAGGCTGAGTCCAGACGAAGGAGTCCGCTATTATTCGGGCACCGCGACGTATCGTATTCTTTTCGACCGGCCGCGCGAACTCACGCCTGGCGCGCCGGTGGTGCTTGACCTCGGGGTGGTGAAAAACCTCGCCTCGGTGCGGCTGAACGGGGTCGCGTTGGGAGTGCTCTGGACGGCGCCCTGGCGGATCGACGTGACGCCGGCGCTGAAGCCGTCCGCCAATGTTCTCGAAATCGAGGTGGTGAACCTCTGGCCGAACCGCCTCATCGGGGACAAGTACCTGCCGGCGAACCAGCGGTTCACCCGCACCAACATTCCGCTCAAGGACGACGCGGCGGTGCTGCCTTCGGGCCTGCTGGGTCCGGTCACCCTCCTGTCTGGCCAGCCATGACGCACCCTCCTCGCGCTCTCCCCGCTCGGTGCGGCACTCCGGCGCCATTGCGGCGGCCTTTGCTCCGCCGGCCGTTCATTTCATGATTCCGAATCCCTTCCTCGGCGTAGTTTTCCATTGGCTCGGCGGCTTGGCTTCCGGCTCGTTCTACGTGCCGTACAAGGGCGTGAAGAAGTGGTCGTGGGAGACTTATTGGCTGGTTGGGGGCGTATTCTCCTGGATCGTGTGCCCGTGGCTCCTGGCGTCCTTGCTGACGCGGGATCTGACCGGGGTGCTGCAGCAGCAATCGATCGGCACCCTCGGGTGGACGTACTTTTTCGGCGCGCTCTGGGGGGCCGGCGGACTGACCTTCGGGCTGACCATGCGCTATCTCGGGATGTCTCTCGGAATGGGGGTGGCGCTGGGATACTGCGCGGCGTTCGGCACACTCCTGCCACCGATCGCCAAGGCGCTGGTGCCGTCCGTGCCGGTTGCCCAGACCATCGACGAAATCGCGGCGTCCACCTCGGGCCGGATCACGCTGGCAGGGGTGGTCGTCTGTCTCCTCGGCATCGGCGTGGCCGCTCTGGCCGGGCTGAACAAGGAACGCGAAATGCCGGAGGAGGAAAAGCGGAAGGCGATCGCCGAATTTGCGTTCACCAAGGGCCTTCTGGTCGCGACGTTTTCCGGCGTCATGAGCGCGTGTTTCGCCTTCGCCCTGACGGCGGGAAACCCGATCGGCGATGCGTCGCTGGCCGCGGGCACGGATGCGATTTGGACGGGCTTGCCCAAGCTCGTGGTCGTGCTGGCGGGCGGCTTCACCACCAACTTCCTCGCTTGCGTGATACTCAACGTCCGCAACCGCACCGGCTATCAGTATTTCGCCCCTCGGGTGCGGCCGGAGCACGCGGGCCTGCGGGCCGGCGGGGGCGAGCACGGGGCGGCAGCGGCATCCGCTGGTGGCCCCGCGGTTTTGGCCGAGCTGAAGACTCCCCTGGTGGCGAACTACCTGTTCTCCGCCCTCGCGGGCGCGACGTGGTACTTCCAGTTTTTCTTCTACACCATGGGCGAGACCCAGATGGGGCGGTTCGGCTTCAGCTCCTGGACGCTCCACATGGCGAGTATCATCATTTTCAGTACGATGTGGGGAGTCGTCTTCAAGGAATGGCGCGGCAGCAGCCGCAGGACGCACCTGCTGATCGGCGCCGGGATCGCGGTGCTGATCCTGTCCACCCTGATCATCGGCTACGGCAGCTATGTCGGCGCGCAGCCCGCGCACTCCTAGGGCGTGTTTGCAAAATGGGAAGCAGAGCGTGGAGGAAAGAATCGAAGGGGGGCCAGGCGGGCCGAAAAGAGGTGGGCCTGCGGCCCATGCTTTTCGGCACAACGCCGCCCGCCTCGATTCTTTTCCCACCCGAAGGCCCTAAGCGCGCGCCGTCGCCCCCTTCCTCTCAATCGCGTATGAAACCCAAACTTCGCATCGGGCTCTTCGGTATCGGCCTGGAGGCCTACTGGTCCCAGTTCAAAGGGCTCAAAAGCCGGCTGGAAGGTTATGTGCAGCGGGTCGAAAGCCGGCTGCGGCGTCCCGACGTCGAAGTCGTCAACCTCGGTCTGGTGGACTCCCCGGAGAAAGCCCTCGATGCCGGCCACCGATTCCGCCGTGAAGACGTCGACCTGATTTTCCTACACGTCACCACCTATGCGCTCTCGTCCACCGTCCTGCCGGTGATCCAGCGGGCGCGCGTGCCGGTCGTGGTGCTGAACCTGCAGCCGGCGCCCGCGATCGATTACGGCGCCTTCAACCGCATGGCGGATCGCACCGCGATGACCGGCGAATGGCTGGCACACTGCGCCGCCTGCCCGGTGCCGGAAATCGCCAACGTATTCATGCGCTCCGGCATCCCATTCCATCAGGTCACGGGCCTGCTGGACGAGGATCCGACCTGCTGGAACGAGGTTGCGGCGTGGATCGATGCGGCCCGTGTCGCCCATCGGATGGCTCACAACCGCCTCGGCCTCATGGGCCACTATTACTGCGGCATGCTCGACATCGCCACGGACATCACCCGCCAGTGCGCCACCTTCGGCGGGCACATGGAGATCATCGAGGTGGACGAACTGGCGGCGCTGCGGCGCAGGGTGACGGCGGCGCAGGCCAAGCGGCGCGTGGCCGAGTTCCGGCGCGTCTTCGACGTCCAGCCGGACTGCGTGGCGGGCGAGCTGGATCGGGCCGCCCGGACCTCGGTCGCGCTCGACCTGCTGGTGGAAAAGCACGACCTCGGTTCGCTGGCCTACTATCACATGGGCGCGGGCTGTGCGGAAAACGAGGACGCCATCAGCTCGATCATCCTCGGCAACTCGCTGCTCACCGCGCGGGGAGTGCCGGTGGCCGGCGAGTACGAGATCAAGAACGCCCAGGCGATGAAGATCCTGGATACGCTGGGCGCCGGCGGCTCGTTCACCGAGTACTACGCGATGGACTTTGCCGACGACGTGGTGCTGATGGGGCACGACGGCCCGGGGCACATCGCGATTGCCGAAGGCAGGACGAAGGTGCGGCCCCTCTCCGTGTATCATGGAAAGGTGGGCCGCGGCCTTTCGGTCGAGATGTCGGTCAAACACGGTCCCGTCACGCTGCTCTCCGTCATCGAGCAATCCGACGGTGGCCTGGCCCTGCTTTGCGCGGAGGGTGAGTCGGTGCCCGGCCCGATCCTGGAGATTGGCAATACGAACAGCCGCTACCGCTTTCCCATGGGGGCGCGCGAGTTCGTCAACCGCTGGAATGCCCGGGGCCCGGCCCATCACTGCGCGGTGGGAGTGGGGCGCGTGGCCGACAAGATCGAGAAACTCGGCCAGCTGCTTCGGATTCCCGCGGTGCGAATTGGCTGATCCCGCGTTCATTCCTCACCTGACCCCCTGATTCTCTCCCGAAACCCGCCGCTCTCTCCATGATCGCTCCTGCACCGCGCCTGTCTTCGCCTTTACTCGCCGCCGTTCTCCTCGCCGTCCGCCTGGCTGGCTCTCCGGCTCCGACGGCGCCTGCGGTGGATGTGTCTGTCGGCACGCTGCGGCGGGAGTTTGCCGGCAGCCCGGTTTCGAAGCCGGGAGTGTATTGGTGGTGGCTCGACGGCGCGGTCAACCGGCAGGCCATCACGAAGAGCCTGGAAGAGCTGGCGGCGAAGGGCGTGGGGGAGGTTCTCCTCGTCAACTCCGCGAACCTCCGGAGGACGGAGGAGCTGAAGAACACGGTGACGTTCCTTTCCCCCGAGTGGCGTGAGCTCTACCGGCACGCGTTGCGCGAGGCAGACCGTCTGGGCATTTCCGTGGGGGTGAACCTTTCCGGGGGCTGGTGCATGGGCGGACCGTGGATACCGCCGCGCTACGCCGGACGATGGTTTCTGCAGTCGCGCCTCACGGTTGAGGGTCCGAGAAAATTCGCCGAGCGGCTGCCTCTGCCCGGACATCGCGACGGATACGACCGGGTCTTCAATCCACCGGGCTTCGAGCAGTACGTCGATCTGCCTCTCGCGGACCTCGACTACCGCGACACCGCGGTGGTGGCGCTGCCCGAACCGGCCGCCGATCACGCCCGGCTGGACCGCAAGCGCGCGCAGCTGCTCGCCGCGAAATCGAATCGCCGGGACGCGACGAACTTCACCCGCGCCCGCGACGTCATGGGTCCGACCCTTGCCCCGTGGAGAAACACTCCGGAGGATCACCCGATTTCCCCGGCTGCGGTCGTGGACCTCACCGCCCGGATGAGGCCGGACGGATACCTCGAGTGGGAGGTCCCACCGGGACGCTGGACGATCATCCGCACGGGCCACCGCATGACCGGTTCGCGACTGATGATCCCCCCGCCGGAGGCAGATGGTCTCTCGGTGGGCTGGCTGTCCGGCGAGGGGGTCGATCTGCAGTTCCAGCACCTGGGGAAGCTTTTGCTCGAGGACGCGGCGAGTGTCGGCGTGAAGCTGGCGTATTTCTGCGACGACAGCTTTGAAGACGGCTTTCCGAATTGGACGGAAAAAATCCTCGAGCGCTTCCGGGAGTACCGTGGATACGATCCTGTTCCCTACCTGCCGGTACTGTCCGGATATCTGGTGGGAAGCGCTGAGCTTTCCGATCGCTTTCTGTACGACTATCGAAAGACGGTCGCGGCTTGCATGGCCGACGGCCACTACCAGCGGTTCGCCGAGCTTTGCCATCAAAATGGACTGCTGGTGCAGGACGAATCCGCCGGACCGAGCCGCTCTGGAACCATGTGCATGGACGGGCTGATGAATCTCGGCCGGAGCGATCTTCCGATGGGTGAGTTCTGGCTCGGTTTGCGGCACGACGAGGCGGGCGGCCTGGATCCAAAACTTCCCTACGGCGTGTCCCGCCTGGAGGACGGACAGAACAAAGTGACCAAGATGGTGGCTTCGGCGGCGCACACCTACGGGCGTCCTCTCGCGTCGGCCGAATCCTTCACCACCAACCGGCATTGGCTCGACTATCCGGGCTCGCTCAAGCCCGCTGCCGACCGCGCGTTTTGCGAGGGCATCAACCGGCTGGTGATCCACTGCTCGACCCTGGCGCGAGCAGAGGACGGGAAGCCGGGCCACGAGTATTACGCGGGCACACACTTCAATCCGAACGTCACCTGGTGGGACAAAACCAAGCCGTTTCTGGATTACCTCGCCCGCTGCCAACGACTCCTCCAGCAAGGGCGATTCGCGGCCGACGTCCTCTATTATCACGGAGATTGGGCGCCGAACATCGTCGAGCCGAAGCACGTCGATCCATCTCTCGGAGAGGGCTACGACTATGATGTCTGCAACGCCGAGGTGTTGCTGACCCGCGTGGGAGTGAAGGACGGACGCCTCGTCCTGCCGGACGGCATCAACTATCGGCTTTTGGTTCTCCCGGATACCACGCGCATGCCGGTTGAGGTGATCGCGAAATTGAAGGAGCTCGTCGCCGCGGGAGCCACGATCGTGGGCCCGAAACCGCACGAGGATCCAGGGCTGCGGAACTACCCGAAGGCGGATGAGGAGGTTCGCCGCCTGGCGGCGGAGCTCTGGGGCGATTGCGACGGCCGGAACGTGACGCAGCATCCATTCGGCGCAGGCCGGGTGTGCTGGGGCGTGCCCCTGCGCGACCTCCTTCGCGCCGAGGGCGTGGGGCCGGACTTTGCGTACGATCGGAAAGGGGGCACGTCCCTCGCCTTCATCCACCGCACGACGCGCGATGCGGAGGTGTATTTTGTCGTGAATCGCGAGAATGCCGCCGCTTCGGCCGAGTGCTCCTTCCGTGTTGCCGGCCGGCGTCCGGAAATCTGGGACCCTGTTTTGGGCCTCTCGCGCCGGGCGAACGCCTTTTCGGAGGCCGCCGGGGGAACCCTTCTCCGGCTAAGCTTTGCGCCGCACCAGTCGTATTTTGTCGTCTTCCCGAAGGACTCGTCCGCGGCCGGCTCGGAGGCGGGACCGGATTTCCCGGCGTATCGCACGGTGCAGGACGTGACCGGCCCCTGGACGGTGAAGTTCGATCCGAAGTGGGGAGGCCCCGCGGAGGTCGTCTTCCCGGAGCTGACGGACTGGACCCAGCGGCCGGAGCAGGGGATCCGCCACTACTCAGGCACGGCGACCTACGTGAAGCGGTTTGATCTGACAGGCGCCCCCGCGGGGCGGCTGTACCTTGAGCTGGGCACGGTGCGGAACATCGCCGACGTGCGTCTGAACGGAAAGGCGCTGGGGATCGTGTGGACGGCCCCCTGGCGTATCGAAATCACGAATGCGGTCCGCCCGAGGGACAACCTCCTGGAAATCGAGGTGGTGAACCTGTGGCCCAACCGGCTGATCGGCGATGCTCCGCTTCCGCGCGACCAGCGGCTCACCCGGACGAACATCGCGGTCGACGCCACCACGCCCCTTTTGCCCTCGGGCCTTCTCGGCCCGGTGCGACTGCTGGAGGAAGATCGCCGTGCGACGGAATAGCTCCCGCTTCACATCAGGGCAGCCGTCTCTCCGCGGCGGCGGGAGCTTCGGCCCGCCTCCCTTTATCCCGTGGCTTGGTTTCCGAAAAGCGCCTTGAGGATGACGGGGGTGACGAACCGCGCGTATGCCTCGGCATTCGGATGCACGCCGTCGGGAACGTAGTGTTTGAATCCCGCTTCGCCCTCGGTCTCGAGCAGCGCGGCCCAGGTGGGGGCGTGGTCGATGAGCAGTAATCCACGCTTCTTCGCCGCATCGCGGTAGATCTGCTCATAGACCGGTTGATCGCGCCGGTAGCTGAAATCGCCCACCGGCTTGCCGACCGCCGGATTCATGACCTGGAGGATGATTTCGCACTCGGGCAGCGCAGCCGCGATCCGGTCGAGCATGACGTCCAGGTTTTCGCGGACGCGATCCGGCGAGAGGCCGAAACGAGCCACGGCGTCGTTGATCGCGAACTCGATGAAAACGACGTCCGGCCGGTGCGCGATGACGCGAGACTCGACGTGCGCGCGGCCCCACTCCGAGCTTTCGCCGCCCTTGGCGGTGTCGGTGAACGTGACCAACCCGGGAAACCGCGCCTGCAGCGCGTCGCGCAGCTGGGGCACCCAGGCTCCGCTTTCGCTCAGGCTGGTGCCGAACACGACGACGTGCTGCCGTGTTCCCTGCTCGAGGCGCCGGATGAACCGGCTCTGCAGCGAAACGGGCTTGGCGTCGGGGCGGCTCGGCGCCACGGCGAAACAACCTGCGAGAAGGACCAGAAGCGAACTGGCCAGAAGGAGGAATCCGGTGCGTTGCATGGGAGAATCAGACTCGTCCGCGGCGCTGCTCGAGCGCTGCGCGCGTTGCGGCGGATTGCGCGCGGGTGATCGGGTAATAGCAGGCGATCACGATCGCCACGGCCCAGATGCACACGGGGAGGAAAAGATAGAGGTGAAACATCCGGGTCGTTACTTCCGCCGGCTGACTCGCCGCCGCGGCCTTGAAGCCGGACAGCTCGAGCACAAAGCCGCCGAGACCGAGCGAACAGGTGAGCGATGCCTTGATGAACCACGAGTAGAACGAATTGAGCGAACCCTCCCGGCGCCGATACGTGCGCTCCTCGTCCCAGTCGGCGACGTCGGCCTTCATCGAGGGGAGAAACAGCCAGATGGCTGCGATCGCGCACGATTCGAAGAAGCCCGGGATGATCTGCAGGTAGGGATGCTTCGGCGTCATCAGCACGAGGTTCGAGAGGTGCCCGGTCAGGCTGATCGACAGCATCAGGATCAGGACGGTGCGCTTGTCATAGCGTTCGCCGAGCCACGTGAAGACCGGAATCAGGGCGATGCCTCCGAGGATGACGGTGCTCTTCCATCCGGCGATCACGGCGGCCTTGGCGATGTCGCCCTGGTTCACGTAGTAGATATTCACATACTGCCACAGGCCCGACATCGAGGTGACGCCGAGGACCAGGAAAAACGAGACGCCGATGAGCGCCCACAGGGGAGGGCAGCGGAAGGATTCACGGACGCTCTGCCAGAACGTTTCCCGGGGCTGCTTGCTGGCCTCAACCGCGTAATAGCGTTCCTTGACGAAAATCGCGGGCAGCGCTCCGAACAGCAGAATGCCCCCGGCGATGAGCCAGCAGACGGCGCGCATTCCGACCACGATCGGCTTCTCGTCGGGAGCCGCGCGCCCGAGCAATGCGACGAGCGGTTGGATCCAGGCGAAAAACTGCTCTCCGAGATTTCGTTCGGCTGCGGGCTTCGCGACGCCGTGCACGGCCAGCGTTCCGGCCGCGATCACGAGCGCAAGGATCCAGCCTCCGGCAAGGCCGATCACCTTTCCGAAGAGCGTCATCCACGCGGTCAGTCGCGTGCGCTCGTCGTAGTTCGGCGTCAGCTCGAGCTGCAGCCCGTAGTACGGCATCGACCACAGCGTGAGGCTGGCGAAATAAACGATGCCCACGCCGATCAGGTAAACCGCCTGGCCCGTGCTCGTGAATCCGGCGGGCAGATACCAGAAGAGCGGATAAAGCGCCGCGGTCGTGATCGCTCCGATCAAGATGAAGGGCCGCCGGCGGCCCCAGCGGGTGCGGGCGTTGTCCGACAGGTTGCCCATGATCGGGTCGGTGATCGCATCCCAGGTGCGCAGCACGACCAGAACGCCGCCGAGCAACATCGGGCTGATGCCGAGTCCGATATTGAAGAACGGCATCCAGATGTAGTTCGTGGTGAGAATCGTCGCCAGGTAGTCCGCGTTTGTGCCCGCCGCGAAGACAAGCTTCTGGAAAAACGGGATGCGGTCTTGGGCGGGGATCGGCGAAGCCATGGGCCTGGAAAGAAGGGGAGAAGGGCGGCGCCGCGGCGGCGAGGTCAAATCGTGCACGAAGGCACACCGCCGGGAGACGTGCCCTGAACCTGCCGATACGGGTAGCCGGCGCGAACTCGACCTGACTTACGCCGTTAAGGCCCTCCGGGAGCAAATCCGTCCCTGCCGCACCCTTTCGGATGCGGGCGGGATGCCCCGGCTCCCAGCGGGAAGGCTGCGCCGCGCTTAACGGCGTCAGTTTTGCGGGGTTGGCCATTTCTTCCGCGCGCTGGCCTCCTCGCCGCGCAGCCGATGCTCCGGGGCGGGAGGACCACTTCCGCGTCGTCTCCCCCGGGGATCGCTTCGTCCCCGCTCCCGTCCCATGCCCGTCCTTTCCGCTCTGGTCTCAGTCTCCGTTCTGGCCGCCGACCGCTCCTCCGATCTGGTCGTTGTCGGCGCCACGCCGGCCGGCCTCATGTCGGCGATCGCCGCGGCGCGGAACGGCTGCTCCGTGCTCGTGCTGGAACGTTCCGACCACATCGGCGGCCTCCCCGCCAACGGACTCGGCGCGACGGACATCGGCACGCGGGGCGCGACGGGCGGCCTCTTCCTGGAGTTCATCCGCCGCATTCCACGGTATTACGCCGAGACCTACGGCGCGGATTCGGCCCAGGTGCGCGATTGCCGCAGCGGGCACCACTTCGAGCCCCGGGTGGCGGAAAAAGTCCTTCACGAGATGGTGGCGGAATGGCCGGGCATCACCGTGCTCACCGGCGTCCAGTTCGACTCGCAACCGGAGAACGTGGCCCTTGAGGAAAGGCGCCTCGCCGCGATCCACGTGACCCGCCGCGATCACGGAGGACGCTTCACCGTCCGCGGGCGGGCGTTCGTCGACGCGACCTACGAAGGCGATCTCGCCGCGGCGTGCGGCGTGCCGTTCCGCATCGGGCGGGAAAGCGCGGCGGAGTTGGGAGAACCCATGGCGGGCCGCATCTTCAAGATCTGGGAAGGGCCCGTGGGCGAGGGATCCACCGGCGAGGCGGATCGCGCCATCCAGGCGTACAACTACCGCCTGCCGTTGACGAAAGTGCCGGAGAACCGGCGGCCGATCGAACGCCCTCAGTCGTACCGTCGCGACGAATACGTGGAGTTGATCGACGATCTCCGGCTCGATCGGACGGCGACGCTGCCCGGCTCGACCCGACCGGAGCGCGAATGGAACGGGCTGGGGCGCGTGGTCAACCTGGAGCCGCTGCCGAACGGGAAAACCGATGCGAACAACCAGCACGCTTCGCTGCTTTCGACGGATCTACCGGAGGAAAACTGGCCCTGGCCCACCGCGAGCTGGGAGTGGCGGGACCGGTTTGCCCGGCGTCTGCGCGACTACACCCTCGGACTGTTGTGGTTCTGCCAGAACGATCCGGAGCTGCCGTCGAGTTTCCGCGAGGCGTGCGCGCCGTGGGGGCTGGCCCTCGACGAGTACGTCGATAACGGCAATTTCCCTCGCCAGGTCTACGTGCGCGAGGCCCGCCGGATCATGGGGCGCTATGTGTTCTCCGCGCACGACGCGCTGTCCGGCGCCGACGGTGCCCGTCCGCCCGTCCACGCCGACAGCGTCACGGCGAGCCACTACGCCTTGGATTCACACGCGGTGCGCAAGCGCGAGCAGGGGCGGGTGAACCTCGACGGCTTCTTCAGCCACCCGACCGCTCCGTACACCGTTCCCTATCGCGTGATCGTGCCGCAGACGATCGAGCGTCTCTGGGTGCCGGTGGCCGCGTCGGCGACGCACGTCGGCTACAGCACGCTGCGCATGGAGCCCTGCTGGATGGCACTGGGGGAAGCGGCAGGCACGGCGGCGGCGCAGGCGTTGCAGGCCGAGCGTAGTGGAGAAACGGCGACGATTCTCGATCTGCAGCGAGAACTGCTGCGGCGCGGCGCGGTGTTGATCCATTTCCGCGACGTGAAACCGGGCCACCCGCACTACGAGTCCATCCAGATGCTGGGCCTGCGCGGGCTCCTGCCAGAATGGGAAGCGCGTCCGGACGCTCCCGTCCGAAGAGGCGAATGGGCGCAGTGGCGCCAGGCGCTTGTCCTGCCGGAGGCGGGCGGCGACCGGCCTTTGCCGACGACGCGCGGCGAGGCGCTCGACGAACTCTGGCTCGAGTCGCTCGACTACGCCCGCATGCGTCCGTAGTCGGCGGGCGCGGCTGCCGGCGACGGGCCGGCTTTTGGCGCAGGGGCGGGGCGCAGGGTTTTGCCCTCGACCCAACGTCCCTGCAGAAGGGTGAGTTGCGGCTCCGCGGGCAGCCCGTGCTCGTTTCGCTGCAGTTGGGTGACCAGGAGCTCGGCGGCGGCGGATCCAAGGAGGTGCGGATTCTGATCGATGCCGGAACAGTCGGCGTGAGACGGAAGCCAGCACGGCGTCACGAACCCGATCTCGCCAGGGACGGATAGTCCGGCAGATTCCAGCCAGCCCCGCACTGCGTGGCGCGGACTGATCACGACGTCGGGTTTGTGTTTTTTCACCCAGGCCGCGAGCAGCTCCGGCCGGATCTCCGGCGCGAGGAGGGGAGGAACGGGCCGCGCGGCGCTCTCGAGGTGCTGCCAGGCGAGAAACCGGGCGATACTCACGTGCATGATGCGCTCGTCGTCGTCGGTCGGGAGCACGAGCCCGGGTCGCCGATAGCCGCGTCGCGTCAGCTGCCCCAGCACCGTGCCCATGCCGCCGAAATGATCGAAGCACGCGCGGTGCACTTCGGGCTCGCGGACGGAGTAGCCGATCGCGGCGGTCGCGAGGCTGTCCCACGCGAAATCCGGCAGCGGTCCGGGCGAAACGAGCGGGCCGATCACCACGCCGGTAATGCCGCGGCTTCGCAGGATGCGTGCGAGGCGCACGGCGTTGAGCTCACGGTCGAGGACAAATTCCTCGACGCGATAGCCGAGCTCGCGCGCCCGGTCCTTGAGTCCCGCGCTGTAGAGCTGGTGCAGGGTATCGCTCTTGTCCGGACGCCAGAAGAGGACGAAGCCGATCGTGGCGCGGTACCGCGGAGGCCGGCCGGCGCGGATGTGCGCCATGTGCGCCGCGACGAGCGCGTTGGGGCGGTAGCCCAGCTGGTCGGCCAGCGCCCGCACGCGGTTGCGCACCTCGTCCGAGACGCCGGGCTGATTACGAAGCGCGAACGACACGGCGGCGCGCGAGAGCCCCAGCTTGTCGGCAAGCTGTTGAAGCGTGACGGGGGCGGGCATGCGCAGAGACAACTTAACGGCGTCAGTATTGTCGAGTTCGCGCCGTGGAAACCGGAGTGATTTTGAATGCCGCCATCGCCCCGTTCGCCTGCTCCAGTGGTGATCGCTGCTGCCGGGCCGACAGGAGCGTCGGTCGTTTTTTTTGCGACCGCTCGACCTGCCCACCCTACCTCCGATGAACGTTACCTCCCATTCCCACCGCCGTCCGCGCCGGCCGCACGCTCTGGCGCCCCTGGCCTTTTTCACTGCGCTCTTTGGCGCGTCCAGCTTGCTCGCGCAGTCCACGTCCCCCGCTTCGCCGGAATCCGGCGAGTCGCAGGGAGAAGAGATCATCCAGCTCCAGCAGTTCACGATCAACTCGACGACGGATCGCGGGTATCTCGCGAACAACGCGCTTTCCGCCACCAAGACCAACACGCCGCTGCGCGACTTGCCGATCAACATGTCGGTGATCACCGAGGAGCTCCTCCGCGATCTCAACGGCGTGAACGCGACCGACGTGCTCGAGTATTCGCCGTCCGTGGTTGTCCAGCATGGCGGCGCCGGTTTGGAGAATCAGATCGGCGGGGTGAACTCGTGGCAGTCGCAGATCCAGATCCGCGGGACGGGCACGTATTACAACCTGCGCAACGGCTTTCGCGCCTATGAGCCGCCATCCGCGATCGCGACGCAGCGTATCGAGATCATCAAGGGCCCGGGTTCGATGCTCTACGGCATCACCAAGCCCGGCGGCGTGGTGAACTTCCTCACCAAGAAGCCCGTGCTGGGCAAGGAACAGACGCGCATTGCCGGGACCGTCGGCTCCTACAACCGCTCCAGCGTTAGCCTCGACTACAACGAAGGCCGGCTGCTGAACAACCGGCTCGGGTTCCGTTTGCTCGCCAGCTACACGGATACGGAGGCGTTCGCCGAGTTCACGCACAGCTGGGAACGGGCCATCAACCCCTCCGTCACGGTCCGGCCTTTTGCCGGCACGGAGCTGACCGCGGAGTTCGAAATCGTGGACCGCGAGTCGCCGCAGGCCTTCGCGATTCCCGTTTTCGCCGCGCCGGGTTACCCGCGTTCGCAGGTGCCGTTCTACATCAAGCCCACCGGGCCCAACGATCCGGCGTCGCTCATCGCCGGCCTCGCCGGTCTGCCGGCTGGATACACGGAGCGGACCAATTTTCTGGGGGACATGCAGAAGGCGACCAACAAGGCCCGCAAAGGCTCCTTCACGCTCACGCAGCGGCTCGCGGAAGGACTCACACTCAACGCCCAGTTTGAGCGCCAGCGCCGCGATCATTCCGTGGTCGGCTTCTCCCCCACGCTGCAGCTCACGCAGAAGCAGCTGCAGCGCGTGTACGTTTCCGTGGTCAACTGGAACGAGATCGACAACTACAGCCTGACGCTCGCGTACCAGACCGAGTTGAACCTGCCGTGGCTCGGGCGCACCACGCACAAGCTCGTCGCGGGCGTCCAGCGCCAGGAGGAAAACTACGAGAATCCGCGCATGCGTGAATACACGCCCGGCACCATGACGCTCGTCAGCCACTATATTCCGCTCAGCGACGCCGACGGCATCGCGCACGGGCCGAAGAAGTTCGTGGGCGAGCTTCGCCGCGAGTCGTTCGCGCACGAGGATAGCGACTTCAACCTCGGCTACATCTCGTACCAGGGCGGCTTCCTCGACGAGCGGCTGCTGCTCATCGGCGGCGTGACCCGGACGAAATTCCGCCAGACGCGCGAGTCCGTCTCGTATTCGCCCACGGGTCCGGGCCCGGTGAGCGCCATCTCGGTGGACGCGAAGGCCAACAGCCCGCTGGTCGGCGCCATCGTGCGCCCCGTTCACTGGGCCGGGTTATTCGTTCAGACTTCGAAGTCGCTCAATCCGAATACGGGACTGCGCGACGGCTTCGGCCGGCCCTTCGCCCCCGAGCGCGGCGACGGTCAGGAAGCCGGCGTGAAACTCGATCCCTGGGACGGACGTTTGACGGCCACGATCTCGGCCTTCGACATCAAGGAACTCGGCCGCATCGTGTACGATTCCGAGGCGCCGCGGCAGGACTCGTTCTACCTCGACGAACACGGAAACCAGCAGCCGATCAGCGGCCCCGACGACCCGCGTTACGATCCGAACCTGCCAGGCCAGAACAAGGGCGGCAACGTCGCCCTCGGCAAGGCGGTGAGCAAGGGCTACGAGTTCGAGGCGATCTACACGCCCGTGCCGAGCTGGCAGGTGATGGCGGCCTATTCCTACCTCGATGCCTACGCCGCGCGGGACAACAACACGAACACCACCAACTACAACGGCCAGCCTCTTCCGGGGTCGATCAAACACCAGGCGGCGTTGATGACCAAATACCGCTTTCTCAAAGGCACGTTCAAGGGCGTGGATCTGGTCTTCGGCCTCCGCTACCGCGGCGCGCTCTACCGGCGCACCTTCAACAGCGACGGCACGGCCACCCTGGGCGGCGACATGGTGCGCAGTTACGCGAAGGGCGACATCAACGGCGACTTCAAGATCGGCTACGAAACGAAGCTGTGGGGCCGCGACACGACTTTCAGCCTGAACGTGGGCAACCTGTTTGGTACGGAGCGGTGGAAGGGTTTCAAGCCTGCCGCCCCGGGCAAACTCGCGACGGAAGCGTATTACTACAACGTTCCGGAAACCTATTCGTTCAGCGTGGCGGTGAAGTTCTGATGCCGGGCTTCCCCCCTCGTTGACGGCACAACGGGCGGCGGCCGCATCGCGGCCGCCGCCGACAAGCGGGAGAAGCGGCTCGTTTGGCCGAGTGTCGCCGAGGTTTTCACGACCGGGATTCGGCGCGGTGCGCGAGCACGGTGGCCGCGAGGAGCGCGCCGGCCGCCGGCGTCACAAGAATCCTGATACGGAACGAATTTGACATGGTTACTCCGCATCCTTTTCCGCAACTGGTCCCGGCCCGGGCCGCGGCGGCGCTGCGCCGCCTTGGCGATCGCCTCTGGCTCGACCCCCGCTCCCTGGAGGTCGAGGCGACGGACGCCACGGTGGAGCATCGCTCGCTGACCGAGGCACGCCGGCAACCTCGCGCGCTCGCCCGTCGCGGAGACACCTGGGGACGGCTCTTCGATCAGCGGTGGTGCCGGCTCACTTTGCCCGCGCTCCCCGCTTCCAGCTACCTGAAGTGGGACGACGACGGCGAGGCGACCCTTTGGATCGACGGTGTGCCCCACTACGGATTCGACGTCGCCCACCGGCGCGCGCCCCTCCCGGCGGGTCCGTCGCGGGAGGCGTGGGTCGAGTGTTATTGCTGCCAGTCCGCCTTCTGGCACCCCGACGCCCACGGCCTGAGCCCGCATGGCAGCGTGTTTTCCGGCGCGAGCCTGCTGCGGCGCGACGACGACGTCTGGGCGGCCTACCACGATTTGAAGTGCCTGTACGACCTGGCGCTCGCCGATCGGCCGGAGAGCGCGAAGTTTTCCATGCTCGGCTTCCAGCCCTCGCTCTGGCGCGCGACGCCGGAGTTGCGCCGCTTGCTGCGGGCCCTGAACGACGCCGTCAACGCGCTCGACCTCGCCGGTGTACCGGCGCTCCGGCAGTCGCTGGCCGACGCCTACAAGGAACTGCAGGACAGCCATCCGTTGCTCCGGGCGACGCTCACCGGCCACGCCCACATCGATCTCGTCTGGCTCTGGCCGGAACGCATGGGCGAAGCGAAGGCGGTGCACACCTTCGCTTCGGTCAACCGGCTCATGGAGTCGTATCCGGAGCTGCGATTCGCCTACTCGCAGCCGGCCAGCTACGAAGCCGTGGCGCGGCGCGCGCCGAGTCTGGCCCGGGCGGTGCACACGCGCATCGAGAGCGGACGGTGGCAGCCGGCGGGCGCGTTGTACGTCGAGAGCGACACGCTGCTTGCCTGCGGCGAAGCGTTGGCCCGCAGCTTCACCGTGGGGCAGGAGGCTTTTCGAGGTTTACGGGGCGCAGCCAGCCGGCTGGCCTGGCTGCCCGACGTCTTCGGCTACAGCGCCTGCCTGCCGCAGATCATGAGGCTGTCCGGAGTGGAGTATTTTTTCACCACGAAGCTGACGTGGAGCGCGGTCAACCGCTTCCCGTACTCGAGTTTCGTCTGGCGCGGCAACGACGGCAGCGAGGTTTTGACGCATGTCACCCAGGAAACCGGATACAACGCCAGCATGCAGATCGACGAGCTTCGGGCAGGGGCGGAGGGACATGTCCAGGCGGACATCCATCCCGAGTATCTCCAGCCGATGGGCTTCGGCGACGGCGGCGGAGGACCGACCGAGGAAATGTGCGAACGGGCCCGGCGGTTTGCCGCCCTTCGCGGCGTGCCGGCCACCTCCTGGGACCATCCCGAAGCGTTTTTTGACCGGCTTGCGCCCCTCCGGCCCATGCTGCCGGTGTATCAGGGAGAATGTTACCTGGAATTTCACCGGGGCACCTACACGACGCAGGCTGCGGTCAAGGCGGCGTACCGCGCGGCGGAACGGGCGCTGCAGCGAAGCGAGGCGGCGGCCGTGTTGACCGGGCGGGACGGCGCGGCTTTGGCGGCCGCGTGGCGGCGCCTTGTGTTCGCACAGTTTCACGACTGCCTGCCGGGAAGCTCGATCCCCGACGTCTACGCAGAGATCGTGCCGGAGCTCACGGCTTTGGCGGAGAGGCAGGAGTCGGATGCCCGGGTTTGGCTCGGCGAGACCGATGCGGAGACGCGCGAATGCGCGTTCAATCCGCTGCCGGTCGACCAGGTGCTCGAGGTGAACGGCCGGTTCCTGCGATTGCCGCCTCTCAGCGGAACGCCGCTCGACGAATTGCTGCCGGTGCCCGTCGCACCGGTCCAGGTGAGCTCAGGAGAAATCATGAACGGTCGCGTTGTGGCGCGCATCGATCTGAACGGGAATCTGAGCCACCTGGCGGTCGACGGGCAACCGGTGGCCTTCACCGGCCTTGCGGGCCGGCTGATCAGCTACGCGGACAATCCGGCGGCGTTCGACGCGTGGGATATCGACCGACACACGCTGGCGCTGTCATCGCCCGTGGACACGCCGGCCGCCGTCGCTCTCGAGGGAAACGCGATCGTGGTCACACGCGCGGTCGGCCAACACAGCCGCGTTTCCCTGCGGTATTGGCTCGTCCCCGGAGAGAGCGTGGTGCGCCTGACGGTGCGGCTCGACTGGCAGGAGCCCGAAACGCTGCTGAAGCTGCATTTCCCGACGGCGTATTCAAACGAGACGGTCCGTTGCGGAGCGCCGTTTGGCAGCGTGTTGCGATCGCAGACTCCCGGCGCCGCGCAGGCCGAGGCGATGTGGGAGATGCCGGTCAGCCGGCACGTGAGCGTCAGCGACGCAGGCGAACGCGAGGGCTTTTTTGCCGTGAGCGCAGCGAAATACGGCGTGAGCTGCCGTGCGGGCGATCTGGCTGTGACCTTGGTGCGCAGTCCGAAACTCGTCGGCTACGAAGCGCACCGGCCGTCGTATCCGGCTGGGTTGAGTCGGCACGTGGTCGAAACGGAATACAGCGACCTCGGCGAGCACACGATCGAATTGGCTTTGGGCCGGCTGAGGGCGGACATGCCGTTGCACGAGCAACCCGCCGCGCTCGCGGATCTGTTATTCACGCCGCCGTGGAGATACCGGGGACGTCCCCTTTCGGCGTGCCTGCGGGCCGTGAGGAGCGAATCGCTCTGGCCTTGCTGGGCGAAACCGGAAGCCGATGGAGCCTGGACCCTGCGCCTGCACGAAGTCCTGGGCCGGCGGGGCGTGGCGGAGATCGAGTGCGACGAGGGCTGGGGGATCACGCCGGTGGATCTGCTCGGGCGACCGGTGGGCGCGCCGGTCGCGGAGCGGCGCGTGAGCTATCGTCCGTACGAGATCGTCAGCCTGAGATTCAGCCGGGCTCCTTAGCGAGGCAGGAAGCATCCCCCGAACCTGTCGTCGCGGGGACGCGCCGACCCACCCGCAAGCATTCCATGCGCCCTGCCTTCAACCCTCGCGTGCGCCCCCCGGGCGCCAGGCTGTTGCCGGGCCGCGCTCCGCGCAGCTGATCAGCGCATGCGCTGCAGCTTGAAACCGGCGCCGGCGAGGGCGGCGCGGACGAAGGCGCCCCAGAACGGAGTCGGTTCGTAGCTGCGGTCCTTGATCAGAACCGGCGTCGCGATCGGGTGGAACGACCACGCGGTCCAGTGCAGATGATGCTCCTGGATGAGACCGATCATGTCGGGCGCCCAGGTGTAGGGATCCTCCTGCAGCTCGGCCGCGACGAAGGGCATCTTCTTCGTGTCGGCGCCCGTTTCTCCGATGAAGATCGGATACTTCTCAGCGGCGCGCATCACGGCGTGCGCCCAATCGCGTTTCCAGTTGTAGATGTGCGAGGCATACAGAATGCCGTTGCCGGACGGATCGGAGAGCGCGTAGCCGTCGACGACTCCACTGAGGTCGTAAGCCCAATCGAGCCCGCCTGCGATGATCGCGTTGCGGGCTCCGGTGGCGCGGATCGCATCCACCGCCTTCTGCATGCCGGGGGATTCGAAACCGCTCCGCGCCTTCGCCTTCTCGCCGGCGGAGAGGAACGAGTCTTCGTCGGCTTTCGTTTTGCGTTCTTCCACCCAACCGCCGTCGCGCCAGACCTTCCACGAGATCGTATGCGGCTCGTTGAAGATGTCGAAAAGGACGGCGGGGTGGTTCTTGTACCGCACGGCGGCGTCCTTCCAGAACTCGACGTGTTCAGCCCGGATGGCGCGGAACTGGTGCAGGTCCAGCACGAGGTACACGCCGCGATTCGCGGCGAGCATCACCGCCTGGTCGACGATTCGCCGGTAGGCTTCGCCGCCGTCTTTCTGGGCTGCGTCGCGACCAAACCAATACGTGTCCTTGATCGGAAGCCGGATGGTGTTGCACCGCCACTGCTCGATGGCGACGAGCATCGCCTCGAGCACGGATTCGTTTTTCAGCGTGAATTCCAGGCCCGGGACATTCACGCCCTGGAGCCAAACCTCGGAGCCGTCGGGCCGCCGGAGGTGTTTGCCGTCGACGTGAACCTCCGCCGGCCACTTTTCCCGAACAGGCGCCTCCGGAGGCACGGTCGTGCTGGGCACGCCGAGCGCGGGGATCGCAGCTTCCGGCGCTTGTGCGGACAGCGGCGTCGGGCTCGGGCCAACCGCGGCGACGATGAGGCACGCGACGAGAAAGCGGACGCGCAGGCTCCGGAAGGAGTACAGGATGGCGGACGGATACGGGTTCATTCAGGCGAGGAGAGTTTTCGCGCGAGCCGTTGAGCGGCAGGCATGCCGCGGTCGCACCGCGATGTCACGGGCTTTCACGGAGCACGCCGCCATTCGCCATCCATGGCTCATGCGCGGCGCGCTCATGGGGCCGACTCAGTTGTTCACGAGCAGAGCGGCGCCGGCGGTGGTGACTTCTCCGGCGAGGTTTGTCACCCGGACCGCGTACTTCGCGGCATCCGAAGTCGTGACGCTGTTGAGCGCGAGCGTGCTGGCAGTGGCACCAGAAATGGTCGCGCCGTTTTTCAGCCATTGGTAGGTGGGCGCCGGGGCGCCGCTCGCCGCAACGGTGAACGTCACCGAGTCACCGACCGTGGCGGTCTGGGGCGCCGGTTCCGTAATGATCGTGGGAGGCGACGCGACGACGGTGACGGTGAACGTGCCCGTGGCGACGTTGCCCGCTTGGTCGGTGGCCGTGGCGGTGACGGTCGTGGTGCCGAGCGGGAATAGGCTGTTGCAGGCGGGGCTGAAACTGACCGGGACGGAGCCGCTGACCGCATCGACGGCCGTGGCGGTGAACGCGGCTTGCGCGCCGTCGGCGCTCGTCGCAGGCACGCTCATGTTCACCGGAAGCGTGAGCACCGGTGCCGCCGTGTCGGAGGCGTTGGCAAACTGCACCGCATCCGCCACGACGTAGCCGTCGGCGCCGTCGTTGCGAATCACCACGGTACCTGCTGTGCCGGCGTTGAAGGAGAAGGTCCCGAGCGTCATCCACGTGCCGCCGTTGATCCGCTCGTTCACCGTGGTGGTCGCCGTGCCGCTCGCATGGTGAATGTCGACCGGCGTATTGCTCGCGCGGTTACTCTGGGCCGGCCAGCGCATGGACACGGTGTAGATGCCCGCGGCGGGAAGGTTCGGGGCGTACACGACGCTCTTTCCACCCGTCGCGCCGGTGTTGTTGTCGTGGTAGTAGTTCGAACCGTAGATCCCCGTGCTGGACGTGCTCGTCACCCAGTCCGCCGTGGTCGGGAGCCGCGTGACGGCGGTGTTGGTGTTGTCGACGATCAAGGTCACGGGCGGCACGGTGACGGCGCGGGGCCGGACGCTCACTTGGCTGGAGTTGCCGGTCTCGTTGCCGTCGCTGCGCACACCGCAGACGACGTAGTAGAACGTCGTGTCGTTGGTCAGTCCTGTATCGACGAAGCTGGTACTCGTCGACGTGCCCACCGTGAGGTAAGGTCCGCCGGAGGTAGTGGAGCGTTTGATCCGGTAGCTGACGGCGGCGAGCGCGCCGGTCCAGGAGAGCTCCGCCTGGGCGTTGCCGGCCGTGGCCGTCAGGCCGGTGGGTACGGGGGCCATGCCCGTGGCGGTGAGGGTGAGCGGCGCGGATTGTCCGGCGACGCCATGCGAGTCGAAGGCGATGGCTTTGATCTGGACGGTGCCCGGCGTCGCGAGGGTGGTCGTCCACGTGTACGGCGCGGTGTCGTCCAGACCGATCTTCGCGTCGTCGGCGTAGAATTCCACGTAGTCGATGCCGTCTCCCGCGTCGGAGTCGGTGGCGTTGGCGATCAACGAGACGCTCTGGCCGGTGGGGAACGACGTGGCTCCCGTCGCGGTTTGGACGGTGACCGCCGGGCTCGTGTTGGTCGTGGCGAGACCGATCGTGATGCGATCGAAAAACACCTCGCGGCTGACTCCGTCGGAAGGACCGACCGTGAAGCGGAACCGCTGCACGCGTTCGTTGCCGGTGACTTGGGCGTTGAGGATCGAGCTGAGCGGAATCTGGTAGAGCTGATAGCTGCTCGTGAGGGGCGACAGGCTGGCGAGGTTGATCCAGTTGCCCGTGCCGGTATCGGAACCGGAGTCGATGCCGCTCGCGTTGCTGGTTTTGCCCAGTGTGACGGAGACGACGGCGCCGGACGTGCCTTTGGCGTAGAACGACAGAACGTGGCCGGCCAGGGCGCTGCGCCGAATGTCGACGCCGCCGACCGCGCCATCGGCGAGCGGTCCGCGCGTGTGGAGGCCGCCGCCGCCGGGCACGCCCGCCGGGAGGGTGTACGTCACCTTGATCGCTTTTGCGCCGGATTGCGGGCTCGACGTGTCGTCGGCCGCGATGGTGACGTTGGCCGAGGGAAAGGCGTAGGCAAAAGAGTAGTCGGCGGTGGTGGCGATCGCGTCGCTGTACCACGTGAACGTTTGCCAGAAGTTCGTGCCGATGCCGCTGAAGTACGATGGCAGGATCGTCTGCTGCAACGACGGCATGCTGTTGTCGGCGCGCGGAAGCATGCGGGGCTCGCTGGTGAGGGCGATGCCGCCGTGGGCCCACTGCGTGGCGGAGACCAGGCCGTTGCCGTTGTCGACGACATAGGCGAGCAAGCGCTGGGTGATGATGTCCCAGTTGGCCTGATCGGTCTTGTAGGGAGACGCGTACTCGCCCAGGAGCCCGCGCACCTGGTTGGCCACACACCAGTCGACGAACGGCTTCACGCGATCGACGCCCACGTTGTATGCCGCCTCGAGCGTGCCGTACGGTTTGCCCGTGCCGACCAGCTCGCCGGCCACGGTGACGCCGTGGGTCCACGAGCCGCTCTGGTCCCGGTCCGTGTAGCAGTGCGCCGAATAGATGAGGTTGTTCGCAGGATCGGTGACCCCGAGGAGCGGCGCGCCGGTCGTCAGCCAGGCCGAGGCGTGATTGGATCCGGGACCGCCTTCCAGGATGATCGCGGTTTTCATATCGACCTCGCGGATCGCGTTCACCGCAGCCTGATAATAGGTCACGAGCTGGTCGGTGGGGATGGACATCGGCTCGTTCATGAGATCGTAGCCCCAGATCGAGGGACGATCCTTGAACTGATCCGCCAGCAGCCGCCACACGCGGGCGAATTCGCTGACCGGCAGCTGGGTCGAGCCGATGTAGTACGGGGTCGACGTCGTCCCCACGGTGAAATTTCGCCGGCCGTAGTTGTGCAGATCGAGGATGACTCTCATGCCGCGCGACTCCATCTGCGTGACGGATTGCTTGAGCGCGACCAGATCGGCGTTCCAGAGCGTCGCGTCCAGGACGCCACTGGTATCGCGCTGGATGCGCTCCCATTTGATCGGCACGCGCACGAGTTCGATCCCGATGGCCTTGGCCATGTCGATGTCGGCGGGGCGTGGATACCAGTAATCCGTGCCCAGCACGCCGGGAAACGAGTTGGTGAAATCGCCGCCGGCGATGTTGGCGCCGATCATCGTGGGAGAAGAGGCGGGGACCAGCGGAGACAGAATCGTCCCGAGTAGGACGACGAAACCGAACAGACGGACGGCTTTTGATTTCATGGGCGGGGCGGGGACGGGCTCGGGAAGCACGGCGCAGCCGCGTTTTTCCCGACGAAGAACGCGGCTGAAACGGCGAAGGGCGAGCGGGGGATTGAGGGGCGCGGGTATCGGGCGCTCGAGACCCGCGCTGGGGGCGCCTGCGGCCTCGAGCTTCCCCGCACGCATAGCCGACATCGCGCACGGCACGATCTCCGCCGAACTGACCTCGTTAAGTGCGGCCGTTCTCCGCTGGGACAATTCGCGCCTGGTGCCAAGGCCGATCGGCGACTCGAGGCGCGCGGGCCACCGCATTTGGTCTAGTTATGGACCGGGCTTCTTTTTGCGCCCGGCGAACTCGTGCGCTAATCGCCGCGTCATTCGATCTTCCACCATGTACTTCTCGCAATTCCGTCTCCGTCTATCCGCTTCGGCCTTCGCCGGGCTGCTTGCCCTCGGCTCCGTGATCCGGGCGGAACCCGCCGCCGAAGAGGCCTCTCCGGTTGCTCTTCCCGCACCGGCCTCCGCCTCGCTCAAGGGCAGCTACGGCCCGTATTTTCTCGTGGGGGCCGCGCTCAACGCCCGGCAATACAGCGGTCAGGATCCGGTCCTCACGGCCCTCATCACCCGCGAGTTCGACTGTGCCACGGCCGAGAACGACATGAAGTGGGAGGTCGTCGAGCCGAAGCCGAACACGTTTCGCTTCGCTCGTGGCGACAAGTTCGTCGATTTCTGCCAGCGCCACAACCTGGTCGTGATCGGCCATAATCTCTGCTGGCACGCGCAGCTGCCTTCCTGGGTCGCCAAACCCGAACCCGGGCAAGAAACGCTCACGAAGGAAGTGCTGCTCGCCCGCCTGGAGAACCATGTGCGGACCGTCGCCACCCATTTTAAAGGCAAGGTGCGCGGCTGGGATGTCGTCAACGAAGCGATCGCGGATGGCAGCGGCGAGTACCGGAACTCCGTTTTTTATCGTCTGATCGGCAAGGAGTACATCGCTCTGGCGTTCAAGTGGGCCCACGAAGCCGATCCCGGCGCGGAGCTTTATTACAACGACTACAATCTCGACGCCGATGACGCCAAACGCACGCGGGCGGTCGAGCTGGTTCACTACTTGCGCGAGCAAGGCGCCCACATCGACGGCATCGGTCTGCAGGGTCACTACAATCTGACCACGCCCACCGCCGCCAAGATCGACGAGACGATCAAGCTGTTCGCGGACCTTGGCCTGAAGGTGATGATCACCGAACTCGACGTCGAAGCCATCCGCGACGGTCACGTCTCCGGCGCTGTCGACGCCAACACCGGCAACCGGCCGCTGCCGCGTTTTTTTCCGGAGATATCGGTGTTGAAGGAGAAGGTCGGGGTGACCGATGCCCAAGCGGCCCGGATCGAGCCGATATTCGACAAAGCCCAGCAGGAGATCGCTGCTGCGGTCATAGCGCGCGAGTTTCATCGCATCGGAGAAGTCCGCGAAGACACGAAAGACGCCCTGGATAAGCTGCTCGACGAACACCAACGTGCGGCCCTCGAGGAGTTGCTGGCCCAGCCTTTCGGGGGACGCCCGGCCGGCCCGCCGCCTCCCCCGCTGACCGCCGCCCAGCAGCGCGATCTGGCGCAGCGCTACGCCGACATCTTTTCTGTGTTTCTCAAGAACCGGACCGCGATCACGCGCGTGACTTTCTGGGGGGTGGACGATGGGGAGTCCTGGCGCCGTCAGTCCCACCCGCTGTTGCTCGACGACAAGTTGCAGCGCAAGCCTGCCTACGACGCCGTCATCGCAGCCGTTGCTGGCGCGAAGTAGACCGCGGGCACCGGCGGCAGGTCGTACGATCGGCGGGCCTCAAAAAAAAAGGCCCGCCGAAGCGGGCCGTGTAAGGAGATTCTGACTACAGCAGATCGCGGGATCAGGCCTCGATCTGCGGGCGGGTCGGCTCGGGCCAGTCGACGTGGAAAAACTTCCCGCGGGGCTGGTCGACGCGTTCGTAGGTGTGCGCGCCGAAGTAGTCGCGCTGCGCCTGGAGCAGGTTGGCCGGCAGGCGGGCCGAGCGGTAGCTGTCGTAGTAGGCGAGGGCGGAGCTGAACGTCGGCACCGGCACGCCGCACTGCGCGGCGAGGGCGATGACCTTGCGCCAGTTTTCCTGCGCGTTCTTCACCGTCTTGTTGAAGTACGGGTCGAGGAGCAGGTTCGCGAGGTCCGGCTTGCGCGCATAGGCCTCGGTGATCTTCTGGAGGAAGGCCGCGCGGATGATGCAACCGCCGCGCCAGATCTGGGCGATCTCGCCGAAGTTCAGCTTCCAGTTGAACTCCTTTTGGGCCTGGCGCATGAGCTGGAAGCCCTGCGCGTACGAGCAGATCTTCGAGCAGTAGAGGGCGTCGTGGATCGCCTGCACGAGGGCTTTCTTGGAGCCGCGGTACTTGGCCTTGGGGCCCTTGAGAATTTTCGAGGCGGCGACGCGCTCGTCCTTGATGGCGGAGATGCAGCGGGCAAACACGGCCTCGGCGATCGTCGGAGCCGGCACGCCCATGTCGAGGGCGTTGGTCGAAGTCCATTTGCCGGTGCCTTTCTGCCCGGCGGTGTCGAGCACCACGTCGACGAACGCTTTCTTCGACGCGGGATCCTTCTGCTTCAGGATGTCCGCCGTGATCTCGATGAGGAAGCTGTCGAGGGCCCCCGTGTTCCAGTCGGCGAAGATCTCGCCCATTTCCTTGGCTTTGAGTCCGAGGAGGCCGGACATCAGCGAGTAGGCCTCACAGATCATCTGCATGTCGCCGTACTCGATGCCGTTGTGGACCATCTTCACGTAGTGGCCCGCGCCGTTTTCGCCGATGTAGGTCGTGCACGGCACACCGCCGACGACGGGCTTGCCGGGGGCCGCGCCGAGGAGCGGACGTCCCGTCTTGCCGTCGACCTTGGCTGCGATCGCTTCCCAGATGGGCTTGAGTTCCTGCCAGGAGCTGAAGTCGCCTCCGGGCATGAGAGCGGGGCCGAAACGCGCGCCCTCTTCGCCGCCGGAGACGCCGCTCCCGACAAAACGGAGACCCTTTTCCTTGAGCGCCTTTTCGCGCCGGATCGTATCCGTCCAGAGCGCATTGCCGCCGTCGATCACGATGTCGCCCTGTTCGAGGAGCGGGATGAGGCTGTCGATCACCGCGTCCGTCGCGCTGCCCGCCTTGACGAGAATGACGATCTTGCGGGGCTTCGCGAGCGACTGCACGAACTCCTCCAGCGTCTTGGCCCCGACCACGCCTCCCGGAGTGTTGGGGTTGTCGGCCACGAACTTTTCCATCGTGGCGGTCGTGCGATTGAAGACCGAAATCTGAAAACCGTGGTCGGCGATGTTCAGGGCGAGATTCTGACCCATGACCGCTAGGCCGATGAGTCCGATGTCGGAAAGGGCTTTAGGCATAAGGGGCTTTTGAGGTAGGCGGAACCGTCCGCAAAAACCACCTCAAAATCGCGGTCACGTGTCCTTTTCCGGCGCCTGCTGGCAGGCAGTAGCTGCCGTTTGCAGCCAATGGCGGGATCAGCGGCTCGGCTTCTTGGCCGGTGGCTTGGAAGCGGGCGCTTTTGTTTTCTGCCCCGGCTCCTCCGCCTGACGAATTTCGTATCCGCCCTTGGACGGGAAGAACGGCGCGATGCGGTCGATCACCGGCGTCAGGAATGCCGGCTCGTTGCGATTGTAGATCCAACTGAAGCCGACGATGCCGAAGGCGACGAAGCAGACAATTCCGATGAGGAATTTATTCATCTGCAGTACCTTCCGGAGAATCACCACGGCGACCAGGAAAGCCAGAATGCCGCCGGCAACCTTGAACCAGAACGACGGAGGGATGCTTGCGGCTTTGTCCAATGCACTGACGGCGAGGAGGAACATCGGCTGCCAGATCTTGGATTTTTCGCCTGCAGACACGAGGCGAAATCCGCCGGACGAGGGGTTTAGCCGAATTTTGCCAACCCCGTTTCCGACGCAGCCCGGCAGCCGGGATCCGCCGTTGCCAGGCCGAGGAGGGGCTCTCACCGTCGCCTCATGGGTTCCTCCCAGGGCTCTCCGAGCCGTTTCACGCAGATGAAAAAGCCGAGCTTTCCGATCACGGAAGGACTGCGGAGCTATCTGCGGCGATACCGCCGGGAGCGGGACGTGCCGGTGCGTTATGAGCGGCTGCGATCGTTTATCGAGTCGGCTCCGCTGCACGACGCCCAGGGAAGACCGACCCTCTGGGAAACCGTGGTGTACGACCGGCTCGAGATGGACTCGCTGCACGAGGACCTGAAGCGGATCTACGCGCTGCTTCGCGTCGACGGCGACCTGTCGGTGATGCGGCACCTCTACGTCGACCGCATCGACTACTGCGCCTTCGGGAACTCGGCGCCGTTTCGTATTCGGATCGTCAATGCGTACAACGACAACCCGGACCACTTCTACATCAAGCGCGGCGACGCCTCGCGCGTCTACGGTCTCGAGCTGGAGCACCTGCTCTCGCCCAACCGCCTCCACTACCTGACCTGCGGCGACACGCTGGTCGAAGAGCACATCGCCGGGATTCCGGGCGACGTCTTCATCGCTCGCTGGCTGCACAGCGACGAGCTTCGCCCCATCCGCGTCGCGAAGGAACTGGTGAAGTTCAACGAGCGCTGTTTCGTGCGCCTCCTGGGCGACATGCGCGCCTACAACTTCGTCGTCGTGATCACGCCGGATTTCGAGGGCGCCCAGATTCGTATCCGCGCCATGGATTTCGACCAGCAGTCCTACGAGGGCCGGATGAACCTCTACCGGCCGCAGTTCTTCAAGGACAACCAGCCGCTGGCGCTCTTTTGCATCAAACACCTCCGGGTCGAGACGGCGCGCCAGTACCAGCGCGAGGAGCAGGTGCTGATGCTCCAGCGAAAAGCCATCATCGAGGAGCGCCTCGACAGCCTGCTGAAAACGATGGCGGGCGACGCGATCGCTCCGCGCGAGAACGTTCTCGAGCTGCGCGAGGCGCTGGCCGAGCACTACGGCCGCGGCGAATACCTGCGCTGCGAGTCGATGGGCGATCTGATCCGGGAGAACCTCGAGTCGATCCGACTCAGCGTGGAGTCGCCGCTGTCCGGTCTGCCTTCGTTCGACGAGGGAGAATAAGGCGGCTTCGGCTCAAATCGCCTCAACCGATGGGATGGCCGAACGCGACGTCGTAGCCGTCGAGATCCTGAATCCCAAACTCCCGGATCTTGTAGGGCTTGTCGTGGATGTCGTAGTCGATCCGTGCGCCGCGCTGACGAAACTCCGCGAGCAGCGCATCCGCGTCGGTGACCCAGAAATACACGTTCCAGATGTTCTCGTCGACCTGCCAGTTGGGGACGATGACGTGGCCCGCGGGAGCTTGGTCGAGCATCAGATGCATGCCGTCGCGGCTCAGGATGACAAACGCCGGAGGGTCGCCCCAAAAGCGATCGTAGGTGAAACCGAGAGCGTCGCGGTAGTAGTTCGCCGATTTCACGACGTCGCGGACGAGCAGAACCGGGGCGGAGCCGACGAGGCGGGCACGTTCACTCATGGTGCCTGAAGAAAGCCGCAGGCGCCCGCGGCGCCAGTCAGCGCGGCGGATTTTCCGAGCCGGAGCGCGTGGCGCAGTTGATCCACTGGCTTTCGCCCTCGAGGTAGTGCTCCTTTTTCCAGATCGGCACGCGCGCCTTCGTCTCGTCGATGATGTAGCGGCAGGCCTCGAATGCCGCGTCGCGGTGTGCCGCGGCGACGCCGACCCAAACCGCCAGGTCGCCGAGCCCGAGTTTGCCCGTCCGGTGTACGGCGCTCGCGCCGAGCAGGGAGAAACGTTGCTTCGCCTCCTCGAGAATCCGGCGGCCTTCCTTTTCCGCGAGTTCGGGATACGCCTCGTATTCGAGCGCGGAGACTTCGCGTCCCTCGTTGTTTTGCCGGACCCAGCCTTCGAACACGACGCAGGCGCCGGCGCGGGGATCGGCAAGGCGTGCCTTCAGTCCGGCGGGATCGAGCGGCTCGGAGGAGATGCGAAAGTCCATCGGCCAGGAGTCAGCCGCCGGCCACCGGCGGAATCAAGGCCAGGCGCTGACCGTCCTCCAGCGTCACGCTCCAATCGGCGAATTCCCCGTTCACGGCGAGCCGCAGCCGTTCGCCGGGCAGGGTGAAACGATGCCGCTCGCGCAGCTCGTCGTAGAGCTGGCGCGCGTTGGACGCCGACGTCTCCACCTCCTCGGCGGAGACGCCGCGCTGCTCGCGCAAGAGGGCGTAGTAGGAAACGTGTACTCGGACCATCAATACTCGGCTTCGGACCGATAGTCGCTCTTGCCACCGGTTTTTTCAATCAACCGGATTTCTTTGATCACGATCTCGTGCGAGACCGCCTTGCCCATGTCGTAGAGCGTGAGCGCCGCCACGGAAGCGCCGGTGAGCGCTTCCATTTCCACGCCGGTCTTGGCGTGCGTCGAGGCGCGGCAGTGGATGACGACGTCCACCGCTCCTCTCGCGTCCGCCGGACCGGCTTTGATTTCCACCTGGCAGTCGTCCAACGGCAGCAGGTGGCAGAGCGGGATCAATTCGCTGGTCCGTTTGGCCGCCATCACTCCGGCGATGCTGGAGGTCTGGAACACCGGGCCCTTCTTCCCCGTGATTTCGTGGTTCACGATCAGGCGCGCGAGCTCCGGGGGGAGCGTGACGACAGCGACGGCGTGCGCATTGCGCGCGGTCACCGGTTTCTCGCCGACGTCCACCATCGCCGGCTGATTCTTCGCGTTGATGTGGGATAGCATGGTCCGATTCTGGCGCGCGGCGCGAAGGTCTCAAGGCCGGGAACCGGGAAACCGCGGCGCATACCGGTCGACGCGACCGAGACTCAGGCCCAACTCCAGAAGCGAGCGGGTGTGCCGGCCGGGAATTCGCACTTCTCAGCGGGCAGTTCGAGAAAGCCGTCGGTTCCGACCAGGCCCGCCAGATCGCCGGAAGTGTTGGTCCCGGCGGGAAACGCGCGGCGAACGCCGTCGGGCATGGACTCTACCCGCACGGGAAGAAAACAGGTGAGGTCTGGCGCGAAGGCGAAGGGCTCCGCCAACACGGCGTACTCCGCAGGCGCCGGCGGCAGTCCGGACATCTGGCGCAGCGCCGGAAGCACGTACCGCCGGAAGCAGGTGTAGGCGGAGACGGGATTGCCGGGCAGGGCGAAGACCGGCGTGTGCCGGGGCGTCATGCCGAACCAGAAGGGTTTGCCCGGACGCTGGGAGACGCCGTGAATGCGTTTTTCCACTCCGAGCTCGGCCAGCACGCTCGGGAGGAAGTCGAACTTGCCCTTGGACACGCCGCCCGTGACGAGAAGAACGTCGAATTGCGCCACGATCCGGCGGAGCGCCGTGAGGATTTCCGCACGGACATCGCGGAGGTGGAGCGATTCCACCCGGTGATAACCCGCGGCCAGCAGCCCGGCGCGCAGCGCGGCGTCGTTGGAGCGGCGGACCTGATGGGCGGCAAGGGAAGGCGTCTCGACTTCGGCGAGTTCGTCTCCCGTAGCCACGATGGCGATACGGGGGAGAACGGAGACGCGGACCGTCGCCGCTCCGCACGCCGCGGCGACGGCCACCGCCCGGGCGTTCAGGCGCATGCCCGGAGCGAGCAGGATGTCTCCCGCGCGGTGATCGGATGCGCGGCGATGCACGCTTTCCCCGGCGGCCACCGATAGATCCGGAGCGAGAGTCACGATGTTGCCCTCGCGGCTGGCGTCCTCGTACGGCACCACGCAATCGGCGCCGGCCGGAAGCACGGCGCCGGTCGCGATCTCCACGCAGTGCGCGTCGTCGGCGATGCTGATCGGGATCATGCCCGCGGCCTGCAGACCGACGACCTCGAAGCGGCGCACCCCGGCGGCGACCGCGGACGAGCGGAGGGCGAAGCCGTCCATCGTCACCCGGTCGTACGGCGGCAGATCGCGGTCCGCGCGCACCTCGGCGCGAAGCACGCGACCGTGGGCGTTGGCTAGAGGACAATCCTCAGCGGGAAGGCGGGGCAGGCTTTGGCTGACGATTTGCTCGGCTTCGGCGACGCGGTTCATGAGAGGGCGGACGGAATCGGAATCAGGACGCGAACATTGGCAACCGGGAAGAGGGTCCGGCTCCGGAGGCAGGCCGGACCTCGGCAGCGTTCAGCCCGGTGTCATGCCTCGGGCGAAGCGGCGTTCCTCCACGCGCTGGGCCTGCAGGGCGCCCGCGATCCGGTCGCGAATCCGGTTCTGGTCGAGCGACACACCGCACGAAAAAACATCCACCGCGGCGTAGCCGTGTTCCGGCCAGGTGTGGATCGTGACGTGCGACTCGGCGATCACGACGACACCGCTCACGCCGTACGGACTGAAGGTGTGGAACGTATCGGTCACGATGGTGCCGCCGGCTTCCTTCACCGCGGCGAGGAGCGTGGAGCGAATCGCTTCCGTGTCGGTCAGCATCTCCCGCGCGCAGCCGTGGTAGTCGAAGAGCGAGTGGTGTCCGAGCGGGAGATTCATGCTGGCGAGAGAGTCTTGCGGGAGGCGAGAAGCGTGTTGGCGGCGTCGATACCCCGGGTGAACGCCTCCTCGAAGATCGAGATTCCGCTCATGTCCGAATGGGCGAACGCGAGGGGGCCGTGCGGCGCCTGCATGCGCCGGCGCGTCGGACCGGAGATGAAGCCGGGCACGGGGCGGATCATCGCGTGCCCCCAGAGCCAGACGTCGAGCCGCGCGGTCTGTGCCGGAAGGTCCGGATGCATGCGCTGGAGATCGGCGAGGATCTGCCCGGCCCAGCTCTCGTGCGTCCGGGCCAGTGCGGTTTCCCGAGCCTGCTGCGGCGGCACGTCGTCCAGCGGCTGGTAGTAGGTGATGACCGTTTTGCGCGGATGGCTGGCGAGCGATTGGTGTGTGGCCACGACGTAGCCCAGCGAACGGCTTTCGCGGGGCACGTTGTCCCAGGCGAGGGCCGACGTGGAGCCGGGAAGCTGGCGCAGCGTCAGGTTGGCGACCATCCAGGGCGAATAGACCAGGTCGGGAAACACCGCGACCGCCCCGGGGCCGCCGTGAATCAAACGCTGGGCGATGAAGCGGGGCAGCGCGCAGACGGCCCCGCGGGCCTTCACACGGATGCTGCGTTCGCTCGCGAGATCGAGGAAATCGACAGCCACTCCGCCCGATGGCGGACAATCGATGCTCCAGACGAGACTCTTCGGGCGGATGTCCGTACCCACGGCTTGCTGCAGCTGGCGGGCGAGCCAGCCGTTGCCTTCCGGCCAGGTGAGCACCGCGGAGGACGGGGCATTGGCGGCGCGGGCGTTCCGCGAAGCGAAATAGTGGATACCGGCCCAGGCGGAGACCGCGTCGGCGGAAGCGCCGTAGTCGTCGCGGCAGCAGTAGTCGACGTACCAGCGCAGCGCCTCCGACGTCCATCCCTCGCGCTTCAGGTAGTCCGCCATCGTGACCCGATCCAGGTCCAGAAACGCGGTGTCGCGCGAGCTGCGGTCCACCGGGATGGCGAACGCCCGGCGACCGTCCGAGCCGCGCGTCGTTCTCCATCGGTCCATCCGGGCGAGAAAGCCTTCGATCTGAGCCCGCTCGGCGTGGGGCACGTCGAGCCGGGGAACGATGCCCTCCTGCCAGGCGCCGTGATGGAAAAGACGCTCCATCGGATCCGCGCAGAGGGCGTACTCGTCGAAGATCGGAGCGCCGTCAGCCGCGCGTCCGGTAATGAGGCCGATCTCTTCCAGCCAGGCGGCGACCTCGACCGATTCCTCGCTGGGCAGCGGCAGGTAGTGTGCGCCCCACGGATACGCCGAGACGGCATTGCTGCCGGAGCGGGCGTTGCCGCCGATCTCGTCCTCGAGTTCGAGCAGCAGCAGGTCGTTTACCCCGCTGCGGCGCAGCTGCCGCGCCGCGGAGAGCCCCGCGACGCCTCCGCCGAGCACGACGAATTCGGCCTCGATCGTCTCCGAAACCGGAGGCAGTGCGCCGGTGCGCAGGCGGTGGCCGGCGGCGCTGTTTGCGCCGAGGATTTCACCGGGAATGCGCGACGCGAGCCCGCCGTCGCGGTCGCGGCAACCGGACAGCGCCGCCAGACCCGCGGCGCAAGCTGAACCGACCAGAAACTCACGTCGCGTGATCATGCGAGGCTGCCGGGTCAGTGGACGTAATGCGCCCACTCTTCCTCGAAGTAGCGGACCAGGGCCTGATTGTTCAGCCGGTTGACCTCCGTCGGCACCGGGCCCATGTCGGGCGGGAAAGCGAAAAGCGTCGCGAGCGTTTGCGGGGTGAGGTAGCGCAGGCCTTCCGGCAGCTGCCAGACGCCGCCAAGGGGCTCGCGCGAGGCGAGGATGAAGCCCCATTCGCCGAACGACGGGACGTACACGTGATAGGGTTCTGTCACGAATTTCGCTGCGTGCAGGGTCGCGTCGACGCACCAGAACGACTTCCGCGCCACGAACGGCGACGTGCACTGCACCACCATCGCGCCTCCCGGGGCGAGCACGCCGCGGGCGAGGTCGAAGAAGGCCGTCGTGTAGAGTTTCCCGACGCTGAAATTCGACGGATCGGGGAAATCGACGACCACGAAGTCGAACTGATCGGTCCGGCCGCGGAGCCAGGCGAAGGCGTCGGCATTGACGATCTGCAGCTTGGGCGAGGAGAGCGCGCCTCCGTTGAGCGCCACGAGATTCTCCTGCCGGGAAAACAGGCCGGTGACGGAGGGATCGAGATCGACCAGCGTGATGTGTTCGATCCCTGGATACCGCAGCACCTCGCGGGCGGCGAGGCCGTCGCCGCCGCCGAGGATGAGCACCCGGCGGGCCTGCGGCAGGCGGGCGAGGCCGGCGTGCACGAGAGCCTCGTGGTAGCGGTATTCGTCGCGCGAGCTGAACTGGAGATTGCCGTTGAGGTAGAGACGAAGGTCGTTGGTGGAGCGGGTCAGGACGACGCGCTGGTATGGCGAGGAGCGGGCGTAGATGACGTCGTCGACGTAGGTCGCGCTTTCCGACCACGTCATGATCCGATCCGACGCCGCAAAACCGGCGCCGAGAAGGATGATGGCCGTCCAGCCGGCCGCGCGCAGTCCGGCGGTGCCGCCGAGCTCGCGCCGGAGGACCTCGACGGCGCAAAGGCCGACGGCGGCGTTGACGATGCCGAAAAGGAAGCCCGAGCGCACGAGCCCGAGGTGCGGCACGAGCAGCAGCGGGAAAAGGAGCGATGCGGCGAGCGCGCCGATGTAGTCGAACGTGAATACCTTCGAGACGAGCTCCTTGAACTCCAGCCGCCCCTTGAGGATGCGCAGCATGAGCGGAATCTCGAGGCCCACCATCGTGCCCACGACGACGATCAGCCCGTAGAGCAGCACGCGGAACGAACTCACGTGGGCGAAGCAGAGAAAGAGGATCGCGGCCGCGCTCCCTCCGACGACGCCGATGAGGTATTCCACGCGGATGAACATCCGGAGCACGTTGCCCTGAACGAAGCGCGAGAGGTACGAGCCGATGCCCATCGCGAACAAATACACCCCGATCACCGTGGAAAACTGCGTGACCGAGTCGCCGAGCAGATAACTCGCGAGCGTGCCGCAGATCAATTCGTAGATCAGCCCGCACGTGGCGACCGCGAAGACGGAAGCGAGGAGAAGGAGGCGTGTGCCGCGGTCAGACATTTCGGGGAGAGCAGCCGAAGGGGATTTCAGGACGGATCACGGTCGTGGACGGAACGGGCCGGGGTAGAAGTTGGAACTTGGAATTTGGAAATTGGTAGTTGGTAGTTGGTAGTTGGTAGTTGGTAGTTGGTAGTTGGTAGTTGGTAGTTGGTGACACTCGCGGGAGCGTAGAATAGGTCGGAAAGCGAACGGAATCATCGGTAGTCCGGTGTGTGGCACTGCGGCGTTTGCTGGACACCAATTTCCAACTTCCAACTGCCACCTTCTCCGCGGCCGCTGCGGCCGCGGCATTCACCCATGTATCGCCGCGGCGACGATGATGGAGAGACCGAGGGCGACGAAACCCACGACCAGGGCGAGGGCGGTGTTCTTTTTCTCCACCAGCTCCTGCCACAAGTTGTACGGCGTGAGTTTGTCGATGACGATGAAGCCCAGACAGAAGATCACCAGTCCGGCGATGGCGTAGACGGCTGAGGCGAGCAGGTTGTACCAATTCATGGCTATTTGTGGCGCACGGGGGCGCCGTGCAGAACGGTCGGTTTGGGTGTGAAAGGCGTGAGGGGGCTCCAGCCGCGCGCATTGGCGGCGGCGAGGTAGACGCAGGCACCGAGCGCGATGGCGGCGTAAAGGGGGGCGCGGAGAAGAAAGTTCATCGATCGATCAGTCGTCGCTGGAGGTTTCGGCGCTGGAATACGGCGAGTAGTCGCTGTCCGACCAGCGGTCGCGTTCGAACGCGTGGCGCCGCCAGAGAATCCACGCGGGGTAGAGGCAGATGGCGGCGAGGCAGAGGAAGAAGTTGGACCAGAAAACGCCGCCCGATCTCACGTTCACCGTATAGCCTTGGCGGACGATCCCGGCATCGGCCGAGGGTTCGATGCGGAGCAGGTACGGTCCGGCGGGAATCGCAGCCAGGTCGATCGAGCGGGAGCGGCTGCCCTCGCTCCAATAGCCGTCGGAGTCCTGTCCGGAATAATACGAGACGCCCGCGCTTGCCGGTTGCGTCGCGCTGGTGGCGGTGTTCACCAGCTCGAAGTCGAAATCCATCCAGCTGTTGCTGATGTTGGAGTAGACCTCGATCTCGAGCGGGCGGTGGTCGGCCGCGAGCGTGAAGGGCGGAGTCGTGACGTCGTTCGCGTCGCCGACGCCGGCCTGGTAGGTGTAGTTGGCTTCGAATACCGACTGTTTCGCGGAGCGGGTGACGTAGAAGAGCTGGATGACGGCGAGCGCGACCAGGGCGAGGAGCGCGCGATTGCGCACCGCGGGCCAGCGGGCGACGTACGGATTGGGCTCGTTCAGATAGGAGCCCTGGGCCGGGGGGAGCGGCGCCGGCAGGTTGAAGGCGGCGGAGATCTCGGCGGGCGTCCGGTACTCGCCTCCGGACCAGGTTTCCTCGTCGAGCCCCGGATAGGTCTCCTTCGAAACGATCCGCGGCGGCGCGATGAAGTCGCTCACGACGGAGACCTCGCCGCGCGTGACCTGCCAATAGAACTCTCCGATCACGCGCCGCACCTTCGTTTGTCCCTCGGCGAAGAGGGCGTAGCGTTCGCCGCCGAGCCGGACACTGGTGCTGCCCGCAAACGGCGGCGCGAGCAGGCGCGAGACGAGCGACCAGTGGCCCCGGTAGGTGACGAGCCAGAGAAAACCGTGCCACGGGTTGAAAAGCAGGTATTCGAGCCAGCTGGAGTATTCGTCCTCCCGCTCAACCGTGCCGATGACCTCGTAAACGATCCCGCCGAAGGTCCCCCGCAGGCCCAGCGGCAAGACGGGCTTGAGCGCCTGCAGCGCGGCGTTGGCGCGCTGGACGATCTGCACCTCGGGGAGCGACGTATCCAGAATCGTGCCGCAGGAACCGCAGACCACGGACATCGTGAGCCCCTCGGCGCGCAAAGCCACGGGCGCGCCGCAATGCCGGCAGGAAAGCGCGGTGGTGCGGCGACGGATCGGTTCGGCCGTCTTTTCCGACCAGCCCGGCACCGCCTTGAGATTCGCGAGGTGCAGTTCGGAGAAAAATGCGGAGCCGCCGACGTACAGGCTGACTCCGTCCTCGTGCCTCTCGATCGAGCCGAATTCGCCGGCCGGACCGGCGAGATCGAGTGCGACGTGGGTTTCGCCCGGACGGGCGACGAAGGGCAGCTCGCCTTCGGCGGAGACGAGGGCGACTTCCTTCCGGTCGACCACCCGCCAGCTCTTCCCGGCGTACGAGAGCCGGCTTCCCGCCTTGGCGGTGGGCATCGAGGTGGGGGCGCCTTCGCCCGAGTGGAGCAGACTCAACTCGAAGAATCCCTGCGTCTCGGCGACCCAGCCGCGCCTGCCGTCGTCGAACTCCGAATACCACTCCGTCCAGCTGCCTTGCTCCCAGGCGAGCCGCACGCGGCCGAGAAGGGTGAAACCGAGGTCCTGCCAACGCCCCCGGGTGCCGATCTGGAGCGGACTCAGGTCGGGGGGCAGCTCGGCCATTTCGCCGATCGCTTCCAGCTTCAGGTCGTTGCGAACCACCATCGAGCGGCAGTGCTGGCATACGGCGAACGCGGTCGTTCCGGACACGAAGTTCACGGGGGCGCCGCAGCTGGGGCAGTCGTAAGTGCGCATGGACGCGGTGGGGGAGCTCGGAAGCGGACAGCGTCATAGTCGGTCGGACGAGGGGCCTTCAAGTCCCCAGCGTGGTGTCCGCGCTACGAATTCTTGGAAAATTCCCATTTCCGCGTTTGTTCTTCTTTCCCTCCGACCGATGACCGACATCCGCGACTTCCTTGGACGCCCCCTGCGCGATCTGCGCGTGTCGGTGACCGATCGCTGCAATTTCCGCTGCACGTACTGCATGCCGGCGGAGATATTCGGGGCGGATTACCCCTTTCTGAAGGCCAGCCAGCTGATGTCGCTGGACGAACTGACACGCCTGCTGCGGGCCTTCGTCGCGCTCGGCGTGGAAAAGCTGCGCATCACCGGCGGCGAGCCGCTCTTGAGGCCGGACGTGCCGGAGCTGATCCGCGCGGCGAAAAACGAGCTGCGGATTCCCGACGTCGCGCTGACCACCAACGGCTGGCTCCTGGAGAAACAGGCGCCGGCGCTGAAGGCCGCCGGCCTCGACCGGATCAACGTCTCCGTGGACAGCCTGCGCGACGACCGTTTCGGCGCGCTCAACGGCCGCGGTCTCAAGCTCGACCGCGTGCTCGCCGGTATTCAGTCGGCCGCGACGGTGGGATTTCCCGTCAAGGTGAACATGGTCGTGGTCCGGGGGAGCAACGACGACGAGATCGAGACGATGGCCGAGTGGGCGCGGGAGCGCCGGCTGACGCTGCGGTTCATCGAGTTCATGGACGTGGGGAATCACAACGGCTGGTCCCGCGAGAAGGTCGTGCCGGCGCGGGAAATCGTGGAGCGGATCGGACGGTCATGGCCGCTCGAACCCTGCGGTCCGGCTTACCGGGGCGAGGTTGCCGCGCGGTACCGCTATGCCGACGGACGGGGAGAAATCGGCCTGATCAGCTCGATCACCGAGCCGTTCTGCAAGGACTGCAATCGGGCGCGGCTTTCGGCTGACGGGCGTCTGTTCACCTGCCTGTTTGCGTCGGGCGGGTCCAACTTGCTTTCGGTGCTGCGCGGCGGTGCGACCGATGCCGAATTGCGAGAGACCCTGGCCGGAGTATGGCGCGGCCGTCGCGACCGCTATTCCGACGAGCGGGCGGAGCGGCTCGCACGCGACGAGCAGCGCGAAAAGATCGAAATGAGTTTTATCGGCGGCTGAGCCCGGGCGGAGTCTCGGCCGAGGGAGCGACTGTGCCGCTCACGCAAGTCCTCCCGGGCCCTTTCCACGTTTGCGACGAAACGCTGGCGAAGCGGCGGTATTTCGCTATGCTTCGAGCAAGGATTTGCGTTTGCGGCCGTGCATGTTGGCGTTTTCGCCGGCGTGTTTTCGGCTGGGTAAAATATTCGGGAAAAACCGCTTTTTTCGCCAAATCGGGAATCCTCTCCGACATTTTCCTTTTTGGGTGCCGATTGCGGCCATAAGTTTCGCTAGCAACGCCTGTTGGCCAGACCTTCCCATGATCTCAGCATTGAAGAAGTTATTTGGTTCGTCGACCCGCGCTGCCTCTCGGCTTCGGCCCGGACAGGCCGGCTATAAACCGGGGAAAATCCTATTCGTGGACGACGAGGAAGCCGTCCGCTCGATCGCCCGTGCTGCGCTGGGGCAGGCTGGATACGAGCTGTTGGAAGCGACCGACGGCCAGGAAGCCCTGAAGATTTTCGACCAGCATCGGGACGAGATCGGGCTCGTCATCACCGACGTGTTGATGCCCAACCTGGATGGACTCGGGCTGGCGACGCGCCTTCACAAAACCGATCCGGACCTGCCGATTCTCCTCCTTAGCGGACATGTGTTGGAGGAAGATTTGTGGGCGCCGGGAAATGCCCGGATGCGGTATTTGATGAAACCCTACCGCCTGCAGGATCTTCAGACGACGGTGATGGATTTGATCGGCCCCGCGCCGGAAGCTCCCCCGCCGGCAAAATAAGGCCGGCCGCGCGGCTTTTCTCTTCCTGTCGGGAAGAACACGCGCTTTCTTAACTCGTTTCCAGCATCCAACAAATGGACGAGCAGCTCGTTCTTACTGCGCAGACGCTCAGGTTGAATCCTGATCTCCAGCGGGCGGACATCAGCGGCGAGGCCTTCGTCGTCAAGAATGTCCCCGCTCGGAAGTACCTGACTGTGTCCGTCGCCCAGTGGAATCTGCTGCGGAATTTCGCCAATCCCGCGACCGTGCCTGACGTACTGCGCGCGGTCATACAGAACCGAAGCTGCGTGCCGCTTCGCGAGTACTACGAGCTGGTGCTCAAGGCGCATGGCGCGGGCGTGTTGCAGACCGCGCGCTCCTCGGAGCCCCTAGCCCGGGCGCGCCGCTGGTGGGTATCCATTCCGCCGATCGGTGCGATCGTGGCCGCCGCGCTCGCGATGTGTGCCGCGGTGTTTGTCCTCGTCGCCCGTCCGTTTCCGACTCTCGGTGTCTGGCCGCAGGAAACGCTGCTCGGCGCGCTGATCGGCTGGGGCCTGCTCATCGCCGGTCTGAGCCTCGGTCAACTGCTCGCCGCCTGCGTCCTGCATTCCGGAGGCGGCGAGATTTACGACCCGCGTCTGAAGCTGCTGCGGCCCGTGCCCTTTTTGGCCGTGGGGCTCGACGACTCGACGATGACCTCGCGGCTCACGCAGGTCGGGATCGGTTGCGCGAGGCTGCTGCCGGTGGCGGGGACGGCTGCCGCGTTGTGGTTTTATCGTCCGACGTGGGGACTGCTCCACCTGGCGGCATTCGTGGTCATGCTTCGGCCGTTCTTCGGCGGGATCGTGCCGGAGATGCTCTCGACGATCTGCCGCGGGCACGTGCTGGATACGCAGCGGAATTTCCTCTTCAGCCTCAACCAGCGCTGGCACATCCGCCTCCGGCTCGGGCTCTCGCGGATCTCGCTTGCCTATTTTGTCGGCCGGATCGGCTGGGGCATGGTCTGGATCATCCTCGTTGCGTTCATCGTGTTGAGGATGACGCACCAGAGCGTGCGGGAGATTTTCGGCAACGCCGGATACTGGCGCGAAGTGGGCTTGGTCTTCGGCATTCTCGCGGCCGCCGCATTCGTGGCCTACCTCGCGCTTCCGGCCTGGCGCGTCACATGGGTGTTTTCAAGGGCGAAGGTCGCGGAGCTGCGACGCCTCTGGCGGCGCTGGCGGGTGAAGGCCGAGCAGCCGATCTCGCAGGAAGAGATCGCGCGATTGTTCGCCGAGTCTCTGCTTTTCCGGCGCCTGACGCCCGCCGATCGCGCGGAGCTGCTGAGGTCGGCCCAACAGCGGGTTTTCTCGGCCTGGAGCACGATCCGGCAGTTTCAGGACAAGAACTCCGACGTGGGAGTGATCGTTTCGGGTCGGGTCGCGGTGTATCGCCGGACCAAGGCCGGGCGGGCCGACCGGGCGCTGCTGCTGGCGGAGGGCGACGTCTTCGGCGCGCACGCGATGCTCGATCCGGAGCGTCAACTCGCCCAGATCCGCGCTCTCACCCCTGTCGTCGCGCTGATGATTCCGGCGACGGAGTTCGACCGCATGGTGCTGCGGCCCCTCGGCGGACCGCTGGTCAACGACCTCGTGCACAAGGTCCCTTTCCTTCGGAATGTCTCGTTCTGTGCGACCTGGCACCCGCAGGCCGTGGCGCGGTTTGCGCAGCTGGCGTCGATCGTCTCGTACAACGAAGGCGACGTGATCGTGGCCCACGGCAGCGAGAGCCATCAGTTTTACGTGATCTACGAGGGCCGGGTGCGGGTGAAACGCGGGAAAAAGACCAAGGGCAAACTCCAGCCCGGCGCGTTTTTTGGCGAAGTGAGCATCCTGCAGAACAGCACTGCGGTGTCCGACGTGGTGGCCACCGAGCCCGTGCGGTGCCTGACGATCAGCAAAGCCGACTTCCTTCGTTTCGTGACCCACAATCCGCTCGTGAGCCTGCAGCTGGAGGAAATCAGTTCGAAACGTCTCGGGCGTCCGATTTTTCCGCTCTCGCCGCACTCGTTCGACGTCCGGTGAGACGGGAATCTCTGCCACACGCGCTCTTCAGCGCGCCAGCGCCGCGGCGCAGACGGAGATCAGCCTGTCGCGCAGTACCGCCCCTCGGGCGCTGAAGCCGCGCTGGAGCCGTTCGTAGTCGGCGCGGCCTTCGGCAGTCTCGACCGGGATCGGCGGGAACGACATCGCCCGCAGATCGTAGGGGCTGGCGCGCATATCCACTTCACGGATATCCCAGGCGAGCGCAAAGCAGTCGGCGATCAGTTCCGAGGGCGCGAACGGCTCGAGTTTCGTGGCCCACTTGTAGAGATCCATGTTGGCATGGAGGCAGCCGCGCTGCTCGAGCGCCGTCACCGTCTCGCGCGTGGGCTGGTGGCGGTTGAGCGGACGCGCCGGCGCGGTGAAGAAGCGGAACGCGTCGAAATGCGAGCAGCAGATCGGCTGGCTCTCGACGACATGGGAGATTTCCGCCGGGGAAAGACGCAAAGGCCAGCGCGAGTGCCGGATCTCCGACGGTTCGAGGCGGTAGACCATGGCCCACTCGTGCAGGCCGAAACAGCCGAAGAACGGCGGACGGTCCCGGACCGCGGTCAGAAACGTCCGGATCCACGCGAAGCTTTCGCGCCGCCGTTCCGGCAGAGCCGAGGGATCGGCGAAAACGACGTCTCCGGCCCGCCGATACGAAGGACGGTGCAGAAACTCCTCCGCGCCGGGCCCGAGCAGCCCCAAGCCGACGCCCGGATGCCAGCGGCGCAGCCAGCTGGGCCGGTACGCGTAATAGCGGAAAAGAAAATCATAGACGGGGTGCGCTTCGCCCCGGGCGGCGCGCGCCTGATGCGGATCGGTCCACGCGCGCACCCGGAGCTCGTGAGTCCGTTGGCGTTCGCGCCACTCGGGCTCCGGAAGGAGCGTCGGCGGCAGCTCAGCCGCGGCGGATGCGCGGTTCGAAGACGCCTCGGGAGCGCCGCCCGGCGTGTCGTCTGAAACGTTCTGCATCCGTGTCCGGAGGCGGCCGCGTCGAGGGGGATCGAGCCGCAACTTTGGCGTTTGCGTCAGGCCAGCTGCCGGCTGAGGCGGGCTTTGTATTTCTGCCCCAGGGCGCGGTTGTGTTCGATCGCACCGGGCAGGTTCTGGCTGCGGAGCAGCGGGAGGGGATGACCGTTGGCCTTGAGCCACTCGACCGTCGCGAGCATCAGCCAATTGAGGACGGAGCAGCCGATCAGCGTCGACGTCGGGCCCGCGTTCACGCCGTCAGCCGCCTCGACGATCGCGTCGCCGGGGACGCCGCCGTTGTCGAGGACGTAGTCGGCGCACTCGAAGAGACGTTTGCCGCTCGGGTGCTGGGAAGGCGTGGCGCGCGACATCGCGAGGCAGCTCAGCGACACGACGGTGAGCCCTTTTTGTTTCGCGTACAGGGCCACCTCGATGGGCGAGCAGTTTTTGCCGGAATTCGAAATCGCGATCAGCACTTCGCCCGGCAGGAGCTGGTACTGTCGGTCGTAGCGCTCGATCAGCTTGGTGCCGTAGCCGACGAGGTTCTCGATGAACCCCGCCGTGGGATCCTGGATACCGGTGACGCAGACCAAACCTCCGGCGCGCCCGATGATCTCACGCGAGATGAGTTCGCTGTGGCCGCTGCCGAAGGTGTGGATCACGCCTCCGCGCGCGACGCAGGCGCCCACGATCGGGGCGAGCTGGCCGATGGTGGCGGCGTTGGTTTCCCAGGCGCGGGCGAGCAGCTCGTTCGCGCGTTGGTAATAGGCGGAGGCGAGGGAGGACATGGCGAGAGGGCGAAAAATCGAGAGAGTTGCTGCCGGGCCGTCCGGCATCCGGCCGGCGAAGTGCAGAGGATTACCAAGAGCTTTCCGAAAGCGGGCGTCAGAAATGCGACGGCGCTTCGACGCGGCTGCGCTCAGGAACCGTCTTCAACGTTCCCATCGGCCATAGATGCCGCAAGGGAGAACCTTGCCGTCACGCTGGATCGGCAGACCGACCTCGCCGCCGGTGATGGAACCGCCGGATTGATGCATGAGCTCGCTGAGGAGATTGACGACCACGGTTGGAGAGAGACGCGCGGTGTAGGCGTTGATGAGGAAAAAAAGAGGCCGGTCGCTGAGCACGTTGCGGCACTCGGCGAGCAACTCCCAGAGGTGATCCTCGAGACGCCACATCTCGCCGGAGCTGCCGCGGCCGTACGTCGGCGGATCCATGATGACGGCGTCGTAGCGGCGACCGCGTTTGATCTCACGGCGGACAAACTTCAGGCAGTCGTCGGCGATGTAGCGGATGGGCGCTTCGGCGAGGCCGGAGAGCGAGGCGTTTTCGCGGCACCATTTCACCATGCCTTCCGCGGCATCGACGTGGCAGACCGAAGCGCCCGCGGCCGCGGCGGCGCAGGTGGCGGCTCCAGTGTAGCCGAACAGATTGAGCACCTGGACCTCCCGGCCCTGCTGGCGCGCGGAGCGGATTCTGTCGGAAAACCAGTCCCAGTTGACCGCCTGCTCCGGGAAAAGGCCGGTGTGTTTGAAGGACGTCGGATGAATCCGGAAAACGAGTTTGCCGTAACTGATCTTCCAATACTCCGGCAGCGGCTTGCGAAACTCCCAGCGCCCGCCTCCACTTTCGCTGCGATGGTAGTATCCATCCCACTGGTCCCAATCCTTGCCGCCTCGCCGCGGCCAAATGATTTGCGGATCGGGACGCACGAGCGTGTACGGCCCCCAGCGCTCCTGCTTCATCCCATCGCCGCAATCCAGTAGCTGATAGTCCTGCCATTTGTTGGCGGTGATCAGCGCGGGCCGTTCGACGGAATGCTCCATGGGCTTGGAAAACAAGGGCTCCCACTCAGTCTTGTCCAGCATCTCGCTGCGGAGATGCCATGCTATGGCGACTACACTGATGGGGTTTGACAGGATTGGACCCGCTGCTAGCTCCGCCCTGATGAACACAACACGTGGGACTAAACAGTTGTTCTCGCTCGCTTTGGCAGTTCTCGCGAGCTCCGTGCTGCTGGGCGACATCGTTGAAACGAAGAACGGCGCACGTCTGATCGGTAAGGTGCAGAAGATGGACGGGACGACGATCCTGTTGAGCACCGATTACGCCGGGGACATCAAGGTGAAGCAGTCCGACGTGACGAACGTCACCACGGACTCTCCGATGAACGTGCGGCTCTCGAGCGGCACGGTTCTGCAGGGCACGCTTTCCAACGCCGGCGAGGGCACGCTCGTGATCACGGGCGCCGACGGGACTTTGAATACGCGGGTGGAAAAGGTCGCCGCGACCTGGGCGCCCGGCGCGATCGATCCCGAGGTGGCAGCGCTGCAGCGCAGCTGGGCTTACGAAGTAGCGATCGATATCACGGGCAAGAGCGGCAACAAGGACCAGCTCGGCACCTCGCTCAGCGCCCGCGCGACGCTCAAAACGAAGCAGGATACACTGCAGTTCTACACCGCCTACGACCGGCAGGTGGCGGACGGCAACAAGTCGGCCGATCAGTTCAAGGCCGGCGTCGACTACCAGAATAACTTTTCGGGACGCCGGTCCTGGTACGTCCGCGACGAAGGCGGCTTCGACCGCGTGAAGGACATCAACCTCTACAACATCGCGGCGGCCGGTCTTGGCTACGACTTCATCAAGGCGCCGAAACACACGCTCACGGGCCGCGCCGGTTTCTCGTACCGATATGAGGGATACAAGGATCCGACGACGGAGGACGTAAATTCGGCCGGCTTGGACCTCGGCCTCAATCACACCTACGAGACCGAGAAATGGTCGCTGATCAACCGGATCAGCCTGGTCCCGACCTTCGAGGATTTCGCCAACTACCGTCTGCTGCACGAGTCGTTCTTCGAGATCCCGATGGCGGACCCGGACTGGAAGCTGCGTCTCGGCGTGGCCAACGACTTCAACAGCCGTCCGGCGCCCGGTCTGAGCAAGCTCGATACGACCTACTTCGCGCGTTTGGTGCTGAACTGGAAATAAGTCCGCGCGATAGCCCACGAACTTCGGCCGGCCCCTTCTCGGGCCGGCCTTTTTACTGCGGCAGTTACCCGTTGGTCGGACGCCGTGCCGCGTGTCGCATCGCTGCGCCGCAAGTGCGGCGCGGTTCGGAAAACGGCGCCTTACGGCAGCTCGTTATCCCGGCGGAATTCCATCGGAATCTCGAGCCGCACGGCGACGGGCTGGCCGCCCTTGGTCGCGGGTTTGAACTGCCATTGGCGGATCGCGTCGATGGCGGCCTTGGCGAACAGCTCGTGCGTCGCCTGCTCGACCTGCACCTGTTCGGGAAGACCCTTTTCGTTCACGATCAGAACAACGATGGCTTTCCCGTCGATCCCCGCCTTGCGCATCTTGGAGGGAAACGAAGGTGGCGTCTGTTTTACCGCCACCGGGGCCTGATCGACCTCGCTCAGCGGGTAATACGTGCCGGTCAGCTGAATCTGGTTCGTGACCGGGCTATCTGCCACAAGACCTTCCGTGCTTTCACAGCCCGTGAGGGCGGCGGCGAGAAGCGCGACAAGAATCCAAGGTTTCATAGGGCGAAGCTGGGTGGTTTCGGAGGTGCCCGCAACGAGAATACCCGGCCGGGCGTCATCACGTGCCGTAGAGCCGGTCGCCAAAATCGCCCAAGCCGGGCAGGATGTATTTTCGGGCGTTGAGCTCGCGGTCCAGGGCGCCGGTGAAAATCCGGACGTCAGGAAACGCCTCCTGCACCGCCTTCACGCCCTCCGGCGCGGCAACGATGTTGAGCACGCACACGTCCTTTCCGCCGTGCTGGCGGATCACCTCCAGCGCCTGGACCGCGGAGCCGCCCGTGGCCAGCATCGGATCGACCAGCAGCACGCGGGCGCCTTCGAGGGGCGGGAGTTTGCAGTAGTAGCTGCGGGCGCGGGCCGTGGCATGATCGCGCTCCAAGCCGATGTAGCCGACGCTCACGACGGGAAACGTATCCACGATCGGCTGCAGCATGCCGAGGCCGGCGCGAAGGATCGGCACCGCGACGAGGCGCTGCGCGAGCGTGCGGCCGAGGTGCGATTCGAGCGGCGTCTCCACCGCGGTCGGCTGCGTGGCGACATCCCGCGTCGCCTCCAGGAGGAGCAGGAGCGAGATCTGGTGGCAGAGCACGCGAAACTGCGCGGGCTCGGTCGTCTTGTCCCGCAGGCGGGCGAGGACGTGGTGCGCCAGAGGGTGTTCGAGAGTGATGAGCGGCATGAGCGAAAATCCGAGGTCGATCGCGGCCGCCGGACACCGGCTCAGAGCAGGTCGCGCTCCACTTTCCCTTCGAGGTACGCCTCGAACTCCTTGCGGAGCGCTTTCTCCTTGCCGGGGAAGCCGGGCATGAGGGCGAGCCAGTTGTAGACTTCCTCGCGGAGGTATTTCGGCATGACCGGCTCCATCGCGAGGACGCGGTCGAGCGCCCGCACGCAGCTGACGGCAACGAGGTCGCACATGTGCTGCGCGTCGGCCGAGCTATGCAGTCCGGCGAGGCGGACCACCTCGTCTTTCACCTCGGCCCGGCGGCGCTTCATCACGCTCTTGTACGTGCCGAGGCTGTCGACGATCACGTTGGCGGTCCGCGGATAGAAGCTCGACATGAGATTCCACGGATCGCCCCGCTGGTCTCCGCCGCTCCGAAAATCGCTCCGCAGGATCACCGAGGGAATGTCGGCGAACTTCGCGAACATGAACTCCACGACGGTGCCGGAATCGAGCTCGGTGCCGTCGTAGTTGAACAGCCCGAGATCGCATTCGATCAACGTGCGGATGTCCTGATCGCGGATGGACCGGGCCGTGTTGCCCCGCTGCTCCAGGTTCTGCGGCAGCACGCAGAGGTACCGGCCGTGCGATTTCTCATAGATCGCCTCGGCGAGGTAGGCATTTCCGATCAGGTGTTTGGCGCTGAAGAGCTCGCTGGCGAAATAGACCGAGTAGCTCTTCCGTTTGTGTTTCATGCGGGGTTCCCGGAAGAACTAGCCGCGAGCTTGGGCCGACCTCAACGCAATTTAGCCCGCGCAGGATCGTGCGGCTCAGGGCGCCGGGGTCAGCGTGAGGGTGTAGCGGGCCGGACCGGGGAGGAACGGATGCGGCTGGCCTTTCACCCAGGCCTCATGCCCCGCTCCAAAAAACGGAGACAGGGGATGTCCGCTCTGGCCGCCCGGCATTTCGAAGATGCCTTCGTCCTCGTGTCCCGGCGACACGACGAAGCGCTCCGACGCGCCGTTGTCCGGAGCCTGGACGCGCGGCGTGTCGAAGTCGCCCGCGAGAGGCTCCTTCGGCATCGAAAGCCAGAGCCCGGCGAGCGGAATCAGCCGCGCGAACGGGTGCTGGATGCGGGCGACGTTCTGCTGGCCCCACGTGGCGCGGGCGATGTCGGTGCCTTCGCGGTCGAGGGACTTGACCACCGCGTCGGCCGACGCGAGGAGCAGCTCATCCCAGCTCGGGTACTCGGGGTTCAGGAGATGCGGCGGCCGCCTCTCCAGCATGTCCCACATCGCCGGCTCGTAGTGGAACCGGCGGTAACTGAAATCGAGATACGCGTCCGCGCAGCGGGCGAAGATCGGCGGCAGCACGCGTTTCACCACCTCGCTCCGGAATACCCGGACCAGCCGGTAGCTGACGGAATCGACGTCGGCACGGCCGCTCCACGGCTCCAGGGCGTCGCGCAGTTTGCCCCGATCCTTCCGCTGGGCGATCGCGCCTTCGGTCAGGATCTTCTTCAACAACGCGTGCCATCGGTCGAGGTACGGCGCCCGGGTGTCGAGCTGGACGCGCAGCAGATCCTCCGGCTTCGCGCTCTTGATCTCGGTGAGCAGGTCGCGAATCCGCGCCGCGCGCTGGGGGCGCTCGTAACCGCCGTCGCCGAGCACGAGCAGGGACTCGCTGTCGAGGATGCGCTGGTTGGCCGTCCAGATCTGGCCGGCCGACGGAGCGATGACCGCGGGCACCTGGTCGTCGGGCACAAATCCGTCCCAGCGGCGGTCGCCGTATGTCCAGGTCACCGGGAGCCGGCCGTCGAAGCCGACGCGTTTCGGAAGCTTGCCGCAGATCGTCCAGCCGATCTTGCCCGTGCTGTCCGCGACGACGAAATTCTGTATCGGAATTCCGGAGCGGTGGGCGACGGTGACGGCCTGTTCGACGGTGTCGGCCGTCTCCAGCTCGACCAGGGAAAAGTTGGCGGTGGCGGGATCGTCGGCCGTCCACTTGAAGGCCAGCCGCCGCCCGCGGTTGTTGGTGCCCACGATCGGGCCGAATTCGCTCCAGGGCGCCTCGAAATCGACCGGGTCGCTCCCTTTCACCTCGATCGTCTCGCGGCGTTTCTCGATCGAGAGGATCTCCTTGCCGCGGACGTACGAATCCGGATCCAGCGACGAGCTGTCGAGCGGGACGATGTCGCTCATGTCGGCGTCGGCGTTCGTGAAGCCCCACGCGATCCGGCCGTTGCTTCCGGCAACGACGACGGGCGTCCCGGGAATCGTGACTCCGGTGACGCGAATCGGCGCGCCGGATACGGGATGGGGAAAGTTGAGCGAGGCGCGGTACCAGATGTTCGGCAGCCGCAGGTTGAGGTGCATGTCGTTCGCCACCATCCCGGCTCCGGTGGCGGTGCGGGTCCCCGCGAGGGCAAAGCCGTTGGAGCCGAGCATCACGCTGTCGTCGTCGTGCCCGATCTTGAGCCAGGCGGTGCCTTCGTTGGCCTGCTGCCGGAGGTCGATCGTGTGTTCGGACGGCATGGCCGAAAGCGGAGCGAGCGAGCCGTCGAGCGCGGCGTCCTCGGGGCCGATCAGCGGAGCGAAGTACGCCAGGGCCCCGGCGCCGAGGGTGTCTCGGACGGCCGCGAGGGACTGCTCGTAGCCGCCCTGGTCCTCCTGCAGGTCGAGCGTCATGGCGTAGATGATCAGCACCGAGTCCTCGGGGGTCCATGGTTTCGGATCGGTCCGCAGCACGAGGTATTCAAACGGCTTGGACCGCAGCTGGCTCAACCCGGCGTTCACGCCCTGCGCGTAAGCTTCGAGCAGCGACTTTTGTTCGGCCGGGAGCCGGCTCAGGGCGGCGCGGGCGATGGCTCGGAAACCGTGCAGCCGCGCCCGTTTGTCCGCCTCGATCGTCGCCTTGCCGATAAGTGCGGAGAGTTCGCCGGCGGGGCGGCGACGGGCGAGGTCCATCTGGAAAAAACGTTCCTGCCCGTGAAGGAATCCAAGGGCTCGAGCGACGTCGCTCCGGTTTGCGCCCCGGATGTTCGGGACGCCCTCGGCGTCGCGCTCCACCGTCGCGGACGCGGCGAGCCCAGGCACGGAGGTGCGGCCCTCGAGCTGGGGCAGACTCGCGCGCAGCCGGAAATAGAACCAAGCGGCAAACGCGGCCGCGAGGACCACGAGCACGCTGACAACGCTGGCGAGCAAACGAAGGCGTTTGGCGACGGAAGGTCTCATAAAGGACGGAAGTCAGATGACAGAGGACGAAAGTCGGATGTCGGAGATCGGAAGTCAGATTCAAGAGTTCGGAAATCGGAATCCAGCGTTGGGAGATGGATGGAAGCGCGCGTCTGGTCTCCGACTTCCGGCTTTGTCCTCCGACGTCTGACTTCAGACCTCTGATCTCAATCCACTGTCTTCCGCCCTCACCGCTCGATGGCTCGGCGGATTTTTGCGACGAGTTCGGCGGGACCGGCGGCGATATCGAGGGTAATGGCGTCTTTCGGCTCCTCCAGCGCGGCGAGCTGGCTGGCGAGCATCGTGGGTTTCATGAAATGCTCCTTCCGCGCTTCGATCCGTTTTTGAAGGAGTTCGGGCGTCCCGCGGAGATATACGAGCTTCGCGCTCGGGCTCCCCAGGATCTCGTCGCGGTAGCGTTGTTTCAGCGCCGAGCAGGTGACGACGATGGAGGTGTCGCGCCGCAGCATCGTCTCGATGTGCGTGCGGATCGCGCGAAGCCAGGGCTGGCGGTCGGTGTCGTCGAGCGGGACGCCCGCGGTCATTTTGGCGATGTTGGCTTCGGGATGGAATTGGTCGGCGTCGTCAAAACGCCAGCCGAGTTCCTCCGCCAGTTTTTGCCCCACGGTGGTCTTGCCGCATCCGGCGACGCCCATGAGCACCACCGCGAGGGCGGGCCGGAGGAGCCAGGGTTTCGACCGCATCGGATCGCGGCCTTCGTCGTATTCGAAAAGGTCGAAGTACGTTTCGATCGGTTTGCCGACAAAGCCGTATTCCACGATCCGCTGCTGAAGGCGCCCCGACACGTCGTCGCGCCAGCCGAGCTTCATCATGTACGTATTCCACGTCGCACAGTCTTCGTCGGAGCGGCGCGTGCCGTGAGCTTCGGCCCAGGCGAGCACTTGTTCGTCCGTGTCGCCGGCGCGGACCCGCGCGAGAAGGTCGGAGTAGTGCACGCCAAGAAATCGGCAGCAGCGCGCGTCGAACTGCCCTGGGCGCGCCTCGCCGAGATTGGTGACGAAGTCGGTCGGCAGCTTCCCGGCTTCGTTGAGCCGGATCTTGTCGAGCATCCGACCGAAGTGGACCAAGCGACCGACACGGGCGTAAGGGCTGCGCAACTCGGGCAGGTGTGGCATGGGCGAAGAACAAAGCCCGAGCGCCCGCTGCCGCAACCAATTCCGCCGAAACGAAAACGGCTCGCGCCGCAGGGCGCCGCTCAGCGCCGACCGAGGTACACCGCGGTGCAAAGCGTCGCAAACGCGACCGTCGGCAGGATCACCCAGAGCGGATGGAACGGCACGGGGTAGTGCGCGCACGCCCACCAGACCACGGCGGATTTCAGCGCGATGAGAATCCAGCCGATGACGAGCAACCGCTCGATGCGCGGGTCCCGCTTCGGTTTGCGCGCGACCTGCACCTCCCGTACGAAGGCGTGCTCATAATCGGCGGGGGAGCGCCTTCCGAAGAGCTGAAGGAGGTTGGCGAACATGGGTCCAACCACCGTAACGAGAATTCCTGCGGTTCAAACCGCGCCGAAGAGAATAAGCGCGGCAGCAGGCACGGGCCCGACGATGAACCGGGGTCGTCGGGCGCTTACCGCACCCAGCCCTGGGCGTGAACGACGCCGTCGCTGCGGATGCCGAACACGACGCCGCCGTCCCGCGGTTCGAGCGCCACCTCGACCGAGGCGGTATCGGGCGGGATTTCCTTCGCGAACTTCACCTGCACGGAACTCGGCCGCGCCGGAAGCTGGCTGCGGGCGAGGGCCGTCTGAAGGTATTCGAAATAGGCGGTGTTGTTCACGTGGCCGTTGGCGTCGACGTCGGCGTACCGGAGGGTCACGGGAAGAAGATGGACGGGCTTTTCCGGCGCCGGGGCGGACATCCGCTCCAGCGCGGATTGGTGGACCGGCTCCGTGAGGGTTGGGAATCCGGTCGCCACCTCGTCGGGGACGCGCACAAGCGTTTTGGTCGCGAGGTTGACGTAGAGCCAGAGCGACGAGCCGGAGACGATGAGTTCGTCCCGCGAGAACACGCGGAATTCGCGGTAGCCCCGAAAGCCGTTGACGCCGCTCGACCAGGTCTCGATCCGGAGCGCGTCCTCGTAGCGCGGATACCGGCGGATCGCGACGTCGATCCGGTTCAAAACCCAGGATTCGCCGCGGCTGCCCATCACGCGCGTGCCGGTATCGTACTGGTTCGCATGCACGATGGCCACCTCCTGCAGGTGCTTGAACACGCCCGAGAGCAGCAGGTATTCGTCGCGGTCGACATCCGCATAGTCCACCGCGGTGTTGAGGATGAATTTGTCGTCCATCGGCGGGCAGCATAGCGCCGTGGGGGCGCCGGAGCGCGAGGAGGATTTTTCCCGCGCGGTGCCGGGAGACGCGCTGTCGGAGCGACCGGAAGCGGGAACGGCAATGTCGGATGGACGCGGAACGGCGCGCGTTCCAGGATCGGCGCACCCCGCATGAACCGCCGCCGCATCGCGCTCCTGCTTTTCGCCGCGCTCCTCATCCCGATCCTGCCCTGGCTCGCGGTCGGCCAGCCGATGGAAAACTGGATCACGGGCGCGATCTCGGCGCAGGCGACGTTGTCTCGGGGCACGGTCGCGCTTCTCGGGATCGGCCTCCTTGCGGGAGACAGTTTCCTTCCGGTGCCTTCGACCTTCGTGATGAGCGGACTGGGCCTCGCGCTCGGAATCCTGCTCGGCGGGCTGCTTTCGTCGGCGGGTGTTTTTCTCTCCGGATTCATCGCCTACACGGCCTGCCGTCGCTTCGGCGTCGGCTTTGCGCGGCGCATCGCCGGCGAGGAGGGGCTCGCCCGGGTGGAGGAGGCGATGAACCGGCTGGGGCCGGTGGTGATCGCGGCGACCCGGTCCGTCCCCGTCGTTCAGGAGGCGAGCGCCTGCCTCGCGGGTTTGGTGCACATGAGTCGCCGCGCGTTTGTCACCTCGCTGGCCGCCGGGAGCCTGCCGACGGGATTCGCCTACGCGGCGATCGGCGCGAGCGCGCTCCAGAACCGCAACCTCGCGATTGTGCTCAGCATCGCCGTGCCCGCGCTCAGCTGGCCGATCATCTGGTGGACGATCCGCCGGGCGAACGCGAAGGCTGCGGCGCGACAGGCGTAGAGATCCCGCCAGCGTTGCGCCCGACTCGGGTCTGGGCTCAGTTCTCCGGCATGAACGACGAGCTGCCCCGCTGGAGCGAACCCCGCAAGCTGACCGACGATCCGCATGTGAATCTGTTCACGACGGAGATGGCCACGGCCAAAGGCGTGCGTCGCTGGACATTCGCCTCACGCCGGGACCAGCCGGGGAAAAACCGCGCCGTGCCCGACGCGGTGGTGATGATTGCCGTAGCGAATGGAAGGATACCGAAAATCGTGCTCACCCGCGAGTATCGCGTGCCTCTGGGCGTGTTCGAGATCTCCGTTCCCTCCGGTCTGGTCGATCCGGGCGAGTCGATCGCCGACGCGGCGCGGCGCGAGTTTCGCGAGGAGACGGGCATGGCCCTCGAGCGAATCTCTCTCCTCTCGCCGCCGCTGGCGTCCTCGGCTGGGCTGACCGACGAGACCGTGTCGCTCGTGTACGGCGAGGCTGCGGGGGAGGTCTCGCGCTCCGGGCAGACGGAGCATGAGTCCATCGAGGTCATCCTCGCCGACCTGGACCACCTCCGGCGGATGCTCGCGGAGCCGGGCGGCGATGTGTTCTCGAGCCGTGTTTATCCGGTGCTCCTCGGGTTTGTCGCCGCGGGGCGCATCGCGTTGCCGTTTGCCTCGTCGGCTGCGGAGTGAACCGAAAGCCTCCGACGGGCGGCTGCAAACTGCATCAGGCGGGCGCGCCATCCTTGCAAAACGGCGGTGAGCGGCAAGGCGCCGGCTTCGCCGCCGAAACGTAAGTGCTGAAAATCCAACGCGAACCGCCTCACCAGCCGTTCTGGCACCGCGACTGCGATAGGGCGCGGCGTATGAAAACATCATCCATCATCAAAGCGCTCCTCGCCTCCGTCCTCGCCGCCGTGCTCTACACCGGCTGCCACACGATGGAAGGCGCGGGCAAGGACATCGAGCGCGGTGGAGAGCATCTCCAGAATGCGGCTGACCGCGCGAACCACTGAGTTCCCGCCTCGCGGGAGCTGACGGCTCCCTGATTGTTTCCGCGACCGGCGCAGGCTCCCGATTCCGACGCGACCGCCATCGGTCGCGTCGCCTCGCGGGCTTGCGCCGGCGCATTTCGGGCGGTCAGGAGACTTCCTGCTGCTTCGCGAGGCCGATGCTGGCCATCAATTCGCGGAGCATGGCGGCCGTGGGAGGCTTGACGAGATAGGCTGTGGCTCCGAGTTCGTTCGCGCGCTTGCGGTCGCGCTCCTCGGGCGACGAGGTGAGGATCACGACCTGGGTCGTGGCGAGCGTGCCCTGGTCGCGCATCGCCTGGAGAACCTCGAAGCCGGTGCAGTAGGGAAGCTTCAGGTCGAGAAAGACGAGCAAGGGCGCCGTCGCCGCCGAGGACTCCTCGGGCGCGAGAAAATCGACCGCCTGCTGGCCGTCGGTGAGCACGTGGACGGGCGTGTTGATTCCGGCGCCCTTCAACGCTCGACGCATGAAAAACACGTCGTCGTCGTTGTCCTCCACCAATACGATCAGCTCGTCATTCATGGCGGAGCGAGTTGCGTCGGCGCGCGGCCGGCGAGAGGGGGCTGCCCGCGGCGGGCCGCCCGGATGGACACGGGAAAAGCAGGGTAGGCATGCGACTCATGCGCTGTAGGTGATGCGGCAATACAAGTGGGCCCGGCCTCCGGTGCCGGCGCTTTTATCTAGACCTGCCGACGGGCGCCGACGCCAGCGCGGAGTGCGCGGTCGGCATCGGAGAATCTCCGATAGTTCCGACGGAGACCTCACCATGGGGAGATTTCTCCTGCCCGCTTTCGCCGGAGGTGTAGTGCTTCTGTCCGCACGCGACCAGTTGCAGGTCTTTTACCTTCTCTCGGAAAAACTCCGATGCGCTTATCCGGCCGGAAGAGCCTAGGGCCAGCTTCCCAAGGAGCGGGGCCTTCCCAAAGTATCACCCACCCCCGGGGAACCGTCCCCGAAAAAACTCCGAGAACTCCCAACCGATTTTTCCATGGTCCTGCTCAATCCCCTTTCTCGAAACCGCCGCTTGAACAAAACGCAGCTGCGCGACGCGTTGGCCGACCTGCGAAAAGGCAATTTTTCGGTCATGCTGCCCGACGACGGCGACGACATCGACGCCGAGATCGCGCGGGAGTTCAACGAGGTCGTCAGCCTCAACCAGCGCCTCGCGCAGGAGCTGGAGCGGATCAGCCAGGTCGTCGGCAAGGAGGGCCGCATCTCGCAGCGCGCCTCGCTCGGCGCAGTCACCGGCGCGTGGCAGGATTCGATCAACTCCGTGAATACACTGGTGAACGACCTCGTTCACCCGACGAGCGAAACCTCGCGCGTGATCGGCGCCGTCGCGAAGGGCGATCTGTCGCAGTCGATGGCGCTGGAGATGGACGGGCGCCCGCTGGAGGGCGAGTTCCTCCGCACGGCGCGCACGGTGAACACCATGGTGGAGCAACTTTCGTCGTTCGCTGCGGAAGTGACGCGCGTCGCCCGCGAAGTCGGCACCGAGGGAAAACTCGGCGGCCAGGCTGACGTGCCCGGGGTCGCCGGCACGTGGAAGGACCTGACCGATTCCGTGAACTCGATGGCCGGCAACCTGACGTCGCAGGTGCGCAACATCGCGGCGGTGACCACGGCCGTGGCGAACGGCGATCTCTCCAAGAAAATCACCGTCAACGCGCGAGGCGAGGTGCTCGAGCTGAAGGACACGATCAACACGATGGTCGACCAGCTGAACTCGTTCGCTTCCGAGGTGACTCGCGTGGCCCGCGAGGTCGGTACGGAAGGAAAGCTCGGCGGCCAGGCCGAGGTGCGCGGCGTATCCGGCACGTGGAAGGACCTGACGGACTCGGTGAACTCGATGGCGGGCAACCTGACATCGCAGGTGCGCAACATCGCGGCGGTGACCACCGCGGTCGCGAACGGCGATCTCTCCAAGAAGATCACCGTCGATGCGCGCGGCGAGGTGCTGGAGCTGAAGGACACGATCAACACGATGGTGGATCAGCTTTCGTCGTTCGCGGCGGAGGTGACGCGCGTCGCCCGCGAAGTCGGTACGGAAGGCAAACTCGGCGGCCAGGCGGCCGTGCGCGGCGTATCCGGCACGTGGAAGGACCTGACGGACTCGGTGAACTCGATGGCGGGCAATCTGACGTCGCAGGTGCGCAATATCGCGGCGGTGACCACCGCGGTGGCGAACGGCGATCTCTCCAAGAAGATCACCGTCGACGTGCGTGGCGAGATTCTGGAGCTGAAGGACACGATCAACACGATGGTGGACCAGCTGAACTCGTTCGCCTCGGAAGTGACCCGCGTGGCGCGCGAGGTCGGCACCGAAGGAAAACTCGGCGGCCAGGCCGTCGTGCGCGGCGTCGCCGGCACGTGGAAGGATTTGACCGACTCGGTGAACTCGATGGCCGGAAATCTCACCGGCCAGGTGCGCAACATCGCGGCGGTGACGACGGCGGTGGCGAACGGCGACCTGTCGAAGAAGATCACGGTCGACGTTAAGGGCGAGATCCTGGAGCTGAAGGACACGATCAACACGATGGTGGACCAGCTCTCGTCGTTCGCCGCGGAAGTGACCCGCGTGGCGCGCGAAGTCGGCACGGAGGGAAAACTCGGCGGCCAGGCGCAGGTGCGCGGCGTTGCCGGCACCTGGAAGGACCTGACCGACAACGTGAACTTCATGGCGGGCAACCTGACGTCGCAGGTGCGCAACATCGCCGACGTCACCAAGGCGGTGGCGAACGGCGACCTGTCGAAGAAGATCACGGTCGACGTGAAGGGCGAAATCCTGGAGCTGAAAAACACCGTCAACACGATGGTGGACCAGCTCTCGTCGTTCGCGGCGGAAGTGACTCGCGTGGCGCGCGAGGTCGGCACCGAAGGAAAACTCGGCGGGCAGGCCGTCGTGCGCGGCGTCGCCGGCACGTGGAAGGATCTGACGGACTCGGTGAACTCGATGGCGGGCAACCTCACCTCTCAAGTGCGCAACATCGCGGCGGTGACGACAGCGGTGGCGAACGGCGATTTGTCGAAGAAGATCACGGTCGACGTGAAGGGCGAAATCCTGGAGCTGAAGGACACGATCAACACGATGGTGGACCAGCTGAACTCGTTTGCCTCCGAGGTGACCCGCGTGGCGCGCGAAGTCGGCACCGAGGGCAAGCTCGGCGGCCAAGCCGACGTGCGCGGTGTGTCCGGCACGTGGAAGGACCTGACCGACAACGTGAACTTCATGGCCGGAAATCTCACCGGCCAGGTGCGCAACATCGCCACCGTGACGACGGCGGTGGCGAACGGCGACCTGTCGAAGAAGATCACGGTCGACGTGAAGGGCGAAATCCTGGAGCTGAAGGACACGATCAACACGATGGTGGACCAGCTGAACTCGTTCGCCTCCGAGGTGACCCGCGTGGCGCGCGAAGTCGGCACGGAGGGAAAACTCGGCGGCCAGGCGGTCGTGCGCGGCGTTTCCGGCACGTGGAAGGACCTGACCGACAACGTGAATTTCATGGCCGGCAACCTCACCGGCCAGGTCCGCGGTATCGCCAAAGTGGTGACGGCGGTGGCGAACGGCGATCTCTCGAAGAAGCTGACCGTCGAGGCGAAGGGCGAAATCGCCGAGCTCGCCGACACGATCAACAACATGATCGACACCCTCGCGACCTTCGCCGCGCAGGTGACGACCGTGGCGCGCGAGGTCGGTGTCGAAGGCAAGCTCGGCGGCCAGGCCCTGGTGCCCGGCGCGGCCGGCACGTGGCGCGACCTGACCGACAACGTGAATCAGCTCGCCGCCAATCTGACGACCCAGGTGCGCGCCATCGCGGAGGTGGCGACGGCGGTGACGAAGGGCGACCTCACGCGCTCCATCAAGGTGGAGGCGTCGGGCGAAGTCGCGGCGCTGAAGGACAACATCAACGAGATGATCCGCAACCTGAAGGACACCACGATCAAGAACAACGAGCAGGACTGGCTGAAGACCAACCTGGCGAAGTTCACCCGGATGCTCCAGGGCCAGAAGGATCTCCTCACCGTCGGCAAACTGATCCTGTCCGAACTCGCGCCGGTCGTGTCCGCCCAGCAGGGCGTGTTCTACACCATGGACCTGAGCGGGAAGGAGCCGAACCTCCGCCTGCTCGCGAGCTACGCGTTCCGGCGCCGGAAGCATTCGGTCAACGAATACAAGCTCGGCGAGTCGCTGGTCGGCCAGGCGGCGCTGGAAAAGGAGCGCATCCTCCTCACCAACGTCCCCGGCGAATACATCCAGATTTCCTCCGGGCTCGGCGAGGCGACCCCGCGCAACCTGATCGTCATGCCGGTGGTGTTCGAAGGCCACGTGAAGGCGGTGATCGAGCTCGCGTCGTTCGACACCTTCAGCCCGACGCACCTGATCTTCCTCGACCAGCTCACCGAATCGATCGGCATCGTGCTCAACACGATCGAGGCGAACATGCGCACCGAGGATCTCCTCAAGCAGTCGCAGTCGCTCGCGAAGGAGCTGCAGAGCCAGCAGGAGGAGCTGCAGAACACCAACCTGGAGCTGGAGGAAAAGGCGCGCCTCCTGGCCCACCAGAACGTCGAGGTCGAAAAGAAGAACATCGAGGTCGAGCAGGCCCGCCAGGCGCTGGAGGAAAAGGCCGCCCAGCTGGCGCTCACGTCGAAGTACAAGTCGGAGTTCCTCGCGAACATGTCGCACGAGCTCCGCACGCCGCTGAACAGCCTGCTCATTCTCTCGGACCAGCTCTGCGGAAACCGGGAGGGCAATCTCCTTCCGAAACAGATCGAGTTTGCGAAGACGATCCACTCCTCGGGCCAGGACCTGCTGCGGTTGATCAACGACATCCTCGACCTCGCCAAGATCGAGTCCGGCACGGTCACGGTCGAGGTGGGCGAAGTGAAGCTCGTCGACCTCCGCGACTACGTGGAGCGGACGTTCCGCCCGATCGCCGAACACAAAAAGCTCGAATACGTGGTGCAGTTGTCGCCGGGCCTGCCCCGTACGATGCGGACGGACTCGAAGCGTCTGCAGCAGATCATCAAGAACCTCCTTTCGAACGCGTTCAAATTCACCGAGCGCGGCCAGGTTTCGCTCACGGTCGACCTGGCGACCGGCGGCTGGAGCCGGGACAACACCGTCCTGGAGTCCGCCGGCCAGGTGCTGGGCTTCAGCGTGCGGGACACCGGCATCGGCATTCCGACGGACAAGCAGCAGATCATCTTCGAGGCGTTCCAGCAGGCGGACGGCTCGACCAACCGGAAGTACGGCGGCACGGGGCTCGGGCTTGCGATCAGCCGCGAGATCGCCCGCCTGCTGGGCGGAGAAATCCGCCTCGTCAGCCATCCGGGGCAGGGAAGCACGTTCACCTTGTATGTGCCGATCTCCTACGTGCGGGTCGATACGCGGAAGGAATTGGGCGCCGACCAGCCGCAGGCCCGCCCGATGCTGGCCGAGCCGGTCGGAGCCAACGGGCGCGCACCGACGGCCCCGGTTACCGCGACGGAGGTCGAGGACGACCGCGACTTCATCGATTCGAGCGACCGCGTGCTTCTGATCGTGGAGGACGACCCGGTGTTCTCGGCCGTGCTGCTCGATGCGGCGCACGAACAGGGCTTCAAGGCGCTGATCGCTTCGCGCGGTTCGGAAGCGCTGGATCTCGCGCGCCGAAACCGGATCGACGCCATCACGCTCGACATACGCCTGCCCGACATCGACGGCTGGCGCGTGCTGAGCCGGCTCAAGGACGATCCCGCGACGCGGCACATTCCGGTTCAGATTCTGTCCGCGGACGAAACCGCCGAAATCGGGCTGAAGAGCGGCGCCCTCATGCACGTGACGAAGCCGGTTCAGCCCGAGCGCCTCCAGGAAATGCTCACCTCCCTGAAGAATTTCGTCTCCCGCCCGGTGAAGAACCTGCTCGTCGTGGAAGACAACGACGTGCAGCGCCAGGCCACGGTGGACCTGATCGGCGGCAACGGCGTGAACACCCGCGCGGTCGCGACGGGGCGCGAGGGCCTCGAAGCGTTGAATTCCGAGCACTTCGATTGCGTCGTCCTCGACCTCGGCCTGCCCGACATGTCCGGGGCCGAGTTCATCGAAGCGGTGAAGAAAGCGGGCTTCGGCAACCTTCCGATCGTGGTGCACACCGCGAAGGACCTTCACCGCGACGAAGCGATGGAGATCAAACGCGTGGCGAGCACGGTGATCCTCAAGGACGTGCAGTCGCCCGAGCGGCTCTTCGACGAAACGGCGCTCTTCCTGCACCGGCCGCTGCAGTCGCTTCCCCCGGACAAGCAGAAGCTGCTGGAGAATCTCCACCGCAACGACGACGTGCTCGCGGGCAAACGCGTCCTGATCGTCGACGACGACATGCGAAACATCTTCGCCATGACGTCGTTTCTCGAGCGCTACAACATGGAGATTTTCTCCACCGAGAGCGGCGAGCAGTCGATCGAGATGCTGAAAGCGGATCCCACGATCGACGTGGTGCTGATGGACATCATGATGCCCGACCTCGACGGCTACGAGACGATGCGCCGGATCCGCGGCGAGGAGCGCTTCGCCGATCTGCCGATCATCGCCCTCACTGCGAAGGCAATGAAGGGCGACCGGGAGAAGTGCATCGAGGCGGGAGCCTCCGACTACATCGCGAAGCCGGTGGATACCGAGCACCTGCTGTCGCTTCTCCGCATCTGGCTCCACCGATGAGGTCCGCCGACGCTTCAACCGTCCTCAACGGAGTCGCCATCGTTCCGCAGCGGCAGGCTGGGACCGTCGCGGGAAGCGATGCCGAACCCGATCCCCCCGTCCGCCTCCCGTGTTTCCGTTTATGATTGCCCAGCCGAACAGCACTTCGTTTTCGGCCCCGCCGCTTCCCGCTGCAGAACCGGACGCTTCCGAGACGCGCGCCCCCAGGTCCGACGCGATCAACATCCTGGTGGTCGACGACGCGCCGGACAAATTGCTCGCATTGGAGACGGTCCTCGGCGACCTCGGCCAGAACGTCGTCAAGGCTGGATCGGGGACCGAGGCGCTTCGCCACCTCCTTCGCGAAGAGTTCGCGGTCATCCTGCTCGACGTGAACATGCCCGGGATGGACGGCTTCGAGGCGGCCCAGCTCATCCGCCAGCGCAAGGCGACCGCGCACGTGCCGATCATCTTCGTGACCTCGTTCAGCACCGCGGACACCGACGTCTTCCGCGGCTATTCGCTGGGAGCCGTCGACTACATCTTCACGCCCGTCGTGCCGGAGGTGTTGCGCTCCAAGGTCTCCGTCTTCCTCGACCTCCACCGGCAGCGGTGCGAGATCCAGCGCCAGGCGGAGCAGCTGCGCCTGATGCAGGAGGAGCGGCACCAACGTCAGCTCGTCCAGGCGAACGAACGCATCGAATGGGAGACACGGAGGAATCGTTTCTTCAACCTCTCGATCGAGCTGCTCGGCATCGCCAACTACCGCTGGGAATTGACCCAGGTGAATCCCACCTGGGAAGCCACGCTCGGGTTCTCCGAGGAGGAGTTGAAATCGCAGCCGCTGGTGGACCTGGTGCACGCCGACGACCGCCCCGCCACGGTGGAGGCGATGATCAAGATCCTGACCGGAGACCGGCCGGCGTATTTCGAGAACCGCGTCCGCGCCAAGGACGGAGGCTATCGCTGGTTCGGGTGGACGATGGCGCCGTTTGCCGCGGAGGAGCTGCTCTACGTGTTCGCCCGCGACATCACCGAGCGCATCGAGCGCGAGGCGGAGGTGCGAAGCCTCAACCAGGCGCTCGAACGGCATTCGTCGGAACTGCAGGCGGCCAACCGCGAGCTGGAGGAATTTTCGTATTCAATTTCCCACGACCTGCGCGGCCCGCTCCGGGCGATCACCGGCTATTCGGAGATCCTCCTCACGGAGCACCTGAAGCGGCTGGACTCGGAGGGGCGCCAGATGGTCGAGGCGGTGAGCCGCAACAGTCTGCACCTGACGAAGCTGATCGACGATTTTCTGGCGTTTTTCCGTTTTGGGAGGGCGCATGTGAACGCGATCCATTTCGACATGAAAGTGCTGGCCCAGGCGGCGATCGACGTCGTGAAACCGGTCAGTTCGAACCGCATCATCGAGTTCCGCATCGGCAGCCTGCCCGCGGCCTTCGGCGATCGCGCCATGTTGCGCCAGGTGTTCGTGAACCTGCTGTCGAACGCGGTGAAGTTCACCGCTCCGGTGAAAAACGCGCTGATCGAGATCGGCACCCAGAACCGCGAAGGCCGGCCGATCTACTACGTCCGGGACAACGGCGTCGGCTTCAACATGCGGTATTACGACAAGCTCTTCGGGGTGTTCCAGAGCCTGCACAAGGACGAGGGCTTCGAGGGCACGGGCATCGGCCTCGCGCTGGTGCACAAGATCATCCGCCGCCACGGAGGCGAGATCTGGGCCGAGGGCAAGGTGAACGAGGGTGCGACTTTCTTCTTCACGCTCGGCACCCTCGAAAGCGCCGAAACGCCCGCCGCAGCCGGCTGACCTCGCGCGGGCGAACGCCCGCAGGCAGGCCAGGCAAGACGCAGTCAGAGCGCAGGCGTTGTCGCCGGATCGGAATCCAAGCGCTCGCCGCTGCGGAGTCGTTCGCGAAGTGCGGAAAGTTGGCGATCGATGCCAGCGAGGCGTTGCCGGAGCGCCTTCTCGGTCGCGGACGGTTCGATCACCTCTTGCACGGCCCCGTGCCGGATGACCAGGCGACGCACTCCGGACAGCGCCAGCAGAGGATCGTGAGTGGAGAGCAGGACGATCTTTCCCTGATCGACGAAGAATTCCAGCGCCCGCGTGCGATCGACGCCGGCGTTCTCGATCTCATCGATGAGGATCACCGGCTTCGGACTCAGAAACGCCGCGTCAGCGATCATCAACGCCCGCGACTGCCCGCCGCTCAGCTGCGTCAACGGCGTCGACGGTCCGAAAGGTTCTCCCGCCATGCTCACCGCCGCTTCGAGTACGCTCCGCACCGCGCTGTCCGGGGAGGCGATGGCGCGGCTTTCCGCGTGCAGCTTCAGGAACTCAGCGACTGTGAGATCCATCACGAAATTCATGTTCTGCGTGATCTGGGCGACGATCTGCCCATCACCGGTGAAACGCGTCTCCGGCTGGGGCCGCTCCCCGTCGATCAGCACGACGCGCCCGGTCGGGGTGTCGCCTTGCGCGAGACATTCGATGTCGGCGAGCAAGCGGCTCTTCCCGGCTCCGGTCGGCCCCACGAGGCAAACGACCTCTCCGGGCCGAAGCACCAGGTCGAACTTCTCCGGTTGACCGCTCTTGTCGCGCCCCCGGCGAATCTCGAGCATGCGCAACGGGGCCCGATCGGCCGAACCCTTCGTCGCCGCCAGAAACGACAGGAGCCCGTCGCGCAGGCGCTCGTAGTCCCAACCGCCGTCGGTGCGATACTCCCAGGGCTGGGCCTCCCACCAGGCGCGCAAGGAACGATGGGCCCCGCGGGATGGGAGATGGTTCATCCGAAAGAAATGCGCGCTGCGCGCTTCGTCCAACTCGACGTCTAGGGCGGGTTCGTGGGAGTTCATGTCAGTGCGACTCGGCTTCCGGTATCTGGATCTTGCGGACCGTGCCGTGCTGATGTTCGGCGCCGATGGCGGTTTCGCCCAGGCAGTAGGAGCAGACCGCCGACGGCACCGGAAATCTCAGCCGCCCGCCCGTGAGCGGCGTGTCTTCCGGCGCCTCGTCCCACAGGCGGCTCACCTCCCAGGAACCCTGGCCGGTGATGCCGTTGACGAACAGCAGCCGGGCCCGGGCGTTGACCTGGCGTACCCGGAACGCGAATACTTCCCGTTCGGCCTGGCTCACGATGTCGCCCTTCGTGACCAGCACCAGGTCGGCGGTCTTGAGCATGGGCCCGACCTTTAGCGGCGTGTGCACCCCCGCCAGCTGATCGAGCACGCATACCGCGAGATGGCCCCGGATATGCGGGGCGCAGCGATTGCAGAGGCCGGCGCTTTCGCTCACGAGCAGGGCGAGGTCCTGCCGCCTTCCCCAGGCGAAACAATCCTCGATGTTGGTGGTGAAATAGTGATCCGGGCAGAAATTGCCCGAGAGTCCGACGAGCGCGGGGATGCCGGCGGCGCGGAATAACTCGGCATCGTGGCTGGCGAGGCAGTCGAATTTGACCACGCCCACGCGCCGCCCCTCACGCTGCAGGTGGCCGAGCGCCTTGACGATGATGGCCGTCTTGCCCGAGGAAGGCGGCCCGGCGACGGTGACGAGTTTCATTGTCCGGGGCGGTGGCCGCGCGCGAACGCGGCGTTGAGCCGGCCGCGCAGAGCGTCGAGATCCTGCGTGCGAACGAAATCCCAGCCCACCCAGCGGAGACGGCCGGGAAGCGCGGGGGAGCCGGCACGCGCAGGCGCGAAGCCGATGCGTGCGAGATGCTCGGCCCACTCGGAGCCGCAAAGGTACTCGGCGGCGAGAGCGGCGCCTCGATTCTCGCCTCCCCGCTGCAGCAGGTATTGCGGCGTCAGATACGCGCCCTCCTCCGGCCAGACGACGCGGGTGGCCGGGCGGTGCGGGGCGGCCCGGGCGAAAAACCACGGCAGGACGTAAAGCGCGGCGCCCCGGGGACTGGCGGAACCCGCCGTCTTCGCCATCTCCGCCGGGTGCATGAATTCGCGCACATTGGCGCCCAGAGCGGAAAGGCCGTCCTCGCCATGGTCGCGGTAGAGGCTGAAGAGAATCGACTCGTGGATGTTCCCCGGCCCGCCGCTCACGATGATGTCCCCCTGGAAGCGGGCATGCAGGATGTCGGCCCACGTGCGCGGCAGCGGTCTGGCCCCCAGCCGATTGAGGTCGGCGAGGACGATTTCGACGTTCGCGGCGATCACCCGATGCTGACGGCGCGAATCCAGCAGACCCGCATCGGCGAATTCGGGGCGGACGGCGTCGTCCGGAACGGCCGCGAACGTTTCCGAGTCGAGCCAGCGCCGGACGAAGGAGGGCTGGTTGAAGCCTCCGAAGCCCGTTTCGGCGATCAAGGCGGGCAGCTCGGCGGCGTCCTCCGTGCGCCACAATTCGTCGTAGGGATTGGGTTCGTGGCATCCCGCCGGCATGAACCAAACGGGTGGGGCGCCGTTCGCGGCCGCCAGGGCGAGGAAGCGGCGATGCAGGCGCTGGCGCAATTCGTTTCGGACCGGGCAGGGGGCGTAGCCGAGAAAATCGAGCCGGCGTCGCCGGCCGTTTTCGATCTCGGGAAAGACAGGCTCTTCGTCCAGCGCGTCCGTGGAGCGGGTGGTATTCACAATTTGGAGAGGGATGGGTTTTCGTGGCTCTTGCGGTGCGGAGTTCCGTCCGGTCATGACGGGCAGGGGGCCGGCGCCTTGGCCGGTCCGGGAGTCTCCGATGCCGCAGCGTCGTTGCGGGGCGTTTCGAACAGCTCGTTCTCCGACGCAGTGAGGACGCTGGCCGCATCGGGCCACGCGATTCTTTTCAGATCGACGACCGTCGCCTCACCGCGGTGAAAGACGCGGAGCCTCCACGGTCTTTCCCCGGCGGTGCGGGGCGTCACCGCCAGCGTCCCGCGCAGCGGGCTGCAGCCGGTCGCCATCTCGAATCCGTGCGCGAAAAACGGGGAGCCAGAGAGCTCGGCCGAAAGCGGTGCGCCGCGAGCCAGGCCGAGTCTCTGCAGGATCGCCACTCCGCTGCGGAGGCCGAGCGCGCAGTCGGAATTGCTCGTGTCCCAGTGAAGTTCGCGGGAGAGGCGGGCTGCGTCTCCCGGCCGGTCCATGACCTTGGCCCAGTGCTGCGGCACGATCGCCTCGGGAAAGGCGTCGAACTGGGGCACGTAGGGTTTGACGTCGAGGACGGGCGTTCCGTCGAGGGCGTCGAGCCCGCGCACCCAGAGCACGTTTTTTTCGCGACGCGTCAGGCCCACGATGCTGGAGCCGAGCTGGGCCGGACGGCAGGGCGCGCGAGAACTGAAGACCCCCAGGCCGGCTCGGTCGTCGTCGGGCGGCAGGATCATCGCGGACGCCGGCTCCCAGCCGCGAGCGCGAAGCCACTCGGCGGAGCGGTGCTGGTGATAGATGACCCACAGATGCGAGAAATATTCGATGCCGACGAGGCCCGGCGCGAGTTCCGGCCGCAGCAGGATACGCGACTCGCTGACATAGTCGCAGCCGCCCTCCACCGATGAGAACGGCGCGGCGACGATTCCGATCGGGGTGATCGAAACGGGGCGCGGGGAGACGGGCACGGTGGTATTCATGGTTTTGCGACAAACTTCGGCTGCGACGCCTCCAGGATGCTGCGCGCCTCGGCTTCGCCGAGGTCGTACCCGTAGAAAAGCCGGTAGAACTCGCGCGTTTCGGCGACCATGTCGAAATCGGCGCGTTCGGGATACAGGACCCAGAGCAGCCATTTCAGCCCGAGCAGCCTGGCGGGTGAGGGCGGCCGATCGAACCAGTTGAACGGCGCGCCGGGGATCAGGTACACGCGCCCCCGCGCCACCCCGGGCACCTCCCGCCAAGCCGGATCCTGGAGCCATTCGGGCATCCAGGAGCCGTTCGCGTTAAGCTTTTCCGGGCAGGCCAGCACGACGTCGGGTTTCCAGGCGATGACTTGGTCGAGCGAAACGGATACGCGGCCGAAACCGCTCGTGGTTGGGACGTCGGCGACGTTCTCCACGCCGAGCAGATCGAGCAGCTCCGTGTGCCAGGATCCCCGAGTGTCCGTCTGGAGTCCGCGCATTCCTTCGGCGTAATAGACTCGGACCTGTTCGCGCCGGGGTATCGCTTCGGCGGCGGCCCTTGCCTGCGAGAGGGTGCGCCGGGCGTAATCGGCGAGCGCGGCTGCGCGCTCCGGCACGCCGAGCAGTTTTCCGACGAGTTCGTAGGTGGCGGCGGTATCGGACAGTCCGCCGCTCGCCACAAACACGGGAATGCCGATCTGCCCTTGAAGCCGTTCGGCGAACTCGATCGCCGTGCGGTCGTGTTGGCCGACGGAGAGGATCACGTCCGGACGCGCAACCAGGATCGACTCGCGATTTCCCATCGCGCTCTCGCCGAACCAGCCGCCGAGCGCAGGCAGCTCGCGCGCCGCCGGGAGGATGAAATGGCGCTCCGCCTGGCCCAGCTTGTAGTTCCAGCCGACCATCTTCTGCGGCGAGAGAGTATAGAGCATCACCGCCCCGACGGGGCTCGTCGCGTACACGCGTTCGATGCTGGCCGGCACGCGGAGGGTGCGGCCGACCCCGTCGACGATCGAGACTGCGGCTGGCTCCGCGGACGCGATCGTCGCGGCCAGACAGCCCGCCGCGAGGAGGAGCGGCGGGCGCAGCCGATACCGGGCGCCGAATCCAACGGCCGGGGGCGCTGGTCGGATCGACTCGCGCAGGGAAACGTCCGGGCGCGGCGGAGCGGACGTCGCCGGGGTCAACTGAGGTGGGGAGTGCATAACGAAAAGGGCCGGCCGTCCCGGCCGGTGAGCTGGGTCACGAGGAAAGGCACTTGGTAAATGGCTTCCAGGACCTCCGGGGTGAGCACCTCCTCGGGATGGGCGGCGGGCGAAAGCCGGCCGTTCCCCACCACCGCCACCCGGTTGGCGCAGCGCAGGGCGTGTTCGGGATGGTGGGTCGCCATGATCACGCCGAAACCGTCGCTCACCAGTCGGCGCAGCGTCTGCAGCACACGGACCTGGTTGCCGAAATCGAGGCTGGAAACCGGCTCGTCGAGCACGAGGAAACGCGCCTCCTGGGCCAGGGCGCGCGCGAGAAGAATCATCTGACGCTCCCCGCCGCTGAGTTCGGTGTAGCGCCGTTCGGCGAAGTCCTGCATCTCCACCAAGTCCAGCGCGCCCCGGGCTGCCTTCCAGTCGCTCTCGGTCGGTCCGGACCAAAGCGGCCACCGGGCAGTCCGCCCCATCGCCACGACGTCGAGCACGCGAAAGGCGAAGAGCGGCGCATGGGCCTGGGGCACGTAGGCGATTTGCGCGGCGCGTTCCCGGGCGGACCACGCGGCCCAGTCTTTTCCCCCGACCTGGATGCGGCCGTCGAGCGGCTCGAGAATCCCGACGAGTGTCTTGAGCAGCGCCGTTTTCCCGGAGCCGTTGGGTCCGAGCAGGCAGACGAACTCGCCGGCACCGACGGAGAACGAGACGTCCCGGAGGACGGGCGTGCGGGAGTACCCACAGGAGAGGCGGTGGAGCGTCAGCGTCATCGATTCATTCGGACCAGCTCCCGGAGGCCCGCCGGAGCAGGAGGAGAAAGACGGGAATGCCGCAGGCGCAGGTGACCGCGCCGATCGGCAGTTCGCCCGCGAACAGGCATCGGGCCAGGTTGTCCGCCCAGAGGAGAAAAAGGGCTCCGAGCAGGAACGACCTCGGCAGGACGTCGCGGTGATTGGGTCCGATCCAGAAACGCACCAGGTGCGGCACCATCAATCCGACCCATCCGATCACTCCGCCGATCGCCACGGAGACGGAGGTGACGAGGGTGGCGGAGAGCAGCGTCAGCAGGCGTATTCGAGTCGTGGCGACACCGAGCGCGCGCGCCTCCTCCTCGCCGAGAGCCATCGCGTTGAGCGGCCAGCGCAGGGCCATCAACACGGCCATTCCGGCGAGCAGCGGCGGCAGCAGCACCTTCACGTCCGCGGCCGTGATCGCGGACAGGCTGCCGAGCAGCCAGTAGGTGATCATCGGCAGTTTCGAGTACGGATCGGCGAGTGTTTTTATCACCGCCACGCCGGCCATGGCCAGGCTGCCCACGACCATCCCGGTCAGCACGAGCCTCAGGGTGAACGTGCCGCCTCCGACCGAGCGGCTCAGCAGATACGTCAACAGAACGGCGCTCAGGCCGCTGGCGAAGGCAAGGCCCTGGACGGCGGCGATGCCCAGCGAAAGCATGATGCCGAGGGCCGCGCCGAACGCCGCGCCGGACGAGGCGCCGAGGATGTCGGGCGAGACGAGCGAATTGCGGAACAGCCCCTGGTACGAGGCTCCCGCCACGGAAAGCCCGGCCCCGATGGAGAGCGCGGCGACGATGCGGGGCAATCGGATCTGGTACACCAGGGTGGCGACCGTGCTTCGATCCACTGTCGCGGAACCGACCGGGAACCAGAGCTGGCCGAGGTCCGCCCACGAAAGAGGATGAGCGCCGATGCGCAGCGAGAGGCACACGCTTGCCGCCACCGCGATTGCGAGCAGGGCGGTCTGCGCGGAGAGAAGGCCGCCCTTCGACGGTTCAACCCTGTGCGGCATGGCCGGTGCGGCGTTCGATCTGGATGAAGCGGGTCCCGCGGTCGAAGAACGTATGCTGGCCGCCCTCCTGCACGATCTGTTGGACGGCCGGGACGTCGTCGATCAACAGCCCCGCGACCATGTCCACGCCGAGATCGAACCAAACCGGCGCGAGCGGAGTGGTTGGCCCCACCAGAACGACGAAGGCCTGCGGACAAAGCTGGAGCAAACGCGGCAGGGTTTTGTTGATCAACGTCGTCGCCGTGATGAAGACAAATTCGGCATCCGGCAGAACGACCTCGCAGGCGGGGTCCGGCATGTCGCCCGGCTGGGGCCGGCGCTCGAGAATCGTGAGGTCGCAATGCCGGGCAAATTCGTCCAGGTGGCGAAAATGACCGATCACGGCGACACGGCGGCCGCTCACCCGCGGCAGCATCGTCTCGAAAGCGTTGCTCCCGGTGAGATGCACGTAATGGGAGGCGCGGGCCCAGCTGAGCACGCGGTCGGGGGCATTGTAGTGCGAGTTGAGCGCGGCCACCCCGAGCGCCGCGTCGGCGGAGTTCCACGATTTCGCCAGCGCGGAGATTTCCCGTAGTTCCCTGCCGGCTACGCCGCCGGCCAGGCTCGGCGCCGCCGCGGTCTCCTTGGGCGCCATGGCCAGGCCGAGCGAGCCGGCGGCCTCGACGGAGAACCAGTGGAGCCCTCCCGCGAACGCGCGGACCGGGGCGGGAGAAGAGACGCCTTGCGCCAGGCGGTCGTACAGCGTCCAGAAGCCGGCTTGGGCCGGACGACGGACCGGAGGGGAATCGAGCGCGAGAGGCGGCATGGCTAGAATGTGTAACGCACGTTGGCGAACCAGTTGCGGCCGGCCTCCGGGAAGCCGTCCTGCAGCTGGTAGTTTTTGTCGAATACGTTGCCCGCCCCGCCGCTGAGCGTGAGTCCGTGCGGAAGACGGGCGGTGAGCTTGAGGCCGGCGGTGGCGAAACCGGACAGCCTTCGTCCCGAGGTGTCGGCGTAGCGCCACGAGGCGAACTCGTAGGTGGGGACGACGCTGAGCCAGCGGAGCGGGCGCAGGTCGGCATAGACGTTTCCGCTGTGTCGCGGCGTGTCGGTCACCTTTGCGGCGGGGTTGGTTCGGTTTTCCTGGTCGAGGTACGTGTAGCTGGCCCCGAGCCGCAGCCAGGAGGAAGTGGTGTGCTCCACTCCGACGTCGATGCCGCGATTTCTCACCGTGCCGACGTTCTGGTTCTGCGTGCGCGTCGTCCCGTTGACGTTGTTCACCGTCTGGATCGCGTCGCCGATGCGGCTCAGGTAGGCGCTCGCGCTCAGCGTCAGCGCGGAAGTCAGGTGCCCGTCGTAGCCGATCTCGTAGTGCAGCGCGTTCTCCGGCCTCAGCCCGGCATTGGGGAAGGCCGTGTTGAAGCGGTAGGAGTACCTGTCCTTGATGTTCGGGAAACGGCTCTTGCGGGCGAAGCTCGCGCGCAGGCTTCCGGAGTCGCCGAGGAGACGGAACAGGGCGATCGCGGGATTGAAGGAGTCGAAGGTTGTCAGGGCGACGGGAGTGTTGTCCGGGTTGACTTGGTCGGCGCGGAGCGTCTCGCGCCGGTCGTAGTCCAGGCCGGCCTGCACGGTCCACGACCGGGACGGGCGCCAGGTGTCCTCGAGCGCGGCGGATACGGTCCGGTCCTCGAAGAGATAGTGCGGCTGCGACAGCACCTGCTCGTCGTGGTGATCCAGTTTCCAGTGCAGGGCCGCCTTCGGCTCGTGTCCGGGCAGCAGCCGGAGGCCGGACTCGACGGATCCTCCGTAGGAATAATCGTGATACGCGCTCGGGCCGGACGCTCCGGAGAGGAGCGTGGAATAGGTCTTGTCCGAGTACTGATCGAGGGCGTTGTCGTATCGATCGTAATACAGCCGCGGTTTGATGTAGAAGGCCTCGTCCAACTCGGTGTGGGAAACGAAATAGACCGTCTGCTTGTTCCATTCCGGCCAGCGCCAGTAACGGAGCATGCTCGCGATCGGGCCGGTGTACGGCGGATTGCCCTTCTGTCCCTCCTGGTGGACGAAGCCGAGGGCGTACTCGTCGGTCGCGTTCGGCGTGAAACCGATCTTCCCGCTATATTTCGTATCGGTGGAGTACGCGTTTTCGCGGTCGCCTCCATCCTCGGCCTTCACCGGCGGAAAATGATCGGAAAGCGGGAAGGTCTCGCGATCGACATACGACGCGCCGCCTTGCGCATACCAGCGTTTCTGCTTTGTGCCGACATTCAGGCTCGTCTCGACGCCCTCGCCGGAAAAAAGACCCGCGGCGACCTGACCCTCGAATTCGGACGCGGGCTGGCGGGAGACCAGGTTGATGGCGCCGCCCATGGTGTTGGCTCCGTACAGCACCGAACTGTAGCCCTTCGCGACGCTGATCGTCGCCAGGTCGTAGGTGGTGAAGCGCGCGAGGTCGACGTAGCCGTCGTACGGCACATACGCGGGCACGCCGTCGATGAAGATGGGCGTCTGCGTCCGGCTGAAGCCCCTGACAAAAACGCTGGTCTCGTTCCGCGCGCCGACTCGCGTGAGGGTGACGCCCGGCAGCGTCGCCAGCGCCTCGGCGGCAGTGCGCTTTTCCAGCAGCTCGATCTTCACGGCGTCGGCCTGCACCGGAACCAGGTCCGCGGGGGAGAGCTGCTCCCCGTACACGGTCATGGCGCCCAGCTTGAAGACGGAGTCGGTGGACGGTGCGGACCCCGGGGGCGCCGCTCCCGCCGAAGCCGGGCCCGTCCATGCCGCGCTCAGCGCGGCGGCGACGAGGATCGTTCTCCCGGCGACAGGCCGGCGAAAAGGTTGGGCGGAGCGAGGGAAAGGCGCGGCAATGTCGTGTATACTTGACATTTGATGTAACGTATACCGCACTGCAGAAGTCATGCCCAATTTGGCAAGAGCAGAAAATCTCCCGGGGCGAAGACTCGCCCAGATCCGCCAGGCCCGCGGAAAGACCCAGGCGGGCCTGGCCGCCGAGCTGGGCGTCAGCCGTCAGTTTCTCAGCCAGATGGAGGCCGGACGCGTGCTGCCGAATGTCCTGATCGCGCTGCGCACGGCCGCCCTTCTCGGCACGACCGTGGAGGACCTGTTTGGGGAGGCGGCCGCGGAGCGAGAGCGTTCGCCGCACGTGGAGCTGGTGGATGCGGCGCTCAGTCCCGGAGCGCGGTTGCGCGTCGGGCGGGTGGGAAAAAGCTGGATTGCGTTCGCCGCGGACACGCCGAGATCGATGGCCGCGGGCTTTGAGGCGGCGGACGCCGTTCTCCTGGAGGATTCGGCGGCGCGCTTTCTCAAGCCTGCGGGCACCGTCGCGGCGAACCTCTTGCTCGCTGGCTGCGATCCGGCGCTGGCGCTCTTGCAGTCCGCCAAGACGGAGGGAGGCGGCCGGTATCACTGGGTGGATTGCGGCAGCGGACATGCCCTGGATCTCCTGTCGGCGGGCCGCGTGCACGTGGCGGGGATTCACTACGCCGGCGCCAACGGTTCAGGCAACCTTCGCGAGGTCCGGCTGCGCGATCGCGAGCGGGATTGGGCGCTGGTGCGGTTCACCCGGTGGGAGCAAGGTTGGATCGTGCGCCGGGATCCGGCCCGTCCCTTCACCGGCCTTGCCGAGTTGAGGACGGGGGCCTGGAAACTGGCGAACCGCGACAGAAGCACGGCCGCGCGCCGCTGGTTCGACCAACAGCTCTCGAGAGCGCGTATCGCCGAAGCGGATATCCCCGGCTACGACTCCGACGCCGGGTCGGCGCTGGAAGCCGCGCAAGCCATTGCCGCCGGAAGAGCGGACGTGATGGTGGGTCCTCAGGCGCTCGCCGTGGCGCATGGGCTCGGCTTTGTGCCCGCCGAGGCGGTCGATTTCGACCTCGTGGCGCCGGCGCAGTGGTGGCGCAGCCCGTCGGGTGAGCAACTGAAGGAGCACCTGGCCGAGCTCGCGGCCGAGGGTGTCCTGACCAGCCTGCCCGGATATGTGCCCACGGAAGCGGGAATCGGCCGGTCGCGATAGCCCGGCCGAGTTGCGACGCGCTTGGCCGATCCCGGCCGAACAGCGGGAACCCGGACGAGGGTTCAATACGCGGGGCTGCTGGCCGGGTCGGGAAGCGGCTGCGGCTCGAGTTCGTGTCGACGGTTTGCGGATACGCGCTGGGCGTAAACGCCCGCGCCCAGGAAGCCGAGGCCGATCGCGAGCAGGGCCCAGGAGACTGCGGAGGCCGACGTCCACGGGGCCGCGCCTTTCCGCCAGCCTCCGGAGCTGCCGGCTCCGGCCGAGACGGGCAGGAAGAGATTGCCTCCCGCACGGGGCGCCGGTCTCGCGTTCTTGATGTACGTCCGGAAGAAACGCCCCGCGATGCGCTCGGTCGTGGCGGGAGCGAGGGCGTACGCGTTTCGGGCGAGCCGGGCCGGCCAGCCGACGGCGACCTCGTCGCGCGGCTCGTAGGCGAGGGCGACGAACGTTTCCGCCACGGCGTCGGCGCTGTACAGCGGGCGGGCGGGCCGTAGTTGAGCTCCGGAGACGTTGGCCGCGTGTTGGTACCCCGGCGTATCGACGACGGAGGGGAATACCCCGCAGATATGGATGCCCTTCACGTGAGCGACCTCCTGGCGAAGGCCCGCGAGGAAGCCGCGCAGTCCGAACTTGCTGGCGGTGTACGCGCTGGCGAAGGGGACCGGGGCCCAGCCGCCGATCGACACATTGGTGATCAACACTCCCTGCTCGCGCTCCAGGAAGATCGGCAGCACCGCGGCCGCGCCGTGCATCGCCCCGAAAAGATTCGTTTCGATGACCCTCCTCTGCGTGCGCAGATCGGCTCCGGCGAACGGCCCGAAGAGGCCCACCCCGGCGTTGTTGATCCAGACATCGATCCGCCGGAACGCGGCCATCGCCGCCTCGGCCAAGCGCGCGACGGCATCGGCGTCGGTAACGTCGGTCGACACCGCCAGGGCGCGCACGCCGAGTTGCTCGCATTCGGTCGCCACCTTCCTCAGCGCGCGTTCGCGGCGAGCTGCCAGGACAACGTGCGCGCCGCGTTGGGCAAAGGCCCGGGCGGCGGCCCGGCCTATGCCGCTGGATGCTCCGGTGATGACGACGACGCGGTCGGTGAGGGACTGAAACGCGGTTTTCATGTCGACGGCTCCAAGGACGACCGGGCCTGGGATCGCCCGGATTGGCGGTCACGACACGAACCGCCTTGCCGCGTGCCGAAAGCGCTCCCGCAAAGCGGCATGGGGGGATGCACCGAATCTCGGCGGACCCGCGGGGCTCCAGCCCCGTCCGCCCTGGGCGGAGCTTCGCCGTCAGGCGCTCTTCGCGTGCTGGACGAAGTATTTGGCCAGCGGAGACGGACGGTAGACGTCGGCGTGCTGGCTCTCGTCGACCGTTTCCGTCTCGAACGCGATTTTCTCGATGATGCGCGGCGTGAGCACCGCGCCGGCGCGCAGGAGCGGCACCTGGCTGACCGCAGCGGGCGGAAAGTTGTCCGCGAGGATGTCCATCGGCTGGAGTTTCGCGGGCGCGAGATTGAGCTTGGCGCTGCGGTGCGTGGAGAGCGTGAGCCGCAGCGGGCAACCGTCGACGGAGAGGTCGAACGCTTGGGCGTCGATCGGAAGCGGAAGCGACGCGCGTATCGAATCTGCGTGAAAAGCGCGCGCCATCAGCGGCTGGTGGGCTTCGCCTGCGCGCCGGGAGAGCGTCCGGACGAAGCCGCCGGCGATGGTGCGGGCGATTTCCGACAAGTAGACGAGAATATCTCCGACCGAGCGGGAGCGGCGCGCGAACGTCTTGTCGAAGAGCGTGCTGGCGTGCGGCACCGTCGTGGCGATGAGAAGGTCCGTCCACGCCCCGTTCGAGTGCAGCACGAGGCTGGTCCAGGCATAACATCCGGGAGACTCCGTATCGACGTGGCCCGAGTGCGCCTGCATCGACTCGAGAGCGAGGTGCAGCTCCAGCAGCGCGGCGGAGACGATGAACCGCGTTTCGTTGGTCGAGAGTTCGCCGGGGCTTTTCGTCCGAGCCGGAGCGGGCGCGGCGGGGTGCGGCACCGGATGTGCGGTGCCGTTGGCCGCCGGCGCGGGCTTCTCGTCGCGATTCTTCGAGATCAGCTCGCTGAGCAGGGCGTTGCGCTGGCTGAGCGCTTCCACCTCGTCGATGCGGTCCTGAAGCTCCCGCTGGTAGTCGACGGACCGGCAGGCGACGCGGAGCCGGGCCTGCATTTCCGGCACGTTGAAAGGCTTCGAAACAAAGTCGTCGGCGCCGGCGTCGAGCCCCTCCGCGATCTCGGACTTGTCGGTCTTCGTGCTGAAGAGGATGACGTAGGGCCGGTATTTGAGCTTTGAGGAGCGGAGGGCGCGGCAGACGGCGAGGCCGTCCATCCCCGGCATCATCCAGTCCAGAATGACGATCGCCGGGGCTTCGGGGGACTGGGCGACGGACAGGGCGGACTGGCCGTTGGAGCAGATTATGGGATGATAGCCGCAGCGTTCCAGGAAGTGCCGCATGACCTTCTGGGCGGTCGGATCATCGTCTACGACCAGAACGCGTATCATGCGCGACATGCTGGCGGCCGAAGCCCTCGCCGACAACGCCGGAATCGCCGAGTAGGGAAAAATTGAATCGGACGAAGTTCGCTCCCGTCGATTCGGGGTGGTGGGACGCTGCTGTATCCGTTAGCGGTTCCTCGCAGCCGCCCCAGCTGGCCAGCGGTGGGCCTCCCGATAGCTGAGGGACGGGGGCGATGCTACGTTGCCGATTATGCCGACACTCGTGCGTTCGAAACCACGGGGCTCCGCCCCTGCGCCGGCGAGAGCCCGGAGCCGCTCCACAATCGTCGTTCCCGGAAACGAGGGCGTGAAGGTCGTGCGTGCCTGCACGATCCGAAAGCCCGCCGCCGAGCTTTGCTCCTTCTGGCGCCGCTTCGAGAACCTGGCGCAGATCATCGAGCACCCCGTCACGATCGTCGCCCATTCGGAGACGGAATCGCGCTGGTCCGTCAGCGCGCCGGGAAAAAACCGCGCGGAGTGGTCCGCGACGATCATCAACGACAAGCCCAACGAGCTGATCGCCTGGCGCTCTCTGGAGGGAGCCGACGTGCCCAATGCCGGCTCGGTGCGCTTCGAGGCCGCGCCCGGCGACGAGGGGACGGAGGTGACCGTCTCGTTCGAATACAACCCGCCCGGCGGAAAACTCGGCGCCTTTCTTTCGAAGATGACCGGCGAGGAGGCGGGCCAGCAGGTGACGGAGGCGCTGCGGCGTTTCAAGGCGCTGATGGAGGCCGGCGAGATTCCCACCACGGAAGGCCAGCCGGTCGGAGAACCGCAGCGTTCGAAAATGAAGAAGAAAGGAGGGAAACCATGAAGGCCGTTTGCTGGATGGGGAAAAAGAAGATGGAGGTGCAGCGGGTCGACGATCCGACGATCCTGAATCCTCGGGACTGCATCGTGAAGATCACCTCGACGGCGATCTGCGGTTCCGACCTGCATCTCTACGACGGATACGTGCCGACGATGGAGAAGGGCGATATCCTCGGCCATGAGTTCATGGGCGAGGTCGTGGAGGTCGGCCCGAAGGTGGAGAGGTTGAAGATCGGCGACCGTGTGGTCGTGCCGTTCACGATCGCCTGCGGCGGATGCTCGCATTGCCGCCGCCAGGAGTGGTCCTGCTGCGACAACACGAACCCGAACGCCTGGATAGCCGAGAAGATGCTCGGTTACAGCGGCGCAGGGATCTACGGATACTCACACATGATGGGCGGTTACGCAGGAGGCCAGGCGCAGTACGCCCGGGTGCCGTTTGCCGACGTCGGTCCGATCAAGATCGAGAGCGATCTCCCGGACGAAAAGGTGCTGTTCCTCTCGGACATTTTCCCCACCGGCTACATGGCGGCGGAGAATTGCGAGATTCAGCCCGGCCGCTCCGTGGTCGCGGTGTGGGGTTGCGGTCCGGTCGGCCAGTTCGCGATCCGCAGCGCCTTTCTCCTCGGCGCGGCGAAAGTCATCGCCATCGACCGCGAACCGGAACGCCTGCGCATGGCGGAGTCCGCCGGCGCGATCACGGTCAACGACGAGGAGGGCGACGTCTCGGAGCGCGTGCGCTGGCTCACCGGCGGGCGCGGCCCCGATGCCGCGATCGACGCGGTCGGGATGGAAGCCCACGGCTCGGCTTACGACGCGGTGAAGCAGACGCTCAAGCTGGAGCAGGATCGCGCTTTTGTGCTCCGCCAGGCGATGCGCTCCGTCCGGAAGGCGGGGAATCTGTCCGTGCCGGGCGTGTATTCGGGCTTCGTCGACAAGGTGCCGATGGGCGCGGTGATGAACAAGGCGGTCACGATGAAGACCGGCCAGACGCACATGCAGAAATACATGCGCCCGCTCTTGAAGCTGATCGAGGACCGAAAGATCGATCCTTCCTTCGTGATCACGCACCGCGTGCCGCTGAGCAAGGCTCCCAAGGCCTACGAGATGTTCGCCGAGAAAAAGAAGGGCTGCATCAAGGTGGTGCTCGATCCCGCCGCCTGACGCCGCGGCGTCTCCGCCCGGCGGATCAGCCCTTTTTCCCCAGCTGGTCTCCGACATAGACTCGGAATGCCTTCACGCGGCCGGAGACGGAGTCGTCGCCTTGTCTCGGCGTGTAGCGGAATCCTCCGAGGGTGAGCGGCTCGCCGAAGTCGATCACCAGCCGGTGCGGTTGTTCGGGTTGCCGTTTGCTCCAGGCGGTGTGCCAGCAGGTCGCGTTGCCTCCGTCGATGGCGTTCGCCGCCGAGCCGTCTGCCCGATCGAGCTCTTCGCTGTCGGCGCAGACGACGGTCCAGCCGGTGTGCGGCAACGTGACGCCGTTTTCGTCGAAGACGTCCAACTCGGCCGCGGCGGCGAACGGTTTCCCGTCGAACGCGCTCAGGCTTTCGAAACAGAGCTGGCGCGCGGTGACGGCCCGTTCGAACCGGAAATCCTGGCTCGTCGAACCCGGAGCAAATTCGCCCTGGTGCACGTACGAAACCGCCTCGGGTGCGAAGGAGCCGAAGCCGTTGGGGCGCGAGAAATCGAGTTCCGGCCGAAGCCGGTCCAGGATCGGTTCGAGCCGGCCTGCGAGCTCCGGTTTCTCCGGGCCGAGAAGGTCGAGCACCACCACCTCATTCGCGCCTTTCCGAAGCCACGGACCGGGAACGTACATCGTCTGCGTCGGCCCGATGTTCCAGAATCGCCCGAGGCAGCGTCCGTTGATCCAAACCACGCCGAAGCCCCACGAGGATAGGTCGAGGAAGGTGTCGGCCGCGGTCGGCGCAGTGAAATGGGCGCGCCAGAATGCCGGGTGGGTCCGGGCGACTGGACGCTCCGAGCGAGTCCTCGATCCCGCCTTCCCGCCCGAAGCTGCGGGTTTCCAGCGGAGCGAGGCCATTTGCCGCGCGCCGAAATCGAGTCGGAAGATCTGCCAACGAGTCAGCTCGCGCGGCGGCGCCTCGATTTCCTGGAGGGTCACGGGAGCGTGAAGTCCCTTCCGGTCAGCCAAGTCCTTTCCGAAGTTCACCCGTCCCATCGCATAGACGAGCAGATCGAGGCGGGCCGCCCGCGGGCGCCGCGGCAGGTCGAGCGTCGTTGTTTCTTGGCGCCGATCGAGAACGCCCACGGGCTCTCCGTCGAGGAACGCCCAGGCGAAGTCGTGCACCGCGGACACGCGAACCACCGCCTCGCGTCCGGCAGGCAGGGTCGTGCGATAGAGCAGCGCCCCTTGGGCTTGATCGTAGTCCTCCATCGTCCGCGGATGCTCGTCGGCAATCGGCTCGGGGAGATTATCGAGGAGGTCGGCGGTTTCCTGCGCCGCGAACGGCGCCACCTCCATCGCCGGCAGCGGGGGCGGGGGCTCGGGGAGGGATTCGCCAGGGGCGAGATGTTTTTCGATCAGGGCGCGGGTGCGGGCGAACTTTTCTCCGATCCCGCCGGCTTCTCCGATCGGCGCGCCGTAGTCGTAGCTGGTCGTATCCGGTTTGAACGGACGGTCCGCGCCCGACCAGAGGCCGAAGGTTGTCCCGCCGTGCGCCAGGTAGAGGCTGAAGGACGCGCCTTGATCAAGGATCGTCTCCAGATCCTTGAGGTACGGTTCGGTCGCGCCGCTGTGATGTGGCTGCCCCCAGGTGTCGAACCAGCCGGGATAAAACTCGCCGCACATCAGCGGTCCGCTCGGCTGCACGCCGCGCAGGACGGTGAACGCCCCCTCGGGATCGCTGGAGAAGTTCACCACATTGAAGAGGTCCTTGTGCACCGCGTCGTTGAGGTGCTGGGCGGGATTGCACGTGAAGAGCGGAACGACAAAGCCGGCGTCGAGGAGCGCGCGGCGCAGGTCGCCCAGGTACTCGGCGTCGTTGCCGAAGAAACCGTATTCGTTTTCCACCTGCACCAGGATGATCGGCCCGCCCGACGACGCCTGGAGCGGGCCGAGTACCCGGCCGACTTCATGGAACCAGCGCCGGGCAGCTTCCATGAAAGCCGGATCGCGGGAGCGTAGCTGGATCCCCTTTGTTTTCAGGAGCCACCAGGGAAGGCCGCCCATATCCCATTCGGCGCAGGCATACGGTCCGGGTCGTAAAATGACCCACAGGCCTTCCTCCTGCGCTATGCGGCAGAACTCGGCCGCGTCTCGCTCGCCCGACCAGTGAAACTCGCCCGGCCGCGGTTCGTGGTAGTTCCAGAACAGGTACGCGCAGACGGCGTTGAGTCCCATCGCCCGGCAGAGTCGGAGGCGCTGCCGCCAGTATTCGCGAGGCACGCGGGCGAAGTGGACTTCGCCGCAGCGGATCTGGATCGGCTGGCCGTCGACGAGAAAGTCCTTCGTGCCGATCTGCACCCGATGCCGCGTTTTTGTCGGCACGGGCGGCGCTGCGACGGAGAGCCCAGCCGCCGCGAACGTGAGCAGGAGCGTGAGAGCGAATACAAACCGAGATGCCATGAAAGTGTTTGGCGCATGAGTTGTTCCTCCCGTGCCGTGGGCGCCGCGCGCGCAACGACCAGAAGCCCGAGCCGTGGTTCGGCGGCCGTATCGAAACCGTGAGAACGCCCCCGCTCCGACGATCCTCCTGCGAAGCCCGCGCAGAACGCAGATCCGACGCTTTGCGCGCCACAGGGACGTGTCGCGCCACCCGCAAGCGCCGGAGCACCGGCAAGCGAGGTTCGAACGGGATGCGCTATTTCGCGGCTTCGAGCAGGCCCCGCGACTTCAGCCAGGCTTTCAGCGCATCGGGCCACTGGCTGGGTTTGCCAGGGATCTGACCGAGCCCATAGCCGTGCCCGCCGACCGGATACGCATGCAGTTCGGCGGGGACGCGGGCTTTCTTTAGGGCCAGGAAATACTGGATGCTGTTCTCGATCGGAACGGTGGTGTCGTCCTCGGAGTGGATGAGAAAGGCCGGCGGCGTGTCCGCGTTGACCTGCTGTTCCAGGGAGAAATGCTTCACCAGCGCGACGGTCGGTTCCTTGCCGAGCAGATTGTTGCGGGAGCCGACATGAGTCAGGCCGAGCTCCATCGAGATGACCGGGTAGACGAGGATCGAAAAATCCGGACGGGCGCTCGTGCCGTCGGACGGGTAAACGTTATCGGCGTAGAGCGTCGAGGCGGAGGCGGCGAGGTGGCCGCCGGCGGAGAATCCCATGACGCCGATCCGCTGTGGATTGATGCCCCATTCCGCGGCGCGGCGGCGGACCGTGCGGATGGCTTCCTGCACATCCTGGAGCGGCCCGACCGATTTGTCCTTCATGATCGCGTCGCTCGGCAGGCGATATTTCAGCACGAACGCGGAGATGCCGACGTCGTTGAGCCATTTCGCGATCTGGGCGCCCTCGTGATCGACGGCGAGGAATCCGTAGCCGCCGCCGGGGCAGACGACGACGGCGGCGCCGCTGGCCTTGTCCTTCGCCGCCAAATACACGTCCAGGGTGGGCGATACGACTTTCGCCGTGCGCGGCTTGCTCGGGTCGTTGTCGCGCAGGATCGTTTCTTCCTTGTACGCGGCATCGCCGATCGAGCCGGGCGGCTGACCCGGCCAGAGAGGGAGAACATCCACGGCGAAGGCGGATGCGGCGACGGCGAGCGAGGCGAGGAGAGCGAGGATTTTCATGGGGAAATGTCGGAAGTCGGAAAGCGACTAAAGCGACGGGGGGAGGAGGCGGACATGGGTGGGGGTCTCGCGGTCGCAAGTGAGCGCGCCGTCCTTCTCGTGGAGTTCGACGACTTGGATCGAACTGCGCGTGCGCTCGTGGCCGTCGGTTTTCGCGGCCTCGTGCGTCATGCCGGGATGGGTGAAGTAGAAGAGAAATGCCCGGTCGCCGCTGACCACCACGTCGCAGTGGCGGCCGACGTCGTTGTCGTCGGCGCCGGTCCCGGGTTTCCCGAGGAGGTTTTCCTCCTGGCGCGTCCAGGCGAGGGCGTCGGACGACTTGTACACGCCCTGGCCCTTCCACGTGTCCACGAGGAGCCAGTACGAGTTTTTCCAGCGAAACACCTTGGGCCCTTCACCCGGCCGGTCGTTGGCACCGGTGATTTTCCCGCGGTCCTCCCAGTCGAAGAGGTCTTTGCTTTCCGCGTAGTAGATCGATTTTTTGTCGCGCTCGTTGTTGTACCACATCCGCCACGTGCCGTCCGGAAGCTTGATCACGCACGGGTCGATCACGCGGTCGGAGGCAAGCTTGAGCGTGCCCTCGTATTTCCAGTCGGAGAGAAGGTCGGTCGCGGTTAGGTGCACGATCTGGCGAGGATGGTTCCAGCTGTCGAACGTCCCCGGGACAATCGTCAGGTACATGTGGTAGATGCCGCCCTCCTCGACGATCTCGGGCGCCCATTGCGTGTAGTCCTCCGGGCCGTAGTTGATTTTGGCTACGCCGCGGTAGGTCCAGGTCGTGCCGCCGTCCTTCGATTCGGCGATGCCGATGCGCGTGCCATGAATCCACTTCTTTTCCGAGAGATCGACGGTGGCGATTTTGGAGCGCCGGTTGGTGTAGAACATCAGCCAGCTTTTCTCCTTCGGATTCCAAACGACCACGGTGTCGGCGGCTCCGTCGAAGACCGGGTCGCGGAAAAGCGGTTTGGGCGCGACCGGATCGGGTCCGGTTTCCGCGCGGACGACCGGGGCGGAGAACACGCCCGCAAGCAGGACAATCGAGGCAAGGGCGGGGCGGATGAGTGAAGGCATCGAGACTGGCACTTTCCCCCGCCGAGGCCGGATGGCAACGCCCGAGCGCGCCGATTTTGTGGGACACGCGCGGCCGAACTCCGCCGGCCGGCGCGTATCCAGTCGTGGCACTATTCCGCCGCGATCGCGAATTCGTACCAGAGCGTGGCGCCGGCACTCTCTTCGCCGAGGTGAAGCACGGCGCGTCCGTCGCGGTTCTCAACCGTGACGGGCTTGCCGCGCTGGCCGTGTTCGTCGAGCGCGTACGCCGTCACGCGGGCTGCGGCGACGGGCAGAGTCAGCTCGCCGCAGACGGTTTCGATCAGCGTCGGCGCGTCGCCCCAGCTCTTCCCCAGGGAGGCGCGCTGCGGCGTTTTCCAGTGTTGATTCGTGTTTTCCACCCGGGCGGTGGCGACAATGAGGCCGCGGCCGGCCTTCTTCCCGGACAAATCGCCTTCGATCATCGTCAGGCCGGCGGTCGCCCAGTTGTCGGACGTATCGCGAATCTGGAGCACGACGTCGCCCAGCTCCACCGGCTGGCCGGCGATGAAGCCGACCGCGACGCGCGTACGAGGCGTGACGACCCGGAGGGCGGCCCGGTCGGCTTGGGTGGCGTCCCAGATCAGTTCTCCTGTATCCGCGACGTGGAGCGAAGCGGGCGCGGGCAGGGCAGGAGCCGCGTAGGGCTGGTTGCCGGCCTTCACGTCCATCGCGACGCGCTGCCGGAGCGCCCAGGCGCTCTCCAGGCCGGCCATGGCGGCGTCGGGCATGGCCCAGGCGCGGGCCTTCGTGCGCATGAGTTCGATCTCGCGGTCCTTGCCCATCGGCACGACGACCGCCGCTTTTGCCGGCGAAACGTCCCCCCGGCGGAACATCGCCGCGGCGAGCAGATAATTGGCGAGCCCGGCCGGATCCTGGCTGTCGTCGAAGAAGCCCTGGATCTTTCCGGCGTAGCCGGCGACGGATTCGCGCGCCGGGGGTATGCCGTATTCGAACATCCAGATACCGTCCCAGTCCTGGAGCGCGCCGTAGGCGGCGGCGAAGAGCGGGGCCTCCGCGGAAAACGGATTGGGCGAGCTGTGCTGGTATTCCGTCACGGTGAACGGTTTTCCCTGCACCCGCTGTTTCGCGAGCAGACCGATGGTCGATGCGGAGGGGTCGCTGACCATCGACTTCGGCTCCACCACCCACTTTTCCTCGTCCCAATCGCCCGCGGGGAAACGCGGATGGGTCCAGTAGCAGTGCCCATCGACCGAATCGAGCTGGGACTGGATTCCGGCGGCGCTGTTAGAGACGATCGATCCGAAGATCACACCCCGGAAGCCGAGGGTGTCCCTGACGAAGCTGTACATGGTTTTCCAATACGTTTCCTCGAGTCCGTAGAGAAAACGGAACCAGTCGCGCTGCGCCTCGGCGGTGAACGTGCCGCCCGAACGCGCGAGCCCGGGGATGGCGGGAATGGTGCCGAGCTCGAGGCTGCCGTTCGCCACCCCGCGGAGTTCGCCGCCCTCGCGGAGCGTCAGATCGCTCAGGTTGTATTCGCCGGGAGTATTGATGCCGCCGAGAGTGAGTCCGATCGTGCCGCCGGCAGGCGCGACGAACGAGACTTCGTGGCGGGACCAAGTGCCGGTTGTCTTCATCGTGGCGAGGCGAACGGGCTGGGAGGTTCCCGGGACGTCCAGGTGCAGGTAATAGCTGCCCGCCCGGTCCGCCTTGGCGTTGAAGCTGAGCGTGTAGAGCTGGCCTTCTTTCACGGCGACGCCCCGGACGCCGAAGCGGGCCTGCTCCCAGGCGTTCACGTCGACCGACTCGAGCTTCACGCGGATGACCGTGTGGCCGTCGCCCTGCGGGAAGGAGCGAATCTCGGCTTTGGCGCCGGCGGCGACGTGCGGCGTCCAACCTCCGCCGTTGTCGATCGTGCCGGGGGCGACCACCATCGCGCCCGCGGGCACGCTCCGGCCGCCCCAGGCTTCGCGGAGCGCCTCGGTGCTCTTGTAGCGCTGGCGCAACCACGCGATCCAGCGTTGCTGCAGCGGCGTGCGGAAGACGGGCGGAAGTTCGTCGAGCGTGCCCTCGTACCATTTGTGCACGATGCCGTTTTCGTTGAGGATCTCGACAAACGCCACGGCGGGATCCCGGACGAGCGGAGCGCCTCCGCCCGGACCCTCGGTCGTGAGCAGCTGCCGTGCGTATTCCAGCTGCAACGACAGCACTTCGGGCAGGAAAAAGCCGAGGATGTGCTGGTCCTTCCAGTTGAGCAGCTCGATCTCCGCCGGCAGGCCGTCCTGCGCGGTGAAACTGCGGGAGACGAGGAGATTGACGTCGCTGTAGATGCCGTGGGCCTTGAGCGCCTGGACGAGATGGTAGAGCCGGCCGAAGGCCTCGGGGTTCAGCTTGCGGGAGCTGCCGCCGGGATAGTCGAGCAGCGGCAGCTCGTTCCACGACGGGTCCATGTGATGAAGGCGGGCGCTGTTCACGCCGAAGCTCGCGAGCCGCGCCGCCACGGCGTCGGCGTGCTCCGGTATCGGGAAATTGGATCCACTGGTGAAGTTGACGCCGAGGAAGCGTATGCGTTCGCCGCCGACGACGAAGTGGCCCTGCGCGTCGACGCTCACGGGGCCCTTTGCGCCGGCGGGCGCGGGATTCCATCCGGAGAGACTCGTGGGTCCCGAGGGTGCCTCGTTCCACGGGAGGACGAACGGTGCGAGATGCGAGGCGGAGGCGCCGAGGGCGGCGGCGGAAGACAGGGCGAGCGCGGCAAGAAGGGATCGGGGCATCGGTTTGTGCGGGACGGGCCAGAGTACGGTTTGGGTGTGCTGCGCGCGAGGCCGGAGAAGGCAGAGGCGTTCGCCGGTGGTTGCCGAAGCGATGACGCGTGCAGAAAAGCGCGAAGAGCCGTTGCCACCGAGCAACGATCTTCTCAAACGTGAGAATTTGACCCGGATTGGCGAGGCTACGCGCTTCTCAACACGGTCGGCGCGGCCTTCGGCCCGCCGGAAGAGCTCACACTTCTCCCCCCACGCCCATGTCTCAGCTCAGATTCCCTCACAATTTCATCTGGGGCGTAGCCACGGCCGCCCCTCAAATCGAAGGCGCCGCCTTCGACGACGGAAAAGGACCCTCGGTCTGGGACATGTTTTCCAGAGTCCCCGGCAAGATCCTCAACGGCGATACGCTCGACGTCGCTTGTGACCATTACCATCGGTACCGGGACGACATCGCGCTGATGGTGAAGCTCGGCGTGAAACACTACCGGCTGTCCATCGCCTGGCCGCGAATCTACCCCCAGGGACGGGGTGCGGTGAACCAGCCCGGGATCGATTTCTACAACCGCTTGATCGATGCGCTGCTCGACAAGGGCATCACCCCGTGGGTCACGATGTTCCATTGGGACCTGCCCCAGTCGCTCGAAGATGAAGGCGGATGGAGAGTACGCGGCATCGTCGACTCCTTCGGCAACTACGCGGACACGATCGTGAAGGCTTACGGGGATCGGGTGAAAAACTGGATCACGTTGAACGAGATCTTCTGCTTCACCCGGCTCGGCTACGGGACAGGGCTGAAGGCGCCCGGCGCGAAAGAACCGGAAGCGGTGGTGAACCAGACCTTCCACCACGCGCTCCTCTGCCACGGCCACGGCGTGCGCGCCGTGCGCGAGCACGGCCGGCGCGGCGCCCGCGTCGGCTTGACCGACAACCCCGCGGTCTCGATCCCGGTGACCGCCTCCGAACGCGACATCGCCGCGACCCGGGAAGCGTTCATTGACGACAACACCCGCGTGCTCGAGCCGCTCTTCAACGGACGTTACCACCCGCGGTACCTCCGCGCCGGCGGGGCCAACGCTCCGCGCGTCCAGAAAGGCGATTTCGACCTGATCACGCTGCCGACGGATTTCCTCGGCCTCAACCTCTACACGGGCACCTACGTTCGCGCTGGGCGCCGCGGCCAGCGGTACGAGCGTCTGGCCTTTCCAGCCAATCATCCGCGGGCGGACAGCCCGTGGCTTTCGCTGGCGCCGCAAACGATGTACTGGGGCACGCGCCTCGTCACCGACCTCTACGGCGATCGTCCGCTCTACATCACCGAAAACGGGGCCGGGTACGACGACCTTCCGCCCGTCGACGGCGAGGTGATCGACCTGCATCGCCGGGAGTATGTGCGCAACTGTCTCCGCGAACTGCACGACGCCATTCACGACGGCGTGCCCGTGAGGGGCTATTTCCTCTGGAGCTTCATGGACAACTACGAGTGGGAGGACGGCTACCAGCGCCGCTTCGGAATCGTGTACAACGATTTCGCCACCCAGAAGCGCACACCCAAGCTCAGCGCCAAGTGGTACTCCGAAGTGATGAAGGCGAACGCCCTCGTCTGACGGACCTGCGCGCGGCAGCCGGAAGAACGGGCGGCGGCGGCTCTGTGGATCTTCCTGCTGGAGGGCGCGCCGCCGTGCTCGTCTCGGTTTGTTGTGGGCCGGGTGCCCCCACCCGGCGGTTTGCGACGTCGCAGCTGCGGGGTGAGCACCCCGCCCACAACTCGGAGGGTGTGGTGCGGGTCGGGGATCAAGCGGGAGCATCGCATCGGGGCGTATTTCACCGGCATCGGATTCCGATGCCGAGGCGCGGACCAGACAGCGCCACGCCCTCCACCGTGGCTTTCCGCGGTGTTCGGAGTGGGCGTCACCGGCGGGAGGACAGGTCGGCAGAGCCGTTTCTCGGCCGTTCGGTCCGCGGTTTGCCGTTTTGGGCGGACACGTGTGCTTTTTTTCTGGCTGGAGCGTTGACCCTGGCTGGAAGTTGCGGCACCGCTGACGGTCCGCGACCCCCATGCGTGCTGACCCGTCTTCGGTTCGTTTCCGCGTGTTCTCCGTGCTCGGCTTTGCCCTTCTCGGCCTGAGCGGCGCCTCGGCGGAGCCACTGCCGGCGGCGGCTTCGTGGGTGCCGGATTTGGGCAACGGCGAGTATCGAAATCCCGTGCTTTTCGCCGACTACTCCGACCCGGATGCGATCCGGGTGGGGGACGATTTCTACCTGGTTTCCTCGAGTTTTTGCCATGTGCCGGGCTTGCCGATTCTCCACTCGCGGGACTTGGTGAACTGGACCTTGATCGCGCATGCGCTTCCACGGCTCGCGCCGGAGGATTTCTACTCCGCGCACCGGCCGGGCCAGGGTGTTTGGGCGCCGGCTTTGCGCCATCACGCGGGCAAGTTCTGGCTCTATTATCCCGACCCGGATTTTGGCATCTATCTCGTCACGGCGGACAAGCCGGAGGGCCCGTGGTCGGCACCGGTGCTGGTGAAGGCCGGCAAGGGTTTGATCGATCCCTGTCCGTTCTGGGACGACGACGGCAGACTCTACCTCGTCCACGCTTGGGCAAAGAGCCGCGCTGGGATTTCGAACCGCCTCACGGTGGTGCGGCTCACGCCCGACGGCACGAAGTTCGCCGACGAAGGGCGAGTCGTGATCGACGCGGACAAGATCCCCGGCTGGACCACGCTCGAGGGCCCCAAGCTCTACAAACGCGACGGGTTCTACTACGTTTTCGCGCCGGCAGGCGGCGTGAAGCCCGGGTGGCAGGCGGTGTTTCGCTCCAAGTCGATCTACGGACCGTACGAACACCGGATCGTGTTGGACCAGGGAAACACCGCGATCAACGGCCCGCACCAGGGCGCCTGGGTCGACACGCCATCGGGGCAGGACTGGTTTCTCCATTTCCAGGACCGCGGAGCGTACGGACGCGTCGTGCACCTTCAGCCGATGAGGTGGACGGACGGCTGGCCGGTCATGGGAGAGGACCTGCACGGCGCCGGCAAGGGACAGCCCGTCGCGACTCACGCGAAGCCCGACGTCCCTGCGCAGCCGATTGCGGTGCCCGTGACGACCGACGAGTTTGACCGTCCGTCCCTCAACCTTGCCTGGCAGTGGCAGGCGAACCCGAGAGACGGGTGGGCCTCGCTTTCCGCCGCCCCCGGCTCGCTCCGGCTCCGTTGCGTTCAGGGCGACTCGAATCTTTTCCACGCGCCCCAGCTTCTGATGCAGAGATTCCCGGCGCCGAGCTTCTCCGCGACGACGGAGGTGCGCCTCTCGCCGAGCTATGCCGGGGACTGCGCAGGCCTGATTGTATTCGGCTTCGACTACGCCTGGATCGGAGTCCGGCACGCGTCCCCTCGCGACGAGCTGTGCTTCGCGGTGCATCACGATGCGGCAAACTCCGACCGGCAGGAGGAAACGGTCGTCGCCGCCGTCGAGCCCGGGAAACCGGTTTGGTTGCGCGTGAGGGTCGGCGACGGTGCGAAATGCACCTTTTCCTACAGTCTCGACGGAGCCGAGTACACGGACGTGCCGGGCACGTTCGAGGCGGTGCCTTCCCGCTGGGTGGGCGCAAAGGTCGGTTTGTTCGCGGCCGCTGGGAACCAGAAAGCGAACTCGGATGCTGATGCGCACGCCGATTTCGCGTGGTTCCGCATCGGGCCGTAGCAGCGTCTCACTTTTCGAACCTCGTTTGATTCCCATGAAATTCCAACCCGTGCTCCTCTTGTTGGCCGCCGCGCTTCCGTTGGGTTTGCGTGCCGCCGACAAATTCACCGTCACCGTCACCCACGACCTCGCCGCCGCCCGCCCCGCCGAGACAATTGTCATTCCGTTCAGCGAAGTGCGGCAGCGGATACCCGACGTGCTCATCGACCACGTGGTCGTCCGCGATGCGAAAGGGAAGATCGTTCCGGCCCAGGTCACGAATTTCAATCCGGACGAACGCCCGGCGAAATACGACGAACTGGTCTTCCAGCACGATTTTGCGGCCGGCGAGAAGACGGCGAAATTCACCGTCGAAAAAACGAGCGAACCGGTGCCGCCGTTTCCGGCCAAGGTGTTTGCCCGCTACGTTCCGGAGCGCCTCGACGATTTTGCCTGGGAAAACGACAAGGTTGCCCACCGCATGTACGGTCCCGGTTTGGATACGCCCGCGGCCGGTAAAAGCCGCATGATCAGCAGCGGCATCGATGTCTGGGCCAAGCGCGTGAGCTATCCGATCGTGGACCGCTGGTATCTGAAGGGTCACGACGCGTATCACACCGACACGGGCGAAGGGCTCGACCTGTACGACGTCGGCACAGCCCGGGGCACGGGCGGCCTGGGCGTGTGGGACGGCAAGAACCTGTACGTCTCGGCCAATTACAAGACCTGGAAAGTCCTCGCCAACGGCCCGATTCGCGCCGTGTTCGAACTCTCGTACGGCACCTGGGACGCCGCCGGCGCCAAGGTCTCCGAGGTGAAGCGGTTCACGGTCGACGCCGGCCATCAGCTCGACTGCGTCGAGAGCACCTTCTCGATCGAGGGCAAAACCGAGGTGCCGATCGCGATCGGTATCACCAAACACAAGACCAACGGCGCTGTGACGAAGGACCAGAAGGACGGCTTCCTTTCCTACTGGGAACAGTATCCGAAAGACGGCCAGCTCGGTACCGCCGTCGTGCTCCCGGCCGGAGAATGCGGCGGATTCGCCGCCAACTCCGCGGACAACCTGATCCTTGCCAAGGCCGTCTCCGGCAAACCGCTCCGGTATTACGCCGGCGCCGCCTGGGACCGCGCAGGCGAAATCGCCTCGAAGGACGCCTGGAACGCCTACCTCTCCGCGTGGGTGGCGCGCCTGAACGCCCCCATCCGCGTCCAGTATTCCGATTAACGGTTCACTTTCCCCGCGTTTCACAGCCCGGGCGGAAGGCCCAATCTTCACGCCGCCTGCGCCTCCCGGCCTTTCCCGGAGCCGGGCGAAATCCCAGGCCTTCCGCTCCCCATGGCGACTTCATCTCCCAGCGATTGTCCGTCGGCTTGCTGCTGACTGGTCGATCTTGAACCTCTGTCCCTCGTCCGGCGTTCTCCGCCAGTATAGTTACCCGCCCCGTTTTTTTCCTGCGGCTGAACGGCGGACGCTGTCCCTCTGATTCACCTACGCCTATGAAACTCCACTATTTCCCCAGTCCGGCCGAAACGAACCGCCTCGGCACCGAAGAACTCCGCGAGGCCTTTCTGATCGGCGGGCTCTTCCAGCCGGGCCAGGTCCAGGCGCACTACACCGACCTCGACCGCATGATCGTCGGGGCCGCGATGCCCACCTCGCCTCTCGCGCTGCCGAACTTCAAGGAGACCGGCACCGGCTTTTTCCTCGAGCGCCGCGAAATCGGCATTCTCAACATCGGCACGCCGGGCGCCGTGAGCGTCGGCGGCAAACGTTACGAACTCGGCAACCTCGACTGTCTGTACGTCGGGTTGGGCGAGAAGGACGTGGTGTTCGAGAACGGCAGCGGCGGCCAGGCCGTGTTTTATTTCATCAGCACGCCGGCTCACGCGAAGCACCCGACGGCCGTCGCCCGCAAGGCCGACGTGCAGGGCGCGCCGATCGGCGACCCGGCCAACGCGAATCGCCGCCGGATCAACAAGTACATCCACGTCGACGGCATCAAGAGCTGCCAGCTCGTCATGGGCTGCACCGAACTCGATAGCGGCAGCATCTGGAACACGATGCCCCCGCACACGCACAGCCGCCGCACCGAGATCTACATGTATTTCGATCTTGGAGACCAGATGGTCGTCCACCTCATGGGCGAGCCGCAGCGGATCAAGAACCTGATCGTGCACGACCGCGACGTCGTGCTCTCTCCTGCCTGGTCGATCCACGCCGGCGCCGGCACGAAGGCGTACCGCTTCGTCTGGGCGATGGGCGGCGACAACCAGATTTTTTCCGACATGGATCCGGCTCCCATCCCGAGCCTCCGCTAATCTCAATCAATCCACCCGAACATGAGCTCGATTCTCCAGAAGTTTAAGCTGAACGGAAAAGTCGCCATTGTGACCGGCGCGTCACGCGGCCTTGGCCAGGGCATGGCCCTCTCGCTGGCGGACGCCGGCGCCGATATCGTCGCCGTCGACGTGCTGCCGATGGACGACACCAAGAAGCAGGTCGAGGCGATGGGCCGCAAATGCGTGACCATCGTGGCCAACCTCGGCGATCGCAAAGCCATCCCGGGCGTCGTTGCGGAAGCCCGCAAGACGTACGCCACGCTCGACATCCTGGTGAACTGCGCCGGCATCATCCGCCGCGCAGACTTCCTTGATTTCTCCGAGAAGGACTGGGACGACGTGATGAGCATCAACCTGAACGCCGTGTTTTTCCTGAGCCAGGCGTTCGTCCGCGACGTCGTGTCCCGCAACGGAAAGGGCAAGATCATCAACATCGCGTCGATGCTCTCCTTCCAGGGCGGCATCCGCGTTCCGTCGTACACCGCGTCGAAGAGCGCCGTCGCCGGCATCACGCGCCTGATGGCGAACGAACTCGCCTCGAAGAACATCAACGTGAACGCGATCGCCCCCGGCTACATGGCGACGGACAACACCGCACCGCTCCGCGCCGACGCCAATCGCGCCAACGCGATCCTCGAGCGCATCCCCGCCGGACGTTGGGGCACCCCCGAGGATCTCCAGGGCCCCGTCGTTTTCCTCGCCTCCGAAGCCTCGGATTACGTCAACGGCTACATCGTCGCCGTCGACGGCGGCTGGCTGGCCCGCTGAGCGCCGCGTATCCAGAGATTCCATAGACCTTACGAAGGCGCGCCTGCCCGGCGCGCCTTCTTTCGTTCCCGGGAGGGCGGCCGTCCCGGCCGTAGTCGGTCGGGACGCGGGCGGGGCGCCCGCTTCCCCAGACAGGACCCCCAACCGGCGCTCTATGCCTCTTCCTGGAGGATCGCCTCCGTCGCCTACGGCGTCACCCAGAGAAGCCACGCTCCGGCGGATGGTTTGACGAGCCCGGCACCAGCTCCGCTCAGCTCCGCGGTCCGCGTCTCCCCCGTCTCCGGACTGAACCACCAGGCTTTCGCGCGCGCGACGCCCGAGGGGAGCGCCAGCGTGTCACCAGCCGCCGAATACAGTAGCCAGGACTTTCCGTCGCTCAGCGTCCATACGCCGTGTGCTTGAGCCTCCGGCAGGTCCACGGCTTTGAGGCTGGTCCACGCCGGTCCGATGCGCTCTCGGAGAAACTGGTACAGTGCGCGGTCGTCGCGCGACACCTTGAGCGGCTGCGCGGCGGCAAAATCCCCGATCAGCGGGTACGCCCCTCCGGCCATCAGGATCGGAACGGGCCCCTGGCCGGCGTCGCCGGCGAAGACGGCTTTGTCGGGCCAGCGGTCGCGGTACTCGCGGACCTGCCGATACACCAGCTCCGGTTTCCCCGGCGGCACGGCGTCCTTGCCGAAGGCCTCCGTGCGCATTTCGCGGAAGGCGAGTTTCCCGTCGGAGTGGGGCGCGAAGAGCGTTCCGTCGGCGAGGTACTGCCAATACCGCTGGTCCACGACATCGACCAGTGCCCCCCGTACCGGATCGCCGAGAATGGCGTCCGTGACCGTTTTGCTCGTGTTCAGCGCGATCCGCACCCGGAGGCCCGTTTCCTTTTCCCACTCGGCGACGGTATCGAGGAAGAACTGCTGGAACGTGAGCGGACCGGCAAACTGGAATCCCAGCGTGTAGATGACGTTCGGATACGCCTTCAGCTCGTCGAGCGAGTGGCGGATGAAGAGCCGGTGGAGTTCGCGCCGGACGGGCTGGGTCACGTCGTAGAATTGGTCGGCGATGCGGATCCGGTGGCCGTCCTGTTCGTACGGAGGCGGCTCGGGAAAACCGGTCTCCTGGAGGCAGTTCGCCGGGCGCCAGGGGAAGTCGGCCCAGTGCGCGGCGGCCTCGATGACGTTGTGGTTGTTGTAGAGGTGATAATAGAGAAGCACGCCCTGCCGGGACGCCAGGTCGGCCGCGGTCTTGAGACGCGAGAAGTACCAGGGATTGAAGCGGGTGAGATCGTATTTGCTCAGGCCGTCCCACGCCTGGCCCTGACCGCTGCGCGCCCACGGCATTTCGTAAAATGGCGCCCAGGTTTCTGCGTCGGGCCGCTGCACGGTGAGGTGATCGTCGCGCCGCCGGTCGTACCAAAGGCCGGGCCAGACCTGCATCATCCAGATTTTTCGCGAGGCGAGGGAATCGACCAGCCGAGGCAGGTCTTCCGTCATGCCCGGGCCGATCAGCCCCGGCGCCCAGCGCATCGGATGGTATCCGAGCTGAGCGGCCCGCATCGGCACGGTTTGGCCCTTCCACCAGGCATTGCTGCTCGCGGCGCCGAAAAGCGGTGCACCGTCGACGGTGAAACGGCCGTTCTGCAGCGCAAACGTGCGCGCCGGCGGCGGGCGGACGGCCGTCTTCGGCGCGACGCGCGTGAGGGCGGCCATTTCGCGAGGCAGGTCGGTCCGGTCCAGCGCCGCAAGGGCCTCGGTGCCCGCGCGGAGGCGGAGCTGCTCACGGTAGAGAGAACGTATCGGCGAAGCGGTGACGACCTGGTTTTCCGCCCCGGGCGGGTTCTCCACCTGGATGGCCGCGGCCGTGCAGTTCCACACGACCGAATCGGCGGCGGTCCAGCCGGAACCCTGGTAACGGTAACCGGCGTTCGCGAGCGCGATGCCGGCACCCTCGATCGCGACGTTGTCGAAAAGGGCGCCGCTGGCCCAGCTCTCGAAGGATCCGCTGGCCGCGAGGGCGTGCGTCGCGGTGCAGTCGAGAAACACGTTGGGCCCGGCGGAGCAGAGCCCGGCGGCAAACGCCTCGCGGGCCTGGTCCGCGCGGCAGCGCTGGAAAAGCACCTCCTGGCCGCGAGTGTAGAAGGCCAGCCGGCGCCATCCTCCAGGTTCGCCCACCGGCGCTTCGCTGCGGCAGTCTTGGACGGTGATCGACTTTGCGCCGGCGCCGACCCAGACGGCGGTGCTGACGAACTGCCGGGCGGTGACGTCGCGCACCCAGGCGTTCTCAACGCGATCGAGCGAAATGCAGAGCCAGGCGTGGTCTTCGTTCAACGGCTGGCCGGCGGGGGCCTCGCTGATGCAGGTGAGGCCCTCGATGCCGATGTGCCGGATCCGTCCGTCCGAGGTGACGACCTGCACGGAGCCGCCGCCCCACCGCGGATCGAGGGCGGTGGTGACCGGTGCGTCGAGCGTGACGCGGCGATCGTCGTTCCCGACCTCCACCACGGTCCGGTCCCACGCGAGGTCCCTCGAGCCGGGCAGCCAATCGAGCCGTGCGTCTTTGAAGTTGCCGGTGAACTTGTCCATCCCGAGCTCGCTGATCCACGCCTTGGTGCTTGGCCGCAAAACCACGAGGCGAGATCCCGCGCGGATTCCCTCCAGACTGGCGAGCTTCAGGCTGCGGGCGCCGGCGGGCACTCGTTCCTCGGCAACGGCGATCGGCGACGACAGCTCGCGCGTTTCGGTGGACGCCACCTCGATCAACGTGCGCCGGTCCTGGCCCGTCGCGACGAGGATCGCGTTTTCGCCGCGCAGCACCGTGCCGGAAGTCCGGATACGGAGCTGACCTTCGATCCGGTAGCTTCCCGAACGAAGGACGACGGCTCCGCGGAAACCGCGGTCGTCCGCCGGCATGGCCGCGACGGCGTCGAGCGCCGCCTGGATGCGCGCGGTGGCGTCGCCCTCGGCCGGAACGACTTCGACTTTGCCGGCGACGACGGGAATGGGAACGCCGCCGCCGCCGTAGCCGGCGTGCGAAAAATCGGTCGCCGGCTGCTGCGCTGCGAGCGTTGCGACGAGCAGGACAAGAAACGGAGCGAAACGGACCTTCGAGCGGATCATGGGGTGTGAAGGGGCGTGAATTTGCCGGGCAACCGCAGCCGGCGCGCCGGGTGAAGCCGAGCGCCGCCGCCGGCCGGGACTGTGGGATCGCTCCGGGGGCGCGTCTACAGATGCTCGCGGTAGCTCGTGGCTTTGCCGTCCTTGGGCACGAAGTGGTAGGTGCGGAGCTTCACCTGGATCTCGAACGACGGATTCTTCAGGAGCGTGATCATCTCCGCCCCGGCGAGAAGCACCGGGCCGTAACCGTGCATCGCATACACGCTGGTCGGGCGGTGGTAATAATAGACTTGGTCGCTGGCGAACGTCGTGCCGACGCAGGTGCCGGAGACCTGTCCGGTGGAGGTGATGCGTGTCAGCAGTCCGCACCAGCCGGCTTGCGCGATCGAGCCGTACGTGGTCGGGCTGATCCAACCCTGGTTGATGGCGTGGGCCAGACCGTAGACGAACATCGCCGTCGCCGAGGTCTCCAAGTACGAGTCGTTGCGGTCGAGCATCTGGTGCCAGAGTCCGGAGCCGGACTGGTATTGCGAAACGCCGTGCAGCAGGGCGCGGAGCTGCGCCATCACCTTCGGATAGCCCGGGTGGTCCTTCGGCAGCACGTCCAGGAGGTCGCAGAGCGCGAGAACCGCCCAGCCATTGGCGCGGCCCCAGTAGAACTGCGGGGCGTCTGGGTTGTTCGCGTTCCAGCCGTGCGTGTAGATTCCGAGCTGCGTGTTGAAGAGCCTGGCCGACATCTGCTCGACGTTTTTCACGGCGTCGTCGAACCACGCGCGGTCGCCGGTCATGTGTCCCATTTCCGCGAGGGCGGGAACGCTCATGTAGAAGTCGTCGGACCAGAGCGACTCGGCCTGCGGGCGCTGGCGCGCGAGCGTGCCGTCGGCGAGGCGGAACTGCCCCTTGGCGATGTACTGGCCCCACGTGGTGATCACCGGCATCAGGTCGGGACCCACGTGGTCCAGGCGGGCGCGGATGAGCGCGGCGCACATCGAGCCGCTGTCGTCCAGCGCGGCGGGTTCGAGGATGCCGCGGAAGCTGTTGGCGCGTTTGAGATGAAACTTTTCCTCCTGGGCGCGGAAATAGGGCAGCCGGTCTGCGATGAACTGCAGGTGCCGGCGCGTGAAGCCGGCGAAGCGGTCGTCGCCCGTGACTTGCGTCGCCTTGAGCATGCCGCTGTGGATCACCCCCATCTCGTACGCCAGCGGATTGAACTCCTCCTCGCCAGCCGTGGTGGCGGCCTCCGCCGTGGGCGCGGCGAGGTCGGTGATGGGCTTGCCTGTCCGACGGTCCACGACGTGGGTCGGCGCAGCCTTCTCCAGGTATCCGTGGACCCGATTCAGAATCTCGGCGATCTCCGCGGGCGTGGGAAGCTGGTAAGGGACGGGATATCGCGGTTCGCCGGAGTCGGACGGTTTGCCGTCCCGGTTGAGATAAAGGTCGTCGTCGGCGAAGGAGGGCGCGGCCCAGATGACACATGCGAGCAGGCTGCCTGCGAGGAATGAGGGGGTAGCACGCATGCCGTCCAGAAAAGGCATCGTCTGCGCGGACACGAGACCGATTTTTCCGCCGTTCGAATCGAGCGGCGGGAAAGTTCTACGACGGGAGCAGGAGATTCGAAATGGTCGCGACGGACAGGTGCGCGCAACACGCGCCCGCTCGGAGCGGCGTCAAACTGCGGCACGGCTCCACGACGGAAGCGACACGAGCTTCCAATCACCAACTCCCAACTTCTCCGTCGCGCTAGGCGCGACGGGTCGCCGCCGCACTTCTGGGCGTGTCGAGCGCTTCGCGGACCTTCTTGGCCAGACCCTCGCGGGTGAACGGCTTTTCGAGGAAGGGAATCGCGGCCTCTTGCACGGCGTGCAGGATCACCGGGTCGTCGACGTAGCCCGACATGAACAGAATCTTCAGGTCCGGGCGCGTGCCCAGCATGCGTTCCGCGAGTTCGCGGCCGCCCATGCCTGGCATGACGATGTCGGTGAGGAGAAGATCGATCGGAGGCCGGTGGTCGCCGGTGCAGAACTCGAGGGCTTCGGAGCCGCTCGTCACAGGATAGATTTGGTACCCGAGCGAGCGCAGGATGGCGGCGGTTACGGCGCGGATCGCCTCGTCGTCCTCGACCAGGAGAATCGTTTCGGTGCCGGCGCCGGGTTCGTCGTCGAAATCGAAATCCAGATTGAGCGCCGGGGGCTGAACCTGCGGGAGAAGCACGCGGAACGTCGTGCCCTCGCCCACGCGGGTGTCGAACTGGATCGCCCCGCCGTAGTGCTTGAGCACGACGGCGCAGGTGGCGAGGCCGAGGCCAGTGCCGCGGCCCTTCGGTTTGGTGGTGAAAAACGGTTGGAAAATCTTCGCCTTCACCTCGTCGCTCATGCCCATGCCGGTGTCGCTCACGCTCAGTTCGGCGTAGGTGCCCGGGCGCACGTCGACGGTGTCGTCGTCGGTGATGGTGCGAACGCGGGTGCTCAGCGTGAGACGGCCGCCCTGCGGCATCGCGTCGCGGGCATTGATCGCGAGGTTGATGATGACCTGCTCGATCTGGCTGCGATCGGCTTCGATCGTCGTCGGCTGCGCGTTGGGTTCGAACTCGAGGGAGATGTTTTCGCTCAGCAGCGAGCGGATGAGGTCCTTGAGCTCGCCGACCACATGGTTCACGTCGAGGAACTCGGGTTGGAGCACCTGCTTGCGGCTGAACGCGAGCAGCTGGCGCACGAGGGCGCTGGCGCGGGCCGTGGCCTTGAGAATCTCGGCGGCCTTCGACCGAAGCTCGGGCGAAATCGTGGCGAGGTCGTCGTGCAGGATGTCGCCGTAGCAGCGGATCGCGGTGAGCAGGTTGTTGAAGTCGTGGGCGACGCCGCCGGCCAGCAGGCCGACCGCCTCCATTTTCTGCGACTGGAGGAGCTTTTGCTCGCTTTCCTCGAGTGCGGCCTCGGCGCGCTCGCGCTGGTGCACCGTGCTGAGGATGTTGGCGAGGCCTTGCATGAAATCGACGGCCTCGCGGTTGAAGAGGCGGTCTTCTTCGGTCAGCGCGACGAGGAAGCCGTAAGTGCCTTTCACGCTGCCGATCGGCACGGCGACGCCGGAGCGGATGCCGAGTGCACCGAGGGCGCCGGCGCCGGGAAAGTTCGCGGGGTCCTCCGCCAGATGCAGGGCGTGCTGCACTTCGAGCGCGTGGGCGCTGGCCTGGCCGAGCGGGAGCGCGGGCTCGGTGAAGGTGGGGCCGGTGTACGCGGAGAGCGACAGTTCGCTGGTCGAGGGCTCCAGCGCGAACACGGCGCTGCGGTCGATGCGGAGCGTGTCGGCGACGAGCCGCGCCGCCTCCTGCGTGAGCTCCGAGAACGTGTGTTGTGCGAGCGCGAAACGTCCGAAGCTGGCCAGCGCGGCCTGCTTGATCGCGCGGTAAGCGAGGTGGGCCTCGACCTCGTGCTGGTCAGTCACGTCGAAACACGACCCGATGAAGCCTGCGAACGTTCCGTGTTCGTCGTAGCGCGGGGTGCCATGGCTGATGATCCAGCGATAATGTCCGTCGCGCCGCCGCAGCCTGTATTCGGTGCGGAAAGGCACGCGCGCGGCGAAGCTTTCCTCGTAGGCCAGGAGGCATCGTTCGCGGTCTTCCGGGTGAATGTTGTCCGTCCAGCCGGAGCCGAGCTCCTCGGCGAGCTTCCGGCCGGTGAACTCCAGCCAGGGCTGGTTGAAATAGACGAAGGCCTTGGATGTATCCGACATCCAGATATACACCGGCGCGGAGTCGGCCATGCGGCGGAAGCGCGCCTCGCTCTCCCGAAGGGCGAACTCGGCCTGCTTCCGCTCCGTGATGTCGTGCCCGTAGGCGTAGATCTTGTTGTCGGCGGGAAACGGTTTTGCGCTCCACTGGATGTATCGGAAGCCCTTGTCCTTGTGGACCAGGCGGCATTCGAACTCCATCGGCGGCGTGCTGGTGCTGAAGGGCGCCGCGGTCTGGCCGCGCGAAACGAGGCTCGTCCACCACGAGTCGAGCGCGTGCCGGTCGTCCGGATGGACGAGGGTGAAGAGGGGGCGCTCGACGAGCTCGTTGGACAGAAATCCGAGGCGAAGCGTCCAGGCCGGATTCACCACCTGGAGGGTGCCGTCGAGGGTCGCGAGGCAGAAGAGATCGGGGGTGAGCCGGAACAGCTGTTCGTGCTCGCGCTGGATGCGGGCGTTTTCGCGGCTGAGGCGCTGGCGTTCCAGGGCCGATTTCAGAATGGCGACGAGCCGCGGCAGGCGGTTCTTGAGGACGTAGTCCGTCGCGCCGCGCTTCATGCACTCGACCGCGGTTTCCTCGTTGAGGGCGTTGGTGAGGATGATCAGCGGCGTCTCCGGCGTGATCTGCCGGACGATCTCCAGCGCGTCGAGCCCGTTGAAGCCGTTGAGATAGTAGTCGGAGATGATCAGGTCCGGGCGGAACGAGCCGAGTTCTTCGGTGAAACGCTCGCGCGTGCCCACCTGGCGCAATTCGCACTCGAACTGCGCGCGCCGGAATTCGGCTTCGAGGAGCTTGAAGTCGATCTCCGAGTCTTCGTTGACGAGGATGCGAGGTTGCATGCGCTGGACGGAAATGGGTGCTGGGTTCGCCCGCCTGCCCGCAGCATCGGGCTCAGAGGTGGCGGTCGTAGAGCCGTTGCAGCTGGGAAACGGGCGCGGCCGCGGGCGGAGCGGCGGGTTTGGGGCGCACGCCGAGGCTGTAGCGAAGCAGGAGCTGCTCGTTCTCCCGATCGATGTGCAGCACCTGGAGAATCTTGGCGCGGGCTTTCTCGATCACTTCTTTGCGGACAGGATCGGGACGCGCCGGCGCGGGGCTGGCGGAGATCTGCTTGAGCGCAGCCAGACTTGTATCCAGACGGGCGAGCAACGCGCGCTTGCGGTCGAGCAGCGCGGCGTCGGGCACCCGTTGGTTTTGTTTCAGAAAGCGGTTTTCCTCCAGGGCGAGCTGATACAGCTCATCGCACAAGCTGAGATGCGATTGGAGCGCGTCCGTGGGCGTCATGGTCAGATGCTGATGCGGTTGCAGGCGAGGAGAACGGAGGGACGGTGGGGGAGCTGGACGGCGCGAAAATCGCGGAAAGCTGGGTGTCGGTGGTGGACTGCCACGAGAGCTGGCTCAGTCGCCACGCCGCCATGTCAGCGAGGTCCGCCAGGTCGGGACGAACGTCTCCATTGGCTGGCGCTGACTTGATCTTGTCAACGATGGTCTGGTAGCAGAGCCGGGCCCGATCGAAACGGCGAAGCCGTTCGTAGCAGAGCCCGGTTTGGTAGGCGACGGGGAGCTGCCAGCGCGGATCGGCGGAGAGCTGCGCAAGGCTTTCGTAGATGGTCAGGGCGCTGCTGAAGTCGCCGTGTTCGTAAAACTCGTTGCCCAGCTGGTTGCCTGTCTTCCGCTGCCAGTAGGCCCAGCGGCGCGGGTCGGACTGCGAGTCCGCGTGCTCGGCTTTGAGGAGCTCGAGCGTGGCTGCGAGCGACTCCTGCGTCCGGCCGAGGCGCCGCAGCGCGAGCGATAGCAGGTAACGAGCTTCGGGGATGTTTTCGTCGCGCGGATTCTGGCTGATGAAAAGGCGGAGACCGCCGACGGCCTGCTCGTCGTCGCCTCCGAGAATCAGCGCATACACGGCCTTGAACTGCGCGCGTGCCCGGTCCTCGGGAGCGAGGTCGAGGAGATTGAGGCGCGAGAAAAAGCGGTTCGCCTCCGCGTATTCGCCGTTCTGGAAATGCGTCTCGGCGATTTCGAACTGCGCGGTGCGGGCAAGCTGCCGGTAATGATCCGCGCCTTCGTCGGGCAGCTTCAGCGTGGAGTTCAGGACGCTGTAGAAACGCGCGATCGCCTGTTTGTAGGCGCCGAGCGCGCGGAGACTGCGGCCCTGCTCGAGCAGCACGTCCGGAAGCTGGGGATCGGTCGGAAAGGTCTTGATGAAACGTTCGTAGACGGCGGTCGCCTTGGTGTGGTCGCCTTTTTTTCGATACGTGCGGGCCAGTCCGAGCAGCGCGTCGTGGTCCTGTTCGAGCGTGGCGCGCTCGGCGAGCACCTGGAGGAACGCGATCTCCGCGGAGGCGTAGTCGCCCTTGTCGCGGTGGGCATTGCCGATGCGAAGCAGGCTGGCGATCTCCTCCGGCTTGGCGGCGTGGGCCACCTGCACGTGTTCGACCGTGTGATGGTCGGGTGCGATGATCGGCTCCTCGGCCTTGCCTTTTGCGGGCTCCGCGGCGGCGCCGGGCGCGTTCTCGGTCGCCGTGGGAGAGGCGGCGGGGTTCGCAGCCGGCACCGGCTGGGCCGGCGCGGCAACCTGCTCCGGCGCGGACGTGGGGGCGGGCGCTGCGGGCTCAGCGGCCGCGGCGAGGACGCCGCAGAGCGCGACGGAGAGACCGGCAAGGCGAAGTATCATTTCTGTTGGTACGTGGCGGAACTCGGCGGCTGGGCCGGCGGAGCTGCGGGAGCGAAGGGAAGCGCGGCACCTCCGGCGCCAGCAGACCCTCTGGGAAGCTCGAAATAGGGCAGGACATCCTCGGGACGCACATCACGGCGGGTGTCGTCGGGGAGAATGGTCACCGGCTTGAGCTCGGGCTGTTTTTCCGCAGCCGGTTGAGTTGCGGCCGGCTCCGGTCCCGGGGCGGCCGTCGCGGTGGCAGGCTCGGGCTGCACGGTCGGTGCCACGGAGGGGACAGGGCTGACGGGAGTGCTGGCCACCGCTGCAGAAGCGGGGGGCGCGGGACGCTCGACCGGATCAGGAGGCGGCGGAGCGAAGCGCAGGGGGACGGGGCCGACGGAAGCCAGGTAGCCGATCGCTTCAGACGCAGCGACGACGGTCTGGCGCGGTTCTGTAGACGAACGGAGTACCCGCTGGGGCAAGCTCAACGCCCGCGCCTCAGCGGACAACGCCGCGAGCGCGCCGAGCAGCAGGATGCGCGAGAACCGCGCCCTGCCGAAGAGCAAGGTTGTGTTCTGAGAAGTCATGTTGGTCCATTCTCCACCGCAGGGCGGAGCGTCTGATTGGCCCAGATGGTTTATCGGCCCTCGCTCCCTGGACTGGAGGGGAAAAGCCGCCCTCACCTCGATCCTGTCCGCCGCCCGGTTGTTTCCTATCTAGCTTACTTACAGCTTATTAAGAACCGATCAGCGGTGATGTCGTCCATTTAGCAACAAATTTGCGCCGTGGGCATCACTGTACCCGACCGCCAGCTGCAATTAATTCGTACGTTCGAGGAAATGAGTTTTTGCGTAACAACTCAGGGAATTTGTAGAAAATCCATAAATTTGCGTTTGGCTTTCCTAGGTGAGTGTGCTTTGTCCAACGCGTTTTTGTCCCGTGACTGCCTGCTTCTCATTACGTCTGCCTGTTCAACCTAGCCCCTGGCTGAGGGTGACGGGGGAGCGCGTCTATCGTCCAATGCAGCGCTGCTAGATTCGAGCGCTGGTTCACCTGCCTCCTCCGATGTCAGAACTACGCGATTCCATCCTCCACGAACTCTTGGCTGAGCCATCCGAAGTCGCCGAAGAGGCGAAAATCCTGATGGCACGGATCGAGGAGATCCAACGCCGGCTCGGAACGCCGGGTGAGTTGCCCAACGACACGACTCGCGTCAGCGACCTCGTCCATCGTCTGAACAATTTGTGTACCCGCTTCCGCCTCTTGAAGGCAGTCCGCGGCGAGGAATAACCGGGGACCGGCGTCGGCGGCGTGACCCGCTCCGGGGCCCAAATGCAAAACCGCACCCCCGAAGGAAGTGCGGTTCTCGCAGGGGCCATCGGCTGCGATACCGATGGCTGAGAGGGTTGTTTAGGCGACAGACGCCGGGCTCGGAGCGGCTTTGGTGAAACTCGCCTTGGCGTCCGCGATCGAGTCGTGGAACTGCCAATTGCGGGTGTCTTCGAAGCCTTTGCACTCCGACACGATCTGGCTGTTGCCGACGAGCGTGTACTGAAGGGCGAGCTCTTTGCAGGTCATCATCGCCTGGATGAGCAGCTTGATGATGGCCATGTTGAGGCCCTTGAGTTCGTGGAGATCGATGACGGCCTTGACGATGCCGCTGTCGACCGCTTCGGCGATCTTCGGCTTGAGATAGTTGAGGACCTCGCCGACGACCGTCTGGGTCGTGTTTTCCGGGAGGCGCATGACGAACACGTCGCCGTCCACGTTGAAATAACGTTGGGACGTATCGAGGTTCATCGCCTTGGCGACCTTGGACTCGAGCTCGGTGATCTCGATCGGCTTCGTCACGATGTACGAGAATCCGACCTGTTGCGCCTGCTGCTGCGCGTTGAGCTCCGTCTTCACGACCAGGGCGAAGATCGGCGTGTATTTCGTCTTCACGTTCTGCCGGATAAGGCGGAACAGGGTGAAGGCGGCCTCCTCGGGGAGGGAAAGGCTGATGATCACCAGGTCGGGCGTGTTTTTGCTGCAGAAATCGATCGCCTCACCGGTGGTATGGACGCCGTTGATCTTCCAGGGCGTGTGTTTCAGGCCTTCCTGAATCTGCTGGATGATCGCGGGTTTGTCCTCGACGACCAGGATGGTGGCCGGGTCGAAAATGGATTTCGCCTTGGTCGGCCCGTCAGTCAGCGGCTTGAGGTCGATGACGCGGCCGCACTTTTCGACCAGGACCTCTTCCTTGAAGGGTTTGACGATGTAGTCGCGGACGCCGATCTTGGCGATCTTCAGCACGTTATCACGGCCGCCTTCAGCGGTGAGCATGATGACGGGGATCGCTTTGAGGGTCGGGTCGGACTTCAGCTTGGTCAGCATTTCCACGCCGTCCATCACCGGCATGGTGATGTCGAGGAGGATCATGTCGGGCGTCTCTTTCGCGGCGGCCGCCAGACCTTCCACTCCGTTGGCAGCCTCGATGATCTCGCAGTCGAAAGATTTGAAAGCCTTCTTAACGATGATTCGGACGGTCTTGGAGTCGTCGACGGTAAGGATCTTGTAGCGCATGGCAGGGCAGGAGCGGAGTTTGGATTAGTCGCCGGTCTTCATCAGCAGATCGACCACGAGATTGTGCGTGCCGACCGTGAACCGATAGATGCGCCGCGTCGCCGAGCTGATGGGCTCGATGGAGAAATTGCTGCCGCGAAGGATGGAGGGAATCGTCAGCCGGCAAGGGAAGCCCTTGTCTGCCAGCTGGTTCTTGAACGTGCCGACGGTCATGTTCGTCAGCTCGCCGACCGCGTCGTTCACCACTTCGTCACCGGCGTCCACGAGCTCGGGAAGGGTCATGCTCAGCATGTGGCTGGCGACTTCGTTCGCGAACTCGGCGTCGAGGTAAAGGTAGATCAGCCCGCTGATGTCGCCGATGAAGCCCACGGTGCCGACGACCTGCTGGCCGTTGATCTGGACCGGGTGTTCCCAGGGAGTGCCATCGGCGTTCGCGGCATCGGAAGCGGTGTCGAGCGTCGCCGTTCGCGCAAGCATGGTCTTGAAGACGTCCTGTACGGCGCGATTGATCGTCTCGCGGAAGACCGATTCGCTGATCTGATCGATGGTAGGCATGGAGAGCGGGGTGGGGAGCACGTTGCTCCCGCCTTATTATCGACCGAATTGCGGCAGCTTTAGTGGATTTTGTGGGATAATACCGGGGCCACCACCCGGTTACCGCTGCGCAAACGCCGTTGCGGCAGCCGTTCCCGCGCCCGAGGAAGTGTAGAAGATGGCGCAAACCCGGCCCACAAAATTGGCCGCGGTCACGGCTTCCCGGTCGACGGTGCCGTTGTTGTCCCCGAGAACGAGCCAGCTGTCTCCATGATGTTCATACAGACGATGGACGATCGGAAAACCGGATACACTGCGATAGATGACGATGTCGCCCTGCCGCAGCTCGGAAAACGCCACTTTTTCCACTGCAACGACGCTGCTCTCGTCGAGGGTGGGCTTCATGCTGCCGGTGGGCGCGACGGTGAACACCTGGCCGCCCACCGAGCGCGCCGTGATCTGGGCCAGCGTGAGCGCGGTCTCGGGCGAAACCGCCGAGCGCGGCGCGGCCGTCGGCACCGTGGATGCGCAGCCGGCGAACGCGAGCGCGAGCACCGCGGCTGCCGCAAAGGCAGCCGTGCGCCAGGCCGGTCGAGGTGCGCATGAGCACGCGTTCATCGCCCCTTTTATCGACGCAATGGGTTCGCCCGTGAAGCAACTTAATGGCGCTAACTCGCAGGAGTATACCCTAGCCGCAATCGGGCAGGGGTGACGGTCGAGGCGTTCCGCAGCGGCCGGCCGGCTCCTGGGCGGGGCAGCCGGGCCAGACGTGAGCGGGCGCGGCGGTGGCCGAGATCCCGCTTCCTGAGGTCAGGTTTCCTCAGCTTCGCCGTCGGTGAAGTCTCCCGAAGCGCGGTATTCCTGCAGCTTGTTGCGGAGCGTACGGATGCTGATTTTCAGCAACTCCGCCGCGCGGGTGCGGTTTCCGCCCGTGGCGCGCAGGGCGGACAAGATGGCCTGCTTCTCGAGTTCGTCGAGCGGGATGACGGCGTCCGATTTTTCCGCGACGGCAGCGGGCGCGCCGGAAGCGGCCGCGGCCGTGGCGCCGACGCTTTCGGCGGCGGGCGGCGGGGCAAACTCGACCGGCGCGGACGGTTCGGGCGCGACTGCGGGAGCGAGATTCTCCGCTGGCGGCGGAGGAGCGGCCGGAATCGCGGCCGCTGTCACGGGCGGGCAGGGCGGCACCGCGATCGGGGCTCCGCTCGCCCCGCGGCCGAGCGAGGGCAGGCCGAGCGCGGCCGTGGAAACGGGGCGGCCGTTTTCGGAGAGGATGACGGCGCGCTCGATCGTGTTCTGAAGCTCGCGCACGTTACCAAACCATGGATACGCGGCGAGCGCGGCGACGGCGTTGTCGGTGAAGCCCGGGATTTTCAGGCCGTGCTTGCGGGCGAAGCGGCGCAGGAAGGCTTCGGCGAGGACGAGAATGTCCTCGGGCCTTTCGCGCAGCGGCGGCACGTGCACCGGAAAAACGTTGAGGCGGTAATAGAGGTCGGAGCGGAACTGGCCCTTTTCGACGAACTGCATCAGCTCGCGGTTGGACGTCGCGAGGATGCGCACGTTGACCTTGATCGTCTTCGTGCCGCCGACGCGCTCGAATTCCCGCTCCTGCAGCACGCGGAGGAGCTTAGCCTGGAGATTGGGCGGGATCTCGCTCACCTCGTCGAGCAGCAGAGTGCCGCGGTTCGCGAGTTCGAAGCGGCCCTCGCGCCGATCGGTCGCGCCGGTGAACGCGCCTTTCTCGTGGCCGAACAATTCGCTCTCGATCAGGTTTTCCGAGAGCGCCGCGCAGTTGATCTTGATGTAGGGTTCGTTGCGACGGGGCGAATGCCGGTAGAGCTCGCGGGCGACCATTTCCTTGCCCGTGCCGTTCTCGCCCGTGATGAGCACGGTGGCGTCGGTCGGAGCGACGCGCTCGATCAGCTGGCGCAGCCGCACCAGCGCGGGGCTGCGGCCCAGCATGTCGCCGTCGCCGCCATCCTGCTCGCTGAAGTAGCGGTTGACCTTGATCAGCTGCCGGTACGAGTCCGCTTTCTTGAGGATGATCTCAATCTGGCCCGGCGAGAACGGTTTGATCAGATAGTCGAAGGCGCCGGCCCGCATGCAGGCGACCGCGCTTTCGATGGTGCCGTGGCCCGTCATCATCACCACCAGCGGACGATCGGGAAGCGTGCTCACGCGCTCCAGGAACTGCTGGCCGTCGCCGTCGGGCAGACGGACGTCGAGCATGATCAGATCGAAATTCTCCTTCGAAATCAGGCTCTCCGCCTGAGCGATCGTTCCCGCGATGGTGACCGTGTACTTCTTTCTCCGGAACAGCTCGTCCAGCACCTTTTGGATCAGCGGTTCGTCGTCGAGAACGAGTATTCTTTCGAGAGACATGGCGTCTTGGCGCGTGGGGCGGGAAAAGATCTACAATCTATGGCGTTTTCCTCTGGGCGGAAGGCAAAACCGGTGTCCCGTCCACCTGTTGTGCGATCGGCCCGCTGAAGAAGCCGGACTTTACCGCGCTGCGCGAGGAGGAATTGCGCCGGAATCCCCTCTGTTCGCTGCGGAGAAGGATCGACGGCGCGCGATCGAAGCCGTGCCGGCGGCTGGCCGGGCCAGGCGGAGCGACGAGCGGGACGCCGGAGCGTGCCGGGCGATCAGGCGGGAATCAACGCGCGGATCTGGTTGATGACCTTCGTCGGAACGTAGGGCTTCGAAAGATACGCGACGGGATCGGCGAGACCGCGCTGGCGGTCGCCCGGGCGGAAGGCGCCGCTTGCGACGAGCAGCGGCATGCCCGGAACCTCGCGTCGGATCGCTTCCGCCACCTGCCAGCCGTCCATGACGGGCAGTCCGATGTCGGTGAAGACGAGGGCGATTTCCTCCCGGTGTGCGCGGAAGAGCCTCAACGCCTCGGCTCCGTCGCGGGCCCAGAGAACCCGCCAGCCGGCGGCCGGCAGAACCTCGAGCCAGAGCGAGCCGATGTCCTGCTCGTCCTCGACGAGGAGGATCGTGCGGCGGTCGGTCGCCGCGGCGGACGTGTCGGGAAACGGCGGAGAGGTGAACTCCGTTTTGGATACGGCGCGCGGAAACACCAGGTAAACGCGGGTGCCTTCGCCGGGCGCGCTGTCGACCTCGATCGTGCCGTGGTGCGCGCGGATGATCCCGTAGACGACCGCCAGCCCGAGGCCCCGGGTCTCCGGGTTCTTGTTGCGGGCGAAAAACGGCTCGAACATGCGCGCGCGCGTTTCGGCATCCATGCCGCCGCCGCTGTCCTCGATCGAGATGCGGAGAAACTGTTTCTGCTCCGGCCCGCCGGAACCGGGGGCGAAATGCGCCTGGCGCACGTCGGCCGTGCGCACCACCAGCCGGCCGCCGCGCGGCATCGCGTCGCGGGCGTTTTCCAGCAGCTTCTGGATCGCCTGCGTGAGCTGGTGTGCGTCGACGGTGAGGACCGGATCCAGCGCGTTGAAGTGCCGGACGATCTCGACGTTTGCCGGCCAGCCGGCGCACACCCGCGCGATGCACTCGTCGAGCAGCGCGTGCACGTTGGCGGGCGCGAGATCCGCGTCCTGCGTGTTGGCGAAAAGCTGCAGCTGGCGGACGACGTCGGCGCCGCGCCGGCCGGCGTCGATGATCGTATCCGCGTAGTGGATAATACGCGCGGGTTCTCCGGCCGCGTCCCGCAGGAGGCTCGCGTATCCGAGGACGATCGCGAGCATGTTGTTGAAATCGTGCGCGATGCCTCCGGCGAGGGTTCCGAGGCTCTCGAGCTGCCCCGCCTCGCGCAGCCGCGACTCGATCTTCCGGCGCTCGCGAACGTCGCTGAGCACGAGCAGCCGCGCGTTGTCGCCCGCGGTGGAGAGCGGGAGCACGGTGAGCTCGGTGGGGAAGAGTTTGCCCCCGGGGGCGGCGCATTCGGCGTCGCAGGGCGTGCCCTGGGCGGCGGTGGCCCGGGCGAGCGGACCGGCGGGAATAAGGGTGCTGGCGGCGCGTCCGGGAATCTCGACGGCGCGCAGACCGAAGAGCGCGGCGAAAGCCCGGTTGCACTGCACAAACGCCCCGTGGTTGTCGATCAGGGCGAGGCCGATCGGCACCGCTTCGTACACGGCGTCGAGCAGCGCGTGGGTGGAGCGCAGTTTCTCCTCTGCCGCGTGGCGCCGGCTGATGTCGCGCGTCGTGGAGATCATCTCCTGGGCGCGTTGACTGGCGGGATCGCGACGGGTCTTGCTCGTCATCTCGGTCCACAGCCACGAGCCGTCCTTTCGGCGGAGGCGCTGGACGATCACGCCTTCGTTGCGGTCCTGAAAATGCGCCTCGATCAGCCGGTCAAACGCCGCCCGGTCGTCCGGATGCACGAAGTCCCGAAACTGCGCTCCGACGATCTCTTCGGGCCGGTAGCCAAGCATCGCCTGGCACGAGGAGGAGGCGAAGGCGCAGCGACCGTCGTCGTGGCAGACGGTGATCAGGTCGCGGATGTTTTCGGCGAGCAGCCGATGCTGCGCTTCGCTTTGGTGCAGCGCGTCGTGCAGCTCCAGGTTTTCGGTGACGTCGGACAACGTGCCGACCCAGTGGCTGATCACGTCGCCCTCGGTGAGCGGATAGAGGTGGACGTCGGCCCAGAAGACGGTGCCGTCCCGGCGCGCCGCCGGCAGCGTTTTCCGCCAAGGCTGCGAGCCGGACATCACCGACTCGACGCGTTCCCACTCGAATTGCCCGCCGGGCGGACGCAGAAGTTTGGAAAGCGATTTCCCCAGGGCCGCCTGCGCGCCCCAACCCGTCAGCTGCTCGAATTCCCGATTCACGTGGGCGACGGGCCGCCCCGGCTGCCGTGCATCGCAGATGAGCAGAGCCTGGGTAGACTCCGTCACGACACGCGCCAAGAGGGCGTGCAGGTGCGCCTCGCCGCGAGCGGCAGGGTCGAGTGGGTTAGCAGAAGCGGGCACTGGGCTGATAGCTGGTAGCTGGAAGCGGATGGACTTTCCGAACGTCACGATGATCTTGCGATCTTCAAATCGGACGTTCGGTAAAAAAGTTGAGAAAAATATCTCCGGAGTACAGCGGATTGAGGGGCTGGCATGACGGAAAGGCCTAAAGTGAGCGGGGATATGGCCGATTTCGCCATCGAGTGACCGCTATGCCTCCACGTCTGCTTTCGATGATGTCCTCGGTTGAGGCCGCCCTGGCCACGCTGGAATGCCCATCGGTTCTGCAGCGTGCCTCCCGGGTTGTGAACTTCCAGAAAGGCATCGCGAAAATGACCTTCGCGGACGGCTCCGGGTGGATCCTGCTCCAGAATTTCACTCTGGCCGACGGGGAGATCTGTATCCGGGCCGAGTTCGGCTGGCCCAATACCCAGGAGACGGGCAACTGCTCCGTATTTCCCAAGGGCGACAATTTCGATTGGTTTGGCGCTGCGGCGAAGATCGCGGAGGCCTGGATGGCCGGCCCCAAACTTCCGGTAAACGGAGCGGGCGTGGCCAGAGAATCGCTGCCTGCGGCCAGCTGAAAAACGGCTGGAGAACCGACAAGCTGAGGGGAGCGGCAGCCGACTTCTGTCGCTCCGCGCGTCTTCAGCGTAACCCCGAACATCGGCGAGCCAGGCGCATGCGGGGCTCGTTCAGTCCGTCAGCCTTGTTTTGCCTCAGGCCTGTCCGGCCAGGGCGACGGGATTCTGCGAACGGCTGCCGTAGGCGGTGCCGTATGCGCCGCGGAGACGATGAACTCGGGAACGCACGGCGGCGATCTCGTCGAGTTGTTCGCGGACGACGGTCTTTTTCGACGTGAGCTTTTCGCTCAGCGAGCGTTGCGAATCAAAAAAGTTCTGGGCCCTGCGCTGAAGCGCCGGCTCGAGGGACCGGGAGACGCCGGGCATCATCATGAGCCGGGCGATCTCGTCGATCAGGGGCTGGCAGCGGTTCACCAGATCGAGGACACCGGCGAAATCGTCCGCCGCGAGGAGAAAGGACTGCTGCGAGGACAGCGTTTCCAGGGAGCCGATGAGGCGGCCTACACGCTGGAGGGCGGTTTCCATGGTCCGGGCGGCCTTCAGGCGACGCCGCGGGCCTGCTGGAGGCGTGCGGCTCCTTCGTTCTTGAGCATTTCGGCCCAGCCGTCGCGCAGCTGGCGGATCAGCCCTTCGACCTCGATCACCGGCTTCACGGACTTCTTCATGTTGGCCTCGAAGAGGCGGCGCAGGTAGTAGTCGTAAAGGCGGTCGAGGTTGGTGGCGTATTCGCCCGCGTCGAGATTCAGGCTGGCGCGAAGCTCGGAAACGATCGCCTGCGCCTTGAGCAGATTGGTATTGATACGCTCGATACGGTGAGGCGTCTCTTCCGGGCATTCCAGGGCGTCGCGGGCGTGCCCCAGGAAACGGAGGGCGCCGTCGTACAGCATCAGAATGAGCTGCCCCGGGCTGGCGGTGAGGACGGACTGCGCCTGGTAAGCGCGGGCGTATCCGTGGGCGGCCGTGTGGGTCATGGGGTGTTAGGCCTTCTCGGAAAGATCGACCGAATCGGTGATCATCTTGGCGAGCCGCTGGATCAATTCGCGGGGCGGATAATAGAGATCCACCGCGAGATGATTGCCGCGCGCGACGACGTCGGGACGAATTTCCGGAGAGTTGTTCAAGGCCTGTTTCAGCGCGTCGCTGCTGGAGCTGGAAAGTCGATCGCCGCTGGAGGTGGGAGATTGGTCCGCCGAGGCGTTTTTCGCAGCGGCGTTGGCCAACGCGTCCGCCCGGTTGAAACCGAGGTAGTTGGACGTGGGTTGTATCATGTGTGTTTTAGGGATGTACGGTCAGCCCTAGGACGAAGCGATACAGGGAACGCCGTTGGTTTAGCTATGGGGGTCAATCGGTCCGCCGGCCGTGATACTTAAGTAAAAACATTACGCAAATAGGTGGCGGATGCTTATCCTCCTGCTCATCTGGGAGGAAGCGTGGCGAATGTCTCGGCGGCGACAAAAGCGGCGAAGCGAGCCGGGTTTTGCAGGATGGTGTGACTCAGGTCGCCCGGGCCGCGATCGGAGCCGAGCTTGAGTGCTGTGTGGCGGGCGGAGTTGGCAACGGTGGGCACGCTGGCATCGAAGACGTTATCGGCTGCCCAGAGGATCTGTCCGTCGGGGAGCCGCGCGAGTTTGGTCCGATAGCCGAAAAGCAAAGGCGGGTAGGGCGAGTAGTTGGTGATGTCGGAGAACAGCACGGCGTCGGCGCCGGTGGCCTTGGCGAGTTTTTGCAGCAGATCGACGGGCAGGGAGTCGGCCGAATTGACCGCCGGCGTGCCTGCGAGGCGCTGGAGATCCTCGCGCGTAACCACCACCGTCTCGAAACGGCCCGTGCGGGTCAGTTCGGCGGAGATGGCTTGGTCGATGCGTTCGTAGCTCGTCAGGGCGATGTCCTTGCCGCCCCAGGCGGGCAGGATCGCGACGCGGCGGACCTCGGCGGGGAGCCGGCCCAGCGTGGTGACATTGGTCGGAACGAAAAAAGGCCCGGACTTCGCAGGATCCTTCCTCGGAAGCTCGGAGCAGCCGGCGAGAGTCAGCGCGATGAAGACAAAAAGAGGGCGGTGGTCCATGGTGGAGAAAGGATGCCGCAAACTTGGCCCGCGGACAGCCTCAACCCGTGCTTGGGAACGTCTTCGCGATCTGCTGCTGCTGCTGCTGGATCTTCGACTGGGCCTCCTCCATGGCCGTGAAGGCGGCCTCCAGGCGGGCCCGCTGGGAATCGAGCTGGCGCTGAATGACATCGATCTGGTTGTCGATGCTCGTGTTGGAGTTGGTGAGGGTGTTTTTCGCCGTATTGATCCAGCCGGTGCTGCTCGTGCCGGTGCCCAGGATCTGGGTGGAGAGCGCATCGAGCTTGGCGGAAAAGCCGGTGGTCGCGGTCTTGAAGAAGCTTTCCACGTCCGCCGAGTGGTCGGCCAGGGCTGCATCGAGCTTGGTGCCGTCCTTGATCGTCAGGTCCGAAGTGCCGCTCGTGAAATCGATGCCGAGGTTCTCCAGGCGCTGGATCGTGCCGCCGACGCCGCTGACCGCGTCGAACGCCGCCGAGCGGAAGGACCGGGCCCAGCTCTGGATCTCGCGGTTGTCCGACATGAGCGACGTGGACACCTTGCCGTTGGTGATGGTGACCTTCGTCTGCGACTCGATGTAGTCCTGGACCGCGTTGTACTTGGAAATGAAGTCCTCGATCTTCTTGCGCATCGAGGTGGTGTCGCTACCGACGGCGATCGTGGAGGTTCCTTCCGCGGTCGCGATCACGCTGAGGCCCGTGATGCCGTGCGAGGACGCGTCGAGCGTGTTGCTCGAGCTGGTGAGCGTCGGGCCGCCGTTGACCGTGTACTGGGCGTCGAGGCCGACGTTCGTAGTGCCCGCAGTGATACCAGCGGCGTCGAGGAATCCTCCGGCGGCCTCGCTGAAACCCATGCCGACCGAGCCGGTGGTCTTGTTCGTCAGGACCACGCGGTCGCTGGCGGTGTCGTAAGTGGCGGTCACGCCGGCCGTGGACGTGTTGATCCGGTTGAGGACGGCGGAAAGGGAGTCGGTGTTGACGTTATACGCGATCGCGACGCCGTTGATGTTGAACGAGCCGTTCCCGGAGCCGTCGACGGCGGTGATGCTGCCGCGGAGCCGGGAGCTGGCGAGCGGGGCGCTCTGGTTCACCGAGCCCAGCGCGCCGCTGCTCGTGATCGTGCCGCTGCTGTTGTTGGCCAGCTTCGTGACCGAGAAGAAATTCGAGGTGTCGTTGCTCGCGCCGAGCACGATGGTGGAGGCCGAATTGAGGGAAATCTTGTCCGTGGCCGAATCGTAGCTGGCGGTGACGGTGCCGCCGGTCGCGGTGGAGATCTTGGTGAAGACGTCCTGGAGCGAGTCCGTGAGCGCGATCGAGACCTGGGCTCCGTTGACGGTGAAATTGCCCGCGGTGACCGCCTTGGCGGTCGCCATCGACGCGAGGGTGACGCCGGAGACGTCGTTGGTCGTGGAGAGTCCGAGACCGATATCCGACGTGCCGTTCCGGGCCGTCGCCGAGGCGAGGCGCGTGACGTTGATGGCATAGCTGCCGGTGGCGGTGCCGGAGGAGGCCGACGCGGTCCAGTTGGTATTGGTGGAAGTCGCGGTGCGCCCCGAGAACAGGCCGTCGGCTTTGAGCGCCGCCGCCGCCGTCTGCAGATCCGTGATTTTTGTCCCGAGGGTGGAGAGCGCGGTGATCTTGTTGTTGTTCGCCGTCTTCTCCGCCTTCAGCCGCGTGATCGGGGCGGACTGGGTCTCGATCATCGTGTCGATAAACGTTTTCCAGTCGAAACCGCTGGCCAGACCTGAGAGCGCGAGGGAAGAGGACATGGTGGTGGAGGACGTTAAGGCGACAAATCGATCAACCTGGTATCGGCACCGGGCGGTGGGGACTTGAGCCGCGGAGCGCAGTTTGGCGGCGAGGAGGGCGAAATTGTCTGGAGGATATACCCCAGACCGATCCGGGGAGATCACTTCATTTTTACCCTAAAGAATTCTGCTGGCTGTGCCGTATGGAGAAGGCAGCTGCGATTTACCCCGCAGCCGGAGTGGTCCGGCTCCCTTCCCGGCCCCGTCGCCACACGGACGTGGCAGCAAAGATCAAGGAAGATACCATGTCAGTCGTCATTAATACCAATTACGCCGCTACGGTTGCCGCTAACAACCTGGTGAGCTCGAACGATGGTCTGCAGAAGAGCCTGAACCGGCTTTCCAGCGGAACCAAGATAGTGAATCCGTCCGACGATGCGGGCGGTCTTGCTGTGTCGATGAAGTTGGCTGCCGCGGCTCGCCGCCAAGGAGCCGTCTCGACCAATATCGGAAATTCGGTGTCGTTCCTGCAGACGCAGGACGGTGCGCTGAAGATCGCGGGCAAGGTGCTGGAACGTATGAGCGAACTGAAGACGCTGTATACGGATCCGACGAAGAACTCGGGCGACAAGGCCAACTACGATGCGGAGTTCACTTCGCTGCAGGCCCAGCTCTCGAGCCTCACGAGCGAAAAGTTCAACGGGGTCTCGCTCTTCGGTACCAACAACATGTCGATCGCCGTCACGGAAGACGGCAGCACGAGTTCGGCCGTGACGATTTACGGCCGGGATCTCTCCAGCACCGCCACGGGCATCGCCGCACTGACGGCCACCGCCGTGACGAGCCTGGGTTCGACCGCGCTGACGCTGCAGTCGATCTCCGACGCGATCCAAAATGTGGCAACGTTCCGCGCCTCCAACGGTGCCGAGCAGAGCCGCTTCTCGTTCGCCTCGGAGCTGCTGACGATCAACAAGGCCAACCTGGAAGCCGCCACGAGCCGAATCATGGACGTGGACGTGGCTCAGGAATCCACGCAACTCGCGCGCTTCAACACTCTGGTCCAAGCCGGCACTGCGATGCTGGCGCAAGCGAACCAGAGCCCGCAGACAGCTCTCAAGCTGCTGCAATAAGCCAAGCCCTCGAGGCTAGCTAACGCCTGACGCGACCGGCGCCAAAACGGTCGCGGAAGGGCTGAGCCTGGCCCGGCGCTTCGCAGCCCCCTCTCGCCGGAGCGGTTTCGCCAAAGAACCGTTCCACGCGCCCCGACGCAGTCGGATCGATCCTTCGATTACCACTAGCAGCCCTTCGCAGGGTGACAATTTAGAGCACCAGCTCTGATCGGGCCGGCCCGCACCGTTCACGCGAGCTCGTGGCGACGACGGACGTCGCACTCATCAAGGAAAGATACCACTATGTCAGTTGTTATTAACACAAACTATTCGGCGACGGTTGCCGCCAACAACCTGAGTTCGTCGAACACGATGCTGCAGAAGAGCCTTAACCGACTCTCGAGCGGCACGAAGATCGTTAACCCTTCCGATGACGCCGGCGGTCTGGCGGTCGCGATGAAACTGTCCGCTGCGGCGAAACGCCAGGGCGCGGTTTCCACGAACATCGGAAATTCCGTGTCGTACCTGCAGACGCAGGACGGTGCTCTGAAGATTGCCGCGAAGGTCCTCGATCGCATGAGCGAGCTGAAGACCCTCTACGCAGATCCGACCAAGAACACCGGCGACCTCGCCAACTACGACTCGGAATTCACCTCGTTGAAGGCTCAGTTGACCGCCCTCACGTCCGAGAAGTTCAACGGCGTCGGCCTATTCGGCACGTCCGGTCTGAACGTCGCGGTGACGGAAGACGGCAGCACAGCCTCGCAAGTCTCGATCGCGGGTCGCGATCTGTCCAGCACGGGTGTCGGCATCGGTGTTCTCACCGCCACCGCCGCCTCCTCGCTGGGCTCGATCACGCTCACGAATATCACGAATGCGATTCAGAACGTGGCTACGATGCGCGCCGCCAACGGTGCCGAGCAGAGCCGCTTCTCCTTCGCTTCGGAGTTGCTGACCACGAACAAGGCGAACCTCGAAGCCGCCACCAGCCGCATCATGGATGTGGACGTGGCAGAAGAGTCCACCCAACTGGCGCGTTGGAATACGCTCGTCCAGGCCGGCA
>QAYY01000011.1:36653-762837 GCA_003054665.1 Opitutaceae bacterium EW11 | reverse complement strand
CGGGCTGCTGCTCTAGTTCCACTTCCATCAGCACCTCAGGTTTGCTGTGCACCCTCAGGAGCCGATACCCCTTCATCGTTAGCTCTATCATCGCAGGGGACATGTCTGCTGGTTCTCAGCGGCATGTCCCCATTCTTTGATGAAGAGCCGTCCACCCGGCGGTTCGGATTGAGCGGGCCCTGCGCTCAGCTTACCTGGGGGAATCTGTAAATGCGGCTGTTAAGTTTCGCTTATCATTGGCTTGTAGGCACCTACCCTACATTCAACCGAGCAGAATCACCGCGTGGGCATAGGACGCAGCCCGATTTCGAGGTGCATAACCGGAGCGTATGGTCGGCGACGATCACATGCCCATTCCGATGAACCTCTCATTCCTGAAAACAACGGCCACGGTGCTTTTCGCCTCGGCTGCCCTGTCCGCTTCCGGACAGATCTCAACGACGGCGTACGACAACGCGATGTCGTTCGCGAACGCCCTGCTCTCCGGCTCGTCTGGCATCACCATCAACTCCGCCAGCTACACCGGAGCCACAAACGCCAGCGGGTACTTCACCAGCACTTCTGGCATTCTGCCCTTCACCTCCGGCATTGTGCTGACCAGCGGATCCCGGACAAACGTCCAGGGATTGAATACATCCACCGGCATCAGCACGTCCAACGGTCTCGCTGGCGACGCCGGCCTGACTGCAATTGCTGGCGCAACCTACGACGCGTCGGTTCTCGAAATCCATTTCACGCCGACCAACAGCGTCATCAGTTTCCAATACGTTTTCGGCTCGGAGGAATACAATGAATACGTCGATCACTACAACGACGTCTTCGCATTCTTCCTCAACGGCCTGAACATCGCCCTGGTCCCGGGCACCTCGACCGCCGTTTCGATCAATAATGTCAACCTCGGCGACTATCCCCAGTACTACTATGACAACACTACCGGGGGACTTCCCACGCAGATGGACGGGCTTGTCGGTCGTAACCTCGGTTTCTACCTGTACGCCTCGGGAGCAGTGAACGCAGGAGTAGAAAACGTCATGCGCATCGCCATCGCCGATGGCGGAGACACGGCCCTCGATTCAGCGGTGTTTCTCGCGGCAGGCTCGTTCATCGACGATCTCCCGCCGCTGCCGGGCGCCGTACCGGAACCGTCTACGTACGGCCTCATAGGCGCGCTCTCGCTTCTCGCGTTGGCCGCGTGGCGCCGGAAGCAGGTCCGCAAGGCTTAACGTCCACGGATCGGCATTCAGAAGGCCCGGCTCGCTCGCCGGGCCTTTTTTATGCTCGCCGCTCGCCGCCCGGTTTGCGCCCAGTCGACAGCCAGCGTTCGATGGCCGCTTTGAGATCTTCGGAGCGTGTGGGTTTCGAGATGTAGTCGTTCATGCCGGCCGCGAGGCATCTCTCACGGTCCCCCTCCATCGCGTTGGCCGTCATCGCTATCACGTGCAACGCCGAGTACCGCGAATCGTCGCGCAGACGGCGGGTTGCCTCGTAGCCGTCCATCTCGGGCATCTGGCAATCCATGAAGACGAGATCGTACGGCTTGCGAGCGAGGGCCTCGAGGGCCGCCACACCGTTGTTCGCCAGATCGGCGGCGTAGCCGACCTTCCTCAACTGCATCTGTACAACGCGTTGGTTCACGGCGTTGTCCTCCACAAGCAGGATTCGAAGGGATGACAACGGCGGGGAGACCGCCTGCTGCGGCGCACTCTCAACGACGGTGCTTGGAGTAGAAGGCGGAAGGCGCGAAGGGAGTCTGCGAGCGAGCGCTTCGCGCAATGACCGGCGCAGACCTTCCGCCCGAACGGGCTTGGCTACGACAGCATCCGCGCCGGCAGGACGCTCTCCCTGCCCTGCTTTCTCCTCGAGCGAACTGATCAAGACCAAAGGCAGCGCAGCCGTTCTGGGATCCGCTCGGAGCTCATCGGCGAACGATTTCCCGCGGGTGTGCGGATTGCGAAACTCGGCAAGGACAACCTTGAATGGGTTTCCTTTCCCGGTTGCCTCGGCGGCCAAGGCAGCGATATCGGAAGCATTGGCGGCAACGTGCAGATCCATGCGCCAAGCACGGGCATGGTGTTCGATCACGCGGGATATCGTTTTTCCCTCGAAGAAGCCCAGAACCTTCAGGTCGCGGAGATCCGTGGCGCTTTCATCGACTTTCTCCGCATCGTACTCCGCGGGTGCGCAGGCAAACGGGATGACGAACCAAAAGGTGGATCCTCGGGCGGGCTCGCTTCGCACGCCAATCATTCCGCCCATCAGTTCCACGATCTGGCGGCTGATCGCTAAGCCCAGCCCGGTTCCTCCAAAGCGTCGCGTCGTGGAGCTGTCCGCCTGGGTGAACGGCTTGAACAGATGATTCTGCGCCTCATGGGAGATGCCGATCCCCGTGTCGCTCACTTCGAATCTCACGCGGCAGACGCCCTCCGCAGCGGGCATCTCGCGATCCCGCGTCGCGGACACAATCACTTCGCCGGTATCCGTGAACTTCACCGCGTTGCCGATGAGATTGAGCAGAACCTGCCGAAGCCGCCCGGGATCGCCCTGCAGCCGAAGTGGCAGTTCCGGGGCGAGAAACGATGCCAACTCCACCGGCTTTGCCGCGGCGCGCAGAGCCAGCAGCTCGACCGATTCCTCGAGAATGTCGCGCAAGGTGAACGTCAGTTTCTCCAGGTGCAGCTTGCCGGCCTCGATTTTCGAGAAATCGAGAATGTCGTTCAGCACCGCCAGCAACGCCTCGGCGCTGTTGCGGATGGTGGAGGCGAATTCGCGCTGTTCGGCGTCGAGCCGCGTATCCAAGAGCAGGTTACTCATTCCGATCACCCCGTTCATCGGCGTGCGGATCTCATGGGACATGTTGGCCAGGAACCGGCTCTTGGCCTCGGCCGCCTGGTGGGCCTCGACGACCGAGGCACGCAGCCGGGCGTTGGTCGTGTCGAGTTCTCGCGTTCGCGCGGAAACCAAGGATTCGAGCTGGGCGTTCCGCGCCTTGGCACGTTGCAGCAGCGCCCAATAAAGCGCAGACATCGCGGCGCCAAAAACGACGGCGTAGAATCCGTACGCATACCAGGTTCGGTAGATCGGAGGAAGGATGTTGAACTGGAACGTCGTGGAATCGCCGATCGGTCCGGTCGCATCCAGCAGGCGCACCGTCATCCGGTACTTGCCCTCGCGAAGGCTGGTGAGCCGTATCACCGTGTCACGCATCGGCACCGACCAGTCATTGGAATAACCTTCGAGTCGGAATTGGTAGCTCGGATTGCGCAGGAGGGAATAGGTGCCTGGAAAGAAGTGGAAATTGAGGCTGTTGCTGCGGTAGGGAATCCGTCTCAGCCCATCGGTCGGGGCGCGGGCGGTATAAATGTCCTCGTTCCGCCGCGCATCGGCGATGCGCATCAGAACCGGACGCGGCCTCGCCGGCTCGCCCACGGAGCGGGCGAAGTCGACGTGCTGGAGCTGTTTCGCCGTGCGAACCCAGACGTCGTTTCCGTTGAGTATCTGGAGCGTCGGAAACGTGTCACGGATCACCGCGAGCGAATCCTCGTCCAACCGATAGCCTCCATCGGCCGGCAGGAGTCGATAGACGCCGTGGCTGTGCGGAATCCAGATCACGCCGTCCGAATCCTGAATCGGGCGAAGGACGTCGTAAGGCGCCGACGCGAGCAAACGCTGCAGCTCGGGCGCCTCGCAAAAGCCGTCGGTGTTCTCGTCGAAAAACAGGCGCGGCGAGGAGGCGTGCGTGAGAACGATCTTCGAACCGATCGCACCCAGGTTGATCCAGGCCTGTTCCGGCCACTTGAATTGATCGAAAACCTGCGACTGCAGCTGCCCCTTTCGCAAGGTCACCCGCCCCACCCGGTCGATCCCGAGTTCGATCCAGACTGAATTCGGTGCGGCAGAGATCAACAACGAGGGAAAGCCGATTCCCGGAATCCGTTTTCCCAATTCCTCCCACCGGTCGCCCGTCCAGTGGAGGGCTGCGACCGCCGTCGCACCGATGGCAATACAGTTCTCTCTCCCGGCGTCGGCAACCCAGAGCCGGTTGACGTTGAAGCCGTCGATCACCTGCGTCGTCGTTCCGTCCTCTGCCCGGTGAAAGACGCCGTGCGCATTGCCCATCAACAGACCGTGCCCCGTGGAAACCGCGTTCCAAACCCCATCGGGCACGGACAGCCCGATCGGGACAAATCGCGTCGGTGTTCCTGGGTGGTCGGGCTCCGACTTGAAGATCTTCCCTTCCGAAACGACGCAGATCGCACCGTCGTGCGTGACGACTTCCGGCCAGGTCAAAGAGAGGCCGAGGTTATGGTCGAAGACTCCGATCGGCGACCGGTAGAGGACCTTGATCACGCCTTCAGCCGCCGAGACCCACAGCACTCCCGGCTCGCTCATGCAGAGATCCGTGATCCCGCTGTAACGCGGTCCGTCCAGCGCCAAAACAACCCGACCCTTGCTGTCCAGAATCCGCAGACCATGACCGTTCAGCGCGAGCGCAACGAGATCCCCGTCCAAACGCTCCATTTCAGTCACGCCGCTGCGGAGGAGATCGTCGATATCTGTCCGCCAGCGCTGGTAATTCTTCCCGTCGAAGAACGCCAGGATCCGCTCGTATGTCGCCACGAGCGCCTGCGATTCGTCCCACCTCGTCGCACGCTCTATCACGTTCTGGCGCGTGGGCACTTCCTCCAGCTGGACGAACTTCGGGTTCGTCGTATCGAACCTGCAGAGTCCCCTGCGGTAGGATGAAACGAAGATATCCTTTCCCACGGCAAAAAGCGCGATCGTGTCTCTCGCCGCCTCAAACTGCTGGGCTCCCGTTCTGCGGTTGTAGAACACGACGCCCTGGGCGCCGGCAAACGCCGCCCAATCGCCCGCGAAAACAATCTGCTCGAAACTGTTGTTCGCGATCCAGCCCGGGCACTCGCTCGGCCGCAATGAGTGAACGCGAACCAGATCGTTGTGCTGGTATTCAAAATAACCCCACGCCCCGGACATGCCGCAGAACATCGTTCCGTCCGGCGCTCGGGCGACCTGGGTGATGTTGCGGTTAACGTCAGTCCGATCCAGGACGTCGACCCAGTTCGTGTCGTCGAAGACGATATACGCGCCCTCCCGGATCACGGTGATGCGGCCCAGCGCGTCCGTCGCCAACCGTACGCCGGGGGAGACGTTCCCGATTTCCTCGTACGTATAACTCCGGCTCGGCGGAAGCCCGGTGACATGCGCGAGAGTGGACGGGCTCGACGGAGAAGCCAGCAGCCCGATCGGGAGGAGCAACGTCGGCGCGAACGCAAGGAGCGACCTCCACGCGCGCGAAGCAGCGTAACAGCAAGGGGTAAGGGGCAGGTCCACAGCCAGAATAGCAAATCGGCCCGTTCCTTACGGAATTTAGAGAAGACCCGCCGCCGTCTTCAACCCGGATTTGAGGCGGGCCGGACCGTTTCGTTTCGCACTACCCGGCGTGCCGAGAACTCAAAACCCACGGGGATTCACGGCCGATTTGAGCCGGGCCGCGACTTCTCGAGATTCCTGCCGTGGCGGATGGATACGGCAGGAATCAGATCGCTCACCTCTTCCGCCGCTCAATGAACCGCTGCCGGTTCGACCGCCTGGCCTTCCTTCGAGAGATACGGCGCCACGGGATTTCCCGGGAGAGCCTTCAGCCCTGCGATCACACAACGGGCGCTTGCGCGCGCCCCCGCTTCGGTCGTGTGAGTATGCGCATCGGCGAAGAGCGCATCCACCTGTTCTTTCCCGAGCTTCTCGTACTGCTCAGCGATGATCTCGTTTAGGTCGAGGAAAGGCACGCCGGCCGATTTCGCTACGTCAGCGGCCCATCCGGCATAGCTGTCCTTGGCGCGCGCAACTCTGCCGTCGGGGGTCCAGATTTTGCGGGGCACGAGCGAACAAACGATCGGAAGTGCCCCCTTGGATTTCGTGTCGGCGACGTATTTCCGCAGATACCAGCCGTACGAGTGAACCACCTCGTGTTTCTTCGTCAGCAGATTGTCGATTTCCTGCGATTCTTCGCCGACTCCCTTGATTGTCCCGCGTGCACGCGAGTTGTCGTTGAGCGCGCCGGCATCGTTGTGCCCGAACTGAATGATCACCACGTCGCCCGCCTTGAGATCGGCAAGAACACGATCCCAGCGCCCTTCAGTCTGAAAGGTCCGACTGCTCCGACCGCCGATCGCGCGGTTCACGACGTTCACCTTGGAAAGATCAAAGTACGGAGCGATCACTTCGCCCCAGCCTTTTTGGCCCTTGGTGCCAACTTTCACCGTCGAATCGCCGACGAGGAAGATTGTGGGCAGGCTTTTGTCTCGGACTTCCTGCGTCGCGATCTTGGAGGAATCCTCGACCGGGCGCGCATCATCCGCGGCAACGAGCCGAGGCAGTCCGGTAAACGCGGCAGCAAACGTCAATATGCCGAAGGCGGTCGCTCGTACGAGAGAGGTGATGGGGGATGGGATCATTCCCACGTGAAACCACGCGAGGGTCTTCACGCCAAGCCGCTGCGACGCGAAACGTAAGAGCCGCGGGCCCGACAACAATCGCGTCAGGCTCGATCAGCAGGAGAACCCGCGTGCTCTGGGCTTCGCCGCCCGCTTGTCCAGCCCCTACGGCGAACGGCGTTGGCTTTGTCCGCCAACCCGTCGGTCTGAGCTCAGGGCACGAGATACACTTCGGCCAAGGCGACTCCCGTGGTCCGGTTCACTCCCGCAATCACGGCGGTGTAGGCGCCGGGAGGCAGCGTGGCGATGATGACGGAGTCTTTGGAATCGGCCGGCAATGCGAAGGCATGGACGGCGTTCATCGCACTCTGAATTTCCGCGAGATCGGAGGACGTGCCCCAGTCATCGTTAGTCTGAAGCAGTTCGTTCTGCGGCACGGCGCTGCGATAGAGCTCCATCCGTGGATTCGCCAGGACGCCAGCGACATTGTACGGGGCGTTTGCGAGGGTCGGACCGACGCCGCGAATTAGGACGGTCCTGGACGTAGAGCCACCCAGGATAAAGCCGACGATCAGCACATCGGCATCGGTTCCCACTTGTGCGCGAGCGGAGAGGTTCATCAGTCGCGGCGTCGCGCTCGTGAAGGTGGAGGTCGCATCGTAGAATTCCGCCAAGGCGACACCGGAAGCCTCGGTCGCGGTGTTGACGTGAACGGTATACGCCCCTGGGGCCAGTTTCAGCGGCAGGGCCGCGTCTTTGCTGGACGTGCTCGTGAAGGCAAACGCCCCGGTGCGGGTCATTAAGTCGGTTACGGCCGCGGCCCCACCCCAGTTGTCGTTTCGGTCCATCTCCACGCCGCCAATACTAAAGAGGACGAGCGACGGATCGGCCAGGGTACCCGGAACGTTGTAGGGCGCGGCACCCAAGGTCGGTCCGACGCCTCGGGCCAACAGCTCCTTCGTGCCGTTGTCCCCCGAAATGATCAGCCCGATGATGAGTGTCTTGCTGTCTTTTCCTGCGACCGCCCGGGCCGAAAGGTTGGTAAGCCTTCCGAGGTTGTCAGGCGTGGCGATGGTGAGCGTCGCAGCCGAACTGGTGGTGGAGCCCAGGCTGTTCGTTACCACCACGGTGTAGCTTCCCGCATCCCCGGTCTGGACGTTCGTGAGAGTGAGCACGGAGGCGGTTTGGCCGGCGAGCGCAACGCCGTCCTTGAACCATTGATACGACAACGGCCCCGCACCTGTGGCGGTGACCGTCATCGTGGCGGTTCCTCCCGGAGCCACGACCTGGCTGGACGGCTGCGACGAGACGACCGGCGTCGCCACGGCCGCAGCAAGCTCGATCACCGACGCCGAATACGACGGGAAGGTGTACGAGAACGATGCCGAAACGTTCGAGATCGTCGATTGCGAGAGGTCCGGATTCGCCGAGTTCTGGGCGTCGTTGGGCTTGCCGTACGACCAAACCGTGGCGCTCGCGCTGCCCGGAACGAAGTTCGCGACGGAGATCTGTGCCGAGATGTCGGCAGTCGGACTCTTGTTTACCACGAGCAAGGCCAGGCGCCCGTCGGCCAGCTTCGCGGCGTGACAGCTGAGCAAAGTCGAATCGCTCGTAGTGGTGACGGTGCGGTCTCCACCCCGGCCCCAGTGCGTCAGCAGCTTGAAAGCGTAGTACACCGGAAGAGGCGTGTGTGTGGGCGTATTCGGAAAGTTGTTTCCCGCGATAATATCGTAGCAGCCGAACATCCGCCACCCATAGAGCGAGCTGCTGTTGTTGTTTCCCGTTTCGGCGCTGTTGTGCAGCGCCCACCAGAGGCAGCTGTTGAACTCCGTTTCGGCCAGGGTGCCGTACGAGTCGGCGCAGAAGAGCGCGTTGACGAGGTTGGCCGTTTGTTTCCCCGGGGCCGAGCTGACCGAGTTGAGTTCGGTCATGACCGTCTCGACGTTGGCCGCAGCCGCGTCACCGAGATAATCCTTCAACATCTGCCGGATGTTCCGGGCATACATCGCGATGTCGGACGGCCGCTGCAGCAACGTCGCGTCGTTTTCCTGCGGCGGGTTCTGCGCGTAGTAGTGTTCGATCAGAAAATGCGGCGTGACACCCAGGACCTTCAGCCGGCTCAGCATCACGGGCATCCAGGAGGTGTAGGAAATGCCCGTCCGCGGGTTCGTCACACGATTGGCCCCAATCCCCCATTCGTTCTCACCCAGCGTGCCAACCGCGCCGATCTTGATCGATGAGTCGACCGCGAGCATCTGGTCGTAGAATCGCTTGAACTCGCCCGCATAGGTGTAGGGATCGTTTTTCGCCCCGAGCAAACCGGTCCCCGCCACGCCGTGTTCGTCGTATTCCCAGGTCGTCCCGTAGCACTCGTTGCCGACTTCCCAATACCTGAATCCAAACGGCGCCGGATGTGAGATGCGCAGGAAGTTGTAGCCGTCGTCAGTGCTCAGCGGCGCGGCCCCGCGAAGCGCCGCCCAGAATCCCACCGTCTTCCAGTCCCGGTTCTTCGCATCCGTCCCGAGAGCACGGTTGTTCGAAGGATCGCCGTTGTAGTAGGAAACCCACGCCGCGGCCTGCTCCGGCGTGCCGCTGCCGTAGTTGACGGTCACATACGCTTCGGTACCCTGCGCCTCGACGAATTTCGCGAACTGGGCGATATCGACCGCCCAAGTCCAGTTCGGCTTGTCGGAGATGCGCTTATTGGTCTGCCAATCGTAGTCGTCCGAGAGGCTGCCGCCCGGAATGCGAAGCGCTCCGGGCTGGAGGACGCTCAGCAGCGAGGCCGTCTCCTGAGCGGCAAACGTAGAATCCCACATCGTGAGATTCGTTCCATAGAGCCGGTCGTCGATGGTCCGGATCACGTTGTTGGCATCGACCGTGAGTTTTGCCGTCTGGCCAGCCAGAGGGAGGGCTAGCGCGGCAACGGCAGAGAATACGTACAAACGGGGCATCATTTGACTGGGGATGGGTAGGCGGGGCTCCAGCAGTCCTGCGCCGTTGGTGCGGCATGCGGCGTACGTGGGGTCGGACGCCGGCAGGGTTACCGACGCCAGTGAGGCGGCCGTGGCCGGAGCGTGGGTATCCAAACGAAACGTTCGTACCGTTTGAAGACTCAAAAATCGACAATGCGCTCAAATTACCAAAAGCCGCGCCATCGAGGGCGCGCGCTAATGCACTGAGTCGATACAAGTCTATGTTCCTGCGACGTGTGCCGCGGAAACGTCAGACTTTCTTGTCGGCCTTCATGTGCCGATGCACGAAGGCGTAATAGATCACGCCGAGCACGACAAACGCCCCGATCGCCCAGAGCGTGATCCGGTGGAGTTCTCCACGCATCAGCGCTTCGTCCTTCCCGGCCACGATTCCTAGCCACGCCAAAACTCCGCACCACAGGGTAGACCCGATCAGGGTGTAGAGCGAATACAGCCCGAAGTTCATCTTCACGATGCCCGCGGGAATTCCGATCAGGTGACGCACGACCGGAAGGAGGCGGGAAAAAAAGACGCCGAATGAGCCATATTGGGCAGCCCAACGCTCCGCCGCAGCCACCTTTTCCGCCTTGATGAAGATGAATCGGCCATAGCGGAGCACGAGCGGACGCCCGGCCCAACGCGATGCCCAGTACATGATGGTCGCCCCCAGCCACGAGCCAATCGCACCCGCGATAACCACCCCAACGACACTCATCTTGCCCTGCGTGTAGGCGAGATGGGCGGCTGGCGGGATGACGAGTTCACTTGGCAACGGCACGATCGAGCTCTCGATCGCCATCAGCAGCATGATCAGCGCATAACCTCCGGTATCCAGAGAATGCAGGTACCAATCGATCAACCGTTTGAACAAGTCGTGCATGGGGCGGAAAAAGTGTACCGGACGGCCACAAAAAAGGCAGGCAGCCGAGACTGCCTGCCGGATAGAGAAAACCGAAGCTCAGACGTCGGGCTTCGTCTTGCGAAGGCCCTGGACGCGGTCGCCAGCCTTCCACTGACCGCGCTTCTTGAGCAGGTCGACGCGCTCGAAACGCTTCAAGACGTTGCGCTTGACGACGATACCACTGGAACCCTGGAGGCTTTTGTGCTGCGACATGGCGATAAAATGTTCGGAAGTAAGGTGCTAAAGGGGCGCAGAGGTAGAGTTCGCCCGGGCCCATGACAAGTATTTTTCTCCCACGTCCTCCGCCCGAATCACGACCCACTCCGGCGTATCGTAGGGATGACGGGCGTGCAGCCACTCTTCCACCGACCGGCCCCGCGCTGGGATGAACTTGATCAACAACCGATACTCCTGGGTGTGCTCGACCTTTCCAGCCCAGATGTAGACAGAATCGATCGGGCCATCCACCTGAACACACGCTGCAAGTTTTTCAGCGACCAACCCTTCGGCCAGCCGGTCAGCGTCGGTTTTATTCCCTACGGTCGTCCAGCCCAACATCAGCATTTTGAAAGCGTTCCCCACCTCTGGACGCGCGGCAAGCTGGGAAAAATGCCCTTGACGGAGAACGCGAGACTCCATGCCTTAGACGGTTTCACCGCCGACTAAAGCTCAGCCATGCGAGACGATTATCTCAAAGAAGCGCTCAAGGTCATTCCGGACGCGAATCTCCTGATCAACGTGGTTTCCCGCCGCGTTAAACAGCTGAAACGCGGCAGCCGCCCGCTGGTGGAGTCGCTTGAGAAGCTGTCGTCCGAGGATGTCGCTCTTCGCGAGATTATCGACGGCAAGATCAGTTTCGAAACGGGCGACAACTGACGCTCCGCGCCGCGGCGCCGAGGCGCCGCCCCATGGCCGATTCGCTCTGGGCTCTGGTGTGTGCCACGGTGACGCCGGCTACGCTCCCGATTGCCCATGTCCGCTCAAAAGAAAGATCCTCACCGCTACACGGAGATCCGCAACGCCAAGGCGCTGCGCGATTACACCGTCGAGGAGAAGTTCGAGGCAGGCATCGCTCTCAAAGGCACGGAGGTTAAGTCCATCCGCGCCGGCAAAGCCCAGATCAACGATGCCTTTGGCCGGTTCGAAAAGGGCGAACTCTGGCTGCACAATGCCCACATCGAAGAATACTCCTTCGGCAACATCTATAACCACGACGTTCGCCGCACCCGGAAACTCCTCCTCCACCGGCACCAGGTGCGGAAGATCGCACAGGCCCTGCAAATCGGAGGCCGTGCCCTGGTGCCGCTGCGCATGTACTTCAAGGAGGCGCTGGTGAAAGTCGAAGTGGCCCTTTGCCTCGGCAAAAAGATCCACGACAAACGCGAGGACCTAAAAAAACGGGTCCAGGAACGTGAGATCGACAAAGCGATGAAATCGCACCGCCGTTGAGCGAACGTGCCGCCCCGGCACGCGGCGGAAGGAGTGGGTAGTTCGGAATTCGAAGTCAGGCAGAGCGTCACAACACGATCACCATCGGGCGTCCGCTCCGAGCGACCTCTAGAAGCCAGGGACGCGGCATCCGCACTCGCAGAAATGCAGTTGCGCCAGACTGCCAACTCCGAGCTTCCAGTTTTCGACTCCTCGCGTCGGAGACGCACGCACTCTCGACACCGAACCCAATCTCCCAACACTCGGCGCCCGCGTGAAAAAACAAGCGATCGTTACCCTGGATATGGAAGGCGTGCTCACGCCCGAGATCTGGATAGCTGTGGCCGAAAAAACCGGCATCCCGGAGCTGCGTCGCACCACGCGGGATGAGCCGGACTACGACAAGCTAATGCGCGGCCGGCTGGAGATTCTCGATCGGCATGGTCTGAAACTCTCCGACATCCAATCCGTAATTGCTTCGCTGCGACCGCTCTCCGGCGGAAGGGAGTTTCTCGACGAACTGCGCACGCTCACGCAGGTTCTCATCCTCTCCGACACCTTCGAGCAGTTTGCCGCGCCGCTTCTCAAGCAGCTCAACTTCCCCACCCTGCTCTGCCACCGGCTCGTGGTGGAAAACGATCGGGTCGTGAACTACCAGATTCGCATCCCCGAGCAGAAACAAAAGACCGTCGCCGCACTGAAGCTTCTGAATTACCGCGTGATCGCGGCCGGCGACTCTTTCAACGACACGGCGATGCTGGGCGAGGCCGACACGGGGTTCCTTTTCCACGCACCGGCCAACGTGAAGGAACGCTTCCCGCAGTTCCAGGCGGTTGACTCCTATGCGGCACTTCTAAATCTGATCAGGCAGGAGCTGGCCTGAGTATTCGCGAGCCGGTTACGTCAAGAAGCCGCGGATCTAGGATGGTCCACATCGTCCTCTTTCAGCCGGAGATTCCCCAAAACACGGGCAACGTGGGACGCATGTGCGCGCTGACGCGCTCGCGCCTCCATCTAATCCATCCTCTCGGTTTCAAAATCACCGACCGGCACCTGAAACGAGCCGGAATGGATTATTGGTATTCTCTCGACGTGCATCACCACACCGATTGGGCGGCCTTTCGCGCCAGTCCCGCGGCGCCGAAACGTCTCTGGCTCTTCACCACCAAGAGTGCGCTTTCGTATTGGGACGTCAGTTACGAAGACGGCGATGGTCTCGTTTTCGGCAACGAAGGCTCCGGAGCGCCCGAGTGGCTTCACGAGGAGATCGGCGAAAAGCAGCGCATCACCATTCCGCACGCAGATTCCTCCCTGCGTTCACTCAATCTCAGCACGGCAGCCGGAATCGCCTGCTATGAAGCGCTCCGGCAATTGGGAATGCCCAAGGGATAGTCGGCGGAGGCTCGCTCCAAACGGAACACCATTCAGCCCGGACGCCTACGGACCCAAGCCCACCCGGGGGCGTTTCCAGCTTCGCCTGGTCGGGGGAGTCCTTCAGGCGATCCCTTCGACAACGGACCGAGGCAAATCAAGAACCGGCTTTGATCGACAAATCGTGCGCCTTCACCGCGTCGTGAACGATCTTCACCAGATCGCCCACTTGCACGGGTTTCAGCAGATAACGATACAGCGATGCTTCGTTGACGCTCCGGAGGAGCATTTCCGGCTTCATGTAGCCCGTCACGAGCACGCGCTGCATGTGGGGGAACTCTTCGCGGCAACGGACCAGGAAGCTCATTCCGTTTCCTCCCGGCATCAGGTGATCGGCCACCACCACCTTGAACGACTTTTTGTGCAATTGGAACTCGGCCTCGCGGACTGAGGCGGCCGTCGCGACATCGAAATGCGGAGATAAGGCGGTTTTGAAAGCCTCCAGAATCGCATGCTCGTCGTCCACGAGCAGCACTGCGTCATGTGGGTGCGGGGGCAACGGGGGCTCTGGGGTTTCGCCTTTCATGCTTATCCATCGTGTTTTCCACTCCCTGATTGGCAAATTCAATCCCGTAACTGGATACCAGATTTTGGTTTGATTCGCAGAGTGGGCAGAAGGATCTTTTCGCACCCCCGGTATGACTGCCGACGAACTCCACGCCGCCCTCCGCGCCGGTCGCCTCACTTCCGCGGAAGCCGCCGCTCTTTCAGCCGAACAGCTGATCGCTCGAAATGCCGCCGGCAATACACCGCTCCACACTGCGGCGAAGTACGGGATGCTCCGCGCGCTTCCCAACGACATATTGACCGAGGACGCGCTCCTTCTACGGAACGATTCCGGGTACACGCCCCTGCACCATGCAGCTCTGGGCGGACATCTGGACCAAGTTCCGGCCACCGTCCTTCGGCTCGAGCCGCTGCTGACGCGGAGCAACTCGGGATTCACTGTGTTTCATGTCGCGGCGGGCCATGGTCATCTGGACCAACTCCCTTCGCAGCTGCTGACGATGGAGGTTGTTCAGAACCGCACCGAGCTTGGAAACACGCTTCTGCACGAAGCCGCGGAAAACGGAACTCTCGACCGTTTTCCCCAGCGTTACCTCACCTCGGAATTGCTGAGCCTGACCAACGCGAGCGGTGAAACCGTTTTCCACGTGGCGGCGCTGAACGGCAACCTCGGGCAAGTGCCCGCAATGCTGCTGACGGACTCGGTGCTCCTCGCCACGACCAGCGCCGGAGACACCGTACTCCACGCCGCCGCTATCGCCGGGCATCTCGAACAAATCCCGCAATCTCTGCTGAACCGCAAAAACCTGACGCGTGCCAGCCGCTCGGGATACACCGTCATTCATGCAGCGGCTGAAACGGGGCAGCTCTCCAAACTACCTCGAGAGGTGCTTACCGCCGACCTGCTACTGACCCGGAACGATCACGGAGACACGCCACTTCACGCCGCCGCGTACGAAGGCCATCTCGACCAGATCCCGAACGACTTGCTTTCCGAGCGCACGCTGCGTGTTCGGAATTATGGAGGAGTAACTCCGGTTCGAGCCGCGGAAATCCGCGGTTTTCTCGAGCAGATCCCGATTCCATTCCGCCCAAAACCGCCGTCCGCTTTCCGGCGAATGCTGGCGAGATTCGGTCTGGCGTAGCGGCCGCCCCACCAGCGCCGAATCAGGTCGGAAACGAGCCGATGGCGTGCAGACCGGCTGCGAAAACCGACTGCTGTTCCGTTTGCGCATTTCTTGGCAAGTTTCTGTCGCCTCCGCTTTTCGCCTTTCACTCTGGCGACGGGTGATTTTCACTCGCGGACTTCTTTGCCCTCTCTCTTTCCCATGAATACCACGATCACTGCGATCATCGCTCGTGAAATCATCGACTCCCGCGGTAACCCCACGGTCGAGGTCGACGTGAAACTCGCTTCGGGCCACCTCGGCCGCGCCGCCGTTCCGTCCGGTGCTTCCACCGGTGAACACGAAGCGCTTGAGCTGCGTGACTCCGCCGCGCCCGCCAAGTCGCTCCCGAAGGGTGTTGACGGCAAGAAGCGCTATCTCGGCAAGGGTACCCTGGCCGCGGTCAACAACGTCAAGTCCATCATCGCCCCCGCGCTGATCGGCCAGGACGCGACGAACCAGATCGGCGTGGACAAAATCATGCTCGCGCTCGATGGCACCTCGACCAAGTCGAAGCTCGGTGCAAATGCCATCCTCGGCGTTTCGCTCGCGACCGCGCACGCCGCCGCCGCCGCCCTCGGTCAGCCGCTCTACAAGTACCTGGGCGGACCGAACGCCAAGGTGCTGCCCGTTCCGATGATGAACATCATGAACGGTGGCGCGCACTCCGACGCCCCGATCGATTTCCAGGAATTCATGATCATGCCCGTCGGCGCCCCGAGCTTCCGCGAAGGTCTGCGCATGGGCTGCGAAGTATTCCACTCCCTGAAGAAGGTTCTCAAGGCCAAGGGCCTCGCCACCGCCGTCGGCGACGAAGGTGGTTTCGCCCCGAAGCTGGACAGCGCCAGCGCCGCGCTCGACGCGATCGCCCAAGCCGTAAAAGACGCCGGCTACAAGTTGGGTGCCGACAAGGACATCGCCCTCGCCCTCGACGTCGCCTCCTCCGAGTTCTACGACGCGAAGACGAAGAAATACACCTTCAAGAAGTCCGACGGCCGCGTGCTGTCCGGTGACGACATGGTCGAGTTCTACAAGGAGCTCACCTCGAAGTACCCGATCATCTCAATCGAAGACGGCTGCGCCGAAGGCGACTGGGAAACGTGGAAGAAGCTCACCGACGCCCTCGGCGATCGCGTGCAGCTCGTGGGCGACGACCTGTTCGTCACCAACACCGAGTTCCTCAAGCGCGGCATCGACACCGGCACCGCCAACTCGATCCTCGTCAAGGTCAACCAGATCGGCTCCCTCACCGAGACGCTGGACGCCGTCGAGATGGCCCAGGACGCCAACTACACCGCCGTCATCTCCCACCGCTCCGGTGAGACTGAGGACGTCACGATCTCCGACATCGCCGTCGCGACCAACGCCGGCCAGATCAAGACCGGTTCCCTCTGCCGCACCGACCGCGTCGCGAAGTACAACCAGCTCCTCCGCATCGAGGAGGAACTGGGCGACAACGCGATCTACGGCGGCAAGATGTAATCGAGCCTCGTCTCAGGGCTTCACCTCGATCGCGAGGTGAGGTTAGAGCATTCCCCTTCGGGCCGGGTACTACACCCGGCCCTTTCTTTTGCCCTTGCTCAAAGAGGACGGGGCCCGACATAGCCGGCGTCTCGTGCACGACCGCCCTCTACAGCATACACACGGTCTCCAGATAGGGAAAAACCTGGAATGTAGGCTATCCACAGCCACTAGCTTGACCCTCCAGAAGGGCAGACGTGTGCTGCCGATCAGTGCAACAAGCAAGTAAACGCCCTCGAGTATGGGAGCTAGATATCGTTCGCGCCACGGTGGCGCTGACGATCATGGTGTCTCATTACGTGGGGGGCTTTTATTATGGATTTCCCTTGGCTTCCCTTGGGCGGCAGATGCTGCTCGTTCTGAGCGCCTATTTTGCCACTAACATTCTCCTGCGGCTCAAGCAGTCCGGTCGGATGATGGCGTCGCTGAAGGCGTTTTACGTTCGTCGTTGGCTGCGCCTTTACCCCGTATACGCGATCATCGTGTTGGGCGTCGGATTGCTGCTCTATGCCTTCGGCACACCTGAGACATTGTTGGAACAGACGCCCTGGCACCTGCTGTACGCGTCCAACTACTACTTCTTCATTCACAATCAGTGGTCAGAGGTGACCTCTCCCTGGTGGACGCTCAGCGCCATCGAGCAATTCTACCTGATATGGCCACTCGTGGTGCTCCGATGGAAATCTTCGACGGCGATTCGCGTGGCGTATGCCCTCCTTGTCCTCGGCATCGTTAGCAATATCGCGTGCGCTCTCATCATTCCATCGGACCAGAACAACACGCTCACGCTGAACTGTCTGCCGTACCTGGCCATCGGAGGCATTCTGGCGCTGCATCTTTCTTCTTCGTCTTCAGGCCGTCCTTTTACCGAGCAGCTATTACGTCATCCCTGGTGGGCGGTGGGCGCTTTCACCTTGCTCTGGCTGGGCTCTCTTCGTCTTGAGTACCTGGTATTCGGCGCATTTGTCAGCGCTTCGCTGGCTTTCGCAGGCTTCACCCGCCGAGTCATCGCCCACCCGTCGTCCAAGGACCCCGGAGCCCCTCTGGCGCTTCTAGCCTACTTCGGTCGCGCGAGTTTTATCATCTACTTGATACACACGGTGGTCAGGCACGTGGTCATACGCGGGTACTATTGGATGGTTCACGCGGAGGTATTCTCTTTCCTCCCGAACCCTCTCTCAGACGTTTGGCTCGTATCCGGGTCGATTGTAACGACACTCATTTGCTCCGCTCTTCTCCACGAGTATCTGGAGCAACCGTTCATGGATCTGCGGAGCCGCACGCAGAGCCCGAAGCCAGCCCCTGCGTACCAGGTCGGCCCAGAAGCGGCTGGAGTTCGCTCCTGAAACGTTCTCGCGCGGCACTCGCGCCGACGCGAGCCGCATAGAGGTTTGGTGAATTCGCCCGAGGTTACTTCGGGTCATCGGCTTCGGAAGTGCAGTCGCGCGTAGGCGCGACAATGACGACGGGAAAATGCCAGACAAATGCGATGCGTTTTCCATGTATAGCAAATAGATTGACTCTTTCTATTCTATACTGGTTTTCCCCACCCAGCGAACGGACTGTATCCTACAGTGCTCAGCATTGAGTATATAAATATTGTCACGCGTAATACGTCTCTACGTTACGCAAGAAGACAAATTCTCGCCTCGTTGAGTTGGACGTGATTCGAGCGGTAGTGGCGGTTTGTGTAATGTGCTTTCATTACGCGTACAGCATTCCGTGGGTCCAAATCCTCCCGTTCGCCACGCTCGGCCGGCAAATGCTATTGGTCATGAGCGCCTACTTTGCCACAGAGATCCTCTCGCGCTTGAACACGCGTTGGCCGCAAGACTCCCGCGCAACGCTCAAGCAATTCTATCGGCGAAGATGGATACGTCTCTACCCAGTATACGCGTTGGTAATCCTTGGCGGTGCATTGGCTCTTCACGCCGCGGGAGACGACAGTGTCCTGCAAGAACTGCCGTGGCATCTCGGTTACGCGTCGAACATGCTGATATTCGGTCAAGAGAGCTGGAATCTCACGACGGGACACCTGTGGACGCTGAGCGCCATCGAACAATTCTACCTGATCTGGCCCGCGCTCTTCCTGGTATTTGGACCTCACCGTGCTGCCCTCGCCGCGTGGGGATTGTTCTGGGCGGGGGCTATCTCTCTTGCGGCGACGGCGGCTGTGATACCCTTGGAGTCGTCAAAGGCACTCGTTACCAACTGCTTCCCTTTTCTCGCCACCGGTGCGCTTGTGAGCCTGTATCGTCAGGCACCCCGCCAGGAGGTCGCGGCCTTTCGCTGGTTTCGAGCCCACATTTTCCCAGGGATTCTTCTGTATATCGTCTTCTGGGCGCCTCGGACTCATAGCCCTTTCTTCAAGGTCGGTTACGACCTTGTCGCAGCAGTGACCCTCGCAGCGATCCTCACCCTTGTCCTCGAGCGGAGCGGCAGAGCCAAGGCGTCGTGGTCGCTATCTGCTGCGGGCTATGTCGGCCAAACCAGCTTCATTATCTACCTAATTCATCCGCTGGTACTCGGCATCTTCGTCCAGGGATTCACCTCCTTCGCCATGGCACTCGGGAAGCCTTTGCTGCTTACACTCGCAACCGCGCTCACAATCGGGCTCTCGGCCCTGCTGCATGAAGTCCTCGAGAAGCCGTTCATGAACATGCGCGGCAGGACCATTGAGGCGGTGCCGCGCGACGTTCGGGTCGAAACGGAAGAACTGGTCAGTCCTCGATCTTGATGTCTTTGTTGCGGTGCCGGGGGCAACCCGCTCGGAGCCATGCGTAGATGAATCGGTCGAGATCCCCGTCGAGCACTCCTTGCGTATCGCTGGTGTCCACGCCGGTCCGCAGATCCTTCACCATCTGGTACGGCTGCAGGACATAACTGCGGATCTGGCTGCCCCAGCCGATCTCGCCTTTCTCCCCGTAGAACTTCTCCATCTCTGTCCGCTGCTCATCGAGCTTCTTCTCGTACAGGCGCGCCTTCAAAACGTTCATCGCACTGGCGCGGTTCTTGATTTGGGAACGCTCGTTCTGGCAGACCACCACAATCCCTGTAGGGATGTGAGTGATACGGACCGCGGAATCCGTCGTATTGACCCCCTGACCGCCTTTGCCTGACGAGCGGTAAACATCGACCCTGATTTCCGTTTCCGGAACCTCGATCTGTATGTCTTCGTTGATCTCGGCGACGACATCGACCGCACAGAATGAAGTGTGCCGGCGCTTGTTTGCATCAAACGGGCTGATACGCACGAGCCGATGAACGCCGCGTTCCGCTTTGGCGTAACCATAGGCGTTTTCTCCCTTGATGAGCAGCGTCGCCTTCGAAATGCCGGCCTGGTCGCCAGCCTGGACGTCTTGAATCTCAACCTCGTATCCCTTCCGCTCCGCCCAGCGGTTGTACATGCGGAAAAGCATGTCGGCCCAGTCGTTGGATTCGGTTCCGCCAGCGCCCGCTTGGATCGAGAGGATGGCGTTGTTCTTGTCGAACTGCCCGCTCAGGAAGGACTGGATCTCGAGCTTGTCGAGTTCATCGACCAATCCGGCCACGGTTGTGTCGAGTTCCTTGGCGTACATTTCCTGTTCGTCGCCCGAGGCAGCCTCGACCAGCTCGCGCATGACATCCACGTCGCCGAGCTTCTTGTTGAATTCCACCAAGCCGCCGATTGCTCGCTTCAGGCCATTAACCTTGGCGATGTGCTTCTGAGCTGCGATCTGGTTATCCCAGAATGTCGGCGCACCCATCTGCGCCTCGAGGGCCTCTATCTCACGCTGCTTTTGTTCGACGTCAAAGATACCTCCACAGGTATCCGGCGCGCTTCTTGATGTTCTCGATGTGTGAAAATGTCTCGGGAGCGATCATGAACCGACCATCGGGCCAAAGCCCCTCCCCCGGCGCAAGCGGGAAAACGCGCCTCGCCCGATATCCCTTGGGAGCCCGAGTGTCTGGATGCCTGCAAAAACGGCGTCTGGCCGCGAGGCGGCGGCCGCTCTCGTCCGCTTTACTCGATCTCTTCGACGGTGACCGTGCTCCGACGGCCCTCCACCGTGATTGCGAATTTGTTGGGCATCTTGCCTACGGCTGGCAGGGCACTCGCCAAGTGAACCGATTCGGGGACCGCCTGAGCCGGTTTGGGCGCTGAAGCCGTCGCCGCGGGCGCCGCGGTCGGGGCGGCAGCCTTTTGATGCAACGCGGTGAACTCGTGAGGGAACATCGCGTAAAGCACGCAGGCTTCGTCGTTCGTCGGGAGGTTGGCCTTGGCTAGATCTTCACGGAGCTTGGCCATCCTGGGTTGGAGATTGTCAGCGAGCCGACATTCGATCGGTTTCTGCCCGGTGTTCTTCTTCACGAGCTCCAGCAGCTCGGGGCTGACCGGGCCGGGAGTGCGGCCGTACTTTCCAAGCACGATATCACTCGTCGCCTGGGAAATGTTTTTCCACCGGCCGAACTTCACATTAAACATCGCCTGCGTGCCGACGATTTGAGACGTCGGCGTGACGAGCGGAATCCAGCCGAGCGCTTCGCGCACCACCGGAACCTCGCGCATGACGGCGTCGAACTTATCCGCCATATTCTGCTCCTTCAGCTGCGTGCGGAAATTGCTGAGCATACCGCCGGGGACTTGGTAGCACAGGGTGTCGCTGTCGACGCGCTCGTTCGCGTGCGAGGTGAACTTGCTGAGCTGGCTGTAAACCTCGGTGAAATGCTCGCGCAGCTTCATCAGAACGGCGGGATCGTACTGCACGCGCCGCGGATGGTTCTCCAGCACGGCCATCATGCGAATAGTATCCGGCTGGGCCGTACCATTGGCAAAAGGAGCAATGGACGTCTCGATTGCGTCCGCTCCGGCGTCGACCGCGGCGAGGTAGGTCGCCGTCGCAAGACCTGCCGTGTCATGCGTGTGAACGGTCACCGGCAGTCCCGTCTTCCGCTTGAGTCCGCTGACAAGCTCGAAGGCAATCCTCGGCGCGAGCACACCTGACATGTCTTTGATGGCGATCGAATCGCAGCCCATCTTCTCGAGTTCGACACCCATCTTGATGAAGGCCTCGATCGTGTGCACCGGGCTCGTCGTATAACATACCTCGCCGCGTGCATGCTTCTTCGAGGCTTTGACCGCCTTGATCGCAGTCTGCAGATTGCGCAGATCGTTCAGTGCGTCGAAAATCCGGAATACGTCGCACCCGGCCTCGGCCGTGGCTTTCACAAACGCCTCCACAACATCGTCTGGGAAACTCGTGTATTGCACGATGTTTTGCCCGCGCAACAGCATCAGTTGTGGCGTCTTCGGAGCCGCCTTTTTCAGCGCACGGAGGCGGTCAAAAGGATTCTCGTTCAGAAAGCGCAGGCATGAGTCGATCGTCGCGCCACCCCAGGTTTCGAGTCCGCCGAAGCCGAGACCGTCCAGCAACGGAGCCGCCGGAAGCATCTGGGCTGTAGTCATGCGAGTCGCCGCAAGCGACTGGTGACCGTCACGCAAGACAGTATTATTGAAGACAATGGGAGCGAACATGTGGCGGTGGGTTCTGGCCATATGGTACCCCATCGTCATGTGGCTCGCTGCGCGTTTCTTGCCAAACACTGGGACGACGCTGATGGCACCGTCGCTTGCGCCAGAGGCGGCGCTCGCGCGAGACGGCAAGAGCGAGGTCTGCCCAGCCATCGGCTGACGCAGTCAAGAACGGCTCCAAGTCGACGCAGGCGGGCGACGATCGGCCGAGATGGCTTATTCAGGAGCGCAGGCTACCCGAAGCTTTTTCTTCGAGGAACGAGGCGTAGGTTTTGGCCACACCTTCGCGAAGCCCGATCTTGGCCTTCCAGCCGAGCCCAGTCAGCCGCGATACATCCATCAGCTTCCGTGGCGTGCCGTCGGGCTTGGAAACGTCCCAAGTGATCTTGCCCTTGAAGCCCGTCACTTCGGCCACGGTTTCCGTAAGCTCCTTGATCGTGACGTCGGTGCCCGTGCCCACGTTGATCCAGTCCGGCGGATTCGGGAGCTTAACCAGGAATGCGCACGCATCCGCCAAATCGTCGACGTGGAGAAACTCGCGCATCGGTTTGCCGGTGCCCCAGGCTACCACCTCAGCGCGGCCCGCCTCTTTAGCCTCGTGAAACTTCCGGATCAGCGCCGGCAGGACGTGCGAATTCTGCAAATGGTAGTTGTCGCGCGGGCCGTAGAGATTCGTCGGCATCGCCGAATGAAACATCACCCCGTATTGTTTCCGGTAATACTGGCAAAGCTTCAGCCCGGTGATCTTCGCGATCGCGTAAGCCTCGTTGGTCGGCTCCAGGGAACTCGTGAGGAGGCAGTCTTCCGGCATCGGCTGGGGGGCCAACTTCGGATAGATGCAGGAGCTGCCGAGGAAAAGCAGCCGCTTCACTCCATGACGGTATGCGGCGTGGATCGTATTGGCGGCGATTGCGAGGTTGTCGAAGAGGAATTCGGCCGGATAGGTGTTATTCGCGTGGATACCGCCGACCTTCGCCGCGGCGATGATCGCGAGGTCGGGTTTTTCTGCGGAATAGAAGGCATCCACCGCCGCCTGTGAGGTGAGGTCGAGCTCACGGCGGCCGCGCAGCAGCAGCGTCGTGTTCGGCTCGCGCTCGAAACGCCGCACCAGTGCGGCGCCTACCATTCCCTGGTGTCCGGCAATGAATACTTTCATCTTCTTCCTCAGTACAGAGCTGCCCGGCCCCGATCAGGCCGGGCCAAACTCAATGGCAGATCCTGTGCTTTTCGCAAACGCGGCGGACTCTATCAGTCGCGAACCTCAGGCCGGGCGATCTTCGAAACGGCGAGTTCGTGCTTCGCGAGTTCGAGGTCGTGGTCGACCATGATCTTCACGAGATCCTTGAACCGTACCTTCGGCTTCCACCCGAGTTGTTTCTCCGCTTTTGCGGGGTTGCCAATCAGAAGCTCGACCTCCGCCGGTCGCTCGTAGCGCTGGTCGTATTTCACGTACTTCTCCCAGTCCATGCCGAGCCTGCCGAAGGTCTCCTGGCAGAACTCCTTCACGCTGTGCGTCTCATTGGTCGCCACAACATAATCGTCCGGCCTATCCTGCTGCAGCATGAGCCACATCATCTCGACATACTCCTTGGCATAGCCCCAGTCGCGCTGAGCGTCGAGGTTGCCGAGGTAGAGAGAATCCTGCAGGCCAACTTTGATGCGGGTCGCCGCGCGGGTGATTTTGCGGGTGACGAACGTTTCGCCGCGACGCGGTGATTCGTGGTTAAAGAGAATGCCGTTGCTCGCGTGGAGGTTGTAGCTCTCGCGGTAGTTCACCGTCAGCCAGTAGGCGTAGACTTTGGCGCAACCATACGGCGAACGCGGCCAAAAAGGCGTGGTTTCAGTCTGGGGCACTTGCTGCACCTTCCCGAACATTTCGGAAGAGGAGGCCTGATAATACCGGACTTTCTTGACCAGCCCCGCCTCGCGGATCGCCTCGAGAATCCGTTGCGCCCCGAGACCATCGACGTCGCCGGTGTATTCAGGAATATCGAACGAAACCCGGACATGCGACTGCGCGCCAAGATTGTAGATCTCGTCGGGCTGGAGCTCATACAGGAGCTTCACCATCTGAACGGAATCGGCGAGATCCCCGTAGTGCAGAAAGAGCCTCACGCCGTTCACGTGCGGATCACGATACAGGTGGTCGATGCGGCTGGTATTGAAAGTCGAGGCGCGGCGGATGATGCCGTGCACTTCGTAGCCCTTTTCAAGCAGCAGCTCCGCCAAATAGCTTCCATCCTGCCCCGTGATGCCAGTGATAAGCGCTTTTTTCATGTAAAGGCGGCAGGTTAGGTAAACGCCCTCCGGGACTGCAAGCGTCACGGTGGGCTGCTCTCCAGATCCAGGGTTTCCCCTGACACGGCAGGCGGAAAGCACCGGACGCTTGTACGCGAGGAACCGGCGGGTAAGGTGCGGCGCATGGTCGTCACGCTCATCGCAGCCCAATCCGTGGACGGATTCATCACCCGGCACGACCAACCAGGCAGCGGCTTCACCTCGCAGGCCGACAAACATCATTTTCGCACCAGCCTGCGGGATTTCGATGTCCGCATCATGGGCGCCACCACCTACCGGGTGACCCGCGACATCACGCGCCGTGGCTTGGCCGCAAATCGGCTCCAGGTCGTGATGACGCGTCAGCCCGAGGCGTTTCGATCCGACGTCGTTCCTGGCCAACTGGAGTTCTTCGACAGCCAACCGGACAGTCTTCTTTCGCAGCTCGTTTCTCGCGGCTATCAGCGCTGCGCCCTTCTCGGAGGAGCCCAAATCCACAGCCTTTTCCTGGAAGCCGAGGCGGTTGATAGCCTGTGGCTGACAATCGAGCCCGTCCTGTTTGGCCACGGGACGCATCTCATCGCCCGAACCGCGGATATCCGGCTACAGCTGCTTTCCAGCGAAGCCCTCTCCGCCGACACATTGTTGCTGAAATACCAGGTGGTACGCACATGAGCATCCGCAACGCCCATTGGTCGGTTTATTTCCTCGCCTGGACAATTGGCGTAACCGCCGCCGGAGCCGCTGCCGGCGCGCTCCTGTTTCTTGTGGGTGGGGTCACCATCGGAGCGAAGTTCACCGCAATCGAGCTGGTGGTGCACGGGCTTCAAAAAGCCGGGTTCGTTTCCTTCGTATGGGCCGTCCCGATTGCGATCACGATGTGCGTAATGCGCGGATACAAACGCAGGCAAGGCAGGAGCTGCTAGCGGCGCGCTGCGATCGGGCCCGGGAGCACGGTATCCGAGAACATCCATCCAACTCGGACAGGCAGCTTCTCGCGATGCCTCCCGCTCCGCTTCCTTGACTTCCCCGCGTTCAGAGGCGTAAGGATGCCCACGCTTCATGCGAAACAACGCTCAGGCGCTACGACTTACCTAGACGCACGATCCGAGAGGACCGCGTAAGCGGCAGATCGTGCGTCCGCCTGTGAGCGTCGTCCGTGGCCAGTCTGGGCCACGGGATTTCTCGTCATTCACGTCTGGAATCTCTATTTCTGTTTCGCCCATGCAATCTGCTCCCGTAACCAAGTACCGGCCGTTTCCGCCGGTCCAGCTGCCCAGCCGGCAGTGGCCGAATCGCACGATCACCCACGCCCCGATCTGGTGCAGCGTGGACCTGCGCGATGGAAACCAGGCGCTCGCCCAGCCGATGAGCGTCGAAGAGAAACTCGAGTATTTCGAGCTGTTGGTGAAGATCGGCTTTAAGGAGATCGAAGTCGGCTTTCCCTCCGCCTCGCAGATCGAATTCGATTTTACGCGCCGGCTCATCGAGGAAGGGCGCATCCCCGACGATGTCGCCATCCAGATTCTCTGCCAATGCCGAGAGGAGCTGATCACCCGCAGCTGCGAGGCTCTTCAAGGGGCGAAAAACGTGGTTTTTCACCTCTACAACTCCACTTCACCCGCTCAGCGGCGCTATGTCTTCAATGCCGAGCGCGCGGACATCGTGAAGATCGCGACTACCGGCACGGAATGGGTGAAACGCCACACGCGTCCTCTCATCGACGCGGGGACAAACGTTCGCTTCGAGTATTCGCCCGAGAGCTTCACCAGCACCGAGCTGGATTTCGCCCTCGAGGTTTGCGAGGCGGTCACCGACATATGGCAGCCCTCCGTCGACAACAAAATCATCCTGAACCTCCCAGCGACGGTTGAATACGCGACCCCCAACATCCACGCCGACCAGATCGAGTGGATGTGCACCCACCTGACGCGGCGCGACCGCACCATCGTGTCGCTGCACACGCACAACGACCGAGGCACCGGAGTCGCCGCAACCGAGCTCGCGCTCCTGGCCGGGGCGGACCGGGTGGAAGGCACGCTGTTTGGCAATGGCGAGCGTACTGGAAATCTGGATATCGTCACCGTGGCGCTCAATCTGTACACCCACGGCGTTCACCCCGGGTTGGACTTGAGCGACATCAATGGGATTCGCGAAGTCTATGAGCGGGTTACCAAACTCGAGGTGCCCCCGCGGCATCCCTATGCAGGCGAGCTGGTGTTCACCGCGTTCTCGGGCTCTCACCAGGACGCCATCAAGAAGTCTTGGGAAAAGCAGAAACCGGACGCTCCGTGGGACGTGCTCTACATTCCGCTCGACCCGGCGGATATAGGTCGAAGCTACAAGGCGATCATCCGCATCAATTCCCAGTCGGGCAAAGGCGGAGTCGCCTACGTGCTCGAAAACGAGTTCGGCTTTCAGCTGCCCAAACTCATGCACAAGGAGATCGGCAAGATCATCAACGATCTGGCCGACGCCAAAGGCACCGAACTCACGGCCGAGGAAATCCACACGACGTTCCTGCGCGAATACATCGAACGCGCCGCCCCGGTGAAGCTGCTGCTCTTCAAGACGACTGAGCGGGGAAGCTCGGTCACATGCCAAGCCACGGTCGAATACGAGGGCCGAGAGCACAAACTCACCGCCAAGGGCAACGGCCCGATCGATGCCTTCGTCCGAGCGCTCACATCCGCCGGCGTGCCGCACTTCGAGTTGCTCAGCTACGCGGAGCACTCCCTCGGGAAGGGCGCTGAAGCGCGAGCCGTGTCATACATCCAGATAAAGACGGAACGCGGCAACACCTACTTCGGTGCGGGGATCGATACGAATATCGAGCTCGCCTCGATCAAAGCCGTGGTCAGCGCGCTGAACCGCGCACTCTCGAAGAGTTAGCCGGTGGGTCGAAAGACGTTCGGCCCGTGATCGCGGGCCACGCACTGGAAGGGCGCAGGGGCCAAGTCCCCTGCCCCTTTTTCCGGAGGCACCGCTCCTGCTCGCCTGCTCGCAACTCCCCGCGTAGTCAGAGCTTCTTCAGGGCGTCCGGAGAGGCCCGCCGCACCGCAATGAACTTCGCACGGAACAGATCCTCCAGCGTCTCGCGCGCCTGCGGGGGGATCCGGTCGATCAGTTCCTGCATGGGCGGGAGCGGAGTCGCATCGTCAGCCGAGTCGGCCCCGTCTGCTTTCGGTGTCGAGCTTCCTCCCGCAGGGTTGTCCGCTTCGCGCTGCTCCAAAAGAAACGCCGATTCGGCGGCGTCGTCCGGCCACGGTGCGGGCTCGTCGGTGGCCGCGGGTGCCGTTTGCGAAGCCGTTACCGCTTCTTCTTGTTCCTCGTTCGGCGCAAGCGCCGACTTTTCTTGGGACACTCCGGCCGACTCCGAACCCTCCGCAGCTGCACGGGCCAGCCGCTCCTCCAGTTCGTCAATCAGGTCTTTTTTTTTTGGCCGGCTTCCGGCGCCTCATCGGCCAGTGCCGTGAGCTCCTTGATCAGACTGTCGATCGCGCGCGAGCGGCTCGCTTCGACGGCCTTGAGCAGAGCAACTTCGAAATTGATCTTCTCCGACAGCCCGAGCTTAACGCCCGACTCGCCCTCTCGCAGCCCATCGAGCAGACGGGTCAGTTGTTCGGTCGTCATCCCGACGCCGCCGAGGAGGTCGCTTTTCCCTCCTTTTGCGATGGAGTCCAGAAGCGCGCCGCGGACAAAACCCTGCAGATCCGCGAGCAATCGCACCAGGTCCCGACCGTTCTGGTCGCACTCGTCGACGATCGAAACGATTTGGGCATGGTCGCCGGCAGCGAGCGCACCCGCCAACGAAGCGATCTTCTCCGACGAAACGAGACCGTAGACGTCGAGCACGTCGGGCTCGCTGATTTCGTTTCCACAGAATGAAATCATCTGATCGAAAATCGACTGGGCGTCGCGCATGCCTCCATCGGCCATTCGGGCAATGCTGGCCAGAGCCTCGTCGCTCACTTTGATCTTCTCGTCCGCCGCGATCTTCTTCAGCCGCTGAATGATCAACTCCGCAGGGATCGGCTTCAGATCGAAGCGTTGGCAGCGGGAGATGATCGTCGGGAGGACCTTCTGCACGTCGGTCGTCGCAAATACGAACTTCACGTGCGGGGGTGGCTCCTCGAGGGTCTTCAGCAGCGCATTAAACGCCGCCGTCGAGAGCATGTGCACCTCGTCGATGATGTAGATTTTGAACTTCCCCTGAGTCGGCGCGTACCGGACGTCGTCGCGCAAATCGCGGATCTGGTCGACCGAGTTGTTCGAGGCGCCGTCGATTTCGATGACGTCCATCGACGTACCATCGGCGATCGATTTCACCGCCGGATCGTTGGGATCGAAATCGGCCTTGGGCCCGCCGGTGCAGTTCAGCGCCTTGGCGAAGATACGGGCCGTGCTGGTCTTTCCGGTGCCGCGCGGTCCGACAAAAAGGTAGGCGTGGGCGATCCGGTTCCGTGCGATGGCGTTCTTGAGGGTGCGCACAACATGATCCTGCCCTACGACGTCATCGAACGTCTGAGGGCGCCACTTGCGCGCGATCACTTGGTAACCGGAAGACACGGTGAGAAAGGGCTGAAGGCTGAAGAGCCGGGAGGCTGAAGAAAAGGCGAAAGGAAGACCGCGCTGGCGCCGCGGAGAAATAGGGAGTTCGAATTTGGAAATTGGGGCTGACAACAACGTTCGCGGTGCGTGTGCCGGAGCAGGAGACGCTCCTCGGGACAAGAGTCGCTCTTCCGGCCGGTTCGAGCCAAACATCCGATTTCAATCTCCAACTTCTCCGCGGGCCGCCGGCCCGCGGCAAAAAAAGTGGCCAGGCACTCCACGGCACTGAGAGAACGTCGTTACCGTTGCTACCTTCCGGTCCTGGCGGGGTTCACGCGCCTGCTCATGCATGGCACCTGGCCAACGCGCACAGTGGGAGCAATCGAACGCTGATCAACCAAAATTGCCGGATATAAGTGCGGCCGCTGAATGAAGCCCCAAACGCGCTCGAGCATGGGGGCCCGCGGCTGTTCGCCGCGCAGCGCTTATCAGCTCAGCGACGTGACAGCATTTCCACGATCTTGCCGACGATTCCGTCGACAGGCCAGAGGCGCCCCACGCCCTCGTAACCGCAGGCAAGCATGCCCTCTTCTGGCCCGATGAACTCCACGCCTCTGCTACGAAGGACGTCGACATTCGCCACGGTGGCAGGATGCGTCCACATCTTCCCGTTCATGGCCGGTGCGATGAGCACCGGCGCTCTGCAGACGAGGTAAAGCGAACTCAGATAGTCCGGCGCCAGACCGCTCGAGAACTGAGCGATGACATTCGCGGTGGCCGGGGCGACGACCAACAGGTCCGCCTTGTCGGCGATCTCAATGTGGCCGGGCTGCCAACCGTTTCCTTCCGCCCAAAGGTCCGTCGCCACCGGTTGGCGCGCCAGAGTCTGCAGCGTCAGCGGGGTAATGAACTTCTGCGCGCTTTCCGTCATCACCGGATACACCTCGGCTCCCAGTTTGCGCAGCTGACTGGTAAGCTCTGCGGCCTTGTACGCGGCGATTGAACCGGTGACTCCAAGCACGATCCGTTTTCCGTTGAGCGAGGGCTCCATGGGTAGAAGCAACCAGCTCGATTGCGCCGCGGCAAGCAGGTCATTGGCCGGAAGGCGCCGGGCGAAAATCCGCTTCCCGCTCGCACGAAACTCGGCATGTTCGGCCGGATGAGGTTACTGATTACAGGCGCCTGCGGCTTCGTCGGAAGCGCCTTGGCCCGTGCAATAGCCGAGAGCGGAAGCCGGCACGAACTCCTCGGTCTCGACAATTTCATCCGCCCCGGAAGTGAGACGAATCGCGAAGCGCTGAAGTCGCTCGGTATGCGGCTCGTGCATGGCGATATCCGGCAGGCAAGCGATCTCGAAGCCCTTCCGCCGGTCGACTTCGTCATCGACGCGGCCGCGAATCCGAGCGTGCTCGCCGGAGTCGACGGGAAAACGAGCTCTCGGCAGCTGATAGAGCACAATCTGTCCGGAACCGTGAATATGCTGGAGTTCTGCAAGCAGCACCGCTCCGGCTTTCTGCTGCTCAGCACCAGTCGGGTTTATTCGATTCCTCCCCTCGCCTCTCTTACCGTGGAGGCCGTCGGCGGGGCGTTCTGCCCCAAGCCGGGCGCGAGCTTTCCGAGCGGCCTTTCGCCCGCAGGTGTGCAGGAAACGTTTTCCACGGCGGCTCCCGTCTCCCTCTACGGTGCAACCAAGCTCGCTTCCGAGGCACTCGCTTTGGAATACGGCGAGACGTTCCGCTTTCCGGTATTCGTGAATCGGTGCGGCGTGCTTGCCGGAGCCGGTCAGTTCGGCCGCGCCGATCAGGGGATCTTTGCGTATTGGCTCAACAGTTATCTTCGGCGCCGCCCCTTGCGCTACATCGGTTTCGATGGCCAGGGACACCAGGTGCGCGACTGCCTGCATCCGCGCGATCTCCTGCCGCTGATCGAAAAACAGCTGCGCGGCCCCGCAGTCGCGCCGGCGGACCGCATCGTGAATTGCGCAGGCGGCACGGCTTCGGCGATGTCTCTCCGGCAGCTCAGCGAGTGGTGCGCCGCCGAATTCGGGCCGCATACGGTCGGAAGCGATTCGAATCCGCGACCTTTCGATATTCCATGGATGGTGCTGGACTCGGCAAAGGCCGCGCGCCTCTGGAACTGGCAGCCGCAAACCTCCACACGAGAGATCCTCGCCGAAATCGCCAAGCATGCCCGGGCGAATCCGAATTGGCTGGAGGTGTCTGCGCCCTTGTGACAGCGCGTCTGACGTCATTGCATGGCAAGTACACCGGCACCCAACCATCCACCTGGCACCCTGAAGCTCTTCTCGGTCGTCATGCCTGCGCGGGATGAGGAGGAGTCGCTGCCGTCAACCCTGCGCGATCTCCACAACGCCTTCGCGGCCGCGGGTGTGCCGCACGAGATCGTCGTGGTGGACGACGGGAGCAAGGACCGCACGTGGCCGGTGCTGCAGGATCTCCGCTCCGAGATTTCCACGCTCGCGCCGATTCAGAATCCAGGTCCGCACGGTTTCGGTCGTGCGATCGTCTACGGGCTGAATCACATGAAGGGCGACGCCGTCGCGATCATGATGGCCGACGCCTCCGATTCGCCTCTCGATGCGATCAAGTATTGGCGGCTCCTCAACGATGAAGGTTTCGAGTGCGCGTTTGGCAGTCGTTTCATCAAGGGCGGAAAGGTGATCGATTACCCATGGGTGAAGCTCTTCGTGAACCGGCTCGCGAATCTTTTCATCAAACTGCTGTTCCGGATTCCGCTGAACGACACGACCAACGCCTTCAAGGCCTATCGTCGGACCGTGATCGACGGTTGCAGGCCGTTTCTCGCTCCGCATTTCAACCTGACCGTCGAGATCCCGCTTAAGGCGATCGTGCGCGGGTACACCTGGACCGTCACTCCGATCTCGTGGCAGAACCGAAAACACGGAGTCGCCAAGCTCAAGATCAAGGAGATGGGCAGCCGGTACTTTTTCATCTGCGCCTACGTTTGGCTGGAGAAATATTTCAGCCGCGGCGACTACCGCCGAAACGTGTAACGAACCTTCGCCCCAGAGACGCAGCGACGCATGATCGCGGCTGTTTCCGGTGCCTCAATCTCACGAGCTAATAAGCGCACGGATTTGGAGCGCATCCGTTGACTTTGAACCCTGTCGGGCGGACATTCTCGCTGTCCCGAGAGGGACATTCAGAAGCAGTCATTAGACCGCCAATCCGGGCCACCCGCCCGGCATGATACCGCCGCCTCTGCCGAAGAGACGGCGGTTTTTTAGGATCGGCGGCGGCTCAATGAACTCCATCGGGCGGCGAACAATCGTAGGAGACGACGATTGAAACGGCGCGCAACTTCCCGGGAACCATCCGGGAAATTCCTTGTTCGGGAGCGGGCATTTCCTTTTCTGATACTCTTATGATCTATCTCCTTGGTGGTTCGGGCTACGTGGGGCAGGCCTATCAGGCGTTGCTTTCGGGAAAGGGCATTCCCTTCCGAAATCTTCGCCGTTCGGACGTCAACTACGCTGACCGCGACACGTTGCTCGCCGCACTCAAGGCAGATCGTCCGGAGTTTCTGATCAACGCCGCTGGATACACCGGCAAGCCGAACGTCGACGCCTGCGAACTGCACAAGCACGAGTGCCTCGAAGGGAACGCCGTCCTGCCCGGGGTGATCGCCGACGCCTGCGGCGCAGCTGGCGTGCCGTGGGGCCATGTTTCGTCTGGGTGCATTTACACCGGCTCGCGGCCCGACGGCACGGGATTTACGGAGGACGACACCCCGAACTTTTCTTTCCGCACCAACAACTGCAGTTTCTACAGTGGCACCAAAGCCCTGGGCGAAGAAGTGCTCGCTGGAAAGCCGTCCTGCTACGTCTGGCGTCTCCGAATCCCCTTCGACAACGTCGACAACCCGCGCAACTACCTCACGAAATTGATGCGGTATGCGAAGCTCCTCGAAGCGGCGAACTCCATTTCGCAGCTCCACGAGTTTGTCGCGGCTACCTTCGCGTGCTGGGAAAAGCGGATACCATTTGGCACCTACAACGTCACCAATCCGGGCCATGTCACGACCCGCGAAGTGGTCGCGATGATCGAGCGCAGCGGCGTGCATCCGAAGAAATACGAGTTCTTCGCCAACGAAGCAGAGTTCATGAAGCTGGCGGCCAAGACTCCCCGTTCCAACTGCGTGATGTCCTCCGAAAAACTTGCGAAAGCCGGCATCAGAATGACGGAAGTTCACGAAGCGATTGATCACGCTTTGCGCACGTGGCAGAAGGCAGCGGCCTAATCTCATTTGTTTCAAATGAATCTTCTCGTCACCGGCGGTTGCGGCTTCATCGGATCCAATTTCGTCAGGCAACGCCTCCTCGAGGCGGAGTCTCCTGTCCGCAAGCTCGTCAATCTCGACAAGCTGACCTACGCGGGCAACCCGGCCAATCTGGCGGACCTCGCCCATGATCCCCGGTACGTTTTTGTCCAGGGCGACATCGGCGACAGCGATCTGCTGTCGAAGCTCCTCCACGACCACCAGATCGATGCGGTGGTGAATTTCGCGGCAGAGTCCCATGTCGACCGATCGATCGATTCACCCGAGCCGTTCGTCCAGACAAACGTCGTCGGGACGCTGCGACTTCTGAATGCGACTCGCCTGTATTGGGCCAAGCTCCCCGACGGGAAGAAAACAACGTTCCGTTTCCTCCACGTCTCCACGGACGAGGTTTACGGTACGCTCTCGCTCTCCGATCCGGCTTTCACGGAGGAAACCCCCTTCGCTCCAAACAGCCCGTACGCGGCCTCGAAAGCCGCCAGCGATCACCTCGTCCGCGCGTATCAGCATACTTTCAAGCTGCCGACGCTGACCACGAACTGCTCGAACAACTACGGTCCCTACCATTTTCCCGAGAAACTGATCCCGTTGATGATCCTCAACGCGCTCGAGGGGAAATCCCTCCCGGTTTACGGCGACGGCATGCAGATCCGCGACTGGCTCTATGTCGAGGATCACGCGACGGCGATCTGGCTGGTGCTGCGCAAGGGACGCGTCGGCGAGACCTACAACATCGGCGGCCTCAATGAAAAACCGAATATCGAGATCGTGAATACGATCTGCGGTCTGCTGGACCGCAAAAAGCCGCGAGCCGACGGCAAGTCATACAAGACGCAGATCACCAACGTTGCCGACCGCCCGGGACACGACCGGCGTTATGCGATCGATTGTGCGAAGATTCGCAACGAGCTCGGCTGGGCTCCGCGCGAAAGCTTCGCCACGGGCATCGAGAAGACGGTGGACTGGTATCTGGCACACCGCGATTGGGCCGGCGAAATCACCAGCAAGCGGTACGCACGCGAACGCCTCGGCGTCGCGGTTGCCTGAGCCGCTCTCCTTCCCGTCATCTGGCGGCGGAGTTCCGTTTTTCTCACACCATGCAACGCAAAGGCATCATCCTCGCGGGCGGCTCTGGCACCCGGCTCTATCCGCTCACCATCGCCGTCAGCAAGCAGCTGATGCCGATCTATGACAAGCCGATGGTGTATTACCCCCTTTCCGTGCTGATGCTCTCGGGCATTCGGGAGGTTCTCGTCATCTCCACGCCCCAGGACCTGCCGCTCTTCCAGCGTCTACTCGGGGACGGCTCACAGTTCGGACTCAAGCTAAGTTACGCCGAGCAACCGAAGCCGGAAGGTCTCGCGCAGGCTTTTCTCATCGGAGCGGATTTCGTCGGGCAGAACCCCTCGGCACTCGTCCTCGGCGACAATCTTTTCTACGGGCATGATTTTGTGGAATCGCTCGCGGCGGCCACAAAACGCGCAGATGGAGCGACGATCTTCGGCTATCACGTTTCGGATCCGAAAGCGTACGGCGTGGTGGAATTCGCGCCGGATGGTCGCGTGCTGTCGATCGAGGAGAAACCGCTTCAGCCGAAGTCGAGCTACGCCGTTCCCGGACTGTATTATTATGATGCCGACGTGGTGAAGCTCGCTCGCAGCCTCAAGCCCTCCAAGCGCGGCGAATTGGAGATCACCGATCTGAATCGCCTCTACCTCGAAGCGGGGCGTCTCCACGTCGAACTCCTCGGCCGCGGTACCGCATGGTTGGATACAGGAACCCACGATTCCCTGATCGACGCTGCGCAGTTCGTGAACGTGATCGAAAACCGCCAGGGCCTGAAAATCGCTTGCCTCGAGGAAATCGCGTACCGCGCCGGCTGGATCAATCAGTCCCAGCTCGAAGCGCAGATCGCGCGGCTCGGGAAATCGAACTACGGCGCTTACCTGCGCCGGTTGCTTCAGCCCTAGAAGCCGACAGCAGGAGTTCGCGGGCGCACCCGCGCCGGCGCTGGCGAGCTCAGAACAAACGTTGCCACCCGGTCGGCCCCGCCATTGAACCGAGGGGTTGCACGTCTCGTTTGTCATTCCCCTCTTCAATTGCCTGCCGCTTACGCAGGCGATGTTGACCAGCCTTCGGCAAACAATCCCCGCTGGAATCGACCATGAAATCGTTTTTGTCGACGACGGCAGCACAGACGGCACGCGCGAGTGGCTGAAAAGTCTCTCTGGAGCGGAGTTTCGCGTCGTCCTCAACGCCCAGAACGTCGGGTACGCCGCCGCGAACAACCGCGGGGCCGCTGTTGCGACAGGCGATCTGCTCTGCCTGCTGAACAACGACCTGGTTCTGACGCCCGGCTGGCTCGAGCCGATGCTCAGCCTCCGCGACGCCCTCCCGCAGCCGGGAGCGATCGGAAACGTGCAGCTCAACGCTCGCACCGGCGAGATCGACCACACCGGCATCTTCGTCAATGCGAAGGGCAAGCCGCAGCACGATCAAAGCCTCCCGGGATCGCGCACTCGCCACCGCCGCATGCCGGCGGTGACCGGCGCCTGCCTGATGATCGGCCGCGAGCAGTGGCGACGGACCGGTGGTTTCGACGAAGGCTTTCTGAACGGATGCGAGGACGTCGACCTCTGCTTTCGTCTCCGCGCCGAGGGCTGCGTAAACGCCGTCGCACTCAAGAGCGTGATCCGTCACCACGTCAGCGCCTCTTCAGGTCGGAAACGTCGCGACGAAGCCAATACACGCCGCCTCACGCTCCGCTGGCGCGCGCAGCTCGCCGAACTGGGCGCCCGGGCCTGGTGCCAGAATTTCGTCGAACGCGATCTGACGCCCGCGTCCGCCTTCCGGGCGCCGCTCGCAAGCTGGCGCATCTACGCTTTCGCCCACGGCCTCAGGCGCACTTGTCCGCTGGAGGCCAAGGAAGGAATCACCGCCGCGATCGATCGCGAGTTGGCGCGCTGGAACGAAATTCTCGGTCCGGCCGAGCAACCAACAACGCCTGGATGTCCGAGTCAGGCGTGAGGCGGGCTCAGTCCCGACTGCTGCGCAGCACTTCGCGCACGACCGATTGCGGGCGCTGGTTCACGGTCAGAAACATCCGGCCGAGATACTCGCCGATGACGCCGAGCAGGACAAGTTGGACTCCGGAAAACAAGAGCAACGCCGACATCAGGGACCCCCAGCCGAACTCCGGTCCCTGGCCGGTAAACCGCCAGTAGATCACGACGCCGATGCCCGCGAGACCTGCAACGCCAAGCAGCGACCCCAGCACCGTCGCCAGACGAAGCGGCATGATCGAAAAGTTGATAAAGCTGCTCATCCAGAGACGGACCAGCCGCCGCAGCGTGTACCCGCTTTCTCCCGCAGTCCGCGCCGCGTGCTGAACCTGGAGCGAGCCGATCCGCTGAGTGACCTGGAGGAGAAGCCCGTCGATGTACGGGAACGGCCCGGCATTCTGCGCAACTTGCTTCGCGGCGAACGCACTCACGCACCTGAAACTCGAAAGATAAAAGCCGGACGGCTTGTCGAGGACCCAGTCGGTCACGCGATTCGTGAACCAGCTGCCGAGGTTGCGCCACGCCGCATGCTGCTTGTGCGCGTAATGCCCGTAAACGACGTCGAGGTTATCGACCTTGGCTTGCCGCCACATGCGCAGCCCTTCCGTCGGAGGGTTCTGGCCGTCGTCGTCGAGATTGATGATGAACGCGCCCCGCGCCTGTCGCCAGCCGGTCAATACGGCGTTGTGCTCGCCGAAGTTCCGCGCGTGATTCACGAACACGATCGGCACGCGTGCCTCGCGGACGAGTTCGCGGCAAACCGCTTCGGTCTCGTCGCGGCTGCCGTCGTTTACGAGCACGATCTCGTGACCGCCCTCCACGACAAGCCCCTCGATCTCTTTGACCAGGGGTCGAATCGTCTTCGCGCTGTAGTACAGCGGAATGACAAAGCTGAGCGCGGGCGTCTCGGAACTCATGCCAGACCCGACCAACCAAGGATCGCGTCACATACGCTGTCAATGTCCCCGAGGCTGAGTCCCGGATGGCAAGGCAGGCAGAGCACCTCCGCGCAGGCCTTCTCTGTTTCCGGCAGAGAAAGGTCCACGTCGCGGTAGGCCGGCTGATGATGGATCGGGATGGGATACAGCACGCCGCAGGCGATGCCGCGGGTCTGAAGGTGGTCTTTCAACGCGTCCCGTTTCGGCGTGCGCACCACAAATTGGTGGTAGGCGTGTTCCACTCCGGCAGCTGTCTGGGGTAAACGCAGCGGGGAATTCTTGAGGCGCTCCAAATACCGGCCGGCGAGCTTCCGCCGGACCGCGTTTTCCGCATCCAGATGGGCGAGTTTCACCCGCAGGATCGCAGCCTGAAGTTCGTCGAGACGGCTATTGCGTCCCGGCATCTCGGCCACATAGCGGGTCTTCCACCCGTATTGCCGGATGAGGCGGACTCGGTCGGCCAACGCCGAATCCCGCGCCGTGATCGCGCCACCGTCACCGAGAGCGCCAACGTTTTTGGTCGGATAGAAGCTGAACGCAGCTAGCGGCGCCCAATTACCCGCCTTGCGTCCGTCCAGGCTCGCTCCGTGCGCCTGCGCGCAGTCTTCGATCACGGTTGCACCTCGGGCGGCGGCAATTTTCAGGATTTCCGGCATCGGCGCCGGGTGCCCGTAAAGGTGCACGGGGATGACCGCCCGAAGCGAGGACCCAAAACGATCGAACGCCTTCTCCAGATGCTCCGGATCCATCACCATCGTGGTCGGATCGATTTCCACAAAAACCGGCCGCAGACCGGCCTGCTGGATGGCCGAGATCGTGGCGGTCACCGTGTTCGCCACCGTCGCGACACGAACCCCGGGCTCCAATCCCAACGCCCGCAAGGCGATTTCGATCGCCTCGGTGCCGTTCGCGACGCTGATGCAGTCCGCGACTCCGCAGTAGCGGGCGAACTCCTTTTCGAACGCCTCCACCTCCGGTCCGAGGATGTAGTGACCGCTGGCGAGCACGCGATCGATCGCGGCGCGGATCTCCACGGCGTGAGCGAGGTAGTTGGCTTTGGGATCAGCGGGAAGCAGCATGGGGGAAAAGCGAAACGTCCGAGATCGCCGGCGTCAAAGTTCCTGTGGCGCAGGGCCAAACCTGTATTTCGGCGCCCGTCGGATGCTCCGCAATCGCGCTCATGCGTCTCATTCGGCACGTCTGCATCGACTCAAATACGGCGGCTGAAACTCAGAAGCCGCCTACTCCTGCACTGCCGGAGCCTCGAGGCGTAGCTTCGATCGGAAGTCGCGCAGCGTCACACCCTCGCGCACGACTTCGATGTCGACGCCGTACACCGCGAAACCCAGCTGCCGCGGATCCTCAGGCCCCGGCGTCAGCGGAGGCAGACTCGAACGGAATTCGAGTTTGGAGGCTCCTGGCGGAACGCTCAGTCCCGGCACATGCACAAAACGGAGGTCGGGGCCGACTTCGACGCGCCGAAGTTCGCGACCGTTGAGCCAAACCGACAGATCCCGTTTCACAAGGCTCCGGACGCTCAGGCGCAGGAGCACGTTGAGTGATTCGCTCTGCGGGTTGCCGATCGCGAAGCTGGCGTCGCCTTTTGACCACCGCCAATGGCGTCCCGCGCGGGACAACAGCTCCGTTTCGTACCAACCGTCGCCCCACGACGCGGTGAGATGGAAAGGAGAATGTGTCGGGACCAGAGAAAGAGGACGCATCAACGGAGGACCGGGCTGCACTGGAGACTCGGGAGTGCTCACCTGCAGCACGCCCCGATAGAGGTCCCAGTCCCCTTTCAACTCGGTGTTGCGCCGCCCCTCGTAGGTGTACGTCTCGAAATACTGCGGTTTTCGAAGGAGAAACGAGTTTGCCCAAAGCCGGCTCCAGAATTCGGGGATACGAAGGTTCACCGAGGTGATCTCCGGCCTCTCCTCAAGCTTCTGGAGATCGGCCAGCGATCGGTCGACGATCAGCGGCGGCGACTGCATGCGACGGATGAACCGATGCGCGGAAAGCGCATTGAGCCCGAGCACAACCAGGGCGAAGCCGATACTGAGCGTTCGCAGGATCCGGTTGGGCGAACGAGTCCACGAGAGCCAAAACGCCAGCCCTGCGAGCATTCCGGGGTAAAAGACGCAGAAGAGCTTGTAGGCGTCGTAGCTGGCGTTCGTATGCCGCAGGATCCCTCGGATGACCAGAAACGCGTACCCCGCCAGGATCGGCAGAGTCGTGGAAAAAGCCACGAGCGCGAGCATCCCTTTGCGGCGACGAGCGGCGAGGAGCGCGGAAACAAACAAGATGATCACCAGCGCTCCCGTCGCCCAACGAATCCCCGGTGCAAAGCCCTGAAGCGACGGCTTGGCGAGGATTCCAAGCCAACCCTCCGGCGTCAGCGGTGGAATCCTCCAGCCAAAGTCGAACTGCTGGAACAACACGAATCGCTCGACAAGCCCGAGCGTGCGCTGGGTGAACACCGCGGCAGCTAACGCCAACGGCGTGAGGACCAGAACGAACCAGCGGCTCAGACGTCGCCATTCGCCACGCCAGAGGGTTATTGCTCCGACGTACGCCAACGCCGGGACCAGGCACACGACGACGATGAAGTTATACGCCCCGAGTATCAGCCAGAATGCGACAAAGAGCAGCCCGCTCCATTTCCAGCCCGTGCGAAGGGATGCCCCTTCGTTCCAGAGTGCGATCGCCGCCCCGGTCAGCAATGCGATCGCGATCGCCGCGAGCATCTGGCTCATGGCGACATGGTAAACGGCGTACCACAGCAACGGGCTGAATCCGTACACTGCAGCGATCCAAAACGACGCGACCGAACCGTACCGGAAGGTGGAGCGCGCGAACCAAAAGACCACAGGCAAAGACAACGCGACAAACACCGCCGACATCACGCTAACGAGTTCAAAGGGCCGCGCCGACATGACGGCCGAGTTCAAGGCCAACAGCGCCGAAGGGGTGAAGTGGTTGAGCCGAATCCAGTGGTCGAAGAAGTTGTCGACCGAGTGGAGCCGCACCACTTCCGTGAGCCCGATGAATCCGGAACGGTCGTAGCGAGAAAACTCCAGCAACGTCCTGGCTCCTGCGGCATAGTCCGCCGCATCGCAGCTACCCAACGAGGAGGTGGTCAAAACGCGCGAAGAAACCGCAAAGGGAATTATCAGCGCGTTGAGCACGATGGCGGAAAGCAGTCCAACTCCCTGCCACTGCTTCAGCTCCAGCCACAGGTTTCGCCGTTCGACGATCCAGGCTTTCCAGAGCCCCCCCGCCAGAAAGATCCCGGGCAGGGCCAGAGAGTAGGAAGCGTAACTCTGTGCGCCGGGCAGACTGGTGCGTGCGCCAAACCAGACGACCGCGGACTGGAGGGCTATTCCGGCGGGAGCGCAGAGCGCCGGCCAGCCAACTCTCCAGCGGCGAGGGGTAAGCAGAAGTGCCAGGCCGGCTCCCCACAGGAGGAACTGCAGGAAGAGGCCGAAAGCGGCCGAGAAGAAAACCATGGTGAAGCGGCGTTGGAAACCGTGCCGGATGGGTCGGCCGGACAAAAGCAGAATCGGAGCGTTTTTGTTCGGGCGAGTCTGCCGAATCGGACGCGAACGAGACGGGCGAATCCGGGAGGGAGCTTGCCGAGCCGCCTGCTCGACCTACCGTGCCGTCCGCATGCACCTTGCCGCGATTTACGTGTATCCAGTGAAGAGCTGCCGAGGATTCCCCGTTGCCGAACGCGCTTTGGATAACCTGGGGTTCGTCGGCGACCGCCGATTCATGATCGTCGACGAAAACGGGAAGTTCGTCACCCAACGCACGCACGCCCGGCTTGCACGCGTGGACGCTGTTCTTGAAACCGAGGCTCTACGATTGACGGAATCCGACAACGGCTCGGTTCGCGTCCCGCTGGACGACCCGAATGCGTCAACTCGCACCGTACAAATCTGGAAAAACGAAGGGCTGCAGGCGGAGGACTGCGGAAAGGAGGCCGCCCAGTGGCTGAAGGAATTGCTTGGCTTCAACGCCTTTCTTGTGCGCATCGGCCCTGCTTTTTATCGACCGGTCAAACCCGCGAAGGCGCTGCCGGGAGACATCGTGGCCTTCACCGACGCCTTCCCATTCATGGGCATCTCCGAAGCGTCGCTGGCCGACCTGAACGGGAGGCTCTCTTCCGCCGGGGAGCCCCCTGTCCCGATGGATCGTTTTCGGCCCAACCTCGTCTTCGGTGGCTGCGAGGCATTCGCCGAAGACTCTTGGACTCACGTCCGCATCGGCGACGTGGTGCTCCGCTCGGGCGGTCCTTGCGCCCGCTGTATCGTTACGACGACCGATCAGCACTCCGGCGCGCGAGGGAAGGAACCGCTCGTCACACTCTCCAAATACCGACGCGATTCGGCCAAGCCGACCGACGTGAACTTCGGGCAGAACTTTATCCACGAAGGAAAGAGCGGTGTCCTCCGCATCGGCGATCCGGTCGTGCCGATGCTCAGCTGAGCGAACACTCCGACGAGTCGCAGCTTAGCGCCCTGGAAAACCCGGCAGCGCCGATCTCATCCTCTGTCCGGCCAGAAGTTCTCCGGCCGCCCCTCGACCGAGACCTATTTCCGAGCGACGCGGGAGGCGCCCGTCGGCGTGAAACGCACCGTCGCCGGGATCCGATCGAGAGGAGTCAACAGCTCCTCCACCGTCTCAGACGGCCTGGTTGCGTCCGCCGCGATAAAACGGACCTTCAAGGAAACCTGATCGCGAAAGAACCCGTGCGCCGTTCCGGGAAGCACGATCCGCTGCGGCGCTTTGCCGACGGGAATCCCGTTGACGACGACCGTGCCGCCGTCGGGGTCCGACGTGACCAACACGGCGTATTCACCTTCCGGTAACGTCGATTTTCTGGCCGGAGACGAGCGGGTGGAGCCAGGAATCTCGGAGTTCGCCGAGGGTGTTTTGCCCTGAGGCGCGATCGTGCCGGCGGGCACCGGCTTCGGTGTGCTGGTGCAGCCCGCCACAACGAGAAGCGTGACGAAGACGGCGAGCTGGAGGAGCGACAACTTCATTGGGTTGCTTTGACCTTCGTGTTTATGGATGTTCCGTGAGAATGGATTGGGTAAGTCGCCGGTGTGGGAGATGTTGCCAGCTATTCCGCTGCCACGCGTCCGCGGTGCGTCTTGAGATCGCCGCGCCTGCGTTTGTCGGCGACCATCCGTGCCTTCTGGGCGCGGGATTTCGTCCGGCTCCTCCGCCGGGCTTTTTCCCGGGCGTGCTTTTGCGCGGCCACCTGCTCGCGAGCGCGCTCGGCAAGGCGGTCGCAGAGTTCTTCCCACGCAAGTTCGCGATTTGCCGCCTGCGAGCGCTCGCGCTGCACGCGCACCTCCAGCTGCGTCGGCCGGTGCCGCAGCACCACGGTCGACGAGGTTTTGTTGATTTTTTGTCCGCCCGGGCCAGAACCGCGGACGAAACGCTCCTCTACGTCCGCTACGAGAATCCCGAGGGCATCGAGGCGCGTTTGGATTTGAGTTGGTAAATCCATATTGCTCGCCTTGTTCTCAGCGAAACTCTTGCCCCACCCCCGAGTCAAATCTCGGTCTCACTTTCTGGAAGTTTAACTCGTCCTTCATGATCAACGGTCCCTCCTGGTCCCAGAAACTCCGCGATGAAATTGGCAAAGCCGTCATAGGCCAGGATGCCGTCGTAGAGCGGCTCCTTGTCGCTCTCCTCGCCAACGGCCACGTCCTCCTCGAGGGCATGCCGGGCTTGGCGAAGACCCTGCTGGTCCGCTCTCTGGGCACAGCGCTCGGCGTTCAGTTCGAGCGTATCCAGTTCACTCCCGACCTTCTGCCGAGCGACGTCGTCGGTACGATGATCTTCCAACCGAAATCGGGAGAGTTCTCGCCGCACCTGGGACCAATCTTCGCCAACCTCGTCCTTTCCGACGAAATCAACCGTGCGCCCGCCAAGGTCCAGAGCGCGCTCCTCGAAGCCATGCAGGAGCGCCAGGTCACGATCGGTGGGCACACTCACCCCCTGCCGAAGCCGTTCTTCGTCATGGCCACGCAAAATCCGGTCGAGCAGGAAGGAACCTACCCGCTGCCTGAGGCGCAGACGGACCGCTTCCTTTTCAAGCTGCTGGTCGATTATCCGAGCGCCGACGAGGAGACACAGATGATGCAGCGCTGGGGGCAGGTCACCCAGCAGCCGACACTGGCGCCCGTCTCCTCCGGTGAGGAGCTCCTCTCGTTGCGCACCGAGGTCGACAAGGTCCACGTTGCTCCCGCGCTCCAGGCGTACATCCTGGCGCTCGTCCGCGCGACGCGCGCCATGGCGGCCGACCCGCGCCAGCAGCTCCAGCCGGGCACGCGCTACCTGACTTTCGGCGCTTCGCCTCGCGCTTCGCTCGCCCTCTTCCAAGCCGGCCGGGCCCTCGCCTGGTTGCGCGGTCAGGACTTCGTCAGCCCGGCACTCATCCAGGATATCGCTCCCGACGTGCTTCGCCATCGCATCGGGCTCACCTACGAAGCCGAGGCGGAGGAAATCACGCCGGATGTGCTCATCGGTCGCGTACTCGAAAAAACTCCCGTTCCGACGGTTTGAGATGAACGGCTCGCAGGCTTCCGTTCCTGCCGAGACCGGCTCCCTGCCGCCACGTTCGCGCAGGAACCGCTGACTCCATTCGTATGCCCACCAGCACTACCGCTCCCCGGCCCGCCACGTCGGCCATTCCGCTGCTCCGGCAGCTGGAGTGGCGCGTGCGCCATGCGGTGGAAAACGTGCTCAGCGGCGAATACCGTTCGGCGTTTCGCGGCCGGGGCATGGAGTTCGATCAAGTGGTGAAATACGAGTTCGGCGACGACGTCCGCGACATCGACTGGAACGTCACCGCCCGGCTCGGCGAGGCGTACCGCAAGAAGTTCGTCGAGGAGCGCGAGGTCACGCTGCTCGTCATTTTCGAGGACTCGCCGTCGCTCCAGTTCGGCTCCGCCGCGCAATCGAAGCGCGAGGCGCTGCTCGAACTCGGCGGGCTCGTCATGCTGCTCGGAGCGGTCAATCGCGACCGCGTCGGCTTCGTCCACGCGAGTCCGACCGGCGCCGTTTTTCGCGAGCCGGTCCGGGGTCGCGGCAAGATCCTCCATCTTGCGGCCAGCCTGCTGAGTTCTCCCGCGCCCGATCTCCACTTGGCGGACGCGCAACAGTCGGCGAGCATCACGATCCCGTGGCGCCTGCTCTCGCGCGCCGCTCCCAAACACAGCGTGTTGCTCTGGCTGGGCGATTTTCCCCCGCGCCAAACGCCCGAGGGGTGGCCCGTCCTGCAAAAGCGCTATCAGACGATGGGATTCCGCGTGGACGATCCGTGGGACCGGCAATTGCCAGCCGGTGAAAGCTTCGCCGCCTACGATCCGCTGAGCGGTCGCCTCGTCACGCTCGACGGTTCGCCGGCCCAACGCGCCGCCCACGCCCAATGGCGCGAGTCTCGCGACGCGGCTTGGCGCACGCTTTTCCCCGACCCGCTTAGCCGGATGACCGTGACGACGGAAGAAAACCGCCTCGATGCACTGGTCCGGTTTTTCCACGCACGCATGACGGCGCGCGCCGCCCGATGAACGCGTTGCTCTCCACGCCGCTTCCGCTCTGGGCCGACTACCGGCTGGCGCATCCGCTGTGGCTGCTCGCGCTTTTGTTGATCCCGCTGGCGTTCTGGGCGCGCGGGCGGCGCCGCGTCCCGGTGTTGCTCGTTCCCTTCGCCGCTGCGTGGCACCGTCCGTCTCTGGCAAACGTTTCCCGGGCGCCCGAAGTGATCGCCAGTCTCGGGCTCGCCTTGATCATCGCCGGTCTCGCCCGCCCCCAACGCGTGGAAGACAAGCGGCAGGTCCGCTCCCAGGGTTACGACCTGATTCTCGCCATCGACCTTTCCGGTTCGATGTTATCGGAGGATTACGAGAGGTCCGGGCACAGGATCAACCGCCTGCAGGCGATCAAGCCCGTGATCCAGTCGTTCATCAATGATCGGCGCAACGATAGGATCGGCATCGTGGTGTTTTCCGGCCGCGCCTACACGCTCGCTCCGCTGACGTTCGACCACGAGTGGCTCTCCCGCCAAACCGAGCGTCTCAAGATTGGTTTGATCGAGGACGGCACCGCAATCGGGGACGGTTTGGGCATCGCGCTCACCCGGCTCGAACAGGCCAAACACGAGGAAGGCAGCCGGCGCAAAGGCGCATTTATCATCCTACTCACCGACGGCGCGAACAACCGGGGCGCCCTCACTCCGCTCCAAGCCGCGGAAATCGCGAAGTCCCGAAGCATACCGGTCTACACCATCGGCGCGGGCAAGGATGGGTGGGTGCCGTTCCCGCGGTTCGACGAGCGGACCGGTGAACGTTTGGGTACAACCCAGCGGCCATCGGATCTCGACCAGGCGACGCTTCGCCAAATCGCGAACACGACGGGAGGAAGGTTCTACCGTGCGGACGACGTCGATACAGTCGAACAAGCGTTCAAGGCGATCGACCGCGCGCAGAAAATCGAATTCGAGGCCAAGTCCTACCTCATCACGACTGAACTCTTCTACTGGCCCGCTTCGGTCGGAGCGGTGTTGGTGTTGCTCGGTGCGTTGACGTCGCGGCGCGTCCGTCTCCGAACTGTCCGCCTTCCCTTCGAGCCCCCGCCGCTTCCCGCGTCCGGCCGCACGCCCACCGCATGACGTTTCACTGGCCCCACGTTTTCTGGTTGATGCTCATCCCACTGCTCCTCGCGGTGCTGGAGCTGCGCCGTCATCGTCGGGAGGCACTGAGCCTCAAGCATCCGAAAATCCTTCGTGCCGAAGCCGGTATCCGGGATCTGGTGCTGGAAAGCGATCGCGGGGAGCACGAGCCGGCTGCGGGCAACACCGCTCGTTTCAGATGGCGTCTGATTTTCGGTTCCCTGCTCTTCGTCGTGGCGCTGGCCCGGCCGCAGTGGGGACAACTCGACGAGCCTGTTTTCGACCAGGCGCGGGAGATCGTCATCGCGCTCGATCTCTCCCGCAGCATGCTCGCAACCGACGTTCGGCCCTCACGGCTCGAGCGCGCGAGATTGCTCGTCACGAGTTTGCTCGAACGCCTCTCAGGCGAACGCGTCGGCTTGATCGTCTTTTCCGGAACCGCGTTTCTCCAGAGTCCGCTGAGCAGCGATTACGAGATCCTCAACGAGTTTCTGCCCGCCTTGACGCCCGACTATTTGCCCGAAGGCGGGACCAACTACCGATCGCTCGTCGACACGGCGCTCAGCGCCTTTGGTTCCAGCGGAGCCGCCGATCGGTTCCTGATCGTGCTCAGCGACGGCGAGGCGACGGACGACGATTGGAAACCGGCGGCGGACGAACTCGCAAAGCGCGGAATCCGCGTGATTGGTCTCGGCCTCGGCACCACCCAGGGCTCGATCATCCCGGATGGCTCTGGTGGATACGTGAAAGACGATCGCGGGGCGGTCGTTCTCTCGAGACTGGAGTCCGCCACGCTCCAGGAGCTGGCGTCGAAAACCCACGGTGTTTACACCGACGCGAGTTCTTGGGTGGACCTCGCCCAACTGCTTCAGTCCACGGTCGAGGCGGGACGCAAAGGTCAGTTCCGGGAAGAACGGCGTGTCCGGCTGGTGGAACGATACCAGTGGGCGCTCGGTCCGGCGCTTCTGCTATTGATGGCAAGCTTCTGGCGCGAATTCCCAGTCCGTCCCCGCCCGCGCAACGTCCGTCTTCGGACCCGCACAGGTGCTCTGCCGGAGACACAACCGCAGTCCGGCCCTGGTGTAGCGGCAGCGCTGATGCTCCTATTCGCCGCCGTCCTGGCGACTCCGCGCACTCTTTCCGCCGCCGAAACATCCGCCGCCGAACCCCTCAGCAAGTTGGTCGCGCAGTTCTCGAGCCGCGAGCAGTTGACCGCGCGCGACTACGCCGAATTGGCCCGCACGACGGTCACCTACGGACAAAGAATGAAATCGGCGCAGCAACCTGTCGTGGAGGGCGTGGTACACGACGGTCTCGCCGCCGTGGAAGCAGGCCGGTCGCTGGATGCCAATGCTGCCGATTGGGGGCAGATTCAGTCGGAATTGGAGAAACTCCTCGAGAAGCCCGAACCCCCGCCGGAACAGCAGCAACAACAGCAGGAGCAGAACCAAGACCAAAACAAGGATCAGCAGAACCAGTCGGATTCCCAGCAGAAGCAGCAGAGTGGCCAGCCTCAGCAGCAGCCGAAACAGGACCAGCCCCAGAAAAGCAACGAGCCGAAATCCGAGCCAACACAGGGGCAGCCGCAGCAAGACCAGCAGGACAAAAAGGAGCCGCAGCGAAATGCCCCGTCGGCGTTCGGCGACATGAAGAAAAATCAACCGGAGAAGAATCAGCAGAAGAGTAGCGCGACGCCGGAGATCCAGAAGGTCGGAGGCTCCCCCGAAAAAGAAACCATGCCCTCCGATCCCCGCTTGGTTGTGCCGCTCGAAAAGCTCCAGCAGGTCCGAAATCAGGATTCGCCTGTACGGCTTCAGCAGCTTCTTCGCGGCGAAAAAGAAACCCCGGCGAAGACCGGCAAGAATTGGTAGTCACCATGCGCATCGTTCGCCAGACCCTCCTCCTCTGCGTTGCTTTGTTAGCCGTCGCGCTGACGGCCTGGAGCCAGACGGTGCATTGGGAGCCTCCGTCGGGCACACTCTCGTTCAACCAGAGCAACGAACTGCAGCTGGTGTACGACGGCTGCGAGCCCAGCGACGATCCCGCCGTGCCGGCCGTGCCCGGCTTGGCGCTTCAGGCGGTGGGTCGCTCGAGCAACATGTCAATCGTCAACGGCCGTATCTCCCAAACGGTGATCGTCTCGTTCCGTGCCAGGGCGACTCAGCGTAGCACCGTCACGATTCCCGCTTTCTCGGTGAACACGAACAAGGGTCGTGCCCAAGTCGCGCCGGCCACCTACGAGGTGGGCGAGGCGACCGTCGGTCAGGGCAGCGTATCGCTCGATAGCGTTGCCTCGTCGCGGCTGGACATGCCGAAGGAGGTCTGGACCGGCCAAGTATTCGATGTCCACTACAACCTGAACGTCGCCCGCCGATATTTCCACTCGCCCGGGAGCAACGTGGAGTGGAACCCCGCCCCGCTGGCCGTGGAAGAATGGAGCAAGCCCGAGGTTGCGGAGACCAGCACCGCCGGCGAGCCCAGGATCATCATCACCTACAAGACGCGAGGGTTCTTGAAGACGCCCGGGGACGTTACGCTGAACTCGGCGAATCAACTGGTGAACCTCACGACCGGCTCGCCCAGCTTCGGCTTTTTCTCCCGTCCCAATCTAGAGCAGTACGCGATCACGAGCACGCGCCCGACGGTACGGGTGCTGCCGCTGCCCTCTCCCGCTCCCGGCTCGTTTACCGGCGCCGTCGGGCAGTTCAAACTGGAATCCAAGGTCGTCCCCTCCAGCGCCACCGTCGGCGAGCCGATCACATGGACACTCACACTTTCCGGCACCGGAAACTGGCCCGACATTTCCGGACTCCCCTCGCGAGACGTATCCCGCGATTTCCGCGTGGTGCAGCCCCAGGCGAGGCGCTCGATCAAGGAAGGAACTTTGTTCGACGGCTCGCTGGCGGAAGACGTCGTGCTCATCCCGACCCAGCCGGGAACGTACACGCTGGGTCCGATCAACTGGACCTATTTCGACGCTGCGAAGGGCGAATATCAGACCGTGACCACGGACAAGGTGACCGTCTCCGTTTCCGCCGCTCCAGCCCCTGCGACGACACCTACACCAGCCGGTGCGACTCCGACTCCGCCGGCCTCATCCACCGGCGCCCCGTCTCGCCCAACGCCGGCCGCGACCGCTCCCGCGGCTCCACAGGCCATACCCGTCGATCCGATCAATGGCACAAAGCAGGCCCTGTTGCCCTGGAACAACCGCACGTTCGCCATCGCTCTGTTGGTACCTGTCCCATGCATCCTGCTCTGCTGGGCGCTACTTGCCCTCCGCCGGGCGCGACGCCGCGATCCCAACCTTCCGCAGCGTGAGGCGCAGGAGCGTTTGCGGCTGATCGTCGCCGAGATTCGCAGCACCTCCGACCGACAAAGGAGCCACGCGCTTATTCAGAAGTGGCAACACGACACGGCCACTCTGTGGAAAATTCCATCGGCGGTTCCTGTCTCTTCCCAGTTTGCGGAGTCGGCGGAGTCCGCCCTTGGAGCCTGGGGCGAACTTTGGATCCAGGCTGAACGCGCGCTCTACGGCACCAGCGGCACATTGCCGCCGGACTGGGCCGACCGAGCCAGCCGCGCGCTCGACGAAAAGGCGGTTCCGCGCTTCTCCGCGCTACAGCTTTTCCGCCCCTCGAACCTGCTCCCCTTTGCCGCTGCAGTGCTGTTCTGCCTCGCGGCAATCCCGGCTCTTCACGCCGCGGACTCGGCGCGCTACGCCTATGATCGCGGAGACTTCTCCGCTGCGGAAACCGCATGGCGGAAGGAAGTGGCTGTGCACCCTGCCGACTGGGTCTCCCGCTACAATCTCGGGTTGGCTCTCGCGCAACAGAACCGCTGGGGAGAAGCCTCGGCCCAGACGTTTGCCGCCTTTGTCCAGCACCCGCGCGATCCCTCGGTGCAATGGAATCTGGCGGTGACGGTGGAGCATGCGGGATTCGCTCCAGCAGACCTCGGCGGCTTCGTGAACCCGTCGCCCTTCCACAGCATGGCTCGCTTGTGTTCGCCCGCCGAATGGCAGCGTGTCCTCGTCGGGGCAGCAGCGTTGGCGGCGCTCGGACTGGTTTGTTTCCTTCTGGTCGGCTACGGCCACCTCGGCAGAATCGGGACGATTGCCGGGAGCGGACTGCTCGGAATATCGCTGATCGTTGCGATACTCGGATCCGTGAGCATCGGCCTGTATCAAGAAGCCCGTGACGCCGGCGCGGCGGTGGTCTGGAAGCCATCCATCCTGCGTTCGGTGCCCACGGAAGCGGACACGACTCAGAAGACCTCGCCTCTTGCACCCGGGAGCATGGCCGTGATCGACAAGACCTTCCTCGGCTGGAGTCGGTTGGTTTTCTCGAACGGTCAGACGGGCTGGGTGCGCCAGGAGGATATCGTTCCTCTCTGGAAGTAGTTCCCCTGCCGGCCGCAGGGCTTGCCAGCCGACGCTATTCGAAACTCGGCACCTCGGCCGCGAGCGCTGGGTAAGCGTTGTTGTTGCTGATCAGGACCGAGGGCGAATCTGCGCGGACCGCCCATACGTGGCCCGCAGTGCCGGCTCCGGTCTGAACCTTGATCCGAATAAAGAGCAGAGTCGGAACGCCCACGGGCTTCTGCAGCGCAAACTGCCCCTTCGCGTCGGCCTGTGCCGCCGCCAGCGGCTGAGGCATATTCTCCCAGGAGAGGAATTCCTCCTCGAAGAACTTCTGAATCTGTTCCTTCGAAGGATTCGGTAGCGACGGCTCTCCCGCCAGCTTGCGCCGAAGCTGCTCGTGTTCGGCATCGAAGCGTCCGCGGCGATCCCGATCGAAAACGGCGAATGTACGCGCGTCGCAAAGCAGGACGGCGACGCCGCCCAGAGGAGTCGCTCGCGAGCCCTCCTGCCAGACGACGCGGCCCGAGATCGTCTCCGTGGCAGTGGCGGTTTTCGACGAAGTTGCGGGCAACCGCTTCTGAGCAGGTGCGGTGGCCGCCTGTCGCGCGGGCGCCGTCGCTGGTCGCGCGGCAGACGGGGTGGTCGGCGCAGGGCGTTTTGCGAGCAGCGCTGGCCGAAGCTCGGCAGGAAACTGGTCGTATGGAATCTGCAGCACGCCGTCGCGGTGGCGCACCATGACGGACTTTGAACCGAACGACCGGATCTCCACCTGCTCGAGAGTACGACCGTCCGCTAGTATCAGATGAGGAATCACAGCGGAAAGGTCCATCGTCGCGGTCTCGGCGGCTCTGCCCGTCGCTACGAATAGCGTGGTTACCAGCAACAACTTCAGCGCGGGGATAGCCCAGGGGGTGCTTGGCATGGCTGACGTCCTAATCCGGAAGCCGAAAACCCCACAAGACCCCGAATCCCCTTTTACCGAGAATTCAATCGGCGCGCCAAACGCCTGCGCCGGAGGCTCAGCAAAACGGCGCCTGAATCGACCATGACGTAGTGCGATCGATAGTACAGAACCCGCGCACCGGAACCGGCGTGTTTTGCACCAAGGAATTCGGTGTTCACCGGACCGCCGCGCGATTCTGCATCCCTCTGAGAATCACAAGTTGACGGTAATGTTAATCCACGCTCGACTCCCCACGCCTCCGGTTCTGATTTTGATCCGGTTGCAACCACAACCCCGCGATGCCGCAACTCGCCAGGAATGCAGCTTACCCTGCGTGTTTTCCCCTTCCGGTCTGCGAAGCCTATTCGGTTCGATGTGCCGTGAGGTCCTGCGTCGGCAATAGCATCTGTTGAGCGTAAAGGACACCGACCCTCTATGAACCTCCTGACCCCGATCCTTGCCGCGACCGCGGCCAAAAACACGACCTTCGTGGCCGTGGACTGGCTGATGCTCGCGCTCTACTTCGGCCTCCTGCTGGGCGTCGCCTGGTGGGTGGTCAAAAAATCCAAGAACACCGCCGCGGACTATTTCCTCGCCGGACGCAATCTAGGCTGGTGGGTCATCGGCGCATCAATCTTCGCCTCGAACATCGGGTCCGAACACATCGTCGGTCTCGCCGGTTCCGGCGCGAAGGACGGCGTGGCGATGGCGCACTACGAATTGCATGCGTGGTGTCTTCTCGTGCTCGCCTGGGTCTTCGTGCCGTTCTACGCACGCTCGCTGGTGTTCACGATGCCTGAATTTCTGGAGCGCCGCTTCAGCCCGGGCTCGCGTTACGTGCTCTCGATCGTGTCGCTGATCACGTTCGTCGTTTCAAAAATCGCGGTCGGCATTTTCGCCGGCGGCGTTGTATTCGGAACGTTGATGCCGGAGTTGCACCTCAACCTGGGCTCGCTGCACATCGACAGTTTCTGGATCGGTTCGGTGCTCGTGATCCTGCTCACCGGCTTGTACACGGCGCTCGGCGGCATGCGCGCGGTGGCCTACAACGACGCGGTTCAGGTCGTCGTCCTTATCATCGGTTCGGCGCTGCTCACCGTATACGGCCTGCACGAGCTCGGCGGCTGGGGTGAACTGAAGCGCATCTGCGGTTCCGAGATGTTCAATCTCTGGAAGCCGCTCATCCCACACGGCATGGAGGGCACCTGGGCGCCCGTGAAGGAACCGGGCAAGATCGCCTGGTATTTCAACAGCAACTTCCCGTGGCTGGGCATGGCCATCTGCGCCCCGGTCATCGGCCTGTGGTACTGGTGCACCGACCAATACATCGTGCAGCGCGCCCTCGGCGCTCCGAACCAGACGGTCGCGCGCCAGGGCTCGATCTTCGCGGCCTTCCTCAAGCTGTTCCCCGTCTATCTCTTCATCATTCCCGGCCTGATCTGCTTCGCCCTCGCCAAGAGCGGCAAGAACGTCGGCCTGTCCTCGGAGCTGTTCACCCAGGACGGTCACTTGATCGAGAGCGCGGCGCAGGGTGCATTTCCCCTGATGGTGCAACACCTCCTGCCCGCCGGCCTTCGCGGCATCGTGGTGGCGGGACTGCTCTCCGCGCTGATGGGCTCGCTCGCCGGCGTGTTCAACGCCTGCTCGACCCTCTTCACCGTCGATCTTTATGAGAAGCTCAAGCCGGGCGCCTCGCAGGCCGACCTGGTGCGCACGGGTCGCATCGCCACCGGCGTGATGGTGGTCATCGCGCTCCTATGGATTCCCGTGATCAAGGGCGCGCATGGCCTGTATGATTACCTCCAGGCGGTGCAGGGCTATCTGGCTCCCCCGATCTTCGTGGTATTCTTCTTCGGCGTCTTCTGGAAGCGCCTCAACGCCCAAGGCTGTCTCTGGGCCATGATCTCCGGCTTCGTCCTCGGCGTCTTCCGCATGCTGGTCGACACCCCGGTCACGATGAAGCTCGCCGGCTTCGAAAACGGTTACACCCAGGGTTCGTTCCTCTGGATCGTGAACAACATCAACTTCCAGTATTTCTCCATCCTCATCACCCTCGTATCCGCGATCGTGATGGTGGCCGTCAGCTATATGACGCCCGAGCCGGATTACGTTAAGCTGAAGGGCCTGACGTTCGGCACCGCGACGGAGGAAGACAAGAAGGCGACCCGCGAGAGCTGGCACACGTTCGACGTGGTCGCTTCGCTCTTCGTCCTCGCCGCGATCGTCGGCGCGTACCTGTACTTCCGCGGTTGATACCGCTTTGCTCGATGCGCCCGCCGTGCTCCGGCGGGCGCTATCGTTTCAGTTCCTTCAAAACGTGTTCGGGAGGAGGCGCGGCACCTCTTCCGCGACCGGCTTTCCAAACGATTCCGAAAACAACGGTGCGCGGCCGGCGGTCGGCACGTTGAGAACCTTCCCCATGAAAAAACTCCTCGCATTGGCAGCTTCATCCCTGCTCGCGTTTACCACTATGCACGCCTCCGATCTCGAAACCGCCTCCTACGGCAAACTGCCCGATGGCCGTGAAGTGAAGATCTTCACGATGACCAACTCGAAGGGCATGTCGGCCAAAGTCACTGAATACGGCGCCATCCTCGTCGGCGTGATCGTCCCCGACGCCAAGGGAAACAAAGCCGATGTCACGCTCGGCTACGACGACCTGGCCGGTTGGCTCGGCAGCAAGAACTACTTCGGCGCGACGGTCGGCCGCTTCGGCAACCGCATCGCCGACGGGAAATTCACCCTCGATGGGAAGACTTACCAGCTCGCCAAGAACAACGCCCCCGGCGGCGTTCCGTGCCATCTCCATGGAGGCGTGAAGGGCTTCGACAAGGTGCTCTGGAGCGGCAAGCCCGTGCACAAAAGTGGCGCCCGCGGCGTGCAGCTGACGTACGTGTCCAAGGATGGCGAAGAAGGTTATCCCGGCACTTTGACCACCCATGTCACTTACTGGCTCTCGGACAATAACGAGCTGACCTGGGAAGTCGATGCCACCACGGACAAGCCGACGATCGTCAACCTCGCCCATCACAGCTATTGGAATCTAACCGGCGACCCGACCAAGACGATCCTCGATCACGAACTGCAGTTGAACGCCGACTCGTACCTGCCGACCGACAAGGGTCTGATTCCCACCGGCAAGATCGATCCGGTCAATGGAACCCCCATGGACTTCACCAAGCCGACCAAGGTGGGCGCTCACGTGAACGACGACTTCGAGGCCCTCAAGTTTGGCGGCGGCTACGACCACTGCTGGGTTCTGCGCAAGGGCACCGGCCTCCGCACCGCCGCGATCCTGAAGGATCCGTCCTCCGGCCGCACGATGGAAGTGCTGACGGATCAGCCTGGAATCCAGTTCTACAGCGGCAACTTTCTGGACGGTTCCGACGTCGGCAAGAAGGGCGTTAAGTACCAGTTCCGCACCGGGCTGTGCCTCGAGACCGAAGGCTTCCCGGATGCGCCGAACAAGCCTGAGTTCCCGAGCACCGTTCTCCGCCCGGGTCAGACGTATCGCCACACGCTGGTGATGAAGTTCACGAACTGAATACGAACTGATTGATTCTCCCGAGGCCGCCGGTATGTCCGGCGGCCTTTTTTTGCACTGAGAAATTGGATCCGTTCCGCTCAGCACCGTCGCTGGGATCGTGGGCAATCCCGCCCGCATCTCTTGGCTTGGTCCCAGAACAGCCACACCCCGGAAAGCAACACCCGCGGGGCGGCTCGCACGTCGCCGTGCCGCCGGCGGACCCGAGATCCCATTTCCCACTTCCAACTTCTCCGGGTCCGCTCCTAATTCCACGTCGTGCTCACCACGGTTCTCGTCATCGCTGCCGCCGCGTTGGCTGCCGCGCTCACTTGGCTCTATGCCACGCGGGCCCAGGGTGTGGCCAACGAGCGACTCCGCGGCGCAGAGGTCTCCGTCGCTCGGCTCTCATCCGAACTCGAAGCCGCCCGCTCCCAGGCATCCCGCGCCGAAGCCGAGCTTTCCGCCGCCCAGGCCAGCCTCTCCGCCGAGCGCGCTGCGTCCGCGGAAAAGATCAGGGCGCTCAACGAGGCGCATGAGCGGCTGAGCAACGAATTCAAAGCTCTCTCCGCCGATGCGTTGAAAAACAACAACGCCGCGTTTCTCGAGCTCGCCCGCAGCACGCTCGCTCAATTCCAGACGCGCGCCGAGGGCGATCTCTCCGCCCGCCAGCAGGCGATCGATGCTCTCGTGAAGCCGCTGAAAGAATCGCTCGAGCGGGTGGACAGGAAGATCGTCGAGATCGAGGAGAAACGTCAGCACGCCTACGGCGCTCTTTCCGAGCAGCTGAAGTCGCTCAACACCGCCCAGCTGCTGCTCCAAAGCGAAGCCGCCAAACTCTCCACCGCGCTCCGCTCCACAAGCTATGCTGGCAGCTGGGGAGAGCTTCAGTTGCGCCGCGTCGTGGAGTTGGCCGACATGGTGCCGTATTGCGATTTTACCGAGCAGGAGACCAGCGGGGCGCTCCGAGCCGATCTCGTCGTGCGGCTTCCCGGAGGTCAGCGCATCGTGGTCGACGCTAAATCGCCGGTTCAATCGTACCGCGAAGCGATCGAAACGGTGGATACCGCCGCCCAAGCGGCGAAACTCGCCGAACACGCGCAGAAGATCCGGGGCCATATCGACGCCCTTGGGGCGAAGAGCTACTGGGAGCAGTTTCAGCCCGCGCCGGAGTTCGTCGTGCTTTTTGTCCCCGGCGATCACTTTCTCTCCGCCGCCCTGCAGACCGACAGCACCCTGCTCGAGCGCGCGATCGCCAAAAAGGTTCTCCTCGCCACGCCCACCACGCTCATCGCTCTCCTGAAAGCCGCCGCCTACGGCTGGCGCCAGGAAGCCGTCTCCCAAAACGCGGAGGAGATCAGCAATCTCGGGCGCCAGCTGTACGATCGCGTGACGACGTTCGCCGACAACCTGGAGAAGGTCGGGCGCGGACTGGAGGCCGCTGTGAAGGGCTACAACGCCGCCGTGGGGTCCTTCGAAACCAGCCTGCTCCCCGGCGCGCGAAAGTTCGCCGAGCTTGGCGCCAAGGGCACGAAAGATCTCGGCTCTCCGGGCTCCGTCGAATCCGGTGTTCGAGAGGTGGCGAAACAAAACTAACGATGGAAGCTTCACTCGAAATCGAAGGCACCTGGCAACCGCTCCGCGCCGAACTCGAAGGCGTGCTCGCCCCTGAAATGGCGATGAGCAAAATGGAGTTTCGTCTCCAATCCGGCCGCTATCGCGTGCAGTTTGGTGGACAGACGTCCGACGAGGGCGACTACTCGGTGACGGTCGAGCCCGCCCAGATAATGCTCACCCTTCGCGGTATCCGCGGCACCAATGCCGGACGCGAGATCCCCGCCATCGTCCAGCTCCGCGGCGACCGTCTGCGGGTGTGTTATGGTCTGAACGGCGTCCGGCCCGCCGAGTTCGTCTCGGGGCCCGGCTCAGGGCGCTATCTCGTCACGTACCGAAGAAAACAGGCCAGGCGCTAGGGCTTCCGGGCAACGGCGAATACGGACGAACCGAACGGCAGCGGAAGTCCGAGCCGGTTCCAGCCGCGCTCGAGAGCCATGCATCCATCGAAGAGCGCCTCGATCGCCGGTGAATACAGCTTCACGTCGCTGGCGGCATCCTTGGGCGGGAGAATCTTCCGGCGCACGACGATCAGCGGGAACGGCAGGGTGTTCCAGTAGGTGCTCGTGACCGGCGCAAACCCGGCTTGCCGCAGGAGCGAAAGCACCTCCCCGCGCACAAACCGGTGCTTCGAATGGACACGCTCGTCGTGGTACGACCAGAGCCAGCGATACGCGGGCACGTTCACCGCCAGAACACCGCCCGGCTTGAGGCAACGGTGAAACTCACGAAGCGCCACGTCGTGTTCCGAAATGTGGTACAAAACGTCGGCGCACGTGATCGCGTCGAAGGAAGCGTCGGTAAACGGAAGCTCCGTGATCGATCCCTGGGTCACCGCGTTTCCCCGCTGCCGGGCGATCTCGCACGCAAGCAATTCCAGATCGACGCCTTGACCGCGCCAGCTCGGCTCGACGGATCGGAGCCGTTTGAGCAGCCCGCCCGTGCCGCACCCCGCATCGAGAAGCTCCACGCGATCTCGAGCGCCGAGTGCGAGTCGCACGGCGTCCCGCATGCGTCCGTGAAGGCAGCGGAAGTACCACATCCGGTCCTCCACCTCCGCCAGCTTCATGTATTCATCGGGCTCCATGCTGCGCAGAACATGGAGTGGAGAACTCGGCCGTTGGGAAGACGGAAATACGGTGATCTCGGCGAAGTCCCCTGGGACCGGAGTCGGGGCCGCGGTGCATTCCGCACCGTCGCGCCCGCCCTCGCGGCAATCTCCGCGTTGCAGGCGAGCCTGACTTGCCAACGCCGGATCGGGCGGCTTCCATCCGGCCCTTGATCCTCGACGATGCCATTGAAGCCTGATGCCCAACGCGAGGGCGTTTACGTGCGCCGAGCCACCCGTTCCGCGGGCCTGTTCTACGATGAGTTTGCGGAAGGTTCCGCCTGGATCAGGGAAGACGCGTGGATCCAGCTTCCGCCCCTGCCCGACCTGAAAAAAATCGTCGTCCGCGGCGAAACGCGCATCCACCCGGATGTGAGAGGTTCCGAAGAGGGCATCCCCGAACTCGATCTGTATTTGGGAAACCAGCACATCGCGACGGTCGCGATCCCGGGGCCGCAGCCCTGGGATGTCGCCATCGATATTCCTCCCGAGATTGCCGGAGCCGGCGCGCTGATTCGTTTCGAGCTGCGCAACGTCGCGTACACGAACTTTCTGGCCTGGCTCGGACGCCTCACCGCCCAGTGGCCCTGGTCGGAAAGTCTGCAGCGTTTCCGAAAACAGAATCGGAACCGACAGATGCGTATTTGCCGCGTCGAGATGGATGGCGACGTGGTATTCGACTTCTCCAACCGCCATGCCCCGTACTCTCCGGCATTCGCCCGCAAACACACGCGTCTCGGGATGAACGTGGTCGGGTTTCTCACCGCCGATCTTGGCATCGGCGAATCCGCCCGCTGCATGGTGCGAGCCGCCGACGCTGCCGGCATCCCTGCTGCGGCGGTTCCGCTCAAGCTGCCGTGCAAAGCGCGCCTCGGCGATCACTCCTTCGCCGCGTTCGTCCAGGACACCAATCCACATCCGGTGAATGTGTTTCACCTCGATCCGCCGGCCAGTCGCGACATCGATACCCACCACGGCGTGGCGTTCCGGGAAAACAAATACAACGTCGGCTATTGGGCTTGGGAGCTGCCGGAGTTTCCCGACGCCTGGCTGCCGTACTTCGATTATTTTCACGAAATCTGGTGTCCGTCCGACTTCGTCCGCGACGCGCTCGCCCCGAAGTCGCCGCTGGCCGTGACCACGATGCCGCACGCCGTGGAATTCGCCCGCCCCACCCGCTCCGTGGCCGAGTTGCGAGCGAGCTTCGGACTTCCGACCGACAAGTACCTGTTTCTCTTTCTCTACGACCTGAACAGCTATACCGAGCGCAAGAACCCGCGCGCGGTGATCGAGGCGTTTCGGCGCTCAAATCTGGCCCGGGGAGACGCTGCCTTGGTCGTGAAGGTGCACGGCGTGACAGGCAACGAAGACGATCTAGACCGGCTCCGCGCGCTGGTGGCGGACCTGCCGGGAACCACACTGGTGGCCGAGTCGCTTTCGCGCTCGCGGATCTACGACCTCGAAATGGCCTGCGATTGTTTCGTCTCGCTCCACCGCAGCGAAGGTTTTGGTTTCGCGCTCGCGGAGTCCATGTACCTCGGCAAACCGGTGATCGCGACCAACTGGTCCGCGACCGCCGAATACCTCAACGAGACCAATGGAGCTCCGGTTCGCTGCCAGCTCGTCACGCTTCAACAGAATCACGGTCCCTACGCAAAAGGGCAGGTTTGGGCCGACGCCGACGTGAACCACGCTGCAGAATGGATGCAGCGTCTGGCCCGAGATCGAGCGTTGGGTGAACGCCTCGGCGCCGCCGCTCGTGCAACCGTCGAAGAAAGTTTCTCGCTCAAGGCAGTCGGCGCCCGTTACCGAAAACGTCTGGAAGCGATCGCGAGTTGGTAGCCGCGACGCACGCCGCGGAGAAGACGGAAGGGTGGGCTGACCGGATCGGACTGCCTGCGAGTCCCCCTCCCTCTCGCCCCTGGGCGCAATGCGGAGTCGGCAAGCGCCTTCTCCCAGGGGTTCTTGGCTCGCGCTGGTCCCCCGCCATGGATGGCTCCCACGCCCACTTTCAAACTCGGGATCCTCCGCGCCCTGCTCAGAGGCGCGGCCGAATCTCGCTTTGCCGCTTGGCGGGCCGGCCCGAACGCATATCTGTGCCCCTTTCACCGTGCGCTCCCATTCCGCCGCTCCTTCTGCCGACGTCTCCAATCCGCCTGCCAAGCCCCTGTCGCTTGGAGTCATCTTCCTGACTCTGTACATCGACTTGATCGGGTTCTCCGTGGCCTTTCCGCTGGCGCCTCGGATGCTGCAGTACTACCTCGGCCAGGAATCTGGAGCCGGTGGCCCGCTGGGTTGGATACTCAACCAGATCCACGCGATCACACCTGCGACCGCCGACAATCAGCTCTTCGTCGCAGCTCTTTTTGGCGGCGTGCTCAGCGGACTCTATGGATTTCTTCAGTTTCTCTTCGCGCCGATCTGGGGCGCGCGTTCGGACCGCCTGGGTCGCCGGCCCGTGCTCCTCGCGACGGTCGCCGGAAACGCGCTGAGTTATCTCCTCTGGGCGTTTAGCGGCTCGTTTTGGCTGTTCGTCGTTTCGCGCGTCCTCGGCGGAGCGATGAGCGGGAATCTCTCAGTCGCAACCGCGGCGGTGGCCGATGTCACCACCCGCGAAAACCGCGCGAAAGGCATGGGCATCGTCGGCGCCGCCTTCGGTCTTGGTTTTATCACCGGCCCGGCCATCGGCGGAATCATCGGTGCGGTGGAGCCCTCCCCCGAATGGGCGCGCTGGGGCATTAATCCGTTTTCCGTCGTGGCGCTGGTCGCGTTTGGCTTTTCGCTCCTGAACCTGGTTTGGATCTCGGCCCGCTTCAGAGAAACGCTCAACCCCGAGCACCGCGCCGAAGCCGGACAAGAACGCACGCGGAATCCTATCGCCGGCCTGCTCACGCTCGGCAACGCCGCCACCCGCCGGGCCAACCTTTCGTATTTTCTCTTCGCCATCGTCTTCGGCGCGTTCGAGGCGACGATCAGTTTTCTCGCGGCCGAACGCCTTCACTACAGCGAGCACCAACTGGTATCGATCTTCGTATTCATCGGTTTGATCTCCATTCTCACCCAGGGCTTTCTGGTGCGGCGAATCATGCCGAGAATCGGCGAAAAGACGGGCGCTCTTTCCGGCATCTTCTGGATCGCTCTCGGTTTCTCCGGCTTGGCCTTTTCGCACACGGCGGGGGCGATGTACATCTCGCTCACCTTTGTCGGCATCGGTTCAGGCTTCGCCAACGTCGGGCTCTCCGCCCTCGTGTCGCTCTACAGCGGCGCCGGCGAACAAGGTCGTGCGCTCGGGATTTACCGCTCTCTCGGCTCTCTGGCGCGCGCGCTTGGGCCACTCTGGGCCGGGCTCGTTTTTTGGCGTTACCACGGCGAACGGATGTACATAGTCGCAGCCATTCTCATGTGCGCGCCGCTTCTCGTCGGCGCTCAGCTGCCAAAACCGCAAAAATGACCCGGCTGCCGTTCACTCGGTGGTTTTCCGTACTTCTTTTTTCCTTCCTGGTCGCCGGCTGCATCACGCGGCATGACCTGAAGCCCGGTCGTACTCGACTGGGGGCGCCCGAGGTCGCCGTGCAGGCAAACATCGTCGTCAATCACTTCACCGTCGACGGGAAGTGGGACAAGCATGGCCCCTGGCATTTCCTCGTCGACACGGGTTCCTCCGTCACGCTGGTTTCGCCGGAGTTCGCCCGGCGCTACGCCACGGAAAAGGCGGCGCTCGACGCACCGGCCGTGCGCGTGAAATCGGCTTCGGGCGATTCGACGCTCCTGCCCGCGGTGACCATTCGCCGCATCGAATTGGGAGATGCGCGCTTCGAAAACGTCCAGGCTCTGATCCGCGATCTGAGCGCAATCTCGGCACATCTGGGCGTGAAGATCGACGGCGTGCTCGGTTTTCCTCTTTTCCGCGAAACCGTTTTCACCCTCGATTATCCGGGCAGCCGCCTGGTGATGATGCGGAGGACGAACGAGCCGCGCTCGTTTCCGGGCTCCACCATCGGATTCAACAACGAACAGCGCACACCGCTGATTCCGGTCCAGGTCGGCAACCGCCGAATCATCGTGCTGATCGACTCCGGCAGCGACAGTCCGCTTCTACTCAACCCTTTCGGCATGGATCTGGAATTCGCGGCGCTTCCCCGCCCGGGAACGATGATCGGAACCCTGCTCGGCAATCGCCTTCAGGAGATCGGCCGCCTCGCCGAGTCGCTGACCATCGGCGCCTATCGGTTCGATAAACCGATCGCGGATCTCACCGATCAACTGTCGGCGCTCGGGGGCGATGTCCTCCGCCAATTCGCCGTCACCTTCGACCAGGGGCACAACCGAGTGACGTTCTATCGCGCTAATACCGATCCGATCGCCATGCCCCCGCGCAAAAGCTGCGGGCTCGCGTTCGACAAAGGCCCGACGTACTGGCGAGTCGTGAGTGTCGTGCCGGGCTCTCCGGCCGACGAAGCGGGAATCGTCGAAGGAGATCTCGTCACACGCGTGAACGGCGAATCGATCGCGAAGTGGCCGCTGCAGCGCTTCGACCCCTTCGTCCGCCGCAATCCGGAGGTGGTTTTCACCTTCCTCGACGGAGCCAAAGAGAAGCCCGTCGTCATTCCGACGTTCGACTTGGTGCCGTGAACGCGCCACAGCGGCGCGCAAGCAGAAACTCGGCGGCCAGAAACCGGCAGCCTGCCTGAAAGAACGCGGAGGCGTTGCGCGCCCTCCCTTTGGCGCGCGATCAAACCGACGCATGCTCGGGAAAACCGAGCCAACCGGCTGCGCCCAAGGTCCAGGCTCCAGCTACCAACGACTTCGTGCCCCCTCAGCGGCGGCACGGGAAAGCTACGCACGCTCGAGCAGAAATGCGGCCGCGCCGTCGTGTCCCGTCTCCCACGGGCGGGCGACGATGGAATGCGCCAGCTTGTAGGCGCCTTTCCAGTGCGCGAGGAAGGCGTCGACCACACGTTCGTTTTCGTCTGCATCGAGGCTGCACGTGCTGTAGACGAGACGGCCTTTCGGCGCGACGAGTCGCGACGCCGACCGCAGCAGCGCGAGCTGTTGCCGCGCGTGTTTGGCCAGGTCGTTTTCCTGCAGCCGCCATTTCACGTCCACACGATGGCGCATGACGCCGGTATTCGAGCACGGCACATCGATCAGCACGGCCGAATACTGTGTCGGCAGGGAGTGCAATTTGAAGAGGCCGACGCCCTCCGAGATGTCGCCCTGCACCAGCGCGACGTCCACGCCGCGCACTCGGCCCAGGTTCTCTTTCAACCGATCCGTGCGCGGTCCGGGTAGATCCACGGAGACGATACGCCCCGCCAGCTCGCCAGCGGCCGGAGCTCCGCCGGCCAGTAGCGTATCGGCGATCGCCACGCTCTTTCCGCCCGGAGCGGCGCAAGCGTCGAGGACCGTTTCTCCGCGCCGGGGCGCCAGGAGCTCGATGGCCAGACGTGTCGAGGGGTCCTGAAGATAGATCACGCCTTCTTCGATCAACTTGGTCACTGCCGCCCAATGCCCGGGCTTCAACTCGTAGTACCCTTTCCACGACGTGGAAACGAGGATCTCCAACTCGGCCGGGCTGGGTTCGCGGTCCGCCAGACGCCAGCGCGCGTAGACCACCGCCGGGCGTTGATTCCACTCGAGAAGGGAGCGTGCGGGCGCGGCGCCGAACTGCGCCAGCCAGCGGCGGACGAGCCATTCCGGATGAGAGTAGTACGCGGCGAGCGTTTCCGCCGGGGCGAGTTTGGGCGGCTCCGTTTCGGCGGCGAGAGCGGCTCCAAGCTTGCGCGCAACCGCATTGACCAGGCGGGCTTCGGCGGGACTTGCGAGCGTCTTCGCCTGCTCGACCGCGTGGTGCACGACGCGGGCGAGGTGGTGCTCGTCCCCACCCTCCAACACCTCGAAACCAGCAACCAGCAGAATCGCTCGCAGCCGAGCGCGCGGCGGGCGCGCCACGAGTTTCTGGAGATGCGCCTCGATCCGTCCGAAATGCCTCACCGCACCGAAAAGAAGGCTCTGGACTCGCGCACGGTCCTGACCGGCGATGCTGCGCGGGAGCGAGTCGAGCAGCGTATCCACGCGCGTCCCCTCTTCGAGCCACTGAGAGAGCAGCTTGACTGCGGACGACCACGGACTTGCCGACGTTTCGCTCTGAGGCGTTTGCACCATCGCGCCAACCTCGGCCCGTAGCGGGCTTTTGCAAGACGGAAGCGGACGGTTCCCTGTCGCGGAAGGGCGGCCCTCGGCGGCGCGCGTCGCTCGCGGCCGGAGCGACACTCGTCAGCCTCTCTCTCCGAGAATCGCGTGCGCCGGTTTCCGAACACACTGTCGGGCAGCAGCAAACCGGTTGGTTGACATAGCCCGTCCCTATGCCCTCAACTTGATCCCTTCAGACTCGCAAATCACATTCTATGAATTCGGAAGCTGTCTCTGCGCTCATCGCCAAGAATCCGTCCCTGAAGGGGGCGAAAGCCAAGCTGGAGGCTATGGAGCCCGGTAGCTATGTGATTCATCGCAGCTGGGGCTTCGGCAGGATTCAGAGCTACGACGAGGCGTCTCAGAAGTTGCTGATCGATTTCCAGGACAAGCCCGGCCACCCGATGGACCCGGCCTTCTGCGTGACCACGATGGATGTGCTGCCTCCGAAACATCTGCTCGTCCGCAAACAGACCGAGCCTGACGTTATCCAGAAACTGATCGAAGAGAACCCCGCCCAGCTCATCGTCGAGGCCCTTCAGTCGTATCCAAACAATGCGACGACGGCGATCGACCTCGAGATCACTCTCGCGCAGGTGCTCGGCGAGGATAAGTTCAAGAAGTGGTGGTCCAGTGCGAAGAAGCAGGTCGCCAAAGACCCCCGCGTCGCCGTCCCGGCCAAGAAGACCGAACTCTACGTTCTCCGCGAAACGCCTGTCTCGGCCGTCGACGAAATCGTCGAGCAGTTCAACAACACGCGTTCCGCCCGCCGCCGCATCGCCCTCGCCGAAGAGCTTCTCGCAGCGAGCGACACCAACGAGGGCAAGACGGACCTCCACCCCATTCTCAATGCCGTCGCCGAGGCGGTGAAGGACAGCAACCAGCTCGATGCCTCCGAGCGCCTGTACGGCGCCGCGATCCGCGACGATCTCGCGAAGATCACGGGCGTCGATCCCCTGACCTTCGAGCCGTCGCAGGCCAATCTCGTCAGCAACGTCCGTGAACTGCCGACGATCGCCGAAAAGATCCCCGTCCAGTTCCAGAGCCGTTTCCTGGATCTGATCAAGGACACGCACCCCGTCGAAGCCCGGGACATCGCGTTCACCCTGCTCAAAACCAGCCAGGGCAAGTTCACCACCGAGTGCATCAACTTCCTGGTCGACAACGGTCACTCCGAGGAACTCGCTGCCGCGCTGAAGCGCTGGCAGGTGGAGCAGAACCTCCGCGCTCCGGTGCTGCTCTGGATCGTCAAGAACCGGCACTCGAAGAAATTCGCGAAGCTGCTCAACGACCTGATTACGCCGCGCCTGCTGAGCGCCATCTTCTTCGCCATCGATTACGAGGCGCTCCAGGCATCCGGCACCCGCCGCATTCCGCTCGCAGAAATCCTGAGCGACGATCCGGACCTGATCGGCGATCTGCTTTCGACCGCGGATCCCGAGACCGCCCGCGACCTGGCCAACACCCTCATGCTGAATCAGGGTTTTGAGGAGCTGACGAAAAAGTCGCTGCTGGCCCGCTTCATCAAGATTTTCCCCTCGATCCAGTCGCTCGTCGCCGGCGACGCGGAGAGCAAGGAAGAGCAGCTGCTCGTCTCCCGCGAGAGCTACGAGCGCAAGCGCGAGGAGTACGAGACGATCGTTTCCAAGAAGATTCCGGAGAACTCCCGCGCGATCGCCGTCGCCCGCGAACACGGCGACCTGAAGGAGAATTCCGAATACAAGATGGCCAAGCAGGACCAGCAGGTGCTGATGGCCCAGAAGTCTCATCTCGAGCGCGACCTCGGCCACGCCCGGATCACGGACTTCAAGGACGCCACCACCGATCAGGTCAGCGTCGGCAGCGTCGTCGACGTGACGGTTGCCGGGACCGGCAAAGCCGCGCGCTACTCGATCCTCGGCGCCTGGGACAGCGTCCCGGAGCAGCACATCATCGCCTACAAGACGCCGCTGGGCCTCGCTCTTCTTTCGAAGAAGGTCGGCGACACCGTGAAGGTGAAAATCGGCGCCTCCGAAGAGACCTACACGATCACCGGGATCTCCCGGTACATCGACCAGCAGAAATAACGCGCTCTTTCTTCCGTGGTCGCGGCACACGCACACCGTGAGCTGATCTCGAATAAGACGCGTTCCACCCTTGCACCCGCTTGCACGGTCTTGTGCGGCGGGTGTTTTCGTTCCCACCCGCGCCGATGATCAGCCAATTCCAGCGCGGGATCGCCATCGGACTTGCCGTATCCGTGCCGGTCGGACCCATCGCGTTGCTCGTGATGCGACGTTCGGTTCGCGACGGCCGGCTGGCCGGGTTCATCTCCGGGCTCGGGGCAGCCACGGCCGATCTGCTCTGCGGCACGGTCGCAGCGTTCGGGTTGGCGGCCTTGACGATGCTGGTCCAGCACCACACCCCGTTGCTCCAAATCATCGGGGGCCTGGTGCTGATCGCAATGGGCGTTCACGTGGTGCGAAGCTCTCCTCCGCTGGATTCGAAGCAGCCCATCCACGAGCGCCGGCTCATCCGGGCTTATTTCACCACCTGCGCCCTCACGCTCGCGAACCCGATGACCTTCGTCGGGATGATGTTCGTCAGCGCCGCCGCCGGTGTCGGTTCGGGCGAGCTCAGCACGCTGGCGACGATCGTCCTCGGCACAGGGATCTTTCTCGGCTCCGCGGTTTGGTGGCTGACCCTGAGTTTCAGCTCCGGCTGGCTTGGCAGGAAGCTCGGCGCGAAGACGCTGCACGTCGTCAACCTTATCGCGGGCGCCGTGATCGTCGTGTTCGGCGTGTATCAACTCGTGGATGCGGCAACCTCCTGGCTGCGGCATTCCCCTTAGCCCAGCCCGCTTGACCGGTCCGACGGCTCCCGGCAGGGTAGCACATCTTGAATGCCTCTTGGGACACGCTGAAGGTGTTGTCTGACCCCACCCGGGTGCGTCTTCTCGCACTCCTCCGCCGCGAAGAGCTTTCCGTCGCGGAGCTGCAGGAGATCCTCGGGATGGCACAGTCGCGCATCTCATCGCAACTCGCGCTTCTACGTCAGGCCGACTTGGTGACGGACCGTCGCGAGGGGAAGAAGGCGTTTTACTCCCTGCGACCGCTGCTCGACGCGCGCCAGCACACGCTGATCCTGGCGGCCTGCGAGTCGGTGGCCGAGTTGCCCGAACTGATCGAAGACCGTGAGAATCTCGACCGCGTCCTCGCCCGTCGCAGGCTGCAGTCCGAGGCATATTTCAACCTGATCGCCGGCAAACTGGGAAAGAACTACTGCCCGGGACGGTCCTGGGAGGCGATCGGGCATCTCGCGCTCCGGCTTGCGCCGCGTATCACAATCGCGGATCTCGGCGCGGGCGAAGGAATGATTTCGCAACTGCTCGCGCGCCGTGCAGAGCGGGTCTGGTGCATCGACAACTCTCCACGCATGGTTGAGGTCGGGACGGAACTGGCAGCGAAAAATGGCCTGGCCAACCTGACCTACAAACTGGGCGACATCGAAGCCGTTCCCCTGCCCGAGCGCTCCGTCGATCTCGCGATCCTCAGCCAGGCGCTGCATCACGCGATGCACCCGCAGCGGGCGGTGGACGAGGCGTATCGAATCCTGCGCCCCGGCGGTCTGCTTCTCATCCTCGACTTGAAGGAGCACGGTTTCGAGAAGGCCCGGGAGCTCTACGGCGACGTTTGGCTGGGCTTCAAGGAAAGCTCACTCCACAGCTTCCTCAAGCGCGCCGGTTTCCAACAAGTCGACGTCGTCACGGTCTCCCGTGAAACGGCCGAGCCTTACTTCGAGACGCTTCTCGCCAACGGTACCAAGGTCGACTCGTAACAGGTCTTGGGGTCCTGGATCGCCCGGCCAGCCGGCCGAGTTCGGAGCTGACGCTTTGCTACGAGACGTCTCGCGGAATGTCTCCGCGTCAGGGTCCGAACGCACGCACCTGCGCAGCGACGCAAACCCACGAGGTCACTCCACCTTCACGCGCTCGTGGCAGAAACTGTCGAAGAGGGCGTAGATCTCCTTCGGCGAGGTCATCGACAGCGCCTGCTCAGCCAGCTTCTTCGCCTCTTCGAGTCGGATGGCGCGAACGAAATACTTCACCGCAGGAAGCAGCGGAGGCGTCATGCTGAGTTCGTCGACACCGAGGCCGACGAGGAGCGGCAGATAGACCGGATCGGAAGCCATCTCGCCGCAGACGCTGACCTTCACGCCCTGCTTGTGGGCCTCGTCGACAATCTGCTTCAGCACCCGAAGCACCGCCGGGTGCGTCGGCTCGTATAGGTGCGCGATGCGGTCGTTGATCCGATCGATCGCCAGCATGTACTGGATCAGGTCGTTGGTCCCGATGCTGAAGAAATCGCATTTCTGCGCGAGGATGTCGGCCGTCATCGCCGCGCTCGGAATCTCGATCATCGCGCCGACTTCGATCGCCTCGTCGAACGCAACACCCCGTTTCCGCAGGTCGTCCTTGCACTCTTCGAGCACGGCGTTGGCCCGCTCGAATTCCTCGGCGCCGCTGATCATCGGATACATCAGCTGGACGCGCCCATGCGCGCTCGCTCGGAGAATGGCCCTCAGCTGGTCCTTGAAGATGTCGCGATACTCGAGGCAGAAGCGGATCGCCCGGAACCCGAGAAAAGGATTCGACTCCTGCGGGAAGAGTTCGGGGTTGCTCGCCATGGGCTTGTCGCCGCCGAGGTCCAGCGTGCGGATCACCACCGGCGCGGGCGCGAGCGCCTCGACGACCGATTTGTACGATTGGTACTGGTCGTCTTCCGTCGGTATCCGCGGGCTGCTGAGATAGAGAAACTCGGTGCGGAAGAGCCCCACGCCGTCGGCTTGGTATTCCTTCACCAAGCCGGCCTCGTCGATCTTCTCGATGTTGGCGCGAAGAACGACGGGGCTTCCGTCAAGCGTGACGGACGGAAGCCGGGTGGCCTCCATCAGACGCTGCTCGAAGCTCTTCTTCTGCAGCTGGATTTTCCCGTAACGGAAGAGCGTCTGCTCGGTGGGATTGAGGATGACGATGCCTTCGTATCCGTCCACCAGCAGCCAGTCGGCGACCTTGATGTGCTTCGAGAGATCGCGGACGCCCACCACGGCGGGAATCTTCATCGACCGCGCGACGATCACCGCGTGGCTGGTCTTGCTTCCGGAATCGGTGACGATCGCGATCGCCTGGCTGCGGTCGATGCTCGCCGCGTCGGAGGGCGTGATGTCATTCGCCACGACGATCCGCTTGTCCGCCAGCCGGCTCAAATTCTGCCCCGCTTGCCCCAGCAGATTCTGCAACACCCGCTGGGTAACGTCACGAATGTCTCCTGCCCGCTCGCGCAGGTACTCGTCGTCGATTTTGGAAAAGGCCTCGATGTAACGCTGCGAGACCTTGCTGAAGCACGTCTCGATGTTCTTCGAAGTCGTTTCGAACTCCCGGATGGTCTCCGATATCAGCGCCTGGTCCTCGATAACCAGAAGGTGCGCATCGAAAATCCGCGCCTCGTCCGGCCCGAGATTCTTCTCCACCTCGCTTTGAATCTTCGTGATCTGCTGACGCGTTTCCAGGAGCGCGTGATCGAAACGGGCGATCTCCTCGATCCGCTTGTCCGGGTCGACCTGATACGACGGAATCTCGACGTCGCTCTGAATGTACAAAAACACCGGCCCGTACGCGATTCCCTGCGAGGCAGAGATTCCGTGGATGATGTTTTCAGTCTTGGCGCGCGATTCCATTCAACGTCGATTCGCCGGTTTGGGGAACGCCGGCAGAGCCGGAGGATAACGTCCCAGCGCTACCTAGGGTCAACAAGGTTTTGCCCGATTCGTGTTTCGATCAGGAAAACATCCGCCCCCCATGCGTCCTGGATACAGGCCGTGATCGGAGCGAGGTCCGTCGTTTCCTCCAACAACGAGAAACAGGCACTGCCGCTGCCGCTCATGCCGACCTTGAGACCGAAGCTTTTCTGCAGCCGATCGCGAAGCGCCGGAAGCGCCCGGAATTTCCTGAATGCCACCGCCTCCATGTTGTTCAGCATGATTTCCTCCGCGGGGGCCGACGGTGAGCGTGTCCAGCTGTTAAGTCGAGCTTCAGCGTCGCTAAACCGGAGGTAGGTCTCGGGGCGTTGCGCCATTTGGCCGTAAGCCCAGGCCGTGGAAATGCCAAAGGAGGGCTTAAATACGAGTATCCGCCGTCCGCTCAATCGCCCCGCAGCATCTTCGTCGAGCGGCGTGATCTGTTCGCCCCGCCCTCGCATGACACACGGCCGTCCTTCGAGAAACAGCGCGCAGTCGGAGCCGAGCTGTGCAGCGAGAGATTGCAGGGCGCCGCGGTCCAGCGGCGAGCCCGCCAGCCGATTCAACCCGCAAAGAGCCGCCGTGCCGTCGCTGCTTCCGCCGCCGAGCCCGGCGCCGGCGGGCACCCGCTTCAGGAGCCGGAAATGCGACCCTTTCCCTATTCCGGTCGCTTCGGAAAAGAGCTTCGCCGCCCGAAGCACGAGATTCGTCTCATCCACCGGCACCCCCGGAGCGTCGCACTCCAGCGAATACGCACGGACGTCGCGCGGCTCGATCTCGAGTCGGTCGCCAAACTGAAGCGGCACGACAACGGACAAGAGGTCGTGGAACCCATCCGGCCTTCGGCCAGTGATGGCCAGAAACAGGTTGATCTTGGCGGGAGCGAATACAGTCAGGGCACTCACGTTCGGCGCTATCAAATACGTTTCCACCCACGGATCACAGCGGAAACGTGAAATCGGGCGAACGACTTTGACGCACGCGTTCACTCCGCGGCGAAACATAGGCACGGCGCTCTCCCGCGAGCTGTCCCGCCTCCTGGCAATGCCCCGTATAGTTCGCTCCGACTGATGGGCGGAGCGGCGGCCGTGCGAGCGGCACTGCGTGGCTCGCTCTCGCCTTGCGCCCCTTCGGTTGGGCTCCCACCGTAGGGGTCATTCGCCTATGCCCTGCGACCTGATACTCGCCCTCGATGTCCCCACTCGCGAACAGGCGGCGCCGATCCTCCGGCAACTCCGCGGCTCCCTGAGATGGGTGAAGATCGGACTCCAAATGTTCACCGCCTACGGGCCCGACTATGTGAAAGCGGTCGCAGACGAGGGCTTTCAGGTCTTTCTCGACCTGAAGCTGCACGACATTCCGAATACAGTCGCGAAAGCGGTCGAGTCCCTCGCTCCGCTTCCCATCGGGATGCTTACCCTTCACACGCTCGGCGGCCGCGAAATGATGGCGGCCGCCCGGCAGGCGCAGCAGCAGACGAAGCCGGAATTGCTGCTGCTTGGGGTGACCGTGTTGACCTCCATGGACGGCACCGCTCTGAACGAAATCGGCGTTCCCGCCGCACCGGAAGCGCAGGTCGGACGCCTCGGAGAACTCGCCGTGTCGGCCGGATTGAACGGCTTGGTTTGCTCGCCTCTCGAAGTGGGCTTGCTGCGCCAGCGCCTGCCCGCGTCGGTCAAGCTGGTGACGCCTGGCATTCGTCCCGCGGGCGAGGCCGGCTCCGACGATCAGAAACGAATCATGACGCCCGCCGACGCCGCCCGCGCAGGATCGAGCTACATCGTTGTCGGTCGCCCCATCTTGAAAGCGAAGGATCCCGCCGCCGCCGCGCGCGCCATCCTCGCCGAACTCGGCGCCTAGGACCGGTTCTGCACTTTCGTTCTTTGTCCGCGTCTCCAGAAAACCAATCCCATGAGAAATGCCGCCATCCTCCTGGCCGCCGGCAGCGGCCAGCGCATGCAGGGGGTCGTTGATGACAAGATATTAGCCCCCCTGGGAGAAAAACCGATATTCGCCCATTCCGCCGCTGCGTTCATCGAGAGCGGCGTCGCCGATTTTTATGCCGTCGTCTGCCGGGACCAACGCCAGTTGGCCGAGCTCTCGGCGTTCGCCCCGACACCCTCGGTCTTCGTCCGCGGCGGAAAGGAACGCCAGCATTCCGTGGCCAACGCCCTCGAGGCGCTCCCTCCGGATATCGAATACGTCTTCATTCACGACTGCGCGCGCCCCTTCATTCGCGCCGAGCAACTGGTGGCGTTGCTGAAAATCGTTCGGAGAGAAAATGCCGTCGTGCTCGCGCACCGCGTTACGGATACGATCAAACTCCACTCCGACGACGGCCACTTGAAGTCGCTCGATCGTTCCCGCCTCTGGGCGATGGAGACGCCGCAGGTTTTCTCCCGCGAGTTGATCGTCAAAGCCTACGCCAACGTCGTCGCCCGCGATCTCCGCATCACTGACGACGCTGCGGCCGTGGAGACGATCAAGCACCCCGTCGCGCTGTTGGAGAACTTCCAACCAAACCCGAAGCTCACGACGCCGGCCGACCTGGATTACTTCAAACACCTCCTCGAGTCCGCGGAGTGACGTCGAGTAACTCGCCCGCGATGTCCACGCTTCGAATCGGTCACGGTTACGACATCCACCGCATCGTCCCAGGGCGGCCGATGGTGCTGGGAGGCGTTCGTTTCGAGGTCGATTACGGTCTCGACGGACATTCGGACGCCGACTGCCTGACCCACGCGATCTGCGATGCGCTCCTCGGTGCCGCCGGTCTGCCGGACATCGGCCACTTCTTCCCCAACACCGATCCCGCCTACAAGAATATCGACTCCCAGATTCTTCTGCGGCGCGTCGTGGCGGCTCTGGAAGAGCGTGGATACAAGCCGGTCAACATCGATGCCTCGTTGATTGCGGAAAAACCGAAGATCTTTCCCCGCCTCGCCGAAATGAAAGCCGCGCTGGCGAACTCCACCGGACTTCCCGTCGGTGCCGTGGGTGTGAAAGCCACGACAAACGAGGGAGCTGACGATATCGGTCGCGGACTCGCGATCGCGGCGCACGCCGTCTGTCTGATCGAAAAACGGTAGCCGGGAAGATCGTGCTCAGGACTCCAGGCTCCATGCGTCCCTTCGTGTCTCTTCCGCAGTCGCGCGGCGTTCTCGAGCGTCGGAATCCGGAGTTCGCGGGTGTGCGACTCCTTTGTCTATTGCTTCCCATCCTGGTTGCGATCACCGGATGCTGGCAGCGGGAGAACAACGTCGCACTCGGAGACCGTGAGCAGATTCTCCACCGTGGCATCGGGCCGGAGATTCCGGACCTCGACCCGCACCTCGCCACCAGTTCGAGCGAATACAACGTGTTGATCGCGCTGCTCGAGGGGCTAGTCACCGAAGATCCCGTCGACCTCCACCCCGTGCCCGGAGTCGCCGAAAGCTGGGACGCCTCGTCCGACGGCCTGACGTACACGTTCCACCTCCGAGGAAACGCCCGCTGGTCCAACGGCGACCCCGTCACGGCGCAGGATTTTGCCGCGTCGTTTCGGCGCATGCTGACGCCTTCGCTCGCCGCCGATTACGCGTGGATGCTCTACGTGCTGCAGAACGCCGAGGCGTTCAACCGGGGGAAACTGGCCGACTTCGGCAAGGTTGGTATCGAGGCGGTCAATACCCGCACGCTCAAGCTGACGCTCGAGCACCCCACCCCTCAGTTTCTCTCGATGCTCACGCACACCGCGTTCATGCCGGTGCACCTGCCGACGGTGGAGAAATACGGTCCGACGGACAGACGCGGCAACGCGTGGACGCGGCCGGGGCGCTTCGTCGGCAACGGGCCGTTCGTCCTGAAAACCTGGCAGATCGGCCAGCGCATCGTCGTCTCGAAGTCGCCCACCTACTGGGACGCCGGAGCGGTACGGTTGAAAGAAATCGATTTCTACCCGATCGAGAGTCGCGATGTGGAAGAGCGCGCATTCCGCGCCGGGCAGCTCCACCTCACCGAGTCGCTCGCGCCCTCAAAGATCGACGCTTACCGCCGCAACGATCCCCAGATGCTCCGGATCGACCCGTACCTCGGCACGGAATTCTATCGCATCAACGTCAATCGACCGTTCCTCAACGATCGCCGTGTGCGCCGGGCGCTGGCACTCTCGGTCGACCGGCAGAAGATCGTGGAAAACGTCCTGCGGGGCGGCCAGCTTCCGGCCAACGAATTCACTCCGCCTCAAACGGCCGGCTACACCGCGCCCGCTCTGCTTTCCTACGATCCCAACGCCGCGCGAGCGCTGCTGGTCGCCGCGGGATACCCGAACGGCAGAGGCGCTCCGCCCATTGAGCTGCTCCTGAATCCCTCCGAGTCGCATCGCGCCGTCGCGGAGGCCGTGCAGGAAATGTGGCGCCGGGAACTCGGCCTCGAGGTCCGCCTGTTGAACCAGGAGTACAAGGTGATGGTGGCGTCGCGTCGCACCGGAGACTTCCAGATCATGCGGTCCGTCTGGATCGGCGACTACGTCGATCCTCTGTCGTTTCTCGCCATCTTCGGAACGAACAACGGCAACAACTACACCGGATGGTCCAATCGGAGCTACGATCAGGCCGTATTCGAGTCGGAGCGCGTGACGGACCCCGCCTCCCGGAACGACCTGTTCAAGAAGGCGGAGAGTCTGCTGCTCGAGGAAGTCCCGATCATTCCGATCTACCACTACACGCACGTCTTTCTGATCCGACCGTCCGTCAAAAACTGGCACCCCAATCTCCTCGATCACCATCCCTACAAGGCGGTGTACCTGGAAAAGTAGCGAAGAGGCGGGGCGGACGCAGTCGGCGGGGCGCATCGTGAGGGCCGGACCCGGACTCTCCCGAAGACTCCGCCGACTTTTGTCTTTCTCCCGGAGCCGGCTGCGCCGAAGATCGCCGCCTCTCATGCTTCGGTTCTTCGCGTCGCGTCTGCTGCAATCGCTGCTCGCCCTTTTTGTCATCATCACGGCCACGTTCTTCATGATGAAAAAGGTCCCGGGCGGACCGTTCGATTCGGAGAAAGCGACGTCGCCGGAGATCAAAGCCAGCCTCGAGGCGTACTACGGACTCAACAAGCCGCTGTATGAACAATACGGAGACTACTTGAAAAACCTGGTGCGCGGAGAACTCGGGCCTTCGTTCAAATACCCGAACCGCACCGTCAACGAGATCCTTGCCGACAAACTGCCGGTGTCTCTCGAACTCGGCCTCCTGTCGCTGGCCGTCGCCCTGGGCGCAGGCATTCCGCTTGGCATCGTCGGCGCCATTCGGCGAAACACCTGGGCCGACTACGTCGCGTCGGCGTTCGGCATGATCGGCATTTCTGTCCCGACGTTCGTGGTCGGGCCGCTCTTCGTCCTGGTGTTCGCTCTCACCTTCCAGTGGTTCAGCCCTTCCGGCTGGTACACCGCGTCGGACCGCGTCCTGCCCTGCCTTGTGCTCGGCATCGCCTACGCCGCCCCGATCGCCCGTCTCACACGCGGCGGCATGCTCGAGGTGCTTCATCAGGATTTCGTCCGAACCGCTCGAGCCAAGGGGGCATCGGAGGCGCGGGTGATCTTCAAGCACGCCCTTCGCGGCGGACTCCTGCCGGTCGTGTCTTACCTGGGGCCGGCCATCGCGGGCATTCTGACGGGCTCGTTCGTCATCGAGACGATTTTCCAGATTCCGGGACTCGGCCGGGCGTTCGTGGACAGCGCGTTCAACCGCGACTACACGCTGCTGCTCGGAACGGTCATTCTGTACGCCGCCCTCATCATGGGCCTCAACCTGCTCGTCGATGTCGTGCAGGCATGGATGAACCCCAAAGTGCGATTGGAGTCCTGAGATGCCCGTCGCCCTCCCCACATCGGAGCCGTCCGCCGCGGCGGAAAAAGGCAGCTCGCTCTGGCACGACGCCTGGCTTCGCCTCCGCAAGAACCGGCTCGCGGTCTTTGGCGCCGCATCGCTGATCGTGATCGCGGTGGCGTGTTTCCTCGGCCCTCTCGTCACGCCCTTCCATTACGAAGAGCAACAACTCGATCTCCGCGCCTCACCTCCGATGGCGGAGCTGGTCAACATCTACCGCCCCGAGGACCTGAGCGCGCCGTTCTCGTGGTCGTACGTGGCGCGCCTCCGGGTCGACCGAGAATTCGACCGGACGGGCGACGCCGAAGCGGCCTTCGCGCGGCTCCAAAAGGGCGAAAGCGTCACCCTTGGGACCCGCATCTACAAGCTGGCGCCCCATCGTCATATCCTGGGTACGGATACCTTGGGCCGGGACCTTTTCGTCCGCATCCTCTCCGGCGGCCGGGTATCGCTCGGGGTCGGCCTCGCCGCCACGTTCGTCGCGTTGACGATCGGCGTCGTTTACGGCGCCGTCGCTGGGTACTTCGGCGGAATGCTCGATACGGTGATGATGCGCATCGTCGACATCATCTACTCCCTGCCCTTTACGATTTTCGTCATCCTGCTGATGGTGTTTTTCGGGCGCGACATCTACCTGCTGTTTGTCGCGATCGGCGCAGTCGAATGGCTGACGATGGCGCGCATCGTGCGCAGCCAGGTCATGGCCACGAAACGCATGGAGTACGTCGAGGCCGCCCGCTCGCTCGGTTTCGGCAGCCGCCGCATCATTTTCCGGCACATTCTGCCCAACGTGCTGGGGCCCGTGATCGTCTATAGCACGCTGACCATTCCGGCCGTCATGCTGCTCGAGGCGTTTCTCAGCTTCCTCGGTCTCGGCGTGCAGCCGCCGATGAGTTCCTGGGGCGTGCTGATCAAGGAAGGCGCGGAGAAGATGGAAGATTTTCCGTGGCTCCTCATCTACCCCGGCGTGGTGTTCTCGTGGACGCTCTTCTCCCTGAATTTCCTCGGAGACGGTCTGCGCGATGCGCTGGACGTCCGCTCTTCGGCTGATTGACTGGCGATCGCATGCGCCGCTTCCGCCCCTACTTCCACTACCTCCGTCCTCATCGGGGCACACTGGCTGCGGCAATCTTCTGCGGGATCATCTACGGCGTCGCTTACGGCGCCGGCGTGCCGCTGATGGCGAAGAAAGTCTTCCCGGAGATCTTCGGCGCGAACCGGATGGACCTGAACACGTGGCAGCTTTTCCTTCTGGCCCTCTGGCTCCCGGCGGTGTTCGTCGTCCGCGGTCTGGCGGGTTACCTCAATTCGTACCTCATTCAGTACCTCGGCACCCGCGTGCTTGAATCCATCCGGTACGACTATTTCGCAAAACTGCAGGTCCTGCCGCTTTCGTTTTTCCAGAAAAACACCACCGGCGACCTCCTATCGCGAGGACTCGCCGACACGAACCAGCTCCAGTTCACACTCACGACGGTCGCGAACGAGATCGTGAAAAGCCCTGCGACGCTGCTCGGAGCGATCGGCTACGTCGCGTACCAAGCATACCACGAGCGAGGCGTCACCATGGTTCTGATCACGCTCGCCGTGGTGCCACTGACCGTTCTCCCGATCCGGTACATCGGCAAAAAACTCATTCGCCGCGCCGGATTGATCCAGGCGGAGATGGGCGCGGTCACCGACCGCATGAGCGAAAACCTTTCGGCCACCCGCGAGGTCCGGGCGTACAACCTCGAGCAGCGGGAGATCCGCCGCTTCGAGCTGGTATCCAATACGCTCGTACGCGTGCAGATGAAGTTCGTTAAGTACGAGAAGATGCTCACGCCTCTCATCGAAATCATCTCCACCGTCGGCGTCTCCCTCACGCTCGTCTACGCGTACAAGGTGCGGCTGGAGATGGAGACGTTCATGGCCTTGATCGTGGCCCTCTACGCCTGCTACGAGCCCGTCAAGAAGCTCGGAAGCCTGAACAACGAAATGAAGCGAGGTCTGGGAGCGCTCGATCGACTCGAGGAGGTGCTGAATGCGCCGGTCACGATCACCGACGCCGCCCATGCAAAGCCGCTGCCGCGGGCCAAGGGCGATATCGCGTTCGAGAACCTCTCGTTCGCCTACGATCCCGCTGAGCCGGTGCTGCGCAACGTTTCCATCGCAATTCCCGCCGGCACGATTTGCGCCCTCGTCGGTCCTTCGGGCGCGGGCAAGTCCACGTTCGCGAACCTGGTGCCGCGCTTTTTCGATCCGGTGGAAGGTCGCGCGACGGTGGACGGCCACGATCTCCGCTCCCTGAAGCTGGCGGACCTTCGCCGCAACATCGCGATCGTTTCGCAGGACCCGGTGCTCTTCAACGACACGATTTTCAACAACCTCCTCATCGCACGGCCCGAGGCGAGCGTCGACGAGGTCCAGGCGGCAGCCCGGGCCGCCTTCGCGCACGATTTCATCACGGCATTCCCGCAGGGCTATGAAACCGTCGTAGGCGAACGCGGCGCGCGTCTCTCCGGCGGACAGAAACAGCGCATCGCCCTCGCGCGCGCTTTCCTGCGCAACGCGCCCATTCTGATCCTCGACGAAGCGACCTCCGCGCTCGATTCGGAGAGCGAAGCCTTCATCCAGCGCGCGTTGAAGACCCTGGTCGTCGGCAAAACCGTTCTGATCATCGCGCACCGTTTCAGCACCATCCGGGACGCCTCGCTCATCCTCGTTTTCGAAAAGGGCGAGATCGTCGCCAGCGGACCGCACGCCGAACTCTATTCGAGCAGTCCGCGGTACAAGACGCTCTACGACGGCCAAGCGCTGGCGGTTTGAGCAGAGAACGGGCCGGCCCGGCCCGCGGAGAAGTTGGAATTTCGAAGTTTATATCCGGGGCTTGGGACTTGCGGCGTTGTAGTGTGCGTGGGCGGTTTGAGAGCGGACCTCTCCTGCATCTCGCGGCAAAGTCCGTGAAGTGTTCGCCCGCTATTTCCGTCTGCTTCGATGCCTTCTTTGTTCGCGAGACGACCAGGCATTTCCGAACTCCCAAATCCCAACTTCCAACTTCTCCGGGACGCGCCGCGCGGCCCGGCAAAAAACCCTCGATTCCGCCTGCGTTCCACGGTCGAATGATCGCAGGCATGCGGCCGAAAATCCTGTGCATCGTTTTCAAGTTCCTGGGTGACGTCGTCGTCGCCATCCCGGCACTACGTGCGCTCCGGCAACATAAGCCGGACGCCGAAATCCATGTGCTCGTGGCGGAAGACGCCCTGCCGTTGGTGAAAACTCTGCCCTGGATCGACCGTGCCTGGGCGTTCCCTCGAACTCGCGGCAAGGCCCGTCTGCGCGATTCGCTGCCCGTCATTCGGGCGCTCCGCCGGGAACGGTTTGATCTCTCGGTCGATTTTGTCGGAAACGACCGAGGCTCGCTCCTGAGCCTCGGCGTTGGAGCGCGACATCGGCTCGGCCTCCGGGCCCCGGGCGGTTTTTTTGGACGCCGCTGGCTGTATCACGACGCCATTCCGGAGGCGCCTCTGGAGTGGCACGAAAGCCGTCGGCATATCCATCTGCTTCGCTCGCTGGGCGTGAACCAGGACTCGAGCCTCGATCTCGAGCTTCACCCCGATCCGTGTTTTGCGGCCGAAGCCGCTCGGATTCTCCCCGATTCCGCGATCGTCGCCCACGTTTCCACGAGCAAGCCTCTCAAGGAGTGGCCCCTTGAGCACTGGGCGGAGCTCGTGCGCTCGGCCCAACAGGACGGGTTTAGGATCGTGCTGGCGGCCGGACCGCACGCCCGCGAACGGGAGCACCTCGCAGAACTCTCGCGACTGCGGCCCGACGCGCCCCTGCTGCCGCCTATCGCTGATCTGGGGCTCTATCTAGCCGTCCTCGCGCGAGCACAGCTGCTCGTCTCAGGCGATACCGGTCCCATGCATTTCGCCGCCGGCCTCGGCATTCCCACATTGAGCCTTTTCGGACCGAGCCGGATTCAACAGTGGGCCCCGATCGCGCCCCACGCTCGCTGGCTCCGGGCATCGGGATGCCTCTGCAGCCCCGATCAGGAGGCGTGCACTGCAGCCAGCCCCTGTCTCCGCTCGCTCACCCCTGACCGCGTTTGGCAGGAGATACGCACCATGCTGACGCCGCGCGGTCCCGCGCCGGTGTTGACCTAGCCATGGCGGACGACGACGCCCCCAGACTCCCGAAGGCCGCAGAAGACCTGATTTCCGATTTTCTGCAGGTTCCAAGAGACGATAGCCCGGCGAGGAGGCGACCCACTCAGCCGCTGAGCACGCTGATGGAGACGTTGCTCAACAAGTATCAGATTGGCCGCGAGGCGCCGGAACACACCGTGCGCGAGCACTGGGCAGAGGTCGTCGGCGGCGCCAACGCCGCCTACTCGCACCCCCTCCAGATCGATCCGCGCGGCCGCCTGCTCGTTCTCACGTCGCATGCCGTGGTGCGCAACGAACTCTTCATCCACCGAGCGGCGATCGTCGAGAAGCTCCGGAAGCTCCAGGGCTGCGGACACATTCGGGAGCTGCATCTGCGGGCAGGCTGACCGGGGCGCCCAAAATACGGAGCAGCTGCCGGTCGCTTTCTACCGGCCGGCGAAGAGCGCATGCAGGCACTCGTTCGGAGCCCGCTCCGGCCGCCAACCGCACCGGCGTTCCCGTCCTGCAACTCCCCGAAGAAAACTCTTGCTCAGGTGCAGAGCATGCGGGATACCTGTCGCTTGCGTTAGTGGTAGTCCGTCGGTTGCGGACTCCCACCATGACTGGTCCGGCACTCCGCCGGATTGGAACGGTGGCGCCGGCAAGAGCTGCGATTACAAGCAGAAGTAGCGGGCGGCACGGGACCTGCAAAGATCCCCTACAGTCGTGCAACTCAAGTCCAAAACCATGTCAACGATCGCCAAACCCGAAATCATCTCCGAGTACAAGACCCACGATAAGGATACCGGCTCGTCCGAAGTCCAAGTCGCGTTGCTGACTGCCCGAATCAATCACCTCACCGAGCACCTGCGCACTCATCGCAAGGACTTCCACAGCCGCCGCGGCCTGCTTCAGATGGCCAGCCGCCGCCGCAAGCTGCTCGACTACTTGAAACGGCATAACCTGCCCAAGTACAACGAGCTGCTGCAGAAGCTGAATCTCCGTAAATAACCTCTTTCGCACACGGGCGACCCGATCCGCGGGTCGCCCGTGGTCTTTACGACGCTCGTTACTCGGCCGGGACATTTCTGATTGCTGCTCGGGAGTTCCCCTCCTGCGGCGCCAAACAGAAATCTCTCGCGTCAGAGCGAGGATGCAAAAGTCGGTTACCGACAAGAACCCACGCCTGAGCGCGCCCAATGGCGCGGTTCGGGTGAGCGCCCCATTCCTGGGAAGCGCATAATCGAACCCTGAAATCTTAGAATCCCCCGTCGCGTGCCGCGGGGAGGTTCTCCGTACGAGGCACGTTATCCGAAAGAAAAATGAATCAGAAACACTCCGTTACCGTTCCCGAGCTGGGCATGACCTTTGCCACCGGCTCCCTCGCCCACCTCGCCAATGGCGCGGTCACTGTCACAGTCGGCGAGACGACGGTCTTCGTTTCCGCCACCGCCGCGGAAAACATCAAACCCGGGCAGGACTTCTTCCCCCTCACCGTCGATTACCGTGAAAAGTATGCGGCTGCCGGCCGTTTCCCCGGCGGCTATTTCAAGCGCGAGGGCCGTCCTTCTGAGAAGGAAATCCTGACCTCCCGCCTATGCGACCGCCCCTGCCGCCCGCTCTTTCCGGCGGGATTCCTGAATGAAGTACAGGTCATCGGCCTTCTCCTCTCGGCCGATCAGCAGCACGAGTCCGACATCTCCATGATCAACGGCGCCAGCGCCGCTCTCGCCATTTCGGACATCCCGTGGGATGGCCCGATCGCGGGTGTCCGCGTCGCCGAGATCGACGGTCAGTTCGTCGCCAACCCGACGATTGAGCAGATGTTCTCGTCCCGCCTCGACCTGATCTACGTCGGCAATGAGAAGGACATGCTGATGATTGAAGGCTCGGCCGATCAGCTGCCGGAAGACCGCTTCATCGAAGCCCTCGAATTTGGCCACAAATCGATTCAGCCGATCATCAAGGCGATCAAGGAACTCGTCGCGCTCGCCGGCAAACCGAAGCGCCAGTTCCCGCTCGTCGTCGCGAGCCCCGCAGCGCGCGCCATCATCGAGCGTGTCGCCGCCCCCAAGATCGTCGACGCCATCTTCGGCAAGGAGAAGCAGGTCCGCGCCGCCAATGTGAAGGCCTTAAAGGAAGAGGCGAAAGCCGCCCTCCTGGCCGAACTCGGCGAGGGCAAGTTCGCCGACAGCGACGTAGCCATCGTTTTCGAAGACCTCCAGTACAAGGCCTACCGCCAGACCGTGATCGAGCGCGGTGTCCGAGCCGACGGCCGCGACGAAATCTCGCTCCGCAAGATCGATTGCCAAGTCGGCGTGCTCCCGCGCGTCCACGGCAGCGCGATCTTCCAGCGCGGCGACACCCAGGGTCTCGTCATCACCACCCTTGGGCCGACCAAGGAGGCGCAGGACCTCGACGCCCTCACCGGCGGCGCCCGGTCGAAGTCGTTTATTCTCCACTACAACTTCCCGCCGTTCTCCGTCGGCGAAACGGGCCGCTTCGGCTCGCCGGGCCGCCGCGAAATCGGCCACGGCGCGCTCGCCGAGCGCTCGCTGGTTCCGGTGCTTCCGCCGGAGGATGTGTTCCCGTACTCGATCCGCGTGACCTCCGAGATCATGGCCTCCAACGGCTCGACCTCGATGGCTTCGATCTGCGGCGGCTGCTTGTCCCTGATGGACGCCGGTGTCCCGATCATCGCTCCGGTCGCGGGTATCTCCTGCGGACTGATCACCGAAAACGCGGCCGACGGCAGCATCACCAAGTGGAAGACGATCACCGACATCATCGGTGAGGAAGACCACTTCGGCGACATGGACTTCAAGCTCGCGGGCACGACCGCCGGCATCACCGGCTTCCAGCTCGACCTGAAGATCAACGGTCTGCCGTTCGAGATCGCCAAGAAGGCCATCTACCAGGCCCGTGACGCTCGCATCGAGATTCTCAAGAAGATGATCGGTGCGCTGCCCGCCCCGCGCGCGAACCTCAGCACCTACGCTCCCCGCATCCAGACGATCCAGATCGATCCGGAAAAGATCGGCCTGCTCATCGGACCGGGAGGAAAGACGATCCGCCGCATCACCGAAACGACCGGCGCGCAGATCGACATCGCGGAAGACGATTCCGGCAAGGTGTTCATCTACTCGAACAACGCGGATTCGATGAACCGCGCGGTCCAGGAAATCGACGCCCTCTGCGGCGGCGGCGCCCAGATCGAGGTCGGCAAGATCTACAAGGGCGTGGTCAAGGGCACGAAGGAGTTCGGCGCCTTCGTCGAGTGCCTGCCCGGCAAGGAAGGCCTCGTGCACATCAGCGAACTCGCGGACTTCCGCGTCCGCCGCACCGAGGATGTCTGCAAGGTCGGCGACGAAATCACGGTCAAGTGCATCGGCATCGATGAGAAGACCGGAAAGGTCCGCCTCTCCCGCAAGGCTGCGATGAAGGAACTCGAGCAGAAGCAGCAGCAGGAAGCGGCCCCCGCCGCACCGGCCGCTCCGGCCGCGCAGTAACGCGCTCACCTTCTTTAGTCTCTCTCGAGGCGCGCTCTCTGCGGAGCGCGCCTTTTTTGTGCCCGATACCCACTGCTTTCGCCGAAGGGCGCGCAATGCCCGCACGGCAGCCGATGCCGAATCGGGACAAAAAAGCGGATGCCGCAACCACACGGCATCCGCTCACAACCAAACGATCAGCGGGACTACCGCGTGAGGATGGCGAGCGCCTTCTCGTGCCCCGCGTCGGTAATGAACGGGATTCCTGTTTCCCGTGCGGTGTCGCGATTGGCCGACATCAGATCGGACCGGGACAACCCTGCGATGTTGGGCTTTCGCACCCCGGCCATGAACTGCTGGAGGCCGCACGTGATCTTGTCGACGTAAGCGCACATCGCCACGGCGCCCAACGGGATGTTTTTCATCTCATCCTTGCCGACCTTTTTCGCCACGGTTTCCCAGGAAACGAAAATCTCCTCCGGCCGACCGCCGTAGGCGGAGACGGTGGGCGGAAGCTCGTCCCAGTTGCCATTCACGTCGGCACGGCGTTCGGGGTGAAGCGCGCCTTCGATGTTGCTGCCGAGGAACGCGGGAATCATCGGAGCGCGGCCCATGCAGACCAGTTTGACGAAGGGCGCGCCCAGGCAAAGGGCCTTGAACAGGTGATCCTCGCGCGCAAATCCGCCGGCAAACGCGAGGTCCGGCACCTTCAGCCCGCGATCGGCGAGCATCTTGACGTATTCGTACGCCCGACTGTGCAACAGGAGCGACGGAACGCCCCAGTTCTCCATCATGTTCCACGGGCTCATGCCGGTGCCGCCGCCGGACCCGTCGATGGTCAGCAGATCGAGTTGGGCATCCGTCGCGCACCGGATCGCGAGGGCCAGGGCTTCCATCCCGTAGGAGCCGGTTTTCAGAGTGATCCGTTTGTGCCCAAGCTTCCGGAAATGCGCGATCGCCCTGAGGAAATCCTCGCGCACTTGCTCCGCGGAGGAGAACTCCGTGCCGCCCAACCGGCTGTGCCGGGCGAAGTGTCGGATGGCTCCGCTCTTGTACGCCGCCTCGATCGAGGGATCGTAGGGATCAGGATCGACGATGTAGCCGCGGTCCTTGAGGAAGCGCGCGTATTCGATGTCCTCCACCTGGATCTCGCCGCCGATGCATTTGGCTCCCTGTCCCCACTTCAACTCCAGGATGACCTTGTCGCCGTATTTGTTGATCAGATACTCCGCGACGCCGTTGCGGCTGTCCTCGACGTTCATCTGCACGATGATCGCGCCGTGACCGTCGTTGTACCGGAGGTACACCTCGATGCGCCGGTCGAGTTCGGGCGATACCTGGATGCGCCCGCGCTCAAGGACCGATTTTCGATCCACCCCGACGACGTTCTCCCCGACAACAATCGGGAAACCGCTGATCGCGGCGCCGATCGCGAACGAGTTCCAATAGCGCGCGGCAACGAAGGTTGACCCGAGCGCACCGGTCATGATCGGCACCCGGCATTTGACCGGATGCGCCCGCCCGAACTGCGTCGAGATGTCGACATTGGGGAAGATGCACGTATCCGCTTCCTGGTGACCGGCGGCGTTCTGCCAGCCGAAGGCGTAGCCCTGGATTCGGAGGGCATGGTAGCCCACTCCCACGGCCGTGCTGTTGCCGGAACCGGAGGTGATGTACCCAAATTTCCGGGGATACAGGACCTCTCGCCCACGCATGGATGAGAGCCACGTTTCGCATTTCCCCTTACAGGAGGAGTCGCACAGGGTGCACATTCCGGATTCGCACGCATTGCCGCGATTACTCGTGCCAAGCGCGTCGTTACTTTTTCTCCACTCGATCATGGTAGTTTCGGGGTTTGTTCGTGAGCCCCGGCGGCAGGGTTGAGGGTTCGCCGAGTCGGCCCACGCGCGCTCCAGCATGCAATAGCCCGTTGCATGCTGCGAGAGCTTTTCATGAACGATCTTCATACATAGCGGCCGCACTTTCAGATGAAATATCTGCTTTTCCATCTGATCCGTAGCCGCTTACCAAAGCCGCCCCAGCATCCGCTCGGCCTCCAAAGGGGTCGCGACCGACGGGCCAAATGCCCTGCCCATGACCCAATCAGCGGATTGCGACCGATCCCCCGGGGGCCATCACCGGACTTCTGCATATCGGTAATGGCTCCCCAGCTTCTCGGCAAAAGGCGACGGATCGGCCATCTACGTCACCGCGGATCACTTCCGCGGTTCGGGAACGACTCCCCCGCGAGTTCGCTACGGCCGGCCGAGGTAGCACCTGCTTTTCGAAAAACAGGTAAACGTCTGCAAGGAACCTTCTCCCGGCCCGCCGCAGCGAGCAGTTCGGCCAACCGAGCGCTCAAGTTTTCCTAATTTCACGTCGATGCATGGATTAGCTTCCCGGGCATCCCCCATCGCACACTCATGAAAGATTGGACTATCGGAAAACGCGTCGGCTTCGGCTTCGCTGCACTCGTCATTTTGATGATCGGGCTCGCAGTGTACGCTCGCATGCACCTCATGACCATCCAGGCCAAGGCTCGCGAGATCGAAGAGTGCAATCTGCCCGCACTGGTCTATCTCACCGGCGTGCAGCGGCTGGCTTCCGAGAACAGCGCGATCATCTACCGGCATGTCGCGAGCTCCGACCAGGCGGATATGAAAGCGCTGGAAGAGCGCCTGGCAGCGAATGCAAAGGTTAACACGGAGGCCCTGAACAATTTCGAGAAGCTGCCTCTCGAACCTGAAATTCGCGCCCGATTCAACGATACCCGTGCCCTGCAGGCGAAGCAGCGTGCGTTGCGGGCCGAACTTCTCGCGGCCAGCCACTCGGCAACAAACCCGGAGGCTTCCGCGAAACTCCTCGCCCGCGCCCGTGCTGAATACGATCCGCTCGTCGCCGCCTATCTCGACGAGCTCAAGAAGCTGTCCGACATGGTGCGGCAAGGGGCCAGCAACTCCGCAGGCCTTCTCTTCCAATCCGTGTCCGCGATGCTCGCCGGCGTTCTCATCGCTTCGGCGGCCGGCGTTCTCATCGCCGTCTGTTTCGGTTGGCTGATCACCCGCAGCGTCAAGCGCCGCCTCGAACAGATCGCGACGACTCTGAACGACGCGTCCGCGCAAGTTTCAGCCGCGGCCAGCCAGGTATCGGCCGCAAGCCAGGCGCTGGCCGCGGGCTCGAGTCAGCAAGCATCATCCCTCGAAGAAACGGCCGCGGCCCTCGAGGAAATCAACAGCCAGGCCAAACATAACGCCGAAGGCGGCGCGCATGGCTCGAAGCTGATGTCCGAACAAGCGAAACCCAATTTCCAGTTGCTGGAAGACCGCGCCGCACGGATGCGCTCCGCGATCACGTCGGCGGTCACCGCCAGCGCAAAGACCTCTCAGATCATCAAGACGATCGACGAAATCGCGTTCCAGACGAATATCCTCGCTCTCAACGCCGCGGTGGAAGCCGCTCGTGCCGGCGAGCACGGCGCGGGATTTGCCGTGGTCGCCGACGAGGTGCGCAGCCTGGCACAGCGCTCCGCAACCTCGGCACGCGAAACATCCGAAATGATCGAGGAAAGCAGCCGCCGTATCCGCGACGCGGAGTCGCTCAACGCGGAACTCACCACCGCTCTCTCGTCCAGCGTCTCGATCGCCAACGACATCGGCCAGGTCGTGAGCCACATCGCCGTCGCATCCAGCGAACAGGCTCAGGGCCTCGAGCAGGTGGGGAAAGCCGTTTCGGAAATCGACCACGTCATTCAGGCAAACGCCGGCAGCGCCGAAGAAACCGCGGCGGCGGCGGAGGAGCTCAACGCTCAGGCTGCCATGCTGCTCGATAGCGTGGGCACGCTCATTCAGTTGGTGAAAGGTCGCTCCGCGCTCCACCACGGCGAGACCTCGCAAGCAGCCGACGAGACCGCTCCGGAACCGAAAGCCTCCAAGCCCCCGGAAGTCATCCGCACGCGCCCGGCTCCTGCGAAGGACAAATCGAAGCTCATCGCCGCCTGAGCGCCTGGTGAACCAGCCGCTCCGGACGCTGCAATTCCAGACGGGCAGCGCCCATGCCGCTCGGGAGAAGTTCCTTTGCCTTCGCGGCTGCCCCGTGTTCGCTGAAGGGAAATGAAACTACTCGTCACTAACGACGACGGCATCGAGAGCTTCTTCCTTCACGAACTTGTGCGCGCCCTGGTCGCGACTCCCCACCAGATCTTCGTCGCGGCGCCGCGACGGGAGCAGAGTTGGATTGGCGCGGCCAAATCGCGGCACCGCCCGGTCCACGCCGTCGAGGAGGATCGCGGGCTCGGCTGCCGCACGTGGGTGATCGACGGCACCCCGAGCGATTGCGTGAACATCGCCATCGCGCACCTCATGCCCGAGCGCCCGGACGCGGTGATCAGCGGGATCAATATCGGGCTCAACGCCAGCCTGGGATTCATTCTCGCCAGCGGCACCATCGGCGGCGCGTGGGAAGGCGCGGTTCACGGCCTGCCGGCGGCGGCACTCTCCCAGGATCTGACCTTCGAGGTCTTCGAGCAGCTGAAACAGCACGGCGCATCGCCGGACCCGGAGCTGCTCGTCACGCTTCGCCATTCGGCGGAGCGCGCGGCGACGGTCGTGCCGAAGCTCCTCGAGGCCACAAATCCCCGGAGCTTCATCGTCCACAACCTGAACTTCCCGTATCCGTGTCGGACCGACACGGTGATCGAGCGCACGATTCCCGCCCGCGTCATCATTCCCGGCCTGTTCGGTCCTGCGGCCGACGACGGCACCCATCGTTTCGTGTTCAAGCTGGGCGACGATATCTCCGGAGCCGCGCCGCGCACGGATCGCGCGACGCTCAATTCCGGGCTGATCAGCCACACGGTGCTCGACTACACGAAGCTCGGAACGTGACGACAGGGCGTCTCGCATCGGCGAAAAACCCGCGGCTTGAGCGGTCCTCGGAACCAGCCAGACTTCCGTCATGACGAACCTGACGTTTTTGGAGTGGTGCGAGCTCCTCAGTTACGTGGTGACCATCGTCGGTCTGCCGTTCGCCATCGTCGTTTTTCTGATCGAACAGCGGAAGGAACGCAAAAACGAGGAGGAGGAGATCTTCCAACGGCTTTCCGACGAGTACCGCGAGTTTCTCAAGCTGGTGCTCGACAACTCCGATCTGTCGCTGCTTCGGCAAGAGGGCGCCCAGCGCGATCTTTCCGAGGAGCAGAAGGAGCGCCGGCTCGCGATTTTCGGCATCCTCGTCTCGCTTTTCGAGCGAGCCTTCCTGCTCGTCTACGAGGAGGACATGGACAAGCAGACCCGCCGGCTCTGGCAGTCCTGGGAGGACTACATTCTCGAGTGGCTTCGGCGCGCCGATTTCCGCGGTGCCCTGCCGAACCTGCTTGAGGGGGAAGATGAGGACTTCACGCAATACCTCCGCGGCATGCTGGACCGCGAGAAAGCGCGCGCCCCGGTTGGCACAGCTCCATCCACGGTCGCGGCAGCCGGGGACAAAACTCGATAGTCTCGCCGAGGCTGTTCGCCAGGCGCGGCGAACCGCGGCTCTCTCAGTGTGCGCGAGTTCGCCGAGGCTTCAGCGTTCCCACTCCACACGCTCTTTCGGTTCACGAAGCGGAAGCTCGTCGAGCTTTCCCGCAGACTGGACGACCTCGTAGGCCGTTCGAAAGTGGAGTTTCGCGAAATTCGTCAGAGCCTTCGCCCCGAAGCGGCGGACGATTTCCAACCCCTGCTCTTTCACCGCCGCGCTCGCCCCTTTCTGCAGTTTGTCGCCGAAGGCCTTCGACAGGTCCGCCATCTGGCGCACGTATTCGGCGCGAGCGACAATTGAGGCCGCAGCGACGACCGGATCTTCTTCCGCCTTCGTCCGCATACGAAGCTCGAAGTTGGAGACGCCGCCTTTCGCGAGTTCCCGCTGCACAAGCGGCTGCTCCGTGAACTGGTCGAGGAGTCCCCACGGAACCCACTTGCGGTCCAGCGCCCGCATGAGCGTCTTGGCATGTTGCCAGCCGAGCAGACGATTCACGTTGGCGGTCTGCTTCAGCATCAGTTCGTTGTACTTCGCCATTGTCCACGGGAAGACCTCGACGGCCACGCCAGGCGTTTCTCGAATGAGTTTGTCGAGCTTGATGATCTGCGTGTCGACGAGCCGCTTGGAGTCCTTCACGCCCGCCTTGATCCACGACTCGACCGCCGCCTTGTCCGCGATCACCGTCGCCGTGATCGTGGGTCCGAAAAAGTCGCCCTTGCCGCTCTCGTCCAACCCCGCGTGCGACTCGAACCAGTCGGGGTGCAGCACCTCGTCGTAGCCGAGCCGCGGAGCCTTGGTGACCTCCGGTTCGAGGGTATTCACGACGAATTCCTCGGTCCCCTTTCCCGCCACGACGACCACTTTGCGCTTGTCGTAGGCAGTCACGTTGCAGTCGGTCCCGCGGAACGCGAAACGCGAATACGGCACGTCGAAAGGCGTCCAGCCGCGGGTCTCGAGGATCGTCTCGAGCTTATCCATCTGCTCGTCGTCCAGCTTGATCGTGTAGGTGGAGAGCTTTTTCGGCTTTTCGCCTTCCTCGGACGGGTGCTTGGCCATCGTCTCGAATGGCCGCAAAAACCCGCGGAAATCGCAAAGCGAAAGTCGAAGCTCGGCTGACGGCATCGAACAAGATGGCTCGGAACCGCCGCTGCTCGCTGATTTCGTCTTGCGCGCCGATGGGCTCTTCACGGCCAATAGCGGCGTGCCGAAGACCGCCGCCGACGCGCTCGTTTCCCGCAAATCCGACTTCCAGAAGGCGCTGCTCGACTGGTTTCACGTTCACCAGCGTCCGCTGCCCTGGCGCACCTCGCCCTCGCTGTACAAGACGGTCGTGAGCGAGCTGATGCTGCAGCAGACGCAGGTGAAAACCGTCCTGCCCTACTTCGATCGATGGCTTCGCGCGCTGCCCGACTTCGCCGCGCTCGCTGCCGCTCCGGAGTCGCAGGTTCTGAAGCTGTGGGAGGGCCTTGGATACTACTCTCGCGCTCGCAATCTTCACCGGCTCGCAAAGGCGATCGCCGCGTTGCCCTCCGCTCCTCGGACTCCAGAGGCTTGGCGCGAGTTGCCGGGAGTGGGCCCGTACACGGCTGCGGCGATCACGAGCATAGCGTTCGGAGCTCCCGTCGCCTGCGTGGACGGCAACGTCGTGAGGATTCTCGCCCGGCTGACAGCGGACGACACCGGCTTCCGAGATTCGGCGAGCGCGGCGAAGGCCTTCACGGCGCTCGCGCAGGTACTCGTTCCTTCCCTGGAGCCAGGGGATCACAACCAAGCGATGATGGAGCTCGGTGCGACGGTTTGCACGAAGGCCAATCCGCTCTGCACGGTCTGTCCCGTTTTTGCGTTTTGCGCGGGGGCACGCACCGGTCAACCCGAGGCGCTCCCGAAACTCGCCGCCAAGAAGATGGAGCGTGTTTCAGTGGTGCGCGTGTGGTGTGTCCGAGACAAGAAACTGCTCCTTCATCGAGCGCAGTCCTCGGCCCGCCGATTGGCCGATCTTCACGAACTGCCGCGCGCTTCGGACGTGGGACTGACCGACAGCACCGTTTCCCTCTCTCCGCTGATCGCGGAAAAGCGCCGCGGAATCACGCGCTATCAGATAACCGAAAGCATCCACGCAATTCGTGCACAGGATCTGAATACGGACCTAAAGCAGGAGAAAGACGGCCTGCATTGGGTTCCGTTGGACGAACTGGCGTCGATCACGCTCTCGGGGCCGCACAAACGCTGGATCGGCGAGATGCTGGCGCCCCGCGAATAACCGGAGGCGGCTGGCGCCGCATGAGCCGTGCGCGAAGCGGCTCCCTCAACTCCGAAAACGGAAGGAGCGCGGCTCTGGCGGCCGCGCTCCAGGAAAACGCCGGGACGATTCCCGTGCGCAGGTCTACTTCAGCAGCTTGGCCAGCTCGGCTTCGAGCGCTTCGCCGCGCAGATCCTTCGCCACAATCTTGCCGTCGGTGCCGATGAGAAACGTAGCGGGAATGCTCGAAATGCCGTACTTCCGAGCGAGGACGTTCTCCCAGCCCTTGCCGTCGAAATACTGTCCCCAGGTCATGCCCTTTTCCTTGAGGAATTTCTCGAGGGTATCCTTGTTCTGGTCGAGGCTCACGCCGACGATCTCGAAGCCCTTGTTGTGGTACTTTTGATACGCAGCGAGGACGTTCGGGAGCTCGGCGACACAGGGTCCGCACCAGGTTGCCCAGAAATCGACGAGCACCACCTTGCCCTTGAACTGCTTGAGCGAAAGCGGCTCGCCGGTGAGCGACTTTTCGGAGAAATCGGGAAACTCCACCCCGGGTTTCATGGCCGCCTTCATCGCCAGCGACTGTTTCTGTTTGTCGAGCATGCGGAGCATGTCGTCGACGCGCGCCCCAGGTGTGGTGTTCGGGAAATCCGCCTTCAGCTGTTTGAGCAGCTCCGTGCCTTTGTCGAAGTCCTGGAACACCTGCACGTAGAGGAGCGCCTTCATGAGCAGCACCTGAGCGACCTCGTCGGTCTTCTCCGATTTGTGCGCAGCGAGGATCGCGTCGAAGCCCTTCAAGTCTTCGCCCAAGGCCGCCTCGGTGTTCGCTCCTGCCTGGATACGGCCCTTGATCTTCGTCACCAGCGCAATCAGCTCCTTCTGAACGGGAGAAGGCTCAGGCGCAGCTGCGGGAGCTGCGGCCGGTGCGGGTGTGGAGGTGGGCGCAGCGGGGGCCGGGTCGGCCGCGAAGCTGCGGGCGAACGCGAATGCGCTCACCGAAGACAGGACTATTGCCCAGTGCTTGATTTTCATTTGGTGGGAAGGGGGCCGAAGCGCTCCGTCAGCAGACTATCGATGCGCTGTTTCGACGTGCGGACATCCGCCACGTTGAGGCGGGGGCTGAGTTCCAGGACGAGAAGGTGGTGCGGTTTCCAGAAAGAACTAACCATCTTGAAATCGATCCGCCCGGAGCCGATCGGCTGATGGTCCTGCCCGTCGTGGCTGACGTCGTGCAGGTGAAAACCGAGCAGTTTGTCCGCGTTAGCCGTGAGTTGTTCGCGGTGGTTGATGATCGCCATGCCCTCTTTGAGATTCGCATGGCCGGTGTCGTGCCAATAGCCCGCGGTATTCGGCACGCCCAATCCGTTCAGCAATTCGGGAAAGTCGGCGTCGATCGGAAGCTCCTCCAGCTTCTCGCGGTTCTCGAGCCCGAGCGCCACGCCCTTTTCCACTGCATAGGCGCGAATCTCCTCGAGGCTGCCTTTCACGCGCTCCCAGTACGCTGGCATGCGCCGGAGGATTTTTACCAGGGCCTTGTCCCGCAGCGCGCAGTATTTTTTGTCGTCGCCAAGCGAGATCCCCGGGTGGCCATCCACGTAGGCGTGGAGCTTGTTCGCCGGGTTGGACCAAAAGAAGCGAACACTGCCCAAGTGCAGCACCAGCACGCGCGCTTTCACTTGAGCGGCGAAGTCGAGCGACCGTTTCGTCTGCCGAACCCACTGGTCGTGCTCCCGAGGATCGGCGGCCGACGGTTCGAAAAGATTAGGGGCCGCCTGCGTCACGCCCGTGGGCAATGGGCAAAAGTTGTGGGTCGAACTGATCTTGACGATCCCCTCCTCCAGCGCCTTGAGGATCCCCGGAACCAGCGTGATACGGACTCCGTGACTGAGCTCGATGTGCGAGAAACCCAACGCCGCCATCTCCTTCACCATCGCATATCCTTCGGTATGACGCGGTGAGCACCAACAGGTGGAAAGCGAGAGTATCGGTCGTTCGGGCATCAAGAAGGTCGTGCGGCGTGGGGCCCCGCCCAAGCTGGACGGGGGCGAACCGCTTCGGTCTGAGTTGAACGTCACACGGGGAGAAGAACTTCCCGTTTCGCAAGACCGGCGCGGTCACAGATTCACCGGGCAGCAAAGCTCCCGCTGACGGACGCGAAAAGCCTAAAAACAAAACGACCGCGCTCCGGCTCGAGGCCGAGTGCGGTCGTGTTGCGAACAGTACGCGTACGGAGCTTAGCTCTCGTAACGCCGGCGCAGCATCTGCGTGAAGGCAGCGACCTTCTCCTTGCGGCGGCGCTTTTCGCACGGTTTCTCGTAGTAGCGCTTCGCGCGAACACCCTTGATGATGTTCTCGCGATCGAGCTTCTTCTTCATGCGGCGCAGCGCACGATCAACCGGCTCGTTTTTGCGGATCTTGATTTCGATGGACATGTGGCAGATCGGATTTGTACGCGGAAAAAGGAGTTACTAGGCAAAATTGAAATCGCATCGTCAACGGTATTTTGCCCCTTTGAGAAAACGCCTTTTGACCGTATAGGAATTCACCGTGTCGTCTGCTGACAAGAACTTCGTCCACCTCCACGTCCACACCGATTACAGTCTGCTCGACGGCGCCTGCCGCATCGACCGATTGATGGATCGCGCCGCCAGCTTGGGAATGAAAGCGCTGGCCCTCACGGACCACGGCAACCTGTACGGGGCCATAGAGTTCTACAACGCCGCCAAGTCAAAGCAGATCAAGCCGCTGATCGGTTGTGAGATCTATTTGGTGGAGAACTCCCGTCTCGAGAAAAACGGCCGGGCGGAAGACGGAAAGAGCTACTACCACATGGGGCTGCTGGCCAAAAACCTCACCGGCTACCAGAACCTGCTCAAGCTCGTCTCCGATGCCCATCTCGTCGGTTTTTACTACAAACCGCGCGCCGATTGGGAGACTTTGGCCAAATACTCGGGTGGTCTCATCGGCTTCACCGGCTGCCTCGCCGCAATCGTGCCGCAGCATCTTTTGCACGACCGCTGGGAAGACGCGCGCAAGGCAACCGCGCGGTTCGTCGAGATCTTCGGCCGGGAGAACTTTTTCGTCGAAATCCAGGATCACGGCATTCCCGAGCAGCTGAAGATCATCCCCGGCCTGCTCAAGCTCGCGGAGGAATTCAACCTCAAGGTCATCTGCACGAACGACGTTCACTACGTCCGTGCCGAAGACGCCGGGCCCCACGACGCGATGCTCTGCATCCAGACCGGCGCGAAGATCGAGGAGGAGAACCGGATGCGTTTCAGCACGACGCAGTTCTATCTCAAGTCGCGCGACGAGATGGCGGCGCTTTTCCACGAACTTCCGGATTCGCTGACCAATACGCAGCTCGTCGCGGAGATGTGCGATCTGGCCATCCCCTTCCCCAAGGGCAGCGAACGTTACCCCCGGTACCCGATGCCGGCGGAGATCAAGCTCAACCCGGCCCAGTACCTCCTTCAGCTATGCGTCGAGGGAATCAAGCGACGCTACGACGTCGATCACGCCGACATCGCCACCCACACGGTAGTGCAGGAGCGGTTACAGAAGCTCAACGTCCCCGCGGGAGAAAAGCCGAAGGCGCCGGACTACTCGGGTCTGAGCCGCGACGAGATGCTGGTGGTGCGAATGGGCTACGAGCTCGCGATCATCAACGTCACTGGCTTCGTCGACTACTTCCTCGTCGTCTGGGACTTCATCCATTGGGCCAAATCCCACGGCGTGCCGGTCGGCCCGGGGCGCGGCTCGGGCGCCGGTTGCATGGTCGCGTACCTGCTCGGGATCACAAACATCGATCCGATTCGGTTCGGCCTCCTTTTCGAGCGTTTCCTCAATCCCGAGCGCGTGTCGCCGCCCGACTTCGACATCGATTTCTGCATGCGGCGCCGTGAAGAGGTCATCAACTACGTCCGCGAGAAGTACGGGCGCGACTGCGTGGCCAACATCATCACGTACGGCACGCTCGGGGCGAAGATGGTGATTCGCGACGTCTCACGGGTGCACAACCTGCCCTTCGCGGAGGCGGACCGTCTGGCGAAAATGGTTCCGGACGAACTCAACATCTCGCTCGAAGACGCCATCGCGAAGTCCGCCGAGCTGCGCACCGAGGTGGAGCGGAATCCCGTCGCGAAGAAGATCGTCAACCAGGCCCTCGTTCTCGAAGGCATGGTGCGCAACACCGGCAAACACGCGGCCGGCATCATCATCACGGACAAACCGCTCGACGAGTTCGTCCCGCTGACGCTCCAGGAAGGCGATGTCACGGTGCAGTACGATATGGGCGCGGTGACGAAGCTCGGCCTGTTGAAGATGGACTTCCTCGGGCTGAAAACACTCACGGTCATCTCCGACGCGGTGGAAAACGTGCGCCGCACCGTCGATCCCAAGTTCGACATCGAGACGATTTCGCTCGAGGACCCGAAGACCTACGAGCTGCTCAACATCGGCAAGACCGTCGGCGTCTTCCAGCTCGAGTCCGGCGGCATGCAGAACGCGTCGAAGCTCGTCGGCATCTCCAACGTCGACGACATCAACGCCATTTCCGCCCTCTATCGGCCGGGCCCGATGCAGTTCATCCCGGACTACGCCCGCGGCAAAAAGGACCCGGACGCGATCGTCTACCCGCACCCGCTGCTCGAGCCGGTGCTCAAGGAGACCTACGGCATCATCGTCTACCAGGAGCAGGTGATGGAATGCGCCCGCGTCATCGCCGGCTACACGCTCGGCGGCGCCGACATGCTTCGCCGCGCAATGGGCAAGAAAGACGCCGAGGCCATGGCGAAAGAGCGCGTGAAGTTCGTCGACGGCGCCAAGAAGCACCACAACATCGACGAAAAGAAGGCGAACGAGATCTTCGACCTGCTCAACAAGTTCGCCCAATACGGCTTCAACAAGTCGCACTCCGCCGCGTACGCGGTCGTCGCCTATCAGACTGCGTATCTGAAGGCGAACTACCCGGTGCAGTTCATGGCGGCCGTGCTGACCGCCGAGCTGGGAAACGCGGAAAAGGTTTCGCACTTCATCGCCGAATGCGAAGCGATGGGACTGAAAGTCCTCGGGCCGGACATCAACGAGTCCCGAGAGGCGTTCACCCCCGTGCTCGCGAAATCCGCGGCGTCCGCCGGCACTGATGGTCCGACAAACGGAGCCACCGCCGAGCCCGGAAGCGCGGGCATGATCCGTTTCGGTCTCGCGGCGGTGAAGGGTGTCGGCGAACAAGCCGCCGCCAAGATCATCGAGGAGCGCGACAAGAACGGGCCGTACGGAAACTTCGACGATCTCGTTAAGCGAATCGACGGGCGCGCGATCAACAAGCGCGTGCTCGAACACTTGGTGAAAACAGGCGCCTTCGATTTCAGCGGTGCCTCGCGCAAAAAGCTTTTCGACGGCATCGACGCAGCGCTCGCCGGCGCGGCATCCCAGGCGCGAGACCGCGCCGCCGGGCAGTTCAGCCTGCTCGACATGCTCGACGAGCCTGCGCCGACAAAAACCTCCGGCAACGGCAAGGCCGGGCGCGGCGTCGCCGCACCGGAGGCGGACGACGATTTCACCTCGGCAGAAAAGCTCCAATTCGAGAAGGAGCTGCTCGGCTTCTATGTCTCCGGCCACCCGATGAACGCCTACACCGGACTCGCCGAGGCGATCGATACCTTCCCGGTTCACGAGCTGCTCTCCCAGGACGACCGGACCGAATTTCGCCTCTGCGGAATAGCAGGCAATATAGCGAAGAAACTTTCGAAAAAGGACAACCGCCCCTGGGCGGCTTTCACGCTGGCCACCCGCAGGGCTTCGATCCAGCTGAACATGTTCGCGGACGCCTATGCCGCCTACGGAAACAACCTGGCGGAAAACGCGCTGGTTCTGGTGCAGGGCAACGTGCTCGTCAGCGAGGACGGCGCGCGCATCAACGTCAAAGAGTGCTATCCGCTCGACAACTTCGTCTCGGGATCGGTCAAGCGCGTCACCTGGCTACTCCACCACCGCCACCCCAAGCTGAGCGAGTTCCTCGAGCGCCTTCGCGAAACGCTCAACAAGCAGGTGGGCGATACCAAGATCAACATCGGCTTTGTATTCGAGAAGCGGATCACCGCGGTATCCGAGGCAAGCAGCGCGCTCGGCTGGAAGCTGAATGCGGCCCGCTTCCAGGAGCTGCGCTCCCACCCCGCCGTCGCCGGCGTGGAGTTGGAAACCAAACGCCTCGAGCTGAAGGAAACGCGCCGCTGGGTGAAGAAGGCAGGCTGAGACGGAACGCAGAGGCCGGAGATCGGACGCTAGAAATCAGACGTCAAACGGTCGGAGCCCTGGATCGCCGGTGGGGCCGGCGTTCGCGCCGGTCCGGGGCGCGCCGTCGAGGGCGCCTGGGCACTGCGGTGCAGAAGCGAGCCGACTGCTCTGCGTGCGATGCAGGCCAACTTCCAAATTCAAACGTCCAAGTTCCCCGCGAGCGCCGCGCTCGCGGCCGCCGCCACGCTTGCCTCGCCCGGCACCATCCCCGACAGTACCCCATGGCCGACTCGTCCATTCTCAACCACGCCGCGCGCGTGCTCAATTCGATCACCGGGGAACTGCCCGCGGATCTGGCGTTGCGACGCTATCTGGGTACCTCCGCGCGACTGGGGCCTCGGGAAAAGCGCGCCATCAGTCACGCCGTTTTCATCTACTTTCGCTGGCTGCAGTGGCTCGATCACAAAACATCCGCCCAGAAACAGGTGGACGAGGCTCTCGCGCTGAACGAACGGTTTCTGAAGAACCCGGCGAGCGTCAAAGCCGAGGCCTTGGCCGCGCGAGCCATTCCGCAGTGGTCGCGCGATGAAGTGGACTGGCCAGCCAAAACTCTTCGTCAGCTCCAGGAAGAACCACCGCTCTGGATACGCGCCCGCCCCGGGAAAACCGCTGCGCTCGCCGCCGCGCTGGGAAACTGCGAGGTTCCCCCGCCGGAAATTTCTTCCAAGTACGGCTTCCGGGCAGCCGCGCGCGCCGAGAGCAAAACCGCGGAGGCGACGCCGGCGGCCGCTCTCACCGCTCTCCGGTACAAGGGAAGTCAGGATCTCTTCCTCACGCCGCAATTCCACAGCGGTGAATTCGAAATCCAGGATCTTGCGTCCCAACTCGTCGGCCATGCATGCGCGCCGCAGCCCGGGCAAACGTGGTGGGATGCGTGTGCCGGCGAAGGAGGGAAGCTTCTTCATCTCGCGGATCTGATGTCCAACAAAGGACTGATTTGGGCCAGCGATCGTTCGGAGCGCCGCCTGCAGTCGCTCAAGCGCCGCACGGCCCGAGCGAAGATTTACAACTACCGCGCCACGACCTGGGACGGTTCCACCAAGCTGCCCACCAAGACGAAGTTCGATGGCATACTCCTGGATGCTCCGTGCAGTGGGCTCGGAACGTGGCAGCGCAACCCACACGCTCGATGGACGAGTTCACCGGAAGACGTTCGTGAGCTCGCCGACGTGCAGCGGCGCATGCTCGAAGCCGTTTGCGGTTCGATCAAACCAGGAGGCAGGCTCGTGTACTCCGTGTGCACCCTGACCCGAAGCGAAACGGCCGAAGTCGCTCAAGCTTTCACCGCCGCACATCCCGAGTTCGAGCCGACCGCGGTGTTTCCAGATACGGGCAAGTCCGAGACGGAGCTGGCAAGCCCCGCCTGCGCCGTCGGCGAAACAGATGCCTACGCCGACACGCAGCTGACCATCTGGCCCCACGACGTAAACGCGAACGGCATGTTCATCGCCACGTGGCGGAGAAAGTGAACCCCCTGATTGCCAATTGACTGACGGGAGCATCGCCGGTCGCACCTTCGCTCAGCGGAGTGCCGGGTTAACGGCGTCTGGCTACTATATCTAGGCTCTCCCAAGTCATCGAACATCGTTCGTCTGCCTCGTGGGCCCTGAAAAAATTACTTCCGATACGGTTCGCTCGGATTTCAACGATCCTGTCGCGGTCGTGCACTACGCGAGGGCGGCGCATTTTCTTGGGCTCTGGCAGTCCGAGCGCCGCCTGATCGAACGCTTTTTTCCCGATCGCGACGCTCAGATTCTCGAGGGGGGCTGCGGCGCGGGCCGGGTGACGATTGGACTCTGGGATTTGGGTTTCCGGCACATCACGGCATTCGATTTCGCGGAGGAGCTGCTCGACCAGGCGCGCTCGCTGGCGAAGGAGCGCGGTGCGCACGGTATCCATTTTTTCCACGCAGACGCGACGAAGCTGGACGAGGCGATGACGAACCCTGGGAGCGCGGCCGTTCCGGCCACATCCGTTGGGGTGGCGGGCGGAACGCCCGCGCTCCCTGCAACCTCGTCCGACCCTTTCCCTCCCCGTTTCCACGGCGCGCTCTTCATGTTCAACGGCCTGATGCAGATTCCCGGTCGTGCAAACCGGCGCGCGGCACTCCAACAGCTGGCCCGCGTGTGCCGACACGGAGCGCCGTTCCTGTTCACCACACACGACCGCAACGTGAGCGCTCGAGAGCGTCAGGCGTGGCGCGAAGAAGCGGAGCGCTGGGCCTCCGGGACGCAAGACCCCCGGCTGGTCGAGTTCGGCGACCGGTATTTCGAAGACCCAACCGGGCGCACGTTCATGCACCTCCCCGATCGCGAGGAGATTCTCGCCGACTTGGCGGCGACCGGATGGGAAAGGCAGTTCGACATGCTCCGCCGGGACATTGCCATGGAGTCGCGAGCCGTCGTCGATTTTTCCGACGAATGCCGTTTCTGGGTAGCCCGGCGCGTGTGAGCCGATCGGGTGCCGGCTGCTGCGCTGACCAGCGCTCCCACGGATGGGACCGTCTTCTGCCCTTGCCCCGTCCCTCCGGGGCCATCACCGTCGACCCGTTCATGGCCTTTCCGAAACCTCCCGCGATCTTCTCTCAGCGGCAGCTGCACGCCTCCGAACTCGCCGGCCCGTCGCATGATGCGCTGCTCCGAATCTACGCCTGGATGTTCCTGGCCCGCACAGCGGACAACCGGATCCTCGACCTCTTTCGCCAGGGTCTGATCAAAGGCACCGTAACCGGCGGACAGGGCAACGAAGGGCTGATCGTGCCGGTCGCTCTGCTGGCCGACAAAACCAACGACGTGGTTTGCTTTACGCACCGCGGGTTCGGCGGTCACCTGATCTGGAGCGATCACCTTTGCGATCACCTCAACCAGTATTTCGCCAACGCCCACAGCCCGACGAAAGCTCGCGAGGGAAACATCCATCACGGGGACCCCAAGAACCGGTCGCTGCCGATGATCAGCCATCTCGGGCAGATGCTCTCGACCGTCGTCGGTTCGACCGACTCCCAGAGACGGCTCGGCAAATCTGCGGTGGGATTCACGTTTTTCGGCGATGGGGCCTCCAGCACCGGCGACATTCATGAGTCGTTGAACTTGGCCTCCCTGCTTTCGGTACCCGTTCTCTTCATCATCGAGAACAACGGCTACGCGTACTCGACGCCGGCCGAAGAGCAGTTCGTCGGCTCCGACCTCGTGCAACGCGCCGCCGGCTACGGCATCGAAGGCGTCGTCATGGACGCTACCGACGTCGTCGGTTCAGCCCGCACCCTCGCCGCCGCGATTGACCGCGTTCGGGCCACCTCCCGTCCGATGCTCATCGAGGCCAAAACCCTCAGGCTCCGCGGCCACGCTGCATACGATACGTGCGACTACCTGAAGCCGGGGGAGAGCGAAGCTTTCTTCGCCCGCGATCCGCTCCCTCGTTTCCGGCAGAAACTGCTGGACCTCGGACTCTCCTCTCAGATCGAGAAACTGGAGGCCGAGATCGCCCCGTTCATCGAGACCTGCATTCAGACTTCCCTCGGCGTGGGCCGACCGACTCCGGAGGGCATGGAAAACGATCTCTTCGCTCCGCCCGCTCCGCAGCTTCCGTGGGTGCCGTCGCTCGATTCTCAACCTACGAAAACTTCGGCGCCGGAACAACTCACGATGGCGCAGGCGCTCAATCGCGGCCTGCGGAAGATTCTCACGGAGAGACCCGAGTCGTTGATTCTTGGCCAGGATATCGCGACCTACGGCGGCGCCTTCAAAGTGACCGAGGCGCTGTACAAGGATTTCGGCCGGAAACGCGTCATGAACACGCCGCTGGCTGAAAGCGCCTGCACGGGTTACGCGATCGGTCTCGCGCTCAACGGCCATCGTCCGATCGAGGAGTTTCAGTTCGCGGATTTTTCGACCGAAGCCGTCACGCAGATCACACAGAACGCGGCGACGTTTCATTTTCGCGCCGGCGCCGCCGTGCCGTTCGTGCTGCGACTCCCCGCAGGCGGAGGGCTCACGTTCGGCTCGTTCCACTCGCAGGAACTGGAGTCGGCGTTCCTTTCTTTTCCCGGCATCAAGGCCCTGTACCCGAGCACCCCTCAAGACGCCTTCAACGCCATTCTCGCGGCCTACGAGGACAACAATCCCGTGCTGCTTTTCGAGCACAAGGGCCTCTACCGCCGCGGCAAACACCCGGTGACCTGGGATCCGGCGTACCGCGAGGTCTGGCAGCCGAAGCGCGTCGCCGTCGGCGAATTCGCCACAGTCGTTTCCTACGGCGAGATGGTTCACCTCGCCGAAGAAGCGTGTTCGTACCTATCGTCCGAATACGAACGGACCTTCGATCTCTTCGACCTTCGCGCGCTTTCGCCGCTGAATCTCGATGCGATCCGCGCCTCACTCCAGCGCACCCATCGGCTGATCGTCATTCACGAAGGGCGCCGGACGCACGGTTTCGGGGCCGAACTCGTATCCCGGTTGGTCGAGTCCGACTTCTACGCCCTCGAGGCGCCGCCGCTTCGAATCGGCTCGCTGGATTTGCCGGTGCCGTTTGCGCCCGAGCTGGAATTGGCGTTCCGGCCGAATCGCGACAGAATCATCGATCTGATCGCGAACTGGATGGGCTAAGCAGCTGTTTCCCAATCCGCGCCGTCGCCCCCAGCCGGCGAAGACCGCCCCAGCGAGTTTCCGCCAACCTCCACCCAATGCCGAAGCCCCGCTCCATTCGGAAAACCAAGCCCACCCGGGCCGACTGGAAACGTATCCGTCTGTTCGCGATGGACGTCGACGGAATCCTGACCGACGGCACGATTCAGGTCTCGTCCGATGGCACCGAATCGAAAACGTTCTCGATTCTGGACGGCTTGGGCCTTGTGCGCCTGAACAAGTCCGGAATCGCCGTGGCTTGGATTTCCGGCCGTCTCTCCGGCGCAACCACCGCGAGGGCGGAAGAGTTGAAGATTCCGCATCTCGTGCAGGGCCGGACGGACAAAGCCGTCGCGCTGCAACAGCTCGCCGGCAGCCTGGGGTTGAAGGCGAACGAATGCGTTTACATGGGCGACGACGACATCGACGCAGCCGCCCTCCGCTGGGCAGGCGTCGGCGTGAGTGTTGCCACTGCGATGCCTGCGGCTGTAGCAGCGGCCAACTACGTCACCAAGCGTCCCGCCGGACGCGGAGCTGTTCGGGAAGTGTGTGAACATATCCTCTCCGCCAAGGGTCTTTCGTTCGTCCCGTGAAGCACCTTAGGTTCATCGTTTTCGCCCTCTGCGCCTGGGCCGGTCTCCATGCTCAAATCGGACCCGGCAACACCCCGGTCCGGAGATTCAGGCTGCCGTCCTTCAATCAGGAGGGATTCCGAACCGCGCTTCTTGAGGGTGAAGAAGCCGACGCGGTTTCGCCGACGGAGATTCATCTGAAGGAAATGCGTTTCTCGCTCTTCGCCGGAGACGAAACGAATGCCCTCGACTCCACGCTGCTTGCGCCTCGCGCGACCGTCCGCATCCCGGAGCAAAATCATTATCTCGTCGAAGGGCCCGGCCCGGTACGCTTGATTCGCAACGATCTGGACGTCTCCGGCGAAAACTGGCTGTACGACCACAACGCTCGCAAGCTTTGGATCCGCAAGGACGCTCAGGTCATCTTTCGTTCCGAGCTCAAAGACCTTCTGAAATGACTCACCGCTCATCTGCCGCCGCCCTGGCGGTCCTGCTAGCTTCGGCGCCGCTCGTTCCGCTATTTGCGCAGAACGCCGCGAAGGACCTCATCACCCCGCCCCAGCTCGCCCAGCCGCAATCGACGCAGATTCGGAGCGACCAGATGGAGATGTGGAGCACGGACACGGAGACCATGGGCGTCTTTTCTGGCAACGTCGTCGTCACCGGAACGAACCTCAAGATCACCTGCGACAAGCTCGAGATCACCGCGACGCGCATCGGCGACAAGGCCGCCACCGTCCCGACCCTCGAGAAGTTCAAGTTCCTGCTCGCAACCGGCAAGGTTCACATCGTCCAGGGCGATCGTGAAGCGAGTTGCGGTCGCGCCGAGGTGTATCCGCGCGAAAACCGGATCGTGATGAAAGAGGATCCGATGGCGGTGGATCATGGTTCCGAGGTCACCTGGGTCGGCGACGAAATCGAAATGCTCCGCGGCGAACGGCGCGTCAGAGGCAAAAACATTCAGCTGCTGGGCCCCGCGATCAAGGACCTCGGCTTCGACAAAAACACACCAGCTCCGAAAGCCGAGCCGGAGAAACCCGTCGCAGCTCCGGCAACGCCCAACGCTCAACCTGCGCCCGTTTCTCCCGCGCTGCCTCCTGCGAAATGAGCACCGCTTCCCCTGTTCCCACTACCGCGGCTCCCGCGCACTCGCCGGGCTCCTCCTCGCAGACAGCCGAGATTCGCACGGCCGGCTTGGTGAAAACCTACGGTGAGCGCACCGTCGTGGCAGGCGTGGACGTCAATGTCCGCGCGGGGGAAGTCGTCGGGCTTCTCGGTCCGAACGGCGCGGGCAAAACAACGACGTTCTACATGATCGTCGGTCTCGTCCCCGCCACCAGCGGCAAGGTTTTCGTCCAGGGCAAAGAGGCGACACATCTCCGAATGCACGAGCGCGCCCGGCTCGGCATCGGCTATCTTCCCCAGGAAGCCTCGGTTTTTCGACGCCTGACGGTGGAGGAAAACATTCTCGCGATCGTCGAAACGATCGGCGTCCGCCGCCGCGACCGGCCGGCCCGGGTGCATCAGCACCTGGAGGAACTCAACCTGCTCCAGGTCGCCAAGCAAAAGGCGTACACCCTCTCCGGCGGCGAGCGCCGCAGACTCGAAATCGCCCGCGCACTCGTCACCCAGCCCAAGTTCCTGCTGATGGACGAGCCGTTCGCCGGCGTGGACCCAATCTCGGTCGCCGAAGTCCAGAAGATGGTGCTCGCCCTCAAGCAACGCGGTATCGGGATCTTGATTACCGATCACAACGTTCGCGAGACCCTGCGCATCGTGGACCGCGCCTACATTATCCGCCAGGGCAAGGTGCTGACCGAGGGCACGAGCGAATTCCTCATCAACGATCCCCAGGCCCGCGAGTATTACCTCGGCAAAGATTTTAATCTTTAGCTGCGGGCACCGGCCGCTCGGGCGACGGCTGGGGAATTGGGAGTTTGAGTGGCGCGACGCGTCCCTGCTGCGCGAACAGGGTCGCTGCCCGTGTCACCGCCCGGCACCTACGGCGCTTAACGCAGGGAGCAGCCGAACCAGTTCACACCGATGCCGCGCAACCCCCGTCGAATGCGTGACCGAGGCGACCGAGCGTTGGGTTTTGGGCTACGGGCATGTCGTCGCGGGGACGCGCCGAACCACCCGTAGGCACGCCGGCCCGGGTTGCCTCTTTCCTTCAGCCTTTCAGCCCTTCGCCCTTCTTCCGGCTTTTGGCTTTATGCGCCGTGCCGGATTGCCCAAGCTCCCCCATCCCCTGCGTCCTCCTGCAGCTTCTTGCTGCCTACGCTCCTCACCGTCATCGCCGTTAGCCCATGCAGAAAGCCATTCAGGGCATCACCATCGCCCACTTCTACGAGACGTACCGCGATAAACTGAAAATGGAACTCGTCACGGGCGAGGCAGGCCTGCACCGGCTCATTCGCGAAGGAAGCATCAACCGCCCGTCGTTGGCGCTCACCGGATTTTTCAAATACTTCGCGAACAAACGCATTCAAGTCCTCGGGGCGGCCGAGATGACGTACCTGAAAACGCTGCCTCAGCCGCGTCAGATCGAAATCATCAACGAAATGGCGGATCGGCAGATCCCCTGTCTCGTCCTGACCCGCAATTTCAATCCCACGCACCCGATGCTGGTCGTGGCCGAGGAGCGCAACCTGCCTCTCTTCCGGACGCCGCTGATCACGATGAACTACGTGAATCTGGCGACACTGTGCATCGACAATGAATTCGCCCCCGCCACGACCGAGCACGCCACGACGCTCGACATCAAAGGCATCGGCGTCCTCCTTCGCGGCACGAGCGGCGTCGGCAAGAGCGAGTGCGCCCTGGCGCTGATCGAGCGCGGACACTCCCTCGTTTCCGACGACCTGACGGTCATCAAGCTTCTCGACGAACGTGAACTCATGGCCACGTCGCGTCCGCTCAACCGCGGTTATATGGAGTGCCGCGGCATTGGCATCATCAATATCGCGGAGATGTTCGGCATTAAGAGCATTCGGGTCGAGAAGCGCATCGACATGGTGGTGTCGCTCGTCGAATGGACGCCCGACGTCGTCGAAGAGCGCACCGGCCTTGAGGAGAACTACTACGAGATTCTGGGAAAAAAGATCCCTCACATCGTGCTGTACGTGCGCCCCGGCCGAGACATGGCCCGCCTCGTCGAAGTCGCCGCCCTCACTCAAGCGCTCAAGAAGATGGGGCACGACCCGGCGAAAGACTTCAACGATCGCCTCATCGCCTTCATGACGCGCCAGGCGGAAAACCCCGACAAAGTCGTCCGCTTGGCCGACGTGGAAGAGCGGCAGGGGTAGGGCAAAGGGCTGAAGGACTGAAAGGCTGAAGGGCTGAGGACAAATCCGGCGGTAGCCGTTGGCGGCGCGCTGCCGTTGGATCTCGCGCCGGAAGGCAGGCGAAATCGTCAGATCGCCGAACCAGACTTTGCATCGCGGTGCGCTGCGATACTCTCACGAACTAGGCTGCTAAGCGCATGCTGATGCGGTTCGCCCCTTGCGTCCCGCTACTCCTCAGCCGTTTTTCTTCCGTCAGACCTTCAGCCTTTCAGCCCTTCAGCCTTTTTCCTCTTCCAGCCCTTCTGCCTTTCCGCCTTTCTTCTCCCATGAGCAACGCCCCCACCCGTGCTGACGGCCGCCGCGCCGACCAGCTTCGCACGGTCACCTTCGAACCCAATATCGCTCCGTACGCCACCGGCTCGGTGCTCGTGAGCTTCGGTCTGACCCGAGTGATCTGCGCAGCGACGATCGAACCCAAAGTGCCCACCTGGATGCGGCAGCAAGGGGTCAAGGGCGGCTGGCTCACCGCGGAGTATTCGATGCTCCCCTACAGCACCCTCGATCGCAAACAGCGCGACATTTCCCGGGGCAAACTCGACGGACGCACGGTGGAGATCCAACGGCTCATCGGTCGCTCCCTGCGTGCCGTGGTGGACCTCCAGAAGCTCGGCGAAAACACCCTCTGGGTCGATTGCGACGTCCTTCAGGCCGACGGCGGCACGCGCACGGCCTCCATCACCGGCGCCTACCTCGCCACCCGACTCGCGGTGCAAAAACTGATGGACGAGAAGAAACTCGCCGAAAATCCCGTCAGCGACTCCGTCGCGGCGGTGAGCGTCGGTCTCTTCGGTGGACGCGAATTGCTGGATCTGGCGTACGTCGAGGACAAGGACGCGGAGGTCGATTTCAACGTCGTCATGACCGGCAAGGGGCAGTTCGTGGAAGTTCAGGGCACGGGCGAAGAATCGACGTTCTCCTACGACCAGCTCCACAGCCTGCTCGCGCTAGCCGGCAAGGGCCTGAAGGAACTCGCCGTGCTTCAGACCGCCTTCCTGACAAAACAGCTGCTGGGCACTCTGAAGCTGTAGGCGGAACGCGGATATCTGCGGCGCGCCCCGGCTTTCGCCTCAGCTGCGCTCGCCGGCGCGGGACTTGGCCCGCGGGCTGCTATGGGGGGTGGGAACCTACTCCACCGATGAAGACCCGCATCCTCGCCTGCTTCGCCGCTGCTGCTGTGACGTTTCCGACGATTGCCTCCGCGCACCCAGGCCATGACGGACATGAGCTCACCTGGGACTTCACCAGCGGTTTCGGGCATCCTTTCTCCGGTTGGGATCATTGGCTCGCCATGGTTGCTGTCGGTGTTTGGGCGTTCATACTCGGGGGCCGCGCGCGCTGGCTGATACCCGCCACCTTCGTCGCGGCAATGGCGGCCGCCGCGGTGATCTGCCGCACGGGATTCCTGCCGTCGCTTGCCGAACAAGGGATCGCCGCGTCGCTTCTTGTGCTCGGGCTGCTGATTTCGTTCTCCATGCATCTCCGTCTGCAAGTTGGCGTGCCGCTCGTCGCGCTTTTTGCAGCTTTCCACGGCATGGCTCACGGAGCGGAGCTTCCCTCAGGGGCCAATATTCTCGGCTACGCCGCCGGCTTCGTCGCCGCCACTACCGCTCTTCACCTCGTTGGCTACTATTTCGCCAGCCGATTCTCCGCTGAGCGCCAACTCGCCCGCGCCGCCGGTCTTTTCGTCGCCGCCTTTGGCTTGATCCTGCTCCTGCGCTGAGTCTCGCCGGTCGAACCGCCTCGACGATTTCAGGCCGCGCAGTCCCTTCCCGGACCTCAGAATTTCCGTGGCAAACTTCGCAGCCGGGGCAGTTCCGCCGCCAGGGACTCGCGCACCTCCGCCAGCGCCGCACGCAGACCGATCGAATCTTCGGCGATCATTTTCACGCTCCAACCGCCACGGTTTCCCCGCAAGGCGCTGACGCCCACCCAGCAACCTTCGCGGTGCAAGCCCCGTATCCGCTCCGTCCACACGCCGGCCTCTTTCAGGCGGGGCGAGACAACAACCAGGTTCGCAAAACAGGCCCCCGCCTCTCTTCCCGCCAACGTTGCCAGACCCTTCGCCTCGGCCCCGCTCTGGTCCCAGCGTTCGCACAGCAAGAGGTCTCCGCCGACGCTGAGCCGGAGGGCCAGCACCAATCGATCCCAAGACCAAGCCTCGCCGCGGCCGAGCCGCCCGGGCATCACGAGGTCGGCATAAAACAGCTCCGCGTGTGCGGACGCCTCGATCGTGGTCGACTGGAAAAACTGTGAACCGCGATGGGGCACGAGCGGTTCCGGCAGATAGTCGAGCCAGCCTCCGTCGGACACGGCGAAACGCTGTTCGGACTGCGCGGGCGCGCCGGACGCCTGAAACACCCGCGTTGCACTCGGCGTCGTCACGAGCAGCGCCGCATCGCGCCCCACGCCAATGTTCGAACGGAGTCCGTCGCCAGAAAGAACGCCCGCCGTGGGATTCACCACCTGCACGATCAACACGCGTCCGTCCCAATACGGTTTGCTGAGGTGAAACGGCGCGCTGAACGACTGCTCGTCGATGACCGTGCGGCCGCCGGGGTGCGCTTCGGCGCGCAGCGAAAGATGTCCGCGGATTCCGCTCACGCGAGCACAGCGAAAAGCACCTCTCGCTCGATCCACTTCAGGACGAGGTTCAAGTTCTGCTCGCGCTTCAGGTCGCAGAAGATGAAAGGCCGGTTGCCGCGCTGCACCCGGGCATCGCGTTCCATCACGGTCAGGTCGGCGCCGACGTAGGGGGCGAGGTCGATTTTGTTGATGAGCAGAAGATCGCTGTACTTGATAGCGGGCCCTCCCTTCCTCGGCATTTTCTCCCCTTCGGCGACGTCGAGGACGTAGATGAAACAATCCACCAGTTCCGGTGAGAAGGTCGCGGTAAGGTTGTCGCCGCCGCTCTCCACCAGGATGAGTTGCAGGTCGGGAAACCTCGCCTCCAGTCCGCGCACGGCCTGCTCGTTCATCGTCGTATCGTCCCGGATGGCCGTGTGCGGACATCCGCCCGTCTCCACGCCGACGATACGATCCGGGTTGAGCGCGTTCTGCTCCTTGAGGAAGCGCGCGTCTTCGGAGGTGTAGATGTCGTTCGTCACGACAGCCATCGATATCCGGTCGCGCAGCTTTTCGCAGAGCTTCAGGCAGAGCATGGTTTTGCCCGAACCCACCGGGCCGCCGATGCCAATTCGAGGAGGACGTGAACGATTCATCGAGAGGAAAAACAGAGTGGAAAGGCGTTCGGTACGGGCTTCGCTTGCGCCCGCCCCGAAGCTCCGCTGAAGGGGCTGATCTTCGGGAAACTCATGAGATGAAGAGCCGCGCATCGGCCGTTTCATGACGCGCCGCCGCGACATCGAGCCACGGGTTGAACCAGCCGATCTCCGCTTCCGAGACATGAAGCGCTTGGGACATGGTCTCCGGCGCAAGCGCGAGCATCGCGGTGAGGAGCGATTGCGCGCCGTTCTGACCAAGTCTGAGCAGCTTCATCGCCGCCGCGATCGTCCCGGCAACAGCAGCGTAAAACACCGAACTCAAGGCGGCCTCCACCGGCGCACCGAGGACTCTGGCTTCGACCGCCGCCGCGATTCCGGCCGAGAACGGCCAGGCTCCCCTCTCCGCCCGTCGCAAAAACTCCACCGCCAGGGGCGCGTTTCTCAGCCGCGCGCAGAGCTCGATGCGCTGGCGCCCGATGGCCTCCGAGGCCGCGCGTGCCTCCTTGGGCGTCCGAGATGCGGAAGCGAGCACGGACAACCGCGCGAGTCGTTCCCAGTCTCCGCAATGCAGTCCCTCCCACGCGTGGGCCACGAGCGGAAGCTCCAATTGTCGCAGGCCCGGCACCACGCTCACGTTGAGAAACCGCTCGAGGGTATCGCGATCGCGAACCACGCCCTCGGCGATCAGTCCCTCGAGCCCATACGAGTGAGCGTAGGCTCCCGTCGGATAAAACGTGTCGTTCAGCTGAAGCAGCGCCGTGAGCCAGACCGGAAACGGCTGAAAGGCCGAAGAGATCAACGATCCTTCGTGGAGGGGACTGTCCGCGGAATTGGGCCTAGCGGGATCCATTTCCAGCGCCTAACTTTCCGGTCTCTCCGCCGGCTCGCCGTGTTGATGACTCGAGCCGAGTTCCTGAACCGCGGCTCCGGCAATTGCGCCGCGAACGAATCGCCCGGGCCGGAACACCACTGAAACGGCGCGATAGGGGATCCGGAGCCGTTCGCAAAGCTGCCGCGCCGCCTTGCTGTCGGGGGTGAGAAGCCGGCCCGCTTCTCCCATCAGCTCGAGATGGAGATTGCCTACTGCCCAGCCGACGCCCGCGGCGGCGCAGGCTGTCATCTCGAGGGAGATTTCGAGCACCGGTTCGGACACCTGATCGACGAAGTACCGCTTGTCGCCAGTCTCGAAGAACGTCGTCCCTGGCGCCATCGGCTGCTGCAGGTCGAAGCCGAACGCCACGCCATCGTCGGCCGTGCCCCGCCAAATCCGCTTTGAAAGATGCTGCCGGTCCGTCCAGAGCACGACCGCCGGCAGGCCCGGGGTCGGTCGTTCTACGGGTGCATGAACAAGGTGGAGCATGACGATGAGCGCCGTTGATAGCAGCAGCTGTGCCGACCGCGCCGCCTCAAGCCGACTTGATGCGAACGTTCTTTTCCCGGCACGACTCACCACGGAAGCCAGCGGACTTGCATCTCTGGAGCAGTTCGCCTGCGCTCTCGGGATGATCGGCGTGTTCGATTCCGGCTTCGGCGGTCTGACCATTCTGGGTTCTCTTCTCCAGACGCTGCCCCAGTACGACTACCTGTTCCTGGCGGACAGCGCGCGGGCGCCATACGGGGCGCGGAGCGCCGACGTGATCGGCCGCTTTACACTGGAGGCGGTCGAATGGCTCTTCGACCAAGGCTGCGTGGTCGTTGTCCTCGCCTGCAACACGGCGTCCGCCCGAGCCCTCCGCAACATTCAGCAGTTGCACCTGCCCGCGCACCGTTCGGACCGGCGCGTGCTGGGTGTCGTGCGTCCGTCGGTCGAAGCGCTCGCGGGACTCCCGCCCGGCGCCATTCCGGGCGAGACTCAGCCGTCGGATGCGGTCGATGTCGTAGCCGTCCTCGGAACCGAGAGCACCATCGCTTCCGATTCCTACGGCATCGAACTCAGGAAACTCGCTCCCGGTATCGAACTCATTCAGCAGTCCTGCCCGCTCTGGGTTCCGTTGGTCGAGGCGGGCGAACTCGGCGGCGTCGGCACCGAATACTTCCTGCGGCAGGCGCTCGACCCCGTCCTTTTCCGCCCACACCCGCCCCGCCGCCTCCTGCTCGGCTGCACGCACTATCCGCTGCTGTTGCCCGCTATCCGGCATATCGTCCCGAAGGAAATCGAGATTCTCTCGCAGGGTGAGATTGTCTCGTCCCGTTTTGCAAACTGGCTCGAGCGGCATCGCGATTTCGAGACACGGCTCAGCCGAGGAGGCGCCCGGCGGTTCGCGACGACCGACGACCCGGAATGGTTCGCCGCCCGTGGCGAACGGCTCCTCGGACAGAGGTTGAGGGCGGAACACGTGCGTCTCCGGGAATTGGAGACGGAGATCGGTTGAGACAACGCGACTAGGGCGTGTCTGCAAAATGGGAAACGCTCTGCTTCCCGTTCTGCAAACACGCCCTAGAACAAAAAGTACCGCTGGGCCATCGGAAGGCTCTTTGCGGGCTCGCAGGTGAGCACGTGGCCGTCGGCCTTGACGGTGTAGGTTTCCGGATCCACCTCGATTTTCGGCAGAGCGTCGTTGAGAACCATGTCGCGCTTCGTGATCGTGCGGCAGCTCCGCACCGCCTCGACCCGTCGCTGCAGCCCCAGTTCGGCGACGGATCCCGCGCGCAGGGCCGCCTCGCTGACGAACGTCACGTTCGTGGCGGACAACGCCCGCCCAGCCGCGCCGAACTGCGGACGGTAGAACGTCGGCTGCGGCGTCGGGATCGATGCATTGGGATCGCCCATGTTCGCCCAGGCGATGAAGCCGCCCTTGAGCACCAGTTCGGGTTTCACTCCGAAGAGTGCCGGTTTGAATACCACGATATCGGCAAGTTTGCCGACCTCGAGCGACCCGACGATATGTCGAATGCCGTGTGTGATCGCGGGATTCAGGGTGTATTTCGCGAGGTACCGTAGGGCACGGAAGTTGTCGGCCGCCGGATGCGATGGCCCTGAGAGGCGGCCAAACTGGACCTTCATCTTGTGAGCGGTCTGCCACGTCCGGATGATCACCTCGCCCACCCTGCCCATCGCCTGACTGTCGCTCGACATCATCGAGATGGCGCCGAGGTCGTGCAGGCAATCCTCCGCCGCGATGGTCTCCGGCCGAATCCGGGACTCTGCGAACGCCACGTCCTCGGGAATCTTCGCGTCGAGGTGATGGCAGACCATGAGCATGTCGAGATGCTCGTCGATCGTATTCACGGTGAACGGACGCGTCGGATTCGTCGACGATGGCAGGACGTTCGCCTCGCCGCAGACACGGATGATGTCCGGCGCGTGCCCGCCCCCGGCACCTTCCGAGTGGTAGGTGTGAATCGCGCGGCCCTTGAAGGCACGGATGGTTTCGTCGACAAAACCCGCCTCGTTGAGCGTGTCGGTGTGAATCGCCACCTGGACATCGAGTTCATCGGCCACCGCGAGGCAGGTGTCGATCGCAGCCGGCGTCGTTCCCCAGTCCTCGTGGAGTTTGAGGCCGATGGCCCCTGCCAGCACCTGTTCGCGCAAGGGACCGGGCGTGGCGCAATTTCCCTTTCCGAGGAATCCGAGATTCATCGGATAAGCCTCCGCCGCCTGGAGCATGCGGTGGATGTTCCAACGACCCGGCGTGCACGTCGTCGCGAACGTGCCGGTCGCCGGTCCCGTGCCGCCGCCGAGCATCGTCGTCACCCCGCTGGAAATCGCCTCTTCGATCTGCTGCGGGCAGATGAAATGGATGTGGGTGTCGATCCCTCCCGCCGTGACGATACAGCCTTCGCCCGCGAGCACTTCCGTGCAGGCGCCGACAATCATCGGATTCGGTTTTCCCGTGCGCGGCTCCGGATACGCGGAGCCAATCCCATCCTGGATGCCGGGATTCCCGGCGTGCCCGATGCCGACGATGACGCCGTGTTTGATTCCGATGTCGGCTTTGACGACGCCGAGAACCGGATCGAGGATCAGCGCGTTGGTGATGACCAGATCGAGCGAGTCGGCATCCGAAGCGTTTGGCGACTGCCCCATGCCGTCGCGGATGACCTTGCCACCGCCGAACTTGATTTCGTTGCCGTAGCCGCCGCGCTCGGCGATCAGGTCGCGCTCGACTTCCACGACGAGCTCCGTATCCGCCAGTCGGACACGATCACCGAGGGTGGGACCGAACATCTCAGCGTATTGGCGTCGGGTGAGGGAGAGCATGGGAGGAAAAGGGCTGAAGGGCCAAAGGACTGAAGGGCTGAAGGAGGCGCGCGGAGGAGACGAACGTTGGGGGTGAACGATGCGGTTCGATTCAGCCTTTCAGCCCTTCAGTCCTTCCGCCTTTGGTTCGAGGTACCCATTCACCTTGCCGTTGAGGCCGTACACCTGCCGCGTACCGGCGAGGGCGACGAGTTCGACGCGCTTTTTGTCCCCGGCTTCGAAACGCACCGCGGTGCCCGCCGGAATGTTCAGCCGGAAACCCCGAGAGCCGGCACGGTCGAAGTGCAACGCCTCGTTGACTTCGAAGAAGTGGAAATGCGATCCGACCTGGATCGGACGGTCGCCGGTGTTCACCACGTCGATCGTGACCGTCTCGAGGCCGATGTTCGCGTCAAGCGGCGCTTCGTCGGCCACGACAATGATTTCACCGGGAATCATGGGAGATAGGAGGTTTTCAGGGCGCACGGGCGTCTCTGGGACATCGAAGCCCCGGTCGCAGGCCGGCGCTCCCTCACGGCAGCACGCGTATTCATCGGATCGGGTTGTGCACGGTGACGAGCTTCGTGCCGTCGGGGAACGTCGCCTCGACCTGCACCTCGTGGATCATCTCTGGAACGCCCTCCATGACGTCGCCGGCCTTGAGGATCGTCGTGCCGAAACTCATCAAGTCGGCCACCGACTTCCCGTCGCGGGCGCCCTCGACGATCTCGTAGGTGATGATGGCGACGGCTTCGGGGTAATTGAGCTTTAGTCCCCTCGCCTGCCGGCGCCGGGCCAGATCCGCCGCCGTGACGATCAGCAGCTTCTCGCGTTCGCGCGGGGTCAGGTGCATGGGAAACGCCCTCCCCGTCGACCGGCTGCGGCCGGCGCTTCATTTCGCGTCATCTTGCTCATTCGGGATTCACACTTGTAGGTGTTCCTTCACTACTTCGTCGGTGAGCGCGTCGATGCGACCCCACGCTACCACCGCACCGCGGTCCATCGCGTAAAAGCGATCGGCCACTTCTCGGCAAAAATCCACGAACTGCTCCACGACCAGGATGGCGAGCGAGCCGTCGCCCTTCAGCTTCTTCAGTGCGTTGCCGATCGGCTCGATGATTTCCGGCTTCGCCGCCTCCTGCTGCACGTGGGCGAGCAGTTCGGCAACCTCCGCCATGAGGTCGGATCGGGGCCCTTCATTCTGAAGCACCGTTACTCGGCTTCGAATGGGATCCAGGTTGGCCGGCGGCACGCCCTGGAGTTCAAGATGAAGCAGCATGTGGTCAATTTCGCCCACGAGGTACCGGCGCGGTCCCTCGCTCTTGAGCTTTTTCAACGTGTCGCCGATCTGGTCGATGATGGAGGGCTGAATACCCTCGGTCGGCTCGTCGAGGATGATGAGCTTCGGATCCGTCAGCAGCGCGCGCCCGATCGCCAACTGCTGCTGCTGCCCGCCGGAGAGCACACCGCCTTTTCGGCCGAGCATCTGCTTGAGCACGGGAAACAGCTCGAACACGCGGTCCATGGCGGAGCGAGCGGCCGCTGCCCGCCGGCCGTGCACCACCAATCCGATCTCCAAATTCTCCTGGACCGAGAGATGAGGGAAAACATCCCGACCCTGCGGAACGTAGCCGATTCCCGAGCGGGCCCGGGCGTCCGGTGCGAGACGATCCAGCCTCTTGCCATCGAAGCGGATTTCCCCCGAACGGAGAGGCAAAAGGCCGGTGATCGACTTCAACGTGGTGGTCTTGCCGACGCCGTTTCGGCCCATCAAAGCGACGACCTCGCCAGCCGCGACGTCGAGATCGACGCCACGGAGAATGCGCGAGCCGCCGATGTAAGTTTCGATGGCGCGAAGCTGGAGCAGTGACCCGGAAGCCGGCGCGATCGCGGCTCCGGACGTAGTTTCCCGGGTGGAGAGAATCATCGGCCGGACTTTCCGCGCCCGAGGTAGACCTCGCGCACTTTGGGGTTGGATTGGACCGCGTCGAACTTGCCCTCGCACAGCACCGTGCCCTGGTGCAGCACTGTCACGTTGCCGTCGCGCGCGATCTGGCGGACGAACGTCATGTCGTGCTCGACCACGATCAGGCTGTGCTTTCCGGCGAGAGAGAGCAGCAGTTCGCCTGTCCGATGCGTTTCTTCGTCGGTCATCCCGGCCGCAGGCTCGTCGACGAGGAGCAGCTTCGGCTCTTGCGCGAGCAGCATACCGATCTCCAGCCACTGCTTCTCGCCGTGGGCGAGCTGGCCTGCCTTCCAGTGCCGCTTGCCGGACAACCGTATCAACTCCAGCACCTCGTCGATCCGGTCCCGATCCGTCGAGGTCAGCCGGCGGAAGAGCGACGAAAACACTCCGCGCGGACCCTTCAGTGAAAGGACCAGATTGTCCCATACGGTGTGCTCGCCGTAGACGCTCGGCGTCTGGAATTTCCTTCCGATGCCGAGCCGATTGATCTCGTACTCGTTCATCGTCGTGAGGTCGTCCTCGAGGCCGAACATGATCTTTCCGCGATCCGGCTGCGCCCGACCGCTGATCAGATCAAAGAACGTCGATTTTCCTGCCCCGTTTGGGCCGATGACCGTCCTCAGTTCGCCTTCGAACAAGTAAAACGTCAGGTCCGAGATGGCTTTGAAACCATCGTAGGTTTTCGAGACATCCTCGACCGTGAGCAGGAGATTCTTGGCCATGGCTCAGGAGGTGCGGGATACCGGGTCGGCCGAGGCGTTCCGAGATGCTGTCTCCGGCAGCGCCTGCTCCTCCGGTTCCGGTTTCCGGAAACGCGACCAGAACGCCGCCAGCCGGCCGGGGATGCTGACGATGCCGCCCGGCAGGAAGAGGACCACGACGATGAAGAGAACGCCGATGATGATCAGCCAGAGGTCGGGGAAGGCGCGAGTCGCCCAGCTCTTCAGAGCGTTGACCGAAACCGCGCCGATGACCGGTCCGATCAGCGTTCCTCGTCCGCCGACGGCGACCCACACCACCGCCTCGAGCGATTTGTCGGGCGTCATCTCGCTCGGATTGATGATGCCGACCTGCGGCACGTAGAGGGCTCCGCCGATCGCGGCGATCACCGACGAGAGAACAAACACGAACAGCTTGTAGTGGGCCGACGCGTACCCGCTGAAGAGCACGCGATTCTCGCCATCGCGGATCGCGCGCTGCACCAGGCCGAATTTCGTTCCGCTCAGCCAGCGGCAGCCGAGAACGACGAAGGTGAGCGCGACCGCCGTTGCGACAAACAGGCCGCGCTGCGTTTCGGTCGAAAGGATCGGGTGCCCCAGAATCCGTTTGAAGTCCGTGAAGCCGTTGTTGCCGCCCATCAGCAGGTCGTTCCGGAAAAACATCAGGGCCGCGCCATAGGTCAGCGCCTGGGTGAGAATCGAGAAATACACGCCCTTGATGCGGGAGCGAAATGCCAGGTAGCCGAAGATCGACGCGAGCAGGCCCGGCAGGGCGAGGACCATGAAGACTGAGAAGGCAAACGAGTAGAACGGCCGCCAGAAGCTCGGAAGGAACGTATGCCCGAGGAAAATCATGAAATCCGGCAAGCCGTGCGGGTTTTTTCCCGCCTGCGCATACACTCCCAGATCGCCGATCATCAGCATGAGGTGCATGCCGATCATGTAGCCGCCGAGGCTGAAAAAGAGCGCCTGCCCCAAGCTGAGCAATCCCGTGTAGCCCCAGAGCAGATCCACCGAAATCGCGAGAAGCGCGTAACAGAGATATTTTCCCCAGAGGTTGAGCGTGAAGTCGCTCACCACGCCGTGCGCGTTCAGCAATGGCAGGACCAGCGCGAGCAGCACACCCGCGCCCAGGATGAAAGGCAGCCCAAGCTTCGTGCGTGAGATCATCGGGAGGCCGAAAGGTGTGAAAAGCGCCCCTGTGCGCGGATGCTGCACCGGCGACTGGAAAACATTCCGTCGAGCCAGCTGGGCTTATCCGTCGTTTCCCGGCTATTCATCGAGGTTGCGGCTGCGAGTAACGAAGATTCCCGCCGGGCGCCATTGCAGGAACAGGATGATGCAAACGAGCACGAGGATCTTCCCGAGCACGGGATTGAGGAGAATCTGCTGCAGCGATTGGTCGGCCAGACCGATGCCGAACGCGCTGATCACCGTTCCGGCGAGGTTCCCCACTCCGCCGACGACCACGGTCATGAAACAGTCGACGATGTAGCTCTGCCCAAGCGAGGGGCCCACGTTTCCGATCTGGCTCAGAAAAGCGCCCGCCAGGCCGGCCAAACCGCTGCCGAGTCCGAACGTGAGCATGTTCACCCGCTCCGTGCGGACGCCCATGCATGAGGCCATCGAGCGGTTCTGCATCACCGCGCGGATCAAGAGCCCGAGCGGCGTGCGAGTGAGGATGAGCCACGTTCCGAATACCACCGCCCCCGCAAACCCGATCACGAAAACGCGGTTCCACCCGAAGAGGATGTCGTTGACCGTCCAGTTTCCGCTGAGGAATGCGGGGCTGTAGACCTGCACGTTGTTCGCCCCGAAAATCAGCCGAAACGCCTGCTGCAAGACCAACGATACGCCCCAGGTTGCGAGCAGGCTCTCGAGAGGTCGGCGGTAGAGGAACCGAATGACCGTACGCTCGAGCGCGATGCCCACCACCGCCGCCGAAAGGAAACTGAGCGGAAGCGCGACGATGAAGTAGGCGTCGTACCTCCAGCCGGTCGCCTGCAGGCCGGGAATGCTGAGCGAAAACCCGAGCGGCGAGAGCGCGACCCCGCCGCCAAAAAGGTTCTGCACGAGGTACGTGGTGTACGCGCCCACGGCGACCATTTCCCCGTGCGCCATGTTGATCACCTTCATCAGTCCGAACGTGATCGCCAGTCCCAACGCCACGACGAGCAGGATGCTGCCAAGGCTCAGACCGCGGAAGATCGTGCCGAAGAAATTGACCGCCGATTTGTGCTGTTCGATCGCGCTGAGAGCGACCGCAGCCGCTTTTGCGACGGCCGTTTTTTTCGCCGCTTCGGCCTCGCGCAGGGCCGCACGGACAAAGTCGAAACTGGCGAGCGTGTGCAGTCCCCGCAGCTCGCCGAGCGCCTGGAGTTTCACCACGTCGTCGGGCGCCTTCAGCTGGATCAACGCAATCGCCTCCTCCATCGCCCGGCGCACCTCAGGGTTCGTCTCGCGCGAAAACCGGACTTGCAGGGCGGGCAGCTTCTCGAAGTTTTGCGCGAAGCCGATCGCCTGGACCGCATCGACGCGTTTTTTCGGATCCGGCGCGGCGAGTTCCAGCGTATCCAGAACCTCCTTCATCGTCCGCCGGAGCTTCGCGTCATGTTCGACCGCGGTGAGATCGGAGCCGACGAGGCGCAGCGGAGCGCCGTGTGCGTCGTTCAGCGCTTTCCCCGTTTCGACGACCACCGCGACCTGCGCGTCCCGCTCGTCCTTTTCGCCCGTCAGCTGAACCGGGATCGGGTGACCAGCGCTTCCTTGAAAGACGTACAAGGCGTCCTCCCGCCAGGCATCGAGCAGTCGCGGTGTGTCCGCATCGGGCTCCAGCGCGAGACTCTGAATCAGCCGGATTTTCTCCGCATCGGAGCCGGCCATGGCAGCGCGGGCGACGATCTGGCGTGCCGTGTCCGCCCGGGCCGAAAAGCAGCCAAGGAAGAGCGGCAGAACGAGACAGACGATGGCGGATATGCGACGGTTCTTTCGCACGAGAAAGTAAGGGTTGGGGTGGAAACTCTGCGTCAAAGAAGGGGCGCCACCTTCGCGGCGGCGCCCCTCCTCGCTACGAACGACGACCAAATACCAAGGCTGAAATCCCGTTCAGCAGGACCCGCGCCAGCGTTCTGGCGGAGCCTCGGGCCCGTGCGCGGGAATCGATGGTCCGCTTACTTGAACTTACCCTTGAGCCAGGGCTCGCCGTACACGTCCTTGAATTCCTTCAGAATCTTGAACTGGCCGTCGGCCTTGGTTTCGCCGATGAACACGTTTTTCGTGAGGTGCATGTTCTTCTGCGTCTTCACGGTGCCGCCCGGGCCATCGAAAGTGAGGCCGCTCTTCAGCGCGGCGCGGACCTTGTCGACATCGAACGAGCCGGCCTTTTCGACCGCGGCTTTCCAGAGGTAAACGCCGTCATAGCTCAGCACCATCGGCGAACAGGTCACGCGACCTTCCTTCACGATGCCGGGGACACTCGTCGCGCCGAGCCACTTCTTGAAATCGGCGACGAACAGCTTGTTCGCCGGCGAATTGATCGACTGGAAATACGTCCAGCAGCCGAGCTGGCCCACGAGTTGTTTGGCCGGCAGGCCGCGGAATTCGTCTTCGGAGATCGAGAACGACACGACCGGGCAGGTTTCGGAGGTGAGGCCCGCGGCGGCGTATTCCTTGAAGAACGGCACGTTGGTGTCGCCGTTGAGCGTGTTGATCACGGCCGCTTTGCCGCCCGCGGCGAACTGCTTAATCTCGGCGACGATCTGCTGGTAGTCGGTATGGCCGAAGGGCGTGTATTTGCCGGCCGAGATGATCGCGCCGGATTCGTCCTTCTTGAAACCGCCGCCGATATTCTCGAGAGGGATGCCCTTGCTGCGGAGGTACTCGAGGAGAACGAGATTCGTGGTCTGCGGATACACGTAATCCGATCCGAGCAGGTAGAACTTCGTGTAGCCCTGATCGAGGAGGTAATCGACCGCGGGCGTGGCCTGCTGGTTGACGGCCTCCGCGGTGTAGAAGACGTTCTGGCTCTCTTCCTCACCTTCGTACTGCACGGGATAGAAGAGCAGACCGTTATTCTTCTCGAAGACCGGGAGGACGGACTTTCGGCTCACCGAAGTCCAGCAGCCGAATACGACGGCGACCTTGTCCTGTTCGAGGAGCTGTTTGGCCTTTTCGGCGAACAGCGGCCAGTTCGACGCGCCGTCGACGACGACAGGCTCGATCTTGTAGCCCATCACGCCGCCCTTGGCGTTGATCTCGTCGAAAGTGAAAAGCAGGACATCGCGCAGGGAGGTTTCGCTGATGGCCATCGTGCCGGAGAGCGAGTGGAGGACGCCGACCTTGATCGTCTTTTCAGCGGCACGGGCGGAGAAGGCCAGACCGAGCGCCAAAGCGCCGGCGGCGAGGAAGCGAGGCAGTTTCTTTATCATGAGGAGTTGCGGGGACAAAGCAGTGGCTATCGGGCCATGCGGCCCGGCGGGAAAACGGGGCAGAGTTCAGCCGGCCTCCGCCGCGGTCACACGACCGCGGCGGAGCCGGCGCGATGGAGAGGGAGCGGGCTTAGAACTTGAAGATGCCCTGGACGCCGAAGAAGTTTTTGTCGGACGCGTCCTTGTAGTTGTAGAGAGAGTACTCGGCGCGGACCGTCAGGTTGTCGGTGAGCTTGTAGGAGGGGCCGATCGTGTACTGCACGTAGTCGCTCTTGCCGGTCGCCTTGGTCTCGGAGCTCAGCTGTTCGCCGCTGATGCGCAGCACCGTCGAGAACTTGTCGGTGAAGGCGTAGTTGAAGTACGCCAGCCAGTCCCAGCCCTTGAGCGCGTCGCCGCCGTTCTTGTCGGTGACCTCGCCGGCGATGGTGATCTCCTTCGTCAGCTGGTACTGGGCCCAGAGGTCGACCATCACGACGGAGTGCGATTCGAAGCCGCCCTTGGTGTCGTAGATGATGCCGCCCCAAAGCGTGAGATTCTCAACGCCCTTGTAGGTGAGGTAGCCTTCAAAACCGGCGTTGTGGCGGAGTTCGCCGTCGCCGCGCGAGAAGCCGTTGGGAGAGTAGACCGAATCCACGAGCGCCACGCCGGAGCCGAAGACATTGTCCGAGTACTCTATCTTCAGGCCAGAGTGGTATCCTGGAATCGCGGCGAGCGCGCCGACCGTCGGGGCGCCGTAGGTGATCTGGGACATGTTGGGCGTATCGAACGCCTCATAGCCCATCCAGCTCAGGAACTTTCCACCGGTGATCGTGACGCCGCCTCCGGCGTCATAGGTGACGTACGCATCGAGCACGGTCAGTTCGTCCTTCGGCAGATTCGGCACGTAGTACAGGCTGACAACACCGGTGACGGGCTTGAAATTGGCCGCGAGCGAGGTTTTCACGGCGTCCGCGCTGGGCGTGCTTTTCGATCCGTCGAACAGGGAATCCCAGGACGGCGAACCCTTGACCTTGCTGTACTCGTAGGACGCCGCGGCGTAGCCGCTGATGGAGAAGTTGTCGTTGAGCTTGATTTCCGCGGAGGCCGACGCGGCGAGCGCAAGGAGCGAAGTCGCCGAAGCCCCCAGCTGGATGGCACGTTTGATCATAGCAGTATGGTTGGTTTTAGGTTGGAGCGACCACCTCGGGAACGTCCCGAAGGAGCCGCCCCGGTAACCGCCTAAGCAGGATGCTTGCCAGGATCGCGCGCCCGCTTTCTTTCCGACCGGCGCCTCCCCGAACATCGGCCCGGCCCGCTATTTCCGCGTAGTTGAATTCTTGCGACAACTCGCGCCCGCGTGCCCGCGTCCGCCCGGGAGCACGACGCTCCACCGCCTGAGGGAAAGCGACAAAAAGCTGGCGCCGCTCGCACGCAGACCGCAAATCGCGGCGTCCAGGCACAAAAAAAACAGAGCCTGCGCTCTGCTTCTTCGTCGCTCTCCCCAGCCGGGCTATCCGGCGATCGGGGTATGATGAGGATGATCTTTGATCTCCTTCTGGAGCTCGGTGAATTTTCCGAGCTCGGCCGAATGCACGAACCCTTCGGTGACGCTTTTCAGCTCTTCCCATCGCTGACGGATCGCCTTCGCTTCGTCCGGCGAAATCTGCTGATCGGCGGCAGCGGTCGCGATCACCTGCAGCATATCGGCGAATTCCTGGACGATGTCGTTGGTCGCCGGAATGAGGGAAGTGTTGTGGGGCTTGGCATGAGGATTCGTGATGAAGAACCCTCCGGCCCGCTCGCAAACCCACTGGGCAATCCGTTTGTCGCCGCTGATGCGCAGAAGCTGGTCGATACGGTCGAGCGGATTATTAGCGCCACTTCCCGAATCGTCGGATGGAGGCTCGGCCCACTTATAGATAAGCGAGAGCGAGAGTCCCATATCTGCGGCAATCTGCTTCGCGCTCGTCTTCTTCAGAACCTCTTTCAGCAGCTCGTGCGATTGCATGCGCTGGATCGTGTTGAGCAACCGTCCAAACGCAATCCGCAATCGGTCTGGAAGATTTTGGCTCTGATGTTTTTTCGTGCCCTTCCCCACCTCGCTGTGGCAAATTCCTGCGCAGTTATGAACATTCATGAGTATCAAGCGAAGGCGCTCTTTGAGAAGTTCGGCATCGCGGTGCCGAAGGGCGCCGCGGCTAAATTTCCTGAGGAGTTCGACACAGCCCTCTCGCAGTTGCCCGAGGGCACGACCGTGGTGAAGTCCCAGATCCACGCCGGCGGGCGCGGCAAGGGCACGTTCAAGAGCGGCTTCAAAGGCGGTGTGAAACTCTGCAAGTCCAAGGCCGAAGCGAAAGAGGTCGCGGGCAAAATGCTGGGCGAGACCCTCGTCACGGTTCAGACCGGCCCCGCGGGCCGCAAGGTTCAGACGGTCTATTTCACGACCGCCAGCAGCATCAAAAAGGAATATTACCTTGCCATCCTGCTCGACCGCGCGACGTCGCGGCCCGTGATCGTCGCCTCCACGGAAGGAGGCGTGGAAATCGAAAAGGTCGCGCACGAGACGCCCGAGAAGATCTTCAAGGTCTTCATCGATCCCGCGTATGGACTGGCGGACTACCAAGTGCGCGAGCTCGTCTTCAAGCTGGGCCTCAACGCCGCCGAGCAGAAGGCCGCGTCGAAGCTGATCCGCGGCCTCTACACCCTTTTCTGGGAAACCGACGCGTCGATGGTGGAGATCAATCCGCTCATCACGACGACGACCGACGGAGTCGAGGCGCTCGACGCCAAGGTCTCGTTCGACGACAACTCGCTTTATCGCCACCCGGAGATCGTCGCCCTCCGCGATCTCAACGAAGAGGACCCGAAGGAAGTCGAAGCCTCGAAGCACGCGCTGAGCTACATCGCGCTCGACGGCAACATCGCCTGCCTCGTCAACGGCGCCGGCCTCGCGATGAGCACGATGGACATCATCAAACATTTCGGCGGCAACCCGGCCAACTTCCTCGACGTCGGCGGCGGCGCCTCGCGCGAGCAGGTTGTCGCGGCGTTCAAGATCATCCTCACCGACCCGAAGGTGAAGGGTATCCTGGTCAATATTTTCGGCGGCATCATGGACTGCAACATCATCGCCAACGGCATCGTCGATGCGGTGAAAGAAGTGGGACTGAAGCTCCCGCTCGTCGTCCGGCTGGAGGGCAACAACGTTGTCGCCGGCAAGGAGACGCTCGCCAAATCCGGACTCACGATCACTTCCGGGGACTCGATGGCCGATGCGGCCCAGAAGATCGTCAAGTTGGTCGCCTGAGGCGAAAGCCCGACGATTCCGTCACCCAAGGTACATCAACCCACTTTCAAAATGGCCATTTTCGTCCACGAAAAGACAAAGATCCTCGTGCAGGGGATCACCGGTTCCTTCGGAGCGCGGCACGCGCAGCTCTCCCTTGACTACGGCACGCTGGTCGTCGCCGGCGTCACTCCCGGCAAGGGCGGCCAGTTCTTCGAGCACAACGGTCACAAGGTTCCGATCTTCAACTCCGTCGCCGACGCCGCGGTCGCCACCGGCGCGACGGTATCCGCTATCTTCGTACCGCCTCCGTTCGCCGCGGACGCGATCCTCGAGTGCAGCGACGCCGGTCTCGACCTCGCGGTCGCGATCACCGAGGGCATCCCGATCCGCGACATGGTCCGCGTGAAACGCGCGATGCAGGGCAAGAAGACACGCCTCGTCGGCCCGAACTGCCCGGGGCTCGTCACGCCCGGCACGGGCCCGAAGTCGTCCGGCGGCTGCCGCATCGGCATCTCCCCCGGATACATTCACCAGAAGGGCCACGTCGGCGTGGTCTCCCGCTCCGGCACCCTCACCTACGAGGCGGTCTGGCAGCTGACCTCGAAGGGCATCGGCCAGTCGACCTGCGTCGGAATCGGCGGCGACCCGGTCAACGGCACGTCGCATCTCGACGTGATCAAGGCCTTCAACGACGACCCGGACACGCACGGCATCATCATGATCGGCGAGATCGGCGGCACCGCCGAGGTTGAAGCCGCGAAATGGATCAAGGCGAACGTCAAGAAGCCGGTCGCCGGTTTCATCGCCGGCGCGACCGCCCCCGCCGGACGCCGCATGGGGCACGCCGGCGCGATCGTCGGCGGCACCGAAGACACCGCTGCCGCCAAGATCGCCGCCTTCAAGGCCGCCGGTATCGAAGTTGCGGTTACACCGTCCGACATGGCCGACGCGCTGATCCGCGCCGCCAAGGCCCAGAACGTGAAGCTCAGCTGAGCCGAGCGCCACGATTCCTCCCGTTTCAAGCCGCGCCGTTTGGCGCGGCTTTTTTCTGCGCGGAAAACGGGATGCGGGCAGGCGGCTACGGCGTCGCCGCACCTGCTTCCCCCAGACTCACGAAGCGCCCATCGTCCAGGCCTTCGACTGACGGAGCGCCAGGGCGCGCGCGACGTCGGCGGCGAAGAACGGCCCTCGATAGATCATGCCGGTGTAAACCTGGACCAGGACGGCACCGGCGTCGAGTTTCTCGCCCGCGCTCGCCGCGTCGTGAATCCCGCCGACACCGATGATGGGGAGCTTTCCACCGGTCTGCCGCGAAATGTAGCGGATGATCTCGGTGGATTTCTCGCGCAGCGGTTTGCCGCTCAAGCCGCCCGCCTCGTTGACCGAGGCGAACGCTCCGGGCCGCCCCAAGGTGGTATTCGTCGCGATGATACCATCCAGCCCGAAGTGAGCGATCGTTCCGAGAACAGAGTCGATCTGGGTGAAGCTCAAGTCCGGGGCGATCTTCAGGAGGATCGGCTTTTTCGGTTTTCCCAGCTGTGCGAAGCGCTCGCGATTCGCGGTGGTGATCACTCCAAGCAGCTCCCGGAGCCTGTCCTCGTCCTGCAGTTTTCGCAGATCGGGCGTGTTCGGGCTGCTCACGTTGAGCACAAGGTAGTCGGCGTAGTCCGCAAGCTTGCCGAAGCTGACGAGATAATCCGCGACGGCTTTGTCGAGCGCAGCGGCCTTCGACTTGCCCAGGTTGATCCCGAGGGGAATGCGGCGCTGCCCTGGACCGGGCTGGTGCGCCAGGCGCGCGGCCACGAGCTCGCAGCCGTCGTTGTTGAAGCCCATCCGATTGATCACCGCCTCTTCAGCGGGGTAACGGATGATGCGCGGTTTCGGATTACCGGGCTGCTGCAAACCGGTGATCGTGCCGATCTCCACATGGCCAAACCCGAGGGCGGCGATCGCGGGCCAGCACCGCGCGTTCTTGTCGAAACCGGCGGCAAGACCGACGGCGTTGGGAAAACTTAAGCCAAATGCCTGAACCGGATTGTAACGGGCCGCATCGAGCTGGGTCCACCGCTCCATCAGACGGCATAGGGGCCCGATCTTCGCCAACAACGCCAACGCGTCGACGGCGCGCTCGTGAGCGCGCTCCGGATCGGACCTGAACAGCACACGGCGAATTCCGTGCTCATAGATAAAGCCCATAGGTGCCGACACTGAAAATACCGTCCAGAGAAATCAAGAGTACCAGTCGGCCTAGTCGGCTCCGCCCATTCGACTCGCACATCTTTTTAGCGACGCGATTTTTGTGCTTGTTTTTAGAAACTCGCCTCACACGCTGCGGCCTCATTTCCACCCCGGCCGGCCCCATCCACCCGGCCCTGTGGATCCAAATCCAAAAAACTACTTTCCCGGTTTGACTCTGCTAAAGGCAGAGCTTTTTGCTCCGAAAAGATACGAACGCCATGGCCAAATCCTCAACAACTCTCGACTGGTGCATTGTGCGCTTGGGCGAAGACCACAACTGGTGGGTTTCTGAAGTAAGCGACCCGGTGCGGTGGGACGTTGATGGGTTGAGTATCGTCGATCCCCGCCAGGTGGCCCATCTGCTCGAATTGGTGGAGCCGCTGCGTGACTACGGCTTTGATCAGGACATCATGGAGGCCGCGTTCATTCCCTTCCGCATCGAGAAGGATCTGGGCGAGGGCCGAGTTCGCCTGAAGCGCGTCAAAGATTCGATTTTCGAGTCGGACGAGAAGCTCTTCGCTCTCCCCGACATCTTGGATGAAGAGAACGGCCCGTACGCCGATCTGCTCGATCACCTCACCCGCCTGCGGGTGAAAATGCTCAACGACCTGTTCGATTTCGAATCGAAGCTCACGGTCGACGAGGTGGAGGACGAGATCCGCGAGGACCAGAACACCAACTTCATCGAAGGCAAGGCAGCCCACACCTTCGAGGAGATCACCGCCATTCTCGACTACGTCCCCGCCGGCTGGGACACCGACGAAGAGCAGACCGAAAAGTCGATCGAAGAAGACGACGACGAGGACCTGCCCGAACTCGACGAAGAGGAGGAAGAGAAGCTCAAGAACGACGAATCCCTGAAGTGGGATGAAGACGAAGAAGAGGGCGAAGACTCCGACGACGAGAACAAGGAAAAGGAAGGTTCCGACGACGACGAGGACGAAGACTCTGACGAGGACGAAGGCGACGAGGACGAGGAAGAGAGCGACGAAGAGGACGATCAGCCTCGGAAGAAGTCCCGCGGAAAACGGTAACGTTGCCTTTACACGAGGTTTGCTCCACTGACCTCGAGTATGGCCCCCCTGTCCCGGCTGCGTCTGCTTGCCACAACCTGCTTGGCCGCGCTCGCGGTCGCTGCCGGATGCGGCACACCGGCGGGAAATGTCGGGACCAATCCTAAGATTCCTTCGAGCGAATCCGCCGCCGCGCTCCGGACTGGAGACAGTTTGGTTGTCGCCCTCCAAGGCGTCCCCGACCCCAGCAGCAACAGCGTTCAGGTCGACGACCAGGGGCTGATCACGCTGCCCTACATTGGCACGATCAAGGCCGCCGGGGTCACGACCGCCGCGCTCTCGCAGCGGATCCGCGATGCCTATCTGACGAAAAAAATCTACATGTCCGTCGACGTGTCCGTCGCCGTCACCGAGCGCTACGTTTACGTCGGCGGCGAGGTGGTCCGCCCCGGGCGCATCGTCTGGACCCCGGACCTGACCGTGGCCAAGGCGATCCAAGCCGCCGGCGGCTTTTCGCTGTACGCAAAAGAAGGCCGGGTGAGCCTCGTGCGGGACCGGAACGCCTATTCGATCGACGTGCCGCTCGCCCAGCGGAGCCCCGCGGAAGATCCGCGGCTCATGCCGGGCGATTCGATCCAGGTGCCGAAATCGGCGTTCTAACGTCAGGGTGAAGTCTCAGCGCGCTCGGCGCGTCCAGCGGGCGTTCGTGCCGGCAGACCACAAACGCGGCCGCACCGACAGGCATCCCGCGCAGCCTATCGCCTCGATCTCCGCTCGCCCGTTCGGCTCACGCTTCTTCCGTTTCGTCGTCCGGCGGTAGCTTCGCGACGATCCAGCCGACCGCTCCGCAGACCGCCACGTAGATCAGCGACCAGATCGTCAAAGCCTTGTAGTTGAGATCCTGAGACGGAGCGTGGGTCAGCCACTTGTATCCATACTGGCCCGTACGCACCAGGAAGGCCAGGGCGAGAAGGAAGAAGACGACGGCGGCGGCTTTTCGGATCATGAGGTTCGAGGAAGGTGGTTGGGATTCGGCCCGTCAACGAAGCTCAGCGGCGACGTCCTTGGCGAAATAAGTAAGAATCATGTCCGCTCCGGCCCGCTTGATCGCCGTCAGCGACTCCAGGCGCGTGCGCTCGAGATCGAGCCAGCCGAGTTGGGCGGCAGCCATCACCTGCGCGTATTCGCCGGAAACCTGGTAGGCCGCGACGGGCTTGAGCGACGCGTTTCGAACCTCGCGAATGATGTCCAGGTACGGCCCCGCCGGCTTGACCATGACGATGTCCGCGCCCTCCTGCTCGTCCAGCGCGACCTCCACCAGCGCCTCGCGGCGGTTCGTCGGGCTGAGCTGATAGGTGCGCTTGTCGAGCGGAGGTGTGCCCGCCGCCGTCGCGCTGCCCACCGCATCCCGAAAAGGGCCGTAATACGCGGAAGCATACTTCGCCGAGTAGGCCATGATCGCCGTCTGGGAAAAACCGCCTGTGTCGAGGGCCCGCCGGATGGCTCCCACGCGGCCGTCCATCATGTCGGACGGCGCCACGAAATCGACTCCGGCTCGCGCGTGCAGCACCGCCATCTTGACCAGGATCTCGACCGTCACGTCGTTCGCCACGTCGCGACCGTCGGGCGTGAGCACGCCGTCGTGCCCGTGCGTCGTGTAGGGATCGAGGGCGATGTCGGTCATCACGACCATTCCCGGGACCGCCTTTTTCACCGCACGAACCGCCCGCAAGATCAGTGCTTCCTCGTGCAGCGCGGCAGAACCGACCGCGTCCTTGAACCGCGCATCGAGTTTCGGAAACAAGGCCACTGCGGGAACGCCCAAGTCGAAGAGCGCCTGACACTCCTTCACTAGATCCACGATGTTCAGCCGGAACACGCCAGGCATCGAAGCGATCGGCTGCGGAGGGCCATCTCCCTCGACGACAAACAGAGGCGCGATGAGGTCCGAAGCGCGCAGGTGCGTCTCTTCCACCAATCCGCGAACACTCGGGTTCCGCCGCAGACGGCGGGGACGATGCGTCAGGTCCAGTCTGAAAGCTTCTGCCATGGTTGAAGGTGTTCACTAGAGCATGGAGCAGGGATCCCCGCCAATCGATTCTTTGCCCGGGTGGCCGTACTCAGCTCCGCCCGGCCAGCGGGGAGGACAGGCCGGCCGGGACCGCCACCCCGCCCGGTCCGCCGGTGCTCCCGCAAATGGGGCTTGAAGTACCCCCTTCCGCGCTGTTCCGATGCCTGAACGTGAACTCGGCCTTCTCCCGTTTTTGCAGCCTGACGCGCCAGCACACCGCGACGCGAACGGCCACCTGCGGTCTCTGAGCGGCCGCTACGGCCCCGACCGCCGGCGCATTCGCGCGCCGTTCCCTGCAAAAACTCGTTCCGCTGCGGCGGAATTTCCGCTAGCACCAACCTTCCCTTCATGGCCCTCAAGCTATTCGACTCGCTCACCCGAGAGCTCCGCGATCTCAAGCCCGCGCATCCCGACGGCGTGTACCGCTTCTACAACTGCGGACCGACGGTCTATGCACCCGCTCACATCGGAAACTTTCGGACGTTCGTGGTGAACGACGTCATCCGCCGACTGCTGGAGCTCGAGTTCCCCGGCAAGGTGAAGCACGTGCGCAACCTGACCGACGTCGACGACAAGACGATCAAGCGCTCCCGCGAGGCAGATCAGAGTCTGGGCGACTACACTCGAATTTGGACCGACAAGTTTCATGCCGACTGCGCGGCGCTCAACTGCCTGCCGCCGAACGTCGAACCCTCCGCCACCAACCACATCGCCGAACAGGTCGATATGATCGAGGTGCTGATGCAGAAAGGGAACGCGTACCGCGCCGCCGACGGATCTGTGTACTTCAAAGTGTCCTCGTTTCCCGAATACGGCGCGCTCTCGCGGGTGAAGGAGCGCGAACTCCAGAAAGGAGCGACGCTCAAAGCCGCGGCTTTCGACGACGACGAAAAGGAAGACGGCAGCGATTTCGCGCTCTGGAAGGCCTGGAAGCCGGAAGACGGTCCCAACAAATGGGCCGGACCGAAAGGTGCCTCCGAGGGCCGCCCGGGGTGGCACATCGAGTGCAGCGCGATGAGCAAAAAACACCTCGGCGAAACCATCGACCTTCACACCGGCGGGGTGGACCTGCTCTTCCCGCACCACGAAAACGAGATCGCCCAAAGCCAATGCTGCAACGGCACGACCTTCTCGCGCCATTGGTACCACAGCGAACACCTGCTCGTTGACGGCAAGAAGATGAGCAAGAGCCTGGGCAACCTGTACACGCTCGACGACCTGGCGGCGAAAGGCTTTTCGCCGGCGGCTCTGCGCTACGCTCTGATCTCGGGCCATCCGCGAAAACAGCTCAATTTCACCCTCGATTCCCTGCACGCTGCCGAGAAGGCCCTCGCCACCTTGCGCGCGTTTTCGGCTTCGCTGCCCGCCGGCGGAGGAAATCCCGACGTTTTCGCGCCGGTCTTCGCCGCGTTGCAGGACGATCTGAATACACCCGCCGCCCTCGGCGCTCTGTTCACCGTCGTGAATCGCGGCTCCGCGGGAGTCGATCATGCGGCCTTCACACGCGTTCTGTTCGCCTTGGGGCTCAAGCTCGACGCCCCCGCGGCCCCCAAGCCCGAGGCTCCGGCTGAAGTGATCGCCCTCGCGGAAAAGCGCTGGGCAGCGAAGAAAGCCAAGGACTTCGCCTCAGCCGACAAATTGAGGGCCGAAATCGCGGCAGCCGGCTGGTCCATGCTCGACCGAAAGGACGGATACACGCTGGAAAAGGCAAAGGGCTGAAGAAATGAAGGGCTGAAAGGCTGAAGGATTCGAAACCGCCGCTTTTCCGCCCAAGCTTCTCCCCCACTCCGTTCACTTTTCCACCCGCGTCGAACCCGCCTTTTTTTCCGCCCTTCAGCCTTTCAGTCCTTCAGCTTTCCTTTTCCGCCATGACTCCCCTCGAAGAAATCCGTCACTCGTGTTCCCACGTTTTGGCGACCGCGCTGTTGCGCGTGTTTCCGGATGCCAAACTCGACATCGGGCCCCCGACGGACACCGGTTTTTACTACGACGTCGACCTCGATCACAAATTGACCGCCGAGGATCTCGCGAAGATCGAGGCCGAGATGAAGAAGGTCGTGGAGGAGAACCAGCAGTTCGTCCGCCGCGAAGTCCCGCGCGAGGAAGCCGTCGAGATCATCAAGAAGATCGGCCAGGAGCGCTACAAGCTGGGCCGCCTCGCCGACATTCCTGAGGGTGAGCCGATCTCGTTCTACCAGAACGGCGAGTTCGTCGACCTCTGCGCCGGCACCCACGTCCGATACACAAAGCAGCTCAAAGCCTTCAAGCTGCTCTCGATCGCCGGCGCGTACCACCGCGGTAACGAGAAAAACAAGCAACTCCAGCGCATCTACGGCACCGCGTTTCCGACCAAGGACGAGCTCCAGCAGTATCTCGAACGACTCGAGCAGGCGAAGCTTCGCGACCACCGCAAGCTCGGCAGGGAGCTGAAGCTTTTCCACATCGACGACGACGTCGGCCAGGGCCTTATCCTCTGGACCCCGGCGGGCTCGATCATCCGCCAGGAGCTGCAGACCTTCATCAGCGAGGAACTGCGGAAGCAGGGATACTCGCAGGTTTTCACTCCGCACATCGGCAAGTTGACGCTCTACAAAACCTCGGGCCACTTCCCCTATTACAAGGAGTCGCAGTTCTCCCCCATCTTCGAAAACGAATCGCTGGCCAAGGCGATCGGCGAGAACTGCAGTTGCGCCGAGGCGTTCTCTCGGCTCGAAGCGGTATCCGAGAAAATGCGACAGGACATCAACGGCCGCGTCGGCCGCGAGGTGATCCCGGCGGACCGCACCAAGCCCGACGACCAGTTGCTGGACGGCTTCCTTCTGAAGCCGATGAACTGCCCGCATCACATCAAGATTTTCGCCTCTCAACCGCACAGCTACCGCGACCTGCCGGTGCGCCTGGCGGAGTTCGGCACCGTCTATCGCTGGGAGCAGTCCGGCGAGTTGAACGGCATGACCCGCGTCCGCGGTTTCACCCAGGATGACGCTCACCTCTTCTGCACCGAGGAGCAGGTCGGCCAGGAAGTGCTGGGCTGTCTTTCGCTGGTCAAAATCGTCCTCACGACCCTCGGCATGCACGACTACCGCGTGCGCGTCGGGCTCCGCGATCCGGATTCCAACAAGTACACCGGCTCCGCGGAAAACTGGGACAAGGCCGAGAAGGCCTGCCGCGAGGCCGCGAAGACTCTCGGCGTGTCCTTCACCGAAGAGCCCGGCGAGGCCGCGTTCTACGGTCCGAAGATCGATTTCGTGGTGAAGGACGTGATCGGTCGCGAATGGCAGCTGGGCACCGTGCAGGTCGACTATAACCTCCCGACCCGCTTCGACCTCAGCTACATCGGAGCGGACAACCAGCCCCACCGTCCGGTGATGATCCACCGCGCGCCGTTCGGCTCGATGGAGCGCTTCTGCGGCGTACTGATCGAACATTTCGCCGGCGATTTCCCCGTGTGGCTCGCCCCCGAGCAGATCCGCCTCGTGCCCATCAGCGACAAGGTCGCCGACTACGGCCACAACCTGCTCGCGCAGCTGCGCGCCGCCGGCCTGCGCGCTTCGCTCGACGAGCACAGCGACAAGCTCGGCGCCAAGGTCCGCCGCGCCGAGTTGGAGAAAGTCCCGTACACGCTCGTGCTCGGCGCCAAGGAAGCCGAGGCGCAGTCCGTCAGTGTCCGCAGCCGCGCCAAGGGCGATGAGGGTGTGATCCCGTTTGCGCAGTACCTCGAACGCGTGAAGCAGGAAGTCGCGACTCGCGCTCTGCCGGAGAAGAAGAAGGCGTAGTCCCTGCGTCGTCCGCGAAGACGAAAAGGAAAGCCGGCACTCCAGCCGGCATCCTTTCGCGGTCCGACGCGCCGCCGGCGCTCCGTTTCGATCGCTCCTCCATCGTCCACGCCCATGTCCACAGATCCTCTCCCTGCTTGGAAAGCCGAACTCGATGCCATCGTCGGCAGTCGGCATGGCGGTCAGATTGCGACGCTCGCTCGCCGCTTGGTCGATCTTGACCACCGGTTTCCTAATATCGCGGAGATCGCGTATCAGTTGGCCTGGACGCTCGACAACCTGGGAAAGCCGGCCGACGCCGTTCCACACTACGAACGCGCCGTCGCTCTGGGCCTTCCGCCGAACGAGCTTTCCGGAGCTCTCATCGGTCTGGGAAACTGCCTCCGCCTGACGGGTGCTGCGCCCCGCGCCGTGGAGCTCCTGGAATCGGGAAAACGGCAGTTTCCCGATCATCGGGAGTTCGATCTTTTCCTCTCGCTCGCCCTGCACGACGCAGGGCGCTCCGCAGATGCCGTTCGGCTCTTGATTGAAACGGTGCTGGAGACGACGGAGGACCCCGGCTTGGCCGCATACCAGCGCAGCCTCCGCTTTCACGCGGGAAAACTCTAGTAGCGCGTCCCTCTCCGCATCGACTCCTTCCGCGGGCCAACAAAAAAAAGAGGCCGACCCGTGAAGGCCGGCCTCGAGGGAACTACAGAGCGCAACGCGCTGGGAGACCTACACGGCGGACGCTCCGCGCTCTTCCGTGCGGATGCGGATCGCGTCTTCGACGGGCACGACGAAGATCTTTCCGTCGCCGATTTTCCCCGTCTTGGCGGACCGGGTGACCGCTTCGATCACCTTGCCCGTGAGTTCGTCCGATACCACGAGTTCGATCTTCACCTTGGGAAGGAAGTCGACCGTGTATTCGCTGCCGCGATAGATCTCCGTGTGACCTTTCTGCCGGCCGAAGCCCTTGACCTCGGTCACGGTCATTCCTTCGACCCCAACCTCGGAGAGAGCTGTCTTAACTTCCTCGAGCTTGAAGGGTTTGATGATGGCGATGATCAGTTTCATAGGTGGAGTGTTGCGCTGGGATTAGTCGACGTAGCCTTCTTCGCCGTGCTCGTTGATGTCCAAGCCTTGACGCTCGACCTCGGGCACCGGGCGGAGGCCGATGATGGCCTTCAGCGCGTAGGCGATCAGGATCGTCGCGACGATCGATATCACGAGCGTGAGACCGATGGCCTTGAGCTGTTCGAGCCAGAGAGAGGATCCGACGATAGCTTTCAGATTCGTGTTAAGGTTTCCGTTGACCTCGCTCGTTGCGAGGAAGCCGGTCACCAGAGCACCCAGCGTGCCGCCGACCGCATGGACACCAAAGGTATCGAGAGCGTCGTCGTAACCGAACTTCGCCTTCACCTTCGTCACGAAGATATACGGCACGACCGCGGCCAGAATGCCGATGATGACCGCACCGTTGATGGTGACGAAGCCGGCAGCCGGCGTGATCACGACGAGACCGGCGACCGCGCCGGAGCAGAAGCCGAGGATCGAGGCGTGCTTGCGGAACATCAGCTCAATCATGCCCCACACGAACGCGGCGACTGCGGCGGCGATCGTCGTGGTGGTGAAAGCGTTGGCGGCGATGCCGTCCGCCGCCACGGCGGAGCCGGCGTTAAAGCCATACCAGCCTACCCAGAGCATTCCGGTGCCCACCATGCAGAGCACCATGCTGTGCGGCGCCATCTTCTCTTTGCCGAAGCCCAAACGCGGACCGAGGATCAGGCAGAGGACGAGAGCGGACCAGCCGGAGGACATGTGCACCACGGTGCCGCCGGCGAAATCGATCGCCTTGATCGTCGCCGAAGGATTCCAAACGCCGTTCATAAAGCCGGTGATACCCCACACCATGTGAGCGAGCGGGAAGTAGACGACGAACATCCACACCGCCACAAAGGCCAGGATCGTCGTGAACTTCATGCGCTCGGCGATCGCACCGATGATCAGGGCGGGCGTGATGATCGCGAACATCAGCTGGTACATCGAAAAGACGTTTTGCGACACCCAGTAAGCGTAGTCCGTGTTCGGAGCGCTCGTGACGCCTTTCAGGAAGAAGTATTCGGAGCCGCCCAGGAACGAATTCCCAAAGCTCTTTCCAAACACCAAGCTGTAGCCGAAGGCCCACCAGAGAATCGTGACCAAGCCGGCGATGCCGAGGCATTGCCCGAGGACCGACAGGACGTTCTTCCGGCGAACCAGGCCGCCGTAGAAGAGCGCCAGACCCGGCAGCGTCATGAAGAGCACCAGGGCCGCAGAGGTCATCATCCAGCCGTTGTGGCCGGGACCCGCGACACCGGTCAGGCTTTTGCCGGGGTCCGCGTTATTGATGTAGGCTTCGAGGGCGGCGAGCCTCTCGTCCGTGGTAGGTGCCGAAGCGGGGGCTTGGGCGTGGAGCCCGGCGACGAAACACAAGAGAGTCATCGTCCAGGGCAGTATTCGACGAAGTCGGTGAAGGGCGTTCATGATGTGCATGCGCCCTTGAGCAACTTCGATGCCATGAATCGCGCTCACTAACGAGTTGAACAAATTTCCACCCAACTCGAGACCGACGGGCACAAAAAAAGCCGGCCTCGAAAGGCCGGCTTCTGGAAGAACTGCGAACGATCAGATCGCTGCGTCGCCTTTTTCCTCGGTCCGGATGCGAATGACATCCTCGAGCGGAAGGATAAAGACCTTGCCGTCACCGATCTTGCCCGTTTTGGCCGACTTCACGATCGCGTCGATCGTCTTGCTGACGAGTTCATCGCCCACAGCGATCTCGACCTTCACCTTCGGTAGAAAATCAACGGTGTATTCGCTGCCGCGGTAAATCTCAGTGTGCCCCTTCTGACGGCCAAAGCCTTTCACTTCGGTCACCGTCATTCCTTCGATCCCAATCTGTGAAAGAGCCTCTTTCACTTCCTCGAGTTTGAACGGCTTGATGATGGCAACGATGAGTTTCATGCAGGAATTCGTTTAGTAGATATCAATTACATGAGACGTCGCATCGCCCGACGCAAGCCAGCGGAAAGCATCGGGCGATTTTTGCGTCATTTGTGCGAGGTGGAGAAGTCCGGGTAGGCTTCGTTGCCGTGTTCGCCGACGTCCAGGCCCTCGGTTTCTTCCTCGGCCGAGACTCGAATTCCAAGAACCGCCTTGAGGATGTACCAAAAGACCAGCGACAGGGTGAAGGCGAAGATACCCACGATGGCGATACCCTTGAGTTGCTCGATGGTTTGCGCACCGCGCGAAAGCCCCGTGTCGAGGGCGGCGATCGTGTTCGCCACCGCACCGTCTCCGTAATCAGCCTTGCCGTTGTAGAAGAGCCCGAGAGCGAGCGTTCCCCAGACACCGTTCACCAAGTGAACCGAAAGCGCGCCGACCGGGTCGTCGAGCTTCAGCTTGTCGAAAAAGACCACCGCGAGAACGGCCAATACGCCGGCGATCAATCCGATGATCGCGCCGGACGTAATCGTGACGAAGGCGCAAGGAGCCGTCACCGCAACGAGGCCGGCCAGACAACCGTTCAGAATCATCGAGAGATCCGGCTTCTTCAGAAGGACCCATGCAGCGACCAAGGCGCCGAGGGAGCCGGTCGCGGCCGCCACATTGGTATTCACCAGGATGTGCGCGATGGCTTTGCCGTTTCCGGCCGACATCGTCGAGCCTGGGTTAAACCCGAACCAGCCGAGCCAGAGGATGAGCACGCCGAGTGCGGCGGACGTCATGTTGTGGCCGGGAATCGGATTCACCTTCCCGTTGCGGTATTTGCCGAGGCGTGGGCCGAGCACAATCACGCCCGCCAAAGCAGCCCAGCCGCCGACCGAATGGACCACGGTCGAGCCCGCGAAGTCGCGCATATTGGCCCAGGCGCCCGTCGCGCCCGACAGCAGTCCGCCACCCCATATCCAGTGACCCGATACCGGGTAGACAAATGCCACCAGGAGGAAGCTGAAGATCAAAAATGCGCCGAATTTGATCCGCTCGGCAACCGCGCCCGAAACGATGGTCGCGGCGGTGCCGGCGAACACCAGCTGGAAGAAGAACTTCGCCCAGAGCGGGACAGGGGTCCAATTGATCGCGCTGTAAACGCCGTCGTATTTGTCGGTCACGAACGGGTTCATCGCCGCATAGGCCTCACCGAGCGCGGGCGAATTGTCCGCCCCGCCCACGAACCAGAGTCCCTTCAGGCCGACAAGAAGATTGCCGTCGCCAAACATAAGTCCCCATCCCAACACCCAGAACGAAATCGTGGAGGCGGCAAAAACGATGAAATTCTTGGCCAGAATATTCACGCAGTTCTTGCTCTGGCAGAGGCCCGACTCCACCAACGCGAACCCTGCGTTCATCCAGAACACGAGCATCGCCGTCACGAGAACCCACACGGTATCCAGGCCCGTGCGCAGATCCGAGAGATCCGATGCTTTAGGGACAGGTGTGGATTGGGCGTATACGGAAGACGCCAGAGCAAGAGCGCAGAGCACCCCTGCCCATTTCAGCAGACCGGGAACCGACCGAGGCCTTGGGTTCATAGTTTCATTCGCGAGGGTTGTTGTTGAGCGGGGTCAAGAAGCTGGACCCCGGGGCCTCGCTCCAAGCACTGGGCATGCCAAGCCATCGCCCGGATCCTCGTATATCCGGTGCATCAATCGCCTGAGTGCGTCCTCGCCTTCCTCCGCCGCCCAGAATGGCGCCCATTCAGGGCCGCCAATAGGCGCAAAAAAGCCGCGGTCCATCGGACCGCGGCTCGCAACAGAGCTTCGAACGATTCCGTGTAGTGGATCCCCAACTACCGAGGATTACTCCGGAATCACGGTGCGGATATGCAGGTCTCGGAGCTGCTTTTCCGTCACCGGCGTGGGGCTCTGGGCCATCAGGTCCTGGCCCTTCTGCGTCTTCGGGAAAGCGATCACGTCGCGGATGCTCGTCGTGCCGCAAAGCAGTGCGACCATGCGATCGAGGCCGAATGCGATGCCGCCATGCGGAGGAGCGCCGTAGGTGAAGGCCTTCAGCATGTAGCCGAACCGGCTCTCAACCATGTCCTGCGGAATCTTCAGCACGTCCTCGAAGACCTTTTTCTGCAGCGCCGGTTGGTGAATGCGGATCGAACCGCCGCCCAGTTCCATACCGTTGAGCACAACGTCATAGTGCTGGCCGCGGACGCGTTTCGGGTCGCTGTCGAGGTACTGCACGTCCTCCGGAACCGGAGCGGTGAACGGATGGTGGGTGGCGACATAGCGCTTTTCCTCCTCGTCGTAGGTCATGAGAGGAAAATCGATCACCCAGAGGAATTTCCAGTCGTCGGGGCGGATGCTCAGCTTTCCGCGCTTCTGGAGCAGAGCGGCCGCTTCGAGCCGGATACGGCCGAGAATTGCGCAGGCTTTTTCCCAAGGCGCCGCCGCGAAGAAGATGATGTCTCCGTCGGCGACACCGAGCTTCTCGGTGAGGGTCGCCTTCTCCGCCTCGGAGAAGAATTTCACGATCGGCGATTTCCACTCGCCGCCCTCGACCTTGATGAAAGCGAGGCCCTTCGCGCCGAGGGACTTCGCGACGTCTTCTAGATTCTTCTGCTCGCCCTGGGTGAGATCGGCGAGGCCCTTCGCGTTGAGCGCCTTGATCACGCCGCCGCCGGCGACCGTCGCCTGGAAAACCTTGAAGGAGGAATTCTTGAACGTCTCGGAAAAGTCGACGAGTTCCAGGCCGAACCGGAGGTCGGGCTTGTCCACGCCGAACCGGTTCATCGCATCCACAAAAGCCATACGCTGGAACGGCGTCGGGATGTCGACGTTGAGCACTTCTTTCCAGACCTTCTTCAGCATGCCCTCGAAGACCTGGTAAATGTCCTCGCGCTCGACGAACGAAGCCTCGACGTCGACCTGGGTGAACTCCATCTGCCGGTCGGCGCGCAGATCCTCGTCGCGGAAGCAGCGGGCGATCTGGAAATAGCGCTCCACGCCGGCGACCATGAGGATCTGCTTGAATTGCTGCGGGGACTGCGAAAGCGCGTAGAACTGCCCGGGATGGATGCGGGACGGCACCAGGTACTCACGAGCGCCCTCGGGCGTGCTCTTGAACAGCGCCGGTGTCTCCACCTCGATGAACTCCTGAGCGTCGAAGTAGTCGCGGATCGTCTTGGTAGCGAGATGCCGGACCTGCAGGTTCTTCCGCATCTTCGGCCGGCGAAGGTCGAGATAGCGGTACGTGAGGCGGAGATCCTCGTTGACCTTTTCGCCTCCCGCGTCGTCGAGCGGGAACGGCGGAGTATCGGAAAGGTTGTGAATCGTCAGCGAGGTCGCGTCGACTTCGACCGCCCCGGTCGGCAAAGACGGATTCACCGTGCCTTCGGGCCGCGGCACGACTTTGCCGGTGACCCCGATCACCGACTCCGGCTTCAGCGAAGCGCCGAGTTTGCCGAGCTCTGCGTTCTCCTGCGGGTCGATTTTGACCTGCGTGATGCCCCTGCGATCTCGGAGATCGATGAAAAGGATGCCGCCGTGGTCGCGAAGCGAGTCGACCCAGCCGACGAGCGAAACGGTTTTTCCGAGATCAGCCTGAGTGAGTTGGGCGCAATGATGGGTGCGGTACATGGGAGGAGACGCAAAGGCCGACATAAGCGGACCCACGGCAGCTCGGGCAAACAGAATTTGCTGCCGACAGGCGCCGTGCGGGCGTGCTGAGCCCAGGCCCCACCTGCCGGGCCACGGAGCCGGCGGCGGGAGAACCGAAGCGCCGGGAACAAAAAGGGCGCGACCGCTAGGCCGCGCCCGACAGCAGAAACCGCTTCGGAAAGGTTATTCGACGATCAGGCTTTGGCCGGTCATCTCGGCCGGCTTCTGCAGGCCCATCAGATGGAGGACAGTCGGCGCAATATCGGCCAGGCGGCCACCTTCGCGCATTTTCGTCTTCCCGGCCGCGTACTTCGAACCGACGACGAAAAACTCCACGAGGTTGAGGGTGTGCGAGGTGTGCGGTCCGTTGACCGAAGGATCCCACATCTGCTCGGCGTTGCCGTGGTCGGCGCCGATCAGCGCCTGACCGCCGACTTTTGCCAAAGCTTCGAGCAACTCGCCCACTCCGCGATCCGTCGCCTCGACGGCTTTGGTCGCGGCGGGCAGCGAACCGGTATGCCCGACCATGTCAGGGTTCGCGAAATTGACGACGATCAGGCCGTACTTGCCCGACAAGATTGCCTCTTTCGCCAGGCGGGTCACGTCCGCGGCCGACATTTCCGGCTGCAGATCGTACGTCGGCACTTTGGGGCTCGGCGGACACGCGCGGTCCTCACCCTTGAACGGATCCTTGCGATAGTTGTTGAAGAAGAAGGTCACGTGCGGGTTCTTCTCCGTCTCGGCGCAGCGGAACTGTGCGATGCCGGCGTCCGCCACAACCTGTCCCAGGATGTTCTTCAGCTTTTCCGGCTTCGGCAGGATCACGTTCACCGGCAGGCCCGCCTCGTACTCCGTCATCGTGGCGTAGTACAGGTCGAGCTTCGACCCGCGGTCGAACTCCTTGAAGCCATCCAGCACAAAGGCCTTGGTGATCTCGCGGGGGCGATCGCCGCGGTAGTTATAGAACAACACGGCGTCGCCGTCGCCGATCGACGCGAGGGGCTTGCCGTCGGCTCCCACGACCCAGGTCGGAACGATGAACTCGTCGCCCTTCTGGGAATCGTTCGCCGGCTTGTCGTAATATTGCTGGACGGCGGCCTCCGCGCTCTTCGCGGTGGCTTCCGCCTTCTTGCCGGTGAGCATGTAGTAGGCCTTGCTCACCCGCTCCCAGCGGTTGTCGCGGTCCATGCTCCAGAACCGGCCGCAGACCGTGGCGATCTTGCCAACGCCGATCTTGCGGCACTGTTCATCGACCTGGCGAACGTATCCAAGACCCGACGACGGAGGCGTATCGCGACCGTCGGTAAAGGCGTGGATGAACACCTCCTGCACGCCGTCTTCCTTGGCTTGGCGCAGCAGGCCATAGAGGTGCTCGAGCATCCCGTGCACGCCGGCGTCGGAGACGATGCCCATCAGGTGGAGACGGGACTTGCGGGTCTTCACGCGGGAAACGACCGCCTGCCACACCGGATTCGTGACGAGGCGCTTTTCGCTGAAAAGCTTGTTCAGGCGGACCAATTCCTGGTCGACGATGCGACCGGCGCCGATGTTCTCGTGGCCGACTTCGCTGTTGCCCATCACGCCGTCAGGCAGGCCCACGTCGAGGCCGCTGGCCTTCACCAGGGCGAACGGGTATTTCTGGTGCAGCATGTCGTCGCACGGCTTCTTTGCGAGATTCACGGCGTTGGTGTTCGCCTGAGCCGGGTCGGGATTCTTACCCCAACCATCGCGGATGATGAGAAGGACGGGTGGACGCTGAGTGCTCATATGGGATGTAAACCTTCACGGATGAAGAGGGTTGGCTTGCGAAGGAAGGCAAATCTCGGCGCCAAGTTGCGGTATTCGCGGGGATCATTCCCTCGTTTAAATCCGCGGCGGGCGCGCCGATATCCAGGTTGGCAGCCCGCGTGCTACTCAGAGGAGAAACCGATGACCCTGATCATCCGAGACCAACTGGCCATCCCGCCCACCTGGTTCTCGTCCTTCCGCGACCTGACGCTCTACTGCGCCGTCTTCCTGCGGCTCGACATTGTTTTGGAATCCGACGATGCCGACCGCTATTATCGATGGATCAAGTGCCGGGGCGGCATGGACTTCGTGAAGGACTTCGTTCGGCCGGGCAGCGAGGACGGAGTGCGGCTCGACGTGGAGCACACGTACCCGCGCTCCGTGATTACCGACCGAATTGCGCCGGAAAACGTCGACCGTCTCATCCGACAGATTCGATTCGTCCGCGGTATCTAGGGTATCTTTGGTAAAGCTTGGTGTGGACGACAGGCATCTTCCTGTCCGAATCACCGGTGCAGCGGCGGCGTTTGACAGCGCTTCCGCTTCTGTAACCACTGCTTTCTGTGCCAAAACGCGCCGTTCTACTCGTCAATCTCGGTTCGCCCGACTCCCCTTCCGTGCCCGACGTTCGCCGTTATTTGCGAGAGTTTCTCGGCGATCCGCGGGTTATCGACGTGCCGCCGCAGCCTTTTCGCTGGCTGTTGGTGAACGGGATCATCACCACCTTCCGAGCTCCCAAATCAGCGCACGCCTACTCCTCCGTTTGGACCCAGAAGGGCTCTCCGTTGATCGTCACCTCGCTTTCGGTGCAGCAGAAGCTGGCGGAAAAACTCGGACCCGAAACGCCGGTGTACTTGGCCATGCGCTACGGCAATCCGTCGATCAGCTCCGTGCTCGACAAGATGGTTGCCGACGGCGTGTCGGAGATTCTGCTCTTTCCGCAGTACCCGCACTACGCGATGTCCTCCTGGGAAACGGTTGTCGTCGCAGTGTACGAAGAAGCCGCCCGATACGGCACGACTCTCAGAATCTCCTCCGAGCAGCCGTTTTACGAGAATTCGGATTACATCGAGGCGCTCTATGCCTCGGCGAGGCCGTATCTCGAGCAGCCGCACGACTACGTGCTCTTCAGCTACCATGGCGTCCCTGTTCGGCACCTCAGAAAGGCCGACAGCTCGAAAGCGCATTGCACGATTGTCGCTGACTGCTGTAATACATGCTCGCCCGTTCAAGGGACGTGTTACCGGGCCCAATGCTTGAAGACGACCCAGGCTTTTGTTCGCCGAGCCGGCCTTGCACCGGAGAAATACTCCGTGTCGTTCCAATCACGGCTCGCGGGAGAACCCTGGCTCACGCCCTACACGGATCACGAGCTTCAGCGACTGCCCAAGCAGGGCGTCAAGCGGCTCCTCGTCATGTCGCCCGCCTTTGTTGCCGACTGTCTCGAAACCCTCGAGGAGTTGTCCGTGGAAGGGCGAAAGACCTTCCTGGACGCCGGCGGCGAATCCTTCCAGCAGATCCCCTGTTTGAACGACCATCCGGCTTACATCGAATTCCTTTTCGGTCGTGTAGTCGCCTGGCTCGGTGGAGAGCATCCCGATGATACTCAAGCGAGACTGCACGTGCACCGATAACAAGACTTTGCGCCTCGGTCATCTGCCGTCCGCTGCATGAGTGCTGCTTCCCCCAACCTGTCCTCGCAAACTTCGCGTCCCACCGCGTATTTGACTCCACCGGTACGCCGGCAGACGGCCGCATGATGCAGTATGTGAAGCAGACTCCCAGCCGGAGCAGCGCCTCCGTTCCGGCGAGTGGACAGCCTTCCGGCGCCCCGGTGCTGCTCACCCTCGACGCCGAGGGTCACGTCGTCGATGTCTCGCGGAGCGCGGAAGTCTACTGGACGCCGGCCAAAAGCCTGATCGGCGTTCCCGTTGTCTCGCTCTTCAGCTTCGGCCCGGAGTCCGTTCACTCCGGTCCATCCGCAGCGCAGTGGGAGCTTCTTCGGGCAACCGCCGTGGGCCGCCCGTTTTCCTGCTCGATTCGCACGAACCCGCCCGCGATCGCACCCAAGGTCGTGGTGCGACTGGAGGAATCAGGCCTCGATGACGCCCGGTACTTCGCGCAGATCGAAAGCGCGGAGACCCCCGCCTCGAATGTGTCGCCGATGGTCGTGGACTCCGGGCTGGCTCTCCTTTCCAACGAAGGCCCCGTCGGCTTCTTCGACCTCAACTTCAAGGCGGGGCAGGTCTACTACTCGCCTGCCTGGAAGCGGATGCTCGGATACAACGACACCGAGCTGGCCAACACCTACGACAGCTGGCTGCGGCTCCTCCACCCGGAAGATTCAGCCGCGGCGCCGGACCACACCGGGAAGCGCGCCCCCCGTTCGGCGCGGAGCTTCGCCGTCGAGGTTCGAATGCTGCATCGCCACGGCAACTACATCTGGGTCCATTGCCTGGGAACCCAGGTGTACGGCAGTATGGGGGAACTGGAGCGCGTCACCGGTCTCCAAATCGACATTACAGAGCGGAAGGAACTCGAGGAGCAGACGCTGGCAAACGAGGAGCGGATGCAGCGGCTGGTCGAGAGCGGCGACGTCGGTCTGTTCGACCTGAACTTCGCGAGCCAGCAATACTGGTTTTCCCCGCACTGGCGTAAGCTGATTGGCTCGACCGCGCTCGAGGGCGCGCAGGCCCTCAAGGATTTTGTCGAAGCGCTGCCGTCGGGCCGCGCGATGCGCGGAGCGGAATCGTTTTTCGTGGAGCCCAATGTCGGGCACCCCTCGTTCATCACCGAGCTTCGACTGATCCACGCCGACGGCTCGAGCGTCTCGGTCCTTTTCGGCGCGCACCGCCAGCTCTCTCGCAAGGGGGAGCTTGTCCGCGCTGTCGGCTTCGCCTGCGCGCTGCCCGACGCCCTGCCGAAGTCGGCCGCGCTTCCGTTCGGGCCCGCCTTGCTTCAAACGACCCTGGATTCCCTCGGCGAGGGCATTGTCGTCGCGGACGCACAGGGCATCGTCACGCATCTCAATGCCCGGGCCGAACGGCTCATCGGGCTTGAGCGTCGCGACGCCCGCGGGCGGAATCTCGAGCAGGTGTTCCGTCTCGTATACCGCGATTCGCGGTCGGTGGTTGAAGACCCGTTTGAAACCGCGCTCTCAAATTCCGAGGAAGGCCGCCTCTTCAGCGACCACGCGCTTGTTTCCGTGGCGGACGCCAGCCTCCGCAACATCGTCTGGTCGGCACGGCGGGTCGCCGACGCGGGAGCCGAGCTGGGCGGGATCGTGATCATCTTCCGCGATCCGGAGGAAATGAGCCTGTCGCCCGACGAGCTGCTCAAGATCAACCGCTTTGAAAACCTCGGGATCGTCGCCGGCGGAATCTCCCACGATTTCAACAACCTGCTGACCACGATCCTCGGCGGGATTTCCCAGGCCAAGGACAGCAAGGATTACAGTTACCTGGCCGACAGCGAACGCGCCTGCCTCGCAGCCAAAGCGCTGACGAAACAGCTGCTGGCGGTCGCCCGGGGCGGAAAATCGGAGGTGGTTCAGACCATTCCGGTCCAGGAGGTCGTGCGCGACGCCGTCCGCCTCGCCCGGGCCGGCACCAACGCGGAGTTTCGTATCGAGATTCCGGATTCGATTCATCCGATCCAGGTCGATCGCGCGCAGATTCTCCAGGTTTTCCAGAATCTCATCATCAACTCCCTTCAGGCTCTGCCTCCGCGAGGCGGCAGTCTCTGGCTGAGCGGCGTCAATGTCGCCCTCGAGGAGGGAAACGCTTCCGGGTTGTCCGCGGGCAGCTACGTCCGGATCGAAGTTCGCGACAACGGTTGTGGCATCGCGCCGGAGAATCTGGAGCTCATCTTCGAGCCGTTCTTCACCACAAAGAAGAGCGGCACCGGACTCGGTCTTTCGATGGTGCGAAGCATCGTTCGGAAGTTCGGCGGCGACGTCAGCGTCACTTCCACGCTCGGCGCCGGCACGACCTTTCAAGTCCTGCTGCCCCGAGCCGCAACCGCGGCCGACGCGGCGAACAAGCGCGTGGCCCCGAGCCTCCGTTTCGGAACCGGCCGAGTCCTGCTGATGGACGACGATCCCGACATCTGCCACCTGGCGGAAGGCATGCTCGCCAGCCTCGACTACAAGTACGACATCGCGCGCAACGGCGAGGAGGCCATCACGCTCTACCGCCGGCATCTCAACATCGGCCGCCCCTATGACGCCGTCATCCTCGATCTCACGATCGTCGGCGGCGCGGGCGGCGAAGAGACCTTCCACAAGCTCCGCGAGATGGACAAGGACGTGCGGGCGATCGTCTGCAGCGGCTACGACAGCGAAGACATGATCCGGCACTACACCGACATGGGTTTCTCCGGTTACCTGTCCAAACCGTTCCGCGCGGCCGATCTTGGAAAAACGCTCAAGTCGGTCATCGGTTGAGCGAGACGATGCCGGTTCGGCGAGCGCCTGTACGGGCCGTCGAATCCGAGTCCACGAGTCGAAGCGCCAGATGGCGGCCGTTCAACCGCGCCAGGTGAACGCATGGCACAGAGCCACGCCGGCAGCGTCCGCTTCGTCGGGATCCAGGACGCGACCGTGCCCAAGCAGCCCCATCACCGTCCGCGCCATCTGGTCCTTGCTCGCGCGTCCGATGCCCACCACCGCCTGTTTCACGCGCAGCGGAGGGTATTCAAAAACCGGTTTCCCTTGCAGTGCGGCGGCGGCAATCGCCGCTCCGCGCGCGGCGCCCAGGATCTGGGCCGTCTGGAAATTCTGCACGTAGATCGTCTGCTCGAGAGCGACATGCCGCACGTCGAAATCGGCGAGAAACGCCGTCACCGCCTTGTGGATCTCCGCCAGCGCGACCGGCATCGGATGTTTTGCCGGAACATGCACGGTCTGGCATCGCAGCAACAGAGCCGGACGACGCGGCGCAAATTCAATCAAAGCCAAGCCCGTGCCGCGAAGGCTCGGATCGATGCCGAGCACGCAACCCGAGAAAACGTCCCGGATACCGGTCAATCTCGTCTCCGGAGCGGACTGCGCGGGCACGGCTGCGCCCGAGAGTTTTGCCGCCCACATTTGCCTGACCGACATGCGTGCCATCGCCAGGAGGTTATCGGTCTCCTGACGGCGCAATCAAAGCAAGAGTTTGATCCCCGCAGCGGCGCTCAAGAGAAGCGCGAGCCACTCGAAGAGGCGCTGGTCGATTCGCTGCAGGAGCCATCGCCCGATGAATGTCCCCAGGATCACCGCCGGCGCGAGCAGAAGGTTGAACGTGAACGACTGCCCCGTGATCAGCCCGAGGTGCACCATGAACGGAACCTTGAACCAATTCAGGAGCATGAAAAACACCGCGCCCGTCCCCATGAATTCCATCTTGGGAAGGCCCATCGCGAGAAGATAGATCGCCATCAAGGGGCCCGCAGCGTTGGACACCAGGGTGGTGAATCCGGCGAGGACGCCAATGAGCGGAGCGAACCAGACAGGATGCTCGGCTTCGGGATTTTCCGACGGCTGGGGCGGCGGCGCGCTTTCCGAACCCGCCGCCTCCGGACGCCCCGCAATGGCCGGAACCGGGACAACCTTCGATGCCCCCGCGCTCAGTTTCACGGTCCGCTGTTTCCGCCAAACGTGCATCGCGACCATCGCGCAGACGATTCCGCCGATCAGCACCCTCGCCTGGCGGTCGTCGATCCGCCCCAGCGCCAGGTACCCGAGCAGCACGCCGAGCGCGGTCCACGGGAAAAGCCGCCAGAGGTAACTCCACCGGGTGTGCCGGCGATAGGAAGCCACCGCCATCGCATCTCCCATGATCAGCAGGGGCAGAACGATCCCGGTCGATTGTTTGGTGCTGGGTATCACGAGGGTGAATACCACGACCGCGAGCATGCCCAGCCCTGAGACTCCCGTCTTGGAGATCCCCACAAGCAACGCCGCCCCGACGGCGATCGCCCATTGCCAGGGTTCCAAATTCATCGGGCCGGGCCCTCCGGACGCGGCGCGAACGCCCCGGATGCGACGTCGAAGACCTCCCAGGCGCCGAGATCGGCTTCCGGCAAACGCGTCCCCGTCGCGAGCACCTGCCTCTCACTCCCGAGACTGGCCCAGAATCGTTCGCGGCGCCGCGGATCCAATTCGCCCAAGACGTCGTCGGCCAGAAGCAAGGGTTCGACGCCGCACTTTTCGCGAAAGTACGCCAGCTGCGCCAGCCGCAGCGCCAGAACCAGGCTTCGCTGCTGGCCCTCGGATCCGAAATCACGGGCCGGGCGTTCGCTCAACAACAGACCGTAGTCGTCGCGATGCGGCCCGACGGTAGTAGATCGGAACACAAGATCGCGCTGGCGCGCCCTTTCGAAACGTTCGGACCACGCCTCCTCTGTCCGCAATAACGCATCGGGCTCGTAGGCGAAGAGGCATGGCTCGGCGCCGTCGGCAATGCGTGAATACGCAGCGGAAACGAAACTCCCGATGACCGCGGCGCCTTGCTCGCGCTGCTGGACCACCATCGCCGCGGCGGCAGCCAGCGGTCTCTCGAAGGCTTCGATCTCCTTCGCCTGCGCCCCGCGTTTGAGCAGCGCGTTTCGGTCCGCCAGCGCCCGGTGATACTGCTGCAACGACCGTAGATAGGCTCCGTCCATCGCCGACAGTGTCGAATCCATCCAGCGCCGGCGGCCCGTCGGCGCACCGCGGACGAGCAACTGATCCTGCGAGGAAAAAACGACAGTAGGAAAGCGGCCCAGGTAATCGCCCAGCCTCTGGATGCGTTCGCCGTCGCACGTCACCTCTTTCCCGGCGGTGCGGAGTCGGATGACCACCCGCGAGGCGCCAAAGCGCTCGTGTTCGATTTCGCAGGCAATCGCCGCCTCGGTCTGGCCGTGCGTGATCAGCAGCCGATTGTCCGAAGCGCGGAAAGACCGCAGGGCGGTGATGACTCCGATCGCTTCGAGCAACGCGGTTTTCCCCTGGGCGTTGGCGCCGACAAAAAACTGCTGGCGAGCGGAAAAGGTGAGGTCCGCAAAGGCGATGTTCCGGAAGTGCTGAAGCGTGACTCGGCGGAGGCGCATGGCGGTGGGTTCGTCACGGAACCGCTGTGACGCTTTCGGCTGCGCCGCGCATCTCCTTCGCCACCTCAGCCAGGGCGGCGGCGAGGCCGCGCCAATCCTCCAAGGTCGTTTCCCAACCGGCGCTGACCCGGATGACGCGTTTCGACTCCTCGGCCGAAACACCCATCGCGGCGAGCACATGTGACGGTCCTTCCTTGCCGCTGGCGCACGCCGAGCCGGTGGAGACTTGAAAGCCGCGTTTGTCGAGCCGGGTCACCCACCGGTGATTCTCCCCCGTAGGCAGGATCGCCGAAACCGTGTTCCAGAGGCGTTCCGCATCCTTCGCGACGATCCGCGCGCCCGGCAAAGAAGCGATCAGGGACCTCTCGAACTCCTCGCGCCAACGCAGGCGCTCGCCCTCCAAAAAGACTTTTTTCTGTTCCGCCTCGCCCAGCGCCGTAGCCAGAGCCCAACTACTCGCGAGATTCTCCGTCCCCCCACGATGTCCCGACTCCTGCCCTCCTCCGGGCTGGGTTGAAAAACTCTCGGACTGCTCCGCCAGCTTGATGAAGCCCACGCCTTTTGGAGCTCCGAACTTGTGTCCCGACGCGATCAGCCAATCCACGTCCGAAAACCCCGACGCGGGGAGTTTTCCGAGCCATTGCGCGGCGTCGCAGAAATACTGGATCCTCGCTGCGCGGCATATGCGGGCGATTTCGGCCCAGGGCTGAAGGGCGCCCGTTTCGTTGTTTGCCGCCATCACGATCACGCCCGAGATTTGACCGCCGGAGACAACCTCGCGCACCGCCTGCACCGTCACGACGCCGTCGCGGTCAACCGGGAGCCACACGATGCGCTCCCCGAACGCCAGATTCGCCGCCGCCAGGACACACGGGTGCTCGGTGGGATTCACCGCGATCTTTGCGCCGGGCGCGAAGGTGCGCCCCCAGTGCTGTAGCACCGCATGGGCGCTCTCCGTCGCGCCCGAGGTGAAGACGATGCGCTCCTTCGTCGAGCCAAGGTATTCCGCCACGCGCTCGTGAGCCCCCTCGAGACGGATTCTGGCCTTGGCCGCGTCGCGGTACGGACTCGACGGATTATGCCAATGCTCTTCCGAGGCGCGTAGCCAGATCTCGCGAGCCGCCGGCGAAAGCGGCGTGGTGGCGTTATGGTCGAAATAGGGCATGCGCGGACGAGCGTCCAAACAACGGAGAAAACTCGCGGACTTCAACTGCGGCGAACACACGGGACCCGACTTGTCGCCGCCCGATGACGCCGCACCGAGGATCCAGGCACGTTGGGCGTACCTGCGGGCCAGAAAATAAGCCTTCTACCGTGAACCGCTGTTCGATTAAGACGTCTGGATCGCGACCCAAGCCATGTCCCTCGACCAATCTCTTGCCGACACCATCCGCACCCTCGAAGCGCTCAAAACGATCCGCGCTGAGATCGACCGGGCCAGCGATCTGATCGTCGAAGCGCTCCGGCGCGGCAACAAGCTCCTCATCTGCGGCAACGGCGGGAGCGCCGCGGAGGCCCAGCATTTCTCGACGGAGTTGGTCGGGCGGTATTTCAAGAACCGGAAGTCGCTACCCGCCGTTTCGCTCAACGCCGACGGCTCCCTCGTCACCTGCATCGGCAACGACTACGGGTTCGACTTCGCCTTCTCCCGGCAGGTCGAGGGATTGGCCAAACCCGGCGATCTCGTCATCGGCATCACGTCCAGCGGCAATTCGCCGGACATTTTGCAGGCGTTGAAAAAGGCGAAGGAACTCAGCCTAGCCTCCATCGCCTTCCTGGGACGCGGCGGAGGCAAAGCCAAGGGGCTCGCCACGGTCGATTTGATCGTCCCGGGAGACTCAGGCCGCACGGCACAGGAAGCGCACCTGTTCCTCATCCATCACTTTTGCGACCGGATCGACGCCGAGTTCGCGTAAAGGAGACGCGCGCCCTTCCGGGGCGCCGACCAGGGACTGGCGTCCAGGAATCTGTCGCGCCCCGGTTCAGCGGACAAAAGAGAAGCCGGCGCGCAGCACCTCGGACCGGTCGGTGTAGTGAATCAGGCTCTCGCCGTAGCCGTTGAAGTACTGGAGAAGGAAATACGAGGCGAAACCGCCGGAATGGAAACGCAACGGGTAGCTGAGGTCGAGTTGGTAGGTGAAATGATCCCAGCCCGTGCCGATCCGTCCGGAGAACGTCAGCTCCGGTCCGTCGTTCCGGCCAAATACCACCCGGGCCTCCGTGTAGCCGCGGTATTTGTTCAGGTCGGAATTGTCGCTCATATCGAGGATGTAGCTGAAGAACCGCGGAGCGAAGATCACGCGCCAGCCCCCCAATTCGCCGAGGGCCACCGCCGGGCGGAGATAGAGGATATTCAGGCTGCGGGAGTTCGCGCCGTCCTTGCCGTTCGACTCGTGCTGAAACCCCGTCTGGAAGCCCAGCCAAGTGAAGGGCTCCGGCTTGCCCTCCGGCTCCGGCGCGAGGTGCTCATAGAAAAGCTCCGGCATGTAGCTCGTGTCGACGAAGGGCGCGGAATTGGCCGTGATGTCCCAGAGCGAACGCTGGGTGTAGCCAAACTGAAGGCTGTTCCTCGTCGTCTCCGGCTGGTCCGACGTTGAGTCGCCAAAAATCCGATACTTGAAGCTAAGCTGGAATTTGGCGCCCGGATGTTCAGGACCGTAGATGAAATAAACGGGCTCGTGCGGTTCGAAATGCTCGCGGAACGTGCGTTCGATGTGCGACGCGGCGGCGCGTGGCACCAACCCGGGTCGGGAAGACCCGGTGGTGGCATGGGACTGGGCGGCGGTCCCCGTCGGCGCCGTCGCCACCGACTCGGCGACGTCCACCACGGCTCGAAGCGTGGTAGGCTGCTCAAGCTCCAAGACGGCGCGGCGGTTCACATCCGCCGGCAGGGAAAAAACGTAATTCCGCCGGACGAAACCGCCGGCAGGCACCGAAGCAGGCGGTTCCGATGCCTTCTCGCGCAACACGACCGGCCACGACTTCCCTTCCGAGACCAAACGTCCTGCGAGTTCCACCGGGGCGCGGTCGGGGATCGGCGACGCGGTCGGGTTGAGCAGGATCAACTCCACTGTTACGTCTCCTCCCGTGGAAACGGCGGCGGGCATCGCCAGCGTGTAAACCGGGTCCGCGGCGGCGAGGCCGAGCGCCGGGAGCGCTGCACAGGCAAGAGCCAGAAGGAATCGCGGGATTTGCATGGATAACCGGGTTGAACCAGGCATCACGGTGCGGTTGTGCCGAGAGCACAAGGCCAGATGCGCGGCCGGTCGGCCGAACTCGAACTACGTTTTGCATTCCCTGGAGTTTGCACTTCACTCCGCTCTCCATGATCGAGGTTCGCAACCTGACGCGCGTCTTCCGCACCTACAAGAAACGACCGGGTTTCTGGGGTGGCATCCGCGGACTGATCAAGCGTGACTTCGAGGAGACCGCGGCGGCGAAGGATATCTCGTTCGACATCGCCGAAGGTGAGTTCGTCGGCTTCCTCGGCCCCAACGGTGCGGGCAAGACAACCACGTTGAAGATGTTATCCGGACTGATCTACCCGACTTCCGGATCGGCCCGCGTCGCCGGCTACGACCCCTCGAAACGCGAAAACGCCTATCGGCGCCTCTTCGCGTTGGTGCTCGGACAGAAAAACCAGCTCTGGTGGGATCTCCCGGCGATCGAGTCGTTTTCCCTGCTCAGGCACATTTACGGGCTCTCCGCAGACCAATACAAAAGCACCCTCGACGAACTCGTGACGCTGCTCGGCGTGAGCGAAAAGCTCAACGTGATGGTGCGTGAGCTCTCCCTCGGCGAACGGATGAAGATGGAGCTGATAGCAGCCCTGCTCCACCGTCCGCGTGTGCTGTTTCTCGACGAGCCGACGATCGGGCTCGATGTGGTTTCGCAGAAGGCGGTCCGGCAGTTTCTCCGCGAGTACAACCGGAAGCACCGCGTCACGATTCTGCTCACCAGCCACTACATGGCCGACATCAAGGAGCTTTGTGAGCGCGTGATCGTGATTCACAAGGGCACCAAGATCTACGACGGCCAACTCGCCCGGCTCGAAACCACCTCGGGCAGCCGCAAGAAGATCATTCGCTTTCTCCCGCAAAACGGATCGTTTCCCGAAGGTTGGAAGTCGCGTTACAGCGAAGTCGAACGCAACAGCGAAGGACAGTACACACTGCGCATCGCCAGCGACCAGGTCGTCTCCGTCTCGCAGGAAGTCCTCGCCGCCGGTCCCGTCGCCGACATCACGATCGAGGACGTGCCCCTGGAAGACGTGATCGCCGAGCTGTTCACGTCGCGCTGAGGCGCTGCGCGACGGCGGACGCCGCGGGAAGTTGGAAGTTGGGATTTCGAAGTTCGGTCGGGGATCGACGACACTGCGTCGCGGCGCATCGCGCCGCGCCTCAAACCGCCCGCTCGTCGATGAACGCCTTGATCGCGGCGGGAGTCGCCTGGATCCGGTGTTTGACGATGGATCTGGACTTGAGCGCTTCGAGGGCCGGATCGGTCGGTTCCCGCCCGGTGGCGGCGACGATCGTCTCGGGAAACTTCGCCGGACTGGCGGTCGAGAGGACGACGGTCGGCTTGGCGGGATCAAGGTCCTTGAAACCGCACGCGGTGTGGGGATCGACCGTGTAGCCGTACTTTTGGTACACGTGCTTGATGATCCCGGAGATCTCCGCGTCGGTGGTGCACGAAGCGGTGAAGCTGTCGCGGTCGAAGGCGTCGAAGACATAGGCGCCGGTCGACTTGAACGTGTGCATGATCGAGCGGACGCGCTCAGGATTGCAGCCCACGCTGTAATAAAGGAAACGCTCGAAATTCGACGCCACCTGGATGTCCATCGAGGGAGCCAGGCTCGGATGCACATCCGCCACCCGATACTCGCCGGTGGTGAAGAGCCGGTAGAGAATGTCGTTCTGGTTGGTCGCGACGCGGAAGCCCCGGATCGGCACGCCCATCTTCTGAAGCATCCAACCCGCCAATACGTTTCCGAAGTTGCCCGTCGGAACGACAAACTCGACTTCGGTCCGGATTTTCGGAGGAAGGCGAAGCCAGGCGTAGAGGTAATACACGCACTGAGCCAACACACGGGCCAGGTTGATCGAGTTCACCGCCGACAGCCGGTGCCGGGTGCGGAAGGCTTGGTCGCCGAACACGTCCTTCAGCGCCGCCTGCGCGTCGTCGAAGGTACCGTCCACCGCGAGGGCGAAAACGTTCGAGGCGCCCGTGCAGGCCATCTGGCGTTCCTGGAGAGGTGAAACGCGGCCGTCCGGATAGAGGATGAAGATGGCGGTGCCCGGTTTGCCGAGCAGTCCGTGAATCGCGGCCGCGCCGGTGTCGCCGGAGGTCGCCCCGAGCACGTTGATCGTTTCGCCGCGAACCCGGCATTGGCGCTCGTAGAGATTGCCCAGCAGTTGGAGGGCGAAGTCCTTGAACGCGAGCGTCGGGCCGTGAAACAACTCCAAGACAAAGAGCTTATCGCCGAGCTGCTCGAGCGGCGCGATCTGGGGGTGCGAAAACGTCGTGTATGACTTCCGCACGATCTCGCGCAGTTCACCGGCCGGAATATCGGTCGCGAACCGCTGAAGGAAATCGAAACAAAGCTCCGCGTACTTGAGACCCTCGAAACGCGTCAGCTCCGCCGCCGTGAACGTCGGCAGAGTCTCGGGCAGGAAAAGCCCTCCGTCGGGAGCCAAGCCGGTGGCCACCGCATCGGAAAACCCGAGCGGCGATGTCTGTCCGCGAGTGGAGATGAAGCGCATGGGAGACAGAGATCAGATGTCGGAGGTCAGAGGTCGGATGTCAGAAAACAGCATTCAGTCCCCTTACAAGCGACGCAGAAACGGTGTTGGATCGGCCATTACGCCGCCGTGCATCCTGCCCATTTGCCGAACTTGTTCCAAGAGCTGGTCGCTTGCCCCAAACCTCAGCGATATGGGCGCCTAACGACCGAGCTGAACGGCGTATCTGATCGGTCAGGGAATAACGTTCATCAGGGGACCACGACTTCGAGATTACGAAAACCTCGGTAGCGACGTAGAAGATGCGCTGCCAAACAAAGAGGCCGGAGAAGCGCCTGATGGGACGAGATTCCTCGACGGCTTCCTCTGGCCTCTGACCTCTGCCTTCTGACATCTGGTCAGCCCAGCTTGTCCAGCTCGAAGGCGGTGTGGACGGCGCGGGCGGCTTCGTCGGCGCGGGCTTTCTCGATCGCGACGGTGATCTTGATCTCGGACGTCGAGATCAGGTCGATGTTGATCCCCACGTTGGCGAGAGCCTGGAAGAGCGTCGCGGCGACGCCGGAGTGCGTCTTCATGCCGACGCCGACAACCGAAAGCTTCGCGATCTGATCCTGCACCGCGACGTGGCCGCCGCCGATTTCGAGCACGACCGGCTCCAGGGCCTTCTGCGCACGAACCGAGTCCGTCTGCGGAACCGTGAACGTGAGATTGGCGACGCCGTTGCGACCGACGTTCTGGACGATCATGTCGACGATGATGTTCGCATCGGCGAGCGCACGGAAGACCTTCGCCGCGGAGCCCGGCTTATCTAGGATGTTGCTCACGACGATCTTGGCCTGGTCCTTGTCGACCGCGACGCCGCGGACAACGACCTTCTCCATGTAGGCGACTTCTTGTTTCACGATGGTTCCTGGATTGTGGTTAAAGCTGCTGCGCACTTCAAAAACGACGTTGTACTTGCTGGCGAACTCGACCGAGCGGCTCTGCATCACCTTCGAGCCGGACGACGCGAGTTCGAGCATCTCGTCGTAGGAAATCTCCTGGAGCTTCTTCGCGTCCTTCACCACGCGCGGATCGGCGGTGTATACGCCATCGACGTCGGTATAGATCTCGCATTTATCGGCCTTCACCGCGGCAGCCAGCGCGATCGCCGTCAGGTCGGAACCTCCGCGGCCAAGCGTCGTGATCTGACCGTCTTCGTTGATGCCTTGGAAACCGGCAACGATGACGACACGTCCCGCTTCGAGGTCCTTCACGATCGGGCGGGCGTCGATGGTCATGATCTTCGCCTTCGTGTGGATCTTGTCCGTGAAAATGCCGGCCTGGGCTCCCGTGTAGCTGATGGCGTCGACTCCGACGCCGTGGAGCGCCATGGCGGTGAGTGCGATCGTCTCCTGCTCGCCGACGGCGAGGAGCATGTCCAGTTCGCGGTCGCTCGGCTGTTTGCACACGGCCTGAGCTCTCGCGATCAGTTCGTTCGTGACGCCGGCGCGGGCCGACACCACGACCACGAGTTCATTGCCTTCGTCGCGAACGGCCTTGATGCGCTCGGCGACCTTTTTGATGCGTTCGACGTCACCTACAGAGGTGCCGCCGTATTTTTGGACGATGCGTGCCATGGACGGAGAGGGTAAGTCGAAACGGGAAATAGCACCGACGGCCAGCGGATTTTAGAGGAAAAGGGCTGAAAGGCTGAAGGACTGAAGGGCTGAAGGAAGTGAGAAAGCGTTCCAGGGGGCCCATGATCTCGCAGCGAGCCCGGGCGTGCCGCACGCCATCCTCTAGAATGCGGCCCGGACGGCCGCGGCCCGACGCAGCCAGGCAAACAGCTGCGCTCTCCGGCTTCAGCCTTTCAGTCCTTCAGCCTTTCAGCCCTTCGTCTTCCGTTACTCCTCAAAATCCCCGATCCGGAGGAGGAGCGGCGCTTCGAGGATGCTGCTGAGCTTCTGGAGGTCGGCGAGAGTCTGGCCCATCGCACGCTCGTCGCTTTCATGCGTCGTGAGGATGAGCGACGCGGCATCCGAGCGTTCGCTGCTCGTCTGGATGACGCTTGCGATGCTGATGGCGTGATTCGCCATCACGGTGGCGACCTGGGCGAGCACGCCCGGCTCGTCTTTCACCGTCATGCGCAGGTAGTAGCGGCTCCGGATCTTGTCGAGGGGCGCGATCGAGGGATTGCGGCCTCGATCGTGGATCGACGCCGCTTCTTCCGGCAGCATCGGAGCCTTGCCGGTCGTCAGCAGCGCCACCGCATCCGCGATGTCGCTGATCACCGCGCTGGCAGTGGCATCCTGCCCTGCCCCTCGGCCGATGTAGGTGGTCGTGCCGACGACGTCGCCGGTCACGGCGATCCCGTTGAACACGCCGTTCACGTTGGCCAGCACCCGGTCCTTCGGAAGCAGCGTCGGGTGAATACGGACAAAAACCTGGTTGGCTTCGAAGTCGCGGGTGATCACCGCGAGGAGCTTGATCCCGTAACCGAGCGTCGCGGCGTGCTTCAGGTCCGCCTGCGTGATCTTCGAAATGCCCTCGACGATCATCTGGTCGGTTTTCACCCAGACGCCGTGGGCGAGAAAGGCCAGGATGGAGGCCTTGTGAGCGGTGTCCCAGCCGTCGACGTCGAGCGCCTCGTCCGCCTCGGCGTAGCCCAGGCGCTTTGCGTCGGCCAGGATCGTCGGGTATGACGCCCCCTCCTGCACCATCCGCGTGAGGATGTAGTTACAGGTGCCGTTCAGGATCCCGTAGATCAGCTTGAAGCGGTTGGCGACGAGTCCCTCGCGTACGGCCTTGATGATCGGAATGCCGCCCGCCACGGATGCTTCGAACAAGAAATGGCCGCCGTGTTTTCGGGCCGTTGCGAAAATCTCCGCCCCATGGTCGCACAGCAGCGCCTTGTTCGCGGAAACGACGACCTTGCCGGCTTTCAACGCCGCGAGCGTCACCTCGCGCGCCAAACCCGTGCCACCGATCAGCTCGCAGATGATGTGGAGTGACGGGTCGGTCGCGACCGCAAGCGCGTCCGTGGTGAGCTTCTCGACCGGAATGTCCACCGTTCGACGTTTCGACAGATCGCGGACTGCGCCGCGGTGCAGCTCGATGGTCACACCGAGCCGCGATTGCAGGTCGGCACGCGAGCGCTCGAGGTGTTTCCACACCCCTTGCCCGACGGTGCCGAGGCCGCAGATGCCGATTCTGATGGTCGACGGTTTGGTCATGGGAATCCCGATGGGAAAAGGTCTCCGCCCGAGCGGGTTATTTCGTGGCCGCCGTCTTCTTGGCGAAACGGTTCTCGGTGCCGTTCAGGAGGCGCACGATGTTGGAGCGGTGGCGAAGGAGCACGAGCAGCGCGATCGCGACGCACAGCCAGGACAACACTGGCGGTTGGTGCAGCAAAAACGCGGAGATGGGCAGCGCAATCGCCGCCAGTATGGACGCCAGGGATACAAAACGGGAGCTGTAGAACGTCGCCACCCACACGGTCGCCGCGATCAGGATCGCGAGCGGAACCAGCACGAGGATGCAGCCCGCGGCCGTGGCCACGCCCTTGCCGCCCTTGAACCCGGTGAAGCAGGAGAAGCAGTGTCCGAGCAGAGCACCGACGACACCCACCACCTGCATCCAAAGAACCGTCTCGGAATCCCAAGAAGTACCGGCCGTGCCCAACAGCGGCACCAGCAGCATCCATCCGCCCGCCGCCGCGCCCTTCAGCGCGTCGAGGACAAAGACCAAGTTGCCCAGCATCTTGCCGGAGGGTCCGAACTTCTCGCCGAGCACTCTCCGGACGTTGGTCGCACCGGGATTTTTGCTCCCGTGCTCGAAGATGTTGATGCCCTTCGAGCGGGCCACGAGGTATCCAAACGGCAAGGCGCCGAACAAATAGCCGGCGACGGCGGCGATGAGAAGCGGGAGGAGCATGGGCGGGAACTGGATGTGTCAGGTCCCGCCGGAGATCGGCTGCAAACGCGGAGAGGATTGCAGCCGCAGGCTCACAACTGGACGAATTTCGCCATTTTGATGGCGGGATTGCTTTTGATCTCTTTTCGAGCGGCCTCGCTCGGCTCGGTATCGACGCGCACCACCATGTAGGCGGTACCGCCCGGAGTGAGGCGGCTGAGAGACATGTCGGCGATATTCACGCCGTCCTTGCCGAGCAGCGTTCCGATCGTGCCGACCATTCCGGGTTGATCGACGTTCTCGAGGACCAGCAGCTTGCCGCTCGCTTCGACTTCGACCTCGCGGCCGTTGATGCCGACGATCCGGGGCTGGGCGTTGCGGCCGATGAGCGTGCCGTTGGCCGAGAACGTTTTCCCGTCGGCCGAAGCGGCTTCGACGACGATCAACTCGGCGTAGTCGCTTTCGGCGTTGGACTTCACGACCTCGGCGTGAATTCCCAGCCGCTGGAGCATCACCGGAGCGTTGACGAAATTGATCTCCTCGCCGCTGATGCGGCGGAGGAACCCGCGCTCGATCGCACGAGTGACCGAGTTGACGTCCACGTCGGCCGCGCGGCCCCAGTACGTGACCTTCAAGGACGCGATCTGCTGAGGCGCGATCTGCTGGACGAGCGTGCCGAGTTTCGCGCCGAGATCGAGATAGGGTCCGAGAACCTTCAGCGCGGCGGCGTCGATCGACGGCATGTTGACCGCATTCTTGATGATGCCGCCCTTGAGCACGTCGGCGATCTGCTCGGCGATCTCCACGCCGACCGATTCCTGAGCTTCCGCGGTCGAGGCGCCGAGGTGAGGCGTAAGCACGACATTGGGCAGTTGGCGAAGCTCGCTCTCCTTGGCCAGCGGCTCGTCTTCAAACACGTCGAGTCCGGCAGCGGCGACTTTGCCCGCCTTGAGCGCGGCAATCAGCGCCGTCTCCTTGATGATGCCACCACGGGCGCAGTTGTAGATCCGCACGCCCTTCTTCATTTTGTCGAAGGCAGCCTCGTCTACCATGTACTGCGTGTCTTCCGTCAGCGGCATGTGGACGGTGATGTAGTCGGACTGGGCGAAAAGATCGTCGAGCGAGACGCTCTCGACCTGGATCGCCTTCGCGCGGCTCGGGGCCAGGTACGGATCGTACGCCAGAACCCGCATGCCGAACGCCTGCGCGCGCTTGGCGACTTCGCCGCCGATGCGGCCGAGGCCGATGATGCCGAGCGTCTTCCTGAAGAGTTCGACGCCGCTAAAGGACTTGCGGTCCCACTGGCCGGCTTTCATCGAAGCCGCCGCCTGCGGGACAGGACGGGCGCCGCAGAGGATGTGGGTGAAAGTCAGCTCCGCCGTGGCGATCGTATTGCCCGACGGTGTATTCATCACGACGACACCGCGCTCGGTGGCGGCTTCGACGTCGACGTTGTCGACGCCCACGCCGGCACGGCCGACCACCTTCAGCTTGGGGGCCGCGGCAAACACCTCGCGCGTGATCTTGGTTTCCGACCTAACGGCGATGGCCTCGACATCCTTCACCAGCTCCAGAATCTTGGCCGGAGAGGAGCCGTAGGCCTCGACAACTTCAAAACCTGCTTGTTTGCGCAGGAATTCGACACCTTTGGGCGAGATCTTATCGGCAACGAGGACTTTCATACGGATGGGAGAGGCCAGCGAAAAGTGGTCCCCGCGAGGGAGCAAGGAAAAGCTTGGGCCGTCCCCAGGATGATCAGTGTTCAGCCGGGATCTATTTCGCATGCCAGCTGTGCCGCCTTGGCGAGTCCCCATTTGGAATCAGCTCCGGACTGCCACCGGCGATACGCGCACGCCGCCTTTTCCCTTTCCATCGCGTCCCTCCCCTCCTTCCCTTTCGAAGCGCTTCGGCGCTGCAACTATGATCTCCGAACGTTTGGCGCAGCAGATTCAATTCATCGCCGAGGTCGACCGGCTCAAAAACATCTTCCGGCAGACGCTGGTCACGACGGATCGCCGCCGCGAGAACGATGCCGAGCACTCCTGGCATCTGACGCTCGCGGCGATCGTCCTGGCCGAACACGCCAACGTGCCAAACGTGAATCTGCTCCGCGTGATCAAAATGCTCATCATCCACGATCTCGTGGAAATCGATGCGGGGGACACGTTCGCCTACGACACAGCCCGGATGGCCGACCAACACGAACGGGAAGCCAAGGCGGCCGACCGGATTTTCGGCTTATTGCCGCCCGATCAGACGAAGGAGATTCGCGGCCTCTGGGACGAATTCGAAGAGCGGACCACGCCCGAGGCGAAGTTCGCCGCCGCACTCGACCGCTTCCAACCCATGCTGCTCAACTGCCTCACGGAAGGCGCGGCCTGGCAAAAACACGGCGTCACCCATGACCGCGTGGTCGCCCGCAACAAACACATCGCCGAAGGTTCGGTCGCCCTCTGGGAGTACGCAGCGAAAATGATCGAGGACGCCGTAGCCAAGGGAAACCTACAACGAGGTCCTGGGGCCCCCGCCTCAGCGAAGTAACCGGATCGAACGATCCTCTCGACCGGAAGCGGCCGCTTAATCCGGAAAAGCAAAAGGCCACGATGACGCGCTCCGTCGCAGGTCTCGTCGGTCGCCCGAGCATGCAGAAGCCAACGTCGGGGCCGAGGCGTTGCGCTTCGACTACAACGCGCGCCGTCATTGCCTCAGGTAGCGCCACGTTCGCGCCCCGCTCAAGTCACTGACATTGCGTGCCGTTTTCACAATTGCCCACCATGGTGATTGCCCTTTCCCTCCCGTCGTGAGGACTCACAGTTCCGGCGCCCTGATCAGGTCTCAAAGCCGCCTGTACCCGAGGTTCGGCTGCCTGCTCGCTGCCGCACTCCGCTGAACGTGCCGCGGAAACGCCACACTCCTCGCCTTCTGCGGCTTTTTCGCGTCGCCCTTTTCGCCGCGCCGTTTGCGTGCCTTCCCTTCCTTGCGCGCTCCGTCGCAGCAGCCCCGAAACCGGACTCTCTGATCACCGCGACGGATCTGCTCAAGGTAAAGGAGCTGGATTCCCCCACCTACTCCCCGGACGGAAAGAAGATCGTCTACACTGTCCGCACGATCGAAGAGCGTCCCGGAAAACCGGGCGACTACGTCTACCGCACCCAGCTCTGGCTTGCGCTCGCCGACAGCAGCGCGCCGCCGCGGCAGCTCACGCGCGGCGACTCCGACTCGTTCTCACCGGTTTGGCATCCGGCGGGCGACAGGCTGGCGTTTGTCCGGGTAGAGAAGGAAAAACCGCAGATCTGGATTCTTCCGCTGGGCATGCCGGGAGGCGGAGAGGCTTTCCAGCTCACGCGCTTTTCGACCGGCGCGGATCACCCGGTTTGGTCGCCCGACGGCGGCCGCATTCTGTTCTCCGCCCAACTCGCGCTCTGGGATGCGCGGCGCGAGCTGGAGCTCGTTCAGCCGGACAGCCCGATGCCCTGGCGCGGCGAGCGGCCGGGTCGCGATTTTGCGGATACGGCCAACTGGGCCGCCAAGTCGCACAACCCAAAAGGCGGCGCCGTTCAGCCGCCGGTGGTCGCACGCCCCGATGGCACTCTTCAAGAACAGCGCGAATGGCTCGCCAAGAATGAGGTCGAAGGAAATCCAAGGGTCACCACCCGGCTCGATTTCCTCGGCGAGCAGGATCTCGAGCCAACGGAAACCTTCAGCCACCTCTATGTCATCGAAGCGGAAGAAGGCGCTTCTCCGATTCCACTCACGCCCGGTTTCGCGAGCTATCAGGACGCCAGCTGGTATTTTTCCCCGACCGGGCTCCAGATCATCTTCAGCGGCGATGCCCAAGTCAGCGAACACCCGGACCGAATCCTGGAACGCGATCTGTGGGTGGTGAACACCACCGGCGGCCCGATGAAACGGCTGCTGCACGACGATCAGTTCGCCTACACCTCTCCGGCGGTGTCGCCCGACGGGGGCATGATCGCGTTCCTGGCCAACGATCTTTCGCTCTCGGGATACGGGCAGGCCGTGCTGTGCGTTCTGCCGACGCGCGGCGGACCCCGCCGTTTCCTCACCACCCGGCTCGACCGGACCGTGCGGAGTTTCAAATGGGCGGCCGACAGCCAATCGATCTATTTCACCGCCCCGAGCAATGGCGCGTATCCGCTTTTCACCGTCCCCCTGCTCGGGGGGAAAATTGAACGGCTCACCAGTTTCGTGAACGGGATCCACGAGTTCGACGTCTCCAGCCGCGGAATCGCCGCCGTCGTCACCCGCCCCAGCAATCCGTTTGAGCTGAATCTTTTCAACCTCCGCGGCGAGGAGCCGATCGTCCTCACCGCGCACAATGCCGACTGGCTCAAGGGCAAGGCGATCAGCCTGCCCGAGCGGCGTGAGATCACCACGGCCGATGGCCTCCAAATCGACTCTTGGGTCCTCCGCCCGCCCGGCCTCGAAGGCAACCGGCGTTGCCCCCTTCTCGTTCAAATCCACGGCGGTCCGCAGGCGATGTGGGGTCCCGGCGACGCCACGATGTGGCACGAATTCCAGTACTTCGCATCGCGTGGGTACGCCGTGATGTACTGCAATCCCCGCGGTTCGACCGGCTACGGCTACGGATTCCAGCGGGAGAATTTTCGCAACTGGGGACCGGGCCCGGGCGCCGACGTGCTCGCGTCGACCGACGCGGCCCTCACCCTTCCCTGGATCGACCGGGACCGCCAGGTGATCACGGGGGGAAGCTACGGCGGCTATCTCACCGCCTGGATCATCACCCAGGACCACCGGTTCAAGGCCGCCGCGGCGCAGCGCGGGGTCTACGATCTTTCGATGTTCTTCGGCGAAGGAAACGCCTGGCGGCTCGTGCCGTATCATTTCGGCGGTTACCCGTGGCAGCCGGAAATTCGCGCTCTGCTCGACGCGCAGTCCCCGCTTTCCCTGGTAACCCGCATCACCACCCCGCTCCTGATCAAGCAAGGCGACGTGGATATGCGCGCCGGCGTGATTCAGAGCGAGATGCTCTACAAGTCACTCAAGGTCCTCGGATCGCCCGTCGAATACGTCCGCTACCCCGGCGCCTCCCACGAACTCAGTCGAACCGGAGATCCCAAACAGCGGATCGACCGCCTGGTGAGGCTCGACGAGTTTTTCCAACGTTTCATCGGCCGGGTGGAGCCTTAGCCGCGCCGCGGACGCGGCGGGGGAAGTTGGAAATTGGTGGTTGGAAGTTGGCCGCAAGCGTCGCGCCTGGTCCGAACTTCCAATTCCCAAATTCCAACTCCTCCGCCCCGCGGCGGGGCGGCTGCCCCTTCGGCACGCTTTCCATTTTCCGAAAAGTGGGCCATTTCTGCGGACAAAAAAATGCTCCCCTCAAAAATGCGCGCGATCGCGAAGACGCGGCCTGCAGCGGGACTTGAGCTTGTCGAAGTCCCCGTGCCGACGCCCGGCATCAATGATGTCCTGATCAAGATCAAGAAAACCTCCATCTGCGGAACCGACGTCCATATCTACAACTGGGACGCCTGGGCCCAGAAAACGATCAAACCGCCGATGGTCATCGGCCACGAGTTTGTCGGCGAGATCGCGGCCGTCGGTGAGAACGTCCAAGGGTTCGCCATCGGCGACCTCGTCGATGGCGAAGGCCACATCGTCTGCGGGCATTGCCGCAACTGCCTCGCCGGCCGGCGTCACCTCTGCAAGGATACAAAGGGCGTCGGGGTCAACCGCGACGGCGCTTTCGCCGAGTACCTCTGCATCCCCGCCTCCAACGCGGTGCACGTCGATCCCGCGATCCCGCTGGACGTTCTCTCCTGCTTCGACCCCCTGGGCAACGCCACGCATACGGCCCTTCAGTTCGATCTGGTGGGCGAAGACGTGCTCATCACCGGCGCGGGGCCGATCGGCTGCATGGCGGTCGCGATCGTCAAGAAGGCCGGAGCCCGGAACGTCGTCGTCACGGACGTGAATCCCGACCGGCTGGCCCTCGCCCGCAAGATGGGAGCCACCCGCACGGTCGATGTCCGCACCGAGTCGTTGCGCGAAGTGCAGCGCGAACTCGGCATGAAGGAAGGTTTCGACGTCGGCCTGGAAATGTCGGGAAACCCGAAGGCGTTGAACGACATGATCGGGAACATGTTTCACGGCGGACGCATTGCCCTTCTCGGCATCATCCCCGAGGCCGCGGCGATCGACTGGAACGCCGTGGTCTTCAATATGCTCACGATCAAGGGCATTTACGGGCGGGAGATGTACGAGACCTGGTACAAGATGACGGCCATGATCCAGAGCGGCCTCGATATCTCTCCGGTCATCACGCACCGCTTCCCGTTCACCGAGTTCCAAACCGGCTTCGACCTGATGCGTTCGGGGAAGAGCGGCAAGATCGTATTGAATTGGGAATGACATGAACCCCGACTTCCTCTCGCACATTCGCACGGTGCTGGCCGAGATCGAATCGTCCGGCCTGACCAAGCGCGAACGCATCATCGGTTCGCCTCAAAACGCCCGCGTTCGCCTGGCTGACGGCCGTGAGGTCCTGAACCTCTGCGCCAACAATTACCTGGGGCTGGCGGACCATCCCGAGGTCGTCGCCGCGGCTCGCGCGGCACTCGACCAGTGGGGGTTCGGGATGGCGTCCGTCCGTTTCATCTGCGGCACACAATCCATCCACAAGCAGCTCGAGGCAGCGCTGAGCGATTTCTTCGGCACCGAGGATACGATTCTCTACCCGTCCGCCTTCGACGCGAACGGCGGCTTGTTCGAAACCGTGCTGGGTGCCGAAGACGCGATCATCAGCGACGAACTGAACCACGCGTCCATCATCGACGGCATCCGGCTGAGCAAAGCACAACGATTTCGCTACCGTCACAACGACATGGACGATCTCGAGGCTCAGCTGCTCGCAGCACGGTCCGCCGGCGCGCGGTTCTCGATGGTCGCCACCGACGGCGTATTTTCGATGGACGGCACCATCGCGAACCTTCCGCGCATCATCGCCCTCGCGGAGCGATTCGGGGCGGCCGTAATGATGGACGACTGTCACGCCGCCGGATTCCTGGGCCGCACCGGTCGCGGCACGCACGAGTACCACGGCGTGATGGGAAAGCTGGACCTGATCACAGGCACCCTGGGGAAGGCCCTGGGAGGAGCTTCCGGCGGCTACACCAGCGGCAAAAAAGAGTTCATCGAACTCCTCCGCCAACGTTCCCGTCCGTACCTGTTCTCGAATACGCTGGCCCCGGCCATCGTCGGCGCATCGCTCAAGGTCCTGGATATCCTGCGCTCCTCCACCGCACTGCGCGATCGCCTCGCGGAAAACACGAAATTCTACCGCGACGGCCTCACGAAAGCCGGGCTTACGATCAAGCCCGGCACACACCCGATCGTTCCGATCATGCTCGGCGAGGCGCACCTCGCGCAGCAAATGTCGGCGCGCCTGCTCGAACGTGGCGTGTATGCCGTCGGCTTCTTTTATCCGGTCGTGGCCAAGGGCCAGGCGCGGATCCGCACCCAGGTGAGCGCGGCCCATTCGAAGGAGGACCTCGCGTTCGCCATCGAGCAGTTCGCCGCGGTTCGGAAGGAGATGGCGGGATAGGTTTGGGCCGTTTGTCGTTCGCAGCTCGCCGGCAAAACGCCGCAGGCCACTGATCGGAGCAGCCAGCGCTGCGGCGATCCCGCGCTCGCCTGCCCCCGGCACCCGCCAATATACGCTTCACATCATCCACCACCCGCCCCGCAGCGGGACGATCCCATGCCCACACTCACAGCTCCCCTTCGCAAGCGGCTGATCCAGCTTGCACGCCAGACATCGAAACGAGCGTACGCTCCGTATTCACATTTCCAGGTCGGAGCGGCGGTGCTCGCCGGTTCCGGAAAGGTCTACACCGGCTGCAATGTCGAGAACGCCTCCTACGGTCTCTGCAATTGCGCCGAGCGCACCGCGATCTTCTCCGCGATCGCGGCGGGGGAGAAAAAGATCCAGTGCATCGCGGTCTACACGCCGACGAGCACCGCTACGCCTCCGTGCGGCGCGTGTCGGCAGGTCATCAACGAGTTTGGTCCGACGGCGACGGTGATCTCGACCTGCAAATCGACCGACCTCATCGAGACGACGCTCGACGCCCTCCTGCCCGCCGCCTTCGGTCCGGAAAATCTCTCGTAACGGCGAAGGGAGCGGAAGCGACCGTCCGCCCGACAACGCCAGGCCAGGCCCGCCAAGTCAGCGGGCGCGAAGTCCGCTCAGTCGTGGCTCAGGAAATCGCGGACCGTGGCGTGCAATTGCGCCTTCGGCACCTCGAGTTCGGAGCGATCCGCCAGGTTGCGGATTTTCACCACGCCCTTGGCCAGTTCGTCTCCACCGTAGATCAAGGCGAGTTTTGCGCCGGATTCGGCTGCGGCTTTGAACTGCTTGCCGAAGGCGATCTCCTTCATCGGATAGTCGACCCGGAAACCGGAGGCGCGGAGTGCGTGGATGTCGGCAAAGGCCGCCAGGCGTTCCTTTTCCCCGCCGATCACGGCATACACGTCCGGAGCCTGCACCAGCGTCGGCATGAGCCCGCGCTGCTCAAGCAACAGGGCAAACGTCATGTCGCCGATCGCAAAGCCCACGGCGGGCAATTCCGCGTATCCAAGTTTCCCGACCAGATTGTCGTAGCGTCCGCCGCCCGCGAGGGCCCGGAGTTCGCCCTTGCGGTCGAAGGCTTCAAAAACGAAGCCCGTGTAGTAGGCCAGACCGCGGACCACACCGAGGTCGACCTCCACGAATCGGCTCAGGCCCATCGCGTCGAGATTCCCGAGAAGTTTTCGCCAGTCGCTCAGTCGCGCCGCCAACTTGTCACCGCCCACCGCCGCTACCGTGGCTTCCAGCGCGGCCAGCGACTTCACCTGGAGAAAGGCGAGGATCTTGCCCTTCAACTCGTCGGACAACGCTCCGAACTGCTCCGCATACGCCTTGAAGGCATCGTCCCCGAGTTTCTCGTAACGGTCCACCGCTGTCAGGACGCCGCGAACGCGGGCTTCGTCCAAGCCCAGCGCCTCGAGGTAATAGAACCAAAGATTGCGATCGCTCAGGCGGATATAGAAATCGTGCTCCGTCAGCCCGAACGAACAGAGGCACTGCGCGAGCAGAGCAATCAGCTCGGTTTCCGCCTCCACGCCCGGTTCTCCGAAGATATCGGCGTTGAACTGGAAAAAGCAGCGACCGCGCCCCTTCTGCATGCGCTCGTACCGATAAAACTCAGCGATGCTGAACCACTTGATCGGGCGCTTCAGCGTGGCCGCCTTGTCTCCCACCAGACGGCACACCGTCGGTGTCATTTCCGGACGCAACGCCACCTCGCGGCCGCCTTTGTCCGTAAAACTGAAGAGCTGAGCTTCGATCTCGTCTCCCGACTTCGTCTTGTAGAGCTCGAGCGGCTCAAGTACCGGAGCGTCGTATTCGGCAAAGCCGAACGTATGCGCCGTCTGCCTCCACAACCGGAAGATGTGATTCCGACGCGCGAGGACGTCGGGATAGAACTCACGGAAACCGGGTAGAGTCTGAAACGTAGCCATGGAGCCGAAAACGTTGCGGTTCGTGCCTACGGAGCGCGACACGAAAATCGCGTCAGCCCCCACCCGCGCCCCTCCACGTCCACTCTGCATACCGAAACTGCGCCTGACGCCGAGACGCCCCCCCCATCGGTAGCCTCACGCGTCCGCTCTCGATCGAAATCCCCGCTCGCTGCGGGCTAGCCGACTCCCACCTGCGGGCACAAAAAAAGCCGGACGTCCGGTCCGGCTCGAAAAATGGAAAAGGATCCCGGGAGTTAGAGTTTTTGGATATCCAGTTTCTTCAGCAGTTGCTTCAGGATCTTGCCAGACTTGAACTTCACGACCGCGCGCTCGGGAATCACGACTTCGGCTTCCGGTTTGTTCGGATTGCGGCCGATGCGCGACTTGCGCTTCTGCACCTCAAGCACGCCAAAATTGCGAAGCTCCACGTTCCGTCCCTCGGCAAGTGCCTTCATGATAATATCGAGCGTCATCTGCACCGTTGCCACCACTTCCTTCTGCGGGAACCCGGTCTTCTCGTAAATCTCCAGGACGATTTCGCGTTTCGTTAGATTCGTGGACATATTGGTATCCTTTTCTGTATCCAGTTTGGATTGCCTAAGTAATTTGCAATTCAAGTATTACGTCAACCCGCAAGACCCGATTTCCGATAAAAAATGAGTGAAAAAGATGCGCAAAGTCCGACGGGGCAACTGCCTAAAGAGATTCAGGATATCCTCAAAGGTTCCCCCTTTCGGGCCTTCTTCCCGGGATCTGCGGGCCGCGCGGAAGGAGTTCGTGGTGACGTAGAAGCGCCAGATGCTGAGCACGCGGAGGTGCTGAAAAGGATCCGTGAATTCAGCCTGAAACCTAGGGAAATCCGCGATCACCTGGACCGGTTTGTTATCCAGCAGGCCGAGGCGAAAAAGGTCCTATCGGTAGCCATTTGTGATCACTACAACCATGTCCGGGAATGCCTGGAGCATCCGGAGCTTCGGGAACGCGATTACGCCAAACAAAACATTCTGCTGCTCGGCCCGACCGGCGTCGGCAAAACCTATCTGATGCGCTGCATCGCCCGCCTGATCGGCGTGCCGATGGTCAAGGCCGACGCGACCAAGTTCTCTGAAACTGGATACGTGGGCGGCGACGTCGAGGATCTCGTCCGCGATCTGGTCAAGGCAGCCGATGGCGACGTGGATCTGGCCCAATACGGCATCATTTACGTCGACGAAATCGACAAGATCGCATCCGCCGCAAACGCGATGGGCGGTCGCGATGTCTCCGGACGCGGCGTTCAGGTCAACTTGCTGAAGCTGATGGAGGAGACTGACGTGAACATCCAGAGCCAGACCGATATCGCCGCCCAGATGCAGGCGATGCTGGACCTGCAGCGGGGTCGGCCGCGCCGGCGCACCATCAACACCCGGCACATTCTGTTCATTGTCAGCGGTGCCTTCGACAAGCTGGCCGAGCAGGTAAAACGGCGCGTGCAGAGCGGGCACATCGGGTTCAGTTCATCCGTCGCCGGCCCGGGAGAACGTCTGGAAAACGACAGCGATTTCCTCCGTCTGGCGCAGTCGAAGGACATCATCGACTACGGAATGGAGCCCGAGTTTGTCGGGCGCCTGCCGGTGCGCGTGGCCTGCCAGGCCCTCACGGCCTCGGACTTGGAGAAGATCCTCCTGACGTCGGAAGGCAGCATCCTGACCCAATACCGAGCCGATTTCGCGGGCTACGGTATCGACTTTGAAATTACGCCGGAGGCGGTTTCGGAAGTCGCCCGCCAGGCGCATCGCGAGAACACCGGCGCCCGCGGCTTGATGACGGTGCTCGAGCGCGTCTTCCGCGACTTCAAGTTCGAGCTGCCGTCGACCGGGATCAAGGAGTTCAAGATCGATCGCGAGACCGTGGCCGAGCCCAACAAGGTGCTGCAGGCTCTGCTCCGGGAAAACGCCGAGAAACAGCGCGACACGCTGCGCGCCGACGTCGCCTCGTTTGCCGAGCGCTTCCGGCGCGATTACGGGTTCGAACTCGCTTTCGACGAAAGCGCGGTCACAGCGCTGATCGAAATCAGCCTCGCGACCGACAAGACGATCCGCGCCATCTGCGAAGACCGTTTCCGCAACTTCCATCACGGCTTGAAGCTGCTTTCCCACGACGGAGATCCCAAACGTTTCGCCGTCGACCGCGCCACGGTCGAGAACCCGGATCAGACGATCTCCCGCTTGGTCGTCGAGCGCTTTCGCGAGGCGGGCACGGCAGGCAGAAAACCCGGCGAAAACGCGGCGCAAGGCTCCTCGAGCGCATAGCGCCGACGTCGCTGGCAACAGCGGTACCCGCCCACTGAAAGAGGTGGCCGGTTCCTTCCGGCACCGCTCCGGTCGCTCAGGGCTCCGCGCCTTTTTCCCTCGTCGGACTTGGGGCCGCCTGCCATAGACCTCGTTTTTTCACGCCAGCCATGCCCGATCCAGCAGCCGTCAACAGCCTCTTCGCCCGCATTGCGCGTCGCTACGACGTCGCAAATCGGCTTTTGAGCGGCGGCATAGACGTCTGGTGGAGAAAGCGGCTCGTCGGTGCAGTAAAAGCAACCACGCCCCACGCTGTCCTCGATTTGGCCACCGGCAGCGGCGATGTCGCTTTCGCGCTCGGCCGTTCGCTTTCCGAGGACACCGAGATCCTCGGAATGGATTTTTGCCAGCCGATGCTCGACGAAGCAGAGCTGAAAAAAAAGGAAATGGGCGGCTTCAGAAACATCGCGTTCCGGCAGGGTGACGGGATGGCGCTGCCGATCGAGGACGACACCTTCGACGCCGTCACCATCTCTTTCGGTCTTCGCAACATGGCCGACCGCATCCAGTCGCTCCGAGAGATGTCCCGCGTGTTGCGCCCCGGCGGCCGGGTCTTCGTCCTGGAATTCTCTCAGCCGCAGCCGTGGTTCCGGCCGATCTACTTTTTCTATCTCCGGCACATCCTGCCATGGCTCGCCGGAAAGATCACGGGGGACCGCGCCGCCTACGAATACCTGAACGCGACGATCGAGCAGTTCCCCGGACGCGCCGCGCTCGCAGCCGAACTGGAGAAGGCCGGCTTCACCGACATCCAGGCGCGCGGCATGACGTTCGGGATCGTCGCCCTCCACGTCGGGAAAAAAGGCTGAAGGCATCCCCGGCGGCGGGCGGAGAGGGTCTCTCCCGCCGGCCCCAAAAACAGAGGCGGTGCCGACCGGCAAGCGACGGCAGCGCCCTGCCCTCGAGCTATTTCTTCTTCCAGCTGCCGTCGGCCGACTGCACCCAGACGCCGGGCTTGCTGTTCTGCGCGATGTGCCGCGCACGAGCCTGGGCAACCTGCTCCTCCGAGCTGCCGGTCTTCTGGGCCAGCGCCGAATAGACTGTCTGGCGATCGCGATTCTCCGCCTCGATCACAGCTGTATCAGCGGCGCCGTTACCCGGTCGCTGCTCGAGGAATCCGCGGTTGTTTTCACCCACGACGCCGCGCTCCTTCATCTCGTCGATCTGGGAAATGCGGGCCGACATGCGCTGGCGGACGGCTCCCAGATCCTCCGCCGATACAACCAACGCGGGAGCGATCAAGCCGAAGAACAGGGCAAAAACAAAAAGGAGTTTTTTCATGGCGGTGTTCATTTGGCGGGAGCCGGAGCGGCGTCGATGGTGGCGGACTGTTTGTCCAGGTCGCCGAAGAAGTCGGTGAGCGCCTTGTCGACGCGCACGTTGACGTTCACATTGGCATTAACCTCGATCGGATCGAGCTTCACGCGCAGACATCCTGCGGCGGGAAGAAGAAGAAGCAAGGCAGCGAGAAAAACGCGGCTCATGGTGGGAAGTGTGGTCATTGGACGGGCGGGGGCAACGAAGGTTTCATCGACTTAGCGAAGTGCGGCCGCTCATTCCGAATCGCAGCACGTCCGCCAACGGGCCGGAGACGTTGACGTTGAGCCGCACCACCTTCACCGACGTGGCGTCCGTCGGATGCGCCACGATCTTCACGACCGCCGTCGCACCCGCTCCGGCGCGGTCCGGCCTCAGTTCCGCCTGAACCGAATCGACGACCAGAGCTTCTTGACCGAGTTCGATCTCCTCGAGCGCCCTCTTCGCCGGGTTGGGTTCGTCGACGACCCCGGCCAAGAGCTTCAGACGAGAAGGAACGCGAGAGCTCAGAAACCCCGGACTCGAGGCGAGCCGAATCGAAGCCGGTGCGTCCTTGCGCAAGCTGAGATCGCCGTCGCCCAGCGAAAATCCCGAAGCCGAACTCCAGCGCAACGCGACGTGCCCATCCAGCCGGCCCTGCGCGTCGGCCACCGCTTGTGGAATATACGGCCGCAACGCGGCGAGTTCGAGGCCCTCGACCTGCACGGTCGCGGTGACGTCCGGCTTCGCCAGATCCACGTCGAATCCTTTGCAGCGGATGGTTCCTCCGAGCGCTTCGAGTTCGAAAGCATGGACACGGAGGATCTGCCCGCGCAGAAGCTCGAACTCCGCAAAGCCGGCACCCAGCGGCAATTCGCCCGCGGCACCGGAGGAAAACGCGATCCGCTGCCGCGGCGCCGTCGAGAGGTCCGGAAGGTTCGGCAGAACGACGTTCGCCTCCACCCCGCTCAGCGACCACGCATTGTTCGCCCCCTTGAAAGCGGCCCCGGAAAGCTTGGCGCGGAATTCTCCCGCATAGATCCCCTCCGGTTCGGTCGCGAACGTTCCCGCGCCGGACAGCTCGATCCGGCCCGACGCAGTTATCGGCTTCAGCGCGGGAAAACGGCGCTGGCCCAACGCCGACCACCACGGGCCGAGTTCCAAATCGGCGCGATCCAATCGCCAGGAGCCGGAGGCCTCTGGCAGCGTCAACGTCGCGCGTCCCTCAACCGCTGTCCCCGCGCCGACGAAGGAGAACCGCAAGGCACGCTCGCCGGGCTGCGATGACGAAGCCTCAAGCGTCCAATCCAGCTGGATACCTGCGTCGGCCCCCAGCGGGCTCAACTTTCCCGAAAACGAACCGTCGAGGGGCGGCAGCCAGATGCCGGCACCGCAGGCAGCAAGCCCGGTGAGTCCGAGCAAAACGGACAGCTTCCAGCAATTCGCGCAGGGCGGCACGGCTGGGATTTCAGCCGGCGGCCCGGCGCGGGCAATCCAAGAGTTCGAGCCCGAGGCGGGCGCAGCGCCCGCCGGCCGGAGCCCCGCTACGGAACGCGGACCGCGGGAAGACTCCAGATCTGCTCCGCGTATTCGCGAATCGTTCGGTCGCTGGAGAACTTGCCCACGCGGGCGGTATTCAGGATCGCGCTACGCGCCCACTTCGAATGGTCTCGGTAGACGGCCTCGGCGCGGAGGTGGGCGTCGCTGTAGGAGCGGAAGTCCGCCAGAACCATGAAGGGGTCGCCGCCGCCGAGCAGGCTCTGGTGCACGAGATTGAAAGCTCCGTGCTCATGCGGCGTGAAATAATCCGAGCCGAGCCAGTCCACGATGGCGTGGAGCTCCTCGTCCTTGTGATAGATGTCCCACGGATTGTAGCCGTGGTTCCGGAGCGCCTGAACCTCTTCGACCGTGTGGCCGAAGATGAAGATGTTCTCGTCGCCGACTTCTTCCCGGATTTCGACATTGGCGCCGTCGAGCGTGCCGATGGTGAGCGCTCCGTTGAGCGCGAGCTTCATGTTGCCCGTGCCCGACGCCTCCTTGCCCGCGGTCGAGATCTGCTCCGAAAGATCCGCCGCCGGGATGATCTTTTCGGCGAGCGACACGCGGTAGTTCGGGAGAAAAGCCACCTTGAGCTTCCCCTGGATCCGCTGGTCGTCGTTGATCTTGTTTCCGACGATGTTGATCGCACGGATGATATTCTTAGCCAGATCGTAGCCGGGGGCCGCCTTTGCGGCGAAAATGAAGACGCGCGGGACAATATCGAGCTGCGGGTTCTGCAGGACGCGGCGGTAGAGTGCGAGGATGTGGAGCAGATTGAGATGCTGCCGCTTGTATTCGTGCAGGCGCTTGATCTGCACGTCGAACAGCGCGTCCGGCGACACGTCGATCTTGCACTCCTCCTTGATCACGGCGGCGAGCGACACCTTGTTGGCGCGTTTGATCGCCATGAACTCGCGTTGGAACGCCGGGTTGTCGGCAAAGCGTTCCAGGCCGCGCAGCAGGTCGAGGTCGCGGATCCAGGCTTCGCTGCCGAGCACGCGAGTGATCAGCGCCGAAAGGTTCGGGTTGCAGTACAAGAGCCAGCGCCGCGGCGTGATGCCGTTGGTCTTGTTCTGGAAACGGCCCGGATAGAGTTCGTCGAATTCCGGGAAGAGCAGCTTCTTCAACAGCTCCGTATGCAGCGCCGCCACGCCGTTGACCGCGTGCGAACCGACGACGGAGAGATTCGCCATGCGGACCGCCTTCGCGCCTTCCTCGTCGATCAGGGAACAGGCCCGCATCTTCTCCCAATTCCCGGGCCATTTCTGCTCCACCGCCTTCAAGACCTGCGCGTTGATGTCGTAAATGATCTGGAGATGCCGCGGCAGCACGCGCTGGAACAGGGGCACGCTCCACTTCTCAAGCGCCTCGGGAAGCAACGTGTGGTTCGTGTACCCGAAGGTGCGGTTGACGATGCCCCATGCCTTGTCCCAGGGCATTTCCTGCTCGTCGAGGAGGATGCGCATGAGCTCCGGAATCGCGACAGTCGGGTGCGTATCGTTGAGCTGGATCGCAACCTTGTCGGCGAAGTTGTCCCAGCTGTTCTGGGTGTCGCGGAAGTGGCGCCGGATGATGTCGCGGAGCGAGCAAGCCACGAAGAAATACTGCTGCACGAGGCGCAGCTCCTTGCCGTTTTCCGTCTTATCGTTCGGATACAGAACCTTCGAGATGGTCTCGCTGACGGCCTTCTCGCGAACGGCCTCCACGTAGCCGCCCGAGTTGAAAGCCTGGAGGTCGAACTCCTCCGTCGATCGCGATCCCCACAGGCGGAGGAGGTTGACGGTCTTCGTCCCGAAGCCGGCGATCGGGATGTCGTAGGGCACGCCGAGCACCGATTTGGTATCCACCCATTTGGGGCGGGAGTTGCCCCGGTCGTCGAAAACGTTTTCCACCCGGCCGTAGAGTTGGATCTTCTCGGAGTTCTCCGGCCGTACCACTTCCCACGGCGTGCCGAAAACCATCCAGCTGTCCGGATGCTCGATTTGGTGGCCCGCGACGAACTCCTGCCGGAAAAGGCCAAACTCGTAGTGAATTCCGTATCCGATCGCCGGGTAATCGAGCGTGGCGAGCGAGTCGAGGAAGCAGGCCGCCAGGCGGCCAAGGCCGCCGTTGCCGAGGCCCATGTCGACCTCCTGCTCGCGGATCGTCTCGAAATCGACGCCCAGCTCCTTCAGCGCATTGACCGTGACCTCGTATTGGTCGGAATTGTACAGCGCGTTCCGCATCAGGCGGCCCATGAGGTACTCGAGCGAGAAGTAGTAGAGGCGGCGGACGTTGTGATCGTTGTGCGTGCCCTGTGTCACGATCAGGCGCGCCAGAATGTGCTCGCGGACGGCCATGGCCGTGGCGATCCACCAGTCTCGCGGGCGAGCCGTATGCGTGTCGCGAGCGAGCGTGTAGGTGAGGTGCCGAAGGATTGCCTGCTTCATCTTCGCGGTATCAGCCACGGCGAAGGGAGCAGCCGACTCGGGCAAAAGCGCACCACCGGGGGCGGTGACGGGAGCTTTTTGTGCAGGACCTTTAGGCGACTTGGAAGGAGCAGGCATACCTGGAGGGATTGAAGGCTCTTACCACAGACCGTGCCAAGCCAGTATGACCCGCCGCGAGGAAATTGCGCGGTAAATTTAGGTTCTGTCCTTGTCCGGACCGCACCCCGCCGCACGGGCGATCTTCAGCGACCAAAGCGGCGCGCGAGGTCGCCGTGACTCAGCTCGACGTAGGTGGGCCGCCCGCCCGGGCTCGTGAGCGGCGTTTGAGTCCGGAAAAGCTGGGCAACCACGGCGTGGATTTCCGCCTCACTGACCGCTTCGGGCAGGCGCACGGAGCGCGCCGACGCAAACCGCGCGAACTCCTCGCGAGCGACGTCGAGATCCTTCAGGTGCAGCTGGCCTTCGCGCAGCAGTCCCAGGAGATCGCGCACCCAAGGCTCCGTTTCACTGGGCTGGACCCAATCCGGCACCGCTTCGACCCGGAAGAAATTCCGGCCGAATTCGACGATTTCGAAGCCCTGCTTCTCGAGGAATGGCGTGGCGTCGATCAGCAGCGCGGTCGCGATCGAGTCCAGCTCCAACGGCACCGGCAGGAGCAGACGCTGGCTGCGGCGGGAATCTCCGCCGAACGTGCTTTTCAGCTCCTCGTAAACGATGCGCTCTTGCGCCGCGCGCCGGTCGAGAAGCCCGAGTCCACCCGGAGTCTCGAACAATGCGTAGTGACGGTGCACCAGTCCGAGAAAACGCCATTTGCGCGCTGTATCCGCCGGCGAGGGCGGCTGAGGCTGAATCGGGACCGGCGGCACGGCAGTCGAGGCCGGGTGAATCGTCACCACCGGTCCCGGCCATGTGCGCTGAGCGTCTGTTGCAGGGGGCGAACCCAGCGCGGGCATCGGCGCCGTCGGCGAGGCCGAGGGAATCGGATTCGCCGACACGGGAAGAGCGGGAGCAACCAAGGCGGGCGCAGAAGACATCGACGCTGCAGCGGGGGGTGCAGTCGGAGCCACTGTGACCAGACCGGCGCCAGCCACGCTGCCGCTGACTTCCCGCAATCGCGCGAGCACCGTGCGAATGACGAAGGACCGCACCGCGGGTTCGCTCCGGAAGCGCACCTCCCGTTTTGCAGGATGCACGTTCACGTCGACCTCCGCCGGAGGGATCTGAAAAAACACGAACGCCACGGGATAGCGTCCTTTCGGCAACGACTCGTGGTAGCTCTCCAGGAGGGCGTAATTCAGCGTGCGGCTGTCGACGGGGCGCTGATTGATGAACGTGATCATCTCATGGCGCGTCGCCCTGCCCTGCCCGGGCGCGCCGATCAGCCCCGATACCCGCATGCCCTGTTCTTCCGCCTCGAGCGGAATCAGCCCCTCGGCGGTTTGTCGTCCGAAAATCGCCATCACGCGCTCGGCCAAACGGGTGTTCTGGGGCGAACGAAACACGGTCCGTCCGTCCTCGATGAGCGTGAAACCGACCTCGGGAAATGCCAGCGCGTAGAGCCGGACGCAGTGAATGATATGCGCCGCCTCCGTCGTGTCGCTCTTGAGGAACTTGCGCCGCGCCGGCACGGAATTGAACAGCTGCGACACCTCAATCCGCGTTCCCACCGGCCTTCCGCAGTCGCGCACGTGCACCGGCTTGCCTCCGCTGATGAGAATCTCCGTTCCAACCTCCGCGCCCGTCTCGCGCGTCTGTAGCAGAAAACGAGATACGCTCGCGATCGACGGCAGCGCCTCGCCGCGAAAGCCGAAGCTGGCCAGGCGGTTCAGGTCGTCCGCCACCGCGATTTTGCTCGTGGCATGACGTTGTAGCGAAAGCCCGGCGTCGTCCCGCGACATGCCGCAGCCGTTGTCTTCGACGCGCATGAGCGACCGGCCGCCATGGGCGAACTCGACCTCGATGCGGGTCGCGCCGGCGTCGAGCGCGTTTTCCACCAACTCCTTCACGACAGCCGCCGGCCGTTCGATCACCTCGCCGGCGGCGATCTGATTGGCGACACGGTCGGGCAGGACGTGGATACGAGGCATGACGCGGAGTGCTCAGACTCAAGGGAACTCCCAGCAGAGCAAAGCGATTTTTCACCACAGCCGCGTCCCTGAAACGGACCGATGCGCCTGCATGTGGCTCCGCCGGTGGAACCACCCAGTCCTGCGATTCCGGCCCAACGCGCGAGTCCGTGTTCGGGCCGGCCGCGCGGCCCGGAGAAACAGCCGCGCGGTCCCCCGCGGATTTCAGAACGCAATCCCAGCTTTGAAACGAAGCACGGCCAGGGCGTTGCTCGTCACGATATCCGTCGAGGTCAACGCCAGCACGGTCGCGGACACGCCGAGCGAGACTCGGTCGTTGAGATGATAGTCGATACCGACTTCGCCGCCGAGCGCACCGGCGGTGTGTGTTTTTTCTTCGTCATGCCGGCGTACCAGCGGGAAAAGCCAGTCGTGGTTCTCAAATCGTTGAAAAAGGGCGCCGCCGACCAGACCCACCGTGCCCGTCCATTTCGGCGCGAGCTGTACCTCGCGGTCGTAGCGGATGAGCAGCGGCACAAGCTCGATGTCGTCCTTCAGGACCGACGCCCGGGTCGCATAATACGCCGTCTCCACGGCGATCCGGTTCACCGCATCCAGGCGATAGCCGAACGCGATTTCCGGGCCGAAAACGTAGTCGTAGTCGCTCAGGATGGCGTAGCCGAGCGACGGCTCGAGAAAGAACCCCGGAGCGTCGGATTCGGCGCCAGCCGATACGGCCACGGCGGTGGCGAATAGCGAGGCAAGGGCAAGACGTAGTCTGTTCATGGTTCAACGGTGGAGGCTTCCACCGGGTTTGTGGGTTGATGACGGTTTGGGTCTGGCCCGATGCCGACGATGGCACCAGGTCCGGCCCCTCCCGGCCCCTTCTCGCAGAGTCCGCTGGAAGGTTGTCGAAAAGCTCCGGTGAGCGGCCAGCGCCCTGAGAATATCAAGCGCACAGCCGCCGCGGAATTACTTTGATCTTCTCGCTCCGATAACCGCGACCTATCGTGCCCGCCGATGGAATTGCGACACCTGCGGTATTTCGTGGCGGTGGGGTCCCAAGGGAATTACCGGAAGGCCGCGGAGGCGTTGCACGTCTCGCAACCGGCGTTGAGCAAACAGATCTCGGATCTCGAGGAGGAGCTCGGCGTGGCGTTGCTGGAGCGTCACAGCCGGGGTGCGCGGCTGACCTCCGGCGGGCGCGCCTTCCTCGAGGAAGCGCAGGAGATTCTCGCCCGGGTCGAACGCGCCGCGTCGAAAACAAGGGACGCGCAGCGCGGCGACACCGATGTCCTGCGCATCGGCCAGATCAGCTTCCTCGCCTCCAGTTTCCTGCCGCGGGCGCTTGCGTCGTTTCGCCGCAAATACCCGCACGTGGACGTGAAAATCGGAGAGATGCATCCGCTCGCGCAATTCGAGTCGCTCCGCCAGGGGCGTATCGACGTGGGCATTACCGCATCTCTCTCGCGTGATCTGCCGAGAGTTTTTGCCCACCGCTTCCTTTTCCGCACGAAGATGGGCATCGTCGCGGCGCACGATCATCCGCTGCTGAAGAAGACGTCGGTTTCCCTGAGCGATCTGCGTGACGAGACCCTCCTCTGCTACACCGAGCAGAAGCAGGCAAGCGGCCATCGCGAGCGCATCCGCAGCGTCTTCTCGCAGTCCGGCTTTCGCTGCCCGCGGATCAAGCTGGTGGAGGATTACGAGTCGCTCGTCGTCCTGCTCGCGGGAGGCCACGGGGTCACCATCGCGCCGCCGTTCGCGGAGGCGCTCGCGGCGCGCGGGATCGCCGCACGGCCGTTCATCGAGGAGGTCGAGCTGCTTTTCCTCGAAATCCGGGCGGTCTGGCTGGAGTCGCGGACGGCCCCGTTGCTCCGCCCTTTCGTCGACCTCCTGGATCGGCATTCGTTGCCGTTGCGCGGAGACAGCTGACCGGGCGAACGAAGCCGGCGGTGCAGACTCCCTTTCCGGCAGCAGGCCGCCAGGTCGCTGCGGGGAGCTGTTTCCGTGGGGGGTATTCGGCGCTCACGAATCGGTGATCCGGAACCCGGTGCACTCCGATTTGGAGTGCTGCACCGAAATGTGCGCCGGAATCGCCAACCTGAGAAGGCGGTGGTTACGCGAGCAGTTTCTTCCAGCGCTCGAACTGCTTTTTCACCTGCGCGGGGCCGGGCATGCCCGTGCCTTTGCGCATCGAGAGCGCTCGGTTGAGATCGAACACGTCCACCCAGTCCGGGCCGAAGCCGGCATGGATCCGCTTCACTTCCTCGAACGGGAGCTCGTTGAGACGCACGCCCATTTTCTCCGCCACACGGACCACCGCGCCGACGGCATGGTGCGCTTCACGGAACGGCACGCCTTTGTTGACCAGATAATCCGCGAGGTCGGTCGCGAGCAGCGCCGGATCCTTCACCGCAGCGGCGCAGCTGGCGCGGTCCATCGTGATGCCGGCAAACGTGCCCGCGATGACGTCCGCGCAGAGGCCTGCCTGATCGAAGCTGTCGAATACCGGCGGCTTGTCCTCCTGGAGGTCGCGATTGTAGGTCAGCGGAAGGCCCTTCACCAACGTCAGCAAGGTGTGGAGGTTGCCCTGAAGACGGGCGGACTTGCCGCGAAGAAGCTCGCAGGAATCCGGGTTCTTCTTCTGCGGCATCAGGCTGGAGCCGGTGCAGAAGGTGTCGGGCAGATCGATGAAGTTGAATTCCGCGCTCGCCCAAAGGATGAGGTCCTCGGCGATCCGGGACGCATGCACGCCGAAGAGCGCGCACGCATGGGCGAACTCGATGAACAAGTCGCGATCGGCGACCGTATCCATGCTATTCTGCGTCACCTGCGGCCGGCCCTTCGTATCCACAAAACCGAGCTCCTTGGCCGTGAATTCCCGGTCGATCGGGAGCGTCGTTCCCGCGATCGCCCCGGCGCCCAGCGGGCACCAGTTGGCATGCTCGGCCACCTCCAGAAACCGGGCGCGATCGCGCTCGAGCATTTCCAGGTAGGCGAAAAGGTGGTGGGCGACGAAAACCGGCTGGGCGCGCTGCAAGTGCGTGTAGCCGGGCACGAGGACGTCCTGGTTGTCCTCGGCGACGGAGAGGATCGTCCGCTCCGCATTCAGAACCTTCTCCGCCAGCAAGCGGCACGCGTGTTTGAAGAACAGGCGCATATCGGTCGCGACCTGGTCGTTCCGGCTCCGCGCCGTGTGCAGTTTGGCCGCCTCCGGGACGCGCTGGGTCAGCGCCTGCTCGATGTTCATGTGAACGTCTTCGAGCTTCGTGTCCCAAGTGAACTTGCCGGCCTCAATCTCGGCCAGAATCGCATCGAGTCCGCGGTGGATCGCGTCGCGCTCCTTCGTCGAGATGATGCCGACGTGCGCCAGCATCGCTGAGTGAGCCTTGCTGCCCTGAATATCGAACGGCGCCAGCCGGCGATCGAACGAGACGGACTCGCTGAACGTCAGCATCAATTCGGCGGGACCGGCACTGAAGCGTCCGCCCCAGGTGGCTTGAGAAGATTTGGCCATGACGGCTTCCACCAGAGAAGCGCCGCCCGGCGGGGGCAACGCGAAAGAAGCAGATGGCAGAGGACGAAGGACGGACGCCGCAGGTCTGAGGCCCCGGGCGGTGCGATCCATGGGAGCGCCGGCGACCCGCCGGCACCCGATAGGTCCCCGGCCAGCGGCCGGCGCTCCGGTGTTCTGATCTCTTTTTCCGCTGGCGCGCGGTCGCGGGCTGCGCAGAGTGCCGCCATGGCTCGGGTTCGGTGGATACATTGCGCAGCGATGATGGTTGCCCTCGCATGGGCGACGGCCGCTCCCGTGCGCGCGGCCGATTTCGAACACCTCACGGTCGAGCCCGGAAAGACTTCGATCTACATCGGGACGGTGACGATCACGATGACACCGTTTCGCCGAGACCAAGGCGTCTACGCGGCGGACTACCGCGCGAAGGTCTTCCCCTATTTTTTCGCCAACGAGCACGGCTGGCTGAAGGTGGATTTCAACGATGAGCAACTCGCCCGGCTCGCTCGCGGCGAGCGCGTACCGTTTACCGGCCGAGCCGAGAATTCTGAAAAGGAACCTCGACACGTCGAAGGCCACGCGACCCCAGACGCCCCCGGCGCGAAGCACGGCAAGATCAAGGTGCGCGTCTTCGTCACGAAGAAGATCGAGCTGATCTTCAACACGACCTACCGCTTCGAGTAGGCTCGCCACCGGCCGTTTTCCGGTACGTGCCCGCTTCGCGCTCGGCTGGAACATCGGCGCGGGGCCCAGCCGCGGCGACCAGCGCTGCTTCGCTTCGATCTCAAGAAGACTAACGCCGGTGAGCAATACGCGCTCCGACCGGCGGGCGCCGCAGCCCGGAAGCCAAATCGCCAGTACTCACGTGGCCGCGGTGCAGCCGCACCTATTCGCTATTGGGCCCAATAGAAGGTCACCGGCTTCTCGATCGACGGATGCAGGCTCTGATGCACGGGGCAGGTCGCCGCCGCGCGTTCCAGCACGCCCTCGGGCAGGGCATTCTTTCGGACGCTCAGCCAAAACTCCGTCTCAATCTTGACGATACGCCGGGGCGTATCCGTGGACATGTGTTTGTTGACCTGAAAACGCGTGCCGCGCAGCTCCACGCCGTGTTTTCGGGCCGCCATGCCCATGATCGTCAGCATGCAGACCGCCAGCGATGTCGCAGCCAGGTCGGTGGGCGAAAACGCCTCCCCCTTGCCCTGGTTGTCCTTCGGCGCGTCGGTGACGAGCCTCCGTCCCGACGGGCCATGTGTGGCCGTGCAATGCAGATCCCCTTCGTACTCTCCGGTGATGGTGACCATCCCCGCAGCATCGATGAATCCGCCGCTCCCGCAATTCCGGAGTGAGGCCGGCATGCGCCGGGGACGCTGATCGAAAGCTGAGAGATTCCCTGAACTTCGGCGAGAAAGCCTCTCGGCTAGACGCCGAGCTGCTTCGCGTGGAGGCGGGCGTAGATGCCGCCGGAGCGGAGAAGCTGGTCGTGCGATCCGATCTCGGCGATGCGGCCGTGCTCGAGCACGACGATCCGACGCGCGTCCCGAATCGTCGACAGACGGTGCGCGACCACGAAGGTGGTCCGCCCCTTCATCAACCGCGCCAGCGCCTCCTGGATCAGCGCCTCGGTCTCCGTGTCGAGAGCCGAGGTTGCTTCGTCCAGGATCAGCACCCGGGGATTGCGGATCAGCGCCCGCGCGATCGCCAGGCGCTGCTTTTGTCCGCCGGAAAGCCGTGCTCCTTTTTCCCCCACTTCGGTATCCAGACCCTTGGGCAAGGCGGAAACGAACTCCCAGGCGTTTGCGTCCCGCAAAGCCTTTTCTACCACCTCGTCCGGCACGCTCGGCAAGCCATATGTCACATTCTGACGGATACTGCCGTCGAAAAGGATCGATTCCTGCGGCACCACCGCGAGGAAACGCCGGTAGCTGCGCAGATCGTGGGCTTCCATGTCGCGCCCATCGACCAGGATTCTGCCGGACGTGGGTCGGATGAAGCCGATGACCAGCTTGATCACGGTCGACTTGCCTGCCCCCGACGCTCCCACCAGCGCGATTGTTTCGCCCGGAGGCACGGTGAGGGTGAAATCGTGCAGCGCCGACGTATCCGCGCTTGGGTACTGAAAGCCGACGTTCTCGAACCGAAACTCGCCGCGAACGTCGTCGACCGGCGCCTTGCCCTCGTTGTTCTCCAGGTCCGGGCACTCCAGCACCTCGCCGATCGAGCGAATCGACTCCAGTCCCTTGGTCACCTGCGGCGCCATGCCGACGAGCCCCAGCACCGAACTGGTGATCAGACCGAAGTAGGTGGACAACAACACGACGTCGCCCGGCCCGATCGGCAGCCAACCGGAGAGGCAGGCCCATGCCGCGGCCACGAGGCAGAGCATGTTGAAGCCGTTGAAGGTCGCCCAGGACAGCGAACCGAACACGGCGTTGATCCCGTCGGTCCGAAGCGCCGCCGTCTGCACGCGCTCGAACGACTCCCCCACCCGCTCGAGCGCCGTCGACTCCAGGCCGTGGGCGCGGGTCACCGGCAGCAGGTGCGTCATCTCGATCACACGCGACGACATCCGCTCGATCTCCTCGCGGAAGGCGGCATTGCGCGCCTGCATCGGCCGCCGCAGCACGTAAACCAGGGTCACCGCGAACGGCACCGCAACGACGAAAAAGAGCAGGAACTTCGGCTGACGCCAACCGGTGATGACGAAGGCAAACACAATGTTCGTGAGGCACGAGAGGCCGGCATCGAAGATCACGCGGGTCAGCTGCTCCACCGCCTCCACGTCGCGAAGCACCTTGGACTGCAGCGCGCCGGCGCTCTGGCGGGCATAGTAGTCGATCGAAAGATGCTGCAGTCTCCGGCACAGCGCCGAGCGCAGGCCCGTCTCCATCTTCCGCGAGCCGGCGCTGAGCGCGCGGACGTAGACGTAATGAAGCGGTACGTTCTGCGCCACGATCGCGATCAGGACGAGCGCATTGAGCCACAGCTCATGCCGGGAGTGTGCGTCCGGTCTGGATACGATATCGACGATGTTCGCCGTGATCGCCGGCATGATCCACACCGGGCTGTGTTTGACGACGAAGGAAAGGGTCGCGCCGATCAGCTTGGCCCGCTGCCCGCGATACAAGAAAAGCAGCGTTTGAAGCGGATGCTCGCCGGAAAACCGATGCTCAAGCGGATGCTGGCCTGTCCTGTTCGCCATGGAGCCGCGCAGATTGAGGAGCCCCACCTACGTTTGCCACTTCGGACGACGCCAAACGTTAGAGCATACTGGTGGCTAGGCATTTGCGCGTGTGGATCGGGGGAACGCACGACCCTTCCCTGCCGCGGCGTGGCGGTCCCGGGATTCTCTCTCCGTGGAGCGCGAGCGCCGAAAACAGAACGGTGCGACGGTTCACCTCCGTCGCACCGCCCTCCCGCCAAATCCGCTACTTTTGCCGGGCGGCGTCCCAGACCATCGTGGCCGTCTTGGCCCGAGCTTCGGCCTCGATGGACCCCTTGATCGTATCGCCCTCGAGTTTTCCCGTGTAGTGGGTCGTCACCTCGCGGCGGCGGACTTTGCGGACAACGGTAAAGCTGAGTTGGTCGTCGGTGAACTTGGCTTCGCTGATGGCCGTCGTGCCGGCGGCATTGCTGATCTCACCGGTGAGATTTCCGTTCTCGAGCTTCAGGACCAGCGTCGCGTCGAGCGTGCGGCCCTTGGGCGTCTGGACCTTGAACTTCCAGGTGCCCGTCGGATCTCCGGCCCAACTGAGGGCGGACGTCAGGACGAGCGCGGCGAAGGCAAAAGCAAACAAACGTAGTGATTTCATAGTACAGAATGGTTGAAGTTGATCGGAGAAATGCGGTTCAGGTTTCTCAACGCGTCACCGGCAATCCGGTTTCACGGAGATTCGAAGAACAGGGTCACTGCGGGAGGGCATAGACTTCCACGAGGGCGACGCCCGTCGTTCCGTCCCGACCACGCACCTGGGCCGTGTACGCGCCTGCAGGCAAGCTGAGGACCAGGGCGGAATCCGCACTGCCCGCGGGAAGCGCAAATGCGCCGACGGACGCCGTCGCATCCAAAACGCTCGCCGCCCCGGCGGGATCCGAGGACCAGTTGTCGTTCACCGCGATGCGTTCACTGCCTCGATAGATCTCCAGCTGGGGATCGTCGAGCACACCCCCCACGCCGAAAGGCTTCAGCCCCGGACCGATCGCGCGAACGAGGATCCGCATCGCGCCGCCTCCGGCGGTGATAAATCCGGCGATCAGCACGTCGTCCCCCGTGCCGACGGACGCGCGCGCCGACAGATTGGAGAGGCACGCGGTCCCATCCACCTCGGTGTCGTAGAACTCCAGCAGCGCCACGCCGGGCAAGCCGCTCGCCACCTGAGCGTGGGCCGTGAGCGCCCCCGGGACAAAAGACGCCAGCACCGCCGCATCCTTGCTGCCGTCGGGAAACGGGAACGCATGCGCATCGTGCGTGGCGGCAGCCAGGACCTCCGTATCCGGACTCTGACTCCAGTCGTCGACCGTCAGATCCAGGGCCGTACCGCGGAACAACGCGAGTTGCGGATCCGTCATCGAACCGCCCACGCCGTAGGTCTTCAGCGCAGGTCCGGCTGCGCGGACCAGGATCGACTTCGGGCGGGAACCCGCGATGAGCGCGCCAACAATCAGCACGCCGTCCCCAGGTTCCGAACGCGCCCGGGCCGAGAGGTTGATCAGACGCGGCCGGTTGTCGGAAGCGGGCAGCGCGGCGTTCACCCGCGGATTCGCCGGCCGGTCAAATCCGAAGTTGTAACGATCCATGGGATACAACGGCACGGGGTGAGAACTCTCCGTCATCGGCCTCAACGCCCGCCCTCCCGGCGAGACGCCCATCGATACCTGCTCGGGCGAACCGTGCCCAAGCGCCACCGAACGGCCGCCCGCATCGCCCTGAAAGGCCGAGGCCGTCAGCGCTTGAGCGATCCTCAGCACACCCCAGGCGTCGAGCGCGTTGAACGCGGAGGCCGATCCGGGCCGGGCCGCACCGGTCGGAACGCGGTGGTTGGCGGCGTAGTTGTAGCCGTCGATCCGGTCCGATCTCAGCATGAGGAAATCCTTGTTTTCGGCCGGGATGTTGAAGTGGGTGAAAAGATCGATCGCCATCCGGTGATCGTTCATCGTGTCGTCCTCGTACACCTCGACCACCGCTTGCGTGTTCGCCGGGAAAGACGCCAGGTCCGCGTCGGTGAGCGAAAAGCTGTACCACGGCGCCAGGATGAACAGCGCGAGCCCGTTCGCGCCCCAGCCACGCTCGCGGACCGCCCGCAAGGCCAGACCTGGAACCGCCCCGCCGCCATAGGAATGCCCGGCGAAACCCACGCGCGAGGTATCGATCAGGTCGGAGAAGCGGTCCGCCGCTGCGACGAACCCGCGATTCAGGATTGCGTAGACTTCGTCCGGTTGCCCGCCCTCCGAGGCGGGGTACGGCACATAAACCGCGACCGACCCGTGGCTGGCGAGGTGCTGGAGAAACTCGCTGTAGTTGGCCGGATCTCCACCGCCAAACCCGTGGGCAAAGAACCACGTCGGCCTTCGCCCAGGCGCATCCACCGGATGCACCACGGTGATGTCGTGCCCGGGCCAATCCGCGTTGGGAAACGTATCGGTTCGGACCGCATACGCGCCGGCGCCGCCGAACGCGTCGGTCGGCGCCGGCACCGGTCCGTCGTACGCTGCGCGAAGGGACGCCCCCGCGCCGACGAGCAGAGCCAACCAGGCAGGAACTCCAAGAAATCGGACGAGTGACTTTCTCATACGCCGTCCCTCAACGCACAACTGGGCGATCGGTTTCTCCCCAGCAGAAACGGCAACGCGTCATCCGTTTCCCGGGCAGGTCGAACCCGCGGAACCTTGCTGAGCGTCGGGCGTCCAGCCGCCGGGCGTATCCGCAGCTCGGCGACGAACGCCCGGGAGCCCCGCCTCGAGGGCGAGAAGGTGCGCTGGGGCGACCGTCTCTAGTCTGTTTCGGGCGCGAATCCCCGCCGAAGGGTATTCTCCGCGATGGCCCGTGGGAAAAGGAAGTTCTGGAGGTATTCTTTCCCGCCCGCCTTGGTGCCGGCGCCCGACATGCCGTAGCCGCCAAACGGATGCCGCTCGACGATTGCCCCGGTGATTCCGCGGTTGAGATACAGATTTCCGACGCGCATTTCCTCCTCCGCTCGCCGAAGAGCGCTCGGGCTGCGTGAGAACAGCCCGCCGGTGAGCGCAAAGTCCGTCGCGTTCGCCAATTCGAAAGCGTCGTCGAGGTTCTTCGCCCGCAAGACGGACAGCACCGGGCCGAATATTTCCTCGCGGGCAAGAACGTGCTCTCTCCGCACGTCGACGAATACCGTCGGCGGCACGTAGTAGCCGCCGGTCCGCGCCAGCTCGGTCGGTATCGTGCCCTGCCACGCGAGGCGCGCCTCCCGTTTGCCCTGCTCGATCAGCCGCAGGATTTTCTCTTTCGCGTCGGCGTCGATGACTGGTCCGATCACGGTTCCGGGCTCCGCCGGATCGCCGATCGGACATGAATCGCACGCGGCGAGAAGACGTCCGACAAATCGCTCGTACACCCCATCGAGGACGATGAGGCGGGAAAGAGCGGAGCACTTCTGGCCGCTGAAGCCGAAGGCGCTGGCAAGCACGGCAGGAATCGCCTCGTCGAGGTCTGCGTCGTTGTCCACCACGATGGCGTTTTTTCCGCCCATCTCACAGACAACTTTCTTCAAATTCTTCTGGCCTTGCAGCGTCCTTCCCGCCGCTTCCCAGATCGCGCAGCCGACAGCGCGCGAGCCCGTGAACGCGATGAAATCTACCTCCCGATGCTCGACGAGGTGGACTCCCACTTCCTCTCCGAGACCCGGCAAAAACGAAAGAACCCCCGGGGGCGCGCCTGCCTCGGTGAGCAGGTTCATCAGATGAGCGGCGATCACGGTGGTCTGCTCGGCGGGCTTCATCACGACGCAGTTACCCGCCACAAACGGCGCGACGACCAAGCCCGTCAGGATCGCGAGGGGAAAATTCCAGGGTGCGATCGAAACACCCACCCCGCGGGGAACCCAGCGTTGCATGCAGCGTTCGCCCGGAACGTCCTGCGCCCTGGACGGAGCCCCCAGTTTCCGCATCTCGACCGCGTAGAAGCGGCAGAAATCGATCGCCTCCGAAACGTCACCGTCGGCTTCGATCCAAGGTTTGCCGGCTTCGGCGATCAGAAGCGCGTTCAGCTCGAAGCGGCGCTCCTCCATCAAGTCCGCGGTGCGCTCGAGCACACCCGCGCGAACCTCCACCGGTTGCCGGCTCCAACTCGGAAACGCTGCGCGCGCCGCGCTCACGGCCGAGTCCGCGTCGGTTCGACTCGCGCGGGCCCAGTATCCGACGATCTGCGACGGATGCGCCGGGTTGACGGACGCCGCGTACTCGCGGTCGGCGACCGATTTTCCCGCGACAATCAGGGGCCACCGCTTCGGCGCGGAGGACATCCGCTCGCGGAGCGCTTCGTGCTGTCGCGCACGACTGTCCGCGCGTGAGAAATCGGTGCCCGCCGAATTCACGAATTCTCCGGGCTGCTTGACGCGTTCCGGAAGCGGCTCCGGCGCCGAGGCGATCGCTTCCACTGGATTCCCGAGGAGTTGGTCCCGGGCGACGCCGTCGTGATGTTCTCGGCGAAGGAATCCCTCGTTGGACGTATTCTCCAGAAGCCTACGGACGAGATAGGCCATACCGGGCAGAAGATCGCCGATCGCGCAGTACTCGCGAACGCGGTGCCCCAGCTTGAGCAGGGCGGCCTTGAGGTCGTCGGCCATCCCGTACAGCGCCTGAAACTCGTACGCCTTCGGGTCGATGCCGAGCCGTTCGGCCCGCGCGATGGCATGAGCCACGGAACGGACGTTGTGGGTGGCGAAGTTCGGGGTGACGGCATCGACGTTCTCCAGCAGAAGGACGGAGAGCTTCTCGAAATTGGCGTCGGACTCCGGCTTCTTCTGCCAGACCGGCACCGGCCACCCGCGTTGCCTGGCGGTGAGCGTCTCGAAATCCCAATACGCGCCCTTCACCAGACGGATGTTGATCGGACGCCGGCGCCCCCGCGACCACGAGATCAACGCACGGAGATCGTCCTCGCACTCGCGCAGGTACGCCTGAAGAGCGATGCCCACTGCGGGGCCTTCGCGAAACTCGTCCTCCTCGAGGATGGACCGGAAGAGCGCGAGCGTAAGGTCCTTCAGCTTGTAGCTCTCCATGTCGAAGTTGATCAGCGCGCCGACTTCCCGGGCCCGCCGGAGGATCGGGCGCAGCCGCGCCTTGAGTGCGACGATGGAAGGCTCCGGGTCCGCCGGATGAACGTCGGGTGTAAGCGCGGAAACCTTGACCGAGAGATTGAGGCGCGGAAGCGGCTTCCCTCCCGGACCAAGATCGCTGGCGCACGGCGCAGATCTTTCGAGAAAGCGCGAAACCGTATCGAGCACTGCCAGGTTGCGCTTCAGGAACGCGTCCGCCTCCGACTCGCTCACCACAGCCTCGCCCAGAAGATCGATCGTCGTGGCCAACCCCTCGCGTGCATTCTTCTCGATCTGCCGAACCAAGTCATCGGGGTCTTTTCCCGCCACAAACTGCGAGGCGAGATCGAGAATCTGTGCCTTCACCGGACCTGCCACCAAGCTGGGTGCGAATGAGGACGCGGCAAGCCCGGCTTTCAGCGCCGGGTTCAGTTCGACGGCCTTGTCACCCAGGTATTCCTGCAGATGCCGGACAATTTCGGCGGATGAGTCGAGGGAAGGCAGGACATCGACAAACCGGAACAGCTGGGTTTTGAAGGCCGCGTCCTTCATCGCCCAATCCATGAGCCGGGCGTAGGCCCCTTTCTTCGAGAACAGCGCGGACCCCGGCTGCCTGTCCATCGTATCGAGCAACGCCCCTCCTCGAGCGCGGATTTCCGATTCAAGCCCCTGATCGGGCGTGAGAAAACGGTCCATCCAGCAGGATGGCGCGATTCGGGATTTGATCAACCTGACGAACCCGCCAACTCGGCCGGATCGCTACTTTCGAAACTGAGCAATCTGCATCTCAACCCGCGCGAGCATCTCGCGTTTGATCGCATCCGGCTCGGCGAACAGGCTCCACACCTCACCGCTTTCCGAATTCTTCGGCGTCGCGCGCACAGCGGAGACAAGACGCAAACGGTCCGCCGGCGAGGGATGTGTATCGTCCGGAGTGGTCGGTCGGTTCATCGCTGTCTCAAAATCTTTCTGAACCAGAGTCCCATCACAGTCCGCGGCGTCGTACAATCGCACCAGAGGCGCCTTCGCCTTGATGACCTGATCGATCTCCAGGTTGGCCCATCGATCGAACTCGATCGCTCGACGCACCACATGCTGCAGCCCGCCCGCAAACGCCGTTGGACCGTACGTCTGAGCCGCGACACGATCCGCAAGAACCTCTTGAAGCCGAGTCGCACCGTGGCTGATACGTCGGAAGATGTAGTGGTAGATCCGGAGAAAATGGAAAGCCAAGTTGAAGTAGCTGGCCTGCCCCGAGTGCACCATCGCGTAGTAGAACTTGATCATGTCGTTTCTCACCCGGAGAGCCACATCCCCGCCCGCGGTGTCGCGGTGTGAGAAATGGCCGTACTCGTGCGCGAGCACGCTGCGGAATTGCGCAATCTCGAAACCGTTCATGATGCCGGCGCCGAGAATCAGGATGCGGGTCGCCCGATCCTGCATCTTTTCGCGCCAACTACCTTTTTCGTAAACAGCCAGATCAGTTCCGGGAGTGATCTGGATGCCATCGACCGGACGGGTTCCGACATCACGGGCAACTTCGTCGACCAACTGCCAGAGCGCTGGCGCCTCCGCGCGCCTCAGTTCCCGCCCCGGATCCTCCGAAGACACCTTGACGAACAACGACCGCACCATCGCGACAATCGTGACCACGGCGCCGATGACCAGAAGGATCGTCAGTTTTATCGGGACCCAACCGATCGCCAAGAAGAAGAACACAATTCCGCCACATGCGGCCAGAACCATCACCAACACCACGGGAAGCGAGATGTAGTAATACACTCCGGCGGCATTGAGCACCACGCGGTACAAGCGGCGGATGCGCCGCTCGTTTTCCGTGATTGGCAAGTTGGGATCTGCGTTCTCTGTAGAACGCAACGTGGCGCGGGAGAGCAGGTAGCCTATACCCAGGAGCAGAACCAAGCCAAGAATCCAAGCGGCGAAAGCCAGCCCGCCGCCCCAGGCAAGTTTCCATCCAAACGCACGCGATCGAATCCCGGAGGCGAGGAACTTTTCTACCGTTTCTGCGGGCAGACCAGCTTTGCCGGCGTTTTTTATTTCGCGTTCCGCTCGGATCCACTGCTCGCCCATCGCCGCCCTGATCGCGGCGAAATAGTGGGCACCCACCGATTCAGGGAACCGGCGCGTCAGTTCCTCGACCGACCTTTCATACTCGTCGTTCGCGTCGAGACCGTATGCGAGCTGCGCAGCGAGAGTGAGTTCGTCGGCATCGGCGCCTTCCGGCGAGACGCGACATTCGCCGAGCAATCGCAGCGCCTCACGCTTGTCGTCGCTGGATGCGCTGAGGCTGTGCCCGCCGGCAAGTGCGTACGCCAGCGTGGCGAGGTTGGCCGAAGAGCGGTGAAGCTCGACAGCTTTCCGGCATAGTCGCAGCCCTTCGTCACGGTTCCCCGAATAAACGAGCGCCGAACCCAGTCGCCTCATCCCGGGCTCAAACGAGGGGGCGCCCGCATACACCTGCCGGTAGAGCGAAATCGCCTCGGCAACGTTGTTCGAGTCGAGGGCGTCGTTGGCTCGTTTGAAGACGTCCGTTAGCTCCGGCCTCAGCGCACGAAGCTCTTCCAGATAACGGTTTTCCCGTTCCTGATCACGGGCCGATTGCGCCCCAAGGGCTGCACAACTGAGGCAAATAGCCACGACGAAACGACCCCACACCCACCACGTAAACGGATTCATAAGAAAGCTGGAACCTAGATGCTGGCTCCAGCAGCCAGCTGATTCAAGCCCCGCAAAGGCTCGGAAAGCGCGACACGACAGAATAGAGATCCGCCCGGCGCCCCCGCATCCCGAGCGGAGCTCGAGGTTCCACTCGCCGAGAACTTGTGATTCTCTAGTCCGTTCCCGGCGGGGAAAACGTATCCGGATCGCCGCGTCAGGCTTGAGGCGCGTGTGCCTGCACGCCTTCGAGCACGGGGCTCACCGGTACGAGCGGCCTCACTTCGACAGTGAGCCCGAGCGGCAAACCGGGGCAGCCCTTTGCGAGTTCCGTGGCCTCGTCGAGGTCCGCGGCTCGAACCATCACGAATCCCCCGACCACCTCTTTGGCCTCCGCGTAGGGGCCATCGATCACCTTGCGGCCTTGGGGACCTGAGAGAACGCGGCCCTCGAACCCGAGCGGCGAACCCTGGATCGCCTGGCCGCGCGCGGCCAGCCCGTCGTACCAGTCGTTCCACTGTTTTGTCAGCTCGAGCCGCTGTTCGGCCGTGAGGTGCTGATGGACGTCAGGTCCGGTATTGCGGAAGAGAAGAAGAAACGGAGTGGAGGCAGCGCTTGGGGATGAGACCATGGGGAAACGCCGACGAACGAAGTCAGCTTCCTTCATTTCTCAACCCAAGCTCCGCAGCCCAACGCGCGGCACCGTGCACGCCCACGAGGCCAACTCACATCGATCAAGCTCCGTGCGAGAACAAGCCTCAGCGATCTGTCCCGCTCGGAAACCTCAACAACGCATTTCGACATCGAGCCGTCGGATCGCTGCCCACCTGCGCGAAAAAGCATCCGTGGAGGAGGAACCCAAATGGCAGGATCGACCGCTCGATCCAGCGCACAGCGCCGCGCCTGACACCCGCGAAGGATCGCGCAGCGATCCGGCAAGTCGCGGGATCGAGTCCCGGAAAGGCGAAGACCAAAAGATGGCGCGGTGGGCGGGACTCGTCTACGAGCGAAGCGAGAGGTCTGACACCCGCGAAGGATCGCACAGCGATCCGGCAGGTCGCGGGATCGAGTCCCGGAACAGGCGAAGACCAAAAGATGGCGCGGTGGGCGGGACTCGTCTACGAGCGAAGCGAGAGGCCTGACACCCGCGAAGGATCGCGAAGCGATCCGGCAAGTCGCGGGGTCGAGTCCCGGAACAGGGAAGACCAAAAGATGGCGCGGTGGGCGGGACTCGTCTACGAGCGAAGCGAGAGGCCTGACACCCGCGAAGGATCGCGAAGCGATCCGGCAAGTCGCGGGATCGAGCCCCGGAACAGGCGAAGACCAAAAGATGGCGCGGTGGGCGGGACTCGAACCCGCGACCTACGGTTTAGAAAACCGTTGCTCTATCCGGTTGAGCTACCACCGCTTGAATCTTGAACCGGACCCAGCTAATTTGCGCTCGCGCCGTTCACAAGGGGAAATGCGCCATGCAGCTGCCCGAGTTCATCACCGTGATTTGTCCCGCTTGCGGAGAGCGGTTCGAGATCCCGACGCCGGAATCTGAGGAGCTCCCGGCGGAACTCGATTACGACTGTGAGATTTGCTGCAGACCGATGACGGTCACGGTGGAGGTTTTGCGAGGGCAATTGCGGGTTGAATCTCACGGAATTGCGGAGTGAAGCGAGTACCGAAGAGAATGTTCCAAAAGGACGCTTGACTTGCATTTCTCGGATTCTACGTTCGCCGCTCTTTTCCCGATTCCGGGGTGGTAGCTCAGCTGGTTAGAGCGTCTGCCTGTCACGCAGAAGGTCGCGGGTTCGAGTCCCGTCCATCCCGCCATTTTAGCCCCTGGTTTCCAGGGGCTTTTTTGTGCCCGCATGGAGGGATTCAACTCGATCGCGCGACCCGCCGATCGCTGTGCAATCGTTCGCGGACGTCAGACCTCCTTCGCACGTAGTATAAGTCCAGCCCACCGCGCCATTCGCGAGGTATCGTGGACTATCCCCAACGTCCGGTCTGCGGCCGTACTGAGCCGCCCCGGACACGGCCGAGCGACCGGGGCGAACACGCTCGCGGATGAAGCGCAGCGTCACGGCGCGCTCTGTTAGGCAGCCGCGAAGGCGCCGGTGAACGGCCGGCGGCTCAGGCGGTAGCGACGGGCGCGGCAGTCTGTTCGGCCAGCACGGTGCGGTGGCAGAAATCGCCGAAGCGCTCGCCGTCCTGCCGTTCCAGAGCGTACCGCTTGATCACCGGAGTGAGCAGGGCGACACCTTCGTCGATCGTGACGGACGGCGCGAAAAGCCGGTTGAGGCGGGTCCCGTTGTAATTGGCCCCCAAATACAGAGCGTATTTGTTCGGCGCCTTCCCAACAAAGCCGATCTCGGCGAGGAACGGCCGCGCGCAGCCGTTCGGGCAGCCCGTGACGCGCAGGCTGATCGCGTCGTCGCGCAATCCGGCTTCATCGAGCACGTTTTCAAACTTGTCCAGCAGTCCGGGCAACGCCCGCTCGCTTTCGGCCAGCGCCAGACCGCAGGTCGGCAGGGCGACGCAGGACAGCGCATTCAAACGGATCCCGCTCTGCCGATGCGTCTCGTGCAGGTTGTACTGGCGAAGAATCCCCTCGATCACGGGCTTCTGCTCCTCGCTCACCCCTGAAATACTCAAGTTCTGAGACGGCGTGAGACGGAAGTCGCCGCGATGGACCTGCGCGATCTCACGAAGCGCGGTGCGCATCTTCCAGTCCTCCGTGTCGCGGATACGACCCGAGAGGATAAACAGCATGCAGTACCAGCTGCCGTCCACACCGCGATGCCAGCCGTAATCGTCGGCAATCGTGGTGAAATTGTACGGGCGGGCCGCGTCCAGCTTGAAACCCGCGCGGCGCTCCACCTCGGCTTTGAACCACTCGATCCCGCGATCCTGGATGGTGTACTTGAGGCGCGCATGCCGGCGGTTGCTGCGGTCGCCGAAGTCGCGCTGCGTCGTGAGCACGGCGTGGCCGATCGTGTTGACCTTGTCCGGAGTGATGAAACCGATCACGTCGGCCAGGCGCGGGAACGTCTCGGCGTTGCCGTGGCTCATGCCCATGCCGCCGCCAACGGCCACATTGAAGCCCAGGAGTTTCTCGCCTTCGACGATCGCAATAAAGCCCAGGTCCTGAGAAAACACGTCGATGTCGTTCGACGGAGGAATGGCAAAACCGGTCTTGAATTTGCGCGGGAGATACGTCGGGCCGTACATCGGCTCCTCGTCTTCCTTCTGCTCCCCGCCGGCGACGAGTTCATCGTCGATCCAGATTTCGTGATAGGCGCGGGTCTTCGGAAGAGCGAACTCGCTCCAGTTTTTGGCGAGCTCGTAAACCTGTTGGTGAACCGGGGAGCGCTCCGGATTCGGCGGAGCCATGACGTTGCGATTCACGTCGCCACAGGCGGCAATGGAATCGAGCAAGACCTGATGCATGCCTCGGATCAAGGGCTTCAAGTTGCCCTTCAGCACACCGTGAAACTGGAACGTCTGGCGCGTCGTCAGCCGCAGCGAGCCGTTCGCGCGTTCGCCGGCCAACCGGTCGAGCATCAGATACTGCTCCGGAGTGCATCGCCCGCCGGGGAGGCGCACGCGCAACATAAAGCCGTACGCCTTCTCCTGTTTCAGCTTCACGCGCTCTTTCCGCAGATCGCGGTCGTCCTGCAGATAAAGCCCATGAAACTTCGTCAGCTGCGAACTCTCCTCGCTGATCGCGCCGGTGGAGGCATCCGCCACCTCGTTCGCAATATTGCCGCGAAGGAAACGGGAGGCCGCTTTTAGGCCTTCGTTGGCGCTGAGGGGCTTGGTTGCCGCAGGTTCTGAGCTCATGAAAAGGAGCGTTAACCTGCGCTCTTCGTCCGTGCTTTCAAGAACAATTTAGTTTCTTGGGTTGGTTACTTATGATTGAATCAAAACCCGGAGGCACTCGTTTAGCACAACTGGTTCTTCCCTAATCGATAGTGAGGATAAATAGCACTCTTTCGCGCCGACATTTTGCCGGCGACACCGGGGACGTTCAAGCGACCGCAGGCGCGGCGCTAAGCAACGGGCTCCTCGTCGTGGATTTCGATGGGCTCGTCTACCCAGGGACGCAGTTCATCCAGCTTTTCGCGGATTTCTGTCCCCATTTCGCGGATGCGAAGAAAATCTTCCGGTTCTTCAAGGGGTGTACCCAAGCGCCGCTGAATCCGAGTCAGCTCCTCGATCATGCGGTGCATACGCAACCACTCTTGGGTGACGGCGTCCGGCCAAGTCGACGGCGGGACCCGCGCAGACTGCTCTGCAGGGTATTCTGGGGTATTCATGGGACAAGCGGGGCGAAGCCCGACTTACCAATGCCACCTACTATCGATAGGCGAGCAGCCGCCTAAAGCGTAAGCGACAGTGGGGCAGAATAATCACGGGATTTTCACCGTTTGCAACCCATGAAAGTGACGAAAATTATGGGTTTCCTACCCTAGAAATCCCCTCCCAGCGCACCACGGGGCGCGCCTGCGCGCGGGACGCATCGAGCGGGACGGAGAACCTGGCTTCCCAATCGTTCTGATCGGCAGGGTCCACCAGCACCTGCGCGATCTCCCACGGGGACGTATCCAGATTCCAGTGAGTGTGTTTCGCCGCCCTCCCCTCCGGATCGAGACGGAACCGGCCCCGGTCCGCGAAATAGGGGGCAAACGCATCCTCCAGCTGCCTCGATAGTGCCTCGACGGATACGACTTTCCCGTCGACGGGCGCCGGGAGCTCGAGTCGTGCGGCGGCGCTCTCCCAGTCCCTTGCGGCGGCGTCCTGAAGCACGGCCAAGATCGCGGTGCGCACGAGCCGCTGAAACCCGGTGCGGTCGCGGGTGACGTCGAAACTCTCCGGCCTCGCCGGTTTTTCGGCGGTCTCCGCCGCGACGAATTCCGGATTGCGCAACCTCTCCCACTCTTCGAGCAGGCTGGAGTCGATGCCCCGGATCAACTCGCGGAAATACACCTCCATCTCCACGACGGGCTCCGTCTTGAACGTGTCCGGCACGGTCTGCGAAAGCACTTTCCAGACTTGCGACAGATGCCGGAGCAGCAGCCCCTCGGACCGCTGGAGTTCGTAGGCCTTCACGTAGTCGGCAAACGACATGTACCGTTCGAACATCTCCCGCGCGATTGACTTCGGGCGGACGTTCTCCTGCCCCACCCACGGATGCATCGCGGCGAACCGGTTGAAGTTGTCGTAGAGAAATTCCCGGAGCGGCTTCGGGTATTCGACCTCTTCCAATTTCTCCATCCGCTCCTCGTACGGCACTCCGGCAGCCCGGAGCTCCTCGATCTTTTCCGACTTCATGCGGTCGACCTGCCGGCGCAGGATCGCATCCGGATCCTCCACAATCGCCTCGCAGAGCGTCAGAACATCGAACGGATAATCCGGAGACTCGCGATCCAGCAGCGGCAAGGTGTCGATGAGGAAAAGCGAGAGCGTCTGGTGAAGCGAAAAGTCCTCCTGGAGCTCCACGTTCACCTGCAGCTTTCGTCCCGAGGGCTGAGGCGGTATCCACTCCACGATCCGTCGCTCCAACAGCGAACGAAACAGCTGAAACGCCTTTCGGCGAAGCTGCCTCTTCTTGTGCGCGGTCTCGTGGCAGTCGGCAATCAACTGCCGCATTGCGCGGCATCCGTCGGCCTCGCGGCTTAGCACCAGAAGCAACATGCCGTGATTCACGTCGAAGCGCGATTGCAGCGGTTCCGACGGAGCGGTCATCAGTTTCTGGAACGTCTTGGCGTCCCAGCCGACTTCGCCCTCGGCCGGGCGAGCCTTCACCAGCTTCTTCTGCTTTTTCGGATCTCCGGCGGCCTTCTCCTCGGCGCGTTTGTTCTCGATCACGTGCGGCGGCGCCTGCACGACCACGTAGCCTTTGTCGTCGAAACCTTTTCTCCCGGCGCGCCCCGCAACCTGGCGGAAGTCGCGCACGCTCAGGATCGCGGCCTTCTTGCCGTCGTATTTCCAAAGCTGGCTGAAAAGAACGGTGCGGATCGGCACATTGATGCCCACGCCCAGCGTATCCGTGCCGCAAATCACCTTGAGCAGTCCGCGCTGGGCCAGCTGCTCGACGAGCACGCGGTATTTCGGCAGGAGACCGGCGTGGTGGACACCGATTCCGCTGCGCAGCCAGCGTTTGATTTCCTTTCCGTACGGGCTGTTGAAGCGGAAGCGCTCGAGTTCGGTGGCGATGGCGGCTTTCTCCTCGCGCGAGCAGACGCTCAGGCTCATCAGGTCCTGCGCCGCCTCGGAGGCTGCCCGCTGGGTGAAGTGCACGAGGTAGATGGGGGCCTTTTTTGTGGTGAGCAGTTCCTGGACTTTCTCGCCGAGGGGCGTCTCGGAGTACTCGAAGTCGAGGGGGACGGGGCGCCGGTCGGAGCGAATCGTCACGGCGGGCGCGCCAGTCAGCTTTTCCATCTCTTTCTCGAAAAACGAGGTCTCGCCCAGCGTCGCCGACATGAGCAGGAAGCGCGAACGTGCGAGCGTAAGCAGAGGTGCCTGCCAGGCGTATCCGCGCTCGACGTCGGAATAGTAGTGAAACTCGTCCATCACCACCGCCTGCAGGCCGCAGTCCGCCCCCCGGGCGAGGGCCATGTTGGCCAGGATTTCGGCGGTGCAGCACAGGAGCGGCGCGTGCGGGTTGACGCTCGCGTCGCCCGTCATCATGCCGACGTTCTCCGGGCCGAAGTCGCGGCACAACGAAAGGAACTTCTCGTTCACCAGCGCCTTGATCGGGCAGGTGTACACGGTGCGCTCGCCGCGGCAGAGAGCGCTGAAATGAAACGCAGCCGCGACCAGCGACTTTCCCGAACCGGTCGGAGTATTGAGAATGACGTTACGCCCCGCGAGCAGCTCGAGAATCGCCTCTTCCTGCTCCGCGTAAAGTTCCAGTCCGCGCGCCGCCATGACCTCGAGAAATCGCGCAAGCACGGCGTCGGCATCGGGGGTGCCGGGGAGCGGGGCAAGCGGCGCGGAGGGAGCAGAGGCGGAAGGCATTTCCCTCCAGGGAGGCGGCTCCCTGCGGGCAACACAAGCCGGCGCTTCCGGCGGGGAGGCCAGAGGTGGCGCCGACCGCGGCGCCGGCTAAGCCGGTCAAACGGAACGAAAGAACCGCGGCTGGCGGCAAATGTCGGCTGAGCCCGTCCGCCGCCCGCGTCTTCACCGGCCGATCTCGCGCCGGGAGGCGTCGCGACGACGCAGATTCTCACGCTCCTGGTCGGTGAGAAAATCGGTCAGGCGATAGTCGCTCCGGCCCGAAGCACGAGCACGAGCCCGCAGCACGTCGACCTCGTCCGGCGTCATGAGCGAGAGGTAATAGTCGTCGCTCGAGCTTGAACCGCCGGACACGGAGCGCTGCTCCTGGCTATGGCCGTAGGCGCCGCCGGCCACGCCCCCGACAGCGGCGCCGATGGCGGCACCGGTGCGTGGATTGCCAGACTGGTTTCCGATCACGCCGCCCACGATCGCACCGGTCGCGGCGCCGACAGCCGCGCTTCGCTCGGTTCGGGAGGCGCTGCTGCATCCGGCCGCAAGCAAGATCGAGATCGCGGCCGCAGGGAGGAATTGAAGCGTCTTCATCATATGCGTTTTGGGTTGAACCGCGTTTGCTGGGGCAGCGGCGGCAGTCTCCCCCGCACGAGCGATGCCACCCTTGCCCGGAGATCCGACAGTCGCTTGATCCCGTGGAGGTTGAGGACCAAGCCGCTGCCGAGTCGGCGCCACGAGGAAAAAGAATCCTCCGCTATTCTGCACGGTCGCCGCTCGCACCGAGTTTCAAAATGCAACCGGCGAAGCGGGGATCCGCCATTTGCATCCTGCCAAGATCGAAACGGTTTCTCGTGCAGAAAGCACTCCCGGGCAGGCGACGGGCGTCCGAGAAAGGCGCCCCTATCCCCTGCAACCAAGGACTTACGGCTACGGCCGCGCGTTGGCACGTCCTGAGCAAATGTGTTCGTCAGCCATGACCCAGAAATCCTCCCTCCCCCACCTCCTTCGCCTGACCGCACTTGTCGGCGGCATTGCCGCCGCCTCGCTGCTGAAGGCGCAGGCCCAACCGGCCGCACCTGCGGCCACGCCCGCCGCCGCCGCGGCGCCGGAGACGCCCGCTCCCGCCGCCAAGCCCGCCCTTCCCGTCGTCGGAACCAAGGTGCTGCCGACTCCCGATCGGGGCACGCCGATCGGCGGCACGATCACCGGCCTGCTAGACTCGAGTCACGCGGTATCGACCATCCAGCGACAAGAACTCGATTCGCGAGCGCCGCTTCTCGAAGACATGACGCAACGGATGGCCACGGTCGATCAGCAGCTGGCGGAATCCCGCCAGAAAGCGAACCCGGACGAACTCACCGGCGACAGCAAAAAGGACTTCGACCAGTCCTGGAAGGACTACCAGAAGGCCAAAGCCAAACTCGAGCAGAGCGTCGAAGCCGCCCGTAACGCCGACGCGAAAGCCTGGGAACGTGTCCGCTCCACGCTCGCGACCGACTATGCGTTTTACGCCGCAGCGGTCGCGGGCGTCGAAGTGGCAACCCCCTCCTCCTGATTCATCCCGGTTACCCGCTGAGCTGCGGGCGAAGGAACGCGACGGCGCCCCGATCCCCGGGGCGCCGTTTTTTGGATACCGCAATCGGGCGAAGCATTTCTGGCCGGGCCCAGGTCCGGCGACGCAGCCTATTCCCGTGACATTCGAGATCGGACTCCTCCTCGCGCTCGTTCTTCTCTCCCTCGTTCTTTTCTCGATCGAGTGGGTACCGGCCGACGTGGTCGCGCTCGGCCTGATGCTGGCCCTCGTCGTCTTTCGCGTTCTCTCGCCCGCCGAAGCCTTCGCCGGTTTCGGCAGCGAGACGGTCCTGATGATCCTGGGCCTGCTAGTGATGACAGCCTCCCTTCTGGAAACGGGAGTCGTCGAAATCGTCGGGCGCACCATTCTCCGGCACGCCGGTACGAATCCGAACGTGCTGCTGGCGGTCATCCTGATCGTGGTCGCAACGCTGGGAGCGTTCATCAGCAACACGGCCGCAGCGGCCTTCTTCCTTCCGATCGTGATGGGGATCGCGGAAAAGTCGCAGACCTCCCCATCCCGACTGCTCATGCCGATGGCGTTTGCCTCGATCATCACCAGTTCGGTCACGCTGATCAGCACCTCCAGCAATCTCGTGATCAACGGACTGATGGCCGGAGCCGGCGTGAAGCCGATGGGGATGTTCGAACTCGCTCCCGTCGGCCTTCCCATCTCGATCGTCGGACTGATTTACGTGTTCGTGGTGCGAAACTGGATACCCGACCGGACCGGAAGCAGCGGCTTGATCGAACGCTTCGGTGTCCGCCCGTATCTGAGCGAAGTGCTGATTCTGCCCGACTCACCGATCGCCAACCAGACGCTCGGGAAGGCGAATCTCGGACGGGACATGGATCTCTCGGTCGTCCGAGTCATCCGCAACAACGACCAGTACCTTCTGCCCAACGCCCGCATGGTCCTCAAACCGGGCGATGTCCTGCTGGTCGAGGGCAATCGGGCCGATCTGCTGAAGGTGAAAGACACCACCGGCATCGAGATCCGCCCGGAAGCCAAACTTTCGGAACCGAATCTTCGCTCCGAAGACACCGCCTTGGTCGAGGCCCTGGTCGTGCCGGGATCGATGCTGGCCGGCCGCACGCTCAAGGACGTCGGCTTCCGGGAGCGCTACGGCGTGCAGGTGATGGGGATCAACCGGCACGGCCGAAACCTGCTCCAAAAACTGAGCCGCATTCCGCTGCACATCGGAGACGTGCTCCTCCTGCAGGGGCGGCGGACGAACTTCGCCAACATCGACCGGGATCGCTCGCTCAGCATTCTGAATACCGTTCAGGAAAAGCGCCCGGATCGGTCCCGCGCCTTGCGAGCGACCCTCATCTTCGTCGCTTCGCTCACCCTCGCCTCGTTCAACGTCGTGCCCCTCGCACTCGCCGTTCTCCTCGGGGCCTTTCTCGTATTCGCCACGCGCTGCGTCGCTCCGTCCGACGCCTACCGTCAGGTGGAGTGGAGGGCGATCATCCTCATCGGCTGCATGCTGGCGCTCGGCGCGGCGATGACGAAAACCGGGGCCGCCCAGTACCTCGCGTCCCACGTCGCCCAATGGAGCACGGGATTGCCGCCCATCGCCCTTCTCGGCGGGTTCTTCCTGCTCACGGTGGTGCTCACCCAACCCATGTCGAACCAGGCGGCGGCCGCCGTGATCCTGCCGATCGCGATTCAAACCGCACACCAGATGGGTCTCAACCCGAGGGCCTTCGCGATCGGCATCGCCGTGGCCGCCAGCTGCTCGTACATCACCCCGCTCGAGCCGGCGTGCCTCATGGTGTATGGTCCGGGTCGCTACAGATTCTCCGATTTCATCCGCATCGGCAGTCCCCTCGTGCTCGCGATATTCGTCCTGACGCTGGTCCTGATCCCGCGGTTCTGGCCGCTTACGCTGAAGTGAGCCGTCAAGCCGGCGAAACCGCCGTCCCGCAACCGAACCGGCGTTCGGGACGGCGTGCCCGGTCTCTCCTCACGAGGCAACCTCACTCCCGATGGGTCGCCCAAAGCACCGTTGCCAAACCAGCAAACAGGATGGTCGGGCCGACAATCCAGAGCGGGTGAATCGGGACGTCCCACTGCCGAATCGCCCAAGTCACGAGAATGCATTTCACCGCGATCAAAAGCCAGGCCACTCCGAGAAACGAGCACTGCCGGCCGCTGAGACTCACCGTGCGATGGTCTGCAGGGATGTTCATGGAGCCAAGATAGCCCCGCCGCGCACCGTCGTCCTCGCGCCGCTTGGCTGTCGTTGCGCAGCGTTTGGCGTGCGGCCGCTCGGTCGGCCGGGCAACCATGCGTTGTGCCGTGTGTCTGCGCCGCCATGCCGCAATTCCGGATTGGCATCTCCGGCTGGACGTATCGTCCCTGGCGCGGAACGTTCTACCCGAAGAAATGGCCGCAGAAGCGGGAGCTCGAATACGCTTCGCGGCAGCTCAACACGGTCGAGATCAACGGATCGTTCTACTCGCTTCAGACGCCGTCGAGCTACCGGGCATGGCACGATGCGGCGCCCGACGATTTTGTTTTCTCCGTCAAAGGCGGCCGCTTCATCACCCATCTCAAGCGGCTGAAGGACGTGGAGGCGCCGCTCGCGAACTTCTTCGCCTCCGGGGTGCTCCGGCTCGGGTCCAAGCTCGGCCCGATTCTCTGGCAGCTTCCGCCGCAGTTCGTTTTCCAGCCCGACAAACTCGCCGCGTTTTTCGATCTCCTGCCGCGCGACAGCGAACGTGCCGCCGCCCTGGCTCGGCGGCACGACTCGCGCGTGAACGGTCGCGCCTGGACGGATACCGATGCGAAACGTCCGCTCCGGCACGCGCTGGAGGTACGGCATCCGTCGTTCGAGAACGCGCGTTTCATCGAACTGCTCCGGGAGCACGAGATCGGTCTCGTGATTGCGGATACCGCCGGCAAATGGCCGTTTCTCGAGGATGTCACCGCCGATTTCGTCTACGTGCGGCTCCACGGAGGCGAGGAGCTCTACGTCAGCGGCTATGACGACGCCGCGCTCGAGACCTGGGCGAGAAAGCTCCGTGCCTGGGCTCGCGGCACGACCCCGCGCGGCACCCGCACCGTTGGTCCGCCGTCCTCGCGGGTTCCGAAGGGCCGCGACATCTACGTCTATTTCGACAACGACGTGAAGGTCCGAGCCCCATTCGACGCGATGAACCTCGCTCACAAGCTCGGCGTCGGCCCAAAACCCGGCGCCCCGCCGGCGGCTGAAACGATCGCGGAGACCGCGCGCACAATCTGGCCTTCGGTCGTGAAACGCTGGGAGTTCCGAAAGTAGACGCTAGGCCGACCTGGAGGGCGGACCGGCAGCCTGCACAACCAAAGGCGGGCTTACCGCCGGACGGAATCGGCGGCGGCGACGGTCGGCCCGGCGGGCGCGTGCGAGAGCGCGGCCATGACGCCGTCGAGGCTGCCCGCAAGCCCTTCGCGCCGGTGGACGATTTCGCCTTCCGCGTTCAGCACCGTGAGCAGATTCGAATGCGAGAACTGCCCGTTGGCCTCGCGCCGGTAGTTCACTCCAAGCGCCGCCGCGAGCCCGCGAATCGTCGCCGGATCCGAACGCCACAGCCGCCACTGCGGGCTGAGCCCGCGGCTGCTCCGAAACGCCCTCAGCGCATCGGAGGTATCCCGGTCCGAGTCGAACGAGACCAGAACCAGGGCAACCCGGCTTCGGAGCGGCTCCGGCAGGTTCTCACGCACCTGGGCCATCTCCGACATCAACATCGGGCAAGCATACGTGCAGCTGGAGAAAAACATCGCGACCAGGACCGGCCGGCCTCGGAGCTCGGCCAGTGTCACTTTTCGGCCAGCGTCGTCCTGAAAGTCGCCATCGAACTGATACAGCGAGTTGCGGGTCAGAGGAGACGGGGTCGACGCCGGCCCTGTTGCGCCGGCGCAACACGCGGCACGGGGTGCCGGTTTTGACTCGGCCGATTGACAGCACGGACGGACGGCGCCATCTGCCCAGGCGACGGCAGCGGCTCCGAACAGGGCAAGCGGGAGGAGGAGCTTCGAGGACGAATTCATAAAGACGGTGGAAAAAGATTCTCAGCGCGCGGCATCGCGCGAAGCTGCGGCCAGATTGCCCGCGACGGCGTCGCCCGCGCAGCGGAATCCAAGCGACGAGGTAGTGTTGTTTCCCTTGAGCGACGAACGCAGCGCCATGCGCATGTAGGCGGCGAAATCCGAGGTATCGCTCGAACTCACGGCTCCGGCGCCGCAGAAAAGATTCCGTTCCAGGCTCGAGTCGGCGCGGGATTCTCCGGTGAGCAGAGCCGCATTAAAATCGTCCACCCACTCCCAGACGTAGCCCTGCAGCCCACGCACGCCGAAGAAGTCGGGGCGCGCAGCGGTAGCGCTCGGCAGGACGTCCGGCGTCGGTCTTGCCAGCCAGGCGTAGAGATCGCGCAGCCAAGCCGCATCCGCGCGCCCATCGGGCCGGTCGTAACCGGCTGAAGCCGCGCGTTCCCACTCCACCGTCGTCGGCAGCCTCAGCCCGAGCCACCGCGCATAGGCCCGCGCAGCAAACCACGAAACGTGCACGACCGGCGAGTCGAGCGGTGCGCGCGGGCCGGGGGCCAGGTCGTTGTCCCACGATTCCAAATACGAGGCGTCCGCGAACAGCCGGCTCACCTGCGAGCGGCGCCATTTGGGATTCGCGCGGACGAATTCGAGAAACTCGGCGTTGGTCACGGGCACTTCCTGCAGCCAGAATGCCGCCACCCCGACAGCCGCCGCGTCGCCCGTGGAACGAATCAGCGGCGCGTAGTTGCCAGCGGGAATCAGGCGCATCGGTGGCGTCGCTCCGGCCGGAGCCACACCGAAAGAAACAAACGCCAATGCGAGCACGGCAACCGCGATTCTGTGAAGGCGAGTGCCGGTGTTTGTCGCGCGTTTCATGGCGGTTTCCTCCCTCTACGGGTTGGTGCTCTTCACCCGGCGAACGTCGTCCACCTTGAAGGCCTCTCCAGAGTTGCCCCAGCTGTTCACGACGAAGGTCAGCACGTCCGCGACCTGCTGCTCCGTGAGCACGGACTCCTGCGGCGGCATGACACTGTTGAACGTTTTCCCGTTCACGGTGACCGGGCCGGTCAGGCCTTTGAGAACGATGCGGGTCGCGCGGTCCCGGTCGGCCATGAGGAAGTCGGACTTAGCCAGCGGCGGATACACTCCGGGCAGGCCCTTGCCGTCGGGCTGATGGCACGCGAAGCAGACCCCCATGAACACCTGCTTTCCGCGCTCGATCTGCGCTTCTTTCGTCAGGCCCGCAATCACGGGGTTGGCGCTGATCTCCCTCTGAATCTTCACTTGGAGTTCCGCCTCGCGCTTCGCCGATTCGGAACCCGCGGGCGCTTGTGAACCGAGGTACACCTCGTCGACTTCCTTGCCCGAATAGATCACGCGGTTTGCCGGGCCGTCGACCTTCAGCATCCCGAGTGCGCCCTTGTTGAAGGCGCGGCTCAGCGAATGGTCGACCATCACGTAGGTACCGGGAACGTTGACCTTGAACTCGACCATCACCGCGCCGCCAGACGGCACCATCGTCGTCTGCACGTTCTCCTGAGGCTGGTTCAACGCGCCTTCCGGATACACGCGGTCGAAGATCTCACCGATGATGTGGAACGAGGAGGTCAGGTTCGGGCCGCCGACGCCGAAAAAGAGACGAACCGTTTCGCCCACTTTCGCCGTGAGCGCACGATCGCCGACGAGCGAACCGACGGCGCCGTTGAAGAGCACGTACGTGGGTCGCTCGTCGATGGACTTCGCCATGTCGAATGACTGGAGCCCCGGCTCGCCATTCGGGCCCGTCGTGTAGAAGTCACCCTGCATCACGTAATACTCGCGATCAACCGGAGGCAGTCCGTTCTTCGGCTCGACGAGGATGAGCCCGTACATGCCGTTCCCGATGTGCATGGGAACCGGCGCCGTCGCGCAGTGATAAACGTAGAGCCCCGGGTTGAGAGCCTGGAACGTGAACTGCGAGCTGTGCCCGGGTGCGGTGAAGGTCGACGCGGCGCCTCCGCCGGGTCCGTTGACGGCGTGAAGATCGATATTGTGCGGCAGTTTCGACGACGGGTGGTTGTTCAGGTGAAACTCGACCAGGTCGCCTTCCCGCACGCGGAGAAACGAACCGGGCACGGAGCCTCCAAACGTCCAGAACGTATAATCCACGCCGTCGGCCATGCGCATGACCTGCTCGCGCACTTCAAGTTGGAGGATGACGTGAGCGGCGTGCCGCCGGGTGATGGGGGGCGGCACCTGCGGGGGGGCGACCAGCACGGCGTGTTCGACGGGCAACGCGGCGATGTCCGCGGGCAGCTGAACCCGGCCTTGCGCGTCGGCGGGACCTTCCGAGACAGGAGCAACGGGGGCGGCTTCCGCCGTTGCTCTTTCGGCCGCCGGCAAATCGGCAGATGGCGCGGGCGCGGCTTGAGCAGACGGCGAAGCCGCCGCCGGCACGGCAGCGGCGATCTGTTTCGGAATCGCGGACTGAGCGGCGGATGGCTCTCCCGCATGCGAGAGCAAGGAATTGATCGGCAGCGAACCCAGGAAGGCTGCGCCAACCAGGAGATGCGCCATCGCCACTTTCACGATCCATGGGGCTTGGGGAGGGATCTCAGCCATGGGGGCACGTTAGCACCGGCGGGCTGAGAAATCTTTGACCCAAATCAAACCGTCGAATTCGGCCGCCGGTTTGTGACGGCGGCGGGCGGGCAGACAAAAGAACCAGGCGTTACCTCGCGGCCGCTCTGCCGTCGGCGCTCGGATTATCCCGTCGCCGGGACTCGCGCGATTGGCACGGACCCTCGCTGGATGAAACCGGAGCAAACGGGCCGGGGCAGCGCCCGCGCGGGCCGACTGCTCGGATCGCCTCAGCGGGCCTCCAGATTCGTGCGCGGCCCTGGCACCGCGTCGTCAAGCGGGCCGTCGAGCGTGAGTTCGAACCAGCCAGCTCGTTCCGACGCGAGCAACTGCTCGAGCTGATCCTCGCGAAGCCGGATGATCCGCTCATGGGCGGGCACGTTGTACATATCCGGGAACTCGATCACGATTTCCACTTTCGGCTCGCCGGTCGCGTCGCCCGTGTCGACGACGTGTATCCAGCCTCTCACGCCGGTCGGTGGATTGTGGGTATCGACGGAGGAACGCACGAGGACAGCTTGGCGGTCGAGACGCTTGAGATCGATGGACGTAGGCATGAGGAGGAAAAACGTCCGATTCGTCCGGCGAGGAGAAAGCCCGGTTCCGCACTCCGCGATCGGTGGTCGCTGGCTCCGTAGCCGGCAGGACGGCGCCGCGGGGCCCGCATCCGATGCGCCGCTCGGCAGTCCGCCCGATGCCCGGCTGCCGCAGTCGGGACTACGTTGGCCGATGAACAGCAACACCCTTTCGACGCCCACCCAGGAGGAAATCGAGAAGTTCGCCGAGTTCGTGAAGGACATCCGCTTCGCCATGCTGACGACGCAAGCGCCCGACGGCTCCCTGCGCAGCCGACCGATGGCGACGCTCGCGACGCCTTTCGACGGAGATCTCTGGTTCTTCACCGACGACGACGCTCCCAAGGTCGACGAGATCGTGCGGGAGCATCACGTCTGCGTCTCGTACGCCGAGCCCGAAAAGCAGCGCTACATCAGCGTTTCCGGCCTGGCCACGGTGGTTCGCGACCGGGCGCGTATCCAGGAACTCTGGACGCCGGCCGCCAAAGCCTGGTTCCCGCGAGGGATCGACGATCCGCATCTCGCGGTACTTCGGGTTCGGACGCAGCGCGCGGAGTACTGGGATGCGCCCTCCAGCAAAATGGTCCAGCTCTACGGCTACGCGAAGGCGGTCTTCACCGGAAAGCGGCCGGAAAACGTCGGCGAACACAAGACGATCGACGTCACGCCACCCGCGGAGCGGATGTGAGCTCGCTGCCGTATTCTCCTTCGGGTGGGCGCGGTGCCCGCCGCGCAGAGCGACGTCGCAACCCGCCGGGTGGGGGGCACCCGGCCCACATCAAAACAACGCGCGCGCGGCGTACCTAAACCTTCGTTTTCGCCTGCGCGGCCCAATGACGGAGCGCCTCGCCGGTGAGCGAGCGCGGCGCCTTTTCGATTTCTTTGCGAGGACCGGCGTAGACGAGTTCGCCGCCTGCGGATCCGCCGCCGGGGCCCAGGTCGACGATCCAGTCCGCGAGGTTGATCACGTCGATATTGTGCTCGATGACGACGATCGTGTTGCCGGCGTCGCGCAGTTTGAAGAGCAGGTCCATCAGGTTCTGGATGTCCGTCCAGTGGAGTCCTGTCGTCGGCTCGTCCAGGATGTACAGCGTCTGCCCCTGCTGGCGTTTGCTCAGCTCGAGCGAAAGCTTGATGCGCTGCGCCTCGCCCCCGGAGAGCGTCGTGGCCGACTGGCCAAGCGTGAGGTAACCGAGCCCCACGGCGTTCAACGTCTCCAGTTTCTCCATCACCCGCGGGATGTGCCGGAAGAGCTGCATCGCCTCGCGCACGGTCATGTCCAGCACGTCCGCGATGCTTCGTCCGTGAAAAAGGACCTCGAGCGTCTCGCGGTTGAAACGCCTTCCGCCGCAGCTCGGGCACGGCGCGTAGGCGTCGGCCATGAACTGCATGTCGAGCTTGATCACGCCGTCTCCCTGGCAGCGCTCACAGCGTCCGCCGCGCACGTTGAAGGAAAACCGGTTGGCCTTGTAGCCGCGCACCTTCGCCAGCGGGACCTGCGCGAAGAGGTCGCGCAACAAGTCCAGGAGCTTGGTGTAGGTGGCTGGATTCGAGCGCGGGCTGCGCCCGATCGGCTCCTGATCCACCTGCACGAGCTTCTCGAAGAAATCCAGGTTTTCGATACTGCGGTGTTTTCCGGGAAGCGTCTTGGCGCCGTTCAGCTTTCGGGCGGCGGCGGCGGCGAGGATGTCGTTCACGAGCGTGCTCTTGCCGGAGCCGGAGACACCGGTCACGCAGGTCAGCAGGCCGACGGGAAAACGCACGTCGATGCCGCGGAGGTTGTGCTGCCGGGCCTCGCGCACCGTCAGCCATGCGCCGTCGGGCGCCTTGGTGGCGGCGTCTTTCGTCACCGACATGGTCCGGGCCAGGTACGGACCGGTGCGCGAATGGCTCAACGGCTCGCGCATGCAGGCCTCCGGTGTACCCTGGAACAGGATACGTCCGCCCTCCACCCCGGCCTCGGGGCCGAGTTCGATCAGTTCGTCCGCGATCCGCATCGTCTCCTCGTCGTGCTCGACGACGATCACGGTGTTTCCCCGGTCGCGGAGTTCGCAGAGGGTCTCGAGGAGCTTCTGGTTGTCGTGCGGGTGCAGTCCGATGCTCGGCTCGTCGAGCACGTAGATCACGCCCATCAGTCCCATGCCGAGCTGGGTGGCGAGCCGCACGCGCTGCGCCTCGCCGCCGGAAAGGGTGTCGTAATCGCGGTCGAGCGTGAGGTAGGCCAGGCCGGTTTCCTCGAGGAAGTGCAGTCGCTGTTCGATGCCCGTGACGACCTCGCGCACCGCCTCCTCGCCGCCGTGCGCAGCCACGAGGTCTCGCGCGAAAGCATGAGCCACTCCGACGTCGAAAGAGAAGAAGTCGGGTATGCTCCTATCGTGAACGCGCACGGCCGAACTGCGCGCGTTCAGGCGGGTGCCGTGGCACTCCGGGCATTCGCCGCTCACCATGAAGGTCGTCAGACGGGCGCGGAAGCCCTCGCTGTCGGTTTCGCGCCAGCTCTGATCGAGCAGGCGAAGCACGCCCTCGAACGGCATTGCCCGCGCCTCCCGCATGCGCCGCAGTTTGAAGGCAAACAGCCGTTCTCCCCCGCCCTCGAGCAAAACCTGTCGCGTCTCCTCCGGCAGATCCCGCCACGGTTTTTCGGCGTCGAACGGCAGCTGCTCCGCCAGCTGCTTCAGGATCGCATTGTGTTTGATGATGAGATTTTTCCCGCCGATTCGCCAGGGTTTGATCGCGCCCTCGCGAACCGATTTCGACGGATCCGGCACCACCAGTTCGGACACAAACCGGAGCTTCCGCCCCAAGCCTCCGCACGTCGGGCAGGCGCCCTCCGAGTGGTTGAAAGAGAAGTGTCGCGGGGTGAGGCGGTCGAAAACGTCGCCACAAACCTCACACGCGAGCGATTGGCTGAGCTGGATCTCGCGCCAGGGATCTTCCGGCAGGCGTTGCGCGAGGACGATCGCCCGGTCGTGGCCCTCTCGAAACGCGAGTTCCAGCGAGTCGGCCAGGCGGCTTCTCTGCTCCGCGGACGCGACCAGCCGGTCGACCACCAGCTCGACGGTCACCTCGGCCGTGCCGGTCGGGGCGATTTTCGGGTCGTCGAGATTCTTGATTTCGCCGGCGAGGCGCACGCGCTGGAAACCCCGCTGGCGGAGTCGAGGCAGTTCCTCGCGCAGGACGCTCGGCTTCGCCCGCATGAACGGCGCGAGCAGCATGATGCGTTCGCCCGGTGCGGCGGTGAGGACCCGCTGCACATTGTCGTCGAGCGAACGCTGCAACACGCGACCGCCGTCCTTCGGGCAACGTTGCTCCCCGCGCAGCGCCCAAAAGAGCCGCGCGTAGTCGGCAATTTCCGTCACCGTCGCGATGGTGCTGCGCGGCGAGCCGCCGCCGGTGCGCTGCTCGATGGCCAGCACGGGCGAGAGTCCGTGGATGAAATCGACGTCCGGCCGCTTCAGCTGCTCCAGCACCTGCCTCGCCTGGGTGCTGAGCGACTCCATATATTTCCGGTAGCCCTCCGCATAGATGGTGTCGAAGGCGAGCGACGATTTGCCCGATCCGCTGGGGCCGGTGACGACGACCAGCTTCCCGCGCGGGATGCGGAGTTCCAGGTTCTTCAGGTTGTGCTCCCGAGCCCCTTTGATGTGGATGTGCGTCGCGGCCTGCATGAGCGAACCCGAAACATCGCCGAAAGCCGGCGGACGTCAAAGCCTGGTCGCGCCGGGACGGCGCGGGGAAGTTGGTAGTTGGAAGTTGGAAGTTGGGGCACCAGCGAACCGCGCGTTTTGCCGTCTTCGCGCGCACGGCCGAGCTTTCTAGCGACGTGTTTGCTCGACGAGCGTCCGCACGAGGGCCTCGCGAGCGGGCCCAGCGCCTCGCCGATTTTGCAGGATACCCGAGACGCGTTCGGCTGCGTGAGGGTGGGACGGACGGCGGTCCGTTTTTCGTCCTTGAACCGGTTGTTCGTCCCGATATCCCTCGCAGTCCCGTTGCCCCACAACCCCGCCGCTTAGTCAGGCTTCTTTCTATGAATTGGAAGGATTTAGCCAGCTCCAGCGCCGCTCTCGCTTCCCTTCTCGGCGCCTCCGTTTTTGCCCCCACCGCACACGCGCTGGTCTTCGATTACGGCGACCTCAAGGTCACGTTCGACACCACGCTCTCCGTCGGAGGCATCTACCGGCTCAACAACCCCGATCCCGCCTACTACGGCCTCGCGAACGGGGGCGAACAGCTCTCGGTCAACGCCGATGACGGCGAACTCAACTACAAGCGAGGGATCGCGTCCTCCGTTTTCAAAGGCACGCACGAACTGGAGCTGAAGTATCACGACTTCGGCGCGTTTGTCCGCGGTTCATATTTCTACGACTGGGAAAACCAAAAGGGGGACCGGGCCCGCACTCCGCTCTCGCAGGAGGCGAAGGATTGGGTCGGCAAGCGCGCGGAGTTCCTCGACGTCTACGCCCGCGGCACGTTCGACATCGCAGGCCGTCCGCTCGACGTCCGCTTCGGGCGACAGGTGCTCAATCTCGGTGAAAGCACGTTCATCCCGAACGGTATCAACGTCGTGAATGCCGTGGACGTTTCCCGTCTGCGTGTTCCCGGCGCCGAACTCCGCGAGGCCTTCCTCCCGGTGAACATGCTGAAGGGATCGCTGGCGGTCGCGGACAACGTGACGGTCGAGGCCTTCTGGCTGCTGGAGTTTCGCAAGACCGAGATCGATCCTGCCGGGTACTTTTTCAGCACGAACGACTTTGCCGCCCGCGGAGGCAAAAACGTTTACCTCGGCTTCGGTTCGCTCTCCGATCAGCAGCCGCTCGGCGCGATCCCCCGGGACGCCGACCACCGTCCCAACAACTACACGCAATACGGGGCGGACGTCCGCGTGACGGTCCCCTCGCTCGGCGACACGGAATTCGGACTGTATTTCGCGAACTATCACAGTCGGCTCCCGGTGATCAGCTCCCGGACGCCGATGGTGCCCGTGAACACCAATCTCACCGGCCCGCTGACGCAGGTCTTCTCCCGGAGCAGCGTGCCCTCGGGAGTGACGCCGGCCCAGTTCGCCGCGAGCATCTGGCAGTTGATCGTCCTCTCGCAGACCAATCCGAGCGCGATGACGCCGACACAGGTCGCGACGCTGCAGAACCCGCAAATCCAGGCGGCGATCAACGGCGCGAAGCAGATTGCCCTGCTCTCGGCAGCCTCGACCGGACGGTACTTCCTCGAATACCCGGACGACATCCAGATGCTCGGCGCGAGTTTCAACACGAGCATCGGCAACGTCGCCTGGCAGGGCGAAGTCTCCTACAAACACGACGTGCCGCTCCAGGTGGACGACGTGGAGTTGCTCTTCGCGACAATGTCCGCCCTTTCACCCACGTTCGGCTCGCCGAACAACCAGATCGGCAGTTTCCTCGGCCAGTACGCGAAGTACATTCCCGGATACCGGAGGCGTGACGTTTGGACGGGCCAGACGACGCTGAGCCGGGTTTTCGGCCCGATGCTGGGCGCGGGGCAATTCACGGTGGTGGGGGAGATCGGCGGCGTTTACGCCGATCTTCCAGACAAATCCGTCCTGCGGTTCGACGGACCGGGGACGTTCACCAGCGGCAGCCAGGCCGCGATGAACGCGACCACCTCCGCAGGCGGCACGCCGTTGCCGGCCACGCCCGCGGGCGCGTTCGCCGACGATTTCTCGTGGGGTTACCAGCTCATCGGCCGGCTCGAGTACAACAACCTTTTCGCCGGCGTGAATTTCCTTCCCGCCGTGGGCTTCTCGCACGACGTCAGCGGCAACACCCCGCTGCCGCTGGGCAACTTTCTCGAGGGCCGCAAATCGATCAACGTCGTCGCCGAGTTCACCTGGCAGAACGCCTGGTCCTTCGAGGTGCGTTACGTGAACTATTTCGGCGGCGGGCGCTATAATCTCCTCGGGAACCGCGACTACGTGGCCTCGACGCTCAAGTACTCCTTCTAACGATTTCGCCATGAATCTCCGCGGCATTCTCTTCGCCGGCCTCTTTCCCAGCCTTTCCCTCTTCGGCTCCATCTCGGAAGCCGACCTCGCCCGACTCGGCGCCGATCTCACCCCACTCGGCGCCGAGCGGGCGGGCAATGCCGCCGGCACGATCCCGGCGTGGGACGGGGGAATCACGACGCCCCCCGCCGGCTACAAGCCCGGCATGCACCACCCGGATCCGTTCGCGGAGGAAAAACCGATCGCAACGATCACCGCGTCCAATCTTTCCGAATACGAGAGCAGGCTCACCGCCGGCAGCATCGCGCTGCTCAAGACCTATCCCTCGACGTACAAGGTGCCGCTGTATCCGACCCATCGCACCGCGTCCGTCCCGCAACGGATCTACGACGCCACAAAGAAATACGCGCCGACCGCCCACCTGTCCAACAACGGCTCCGGGGTCGAGGGCGCCCTGATCGGCACCCCCTTTCCCGTGCCGCAGAACGGCCTCGAGGTGATCTGGAACCATCTGCTCCGTTTTCGCGGACAGGCCGCCATTCGTTACATCAACCAGGCCGCGCCCCTGCGGAACGGCAGCTACACCCTGGTCGAATTCGAGGACGAGTTCTGGTTCAACTACGCGCGCCCGGACATCACCGAGAAGGAGCTCGATAACACGATCGTCTTCTTCAAGCAGAACGTCCTGGCCCCGGCCCGTCTCGCCGGTTCCATCCTCCTCGTCCGCGAGACGCTCGACCAGGTGAAGGAGCCGCGCACCGCCTGGGTCTACAACACCGGCCAGCGCCGCGTGCGCCGCGCCCCCAACGTCGCGTACGACAACCCCGGCACCGCGGCGGACGGCATGCGCACGACGGATCAATTCGACATGTTCAGCGGAGCGCCCGACCGGTACGATTGGAAGCTCGAGGGCAAACGCGAGCTGATCGTGCCGTACAACTCGTATCAGCTCCACAGCGACAAGCTGAAGTATTCCGACATCCTGAAGCCTCTCCACATCAACCAGGACTATACGCGCTACGAACTGCACCGCGTCTGGGTGGTGGAAGCCACGCTCAAGCCCGGCGTGAGCAACGTCTATTCGCGCCGCACCTTTTACGTCGACGAGGACAGCTGGCAGATCCTCGCCGTGGACCAGTACGACAAGCGGGGCCAGCTCTGGCGCGTCTCCGAGGCGCACTGCATCAACTACTACGACGTCCCCACGTTCTGGAGCACGCTCGAGGTCCACACGGATCTTCAGGCCGGACGCTATCTGGCCATCGGTCTCGATAACGAAGGCAAGATGTACGATTTCAGCATCAAGCGCAGCGCGGCCGACTACACGCCCGCCGCGCTGAGCCGCGAGGGCGTCCGCTGACGGCGGTCTTTTGGAAGTGCTCGCATCCGATGACCACGTTGCCGAAGGCGGAGACGGTCTCGCCCCAGAGACCGCCCGCCCTAGACTGAAGACGCCGTTCCTCCGGTGGGCGCGAACGGTCGCGTGCACCTTCGCCGTGCTGGCGGCGTCCGCAACCGCGGTAACCGCCAACGCCGAGACCCCATCTCCCGCCGCCGCACGCAGCCTGCTCCTGGACGCCTGCCGGGTGGGCAACATCGTGCTCGCGGTCGGCGAACGCGGGGCCGTCGTGCGCTCGGACGACTCGGGCCGGTCCTGGAGCACGGTCCACTCACCCACCGAAGCCACGCTCACGGGTATCAATTTCGCGGATGCAACAACCGGGTGGATCGTCGGCCACGACGCCACCGTGCTGAAGTCGTCCGACGGAGGCGCGAGCTGGTCGCCGCAGAACACCGGCGCCCCCGAGGACACCTCGTTTCTCGACGTCCTGGCCGTCGACGCGAACACCGCAATCACCGTCGGCGCGTTCGGCGCGTGTTACATCACGAGCGACGGCGGCCACGCTTGGACGCGGCGGAAGCTGCTCGAGGAGGAGCTTCATCTCAACCGACTCACCCGTGGCCGCGGTTCGGACGTCCTGATCGCCGGCGAACGCGGCACGCTCCTGCGCCTCGCGGATGTCCGCGCCGATCCGGTCGCGCTTTCCACCTCGTACGACGGATCCTTCAACGGAGTCCTGGCGATCGGTCCGAGCCAGCTTCTGGCTTACGGACTCCGCGGCCATGCGTTTCGTTCGCTCGACGACGGCGCGCACTGGGAGCCCATCGGGAACATGCCGGCGGCCCTTCTCAGCACCGGCGTAATCCTGTCGTCCGGCCCCGTGGTTCTGGCCGGACAAGCCCGCGTGATCCTGGTCAGCCACGACACGGGCTCCACGTTTTCGCCGTGGCCGACTTCACTCACCACCGCGGTCGCCCGGCTTCTCGAGGCGCCGGACGGTTCCCTCCTCGCGTTCGGCGAGGGCGGCGCGACGCGTCTGCCTCCTCCTGCGCCGACGGCTCCGGCCGCAAAACCATGAGCGCGGCCACTCTCACGAGCGCTATCGAGAATTTCGTTTTCCGCCGCCGTGGTGCGGTCGCGCTGGTTTTCGCGGCGATCACGGCAGTCATGGCGGTGCTGGTCGCCCGGACGCGCATTGACGCGAGCTTCAGCAAGGGACTTCCCTACGAGCATCCGTACATCCGCACGTATTCGAAATACCAGGAGCAATTCGGCGGCGCGAACCGGGTGCTGATCGCACTGATGGCCAAGCAGGGCGACATCTTCACTCCCGAGTTCTTCGACACACTTCGCGCCGCGACGGACGAAGTATTCTTCATTCCCGGAGTCGACCGGAGCCAGGTACAGTCTCTCTTCACGCCCAACGTCCGGTACGTCGAGGTGGTCGAAGACGGATTCGCCGGCGGAAATGTCATCCCGGCCGATTTCCAGCCCACGCCGGAGGGCTTGGCCAAGGTCCGGGAAAACGCGATCAAGTCCGGCAAGGTCGGCCAGCTCGTGGCCAACGATTTCACCGGCGCGCTGATCAGCGTGCAGCTCCAGGACGTCGATCCGACCACGCAGAAGCGAGTCGACTACCGCACGATCTCCCGTGAACTAGAGAAACGGATACGCGACAGGTTCACGAGCGACAAGGTCAGCGTCCACATCATCGGTTTCGCCAAGGCGATCGGCGATGTGAGCGAAGGCGCCCAGGGCGTGATTCTGTTCTTCGTCGTCTCGCTCCTGATCACGAGCGTGCTCGTCTATCTCTATTCGCACTCGGTCAAACTCACGCTCCTGCCCCTCCTCTGTTCGGTGGTGGCGGTGATCTGGCAGCTGGGGCTGCTGAACGCGCTCGGCTACGGCATCGACCCGATGTCGATCCTCGTACCGTTCCTCGTCTTCGCGATCGCGGTGAGCCACGCGGTGCAGATGGTTCGGGCATACCGGGCGGAGGTCTTCGGCGGCGAAGACGGCCTCGATGCGGCGCGGGCAGCGTTTCGCCAGCTGCTCGTGCCGGGCGGCGTGGCGCTGCTCACCGACACCTTCGGCTTCATCACGATGCTGGTGATAAAGATCCCGACGATCCAGGAACTGGCGATCACTGCGTCGCTGGGCGTGGGTGTGATCATCCTGACCAATCTCTTTCTGCTCCCGGTGCTGCTGTCGTACCTGACGCTTTCCGACGCGTACCAGCTGCGTGTCGCCGCCCGAAAAGTCGTGACCGACCAATGGTGGCGGAGGGTGTCGGTGATCATGGAGCCCGGCATCTCGATCAGCATCCTAGTCGTCTCCGCATGCCTCGGCGCCTACGCGTATCAAAAAGCCAAGGAAGTCAGGGTCGGCGACCTGCACACCGGCGTGCCCGAGCTCCGCCAGAATTCCCGGTACAACCGCGACACGCGGATGATCGTTGAGAAGTTCAGCATCGGCGTGGATACGCTCTCCGTGATCGTGGAGACGGTGCCCAACGGGTGCGTGGACCACGACGTCGTCAGCCTGATGGACAAGTTCGAGGGAGAGATGCGGCAGCTGTCCGGCGTCCAGTCGGTGATCAGCGTCGCGACCGTGGCAAAGGTGGTCAACGCGGGCTGGAACGAGGGCTCGCTCAAGTGGCGGATCATTCCGCGGAATCAGCAGGCGCTTGCGCAGGCCGTCTCGCCGATCGAGACGGCCACGGGCCTGCTCAACGCCGACGGCAGCGTCATGCCGATCATGATTTTTCTCCGCGACCACCGCGCCGAGACGCTGCAGTCGGTGACGGATGCGGTGAAACGTTTCAGCCAGGCGCACGATTCCCCCAAGGCGCGATTCCGGCTCGCCACAGGCAACGCCGGAGTAATGGCGGCGACCAACGAGGCGGTGAACTCGGCCCAGTTCCCCATCCTGCTCTGGGTATTCGGCGCGGTCATTCTCCTCTGTCTGATCACCTTCCGCTCGCTTCGAGCGACGATCTGCATCGTCGCCCCCCTCGCTCTGGTTTCCTGGCTGGGCTACGTGCTGATGGTCTACCTGCAGATCGGCCTGAAAACGTCGACGCTCCCTGTCGTGGCGCTCGGCGTGGGCATCGGCGTCGATTACGGCATCTATCTTTTCGCCAAGCTCCAGGCGGCGCTTCGGGCCGGCGACTATTTCGAGGACGCCATGTACGCCGCTTTCACGCAAACGGGCAGCGCCGTCGTATTCACCGGTCTGACACTCGCCATCGGCGTCAGCACCTGGATCGCCTCGGATCTGAAATTCCAGGCCGACATGGGAATCCTGCTCACCTTCATGTTTCTTGTGAACATGCTTGCCGCGATCGTGGTGCTTCCCGCACTCGCGCGCTGGCTTTTCCGCCATCACGCCCGCGGAAGTGTGGAGGCAGCGAAGGGATGAAAGACAAAGGGCTGAAGGACTGAAAGGCTGAAGGGCTGAAAGAGGCGTGGTTCGTGGCGTCAGTGGGCCACGATACTTCGGCTGCCGGAGCGACTCCAAAGATGGCCGACAGCTCACCCATCCAGCGCGACTCAATCGCTTGGGGGTGGCGCGACGCGTCCCTCGCGACGCGCGAGGATCCCGGATCTGTGTTAGCGCGCGAGTGGAAGGGAAGCTCGTCGCCATGCCCGGCAGATCGGCGTCAAACGCGGACTGAGCGAAGTGTCGTCACAGGGACGCGCCGACCGACCGCAAGCGTGGATACCCGGGAGCTGAGGCGGGTGCACTCTGCTTCAGCCCTTCAGCCTTTCAGTCCTTCAGCCTTTCGCCTTCCCTCAGCCTTTACCCAGCAGTTCCTCGGCGTGGGCCAGGGCGCTCTTGGCGGTGCGATCGCCCAGCATGCGGGCGAGTTCGCTGACGCGGGCTTTGCGATTTCCGTCCAGGCCCGAGATGCGCACTTCGGCGCGATCTTTTGTCTGGTCTTTGGTCACCACCAAATGATGAGCCGCCTGGGCCGCCACCTGCGGCAGGTGCGTCACGCAGAGGACCTGATGGCCGCGCGCGATCTCCGCCATCTTCTCGCCGACGACGTGGCCGATTTCGCCGCCGACGTTGGCGTCCACTTCGTCGAAAACCAGTACGGGCACCTCGTCCAGGTCGGCCAGCACGGTTTTCAGGGCGAGCATCACGCGGGCGAGTTCGCCGCTCGACGCGATCCGATTCAGCGGAAGGGGCGCTTCTCCGACATTCGGCGAAAACAGAAACTCGCAGCTGCAGTCGCCCGTCGGCGCAAGCTCGGGAAGCGTGACGAGCTTCACCTGGAAATCCGCTTTCTTGAAGCCGAGCTGGGCAATGCCCTTGGCCGCCGCTTTCGCGAGTTCACGCGCGGCTTTTTCCCGCAGGCTGCGAAGCGCCTGGGCCTCCTTGCGGGCCGCGCGTTCGGCGTCGGCGATCTCCTTTTCCAGGCGAGCCAGCGTGCCTTCGAGATCGCCCTGCACCTCGAGGCGAAGGCGCATTTCATCGCGTCCAGCGATCACCGCACGCAGGTCGCCGCCGTGTTTCCGCTTCACCTCGAGCCACGTGTTCATCCGTTCCTGGATGTCCTGCGCCTGCTCGGGATCGAATTGAAACTCCCCGCCGAGCGAGGCGAATTCCGCCCCGAGATCGGCCAGCTCGACCGCCGCCGACGCGAGCCGGTCGGCCAGCGCCTTGCTGGCCGGATCGAGATTCTCCAACTGGCGCGCCTCGCGCACCAGCGCGCTGACGCGGGAGGAAACACCCTCTTCTCCGATCAGCCCCGCTTCGAGGGCGGAGGCCAGCTCGGTCAACTCCTGCGCACGGTCCAGGCGCTGCGAGTCCCGCTCCAGTGCGTCAATCGCCTCCTCGGTGAGGTCCAGCGCGTCGAGGCGCGCGAGCTGATTCTCGAGAAACTTGATCTGGTCGGGCGAGAGTTTGGTCTCGCGTGCGATGCGCTCGCGCTCGTTCACCCGCTCGCGCCAGGCGTCATACTTCACCCGATACGCAGCAACGGCGTCGCGGGCGCGGGCAAACAGATCGAGCAGCTCCAGCTGGCAGGCCTCCTTGAGCAGTCGCCGCGGCTCGCTCGGTCCGTGAAAATCGATCCAGTGCTCGCCCAATTTCTGAAGCGCGGCGAGCGTGGCGAGCCCTCCGTTGACCGAAATGCGCGGCGCCTTCTCGCGGGGAAGACTCCGCTTCAGGATCAACCTCCCCTCCTCGCAAGCCGGGAGATCCAACTCGGCGAGCACGGCATCGACGCGCTTCGTGTCGTCGAAAAAGAGCGAGGCCTCCACCTCCGCGGCGGGCGCGCCCTGGCGGATCACCGTCTTGTCCGCCCGCTCGCCGGCCAAGAGGCTCAACGCGCCCAAGAGGATGCTTTTGCCCGCTCCGGTCTCGCCTGTGACGGCGGTGAAGCCCTCCTCGAATTCAAGGTCCACCTCTTCCAACAGGGCCAGATTCTTGATGCGGAGCGTCTGCAGCATGGGTCGGCGTTTTCATCGCCGGTGATTCGCCCGCGGTCAAAGCAGTTCTGGCGCGGCCGGTGCGCTGGCACGTCGGTGCCTTGGCTCGCGAGGGTTATCAGCGACCCACGGGCTCCGGGCGAACGCCGGTGCCCGGCGTTCGCCCCGCCCTTCCGCCCGTTACCCCGGGTCGTCCCCAAACTTCCGGAGAGCCGTGGAGGACGTATTTCCCCAGCTCCCCAAGAATGTCCGCTAGTTCGCCAGCGCGACCGGCGCCGGCACGCTATCGACCGGTCCTCCCGAAATCTCGACGATTCCCGCCCGGATCCCGCAACGGATGAGCTCCGGTACCGTCCGGACGTGGAGCCGATCCATCATCTGGTATTTGTGCACCTCGGCGGTGCGGGTGGAAATCCCGAGGCAGGCCGCCACCTCCTTCATCGTCTTTCCCTGCGCCACGAGGCGCAGCACCTCGGCTTGCCGACGCGTGAACGGTGCCGCGGCGGGAAGCTGGTCGCGCAGAGTCGGGCTGCTGAGCAGGACGCGGATGAGGTCGTTGGCGACGTACGGCGAGATGAAGACGCGGCCGGCAAGCGCCTCGCGCACCGCGAGGACCAGTTCGGTGCCCGCGGCGTTTTTGATCACGTAACCGGAGGCTCCGGCGCGAAACGCCTCGAGCACGGCGTTCAGGTCGCCGCGCATGGTGAGAACGACGAACTTCGCCGGAAGCCCCTCCCGGAGGAGGAGGCGCGTTGCGTCGACGCCGGAGACTTCCGGCATGCCGATGTCGGTCACGACCGCGTCGGGCCGGAGCCGGCGGGCGAGTTGAACCAGTTCCGTGCCGGACATGGCCGTGCCCACGAGGTCGAACTCCTCGGACAGCACGGTTTTCAGCCCGTCGAGGAGGATACGATGGTCGTCAGCTAGTACGATGCGCGCTCGTTTCATGGCGATGAGCTGAGGTTGACAGGGGAATGCGGACGGTGATGCGCGCGCCCTGGCCGGGCTGGCTTTCGAAAGCCACCCGGCCGCTGAAGTAGCGGACGCGCTCTTCGATGCTGATCAGGCCGAATCCATGGCTGGAGACCGCCGTGCCCATCTCGAAACCCACCCCGTCGTCTTCCACGACAAGGGTGAGTTCGTCGTCGACCGCGCGGAGCGTGACCGTGACGTGCGTGGCGTGGGCATGCCGCGCGATGTTGGAGAAAACCTCCTGGACTATCCGGTAAAGGGATACAGCCATCTGCGGGGGCAGCGGCGGGACGTCCTTCGCGAGTTCGAGCGTGATGACGAGCCGGTGCTGCGCGCCGAAGGCGGAGCAGAACATCTCGAGCGCCGCGCAGATTCCGAACTGCTCGACGTACGCGGGGTGAAGCTGATGCGAGTAGCTCCGGATTCCCTCGATGATCTCCGCCGACTCGGTTTCCAGGCGGCGGAACGCGTCGCGCAGCGCAGGCGCTCCGGCCGGCAGCCGGCGCCCGAAGTTCGTCAGCGCGAGCGAATGCGCCGCGAGCCGCTGGCAAATGTCGTCGTGCAGCTCCCGCGCGATGTGCCTCTGCTGCTCTTCCTGCACCTGCATCAGGCGCCCCGCGAGGTCCCGGATCTTCCGGTGGCTGCGACGCAGCTCCTCCTCGACGCGATGGCGGTCGGTGACGTCGCGGCCGATCCCCTGCAGTTCCACCCCGCCGTCCGTCTGGCGGACCGACTGGAACACCCAGTGAACCCAGCGCGCGCGGCCGCGGCCGGCCACCATCTCGTGCTCGGTGGATACCGGCTTGGTCTCGCGCAGTACCTCGACGATGGTCCGGCGGATCGACGGACGCGTGGAGGCCGGCACACAATCGACAAAGGGCCGGCCGATCAGCTCCTCACGCGTGCGGCCGAAGAACCGGCAGCAGGCCTCGTTGACAAACACGATCGTTGTATCAGGGGCGATCCTACAAATCAGTTCCGTCTGGCTCTCCACGACGGCGCGGTACCGCTCCTCCGTCTCGAGCGTCCCGATCGCCAGGCGCTGCTCGCGGCGATCGATGCAAAAAACGGCCACGTGCGGCTCGTTGGAATAGCGGACCCGCGTGACCGTGAGCGAAAGGAAGACGGGCGCCGTCCCGGAGCCCGGCCGCCACTCGATATCGAGGTATTGCGGTTCGCCCGTGCCGAGGGCGTTTTCGACCGCCGTGCGGAGCTTCGGACGGTCGGACTCGCTCGTCCAACGCTCGAGGCGCTCACTGCGCAGCTGTTCGACCGCGGAGCGTTGCGCGAGCTTCAGGAACTCCGGGTTGGCCTCGACCATGTTGCCGGAGCGGTTGAGCACCACAAATCCGGCGGCGCTCGCCTGCAGGAGGGACCGGCAACGGTCCTCGGCCTCCCGCCGCCCCGCCTCCTCGCACTTCTGGTCCGTCACGTCGGTCTGCACCAGCACCGCGCCTGGGCGCTCTCCGGTGACCGGGAATATCACCACGTGATACCAGGAGGTGCGGTCCGCCTCCTCGCTGGAGAACTCCATCCGAAACTGAGGTACCTCGCCCCACAGCACTGAGCGCAGACCGATCAGCACGCGCGAGTCGTTCGCCTCCGCCTGCGCGCTTCCGCTGTCCCAGCGCGCGAGGAGGTCTTCCCCGACCTGTAGAGGAAACGACGGGCAAGGCGTTCCGACAGGGCGATCGCTCGCTTCGTAGAACGACTGCAAACGTCCGTTTGCATCTACATAAAGGACCCGTCCGCTGAGCGGCTCGAGTGTACGCGTGAATTCCGGCCAAGACCACATGATGGGAGTGAATAGATCGGCTGAACTGGACCTCCTCACGCCCTTGTATCCATCCTTCCGTGATAATCGGCCGGGCGCCGAAGCTGATCATCGGTGTTTCTTACACCGCGTATATGTTTGCCGCAAAAGCTGCGTCGGCACAAGGCGGCTACGGCCGATTGGCCTCAGGAATATTCCGCATACGAATCTAGATAGTTCTACGAAACGATTCGGGAGCCACCGGGGCTTAGCGGCGTAGAACCGCGGGTTTCTCCTGTCCAAAGCACTACGTAGAACGCTTCAGCAATTCTACCAACTGGGCGTATCAGGCCAGGTAGGATAGACTCTATCTGCAAGCTGAGGCCGAGGGCGGCGCGGAGTCGGTGAGCCGGGTTTCGGATATCAGCTTCCCCTCCGAACCATGCACTCCGCCTTGCGCCGCCCAGTCTCAGACCAGAGCCACGTCCTTCATCCAGCCTCCGACGCCCACTGTTTTTGACCATGAACATCGCAGTATCATCACCACCCGTCGCCGTACGCCTGCGCGATCCCGCAAGCCACCTCACTGAGGTGATGTTCGGCCTCATCACGATCCTGATCTTTACCCTCGCAGCGGGAGACCTCGTGCAACCCGGTGCGACCGGGGCCCGCCAGATGCTGTTCGCGACGATCATCTGCGCCCTGGGATGGTCCGTCATCGACGGCGTGATGTTTGTGGTTCACAACCTCGTCCGCCGCGGACGGGTCGCGCGTTTTGTCCAGGAGTACCGGATACGCCCGGACGAGGACTACGCGCTGAACGCGATCGAGAAGGAACTCGACGCGACTCTGGCGTCCCTCGTGACGGAGACGGTCCGCGGACGCTATTACTGGCAGATTCTCGCCAGCATCGCCGCCGCGGAGCCGCAGAAGGTGCGGATCGAGCGCGAGGACCTGTTCGGCGGGCTGACGTCCGCGCTCCTGGTCTTCTGCGCGATCATCCCGGCCGCGCTGCCGTTCCTCTGGATGTCCGACGTCCCCGCCGCGCTCCGCGTCTCGAACGGCGTGGTCGTCGGCCTGTTGTGTATCAATGGATACGTCTGGGCCCGCTACACCAGCGCCTCCCGCTGGCTGACCGTGAGCCTCTTCGCCTTTCTCAGCGTGGGCATGATCGTCGCCGCGACGCGCCTCGGAAGCTGAGCCATCCCAGCCCTCAACCCGCCCTCCCATGTCAACCGACAATCCGCACATCGTGATCGTGGAAGACGATCCCGGCCTCAGCCAGGCTCTCGAACAGCTCCTGCAGGTTTCCGGCTACTCCACCTCTTCGTTCGAATCCGCCGAGGCGCTGCTCAAGACGCCGTTGCCGGAGCACCCCGATTGCCTGCTCGTCGAAACCGACTTGCCCGGCATGTCCGGCTACGAACTTCGGAAGCGCCTCGCGGCCGAAGGCGTGGTGCCGCCCTCGATCTTCATGACGGCCGACGAAAGCATGGAGCCCGAGGCCGAATCCGTCGGCAACACGCGGCGGCTGCAGAAGCCGTTTCTCGGGCGAACCCTGGTCGGCGCCGTCCGCCACGCGCTCGTGCTCAACTAAACCTCAACCGCAGCCTTCGTCCGCCCATGCCTTCGCTCACGCTTTTCGGATTTGCCCACGCTGACGGCGCGGAGGCCGCCGCCTGGGTCATCGCCGGCCTGGAACGCCGGCGCCTGGTCTCGGTGGTGGATGCCGCAATCGTTTCCCGGCGGCCGGGCGACGGAGGATTCAAGACAGGGCACCTGCAGGTCTTCGACGGCCCCGAGGCCCTCGACGGCGCCTTCTGGAAACGCCTCTTCAGGTCGTTGCCCGAGGCATCCGGCGGCGAAGACAGTTTCTCGGGCGACAGCGGAATCCTTGCCCGGGTGGGAATCGATCCCGTGGTGCTGGCCCAGGTGCGGGACAAGCTTTCGGAAAACTCATCCGTTCTTTTTGTGGTTTGTCGCGACGGCGCAGAGAAGCAGTTGGGCACTGCGCTAGGTCGCAGAGGAATTCGGTTCGAACGCATCACGGTGCCGTTGGCAGTCCACTGCAGCGGCGCGGAGATGGAACCGCTCGCGGCCGGTAAATAGCTCTGGGACTCCGGGGCCAGCAGGTTCTCCTCCCACCCACCCCCTGCTGAGCCGAGTGCGCAAGCACCCCGCGAAGCGGCTCCGCTCATGGAGCCGCAAAGGGAGAACTGCAGCGATATCTGTAATGCGCTGCCAGTCAATGGCCTTCGCGAGCCATGTAAGCAGTTGCTTGCGCGACGTCGCATCTCGGCTTTCGTGTGCAAGCAACCACTTACATGCCGCCTGAGATCCCCACACCCTCCACCGCAGCTCCTTCTTGCGCCCATGACCGTCTTCTCGCCGCCGCCGCGAAAGTTTTCGCACGCGACGGCATTGCCGGTGCGACGACCCGGGAGATCGCACGCGAGGCCGACGTCAACGAGGTCACCCTTTTCCGCATCTTCAAATCCAAGGAGGGCCTGCTCGCCGCGGTGATCGGGCAGCAATTCGGCGACGGCGCCATCGCAAGGCCGGAGATTCCCCAGCCGACAAACGACCTTAGGCACGATCTCGTCGCCCTGGCCGAAACCTACGACCGGCTCATCGACAAGAACCTCCCGCTCGTTCGCACGATGATCGGGGAAATCCAGCGGCACCAGGAACACGAGGGCCAGGTTTTCCGCGGCTTGTTCGTGCCGATCAAGGAGGCCGTCCTCGCCCGCATGCAGTCCGCCCACGACGCCGGCGAGCTCCGCCCGGAGATGGATCCGCACATCATCGCCGATCTGTTCGGCTCGATGGTGTTCATGGGCGTCCTTCGGCGCAACACGCCTCACCTCCAGCGTCCGTATTCGTCCGATGATTACCTGCGCCACATCGTCGACCTGATCCTCGCCGGCGCGACCCAGCGGCGATGAGTGCGTCCGCACCACACGCCCGCTACGGGACGGATCCGCGCTTCCTGGGCCCGGTGGCCTCGCGGCTCGCCGCGAAGGACAAGCTCAAGTGGATGATCGCGCTCACGGCGTCGCTCGGCGCGCTTCTCGAGGTGATCGACACGAGCATCGTCAACGTCGCGATGCCCGAGATTCAGGGCAACCTGGGCGCAACGCTCTCCGAGGCCGGCTGGGTCTCGACCGGCTACGCCTGCGCCAACGTCGTGATCATCCCGCTCACCGCCTGGTTGAGCAACCGGTATGGACGGAAGAACTACCTGCTTTTCTCGCTCATCGGCTTCACCGTCGCGTCCGCGCTCTGCGGCCTGGCGCCCAATCTCGGCACGCTGATCCTCGCCCGCGTCCTCCAGGGGCTCGCCGGCGGCGGCCTGCTCGCGAAGGCGCAGTCGATCCTCTTCGAGTCGTTCCCGCCCGAGGAGCAGGGCGCGGCGCAGGCCATGTTCGGCATCGGCGTCATCGCCGGGCCGGCCTTCGGTCCGGTGCTCGGAGGATACCTGACGGACACGGTGGGCTGGCGGTGGATTTTCTTCATCAACCTTCCGGTCGGCTTGGTCGCCGTGATCATGGCCCTGATCTTTTTCCCGTCCGACGATCCCGCAGAAATCCGCCGCGACCCCGTCGACTGGGCCGGCATCGGCCTCCTCGCCCTCGGCCTCGGCTGCCTCCAGACGATGCTGGAGGAGGGCCAGCAGGACGACTGGTTCAGCTCCCGGTTCATCCTCGGCATCACGATCGTCGGCGCCGTTTCCCTCGTGCTTTTTGTCTGGCACGAACTCCGCACGGATTCCCCGGCCGTCGACCTGCGCGTGTTAAAACACCGCTCGCTGGCCGCCGGCAGCCTCTATTCGCTCGTGCTCGGCATGGGGCTGTACGGCGTGATCTTCGCCATACCCGTCTTTGTCCAGACTAGCCTCAACTTCACCGCCATGCAGAGCGGGCTTCTGCAGATGCCGGGCGCCCTCGCCTCGGCGGTGACGATGATCGTCGTCGGCCGCAAGCTCGCCGGAAAATACGATGCGCGGTTCCTCGTGGCCTTCGGTGCGCTGATGATGACGGGCGTCGCGATGGTGTTGTCCAACATCAACCCCAACTCCGGAACGCACTCCCTCTTTCTTCCGCTGCTTTTCCGCGGGATCGGAACGGTCTTCATGTTCCTCCCGCTCAGCCTGGCCGCGCTCGGCAGTCTGCCGAAACCGCAGGTGGCCGCCGGCGCGGGTTTCTACAATCTCACCCGCCAGCTTGGAAGCAGCATCGGTATCGCCGTCATCACGACGGTGCTCGCCCAGCGCGAAGCCGTTCACCGCGCGGTTCTGGTCGAGAAGGTCAATCCCTTCCAGCCCGCGACCCAGGAGAGGATCACCCAGCTGCAGGCCGCGTTCACCCAGGCAAACGGCGATCCCGTGATGGCCCACCAGCAGGCGCTCTCGCTGATCGACCGCATCGTGAACGGCCAGGCTGCGCTGCTCTCGTTCTCCGACGTTTTTATGTACGTGGCGATGGCCTTCGTCGCCTCGCTTCCGCTCCTGCTGCTCCTGAGCAAGGGCCGCAACCGCCAGGCCGCCGAGGCCGTTCACTAATCCAATTCCGACCATGAGTTCCTCCACCGCTCTTCCCGAACCGCCGGCGCCAAGTTCGACGCCGGCTCCCGCCGCGCCTCCCGCGCACACGCACCACGCCCGCGCGGAGCCACCGGGCCCGCATTCGCGCGGGAAGGCGAAGCAAGGCAAAAGCTCGCTCCCCCGCCGCGTCGCACTGGGAGTCGTGGCCGCGGGATTTCTCGGCTGGGGCACGCACTTCGTGCTGCATTCGTACCGCTACGAGAGCACCGACGACGCCTACGTCACCGGCCACCTGCACCGCATCAGCGCGCAGGTGAGCGCACCGGTGAAGGAAGTCCGCGTTGAGGACAACCAGGTGGTCGCCGCGGGCGATGTGCTGGTGGTGCTCGATCCGGCGGAATTCCAGATCGCGGTCGAAAAGGCCCGCGCCGCCGAAGCTCAAGTCATCGCGCAGAGCGCTCAAGCCGACGCCGCCGTCGGACAGGCCGAGGCACAGGCCGCCGGCGCCGAGGCGCGGGAGGCGCAGGCCGAGTCGCAGCTCAAGCAGATCAACGCCCAATTGGAGCTCGCGCGTCTGACCCAGGCCCGCACCGAACAGCTTTTCCGCAACAACACCGGCGCCTCCACGCAAGCCGACGTCGACGCCGCCCGCAGCGCCTACGATGCGGCCAGCGCCTCCGCAGCCGCCGCAGCGGCCAACATCGCCGCCCTCAAGGCCGGCGTGACTTCCGCCCACGCCTCGCTCGACGCCGCCCGCGCGCAAGCCGCCGCCGCCAAGGCGTCGATCGCCACCGCCCGGGCCGCCCTCCGCAACGCCGAGTTGGACCTCAGCTACACCACCATCAAGGCACCGGTGGCCGGACGGATCGGCAACAAATCGGTCGAGACCGGCAACCGCGTCCAGGCCGGGCAAGCGCTCTTCGCCATCGCTTCGAACGACGCCTGGGTCGTGGCCAACTTCAAGGAAACGCAGCTCGCGAGGATGCACGCCGGCGAGCCGGTGGAGCTGAGCATCGACGCCCTCCCGGGCGAAACGCTGCACGGCCACATCGACAGTCTCGCCCCCGCCAGCGGCGCCCAGTTTGCCCTTCTGCCGCCCGACAACGCCACCGGCAACTTCAACAAGGTCGTCCAGCGCGTACCGGTGAAAATCGTCTTCGATCCGGCGGACGTGGCCCGCATCGGCGACCGGCTGCGCCTCGGCCTGTCGGCGATCGTCGACGTCCGTATCCGGTAAGCGGAGCCCCCCGGGACTCGCCGCAACGTCGGAACGGCGTTGGAGTCCAGGGGGCCGTTTCAAGCGCTGGATCTCGGTCGAGCGTTGGGGCATCGTCGCTCGTGCCGGCAGACGGCTTTCCGCCGGATTGGACCAGCCGTAAATCCGAACATTTTTCTTGCAGATCCGGCCCCGGACCGTGCTTACTCCACGGCTCTCGTTTTTTGGACCCTTAGCTCAGTTGGTTAGAGCGTTTCCTTGACATGGAAAAGGTCACTGGTTCGAGTCCAGTAGGGTCCACCATCCTGCCGTAAGCCGCTACCAAACAGAAGGTAGCGGTTTTTTATTTTCCGCACCCTTGCCGCTGTGCCTTCGACCGACGGAAAACCGGCGCCACGGCAGAACTTCGGCACCAGACGGCCCTGAATTGGGCCCGGTTTTCGCGTCGAAACGAGGGATCGCACCGGCGCGCGGCTCCACGCGCGGTGATGCCCAAAACATGATGTCCCGTGCATGCCCAACGAGCATCGGCAGGCTATCCATCACGAGGAGCGACTGACGGTGCTCTAGACGTCGACCAGCACGCCAGCGGGTGGGTCGGCGCGTCCCTGCGACGACACCTTCGCTCCGCCCCCAACCGAACCTCGATTTCGCGCTCAACGCAGGCCCGAGTTCCTATCGCGCCGCAGGGATGCGTCGCGCCACCCGCAGGCGTGTGCCGATCTTCACGTCCGCGAAGCGTGCCGTCTCTCTTCGAAAGCACGCCTGCGGACAGATTCGCAAGGCAGCCTTTACTGCCGGATGGCCTGGATTTCGGGCGAGCCGAGGTTCGCTTTGGTAACGATCGCGTAAGGAGCGGGTATTGTGGCCGGGAGGGTCTTGCCGTTCACCAAATCGAGCGCCAACTCGACCGCCTTGGCGCCGATCTGCTTCGGCTGCTGAGCCACCCAAATCTGCAGCGCGCCTTTTTCGAGCGCTTGGACTGCCTCCGCCGGCAATCCGGAGCCGAAACCGGCATGCAGCACTTTGCCCGCGAGGCCCTTCTCCTGAATGACCTGGATGCCGGCGAGCGACGCCGCGGTAAAAGCCGTGCAAAGGAGCTTGCTCTGCGGGTGCGCGGCCAGCGCCTTCACGATTTGGGGATGATCGTCGCCGCGCTCGAGGCCGGTCATGAAATCGGAATGGACGGCGGACTTCGGATGAGTGGCTTTCAACGTCGTGAGCAGCGTCTTCTCGCGCACCGTCACGCCGTCGAGGGAATTGGCCCGCATGAGGAGGATCTCGTCTCCGTCCTTCACCAACGCTCCCATCTCGCGTCCCGCCGTGGCCGCCATCTCGGCCTGGTCGTACTCGACGGTAGGATACGCCGCTCCGGGGATCGGCAGTTCGATCAGCACGATCTTCACGCCCTTCGCGGCAAGATCCGCGAGTGGTTGTTTGAACTCGGCCGCGGTGAGCGGCGCGACGACAAGGGCGTCGAATGGCTCCTTCTGAAACGAGGCGAGCAACGCGAGCTGCTGTGCGGTGGAATTGGCGCGCATCGGCGCCTTGACCACCACCTCCGCGCCCAGCCGCGTTCCCGCCTGCTGGGCTCCCTGCTCCACGGCACCGTAGAACAGATCCCGATCGCGTAGGAGCACCCCGATTTTGGGGCTCGCATGGAGCGATGTTGCAACGCCAAGGCCAACCGCAACCAACAAGGGGCGTAGTAGGTTCATAGGGTATGCGGGCACATCCCACCCGCGCCCTTTTCATCGGACCAACTTCGTGAATGATTTACATCGGCTATCCCTCAGATTCTGCGAGGTGGATACCCTGGTGAGCGGAGCGCAGCGCGGTTACAGCCTCGTCAGGAACCGCTGGCCAGCGATGCTCCGATCCGCCTACTGGACTCTGCGGCAAGCCAGCCATACCGGCAGAACGAACAGGCGAAGGAAATGGCCGCGGCTGTCGTGTATCTGAATGTATCCACCATGAAACACTACCTATCGCTCGCCCTTTTGACCGCGCTCCTGGCAGCCGTCCCGGTGTCCGGCCAGGTTCCGGCCAACAAGGCGCAACCCGTCTCCGCCGCCTCTCCGCAACTGACGCTGTTCGATCTGGATTTTCCTGGCGGCCCCCCCGCTGCACTCGTGGCTGCGATTGAGAAAGCCAGCGGACGTCCGCTCAACGTGATCATTCCGGTCGAGTACTCCAAACACCAGCTTCCTCCTCTGAAAATGCGGCACGTGAATGTGTACGACCTCTTCGTTGCTCTTGGACAATCCGAGGTCTTCACATCCAGACGACAATACACCGCCAGCTTTCGTACCGGAAAAGAGAGATCATCTCTGACGGACGATACCATCTGGGATTTCTATCTGACAGGAGCCAGTTTCGGAGATGCTGCTCCGATGCCCAGCGTAGCCCAATTCTATCTGCTCAAGCCCTACGTGGATACCGGATTGACCGTGGACGACATCACAACGGCAATTCAGACCGCTTGGAGAATGAATCCGGCGAGGGAGGCCCCCTCGCTCAGCTTTCACAAGGAGACCGGGCTTCTGATCGCGGTGGGAGATCCAGATCAGGTGGCCGCAATTAACCGCGTGCTTCAGGCTCTCGACCCGCTCCGAAAAGTCGCCCAGCCCTCGGCCACAGCATCCGACGGCAAGAAGAACTGACTCCCTGCTGTCGTCGTCCTTCCGCTTGCACACCGAAGAGACGAGAGAGCATCCAAGCGCCGCCGAAGCTTCTCCGGCCGCCTGCGAGCTCGCCCAACTCACTCGCGGCATGCTCGCAGCCGATGAAGCGGCGTACCGAGACTTCCAGGCCGCCTACTTCGGCCGCCTCGCCCGTTATCTGCTCGTGGTCACCCGCGGCGACGAGCAGCGAATGCGCGATGCGCTCCAGGAAACGTTCCGGCGAATCGCAAAACACATCCGCGTGTTCGATGACGAAACGGTGTTCTGGAGCTGGCTCACGACGGTGGCGCGCACCGCGGAACTGGACGAGCGCAAGAAAGCTCGGCGCTACGTCACACTGCTCACGCGTTTCATGCAGTCCAAGGCGCCCGAGACCGAATTCGCCTCCGAAAGCTTCGAAGACCCGTTGAACGAGTCGCTGGAACGGAATCTGGCAACCCTCGAACCCGACGCGAGGACGCTGCTGCAGTGGAAGTATTTTGATCGCATGCCCGTCAAAGAAATCGCCGCGCGGCTGAAGACGACAGAAGCATCCGTCGAGTCGAGGCTCGGACGCATCCGTCAAAAGCTGAAAGCGGCGCTCGTCGCCGATCTGAAAAAATGACACCGCAATCCGAGTCCGACGATCTTCTGAGCGAGGTGCTGGCGGAAACTACATCCCCAGGTTTCCGGGACGAAATCCTCCGAGAAACCGTGCGCTGCGCCCGGTGCCGCAGGGCGATGCGCACCGTACGCCGCGCCGGTCTCGCCGCAGTCGCGCTCGCGTTTGCCGCAGGTCTCTTCTGGCGTTGGTTCGACGGGAAAAAGCCGTCCCTCGTTGCCGTCCCCCAGCCCCCCTACACGCTCGTTCTCACCCAACATCTCGCGGATTCCCAAACCGTCCGCACCGTCCCTTTGCAGGCGATCATTCGCACGGAGCCCGGCGCCAACGTGGTGATGATTCGCACCGAGCCCGACCAACTGTCCTTCAGAGTCATCAACGACGACGAGTTGCTCGCTCTCGCGGGTTCGGGGGCAGCGTTGGTGAGAGTCTCACCTCACGAGGCGCGACTCATTCGGGACTCTGACTCAGTAGGTTCGTCCTCACGACCGCTCTAGGCTCCGTACGCCAGAACGGCTTTCGTTAAGCAAAGCGACGCGCCCTGTCCGGTGGGCGGTTCACAGGCGGCTGAGGCGGCCGCCGTCCACGCGAACGGCGGCGCCCTGGACGAAACTCGCGGCGGGGAATGCGAGGAAGGCGATCACCTCGGCGATTTCCGCCGGCTTTCCGATGTCGTTCGGATCGATCTTTTCCACGCCGGCTTTCACGTTTGGGTTCTCCCAGAGCATCGGCGTATCCACTGCGCCGGGCAGGATGGCGTTGACCCGGATCTTGCGGGGCGCGCCTTCCAGGGCGGCCGAACGCGTGAACGATAGAAGCGCGGCCTTCGCCGCGGCGTACGGCGCGACCAGCGGCTCAGTCTCCACCGCGTGCACACTCGAGACGTTCACGATCGCGCCGCCCTCCTTCATCACGAGGAAGGCCTGCTTGGTGAAATAAAAAGCGCCGAGCAGATCCACGTGCAGGATACGCTTCCAGTCGTCGCCGGTGAGGTCCGTGATCGCCTTGAACGTCATCAGGCCGGCGTTGTTGACCACCACGTCGATCCGGCCAAACCGCTCCATGACGGTCTTGGCGGCGGCTTCGACCTGCTTCTCGTCCGACACGTCGCATCCGACGCCGATCGCGTCGGCGGCACCAGCGTGCTTCACGCCCTCCGCCGCGCTCTTCGCTTTGTCTTCGTGCAGATCGACGAGGGCAACGCGCGTTTTCTCCGCCGCAAACCGGCGCGCCACCGCCAACCCGATTCCGCCCGCCCCGCCCGTGATGATGACAACTTTGTTTTCCATGCTCATAGAATTCTCTTCCCGTGCAGCGTTTCAGTCCGGCTGCGATGGCTCGCTCGAGGGCTTTTGCTCCTTTGCCTCCGCCGTCGCGCGTTCGCGTGCCGCCCACTGCTGATCGAATTCGTCGGGCGGCACCAGCGGCAGCCGGAGACAGTCGCTGTGGGTCGGCAGCACCTCGCGCCAATCGGCGATCAGCTGCTTGTAGGCCTTGCCCACCGCGCGCGGCTGTCGGTCGAGGTCGTACAGGCCGAGCGGATTCACGCGGCCGTTGTCCTCGCGCAGCGCAGTGTCCCAATCCACCTGGTCGGTGAGCGAGTACCAGGTGAACCCCAGGATCGGCACCCCCTTGTTTCGCACGCGGAGCACGTTCGCCCATTCTTTCCAGAGCCAGGAAACGGCTTCGTCGCCCTTCGGGCCCTCGTTCACGTTCGTCTCGGTATGCATCACCGGCAGCCGGTAGCGGTCGTAATACTGCCAGGTGATTTCGTCGTAGCCGAACACCTCGCCCGACGGATAGGTGCGGCCGTCGTCCATCACGCGGTGCTCGTTGGTGACGTAGTAGTCGTTTCCCATGATGCACCGCCCCTTCACGTCGTGCAGATGGAAGAAGTGGTACTCCTCGCGGGTCATTCCGTTATCAAGGAGGTACTCGTACATCTCGGAGTCCACGCGCCTCCCGTAGTTGAGATCCAACGACAAAAACCGCCGCGCGTTCATCACCTCGGCCGGCTTGATCGCCCTCGGATTCTCGGCGTGAAAATACTCCGACGACTCGCTCTGGATGAAGAGCGCGTCCGGACGGACGCCCAGGATGGCGCGCATCGCAAGCACGTTGGCCTTCACGATGTGCTTCAGCGCGGTGACGAACGCTCGATCGCTGGTCAGCTGCTCGTTCCACCAGCCGTACAGCGCCGAGAACGTGGCGCAGATGAACATCTCGTTCACCGGGGTGTAGAGCTGGATCCAGCGGTACCGTTCGGCCAAAGCCCGGGCGTAGCCCGCGAAGAGCGCGGGGAAATCCGGATTCTGGAAATCGCCGATCCAGTCGGGCACGCCGAAGTGGCAGAGATCCACGATGGGGATCACCTCTCGGCGGCGAAGATCGGCGAGCGTCTCGTCGGCGAACGCCCAATCGTGTTTCCCGTGGCCGAGCCAGGTGCGGTGAAGCGGCGGGCCATAACGCAGGAAGCCGATCCCGAGTTCCTGCACCAGATCGAAATCCTTCTGCCAGTGCCGGTAGTGCCCGCACTTCTCCATTTCGTCCACCCGCACCCGGCCATTCTGGATTTTCGGGATGCTGTTCTCGATCCCGCTGGCGAACATGAATGGAGGAATCCGCTTCATGGGACAACGTAGCCGTCGCGAAACCGCGCCGCCATGGGGCGCCCGGCGGCAGGCGCGCTCCCGCCGTCGTTTCGAGGCGCCATGGAGAGTTCCTCTGAAGGTGCGTTGGAGAATTCGCCACGGGCGCTGAGACCAAGCAACGGCCAGCGGCCTCCAGTTCGACTCCCGATCCCGGTTTCGTGCTTGGCGTGCAGCCGAGTTTGGGCGTCCATTTCGGCGTCCATGGCGCTGCCCGATCTGCTTCCTCTTCCGCCGTTCACCCGCCCCGTGCGAGGTGACGTGCGAATTCCCGGCTCCAAGAGCCTGACCAACCGCGCGCTGCTTCTCGGCGCACTCTGCGATCGGCCGGTCACGCTCACGGGCGCCCTCGCCAGCGAGGACACGCACCTCATGGCCGAGGCGCTGCGGAAGCTCGGCTTCACCGTCGCTGCCGACGAGGAAGCCCAGACCGTGCGGATCAGCGGGCAAACGCGGGCCTTTTCCGGCGGCGCGGTCGATCTTTACGTCGGGCTCGCCGGCACCGCCGCTCGTTTCCTCACCGCCCTTTGTGCCGCAGCGCGCCGGGGCGTCTACCGGCTCGACGGCGTCGAACAGATGCGGCGCCGTCCGATGAAGGGTCTGATCGACGCCCTGCGGCAGCTCGGCGCCGACATCCGGTGCCTCGGCGCGGAAGGCTTTTTTCCCATCGAGATCCGCGCCCGCGGGCTCCGCGGCGGTGTGGTCGAGATCGACGCGACCGAAAGCAGCCAGCTGCTTTCCGCGCTGCTCATGGTTGCCCCGCTCGCCAGCGAAGCGGTGGAAGTGCGCCTCGTCGGCGGGGTGCGCTGGCCCTTCGTTCAGATGACGACGCGCCTGATGCAGGACTTCGGCCAGCCTTCGATCGTGCGTCTGGCCGAAGACCGTTTCCGCGTCCCGAGCGGCCACGGGTACGTTCACGTCGACGGCATGTATTCGATCGAACCCGACGCGACCGCAGCCAGTTATTTTCTCGCCCTGCCGCTGGTCAGCGGCGGCAAGCTCGAGCTTCCGAACCTTCGCGGGCCCGGAGGCGGACTGCAGGGCGACACGCAGTTTGCCGCCGTGCTTCAGCGCGTCGGCCTGACGGTCACCACAACTGCGCGCGGCCTCGTCGCGGAATTTCGTCCGGGCGCGCCGCGCCAGGCCGTCGACCAGGACTTTAGCGGTTTTTCGGATACGTTCCTCACGCTCGCGGCGCTCGCTCCCCTGCTCCAGGGCAAGACGCGCATCACCGGCATCGCCCACACGCGGAAGCAGGAAACCGACCGCGTCTCCGGCATGGCGCGCGAACTGTCGAAACTCGGCCAGTCGGTGAAAGAGACTGAGGACTCGCTCGAAATCGATCCCCGCCCCCTTCGGTCCGGCCAGATCATCGAAACCTACCGGGACCACCGGTTCGCGATGAGCTTCGGCATCCTCGGCTCGCACGACCTGCTGGGCAACGGACGGCCCTGGCTCACGGTCAAGGATCCCAGCTGCTGCGCGAAGACATTCCCGCACTTTTTTGAATTGCTGGAGGCGGTCCGCAAACGGAGCGTCGAACCTTAATGCCCAGCTCTCCCTTCATCATCATCGCGATCGACGGTGGCGCCGCTTCCGGCAAATCCTCCACCTCGCGTGCGATCAGCGAGCGCTTTCACCTCCTGCACGTCGACACCGGCTCCTTCTACCGCGCCGTCACGGCCGAGCTTCTCCGCCGCGGCGTGGCGCCGAGCGACACCGCCGCGGTCCACCACGTCCTGCCGCAGCTCAAGCTGACGACGCGTGTGCAAGGCCGGTCGGCTTCGATGGAAATCGGCGGGCATATCGCGGGCGAAGAGATCCGCAGCCCCGAGGTGAACGCCTCCGTTTCCCATTTCGCCGCCATCCCGGAGCTGAGGACCTTTCTTCTGGCGTATCAACGGGGCCAGGCCGACGTCGCGCGCAGCCACGGTTTCCGGGGGCTGGTGATGGAAGGACGTGACATCGGCTCGGTGATCTTTCCGGAAGCGGACTTTCGTTTCTACCTGCATGCCGACCCGGCCGAGCGCGCCCGACGCCGCGCCGAGCAAGGCCACGTCGACCAGATCGCCGAGCGCGACCGGATGGACAGCCAGCGCAAGACCGCGCCGCTCACCATCCCCTCGGGCGCGACCGACATCGACAGCACCTATCTGACGCTCGAACAGGTGGTGGAAAAACTCTCCGGCCTCATCGAGGCAAAGCTTCCCCGGCTCTGACGCACGCGCCATGACCCGCCCCGTCGACCACCTGAAAATGGAGCCGTTGTATGGCGTGTGCCACTACGTGATCCGCCAGATCTACCAGATGTTTTTTCGCGGAGAGGTCGCCGGGACCGAGAACCTCCCCCGCGGCGGCGGTTTTCTGATCGCGTCCAACCACGCCAGCCATCTCGATCCCCCGTTCGTCGGCTGCCAGGTGCCGCTGCAAATGGCGTTTTTCGCTCGAAAAACCCTTTGGAAACCGGGAATCGCCTCCTGGTGGCTCGACGGCGTCGGCACGATCCCCGTGGATCGCGACGGCGGCGCAGATGTGACAGCCATCAAGCGCGTGCTTCAGTCGCTGAAGAAGGAGCGCCCCGTCATCTTGTTTCCAGAGGGCACCCGCTCTCCGGACGGAAAACTGCAGCGCCCGAAGCCCGGCGTCGGCATGCTCGCTTGCCGGGCCCAGGTGCCGGTCATTCCCGCGCGCATTTTCGGCTCCTTCACCGCCTTCGGACGCGACGGGAAACTCCGGCTAGGCACTCCCGTCTCGGTGGCGTTCGGAAAGCCGCTGCAGCCTGCCGACTACGACAATCCGGGCGACGGCAAAGAACGGTACCAACGCGCTTCCGAACGGATCATGGAAGCGATCGCCAAGCTGGAAAAACCTGAGCCGCCGGTAGTGTGACTCAGGCCTGTGCAGCGGCAGATAGCATTCTCGGGCCATGCTCGGCCGCTACGATAGAAGACGCAATATGGGTCGGACACCGACTATATCACGCCTACTTCGTCAGCCTTCTCAAGTACGGCGCGAGCGCAATGTAGTCCATATCTGAGAGTGTATCCTCAGAGATCAAGAGCTGGCTGGCCGTGCTCTTTGGTCCCTCACTCGATATCCATTCGATGCGGCGCTCGATCCTGTACTGTCGACCCTTTCCAGCACTATCCGCAAGTGTTGCATCGATCGTCTGCTGCCCCTGACCAAACCGGTTAAACTCTGCCGAAAGGTTCTCCTGAAGAGCCAACCATATTCTCCCAGCACGCTCAGCCCCAATTGCCTGGCTAAATCCCTCCTTCAGAATCTCGATGATCCTGTCCCCTGCTTTCGGATACGGCGGCACCTCAACGTGAATCCGGTCGGCAGTGGCATTGATACGTGCAATCGACAATTCGAACGCGCCTAGGATTGATATCGCTTCAGAGACTGTGCCAACAAGACGTTCAACTTCTTCATCAGTCAATGGGACGTCCTGTCTTGCTTGCTCCAGCCAATGCCGAGTCAAACCAAGGTTAAACGCCTCAAACGAAAGGACTTTTCGCCTTGGGCTCTCCTCCGCCTCAACATTTTTGATTGGAGCAACCTGATCCAACACTGAACCGCTACCATATGGAGCATTACTGTCGTGGGTATTGGTGCGAACGGCAGTGGGTTCGCGATCACTCCGCCTTACCCTCTTGCCCGCCAAAGCAACAAAGACGGCGATCAAGATGAGAACAAAGGCGAACGCCGAAAGGATGAAATCTCGACGGCCTAAAGACATCGCAGGGTTCAACTAACTCTGTTTCTCCTTTTCCACAACTACTTCACGAGGTGCAACCCAAACGCACGAAGACGCCGAGGAGTTGGCGTCTGCGTCGGTACCCTCCACATCTCCACGCGATATACCCTCCACTGATTTCGAGCCAGGGGTAGTCGGCACCCAAGGAATGGTGGACTTTATCGAACCGTCGACTGACTGGCCGGGCCCAACGTCTATCCCACTTGCCCCCCAGGAAGTGTTGTCCGGCTCCCTGAACCGGAAGTTATGGTAACCCCGCTCGAGATCGTAATCCCGACGGTTTGGTTCGTCGGATTGGTGAAGGAATACGTTGTCACGACTGTTATAGATATCTGTGACCCAACCGTAAGAGATCCAGAAAAGGACGGGGTAGAAGTCGTCAACTTGCCCTGCACTTGGCCGAATGATATTGAAGCTATGCAGGTGAAAGCACCCACGATCAGCACATGCCGCATCGTCATTTTGTAGTGTTATTCGAGTTATACGATGCTGATTTGCGTGGACTCAGCACAACTGCCTCGTTTTCCCCACGCCTCAGTGGGAGACACACCACCAAACGCCAAGTATCTATTGAAGAGCCGAAAATACCCAACACAAGGTAGAGCGAGCAGCGAGTTGGCTAGGTCCGTCCCCCAATTTCGCCGCGCAGAGTATTCGAGCCAGTTCGCAGAACTCTGTGCTTGATGCCGCGCATCCGACGCCGACATCAAATGCCACCTCGACCTACTGCAGGCCGCAGGCTTTCCGAGCGCGAGTCAGGACAACCTGGGCTTTTTCGCGGGCGCGGGCGGCGCCGTCGTTCAGCACCTGGTTCACGTAGTCGAGGTTGGCCGCGAGTTCGGCCCGGCGCTGGCGCGGACCCGAGAAGTAGTTCCAGTAGTGTTCGAACAGCGCCTTCTTCAAATCGCCGTAGCCAAGTCCCCCTGCGCGTAGGCGGTCCTCGAATTCCTGGGCGACGTTGGCGGGCGCCACGAGCTTCAGGAGCTGGATGGCGATGTTTTTGTCCGCGTCGGGTTTCGGCTCAGCCGGCGTGCGGCTGTCCATCACGATGCCCATGATCTTTTTTCGGGTGGCTTTCTCGTCGCCGAAAATATCGACCGTGTTGCCGTAGCTCTTGCTCATCTTCTGGCCGTCGAGGCCGGGCACCACCGCGACTTCCTCCCGGATCTCTGGCTCGGGAATCACGAAGGTCTCGCCGTAGGTCTGGTTGAACTTGATCGCGATGTCGCGCGTCATCTCGACGTGCTGCTTCTGGTCCCGGCCCACCGGCACGAGGTTGGTGTCGTAGAGCAGAATGTCGGCGGCCATCAGCACCGGATAGGCGAAGAGCCCGAAGTTCGGCGAGATGCCCTTGGCGGTCTTGTCCTTGTAGCTGTGGGCGCGTTCGAGGAGGCCCATCGGCGTCAACGAGCCGAGGATCCACTGGAGTTCGCAAACCTCGGCCAGATCGCTCTGGCGCCAGAAAACGCTCTTCTTCGGGTCCAGGCCGCAGGCGAGAAAATCAAGCGCGACGTTGAGGGTGTTCTGCCGGCGCTGATCGGCGTCGGTCAGCGTCGTCATCGAATGGTAGTCGGCGATGAAATAAAACGGCTCGCCGCGCTCCTGGAGTTCGACGGCGGGTTTGATCGCGCCGAAGTAGTTGCCGATGTGGAGCGTGCCCGAGGGTTGGATGCCGGTGAGAATGCGCATGAGAGATCGGATCGCCGCAGCCTCTGCCGCGGCGGAAACTCACGACTGAAACGGAGAACCGCCGGGAGAACGAGTCGTTTTTCGCAGCGACCGCCGGTTCGCTCAGTCGCGCCGCGGCACCGTGACGATCGGCATGCGGACGCGGGCGATGGTCGCCGGAGCGAGGTAACCGCCGAAGGGCGTCAGGGGCATCACCAGCGACCGCTTCCCAAGAAGCGTGCCGGGTTGGAGCACGGCGTTGCAGCCGACCTCGGCCTCGTCGCCGAGAATCGCGCCGAACTTCCGGAGCCCGGTGTCGGCGGTGCCTTCTGGCAGGCGCACGGAAATCGGATGCTGGTCCAGGCGGAGGTTCGATAGAATCACGCCGGCTCCGAGGTGCGATCTGTTGCCGAGAATGGAGTCGCCCACGTAGCTGAAATGAGGGACCTGCACGCCGTCCATCAGGAGGCAGTTCTTGAATTCGCACGAGTTGCCCAGCACGCAGCCGCCGCCGACGATCACGTTGCCCCGGATGAACGCTCCGGGTCGGATTTCCGTCTCGGGCCCGATCCAAGCCGGTCCGATGATGGTCGCGTACTGGGCGATTTTGACCGTGGCGTGGAGAAACACCGGTCCCGAAACGTGCACGCCCGGCGGAAGCTCCATCGGCGAGGTCGGGAAAACGTGAGCCTTCAGCGCAGGTCCGATGGCCTTGAGCCATTCCCAAGGCGCGGCGTCCGGAGAGAAGGACCGGGAAAACGCCTTGAGCGATTCCGGCAGGGTGAAGAAGTCAGAGGCTTTCATGGCAGTTGTCCGAATCTGTCAGGTCGGCGTTGAGGGCGACGGGCTCCATCCGGCGCCGCGGCCGCCGTGGCGCGCGCAAAGCATGGAGGGGCCATCTTCCGATCCAAGGCCAAATCCTCGGCGCCCTACCGCGAGTTCGCCTTTCGTGAATACGCACAACGGTCGCCCGGGGCTCGCACGCGGCAGCGTATCGGCTGTAATATCTCGACCCGGCGACTGTATCCAACGATAGTCGTTTCAGGACATGCGGACCGCGATCACATACCCCGTGCGGTGGTCGTTTCGTGCCGTGGTGCTGCTGGGCACCTTGTCCCTTGCCGTCGGCGTCGTCGTCGTGCTCACGGCCCTCCTGAACTACTACAACGGCAGGCAGGTCCAGGCGCTCGCAAACGCCCTGCTCTCCCAAAAGCTCGCGCACATCGAGGGCCGGGTGAACGAACTCCTCACCACCGCCGAACGCCAGGGCCAGGTCTGCCTGGAGATCACGCCGCAGGGCGGACTGCGGGCGGACCAGTTTCTCGAAGTATTTTCCCAGCTCGCCGCCAGCTTCGCGCAGCAGACCGACTTCACCTACCTCGGATACGCCAGTGAAACGACCGGCGAATACGCGATGCTCGAGCGTCTCTCGCGAAAGGAATTCCGGCTGCGCACCTACACCGTCCAGGCGGACGGCAGCCGCGCGATCCGCGACTATCGATACGATCGCAACAAGTTCATCCTCGAGCGCACGTCTCCATGGACCGACTACGATCCCCGCGTGCGGCCCTTCTATCAGCTGGCGCGCACCGCGGGGGAGGCAACCTGGACGGCCTCGTATCCGTTTCCGGCCAACGACCGCCGCGCGGCGGCGCGCGGCATCAGCCACGCCGTGCCGGTCTACGACTCCCGGAACAACCTCCAAGGCGTGTGGGATGTGGATCTCGACACGCTTTCCCTCTCCGCCTTCCTGCGCTCGCAGCTCGGCGGTAGCGGCGACGCCTTCGTGGTGGAGCGCGGGGCCGACGGCCGCTGGACGCTGATCGCGCATCCGCTGCTCACCGAAGGCGAACAGGCGCCCCTCCTCCAGCCAAACGATCCGCGCGCCGATCGCACCGCGTCCGTCCTGCTCGAGTCTCTCGATCAGAACCCCCGCGCGAAAGAGCACCGGACCTTTGAGTTTCACGTCGAAAAGAGCAGCCAGCTCGCCGCGTGGACTTACCTCTCCAACGAGCGTTTTCCGCGCTGGCTTCTCGCCGCCAGCATTCCTGAGGCCTCGGCCCGCAGCAGCCTCGCCGGCAGCCACCTGATCCTGCTCATCGTCCTCGCCACGGCGGTCGCGTGCGCGGTGCTGGCCATCGTGCTCTCGCGGCTGATCGCGCGCCCGGTGGAGCGTCTCCGCGCGGCGGTCGAGCGCTACACGTCCGACGGCACGATCGAGCCGGTTCCGGTTTCCGGGCCCGTCGAGATCCTGCGGCTTTCTCGCGCCTTCAACACGATGTCGACGGCGGTCAGCCAACGCGAACGCGAGCTCGTCGCGGCCAACAAGCGGCTCGAAGGAGAGGTGCGGGAGCGCAGTCTGCGCGAGGCCGAGCTCGAGGCGATCTTCGCCAACGCCCCGATCGAAATGTGGGCCGTCAACGAAGCCGGATACTACACGATGATGAGCCAGGGCATGCGCCTCCGCTGCGGCGATCTGCGGGGGCAACACCCGCTCAAATCGACGCTGCCGGCCGAGGTCGCCGGGTCCTACGACGCCAACAACCGCCGGGCCCTCGCCGGCGAGACGATCCGGGGCGAATCGTCGGAGGATCTCGGCGGAGGCACCCGCTATTTCAACTGGATCCTCGCACCCATCCGCATCAACGGCGTGGTCACTTCGGCCCTGGGGGTGAGCCTCGATGTGACCGACCGTCGCCGTGCGGAGGACGCCCTGCGCGAGAGTCAGCAGCGTCTGAAGCTCCACCTCGAAAACACGCCGCTCGCGGTGATCGACTGGAGCACCGACTACACCGTGCTCTCGTGGAACCCGGCCGCTGAAGCCGTCTTCGGCTGGCCCGCCGCCGATGCGCTGGGCAAACACGGGCTCTTCCTCGTACCCGCACCGGATCAGCCCGCGGCTCTGCGCAGCTGGAACGATTTGCTCCAGCGCCGCGGCGGCTTCCGGGACTACACGAAAAACGTCACCCGCGACGGCCGCACGATCGACTGCGAGTGGTACGACACGGTTATTACCGACGAGGCGGGAAAGGTCATCGGCGTCTCGTCGCTCGTTCTCGACGTCACCCAGCGGATCAGCGCCGAGCGGCTTTTCGAGGAGTCCGAACTGCGGTTCGTCAGCGCCTTCCGCGACAGTCCGGTGGCCAAGCTGATCTCGCGGTACTCCGACGGCGAGGTCCTCGACGTCAACAACGCCTTCCTCTCCATGTTCGGGCAGCGCAGGGAAAACGTCGTCGGCCACACGGCGATCGAACTCGGGCTCTGGGGCAACGCCGAGGAACGCACGGAATTCCTCCAGGCCATCGAACGCGAGGGAATGCTGCGCGACCGGGAACGCCATTTCGTCCGCCCCGACGGCGGGACCTTCGACGTCCTGCACTCCACCGGGCTTCTCCCGCTCGGCAGCGAGCTTTGCCTGATGACGACGATCGTGGACAACACGAACCGCAAGGCCGCCGAGACCGCGCTCCGCGAGCAGCAGCGCTTCCTCTCGAGTCTGATCAGCCACCTGCCCGGAATGGTGTACCGGTGCCAGAACGACGAGCAGAGCACGATCAACTTCCTCAGCGACGGCGCCGAAGAGCTGACCGGTTACGTTTCGCGGGACTTGGTCAGCGGCGCGGACCGCAGCCTCTGGTCGCTCCTGCCTCCCGACGACCGGCAGCACCGCCGGCAGATCATCGCCGAAGCGCTCGCCGGAGGAGAGCGGTCCTATTCCGACGAATACCGTCTGATCCACCGCACCGGCGAGGTCCGCTGGATGTGGGAACGCGGCGAAGGCGTGACGAACGACCAGGGGGCGGTCGAGTACCTCGTCGGCTATATCACCGACATCACCGCCCGCAAGGAGGCGGAGGAGGAGGTCCTGAAGCTGAATCTCACCCTGGAGCGGCGCGTGCGGGACCGGACCGTCGAACTGGCGTCGGCCAACGAAAAGCTGAAGGAGCTGGACCGGCTCAAGTCGCAGTTCCTCGCCACCATGAGCCACGAGCTCCGGACTCCGCTCAACTCCATCATCGGTTTCAGCACGCTCCTGAGCCAGGGCATCGCCGGCCCGCTCAACCCCGAGCAGCACAAGCAGATCGAGCTCGTCCGCTCCTCCGCCCGCCACCTTCTCGGCCTGATCAACGATTTGCTCGACCTCTCCCGGATCGAGTCCGACCGCGTGGAGCTGTATCTCGAGGACTTCGATGTCGCCGACGTGCTGCGCGAGGTGGAGGCGACCCTCGCCCCGATGGTGGCGCAGAAGAAACTCGCCTTCCTCGTGCAGCCCGGCCCCGGACTGATCCTTCACACCGACCGGAAGCGGGTCTACCAGGTGGCGCTCAATCTGGCCAACAACGCGGTCAAGTTCACCGAGCGGGGGAGCGTGCAGATCACCTCGTCCGCCGAGGGCGAGGGAGTGCGTATCGACGTGCGCGATACGGGGATCGGCATCCGCGCCGACCAGATGCCGATGCTGTTCGAGGCGTTCCGCCAGCTCGACGGCTCGGCCAGGCGCGTTTACGAGGGCACGGGCCTGGGATTGCACCTCTGCCGAAAACTGCTAGACCTCCTAGGCGGTCGAGTGGAAGTGCAGAGCACCTTCGGGCAAGGTTCGTGTTTCACCGTTTTTCTCCCTCGCAGGCCTCCTCCAACCAGCCCCATCCGCTCATGAGCTACTGCGTCTTGCTGATCGAGGACAACGACTCGAACCGCTACCTCGCGCGGTTCCTCCTGGAAAGCCGCGGCCTGCAGGTCATGGAGGCCCGCAACGGCCGCGAGGGTATCCAGATGGCGATTACCGAGCAGCCCGCGCTGATCGTGATGGACATCGAGATGCCGGAGATGGACGGCTACGAGGCCGCCACCTACCTGCTGAAGAATCCGGCCACGGCCAAGATTCCGATCCTCGCGGCGACTTCCTACACGATGCCCGGCGATCGCGCCCGCGCGGCCGGCATCGGTTTCGCCGACTACATCGAAAAGCCCTTTGACCCGGGCGAATTCCTTTCCCGGGTGCTGAAACTCCTGCCCGCGACCCCATGAAAATCCTCGTCGCAGACGACCACGCAGCCAACCGCCACCTCCTCGAGCAGTTTCTCTCCGCCCAAGGCCATCAGGTGATCCAAGCCTGCGACGGCGAGGAGGCGTGGAACGCGGTCCAGGCGCAGCGCCCCGACGCGATCATCTCGGACGCACTCATGCCGAGGGTCGACGGCTTCCAGTTCTGCCAGCTGGTCAAACAGCATTCGGACTTCTTCCGGATTCCCTTCGTCTTCTATACCGCGACCTACACCGATCCCGCCGACGAGCAGTTCGCGCGCAAGATCGGCGCCGACGATTTCGTCATCAAGCCATCCGACCTCGGCGATCTTCTCCAGCGCGTCGAGCGCGAGCTGAAGCGTCCGCGGACGGCCCCGATGCCGGGCAAGCATGGGACGGGAGTCGAAGTTTTGGAGGAATACTCCAAGCGGCTATCGATCCGTCTCGAGAACAAGGTCGCCGAGCTCGAGGCGTCCAACGAGTCCCTCCGGCACTCCGAGCAGTCGGTGCGGCAGCTCAACGAGCGGCTTTCGCAGACCGTCCTGGCGCTCGAACGGGAAATCGCGGAACGCAATTCCGTCGAGGCGGCGCTCCGTATGCGCGAGGAGCTCCTGCGCAGCGCGCAGGCCGTCGGCCGGATCGGAAGCTTCCAACTCGCGCCCGGCGGGCAGCACCTCGAATGCTCCGTCGAGGCGTGCCGGATCTTCGATTTGCCGGACGAACCGCGCCAAGTTCCGCTGGCCGCCGTGTTCGAGCGAATCCACGGCGAAGACCGCGAGAAGCTCGAGCGCCTCTACTCCGCGGCCGCCGAGAAGGGTTCGGACTTCGAGGCCGAGCACCGCTACCTCGCGCGCGACGGCGGAGTGCGTTACCTCTTTGTCCGGCTTGCGACCTACACCGACGGACGCGGCGCCCCGCCTGTCTACCTCGGCGTCGTGCAGGACGTCTCCCGTCGCAAGGAGGCGGAGCTTCAGCGCTCCCGCCTCGAGACCCAGCTTCTGCAGGCGCAGAAAATGGAGGCGATCGGCAATCTGGCCGGCGGCATCGCCCACGATTTCAACAACGTCCTGACCGCCATCCTGGCCAACGCCGAGATGCTCCAGATGGAGCTGCCAACCAGCGGCTCGGCGGCCCACCTCCGCGAGAACGCCGCCGCGATCCTCACCGCCGGCGGACGCGCCCGGGAGCTCGTGAAGCAGATCCTCTCCTTCAGCCGAAACCAGGTCGTTGAGCGAAGCTCGATCCAACCCGTGGCCGTCGTGCAGGAGGCGATGAAGCTGCTGCGTTCGACCCTCCCGAAGACCATCGAGCTCCGCACCGAAGTCAGCCAGGTGCCCAACATCCTCGCCAACGAGGCTCAGCTCCACCAGGTGATTCTCAATCTCTGCACCAACGCATCCCACGCGATGCCGTCGGGCAGAATGGGACAGATCACCGTCTCGATCACCCCGTACGAATCCCCGGCCGGACCACCGCCCACCTCGGGTCCAATGCTTCGTGCCGGCCGGTACGTCCGGATTCAGGTTCGCGACAACGGCAGCGGGATTCCGCCCACCGTCCTCCCGCGCATCTTCGAACCCTTCTTCACGACAAAACCCACGGACCAGGGAACCGGCCTCGGCCTTGCCGTGGTGCACGGGATCGTGCACTCGCACAAGGGCGTGATCCTGGTCGAAAGCGCCGTCGGCGAAGGAACGTGTTTCACCATCTACCTTCCCGCTCACGAAACCGCGACGAAGCGCGACACGACACCGCCTCTCGCCGCCAGCCGTGGAAGCGGCCAACGGATACTCTTCGTCGACGACGAGCCGAGCGTGGCGAAAATCGCGACCAAACTCCTCTCGCAGCTCGGCTATTCGGCCACCGCCATCACCGATCCGGTCTCGGCGCAGCAGGAGGTGCTCAGTCACCCCAACGACTACGATCTGGTGATCACGGACTATCTCATGCCGCGGCTCACCGGGCTCGATCTGGCAAAAGCGATCCACGGCACCCGCCCGGATCTGCCGCTCCTGCTCGCCGCGGGTTTCGGCGGCCAGCTCGACGAGACGACCGTCCGGGCAAGCGGCTTCCGAGGCTTCCTCGCCAAGCCCTTCAGTGCCCAGACGCTCGCGGCCGCCGTGCTCCGCGCGCTTGAGTCTCCCGCCGTGAAACCGCCTCCAGGCGAGAAGCTGCCCTCGTCGCCGGCCACCCGGTAGACGTCGTTACGACGACAGCGCTGCGATCCGCCGAGCCACGTCGCGGAGCAGCGTCGGGGAGAAAACGAGCAGCGAGTGCAGCGGCGTCAGGATTCGCACGTGTTCCGCCCGCGGCCATCGCGTGCTGCTGACCGGCCGGATCATCAGATCGAACGGCGTCCAGTAACAGACCAGCGGCAGTCCCGCCAACCGATCAGTGCCGAGTTCCAGCTGCCTCAGAAAGGCGCTGCCCGGGCGCATCTGACGCACTCCAATTCCCGGATACAGAAACGCCGAGAGCGTGCCGGTATGCGGGCCCGCAATGGAAAAGAAAGCGTTCACCCGGCCGACGCCGGCCATCTCCTGGAGATAATATCGGCAGATCAGCGCCCCCATGCTGAACCCCACGAGCGCGAAGCGTGTGCCGTCGGGGACCGAAGCACGGATGTAGCGATCGAGTTCCTCCGCGAGCTTGGGCAACCCGCACCGCGCGTCGCACGGTTTCAGCGAAGGCACGAAACAAACGTGACCCTCCGCGCGAAGGTGATCTGCGAGCCGGCGAAGGATGCTGCCGCGATTCAGAAAACCGTGCACGAGGACCACGTTCACGCCCGCAACGATAGCCGCTGCCTCCGCGCAAAGGAAAGCGCCGAGACTCGGCAAGCGGGGCGCAACGCTGTCCGCGCCTCGGCATCGGAATCAGGTGCCGGTGGGATGCTTTCTCGATGCGATCCACCGGGAGCGCGGGCGTCCCGCCCGCATCCTTCTAGATGGCGGGCCAGAGGCCCGCGCTCCCATTCGATCTCCGGCGCCATCCGCCAATCGCCCGCGGCCTACTCTTCGCGAAGCGCGACGGCGGGATCGATCTTCGAGGCGCGGCGGGCGGGGATGAAACAAGCACTCACCCCGCTCGCGATCAGCAGCGCAGCGATCGTCGCCTGGAGTCCCAGGCTCGGCAGCGCCAGCTCGGGCATCGCTTGCCGGTAGATCGCGTTCACCCAGAAAGCGCCCGCCAAGCCCAGCACGGCGCCGATTGCGAGCAGCCGCGCGCCTTGGTTCAGGACCAGCCACACCACGCCTCGAGTCGTCGCGCCGAGCGCCAGACGAATGCCGAGTTCGCGCCCGCGTTGATGGGTCAGCTGTGCGATCACTGCGTAGAGGCCGATCAGTGCGATCAGAAATCCGATGACGGCAAACGAGCTGAGAATCACGATCAGGGTCCGATTGCCCCGCGCCAAGACCGTCTCGACGTTGTTTCGGATGGAGCCCGCCTCGTAGACGACCATGTCGCGATCCAACTCCGCGATCGCTTTCCGGAACATGGGGGCAAGCGCTTCGCCCGACATCTCCGTCCGGGCCACCACCTGAAGGTAGGGCAGCGCGTACTGCTCGAGCGAGCGGTACACCTGAAGACGCGAACCGGGATTGCCGATGTTCGCCGCCATGCGCACGTCGCCGACGACGCCGATCACCTCGGCCCTGGCGTCCTCGCCGGCGAAACGCAGACGTTTGCCGACGGCCGACTGGTTCGGCCAGAGCTGTCGCGCGGCGGCCTCATTGATCACGACCAACCGCGGTTCGCCGGCCTTCAGGTCGGCCGGGAAATCGCGGCCCTCCTTGAGCGGAATGCGCAGGAGCCCGAAATATCCCGGATCGACCGAATTCAGGAGCGCGATCGGCTCCTGCCCCGCTGCGACGGGCGTCGAACCCTCGGCGACGATGCCCGCGTGGTTGAAATACGCATACATCGGGATGTCGGTCGCGAGCAGCGATTGACCGACTCCCGGCAGCTGGCTCAGCCGTTCCCGCAGTTTCCGACGATAGGCGAGTTTCGCTTCGTCGTTGGGATAATGGGCGTACGGCAGGCTTAGCGTGCCATAAAAAAGCCCGTCGTGTCTCCAGCCCAGTTCGCGCACGATGGTCCGCTTGACCGCCAGTCCAAACGACGCCGCAGCGCTCACCAGCACGAGGGCGAGCGCGACTTGGCCGACGATCAGCGCGAACTTCACGCGCGTGTGCCCGCCGCCCGCGGTCCGCACGGAGGATCGTTTCAAGGCGTCCGCCGTCGACGCGCGGCCGATCAGCCAGGCCGGCGCGAGACCGAACGTCAGACCGGTCAGAAGCGACATGAGGCCGGCGAACAACAGCACGGAGCCGTCGAGCGGCGCGGCATTCGTGGCCGTCCCTCCGGAAATGAACGCCACCAGACGATTGCTCCAAAACGCGACGAGCAATCCCAGCATCCCGCCCGCCAGCGAAAGGATCAGGCTCTCCGTCAGCAGCGGCCTTATCAGCTGCCAGCGGCTCGCTCCCAGCGCGGCACAGATCGAATACTGGTGAGTGCGGGCAAACGCTCTCGCGACCTGGACGCTGGCGAGGTTCGCGCAGGCGATCGCCAGCACGAGCACCGCCAGTCCGGTGACGAGCCAGATGATCCTCCGGCTGTCGGCGTTGAAACTCGACGAATACAGATCCACCACTCGAAACCGGTCGTTCCCGTTCTCCTTGGGAAAGGCCTGATCCAGACGCGCGGCGATCAGGTCCAGCTCGCTCTGAGCCTGCCGAAGGGGCACGCCGGGCTTCAGCCGCGCGACGAGGTCGAACCACTTGCTCCCGCGTTCCGTGCGGAAATTCGGCCAGAGCGTCATCGGCGTGATCCAGCCGGTGTTCGCCCAGATCGGCGCCGTCTCGAACACCGGCGGCATCACGCCGATCACGGTGTAGTTGTCCGTACCGATACGCAGCGTGCGTCCCAGCACGCCCGCATCGCCGCCGTACTTCCTCATCCAGAAGCTGTGCGTGAGGATGACGCTCGTCCCCTTCCCCGGCTGATCCTCGTCGGGAGCGAAGCCCCGGCCCAACATCGGCTGCACTCCGAGGGCGTTGAAAAAATCGGCGGTGGCGTTGAAGCCGGCGACCAGCTCCGGGGTCTGCCCGGTCTCGGAGACGTTCTCCGGATGCAGGTTGAACGCGGCGATCTTTTCGAGCGACGCCGACTGCTCCCGCAGGTCCATGAACGTGCCCGGAGAGTGCAGAAGAAAGGACGAGCCTCCGTCCGTCCGGAAGATGCGCACCAGTCGTTCGCCATCCGGAAACGGCATGCTCCGGAGAAGAAGGAGGTTGGCGATGCTGAACGTCGACGTGCTCATGCCGATGCCGAGCGCCAGCATCGCAAGGGAAACCAAGGCAAAGCCGGGCGAGCGCCCGAGCTGACGCAGAGCGTACTTCAGGGAGGTGGGCATGGGGTGCGGAATACGGCGGTGCGAATCAGGAAGGGAACAGACCGCCGGGTGGGGAACCGGGGCCGGACGGCTTCAGAGGCGGGAGATGCGGAAGCCTGCAAACCTGGATGGACACGGCTTTCGTGTCGTTGACCTCTGAATACTCATGGGGGCGGGAGTGTTCTTCGGGACGATAATCTTCGCGGGATGATAATAATACGGGACTCTCCACGTTTTATTAGCAAACCGCCGCCGCACCGCCGGAGATGAGGACCAGGAAAGCGGCCGGCTGAACCAGGAGCCCCTCCCATGACTACACCCCGATGGATTGGAGCCGGCGTCTGCGCCGGCATCGCCCTGCTGGTGACCTGCCTCCACCCGAAGCACCTCGATTCGCGCCCGACCGCCCCGGCCACTCCGCCTGCCAACTCCGCAACGGCAGCGCGCGCCCCCCATGAAACGCCGCCCACCTCCGCAGCTGCGACAACGGTCACAGGCTTCGAAGCGCGGATACAACGACTGAAGGACAGCCTTGCCGGCAAGCCCCCCGCCCTCCGGCGGCAGGAGATCGACGAGATTCTTAAGGCCTGGGCCGACGCCGATCCCTATGCGGCCCTCGGGTTCGTTTCCGACGCTCCCCGCTTCCCGGATCGGCTCGGGGCGCTCCTCATCCCGCTCGAGCGCATGGCAAAAGCGGACCCCGTCGCCGCTCTGGCATGGATACGCGCTCACGCCGCCAAGCCCGACGGCGACATTCTCACGCAGCGGTTATTGCAGGGTTTGACGGATGCGGACCCGGTTCAGGCGGCGAAATTACTCCAGTTGGCGGGCGATGCGGTGAACGAATACGTCGCCGCCAGGACGCTGAACGCGCTGGAGAAAGGCCATCCCGATCTGGTGATCGAGTTGTTCGGATCGCTCGGCAAAGGGGCGAAGACCTACTCGGTCGACAGCGTCGTGCGGGTGCTTGCCGGCAAGGATCTCGAAAGCGCGATGAGGTGGACGGCCAACCAGCACGGCCAGCCCTGGGCGGCGAATGCGTTGGCCGCGATGTTGGACTACGTCTATCGGAACCGCCCGAAGGAGCTCGCGGCCGTCGGCCGACAACTCGGCGCTACGACCAAGGACTTCGACGCCGCTTACTGGCAGGGCGTTGATCCAGGGTCCGAGCCTCCCGAGGACCTGCTGAGTCTCATGTCCGAAAAGGCGAGGAACCGCAGCATCGCCGATTGGGCCATCTACCATTGCGAGACGGATCCCGAAGCCGCGCTCTCCGCCATCCGACGGCTCTCCTCCGTCGCCACGCAGCTCGACACCATGGAGCAAGCCGTGCGCACCTGGATGCGTTCCGATCGCAAGGGCGCAACAGCTTGGCTAGCCAATCAGACGGACCCGATCTCCGCCGGCGTGCGAAACCGCCTGCGCATCGAAGATCTTCCCGCAGCCGAACGTCTCACCGAACTGGCCAAGCTGCCGTCGGACAAAAAGGCCGATCGACTTGTCGCCTCGACGCTCCGCAGCATGAGCGAGAACTCGCCCGTGGAGGCCGCCGACTGGGTAACGCGCAACCCCGAACGCGCGAAGTCGGATTGGGCGGAGCAGGTGGCGCGGGCGTACCTGTCCCAAGACGACGCTGCCGCGGCGGAATGGATCGCACGGTTGCCGAGAGGAGAGGCCCGCGACGGAGCGCTCGAGGCCGCCGCCCGGCACTGGGCCGCGCATGGGGATCTCGATATCGCAGGCGAAGCCTTGCAGTTGATCGCGACCTCGTCGTCTCGCCTCACCGCAACCATGGACATCTTCGAGCGCACGTACCGCAAGGATTCGACGAAGGCCCGCCAGCTGATCGCGTCGCAAAACCTCAGCTCCGAGACGTGCGCTTTTCTCGAAGCCTGGGCCGCACAGCAGAACCGGTTCCGCCCGGACTGGGAGGACTGAACGGCGCCTTCGTTTTCGCCGTCCGGCGAGATCTCATGGAAGAGCCGCCCCGCGGGTTGCGCTCCGCCCGGCGGTTGTTAGCCCTGGGGGATGAGCAGCGCCCCCCTCCGGCTGTATTGGGAAATCGGACACCTACGCCCCGGCCAGCAAGAACCCGCTTCCTGGCACCCGGCCAATGTCCCCGGCTGCGCGCAGCAGGACGTGGGCACGGCGGAAGGCCTGCCCGATTTCCGCGTCGGCAAGAACGTGACGCTCTGGGCGTCCCTCGAATCTTCCTCGTTTGTCTACCGCGCGCGGTTTTCGCGGCCGGAGCTTCCGGATGGAACCCAGCTTTTCTTTCACTCCGACGGCATCGATTACGAGGCAATGCTGGCCGTCAACGGTGTCCGTCTCGCCCGGCACGTCGGTCCGTACAGCCCGATCGACCTGGACCTCACGCCGCACCTGGCCGCGCAGAACGAGCTTCGTATCGAAATCGCACCGGTGCCGCGCCGCGCGGGTTTCCCTCCCGACCGCACTCAGGCTTCGGACGTCTTCAAGCCGGCGGTCAACTACGGCTGGGATTTTCAGCCTCGGCTGATCCCGAGCGGGATGTGGAGAGCGGCCCGCCTCGAAAAACGTGCCGAACGTCGCCTGGACGCCGCCGAGCTTCGTTACGAACTCTCGGCCGACCTCCGATCCGCCCGGCTGCGTTGTCTCGTTTCCGGAGCGAAGCTGGCCGGCCGGCGAGTCAGACTCAGCCTGCTCGGACCGCAGGGCCGGGAGGCGGGCGTTTGGGAATCCGTCCTGACTGCCGACACCGCGGACGTCCCGCTGGGCACGTTGGAAAACGTCGCACTCTGGTGGCCGCGGCACCACGGCACGCCCGCGCTTTATTCGTGGACGCTCTCCCTCCTCGCCGACGACGGCTCGGAACAGGACCGGCGTGAAGGGCAGGTGGGGTTCCGCCGGGTGCGTCTGTTGATGAACGAAGGCTCCTGGAAAGAGCCCTCCGGTTTTCCGAAATCGCGGAGCACGGCGCCGATCCAGTTCGAGATCAACGGCCGCCGAATCTTCGTGAAAGGCTCCAACTGGGTGCCGCCGGAAGTGTTCTCCGGGAGCATCGGCTCCGCCCGCTACACGGAACTGATCGAGCGCGCGCTCGGCGCCAATCTCGACCTGCTCCGCGTCTGGGGCGGCGGCGGCCCGGCGCACGACGCCTTCTACGGGGAGTGCGACCGGCAGGGCGTGCTCGTCTGGCAGGAGTTTCCCCTCGCCTGCAATCTGTATCCGGATTCCCCCGACTACCTGTCGGTGCTCGTGCCGGAGGCTCGCGCGATCGTCCTGGGTCTCCGACGCCATCCGTGCGTCGCGGTCTGGTGCGGCGGCAACGAGCTCTTCAATTCCTGGAGCGGAATGAACGACCAGGCGCTGCCCCTGCGCGCGCTCAACGCCATCTGCCTCGAACTCGATCCTGCGACGCCCTTCCTCGCCACCTCGCCGCTCGAGGGCATGGGCCACGGCTATTACCGTTTCCTCAATCCGGATACGGGCGAAGACGTGTTTCGGCTGATGGCGAACGTCCGCGCCACCGCCTACGCGGAGTTCGGCGTGCCGGGTCCCAGTCCGATCCACGTCCTGCGATCGGTCCTACCGGAAGCGGAGCTCTGGCCGCCTCGCCCGGGAACGGCCTGGGAAACCCACGCAGCGTTCAATTCCTGGACGCCCGACACGTGGCTGGATCTGCCCGTGATCGAACGTTACTTCGGAAGCTCCGCTCACCTCGAGGAGCTGATCGAGCGAGGGCAGCTGTTGCAGGCGGAGGGGCTGAAGTGCGTCTACGAGGAGGCCCGGCGGCAGAAACCGCACTGCTCGCTGGCGATGAACTGGTGCCTCGCCGATCCCTGGCCGTGCGCGGCGAACTGCAGCATCATCGCCTACCCGAACGAGCCGAAGCCCGCCTACTTCGCCGTTGCCGCGGCGTGCCGGCCGGTTCTGGCCAGTGCACGGCTGGAAAAGTTCGCCTGGACCGCCGGCGAACTCTTCTGCGCCGAGCTCTGGCTCCTCAACGATCGGGCCGCGGACGCCGACGCCGGCATCGCCGCCGGCCTCGTGCATGCCTGGCTCGAAACGCAGAGCGGCCGAATCGAATTGTTGAGGTGGAGCTTCCCGGAGGCTCCGGCGAACAACAATATCGCCGGTCCGGTGGCCCGCGCACTCTTGCCCGAATCGGCAGGCGGGCGCTTCACCCTGCATGTCTCGGTCGAAGGCAGACCGGAATGGAATTCCGTCTACACGCTGCTCTGTCGGGCACCTGAAGACAAAGGCTCCAAGGTCGTTTCGACGCCTGCACTCAATCAGTAGCGTCGTCGCGTTTCACGCCGCGCTCGACCGGTTGCGGCTCCCCACTGCCCGACACAGCCGAAATTCGGCGCCGAAGCTCCTGACACGGAATACGCAGTGGCAGACTGGCGGAAGGCGCCGAGCAAGAAGACAGTCGCGCAACGTTTACCAACCTTCGGCGTCGGAGCGGGCGGCGGCCAATCTCTGCCGTCGGCGCCACACCCGATCACCCGCCATGGATCTACTCGAAAGAGTGCCTACCCCGACCGACCCCATTCTCTACGTCGAAGACGACGATGATCATGTGTTTTTCCTCCGGCGAGCGTTCAAGCTGGCTTCCTCACCCCACCCACTCTTCGTCACGCCCTCGGCCGAACAGGCGATCGCGTACCTCTCGGGCCAGGGGCCTTTCGAAAACCGAGACGTTTTCCCGATGCCCAGCCTGGTCCTGACGGACCTCAAACTACCCGGAGTGAGCGGACTTCAGCTCGTCTGCTGGATACGCCGGAATCCACGGCTCGCCGGCCTTCGCACGGTCGTCGTATCCAGTTCGTCACACGTCGCGGACATTGCTGCGGCGCGGGCCTTCGGCGCCAACGGCTACATCATCAAGCCGATGAACCGGGCAAAAGCCGCCGCACTGCTCACGTCCCACGAGGCGCCCTGGCCAGAGGAACCCGCGACCTCGGGCTGGCTGGGTTTTCACGCCGCTCGACACGAGCTTCACTCTGGGGATTGACGCCGCCCGCCCGGTTGCAGGCGGGGCGCTCCGGCTTCACAGCATCGTCTGGGATGACGGGCGGACCGGCAGCCAGCCGCGCTCCGCCGCGACCGCGATGATGTCGACCCGGCTCCGGAGCTGAAGCTTCTCCATCGCTCGCGCCTTGTAGGTTTCCACCGTCTTCACGCTCACGTCGAGTTGCGCCGCGACCTCCTTGTTGCTGTGGCCGAGCGCGATCAAGCGGAGGACTTCGGTCTCGCGCTCGCTGAGATCGCTGTAGCTTCCGGGAACATCCTCCCGCCCGTGCACGAAAGCGCTGATCAGCTTGGCCGGCAGATGCGGGTCGACGTAGAAGCCACCCGCCGCGACGGTGCGCACGGCCCGCACGAGGTCTTCCGCCGCGGAGCGTTTCAGCAGATAGCCCGCCGCACCGGCCTCAAAGAACTCGCGGAGGTATCCTTTTTCCTCATGCACGGTGAGTCCGAGAATCGCAGCCGTAGGCACTGTCTGCCGAAGCTGTTGCGCCACGCGAATCCCGTTCTGGCCGGGCATGGATATATCCACGACCACGACGTCGGGTCGCACGGTCTGCACCGATTCCACCACTTCACGGCCGTCCGAGGCTTCTCCCACGACCTCGAAACCCGGTTCCTCCTGCAGCAGGCGCATCAATCCTTGCCGGACCAGCGTATGATCGTCGGCAAGGAAGATTCGCACCGTACCTGATGTGTCCAGATTTGTCCCGTCACCCATGGGCATCGTTTTCACACTGTTGATTTCAATCGCTCGCGCAAATTGAGGGCTCTTTCACCGGGCAGCGGTGCATGTTTCGGCGCGGGGAGACCTGCCTGTACGTCCGCTCACGGCTGCCGTTTCTGGTCCAATTCAGTTTCCAACTCCGGCTCGCGCCGCACGCGGCAGGGCGCCTTGAGTTGGAGCATCAGACGCCCGTCGGGCATCGGCAGCGCGGTCACCGTCCCTCTCCCCGGAATCAGCGTTCGCCGCAGATCTTCCAACCGCGGGCCGGCTTCGGCTCCAAACTGCTCCGGGCGATCAAACTCGACCCGAGCAACGATCTGGTCCCCGTCCTGTGCCAAAGAAATGAATACGTCGCGAACGCGGCCGCTTTCTCTCAAGCCGCGAACGATCTGCTGCACGCCGCGGAACAGCCCCACCTCCGTCTCCCTGGGGAGCTGGCCGGGCCGGAACGTATCCAGCGAGCGGCGCACGCGGACCTGCGATCTCTCCGACACGTCATCGAGGTAGTCTTCGAGCGCCCCGCTCAGGCCCAGCTTCCCGAGAGGGGCCGGACGGAGATCCATCGCAAGATCGTGCACCTGCCGCCCCAGCTCCCGCGCGATTCTCTCCAGCTCGCCGAAGCCGTCCTCCCGACGATCCGGCGGCTGGAGCCGCACGCGCGTCAGCGTGAGTTGAAGCACGGTCACCAACTGGCCGACTTCGTCGTGCAGACGGCGCGCCAGGGAATCCTTTTCCGTTTCCTGGCTCGCAAGGATTTCACTGAAAAAGCCGGATGGCTTCGGCCCGAGAGGGCTCGCGTTTGAGGACTCGTCATCGTGCAGCGCCGGGGTCGGAGTTGCGCAATCGAGAGACGGATTCCGCATGGCGGACGAAAGTAGGTACGCTCTGTTCCGACAAGCGAACGCCGATTTGTCGGGAAAATCCGAAACCCTTTACGGTTTTTCCCCATGGTTTCCATCGGGCGCAGATCGGACGCAGGGCGGGCGACTTCCAAAAGCCGCCGCCAAGGCTGCGAGGGGCGACCGAGGCGACCAGCGCGTCGCCGAAGTTATGGCCGTCGGGATAATCCCCAGGCGGCTCCGCGAGGGCGCCAGGGATTTCCTGTCATTTGCCGGCCCCATATTCGGCAGTGCCGGCGGATGTTATCGTCCCGCACATGGCGATGCACTTTCTACGCCTCACGGCCCATCCAGCCGATCGCCCGGAGGGAGCGTTCGACTGCTCTCAAATCCAGGTGGTTGTGAACGCACTCGATCTGTTTCGGGCGCTCGAACGTACCGTCGATACGCTGCAGGTCGCCGGATGGATCGTGGACGATCTGGAGCAATTCCACATCGCCGTCTGCCCTCCGAGCGCCGCCGAAAATCCCGAACTCCGGCGCCTCTATTCCGACGCCAAAACCGAAAGGGGCGTCGCGTGGGCGCTGATTCCAGGATCAGTGTCCGCCGCGGAATCGGAGACGGATCAGATGCCGGAAATAGGGGCGGCGAAGGGCGGAGACGAGGACTGGCTCGATTAGGAGCCGTGCGGGAACGGACCGGGCGCGGCTCTCGGCTCCGGCTTCCCCGGTCGACAGACTCAGCGCCGTCTCCGAACGCGGGGCAGTTCCTCGAAATCCATCGGTTTTCGAAACCACGCGTCGAAGCCGGACTCATCGACAGCGTGGGTATCGATCAGGCCGCCCCAGCCGGAAAGGGCCACCAGGCGGGTCGCATCGAATCCGGCCTCCGACCGCAGGCGGCGCGCCAAGGAGTAGCCGTCGGCATCGGGCAGATTCAAGTCCACCAGGATCAGGTCCGGACAAAAACGCAGCGCTGCTTCGAAGGCGCCCGCCGCCGTGGACGAGCACTCCACCTCGTGCCCGTAAACCTCGCGGAGAAGCGCGCTCGAAGTCTGCGCCACGGCAGGATGGTCTTCGACGACGAGGATTCTCATGGAGCACCGGCGCAGAGTGGAATCCGGATCGAAAACTCGCTGCCCTTCCCCTCGCCGTCGCTGGAGGCGCTGATCCTTCCGCCGTGGGCCTCGACGAGCTGCCGCACCACGGTGAGCCCCAGACCGAGACCGCCCTCGAGGGTGAGCCCCGGCTTCGCCTGAACGAAGGGCTCGAAGATGTGCGGCAGGAGAGCGGCCGAAATACCCTGGCCGTAGTCACGGATGCGGATCTCGGCGGCGCCGTCCGCTCTGCCAATCGCAACGTCGATCCGCCTCGCTTCGCCGGAATACTTCATCGCGTTGGTGAGAATGTTGACGAACACCTGCGTCAGTCTCACCCGATCCGCAAAAACCGTCAGCGATTCCGAACCGGGGGCGACGTGCACCTGAAAACCGTCCGCCCCCCACTCCGCCAGCGCCATGTCGATCGCACCCTGCAGGACGGATTCGACCCCGACCGGCTCCTTGTGAATCCGCACCCTCCCCTGGGCGATCCGAGAAACCTCCAGGAGATCCTCCACCAGGCGCTCCATGTGCATCACCTGCTGCGCAACGATCGGCAGCGTGGCGGCCTTGGTTTCCTCCTTCGCTTTGTCCGAACCCAGCAGCATCACTCCGGCGCGGATGGCTGCGAGCGGGTTCCTCAACTCGTGCCCCAGCATCGCGAGGAAATGATTTTTCCTCCGATCCACTTCCCGGAGCCGGTCCTCGCTCTCGCGCAGCTCGACGTTGAGCTTTTCGGCGCGTCGGTGCGAGAGGACCGCGTCCTCCATCAAATTGAGGGCGGCGCGCCGTGCCTCGCGCACGGACAAGCTCGCGATTTCGAGTTCGTTGAGGCGGCGCTTCAGCTCTTCGTTTTCGCTCTTGAGCCGGAGCATCTCCCGCTCCGTCTGCTCGGCCGCCGCGGAATGGACCGGCGAGCTGGACTTTCTTCCGTTGATGGATTGCTCCCCCATGTTCGGGTCACGGCTTGTCCTGTTCGAATTCGAGCGGGTAACGCTCCGGTTCGCCGAGGCGCACGCAGAGTTCGTTGATCTCTTTCTTGAGTTCGATCATCCGCGTCTCCCGCCCCACGGCGACTTGGTTGAAGCGCGTAAGCTCCTCGACGTGCCGGCGCAGCTCCTCCTGGACGCGGTAACGCTCCGTGATGTCGACGAAGGTGAGCACGACGCCCGCGATGCGGTCCTCCACCGTCCGGTACGGAAGCATCCGCGCGAGAAAGTAGCTGCCGCCGGTTCCGGTCACCTGCCGCTCCAGCGGCGTGAGTTTTTCCAGGACGCGGGAGGCGTCGGCAGCCATATCCGGGTAGTCGATACGGTGCTGGAGATCGCTCAGCGGTCGCCCGATGTCGCCGGGGATCAGGTTGAAGATGGGGGCGGCCGAGGCGGTGAACCGCATCACGCGCATTTCCCGATCGAGAAACAGGGTCGCGATGGCGGTCGCGCTCATCAGGTTCTGGAGGTCGCTGTTGGCGTGCCCGAGTTCGTCCACCTTGTTTTTCATCTCCTGGTTGACGGTGGTCAGCTCCTCGTTGATCGACTGCAGCTCCTCGCGGCTGGTCTCCAATTCCTCCGTGGCCGAACGCAGCTCCTCGTTCATCGCCTGGAGTTCCTCGTTGCTCGCCTTCAACTCCTCCGTGCTCGCCTCGTACTGCTCCACGGTGTCCCGGAGATGTCCCTTGATCTGCTCGAGTTCCCGCTCGAGGTGCTGGACGACGGGCTCGGGCTGGGCGGCCACCGGCATGGTGCCGTCGGGAAGCGCCGCCGCTTGAAGCTCCTCGAAGACGACGAGCAGGAGATCCGGAGCGACGTCCTTCGCCGGAGTGATGCGGATGTTCACCACGACGGTCTTGCCCTCGATTTCCATCGGGACTTGCGAAGCCACCGTCGTTTCGCCGCTCTGGGCGGCGCGGAACAGCGCGGTACGAAGCTCGAACCGGAGGGCGGGATTGACCAGCCGCAGCAGGTTCATCGTGGGCTGGCCGCCGATAAACTGGAGAAAGCGGCCGGCGCTCTCCGAAAGGTGCTGGATATCGTACTCGGCGTTCACGAGGACCGACGGCGGAGCGAACCTCTCCAGCAGCTTGAAATGCAGTTCTCCCCAGGAGACGCGGTCGTGCTCGCGCCTCAGCGCCGCCCGCGCGCCGCTGAGCACGCTGGCCGTCAGTTGGCTCGGCTGAGCAGGAGGCACGACGATCGGCACGCGCGCCGCGGCGACCGCGGCGTCGGAGGTTCGCTCTTGTTCGAGCTGTCGAATAAACGCCGTGCTCGGCCCGGCGGGCACCGGCAGGCCGATTCCGATCGCCGGTTTGCGGGCATAGATCCGGTGGCGCTTGTCGACGATCCGGAAGAGCGGACTGCCGTCGTCCACCGACTCCGACGCGCCGAGAAACAGCAGGCCTTCCGCCTTCAGGGAGAAATGGAAGATCTCGAAGACGCGGGCCTGCGCCTCGCGGCTGAGATAGATGAACAGATTCCGGCAGGAAACGAGGTCGAGGCGCGAGAAGGGCGCGTCCTTCAAGAGATCGTGCGCCGCAAAAAGAACGGTCTCGCGCACCTCGCGGCGCACCCGATAGCCGCGGTGCTCTTTGATGAAAAAGCGGCGGAGGCGGTCTTCCGAAACGTCGGCCGAAATCGCCTCGGGAAAGACACCGGCGCGCGCCGCCTGGATCGCATCGTCGTCCAGGTCGCATCCGAACACCTGGATGGCCGGGGGATCCTCGAGGGTCCGTGCATGCTCGAGCAGCAGGATGGCGACGGAATAGGCCTCCTCCCCGGTCGCGCACGCCGGCACCCATACGCGCACGGCGTCGCTGGGCCCCTTGTCGCGAAAGAGCTGGGGAATGTGGGTCTCGAGCGCGGAAAACGCCTCCTGGTCGCGGAAGAAATTCGTGACCGAAATCAGGAGGTCCTTGAACAACGCTCCGGCTTCTCCCGGATGGGTGCGGAGGAAACTCAGGTAACTCGGCATGTCCTCCAGGCCGTTCACCTGCATCCGGCGCGATATGCGGCGGACGATCGTGGCCCGCTTGTAGTAGGTGAAATCGCGCCCCGTCCGCGTGCGCAAAAATACCAGGATCTCGCGCAGCGCCGACTCGGGTTCGTTCGCGGCTGCACGAAACGGCTCGGCCGGTTGGGAACCTTCCTCGGGCGGCAGCTTCAGGCGGCGTTCCCGCTCGACGTATTCAAGAATCCGCTTCGGCATCTGCGCCGCGCGCAGCACCCAGTCGACCATGCCCGTCTCGATCGCGGCGCGGGGCATCGAGGGATGCTCCGCCTCCTCCGGATCCTGGGCGATCGTCAGTCCTCCGCGCTCCTTGATGCGCTTGATGCCGATCGGGCCGTCCCCATCCGCCCCCGACAGAACGACGGCGGCCGCGTGCGGACCGTACGTGTCGGCCATGGAGCGGAAAAACAGATCCACCGCCACGCGGCGCCCGTGCTCCCGGTCCAATTCCGTCAGCCGGAATCTCCCATCCTGAGTCGTGAGATATTTTCCCGGGGGGATGACATACACGTGATTCACCTCGGCCTTCTGGCCGTCCGACACGTGCTTCACGGGCAGCGACGTCCACTTCTGGATCATCTCCGGCAGGATGCTTTCGTGATCGGGCGAAAGGTGAAGGACCACGACAACCACCACGCCGCTGTCTTTCGGCAGCGCCTGGAAAAACGCCTGCAAGGCGGCGATGGCACCGGCCGAGCCGCCGATTCCGATCATTGGCACCTGCTTGTATCCATAGCTCGGAACGATGTTGTCGATGTGCTCGGCCACCTCCTGCTCGACGCGGTCCGGATCGGGTTGGCGTTGCGACGAAGCAGCATCGTCGGGGCGGGAAGACTCGGACGCATTGGCCATGTGCTCCAGCTTGTAGATGCACGGCCGGCCAAGGCGAGCGTGCAGGGAGAGAATCCCGACACGATCCGGGAAAACTCCGGGGCGTTTCCTGACGGAGTGCTCCCCTGTTCGTTTCGGAGGCGCCCCACCTCCGAATTGATCCCCGGCCTGGAACGAGGCGCTGGGTCCTTGTTCTCTCCCGAAGCCTGAGGCCGGCACACCATGGTTTCATCAGCCAACATTGTTGTGATCGGGGCGTCGACCGGAGGGATCGACGCGCTGAAAACGCTCGTGGCCGGACTGCCCTCCGGCTTTCCGGCTCCGCTGGCGATCGTCCAACACACGTCGGCGCAGAGTCCCAATACACTTGCCTGCATCCTCGAGCGCGAGGGGCTGCTCGACGCAGTCGTCGCAAAAAACGGCGACACGCTCGTGGCCGGCAGAATCTACGTTGCCCCGGCGGATCGTCACCTGCTCGTCGACGGGACCGGCCGGTTGCTTACGACGCGGGGCCCCAAGGAAAACCGCGTCCGGCCGGCGATCGATCCCCTCTTCCGCTCAGCCGCAATGGCCTTCGGCCCGCACGTGGTCGGCGTCGTTCTCACCGGGCTGCTTGACGATGGCACGGCCGGTCTTTGGGCGATCCGGCAACAGGGCGGCATCGCGATCATCCAGAATCCCGAGGAGGCCGTCGCACCCTCGATGCCGCTCACTGCGCTGAAAAACGTGGAGGTGAACCACTGTGTCCGCATCGCCGAGTTGGCGCCGCTGCTCGTGAAGCTCACGTCTCAACCCGCGTCGCCCGCGTCTTCTTCCAGTCCGGCGGTGCCTTCCGCGATGGATGCGGAAACCAGGATCGCGGCGGCGAAAGATCCCATGTCCAGCGGGATCGTTTCCTGGGGCAAACCGAGCTTGTTCAGCTGCCCAGAATGCCACGGTGTCCTCCTCGAGGTCCTCGAGGGGAGCAATCTCCGCTTTCGCTGCCACACCGGCCACGCGTATTCCCTGGAAACGCTCCTGGACGACTACCGGGAGAAAACCGAAACGATGCTTTGGAACGCCATGCGGGCGTGCAACGAACTCGTGCTCCTCCTTCGCCGGATGGCGGAACGGCTGGAACGGCTCGGTCGTTCCGAGGAAGCGGGAGAACTGCGCCGCAACGCCGACGAGAACGTTCGCCTGAGCGAACGTGTGCAGAGGTTGATCTCCGACCCGGGAAGCGGAGCGGGAGACTCCCCGCCCCCACCGCGCGCCGCGCCTGGACAGGCCTGACGGAGGGACTGCTTTGCACCGGCTTTGTGCGCCTGCAGTGAGGGAGGACGCCGCGGCGTATCGAGTTTGTGGAGCTTGTGTTCCCCGCGATGCATCCCTCGCATTTCGGCATGCCGCACGAGACCCGCGAAGTCCGCCCGTTTTCCAAACCGCGCCATGTCGTGACCAACGCCGGAGCCGTGCTCGCCGTGCCCGCTGGGTGGAGTCTGCTGCCGCCGGGCGACGCGGCCCTGAGTCGTCGGATCAAGCAAGACGGGCCGAGCTGGACCGTCGTCGAGCTGAAAGGCCGGAAACGGTTTTCGCGCGGTATCTGGGCTCCGACCGACCGCATCGAAACCCTCCGGGCCGAGCTGGAGATCGAGCGCCGCAATCCGGCGTACGAAAAACGACTGGCGGCCGGACGTCGCCGCCGCGACCAGGAGCAAGCGGCGTACGCGGGGGAGTTCGAGCAGGCAGTGCTCGCCTTTCTCGCCTTCCATTCCCGCTATGACACCGAAGCCCATGCCCTGGCGCGGTTGATTTCCGACCACGCGGTACCGGTCGGGAGCGGCACGGTTGCACGCACCGAGCGCATTCCCGTCGAGCAACGCGCCGAAGCCGCGACGATCGCCTGGCTGCGACATCAGACCACCGGCTACGACGATATGGTCATTCCGCGGGTGAAGGGACGCCGCCGCGAAGTGCGCCGGTTGCTCGCCGAGCGCTCGCGCTCCCTGCTCGAGAAGTATCGCCGAGGTCAGCCGACCGACCCCGCGAATTGTCCCCTCCGACGGGCGCTGAAGCTTTCAGTGCCGGCGCCGACCACACCCGTGCAAACGTCTTTGCCGCTGATGTGATCGCGGTCGGCAGACGGAGCTGACGGAGCGTATCCTCCGGCATCGGATACCACACCTCATTCACCACCCCGAGTTGCCGCCCACGGCTAGCCCCGTCGACGAAGCGCCTGCGGGTGGAGCGACGCGTCCCTGCGACGCTCGAACACCGTCAGCTTTTCGTCGCGGGATCAGGAGGCGTGGCGTGGGTTTGCACCCACCATCAGCCCCTTTTTGCCGAGGTCGGCTGGACGATCTTTCCGTTCAAACGCGGCGTCTGACGTACGGCACCGACGCGCCGGGTTGTCTTCGCCGGGTTTGAAACGTGAACCGTCTCCACCGGCGCGGCTTGGTGCTCGATCGGCTGGGCCGCCTCGGACTCGACAGTGCCGGCGTCGGCCCCGTCCTCCACCTTGGCTTTCACCCGTCCGACGACGCGAGAGAGCTCGCCGACAATCTCGCGGAGCGCCACCGCTTGCGCGTTGAGCTCGACTGCGGCGCTCGCGCTTTCCTCGGCATGGGCGGCGTTCGACTGCGTGACCTGGTCCATCTGCGCCACGGCGGTCGTGACCTGGGACAAGCCCGAGGTCTGCTCTTTGGAGGCCGTGGCGAGTTCCACCGCGATGGCGTCCACCTGGCGGATCTTTTCCACGATCTGCTGAAGTTCCTTCGCAACCGAGCCGCTCAGCTCCACACCTTGATGCGTCTTCGTCAGCGCATCCTGGATACGCTCGGAGCTTTCCTTCGCGGCGACCGCGCTGCGCTGCGCGAGTGTCCTGACTTCGTCGGCCACAACGGCAAAGCCCAGTCCGGCCGAGCCGGCGCGGGCCGCCTCGACCGCGGCGTTGAGCGCGAGAAGGTTGGTTTGGAAGGCGATTTCGTCGATGGCCTTCACGATCTTGGCGACTTCGCCGTTGGCGGAACGGATCGCCTCCATCGCTTCGTTCAGCTGGGTGACGCGGGCGGCGCCGGAATCGCCGGCCTGCCGGGCGGCGTTTGCCAACTGCTTCACGTTCTCGGCGTTATTCGAATTCTGCGTCGCCATGCTCGCCATCTCCTCCAGCGAGGCGCTCGTCTCCTCGAGGGAGGCGGCCTGTTCCGTCGCGCCGGCCGCGAGCGATTCGCCGGATTTGGAAGTCTGCAGCGAAGCGGCGGTCACCTGATCGGCCGAATGGGAAAGCTCCTCCATCAGTTTCACGATGGGTCGGCTGATCCCGCGGGCGAAAAACACCGAGGCGACGACCACCGCGGCGATCACGATTCCGGAGAGCAGCAGCATCCAGCGCGTCATCCGGTCGATGGTCGCATTCGCCACGCGGATACTGTCGTTGAAATCGTCGCGGTAGGCGCCCGCGCCGATGACCCAGTCCCAGGGTGCAAAATACTTCAGCGCAACCAGCTTCTCGCGGGCGACCGACTCGCCTGAATTCTGCCAGGAGTAAGTGTCGTACGCCGTTTCGCCCGGTTTTGCCGAAAGCGCTTTCTGGATGGCTTCCTGGATGAACAACTTTCCTGCCGCGTCCTTTGCACCCCAAATCATCTCACCGTCGCGCTGTCCCTTATAGGAAAGGATATAGCGGCCTCGCTCGTCCCCCTTCGTGCCGACGACGTAGACATAACCCGTCTTGCCCACGACCAGCTTCTGCAGGCTGGTCCTGAGTTCCTGGGTGCAAGCGGTCAGGCTCACGCCGACGTAAGTCATGCCGATCACGCGTTCCTTCTTCTCGTCAAAAAGGGGTTCGTAGACCGCGGTGTGCCATTCGTTCACCACGAAGGCGCGTCCACGGAAGGATTTCCCGCTCAGGATCGCCTCGATCACCGGGTTCGCCGAGCCGTCGGGATTCCGGTGCGGGATGTACGTGCCGACCGCACGTTTTCCCGACGTCGTGAGCACGCTCGTGCAGACTCGCAGCATGTCGCCGTCTTCGTTCATCCGCTGGAAAATCGTCGCCGCATCCAGCGTCGAACGCCGGATGTCGTCGACCACCGGGGCCGGTACCGCGGCGTCGTAGTTTTCACCAAGATACACCTTGCCCAGGGACATTCTGGGGAGGGAGATTTTCTGCGCGCTCTGGTCGAATTGGTTGACCGCCTGCCATTCCACGTTCTGCGCCGCAAATCCCGGCGCACCGGCTTTCGCGATCTCTTCGCGCATCAGCTCCAGGCTGTGGAGCAGACGCTGCTCGTTCTGCGCCTCGGCCTGCTGGCACATCAAGAGTGCCGATTGCGCCGCTCGTTCGGTGTCCTCGTAACTGCGCGAGAGAATCTGTTCTCCGAACTCCCTGCCGAGGTCGCGGCGTTCCTTGAGAATCGCGCCCAGGAACACGAGGGAAGTGGCGGCGACGCATCCCGTCGCCAGGACGATGATCTTGCTGCGGATTGTCATTGCGGAGGACTGGATTTCCTTTCGCTCAAATCGGTCGCAACAAGCTCGGCTTTACACTTATGTGAGCCCCGGCCGCGGCGGCGTCCCGCAAGAAACAGCCCCTCGCTGACTTAGGACAAAGGACACGCCCAAGTCTTTTTATAGCAAGCTGATCGGACCTAGACGCGCTAGGCCCGATCGGGTGTATCCGTCGACTTGGATACGCGCGACTTCACCGTGCGCCGATCGAGGCCGAGACGACGCGCGGTCTCTTCGTAGGTGTGCGTCCGCCCGTACACCGCCTTGGCGTAGCGCGTGACGAGTTCGTCCGCGGTCAGTTCGCCGCGTTCGATCAGGCGATTCCAGTCGCTTTCGTCGGCCGCCGCCAACGAGCTCGGAGGCCGGTACTCGCGCCGGAGCAGAAGGCTGCGCACGCACTGCTCCAATTCGCGGAAATTCCCCGGCCAAGCGTAGGCCTGTCCCAGGTGTTTTCCGATCCAGGCGACAGCCTCGTCCGTGAAACCGCCCGCCGAGTCAGCGCCGATGAGCGGCGTCGCAACGTGAAGCACGAGCATCGCGAGATCGCCGGGCGCGTCGTCCAGTTGCTCTCGCAGCGACGGCGTCGCGATCTGATCGGAGCAAAGCCGGTAGTAGAAATCCTCCCGGAAAAGTCCGGCGCGAATTTGCTTTGGAAGGTCCCGATTCGTCGCCGCGATGATTTTCCCCTCGAACCGCCGGTACTCCGTGCTCCCGAGCGGCTGAAAAGTCCGGGACTGCAGCACGCGCAACAATTTCACCTGGATCGACGGTTCCACTTCGCCGATCTCGTCCAGAAACACCGCCCCAGTCGGAGGGCAGATTTCCATCCAGCCGGGACGGTCGACCAAGGCTCCGGTGAAGGCGCCGCGTCGGTGTCCGAAGAGTTCCGACTCGATCAGCGTCGGCGAAAGCGCGGCGAGGTTGAGAGGGAAAAAACCTTTCGAGAAATCCTGCGCGAAGCCGGCCTGCTTCGGCTGGTACGCGATGTAGCGGGAAAACGCCACCGCGCGGGCAACCAACTCCTTGCCGGTGCCGGACGGACCGGTGATGAGGGTCGAAAAGTCGCCCATCCGTGCGTATAAACTTCTCCGATACCGCCTCAGGTCGTGGGTGAAGATCGATTCCCAGATCGCCGCGCGAAGCCTCGCCATCGGTGCCGATCCGCCGATCAGGAAGCGGAAGATGTTGTGAAACGCGCGCCGGATCTGAAACGCGCAGGCGAACAGATGCGCCGCGGGCTCGGCTTTCAGCGTCTGCAGTCCCGGCAGGCCGTAGTACCGCTCCACCTCCGCCCGGAACGTGGGAAACAAGTCCACCCGCCCGCCGTCGCCCCGTCCTTCCAGCGAGGCGAGGATGATGCGGTCAAAGCCGGCCGAGTAGGTCTGGTACAACCAGTACCCGACCACTTCCTCGTAGAGCTCGGCATCCCGGCGCGACACCTTGCCGTCGCGAGGCCAGCGGGTCCGCGCTCCTTCGATCAACGCACGGCACCGCTCCGTGATTTTGCTCACGTTCGGCGGCGATTCCGGAAGCGGCGGCCGCGCGTTCCAGTCTGCCTCCTGGGTCTCAAACGCGGAACCCAGTGCCTCCCGCTCCGCCTCGATCCGCTCCGGCAGAAAGGGATTTGAGGCGTTTACTCGGAGAATCGCCTCCGCGAACGCGCGATCGTCCGGCTGCAGCAGAGGAGCAGTGATAGCCATTGAATGTATGTCACCGTACATCGGATGTACTTGCCTTGTCACGGATCAAAACAGACGGACATCCCTTTTTCGTTGTCCCCCTTTTGCTTATGAAACAATGAACCTGGCTGGCATCGGTCCAGCAAAGGAGGAGGCGATCCCAACGATCACTCCTATGAAACTCCGAACGCTCTTCCTTTCCGCGGTCGCCTTCGTCGCCGCCGCCACGCTCAGTTGGGCGGGTGGCACGCTGACTCCGACGGGCTCGCCGCACGCCGCGATTCAAATCCGCGATCATCAGGTGAACGTCACGATCAACAACGGCTTCGCGCAAACCGAGGTCCTGCAGACGTTCTTCAATCCCAACGGCACCGACCTGGAAGCGGTCTATGCGTTTCCTGTGCCGAAGAGCGCGAGCTTGTCCGAGGTCACGATCGTGACGGGCGAGAAGACGCTCAACGGCGAGGTTCTGCCGAAGAAGGACGCCGAGACCGTGTACGCCGAGGAGAAAGCCGCGGGCAACGACACCGGCCTCGCGACGAAAAACGGCTACCAGACCTACGAGTTTCGCGTCGCGCCCGTCCGGGCGAATTCGGAGGTAAAGCTGCGTTTCGTTTATTTCCAACCGCTGGAAATCGACACCGGCGTCGGCCGCTATCTGTATCCGCTCGAGGACGGCGGCACCGACGAGGTCGCGAAGAGCTTCTGGACGGCCAACAACACCGTCGAGGGCACGTTTTCGATCAACGTTCACCTGAAGTCGGTCTGGCCGGTGAACGACGTGCGCGTCCCGAGCTTCGAGTCGTCCGCCGTCGTGAAGAAGAACGGCGAAGGCGACTACCTCGTCACCCTCGACCGTCAGGGCGCCAAGCTGGATCGCGACTTCGTGTTTTATTACCGGCTCGCCGAGAATCTCCCGGGCCGCGTCGAAGTCGTTCCGTATCGTGAATCCAAGGACAAACCCGGCACCTTCATGATGGTCGTAACGCCGGGCCTCGACCTGAAGCCGATCACGCACGGTGCGGACTACGTCTACGTGCTCGACGTCTCCGGCTCGATGCAGGGCAAGATCCAGACGCTCGCCTCGGGCGTCGAGAAGGCGCTCGGCACGATGCGGCCCGAAGATCGCTTCCGCATCGTCTGCTTCAACGACAACGCCCGCCAGGTCGTCGGCTGGACTCCGGCCACCCCGGAAAACGTCCAGAACGCCATCGGACTCGTGAAGGGTCTCGCCTCCAGCGGCAGCACCAATCTCTTCGCCGGTCTCCAACTCGCGCTCCAGAGCGTCGACGCCGACCGCGCCACGAGCGTCGTGCTCGTCACCGACGGCGTCGCCAACCAGGGCGTCGTTGACCCCGTCGCTTTCCACAAGCTGCTCAAGACCGCCGACGTTCGCGTCTTCGGCTTCCTCATGGGCAACAACGCCAATTGGCCGCTGATGCGCACGATGGCCGACGCGTCCGGCGGTTTCTACGCGGGCGTCTCGAACGACGACGACATCATCGGCCAGATCCTGCTCGCGAAATCCAAGATCGCCTACGAATCGCTGCACGACGCCTCGTTCAAGTTCACCGGCGCCCGCGTTTTCGACACCACCGGCGACGTGCCGAACAAGATCTACCGCGGTCAGCAGCTCGTGGTCTTCGGCCGCTACGAAGGCGCCGGCAAAGCCACGGTGACGCTCAACGCCAAGCTCACCGGCGAGGACAAAACCTACACGACGAACTTCGAGTTCCCGGAGACCGATACCGACAATCCCGAGATCGAACGCCTCTGGGCCCTCGCCCGCATCGAGCGGATCGAACTCCTTGAAAGCATCGGACAAATGCCTCCGAGCGAAACGAAGGACGCGATCCAGGACCTCGGCGTGAAATACCAACTGGTGACCGATCACACCTCGATGATCATGCTCGACGACGCCTCGTTCGCCCGCCGCGGCATCGCCCGCGAGAACCAGAAGCGCGTCGCCGCGGAACACCAGGCTCAGGCCGTCCGCGCCGCCCAACCGGTGAAGAACTACCGCGTCGATACCGCCCAGCCGACCTACTCGGCTCCGGCGCCGCATGTCAGCCACTCGAGCGGCGGCGGCGGCGGCGCGATTGAACTCGATGCGATCAACCTCGCGCTGTTCGGCCTTCTCATCCTCGGCGTGTACTTGAGCCGCGCCGCCGCGACGAAACCGACGGTCGACGGCAAGAACTGACAATCGCCAACGCCCTCGCCTCGCCCAACCTCTCCTCCTCGTGCGTCCCGGTATTCCAGCCCTCGCACGGGGAGGAGTTCTGCACGAGGTCTCCTCCGCTCCGATTTCCCAGGGCGCTCGCAAGTCGAAAGCCACCCTCGGCCGAACGAAACGCTCCCTCTGTCGCTCCCGTCGCGACTCGAACTTCTCCGACTCCCATGCCCGCCTCGTCCATCCCACACCGCCCCCTGCCCTGGGCCACGTTTCTGATCGCCGCAGCCGTGCTCGCTGTCGCAGTCGTTCCGGGCGCCGATTCGCTCCTGGAGTGGGAACGACACGCGTTCTCGACCGGCGAGGCCTGGCGCCTCGCCACGGGTCATCTCACCCATTTCGGCTGGAATCACCTCGTCTGGGATCTCGCCGCGTTTGTCGGGCTCGGCGTTTTCGTCGAGCGCCTGGGCCGAACCCGCTATCTCGTTTCGCTCGGGATGAGCGCCGTGGTCATTTCGCTCGGCGTGATCTGGTTTCAACCGGATCTCGCGACGTACCGCGGGCTCTCCGGCCTCGACTCGACACTCTTCGCCATGGTTTGCGCCCACCTCCTCGCGCTGTCCCGGCGGCGAGGCGACCTGAAGCTTGGTCTGCTGGCCAGCGCCGCGCTGCTCGGGTTTCTCGCCAAATGCGGTTTCGAACTGCACACGGGCGCCACCGTATTCGTCGACTCCGGCGCCGCCGGCTTCCGTCCTGTTCCGCTGGCTCATCTTCTCGGCGCGGTGACGGGTCTGGTCGCGATGCTCGTCCCCGGTGCCGCTTTACCTCTGCCACGCATGCGGGCGGCCCGCAATGTCCCGGCACGCGAGAGCAACGCGAGCTGAACCGCACACGCGTCGCGTCGCTCCACGGTTCAAAGTAAACGCAGGCGTGACGCCGCTTTTCTCCCGCCTGCTCTTGCGGACGGAACATCGCCGATCATGGTCTGCGGATGTCTCGCCTGCCCCTCCGTTTCCGCGCCGTTTCCCGGTGTTTTTTCGCCGCGTTTTTCGCCGCCGCGACTCTCTTCGCGCAAGAGCCCCCCGCCGCTCCAGCCGCTTCGCTGCCCGACGATTCCGACTCCGTGGCGCTGGTATTGGCTCGCCGGTACCTGGAAGGTGGAAACGGCTCGAAAGAGGCGCTGCACGAAGCGCTCCGCCGGATGGGCTGGGGTATCCGCGATGCAAAGGGAGCCGTGCTCGAAGCTCCGCCGGCCGGAGCGGATACGGGTCTGGCCATGCGGGATTACGAGTTGGAGGAGCTCCTCTGGAAACCGAGCGAACAACCTGCCATCCGGTTCATCTCGTACGCGCAGGCGCTCGCGGTGCCTTTCAAGGACGCGGACCCGGAGGAACTCGCGCAGGATCTCGTGGAAACGCTTCGGAAATCCGCCGAAAGCTCCCAGCCCCAGCAGCGTTTCTGGGCGCGCTTCGTCGCCGCCCTCGGACGCGTTTCCCCGGCGAACTACGATCTCCTTTCGCCCGCACCACCGTCGGCGATTCCGCCGAGCAAGAGCCGGCTGAAGCAACTGGAGAAACAAGCCGCGCAGAATCCCTTCGCCCTGATGGCGGCGATGAGGCCGACGCCCGTCTGGGCCAAAGACGATCCGGTCCTCGCACCCTCGCCCAAACCCAAGCGCTCCGAGAACGACACCCGAGAAAGCACGCTCGAGAGGGACCAGAAGCGCCTCGGCGAGATTTCCCAGGAGATGGGACAACTCAGCGCCGACCTCGGCAGCCAGGACAAGGCCCGGTTGCAGGCTGCGAAGGACAAAATGGCGAAGCTCACCGCCGAGATGTCCGCCCTCTCCCAGCGCCTGCAAGCGGCGCAGATGCAACAGATGTCGGCCGCGATGCAGCGGTATCAGAAATCCCAGGACGGTGACGCTTCGGACGAGGAGGACTCGGGCGAGGCCGACGGCGCTCGTTTCACCGCGGAATGGCGCGACCAGCCGCTCTCGCTGCTCCAGGTCGCCCTGATTTCGCGCGTATTCGCCGCCGACATCCGCCTCGCCGCACAGCAGGGACTTCGGACCAAGGGACGTCCGGTCAGCCTGAATTCCTCTCCTTTCTTTCCCGTCGCCGTGATCGGCCTCGCCCAGATTTCCGGGCCGGCGCCGTCGTCGTTTTCCGACCAGTTCTCCGGCGCCGCCGGCGACATCTGGGCCACCGGCTGGGGCGCCTACACCGGCAAGCTCCTCGAGCATCACCTGCCGGACAGCAAGTTCAGCGAGGGCGTGGGCATCGCGAACACGATCATCGCCTGGTTCAAAACGATCATGTCGGTCGCCCGGCAGAACATCACCGTCGAGGTGGAAAACGCTCCGCTCGTCCGAACCAAAACGCGTTCGCCCGGCGAACAGCGCACGGCGCGCGCAAAGGTCGCGATCGACTTTCCGAAGAGCGATGTCCTGAAGGCGATCCGTGCCGCCGGCAACCTCACCACCATCGACCTCCAGATGCCGGACGGCGGTCCCGTCAGCGGCGCGAAGGTCGTCTGGCGTTTGCCGGAAGGCAGCTACAACACGAAATACCAGACCTCGAAAGGCGGTTGGGAATACAAGCCCGAGCTCGCCGTGGTGCAGTTCGCCCAGGGAGCGGGCTATGTTTCGAGCACCGACGACGCAGGCGAAGCCACGATCCAGATTGAAGGCGTTCCCCAGCGAAAACAGCTCTCGGCCTCCGTCCGCCCGTATCCGCGCCGCGCCGTCATCGCGGTGGAGGTCACGATGAAGGTCGGCAATCTCACGCAGGACCTGAACGACGCGATCAACACCGCGATGGGCGGGCCGGTGAACGGCACGCTCGGCTTCATCGCCGACATGATCATGCGGACGTCGTTCTTCTTCCAGAAAGGCCGCGTGTTCGAAGTCACCGACTGGAAAGAGCCGGCTTGGGAGGGGGAATTCGAAATTGTCGTGAAAGCCTCCGGCTCGAAGCACGAGAAAGGGGAAAAAGGCGGCCCTGACGCCGATTATGCCTGGAAGATGGATCGCAAGATGGAAGGCCGCCTGCACACCCCCGATTGGGACGAGGAAAAAGAGGAGCAGAAGGACTACGCGAACGACGGTCGTCATCGCCTCGAGGTCGACGGCGACTCGCGGTATTTCCGCCTCAACGACTCCTCCAGCGCCCGCACCAAGAACAGCAACAACCGCTACGACGCCTCGGGCCCGCTCCAGATTCAGCCGCCGGGCTACAATCAGCTCGCGCGCTACTCGCGCGCCGAGCCGAGCGGAAACGCGTCGCTCATGTTCAACGGCGGCTTCATGACCCTCGATCTCGAGCCGTTCTTCGGCGCAGAGTGCCTGGTCTCTCGTTCCGAGCAGAACGCGAAACGTTCCTCGAACAAGTCGGGCGCCGAATACCTGAGCCTGCTCGGCGACATTTCGCCCTCGAGCTTCACCATCATCGAGCCGAACGACGGGAAGCAGGACTACGTGGAGGGCTCCAAGACCTTCGACTACCGCGGCAACCTTCCGTACGTCCCGAGCTTCGACGTGCAGGTGACGATCAACTACCGGCTCTGGAAGAACAATCCTCCGCCGAAAAACAAGTAGCATGCCGGCGGAGGCAGGCCGTCCTTCTTCGACACCCGCGGCCCCGTCCGAGTCCGCGCAGGACACGCCGCACGGCGACCGCCCTGCCGCACGCTCGCCTCTCGACTCGCGCCTCCGCGCGGTCAACGGGACGATCCTCGCCGGACTGCTCCTGCTGGCAGCGGGCTTCGCCTACGAACAGCTCGTCCGTTCCGAGGACTATTCCGCGCTCGAACGCCGTCAGATCGAACGGCGCTTGCACCTTCCCGCCCCCCGCGGCGCGATCTACGACCGGGAACACCGCCTCCTCGCAGGCAACCGCACGCGCTTCGACGCGGTCCTGCACCTCGGAGCGCTCCGCGACGAGCTGCTTCGAGGACGAAGGCCGCTCCGCGACCACGTCGTGCGAGGTTCTGCCGCCCACCGCCTTGCCCACGTTCGCGACTACCTCGACCGCATCAACACGCTCACGGGGCGACACGAGGCCCTCGATCAGCCCGGGTTCGAACGCCACTTCGCCCGGGAACGCGCCCTGCCCTACGTGTTGGTGAAGGACCTGGACCCAGCGGAGGCCGAAAAACTCGCCGGCCATTTTCCCGCCGGCTCCGCCGTCGAAATCCAGCGCTCGGAACAACGTTGGTATCCACAGGGCAACGTCGCCGCTCACGTGCTGGGGCGCGTCCGGTGGGAACCGATCCGGCAGCGCCCGGCGCTCAGCGCCTTCGCGAACGTTTCCGGCACCCGCCCTCCCGACGACGTGGGTGCCGTCCCGTCCGAGGCCTCCGGCCTTCCGAGGGTTCTTTCCACCGAGCGGGAAACCGGAGTCTCCGGCATCGAGCTTCAGTTCGACGACCGACTCGCGGGAACTCCCGGCGAGGCGCTCCTCCGCGTCGACGCGCTCGGGTATGCAGCGGGCTCACCGACCGTCACACTCGCCGCGACGCCGGGCGAGGACGTGACGCTCAGCCTCGATCTGGATCTCCACCGGGCCGCGGAACGGGCCTTGGCCGAAATCCCGGGCCGCGCCCGCGGAGCCGCGGTAGCGATCGACGTTCAAACGGGCGAGGTGCTGGCGCTGATCAGCAAGCCGGACTTCGACCTGAACGCCGTTTCGCCGCAGCTCAGCGAGGACGCCGCCCGTCGCGCCGAATCAGACGGCGCGTGGTTCAACCTCGCCACGCAAGGGCTGTATCCGCCCGGGTCCACATTCAAGATTTTCACCGCCCTCGCCGGATTTCGGAGAGGCACGCTGCAGCCGGACACGGTGTATCGGTGCGACGGATTCCTGGAGATCGGCGGTCGCCGCTATTCTTGCCACCAACTCGAAGGCCACGGCAGCCTGACTCTCCGCGACGCGCTCGCCCACAGCTGCAACGTCTACGCCGTGCAGGTGGGGCTCGCCGCCGGTCCGGAAGCCATCGCGGCCGAAGCGCGACTTTTCCATTTCGACCGCCCCAGCGGCGTTCAACTGCCTGGCGAGTCCTTCCGGATGCTCGTGCCGGATCCGTCGTGGAAGAAGGCAGTCGTCGGTTCCGAGTGGACTCCCGGCGACACGGCGAATCTTTCCATCGGCCAGGGTTATCTCCGCATCACCCCGCTTCAGGCCGCCTGCGCGATCGCTTCGCTGGCGCGCCGGGAAACACTCACCGTTCCCACCCTGCTTCATCAACCGGGACGGCTGGCCACCGGCGGATGTAAACCGGAGCCGCTGGCGATCAATGAACCGGCCTATGCGGCCCTGATCGACGGCCTTCGTGAGGTGGTGGAAACAGGAATCGGCCGCGAAGCGCAGGTACCCGGCGTGCGTGTGGCGGGAAAAACCGGGACGGCCCAGGTCCAGGGCGCCGAAGGCATGTTCAACGTGGCCTGGTTCGTCGGGTTCGCACCGCTCGAGCATCCGGAGATCGCCGTGGCCGTTGCGCTGCAGGGCTCCGAACCCGGAGTCGAGTTCGCCGGCGGGCACTACGCCGCGCCGGTGGCCCGCGAAATCCTCGGCGCGTATTTCGACAAGCACGCGAGATAGTTCGCGGAGTCGCCACGACTGAGATCGGTCGGCGAATTCCTGCGACGACACCTCCGCTCCTCTGGCAAACGTCGCCCTGGGATTGCGGCGACGCCCTCGACGGCGGGCCACGGCTCGCCGCACCCGATGTCTTGCCGCCCGAGCCCTCGCCTCACTTCGACGGCGACGGCTCTTCGTAGTAATCGATCACCTGGAGCTCGCCCAGTTTGACGTCGCCCTTTCGGACGTCATCCGCGCTGACGAGCGCCGGAGTTTTCATTTCGCGTCCGATGTTCGGCCCCGCGGCGAGCGCGATCACCGGCAGGGCCTCGGCCATCGATTTTCCGTTCGCCGGGATTCCGATCCGCGTCTGCCAGTAGATGACGGGCGCGCTGGAGTTGGCCGAGCTGTATTCAAAAGCGCTGACAATGATCCCGTAAATCGGACCGCTGGCGCTCTCCAGGATCGTTTCGGTCATGCGCGAGCGCATCCCGCGCCGGAACACCTCGGGGCCGAGCTTGCCCGGCATCACGGGTGCGGCAATGTCTTGAGCGGGGTCATAACCAAGAAACCAATACAGATCGTCCGACCCGGGTCTCAAATACCCCCACTGAAGCACAAGAAAAAGTGTTGGGTCGTGGCTTCCCGGCTTGGCGGGAAGATACCCCTCTTTCGCGAGGACCTTTCCGACATAACGATCCATCTCGTGCACATCCGGCATTTCGTCGCCAGGGATGGAGCCGAATTTGCAGCCGAGAGATATGCCGCGGTAGTAAACCGGCTTCTGCGGCGTCGGATGGACAACCTTCCGACCGGCGTCCGTCGTATCCGTGGTGACGACGACGTCGCCCCAAACGCTGGAAAAGAACCCAGCTCGACAAGGAAGCGGGGCACTCAACAACCAAAAGAGAACGGCCAAAGCCGCACCTGCCGCGGGGGACTTCATGGGGGTCCCGGCACGCTACCGCTTCGCCTGACTTCTTCAAGAATCTAGGCGCCTAAAACTCATAAGCCCTTCGCCTCGGTTGGCCACGTTCACGGGCTGCCCGGTGCGTTCCCCGCGCTGACGTCTCCGCTCCGGTCCTCCCGTGGCGCAGATCCGCGGTGATTCCGCGCCGCGGTGACTCGTTGCACCACCCAGAAGCATCCATCTCTGCAGCGGCAACCGACCGGCTTCCTGGGTGCTTCCCCCGAAATAGCCGGAATGCCCCGATCGGTCCGTACGGTTCGAATACGTCGCTCAAAAAAAAGATTTCCCGCCGCAGCCGACCGTATATGCAGGACGGCTCCATGCTTTCTCAATTGGCGTCGGTGGGTGGATGGGTGTCGAAACAAGGTGCAGCGCTGGCCGTTCTGTGCGCCCTTTTTGCCGGTGGTTGCGCGAGTCCCAACCGCGTGGCGCTTCCCGTCGGGAAAAAGGCCGAGCTTTCTCCTGCGGTGGGCGTCATCGGCATGCGTCAGCAGGAAATCGGCACCTCGATCAACCGCTCCAACCTCACCGCGGCAGGTGGAGGCCTGATCTTGGCCCTCATCGATGCCGGCGTGAACAACTCCCGCGCGAAGCGCGCGGAAGGCGCGGCCTCCTCCATCCGGGATTCACTGATCGACTACCGTCCGGCCGACGTCCTCGCCCAGGCGCTCAAGACTGCGCTCGCCTCGCAGACATCGGTCACACTCGAGGACGTGCAGGTCGTCCAGATCAAGGACGTCTCGACGTTGCCGGAGCGCGTGAAGGCCACGCCGAACAAGTCCGTCGTGGTGCTCGACATGACGTACGAGCTCCAGCCCGATTTCGGCGGCACCCGCGTCGTCGTGACCGCATCGGCGCACCCCGCGAACGGCAAGCCCGCGCCTTCTTCCGAGACGCGCGGGAAGCTTCCGCCCCTCTGCTACTTCAACGTGTTTTCGTCGACGTACCGTTTCCCCTTCGCCGCAGGCACCAAGCCGGAAGAGGCCGCCAAGGTGTGGTCGAGCACGGAAGGCCGACTGGCCAAGGAGGTCCTGGATCGCTCGTTCACCGAGATCGCCGCGATGATCGCATACGATCTCGACGTCGCCGCACCGGCGGAGAACGCCCTCTACAAAGCGCCGAACACCGCGCAAAAGCGCGCAGTGGAGGTTCCCGGCGGGCCGACCGTACTCGTCCAAGCCTTTGTCGAAAAAAGCGCGGAAGACCGGGTCTGGGTGCGTTGCCCGCGCGGTGAGTTGTGCGGCCTTCCCCTGTGAGACTCGAGACCGGCATATCCGTCGCGTGCGTCGTTGTCGCGCTCTCCTTCGCCGGATGCGCGGGCCCAACGACGGAGCTGAAGGTTCAGCCGAGAGCGGTGGCTGCCCCGGTCGCGCCGCACGCCGCTCCGGTTCCGATCCTTCCGGTCCAGGTTTACGTGGCCGCGGTCCAGGACCTGCGCCTCGATGCCGAATCGCTCGGTCAGGTGGGCAACCGCACGTTCGCCGCGCACTCCGTCCCGCAGTGGATCGAGGCCGCTCTCCGAGCTTCGCTCCGACAACGCATGACCTTGGCGGAGACCCCCGCGGCGGGTGAGCTCGTGCTCCAGCCAAGCCTCCGGAAGTGCTATGTATCCAATGTCGACGTCACCAAGGCCGCGGTGGTGGTTGTCGAAGTCGCCTTCCAGCACCTGGGAAAACCCGCGGGCAGCCGTGTCTACCGCGGCCGCCACACGAGCATGAATTGGTGGAACAGCGACGCGGAGCTGACGCAGGCGCTGCAGCTCGCGTTCGATGACTGCCTCGTGCAGATCCTGCGGGACGTCGATGCGCGGGCACAGCTGATCGCCAGTACGCGGCAGCCGTAGTTAGCGCTCCGATACCAGGTCCGGGCGAAACGGCTCCGGATTTCTTCGGGAACGAGCCGCCCGCTTGCGCCGGACCGGCAACTTCGCAAGATCGGCAAAGCAATCCGAGCGCGCGTTCTGGCAGACTCGGCAGCGCCATGCCCACCGTCCGACACGAGACCCTGCAGGATTATCACGAGCGACTCTACCGCGTGCTGCTCCACATCGACCAGCACCGCAGCGAGAGCCTCTCGCTCGACGAACTCGCCGGGATCGCGTGCCTCTCGCCGTACCACTTCCACCGGATCTTCCGCGCCTTCGTGGGAGAAACGTTGGGACGCTACGTGCAACGCGTCCGGCTCGAAACCGCCGCCGTGCAGCTTCAGACCACCGCCAAGAGCGTGACCGACATCGCGCTCGACGCCGGTTACGAGAGCGCGGCCGGTTTCAGCCGGGCCTTCGAGGAACGGTTCGGCATGGCGCCCACCGAATGCCGCAAGGCGCACCGGCTCGAACTGCAGGTGCGCTCGGCGCAACTGAAAACCCAAGCCATGATCGCCTCGATTGCTCCCGATATCCGCCAGCGGCCCGACACCCGGGTCGCTTTTGTCCGCCACACCGGGCCCTACGCCAAAGTGGGCGCCGCCTGGGACAAGCTCTGCGCCTACGCCGGCGCACATCGTCTCTTCGGACCGAATACAGCGATGATCGGCATCGGTCACGACGCCCCGAAAGTCACCGCGGAGGATCGGACCCGTTACGACGCCTGCCTTACCGTCAACGACGCCTTCAAGCCCGAAGGCGAGATCGGCGTCCAGACGATCCCCGGCGGCCGCTACGCCGTGTTCGTTCACCAAGGCCCTTACGACCGGCTCTCCGAAACCTACGACAGGATCTTCCGCGACTGGCTGCCCGGCAGCGGCGAAACCCTGCGCGATCAGCCGGCGTTCGAAGTCTACGTCACGCCTCCCGATCGCACTCCGCCCGATCAACTGCGCACCGAAATCTGGGTGCCGTTGAAATAGGTCCCTCCCTCCGCAAGAGGTCCAGCGCCCCGGGCCGGGGCGCTGGGCCGGCTTGGCGAAGCAGGGCCTCCCAACCGCGCCGATTCTATTCGCCGCTGCAGTTCGTCGACGCGGGTACCGTCCAATCGATCACGGCTCGAGCAGTTTGATCCGGATGTTGCGAAACCAGACTGGCTGGGATTCCGCCTGCAGCGCGATGTGCCCGCTGCTCAGCTGAAGCGGCGCGCCGAGGGCAAGCAGGCGCTTTGCGTCCGGATCGCGCGGATCCAACTGGGGATGCTCGTAACGCAACACCTCGACGCCGTTCACCCGGTGAATGACGAGATCGTTGCCGTGCACTTCCACTTCGACGGAGACCCACTCGTTCAGCGGCGAGAGGCTTCCTACCGCCTCGACGATGTGATCGGTCGTGAGTTTTCCGCCGCGCACGAGGTTGGTGCCCGGCGTGCAGGCATTGCAGGTCTGCCGGCCCGCCGTCGTTCCCTCCGCCAGGAACTGCACCTCCATCGCGGCGGGCCACAGCTGGTCGAGTCGCATCGAAAGCGGCGACTGCGAATGAATCATCACCCCGCTATTGAGCTTCGACCAGGACGGCGAGTCGGCCACGGCGGTCCCGGTGAACCGGTATTCGAGCCGGAGAATGTACCGGGAATAAGCGAGGTTGCTGTAGAGATGCGCGAACTGCTCGTCGAATTTCCCGTACTTGTCGTAGGCAACTTTGATCACACCGTCCTCGACGCGAAACGTATCCGCGAAGTTCTCACCCACGGGATGCTTGGCGACTTTCACGGTCCAGCCGTCGAGGTCCTTGCCGTTGAAGAGCGAAATCCAGCCGGATTCGGCCGTCGATTCCGGCGACGCCGACGACGGAAGGGCAAAAGGGAGAGCGAGCGCAGCTAGACGAAACAGGAGCAGGAAGGGAGTTTTCACGGGGGTAACAAGAGGGGTATCAGCTCGGCCGAGGAGAGGCGGTCTCACCGAAACAGAAAAGAAACAGCGCGCGGCTGCAACCGCGCGCCGGCGAAAACCCTCCAGTTTCACGCCCGCGGCTGAATCTGCGCACCGAGATTCGAAGCCCGGCCGAGGAGGCATCGGTGTCCATGGGAGGAAACGACCCTTGACCGTATTCATCTGCACAATGCGCGTCCCAGGATGCCCCCGCCGCGGGCCAGCGCCAATTTTCTTTCTCGCCCGACCGCTTTCCGTCAGCCTCGCGGGGTCTCATGCCTACCCCCACCGGCGAATCCGCCCCCATCCTCATCCTCCACGCCACGGCGGGAGCGGGCCACACCCGCGCCGCGCAAGCCATCGCCGCCGCGCTGAAATCGGCACAGGAACCGCACCGGCTCGTCGACATTCTCGACTGCACGCCCGCGCTCTTCCGGAAGATGTACGCCAAGGCCTACATCGAACTCGTGCAGCGGGCTCCGGAACTCTGGGGCTACCTTTACGACAAGTCCGACGTCGTCCGCCCCGCGCACAGCAAACGAAGCCGCGCCCGCCTCGCCTTCGACAAACTCAACAGCCGCGCTTTTCTGGATCTCCTGAAGGAAACGTCGCCGGGCGTCATCGTCTGCACCCACTTCCTTCCCCTGGAGTTGCTCTCCGACCTAAAGGGCCGCGGAAAGCTGGCGACGCCGGTGCACGCCGTCGTGACGGACGTCAGCCCCCACGCCTTCTGGGTGTATCCGCATATCGAGCACTACCACGTCGCGACGCCGACGGCCGCGCGCGAACTCATGCGCAAGGGTTTCCCGGCGGAGCGCATCAGCGTCACCGGCATTCCCGTCGACCCCGTCTTCGCGGAGCGCTCCCCTGCCGCGACCGCCCGTGCCCGCCTCGGACTTCCGGAGCGGCCCACGGCCCTCCTGCTCTCGGGCGGCTTCGGCGTCGGTCCGATGGTGAAATTGCTCGAGTCCTTCCGGGACTGCACCGCCGAGATCTCGCTCGTCGTCGTCGCCGGCAAAAACGCCGACCTCGAAAAGGAGTGCCGGCACGTGGCCGCGAGTCTGCCGGTGCCGGTCCGCGTCAACGGTTTCGTGGGAAACATGCATGAGTGGATGGACGCCGCGGACCTGATCGTCACCAAGCCGGGCGGGCTCACGACCACCGAGATTCTCGCCAAGGGGAAACCGATGGCGCTGGTGGCGCCGATCCCCGGACAAGAACAGCGCAACTGTGAATACCTGCTCGAAGAAGGCGCCGCCGTGCGCCTGTACGACGTGACTGACGCGGCCCACTACCTCGTCGGTTGGCTGAACGACACGACCAGGATGGAGCGCATGCGCAAAGCCGCCCGCGCGATCGCGAAACCGAACGCGGCGCGCGACATCGCCAGCGCGCTTGTCGCCGGTCGGTGCCACCCGAATCGCTGAGCGCCGCCACGGAAGGTCCATGCCCGCGCACCAACCGCGCCGCAGGTTTCACACTGTCGTCGACGACGCATGGCTCGGCGCGCAGGGTTGCGTGTTTTCCGGCCGACTCACGCACGCGCGCGCCGCACCGGCCGAAGAAGCGGGACGCTGGCGTTCGCTGCGGCGAACCACACGCATGCTTCTCACCGCCGGCGCCGTGGGCGAAGTCGCGTTGAGTGTCGGTTCGCATCGCTGGACGACTCGAGCCGACGCCCGTGGCTACTGGCAACACGTCGCACCGGCGCCCCTCCCGTTGGCCGCCGGCTGGCATGACATTTCGGCGGACCCGGCCGCCTCCACTCCCGCGGGCCTGCTCGTCCCGGACGCGAGAAACGCCTTCGGAATCATCTCCGACGTCGACGACACCATTCTCGTCACTCACGTGCTGAGCAAACGCGACCTCCTCGCCAACAGCCTCACGCTCCCGGCGGAGAAGCGGATGTGCGTCGACGGCATGCCGGATCTCTATCGCCGTCTCCTCCAGCAGAACGCGGCGCCCGAGTCGTCGCCGGTCTTCTACATTTCGTCGTCGCCCCGCCAGCTCACGGACAATCTGCGCCGCTTCCTGCACAGCCATGGTTTTCCGCGCGGCGTCCTGCAGTTGCGCCAGATCGTTTCAAAGCGCCGCGAACCCGAGCGCGACCACACGACCTACAAGTGCGCACGCATCGAATCCGTGCTCGCTTCGTATCCGAACGTTCGTTTCGCCCTTTTCGGGGACGACGGGGAAACCGATCCGGAAGTCTACGCCTCGATCCAGGCGCTTCGCCCAAGACAAGTCGCCGGCATCTACATCCGCCGCGTCCATCCGAACCCCTCGCGCCCGCGGTATCCGGACCACCTCGACACTGGAGAACTGCTCGCACGCCTGCAGTAGCGTCGCGGCGAAGCGTGCCGAGGGCGCCCGCAGCTCATGCCTCAGGCACACGGGATCTCACTGCACGTAGATCGGCTCTTTCACGTCGTGGAACCCGGCGTAGTTCCTCAGGCGCTTGATCAAGGACTCGGGCAGCCGGTTGCCGGCGCTGACTAGCAAGTGCCCGCCGGCCGTTCGCACGTCGGACACCAGGACCTCTCCCGGCTTCAATTCTTCGACCGGAACGGCGCGCACGGGCGTTTCCGCGACAATCGCATTGGCCATGAACTCCGGAAAACAGAGGAAACATTTCTCGAGGAGCCGAACGTCGTACCACCCCGTTCTACCGTGCATTTCCGCGTACGCCTTGCCCTTCACCACGCCGTCGCCTTCCAGGAGCAGACGGTCCCGCAGGATCCGAAGCACGCGGGCGCCAAACGGAATGGAATCGCCGGCCAGGCCGTCGTCCGGAAATCCTGCGCCGGCGTAGCGTTTATTCACATACAATACGTTCTTCGCCACCGTCTCCAGCCGGGGGATCTGCGCCAGCAGTTCGTAGCCCACCTGCGGCGTGCGCTCCACCAGCTCCAGTTCCTCGGAAAGAAGCGGGACTTGGCTGTCCATCTTTCGAATGACCGAGGTCGGGATCGCCGCATACCCGAGATGCAGCAGCGCGGCGGCCGTCTCGAGCTCCCACGTCGAGGGAAGGTTCATCCACTCCCCAAAAGCGCGCGCCGAGTCGCGCAGCCGCTGGCCTAGGCCGAACGAACTCGGCTCGATCATCGCCAGCACCTCCGCGAGCACCCTTACCGAGCCCACCACCGTGCTCTCGAGAAGAGCGCGCTCGGTGCGCAGACGATTGTGTTCGCGGTAAGCGGCCTCGACCGCGGCTTGAAACACCGACGTATCGCACGGCTTGGAGAGAAACCGAAAAATCTGTCCGCGATTCACGGCCTCGACCGCCGTTTCCTGGTCCGCGTTTCCCGTCAGCATCAGCCGGACGGTGTCGGGCGCCATCTCTTTGGCGCGGATGAGAAGTTCGATGCCGTTCATTCCCGGCATCTGCATGTCGGCAACGAGCACCGCGTACGGACCGTTTCGCTGCATCAGCTGAAGCGCCGCGGTGGCGCTCTCCGCCGTGTCCATCTCGAAGATCCTCCGGAAATTCCGCTGGAGAGCGGCCAGTACGCTCGGCTCGTCGTCCACCAGCAAGATGCGCCCTCGCTTGCTCATGGCATGGGGAAAGGGGTCATTGCGAATCCGGTCCCGCCGAACGCTCCACCTCGTCGTCCTCGGGCGGATCGACGGGCCCCTGCAGGGGAAGCCGCAGGATAAACGTGGCCCCGTGTCCCGGTTCGCTTCGGCAGTCGACCTGCCCGCCATGGCCCTTCACGACCACCGAGTGGACGATCGCCAGTCCCTGCCCGGTCCCTTTGCCCAACGGTTTCGTCGTAAAGAACGGCTCGAACATGTGCGCGCTCACCTCCGGCGTGATTCCGGTCCCCGTATCCTCGACCTCGATCACCGCCCATTCCCCGTCCCGTCGCGTACGGAGCGTGATGCGTCCTTTGGAGTCGGGGGATCGCTTGATTTGATCCGCGATGGCGTGGGCCGCGTTGACAATGAGATTGAGGATCGCCTGGGAGAGTTCATCGAGCACGCAAGGCACGTCCGGAAGCGACGACTCCAGCTCCATGGTGACCTCCGCCACATACTTCCACTCGTGGCGCGACACGACGGCGGCCGTTTCGATGGCGCGATTCAGGTTCGCCGCCTTTCGGCCGGTCCCGCTCGGATGGGAAAACTCCTTGAGCGATCCGACGATTCGGGCGATGCGTCCGAGACCTTCGATCGACTGGGTCAACGTCTTCGGCACCTCCTCGAGCAGATAGTCGAGATCCCGCTCGGACTCCATCTCCTGCACCCGGGCAAGATCCGAGGCATAGGCGGGATCGTTCTTCAATTTGTCACCGAGTTCTCGATACGCCCCGATGATCTGCTCCAGCTCCGCGAACGAATTCGTGAGGAAACGGGCGTTGTCCATGATGAACTGCGTCGGCGTGTTGATCTCGTGCGCGACGCCGGCCGCGAGCCGTCCGACCGATTCGAGTTTCTGCGCGAGCTCAAGTCGCGTCTGCATCTGCCGGTGTTCGATCTCCGCCTGCTTTTTCGCCGTGATGTCTCGGGAAATCCCAAACGTCCCGACGACTTTTCCATGCAGATCGCGAAAGGGGAACTTGCAGGTATTCACCCACTCGATCCGGCCGTCGTCGAACACCTCCTTTTCCTCCACATCGAGGATCGGCATTCCGGTGGCGATGACCTGCTGCTCGCTCTGCAGCGCGGGGCCGGCGTGATCGATCGCAAAGAAGTCGAAGTCCGTTTTCCCAATCGCTTCGGCCGGATCGCCGATCTGAAACTTCCGGGCCATGGCGCGGCTGATACGGATAAACCGACTGGAAAGATCCTTGAAATAGACACAGTCGGGAACGGTTTCGAGGATCGCCCGGAGCAATTCGTGCTCGGCAATGGAGCTGTCGGAATTGAGACCCTCGATCGGGGTCATCGCGTGCATGAACACCAGCTTCTGCCGAGAGAGCATCTTCTCCGACAGAAACGTGGCATAGAGCCGGAGGTCCGTGCCCCATGTATCCCGCAGGTGCACGATCCCCGACCAACTCCCGAGCACGTGGACCCGTGGGAGGATCTCTCCCTGAAAGCGATCCAGGCTGGCGGGCCCGATGATCGACGTGAGGCCCAACCGGGAAAGCTGGGGAGGACGATCCGGGGACAGCCGGCGGAGACCTGCACGGTTGATGAATCGAGCGCGCTCTCCCGATAGTTCGAAGATGCCGATGATGTTCGGCGTCGCCTCCACAATCGAAGCGATGAGGGCATTGTTGTCCTGCCCGGCGAAATCGCCCGCCGCAGAGGCCTCATTGCCTGTCGTGTCATTCGTGTCGGATACCGCGGGGCGGGCAAATTGCTCGTCAATGCTCATGGAACCGAGGAAGAAGATCGTTCAGTGTACCGCCTGTATTTTGTGTATCGGCGCCAATTGGACACGCTTGAGGAAGAGCGCGCAGCACTTAGCCGAAAGAGTCACCCAACGACCCCGTATCCAAAGTTGAATCAGTTGCCTCTCCGGAATAGTCGGTAGGCCGATTAGTACTGGCCCTAATCAGACGGCCGCTGCCTGAGATGACGGGTCCTTCTCACCACGGCCGCGCCTAGCAGGCGGCGACATACTGCGACGAACGCCAGCACGCTATTTGCGGCCGCCGCCTCAAAGACGATCCGACCGCCTGTGATCTGTACCCAATAACACGGGACAGGGCAGGCTTCCGGGCAAGAGACTCACCGCCACGTTCAGGAGGTGCGATCGCCCCCCGGAACGGCGAACTTCGCGCGGCGGAGGTATCGATCAAGCTTATGGCTCGCAGCGTTGCGGGACTTCGCGGGCCCCGTTCTCGTTCGGCAGAACCGCAAAATCTCGGCGCAAATCCGACCTCATGGCGGGCGGCGGGAGCGCAATGCCTCCCAGCATTGATCTTCTCCGGCGAACGACCAGCGAAGCATCACCGCAAATCACCGACGGCCGCTCGTCCGAGCGAACTCGCGGTGCTGCCTTCGTTATCAGGTTCTCGGATACAGCTGTCAGCGTTCGGTACCCGCGCACAAGACCGGGATTGAGCCCTCCAGCGCGCCGGGTCCGGCCAACTACGTTTCCGCGAACGTAGTGATGGTCATCGTCTGGTTGTGAAGCTGGCAGGCGCGTTCGTGCCCGTTCGGTGCGAGTTCCCCGTACGAGTAGAAACCGGCGATCATTGACGACGTGCCCAGCGTGCGGCGGATCGTGGTCAGCTCGTCGCCGACGGTCGACCCGAGGACAAGCCGCCTTCCCACGCAACTGATGCAGATCGCCAGCTCCGCACCACTCTGAATGTTGGCCGACGTCGCTGCCGTTTCGGCTCCGCGAATGAGGTCGCCAGGGCGAGTGTACATCAACCTGGCCTGAGAGCCGGTCGGGACATCGCCTGCAAAAACCAGGCTCTTCGTGCCGGTTTCGATTCCCAGGACAGAGCGGACGACGGGAGTCTCTCGGCCCGGGATCTTCACCCAAAGAGGATACCCCAGACAGGTGGCCGGGGTGCATTCGGTATCCCTTCCGATGAACTCACGGTACACGTCGAGGGCCGGCATATCGTCCAGCTTGAAGAGGATACTTCCATCCGAAGAGGTGATCGTATGTTCGACGTCGTTCGGCGTCCAACCGCCGCAGGTTCCGAATCCGGTGACGAAATTTTTGCCGTAGAATCCGATGGCCGCGACCCGGCCTTCAGCTGGATACTCGGAGAGCCCGACCAGCGTCTTTTCGAATCGTTGGCCGTCAGCGGCGAGGCCACCCGTCATGCGCACGTCGGCTGGCAACACCTCGTTGAACCCGCGGCTGAGTTCGGTGCCGTTCACCCGCTGCCCGTCGGACAGCACGAAGACGTGCGATAGGCGGTCGGCCTTCAACCGCAGCGCGAGTTCCTTGCCCACCGCATAGCTCTCGAGCTGGTTCCCGATGGGCAGCACGGCGGAGGAGAGCCGTGTTTTTTCCAGGGCGACGGCGGTGACGACCAGTTTCTCGTCCAGCACGTCGGTGTCGGAGAATTCGCCGGCAGAAGACGCCATGAGAATTCGCGCGGCCGGATACGTTGCGCGGAGCCGATCGTAGATCTTGCGATCCGCGAGTATCCGGCGGCCTCCAAACGCGAAGACAAGGTGGGCCCGTACTCCGCGAAGTTCACGGCTGGCGGCTGTCCACTCACCTGTCCCATCCAGGACACGTTGTTCAACCTGCATACGAGAAGCGCGATTGGGGCGTCGTTTCGCTAATCATCGGCGCCAAGCCCGAAACCTTAAGCGCCAAATAAGGAGCCCACGCAGCAGACCGGACGTTTCGACTAACCGCCGGACCGCTGTATCGCCTGACGTCCGTGAAGGCTTCGCGATAGGACCATTGAGGCGTCGGGCTGTCTCAGTGCACCACGAGGGTGCAGGAGAGGGACCAGCCGGTTTCACGATCGACCAGTGAGAGGGAGATCGGTGGGGCGTCTTCGGCGACGGCGGTGATGGGAATCGTCAGGCGATGGCCTCGGCCGCTCATCCAGCGATCGTCGCGTATCCAGGTGGGCGGTACCGGCCGATTTCCGTTCGCACGCCAGCCAAGCCGGTTGGTCCACAGCACGCGGGCAGGCTCCTCGTATTCGGTCGACGGCCGTTCCAGGCCGACCCACAGCCAGGCCTGCACGCCGGGCGAGGCGCACAACGAGAGATGCCCTTCGGCGTCGGATGCCACACGGGCAAGTTCCGCTCCGCTCTCGGTGCGAAGGACGCAACTCGCCAGTCGGGGCACTTCGCCTCTCCAGCCAAGCTCCGCACGGGCGCCTTCGACGCTGCCCGCCGCCAGCGGTGTGCCTTTTTCATCGGTCCACTGCAGACGCGCTGCCGTCGACGTGTCGCCCGAGTCCAGCGTGAAAACGATTCCGCCATGTCCACGCGGGTTTCTGAAGAGGATCGGCAAACGGAGTTCCTCTGCTTTCTGCGTCTCGCGCCGAACCGCGTCCACCGCGTCGTCTTCGCCGGTCCGCGTGGGCAACGTCGGCAGGATCACGTCTCGCGCGATTTTCGGCTTCCACCCGCCGAAATACAGCTCCGCGCTTAACGGTGCCGCGGCGGAGCGGCCGGCGGCTTGCCCTGGTTGAACGCCTCTCGGCATCGATCCGCTCTGCGCGCCCTTCGAAGCCGTGCCGGGACCGGTGCTGCCCGCATCCGCGGACGAACCGGACGCATCAGCCAGCCCGGCGGAGGAAGCGCCGCTCACGGCGTCAGACGAAGCGCGGGAGTCGGCGCCGCCTGGGCTTGCGGCGGGCGACGCACCAGCTCCCGGCGTTCCGGTGTGCTCCGCATCCGCAGGGCTGGAATCCGTCGGCTCCGACATTCCGGAGGAATGTCCGGACGTTTCGGATACGGAAGCACCCGCGGAAGCGTCGCCAGCGGCAGACGCCGCACCGCCCTCACCGCGGGCACCGGAGGATTTCGAAGCGGAAGTGCGTTGGGAATCGGTGTGAACGGTCGACGGTGCTGTCGCGGCTGCAGGCGACGGCGCACCGCCGTTGTTCGCGATAGATCCGGCAGCGGTGCCGGGCGTGCCTCCTTCGCCGGCGGAATTCGTCGAACCGTTCCTTTTTGCTGCAGCGGCTGCCGAAGTGTCGCCGGGTGTCGCGGTGGGATCGTCGGTTTCGGCAGCAGCTTCGACGACGGGTTCGGCACTAGCCGTTTCGCCAGACGCAGCCGCGACGGCGGAGGATGCAGCCGGCACCGCTGCCCCCAAACCACTGACTGCGTCGGATGGATTGCCCGAGGAGCCTCCCGGGGCTGACCCAGCGGACGCGGAGCCCCGAGTGCGCTTCGCCGGAGCGAGGGTCGCGCGTGCCGGGGATGCGGTGCGAGCGATTGTCTCGGTGGAAGGTTCCGGATCGGGACTGATGTCCGCAGCCGTCGTCGGTGCCGATGCCGAACTCGGACGGGCGGCCTTCGAACGTGCAGCGCTGGGCGGAGGCGGCGGCGAGTTGGGGCCGACGGGACGCTCGCTTCCAGGAAGAGCGTCGTCGATCGCTTGAATGCCCAGCCCATCTCCTCCCTGTTTTCCGTGGCCAGAGAGCGCGTCCTGCTGCTCTGCGGCCGCGCCCGCATCGGACGACGAGCGATCAGCAGAGGGGGAAACAATCGATGTCGCCGGGGCTGCGGCGGCGGGACGACTCCGTCCCGGTTTCTTCGCCGCCAACGTCGGCTTCAGTCCTCGTTTTTCGGGCTCCGGCAAAGCCGGGTCGGCACGCACCGGCGAATCCTTCGGCGACGTCTTCTGTGTCTTGGCCGTCGCGGTCGCGCGGTCTTTCTCGGCAACGGTTTTCTGCTCCCTTGTGACGGGAGTCTCGGCGGCGGGAGCGTCCGCGTGGCTTTCCTCGTCCTCCTCGGATTCTTTCGCGGCCGGCGGCTGTGCAACGACAGCGACCGGCTGCGGACGCGCCGTTTTCTTCTCGGGCACGACGCCGGACTTTGAGAGTTGTCCTGCTTTCTTCGATACAGGCGTCGGAGCAGCCGATGCAGGCGCCACCCCGCTGGGCGCTCCGGCCAGCGGCACCGCATTGCCCGGCGCGCCTGGAATACCGCTGGGCATCACGGCAGGCTGGACTCCCAGAGGAGCGGTCACGCGGGGGACGTGCAACGCGACTCGGCCGACATGCGCTTCGGGTTCGGCCACGGCCTGAACGTCCCGGCCGGAGCTCGATGCGCCGGAACCGGCAGCCGAAGAGCCCTCCCCGACTCCCGCTCCTGTTCGATGTACTTCCGAAACCGGCGTCGCCTTTTCGGGCGCGAGGTCGCCCGCCACGGTGATCGTGCTGATCCGCTCGTCGCGCTGCGGTCCCCTCGGATGCCCGTGATATACACCGTACCAAATCCCTCCCACACCGCCCGCGAGCAGCAAGAGCAGCAGGAGCGCCCATAACGCCACGCGCCGGGACTTCCCTCCTGACTGCCCAGGGTCGGGGGCGGACGCCGCGGCCTGCGGGGGAACAGCAGCCGGAGCCGCATCGGGTGGTGTTCCCTCGTCGCGGTCTTCGGACGACTCCGCGTCGTCGGGGTCCTCGTCCTCCGGCTCGTCGATGATGGAACTGCTGTGGAGTTCCAGGCCCGTGACGGATTCGTTTTCGATGCGGACGTTCTGCCCCTTTGACGGAAAAGGAACGCGGTCGGCCAGAACCCTCACGCGGTAGTTGCCGGCGGATACGTCCTCGAAAACGAACTGTCCCTGGGCATCGGAGCGCGTTTCGCCGAAACGCAGACCCTTCCGGTTCTCCAGGCGAACGACGTGCCCCGCCGACGGTTTTCCGGAAACAAGGACCGTCCCGCTCACCTCCCATCGCTGAGAAGCCGGGTCGTAGGGCTGCGCGGGAATGGAGGAACCCCAGCTGTGAATGCGGATGCCCGCGTCGGTGCGGCAGACGTAGGCAGCCAGGTCGGAATCCGATTTTCCGACAAGGTGAGCCACGATGCGCGAAGCCTGCGCGGCGAGTTCCTTCACCATCTCGTCCGTCGCGCCGCCGGCGCGCCGCTCATCGTCGCTGATGCCCACCGGCCCGTCGAGAAGGCGGCGATTCGCGTCGTTCAGTTTCTTTCTCAAGTCCGCCATTTCCGAGGAGGACGGCGGACGGGAATCCGACGGCGGCTTCCAGAGCCAGAAGACTCCCGCCCCGTCGCTTCGCCGATGGGGAGCGAGCCAGAGGTTTTCGAAATGCGGCTCGAGCAGGTGCCAGAACTGGTGTATCGGGCGATTCCATACGCGGCTGACGGCGGACCGATCGTCCGCGTAACGGATTTCGGCCATCAGTTTTCCCGAACTGGACGGCGCGCTCACGCGAATCCTCCGATTCTGGAAATCGCAGGGAGGGGCGGCGGTTCAGCCGGAACGGTTGGCCAGAGCGCGTTCACGGCGCGGACCTCCCGCCCGAATCGTCCGTGAGCAACGTGACCAGCTTCCAGCGGTACGTTTCGTCGGCCGACAACTGCATCGAAAACGTCCGAGTGGATTCGGGTTTGTCGTCCGGGCCGACAAGCGCCTGGACGAACGCGTACTCTCCCTCTGGCAGTTCCCAGGTGCGCGTTTCTTTCGGCGGGATCGTCCACGGCTCGGAAGGCCGGCTTCCCGGTTTGGCCGCAGCGATGCTCCACGTGCGGTCGCAGAGGTTCACGATTTCGAGCCGCGCAACGGCGGTGCCTGTCAGGCGGCGCAACGTTCCCGGACGCCTCCAAACGAAGACGCCCACCAAGAGGAGCGCGGCCACGACAGCGGCGCCGTACGCGAAGCGACGTCTGGCGGCGGGCGCGGTCACGGCCCGAAAGACGGCGCGGAGCATTTACCCCGCATCCGTACTTCCGGACTGCGTTCAGCCGGAACTCTTCCTGGCCGGAATCCGGACAGGTGCGAGGAAAGCGAGAGAGGATCGGTCACCTGCGGATTTCATCGGCCGAAAGCCGCTGGCTTTGAGGGAAATCCGTCCGCCTGGTGCGACGAGACGGCCCGCCGTCACTCCACGGGGTAGCGGCTCTTTCAACCGGTCGCTAGCCCGGGCGTTGCCCGTCGCTGCTTAGTTTTTCTCCGCCGCCCTCTTCGCCAGCGAGAAACGAGAGATGCCCGCCTTTCGGCAGGAATCCATGAGCTGCTCCACATCGGACTTCGGGGCGTCCTGCGGCACACTGATTTCCACCGCGGTGTGATCCCTGTCGGTCACCAGTTGGCTCATCACGACCGTCAACGTCGACGGCGTCGTGCGTTGCCCCTCGACGCTCAGACCTCCATCGCCGTGGAGATTGATGTGGATCAACGTGCCAAGCGCCGCGGAGTCCGCTCCTGCGGGGGCAACGTAGAGGGCAGGAAATGCCAGCGGAAAGAACGGGGTCTTTATCGCCTCCCAAGGATTATGAATGTCCTGCTGCATGATTTGCGGACGAGGAAGCGGGCGAACGTGAAACCCCGACCCTACGCGCAGATCCGCCGCAAGCTACCTCCGAACACCACTCTGCACGTTTTCCAACTCCACCCACACAACCTCCTTCCTGAACGCGAAGCTACCTGAGAACCGCCACAGCGCAATCGCTGAATGCAGATAATTATCAAAAAACGGCGGGTATCCACCCCACAGGGATGCTCCGGCTGCACCTGGGCCGCACTCCGAAGCGGCGGGCTAGCTGCGAACGGGATGGCGCCACGACCGAGACAGGCGCCGTCCGTTCGGATCGCAACTGCGAGCCGGCAAATCTGAACCCTGGATCGCTCCCACCTCGGTCACGGACGAGCTCGGTAGAACTGTTTTATTCCCAACTAAACTTTTGCCTCTTCAGGCAAACACCGCCACGCCCTTTTCAGGCCCCGATCCCCACCTCTATGCGCACGCCTACCCCGTCTCGCCGTTTGCTGCCCGCGTTGTCCCTCGCGGTGTCCCTGCTCGCCTTTGCCGCACCGGAAAAACCAGGGGCCGAGGTGCTCATCGGAGCGGACGTGTCGGCGCTCGCCACCATCGAGGCTCACGGAGGGCATTTCAGCGACGGCGGGAAACGCGAGGACGCGCTGACGATTTTCCGGCAAAACGGGTTCTCCTGTTTCCGCCTTCGGCTCTTCGTTTCGCCCGATGGCGTGGGGATCGTCACGAACGACCTTCCCTACACCCTCGCCCTCGCCAAGCGCGTGAAGGCGTCCGGCGCGGGGCTGCTCCTGGACCTCCACTATTCGGATACATGGGCCGACCCGCAGAAGCAGTTCAAGCCGGCCGCCTGGGAAAAACTCCCGTTCGAGCAGCTCGTCGCAGCCGTGGAGCGCCACACGCAGGAGGTTCTGCGGAGTCTCGCCGCCCAGGGGACGGCGCCCGACTACGTCCAGATCGGAAACGAGATCACCAACGGCCTGCTCTGGCCGGACGGGAAGGTGGAATTCGAAAAAACCGACGACGAGGAATCCTGGCGACGATTCACGCGGCTTCTCCAAGCGGGCGTCGACGGCGTGCGCGCCGTGTTTCCGGACAAAAACCGGCCCCAAATCCTGCTTCACATCGAGAGTTCGGGGAACGCCCCGCGTTCGCTTTGGTTTTTCCGCGGCATCGAACGCCACCGCGTGCCCTACGACGCGATCGGCCTGAGCTACTATCCCGACTGGCACGGCAAAATCGCCGATTTCCGGGCAACGCTGGCAACCCTCGCCACCACGTTTCACAAACCGATCCTGGTGGTGGAAACGGCGTATCCGTCCCGCGGCGACAAGTACTGGAACGGCAAGCCGAACCTCGACTGGCCGATCAGTCCGGAAGGTCAGCGCGCCTTCCTCTCGGACGTCCTCGCCGCGGTGCGCGACACGCCCGAGGGTCTCGGCGCCGGACTCTTCTACTGGTTTCCCGAGGCCATTCCGGTTGAAGGCCTCCACGCCTGGGTCGGAGGCTCCTGCGCGTTGTTCGACGTCAACGGGAACGCCCTGCCCGCCCTGAGCTTCGCCGCGCCGCGCTTATCGTCTCAGACCCCGCCTCGACATCCGTAGTCCTACTCGCGCAGACGAAGTGCCTGTAGGTGGAGCGACGCGTCCCTGCGGCGCTCGAGGGTCTCCAGCCTGCGTTCTGCGTCGATACGCAGTATCCCCGCAAACACGCCCGTGCGTCGTTCTCATGTCCAAGCGCGCCACAGGGACGTGTCGCGCCACCCGCAAGCGTGCCGGCATGCGCATCCTGTCGGCAAATACAGTCCAGCGCGTCCCCCGATGGCGGCCATCCATCCCGATCACTTCGCCAGTTCAATGGCGGTCTCCGGCACTTCTGGGCTTCGCATGATCGGGGACTCTACTCCTCGAAGATCGCTCTCCTCGATCCGGATTCCTCTCGACGACGCACCGGTCACCGCGAGGAACCTTTCGGTGCCGGGGGCGATTTTCGCGCGGCGAATCGTAACATCGCGCGCTTCGGTCAGCGCGAAAACTGGACCTTTCTCCGGAGCGATAGCGACATCGGAGAACTCCACGTTTTTCACCTGGCGGGCGACAACGCCCCTCGTCGACGAAATCGTCAGGCGCTCGAAGCGGAGGTTCTCAACCGGCGATTCCGACAGGCCGTCGATCTGCACGGCCACGGGCACCCGCTCGGCAATCACATTCCGCACGGTGATGTTCCGGAAGATGGGCGGCTTCTCCGCCACGATGCGCGACGGATCGGCTCCGTAGTCCATCGTGACCACGACCACGTCGTATTTCATGTCCCTCACCGTGAGGTTCTCCGCCCAGATGTTTTCCACCACGCCTCCGCGGTCGCGGCGCGACTTGATCCGCAGAGCGTGATCGGTGCCGTCGAACGTGCAGTCGTGCAGGTAGACGTTGTGGACGCCACCGGACATCTCGCTGCCGACGACGAGTCCCCCGTGCCCCTTCTTGCTGGAACACCAGCGCATCACGACGTTTTCGGTCGGCCGCCCAACGCGCCAGCCATCCTCGTTGTAGCCGGACTTCAACACGAGGCAGTCGTCGCCCGTATCGAATACGCAATGTTCGACAAGCACGTTGCGGCAGGAATCCGGATCGATGCCGTCGTTGTTGGGTCCGTCGGTGAGCACGTGGACGCGGCGGATGACGACGTTCTCGCTATAGATGGGATGGACCGTCCAGTTAGGGCCGCCTCCGATCGTGAAGCCCTCCAGCAGGACGTTCCGGCAGTTCAGGAAAACGACAAAACTCGGACGGATCGCCGCCTCGGGTGTGCCGAAAACGCGCCGCTTCACCGGCACGCCCTCCCGCGCCATCCGAGCCGGTTCCTTGGATTCCTTTTTCTTCCAGGCCCACCAAGCCCGCGCGTTGCCGTCGAGCCTGCCGGGCCCGGTGATCGCCACGTCCTCGCAATCCCGCGCATAGATCAGCGGCGAGTAGTTGTAGAGATCGACGCCCCCCGACCGCACCAACACGACGGGCAGGTAGTCCTCGAAACGATCGCTGAAAACGACCTCTGCGCCCTCCGCCAGGTGAAGCTCAATGTGGCTTCGCAAATGAATCGGGCCCGTGAGCCAGCGTCCGGTGGGCACAAGCACGCGTCCTCCGCCAGCGTTGGCGCACGCCTCGATCGCGCGGCGAAACGCGTCGGTATTCTTCACCGCCCCTCCGGGCAGCGCGCCGTGATCCACGATGCTCACGACCCGCTGGGGAAACGAAGGGCGCGTCAGAGCCGGCATGGGGAACGGCGCACGAATCGGCTCGATCGGATCGCCGCCCCAGGCCTCTCCGGCTTGAACGAAGCAGGCAGCGGAGGCGGCAAGAAGCGCCGCGAAAAATGTTCTGGAAACCCGTTGATTCATGGTGATGGGAGCGCGGATACGCGGAACCAGTCGAAATCCGCGTGCCCGCGCTGCTGCCCGTTCATAGGACCGAGGGCGAAGAGTCCCACCTTGGCACCGACCCAGTAGCTCGAACGCGCCTGAAAGGGCATGCCGAGGGCGACGAAAGCCGTTCCGTCGAAGCTGAAGGCGAATCGGCATTCGCCCCCGGATGCGACCGTTACGCGCAGCAACGCACGGCTGGAATTCGCGGGTGACGAGGCGACGAGTCTCTCCACGCCGCTCTGGTGAGCGTCATCGCAACGGTGCAGCACCACGTCGAGTTTGCCTGAAACGCGCCGCAGGCTGAGCGACGCATACGAATAACCGAAAACGACCAGTCCGCACCGTTCGCCGTCGCCGAGCGCCGTCGCATCCACGCTCGTCGTGACCTCGAATTCCGGTGCGGGGAATTTCTGCATCAGGAGATTTCCCGCCTTCCAAAGCGTCTCGTTGTCCGGGCGCGGCACACAGCGAAGCCGGAGGCAGCTGGCGACGGAGCCGAGCGCTACCCACTCCGGCGATGGATTGCACTGCCATTGCCACTGCAGCCCCAGGGCTCCGCCGTCGAACTCGTCGGAGGTGGCCGGCACGGTTTTGACCGCCGCCGGAGAAGGGCCCCGACCGACCAGGACCGGCACTCCCGGTCCGCCGTCAAACGTCGGAGCGCCCATCGACGGCCAGTCGTCCTTCCACTCCACCGGCTGGAGATGCACCACGCGTCCATAGGCCGGGAGCTCCTGGAAGTGCAGAAACCAATGACGACCGTCGGGGGAATCGACCCAAGCGCCCTGATGCGGGCCGTTCACCGGAGTCGAACCTTGCGCGAGCACGATTCGGTGTTCGTAGGGCCCGAAGACGTTTTTCGAACGAAACACCGCCTGATACCCGTGCGTCACGCCACCTGCGGGAGAGAAGATGTAGTAGTAATTCCCGCGCCGATACAGCTTCGGTCCTTCGATCGTGTTCCAGCCGTCCATCCGGTCCCCGTCGATCACGACGGTGCCGACGTCCGCGACGCCGAAGCTGTCCGGCCTGAGCCGATGCAGGGTCACCCGGTTTTTCACCCCCGAACGGCTCTTGGCCCAGCCATGGACAAGGTATCCGGTGCCGTCCTCATCCCACAACGGGCACGGATCGATCAGGCCTTTGCCCGCTTTGATCAGCACGGGATCCGACCAGCGGCTGCGCGGATCGTCGGCCGTGATCGCGTACAGGCCGAAGTCCGGGTCCGGATAAAAGATCCAATACCTGCCCTGGTGGTGCCGGAGGGATGGCGCCCACACGCCCTGGCCGTGGCGGGGCGTCGAAAAGTGATCATCCGGAACGAGACGCGGGAGGGCGTGATTGACCAGCGTCCAGTTCACCAGGTCGCGCGAGTGCAGGATCGGCAGCCCCGGGACATGGCCGAAGCTCGACGAGACGAGCCAGTAGTCGTCCCCCACCCGGATTGCGTCGGGATCCGAATAGTCGGCGTACAGCACCGGGTTCCGGTAACCGCCGTCCCCCGTATCCGGTATCCAAGGCGCGGAGACCGCGGCCTTTGCCGATGCGGGCGCAGGGGGCGCGAAGGGGGATGTCATGGTTGTGAAACGTGGCAAGCGGGTTCCGCGGTGCGCCGACATCAGCGGCGTTCCAGCCGAGGCACGAGAAGATGCAGCGCGAGCAGGGCTGAGAGGTACATCAACGAAGCCGTCGCAAAGACGGTCGCATAACTGCCGGTCCTCTCGAGGATATGGCCCACCAGCTTCGAGGTGAATCCGCCGGTGACGAAGGCGACGAATCCGCCCAGGCCCACCACCGAGCTCACGGCCTGCTTCGGCATCGCGTCGGACACGAACGTATACAGGTTGGCCGACCAGCCTTGATGGGCCGAGCCCGCGAGACCGACGATCGCCACCGTGAGCCAAAGGCTGGATACGGTGGGAGCGAGGAAGACCGGAAGCGCGCAGAGAGCGCAGATGAGGAGCGAAAGCTTGCGCGAGAGGATGACCGACCAGCCGCGGCCGATGAGAAACGACGAAAGCCAACCGCCACCGATTCCTCCGAACGACGCCAGCAGATAAAAGACCGCGACCGGCACGCCCAACTGCTCGAGCGCGAGGTGGTATCGTTTCTGGAGAAAATCCGGGAGGAAAAAGAGGTAGAACGGCCACACCGGCCCCGCCAGCACGCTCGCGATCAGGTAGGCCCAGGTTGCCTTGTACTGGAGAATCGACAGCCAGGGAACGGTCGGCGCGGGCGCCTCGGCAGGCGGACGTCCCTCGCGAATGTAGGAGCGCTCCGTTTCGGAGAGCCGGCGGTGTTTCTCCGGGTTGTCGTAGAGCAGCGCCCAAGCGACGATCCACAGGAAACCAAGTCCTCCGGTGACGAAAAACGTCGCCTGCCAACCCCACGCGGTCGCCATCCACGGCACCACGAGAGGGCAGACGATGGCGCCGACGTTCGAGCCGGCATTGAAGAGCCCCGTGGCCAACGCGCGCTCCTTGGCCGGAAACCACTCGGCCACCGTCTTGATCGCCCCGGGGAAGTTGCCTCCCTCCGACAGCCCGAGGCCGATTCGGGCGGCCATGAATCCCGTCACCGATCGCACCAAGCCGTGGGCTGCGCAGGCAAGGCTCCAGAACACGACCGAGAGCGGCAAGCCGAGCTTCACTCCGATCCAATCCATCGTCCGACCGCCGAAAAGGTATCCGAAAGCGTAGGCGAACTGGAAAGCAGCCGCGATGCTGGCGTAGTCGCTCTCGCTCCAGCCGAGCTGCTGGCTGAGCGGAAGCTTGAGGATACCGATGATCTGCCGGTCGACGTAGTTGATCGTGACCGAAAAAAAGAGCAGCGAGCAGATCGACCAGCGAAAGGAGCCCACGCGAGTCCGCGCGGACGGAGCAGAAGGATCCATGGGGGCGGGGTTCGGCATCGTCGGGCTGCGGTTATCCGAACGCAAAGGAATCCCTGGCTCGGATTGCGGCGCCGTCGATGTGTCCATGAAACGGGGAAAAGGAAGGGCTCGTCGCCTCCGGCATGCCGGCGACGTCGGGGTTGGACCCGGATCATTTGCGGCCCGGGCTTCCGCGGCAACGGCTCCTCTGCGCGCATTGTCGACCAACGCTGGAGCGATCTCGACAACCGGGGGCCGTTTTGTGGAATCGCCGCATGCCCCGCCCCGCCACGCTGCAGGATGTCGCCGATCGGGCCCGCGTCCATCGTTCGACCGTCGCCCTGGCCCTCCGCGACCATCCGCGCATCCCGCTGGAAACGCGCGAGCGGATCAAGGCGCTCGCGGCCAAGCTCGGGTACCGCATGAACCCGTTTGTCGCCGCGCTGATGCAGTCGCGGCGCAGCGGCCGCGCGGTGCGTCACGCCTCCCTCGCCTTCGTCACCAGCTACCCCACGCGCTACGGCTGGCGCCCGCAGCATCACGACCGGCCGGACTTCTTTCCGGGCGCGGTGGAGCGTGCAAAAGAGTTCGGCTACCGGCTCGAACATTTCTGGCTCGCCGAACCGGGCATGACGCCGGCGCGCTTCTGCGACATCCTCGTCACGCGCGGCGTTCACGGCGTGATGATCGGCCGCATGCCGCCGGGGCAGCATGCGATGGATCTCGCCTGGCAGCGTTTTTCGTCGGTCGCTCTCGGCATGACGCTGCGTTCGCCGCAGCTGCACCACGTGACGGAGAATCACTTCGACACGGCCTGGCAGGCCATGCAGCAGGCGCTCGAGCGAGGTTACCGGCGCGTCGGTTTTGTCTTCTCCGAGGCCAACGACAGCCCGCGGGTCGGCGAACGCTGGCTCGGCGCCTACCTGCTTCAGCAGCTCAAGTTCGCTCCGGCAGACCGACTGCCGCTCTGCCCGGGCGAGCCGACCGACGCCGCCACTTTCGCAGCATGGTACCGGCGCAACCGGCCGGACGCGCTGCTGGTGACGCACGCCGCACCGGTCCTGCAGTGGCTGGGCACACTCGGTCGCTCCGTGCCGAAAGACGTAGGGATGGTGGAACTACAGGATAGTCCCGAATCGGGAAACTCGGGCGTTTATTACGACGCTTCGAAGATCGGTTCGCTGGCGGTGGAGATGCTCGTGGGCCTCATGCACCGCAACGATACCGGAATCCCGGAGAGCCCGCACGAGGTGATGCTCACCGGCGAATGGCGCGAAGGGAAGACTCTCCCCGTTCGCAAACGATAGAGGTTTTCTCAGCATCGGCCCCCCCCGCGCTTCCTCGACGATGTGCGCAACGAAACGGTCGAGCTGAGCAAGCGCGGCGTTAGGGAAGACAGGCAATGATTTTGCCGCGCTCGCCCCTGCCTTCCCGCGTCTCCACGTTTTCCCGTCTTGCCGCCCGGCTGCGTGCGCTGGGCCTCCCTTGCGCAGTGATTTTGAGCGGCTCGGCCCTCCTCGCGGCGCCGCGCATCGAGACGAACCTTTCCGGAGATGGTTGGAGCCTGCTCGTCGACACGAACGCGCCTTGGAAATCGGACCGCCTCTTTTTTCCCGCCCCAAACCTCGCTTCGCTTCCAACGCACGCGCCGACCCAGGGCTGGGATGCCATCGCCGGCAAGGCGAGCCTCCCAGTGCGTGTCCCCGGCACGACCGAGGAATATACGCAGAAGACTCCCGGCCCCGAGGGCGACTATCAGGGTGTCAGCTGGTGGACACGGAGCATTCGGATCCCTGCGGAAGCGCGAGGACGACGCGTGCTGTTGCGGTTCGAGGGCGTCCGCGAGCGGGCCGAGATCTACATCAATCGCCGCCTGGCCGGCTACGACCTCGTTGGCAGCACGCCGTTTGAAGTCGATGCCACCTCATTCGTCACTCCCGGCCAGAGCTGCGACCTTTCGGTGCGGGTGACGGACCCCGGAGGCAATTTCGATTGGCGCGATTCGCGCCCGATGACCTGGGGCGATTATCGCCTCCCGATGAGCCACGGTTTCGGCGGAATCACCGGACGCGTCCGTCTCGTCGTCTGCGACCCCGTTTTTGTGGACGACCTCTACGTCCAAAACACGCCCGAAATCACGAAGGCGAATGCCGTAGTCGCCCTTCGGAACACCTCGCCCGACACTGTCCGCGGCGGGATCACGCTGCGGGTCACAGACCGCGCGAGCGGCGAAACCGTCTTCTCGGCTCGGCTGAGCGACGTGGAAATCGAAGCGAACGCGCGCCGCGAGGTTCAGATCCCCTTGAGGGTGCCCGCCGCGCAGCTCTGGTCGCCAGATTCTCCCCACCTGTATGTCTGCGAGGTCGCTCTCCAGTCTGGCGACAGCGATCGCCGCGTCTTCGGCTTCCGCTGGTTCGCGATGGACGGCCTCGGCCGCGACGCCGTGCTGCGCCTCAACGGAAAACGCATCGTTCTGCGGACCGCCATCAGCTGGGGCTTTTGGCCGAGCAACGGCATCTGTCCGACCGAAGAACTGGCGGAGCGGCAGGTCCGCACGGCAAAGGAACTCGGGTTGAACATGCTGAATTTCCACCGGGCGATCGGGAATCCGATCGTCCTCGAGAAAGCCGACGAACTCGGCCTCCTCTACTACGAAGAACCGGGCGCCTTCAAATCCGTCAGCAGCGACGGCTTCGGCTATCCGATCGTGCGCGAGAAGCTCCTCCGGATGGTGAGACGCGACCGCAGCCATCCGTCGCTCGTGCTATACAATCTCATCAACGAGTGGGATTCGCGAAATCCGCACCCGAGTCAGGAGGAGATCGCCCGGCATGAAGCCGCGATGGCGGCGGCGCACGCCGTGGATCCGAGCCGGCTCATCACCCACACGTCGGCCTGGGCGCGCGGCAACGACATCGACGATCCGGCAAAACTTCATTTCCGGCCTTTCGACCCCAAGCCGTATTTGAACGGCTGGTACGACGTGCACCACGCCGGCGGTCCCGCCGTTTGGAACGAAAGCCTTTATCGAAGTCCGGCGGAGTTCTACGGACAGACGGACAACACGAAGGAAGTCGTCTACTGGGGCGAGGAGGGCGCACTCTCGACGCCGCCCCGGCTCGAGAAAATCGAGCGGGAGCTCTCGCGGACTCCCCACCCGGGTTGGGACGGGGCGCTTTACCGGGAGTGGTTTCGAGCGTTCGACGCGTTTCTCACCGAGAAGAAGCTGCGGGACGCGTTTCCCTCGGTCGACGCACTCACCACCGCGATGGGCGCAGTTTCGCTCGGGCACCAGGGACGGCGGATCGAAAACATCCGGATGTCCAACATCGCCGACGGTTATGCGATCAACGGCTGGGAGTCGGAAATCGTCGAGAACCACTCCGGCATCGTCGATTGTTTCCGAAATCCCAAAGCCGACCCTGCGATCCTCGCCTACTACAACCAGCCGCTGTACGTCGCGGTAAAGGCGCGGACGTCGGTCCTCGCGGCGCCGGGCAAACTCGTGGCGGACTTTTTTATCGTCAACGAACTGGGTCTCCAGGGACCCCATACGTTGCGTGTGGTTTTGCGCGGCAGCAATGGCCGGGATCTGGCGAGCGCGGAACGGAAAGTGGTCGTACAGGGCGGCGACACCTACGGACAACTGCTCGCGGAAGGGCTGGAGTTCCCCGTCGGCGCGGGCGACCTCGGCGAGCTGAAGCTGGAAGCGAGCCTCGCCGACGCCGGCGGGCAGGTGCGGGCCACCGGTCACGACTCCGCTTGGTCCGTGAATTGGCGCGCCGAGTCCATCGCAGGAAAGGGCGCCGTGTGGGAGACCGACGGACAGATCCGGAGATTCCTGTCGAGCGGTTTGGGCATCGAAGCGCCGGCCTACGCCAGTTCGCTAGGCGCGCTCGACTGGATCGTTGTCTCCGCTCCTCCCCTACAAGGTCAGCCCGTCGCGATTCCTCCGTCCCAGTTTCACCAGCCGGAACGCGGGCGGCCCGGGCTGCTTGCGACCTTCTTCGCCGACCGGGAACTCGAGCATCCCATCTTCAGGCGAACCGACGCGCAGCTGCAGTACGCCGTCGAGGACGGAGCGGCGCCCGATCCGGCGCTGTCTGTGATGACCAACTACGGCGTGCGCTGGGAAGGCGCCCTCACTCCCGTTCGTAACGGCAACCACGTTTTTGTCGTCCGCGCCTCAGGCGGCGTCCGCCTGAGCGTCGGCAATACCGTCGTGATCGACGCCGGCGCGGAGCGCGGAATCCAGTCGCTGCGCGGAGCCGTCGATCTCAAGGCCGGCACTCCCGTGCGCATCGCGGTCGAGCTGCGCCAGGCCAAGGGCGACGCACGGTGCGAACTCGCCTGGGTGCCGCCGACCTCCGCGCCTCCGCTTTCGGCGGAGATTCTTCGACGCGTCGCCCAAGACGGAACACGCCTCGTCATTCTCGATCACGCAGAACTCTGGATGCCGCTCCTTGCGGAGGCCACCGGTGGGAAACTTCGCTACCGGGGGCTCTTCAAAGTCGGCCGCACTTGGCTCGGCGGCGTCCACTTCGTCGGCCACGATCGGCTCCTGAGCGGTCTGCCGATCGACGGTGCGATGGATTGGCCGTACCAGGGCCTCGTGCGCAACGGCGACGAACGTCTCGGTCTTCAGCTCGAGGGCGAAGATCTGATCGCCGGCTGCTATCACAGCTACCCGATGCGACTCGGCACGGTCGTCGGCCGCGTCGCGGTCGGCAGGGGCCAGGTCATTTTCTCGACGCTCGACGTGACTTCCAACCTCAACGCGAACGACGGCCCCTCCGAGGCAGCCAGAAAACTGTTCTTCAACTTTCTCCGCGACTAGGCCCCCTCGCCAGGATCCGCTCCGGACAAGCGGCCATCGTGAGAGGCTGTCTCCGAAGTCGAAATGGAGCGCAAAGCCAAGGGGACCGCGGAGATTTTCCTCTCTGGAGACAGCCTCCGGTCAACAATGCGCGCAGGCAGCTCGTTGCCTCCGCTCGGCGCGTTTGGCCAAGGTAGCTCCACCTCCCCACCCCCACCTCGCAGCAGGCGACTTCCTGCCCACGGATCACCTCCGTTCTCGATCTCGTTGCGACTCCGGCGGCCCATGTCGGCCGAGCCGCGCACGTGCCCCACCCCCATCCCACCGCGCATTGACCTATGACTACGAACGCTCCGCATCGATCACCCCACTCCGCAAAACCAGCCGCCCATCTGAAGCGCGTTCTGCTCGGCACCTCCCTTCTTCCCCTGCTCGGCACGTTCGCCGGCGCTCAGAGCGCGCACGAAAAAGCTCCCGCCGCCGGACCGGAAAAGGAGGAGCTGATCGTCCTCTCTCCCTTCGAAGTCGTCGCCGACACGAAGGGTTACTACTCGGCGAACACGATGTCCGGCACCCGCTTCAATACGAAGCTCGAGGACCTGGGCACGTCGGTGACCGTGATGACGAAGGAGCAGATGCAGGACTTCGCCATGCTCGATATCAACGACGTGTTCATGTACACCGCCAACACGGAGGGCACGGCGACCTATTCGGACATGGTGATGGACCGAAACGGCCAGCTGAACGACAACGTCCAGCTCAACCCAGCCCAGGCCAACCGCGTGCGCGGCATCGCGGCGGCCAATGTTTCCTACGGCAACTTCGAGACGATGGGTTACGCGCCGCTCGACCCGATCGTACTCGACGGCGTGGAGATCAGCCGAGGTCCCAACGCGAATGTCTTCGGACTCGGCAATCCTTCCGGCACCGTGAACCAGGTGCCTGCCGCCGCCAACACGCAGCGGGACCGCAACCGCGCCGAAGTGCGTTGGGACAGCTACGACGGCTACCGAGGCAGCCTCGACGTCAATCGCGTGCTGATCAAAAACAAGCTCGCGATCCGGGTGAGCGGCGTCGCGCAGCACGAGGGTTTCGTACGCAAACCTTCCGGCATGGATACGCGGCGGTACAACGCGATGGTCAAGTACCAGCCGTTCAAGAACACCACGATCAACGCCTCGTACCTCTACTACAAATCCGACGGCAACCGCCCGAACTACACTCCGCCCCGCGATTTCGTCTCCTATTGGGTGCAGAGCGGAAAACCGGGCTGGGATCCGGTTACCCAATCGGTCCACGTGAACGGCCAGACGTTCGGTCCATTCATCAACGACAGCTTCCTCAGCCAGTCCCAATACAGCTATTTCCAGAGGGCCGGCGGACAGTTCCAGCGCAGCAACGTATTCGTCGACCGCGACGGCGTGGCGTACTGGACCGCGACCAACAACAATACCGGCGCGACGCCGACGCAGAACACCGGATCGGGCGCGAATTTCATCCGCCTCATGGGCTCCACCCCGGGTCCCAATACGAGCAACGGCAAGTTCACGAACCAGCCGCTGTTCGCCAGCGTGCCGTCGGTCACGAGCAAGGACATCTACGACTGGTCCTCGATCAATCTCGCGTCGCCCAACCGCGTCATGGACGAGGTGAAGACCTACATGGTCACGATTGACCAGGTCCTCCTCAACACCCAGCGGCAGCTCCTCGCGTTCCAGCTCGGGTACTTTCGCGAAGATGGCCAGCGCTACCGTCGCACGCCGATTGGCGACGCCGGCACCAGCGGGCAGAACGGACAGCTCTGGGTCGACGTGAACGAGCGCAACCTCGACGGAACGGTCAATCCCTTCTTCGGCCGCACCTACATCGGCGTGAACGAACCGCGCACTTGGTACACACCGCAGACGTGGGAAACCTCACGCGCCCAGGCGGCGTATCGCTACGACTTCACCAAGGCCGACAACTGGACGAAGTGGCTCGGCATGCACCAGATGAGTGGGTATTACGAATACAAATACCGCATCCAGCGGCAGTACTCGTATCGCGAAGCCATCGCTTCCAAACCTTCCTGGCTGGCGGCGGGAGTGGGCGGCATCGCGCAGAATTTCGCCCCTGCCAACCAGTCCAACGTCCTCGGAGGGCCGCAGGCCGGGCCGAACATCGCCCGCGAGTTCTTCCGCTACTACGTCGGCGACGCCAATGACACCAACGTCGACTACGCGCCCGGCAGCATCGCCCACGGCGACTACACCTTCAACTGGGGCACGGCGGGCAACTGGCGTCGCGAAGTCGACACCCTCGGCCTGCTCGCGACGACCGACAACACCGGCGGCACGAACAACCTGAAGAAGATCGTGAAGACCAAGGGCGGCGTCGTGCAGAGCCATTTTCTCGACAGCAAACTCGTGACCACGATCGGCCTCCGCGAGGACAAGGTTTTCTCGAAAAACGGCTACCAGCCCGTCCAGCTCACCAACGGGAACACCGAGCACGATCATTCGGTGATCGATCATTGGGCGACCGGCGACTACCGCTCCTCCGTTGGCAGAACGAAGACCTATCAGGCCGTCGTTCGTCCGTTCCGCGATCTGGGTTTCGTGAGCCGCTGGGCCGAGCGCGGCACGGGCGCTGCCGGATTTTTCGGCGAGGTGCTCCGCAGCACCTCCCTCTTCTACAACAAATCCGACAACTTCATCCCCGCGCCTCCCGCGGTGGACCTGTTCCTCCACCAGCTCCCGAACCAGACCGGCGAAGGCAAGGACTTCGGCGTCATGTTCAACCTGTTCAAGGACAAGCTGGTGGTCCGCATCAACCGCTACGAGAACAAGCAGCTCAACGCGCGTGATGGCGAAGCGAATACGATCGCCCAGCGCGTGCTGCGCCTGGATCTGGACGTCACCACCGACCGCACGCGCCTCTACACGCGGGCGACGAGCTGGTACCAGCTCACCAATCCGAGCTGGTCGCCCGAGCAGGTCGAGGCCGCGGTCTTCAAGCAGATGGGCATGAGCTCCGACGTCTACTACGCCCTGGCGGACGCCTTCCGATCGGGCACGGTCGCCGCGACCAACGACATCGTCGCGAAGGGCACGGAGATCGAGGTGAACTACAATCCCACGCCGTACTGGACGATCTCGGCCAACGCGGAGGAGAAGAAGTCGATCAACGAAAACGTCTCCTCGACCGTGCAGGAGTGGATCGACCTCCGCATGCCGGTCTGGACGCAGATCGTCGATCAGAACTTCGATCCGAACCTCACCTCCGGACCGACGGAGACCACCGGCTGGGTCGCGAATTCGAGCAATCCGAATCACCTGTGGTGGCTGCACAGCTACGCCGGTTCGCAGACGCCGGCGCAGAACTTCGCCGTCAACGTGGAGCAGCCCTGGTCGATCATTCGCGAGACCCAGGGCAAGTCCCGCCCGCAGATCCGCCGTTACGCGGCGCGCATCAGCACGAACCTCAGCCTCGCCGCGATCACCGACAATCGGATCCTGCGCAACTTCAACATCGGCGGCGCGGTGCGCTGGGAAGACCGGGGTTCGATCGGCTACTGGGGCGTGGAAACTTATCCGGCCACCATCACCCGGCTGGATCCGAACCGTCCGATCTGGGACAAGGCGCACTACTACGTGGACGCGCTGATCTCGTACAAAACGAAACTCTTCTCGAACAAGGTCGGGGCGAAGTTCCAGCTCAACGTCCGCAACATCCAGGAGAGCGGCCATCTCCAGCCCATCGGCGCGTTCCCCAACGGTGTGGCGCACTCGTACCGCATCGTGGATCCCCGACAGTTCATCCTGAGCGCCAGCTTCGACCTCTAGCGAGGTCGGTTCGTTAGGTTCACGCCAGACAACGCCGTGGGTTCTGGGACCCCACGGCGTTTTTTTTTCGCCGGGCGGTTTGCCGTCCGGCGCCGGGTGGATCACTGCACGGTGTAGTGGAGCCAGAGATACCCGCCCGCGGCCGGACGGGCCGAGATCAGACGCACCAGGGCAGGCGATTCGCCTTCGCGCAGGTCGTCGCAATCGAAAAGCGTGGGCGTCGTCCGGCCGCCGATCGCGACGGGCTGGACGATCAGGTGGATCTCGTCGACGAGCCGCTGGCGGAGCATCGCTCCGTTCAGCGTTCCGCCGCCCCAGAGAACCATGCTCTTCACGCCGAGTTGGCCGGCCATCTTCGCAAGCGCTCCGGCAAGATCGGCATGTCGCTCCCCGCCGACGAGGTACGGAATCCGCTTCTCGCGGAGAAACGCCAGGTGTTCGGACGGCGCGGATCGCGAAACGAGGTGCAGAACGTGCCAGCCCAGCGTCTCCGTCGCCTTGTAGCCGCTGCGGCAGCGGCCACGGCCGTCCACCAGCACCGCCCAATGACGCGTCGCCTGCACCACGTCGTCGGGGAGAAAATCCTGGAGCAGCGTGTCTCGGGAATCCGCATACGCGGGGAGTTCCTTGAGCTCAGCCCCTTCGCGTAACACGGTGCGACTGCCCATCATCGTCGCCTGCGGGTGCCATTCGGCGTCGATGGCGTCGCGCACTTCTTTCCAGAGCGGACCTTGGTCCGGCAGGAGTTTCGCGGCGGGATGCTGGTCGAACATCGTCAGTCCCGGTCCGAAGGCGATGCGTCCGTCGAGGGACGCCGCCATCTGCAGGATGACACGCGGGCGTTGGGGAGTCGTCATGGCAGCCGGCCATGATTCCGGCGCGGGGCGGCCATCGGCAAGACCTTCCCGCGACGATGCCGCGAAGTCGAAGATGAGCGGCCTCGGTTTTCCCCGGGAGCGCGCCGACCAGGTGCAACCTTCCAGGGTAGCGCTTCGCCGGCCCGTGCGACGGGGCCGGCCCACGCGCCCGGAGACCGCGACAACGCGCGGCCCCGGGGACGATCCGCAGCGAAACCTACACGATTTCCAGGATGACCATCGTCTGATTCAGCAGCTGGTACGCGATCTCGCCAAACGTCACCGGACCGAGCGTGTTTCCCAGGCGTTTGCCTTCGAGTTCGCCGTAGAGGTAGTTGAGAATGCAATTGCAGCTCAGGGCGATGTGGGGCGTCTCGCGTCCCTGCAACGCCTCGCGAAAAGCCTTCGCGTAATCGGCCACAGGCTCGGCCAGCCGGTACGAGATTCCCGGAAACACGGGCGCGTAGAAATCCACGCGACCCGACACACACTCGACGGCCTGGATGGATACGTTCACCGCCGCCCCGGAGTAGTCGCCGATGAGCGGGAGCCGTCCATGCGCGTAGCCTTTTTTCACGAGAAAATCCGCCAGGGCCGTGCGGCTTCCGTTGACCTGCGCATGCGTAGCCGAGAAAGCCGGCTCCTCGAATTGAACAATATCCGCGGCAGCGGCGCGGAACGGATTCACGATCGAAATCGCCGGCATCTTTTCAGGGGGCAACTTCACGTGCGCCGCGACGACCGCGTCGGTTTCGAACTTGCCGCTGCGACCGTCGACCACCTGGGCGTGCGCCGTCCGAAGTTCGGCGAGGTCCACGCCGGCGACCCACCCCACCACCGCCTTGAGGAACAGGTCGGATGTGTACGGACGCTGGGCAAAACGCCGCAAACTTTCGGACGCTGCAGGAATCACGACGACGGAGAAGCCGTGCTCCGGAGCCTCCGTCGTCAGCTGTTCGATCCGGTTCGGTCCATACACGGCGAGCTGCACCGGTCCGAAGGCCCCGAGATCCGTGACGAACACCCGATCGTCGCTCTTCACGGCCCCATCGGAGCCGATGAAGTAATGGGACGTGCCGCCGATCCAGTTGCCCCGCGGCAGAGCCGACAGCGCGCGCGCCGATCCAGCCACGGCAAGAGCGGCGCCGGACTCGATCAGTCGCTTGGTTTCGGGAATGGACAATAGGGTGTTCATAGTTGGTGCAGGTCTCTCAGCTGGTTCATTTCTGCGGTGAGGATTTTCTCGTACTTCACGAAAAACGCGTGGATCGCGGCGGCTTTGTCGCGCACCGACATCGTTTCGTTTTTCAGACGGGTGAACAGCAGTTGGAGGGCAAGTTGTTTCGGGGTGAAGCCGGGCACGCTGTTCGAGGCCAGCTTCTGCCAACAGGAATGCGTCGAATCGGGAATGCTCATGGGAGAAAGCGTTTCACGTCTTTTCAGACGGGCGGCGGCGGGCCGCTGAATCTCCTGCGCACGGCGCGAGGGCGCGGCGCAGGACCGGAATGCGAGGGGGGAATTCTCGCGCGCTACGACGGCAACAGGGTGGGAACGAGGCGGGGCACCTCCTGGTTCGTCTCAGGCGTATCGATCGGATCGCGTATCCAGGTTTGACTGCGAAGGTGGGCGTTTCCGTGAGGTCTTTCCGCCCACGAAGTGACTGCAGAACACGGATACAGTACTCCACCGCCCTTCTCAAGAGAGGAGACGCACAAACGCGGCCGCCGGCTGCGGCGTACGCTCCGCTACGACCCGGGCGGGAGAACCCAACGGCCCTTGATCTTCGTCACCGCAGGAGGGTTTTGGTATCCGCGGAGCCCTTGCTCGATCTTGTGGGCGAGGGCTTCCACCGCCGCGTAGCCGATATCGAACGAGCGCTGGCAGACTCCGGGATGACGCGATCCATCGCTTCGACCGAGGATCGCGACGCAGCCGGGTTTCAGGCCGGCTCGCGCGAGTTCCTCCAGTGCGGAGTCGACATGCACGTCGTGGTCGAACACGAGGGCGTCCAATCCGCCTTGGACGTACCAGTCGGGCAGACCCGTCCAATCGACCGGGCCGCTCTCGGGTCCCAGGCAGGGCCCTAGGCTTCCCGGTAAAGCGCCCTCAGACGAAGCGATCGCCTGCGCCCTTCGGAAGAGAAAGGGTTCGGCGACATCGCTGCTCGCGAGACCGCGCAGGCCGCGCACGGTCGTGCTCAGCAAGTGATCCACGCAGGCATCGAAGTCCGCATCGAGCACCGCGCCGATTCGGCGATAGCCGCGCGCCTCCAGCTCCTGGTAGGTCCGCTTGACGGTGTAGCGCCAGTGAGGCCTGACGGCATCGAACTCACCCAACGCCTCCCCTTCCGCCGTCGTGATGACGGAAAAGTGCGTCCAGTCGACCAGCTCCCGGAGCGAGGCCATCTCCGGAGAGGCGGAGAGCAGAACGACGCCCTCAACTCCGCGGCTGATCAGCATGCGCTGAAGCCGGGCGACTTCTTCGATCCCGCGTATCCGGAAAACGGCGAAACCGTAGCCGCGCTGCACGGCGCGAGTCTCGCAGCCGCGCACCAGGTCCGAGAGGTGAGAGGGATACTCGTCCTTCGCCAGGTGCGTGAGTCCATACAGCACGGAGTTGAAACGTGCTTTCCGGCTCACCCGAAGATGCCGCATGACTTTCCGGACCTCCGGGTCCGGGCGGTATCCAATTTCCTGGGCAACCGTGGCCACGCGGTTTCTCAATTCGACAGAAATCCGCGTGTGGTTTCGAAGCGCCATCGAGACGGCGGCCGAGGAAACTCCGAGGCGGCGCGCGATCATGCCGAGCGTGGGCCTCGCCCCTGAAGCGTGCGGTCCCGCCGCGGACGCGGCCGCTCCCTCGCCTGCCTGTTCGAGGAGCGGAAGCACGCGTGCCTGATAGCAGTCGGGGCACACGCCGGGACTCAGCGGCGCACCCGCATGGCGACTGAGATAATCCTCGATCTGCTCCCAATAGTTGCCGTCGTTTCGGACCTTTTTGCAGTAACCGCAAATCGGGAGGATGGCTTCGAGTTCGCGCACCTGCGCCGTGTAGCTGAGGATGCGTTTCGCGACCCGGAGCCGATTCTCGAGCTGGTAGGGACGAACGGGTTTCGAAAGAAAATCGTCCACTCCCGCCTGATTGGCCGCTCCCTCGTTTGCCTCGGTCGCCTCCTCCTCGGTGAGCAGCATGAAATAAACGTAGTCGCCGCCGCGGGCCCGGACACGCCGGCAAAGCTGCAGCCCGTCCTCGCCGGGCAGACGCCAGTCGGCCACCACGATTCGAAACATATGCTTTTCGAGGAGCGCCCACGCGTGTTCGGCCGAGACGGCCTGCTCGACCTCCCAGCCGAGTGTTTTCAGGGTCTTGGCGAGCACCCTGAGCGATACCGGATCGTCTTCGACCGCGAGGATTCTCATCGCGTCACCCGCCTCTGCCGCTCCGGTGCAAACCCGGACGCAAGCCGCACTCCGCGGCGTGGGATCGGTTGCCGTTACCCATCACCGCTCCCGGGCTTGCCGAACCTCTCCCGCCTTCGCGCCTCCCTGTGCGGGAAGCCGCACGCGAACAAAGTCCCTCAGCTCCACGCCGGTGAAGGGTTTTGCCAGGCAGCCGACGCGGGTTCTCTTCAGGAAATCCTCCACCTCCTCCGCGGCGCTATGTCCGGTCATCAGCGCGAAGCGTCCGCGGTACTGGGGCTTCAGCTCGCAAAGCGTATCGAAAAGTCGGAGACCGTCGATTCCCGGCATATAGAAGTCGCTCAGCACGAGATCGAAGTCCCCGCTCTGGAGCTGCTGCAACGCCTCCGCTCCGCTGCGCGCCTGGGTAACGTTCAGATTGCACCGGGCCAGAACCTGGGCGGTGACGTCGAGGATCGGCAGTTCGTCGTCCACCACGAGGATGCACGGCCGAGCCTCCGGGGAGGCGCTCTCGTTTGCCGGTAAACCGCGTTCCGGCAGCGGAGCGCCGGGCAGCTCGACCGCGGGGCCGCGCGGGTTCGAAAGGGGCAGCTCGACGACAAACACCGCGCCTTTCGAGGTGTTGGACAACAACCTCAGGTCGCCGCCGTTTTCGCCGACTATGGTGCGGGAAATCGAAAGCCCGAGACCGGAGCCCTTGCCCGAGGGTTTGGTGGTGAAATACGGCTCGAAAATCCGCGCCTCCACCGCGGCGGGAATCCCGGGTCCATTGTCCGACACGGCGATTTCCACCCAATCCTTCTCCACCCGCGCACGGAGCTCGATGTGTCCATCGGTCCGCTCGCCCCCGATCGCCTGCTCCGCGTTGACGACCAGATTGAGGAGCACCTGCAGCAGCTGCGCGGAACTCCCGCACACGAGCGCCGGCACGGGTGCAGCCGACGTCTCCAGCCGGATCCTCGCCTCCCTCTGGGGCATCCGCCGCAGGAGCGCGACGTATCCGAGAAGTTCATTCACGTCGAACTCCTCAGCCGAACCCGCCTCGCGGCGGGAGAAGCTCAGGATGTCCTGCAGCAGGACCGTGCCCCGGCGCGTCTCCGAGAGGATCGCGGAGACGGCCTCCACGTTCTCCCGATCGGCGGCTCCGAGGCGCTCCCTCACCATCTCCGTGAACCCCAACACCGACGTGAGGGTGTTGTTCAACTCGTGGACGACGCTGGAAACGGATTCTCCGAGCATCGAAAGGCGGCCGGCCTGCCGCAGCTGCTCGACCGCAGCCCGCGTTTTCCGTTGCTCGTCCCGCCACCCCTGGCGGATCTCGAGCACCAGCGCGCCGAGCGCGGCGATCTCCGCATGCATCAACTCTTCGCAGACGATCCGCGGCGCATGGATCAGCACGAGGAGGCCGGACGGGCGGCCGTCGATACGAAGCACGATCGGCGTGGCGGCGGCCGTCTCGCCCGGCGCAAACCGCGATCTGACTTCGTCGGCTATACGCCCGCAGGCACTGGTGGAAAACGATGCCCCGGATTCTTCCGGCACCTCCGCAATCCGAATCTCGACATCGCCATTCAAGACCGCGGCGAGGCCCCCTCCGACGCCGATGACGCGAAAGACGCGTTTTTCGCCCTCCCACTCCAACAGGGCGGCATGGCGCGCTCCCGACAACCCCATGGCCAGACCGAGCACTCGATTCACCAAACGGTCCTGCACGGAACCGTGGGAGGAACTCGAGGCGTGGGAACCGAGAGAAGAACAAGTCACGAGAGAAAACGCTGCGGTAGTTAGCGGCCGGCCATACCGATTGTGGAGCACAACTTTCGGTATGCGGCGGGTATTCCGTTTAATCGTTAAGCACCTGTGCGATGGTGAATCCGACTAATGAGACGAAGGACGGCGAGACACGGAAGTCGCTACCGGGAAATACGATGTAATTACCCACCGCCTGCTTAAGGATTAAGCAAACTCACATTCAAGCCGCCGCGGGATGGGATCGAAACTAGACCCAAAGGCGGGACTGAACAGTGATCAGGCCCGCCCGAAAACCCCTAGAATTCCCGCGCTGCCCGGCCTTCCGTTTCGGAACACCGCCCGCCACGACGGTGGGCAGAAGACCTTCGGCAGTGCCGGATCGAACCTGACTTGCCATGTCTTCCCTGAGAAGTCCGAACCCCCTCAGCTGGTTCTGGAGCCGCGCGTCCGTCGCCAGGCGGATCGCCCTCGGATTCGGTTCCGTGCTTTTCGTCATCCTCGCGGTCGACGTCGCGCTCTGGCGCTTCGCCGACGACATGAGTCGCTCGGCGACCAAAATCCGCGTCGATTGCGTCCCCGGCACCGCCGACATGGCGGAAGCTGCCACCCAAACCCTCCGGTCGCACCTTCGGCTTGTGGCCGCCGCCGTCGCCAAAGACGAAAAGGAACGTCAGACCCATCTGGCCAGGGGAGACGCCAATCTGGCCGACGCGACCAAGGCTCTCGCGAGGTACGAGTCGACCATCTTCCTCGCGGAGGACCGGGCGAACTTCGACACCCTGCGCGAGAAACGCGCACGCTACGAACAGGCGCGAACAGCGTACCTCGATCTGCTCAAGAGCGGAAACGCCGATCAGGCCGAAGAGCTGTCGCGCACCCAGCTGGAACCATCGTTCGCAGGCTACCGCTATCTCCTCCAGACGATGCTCGACTGGAACTCCAAGGCCGCGATCGCGCAGGCGGCTCAGATCGACGCCCAAGCACGCCGAACGAAATCGGCCGTCGGGGGTTCGATGGTGCTCGCGACGCTGGTCGCGGCACTTCTCGGCACGCTCATTTTCACCGCCATAAACCACGTCCTCCGCAACGTCTCGGTTTCGCTTCACGAAAGCGCGGACCTGACCGCCTCGGCCGCCGGCCAGGTGTCCGCCGCAAGCCAGAATCTCGCGGCCGGAACCGAAGAACAGGCCGGCGCGATCGAGGAGACGACGGCCACTCTGGATCAGCTCGTCCGTACCAGCGCATCGAATACCGAGCTGGCGGAGACCGCGCACGTGGCGGCGGCGCGATCGAGGGGCCTGATCGAGGAAAGCGCGAAGGACATTCGTCTCCTGCGCGACGCCATGGCGGCAGCCCAGCGGTCCGCATCGGAAACGGCGAGGATCGTCAGGACAATCGACGAAATCGCGTTCCAGACGAACATCCTTGCCCTCAACGCCGCGGTGGAGGCCGCACGCGCCGGGGAAGCCGGCGCGGGTTTCGCGGTCGTCGCCGACGAGGTGCGCAGTCTGGCGCAGCGCGCGGCCAGCGCCGCGAAGGAGACGGAGGCCAAGATCGAAGAATCCACCGAACGCACCGCCCGCGGCGCGGGACTGTCGGAAACGGCGGCGGAAAAGCTGGACCGGATCTGCGAGCAAACACGGCAGGTCGACGAACTGGTCGCAAAGATCGCCAGCACGTCCTCCACCGCCCAACTGCACGCGCAGCAGTCGTCCCTCGCCCTGGGGCAGATCAACACCGTCACCCACCAGAACACCGCTGCCGCCGAAGAAGGCGCCGCGGCCGCCGAGGAGCTCAATGCCCAGGCGAACCTGCTTCGTTCGCACGTGAACGTGCTGATGAAGCTGGTGGAGGGCGATCGCGGCCAGGACGCCGGCTTGGGGCAGGAAACGGGAACTTCGCGCATCGGGACCTCCGGCGATGGAAAGCGCAGCACCGCCGGTCGGATACCGCTTCCCTCCAGCCCGTCGACGTCCCGGATCGAAACCAGGCCGCCCTCCGCCACGCTGGAAGAGAGCCTCGATTTTTCCGATTCCGTCGAGCCCGGCAGCTTGGGAGTTCCGGCGGAGACGTCCGGACGTCCCGTCGGCCCGGAAAGCGACGACTCCGGTCAGCCTGCGACGAAGGGCTGAATCCGATCGGGCTCCCACAAAGTCGTTCACCCGACCGCGTCGTCCAGATCGCCGTATTCGGCGGGAAACTGCGCTCGTATTGTCCTCCAGGCGCCGGTCGGAGGAACTTAAGCATCGCGAAGTCCCGCCACCCCCGCTCTCGACGAAGCAGGCGGCCGGGCGTCGGACGCCCCCCGCCGTGCCGTGCGTGCCCTCCGGACTGCGGAAAAGGCGCGCTCCGACCGCGCGCTTATTGACACGTCACCCCGGCAAGCTTCATGCAATGCTGCACGCCATTCCGCCGGGCACCCTACTCGCACATGTCCCTCGTTCCGTTGCTCAAAGAACTCGAAGCGGCTCGCTCGAAGGTTGCACAACTGGAGAAACGCCTCGCCGAGGAACTCGCCTCGCAGCCGAAGCGGTTCGGATTCGACGATCCGGACGACCTCGCCGAAGCGATTCGCCACGCGATCTGGGCGACGGAGATGAGGGCACGACAGGCCGCGCACCCCGGCCGAAAGCCGGCCAAGACAGCACCGTCGCCCCAGACCCAGCCGGACCCTGCCGACCCGGTTCCCGCTCCCGCCTCGGCCGCTCCCGCACCGGCCCCGGCCGCGCCAGTTCCTCCCCCGGCTCCCGCACCCCTTCCCACCGGAACGTCTCTGGACGACCCCAAAAACTTCGGCGTTCTTCCCGATTTCACCCTGCTCAACAAGCCGGGTGAAGAATCCTCCGCCGACCGCGAACGACTGACGTCGGCCCTGCAGTTCGCCAAACGCGTCATCCACACGTCGCGCGTCCCCGCCGCCGTCTGGCGCGAGTGGAGGAGATTCGAACAGGAAGCCGCCGCCGTCCTCCGCGCCGCCGGCGTCGTGCACGTCGACTGAGCTGCGCCGCCGAACGCGCGCCACTGCCCGCCGGCATCGCAGTCGTCGTGCGGGTGGTATCCACGTTTCCTAGACAGCCAAACCCGGGCTGCACGAGGGCCGCAGGCAAATTCTGCTCTCCGGCAGGGAAGACTTTTCCCGCGGGCCGCCCACGATACCGGCACACCGTCGCCAAAACTGCACTACCGCATCGTATCCGGGCGTTTGCGACAGGCAGCCGCAATCGGGCCCGGTTGATGCTTGTGAAAGGGCATGATCGTCAATCCGTTAGCATCCACGAGTAGTTACGTTTCCACCACAGGCGTGCAGCGCAGGAGTGCTTCCGGCTCGCCCGACTTCGCGGCCGTGCTGGACCAGGCCGGGGACGCCACCGAGTCCTCCGCGGGATCGGAAGCCGGCTCCGTTTCCACTCCCCTGCGGACCCGGATGGCCTCGAGCTTTCTGGACGGGGCGGGCGCAGACGGTGTCATCACGATGGATGAGCTGTGCGCGTTCCGGGACCGGAACACCGCGAAGGCGACCCAACTGCTGAAAGAAACCCTGAAGGAGCTGGGCCTCCCGCCGTCGACCAGGCTCACCGTCGAAAGAAACGAATTCGCTCACATCTCGGTGGCAGGCGACCTCTCCGCTCAAGATCGGCAGCGCGTCGAGGACGCGCTCAACGACAATGCCGAATTCGATCAGGCGTACGCCGCCGCGAGCAGCACTTCGACGCTGATCGACACGGCGAAGTACAGCATGGCCTTCGCGAAGGCGTACGAAAAGGACCCCAAGGCCGCCGTGGAGGAATATCAGTGGCTGTTCGGAGCCAAGTGGCGGAGCGTATTCACCTACGAGGACGGCATCGGCGAGTTCACGACCAGCCTCGGACGATAGCCCGGGGCCCTCCGCACAAGGGAGGTTCGCCGCCTCCGGCGGGCCTTGCCGGTGCGGCCGGAGGGCCAAGCTTGTAGTGGGATTTCGGCGACACGGTCGCCGTTGCATCGACGCGTCGCACTTCGAGGCGCAACGTGGATGCCGGCCTTCCGGCAGAACGCTCGAGCGGCGCTTTTTCCGAGGCGTTTGGGGCACCCAGGACCAGCTCGGCGCGCTCGATTTCGTGCTCGCGAAACGGGCCCCCCGGGACAAAATCTACGTTGCCCCCGCCCCCCAGCCGACAGGCATTCGCGCGCAGCAGTTACCTCAGCTCCGACAAGGAAAGGTCCATTGCATGAAAGACGCGATGAGTCCCGTTCCGATCTTCACTCGCTACGATCTCACGATCGACGCCCGGCGGGGAGAAGCAGCCCGCCGTATCTCGGAAGACCCCCTCCTGCAGCGCGTCGCCGATTGCCTGGTCAGAGGCGACGAGGAAGGGACGGCAACGATGGTCGCCGAAGCTCTCCGTTCGCGGGATCCCCGGGAGGTCATCGACCAAAGCCTGATTCCCGGAATGAAGGAGGTCGGCCGGCTCTGGGAGATCGGCGAATATTTCCTCCCGCAGGTCATCCTGTCGTCCGACGCGATGGTCGCCGGCATCACGCTCTGCGAGGAGAGGATGGGACGGGCGATGGAGAAGAAAGCCAAGGTCGTCACGCACACGGCGGAAGGCGACATCCACGACATCGGCCAGGCCATCGTCAACGCGCTGCTCCGGGCATCCGGGTTCGACGTCGTGAATCTGGGAGCGGACGTGCCGGTGGACGAGGTGGTCGAGGCCTGCCGCGTGCACAAACCGGTGATGGTGACGGGCACCGCGCTCATGACGACGACGATGACGGCCTTCCCGAAGATTGCCGCGCGGCTCAAACAGGCGGGGCTCCAGATTCCGTTCGTCTGCGGAGGCGGCGCCGTCAGCGAGGATTTTGTCACCGGTTTCGAGCTCGGCGTCTGGGGCAAGGAGGCAAGCCAGGCTCCCGGCATGGCGGAAGACGCCCTCAATGGTCTCGGCTGGTCCGAGATGCGGGCGAAGTGGAACGGCTAGCGAACCCAATCCAGGCAATGAAACTGTCCGACTCCATGGCCTACGCCAGCGCGGACGAAATGATCTTCGGTTCCGCGAAAAAGCCGGTGACGACCCGGCGCGGGCTCGTGATCGGCGGCGGCCTCGTCATCCCCGAGGTCGTTCCCCACCCCCGGCCCGGAAGCGAGAAGGATCTGCGCACGTTGCTGCGGGAATTCGAGCGCGCCACCGGCGACATTCTCGAACGCTGCGTGAGCGTGGGGCACCCGAGCGTCGTCGTGGAGAACGAGCATGTTTTCCAGATGACCGACGATCCCAGCTGGGGAATGGAGATCGCCGCACAGACGACCCACCAGATCGACGACTACATCGAGAAGTACGGAATCAAGGCCGCCTATCGCTCCACGGTCGCCGACATCCGCAAGCCGGACATGGTGGACCTCCGCAACTCCGACCGGACCCGCAAGGTGCTGGAGGCGTTCGACGCCTGCGCCAAATACGCCGATATCGTCTCGATCGAGTCGTTGGGTGGGAAAGAGGTTTTCGACTATTCGATCATCCGAAACGACATCACCGGACTGCTCTTTTCCCAGGCCGTCCTCGGCAGCCGCGACATGGCCTGGCTCTGGCCGCAGATTGTCGCAATCGCCAGAAAGCGGGGCGCCGTGCCCGGGGGCGACACCGACTGCGCTCAGGCGAACACGGCGATGTTCATGGCCGCGGGATACATCTCGAAAGACGTGCCGCACACGCTCGCCGCGCTCTGCCGGGCGATCGCCGTCGGGCGCTCGCTCGTCGCCTACGAATGCGGCGCGCTGGGGCCTGGGAAGGACTGCGGCTACGAAAACCCGATTATCAAAGCGGTGACCGGGCTGCCGATGTCGATGGAGGGAAAGAGCTGCGCCTGCGCCCACTCCTCCCTCTGCGGGAACGTCATGGCCGCGGTGTGCGACCTCTGGTCGAACGAAGCCGTCGAGTACCACCACATGTTCGGCGGCAGTTCTCCCGCGGTCTTCGCCGAGATCCTCGGTTACGACACCGCCGCGATGAACTCGGCGATTTCGCTCGGCTACGAGAAGCAGTACCAGGCGTGCCTTGTCACATCGGACCGCTACCGGAGCCTGCAGGGATTCATCCTCTGCCCCGACAATGCGTGGGCCATCGGCAAGGCGGTCGTCGACAACAACGAGAGTTATTACTCGCGGGCCCGCGCCGCCGCCATCACCTGCGCGGAACTCATGCTCGCGGATTCCCAGGTGCGTTTTACGAGCTTCGAGAAGGACGCCCTGATGGGCTTCGCCAAGGAACTCGATTCCCTGCCGGCAACCGAAGCGGACTTCATCGACCTCTGCCTGAAAAAATACGGCAAGGTGAAAGGCTTTCAGCCCGCCGCCTATGGTTTATGACCGCTGCGCCCGCCACCCCTCCGACTGCGCGCGGCCGGGCCCGCCTGGCCGTCGCCATGGATTTGGGCACGAGCGGATTTCGCGCCCAGGTCCTTGATCTGTCCTCGGGCGAGGTGATCTCGACGGCGGTCACCGCGCGGCATCCGCTGCCTGGCGCCAACGTCATCGACCACCTCCATTTCGCACTGGAACTGGGCGTGGAGACCGCGCGCGAGATCATCCTGCAGACGGTCAATCAGCTCATCGGGCTCCTCCACACCGGCAACGGCGAGGTCGTTCGTCTGGCGGTATGCGGGAATCCCACGCAGCTCTCGCTCTTCCAGGGGTCAGAGATCAGAGACCTGGCCTTCGCCGGTCCTCGCAAGCTGAAGGCGCTCGGAGTCGAGCCTCCGGAACGCGCCGCAACGGTGCGCCCCGCGTCGGAATTCCCCGGCCTCGCCCTGCCTTCGGGATGTGCCGTCATCGTCCCACCCGCCGTGCGCCACGAGGTCGGCGCGGACGCGCTGGCGTTGATCGTGCGGTCGGGGATCACCGACCGGGAAGAAACCGCCATCGCGATCGACTACGGCACGAACGCCGAGATGGCTCTGCTCCACCGCGGGCGCCTTTTCACCGGTTCGGCCGCCGCCGGTCCGGCGCTCGAGGGGCAGCATATCGTCTGCGGCTCCCTCGCCATGCCCGGCACGATTGCCGACCTCATCGCCGAAGGAGACCTGCACCGGCTGATCGTCCTCGACGCGGCGATGCAACCGGCGCCCGGCGCGCTCGTGGATCTGAGAAAACCGGCCGAGTCCGATGGCGCGGCGGGAGTGCCCGCGACCAAGATCACGGGCACGGGGACCATCGCGGCGATGGACCAGGGAATGGAGCGCGGCCTCGTCGTGCCGCCGCGGATACTCACCGGCGACCGCCGGCTGCATTTCGGCGACGGGATCTTTCTCACGGAGGCCGACGTCGCCGAAGCCGGGAAGGCGATCGGCGCCGTCCGGGCCGGGTATTTCACGCTCCTGAACGAGGCCGGCGCGAACGTCGAGGACGTCCGCACCGCCTACCTCGCGGGAGCGTCCGGCACCTACATGGACGCGATCAAGGCGCGACGGCTGGGTTTGGTTCCGCCGCTGGTGAAAACCGTGCGCCACATCGGGAACACCTCGCTCGCCCTCGCGCGAGACCTGGCTCTCGAGCCGGAAAAACTGGACGCCCTGGACGCTCTCGCGACGAAGCTGCGGGAGACGCATTGCCTGTTCGCCGCGACCAAGACGTTCTCCCGCGTGTATGTCCTGGAACTCTCGCGCTGGACGGAGGGCATGCCGATGGCGACGTACCGCGACCTTCTCCGGCAATACGGACTTCCCGAGCTTCCGCCCGTCTCGGGAACTCCTGTCGTGGTTCACGAGGCGGAACGCGACATCGAGGATCACGGACGCATGGGACTGGCGACGCTTCAGCGCGTGGGTCTCGTCGTCGGCCTGCGCCTGGACGGCTGCACCGGCTGCCGCGCCTGCCTCGACGCCTGCCCGGCCGGAGCCCTCGCGCTGGAGGGGATTTTCGAGCCTCCCACGCTTTCCCTGACCCAGGCTCTGTGCAACGGCGTCGCGTGTCGCCGCTGCGAGCCGGCCTGCCCGTCGGGCGTTTTCCATCTCAACGCCTTTTTCGAAGCCACTGCGTCCCGCGCCGCTCCGATCGCGTGACACCCCTCCGCCATGGCCGTCATCGGCATCGTCACCTGCGAAGTCCTCGAACTCGAGTTCGCGCAGCTGCTCGCGTCGGACCCGGACGTCGATCGCGTCAGCATCCTGGAAAACGCGACCTCCGCCCGGTTGGCCGACCTGCTGGAGGCGAGTCCCCTCCGCTACGTCCAGCGCCTTCCCCACGTCCACGCGTTCGGGCCCGAGCCCGACCATGAAGTGGAGGCTCTGATACGCGTTCTTCGGCTCGGCCTGCACCGGACGCGCTCCGTCCTGAGCGGCGCGATCGCCGCCGCGGCCCGCGAGCTTCGCCCGCACGTGGAAGCCCTGCTGCTCGGCTACGGGCTGTGCGGCAACGCGCTCGAGGATCCGCGGGCGGTCCTCGACGTGGATATCCCGGTGTTCCTGCCGATGGACGGATGCCACCCCGTCGACGACTGCATCGCGCTGTGCCTCGGCGGCAGGGACCGGTACCACGGCGAACAGTGCAGGGTTCCCGGTACGTTTTTCCTCACGCCGGGATGGACGCAGCATTGGAAGCGGATGCTCGATTCGCGCACCGGCGAAATCGCCCAGCCCGCCCTGGCGCGGACCCTGGCCGGATACGAGCGCGCCCTGCTGGTGACCACACCGGTGTTGCCCGAAACCGAAATGCGCCGGCGCGGCCAGGAATTTAGCGAAAAGACCGGACTCCGGCTTGAGGTATGCCAGGGTACGCTCGCCCTCCTGGCCAAGGCCTGGAGCGAGGCGAAAAGCTGCGTCCAGGCGGGCGTGGGGGAACGGAGGCCGGCGGAATGAAGACGCGCAAACTCACGCCGCAGGCGCTCGCCTCCCTCCCCTGCATCCACGAGGGACGCACGTACGTGCTCCACCTCGAGCGGGAGAGCGCCTTCGACCGCCCCGTCGTCGTCAAGGCCCTCCGCCCCGGCGACGGCAGCCCCCTGCACGCGAAGCGGCTCGCCAACGAATATGCCCTGTCCGCGGGCATCGATTCTCCGCGCATCCGGCGCGCTCTGGCGGAGATCCGGGTCGGCGAGCACCCCGCGCTGGTCCTGGAGTATCGCGAAGAAGCAACGCTGCGGGAGGAGTTTGTCCAGACGCGGCGCTCGCTCGAGGAGAACCTCGAGGTCGCAGTCGCCATCTCCGGGGCGCTCGACGAACTGCATCGCCTCGGCCTCGTTCACCGCAACCTCACCGGCGACCACATTCTCGTCACCGCAGCCCGCCCATTCTCCGCGACACTGATCGATCTGGGAAGCGCCTGCCGAGCCGGAGAGGAAGCCGTCGCCGAAACGTCCGACCCCGAGGAAGTCTTCGCCGCCTGCATTTCTCCGGAGCGAACCGGACGCACCAACCGCCCGGTCGACCAACGATCGGATCTGTATTCGCTCGGCGCCGTGCTCTACGAGGTGTTCACGGGGAGGCCGGTGTTCTCCGCGAGCGATCCTTCGGAACTCATTCACTGCCACCTCGCGCAGAGTCCTGTTCCGCCTCGGGAGGTGGATTCTGGGATCCCGGAATCCGTATCGACGATCCTCCTACGCCTCCTGGCCAAGGACGCGGACGAGCGTTACCAATCTGCTTTCGGACTCCGTGCCGACCTCGCCATCTGCCTCGATCAGCTCCAGCAGACCGGCCGAGTCGAAGCATTCCCGCTCGGCACCGCGGACCATCGCGGCGTCCTTCAGCTTTCCGATCGGCTCGTGGGCCGCGAACAGGAACTCCTCGGGCTGAAGCAGGCGGTGCGGGACGCCGCCGCCGGCCACGGCCGCGTGGTCTTTGTCTCCGGACCGACCGGCGTCGGAAAGAGCGCGCTGGTCGACAGCCTTCGTCGGTTCGTCGCCGGTTTGGGAGGCATCTTTGTCGAGGGAAGCTACGATGGCACGCAACGCCACCTTCCCTACGCCGGACTGCTGCAGGCCTTCGACGAGTTCGTGGATCTCGCGCTCACGGAAAACACGGCGAAGCTGGCGGATTGGAAGGCGCGGATCCTCGACACCGCCGGCGGCAACGGGCGGCTGCTCGTGGACATGCTGCCTCGCCTTGAACTGGTGATCGGGCCGCAGCCCGCCGCGCTCGCGCTCGGTCCGGCGGAAGCGCAGCACCGGTTTCTGCGCGTCTTCCACAGCTTCATCCAGGCTCTCGCCCGGGTTGGCCAGCCGCTGGTGCTGTTTCTCGACAATCTGCAGTGGGCCGACCAGGCGTCGTTGCACGTGCTCGACCTCCTGCTTTCGGACCTGGACGCGCGGCCGATCGCGTTCGTCGGCGCGTACCGAAACGACGAAGTCGATGCGGAGCACCCGCTCGCCCCGGTGGTGGAAAGACTCCGTCCGCTGAAATCTTTCACCCGCACAATCGTACTGGAAAACCTCCCCCTCGCCGCGACCAACGACCTCGTCGCCGACGCGCTCACCGTCGATGTCTCCGCCGCCTCCCCCCTCGCGCAGCTCGTGATGGAGAAGACGAACGGCAATCCCCTTCTCGTCCGGCAACTCCTGTCCTCGCTTTCCGGCGAAGGTCTTCTCCGCTTCGACTGGGAGAAACGAGCCTGGCAGTGGGACGCAGAGGCGATTCGTCGGAAGGAGACGACCGGCGGCGTCGCGAGACTGATGACGGAGCGCTTCGAGACGCTCCCGGCCGAAACTCGCGGGCTCCTTTCGCTCGCGGCCTGCGCGGGAAACCGGTTCACGATCTCGGACCTTGTCGAGATTGCCGGGCGCGCGGGGGGCGACATTCCCGGGCTCCTGCGTCCCGCCGTAACCGCCGGTTTGATACGCCCAGGCGGCGCCGTGCGCGCTCCTCGGGTCGAAGCCACAGGATCCTCCGCGGCCTCGGAGTCGTTCGAGTTCTCCCACGACCGAGTGCGGCAGGCGGCGTACGCGCTGCTGCCAAAAAAACAGCGCCGGCAGGCCCACCTCCGGCTGGGGAGGCTGCTGCTCGGACGGACTCCGCCCAGCCTGCTGGACGACGGGATTTTTCTCGTCGTGGATCAACTGAACGAGGGCTTCCAGTTGCTCACGAGCGACGGCGAGCTCCTCGAGCTTGCAGACCTGAATCTGCGCGCCGGACGAAAAGCCAAACGTGCGGTGGCCTACCAGGCGGCGATCCGGTACCTGAGCATGGGGGTCGGGCTGCTCCCGGCCGATCGCTGGACGCGGCGACATGAACTCGCCCTCGCCCTGTTCGTGGAGGCCATGGAGGCCGAATACTTGAGCGCCAACTTCGATCGCGCCGCCCTGCTGGCCAAGGAGGTCCTCGCCCACACCGCCGATCTCTACACCCGCATCAGGGTCCATGAGTGCCGGATTCTCCTTCACACGGCGCAGAATCAGGACGCCGAGGCGATCAAGGCCGGTCTGGAGGCCCTGAACGAACTCGACCTCGATCTGCCGTCCAGCCCCGACGAGGTCGCGGCCGGGGGAGCCGAGTGGGAGCGGCAGCTCGCCGAGAAAGCCGGCTCGGTCGAGGCGCTGGCAGACCTCCCGCGGATGTCCGACGCGCGGCATCTCGCCGCGATGCGGGTGATGATGCAGCTTCCCGCGCCGGCCCACCGCGCGCATCGGGAGTTTCTCAAGGCCATCGTCGCGCGAATGGTCCTGCTCGCCGCGGAGGAGGGAAACTCGCCCATGGCCGCCGACGCCTACGGCTGGTACGGGGCCCTTCATTGCACCGATCCCGGGGGCGTGGATCTCGGCTACCGTTTCGGCCGGCTCGCGCTCGAAGTCCTGCAACGCCTGCCGGCGCCGGAACTCGAGCCGAAGGTGTGCCTGCTCTTTCACGCCCAGATCCGGCCCTGGAAAGAAAACGTGCGCGACTGCGTCGGCCCGCTCCTCGACGTCTACCGCCGCGGGCTCGAGGCGGGCGACGTCGAGTCCGCCTGCCTCGGCGCCATCCACCATTGCGGTTACCTTTTCTGCACGGGAGCGCCGCTCGAATCGGTGCATCGGAAACAGCTGGAGTACATCGAGGCGATCGAGCGCACCCGTCTGCCGTATCAAACCTACACCGTGCGCATGTTCGGCCAGCTGGTGGAAAACCTGCGCGGGAATCCCGCGGATCCGCGCCGGCTCTCGGGCGAGCTGTTCGACGAAACGAAGCTGCTGCCGACCTGGATCAAGGAAAACAACTCCCTCCTGGTCCTGCGGACCCTCTACTGCCGGATGATGCTGCAGTATCTCTTCGGCGACTACGCGGGCGCGATCGAGTCGGGGCGGCTCGCCGAAGCCCACGCCGAGGCGGGGCACAGCTACCTGTACAACGCGTACCAGACTTTCTATTACGCCATGGCCCTGCTCGCCCAGCCGTCGACGGCGGCCTTCGCCGCGCCGCTGATCGACCGGTTCAAGCAGTGGGCCGCCCTCGCCCCGTTCAACTTCGCCCACAAGCTCGCGCTCCTCGAGGCCGAGCGCGCCCGGCTCAAGGGGGAGAACGACCGAGCAATGGAGCATTTCAAGCACGCCATCCGCCTCTCCCGGGAAAACGGCTACATCCAGGACGAGGCTCTCGCGTACGAGCGCGAAGCGGTGTTCCACCAGGGCGTCGGCCGGGAGGACCTCGCGGCTTTCTCGCTTCGGAAAGCCGCTGATGCGTACCGTTCGTGGGGAGCGAACCGGAAAGTCCGCGATATGGAGCAGCGGCTGAAGGCCGAGGGCGTTTCCACTCCGCTCGATACCGTCGCGATCCTGAAGGCCTCCCAGACGCTTTCCCAGGAGGTCCGGCTCGGGCGGCTGCTCGAAAAGCTGATGGGCATCGTCGTCGAGAGCGCCGGAGCGGAACGGGGAATCCTGATCCAGAGCGCCGGAGGACGCCTCCTCGTCCAGGCGCGCGCCACGCGCGACGGCGTGGAGACGATGCAGGGCACTCCCGCGGAGGCTTCGACGGACATCGCGCATTCAGTGCTCAACTACGTGGCGCGCACCCAGAGCCACGTCGTGTTGGGAGACGCCCACCGGGACCGCACCTACGGGACCGACCCGCATGTCGTCGAGGGCCGCATCCGGTCCCTGCTCTGCCTCCCGGTCGTTTACCAAGGCAAACTCTCGGGCATCCTTTACCTCGAAAACAGCCTCGCGGCCGAAGTGTTCACCGCCGAACGTCTCGAGGTTCTCCGGGCCCTCGCCGCCCAGGCCGCCATCTCGATCGAAAACGCCGGTCTCTATGCCGACCTGGAGAAGAAGATTTCCGCCCTCGAAACCGCGGAGGGCGAATTGAGGCAGTATCGCGACTTCCTCGAGGACCAGGTGAAAGCGCGCACCGCGGAGCTGAGCGACGCCAATTCCCGGCTTCTTCGGGAAATCGCGGACCGCGTCGAAATCCAGCAAGCGCTGCAGCAGGCGCACGATCAGCTCGAGCAGCGGGTCTCGGAGCGAACGTCCGAACTCAAGGCCGCGAACGCACGCCTGCTCGCCGAAATCGAGGAGCGCAAACGGACCGAGGAGGCGCTGCGCCAGAGCGAACAGAGATTTCACGCCGTCTTCGACCAAACGTTCCAGCTCATCGGCGTGCTCTCCGTCGACGGCGCACTTCTGGAAACCAACCAAGCGGCGCTGACGATGATCGGGACCACCGCGGAGGAAGTGGTCGGCAAGCCGTTCTGGCTCACGCCCTGGTGGTCGCATTCTCCGGAGCTCCAGGAGCGTATCCGCTTAGCGGTGCGCGAGGCGGCCGGCGGCCGGCTCCTGCGGCTCGAGGTGACCCACCTGGCGAAAACGGGCCAGACGCGGCACGTCGACTTCTCGATCAAACCGATCGTCGATTCGGAGGGAAGCGTCGTCCAGCTGATCGCGGAGGGACGCGACATCACGGCGCGCAAGGAGGCGGAAGAGGCGTTTCGGCTCAACGCGGAGCGGATCGACGCCCTCCTCCAGCTGAACCAGATGGCGTCCGCCACCGAGGCCGAAATCATGGAGTACGCGTTTCAGGCCGCGGTCCGACTGACCAGCAGCAGGCTCGGCTACCTCGCGTTCGTGAACGACGACGAGACCGTCCTGACGATGCAGCTCTGGTCAAAGGAAGCGATGGAGTCGTGCCGGGTGCAAAATGCGCCCCGCGTTTTCCGCCTCGAAACGACCGGCCTCTGGGGCGAAGCCGTCCGACAGCGCCGCCCGATCGTGACCAACGATTACGAAGCCGCGAATCCGTGGAAACGAGGCATGCCGGAGGGGCACGTGCGTTTGAAGCGCCACATGAATCTACCGGTCATCGTCGGCGGGAAGATCGTGCTCGTCGCCGGCGTGGGCAACAAGGACGGGGACTACAACGACGCCGACGTCCGCCAGCTCACGCTGCTGATGGAAGGCATGTGGCGGTTGATCGAACGAAAACGCGCCGAAGAGGCCATCCGCCGGCTCAATCAGGAACTCGACGAGCGCGTGAAGATTCGCACCGCCCAGCTCGAGGCGGCGAACAAGGAGCTGGAGTCCTTCAGCTACTCCGTCTCGCACGATCTCCGCGCGCCGCTGCGCAGCATCGACGGCTTCAGCCGGATCCTGCTGGAGGACTACTCCGACAAGATCGACGCCGAAGGGCGCGAGAATCTTCGCACCGTCCGATCCGCCAGCCAGAAGATGGGACAATTGATCGACGACGTCCTGCGGCTCTCCCGGATCAACCGCACCGAGATGCGCCTTTCCAGCGTGAACCTCAGCGAGATCGCGGAGGTCATCGCGGCGGACCTCAGGAAATCCGGCCCCGAGCGCAACGTCGAATTCGCCATCGCACCCAACTGCATCGTCCAGGGCGACGCGGCTCTGCTCCGCATCGCGTTGGACAACGTGTTTTCGAACGCCTGGAAATACACGGGAAAAAAAGACAGCGCCCGGATCGAATTCGGCGTGAAGGACGATCCTGCCGGACCGATCTACTTCGTCCGCGACAACGGCTGCGGCTTCGACATGACGTATTCGAAAAAGCTCTTCGGCGCATTCCAGCGTCTTCACAGCACGCAGGAGTTTCCCGGCACGGGAATCGGACTCGCGAGTGTGCGCCGCGTGATGGATCGCCACGGCGGCCGCGTGTGGATCGAGGGCGAGGTCGATCGCGGCGCGACCCTCTATTTCACGCTGCCGAAAATGTCCTCCGGAGCTTAACGCAAAATCGTGTCCTTTCGTAACACAATTCTGCATACGACGCAGAAAGAAATGTCCCGCGAGCGAACTGCTGACTTGCGTGAAACGCTCGGATTCACAGTCTTTTCGACGCCCCAGCCCAATTCCCCCCACCGGCGCTGCGCGCGGGATTCCCACACTCCGAGCGCGACTGCCGTTTCCTTCCTTTTCCGGCCCGAATGCAAGGAGCGAGTCCCTACCAGCTCATCTACGTCAGCACCTCCAGATTTCCTTGGGTTACGCCTGATCTCAAAACGCTGTTCGAGGAGAACCACACTCGAAACGCGGTCCAGGGTATCACCGGGATCCTGATCTACCACGATCGACAATTCCTGCAGGTAATCGAGGGAGGCGATGTGCCCGTTCGACGGCTCTTCGGAAAAATCGAACGCGATCCCCGCCACTTCAACGTCAGCCGCGTGTGGGACGGATACCTCCACTCCCGCGAGTATTCGGACTACACGCTCGCCTTCGACGACGGCTCCGAACCGTCGCGGCATCCGCATCCGACGCTCAACCCTTTCGAGCTCAGTCGCTGGCCGCCGAATCACCGGGAAACTCGCTCGCCCGCGGACGAATTTCTCCGGATTTTTCGCCGCATCAGCAAACGCCGCTGACGCGTCCACCGCCAACACTTCGGCGAGCGTGTTGAGAGGCGAAGAGAATGGCCGTTGCAGGGACGCGCCGCCCCACCCGCCCCCGACCTCCGTCATCCGGCCTCTATCGTCCGATCTCAGTCCTCCGCGATCTACCCTCTCGCCGGAACGATCAGCGTCGCCGTCAATCCTCGCCCGTGCGGACCGTCTTCCAGCGCAAAACGTCCTCCTGCTGAATCCGCGATCGACCTCACCGTAGCCAACCCGAGGCCGAGCCCGGGGCGCTCGCTGCCGCGGCGGGGAAAGCGGACAAAAGGACCCACGCGGTTCCGTTCGTCCGCCGAGATTCCGGGCCCCTCGTCCGAAACCGCGATCCGATAGGTTGCTCCTTCGAGGCTTCCCAGAATCGTCACTCGGTCGCCAGACTCGGAAAAGCGAAGCGCGTTCTCCACCAACTCGGACACGGCGATCACGAGGCGAGACGCAAGGATCCCCAGTTTCGACGACGCCGCGTGCACCGCCACGTCGGCGACTCGCCCTTCGGACGCCGCCGTAGACGTCGCGGCGAAGGCGATCGTCTCGGGCGCAAGACAGATCTCGATCTCCGCATCCGGGGCGCCGGCCCGGGGGCGCTGGGTATCGAAGTACGTAACAAGTTTTCGGGACAAGCGACGCTGGCGTTCGGCGCCGGCGCGGATCAGGCCGAGGGCCTCTTTGAGTTCGTCGCGATCGATCGAATCGGCCGACATCTCGATCAGCTCGAGGCCGCCGAGCACGCCGTTCAACGGAGTCAGGAGTTCATGCGACCACTCCGCCAGCGCCGCGGTGTGCTTTTCGGAAATCAGGGACTGGATACGGTCCCGGAGCGGCTTGTGGCGCGCCACGCGGGCCTGAATCGCCTCGATCACCTCGTGCTCGGTGAAAGGCTTCGTGAGGTAGTCGTCGGCGCCCAGCGCCATCGCTTTTCGCAGGTCGCCGCGATCCGCGCGCGCGGTGAGAAAAAGGAAAGGGATTTCGCGGCACCCGGGCTGCTCGCGGATCGCCGAGATCACCTGAAAGCCGTCGATTCCCGGCAGGCCGATATCGCAGAGAATCAGGTCAGGCACGGCGCTGGACAGCCGCACGCCTTCCTCCCCGCTCGTCGCCGAAAGAACGGCGTATCCATTGAGTTCGAGCAGATCGATCAACACGTCTCGGATCGCCTGGTCGTCTTCGATGATGAGGATCTTCATGGTCGCCCGCTCCGCTAGAACACCGTGTGCGGTCCGTCGCTTCCGGGCTGGGCCGCCGGAAGCTCGAACCAAAAACGCGAGCCCTTGCCCAGCTCGCTCTCCACGCCGACCGCGCCGCCAAGTTTTTCCGCGATGCGCCGCACGATCGACAGCCCGAGTCCGTGCCCCTTCACCCGCACCGTCGATATCCGGGTGAACGGAACGAACAGTCGTTGACAGGCGGCCGCGTCGAGTCCCGGGCCGCGGTCCTGCACCCAGAACCGCACGCGCCGCGGGTCCTCGCCCGGCCCGCTCCCCAGAAGGATGTCCACGTTGGGCCCGGCGTATTTCAGGGCGTTCCCGATGTAGTTGACCCAAATGTGGACGACCCAGGGCGCATGCCCGAACGCCACCGGCCAGGTCTCCGGCTGTCGGATCGTGGCGTGGCTGTCCTTGAGCAATGTCTCCAGCCGCGAAATCGCCTCGGCGACCACGCCGGCGGTGTCGATCTGCTCAAAGCAGACGATCTGGCGGCGCACTCCCGCGAGGATCAGGAGTTCGTCGAGGATGGAAGCGAGCGTATCCGTGATCTGGTTCGCCTCCGAGAGGTGCTCCTGGACCAGCCGCGGCGCATCCGGGCCTTCCTCCGTGGCCGCCAGGTACAACTGACCTTTCAACGCGCAGAGCGGATTGCGAAGATCGTGCGCGACGGTGTGGGCGAATGCGTCCAGTTCGTCGAGCAGCTCCTTGTTCGCCAGACGGGTCCCGATCGAATGCAGGATTTCCTCCTCGGTGAACGGCTTCGTGATGTAGTCGGCCGCACCAAGATCCATTCCCCGCCGCGTCGCGGCCCGGTCGGTCTTCGCCGAGATCACGATCACGGGGATGTCCCGCAATTCGAGATCGGTGCGCAGCCGCGTCAGCAGCTCCAGACCACCGAGCCCGGGCATCGAAATGTCCGTGATGATCAGCGAGGGTTTTCTGGCCTGCGCCAGTTCGAAGCCGGCCTGCCCGTTGCTGGCGGACAGCGTTTCGTAGCCGTTCAACTCGAGGATATCCAGCAGGGTCTGGCGGACGGCTTCGTCGTCGTCGATGACAAGGATGGTGACGGCTTTCATGACTTGGGGGCCGCGTCGCGAGGCAGCACGACGATGAACCGGCTGCCGCGCGGCTGCGCGTCTTCGATGGCGATCGTACCGCCCAGAAGCTCGGTCATCCGTTTCACGATGTTCAGCCCGAGTCCCGTGCCCTTGATGTTTCCGACGTTGGATCCGCGTTCGAAGGGTTCGAAGATCCGCGCCCGGTCCTCCGGAGGGATGCCGATTCCCTGATCGGTCACGGTGATCTGAATACGTTCTCCCTGTGCAGCCACGCGGATGGAGACGGGGACGCCGGCCGGAGAGTAGCGGACCGCGTTGCTCAGGAGATTCGAGACGATGTGCCGCAGCAGATTCGCGTCGGTCATGACGGTGCCCACCTCCGCGTCGGTCGCGAGCGCCAGCGGATGCGAACCGCGGTCTCCATCGCGTATTTCCTCGACCAGACTCTCCATCAGCGCGCGGATCTCGACGCGGCCGGGGCGGACCTCCGTGCGTTTGGCGTCCATCCGGCTCAGGGTGAGCACGTCGTCGAGCATGTCCGTCATCCGCGCGATCGAGGAGGAGATCCGGCTCAGGAGTTCCGAACGTTTCGCGGGCGTGAGCTGATCGAAATGGTTTCTCAGCAGATCGACGGAGCCGAGCATCGCCGACATCGGCGTGCGGAACTCGTGCGACGTGACAGAAATGAACCGCGTCTTCATCTCCGAGACCTGGCGCTCCTTTTCCAGCATCGCGGCCGTTTCCACCTCGAGCCGTTTCCGGTCGGTGATGTCCCGCACAAAGACGACGAACTCAGATTCGCCGATGGGCGCCGCGCGCAGCTCGACCGTGCACGCCGTGTCCCGCAGCCTGAGTTCGGCTTCCGAGCTCAGCGTGGCGGATTCCTCGACCGCCACGCGACCGATGGCGAGGCTCTCGCGCATCACCGCGCAATCCTTGCATCGCTGGGCGTCGCGGTTCGATTCGCAGCCCCGCAATGCCAGATGGTCCAGTCCCGGCGCGCGCTGGCAGTGGAGCACGAACCCGTCGTTTCTCATCCGCAGAATCATGTCCGGATTCGCCTGAAGCAGGCCCTGCACCTCGCGGTTTCGGGCATTCAGCTCGGCCGTGCGCTGGGCGACCTTCGCTTCAAGTTCCGCGTTGAAGCGCAGCAGGGTTTCGCGCGCGGCGACCTGATCGGAGATGTCTTGCAGCAGGCAGATGTGCCCGATGGCTGAACCGTCCGATGCCAGCTCCCGCTTGCTCGTGAGCACGCCCCAAAAACTCCGTCCCTCGGCGTTCCTGCAGCGGACTTCGTTGGCCGCCGAGGACGGCGCCCCGCCTGCGATTTCCTGTTTTTCCAGGAGGATATCGCTCCAGTGCCGTCCCACCCACTTCGACGGTTCGTCCCCGAGAAGTCGGCCGAAGCAGGGATTGGCGCGGGTGATCGCACCGTCGAGCGTGGTCTCGAACATGCCCATCTCCGCCTGATCGAAGATCGCGCGGAACCGTTCTTCGCTCCTCCGCAGCTGGTCGAACGTCTCACGCTCGCCGAGGCCGAGCCCGATCGTGCGAGCGACGCTCTCCACGAACTCGCTCTCCTGAGCGACAAAATCCGGAATCGGGTGGCCTGCCGGGGGAGCGACATAACCGACCGCGACTTCGCCGACGTTCGCGCCGTTGACCATGATCGGGGCGGATATCTCTTTCACCCGCCTCCCGGAGGCGCCGGCCTCGAGGCGTTTGTCGCGCAACACGATTTCCGCCTGGCCAAGGAGCGGCACGCGCAGCGCGCACGGGAGCTGCCCGACGATCCGTAGGAGCAGGTTCGCGGAGTCCAGCCCGCGGTTCTCCACCGCGAGCGAGACGGCATGCAGCGCACGCAGCACCTTCACGAATTCGTGAAGCTGGAGTTCCACCTGTTTCCGCTCGGTGATGTCCTGCAGCATCCCCACCGAGCGCACCGGTTTGCCGTCCGTCCCGAAGCTCAGCGCGCCGGTCGCCTCGACGTATTTGACCCGCCCGTCCGGGAGGAGCAGCCGGTGCGAGATCGAAAACCACGGGCTTTTCGGAGTGCATGCGCCTTCGAGCGTCGCCACGCGCTCGCGATCGTCGGGATGCACCCTCTCCAGAAAACGGTCGAACACGATGGGGCTCCCCAGTGGGAATTCATAGATCCGATACGTCTCGTCCGACCAGTCGTTCTTGCCGCTCACCAGATCGAAGGACCAGTGGCCGACGTGCGCCAGCGCCTCGGCGGTGGCCAGCTGCTCGCGACTCTGGCGCAGCGCCGCCGCGGCGCGCTTGCGCTCGGTGATGTCCTCCTTCACCGCGACGTAGTGGGTCGCCTTGCCCGTGTCGTCGACCACCGGCGCGATGACGATGAACTCGTCGTGTCTGTCGCCGTTCTTTTTGCGGTTGCAGAGCTCCCCGCGCCACACCTGACCGGCGGTGAGGGTCCGCCACATTTCCACATAGGTCTCGCACGGAGTCTGCCCGGACTGGAAGATGCGAGGATTCCGGCCGAGCACCTCCGGCAGGGTATATCCGGAGATCTCCGTGAAATAGGGGTTCGCGTACTCGATGTTGCCCTCCAGATCGGTGATCAGCATCGACACCGGCGCCTGTTCGATCGCCCGCGTGAGTTTCCGCAAATTCTCCTCCGCCCGTTTCCGCTCGGTGATGTCCTCCCTCGCCGCGACGTAGTGCGTGCGGCGGCCGCGCGCGTCCGTCACCGGCGTGATGATGACCATCTCGGTGTACAGCTCGCCCGACTTCTTGCGGTTCACGATTTCCCCGCGCCAAACGCTGCCTTCGGTGATCGTTTTCCAGAGGTCGCGGTAAACCTCGGGCTTCATCACTCCCGATTTGAAGATCCCGGGCTTTTTCCCCCTCACCTCGTCCAGGGTGTAGCCCGTGACTTTCGTGAAGCGCGGATTCACGTACTCGATCGCGCCGTCCAAATCCGTGACGAGGATAGAGACCGGGCTCTGCTCGATCGTGAGCGACAGTTTGCGCCGCTCGAGCTCGTCATGAAGTCGCTCCGTGATATCCGCGAAGATCGAAAACGCCCGATGCGGTTTCGACTCCCCTGCGCGAAACTCCGGCACCGCGTCGAGCAGGATCCAGCGGATGCGCCGGTCGGAGCCGTGCACGAAGCCCATCACCACGCCGTTCACCGCCCTGCCGGTGCGCAGCGCGACGTACGCCGGCTGTTCCTCCACGTCGAAAGCCGTCCCGTCCTCGCGAAACGGGAACCAGCCCAGCTCCACGCAGGTGTGCGCGGTCAGGTCTTCCAGAGAGAATCCCAGGATTTGGGAGGCGGCCGGATTGGCGCTGATCGTGCGTCCCGAGGCGTTGTGATAGACGACGCCCAGATTCATGCTCTCGAAAAGCGCGCGATGCCTCTCCTCGCTCGCCCTGAGGGTCTGCTCCGCCTCCTTGCGCTTCGTGATATCCAGGGCGTAGCCGACGACCTCCCGGGGCTTTCCGGTCTCGTCGCGTACCAGCCGGCACTCGTCGTGGACCCACCGATACACGCCGTCGCGGTGTCGAAACCGATACTCCCGGACCGCGCTGCCCGTGACGCCGATGTTCCTCATCGCCTCAGTCGCGGCCGGCAGGTCGTCGGGGTGAGTGTGCTCGAACCAGAAATTCGGACTTCCGAGGAAGGCACTGGGCTCGTAGCCCAGGACCTCCACGACGTTGGCGCTCAGGAAGGTGTTCTCCCAAACGTCGGGCGCCAGGGAGTAGATCACCGCGGGCGTGGCGGTGAGCAGATGGGTCAACCGTGCCTCGCTCGCCAGCCGCGCGGCCTCCGCCTCGCGGCGCTGGGCCTCGCTGGCGAGCACATCGATGGCGAACGACACGTCTCCCGCCGCCTCCTCGAGAAGAGCCAGCTCGCGGTCGCGAAAATAACCCGGTTCGCCGTGGTAGACGGACAGCATCCCCTGCGGAACGCCGTGCAATCGGATCGGAAGCGCCGCGCTGGAACGTATCCGGCACTTCAATGCGTGGTCGCGCCAGGGCCCGATCGCCTGGTTCGCCAAGAGGTCGTCGCAGACGTAAGTGCGGTCCTCGCGGAACGCGGTGCCGGTCGGGCCCTTTCCTTCCGGCACGTTCGGATCCGACGAGATGCGGACCTGCGATGTGTAGCCCTCGGCCGATTCGCCCACGACCGCGACGGGCTCGATCTCACGAGTCTCCGGGTTGTGCCAGCCGATCCAGGCAAGGCTGAAGTGGCCGGAGCGCACCAGCGACGTGCAGACGGCGGAGAAAATTTCGCTCTTCGTCTTCCGGTGCGCGATGACGTGGTTGATTTCGCTGAGCACGCGGTACATCCGTCCGAGGCGCTCGATCTCCTGCTCGTGCCGCTTCCGCTCCGTGATGTCGCGGATGATCGAGAGCACGTGCCTGCGGCCGTCAATCTGCACGGGCCGGGCGCTGATCTCCGCCTGAAACGTCGTGCCGTCGCGGCGCCGATGCACCGTCTCTCGCAGCGTGCTCCGGTCAAGCGAGAGACGGAAATCCGTCTCGACGGTGGCGCGGTTCTCCAGCGCGCGGAGGTCGCGGATGCTCAGTTTCAACAACTCCGCCGACGGCCAGCCGTAGACCTCCTCGGCGCGCTGGTTGGCTTCGACGATTCGCATCTCTTCGTCGAGGATCAGCACCACGTCGTTGGCGTGCTGGAGAAGCAGACCCAGCCGCTCCATCGCGGCGCGGCGCCGCCGGTCCGCTTCCTGACGTCGCAACTCCAGCTGGAGCCGCTGCCGGCGCCAGTATTGAGCGAGTCCCGCCGCGACGAGCAGCCCGACCACGGCGATGCCGCCGGCCACCAGCCAGACTTCGTGCCGCAAGCTCTCGAACGCCTCCTCCCGGTCGATCTTCGCCACGAGCACCCAAGGGCTGCCTTCGACGGGACGCGCCAGCGCGAGCACGCGCTTCCCGCGGCGATCGATGCCGCCGACCAGGTTGAAGCGCGGTTCGCGCGCGGCTCTCGACAAAAGCGCCGCGGAGCGGTTCTCCGCGTCCGTGGGAGTCCTCTGGAGACGCTGGTCCGCGACCCACACCAGACGCGAACCGTCGCGATGCAGGAGAAGGATCTCCGCCGTCCTGCTCGGCAAAGGCCAGCCGCTGAAGAGCGGGAAAAGCTGCGTCTCCGCGTTCACCCGAATCCGCACGGCACCCACCGTGGCGGGGTCTTCCAACGCGCTGACGGAGCCCCAGAACTCGATCCACAGTCTGCCTGCGAATTCGCTGTGGATGTCGCGCACGACGGGCCCGGAACCCGCGGCAAACCCGGGCGGAAACAGGACGCGGTCCGGCAGTTCCGCCGGCGAGGAGCGCAGGACGCGGCCGCCGTCCGTCACCCACGCCACGCTCTCGTAGCCGCGTGAGCGCCGCATTTCGTCGAGATACGCGGCGACGCGCTGTTCCGAGGCTGAGCCGTCCTGGATGGGATACTCGCGCTCCAGTTGGAGAAGCCGCACCACCGAGCGGACATCCTCGAGCCGCCCGGCACGCCACGCTCCGATCTGCCCGGCTTTCAGTTCCGCCACCGCCGCCAGCTCGCTCTGGACCTGGTTCTCGGCCTGTCTGAAGTGGAAATTCAGATACAAGTAGCCCGCGCCGAGCAGGGCGGCGCCCGCGACGGAGCCGATCACGAGCATCAGCCGATCGAAGGACCCCGAGTCGGCTTCGCCTCCGGGAGGTGCTCCGGTCAGCCACTGCAGAGCCCTGGCCCGCCGGGCGACAACCGGTTTTGTAGCGCCGGGGTGGATATCCGGGCGCAGTTCGCCTCTGCGATTCTCTTCAGACTTCTTCACGGCAGGCGGCAGCTAGAGGGAGCAAACGCACCCTATACGACCGCCCGCTTTCAGCGATCACAATTTCCGAAAATCTACAGAGAAGCTGTGCATCATGCGGTGCAGACCCACCGTCAAGCGACGATTCGACGAAAGAAAACGCAGCCGGATATCCGATGCGCCGGCGGCGCTCTCGCGGGTCCCCGAGCGCCTCCTGCTACAGCGATCTGCCCTCTTTCAATCCCGCCGCGTAGGCCTGGAACACAAGGCGGATCTGGTCCCGAACTCGGCGAAATTCCTGGAGGATCTCCTCGTCCGTGCCGGTGGCGTGAGCCGGATCGTCGAAACCCCAGTGATGGCGGTTCACCTGCCCCGGAAACATCGGGCAAGCTTGGTCGGCGTTGCCGCACACCGTGATGACGGTGGTGATCTTCCGGTTGAGGAAGTCGTTCATGTGTTTCGAAACGTGGCCGGAGAGGTCGACGCCGATCTCCTTCATCACCTGGATCGCCTTCGGGTGCACGTAACCCGCCGGCTTGGATCCGGCGCTGTGGACCTCCACAAGGTCGCCCGCGGCGGCGCGCAGGACGCCTTCCGCCATGTGACTCCGGCACGAGTTTCCGGTGCAGAGAATGAGAACGTTGGGGTTCATGTGATTCAGTGGGCGGCGACGGCACGGTCGTACCAGGAGCGCGAGGCGTTGCAGACTTTGCAGACGGAAAGCATGACCGGCACCTCGACGAGCACGCCGACGACGCACGCCAGCGCGGCCCCCGAGCCGGGACCGAAAAGCGTGATCGCCACCGCGACCGCCAGCTCGAAGAAGTTGCTCGCGCCGATCAGCGAACCGGGAGACGCGACGTCGTGCGGCACCTTGAAAAACCGCATGAGCAGGTAGGCCAGCGTCGAGTTGAAATAGACCTGGACCAGGATCGGCACCGCCAGGAGGAGAACCGCGAACCAGCGGCTGGTGAGATTCTCCGCCTGGAAGGCAAAAATCAGCACGAGCGTCGCCAGCAGCGCGAGCACCGTCACCGGGTGGAAACGCGGGAGGAATCGGCTCTCGAACCACGTCTTCCCTTTCGTCCGCAGAAGCAGCGTGCGGGTGAACCATCCCGCGGCCAGCGGTATCACGATAAAGACTACGACCGACGTGATCAGGACCTTCGACGGCACCACGACGTTGGCCACGCCGCAGAGGAACATCACGATCGGCGCAAAGGCCACGAGCATGATCAAGTCGTTCACCGCCACCTGCACGAGCGTGTACGCCGGATCGCCGTCGGTGAGATAGCTCCAGACAAAGACCATCGCCGTGCAGGGCGCCGCCGCGAGGATGATCAGTCCGGCCGTGTAATTGCTCGCCGCCGACGGATCGACCCAGGCGGAAAACACGTGCTGGAAGAACAGCCAGGCGAAGAACGCCATGCTGAACGGCTTCACCAGCCAGTTGACGAAGAGCGTCACGAGCAGCCCCTTCGGCCTCTTCGTCACGCCCACCAGCGAGCCGAAATCGATCTTCAGCATCATCGGGTAGATCATCAGCCAGATCAGGATCGCGATCGGCACGTTGACCTGGGAACCGCTTCCGAATTCGACCCGGCTGAGAGCGTTGACGGCCTCGGGCAGAAGTTTCCCCGCGGCGACTCCCACCACCATACAGCTCAGCACCCAGAGCGACAGATAGCGCTCGAAGAAATTCAGCCGCTTCGGCTTTGCCGGCGCGGCGGGAACAGATGCGGACTCCATCGTTTGCTCACTCATGATCGTTTGGCTTCGTCAGCGAAGGTTCTCCGAGGCGAAGGACCGGCCGGGGCGGCCTCGACCCGCCGCCGTCGCTTTCCTGCGCCGAGTTCCGCGGGTTTGAGCCGCGCCGTCGCAGACTCCTCCCAGCTCCCGCACGCAAACCGGAACGTCCGGGCCGAACTTCGCCCGGATCTTCCGAAGCCGCGCCGCATCGCTCCGAAAGACCGTCTCTTCGCGCACGCAGTCCTGCAGACAGGCGAGGTTGGCCTCCAGCGGTGCCGGCCGCGTTTCCGGCAACCGGTAGATCATCCACTGTCCGCAGCGCTCCGCCGCCACCAGGCCGTTTCGCTTCAGGTACCCGAGGTGCTTCGAAATCTTCACCTGAGGTTCTCCCAGAATCTCCTGGAAATGGCAGACGCACAGGGGCCCGCCCAGCAGCAGGTGCAGGATGCGCAGCCGCGTCCGATCGCACAGGCATTCGTAGATCGCCACCAAGTCCATGCGCCCACTACATTCCTGGCGCGGCATATGCCGCAAGCGGAATATTGTGACAATTGCGTGCCGGCGTCCTTCCCGGCTCCGGACCGTTCGCGTCTCCGACCCGCGCTCTTGCGTTTTCCCTACCCGTCGTCCCGCGCCAGCCGGTGGAGGCGCCGAAAGACCGACGACCTGAAAACGCTCCAGGCCGCGGTTCCTGCGACTGCAGCTCCGACAGGCAACGCGAGAAACCAAGGCTGCGGGCCTGCGGCGAACCTCCAGATCAGCCCAGCCAGGGAACCACAAGCCCAGCCGATGCCCGCAGGCGCCCAGAGATCGACGCCCCGGTTTCGCAGGACGGCCTCGACCGACAGCCGGTGTTCGCCGGCACCGGTGTCGTCCGGACCTCGATCCGCCGCATGATTTCGGTCCAACAGTCCAGGCCGGTCCCGAAGGATCAGCGGGCGAACCACCAGACAGTACGCGCGCCACTCGAATTCCCGCTCCGCGCTGCGTTCGTCCCTGCGCGCACGCGCCGTCTCGATCGCCAGCGCCGAGCCCGCTGCGCCCATCGCGAGCCAGTGCCAGCAGGCGCGAGAGCCCGCACCCGTCGCGAGTTCGACGCCGATACCCACGCCGGCCACCACGGCCATGAAAATCCCCAGGAAGACTCCGATGCGTCCCCGCTGGACGGAGCGGAACCCGAACACCTCGTGCAGCAGCCGCAAATAGGCGGCCCGTGCGGCGCCGGTGAGACCCTCCCGATCCGCCAGGTACTCCGCGACCGACACGCCTGCTTCTCTCGAACTCCGTGGCATCTTGAATGCGTTTTTCCAATACGCGAGGTGCCCGCGAAATCCGGGTCGCCTCATCTAGAAACGAACGAGCCCTCGGAATTTCTCGAAAATCGCGGCGACGCGCTGCAGGTGCGTGTCGCCGATCCGGCATGCGGAGAACGGCATCAGTATGAAACGCGCTGGCCGCGGTTATGGACTAGTCCGGAGGCGGAAAAAAACCGCGAACTCGCTGAGTTCGCCAGTTGCGCTCCGGATCTTCCGGGGCACAGTCACGCGGTACCCCGTCCCGGCAAAAGCATTACCCCCAAATGCCTTCATCGCCAGAATACTCCCAGTGGTTGGTGGAGCAGGTGCGGCCGCATGAACCTCTGTTGAGAGGCTACCTGCAAAAACGCTTCCCGTCCCTCCCCGACCACGACGACATCGTGCAGGAGGCCTACGCGCGCCTCCTCAGAACCGGTTCGGGTCGGCCGCTCTCGAGCGCCAAGGCCTTCCTCTTCACCATCGCCCGCAACGTCGCGATCGACATGCTGCGCCGGCAGCAGACGGTCGCGCACGAACGCATTTCCGAAGTCACCGAGGAGCCCGTTCTGGAAGAAAGCCCCGGAGTGGCCGAGGCGCTTGACCGGAAGCAACGCGAGGCCGTGTTGATCGAGGCCATCGCCGCCCTGCCCGACCGCTGCCGCGAAGTCATCGTGCTCAGGCATCTCGAAGGGCTGTCGTACAAGGAAATCGCCGAGCGGCTCGGGATATCCCCCAACACCGTCAAGCTCCACATCATCAAGGGCACGAAGGATTGCGCGGCGTTCTTCCGCACGCAGGGCCTGCTGCAGGTCGCAACGCGGCCGGCGGTTTCGGAAGGGAGTTCCCAGTCATGAGCGCGAATGAGGCAATCCCGGACGAGAACGAACTCGACGGCGCGGCCGCCGAATGGCTCTTCGAGCGCGAAGCCGGTTTCACGCCGGAAAGAAAACGCGAGTTCGCCGCCTGGTGCGCGAGCGATCCACGCCACGCCGAGGCCGTGACACGCATCGAGCGCACTCTCGAATTGTTGAACGACCTCCCCACGGTGCGCGCGCCGCTCGAAGAACGCCTCGGGGGCGCCGCCGGAAAGACGGATTCGGCCGCGAACCGTCCCCTCCTCCGTTTCCCCGTCATCGGCTTGGCCGCGGCGGCGGTGTTGGCCCTGGCTTTCGTTTCGTGGTGGAGCCTGCGATCCTCCGGACATCCAGAAGAGCACTACACGGCGGATGCGACTGCGCAGCGGACGCTGGCGCTTTCTGACGGGTCCGTGTTGGACCTCAACACCGGCAGCGAGGTGAAGGTGAAGTTCACCGCCAGCGAGCGCCGCATCACGCTGCAGAAGGGCGAGGCGCACTTCCAGGTTTCGCACAACCCGAACCGGCCGTTCATCGTGACGGCGGGAGACGTTTCGGTTCGCGCCGTCGGCACGGCCTTCGACGTGCGTCTCGCCAAGGAGGCGGTCAAGGTCGTGGTGGTCGAAGGCAAGGTGCAGCTGAGTCGTGCGCTGTCGAACGCCGCGCCGAGCGCCAGGGAGACTCCGCCGCTCCTGCGTTCGGGGGAGGTGGCCCAGATTGTCCTGAACGCCGTCGCCGCCGCGCCGAAGATCGAGCAGATCGACGCGGGCTCCATCTCGGCGCTGCTCACGTGGCAGAATCCGATGACGAGTTTCACCGACGTGCCTCTACGCGACGTGATCGCGCGTTTCAACCGGCGCAACGTGACGCAACTCCTGCTTGAGGACGCGGACTTGGGCGAACGGAAAATCGGAGGGATGATCGCCCTCGATCAGGTCGAAGCGTTCGTGCGCCTGCTGGAGCAGGATGGCGACGTCGTCGCCGACCGCACCCAGGCGGGTCGGATTGCCCTGCGACGTGCGCGTTGAGCCGCACGTCGCGTCCGGCCCGCGCCGATTTTCCGCGATGGGCATAGACCGTTTTGTCCGCCGCTGCGTTACACGGGTGACACTGCTCGTCCTCCTGTGCGCCCGCTCTGCCATACTTCCCGCCGTATCCGCCGCAGTCTTCTGCGCGATCGCGAAGGAGATGCCGGCCGCAGGCGACTCGGAGGCGAAGCAGGTCTACGACCTTCCCCGCGGGGATGCGGCCGTGAGACTCCGGCAATTTGCCGACATCTCGGGCCGCCCGGTCGTGTTCATGATGGACAAAGTGAGAGGCGCGCAGACGAACGCGCTCGCCGGCGACTACACGCCGCGCGAGGCGGTCGAACGCATGCTCCTCGACACGCCTCTGATCGCCCACTGGGACGAAGCCACTGGAGGGTTCACCGTGACACGCCGTCCCTCACCGGCGCCCCGCGAGGAGGTTGCACGAAAACCAAGTGATCAACCCCAAAACCCTCGTGACGCGATGACCTCCTCGAAGCCCTCCGGGCTCCTGCGCGCAATGGCTGCGCTTTTCGCTCCCCTCGCCAGCTACGGACAAGCCACCGACCGCGCCAACACGCCGGACGAAGAAACGGTCGTGCTCTCGCCTTTCACCGTCAGCACGACCCAGGACAAAGGCTACCGGGCCACCAACTCCGTCTCCGGCACCCGCCTCGACACGAAGATCAAGGACCTGCCGCTCTCGCTGGAAGTCATCACCGGCGACTTTATCCGCGACACCGGTGCGCTGAACCTCCGCGAGGCGTTGCGCTACTCGCCGGGCGTGGTGCTCCAGTCGCAGTACGACAGCCCCCTGTCGGCTTCGCTCACTTCCATGGATACACCCGACAGTTCGCAGGCGAACAACCCGGAAGGCGCCACGCGCAGTTCGAGCAATTCCACGGTGAAGATACGCGGCTTCGTCACCGACCGGACTCTGCGCGACGGACTCCTGCGGCAGTCCGCCACGGACGCGATCAACATCGAGCGCGTCGAGGTCCTGCGCGGGCCCAGCGCCCTCCTCTACGGCATCGGCAATTTCGGCGGCGTCGTGAACTATCTGCCCAAGGTTCCGACGGAGCGCCCGCTGTACCACGCCGGCGTGACCGTCGGCGCGCACGACCTCTATCGCGCGGAGATCGACGTATCTCCGGGCCCGATCTACGAGCGCCCCAACGCCAACATCGGCTTCCGTCTCACCGGAGCGCTGCAGCGCAACGGGGATTTCACCGACGACTACAAGCACGAGCACTCGTTCATCGGCGGAGTCGTCCAGGCGAAGCTGTTCGCCAACACGCTGATCAAGCTCGACGCGGAATTCGGCACGTCGCGCGACGACGGCATCGGTTTCCAGTCCGTGCGAAGCCAGGTGCTGACGAGCGGAAACCCCTACCAGACGAATGCGCGTAGGTACGACTTCTATACACCTCCCGGGACCGATCCGCGGACCTTCCGGTGGTCCGGCGGCGACACGTTCCGGAAAAACGACATCGGGAACGTCGTCCTCGACGTGCAGCAAAAGCTCGCCGACAACCTCTGGCTCAAAGCCACCGGCGGCTACACGAGAAACAAGGAGGACTCCCGGAACATCTGGTACGGCACGCTGAGCAGTCTCGATCCGTTCGATGCGAACGGGAACGTCGCCAACGCCCTCACGGCGACTCTGCCCAGATACTACCGGGCGCCAGCCAACGCCGAGCAGACGAAATACCTCAACGATCTCGCCGCCGCCGTGGCGCTCGGCGGTTCGAACTGGACCAACGTCTTTGCCAATCGGCCGTCGAATTTCTGGCTCGGCGACATCTTTGGCGCGACCATCACGCCCACATCCCGGCTCACCAGTCAGACCCCTTCCACTCCGGCGAAATACACCGTGCTCAACTACCAGTGGTCGCAGTACCACCTCGACGAGGATCGCTGGCAGGGGCGCGTCGACCTGAACTACAAGTTCAACGGCTTTTTCGGCCGCCACAATTTCCTCGTGGGTCTGCAGTACGACTTCGACCACCAGGAGCGCACCAACTTCGGCCAGTCGCCGGATCAGTCGGACGGGGCCGCCCCGAAGAACTCCGACCCGGTGGTCTGGAACTACGCCAGCCCCACCGCCGCGAAAAAGCTCCAGTTCTCCTTCCAGGGCGACGGCGTCACACCCTCGGTGCGCCAGGGACCGGTCACCTGGAATCTCGATAAGACCTGGAACCTCGGCTACTTTGCCATCTATCAGGGTCAGTTTTTCCACGACCGCCTCACCCTGATCGCAGGCGTCCGCCGGGACCGCGTCGACTACCGCGGCGCCGCGCGCCGGCTCTGGCTCGCCAATGCACCTCTCGAGCTGACGGACCGGGCGAATCCAGAAAATCCCTACGGCGTCCAGGAAGACGCCCCGACGAAATATAGCCCGCAGTACGGCGCCTCTTTCGAGATCACGCGGTCTCTCTCGCTCTTCGGCGTCTACTCCACCGGCCTGCTGCCCAATGCGGTCGGCACGCTCGACGGCTCCGGTCAGTTCTTCGGTCCGGTCACGGCAAAGAATCGCGAGATCGGCATCAAGTTCGATGCCCTGAACGGCAGGATTTCGGGGTCCGTGAGCTACTTCAAAATCAAGCGCGAGAACGTCGCGCGCTCGATCTGGTGGGCGCCGGCTCCCGGCGTGCCGGCGGCGCTGTCGGGCCACCTCGCCAACTACGATCCCAACAAACCCACCACGGTCGGCTTCTACAGCTGGGGCGGGCTGAACCCCTACTTCGCCTGGTACGCCTCGCACTCCGACCTCGTGAGCAACACGCCGTGGGCGACGATCTATCCGTCGATGGCGAACATCCTCTCGAAGGTCCCGAAGGACCCGACTCGCAAATGGGGCGGCTATGCGCTGCCGCTCGGCGCGGCCGACATTTACGCCACGCCGAGTTCACAGGCGGTCGACGCCAGCGGAAAGCCGCTCGGCAAAACGCTGGCCCAACTTTGGACGGAAACCGTCGGTGCGGGGAACCTGCCCGCGATGCCGACCAACGCGCCCGGCACGCCCACCGGAGTGGCGTTGAACACCAACGCCACGAACGTCTGGGACGCGGCCTGGGTGTCGACTTACGGTCTGATGGTATCCGACAAGACCAAGAACGAAACCGCCGCGCAGGAGTTGTACGACATGTTCTGGCAGATGAACGCCAGCACCGCCCGAGATGGCGTGAACAACCCGAACGCGCAGGTTTTCGGCTGGGGCGGCCCGATTCCGTGGTTGTGGGCGGGCGCGGGCGACACGTTGCCCTTCTACCCCGGGTACTGGAGCGATCCAAACGCCAAGGACGACGGCAGCCACACGGGCACGATGAACTCGATCCTCGGAATGAACTCCGCCCGCGTGCCGTTCACCGACGAAAGCAAGGGTTTCGAAGTGCAGCTCAATATGCAGGTGACGGATAACCTGCAGGTGGTCGCCGGCTGGGCGCACCTCGTGAACAAAAACACCACCGCGAATCTGCGGTACGCCCCCGTCAACGATCCGACCGGCAACGCCAAGTACGGACTCTGGGCCGCGCCCGGCGGCACCTGGGGCACGTATTATTACAGCCGCGAACAGGCGTATGGAGACCCCAACGACACGACGACCTTCAAGGTGCCACCGTTCGATTACGGCCTCGCGCTCGACGACTCGCCGAAGGACACCGTGACGTTCTGGTCCAAATACAACTTCCGAGGCGATTCCCCCCTCCGGGGTTTCGGCATCGGTGTGGGCGGCCAGTGGGAAAGCAAGCGCCTCTACGACGCCTCCGTCTCGGTCGACGGCACCGTGTCCGGTGAACTCGATCCGGACACCCTGACCGTGAAAGCCGACCAGCTCTATACCAAGGCGAGGACCACCGTGAACATGGTCCTCGACTACGAGACGAAGCTGTTCAAGAGCCGGTATTCGACGCGTTTCGCGTTGAACATCGACAACCTGCTCAACGACCGGAAGCAGTACGGCTACATCTACGCCCCCGGCCTCACCTGGCGCTTCACGACCAGCATCGGTTTCTAGTCAACGAATCCGGCTTCCGGCCATGCGGCCGGAAGCCGAGAATAGGCACACCGTGGTCACCTCATCAAGGCGCGCCCCGCCACAGCGTGGCGAATCTCCCCTGCTATCCCTCGCAGCCGGACGTATTCAGAACCATCTCACGCGCTGGGATTCTCTCGATTCACTCCGTGAGTCGGCGTGCCACCGGTTCGGCAGGCTTCTTCTGCAGAATACACCTGGTTACTGTCGAAGGCGCGTTTACACCATTCCCGCCGGTCAACCGCGGTGTGCCTATAGACAATTCGGTTGATCCGTGGCGTCCCCTCCCTGGACAAGTACTGCATCGACTGGATGTTTACCGGATTTTTGAGATTTCCGGATCGGACCGGCGCCGAATAGATTCCATCGTCGCGGATAACTCCGGCGGGGCGATCGTAGTGGGCGACTGAGTACCGCCCGCGCTCTGCCAAATCCAGCGATGAAATCCATATCCGCGTTATCCTCTGCATTGCCCAATCTGCGGGGTCCGCACTTTCGGCTCCTGCCCCTTCTAGGGTTCATAGGCGTACTCGTAGAATCCGCGATCGCCGCGACAAACTATAGTACGCCGTATACGTTCTGGACGTTGGCGGGGGAAACGAAAGGAACCTTTGACGGCGCCAGATTCAACAGCCCGCTAGGGATCACTGTAGATCCAGACGGGACAGTCTACGTCGCGGATTCCGGAAACCATGTGATTCGCAAGGTATCGCCAACGGGCGACGTGACAACGTGGGCTGGCAAACTCGGTTCGGCAGGATCGAACGACGGCGCTTCTGGCGAAGCCCGCTTTTCATATCCCCAGGGGCTAGCAATGGATGCCTCGAAGAATGTGTATGTTGCCGACTCTCACAACAGGACAATCCGAAAGATCTCTGCGGACGGAACCGTTTCGACCGTCGCCGGCAGCACCGCGGTTGTCGGCAGTGTTGATGGGGTTGGTGCTGCCGCGGGATTCGGCCTTCTCTGCGGCGTCGCATGCGACGCTTCGGGAAACCTCTATGTAGCCGATGCTTCCTATCACAACATCCGGAAGGTTAGCATTTCGGGCGAGGTGACGACGCTTGCCGGTTCGGCTGGGAACCTTGGGTCCGCAAACGGAATCGGTTCCACAGCACGGTTCAATGCACCACAGGGCGTTGCGGTCGCAGCCGACGGTACTGTCTATGTGGCGGATACCGGTAACTGTATCATCAGGAAAATCGCGGTTGACGGAACGGTGTCCACCTATGCTGGAAAGGCAGGCTATTCCGGTTCGACCGACGGCCCTGCAGGAGAAGCACGATTCGCAGTGCCAACTGCTATTGCCGTGGATTCAGCGGGGACGCTATTCATTACTGACTTGAATGGAACGATTCGGAAGATCACCGCAGATGGCGAGGTGAGTACTGTTGCAGGCGCTCCCAATCAGCTGGGGAGCGGCGACGGAACAGGTCGAGCAGCAGGATTTTTCGGACCAGCAGGAGTTTTAGTGGGAACCCAAGGTTGGCTTTATATCATCGATTCGAGTGCAAACGCTGTCCGGATCGGGTCCTACACCTCGGGCGGAGTTGTGCTGGTGCAGCCCATCTCGCAAATGACATCTCTGGGGGGCAGCGTTCTTTTCACCGTGTCAGCCCAAGGGCCGGCGACTTACCAGTGGCTGAAAAATGGCATGGCGATCTCCGGCGCGACTTCTGCAAGTCTCCTAATCTCGAATGTCACCTTCGATGATGCCGGCATCTATTCCTGCGTAGTCTCGAACAGCACAGCGACGGAAACTAGCGAAACGGCTACTTTGACCATAAATCCCGACGCGTATTCGTCACGGCTCTCCAATATTTCTACGCGCTCCTACGTCGGTACAGGCGGAAGCATTCAGATCGCCGGGTTCATAATCAACGGTACTGAAAAGAAGACCGTGCTCATTCGGGCAACGGGTCCGGCATTGGCGAACGCCCCATTTAACGTCCCAGGCACCTTGGCCGATCCCGTCCTCACGGTCTTTTCCGGGCAAACAATAATCGCAACCAACGACGATTGGTCAACGGACGCAACCAACGCGACGGCTGTTGAGGCTGCCAACGCAAAGACAGGAGCATTTGCGCTTGTTCGCGGCGGCAAGGACGCCGCCTTCGTCTTAACGCTCGATCCAGGAGCCTACACTGCGCAGGTAAGCGGAAAGAACGAGGGTGTTGGTGTGGCGCTCGTGGAGGTTTTTGAAATCGGCTCGTCTGGCAAGAGCCGGCTCACGAACATTTCCACTCGCTCCGAAACCAGAACGGGCGCGAACGTGCAAATCGCGGGCTTCGTCGTATCCGGGGACTTTCCCAAAAATGTGCTGATCCGAGCCAGCGGTCCTGGGATCGCAGTTGCTCCATACCGGGTGCCGGGAACGCTAGCCGACCCCGTGCTGACAGTTTATTCGGGCCAGACGCAGATCGCTACGAACGATGACTGGTCACCGAGCGAGGTCGGCGATGCGGCTGAGTATACGCATGCATTTGCATGGCCCACGAATAGCAAGGACGCCGCGCTTGTGCTGACGCTGAAACCCGGCGCCTACACCGCTCAAGTTACGGGCAAGGGTGATGCAACAGGAGTCACCTTGATTGAGGTGTACGAAATCCCTTGATGCTGAGTAGGTGCCCGAGAAGGAGGGTGCCGCGCGGGTTACCGTATCAATCGGCGGCGCACGCCGCGGAGCGCTTGCTCTCCGCGGTGACGAAGTCGACTGGACACCGCGCGGATACGCATGGGCGCCAAGAAGCGCAGGGCATAGCAGCTCCAAATCACTGCCCGGGGTGAATTCGGAATAGGCACGACTCCGGTCTCTCCGACTTCAAAACCATCAAAAAGCACCTCCGGCGCGTGCCCCTGCCACTCGGTCACCTCGCCCACGACCCGCACGGGCTCCTTGGATCGGTAGGACTTGGTCGGGTTGCCCGGAAAACACCGGCGCCCCTCCACGCATGAGGCCAGCCGCTCTCGCAGGGCGGCTGCTACCGAAGCGCTTCGCCCTTTCGAAGCACGGCAAAGGCAGACGGCCGAGCCAGGGCGCAGCCTCGAGCGACCAAAGTGGTCCAGCCAGCTTCGCCGAACCTCCATTCGCACCTCCGAAGTATTCCTACCGGCAACTTGACTTCGGTTTTAGCTCAGATGAGCTATTTCGCATGAGCTTAAAGGCACCGCCGGTCTATGGACTCTGGGAGATCGCAGTGTTGGCAACGCTGCGCGAGGCGCCGATGCACCCGTACGATATCCTGCGGCTCCTCAAGGCCCGGCATAAAGACGACTTTCTGGTGCTGAAACGCGGTTCGCTCTACCACGCCATCGCACGCTTGGTGCGCGACGGCGCGATTGCAGAGGGGCCGACCACGCGGGAAGGACTTCGCCCGGAGCGGACCGCCTACACGCTGACGGACTCCGGACGCGAGATGCTCCTGACCTGGCTAAAGCGGAAGATCGCCACACCCGTGCGGGAGCGCTCCGACTTCCTCGGCAGCGTGAGTTTTCTCGTGCATCTCTCCCCCACCGAAGCCGCGGCGCAATTGGAACGCCGGCTCGCAGAATTGGAAATCTTGGGGCGCGCGCTCGACGCCACGATCGAAGAAGCTCGGGCGCGCGTCGGCCGTATTCATCTGGTGGAGTCGGAGTATGCGCGGGCGATGATGGCCGCGGAGGCGAGCTGGGCAAAACAGCTGCTCGCCGACATCCGTTCCGGCACATTGCGGTGGAACACGGACACGGTTCTTCGCCAAGCCGCCGCCGCCCATGCCGACGGCAAGCGATCGCGTTCCCGCAGCAAGACCTGAAGCAGGACGAGCAGTTATTTCCGCCGATGACGCATCAGGCTCGTTCTCCTTTCCATTCGGAATCCCGGCTCGCGCACCCGCCCGGCGAGATCCCTGCGGCGCTCGGCCTATCCTGGTGTTTCGTCTACGGCTATTGCGGTTTGCCGGCGGTGCGCTTTTTCCCCGAAGTGCGGCGGCTCGGGGGACGTTTCACCAAGGTCTACTTGTTCTGGCAGCAGCTCGAACCAGAGCGCGGGCAATACAACTGGTCAGCGCTCGACGCATTCGCCGCACAGCTCGAAGAGCCCGACCAGGGGCTCGTCTCGCTCTTCTCCGCGTCTCGCTGGGCGACCCAAAAGTCTTCCGCGATGCTGCCGCCGTCTCCGGCGAAATCGTTGGACGACTACTACATCCTCGTTTTTCAGCTCGTGCAGCGAGCCGGCGGACGGATCCGGTATTTCCAGAACGACGCCGAACCCAACAACCCCGTTTTCTGGAGCGGCTCCCGGGAAGAGTACGCTGCGCAGCTCCGCGTCTTCCATCGCGCGGTGAAAGACGCGGACCCGTCGGCCCAGGTGATTCTCGGAGGGCACGACGGCATGTTCGTGCCGCCGAGACTCGATCCTCTGCCCGATCAGCGTACAGAACCGTTTCCCCGTCAGGCACAGGGACTGGAATTCTTCAGCTACGTCCTGAAGCACGCGGCCGGCGCCTTCGACTTTTTCGACCTCCGGCTCTACGGCGATCCATACACCATCGGTGCCCGCGTGGAACACGTCCATACGATGATGCGCGACGCCGGTTGTCCGCGTCCGATCGTCTGCACCGAATACGGCGGTCCCAACTTCTTCGAGTTTGCCGAGAATCGGTGTTACCTGCCGCTCGTGGATGCGTGGTCGAACCAGATCGGCGAAACCGACGCACAAGGGCTGCCCTCCCGGCCCGAAGGCCCGGCGCGCCAGATCGCCGAGCTGTACGAACGCGCGGAATCGCTTCCACCGCAGACACAGATGTTTCTCCAGGGCTGCGCGCCCGAACTCGAAGCGAAGCTGCTCCGTATCCAGTCCCGTCAGCTCGTGATGCGCAATGTCCTCGCCCGCGCGGCCGGCGTGCAGCGCACTCTGTACTGGCAACTGCCTGTTTTGCCCGGACCACGCGACGATCTGATGACGCTGATGTATGGGAAAATCGGGATGCTGCGCTGGGAGGCCGAGCGCTGGGTGGAACAGGGGCCCACGGCGTCGGTGTTTCGGCGCCTGGCGGGTCTTCTCCTGGACGCCCGGGAGGTGCGGCGCGTCCCCCTGCCCGACCCCTCCGTGTTTCTGTTTCGCGTCGATCGCGGCGAGCCGCATCCGGCATGGGTCGTCTGGCAACGTCGCGACGCGTTCTCCGGCGAGGACTCGCCGCCCATAACCTGCCACCTCTTGTGTGACTGTGACGGAGAGGCTGTGTCGATCGCAACCGCCTTCGGCGAAACAACTGCCGCCGAGCCGTCCGGTGAGGGAATCATCGTCCACGTTTCGGATACACCGCTTTTCATCGAATCCCGCCGGAGCGCCGCCGATCGCAAGGAAACCGCCCCATGAACGACTCGACCCGTCCGAATCCCCCTTCTGCGTGGACCCTGCTCCGACCATACTTGCTGGACGTGATCATGCCGTTCGTTGCGTACCTGGCTGTCTCGGCTTTCGGCGCGGCCGCCGTCTGGGCGCTGACGGCTGCGGGGTTGGCGGCGGCGATCAGCGCCGGCATCAACACCGTTCGGCAACGCGGGCTGGATTCCGCAGGATGCCTGGTCCTCCTGGAGATCGCCGTCTCGATCCTGGTAATCGTATTCGTGAGAGATCCCCGGCTGATGCTGGCCCGCCCTTCGTTCTACACCGGAGCCGCCGCAGTCTATCTGGCCTATTCCGCGATCTTCTCGATTCCCGTGAGTTACCCCGGCTCCCGCGTGATGGCCGCCGCCGGAGGCCCGGCCCGGATCGCCGCCTATGAACGCGCTTGGGCTGAATCCCGGGAGTTCCGCGCCACTCACCGCTGGGTGACGCTCGGAATCGGCGTGGCGCTGGCCGTCGACTCCGTGCTGCGCGTCGTGATCGTTTTTCACGCCCCCATCGAGCGCTCAGCCTGGCTCTCGAATGTCCCCCACGTCGCCGCGGTGGCGCTCGCCATCGTCACAAGCGCCCTCGCCGGCCGCCGCTTCGGTCGGATCGTGGACAGCTTTCTCTGAAACGCGATTCGCGCGGACCGCCGCGCCCCTCCAGGTTGTCACAGCGTTTTGCGATTCGGCCGATCGTGTGTACACGTGCGGCCCATGAAGAAGATCGGGTTCCTCTCGTTTGGCCATTGGTCGGCATCCTCGCACTCGCAGGCGCGCTCCGCTTCGGACGTGCTGCAGCAGTCGATCGACCTCGCGGTCGAGGCCGAACGGCTGGGACTCGACGGCGCCTACTTCCGCGTTCACCACTTCGCCCGGCAGCTCGCCTCGCCGTTTCCACTTCTGGCCGCCGTCGGCGCCAGGACAAAGAAGATCGAAATCGGCACCGCCGTGATCGACATGCGGTATGAGAACCCGCACTACATGGCGGAGGACGCTGGCGCGGCCGACTTGATCGCCGGCTCGAGGTTGCAGCTGGGCATCAGCCGCGGTTCTCCCGAGCAAGTGATCGATGGGTGGCGGCACTTCGGATATCAACCGAAAGATGATGAGGACGACGCCGCGCTGGGACGGCGACACGCCGAAACCTTTCTCGATCTTCTCAGCGGGAAAGGCTTCGCAAAGCCCAACCCCCGCCCGATGTTTCCCAACCCTCCGGGGCTTTTGCGGCTCGAGCCGTTTTCCGAGAGTTTGCGTGAGCGGATCTGGTGGGGTTCGGCAACGAATGCGACCGCTGTCTGGGCGGCCAAACTCGGGATGAACCTTCAGAGCTCCACGCTGAAGTTCGACGAAACCGGCGAGCCGCTCCACATCCAGCAAGCGAAACAGATCCGTGCGTTTCGAGTCGCCTGGGCCGAGGCAGGTCACAACCGCCCCGCCCGTGTTTCCGTGAGCCGACGTATTTTTCCGGTGATGAACGACCTCGACCGCGCGTACTTCGGAAGCGACGGCGAGCAGTCGGACCAGATCGGATATCTCGATGCAACGACGCGGGCAATCTTCGGCCGGAGCTACGCCGCCGAACCCGACGCGCTCATCGGGCAGCTCAAGAAAGACGAAGCCATCGCCGAAGCCGACACGCTGCTGCTGACCATCCCCAACCAGCTCGGCGTTGAATACAACGTCCACATCCTCACCTCCCTCCTCACCCACGTCGCGCCCGGATTGGGTTGGCGGTGAGCTCAGACAGTCACCCGCTGAAGGGGAGCAGGTACACCTCCGTGAGCACCTCACCCTTTGCGGCCTCTCCCCGCGTGATCACCGTGTGTGCGCCCGGTTCCAGCATGAACAGCGCGGAGCGATCGTTCGACCCATCCGCAAGCGGGAACGCTCCGGCAAGCCGGGTCACCGCGGTGACACCCGGTCCGTGATCTTTCGGACCAAAACCGAGGAGCGGCGCGACCACTTCGGAAGCCGAATGCAATTCCAGGCTGGGCGTGGCAAGCGCCTCGTCTACCCCGTACTCTCTGAGCCCGGGACCCACCGCTCGAACAAGCACGAACTGCCGAGTTCCCTCGGGAACGATAAAGCCCGTGATGGACGCGCGTCCGGGCTCAACCCAAGTGCGGTTCGACACGTTGGCTGCGCCGGACAACACCGTGCGCGGCTGGACAGAAAACGAGCTCCCCGAGCCTCGCGGTTCGAGCGCGCCCCCGCGCGCATCCCGAAACCAATACTCTTCCCTCGACACGTCGTCACCAAAATCAAGATACAGAAATCCGTGGTCCGGATCGACGGCGTCCCGCTGGACCGTGTAGGTGCCCGACCCCGGCTGGTACCTCACGAGTCCATGGTGCCCGTTCGGCGCCTGCGAAGTGTAGCCATAGAAAGTGGTCGATAGACCAACGAACGTCCCGTCGCCCGCCAGATAGATCACCTGCGTCCCCACATTCGAGCCAACTATGGTACACAGCGTAGTAATCGTGTTCGCGAACGGATTCTCCCGGTCACGAGACTCCGAACCGAGAACCGGATAAGCCACCACCGAAATCCAGAACAGCCAGGACAACGTTTTCATGCTCGTCACCCAGGATGACCACTCACCGCCACAAACCCGCTACTCGCGAACGACGCCTGTCTTTCCTCCACACGCGGTCACGGCTCGCGCCTTAAGATGAGCTTTGGGCTCTTCTTGCACCCGGAAATGACTCCGCTATCGGCGGGGTGAGTGTCATGGATCCGTTTTGCAACGAAGGGTACTTCAGCAAGCGCAGCAGCTCCATGCGCATTCGCGTGGTGTCGCCGTAGTAAGAGCACCGGCCGATATCGATGAAGTCGCGCGTAAGCGGAGAGCGCGTGCCAAATACAAACGACTGCAGCTCGCATAATGACGCCGCCAAATAGATCAGTGCGAGTGGAAGCCTCCAGGGTTTTGCCGTGCCCCAGGTACCCGCGCACGTATCCAAGAAATCCTGTAGGGTCTGTTTTCCGTCGTCGCCAAGGTGGTAGATGCCTTCGATTCCAGGGAGAAGGCATCCGTTGCCGACAACAAGTGTCGCGCCAAGAGACTGCCGAGATTTCCAGCGGCGCCGGTGATTGCGATGCACGCCGAACTTGGTCCGGAAGTCATGGGTTTATTATCGTAACCTATCGCAGCGTCGCGGCTGCACTACAGCTTCAAGAACCACCGGCGACGATAGCAGACGATCAGCGGGATGAGTATCAGGCCGACAAACACAAATCCGCCCAGGAGCGAGGCGAGCTTCAGCGCAGCGAACGGGCTGAAGAGGAGGTACACGAAATGGCGAATACAGTAATAGCGTTCCGGCAGGATCGGCGCGTCGAGCAGCGGCGCGATGGCAAAGCTGAAGGGCATCGCACTACTTTCTTCCCGAACGCGCGCCTTCGAGGCCAGTACCAACATCGACCTTCGGGCAAAAACGCCACCTGGCGAACCCGACCACGCCCGCCCGGTATCCCTCCGAAGAGCCGTACCCGACCAAGTCCGGCGCCCAAATCCCTACCACCAGCCGGACGGCCCCGGCGTTCCATCGTTAGGATCTCCGGAATGTCGCAACTCCCCGCGTGACCACGAAGGTGCTGAAGAATGGACCACGCGGATAACTTGGCAGCTCATCACTCTGAGGCAGTGCAGCGGACGGCGGACTACTTTTCCCGGCAACCGGACGTCCAAGGTCTGATTCTTGGAGGCTCGCTGGCCCATGGGTTCAACGCGCCGGATTCCGACGTCGATGTGATGATCGTCGTTTCAGACGCCGAGTACGCGCGACGCCTGGCTCGGGCGGAGACCTGTTTCTTCAGTCGCGAATTGTGTTCCTACCCCGACGGCTACGTGGACGGTAAGTATATCGCGATGTCCTTGATTCGGAATGTCGCGGAACGCGGCAGCGAACCCGCCCGCTTCGCCTTCCAAGACGCAAAGATCCTCTTTTCCCGCGATACGCGCCTCGCAGAAATGATCGCCGCCGCTGCGCGGTATCCCACCGCCGGAATGCCCGAGCGTATTCGCCGTTTCAATGCGCAAGTGGACGCGTGGAGTTGGTACACGGAACAGGCTCTGAAGCGGAGTAACCCCTACCTCCTCAATCTCGCCAGTGCCAAACTGGTCCTCTTCTGCGGCCGTCTCATCCTCACCCACAACCAACTCCTCTATCCGTATCACAAGTGGTTCCTTCGCGTGCTCGAGCGAGCTCCCGAGAGACCCGACGACTTTCTCCGCGATATCGATGCCTTCACACGGGCTCCCAACACCGATCGACTCCACTCGCTGGTGAAGAAGGTGCGAGATTTCCGTCCCTGGGAAGCGCCGCCCCAGGGTTGGCCCGCGCAGTTCATGGAAGACAGCGAGCTGAACTGGATGTCCGGAGCCATCCCCGTAGACGACTTGTGAGTGGCAGGATCGGCTGATGGGCCAGGCCCGAACGGGCCCTGTCCAGACGAAACAGAAACTGTCGCCCGTTCGCGTTAGCCAAGAACGGCCCCTGTCCTGGAGCCGGTGGTCTTGGCGTTCGACCCTGTGAAGAGCACTTTCATTTCGGCCTGCAGCGCGTCCAGGTAGCGCCGAATCAACGGCGCCGGCTCCTTGTTGAGCCACACGGCATACATCTTCATCGGCGGGCAGTCGGTTTTGACGAGCCGCACGCCGTCAAAGTCGCGCGGGATGACCAACTCGGGGAGCAGCCCCACACCTTCGCCCGCGCCCACCAGCGTCAGCAACCCCGTCGCGCTCGTCGCGGTGCGGCCGAATACCGGTGAAAAGCCGGCCGGCCGGCAAAGCTGCAGCATGAACGTGCGAAAGTCCGATCGGCGCGGCTTGTCCTGGCCCACGATCCACGTCTCCTTGCGCAACTCTCTCAGGCGTACCGTCGGGGCATTCGCCAGGGGATGTGAAGTCGACATCACCACAACAACGTCGCTCGTGTACACGTGCATCGTCTCAAAATCCTCAGCCGCGCCGATCGCCAAATCGGGCAGGAAGGCCAAGTGTATATCTCCTGCTCGCAGTGCTTCGATCTGATCCGCCACCGCGAGATCAACAAAGTTCACCGTCACCTTGGGATTCTGGTGGCGAAATTTCTGAACGGTCTTCGGAACCAGATCCATTGGGATGCGCCAGTCACTCGCTATATTGAGTTCGCCTATCGTTCCTTTGGCCACCGCCTGGGCCGTCGTGATGGCAGACGCGAGTTGTCCGAGGAGCTTCTGAGTCGATTGCAGGAAGACGCGCCCCGCATCGGTGAGGCGCACGCTGGAGGTCGTGCGAACAAACAGCTTGAAGCCGATTTCATCCTCCAGGTGACGAATCTGCCGGCTGAGGGCGGATTGAGCGACGTGAAGGCGGTCGGCGGCACGGCTGAAATTCAGGGTTTCAGCGACGGCGGCGAAATATCGGAGGTGGCGTAGCTCCACGAAAAACAGAATGGGCGCAGGGTGTGGGGAACTCAACCTGGAGGTTGCTCCAAAGCGCTAGGGCGTGCCGGTTGCCCGTTCGAGTCCGGCGAGCGCCGTGACGTACGAGAAGCGCGCCTGCGCGAGATTTGAATTCGCCTCTGTGAGGGCCGACTGCGCTTGCAGGACGTCCAGCTGGGTGGCGGTGCCCGCGTCGAATCGCGCTTTCGCGATTCGAAGGCTTTCACGAGCTTGCGACAGAGTTTTGTCGGAGGCGGTCAACAGTTCGATCGCCTCACAATAACCCGAGTGGGCCTGACGCACCTCCACTTCGATCGTCAGCACGAGCTCGGCTGCCGAATGCTGCGCTTGATACAAACGGGAGCGGGCCTGCGCGACTCGCCCGGCGGTCGCGCGACCGTCGAAGATGCTCCAATCGGCCTGCACGCCGGCGGTCCAGCCGTCGAGGCGGTTGCGAGGAGTGGATACAAGGGAGGGTTTGGTCCATTCGTAGCCGGCGACAGCACTCACCGTCGGAAAGTAGCCGCTGCGGGAAGCGGCGATGCCTTCTGCCGCCGCACTGAGCAACCGTTCTTGCTGCAGGATCTCGGGTCGGTGGGCACGGGCCTTGACGAGGACGTCCGAAAGAAGCAGCTCGCGAGTCGGAGCTTCGAGCGAACCTTGCACGTCCAGGTCGGTTGGCTGATTGGTCGAGCCGCCCTCCGCGCCGAGGGTAGCCCGAAGCTTGTCCTGCGAAACGCGGTAATCGTTGCGCGCACGGATGAGCGGCGGCTTGGCATTCGCCACGGCCACCTCCGCCCGGAGCACATCGAAGTCGGAATCCGTGCCCGCAGCCTGCCGATTTCGCGCTCGGGTCAACTCGGTCTCCAGCACGCTCAGCGCCTCTTCATGCACGGCAATCAGCTGCCTGCACAATAGCACCGTATAAAACTGCTGACGGACCAGGAGGATCGTATCGTTCAACGCAGCCGTGTACTGCAGCTTCGCGGCCTCAAGTTGCTCTCTTTGGCCACGGATTTGTGCCCGCACACGGCCTCCGGCATAGAGGACCTGGCTCGCACTCACCGTCACCTTCCATTGGCTGTCTTCATACAGGGGCGACTCGAGCAGATCCTTGTCCGATTTCCCCGCGCTTCCCTGCGCGCTCAAGTTTGGCAATTGGGCGCTCTTCACTTCGATCAGCACGCCTTCCTGTTCTTTGATGCGTTCCCGCGTTCGTTGCAGCGCGGGATTATATCCTATGGCATTCGTGATCGCCGCCTCGAGATTGAGCGGGCGCGGCAGCGCCGCCGGGCGATCGGCGCCCCTGGCCCAAGGCCCGAACGCAAGCAACGCGGTCAGAATGCCGAGGGCACCCAGATGAAGATAGTTACTCATAGTGCTGAAGGGAGCGTAGGTGGCTTCGTGAAGCGTTCTATATCCGGCACGATTCCGCCCGGAATCAGGCGTGAGGAGTGGCCACTGCCGCGGAAGGCTTTTCCTCGCGGCGCTTCTTGGAGATAAACGTATAAAAGACCGGCAGGACGAAGAGCGTGAAGGCGGTTCCGATCGACATACCGGTGGCGATGACCAGGCCCATGCTATAGCGGGACTCGGCCCCGGCGCCTTTGGCGAAGACGAGCGGCAAAACTCCGAGCACCATGGCGGCGGTGGTCATCAGGATCGGCCGCAGGCGCACTCCGGCGGCGTGCTCGATGGCCTCGCGGACGGTATGCCCCTGCTCCTGAAGGCCGTTCGCAAAATCGACCATCAAGATGCCGTGCTTGGTGATCAGGCCGACCAGGGTGATCAAGCCGACTTCCGTATAGATATTGAGGGTGGCGAAACCGAGAAAGATGAAGACCATCGCGCCGGCGAGCGAAAGCGGCACGGCCATGAGAATGATAAAGGGATCGCGCCAGCTTTCATATTGCGCCGCGAGGACGAGGAAGATTACGACCAACGCGAGAGCGAACGTGGTCATGAGCGAGCTCCCTTCCTGTACATATTGACGAAGCTCGCCCTTGTAGTCGGCGCTGAATCCTTCCGGGAATATCTGCTTCGCCTCGTTGTTGAGCCACTTGAGCGCATCGCCCGTCGTCACTCCGGGGCGGGGCACCAAGCCGAGCGTGGCGCAGTTGAGCTGCTGAAACCGGGCGAGGCTGCGCGGCTGCGTGGTCGTCTGGAAGGAAGCCACCGTGGAGAGTGGCACGAGCTTCCCGCTTCCCGTGGGTATATAGAAGTCGTTCAACTGATCGGTCGTGAGGCGGGATAGCCGCGTGACCTGGGGAGTGACCTTATAGGCGCGTCCATCGATTGAAAAACGGTTGACGTACCCGCCGCCGAGCATGGAGCCCAGATCCGCGCCCAGCTGCGACATGTCGATGCCGAGAAGCGCAGCCTTGTCTTTGTCGATCACGATATCGCTCTGGGGCTGGTCGTATTTGAGGGCGTTGTCCGCATAGACGAACATGCCGCTGGCAAGCGCGCGTTTCATCAGCTCGTTGGATACCTCGAAGATGCGGGCGTGATCCTGCGTGGAGCCGACGACGAACTGCACCGGGAGTCCGCTCGATGCACCGGGCAACGACGGAGGCAAAATGCCGGCGGCCGTGATGCCGGCGATGTTTCCGGCAGCCGCGGTGTAGTGCGCGGCAATCGTACCGGCTCCGCGGGCACGCTGGTTCCAGGGCTTGAGCACCATGGCATTCATTCCGCCGGACGGATTCGGCAGTCCCGTGGTGGGGTCGAAACCGAGGATATTAAACGTCACGTCCATTTCGGGAAACAGCCGCTCGATCATCGGCTGCAGCTGGCCGACGTGGCGTGCCGATTGATCCAGGCTGGCGTTGGGCGCGCCGCCGATGATTCCTATCACCACGCCGCGGTCCTCCGCCGGCGCGAGTTCGCTCTGCGAAAACAAAAAGAAGGGCACGATGCTCGCAAAAACGACCACTGCCGCGACCACCACCGCGGCGCGGTTGCCCAGCACCTTTTCGAGGAGCCGCTCGTAAAACCCGCGGAGCGTTTCAAACGCTCGTTCCAGCAGCGCCTCGAAGCCGCGCCGGTTCGGGTTATGCCTCAGCAGCTTTGAGCTGAGCATCGGCGTCAGCGTCAGGGCGACAAAGCCCGACACCACGACCGAACCGGCAAGCGTGAAGGCGAACTCGCGGAAGAGCGCCCCCGTGACGCCAGACTGCAGTCCGATCGGAGCGTAGACGGCGGCCAGCGTGATCGTCATCGCGATCACCGGTCCGACAAGCTCGTGGGCGCCTTTCAGGGCGGCGGCCGTCGGAGACAACCCCTCCTCGATGTGCCGGTGTATGTTCTCCACCACGACAATCGCGTCGTCGACCACCAACCCGATCGCCAGGACCATGGCCAGCAAGGTCAGCAGGTTGACGGAGAAACCGAAGCTCAGCATCAGAATGCCGGCGCCGACGAGAGAGAGCGGGATCGCGACAATCGGGATGACCACCGAGCGGAACGAACCGAGAAACAAATATATAACCACCACCACGATGAGCATCGCCTCCACGATCGTGTGGATGACTTCGGAAATGGAGAGGTTGATAAACTCCGTGGCATCATAAAGGACAGCGGCCTTCAGCCCCGGAGGGAATTGGCTGACGATATCCGGCCAGGCGGCACGAACGCGTTTGATCACATCCACCGAGTTTGCCGTCGGCAGCACGTTGATGCTCATGCCCGTTGCCGTGACACCGTTGAAGGTGAGGTTCGTATCGTAGTTCTCGGCACCGAGCATGACATCCGCCACGTCGCGCAGGCGAACGATGCGGCCGTCTTTCTCCAGGACGACCATCTGCCGAAATTCCTCCGCCGTGTGCAGATCGGTCTTCGCGTTGAGATTTACCGAGACCATGTTGCCCTTGGTTTGGCCGACCGCAGAAAGGCTGTTTTGCGAAGCCAGTTTGGCGCGAAGCATCGACGGCGAAATTCCGAGTGCCGCCATGCGATCTTCCTTCATCCAGATTCGCATCGCGAAGGTGCGCCCGCCCAGGATCTCGGCTTTCTGCACGCCTTCGATCGCGGCGAGCTTCGGCTGAACCACGCGAACCAGATAGTCCGTGATCTGGTTGGCCTCCATCGATTCGCTGGAGAAACTCAGGTACATCGACGCCATCGTCTCTCCCAGGGCAACGTCGAAGATCGGATCCTCGGCCGCCGCAGGGAGCTCGCTGCGCACGCGGTTCACCTTGGACGTGATTTGCGTCAGCGCTGCGTTCGGATCGTAGTTCAAGCGCAGCTTGGCGGTGATGATCGACGTGTTGGGCGCGCTCGCAGATTCGAGGAAATCGATGCCGTCCGCGGAGGCGATTTCACGTTCCAGCGGCGTTGTGATAAAGCCGCGGATCAGATCGGCGCTCGCGCCTGGGTAATTCGTAGTGACCGTGACGACGGCATTGTTCGTCTTCGGGTATTGGCGCACGACCATGCTTTTGAAGCACAGCCATCCGCCGAGAAGGAGGAATACATTCACGACCGTCGCCAGAATCGGGCGACGGATGAAAAGGTCGGTGAAACGCATCGCGGGATCCTCAGCTCTCGGTCGGCTTGGGGGTGGCGGTGCCCTCGGGAGCGGCGGAGTTGTCGACGCGCACCTCGCTCCCGTTGCGCAGTTTGATCTGCCCCGCCGTGACGACCTGTTCGCCGGATCTCAATCCGTCCACGACCAGGACGAGATCGCCCCGTTGCGGACCGGTCTTGACGAACCGCTGCTGCACCCTGCCCTGCTCAATCACAAAAACAGCCTCGCCGTAGGGGTTGTGGATGATCGCCGCCGAGGGCACGACGATGGCTCCCTCGGACGCCGGAAGCATCACTTCGGCGCGGGCATACATGCCCGGTCGCAATAGATCGTCCGGATTCGACAGCGTCGCACGAATATCAACCGCTCGAGTCGGCCCATCGATCCGAGGGCTAAGCGCCGAAACCTTCGCGGTAAACGTCCGTCCCGGGAAGGCATCGACGAAGATAGCCACCTCCTGCCCGAGAGCTAGGCGCGGCAGATCCTGTTGGGGCAGCGAGAAGTCCACGTGGATCGGATCGACGCTTTCGAGGACAACGAGCGACTCGCCCTTTGAGAGGTATTGCCCGGGATACACGTTGACGATCCCGAGCCTCCCGGCGAACGGCGCGGATATATGCTTTTTCGCAATCGTCACCCGAAGCTGGTCAACCAATGCCTGAGCCTGCGCGTCGGTAGCTTCGGCGGCGTCCACGTCAGCCGGAGAATTGGTATTGTTTTCTCGCAACTCTCGCGCCCGACGCAGGCTCAAGTCCGCCAGCTTCGCCTGGGCCTCGAGTCCCTTCAGCTGCGCAACCTCCGCGGAGGTATCGAGCAAAACCAGTGCCTCTCCCTGTTGCACGACCGCGCCGGAATTCGCGGCAACGTCTGTCACCAGACCATCCAGCTCCGTCTTCAGCATCACGCCACGAAAGCTGGTGAGCGATCCGACTGCCGCGAGGCTGTTGGGCCAAGTTTGGGCGCTCGCAGTGGCGGCGCTGACCGTCACCGGCGGGATTTTCATCGCCGCGTGTTCGGCCATGCCCTTGCGGATTTGCGAGAACTTGTAGCCGAGCAGGGCTCCAAGTATCAGGACCGCCACGATTGCGGTGACTATAACAGTGCGTAGTTTCATGAAGGTGCGTCCAATCCGACCGGGTGTCGGGAGGCTTATGTTTTATTCCTCGTGTGAACCTGGATCCTCCCAGGTGTCCCAGCCCACCAGAAGAATCAGGGCAGCGATGACGACTATGGCCGCAACAGCCATGGATGAGCGCTTACGCCTAACGAGGAATGCATGATGCGATAATACCGGCCCCGTCGTTTTCCGTGAAATGCTTACTAGCGCGCAGGCTTATCTCTAGTTGGCATAAACGTCCCCGGAGCATGCCCGGCGCGAACGAACGCCGTTCCAGAAACAGGTTTCCACCCTTTGTCTAAAACGGCTCGCCAGAGCGCCCGCAGGCGCCGAACGCGCTCTATGTACAAGTGCGTTCGATTATCAGGCGCACGCTTTCTTGATTAATCATCCGATAGCTCGAGGCTATTCGAGGCTCCGGGTGGCGGAATCCGCCGAGACTCGCGCCTGTCGCCTTATCTCGGCGAGGTATGACAGATAGCGAGAAGAGGTATTTCAACTGACGATCTCCAGCTTGTATGCTGGGGCATGCAAAGGGCATCTCGTTTCGATGCGTGTGCCGGTGACCCGTCAAACCCGTGCCAACCCGATATGCCACTATGGGCGAAGCAACTCGCCCTGGTGGCTGAGTTCAGACACGACCTGAATTCGGAAGGGTGTCAGCTGGTCATTGCCCACCTGGATATCGCCTCGCGGTTACAGCTGCTATTGAGGCGCTCGTATGTACGACATCATCTCACGGATCTTCAATTCCGCCTCTCTCTCGTGTTGCAGGCCCGGGAAACCGAAGCCGTCTCTGCTGCGGCTCTCGCGGATCATGCGAAGGTTTCTCGCTCCGCGGTCACGGAAGCTGTGGATCGGTTGGTGCGGAAGGGCCTGGCGACCAGGATCCGAAGTGGCACGGACCGACGATTTGTCTGCGTGCAGCTGACCGACGTTGGCCGGGAAGTCCTGCGCACAGCGTGCCAGGATTACCTGGAAATGGCCACGCAGGTCACGCGGCACGTCGGAGCGGCGAGGATACGCGATTCGCTCGATGCCTATGCTCAGGTGAAGGACGGGATCCAATGCGTCGAACTCTGAATCGCGCCGCCGAGTCATTTCATTTTCCGCCTCTCCCCGGCCGATGGAGTACAGGGACTTCTGCCATGCCGGCATGCGGCGCTACCATCCATGTCTCAGCCTAATCCAGCGATCCTTCCCACTTCAGAACCTCTGCCACCCGTCGCGCCCAACATAGAGCGCAGTCGGTATCGGGTTTTTGCCTACCTCACGCAGATGGCGCGGCAAAGCGGCATAGCCGACGCGTCCTTCTGTGAAGAAGTCTTCGCCCGATTCGATCATGCAGACGGAATCCGCGCCGCGTTGAAGCGTGAGCTCAAGCTACAGAGACTCAGTGAAGCGCAGTTCTATGCGCTCGTTTTTCTCTATTCTCGAGACCCCGTCCCGGTTTCGCCCGTGGACCTCGCCTACTACATGGAACGCAGGTCCGTGCGGGTGATTTTGAAGCAGCTGGCGTCGATGGACCTCGTGGAATCCGCGTTCACCGAGGGCCGGCGAACAAGGCCGTTTGGCCTTACCGATGAAGGACGTCACCACACGGCATTCTCGATCTATCGATATCTGCAGGCGGTAACCAGATTGTCAGCAGAGACGGGTCTGAAAAACGGGTGAGTATACATCCGTGCAGTCCGCCGTCGGCAAGGCCGCCCAGCGCCGCCGCTTCAAAAAGGAAACACGTCAGTTCCCGCCATCGCCGGGGCGGCCTGGGTCGCTGTCGAGATAAGTGACGGCGACAAACAGCATGAGGATGATCAGGACAGCATACATATGCGGCGCGGTCATTGTATCCCTGTCCCCTGCAGCCTCGAAATGCTTTTTCGAGAAGAGCACGATGCTGCGGAAGCATTTGGACCGCCGAACCAGGCTGTTATCATCCCGGGGTTCACCGCATGGATATGGAGGCACCGGAATCCGACACACCGTTTTCAGCTGGGGCGGGAGGGCCGCGTATACCAAGCCACAACGCTACTCTCCATCCGTATTACACGTCAGGAGGACTCTATGATGACACTCCGAAGCATTTCCCACATTTGCTCGGAAGAGATTATAGTAACGTTTGTCAATTCATCCGTTACCGTACCTCTTCTTGCCCAGGAACTGGACTTCATCCGGGATCGCGTTCGTAAAGAATACTGGCGGCACGCGATCCTCATTTCCGACGCAGCGGCGGAACAGACCACAGACGACCAAGCCGCGATGCAGGCCTTGATTTATGGCGTTGCGCTTCGGACCGTGCAGACGGCTCGGGTAGCGTTCATCGCTCACTCGATTTATCGCGAACGTCTCCGCCGGCTTCTTCCCATCATCGAGGATCCAAACACACGGGCCCACGTATTCCCCCGCCTCTACGACGCAATCGCGTGGCTGCGGACCGCCGCGTGGCGGCGCGATCGGGACCCCAGCAACAGGCTGTCTTTGAACGAGCGTGACCCAGCGCAAAACGAGGGGAAACGCGCAAGCGAAGACCCGCTGGGACCAGCCGACCAACCCGAAGACCGGTGGATCGATCTTGATTGGTCCAGCTGACGCTTCTCGATTGCGCTCCGCCAGCAAGCCCCTCACGGGATGCCACCGGTGCGTGTTCGCAGCCGGGCTCCTCTCGGCTTGGGCTCTGTTGCCTGCGAACGCGACGGCCGACGTCCTGGTTTTCAAAGATGGCGATCGAGTTCAGGGCACGTTGCTTCGGATCGAGGGCGAAACCGTCGTTTTCAGAGCAAACCGCTTCGGAGATATCCGAGTAGCGCGAAACGATGCCAAAGTGATCCCCGAAGCCGCGAAGGATAAGGCCGTCTCTGTGCGGGAAACGCCGGAAAAGTCCGAAGAGGTCCTCGCCGGCGCGATCCCGGGCGGCACCGCGCCTCCGCGGGCAAGAAGCGGTCCGCGCCCCTGGACCGGCCGGCTCTGCGTCTCGACCGAGGCGATACAAGATGCGAGCGAGCGCAGAGCCATCGTCCTGGACGCGCAGTTGTCCAGAAAAGCAGCGTCGGACCAAGTGAAAGGCGACCTGCACTACGAGTACCGCACCCAGAATTCCGAGAAGCAGAACGACGAGCTGAAGGGCAGCGCGTACTGGAAACATCTCCTTCCCAATCGCCTGTTCAGCGTCTACCGGCCGGTGATCGAGTGGAATCGCAACGCTCATATCAACGGAGCCGCCACGCCGTACGTGGTCGCGCAACAGGAGCTCGGCATCGGTTTCTCTCCGATCCAACGCCCGAACCACACCGTCAGCTTGGGCGTGAGCGAGAACCTGTTCAACGGATGGGCTCTGAACTCGCCCCTGCGGGTGCATCGACGCGTAGAATCCGTCTTCGTGGAATCAGAAGTCTCGCTGCCGTGGAACGCCAGGCTGACGCAGCGGAGCGCGGTGTACCATTCGTTCGAAATCGCGAGTTCTGGGATCGAGCACACCCTGGAGTTCTCCCGCAAGCTCACCGAGACGTTCAGCGTTGGGCTCCAGCACCAGTACCAGCGCAACCTTCCAGACCTGAGACTCCAGAACTACGGCCGCCTGAGGCTCCTGTTCGGGTACGAGTTCTAGAGGCTGATCGCGTTTGGGCATCGGCGCTAGCGCGCCTCGGCATTTCCCGCAGCTGCGAACTGCGAGTACCCTCGTGCAACTCGGCGCGCCAACACGCACCCTCGCCATGCAGGTCAAATTTCGCACCCACAGGACGCAAAGAGCACTTAAGAGGATAATCCGTCAGCAGTTCGGCGGCTCGCAGCTCGAGTTCTCCCTCCGCTGTGGTCTTGACACTTCGGATACATCACGGGTGGTGACGGGCACTCGCTCGGCGACGGTGGAGCTGGTGAGCCGCGCCCTCGCCACCCTCGGCGGGTCAGCTGGAGCGGAGCTTCTTTCCGCCTTCCTCTCTGACGTGCTTCAGTCTCTGCGTGCACGCTACATCGTGTTCGCCACCCCGCTGCCGCTCGCGACGGAGCGTGCCCGGAGCAAGCCTCGTCACCGCGGAACTCCGCTCGCCGCGAACGGTTCCGGGCGAGACACGCGGGATCGAGCCTGCGGAGACGGCGTGCGCCGGAAGCGAAAACCTGCGCGCGCCGACAGGTCCGCGAGAACGTAGCGGTAGGGCCCGGTCACGGCTCCTTCTGTTCCGGCATTGCCATGCCGCCCGGCGCGCGTTGGGGAGCTTTCCCTATCCGCTCTCTGCTTCCCCACTCGTGAGCAACGCGTGCCGGCCGTTCGGTCCTGATCTCACGCCGGCATCACGAGTAGCTGGACTCAGCATTTCCGGGCCTGGCCAGCCGCGACGTACAGTGGAGCCGTGCCAAGTTTCAACGAAAACCACCGCGACCAGACCAGCGTCCCCGCCTTAATTCCGGCTGAAACGTCCTTTGCCGTCCGGACGCTCCTCGCGATCGCCGAGCGGCGCCCGGGCATTGACGCCATGCGTTGCCGACTCGCGCTCCTCCACTCGGAAACGGCGACGCTCCTCCATCGCAGCCTCCGACGCTCGCTCGAGCAGCACCGCCTCACAGACCTGCAGTTCTCCATCCTTGTCATCCTGTTTTCCACCGAGCCGGAACCGCTTTCCGCATCCGTTCTCGCCGAACACGCAGGCGTGGCACGCGCGTCGATCACCGAGGTACTCGACAGGCTGGAATCGACCGACTGGGTCACCCGAACACGGGACAAAAGCGACCGGCGCGTGATTTACGTGCGCATCACCGCCGCGGGACAGGACGCGGTTGATGCGGCCATCAACTCCTACCTCCGAGCGGCTGAAGGCGCAGCCAGCTTGGTGCAGCCCGGAGACCAAAGGACCTTGTGCGCCGGCTACTTTCAACTGCTTCGCGGGCTCGGCCGCAGCAGTGAAGCCCTCCATCGCGGCAGCCCCGGCTCAACCCAAGAAACTCATCTTCCTTGATCCTATAAATGAATACAAAGTCCCATAGAGTTGCGGCAGCAATCGCCGCTCTGGTCCTCGCCGGCGGCTGCCAGCGCGATCACGGCGCGGTCCAGTCGCTGCCCAAACCGGTCAACGTGCACGTCGTGCGGGCCCATGACGTCGCGGTCGAAGTCATCTCTTCCGGCGCGATCGAGCCGATAGGAAACGCCGACATCGCGTTCCAGGTACCTGGCCGGGTCGCGTCCGTCGACGTCGCCGACGGCATGCAGGTGCGAAAGGGCCAACCGCTAGCCCACCTCGATCCAACGGACTTCCAGAAGAGTTTCGCGATCGCCGAGGCGCAGTACGATGAGGTCCGGGCGCGTCACGCACGGCTCTCCCGCCTGCACAAGGCCGGCAGCCTCACCGACACGGATTTCGACAAAATCGAAGCCGCGCTGAAGCAGTCCGGAGCGGCGCTCGATTTGGCGCAGCGCCAACTCGGATACACGGAACTGACGGCGCCGTTCGACGGCTGGGTCGAAAAGCGCGGCATTGAAGCAGGCGTCGTCGTGACTCCCGGGGTTGCCGTTTTCACGGTTCGCACGGAAGGCGATGTGTGGGCGAACCTCGGCGTAGCGGAGGTCGACATCTCCAGGGTGCAAATCGGGCAGAACGTGGAAGTGAGCGTTCCCGCATCCGGCGCAACCGCCCACCACGGCGTGGTGGAGGCGATTGTTCCGCGCGCAGACATTCTCTCCCGGGCATTCACGGTAAAGGTGCGTTTGCAGAACCCGCAGGGCGATCTCCGGCCCGGCACGGTGGTGGTGGGGCACATTCTGACCGGCCAGAACCGCAGCGCGGTGACGGTCCCGCCGGGAGTCGTGCAAAAGGATCCCGACGGTTCGCTCTTCGTGTGGTCGGTTGATCCGGCGCGTCACGTCGCGGTTCGACAGATCGTCGAAGTCGGTGCGCTCCGCGCGAGCGACGTTGAAATCGTCTCGGGACTGAAGGACGGCGATCAGGTCGTCCTCAACGTCCCGCACACGCTCTTCGAGGGCACGAGCCTCAGCATCGCGGAGAAGCCATGAGCATCCTGACCTGGCCCCTCCGTCACCGGCAGGTGATCTTCGTGTTCTGCTTGGCCGCGTTGGCCGTCGGACTCAACTCGCTGCTGACGATGTCGCGGCAGGACACGCCGACGATCTCGGTCTTCCAGGCCGTCGTTGCGGTCGTTTACCCCGGCGCGAAAACCGCCGAGGTCGAGCAGCAGGTCACCCGGCCGCTCGAGCAATATCTGTTTTCGTTCACCGAAATCGACGGAAAGAAGACCAAGTCCGTCACCCGCGATGGCGTTGTGGTCGTCACCGTTCAGCTCAACGAGTGGGTGAAGGACCAGAAAGCCTTCTGGTCGCGACTACGGCTGGGCCTGGCAGAGCTGAAAACCACCTCGCTCCCGCCCGCCGCCTTGCCCTTCGTCAATTCGGACTTCGGCGATTCGGTGGCGCTTTTGATCAGCGTATCGTCGCCGCAGCGCAACTACGACGAACTCCGCCGGTACACGGAACGGATCGAAGACAGCCTGCGCGTCGTGAACGGCATGGGCCGCCTCAAACGCTACGGTGACCGGAACGACGCTATCTACGTCGAGGCCGATTCCCAGCGGCTTGCTCGATACGGCGTGAGCCTGCCGGCTGTATCCGCCTCGTTGATGCTGCAGAACTCCATGCCCTCCACCGGCACGATCAAGTCGGGCGACATCGAGGCTCCGCTTCACACGGTGGGGCGGTTGACCACCACCGAGGATGTGCGCCAGCAGGTGGTCTTTTCCGATCCGGTTCAGAACCGCATCGTGCGGATCGGCGACGTGGCCAGTGTGAAGCGCGGCATATGCGACCCGGAATCGTTTATCCGCGTCAACGGCCGCAACGACGCCGCGCTGATGATCTCAGCGGAAATGCAGCCCGGGCGAAACATCGTCGATTTCGGCAAAGCGATTCAGCAGCAGCTCGAACAGGCGAAGGCGCTTTTGCCGAAAGACGTCGACGTCGTGGTCATCAACAACCAGCCGTCCATCGTCGATGCCGCGATCGGCCACTTCATCAAGGAATTCTTCATCGCGATTGCGGCAGTTCTTTTGGTAACGGCGATTCTGTTGCCGCCAAAAGTCGCCGCCACCGCGGCGCTTGCCATCCCGATCACGATCGCCGCCACGTTTTCCGTCCTGCGGGCGCTGGGCATCGAGCTGCACCAGGTGTCGCTCGCGGCTCTCATCGTCGTGCTCGGCATGGCAGTGGACGACGCCATCGTGATCGTCGATGCCTACGTGGAAAACCTCGACCTCGGCATGTCCCGTTGGGACGCCGCTTGGCGCAGCGCCCACGAGTTGATCGCGCCGGTCATCACCGCGACCATCGCCATCATCCTGGCGTTCGCACCGCTGAACTGGTTCCTGACCGGCAACTCGGCTGAGTTCATCTGGGCATTGCCGGTCACGGTCGCCATTGCGCTCAGCCTGTCCCTCCTCGTCGCGCTGCTCGTCACGCCGATGCTGTGCGAGCTCTTCATCCGAACCGCTCTCAAGGGCAACCATCGGAGTCTCGGCGCAGTTGTCCTCGACAAAGTGGTCTGGGTGTATGAGCGCGTGATCCGGCGCGCCGTCAAACGCCCGATCCTCACCACCGTGGCCGCTCTGCTGACCCTGCCGGCCGCCGCGCTGCTGATGCCCCTGATCAAGCAGCAGTTCTTTCCCGCGGCCGAACGCGACCAGTTCGTGATCGAGATCGACATGCCGCTTGGCACCCGCCTGGAGGCGACCGATCGCACGGTGCGCTCCGTCGAGGCGCTGATCGCCGCCGACAAACGCATCCCGAAGTTCGCCGCGTTCGTCGGCACCGCCGCGCCGCGCGTGTACTACAGCTTCGCGCCGGAATTTCCACGGCCCAGCTACGGGATGCTGCTCGTCAGCACGCGCAGCGCCAAGGAAACGGGCGAGTTGGTACATGAATACACCACAAAACTCGCCCACTTCGCTCCCGGCGTCCGCATCGACGTGAAGGAGCTCCAGCAAGGCGAGGAATACGGTGCTCCTGTTGAGGTGCGCATCTTCGGGCCCGAAGCCGCAACCCTGCGCGAATACGGCGACAAGGTCCGCGCAATCGCGGAAAGGATTCCCGGCGCCACCCAGGTGCGGGACGACTTCCGCGACGGCTTTGCGATCGACCTGGACGTCAATCACGAGCTGGCGAACCGGCTCGGGCTCGCCACGACGCTCATCGCCGCGCAGGTCCGCACCGGCTTCTCCGGCATGCCGATCACGCAGCTCTGGGAGCACGACGCGTCCGTCCCGATTGTCCTCCGGCTGGACACACCGCACCGGGAGGACTTCACCTCGCTCGACACCTTCATGCTGCGGACCGCATTGACCAATGCGCCGGTCCCTGTATCCGAAGTTGCCACACCGATCCCGACCTGGGCGCCTTCGCAGATCGCGCACCGCAACGGAGTCCGCGCGTTGACCGTGTTCGTCACGCCCGACGCGGACACGCTTCCCTCGGAGATCGCGACACCGCTGCAGAAAGCGGTCGCGGAGATCAAGCTGCCTCCGGGCTACCGCTTCGACTTCGGCGGAGAATACGAGACGCAGCAGAAGACCTCCAAGCAGATGTTCGCCGCGCTGGCCGCCAGCATCGTGCTGATCTTCGGCGTCATTCTCTTCGAGTTCCGGACCGTACGAGAGACGCTGCTGGTGATGCTCGCCATCCCGCTCACGGCTTTCGGCGCGCTGCTCGGTCTCGTGCTGACGCACAACGTGCTCAGTTTCACCGCGGGCGTCGGCATGATCAGCCTCGTCGGGATCGTTATCCGCAACTCGCTGATTCTCGTCGACTACGCGAATCACCTGCGCCGGCACGAAAGGCTGGATGCAGTCGCCGCCGGCATCGGCGCAGGCATCCGCCGACTGCGCCCGATCTTCCTTACGTCGATGGCCGCGGCCGTCGGCATGCTCCCCATGATCATCGCCAGATCACCGCTCTGGGCTCCCCTCGCGGGCGCCTTCTCGGTCGGAATCATTTGGTCGATGGTCGTGACGCTCGTGGTCATCCCCGCGCTCTACGGCGTCGTCATGCGCGCTGTTCCCGCGGTTCCGAAGACGGAGGGTCAATCGTGAAACGCCTGCTCCTCCTCACCACTCTGACCGCCGTCAGCCTCTGCTCGGCTCAGACTACCGCCACCGCACCGCTGACGCTCGACGAAGCGCTCTCGCTCGCAATGAGCAAGAGCAAGGTCGCGCAGCTGGGTCGGCTCGGCGTCGACACCGCCTCGGCCGAACTCCAGTTCGCTCAGCGCCAACGGCTGCCTCTGCTCCGCGCGTGCGGCGCGGCCACGTACCTCAACGATCCGCTCGAGGTGAAAGTGGGTCAGGGCTCGATGACTTCCGTGTTCAACGACACGAGCGCCTCGCTGGGCCTGGGTCTTTCCGTGTCGCAGTTCCCGACGCAGGATCTCTCGCTCGCCCGAGGGAGCCACATGCCACGAATCGGCTCGCTGATGTTTGCCCAGCCGCTCACCCAACTCTGGCGAATCGAAAGCGGCGTCCGCGCCGCCAAGGCCGGCGTCGCCGAAGCGCAACGTCAATCGGCCCAGATCGACGCAAAAGTGCGTTTCGGCGTGGAGCAGCTCTTCGCCGGACTGCAGGTCGAGGCGCGTCGCCGAGCGGAGAAGCAGGCCATGCTTGCCTGGCAGGACCGCCGGCTGCGCGACGCCGAAAACGCCGAGCGCAACGGAGAATTGCTGGACGATACGGTCCTCGGCCTTCGCGCCGCCGTCATCCAGGCCCGTTCGGAGCTGACGCGCAGCCAGCAGGACTACGCGCGGCTTTCGCTACAGCTCGGCGATCTCCTTGGCCTGGCCGGTCGGGAGAACCTTGTCGTTTCGGATCAACTACCGGTGCGCGAGGATCATCCCGTCACGTATTGGACCGCCCTGGCGGTCAACAACCCGGAGCGCATGATCGCGGCAGCGACGGTGGAAAAGGCCAAGGCGGGAGTTCGCGCCTCGCGTCAGGCCTACATCCCCGAGGTGTCCCTCGTCGCCGGGGCGCATGCGCAAAGCGGCGTCCCGCTCGTGTCGCAGAACAACGCGATCGCCGGGCTGACCCTCAGTTGGGATGTATTCGACTTCGGGCGACGTCGCGCCGATGTGGCCCGCGCGCTCTCCCGGAGCCGCGCGGCGGAGGTGAATCGCGACCGCCTCGAGGAAGAGGCCGCTCGTCAAATCCGACTCGCGCACCAGGATCTGGTCTACGCCGACGAGCAAATCGCGCTGGCGCGGCAAGCCGTCAGTTTCCGCATCCGGGCCGCAGAGCTCGCCCATCAGTCGGCGGCCAACGGTCTGGCCCTCGAAGCCGCCGCACTCGAAGCCGAGGCGCAACTCCGCAAATCCGAGGCCGATCTCACCGGCGCGCTCTGCCAACGCCACATCGCGCTCCTCCAGCTCTACTTCCTGAGCGGAAAACTGTGAACCACCCTGCGGCGCCGGAGCCGATCCGGCGCCGCGTGAGGGCATCAATCCGAGGCCTGACATCGGGCCGCTTCCTGCTAAAAACCGAACCCTATGGAACTGCGCCAACTCCGGTACTTCAAAGGGGTGGCCGAGCTGCTGAGCTTCAGCCGAGCCGCGGAGCAGCTCCGTGTCGCGCAATCGGCGCTGAGTCGGCAGATCCAGTCTTTGGAGCAGGAAGTGGGCACTCGATTATTCACCCGGGATCGTTCCCACGTGGCGCTCACCGACGCGGGAAAGGCCTTTTATGCCTCGATCAACAAGATTCTGATCCAGGTGGACATTGCCGTGACGGAGGCGCAGCAGATCGCCCGGGGTGCGGTCGGTGAATTGCTCCTGTGCACCGATTGGCGTATCGACGCGCAGTTCGTTGCAACGGTGGTGGACGAATTCCGTCGCAAGAACAGCCGCGTGGAAATCGCGGTGCGCGACGCAGCGGTGAAAGACCAGATTTCCATGCTGCGCTCCGGAGAAGCGCACGTCGGCTTCATCGCCCGAGAGTTTATTGGAAACGAGAGCGACCTGGAGTTTCTCTCCATCAAGCGGGTTTATATCAACGCGATCCTGCCCACGGGGCACCCGTTTGCGAAGGCGAAGCAAGTCCGGTTGTCGGACTTGGCGAAAGAGCACTGGATCGATCTCGGTGAAAAAGAAGCTGGTGGATTTCGCGGCTATTTCATCCAGCAGTGCAGGCTCAGCGGCTTCAATCCGCGCCTGGTGAGGACCGAGCACACGCTGGACGGACTATTTGGACACGTGGCCAGCGGCTACGGTATTTCTGCCGCGCCCGATCACGTGCGTCCTCGTCCCGGAGTTCCATTGTCGCTCGTCCGCACGGATTGCCCGCCGGTGGACTTCGGCGCCGTGTGGCGAACCAACGACTCGTCTCCCCTCCTCCAGAGGTTCGTCGAACTACTGCGTCTTCAGATCAAGACCGTCGTCCCTGACCAGGAAACCGAGACGGACGCCGCGACCAAAACGACGTGATCCCCTCCTCCGGTGGATCCCGCCCTGCTCCAGTAGATCGCCTCGTAAAGAGGGAATCGCCCGAGAAGAGTGTCCGAGCCGCGAGGCTGCCCTGATGTATTTGGAAACGTCTGGTGTCCGCTCGCGGAGTCTTTCGAAAGAAATGGCTGTGGGGGGCATTGGCTGAACAGGGAGAACCCGAGCGTCGTCGCCACGAGCGCGACCGTCGCAGCCGCCCCGCGCCGCGGATGGGTCAGGCCCAGCGCGGTCAGGACGGCGAACAAGAACGCCGGGTACTCCCAACCGCCGCCCGGAGAGGTGAAGCCCCAACCGTTGGGCGCGTGCACGTAAATCGCTCCAACCATGATCGCGGCGAGCAAGAAGCTCGTCCAACGAACCGCAACCCCGGCGCCCATGAGCGCTGCTCCAACGAGTTCGGCCGCAAATACAGGATACGCCGTCCAACCGGGAATCCCGTGGTCCCGGAAGAACGCGGCCGTGCCCGGCAAAGTATACACCAGCAGTTTCAAAGCCGCGTGGGCGGCAAACACCGCGGCAATCGCGAATCGGAGAATGAGGAAACCAACCCGTTCAGAGGAAGTATTCATGGCGGAAGAGAATCCGGCGGAGCGCCGTAAGTATCGTGGCGTCATCCTAAGCCGGGTTTGCGGTTTTCGGCAGAAGGCACTTTTTCGTAAGTATGATCGCTCCGCGGATTCCTGCTCTGTCTTCTGCCGTTTGCCCGTCGCGAAGCATGTTCCGACTGATCGGCGACCGCTGGACACTGCTGGCCCTCCTGCAGCTTGAGCAGGGTATGCGGCGCTTCGCCGACATCCGCCGTGGCTTGGGAACGATATCGGCCAAAGTACTGGCTGAGAAACTGAGGCGCCTCGAAGAGAACGGCATCGTGCGGCGGCGCGTCTACGACCAATCACCGCCTCGCGTGGAATACAGACTGACAGCTCTCGGCAAAGAGCTCGCCCAGCACGTCTCGCGGCTGGACCACTGGACGGTGCAAAACGCTGAACGCATCGAACGTTCCCGCCGCACCTTTTCCCGCTCTCAACGCAGCCGCACACCCTGGCAAATCCCGCGCCCTTGGTAGTAGCAGCAGTGAGGATCAGGCGAGCCCGAGGGGCTCACGTCCTGGCTCCTGACTGGCCACCGGCGTCGGTCGTGGCCAGCGATGCTCACCGGCAACCTGTCCGCAAGACCCCGAACGGTTGACGGTGTGAGGGATGCTGAGTACGACGCCTGCGAATCCAGCGCTATATGATTCTTCCCGGAGGGTTTCGTCGCATCGCTTCTATTGTGCTCATAGCCGCTTCGGCGTGTGACTGTTTCGGAGAGACGTTGGTCACCAGAGATGGGAAACAAATCTCCGGGACGATCGGAGGCGTATATGGCCCGCTCGTCTTGGTTACCGGAAAGGGCACCAGCAGACTCGTGCCCGTGGAGCAGCTTGACGACACAAGCCTCGGTCGCGTGGCCGCATCGCGAAACCAGGGCGCGCCATCGGCGACCGACTGGGCTGCATCGAACTCACCGGTGGCGCAGGCACTCAGAGGCAAACTGACGCAGCTAAACAATGGCAAGCTGGTCGACTACACCATGCCCGGCCCTGAGCCGGAATTCTACCTGGTGTATTTTTCCGCTCACTGGTGCGGCCCATGCCGGCGCTTCACTCCGGGCCTGATCGAGGAATACAAGAAGCTCAAGGAGGGTCCCGCAGCCGCACGTTTTGAGATGATCTTTGTCAGCAACGACAACGATGCCGATGAGCAGAGGGCGTACATCACCTCACAGTCCATGCCATGGCCGGCGGTAAAGTATACGGCACTCGGACGAGTGCGCCTGTTGGAAAAATGGGCCGGTCCCGGCATCCCCTGTCTGGTAGTCGTGAACCGTGAGGGAGACGTGCTTTTTCACTCGTATTCGGGAGACACCTACCTCGGCCCGCAGGCGGCGCTCGATGCATTCAAGTCGCTGCTCCCGCTCCTCGATCCGAACAGCGCGATGACACGCCGGGCCTGGTACCGCTCCGCCCGCCATGATTGGCTTCAGGTGCATAGAGGCGGGGACGTCGCCCCCAGCGCGTACTTCGTTTCCCTGGACCGCCAGAAGTATCCGGTGGCGAGAAAGGTGGACTTGACTGTCACCGTGGAGGTGGACGCCGAAGGGCACGTGGTCGACGTCGTTCCATCAGACGACGGATTAAGTGAATTCTCATCCCACCTGCGCCGCGACGCCCGGGATTGGCTGTTCCTCCCGGCCGTGCACGGCGGCCAACCCGTCGCCGGCCGGGCGACGATCCTTCTCCAGCTGTAGTTCCCGCGTGAGCCCGCGCTCGTCGAGCGCGGGGACAAAACGCCGTTTCTCGAGGACGAGCGCCAGGGAGAAGTCGGAATAACAGGCGGGAGCATCCAGCACCGTCGCAACGGATCATCCAGCCCTGCGGCAAGGGAGGCGTCTCGACCCATTTGCCGCCGGATGGATGCTTCTTCACCTTTGGCACTGAGTGGCTTAGCCCTCCGAGCATCATGCGTCGCATCCCGCCCCTGGTTGTCATGGTCCCGTTTTTGACGTTGGCGTGGCTGGCGGACGGTCGCGCTGCCCGTCCGGAGCTTGCGCCCGATCCTCTTAGGCCCGAGGAGATGCGCCTGGATCGGGCATGGCGCGCACGCTGGATCACGGCGCCCGGGGAGTCGCTCACGGATTACGGCGTCTACCTCTTCCGCCGGGAATTTTCGCTCGCGGAGGCACCGGCGCGGTTTGTCGTATCCGTTTCCGCGGACAACCGTTACCGGCTCTTCGTCAACGGCACGTCCGTGTGTTTCGGCCCCCAGGCGGGCGAGCCGATGCGGTGGCGATTCGACACCGTCGACCTCGCCCCGTGGCTGCGCGCCGGCCGGAACGCCCTGGCGGTCCAGGTCTGGAATTACGGCGAATACCGGCCGCTGGCGCAGATGAGCATCGGCACGGGGCTGATCTTGCAGGGCGACGGGGGCCTGGCGCGGATCGTTGATACCGGTGGCGAGGGCTGGCACGTGCACGTGGATCGCGCGTGGACGCCGCTTCCGCTGGACCGCGCCGCGCTCCGAACCTTCATCGTCGTGTCGCCCGGCGATGACATCGATGGTTCGAAACATCTCTGGGGTTGGCGCGACGTTGGCTTTGACGATCAGGGCTGGACGACTCCGCGCGTGCTCGACGCGGGCCTGCCTTTGGGTGTTGGGACCGACATCGAGCGCTGGCTGGTTCCCCGCGAACTCCCCTTCGCCGAGGAGAAAGTCCAGCGCCTAGCGTCGGTGCGCCGCAGCGAAGGCGCCACTCCGCCAGAGGGTTTTGTCGAAGGACGCTCCGCCTGGAACCTTCCGCCCCACACCACGGCAACGGTGCTCCTGGATCAGGGCTTCGAAACCAACGCCTTCCCGCGCCTCACCGTCAGCGGCGGGCGGGGCGCCACGATCGAATGCGCCTACGCCGAGGCTCTGATCGACGCGCAGAGGCGCAAAGGCAATCGAGACGACATCGAGGGCCGTTCGCTCGTCGGAACGAGGGACCGATTCCGACCGGACGGCGGCGAACGGCGTGTCTTTGCGACCCTCGATTATCGCACCTGGCGATTTGTCGAACTGCGGGTGACGACGGCGGACCAGTCGCTCACGATCGACGATTTCGCGGCCGATGCGACGGGTTATCCTTTCCGGTTGCAGGCACGGTTCGTCAGCGACGATCCGAGCCTGGAAAAGATCTGGGAAGTGGGCTGGCGCACGGCGCGACTTTGCGCCGTCGACACCTACATGGACTGCCCGTACTACGAGCGACTGCAGTATGTAGGCGACACGCGGATACAGGCACTGATCTCGCTGTACCTTTCCGGTGACGACCGGCTGATGCGCAACGCCATCGCTCTCTACGACCGTTCACGGCTTCCCGAGGGGCTGACCCAAAGTCGTTATCCCTCCGCCAGCCCACAGGTGATCAGCCCGTTTTCACTCTTCTGGATCGGCATGGTGCACGACTATTGGATGCACTGCGAGGACCTGGAGTTCGTGGCTGCGCAGCAGCGCGGAGTGGACAGCGTCCTCGCGTGGTTTGGTGATCGGGTCGATGTCGGGACCGGACTTCTCGGCCCGCTTCCGTACTGGTCGTTCGTCGACTGGCCCGACGCCTGGCCGTGGAACGATGACGCGCGGTCCGGCGGCGAGGCTCCCGGCGCGCGCACCGGCGGGAGTTCGATCCTTTCGCTGCAATACGCCATCGCGCTCGAGCAGGGTGCCGCACTTGCCCGGGCGTTCGGCCGGGAACAGGAAGCCGCGATCCGGACCGCCCAGGCGCAGGCAATCCGCCGGTCGGTGCTGGCGCGCTGTTGGGATTCGCAACGCCTCCTCGTCGCCGACACTCCGGAAAAGAAGAGCTTCAGCCAGCATGCGCAGGCTTTGGCGATTCTTGCCGGCGCTTTCGACGGACCGGCGGCGCGTGCGCTGATCGAGCGCACGCTCGCCGACACGTCGTTGGTCCCGTGCACGGTCTATTTTCGCTTTTATCTGCTTCGCGCGATGAAGCGCGCGGGACTCGGCGACCGCTACCTCGACGAGCTGGGTCCCTGGCGCGACATGGTCGCGAGAGGATTGACCACGTTTGCCGAACGGCCGGAGCCAACGCGCAGCGACTGCCATGCATGGAGTGCGTCGCCGGTGTATGAGTTCCTCGCCACCGTGTGTGGCGTGGAGCCGGCGAGCCCTGGCTTCAAAAGCGTGCGCATCGAGCCGCACCTCGGGCGCCTGCAGCGCATCGAAGGCGTCGTGGCTCCTCCGCAGGGCCAGATCCGCGTCGCGGTGCAGCGCGACGGCGAATCGGTGCGCGGTGAGATCGATCTGCCTGCGACCGTCTCGGGCGAGTTCGTCTGGCAGGGCCGCCGCCAACCGCTCCACCCCGGCCACACGGTCTTGGCTCCCTGACAGGCAGCGTTTGGAGGGACTTGTGCAACCCCTTCAAAGACGTTGCCCTTGGGCGCGAAAAAACCGCCGGGTGGTTTCGGGCGATTTCTCCAAAATGGAGCGGGCGAAGAGGCTCGAACTCAACAACCAAAGTTTGGATACGCCTACGCGTGCGCAAGTTACAGAGTCAGCAGCACCCGCTGACACGCAACTGAGCACACAAGCCGGTTTGGAATTGGCTGATATCGTTTCCGCGTGGCCGCAACTACGTCCCGAGATACGCACCGCCGTGTTCACGTTGGTGCGCATGGCGGCTGGTGTCGTGAAGTGACGCAGGCCATCGCGCAACCGACACGGATTCAGCGCTTGCCAATCGATAAAGCGTTACGTAACGTTTTATCATGCCATACGAAGCTTTAAATCGAGGGCGAATCACCCAGGCGCTGCGTCGCTTGGGCGAGCTTGCTCGCGCGGATGGCGTCACGTTGGAGGTATCGCTGTACGGCGGTGCCGTCTTTACGCTGGTGTACGGTTCGCGCGATGCGACCAAGGATGTCGACGCGCTGGTCCGACCCGCAGCCATCGCGCAGAAGTTGGCGAAAAAAATAGCGGCAGAGCTCGATCTGCCGGAGGACTGGCTGAACGGTAACGTGAAGCAGTTTCTCGCAGAGAAAGAGGCCAAGCGTGAATTAGCCGGCGACGAATTCGGTGAAGGACTGCGGATCAGTGTTCCCACCGCGCAATACCTGCTGGCAATGAAGCTGCGCGCCTGCCGCCCTCCCCTGCCGGGCTACGCCGGCGACTATGCCGACATCCGTTTTCTGGTCACAAAGATGAACCTCAAATCGGTGGATGCCGCTGAAACCATCCACGACAAATTCTTCCCTCACGACGCGCTCTCGAAAGCCGCCAGGGAGGTCGTCGCATCCGCGCTCAAACCTTCGAAATGAGCCAACGCCCATCCACTCTCAAAGCCGTCGCCGAACAATCGGAGTCACTCGCTGACTTCGGGCGGCATCTGCGCGACTGGCTCCACGAGCTGCGGCTAGTTTCGTCGCGCCCCCTCGCTGCTGTTGCAGTCGCCGAGGAGCCGCCACGCCTAAGCCGCAAGTTCGCCCAAGGAGAAATCGCCGACGCCTGGCTCGCCGCCTACGCAGAGCACCTGGCGGTCAAAGCGCGTATCCAACCACCAGACTGGGTTTTCACTTCCTCACGCGTCCTAGCCGAACCAACCTTTAACGAGCAAAACGAGAGTCCCGCATTGCGAGCGCTCGCGCTTGCTCATGCCCCGCTGGCCTTCAAGCGCCGCAACATTTATACGCCGTCCGTAGATTTGCCGCTTTCGCTGCATGCGGGACGGCCACGCAAGTCAGCTGATGAAAAACGCCAAACCAATGCCGACCGCCAGCGCCGATTCAGGGAAAAGCGCGCTGCGGAGTTCAAAGCACTGCGCAAGCTGTTGAGCAAAGTTCAGGCATAGAGCGCCACCAAATACGACGCCGTAAGTCCCGTGTTCCCTCGTAGGCCGCGAGCTTGCTCGCGGCCTGCCTGGATCCCCCTCCGCACGGAATTCGGACGCCGTCTTGAGAACTCATTGAAGCCTGCCGGCACTGGATGCCCGAACGATCACGGGAAGTACCTTCCGAGCATCGCAGCCGTTTAGGCCTGCTCCCCAGGCTGCATTGAACTCAATAACTGCCCAGCCGCGGTTCTCGATGTAACCGACGTCGGCCACGAGGGCGACTGGCAGGGAAACGGCCTGCGCTGCCGATTCAGCGGTCCGGCGGGCTAGCAGGATTTCTGAGTTTCCTCCCTCGTAGATGGAGGCGTCTAGAACTTTTCCACCGAGCACAAAGGCTCGCACCTCGGCAGTGAAGTTGACCACCTCAGAGATCAAAACGCGGGTGTGCGCCGGGAGACCCTGCGCTTCCGTTCGGAGTGACTCATGCGAGGGGAAAACCCCTGCCCGAAACTGCTTCGGAATTACCGGCTTCACGAACGCCGGATAGATTACACCGTCGAGTCCCGCGAGAGGGCTTGAGCGAAGTGTGCGCCCCAGCAACTCCTTGGGAAGCCTGAGAAGCAGATCATCGGCAGGGCTATTGAGCATCAGCCCGAGCTTCTGCTGCAGGACCAAACAAAACGTATCAGGGCCATAGATGCGGACTGAGCTCGGCTCCAGCGCAGGAGGTTCCCAGAACCGGTCGAGTGGCAGAACTGTGCCTCCAGCTTCCTTGAATGCCTCCGCGACCGCATTCCGCTCAGGATCCGATTGGGCCGGTATGAGCAATGTGAGCCCCGCAGCGATTGGTTGAATTCGCGGAGTCATTGTCCCGTCTCAGGTCGCTGAAAAACGGTGATTCGCTTCATAGGGTTGGGCGGGACTCGACGCGATGCGTCCCAGCTGCGGAGGACATTCTGCAGCGCACAAGTAGGTCGTTTAGGGCGCCGCGCGTTTGCTCACTTGGCGCTTCAGGCAGGCTGCTCTCGGCAGAGGCCTGCTCTAGGAGTGATCGCAGCCTCAGATATTCAGCCTCGTGAAACGCGACGTCTGCCTCATCTAGCGTCGATTGCTCCGGGCCTGCGAGTTTGCGCGCGACCAGATCGGGAACGTAGGGCAGCCGGAAGCTTTCGTTCAAGGTGACGAGATTCGCTTCAATCTTGCCGGTGCGCATGAGCCAGATGCCGGTCAGGAGTACCCGGTACACGTACAGCAGCGGCTTCACTCGGCGCGGCGATTCTTTCGAAAACAATTTCCACTGTGTCTCGGCGAATCCCAGGTAGTGGTGCGAATGGTGCCGCGTGATGCACCCGTGCGCGATAGCTTTGGCTTCCTCGTGCTCAGGCGTGGTTCGAACAATCAGCGGCGAGTAGAGTTGTTCGAGAACGTAGCCGTTCTTCTTCAGCATCAGGCCGAAGAACTTCTTCACGTCGTGGCTCACGATGTCCATCTCCAGGCCCTCGATGATGCGTGAATCTTCGACGGTTTCGTTTTCGACGGTCAGTCCAATCACCTGCCGCAGCAGCAAGATGTGCGCGCCTCGCACGTCGTAGTCGGAGTCCGGTGACGGAAATCCGTAGAGGTGTGCACCGCTGATCGTGGCGAAAAGCAGCGGATACGGCTGGGCTGAAACGATACGCTGGAGACGAGGTTCGTTCATGAGGTGGTGGTGCGAAGGCGCGCGATGCCAGCCGTTAGATTGTGCCGAGCCTGCTGTTCGAAGCAGTCACGCGCTTGCCTCGTCTGATAGAGGATTTCTCGAGCAAGAAACTGCTCCAGAATCTCTGAGCGTTTCAGGCGATAAACGTCACGAGGCACCCAGTCGTATTCCTGCGCAATGGAGTTCTCGTACTTCCAATATCGATCGGGCGGTTGACCCAATATCGCGAGATCGGCGTCACAGACGAGCTGCGCATCCGCAGCCGTAGGTTGGTGACGCTTGGTCGCCAGGATCAGTTCTTCCACGTGTTGCACGTGCTCGACGGACATGCCCGCCTCCACGAGGCACGACCGCGCCAACGTCGTGCTACGCTCCTCATTGTCGCCAGACCGAGGGTCGAAAACAGCGTCATGAAACCACAGCGCGAGTTCTGCGAGATGCGGGTCTGTCGCGTTCGCCTGAAGCCGATCGAAAACGGCCAGGCACTCGGCGAGGTGTTCCAGGTTGTGGTACTTCCGATGCGGTTCGCTATACGCCTCGATAAGGCGAGCGTGCCACGCCTCTGGATCGCCGCGGAGATTCAGGTCGTTCCAAAGGCCTAACCAATACACGAGGTCGATGCGTCGGATCACGAGATCAGCTGGCTGCATGCTCCCGACGGGCTCGAATCAGGAACATGTTCACGGTTTCGTAATCAGGCCGCTCTGGCAGTTTGGTTTCTTGTAGGGCGCGTTCAAAGTCGGCGTGGAGCGTCTGCCGCCAGCGCGTCACCTCTTCCCACGGAATCTCGCCGCCCTTCACCGCAAGCAACATGTCTCGGTGCTTCTCCACGCGGACGGGCACGCGATGAAGTCTGAGCGCGGCGGCGCCGGTCAAGAGAAGCCGCAGCAGATGCATGGCGTGTTTCCATCGCACCGCACCCTGGTTCCGCAGGTCCTGCTCGAGCTTCTTGAACTGGCTAAGCGCGTAACCGTTGAACGTCTGGAAGATCATCTGGGACAGGAAAGACTCACGAATCGAAAGGAGCCGTTCTCCCAGGGGTGTGACCTTTTCGCAGAGCGGGGAATAGAGGCATTCCAGGACGTTAGGGTTGGCCTTGAGCGCCATCACCAAAAACTTCTGCAGCTCCCAGTAGCAGGTTTGCGCTTCGTTGTCCTCAAACTGTTCCGGCGCGCCGAAGAGCGACCAAAGCATTTCCGTGGGAGCGATGAAGACACCCCGGAGGTCGGTGTCGGAAGCTTCCGTTTCCAGCCCGTAAGCGCGTGATCCGACGACGCAGCGATAGAGGATGGCGTTTTCCAGATCAAAGTCGGTGCTGGGCGCGCCCGGCATACCCTCTTTGAATTGCTTCAGGGCCTGGAGTTGGTCGCGCGTGAACGAGGCCTCGAATCCATCGGGAAAACGCACCAAGTAGAGGCTCTCGGTTCCGGCAGGCGTGCGCGCAACGATGCCCACTGCGCCGCGGGGGTGAACCATTGCGCCATTGGTGCCGTGAACTTCGAGTTGGGCCACCACTTGGGTGCCTGCTGGGATTCTCTCTGCCGCCGTTGTCATCATTAAAGGCCGCTGCTCCAAGGCAGCCGGATCTCCACCATGGCGGCCTGCAAGTCACCGATGCAAACACGCTGTTGCGCAGAATTGGTGCGCCAAGCGCGAGGCAAGCTCAACGGGCATATGGATGAAAGACCCAACAAAACAAACGCACAGCAACGCTCAGCCTTACGCATCCATCCGCGCCGATCCATCGCGCAGTCGTGTATGGAGCGATTCGCTACACGGGCCTGCGGCGCGGCGGCCCCGGGTGCAGGAGGGGCGGCGCGGTTGCCGTCATTTGCCGTCGTCGGCGTGAAGCCGGTACGATGGAGTCGAAAGCACGGGCCCCGGGCTGTGTTGCTGGATGGTATTGGTCAGCCAAGGCGAAGCGGAGGCGTCCAGCTCCGATCACGTCCCACCTACTTCGTTTTGGGACACACCTCTGAGCACACTGAACACACCAATAAGCACATTTGGAGGGGGCGTTTCGGGGCCTGACCGGGGGCTGGTGATCGCAGGCAGCCCTTTGGAGGTGCTTGCGCAACCGACTAAAGCTGTCGCGCTTGGACACGAAAAAACCGCCGGGGTGGTTTCCGGCGGTTTCTCCAAAATGGAGCGGGCGAAGAGACTCGAACTCTCGACGTCCACCTTGGCAAGGTGGTGCTCTACCAACTGAGCTACGCCCGCAGAGCAGGGGGACATGAGTAAAGTGCTGCAGACGTCCGTCAATAGCTTTTTTGACAGATTCTTCGGCTCCAGGAAAACGCGCAGCAGCACGTCGACCGTTCGAGCGTTTCCCTTCCTCCGAGTGAGGTAAAACTGCTTCGGACCTCCGCCGCAGCCGGCCACTCTCCCACCCGGCGCTGCCCTAGCTCCAGGCAAACTTGTGCCGGGGGGCGGTTCGGTAAGGGCCATCGTCACGCCGGATCAATCGACGCTCCGCTGCTCAGTTCGCCCCTCCGGGTTGTCTGCCGGAGTCGCACGAGCGAATTGGCCAGCGTACAGCCGGCTCCTCTCGCCTCAGGCGGGGCGTTCTTGGCGAACGGGTTTAGGGCCGCAGGGTACGCTATCGCGCGAGGCGCCGAGATATCCCGTTGGCGGCGGCGCCACGGTCGGAGCTTACTCCTTGCTGCGACGGCGCTCGCGTTCGACGTACTCGATGCGGTCTCCGCGCGAATCGCTCTCGCCGTCGGCGTCGTCCCGACGCGAACGGCGCGAACGACGGCGACCGTGCGAACTGTAGTAGGCGTAGTTGTGGGTGTAATACCCGTAGTCCTCGCCCGAATTGCGGGGCACGCGGTTGAGCACGATGCCCACGATCGTTTTTCCGAGGCCTTCGATGATCTGCTGCGCGCGCATCACCATGCTCTGCGGATTTCGCCGGTGCTGCACGAGCAGCAGCACGTCGTCCATCACGCTGGCGAGGACGGAGGCGTCGCTCACACCGATGATCGGAGGAGCGTCGAATACGATCCGGTCGTACTGGCCGCGCAGTTCCTGGATGAGCGCCTTGAGACGGTCGACGTAAAGCAGGGTGAGCGAAAACGACCCGACCGATCCGCAGGGGATGAAATCGAAGTTGGGCTGGATCTCGCGCTGGGTGACCGACTGCAGCGTCGCCTTGCCTTGGAGCACTTCGGCCAAGCCGGGTTCCTTGCGGAGTCCGGCAAGCTGGTGCTGGGTCGGCCGCCGGAGGTCGGAGTCGATCAGGAGAACGCGTTCCCCTGCCTTGGCCATCGCGCGGGCCAATCGGAGGAGCGTGGTCGATTTGCCTTCGCCGGGACCTGCGGAAAGTAAGATCAGCGTGCGGCCACGGGCGTCGCTCTTGAGCGCAAGATTGAGATTGGTGTGGAGGACGCGAAACGGCTCGAGCTCCGCCGGATCTTCGCCGGCTGCGTCTTTTTTCAGAGGATCCGGAGCGTTGGGAATCACACCGAGGACGGGGCGCTGGAGGCGCGCCTCAACTTCTGCGACATTGCGGAAGCTGGTGTCGAAATACTCCACCAACACCGCCGTGCCGACTCCGAGAATGGTGCCGAACAGCACGGCAAAAACGAGATTCAGAGACCAGTTCGGCCGCGAGGCCCGGCGGGCGGGTTCGGCGACGTTCAGGATCTCGATCGTGCGCTTCGGCACCTGGAAATCGATTTCGCGCTGACGCAGCGTGAGCTTCGTGGTGGAGAGCAGGCGCGTGTCGTCCTCGAGTTTCTGCAGCGCCTCTTCGAACGGTCGCATGCGTTCCCGGGCGGAGAGGATCTGGTCCACCTTGGCCTGGCCGAGCTGGTTCTTGAGTTCCGCCACACGCGCATCGGCTTCCTTGTAGGCGATCTCGAGGGCGTTTTCGTAACCACGCAGCTGTCCGTCCAGCTGCTCCCTGATTTTCGCCCGGTTCTCCATCGCCGCGATCAGCTCCGGGTGCGCCTCGCCGAGACGGGTCTTCAGCTTGGCGACGTTCTGATCGGCGACCAGATAGGCCTGGAGGAGATTCTGGATGTTCGGGTCCTGGATCAGCTCGGAGTTGACGAGGTTGAGCCGCTCCTCGGGAGGGATGCTCTTGAACCGTTCGTAACGGGTCTTGCGGCCGATCGCGTCGACGCTCAGCGCGATGAGCGAATTCTGCATCTGGCGTAGCGTCTCCACCTCCATGTCGCTGTAGCGCGCGCTCAAATCGACGCCGGAGATGTTCAAATCCTTCCGCAGCTTTTCGACCAAGTCGCGCTGGCTTGTGACCACCTTTTCCTGCTTCTCGAGTTCTTTCCGCAGCTGGGCCAGCCCCTCGCGCTGCTGCGACGTCGCGAAATCAATCCGGTCCGCCGAATACGCGGTGCCGATCTCGTTGGCGATCGCCGCCGCCAACGCCGGGTCTTGCGCGGAAACCTCGATCTCGATCAACGACGAACCGCGCGGCGTTTCGATGCGGATCATCTTGTTGACGAGAAGAAGGTATGTGACGTCGGTCGGCAGAGGGACGCTGCTCCCCTGAGAAGCCGCCAGCTTTTCGTTCAGCTGCAGTCGCTCGATCACCGGGTACAGGATCTTGGCCGACTGCATGATCTTGAACTGATCCTGCAGAAAATACGGATCGTAATACGCCGACTGCTGATTCTGGAAAAGCTTCACCTCCCCTTCCGGTTTTTCCACCCGCACGTTCAACGTCGACACGTACCACTTCGGCATCAGCGCGGTAACCACCGCAGTCGTGACCACGACCAGACTAAGGATCAGAAAAATCAGCGCCTTCCGCAGACGAAGCAGCTGAAAGAAATCGGCGAGCGATGCGCCTTCGCGGCTGGCGTGGGTGGATGCCATTGAACCGCGACGAGCGAACTTCGCGCCTCGTCCAGCAGCAAGCTCTTTGTGCCCTGGGAAAAGCGCATAGGCATTGGCGGCGCCCGCGCTGTGCCCGCGTGGCTGCCGCTTCGTTGACAGGCCGTCGACAACCAGGGACGGCCACGGGCGGACCGGCCGGCGTTGTCCGCCGCTAGAACGCGTAGCGGGCCGACACCCCCACCCGCTCGCGGGATAATCCGCGCCCAGGCTCGTCGGAGCGGATTCGATCGATGTCGAGGCTCGATGAAAGCGACCAATTTGCGAGAACGCGGTACGTCAGGGTGAGCCCAATACGCGTATTCGTTTCGTTTCGATTCGGGCTCACTCCCGGCCTGCCCTGGAGAATGGACGGATCCCAATCGACCAGAGCCGAACCGACGAGCTTCGGAGTCAGCACATGCTGCCAGTTGACGAACAGACGGTTGACGGCGACGTCGGTGAACCGCTGCACGCCGGACGTCTCCTCCAGAGAGTAGCTGTAGCCGACGGAAACGAAGGAATCCTTGGCGTAATCGCGTTTCACGCCGATCTCGGCGTACGGCGTCGCAATATCGTGGGCGCTCCGGCGCATGCGGTATTCGGCGCCGATGCGCACGCTCGCGGCGACACGGCTGTTGAGCGCCCAGTCGGTGCCGGCGAGGAGAAAATGGGACTGCTTGTCCTTGAACCAGCCGCTGGTCCAGTAATCGATTCGCTGATACCGGTATTCGGCGGAGGCCTTGAGCGTGGGGAGCAGCGAGTGCCCGGCCGTGACGCCGGCGGTCCACTCGCTGCGATCGAGTTCGTCGCCGAGCCGCGACTCTTCGTACGCCATCGTGCTTTGGCGCATCTTGAAAAGGAGGCCGGTCCGACGGGTGAGGCCGAGGGAGAACCGCGCATCGAGCTGATTGCGCCGGTAGGACTGGTCGCCGCTGATCGTGCCGACTCCGGGGAGAAGCGACTCGGGGTTCTTGGAAATCTGATAAGAATCGCTCAGGTCGATTTCGCTCTCGGGGTTGAACGTGTGCGCGAGACGCGCCGCGAGTTCGTGGCTGTCGAGGAGCTTCTTGCCGGGGCGGTTCGCGATATAGTCCAGCGAAGCGCGGTAGGCGGCCGAGGCGAAGGTCTGTTTTCCGACGGAGGCGTTGAACGCGAGGCTGGGCAGGAACTGGCAGACGAGACTGTCGATTTCGCCGGAGGCGGCGCCGAAGATGTTCGTGTCGTAGTACGCTCCGCCGCCGAGGTAAACCGTCAGCGCCTTCCCCTGCTCCTGGGTCGGAATCGGCGCGTAAACCGCCCGCACGACCGGGACGGCGACGAGGAGGAGCACAGGGAGAAACAGGCGCCCGTTCTTCAGCATGAGCGATGGGCGGAAGCTGGTTTTGGCGGCCACGGCGGGCAATTACTTTCGCCGGTACGGCTGGGCGAGCGGATCGATGAGGACGTAGAAATTGTCCGCGATCTTCTGCGGCAGACTAAGCGGAAAACCCGGGGCGGGTTTTCCTGTAACAAGACTCGAATACACGTCGTACCAGTCGCCGAAACGCGCGGTAGCCACGTCCGGTTTGCGGCCAAGCTCGGAAAAATAAGGGCGATCCAGCGTCTTCGGCGAGAGCACGAGGGCGATCATCGGCTGATCGACGCCGATCGTGTAGAATTCCCGCAGACTCGCCGGTTGCGCCCAGACGCGAAGCCCGCTGTACCAAGCGGCGCCCGCCGGCACGTCGGCCATCCACCCGGGATTATCGCCGCCGCGGCGCAGCATCTCGTCGCGCATGCCGATAAACAGCGCCGGATAGTACGGCGGGTACTGGAAATGGATCCGGCGCGGCTCGAGAGCGTCTTTCGCCAGCGGAACGGCCTGGAGGGCCAGCACTGCGGCGAGCACCCAACGCGCGTACGGCGCCAGCTGATCGTTGCTCGCGATCAACACAGCACAAAACCCGGCGCCAAAGAGGACGATCAGCGGCGCGGCGACGGCGAGAGGTTGCCGCTCGCCCGTGCCCGAATCGAGAAACGCGTTGGCCAAGAGCAGCGTGACGAGCAGGCCGAGGAACACCATCCGGAGACGGCCGACTCGCGGGTCGCGGAATCGATAGAGAAACCCCGCCACAAAAAAGGCCGTGAACAACATGCCTCCGCCGGTCCAGAGATGCTGCTGCACGGCCGACTGGAGGCGGGTGAGCCCCTTGTTCGAGAGTTTGGCCAAGTCGATCGCGGGCGCCGAAGCGGAGAGCGTCGCCTTCACCACGGCGGGATCCGCCGCCGTCCCGTCCGGCTTCAGAGCCACGTCCTGCCACGCAAGGCCGACCGGACTGCCGGTGCGGGCGATCATGAACGTGCACCAGGGACTTGCGATCAGAAGGAATCCCGCGATCACCGCCGACATCGCCTTCCACCGCTCGCCGGCGAACGAGAGCCAGACAAAGACCACCACCGGGATCGCAGCCAATCCCGCCGCATAATCGGCGAGAAACAGAAGCCCGCAAACCACACCCAAGGCGAGCAGGCTGAAGATCGGCACAGCCTGTTCGCTGACTCCGCGATCCACCCGGACGCAGAGCTGCACTGCGGCCAAAAGCAGCACCATCGTCAGCGGCGTCCCGTTGACCGCCACGGTTTGCGCCCACACCGGCGCCGAAAGCATCAGTCCGCCGACGGCGGTCCACGCCACCGTCCGATCGAAGAGCGCGACTCCGAGCCGAAACGTCTGCATGGCGGCGATCCAGAAAAGCGCCACGTTCAGGCCCAGCAGGAGATAATCGGGCATGAAGCCGTCGGGCGGCGCCAGAGCCGTATCGAAGAAGTAGCTACGGAACGACGTCGGAATCAGTTTGAGCGCGGCTGCGATCGCCAGCGGGTAAAGCGGCGCAGAATGGAGCTCCGGGAACGGCTTCGTGCTCCACCGCTGTCCATGCGCCTGGAGCCACGCCGCCGACTGCGGGTAGTTGACCAGCGTCGTGTATCCGTTTCCGTCCGCCAGCTGCCGCCCCACCACCGCCTGCGCCAGCGTGACCTCGGTCTGCGGCCCGCGAAACTGCTTGTAGCCGATCAGCGTGGAGAGGATCAGCACGCCCAGCATGAGCGCGAGGCGGCGGATCCATTGCGCGCCCGGGCCGAGTTCCAGCCAGTGGACCCAGTCTTGAAAGGAGCGGGGCATGAAGTCGGTGGAGGGAAACTAAAGGACGAATCCGCGAAGAACGGCAGCCGGGGTACGCCGCTCGCAACCCGCGTGGCGAACCGCTGCCCGGCTGAAGCGGGGTGAGTTCACCGGTCGATGACGTCGAGTTCCGGCCACTGGGCCAGCTTGCGGTGCAGGGTGCGGCGGCTGATGCCCATCAGTTCGGCGGCGCGGGTGCGATTGCCACGAGCCTTGACGAGCGCCTCACGAAGAAGCCGCTTTTCGTTTTCCTCGACGGAGAGCGAACCGGGAGCCGAGGCGGGCGCGGCAGGCGGCGGGAGGGAGAGCGGAGCCGGAGTCGACGCCAGGGTGGACGATCCCGCAGGCAGCGCCGGCACCTCGCCGCGGAATTTGGGTTCGAGATCGAATTCGGTGACTTTTCCGCCGCGATGGAGGACCACGGCATTCTCCGTGAAATTTCGCAGCTCGCGGATGTTTCCAGGCCATGGATACCGCTCCAGGTAGCGAATCGCGCCGGGCTCGATCGCGATGGGAGCGACCTTGTTCTCCTCGCTGAAAACCTGGACGTAGTGATTGAGCAGGAGCGGGATGTCCTCCACGCGTTCGCGCAGCGGAGGCATCGTGATGCGCACGACGTTGAGGCGGAAAAACAGGTCCTCGCGGAATTTTCCGACGCGAACGAGCCCCTCGAGACTGCGGTTGGTGGCGGCCACCAGACGTACATCCAAGGCAATCGGCTTGGAGCCGCCGACCCGCTCAATCGACTTGGTCTCCAGGAACCGCAGCAGCTTTACCTGGGTGGACGCCGAGATCTCGCCGATCTCGTCGAGGAACAGCGTGCCGCCATCCGCCGCCTCGAACCGGCCGATCCGCCGCTCGTTGGCTCCGGTGAAGGCACCGCGCTCGTGGCCGAAGATTTCGCTCTCGAGCAGACTCTCCGACAGCGCGGCGCAGTGAACGGCGATGAAAGGACCGCGATTTCGCGGGCTCGCCTGGTGGATGGCCTGGGCGATGAGCTCCTTGCCCGTGCCGGACTCGCCTTCGATGAGAATCGTGGCCTTTGAGGGGGCGACCAGCTTCACCCGCTCGATCACCTCATGAAGCTTCGGAGAGTTGCCCACGATGCCCTCGAAATTGAACTTTTCGTCGAGCCGTTCGTGCAGCTGCCGGACCTCGACCTCCAGCGTCTTGGTCTTGAGGGCGCGCTGGATCAGGACTTCCAGCCGCTCGATGTTGACCGGCTTGGTGAGGAAATCGACGGCGCCGCGTTTCATCGCCTCGACGGCATTCTCGACGTTGCCGTAGGCCGTCATCATCAGCACCGCGGGCTTGTTCGGAAGCGTCAGGGCCTTGTCGATCACCTTGAGCCCGGACTTTCCCGGCATGCGCAAGTCCGTGAGGATGACGTCGTACTCCTGCGCGTCCATGAGGTTAAACGCCTCGTCGGCGCTCCCCGCGACGGTGACGTCGTAGCTATCTTCGAGCGCCTGCTGCAGGCCCTCACGAGTATGCTTCTCGTCGTCGACGATGAGGACGCTCGGAACCATGCGGCCCATTCACTCCAATGCAGCCTGTCGGTCAAGCACCTGTGCAGGTTTGTCACAGTTGGAACTCCTGGAACCGGATACGCTCGGTAGGTGAAGAGAGACGCGAAAACAACGCCCGGGATGACGTCGGAGACGAGTGCAGAGCCCCTAAAGCGAAGTTTTCGCCCGCCTGCGAACCCCACCATCGCATCCAGGTCAAGCCGCAGTGCACCAAGCGCTTCGGTGCAAAACCCCATGGACTGGATACATCAGGTTCTCGACCCGTGGCTTGGGCTGAGTGTGGAGCCGAGGCATCTCACGGCTTTTCAGATCAGCCTCCGGGCCGTGGTGGTTTTCGGGGCGGCGTTGCTCATGCTCCGGCTGGCCCACAAGCGTTTTTTCGCCTCCAAGAACGCTCTCGATATCCTCCTCACCTTCGTTCTGGCCTCGACGCTCGCCCGTGCGATCAACGGCTCGGCGCCGTTTTTCTCTACGCTCTGGGTGGGGTTCCTGCTCGTTCTTCTTCACAACGGCATCACCCGCCTGGCCTGCTGGAACCACCGTTTCGGACAATGGGTGAAAGGGCATTCGGCCGTCGTCATTCAGGATGGGCAGGTCGATCTGGAGCTGCTCAAGCGCCACCACCTCTCGGTGCACGATCTGCAGGAGGACCTGAGGTCCAACGGATCGTTGACGGATCCGAAGCTGGTGCGGCTGGCCGTCCTCGAACGCAGCGGCGATATCAGCGTCATTCGAACTCCGCACGCAGCTACGGTGGCAGTGGAAAACGGCGTCCAGACCGTGAAAATCGAAATCGAGGGCTGAAGTCGTGAATCTGGAAAAACTGCCCTCCTTTTCCGATGACGGCTCCCTTCAGGTGGTGATCGAGACGCCGCGGGGGTCTCGCAACAAATACAGCTTCGATCCCGAATCCGGCCTGTTTCTGCTCCGAAAGGTGCTGCCGCTCGGGATGAGTTTCCCCTACGACTTCGGTTTCATTCCCGGCACGCTAGCGGAAGACGGCGACCCGCTCGACGTGCTCGTGCTGATGGAGGAGCCTGCGTTTGCCGGCTGCCTGCTTCGCTGTCGGCTGCTCGGGGTGATTGAAGCGCGCCAGTCGGAAGGACGAAAGTCCGAGCGGAATGACCGGCTCATCGCCAAGACTCTGGTCAGTCGGCAGGAGCAGGACGATCAGACTCTGTCCGAACTTCCGCCTGACGCTCTCCGCGAAATCGAGGCGTTTTTCGCCAACTACAACGCGGTGGATGGAAAGGCCTTCAACGTCGTCAGGCGCAGCGGGCCGAAACGGGCCCGGGAAATCATCGAGGCGGCAAAACGCGGCGAATAAACGCCCCGGTCCCATAGTTTCATGAGGCTCGGCTTGGTGCGGAAAAGTGCGTCGAAGGCCTCTCGCATCCCGTCCGGGCCGCGCGGCACTTCGCGTGCCCAACCGGGAGGCCTGTCGCCACTCCTCCGGTACGCTGGTAAAACAGGCTCGCCTATGAACCGGGCTTGTCTTCACGTGGACGTTTTTCTGTGCCCGATCAGCCGAAAAGCATCGTCTACATCCGCCCCGACACCCTTGGCGACCTGGTGATATTCTCCTCCGCCTTGGCCCAACTCCAGGCGGCGTGGCCCGACGCCCGCCATACGATGCTGGTCCGGCCCGGATACGACGCCCTGGCGCCCCTGTTTTCCCCAAAAACGGAGTGGCTGGTGGTGCCGATCAACCCTTTCACGCAGCAGCCCGGGGCCTCCCGCGATGCGCTCGCATCGACGTTCGACAAGCTCGACGAGCTTCGGCCGGACATTGTCGTAGCGGCGACGCTGAACCGCACATGGTTGGAGGTCGCGATCGCCACGCATTTCCCCGCCGCGAGACGTGTCGTGCTCGGTCGGCGCGCGGTCGATCCTCATTTCGTCAACACGCTCAAACTGGAACTCGGCGTCGAATGGTCGACCGCCTTCAACGAGATCGTGCCGGCGGATGAGCGAAAGCTCGATTGGGACAACAATCACCGGCTCGTCGATCACCTCCTCGCGCAACCGATATCGCGTTCCGCGCCGCAACTCACGGTTCCAGCCGAAGCGACGGAGAAAGCACGGCGGTTCCTGGCGGAGAAAAAGCTCCCGCTGGGCCAGTTCATCGCGCTTTTCCCGTGTGGACTCGCCAACGTGTCCATCAAGGCGTGGCCGAATCCGAATTTCGCGGAGTTGATCCTCTGGCTTCAGCGCGAAAAGAAGCTGCCCGTCCTGATGCTGGGGCACGTTTCCGAGCAGGCGCTGATCGATGACGTCACGACCGAACTCCGCCACCGCGGAGGTCAAACACCTGCGATTTGGCTGGGCCGCGATGGCGAGATCCCGCTCTTGGCGGCGTTGCTGGCGGAATCGCTGATGTATGTCGGCCACGACACGGGGGCGATGCACATTGCGGCGGCGGTGGGGCGTTCGGTCGTCGGAATCTTCGGCGGCGGACACTGGCCGCGTTTCAAACCGGTGGGCGAACGAACCGTATCCGTCGTCCAACCACTCCCCTGCTTCGGGTGCAATTGGGACTGCCGCTTCGGAGATGCGCCCTGCGTGAAGCTGATCCGGACGGCCGACGTGATCGCGGGGATCGAGCTGCTGCTCAGCCGCCGAGGCCCGCTGGACCACGTCCAGGAGGCGAAAAACGTTTCGGCGGAGACGCTGCGCTTCATCGACGCAGTCACGCCGCGCTATGCCGCGCTCCAGACGGACCGGGTCGAACGCCAGCACAAGATCGAGGAGCTGAAGCGCGAAGCCGACATCAAGGACACCGAAATCGTCTCCCTGAAGCGCGAAGCCGACACCAAGGACCACGAGATCGCCTCCCTCAAGCAGGAGTCGAACGCGAAGGACCATGAGATCGGCAGCCTGAAGCACGCGGCCGACGTGAAGGATTCGGAGATCGCCGGACTCAAACGCGCCGCCGAGGAACGGAAGCAGGAGATGGAGGCGATCAAGGCCGAACTCGAGGCGGAATGCGCGGAGAAGGACGCGGAGATCGCCGAGCTCAAAGCCGAAGCCGACACCAAGGACGCGGAGATCGCGTCGCTCAAACAGATCTGCAACGAGCGCGAGCAGCTGATCATCCAGCAGGACGGACATATCAAGAACTTCCAGACGACCGTCGCCCAGCTCAGCACGGTGATTGCCGACAAAGACGCTCACATCGCCAATGTCGGGACCGAAAACAAGCGCCTGGCCGACATCTTGGCCAAGCTGCCTCCCGACGCCGAACGGTGGTCCCAGCTGTTCAGCGACCGCGATACCCACATTCGGAACATTGAGGCATTGGTGGCGGCGAAAGATCTCGAAATCCAGTCGCTCCGCGACTCGGTGTCGAACTATGCGGCTGGATACGCCGCGCTGGAGCAGGTCAAGTTTTTCACCAAGCTCCTGGCTCAGAAGGAAGCGGTCATCCAGAACCTGCACCGCGCCTGCGTGGAGCGCGAAGCCGTGATCCGTCAGCTCGCGATGGACGCCGCCGCACCGATGGGGCGTCTGAACAAGCTCTGGCTCGCCGCCAAAAAACACTGCCAGCTGAAGTACTGGGATCCGTTCAACGACTGGCTCTTCAAGAAAGTGGTGGAGGACTACTGGATGCAGATCGGCGTGCTGCAGCACTACGAGCCGCGCCCGATCAAATGGGATAAGTTTCCCTCCCCGAGGCTCCGTCCTGAGAAGCTGCCTAAGGTCGCGATCGTCACGCCCTCGTACGGGCAGGCTGCGTTCATCGAGAGCACGATGCTCAGCGTGCTGAACCAGAAGTATCCCCACCTCTACTACGTGGTCCAGGACGGCGGTTCGAAGGACGCCACCCCGCAGATCGTCGCGCGCTACGCGGACCGCCTGCACCATTGGGAATCGGTCCGCGACAAAGGCCAGGCCGACGCCGTCCGGAAAGGCTTCGAGCATCTGAAGAACGACCTCGGACCCGACGATGTGATGGCGTGGCTCAATTCCGACGATTTCATCTCCCCTCGAGCGCTGCGGTACGTCGCGGAATACTTCGCGAAGCATCCGGACGTCGACGCGATCTACGGTCATCGGATCATCATCGACGGCGAGGATCGTGAAGTCGGCCGGTGGATCATGCCGCCCCACGATCCCAAGACACTCGAATGGATCGACTACGTTCCCCAGGAAACCCTCTTCTGGCGGAAGCGGATTTGGGACAAGGCCGGCGGTATCGATCCCTCATTCCAGTTCGCCCTCGATTGGGATCTGCTGGCGCGTTTCCAGCAGTCGAACGCCAAGATCGTCCGCGTCCCCTACTTCCTGGGTTGCTTCCGCGTTCACCGCGAACAGAAGACAAGCCAGCAGATTCACACGGTGGGCAACGAGGAGATGATCAAGATCCGCAGCCGGTTTCACGGCGACCGGCACAGCGATTTTCAGACGATCAACCACTATGCCCGGAAAGCGCGGTTCACCGGCGCGCTCACCGCCCGGTTGGCCGCCATGGGCATCCGGTATTGATGCCTGCCCCGGAATCCTCCATGTCAGTCGACTTTTACTGCCCGACCCTCCGCGCGTTTCGAACCGCCCGGTAGGTCTCGTTCCACTTTTCCCGTTTTGCACGCATGATCGCCATCCTGCTCGTTATCGGCCTCTTCCTCTACTTGACCTTCATCGGTCAGGCAGTCGTCAGCGCGCTCAAGCCGCGCCAAGGGCTGCTCTGGAGCTGGTTCATCGCGCCCACCGTCGGTCTGGCGCTGCTCGTCTCGATCATGACGCGGCTGAATGTGTGGGGCATCCCGGTCCGGACGTTCGGCCCCTGGCTGACCGTCGCGTTGGGCCTGGCGGCGGCGGCTGTATTTGTCTGGCGGAGACCGAAGCTTCCGTGGCGGAAACTGGCGCCGTTCTTCCTCATCGTCTGCGGTTACCTGCTTTACACCGGCTGGCCGCTGCTGCGCTTCGGCTTCAACTGGATTTCGTACGGCAACGACGACATGGCCAACTACTGTCTGGCCGCCGATCGTTTCCTAAACCACGGCTACTACGACATCCCGCTGCAAACCCAGCTCGAGGGATCGGACTACGCGCAGCACTACTGGTACATGCACGCGCTGCAGCAGATCCGGCCCGGTTCGGAGCTGACGGTGTCGTGGGTCTCCTCCCTGACCGGCCTCAATCCTCACGAGGTTTTCATGCCGGCGATCCTGATGCTCAGCATGCTTCAGATCTTCGCCCTGGGCGCCGCGGCGGTCTACCGCGGCCGCCACCGCAAGATCGCGCTCCTCGGATGCGCCCTCTTCGCGATGAGCCCCCTCTTCGGACTGGGCACGCTCTACCAGCTCATCGCCCAGGTGGGCGGTATCGCTCTTCTCCTCGCCACCTCGTCGGTGCTGCTGACCACCCGCTCGCTCAATCCGAGAAAGCTGGTGCTGGCAGGCATCCTGACCTGCTGCCTCGGCATTCTCTACCCCGAGGTCTCGCCCTTCGTCGCGCTTTCGATTCTCCTCTTCGCCGTCCGGCTGCGTTATACCGCCACGGCAAAGCTCAAGGGCTACGCGCTGTTCATCGTCGGCGCCGCAGTGCTCACGTTCCTCTTTCTCGGAACGAGCACGTATGAGTTCGTGAATACGCTGGTCATGCAGTCGGTCGGCTCCGCCGGCCTGGGTGCGATGACCGAAATCAACGATCAGGCCGGCGGCTTGGTGCTGTTCCCGTGGACTCTGGTGCCTTCGTTCATCCCGATGCTCGTCGGTCTCCACCCCTTCGGCGTCGTCGGCATCGATCCGCTGATCTCGATCCAGATCGTCGTCGGCAGCGTGCTTCTCGTCTACCTTCTTGCCCGCGCCTTCTCGAACGTGATGCAGAACTCGCCCGTCGGGTACCTGGCGGCAGTCATGTTCCCGCTCGGGTTCTTCCTCTTCTTCAAGGGCCAGGACTTCGGCTTGTTCAAGCTGGCGATGTTCGCCCAGCCGGTCGTCACACTGTTCCTCGCCCAAGGCTTCGCCTGGCTGATGGCACGCTACTCGCCGCGCAAGGGCGCCGTCGTGATGGGCATCTACATCGCCTGCACGATCCCGTCGCACGTCTACTACTCCTACGCGTCCCTCGGCACGTACGGCGGCGGCCTCACCGAAGTTGTGGGCGCCTCCGAACTGGGCGTCCGCTTCACGCCTCCGAAGGATCTGAAGTACGGCGGCATCGAGAGCGATATCAGCAACGTCGTCACGGCAAAGATGCTTTCGCAGTACACGCAGGGCATCGACACGCGTTTCCTCTCCCGCAGCTACATGGACAACATCGCCAATATCGCGGTGTTGAAGTTCCTGCGGACGCCCGATCCCGACCTCGGCCCGCAAGCGCGTATCATCGAGAAACTCGCGATGTTGCGGTTCCTCCTCCCCGACGAGCTGATGAAGGGCGACGTCCCCGATTACCGAGTGATGTCGATCCAGAAGCTGGACAACAATTGGACGGAAACCAGTTCTCGCCACCTCAGCTACGGCGACCGGCTGTTCGTGGCGGTGCGTGCGGATCTCGACCACTTCAACAAGGCGAACCCGGGCACGGGCTGGCGGTACGAGAACATGTACCAGTACAAGCTCGAGAGCGAACTGAAGGACCGGCTGGTCTTCATCCACTCGGAACTGAGCCCACACTATTACTCCTCTGCTCGTTTCAAGGCGGCATTCTTCCAGCGCGAGCCCGAGCCGATCACGCACAAAAAAGTCTATTTCCACGGCACGGGCCGGTACAACCTGTTCCAGATCATCCACCCGTCGCCAAAGCTGCGTGTGATGATCGACTTCACCTGCACGTCGCTGGGCTACGGTCGCTCGAAGCTGCCGGACCACGCGGTGGTGATCGGCGAAGACGACTACAAGCTTCCCTTCGTCGGCCACGGTTCCGCGCGCGTCGTGTCGCCCATCATCAAGCCGGAGTACTTCGAACAGCAGGCCTACATCACAGTCGACTTCAACGAGAAGGCCGCGCCCATCGCGAAGGAAAAGACCGGGCTGATGCGGCTCTACGGCAACAAGTACAACCTGGATGACCGCCGCCTCGTCGGTTTCACGCGCGATATTTCGGTCATCACCGACGAGCAGTATCAGGCGCTGCCGCGCCCGACCCGCATCTCCAGCTTCCCGTGGGATCTTTCGAAGTACCCAGGACTCGAATACTCCGGGTTGTTCGAGGACGGATGGATCGGACAGGACGCCTATTTCAAGATGGGCCCGTCGCATCCCGGCCAGGTTCTCACCTTCAAAGGTTTCGTTCCCGACCTGCCGGAGTTTCAGAAGGACGGCGTCGATCTGACAGTCTCGATCAACGACAAGCCGACCGAGGTCGTCCACCTGAAGAGCGGCGAGTTCAAACTCACCCGCCTGATCACGGAGGCGACCAACATCACGAGCATCTCGATGCACTTCTCCGGGGCCCGAGTGTACGACGAGAAGGAGGACAAGCGCTCCGTCTCCGCCTTTGTTCGCGAAATCGCCATCGACGACCAAACCGACCTTTCCGGTTTCGGCCAACTCGCGAACCCGAAGGGTGAGAAAGCGACGCTGACAGGGATGGACGAGGACGGCTGGCTCGCGCAGAAGGCTTCGATCGCCACTCCGGCGTTCGACGATTTCAAGGTCCTCAAACTCGATTTCGAGATGCCCGGCTGGGCCAGCCTGCCCAAGGCCACCGTCCGGGTCAGTCTGAACGGCAAGCCGTACGAGACACTGAATATTCCGAAAGCGAACTACCGGACCCTGTATCTCCCTCTGATTCCGGCGACCAAGAACGACGTCCAACTCGAGGCCGATGGTGTGTTCACCATCACCGGAGACACCCGTGAACGTTCGCTCCTGGTGAAGAATATCTCGTTCGAAAACGTCAGCCGCTCGGACCTGTTTGCGCGCGGCTGGCATCCCTCGGGCTATCGTTTCGGCATTGATCGCGCGGATACGGACGGTTGGGTGGACCGCCGCGTCTCGTTCACCTTCCCCGCGACGGAGCGTTTCCGCAAAGCCTACGTCGAGGTGGTTCGTTTCCCTGCCCGCAGCGATCTGCCGCTCACGGTGGAAGCGGCAGGCAAGATCGAGACACGTTCACTTCAACTGGACAAAACCGAGAGGTTTGTCGTCCCGCTCTCGGACGTCGAAGAAACCAAGTTGGCCTTGAGCGCCGATCAGAGCTACCCGCTGGCTTCGCCGGATACGCGGTCGCGGTCGTTCCGAATCGTCAACATCGATTTCGAGTAGCCCCCGAGGGACCGAGCATCGTCCCAAGGCGTGTCCTTTCGGCGCGCCTTTTGCTTGTTGGCCAAACCCACCGCCTATGCGGGATGGCTTCGCGCGGACCCGCCTCAACGATTTTCTGGAGTCTCGTCCGGATTCCCCTCATGACTTGTCCCTCCCACTTCGCACCATGCTCCTCAGCATCGTCGTTCCGGTCTACAAGGAAGAGAAAAACATCCCCGAATTCCTTCGGCGGATTCGTCCTCTTCTTTCCGCCATTACCGAAGACTACGAACTGATCTTTTCGCTCGATCCCTCACCCGACCGGACCGAGGAGGTGATCCTGGAAGAACGCGCGAAGGACGAGCGGATCAAGCTGCTGAGGTTCTCGCGTCGGTTCGGGCAACCCATGGCCACCCTGGCTGGGCTCACCTACTCCACCGGCGATGCCGTCATCGTGATGGACGTCGACATGCAGGATCCTCCCGAACTGGTGGGACAGATGATCGAGAAATGGCGCGAAGGCTACGACGTGGTGCTTCCGCAGCGGCGGCAACGGACAGGTGAACCCTGGTTGAAGAAGTTGGTGGCCCGGACCGGGTACAACGTCATCAACAAGATCGCCGACGTGAAGATTCCGCCGAATACGGGCGACTTTCGGCTGATGTCGCGCCGGGTGGTGGCGGAAGTCGTGAAGCTGAAGGAGAGCCATGGCTTTCTCCGCGGCATGGTCGCGGTCGTCGGCTTCAAGCAGATCATCATTCCCTTCGACCGCCCGCCGCGCTTCGCCGGCGAAACGAACTACAACCGGTTTCTCGGTTCGCTGCGCATTGGTTTCAACGGGATCTTCTGTTTCTCCACCTACGCCCTCACGTTGAGCACGCAGTTCGGATTCTTCATGGCCGGCCTGTCGTTTCTCATCGCGCTGGTTTACCTCGTGATGAAGCTGGCGAATTTCCCGTTCCCGCTTGGCAATCCCACCATCGTCATTCTCGTCCTCTTCATGGGCGGCATCCAACTGATCAGCGTCGGCATCCTGGGCGAGTATATCGGCCGTATCTACGAAGAGGTGCGCGCCCGCCCGAAGTTCATCGTGGATCGGTCCGAAGGGTTTTCCCCGGACGTCCATCCAGCTCGACGGTTCTAAGGATGACGGGAATGCGTGTCGGGGTGGGCAGCGTGGCGGGCTGGGTTTCCTTGTTCATAGCCACTGCGGTGATCCTCTGGACCTCCATTTCCATGGAAGGCCCGCATCTGACGGAACTAAGTCCCCGTCCAGTTGAGTACTATACGAGACAAACAGCGGGATTCGCAGCAGGTGAACTCTCGATGCGGGTCACTCCGCATCCGCACGTCAGCTACGTCGCGAGTGACGGGCACCCCGTGCCAGAACCGTTCCTCCTAGATGCGAGTTTTTACAAGGACAGGTATTATCTCTATTTTGGGGCCGCCCCTATCCTCGCGATCTTCATGCCGGTTTTTCTTCTCACCGGCGCCTACCCCAACGAACCGTTTGTCGCCCTCCTTTTTGTCGTTCTTGGTTTTTGGACCAGCGTGGCATGGGTGGCTACTTGGAAGCGGCACGCCGCGCCCAGCACACCGGTATGGATCTGGTCCGTCTTGGTTCTTGCGATGGGTCTCTGTACAGGCGCGCTCCCAACGCTACGCCGCTCACTTTTCTACGAGGTCGCTGCAAGCTCCGGCTACTTTTGGAGCATGGTTGGGCTTCTCGCTTGCACCCAAGCGCTCTTCCACAAAACGCACAAGGGTAGATGGCTTTCACTGGCTGGATTCGCCATTGGGATGGCTGGGGCCTCACGCGGTACGCTGCTTCCACTCCTGATTCTGTTGCCGGTATTGGCCGCGTGGTGCACGCACCAGAATTGGAAAAACGGAGCGCGCAATCGCTGGGCGCTCTTGCAGCCCTGGCTGTTTGCCGGATTCCCCGCCACCGCGATTCTGATTGGACTCCTGGGCTACAATTTCGCCCGATTCGGGCACCCTCTCGAGTTCGGCTTCAGATTCCAAGTGAACGGGATGCCGCCCAAGATGTTCTCCGTCTCGTGGGTGTGGCACAACCTGAGGTACTACTATTTCGCCAAGCCACAGTTGTATCCATATTTCCCATTCGTCGCTCCGGTGCCAGACATCGTTCGTCCGGCCCAATATTGGAGCTACGAGCAGGCGCATGGCCAGGCGTACATGGGTCCGTTAGTCGTGGCGCTGCTCGCCGCGGTAGTCTGGCGATGGAAGAAACTGATACCTGGCAGTGCATCCAGCGCGGCCTTTGTTTTTACTGCGGTCTGGTTCGCCGTCGCGGCCGCGCCGATGGCTGCAGCAGGCGTTCGAGCCAACCGGTACATGTTGGACTTCCAGCCTGTGCTTCTGGGATTGGTGACCCTAACCGTATCGTTGTTCGGCACACGGCGGAGTTGGCTGTCGCGTATGGTCACTACGGCCAGCATCTCGACCCTGCTCGTAGGAGCGGCATTCAACTTTTTCGCCAGCCTGCATTCGCATGGATGGCTGAGAGACCGTCATCGGAACGACTATACCGCGATCGCACGGCGGTTTGACCGAGCTGCCTGGCCCATCCTGTCGCACTTCGCCGAGCCTCCAGGGGCTCGCTCCCTCGACATCACGTTCCCAGCCACTCGAGCAGCTGGTACAACAGAACCGGTTTTTGTGGCTGGAATCTATGAAGAAGCCGACGCGCTTCTGGTCCAGTATCTCAGCCCGGGGACCGCGCGGTTCATCTTCGAACATCATCCCTACGGAGACCTGCCCGGGCCGGCGTTCACGTACACCCCCGGCAAACCCATGAAGATGGATCTTGAAGTTGGGGCATTCTATCCGCCTCTCGACCATCCGTGGTGGAAAGACCGACCCGAGGCCGAACAGCAGCAGCTGCAGAACCGAGTCGTAGTGAGATTGGATGGCAAACAATGCCTGAATCTTCAGGTGCCGTGCTACTCAATCCCGCCAAGCCGGATCGTGTGGGGCAAACGAGATCGGGTAATCTGGACAGCCCCCGAATTCGGGGGTGTTCTCTCTGAAGCTCAAGTCTCCCGACCGTCTGTCGACTGGTTGGCCGAACGTAGGTCCACTGATAGAGTCTTCGAAGCTCAACTGCTGCTTCCGCGCGACAGGTATGGAACAATGGAGCCAATCGCATCCATTGGGCTTGGGATGGAAACGGAGATGATCTCGATTGAGTACTCCAAGCCGACTTACGTGCGCTTCGTGCACTCATCTCCCGGCGTGGATGAGACTTCCGCGCCTGTTGAAGTGGTGTACGAAGTGCCCCATGCGATCAGTGTCGAACCGATTGGGGCGGCCAAACCGGGAGGGAATCCGGGCTACCGTATCTGGGTGGATGGGGCACAGGTGTGGAGTTGTGGTTCTTCCAGAAAAGATGACTCACGGATCGAAATCGTCCCTCTGTCCAACACACAGAAGCGAGGGCCGGCTCGACATGTTTTCGGTGGAGAGACGCTCCGACTATCCTACATTCCCGTGCCCTCCGTGGCGGAGACTCAACTGCCCGCGTTCTTTCTGCCGAATAACTCAGACCGTATCCCAATCCTCTCGCTGGTTAGCCGAAATTCGAATGGCACACTCTCCGTCAGGCGACGGGACCACAGAGACGCAGAGTTGATCTGGAGGAGCGAAGACGGTCGCGAAAGCACCACCCTGATCGGTGTCAGCGATCGGGTTCCACTGGGATTCGTCCTTGAAGAGGGAAAGTCAGAATACCGGCTTCGGAAAGACGGCGAAATCGTTTGGCGGCATTCGACTGTGGACAAAGAATCAGCTCGCTGGCGGCTCGAGCCGTGGAAAAACGCGGCAACGGGCGATGTCGCCACAGTGCCTCTTATTCCGGTCTGGAAGCCCGCGATCATTCCTGGAGATGGCCCCATCCGACTTCGTGTCCGTTTTCCAACCGATCGGCAGGGGCACGCGGAACCGCTCATCGTAACCGGAATGACCGGTGCTGGGGATGCGGTGTACGTAAAATACCTGGGCCCAGACACGATATCGATTGGCGCAGATCATTGGGGAATTGGAGGCCCGAGTTCTCCACCGATCAAGGTCGACCTGTCCATTGAGCACGAACTCTGGATTTCGATGGGCTCGCTTTTCGAGAATCAACCCCTGACAGGAATCGAGTCAGCCACCCGAGTCTGGCTCGATGGACGCGAAGCTTTTGCTTGGGATCAACCCACACATTCGACGGCCACGGCAACACTCCAGCTCGGCGAGAACAAAATCGGCATCTCGACCTGTGAATCTGTCTTTACCGGCACGATCATCAGAAAGTCCAGACAGACCAAACCGCCCGCCAGTCAGTGATGGCACCAAAGACCGTGCTTGCCCGGGCGGCAGGAGGATGGTCATTTCACCCTTTTCGTCTCAGCTTTTTCCGCTTCCCTTGACAGCAATGCAAACAGCCAAATGGCCCAAAGTGCTTCCGCCGCTCACCCCAGAGCAGAAGCGCATCAGCGACGAATTCATGAAGCTCTGGCACCAAGTGCTGCCAAAGCGCTTTGGGATTGTGGAGACGTTCAACCACAATTTCCCCGTCCGGCACTCTCAGCCGAATTTCGTCACGACCCTTGAGATCGGCGCGGGACTGGGTGAGCACATCCACTACGAGAAGCTTACTGCGGAACAGGAACGGAATTACTACGCGCTTGAGCTCCGCGAAAACATGGCGGCGGAGATCCGCAAGAACTTTCCCCGAGTAAACGCAATTGTCGGAGACTGCCAAAAGCGTTTGGACTTCTCCGACGGCTTCTTCGATCGAGTGATCGCGGTTCACGTTCTGGAGCATCTTCCCGATCTTCCCGCAACGATCCGCGAGGCGCATCGGCTTCTGAATAAACGTACCGGGCGGTTCTTGGTCGTGATTCCGACCGAAGGCAGCCTCGCCTACACCTTAGCCCGAAAGATGTCCGCCGAACGAGTCTATAAAAAGCATTTCGGCGGCGACTACTCGTGGTTCTACAAGCGCGAACACATCAATCTCCCGCACGAGATCATGGAAGAGCTGCACCCGTACTTCGCAGTACGCGCCCGCAGTTTCTTCCCTCTTCCTTTCCTGCCCTTCATCTCCAACAATCTCTGTATTGGTCTGGCCCTCACCCCCCGACTGGAGCCCCTTGCCCGTTAACGGGCACCGCCTTTCTCCATGCACACCGTGTTCGTGACCGGCGCAGCCGGATTCATCGGTTCAAACCTCATCGATCGACTTCTGGTCGACGGCATCTCAGTTGTCGGGTGGGACAACTTCTGCACCGGGCAGGAGCGTTTCCTGGAAAGCGCCCAGAAGAATCCACACTTCAAGCTAGTACGGGGAGACAACCTGGATCTGCCGGCACTCACAGCCGCAATGAAGGGATGCGATTTCGTCTTCCATTTCGCCGCCAATGCTGACGTGCGGTTCGGCACGGAGCATCCGAAGAAGGACCTGGAGCAGAACACGATTGCCACGTTCAACGTGCTTGAGGCAATGCGCGCCAACGGCATCAAGCGGATTGGTTTCTCTTCAACCGGTTCGTGTTACGGTGAAGCAGCAGTGATCCCGACGCCGGAAGCTGCGCCGTTCCCAATCCAGACATCGCTCTACGGAGCTTCCAAGATCGCCGGCGAAGGTCTGATTTCCGCCTACGGTGAGGGGTTCGGCTTCGAGGGATACATCTTCCGTTTCGTTTCAATACTCGGTGAGCGCTACACGCACGGCCACGTGTTCGATTTCTATAAGCAATTGGTTGAACACCCCGGCCACCTCAAGGTGCTGGGTAATGGTACGCAGCGTAAGAGCTATCTTTACGTCCAGGACTGCGTCGACGCGATCCTTCACGTAACACGCCTTGGGACTGCCGCAGCTGCCAAGCACCGCACACAGATCTACAATCTCGGAACCGCCGAGTATGTACAAGTCAACGATAGCATCCGCTTCATCTGCGGTGCGCTGAGATTGCAGCCAGAAATTCGATACACGGGTGGAGACCGCGGCTGGATTGGCGACAATCCGTTCATTTTCCTCGACACGAAAAAGATCCAAGACACCGGCTGGAAACCAAAGCTGTCGATTGAACAAGGAATCGTGAAGACACTCCGGTGGCTCGAGGCAAATCGCTGGGTGTACGAGACCCGCCACTGACCTTCAGCTCGCGGACCGGTATCGCAGGGGCATCCACCTCACGTCCCTGCCGCCTCCCGGCGGGAGCCCTTAAGCCGCGATTGCCTCCGGGAGGCAAATCACTCTTCGTCACGACATGCTCTGGCCGCTCATCGTACTTCTAGTCGTGCCGCTGGCTGCTTTGGGTTGGATTAGTTGGTCGAGGCGACCGCATGGAGCAGAGTGGAAACCCTACGTAATCCACGTGGGAATCCTGTTCGCCACCGGATTGTTTGCGGCGGGACCGTTCGTCACCACACGCAGTCTAGGCACCAGCGAAGCGTACAATTACAGCCTTGCGGTTGCCGACGCCGTGACACAAGCGCGCGCTGGCGTAATTCCAACGCTCGTCGGTCAAAGCGAGTTCGCTTTCAACGGTCGTATCCATCCGGTCCGCACCGCTCCCTACCTCACGACGCTCGCGCAGGCTCTCGATCTCGCAACTTTTCGGCAACTGAATTTCTGGGCCCTCCAGAATCTCGCACTGGCCCTCAGTCTGGTCGCGGCCGCATTCAGTTGCTATCAGTGCCTCCGGCGTTCGACCGAAGCATCGTCACAGCTCTCTCTGGTGTTCACAGCCGCCTACCTGCTCAGCCCCGGCGTGCTCGCGGCCGCGTACGCCATGGACCTCTACATGACTGTTATGGCCGTGCCCTACGTGCCTCTGGTCGTGGCGGCGAATCTCCGTGCTCTGGATGGTCGACGGGGGTTCGGGACCTACCTGCTTCTCGCGTGCGGACTTGCCGCCTGTTGGTGGGCCCACCCTCCAGTGGCATGGTGGCTCTCACTTGCGTCGGTACTCGCCCATCTTCCGCTATTGTTCGCGCTCAGGCTTCGGTCGCGAGAGATGAAGGCGATCATACCGGCGGTGGCGATCGGAATGATACTTGCCGGCTTTGTCTTCACCTCCGCCCTCTCCGTCCGGAGCTACAGTTCAATGTCCGCCGCGCGCGCACCGGAGGCGGTCGTGAAGGAGATTCTTGGTGCGTTTCATTCGAGCCTGCTTCCGGTTAGCGCTGCGGCCAACAAGCTCGGTGACTTCCAACTTGGCTATTCATACTGGGCATTGCTCGGCCTTGCATGGGTGTTCTCAGTCTTGAGACGCAGTTTCGCGTCGCTCGTCCTCGTGACCGTAGCTCTGGCACTTCTTGCCTTCACCATCCCTGTTCCACTTCTGACTGCGTGGCTTTGGGATCACATGCCGACGTTCGCGATTACGATAAACGGCCCGTGGCCCATGCAACGTCTCTATCCCATCATCACCGCCCTCTTCCTCTTTGGCGCTGCGAGGATTCGGAACTGGCCCAGGTTTGATGGGGTGCCGAAAGTGCTCCGAGATCTTACTGCATTGGCGCTCATCGTAGTCTCGTTCTGGACAGTATACCAATCTTGGCGATTCATCAGCCGAGGTTACGCGTCACGGGCAGACACTGCGTACACCCGGTACAGTCATGCGCCGGAGAACATCAACCTGACACTGATTGCATATGCGATGTTCACCCTCCCGCCATCCTTCGAAAACGGCGTAATGGATCCGGTGATGGAGACCCGAGTTTTGAAACGCGAGACAGCGGACGAACTGGTCAGTAATTGGAAAGCTTCGGAGGCCTGGGGCCGGGAGGTTCAGACCGGACGTCTCACAGCAAGCAGCGGTTCGGGCGACATTGCCGAGCTGAAGCCCACGATAAAGCTTGAGCCCGGCAGACGTTATATTCTCGACCTGACGTTTCGCTCTCCGCCTTTGACCGGTGTTCTGCGCATTATCGGCCCGAATACAATCCGTGTCTATCCGCTTCCCCAAGCGGGCCAGCCGCGCGGGTTCGGAATGGAGCCCAGTAACAGGCACTCCCTCACACTCTGGACCAGCTCACCGGAAACCGAAATCATCCAGTTCCAGCTGATCGGGCCGGAAATGGGATCGGCGCGGCTGTTGAATTTTGCCGATTTCAAGCTTCGGGAACTCGATCCGGAAAAACTGCCTATTCGTGTAGAATCTCTCGTACCGTTTCGCGCAACCGTTCGGGTTTCAGAACCTGGTTACATCGAGATCCCAAGAATTTTTATCGACGGCTATCGGGCCATGGTGGACGGCCACACTTCACGAGTTCAGCGTTCGCCGGATGGGCTAGTCATGGCATCTGTGCCCGGAGGCGAGAGCAAAGTAGAAATTCGGTACGATGGTCCTTGGTGGCTTCGAATCAGTTTCTGGTCGAGCTGCGTAGGATGGTGCGCTGTGATTATTCTCTGTGGCGTTTTCACGTTCCTCCCTCGCAGCCTGGAACGAGGACAGCAGGTGCTGGATGGAGCAACGCGGACCATTTGGAAGCAAAAACTGCCGATTATCGCAGCGTGTCTGGTCCTGGCCGCGTCGTCGTGGGGTTGGCACGCATGGCGCACCTATGCTCAGGCTGCAGGCCCCCTCCGCCTGCGAGTCGTGCTCCCTCGCGAAAACGTCGGGAGATCCCAACCGCTCCTTACGACTGGAATACCGCAGGCTGCGACTTTCATCTTCGTGATCTACCAAGACCCGACCCATATCCGCGTGGGTATGGATATCTGGGGGCGTGGTATGTACTGGGCAAGTCAGCCGATCGAGGCCGACTACTTCGCCGAACACGAATTCGTGATTAGTACCGGTGCGCTGTATCCTCTCGGGCATCCCAAGTTGAGTGGGAAAGACCCGGCACCGATCGAACGCCTGCGCAACAGAATCACGGTCCAGTTCGACGGGAAGACGGTGCTAGACCAGCCGGTTTTTTCGTTCGATTCTTCGCTGCGCGACGTAACCATTGGCCTCAATCGCATTCAAGGGTCGAGTGCAGAACCGTCCTTCTTCGGGCAGATTCTCGAAACCGAGCGGCTTCCGATCCCCGACTCGGTTCCACCACTGCCGCCGCCGTCGCGCTAGTCAGCTAGAGAGGCTGGGCAACTCCGGATCAACGGCTCAGCCGGTCTGGCATCAGACGTCCAGATCTGTCGGGACTCTCTTTCGCTTCCTCGTGGTACTCGGCGTCGCTGTTCACATTCCAGAGATTGAAGCGACCTCCGTGAAGATTCTTCGCGGCCAACAGAGCCGTCATCATCGAGTGGTCCTGGTTGTTGTATTTGTGCATGCCATTGCGACCAACGACCTGGAGATTCCGCGCCGCTGATTCGAGCACTCGGCGGATCGTGTCCACCCGTTCAAGATACCCAGGATCGTACACCGGGTAGGCTTTTTCTATTCGCACAACGGATCCGTCCTTCACCTGCTCGGCGCGGGCAAGACCGAGCTGCGCGAGTTCACGTTTACCAAGCTCGATCAATTCGTCGTCCGGCGAATTCCAGAGGCCATCGCCCTCGAAGCAGAAGTACTCGAGCCCGAGACAAGTTGTGCCCGGTCGACCGATCAGCGCGTCGCTCCAGTTCTTGAAATTCTGAATACGCCCGAGTTTCACGGACGGATCATGGATGTATATCCAGTTGTCGGGAAACGGATTCTCCCCTTCGACGACAAGCGCAACCGTGAGAAAGTCACGATAGCTAAGCCTTTTGGCCGCCTCCCTCGCTGCTTCTGGCAATGGTGGGTCGAACGCCAAAACTGTTTCGCGCAACGGCATGGATACGATGTAATGCTCAGCCTCGACCGTGCGAACTGTCCCGTCAGCCCATCTGATCTCGACACCCACCACACGACCATCGCGATGAAGAATCTTGGTCGCGCGGGCTCCCATTTCGAGCGAACCTCCCTGTCCCACGAAATCGCTGGCAGCTTTCTCCCACATCTGCCCCGGACCAAGTCGTGGGTATTGGAAGGTGTCGATCAAGGTCTTGATTACCGCGGAGCCCTTCTTCTTCTGTTTGCCCTTGAACGCATTCACGATCGCACTGGATAGAGAGAGCCCCTTGATGCGTTGGGCAGCCCAATCTGCGCTCAATTCATTCGTTGGGATTCCCCACACCTTTTCCGTATAGGTCTTGAAGAAGATCGAAAACAACCTCTTCCCAAATCGGTTCGTGACCCAGTCCTGAAACGATCGCTCCGGCTTAATGGGGAATAGCCGCGCCCACCCGTAGCTACAGACGCATGCGATACTCGTGAAAAGGCCGAGGCCACTAAGCGCGTTCCACGGTTTCAGTGGATAGTCAAAAAACTTCCGACGATAGAAGATCCGAGACATGCGCTTCACCGAAATGAAATCATCCGGGAGACGCTCTTTCCACCATCGCGTGACCTCGTCGCTCTTGCTAAAAAAACGGTGCCCACCGATGTCGAATCGATAGCCGTGGTACTGCACGGTACGAGAAATTCCACCGACATACGTGGGGTCCTTTTCCACAACCGCAGTGGATTGGCCTGTTTTCTGGGATTCCAGCGCCGCTGTTAAGCCAGCCGGCCCTGCACCGATCACAAGAAGCTGAACGCGCTCAGGTATCATCGAAAACGCAAGATCACAGCAAAATGAGCAGCAACGACAAGAGATACTTTCACGTTGTCAGCAGGGGGCCGTCATCGCTGTCGTAGGCTATGTGCAATCACCCCGATGCAGCCCAAAAACCCCCCTCGTGGCTGCGTCGTTGGTCCCTCTGCGCAACGGATTGCGCGGTGGCATTGGCCGCTCTGGCCGCTTGGTCTGGACTGAGCGGTCAGCAAATGCTCACCCCAAACACTCTCGCCAATGCGACTGCGGTCGCGGCTGTATGCTTGGGGCGCAATCTAGTTCCGCTATTCCGAACAGGTCTCGGATTCGTTGCGGTCCTTCTGCCTGTCTTCGCTCTAGTCGCACTTTCTTCTTTTTGGCTGAGCAGAGAACTACTGATCGACCGTAGCTCGACGATTGCCTTCGCAGTTTTGACGGCCGAAGGAGTACGCTTCTTATCTCATCTCGCAGAAGGCCCTCGTCCTTGCCCGAGCGAGCGGATTCGAATGGGAGTTATTTTCCTGTTCCTGTTCGCCAGTTGGTCGGCTTACTTTACTCCGTTCATCGTCGGGGTTGTCGATGAGCGGTGGTATGGCGACCTCATGACCGACTTCCTGGAGCAAACACGCTCCGGGCACTTCCCTGTTCTTGCCGGCCAGGGCGCGTTTGCGTGGAACGGGAACGTACACCCTTTTCGGACAGCCCCCGCCCATCACTACTTGGGATCAATCCTTGACCAAGTTACATGGGAGCGGCTCAGCCCGCTCGCAATTCAGCACTTAACCGTCTTCATCTGTTTCGCTGGGGCTGCGGGTTCGTTGTACGTCGGGCTCCGTCGTCTACGTCCGCAGCGTCCGTGGCTGGCGTTTATCATTTCGCTATTATTCACCGCCTCTCCGGCAATCACGCTTCCGCAGATCCGGCACGACATGTACATGACGAGTGCAGCGGTCCCATTGGTGGTCCTTGTGGGGCTTTGCCTAGTACGCGTACTTGAGACTGAGCGCACGCGGGCGTGGACTTGGCTGGGGGTGGCACTAGCGGGGCTGTGGTGGTGCCATCCGCCTGTTGCATTAATCACCTGCTGTGCAGCGGGTTTCTGCCTACTCTGCCGGCTGTATTCCGCCCCCCTGGATCGTTGCACCTGGATCGGACTCGCCTTCGCGGTCGTCGCTGCGGGCGTCGTAGGGCTCGGATATGCACTATCTATGCGGGAGCTTTCGCCTCTTTCCCATCCCGGAAGCCTTTCGGATCCTTTCCGGAACGTTCTCATTCCCGCGCTCGTACTTTCGGCCATGGTGTTTGGAGCCGGAATCCTTCGAGTAGCTTCCTCTGCGGTGGCCATTGGATTTGGCGTCGGGAGTGCGGTCGTATGCGTGCTTTCGTTCGCAATGCTGCACGCATATGCCCTTCCGGAAACCCTCACATTCACGGCGGCGCTATGCGTGGCAACGCTGGTCAATAGACACGGCGCAAGCACTTACCTAAGCGCGAAACCTGATCTCATCCCTCTGCTGTGCGCCATCGGCGTCGCAACAGTCTATGGGAATTCGATCGTCGACCATGGGAAGGTTGACGTCTTTCTTGCGCAAACGAAAGGAGCGCTCTCGGGATTTTTCCGCTCAATATCCGCTGGAGGCACAGATCAACTCGGAATTGCTGCATGGATGGTCTTCGCAATCGCTGTCTTGCTCAGTCTCCAAGCGCGGCCGCGGAGCACTCGCCCACTAGCTATTTCTATCCTGCTACTGGTCGTAGCCCTCATCCCGCTAGGCAACATGTGGAGATTCGGATGGCAAGCGGCTCCAGATGAGATCACTCGAGTGATTGGGGTGGCGTATTCACTTCGGTTTCTTCCCGCTACCGCACCTCTTCTTTGGGTGTTTGCGTATGCTGAACTCGCAAATCTCGTCTCAAGACGGGTACTTTTGCACGCAATCCTATTCCTCGGATCGATCTGGACGTTGTGGGAGCACTATCACGTAGTTCGGTTCTCGTGGGAATTTCGGCACGACGCTCAGACTACATCTAGACATCTTCGGTCAGAGAATCGGGCACTTTCACGGTTTCACTATGATTTGCTGCCCGCCAGCCCATATCTCACGCATGGGGTTGCGGACTACCGTCTCGAAACCAGAGTTTGGCAGGCAAAAAGTGCGGAGAATCCACATCTAGGACCCGATCAGTATGCCGATGCGATCGCATCCTGCCTGCACGCGGAGTGGCAGACTATGATCGTCCGACAGGACCAGCTATATCCAGCGTGGCTCTACCTGGAGCCCCATATCCGTCTCGATCCAGGGCAACGTCGGCTGGTCCAATTCCGCTGGCGTGACCCGAACATGCGCGGATGGCTGATCGTCAGGAGCAAAAACATCTATCGCGACTACATGCTTCCCCAGGCGGGCCTAAACCAGGGCTTTGGAACTGCAGATGAGCACCAGCACACGCTTTCCCTGTGGAACTCTGGGCCAGATCAGGAGGACCTGGAAATCGCGTTCAAGCGCGAGGGCGCGGGGGCTGCAGATACGTGGCCTGCCGTCCTCTCTGTGGGGCGCGTTCGCATCCTGGATTACGATGCATCACAGACTCCTGTCGAAGTTCTCTCACTACAGCCTCTGCAGCTCCGCACTCGCACGGATTCCGCAGCCGTCGTGGAGACGTTCCGCGTCTGGCAGCCCGGCTATCGCGTTAGTCTTGACGGTCAGCCGGTCCCGAACCGACCTACTCGACAAGGCCTGTTGAGCTACGATGTTCCCGCGGGGACACACATTGCAGAGATTCGGCTACGGGGGACGCCGACATTGCGTTTTGCCGCACAATGGAGCATGGCCGTAGCCGCCATCCTTCTGCTGCTTGTAATCGGCGAAGCCGCGCGCCTCGCGCGAACCCCTAATTCCCTGTTGCCAAGCTGAGCCCAGCGGCTGTCGTGGTTTCCATGACGAAGTGGATTTGGGGTTTAGCAGCCGTGGTCGCCATCGTTTCGCTCGTTGTCCTTCAACGGAATGGCACAAAGACGGCCTACGTGAACGGCCTACCTGAGTACACCATGCTGCCAGGTCGCGAGTATATCTTTGAGCGCGATTGTTACGTGTTCAAAGCGCGGGACCGAAAGAGCAGTTATCCCTTGGTAGGAGCTAACGCTCCAGATTTGGGAAACAGCGTTCCCTACCTGCCGACCACCGTGACCGAAAAAAGCGTGGGGACGGATAATGGCAAAGTTAGGATCCTCGATGTGGTCAGGACAGGAACACGATTCCGGATCGTTTCCGTCAGGAGAGATCAGACGAGAAACGAGACGACGATCAGCCTGGAGATTCTGCTGCTGCCGGAAGACCAACATAAATATCCCCGGCTGGATGCATTCTACATTCTGGATCATTCTCCTGAGACGCATGGATCAGCGCCTGCCGTTATCACCGGCTACGCAGTCGAACGCGTAAAGCTCTAGCCGGCGATACGGTCCTCCAATTCGCGCTGCTGAGGCCCCAGATGCCGGCATGGGCAAAAAACACGTCAGGGACGTGCAGCTGCCCGGGCCTGCGGTTTGGAATGTGCGCATGAAATGAGCTTACGTCTTCGGAACGATCACTCCCTTAGTATCCTACACTCGTCCAAGCATTCGTGGATTTGAGCCCCCGAGCTCCTCGGTAGCCTGCAGCAGAAACCCGCTGGCCAGCAGCGAAAGAACACATTTATGCTGTATGCCCAATGCCAGCTCTAGAACTCCGTATTCCCACTCCGGTCGTTGGCCGTGTGCACACACTGGATGAGCTCAAAGGCGTAGCGATACTCCTCATACTATTCTATCACGCGGGGGGAGTATTAGTCTGGAACAACTATCTCCATGGAGACGTTGGCGTTGATATCTTTCTCATCCTAAGCGGGCTTGGGCTGGCGCTTAACTCCCGCACTGAGAGCTTTTGGGATTTCGCGAAACGCAGGGTGCTTCGCCTCATGCCCGCATACTGGTTAATCCTCTCAGTATACATCGCAGCAAACACACACTTCCTTCAGCACAAGTACTCCGCCAGCAACATCGTCACCCACGCTCTGGGCATCCATGGCCTGTTTGGCGATCAAATCGGACTCAGCATCAATGATTCATTCTGGTTCATCACGGCCATCCTTTTCCTCTACGCTGCCTTCTGGTTCATTAGCCCGCAGTTGGAGCGGCTCGATAGGGCGGTTTTTTGGATGGGAATTGTGAGTGCCTCAGTCGCGCTTGGGCTGTTTTTTGCAGGGCAGAGTGGGCTTATGGGCCATGCCGGTTTTCGGGTACCCTCGTTCTTTTTGGGAATGATGGTCGGCCATATCCTCCGCAAGGGTCACCTCACTCTACACCTGACCACGTGGAGCGGAATCGGGCTCTTCTGCCTCGCCTACATTCCCTATACACGAGGAGTCACCTTCTACTCGGCGTTCGTCGGAATAGCAATCATCGCACTCTACGCGTACGGTGTTCGACCTCATCTCGGTGACAGCAATTCCTCCGTAAAGACACTGGACTTTCTCGGCCGTCATTCTCTGGAAATATTCCTCATCCACCAGCCGCTGATCCGCGAGTACAACTATTATTTTCACGGCCGTTGGCTTAGCGAGCCCTCGCCTTCCGCTTGGTCTCTTAGCGTCGGAATGCTGATCGGCATAGTTGCAACGCTTATCGCCAGTGTTGAACTCCACCGGCTTCAACGGTTTTTCTTCAAGCCATGATCATCGTCGTCACAGGAAGCAGCACGGGCATAGGACGAGCGCTCACAGAGCACCTCCTTTCAAAAGGGAATAGCGTATGGGGAATTGCCCGATCCGATCAGACTGAGATCGCAGCCAGATACCCAGAACGCTTCCACTTTTCTCGCTGCGATGTCTCGGATTGGACTCAAGTCCGGCATACCGCCTCCGAAATCACAGCTCATTGGCCACGTGTCGACGCTTTGGTAACCGCGGCGGGAATGCAGGGCGCGGTCGGCCCTGCCATGACCCTTGACCCGCTTCAATGGAGCGCAACCGTCCGAGCGAACCTGGATGGCACCTTTTACTCGATTCACGCCCTCTACGAAGCACTGCGCCCCGACCAGGGACGGGCCAAGATCGTGTGTTTCTCCGGAGGAGGAGCCACCAAATCGCGCCCCAACTTTTCCGCCTATGGGGTCGCCAAGACCGCCGTTGTGCGGCTTGTGGAGAATCTGGCCGAAGAACTCAAGGACCGGGCTATAGACATTAACGCAATCGCTCCTGGAGCGATCAACACCCGGCTCACAGACGAAGTACTTGCGCTTGGCCCGGCAATTGCGGGAGAAGCAGAGTACAGCGCAGCACTGAAACAAAAAAAGACTGGCGGTGCGCCGCTTGAGAATGCATTGGGTCTCGTGGAATTCCTGCTTTCCGCTCGCAGTGACGGGATAACCGGCCGCCTAATCAGCGCGCCGTGGGATCCCTGGAAGCACCTTGGCGATCACGTGTCTCAGTTGAGCAACTCCGACGTGTACATGCTCCGCCGGATCGTCCCTGAAGAGCGCAACCTGAAGCTCAGCTGAGGTCGACAGCATATCCGGTTTAGTTGGAGCTTCGGGCTGGCCAGCAGCCAACGCTGCGAGCGACATATAGGCCCAGCGCAATCCAAGTCACCAAGCTAACTACCGCACCACTCCAGATTCGCAAGGTTCCAACGTATTCCATTTCGACAATGTGCTGTCCTGCAGACACAGGCACCATGGCCAATCTCTGCGATGATTCGAGTACGTCCACGGACCTATCGTCCACTTTGGCTGCATACCCCCGCATGTAGACACGGGGACTTTCGACGAATCCACCTTCGGGAGCCGATACCGCCACTTTGTACGGAATCAGGCTCAAAAGCCGGATTGGAGATCGGGAAGCAACATAGGGAGAAATGTGTAGGCGGGCATATATTCTTCCAGGGGCAAGCGAGTGCCCCGGCTTTAGGAAATGACTGAATTCGTACAGAACGGGCTCCGCACCGGAATCCCAGACCGACAGTACTTTGGAGTTTCTCGCATTCGAGCCAAAACCAGCAGGCATACCAGATTCTGGAAGTTGATACTCTCGGTAGTCTCCGACCGTGGACTGAAAGATGAGGTATCCATTATACGAGAGATCGTTCTCGAACTCGAACCTAAGCAGCAGATCGTCGTCGGGGTTGACCCAGAGGTTTGGAACGATTCGGAGCCACTCCGGCTGCTCTTCATATACTCGTGTTTCCAGAACCAAGTCGCGGACGCTCGCCTTCTCCATCGTCCGTGCAATTTCTTCCGGGCCCACAAGAACTTTCAGGCCCTTTGAGAGGATTCGAGTCTCCAGACGCGGGTCCATCTTCCCGTAGCTAAAGTAGTCGGGGATAGGGAGCAGGTCGTAGGCGAAACGGTATATAAGCGAGTTCTCCGAACGCAAGCTGCGTTGAGAAAGCGAGTAAGACAAAGTCGTCGCGAGCCCACGGTGCACGAACCGCTGGGCTTGGAACACAGACCAACCGGCAGCGCAGATCAGGAGAGCTGCCGTTACAGAGCGGTACCGTCGCTCCCCAATGGAGGTCACAGCCAAGAATCCTCCCACGATGGCGCAAGCAGCGGTCCCTGGAAACATTCGATGCACCAGAGGCAGGCTTGTAATGCCCGCAAGGCCGGTCGGCGCACAGCCAACGAAGAACTCACTACATCCGGGAAGTCGAAAAACCAAGAGGCACAACACGGAGAATACGCTCCCGAACACCACACTCTCCGAGCGCCGGTATAGGCCCAAAATCAAAGAACCGCCGGCAAGCAGCCAAACACTCCATCCGAGTTGGAAATCCCACAGAAGCGCGACGTCTTTCGATAGCGTGGAAAAAAAACGAAACCAATCTTCCGAATAATATCGAAGAGTCGCCAGCGGAGCACTCCCACGAGCCCATCCGCGCGCGGATGCAATCAGCCAGCTGCAGTATGCGGCGACGACGGCAGCAAATAACAAGACAAGAACCCGGCCAGGCGGTGACAGTGGCACCCGAAATCGGAAAACGATGAACCATGCGACGGCAACAAAGAGGCATGCAAAGGCGCCCCAAACGGCCCACGCAGGGTACGACGCATAGAAAAAAACGATTCCTGTCACCATAGCTGCCCAGCCAAGTCGGTAGCCGCGCTTAAGGACACATGCCCCTCCTATCAGCGAACAGGAGAATCCGATGAGCCACACCAGGTCGCCCCTCATCGAGGCGCCCGGCCTTGCGGGCAGCTCACTCATGCTCGCGAAATAGTACAGGCTCAGAAACCCGAATGCAGTCCCGACGATCAGCCAGCGTCCCAAACTCTGCTGAAGGGTATCCTCACGGTACGCGAACGCGCCAATCTGAAGCGCAATCGTGGCGAGTGTGGCAATCAGCGCCGTCGGCGGATGTCCCATCCAGGACAACGCAAGACCAGCCGCCAATGCCAATTGCGCCGGCCGATCGCCCAATATCAGCAGCCTTGCGTTTCCGGCAAATACCCATGGCAGCGCCGCGCACGCGACAAACGTCATATACATGTCCGCGCAATAGAGGACCGCCAACACGGCCGGGGTCAGTATGTAGATTCCGGCGCAAATAGCGGCAATCCAGCGCCGACCGGGTACGGCGAGATTCAGAGCGGCGTACATCCCCAGTCCAGCTGACAGTCCTGCAGTGATCGCTACCAGGTGCTGGATCGAATAAATAGAGAGCGACCGCACCGACAACAGGTCCCATACACCGCCAATCCACATGTACAGCGGAGCTGACCGAAACGGATGAGCTGCGCCATTGAAGGCAAACTCACCCTGACCAAGAAAGACCGGGAATACGCCAGCACGCGACTGCTGCACGAAATCCCGTAGCATATTTGCGTACCAACGCGCATCGACTCCGCCGACGGAGCAATCCGTGAACAATGGGAACACAGCCCAGATTGAAAACGACAGCACCAGCAACCGACGCGCCGCTTCCTTCCACTCAGACCGGTCGCCGCCAAGAGGCAAATGGCGCCAAATCCTTCGGCCCAAGAACATCAGCATGACCGCATACGTTATCTCACCGATTGAGAGGGGATGCCGGAGCGAACTATTCATCCATGCGAGCCCCACCCCGGGCAGACACGCAGTCAGGAAGTAGGTGAACCGCCTCGGCGCCGTGGGCAGCGCGTGAGCCAAAGCCTCAACAATCAGGAAGCACAGCCAAACCAAGCAGGTTCGGCAGAAGTCCCACGGCGTAAGGCGCAGATGCTGGAACGCATCCATCGCGAACCAAAGGACTGCGACAACGAAGCTGTCCGTAAAGCAGTCGAGAGCTGCTTCGCGAAACGATCGGGCAGCCAGTAACCTGTTGCGAAATAAAGTCACGGTTTTGTGTCAGGGAATTGAACGCTCACAATTGCCCCATTAAACGCCTCCCCACAGGTGCTTGCTCCGATCCGGTTAAGCCCAACCATGACCGACTCTGGCGACGCGGGGTACACTTCGCCGTTGCCCACGAGTACCTCCACGCCGTCCATCGAGAGCACGAGGGAACGATTCACCAGATCGGGATGAAAGCTCGCCTCAATGTCGTGGATACGAGTGTAGTCGACAGAAATCGGTTGGCTCATAGTCCCGCCTACGCCCCAGTGGTCCCAGCCGAACCGAACGTGAGAACCATCGATGTACTCCACATAGAGAAGATCCGCTGCCCCTGCTCTGCCCCGCACAAAGAGCGGATCACGCGTTCCTGGCCGCCCCTTCGCCAAGAGCAGACGTACTCGTGCATGAAGAGTGTCGCGGGTCTCCGGCTCGACCAACTCCCTTTCCCGGCTCACTGAGGTGATCATCCCTGTGAATTCCGGCTCACATACCGAAGATCCAGCAGAGTTGCGTCCGATGGAAATGTCGCTCGGGGAGCTTGCGTGGGCAGCTACTTGAGTCGCCCATACCACTTGATCATCGAGTTGCACCAAGAGAACAGGACGCATCAGAGTGTACGGCGACGGGGTCTCACGCATCAACGCTGGCATCCTGATTTCCAGGCGCTGCTGTATGTCGTGCTGAATGGGAACGTCACCGCTTTCGACCATGCCAATTCCCCAATGATCGTATCCAAAACGAACCACATCATCACTGATATAGCGAACATAGAGGACATCCGCCTTTCCTGTAACCCCCGTCGTGACCAAAGGATGCGAGTGCCCAGCAACGTTTCTAGGGAAAAAGAGCTGGAGAACGATCGATCCATACACCCCTCTCGGTTCGGAAAGTGGGCGAAAGTCCCCCCGTTTCACCGAAAGAACCGTACCCGAGAAACGTTCGCCGTATGCGTGCGTCGCGCTGGCTTTCCCAATGCTGATACTTTCGGGAGAGGCGTCATAGAACGCCTGAGTTGTTTCAATAGCCGGCTTTCCATCCACTACGACCTTGAGCCATCGCAGAAGGGAAGCTTTTTCCAGTTCCGTCATTCCCGAATAATACGGATGCTCTCCAGGCGGATATAGGGATCCCATCTCCACTCGGATCTTGTGAACAGTATCGAAATCCAGTTCGAGGGGCGCGCTGATTTTGGTACCGTGACTAATATGATCGAACCCGAGCCGCACGGTATGATCATCAAGATAGATCACGAACAAATGGTCCGAGTAAAACTCCCACCCTGTTGAAACCAGGGGTTCAATCTTCCCCGTCCTTCCATGAGGAAACTTGAGGGTGATTTCGAGTGGTCCGTATTTGAAGCCAGTCGCCTTCTCCCACAAGAACACGGGCATGTTGAAGGCCCGCGCAACTGAAGCATACACTTCGGGCGAGTTGATACGGAAGAGGCCATGCAGCTGAAAGCTCGTCATGACTCCAAAGAAGATACTGAAGGCAGATAGGAAACCCAACGACGTACATCCGATCCGCCGAAGCCAGGGAGGTAGTGGTTCCAGGGCACGCTCAGCACCCAGCAACCCCAGACATCCAAGCAGTACGAGCGAAGGCGTAAAGTCCGACATATACCGCTGTGCCCCCGTCACGAATCCGCAAAGGAATGCCCCCATCGCGATGAAAAACGTCGTAAGGACAATCCCCAATACGGACAAGCTCCTGCGCCCCTCGGAACCGCGCCTGAGTATGCCCAGCGGCCACAAGAAGGCCAGCATCGTCAGCGGCATATTCGTTAGCACGCCGTAGGGGTACTCGATGCCGTAATAGTCCTGCGGTGCCGCGGGAGGGCGGATTAGTTGAACGAACGGGAAGTATCTGCCCCACTGCGCCGGCGCCAGGAAGTATATGTAACCGTTAAAGGGCATGAAGCTCAGGCTAAAGTGCTTCACCCGGGACTCCACAGTTCCAGTCAATTGGTAGTTCAGACCGAACTCTAGTGGATTGTGGAAACGTGCGTAGTTGTAGAACAACAGGGCGCCAACGATAGCTGCAAACGACCCGCCCAGTACCGCGACATCCGCCCACCAGTTCCAAACCGGAATCCATCGCCAGCTCCCCTGGGTTCGGCCGATCCACCAAAGTCCGAGTGCGATCATCGGCAGAGCGATGCCCCCCACAACATAAGAAGGACGAGCTCCAACAGCCATGGCGAGGGCGGCTCCCGCCAGAAAAAACCAGCCCAGCCGGCGTCGAGCGTGAAATCCGTGGACCAAGAATGCCAATGCCAGCATTGCGCACGCATAGCCGGCAGAAATAGGCAGTTCCCAAATACTCGGTCTTCTGACCAACGACAGGGTCATGCCACAGAGACCAAGAGCGAGAATTCCAAGAACTGCGGCCCACGTGCCGCTTGCTGGAAAATACCGGCGACGCAAGGACAACCAAAGCTGCGCAGCAGCGATAAAGCCAACGCTCACAAAAAGCCAGTTGCCATATGGCATCGGCAGATCCTTTCCGGTGAGCAATCGGAACGGAACTGCCAGTGTCACTACCGGGGTGGCGCCGAAATAGAGGTAGTATCTGCCTTTGTAATACGAAACATCGTGCATCCCGGCGCCAGGTGGCCGCTTCGTTGGATCATAGGGGTTCTCCGCATTTATCAGTGCTGGAGATACTTCCTTTTTCAGGTAGGTGTGGCCGTCCAAGAAGCCATGGCTAAGTAGATTGTAGTAGTCTCCTTCTTCGCCGTGTACCCGCGGAAGCGTCATCGCCGTCGTTTTGACGGTCCAACCATAGAAGCCAACGACTCCGACCAAGACTAGACAGAGCAGTAGTCGCTCAAACCCTATGGATATGCCCGAACGAAGAGAATAGGCAGAGGGGGGAGTCCGCGCGAACAGTCTCATGAAACGGGAGCCGGTGACGCGAAAATCCTCCGACTCATCACGACGAAGGTCACGATCATCTGTACGGCGTTAGCGATGCCGGCCGCGAGCCAAGACGGCATCGTCGTCCAAGTTACAAGCGCTGAGAAAACGGCCCACTGGATGACGAATGTCACCGCAACCATGATGGCATACTCCGAGAACTGCCGTACCGAATCGGATCGTTTGCACCCAAATGTCCACCACTTGTTCAGGCAGAAGTGCAAGCCAACCGCCGGCGGATAGGCGACAAGGAAGCCCACCTGCTTTCCCCATAGGTCAGCAAACAGCTTGTTCAACCCCATGAAGACAAGCATCACCGTGCCACCAACTGTGGCGAACCGGACTATCTTCATAATAAACGCTTGCTTGAACATTCGCGCTTAGCAAAGGCTCCGGCCGCCATGGCTGACAAGCAACAAAACCTCCTCGGCTTCGCGATCATCGGGTGCGGGCTGATCGGGAAAAAGCGCGCGGCAAACCTCAAGAATGCCCGCCTGCTCTACGCTTGCGATCTCGACGCGGCGCGCGCCAACGATCTCGCCAAACTGGCTCCCGGATGCCGCGCCATTACGGATTTCCGCCAGGCTCTCGCAGACCCGCAGGTGGATGCGGTTATCGTCGCGACACTGAATGCTTCCCTCGCTCCTATCGCGTTTGCGGCCGTGCAGTCAGGCAAACATGTCCTGGTAGAAAAACCCGGCGCACTGAATGCAGGCCAGCTCAGGAAAATCCAAGCTGCGGCCCGGAAAGCCGGTGTGCGCGTGCGCATTGGATACAACCATCGTTTCCACCCCGCCCTGCAGAAAGCCCGATCCCTGATCGACACAGGAGTTGTCGGACCGCTGATGTTCATCCGCGGAAGGTACGGCCACGGCGGCCGCAAGGGTTACGACCGCGAGTGGCGAGCAGATCCTGCCCTCTCAGGTGGAGGGGAGTTGATCGACCAAGGTGTGCACCTGATCGACCTCGCCGGCTGGTATCTCGGCGGGTTTTCCCAAGTGGAAGGTCACGCTTCCACGACATTTTGGGACATGAAGGTCGACGATAACGCGTTTCTCAGTCTCAGAACCGCGGCCGGGCAGACCGCGTGGCTTCACGTCAGCTGCACCGAGTGGAAGAACCTCTTCTCGCTCGAGATCTACGGTCGGGACGCGAAGCTCGCAATCGATGGATTGGGCGGCAGCTACGGCCTTGAACGGCTCTCGTACTACAAGATGCTTCCTGAAATGGGACCGCCGGAGACGACCATTTGGGAATACCCTCGCGGAGACGAATCGTGGGCGGAGGAGACCAGACTTTTCATGGACGACATCCGTCTCGGACGTGAACCCGCTCCGGGCCTGACTGAAGGCATAGCCACCCTCGAGATTGTGGAATCGATCTACCGGAAAAGTGGATACCCGATCTCCGACGCGGGAGTCTAGGCACCGCCTTCTGACACGGGTCCAACGTTGACCCGCTATTCTCCGCGGCGTCTTTTCCTGGACTTTTCTTCTTTCACCGGGTGGCAGTTTTCCTTTCTCGTTCTCCATGATCATCACGCGATCTCCCTTGCGCGTTTCCCTTGGCGGCGGAGGCACGGACCTGCCGTCCTATTACCGCGACCACGGCGGCTTCCTGGTTGCCGCTGCGATCGACAAATACGTCTACATCACGCAGCACCGCACGTTCCAGGAGGAGATCATCATCAAGTATTCGAAGCTGGAACGCGCTCCCGCGGTGGATCAAATCGAGCATCCGATCTTTCGCGAGGCCCTGAAGCTCACCGGCGTCACGGATCCGCACCTCGAGCTCACCTCAATGGCCGACATTCCGGGCGGCACCGGTCTCGGCTCCTCGGGGAGCTTTACCACCGCCTTGCTCAAGGCGCTGCACACCTACAAGCGCACCCTCGTCTCGCCGGCGGAACTGGCTGAACAGGCCTGTGACATTGAGCTGAACAAACTCGGCGAACCGATCGGCAAGCAGGATCAGTACATCGCGGCAGTCGGCGGCATCACGGCTTTCACGTTCCACAAGGACGGCCGCGTAGAATACCGTCCCTGTAAGATCTCCGAGGAGACTCTCTTCAACCTCGAGGACAATCTCCTCCTGTTCTTCACCGGCTATTCCCGCAGCGCTTCGGCTATTCTCAAAGACCAGAACGACCGGTCGAAGAAGAACGACCAGGCCATGCTGGACAACCTCCACTTCACGAAGGACCTGGGGTTCAAGTCGCTCGACTGCCTGGAAAGCGGCAACCTCGAGGAATTCGCCCGCCTCATGGACGTGCATTGGCAGCGCAAGAAAGCGCGCAGTTCGGGCATGAGCAATCCCCACATCAACGAGTGGTATGACTATGCGATGGCCCATGGCGCTCTTGGTGGAAAACTGATCGGCGCCGGCGGCGGAGGTTTCCTGATGTTCTATGCAGGAGACAAAACGAAGCTTCGCCACGCGATGCGTGAAAAGGGCCTGCAAGAAGTCCGGTTCCGTTTCGACTTCGAAGGCAGCAAGGTTGTCGCCCAGAACTGAGACTGCCGCGAACGACGGGCGCGCTTACTCCGCAGTACGCCGGTCAACGCCGATCGGCAGGCGGCGAGACTCCGCTTGGCGTTCCGGCAGCTTTCGCGTCCCCGTTTCCGCTTCTATCCGACCCGATGCGTTCCACTGATCTACCTGTTGCAATTCTGGCTGGAGGGCTTGCCACTCGCCTTCGACCCATAACTGAAAAAGTCCCCAAGCTTCTGGTCGAAGTCGCTGGAGAGCCTTTTTTCTCCCATCAAATCCGGCTGCTGAAGAAAGAGGGGCTCACGCGGCTTGTCCTGTGTGTGGGATATCTCGGCGAGAAGATCGTCGAGCTGTACGGAGACGGTTCCAAGTGGGGCATACACATCGAGTATTCGTTCGACGGCCCCACGCTCCTCGGCACAGGCGGAGCGCTCATTCAAGCCCTCCCCAAGCTCGGCGAAGCATTCTACGTCCTGTATGGCGACAGCTATCTGCCGATCGATTACCGAGCCTGCGCAGATGCTTTCGACCGATCCGGGAAGCTCGGGCTGATGACTGTATTCGAGAACCACGAGCGCTACGACGCCAGCAACGTGTGGTTCGCCGACGGCGAGATCCGCGTCTACGACAAGAAAAACAAGGTCCCTCAGATGCACCACATCGACTACGGTCTTGGTCTGCTGAGGGCAGAAGCGCTCGCCTCCTGTCCAAAGAACGAGGTCGTCGACCTGGCAGACGTCTACAAGCGCCTTGTTTCGGAACGCCAACTGGCCGGATACGAGATCAAGCAGCGGTTCTATGAGATCGGTTCCCACGCCGGCCTCCAGGAGCTCGACGTTCTCCTGCGCGCAAACGGCAACCAACGTTGAAAGTATGGTGAGCGCACGGCGGCGCCTCCAAGGCAATTCTTCCCTTGCCTCTCTTCTTGCGGTAACCCGTCATTTCCCTTTTCACCCCCATGTCCTACTCGATCCAACACCTGAAAGAGACGACGGAGATCGTCTCGAAGATTAATCCGGAAGATTGCGAGAAATGCGTCCGCGAGCTGGTGGGCGTCCGCCAACGCGGCGGCCGGCTCTTTATCCTCGGCGTGGGCGGCAGCGCCGCGAACGCTTCGCACGCGGTGAACGACTTTCGCAAAATCGCCGGACTGGAAGTCTATGCCCCGACCGACAACGTGTCCGAGCTCACGGCTCGCACGAACGACGAGGGTTGGGCCAGCGTATTTGTGGAGTGGCTACGGGGCTCGCGATTGAATGCAAAGGACGCGATCCTCGTGCTTTCAGTCGGCGGCGGTAATCTGGAAAAGAACGTCAGTCCGAATCTCGTCTCTGCCCTCCAGCTTGCAAAACAGGTGGGCGCCCGAGTCATCGGGATTGTCGGCAAGGACGGCGGCTACACGGCCAAAGTGGCCGACGCGTGTGTCATCGTTCCGACTGTCAACCCAAACAATGTTACCCCGCATTCGGAAGCTTTCCAGGCCGTCATTTGGCACCTCTGGGTCTCGCACCCTGACCTCAAGGTGAACCAGACGAAATGGGAGAGCGTGGTCGCAAAACCCTGAAGTCGCATTTCGGACTGCGAAAAGTCGACGAGGGAAGGACTCGTGCAGGAAGGCCGCCGATCTTCCTGCCACACCCCGCAAGTCGGCATGCCACGAGGCCCTTCCGCCTGCTCTGCTGACATGACCAGACCTGCTGTCTTTCTGGACCGTGACGGAACGCTGAACGCGCCTCTCGTCCGAGATGGGAAACCGTACCCGCCTGCTTCGGCAGATGAATTCGTGCTTCTCGAAGGAGTCGCTGAAGGTTGCGCCGCTCTCAAGCGTGCGGGCTTCGTGCTGGTAGTCGCAACGAACCAACCGGACGTTGGACGCGGCACGCAGTCGCGCGACGCCGTGGAAGCGATGCATCGGCGCCTCTGTGAGCTAGCACCGATCGATCGCGTCGAAGTCAGCTACTCCCCGGGAGGAGAAAATCCGCCCGACCCGTGCCGGAAGCCCCAGCCCGGTATGATCCTCCGCGCGGCGCGAGAGATGGACCTTGACCTCAGCCGCTCCTGGATGGTCGGTGACCGGTGGCGGGACATCGACTGCGGTGCAAACGCGAACCTTCGCACGGTATTCATCGATTGGGGATACGACGAAGCGCTCCGCACCAAGCCCCATTTCACCGTCCGCTCCTTCCGCGAGGCTGTGGCAATTATCCTTGCCCAGTCAGAACCCCAAAATCTCAATCCGCACCCATGAAGAACCTCCAGGATCTCAAAGTTCAGATCTACGCCGACGGCGCCGATAAGGCCGGCATTCTCGACCTGTACGCAAAGCCGTACATCAAGGGTCTCACCACCAATCCCACGCTGATGAAGAAGGTGGGGATCAAGGACTACGAAGCATTTGCCAAAGATGTCCTGACATCGGTCACGGCCAAGCCTATCTCCCTGGAAGTCTTTTCGGACGATTTTCCGGAGATGAAACGCCAGGCGCTCAAGATCGCCTCCTGGGGAAAGAACGTCTACGTCAAAATTCCGATCACGAACTCGCGCGGCGAGACCTCCATCCCGCTGATTGCGGAGCTGGCTCAGCAGAACGTGAAGCTGAATATCACCGCGATTCTCACACTGTCGCAGGTCCGGGACGTCGCGGCGGCTCTGAATCCGTCCGTTCCGTCAGTCGTCTCGGTTTTCGCCGGGCGCATCGCGGACACCGGCCGCGATCCAGTTCCGCTCATGCGTGCAGCTGGCGCTCTGCTGGAGTCGCAGCCGAAGGCTGAACTGCTCTGGGCAAGCGTACGGGAAGTCCTGAACATCATGCAGGCGGAGGAGGCCGGCTGCAGCATTGTCACCGTTCCGCACGACATCCTCGCGAAAGCCTCGAAACTCCTGTCGATGGATCTCACGGCTCTCTCTCTCGATACCGTGAAGATGTTCGCCAAAGACGCTGCCGACGCCGGATTCAAGCTCTAGCTCCAGTAGTCGGACCTGTGGCGTCGGCCGATTTCGCCGGCGCCCTGTTCCTCAAGATCGCTTCGGCGCCCAAATCGGTTGCGTCTTCTTCGCCGGCTGCATACCCGCAGCCGGCTTTTTTCGCTCCTATCTCAGTTCGTTCGCGGCCTCCGTCACAGTGGAGGTGCAAGGCGGGGCGCGGAGGACATCCTCGCCAGCCCTTTCATCCGGATTTTCCCATTTACCTCCCGCACTGAGTCTCGCAGCGTCGAAGATCCGCCTTTTTCTTACGCTATGTTTTTCCGGACACGCCGGTCACTCGTCATCCTTTTCACCCTTACTTCTCTCGTTCTCGGCACAGCCCGGGCAAACGACGCAGATTCGAGCGATGCTGCGGAGGCGCAGCGCCTTTACTCCCGAGCAAACGACTACGTGACGCACATCACGGAGAAGGAGTACTCGTACGCGTACATGCAGTTCTACTGGAAACGCGCCCAGTCGAACCTCGATCGGATTGCACGGGTTTATCCCAAGACGCCCATCGGCCGCCAAGTGCGGGCTGAGGAAATCAAGATCGGCCCGTTTGAACTGACCTATTTCAAGGAGCGAGTCCTTCCCCGGCTGGAAGAGAAGCGCATCGCGGCCTTCGACCCGGTCAACTGCGCAATCTTTCTCTACACGCTACAGGAGGATCGATGGGACGAAACTCGCCTCGATGCATTCCGGAGCATTATTGAGGTGCTCTCACGTCAGCAGCGATGGAACGAAGCGCTCTCCTATCCGATTCTCGACCAATACCGGTCGATCCTGCTTACAACCGTTTTCCGGGTTGCGGCTCGGTACAAACAACAGAAGGTCGTGGACCAGCTGATCGCGGACGCTACTCCGGAGGTTCAGGCACAATATTGGCCGATTCTTGGAGAGGCCATGGTGCTCCGAGGGGACAATCGGGAGGATCTCGCCCTTTTCCTCGATGAGCATTCGGAACCTGCTGTTCGGCTAGGTGTGCTCTCAGCGATGGTCGATCGTGAGATCGGCATACGCAACGCGGCAACGCTTCGACTAAAGGCCGAGAACGGAATCGCCGGTACGCACTATGCCATCTTGAACCCCCAGGTTCGCGACAACATCGAGACCTTTTCAAAGACACTATTCCCGAAGCCAACCGCCAGTTCAGAGGCACTTGTCGCGAAGTACCACGCAGCACTTGGTCAGCGGCCGCAGGCCGACGGATCCGTCGAGCAGCACCTCGCCTATCTAGGATATCTGGCAGTCACGGACAAGATCGACGATCTCGCCCAGTACATCAGCGATGATCTTTCTCCTGAGACGCGTCGCGCCTGCGAACTCAAGTTGATCGAACTCTACGCCCAGTCCGGCCGCGATGAAAAGGCCTCAGCGCTCCTCGCCCGCTTCACCCAAGCCGGCGGCGAGGACGCCGATTTGGCCAACCAGGCCCATTTCCGCGGTTTGAGCGAGGCATTCGTAGATCCGATCACGGTTCGCCAACCAACGTTCTCCACGCTGGGCATCAAGGATCCCTGCGTCATGGCCAAGACGATCATGGATTGGGCGCTCACCCCCAACCGTTCCATTCGGGGTGCGTCGCCGTGGGACTCGGTGGTTCAGGAGTTCCTCCCCGGATTCGACAATCTTCCCCTACCGAAATCGAAGGACGTCCAGAACGCAGCTAGCACCTCGAAGCCCTTCTGAGTCTTCGTGGACCTGGCACTCTCGGCCGGTCCGCATCGCGCGTGAATATTCTCTTCGTCAACTACGGCGATTTCACGACCAACAGTCTCAATCACATTGGCGGTTTCGCCAACGCCCTGGTTGAACGAGGGCACGCCTGCGTCGTCGCGGTGCCTGAACGCAAGGCAACTCTCAGCGTCATCGCGGCCCCCCTTTTCTCAGCCGCGCTTTTCGACGAGGTTTTGGCGAACCCTAACTGGTTTCCAGACGGGCGTTCCGCGGATCTGATCCACGCGTGGACACCGCGCGAGGCGGTCCGCAAATTCGTCGTCCGCCACCAACAGGCCGCGCCAACGCCTGCCCGGGTCGTCGTGCATCTCGAGGACAACGAGATGTATCTGCTGGAGAGCTACACAGGGGTGTCTTTCGAGAGCTTGCGACTTGAAGCCCCCGAAGCGATCGCGGAACGGCTGATAGACGGACTGCCCCACCCACTGCGTCATCAAGCTTTCCTGCGCGTGGCGGACGGAGTCACCACGATTGTCGACTCGCTCGCGGCATTCGCTCCCCCCGAAACGCCGCGGTTGACGCTCCCTCCCGGCGTCGATTTTGCGCTCTACCGGCCGCACGCTGCCTCCGATGCGCTCCGCCGTGAGCTCCGGCTGGGGCCGGAGGAAAAGGTGATCGCCTACACCGGCAGCGCCACGTTCGCCAATCAGGCCGAGATGCGAGATTTGTACGAAGCAGTCGCACTCCTCAACGAGCGGGGCATTGCCACGCGCTTGATCCGCACGGGAATCACTCCACCGGAGTTCGCGGCCAACCTACCGGAGCGCCTGCGGGCTCATGTGCTCGAACTCGGATTCGTTGAGAAGTCCAAGCTACCCGAGCTTCTGGCCATCTCCGACGTGCTGGTGCAGCCGGGCCACCCCGGAGCGTTTAACGATTTCCGCCTGCCATCGAAGCTTCCCGAGTTTTTCGCCGCCGGTCGCCCGATCATTCTCCCCAAGAGCAATCTCGGATGCGAGCTTGTGGACGGAGAGGACGCCCTTCTGCTTCGCGATGGCTCTCCCGTGGAGATTGCGGACCTGTGCCAGCAGGTCTTCGCGAACCCAGCGCTCGGCCAGAAACTGGGCCGCCATGCCGCAGAGTTCGCTCGACAGCGTTTTTCGCTCCCGGAGATCTCTGCCCACCTGGAAGGATTCTACGATGCAGTCAGGTCGTCTCCCCCGCGCGCCGACTGGAACTCCGTCCGAAATCACGGCGGCTCGGAGATCGGACTCTTCGCATCCGCCCTACGCCGTGGTACAGCCCAAGTGACTCTTCCCGCCGGCTTCAGGGAACAGCTCGAACTGCTGGCGCTCCTCGTGAGGGAACTCGAGTCTTCACTCGGCGATGCGAGAATCAGACAAGCACTCGGCGCGCTGGAAAAGGATCTCGCGTACTGGAAGGGCCAATACGACCTGACCAAGCAGCACCTCGATAACATCGAGCAGTCGTTCGCGCTTACGCGCAACCATGCCGATCTGTTGCAGGTCACGCTGGATGCCACACGGAGCGACCTCAATCGCATCGAGCAACAGCGGAAGGAGACCGAAGAACGCCTGCGCGAAACACAGACCCGCGTTCACGAACTCGGCCAGGAACTGCTCGCTAGCCAAACCGAAATCGCCCGACTGGACGACCGGGCAATCCAGCTCGGTGTGCAGCTTCGCGACCAAGTCTACCAACGAGACGAGAAGATCCGGCAGATGCAGGAGTCGTTCTCGTGGAAAGCGACGAGTTGGCTGCGCGCTCTTCGAAGGAAACTCGTCGATCCCTATCGGAAGAGCCACCTGACTGCCGCCCCGCTTCCTCCCCCGCCAGCTCACAAGCGGTCGACCTTTGCCACCTCCTTTGGCCAGGTTAGCGCGCCGGCGGCGAGTGCGCCCGCCTTCCGTTTCGCCCTCGACTATCCACATGTTTGGTCGTTCCGGCCTTCAAGGATTGTGGTCCGCGGCTGGTGCTTTGCGGCTGACGGCTCCAAGATCCAGGGAATCCGGGTGCGCCTAGCGAACCGCACGTTCATCGGCATCCCCGGGCTCAAGCGGCTCGATGTGCTTGCTGCGTTGCGCGACTACCCGCAGGCCGAGTATTGCGGTTTCAAAATCGACATAGAACTCGGTTTGGATGCGAAAGAGCTGATTCTTGAGGCATCGCTCGACTCCGGCGTCTTTCATGAGTTCTTCCGTCACGACCTCAGCGTTACCGAAAACGGAGGCATTGAGGAACTGACTTCATACCAGAAGTGGATCGAAACCTACGATACGCTCGGCGCCGCGCAGCTGAGTGAGCAGCGTCAGCGTTCGTTGCAGTTCCCGTATCAGCCCGTGGTTTCGGTGCTCGTGCCCGTCTACAACACGCCGGAGAAATGGCTGAGAAAAGCCGTGGAATCCGTGAAGGCGCAGACCTACCCGAAATGGGAATTGTGCCTGGCCGACGACTCCTCGCCGGACCCGAGCGTGAAGCCGTTGCTTCAGGAAATCGCCGCGAGCGACTCGCGGATCAAGGTAGTCTATCGGGAAAAGAACGGGCACATTTCCGCCGCCTCGAATTCGGCTCTGCAAGTTGCCACCGGAGAATTCACCGCGCTGCTCGATCACGACGACGAGTTGACCCTCAACGCGCTTTTCGAGGTCGTCTCCGCGCTGAACCGAGACCCGAAGTTTGATCTCATTTACTCGGACGAGGACAAAATCGACGAAGAGGGGAGACGGCTTGAACCCTACTTCAAGCCCGACTTCCTGCCGGACCTGTACCTGGGGCAGAACTACACGTCTCATCTCTCCGTCTACCGCACAACGATTCTTCGTGAGATCGGCGGCTTCCGGGTCGGATACGAAGGCAGCCAGGATTGGGATCTCGCTCTCCGCGTAATCGATCGGATCGGCGAAAAGCGAATCCTCCACATTCCTCGGATCCTCTACCATTGGCGGGCCATACCTGGATCAACGGCTCTGCTCCTCTCGGAAAAGAACTACCCCGTGGAGGCCGCCCGGCGGGCCTTGACCGACCATTTCGAGCGAAAGAACCAAGCTGTGGAATTGATCCCGGTCCCGGGGGATCATTGGCGGGCGAGGTTTCCGCTGCCGACGCCTGCTCCGCGCGTGACGTTGATCATCCCGACACGGAATCGCGTCGGGCTGCTCAAGACATGCGTCGAAAGCATTCTCGCCAAGACGTCGTACTCGAATTTCGAGATCCTCGTCGTCGACAATAACAGCGATGATCCGGATACACTGGCCTACTTCGCCGAGCTGACCAGGCGCGGAGTCCGTGTTCTCCCGTATCCCAAGCCCTTCAATTATTCGGCGATCAATAACTTCGCAGTCCGCGAATCGTCGGGGGAGCTCATCGGATTCCTCAACAACGATCTGGAGGCCATTCACCCGGAGTGGCTCTCGGAAATGGCCAGCCAGGCGTCTCGGCCGGACATCGGCTGCGTGGGGGCGATGCTGTATTACCCCAATGAACACATCCAGCATGCCGGAGTTGTGGTCGGTTTGGGCGGCGTCGCGGGACACGCGTTCCGCGATTTTCCGCGCGGAACGCCAGGATACTTCAATCGGGCCCGGCTGGTGCAGAACTACAGCGCGGTGACGGCGGCTTGCCTCGTCGTGAGGCGCTCGGTCTTCCAGCAAGTCGGGGGATTCGACGAGACCGCCCTCGCCGTCGCGTTCAACGACATCGATCTCTGCCTAAAGGTGAAGGCAGCAGGATATCGCAATCTCTGGACCCCATTCGCGGAGTTGTACCACCACGAGTCCGCCAGCCGGGGCCCGGAAGACAGCCCGGAGAAGGATGATCGTTTTCGGAGCGAGGTTGAGACCATGCTCGAGCGGTGGCGCAACGAGATTAAGCACGATCCGGCGTACAATCCGAACCTGACGCTTGAGCTGAACGACTTCACACTGGCTGCTCCGCCCCGCCTGAATCCGCGCTAGCCGCTACTCATTACCGTACATGTCGAACGATTCCGCCGACTCCGTCGCCCGTCTTGCTGCCCAACTGGACGAGGTTTCCCGCCGCGATGCCGCTTTCCGGCTCAAGACCGCGCAGGAATACGTCCAGGTGGAAGCCCGTCAGCGCGAACTCGAGAACAAGGTGCACGAGCTAAACGCCTACGTCCATCAGCTGCACCTCGAACGTGACCGTCTGAAATCGGAGGTGCAAGCAGCACACGCTGATGTGGAAGCTTTCGCGTGGATGCTGCACGATGCGGAGCGCGATGCGGCTGCGCTCGGTACGCTGAGGAATTCCGCCATTTGGCCGCTGGTATCGGCATGGGCGAAATCGCCCAAACTCCCCCAAGTCGCCACGGGAGCGGAAGCCGGTGATTTCGACTATTTCCTCCATACGTCGCCGTATCGGCTCTACCGCGACACGCATTTCACCCTGCGCGGCTGGCTGCTGCCCAAGAACGGCCAAGCCGTAACGGGCGTTCGCGTGGCCATCGATAACAAGACTTTTCACGGTAGGTCTGGCATCGCAGAGCCGGATGTGATCGCACAGCGCGGCCCTCAACCAAAAAATCCGCAGCCGGGATTTGAGATTACGTTCGAGATTCCCCTCGGCCGCCACGCGTTTTCGCTCGAAGCTCAGCTCGACAATGGCCTCTGGCGCGCCGCGCTCCAGATGCCCGTTTGGTGCCGACCGAACTAACCCCTCGCGATGGAAAACGGCGATCCAAATAGACTCTGGCAGGACAGCGTTCACGCGTTGGGAGAGCGCTCCAACTACAAGCGGATTTGGAACGACCAAGCGGCGCATCCTGAAGTGGCGAAACTTGCGGTCGCTGGTTATCGCGAAGAGGCCGGCTTCGAGGCAACGGCAGCGGATACCATCGCCACCCTGCGCGCGACGACCGGGATCTCTCCTTACGATATCGCGCTCGAAATCGGTTGCGGAGTAGGACGTGTCGGAAAGCACCTCGCGACCCAGTGCTATCACTGGATCGGCACCGACATATCCGGCGAGATGCTGAGGCACGCATCCCAGCGTCTCCAGGGGCTCTCCAACGTGACGTTGCTGGAACTGCACACCGTTGGGCTCAGCGAGATCTACTCCGGCACGATGGATCTCGTCTACTGCACGATCGTTTTCATGCACCTCTTCGAGTGGGACCGATACCGCTACGTGCAGGAGATGGCCCGCGTTCTTCGCCCCGGTGGACGCTGCTATTTCGACAACATACCGTTGGATTCCGCACACGGCTGGCAGGTGTTCAGCGAAGGCGCAGCATATCCGATCCACCGTCGCCCTGCACACATGAGCATGAGTTCCTCCCGTGAAGAATTCCGCTCCTACCTGACGCATGCCGGCTTCGAGGACATCCGCATCCACGACCTTCCCAGCGGCCTAATCGCCGGAACGGGAAGGAAGCCGTATTAGCCTTTTTTTCCGTCCGACATAAGGTGAGGAGTGCGCTTGCCGAATCGAGTTTTTACCGGCGGCGTGCACGGTGGTTCGAGCTTGCGGTTGCCTCCACTATTCCGGCTAGAATTCGCACCTTGCGGGCCATATTCTGTCATTAAGCAAGTTACATATGAGATCTGTCTTTGTCAGTGGCGGTGCAGGCTTCATCGGAAGCCACCTCATTCGCCGGTTGCTGAAAACACCGGAGCTTCGCCACTTGGTGGTGTTTGACAATTTTTCGTCCGGCAGCCTCGAACATTTGGCAGAGGTTTCAAACGATTCTCGACTGAGGATAGTCCGGGGCGACCTGAAGAACGTGGAGGAAATCAAGTCGGCTTTAGCCGGGGCCGAGCTCGTAGTCCATCTGGCAGCCAATCCCGATATCGCCAAGGCCGTCACGCAGCCAGACATCGATTTCTGGGAGGGCACCTACCTGTTGCAAAACATGCTTGAGGCGATGCGACAGACTGGTGTCCGAGAATTGCTCTACACATCGGGAAGCGGCATCTACGGCGAGAACGCTAACGTTGCATTCCGTGAGGATTACGGTCCATGCGTCCCCATCTCGACGTACGGTGCAAGCAAGCTAGCCTGCGAAGCCCTCATTTCCGCTTACTGCCACATGTTCGACATGCGAGCGCGCGCATTTCGCTTCGCGAATGTCGTTGGGCCACGGCAGACTCACGGAGTTGGATACGATTTCGTCCGGAGGTTGCTCTCCGACCCGACCCGGTTGCGCATCCTCGGCGACGGTACCCAGCGTAAGAGTTACATCTATGTCGAAGACATCCTCAATGCGGTGTTTTTCGCGCACGAGTCCGGCTCGGAACGATACAACGTTTTCAACGTGGCGACGGGCGACTACATCACCGTCCGTGAGATTGCAGACATCGCGATCGAGGTCTGCGGGATTGATCCGCGCAACGTACAGCTGGAGTTCACCGGTGGCGATCGTGGATGGAAGGGCGACGTTCCCATCGTCCAGTTCAACTGTGAGAAAATCAGTGCGCTGGGCTGGAAATGCCAGCGCACTTCCGGCCAAGCCCTGCGTGATTCGATGATCGCGATGCGTCAGCAGGTTCTCGCTGCATCCGCCAAGCGCTCATGATCGCAGCTCCGGATAAGGTCGAACACTGGCTTCCTTCGGGCCAGAAACCAGACCCGGTGGAACTCAGTGTGGTGGTGCCCTCGCTCAACGAGGAGATTACCGTGGGTGAGTTTGTCGACTGGTGCCACGAGGGTATTCGAAAAGCCGGAGTCACCGCGCAGATTCTGATCGTCGACAGTTCGACGGATGAAACGCCGAACATCGCCATTGCGCGCGGCGCCGAAGTCCTCCGCGTTCCGAAACGAGGTCTGGGACGGGCCTACATCGACGCCCTGCCCTTCATCCGCGGGAAATGGGTGGTGATGGGTGACGCCGACCTGACATACGATTTCCGTGAACTGGCGCCGTTCGTAGAGAAGTTCCGCGCCGGATACGAAATGGTGATGGGCAGCCGCTTTCTCGGCTCAATCGAAGACGGCGCCATGCCCGCCCTCCACCGCTACTTCGGCACCCCGCTTACGACCTGGATCCTTAACCGCATCTACGGCAGCCGTTTTTCCGACATTCACTGTGGCATGCGCGGCATGACCATGGATGCGCTCAGCCGGATCACGCTCCGATCGCAGTCTTGGGAATACGCATCGGAGATGGTTCTGAAATCCGCGCGGCTCGGCCTCCGCATCGCCGAGGTTCCTGTCTCGTTCTACAAGGATCGTGAGGGACGCCTCAGCCACCATCGTCGTATGGGTTGGCTTTCGCCTTGGATCGCTGGCTGGCTGAACCTACGCGTGATGCTGGTGTATTCGCCCGACTCGTTTGTCTACAAACCGGGCCTGTTGCTCTTTCTTTTTGGCGTCTTTCTCTGCGTCACGCTTGCGGGTGGCCCGATCACGATCGGCAGCATTCAGCTAAGTTTGCATTGGATGCTCCTTGGGCTGATGTCGGCGGTGCTTGGCTACAGCTGCATTCAACTGGGAGTAGTTGCTCGCCTGATGCACCAACTCAGGCCAGTATCTACCGATCTCTGGCTTCGAATGTTGAACTACAATCGTGGGGTAGTCATCAGCGTGTTGGCCTGCGGTGCCGGCTTGGCTCTCCTTGTTCCGCTGGTCGTTGAATACGTGAACCACGGCTTCCGGCTGACCGGGTGGTCCCATCTCTCGATTCTGGGTTTGCTTTTCCTAATTCTCGGCTTCCAGACCTTCTGCCTGACGCTGCTGCTGGAAATGTCCAAGCGTGTCATTTCCGACCAATCCGAAAGACGCGCACAGTGACGATCTCCGAGAATACCTCCATGCGGCCATCAAACAATCCTACCGATATCAGAGACGACTGGGACGAGCATTGGAGTCACCTGGATTCCGCCGCGAGTGCGAACCCCGCGCAGCGTATGCGCCATGACATCATTCGGCGCTTGCTGCAGGAAGAGCCGCCCACTGCAATCCGTCGGATCTGCGACTTTGGGAGTGGGCAGGGCGATCTAGCAATTGTGCTTACAAGTGCACTTCCTGCAGCCGAATTTGCGGGGCTCGAAATGAGCCGGTATGGGGTGGAGGTCTCTCGACGCAAGGTACCGACTGGGGCCTTCCACATAGCGAACCTCTTTGAAAACCACCCTGACGAGTTTGGGCTTCGGAATTGGGCAACCCACGGTACATGTTCCGAGGTCTTGGAGCATGTGGACGACCCCAAAGCATTCCTGGAACGGTGCAGGGACTACCTCGCACCAAACGCGCGTTTGATTATTACCGTTCCCGGAGGCCCGATGTCAGCATTTGATCGCCACATTGGGCACCGTACACATTTCAGCCAGCAGTCCATATCCGCGTTGCTGGACGCTGCGGGATACCGCGTTGAACGCACGTGTCTGGCGGGGTTTCCTTTTTTTAACCTATATCGCCTAACTGTGATCCTTCGTGGACGCAGACTGGCGCAGGACGTAAGTCAGCAGAACAGCGGATTAGCAACACGCATGGCCCGCATGACAATGGCTGTCTTTCGCTTGCTGTTCCGTGCCAACTTCCTTGACACACCATTTGGCTGGCAAGTTGTCGCAATCGCCCGCAAGCAGCGTTAACCTTGGGCAACCGTGTTTGACGCCGCTCCCAGTTCCGTCGGACGCGTCAATCGCGCCAAACAGCTGATAGTCCTCTTCTGTTTTTGTTCACTCCTCTCGACGGCTGCTACACTGCCGTTCCTTTCGAGCAGAGAGGTAGTCGGTTTCCTCTTTCAGATTGAGATCTCCGTTGAAAAGCCAAGTAGAGTACAACTGTTCTTTGATCCGGGAGATGGCTTCAGCGAAGCCAACTCCGTTTCACAATCGGTAACCGCAGGAGGGGTTCCAAAGCGGCTACAATTCGCGCTACCGCCCGGGACTGTACGTGCTCTTCGACTTGATCCAGCAGACGGACCTATCGTATTCACACTTTGGAGCGCACGTCTGGTTTCTACATCCGGACGAGAAATTCTCCGGTTCCGCCAATCCGATATCATTCGCTCGCAGGAAATCGCGTCCCTGGACTTAATCGGTGGAGCTGTCCGCGCCACTACTGTAGGAAACGCCAGCGACCCTCAGCTTCTGCTTCGACTCGACAAACCAGTCCGCCTGGAGCCGCGCTTTTCTGACCTGCTGCTGGATATCGGTCCGATCTGGTTCAGTGTCCTGATCGGTTCGTTCACCTTCATCTGGTTTATCAGCTGGTGGCAGGAAAAGACAATCGACGCATTCATATCTCGCTTTGCAGGCAGACCGGTCACCGTCTTGATGCTCGCTGCGAGCGCAGCAGTGGCGATTCAGTGCCACCCTGTATTATTTCTGGGACGGAGTTTCGTTTCGCCCGACAACGCGGGTTTTCTGCTGTACGACCATTTCCCCACCCTTCCGGGATACCAGAGCACCGGACTTGAGGACGGTAAAGGCTCTGATGTCGGAGCCATCCTGTATTCCTGCATGCACTACCCTGGGCTGGAATGGGACGCTGTCTTCAAGGACCACGAGCTTCCGTTGTGGAACCGCTATGTGCAGGGAGGCGTGCCGCTCCTCGGCCAGGGACAATCGATGTTCGGCGGGATCCTCAACATGATCCCAATGCTCGGAGGCAGCTCGGCGCTTTCGTGGGATATACATTTTCTTCTCAGCCGCTGGCTTTATGCGTTTGGTATTGGTTTGGCGGTGTGGCGGCTAACCCGCCACCTTCCAGCCGCCGCGCTGACTAGCCTGACTTGCGTGTTCGTCGGTTTTTTTGCTTACCGGCTCAACCACATGGCTCAGTTCTCAGTGGACCTCGCACCGTGGATCGTTGTTGCTTGGCTTTTGCTTCGGGACGCTAGCACGCGTCAAGGCGCAGCATGGTCATTGCTTCTATTAGGCATAGCCAACTGGGAAACGATCAGCAGTGGCACAGTGAAGGAGGCGTACATGTTGGTCCTCTTCCTCAATCTCGCCGGTTCCGCGCTCATAGCCGTAAGCCCTCGCCGTCCAACCGAACGCCTACGGCTGATCGCAGGCGCGGCCTGCGCCGGTGTAGTGCTCGTCCTCGTCAGCGCACCCCTATGGCTAGTCTTCTTGGATACACTAGCGAAATCGACCACCCACTATGATCATCGAATAACCCGACAGGCTCGTTTCTCCGAGCTGATCGGTTTCTTTGAAGACCTGTTCGCCCGACAGCTCCGGCCCAACGAAAGCCACGCATACCCGTCGGCAAACATCGTTATCCTACTCGGCTGCTGTTGGGCGATAGTTGGAGGCTGGCGGGCACGCATACGTGAACCGTGGGTGCTAATCATGGCTGCAGCGATCCCGCTCGCCCTCGCCTTTGGCGTAATCCCGGGAGACCTGTTGCACAATATTCCACTAGTTTCGAGGATCGAACACTTCGACAACACCTTTGGTTGCGTGCTTCTCGTATTGCTCACGCTGCTTTCGGGATTCGGCATGAAGTTCATGTTTACTGAACGCGCCGCGCGCCAATGGCTCCAGCCGGCCGCTATGGCCATGGGGGGATGCCTCGTGCTGGTTGGGCTTTTCTATGCCTCGAATCGGGAATGCTCTGTTTCTCGATTCTTCATTTTCTATGCACTCAGCCTGGTATTTGGCATATTGGCACTGCACCTCGCATTAAGAGGCTCGGCATGTATCCTCCACCGCGGGCTGGGAACCGCGGGGTTACTTGCAGCGCTCTCGGTTCTTCTTTGGAGGCACAGTCAATACCTCCACACGCCGTTCGACGCATACGTCTTCAATCCCAAGGTGCGTGCCAACCTGACCGCCTCTTCGCCTGCCGTCGAGCGAGTCAGGCAACTTTCTACTGAGCCAAACCGGGCCACAGGGCTCGGCTATAATCTATTTTCCGGCTACAGTATGGCGATTCGCCTGGAGACGATCTATGGCGTGGAGCCACTTCGCAATGCGTACTTTGACGAACTCACGATCGGCGGTGGAATCAACAAAATGAACTGGGGGGACCCGGCGTCGTGGAACGAAAACGATGCACGCGTGCTGCTTCCGCTACTGGAGTTGCTGAATGTGCGCTTCTATCTCTCAACCCCGAATCCACCTCCAAATCAGGTGGATAATCTCCGACTTCTCGGTCGCTACGACCTGGACGTGTTTGACAGCCCCGGCACTTGGCCGCGCGCCTATGTTACAAACAACATCGGGACATACGCAACCGTACGCGACTTGTTGAAACTGTTGAAGCAGCCGAACAGGCCCAAACCGTTTGCCTTCGTCCAGGATTCCGATCCGGAGTCGTTGAGAATACCGGCAATGAGTCCAGCTCCCAAGCGCTATGCAGCACGAGCTACCGGCTACATTCTCACATCCAACAGCACCTCGTTCACCATCGAAGCCCCCGGTCCCGGGGTGGCAGTCCTGACCGAGACATATAACCCGGATTTCCAAGTAACATTGAACGGAGCCCCGGCTTCGCTATTGCGCGTAAACCACGCGTTCCGCGGCGTTTGGGTTCCTCGAGCCGGGGTTTATCGGGTGAGATTCGCATACTGGCCTTCAATAGTTACGCGGGCGCTCTGGATTGCTGCAATTGGCGCGTCCCTTGGTGTCTTAGGATTCTGGCTGATACACTCTGGACGGATCCAGGTGATTGGAGAAACGCTCTCGTCAGAATGTCATCCGTCTTAACCAGCCACAGTGCTTTACACAAGGTTTCCCATGCGAGCTTGGCTCAACATCCCCCTGCTACTAACCGCCACGCTGCTCGCGATCGCGGCCGCTCTGCCCACCGCAACCACGGCCCTTCTGGGAAACGATTTTTTCAGATTCGAAGTGGACGTAATCTCCGATCACCAAGGGCGAGCTCAATTGTTCTATGATACGGGGTCCGGATACAGTGAGGCCAATTCCTCAATCCAAGAGTTGATTGTATCGCCAAGACCCACACGGTTGCGGTTCCGATTACCACGTGGCGTCGTGCGGGCTTTGCGCTTCGATCCAATCGACGGCCGAGGTGTGGTGACACTTTCACGGGCTCGCATCGTTGGCAGGCAGGGCGGCATAGTGCGCGCATTCACGCCCACGGACTTCGCGCCCGGGCAGCAGATCGCCGCATTGTCCATCCAAGGCCATTCCATTCAGGTCACCACGCTATCCGATGCCAACGATCCTATACTAGACCTGAAGCTGGGGGCACCTGTTGCTCTTGAACCCGGCCTGAGCGAAAGGATTTCGGCGGGCGCGCCAATTGCAGCTGCCGTGTTCCTCACCTGCTGGCTTGTCGGCGGGTTATTGAACTCGTTGTCGCAGGACCGAGCCCGAAATCTACGCGCCGCGTTCGCGCGTCATCCGCTTGCCGCACTCTCGCTTGTATCTGCGGTCGCAATAGGCATCCAATGTCACCCTGTCATCTTCTTTGGGAAGAGCTTTGTTTCGCCAAATAACGGAAGCCCTTTTCTATATGCTTCGTTCCCGTCCCTTCCGGGATATACGGATTCGGATGTGGAGGACACCAAGGGGTCAGACGTCGCTGCGCTCTTCCACGCGAGCTTATATTATCCTAGTCTGCAACATCAGGCGCTTTTCCGGGACCACGAACTACCGCTCTGGAACCGGTATTCCATGTGTGGGCTGCCCCTGCTGGGGCAGGGGCAGTCGATGTTCGGTAGCGTCCTTAACCTCTTCCCTCTACTAGGCAACGGGTCTTCTGGCTGGTGGGATGCTCGCTACGTAGTGAACCGCTGGCTATACGCTTTCGGGCTCGGAGTTGCCGTCTGGCTGCTCACCCGCAATATCGGCGCGGGACTCATCATTGCCGCAAGCGGTCCGTTTATCGGCTACTTTGGATTTCGGCTCAATCACATGGCGCAATTCTCAGTCGAGTGTTCGCCGTGGATAATCGTCGGGTGGCTGCTGCTCCGCAAATCCACCGACTCATTGGAGCGGCTCGGGGCGCTCGCTGTTCTATTCCTGGGGAACTGGGAGGTACTCAATAGCGGAACGGTGAAAGAAGCGTATATGCTCATCGCCACGCTGAATCTCGCGGGCGTACTGTTCTTAGCGGCGGATGACTCCGCTTCTTGGCGCGAGCGACTAAAGCGGATCGTTTCCGCCACCCTTACCGGAGTGTTGCTTCTGCTCGTCGCTGCACCTGTGTGGCTGATCTTCGTTGACGCTTTGCGAACGGGTGCGAGCCACTACGACCGCCCTATGGTGTGGCAGGCGCCGGCATGGCAGTTCGCTGGCTTCTTCGACGACATTTTCTACGCCCGACTCCATCCGCAGGAGTGGCATATACTTCCCTCGATAAACGTCTTTCTGGCCGCAGCAGCTGGATGGACGCTGCTCGATCCGAAACGTGCATGGGAGCAAAAGGCGACGATTGCGTTTTGGACAATTGGGTTGGTCGCATTCTCGCTTGCATTCTCGATTGTCCCCGCAAGGTGGATCGCTCGAACGCCGGTGCTGGCAAGCGTGTACCACGTACATAATACTTTCTCCTGCGTTCTCGTCGTAGTCACTACGATCTTAGCTGGACTCGGGATCGACAGCGCTTGGCGCGCTCTCAACTCCCGTGGTTGGCACTTCCGCTGTGCCCTGCTTGTCACGGCCTTCGTGGTGCCGTTCGGAGTCTATCGCCATACGATTCAGGGTTGGGCAGGTAGCAGTTTTTTCAATGGCTATGCTTCATCCCTAGTTGTTGGAGTAATCGCACTTTACTTGGGCCTTTCTGCGTATCGACGAAGTCGGAACGTTGGCGTAGCCATCGTGGCTGTCGTCGGAGCCATCGCCGTCACAGGTTGGCGATTCTCGCAGTACACGCATATTCGCTTCGACGATTATGTGGTGAATCCAAGGGTACGGGTCGATTTTCGAGCGCCTTCTCCGGTTGTATCAATGATGCAACACTCACTTGCATCGCAGCCCTTCCGGACCGGTGGCATTGGTTTGAATCTCTTCTGCGGCTTCAACGAGATGGTGGGGCTCGAATCGATCTACGGCGTAGATCCGATCCGCAACTTCCGTTACGACGAACTCGCAGTCGCCGGCGGCGTCAACAAACTGCTTTGGGGAAATCCTGACACGCTGAAGGAAATGGGCGGGGAGCCAGGCCAGTGGCATGAAGACAACCTCTCGGTGATACTACCGATGCAGAATCTGCTCAATATGCGATTCTATGTCGCAACTCACCAGGATCCGCCCGCCACTTTGGTTGGCCTTAAGTATCTCGGTTCCTATGACCTTGACCTGTACGAGAGCACCGGCGTTTGGCCTCGCGCGTTTTTTGCTGACCGGGCGATACCCTACGACACGGTGCGCGACCTGGCTCGTCATGTACGCGAACGTTCGGGTCCATTTGCTGCGATCCAGCGCAGTGAGATCGCAGACCTGCCTGCTGGATTGCCAGATATTCGGGGAGAAGCGAAATGTATTGTTCCAGCTGGGGAATACCAGTTGACCAACAACACCACCGCCTTCAGACTCGATGCTCCGGCAGCAGGCATCGCAGTGCTGTCCGAGAACTACGCTCCGGAGGATTTTCGCGCGTATCTAGATGGCCAACGTGTTCCGTATTTTCGCATCAACCATGCGTTCAAAGCAGTCGCTATTCCCCACGCAGGCCGGTTCGAGGTACGCTTCGAATACTGGCCACGGCGAATGAACCTCGCTCTCGCCTTGTGCGGATTCGGCATTGTCGGAAGCGCCTTCGCCGCATTGTTGATGGTGCGTCGTCGAGATAGTCCGACCTGAACGCCTGGAGAATAAGTGCGCTTCGCGCGTGGACCGGTGTCTAGCGTGGGCATAGCAGAAAGCTCGACTTCGATTTCTGCTGGCGACCGTCACGATTGAGCAATCTTGCAGTGCGAATGTATCACGACACGCAGCGTTGGCGGCGGAACGCAGAGATGAGAATGGTACAAGCCTACCATCGTCTGGGTAATCTCGCTGTTTGACCGAACAGACAAGCCGGAGCCGACTGTTGATGCTCACCCGCGTACTACTGGGAGTACTACGCGGATGAGAGCCCTATGTTTAAACCATGCAAGAAAGATGGCGGAGCTGCTGCATGGCTCCGTGGATTGTTCTTCGTGGCAGCCAACACACTGTTTGTGGCTGCCACCGCTTCAGCGGACGTCACTCCAACTGTGACTCGCACGGTGGGCCCATCCACCGCCGGGTTGAATGTCCCAACGACCTTCACGTTCCATGTGGAAGACCCCGACGGAAACCTTAACGGATGGGAAATCGCCTATCAGAATCCTTCAGGCGGTATTGGGCAGTTCATCACTTGGCAGACGATCCCCCTAACCGGCACCTACGAATTCAGTCAGGCGGTCACTTTCCCAACAGCGGGCACCTGGCATATTTGGGTAAACGCTAGAGACAGCGTTGGTCATATTCGTGATCCGTGGCTAAACAACATAGCCGATGACCGGCTGGCGGTGACCGTATCCGCAGTCAACGGTCCCCCTACAGTCACCCACACAAGCGGGCCAGTCACCGCATCGATCGGCACACCCACCACTTACTCTTTCCATTTGGAGGATCCCGACGGCAACTTGAACGCGTGGGAGGTTGCCTACCGGACTCCGTCAGGATCCGTCGGCCAGTTTGTCGCCTGGCAAGGGATAGCCAACACAACCACCTACGACTTCAGCCAATCTGTCGTTTTCAGCACCCCCGGGACCTGGCAGATCTGGGTCAACGGAAGAGACAGCAACGGATTGGTTCGCGATCCATGGGCAAATAACATCCCAGGAGACCGACTCACCGTAGTCGTCTCTACAACCTACAGCACTCCGAGCTATACGCCCTCGTTTTGGAACGACGCCTCAACCATTCAGTACCACAATAATTGTTACAACTACTCGAATAACCGTCGGACCGACACCTATGCCCAACCTGGAAGAGCAGCCGGGCAGACCGCGACCACCATGTCCGCGAGCGCAGTGAGCTCCGCCGCAATTGCGGATGGTCTTGAGCCTGCAGGCAGCAGTACTGCCATCTCGCCCTCAGGGAAGACCCTCATCGCACTCGTCATCTGGCCCAACAATGACTATCATTGGTATCGCCGCGACAGCAATGGGCTCTGGTCTCACAAGCCAGGGCAAAACCTGGCAACAAATATAGATAATTCCGGTAACTTAATAACAAACCCAGAAAGCGCGAATCGTGGCGACTACACTGTCTTCGCAGGGTACTTCTTCACGCCATCTGATTCCGTCGAGGGTCAAGGTCACGCCAGTATCAATTAGCATCCATACTCCACTCCATATGAATCTCAAGGTCATCTCATTGTACATTGCGGGTCTGCTGGGCTTCTCCGCGGTTGGTGCTGTGGGCGATCAGAACACAACAGCTGCGTTGGCCACACAAAGTCTCACCGTTGAAGTCCTGATCTATTCCGGCCGTCCTAACCCGACCTTTACCATCACCGATCCGGGGGAAATCCGGGAAATATCCGCATTGATCGACGGTCTTCCAAAGGCAGGAACGGCGGCTGCTTCAAGCAGCAAAACGGCACCCAAGCTCGGTTACCAAGGAATTGCGGTAAGATCTCACTGCCAAGCGCTACCAAGCCTCGAATCGTTTTTCGTTCGTCACACACAGATTGATGTGTCCCGTTCGGCCACTTCCGTACGGGCGGCATCCGTCGCAATCGAGCCTGCCTCAAAAGCCAACGAATTGATCGATGCTCCCAAACGCCTCGAAACTCGGTTGCTTGAATTGGCTAAAGCCAAGGGGGCACTCACTGAGGCACTGGCAAAGCACATCGCAGAGAACGAGTAGAGTTCAACCGAATCGGCATCTCGTACGCCGATCCATACGTTGAGCAGGAATCGGGATGTAGGGAGCACCCATCCCGATTCTTTTCTGATGGCCCGCACCTTCCGAGGAGATCGTGCGACGGTGAGTCGCATTCTGGAGGTCGAAAAGAAGCCTGGATTTTCCAGATCATCGCAAGTTGGATGGCAAACTGGGTTGAGCGTCCCTGCGATCCATATCCAGACTGCGTGAACTCCTCGAAATCGAAGAACCTCCTTGTCACCGGCTCTTCGGGGCTGATCGGCTCCGAAGTATGCGTGTATTTCGCCCAGCGCGGATACACCATCCATGGCGTGGACAATAACCAGCGCGCCGTATTCTTCGGGCCACAGGGAGATACCCGCTGGAACCAACAGCGGCTTCAGCGCGACCTTCCAGGGTTCGTCCACCACGAGCTGGATATCCGCGACCGCACCAGAGTCTTGGCGTTGCTGAAGGAGGTCCGACCCGCCGCCATCGTCCACACCGCGGCCCAGCCCTCACATGATCGTGCAGCCGCCATCCCGTTCGACGACTTTGACACGAACGCCGTAGGCACGCTCAACCTGCTCGAGGCAGCCCGGCAGGCCTGTCCTGAGTCTCCGTTCGCGCACATGAGCACGAACAAGGTGTACGGCGACGCGCCAAATTCGATTCCGCTGAAAGAGCTGGAGACGCGCTGGGAGTACGCCGACCCGACATACGAAAACGGTATTCCAGAGACCTTCACGATCGACCAATCGAAGCACTCTCTCTTCGGGGCGTCCAAAGTGGCCGGCGACATCATGGTCCAGGAATACGGCCGGTACTTCAGCATGCCCACCTGCTGCCTGCGCGGCGGTTGCCTGACGGGCCCGAACCACTCCGGCGTCGAGTTGCACGGTTTCCTCAGCTACCTCGTAAAATGCAATCTGGAGGGCAAAGAGTATCGTGTTTTCGGGTACAAGGGCAAGCAGGTCCGAGACAACATACACTCGCTGGACGTCGCACGATTCATCGCTGCTTTCGTCGAAGCGCCGCGGTGCGGTGAGGTCTACAATCTCGGGGGCGGAAAGGCCAACAGCACCTCGATCCTCGAAGCATTCAAGCTGACGGAAAGGTTCACCGGTAAAGCCCAGGTTCACTCCTACGTGGACCAGAACCGGATCGGCGACCACATCTGCTATTACAGCGATCTGCGCAAGATGCGTTCGCACTATCCGAAATGGGACATCACGAAGTCTTTGGAGGAGACGATCCGCGAGATCGTGGAAGCTTGGCAACTTCGGCGGGCCGGGTAACTTTTTCCCCAGTCAGCCGTCGTGCTGGCAACCACCGGATGAACCCAGCTCGAATCTGCGCAATTGTCGCCGCCCTTGCTCTCTCGGCCGCAGGGGGGTTCGCACAGGGACTTTCGACGGATTCACCGTTCATGCCCACGGGCGGTGCAGCCGCCACTGGACAAGCTGGACAGGGAGCGCACGAACTCGTCGGCATCATTGCGACCAGCTCTCAGACCCTTGTCGGCATCACCCAGACTGCGACCAAGCGGAGCATCTGGATTCCGGTCGGGAAAACCGTCGAAGGCATCGAAGTCGTGAGCTGCGATCCAAAACAGGATCGCGCGGTGATTCGCGTCGGAGGCGAAACAAAGACCCTGGCTCTGCGGGCGGCGACAGTTACCTCGGCCCCTGCGTCGGGTCCCGCGGCCGTGGCCACCCTGCCCGCGCTCGCGAAACCGGGTACCCAAGCTGAACAAGAGCGCGAGGCACGCATGCTCGTCAGCGATCTGATGGAAATCGGCATGCAGCAGCGGAAGGCGTACGAAGAAGCCCAGCGCAAAGCCGCACAGCAGAAAGCGGCGGAAAAGAAGTAACCCCGAACCGCATTGGTTCGCAGGACTCTTGGTCGGACCATCTCGTGACCGTGGGGTACCTCTCCCGCGTCCGATGACTCACGTCACGCGCCACGAGTCTTTCCTCGACGTCAGCAGGCGAATGAAGGAGCCGCGCAGGGAAGACAGAAAGGAACGCCTGGAAAAACGGATACGATTTTCTCCGCCCGCATAATTTCTTCGGGGATCATGCGTTTATCTTGTGGCCCCTGTTCACCATGAACGATCCCCTCGCGTACACCCCAACCGCGAAAAAGGCCCGCGTCGAAATCATCCCTTTGATCGACGTCGTCTTTTTTCTTCTAGCCACATTCGTCCTGTTCACGCTCTCCCTACAAAAGCTCGGCGTCTTCGACCTTCCACTGCCCGTCTCGGACCGTGGCGTGGAGAAAGTGGATACAACGATTTACGTTGAGACCTCCGGCGACGGCACGTACCGCCTGAAGCAAGGCCGTTTGTCTGCCTATGAAACGCTCTTCGCAGAAGAGCTTAGCGCCCGGATCGCTTCACTGACCGCCAACGGCGCGAAACCGCGCGTCATGCTCATCGGAGCCGGCAATGTCAGCTATGGATCGATGGTAAAGACGCTCGACGAACTGCGCCGCCTCGGAATTGAACAACTCTCAATCGAAACAGCTCCAAACGGCTAAGCGTTTGTCCGAGCAATCGCGGTGCCGGCCTTCAAACTCACCGAGCCGGCCCCGTTGCCGGCTCCTTGGATTGCGGTGGTCTGGGCTGCACTGAATCAGCCGAAAACTCCGGATGATGTGTCCGCTGTTCGCGCGCCCAATGCTGAAACCGGCGCTCCGCGTCACGCTGGCGCTTTCGCCAGTCGTCGTATTTCGCGCGCTGCTCATCGCTGAGTTCTTTCCGAAAGTCCTCCTGCATCCGGTCGAATGCCTTCCTCACTTCCTTGCGATGCGTCTGCACCTCATCGGAGACCTTTGTCACTATGGGGCGGGTCCGGTCACGCTGTTCAGAGGTAAGGTTGAGCATGTTCGCCACGTGCTCGAACTGCTGTTCCGAGAAGAGCCCGCTCGCACGCTGGTAAGGCATCTCAGGCTTCATCCATGCGGTGACGAAACCGCCGGTCACAGCGCCCATGAGGAAGACGCCGGCAAAGGCCAAGGTGATCTGGACCGGCCGTTTCATCCGGAGACTTCTTCCATCTCGACCGGAGGCTCCGCAATACTGGCTGCCACGTCAGCAAGGTTGCTCGCAACGGGTTTGAAAGTGGTCAGGACGGCGGCGCCCATGATTACGGCCGCCACCGAGAGAGCACGCCACGAAAAGCGAGCAAAGAAAGCCGGCAGATCCTGCGTGCCACCGGGGATCTCAGCCTTGGCTGCAACCCGCGTGGCAAAGCCGTAGGGGGCCTGCGCGCCGTCTGTAGGTGGTGCAAGCCGAGCCGCGGCCACCAAACGTTCCCATTCTGTACGTCGATGTTTCATCCGCGTTCCTTTTCTTTGAGTTCAGAAAAAAGCTTTTGCAGTTTTCGGCGAGCGCGGAAGGCGCGCACCTTGATGAGGGTCTTGTTCCAGCCGGTGATCTGCTGGATCTCAACCAAAGTCTTTTGCTCCAGGTCCAGCAACTGTAGAACCAGCCGGTCCTCCGGCTTGAGCTGATCCAGCAGAGTACTGACGAGGTCTCGCGCAGCCATCGCGTCGCCCGCTGAAACTTCGTTGTCGCTCGTCAGCACGTTGTCCAAGACCTCCGCTTCCTTCTCCGATAGATCAGCCCAACGAAACTCGGGACGGCGTTTCTGGGCGCGCAGTTGGTCAATGCAGGTAGTCACTGCAATGCGCGACACCCAATGCGGAAATGGCACCGAGCCCTGATACTGATCCAGGCGTGAGAACATTTTCAGGAAGATGTCTTGAGCGAGGTCTTCTTCGGATACGCGCCGCGGCAAATGCGACCGTACAATGCGGCTGACCAAAGGATACAGCTCTTCCACCAAGCTACGGGCGGCAGCTTGGTCTCCGGCCCGAACTCGGGCGAGACAGCCGACAAAGTCGAATGTCTCAGCAGCATCTTCGGCCATAACGCGATGGAAACGGCGTCATACACGTCAAGCAAGACGACGTGGCAAGAAATGCGGTTACCATTCGTGGGCAGCGCATTCTCTACAGGCTGGCCTCCGTGAGGCCGTCACGGCCGCGGCCTATATCTGAAAATCCGCGCGCCCGCTGACCTCGTGAAGTCCGCACTCGCGCTTCAGCCCATTGAAACGTGTGTCCTCTTCACGCATTCCATCGAGCAGCTTCGAGGTGCTGTGCCAATCGCCGACGGAGACGTAACCCTGCTCCCAAAGCGGATGATAAGGCAGCCCATGTGTCGTCAGATACTGGTGAACGCGCCGATTGTCCCAATCGATGATCGGATGGATTTTCGCGATCTTGTTCTGAAGCTGAACCACCGGCAGCGCCTGCCGTGTACTTGCCTGCGTACGCCGCAAGCCCGCGAGCCAGGCAGTCGCTCCGAGTTCGCGGACGGCTCGGTCCATCGGCTCGATCTTGTTGACGAAGTTGTAGCGCTTGAGCCCCTCCAGCCCCTGCTCCCATTGCTTTCCGTGGAGTGCCTCCTGCTCGGCTGCGGTCATGGCTGGAACAAACCGTTTCAGATTCAGGTTCAGCCGCTCCGTCAGGTCACGAGCGAAGCGGTAGGTCTCCGGGAAAAGGTAACCGGTATCGATGAAGATGATGGGAATCCTCGGCACGATCTGCGTCACCAAGTGCAGCATCACCGCAGCCTGAATGCCGAAACTCGTCGTCATGACCAAGCCGCTCCCAAACGCCTCAGCAGCCCAACGTACCCGGTCCTCCGCGTTGCTCGTTTCGAGGTCGGGAGTCGAAGAGGCGGCGGACACCACAGCAGGAGCGTTCATAAGTCCACCGAAGGTAGTTTCTTTATGTCCTAAGTAAAGTTAAACGAGCCATCCTTACATATCTAACTTTTCATCGGTCGCTTACTAATGTTGACTATCGCGCCATAGATAGCACACACGCCCAAGGTCGCGTTTCTTTGCATACGACAACCTGCCCACGCTCATTGAGCGAACGTGGGCCAGAATTCTTCAGCGTTAGGTGGTCGGGAGATCTCCGCGCGCCGCTAAAGCGCCGCGAGGAGTCGCTCGAGCTCAGCCTTCTTCGCCTGAAGGTCCGCGAGCTGCTTCTTCGCCCCTTCCAAGACGGCCGGGGGCGCTTTACCGACGAAAGCGGGGTTGGCGAGCCGAGCCTCGGTACCAGCAATGTGCTGCCGGAGTTTCTCGAGTTCTTTTGCCAAACGCTGCTTTTCCGCGCCGGCATCGACGGTGGACGCCAGATCGAGATAGAGCGTCCCAAGCGGCGTCACGACAGCCGGTGCGCCGTCGACCGACTCTCTGCGGACGATCTCGGCAGCCCCTGCCATGCGGGTGAGCTTGGCAAGATTCGCCTGGATAACCGACCACTCCGAATCGCCCGTCTTGGCGAAGAAACGCACGTCGCGACGGCTCGCGAGGTTGTATTCAGCCTTTAGGGCCCGCGCCTGCGAGGACGTCGCCTTGAGCTGCTCTACGGCCACAGCTGCGGCCGAATCGATGCGGATGCCGCGGTCAGCAAGCGCCGCAACGAGCTGCGCGGCGGTCTCGATGCCGACATCCTCGATAAACGAAGCGTCCGGTCCGTAGCCGAGCAGGTGCCAGAGTTCTTCGGTGATAAACGGGATGAACGGATGCAGGAGGAGCAGCGTTTGCCGAAGGACGAGATCCTGGATCGCCAGGCAATTCGCCTTGGTGTCGGCGGCCTGTAACTTGGCTTTGGATACCTCGACGTACCAGTCGCAGAAATCGTTCCAGAAGAAACCGTAGAGGCTCTGCACGGCGGCGCTGAACTCGAATTCCGAAAACGCCTTCTCGACCGCGGCGGTCGTCGCCTGGAGGCGATCGAGAATCGCGTGGTCGTCGGCATCGAACTTCGACGAATCGAGCCGTCCGACGATCGTGGCCAGGGCGGAGTTGTCGCCGGCTTCGCCGCTCATCTGCCGGAACCGACTCGCGTTCCATAGCTTGTTGCAGAAGTTTTTTCCACCCTCGATGCGCTCCTCCTGGAACCGGATGTCCTGTCCCTGGGGTGCGATCGAAATAATGCCGAAACGCAGACCGTCGGCTCCGTATTTGTCGATCAACGTCAGCGGGTCGGGCGAGTTTCCGAGCGACTTCGACATTTTCCGGCCCTGCGCGTCGCGGATGATGCCCGTGAAATAGACGTTCTTGAACGGAATTCGGTTCTCCAGCGGCTCGCCGGGCCGCATGAATTCCAGCCCTGCCATGATCATGCGGGCGACCCAGAAAAAGATGATGTCCGGTCCCGTCACCAGCGTCGACGTGGGATAAAAGTAATCCAGACCGGCCTTTTTCATCTCTTCTGCGTTGGGCCATCCCATCGTGGCAAACGGCCACAACCAGGATGAGGCCCACGTATCCAAAACGTCCTCTTCCTGCTCCCAATTCTCCGGATCGGCAGGACCGTCGACGGAAACCAGCACCTTCGTCGGGTCCTTGAGATCCGCTTCCGTGAGTTTCGCTCGATCGATGCCTTTGCGGTACCAAACCGGAATGCGATGGCCCCACCAGAGCTGCCGACTGATGCACCAGTCCTGGATGTTCTCGAGCCAGTGAAGGTAGACTTTGCTCCAGCGCTCGGGGTGGAATTTGATATGTCCGTCGCGCACCGCAGCCTTGGCTTCCTCCACGCGGGGATAGCGCAGCCACCACTGTTCCGTCAGGCGCGGCTCGATCGGGACGTCCGCGCGCTCCGAATACCCGACGTTGTTCATGTAGGCCTCTTCACCCACCAGATTGCCTGACTCGCGGAGAAGCTCGGCGGCCTTTTTTCGGCCGGCAAAGCGCTCCAAACCGGCAAGTCCCGGCCCAGCGAGCTCGTTGAGAACGCCGTCGGGATTCAGCACGTCGATGGCTTGCAGCTTGTGACGAAGGCCCACCTCGTAGTCCACCTTGTCGTGGGCCGGGGTAATCTTGAGTGCACCCGAGCCGAACTCCTTGTCGACTGCGGCGTCGGCGATGATCGGGATCTGCGTGCGGTTGAGCGGACGCCACACCTTCTTCCCCACGAGTTGGGTGTAGCGCGGGTCCTCCGGATGGACGGCGATGGCCACGTCACCCGGAATCGTTTCCGGACGCGTCGTTGAAACCTGGATATACTCGCCCGGGCGGTCGACGAGTTCATAGCGGACCTTGTACAAGGTGCCGTTCGAGGGTTTCATGATCACCTCCTCGTCCGAAAGGGCGGTGAGGGAAACCGGGCACCAGTTGACCATGCGTTTGCCGCGATAGATGTGGCCGCGGTTGAACAGCTCGACGAACACCTTGAGCACGGCCCGCGAATACGCCGGGTCCATCGTGAAGTGCGTGCGGTCCCAGTCGCAGGAAGCGCCAAGGCGTCGCAGCTGCTCGAGGATAATGCCGCCTTTTTCGTGGCGCCATTCCCAGACCTTCTCGACGAACTTCTGCCGGCCGAAATCGTGACGCGTCTTCTTCTGCTTGCGGAGTTCGCGCTCCACCACGGTCTGGGTGGCGATGCCGGCGTGGTCGGTGCCCGGCACCCAGAGAGCCGGCTTCCCCTCCAAACGAGCGCGGCGGATCAGAATATCCTGCAACGTGTTGTTGAGGACGTGCCCCATGGTCAGCACACCCGTGACGTTGGGTGGCGGGATCACGATGCTGTACGGCTTCTTGTCCGGGACGACTTTGCCGGCGAAAGCGTGAGCGGACAGCCAGGCGGCATACCACTTCTTCTCAACGTCGCGCGATTCGTAGCTCTTCGTGATTTCGGCCATGGTTCGAGAACGGTTGGAACCGTCGACGCAACCAACGGGCGCCTGGGGAGGCAAGAGGAACCTCCGAGGCTTGCCCCGGGCTGGAGAGCCCTGGCACTTCCGCTGCTACTTACGGCCGGTGTTCGCCGCCCCAACGCCCCACTCTCTTCGGCTTTCTGGTTTACCCGCTTCGCGTTTCCGCTTCTCTTTCCGCGTTTCATGACCGGCCGGATCATCAAGCACGCCCTCGAGCGCCTCAATTTCCCTCCGGGCGAGCCGGTTCCGAAGCGTCTGGCCGCCTGCAAGACCTTCCTCCGTCTGGAGAGCGCGATGATTCGCATGCGCCACGACGCTGGCGAATCGGGCTTGGAGGTGGTCCATGCGCGAGCCGCGATGATAGACGTGCTGCTTTCGCACCTTTTCAATTACGCGATCAGCGAGTGGACGCGGCACCAGGAAACGCTGCCTGCCCCGGTCAGCCTCGTGGCGCTGGGCGGCTACGGGCGCGCCGAGCTCAGTCCCCTGAGCGACATCGACATCATGTTTCTCTTCCCGTCGAAGGTGAAGCTGGCGGCGGTCAAACCCCTGCAGGAGCACCTGACGAACGAGATCCTCTACTTGCTCTGGGATTGCGGGCTGAAGGTCGGTCATTCCACGCGCTCCGTGGACGACGTTTTCGACGAAGCTCGGAAGGACATCCAAACCAAGACCGCGCTTCTGGAATCGAGGTTGGTTGCCGGATCCGAGACGCTCTACGAATCGTTTTCGAAGGCCTTCGAGAATTTTTATCGGAACGAGAACCCGCGCGGCTACATCACCGCACGCCTGGAGGACCAGGCGGCCCGGCGCGAAAAGTACGGCGGCACCGTGTTTCTCCAGGAGCCCGATATCAAAAACGGCGTCGGAGGACTCCGCGATTACCAGAACGCGCTCTGGATGGCTCGGGTGAAGCTGGGGATTAAGCAGATGTCCGAACTCGCTGCCCAAGGGCACTTGCGGCGAAACCAACTGCGCGATTTTGAACGCGCGTACGACTTCCTACTCCGAGTCCGCAATGAGCTGCACTTCACCAGCCGGTACGCCACCGATCTGCTGAATCTGGAAGCCCAGCCCCGGGTGGCGTTCGGCCTCGGCTACACCAACAGCAACCTGCTCGGACGCGTCGAGCAGTTCATGCACCACTACTACCGGTCGGCGCAGTCGATCTTTCGCGTATCGCGGATCGTCGAAACCCGGTTGGCGCTGACGCTCGACGAAGACAAAGGCTTCCGTATCCCCTTCCGCGATGCGCTGCGGGCCTATCGTTATCAAAAATCGAAACGCATCGACGGCTTCGTCGTACGCGGACAGGAACTCGTCGCCGACAAGCCCGACGTTTTCAAAGAGGACCCGGCGCGGCTGATTCGCGTCTTCCGTCACGGGCAGCAACTCGAGGCCCGCCCCGACTTTGCGCTGCGCAGCCTGATCCGAGAGTCGCTTCCGCTCATCACCAAGCGGGTGATCAATTCGCCCGATGCCACCATCAGTTTCCGGGCGATCCTGTCGGAGACGGGAGCCGTGTTCCCCACCCTCGACCTGATGCATGAGCTGGGCGTACTGGGGCGGTTCATACCGGAATTCGACCAGCTGACCTGCCTGGTCCAGCACGAGTTCTACCACCGCTACACCGCCGACATTCACACGCTCCACGCCATCCGGGAGCTGGATCGGATTTTCACGGAAGCGGAGCCGATCACCCTCAAGTACCGGGCAGCGCTCCACGAGACACCCGATCCGACGCTGCTCTACCTCATCCTTCTGCTCCACGACATCGGCAAAGGCCAAGGCATCCAAGGGCACGCTGAGTCCGGCGTTCGGATCTCAGGGCCGATCTTGGAACGCCTCGGTGTCGATCCTGCCAGCCGCGAAATGGTGGCTTTCGTGATCAAAAATCATCTGATCATGGCACGGTTCTGGCAGAGGCGAGATGTCGATGATCCCCAGACTGCCATTGCCTTCGCCGAACAAGTGGACGACCCGGACAAACTGCGCTACCTGTACGTCCACACGTTCTGCGACGCACGCGGTACTTCGGCCAGTCTGTGGAACAGCTACAAAGACACCCTTCACACCTCCCTTTTCCGCGCAACCCTCGATCGATTGATCCACGGTGAAGCCCTTGAATCCCGCAATTCGGAGCGAACGAAAATGAAGCACCAAGAGCTGGTTACGAAAAAGATCCCCGGTATCAGCACCGAGGAGATCTCTGCGCATTTCAGCCTCCTGCCCGAGCGCTATTTCGTCCACACCGACACGAGTGAGATCACCCTCCATATCCAGATGGTGAACAAGCTGCTCCACTCCATCACAGCCGCCGACTCCGTGGGTTCGCTTCGGCCGGTGATCGATTGGAAGGACGACCTCAACCGCAGCCTCACCGTGGTCAATGTTGTCACTTGGGACCGCGCCGGCCTCTTCTACAAACTTGCGGGCGCTTTCAGCGTGGCAGGTCTCAACATTCTCGGGGCGAAAGTCATCTCGCGGACGGACCACATCGCGATTGATACCTTCTATGTGGTAGAACCGGGCCGCGGCATCGTGCAGAACCAATCGGCCACGGAGACGTTCGCCCAAACGGTCGACCAAGCGTTGATCCAGAACCGGGATCTGTATCCGGACATTCTCGCCCAAGCGAAGAAGTACAACCAGGGGCGCTACACCACCAGCAGCAGCGCCCCAGGCGAGGTGCTACAGAGTTCGTTCCCTCCCACGGTCGACGTCTATCACGAGCTGTCGATGCACCGCACGATCGTCGAAATCCAGGCGCACGACCAGATCGGGCTATTGTATCGGCTGGCGAAAACGATCTACGACCACGGCTTCGACATCACGTTTGCGCGCATCGGCACCGAACGTGGTATCGCTCTGGATACGTTCTACATCGAGAGCGCCAACCACGAGATCACGGAAGATACGGGACGTCTGCACTCGCTTCGGGATGCGCTCAGTGCAGTGATCGCTCAGCCTGCGACATCCCAGACGGTCGCCGCCCAAACGGTCGCCGCCAAGGCCTGAGCTCTCCGCGCATTAGCCCGCAGCGTTCGAGGCTGGATTCCTCCTCGTTGTTGCGGTTATTCCTCCCGCCGTGGACAGCAGCCCGCCGGCTCCCAACGCCAACCTTTCCGCGCTGACGCCCGAGCCGTCGCCGGAAGCCGACGCACACGCCGTTTCCGTGCTCTACCGGATCAGCTCGCTCGTGACGCGCGAAGACGATCCGCGACGAGCGCTGCGCGCGATCCTCGCCGAGATCATCGCCGCGCTCCGCGCGGCGTCCGGTTCGGTTGCCCTGCTGAATCCCGACACCGGCAAACTCGAAATCGAGGTTCAGCAGGGTCTGCCGGCCGATCTCGACGCCGTGGCGCTCAGGCTCGGTCAGGGGATCACCGGCTGGGTTGCATTCCACGGAAAGCCCCAACTGGTCCGCGACGTCTCTGCCGATCCTCGCTACATCTCGCTCCGGCAGGAGGTTCGTTCGGAGATGGCGGCGCCGATGGAGGAACACGGGCAGGTGCTCGGCGTGATCAACGTCGATTCCGATGCCGTGGGAGGCTTCACCGAGGCCGATCTGGCGCTTCTCGTTCGCTACACCGCCGAGGCCACCTCGGTCGTGTCCCGACTCTGGCAACTCGACCAGCTCCGGGGTAAGGCTCGGCAACTCGAGTCGCTCATTTCCATCGGGCAGACTCTGGTGACGAAGCTGGATCAGCAGGAGCTCTTCGACACAGTGACGCGCGATGCCCGGCAGATCCTGCAATGCCGTGCCTGCACCCTCCATTTGTACGAGGAAAGCCGCGGCACCGTTCGTTTGGCCTCCGCCGCAAGCACACAGCCGACGGACCTCGTGGCGGAGGATCTGCCGCTGCAGGCGTGCCTCGTGGGCTCCGTGATCCACACGCGAAAACAGATCGATTATCCCAACATCCAGAGCCCGGAGTTTCTGGACCTTCACGACCTGCCCAACGACCCGGAGCTCCGCAGCGTGCTCGCCGCTCCGGTGATCTATGAAGACGAGGTTCTCGGCGTTCTCTCGGTATTCACAGACCACGTACACCGTTTCACCAACGCCGAGAAACGTCTGCTTTCGGCCCTGGCCGGATTGGGCGCCGTCGCGCTGCAGAACTCCCGGCTTTACGCGCGAGTTTTCCAAAGCGAGGAATCTCTGCGAAAGAACGAGCAGCTCACCACCCTGGGACTGCTCGCGGCGGAGATCGCGCACGAGATCCGGAATCCCCTCACGGTCATCAAGCTGCTCTACGGCCATCTGGGGCTCGACTTTCCCGAGAAGGATCCGCGGCGCACGGACGTCCGCGTGATCTCCGAGAAGCTCGACCAGTTGGAAGCGATCGTCTCACGCGTGCTGAATTTCGCCAAGGCTCCCTCGACGCTCCACTCGCGCTGGCCGATCACCGACATCATCGACGACACGATTGTCCTCGTGCGACTGAAACTGGCGCAGTGCAAAATCCACCTGCACTTCGACGCCCCTCCACGCTCGCTGGTCGTCGACGTGAACAAGGGCCAGATCCAGCAGGTGCTTCTGAATCTCCTGATCAACGCGACCCAGGCGATGCCGGAGGGCGGTCAGATCTCGATCGGCTGCACCACGGAAGACCGCCAGGGCCTTCGCGTGCTCTCGATCGATATCGCCGACACGGGCGCAGGAATCCCGGAAAACCTCCGCGAACGGATCTTCGACTCCTTTCTGTCAGGACGGCCCGACGGCACCGGCCTCGGTCTCGGTATCGCCAAACGGATTCTCGTTAGCCACCACGGCGACATTCATCTGCTTCGAACCAGTTCCGCGGGCACGACCATGCGGATCTCGCTGCCGCTCGCCTGAGTCGTGGAGCTACGCCGGCCCGTTCTTCGGGACCTCGGCCGTTTACCACGGCGGCCGCTGCCAGAGGCGCAGCCGCCCGCTCGTCATTCGTCCAATTCGACGTTCCAGTAAGCGAGATCGAGGAAGTCTTTCCACATCTCGTGGTGCTGCGCGCCAAGAACGAGGCTGATGACCGGCCGCCACTTCGGTTTGCCCGGCTTGCGGATGAGGCGCATCCCGGCCTCGTGAGGGAGCCTGTTCGCCTTCCGCGAATTACATTTGATGCAGGAACAGACGATATTCTCCCACGTGGTCTTGCCGCCATGATGGCGCGGGATGACGTGATCGAGGTTCAGCTCCTCGCGAGCGTAAACCCGGGCGCAGTACTGGCATTGGTTCTTGTCGCGCTCGAAAACGTTGTTGCGCGTCAGTTTCAGCTCCTTGCAGGGCAGTTTGTCGAAGAAAGTGAGGAGAATGACGCGCGGCAGCCGGATCGTGCGGCTGGGCGTTCGGACGGCCTCCACCTCAGCCAGCGGTGGGTTGTGCTGGGAGAAGTCGATCCAGTCCATCATCGAGAAGATCCGAAAATCCTCATCGTGATGATGGACAACATGGGCATGGCCCCGTGCAAGTAGCGCGAAGGCCCGTTTGGCGCCGATCACATTGACCGCCTGCCAGAGGCGGTTGAGGACCAGCACAGGTTGATCAAGGGCGGCCTCCATCTCGGGCCTTGGAGGTATCGACCGCTCAAAGGGGTGTCAAGCCGGCCACCCCGTTCCCCGGCCGTGCCAAGCCATCGTCACGGAAACGTCACCGATGGAACGAGCGGGCGAGCGCAGCCGTGGCAGATTCGTCGAGGTACCGCAGTTCGATCAATTCACCGGTGAACCTCGGTCCGCAACTGCTGGCCTGAATGATATTCCATCCGACACAGGTACTGTCGACGGTGCTCGGGAAAAAAGGCTGCTCGGTGTCCCAGACCACGTGGTCATCCAGCGCAACCAACACGTGCGCGCCCGGGCCCGTCTGCGGGACCTGCCCGGACCCGCCGTCAGGCGGTCGCATGGCGGGAGTGGAGATCACCAACGTGTGCTCGCGGGCAAAGTCGACCTCCATCGGATCGGAGCAAAAGGCAGTCTGCCCCCAGTGGTCGTGACAAATCCGAATCCGATTCGGCCCTTCGTAGCACACAAAGATGGCGTCTCCTGCGCCAGACCGGCCGCTCACCAAAAGCGGCTCGCAGCCGGTCGCCGACGGCGAAAAGCGGAGTCGGACCGCCAGCGGTCCCATGACTCCGCCAGCGGGTGGATGGCCGTCAATTCTCCCCGGGAACATCCAATCACCGACCGTTCGGGCGGCGAACGGGATCACGGTCGCGGACCGGATCCTTCCAGAAAACCGAGCGGTCTCGCGCCCCGTGAGCGGCCAGTCAGAACCCACCGCCCACAGCAGTCGATCAACCGGATTCGCAATTCGATCATCCTCCTGAGCAAACGTCCGGCTGAGGTCGACGGTGAGCCAGCGACGGTCGTCGATCGACACACGAAACGCCCCGGCAACGTAGTCGTCGAGGAAACGCTCCCCGTTGCCCGTGCCCGGACTCTTCACCAGCGGTGGCGAGAGGATCAGGGCGCGATGTTCTCCGGGCGCAAGACGATAGCTGGCGCTGCGGGCTTCCTCGCGGCCGTTAAGATAAAGCACGGCCTGCAACTCCCCTGCCGGCGCACCCGAAGTCTGCTCGAGCGTCACCTCGAAACTGCGCAACGTCCAAACGCTCGTGAAGAGCGGCTCTGTGTGCGCGATGGATTCAGACGGCATTTCGAAAACGATGCTGGTCGCGCCCTGTTCCGCCGCTAGGGGCGACTTCAGCGGCAGGGTCAATCCCCACTCGCCCCGTGCAGCGGAACGAGGATCGACGCGCCTCGCATAGGCGATTTCGCCGGAAAAATTCTTCTTCGTCGTGCTCCCTCCAATGCGGTTCTCTCCAATCGAGATGGTCTCCACCGGAACGGGATGAAACGCCGCCTGCTCGTTGCAGACCAGGACTCCGTCCCACTCGGCAACAAAACGCTCACGAAGGGGCTCGAGTTCGGGATTCGCGCGGAAATATGCGCTGTTCTTGTCGGGCAGGAGGCTTCCCATCGACAGCACCAACGAATGGGTTTCTCCGACTGACGTGTTTACCCGGATGGGTTGTGACGCGATCATGCCGACACCCCAGTGATCGAAGAGAATCTGCACGGTTTCCGCCGAAACGTACCTGATGGCGAAGAAATCACCTCTGCCCGCGGCGCCGGTTACAACGAGCGGATCGCACCGGCCCACGGGAAAGGGGTTGGGCAACTTCAGCCCGAGCTCGATCACCCCAGGCATCGGTCGAAGCAGCGGCTCCACCGATGCAGGAGCGCTGTGCCAAAAATCCGGCTCGCGGAAACGCACCAGCCTCATGGTGAAGTCGTGCGCGGCGAACGCGTCGCGCATCGGCTCGCTGTATCCCTCGTACACGTACGGCCGAAACTGCAAGGGATGGCGGGCCGCGAGAACCAGGTCGTACGGTGGCAGAGGCGGCGTGAAAATCGGCCGATGGAAGAAGCGGGCGTTCAAGAGCCCGACGGAAGCCCGCGGCTCACGATTCAGGATCGCATTCATTTGCTCGGTCGCCCGTGCCTTGAAGTGATCCGGAAACTCCAGCCGCATCGGCATGCGAAAATTCGCCGCGATGCAGACCAGCGACGCGGTTGCCACGGCAACTCCAAACCAGCGGCCCCACCGCCGCACCAGGTCGGCGCAACCGATTCCGGCGCCGACCGCGAGGAACAGCATGAGCGGCTTTGCCATCCGTCCGGCGATGGCGAACCGCGGTACGACATCCGAAAAGAAAATCATCTCGGCGCACAGGATCAGGGCCATCGCCAGTACGACTCCCGCGGGCCCGAACCAGCGCCGGTCCCGTTTCGACCAAAGGGGCAATCCGACGGCCGCGATCGCCAGTAGGATCACGGCATAGCTCCCTTCCGATTCACGGAAATACTCGTAGACGAATTTCCAGCCCCGACCGAAGTCGCCCTGGGTCACCGTATGAGAAAACTGGATCGCGTGCTGGACAAGGTTATGCCCCAGCAATCCGGCTGCCGAAAAAACGAGTGCCACCGGCGAAAGGAGTCCGAACCCCGTGAGAACAAAACGGCGAAGCAGGTTCGCAAGCGAGGTCGCACCCAGAAGACAAAACCCCGCCAGCACGATGCCGCCGGTATTCCAATAACCGTTGTAGGTGAGGTAGCCGATCCCCACGAGAAAACCGACGCCCCAGAGCCGCACCTTGCTCTCGGGTCCCTGTCCGACACGCCACGCCAAGACAAAGAAGAAGAGCGCGATATCGTACGGGAAGTAGTGCCGCACAAAATACAACGCGGTCACACAACCGGCGTAGAAAAACGCACTCCACGACGCATCGATCTCGTCTTTCTCAATCTGCCGGACGATCAGCCAGAGGAGCCAGATCGACCCGACAGAAAACAACCCGAAACAAATGGCGGCAAATGCCGGCAGGGGCGGCGACGAAGGCCAGAACCATCGCTCCAAGGCCGCAGGAACGAGACCGATAAAGCGGAAGAAAATGTGGTCCGACGTGCCCAACAGTATATCGTGGGCCCGTTTCCAGTCGGCGCGCGCAAGCGCCGCCACCACGTCCCGAGATACCCCGTACCGTCCCTCGTCGGGCCAGTAGTATTGCCCGCCTCCCAAAGCCAGGGCGACACGCAGCGCCAGCGAAACCAGCAGGATCAGCCCAACCGACACCCGCGCGCCAGTGGAGGGTCGAATCTCCATGGCGCCAGCGCGCGAGGACAAAGCCGAAGTGGCAACGGGTGATGGTTGGCCCATGCGACGCGTGAGAAAGTCAGGCACTCAGGAGCCGGGCAATCCCGGAGCGCGTCTCACCGACCCGGAGCGTGAAACCTATTTTCCTCCGTACCAAACGCCGCGACGCCAATTATGGCGATGGACCTTCTCCACGAGGTCTCGCGGCATGTCGGGAAGATCGCTGACTCCGCAATTGGCCTCGGCTTGGGCCACATTGCGTATGCCGGGAATCACGGTCGAAACGGCGGGATGCGCCAGGACGAACTTCAGGGCCGCCTGCGGCATGGTGTAACCGGAGCCCTCAAGGTCCCTCTGGATCTCCGCAACCCGGCGGAGCGCCCGTTCCAGGCGATCGCCCGCGAAGTAGGCGGAGCGAAAATCGTCTTTGGGGAAAACGGTGTGTTTGGTGAACTTGCCCGTCAGCACACCTTCGTCGAAGGCGACGCGGACGATCACGCCAACTCCGCACTCCTTCGCCACGTCGAGCAACTCGGCCGCCGGCTCTTGCTCGAAGATATTGTAGATCACCTGGACGGAATCGACCCAGCCGCCGCGCATCAAATCGATCACGGAGTTCTGATCCTGCTCAGGGGTTGAGACGCCAATCAATCCAACGAGTCCCTCGCGCTGCAACTGGCGGAGGACTTTGAAGGGCGTTGGATTACGGTTCCAGGCACGGGTCCACGTGTGCAGCTGAAGAAGATCGATCTTCTTCGATCCGAGATTATCCAGGCGCGTCGCGACGTTCTCGCGAAGATACTTTTCCGAATAACGTTCCTCGGCTCTGCAGTACGGAGACGGAGGCCAGACTCCAGCGGAGGGAGGCGTTTTCGTGGCGACAAAAACGGCTTCCTGCCTGCCCGCGTCGCGGCGAGCGCGCAGCACGTCTCCGATCAATCGCTCGCTACGTCCGTCGCCATAGCCCGCCGCCGTGTCGACAAACGTGCAGCCCAGATCCAGGGCTCGGTTCAGCGCCGCCAACGAATCTGCGTCGCGCTGCTCGCCCCAGGAGCCGCCGATGGCCCAAGCTCCGAAGCCGATTTCCGAACAGGTCCCGTGTTTTCCGAAAGAGCGGTATTTCATGGTGAAGGAAGCCGCCAAGCCCAGAGCCCAGCGGCCCCGCTGCGAATGGAACGCCGTTCTTTCGTTTGAGCAAACGCCCTCAGCGGAGCTGGAGCGTTTCGCCTTCGAACGTCAGGCCGAGCTTCGGAACGACAACGGCCTTTCGGGCACCCTGTTTCTTGACGGTGCCCGCGCGCCAGGCGTCGTAGCCGGTCGCCTTCGCCGCAGCCACAACCTGGTCGGCAATCTCGGGCGCCACGTAGGCGGCAAAGCCGATGCCCATGTTGAAGGTCGCGTACGCTTCGCGCAGCTCAATCGGGCCCGCCTCGCGCAGGAAACGGAACAGCGCCGGTTCCGGCCGCAGCTCCGTAATCTCGTAAACAAATGCTTCCTCGAGGCGCATGAGCTTCCGCCAGCCGTGGCCGGTGACGTGTGCGACGTAGTTCAGTTTCAACCCGCGGCGCTGGCATTCCCGGACGAACGCGACGTAGATGACCGAGGGAGCCAGCAACGCCTCGCCGTAAGTGCGGCCGTCGCCGATGGGAGTCGAGTATCCCTGCGGCAAGTGGTCCGCGATCTGACGGCAGAGCGTGAGCCCGTTGGTCTGCACGCCGGACGAGGCGAGAAAAACGATCGAGTCGCCGTCACGGACATCGCCCACGATGCGCTGCGACTTCGGAGCGATCTTTCCGATCGCCGAACCGGCGAGCACGATCGATTCCGGCTGGACGATGCCACGAAGAGTCGGAGTCTCTCCCCCGCCCCACACGGCGCCAGCCTGCCGGCAACCCTCGGCAAACCCCTCGACGAGGTCCCCCGCCCGGCGTTCGTCGGCAAACCAGGCGGAATCGCCGACGGCCGCGTGCATCGCGACCGAAATCGGCAAAGCGCCGCAGGTGATCAGGTCGTTGACGATCGTAGCCACGGTATCGATACCGATCTCGCGATAGAAACAGCGGCCCCCGCGGGAATACACCACGTCGGCCGCAATGTTCTTCGTGCCGAGGCCTTCCTCCACGTGCGCGAGGTAGTGGTCGTCCGCCTCGATCAGGTACGCGCTCTCACCACGCGTCGTCGCCGGTTCGCGATAACCGTGGTCTGCCAGCACTCCCGCTGTGCCCCGCGCCGCTTTTTGGCAGGCGCGCTTGAACGCATCGAGCTGATCGTACCGAACTCCGGAAGATTCGTAGCTGAGAGACATGGGAGGATAATCGAGCCGACGAAATCCGAAGGATGCGAGTCAGGCTAGGCGTTTTTCTCGCAACAGCCGATTTCGGCATCCCGCCTGGGGGTCCGGTTTCCGTTCAGTAGCTTCGGCCTTCGCTTTTATCGAAGTAGTTCACGTAGGCCTGATTCACCGTGCGATAGCCGCCGGGCGTCGGATATTTGCCCGTGAAATACCAGTCGCCGCGGTGATTCGGGACTGCGGCGTGCAGGTTCTCGATCGACTGGAAGATAATCTCGATCTTGCCGGTCCAGGAGATGCCGCGGGGAGACACCAGCTCCGTGATCCGCGCCGAAATCTCTTCCGGCGTGAAAGGTTCGTAGATCTTTCGGACGTGATTCGTCGGACCGTTGGCTGCGACCTCCGCCCGGCACAGCTGATAAACCTCCTCCAGCAGCGAGGCCTTGCCGCGCTCCTTCAGGAGAGAAACAGCGGCCTCGAAGGCGACGAATTTGCCCAGCTCCGACATGTCGATGCCGTAGCAGTCGGGATAGCGGATCTGCGGCGCCGTAGAAACGATCACGATCTTCTTCGGATTCAGCCGCGCAAGGATGCGAAGGATGGAGCGACGGAGGGTCGTCCCGCGAACGATCGAATCGTCGACGCATACGAGGTTGTCCGTCGACTTCACCGAGCCGTAGGTGATGTCGTACACGTGGCTCGCGAGCTGATTGCGCATGCTCTCCTGGCCGATGAAGGTGCGGAGCTTGATGTCCTTGCTGACGACTTTCTCGCCGCGGGGCCAGTTGCGGATGATCAACTCGTCCAGCAGCTCGTCGGTGAGAGCGCCTTTCCTGGCCGCTTCGGATACGGCCCGTTTCACCTCCTGGCGGCGGCGTTCGCGCAATTCGGAGAGCAGACCGTAATACGCGACCTCCGCGGTGTTGGGGATGAAGCTGAAAACGGTGTTGCCCCAATCGTGATCGACGGACGCAAGCACCTGGTCCGCGAGACGTCCGCCCAGGGCCTTACGTTCCTCGTAGATCTCGATGTCGTTGCCCCGCGAGAAATAGATGCGCTCGAACGAGCACGAGGCGCGCGGAAGAGGCGCGGTGAAGCGCGTGGTCGTAACGGTGCCCTTCTTTTTGACCACGACGACGTGCCCCGGCTCGACTTCCTTCACCTGCTCGACGGCGAGGTCGAAAACGGTGAGGAGGGGCGCGCGCTCCGACGCGAACGCGACCACCTCGTCGTTCTGGAAATACCAGCAGGGCCGGATGCCGGCCGGATCGCGGACGACAAACGCGTCGCCGTTGCCGATCAATCCGCAGAGCGCATAACCGCCGTCCCACTTCTGCGAAGCCCGAGTGATGACGCGGGCGATATCGAGATCCTCGCTGATGCGCCGGGAGATTTCCGCCCCCGGCAGTCCGCGGGTGCGCAGGAAGCGGTAAATGTCCTCGTGTTCTTCATCGAGGAAGAAGCCGATTTTCTCGAGCAACGCCTGCGTGTCCGTCGCGAAAATCGGATGCTGACCCATCGCGATCAAGCTGGCGTTCAGCTCGGCCGTGTTGGTCATGTTGAAGTTACCGCAGAGCGCCAGATTCCGCGTCGGCCAGGAGCTGCGGCGGAAATACGGATGGCACGAGCTGAGATTGTAGCCGCCGGAAGTACCGTACCGGAGGTGGCCCATGTAGAGCTCGCCGCCGAAATCGAAATGCTTGCGAACGGTCTCCGCGAATTCCGGATGGACCGTGCCCTCCTGCACCTTCTCGTTGTAGGACCGCAGCAGGGTCTTGAAGATCTTGTCCAGCGGGTTGGGCTTCACGCACCGCTCGCGGAACATGTACGGATCGCCCGGCGGCATATCCAGCTTCACGCATGCGACGCCCGCGCCGTCCTGGCCGCGGTTGTGCTGCTTTTCCATGAGGAGGAAGAGCTTGGTAAATCCCCAGAGCGGAGAGCCGTATTTCTCCTGATAATACGACAACGGCTTCAGCAGCCGAATGAGGGCGATGCCACACTCGTGAGTAATGCGATCAGACATGCGGAAAAGGGCAGGACGCTATCAGCTCAAGTCCAGGACGGCGAGTCCCGGAACGTGTTTAACGCATCCCGAAATACGTGTGGCCCGGCGCCTCATGCCGGCACAGCCCCTTTTTTCGCTCCCGGCGCGCGAAGTTCCGCCAACGACCAGCGCGCGATGATTCCGCGAGCCTGCACCACCAATTCTTCCGCCGCCACAAATTCGCCAATCAGCGTGGCATCCACTCCCGAGGTGTGCGCCTCCGACAGCACGGTCCCGACCCGCTGATGAGGAAGCACCACAACCGCGCAGTTGGCACTCTGGCCAAAAAGCAGCACGTCGAACCGCGTCACGCCGAACGCAGACAGGTCGAGCTTCGCACCCACGGGCTTCGCCGACCTCAGAAGCATCTCGGAGACGGAGGTGAGCAGACCTGCGCTGGCAAGCGAGTGCGACTCCGAAACGGCCGCTGCGCCGAGGAGTGTAGAAATGGTGTCGCCAAGCCGGCGGTCTCCGTTGGCGGGCAAGCTCGACGCCGCGAGCCGTCCGCGCACGAGCTCCAAATACCGGCTCCCCTGCAGGCTTCGAGGGGCCACGCCCAGCAACACGAGTTTATCACCGACAGCGCGGACGGCATTGGATTGCTTGGCGGACTCGGTCTGCGAAGCCGCAACGAGACGAGGGAGCATCTGGTGAATGCCGGCGGGATCCAGATCCGCGACCTCCTGCAACGATTGATCCGGCGCATCGCCTGGAACGGATTTCAGTGGAGAGTCGGGCGAGTGCGGATCGGCAGACATGTCGTTGGGCTGAAGGGGTATAGTTCCGTTCACCGCGTCGGCGTACACCGGCACCGAGTCCGATCCAAAGTCGGACGGGCGGCGAGAAACACGGTAACGATCAGGTTAACTTGCACGGCCGTTAAAACCGATGGATGACGGCGTGAAACATATTGGCGTCAAGGGGAAAGGTCGGGCGTCAGACGCCGCCCCAGGAGCCGCGGTGGCGTTCGCCGTATCCGCGTTGAGCCTCGCCAGCGCCGGCAATGCCGGCGCAGGCGCTTCACTCTTTCAGCGATCCGGCGTCCCGGTTCCGCGGATGAAAACGGTCGTGCTGCGCCACCAGGCGCTTCTCCTCGACCGCAGTGTAGATCTGGGTGGTCACGATGTTGGCGTGGCCGAGCATCTCCTGGATGGCACGGAGGTCGGCGCCGCCGCCGAGCAGATGCGTGGCGAACGAATGGCGCAGCGCGTGCGGCTTCACCGGTTTTGTGATCCCCACCCGCTTCGCGTATTTCTTCACCAGGACCCAGATCATCTTTCGCGAGATCGCGGTGCCACGCTCGCTCAGGAACAGTTGGCTGCCCGTTTTCGGCTTCACGAAATGCTGCCGGGCTGAGCCTAGGTAGGTGGCGAGGGCGTTGCGCGCCTGCTCACCGATCGGCACGACTCGTTCTTTCGAACCTTTTCCGAATACCCGCAGGAATCCGTTCTCCAAATCGATCTGCTGCAGCGTGAGCATCGAGAGCTCCGAGACGCGAAGGCCGCTCGAATAAAAGAGCTCGAGCATCGCACGGTCGCGCAGCGAACGCGCATCGCCGCCGACCGGCGCGGCTACCAGGCGAGCCATCTCCTCCGCCGTGAGTGTCGCGGGGATGCGGCGCGACAGTTTTGGTCCCGAGACCAACTCCGTAAAGTCGTCGCTCCGCCGCCGTTCGCGGACCAGATAGCGGGCAAAGACACGCAGCGCCGAAAGCTTTCGCGCCACGCTCGCCTCGCTGAAATCCCGTCCGCTCAGCGAGTGTATCCAGGACTCAACGTCTGCAGGGGTCGTCTTCTGCCAGTTCTCGACCTTGCGCTTCGACAGGTACTCCGCGCATTGATCGAGATCGCTCTGGTATCCGAGTTGGGTGTGGATCGAGAGCCCGCGTTCGAGGCTGAGGAATGCGAGAAACGCGTCCGCGTCCTCGGCGAAGGCGCCGGGCGACTGGCTGGGCGGCAGAGATTTTGAGCGGGCGCGGGCCATGGCACTGGAACGACGGCATGTCCGTCGGACTCGAAGCTAAACTCGCTCGGATGATTTACTTGGGCTCGACGAAAGCGAACCGAATACCGAGCGCGACGTTCTTTGGCGTGGCAAACAACGCCGGCAATCCCGCCACCGCTCAGTAGCGGCGGCGCATCGGAGGACGGGTGGCCGCAGCCCGTTCGTCCTTCATGCGGTAGGTAATACGCGCCTTCTCCAGATCGTACGGGCTCATCTCCATTTTCACCATGTCGCCCGCGGCGATCTTGATGAAATTCTTGCGGAGCTTACCTGAAATGTGGGCGAGAACCGTATGCCCGTTAGCCAACTCCACCTTGAACATCGTGCCTGGAAGCACAGCCACGACTTTGCCTTCAACTTCGATCGATTTACCGTCCGACATACAGAGCAAAGCTACCGTGGGATAGGAGTTGGTTCATCCGAAAGGCCTTGAAAGAAAAGCCTCTTGTAAGGCGGAACCACCCCTCCTAAGTCAAGGCTTTCCTCTGGCCGGGCGTGTCGCCCAGCCCGTCTGTATGAACGGTTCACCGACGCCGCCGGATTGCCCTTTTCAGAAACGCTTCCCGTCCCAACTCGTCCGCGACGACGTGTTCTTCATGAGCCTCGCTTTCAATCAGGCAATCGATGCCTGGCGGCAGGATGAAGTCCCGATCGGTTGCGTCATCGAACGCGATGGCGAGGTGATCGCCGCCGCACACAACACGGTCGAGTCCGCCGCGGATCCGACGGCCCACGCCGAGATGATCGCCATCACTCAAGCCGCCCGCCGGATCGGCGATTGGCGGCTCGACGGCGCCACGTTGTATGTGACGAAAGAGCCCTGCCCCATGTGCTCCGGCGCGACGCTCATGTCGCGACTCAAACGCGTCTGTTACGCTGTGCCGGATCCCAAGATGGGCTGCCTCGGAGGCGCGACAAACGTGAACGATCTTCCGCGCGTGAATCACCACCTCGAACTGACCGCCGGGGGAGTGCTGGAGGACGAGTGCCGCGATCTCATCCAGGCGTTTTTCCGAGCCAAACGGAGCGCTCCCGAAATCTAGGCGACCGCGCGGCTCCATGCAGGCCGCCGCGGTTTCTCTCTGCGTCAGTTGACGCCGTCCGCTGCTTCATCAGGTTGCGCCTCGGCTCAATATCAACTCGTCATCCTTATGGCATACGAACTTCCGAAACTTCCCTACGCGTACGACGCCCTGGCTCCACACATTGATGCGAAGACGATGGAAATCCATCACACGAAACATCACCAAGCGTACGTCACCAACGCGAACAACCTGCTCAAGGATTCCCCCGCACTCGCCTCGCTGCCGGTGGACACCTTGATCGCCGATTTGAGCAAGGTCCCGGAGGCGGTCCGCACCGGCGTCCGCAACAACGCCGGCGGTCACAGCAATCACAGTTTCTTCTGGCTCATTCTCGGCCCCGGCAAGGGCGGCGCTCCGAAGGGCAAACTCGCGGACGCGATCAATTCCACCTTCGGCGGCTTCGACAAGTTCAAGGAAGAATTCGGCAAAGCGGCCGCGGGACGCTTCGGCTCCGGCTGGGCGTGGCTCGTCGTCGACGCCAACAAGAAACTGGCGATCGGCTCGACGGCCAACCAGGACAGCCCATTGATGGGCAAGTCCGTCGCAGGCTTCGAAGGCAAGCCTGTCATCGGCCTCGATGTCTGGGAGCACGCGTATTATCTCAACTACCAGAACCGCCGTCCCGACTACATCGCGGCCTTCTGGAACGTCGTCGATTGGGACGCCGCTGAGAAAAACTACCAAGCCGCTCTGGCCTGAGGCTCGGTCCTCACCCGACGTTTTCAAAGCCGCCTCCGCGAGGCGGCTTTTTTGTTGAGCGATGGGTCGACTCCCTGCGTTCGGCGGTCTCGCGCCTCTTGCACGCGCCGAAGTGCCGATCCTTCTAGTCTTCGATCTCCGCTGCGCTCTGCGCGACGGCGGCCGAACGGTCCCTCAATGCCGCGAGTTCCGCTTCTTGCACCACCGAAGCCGGAATCGTGCTGCGGTGAGCTCCGGCCAGGTCGCGTGTCGCGCAGGCTGTCGCAACCACCGTGCTCCGATAGCCATGATCCAGCGCGGAGCGGACCGTCGAGCTGACGCAGTTGTGGGTCATGAAGCCAACGACGATCAGTTCCTTGCGACTGGAGCGCCGCAGCGCTTCGTCGAGCGATGTACCGGCAAAGCCGTTCGGCAGCGTCTTCACGATCACCGTCTCGCCCGCAATGGGCGCGAGCGCGGGGATTATCTCCACTGCCGGCGTGCCGGACGTGAAAATCGGAGAGTCCGCCCTGCCCTGCTGCACGATGTGAACCACCGGAGTATGAAGCTCCCGGGCACGTGTCAGGAGTCTCGCGATCTCCGCCACCGCCTCGTCGATGCCGGCCAGCCTCAGTTTCCCGTCCACATAGAAGCGTTGGGCATCGACGACGACCAGCGCGGCCTCCGAGAGCCGGGCCGGCTTCGAACTCGCACCGGCGAACTCGAGCAGCGTCGTGGGCGGCGGCGAAGAGACGTCGCCAAACCCGGCGAGAGTGGCGGCGAGAAAAGGGAGGATTGCGGGTTTCATGGTCTCTGTAGTCTATCGCACACTACAGACGGCGACCAATGCCTGGTTTTTTGCTTTCCATGCCTTTTGGTAATGTCGAAAACAGGGCATGGAACTCAGGCACCTGCGGTACTTCTCCGCCGTGGCGGAGGCCCTTCACTTCTCCCGCGCCGCGGAGCGGCTCCACCTGACGCAACCGGCGCTGAGCCGCCAGATCCACGATCTCGAGGAAGAGCTCGGCACCCGTCTTTTCAACCGGCACGGAACGGTCACCAACCTGACTCCGGCCGGGCGCCAGTTTCTGGACGACGCTCGACAGGTGCTCGCGGCGGCGGATTGCGCGGTTGAGCGGATCCGCTCGCTGCGCGATCGACTCCGCCTCGGCCACTATGGCGGACTCTGGCTGCAACGTTACGCCCCCGCCCTGCAGGCTTTCGCCCGCGCCTTCCCGTCAAACTTGCTTGAGCCGGTGGAACTCGCTCCCGCGGATATGCCCGCAGCCCTTCGCCGGGGTGAAATCGATCTGGCGCTGATCGGCGCCGCGCCCGCCAGGCTGGGTCCGGGATTCCGGATGGAAGAGATCGAAACGGTTCCGGGCATGATCGCGTTTCGCGCGGGGCACCCGCTGGCGAAGAAGCGCGTGCTGTCGCTGTCGAGTCTGAGCGAGTGCCGGTGGGTGGGCTGGGACGAGCATGATTTTCCCGGACGCAACGACGTGCTGCGTGAAGCGGCCGCGGACGCCGGATTCGCACCGCGGTTTGTTCACCACGCCGACAGCGCCGCATCGATGCTGGCTCGGATCGGCTCCAGCGACGAGGTCGCTTGCGTGCTCCCGTTCACCCACAAGCTGCCGCACGTCGGAATCGCCTTTGCACGTCTGCGCCCGCCGCCGGTCAACTATCCGATGAACGCACTCTGGCTCCCGAAGGCCGATCGTTCCGGCCGTGCTGCCAAGTTCGCCGAGCTTCTAGCCCGCCACAAACCCGTCGGGTGAGCCGGGCCACCGCAATAACGGCGCCCGAAAGCTCGGAACCGATCCATCCGAACAAGGCCGACGCCCACCACGTGCTCGACGGCACAGATGCGTGCTGGGTCGGCCGCCGACGGTCAATGCAGGTGGTATTTGTCCGCAAGCTCCCTCCCGCGGGCGTTCGAGAGGAAGGGAATCCCGATTAGGCTGTTCCCTGGCGGCAGCGGTTTGGTCTCGAAGAGCAGGCGTCGGTTTGAAGCCCCGCGCCAGTCGCACCATGGCGGCAGGAGATCGGCCCACCGGCGATTCGCTTCCCACGACGAAACGGCTAGCAGAAGCACGACAGCCGCGGCACGAAGCCCTCGGTGCCGGGGGACCATGTCACACAGTCGAGAAACTAGCACAGCCAGGAAAGGGAGGTAACAGAGCAGCGCGTTGTATTGATATCGTGAACTCATGGCCAACCAATGATCCTCTCCCCCGCGTCCGTAACCGAGGAGCAGCGCATTCGAGAGGTCGAGCAGCAGCAGGGGTACGAAGACACGTCGTTGCGCGACGTCAGCGGTGCGAAACGCCACCGCCATCACGAGGATCTTCAGAGCACCGAGAAGACAGACATGTGCCCACGTGACGTGGGGAATTCCCCAGTTCGCCGGAGCGATGGCAAAGAACGGCGCCACCGGATTCAGCGAAAAATACCAAACGGAAAACGTGGTCATGTCTTTCAGCCGCTCTGCCGTGGATAGCACCCCGCGATGGCTTGATGGAGCAAGCCGAAGGATGATGACCGCCACCACCACCGAAGGCACCAAATAGATCGCGGCGACAAAAAGCCGTCGTTGCCACGAATCTCCGCGCCGTGCCGTCGGGTCGAGCCTCAGCGCTGCGGCAACGGCTCCCGTTAGGACACCCCGCGAGAACGCGAGCGCACTGGCCGCGCACAAGGCCGTGACGGCCAGAACTCTCGCCCAGCGATTTCTGCGGGTGACGTCGCGAGCGGCCGCCAGCGTCTCCAGTTGAACGGCTCCCAGGAAAAACGTGAGCGCAAGAATGGCGGACCATTGAACGCTCCAGGTGAGAGTCTCGAGGTTTGTAGCACTCAGTCCCCAGATCAGGCAGGCAAAGCAGACCGCGACCCGGCCAAACCCAGCCCGAAACATCCAGGCCGCAAGCAACACGACGTTCAACGCATGGGTGAGCCAGGCTATCCAGAGCATAGCCGCGTAGCTTCCGTGCCCGGCGAAGATCATCCCGCCCCAGAGAGCCTTAAACAGCGGAACGAAATTCTCCGCAAACGCCACGCTGAGCCAAGGGAGCATCCCCTGGTTGTCGATTTGATTGATCAGATCCAATTCGTCACCGAACCAGAACAGCTTCGCGAAGTGCGGTTGGTAGTACAGGAACGGGAACAACGAGGTGGCACCGAGAAAAAGGAACCACACCCAACGCGCCTTCGTGGCGACAGACGGAAGATTAGCCATTCGGTCTCTACGACAATCCAGAGCCCAAAACCCGTACGAAAAACACTAGCCGCGGGCGGCGACCATACGCAAAGCAGAGCCGTTCGGATTCTCCTCCTGCACGACGATCTGCCGGGAAAAACCGAAATGGCGCAACGCGCCAAGAATCTCGTCCTTCTCCATCCAGAATGCGTGGCTCGCCTTGCCTCCCCAGAACTTCCCATAGGCGATGTTCTCGCCGTAATCGTGCCGGTGGAGGCGGTGCTGGAAACCCTGATGAATCGTCGCGTGCACCGGGCCGGCTCCTCCCGAATTCTCCGGGTGCGCGCGATTGAATTCGTCATCCCAATACACCGTCCAGAGGAAGATCGCGTGAGTGCGTTTGCAGAGTAGCTCCAGCACCTCGACCGGATTGGTCATGTGGTAGAGAAAACCGCACGCAAAACCGACGTCGTAGGTGTGTCCGATGGTGCGCATGAACTCGACCGCGTCGCCAAAGAGGAAATTCACCCGCTGCATTCCGATCAGTTCCTTGGCCACAAGGCATTTCAGGTATGCCTCCGGGTGCGCTTCGACCGCCGTCACCGCCGCCGCTCCCGCCTGTGATATCGCGTGGGTGTGCGCCCCTTCGAGAGGGCCGAGTTCAAGCACGGTGGAGCCGGCAACCGTGGCGCCGAGTTCCGCGAGTTTTTCAATCGCCCACGGCACGCGCGGGTCCTCAAAGAGGCGCGCCGAGCCGGCTTCACACGGACCAAGTGCCGGTGGCATCGCGGACGCCCATTTGCCTTTGAACAAATCGAGCGTCTGCTGGACGGAAGGAGCTTTTCGGGCGTAGGGCGATTCCATGGGAAGAGGCCGTGCGGCGTTCTGCACCGCCGGCACAACCCATGGCGTCAGAGCTTCTTCAGGCGGTCAATCAGTTCGAGGCAGGCGCGGCCGTTGTGGTACGGGCATTTCCAGAAACTGACTTTCGGGTCGGTGGACGCGGTTTTTCCGGAACGGTCGACGCTGCGAATCCACTCGCCGTGCTTCCGATCCACGAGATGCGCCTCGATGAAATCCCAGAGTCGGAGCGACGTCTCGAGATACTTCTCGTCGCGAGATATCTGATACGCGTTGAGAAAGCCGACCGCGGCTTCCGCCTGCGGCCACCATTCCTTGTACGTCTGCGTGAGCCCTTTCGAGTCGGCCTCGTACAGAAGTCCGCCATCGGAATCGATCGCCTCGGCCAACGTCACGCGAGCGATCTCCACGGCGACTTTGCGGACTCGCGCCTGCAGATCGGAATCGCCGACAACGTCCGCCGCTTCCGTGAGCAACCACGCAGCTTCGATGTCGTGGCCGAACGAGACACGATCGGTGCGCGGACGCCATGCCTCATCGAAAAACAGGCCGAGATGGTACGTGCGTGCATCGAGAATCTTCTCGAGCATGAGCTCCACGAGTTCCTTTTGCGCGCGGCGGAGCCCGGCGTCGGGCCAGACGCGCAGCAAGTTCGTGTACGCCTCCATCACGTGCAGGTGAGTATTCTGCGACTTCGGCTCGTTGAGGTCGACCGCGCTGAGGCGGACATCCTCCTCGAGCACCCACGCTTTCGTATAGGCTTCGAAGTAACCGCCGTGCTTCGGGTCCCGGCAGTTCTTTTCGATCGCGCGGCAAACCTCGATCGCGCGGTCGAGCGCCGTCCGGTCCTTCGCCGCTCGGAAGTATTCGGTCAACGCGTAGATCCCAAACGCCTGTCCGTAGATCTGCTTCCGGGTGCGCAGGGGCTTTCCTTCGGCGGACGCCGACCAATAGAACCCGCCGTTCTGGAGATCCCAAAACCGCTTCATCAAATCGTCGTACGCCCACCGCGCCATCTCGAGCAGCGGCGCCTCGGGGTAATGAAGGTACGCGGACGAGTAGGTCCAGAGAATGCGCGTCGTGAGCAGCGCACCCCGCTCGGCGTCGCGCGACACCTTCAGGTCGTTGCTGATCTCTCCATAAAAACCGCCTCGCTCGCGGTCGACCGTGTGATGAATCCAGAAGGGCAGAATATTCTGCCGCAGTTCAGCTTCGATGCGTGCGAGGTAGGCGTCGCGGGTCTTGGAGTCCATGGTGGGATCCATTCGCCTACCGGACTCCGAGGTGCCACGTCAAAAGCGGATGTCGGAAATCAGACGTCTGGTCGCTGAGCTCCGTTGTCCAGCGCCTGGGGTCGCGCCGGGCCCTCCCGCCCTCCCCCGCTTCAGATCTCACCGCACGCGCCGTGACTCCGCAGTCCGAGCTCCGGCTTCTGGCACTTGACCTCTGGAATCTGACCTGCGCCCTCTGCCCTACAGCGACCGGCGGGTTTTCACGTTCAGCGCCCGATCGGTCGTCACCGTTGCGCGCAGCTGCTCGGTAAGCTTCTGCATCGGCTGGCGGATGGTCGCGGTCATGACGAACCAGCTCGTCAGGCATTTCCGGGCAAACCAGCGGCCTTCGTAGAGAGCCCGCAAATACGTTTCCACCCGGCGGCAGTGGGAGTGCGGCCCCTCGGGCCAGATGGTTTGGCTATACGGATCCCAGCTCACCACGACGTCGTTGTAGAGATAGAGGTCGGCGCTGCGGCCGCGGGCTCCGGATACGTTTTCCACAAGGCGGACGGGGAACCCTCCGCGACCGAGATCGCGAACCAGCGTTGCTAGATTCTTCCTGAATCGCACGGCCATGGCTACACGTTGCTCGGCCTCGGGACCGTCAAAGACCCAGGGCGTTCCCAGGCGGAAGGCATTCGGAATTCTCCCCACCCCCGGTCGGGATGCCTCCGGGCTGTCGGGTCGCCGAGGGCCCGGTTTTCAGAGCTCCGGCGCACGGGTAGGATGGCGAAGCTTACTCCTCACGCCATGATCTACCTCCGATTTGAGATCTGCGAGTTGACGCCGTCCGAGCACGACGGAGACATCCGCAGCGTTGCCGACTTCATGTTCGAAGCAAACGACCCGCGCGAATGTACCCGCCAAGCGGTAGACGTGTTGCGAAAAGAGGGGTGGAAAGCGGTTGCTCTGCGCGACGCCCAAGAGGGCTTTTCCCCGGGCGATTTCGTCGGCGCCGCGCTGGTGCGCTCCCTCTACGGCGCCGCCGAATCCAACGGTTTCGCGTACGAGCTGCAGGAAACGGGCGCGATAGCGGGCGGCCGTTCGTAACAAAGTGTGGATACGCGCGGACGAGGCCGGCGAGCCTCTCGGGACGGGGCATTTTTCCACCGAGGTCCGCGATATGTGTTCCTCGTTCGCGATGAGGCTCTTGCCCCGAAAAAGCCCGCCATGCTCTAACGTCAGAGCAGAGGGAAATTTGCTTCAACTTGAACCGTTTTCACTCTGACGGGCCGTCGCATCCCCGCTGGCGGCGGAGCGATCGCGACTCCTTAGCCCTACTGCCCTCACAGCCTCCTTCAGTTCGCAGACTCTTCGGCACTATCCCCACTGCCTGATGTTTGCCCACGAGCTACCCCAACGCACTTCCGCGAGCCCGGCCTCCGCGCCGTCTTCCGAATCCATGACCCGCGACGAGCGGCGTCATCGCATCACGATCAAGGACGTCGCGAAAGCCGCGGGCGTTCACTTCACGACCGTCTCGCTCGCGCTACGCGGTCACAGCAGCATTCCCTCGAGCACGCGCGACTACATCCGCGCCACCGCCGACCGGCTCGGCTACGTGCCTAATCCCGTCTTTCAGGCGCTGACTCATTTTCATCTCAACGGCCGCGTCCGGGCGGATCCTCCAAGAATTGGATACGTGATCAACCACCCGCTCGAATCGGGCGCGGTGCGCTATCGGCACCAGAGCGCCTTCCTCGAAGGGGCGCGGCAGCAGGCCCGCGTGCTCGGCTACGACCTGGGCTTGATTTCGGTCGGCCGCGGACTTCACGACTCCCAGTGGCTCGAAGCGCACCTCAGGGACCAGTCGATCACCGGCCTCATCCTCGCGAGCTTCGAGCCGCACCGCCCCACCGTGGCGATGGATTGGAGACGCTACACGGTGGTGAAGATCAATTCGCTGCACATGGAGCCGCACTCCCCGGTCGTGGCCAACGACCAGCGCCAGGATGTGCGGCTCGCTTTTCGCCGAATGCTCGCGCTCGGCTACCGCCGCATCGGCCTCGCCGTCGGCCGGGCCGACGAAGACGGCACCGAGCACCGCCACACGGCCGGCTACCTGATCGAGCAGGCAACCGTGCCGACGCAGGACCGGATCCCCGCGTTGCTCTTTCCCTACAACACGAACGTCGAGGAAGTCTCACGATTGATGGGCGAATGGGTGCGCCAGCACCGCGTCGACGCCGTCCTCTGCAACTGGTCGATCCCCGACGTGCTGCTAAGAATGTCGGGCCTCCGCGTCCCCGACGACGTGGCCTGCGCCTGCCTCTGCCTGCTCGACAGCGACGAGCGCATGGCCGGCATCTGCCCCAACCTCGAGATGGTCGGAGCCAAGGCCGTTTCCCTTCTCACCACCCTGCTCAAGTCCGGCGAGCCGGGAGTACCCGAATACGCGTCCCGCACCTATGTCCGAAGCCACTGGCAAGACGGAAAAACGGCGCCCGCGAAAAGCTAAAGCCAGCGCCGGAGCCCAGAGCATCGCACGCTACGCCACGATGGACGACGTCGCCGCCGCGGCGGGCGTGCACCCGACCACCGTGTCGATGGCGCTGCGGGCGCATCCGAGCATCCCGCCCGCAACGCGCGAACGCATCCTCGCCGAGGCGCGCCGCATCGGATACGTGCGCGACCCCCTGCTCGACGCCTTCAACTTTCACCGCCTGAGCAAACTCGCCGCGAGGCAGTCGCCGTCGATCGCTTTCGTCGTGGACTCCAATTCCGCGCCGTACTTTTTCGGCAGCCCCTACCATCCCCTCGTCTGGGAGGGCGTCCGCGCGGTGGCCGAATCGCAGCACCTGACGGTGGAGGTGTTCCCGCTCGGGACAAAGGACATGACTCCGTCCCGTTTGAACACGATCATCTCGTCCCGCGGAATCAGCGGCATCCTGCTTTCCACCTTCACGCCGGCGACGAAGGCGATCGACCTCGACTGGGACAACTACAGCGCGGTGAAGATCGAGTCGCATCACCTGCTGCCGCAGCACGACATTGTATCCAGTGACCAATGCCAAGTCGCGAGGCTCTGCATGACGAAGCTGCGCGAGCGCGGCTACCGGCGGATCGGCCTCGCCACGGCGCGCGACGACGAATCCCGGCTGCAGGACAACTTCAGCTCGGGCGTGCTCGTCGAGCAGGCGTCCATGCCGGAAAGCGAATGCGTGCCGCCGCTGCTGTTCGAGCGGACCGACATCGCCACCATCGCCGCCCAGGTGGTCGAGTGGATCCGGGAGTACAAGGTCGACGCGCTGATGTCCAATTGGCACGAGCTTCTGACGCTGGATCCAGACGGCCGCGGTTCGCGCCTCTCCACGACCACGTTTCGCATCCCGCAGGAAGTCGCCTACGCGTCGCTCGATGCCCCTTCGAATTGCGCCCACATGGGCGGCATCGTCCAAAACCATCGCCTCGTCGGGATGCGGGCGCTGGAGCAGCTGAGCGTTCTCGTTCGCACCTACCAACGAGGAGCCCCGAAAAACCCGTCGGCCACCTACGTGCCCGGATACTGGCAGGAGGGCCCCACGGTTCCGTGGAAAACCTAGGTCTGCCGGAGAGAGCAGGCGTGGAGTCCAGGCACGGCTGCTGCGGCAACGAGGTTGGAACGCCGTCGTCATGAGCCGCGTCTTCAACTCGGCCAGCAGCGCCGCTGCCGAACGCCATGACGGCGGCTTTTTTCCGCTGAACCGCTCCGTCGCCTCGCTTTCCCGCTTTGACCCGGCGCCGCGTTCCGCTGCGATTTGACTTCTCCCATGCCAACTGCCGATTCCCCAGCACAAGCTCGAGCAGATACCTCGAACACCGATCCCCTCCCCGAAAAAGCCCGCAACCCCTCGCTATGGGTGCCGACGCTCTACCTCGCGATGGGCATCCCCAACGTCACGGTCGGTGCCGTGTCGGCGATCATGTACAAAAACATGGGCGTCTCGAACACCGACATCGCGATCTACACCAGCCAGCTCTACCTCCCCTGGGTCTTGAAGCCGATCTGGGCGCCCCTGATGGAGCCGTTTCGGACGAAACGCTGGTGGGTGCTTTCGATGGAGTTCCTGATGGCGGGCGTGCTCGGCCTGATCGCGTTTTCTCTTCCGATTCCGAGTTTCTTCGCCGTCTCGCTCGCATTTTTCTGGATCGCGGGATTCGCGTCCGCGACGCAGGACATCGCCGCCGACGCCGTCTACATGACGACGTTGAGTCCCGGACAGCAGGGCAAATTCATCGGCATCCAGGGCATGTGCTGGAATCTCGGCAGCGTGCTCTCCTCCGGAATCCTCGTCTGGCTCACGGGGAAGCTGCATGACAACTACCACTACGACTGGGTGCATTCGTGGATGATCGTCATGTGCCTGATCGGCGCTTCGATGGCGCTCCTCGGCGTGTGGCACCTGAAACATCTGCCGCAGGGCGAACCCTCCAGCCTGGCCGGCCAGGGCTTCCACAGCGGCTTCAAGGCCCTCGGCAGATCCTGGGTGAGCTTCTTCCAGAAGAAACACATCTGGCTGATGCTGACGGTGACGTTTTTCTACCGGTTCGGCGAAGGCTTCATCGAGAAGTTCGGCGCGCTCTTCCTTCTCGATTCCCGCGCCGTCGGCGGACTCGGCCTCAACAACCAGGCGGTGGGCAACATCTACGGCTCCGTCGGCACGATCGGCTTCATCCTCGGGGCGCTTTTCGGCGGTTTCTTCGCGGCGCGCGTCGGTCTCCGCCGCGGTCTCGTCCTCCTCGCCTTCGCCCTGAACATCCCCCACCTCACCTACTTCTATCTCAGCTGGACGATGCCCGACCACCTGAGCCTGATCACCGGCGTGGTCGCGCTCGAGAAGTTCGGCTTCGGCTTCGGGTCGGTCGGCTTGATGCTCTACATGATGCAGCAGATCGCACCCGGTCCGTTCAAGATGACGCACTACGCCTTCGCGACCGGCATCATGGGCATGACCAAGTGGTCGACGGGCTGGCTGAGCGCCTACGTCTACACGTTCTTCGAAAAGAACTATCTCCACTTCTTCACCTTCGTTCTGATCGCCTCGATTCCGCCGATCGTGCTCTCCTGGCTCGCGCCGTTCCCGGTCACGAAAGACGACCACGGCAACCCGCTGAAGTAGAAGCCGAGCTCCGAGGTCTGAAAACGGAGAGCGCCGCGCCACTCGGCGTCCGAATCGGATGCCGGGCGGCGAGCCGCAGTGAATCGAACTCACCTCGGCACGCGGCCGAACTGCGCGCGGAACTCCTGCCGCAACTCTGACAATGTGGTCTCCGACGCCCGCGCCTCGCGGGTGCGACGGATGAATTCTTCGGCCCGCGGCTCGTTGCGCAGGGCGATCTGGCACCTCGCCATCAGCAGCAATAGCGGTCCCGCCCGGTCGTTCTGGTCGAGCGCCGATCGGAGCACCTCCTCGGCCTCGGCGGGCCGCCCCAGCCGCAGAAGCGTCCGCGAGAGATCCTCATATGCTGCCATGTTTCCCGGCTCCCGCCGACGGGCCTCCTGAAAATGCGGCACGGCTTCCTCGAGGCGTTCGGCACCGAGCAGGGCGAGGCCGAGTTCGTGATGGAGCCCGGCGGATTCGCTGCACTTCTGGATTCCGGCGGTCAGCATCGTGATCGCCGCATCGACATTTCTCTCCGCCCGGAAGACCTCCACCAAGTCGAGGTACGGACTTGGGTCAGTGCCATCGAGTTGGATGGCTTTCTCGAGCATCTGCCGGGCTTTCGCATAGTCCTTCAGATCCAGATACACGCGGCCCAATTGGCGCACGGTCCGCGCATCCTGAGGCGCGAGAGCCAGGGCTCGTTCGAGAGGCGGGAGCGCCGCCGCCCCGCCCTTCGTCGCGGTGATGGTCGCCGCGATGACCTGCAGCCGGTAGACGTCGTAGCAATACGCGACGAGTTCCTCGGTCCAGGGATCGGGCACATCCTTGAAGCGCCCGAGCGCGGTAGCCTGGTCTCGTTCCAGCTGCGCGGTCGCGGTGTCTCCCAGCCTCTCGGCGACCGTGGCCAACTGGCTGTGCGCGGCGGAGAACTCAGGCGCCGCGACTGTCGCCGCCTCCAGCCGCTGCCGCGCGGCGGACCAGCGGCCCGAATCGACGTCGAGGCGGGCCAGGCCCAGCAAGGCGTAGGGATTCTTCGGATCGCGTTCGAGCACGGCGGCAAACGTGCGGGCGGCTTCGTCCGGCTGATTGGTCTTGAGAAGCGCGTCCGCGAGCTTCACCCGAGCCGGCAGGTAATCCGGCGCAAGCTCGGCGGTCGTGCGCCAGAGGGGCACTGCCGCCTCGAGTTCGCCGTAGCCCGCCAGCAACCGGGCCAGATGATGAGTCCAGCGGGGGTTGTTCGGCTCGTATCGGATGGCGCCCCGCAGCGCTGTCTCGGCCTCCTTGAGAAATCCGTTCGCCAGATAAAGCTGGGCGAGTTCCCCGAGAGCGTGCGCATCCGGGGGCCAGGAGGCGATCTTTGCATCCGCGTTTTCGATACGGCTCCTGAATTCCGCCGGCCACGCCTTCAGGTCCGGCGTCGGCGGCCGGAATGCAGCCCACTCCCTGCGTGCCTGCACTGCGCTCCAGCCCCACCAGGCGCCGCCAGCCAGAAGCACGAGAACGGTCAGGACGACAAACCAGCGGGTCGTTTTTCCGGACATCGGCAGGAAAGACGAAGGGCGATTCAACGGACTCCGGCAACCTTTCGCCAGAGGCTGAGACGGCTCATCCGATCGTACGGCGGATACGCATGGAAGCCGCCCGTCAGGATCACCGGCTTGCCGGTGCCGTCGAAATCGCCGACCGCGACAGTCAGCAGGTGTGTCGGCTGATGGGCGAGCGGCACGGGGGTGAAGTGATTCTGCCCGTCGTTGTGAAACAGCATAAGCGAAACCGCGGTGGACTTTTTCCAGTCGTTGAATGCGCTCACCGCAAGCACGTCCATCGCGCCGTCGCCGTCGAAATCCACTCCGACCGGACTGTACGCCCCTTCGAAATCGGCGATGCGGTGAAAGCGGAAGTGCCCGCCGCCGACGTTCTCCAGCCACTGCAGCCCGTGCCAGGGCCGTGCTCCCGGGTCGGCATAGTCGAAGCCGTCGCCGTTGGTGTAGAGGATGTCCGGCCGCCCGTCGCGGTTCACGTCGGCCAGCGAGATGCCGCTGCTGCCGTAGTCTTCGTTCGTCGAACCGAAGATCACCTTTCGCATGAAGTTCCCCGAACCATCGTTTTCGAAGAGGAAGATCTCCTCCCACTCTTGAGAGATCAGGGCGACGATGTCCGGCGTGCGATCGCCGTTCAGATCCGCCACGCAGACGTTCACGCCACCCGAGAGGCTGAGCAGGATCGTGCTTTTGAAATTCCAGTTCCCCTGGTTCTCCATCCAGCGGATCTCGCCTTGGTCGTAGCCAAACTGCGCAACGGCGAGGTCGAGGCGTCCGTCGTTGTTGAAATCGCCGGCGCGAACGTCCGTCACCCGGGCGATGTGGTCCGCCACAACATGTTTCGTGAAGCGCTGGTGACCGTCGTTCTCGAGAATGACCACAGACCCGATCTTGTCGTTGCTGGGGAAAATGACCCCCATGCTCGCGATCAGCAGATCGAGGTCGCCGTCCTTGTCGATGTCCACCGCCTCGGCGTGCACCGGTCCCTCGATGCCCGTCGCAATCACCTGTTCCTCGAACTGCCCGCGCGCCGTCTGCCGGCACCACACCACTTCGTTTTTCTGGCCGTCGCAGGCGACCACATCGAGCAAGCCGTCCCCATCCAGGTCCACGGCGGCGACATGCGCGATCCAAGGTTTTCCGACGATCGGACCTCCGATCGGCTGCCGCTCCAGCACGAAGGTCGGCGTGACGGGCTGAGCCACGGCACGTCGCACCTGGGAGCGCGCGGGCGGCGGTTTGCAGCCCGAGATTCCGAGCAAGAGGAGCGCGGCGAGAATCCAGACGCGCGTTGGGGTAGTAGCCGCGCAGGAGGAGGCCAGCGACATGGGCTCGACGCTCGTCATCCGATTCCGGCCGCTCAAACGGGGCGTTGCTCTGTCGTTAGCGTGCAAGGTCACGGCCCGGTTTCACTCTAACGTCACGGCAACGTTTCTGCGGGTGTCCGCGTTGAACGCCCAGGCTGCCCCGATTCTTCGCTTGTCCGCGGCAAGTCGCCGTCTTCGGATCAACGTGTTCCCCTCCGAAGTCGCCCCCCCCTCGCCGCGTACCTCCCTGCCTCGCGGCCGCATTCATCCACCAACCTCCAACTCATGATCGTGACTGCCCCCGCCCGTTTTGTACTCCCGGTCTGCTTGGCGGTGTTTGCCGCCTTTCTCGCCTCCGAGGCGAGCGCGACCAACGCCGACCTCGCCTCCTCCCCCTCAGGTTTTCTCCGCGCCCACGCCGAAAATGCCGTCACCTGGATGCCGTGGAGCCCGGCCGCGGTGGAGCGCGCGAAAAAAGAGAACAAGCCGCTCTACCTGGCCGTCGGGTCGCTCACGCACGAGCTCAGCCGGGCGATGAACCGGCAGACGTTCTCCAACGCCCAGGTCGGCGCTCTCCTCAACGAGAACTTCGTCTGCGTCCTGATCGATCGCGACGAACACCCCGAGATCGCGGCGTACTGCCAGAATTTCCTCAACCACAAGAAACAGCTCAGTGGATGGCCGGTGAACGTCTGGCTGACGCCCGAGTTGAAGCCTTTCGAGGGCGCGACCTACCTGCCTCCGTCGGAGGAATGGGGTAAGGAGGGCTTCATGAATGTGGCTCAACGCGCGGCCACGGCCTGGAAAACCGACGCCGACGCCCAGCGTCAGAAAGGCGACGACGCCCTCGCGGAGGTCGCCGCCGTACAGAATGCCCCCCTTCCGGCAGAGAAGGACGCCAAGGCACTGAAGCTGGGTCTTGCCTCCGCCGCCCAGTCCTGGGCGTCCAAACTGGATCCCGTCAATGGCGGATTCGGAGATTCTCCCCGCTACCCCGAGCCCGAACTCCTGCGTTTCCTCCTGCGCGAGCCAGCTGCGCGCAACGCAGCCGTCGCGAGCCTGCGCGCCCTGGCGCGAAACGCGACCCACGACCCGCTCGACGGAGGTTTCTTCCGTTCGTCCGTCGATGCCGCCGGACGCGTCCCCACTCTCGTCAAGACCTCCCTCGACCAAGCGCGGATCGCTCTCGCTTTTCTCGAGGCCGCCACGGCGACCCGCGATTCGGAGTTCGAGGCGGCGGCGCGCAGCGCCCTGGATTTCGCCTACAACCAGCTCCGGGCGAAGGACGGCACCTACATCGCCGCGATCGACGCATCGGCGGACGAAAATCGCTCCGCCTTCGGCTGGAGTTACTCCGAAATCGTACAGGCCCTGGGGGCCAAGGAAGCCAAGGATTTTTGCCGCCGGCACGGAGCCGCCGAGCAGGGCAACGTCCGCGCCGAAGACGATCCGTCGAGCAAGCTCACCGGGAAAAACATTCTCCAGTACGGCACGTTCGAGAAAGGCGCGGCTGCCGACGCCTCCGCCTGCGCCAAACTCCGCCAGCTGCGTGCCAAACGCATTACTCTTTCCCGCGACGAAGCCGTCGTGGCTGGCACGCAGGGATGGATGCTCGCCGCATTGGCGACCGCCGGCCGTACGCTCAAGGACAAGACCTATTCCGCGCGCGCCGCCGAACTCGCCGACGCCCTTCGCCGGCAGCTGCTCGACGAAAGCACCGGAGCCCTCCGCCGGCTGGCCGGCAGCAACGCCAGCGCCTCCGCGGCCGACTACTTGTCGGTATCCCTTGGATACGCGTCGCTCGGAGATCTGCCCTCCCGCACCCTGGCCGACCGGCTTCAGGGCATCGCGGTGAAGGACTGCTTCGACGCCGAGCACGGGCGCTTTCTTGTCGCTCGCGTGCAGGCGCCCGAGCTTCCGCTGCGTCCCGTGGTTCCCGACGGCACCGCCGCCGAACCGCCGCGCGCGGAAACGGTCGCCCTCCTCGGCGCGCGCGAACTCGCCCCAGCCCCCGCGCCCCTGCCGCCATTCGCGCCCCTGGTGGCACGCACGCTCGGCGCCCTTCTCGACGATCCGACGGTGCCGGTGCGCGGCGACGCGCTTCTCGCGCTTTCGGTTTTCTCCTCGGGTTCGCCCTAACCGGCAGCGCAAGTTGCGCAACGGCGGAGCAGGGATTCTTTCCCGCCCACTCCGCACGCTCGCTCACAGGGGCCGGACGGACGTGACCGCCGACCGACGTCGATTCTCCCCCATTCTTTTCCGATCTCGATGCCCGTGTGTTCCGCCACCCGACCTCCGCGCAGCCGCCCTCGCCGGACCGGTCCCCTCCGCACCCTCGCATTTTTCCTCGCCTCCACCTCCGCCATGCTCGGCCGCGCGGACGTGCCGGGGTTGGCTTCCAAGCCGCTCGAGCCGCGTTCCGGTCCGCGAGGCGCAACCCTCTTCAAGACTCTTTCCCCGGAGGAAACGGGCGTCGTCGCTCCAAATCGCTACGACGACCCCAAGATGTGGCGGGAGCTCTATCGCGAGTTTTCTCTCGGGGCGATCGGAACGGGCATCGCGATCGCGGACTACGACGGCGACGGCCGGCCCGACATCTACGCCGTCTGCAAATCCGGAGAAAACCATCTCTTTCGCAACCTGGGCGGCTTCAAATTCGAGGATGTCACCGCGAAAGCGGGCGTCGGCGGGCCCGCGTATCCGTGGAAACAGGGCGCGGCTTTCGTCGACGTGAACAACGACGGCCGGCCCGACCTGTTCGTCTGCGTCTTCAACGGCCCGGACCTCCTCTTCATCAATCAGGGCGACGGCACGTTCAAAGAGGAGGCAAGGCAGCGCGGCCTCGCCGTGGTCGATTCGAGCAGCATGGGATCGTTCTGCGACTACGACCGGGACGGCTACGTCGACCTTTATCTCCTGACCAACGTCCTCGACAGCGAGAGCCGGCCCAACGGGCAGAAGGACCGCCTGTTTCACAACAACGGCGACGGCACCTTCACCGACGTCACCGACCGCGCCGGCATCTTCGGCGAGACGCAGGGTCACTCGGCGACGTGGTGGGACTACAATGAGGACGGCTGGCCCGACATCTACGTCGCCAACGACTTCATCGAACCGGACCGACTGTATCGGAACAACGGAGACGGCACGTTCACCAACGTGCTCAGCTGGGTCGTGCCGCACACGCCCAACTCCTCGATGGGCGCCGACCAGGGCGACGTGAACAACGACGGCCACATCGACCTGCTCGTGGCCGACATGGCCGCCACGTCGCGCTACAAGGACCACCGCGGCATGGCCAAGGTGAGCGCGGCCATCCCCGATACGGATTCCACCCCCAACGCAGCGCCGCAGTACATGCGGAGCGCGTTGTTTCTCAACACCGGGACCAGCCACATGTTGGAAGCGGGGTTCATGACCGGACTGCAGGCGACGGACTGGACCTGGACGGTGCGCCTCGAAGACTTGGACAACGACGGCTGGATCGATCCGCTCTTCACGAACGGCATGGTCCGGGAGTTCCATTACGTCGATCTGCTCAAACGCATGATGGAGATCGAGAGCATGGTCGACCGCTGGCCGCTGATGAAAGCCAGCCCGCCGCTCGCCGAGCACAACCTGGTTTTCAAGAACCACGGCAATCTCGAGTTCGAAAACGTGAGCGCCGCCTGGGGCCTCGACCATCTTGGCGTCTCGTTCGGCTCCGCGCTCGCCGATCTCGACGGCGACGGGGACCTCGATTTCGTCTTCTCCAACTACAACGGCAACCCGACGGTCTGTCGCAACGATTCCGATACCGGCCACCGGGTGCTCTTCGATCTTCGCGGAACGGTCAGCAACCGTTTTGGCATCGGCTCCCTCGTCACGATCGAGACCCGGCACGGCATCCAGGTGCGCCCGCTCGTGATCGCCCGAGGCTACAGCTCTTCAAGCGAGCCGGTCGTGCATTTCGGCCTCGGCGAAGACGACGTGATCCGCCGCGTGACCGTTCGCTGGCCGAGCGGCATCGTTCAGACGCTGGAAAACGTCCCCGCCGATCGTCGGTACACCGTGACCGAGCCTCCCCAAAAACCACCGCCCCCGGCGCCCCCGACCGAGCGGGATGTCGCTCCCCCGGGACAATTCGTCGACGAAACCGCAGCTCGAAACCTTTCCGTGCTGATGCGAGAGCGCTCGATCAACGAGTTCGCCCGCCAGCCGATGCTGACCATCCGGCAAAACCGTCAAGGTCCCAGCGCCGCGGTGGCCGACGTCGACGGTGACGGCGAAGAGGACCTGTGCATCGGCGGCACGATGGGGGAAGCCGGACGGTTTTTCTCCAACATCGGCGACGGGAGTTTCCTCCCTCACGGCGACGCGATGTTCACCGCCGGGAAACAAACCACCGACGGCGCGCTGCTTTTCTTCGACGTGGACGGCGACGGAGACGACGACCTGCTCTACACCCGTGGGGGAAACGCCAAGCCTGCCGGAGACCCGGCGTACGCGGTCCGCCTTTTCCTCAATGACGGCAGCGGACATTTCTCGCCGGCCGCCCCCGACGCTCTCCCGGCGCTGTCCATTTCGGCGAGCTGTGCGGCTGCGGCGGATTTCAATCGCGACGGCACACTCGACGTCTTCATCGGCGCGCGTCTCGTGCCCGGGAAGTACCCGGCGGCGCCCCAAAACGTGATCCTCGAGAATCGCGGGGGAAAGCTCGTCGACATCACCGACACAGTCGCGCCTGCGCTGCGCGGCGTCGGGATGGTGACTGCGGCGTTGTGGAGCGACGTCGACGGCGACGGCTGGCCCGATCTCCTCGTGACCATCGACTGGGGCTCCGTCCGCTGCTTCCACAACGACCAGGGACGCGGCTTCACCGACCGGTCGGAGGCGCTCGGTTTTGTCCGCGCCGGGACAGGTTGGTGGAACTCCATCGCGAGCGCGGACTTCAATGGAGACGGACGCCCCGACTTCGTCGTCGGCAATCTGGGGCTGAACACGCGCTACAAGGCTTCGCCCGAACACCCGGCCGTGCTCCTCTCGGGCGATGTCGACGGCTCCGGGCGCACGAACTTGCTCGAGGCGCAGTACGAGGGCGACAAGCTGTATCCAATCCGCGGGCTTCCGCAGATGATTCCGGTGTTCCCCAGCGTGGCGAAGAAGTTCGCCACCTTTGAAGCGTACGCTCGAGCCACCCTCGACGAGGTTTTCCCGCCCGAACGCCTGGCGGCCGCGCAGCGTTTCGCCGCAACCGAATTCCGCAGCGGCGTGTTTCTCAGCCAGCCGGACGGTTCCTACCGATTCCAGCCGCTGCCCAGGCTCGCACAGATCGGTCCCACGTTTGGAGTCGTCGCGGGAGATTTCGACGGCGACGGATTCGCCGACGTGTGTCTGGTGCAGAACTCGTACGCTCCGATCCCGGAGATCACGCGCTTCGACGGCGGCATGGGCTGGTTTCTTCGCGGAGACGGACGCGGCAATCTGGCCCCCGTGCCGGCGAGCGAAAGCGCATTCATCGTCACCGGCGACGCAAAGGCGCTCGTCGTGACGGACTTCGACCGCGACGGCTGGCCCGACCTTTTTGTCACCCGCAACAACGACCGGACACTCGCCCTCAGAAATGTCGGTGTTGCAGGCCACCACTCGTTCGCGGTGCTATTGCACGGATCGCCCGGAAACCCGCACGCAATCGGCGCGCGCGTGGAAGTCGCGCTGAACGATGGGAGTCGCCAGACCGCCGAGGTCCGCGCTGGCTCCGGCTACCTCTCGCAATCCAGCCCCGCCCTTTTCTTCGGTTACCCCGAAACGAACCCGCCGACCCAGATTTCCGTGCGTTGGCCCGATGGCCGCACGAGCACACACCCATGGCAAACCGCGCAAAAACGTCTCCTGTTGAATCCACCCGCTCCGTGAGCTCCGGTCCGGGGCGAACGCTTCGTTGGCTGCTGCTGGCCTCGTTTTTGGGCAACGCGGCTCTCGCGATCATGGCTTTCCGGTTCGCGTCCGGTCCGCGCGAGGTTGCGCATGCGGCCCCGCCTCCTGCAGCGGCGACCGCCCCCTCCGCGGCAACAACGGGAGACGCACCGCTATCCACCACCCTCCGGCCCTATGCGGCGCTGGGCACCTACGTCTCCGAAAACAACCGGATCCCCGCCTTGCACTGGACCGAGGAGCAGTTCGCTGCGTTTCAGCAGGGCATGCGCTCGAGCTTCGAAGGCCGCGGGTATCCGGTCGACGATGACGCGATCAAGCTCCGTCACGAGATCAACGCCAAGGTGCAGTCGATGATGAAAGGCACCCCGAAGGCCGATCCCATCGAAGAATATTTCCAGACAATCCGGGAGAAGGAAGGCGTCCAGCGGACGAGCAGCGGGCTGCACTATCGTATCACCGAAAAAGGCTTCGGCACGGCGCATCCCACCGCGCAGTCGACCGTCGTTGTCAGCTACTCGGCGCGTCTCCCCGGCGGTCAGGCGCTACCCGACCTCTCGCGCGCCCGGGTCCGCTCCGCCGTGGCAGATCTCCTGCCCGGTCTCGCCGAAGGCGTGCAGATGATGACGACCAGCGGCAAAGCCCTGCTTTATCTCCCGCCGTCTCTCTCCTTCGGAAACGGCGATTGGCCCGCGGGCGTTCCGAAAGGCGCACCGATCATCTTCTTTGTCGAGCTGCACGAAATCGTGCCCACGGAGAACGACAGTTCGAACTGAGCCGTGGCTGCCCGCCGCCGAACCTTCCGCATTCTACCGAGCCTCCTCCGTGCTTGAGACGCCTCGCCGCCTCAGAGACCCGAAACGAGGCCGGCCGCCATCTCGTTCACTTCAGCGTTTCCAGTCCGGGATACCGCGGCTCGATCCGGCGGAGTTCGCGTATTCGTTTCTCCATTTCGTCGGTTTCGCCGAGCTGCCGGTGAGCGAGGATCAGACCGAACAGCGTGTCGCTGTCGTCCGGAATCACGTTCAGCGCTCGCAACAGCTCCGGCTTCGCCTTCGCCCCCTGGCCGTTGGCCGCGAGAGCCAGACCGTAGTTTCGGGCGAGCACCCAGTCGCCGGGATTGGCCGCGAGCGCCTGTTCGTAGATCGCGGAGATCGCCTGCCGGCTCTCCGGCAGCGCGAGCAGTTCCGCCGCCCGGGCGTCCCGCTGCGCGAAAACGGCGATGCGGCGGGGGTTGCTCGACTGTCCGGTGAACGGAGGCCGGCGAAACCGCGCCAGCAGCTCCTTCGTGATCATGGCCTGTTCGTATGTCGTGAACGCGAGCCGCAGGCGAAGCTCGTCCATCGACATCGGCTCGGCGACGGCCTCGGTCGGAGTGATTCTACCCCGGCGTTTCAGATCTTCCGTGGCGGCGCGGAAGAGCTCCCGCGCCACGATGTAGGCTCCGCGGAAACTCAGGTGCACATGCTCGTAAAGCAGTTCGTCGCCGAGAATTCCGCCGGGCGATTCCGCTTCGCCGGCCTTCACGAGATCGACTAACTCCACGCCGTCGCCTGTCGAGAGCGCCACGCGACGTATCGCTTCGTTCAGCCGAGAGTCCGTGCGGAAACGCAGGAGGTCCAAGTCGAGGGCCTGCTGGAACTCCGTCTTCGCGTCCGTAAACCGGCGCTCGGCCTCGAATACGCGACCGAGTCGGAAGTGCGTCTCCGCATACTCGCCGTCGGCTCCGAGCGCCGCGCGGTACGCGCGTTCCGCCTCCGCCCAGTTCTTGCCGTTCGCGGCGGCGTCCCCCCGCGCCTCGGCACGATCGAATTCCGCCTCGATGTCGGGCGAGAGACCGGTCCGATGGCCCGAGGCGAACGGCGAAAAGTCCTTCTGATTGGTCAGCACCGTCGCCAGCAGCACTGTGGCCCCCGCGCTCCGGCCGGCCTTCGAAATCGCCCGGAGGTTGTCCTCAAACAGCGACACGGTGGAATCCAGCCTCGGGTCGCCGGCCGCGATCTGGTGGTTCAAAAACATCTGCATGCCGCCCCAGTCCGCCAGTTCGCGCTGTTCCGACGAGCGCCGGGCGAGTTGCGTGAGCGCCTGTCCCGTCCTCAGTCCGCGCAGGAAGACCGCCGCCCGGATCGCCGCCGGCTTCCGCAGCACGGGAGTGAACACCGTCGCCGGGCCAAACGGGCCGATCACTTCGTTGTTCCCTTCGTAAACGACGAAAAGATCCGGCTGGAGCTTCGCGCAATCCTCCGCGATTCCGCGCACGACGTGGGAGTTGATCGCCGTCACCGCGGCGTTCACCACTTCGAAATGAATCTTCGGATACGCCGCTCGGAGCATCGTCTCGAGCAGCCGGGCCATCGAGAATGAAGGCTCCGGGTCGCCCATCGCGGCGGAACTCCCGAGCACAAACACGCGGTAGGCGTCTTCCGGCTTCCGCTCCGGAAGCCGGAACGGCTGCGGACGCCGCACCAATTCCGGCGCGAAGAACGGAGCCGTCACCCAGGGATTCTCTCGGATCCAGCGGCGGCCATCCGCGCTCTTCTCGATGCGCCAGAATCCGGGCGCATGGCCGTAGCCGAAGAGCCGGAGGCCGAGTTCGACGGCCAGGAGAAGGCCGACTGCGAACACGGCCGCGGTAACGAGCCCCAGAGAAAGTTTTTTCGCCCAATGCGGCGATCGCCCGTTCATCGTATCGCTCTCCGATGCATCGTGCCCCCGGCTTCCATCAGAACAGCGAGTAGATGAAGGGCGAGATCGTGGACACCCCCACGATGAGCACCGCCACGGCGAGCAGCAACACGACCAGCGGAACGATCCACCAGACCTTGTTCTCGCGGGCAAAACCCCAGAGGTCGGCGAAGAGACGGAAGACGTGGCGAAGAAAACGCATGGTTCAATCGGGGCGGAAAACCCGGCGCGATACCCGCTTCAGCACCTCCGGGTCGACGGCGCTTTTTTCGACCACGAACGACCCAATCGCAAGGGTATCCATCTCCGTTTCGAGAAAACAGGCGATGGCCTCGCGGGGGTGGCAGACCGGCGGCTCGCCGCGGACGTTGAACGAGGTGTTGATCATGACCGGGCAGCCCGTCAGACGCTCGAACTCGGTGAGCACGGCGTGCAGCTGCGGATGCGTCAGCCGATCCACCGTCTGCAGCCGGGCCGAATAATCGACGTGGGTGACGGCGGGAATGTCCGACCGCAGCTGGTTGACCCGCTCCAGAAGCCGATCCTCCGGAGCGGCGGCCGACCGGCGCCGCGAGTGCACCAGCGGCGTCGTGAATAGCATGTACGGCGACTCTCCGGAAAACTCGAAATACTCTCCGACCCGTTCCGCCAGGACGATCGGCGCGAAGGGCCGGAACGACTCGCGGGCTTTGATCTTCAGGTTCAGCACCCGCTGCATCTCGGGCGAACGCGCGTCGGCGAGGATGGACCGTCCGCCCAACGCCCGCGGACCAAACTCCGCCCGCCCCTGGAAAAAACCGACGACGGCGCCATCCGAGACCCGCCGCGCGACCCGCTCGGCGCATTCGCCTAAACTCAAACGTTCTCCCACCAGTCCGTGCTCTCCGAGCGTCGCGGCGATCTCGTCGTCCGTGTACTCGGGCCCGAGAAAGGCGCCGCTCATGCCGTCACGACCGGCCGGCTCCGCCCGCTGCGCCCCGCATCCGAGATGATAATACGCCAGCGCCGCGCCGAGCGCCCCACCAGCGTCGCCCGCCGCCGGCTGAACCCAGATTGACTCGAACGGGCCCTCGCGGAGCAGTCGCCCGTTGGCCACGCAATTGAGCGCCACACCGCCCGCGAGGCACAGGGCTTTTTCGCCGGTCTCGCGGTGCACAGTGCGTGCGATGCGCAACACGATTTCCTCCGTCACCTCCTGAACCGATCGAGCCAGGTCGCATTCGCGCCCGGTCAACGGTTGCTCGGGTCTGCGTTCCGGTCCGCCGAACAATTCGGCAAAGCGTCCGTTCGTCATCCGCTCGCCCTCGCGATAGCCGAAAAACTCCAGGTTGAGCTGAAACGATCCGTCCTCCCGCAGATCGAGGAGCTTCTCGAGGATCGCGTCGCGGTAGCGCGGCGTTCCATAAGGCGCCAAACCCATGAGCTTGTATTCGCCCGAGTTGACACGGAAGCCGCAAAAGTAGGTGAACGCAGAATACAGCAGGCCGAGCGAGTCGGGAAACTCGAGCTCCTGCAGAAGCTCGAGCGAGTTGCCCTCGCCTCTGCCGAACGCAGTCGTCGTCCACTCCCCGACTCCGTCGAGCGTCAGGATGGCCGCCCGGGCGTGCGGCGACGGGAAGAAGGCGCTCGCCGCGTGCGATTGATGGTGATCCGCAAAGTGGACTTTTCCCGCGACGTCGCAGCCCAGCTCGCGCAGCGCATCCTCGATCTGGAGAGGAATCCACAGTTTTTCGCGGAGCCAGCCCGGCAGCGCCGCGGCGAACGCCCGGTAGCCGCGCGGAGCGACCGAAAACGCAGTGGAGAGGATCCGCTCGAACTTCAGCAGCGGCTTTTCGTAATAGACCACCGCGTCCGGCGGCCCGCCGGCCCGGCCGAGGCAAAACCGGATGGCGTTCGTCGGAAAGGAAGGGTCGTGCTTGATCCGGGTGAAGCGTTCCTCCTGCGCGGCGGCGACAATCCGCCCGTCTTCGATGACCGCGGCCGCGGAGTCGTGATAATAGGCGCTGATGCCGAGGACGCGCATTCCGCTAGAACTGGCGCCCAAACGAGGCCGGCGCAGGGACCTTCCGGCAATCGCGCCAGAACGTATCGGCGTTCTTGTTACGCGATCGACGCCTCCGCTTCCGCCCGAGCAGGAGGCGGCCGGGCACAAAAATCACGAGGAAAACGAGTGAGAGCAGCACCCAGGTCACGCCGATCAGGATCCATTGGACGAGTCGATCCAGGGCCCGCTGCACCGGCTCGTAGCCTCTCGGGCTGGCCCAGGCCAGGACGGCGAGCAGCGCCGTTGTCCCGAGCACGGCTGCAGCGACGGGTCCTCCGCGCCAGGCGAACAAGACTCCCGCGCCGGCGAGCGCCGCGGTGGCTTGGACGCGCATGCGAGTGGGGGTCGGTCGAGCCATGCGGCAGAGTAAAATCGGTGGTTGAGTCCGCCAACGAAAAAGGAGGGCGAGCCGACGGGCCCGCCCTCCTCGCGAACTAGATAGCTACAGGATACCTCAGAAATCCAAACCAACCGTCAGCCGGTAGATCACCGGCGTCGGAACCTTGTACCGTTCAGTCGACAGAACATTCGAGGAGCCCGTCGCTTTCCACCCGGCATAGTCGGGCGTCTGCGTCAGGTTCTTGATGTTGAGCTGAATGAACGTGTTGTAGCCGTAGAGCTTCATCTTGTATCCACCGAAGAGCTCCACGGTGGTGCGGCCGGGCTCGTAGCGCGCCACGGTATTGCCGTTGAACGACACGTAGTCCTGGAGAGACTTGGTGCCGCCGGCGACGCCGACGCCGACCATGAAGTTCTTCAGCGGTCCGTCGGTGAAGGAATACTTCGTGAGCAGCGCCCAACGGTTCTTAATCGCCTGCGGATACGTCTGACCGATCGTCGAAGCGACGGCCGACTCCGTGAACTCGTGGTTCACGTAGGCGTAACTCGCCACGATCTGCCACTGGCGCATCGGTTGATACACCAAGTCGACGTCGAAACCGCGCGACCGCTGCTCGCCACCCTGGATGATGTCGCCCAGGAAGTCGTTGCGAGTCTTCCCCGCGAATTGCGAATCCACCGCACGCTGTTCCGGCGTGAGCGAATCCCAACGTTGCGTGGTGAGGTTGTCGTGCAGCGGGTCGTTCTGCGAACCGCCCGTCTGGGTGATCTGGTAGGCGCTGACCGTGCCGCTCAGCTTGCCGTCGGCGAGGTCAACTTTGACGCCGGCTTCCCAGCTCTTGCCGACCTGCGGCGAGAACGTGTGGCCAAAGCTGTCCTTGGTCGAATCGGGGAAGAGCGACGTCGAGTGCACCGCGAAGATCGAAACCTCCTTGGTGATCGCATAAACGACGCCGACCAACGGCGAAACCTTGGACGCCTCGTACACCGTGTCCGGGCTGGTCGAGGTGCCGCTGTTCCAGCCGAGCAGCTTCATCTTCGTCCGGTTGACGCCGACGTTCGTCTTCAGCGAATCGCCAAGCCAGGAGGCCTGCCAGTTCACGAAGTAGTAGTCGTTCGAGTTGTTCTCGTGGTGGTAGCCGTTGCCGTTGGGTCCGCCGTCGCTCTCGGGCACGAGGTCCGTGGGAGGGAAGACCGGAACGGTGATCGGGATGTCGGCACGGACCGGATACACCTGCGCGCTGGCGTTCGGATCGAGCGGCCGGCTCGCATCCGACTCCTCGCGCTCGCCCCAGACATTGGCGCCGAAGGCGAAAGTGTTCTTCACGAAGTCAAGATCCAGCTTGTACACCGCCGTCGCGCCATAAGCGTGCATGGAGTTACCCCAGTCGCGGTAATGGTACGTGCTGCGGATCGTGTCGGTCGCCTGATCCCAACCGGAACTCGAGGCGAGGTAGCGCCCGCTCGGGCCGGAGGACGATTCCCAGGCGTTGGCGCCGCCGGAGCCGTTGGCGTCCCAGCCGTTTCCGGGCACCTCGAAGCGCTTGGAGTACTGGATGTAGGCCTGCAACTGGAGGCTCTCACCCACCTTCTGGGTGATCTTTCCGCGGTAGAGGCGTGTATCCAGGGTGTCCTTGTTCTGCGAGTTCGCCCAGTTCCAGGTCCACGGAATATTGGGCCGCAGGATCTGGATCGGGATCGAGGCGTAGTTGCCGGACGCGTTCGCTTCGCCGGTGGTGAAGTAGGGAGACAGGCCGTTCGGCTTGCCGCGGCTTCCGTCCTCGAACTTGAACTCGGCGAGGGTGTCGGCGAACGGCTGCCACGCCAGATCGACCACATTCAGGCGAATGTAGCCCTCGGAGTGGGCGCGCTCGTCTTCGGATTTCTCGTACGCGCCGTTGTAGCGGATGGCCGCCTTACCGGTGCCGAGATTACCCTGCACGTTCATGTCGATCGTCGCGCGGTAGTCGCTCTGGGTGCCTCCGGTCACGCGCACCTGGCCGAAATTCCGGCCAAACTCGGCCGCCTTGGAGATGTTGTTCATCACACCGCCAGGGTAGGCCAAGCCGTAGAGAGGCGCCGCCGGACCTTTCACCACCTCGACGCGGGCGAGTCCCTGCGTGTCGATCGGATCGTATTCTCGGACGCCGTCGCGCAGACCCCAGTTCTGGCGGAAACCGCGGAACAGGAAGTTCTGGTACGACTGCTGGATGACGTTGTCGGAGAACCGGTCGGCGCCGCCGTTCACGAGCGAGGCGTTGTACGCTTCGAAGTCGACTTGGTTCTTGATCAGGAGGTCGTCAGCCAGGTCCTTCGTGAACACCTGAATGTTCATCGGGACGTCCTTGATCGGGGTGTTGGTGCGAGTGCCGGCGATCGAGTTCGAGGCACGGTAGCCGTAGTCGCGATCCGTCGAGACGGTGAATTCGGACATACGGACAACCTCACTGTCGGCCGCCGGTTTTTCATCCGGGGCCGTTTGAGCTGGCAGGTAGTTTGCCAGCAGGGACGAGGCGGCCACGGCTATGGGCGCGGCGCATCGTCGCAATACAGGGCTTGGTCTAGGGCTAGTCATTCTGATGTGGTTTGTGGGCTTGGGTAGCACATGGCCGAGTCCAGCTCACGGGACTCAACCAACGCGCGCGGCTGGACCGGGAAGATGCCCAACCGCGCGAAGGGTATTGCAGGGATTGTCGTTGCTTTGGCACTACAGCGCGGTTTTGAACCGCACCGCCGCACCAATTGACGGAGCACTGGTGTTTTCTGTCGGCGTCCGTCGCAACGGACGGGAACGCTCTGACGTTAGAGCCTGTTGCTCTGTCGTTAGAGTAGCGCCGCGAATATTCCACATAACATATGCTGATTGCACAGAATTGGCCCGATCCGGCGCCGCGAGGTCTTCCCTGCCGAAGCGATCGCCCCGCCAAATCCTTCCGACCTCGGAAAAGGGGCTAGATTTATTGCTAAATCCGCGCGAGTTTCGGCGGCTCCAGCCCAGCCGTTTTCCTCCCCTCCTTCCCCTTTATGTCTCGCATACTCCTGTCGTTGTTTTGCGCCGCCGGCGTTTTCGCCAGCCGCGCCGAGCCGTCCACTGCTCCGGAAAAAACGTCCGACGGCGTGATCCTGACTTTTCCGGACTACGTCCTGAAAATCCAGGTTCGCACTCCCGGCATCGTCCGCGTCGCCGCCGCGCCGGACCGCAGCTTCTTCCAGCGGGAGAGCATGATCGTCGTCCCGCACCGCGGGCCGGCGCCCGCGTGGAAACTCACCGGCGATGCGGAAAACGCCGTCATCCAGACCGACCAGATCCAGGTGCGAATCAACCGCGAGACCGGCCGCATCCAGTTCTGCGACGCCGCCGGAAACGTCGTGCTCGCGGAGCGCCAGCACGGCCGCAGCCTTTCCAGCGCCGAGGTTCTCGGCCAGCGTGTGCTGCAGGTCCGGCAGCAATGGGACCCGGCAGCCAGCGAGGGACTGTACGGCTTGGGGCAAAACCAGACGGGCCTGCTCAACCTGAAGGGCCGCGACATGGACTACTGGCAGCGCAACACTGAGGTGTTCGTGCCGTTCCTCGTCTCCAGCCGCGGCTTCGGTATCCTGTGGGACAATACGAGCCACACGCGCTTCGGCGACCTCCGCCAGCCGGAGCTTCTTCCGGCTTCAGTTCTGGCGGACGCCACCGGCAAGGCCGGCGGCTTGACCGGCACCTATTTCGCCGACGCCGCTTTTTCGCGCCCCGTCGCGACGCGGGTCGACGGCCAGATCGCGTTCATCACTCCGAAGGGCGACGCCGCCACGAACGAGCCGCTGCATCCCGCGCTGCCGAATGGCGACGTCAGCGTGCGGTGGGAGGGTTTTGTCGAGGCGCCCGAGACGGGGAACTACACCTTTCAAACCTACAGCGACGGCGGGGTCCGCCTCTGGATCGACGACCGTCAGGTGATGAATCACTGGCGCCAGGACTGGCTGCCGGGGGACGAGTTCGCCCAGGTCCAGCTCGACGGCGGCCGCCGCCATCGCATCCGCGTCGAGTGGACGAAGGACCAGAAGGCGCACGTTTTCCGGCTCTTCTGGAAAACGCCTTCGCACGATGACTCGATCTCGCTCTGGTCCGAAGCGGCCGACGGGCTCGACTACAGCTTCGTCTACGGCCCCGAACTCGATCAGGTCGTTGCCGGCTACCGTGAACTCACCGGCGCTGCCACGCTCATGCCGCGCTGGGCGTATGGGCTCTGGCAGTCGCGCCAGCGCTACGAAACGTCCCAGCAGCTGACCGACGTCGTAAAGGGATTCCGGCAAAGGGAAATCCCGTTCGATGTCGTCGTGCAGGATTGGTTCTACTGGCCGCGCGACGGCTGGGGTTCGCACGAGTTCGAGAAGAGCCGCTTTCCCGATCCCGACGGCTGGCTGAAGGACCTCCACGACAATCTCCACACCCGCCTGATGATCTCCGTCTGGGGCAAGTTCTACACCGGAACGAAGAACTTCGATGAGCTGAACAAGGCCGGTTTTCTCTATCAACCCAACCTGCGCGACGGGATCAAAGACTGGCTCGGTTTCCCCTTCACGTTTTACGACGCCTTCCGGCCGGAGGCCCGCCGACTCTACTGGTCGCAGGTGGACACCGCGCTGTTCAAACGGGGAGTCGACGCCTGGTGGCTGGACGCGACCGAACCCGACCTGCTCCCAACCCCCGACCTCGACCAGCAGCGGGTGCATATCCAGCCCGCGGCAGGAAACCGAGGATTGTATTTGCTCAATGCCTACGCCTTGGCGCAAAGCCAGGCCGTCTATGAGGGCCAGCGCGGCAGCGCCCCGGACCAGCGCGTGTACATCCTGACCCGGTCCGGATTCGCCGGGCAGCAGCGCTACGCCGCCGCGACTTGGTCGGGCGACATCACCTCGACCTGGACCGCCATGCGGAAACAGATCGCGGCCGGCCTGGGCTTCTCGATCTCCGGCATTCCGTATTGGACGATGGATATCGGCGGTTTCTCCGTGCCCGCGCGTTTTTCGGATCCGAAGGGCATGACCGAGGAGAACGCCGAAGAATGGCGCGAGATGAATACGCGCTGGTTCCAGTTCGGCGCCTTCGCCCCGATCCTTCGCGTGCACGGCGAGTTTCCCAATCGCGAGATGTGGGAGTTCGGCGGAGAAACGAGCCCGGCCTACCAGGCCATGCTCAAGGCCGATCGCCTCCGGTATCGACTGATGCCCTACATCTACTCTCTCGCTGGCTCGGTCACGTTCCACGGCAGCACGATCATGCGTCCGCTGGTGATGGATTTCCGCAGCGATGGGATTGCCCGTGAGATCGTTGACCAGTTTCTCTTCGGTCCGGCGTTTCTCGTCAGCCCGGTGACCACCTACCGCGCCCGCGAACGGTCGGTCTACCTCCCGGCGGGCGAGTGGTACGATTTCTGGAGCGGCCAGCAGATTGCCGGCCAGCAAACGATCACCGCCGCCGCACCTTACGACGCCATCCCGCTGCACGTCCGCGCCGGCTCCATCGTTCCGATGGGCCCCGAGCTGCAGTACACCGGCGAAAAACCCGCCGAGCCCATCACGCTGATGGTCTACGCGGGCGCCGACGGCCGTTTCACGATCTATGAGGACGACGGCCTCACATACGGCTACGAAAAAGGCGCGCGGTCGCAGATTCCACTGAGCTGGGACGACGCCAAGGGCGTCCTCACGATCGGCAAGCGCGACGGCGAATTTCCGGGCATGCTGAAGGAACGCACCTTCCAGGTCGTCCTCGTCGACCGCGCCCACCCCGTGCCGTTCAGCTTCGAGCTGAAGCCCGACAAGACGGTGAAATACCAGGGCTCCCCCGTCACCGTGTCGCTGCGCTGAGTCGCCGGGTCGATCCATCCATCTAGTCCGCAAGGCGGGCCCCCGCGGGCCCGCCTTTTTCGTTGCGCCGCGAAAGCGCGTACGTCGCGGCAACAGATTGCCGTCTCGCTGACGGATGGTGCGCGGATCTTCCGCCAGAGCCCCAACCTCCGATTCCGTGCGCAAGGCACAGCTGAATCATCTCGCTTCGCGGTACCGCTGCGGCGATTGCCCGAAACGTTTTTTGAACTGCCGGGAGAAGAAGTGGACGTGCGCATAGCCGAGTTGGTCGGCAATCTCGCGAGCGGTCTTTGAGCTGTGCCTGAGCAGTTCGGCAGCCCGGTTGAGCCGCACTTGGATCTGATAGTCGAGCGGCGATCGACCCGTCATCGACTTGAACCGGCGGCGGAAACTCGCGTAACCCAGCCCGCAACGCCGGGCGAGCGCCGGCCAGTCGATGCGTTCATGCGCCTGCGTGAGGATTTGCAGCCGCGCGTTCTCCAGCTGGGGTGCGCCGCCCTTTTCCGGAAGGCTCGGACGCCTCTCGTGCAAACCTGCAATCAACTCGAGCACGGCGAGTCGCAGTCGCAGGGATCGCCGATGCCCTGGCCGCTCCGCGGCCACCTCGGCGAGGGCGTCGAACCGCCGCGAAAGGCCGTCGAAGTCGCTCGCCCGGATCACTGGCTCCCCGGGCCGAAAATAGTGGCGCATGAGATGGGCGGCGTAGTCTCCCGAAAAACCGATCCAGCTCTCCGTCCAGCCCGTTGCCACGGCGGGCCGATAGCGGTGCCATTCTCCTGGGAAAATCACAAACGCCTGCCCCGCCCTGACCTGGCGCCGACCGGCAGTCCGCGTTTCCAGCACGCCGCGGCCCTTTCGCACCAGGAGAATCTGGAACTCGTTCAGGACGCGCCCCTCTTCCCAACGAAAGCTGTAGCCGGCTGGGTGTCCGGGCGGCGGATAGACGGAACCGGCCGGTATCTCCACTGTGCCGCTGTCGCGCAAAAAGATCCCCCACACCTGATCCTCCGGTTCTTCCGGTAGGTAGCGGAACGGCGCACGGCCCGAACGGGAGGCTTTCATGGGCTGATCAAAAAGTGCATGCCGGCGGACCGTCGAGTGCATTTCCACGGCCCCGGCCTTCGTCTATCTTCGGCCTCATGAATTCCTATACCCTGGCCAAGGAACAGTACGCCGCGCTCGGCGTGGACACCGAAGCGGCGCTCGCTTCGCTCTCGCGCATCCCGATTTCGCTCCACTGCTGGCAGGGTGACGACGTCGGCGGTTTCGAAAAACCCAACGCCACCCTGTCCGGCGGCGGCATCCAGGCCACCGGCAACTATCCCGGCAAGGCCCGCACGATTGACGAACTCCGCGGCGACCTCGACCAGGCGCTGAAGCTCATCCCAGGCAAACATCGCCTCAACCTCCACGCCTGCTACGCCGACCTCGGCGGCAAGAAGGTCGAGCGCAACGCCTACACGGTGGAGCATTTCCAGAGCTGGATCGACTGGGCCAAGGCCCGCGGCCTCGGCATGGACTTCAACCCGACCTATTTCGCCCATCCTCTGGCCGACAACGGCTTCACCCTCTCGAGTCCCGACGAGGGCGTCCGCCGTTTCTGGATCGAGCACGGCATCGCCTGCCGCCGCATCGGCGCCGCGATCGGCCGCCAGCTGGGCACGACCTGCGTCACCAACGTCTGGATACCCGACGGCTACAAGGACATCCCCGTGGACCGCGTTTCGCCGCGCAAACGCCTGGAAGCCTCCCTCGACGCCATCTTTGCCGAGAAGATCGACCCGAAGCACAATCTCGACGCCGTGGAGAGCAAACTGTTCGGCATCGGTTCCGAAAGCTACGTCGTCGGTTCGCACGAGTTCTACCTGGCCTACGCGGTGAAGAACCAGAAGCTCTACTGCCTCGACGCCGGACACTTCCATCCCACGGAGCAGCTACACGACAAGATCTCCTCCGTGCTCCAGTTCGTGCCCGAACTGCTCCTCCACGTCAGCCGCGGCGTGCGTTGGGACAGCGATCACGTTGTGCTCTTCGACGATCCGACGCGCGGCATCATGGAGGAAGTGATACGAGGCGGCTTCGTCAGCCGCACGCACATCGGCCTCGATTTCTTCGACGCCTCCATCAACCGCATCGCGGCCTGGACCATCGGCACGCGCAACGCCCTCAAGTGCCTGCTTTCCGCGCTGCTGGAACCGCGCGCCCAGCTTTTGACCGCGGAGAAAGCCGGCGATCACACCGCTCGTCTGGCTCTGCTCGAAGAGGCCAAGACGCTTCCGCTCAGCGCGGTGTGGGACGAGCACTGTCGCCGCCAGAACGCTCCGGTCGGAGCCGCCTGGCTCGCCGAGGTCCGCCGCTACGAGAAAGACGTATTGGCCAAGCGGTGACCTCTGCCTGCCGGTAAAGCAATGGGCCGGTCCCCTCCCCGGGAACCGGCCCATTTTGTCGGCAGATCGTTCGCTCAGCGGGCTCTCAGAGTGCGCAACGTCGAACTGCTGGCGCCCTGGTTGGAATTCTGGTCGTTGTTGCTCCTTGAAGAACTCGACGGTGCCGGTGCGGAGTGATGCACGGGCGGCGGCGACACCGGCTGCGGGTGCTGGAAACGAGGCGCTGAGGGCACTTCGACCCGGGCCGGAGGACGGCTGAAGTCACGAGGCGTCACAGAGCCCACGCGTTCCGTCCGCGGGGCCGGAGGATTGATGACGGGCGGAGGGGCGGAATGGACGGGCGAATGCGGCTGCCTGGGCTGCTCCGCGATCGAGGGCGGCGTACGGCGTTCGCGAATCTCGCGCCAGCGGGCCGCGGAACGAGTGTCCGGCTCACGGTTCGGCAGCGACGTGACAGGATTTCCCGGCGTCACGGTGGGCTGCGGGCTTACCGCGGGCTGCGGCGCGATCGGAGGCTGCACGCGATTCCGGTCGCCCGGCCCATGCCGACGATCGCCATCGCGGCGGTTGTCGCCCCGGCCGGGATTGCCGTCCTGCCACGGTCCTCCGTCGCGATCATGGCCACGGTTGCGATCGCGTTCACGCCATTGCGACGGCGGCACCTCCACCACGCCGCGCGCGGGACCGACATGCGGCATGCGGCGGTGCTCAGGCGGGGGCAGCGGGCGAACACGATGGTCGTGCCAATAACGAGGGTTTGGACGCCAAGCGTCGCAGTACGAGTTGATGGGACGATGCGGTTCGTGCCACCGCCAGCCCGGGTGATAGACCCAGCCGGGCGGCCGCCGGTAGATCCAGACCGTGCGGTGTCCCCAATCGCAATCGTAATAGAGCCAGCTGCCGATCGGGAATCCGACCGAGAACGTCAGCCAGACGTCAGACCGCGGCCGGTTGAGGAAGAGGATTTCCGGATCGTAGTAAGGAACGTAAATCACCTCCGGATTCGCGGGCAGGATGCAGATCTCGCTTTCGCGAACGACCACCTTCTGTTGCGCCGTGTCGGCGAGCAGTCCTTTCGCCTGAGCATCCGCGCGGATCTTCTGGATGCTCGTCATTACGTCCGCGGGCTGCGCGACGAAGGCTTCGCCGAGTTCGCGCGTCCACGCCAGATTCTCGTCCATCCATTTCACCAAACCGGGATAGCGGGCGAGGCTGCGAACGCTCGAGTCCCAAGCCTGGACATCGATTTCCTTCGGATCGCCGCCATCCGCCAGATAACGAGCCGCGAGGACGACGTCGGCGGATACGGTCGACGCCGGCAAGATGAGCGCGACCAGCGAATCGGGATAAAGAGCAATCGGGGCGAGCAGCTTCTCCAGTTCTTCCGGCGTGCGTTTCGGCGTGCCGATCTCCCCGGTAGGCTGAGCGAGCGCGATGCCCGCAACACAAAGGGCTAGCAGGGCGGAAAGCAGTGTTTTCATGAGGATCGGGGTACCAGGAGTCTGACAGCCTCCTCGCCCACAATGTGCCCCTGAGCTGGCCCGACTGCAACCCTGCCGGGGAATGATCCTTTGGCCCTATATTCCAATACCTTACAAGAAAACCAGGCGCACGTATCGGTTTATCTGACACACGGAGATCGCGGCTTGCCCCCTCCGCTCAGCAGGATTCAGGTGAGACCGTGATCGCCCGCGTCCTGAAGCTGTCCCGCCCTCCCCTGCTTGCGCTCAGCCTGGCGGCCAGCGCGTCCGCCGCCTCGCCCGCTCCCACAAGCTGGATGCCCAGCGGTCTGCCAGCTGCGCCTGCCAGCGGGCCTGTGCTCTGCCAAAGAGACTACCTTACGCCGGAACAAGGGAGAGAGGTGCTCGAGCAGGCGAAAAAACACTTCGCCGATGCCGCGACCTGGAACGCCTACGCCGATCATGTTCGCCTGCGCATTCAGCAGGGTGCCCGGCTCGCTCCGTGGCCCCAGCGTACGCCGCTCAACCCCACGGTTCTCAGTCGACGCATTTACGACGGATACACGGTGGAAAACGTCACCCTGGAAACGGTGCCGGGCTATTTTCTCGCAGGAAACCTTTACCGTCCCTCGCACACGTCGGCGACGTTCCCCGTCATGCTCGTGACGCATGGCCACACTCCACGGGTCGAGAAACCTGCGGACTACGACACGCATGGCCGCTTTCACCCGGACAAGCAGCGTCTCTGCGCCTCCCTCGCGCGCCTCGGCGTCGTCACGCTGGTGATCGACATGTTCGGCTACGGCGACTCGATCCTCCAGGTCGGTCAGGATGCACACCGCCAACCTTTTTCTCTCACGATCCAGACGTGGGACTCCATCCGCAGCATCGACTTCCTCCTCTCTCTGCCCGGCGCCGATCCGAAACGCGTCGGAGTCACCGGAGAATCCGGCGGAGGCACTCAGGATTTTCTCCTCGCCGCGCTGGACGACCGGGTGACGTTGAGCGCGCCGGTCGTGATGGTGTCCGCGCACTTCTTCGGAGGCTGCCCCTGCGAGAGCGGACTTCCCATTCACCGAAGCGCGGACCATTTCGCGAACAACGCCCTGATTGCCGCCCTCGCCGCCCCGCGCTCCATGCTCGTGGTGTCCGACGGCAAGGATTGGACCTCCAGCGTCCCCGTCGTGGAGTATCCGTTTCTCCAGCACATCTACCGACTCTATGGCGCCGTGGGCAACGTCGCCAACGCGCACTTTCCCGAGGAAGGCCACGACTATGGCCGCTCGAAACGGGAGGCGGTATACCGTTTCGTGGCCGAGCGCTTCGGCCTGGACGCAAGCGCGGTGAAAGACACGAGCGGCGCGATCGACGAGTCGCCGGTGAGCGTCGAATCCGCCGACTCGATGCACGCGTTCAGCCGAGCCCATCCGCTGCCCTCCAACGCCCTTCACGGCGCAACCGCGGTGGAAAACGCACTTCGCGATTTGCAGCAGGAGTGACGCGCAGCGGCGGCGTGGCGCGACGCTCCGGATTCTGAATACACCGGCTTTTCCGCAGCGAGCCCGCAACCGGGCGGGGAAACTGCCGCGTCGACGAGCGAAGCTTGGTGGACGGCCGCCCCACAGGAACCGTGCCGCGCCCGCCCGGTCTCGGGGGCGCCATGCCAGCCGCAGGTCCAGCGTCGTATTCAGCTTACGCCGGCGTTTTCTCCGCCCCGCCACCCGCGCCGGTCTCGTCCCCAGGCCCATGCCGACTTGAGGTGAGAGGGAGGGACGACGCATGAAAGCGGCAGCGGCAACCAACTCGCGGCTGAACGGCTTTCTCACGCTCGCCGGCTTCGTGCTCGTCGTGACCGTCCTCAAGCTCGCAGCGGAGGTGCTGGTTCCGCTCGCGCTCACCGTGCTGCTGGCGTTCCTGCTTTCACCCGGCGTCGTCCGGCTGACTCGCTGGGGCTTTCCGCGCGTGGCGGCCGTGATCCTAACCGTCGTCATCGCGTTCGGCGTGATCGGGACGGTCGGATGGGTGGTCGTCAGCCAGGGCGTGAGTCTGCTGCAGAAGCTGCCGGACTACGAGGGCAACATCCGGACCAAGATCAGCGCCCTCAAGACGCCGCATGGGCCCGACGCGCTCTCCCGCGCGACCGACATGCTGAAATCGCTTCAGCACGACATGCAGGCGCCCGCCCCGACTCCCTCTGCCCCTCCTGCAAAATCCAAGGACGGAAACCCTCCGCATCCCGTGCCGGTGGAGGTCAAGGCACCCGAACACGGGCCGGTCGACTGGCTCCTTCAATACATGTCGCCGTTTGTCGCCACGCTCGGCACCGGCGCGATCGTGATCGTGTTCGTGATTGCGCTGCTCTTCCAGCGTGAGGACATGCGCGACCGGTTCATCAAAGTCGTGTCCGCCGGCCGGCTGAATCTGGCCACCCAGGCGCTCGACGACGCTGCCCGCCGCGTCAGCCGGTATCTTCTCATGCAGCTGGTGGTGAACGCCACGTACGGCATGCCGATCGGGATCGGGTTGTACTTCATCGGCGTGCCCAACGCCCTGCTCTGGGGTCTGCTCGCGACGCTGCTGCGCTTCATCCCATTCCTCGGCCCCTGGGTGGCAGCATCGTTTCCCGTCGCGCTCGCGATCGCCGTCGATCCCGGCTGGACGATGCTGCTCTACACGGTGGGGTTGTTCCTCGTGATGGAAGTGGTCAGCAACAACATCGTCGAGCCGTGGCTCTATGGCTCGAGCACGGGGATCTCCAACCTCGCCCTGATGGTGGCGGCAGTTTTCTGGACCTGGCTCTGGGGCACGCCGGGATTGTTCCTCTCCACGCCGCTGACGGTCTGCATCATGGTCCTCGGAAAATACATGCCCGGGCTCCAGTTCCTGAGCGTGCTGCTCGGAAGCGAACCGGTTCTCGAGCCATCGGCGCGGTTTTACCAACGCATGCTGTCGATGGACTCGGACGAAATGATCGCGCTCGCGGAAAAATGGGTCGACGAACGCGGACTCGACGGCTTCTACCGCGACATCTTCGTCCCCGCGCTATTCATGTCGGAGCAGGACCGGCACGGGGGCACGCTCGCGGAAGTTCGGCAGCGTTTCATCTTTGATTCGAGTCGGGAGCTGATCGCCGAACTCGAGCGACGACCGGAAAAGACCGACGACGCCAATGCGGAGGCCCCTGTATCGCCACGAAACCCGAACCCGAATCTCACCTCGAGTTCGCCGCTGGCGATGATCGTTCCGGCCCGCGACGACGCGGACGAAGTCGTCGCACTCGTCCTCCGGCATCTCCTGAAGACGCTCGGGATCGGCGCCGTCGTAGCTCCGGTTTCGGACCATCTCGAAAACGCGATCGACCAGATTCAGAACGAACACATCCCGATCGTCGTCGTCTCTGCGCTTCCTCCCGCGGCGTTGGTCGGCGCCCGTCAATTGTGCCGGCGAATCCGCGAAAGCTGCCCCGAATCGCGTCTGATCGTGGGCGTGTGGCACTACGAGGCGAACTTCAGCGACCTGGAATCGCGCCTCCGCGGTCCGCGTCCGGACGCCATCGTCACGAGCCTCCCCGACGCCGTGCATCACATCTCCGAATGTCTCACGACGGCTTCCGACGTCGGCGCCACGCCGTCGGCCGACACTCCGCATCCCCGCACTCCCGAATCCTCGTCTCCAAATGAGGAAGACGTTCCGGCGCCGCTCGGATTGGCGGACCGTGAACCGGATGCACTTTTCGGCACGGTGTCCCGCGACATCGCCCAGCACTTCGGGATCCCCGTCTCTCTCGTGAGAATAACCGCGACGGATCCGGAGTTCTGGAGAACGCGTAGCGGCGTGGCCCCGGAACTCGCCTCCGCGCCGGTCCCCGCCAACGGCGAATCGCGACTTCCCGCGGACCAGATCGTGTTCGTGGAAGACGTCACGCAGGACAAACGTTTCTCGAGCGACACCAGCCTCGCCCAGCGCGGCATCCGGTTTTTCGGCGGTGTGCCCCTGCGAACGGCTGCCGGGCGCGTGGTCGGAGCCATCACGGTGGTCGATACCAAGCCCCGGCAGATCGACGAGCGCGACCGCGACTTCGTTCAAGCCCGCGCCAACGAACTGATGCAGGCGGTCGAGGCCCGGCACACCGCCTTCACGCCCGTGCAGGGAGCAAGGACCGATTGATCGGCGCGCTCAGCCCGCAGCCGCAAGCAGGCGATCGATCACTTCGGCGTTCCTCAACGTCTCCGCCAGTGGGAACTTCGGGTCCCGGTTCTCCAGAATCGCCGCGGAGAAGTCCTGGATCTCCGCCGCATATCGATCGCTCTCCGGCACCGGAATCTCCTTCCGCGCCGTGCCCGTCGTGAGCGTGAGCACGCCTGGCTCGTTATGAAACGTATCCGGGATCTCGAGCACGCCCTTCGTGCCCACGATCTCCGAAAAGACGCGCTGGTGGGCGTTGAAGCCGCAATTCGCCGAAGCCAGCATCCCGCTCGGAAAGCGGAGGACGGCGGAGAAGATCGTATCCACTCCTCCCTGACGAAGGCATTCGGCCGAAAACGAATCCGGTTTCGCGCCCCCCGGCTGCGCGCCCGCCGCCACATCCGCAACCATGCCGATGAAATTGATCGGATAGCAGCCGACGTCGTACAGCGAACCGCCGCCCAACTCGGGCCTCAGCTTGATGGATTCCGGACGGGAGAGGAGAAATCGGAAACTCGATTGGACGAACTTGATCTCGCCGAGAGCGCCGCTCTTGAGGACCTCGAGCACGAGCCGGGTGCGATGTGTGTAGCGATACATGAACGCCTCCATCAGCTTCACGCCCTGTTTCCGGCAGGCGGCCACCATGTCCGCCGCTTCGTCGGCTGTGGACGCGATCGGTTTTTCGCAAAGGACATGTTTGCCCTGGCTCGCCGCTCGAATCGTCCAGTCGCGGTGCAGCGAATTCGGGAGCGGCACGTAGACGGCGTCGATCTCCGGATCCTGGAGCAGATCGTCGTAGCCGATCACGACTCTGACCCCCGGAAAACGAGCCCGCACTTCGGAGAGTTTGCTGCCGTCGCGCGTGGCCACGGCGGAAAGGACCGCATTATCCGCCCGCTGGATGGCGGGCATGACATGTTCACGCGCAATGCGGGCGAAACCGAGCACGCCCCAACGAATCTTCCTGGTGGCCGCAGATGGGTGGGTCATGGGGAATAACGCGACCGAATCCGTCGCGATTCCCCGACTCTTGGAAGGCCGCCCAGCCGCGCGACAAAAAAACGCGCCGTCGAAAGCTGCGCGTCAGATCGGCCGATCGGCGGTTATTTTTCCGTCTGCGATTCTTCCGGCCGCGGATTTCGCTCCGGCTGGTTGAGCCTGAAAACCGACCATTCGCGGCGGGCCTTGGCGATCGCACTTTCGGCCGCGGACCGGGCATGAGCGAACTCGAGATTGGATGCGGTTTTCATGGCGGCGAACGCCTGCTCGGCCGTATTCAGCGCATCGTAAGCCGGTGCAAACCGCGGCTGAGCAGCCTGTGGCGCGGCGCGAGCCGACATGTCGATTTCCTGGCGAAGCTGCCGGAGATCCTGACTCAACCGATCTTGGTACGCTTCGCGGGCCAGGCTGTACGTGCTCGTCTGCTGCGCAGGAGCGAAGGGGCAGAAGGCCGCCATCAAGACGGCGAATACGATCAAGCGCCTCATGCATGGGAAGACGCTCCCGGGCGTCCGGCCGTTCCCCGTCGCGGCACCCAGAGACGCCGGAAATTCCCCGAAAGTCTCACCGGAGGCCGCTCCGGGGTGAGCCGCCGGTCCGTCGTTCAGGTCTCCGGCATTTCATAGCGATGATCGCAGCAGCAGCCGTCCTGCATCAGCGTCTTGGTGCGCGAGAATCTGATTCTGGGGTTGATGCCCGCGGCGATGCCGAGGTCTGAAGCACAATTCAGCGCATAGCCGAGTTCCGGCGGGCAACCGCGCTTCTTGTTTTCCGCGGCCAGCGGGCAGGCGGTGACTTTGAACTGGAGCACGTGCTCGGTCTGTTCGACCAACTGCCATTCGAACGACGGCGGCAGTTTGTCCCACAGCGCGGACTTCAACGCCTGCAGGTTTCGCTCTCCGGCAATCTGCACCTTTTCCATTCGCGCCTTCCAGTCCGCAGCCGTGAACGCAGCGATCGTCGCCAACAGCGGCTCGCCGTGTTTCGCGTACAGCTCCTGGAGGAGGCGGAGCGAACCGTCCTGCTGCGCCTTCAGCTGAGCTTCGAGCCGCGCCACGCGGGCGTCATCCGGTTTGGGCGGGGCCGGCTGGGGGACGGCAGACGGAGCCTCGGCGGAGGCAACGCCGGCGGAGGCGAGCACGGCGGCGCCGGCGGCAAGACGACAAAAATCTCGGCGGGAGGGTTGGGTTTCCATCGTAGGAAACTCACAACACCGCCGGACGGCCACGCCCTTCGCGAAGCGCGCTCAGTTGTAGGTATTGCCTCCGTTCACCGAGAGGCACTGGCCGGTGACAAATCCCGCGCCGTCGCTGGCCATGAAGGACACCGCTTCGGCGACGTCATCGGGCACGCCCTGCCGGCGCAACGGCAGCGCCTGAGCGTAGCCTTCCCGGGAGGACTCGGGGATATCCGCGTGCCGCTCCACCGGTATCCAGCCCGGCGCGACGAGATTGACCGTGATCTGCCACGGGCCGAACTCCGTGGCCCACGAACGGGTCAGGCCGATCATCGCCGCCTTGGCCGCAACATACGCACTGAACTCGGTATGGCCGAGTTCCACGACCTCGCTCCCGATGTGGATGATTCGCCCCCACTTCGCCGCCTTCATATCGGCAAGCGTTGCCTGGGCGATGAGCACCGGTGCCTTCACGAAAAAGTCGAGTTGGTCCTGGAAGTCCGCCCAGGTGTACTTTTCGAAGGGCAACATCGGCTGCGGGCCGGTGGCGTTGTTCACGACGACCTCGATCGGTCCAAAAACCCGCTTCGTTTCCGCCACCATCGCCGCGATCTGGGCCGGTTCACGGACGTCCGCCCGCACGGCAATCGCTTTTCCTCCGGCCTGCCGGATCGCCTCCACCGTCTTCTCCGCACCGGCGCTGGAGGAGAAATAGTTCACCACAATGCGGTGCCCGCACGCAGCGAGTTTTTCCGCGATGGTGCGGCCAAGGCCCTTTGAGGCGCCGGTGACGAGGACTACACGAGAGGTATTGGAAGACGGCATGGTGCGGGAGTTGGAGATGCGCCGCGGCGCGGCTGCGCGCCGACCGCTGGCGCCGTCATCGCAGCGCAAGCGGCGCCACGAGGCCAAGCCCATTTTCCGCGTCTACACGATCGGCTGGAGCCGGGCTTCGATTTCCTTGCGACGACGCTCCAGGAAAGGCGGCAAGGCGAGGCGCTCGCCGAGCGTCTCAAGCGGCTCGTCCGCCGTGAAACCGGGGCCATCGGTCGCGATCTCGAACAAAACGCCGTTGGGCTCCCGGAAATAGAGACTTCGGAAATAGAACCGGTCGACCGGCCCGCTCGAGGGGATCCCGAACGACCGCAGCCGATCGTTCCATTCGTCATACGCGTTATCCGGAATCCGGAACGCAACGTGATGAACGCCTCCCGCGCCCTGCCCTGCGGGTGGCAGGTCGGGCTCCACCACGACGTGCAACTCCGATGCCGCACCTTCGCCGCTCATCGCAAAGACATGCACCGGCGATTCGCCGGCCGACGAAGCGGAGGGCATCGTGTACCGCCGCACCGGGTTCATCCCGAGCACCTTCACCAAGACGTTTTCGGTGGGCGCAAGTTCGGGGACGCTGATCAGGATCGGGCCGAGTCCATGGACCTGATGCGCGACCGGTATCGGGCTCTTCTCCCAGGGACGACTGGGCCGCGCGGCATCGACCACCAGCGACAATCGCTGCCCCTCAGGATCCTCGAAGTCCATCGTGAGCCGGCCATCGCGCTCCGCCAGGGCGCTCGTGCGCACGCCGACTCGCTCGAAATGCGCCACCCACCAGCGAAGCGACCCTTCGCTGCCAATACGAAAGCCGGTTCTCACGATCGAATGCGTTCCGCGCCGTTCCCGCGGCAACGGCCAATCGAAGAACGTGATGTCCGTCCCAGGCGAAGCGTGACCGTCGGAGTAGAAAAGATGGTAGGCCGAGACGTCGTCCTGGTTGACGGACTTTTTCACCAACCGGAGGCCGAGCGTGGCAGTATAGAACGCGTGGTTCTTCCTGACGTCTGCCGTGATGGCCGTGAGGTGATGGAATCCGTGAAGCGGTTGCATCGAACAACCTGCCCGGAAACCCGTGTTCGTCCAGTCGCCGGCCCGAGGCGTGCGGTGCCCGGCGTGATTCCATGCTTCGCCTTACTGCAATAACAACGCTTTCTCCGCGGCGCTGAGGTGCACCGGGCGATTGTCAGTCGACGGGCCAAGGCAGCGCGGCCCGTGAGCGGTCCAGATCAACGGGTCGATGCACATGCGACGCGCGGTCTGCGCAGCGTCCCAGGCATGGTAAACGACAAAGAGCGCGCGACCATCAGGTCCGAGGACGATCGAGTTGTGACCGGGTCCGAGCACCTCGCCCGGGCGGCCACGGAGGACGGCCGGTCCTTCGTGACTCCATTCGTCGCGAAACGGGCCCATCGGATGGGCCGCGACGGCATAGCTGACGCCGTAATCCGGGCCCTCCCAGCGTCCGCCCGAGTAGAAACAAAAGTACTGTCCGTCGTGCTCGACCACAAAGGGCCCCTCCACCGTATGCCACGCATCCCAGGTCCGGTTGTACCAGGTGCGGTTGCGCTCGAAAATCTGCCAGTCGCTCGAAGCCCGGACGACAGTGCGCGGCTCGCCCAAGGTCGAGATCATGTCGTCCGCCAACTCGACCACCGCCGTGCCCGTGCCCGCGCGCTCGTCGAAGAAGTCCTTCGCAAAATAGAGGTACCAGCGTCCGTCGGCGGGGTCGCGAAACGGGCTGGCGTCGATCGAAAACGGCTCGTCCGGAAAAAGATCCCGGCCCGCATCGCGAAACGGACCCGCCGGATGCGTCGCCACCGCAACGCGAAGACGCATGTCGGCGGCGTAGTACAAATAGAATACACCGTCACGTTCGGCGACTTCCGGAGCCCAATAGCGCGTTTGACCGGAACCGGAGAGCGGTTCGAGCGCGCCTCCGACGAAGGTCCAGTTCGCCAGATCTCGGGAGCGGAGGACCGGGAACACGCGGCCGTCGGGCTGCCGGCCGTTTCCCTCGTCGGACCCGGTTCCGTAAGCGTAGTACTCCCCGCCGGATCGAAGCACGAACGGATCGGCGAGATATCCAGGCCAGACGGGATTGCGGTACGTCGGAGTATTGGATTCGGCCATACGCGGAAGCATTCCGCGCAACGTGTCGCCGAATGCGGGCCTCTCAACCGGCGAAGCAAGATTCCGCGTGCCGCAAGCGAGGCGGCCGCCTGCGCAAGCCGCCTCAGCGAGGGAGCGGACGGCCGCTCGCCACCGGCTCGCCAAACTCCGGGAAACCCGACGGCGACCAACCGAAACGCTGCGCGCGAACTTCGCGGTCGGCCCAACCGGGACGTAGCCGTGTTTTTGCATGATAGAGGAGCCAGTCTTCCCCGTCCCGCGTGCAGACAAAACCGCAATGGCCGACGCCCCACGTGTGCTGGTTCCGGCCGAATACCTGGCCCGCTTTTCGCCACGAGTTCGGATCGAGCGGATCGCCACCGTCGTTCACCAGCATGCCGAGGCAATAGTCCGCCGTCCACGAGGCGCTCGCCGAATATACGATGAAGGTCCGGTGACCTCGCTGCAGCACCTGGGGGCCCTCGCAGATGGGCATGCCGCGCGTTTCCCAGCGATGCTCGGGCGATGTGAGCAGCGTTCGGCGGCCGCCGAGCGTCGCCGGAGCCTCCAACGGGGAAATGTAGAGATTCTGCTGCCCGTCGGTGCGACCCGGCCAGCCGGACCAGACGAAGTAGCGTTGCCCGTCCCGCCCCGGCAGCACCGTGCCGTCAATCGCCCAGCCTCCCGTTTCAAGCATGCCTTGCAGCCGATAGGGCCCGAGAGGGCCGCGCTCGGAAGCGAGCACCCACATGCGATGGTTCGCATTCGCGCCGTCGTCCGCCGCGAAGTAGATGAAATACCGGCCGTCGAGCACGTGAAGCTCCGGGGCCCAGACATTCCTGCTGCACGGTCCGGAACGCGGCGGCGTCCACACGCGCTGGCGCGGAGCCCGGTCGAGTTCCAGAAAGTCCGCCGCGACCCGAAGGAAAATCCCCTCGGACGAGGACTCGCAGTAAAAGTAGCGATCGCCGATCAGCGTGGCTTGAGGGTCCTGCGCAGGCGCGGCGAGAATCGGATTCGCGAACGTCCGCGGTCCTTGTTCCTGCGCCGCCAAAACCGCGCTCGGCATCGACCAGCGCAAGGCGTCGCGAAACCCTGGCTCGCTCTCCGCCGTTCGCTGATGCCGTCGGCCGGGAAAAATCACATGCTTCACCAGCAACCCTTCGTCGCGGCGCGGAGCCGCTTGAGACGGATCTCGCGGAAAATCGCAGCCGGCCTAAACCGAAAACTCCCCTCGCCCGCCAGCACCCAAACCCTCGGCGGGGGCTAGAGGAACCACAGCCTCATCCGTTCCTTCGAAGAATCAGGCAGGCGCCGGAGCCACCTCGACGAAGGCCGGCTCACTTCGTCACGCCCGGCCAGTCGTCGGTTCGGAACGGCTCCGCGGGCAGATCGTCGCCATTGTAGAGGTTGGCCACCGGATTGGCCTGCCAGGCATACCGCGCCGCGATCGGTTCCTGGACCTCCGGGCTGGATACGAGGACCGTGGTTCCCTCGATCGTCGCGCTGGCCCGATGCCAGACCCGATCCGCTCCCGCGAGAGCGAATTCCCCGGGAGCGCCGTTGCGGGCGTGAAGTCCGGTCGCGTGGTCGAACTGGATACGCAGCCCCGGGCCTTCCCGTCTGGCCGAGACGTAACGCGGCCCCTCGCAGGCGACGGGCTGTCCGTAGGTCTTTGCCAGGGCACAGAGTGCGAGGCGTTCGCCGACGATCTTCTTGTCGATGGGATGAATGTTCTTGGCGTCGCCGGTATCGATCGTCACGGCGAGCCCCGCGTTCGAGACGGTGTGCGCGGCGAAGGCCTGAGCCTCGCGCAACTCGGCCCAGGAATCGTCTCCGGGCTTCTCGCGGCGCTCCATGAAGGCCGGAAGGCTGACGATGTAGAACGGAAAATCCCCCTGTCCAAAAAGCTGGCGCCAGTCGGCGATCATCGTGGGAAGGAGCGATCGGTACTGCTGGGCGCGCTCCGAATTGGCTTCGCCCTGATACCAGATCGCGCCCTTGATCCCCATCGGCGCGAGCGGAGCCAGCATGCCTTGTTGCAGGACCGCCGGCATCACGGGATAGTTCTCATAGGCCAGCGGAAGCGGGTGTGGCGGCCGGGCATCGACGCTCAACTTGCCCTTCCAATCTCCCGCCAGGGGGACAACCGATTTGTCGCCCAGGACGATCTGCAGATCCGACGCGGGGGAAAGGAAACCGCCTGGGCGGGACAGCCGGAAGATACGGAGCGCGATCTTGTTTTTCCCGGGCTTCAGCAAAGCCGCCGGGAGGGGATACACGCGGGGATTCTCGACCCAGGAGCTGGCTCCCACCCACTGTCCGTTCACGTAGGCGGTATCCATTTTCTCGATTACGCCGAGGCGCACGAATGCCTGGCCGGCCGGCAGGGGATCGGGAAGCTCCACGTCGCGCCTGAACCAACAGACGCTCGGCGTTTCAGGGACCCCGAGTTCGGCAAAGCCGCCGGGTATCTTGACCGGCTTCCAGCCGCTATCGTCGAGCGCGGGATCGGCCCAGGTTTTTCCCGCAGCGCCGGCGTCATATCGGTCGAACCAATGCATGAGAAAGCTCCCGTATTCGGGCGCCCCCTCGGCATGGAGCCGCTGCATCTCGTCCAATTCGGGACCGAAACCGCCCAGGGCGCGGAGAGCCTTGGCGCTGGTCCAGCACTCGGCCGGCGTGCCGCCGAGGCAAACGGAGACGAGGCCCACCGGAACGTTGGCGGCGCTTTCGATCCTCTGGCCAAAGAAGTACCCGACCGCAGAGAACTTGGCCGCGGTCTCCGGGCTGCACACCTGCCAGCTGCCCTTCGGAACAGCGACCGGACCATACGCCGAACGCGTGCCGACGGTGTACAGCCGAAGGCGCGGACGGTTTGCCGCCGCCACTTCGGCGGCGCCGTCCCTCGCGCGCTCAAGCGAGAATTGCATGTTCGATTGCCCGCCGCACAGCCAGACGTCGCCCACGAGCACGTCGTCGATCGTGACGTGCTTCGGCCCGTCGATCTTCAGCGTGTAGGGGCCGCCCACCGTTAACGGCTCGAGCCGGACCTCCCAGCGGCCGCCCTCGCCGGCGCGCGTCTTCGCCGTCTTTTCGCCTACGGATACGCGCACTTCCGCCCCCTTCTCCGTCCATCCCCAAAGCACCGCGGCCTTGCCCCGCTGCAGAACCATGTGATCGCCGAATACCGGGCTGAGAAAGGGTAGCTCCGGTGTTGCGTCCGGCGCCGCCCCGAACGTGAAACGACCGAGCACCGAGACAAGGAGAGCGGCGGTCAGAACCAGGAAACGGAATCGGGCATGCATGGGGCGATGGGAGAAGATTCGGGCAGCCGGGGCTGCGCGCGTCGCACGGACGCGCCCCGCTGCGGCTTGTGCGATACGATGCCGCCCGTCAGACGCGGCAAACAAGCCCAAGCTCTCACTGTAGAACGCGCCCAGGAGCCCTCGGGGGGCGGAGGCCAGAGCGCGCAATTTGCTCGCCCGCGTAATGGTTTTCGAATACAGTGCAGCCATACCCCACCATGGCCGGCGTACCGATCGAGGTGCTGATGGAGGCAAAGCGACGAGCCAGCTTCCTTGCCAACAGCGGGAAGCTCCTCAGCCCCCGCGACGCCTGGCTGCTCTCCGGGCAGACAAGCGACTCGCAGACTCTCTGGTCCGTGGCGTTCCAGATCGCGGGCGAGATGGACAGCTCGGCCGAAGACATCAACCGCTACCTCGAACAGCAGTTCCCTTTGTACACCGGCACGGAAGGTCACCTGCACCACTGGGACGACTTTCACGCCTGATTCTGTCGAGCATCCGTGGGGCGGCTTCGGGTGCGGCGTCTGCCGTCGGGCGTCCGGCTCGTCTCCTCCGAGCTTGCGAGCCAGTCGCCCTTAGGCAGCCTCGGGGGCATGATTGACGTGAGCGGGTTCACCAAATGCTACGGCAAATTCGTCGCGGTGGAGGATCTTTCGTTCGCGGCGCAACCGGGCGAGATCGTCGGTCTGGTCGGTCCCAACGGCGCCGGGAAAACCACGACGCTCCGCTGTCTCACCGGAATCATCCCCCCAACCCGCGGCACGATCCGCCTGGGCGGCATCGACATCGCGCAGGACCCCATCGAGGCCAAGCGCCGGCTCGCGTTTTTTCCCGACGAACCCCGTCTTTTCGAGCATCTCTCGGTCTGGCAGCACCTCGTCTTCACCGCGCGTTTGTATGAAGTTGCCGATTACGAGACGCGCGGCCGCGAACTGCTCGAGCAGCTCGCGATTTCGGGCAAGGCCGACGTGATGCCCTCCGAACTCTCGCGGGGCATGAAACAGAAGCTCTCCCTGGCTTGCGGACTCCTCCACTCGCCGCGGGTGATCCTGTTCGACGAGCCGCTCACGGGCCTGGACCCCGCGGGAATCCGCTCGATGAAAGACACGATGCGGCGCCTGGCCCAGCAGGGCGCAACGATCATCCTGAGTTCGCACCTGCTCAGCTTGCTCGAGGAAGTCTGCACGCACGTTCTCATCCTGAAGAACGGCCGGAAGGTCGCCGATGGCCCCCTGGAGGACGTGCGTCGGCGGTTCGCCGATCACGCCGACGCAAGCCTCGAGGATGTCTTCTTCAAGGCCACGGAAGAGTCCACGGCCGTCGCGCCGGTGAAGGCCGAGAGCAACGCGTCGATTCCCGAATCGCGTCCATGATTCCCGCCCTGCTCTATCTTCAGCTGGTCTCCCTCAAAAACGGTTTTCTCCAGCGCGCACGGAGGCTCCGTCAACCGCGGTACGCCATCGCGGCCGTCGTGGGGTTGGCGTACTTCTATTTTTTCTTTTTTCGCCCCTTCACCGCCGCGGCAGGAGGCGGAAGGCACCCGGGGTTGCCGGTCTCGGCTCAACTCAACGCCGAGATGGCGCCCGTCGGCGCCTTCATCCTCCTCGCGGTGCTGGTGGTGCTCTGGATCAACCCCAGCAGCCGCGCGGCGCTCCGGTTTTCGGAGGCGGAGATCGCGTTTTTGTTTCCCGCGCCGCTGACGCGCCGTTCGCTGCTTCACTACAAGCTGATCCGCTCGCAAGTCGGCATCTTCGTCTCGGCCCTGTTCCTGTCCCTGCTCTCCCGCCGAGGAGCGATGCTCGGAGGAGGCTGGTGGATTCATGCCTTGGGTTGGTGGCTGATCACCTCGCTGATCAACCTCCACCTCCTGGGCGCCTCGTTCGCGCGAGAGCGTCTCTCTCGGCTCGGCGTGCGCCCCGCGGTTCGAACCGCCGTCGTTCTGGCGGTCTTCGCGGGAGTCGTCCTGCTATCCGTTCGCTGGGTGGGACGGCAGCTCGGCTCTCTGGACGCCGCCAACCTGAATGGCCCCGAAGATATCCTTCGGCTGGCCGACGCCGTGCTGGCCGCACCGCCGCTGAACTGGCTCCTCCTGCCGTTCCGCGCAGCGGTCGCGCCGCTTTTCGCGATCGACGCCGCGCAGTTTGTCGGCGCCCTCTGGATCACGCTGCTGATTCTGGTGCTGCACTACGTCTGGGTCATCCACTCTGCGGTCGCTTTTGAGGAGTCCAGCGTCGCTCTTGCGGAGAAGATTTCCGCCCGGCGCGCGGCGCTCGCCTCCGGACAGAACATCTCCCTCACGCGCCAGCAGCGACGGCGCGAGCCGTTCAAGCTCCTCCCGCAGGGCTCGGCCGTCCCGGCCTTCCTCTGGAAAGGCCTCATCGGAGCCGGAACGAAGTATTACCCGCTGCCCTGGCTGTTCACGACCGCAGGTCTCGCCGCGGCATCGCTCTGGCTGGCGAACCGCCCGGAATACCGACCGTTCGCGCGGACCGCGCTCACCGCCGCGGTCGCGATTGCGGCCTATGCGATGATCGTGGGGCCGGTGTTTTTCCGGAGGACGGCGCATCGCACGCTCGAGACGATGGACGTGTTCAAGGCGTATCCGCTCCGTGGATGGCAGATCGTGCTCGGCCAGCTTTCGCTGCCCATGACGATGCTCGCCGCCGTGGAAATCACCCTCTCCGCCGTCGCGGCCGCCCAGCTCGGCGCCGGCGTCGGCCCGGCGGAAGTCACGCCGGCAAACGCCATCGTCGGCGCGCTGGGATGGTGCCTGATGGCCGCTCCTCTCGGCGGGCTTCTGTTCTCCATCAATTTCGCGATGGTGCTGCTTCTTCCGGCCTGGGCCGGCACATCGGCCGCGTCAGGCCAGGGAATCGAAATGATGGGCCAGCGGCTGATCCTGTTCGCCGGCTATCTCGTCGTGCTTCTGGTGGCGTTGGTGCCGGCCGCGGGAATCGGCGCCATCGGTTTTGTGCCGCTCTTCTGGTTCACGGGAAATCTCAGCGCGAGCATCGCCGTCGGGTCGGTGCTGGGCGCAGCCGTGCTCGCGGCCGAATTGGCGGCGGCGATCTGGTGGTTGGGCCGCCGCTACGAGCACTTCGATCTTTCGACCGAGTCGGCCCGCTGAGCCGGACCGACGGGAACCCGGCCCGTGCGGGCGGTCAGCGCAGAGCGAGTTCGTGCGACGCGCGTTCAGCCACGATCGGGACGAGCTTTCGGCCGTCGATCCGGCCCGACACGACGACGAGCTGCGCTCCGTCGATCACCGCGAGACAGACCTTCAGATCGCGCTCGCTGACCGCTTTGGGCGTGTAGATGACCACGGTGGTCTCCTTGTCCTTCACCGAGACGGACCGGTGCCAGCCGCCGCGCCGCATGCGTTCGTCGCATCGGCGAAACACGTCCGGATCGAGGTTCGGATGATGACCAAGCTGGAACACGCCCACGCTGGCCGCTTTGACCCCGTCGAGCGCCGCAACCGCCTCCGGCGGCACGTCGTCGATGCGGGAAACGATCTGGCGCGCGGCGCATAGGGCGACCGAACCCACGCTGAACTGAATCTGCGAGGAGACCGGCTGAGAGAGGGAACCAAGCATCGCTCCCTTGAGTTCCCGTGCCTCGGGACTCAGGTGGAGGGTCCGGTAGACCCAGACCACGGTGGTCGCGAGGCCGAGGAAAAAGAACCCGCCGGCCCAGAGAAGGACCTTCAGCCAGCGGGGCATGGTCGAAGCGGCTGAGTTCATGGCGTTGTAGCCGGACACGGGTTACAGCGGAATTTCGAGCTCGGGTCAGTTCTTCGCGACCTGGAGCTTTTTGAGCGGGTCGATGTTGAACCGGGCGCCGAGCGCCGAGATCTGGTCGGGGCGAATCTCGCCGGCGACGTTGACCACCACGGCTTGCCGGTTGCCTTCGACGACCGTGATCGCGAGTCCCTCGATCGCCTCTTCACCGCGAATCCGGGCGAAGATCGCAACGTCGTCCGACTTCTCCTCTTTCACCGTGACGATGCGTTTCCAGCCATCGGTCTCGAGCGACTTTCTGATGCTCTGCACGCGTTCGAGCGCAGAAGAGCGGTTGCCGTCATCCAGGCTGAGCACGTGGACACGGACGTGTTTCAAGCCGCGCAACACGTCGGCCGCCTCCTTTTCCTGTTTGTCGGCGAACAGGGCGGCGAGCTTGAGCAGCCCCTGATCGAGGTCGATATCGACGTACTCCCCGTGTTCGGCCGGCGTGACGTTGGCGAAATCGAGGTACGCTGGCTCCGTCTCCGCAGCGCGCGAGACCAGAGGAGCGGCAAGGAGAACGGCAGCGAGGCCGGCAAAACGAAGGGCTTTCATGGGTGTGAGAATTTGAGCGGTGAAGCGGGCGGGGATCGCCCAGCTGACCACAGAACCCCGCACGACGCGCGAAAGTTACAGCCTTCGCGCCGCGCCCGCGTCTTTCTCCAACGCCCCTGCCGGCCGACGGGGCCGGGTATCCCCGCCGAGACGATCCACAAGGCCGCCGAAAGCGCCCGCGCATGGCTCGCCAGCGCGCCCGTCGTCCTGGCCCGGATGCTCGCCGGAGTTGCGGGTTTCCAGCCCGTGCTCGCGCACGCTCCGTCGCGATCCTCGCCGGCTGCGATCAACGGTATTCGCGTTTTCCCTACGCGACTCCGTGCCTCGATTCCGGCCCGCTGCCCGGGGGAGCAAGCCGGCGGCCGAAACCGCCCCACGTATCCGCGCCACTGTTATGGTTTCCTCACCCACCTACTGCTTCGGAGGAAAAGGATTCACGAGTTGCGCGATATGGCCGTTCTTCGGAAAAGGAAGGGATGGATCGATCGAATGTCGCTACGGTGGAGAGCAGCCCGCCCGTTGAGCAGACCGTGATGACGGTTCTGCTGGCGTTGAGCTTTTCCCACATGCTCAACGACATGATCCAGTCGACGCTCCCGGCGATCTACCCGCTGCTGAAGAGCAAGTTCGTCCTCACCTTCGCGCAGGTGGGCATGATCACCACGGTATTCCAATGCACGGCCTCTCTGCTCCAGCCGATCATCGGATTTGCGACCGACCGGCGTCCACAGCCCTACTCGCTGGCTCTCGGCATGGGTGTCACCCTGGTGGGGCTTGTCTGCCTGGCCCGCGCGGGAAGCTATCCCATGATCCTGCTCGCGGCCGGGCTCGTGGGCCTCGGTTCGTCGGTCTTCCACCCGGAGGCGTCCCGCATGGCGCGTCTCGCATCCGGCGGTAAGCACGGCTTCGCACAGTCGCTTTTCCAGGTCGGCGGCAATTTCGGGACCTCCCTGGGGCCGCTGCTCGCGGCGGCGATCGTCATGCCTTACGGCCAGGGGCACGTGCTCTGGTTTTCCGCGCTCGCCTTCATCGGCATGATCCTCCTCACGCGTGTGGGGAATTGGTATCGAGACCATCTCAACGAGCGGCAGAAAACCGCCCACAAACACGCCGCCCGCCGGGCCCCGCTGCCGCGCTCCACGGTGATTCAGGCCATGGCCGTGCTCGTCGCGCTGATCTTCTCCAAATACATCTACCTCTCGAGCCTGACGAACTACTACACGTTTTATCTCGTCGCCCGGTTTGGCGTCAGCGCTCAACACGCGCAGATTCTCCTCTTCCTTTTCCTCTTCGCCGTCGCCGCCGGCACGATCGTGGGCGGACCCGTCGGGGATCGGATCGGGCGCAAATACGTGATCTGGATTTCGATCCTGGGCGTGGCTCCCTTCACTTGGCTCCTGCCTCAGGCGAACCTTTTCTGGACCGCAATCCTGAGTGTGATCATCGGCGCGGTGTTGGCTTCCGCCTTTTCCGCAATCCTGGTCTACGCCCAGGAGCTCGTACCCGGGAAAGTGGGATTGATCGCCGGGATTTTCTTCGGATTGGCCTTCGGCATCGCGGGCATCGCCTCGGCTCGTCTGGGCAAACTCGCCGACCGCATCGGCATCATCGAGGTCTTCTCGATCTGCCGCTATCTGCCGCTCCTCGGACTGCTCACGGCGTTCCTGCCGAACCTCGACCGGAAACGCGCCTGATCGGCGCGCGGAGCCGAGTCTGGCTGCTCGGCCTCCGGAGCAGTTGAAGGCGCCGGTCGGCGAGCAGCTTCGCTCGCGGACAACGTGAAGATCAAACGGGCGCCGTCATCGGCTCTCCGCCCTGGATCGCGGCCAACGCGGAGGCGTAGCTCGATTCCAGGTCGTCCTTCCGGCCGACCGAGAAGCCGAGGTTGCGCACGAGCCCGTCGCGCAACCCGTACACCCAGCCGTGCACCGTGAGCTCCTGCCCCCTCGCCCAAGCGTCGCGCACGATCGTCGTCTGGCAAACGTTCGCGACCTGCTCGAGCACGTTTAGCTCGGAAAGCCGGTTCACGCGCTCGTGTTCTTTCGTCAGGCACTGCACGCAGCTGGCGTGCTTCGCGTGAACGTCCTGCACATGCCGGAGCCAGTTGTCCGCCAGGCCCACGCGATCGCATCGCAGCGCGGCGCGGACACCGCTGCAGCCGTAGTGCCCGACAACCATGATGTGTTTCACCTTCAACAGATCCACCGCGAACTGCATCACCGAAAGGCAATTCAGGTCGGTGTGGACAACCACGTTGGCGATGTTGCGGTGGACGAACATTTCCCCGGGCAGCAGCCCAACGATTTCGTTGGCCGGCACCCGGCTATCGGAGCAGCCGATCCAGAAATACTCGGGCGACTGCTGGCGGGAGAGTTTCAGGAAGAACTCGGGATCGTGCGCCCGGATCCGTTCGGCCCAGGCGCGATTCTGCGCGAACAATTGGTCGAGCTGTCCCATAGCGGGCCGGATGCTCCGGCGCCACGCAGGATTGTCGAGAGAAAGAATCCTCTCTCCGATTTGCGTCGCGAGGAGGAATAGGAACGTTGGCTGTTGCTCTCGCGGGCGAGGGTTTCTCGATGGGCGGCGCTGCGGGGCGGGCGGGCCGAGTCGCCAACACGACAAGATGCCCCGCAGACACCGCCGCACCCAACGGATTGGTTCGACCCAATTACCAACTTCCACCTACCAACTTCCCCGCTGCGGCCCCCGCCGCAGCGGCCTAAATCACCCGCGCCCAGAGGACCTTGAGGTACCGGCTCTCGAGGCAGTTGGAATAAATCGGATGATCGGGGCCGGGGCCGCTTCGGTCGAAAAACTGCAAGCGGCGCTTCAGACGGTGCGCGGCCTTGATGACGTGTTGCTCGAAGTCTTCGAGGCTGAGCAGGCCGGAGCACGAGCAGGTCACGAAGATTCCGCCGGTCTTCACCAGGCCGATCGCGAGCTGGTTGAGATCCTCGTATTTTTGCCGTCCTTCCCAATTGCCGCTCTCGTCGCGCGTGAAGATGAATTTCGGCGGATCGAGCACGACGACGTCCCACTTCTCGCCGTTCTGGGCCATCTGCCGGGCGTAGGCGAAGGCGTCCGTATGAACCCACTTGATACGAGCTTGGTTGAGATTCGCGTTCCGTTTCGCCTGCTCGATCGCTTTCTCGTCGAGATCGACGCCGGTGACGTCCTCCGCTCCGCCGAGGACCTTCGCGCAGAGCGAAAACCCGCCGGTGTAGCAGCAGAGATCGAGCACGCGGCCTCCCTTCGTGAAACGCGCGAGCGCCTTCCGGTTTTCCCGCTGGTCGCAGAAAAACCCGGTCTTGTGGCCTTCGGCGAAATCGACCTCGTAGCGGATCCCGTGCTCGCGGATCTTCACCAGCCGGGGCGCGGCGGCATTGGTTTCGTTGAAGATCGACGGCTTGATTCCTTCGAGACTGCCGAGGTCGTGATCGACGTGGACGCGGGCGGTTTTTGTGCCCGCCAGCTCGTGAAGCCGCGGCATCCAGCGCGGAAGCCGCTGGGCGATGCCCAGGCTGTAGAGGTCGCAAAAAAGCGTATCGCCATAGCGGTCGATCGTCAGGCCGCTGAGCCCATCGCCGTCGGAGTTGATCAAACGATAGGCATCGGTGAATTCGTCGAGCTTGAACAGCTCGCGCCGCAGCGACACGGCGCGAGAGATCGCCACATCGAAGTAGGATTCGTCGAACGGATCGGCCCCGTGGGCCACAACGCGCAGCGGAATTTTCGCACGTGGGTTAAACAGTCCGGCGCCGAGACGCTGTCCGGCCTTGTCGTAGACGGCGACCAGATCGCCGGGTTTGGCGTCGGGCGAGACCTGTCCTAGCAACCGCGGAAATATCGCCGGCTGGAAGGTGAAGTACTTGAGCTGTGCCCATGGTCTTGACCAAGCGCTGCGATCAATCGGCGGCGCTTTCTTCTCGTTCTCGGGCGGCAATTCCTCGGGCATGGAAGCACACTGCAAGCACGGGCACCCGCCCGGCAACTCCGGAGACGGAGCGGAAGCGGAGGCTCGTCAGGCCCGGCTGCCGCACATCCAAACCGGAGCGGCATTCGGGGCGGTTGAGACCATCCTTTCACCATGAACGAGAACACTCCCATGTCGGTTGACCCCCGAAACGCGGAGCCGGAGATCCGGCCCGAGCTGGTGCGGCGCGGGTACGTCTCCGCCATGGCGGTGTTCCTGCAGCGCACGGGCGAGCCGCCGGAGCCCTGCCCGGAGCCGGTCGACGATCTCGACCTTGAACCCTGCCTTACGTCGTCGACGTTCTGAACGGGCGCCAGGAGATCCTCAGCGAGCTCCGTCCCGGAAGGCACCGTGCCGGCCCCGCGAGCGGGGCCCTTCCTTCGCCGCCGCAAAAACAAAAAGGCCGACCGGAATCCGGTCGGCCTTCGAAATATCGCGTCTGCGGCTTTCTCAAGCCACACGCTCGACGACGAGCGGCGGAGGCGTCGGGCGCTTCGGGGCCAGACGGTAGGCGTTCTTGAAATACTCGAGCGCCTGCTCGAGTTTCGCCTCGTCGTTGTAGTGAATCATCATGAGCGGCTCGCCCTGCTTCACCTGGGTGCCGACCTTCTTGATCTCGGACACGCCGACAGAGTAATCCATCTTGTCGTGGCCGTTGCCCTCCACACCGGCGCCGAGGAGGTGCACGCCGCGCGCGATCATCGCCGCGTTGATGGTGTGCACGTATCCGCGCTTCGGAGCGGGCAGCTTTCGAATGTGTTTCGCCTGCGGGAACTTCTCCGGATGGTCGATGAAGGAGGCGTCGCCGCCCTGGGCCTTCACCAGATCCTTGAATTTCTCCAGCGCCGAGCCGTCGGTCAGATGACGCTGCACGGTCTGCTTCGCGGAAAGCGTCGAGCCGGCCACGCCCGCCAGGCGGACGATTTCCATGCCGAGCTTGAGGACGAGTTCCTTCATGTCCTCCGGTCCCTCACCCTTCAGGAGCTGGATCGCTTCCTTGATTTCGAGCGACGTGCCGACGGTGTCGCCGAGCGGCTGGTTCATGTCGGTGACGAGGGCGACGCAGCGGCGCTTCATCGAGCGGCCGACGCGCGTCATGGAACGGGCCAGCTGTTTGGCCTGCTCGAGATCCTTGATGAAGGAGCCGTTGCCCCACTTCACGTCGATCACGAGGCCCTCGGAGCCTTCGGCGAGCTTCTTGGAAAGCACGCTGCCGGTGATGAGGGGCAGGCTCGGGATCGTGCCCGTGTCCTTGCGGAGCTCATACAGCTTGGCGTCGGCCGGAGCGAGATCCTCCGTCTGAGCGATGATCGCGCCGCCGATCTTGGCGAGCTGACCGGAAAACTGCTCGTTGCTCTGGTGGCCCTTGAAGCCCGGAATCGAGCTCAGCTTGTCGAGCGTGTTGATCACATAGTCGTGCTCCACGCCGCACATCATCGGGACGACCACGCCGCTCGCCATCGCGAGAGGGACGAGGACGAGCGAGGTCTTGTCGCCGACTCCACCCGTTGAATACTTGTCGATCTTCGGCTTGGCGATATGCGAAAGGTCGATCACCTCGCCGGAAAGCATCATTTCCTCGGTCAAGTCAGCCGTTTCCTGGGCTGACATCCCCTGGAAGTAGATAGCCATCGCAAGAGCCGCCAGCTGGTGTTGCGGCATTTCTCCATCGAGCGTGCTATCAATGATGTAGCGAATTTCGTCTTGATTGAATTCGCCGCCATCGCGCTTCTTCTCGATCAAGAATTCAAACGTCGGCTTGATAAACCTCCGGGGAGGCAAGGTGCGTTTAGTCATGAGTAGGACTGTGAGTGCGGGTGCTGGCCGGCACGCCGTAAAGTTTACAAGCCAACCATTCGAGAGTCATTTGTCGAGCCAAATCTACCTCTAGGACCGTGCGCAAAAACACGATACACCACTCACAAATCGGTTCTTGCACGCTCGGCGGCCCCCCGCGTTGACTGATCCGATGCAGGTCTCTTTTAACCTCGCCACGGATATTGAAGCGGCTCTCCTGGCCGCCGCGAAAGCGGCCGGTTTGGACGCACAGGCGTTTTCACCAGACGTGCGAACGGCCGATCCGCGGCACGGGGACTTCCAGGCCAACGGCGTCCTGGCCTTTGCCAAACGCGAGAAACAGAATCCACGCGCCGTGGCCGAGAAACTGGTGGCGGCGATCGATCCCACCACACGGGAGCGGTACGCGGTGTCCATTGCGGGCCCCGGCTTTATCAATTTCGCCGCCCAACCCTCCACCCTGCTGGAGTGGTTGCGCACCTACGGTTCGGAGTCCGGGCTGCAGCACGGCGCCGCCGCCGGCTACGCCGGCCAAACCTGGGTGGTCGACTACAGTTCGCCCAACACGGCGAAGCAGATGCACGTCGGCCATCTGCGCTCCGCCGTCATCGGCGAGGCGATTTGCCGGCTGCTCGCCTTCAGCGGCGCAAAGGTCATCCGCGACAACCATCTCGGCGACTGGGGAACGCAGTTTGGGAAGCTCATCTACGGGTTCAAGCGCTGGGCGAACCCGGCGGCGCTGGAGCACGATCCGATCGAAGAGCTGGAGCGGCTGTATCGGCTCGGCAACGACGCCACGCCCGAGGGTTCCGCGGCCCTCGAGGAGGCACGGCAGGAGCTGGTGAAGCTCCAGTCCGGCGACCCGGAGAATGCCGCGCTCTGGCGCAAGTTCACCGAAGCCAGCCAGCGGGCGTTCGACCAGATCTACAGCCGGCTCGGCATCCGCTTCGACCACTACCTGGGAGAGAGCTTCTACAACGACAAGCTCGACCGGGTGTACCGCGAGCTGACCGAGCTCAGGATCGCCGAGGAGAGCAAGGGGGCGCTGGTGGTCTTTCACGACGAGGTGCCGCGCTTTTCCAGGAACGCCGAACGTCCGAATCCGTTCATGGTGCGCAAGGCCGACGGCGCCAGCGGCTATGCCTCGACCGATCTCGCCACCGCCCTTTACCGGACCGAGCACTTCAAGGCCGACGGCATCGTCGTCGTGACCGATTTCCGTCAGGGGGACCATTTCGAGCAGCTTTTCCTGACGGTGGAGAAATGGTTCAAGGCCACCGGCCGGCGCCTGCCCAAACTGAATCACGTCACATTCGGTGCGGTGCTCGGCGAAAACGGCAAGCCGCTCAAGACGCGCGACGGCGGCACGATCAAGCTGAAGGATCTGCTCGACGAAGCCGAAGAGCGGGCGCTCGCCGTCGTTCGGGCGAAAAACGCAGAACGTCCGGAAGCCGATCGTTTCTCCGACGAAGAATGCCGCAGCATCGCGCGGGTTGTCGGCATCGGCTCCGTGCAGTACGCGGACCTCTCCCAAAACCGCTCCAGCGACTACATCTTTTCCTGGGACAAGATGCTCAGCCTCGAGGGCAACACCGCCCCCTATCTGCTCTACGCCGTCGCGCGTATCCGCAGCATTTTCCGCCGCGGCGGACTGGGCGATCCGTCCGACACGAGTTCCTGGGAAACGACGGCCACCCCGCCCGCGACGCCAACCGAGTGCGCTCTCGCGCGGAAACTGGCGAAGTTTCCCGACGCACTGGCGCTCGCGACGAGCACGCTGCGGCCCCATTTTCTCGGTACCTATCTATACGAGCTCGCCGGCGACTTCAGCGGTTTCTACAACGCCGACAAGGTGATCGTCGACGACCCCGCCGAACGCGCCCGCCGCGTGCTTCTCTGTGCCCGGACCCTCCAGGTGCTCGAAACCGGCCTGCACCTGCTCGGGCTTCGCACCCTCCAGCGGATGTAAGCGGCCTGTGAAAAGCGGCTCAGCGACCGGTCTTGCCTAGCGAAAGGCACGGCACGGGAGGTAGACCGGACGACGCTGGCTTTCCCACGACGCATCACCCGCGGCCAGCGCCGCCTGACAAAACACTTGCCGGGATTTCCACCCCAAACCACAGTCGCCCAACATGGCCACGCAGGAATTCTACATCCGCACCGCCTCGGAGACCGAAGCGCACGGGCCGTTCACCCAGGAGCAACTCACCTCGCTCGCAGAAGCGGGCAAGGTCGATCCCCAGACGCTCTACTACGAAGCCACGACCGAGCAGTGGGTCACCATTTCCAGCAACCCCGATCTGAAGGCCGCGATTTTCCCGGAGAAAAAACGTCTCACGATCAAGCCGAAGGACCGGATCGCGACACTCAACGAGGGCCCGGACACCAATCCTCCGATCACGGTCAATGAGATGCTGGCCGCCGCGGAGGGCCGGACCGCCGACACGCGCGACAAGCGCGACCGTTCGATCTCCATGGAGCGCGCCGCCAAGTACGGCCGGTACGCTTGCACCCTGATGCTGCTCGCGAGCGCGATCACCATGCTCCTCCCCTCGATCGACCTGATCGCGTCGATGGACACCGAGAAGCTGGTGCTGGAGCCGTTCGTCTATCTCGGGGTGCTCGACCTGGGCCTGACGCTGCTGCTGCTGCTCGGCATGGTGAGCGTGTATCCGTTTATCCGATTCCGGGCGATGCTCGCGCTCGGTTTTCTCGGGCTGATTTTCTGGAGCCAAGGACAGCTCGTGCCGCTGGTGGCAGTGGCCGCGGGCTCCGCCGGCTTGTACCTGACCACGGTCTTCCTGAATTACGCGGGCCTCGCTCTTTCGATCGGGCTCGGACTGACGGGAATGCTGGGGCTCGCCTACTACCTGCTGACCTGAGCCGGCGTTCGGCCGGACGCTCCCGATGGCCTCGCGTCTCAATCCGGTCTGGAGGCGTCTGGTGCTCCTCTATCAAAAGGAGATCTGGCAGTCGGCCTACCTGCGCGAACGCAGTTTCCGAGGGCGAGCCTTCGCCCTGTTGCGCGTCGTCTCGATCACGCTGACGGGGCTTTCCGAAACCCGGGCGACAAGCCGGGCCGCCGCATTGAGCTTCAGCACGCTGCTCGGGCTCGCCCCGCTGATCGGCATCGCCGTCCTCGTGGCGGGTTTTGCGCTCGGCTCCAACAACACCGAGCTGATCACGAACAAGCTCGATCAGCTTCTCCGTTTCATCGCGCCGCAGCTCGTTCACTATGAACAAACCCAGTCCGCGCCGGCGCCGGACGCGCCGTCTTCGGGGACCGCAAGCACCAGCCCTTCCACGGAGCACAAAAAGATCCAGGTGAATCCGGAGCTGGTGAACTTCATCAACAACGCGATCTCGGCGACGCGTTCCAGCACGGGCGGCGTGGTCAGCACCGTCTCGCTCATCCTGATCGTCCTGCTCCTGTTCACCTCGGTGGAGCACGCCTTCAACGATATTTGGGGCGTGCGCAGGGGCCGGTCCTGGCTGGTCCGCATTGTATCCTACTGGACCATACTGACGCTCGGCGCCGTGCTTTTCTTCGGCGCCGTGGGCGCACTGTCAGCCGCCACGTTCATCAGCTATTTCCGCGACAACCTGCCGTTCGGCCGGGAGCTCGCGCAAGCGTTCAGCCTGTTTCTTCCGGCGCTTTCGGTCCTGCTGGTGGTCGTCATCCTGACCCTGTTCTACCGGTTCATCCCCAACACGCATGTCGCCTGGCGGGCCGCGCTGGCCGGCGCCGTCGTCGTCGCACTCCTGCTGGTGATGAACAACCTGCTTGCCTTCTCGTATTTTCGGCGCGTCGACATGCAGCGGAGTTTCTTCGGTTCGCTCGCGTTGCTGCCGGTCCTGATGTTCGGCCTGTACGTTTTCTGGCTTTTTGTCCTGGTCGGCGGGCAGATCAGCTACGCGGTCCAAAACGTCCACTTCCGCAACAGCCAGGCTGCCTGGGGAAACTTGAGCGAGTCCACCCGGGAACGCCTGACGCTCGTCGTCCTGCTCACGATCGCCCGCCGCTTCCAGGCGTGTCTGCCGCCCTGCCCGGTTTCCGATCTGAGCAGCCTCATCCGTGTGCCGAGCCAAGTGCTGAACGAGGCGCTGAACCGTCTGATCGACCTCGGACTTGTCCTTCCCGTACCGCCCGATCCGAGCGACTCGTCGTCCGATTACCTCTACCAGCCCGCCCGCCCGCTGAATCGCATCACGCTCCAGCATTTCAAATACAGCTTCGACAACTACGGGGACGATCCCGCGAGCGAGGGTCTCGGCAAACTGGATCCTTTGGTGGAGCATTATCGGCAGGCGCTGACCAAGGCAACCGAGCAGGACCTTTTCACAACATCGTTGGACCGGCTGTTCGAGACGCACTCGTTCAATCCTCCGGCCGCACCGGCCAACGGCGAAAAATAACGCGCGTCTCGCCGATCGACGGCTGCGTGATACTGAAGGACGGCGGCACGCCGCTGGACCAACACGCCGGATCCGCGGTGACGACCAGCCTGCGTGCCTTCGTGTGCCCCTAGCCCCGAAAGCTCCTGTGGAGTGAGCACGAATGCCGGCGCGCCCACCCGCCGCCAGCATTGACACCCCTTTGCGCCACCCTAGCTTCGGCGGTTTCTCTCCCCATGATCTCCTGGATTCAGAAGACGTTTCAGCAGCACTTCCGACTGGTGTTCGGCGTGCTGCTCGCCGTCACCATCATTTCGTTCATTTTCACGATCGGTGCCTCCCCCGGCATCGGCCGCGCGGACCGACGTGCGATGGCGCGCCCATATTTCGGGCTGAATCTCTCCAACGCTGAAGACTACCGCCGTCTCCGGGGCGACGCCGACCTGAGCGTGTACGTACAGGTTGGATTCATGGGGATGGACGACTCTCGTCTTCAATCCTACGCCTACGCCCGCTACGCCTGCCTCGCGCTCGCGGACAAGCTCGGCATCCCGGCCCCGACCCAAAACGAGATTGGCGACTACATCCGCAACCTTCCGCGTTTTGCCTCGGAAAACGGCCAATTCGATTCTCGCAAATACAACGAATTCCGCGATTCGCTGAAGAAGAACAAGGCGGTCACCGAAGCCGACGTGAGCCGCGTCATCGCGGACAATATTCGCGTCGAGCGCGTCCAGAAACTCCTCTCGGGTCCGGGCTACGTCCTTCCCGAGGAAGTGAGAAAGCAACTCGCGATGGCCGATACGACCTGGACCATCGGCGTCGCTTCCTTCGATTACGCGAGCTACAACCCGGCGATCACTCCGACAGACGCGGATCTGCAGAAGTATTTTTCGGACAATTCGTTCAGGTACCAGATTCCTCCGCAGGTGAACGCGAGTTACGTCGAGTTTCCTGCGACTGCCTATGTCGGTCGCGTGAACGTCTCCGACGCCGAAGTGCGCGCCTACTACGACGCGAATCCCGCCCGTTTCCCCAAGCCTGCAGCTCAGCCTGAAAAGCCGGGCACGCCGCCTCCCGCCGCGAATCCGGCCGCCGACTTTGCCGTGGTGAAGCCGCAGGTCGAAGCGACGTTGAAATTCGAACGCGCCCAACGCTTGGCTGCCAAAGAGGCTTCGGATTTCGCAGTCGGTCTCTACGAAAAACGCATCCCGTTTGGTTCCGCCGAACTGAACTCGTACCTTTCGAGCCAGAATCTCGCGTTGAAAGATCTCCCTCCCTTTTCCGAAGAGCAGCTCCCCGCCCCGCTCGCCGGCAACCCGCAGATTTCCGAAGAGATTTTCCGCCTGAACAAGGACCGCTACTTCACGGATGCGCTCTCGACCCAGACGGGGTCGGTCGTCGTGTTCTGGAAATCCACCGTTCCGTCGCGCCAGCCGGACATCTCCGAGGTCCGCGCGAAGGTCGCCGCCGACTACGTCCAGAACGAAAAGATGAAGCGCTTCGTCGACCTGGGCCGCACGATGAAGGCCCAGCTCGCCGCCCACCTGAAAGCCGGCGAGACCTTCGACAAGGCTGTGTCCGCCGTGGCTTCGGCCAACGGCATCAAGGGCGAAGCGAAGATGCATCCCGCGTTCACGCTCCGCCAGCGGCCGCAGGACGTGGATTTCACCGCCCTCGGCACGCTCGAGCATCTCGACAAGGGCGAACTCTCGGAGATGGTCCGCGCTCAGGGCAACAAAGGCCTGATCGTCTACGCGGCGGACAAAAAGCAGCCCGAGCTCTCGGAATCTTCGGAAGCCTACGTCACCACGCGTAACCAGATCGCCCAATACACGGCCTCTCAAGTGGCCAACGAATACGTACGCGAGCTGGTCGACTCAGAGCTGGCAAAATCGACGCCGGCCACACAGTAAGCATCCCACTCATCTGGCCACCGAACCGCCGATCGGAATGATCTGGCGCGTCGGTGGCCTTTTCTTTTTAGAGGAGGCGTGATTGCAGGCGCGGGATGTCCGTTCTGTAACCTTGTGATGTTGCCCACGTCTTGCGTTCACCGGCTGCCTCCCACGCTCGCGCCCCTGGCGGGCGCAATTGCCGTAACTTTCCGCCAGCATCTGTGTTTTCTCCGTACGTACTCTGACTATGCAGTCCCGTCGCACTCCGCTAGCCCTGGCACTCGCCGCGATTGTTTCCAGCTCGCTCTCCGGTCAGACCGCTGAGCCCTCCGCGGCGCCCAGCACGCCCTCAGCGCAACCCGCCCCGCTCGCGACGGCACCCACGCCCGAAGCCCCCAACGAGGGACCGGTCATCACGCTCGAGGAATGCGTGGCCCGGGCGCTCGACAAGAATTTCGATCTCCGTATCCAGCACCTCAGCACCGATACGGCAAAGGATACCCTCACGATCGCGAAAGCGGCGTACGATCCCACGCTCTCGCTCACGACCAGCCGGTATTATACGAAGGACACGCGCGGCTCCACCGTGGTGAACGACATTCCGATCACAGGCATCGCCTCCTCCAACGACGGAGACACGACCAAGATCGGGATCAGCCAGCCGATCACCACGGGCGCGACGATCACCGCCAGCGGCACGATCGACCGCAGCAAGTCGAGCCCGAGTCGTTCGTATCCGAACCCCGCGTACGACAGCGACGTGTCGTTGTCCGTCCGCCAGCCCCTGCTGAAGGGAGCGGGGACCACGGTGAATCGCGCCGCCATCGAGCGGGCGCGCCTCGGCGTCTCCATCGCCAATCTCGATTTTCGGAGTTCGGTTCTGAACGTCATCAACAACGTCGAGACCGCCTACTACAATGTCGCCTTCGCCCGCGAGCAGTTGGGCGTCCGGCGTTTCAGCCTCGACGTTGCCCAGAAGCTGCTCGACGAGAATCGAGCCCGCCGCGAGGAGGGCGTGGCGACCGACCTGGACGTTCTTCAGGCCGAAGTCGGCGTGGCCAACTCGCGCCGCGACGTGTTGCTGGCCGAGCAGACCGTGCGCGACCGCGAAGACACGCTCCTCGCCCTGATCAGCCCGTTCAGTTTCAATCTTTCCGTCGGCACCATCCGACTGGAAGGGGATCCGTCGCCAGTGCTGAACGGCGATCATTCGTACAAGCTGGCCCGCGACAACTCTCCCGATTTCGTCGCACAGCAGCGCGTCATCGAGCAGATGAAGATCGACGCCTCAGTCGCAAAACGTAACCGCCTGCCGACCCTCGATGTGGGCGGCACCGTGGGCTACAGCGCCCGCGACGACTCCTATAGCTCTTCGGCCCGTACGGTTTGGGACGGCAACGGCCACAACTGGCAGATCGATGCGACACTCAGCATTCCCATCGGGCTTCGTGCCGATCGCGCTCGTTACCGCCAGGCTCTTTCCAGCGTGAATCGCGAAGAGCTTCGCCTTCAGCAGATGGATCAGACGATCCTCGTCGACGTCCGCGCCGCCGTCCGCTCGGTCCAAACCAACCTGGAGAGCGTGCGTATTTCCCGTTTGGCCACGGAGCTCAGCCAGCGGCAGTTCGAACTCGAGAAGGCGCGCTACGAGGCGGGCTTGAGCACGTTCCGCCGCGTGCAGGAATCCCAGGCCGATCTCGACAACGCGCGAGTCAGCGAACTCCAGGCCCGCGTGAACCTACGCGTCGCACTCTCCACGCTGGCGCGGCTGGAAGGGTCGTCCCTCCAGCACTACAAGATCAGCTTGGCGGACTGACGACCGGAAGGTCGGAGCCCCCGGAGACTCGCAGCCGTTTACCGCAGCGGACTTCGGGTGTGTCCTCAGGGCCGCCTTTCGGCCTCTATTTCCAGGCGAGAATGTACCGGTCGCGATTGGTCAGATCTTGCTTCGATTCGCTTCTCGCAAACCCCGCTTCGGCACACGCAGCTAGGAGAACCGCGTGCTGATGGATGCCCGTTTCCATCGCGAGCATCCCGCCAGGGCGAAGGTGCGACGGGGAGGAACGAACGATTTCGCGGAGATCGCTGGTGCCTTCCCCCTCGGCAACCAGGGCTCCGACGGGTTCGAAGGAACGAACTTCAGGGGCAGTCTCCGCCGTTTCGGACGACGAAAGATACGGCGGGTTCGCGGCGATCAGGTCGAAGGACTCTTCGGCAGAGATCGCGGAGAACCAGTTCGACTGCCGGAATTCCACCCTCTCGGTGAGGCCCGTCGCAGCCGCGTTTTCGCGGGCAAGGGCTAGTGCGTCCTCACTCCGATCCACCGCAACGACCCGGGATTCGGGATAGGCCTTGGCCAGGCCCAGCGCGATCGCACCGCTGCCCGTCCCAAGATCGAGGATGCGTGCAGGCGCGGGGAGGCCGGACGCCGTGACGAGCTCGATCAGGTATTCAGTTTCTGGACGCGGGATCAGTGCGCGGCGATCGGCTTTGAGTTTCAGCCCGCCCCATTCGACTTCGCCGACGATGTACTGAAGCGGTTCCCGCTGGGCACGCCGGCGCACAAGCGGACGGATCTTCTCGAGTTCGGGTTCGCTGAGCGGTCGTTCGAACGCAATGTAGAGCTGCATCCGTTTCAGGCCGAGAGCGTGGCCCACCAACAGCTCCGAATTGAGCCGCGGATTCTCCACGCCCTTAGAGCCGAGGAAGTCGGTCGTCTTCTTGATGATCTCGAGGACGGTCAGCATGGCGCGGCACTCAGTCGTCGTCCGAACTCCCCGCGCGGGAGGGAACGTACTCCTGCCCCGTCAACGCGGCGAACTTCTCCTCGAAATCCACCCGCTGCAGCGCCGAGACGATCTGATCGATCTGCCCTTCCATCACCTGGGGCAGGTTGTAGAGGGTGAGACCGATTCGATGATCGGTCAGGCGGTTCTGGGGAAAATTGTACGTCCGGATACGTTCGCTCCGGTCTCCGGAGCCGATCTGGCTCCGACGGTGCTCGGCGTATTTCGCCTTCTCCTCATCCTCCTTCAGCTTGAGCAACCGGGAGCGCAGCACGGTCAACGCCTTCGCCTTGTTCTTCAGCTGCGAACGCTCGTCGGCGCATTGCACGATGAGCCCGGTGGGCTTGTGAAGGATCTGTACGGCCGAATCGGTTGTGTTCACGCCCTGGCCGCCGGGCCCGCTTGCGCGGCTGACGGTGATCTCCAGGTCCTGCGGATCGATCTGTACGTCGACCTCCTCCGCTTCGGGCAGAACCGCCACCGTGACGGTGGACGTGTGGATACGTCCGTTGGCCTCCGTAACGGGGACGCGTTGCACGCGGTGTACGCCGCTCTCGAACTTGAGCTGCCTGTAGACGTCCTGGCCGCTGATGAGAAAAATGACCTCCTTGAACCCGCCGCGTTCTGACGGGCTCGAGCTCATCGGCTGGATCTTCCAGCCGCGGCCCTCCGAGTACTTGGTGTACATCCGAAAGAGCTCCGCCGCAAAGAGGCTCGCTTCTTCGCCGCCGGTACCGGCGCGGATCTCCATCACCGTGTCGCGAGAATCGCTTGGCTCGGGCGGTATCATGGCCTGCAGCACCGTCTGCCTGAGCGTCTCACGCTTCCGCTGCAGTTCGGGAAGCTCGGCCGCCGCGAGTTCCTTGAGATCCGGGTCCGCCGACGGGTCCTTCACCAAGGTCTGACCTTCCTCAATCTCGCGACCCGCTTTTTCGAAAGCACGGTAGTCGGAGACCAGCTGCTGAAGCTTCTGCTGTTCGCGCGAGATCTCCGCCGCTTTGCGCGGTTGGGTATAGAAGGACGGGTCCGCCATCTGCGCGTCGAGTTCGTCGAGGCGGCGTTGGAACGGAGCGATGTCTGGCAATTGATCCATCAGGAAGGTGGGCAGGAAAAGGTCAGGCGTGGCAGAGATTTGCGAATTGCGAAAGCCGCAAGACGCGGATTGGGTGGGCCGAAACAGCTAGCGCCTCTCGCTAGAGGTGTTGATCAGCAATGGCCACGACGCTTTTCACTCAAAACATCATCGCGTGCATTTGGGACTTCGACAAGACCCTAATCCCGGAATACATGCAGTCGCCGCTCTTCCGCCGGTACGGAGTGAACGAGACGAATTTCTGGGCTGAAACGAACGCGTTGATGGAGCACTACCGGCGCCGGGGCTATCACCTCTCCGGCGAAATCGCGTACCTCAACCACCTGCTTACGTACGTGCTTTCGGGCGAGATGCCCAAGCTCAACAACGTCGTCCTCCGCGAATGCGGAAAGGACATCCGGTTCTACCCCGGCCTGCCCAGTTTCTTCGACCGCTCGAAGCTCTGGGTTTCCGAAAAGGAAACGTATCTCAAGCACGAGATTCAGCTCGAGCACTACATCGTCAGCACGGGTTTGGCCGAGATGATCCGCGGCAGCGCCATCGCCAATTTCGTCGACGGAATCTGGGGCTGCGAATTCATCGAGAACCCCCTCCAGCCGGGCTTCCTGAAACAGAAGGAACTCGAGATCACGGCCGATGCGGAGATCGCCCAGATCGGCATGGTGATCGACAACACGACGAAGACGCGCGCCCTCTTCGAGATCAACAAGGGGACCAACAAGAATCCCTCGATCGACGTGAATGCCAACATCACGCCGGAGGATCGTCGGATACCGTTCCAAAACATGATCTACATCGCGGACGGACCGAGCGACATCCCGAGCTTTTCCGTGGTAAAGAAGGGCGGCGGCAAGGCGTTCGCGGTCTACAATCCGAACCGCCCGGACGAATTCGCCCAAAACGACCGCCTGCGGCAGGTCGGCCGGATCGACCACTACGGCCCGGCGGATTACACGGAAGCGAGCAGCACGTCCCAATGGCTGCGACTGCACGTCCAGAGCATCTGCGACCGCATCGTGACGGACCGCGAGGCGGCGGTCGCACAGCGCGTATCCAAACCACCCAGACATTTGAACAGCTCTGCGGACGAAGAAAACGTCCGCCGGCTGAACACGCCGGCGCCCAAACAATCGACTTTCCTCGAATAGACGGAATCCGTCCCCCAAGAACGACAAAGGCGCGCCATTCGGCGCGCCTTTGTCGTCAGATCCGCCGCGCTACTCGCGCGCCAGCTGCCGGCGCCGGAGGTCCGCCGCCATCGCTTCGACGCGCGATGCGTACGAGTGGCTTGCCGCCGGAGCGCTCCCTCGGATCGAAGCCGTCACACCCGCGTTCCAGGCCAGGGCGATCCGATAGGGCGTGGGTTCGATCCCATGCCGTTCCAGCTGCCGGCAGATCCACTCGTAGTGCTGGACCGCGACGCGATCCGCCTCTTCGCGATCGGCAGCGAGATGAAACGGCTTCTTGGTATGCATTTTCCAAGTACTCGGCCGAAACTGGTAGGGTCCGAGTTCGCCGCGCCGCCCCACCCGCGTGCTGTTGGTGGGATTCTCTATCAGGTGGATCGCTTGAAGCGTTTCCCACCTGTCGGACGCCTGCGCGACCGAGGGACGGAAGGCGAACAGGACCAGCAGTACTCCGAACAACAAGCCGACCCGCGCGTGAAGGACGGGAAATCTCTCAACGCCGGGGCCCCTGAAACCGCCCGCCAGGGCGGCAGCGCCGAAAAGTATCGGCGTGGTGTTTGTTTTCATACGGTCCCGGGAAAAGCCGGGCCACTCCAGACACCGCGTTCAAAAAGTGGTTCAGACAGGTATTTTTTTACAACTACGCCGTGCAAAATGCACCGCCGCAATTCTCCTGGACGCCTTGAGCGGTCGGGCCGCTCCAGAACAAACGATTGATCTCGCCCGACTTACTCCGAAGCCCGGCAAATGCGAGCCCTGATTTCTGCCGGTTGTTTACAACCGTAATGCCGCAACTGCCTTGCCCGGAAACGCAGTCCGAAAACCCCTGATTTCGTATCCGGATTCCGGGTACCTTTGCATTTTACACGGGAAGCGGCAACGCGATCGTATGAAGAATAAAGCGAGCGACCTCAGGCTTCGGCGCCGGCCCGAAAACCACTCGGTTTCCAGACCGTGACAGGATCGCCACGGCATTGTCGTCCGCATTCATGCCCAGCTCTGGCCGGCTGACATCGTTCGCCACGATCCAGTCCAGATTCTTCTCCGTCAGCTTGCGCCGTGCATAGTTTTCCACGTCTTGTGTCTCGGCCGCAAAGCCGACCACGACTTGGTCGGGGCGCTTGCGTGCGGCGAGCGTCTTCAGGATATCGACCGTGGGTTCGAGTTCCAGCACGAGCGATTGCTCGCTCTTCTTGACCTTCTGACCCGCCGACACGCGCGGCCGAAAATCCGCCACCGCGGCGACCGCGATGAAAACGTCGCAGTTCGGGAAAAGTGGTTCGCACGCCTCGAACATTTCCTGTGCGGAAACCACCGAATGAAGACGCACCCCTGCCGGAGCCCGGAGACTGACGGGGCCGCTCACCAGTTCAACGGTCCATCCGAGCGACGCCGCGGCGTCAGCAATGGCATAGCCCATTTTTCCACTGGATCCGTTGCTGAGAAAACGCACCGGATCGAGGTGCTCGCGAGTCGGGCCGGCCGTGATCAGGCATCGCATGGATTTCATCAGCGGACGAATCGAGCAGACCCGCGTCGCGTTGTCAGACGAGAAAGCAGCCTGTCCGGGGGCTTGCAGCCGGTTCGGTCCTGCGTTGGAACATGTTATCAGCGCGTGTTTCATTTGCCCCTGCCGGGCCAGACTTCATTGCCCTGCAATCCGCCGCCATGGCCGTTCCTCCTTCGACTGACAGCCGCTCCGGCGGTTTGCGTGCCACGCTTCGCCACGGAGACTTCACGAAGCTTTGGCTGGGGCAGATTGTGTCGTCGTCGGGCGACCGCTTTTACCAATTCGCCCTCCTCCATCTCTTTCTGGGCTCCACAGGCGGGTTTATGGGCTCGTTCGGCCGCGATGCGGCTCGCGTGGTATTCTGCGGGATGATCCTACCGGTGGTGCTCGCCCCCTGGATCGGACATCAGGTCGACACACACGACCGTCGGAAAATCCTCCTTTGGGCGGAAGCAGGACGCGGATTGATCGCGCTGCTGCTTCTTCTCGCATGGGCCGCCGGCCTTCCTCTCTCGTTTCTGCTGATTTTCGTCGCCGCAAGCGGACTGCTCACCGGATTGTTCATCCCAGCTCGGCAAGCCGCGCTTCCGATGCTGGTGCCGCGCGATCACCTGGTTCGCGGCAACGCGCTCATGACGTTTGCCGGAATCGCCGCCGAGCTTGCCGGAGCGACCGCCGGCCTGGCGATCGCGCTCGTCGGAGAATCGTTCAGTTTTCTCGCCGCCGCACTCGGCTATGCGTTCTCGACGGTGATGATTTTCCGGATACGCACTCAGCTGCTTCCCACGCCGGCGGGGCATCCGGCGGACGAACCGGAGACGCCGATCGCCCAGCCGACGCTTTTCACCGTGCGCCTGCTCGTCTGGCTCACGGTCGCCTTCACCTTCGTGACCGGCCTTTTTCTCCCCTTTTTCGCCCAACACGCCGCGGTCGAGATCGACAGCTCGTGGCTGAAGCCCTGGCTGTCCCAGCGCACGGACGCGACCTTTGCCGGCCTCGTCGTCCTGCTGGGGGTGACGGGCATCGGGCTGTTCGCCGGAATGCTCACGGCCGGCAAAATCCCGCGTATCGCGCATCAGCGCGCGCTTCCCGTGCTCATGCTCGCTGTGTGGGGCGCAGCCACCTGGAAACTCGGCGCCACGACGGCGTACGCATCGGCGTGCGTCCTGTGCTTTTTCGCCGGCTGCGCCACGGGGCTGATCACGATCCCTGCCGACGCGCGCCTGCAACACGAGGTCGCGGGCGAACGCCACGGGCGCGTGTTTGCCCGGCGGCTTGCGTTGAGCAACATTGCGTTCCTGGCCGGCCTCGCGCTCAACCTCAATGGCCAGCTCCTCCGGACATTCGGCTCGGAAACGATGCTCAAGTATCTCGGCCTGTTCTCCATCGTCCTCGCGCTCGGTTTCTGGTTCGCCGCAGGCAAGCGGCTGCGCGGTTGCTGGGGTTCCACCGCGGTCGAGGTTCCGGTCCCGCTCTCGCCTCGGTAGACGCGCCATGATCGTCTGCGACGTCACCCAATTCTACTCGCCCTTCGGAGGCGGCGTCCGTCGGTACCTCACCGAAAAGAGGCGCTTCGTCGAACGGTGGACGGACGACGAACACGTGCTGATCGTTCCAGGTGCGCGAACCGACTACGTCCGAGAGGGCCGTCTGCATACGTACACGATCAAGTCGCCGCCGGTCAGCTCCACTTCTCGGTACCGCGTGCTTCTCAACCAGGGGGCGGTTCGCGATGCGCTCCGTCGAGCGCGGCCCGACATCGTCGAATCCGGAGATCCCTATCAAGTGGCGTGGACCACAATCCGAGAAGCCCGTGGGCTCGGCGTGCCGGTCGTGGGTTTCTACCACTCGCACTTTCCGGAAGCTTACCTGCGGACCGCGGCGAAATTCGGCGGGCCCTTGTTCCGCGACGCCATCTTGGCCCTTGCGCGGCGTTATGTGCGGAAACTGTACAACGAGTTCGACGTGACATTCGTCTGCGCACAGAAACTCCAGACAGTCCTCCGCGACTGGGGCGTCGAGACGGTTCGCCCGATCAAACTCGGGATCGACGCCGAGGCTTTTCGGCCCGGTCCTCCCGACCCGGCGTTGCGCGCGCGCCTGGGAATCCCGGAAACCGCGGTACTGCTGTTGTACGTGGGCCGACTGGCGGGGGAAAAGAACATCCAGACGCTGCTCGCCGCGTTCGAACGGCTTCGGAGGCACAGCGCCCACGACTACCGCCTGGTTTGCGTCGGCCAGGGACCGTGGCGGGAACAACTGCTAGACCTGCGCGAACGCACCGGCGGTTGCGTCACGTGGATTCCCCACATTTCCGACTCGGCCGAGCTGGCCCGACTCTATCGCGCGGCAGACTTGGCGGTCCACCCCAGCGTCAACGAGACATTCGGCCTCGTACCGCTCGAGGAGCAGGCTTGCGGGCTGCCCGTGTGCGGGATCCGTGGGAGCTGCCTCGACGAGAACATCCTGGCAGGCCTCGAATGCTGGGCCGACACCAACCGCCCGGCACACCTCGCGGCCGCGATTGAACGCATGCGTCGCCGCAACCGCGCCGATCTCGGCGGACTCGCGTCCGCCATCGTTCGCCAGCGATACGCCTGGCCCGTCGTTCTCAACCACCTGTGGGAGGAATATCGGTCCCTGGCGAACCACTCCGCCCGCAAGGCATCTCCCGAGGGCGCTCGAATCGAGGGAGGCCGCGAAATCCGCATCCGGTCCTACCAGCCTCGCGACCGCGCCGCGGTCCGCCGGATCTGTTGCGAGACGGGGTTTCTCGGCAGCCCGATCGACACGGTTTTTGAGGATCGGGAGCTCTTTGCCGACTACCTCACGGGCTACTACTCGGATTACGAGCCGGAGTCTCTCTTCGTCCTCGAATGCGACGGCCAGGTTGCGGGTTACCTATGCGGATGCCGTCATTCGCGTCGGCGCGAAGCTCGGCTCCTCTGGAACCTGCCGCGAATGGTGGCACGCATCGCCTGGCGGTACTTTTCCGGGCGCTACAACGCGTCCAGCCGCCGCTACGTACGGTGGCTGGCGACGCGGGCGCTGAAGGAAACACCCCCGCGTCCTCCGCGCACGCCGCATTTCCACGTCAACGTGCTTCCGGCGGCGCGCAGCATGGCCGGGACGAAGGCCCTGATCGATGCCTTCCTTGCCTACCTCCGCGTTCACGGCGAAACCGCGGTCTACGGTCAGATGGTAGTCTACGAAGACCGCCGCACCGACGCCCTCTTTTCCCGTTTCGGTTTCGTCGTACTCAATCGCCGCGAGATCACGAAATACCAGCGGCACTTTCCTGGCCGGGTTTTTCTCTGCACCGCGTGGAAAGACCTGTCGCAACAAAGCCGCCTCCACGGAGCGCGCATCCGATTTCTGAGTACGAGTGAGGCATGAACATGGTCGTTTCGCTTCACGACGTCCATCCCTCCAGCCTCGTGCTGGTCGAACGCCAAAGAGCCGACCTGCGCCGGCTCGGCGTTTCCCGGTTGAACCTGCTCGTCGTCCCACGCTGGCACGGCGCGGAGCCGGTGGAGTCGGCGCCGGAGTTCGTTTCGACGATCAGCCGATGGAGAGACGAAGGCGACGAGATCACGCTGCACGGCTGGACCCACAGCATCGAGGGGCTGAAGGAGAAGCCCCGGCACCTGTTCTGGACCCGCTTCTACACGAATCGCGAGGCCGAGTTCCTCGTGGCAAGCGCCGAAGAGACCCGCTCGCGGATCGCTACGGGCCGGGCGCTGCTCGAAAGCTTCGGATGGTCTCCCGTGGGCTTCATCGCTCCCGCGTGGTTGCTGGCTCCGCACACCATCGACGTGCTGAGAACCCTGGGGTTCGCCTACACCAACACGCGAACCGCTTTGATTCCGCTCCGAACCGGCACCCGTCCCCTGCAAAGCTCCAGCCTTTGCTACAGCGCGCGCAGCGCGTGGCGCCGCCTTGGCTCGCAAATCTGGAACCCGCTCCTCGCCCGTTCGCTGCGGCACCGAAGCCTGCTCAGGGTGAGTATTCATCCGTCGGATATCCTGTACAGTGGAACGTGGCTCCAGATACTCCGGTTGACCAGGCAAGCGATCGACGCCGGTCGAGTGCCCCGAACCTACGCCCAATGCGCCGTGCCGGGCGCCTAGACCTGCGCCGAGTTCCGGGGGACACGGAAGACCGAGGAGCCCGGCATTCTTCCCTCCGCTTTTCTTCTCGCCAGCACGCGCCGCCCTCGGAGTTTAGCGCGATGCTCCGACTGCTCCTTCCACCCAATCTGCCTGCTGCGTCGATGCGCGATGCGATCGCAGTCAAGGTGGAGTTGGAGTTCGCCGGCCCCCCCGAGCCGGAGTTGCTGCCCGCGCTGGCGCTTCTCCAAAGCTGGTGCCGAACTCCGCAGCCGCCGCCATTCATGCAGCTCACGCGGGCCCAGTTGCGGCAGCTCGTCACTCTGCTCGCCGGCCAGCGCGCTTTCTTCTGGGTGCAGCAGCCGGCAACCCCGCTACTCTGGGTGGGGCCGAGGTTGCGCGGCGTGAGCGAACATCTGGACGCGCCGGAACCCGCAGCCACGGCGTCGAAGCCGGACGAGCCCGCGACTCCGCGCAGCGCGCCATCGATGCCGAGGCGTTCATCCGCCGGCGAAGAAACACGCACCGGCATGGTCGTCGACGGCTCCGAGAACTTCCTCGCGGTCAACCTGCCGTCCCGGGAGCACGTCGCCTATGCGGCGGCCCTTGAACTGCTCAAGACGAACGGCTTTGTCCTGGAGCCGTCGAACCGCAAATGGTGGCTGCGCGACCGCCACAAGGTGCTCAATTTCCTCGCGTCGCACGGCGACCGGCTTCGCGTCGAGTTTGGCGCCAGCTTCACGCCGAACTTCGAGCGGAACACCGCGAAGCTGAAACAGGCGGAAATCGTCTGCGACGCGATCGACAACGGCGACGGCTACAACGTGACCGTGGCCCTCCGCGCCGGCCGCGTTTCCGACGATCAGATCCTTTCCGCGGCCGCTTCGAATCGAGGGTACGTCGAGGACAACGGACAGGTTTTCCTGATCCCGCCTGCAAAGCTTCAGCAGCTGTCCCGCGCTCAGCGCGCCCTGGCGGGCGACAGCGGCGCCGGTTTGGCCACCCGGCGCACGCACCGCATTTCTTCCAGCCGGCTCGCCGAAACCGAGGACATCCTCGAGGAGATTGCCCCGCACTTCCAACCGCCCGATGCGTGGAAAGCGCGCAGCGAAGCCCTGCGGGACCTGTCGAAGCTCGCGCCCGCCCCGATCTCGCCGGACTTCGACGCACAGCTCCGTCCATATCAGCGCATCGGCGCCGCCTGGCTCTGGCATCTCTACCGCAATCGACTCGGCGGCATTCTTGCCGATGAGATGGGCCTGGGCAAAACGCTCCAGGCCCTGGCTCTCCTCTCCGCCGTCGCGCCACGCACCGGATCCGGAGGCGGCACATCGTCGGCCGCACTCGTGGTCTGTCCGGCTTCGCTGGTGGAGAACTGGCGCCGTGAAGCAGCGCGTTTCACTCCGCACCTGAGGACATTCGTCCACCACGCCGGCCAACGCATTGCCGATGTGTCGCAAACGGGCCACTACGATCTGATCGTCACGTCGTACGGCACACTTACGCGGGATCGCGAGCTGTTCTCCGACGCCGAGTTTTCCTGCCTGATAGCCGACGAAGCGCAGCACCTGAAAAACCGCCGCACCCAGAATGCCCAGGCGTTGCGCGCCCTGAACGCACGGGGGCGTTTTTTGCTCACGGGCACTCCGCTCGAAAACAGCCTCGACGACCTTCGTTCGCTGTTCGAGGTGCTGATGCCGGGGTATCTCGACAAGGTCCCCCCCGGCACACGCGGAGACGAACGCCTCTGGTTCGACGAGCGTCTTCGGGCCAAGACCGCTCCCTACATCCTGCGCCGCACCAAGCGGTCCGTCGCCCCGGAGTTGCCGGAGAAAATCGAACAGGTGCTGTATTGCGAATTCACCGACGCCCAGGCGGCCTTGTACCACCGCGTGCAGCAGGAATCCGAACGCGCCATCCTGGACCTGGAGGCGAAGGGCGCATCCGAGAATGCGGTGCGCATGGCAACACTCACCCAGCTGCTCCGGTTGCGTCAGGTCTGCTGCGACCCACGTCTGCTGGATCGGCGCGATGCTCCGACTGAGGCCGCTTCCTATTCCGACTCGGCCAAGCTCGAGTCTTTCCGCGAACTGCTCGCCGAAGCCGTCGACGACGGGCATCGGCTGCTGGTGTTTTCCCAGTTCACCTCCCTGCTCGCGCTCCTCCGGGCCGAAATGGAAGCGCAGGAACTCCCCTTCTGTTACCTCGACGGATCGATGGCGCCCAAAGCGCGTCAGGCGGAGGTCGACCGTTTCAACGAGTCCTCCGAGATTCCCGTATTCCTCATCTCGCTCAAGGCCGGCGGCACTGGACTCAATCTCACGGCCGCCGACACCGTCGTGCACTTCGATCCGTGGTGGAATCCCGCCGTCGAGGCTCAGGCGACGGATCGCGCGCACCGCATCGGCCAGACACGCGTCGTCACGAGCTACAAACTGATCTGCGTCGGCTCAGTCGAAGAAAAGGTGCTTCAGCTGCAGGAAACCAAACGCGCCCTGTTGGCCGACGTCTTTGAAGCCAGCGATGCGGCGGCAGCGAAGATCAGCTTGGCGGATTTGAAATCCCTCCTGGCTTCCTGAGCCGGGTCATTGAGAACGGCAGTCGGGAACAATGGCGGCTGGCAAACCCGGAGCCTGTATCCGGGCATCTGTGACGCGGAGCACTCAGGTGCGCCCGTCGTCTCATCGCGCAGATTCGTCCTTCTGCTGCTCGTGGGCCGGCCGGATCATGTAACACCCTGTCTCGGGCAGATCCGGAAAATCCTGGTCCTCGACCTCGAACCCCATCTTCGTCCAAAAGCCGAGCGGAGAGCCGCCGTCCAAATCCACCGCGAGGAGCTGTATTTTTTTGATCTCCTCCGGCAGCGCTCGAGCCCACCGGAGAAACATCCGGCGTCCCCAGCCGTTTCTGCGCTGATCGCGAGGCACAAACAGCACATCGACCCAAGCGGTGTCTCCGCTCAGATGGGTGGCCATAAAAGGTGTCTCCCCAAGCAGCATCGGTGTTCAAGTCGGACTCTTGCCGACAGACCCTGAGGAACCCCACGGCCCATCGGCCAACTAGATAATCGGCACGGGCACAGACATTTTCACCCGTCCGCCAGTTCCGTAAAGCCCAGCAGCCAGATTTGAGGAAAGATTTACCGAGCGGCCGCTCCTCGGCCAAGCTCCTTCACCAGCCCGAACACCGCGCGGAGAACCGCTCGCCGATGCAGGTTCGTCGAGCGCACTCACCCGCCCGTCGTTTCGCCGCCCATCACGGGCAGCACAATTCCAGTGATATAGGACGAGTCGGCGTCAGAGGCCAAAAACACGTACGAGGGCGCCAGTTCTTCCGGTTGCGCGGGACGACCATAGGGGACGCTCGAGCCGAATTTGGCGACGTCCTCCGCCTCTAGGCCGGCGTCCGCCGGGTTGAGAGGGGTCCAGACCGGTCCAGGAGCGACGACGTTGGCGCGAATGCCGCGTTTGAGCAGGTCCATAGAGAGCGCCTTGGTAAACGCGTTGATGGCACCCTTCGTCGCGGAATAGTCGGGCAGCTGCTTCGCGCCAAAAATCCCCGTTTCCGAACTCGTGGCGATGATCGCCGATCCCGGCCTCATGTGCTTGAGGGCAGCCTTCACCAGCCAGAAGTAGGCGTAGATGTTCGTCTTGAATGTCGTGTCGAATTCTTCGTCCGAGACCTCCTCGAGCCTCGGCTTTCGATTCTGGTGTGCTGCGTTGGAGACGAGGACGTCGATCTTCCCAAACTCCTCGACCACTCTCTCAACCACCTCGCGGCAGTGGTCGGCCTCGGTGAGGTCGCTCGGCAAGAGAAGACATTTACGGCCTTCAGCCTCGATTGCTCCGCGGGTTTCTTCCGCATCGGATTGCTCTTCGGGAAGGTAGGTGATGGCCACGTCCGCTCCTTCTCGCGCATAGAGCACCGCCACGGCCCGCCCGATTCCCGAGTCTGCACCCGTGACGAGGCACGCCTTACCCTCCAGCTTGCCCGCCGGTTTGTAGTTCAGTGCTTGGTATCTCGGACGCGGCGAAATCTCCGACTCGATGCCAACGCCTTCCTGATGCTGCTCGGGAAACGGCGGCTTGGGTTCGTTGGTGACCTGGGGCTTTTCGCGGGTGAAACCTCCCTGGGTGCGTTGTTCGCGAGCCTGCTCTTGTTGGTCGGTGACGATGTTGGCCATGGTGGCGGAATGTGAGGTTGTCGTGAGCCGGCGCATCCTGCGCGCCAGGCGTTTTTCTCACTGACTGCAGCCCGGAACGGGCGTTACTCCAGCGTCGCCCCAATCGGAGCTCGGGCGAGTTCACCACCGGGCGTCCGGCGATTCCCCATGCCGCTCGCCAATTCATGCGGAGGAAACGCGGGGAGAAGCTTCGGAACCTTCCGCAGCAAAGCGCGATAAATTGCCATTGACGCCCGTAAAACCGCACCCTTTATCATCCGCCCTCTTAGGTGACGGCACGGTAGCTCAGTTGGTAGAGCAGAGGACTGAAAATCCTTGTGTCCCCGGTTCGATTCCGGGCTGTGCCACCACTTCCGAAGCTGTGATTCCAAGGGAGATATGGACCTCGGCGAGTAGGCCCCTCACAGCCAGCCGGATTTACCCGCACGCCGGAGCAGCAATCCAACGCCTGACGGGCAGCATACACGAAAAGAGGCCGGTTTGGACCGGCCTCGTCTCCGCGGAGTGTGCGCTTGGGGCGTTCGGAACGCCCGGGCGAGCGAATCACTTTTTCGCAGCAGGGTCTCCGGTCGGCGGCGGGGCCGAGTCGGTCGCCGAGCGCGGCCCAAGGAGCTCGGTCAACACCGGTTCAAGGGCTTCCGCCCAAATTTCGTACCCTTTCAGGCTCGGGTGAAGCTTGTCGACCGTCATGCCTTCGAAGAGCTGCCCGTTCTTGTCGGCCAGACGATCGTTGATGTTGATGAACCGCACGGACCTTCCGTCGGCAAACGTAGCGATCTTGGCGTTGATCTTCTCGATGACCGGATTTGCCTTCGGGCTGTCGTTCCGTGGGAAAACGGCCGTCAATACGATCGTGGCGCCGGGCACTTTCTTTCTGCAGAGGTCGATGATCGCCCGGATGCCTTTGGGCACGTCGTCGGCCGCGTTGGCGGCGGGCGAACGGCCCACGTTGTTAGTGCCGGCGAGGAGGACGATCACCTTGGGATTCAGCCCGTCGAGCTCTCCATTCTGCAGGCGCCAGAGGATGTTCTGGGTCGTGTCGCCGCCCCAGCCGAAATCCGCGGCATTCCAGCCCGTGAAGGTCTTTTTCCAGTGCGCCAGGAATGCAGGGTAGTCCGTCGCGCCCCAGCGGCGCGTGATCGAGTCGCCGAGAAAATAGAGGTCGATACGACCCTGGCGCGTCTTCGCGACCAGCTGCTCGTGCGCCAGTTTTGAGTTCGGGTCGCTGCGGGGCGCAGGTTGATCCGCGGGGATTGCGGCAAACGCAACCACCGGAAAAACAACGCTGAGAACGGCGAGACACCGGAGAATTCGAGGACAGTTACTAGGCATAAGCGTCAGAAAGGTATTCCGGGAGTGGCGGCGTTCACGGCACGCTCGTCAGCTGCCCGGGTTCATGCGTTTCGGATCGGCGGGGTTCAACATTCCAGTCGCTGCGCGACGCACGCGGCAAGGTTTCGCCTTGGCGCCACGTTCCGTCAACCAGCGTCGTCGTGGCAATTGCGGGAACCCCGCAAAGGTTCTGCTGCAGGTGACCGACGAGCACCTCGATCGCGACTTCCCCCACTCTCTCGGAATTCTCGCGCACGCCGGATAGTCCGCTCCCCGCGTCATCAAGCTGCAGATCCACATACGCGACGTCCTGCGGGACCGACAGGCCGAGCGCTTTCAGCTGGCCGAGTACAAACGACGCGACGCTGACGATCACCTCCGGGCGATAGCGCGAAATCCAATCTTCCAATACGGATGCTGCGACAGGATGGTCCCCGCCCGCCGCCGGGCCCGGGCTGCAGGATTGAGAAGGGGCGTAGAGCAGGACCGGAACGCGGTCGGACGCGGGAAGCCTCGACTGTTCGCCAAAAAAACCAGCCGACCACGCCTGGTCGGCCGACGCATTCCATCCGGAGGGCACGATCATTCCCACCCTTCGATAGCCCGCTGCTAGAATCCGCTTCATCGCAAGCCGGATGGCGCCTGTGTGATGGTACATGACGCGATGTAATCCGGGGGCGCGCGGATCGCAGCCGATCTGAACCGCGCTAAATCGCGACCAGTCGACGCCGCCCAAAGATTCCACATCCCGGCGGTGCGACGCGAGGATCATGCCGGTGATGCCCCGATGAAAAAGCATGTTGCTCAACCGTCGCTCGCTCATTCCAGGCTCCCCCAGCCAGAAATGCTCGAGCTGAAAGCCGAGCTGCGCCGCCTTGTTCTGGGCCGCAAGGTAGCAGCGGGCGTGGTTCGGTATCTCCCGCCAGCCCCACTTGGATTCCCAGTTGGTCACGTACGCCAACGTCTGCTGCCGGCGATTGGGCATCCGGCCGTTTCGATACGCTACCAGTGCCTGCAGCGCGGGATCCGGACAATAACCCATCTGTTCGGCAATCGATTGAATCCGCTTCCGCGTCGCTTCCGGGATGACGGGACTGTTCCGCAGGGCCAGCGAGACCGTCGTGTTGTGCACACCGGCGACTCGCGCGATGTCGGACTGGGTTACGCGCGCATTCATCGGATCAAAGTGAGGTGTTCGCTCCCGTGCTTTGGGCGGTCCGTCGGAACGGCATTCGATCAAAGGTCTCGTTCTTCGGTTCGTAGTTCCGTCTTCGCTACGGAGTGCTCTTCCTTCGAAGGGAGTCGCGACGGCGCGCAGCCGAAGCGCGCAGGCTCCACCCAGGTCGAGGCACAGCGGTTACGGCTCCGGGCAGCGCGAGGAGATCGGGCGGGCAGGGTCAGTCTCATGGGCAACGGAAACGAACAGCCGGGCGTTTCCACAGCCACAGGGCGTGCTTCGGCTCAGCCGGGGAACTCACAGCCGGGTTGCGAAGCCAGCGAGCGAGAGGGGGAAAACGACTGAGGGGAAAAGACCGGTGCTGCGATTCCGGCGCAACTCGACCCACGCCAGCAACGGCACGTTGGTACAATCCGCGATATCACCTAGGTAATATACGGCGCACCCGCCCTGCAGGACGCAGCGTCATCACGGGGCGAAAACGCCTTTACGGTCCACCGCGCCGGGCGCACGATTGCCGTGCCTCCCCCGATGTGCCGGTCCGATATCACTGCTCGTATCCGGATCCCGTTTCTCCGGCGCCACCGAGCACGCTCGCCCGGGGCGGCGGGACCGGGACCGCGTACGCTCGTGGCACTGCTGCTGCTTGGCATGGGCTCCGTTGCCGCGGCCGAACGCACCGCCACCATCCGCGGCTTGCCCTTCATCCGCCGCTACGCCTTCGAGGACATCGGCAACATCTCCAGGGGCGGACGGCTCGGCTTCGATTCTTTCGGCCGGGTGGCGATCATTCAGGACGGCACGTATTCGGTCCTCAACGACGCCACGTGGATCGAAATCGCGGAGCACTCGGGAGGCTGGGCCCGCATGATCAACGTCGTCCAAGGCACGGACGGGCACGCTTACTACGGCGCCTATGGTTCGTGGGGGATCGCGGAGCTCGGTGCGAACGGGAAGCTCCGCCCTCGTTCCCTGGTGCCGGCGGGCGCCCCCGGCTGGGTCGCGATGACGAACTTTTCCGAGATCGTCGTCACTCCGGGCGGGCTCTATTTCGCGGGTTTCAACGGCGTGGTGTATTTCGATATCCGAACCCGGCGGCACCAGTTCTTTCCGACTGCCGGCGTGTCGAGGATCTTCGCCCTCGGCGATCGCGCCTACGTTTCCTGCCACCAGAAGAGTATCCAGTATATCGATATCTCCTCGGGGGAACTCCGGCCCATTCCGGGAACGGACTTGGGCGGGCTGGCCGCAGATCGGGTCGGAACGCTGGACCACGACCGGGCGCTCATCTCCACCCGCGACGGCCGAATCCAGGTTTTTGACGGCACGGCTCTGACGCCGTGGGCCCCGCAGCAGCGGGACGATCTCACGGGCCGGGTTTCGGCGATCAAGCAGCTGCTCGATGCCTCCATGGCCATCGCGATCAACGGCAAGGGACTATTCCTGATTTCCCGCGGCGGCGACGTGCTGCTCTCGCTCACGAACCCGGAGTACCAAAACATCGCCGATATCGCGACCAGCGAGCCCGGCGTGCTCTGGATCTCGTCCGAGAGCGGAGTCGAAAAGATCCTCTACGAAAAACCCGTCAGCCGTTTCGGACAACCTCTCGGCCTTCCGATCAGCTGGCCCCAGGTGGTGCGTTGGAGAAACAGCATCATCGTCGCCTCGGGCGGACGCCTCTATGAGCCGATTCCCGACAGCGGTGCAGGGGTCACCCGCTTTCAAGCCGTCCCCGCTCAGCCCATCGCGGGCTCCTGGGGCATCGCCGCTTCGGGCTCCCAGCTCCTGATTGGAAACTCCCAGGGCGTCCTGGCCGTCGAGCCCGACGGGCGGTCCGTGCAGGTGCTGACGCAGATGGACGTTTCGCGGCTGGTGATGGTGGAAGGAGAGATCTGCTACGCGATCGGCGCTTCGGAGATCGCCGTCCTGCGCCGGGACGGCGAGCGCTGGATCGAGTGCGCCCCGCGAATTCCGGGTCTCGGATATCCGTCCATCGTCCACGCGACAAAATCCTCGGCGTGGATCGAACTCGGAGCCAATCGCGCGGCGCGAGTCGTTCTTCGAGACGGCAAACTGCAGGCGCGACTGTTCGACAAATTTCCGTGGACGGAACTGCGCTGGGTGAACGTCAGCACGGTCGACGATACGGTGATGCTGAGCGGCCCCCCGGACGTGCGGCTTTTCTTCAGCGAGCAAACGGAAGACTTCAGCGAGGCTCCCGAGCTCCGTCAGCTCCTCGACCGTTCGCCCTACCCCGTCGAGCGGGTCCGCAAAGCGAAAGACGGGACGCTCTGGGCGTCGCACGAACACGGAGTTTTTACCCTCGTACCCGAAAACCACACCTACCGTTTCGACACGACCACCTTCGATATCCTGGACGATCGGACACCGTTCGTGCAGTCCCTGCCCGACGGCGAGGTCTGGATATCGACGGGCTATGCCCTGTACCACGTGGACCGCCAGTCGGCGCAGGAAACGAGAAATCCCTTCACCCCCATCCTCGTCTCGGCGGTGAACGCCCGCAACACGGACGAATCCTTCCTCGGCTCGACACCCACCGCCTCGCTCGGCCGGGTGCCGTTCGGGGCGAACAATCTCAGTCTGCGTTTCTTCGCCGGAAGCTATTCCTCCTACCGTTCGCCGATGTACGAGTACCGGCTCAACCAGGAAACGGATACGTGGGCTTCGCTCGGCACCGGATCACTCCTCAGTTTCCCGGAACTGCACGAGGGTCACTACCAACTCGACGTCAGGGTGCGGGACAATCACGGCCCTCTCGGGACACCGGCACGCTTCACCTTCGAGATTCTGCCTCCCTGGTATCGGACATCGTACGCCTACACGCTCTACGGTCTTGCCGCGGTGCTTTCTCTCTACGGCGTGGTACGATGGACCGGGCAGCAGGCCAAGGCCCGTAACGCCGTGCTCGAGAAGCTGGTTCAGGACCGGACAAACGAGCTGAAGGTCGCCATGGAGAAGCTGAACGAAGAGACGCGAAACGCAGCGACGCTGGCGGAGCGGGATCGACTCGCGTGCGAGATCCACGACAGCCTCCAACAGGGGCTCAGCGGTCTGATTTTGCAGCTCGACGCCACGCTGAAGCTCCCGTCGCTCACCTCCGACGTGCGGTCGCGGCTTTCCGTGGCGAGAAACATGGTCTCGTTCACCCGGCATGAGGTGCAACATGCCGTCTGGGACATGGAAACGCCCCTGCTCGAGGGCACCGAACTCCAGGAAGCTCTCCGCAAGCTCACGGCGCTGATCAGCCCCGGCACGGTCCGTATCCAGGTATCGGCTTCGGGCGCGCCGTGTCCCCTCTCCTCCTCCACGAAACACCACCTGCTCCGCATCGCGCAGGAAGCGATCACCAATGCCGTGCGGCACGCCGCTGCGGGGAAGATCGACGTCCATATCGATTACCAAGCGGACTCGGTGACGCTCACGGTCGAGGACGACGGGAAGGGCTTCGATGCGGACGAGATGCTCGCCAACGGTCTCGGCCACTTTGGCCTGCGCGGGCTCCGAGGCCGCGCCGCAAAAATCGGCGGAGACGTGAAAATCCGGAGCGCCCCCGGGAAAGGCACATCCATCCGCGTCACCGCACCGACCCAAAGCGAAACCAGTTCCTCCAGCCATGCAGCCGACCCCGCAGCCCGCTAAGATCAGAATCCTGCTCGTCGACGACCACATCGTGATGCGGATGGGGCTCGCAACCGCCACCAACGGCGAACCCGACATGAAAGTGGTGGCTGAAGCCGAAAACGGCGTCGAGGCGGTCGCCGCCTACCGCGCGCATCGTCCCGACGTCGTTGTCCTCGATCTCCGGATGCCCAAGCAGAACGGGATCGAGACCATCAAGATCCTGCGCCGGGAATTCGCCGAAGCCCGTATCCTGGTCTTCAGCAACTACGCGAGCGGCGACGAGGTGTTCCAGGCGTTTACCGCCGGGGCCTGCGGGTTCGTCGTGAAGGAAATGGCCCTCGAGCGCCTGCTCGAAGCCATCCGCGAAGTGTATCGCGGGGAGCAATACCTGCCTCCGGAAATCTCGACGCGGATGAACGGGCGCGTGCTCTCGCAACTGTCGCCCCGCGAGTCGGAGGTGCTGAAGCTCGTGGCGAAGGGGCTCAGCAACAAAGAAATCGGCGCCGCCCTTCAGGTGGCCGAAGGCACGATCAAGCTCCACGTGAAGAGCATCCTCGGGAAACTCCAGGTCTCGGATCGCACCCAGGCCATCATCGCGGCCGTGAAGCGGGGAATCATCCAGATCGAGTGAGCTTCCTTGGCTAAGCCAGCCTCGCCGAAACAGCATGAGCACCGCGACGGCAACTCAGGTTCTAGCACGTACCTCCGCAGGCCGCTCTCCGTGAGCTGCTTGCCGTGGCAGACACAATTCCGGGATTTCGCCCGGCAATTCTCGGTTACTCCCCGCTGCCGGCCGCAATCACAGACGCGCTTCCCGCCTTCAGGCCATCGCTTGATGCGGTAATCACGATCTTTCCCGCCTGCCCCCGCTTCGCACGAACGATGGCGAGGCAAAGTCCACTAAACGCTTTCCGCTCGGGATTGGGAAAAGCTTCGAGATCGGTGGGATCGCCGTTGTCCGTCGCGACAAGCTCGCCGGGGCCGTCCACCCTGAAAACGATCCGGTTGTCCGCACGCGGAGCGGTTACCCCCTCCGCGTCGGCGACTCGCGCCGTCACGAACGCCAGATCGCAGCCGTCGGCCGCAATCTCCGCCCGATCCGGCACCAAGTCGATCATCGCCGGAGCCTGGGCGGTGACGACGGCGTCCTTTGCCCACACCGCTCCATCCTTGTAGGCGACAACCTCCAGCTTGCCCGGCTCGTAAACGACGTCGTCCCAACGCAGCCTGTATTCAAAGTTCCCCTTCGCCTTGCGACCGAGTGAACGCCCGTTGAGAAACAACTCGGCGGCGTCGCCGGAGGTGAAGACGTGAACAGGAGTGACTTGCCCGCGACGCTCCGGCCAGGTCCAGTGCGGCAGGATGTGGGCCAGCGGAAGATCCGGACGCCATACCGACTGGTACAGGTAGAATCGGTCTTTCTTGAACCCCGCCAGGTCGACGATTCCGGAGTACGAGCTTCGCGAGGTGTAGTATGGAGTCGGCTCGCCGAGGTAATCGAAACCGGTCCAGACGAATTCGCCGGCCACGAACGGATGCCGGGCAAGCGAGCCGAACACCTTGTCCGCCGAGGAGCCGAAGTCCACCGCGTGCAGCTCGTAAGCCGTCACTTGACGGAGGGACGGATCGCCTCCGCGCCCATCGCGCACGATGTCGCTCGTTTTGTCCGAGACAGGGAAGAGGTACACGCCGCGGCTGCTGAAGGCGGAGGCCGTTTCGGTGCTGACAATCACCTTGCCGGGGAATCGCGCGTGGAAGGCGGAATACTGCGGGCTCTTTCGGATCCTGTCCGTCCCGGCAAACTCCGGATTGTCGCGGATCCCCTCGCCCTGGTAGTTCAAGCCGATCACGTCGATCGCCGCGGGCAGCGGCATGTCCGGACTGGCGAAATTCAACGCGGCGGTTGTGGGGCGTGTGGGATCTTCCTCGTGCACGATCTCGCAGAGCTCCTTCCCCAGGCGGGCGCCTTCTTCCCCGGTGTACTGCTCGCCCACCTCGTTGCCCACGCTCCAGATCACGACCGACGGAGAATTCCGGTCGCGACGGACCATCGCTCGTAGGTCCTGCTCATGCCAGTCCGGAAAGATGAGGTGAAAATCCAGCGGGTTCTTCCTCAGCTCCCATATGTCGAACGCCTCGTCCATGACCAAGAATCCCATCTCGTCGGTCAGCTCCAGGAGTTCGGGAGCCGGCGGATTGTGGCTCATGCGAACCGCGTTGCACCCCATCTCCCGAAGAATCTCCAGCTGACGTTGGGCAGCACGGCGGTTGAACGCGGCGCCCAAGGCGCCCAGATCGTGGTGGTTGTTCACACCACGGATTTTCACCAGCTGGCCGTTGACCAGGAGGCCCGAGGCAGGGTCGAAGCGCAGCGACCGAATCCCAAAGCGCGTTTCGTAGAGGTCGACCAGCTGCCCCTCCTGGGTCACCGACGTCACTGCCACATACCGCTGTGGCTTCTGTTCCGGCGGAGGCCCCCACAATCTCGGATTCCGCACCAGGACCAAGCCTTTGACCGTGGCGGCCGACTTCGACGCAACGCGAGTCTCAGCCGAACCGATACTCGCCACGGCCTCGCCCGTTTTTCGCCCGAGGGAGTCGAGGGCGAATAACTGAGTCGAAACCTGCACGGTGGCCTGCCGCTCGCAGGCGTTTGCAACCGTGACTTCCAATTCGACCGTGGCGGACGCAGTCGAGACGTCCCGCGCGGTCACAAAAGTACCCCACTGTCCGACGTGCACCGGCCGTGTCTTCGTGAGCCAGACGTTTCGATAGAGACCGCCACCTGGATACCAGCGGGACGACGCCGGAGGATTATCCAGGCGGATGGCCAGCTGATTGTCGCCGCCAAACATGAGGTACGGCGTGAGGTCGACGTTCCAGGAGGAATAGCCGTAGGGCCAGCCGCCGACGAGATGACCGTTGAGCCAGACGGTCGCATACGACATCGCACCATCGATTTCGAGGTACACGCACCTGCCCGCGTCCGTCTTCGGAATGTCCAGCGCCTTCCGATACCATCCGATCCCGGGGCTCGGAAGACGGCCCATACCGCCGACGTCGCCTGTCGGGATGAACGGTCCTTCAATCGCCCAGTCGTGCGGCAGCGTCACCGGACGCCAGGAGCTGTCGTCGAAATCGCCTTTCACATACGCCACCTCGCTGCCGGGATTCCCGTCGGGACGCACGAACCTCCGAGCCGGATCCTTGATGAAGGGATTACCCGTCGGAAGTATCCACGGTTTGAGCACCGGACGAGAAGGTCGTGCAGTTTCCTCCGACTCCTCGGGCTTTGAGTCCGCCGGTTTGTCGTCGCGCACACTGGTCGCCGCCGGACGCACGTCGTAAACCAGTTCCGCGCCCTCGCCCACCGGATCCCCCTTGTGGAACCGCCAGCCTTCGTTGATCGAAATCCGCTCCCGGGCGGGAGTCTCGCCGGCAGCCGCGACAGCGGGCGCGGCGACGCACAGACACAGGGCGGCGAGCGCCGAAACGGGAATGGATGAAAAGGCCGACGTGAATGGATTCCTCATGGCTCAAGAACGACCGCCGAATCGGGAGGCAACTCGGACAAATCGGTGCGGCCCAGGCGGAGCGCGATCCATCAATAGAACGCGGCATCCGGCACCGTTGGTTGACGGGCTCGCCCGAGCATCAGCACTACCGGGCTAATTCGCAGCACCTTCGAAGCAAGACGCGTCAGCAAATCAGTGCCGGGAATTTCACTCGGACTTCTGAATACGTCCGCCCCGCGACAACCGTCCGGCGGCAGAATAACAAAAAGCCGGCCCTCCGTGGCGGAGGGCCGGCGAGTCGTCGGGCGAATCAGAACGAGAGCGTGTTGGTCACGAACCACTCGCGATTCGGCTTCACACGCACGGTCGCCCATGTCTTGCCGTCAGGTTCGACGGAGACGGGGATCAACCCATCCTTGCCGAGCACGTTGCGACCGTTCAGCTGGATTTTCCACGTGAGCTTCTTGGTGAGCTTCCGTTCGTAGCTGATCCAGAGGTCGACCGCGTCTTCCGCGGGGCCGTAGTAAGGTTTGTTGAGATCGAACGTGTAGGCCGACCCGGATACGGCGACCACCGGATAGCCGATTACCACCTTGTCTTCCCAACGGTAGCTGCCGCCCACGCCGAGCCCCTTGGTCCAGCCGTGGCGGAACGAGTAGTTCGTAACCACGTTGTAGCGCCACGGGCGGATCTCGGAGGTGGAAGATCCTTCCTGCAGCTTCAGCAGCGTCCAGCTGCCCAGCGTGCTGTTCCACTGCTGGCGAAGCGTCGCGGCGGTCGGTCCGCCGGAATACATGCGCATCTCGCCGGCAGGCCCGGCCATCATCGTGTTCATGTAGTCGATGAAGGCGACGGTGTCTTCGGAACCGACGTTCGTGCGGGTCGCCTTCGTCTTGGAGGCATTGAACGAGATGCGCCAGTCCGGCGTCGGATTCGCGGTGAACTCGAATTCGTAGCCTTCCGACTTGGTGTCGGACGTCATCGTGAGGCCCTGCGGGGTGACCGCGCCCCAGAGTTTGTAGGGCTGGACCTGCGACGGATCCGGGTTGTCGAGATTCGCCGGCGGCGTGAAGCCCCAATACTGGTAGAACCTCGCCGGAAGGTGCTTCTGGATCTCGTTCCACGCGGCGATCGAGGCATTTTCGCGGGCCGTGGCCTGTTCCTGCGTTTCTCCGATCGTCGTGTCGGGATCGAAGTTGTAGCGCCACTCGTTGGAGCCGTTGGCGCTGTCGAGCGTGTAGGTGTTCAGGTTATACAGCATCACGTTTCTCCAACGCAGGCCGTAGCTCACGATGTCGCCGAACATGCTGAGATTGCTCATCTGCGTGCTCGAGCCCGCAACCTTGGCTTCGTACTTCACGACGCGCAGCGAGTACTTGTTGTCCTTCGTCGCCAGCAGGATGCCGTAATCCTTCGTCTCGCCCGTCGGATTTCCGATCACGTCGCCGTAAAGATTGCGGCGGGTGCCTGCGATTTCGAAGTTGTTGGACGTGTTGTACGACAGGCTGATGTTGATCGGCAGCGGGTCGCGCTTGAGGAATTTGTTCAGGTGCGCGACCACGCCCCAACTGAGGGAGTGATCCTTGATCTCGCTGTTGTACGTCGTCGGCAGTTCGTAGACGCCAGGGCTGAGGTTGAGCGTCGAACGCGGGCCCGTGGAGGCCGCGGTCACGTCCTTGCCTTGCACGACGTCGTAGCGCCAGCCGAGGGTGCCGACGAGCGCACCATCCCACCAGAAACTCTGCCAGGTGCCGGCCCAGGACTTCGTTTTGCGCAGCGCCTTCTGGGCGTTGGTCGTGAGGCTCTGATCGCCATCGTGGTAGCGGGCGATGTCGAGGTAGTAGTCGCTGTTCCAGCCCTTGTAGTTGGCGGGATTCGAATTCTGCAGGAGCTGGGTCTGGCCGGTCGGCAAACCCGAGGTCGAGTTGAACACATTCGCCAGGTTCGCAGGCACCGTCCAGGGATCGCCGAAGTTCACGCCGCTGGCCGTCCACTGAGAGCTGAACTGGTAGATTGCGCCGTCGTTGAGATCGATGGCGTTCGAGATTCCCGGGATGTTGGCGCCGGCCGCCGTGGTCTTTGAGCCGAGCGAAGGTCCGAGGTAGATCATCGCGATCGGAGGACGATCATTGAAGGGCAGAGCGGCGCCGGTGTAGTCGTCCCACGCCTTTGTGGTCGCGTAGAGCTGCCACGTGCGGTTCTCGGAACGGTACTCCTCGTCGCTATAGACGCCGTTGAAGCGGTGTTTGCCGATCAGTTTTCGGAAGAACTCGTTGCCAATCACGTCCGAGGCGCGGAACTCGCCGAAGAGCGACGCGCGCTTGTACTCGCGCCGACTGTCGTAAGAGCTGCCGTTGCCGTTGGCCTGGACGTAGGGGCGAGCGACATTCGGATTCGCACTCAGGTCCTGGAACTGCCGCAGGATGTCGATATCGAGCGTGGGCGCCCAACCGAGCAACGATTCGCCGCCGCGGCGGTAGTTTTGCCGGTCATACACCAACTCGACCGCCACGCGGTCGTCGAAGGCCGTCTGCGAGAGATTGATGTTGTAGGTGTCCCAATTCTCCCACTCGGCCTTGTTCGGGCCGTCGATGAGCTGGGTATAGAAGTCGAAGATGGAGGGATCCGTCAGGGACTGTTCGCGATACTGACCATATTGATAACCCGGGAGCTTCGCGTTGGTCGCGTAGGTCGGCAGACCGCCGACTCCGTAAAACACACCCGAGTAACGCAGTCCTACCAGCGAGGAGGAGGAAGAACGCAGCGAGCCATCCGCATTGCGGGCGCCCTTGTTTACGTATCCGCCGTACAGGCTGTAGAGCTGGCCGCTGGAGCCGTCGTAGAAATAGAACGGCTGCTGCTGGTTGCCGCGGCCCGAGAGCCAGGCGTTGTAGTCGGGATCGGCCTGGCGAGTCTGACCCATGTTGTCGCCACCCACCGCCGGAGTGTCCTCGCGTTCCGCGGTGTAGCCGTTCGTCAGCAGGAGTTTTCCGAGACCGCTGTCCGCCGTGGTGCCGACCGGCCTGAACCACGTCGAAATGTGATCGTTGGGCGGGACAATGCGGGGCCGGTTGGCTTCGATCTTCCCGTGTTCGGCCTTCACCTTGACGCTCGTGCGCCAGGTGCGGTCCTTGAACAGCTGCGGATCCCAGCGGACCGTCCCGTAGATGCGTTCGTCATTCTCGTACGCCGGGTCCTGGCGGAATTTCTCGTGGTCCCACAAGCCGTCGACGCGAATTGAGAGCGTGTTGTGGATCAGTTCCTGGTTGGCGTCGATCGATCCGCGAACGCTCCCATAGGATCCCGTGCGGAACTGGACTTCGCCGAAGTTGCGGAACTCCGCGTTCCGCAGCGTGGCGTTGACGATGCCGGCAGGTTTGCCGAGGCCGAAAAGAATCGAATTCGGTCCGCGCTGAATGTCCACGCGGTCGACGTTGTATCCGTCCCACGGAATGTCGGAGACAAAGAAGTCGCGGGTGTTATCTGCGGAGCTCAAACCGCGGACGCGGTTGCTGGTCCCGCCTGGGGCGCGCAGGTTGGCAGTCTCGTCAACACTCGTCCCGTTGCCCAGTCCCGTGTACGTGCCACGTGTGCCGGCAACTTCCGCGTTGGTCGTATACTGAAGCAGCGAGCCGTTGTCGGTCGCGCCGATATCGTTGAGGAAATCTCTTGTTATAACGGAGATCGCTGCTCCGACATCGCGCAGATCCGTGCGGATGCGCGTGCCCGCAAGCGTCGTCGTGGCTTGATATCCGGTATCCTTTTCCGCACTCACCTCAAAGGGCGAGAGTTCGATCAACTCCTCCTCTTGCGCCTTGTTAGCGACACCGGGAGGGTTCTGAGCGAGCGCCAGTTGCCAGGTGGCGGACGCCGCGAGCAAGACGACTGGAATCTTCTGCTGTAGCTTCATGTTAGGGTTCGTTCTGGTTCTTACGCACAGTCATCGCTGCATCCGGAATGCAACGAAGCCTGCTTGGTAACGAGGGGCGCCCCTGGGTAGGGGGCGCTAAAGCAGCGGCATCGCACTGCCAGCATCCCTAAGCGGCAACGGCGTGGGCGTTCTAACATCAGAGTCCCGCAACTCATTATTTCTGCGTGGATTCAGCTATTCGTTAAGACGACCGAGCAAATAAAAACGGTCGCCTGGTAGTCATTCTGGCGGCCAAAAGAGTCGTGAACGGAGCTCTCGTGCAAGGGTTGCGTACCGACGACGGGAAAGCGACGGCACCCGTATCGGCCACTCTCTTTTATAGAGAACCCACCGGATTGAAGCCCCTCCTGGTCGTCGGGTTGTATTATCCGATGAGTACCCGTCCACTCCACGCCGCGGAAGCCAATATCCGGAATCGTAGAAACTCTCTGTATGAGCACGGTCGCTGGTCTATAGATCGCTGGGAGATGTTATATAACCCAGACGCGGTCAGCATCGGACTGCGCGTCTCCTGCCGTCACACCCTTGACAACGAGCGCTGCAGCCGACTCCCGGCTGGATGGTCGCCAATATTGACCTAGCGGATGCTGCTTTCCGCCGCCGCTGTCCGCCGGCCCCGTTTCGGCACCACTCAGCAGTCAGAGTGCTCCAACGCTCGATTCCTCCTGACGGTCGGACTTCTTCGGACCATCCGCCGATATGCCTGGGATGAATATCTTGGGGGGAACGTATCGGCGAGAGGTTGAAGGTTAGTGTTAGTCAAATGGGAATCGGGAGGGCGGCTTAGCTGCCCTCCCGACAGTCCTCGCGTGCAGCAGGCGTCCGGCCCGGCAGTATTCGGAAAGCGGAGCCGACCTCGAACGAATGAAAGCGGTGGCGTTCGGATTTTGTGGCGAGCCAAACACTCCCTTATTCCTCCCGCACGAAGGCCAAAGCCTTTGCCCCGCGGCGAAAGGTGCATTCATGTGGTGCAAACAAAACGTCCTATGGAGAACCCGTTTGCCATCCACGATCCTCGAACCCGCCGAGCGTCCGAATCCGCCGACAGCCGCATGCGTCTCGCCGCTCTCGACGGCGTTCGCAGGGCCGGGATCGCCGCCCTCGCGATGATCACCTGCTCAATGACACCGACCTCTGCCGCCGAAACCAATCCGCTGCTCGCGCCGAGTCCTCTTCCGTTCGGTTATCCGGTCTTCGACCAAATCAAGACCGAACATTTCGTTCCGGCTTACGAAGCGGGCTTCGCCGAAGAACTGAAGGAGATCGATGCGATCTCCAAGAACCCCGAAAAACCGAGCTTCGGCAATACGCTCGTGGCGCTCCAGCGCGCCGGCCAGCTCCGGGCGTCGGTCGACCGCACGTTCTCGAATCTGGTCGGGGTAAACTCCTCGCCGGAGATGCGGGCGATCGAAAAACAGATGTCGCCGCGCCTCGCCGCACACCGAGACACGATCCGGATGAACCCGGCGCTCTTCGCGCGGATTGACGAACTCTTCAATCATCGCGCCGATCTGCATCTCAATCCGGAGGACGACCGTCTTCTGGAAAGGGTCCACGCCGATTTTGTGCGGTCGGGCGCAAAACTTTCCGAAGCGGACAAAGCCTCGCTCCGGGCGATCAACGCCGAACTGGCCACGCTTGAAACCCGTTTCAGCCAGAACGTGCTGAACGAGAGCAACGCCTCCGGACTCGTAGTGGACACGGCAGCTGAACTGAAGGGGCTGACGGAAAGCCAGATCGCCGCCGCCGCGGACGCAGCCAAAGCCGCCGGCAAGGCGGGGAAGTATCTGATCCGGTTGATGAATACGACCGGGCAGCCGCCTCTCGCGTCGCTCGAGAATCGGACCTTGCGCGAACGCCTGCTGAAAACCTCGCTCGAACGCTGCAGCCACGGCGGCGAATACGACAATCGCGCCACGGTCGCGCGACTGGCGGAACTGCGCCTCGAACGTGCGCGTCTGCTCGGCTATCCGACCCACGCCGCCTACGTGCTCGAGGAACAGACGGCGCTCACCGTGGATGCGGTCAACTCCATGCTCTCCAAGCTGACGCCGCCCGCCGTCGCCAACGCCAGGCGCGAAGCCGCGGACATGCAGGCCATCATCGACGGCGAAAGCGGCGGCTTCCAACTCGCAGCGTGGGATTGGGCGTATTACGCGGAGAAAGTCCGGCGCGCGCGGTACGCGTTCGATGAGTCCGAACTCCGCCCGTATTTCGAGGTGAACCGCGTGCTGCAAGACGGCGTTTTCTTCGCCGCCGGAAAGCTCTACGGCCTCCGTTTTCAAGAGCGCAAGGACCTGCCGGTGTACGATCCGGACGTGCGGGTATTCGACGTCCTCGACGCGGACGGCTCTCCGCTCGCCCTCTTCCTGGTCGACCTCTATGCGCGGCCCACCAAACGAGGCGGCGCGTGGATGAGCGCCTACGTTCAGCAGTCGCGTCTGCTCGGCACGAAGCCGGTCATCGCGAACCACCTCAACATCCCGAAGCCGCCCGCGGGCGAACCGACGTTGATGACCTTCGACGAGGTCACGACGATGTTTCACGAATTCGGCCACGCACTTCACGGAATGTTCTCCAACGTGACGTATCCGCGCTTCAGCGGCACGAGCGTGCCTCGGGATTTCGTCGAATTCCCTTCCCAGGTGAACGAGATGTGGGCCGTCTGGCCGGAGGTGCTCGCGAACTACGCCAAGCACTATCAGACGGGCGCTCCGATCCCCGCCGAGCTCGTGGCAAAACTGAAGGCGGCGGAAACGTTCAATCAGGGTTTCATGACCACGGAGTATCTGGCCGCCGTTCTGCTCGACCAAGCCTGGCATCAACTCACGCCGGGGAAGCTCCCGCAGGACGTCCTTGTGTTCGAGGCCGCTTCTCTCGCCCGCGCCGGTGTCGATTTTCCGCCCGTGCCGCCGCGCTACCGCAGCACCTACTTTAGCCACGTCTTCTCGAATTCGTATTCCGCCGGATACTACTCCTACATCTGGGCCGAGGTGCTGGATGCCGACACGGTCGACTGGTTCAAGGCGCACGGCGGGCTGACGCGGCAAAACGGAGACCGGCTGCGGACCGTCCTTTTGAGCCGCGGAGGAAGCGTCGATGCAATGGCGCTCTTCCGTGAGTTCTATGGCAGCGAGCCGGAGATCGGCCCGCTCCTCAAACGCCGCGGGCTGGAAGCCCCGGCGAGCGCGGCGAACTGAGGTCTCGGGCTCCCTCGCACGGGAGCTCCTTCTGCGGTCATTGAGGCCGGCTCCCGGCCTGCCTCCGTGACCGCGGCAGCGCCCTGAGACCGCTCCCACGGCCTGCATGCCAGCAGCCGGCGGAGACCCGCTATGCCCCAACGGCGAATCCATGACGCCGATGCCTGCGTCATGCCGAAAGTCGGCGGCACGATTTTCGTCGCCAGGTAGACAAATCCCCGCCTCCGCTCCGCTTACAATCGGTCAATACCTCATCGAAACAACCAACATGGAGGACTCTTCGGGCCATGACACGTGGAGAAGCTGGTTTCAGGAGCACGGTGCTCGCCTGGTTCTTTGCGCCCGGCAGTGGACCCGGACTGCCAGCGATGCCGAGGACGTCGTTCAAGAGGCCTTCCTCCGGTTTTGGCGCCACCAACGAGAACTCGGAGGAGATCCGATGGGGCTCGTGCTCACTTCGATCCGGAGAGCGGCGTTCGATCTCGCGCGCAGCGACCAGCGCCGAACCGCCCGCGAAACCGAGATGCAACAATTCGCAGAGCCCGAGCTGTTCGAACCGTCGGTCGACGACGACGAGCGCCGTCTGGAGATCGAATCCGTCCTCAGCCACCTGCCCCAAGAACAACGCGAAGTGCTTGTATTGAAGATTTGGGGCGAACGCACCTTTGAGCAGATCGCTGTCGAGCTCGGCATTTCACCCAACACCGCCGCCTCGCGCTACCGCTATGCGCTCGCCGCGTTGCGCAAGAAACTAACTCCCGCCCTTCCCCATGGATGATCTCGAACTCGAGACTGAGCTGAAAGCTCTCAAACCGCGCCGAGTGTCGCCGCGGCTCGCAGCCGTGTTCGACTCCGCCCCCGCTCCCCTGCCCGGCTCGAGTCCGGCCAAGCTCCTGGAGTGGCGCCGTTGGACCGCCTGGTCGTGCGCCGCCGGCCTGCTCGTGGGAGTCACGTCGTTGTCTCTGCGTCCGCCGGTCACGCATCCGGCGCCCCAATCAGCCCGGCCCCTCATTCCGGCCACCGTTGAAAACGTGGTCCTCGACGGCGCTGAAGAGGGAATGATCTCTCTGCCCGACGGATCCACGGCGCGGCGCTTCCGTATCCGGTCCGCCGATATCGTGAGCTGGCACGACCCAGCCACCAACGCCTCGGTCCGCTGGATCGTCCCCCGCGAGGACGTGCGCATCGAGCCGGTCCATTTCTACTGAATCTCCATCATGAAACGTTCATTCATCGCCACCGCGGCTGCGGCCGCTCTCCTCGTTGTCGGATCGTCGCTCCTTCACGCCCAACCCGAGCAGAAGGACCTCCGCGTGCTCGGCGCCCCCCACGCCGAACGCCCAGCGAAACCGGTGACTTTTCTCGGGGTGGAGACGCGTCCCGTCGGAGCCACCCTGACCGAACAGCTCGGATTGCCCAACGGCGTGGGGCTTGTTGTCCAAAACATCGTGCCGGACAGTCCCGCGGCGGGCATCCTCAAACAGCACGATATTCTCACCAAGTTGAACGATCAGGTTCTGATCGAAACGCGCCAGCTCGCCGTGCTCGTGCGAGGCTACAAGGAGGGTGACGAGATCACGCTGACCTACGTCCGCGGGGGAAAGGAAGCGACCGCCAAGGTGAAGCTCACCAAGCGCGAACTTCCCCAGGCATTTTTCCGCACGTTTCCCCATCCGATAAACCAACGCTTCTTTCGGGGCCGGATGGTTCCTGGCGAAGGCGATCAACTCCTGCGCAATCTCGCCCCTGCCGCCGGAGAACGCGGCCAATCGATCCGGATCATTCGCAAGGGCTCGACGGGGGTGGCCGAAGCAACCGCAGTCGCTCCCGAAAACAGTCAGTTGATGTTTTCCGACGACGAGGGCTCGTTCGCGGTTTCAATGAAGGACGGCGTCAAGAATCTCGTCGCGAAGAACGCCAAGGGTGAAACGATCTTCGACGGTCCCGTGAGCACGCCCGAGCAGATCGAAGCCCTTCCGAAGCCAGTTCGTGAACGCTTCGAACAGATGGAGAAACTCGACACCGTGAGCTTCACCGAAGTCCCTCATCTTTCCGTCAGCACCCATTTCGACGGCGACTCGGAGGATTCGGTCTTCCCTCCGTCGAATCCGATTTGATACCGGCGGATCGCGTGCGCACCCGAAGCGGAGCCAGTGTTGCCTCGCGGTCGGGTGCGCCCCTAGGTTCGGGCACGATTCCCTCGAACCAACCGATCCTGCCGCCCTTCTCCGCTCCTTCAAACGCCCACCGGCAGTTTGGCAGAGCGCAGCGTCGATCCGGTGCTTCGAAGCAAGCGCCGGCGGAGGCCCTGGACCCATGAGCCGGCCCATGTGTTATCGGTGTTTCTGGCCAAAGGCTTTATGCTGGTGCGGGTCGATTCAGCCGATGCCCACAAAGACGCGTCTCGTCTTCCTGATGCATCCGAAGGAGTTCAAGGAAGAGAAAGCGGGCACGGGACGACTCACCCACCTTTGCCTGCCCAACAGTGAGATTCGCTGCGGCGTCAGCTTCGAGGACGATCAGGATCTGCAGGCGATGTTGCGCGATCCGGCCAACTTTTCCGTCCTACTCTACCCCGGTGTTTCGGCGCTGAATCTTTCGAAGGGACAGCTCACGAGCGAGGCGTTGGGCGGACGGAGATTGTTGGTGCTCCTGCTCGACGGGACGTGGAGCTGCGCTCGAAAAATGCTTCGGTTGAGCCCGAGCCTGCAGCGACTGCCCCGCATCATGTTCACGCCTGGCAGCCCGAGCCGCTTCCTCATCAAACAGCAGCCGCAGGAAGGCTGCCTTTCGACGCTCGAGGCCACGCACGAGCTGTTCCTGGCGCTCCAGCAGTCCGGTCTCGACGACTACTCTCTACCGTCCCAGCTGCTCGAGCTGTTCGACCGGATGCAGAAATTCCAAATCCAGTGTGCCGCAGATCCGTCGCGTCCTGGGTATCGGCGGAAGCCCTACACTCCGCCGGCCCAGCGTGCCGCCGCGCGCTCGGTCAGCACCGCCCGAAAGAGCAGGCTCTTCATCAAGACCTAGAGGTTGTCCGCCCCCGCAGGACGTTGCGGGCGGGCCACCGGCTCCGTGGGCGCGGTGCGTCCGCCAAGCAGTTTCAGGTAGTTGCCGGGGCTCAGCACCGCATCTCGATAGTGCGCCGTGCCCATCACGACGTCGGTGACGAACTCACTCAGACGCTGACCGTGGCGCCTCAGCATCCAGCCTCTCAGCGTGGGGAAGCCATAGAGCGCCCGGGCCAGCCACCGCGCGGCGCGCAGATCGCGCAGGAATTCACGTTCCAGCGAAGTCCGATAGCCGGCCATGACCGCATCCGGAACACCCTGCGCCTCGACGATCGCGGACGCAGCAAGTTGCCCGCTCCGGACCGCCGCCGAGATTCCTTCGGCTGTGATCGGGTCAACCAAACCCGCAGCATCGCCGACGAGCAGGCACCTGGGAAACGCAAACAAATCGTCCCGAGGTCTCAGCGGAATCATGTAGCCGCGCTTCGTTTCCTTCAGCGGGTGTTCGAGCCCCACCGCGCTGAGGTAGCGCCGGTACTCCTCGTTCAAATTGCAGTTCCCATGGCGCGTCGTGAGCACGCCGACAGAGAGGTGATCGCGTTTCGGAAACACCCAACCGTAGCCCCAGGGGACCAGGCCGAAGTCGAATCGCGCCGCCGCTGCGAACCGCTGCAGCCGCTCCGGCTGCACGGATATCTCCGCTTCCACTGCCGGTACGACGTTCCGGAGATCGGGAAAGCCCGCGGTGCGGGCGACAATGCTTGTCACCCCGTCGGCGGCGATCACATAGCTCGCGGCAAAATCTCCCTCCGTGGTCTGCACGGTGACGCCGTCGACCTCAACGCGCACAGCCTTGACCGTGACTCCCTGGAAAAGCTTCGCCCCGGCGCGCGTCGCCGCGTCGAGCAGGAAGGCGTCGAAGCGATCGCGCATCACCATCGATACAATCGGCGCGTCTCGACGAGTGGAATACACCAAGTCCGGGCGGTGGTGGCGCAGCTTCGCTTCGAAGCATTGCGTCTCCACGACTCCGCCGAGATCCAGGTCCAGCCAAGCCACTGTACGGAAAAGGAGACCGCCTCCGCAGGTCTTCGGACGCGGAAACACAGCCCGGTCCACAAGCGCCACTCGCAATCCTGCCCGGGCCAGAGTGAGCGCAGCCGAACTCCCCGCCGGCCCCGCGCCCACGACCGCAACATCGCACAGGTAAGGATCGGGATCTCTCTTCACGCCCACCGGGGCATAGCGAAATCCGTCCGCGCGGAAACGAAATTCCGCGGGAACGCGATGGGCGGGCCGCCGGCGCACCGGACGTGAAACCTCGGCTGAATCCAGCCTAAAAAGCGGACCACGCCCGCATCACTTCTGAAGAAACCGCACCAATGCGTCGTCGAAGGATTGAGGCGCCTCAAGATGCGGAATGTGCCCGACGTTGGGAATCTCGAGAAGTTCGCTTCCCGGAATATCGCGGGCCGCCGCTTTGCCGAGTTCGGCATAGTCGCCGAGTTTCGCCGCCAATCCGGCAGGCGCGTATTTTTTCCCCACCACCGTCCGATCCTGGAGTCCGATCACAAGAAGCGTCGGGACCCGCAGAGCCGTGAACTCGTACCGCACCGGCTCGCGGTAGATCATCTGGTAGGTCCGGGCTGATGCTTTTGCCCATCGGGGATACTCGCCGCTCAGGGTCACGCGCGTACGCGTCTCGACGAATGGCTCAAACACGCTGGGATCCCATTTGACGACGTAGTTCTTGTAGAAGGTCCGAATCTTGTCGGCTGACGTCATCGTCATCTCGTCCTCCATCAGGACGGAGAGCGGCTGGGGTGGAATCGACATTCGGTAATCCTCGAGACCGATCGGATCCTCCAGCACCAGATGGGTTGTGCGCTCCGGAAACGTGCGCGCGAACCGCACAGCGAGCATGCCGCCCATCGAATGCCCGACGACCGAGACCTTCGAGGCGCCAAGCTGGTCGAGCAGCTTCGCGGTTGTTTCGGCCAGCAGGTCAAAAGAGTAGTTCACATCCGGCTTCGACGACTTTCCAAAGCCAATTTGATCGGGGATGATCACGCGAAACCCGGCCCGGGACAGCGCCTGGGCCGGTCCTCCCCAATAGCCGCCGTAGAAGTTCTTCCCGTGGAGCAGAACGACATCGCGTCCAAGCGGCGTCCCCGCCGGCTCCACGACCATGTACGCCATCCGCACGAGCTGCCCCTCGAGGATGAACGAGTAATACTGGACAGGATACGGATACTCGACGCCCTCGAGGGCGATTCCGAGCGGCTCCGTGTAGTCGGGGCCGGTTTCCGCGGCGGGTTGGGCGGAGCTCAGCGAAACGGAACAGGCCAGGACGAGCAATAGAAGCAGGCAGCGAGCGATCATGGTTCCCTTGGTTGTGCCGGGCGGCATGCCCAACACGCCTGGATTTGACCGCTGCGCCTGCTGGAGTTTCACCCCGATCCGCTACCGGAGATTACGGGAGTCGAGCGGTCAGGCAGGAACTCGCAGAACGAGTTGGGGCTCGGAAGCGAGCCGAGCGGCACCGGATGCAGAAGCTGCCGGAATTCACCGGTAGCCAAGGCAACGAATCTGCCGGCATCAGCCGGTCGTCTCCGGCGCTGGCGCTGCCGGTTGTTCGATCGTGAGCTTCAGCTGCTTGCCATCGACCGCCACGTTTGAAACGCGTTTCCAGACGGTGAGCGCTTCATCCGGCACGAGACTCGAGCGCATGACGCGCTTCACCAGCGCGTCGGTGAACCCGGGAATCCGATGCAACGGCATCGAACCAAGGTACATTTCCGACGGCTTGAACATCCACATATCCGCCTGCTTCTCGAAGGTGCCGCGCGTCTGCACGACCACGGGAAGGGCCATCGTGAGCATCTTCAGGTTGATGCTCGTCGGAATGCCCACTTGGAAAACACCGTCGCGAATCCGGACGTTCAACGCCTCAAACGTCAGCAGCTCTTCGGGAATATCGGGAGCGGGCGCCGGAGCGGGAGCTGCTTTTCCGCCCTTGGGGGCCGGTGCCGGTTTTGCGGGAACGGGCTTCTGCACCTTCTCGGGCTTTTCCGGCATCGCGGAAGAGAACCACGCATTGAGCTCTTCTTCGGTGAACGCGATCTCGCCGGGTGTCCCCTCGTTCAGGAGCTGGCGCTTTTTCGGCAGTTGTTTGCTGCGAAGCGGGTCACGGTTGCCCTCGACGAAATAAACCGCCCCTTGAACTCGCTCCTCCTCTTTCGGAGTGTCCTTCACCACAATCACCGGCTTGAGAACCAGGAAGACGAACGCGACAACCGCGCCCAACGCGATGCTCAGGGCGGCTCCGAGGGTGACCTCGAAAAGAGACGGGCCATACAGTGCGCGATCGATCTTCGAGCGGCTCATGGGGTGATTCCTTGCTTAACTCGCTGGCGTGGCTGACGGGGTGGAAGGGGTGGAAGGCTTGCTTTCGGTCGACGCCGAGCCGCCGCTGCTCGAGCTGCGTTTGTAGTCCGTCTCGTAAAAACCACTGCCTTTGAAGATCACTCCGGCGCCTCTGCCTATTTTACGGCGAACTTGGCCCGATTGCCCACACAGCGTGCAGGTCTTCAACGGCTGGTCTTTGATGGACTGAAACACTTCGAACTCTTTTCCACACGCGGAACACGCGTACTCGTACGTCGGCATACAAAAGATGGGGCGGGTTATGACGGGCGGATACCCCCTTTGCGAGACTCTTCCACGGCACGGAAAAAGGCTCCGTAGAAGGTCCAGCCGACCGCTAGAGCGACAAAGATCGTGAACGACATCAGCGGATACGCCGCGGCGACGAAGCCGATCACCGCAAACGTCGGCACATAAAACCGGGCCTTCGTCGATCGCAGCATCCTTGCGAGGAGCCAGATACGAAACGCATCCCGGTACTCCTCGCGTTTCTGGTACTGATATATTCCAGCCGCCGAAAGCGGAGCCGCCAGGATCACAAAAGGCACGATGGGCAGGTACACGAACACGCCCCAGTTGAGCCAGCGCAGGGGCCATGTCAGAACCCATCCCAAACCGATCGGAAGGAGCCCCAGGATCACGAAGATGATGAACGCAGGCACGCCGTTGACGAACATGCGACGCCAGTCGTCCCAGGGTGGGAAATCCAGGCTGTCGCCCCGCCGCGCGCGAGCGATCATCTCGTACATATATCCGAACGCGAAGAAGTGCGCGACCGGGATTGCCAACAGCAACGCACCAACGATGCAGCGGACGAACCAGGCCCTCTCGGCGAAGAGACGTTTGCAGACTTGTTCAAGCGTCGGCATTGCAGCAGAGGAAGTATTCGCAAAAAGTAGGCCGTGCGCTGATGGACTTCTCAACCAAATTAAACGCCCTCATCTCGCAGGTGGAACAAGCGATCCATGAATTGGTTCCGCCTTCAACAGTCCGTCCGGCTCGTATCCACGAGGCGATGCGCTACAGCCTCCAGGCCGGAGGCAAGCGACTTCGGCCCGTGCTCGTTCTCGCCGCTGCGGAATTGAACGGACGTCCCGCGTTTGACCCTCGCGCGGCGGCCGTCGCCGTCGAGTGCATCCACACGTATTCGCTCATCCATGATGACTTGCCGTGTATGGACAACGACGACCTTCGTCGAGGGCGTCCGACGGCGCACAAACAGTTCGACGAGGCCACCGCCCTGCTGGCGGGCGATGCGCTTCTGACGTTCGCCTTCCAGATCCTCACCGATGCCTACATCGGCAACGCCGAACTCGCGTCTGCTCTCGTGCGGGAACTGGCTCACGCTGCCGGCAGCGAGCGGCTGATCGGCGGGCAAATGGAGGATCTGCAAGCCGAGAAATGCGCTCATCCCACGGCCGACCAACTCGAGTTCATTCACCTGAACAAAACCGCGGCCATGATCGAGGTCTCGCTCGTCATGGGCGGACTCTGCGGGCGGATGCGCCCGGGTCCTGAACTCGATTCGCTGCGCCGGCTCGGACGCGAGCTGGGCATAGCCTTCCAGATCGTCGACGACATTCTCGACGCCACGTCCGATACCGCGACCCTCGGAAAAACCGTCGGCAAAGATGCCAAAGCCGACAAGACCACCTTCGTGAAACTCTACGGAATCGACGGTGCTCGCCGGTATGCAGAACAGCACACCGCGATCGCGCTCGACGTCCTCGACAAGCTCGCCGGCGACACGGCCTTCCTCCACCAGCTTGTCGCGACCATGCTCGAGCGAAGGAAGTAGCGGAAACACGAGCGCGTCCCGACAGTCGGAATGGTGCTTCCCTCGGAGCGGGCGAATTTCAACCCACGTTAAGGGCAGACTCTAGGCCACGAACTTCATTTTCCGCGCGGCAAACATCACCATGCGGAGAAGAATCCAGCCGTGGCGCCAACGCTGGATGTTCGTTTCGCCGTATTTCCGTTCGCGATACCGAATGGGGATATCGGCGATCCTCAGGCTCAACTTGCTGGCGCCGAAAAGCAGGTCGAAGTCGCCGAACGGATCGAAGTCGCCGAAATATGCGCGATTCGCGGCGATGCGCTGGTAGTCGCCCCGATAGAGGACTTTGGTCCCGCACAGGGTATCCTTCAGGGGCTGGCCGACGAGCCAGCTGAAGAGCAGGCCGAAACCCTTGTTCGCGCACATGTTCAGGAAACGCATCGCGCGCTTCTCCATCGGATACACGAGGCGCGACCCGTTCGCGAACTCGGCACGATTGGACACGAGCGCATCGTAGAACTTGGGAAGCTCCTCCGGCGGCATCGTCAGGTCTGCGTCGAGGATCATCAGGATCTCGCCTTCGGCCACCGCGAAACCATCACGAACGGCGTTGCCCTTCCCTCGCCCACTCTGCTGCAGGACCTTGATCCGACGGTCGGGGTATGCGGACTTCACCCGCTGGATCTCGGCCCAAGTGTCGTCGGTGGAATTCCCCTCGACGAAGATGAGTTCGGTCCACGCACCCATCTGTGGCGTGCGGACAACCGCCGCTTCGATGTTTCCAGCTTCGTTGCGGGCGGGGACCACCACCGAAACCGAGCGCGGCGTGGCCTCCGCAAGTTGGTACGGACGCGCCACGGTGAAGACCACCGCACCGAGCGGCTGGAACAGCGGCGTCAGCCAGCGGTTCACCACGTATTCGATTCCCAACAACGGCGCAGGCAGGAGAAGGATCTGCCACGAGGAGATGCGCTGCCAATTCGACAACTGAAGCAGGTTCGCGACGTCGAGCTGACCAAGCCAGTTGTTCACGGGCTGCGGCTGCTTCAGTCCGAGCCGGACCGCCAGGTTCAGGGCCGGACGCCACAGGTGATTCTGGTAGTTGATGAACAACCGCGTTCGGGGATTCGAAACCGCAAGGAGCGACTCCAGGAGCGATTGAACGTCGGCCGCGAGGTTGAGGGTATCCGAGACGATAATCGCGTCGAAGGTGCGTCCCAACTCGAGGGTCTCGCCTGCCGCAACCTGGAAAACGCCGTGCGGGACGAGGGTGCGGGCGCGCTCGATCTGTTGAGCGGAAAGATCCACGCCGGCAACGTCGCGATTCGGCAGCAGGGCAAGCAGTTCGCCGGAGCCGCAGCCCACTTCGAGGACCGACGCGTCTTCAGGTATCAAATACCGGTACTGCCGCGCAAGATTACGGCGGTAGAAGCGGCTGATGCGGCCACGCGGCGAAGCAGCGTCCTCATAAAACGCGCGGACGTTCTGGAGATGCTCCTGAGCGAGGGCGGTGATCGGCCGGGCAGCCATGCGGACCGAGAGCGTCTACGGCGGCGATGCAGAGGGCAAGGCGGGAGGCGGGAGGATCGGGGCTGGAGAAGAAGCGCTGCTCCAGGGCCATTGTCCGGCGCGTCTGCAGAGGCCAGCTCGGACCGGGTTGTGTTGAATGTAGGCAACCGCCGAAAGGTATTGGCCCTCGTCGCGGACGTAGCGGTCAAAGTAGTCTCTATGCCAGACCCGGCGTGCCGCCGCTGGGAACGCGGCCGTCCTGGCCGCATCCTTTTGAGAGGCGTGCGGGACGCCCGTGCTCCCAGGGCCAGTCGTCGCTACTCGGGGATTCTCGTTCAGTATCCGCTTTGCCGTATATGATTTTCGCGAGTGCACGATCTCCCGGGTCTTCCAGCCGGCCGGCGGCTCGACCAGCACATGCGCGTGACTCGGCATCACGACCCAGGCGTGCAGCAGGTAGCGGCGTCGGTCGAAATACTGCCATGCGTTCACCACGCACCGCGCGTTTTCGGAGCGCCGTAACAAACAAGCGCCGGAGCCGGCGTCCAGGTACCTTTCGAGCACCAGCCGTCGCGCAGCATCGTCACGCGACAGCTCCTCCAGTTTACGCAACACCTCCTCCGGCAACGCGTCTGCCAGCCGAAATGTGATCGCCTGAATACACGCACCGGCCTCGTAGTGCGGCAAATAGCCGCGTGAACTTCACTCCCCCAGTAACTCCCGCATGAACTCAACCTGGTAACGCCGGTGTCCCACCGGCAATCTTTTTTGACTGCCGCGGGCCGGCGCTCCCTCACAAAAAAGCCGCGCCCCCCGGGGAGGGCGCGGCTTGATCTAGAGTCGTTTACTTAGGCTTCGCGCTTACTTCACCGCCGCCGCGGCTTTCACCAGATCGATGAAGCTGCGGGCCTCGAGGCTCGCGCCACCGATGAGGCCGCCGTCGATATCCTTCTGAGCGAGGAGTTCGGGGGCGTTGGCCGGCTTCATGGAGCCGCCATAGAGGATGCGCACTTTCTGCGCGACCTGCTCGCCGAAGAGCTTCGTCAGGAGGGAGCGGATGAACGCGTGCACTTCCTGCGCCTGCGCCGTCGTCGCGACCTTGCCGGTGCCGATGGCCCACACGGGTTCGTAAGCGATCACGACGCTCGTCGCGAGATCCTTGCTCACGCCTTCCAGGCCGCCTTCAAGCTGGGTCTGGACGACCTTGAGGGTCGACCCGGCTTCACGCTCCGCGAGGGTCTCGCCCACGCAGAGGATGGGACGGAGTTGGTTCTTCAGCGCAGCGATCACCTTCTTGTTGATGAAGGCGTCGGTCTCGCCGAAATAGGCGCGGCGCTCGCTGTGGCCGAGGATGACGTGCGTCGCGAAGAGCGCGCGTAACATCGAAGCGGATACTTCGCCGGTGTAGGCGCCGCTGGCCTCGGGGTGCATGTTCTGCGCGCCGAGCTTCACAGTGGAGCCGTCGACCGCCTTGGCCACGCTCTCGAGCGCGGTGAAGGGCGGGCAAACAACGATATCGACGTCGGTGACTTTGCCGACCTCGGCGACGATCTCCTTCGTGAGTTGGAGGCCGTCCGAGGACGTCTTGTTCATCTTCCAGTTACCGGCGATGAGCTTCTTGCGGATCATGAGAGATATTTTTGAGAGGAGAACCGAGGTGACGAAGCGGAGGGCTCGTTTGGGCGTCTCGTCGCTCCGTTACCTTTCGGTCGTTTTCGATTTTAGCTTTCGAGATACGCCACGCCGGGGAGAATCTTGCCTTCGAGATACTCGAGGCTGGCGCCTCCGCCCGTGGAGCAGTGCGTGACCTTGTCGGCCACCTTGAATTTCTTCGCCGCAGTGGCGGTGTCGCCGCCGCCGACAACGGTCGTCGCGCCGGCCGCGGTGGCCTTCGCGATCGAGTCCGCCATCGCCTTGGTGGCGACCGCAAACTTCTCGACCTCGAACACCCCCGGAGGTCCGTTCCAGACGATCGTCTTGGACTTCGCGATCACCTGGCTGAAGAGCTCGATCGACTTCGGGCCAACGTCCAGACCCATCCAGCCGTCAGGAATACCCGAGTTGTCGTCTGCAGCGCCGACCTTCATCGCCGCCGTGGCTTCCGCGTCCTTCGGGAAACGATCCGCCGTCACGTAATCGACGGGAAGCGTGATATTCACGCCCTTGGCCTTCGCCTTCGCGACGATGTCCTTCACCAGCTTAGCGCCCTCGGCATCAAAGAGAGAGCTGCCGATCTGCATGCCCTGGAGTTCCTTTTTGAACGTGAAGGCCATGCCGCCGCCGATGATGATCTCGTTGGCTTTTTCGAGCAGGTTGTTGATCAGCGGAATTTTGTCGGCGATCTTCGCGCCGCCGAGGATGGCGAGGAGCGGGCGCTTCGGGGTCTCGAGGACCGCGGCGAAGGCCTTGAGCTCGGCTTCCATCAGGAAACCCGCGGCTTTGTCGGCCAGCTTCACGCCGACCATGGAAGAGTGAGCGCGGTGAGCGGTGCCGAACGCGTCGTTGACATACACGTCGCCAAGCTTCGAAAGCGAGGCGCGGAAGGTTTCGACGTTTTTCGGGTCGGCTTTCACCGAGGTGCCGTCCTCGTTCTTGACCTTGCCCTCTTCCTCGATGTGGAAGCGCAGGTTCTCGAGCAGGAGCACGTCGCCGGGCTTCAGCGCGGCGGCTGCCTTCTCAGCCACCGGGCCGACGCAGTCTTCCGCGAAGGCGACGGGTTTGTTGAGCAGCTTCGAGAGCTCGGCGGCAACCGGCTTGAGCGAGTATTTGGCGATCGCTTTGCCGTCCGGACGGCCCAGGTGGCTCATCAGCACCACGGAAGCGCCCTTTTCGAGCGCGAACTTGATCGTGGGGAGCGCAGCGACGATGCGCTGATTGTTGGTGATGGCGCCGGTCGCTTTGTCCTGCGGGACATTGAAGTCGACGCGCATCAGCACGCGCTTGCCGGCGAGATTGAGGTCACGAATGGACTTAAACTTGGCCATGGGAAAAAGGCTGAATGAAAGGCTGAAGGGCTGATTGAAAGGGCCAAACGGAAAAGGCTGAAAGCCTCGGGCTGAAACGACGGATCGTATTCAGCCCTTCAGTCTTTCAGCCTTTCAGCCCTTTCGCGGCTGGAGCCGCGATTAGAGTTTGCTGCCGACTTTCTTGAGGAGGTCGATGCAGCGGTTGCTGTAGCCCCACTCGTTGTCGTACCAGCTGATGAGCTTGAAGAAGTTCTTGTTCAGCTCGATCGAGGAACCGGCGTCGAAGATCGACGAGCGCTTGTCGTGGATGAAGTCGCTCGAGACGACTTCTTCATCGGTGTAGGCGAGGATGTCCTTCAGGTAGGTCTCGGACGCCTTCTTGAGGGCGGCCTTGATTTCGGCGAGGGACGTGTCCTTGGCGGTCTTGAACGTCAGATCGACGACCGAAACGGTCGGGGTCGGGACGCGGAAGGCCATACCGGTGAGCTTGCCCTTGACCTCGGGGAGAACGAGCGCGACGGCCTTGGCGGCGCCGGTCGTGGACGGGATGATGTTGATGGCAGCGGAGCGGCCACCCTTCCAATCCTTCTTCGAGGGTCCGTCGACCGTCTTCTGGGTCGCGGTGTAGCTATGGACGGTGGTCATCAGACCTTCCGTCAGACCGAAACCTTCCTTCAACACGGCGTGGACCAGCGGGGCCAAGCAGTTCGTGGTGCAGGAGGCGTTCGAAATGATGTTGTGCTTGGCGGCGTCGTACTTGTCGTCGTTCACGCCCATCACGATCGTGATGTCTTCGCCCTTAGCCGGAGCGGAGATGATGACCTTCTTGGCGCCAGCGGCGATGTGGCCCTTGGCCTTCTCGGCGTCGGTGAAGAGACCGGTCGACTCGATGACGACCTGCACGCCCAGCGCGGCCCAGGGGAGCTCGGCGGGGGTCTTGGCGCTGACGACCTTGATGTCGTGGCCATTGACCACCAGCACGTCGTCCTCGGCCTTGTCGGCGGCGGACTTCTTCGACGCGACGGTGCCGTTGAATTTACCCTGCGTGGAGTCGTACTTCAGCAGGTAGGCCAAGTTGTCCGCCGGGACGATATCGCCCACAGCGACCACATCAAAAGTGGAGCCGAGCAAACCTTGCTCAACCAGCGCGCGGAAGACGAGACGGCCGATGCGGCCAAATCCATTGATAGCGACTTTAACTGCCATGGGATGACTCCGATATGAGTTATGTACTGATTAACGTTGGTGCCGCGTCCAGGGACGCGGATTCGCGAGTGAAGAGCCCGGAACCCCGCCTTGGCAAGGGTTTTGGGGCCCGCGCGCTAAACATGCGCAAAAATCCGCAAAATACGCGGGAGGATACAAACAGCGGTGTTCGACGAGCAGCAGCACAATCGGTTTGAGCGCTCCCGCGCCAATGTGAATCGTCGTTTTTTCTCGTCAGAAACACGCAGCCGATCGCCAGCACGGCGCCGCGAGCGGCCGCTTTCGGCGACCCTCTCCTACCCCAGGCACAACCACACGCCGCACGAAAGCGGCGGAACGTACAACGCCTGTTCGACCGGTTGCATGATCTCGGCCGAACGGGCGCTGAAGAAGTGCTCGTGGTCGGCGACCTGCCGCCAAACACCCTGCACCGTCGCCTCGTCCAAACCGATCACCGTCTCGTTCAGCGTCGGGTTGACGGCGAATAGCATCCGCATGCCGCCGCGCGAATGGTCCGCGTTATAGACCGTGGCAGCCGCCGTCGAATCCTGGGCGAAGAAGAATTTGAAGTAACCTTCGCTCGGTCGCGAAAAGTGGCGGAGCAGCTGCCCCGCGTCGGAAAGGCGGAAGTCGATCCAATCGGCGAAATAGGCGTGCGTCGCGGGAAAACGGAAAATCCGCCGATAGTCCAAAGCGTTCAGATCTCCGCGAAGGTAGGTGTTGTTCACACCCAGTTTCGAGCGGAGGAAGTCCTGTCCCGCTGCGATCATGGGAATGCCCACCGAGGCAAATAACACCGCCGCCATCAGGTGCGTGCGTCTGCGATCGTTCGCCGTCGGATTGAAGCCATTGCCGTCCGGATTCTCGGTGATGATGTCGATCCACGTCTTGTCGTCGTGCGACTCCGTGTAGTTGACCGTCTGAGACGGCCATTTGGCGAAATACCAAGGAGACCCTTTCAGATAGTACTCATAGCCTTCGCGCGTCCCGCCGCCGCGCACGAAGTCCCGGAGGAAATTGCGGTAGCCGTCGTTCCACGATGCCCAGCCGGTGTCGCGCAGGGCCCCGGCGATGTGGCCGCGAAAGCTCCAGGGCTCCGCGATCAGGATGACGTCGGGTTTCACGCGTTTCAGCGCCGCCTCGATCTCGCGCAATACGTCCACGCCTAGCAGCTCCGCCAGATCGAAACGAAAGCCGTCGACGCCGTACACCTCGATCAGGTGGGTCAAGCTGTCGACGATCAGGCGGCGCGCCATCGCCGAACGCGCGCGCAGGTCGTTCCCGCACCCGCTCCAGTTCGAGAGCCGGCCCGCGCTGTCCATCTCGAAGTAATACAGCTTGTCGATGCCCATCAGGTGGGCCGGCTCGCCGACGTGGTTGTAGACGACGTCGATCAACACCGCGATTCCACGGCGATGAAAGGACTGCACCAACGCCTGGAATTCCTTCACGCCCGAAGCGCTCCGCGGATCCAGCGAATAGCTGCTTTCCACGGCGAAGTAATTGTTGGTCATGTAGCCCCAGTGGTACTCTTCGGGCGTGCGGTTATCGAACTCGTGCACCGGCTGCAGCTCCACAGCGTTCACGCCAAGGTGCTTCAGATAAAAATCCGGGCTCTCCACCCACTTTGCCAGTCCGGCGAATCCGCGGCGCTCCCCGGGTGTGAGCTGCGTCGGCGCTTTCTCGGCGAGATCGCGCACATGCGCCTCTGCAATGACCAAATCGTGCCAGGAGGGCGTCTTGAATCCGTCGTCGGGCCGTGAAATCCACTCGGCGTCCAAGATAATGCCGGGACCCTCGCGATCGACCGCCGCCATCGCGTACGGATCCAGGATCGGCTGTTTCGCATCGAAAGCGCCAAACGCGTCGTTCGGGCCCTCGACGAGGTACCAATAATACCAGCCGTGGAGGTTCTGCGCCAACGTGATCTCCCACACGTGGTCCTCGCGGCGCCGCAACAGGTATGTATGCGCGGCGTCACGACGTTCCAAATTGTCGCACACCGCGAGCGTCACTTGCTTGGCGCGAGGCGCAAACAACCGGAAAACGGTTTCCGTTCCGCGGGCGAGCGCTCCGAGCCGCGCCTCGCTGTACAGCTTGAAAAAAAAGTCGCCCGGCCGGAGAGGCACGGGTTCGCCGTCAAAAAGCGATACCGTCCAGCGCTCCGACAGATCCAGCGGCGCAGCCAGGGTGAATTGGAACAGATGCTGTCCGGTGCGCTCCGGATCGATCAGGTAATTGATATTGCCGGCTTCGTCGCGCACGGCGTTCGGCGCGTGCGGCGGGACTTCCATCCATCGATGTTTTCCCGTAACGAATTTGAAGCGAAGGTTCGGCGACCCGTAGAAGCGCTCGGCGCGGCGCGCGCTCCAGAGCAGCACGGACGACCCCGCAAGATGCGCGGGCTGCAAGCGCCATTCCGTCCGGCCGACCGCATCCTGCCAGCCGTTGAAGTCGCCGGCCAAATACACGTCCTCGCCCTCGAGTTCGGGATAGCGAGAGAGCGCCAGAAAGAAAAAGATCTCCCCCTTCCGATTCACAAAATAACCGCTCTCCGCACCGAACAGGTAGTCGGGCACTTTCGTGAACGTGGTGAACGCCGGCGCCTTCGGTCCAAGCGTTACCGGCGGAATCTGGCGGGCACGCCAATCCCTCGACAGCTCGACGACGCCGCGGGTCGGCGTCTCGAGCCAAGCCATCGCGATCTTCTTTTCACGTGGAGGCATGTTTCTCAGGTCCAGGGAGGCAGTCGGAATAAACGCGGAATATCAGGCATATACTGCCGCGCATCGGGCAGCGTCGGCAACTCCGGAAGGCCGGAGGCTCCTGCATTCTTCGTTCCACTCCCGCAGCAGCGGGCGCTTTTTTGCACCGCCCGCGCCTGTTCAGGGACGCGTGAAGGCGTCGAGAACGGGTTTCCCGTCAGAATACGCGGGAATCGGCAGGCCGAGGACAAAGAGCGTCGTCGCCGTCGTGTCCTCGGTGGCGACCTCGAGCTGTGCAAGCTGAGTCAGGTCGAAATCCACTTTCACGCCGGGGCCGTTCGCAATCCAGGGGATGTATCGACTCCGTGGATCGTCCGCGCCATGGGTCAGCCCGGCGCCGCCGTGGTCGGCGGAAAGAATGATCAGGGTCGAGCGGCGCACGTCTGCCTTCTCCATCGCCGAGAAGAGCTGCCCCAACAGGACGTCCACATGCTCGATCGCGGCGAGCTGCTCGGGCGAGCCCCAGCCTTTCGCATGGCCGATCGCGTCCGTCTCGGGGAAATGCACGAAAAGCAGCTGCGGCTTGTCTTCCTGAACGATCCGGACCGCTTCCGACAACACGCGGTCGTTTGTCCAGGAACCCGTCGCCGGCATGGCCGACCACGTCAACATCCCTGGTTTGGCGAACACCGAGAATTTCCCCTTCCCCGCCACGACGGCGGTGGTGTAGCCCGCCTTGCGGGCCAGTTCGAAGACGGTCGGGACAAACGGATACACCGGTTCCGAAAACGGCAGTTCGCGGTTCCATTCGATGCCGTGTTTTCCCGGGCGCACGCCGGTCAGCATGCTGACATGCGAGGGCAACGTGATCGAAACAGCGGTGGTTTTCGCCCAGAACGTGTACGTCCCCTCCTTTGCGAGACGATGCAGGTTCGGCGTGTTGGCCCAGAGAGCGCGGTCGGGACGCAACCCATCGATGCTGATGATGCAGACGTGTTCGATCGCCGGAATCGGCCGGGACGGCGTCGCCGATGAGTCGGCGCCGCGCGCACCGGTTACCGCCAGCACCCACAACACCGCCGCCAACCGCAGAACTCGTGACTTCATCCCAGGAAGGAAACTTCGCCCGGACCGGCTGTAAAGTCCCGGCCGGTGACGATCGGTTGACAAATCGGCGTCCGAACTCACGTCCTCAACCCGTGCCGCCTCGCGAAAAGATCCTCGTCGCCATGTCCGGCGGGGTCGACAGCTCCGTCGCCGCGCTCCTGCTCAAACAGCAGGGGTACGAGGTCGTGGGCGCGTACATGAAGAATTGGATCAACGAGGACAACATCATCGGCCACTGTCCTTGGATGCAGGACATCGACGATGCCCGAGCCGTCGCCGACCAGCTCGGAATCGAGTTCCACGTCGTCAACCTGATGGGCGACTACCGTGATCGGGTGGTCAACTACCTGCTCGACGGTTACGCACGCGGGCTCACGCCGAACCCCGACATCATGTGCAATCGGGAAATCAAGTTCGGGGTCTTCCGCGCCTGGGCCAAGGACCATGGCTTCGCCGCCGTCGCGACCGGACACTATGCCCGGCGAATGGAGAGGCAGTCGGATTTGGGCGGAGTGCCCCCAGCTCACGGCTCACCGCAGTCCGCGCCAACGCGGGGTGAAGGCATCCCGCCCGCCGTCGGATCGCGCTTTTCCCTCCTCGAAGGCTCGGACAAGAACAAGGACCAGTCGTACTTTCTCGCCCTGCTCAACCAGGAACAGCTGCGGATGGCGCGTTTTCCGATCGGGCATCTCACGAAACCGGAGCTGCGCGAACTTGCAGCCGCCAACGGGATCGCGACCGCCCGGAAGAAAGACAGCCAGGGCATCTGCTTCATCGGCGAAGTGAAGATGCAGGACTTCCTCCGCCAATACGTGCCCGACCGCCCCGGCCCGATCGTCCGGGCAACCGACGGCACGACTCTGGGGAAACATCGAGGCCTGCACTACTACACCATCGGCCAGCGGCGCGGCATCGGAGTTCCGTCGAATACGGATTTCCAGAAATACGTCGTCGTCGGAAAACGCGCCGCGGACAACGCCCTGCTGGTCGCGTTCGACAGCGGCGACGCGCCGGGCCTGTTTGTCTCAGAAATCCGGGTACATTCGTTGAGCTGGACGGAGTCTCCGCTCACCCAGACGGCGGCGATTCAGGGTCGGGTCCGCTACCGGGATCCGCGCGTCGGACTCACCTTCGTCCCCGAGGAGGGCAACGCCGCGCTGATTCGTTTCGACGAGCCTCAACGCGCCCTCGCCTCCGGCCAGATTCTCGCGCTCTACGACGGCGAGCGACTTCTCGGCGGCGGGGTGTACGCGTAGGCGACGGGCAGGACGCGCCCGCCATCGAGGGCGGCAACGTCTCCGCGACTATTTCACCGAGGCAAACGCGAGCCTCACGCCCAGCGCGAGCAAGATGGCTCCCATCGTGCGTTCGAACCAATGGCCGAGCCGGCCGAAGGCGCTGCGAACGCGGTCCTGAGTGAAGAAGAAAGAAACCAGACAGAACCACAGAGCTGTGATCACTGCCATCCAAAGGCCGTAGCCCACCAAGATCAGCCGAGGCGTGTGCGGATCCACGACGACCGAAAACACCGACAGAAAGAAGAGCGTGGCTTTCGGATTCAGCGCATTGGTCATGAACCCGACGATAAACGCCGACCGCCAGGTCGGCGTCACCGTGTCCGCCGAGGAGTTGATCCGGCGCACGTCGACAGGTTTGGCGCGGAGCGCCTTCACCCCGATCCAGGCAAGGTAAAGCGCCGCGGCGTATTTCATTACGGTGAACGCCAGGATCGAGCTCTTCACGATCACCCCGATGCCGAGCAGCGAATACGCCGTGTGCACCAGGATGCCCGAGCCGATGCCGACACTCGTCCAAAGGGCGGTGCGCCGGCCGTGGGTCACGCTCTGCCGGAGGACCATCGCGAAGTCCGGCCCCGGGCTCATCACCGCGAGGATGTGCAGACCGCAGAGCGTCAGAAACTGGGTTGTGTAGTCGATCATCGACTACGCCGGCTCAGAGGCCGATCGACTTGAGATCCGGGTTCTCCATCATCTTCTGGAGAACGTTGTTGTCGACGAAGGCGCGGACGTTCGGGTCGTCCCCGTGCTCTCGCTTCGCCATCTCGAGGACCTTCTTCGCGTCGTCCGGCTTGCCGAGAAGGATGCAGACTTCGATCTCGACCAACAGCGGCGCGGGCGACGACTTGTCGCGCTTGTAGTCCGTGCGGAGCAGGTCTCGGGCGCGTTCGTACGCCTTTCTCGCGCCACTGGTATTGTTGAGCCGCCGGCGGATCACGCCGAGGTGCAGCCAATATTGCGAGTTCTCGGGATCGAGCTCCACCGAGCGCGAGAGCAGCGATTCCGCGCGACCCCAATCGCGAATCTGCGAGGCGAATTCCGCCTCGCTGGCGTTCTGGGCGGCTTCGGCGCGCGCCGCTTTCGAGATCTCTTTCGGTTTGCCCGGTCCGCAACCGGCGGCGGAGAGCGCCAGCGCGGCGAGGAGGACGATGGTGGTACGTTTCATGGCTCGGTTCACGGATCCTGGTTTCAAAGGTCGGGCGGGACGGTGGCGACCGCCTCCTCCATCGTGGAGAACCCCTCCTTCACCTTCAGCATGCTGTCCTGGTGCAGGGTCTTCATGCCGTTGCGCATGGCCACCTTTTTCAGCTCGGCCGTCTCGAGCTCCTTGTTGATGCCTTCGATCAGCTCCTCGCTCACGATCATGAGTTCGTGGATACCGACGCGGCCCTTGTAGCCGCTGCCCCCGCACTTCGGGCAGCCGCGGGTGTTGGCCTTGAAAATCGGTCCAGACCAGCCGATCGCTTTCTGCAGGATCTCCTTTTCGCGCTCCGTCGGTTCGATCTCCTGGCGGCACGCCTTGCAGACGCGGCGCATCAGTCGCTGCGCGCAGACGCAGAGAAGCGAGGAGGAAATCATGAACGGCTCGATGCCCATGTCGGTGAGACGGGCAATGGTGCTCGGAGCGTCGTTCGTGTGGAGCGTGCTGAGCAGAAGGTGGCCGGTGAGCGCCGCCTCGACGGCGATGTTGGCCGTCTCCTTGTCGCGGATTTCGCCCACGAGGATGATGTCGGGATCCTGGCGGAGGAAGGCGCGGAGCGCGTTCGCAAAGGTGAGGCCGATCTGCCGGTGCATCTGCATCTGGTTGATGCCGGCGAGCGTGTATTCGATCGGGTCTTCCGCCGTGCGGATGACGAGCTCCGGCGAATTCACTTCGTTGAGAGCGGAGTACAGCGTCATCGACTTGCCGGAGCCGGTCGGACCGCAGTGAAGGATCATGCCGTACGGCTGGCGGATCACTTCGCGGTACTTGGCCAGGTTTTCCTCGGAGAATCCGAGCATCGGCAGCGGCAGCGTCGACTTCTGTTTGTCGAGAATACGCATGACCACGCCCTCGCCGTGATTCAGGGGCGCGGTCGATACGCGGAGATCGATGTCGATGGTTTTTTTGGTGAACTGCTTGAAGACGATGCGTCCGTCCTGCGGCAGCCGGCGTTCGGCGATGTCCAGGTTGCACATGATCTTGAGGCGGGCCACCAACGCGGGTCCGACTTTCGCCGGAAGACGCAGCTTCTCATGGCAGATGCCGTCGATGCGGTACCGGACCACGATTTCCTTCTCCCACGGCTCGATATGAATATCGCTCGTGCCGCTGTAGAACGCGTCTTCGATGATCCGGTTGGCGAGCTGGATGATCGGTCCGGAGTCCTCGTCGACGCCCTGAGCGCCTTCGAGTTCGGCGGCTTCCTTGGTGCCGTACTCCTCACCGATCTGCTCGACGACGTCGGCAAAGCCGGCCGCCTGGTTGGTGACCGAGAACTTCTCCTTGATGTCCTTCTCGCGGCCCAGCATGCGGACGACCCGCATGCCGGTCATCTCGTGAATCTTCGCCGGGAGGGACACTTCGAAGGGGTTCGCAAACGCGACGAGGAGGAAGTCGCCCACCTGCCCCACGGGGAGCACGAGGTGCTCCAGGCAGAAATCCTGCGGAAGCCGCTCGAAAGTCGCCGGTCCGACGCGGTAGCGGCTGACATTGTACGGCGGAAGACCGAAGGCGCGCCCCTTGGCAACCAGTAGTTGGAAAGGTCCGACGCCGTATTTTTCCTGGAGCAGCTTGTCCAACTCCTCGCCCGTCATTTCCTCGGGCACGTTGGCGATGGTTTCCCGCTGCTCCTCGGTGAGGCGGCCCATCTCCTCGAGTTGGGTGACGATCTGAAGCTGGAATTTTCCTAGCGGCATGGGGTGTCCGGTTATCCTACCGACGCGGGGCCCCGCGCGGCTTCGAGTTTTTCCAGGTAATCGGCGACGACTTCGAGGGTCGTCCCGTACCAGATCACATTTCCATCGAACTGCTTTTCCCAGAACGTCCGCACCGCGGGGCTCATGTAGTAGGCGGTCGCGATCGAATAAAAGTTCTCGTCCTTGTCGAAGGGCACGGACCATGTCGCCCAGCACGCGCCGATATCGACGGTCTTCCGGAGGTCCTCGGAAACGTCGTACGATTTGAGATCGATCAGCCCGAGGCCGTTGTCCTCCACCATATGGTGAAGGATGTCCTCCTCCTTCACGACTTTCATCTCGTAGGCCAAGACGCCGAGCACCGTGCTCTGCCGCGGATTCTCGGCCGCGATCAGCTCCAGGAGCCGCTCGTTCGCGGCCTCCAGGTGCTCGATTTTCACGAGGTTCTGCTCAACCAAGTTGGCGCCAAGGAGCCGATTGGCGCGCATGAGCAGAGAACGGTGTTCCTGGGACATGTTTGGCTGGGGAATGAAGGGCTGGAGGACTAAGTCAGGCGGCCGGAGTTGGCGATACCTTTGCGGCGCGATGCGCCCTCACCCGCTTGCGCAATTCGCGCTTCAGCTCCTCCAAGCCGTCGCCGGTGAGGCAGGAAATCTTGATCACGTCGACTTTGTGCCGGCGCTTGAACTTCGCGAGGTTCGCCGCCGCGGTGTCGAGATCCATCTTGTTCGCCACGACGACGCGCGGCTTCTTCAGCATCTCCGGATCGTAGAGCTCGAGTTCCTTCAGCAGCGTGGCGTAGTCCTCGCGCGGATCGCGTCCGTCCATCCCCGCCATGTCGATGAGGAACATGAGCAGCGCGCAGCGCTCGATGTGGCGCAGGAACCGGTGGCCGAGGCCGCGGTTTTCGCTCGCTCCTTCGATCAGGCCCGGTACGTCCGCCAGCAACAGACGGTCATACTCCTTCGGATACTCGATGACGCCGATCTGCGGATGAAGCGTGGTGAACGGATAGGCGGCGGTTTTCGGATGCGCCTTGGTGATGCGTCCGGTGAGGGACGATTTGCCGGCGTTCGGAAAACCCACGAGACCGATGTCGGCGATGCTCTTCAGCACCAAGCGAAAGGTTCCGCCTTCGCCCGGTTGCCCGGGATTCGCCCGCTTCGGAGCGCGGTTGGTCGACGTCTTGAAATGCGTGTTGCCCCAGCCTCCGTTGCCCCCCTTGCAGAGCACGATCTGCTCGCCGTCCTCGATCACCTCCGCGACGGCCTTGCCGGTTTCGTCGTCGATCACGACCGTGCCCAGCGGCATCTTCAGGATGCACGACTTGCCGTCGCGACCGTGACAATCGGCGCCCTGGCCGTGTTCGCCGCGCTCCGCCTTCCAGTGCGGCTTGTACTTGTAGTCGATCAGGTTGTTCGTGTCGTCGTTGCCGACGAGCACGACGTCGCCGCCGCGACCGCCGTCGCCCCCGTTCGGTCCGCCCCACGGTTCGTACTTCTCACGGCGAAAGCTGATGCAGCCGCGACCGCCGTCGCCGGCCTGAACTTTGATGACGCATTCGTCGATGAACATGAAACGAGAAAAGGGAGAAACAGGAGTCAGGACAAGGGACGGTTCTCGACGACGCACAGACGCGAAGAAAGAGACGGCCCAGTCGTTTATGGAAGCCGACCCATCCAGCGCGCAAAGAAAAACGCCAACAAGCCCTGTCGCTACATCGGCACGAGCGCACCCAGGGTTAAGGCCCTATGCCGTCCGCCGTCGCGGAGCACACCAAGCGCGCGAGCTGCTCGGGAGCACCGCCGGGCAACGTGAGTTTTGGCGGCAAACGGCCGCCATTCTTCTGGCCGTGCGGCCGGTCTCGTGCCTTAATCCAGTCCAACAAAGCCGGCGATTTCCGACGGATCACCCCATCCGCTCGCGACGCACGATCGGGCTTCGTCCGATCGCCGCCGTTCACGAATGAGTCCGCCAGGACACCGGGCAACCCCTCCGCCCAGAACTGTGAACATACGATGGAATTGGTTACCGGCGGCTCTGCTTCTCGCCTGCAGCACCCTGCACGCGGAGGACGCCGCAGTGAAGTTCGACGGGGCAAACTATGAGCTTGCCGCCGTGACCGTCGCGACCGACGGCGCCACCACGAACGAGTACGTCAAGGAAGGCGAAAGTATCGACAAGTGGACTACTCGACTGACGGTCCGCCTCACTCCTTCCGCCACCACGATCAACGCGGCGATCAATCCCTGGCTGCAGAGCATCCGGGGGCAGCTCACGCGGAAATGGGAAGCCAGCCGCACGCCGAACGCTCGAAGCGACGCCGACGTGATCGTCGAAACGTGGCGCATGGCAGCCGCACCCGGCATGGTGGAAGCGAGCCTGAATCGCTTCGTGGCGGAATCCGGCACGGACGGCATCAAGACCTACGTCTTCACCGAACAGATGAAGAGCGACGACGCCGAAGCCGCGCAGGAGTTTCACCGCAAGTCTTTCGTGCGCTCCGAGGCGTTGGCCGAGCTGGCCGTGCCTGTGAAGCGCGAGAAGTAGCCCGGCACTGCAGGCCGCTTCCGGACCGCTCACTCCGCGGTTGAAAAATGCCGCGGAGCACAGGGCGCGCTGCCTGCGCAGCCGCCCCGCTCTCGTCTCGAAAACGCCGCGCGTTTCGCTCCGCCGTCTAGACGGAGATTTTGATCCCCTTGCGCAGATAAGTGGGGACGTCGAGGTCCTGACCTTCGAAAAGGTTGCGGTCCGTCTTGTCGAAAAAACCGCGGCTCTCGATTTCGCCGAAGGTGAATTCGTCCTGGGCCACCGGCTTCGCTCCGGTGGAGACCAACGGAAGCTCGGCTGTCTGCGCCCCCTTCGCGTCGCCCTTCGTTTTCCCAGCGGGGACCGACAACGCCGGTTCGACGTTTTCCGCCGCTGGCGGCTGGGTTGCTGGCGCCGACGCCGCGCGGCCGCGGGCGGTCTGGTGCGGGCGGCGCGGCATGACCCCGCGGCCGATGACGTCGGTCGTCCCGAGCACGCAGATTTCAACGCGCTGCTGCATGCTCTCGTCGATCACGGCGCCCATGATGACATGGGAATCGCGACCGAACTGGTCGGTCACGGCCGTCATCATCTCGTTCACTTTGGGAAGCGTGAGATCGGTGCCGCCGACGATGTTGACCAACAGCCGGTCGGCTTTGCGGGAAAACTCCGGCGTGTGCAGGAGCGGGCACATCTTCAGGCTCTCGATCGCCTGGGTCGCGGCGTTTTCGCCCTCCCCGGTGCCCAGACCAAAAAGCGTCTTTCCGCCGCGCTGGTAGAAAGCCTGGCGGAGCGTGGAAAAGTCGAGGTTGATGAGCCCGGTGCGAAATAGCATCGACCAAATCGAACGCACGCCGCGGCCGATCCACTCGTCGGCCCGGGCAAACGAATCAAGCGCGGTTTCGTTCTCCTCCGCCTCCTGAAGCAAAACGTCGTTCGGCAGCGGGATCACCGCGTCGCAGCAGCGGCGGAGCGCAGCCAAGCCTTCCTCGGCCTGCTTCTGGCGGCGACCGCCCTCGAAGCTGAACGGCATCGTCACAAACGCGATCACCAGCGCGTCCGCTTCGGACGCGATCTCCGCGACAATCGGCGAGGCGCCGCTGCCGGTGCCCCCGCCCATCCCGGCGACGAGAAAGACCAGGTCGCAGCCCTTGACGACTGCGGCGATTTTCTCGCGGTCCGCCTCCGCGGCCTCACGCCCCAGCTCAGGATCGCCGCCGGCGCCGAGCCCGCGGGTCACGCTCGTACCGATGAGGACCTTGTCCTGAACGGGCGAGGAAGAGAGAGCCTGGTAGTCGGTGTTGATCACGGCCATCTGCAGCCGCTCCAGGTTCTCCATTTTCAGCCGATCGACGGCGTTGGAGCCGGCGCCGCCCACGCCCACCAATTTGATCGCAATGCTGCGGTCGGTGAGGATTTCCGGCGTGAGGGGAAGTTCGTTGGGATTCATTCTGTGCGCCCTGCCGGGGGGGCCGGGCGAGGAGTTGAAAGTTGGTAATGGGAAATTGGCGACAAACGCGGCCCGCGTCAGGATCGGCGCCCGAAAACGCCGGCCCGCAAGGCCGCCCGGTGCGCCTCAGGCGCTGGCAAAGAGCTTGGTCAGGAAGTTTCCGCGCCGCCGCTGCGCCGTGGCGGTTTCCGCGTTCGAGTTCAGTCCGAAATAGAGCAGGCCGAGGCTCGCCGCATACCCCGGGTCGCGGAGGCTCTCGTTGACGTAGCCGGGGGCTTCGCCGACGCGGGAAACGACGCCGAACACCTTCGCCGCGGCCTCGGCGATGCCGGGCAGTTTGGAGGTGCCGCCGGTAACGACGACGCCCGCGACGGTCCGCTCCGGAGAGAAGCTGGCACCGAGCTTTTTCTTCACCACCTCGAAGATTTCCCAAACGCGGGCCGAAGTGATCTGCTCGATGGCTTGGCGGGGGAACTGGCGATCGCCGATGGCAAAATCGCCGTTCAGCCAGACTTTGTCCGCCTTGTCGCGAGTCAGCACGGTGGCCCGGCCGAACCTGAGTTTCAGTTTCTCCGCCTGCCCTTCCGTCAGACGGAGGCCAAGGCTGAGGTCGTTGGTGAGATGGCCGCCGCCGACGGGAATCACGCCCGTCGCGTGCGCACAGCCGTCTCGGTAGAGGGCGAAATCCGTCGTGCCCGCGCCTATGTCGAGGACGAGAACGCCGTTCTGCCGATCCTCCGCCGACGTGACCATCGTACCCGAGGCGAGGCTGGAGAGAATGAGCTCCGCGACCGGCACGTTGAATCCGCGGATCACGTGGATCAGGTCGGCGATTTTCGTCTCCTGGCCATGAACGGTCCAGTAGCCGACGTCGAGGCGGTGGCCGACCAGGTTCTCCGGATCGGGAACCAGGCGTCCGTCGAGACGGAAGGGGCGGCGAATGTGGTGCACGACCATGCGGCCGTCCGGAAGCGACTTGGCCTTGGCGAGACGGCACACGGTGTCGATGTCCATCGCGCTGACCATGTTGTCCGCAGCGGAAACGCTGACCGAGGCTTCGTTGTAGAAACCCTCCAGGTGACCACCCGTTTGGGCCATGTAGACCTCGTCGATTCGGGTGCCGGCGCTGCTCTCGGCGGAGAGAAGCGCGCTGTGCGTGGCGTCGCTGGCGGCGCGAAAATCCACGACCGTGCCTTTGATCACGCCTCGCGACTGGCATTCGCCGAGTCCGATGATGTGCAGGCTGCGGTTCTGGCTGAGTTCTCCGATGAGAACCGTCACCTTTGCGGTGCCGATTTCAACGGCGCCGATGTACTTGGTTCTAGAAGTCACGTCTGGGAAGAGGGCGATGGGCGGGAGCGGTGGGCGTCGCCGAGGCAGGACGAGTCGGCGGGGCGCGGAAAACGGCGGGACGAGCGGCAGGGTTCGAGGCGGAGGCGAGGTGGTTTGCGGCCGGCCGGCCCGACCGGGAAGGCGTCTTCGCCCCCTGATCCGAGTTCTCCACTGCGGGAAGCTCGAACGAAACCGGGACCTGCTCGCCCACCGCGAGGTTGATGCTCTTCAGCGGTGCGGGCGCGGGATTCTTCTTCGCCTCGTCGAGGATGTAGTCGAGCCGCGCGATCTGCTTGTAGAAGTCGTCGCGCGTGCCGAACACGATCTCGGCGGCGTCGGGAGAATGAACGACGATCTCACCGTCGCTCTGCAGCTTTTCCAGCGAGACGACGGTCCAGTTACGGTAAAGGCCCGGAGCGTTCACGCGAGCCGTGCCGAGCAGATCGGCCACGGTCGACATGCCCTGGAGTGGGAGAAGCTTGTTGCCCGAGCGCTTGAGCGCGATGCCGCCGAGGAACGGCAGCGTCTGCACGAGTTCGTCCTTGAAACACGAACCGCGGAAAACCACGCCGTCGCGGGCGACAAGGAACGTCTCGGGATCACCCTCGCCGAAACGGGCGTTGACGCGGGCAATCGGGCTGCGCTCCTCGATGGACACGACGAGGGTGTCGGGAAACTTGCGGCTGAGCACGGCGGCGCTGACCTGACCGCTCTCGAGCAACCGCTCGCGCAGGGCGTAGAGGTCCAGCTCCATCAGATCGGCGGTCTTGGGCAGGGAGAGCGTGCGGGTGACCCAGGCCTGATCGAGCACGCCGTCGGTGCGGAGGGAGATGGTTTTGACGGGGGCGCTCTTTACGGGCGCCTTGATCTTGGCGGGATTCTCCTGCCAGGTGACGTACACTTCGTATCCACCCCACAAACACGCGCAGGCGAACACCAGCACAGCGACGCTTTTGGCAGTGGCGAAGATCATGCGCTTTCGGCCGGTGGAGGACATGGCACGTGGAGCGATGGTTTGCGGGATGTCGCGCCAGGTGCGCGCGGGTGGAGAAATGGAAGCAGAAGGACTCATGTCACGGGCAAAGTCTGGCCTTTCCGGAAGCGATTCAGCGCGGGTTTCACCATCTCCTGGACCAGGGCGGCGAAATCGAGCCCGACACAGCGCGCACTCATCGGCAGCAGGCTGGTTTCTTTCATGCCGGGCAGCGTGTTTATTTCGAGTAAAAACAGGCCTTCCGTTTCAGAAAAAATGAAGTCGACGCGCGCGTAGTCGCGGCAGCCGCACGCCGCGAATGCCGTCTCCGCCGCGGAACGCGCCTTGGCCGTCACGGCTTCCGGCAGCGGCGCTGGAGCAAAATACTCGGTCATGCCCTTCGTGTATTTGCTGGTGTAGTCGTAGACGCCGCCCTTGGGGCGGATCTCGACAACACCCATCGCCTTTCCGTTGAGCACGCCGATGGACAATTCCCGGCCGAAGATGCGTTTCTCCGCGAGCCATTCGCCGGACCTGATCTCGTCGAGAGCCCGGGCGATATCGCGGCGGTTTTCCGGGAGCTTCAGGCCGACGCTGCTGCCCTCCGCGTTGGGCTTCACCACGACTCGCTCGCCGAGCTTGGTCACGAGATCATCGACCGTGGGTTTCGCCTTGGCCGAAAACGCCACGCCCGGAGCCACCTGCACGCCTCTGCTGGAGACCGTCTGCTTCGTCAGCGTCTTGTTCATCGTCAGCGCGCTGCCGGCCGCATCGCATCCGGTGTAGTGGAAGCCCGCCTTGTCCAGCAGGCCCTGCATGCCTCCGTCCTCGCCGAACGTGCCATGCAGCGTCGAAAAGACGACATGGCGCGCCGGATCGACACCCGGCGGGATGGCGTTTTCCTTCACGTCGATCAGCTCGACCTGAAAAGCTTTGGAGAGTCCGGCCGCACACGCCGCTCCCGAGCCAAGGGAAACATCACGCTCGGAAGAGGTGCCGCCGGAAAAAACTGCAATGATGGGAGACATGAGGCGCAGAGCTAATGAAGAATGGAGAATGCAGAATGAAGAATGGGTCGAAGCGCAGGCGACCCGGCGTTCCGGGGTGCCCCACGGCGGGTCGGGTTCTCCGCCCGGCAGGAAAGCGATTCAGCGGTATTCAAATTCTTCATTCTCCATTCTTCCTTCTTCATTGGGCGCGCGAAGCCGCCACCAGCGCGCCGTCAGAGCACGTCCTTCCACTTTTTCCCGTACAACATCACCTCGGGTTCGAGTTTGACGCCTTTGACCTCCTCGACCCGGGCGCGCACCCGGCGAACGAGTTCGATGATGTCGGCGCTCGTCGCGTGGCCGACGTTGACGATGAAATTCGCATGCACCGGCGAGACTTCCGCGTCCCCCACCCGCTCGCCTTTCAGGCCGGCCTCGTCGATCAACCGGCCGGCGGAGTTTCCAGGCGGATTCTTGAAGATGCAGCCGGCGCTCGGTTCGCGCGGCTGGGTCTTCTGCCGTTTGTCCCGGTAGGTGTCGATTTGACGTCCGATGTCGTCGGATACGGCCGCCGCCCTCGGCTGCAGGAGCGCGCCGAGCGCGATCGCGTCGTCCAACTCCGAACAGTGCCGGTAGTCGACGTGCATCTGCGCCTTCTTCAAGACGCGGAGGTCGCCGCCTCGAGTCATGAGCTGGACCTCGTCCACCACGTCGAACATCCAGCCGCCCATCGCGCCGGCGTTCATGCGCAGCGCGCCGCCCACGGCGCCTGGGATGCCTTCCAGAAACTCAAATCCGGCAAAACCGGCTTTTTTCGCGAGCCCGCAGAGATTCTTCAGCCGGAGTCCGGCGCCCACCCAGACACGACCGTCGGATCGGACATCGAACGTTTGCCAAGCCGCGTGGTTGAGGGAAATCACCAAGCCGTCGACCCCTTCGTCCGGCACGATGAGATTCGAGCCGCGTCCAAGCACAAAAACGGGCACTCCCTGCTGACCGGCCGTCCGGAGCAGTCCGCCCAAATCCTCCGCACTGGCCGGTTCCGCATAGATGCGCGCGGCCCCGCCGACCCGCATCGTCGTTTTTTCCGCCAACGGTTCCTCTCGCTTCACCTTCGTCGCGGTCGAAACCACGCCGATAAAGGCCACTGCAAGATCGTCCCAGCGCTCGGCCGACTTATTCCGCTCCGCCAGGGCAGTCACCCAGGCGTGAGCGTGCTGGTCGATGTCGCCCGCGCCGACAAAGGCAATCACGTCGCCCGCCTTGGCTTCCAAGCCCAGGGACTGGAGAGCAGCCGAGGGATGGCCCGGCGTGTAGACAACCGGGAGCGACGGCGCCCGGCCGCGCAGCTCGGCGTAGAGATCGGCCGTCGTGCCGCCCGAGATCGGGCCCTCGCCTGCACCGTAGACGTCGAGCAGATACACGCGATCGGCGCCCGCGAGCGCCGCGGCGAATTCGCCCTTGAACTGAGCCGTGCGGCTGAAGCGGTGAGGCTGGAAAACAACCAGAAGCCCTCCGCCCGAGGCCCGCCGCCGAAGGCTCGCGAGGAGCGCCCGAATTTCGGCGGGATGGTGCGCGTAATCGTCGAGCACCGTGATTCCATCCGCGGCGTGCAGCACCGTTTGGCGGCGCCGCACGCCCGGGTAGTCAGCCAGTAGGCTGGAGGAAAGGGGCACTCCCATGAGATGCGCCGCGGCGAGAGCCGCGGTGGCGTTGCTGGCGTTGAATTCGCCCTGGGCCCGGACAGTGGCGCTCGCGAGGGGGAAACAGCCGTTGAGCCCGAGTGTGAGGAGACCATCGTGCTCGCGTTCGATCCGGCTCCTGAACTCGCCCGTGCGGCCGAAGCTGAGAAACCGTTTCCCCTCGGGGCGGGCCGCGATGCGGGCCGAAAGCGCGCACGCGTCGTTCAGGAGAGAAGCAAGGTGCGTGCGCCGGAACAGGGCCTCGAACGTCGCCTGGATGTCCTCGAGCCGCCGATACCGGTCGGGATGGTCCCAGTCGAGGTTGGTCGCCACGGTGATCTCCGGCGAAAACCGATCGATCGTGCCGTCGCTCTCGTCGATTTCCGCGATCACCCACTCGTTCGAGCCGGCGCGCGCGGGAGCGATCGACGCGTCATTGAAAAGTCCGCCGAGCACGTAACCGGCCGGGAAGCCGGCCTCGCGCACCGCGGTGATCAGCATCGCGGTCGTGGTGGTTTTCCCGTGCGAGCCGCAGATCGCCACGAGCTTCTTGTCGCGGGTGACTTCGGCCAGCAGTTCGCCGCGGCGGACCAGCGGCAGCCCCCGGGCTCGGGCCGCGATGTAAGCGGGATGTTTTTCGGAGATCGCAGACGAGTAGGCCACCAGCTCGCATTCCGGCGGAATCGCGCCCGGCGGCGTGAGAATGATCCTCTCCGCCTGAAGCTGGTCGCGCATCGCTTCGGTCATGCCGTCGTCTTCGCCGGATACGCGAAAGCCCCGCTGTGCGAGATAGATCGCAAGGGGACCCACGCCCATGCCGGCCACGCCCACGCAGTGGATCGCAGCGACATCGCGAGAGAAGAGAAGCGGCAACGGTTCGCGTCTCATGAAAAAAGCCTCGAGGCCGGCTCCGTCGTCCTCCGGGTGTCCTTGCTGCGGCGGAGCTCGGAGAGAAAAGCGGCGAGCCGTCCCTCCCACGCGTTCGAGAAGGCTCGCCCGATCATGCCGCCTCCTTCCGTGTCACCTCAGGTGCCGCCGGAGGTTCCGTGTGCGACGCGATCTGTTCCAGGTCGCCGAGCATTTCGTCGAGCGAGTTTGCCCGATCCATGCGCTCGAGGTTGGAGCGAAATTTGCGGAGCAGCCAATCGTTGAAAATGATGTCGAGCACTTCCTTCGTCAGGTCGCCGAGGTGCTCCTGCGCGACGACGATGCCGCCGCCCTGCTGTTCGAAATACCGGGCGTTCGCCGCCTGATGGTTGTCCGCGGCGTGCGGATACGGCACGAGCACCGCGGGCGTCTGGCAGCGGATCAATTCCGCGATCGTCCCGGCACCCGCCCGCGAAATCACGAGATCAGCGGCGGAGAGCAGTTCGCCCATCCGGTCGCTGAACGGGACCAGCACGCGTTTCACGGGCTGGCCGTTCCGGGCCGTGAAGAGCGTCTCCCCGCCCTCGCCTTTGCCCAATCCGGTGACGCAGTAGATCTGAATGCCTTCGTAGGCGAGCGCCTCGGCCTTGTCGCGGGCCCAGTCGTTGAGTTTGGAGGCCCCCTGGCTTCCACCGAGCACGACCACGACGGCCTGCTGCGGATCGAGCCCCAGGCTCGTGCGGGCCGCCTCGCGGGGAAGGCGGACGATTTCCTTACGCACCGGAAGCCCCATCGGGCAAAGAACCGATTTGGACAACTCCGGCATGCGCACGCCGGGCGGCACGTAGACGCGCCGCGCCAGACGGCCGAGCAGGCGGATGGCCCGTCCAGGCACGCGGTTCGCCTCATGCAGGGCGACCGGAACCTTGAAAAGCGCGCCCGCCAGAATCACCGCGGCAGTGGTGAAACCTCCGAAGCCGACAATTGCGTCGGGCCGCGGACTCCGCACCAGACGAAAGCCCTGAAAAAAGCCCAGGCTCTGCCTCACCAAAAACCGCGCAAAACCGATCGGACTGAGCGAGAACGGCGCGCCGGAAATCCGGACGAATCTCAAGTGCGGGTACTTTTCGATCAGCCGCGTATCCACTTTTTTCTGGCTGATGAGTAGCACCGGCTCGTGGCCCCGCGCCTGAAGCCCTTCCGCCAGAGCGATGCCCGGCGAGAGGTGCCCGCCGGTGCCGCCGCAGGAGAGAAGAAACCGGCTCATCGAGCGCCGCCTTTCGGACAACCGCCGCACCGCTGACCTAATGAAGAATGCAGAAGGAAGAATGCAGAATGGGCAGAGTCGGAGCGACTGCACGGTTGCCAAGAGGATGCGGCCGGGACGGCTTCGCACCCGGCGAAAGTCTGCGACGAGACAGCAATGACAGCGCTGTTCCTCATGCCGCCACGACCTCCTTCATCGCTCGCTGACGGCGCGACAGCACGGGTCGAGGCCAGGAACGCTGGGTATTGACGATGACGCCGACGAGCAGGCCCATCAGCAGCAGATTCGACAGACCGGCGCTGATGAACGGAAGCGACATGCCTTTCGTCGGGAAGATTCCGGTCACCACGCCGAGGTTGATGATCGACTGCAGGCAGATGAGAAGCAGGCAGCCGGTCACGAGGAGGAATTGGAAGAGATTCGGAGCGCGGCGGAGATGAATCAGCCCCGCGATGAACATGATGATGAACACCGCAACCACCCCTAGCGTGAACACGAGACCGAGCTCCTCACCGACGACGGCGAAGATGAAATCGGTGTGCGCTTCCGGCAGGAAATTGATCTGCTGGCGCCCTTGCCCGAGGCCGGCGCCCTCCGTTCCGCCCACCGCGAACGCCGCGAGCGATTGATAGAGCTGGTAGGTGCCCGAGCTCTTGTTGCCCTCCACGTCGAGAAACGCGGTGAAGCGGCGCAGCCGATTCGGATTGTGGATGACGAGCACCGCGAACCCCGCCGCAGCCACCGCGATGGTCGGGAGCACGTAACGCCAACGCGCGCCGGCGAGGAAGAGCAGGATCACGCCGATGCTTAGCGTGAGCGCTGCCGTGCCGAAATCGGGCTCGAGCACGATCAGCCCGGCAAAACCGCCGATGATCGCCAGAGGAATGACATAACCGCGACGGAACTCGCCGATGCGCGTCTGGTTGATCGCCAGGTAGTGAGCCAGGCAGAACACCATCGCGATCTTGGCGAACTCGGACACCTGCAGGCGAAGCGGCCCGTAGCCGAGCCAGCGACGGCTTCCCTTCACCGAGATTCCCAGGTGCGGCACCAGCACCAGCACCAGGAGGACGAGCGACGCCACGCCGATGAAAACGACATAGCGGCGCATCTCCTCGAGATCGACGCGACTGGCGACAAACGCCACGACGGTGGCCAGTCCGACGCCCATCAGCTGCTTGTGGAGATAGTAGAACGGTCCCTGTTTGAAGGAGGCGCTGGCGCTGAAGAGGATGGTGAGCCCGAGAAACGTCAGCGCGATGGCGCAGACGACGATGACCGCCGCCGAATTGAAGGTAATGCGGTTGCGGCTCTCCTCGGTGTCACGGGCGGCTTTCGCCATGATGTAGTGAAACGGATGTTACAATCCCTGGGCGTGCGTGACGGTCAGGGTTTCGGAGCGGAAACGGGGCTGTTGCTGTCCTGCACCTGGATGACGGGAGGCGCGGGCTGCTCGTTGGACGGAGCAGCAATCGGGCTCGCGCCCGTGTCCCCGGCCGGAGCGATCGGGCTCGCGGGTTGGGATTCGGGAGCGGGCGCCGGAGCCGTCTGTGCCGGCGTCGTCTCGGCCGGAGCCGCGTGATTGGCGCCGTTATGCGGCGGAGTCGTCTTCGGGTTCGGGATGATGAGCTCCTGCCCGGCGCGAATCTTCAGGGGGTCGGCGATGTTGTTCGCCACCGAAATCGCGCTGCGGGTCACGCCATACTTCTTGGCGATCACGCTTAGCGTTTCACCGGATTTCACGATGTGCTTCACACTTCCCGAGCTGGTGCGAGCGGCGCTGGCCGCGGCTTCGGGCTCGGGCGTGCTGGCCAGAGCGGCGGCCGTGCTCGCTCCGGCGGGAAGGATGAGTTCCTGGCCGGCGCGAACGGTGTCGCTGCGGAGATGATTGAGCGACTTGATCGCCGCCGGAGTCGTGCCCGCGCGGCGGGCAATGATCGCAAGCGTGTCGCCCGCCTTCACTTTGTACGTCAGCGATTCGGCGGCACCCGCGACCGACGGCGCGGCGCCGGTCGACATCGGAGCGGTCTTCCCCGGAATCATGAGCTTCTGCCCCTGATGCAGCGGCGCGTCGGCGCGCAGTTTGTTGGCGGCCGCGAGTTCCTTTACGGAGAGGCCGTTCTGCTTAGCGATCTTCCAAAGCGTGTCTCCGCTCGCAACCGTGTAGGTCGTGGCCGGCGTCGATTCGCCTCCGGCTCCCGCGGCGGCGGCCGCAGGCGAGCCCGGACGCGTCGGATTAAAGTGCACCGTCGGCGCGGGGTTCGGGTTGAAGCTCACCGTGGGCGACGCGCTCGACACGGGCGGATTGAGCGAGGCGTCGCTCGACGGCGGCAGACTGCTGCTCGTGATCGGGCTCGCGCTCTCCGGCGCGCTGTAGGCTCCGGTCGCCGGCGCCATGCTCGTATCGGGTGTGCCGGGACGCGGCGAATGCCGGCTCGTCGAACGACAGCCGGGGATGGCAAAGACGAACATGAAGGCGACCACATGGATGCCTACCACGAGGCCAAAAATCTTCAGGATTTTCATAGCGTGCTCCGATCTACTTCGAATTCTTGATCAAACTGGGTTCTCACAGACTCGAGACGAGCTGTTCAAATTGGTTACCGCGGTCTTCGTAGCTCTGAAACTGGTCGAAGCTGGCGAAGCCTGGACTGAGAAGCAGGTGGTCGCCGCTGACCGCAGTTTTTGCGGCGCGTTTCACCGCTTCAGATAGTGTACCGCAGAGCGAATGAGCCACGCCGGCTCGCACGCAAGCTTCGGCAAGCGCGTCGCTCGTGGCGCCGATGAGAAAGGCGTGTTTTGTCTTCGGCGCGATGCGCTGAAGAAAGGCCGCGATGTCTCCGCCCTTCGACTTGCCGCCGAGGATGAGAAGAACCGGCTGCGAGAAGTAGGTCAGCGCACCTTCCACGGCATGAAAGTTGGTCGCTTTCGAATCGTTCCAGTAGGTCACGCCGCTGCGCACCGCGACTTTCGAGAGCCGGTGGCGGCCCAGCTTGAACGCCTGCGCCGCCGCGTAGAGCTCCATCTCGGGCAGACCCGCGCGATGCCACCAGGCCGCGGCGAGAAGAAAGTTTTCACGCTGCGGGTAGTGGTCGAAGACGGTTCCGGCGAGGAGCACGTCAGCCGGCTGCCCTTCCGTGGCGACCGCGGCGTCCGGCGGCAGGACGCGTCCGAACTCCGCCGCAAAACGCTGGACCGACGAGCCGGCAAGCATGACGCCGCCCACGGTGCGGTCGAAAAGCCGCCACTTCGCTTCGAAGTAGGCGCGCATGCTCGGGTGGCGCTCGAGGTGATCCTCCGCGATGTTGGTCCAGATCGCCGAGTCGGCGCGGAAGTGCACCAGCGTTTCCGCCTGGAAGGAGCTGACCTCGCACACCGCCACTTCGTCGAACACTCCGCCGTCGGTTTCGTCGACGAGCTTGGTAAAGGAATACCCCACGTTGCCGGTGGCCCGCGCGTCGCGGCGCACCCGGCCGAGCGCAAACGCGAGAAACTCCGTCAGCGTCGTCTTGCCGTTCGTACCGGTGATGGCGATCACCGTGCCGCGCCAGAAGAGTCCGGCAAAATCGAGTTCGCCGAGGCAGGTGCAGCCGGCAGAACGCGCGAGCCGCAGCCACGGATGATCGATCGAAAAGCCAGGGCTGAAGACAACCAGGCGATGCGTCCAAGCCTCCGGAGGCGTGAATTCCCGATGCGCTCCCGGCTGGCGTTCGTCGAAAAGATTCGCGTGGGCGCCGATCCGCTTGAGCAGAGCCAAGACCGCTTGACCGCTCACCCCGCCGCCAAACACGGCGACGGGCTGCGCGAGCAACGGCTTCAGGAGTTCTGGAATCGGAAGGGACATGGGGAAACTCAGGTGCGGCAGACCTTGGGAGCGCCGGCGCCGCGGCGGCACCCAACGGACGGCCGGCGGGGCACCGGCGCTTTCAGCAGATGAAATTGGTTCGTCTTCTTCACCGCAGTTTCAACGTGCCGAGCCCGGCGAGGGCGCAGAGCAGCGAGATGATCCAGAAACGCGCGACGACCTTGGTCTCCGGCCAGCCGAGTTTCTGGAAATGATGGTGAATCGGCGCCATCCGGAAGAACCGACGTCCTTCGCCGTAGCGGCGCTTGGTGATCTTGAAATAGCCGACCTGGATGACCACCGAGAGCCCCTCGGCGACAAAAACGCCGCCCACGATCAGGAGCGTCAGGGGCTGCTGTACCATGAAGGCGATCATTCCGATGAGTCCGCCGAGCGCGAGCGACCCCGTGTCGCCCATGAATACTTCGGCCGGATGCGAATTATACCAGAGAAACGCGACGCCGGCGCCCACCAAGGCGCCGCAGACAACGGACAATTCGCCGGAGCCCGGCACATGGCTGATCAGCAGGTAGTCGGAAACCTTCACGTTGCTGGCGATGTAGGCCATGATTCCATACACCAGCGCGACCGTGATGGTGCAGCCGATCGCCAAGCCGTCGAGCCCGTCGGTCAGGTTGATGAAGTTGCTGAACCCGACCAACCAGAAGAAGACCATCGCAAAGAGGGCCAAGCCTCCGATCGCTCCGGCGAAGATGAACACCGGCTCCTTGACGAACGGCACCCAGAGTTCGCGGATCTTGTGCGCGCTCTGCGGGTGCCACATCAGCGCCGCCAACGCCAGAATCGTGATGAGCGTTTGCCAGCCCATCTTTTCGCGGGAGGAAATACCTGCGCGGTTCTTTTTCACCGCCTTCAGATAGTCGTCGCGGAAGCCCACGGCGGTCAGCGCCGAATAGACAAACAGGGAAACGAACACCCAGATGTTCGGCTGCGCCCACAGCAGCGTCGAAAGCAGCACCGAGACGAAAATCAGCAGGCCGCCCATCGTGGGCGTGTTTTTCTTGTCGAACCGCTGCGCGAGGTCGCCCGTGCGATCGTCGTCATAGTGCTGCCCAAACTTCAGGATCTTGAGCTGGCGGATCAGCCAGGGCCCGATGATGAAGCCGATGACCATCGCCGTCCCTGCGGCCAGAAGGGTGCGCAGGGTGATGAACCGCAGCACGCGCAGCGGGCCAAAATACTCTTCGAAGTCGGCGAGATAACTCAGCATGGCGGTTCGATGTGGGCGGAGTGCCTCCACCCCGCGAAACGCGTCGAGGCGGGGTGAGAACACCCCGCCCCCGACGGAAACGAAAATCGTTCTGGGGACACGCTCATCCCATCCCCCTCCCCGCCACCGCCATCGGCGCGACAGGCAGCGCTTTCTCGAGTTCGTAGCGGCGGCTGCCCTTCATGAACACGGCTCCCTCAAAACCGGCGACAAACGACGAGACCGGATCGAGCGTACTCACAACTTCGATACGATCGGCGGAATGGCCCGCGTCCAGCGCGCCCGCCCTGACCGCCTCCGCCTCGCCGCCGATGACGTACGCGCGGTCCTGCGGCCTCAACGGCAGCGAGCGGCCGAGCTCCCGGTGGTAGCGGCGCGCGTCGTCTCCCAGCTCCTCCATGCAGCCGAGCACGAACAGCCGAGGCAAATCGGCGGGCACGAGCGAAACGAAAGCTTCGAGCGAATCGGCCATCGAGGCGGGATTGGCGTTGTAGAAATCGAGATAGAGGGTGCGCGGTCCGTCCTGCCGTAGCTCACCCCGCCACTTCGCCGGCTGCCAATCGCTCAACGCGCGCTGGATCGCCTCGTCGCTGATGCCGATCTCCGAAGCAAGGATGATGGCCAAAACAGCGTTCTGCGCCATGCCGCGCGTCACCCGGCGAAAACCAAAACGACGACGGCCGATGTTCACTTCGGTACCCGTCGCCGACCACTTGAGGCCAAAGCGCACGATTCGCGGCGAATCCGCGTTCTCCCCTTCCGGCACGGCGACGATGCTGGGCCGCGGCAGCTCGCGAAACGCGGCGAAATCCCAGCACTGCTTCGGATAAACACCGAGACCGGACGAGCGGAGGTTTCGAAGCAGTACGGCTTTCTCGCGCGCCACGCCCTCGAGCCCGCCGAGTTCCTGGGTGTGTGCGGGAGCGACCAGCGTCACGATCCCGAACTCGGGCTCGATCATCTCCGCGAGCTGAGCCATTTCTCCCGGCCCGCTGATGCCCGCCTCAATCACCGCCCACCCGTGGGCGCCGGGTTCGAGCCGCGTCAGGGTGAGCGGAACGCCGATGTGATTGTTGAGATTTCCTTCGGTCGAGAGCACGTTCGGCGCCCCGCCCAGCATCAGGGCCAGAAGATTCTTTGTGGAGGTCTTGCCGCAGCTTCCCGTCACCGCCGCCACCCGGCCGGCAAACGTCCGCCGGTGCTCGCGTGCGATCGCCTGGAAAGCCGTCAGCGGATCCGCCACGACGAGTTGCGGCAGGGCGAGGTCCGGAGCCGCACGGCTCACCAGTGCCGCGCTGGCTCCGCTTGCCATCGCCTGAAAAAGAAAATCGTGCCCGTCGCGCTTGTCGGTCTTGAGGGCGACAAAAACCTGCCCGCCCGTCAGCTTGCGGGTGTCCTGTGTGAACCCGCGCAGCTCCGCCGCCGGGACGGTCGTCCAGCGACCTCCGGTCCAACGAGCGAGGAGTGACGGGGCAAACGCAGGCACGTGAGCTCAGCTTGTCTTCAAAGACTTGATACCGATCAGCTCCCGAACCACCTGGCGGTCGTCGAACGGGATCACGGTGTCGGCAAATTCCTGGTACGACTCGTGGCCCTTGCCCGCGATGAGCAGGCAGTCTCCGGGCTTGGCCATGTCGAGGGCGAGGCTGATGGCGCGGCGGCGGTCGTCGATCCATGTGATCTTCTCGGGAGCCGTCACGCCGGTCTTCATATCGGAGAAAATCTGCGCCAGCGGTTCGCTCCGCGGATTGTCGGCGGTGGCGAAGGCGATGTCGGCGACCTGCTGCACGGCCTTCACCATCAACGGACGCTTCGCGCGGTCGCGATTGCCGCCGCAGCCGAAGACGACGATCAGGCGGCCCGGGGTGATGGCGCGCAGCATCCCGAGGGCGTTTTTCAACGCGTCGTCGGTGTGGGCGTAGTCGACCAGCACGTTGAACGGCTGGCCCTCTTCGATGCGCTCCATGCGGCCGGCCACACCCTTGAAAGCGCGGAGGCGGGCCAGGAAGACAATGGGGTCGCGGCCCAGGGCCCAAGCCGTGGCGACCGCCGCGAGGAGATTGCTCACGTTGTACCGGCCGATCAGCGGCGAATCGACCTGCATCTCGCCCTGCGGCCAGACGAGCTTGAAGGTCGTGTTCTTGAAGTTGAGCGAAACGGCTTCGGCGCGAACCTGGGCTTTCGGATTCTCGCCGTAGGTCACCGCGCGCACACCCTCGGGGATGACGCCGGCAAGCTTCTCGCCGTACGGATCGTCAAGGTTGACCACCGCCAGCTTCGGCTCGGCGCCCGTCTTGCCGGTGAAGAGCCGCGTCTTCACCTCGAAATACGCCTCGAGGGACTTGTGGTAGTCGAGATGGTCGCGGGTGAGGTTCGTGAACACCGCGGCGCCGAACTGCATGCCGAGCACGCGCTGCTGGTCGATGCCGTGCGAACTCACCTCCATCACCGCGTGGCGGCAGCCGTTGTCGCGCATCTGGGCGAGCATGCCGTAGATATCGAGCGACTCGGGTGTCGTCTTGTACGACGGGACCGTGCGGACGCCGAGGTCGTAGTTGATCGTGCCGATCAGACCGACGCGCTGGTCGTGGTTGAGGAAGTGTTTCAGCAGATGCGTGACGGTTGTCTTGCCGTTCGTGCCGGTGACGCCGATCACGGTCATGTCGCGGTCGGGAAAATGGTAGTAGCGCTGCGAAACCCGAGCGAGCGTTGCCCGCGGATCCGCCACCTGGATGAACGTCACTTTGGCCGGGGCGTGCAGCGGGAGCTTCGACGTCACGACGGCGACGGCGCCGCGATCGATCGCCTCGTCGATGAAGCTCGTGCCGTCCGTGCGCAGACCGGGCAGCGCGAAGAACAGATTGCCCGGGACCGCCCGGCGGCTGTCCATCACCAAGCCGGAAATCGGGCGATCGAGGGTGCCTTTGCTGGCGATGATCTCCCCGTCGCGGAAATAATCAGAGAGTTTCGGTGCCATTTTGAACACGCGGTTTGCTACGTTATCGCGCTTCCGGGTCCGGCCAAACGGGTGGGCCTGAAACGCGTTGATGAGTGAATAGTCCTGAGTGAGATAACCGATCATCGGTGGCCTCCATCCATGGCGAACATCGGTTTCTTCAGCTCTGTCACTGGCTCCACCGGTTCGATGTTAAGGTATTGAATAAGCTGTTGGGCGACTCGCTGGAAACTGGGGGCGGCGACCACCGCACCGTACGCGCTGCCGTGAGCGACCTTGGCATCGTCGACGATGACCGAGAGCACGACGCGGGGACGCGACGCGGGGAAGAAGCCGACAAACGAGCCGACGTGATTCCGATCCGAATAGCGGCCGTTGATGAGCTTCTGCGCAGTGCCGGTCTTGCCCGCGACCTGGTAGCCGGGAACGGCGGCGTCCTTGCCGGTGCCTTCGACCACCACGTCGTGCAGGGCGATCGCCATCATGTCCGCGGTCTTCTGGGTGATCACCCGCCGGCGGGGGGATCCGGTGAAACGGTAGACCGTCTCTCCCGAGTTGTCGCGGATCTCACGGATGATCGTCGGGCGGAGCAGCTCTCCGCCGCTCGCGATGGTCGCCATGCCGTAGTGGATCTGCATCGGCGTCGCGCTGATGGAATAGCCGGCGGGAATGCGGGTGATATCGATGCCGCTCCACTTCGAAGGCGGATGCAGCGTTCCGGGGATCTCGCCGCCGAAAGGAAATCCGGTGAGTTCGCCGAAGCCGAAAGCGCGGGCGTAATCGTAGAAACGCTGGTCGCCGAGCAGCATCGCGAGGCGAGCGGCGCCCCGGTTGCTGGAGTGGCCGACGATTTCCTGGACGCTCAGCGGATGGTCGAAGTGGTGGTCGTCGGGGATGAGGTGGAGGTGCCGGCCGTTGTAGTCGGCCCATTCCTGCGTGCAGTCGAACCGCGTCTCCAGCGTGACGAGTCCCTCGTTCAGCGCCCCGGAGGCGGCGACGATCTTGAACGTCGAGCCGGGATCGATCTGGTCCGTGATCGCGAAATTCCGCTGCACGTCCAGCGGCGCGGTGTTGAACTCGTTCAGGTTGAACGTCGGGTAGTTTCCCAGCCCGAGGATGAATCCGGTGCGGGCGTCGCTGACGATGATCGTCGCCTTCTGCGGCGTGAACTTCTTCGCGATCTGATCGAGTTCGCCCTCGACGATATTCTGCACGACGGAATCGAGCGATAGGACGACGCTGTAGCCGTCGGTCGCCGGGACATCGCGGGAGCTGAACTGCGCGAGTTCCTGCTGGCGTCCGTCTTTTTCCGTCTCTCGCCAGCCGTTCTGGCCGCGCAGGTAAAAGTCCGCGTAGTTCTCCACGCCCGCCGCCGGAACGTTTTCCTTGTTCACGTAACCCACGATGTGGGCCGCGAGCTGGTTGTGGGGATAGATGCGGCGGTAGACGCGGGTGCCGACGACGCCTTTGATCCCGAGCGTTTTGATCCGGTCGTACTGCGACTCGGTGATCGTCTCGCTCAGCTTGGCCCAGCGGATCTCGCGGTCGTCCTCCGCCTTGTCGTCGGCCGCCGCCGGGCGGGTCTTCGTGTTGCAGATCGTCGTGAGCTGCGAAAGAGGCATCCCGATCAGGTCGGCGAGCGCGGGCCACTTTTTCTCGTCCTCCGGGCGGAGCACCTGCGGATCCACGCCGAGCACGATGAGCGAGCGGCTGGTCGCGAGGACAAAGCCCTTGGTATCCAGGATGTCACCACGCCGGGCGTTTTCGATCGCGATCGTCCGGCGGGCCTTGTCGACGTACCGGACCAGCTTGTCGCGATCGATGACGTGGAGGAAGACCAGCCGCGTGCCGATGCCCGCAAAACAGACGAGCACCCCGAACGCGAGGATCACGATCCGGTAGTTGGAGGCGAAACCCTTCGACATGGCTCAGTCGCCGCCGCCTCCGAGGACGAATTTCACCTGAACAGCCGCGGGCTGCTCCTTGGCGAACATCTCCTGATAATGCTTTTGGGCCAGACGGTCCTCGACCGGCTCCGTCACGCGCACGATCTGCTGCTCCTGCGGCGGAACCATTCCGATGTTCCACTCCGCGTTCCGGCGCTTGAGGACGTCGGGCGACATCTCCGCCTCGGCGAACGCGGTGGTCTCGGCCAGCCGGCGCTCGAGCGCCTCGGAACGGTTGTCGAGCTGGCGAATGCTGTTCGCCGTCTGCGCCATCTGCTGACGCAGGTAGACCGTGCCGAGTCCGATGGACCCGCTGAAGCAGATCATGACCAGCGTGTAGACGAGGAGCTGGTTCACGAAGCCGTGCGTGTCGGTCTTGTTCATGACGGGAAAGGGTCAGAGTTTTCGCAGCGCGCGGAGCTTCGCGGATCGGCTGCGGGGATTCTGGGCAATCTCCTCTTCGGTCGGAGTCACCGGCCGGCGCGTGAGCGGCTCGGCATGCTTTTCTCGGAACTGCTGGGGACGATTGTCCTCGGCGCTCTCGGGCTGGCCGCAGGCCCGGCGGAAGAACTGCTTCACGATCCGGTCCTCCAGAGAATGGAAGCTGATGACGCAGAGCACCCCGCCGGAACGGAGCTTGGCGAAGGCGGTCGGAAGAGCCCGCTCGATCGCGCCCAACTCGTCGTTCACCGCGATGCGGACGCCCTGGAAGGCGCGCGTCGCGGGATGGATTTTCGAGGCGTAGCGGTCGCGCGGCGGGATGGCGTCGGCGATCAGCGCGGCGAGCGATGCCGTGCGGCCAAGCGTGCCGGTGCCGCGGGCCCCCTGGATCGCGCGGACGATGCGGCGCCAGTGCGTCTCCTCGCCGTAGTCGCGGACGGCGCGAACGAGCATTTCCTCGGTCGCGGTCTCGAGCCACCGTCCGGCAGGCACACCGCTGCGGGTGTCCATGCGCATGTCGGCGGGGGCGTCCTGGCGGAAAGAAAAGCCGCGCTCGGCTTCGTCGAGCTGGAACGACGACAGTCCCAAGTCAAAAAGGATGCCATCGAAGTCGGTTTCAGTGAGGTCACCGAGGCGGCTGAAATCGGAGGAGACCAGGCGGAAGCGCCGGCCGTAGCGGGATTCCAAGGACGTGGCGCGCGCGATCGCCGCCTCGTCGCGATCGAAGGCGACGAGCGTCGAGTCCGGGGCGGCGTCCAGGATGGCGCGGGAATGCCCTCCCCCGCCGAAGGTCGCGTCGAGGTAGCGACCGCCGGAGGCGGGGCTGAGGAGATCGAGGACCTCGCGCAGGAGAACGGGCTGGTGCCCCGGCGTCATCGTCTCGACGAGTTCAAGCGGCGCGGTAGGCATCCAACGGGGCCCTCGGGCTGGTGCTCGCGGTGGCGACGGGAAGGCCGTTGCTGACCACGGGATGAAGTATGAGCTCGGCCGATACACGCGGGCGGACCCGCGGGCTGGACAAGGTGGCGCGCGACAGGCGGCGATGCCAGAGGCTCGCGGCGACGAAGCTGCTCAGGCGGGTGGTGGCGCGGTCGGAGGAAAAGGAAGTATACATGGCTAGATCCCGATGCGGCGCATGAGGTCTCCGAAGTTTTCTCCGGAGGTTCTCTGCTCCACTTTCTCCCACCGGGAGGGGCTATAGATGCTGAATTTGTTGAGCGAACCGACGAGGACGGCGTCCTTGTCGATCTCCGCATGGCGGCGCAGCTCGTCGGTCAGACTGATGCGGCCTTGCTTATCGAACGAAAACGCGAGCGAAGCGGCGAAGAAGCGGGCAAAGGCGTCCTGCGCGTCGCGATCGGTGAGGGCCTTCTGCGAGGCCTTTTCGTACAGCTTGTCCACCTCGGCGGGCGGAAGGACGGCGATGTAACCGTCCGGATGGGGCGTGGCCAGGAACGTATCGTTCTCCGCGTGGGCAGACCGCCACGCCGACGGAATCGTGAGGCGATTCTTGTCGTCCAGCGCGTGCCTGTAGAGGCCGGTGTAGAACGGTTTGCCGAGATGGGCCATGTGACTGGCAGGAGGTCTGCCCCAATATGCCCCATTTCGTCCCATTTTAACCCCTGCCCGTCAAGAAAACTCCCACGACGTAGCTCCGTTTTAGCCAAAAACTTATTCACATGTTGTTCGCCCGCGGACCCCCTGCCGGATGCGTATTCACGAACCCATGGACGGCCGGCACCGGCGATTGTGAGTTTTACGAATGGGATTGGGGATTCCGCACATGGTCGGACAGGCCGGAAAACGGTATGGAAAGAGGGCGATAGGCGACTCTCTTGGCCGCCTGCTTCCGCTTCACGTTTTCCCGACCGCTTCATACGAACCGGGCGACAGGAGTGGACCCGCGGCGGCCCCCACTTCCCCCACCATGCCCCCCATCTCCCTTCCTTTGCTGGCGACCGTGTCCTGGCTCCTGCTCCCATTCGCCGCCGACGCGAGTGACGCCAATCGCGTCGACCTTGCCGACGGCTGGCTACTGAGGTCGGCGAGGGACGTCCACGTTGCCCCCGAGGTCCTCTCCGCCCCAGCGTACCGCCCCGAGGGCTGGCTTCACACCCACGTGCCGGCCACCGTACTGGCCGCCCAAGTCGTCGGCGGCGAATACAAGGACATCTTCCACGCCGATAATCTGCGAAAGCTGCCGGGCATGCGTTCCGTCAACGATGGCGGCGCTCCAAATCCCTACGAGGCGCCATGGTGGTACCGCACGGAGTTCAAGCTGCCCGCCGACTTCCAGGGCCGCCGGGTCTGGCTGCATTTCAACGGCATCAACGCCAAGGCAAACATTTGGCTCAACGGGAAGCAGCTTGCTGATTCGCGGGAGGCAGCCGGCTCTTTCAGACTTTTTGAGTTCGACGCCACGGAGCTCGTGGACGCCGGCCGGACCAACGTTCTTGCCGTCGAGGTATTCTGCCCGACGGACGAGGATTTCGGGATCAACCTGGTGGACTGGATACCGACGCCTCCGGACAAGGACATGGGGCTCTGGCGCGACGTCTACATCACGGCGAGCGGCCCGGCGCGGGTACGCTATCCAACCGTCGCCGCGCATTTCCCAGACGACACGTTGCTGCGGGCAGACCTGACCGTGCGAACCGAGCTGTGGAACGACACGGACGCGCCGGTCGAAGGTGTGCTCCATGGCGGTTTTGGCTCCGTCTCGCTCGAGAAAAAAATCTCCCTCACGCCAGGCGAAAAACGCTCCGTCGTCTTCACTCCGGACGAGTACCCGCAGCTGCGAATTGACCATCCGGAGTTGTGGTGGCCCGCAGGCTGGGGAGAGCAAAAGCTGCATCGGCTCTCGATACAGTTCGACGTCGCCGGAGTTGTCTCCGATGCCGCCATGGCCCAGTTCGGTATCCGAGAAATCACTTCAGAGTTCCACGGCGACGCACCTCGACCGGGCGAAGTGTTCAACAACAACGGCAACTTCACCGGCATCGCCACGGACGAACGCCCCCTGCTCCTCCGGGTGAACCGACGTCCCATCCTGATTCGCGGCGGTGGCTGGTGCCCCGACATGCTCATGCGCACCTCGCCGGAGCGAATCCGCGCCGAGTTCGGGTACATCCTCGACATGCACCTCAACGCCATCCGGCTCGAAGGCAAACTGGAGAACGACGCGTTTTTCGACCTCGCCGACCAAATGGGCATCCTGATCCTCGCCGGCTGGTGCTGCGGCGACCGTTGGGAACACTGGGCAAGCTGGAAACCGAACGACTACACGATCGCTTGCGAATCCCTGCGCACCCAAAGCCTCCGCCTCCGCCACCACGCAAGTCTCGCCCTCTGGATGAACGGCAGCGACAACCCGCCTCGCGCGGATATTGAGGAAGCTTATCTCAAGATCCTCGCGGAAACCGGCTGGCCGAACCCGACCGTCTCCTCGGCCACCAGTGTGCCCACGTCCGTGAGCGGACCGACTGGAGTGAAGATGACCGGCCCCTACGACTACGTCCCACCGGCGTATTGGCTGCTCGATACACGCCATTTCGGCGGCGCCTTCGGCTTCAACACGGAGACCAGCCCCGGACCCGCGATTCCCGATCTCGGCAGCCTGCGGAAGTTTCTCCCACCGGACAAGCTGTGGCCCGTGAACGAGCTCTGGAACGCCCACTCCGGTGCGGGGAACTTGAACAACAACATCACGCATTTCCGCGAAGCGATGGACGCGATCTACGGCGCCCCCTCCGGCCTGGAGGATTTCCTCCGAAAAGCCCAGGCCATGGCCTACGACGGCCAGCGCGCGATGTTCGAGGCGTATGCGCGCAACAAATACCGCAGCACGGGCGTGATTCAGTGGATGCTCAACAACGGCTGGCCGTCGATCGTCTGGCACCTCTACGACTATTATCTACAGCCGGCGGCTGGCTATTTCGGCACGAAAAAGGCCTGTGAACCGCTGCACATCCAATACTCCTACGACGACCGGAGCGTCGTCGTCGTCAACGGCTTGAATCACGACGTCCCTGCCCTGACCGCCGAAACGACGCTCTACGATTTTCAACTCCGTCCGCTCTTCACCCATCGGGCGCGGGTAACGTCCGCCGCGGACAGTGTGCAGCGCGTTGTCACGATCCCGGCCGACCCGCGCCCCACCGGTGTCTCCTTCCTCCGACTCGCCCTGTCCGACAAATCCGGCCGTGTGATCAGCTCCAACTTCTACTGGTTGCCACGCGAGTCCTCGACCTTCGACTGGTCCAACGAGCAGGCGAAGGCGCATCCGTACTACACAGCCGTGTTGACCTACGAAGACCTGACCCAGCTAAACCAACTTCCGACGGTTCGCCTCGAAACCAGTGCCGTGACGCGCCCCGCCTCCGGCAGCAGCGAAGTGGTCGTCACCGTGCGAAACCCGACGGATCATCTCGCCTTCCAGATTCATCTCGCCGTCGAAGCCTTCCAAACCGGCGCGGAGATCCTGCCGGTGCTCTGGGAGGACAATTACTTCGCGTTGATGCCCGGGGAATCGCGCACCGTCGTCGCGCGCTACATTTCGAAGGTCGACCTGAAGCAGGCTGTGCTGAAGGTCGAGGGCTGGAACGTCCCGCCAGAGAGCCGTCCCGCTGCAAGCCCGGTCGCCACCGACGCTGCAAGCCCTGCGCTTGGAGAGAATAGGAATCCGTCTTCCACGGGTGCCGCGTCGCTTTCCCCGACTTCCTGAGCTTCGCCGCGTCTCGGCCGGAAACAAACGCCACTCAGCCGCGCTCGCGCCGACAATCCTCCCAACAATATGAGCAATCCATCGATGGAACGGCGTTCGTTTATCAAACGTTCGCTGGCAGTCGGAGGCGCAGCCCTGCTCGCGCGTCCTGCGTCCGCATTCGGAGCCGGTGAACCTGCAGCCCAGGAGCCGACACACACACCCGCTCTCGCTTTCACCGGTGCCCGTTTCCCCGAAAGCTTCCTCTGGGGAACCGCCACCGCGGCCCATCAGGTAGAGGGCGCGTGGAAGGATGACGGCAAGGGCGAGTCGATCTGGGACCGATGGGGCCACTCACCGGGAAGAATCGCCGGCGGAGCCAACGCCGATACCGCTTGTGATCAGTATCACCGGTTCAAGGACGACATCGAAATCATGAAGCGGCTGAACCTGAAAAGCTATCGGTTCTCCGTTTCCTGGCCGCGCGTGCTCCCGACCGGAACCGGCGCGGTGAACGCCAAGGGGCTCGACTACTACAGCCGTCTCACCGACGCCCTGCTCGAAGCAGGGATCCGCCCTTTCTGTACCATCTACCATTGGGATCTGCCGCAGGCGTTGGAGGAAAAGGGCGGCTGGCCCAACCGGGATCTCGCCGGGCATTTCGCCGACTATGCGGCGCTCCTCGCAAAACACTTGGGCGACCGCATCACCGTCTGGGCGCCGTTCAACATGCCGGAGACGTTTACCTACTACGGTTACGGCAACGGCCGGTTTCCGCCGGGGCGCGCCAATACCGACGACTACCTCCGCGCGCTGCACACCGTAGCCCTCGCCCAGGGACTCGCGTATCGGTCGATCAAGGCCGCGTCGTCCAAAGCCACCGTCGGCAGCGCGTACGGGATGGAGCCGGCGTTTCCCAGAACGCAGAGCGACGCCGACCGCGAGGCCGCCCGGCGCTTTCACGAACTGCACAACACCCTGTTTCTGAATGCCACGTTGACAGGCCGCTATCCGGACGTATTTGCCGGTCCGATACCGTACGAGGCGATGGGCTTCCGCTCGGGAGACGAAGCGGTCCTGAAATGCCCCCTCGACTGGGTCGGTGTGCATTATTACCTCCGCCTCGCGATTGCCGCCGCCACGGAACCGCCCAAGCCGCGGGGAGGCGGCCAGACGCCGGACCCGATGAGCCAGTTTCACATCGGGCTTTTCAACGAGGGTCCAAAGAACGATGCCGGCTGGGAAATGTGGCCCCAGGGGCTCTCCTATCTCGTAACCCAGGTATCCAAACTGACCGGCAACCTGCCCATCGAAATCACCGAGACGGGCAGCGTTTTCGCCGACGGCCCGGGAGCCGACGGCGCGGTGCACGACAAGCGGAGGATCGCGTTTTACCGCGATCACCTGGCCGAACTCGCCCGAGCCATCCAAGCCGGTGTCAACGTCCGCTCCTACCACGCGTGGTCTCTGCTCGATAACTTCGAGTGGAACGACGGCTACACACGGCGTTTCGGCCTCACGTGGGTCGATTTCGCGTCGCAGGAGCGGAAGATCAAGGATTCCGGGCTCTGGTACGGCCGTGTGGCCGCGGCAAATCGCGTAGACGTATAGGCCACTACCGCGGCTACTCGGGAAACATGATTCTTCCGCACAGCTCGGCCAGCCAGGCGGGATGAGACTCCACGTAGACCAGGGCAGCGAAAAGCCGATCAGCGCACCACGACCACCTCATGATCGAGGATCGAGTCGAGTTGCCAGGCGGCGCGGCCGGCTCCCGCTTCGAGGGGCTTCAGCTCCTTCCCCGTCACGAGCGAACGCGCTCCGGACGCTCCGTGGATGCTCTGACCTCTGATCTCGATTCGGAAAGGCCCGGTCGGGATCAGCTCGTTCGCCGGGCTGCGCCACGCCGCGGGGTTTGTCAGGTTCACGAGGTGCAGGATGAAGCGGCCGCCTTGTTCGTACAGCTGACAGTCGATCAGACCAGGGCCGGTCACGACAAGCGGCAGTTCGTCCCCCAATGCCCAGCACACGATGTTCGCCAGAAGTGCCCCATGGTCCGGGAGAAAATCCCGCGCGAAACGGCGGTCGAGGTCGGCAGCGAGGTATGCGATGCGTGCGCCCGCCCCGTTTTCGCGCAGCACCAACGCCGGAATCTCGGTCGTCGGCGTCGGCATCCACACCGACTCCACCGGCATATTGGGCACGGGAGGGACGAACGTGAGGGGCACGCTGGCTCCCGGATCCACGACGATCGGCTCGAGCGCGCCGCCAAAGCCAACGATGTCCGTCTTCTCCAGGCCATGCAGCACGGGATGCCGGTCCGAAGTCGCCGGTCCCGGTTCGTTTCCGCTCCGCGGCCCGTCGATGCCGCCTCGCAGTTCGGGCGAAACCCGGAGATAGGTTTGGCTCCAGTCGCGAGCGGCAGCGAGGCGCCGCCGCTCGTCGCGCAGATAATGTCCTTCCGGTAGGTGAACTCCCACTACGTCGGCCAAGCCGAAATCCCGGCGCGGAGTTCCGGTGAGATCGCAGAGGGAGGACGCGCCGGTGGCGAAAAGTGCTCCGCCCTTTTCCACGAACCGGCGGACGCCCGCGATCTGTTCCTCCGACATCGCGCCGAGGTTCGGCAGGATCAGCAGCCGCAAGCCGAGTTCGTCGGCAACCCGCTCCACGTCGTCGACGTGCACCGGGACGTACGGGATGCGCGACCGCACCAGCGCCTGAGTGAAGCCGTTCCACGGATCGTCGACCAGCGTCCCGGCGTCGTCGCGGCCGAAGAAGTTCATGTTTCGCTGCGACCACACCAGCCCCACCGAGGCCACGGGACGGCGGTTCACCAGGAACACCTCGCTATCCCGATGCCACGGCCAAAGCGAAAGTGGCACTTCGAATACCCGGCGATCCTGCTGATCCGAACCGACGTGGTGCCACCAGGGCTGGATGCCTCCGGCGAAGGCTTCCTCGGCCCACAGCCGAACCTCCGCGGATGGCTTGGCGGCGAGCCGCAGGTTGTGCTCGGCAGCCTGATACGTAGCCATGCTCTCGGGGATGACCTTGTCCCAGCCGCCGACACAGTGCAGACGCCGGCCCGTCTCGGCGTTGCTCTGGAAGCCTTCGTTGTCCGACCGCCGCTGGTGATCGAGCATGATCAACTCCGCGCGGCGATAGATTTCGCGGTCGTCGCGGAAGACGCGGGCCTGCCAATTCTGCGAACCCGCCATCATGCCCACCCAGATGCAGTCGGATCCGCCGGCCGAACGCGTGATGCGATTGAACGCGTCCCATATCTCCAGGCGCCGCTCGTAGTTCCAGCCGATCCATTCGCGGTACACGGGATCGTTCCAGTCGGCCCTGCGGGGAACGTCGGAACCCGCGCGGGCGCGGAACTTGCGCTGGCAATGCGGGCAGAAGCAGGGCTGGTGGCGCATGGGGCCGTTCCAGTTGTTGTCGGTGAATCCATCGGGATGGTACCGCATCGCCACCTCGCGCAGGATCGCCGGGATGTGTTCGTCGTAGTACGGACTGTTGACGCAGGCGATGTAGAGGTCGGTCGACTTGTACGGTTGGCCGTCCGCGTCGTGGGCGAACCAGTCCGGATGAGCCCGGTAGAATGTTTCGTCGGCGCGGTTCGAATCCATGCGCGCAAAAACCGCCAGCCCATCCTCGTGAGCGGCGTGGACGATTTCCCCGAAGAGGTCCCGCTCGCCCAAAAAACGGGCGCGGCGGTGAAACGGCACCTCGGTCGGGTAATATGCGACGATCCCGCCGGCGTTCACGACCACGCCCTGGACCGCGGTGCGTTTCCAGTAGCCGCGCCACCACACGATGTCGAACCGCTGCGCATCGATCTCCGCCAGATTCGTCTGCCCCCAGCGGTAGGTTCGCCGGTACCAGGGTTGCCGCCCTTCTCCGATTCCCGGCTCCGCGGAAGAGCGAACGCCGTTCCGCGTCTCCGACGGAGCACTACGGGCGGCTCCGCCCGTCGCGACGAGAGCGCCAACGCCGACGAGACCCTGAAGAAAGGAGCGACGGGAGAATTCGCGGAAAGGGATTTCGCTCATGCGCCGCAACGAACGCCAAGGCCGGGGCCGCGGCAACGAAAAGAACCGGCGGCATCGCGCCGCGCATGGAGTGGCGCCCGGCTTCCCGTGAACGCTGGAGGCCAGACCCAGCTGCAGGGTGCGCGGACGGGCGAACCACGGTTCCAGAAAACCTGCTGCCCGCTTGCCGAGGACCGGCGGATCTCCTTGGCTCTCGTCCGCCCATGAAGCGCTGCGCGCTCCTGCTCCTTCTCGCCCTCTGCTTCTCAGGTTGCGCCTACGTGGGCACCTGGGCCAAGCAACGTTACTACGCTCGTCAGCTCCGGCACTCGCCTCGTCAGAAAACCTCGAAGCATCTCCTGGATCGCTCGACGTTTTTCGTCTTCGGGCAGGTGCTCGGCGCTCCCTCAGGCAGCGGCCCGCGCATGGCCGTGGTGGCGCTTTCGTCCACGGCGACTCCGGGCGAAGTCGTCGACGTCAGCCCCTCGATCCGCGGCGAATCGTATTACGGACTGAATCTTCCTCCCGGCGACTACACCCTGGCTGCCGTGCTCGATCGAAACCGCGACGGCATCTACTCCGAGTCCGAGGTGATCGCGGTGCGCCCGCTGCAATTGGAAGCCGCCGCCGAGGAAAAGATACGCGGAGGCATCGACATCCAGGTGAGCTCGGACTCCCGCGGCGGCGTCGCCACGGCGTTTCGCGTGCCCGTGCGCGACGAGCCGCCTTTGGAGCAATCGCTGTTCTATCCGAAAGGCACGCTCCGCCGGCTCGACGATCCGATCTTCTCCCCCGCCATGGCCTCGCTCGGCATGTACGAGCCGGCGGCATTCATGGAGGCTGCGCCCATGATGTTCTACGCGCTGGAGGAGGATTCCGGATACAAGGTCCCGGTGATCTTCGTCCACGGCATCGGCGGAAGCGCCCGCGATTTCGACGACATCGTCGCCGCGCTGGACCGGCGGCGCTACACGCCCTGGTTCTTCCATTATCCCTCCGGAAGCGACCTGGGGCAGCTCGGCGCGATGTTCTACGAGATTTATCTTTCCGGAGCCACGATTCCCAAGGCCGACAATCCCCTGGTCATCGTCGCTCACAGCATGGGGGGACTGGTGGTTCGAGAGGCGCTCAACCGCCGTCGCGGCACCGACCGGGAACCGCAGATTGCGACGCTGATCACGATCGCGAGTCCGCTGGGAGGCCATCCGGCGGCGGCTCGGGGCGTGCATGCGCCGGTGGTGATTCCATCGTGGCGAAACCTCGACCCGAAGAGCCGGTTCATCGAATCGCTCCATCGCAAACCGCTCCCGGCGGGCATGCCGTATCACCTGTTTTTTGCCCGAGGCGAACATCATCTGATCGAAGTCGGTGAGCAGAGCGACGGCGTCGTGCCGGTGGCGAATCAGCTGCCCGCGGAAGCGACGCACGAAGCCTCCGAGCTGCTGGGGTTCGACTGCTCGCACACGGGAGTGCTCCACGATCCGTCGGCGATTTCGCGCATCGTCGGCACAATCGAAACGGTGAAATCCGTGTACCCGCCCGATCACCTGAAGGTGCTCGACCGGGGCGGATACGCGCGGGAGCTCCCGCCGGAAGATTTCTCGCCCATCGATCGGTATGGGCTGAGGCAGTTTGGCGGCTACATCGATGCGCTCGTCTCCGGCCAGCTCCAACCGATCAACGCGATCCAACGACAATTCGTCGACGAATGCACCGGCCGCCAGCCCGTCACCTTCCCCCTCGCGAAGGCGTGGTTGAAATACCAGCGGCTCTATGCGTCGGATCTCCCGGTCAGCGCCGCGAAGTAGCTGCCGCGGGATTCCCGACGACGCGCCGCGTCAAACGCGGTCAGACTGAATGGGAAGACCGCACATCGTGCCCGCCGAAAGCACCTGCGTCGAAAAAGCAAAAGCGGCGGACAACGTTCGCCGCTTTTGTTGGAAAACAGAGGCCCAAACGAGGGCGTACGAACCTGCTCCCGTTTAGGGGACAGCGTAAGCTTCCACCAATGCGACTCCACTGGTTTCGCCCACGCCGCTAACGATCACCGTGTACAAGCCAGGCGCCAGAGACACCATACAAGCAGCATCGTGACTGCCGTCCGATAGGGTGAACAGCTTCAGGGCAGACGAAACAGATTTTGTTTCCGCGAGAGTGTCACTCACACCCCAGTCATCATTCGCCGCAACGACCTTCTTGTCGGCGTCTACGATCTCCAACTTGGGATTATCAAGCAGGCCTGGGACGCCGAACTGCTGGAGCCCTGGTCCAACCGCACGAATGATGAATTTTTTCGGACCGTTGCCCTTCACGATGAGCCCGGTGATCAGCACCTTTTCGCCTGGGGCCACGTAGGCACGCGAGGAGATGTTAACCAGTTCATTCGGCGAATCACCGTCCACCTCATACAGTTCAGCTAACGCGACTCCCGTCGTCTTTCCTACTCCCGACACCAGAGCAGTGTAGGGCCCAGGCGGCAGCGTCACGAGCAGCGCAGCGTCTTTCCCGCCCGCCTTGAGCGGAAAGGCACCGGTCGTCGTGTGGGCCTCGCGCAATTGAACAAGATCCGACGAAGTCTCCCAATCGTCATTCACTGCCAGCGTCTGCTGCTTGCTGTCCACCAGGGAGAGTCGTGGATCCGCCAAAACGCCGCTGACGCCAAAGTCGGCTAACGTAGGACCAACGGCCCGGATGAGGATTCTTTTGGGCTGAGTCCCTCCAATAACAAAACCCGCAATGAGCACATTGTCGTCGGTCCCAACAAAGGCGCGGCTGGAAAGATTAACGACACGCGTGAGGGGCGTGACTGTGAGTCGCGCTGGGCTGCTCGTGACGACACCCAGTGAATTAGAGACGACCACCGCGTACAAACCACCTTGAGCCGGCTGCACGTCCGTCAATGTGAGAGTCGCTTTGGTTTGCCCGGAAAGGTTCGAGCCATCCTTCGTCCATTGAAAGCTTGGATTCGGATTGCCTGCTGCGGACACCGAAAAACTCACCGTTTGTCCGGAGTTCACCGTCTGGTCCGACGGTTGCACCGAAATAACCGGCGCTGATGGGGGCGCACCCACTGTCAGTTTGGCGTCCGAACTGATCACGGAACCGTAGGCATTCGACACGACAACCGAATACTGTCCTGCATCTCCGGCCGAAACACCCGATAATGTCAGCGTATTCCCGCTTCCGTTCGTGATATTATTGCCGTTCTTCCGCCACTGGTAGCTGAGAGCATACCAGCTCGAAGCAGTCACAGAAAACGTCGCGGTATCGCCAATGCTCACGCTAACCGAAGCCGGCTGGCTGGTGATCGTTGGATAATTCGGATTCTGGATCACGGAGATTACCACAGCCGTACTGGTCACCTTGCCGTAGGCATTTGAAACCTCGACGGCGTAAGATCCGGCATCCGATTCCGCAATAGCGTAAATGGACAGGTAATTACTGTTCGTTCCCGAGTATTTGGAGGTTGGGCCAAGGTTGATTCCATCTTTCTTCCACTGGAATTTCACATCCAGGCCGACCGCCGACACGCCGAACCCACAAGAATTGCCAATCATGGTATCGATTGAGCTCGGCGGCTGTGTAATAATTTCTGGAGGTGCCTTGACGGTCAACCTGGCAGACGCCGACTGGACACCATATGTCTGATATTCGTTGCTCACGATCACGCCATAGGCCGCGTTATCCTTAGCGGAAACGTTGTCCAACGTGAGCGTACTGGAGGTCGCACCGGGAATAGACGAATAATAATCCTTGTACCATTGATATTTCAGGGTTCCCGCTCCCGTCGCGGCCACCGCAAACGTAACGCTGGCACCAGCACTCACCGTCTGGTCGGCAGGTGGCGTAGTAATCTTGATCGCATCGACAACGGTGACGGTTGCCGTATCGCTGGTGACCGTGCCTGCAGGATTCGTTACCGTAACCCGGTAAGCACCAGCGGAAGAGGCAGTCGCCTGTTGGCCGAATGGATTCGACGTTGCGTTGGGAACTACGACGCCATCCTTCCGCCACTCGTACGTCATTGGCGACGAGCCGGTGACGTTGGTGCTGAGATAAAAGTAATCCCCGACAGGGACTGTTACCGAGGCTGGCTGACGGGTTATTCTGGGAGCTACCAACACCGTGAGCTGCGCGTTTACACTCGCCACGGACACTCCTCCCGCAGTCACTACGACGGTGTACGAACCCGCATAGTAGTCGGTCACGTCACTGATGCTCAGCGTGGCGCTATTCGCCCCGGGTATGTTCTGCGTGTCGTGTCTCCATTGATAGGTCAGCGGAGAATCGGCCGTAGCCGTGACACTAAAGCTCACCGTACCGCCCAGTATGACGTACTGACTCTGAGGTTGCTGGGTTATGGTAGGCCCGGATTGCGCGTAGCCAATCGCCGCCAAAAAAGGGACAAAAATCCCGACACACCGCCAGAAGCTGAAGATACTCATGTTGAAGTGGACGCCCATCGGCTGCTCCGACTGGGCACCACAAGCCAGTGGCAACGCCAAAGAATGTAAAGAAATCCCCCCAGGCTATAGCGATATTTTGGCATGGCTAATGAACCATGCTAAGAATGTACTTCAATCCTTCGGACTCGCGGCGCGCCCAGATGAGCTCGCGAAGGCGTGGTTGAAATACCAGCGGCTCTACGGGCAGCAGCCGGCCGCCGGGCAGCCGCAGACCGCGGGCACGGAGCCCCGCACCTGAGCGGTCGCGGGCGGCTTCGGACGATCGACGAAACGTTGCATCAGCCGGGCCGCGGTCTCCATTTGAGCCGGCGATGCGGCGGATTGCGTCGCCGCGCTGATCGCCAGGGCGGTCGAGAGATGCTCCCACGCCGTCCGAGCCCAAGCCTTCACCATCGGATTCAATATCGTTTTCATAAGGTGTGTTCCGTCCCGGCGACTTGCGGATTTCGGCAGGGAAACCGCGTATTCGGGCTTCGGATCCCGTCTTGTCGCTCCGAAGTTTTTCTCCGGTTCAGGCGTCCTTCTTCTTCTCGGTCGGAGCGCAATAGCCGGTTTCGCCGCAGAGGTCGTCGATCGCCCGGGCGAGATAGTCCACCGCGCAGAGCACCGTGGCGTGTTCGCGAGCCGGAATCAGGCGAAACAGCTCCCGGTACTTCTCGTCGCTGTAGCGATGGATCTCGGCCACCTTCTTTTTACCGGCATCGGTAAGCCCGATCAGAACGGCGCGCCGGTCTTCCGGGTTCGGCTCCCGGCTGACCAAACCTTCCTTCACGAGCGCGTCGACCGATCGGCTCAGCGCGGCCTTGTCGATTTCCAGCACGGCCTCGAGATCCCTCAGAGAACGGCCCGCGTTCCCATCGAGCTCCAGCAGGATGTGCGCGGCCAGGTAACCGAGGCCGCAGCCCCCCGTCTCGTCGCGGAACTGTCGACCCAGTTTTCGCACCAGGAGCCGGAGCGATCCGCGGAATTTTCGGACGTCCTGCTGCGGGAGCGTGGGCCTCGAGGGTTTCATTGCCTAGATCAACTGTTGTATTTATCAACTATTGTCAAGGGCCGAATCGGCTTGGGGCGTGGCATGGGCTGCAAACCGGTGCCCCTGGGGAGACTCGACGCCGGGAGAGAAACGACGGCGGCGCATGCCGGAGTGGACTGTGTCCTCGCGCACGGCCGACGGTCTTGCGGCGAACCAGGGCCGGAAGAGTTCTTTTTTCCCACGGTTTGTCTCGTTCCCCGATCTGCCGCGCGGGGAAAAAACCGGACGTTTTCGCCGGTCCGTTTCCCCGCCCGTTGGACTTGGTCCGAAGTCGCAAGATTACAGTCTCGTAAACTCCCGCAATCCCCTTGAGTTGCCCCATCCCTTTTGCGACTTTCCCCGCCTCTTAAACCATGCCCGGCAATCGTTACGCTCTTCCTGAGCCGGAATTGTTTCAGCAGCTCGACAGCTCGACCAACGGGCTGACGTCTGAAAAAGCGTCGTCGGTGCGCGACGAGATCGGCCCGAACGCCGTGGCGGTGGGAGGCAAGCACACGGTGCTGCTGGACCTCCTGCATCGTTGCCGAAACCCGCTGGTGATCCAGCTGCTGGTGATCGCGATCGTATCCTACCTGATGGGCGATATCCGCTCGACGGTGGTGGTCGGCGGAATGGTCTTTCTCAGCGTCTTCCTCTCCTACTTCCAGGAATCCCGCTCGTCCCGTGCGGTCGAGAAGCTGCAGAAGCTCGTGCGCACGACCGCCACCGTGCTGCGCGACGGCAAGGAAGTGGAGGTCCCCTTGGAGGATATTGTCCCGGGCGACATCGTGATCCTCGCCGCCGGAAGCCTGATCCCGGCCGATCTGCGCATTCTCTCGGCCAAGGACTTCTTCGTCTCCCAATCGGCGCTGACCGGCGAGTCGATGCCCGTCGAGAAAAACGCCGAAACGAATCAGCCGCCGAATCGGGCGCCGTTTGAATACACGAACGCCTGCTTCATGGGCAGCAACGTGCTGAGCGGTTCCGCGCGGGGCGTCGTGGTGGAGACGGGAGCCCGCACCCATTTCGGGGCCGTTGCCCAGAAGATGATGGCGAAACGGGAGGCGACGAGCTTCGACCTCGGCGTCCGCAGCTTCACCTGGCTGATGATCCGGTTCATGGTGGTGATGGTCTCGCTCACGTTCCTCATCGTCGGACTGACGAAGGGCAACTGGGCCGAGGCGCTGCTTTTCGCGCTGTCCGTCGCGGTCGGCCTCACTCCGGAGATGCTGCCGATGATCATCACCGTATGCCTCTCGAAGGGCGCGCTGATGATGTCGAAGAAGAAGGTCATCGTGAAACACCTTCACGCGATCCAGAACTTCGGCGCGATGGACGTGCTTTGCACGGACAAGACCGGGACGCTGACGCAGGACCACGTGGTACTGGAGCGCTACGTCGACGTGACCAATCGCTCGAGTGAAGACGTGCTGCGGTACGCGTACATGAACAGCTTCTACCAGACGGGGCTGCGCAACCTGCTCGATCGCGCCATCCTCGCCCACACCGAACTCGACGTGGAGCGCAACTGCCGGAAGGTCGACGAAATCCCCTTCGATTTTCGACGCCGGCGCATGTCGGTGGTCATCGACTACGAGGATCGCCACGTGCTGATCTGCAAGGGCGCCGTCGAGGAAGTCTCCTCCGTCTGCGAAAACTACCAGGTCGACGAGGATATCAATCCCCTGATCAAGCTGATCCGCGACGATCTGATGGACGAATACCGCCACCTGAGCGCCGACGGTTACCGCGTCCTCGCCATCGCCTACCGCGAGTTCGACCGCACAAAGCAGACTTTTTCGGTGGCCGACGAGTCAGGCCTGACCCTTCTCGGCTACATCGCGTTTTTCGACCCGGCCAAAGACACCTCGGCCAAGGCAATCGAGGCGCTCTCGCGCTCCGGCGTAGCGGTGAAAATACTCACCGGCGACAACGAGCTCGTGACGCGCAAAGTCTGCCGGGATGTCGCCATGACGATCACCAAGGTCGTCACCGGCCCCCAGCTCGCCACGCTCGACGAAGAATCGTTCGGACGCACCGTGGAGGAGGCCAACGTGCTCGCCCGGTTGACGCCGGATCAGAAGGAGAAAGTCATCAAGACCCTTCGGGGCCGCGGCCACGTCGTCGGTTTCATGGGCGACGGGATCAACGACGTGCTCGCGATGAAGGCGGCCGACGTGGGCATCTCGGTGGATACGGCGGTCGACGTGGCGAAAGAATCCGCCGACATCATCCTCCTCGAGAAAAGCCTCCTCGTCCTCGAAGACGGCATCATCGAAGGGCGAAAGGTTTTCGGGAATATCATCAAGTACATCCGGATGGGAGCTAGCTCCAACTTCGGAAACATGTTCAGCGTCGTCGGCGGCGCGTATTTCCTGCCGTTCCTCCCGATGGCGCCGATTCAGGTACTGGTGAACAATCTGCTCTACGACGTCTCGCAGGTCGGCATCCCGCTCGACCACGTCGACGAGGAGTACCTGGCGAAGCCGCGCCGGTGGAACATCAAGAGTATCCGGAATTTCATGTTCTTCGTCGGGCCGATCAGCTCGATCTTCGACTACGCGACGTTCTTCCTGATGCTGTATTTCTTCGGCTGCATCGCCTTCAAGGATCCGTCGGCGACCGACGCCGCAAAGACGCATTGGGAACAGCTCTTCCACACCGGCTGGTTCGTCGAGTCGCTCCTCACGCAGACACTCATCGTGCACATCATCCGGACGCAGCGGATTCCGTTCATCCAAAGCTGTGCGAGCCGGACCATGCTCTTCACGACGGTCGCGGTCATGGCGTGCGCCGCCTGGCTGCCCTATTCGCCGCTCGCGAAAACCCTCGGACTGGTGCGCCTGCCGGCGATCTACTTCGTCTGGATCGCGGGTTTCCTCCTCGTTTATTCCGTGATGACGCACTTCGTGAAGACCTGGTTCGCGAAGCGGTTCGGAGCGAGTTGACGAAAGAGACTGAGCGCGATGTTCACCCGCTGGGAGCGCGACCGCCCCCGCGGCGTTCGGGAGGGTTGCGGTTGGGACGCCTGCGCTTCCAGCAAATCCCATGGGGCCGCGGACGTTCTTTCGCGGTGGGCTGACAATCCAGCGCCGCGCTGCTTGCGCTCGTTCATTTGCCTCGCCACGGTGCGAGCCTCCGAGTTCAAGGGACGCTCCGCGTCGTCCCCGACCTCTCCCTCGATCGATCCCAACGTCCGCTATGCGCAGCATCCTGAATGCCCTTCAAGAAGGCCGGCTCTTCGAACTGCCGGACAACACCAAGGACCGCGCCCTCGAGTTTCTCGCCCGCATTCTCGACGCCAATCCCGACATCGAGGTCGGAACCGATGCGATCGAGGAAATCCAGCGCCGGGAGCAGGAATGCAACACGGGGATCGGCCTCGGCGTGGGCGTGCCGCACGTGCGGGCCAAACGCGAGGAGGGGGAGCTTTTCTGCGCGATCGGCTGGTCGTCGCAAGGGATCGAATACGGCGCGACCGACACGCAGAAGGTCCACCTCGTGTTCATGTACTACATCCCGGGGTCGCAGAAGAACGTCTACCTGAAGGAAATCTCGAGCCTCTTCAAAGCGATCAAGAAGACGGGCGGCATCGGGCCGATCGCCCACGCGGAAAACCTCAATGTAGTCCGCAACCGCCTGCTCGACTGGGTCAGCGAAGTGGTCGGCGAATCCGGTCCCGAATCGGTGGCGCGAATGATCAAGCTCGAGGTCAAGCAGGCCCAGGCACCGGAGGCGAGGCCCGCCGCGGCAGCTGCCGTGGTCGCAGCCCCAACGCGCATGGGCGCGTTCGCCGCCTTCAGCGTTCTGATCGCTCCGCCCGCGCCCGCCGTCGTGCTCTCGGCCGACGCCGCGTGGACGACCGCTCTGGAACGCGAAAACAACCTCGCGCCGCGCCTGTCGGTCGGCGCGCAGTTTCAGGCCGCGGGGCGGCAGGTTCTCGTCACGGGGAGCACTCCCTTCGCCGGCGGAAGGACGCTGTTCCAGTGCGTGTACCTGCCCACGTAAGTCTATCGAACGAGCTTCGGGGGTATCGGACAATTGACGACTTCGGCGGGAGAGATAGGCTGAGGCCGGTCAGTTCATCCCTATGCCGACCGTCGGCGGCAATAGCCTGCGAAGGGAGGCATGATCGAACGGGGTTTTGCCTCCAGGCCCGACGCGAAAACACGATTCTCCACCCCAGCTCCCCATGAAACCCAGGTCGCTCCTCCTGCTTGCCGCTGCTCTTGCGAGTTCCTGCCTTCCCGCCTCCGCCGGATTGCTTTCGATCCTGCTTCCCCACCACCAGATTCAGGTCATCACCAATGGCGACGTACATCCGGCGGGGCGCGGACTTCCGGCGGCGTCTCCAGACGCTCCCATCTACTATATCGCCGTCTCGACGGGCTTCCGCGACTACGGCGCAGCAGTCGCGGGAGAAAAGATCCCCGACAGCAACGCGGTGATGAGGGCCATGACCAAGACCCTCGCCAACCAGGGCTACAAGCTGGCGACCAATAAAAACCCTCCGCAGGTCATCATCGTCTACGGATGGGGAACGATGAACACGGAACGCTGGCTCATCGGCGCCAATGGGTACTCGCCGGTTCTCAACCAATATCAAATCCTTCGGTTTCTGGGCGCAGGGAAACTGGGACTGCCGACCCGCGGCTCTCCGGAAATAGGCGATACGCCTGTAGGACTCTCTTTCGCGAATCCCGGTCTGAAGGAATTCTTCGATCTGGGACAGGAGAGCTACTACATCATCAGTCTCACGGCCTTTGACATAAACGCCGCTGCGGCCAAGAAGGCGGTTCCGCTCTGGTCCACCAAGATCGGCTGCCCCTCAATCGGTTTCACGCTCGAAGACGTCATGCCCGCGATGCTCTCGATCGCCGCCCCGAATATCGGCAAACAGACGACTCGGCCGGTGATCGTAAATGCGGACGACCGCTACAAGCCGACGATCGAAATCGGACCTGCCCGCGTGATCGAAGAGGACGTCGCGGCGCCCGATCATCGGTAGCCGCCAAAAAATCCCCCCGGCTGGTCAAAGCGCTCCCGCAAGGGCGCGCTTTTTTGTTGCGCGGTGCGACGAGGAGAAGCGCGTAGGTGAAATCTCGCTACGGGCGCCGCAATTCTCTTCAGAACTTGTGCAAGCAGCCGAATACACAGGCCATGTTGACTTGGAGCCCTGAGTTCGAAACCGGCGTCGCAATGATCGACAATGATCACCAGCAGCTCGTGAAAGGTCTCAACGACCTGGAACGAGCTCTCGCCGATGGCCAGGGATCCGCGAAGATCGCGAACCTGCTCGCGTTTCTGGAGAAGTACGCGGCGGAACACTTCCGTCGGGAAGAGGATTGCATGCAGCGTCACCGGTGCCCGGTCGCTGCCGCGAACGAAAAAGCTCACCAGCAGTTCATGGCCAAGTTCGCGAGCGCCAAGGCCCGCATCGCCAAATCTCCAGGTTCGAGTGCACTGGTCGCTATCCAGACCCAGCGCGAACTCTCCGACTGGATCGTGCAGCACATCCTGCGCGTCGATTTGCACATCAAAGCCTGCATCGGCGAAGCGCGGTAGAGCGTGTTCTCCAACGTGAGCCTAGTCCGGCAGCCTTCGAGCTAGCCGGATTTTGGGCCATTTCATAAAGGCACTTCGCGAATGCGGAGTGCAGCGCTCGAGGAGTATCCTCACGGTTCCATGAACGGCAGCTGTCATCGATGCGGCGCCGGTGATCTCAACCGGCTCCGCTTCAGCATGTTGCGCGGCACACCTGCGAGAAGACCCGCTTCCAGTTGACGACGGCTGTTCTTCTAGCGTCCTGATCGCCCTCAAGAATTCGAGCGGGCGACCGAAATCGAGGTTGTCTACGCATGCTGACCTGGACGTCCGATTTCGAGACCGGCATCGAGGCGATCGACGCCGATCACCTCAGGCTCATCGGTGGCCTGAACGAACTCGAGGGCGCTTTGGCCGATGGGCAGGGTTCCGCGCGCATCTCCGGGGTTCTCCAGTTCCTGGAAATCTACGCCGCCGAGCACTTCGCTCGCGAGGAGCAGTGCATGAACCGCTTTCGGTGCCCGGCGGCGGCCGCGAACAAGAAGGCTCACGAGCAATTCGTGGCGAAGTTCTCCGCCGCCAAGTCCCGGATCGCGAACTCGCCCGGGTCCTGCGCTTACGTTGCAGCGCAGACTCATCGCGAACTCTGCGATTGGGTGGTCACGCACATCCTCCGCGTCGACCTTTCGCTCAGAGGTTGCACCGGGCAGCCAAAACCGAGCTCCGCATAGGCGCAGCCCTCCTCTTTCGGCTGCAGGCTTGACGCACCTGGGGCGCCTCCTGTTGATAACCAACATGAGCAACGAACCACGTCGGCTGGAAGTTCTGCAGGGCACGCTCGATCTCCTCGTGCTGAAGACGCTGGAGGGACTCGGACCGCTCCACGGCTACGGCATCGCGCGCCGCATCGAGCAGATGTCGGCCGACACGCTGGCCCTGAATCAGGGCACGCTCTACCCCGCCCTCTTGCGGCTGGAGCAACAGGGGCTGATTTCCTCCGAATGGGGTACGAGCGACAACAACCGTCGGGCGCGCTTTTATTCCCTCAACCAGCGCGGACATCGGCGGCTCCAGGTGGAAGTCGACAACTGGCAGCGCATCAGTCTCGCCGTGAACGCGATCGTTTCCGGCAGGGCCTCGGGCAACGCCTGACGCTTCTCGCATGAGCACGCTCTTCGCACGCATCCGAGACCTTCTCCGGCGGCGCCAAGTCGTCAGCCGGTTCGACGAAGAGATGGAGTTCCATCTCGCGGAGCTCACCGCCGAGTTCGAGCGCAAGGGTTTTTCCCCCGTAGACGCGAGAGCTGCGGCGCAGCGCGAATTCGGGAACGTCGTGCAATCGCGCGAAGCGTTGCGCGAGTTGTCCAGTCTGCCCCGCCTCGAGGCGATGATGAAGGATCTCGTCTTTTGTGCGCGCGGTCTGGCGCGGCGCCCCTTCTTCACGCTGTGCGCAGTCGGCATCCTCGCGCTCGGGCTCGCGGCCGCGACGCTGATCTACAGCCTGATCGATTCGGTTTTTCTCAAACCATTACCCGTGCCCGCGCCCGAGGAGTTGCATCTGGCGATGAATGCCGAGGGGACGCCGGGCCGGTTCAGCTACGGGACCGCGAGCCGGTTCGCGCAGCTCTCGGCGTCGCCTTCTGCTGGATACAGCGGCAGCTGCCGAATGACAGCGGAGCTGGATAACGGCACACCCGAATCCGCTCTGGTACGCCTCGTCACCGGGACCTTCTTCCAGACCTTGAAGCTAAATGCAGCTTCGGGCCGGGTTCTCCATTCCGCCGACGACGTGGTCGGTGATCCGCGTCGCGTCGCCGTGGTATCGCACGCGTGGGCGAAGAGCCATTTCGCCCAGCCGCCCGAGGCAGTCGGTCGCACGCTCCTGCTGAACCGGCAGAGCTTCACGATCGTGGGCGTCTTGCCGCGCGGATTCACCGACATAACCCTTGGCCCAAGCATCGATTTTTGGATGCCAGCGGCCGACCAGTCCGTTGTCGGGTTCCACGGCAATGCCAACACGATCGGTTCCAGCGACCGGACCAACAACCCCGACTGGTCGCGGGAGGAGCGCGTTGCTTGGCTCGAACTGCTCGTCCGCGTGCGACCGGAGGCCGCAGCGGCGGTCGGGCCGACGTTGGCACAGGCCTTCCAGACTGAACGGGCCGACCGCTCCGCCGCACTCGACGACCCTCAGGAACGCGAAGCCCTGGGCCGGCTCACTTGGACGATGATGTCTTCACCCGGCGGCTTTTCGTGGTTTCGCCCTACCTTCCAGCGCACCGCGCTCCTGCTCGGCTCTATCGCCGGAGTCATGTTGATCCTCGGCATCGCCAATGTCTCGGGTCTCCTTCTGGTTCGCACGCTCTCGCGGCATCGCGAGTTGGGCGTGCGCCTGGCACTCGGGTCCGGTTTGGTCCGGGCCATACGCCTGCCTTTCCTCGAAACGACTCTCGTTGGCTGCATCAGCTGGCTGACAGGCGGGATGATTGCAGCGGTCGGAATTGAGCCGCTTCAGGCTCTGGTGGCCCCGGGGCAGATTCTGGAACACACGATCAGCGCGAAGTGCTGGCTGGTCTGCGGGCTGCTCGCGACCGCCGCCTCGCTCGGCAGCAGCATCGTGCCTGCACTCTGGATTCTGAAGCTGCAACCGCTCTCCGCATTGTCCGGCAGAAGCAGCGCCGGTCCAGGCACGCTTCGGATGGGCAACCTCCTGGTGACAATGCAGCTCGCCTTGGCAGTACTGCTCGTCGCCTTGGCGAACGCCCTCGGCAGCGAACTCCGGCACACGCTCGCCTCTTCGCCCGGTTTCGACCGAGTTCACGTCTTGACCGCGCGTTTCGAGCCCGTAGTCGGGGCCGTGGATCGCGACACATTGGACGGTATGACGGTGCGGATCCGGCAGGCGGCGCTCGAGGTCCCAGGCGTCCGCGCCGTGGGATTCTCCGGAAATGGTATCCTGTCCGGCAGTACAGCGACCTCCGGAATCCACGTCCGGAGCGAACAGGCCAAGATCCGCAGCGGCCAATTCCAGCTGGATAGCGTGAGCGCCGAGTACCTCCAGGCCGCGGGTCTTCAGGTGCTCCAGGGACGGTTGATCGGCAACGAGGACCAGGAGAACACCGTCAGGTCCGCGGTGGTCAGCGCGAGCTTCGCTCGGCGGATATTCGGCGAGGCGAACCCGCTCGGCCAGCGGTTCGGTTTCAACGTCGTCACAGACAAGGACGACTGGACGATCGTCGGGATCATCGCTGACGCCCGGGTCAATGGCATGCGAGAGGAAACACCCGCCGTTTTCTATGCTGCCGCGACCCAATGGTGGTACCCGCCGAGTTTCCTCGCCGTGCGCTGCGAAGGCGACGCGGCGAAACTCGGCAAAGCCGTGCGCGAGGCCGTCCGAAAAGCCGAACCCGCGGTGGTCTTCTCGGACTGGAATACGCTCGACGAACGGGTCACCGACGATCTTGCCGACAACATCGCCGCCATGCGCATCGCGGCGATCGCCGCCGCCGTAGCCTTGCTGCTCGCCGCTGCCGGAATGGCTGCATCGCTCGGTCACCTCGTGGCGCTCAGGCGGCGGGAGATCGCAATTCGCATGGCCGTCGGCGCCGGAAATGGTCGCGTGCTCCGCGACGTCGTGAAGCGCGCCGTGCGGCTAGGAGGCGCGGGAGCCCTCATCGGCGTGGTCGCGGTCGCGATCCTCGTTCGCCTGCCCGTGCTCCAGACGCTGCTCTACGAAAAGCCGGGGGCCGCGCCGGCGATCGTGGCGGCACTGGCGGGCATGGCGGTGTCGATCGTTGCGAGTCTTGCGCCCGCCTGGAGAGCCTCGCGGACAAATCCCCTGGAGCTGCTGAAGTCGGAGTGAGAACCGACGCCGCGTTTGCGGCTTCGACGACTGCACCTTAAGCTCGGCGCGTCGACCGGCTCCGCGGGAGCCGGAGCGCGCTCGGCACTGCGCCGAACGGCGCGCAGCAAACGCAGCATCAGAAAGGAAACTCCATGAGCGTTAGGGTACAGATCGTCTTTCACAGTCTCTACGGGCACATCTACCGCATGGCCGAAGCGGTCGCAGAAGGTGCGCGCCAAGTGCCGGGCGCGGACGTCCAACTCTATCAAGTCCACGAAACGCTCTCGACCGAGATTCTGCAGAAGATGGGAGCGGTGGAGGCGAAGAAGACCTTCGCACACATTCCCCTCGCCGATCCGAAGCGGCTGGCCGAGGCCGACGTCGTGTTTATCGGCACCGGCACTCGCTTCGGCAGCGCCACGGCGCAGATGCAGGCATTCTTCGATGCCACGGGCTCACTCTGGAATGAGGGCGCGCTGGTCGGAAAAGTCGGCAGCGTGTTCACCTCGACGGCGAGCCAGCATGGCGGACAGGAGACAACCCTCATCAGCGTGCAGACGTTCTTCTTTCACCAAGGCATGGTGATCGTCGGCGTTCCCTACGCGGCCAAGGAGCTTCTCAATATGTCCGAGCTCACCGGCGGCACTCCTTACGGCGCCAGCACCGTTACCGGACCCGACGGTTCTCGTCTCCCGAGCGCGAACGAGCTGGCGATCGCCCGCTACCAAGGCCGGCACGCGACCCAGATTGCCGCGAAGCTGAAGGCGTAGATGAACTCCTGACCTTCCCAAGCGGGCAAAAAAAAGCCCGCCCTTGCGGGCGGGCTAAACCGATCGGGAGCTAGGCTCTACCGTCGGTTTTTGGCGGGAGGGACCTCTATAACGTCACTGTTTCCTAAAAAATGAAGCACAAAATGCGCACAAAATGCGCGTACGCAATCGCATAGGCCTACTCGATTCCACCCGATCGGGCCTACCGACGAGAGAAAGAGGGCGGGAAACCTGACACAACGCTCACGACGTGACGACAGGGTCCAGGACTCGAGAACGGTCCTGATGGAGCCGCCGAAAAGCGTATCCGGAGAAGCCCACGGCGAGCAACCGGCCAAGACGACCGCCTTCGTAGAGTCGTCGCAAATACGCCTCGACCCGTTTCATCCCGACAATCGGTCCCTCTGCCCAGACGGTCTGCGTGTGCGCATCCCAGCGCACGAGGACTCCGTTCTCCAGGTAGACGTCAGCCGTGCGTCCGGGTGAGCCTGCGATGCGTTTCGCTGCGTGAACGCGATAGCCTCGGTTCTCGAGGTCGCGGAGGAGCGTATTGAGGTCTTCTCGAAATCGAATGGCCATGACGGAAAGGCGGAAGGTGTGATTCCGCCACCCCGACCGAACGCCCCCGGAGCGCGTTCCACAGCGGACTCACGACTCTCGATTCCCCCTCAGCCACTTTCGGGAACTCTTCCACAGGTGGCGCAACGCAACATCGGCAACGCCCTGCCAACGCCCCGCATGGGGGAGCTGCGTCAACCGCCGCAGCCGGCAAGAACTCGCGTGCTTCCCGATACGCCGCGATTCTGCATTCCGTATCCGCTTTCCGGGCACGAGCGCAGACGGAGTATCCGCCGGAAGGATCAGGTAAACCCTGGTCATGAATAGTTTGCAATCACCCGGGCACATTTCCACATTTCGGGGAAACACACCCCGCCTTTTTGCGATGTACCGGGCATGCATTGCTCGGACTGCGGCAGCCCCACGCCGCTGAGTTTCCTTCGTCCACAAAAACCATGAGCACTTGGTACTACATGAAAGATGGGACTCGCATGGGTCCTGTATCCACGGAAGAGCTAACCACCCTTCTCAAATCCGGTGCCGTTCGAGCCGACGCGCTGGTCTGGCGCGACGGCTTGGCGTCCTGGGTTGCCGCCAGCACGCTCTCCGAATTCTCAGGCGCCATTCCGGCTGCGGTGCCGGCAACGGTGAGCGCCGGATCGGGAAACGTGCCGCCGCCCAGCGCAGCGGGAGCGCCGGGGGTCGAAATCCCCGACGCGGCCGACGTGGAAAAAAACAAGGTGTTCGGCGTGATCAGCTACCTGCCGCCGTTCCTCTTCATCGTGGCGCTGCTCGCCGCGCGCCAGTCGAGGTTCGCGATGTACCACTGCAATCAGGGGCTGGTTCTCACCATCCTTGGCTTCGCGAGTTGGATCGCGCTCGCGATCATCAATTTCGTCCTCTTCCGCATTCCCGGCGGATTCATGCTGGCGGGCCTGCTGGGCATGGTCGTCTGGCTCGGCCTGCTCGCCTTCGCGATCATCGGTCTGATCAATGCCGCGAAAGGCGAATGCAAGCCGCTCCCCCTGATCGGAAACCGTTTCACCCTGGTGAAGTAAACCCGTCACAACTCCATGGATACTCCCTCCTCCACTCCGCCTCCGCCCCCACCTCCTCCGCCGCCACCGCCTCCTCCGCCTGCGGCTCCCGGGGCCGCGCCGAAAAAGGGCGGCAACCGCACGCTGATCATCGTGCTCTGCGTCATTCTCGGGATCTTCGTGCTCATCGGCGGCTGCGTCGTCGGCGTCCTGGTCTGGGGCGCGAAAAAGGCGAAGCAGTATTCCGAAGAAGCCGAGAGGAACCCCACCTACGCCGCGCTCAACACCGCGATCTCGCTCGCCTCTCTCGGCGGTGAGGTAGAGATCGTCTCGAGGGACTCGGCAAAGGGCATCATCACGGTCAAAAACAAGAAGACCGGCGAGGTCGTGCGCATCGACTCCGCCGACTACACGGCGGAAAACATCGGCACGGCGCTCGAGAAGATCAGCCGCTCCGGAAACGCCCCGATACGCCCTGCGCAATCCGCGTCAAAGCCCGCCGCCAGCGAAGAGGAACAACCTTCGGCTTCCGCCGCGTCCGAGCCCGCGCCGTCCGAGCCCGAGCCGGCCGCCCCCCCTCCGGAAAAGAAGATCAGCTCCGCCAAAGCCAACGCGATGGCATCCGTGCTGAAGAAGTTCCCCGCTTTCATCCCATCGTATCCGGGCGGCAAGACGCAGGACGCGACGCTCACCAATCTAGGGGGCGCCACGATCGGGAACTACGAGTTCACCACGACCGACGAGCCGGACAAGATCGTGGAATACTACGAGAAGAAGATCACCTCCGCCGGGTACACGATCCAGGTCCGCGGCAACGATGCCAACGACAACGGCCCCACCGCCTCGATCGCCGGCACGAAGGACGACTCCATGGTCAGCGTGAGCGCCGAATCCACACCCAACGGCGTGAAGACGACGATCACGTTCAGCAAAAAAGCCGCCTCGGGCGGTTGATGCCGTCTCGCGGCGCCGATTTCCTTCGGCCTCTTTCGGACAAGAACCGCCGCAACGCTTGCGGCGGTTCTTTTTTCTCTGCCGGCGGGCCCGAAAGCTTCGGATTCCCGCTCCAAGGTAGCGGGATTGCGCCGGGCCGGACGGCTCAGAACGTGGCGCTCAGTTCGACGCCATAGGTCCGAGGAGCGCCCGGGGTGCCATGGTTCGTGCCCGGGGTGATCGACGCCCAATAGGGTTTGTCGGCCAGATTCTCGCCGAACAGCGCGACGGTGTACGAGCCAGTGGAATAGCCGAGGCGCGCGCCGAGAAGGGCGTAGGATTTCTGGCTGAACACCTCCGCCTCCGACTCGGTGTAATAGGTGCGGCCCACCGCGGACAAGGATGCGCCGACGAACCAGCCGCTGACGGCCCGGTAGTCGGCCCGAAAACTCACGTCATAGCTCGGCGAATACGGGACGCGTTTCCCGTCATAGACGACGCGGCTGTACGGGTCGGTGAAACGCTGCAGCGTCACTCGCGTGAACCCCGCATCGAGGCCGAGCGCAAGGCCCGGGATCGGCTTCCACGCCACCTCGAGTTCGGCCCCGTACGAATGCGCACGGCCGGCATTCACGACCAAGTAGTCGTCGGTCTGCGCCCCCGTCTGGAACGATCGCTCGACCTGGTAATCTCTCACCCGATACCCGAAACCGCGAAGGGTTGCGCTCAGGGTGCCGTCTGTCGAACGGCGCGTGACCGCCGCCTCGACGCCGCGGAGGCGCTCCGGCGCGAAGGAAGCCAGCGCGTGGTTCCCGGTAAACGCGGAAAAGCCGCCCGGCTTGTAGCCGGTAACGAGACCGACGGAGGCTTCCGCCGCGGAATCGATCGCATAGCTCCCGACCAGCTTCGGCAGAACCGCGCCCGAGTTCCGGGAAAGCCGGTACGTGGCCCCCACCGGCACGATCTCCTCGCGCGTCATCTTCTTTCTGTTCTCCTCGAGGCGCAGTCCCGGGGTAAGCGTGAAGCTCGGCGTCACCTGGATCGCCGCCTCGCCGTACAGCGCGAGCGACCGATTCGTCGTTGTGTAACGGGAATTCTCATACGGAAAACCGGAAAACGAGCGCAGGAATCCGCCCTTGGTCCTGCCGTCTAGAGCGAAGGCGCCCGCGGACCAGCGGACCTGTCCCTTCGCGTCGGAAATCAGCGAAACCTCCTCGCTGAGATTCCGCTGGCGCAGCTGCGAGGTGTTCTGGAGCTCGGCAAACCCAAACGAAAGATCGTTCGTCGCCGGATCCATGTTCCAAAGAGAATAGGCCGTGGTGGCTGCGAACGTGCCGAACGGCAGGCTGTACGTGCCGCGGAGCGCAAGTCCGAGGTCGTCGATGTGCGTCACGCCTTCCGCACTGCGGCGCACTTCGTCTTTCGGACCCTGGAGCGGCACCAGCGCCTGCACGCCGTCGCGGAGCCGCTCCGCCGTCGCGAGGAGGGTCCACTCGGCGTTGCCCGAGGGTCGGAAGCGGACGCGCGCCAAGCCGGAACTTGACTCACGTCCGTCGATTCTCCGACCGAGTTCCGTGTTGCTCACGTAGCCGTCGCGGGCCCGGTATGCAGCGGCGACATAAGCATCCGACGCGTCGCCGGCGACGTTGACGCGCAAAGCCGCTGCACGTGCGTCGAAATTGCCGTACGAGGACCAAAGCTCCTCACCCGCCGGAGCGCGACTCGCGGGAGTGGAAAAGCGGATTACGCCGACGGAGCCGGCCCGACCGAACCGCGTGTTCTGTCCAGGTCCGCGGAACACCTCCACCGAATCGAAACCGGTCAACTCCGACGGAAGCGCAAACGTGCTCCCGAGTGGCAGGTCGTCCAGGTAAACGGTGGCGGAGGGATCGCCGAAGAGAGGTGTGTTGGCCAACCCGCGAAGCGCGAGCGTGCTGGTGAACGATCGCGCCCCGGCGTCGGCCAGAAACAAATCGGCCGCACTCGTCGCGGCAGATGCCAGACCCCCGGCTTCGGACCGGGGCACAAGCGAGATGCGCGTGGTCGAGGTCGCCGACGCGGCCAGGCGCGTCTCGCGAATTTCCATGGTCTCCCCGGCCACGACCTTGTCGGACGAGGCCGTCTGAGCCGAGATCGAGACAGCAACAAATCCAAAGCTGAACAGAGCGAAGGAGCGAAGAGACATACGGAAAGCCAGCCATCTGCCGTGCCGCCGAAGCGAAAGCCCCCACGACGTCCCGACCGATGGAAACGCCAACACGTACGCAGGCGCTTCCCGCACGTCTAGCCGGATTCTTGCCTCCCGTATCCAATCGTTTGTGCAGGTCGGCCGCCGATGTGCAGACCAATCTTGCCGCTGAGGGCAAATCGGCCAAGGTTCGCGGTTCCCGTCGGAATTCCATCATGGCTCCAGGTCCGCAACCCTCCGCCAAAGCGCCGGCTTTCGTCGCGAACGGACGTTTGCGTCTCGAATATGCCCTGGCCACGGCGCGGCGCCTCGAGGAGGCGCGCATCCGGCGGGAGGTTGTTGCGCAGTTCGCCGAAGAGTACCGGAAAGCCGGATACTTCCGTCGCTATCTTCTCGACCTCAAGCTTGAGCGGGCCGTGGCCGACGCTGTGGCCAGGATGAAAAGCGCACCGCGTCCCAGTGCGGCGGCATTGTTCCTGGCGGAGAATGTCCAGAGCGTGCACCCCTACCCGGCCGCCGAAGACGTTCGGCAGAAGTAGCGCACGACGTCCGCCTTCGTCCGCAGGACGCCGTTTACGAGCGGACGCTCAACACCCCGCGACGAGGACCGCGAACGGCAAGTCGGCAAACAGATCCACCATCGCAAGCGGTGCATTCCCGGGAAACCGCCGTCCGTCGAAGACATTTTCCCAATCGCCTTCCCGGCCAGCCGTGTCCAGCGCCGTGTCGTCCCAGACAAGCCCGGTCGGCGGCACACCGAGCAAGGCGCTGAGCCGGGGCACCACGACGACGAGGGACCGGCCGTCAAGATCGCGGCGAAAGCCCACCGCATGCTTCTGGAAACGACCGGAGAACGAGAGAGGCGTGTAGCTGCCGCGCTGAAACAGCTCTGGACAACGCTGGCGAAGCGCGAGGAGTTTCTGCGTCGTCCAGAGCTTGATCGCTCCGTCGGTCCAGCCCCGCAGGAGTTCCACCGGCAATCGGGACGAGACGGCGGAGAGCGCTTTTTCGCGAGCATCGTAATCGACCGGCCGGCGGTTGTCCGGGTCGACGAGGCTGAAATCCCAGAGTTCGTTACCTTGATAGAAATCGGGCACGCCGGGCACCGTCGCCTTGAGCACCACCTGAGAGAGCGAATTGGCAATGCCGAGGTGCGCGACCCGCTGGGCCCGCGGGACAAAACTGCGGAGGAATTCGTTTGTTTCCGACGGCGTGAGCAGCGCGTCCACGAACCGATCGCACGCCTCCAGGTAGGCGTCGTTCGGATGCACCCAGGAGGTGAATCTTTTGGCTTCGTTCACCGCCTTGCGCACGTGTTCACGGATGCGTTTTCGAAATTCCTCGCCCGGCTCGTTTGTCTCCAGGGGCCAGGCGCCGATCAGGATCTGGTAAAGCCGGTATTCGTCGACGGGATCCGGGGCATTGAGCAGATCGAGCTTCGCCTTGTGGACGCTCGCGATCCCGCGCCACTCGGCGACCCAGTCCTCCCACTCGGCCGGAATCTCGGACAGCGTGTAGAGGCGGGCGCGGACGTCCTCGCTCAGCTTGGTGTCGTGCGTCGAGGTGGCCAACAAGGCATGCGGTTCCGTCTCCAGCCGTCGGAGGTTCGCCTGGTGAAAGGCTTCGACACTCTCGCCGAAAACCGCGGGATCGCCGCCGACATCGTTGAGCGCGACGAATCGGCAGTACGTGTAATAGGCGGTGTCTTCCACCGACTTCGCCATCACCGCCCCGGTGTACTGCTGCAGCGTCATCACCCACCGCAGCGCGCGTTCGCGATACTCGGGATCGGCATCGGGTCCGGGATAGTCGCCGGTGAGGAAGCTGCGCAGAAACTCGATTGGTCCGGGATCGAAGCGCGGATTGCGAGCGATGGCCTTGTCGCAGGCGGCATTCACGCGGGCTCGGTCGGTGGGCTCCATCGCTCCATCCCGCCGGTAGGTGCGGTAAACGTCGAAACACGCGATGACCTCGCGAACCGCGGTGATCAGTTCGTGACCGGTCAAATCCCGCCACCGGCGGTCGCCGATCACGAGATCGGCCAGGCCGTATCCAAAAGTGGTCACGGCATTGGCAAACATCTCCTCGAGAATCAGCCGTTTTTTCTCGTACACAACCTGCTCGTAATCGGTCTGGTCGCCGGTGGAGACCCGATAGCACGCGGTGAAACGAGCCTCGTTGCTCGGGTCGACAAACAGGCCCGAGAGCTGCGCGATGAACTCGTAGCCGGTGGTCCCGTGGATCTTCCATTCGGGGGGCAGCGTCTCCCGACGCTCCCGGATCTTTTCGACCAGGACGTAAAGCGGCTTTCCGTCGCCGCGACCGTTGTCGTCGAGCGTCAACCCCTGCAGCCGCTCAAGGTACTGCTGCGGATCCCACAGGCCGTCGATGTGATCGATGCGCAAGCCCGCCACACGACCCTCGCGAACGAGGTGGCGCACGAGCAGGTGACTCTCGTGAAAGACCTGCGCGTTTTCCATTCGCAGGCCGATGAGCGAGTCGACGGCAAAAAAGCGACGGTAATTGATCTCGTGGACGCCGGCCTTCCAGCGCGCGAGCCGGTAGTGCTGCTTGTCGACGAGCCGGTCGAGTTCGTCGAAGCTCCGCGGATTCCCAACCTCGCCGTTCATCTGCGCGATTCTCCGTTCGAGGGAGGCCCTGAGTTCGGGCGCTTCGGCGACCAGATCGCCCAGGCGCCGCTTCAAGTGCTCGATTTCCTGGGCGCGGGATTGAGCTCTCGCCGGATCGTCCACGGCGTCGGGAAACGGCAGATTCCCGAAGGCGTCGACCAGCTGATCGAGGGCTGCGCGCACTCCCGCCGTCAGACCGCGGTCGTCGACCAGCTTGCCGAGAATCAGGGGGTAGGTGTCCGGGTTCACCGGGAAACGGATGTCCGCATAAACGATCGCGAACGCCCCGTTCTGGAAGGAGAGCGAAAGTTTTCCCGCCTCGAGCACGGCTCCGTAGTGCTCTTCCAGAATCGGGACGAGAACGCGGGGGCGTCCCGGCTCCCGCGAAGCTCCCCAGTGGATGTCGAAGTAGGTCGCGTAGGGCGAATGCGGACCGCACTCGAGCACATCGCGCCACCAGGCGTTGAAAGGTCCCTGAATGCCCATGTGGTTCGGCACAAAATCGAGCAGCACCGCCATCCCGTTTTCCCGGAGACGCTCGGTCAGACGCACGAAGGCCTCTCCGCCGCCGAGTTCGGGATTGATTTTCCGATAGTCGGCCACGTCGTAGCCGTGCGTGCTTCCCGGCGCGGCCCGAAAAATTGGGGAGCAGTAGAGATCCGAGATTCCGAGAGCGCGGAGGTACGGAAGCCTCTTTTCCGCGTCGGCGAAAGCGAATTGGGCGTGCAGCTGCAGCCGATAGGTCGCCAATGGAATCCGGCGGGCGTCGTTCAGCGGCATCCGGCATCCTCCTCGGCGACGAGCACCACCGCGCCCGGCTCGGTGAAGGCGAGCCACGGTCCCGCGCCCGACGTTTCCGACAAGGCGCGCCCGGAGATCGCACCTTTGCCCCCGAACTCCGGCCCCTCCGACTGCAGCGCCAACCGCCAGCGGTGCCCGTCCGGCGGCAAAAGGAATCGGTGGCCCCCCTCGTCCCGGATCGAGCCGAGGTTGAGCGTCACCACGACCAAAACGACGCTCCGGCCGGGAGGCTCGTAGCGCAACGCAATCGCCGACCCGACGTCGCCCACCGACCAGAGTCCCCGATCCGCGAGCGCGGCGTGTATCCATTGTTTCCGGACACGCAGGCATTCGCGGTAGAAGGCAAGCGTGCCGGCGTGGGGGCTTCGCGACACCTCCGCCCAATCGAGTTTGGACCTCAAGAACGTGTTCTCCGATTGCGGATCCGGGATATCCTCCGGCGCGAGCCCGCGGTTCACGTCGGCGAACTCCCTGCGCCTTCCCTCCGAGACGAGCCGGCCCAATTCACCCTCGTGATCGGTGAAGAACAAAAAGGGAGACCCCGCCGCCCACTCCTGGCCCATGAACAGGAGCGGAGCGTACGGACAGAGGCAGAGAAGCGCGCTGGCCGCCCGATAATGCGCCGGAGACACCAGGTGCTCCAGCCGTTCTCCTCGGGCGCGGTTTCCAACCTGGTCGTGGTTCTCGATGCAATAGACGAAGGCGCTGGCCGGCAGGTGCCGGCACGAGGCGCCGCGCGCCCGGCCCTTCCAGAAAGGGAAAGCCTGCCCGGTGTAGAACCAGCCATGTTCGAGCGTTTCGGCCAGCGCCGCGGTCGTACCGGGATAACTCGCGAAATAGGATTCGTTCGCCCGAGTCAGCGCGACACGCACCTGGTGGTGGAAATCGTCCGACCAGACTGCGTCGATGCCGAACCCGCGGCCCGCGGCGTCGTCGATCAGCTCGCTGCAGTTGCGTTCGTCTTCCGCGACGACAAATCCCCCCCGCTCGTGCACCGCCTCGGCGATCTGCGCCAACAGGTGCTTTTCCGAATCGTCGGTGATCGCGTGGGTGGCGTCGAGCCGCAGTCCGTCGACTTTGAATTCGTCCAACCAATACACTGCGTTCCAAAGAAAGAAGTCGCGCACCGGCCGGCTGTCCGGTCCGTCCAGATTGAACCCCTGTCCCCAGGGGGTGTTGCGCGTCCGGTGGAAATAAGCGCGGGAGAACTCCCCAAGGTAATTCCCCGCCGGGCCGAGGTGATTGTAGACGACGTCGAGGATCACCACGAGACCGCGCTCGTGCGCCGCATCCACGAGGGCGCGGAGGTCGTCCGGCCGGCCGTAACAGCGTGCCGGAGCAAACAGCGCCACGCCGTCGTAGCCCCAGTTTCGGTCTCCGGCGAAATCCGCCACCGGCAGGATCTCGATCGCCTCCGCGCCGAGCTCCGCCACGTGATCCAGGCGCGCGATGGCGGCACGAAAAGTGCCCTCAGAGGTAAACGTGCCGATGTGCAACTCGTACGTCGTTTGTCCCCGCCAGGCCGGGCGTCGCCAGTGCGCCGTCCGCCAGGCATGGCGGGCCGCGTCGATGCATTCCGAGGGCCCATGCACGCCTTGAGGTTGAAAGCGCGAGGCGGGATCGGGACGGCGACGCCCGTTCCCGAGGTCGAACTGATAGAGGTCGCCCGGCTTTCCTTGCTCATCGATGCCGGAGAAAAAGCCGCCATCCTCGGGCGCCAGCGACACCCTCCGCTCCGCGCCGTCGAGCCGCACGACGACGTCGAGCCGCTCGTGATCGGGCGCCCACACCGAATACTGCACGCCTGTGTCCGTAACCTGCGCCCCGACGCGCGGCACGGCCATGACCGGTTCATCCATTTCCATTCGGGCCCAGTGTGTGCCGGTCATCCATCGGCGAACATCGGGCGGCAGCCCGATATCGCGCAGGGGAATTCGTTGGCCGGTGACGCCCCCTCGGAACCTCGGAAAAGCACCGACCCGCAAATGGGACACAACGCCCCCGCGAACAAAGTCGTCCCACGGAACCCGGCAGCGATGAAACGCCTCTACCGTGCCACAGCGCGGAGAGCATTTGCGCCCGCCCCACCAAAATGAAGCGTTCCGATCACCTTCCCTCTCGCCCTTTGCCTAATCCATCATCGTCCGCTCCGGAGTCCCGCTCCGCCGCGCCGGCTGCACGCGAGCCGTCCCGTACCCCGCCGGCGTCGCGACTCGGGAAACCGGCGGCACTCGGCGCGACAACCGCGGGCGAACCGCCCGTCCACCCTGCACTTTTCCTCCCAGGTAGAGCTCCCTTCGGCTCGTCATGCACGCGTTCGTGATCGTCGACGTGCAGGCCGAGTTTCCCGTGCCTCGGGAGATTGTGGAACGGATCCGCGAACGCAGCGCAGCCTTTCCGCTTCGCGTGTTCACCCAGTTCGTGAACCCGCCCGGCTCCCTCTTCAGACGGAAATTCAACCGCACCCTTTGTTCGCCGGGCTCGCCGGGGACACGCCTGCTGATCGAGCCGGGACCTGACGATCTGCGTTTCGAAAAATCGGGCTACGGACTCTCGCCGCAGCAAATCCAGGAGCTGAAAGCGCATTCCGTGACGGAAGCGACCGTGTGTGGAATCGATACCGATGCCTGCGTGCTCGGGGTGATGTTCTCCCTGTGGGACCAAGGCATCGATTGCCACCCTCAGCCGGACCTCTGTTGGAGTTCCACCGGGTTGCATGACGCCGCCGTGAAGATCGCAAAGGCGCAGTTCGGCGACTGACGCGGCGCATCCGCAGACGCAGCCGAGACGCTCGCCTCGGTGCCCTGTCTGTCTGAAGTGCCTCCGCCAACAGCGGTGGGTCGCTCACGAAAATTTCATTTCACATGCACCAGACGGCGCCCTAACGTCCCGGACGCATGTTCTCACTTTCTCAGCTCCTCGGCAAAGACGACAAGTTCTACGATCTGCTCGAATCGAGCGCGGAAGAAGCCCTGACGAGCACGAAGCTCCTGACGAATTACCTGCAGCGCATGGAGGCGTATCGCACGTCCTCCGACCTGGACGACTTCATCCAGAATCGCCGCAAGGATAAGAAGATCACGAGCCGTATCACGGAAGAACTCTGCCGCACGTTCGTCACGCCGCTGGAGCGCGAGGACATCGAAGGCCTTTCTCTCGCACTGTACCGCATTCCGAAGACCGTCGAGAAACTCGTCGAGCGCCTCTCCATCTACCCGGGGCGGGTCCCGCGCGATGGTCTGGTGCGCCAGGCCGAGTTCCTCACCAAAGCCGCCGAAGCGGTGGTCTTCATGGTGAAACAGCTCCGGCACAGCCCTTCCATCGACAAGATCACGGAGGCGAACGACCGGCTGCAGCACGCCGAAGGCGAGGCCGACAAATACATGCTGGAGCTGCTGAAAGATCTGTATCGCGGGCCCTACGACGCCAAGGAGACCGTCATCCTGCAGGAACTCTTCGAAATGGTGGAGAAGTCGATCGATCGCTGCCGCGATGCGGGCAACGTCGTCTTCCAGATCGTTCTGAAATACACGTAACGGACGCGCCATGACGCTGTTCCTGCTGGTCCTGCTCGTGGCGTTGTCGTTCGAGTACATCAACGGATTTCACGACACCGCCAATTCGATCGCGACCGTCGTTTCGACGAAGGTCCTCACTCCCCGCCAGGCGATCGTCCTCGCGACGGTCACCAACATGATCGGCGCGGTCTTCGTCGGCACCACGGTGGCGAAGACCATCGGCAGCGGGCTCGTCGACACGAGCGTCGTCAGCATGTACACCGTGCTTGCCGCGCTGATCGGCGCCATCATCTGGAATTTGCTCACGTGGTGGCTCGGCCTGCCGTCCAGCTCCAGTCACGCGTTGATCGGCGGCCTCTGCGGCGCCGCGATCGCGTCCTCGCACGGCAACTGGGCGGTGCTCAAATGGGACACCGGGCTCTGGCCCAAGGTGGTCATGCCGATGATCGCCTCGCCCGTCGTCGGATTCATCGTCTCGGCCATCGTCATGTTCACGCTGTACGTGCTCCTGCGCAATCGGCGCCCTCGGACGGTGAACCGCACGTTCGGCATCCTTCAGCTTTTCTCCGCCGGTTGGATGGGCCTCAGCCACGGCACCAACGATGCCCAGAAGACGATGGGCATCATCACGCTGGCGCTCTTCACGGGCACCCAGTCCGGGATCTTCAAGAACGCGCCCGAGTGGCTGGGTTTCCTGAACACTCCCACCATGGACGTGCACCGCTGGGTCATTTTCACCTGCGGACTCACCATGGCGGCGGGCACCGCCGCTGGCGGCTGGCGCATCATCAAGACGATGGGTCACAAAATGGTCCGCCTTCAGCCGATCCACGGCTTCGCCGCCGAAACGACGGCCGCTATGATCATTCAGACCGCATCGCACGTCGGCGTGCCGCTGTCCACGACTCACGTCATCTCCACGACCATCATGGGCGTGGGTGCGACGAAGCGGTTGAGCGCCGTCAGCTGGGGCATCGTCGGCAAGATCGTCTGGGCCTGGGTCCTTACCCTCCCTGTCACCGGCACCCTCGGCTGGCTGCTGATGAAGCTGCTCCAGGCGACGGTGCTCTGAGTCCGTCGCCGAACGGAAAGCCTTGGTATCAGGCTTTCGCCTGGTCGGCCTTGGCTTTCTTCAGCTCCTCGACGTGGCGGATGTCGCGCGCCTGGGAAAGAAAAACCATCTCCTCCGCGATGTTGGTCGCATGGTCGGCGATGCGTTCGATCGACTTCGAGATGAACATGAGCTCCAACGCGCGGGAAATCGTGCCCGGACGCTCGATCATGAAACTGCTGAGCTCCCGATAGAGCTGCTTGTTGAGCTGGTCGACTTCCTCGTCGCGGCGGATGACGGCCACGGCGCGCTCCGGATCCCCGCTGAGGAAGCAGTCCAGGGCCTCGCGCAACATCTCGATGGCGATCTCCGCCATCCTCGGGATGTCCACGTACGGCTTCAGCTGCGGTTCCGCGGCGAGCTTCACCGCCCGCTTGGCGATGTTGCTCGCCTCGTCGCCCACGCGCTCCAGATCGTGCGACGCCTTCATGCCGACGATGATCAGGCGAAGCTCGGTCGCGATCGGCGAACGCAGGTTCATGTACTGGATGGCCTCGTCGTCCATCTTCACCTCCAGCTGGTCGAGTTCGTCGTCTCCCGCGATCACCTGGTCTGCGAGCGAGATGTTGGCTTCGACGAGAGCGCGCAGGGAGAGTCTCACCTGATCTATGGCTTTCTCGCCCATCAGGATCAGGTGCGAGCGGAAGGCTTCCAGTTCGTTGTCGAAAAAGCGTTTCATGGGATTCGGGGAATTGGCCTGCGGGCTCCGCCGAGCGCGAGCCCCTTTTGTATCCGTTATTGTCCGACTCAACCGAAGCGCCCGGAAACGTAGGCTTCGGTCTGGGCGTTGGCCGGATGCATGAAGATGGTCCGGGTGTCGTTGTACTCAACCAGCTTCCCCATGTAGAAGAAGGCGGTCTTGTCCGAAACGCGCGCAGCCTGCTGCATGCTGTGCGTCACGATCACGATCGTGTAGTCGCGTTTCAGGTCGTGAATCAGCTCCTCGATCTTCGCCGTCGCGATGGGATCCAGCGCGGAACACGGCTCGTCCATCAGAATGACCTCGGGCTCGACCGCGATCGCGCGGGCGATGCAGAGGCGCTGCTGTTGTCCGCCGGAAAGCCCCAACCCGCTCTCGTGCAGGCGATCCTTCACCTCGTCCCAGAGCGCGGCGCCCTTGAGGCTCCGCTCGACGACCTCGTCGAGGCGCGTCTTGTCGCGGACGCCCTGAAGCCGCAGTCCGTAGACGATGTTTTCGTAGATCGACTTCGGGAACGGGTTCGACTTCTGGAAAACCATCCCGACGCGCTTCCGGAGCTCGATCGGATCGACGTCCCGGCGATGGATGTCGATGCCGCGAATCTCGATCGAACCGCGCGCGATCCGGGTGCCGTCGATCAGGTCGTTCATCCGGTTGAGGCACCGCAGCAGCGTCGACTTGCCGCAGCCGGAAGGTCCGATGAAGGCCGTGACCCGCTTCTCCTCGAGCGCAAGGTTCACGTCGAAGAGCGCCTGCTTCGCCCCGTAGAAGAAATCCAGGTTCTGGATATCGATCACGGTACGCGCGGGAGTCACCGGCGTCGCCCGCATGGGGATCGAATCGAAAAGACGTTGGTTGGCGGCCGGGCGGGGCGGCGCGGAGGGATCCAAGGATTCGGAGGCAGGCATGACGGGAGTGGTGGTCACCATTGGTAGCGTCCGCGCAGCCGATTCCGCAGCAGGATGGATCCCGTCGCGATTGCGGCCACGAGCATGAGAAAAACGAACGCCGCGCCGTACTGAACCCGCTCCGTGTAGACGTTCTGCGGGATCTTCGAGCTGACGACGTAGATATGGTACGGGAGCGCCATCACCCCCTGGAAAAAGAAGTCGCTCACCTGCGAGACCTGCCAGGGCAGGCGGTCGCGGACGACATACGCGGCCGTGAACATGATCGGCGCCGTTTCGCCGGCCACGCGGGCCACGCCGAGGATCGAGGACGTCAGCACGCCCGGGAGCGCGTACGGCAGCACCGCTTTCCGGATCGTCTGCCACTTCGTTGATCCGAGGGCCAGGGACGCGTCGCGAAAACCGCGCGGCACGGCGCGGAGCGCCTCCTCGCTGGCCGTGATCACCACCGGAAGGACCATGAACGCCAGGGTGAACCAGCCCGCGAGCAACGAGACGTTCCAGCCGAGAAAGATCACGAACATGCCGTAGCCGAAAAGTCCGAACACGATGGAAGGCACGCCGGCGAGATTGATGATCGCGAGCCGGATGAAACGCACCACCGGCCCGTTCTTGGCGTATTCGCTCAGGTAAATCGCGCTCGCCACCCCCAGGACCAGGGCGATGGCCATCGATCCGACGACGAGCAGAATCGTGCCGACGATCGCCGGGAAAATGCCCCCCGAGGAATACACGATCGACTCGACCGACTCGAACTTCGGCGCCGGTTTTCCGGCCGCCTTGGCCTTCGCCTCCTCCGTCTCCCGGAACGCGCGGTAGTCCTTCGCGCCAAGTTCGTGCTTCGCTCCGTCGTACTCGAAAACGTAGAGCGTCTCGGGCGCCTGGGTGAGGAAGGCGACGTTCAGAAACGGCGCGCGCGTCGTAAACACCGTGCCGGCGCCTTTGACCACGATCGTGCCGAAAACGGCGAACCCGCTGAGGAGCACGGCGTAGGTCGCGAGGCGGAAGATCCAGAAGACCCCCTTTTCGAAACGGGGAAACCAGGTCGCCTGCGTGGCAAAGGGATTGATTTCGCGGTCGGCCATGGCGCGTCAGCCTCCGGAGATGCGATACCGGCGCACGATCTTCTGCGCCGCGTAGTTGATTAGCAGCGACAGGAAGAACAGCACGATGCCCACCATGAAGAGAGCCCGGTAGTGAATGCTGCCGCGCACCACCTCGCCCATCTCCTGGGCGATGATGCCGGTCATCGTGTGCACGGGCTGGACGAACGCGCCCAGGCCCGCGGAAAAATCCGGAATCGCGATCCGGTTGCCCGCGCACAGGAGCACCACCATCGTCTCGCCGATGACGCGGCCGAAGCCGAGCAGGACGGCGGAGATGATGCCCGAGAGCGAGGCGGGGATCGTGATCTTGACGATCGTCTGAAGCCGACTGGCGCCGAGCGCGTACGACGCCTCCCGGAAGGACCGGGGCACGTTGTTCAGCGCGTCTTCCGCCAGGGTGAAAATCGTCGGAATAGCGATGAGGCCGAGCAGGCAGCCCGCGGTCAGGGCGTTGAGGCGCTCCGCGATCGGAAAACCCGGCAGGCCGCTGAGCCACGGGACCTGCGAAAGCTTGCGTAATGCCTCGCCCAATACTGCGATGCCGAAGAACCCCAGCACGACCGACGGGAAGGCCGAGATGAACTCGATCACCGGCTTGATCCAGCGCTGTTCGAACGGCCGGGCGATCTGGTTGACGTACACGGCCGCTCCGACGCCGAGCGGCACGGCCAGCACCAAAGCGACGGCCGAGACCATCAGCGAGCCGACCAGCAACGGGAGAATCCCGTACCAGTCCTGCCAGAAGCTGGCGGTCAGCCATTCGCGGCCGAAAAGAAACGACGTCACCGACACGTAGAACGGAATCGGTTTCGTCGCATCCCAGGTCTCCAGTTTTTTCTCCGTCGCCGGAAAGGTCGCCACGTATTGCCGCGTCAACTCCGCGAAGCGCTGCAGCCGCTTCTGCAGCTCCGGAGTCGGCGCTTCCGGAAGCTGCCGTGCGAGGGCCGTGAGCTGCTGGGCGGCCTGCTGCGCCGCCTCCTGATAGCTCGCACGATCATCGAGCACGGGCTGCAGCTCCTTGCGCGCATCGACCACGTCGATCTTTACTTTGGCGGCCTCGGCGGTCTTTCCCGCGGCCAGGAGCTGCTCGCGTTCCGCCAGTTGATCGGCTCGGACGCCGAACTTGGTTTTGATGGCAGTGACGAAGTCCGACCAGTCGGAGATCTTGCTCCGGATCGGTTCGATCGCGTCCGAATACCGCCCCGCATAGTCGTCGAAGGCGGCGAGTTTCGCCGCGGCCTCCGGGTACGTCAGTCCCTGCTTCCTGTAGTACTTGAGCGCCTGCAGCCGCACGTCGGCCAGATATCGATTCAGCGCCGCGTGGTCCTTTTCCTGGTCGCGGACGATGTCGACGTACTCCAACCCGGCCTCGCGATAGACCGCCAGATTCTGGGAGGAGTTCAGACGGAAGAAGTCCGCGCCTTCGCGAAACAGAAAAATCGTGATCAGCGCCAAAACCACCACCGCGACGGCCGCGTTTCCGGCGAAGAAAAACTGGATCACCTCGTCCCAGCTCAGCCCAAACACGCGCGTGCGAGCCTTCGTGATCACGAAGGATGCTTCGGCGGTGCTGGGGGCGGTGGATTCCATCAAGAGCTGCCCCGGTTGGAGCAAAGCGAATCACACCGCCGGCGAAAAGCCGGTCAAGGTGCCCAGGTTACGTTTCTGTGACAGAAGGGCGACATTCGCGTTACGCAGTCGTATCCGGGCTCCGGATCGCTGGTTACACACGCCCCGGACGGCGGCTCTCCGGGGACTCGATCGGAGACGCGGGGTAGACTCGGTCGCCGGTATGCCGGCACAATGCTCAGGGCGACTCCCGTGCTCAGTGCGGCCCACGCATCCGCTTTTATCGTTGAACGTGTCGGGCCGTTTCGCGCATGAGAAGGGCGCCCCATGGCTGACGACGCTTCGTTCCCGGCTGGCTCCGAAATCCTTTTGCTCGAAGACGACCTGCCGCTTCGGAAGCGTCTCGCCGCACACCTGCGGCTGCACGGTGCAGAGGTGACCGAGGCACTTCGTCTCGAGGAGGCTCGACGTCTCCTGCGCGATCTCCGCTTCGATTTCGCCGTCGTCGACCTTCATCTTCCCGACGGCGAGGTTCTCGATCTGCTCCGCGAAGGCGCGTTCTCCGAAAACACCGGGGTGGTCGTCATGACCGCGTTTGGCGGTGTGAAGCAGGCCGTCGAGGCCATGCGCCTCGGGGCGGGCGACTACCTGACAAAACCCTTCGAGCCCGACCAGCTCGGGGTGGCGTTCTCCCGCTGCCGCTGGAACCGTCGCGCGACGCGGCGCGACGAACACCGCTCCGCCGAACCCGGCGCGGGAGCGGAAGAACTCTTTTTCGGCCAGAGTCTCGCCGCCGTGCGGACTCAGCTGGATACGATCATCGCGGCTGAGCGCCGGCTGGAACGACGGCTCCCGCCCGTGCTGATCGAGGGGGAAACCGGCACCGGGAAGAGCGCCCTCGCGCGCTGGCTTCACCAGAACGGACCGCGAGCGGACCGACCGTTCGTCAGCGTCAACTGCGCCGCCCTTCCGGACACCCTCGCCGAGTCGGAACTCTTCGGTCACGAACGCGGTGCCTTCACCGACGCCAAACGCGCCCGGATCGGGCTGTTCGAGGCGGCCGACGGCGGCACGCTCTTCCTCGACGAGATCGCCTCCCTTTCGCCGGGCACCCAGGCCAAGGTCCTCACCGCGATCGAAGAGGGCACCATTCGCCGGCTCGGAGGCACCCGCGAGGTTCAGGTCGACGCGCGCGTCGTCACCGCTAGCAACCGGCCCCTCGACGATCTGGTCGCGCAGGGTTCCTTCCGGGAGGATCTTTACCACCGCCTCAATCTGCTGCGCGTCGTGCTTGCGCCACTACGCGATCGTGGCACCGACATTCTTCCCCTCGCCCACCACCTCCTGGCCAGAATCGCCGCGCGACATCGTTTGAGGGGCCTGACGATCACGCGCGACGGCGAGGCGCGGCTGCTGGCCCAGACCTGGAGGGGAAACGTTCGCGAGCTGGCCCACGAGATCGAGCGCGCCGTCATTTTCAGTCCCGGACCAGAACTCGATTTCGCGACGCTGGGCGGCGCGCCGATACCGTCGGCGGGCAATTGGCGGAATCCCGCCTGGCGGCTGCCCGAATCGGGATTCTCCCTCGAAACCGCGGTCAACGAGTTCATCGCCGACGCCCTCCGCGAAACGGGCAACAACGTTTCCGCCGCCGCGCGCCGACTTGGCGTGACTCGCGAATTTCTTCGCTACCGGCTCTCGGGAGCCAAAGAGCCTTCTGCACCGCCCGACGCGAACCACCCCGGTGGTTGAATTTAACCGTCGCTGAACGATACTGCCACGGCCTCCATGTGCGTAGGCACCCGTTGCCGCAGGCCTCGACGCGCAGCCGCGCGCGCCGCACTTAACAACGGCTTCTTCAGAAGAGGCTTATACAAGTGCCGTCGGACTGGCACGCATCCAGTTACTTCGGGAGCATCCAATTCGTCATCCCCCATCATGAAACGACTTCTTTCCACGCTCAGTTTTGCGGTCAGCTCTCTCTTTGCCCTGACCGCAGCAGCCAGGGACATCGACGCCGTCGCCGTCGCCCGGCGGGCCACCGGCGGCGAAAACTACACCGCCCCCACCGCTCAGAATCCCGTTGCCGCGCTCGTCGTTGACGGCGGTTTGATCGAAGGCGGCGACACCGTGGGCGGTGAAATCATCCCGCCCCCCCAAGCCGTGGCCGCGGCACTCCGCACCTCGCTCGTGGCGCAAGGCTACCAGCCTGCCAAAGCCGGCGAAACGCCGTCTCTCGCCCTCGTGTATCATTGGGGCAGCCTCCGCGTGCGGCACTTCGCCCGACCGATGCCCGACATGGACCCCAATCTCCAGGCCCGCATCGCTCTCGTTGCGCCGCCCAAGACAGCGTACGACCTCCGCTCGGACATGGAACTTCACTCGGCGGGGCAACCGAGCTTCATCCACCAGTATCCCGATTGGCGCGACGCCCTGCAACTCGCGCACGACGACCGGTACTTCGTAACCGTCACGGCGTACGATTACGCGGCTCTGATGCGGGGAGAAACCGTGGCGCTGTGGCGCACCCGGCTCAGCGCGGCGGACAATTCCGGCTCGCTGGACGAAACCGTCGAAGCTCTCGCTGCGGGAATCGGTCAATACCTTGGCCGCGACCTGTCCCGCTCGGCGGTCACCTACGCCAGAATCCCGCGTTTCAAATTGGATGCCGCAGCCGCGCAGGAGCCGGGTTACCCCTCCGCTCCCCTTCTCACCGGAGGCAAGGACGAGCCGTTGCTCCAGACCCTCGTGAAGAGGGAGCACGACGAGTTCAGCGGCGATCGGCTGCCTCCGCGTGGCGATCGCTCCTGGGATCATCCCGGGAAAAACTGACGAAGACAGAGACAGTCGTTCCAACACCCAGGCGGCCCCAATGAGGCCGCCTTTTTTCGACGAAACCGCGCGCGGGTTCGACCGTTGTATACGCGCACAAACGACGAGTTACCCCAATGGCCGCGCATTCCATGCAGACCTCCCGCTTGGTGGAGCCGCCACACGGAGTTCCTGGTTGCAGAGCCCCAGGGTGCGCGCCCTCACCGGCGCACCGGTGGTGGCGGAGCCCCGGGGGACCGACCGGCCCGATTGAGTCAGCGGCACGGAGAAACCACAAACCACACGAGAACGGCTACTTGAGACTCTACCGCCGATCTGGCACACCTCTCGCAATGGGAGCAGGTAGAACTTTTCGCACCGCAATGACCTTCTCTTTCCGACGCCTCATCCGCGCCGCATGCCTGCTGACAGCGTGCTCGGCTCTCGCGTTGGCTGCCGACGAGTCGGCTCGTTCCGCTTCAAAAGCCGGGAAACCGATCCAGGCGGTCGTGGTTTCGACGCTTACCAACGCCGGAACCGTCGTGGCGCCGCCTTCTCCCGACGCGCCGGTCACCTACCGAGCGTTCGACGCCGGATTCATCGAGGCGGGAGACGTTGTGGCCGGAGACCGGGAGCCGTCTGCCGGAGACGTGGCGGGGGCATTCCGCGCGGCTCTGAATCGACAAGGTTATCGAGCTGCCTCGGAAGGCGCGTCGCCGCAGCTTGCGCTCGTCTATCACTGGGGCGCGGCTCGCCAGAAATCGATGCCCACGGACAGGGCCGGCTACCTCAATCTGGGCCAGGAAGCCAATTTCCGCTGCCGCATCTTCCTCGTTGCTCCGCCGCGCCTGGCGAACGCGATCTGGTCGGACATCGAGGCCCATTCGATCGGGCAAAACAGTTTGCGCAATCTCTTCGCCGATTGGCAGGAGGCGAAACAGTTGGCCGACGACGACCGATACTTCTTCATCGTCACCGCGTACGATTGGGCCGATCTCGCCAAGGGCAAAGCCACCGCACTCTGGCGGACCCGCATGAGCGCCGCGGAAAACAGCGGCTACATGGCGCAGGTGATCCCAGCGCTCGCTCGAGGAAGCGGCCCTTACGTCGGACGAACCGTTTCGTCCACGTCGATCACGGCGGTCGACGTCGACGCCTGGGACCGAGCTGAACTCGGGTCGGTGGAGCCGTTTCCCGCGCCTGTCCGACTAAAAAACGCGGCCAATCCAAATCTCCTCGTCGAGATTGCGCGAAAAGAACGCCTGCAACTTCTGGGGGAAGCCCGATCTCCACAACAGGACCCCGCATGGGAAGCCAACCCGCCGGACGCCGCCCCCGCGCCACGTCAGATCGAGGTCGCGGTGGCCGCCCGTCAGACCCTGCTCGGGGAAAAAGCGTCCGCGAAATCCTCGGGCCGCCGCATCGCCTGCGTCGTATTCGACGGCGGATACGTCGGATCCGCTTCTGCTGCGGCGAACGAGAAACTGCCCGACGCGGACGCGGTGGCGGCGGCACTGCGCGCCACGCTCACCGCAAACGGATTCACGATCGCCGCGGACGGCGATGCTCCGGACGTCGCGATAGTCTATCACTGGGGCACGGTCCGGCGGCTCTATTTCCCGCCTCCAGCGCGGACCGGAGCTGAGCCGGGTGACGGCCTGAGCTACTTCGTGATGGTCACCGCCTACGATCACGCGCAGCTGATGCGCGGCCACGTCCGTCCGCTGTGGCGCACCCGTTTCGGCGCCGCGATCGACGCCGGTGCTCCATCCGACGCGCTGTCCAGCATGGCTGCCGGAATCGGCCCGTATCTCGGCCGAAAGATGGCGCCGGAAAACGCTTCCAGTATTCGGATCCCGCTCCGTGCAGTTTCGAAGCCGACGCCTCCCGGCTTCGGTTTTCCAGCTCCCGGTCTGCTGATCGGCGGAGCGGACGAAAAGCTGCTCGTCGACGTCGTTTCAGCCGAACGGCGGCGGATCGAGGGCGACAAGACCGCCCCGGGCATCGACGCGGACATCTGGGAAACGCGCGCCAAGGACCGGAATGCCGCTGCGAAAGCCGCCCTTCCTCCTTCCCTTCAGCAGCTGATCGAGCGCTACCAGCAGGACAAACGCGCGCTGCAGGATGAGCTGTCCTCGAGTATCCGCTCGCTTGGGACAGACCAGGACCCGAGCCGAACGATCGACGCTTTCAACAAGAAGAACGCCGGGCGAATTGCGGCGCTCGGGCGCACCCGGGAGGCCATCCGGAGCGAGTTTGCCCAATTCGCCGCCAAGAACCAAAAACCCGGCACCGAAAAATCGATCGACGCCCTCCTGGAGGAATTCATGAGCGAAGCTTCCGATCTCGGCGCGGACACGTTCGCCAAGCAGCCCTGATCGCGCGGATCCCCACATGCCTCCTCGCCTCACACGGTTGTGGCTCCCCTCGCTGCTTACGGGCATCCTCCTCATCGCGATCTTTTCGGTCACCGTCGTGCGTTATCGCAGCACGCTCCGCGACGAGATCCGCCGGACGATCATCAACCGCGATGCCGCCGTCCTCTGGCCGGTGACGCTCCATCAGCTCGCGCAGCGAGAGGTCGAAGAAGGCGACACGCCCGAACTCCTCGCCGCTGTCCTCCAGAGCGCCCAGCAGCAGAACATGCTCGCGGTCGCGGTCTTCGACCCGCAGGGCCGCACGCTGCGTTATGCGCCCGAATCCCTGCTCTTTCCCGAGCTTCCGCTCGACGACTACGCGCGGTTGTTGAAAGGCGAGCCGATCAGTCGCTACACGCCCCAGCTCGAGCTGGACCGGTATTTCGCCGGTTTTGACGAAGCCCCTGAGCGTCACGCGCCCGTCCTGGAAGTGCTTTTGCCGCTACACGGACGCAATCCGAAGAAGATCCTCGGCTACGCCCAATACTACGTCGACGCCCGCCCCCTTTCCCGCGAACTGGCCGCGATCGACGCGAGGATCAGCGGGCAAACGACCGCCACGCTCGCAATCGGTATCGCGCTGATCGTGCTGGTGGTCACGGTCGCCTTCCTCCTGCTTCGTCGTGCGCAATCCGCGATCGCCGAACGCAACGAGCGGCTGATGCGGGCGAACTTCGAGCTGACGCTGGCCGCCAAGGCCTCCGCGCTCGGCCAGATCACGTCTCACCTCGTTCACGGGCTGCAAGGTCCCATCGCCGGCCTGCGCGCCGTCGTGAGCAGCCGCGAAAACGGCGAAACGCCCGATTGGGAAACAGCGGCGGGGTACGCTGAAAGACTCCAGACTCTCGTCGGAGACACCGTGGGGTTGCTCAGCGACGCGCACGCGCACGCCTCGTACGAGCTGACTCCGGAAGAAATAGCCACGACCATCCGCGACCGGAACCAGCCTGCCGCGGCGGAACGAAATCTCGATCTCGCGGTGACCGCCAAAGGTGTGAAGCCGATCGACAGCCATCGCGGAGGCCTCGTCTGCCTGATCGCCAACAACCTCATCTCCAACGCCGTGGTCGCGACCCGCGCCGGAGGAGCGGTGCGTGTGACGCTCGAATGTCGCGACAACACGCTCCAGTTGGAAGTGTCGGACAACGGCCCGGGCATCCCACCTGAGCTGCGGCCGCATCTTTTCAAACCCGGACGGAGCGGCCGCCCCGGAGGAACGGGACTTGGGCTCGCGATCAGCCATCTCCTCGCCCGCCAACTCGGAGGAGAACTCGAGTTGGTCGCCACGGACATGCGCGGCACCACGTTTCGGTTGACCACCCCGCTCGCCGCGCCCGCCTGAGGAACGCTCGGTCGGCGCCTTGTATCCGCAAAGAACGACGCCCGCCGTTTCCGGCGGGCGTCCAACACAAACTACAGAACAAACGTCAGCCGCGGTCCCGGGACCGCGGCCACGAGACTACTTGGCGGGGACGAAACCGACTTTCCCGACCGTGTCCTGTCCCTGCTTGCTCAGGGTGAACTCGACGAACTTCGCGGCCTCACCGGTCGGCTCGCCGTTCGTGTAGTAGAACAGCGGGCGCGCATACGGATACTTTTTGGCCTGCACGCTCTCGACCGTCGGCGCGGCGCCGTCGATCGCGGCGACCTTGATTCCCGGGATGTTCAGGTAAGCGAGGCCGACGTAGCCGACGCCATTCGGATTCTTCGCGACCTCCGAGGCGATCTGCTCGTTGCCCGCCAGCTTCTGGGAGGACTTCGCGTAGTCGCGCTTCTTCATCGCGAGCTCCTTGAACTCGGAATAGGTGCCGGACGAGGTGTTGCGGGTGTAGACGGAGATCTTGCCCGGGCTGCCGCCCAGAGCGCTCCAGTCCGTGATGTCGCCCGTGAAGATCTGCTCGACCTGCTTGCGGGTGAGCGAGGTGACCGAGTTGCCGGCGTTCACGATCACGCCGATGCCGTCATAGGCGATGATGGTGGGCTTCATCGAGACGCCCTTCGCCGCGGCGGAGCTCACTTCGAGCTGCTTCACCGGACGGCTCGCCATGCCGATGTCGGCCGTGCCGTCGATGATCGCGCTGATGCCCGTGGTGGAGCCTTCGGCGGCGATTTCGAACGTCGTGCCCGGATTCTGGGCCTTGTAGTCCTCGGCCAGCATCGGCACGAGCTTCGCGCCGATGGTGTCGGAACCCTTGATAACGAGTTTCCCGGCCTGCGCGGCGGAAACTGCCGCCAGGGCCAGAGTGAGAGTCAGTAGTGCTTTTTTCATGACGCTGGATTAGAACTTGAGGTTGAAGTCGACCTGACCGAGCCAGAACTTGTTGAGGTCGGTCGTGCCGATATCGCCGGATCCCGGGGCGATCAGGCTGCCATCCTTGCGGCGGGCATTTGCGACCGTGATCGAGAGCTGCGTGGCGCTGCCGAGGGCATAGTTACCCTGGAGGACGATGCCCTTCATGTTCGTGCGGCCGTCGAAGAGATCGGAGTCGACGAGGTTGTTATCGAGAGCGAACGCACCCGTCGCCTGATAGAAGAGCTTGGCGTCCCAATCGCCGCGCTTGGCGGCTTTGCCATACTGGAAGCCGATCTGGTAGGCGTTGTTCTCGCCGTCCATGTCGGGGCGTCCGAACTTGCGGGCGCGGTCCTTGCCTTCGAAGTTGTAGGCGAAGTCGGCGAAGACCTTGCCGGGCTTCTCTCCGATCGGGAAGTTGTACTCGATCGGGATCTCAACGACGAAGAGGTTGTTGATCGAGGCCATGCTCGTCGGGCTGAAGGCGCCGCGGAACGGAGACGGATTCGTCGACTGCTTCTGGTTGACGTAGGTGTAGAGAACCGGAGCGACCTGAAGGGACGTGCCGCCCGAGAACGGAACCTTCGCTCCCGCCTGCCACGCGAGCAGGTAGGCGTCGGAATTCGTCGCGGCGGAACCGAAGACGTTCTGCGAACCGGCCGTACCGTAGACGAACTGGCCGAGGTTCACGAAGTAGCCCACGTCGCCGGAGCTGAACTTGAACTGTTCGGCGAAGCCTTCCGGGTTGATGTCGCCGTCCCAGACCAAGCCGGTCGTGACGAGCGGATTCGGCATGCGGCCGGCGATCACCGTCGTGTTCGAACTCGGCTGCCAGCCAACGTAGATCTGGCCGATGTAGGTGCCGTCGTTGTTCTTGCCCCACGGACCACCGTCATCGCCCATCGTCACGTTGCTCGAACGATTGCCGGAGCTGGTCTCGAGGCGGAAGCCGTAGAAGAAGTCGTCCGTCACCTTGCCGGTGAAGCCGGCGCGGAAACGATAACGGTACCGATTGCGCTCCTGGTGGTCGCCGGCGCTGTTCGCGCCCTCGCGATACTCATAACGAACACGCAGGTCGCCGCCGATGCGGAATTCCGTGGTGCTGGAGGAGAGATTCACCTTGCCGGCGGGAGTCGCGGCGTTTTCGCGCATCAGCTCGGTCTTCACGTCGACAGCCTCCTGGTCGGTGAGGATGCCCTTCTTGACGAGCACGTCGATCAGTGCGCCGGAATCCTGGGCATAGCCCGCCGCAGCGGAGCCGAGGAGTGCGCAGCCGAGCAGCGCGGTCCATTTTGTAGCAATAGTTGCCATACAGTCGTGGTGTCTTGGTTCGAGTTTGTCGCGCCGGCCGAAAACCGACGCGCTCGGACGATGCCGGTCTCGCGCGACGGCATTGTGGCGATCGTGTTACGAACAGGTGAACTGTGCGACGGGCCGCTCAAGACGGCATCGCTCATGCCGACAGGCGGTGCACCTCACGCCTCGGCAAATACCGCCAACGTACGTCGCGTGTCGTGCGCACCCGGCCTCCCTCGCTGGATTCTGCAGGATGCCAGACCGGCCCCCGCGTTGCATCGCAGCCGAGCGAACTCGGCTCGCGATCGACCGAGTCTGCGTCAGGCCGTCCCGGCGGCCGCTTCGGTTTCCACCTGTGCGGTCAGCTGGATCAGGCTCTGCAGCGAGCTGAAGTGCTGGCTCAAATCAAAGTCGCCGCCGAGACCGCCAATGAGCTTGTCGAAGAGATCCTTCTTCGACGCCTTCAGCGCCTGGATACGCTCCTCGATCGTGCCCGCCGTGACCATCCGGTAGACGAAAACCGTGCTCTTCTGGCCGATCCGGTGCACGCGATCGACCGCTTGGGCTTCGACCGCCGGATTCCACCAGGGATCGAGCAGAAAAACGTAGTCCGCCGCGTGGAGCGTGATGCCGGTGCCAGCCGCCTTGAGCGAAACCAGCATGGCCGCAGCGCCAGCGGCGCTCTGGAAACCTTGGACGGGCTTCTGGCGATCGAGCGTCATGCCCGTGAGTTCGTACCGCGGAAGATCCGGGAACTGAGCCGCGAGCGCCTCACGCACCCGGTCGAGCAGCATCACGAACTGCGAGAAGATAACGACCTTGTGGCCGCTGCTGATGACTTCCGTCAGTTTCTCCAGCAGGAGCTGAATTTTGCCGGAGTCGGTCAGCGGCGCCTTCATCCAGGGCAGCATGTCCGGATCGCAGCACACTTGGCGGAGCCGGGTCAGGAGCGCGAGGAAGCCAAAACTCTTTTCTCGGATCGCCATGCCGACGTCGTCGCCGAGGCGATTCAGGCCCTCCGCGCAGATCCGCGCGTATTCGGCGCGTTGGACGTCGGTCAGCGGGCAGAAAAGCTCCATCTCCACCTTGGGCGGCAGTTCCGTCGCCACCTCGTTTTTCGTGCGCCGCAAGATGAAGGGTGCCAGCTGCGCGCGCAGGCGCTCGAGCGTCGCCGCCCGATCGGCGTTGAGTGCGCTTTCGAACGATCCGCGCGATCCAAGGAGACCCGGCAGCAGGTAACGGAAGATGGACCAGAGATCGAGTTGACGATTCTCGAGCGGCGTGCCGGTGAGCACCACCCGGTGCTTGGCCCGCACGGCGAAGCAGGTCTGAGTGACCTTGGCGTCCGGGTTCTTGATGAACTGGCCCTCGTCGAGAACGGCATAGCCGAACTCATGCTGGTCGAGCAGCGCGCGGTGTTTTCGGAGCTGCGTGTAGCTGGCGAGCCAGATCACGGAATCCTTGCGCGACCCGAAATCGTGCCCCGTCTTGAGCACATCGACCGGTATCTCCGGGAAAAACCGGGCGAGTTCTTCGCGCCAGACCGGCACCACGCTCGCCGGGCAGACGATCAGACTCGGGCGGTCTTTGACCGGCCGAACCGAAAGGAGGGAAATGACCTGCAGCGTCTTGCCCAGACCCATCTCGTCCGCGAGCAGTCCGTGGCACCCGACGCTGCACAGATGATGCAACCACTCGACGCCGCGGCGCTGATAAGGACGAAGCACCTCGGGCAGGCTCACCGGCGCGGCGCTCGATTCGAGCACACTCTGGCGCCAGGCTTCGAGTTCGGGCGAGAGCGTCAGCTTGAAGCGCGTGTCGTTGAACAAGGAGAAGATCAGATACGGCGAGAGCTTCCCGTCCGCATGGGTCTCGGCGACGTTGCGGCGCCAGGCTTTCAGCGATTCGATGCGATCCGTCGGGAGGGCGACGATGCCGATGTTCGGCAGTATCACCGGGGACGTGCCGCTGCGGGTCAGCAGTTCGACCTCCTCGTCGGTCAGCAGGCGTTCGCCGGCCTTGAAGATCCAACGCAAGTCGAGTCCCTGCCCATTTACCTTTCGCGCCACGGCCTCGATTTCGATCGAGCGCGGCCCGTTGAGCAGGTTCGCCGCTTTGTCGTCGAGTTCGACCGCGAAAAGACGCTTCCAGGCGGGCAGCGTGACTTTCAGGAAATTCGGGATCTCCACCACCGACTCCAGCAGGTACTCGCCGCTGGTCTGGTTGTAGGTGAAATGAGCTTTTCGCGCGTAGGCGGCCAAACCGATGAGCTTGGCGCGTTCGCTCGAAGTTGCGTGAGCCGCAGCGCTGACCTTTGCACCCTGCCCCAGCGCAGGCTGCCGCGATTTGTCCGCGCCCTGCCAGCAAGCGTTGAAGCGAAGCCCCTCGGCCGTCGTTTGGAAAACGAGCAGCAACGTCCGCGAGCCGGCAGCAGCGGGCGAGACACTGGCTGTCGCGGTCGACGGCGCCGCCGGCGCGTGTCCGTTGGATTTCGCGGCGCCATTTGTCGAAGAGCCGTTGGCCGGAGCAGGCGCATGCCCGTTCGTCGTTCCGTTGGACTTGCCGTTCGGCGCGGCGGGAGCCGCGACGGGAGCATGGCCGTTCGCAGCCGGCACCGTCGGAACGGCTGGGCTGTTTGAAGCCGGTTTCGCCGGCGCCACAGGCGCAGCTACTTGGGCCGCTGCTTCGTCCGGCAGCGGAGAAATCTCGTCGCAAACGAGCTCTTCGATCTCGTGCAGCCCGGCGACGGCGAGAGCGTGGGCGACGTCGCGATCGGTGGACGAAGAACGCACGTGCAGTCTGCCGTTGTCCCACTCGATCACCGCATACTCATCCTTCTTGTCGACCCGCCGGTGGATGATCGCGTCTTTGGCCGTCAGCTCGAGCTCCCTCACCTCGCCGTTCCGATACACCCTCCGGCCCTCTTCGAGCTGAAACGTGGTAAAGTGCTCGGACCAATCACTCTCAAGCTTATCGAACCAGAACTCGAGCGAGTGGGGTGTGTAGACGCGCTTCGGGCCGTGCGATTGCATCAGACTATAAAAGATAGGACGGTAGAACCGAGGTTAGGTGGCGCAACCTCTTTTTCCTTCGAGGGAGCGTGTCTTCACCCATGGATTCGGACACACCTGTAGTCGCCGCAGCTTGCTTCGGGGATTTTACGCAGTTCTTACACCGCCAAGACCCGCGGAACACCTGTCGGTTACGCCGGGCCGCTCGAAGAAGAAGTGCGACGCCCGTCGCAAGCCCGCGCCTGCTGTTCACATCGATGCACTCGCTTTTCGCGCCTTCGCGATCTCTTCGCTGAGCACGGCCAGCGTCCGCTGCATCGCTCCCTGATTCGCCCGATGCCATTTCTGCGCCGCCTCCGCCATATCGCGACGTTTCTGCGGCTCCTGGAACAGCTCGAGAACGACACCGGCAAGTTGCGCCGGGTCGTTCACGGCACGAGCCGCGCCGGCGCCGAGAAGCTCTCTGGCAATGACGCGGAAATTCGACATGCCCGGGCCGAACACGATCGGCTTTCCGAGAGCCGCGGCCTCGACAGGCGTCTGCCCCTGATCGTGGGGCGGCAGGCTTTTGCCGACGAAGATCAGATCGGCCAGTTGCGCGAGCCGGCGCAGTTCTCCGGTCGTATCCGCCACGGTCACGTCGAACGGCTCCTTTGCCGCGCCTCGCGAACGGAAATGATGGCGCACGCCGGCGTCCTGCAGCAGCGCTTCGATCTCATTCCGGCGTTCCGCGTGGCGCGGGACCAGCAACAACCGACAGTTGAAACCAGCGTCCTGGAGCTTTCTCCACGCCTTGAGGAGCGCCGCTTCCTCGCCCGGCCAAGTCGACGAGCCGAGCAGGATCGAGCCATGCACGAAGCCGAGCTCCTCGCGCAGGAGCGTCCTTTCTTCCTCCGTGAGCGCCGGAATCGTGAGATCGAGTTTGATGTTGCCCGTCGTCGTGATCGCGGAGTTCTCGAAACCGAGTTCGCGAAACCGCTGCGCGTCGAATTCCGAGCACGCGAGGATCCGACTCATGCCGCTCAGGAGGGAACGCGACGCCTGGCTCCACCGCTTCATCCGACCGAAGCTGCGGTCCGAAAGCCGCGCGTTCACGCAGATCACGGGCACCCTGCGGTTGGCCGCCTGCCGCACATGCTCCGGCCAGCGCTCCCCTTCGGTCAGGATCACAAGGTCCGGTTTCACCCTCCACCAGGCCCGGAGCGAGAACAGCCACCAATCCAACGGGAAATAGGCGATCGCGATCGTGCGGTCGTGATACCGCTCGCGCGCCAGTTTGTATCCGGTGCTGGTCGTCGTCGTGAGGTACACCTCCACATCCGGGTCCTTCTTCAACGCGTCCAGGAGCGGAGCGATGGCGAGCATCTCGCCGACGCTCACTGCTTGTAGCCAGATTCGCACGACACCGGCTTCCCGTGCGGGCAGCTTCGGGACCGAGCCGAAGCGCTGGCCGAAGTGCCGCTTGTACCCGCCTCGCCGTCGCATCCGCGCCAAATAGAAAGGCGACGCGACAATCAGGGCCGGGAGGAACAGAAGCCGATACAACCAGAGCATGGACGGACGGCTATTTCGCCGCGCTTCGGACCCTAAGGGCAAGCGTTGGTTGCAAAACGGCCGTACGCTGGATTCCCCGATTCTCCGGCGTGCAATTTCTCCAATTTGACGCAAGGTCAGGCCCGACATGCGCCCCATCCCAATCCTCGTCGCTCTGCTGTTTCTCTTCCCGTTTGCCGCCACCGCCCAGCCCACCCCGCGGCCCATCTTCGGTCACGAAGAGAGCGATCTGAAGCCCGATTCCCGAGTCCGGTTTGGCACGCTGCCGAACGGCCTGCGCTACGCCGTGCTGGAAAATCACGAGCCGAAACAGCGCGCCAGTCTGCGGTTGCTCGTCACTTCGGGTTCGCTGGAGGAAGAGGACAACCAGCGCGGCCTCGCGCATTTTCTCGAGCACATGGCGTTCAACGGCAGCACCCACTATCCGCCGGGCACCATGGTGGAGTATTTCCAGCGGCTCGGCATGAGTTTCGGCGGCGACACCAACGCCTACACCAGCTTCGACCACACGGTGTACATGCTCGAGTTGCCGAATACGAATGCCCCGACGCTCGAGGAAGGATTCCGGGTTTTCGGCGACTACGCCGGCGGCCTGCTGCTTCCCGAAGACCAGATTCAAAAAGAGCGCGGGATCATTCTCAGCGAAAAGCGCGCCCGGGACTCGGTCCAGTACCGGCAATCGGTGGCGGAATTCGATTTTCTCCTGGGTTCGACCCGTATCCCCCAACGCATGCCGATCGGCCTGGAGAAGGTGATCGAGACCGCTGATCGCGGCCGTTTTGTCTCCTTGTACGATCGCTGGTACCGTCCGGAGCGCATGGCGGTGATCGCGGTGGGCGATTTCGACGGCGCGGCCGTGGAAGCACAGATCAAGGCTTCGCTCTCCGGCGTCCAGGCCCGATCGCCGGCCGCGGCCGATCCGTCGCTCGGGCAGCTGGCCCGCTTCGAGGGACTGCGGACGAATTATCACTACGAAGCGGAGGCGCCGGCGACGGACATCTCGATCCAGACGATCATTCCGTATTCACATGAGCGCGACACGTCCGAACGGCGGCTTCGACTCCTCCCCCGCGACCTCGCCCTGGCCATGCTCAACCGCCGTTTCGAGATCCTGGCGAAAAAGGAGGGCGCCCCGTTCATCCGGGCGAGCGCCAGCGCGAATCCGAGCATGGACTTTTTCCTCAACGCCTCGATCGACGTGAGCTGCAAGCCGGAGCAATGGGCCGCGGCGTTGCGCGTGGGCGAGCAGGAACTCAGGCGGGCGCTTCAGTACGGCTTCGATCCTGGGGAGCTCCGCGAGGCCACCGCCGATACGATCAACGCGCTTGAACAGGCGGTGAAGACGGCGCCGACGCGGCGCTCCGAAGACATCGCCGGGGAACTGATCCACGGCTTCCTCACCGGCAGCGTCTTCACCACGCCGGAAGCGGACGTCGCGCTCTACCGCCCAGCGTTGGAAAAGGTCACGCCGGAGGAATGCGCCGCCGCCCTGCGCGCCGCCTTCGCGGCTCCGGGCCGCTACGTTTCCGTCATGGGCAACGCGAAACTCGCCGACAAACCCGAGCCGGTTCAACAGATTCGGGCGGCGTTCGAGGCGTCGACCGCCGAAAAGCTCACTCAAAACGAAGCCATCGCCGACGCAAAGTTCGCCTACACAGACTTTGGCCCCCCCGGCGCAATTGCGTCCCTCAAGCACGTCGAGGACCTGGACCTCGACCTGATCACCTTCGCCAACGGCGTCCGGCTCAATCTGAAGAAAACGCCGTTCGAGGCGGGACAAATCCAGGTCCAGGCGCGCGTCGGCGCCGGCCAGCTGGTCGAGCCGCGCAGCAAGCCCGGGCTCTCGTTCTTCAGCAGCGCCGTGTTCACCGCGGGCGGATTGGGCAAACACAGCATCGACGATCTTCAGCGTATCCTCGCCGGTAAAACGCTCGGGGTGGGATTTCACGCCGGCAACGACGCCCTGGTCCTGTCCGGAACGACCAACCAGACCGATTTGTTGCTCCAGCTGCAGCTGCTGGCGGCGTTCCTCACCGACCCCGGCTACAGGCCGGAATCGCTGCGCCTGGCGCAGAAGCGCTTCGAACCGATGTATCAGCAACTCCAGCACACGCCGAGCGGACCGCTCCAGCTGGAGGTCCCGCGCATCCTCGCCAGCGGCGATCCGCGTTTCGGCATTCCACAGAAGCCGGAGCTGATGGCGCGAACCCTCGAGGAGGAAAAGGCCTGGTTGACGCCGCAGTTCGCCCAAGGGCCCGTCGAAATCGCGATCGTGGGCGATATCGATCCCGAGAAGACGGTCGAGGCAGCAGCCCAGACGTTCGGTGCGCTGCCAAAGCGGGAGCCCAAGCCGGCGTACGAGGAGGAACGTCGCGTCGCGATACCAAGCCCGGCCATCGAAAAGGAATTCCGCGTGCCGACCGAGATCCCGAAAGGCGTCGTGGCGGTGTATTGGCCCACCACCGACGCCCGCGACGTGAAACGCGCCCGCCGCCTCAACCTGCTCGCCAATGTCGTGAGCGACCGGCTGCGAGTGCAGGTCCGGGAAAAACTCGGCGAAAGCTACAGCCCCGAGGCTGCCAGCGCGACCGACGACACCTATCGCAACTACGGTTTTCTCTTCGCCTACGTCACCATCGATCCCGCGAAAGCGAAGGAGGTCGTCGACACCGTGCTCACCATCGGCGACGACATCGTGAAGCACGGCATCACGGACGACGAATTCGATCGGGCACGGAAGCCCCTGCTGACCGCGCTGCGTGAGTCCGCCCGCACCAATGCCTACTGGCTCAGCGCCGTGTTGAGCAGCGCGCAAGAGGAGCCGCAGCGGCTGGATTGGGCCCGGTCGCGCTATGCCGATACCGAGTCGATGAAAAAGGAGGAAGTCGAAGCGCTAGCGCGTGAATACCTCGGGACACAACGCGCCTTCCGTTTCGTCGTGATTCCCGAGTCACACGCGGAACCGCCGAAAAAGTAGTCAGCCGGCGTGCCCGGAGCCGCGAGGCGTTCCGGGCCGCAGATTGCGCTCACCTCCAGACAGGGCGTCCGGCGTGGTAAAAAACAGGGCAGCGGGATCCTAAAACCCCTGCCACCGCTCAGACTAGATCTTGGCGACGACGAGCGAGCTGTTGGTGCCGCCGAACCCGAAGGCGTTCGCCAACGCGCGACGAACCGGCTTCTCCACCGCCTTGTTGGGGGTGAAATTGAGACCGAGTGCGGCGCAGGCCGGATCGACGTTCTCAAGGTTGATGGTCGGAGGAATCACGCCGTGGTGGACGGCGAGCACGGCGGCAAGGCAGCCGAAAGCTCCGGCTCCGCCGAGCAGGTGACCCGTCATCGATTTGATGCCGCTCACGTGCAGGCGTTCTTTCGCCGGGGCGAAAACAGAGGCGATTGCGGCGCCTTCCTCGGCGTCGCCGCCGGGAGTCGACGTCGCGTGCGCGGAAACGTAGTCCACGTCCGCGGCATTGACCTGGCCATCGTCCAGCGCGAGCTGCATCGCGCGGCGCGATCCCTCCGCCTCGGGTGCGAGCGACGACAAGTGGTACGCGTCTCCCGTGGCCGCATAGCCGACAAGTTCGGCGTAGATCCGGGCACCGCGGCGTTTCGCATGCTCGAGTTCCTCCAGCACAAACACGACGGATCCCTCGCCGATGACAAAACCGTCGCGGTCGCGGTCGTAGGGACGGGAGGCTGCCGTCGGAGCGTCGTTCCTGGTGGAGAGGGCTCGCATCTGAGCGAAAGCGCCCACGGCCAGAGGCGTGATCGCCGCCTCGCTGCCGCCGGCGATCATCACATCGGCCTCGCCCCGCTGGATCACGCGCAACGACTCACCAAGGCTGTGCCCGCTGGTGGCGCAGGCCGCGGTGTTGCTCATGTTCGGTCCGCGGCAATCGAGCAGGATGGCGGTCTGTCCCGAAAGGATGTTGGGCGCGACCTGGAGAATGAAAAACGGCGAGATGCGGCGATATCCGGTTTTGTGGAACGCATCCCGGGTGCCCTCGATTTCCGGCAACCCGCCCAGCCCCACGCCCATGTTGACGCCCATCCGTTCCGGACGGATCTGGTCGCGCACCTGATCGAGCCCGGAATCCGCATACGCCTGAAGCGCGGCGGCAAGGCCCAGGTGTGTGAAACGACCGAGTTTCTTCGCGTCCTTCTGAGAAACCGCTGCGGTCACGGCTTCGCTGCCGGCGCCGCGAGGGTGCACCGCCTTTTCGGGCGCCAGGATCGCCGCCGCCGGTTCGAAACCCTTCACCTCAGCCGCAAACTGGACAGGGCAGCCGGTGGGGTCGAAGCGCGTGATCGGCCCGACGCCGCTCCGTCCGTCCACCAAGCCTGACCACGTGTCCATGGTCGTCAGGCCGAGCGGAGTAACCGCTCCCAAGCCAGTGATCGCAACACGGCGACGTCCCTGTGAGGTGATGTGTGTCATAGTGGCAGCTTTGGCGGCCGGAACTTCGGTCGCAAAAGGCACCCAGGGGACCGGATTCGCTCCAGCAATGCAACCCCGGTCTTCAGCACCGCCCGGCCGCCCAAGTGCGTTCGGATCCCATCGTTGGCTCAGCTGCCGGCGGCGTTGGCCGCGCCTCGACCGGGCGGCTGGGCCCATCGATTTCCGACCTTTGACATCGGAAGACCCGGACGTTTACTCACCGACCTTCAACATGCAGCAACTGCACGCCTATTGGCGTATGGATTATATTGAGGCCCCCCGGTTTCCGGCGGTGCAGCGACCGTTCACCGAGTTGCCCGCGTTGGGGGACGACAAGGCGGCGCTCATCGTGTATCGAACCCGGCTCTCATATCTCATGCTGAACCGGTTCCCGTACAACCCGGGGCATCTGCTCGCGATTCCGTTTCGAGAGGTGATCGACATCGAGGAACTCTCGCCGGAAGAAAACGCGGACCTCTTCCAAATCATCACCGTCGGCAAACGCCTGCTTCGGGTCGCGCTAAAGCCCGACGGCTACAACGTCGGTTTCAACCTCGGTTCGTCCGCCGGCGGCAGCATCGCTCATCTCCACGGCCACATCGTGCCGCGCTGGAACGGCGACAATAATTTCATGCCGGTTCTCGGCCAGACGCGCATCCTTCCCCAATCGCTTGAGGCGACCTGGGAGCGCCTCGACTGCGCGGCGCGCAAAGAGCGCGGAGAAGTCCCCGCTTAGCCCGCATGGCCTCGAAAACTCTTCGCTTCCCCAGTCCGCGCCACGTGCACCAGCTGTATGGTTCGCGCGACGAAAACCTGGGCTACGCCGAAAAGCACCTCGGGGTGAAGCTCGTCACCCGGGAGGATTGGCTGAAGATCGAGGGTCCCGACCAGGCAGTGGACCAGACCGAATCGCTCTTTTCGTTCCTCAACGAGGCCAGGACACAGGGGCTATCGATTCGCACCCCCGACTTTCACCGGTTTGTGGATACGATCGCACGCGGCGAGATCGACCAGCTCCGCGCCCTCTTCGGCGAGCCGTTGGTGATCGCAACGAACCGCAAGACGATCGTTCCGAAAACGCTCGGCCAAAAGCTCTACCTCCAGTCGATCCTGAAGAACCCGGTCGTGTTCGGGATCGGCCCCGCGGGCACGGGCAAAACCTACCTCGCCGTTGCCGCAGCCGTCTCCGCCCTGCTCAAGAACCAAGTGGAACGGATCATCCTTACCCGGCCCGCCGTCGAGGCCGGTGAAGCTCTCGGTTTTCTTCCGGGCGATCTTCGCGAAAAGATCCTTCCCTACCTCCGTCCGTTGTACGACGCGATGCACGACATGCTCGACGGGGACGACGTCGCTCGCCTGACGGAGAAAGGCATGATCGAAATCGCGCCCCTCGCCTACATGCGGGGACGCACCCTCAGCCACGCGTTCATCGTGCTGGACGAGGCCCAGAACACCACGTCCGAGCAGATGATGATGTTTCTCACCCGCCTCGGCGAAGAGTCGCGGATGGTGGTGACTGGCGACATCACGCAGATCGATCTTCCACGGTCCAAACAGTCCGGTCTGCTGGAGGTAAACCGGATTCTCCAGGAAATCCCAGGTATCGATTTTCACCATTTCAGCGGCTCGGATATCGTGCGCCACCCGTTGGTACTCAAGATCATAGAAGCGTACGACCGTTTCAAGAACCCCATCATCGAGGAGGAAAACGCCTGAGGTTTGGGCTCGGCGTTCGTCCGGTATGCTACAATAACCCTTCCGTCGCGCCTTCTGCGTTCCAAGACCGCCATGTCGATCCTCACCAAACTCCGGCTGCTCCCGGGTGCGACACCACCCCCGCCGCGCAAGCGCAAGACCGCTGAAGTTTCAGGCACGGTCGAGTTCCTCGAAACGAGCCGTCTGGTGGCGATTCTGGTCTTCTGCGCGACCGTCGGAGCGATCGTCCTGATCAGTTTCGTCGGAGTAAACACGCTGAATCTGCCGGTACTGCCCAACCAGCTGGCGTCGGTGCGGATCGTGGCGAGCGTCCCCTTCAGCTACGTCAGCGCGGAAAAAACCCGCCTGACCAAAGAGCAGCGCGTCAATCGCCTGCCTCCCGTTTACCGGCTCGAAATGGAGCCGTTGCGCCTCTTCGAAGCGCACATCCACGAACTCATCACACAGCTCGATAAGATCGATCGCGAACACTCCAAAGACTCGCCGGAACGCCGCAGCGCGATCAACGAGGCAGTGGACGCCTTCAACGCCAAAGGCCCGTATCGCGTCAGTTCCGAGGACGTGGCCACGGTGATGTCGGTCGGCGACGCCAAGACCCGCTTCAGCCTGATCGAGAACGGCCTCCTCTCGCTGCGCGAAATCTACAACGAAGGCGTGCAGGATGGCCGCACGCTCGGACTTTCGACGAAGCCCGACGGCGTGACGGTCTTCCAAATCACCAAGCCGAACGGAGAAGTCACACAGCGTCCCGTCCAGACCATGGAGGATGCGTTGACCTTCCTCCGCATCAATCTGATGGCGGAAGGGTCGGGACGCGACGTTTCCAACGCCCTTTTCCGCATCTTCCGAAACGGACTGGTGCCGAACGTCATGTTCGACGCCGAGGCCACCGCCCGGCTTCGCACCGAAGCGGTGCAGGACATCAAGCCGGTGACCGAGCACGTCGATCGCGGACAAACGATCATCGAGCCCGGCACCCGGGTTACTCCCGCCCAGTACGAAATGCTGGAAGCGCACCGGAAATACGTGCTCGAACACGGCGACGCCCGCGTCGACCAAGGTCTGCAGCTCTTCGGCCGCATGCTCCTCGTGCTGGGCATGGTGATGGCGAGCGTCTTCTACATCCGCCTCGAAGATCAGGAGACGCTCCAAAGCAACGGCCGACTGGCGCTGCTCGCCCTGGTCGTGATCGTGAACCTGGCGCTCGTGCGGCTGAGCTTCTGGCTCGGTGAGCTGCCCTTCTTCGTCAACAACACCACGGCGGCTTCGATTCTGCCGTACATCGCGCCGACCGCTCTGGCGCCCCTGATCGTCGCCATCCTGCTCGACTACGGCTCGGCGATGTTCATGGCGCTGCTCATCTCGATTTTCGCCAGCGTCATCTACGGCAACCGTCTCGACATTCTGGTGATGACCTTTGTCGCCTCGATGATCGCCATCTTCTGCAGCCGTTCGGCCCGCAAGCGCGGTCGGGTCGTCCGCGCGGCAGGGCTTGGCGGAGTGACGGTCGCCGCGTTCGCCCTTCTGATGGGCATCGTCGATCAGCTGCCCGCAATTACGGTCCTCAAGCAGATGGCCGCCGGACTCGGGACGGGATTTGTGACCGGCATCATCGTTGTCGGCGTCCTGCCGGTGCTCGAAGGCCTCTTCAAACGCACCACGGACATCACCCTGCTCGAGCTCACGGATTTCAATCACCCGCTGCTTCGCCTGATGCAGATGGAGGCGCCGGGCACGTATCACCATTCGCTCGTCGTCGCCCAACTTTCCGAGAACGCCGCCAACGCCATCGGGGCCAATCCGCTCGTGGCCCGCGCCTGCGCCCTCTTCCACGACATCGGCAAGACGAAGAAGCCGGAGTACTTCACCGAAAACCAGCGGGATCGCGCCAATCCGCACGACGAGAACAACCCCTCGCTTTCGGCTCTCATCATCAAGGCCCACGTGAAGGACGGCATCGATCTTGCGCTCAAGCACCGGCTGCCTCGCGCCGTGATCGACGTAATCCAGCAGCACCACGGCACGACGCTCATCCGCTTCTTTTTCCAACGAGCGCTGAACGATTCGCGCCATGGCACCAACCCCACAGGAAGCACCGCTCCCATGGTCGCGCCCGGCTTGGTGAAGCCGGTGGAGGCTCCGAAAGTCTGCGAGAGCACCTACCGGTACGACGGACCGAAGCCTCAATTCAAGGAGAGCGCGATCATCCACCTCGCCGACGGCGTCGAGGCCGCGTCACGTTCGATGAAGAAGGTCACCCCCCAGCACCTGGGCGAACTGATCGATCAGATCTTCCGCGATCGCATTGAAGACGGCCAGCTCGACGAGGCTCCGATCACCTTCGAGGAACTGAGCAAGATCAAGAGCAGCTTCACCTTCACGCTGCTCAACATGCTGCATTCACGCGTCGGATACGCCCCGGCCGAAGAGGGCTCCGGCACCCCTGCGCCGACCAAAGCTCAAGCCTGAGCGGGCTCCGGTTGGCGTGCACCGGCGGACGGACAATCCGCCGTCGCCGCAGAGGCTGAGGCAACTCGGCGACCTTGGATCGATTACCCTCGCGGCCTTGCGATTTCGTCCGACTCCAAACTCGGGCAGAGTCCGGCCCAGATTCCCATTGCCCCCGAAACGGCGCTTGGCTCAATCCTCGCGAATGCCCCGCGTCGTCCACGTCCACAACGCTCATCCGCGACTCAAGCTCGACCGCAGGGCGGTTTCTCGCGTGGTGCATACCCTGGACGAACACGGCGGAGACTTCCTCGGAGGATGCCCCGGCGGGGAACTGTCCCTGGCATTCCTGACCGATCCGGCACTGGCGAGGATTCACGCCGACTTTCTTTCTGACCCAACCATCACCGACGTGATCACGTTCGAGGGAAATGCCGCGCTCGCGAGCGCTGGCGAAATCTGCGTGTCGGTCGATACCGCATCGAACTACTCCCGGATGCACGATCGCGACTTTTCGGAGGAACTCACGCTGTACGTCGTACACGGCTGGCTGCATCTCTCGGGCTACGACGACCTGCAGCCCGCGAAAAAACGTCAGATGCGGGCCGCCGAGAAACGGGCGATGACCGTGCTCCGCGCCGCAAACGCCTTGCCGCGATTTTTGCTGCAAGTCCGACACTGACACACTGGATTCCGGTCCGACCGCCACGCCGTATGAGGCTTCATCACGCCGCCCTCCTTCTCCCCTTTCTCGCCGGTCTGGTTCGCGCGGAGACGAAGTTCGTTCTGAACAAGGCAAGCGTCGCTCCTTCGCTGGACCTCGTGCAGATCACCGTCCCTGCCGGCGAACGGGTCGTGCTTTCGATTCCCGTCCTGTCTGGCAACGTCTGGTTCAAGAACGGCAATCCCATCCCTGGAGCAAACTCACGGGTGCTGGTGATCGAGTCGGCCACTCCGGAAGACAACGGCCGCTATCGGGTCGGTTACATGGGTGAAGAGGCGAACGCCTCGCAGGAACTCGCGCTCACGGTCACGCCCTCCGCGACCGCCGCCGGTGTGGGCAGCCGCCTGCTGACGTTCAGCACCCGCGGAATCGCCGGAAGCGGCGATCAGGCTTTGACCGCAGGTTTTGTGGTTGGCGAAGACGCTGCGGATGCATCCGCGACCAAGCGCATCCTGGTCCGCGCCGTCGGGCCGACCCTGGAGGACTTCGGCGTGACAGGTTTCCTTCGCGCCCCTGCGCTCTCCATCTACAACGCCAAAGGCGAGATTTGCACGAGCACCACGACGGATCCGATCGAGCTGACCAAAGCTCAACTCTCGGCAGGGGCATATCCTTTGAAGCCGGGCGCCGCCGACGGGTGGGCCATTCTGCGTCTCTCCCCGGGCTCCTACACTGCGCAGGTTTCGAGCAACGGCGACGCAGCGGGTCTCGTGCATCTCGAAGTCTACGACCTTCCGTAGCCTCCGCAGCGGAAGAGTCTGGGTTGGCGGATACGTGCGCGGAGGGAGTTTTCGGAGCCCGTCCGTAGGGTGCGTCCGCCATGAACTTCGCAAGATGGGGGCTGACCTGCGCGCTCTCGGCCCGCACTTGGAGCAATACGGAGTCGCGGGAGCCCTCGCGGAGCCGCAGGTCACGATCTATGACGGCGGTGGCAAGCGTTACGAAAACCAGAGGCCGCTCGCACCCGGGACGTACACCGTGCATGTGACAGGAAAAAACGACAGCGAAGGCGTGGTCCTGTTGGAGATCTACGAAGGGCCTTGAATCGCCTGGAATTTGAGCTCCCGACGCTGGCCCGGCGCCCGCGTTTTTTTTGTGTTTCTGAAGCTTGGGATGTGACCTAATCGCCGTTCCCGCCATGGCCGAGCCTGTCAACGATCCGCGCCCTTCTTTCCTGGTTTCTCTCCGGAACACGTTTTTGTCCGGACTGCTCATGCTCGCGCCGCTCGCGGTTACGTGGGGCGTGTTCGCCTGGTTGTTCGAATGGGTGGGCGGAAGTTTCCGTCCGCTCTTTTTTCCGTATCTCCCGGAGTCGATTCGCGATTGGCACCTGGTCTGGAATATCCTCGCGACGTTCGTCGTCATCGTGCTGATCACGGTGCTCGGCTACATCTCGCGATACGTTTTGGGGAAATATTTCGGCGGCCTGGCCGAGCGTTTCATCCAGAGCATTCCCGGAGTCGGAAACGTCTACAACACGGTCAAGCAGATCGTCGCTACGTTTGGTTCCCAGCACCGGCAGCTCTTCAGCAAAGTTGTCCTGATCGAGTTCCCGCGCGCCGGCATCTACTCCATCGGCTTTCTCACGAACAAAGCGCAGGGGGAACCGCAGGCGAAGGCCAAGACGGAGCTCTGGACGGTTTTTGTCCCGACGACGCCAAACCCCACCAGCGGTTTTCTCCTCCTGCTGCCCAAGGAAGAGATCCGAGAATTGGACATGTCCGTCGGCGACGGCATGAAGATGATCATTTCCGGCGGCGCAGTGTTGCCGAGCTGGCCCAACGGGTCGCGCTCTCCCACCCCGCCGGCGTAATCTCCATCCGCGATTTGTGGCAGGTCCGACGCACACCACCGATGCCTGGGTGTTGGCCAAACGGCCTCCATCGGACGTGTTCCAAACCCTGACGCTGTTTTCGGTGGTCGACGGCGCGGTCCTCGCCCTCCAGCGGCTGTCGAAAAAGGCGACGCCGGTATCGGCGCTCGACCTGTTCGACGAGGCGTCGCTCGTTCTGGAGGCACCCACCCAAGGGCAGGCGTTCTTCGTCAAGGAAGCCCGCATTCTTCAGCGCCGGTCGGGCATTGGGCGCAGCTACGACAGCCTGCGACTCGCTTCGGCGTTCGCCAGCCTGGTGGCGCGAAACCCCGTGGCGGAAGACAGCCGTGGCGATGTCTACGCCCTCCTGCGGCTCTCGTTCGATGCGTTCGCCAACTCCGAGAGGCCGGATATCGTGTATTTGAAAAGCGTCTACCGTTTCTGCCGCGACGAAGGCTATCCCTTGAAGCAGGCCTGGGCTCCCACCCTGCCTCCGGCCGACCGTGAAACGCTCGCCGAGGTGCTGAACCAGCCGCTCGAGAAGCAATCGGCGGATGCCAGAATCGTGGCGCGCCTCCAGAGAAAGCTCGACGACTATTTGCGAGGCGAGACCGAGATCCTGCTTGATTGAGCCAGCTCCGAATTGAAGCTCATTGCCTCGGGAAAACCGCGCGGACGGAACCGCCTGCGTTCCAACCGCTGCACCCGAGTTGAAGCCTCGTTCGTCCAGCCTCGTCTTTTCGTTTTCCGCCACTAACCGCTATGGAATTCTCCCTCGATGACCGCACCGCTCAGTTGAGCGTGGGCGAGTTGTCCGATTTCGAGATCGGTCCGAGGGAAAGCGGGGACGGTCCTCAGGGAATCTGGCGCGCCCAGCTCGGGACTCACTGGCACCAGGAGTTCCGCGACCGGGTAGGCGGCGAGAACACCGCCGCACTTTTCGAAGTCCCCATCGCCGGTGAGATCGCGCATCGCGGTTGGAGGATCAAGCTGACCGGGCGCATCGATCAGCTGATCCCGCCGGCGCAGGCAGAGAACGAGCAGCGGATCCGACCGGCCGCAAAACTGCGGGAGTTGAAGACCGTGCTCCGTCCGCTGCCCGCGGCCGAAGAAGAGCTTCGCTCCGAGTATCCCGCGTATTTCGCCCAACTCTCGACGTACCTCGCGCTGGCCAGGCTGCACGCGCCGATCCACCCCGCTCTCGAGGCGAGCACTCCGGTGCACGGTGAACTCGTCTTCATCGAGGCCGGAAGCGGTCTGAGCCAGGGTATCCCGGTTACCGCCGCCGACGAAGCGACGTTTCATGTCCAGCTGGAGCGGCTCACGGAGTTCCTCAACCTCCGCCTTCGCGCCCGCGAACGGCTAAGATCCCTCAGCTTCCGTCCCGCCTTCGCCACACTTCGGCCGGGCCAAGAATCCATTCACGCGGATCTGGAAAAGGCGCTCGAAAACCGGCCATTGGTGTTTTTTGAAGCTCCGACGGGCTTCGGCAAAACCGGAGCCATCCTCCAGGCCGCGCTGTCCGAGCTGAAACGCGGCCGGTTTGAGCGGCTGCTCTATCTTACCAGCAAATCCACAGGCCAGCTTCAGGTCGTACGCCAGCTGACGGCGATGACCGCGATCGACCCGGGCGCCGAATCCGCGAACAGCACGTCAGTGGCCATCTGGCACGTGCGCAACAAGCGCGAGCATTGCGTAAACTCCGAGTTTCACTGCGTGCATGATGCCTGCCGCTACCTTCACGATCTGGAGGCACGCTGGGCGCGTAGCGATCTCGCCCGATTCTATCTTTTCGAAAACACGAATCGATCCCTCGACGCGTTGCGCGAGGCGGGCCAGGCCGCGGGCATCTGTCCGTACGAGATCACGCGGGTCGCACTCGCCTTCAATGATGTGTGGATCGGCGACTACAATTACGTGTTTGCCCCCGGAAACCGCGGACTCTTCTACGACCAACCTGGTTTTGATCCGAAGCGCACGCTGCTCGTCGTCGACGAAGCCCACAACCTGCCCGCGCGCGTCGCCGACGCCTACTCGCACCTGTTTTCCGCGGCCGACGCGGCTGCGGCAGCCGAGGATCTGTATCGAGCGCGCGCCTACGCCCCGCTTCTCACCGCGTGGGACCACTGGACGCACTTTCTCCATCACCTGCGTCCGGCCGACTCTCTCTCCCCTGACGACGAAGATGACGCCCGTCATCTGCTCGAAACAATCGCCAAGCACAGCGCCGCGGTCCCCCTGGATCATGCTGAGCTCGGCTCGCGGATCTCGGAAATGCTCTGGCAGATTCCGGCGTTTCTGACCGAGTTGGAAACGGATCTGCCGAGGTTGTGGTGGGTGCCGCGCGCCGCCGAACTGTCCGTGACGTGCCTCGATGCCGGAGCCGTGATCGGGCCGGCACTTCGCAGTTTCGGCGCAGCGCTCCTCACCAGCGCCACATTCGGGCCCACCGACGTATTCGCCGCCTCCTGCGGCCTGGAGCCTCCGGAGCGACGCCCGGCGGCGATGGAAAGAAACGAAAGGCTCGGCGCGCTCACCAAACGCGACTCCCGAAAGCTCTTCCGCCATCTGTCAACCGGCGCGGACTTGCTGCAGGTCGAGGAGGCGCGTGAGATCGACAGGCCGACGATCATCCGCGCCGAGACTCCGTGGCGCGACGGCGCGTACGATGTAGCGGTGGATCTCCGCGTCGACACGACTTACCAGCAACGAAGCCGGTTTTACGGACTCACCGCATCCACCATCGAAACCCTGTGCGCAGCTGCTCCCGCGTCAGGTACGACACGCGCCGTGGCGGTTTTCTTCCCGAGCTATTCCTACGCGGAAGCGATCCAGCGCACGCTTTCGGACTCCGGATCCGTGCTCCGCGTCTCGCTCCAACCGCGTCTGCCCGATCTGGCCGCCCAGCATGCCTGGGTCGAGGAATCTCTGGTTCTGTCCGATGCGCTCTTTCTGGTGCTGGGAAGCAGCTTCGCCGAAGGCATCGATGTCCTCGGCGGTCGCGTGAGTTCCGCGATGATTGTCGGTCCGGCCTTACCCGAAGTGAATGCGGTGCAGCGCGCCCGACTCGCGGCGCTATCCGATCTCGGCCGCGAGGTGGCTTTCCGAAGAGTGTACCAAGTTCCAGGTATTCAGAAGGTGAATCAAGCTCTCGGACGGCTCGTGCGCGCTCCCGGTCAACATGCCCGGGTCCTCCTCCACTGCCGCCGTTTCGCTGACCCGGCCTATGCCGGCCTTCTGTCAAAAGAGTATCAACTTGGGCAGCACGTGGAAAACGAGACTGAGCTGGCAGCCTGGCTTGCCTCCTCTCAATGAGGGCCAACGGTGCCGGTCCGGTGGCGAGTGGATACTATTTCCCACTTGCGTGAACCGGCCGTTTTGCGAGCGTTGGCGCAAATGTGTGGGCAACTTCACGGGAGGCGCAGTTCCCCTGCGCCGTTCGCGTTGAGAAACGTTTGATAGCGGGAACGCGGTCTGAGCCGCGCCCCTGCTTTCCGCGGAGGGAACCCAGGCACAGCTTCAATCCCATTCCCAACGTGATCTCTCGAGTTCCTGCTATTCTCGCGTTCACAACTCTCGCCGTCGGCAGCCTCTTCGCCGACGCGCGTCCAGCCAGCGAAAGACGCGACACCCCCATCACCGCCCATGAGATGACTCAGGGCTTCCGCGACCAGACGCTGATCGCAAAGCCCCGCGCCGGAGTGACGGCGTCCCAGATCGCCGCGCGCGAGAGCGTGGAAGGCGTTCAACTCCGGAGGGATTTCCCGCGTCTGGGAAATCTCCGCGTTCTCGATCTTCCCTCGGGTTCCGACGCGATGCGGGAGATGGAGAAGCTCAAGGCGTCGGGGCTGTACGAATACGTTGAGCCCAACTACGTGCTCCATCGCCATGCCGCCCCGAACGACCCTCGCTTTGCGGAGCAGTGGTATATGCGGAACACGGGGCAGGACAGCGGCAAATCGGGCGCCGACATCGGCGCCGTCGCAGGGTGGGACACCCGCACGGCCGCAGGAGACGTGATCATTGCGGTGATCGACACGGGAGTTCGCCTGACCCATGAGGATCTCGCCGCCAACCTGTGGACCAACGCGGGCGAAATCCCGGGGAACGGGATCGACGACGACGGCGACGGCTACATCGACGACGTTCACGGCATCAATGCCGTAGCCGGGAAGAGCTCCTCTCAGGGCGGGAATCCCGACGACGACCAGGGCCACGGCACCTCGGTCGCGAGTCTCGTCGCCGCCGCTGGCAACAACGGCAAAGGCATCGCAGGCGTGGCGTGGCAGGCCAAGGTCATGGCGCTCAAGGTCGACGACGCAGCCACGGGCGGAGCGGATACGGCCAAGGTCGTCGAGTGCATCGACTATGCCGTGAGCAAGGGTGCCAAGGTGATCAACATCAGCTACGGCAGCTCCAGCAATTCGACCGCAGAGTACGACGCCCTCAAACGCGCCCGAGATGCCGGCGTGGTGGTTGTCGCCTCCGCCGGAAACGACGGCGTCAGCGCGGAACTCGTGAAGGAGTATCCCGCCGACTACCTCCTCGACAACCTCGTCGCCGTGGCCAACACCGACCGCAACGACCAGTTGTCCGTCTCGAGCAGCTACGGAAACATCGTCGAACTGGCGGCGCCTGGAACCGACATCCTCACCGCCAGCAATCACAGCGACACGGAATACCGCACAGTATCCGGGACCTCCTTCTCCTCCCCGATCGTCGCCGGCTCGGTGGCGCTGTTGAGGGCTCAGTTTCCGCAGGACACCTATCGGCAGTCGATCAATCGCCTGCTCGGCTCGGTCGACTCTCTGTCCAATCTGTCCGGCCTGGTTCAAACCGGCGGGCGCCTCAATCTGGCGAAGGCCCTCACATCGACCACAAACCGCCCGTTCAACGACGACTTCGCCAAGCGAGCCGTGCTTAGCGGTTCGGGCCTGACCCTCCGCTCCAGCAACGTGGGCGCCACCGCTGAAGCTGGAGAACCGGCCGTCGGATCGCAGCCGGCAAGTGCCACGGTTTGGTGGAGCTGGACGGCTCCGACGGGAGGTGTCGTCATTCTGGATACGGCCGGAAGCAGCTTCGACACCGTGCTCGGCGTCTACACCGGTTCGGCCGGCGCCCTGACCGCGGTTGCTTCGAACGACGATGCCGTCAACCGCACGACCAGCCACGTATCGTTCGCCGCGCGCGCCGGATCGACCTATCATTTCTGCGTCGACGGAAAGAGCGGCGCCACCGGAGCCATCGTTCTCAGCCTCGGCATCGTTCCCGGAAACGACGACTTCGCGCAAGCGACGTCGCTCGTGGGCATGAACGCGACTGCGACCGGATCCATCGTTCAGGCCAGCAAGGAGAACGGGGAGCCGACGCTGAAATACAGCACCTACACGGGCAGCGGACAGACGGTTTGGTACCGCTGGACTGCCACGAAGACCGGCTCGTTCAGCGTCACCGTGCAGACGGACAGTTTTTCGCCGATTATCGCCGTCTACACGGGCAGCACCGTCGACACGCTCAAGGTGCTAGATACGTACCTCTACTCTGTGTCGTTCGATGCCGTCGAAGGCAGCACCTACAGCATCGCCATCGACAGCTTCGACGGAAGCGCCGGGCAGTTTTCCCTTCAGTTGATGGACGCGATCTTCGCCTGGCGGATGCCCGACGCGGTGAACTCCTCCCCTCTGTTTCCGCCGGACAATGCGATCATCGCCATGGACAACAGCGGCTACCTGATCCACCTGAGCAACACGACCGCTGAGAGCTGGCAGCTGCCGGTGAAGGGCAACGCCGACGTCAACACGCCCGCGGTGGGAAGCGACGGAACGACGTACGCTTCCACGAGCGCAGGTCTCTTTGCGTTCAGCAAGACCGGCACGCTGAAGTGGGAAAAGTCACTGACCGGCGATGACGGATCCTCGCCCGCGATTGCTGCGGACGGAACCGTGTATCAGCACTCCGGCGACGGGAAACTCCACGCCTACCTGGCCGACGGCACCGAACGCTGGCAGGCCTCCGTGCCCGGCGTGAGCTATTCTTCGCCGTCCATCGCGGCCGACGGCACGATCTACATTGGATCCGACGACAACTACCTGTACGCGATCTCGCCGACTGACGGATCGATCCGCTGGAGGTTCAACACCGGCGGCCAGGTGTACGCGTCACCCGCGATCGGCAGCGACGGCGCGGTGTATATCGGCTCCCTCGGCGGCAAATTCTTCTGCGTTGAGCCGACGGGCGGTCAGCGTTGGGCCTTCACCGCTGGAGGATCGATCAGTTCTTCGGCAGCTTTGGCAACAGACGGGACCGTCTACTTTGGCTGCTACGACAAAAAGATGTACGCGCTGACGTCGGCCGGGATCCAGAAATGGACCTTCGCCACCGAGAATGAGATTCGCGCCTCTTCCCCGGCGGTGGACGTCGGGGGTTTGGTCTATATCGGCTCTTCCGACGGCCGGCTGTACACGATCAGCAGCGCCGGGCTGAAGGTTTCGAATCGGCTCACCGGCGGCCAGATCCGCTCGTCGGTACTTCTCGGTGGGGACGCCGCCCTGTTCGGCAGCGGTGATCGCTTCCTCTACGCAGTGCCGGCAAGTGCGCTGGCCAATTCGCCTTGGCCGCAGTTCAGGCAGAACGCCTCGCGCACCGGCCGGGTTGCGGTCAAGACCGCGCCCACGATCGTCACGCAACCCGTATCGCGCTCCGTCGCGATCGGAGGAAGCGTGACGTTGACCGTCAACACCAACGGCCAGAGTCCACTCGCCTTCCAATGGTATCTCAACGGCGTCGCGATTGCCGGCGCTACGCAGCCGACCTACACGATCACGAACGCTACGAACGCCAGCGCGGGCAACTACACCGTCGTGGTGACCAACGCGCTGGGCTCCGTCACCAGTTCTGTGGCCACGGTGAGTGTCGCCACGGCAAGCGATATCGGTCGGCTCGTGAATCTGTCAGCCCGCGCGGTGGCGGGGTCCGACAGCAAGACGCTGATCGTTGGTCTGATAATCAGCGGCAGCAGCGACCAGAAGCCGATCATAATCCGAGGCGTCGGTCCGACTCTCTCAGCGACCCCCTACAACGTTCCCGGCGCATTGTCCGATCCCGCCCTCACGTTGTTTAATGGCGGCGGAGTCGTCATTGGCTCGAACGACAACTGGGGTTCCGATCCATTGGTTGGTCCGGCGATGGCTCGAGCTGGGGCGTTCGACTTCGTCAGCCCGACGAGCAAAGACGCCGCAATCAGCACGTCCCTTGCCCCCGGTGCCTACACGGCGCACGTCAACACCAGTTCCGGGTCCGGCGTCGCTCTCGCGGAGTTCTACGACGCGACGGAAGTCTACACGACCGACAGTCCGCGTCTGACAAATCTTTCCGCCCGTGCGGACGTAGGCACAGGAGCGAACATCCTCATCGTCGGCTTCGTCATTGGTGGCCAGACACCGAGGACGGTCCTCATCCGCGGCATCGGCCCGACGCTGGGGAACGCGCCTTACAATGTCTCTGGCGTTCTCGCCGACCCCAAGCTCGAGCTCTTCAGCGGGCAAACCGTCATCCAAAGCAACGACAATTGGGGTTCCGCGCCCAACGCCGGCGAAATTCTGTCGACGATGAACAAGGTCAATGCCTTCGCACTCGCCTCCAATTCAAAGGATGCAGTCATTATCGCGACGCTTCAGCCCGGCAGCTACACGGCTCAAGTATCCGGTGTTGGAAACACCACCGGTGTCGCCCTTGCGGAGGTGTATCTGGTCGAGTGACGAATCCAGAGGGCGCCCCCAGGCGCGGCTCTGTATAGACCGGTTGGCCCGCGCGACGAAAGTCCGCGGGCCAGCTGTTTTTCGAGCCAGGAGACGTTTACCTTTTCCGCAGCGTCTCGAGCCGGGCTTCGAACGCCGATAGGACGGGAGTTCGACGAAACTGGTCAACCCAGGCCCGGCCGTTCCGAGCCCAGGCGGCACGCTGGAGATCGTCTGCCGCGAGCATCTTTTCCGCCGCCGCGAGCAGCGCCGAGGCGTCTCCTGGCTCCACCACCAAGCCGAAGTCGCCCTGGTGAACGGCGCGCGCGAGTTCGCTGCTTTCGTCCGCCACCGCGAGCACAGGACGGCCGTATTGCAGGATCGACAGGAGCTTGCTCGGAAAAAAGAACTGCCCCGTGCCCCGTTGCTGGGTGATCAACGAAATGTCCGCTTCGCGCAAGAGGGCCTGATAGAGATCGTCCGGTTGTAGCGGATACAGACGGACCGACTCCGCTCCGGTGCGCAGAATCGCTTCCTGCAGCGCAGGTTTTGCGGCGCCCTCGCCGCAGATCGCCCAATGAATGGCTCGAAGATCGGATCCGCCGCGGACCGTCGTCTCCAACTTCGCCTTTGCCGCTGCTTCCACCACCACCTCAAGTCCCTGCTTCATTCCCACGTTTCCAGAATAGGCGATCAAAGGCGTCTGGAGAGAGAGCTGGTTCGCTGCTCGGAAGGAAGCGGCAGAAACGGCCGGCTGCACGGGCCCGCCGGTCGTTTTGGCGTCTGGGACCCAGTTGGGGAACATGCAGATCTTTTCCGCCGCGACATCCTTTCGTGCGAACGCGTCCAGCATTCCCTGGGAGATGCCCGAGACGAGTGCAGCCCACCGGTAATTCCACTTCTCCAGCAGATAGAGCGCCCGCACCGCCGGGCCCGGTTTGATCATGCCCAAACCCAGTGCGGCATCTGGCTGGAGATCTTGGACGTGGACCACAAACGGTCGTCGCAGAATCCGGCTCACGGCGAAAGCCGCCGGTCCGAGGAAAAGTGGCGGACTGACGACAATAAAAACGTCGGGCCGCGGCAGAAACAGCGCTTTGAGCGCTGACGTCACGACAAAGCTCATCTCATGGAGCAGACGCTTTAGCGTGGACGGCTTGGCCGGTACGTAGTGCCAGCAACGAAGCACCGTGACGCCTTTCATCGCCACCGTCTTGTATAGTTTCCCTCGAGCTTCCGGCGGCTTCTTCCACCAGGGATAGTAGGGAAAGGTCGTGATCATTCTGACGTCGTGACCACGTTCGGCGAAGTAGGCACAAAGGTCCGTGTTGAATGGCCCGATTCCAGTCGGCTCCGGATCGTAATTGATGCCCCAGACGGTGATTTTCACTCGGTCGCCTTCGTAAAGCCGTTCTTGGATATTGCCAGAGTGAAAACGCTCGTGCTCACCACGGCGGCCGCGCGAGGGCTCCGTTCGCAAAACGCCCCAGCGTTCGCAGAGTCTGATTCTTGAGCGTGCACCCCGTGGAGCAGGAACGTGTTGGGCCTCAGCAGCCGTCCGCCTGCGGGGTTCAGGTGGAAGACGAATCTGAACGCGCAGCTGTATTCCGTATCTTCACACCAGGGTTCCCCCTATGGGGTTTGTTGTTGAAATACAGCTGCGGCAGCGATTTCAACCAAAGGCCTTCTGACCATGCCCCACGCTCCAGCGCCGACTCCCGATGCAGCATTGGTCCCAATCGATCGTCGTCGCTCGGTCCGTCCCGTGACCGCTGGGAACAAAGCGGGCCTTTGAAGCTACGCACGCCCTCTCTCGGATGAAGCTCCCTTCTCTCCGCCCAATACTGGTCCTCAACATCGCGCTGATCGGCTTCTTCTGGCTGCTGCTCTTCAACCGTCTTCACACGGAATGGATCGTTAACACGCTTTATTCGTACGGATGGGCCGTCCCGTTCCTCGCCTTGTATTTATTCTCGGAACGGTGGCGCGATCGGCCTGCCCCGGCGGCGGATCGGCCGCATCCTATCTGGCTGGTCATTCCCGCCGTAGCGCTTCTGCTCTATACGCCTCTCCGAATCGTCAACGAGGCGAACCCTGACTGGGTGCGGGTGAATTTCGACCTGACGGTCCTCGTCGCGGCGTTCTCGGCGATGGCGCTGTTCGCGATGGGGCGCTTTCGCTATCTCTGGCATTTCTGGTTCCCCATCTTCTTCGTTTTCACCGCCCTTCCCTGGCCCGTGTGGATGGAGGAGAATCTCGTGCAGACGCTCACGCGCTGGAATACCCAGTTCAGCGCCGAGGCCCTGACGATGCTGGGCACCCCAGCCATGGCGCATGGTAACCTCATCCAGATCGGAGCGAGCTGGGTGAACGTCGAAGAGGCCTGCAGCGGTATCCGTTCTCTCCAGACATCGTTCATGATGTCGCTCTTCTTGGGCGAGTTCTACCGCCTTAATTTCGTTCTGCGGATTTTCCTCATGGCTTCCTCCTTCGTCGTGGCCTTCGCCCTCAATATCGGGCGCACGATGACGCTGACGTATTTGAGCGGCGCATACGGGAATCACACTTTGGAGAAATGGCACGATCCTATCGGCACCGCCGTGATGGTGCTCTGCCTTGTCAGCTTGTGGGTCCTGGCGCTGGGCTTCGAAAAGCTCCATGCTAGCGTTCTCGGCCCGCGGAAGCTGCCGGACCCGAACGCGCCCGCTATCCCCGCCGCGCCAGCCCCTTTTCCGGCAGCGTTCGTCGCATTCGGTTTCTGTGCGCTGGTCGCGGCTGAAGTCACAAACGAAGCCTGGTACCGGTACCATGAGGAGAAACTCGGGCCGCCGCGCGAATGGGCGATTGCCTGGCCAACCACCGCCAAGAGCTTCAAACGAGGAGAGTTCCCGGACCGAACCCGCGCGATTCTCAAGTACAACGAGGCCGAGACGGCGTCCTGGGTTACTCCAGACGGCTACGGCTTCCAAATGTACTACATTCGCTGGCTGCCCGGCCGGGTGTCCAAGTTCCTCTCTGGTGCGCACTACCCGACCGTTTGCTTGCCTGCGACCGGGCTGCAGTATAAGTCCGAGTTCGGCCGCTACCTCTGTAAGACAGGCGATATCGAAATCCCGTTTACCGCCTTCCTGTTCGAATCAGGCACCCAACCTGTGTACGTATTCCACGCAATCCTGGAAGACCGACCTGCCCCGGACGGAGAGAAGATTTCGTATCGGCAGGTCGAAGGCTCCGAGCGGATCGAGTCGGTCAAGCGCGGCCACCGGAACCTCGGCCAACGGGTGCTCGGTATTTCGATTCTGAATTCAACCTCTCTCGAAGAAGCAGAAACGACCCTGCAGAACGTGCTGAAACAGATCGTCCACACATCCCAGAAGCCAGTCGCGGCCCGCTAATCCAATGCCCAAGCTCCTTCCTCGTAATCGTAACCTACGCATTGTTGTCATCCTCGCGGCACTTGTCGTTGTCCTAGCTGGCGGTTTCGCGGGCGCGGTTTGGATAGGAAAGCCGATGTTCAAATCCTGGCGCGAGCGCCGGGCAAACAACGTCGCACGCGAGTACTTCCAGAAGGGTGACTACCCCAATGCCATTCTCGCCGTCAGAAAGACACTTCAGTACAACCAGATGAACGTCGAGGCTTGGCGCCTCGCGGTGGAGATCTCCGAAAAGCAGGGCACGTCCGATGTCATCTTCTACCAACAGCATCTCGCTAACGTTCAGCCCACGTTCGAGAATCGTCTGAAGTTCATCCAGCTCGCGGTGAAGTACCGCGCCTTCCGCGAAGCGGAGGCAGTGATCGACAAGGTCGGCGCGGAAGGAGGCAAGTCTCCTGAGTTTCTCGAGCTGGCGGCCCAAGTGGCGCGACGCACCGGCAACGCCACGAAGGCCAAATATTACCTGATGAGCTTGGTCAGTCTTCAGCCGAGCAACAACAATGCTCGGTTTGAACTAGCCCAGCTGCGGCTCCTGGAAGGTGTGGCGGAGAACAAGCCCTCCATCCGCGCCGAAATTCGCAATCTGGCCACGGATCCCGCACTTCGATCCCGTGCCTTGGCGCTTCTGCTCTCCGACTCACTGCAGGCCCAGAACAGCAGCGAGTCGCTGGACCTGGCCGATCAGTTGGCGGGATCGGCAGACGACGTCGCCACCAACGATGTGCTGGTCGCCGAGGCATACCGCCGCTTCGCGCCGAGCCGCTTCAAGGTCTATCTCGCTCAGCTCGAGCAGCGCTTCGCGACTGACCCGCAGAAGGTGATCATCCTGACGAACTATCTGATTGGGAATGACATGGCGGCCGATACCCGGAAGTGGATCGATACGCTCGACAAGAAGACCAAGGAGTCCGAGGGGGTGCAGGTCACCTATGCCTATTCGCTGCTGATCCAGAAAGATTGGCAGGCGCTGGAAGATTACCTCCGAGCGGCAAAATGGACCGAGAACGAATACGCCCGATACGCTCTCCTCGCCTACTGCTACCGTGTCGCCGGACGCGACCGTGAATTCAACGAAGCCTGGAAGCTGGCGGTAATTGAGGTCGGCAACAACCTGCGCCGGCTTCAAACCCTCTTGGCCCAGGTCACGAGCTGGAACTGGCAGGAGCAACGCTTCGATCTTCTGTGGAAAAGGTTCATGCTCGAGCCGAACAACCACAGCATACGCAACCAGCTTATCGTTTGGGAACGCAGCCGAGGCAACACGGCTGGGCTGAACCGCATTTTTGCCCGCATCGTGGAAGCCGACCCCAACGATACGGACTCCAAGAACAACTATGCCTACACGAGCATGCTCCTCGGCATCAACACCGACCGGGCTTACCGCTCTGCCCATGAGGCGTACCAGTCCAATCCCAAGAATGCGTTCTACGCCACGACGGAGGCGCTGTCTTTGTACCGCCAAGGCAAATACCAAGAGGCGCTGGATATCATGCAAGGGATGGGAGTGGCTGCGCTCACCGTACCCGAGCGCATCATGCTCCAATCGATTATTCTCATTGCCACCGGGCGCTTTGACGAAGGCGCCAGCATGGCAATGCCTCTCAAGGTCGACGGTTTCCTGCCCGAAGAACGACGCCTGCTGACCGACGCGATGGCGTCCGTCGAGAAAGCGCGCCGCGAACAAGGAAGCGCGGCCCGACTGGCGGCTTTGACTTCCGCCAATTCCGCCTCCCCCGATCGCAAGAGCTGGCTGCGCATCCTACCTCCGGCTCTCGCCGAGAAACCGACGGTGGAAATGGAGCTAGCTGAATCCCTGTACGCGTCCGACGACTACAAAAACCTCCAGGCGTCGGTTCAGACAGGGAACTGGGCGAATCGCGATTTCCTGAGGCAGGCGATCCTCGCCTACGCCCAGCGTCAACAAGGACGTCCCAGTGAAGCCGACAACACGTGGAGGATCGCTGTCGCCTCCGCCGGGACTCGCGCGGCCAACTTCAGCGCCCTGGCCGAGCTGGCTCACCGTTGGGGATGGAACCAGGAGTATATCGAGCTTCTGAGCAGGATCTATCAGCGCGACCCTGGCGACACCAAGGCGTTCGCCGAGTTGATCGAGCATTACACGAAGAACAACCAGACGGCGGACCTGGCGCGCGTGTACCAACTACGGGTGGACGCCGGTCCAAACGACGACGATGCCAAGGCGCGTTTCGCTTACTTCAGCTTGCTCACCAACACCAACGTCTCACGCGCGTACGTGCTGGCCAAGGAAGCCTATGATGCCGCCCCGTCGGATGCGTTTCGGACGAAGGTGTATGCATTCTCTCTCTACAAGCAGTCCCGCACCGGCGATGCCGTCCAACTCGTCGACAAGCTGTCAGGTGGCAAGGAACGCGGTCCGCTCCAGCTGAGCCTCGTCAAGGCAGCGCTGGCCGCTCAACAGAACCAACTAAAGGAGGCACAGACCTTACTTGGCGAATTCGACACTTCGAGCGCACTCCCCGAAGAGGCAGCGCTGGCCGACTCCATCGCTAAAACAATAAGAACAAAGGACTCGTAAGTCAGTTGCAGTCGATATCATCGCATCCTGCATCATCGGCAGCTTGGCAGGCGAACGTAATACGCGGCCTGCGATTGGGATGTGGAGCATGGTATCCGTCACACCTCGGGCAGCATGCAGAACCGGGCAGAATAGCCTGCAACGCTTTGGTTGAGACGTTGTCGGACGCCGCTTCGCTCTCTCAGTCGTGGCTCGGTAAGATGCTCACAGCTGCTGGATTAAAGCGGGTTAAGTAGGTTAGGAAAATAATCGTCGTCTCCTCTTCACCATGGCATTAGCAACTGAAATTGAATCGCAATCTGCGCTTATCGTAAACCGCCGGAAAATAGCAGCCCATCACTCACCTGCCATGAACACTCCCCTACGCTTCGTCTACTCGTCGGCTTTCGTGGCAGCCCTCGCGATGGCTTCGACCGTCGATTGCTTTGGTTTCGCGGAAGTGGCGCGCGGTGCGGTCACGCTGGAAACCCAAGCAACGGGTACCTACGACTCCTACTTTATTGGGACGCGCAACCTATCCAGCAAGGACGACTATTATCTCACGTTAAATCCGGAACTCCGCTACACCCGCAAAGCAGGGTTGGCCGAACTGGAGGCTTTCGGTGGCGTTTCGATATTCCGTTACGATCGGAACACGGAGTACGATACCGAGAACTTCAACGCGGGTCTTCGCTCGAGCCTGCCGGTCGTCGAGGGGTCTCGCCTCTCCGGAAGCGTAAATCTTTCTTACAACGAATCCACTGTCATCGATTACGATGTGATGGACCGCATCCCGACAAAGAGTTTTGGCGGGGCCCTTAGCCTCTCCTATGAACTCGGGCTGAAGACGTCACTGATCGAGAGCTTCAACTACAACCGAAGCAATCGAAAGCTCTACAGCGACCAGGAGCTCTACGGGAATCAGTTCTCTTTCCAGTACCGCGACTTTCTGGGTGAAACCTCGCTCCGGCTAACGCACGGCTATGACCGCACCACCAGCTCCGGCGTGAATACGCTGGCAGCGAAGCTGGACCAAGAGGCCAACTCCCTGTCGGCGACCCTCTCTCGTCCCATTGTCGGAAAGCTCGTGGGCGAGGCGACCTACGGCTACCGCATCCTCAATCGGTCAGCGCAGGAAAGCATTGATGGGCAGACGAAACAGAAAGGTAGCTTCTTCTCCCTCGGCCTGCGTGGTCCATTTCTCCCGCCGTCCCGTTTCCCCAAGGTCGAAAGCTCTGCTTCGTTAACGTACCAGGAAGCGAGGAATCCCGGCATCAACGACCTTGGCCAGAAGACGTTGACGGGCGATATGAACGTCTCCTGGCAGGCACGCGAACGCACAAAACTAACGCTTAATGCCAGCCGTTCGGTGGATCTGAGCCCGAACGACCTGTCTGTGGAGAACACCCGTGTGAGTTTCGCCGTGGCACAAAGCGTGGGCAACTTCACGACTCTGAATGGGCGCGTCGGGTATATCTGGCGCAACTATCGCGGGATTGATCGTAAGGATGACACGTTCAACGCCAGCCTCGATGGTCGATACGCGATCACGAAGTATTGGAGCGCCGGAGCTTCGTATTCCTACGAAGACAACAATGGTCGCGGCAACCCAATCTACCTTCCAATCAACCGGTTACACGCTCAGGACTTTTCGCGTCACGTGATCAGCGTTTTTGTGACGAACGTATTCTAACCGAATTCACGATCCATGGGTCCAGCAGGGGTTCACAGCAAATCTATGAAACACAGCAGCTTGTCTCGCCACACTGCCAGCGGCATTTTGGTTTGCTGCTTGCTCGGCGCGTGCGCCTATGGCGCCGGCAACGAACCCCAGAAAGGCAGAAGTGGATCGGCTGGAAACTCATCCACCTCAACGAGCCAAGATACGGTGATCGGGGCAAATGAGCCGATCACCGATCCGGCTTACCGTCTTTCTCGTGGCGACGAGATCGCCGTGAATATTTTCAACGAGGGAGCACTCTCAACTGCCCAGCGGATCGATAATCGCGGCATCATCCGGATACCTTATGCCGGCGACATCCAAATCGCAGATCGGACCGTACGCGAAGCAGAGACCTATCTGGAAAAGTTGCTGGTCGAAAAGAAACTCCTTCGGAAGCCGATGGTGACCATTTCGGTTCGGGACTATGCCTCGCGGGAAGTATCGGTTGCCGGTGCTGTAGGATCCACGGGAAAGTACCGCATGCCTAAGGAGTCCTCGAGCGTCGAGATCGTCGACGTGATCCTTGGAATGGGCGGCTTTCGCCCGACCGCGAAATCCGACGAGGTAAAAGTCACTCGTACTCTAGACTCCGGTGAGGAGAAGGTCATCACGGTCGATGTTGAATCGATGCTTAATCCACGACGTGGCGATCGGAATAGTCCCCGAAGCTTTCTTATTTACCCTGGTGACCGCATCTTTGTCCCCGAGCGGCTGTGGTAACTAACTAAAACCCACCTCATCCAGGCGTTATGGCTAAAGCATCCAAGACCACACCCTCGAAGCGCAACGAGGCACAATCACCCACCAAGGGCTTCAATTTCTCTCCGCGCAGCCTTCTCAACATGTTCTTGGAGCGCTGGTGGATCGGTTTGATCGCCGGCGCCTTGGGGGCGGTGGCGTTCGTGCTCGCCCAGCCGAAACAGGACCCGGTCTACTGGACAGAGGTGCAGCTCCTCTTCGAACCGAAAGAGAAGAAGGTGCTGAACATCACCGAAGTCGTGGACACCACGACTTCGTCGTCTCTCGATCTCCACACCCATCTCGCCCGTCTGCGGAGCGAAACGTTCCTGGACTACGTCCAGCAGTCGTTCTCGCCCAAAGAGATCGAGATGATCCAGAACCCTTACAGAGATCCGCAGAACGCGAACGCTCCAGTTCCAAGTGTCCGAAACATCGTTCGCTCGGCGATTCAGATTCGGGACGACAAAGCCACCACGATCGTCCGGATCGGCGCTTATCACCGTGATCCAGAAGCCGCCGCGTTGATCGCCAACCGGTTTGCCCGAAAATACATTGATTTCATGCTCGATGAGGCGATGTCGGGCACGACTTCAGCCATTCTCTGGCTGCGGAATCAGGCCGAAGAAACACGCTCACAGCTGGAGGCGGCAACCCGCGAACTCCAGGAATTTCGTGAACGTCACAACATGGCATCCGTGGGTGAGAACAAAGGCGTCATCGCCCAAAAGGTAGTCCAACTCGGACAGTCGCTGGTCGGAATCGAGCTCGAACAGACGAATCTCCGCACGATTCTCGAGACCATAGAGACGTACCAGAAGAACAACCGCGACCTGATGGAGATTCCTCAGATCGCCAGCTTCGGCGGGGTTGGGGCGTTGCGCGGGGAACTTGAAAATCTCAAAGCCGAGCGCCGGATGCTCAGCGAGACATACCTAGACGAGTTCCCGAAGATGAAGGAGAACGCGCTGGCGACCGAAAATACGGAGAAACGGCTCCAGGCGAACATCGAGCTGGCAATTGCAGAGCTTCGCAGCCGGTACGAAGTCGCAGGTCAGCACGAGAAGAGACTCCGGCAGGATTTCGCGGATGCTGAGAAGCGACTCCAGGAACTCGATCGCGCCACCGACCGCTACAAGTTCCTGGAAGACGACTACAACCGGAAGAATCAAGCGCTCAACAGCATCGAAGGCCGGCTTCAAGAAGCCACGATCGTCAGCCGGCTCGAGAACGTGAACATCCGAATCTTGGACCGCGCCAACGTACCGAGCGTCCCTGCGAACGGCACACCCAAGGACACCGCCCTCCAGGCTTCCGCGCTCGGCCTTTTCCTCTTGTTCGGAATTCCCCTTGGTCTTGGCCTTCTGGATACGCGGGTGAAGTCGCCCTCGGATGTCGAAGCGGGCCTCGAGCAGGTCCTCTTGGGCGGGATCAAGACCATGAAGAAGCTGAGCGAGACGGAGCGCCCGAATGTCTTCCGCCTGGGTAAAGACGATTCCCTCTCCGAGGCATATCGCGGCGTCTTCAGCGAAATCGAGATCCGCTCGGTCGTGCCGTTCCCGAAACGTCTGCTCGTCACCAGCAGCGTTCCGAGCGAAGGCAAGAGCCTCACGGCGAGCAATCTTGCTGCGGTTTTTGCCGCCCACGGACGCCGCACGCTTCTGGTCGACTGCGATTTTCGGCGCCCCACGCTTCGGCGCTACTTCGGCGCAACGGCTGGCGTTGGCCTCCTTCCCTGGCTGCGAGAGAACGCCCATCGTCCCGACGTGCAGATCGATGCCCACAAGATGGGCATCATGAACATCGGGCCCGCGTTCGATCTGCTCCCGGCCGGCGATGCGATCAAGAATCCGACCGAGGTCATCGACCAGATCGCAAGCTGCGATCTCTTCAACAAGCTGTCCAAGCACTACGACATCATCGTCATCGACACTCCGCCGTCCGCAGTCTTCCCCGATGCGCTGCTGCTCTCCCGCTTCTGCTCGGAGATGGTTTACGTCTGCCGTTTCAAGACGGTCCGAAAGGCTCTGATCAAGAAAACGCTGCACAAATTCGCCGAGTCGGGAATCCACGTACTCGGCGTGGTGCTCAACTGCGTGCCGTCATCGTCGGTTCGGAACTACGGATACGACGGCTACGGTTCGTACGAGTCGGATTACTACAAGTCATACCAATCCGAGAAGGTCAGTTCCTGAGTCGCAGCCAGGGCACCGCGAATCGGTGACGGTCAGTTCCTCCAGGCATCCGTCGCTCGGGGTGCTGTCGCATGCGAGCGGAGGAGCTTTGGCGCTCGTCCTGTTCGTCGCGCCGTTAGCCTACGCATGCACCCGCCCGGCTCCGCTTCACTGGCTCGGGATGAGCCTGCATCTCGTCGCCGGACTCTGGATACTCGCGCTCTTGACCGAAAGACGGCGTCCTGACGTGCCGCGGCTCCTGTTGGTGTCCGCCGCCGCATTCGTCGTTTATGTCTGGGCCAGATTGATGCTCGGTTCGACGGAACCCCTCAGCCTGTTCACTCAGCAGCATTTCGGGCGAATCGCGGCCCGGTGGCCCGAGAGTGTGATTTTGCGAACGCCGCGGGCGATCGCCTTGCTGTGGTCGGGCCTGACCCTTGGACTCGTTGTGGCGAGCGACCTGATGAGACGATCGTTTTGGCGGCGAGCGATCCCAATCACGATGGTCACCTGCGGAGCTGTGGTTGTCTTCATCGGCTTGCTTCAAAACGCGACTCGAGCGCGAGGAATCTATTGGCAGGAACCACTGAACAACATGCCCAGCCGGTTTTTTGGGCCGTTCTACCATTTCACCTCCGCCGGAGCCTTCATCAACTTGACCTGGCCGCTCGCAGCCAGCCTCGCCCTGTATTCGTTTCGTAGATTCGCGGTCGACGGCCAGCCTCCCGCACGGGCGGTCGCCTGGGCGCTGGTCTCGCTAACCATCCTGCTGGGCCACGCGGGGCATGTTTCCCGCTTTCCGCCTGTGATTGCAGGCGTGGTCCTGATTGTCCTTTTCGCCGTGTATCATCCCTGGACTTCCATCCGTTGGTCCGGGCGGATGGCAGCGGGTCTGGCGGCCGCGTCCTTGCTCGCCGTCGCGGGAGCTTTCTGGACGATCAACAAATCGGGGCGTCTGGGCGAAATGGGATCGCGATGGAGAATGCTGCACGTCGGGAGCACGGGACGGCCGGCGCCCACCCCACCCCCTCGAACCGCGTGGCCTGATTTGGTCCGCGACGACTTGGCGATCCCGTGGGATCAGAGCCACTACTTTCTTGGAGACCGCGGAGCTGCCTACGTCTTCGCGTGCAACGTCGTTCTGAACCGCCCGCTGTTCGGCTATGGTCCCGGCGGATGGATCGCGGCGGTCAGCCAATCCGCGGAGAATCCCGCCGTTGGGACGTTCTACCTGTATCTGCAGTTCACCCACGAAGACTTTCTTCAAACGCTTGTGGAATGGGGAATTCTGGGAGCCACTCTGACGGGCGTGCTGCTCGGCGGTGGGCTCTGGACCGGAGTCCGACGCCTGCGCCGCGATGCAAAAAGACCCACGGGCCGTCCAGATACTCCGGCGCTTGTTCTAGGCGCACTAGGAGGGCTCGTTGCGGTCTTGGTCCAGTCTTTGATCGATTTTCCGCTTCAGATTCCGGCCAACGCGCTATACGCGTCCATGCTTCTGGCTCTCTGTTGGTCGAGCACGCCTCGGCGTGCCATCCGAGAGTCACGACCCACAACCTCCTCATGACCACACAGCAACAAGAATTCGAGATCACGATTCGCCCAAATCAGGGATGGCTCAATATCGATTGGAAGGGCCTGCGCGATTATCGCGACCTTCTGATTCTGCTGGTGCGCCGCGACTTCGTTTCGAAATACCAGCAAACGGTGCTCGGGCCTCTCTGGTTCGTCATCAACCCGGTCATCACCACCATCGTCTTTACTCTGGTGTTCGGCAAAGTGGTCGGCATTTCGACCGATGGGCTTGATCCCACGCTTTTCTACATGTGCGGTCTCGTGGCGTGGACCTACTTTTCGAGCGTGCTCGGCTCGACAGCGGCTACGTTTACCGGAAACGCCCACCTTTTTGGGAAAGTCTATTTTCCGCGGCTTATCGTACCCTTGGCTCTGGCAGCCTCACACCTTTTCACCCTCGGAATCCAGCTAGTGACGTTCGTTGCGATCTACGTCGTCTACCATTACAACGGACGCGCTGCCGATCTGGCCCCGAACAGTCTGGTGTTTCTCATGCCGCTTTTCATCGCTCACATGGCTCTCCTTGCGCTGGGCGTGGGCATGGCGCTGTCGGCGCTGACGGCGAAGTATCGGGATTTTCACCACCTTTCGGGTTTTCTTGTTCAGCTCTGGATGTATGCGACGCCCATCATCTATCCGCTCTCGTCGCTGATTAAGAAAATGCCGGCCGGGTTCGAATGGGCCGCGGTCCTCAACCCGATGACGATGCTCGTTGAAGCATTTCGTTACAGCACCATGAGCCGCGGCACCTTCAGTTACGGCTTCTATGGGATTTCACTCGGCGTCAGCGTGATCGTTTTCGTCGTGGGACTGGCGATGTTCCAGCGCGCCGCACGCACCTTCGTCGACACGGTGTAACCGAAGCCTTCACGGCGGGTCTTGAGTCCCGCTGTGAAGACGGTGGTCTATCAATCGTTTCGCACGCGCGACGTTCCTGCATGGATCGCCGCGTGCATGGAATCGGTCCGCTTCTGGGCCGCTGGGCAAGGTTTCGCGTATCGGTTCTTCGACGATCGTTTTTTCGACTTCGTCCCGGACGATCTCCGCGAACGAGCCTCCGTCCACAAGTGTATTCTCGCGGATTACGCGCGGCTCGTCGCGGCGCAGCAGCTTCTCGCTGAAGGATGGGATCGCGTCGTATGGCTGGATGCCGACGCCTTGGTATTCGCTCCCGAGTCATTCGTCCTTTCGATCGATTCGCGATACGCCTTCTGCCGCGAAGTTTGGCTGGATCGGATAACGCTGGGGCAGCCCCAATTCCGACTCACGGTAAACAACTCGATTTCCATATTCTGTCGCGACGAAGCGATCATCGACTTCTACCTGGACGCCGCGAAGGCGATACTCCGCAGCCAGGAGCCCCTCAACGCACTCTCGATCGGCACCGACTTTCTGCTGCGCCTCCGCCGAGCCCGCCAGTTCCCCCTCGTCACCTCCATGGGTATCTTCGGCCCAGAGATGGCCTATCGGTATCTGCAGAATGACGGTCGATTCCTTCGGCAGTATTTGAGTTACCAGACATCGCCGATCTACGCGGCGAATCTCTGTCTCTCGCACCAATCCGACGGACAAAACGCTACGGCTGCCGTGAAGAGGCTGATCTGGGATGAGGCCGAAATGCTGGCCTTCATCCGACGGCTTCAATCAGACGGCGGCCGCTCGCTCAACGCTTGGTTCGAGCCCGCCTATTCGCCTTCTTCGACCGAATTCGATCGTCCTCTTTCTCGGTATTTGGGCGTCAAGTACGCGCTTAAGTCGCTACTTGCCGTTGCGCGAAGCTGAGCGCATCGCGGAGTCCGCGATTCAGCCGCTACTACTTGGTCGGCCGCTTTTTGAGCGACCGGCCTTTCACTTGATGCAGGGTTTCCCCCAAAAGCAGCATCGTTGCATTTCGTGTCTCGCCAGCAGCCGTGTTTTGGCCCTTTCTCGTGGGCTATGTCACGACCGATCATCGAGGTAAGAGGCATCTCCAAGAAGTACCGATTGGGGAAGCTCGGCATGACTAGTTTTCGGGACGAGATGCAGAATCTGGTGAACCGTTTCCGCTCAAAGCCGGATCCGATGCCCTCGCCCAAAAGAGAAGTCACCGATTTCTGGGCGCTGCGCGACGTCAGCTTCGATGTGGAGCCAGGGCAGGTCATCGGCATCATCGGTCGCAACGGCGCGGGCAAAAGCACACTCCTCAAGATCCTGAGCCGCATCACGGAACCGACCACTGGCGAAATCAAGATTCGTGGCCGCATCGCCAGCCTCCTTGAAGTCGGGACTGGTTTTCATCCTGAACTCAGCGGTCGCGAGAACGTCTTCCTCAACGGCGCAATCCTGGGAATGACCCGTTCGGAGATTCGCAATAAGTTCGATGCGATCGTGGATTTTGCCGAGATCTCGCAGTTTATCGATACGCCGGTGAAACGCTATTCGAGCGGCATGTATGTCCGGCTGGCCTTTGCCGTCGCGGCGCATCTGGAGCCGGAGATCCTTATCATCGACGAGGTCCTCGCCGTCGGAGATCAAGCTTTCCAGCAGAAATGCCTCGGGAAAATGCAGCAGGTCGCCAACAGCGACGGCCGCACCATCTTGTTCGTCAGTCATCACATGCCGGCGGTGCGCCGCCTGTGCGAGCGCTGCGTCGTGCTCAGCAAAGGTCTTGCCACGCCTCCGATCGACGTGGAGTCCGCGATCGATCACTACAATCGCGAATTCAAGCTGGGCGAATCTGCTCACGCGATCGATACGTCCTCCTTGCCCCGCGACCACGGTCGAGGCCGCACCTGCAAAATCGTGCACGTGGATGCCAAAGGCACGCCTGCGCTCAGCTACGGCGACCCCCTCAATCTCGAGGTCACGCTCGAGTGTTTCGAGTCGGTCAAGGACGTCATGATCGGCGTCGGCTTCGACACGATGGACGGAAACCGCGTGTTGACGCTGGATTCGGACACGCAAGCCGCACCGCTCACGCTCCCTCGCGGGCGACACTTGGTGAACCTCCATCTCGATTACATGCCGCTGCACCCGGCGCAGTATTGCCTCAGTGTCGCGGCCGTTTCAGGGGCCAATTGCCACGATATCCTTCCGCGATTCGCAGTGTGGGAAGTCATCACCAGCAAGCACGACACGATCAGCGATCGCGGCTTCGGAGGCTGCCGTCTTCCGCCCTCCGTATCCGTGAGCGGATAACCGGCGTCGGGGGCGCACACCCCCACGTCTAGTCTGATTCTGCCGGCATTCCTTCTCCCGCTTCCATGCCGCGTCCGAGACTCCTAGTTGTCACACGTCATTCGCCGTTGCCGGAAAACGACGGCGCCGGCGCGTACCTCTTCGACCTTCTCTCCTACCTCGCGGCCAATGGAATCACGATCGAGGTTGCCTGGGTCCACGCCGAAGGAGCCTTCGTTCGGCGCGGTTGGTGGCGGGTGCCCCGGCGGATCGCACGAGTGTATCGCCTCAAGATCATCGGCAGTCTGGCTGTGGGACCCTTTCGCTTTTTTTGGTGGGGATCCTACAAGGCGCGCGTCCTGAGCAGCGTCAAAGCCCTGTTGATACACACCGGTCTCTGGCGCGGCGTGGATCACACGGCCAGCGGCGCCGTTGCAGGAACGACTCCCAGGACAGTCTACAAGATCACCCAACCCGAACCAGGGCCCGAGTGGAGCGCACTCCCGACAGCAGCTGAAGCGCGGTACTTCCGAGAGGAGCGCGATCACTTCAAACCCGATGCCCTTCTCGCCAACTATTGCTGGATGACGCCCCTCCTGGAGGGGGAATCCGGGCTGAACAAGCTGGTGCTGACTCACGATGTCGCTTCGCACCGGTTGAATCTCACGCCGCATTCGGCCGCAAAGGTGGACCACGAGTTGTCCCCCGCGACAGCGGAAGGAGAACGTGCACTGCTCGACCGCGCGGATACGATCCTCGCAATCAGCGAGGATGACGCCGCCGCCTTCCGTGCCATGCTGCCGAACAAACCGGTCGTCGTGGCTCCCAAAGCCGCAGCGATGCTTTCTGCCAAGGGTCCGGCGGTACGCGGACGGTGCCTTTTCGTCGGCGGAATCAATGGCCCCAATCGCCAGGGAATCGAATGGTTCCTCGAGCGGGTATGGCCGATCGTGCACGCCTCTCGACCCGATGCGACCCTCCATATCTGCGGGGGAATCTGCGAGCTGCTTCCCTCTGCTCCAATATCAGGCGTCTCATTCCGCGGTCGCGTGCCGGATTTAAACTCTGAATACCGGGACGCCGAAGTGGTCGTCGTCCCGCTTCTCCAGGGAACGGGTGTCAAAATCAAGCTCGTGGAGGCCTGCAGCCACGGAAAAGCCTGCGTCACAACCCCCGTCGGTCTTCAAGGTCTCGCTTTCCTCCGAGATGCTGTCCTTGAAACGATCGTGCCGGAGGAATTCGCACAGAGCGTTCTTCGCATCCTCGATGATCCCTCGCTCCGGCACGAACTCTCTGCCAGGACCCAGGCGCGTGTCTCCGAAAACCTGTCGCCTGAAAAATGCTTCGGCGCAGTTCTTGAATCGCTCACCCGATGCAATCGTCAACGTGGGGCCTGATGCACGACTCACCGGAAACGCCCGGCATTCCCCCGCGCTCCCAGAATCCCAAGGTAACGGAAATCGCGGTTCGCCATCAGGATCCGAACTGATCAAAGATGCGATTCGTTCATTTCGCCACCGGGAACCCATGAGCCCTTTGGACATCTAGCCTCGCCGCAATGCGCACTCCAGTTCAGTCGCCTATTGTCTATATTTTCTTCAATAGACCCGAACTCATTCGGCGGACGTTTTCAGCCATTCGCGCCGAACAACCACGCCAGCTCTATCTCGTCGCCGATGGGCCGAGAGCAACAAAGCCGGATGATCCGAAACGCTGTGCGGAGGCACGTGCAGTCGTTGAGAGCCTGATCGACTGGCCCTGCGAAGTGACGAAGGACTATTCCGAGGTGAACCTCGGCTCCGGCAAGCGAATCGCTTCAGGTTTGGAACGTGCGCTCGAGAAACTCGGCGAAGCGATCGTGATCGAAGACGATATCCTTCCGCGTCCCGATTTTTTTCGATTCTGCTCCGACATGCTTGAGCGGTACCGCGACGTTCCCGAGGTGCATGGAATTTCCGGCTACAATCCCATTGGGCAGTATCTGCCCGGTGAGTACGGCGCGGTGCCCGCCCTCACGCACATCACCTGGGGCTGGGCAACGTGGAATCGAGCCTGGAAGGCCTACCGCTTCAATCTCGAGGGGTGGGACGCCCCATCTACGAAAGACGGCATCCGCGACTACGTTCGCGATCCGCTTTATTTCCACGAGCTGACCCGAGCCTTTCGGGTCGTGCAGGAACGCAAGGTGGACGCGTGGGATTACCAATGGGTGTACACCATGCTTTACGAGCGACGCCATGCGGTCGTCTCCAGCGTCAACTTGGTCGAGAACCTCGGCTTTATGGCGGACGCGACCCACACGTTTGAGCAGCCCGCCTTCGTTCACGGGCTCCGAACGTACGCCTATGACAACAGCCGCCTGCCGGATATCTCGGCGGCGCCCGATCGCCTCTTCGATCGCGTGCACTGGCAAGTTTACCTCGACGGCTCTCGCCTGAAAATCGCTCTTCTTCGCCAGCTGGCCAAGCGCAGCCGCAGCTTGACCGCCAAGCTGCTCGGGTTTCATCCGTAGGCCTCGCCGATGACCTACAACCGATGAGCTCGCCGCTAATCTCGGTGGTGATGCCCGTCTACAACGCCGAGCGCTACCTGCGCGAAGCAGTAGACAGCATCCTCGCCCAAAGCCTTCGCGATTTCGAACTGATCGCCGTCGACGACGGATCGAAAGATCGTTCCAAGACCGTCCTCGATGACTACGCCTCGCGGGATCCGCGAGTCCGCGTAATCAGTCGCCCCAACACCGGAATCGTCGGCGCGCTGAATGACGGTCTCGACGCCGCCCGCGGCGAGTTGATCGCCCGGATGGACAGCGACGACTGGGTGACCCCCAACCGGTTCGAGCGTCAGGTTGCCTTCTTGCGCGAGCATTCCGACCACGTCTGCGTCGGATCCTACTTCAACTACATGGATGCGTCGGGAGCGCTCGTGAAGTGGAATCCCCGCGAGACCGATCCAGCGGCGATTGAACGCGCCCTGCTATCCGGCGACGGCGGGGCTCTGATCCACCCCGTCATTCTCTTGCGCCGTTCGGCTCTGGAAAAAGCCGGTGTGTATCGCGTCGAGGCCCAGTGGGTCGAGGATCTCGACCTTTACCTGCGTCTCGCCCGAATCGGCAAACTGTCCAATGTCCCGGAGGTGCTTCTTCACTACCGCTACCATCCGCAGAGCGTGAACTTCACGCGCAACGAAGGTCGGCTCAAGCGGAAGCTCTGGGTTCTCGAGCAGGCGCACCGGGCCAGGGGACTTCCGTTCGACCCGGCGGTATTCGCCGGCACCGGTGTTGGAACTGCGCTTGGGGCAGCCGAGGCGCGTGATTTCGCGATCAGTTCCCTGCGGTTCCCCTCCAAGCGCACGCCGTGGAGGTACGCTCTGCGCAGTCTGCGGCTCGCGCCAACCGACCGGCGCACCTGGAGCACACTCAGCTACGTCGCCAAGGCGAGTCTTGGGCTCGTTCCGCGTATTCAGTAAATGAGCACACGTCATCTGGTCTACGTGGGACAAACTCCCGCTGAAGGAACGGGAAGCCCGGTGATTCTGCTGCGGCATCTCCGCCGTCTCGCGCAGCATGGATGGAGGATCACGATCGTCGCGGAGCACGGCCAGGACACCACGGCTTGCGAGCGCGCGGGCTGGGTGGTGAGGCACCTTCCGCATCGCGGCCGCTATTGGCCGCCCTATCGGCCGCAAAGCCGCAGCAGGATCCTTCGCACGATCCGCACTTGGCTGCTGGCTCGCGAGTGCCGGAAGGCCTGCGGTCCGACGCCGCCCGATGCGATTCTCGGCTACCTTGCAGCCCACGCGGACTTCTCTCCCGAGATTGCGGCCCACTTCGCCGCGCAATCCGGCGCGCCCTTCACTCTGCTCGTGCACGACGATGCAGCCGCATTCGCCCGAGATGCGGCGGAAACGCGGCAGCTCCGCGCGAGGCACGCGTGGATCATCCGGCAGACGCACCGGTGCTGGTTCGTCTCGCCCGAGCTCGCGGAGGTCTACAACGTCCCGGCGGCCTTTCGGCGCGTGCTGTTTCCGATCCCGGAGGGCTGGGAAACTCCGGCCGCGTTTCAACCGATGTACACGGTGAAGCCCCGAGTCTACTACGCCGGCTTCGTCTGGCCGCCGCAGTACCCGTTGTTGACGAAACTAGCACGGACCCTAGACGCCGCCGGCGCGCGCCTCGCGCTGCTCACACGGGATACACCCGAACTCCAACGTTTTTTGGCGGCGGAGCCCGCGGACTGGATCAAACAGTTTCCGACCAACCGTGAAGCATTGCACCACCTCGTTCAAAACGCCGCCGGCCTGCTCGTTTCCTACGCGGAGAAATCGGAAGAGATGCCGTGGGTAGCCACGAGCTATCCGAGCAAGTTCGTCGAGTATTCGCACCTGGGAATACCCTGCGCGATCGTCGCTCCGGAAGATAGCGCCATCGGTCGCTGGAGCCAAAGGACCCACTATCCGCTTTTCTTCCCCCCTGGTGCATTGATCCAGTTCGGAGCCTGGGCAACCGCCCTGGCTCAGCCTGAACGCTGGCGGGAGTTCTCCGCTTCAACGCTCGCACTCGCCCGTGGGGAATTCTCCCCTGATGTCATCCAGACTCAATTCGAGCAGGATCTTGTCCGTAGCAATCCGCGTTGACTCCCGCGCCTCGGATCCGCCCTTTTCCGCCTGTGCCTGACCATCGATCTCTTCCCATCGTCCTCGTCGGTTGCGGAGCCGTGTCTCAGCAGTTTTATCTGCCGACGCTCCGAGTTCTTGCCCAACGAAACGAAGTGCAGGTCCAGGCACTCGTCGACCCGGCGGCCTCCGCCCGCACGCCACTGGCGCAGGCATTCCCCGGCGCGCACCAAGTCGAATCGCTAGCACAGGTCAAGGCGACCGAAGGCGCGCTGGCGATCATCGCGACGCCACCCCGGTTTCACCAGCCACAGACCATAGAGTGTGTCGAGCGAGGCTGGCACGTGCTCTGCGAGAAGCCGATGGCTTCGACCTCCAACGAGTGCGCGGAAATGATCGCTGCGGCTAAAAAAGCGAACCGTCTTCTCGCGGTCGGACTCTACAAGCGTTTTTTCCCATCGAGCCAATACCTCAAGGCGCTGATCTCCGAGGGCCAACTGGGGACGCTCCGCTCCTTCACTGTCAGCGAAGGCGGCCCCTTCCGGTGGCCGGCGGCGAGTCCATCCTTCTTCAACAAGACCCAGACGCCCGGCGGAGTGCTTCTCGACGTCGGAGTGCACGTGCTCGACCTCTTGATCTGGTGGCTCGGCGAACCGGAAACGTATCGGTATTCTGATGACGCGATGGGCGGACTCGAGACGAACTCCCGGCTCGAGCTCAACTACCACGGCGGCGCTCGCGGCCTGGTTCGCCTCAGCCGGGACTGGGCGACGACCAATCAATACCGGTTCGTCTTCGATCGAGGCGTTGTCACTTGGAAGGTAAACGACGCCAACGGACTCACGATTCAGATCGCCGGCACTCCGACAGGTCTGCGCAGCCAGCTGGTCACTCCGCTCACGCCGGCAACACCCGACTCCGAAATCCGGCCCGCGCCGACCAATCCGCAGAGTTTTATCCACCAGTTGAGAAGCGTGGTAGCCGCGATCCGTGGTGAAGGAACGCTGCTCGTCGACGGAGAGGAGGGCATGCGGAGCCTGAGATTCATCGAGACCTGCTACGCCAATCGGACTCTCCTGCCGCAGCCGTGGTTCACGCCCACGGAAGCAACCCGCGCCACTCAACTCGCCGCGTCATGAAAGTCGCCATTATCGGAGCAAACGGGTTTATCGGCAGCAGGCTGGTCGAGCACTTCCACCTGGGAGGCACACACCAAGTCGTTCCTGTGGTGCGCAAACCGGCCAGCCTCGCGCTGCCGGCACGGTTCGCGGTCGAGTGGCGCCTCGGGGACGCGCTGGATCAGACGTCGCTCGCCCAAGCCCTGCAGGGATGCGAAGTGGTGGTCCACGCGGCCATCGGCGACCCTGTGCAGATCGAACGCATGCCCGAAGTGCTCTGTGCGGCGTGTGCTGTCGCCGGGATCAAGCGCGTCGTTTATCTGAGTAGCGCGTCGGTTCACGGCCAGGCAATCGCTCCCGACACGACAGAAGCGACGCCCCTCCACACCAAACACTCTCTCGAATACAACAACGCCAAGGTGCGGGCGGAAACTTCGTTCTTCTCGGAGTGCCGCAAGTACCAGCTCGAGGGATACGCGCTACGCCCCGGCGTTGTCTACGGGCCGCGCTCCCGGTGGATCGCCGATCTCGCCGCGGAATTCGCGACGGACCGAGCTTGGCTGTACGACGAAGGTCGCGGAATCTGCAACAGCATCTACGTCGACAACCTCGTGCACGCCATCGAGCGCTGCGTCAGCGCGACCAGCGGCGCCGGCGAACCCTATCTGGTGGGCGACGCGGAAACGGTGACGTGGGCCGACTTCTACACCAAGTCCGCGGAACTGTTGGGTCGAGCCATGGAGCAGGTCCATCGGGTAAACGAACTCCCAGCATTTGAGCGCACGTTCCGAGACAAGGTCGAAAACACGGTCGCACAGCCTTGGGTGCAATCCCTGCTCCCCGCCGTGCCGTTCAAGCTAAAGCGCGCGACCAAAACTCTTCTGGCTTCCTGGAACCCTCCCCCTCCGCCGGAAGCGTGGTCCTTGCCCGGGCAGCCTGCTCCGCACATCACGGAAGAAATGGCGCTGCTTCAGCAATGCCGGTGGAAGTTTCCCCATGAACGGGCGGCCCGAACGCTCGGCTACGCCCCGCCTGTTTCATTCGAGGAGGCGATGCGGCGCAGCTTCGCTTGGTACCGCTTCGCCACGGAAGCCGACGTGATTTGAGCTTCGCCGCATGAAGATCAGCTGCCTCATCGCGGCCTACAAAGCGGGAGCAACAATCGGGAAGGCTCTCGAGAGCATCCGAGGGCAAACCCACGCCGACTGGGAAGTGGTGGTGATGGAAGACGGTTCGCACGATGGGACAGAGGCCATCGTGCGCGCTTTCGCCAGTTCGGTGTCCCAGCCGGTCAGATACGAAAACTTCGGCCAGAATCGGGGAGTGGCGGCCGCGCGCACCCGACTGCTGGAACTGGCCGAGGGCGTCGGCTCCGCCTTCCTCGACGCCGATGATTGGTGGACACCCGATCATTTGTCCGAGGCCGCTGCCGCTTTAGGGCGCGGGGCCGATCTCGTCGTTTCGGGTATCCAGCTTTTTGACCTCGATTCTGCCGAGGCACTTGAGGCCTATCTGCCATCGGGTGACCTGTACACTGATCCTGTCCGAATCCTCTTTGAGCAGAGCGCGATCATGACGTCCTCGTGCGTTTCGCTCCGGACCGCAACGGCACGCGAAGCCGGGCCCGTGGATGCGGGTTTCAGGATCGGAGAAGACAGGGATTTCTGGCTCCGAATCGCAGCCAACGGCGGGCGCTTCGCAGGAACCGGCAAGGTGACTTGCTCGTATTCAAAACACGCTGGCAGCACGATGGCGAAGACGCTGCTCTGGGCGGAGCAGGAGGTCGCATTCTACCGGAAATACCAGTCGCTCAGTGCGGTGGCGCTGTCTGTGCGACGGACCCATTTAGCTCATGCACTAGCCAATTATGGCCGGCTGCTTCGTGCGACGGACCCCAGAACCAGTGCTCGGATTCTCGCCGAGGCCTGGAAACTGAAGCCGCTTTCCCCTGCCGCCGCCGCCCAATACGCGCTCTCCGCCCTGAAGAGCGCGCGCTGAGCAAACCTGCTTGCGGCGCTGGCGCCGTGTCAGCCACCGGAGGCGCTCCCTTACTCCCTGCCAGTGTCTCCAGAAGCGGGAAAACTGGGGTCAAAGGTTTCGCAACTACGCTGCAGAATCCGGCTGACAGCGGCGGGCGTGCCTGCAGACTTCGCGTCGTCCTCCGCTTCATGAGTCACGCGCCGACTATCAGCATCTGCATGCCCGCGTATCGCGCGGAAAAATACCTCCCGCCGGCGCTGGAATCGGTCCGACGGCAGACCTTCAGCAACTGGGAACTCATCGTCACCGAGGATGGATCTCGCGATGCGACAGAGTCGCTCGTCCGCGCGTTTGCCGCCAGCGTTCCACAGAACGTCGTCTACAATCGCCACGAACAAAACCAGGGGCTTCCGGCAACCCGAAACACCGGCATCGCTGCCGCTCGAGGAGAATGGGTCGCCTTCCTGGATGCAGATGACCTTTGGGAGCCGGAGCACCTCCAGCGGCTTCTCGACGCCTCGGTCGGGACCGATTGGGTGTTCGCGGGTTGCCAGGTCTTCGACGATGCGACCGGGAACGACCTCGATCTGCGCGTTCCGCCGTCGGATTCCGGACCGTTCCCCGTCGCTCTCTTCACGGGTCGCCTGATCATCCAGCCGTCGTGTACGATGGTGCGCCGGACCTCGCTGGCCGTCGCGGGTGGATTCTCGAGCGAGTATCCGATCTGCAATGACATGGAGTACTGGTGCCGACTGGCCAGCCGAGGCATTCAGGCGCGCTACTCGGGTGCAATCACCTGCCGGTATCGCAAGCACCCGGGGGCAATGTCGAGGAAGGCTGCGGCGCTGATCGCGGAGTCTGCCAGAGTCTGCGAAACCTACGCTGCCTGGGATGCAATCCCGCCCGACGTTCGGCGGCGTCACCCCGCCGCGCTCTATCTGTACGCCGGCCAGATCCTGCTGAGGGAGAATCCGCTGCTTGCCCGAGAGTATTTTCGACGCTGCCTGGCTCTGGGCGGATTTTCACCGAAAGCGGGCGCGTATTTCCTCGCAACGCTCCTTCCGGGGGGTCGCAGCGCGACGGTGTAGAGCGCTTGGGGGCAGAAGCCCGCTCGGGCCCCGGCGAGGTGCAGTAACCACCGGTTCACCCTTTTCTACGGCGGTCGTTCTGCCGCAAAGTGCGGCCTTTGGTTACGAGTGCGCTATAGGGATCATTCCTGAGGGGAGCAAAAGCGGCGAACCATCGGAGGTTTCCCGCGTCTACTGCCGCCCGCGCGCAGCCTGGTTGCGCGGTGAACCATGTTACGGGAACGACACACTCCATCTTCAGCGCCCATACCGCTCGTCAGCGTCTGCATCCCCGCCTACCACGCGGATAGGTACCTCGAAGCGACCCTTCGATCGATCGCGGCACAGACCTTCACCGACTGGGAGGTGATCGTGACCGAAGACGGCTCGAACGACCGGACCGAAGAAATCGTTCGCTCGTTTGCAGCGTCCGTGCGTCAGTCGGTCCTCTTCGAACGCCACGAGCGGAATCAAGGGCTCCCCGCCACGCGCAACTCCGGGATCGCCTCCGCCCGCGGTGAATGGGTCGCGTTTCTGGATTCCGACGACCTGTGGCGCCCAGAGCACCTGGGCATGATGCTTACCGCGGCGAGTCACACGCGATGCGAGATGGTGTTCTCGGGTACCGAATGGTTCGACGACGCGAGCGGGCAGACCGTGCTCAAGTCCGTTCCCAGCCGCGAGGATCTCTCCCACCTCCCCGTAGCCCTCTTCACCGGACGACTCTCAATCCTGCCATCGTCGGCCATGATTCGCCGAAGCAGTTTTACCAAGCTCGGCGCCGTCTCCACGGAGTATCCACACGTCAACGACACAGAATACTGGCTGCGCATCCTGCGAAACGGGGGTCGGATCGTCTACAGCGGCGGCGCGACGTGTTTGTACCGGAAACACGGAGCGGCGATGTCGAAGCGAGTCGCCGAACTGTTGGTCGACAGCGCGCGTCTGTGCGAACAGTACGCGAATTGGGACGCCATACCGAGCCGGTTACGGCGGCAACGGCCGGCCAATCTCTACCGATGGGCAGCCCGAACGCTCTTGCGCGAAGACCCTGCCATGGCCCGACGCGTGATCGTCCAGGCCGTCCGGCTTCAGCCCTTTAACGCGAAGAATCTCGGAATCTGGGCCAAAGCCGCGCTGCAGCGCAGGAAAACGCCCCGACTTCAGGCCCACCTAGCCTAGACGTTCGCTTCGAGGAATCCGCCCGGGCATCACCGTCGCTCGTCGTTGACAAACCAGCCGACTGCGATGCACCAAACCGGGTCCTCGGTGTCAGTTGCCGGCTCGTCTGCGTCTCCATGAAAAAGCTTCTCATCATTCTCGGTATCATCCTGGCCATCGCGGTCGTCGCGTTCTTCGTCGTCGCGTCGTCGCTTGGCTCCATCGTGAAAAGCGGAGTCAACCGCGTGGGCCCGCAGCTCACGCAGTCTAGAGTGGAGTTGAAGGGGGCCCGGATTTCGCCTTTTTCCGGCCAGGGTACGCTCACCCAACTGACGATCGACAATCCATCGGGCTGGACCAGCGAGAGGGCATTCTCCCTCGGGCGCATCAGCATCGACGTGGATCCGCGCTCGCTCTTCGGCGATCATATCGTCGTCCGAAGCGTCGTCATTGAGCAGCCCGAGATTGTTTACGAGACTCGGATCACCAGCAGCAATCTCCAGGACCTCTTGAAGAACATCCAACGGGCAACCGGAAGCAACGAGACCAGCCCGAAAACCAAGGACGGCAAACCGGTGAAGATCGAGATCCAGAGCTTCCGCATGCTGAACGCAAAGATCACTGCGATCGCCGGAAACAACCAAGGCTCCGTTGTCATGCCCGATCTCCTGCTCGAGAATCTGGGCACCCGAGAAGGCGGTCTCACGCCGCAACAGCTCGCCGTGGCGGTGATGAAGAGTGTGACGACCCAGGCAGCTCAGGCGGGTGCACGCGCGGCGATCCAGAGCGGGGCCCTTGAACGAGGTCTCGAAAAGATCCTCGGAGGAAAAAAGAAACCGTAACGGGCGGGGCCTTCCCGGCGCTTTTTTCGCCTCCGCCCGACAACGTTCAACCGAGACACACCCCTTCCGCGTCCGCAATCGATACTCCATGCGTCTTCCTGTTGCTTAGCGTCCATGCCCTCCCCGCTCGTCAGCGTTTGCATCCCTGCCTTCAAAGCCGAGCGCTACCTGGCCGAAACGCTCGCGTCGATCCGTGCTCAAACATTCGACGATTTTGAGGTGATCGTCACGGAGGACGGTTCCAAGGATCGAACGGAGGACATCGTCCGCGAGTTCGCTTCGAGCATCGAGCAACCCGTACGCTACCAGCCTCAATCGGTAAACCAAGGTCTGCCGGCAACGCGCAACACGGGTATCGGCATCGCGAGGGGACGTTGGATCGCATTGCTCGATTCCGACGACCTGTGGACTCCGGAGCACCTAGCTCGTCTGGCCGAAAAAGCCTCTGAAACAGGGGCCGATCTTGTCCACTCAGGTTGCATCCTGTTCGACAGCGACACGGGCAAAGAGATGGAGCTGCGCGTACCTTCCGATGCCGATCTCGCCGGCTTTCCAGCGTCGCTCTACACTGGCAGCTATGTGATTCAGCCCTCGTCCGTCCTGCTGCGCCGCGAACTCTGGAAACGCGTGGGAGGCTTCAATCCGCGATTCCGCTACGTCGAAGATCGTGAGATGTGGCTCCGCTGTGCGAGAGCGGGCGGAAGATTCGCCTACACGGGAACTGTGACCTGCCGGTATCGGAAACACGGATCGGCCCTCTCTCGGCACGCCGCTCCGATGGCTGTCGCTTCGGCAGAGGTTTGCGAGCAGCACGTCGATTGGGAGAAGCTGCCGGCGGAGCTACGGAGAAGGCAGACTGTCGGAGCTTGGACGGCTGCCGGGCAGATAGTCTTCCGGGAGAACCCTCGAGTCGCTGCGGGTTATTTTCGCCGAGCGATCAAGCACACCTCGCTTGCCCCCCGCCTCTGGGCGTACTGGACTGCGGCAACGGCCCTCAGCTACCTTCGGCCGTCCGCTCAATGACCTCGGCGATCTGTACTCTCTTCGAAGGCCACTACCATCTCGGCGCAGCCGCGCTGATCAATTCTCTCCATGCCTCGGGCTTCCGCGGGCGCTTCATCTGCGGATATCGAGGTGAGCTTCCGCCCTGGGCGAGGGCGTCGCGCGTCGAGAGCGGCAGTATCACCGTCCAGGATCTGGGCGGCGGTTTTGAAATCTGGTTCGTGCCGACGGCGGCAAAGGTTCATTTCACGAACTACAAGCCGACGTTCATGCTCGAGATGTGGAACGGGCCTGCTGGCGATGCAGACACGTTTTTCTATCTCGATCCCGACATTGTGGTGAAGTGCCCCTGGGACATGCTTCAGCGATGGGCCACCGGAGGAATCGCGCTCTGTGAAGACGTGAACAACTACCTGCCGCCGCGTCACCCGATGCGGCTGGCCTGGCGCGACTGGTTGGCCGAGCAGCGGGTGCCGCTCGTCAGCTCGGAACTGGACCGCTACTACTCGGCCGGATTCGTCGGCGTGCCGCACGCTTCCCGCGATTTTCTCACCCTCTGGGCCCGGATGATCGAGCGGGTCGGCGCAAGTCTAGGCACCCTGGCTAATCTCAAAGAAGGGCATGCAACGTCGCTCTTCCACACGCCGGATCAGGACGCACTGAACATCGCGTTGATGGCGTCATCGACGGTCGTGAACGGCACCGGGCCCGAGGCGATGGATTTCGCCCACGGTGGTCACATTCTTTCGCACGCCATCGGGTCGCGTAAGCCGTGGCGCGGCGGCTTTGTTCGCGACGCGCTGCGAGGCTACCCACCGTCCACAGCCTGCAAGGCATTCATCGAACACGTCAGTTCGCCCATCCAGGTATTCACGCCAGCGGAGAAGCGGCGTTTGGTATCGTCACTCCAGATGGCAGCCCTGATCGGCCGCTTCTATCGAAGGGCCTGACGCGACCTGGGTTGTCGCGAACGCTATAGGCGATTCCATGTCTGAGGCCGCTCCATGAAACTGCTGTTCCTCTGCACCTCGCTCGAGCCCGGTCGCGACGGCGTCGGGGATTACGTGCGCCTGCTGGCGGAAGCATGCGTGGAGAACGGACATGACTGCCAGCTCGTCGCGGTGAACGACGAACACATTGCTCGAGGAGGAATCGAGCAACAGCGAGGCCGATCCGTCGACCTGCGCTGCATGCGGCTGAGCCCGAGCGAACGTTGGGACGAACGGTTCGCAGCCGTGCAGTCGTTGGTGCACGCCTTCAATCCCGACTGGCTTAGCTGGAACATCGTGCCGTACGGATTTCATCCCAAGGGACTCATCCCGCCTGAGCTCGCCGGTTTCGGCCGCCTGGGGCGTGATCGCAGCGTCCATGTGATGCTTCACGAGCTCTGGATTGGCCTTTCGCGCGGAGAGCCTCTGAAAAACATCGCTTGGGGTGCGCTCCAGAAACGGCGTTTGATGCATTTTCTCCGGGCGCTAAATCCGACCGTCACCCACACCAGCAACGCCACATACGAAGCCGTGCTGGCTCGAGAAGGATGCCATTCACAGGTGCTACCGCTCTTCGGCAACATCTCCATTACGGAGATCGTTCCGCAGGTCCCGAGACCCGGCGAATGGATTGGCGGAATCTTCGGCACCGTACACCCCCAGTTTCCGCCCGTACCCTGCTTCGACGTGCTTCTGGAAGGCGCCAAAGCTTCCGGCCGCCGGCTGCGGATGTTGGGTATCGGACGGATGGGCACGTACGGAGAGCAGATGTTCGCCGCGTTGAACGAGGAGTATGGCGAGGATCTCCAGGCGACGGTTGTCGGAGAAAAGACCCCTGCTGAGGTGTCGCGGCTTTTGCAGACGCTCGATTTCGGAATCGCAACGCACCCATGGGCGCTCATCGGGAAAAGTGGCGCAGTGGCCGCGATGATCGACCATGGACTGCCGGTCGTGGTACCGCGTGACGACTGGGAACTGCGGACGCGGCCAATCGAGGTCCCGTCGATCGACAAGCTCGTTTTCAAACTCTCCGAAATGCCACCTGAACTCATGGCCGGTCGGCTGGCGCGGAAGAGCACACCCTCGGCGCGTCTGCCGGGGATCGCCTACGCCTTCATCGAGAGCCTGGTGTCGAGCGCAGCCAGTCTGCAGTACAACGCCTGACGCGAAGACTGAGGGTCACCCCTCCGGCAAATCGGCTGCACGCGCGGTGCAATGTGCATCGGCGCCTGTAACCGGGGCACCACTACACCGGCTTCGCTATCCAGAAGAGCCGCTCGCTGGAGCACTTGTGCACTTGCAGCCGGATGGGAACCGCCGGTGCGACTGCGAGTCGGGGAGGCGCACTCGTGTGCAACCATGAATCTTTCCTCGGCCCTCAGCGGATCTGCAGCGCCGGCGTCCGCCGCTTCCTTGCGACCCTCACGACCGGCCGCGAAATCGTCGTGGAAGTATCTCAAACCGCAGTCCATCCGTCTGGCCAAAAAAGCGCAGAAGGCGCTGCGGATAGCGCGAGTTCACGCGGCCTCCACGTTGCGCGCGCTTCCTGTAGTTAGGGATTCCCTACACCTCCCGCGCAACGACGTCCATCCCGTGCGCAGCTCTCCCGGTGAAGGAGTGCGCATTCGCGTGGTCAGCCCCGAAGACACCTTCGTGCGGGCCCTTCCTTTCATGCCCGGGGAGGCTGAAACGCACGATCTGTTCGTCCGGGAGCAACGCGGACGCACCCATGCGACCTTCGTGGCGGAGCTGCACCGCGGACGTCTCTGGACGTTCTACGGGGGCTCGGTTTTCACCCGAGAAGGCCGCTTGATTCCGTCTCTTTCGAAGGACGTCTGGGGACCGCGTCTGCACAGCGCGTTCGCCCGCACCCGGCTGCCGAAGCCGGAATGGCTCCCTGGTCGCACGCTTTCGCTCATCACTCCCGAAGCAGCGGGAAACTATCACCACTGGATGATGGATCTGCTCCCGAGAATAGGCATGTTGCAGCGCGCCGGGTATTCGCTTTCTGAATTCGACCGCGTGCTTATCAAATGCCGCGGACTTCCGTTTCAGAAGGAGACACTCCGGCGCGCGGGTCTCGATGAACGAAAAATCGTTCTGGTCGGCGACAATCAGCACCTGGAAGCCGAGACCCTGATTGTGCCCGCGCTCCACATGGAAGACATGCGCGTCAATGCGGACGACACACGGTTTGTTCGCCAGCTGTTTCTCCCGGAAGAACCTGCCCCTGGCGCGGCTTGGCGGCGCTTGTACGTCGGGCGCTCCGACGCTGCGTACCGGAGAGTGATCAACAAGCCGGACATCCGTCCGATCCTCGACCGCTATGGCTTCGAGGAGGTGACGATGTCGAAGCTGACCGTCGAGGAAGGCGCGCGACTGTTCTCCGAAGCTGCAATCGTGGCGGGGCCGAACGGATCCGCGTTGGCCAATGTCCTTTTCGCGCATCTCGATTGCCGGGTCATCGAGTTTTTCGCTCCCGGCTGGGTGGTGCCCTACAACTGGATGATCGGAGCGAACCTGGGCCTTTCGTACACCGTGCTCATCGGGCGAGGCAATCGCCCGGCCCCGGGTTCACTGCCCCGGGATCTCCGGCAGGATATCGACTTGGTGCCGGAACAACTCGAGGTCGCGATTGCGGAAGCAGTGCGGGAGCAGGCGGCACAACGGCCGTTTTTCGGTTGAAGGCGGAAGCTCCGGTGCGGGAGCGTTGGCGGCAGGAGAAAACAGCGAGCGGTTATTGCATCGCCGCCGGTCGATTCCGCGGCTTGCAGGCGAGCACATGTCTGCGCCACGATGCTTCTTTTCTGCCCGACTCCGACATCCGACCGCTGTGAACCTTCTGTTTTACGTCCCGCAAATGGCCGCCTACGGCGGAATCGAACGCCATGTTTGCGTGCTCGCGGAAGAGGCTGCCAAACGCGGTCATCACGTCCGCTTTCTGACGACGAGTAATTCGCTCAATGAGACGTCGCGGCAGAGGTTGATCGACTACGGAATCGATTTCCGCGAACTGCCCCTCGCGCGCGAGGCGGCCAGCGCGAGCAAGAAGCTCTTTTGGCTCGGCAAGGAAACGCTCTTCGCCCGCGCCAAGACGTGGGACATCGTCTACACCAATGGTCAGAGCGGCCTTTCGAGCCTGGTCTGGCGTGCCGCGGGCCGGAAGACGCGGATCATCCATCACCACCACACGGCGGCCGACGCCGCGGAACAGACGAGTTGGTCCCCGGCGTTTCGCCGAGTGCTCGCCCATGCCCCGGAGTTGGTCGCCTGCAGTAACGCGACCAAACTGAACATCGAGGCGGCCATCGGCCGGAATGATGTTCGGTTCCTCCCCTACTTCACCGCATGCCCTGTCACCGTCGATGAGGTCAAGGACGGTCAGTACACCCCTGGGCAGCCGCTCGCTTTCGGATTTGTGGGACGCCTGATCGCAACAAAGGGCATCGACACGCTCTGCGCCCTGAGCTTGCGGCCTGAATTGCGCAGCGTGATCTGGCACCTCTACGGCGCCAGCCCGGATTTTCCGGAATCCTATTTCCGGGCCTATCCGCAAATCCGGTACCACGGTCCCTATCGGGATCTCGTCCGCTACGGAGAAATCCTGCGCGAGCTGGATGCCGTGGCGCTGTACTCGAAGCACAACGAAGGCATGCCGCTGAGCCTCATTGAGTCGATGTCCGCCGGCCTCCCGTGGATCGCGAGCGACCGTGGAGGCACGCGCGAACTCGCCGTCAGCACCGACAACTGCGTGCTGGTGCAAGAGCCCACCAACCTCGAATCGGTCCTCGCCGACACGCTCGCACTCGTTGAGCGTATTTGGAATGGAAAGACATCCCGGAAAGCTCAGCGGGCCGTGTACGATGAACTTTTTGCTCCCGAAGTGGTTGCGAAACGGTGGTTCGAATTCCTCGAATCGGGCGCGCCAGCCAAGGATTGACTCTAGTAGCTTCTCTCGGCACGAAGCGCTCGCCCGTTCAGCACCGCACCAGCCGGTCAGGGTTTAACCATGCCCGATGTCGTCCTGAGCAGAATCGCCACGTGCTATCGTCAATGGTCGTTCGTGGAAAAGTGGGCCGGCTGCGGAGAACTCTTTTCTCCCGGCACGGAGTGGTTCGTCGTCAACGATGACCCGAACGACCCGCCACCGCCGGCGCTCGCCGAGCTTCTCGACCAACGTGGCGTGCGGGTGATCACACCGATCGCCAATCTGGGGCGGTCCCGCGCTCGAAATCTCGCCGCGGAAAAAGCGTCGGGCCTGTGGCTGGACTTTATCGACGGTGACGATCACCCCTTGCCCTTCGACATCCGTCTGATTGCCGGCCTGGACGCAGACCTCATCGCCGCCCCCGTGCGGCTGGCCAATTCACAGGAAACCGCTTTTGCCGATGCGGCCACGGCTCCAATCGATCGGGGTTCTACTTGGGACGACCTGCTCCCAGACTTCGCGCCGATCAATGTCGCGCCTTCGGCCGTGCTGTGGCGGCGCGTTTTCTTTCTCAGTCTCCGGGGATACGATGGGCGTTTCGATGGGGGCGAAGATCTCCATCTGGTATTCACCGCGATGAATGTCGGCGGCCGTCTGGCACGCATCGACGTTCCCAAACAATGTTATTTTCTCCGCGGCACGCGCAGAACGTTCGAGACGGCGCATATCTACAGCCACCGACGTGTCCTGCAGCAGATCATCCGGGAGGCACGCAATCCCGCAGTGCGCCAGGCCGCGGAGCTCTGGTTCGGGAAGGAAGTCGCCTATGAGACAGCGGCGGCCATCCCGCTCTTCTGGAAAAACCAACGGAAGTTCTGGAAATACGTTCGTTTCCGGCTCGCAGCTTTCTTCTGAGCCCGGCCACTCCTTCCCATGCCCAAACTGGTGACGGTCCTTACTCCGGCCTACAACGCCGCCCGGTACATCGGCCAAGCGATCGAGAGCGTCCAGGCTCAAACGCATACGCACTGGCGGATGGTCGTCATCGACGACGGCAGCTCCGACAACACGGCCGAAATCGCGCGGCGCTACTCGGCCGCAGATTCGCGGATCGAGGTCTATTCGCAGGGCAACCAGGGCATCTCCGCCACGCGCAACGCCAGCCTTCATCGTGTTTCGGCCGATTCCGAGTACCTCTTCAATCTCGACGCCGACGATCTGCTCGAACCGGCAGCGCTCGCCGACCTGACCGTCTACCTCGACGCTCACCCGAAAGCTGGTGTGGTTTTCTGCGGCGCGACCATCATCGACGGAAACGGCACACGCCAAGGTCGGCGGAAGACGCACCGTTTCGCACTCCGGGGCGGAATGCCGATCCCGGTGCTGCGGGACGGACCGGTGCCGTTCTTTAACTTTTACTGCGGCTACGGCGTGGGACCGTTTGCCTTGCTCCGACGCGCCGCAGTCGAACAGGCCGGAGAGTACAACACCCGGCTGTTCACCTGCGAAGACGTCGATATGTTCGTCCGCATTGGGCTTCAGTGGGAAATCCACCAGATTCAAAGACCGCTGTACCTCTACCGTTGGCACGGAGCCAACACCTCCCTGTACAGCGACAAGAACCAAAACGCGATGGACGCGTTCCAGGCGCTCTGGGCGGCTCGCAACGACCTGACGCCTGCGCAGCAGAAACTGGTGAGAGAAGCACGCTGGTTTCACCGCGAGTGGCATCCGCTGATCCTGCGCGGCAAATTTGGAATCGCATCTATCCGCGACGCCATGCGCGAGCGTCGCCCTTGGCCTTTCGTGCAAGCCACCGTGCGTTTCTCCCAAGTCCCGCTGCTAATGGCGGGGCGTTCTGTCCGTTCCCTCTTTCGTACCACCTGATCCATCCAGCATGGCCCCCCCACGGCTCCTGTTCAGCGGTTTGTCCCTCGGGATAGACGGAGGGATGGGTGTCTACACCCGTCGTCTCCTTCACGCCCTGGAACGCAGGTCTCCATTGCGCGAATACTCCGTGCTGCTGCCCGAGTCGCATCAGACGTTGGCTCGGGGTCTTCCTGAGTCTCGCATCCTCTGGGTCCCGGGGCGGTGTCCCGTCCGCCACGCACTCGGCGCCGAGATCTGGTGGCAGCAACGTATCGGTCGTTACGCGGCCGAGCACCACGCTGACGATGCCTTCGTGGCATGCACGGACTTCTGCGCGTTTCGGCACCCGCGGCGCGCGTATGTGGTGATCCACGACGGGCTCGCCGAGCGCCGGCCCGCCGATGCCCAACGTCCTTTCTCGCCCCGAAGGCTCTGGCGGCATTGGTGCATGCGTTGGGCTGCTCGACGCGCCACCGCGGTTCTGACGGTGTCCGCTTGGTCCGCATCCGAACTTTCGTTCCTCGCCGGAATTCCGGGTGAAAAGATCCGCGTCAGCCATCCATGGCTCGACGCCACTTTTACCCAATCGCCTTCGGCCAACCTGCGGCAGGAGGCCCGACAAACCTACAAGCTGCCGTCGAGATACTGGTTCTATATCGGCGGTTTCCGCGCCTACAAAAACGTGGAACGGCTTCTGGCGGCCTATGCCCGGCTCCTGCGTTCAGACAACGCACTCCCTCTGGTGATCGGAGGAACGCTTCCCTCCGCCGCCAAAGCCACGCGTTCGATCGATCCGGTGGATACCGCGCGGCGGCTGGGCATTCCGAGCGATCGTGTGGTTTTCACAGGTCCGGTTTCGGACCGATACCTGCCCGCCATCTATGCCGAAGCGGAACTCTTCGTTTTCCCATCGATGTACGAAGGATTTGGTTACCCTCCGGTCGAGGCTCGGGGCGTCGGCACTCCGGTGATCGCCGCGCGCGCGGCATCCCTCCCCGAAGTCCTGGGTCCCAAACTCTGCTGTTTCTCCCCGGACAACCTCGACGACCTGACCTCGGCCTGGGCCCGCGCCGCAGCGGCCCCCGAGGCCTTCCGCCAGCCTCTAGACGAATATTTTAGCGAACAGCAAGGGATCGAACGGTGGCTTTCGGCGGTCGACGGCCCCGCTCTCGCCGAGCCGGCGCGGAGCGCCGAAGCATGAAGCTCCTCTTTTCGCATCCGACTGGAAACGCCAACGTGCGCCATGCCGCCCTCGGCCTGGAGCGTGCGGCACTTCTCGGCGAATTCTGGACGTGCATCAACTACCGCGGAGGGATGTGGGACCGCGTCCTGCCGGGCGGTGCCGCCAGCCAGCTTCGTCGGCGTGCGTTTCCCTCCCAGCTCCAGGATCGCCTTCACGCGTATCCGTGGCGCGAATTCGGGCGGCTTTTCGCACACCGCGTCGGTCTGGGTCGCCTCGCTCGCCACGAGCACGGCGTTTTGAGCGTCGACGCCGTGTATCGATCGCTCGATCGGCGGGTCGCGCGGCGGCTCCGTCGGTCTGACTTCGACGGCGTCTATGCTTACGAGGATGGCGCCGCTTTTACGTTTGCCGAGGCACGGCAGCGCGGGATGAAGGCGCTCTACGACTTACCCATCGGCTATTGGCGCGCCGCCCGCGACATCCTGGTGGAGGAAGCCCAACGTGAGCCCGCCTGGGCATCCACCCTGATTGGAAACGAAGACAGCCCGGAAAAGACGGCTCGGAAAGACGAGGAGTTGGCCCTTGCCGATGCCGTATTTGTGGCGAGTTCGTTCACGTTGAAGACGCTGGCAAGCGCCCCGTCCCTCAGGGCGCCTGTTCACGTCATCCCCTACGGCGCACCGCCGCGTCCGGCCGATGCACCGAAACGCGACGCTCGGCGGCGTGACGGACCACTGCGCGCGATCTTTGTCGGATCGCTCGGTCAGAGAAAGGGCCTGACCTACCTGTTTGAGGCGTGCCGCAAGCTCGGGCGCGGCGTGGAATTGACCGTCATCGGCACCCTGCCTCTGGAGCCCTGCCCCGCTCTGGAGGCCGAACTCAAACGCGTCCGGTGGATTCCGTCCTGCCCACATGCGCAAGTTCTCGCAGAGATGGCGGCCCACGACGTGTTCGTTTTCCCGTCGCTGTTCGAAGGCTTCGGACTCGTGCTGCTCGAGGCCATGGCGATGGGTCTTCCGATCGTGACAACTCCCAACACGGCGGGGCCAGATCTGATTACGGATGGCAAGGAAGGGTTCATCGTGCCCATCCGTTCGTCGGAGACTCTCGCACAAAAACTGGATACGCTTGCGGCTGATCCGGCTCTCGTATGCGGGATGGGCGAAGCCGCGATGGTGCAAGCTGCAACGTTCACATGGGAAGGCTACGGCAGCCGGCTGGCGGCGTGTGTCTCACAAGCTTGCCAACCGCCCTTGCCCACCTCCTAAGTGGCCCAATGCGAGCGCTGACCAGAGATTTCCCGAAGCCATCCCGCCGCGCCGTGTAGCCATGCTCAAGCTGACCAAGTGGCTGATCTGGCTGTACATGCTCCTGCTCATGTTCGAGGGAGCGCTTCGGAAATGGGTCTTTCCGGGGGCCGCTGACGCATTGCTGGTGGTACGAGACCCGGTCCTGCTTGGCATCTACGCCTTTGCCGTCCTCTCCGGCAGAGTGCCGCGAAGTGCATTCCTCGGCGCGGTGGGCGCCCTGACTCTCGCGTCCGTCATCTTTTCGTTTCTCGCCGGTCAGACGAACATCATCGTTTTAGCGTACGGCCTGCGTACCAACTATCTTCACCTCCCCCTCATCTGGGTCATCGCGGAGGTTTTCGACCGTGAGGACGTCGACAAGATGGGATCCTGGCTGCTGCTGATCGGCATGGCGATGACGGCGCTGATGGTTCAGCAATTCCGTTCGCCGGCCGACGCGATCATCAACTGCGGCGTGGGTGGAGATCCCGATGCGCAGATTCACGGCGCCGGCGGGCATATCCGCCCGCCTGGCTTTTTTTCGTTCATCATCGGCCCGACGGTCTTTTTCCCCGTCTACACCGCCTTCTTCCTCCATCAGGCCAGCAGCAAGCGCCGCCTCTGGTGGCCGCTACTGGTCGGCGCCGGACTGGCGCTGGCCATCGCTCTCCCCATATCCATCAGCCGCGGCACAGCCATTGCCGCAGGCGTGGTCGGCATCGCACTCGTTCTGGGCATGATCCGGCTCGGCGTGTTCAACATGGCGATCATTCGAATGGCCCTTGTGGGCGTTGCCGTGGTCTTCGCCCTCTCGTTCACTCCGGTGTTTAAGGACGCACGGTACGCGTTCATGGACCGCTGGACCATCGCAGCCGAAGAATCCGGAGGGCGCGGCTGGGGCAGCTTGGTGGGACGCGTGACCAGCGTGGTCGAGGTGCCCGTTGCTTTGATGAGCCAGGCACCCGTTTTCGGATACGGCGTGGGCTATGGCTCGAGCGTGGCGGCCCGCATCCTCACCGGACAACGCGGATTCCTCCTCGCGGAAGACGAGTGGTCGAAGTGCTACCTCGAGCTCGGCCCTCTGCTCGGTTCCGCCTTCCTCCTGTTTCGAATAGTCGTCGCGTTTTATCTCCTGGCTGTCGCTTGGCAGGCCCTCAAACGCGACCGCGACACCCTGCCATTGATGCTCTGGGCGGCCTGTGGTCCGACCACGATCATCTTTTTCCAATGGGCGCAGCCGACCGTTCTCGGGTTCGCCGTTTTGACCGGAGGACTGCTCTTGGCGGCAACCAAGCACCCCGAAGAACAGGAAGAAGAAGAGAACGAAGAGGATTCCGACGACGAGGAAGACGAATCCGAAGAACCGGATACCGACGACGAGGCCGAGGCGGAGGCTCCGTCCGAACTCGAAGTGCAGCGACGCCGGATGCGCGGACTGTGAGCGAATCGCGCCACCTGGTCCTGGTGACGAATTTCCTGCCCGATCGGCAGGAGAGCATGCGTCGTTTTTCCGACGTTCTGTCGGAGAGTTTTTCCCGCCGCGGCTGGACGGTGGAGCAATGGCGCCCGGAGGCCCGATTTGTCCGCTGGGTGAAAAATTACCGCTATGGCGGCCTTCCAAAGTACCTCGGCTATCTGGACAAGTTCGTTGTATTTCCCCGAGACATACGAGCTCTGCGGAAGCGGGCTCCCGGCGGCGCGGTGTTTCACATCACGGACCACAGTAACGCAGTTTACGCGCGGCATTTCCGGGGCGCTCCGCTGCTCGTGACCTGCCACGACCTTCTTCCGATTCGCTGCGCGCTGGGGGAGTTTCCGCAGTGCCGGCTGTCACGTTCAGGGCAACGGTACCAAAACTGGATCCTCTCGAGCCTGAAGTCGCTCAAGACCGCGATCTGCGTTTCCGAAAAGACCAAGCTGGACCTCCAGCGCCTCGCCGGACTCGGCCCGTCCGCGACGCCGGTGATCTACATGGGATTGAACTACCCGTATCGGCCGATGCCCAGAGAGGAAGCGCTGGCGCTTCTTTCCTCGCTGCTCGCCCGGCAGCGGATTGCTCCCGGGCTTATTTCTCCGGCAGACGAGCCATTCCTCGTCGGTATTGGCGGCGCCCAATGGTACAAGAACCGCACCGGCCTGATTTCCATCTTCTGCGAGCTTCAAAAACGACCGGCATGCCCGCGGAAACTGGTTTATGTCGGGCCCGCGCTCGACGCCGAACAACTGGAAGTGCTCGCCCGTCACGAATGCGGAAGCCAGGTCATCCACCTCCGAAGCGTATCGAACGAAGAACTACGAGCCATCTACTCGCTTGCCTCGGCGCTGATCTTCCCCTCGTGGGAAGAGGGGTTCGGCTGGCCGATCGCGGAAGCTCAGGCCTGCGGCTGCCCCGTTTTCACCTCGGACCGGGCGCCGATGACGGAAGTGGGCGGATCCGCTGCGAGATACCTTGATCCCTCCGATGCTGACGGCGCAGCCGATTTGATCGCCGCAGAACTCTCCCATGCCCCAACAATGCGGAGCGAAGGCCTCGCCGCAGCCTCTCGCTGGAGCACGGATCGAATGATCGACGAGTACGAACAACAGTATTGGACCGCGGCACGAGAACGTGCCACGGTGGCTGCTGCTCAAGCATGAGAATTCTCCGCGTCATCGCCTCGGTCGATCCGGCAACGGGCGGTCCCGTGGCGGGGCTTCGAGCGATCACTCCCGCGCTGGAACGCCTGGGACACACGTCCGAGTTTCTCACGGTCGACGACCCCATTGAGGGTTATCTTCAAAGCTTCGTCGGATCGGTACACGCGACTGGCCCCGCAAAGGGCGGATATTCGTATTCTCCAAGATTCCGCCGGTGGTTGGAGAAAAACGCGCGCAGCTTCGACGCGATCATCGTGCACGGTCTTTGGCAGCACCTCGGCCGCACCGTGCGCGCGGTGACCCGCGAAGCCGGCGGTCCCCCCTATTTTGTTTTTCCGCACGGCATGCTTGATCCGACTCTGCGGCAAACGTATCCGGTAAAGCACGTCAAGAAATGGCTGTACTGGATCGCAGTGGAGCACCGCATCCTGCGGGACGCTCGGGCGGTGTTTTTCACCTGTGAAGAAGAGCGGCGTCTGGCTCGTACCACGTTTCCGCTCTATCGCTGCAACGAGCGCGTCGTATCGTACGGAACGGCAGAGCCCGACGGCGATCCCGCAGACTGGCAGAACGCTTGGCGAAGCCGATTCCCTGCCCTGGAAAGCCGACGCTACTTCCTCTTTCTAGGGCGCCTCCATTCGAAAAAGGGCGTCGACATGCTGCTTCGGGCGTACGGCCGTGTCTCACGAGAGCGCGCCGCGAACAAGAACGGCCCGACTCCCGATTTGGTTCTGGCTGGTCCATGCCTCGACCCGTCGTACCTGGCGCAATTGCGCGCCCTCGCGAAAGAGCAGGAAGTCGAGTCTCACGTTCACTGGACCGGCATGCTCACGGGGGACGCGAAATGGGGTGCGATGCGCAACGCGGAAGCGTTCATCCTTCCGTCCCGACAGGAGAACTTCGGCATCGCCGTCGTCGAAGCATTGGCAAGCGGCACGCCTGTTCTGCTGTCGGACCGCGTCAATATCTGGCGGGAAATCGTTGCCGACAACGCAGCATTGGTGGAGCCGGCGAATGACGACGGCACCGCCCGCCTCCTGCATCGTTGGTTGCTTATGGATTCGACCGCGAGAGCGAAGATGAGCGCGGCGGCACGAACCTGTTTCGACCGAAGATTCGAAGTGGCGCACGCGGCAAAGAACTTGTCCGAACAGCTTTCCGGCTTGATTGCGCACGGAGTTTCGGCGGCTTGAAGCTGTGCGAATCACAATCGTCCAGGGTGCGTTTCTCCCCGTCCCGCCTCTGCTGGGGGGGGCCGTCGAGAAAGTATGGTTCAACCTAGGGAAGGAATTCGCACGCCACGGGCACGAAGTCGTTCATCTATCGCGAGCATTTCCCGGGCTTCCTCGCGCGGAAACCGTCGACGGAGTCAGACACCGTCGTGTATCCGGGTTTTCATCACCCCGCACGTTCACCCAACGGACTGTCTTGGATTTCTGGTATGGACTGAGGGTCAAGGCCGTGCTTCCGGAAGCCGATATCCTAGTGACCAACACGTTTTGGTTGCCCTGGATGGAACGCAGAGAATCCCGAGGACGCCTCTACGTGCACGTCGCCCGCTATCCCAAGGGACAGATGCGCCTGTATCGCCGGGCGGTGCTTCAAACCGTTTCGGAACCGATCCGGGAGGCGATTCTCGCAGAAGACCCGACTGCGGCAGATCGAGTTCGAGTCATACCGTATCCGCTCGCCGATCGCTATCTGCTGTCCCAGGTGCCGAAAGGAGAGGAAGCCGCTCTCTACACCGGACGCGTCCATCCGGAGAAAGGTGTTCATCTTCTGATCGAGGCGTTCGCCAGACTCAGCCCCAAACAGCGCGGCAACTGGCGTCTCAAGATCGTTGGCCCTTGGGAAATCGCCTTTGGAGGAGGAGGCGAGGACTACCTGAAGCAGCTACAAGCCGCGGCCGCTCCGCTCGGTAACAACGTGGAGTTTGTCGGACGCGTGTTCGACGAAGCGAAGTTGATTCAGCACTACGCCAGCGCCCGCATCTTCGTTTACCCGTCTCTTGCGGAACGTGGAGAAACGTTCGGTCTGGCCGTCCTCGAAGGCATGGCGGCCGGCTGCGCCCCGATCGTCTCGGCCTTGGGATGCTTTCAGGACTTTGTTCGAAACGGAAAAAACGGAAGAGTCTTCAACCATCGCGACAGTGATCCTGTCGGCGCACTCTCGAGGGAACTGGCCGACCTCTTTGCGAACGAGACCGCAACCGCCTCCCTCCGGCAACAAGCGTGGTCGGATGCCCGCCACTACACGATGAATACGGTCGCATCGCAGTTTCTGGAGGACTTCGAACGTCTGCGTCAGCAAGCTTAGGAGCGCGACAACCCAACGATCATGATCCGTCTGGATATCAGACATCCGATCACGAGTTCTCCGCAAAAAACTGTCCGCCCATTCTGGCAATTCCTCATCGAGCCCGGCCCATGAGCACACCTCTTCGGAAGACCTACTCCCAGGCAACGCCCTACGTTTCTCCTTGGACCTTGGGCCAGCGGGTCAAAATGCTCCTCTGGACCGGCGCGTGGACCGTGCTTTGCAGCTGGACTCCCAAACCGCTTAACCCTTGGCGCCTGTTCGTCCTGCGCCGCTTCGGTGCGAAACTCAGCGGCACTCCGTTTGTGCATCCACGCGCCCGTATCCAGATTCCATGGAACTTGACCATGGCTCACCGGGCGTGCCTCGGAGACGGTGCCGTCGCATACACACTGGCGGAAATTCAGCTCGGCGAAGGGGCGACCATCGCGCAGGAGGCATATATCTGCACGGGAACGCACGATTTCGCGTCGGTCGCTCTGCCCCTTCAGACGGCCCCTATCCGAGTTGGCGCGTATGCGTTTGTTGGTGCACGCGCCTTCATCCTCCCGGGCGTCTCGGTTGGTGAATACGCCGTGGTCGGCGCCTGCTCCGTGGTCACGAAGGATGTGCCGCCCAACGGAATCGTGGCCGGCAATCCAGCGCGCCCCATGGGAATCCGCCCCACCCCTCGGTAGGCCCATTCGCGGGGATCGCTTTCGCACCCGCGGTGCAAGTCCGCGCACTCGGTTGGCCGCGCCGTTTACCGAAAAATCCAGGGGCTGTGCCGGAGATTTGGCACCTGGAAAACACTCCCCAAGTAGGCTCACAAAAAACCAGGGTTTCCCTTACAGGGGGCCCATCCGAGGCCTGACTGAAGGTTGAGCAAGGTCTCTATGGTTCCGCACATGCGCATCGTGCTAACCTTTTGCGTCGACAGCTCACCGCTTCAGATAACCCAAGTCAAAACACATGAAAAAGGTCATAGCCATCGCTGCTCTCGCTGTCCTGGCGGGATCCGCGTATGCACAACTTAATCCGCTGCCAGCTCCGTCGAGCACGGACGGCGTGAACATCACGTCCAGCGCCACGAATCTGGATTCCTCGCACTGGGGCAACGCCGGTTCGCTGGCCGCCTACCAGTTCAATTCGAACGCCTACCTGACGGACCCGAATACCGGGAGCCCGGACAATCGTCTCGGTCTGCACTGGGCTTCGAGCGCCAGCGCCAGTCTGAATTCGATCTTCACCGCGCTGGATAGCGAAGGTGGATTTGCCCGCATCATCTATCTCGGCAAGTCGGCCGGCTGGCTCAACGATCTCGGATACACCTACACCGGTGACCCCACCGATCTTGCGAGCTCGTATTCCGTCTGGCGTGACATTCCGGTTGGCGATCCGACCCCGGCTGCCTTCGGTAGCTACGTGGACATCTCGTTGGCCGCCGGCGATGCCAGCACGTTCGACGTCTGGCTGAACGCGTCCGGTTCCTACGACACGTCCAACCCGTCGCCCACGACCTACGGTGGCTACTATACCGGCCTGCACCAGACGAACAGCAACCCGTACAATGCTCCGGGCAATGCTCGCCTCACGCAGGAGCCGCTCATGGTCAACACGTGGATCGATGCTCTCAGCCAGGATTACTGGGTCAGCACCTACCTTCTGAGCTTCGAAGACTGGCGTTTGGACCGCGGCGCTGACCGTGACTTCAACGACGTCATGGTTGCACTTCAGTTCTTCCACAGTGACGGCACGCCGTTCACCCCGGTTCCGGAGCCTTCCACGTACGGTCTGATCGGCGGCATCGCCCTCCTGGGCCTCGTCCTCCGTCGTCGGTTTGCGAAGAAGTAATCGGTCTCCGACCTACTTTCGTTATTCGAAGCAAAAAGCCCCTTGGCCATCTCGGCCGAGGGGCCTTTTTGTTTTTTGAGACTCGACTGCGCGAACAGGACCAGGTGCCAACTCCAGAATACGCCCTCAACACGCGAGATCCCGCAGCAACGGCCCACGCGGGATGACCACGTCCTCGGCAAAGCAGCGGAGCCATGGCGCCTAAAGCGAATGGACTCCCCCGCGGTCCAGCGCGCCGTCGAGCTACGTCACCGCTTCTCGTGCGCAAAGACGAGCATTTCGGACCGACTCCGAAAGCATCGCCAGCCCGCGCCTAGCCTACGGACAGATCGCTCGAACGCCAATCTCCGACAGATATCCTTTCGTTTTCCCGTTCGAATCCTCCAATCGAGGCGCCACGGCCCCTGGCAAAGGCAACAGCCTAGCGTCCGGTCACGCTTTCCGATGCCGGTACGCTCATTTGCCGCATACAAAAAGCCGCCGCGGCTCACGCCGACGGCGGCTTCCCGTACAGACCGCTGAACTGAATTAGTGCGTCACTACCTCAAAGCCATCAAAGTCGGCCGTGACCGGCGTTGACGCCTGGCTGCTGGCCGTGACCAAGCCGATGTACGTCGCTTGGCTGTAACGGATGGAGGTCGTGGCGATCGTGCGCCAAGTATTTCCATCATCCGAGACCATCGCGGTGATCACCTTGCCAACACGGTCAAGCAACAGATGGCGGGCAGTCTCGTTGAAGGTCGTGGTGACCGCAAAGCCTCCAGGGCTGGTCCGGTATTCGAAGACCACACGGCCTTGGCTGTCGATGCAGAGGCTCGCCATGCGCGCGTTGTCGGAGAGCGACTCGCGAATGGTCAGGCCAGCTCGGCTCGGCAACGTTCCCGCGCGGAACGGTAGAACCTGCGTGGCAATCGCAAGATTGACGGCGTTCTTCTTGCCGAGGAGCGCGAGAGATTCGCGGGCCGCGCCAGGGACAAAGTCACCGCAACCGGTAAGCGAGATCTGATTGCCGCTGGCGGACGCCGAGGCATTCGCATTCGAAGCTCCGATGTCAAAGACCGTGAGGCCCGAGAGCGTCGTCGAAGATCCGGCATCCAGAGACGGAGCACTGGCGCGTATCACACCGAGTTGTGAGATGCTCTTCGAGCTCACCGCAAGCCCCATGCGAGCACTGGAGGCCATGGAGAACTCGACGCTACCGAGAGTTGCCCAGGTGCTTCCGTTCGACGAATACCACGCAGTGAAGATACTGCCGACCCGATTCAACCGAAGGTAGATGGGGAACGGGAGAGTCTTGCCTGCGGTGACCAGGGCCGCCCCGCCGGTGATGGTGCGACGTACAAACTGCACGGAGCCGCTACCGGATACGAGAACCCCGGCGAAAATGCCGTTTGCGGTGGTGCTCTCGCGGAGCATCAGGCCCGCCCTGGCGGTGGAGTTTGCAACCGCAAAGGACTCGATCTTCACGGTCGACTGGGTGTCACCAGAAACGGGCGCTGCGGCGAACTGGAACGCGTCAACCGTACCGCCGATGTCGGAACCGGCACCGCTGATGCTGAAAACGCCACTGGTCGCTTCGTAGTTGGTGTTACCGGCGACCCCAACGGTACCAACATCCGAAGAGGAGTATTGGGAGACGAAGGCCGGCGTCGTGACCACGGGCGTGGTCGTCGGCGTCGTCGTAGTCGTGTCCGTCGTGGTTGTCGGAGTCGTCGTCGGCGTTGTCGTAGTCGTATCCGTCGTGGTC
>QAYY01000011.1:0-36422 GCA_003054665.1 Opitutaceae bacterium EW11 | reverse complement strand
GTCTGCGTCGTCGTAGTCGTGTCCGTCGTGGTTGTCGGAGTCGTATTGGTCGGCGCAACGGAGTTAGGGTCATCGACCAGCGTCGACTTCCACGCGATTCCGTATTTCTCACCCGCGACTGAGGCATTCACCTCAAGGGCATACTGTCCGGCCAGGAGCGTCGTTTCATAAACGTGCTCCACATTATCAATGGTGCTCGCGCTCTTGCTTACCTGGCCACCCAGTTGGTAACCGGCCGCATGCCAGAGAGTGAGATCGAGATTCTCCAGGCGAGAAGTGACGTTCCACAGGGCATCAGGAACAACGTGGCGATACCAAGTAAGCACTGCCGAGAGCGTCATCCGCTTCCCGGCAGGAACGGAGAAGAAATACAGTTTCCGTCCCGATGTTGAGGTGGAATTAACGTCCCAACCATTCAGGCCGACTTGCGAAGAAAGCGAAGACGCCTGCTTTCCGGCGACTAGGGCTTTATAACTATTATAGATATTCAGCTGTCCCGCGCCGAAGGTGGGATCCAGGGGACGCTGCGGGCTGTGGGACCAATTGGGAAACTGACTTTTCGTGGCGCCGGCCATAAGCAAGGCTTTGATGACAAGAGAGCTGCGTGCTTCGGCTAGAGCCGGAGTGCGATTCGTTTCCCCAACAAGAATCATCGCGCTCGAGCTCACCATCGGAGTTGTATAACTCGTCCAGGTCGCCGTGCCTACGAGATCGGGCTTCATGCGACCCACAGTATCAAAGGTCGTGCCGCAGGCAGGATTGCCGCCCGTCGCCGTGCCGACCGCGATCGCGTTATAGGTATTTGCCACTACCATCGACAGTGTGGAGCCATTATCAACGCCCACACACGCAATGACATTATCGCGTTCGATTCTATAATCCTCCTTCAGCAGCATGTTGAGGCCGCCAATAATGTCGGTGCCGCCCCAGCTGTGGTTTTCAACGTCCCAGCTTGCGACGCTCGGGGCCAGATTCCGCCCACCGTTCAAATTGCCGCGCCCCATGAACGCCCACGCTTCGCTGGCCTTCCAGCTCGAGATTGCTGAGGTCATACTCTGACCCGAGCCGAGCAAATAACCAGCCACCTCGTAGGCATGCGAAGAGGCGACCGTCGAATTGTAGGTTGAAAGGTACGTAACTGTCTTTCCTGCAAGATAACCGGTGATCTGCGGGGCCCAGGAACTATTCCGAATGTACTCCACCTGCACGAGGCGGACGCCGCTTCCGTCAGGCAGAGACGCTCCGTATTCGCCTTTCAATTTCGTGAAGCCGATGTCGTCCTTAAAATCTGCTCGAGCGAAAGGAAGGGCCGTCGTCATCGCCGCAAACAACAGACAGCAACTCAGCCTGCTCTTGGAAGGAGAACTATAGTGATTTCCGTGCATATTTTTCAGTGTTCTTGGCTGAAGGTTTCGCCCAGAAAGGACCGAACTTAAGGACGGTCAACCGACGAGGATTTGGAAGTCGTTCATTCAGTCGGTTTTTACGCGATCCGAGTGCAACCAAAATGCGAATGATATAATTTTAGCGACCGATGTAATAAATGTATAAAACGCCCTTGAGGCTGCGTAAGCGCGGCCACGGCAATGCCCGACCCCGGGGCGATGGGATATAAATACAACGCGCTGCCGCTACTCAGGCAGCGGCCTCGGGGATAGTCCGATTTGGGTCATCAGGGCCCGCCCGGACCGGCAAACGGCAGCTTGGTTCGTGGAAATTTTTCATCGCCAATGTTCCTGATCGCTCGGTTGATGGTCGTTAATCCACCTCGCCGTGCACACCACCAAGGTTCCGGTCTCCCTACTGATCCCGATCAAAAACGAAGCGTCGAATCTCCCGCGCTGCCTCGCGGCGGTATCATGGGCGGACGAGATCTTCGTGGTCGATTCCCAGAGTAGCGACGGATCACAGGCGATCGCCGAGGCTGCTGGAGCCAAGGTCGTGCAGTTTCAGTTCAACGGTGTATGGCCGAAGAAGAAGAATTGGGCGCTCGAGAGTCTCCCCTTTAGCCACGAATGGGTGTTCATTCTCGACGCTGACGAAGTCCTTCCGCCCGAGACGGCGCAGGAATTCGCGGACATTATAGCTCACGACGGCTACGGGAAGTCGGGCTACTGGATCAATCGCCGATTCATGTTCATGGGAAAATGGCTTCGCCACGCCTACTACCCAAACTGGAATCTCCGCCTCCTGAAACACCGTCTCGGACGCTACGAACGGCTTGTCATGGGCCCGACCCAAAGCGGCGACAACGAGGTCCACGAACACATCAGCGTCCAGGGTGAAACGGGACGCCTGAAAAGTGAGATGGACCACTTTGCATTCCCTTCGGTCGACGTGTTCGTCGAGAAGCACAATCGATATTCAAACTGGGAAGCTGCCCTCGAGGTTCAGTCGACGCAGCACGCTTCGGAGCACCTCCAGCTGGGGGCGACAAAAACACGGCGGAAGATCAAACAGCTGGCGAGAAAGCTGCCCTGCCGTCCCCTTCTCCGCTTTCTCTACGTGTACCTGATCCAAGGAGGCATCCTCGATGGCCGCGAGGGGTTCTACTTCGCCAAGCTCCACGGATTTTATGAATTTCTTTCAGTGGCAAAAGCATTCGAGCTCCGAAAGAAGATCGCGTCAGAAGCCGCGCCCAAGTCCTCCCGCGCCCCTTCCTGACCTCTCGCTGCCGCGGCCGCCCGGCAGCAGCACAGTCGGCCGGCCGCACAGGACCGAGAGGCCCCCTTTTCCATGGACAGCGCAGCCGAAATCCGTCTTTTTCCGCGCCATGGCACAGTCAGATAGCAAGCTCGTTACTCCCGTTTCGCTCGCGGTGGATGCCGTTTTGGTTCTCGGTTTCTTCGCCTTCATGGCGACGGTGCTCGCCTCGCACGTGCCTTCCAACGACAAGACCAACATCGTCATCTGGTCCTGCCTCGCGTCTGCTTGCATGTCGGGCGTTTTCTACCTCGCCATTCAGATGTGCAGGCTCGTTTACCGTGCGCAGAAGCGTGCGGGTCAGTAGTTCCGCATCCCAGTCCGGGATCGGTCGATCGCGGGTCAGGGACGTTTCATCCGATGGCTAAAAACGCCAGCGCTACCTCACCTCGCACGACTGCCGCAGCCGAGGACTACCTGGAGCGGATCCGAGAGGTGATTCAGCGCAAGGGGTACGCCCGCGTTCAGGATATAGCGGGAGAGCTGAAGATTTCCCAGGCAAGCGTGACCAGCATGATTCAGCGGCTGGATACGGAAGGCTTGGTCAAATACGAGAAGTACCGGGGCATGGTCCTCACGGGGGCCGGAGAAAAGGTGGCGCAACGCATCGCGCACCGTCACGAGCTTCTGACCGACTTTCTCCGACTGCTCGAGATTCCGGAGGACGACATCTCGACCGACGTCGAAGGCATGGAGCACCACATCAGCGCCGAAACGTTCCGCGCGATCGAGGCGCTTTCCCGATACCTCCACGAGCATCCTGAAGCTCGATCCGCCGTGATCACGGCAGCACGGGCGCCGAAACTATCCTAATTGCAGGTATCCTCCGCGGGAGGTGCGTCCAAGGCGGCGAGTTACGGCTTCACGCGCGTTCCTACTTGGCCGGAAAGACCTCTCACGACTGCCTTGCGGCGCGGCGCTTCTCGACGCGGCTGGACACGAGAATGGCCAGTTCGAAGAGAATATAGAGCGGCGTCGCGAACATCAGCTGCGTGAACGGATCCGGCGTCGGAGTGACGACAGCTGCAATGATGAGAATCACGACAACCGCGTGCCGACGATACCGCCGGAGCGTCGCCACCTGCAGCAGTCCCATGTACACCAGCAATACGATCAGCAGTGGAAACTCGAACGCGGCGCCCACTCCGAGCACGAGCCACATAAGCAAGCCGTAGTAGCTTCCCGGCGTCCACCGTGTGATAAAGCCGAAGAGCTGATTCAGCTCGAGGGAGATGTTGATTGTGCTCGGCACGAGCAGGAAGAAGCTGAACGCGCAGCCGAGAAGGAACAGGAAAGCCGCGACAAAACAGGTCGGCAGCACCATCTTCATCTCCTTTTCGGTCAGCGCAGGAGCGACGAATTGCCCGAGAAAAAACAGGCAGAAAGGCGCCGACAACAAACCACCACCGACACAGCAGAGCTGCACGACAACGGTGAAACCCTCCATGATCGTGGTTGTGCCGAGTTCGAGCAGAAAACCGGGATGCGTCGCCTGGACATGGTGAAGCGGCCAGAGCACCAAGTCATTGAACTCCTTGAGGTAAAAACCGATGGCCGTCGCAAAGATCGTGAATACGATCGCACATTTCACCAGCGTCCAGCGCAGGTCTTCGAGGTGCTCGAAGAAACCCATCGATTTCTCGCGAGGATTCGGCCTGTCCGCATCGGAATCCTGGCTCAGTTCGAGATCGTTGGGAGGCGGCACGGGCGATGAAAAAGGAGGAGCTTGGTTCTTTTTGGCGCGAACGGAAGCGAGGAATGTGACCACGACTTCCGTTTCGTCCAGCCGGCCGGAGCGACCTCATCCTGCACACGCCCCGGCTGCATCCCACGGTTCGCCCTCTGCATCGTTGACAGAGGCGAAGTCCGCTCTATTGCCTCTCTCCTTTGCGAGTTTTGAAGAGGCGCTCTTCATTCTTCTAAACCGAGTCAACTTCCACACCCATGGCCGTTAAATCCAAAGCCCAAAAATCCGCGCCGAAGGCGAAGCCTTCAGCCTCCAAAGCCAGCTCTTCTGCTGCTCCCAAGTACGTCTACACCTGGGGAGCCGGTAAGGCCGATGGCAATGGCAGCATGAAGAATCTCCTCGGCGGCAAAGGCGCCAATCTTGCCGAGATGAGCCGGATCGGACTGCCCGTTCCTCCAGGATTCACGATCACGACCGAAGTCTGCACCTACTACTACGCAAACAAGCGCACCTACCCCGCCGCCCTGCAGGCCCAAATCGAGGCCGGAGTGCGCAAGATCGAAGCGACGATGGGAACGCGGTTCGGCGACAAGGCCGACATGCCCCTGCTGGTTGCCGTTCGCTCCGGCGCCCGCGATTCGATGCCGGGCATGATGGATACCATTTTGAACCTGGGCCTGAACGACGACACCGTGCTGTCGCTCGTGCGCGCGACCGGCAATGAGCGCTTCGCCTGGGACTGCTACCGCCGTTTTATCCAGATGTACGGCGACGTCGTTCTCGGCGTGCAGAAGGCTCCGGGCGAAGATCACGAGCCGTTTGAGACGGTCATCGGCACGCTCAAGCAGGAACGCCTCGGTCATCACGACCTCGAAGACACCAAGCTTTCGACCGAAGACCTCAAGGAACTCGTCAAGCGTTTCAAGGCGCTGGTCAAGGACCGCACCGGCAAGGATTTTCCCGCGAATCCGTGGGACCAGCTGAAGGGCGCCGTCGGCGCCGTATTCGGCTCCTGGATGAACGACCGCGCGATCGTGTATCGCCGCAAGTACAACATCCCGCACGAATGGGGCACCGCGGTGAACGTGCAAGCCATGGTCTTCGGCAACACGGGCGACGAGTCCGGTTCCGGTGTGGCCTTCACCCGTGACCCAGCGACGGGTGAGAAGATTTTCTACGGCGAATTCCTCATGAACGCCCAGGGTGAAGACGTCGTCGCCGGCGTCCGCACTCCGGAGCCTGTGGCCAAACTCGGCGATCACCAGCCCTCCTCCTACAAGGAGCTGGAGCGCATCCGGAAGGTTCTCGAGTCGCACTTCAAGGACATGCAGGACTTCGAGTTCACCATCCAGGACAAGAAGGTCTTCATGCTCCAGACCCGCAACGGCAAGCGCACCGGCGTCGCCGCTGTCCGCATCGCTGTCGAGATGGTGAAAGAAAAGCTGATCGACTGGAAGACCGCGGTCACCCGCGTGCCGGCCGACCAGCTCGACCAGGTGCTCGCCCCGATCTTCGATCGCTCCGCCATCAAGGCCGCGAAGCAGATCGCCAGCGGTCTCCCCGCCGGACCTGGCGCCGCCACGGGCCGCATCTACTTCAATGCCGACCGCGCCGTCGAGGCCGCCGAAAAGGGCCAGAAGGTTCTTCTCGTCCGCGTCGAAACCTCTCCTGAAGACCTTCGCGGCATGATCGCCGCCGAAGGCATTCTCACCGCACGCGGCGGTGTGTCGTCCCACGCAGCCCTGGTCGCCCGCCAGATGGGCAAGGTCTGCGTTTGCGGCGCCGCCGAACTCCAGGTCGATTACGAGCACCGCACGCTAAACGTCGGAGGGCAGAGATTTGCGGAAGGCGACTTCCTCTCCATCGACGGCACCAGCGGCATCGTCTACGCCGGCGAGGTCAAGACCGCCGCCTCCGAGGTCATCCAGGGCCTCATCCAGGGCAACGCCGAAGCGAAGAAGAGCCGCACGTACCAGAACTTCACCCAGCTGATGGACTGGTGCGGCAAGGTATCCAAGCTGCAGGTACGCACCAACGCCGACACACCCGAACAGACGCGCAACGCCGTCGCGTTCGGCGCCACCGGCATCGGTCTGACCCGCACGGAGCACATGTTCTTCGAGGGCGACCGCATCGACGCGATGCGCGAGATGATCCTCGCCGACAACGTCGACGCCCGCAAAGCCGCCCTGGCCAAGCTGCTCCCGTATCAGCGGAGCGATTTCTTCGGCATCTTCAAAGAGCTGAAGGGATTCCCGGCCACGATCCGCTTCCTCGATCCGCCGCTGCACGAATTCCTTCCCCACACGAAGGAGCAGCAGCTGGATCTCGCCAAGAAGCTTGGCATCCAGGTCGAGAAGATCATGTCCCGCGTCCACGAGCTGCATGAGTTCAATCCGATGCTCGGCTTCCGCGGCTGCCGCCTCGGCATCAAGTATCCGGAAATCACGGAAATGCAGGCCCGCGCCGTCTTCGAGGCCGCGGCTGACGCGGTCAAGCAGGGTATCAAGGCCAAGCCCGAGATCATGATCCCGCTCGTCGGCTTCAAGAAGGAGCTCGATCTCCAGGTCGCGGTCGTTCACGAGGTCGCCAAGCAGGTTCAGGCCGAAAAGAAGGTGAAGCTCGCCTACTCCGTCGGCACGATGATCGAGGTCCCGCGCGGCGCACTGACCGCCGACGAGATCGCCAACACGGCTGAGTTCTTCAGCTTCGGCACGAACGACCTGACGCAGACTTGCCTCGGCATGTCTCGCGACGACTCCGGCTCGTTCCTCGCTCCGTACCAGGAAGCCGAGATCTTCAAGAAGAACCCGTTCGCGTCCGTCGACCAGAATGGCGTCGGCCAGCTGATGCAGATCGCGATCGAGAAGGGCCGCAAGACCCGCCCCGAGATCAAGCTCGGCATCTGCGGCGAACACGGTGGCGATCCGGATTCGGTGAAGTTCTGCCACAAGCTCGGCCTCACCTACGTGAGCTGCTCGCCGTTCCGCGTCCCGGTTGCCCGCCTTGCCGCCGCTCAGGCTGCAGTCGCGGAACTCGCCGCCGCCTCGGCGAAGAAATAACGCACTCCCGCGCGAAGCTCGCTTCTCGCGAAACACTTCCGCCCCGCACCGACCCTGGTGCGGGGCGTTCTTTTTTGCCGCCAACTCACTCGCGGTTCACACAGCCAGGGCGTCGGACGTCGGGTGTCGCCGCAAACGCCGAGCCCGCTTACGACAGGCCCGCTCCTCGCTCGACGCGTGCGCTCGGACACCCCAACCGCGCGACGCTTCCTACAGTTCGCCGGTCAAGGCGTAGAGCTGGAGCAGCGCGAGGTGCTGCTGCAGGCGCGCTCCCACCAAGTCAGCCTCCGCTTTGCGCAGGTCCGCTTCCGCCGCAAGCGCCTTGCTGGGGAGCGAAAGCTGGTTCTCGACCGACTGACGGGCCAGCTCAGCCGCCCTGCGTCGGTAGGCTTCCGCCTTTTCGGCGAGCCCGATGAGTTCGGTCGCGTGCTGGTAGTCCTGATACGCAAGTCGCATCTGACGCACCACGTCCTCGCGGGTTTTCTCCTGGGCCAACTCAGCCTGGCGGCGCCGCACGATTCCACGGCTCACGTCGGCACGTTTCTGTCCGCCGTCAAACACCTCCCAGTTCACCAGCACGCCTACCATACCGCCGTTGGCAGGAAGGATCTGCTGCCCGTCTTGGACAAAGCCCGAAACAAACGCGGAGACGTCGGGAATCTCCGCCTGCCTCGCAGCTCTCACGCCGAGCCGCGCCCGCTCAGCCACCGTCGCCGCGGATCGGTGCTCCAAATTCTGGGGCGCTTTCGAGATCCAATACGAAAGCGGGTGTTCCTGGCGGTGCGGCAATGTCTCGGCGAGAGCGATCCGTTCGTCTCCCGGTCGGCCGATCAAATCACCGAGCTGAAGGCTCAAACGGGCGCGCTGCTGCTCCGAGCGCATGAGATCGGTCTCGGTCTGCGCAAGCTCGGCCTGAAGTCCGAGCACGGCGTCATCCAGCATTTCGCCGACCTGCTGCGCGTGCTCGGCATCCCGCAGCTGCGCCTGCTGAAGCTCGCGTTTGGCCCGATGCCACGCCTCACGTCGAGTCTCGAGCAGGATTCCGGCGAACAACTCCTCCACGCCGCGCTTCACCTGCTGGATCACCTGGTTCTCCGCGAGCGAGGCGCCCTCGGCGTTTTTCTTCGACGCGGCGACTCCCGATCCGATCCGGAACTGCTGCGTGAGGGGTTGGAGCAGCACTGCCGAGCCGATGTACTGTTCTCGACCACCGCGATAGAGGAGAAAATCCTGCGACGGCACCGGCCCGATCTGCTGCGTGAGCGCTCCGAGGCCTGCCTGCGTGCCCAGCGCATCGACGAAGGGCGAAAGCGTTCCCCGTCGCAAATAGACGTCGAACGGCGACAGGTACACGCCGGCAATGCCCATCACGTTCAGGCGCGGGTACCGCTGGGATTTCGCCGCCTTGAGATCCACGCCGGCTTCTTCCGTCCTCAAGCGGGCCAGCTGCGCGCCTTTGCTCTCGCGAAGCGCAAGATTCACCGCTTGGTCGAGCGACAACGGCGGCTCCGCCGTCAGAGGTACGGCCAAAGTGAGCAGTACCAGTAGCCGTTTCATGGATGCGCCTCCTGTTTCGCCATCGGCGGGACAAACCGTTTTGTCGTGAGCCCGTACACGGCCGGAATGACCAGAAGAGTCATTACCATGGACCAGAGGATACCGACCGAAAACACGCTGGCCAGAGGCGCCCAAAGCGGAGAGCGCGCGATGATCATCGGCAATACGCCCACGGCCGCCGCCATCGAAGTGAGAAAGATCGGGCGCATCCGGCGCTCCCCTGCACGGATTGCCGCCGTCGCGGCATCCATCGGATGATGGCGCCTCAACTCGTCCGCAAAATCCACGAGGATGATAGAGTTTCGAATCACGATACCCACCAGGCTGATCAGTCCCACCGAGGCCGTGAACCCCAACGGGTTTCCCGTCATCACCAAGCCGAGCATCGCGCCGAAAAACGTCAGAGGGATTGCCAACATGACAAGCCCGGTCTCACGCGAGCTCTTGAACTGAAAAAGCAGCACGAGATAGATCATGACGACGCTGGCGATCAACGCGCCGACCATTTTCGTGAAGGTCTCCTCCTGCCCTTCGAACTCGCCGCCAATTTCAAATCGATAGCCAGGCGGCAGCTTGATCTTCCCCAGTTCCTCCCGGATCGGCGCCAACACCTGCGAAGGTAGCACGTCGGTCGCAGGATTCGCACGAACCGTCAGGGTCCGCACACCGGCTCGCCGCGGTATCTGGCCCACGCTCCAGACCGGTTCCACGTCCGCCACTTGGTTGAAGGCGATCGCACCCTGTGTGACCGGCGAACGCAGCATGAATTCGTCGAGACCTGAGAAAGTCTCCCGATGCGCCGGATCGAGGCGCAGGACGATCGGCACCGGCGCGTCGTGCTCCCAAAGTTGAGTCACGGGGAGCCCGGTGAAGCCCGTCATCACCTGCGAAGCGATCACGCTGGTCGCCAACCCCGCCCGATTCGCGACTTCGTTGTTCACCCTCAGATCGAGCGCAAAAGTATCGAGCAAATCGTCGCGCACTTGAGTCGCCCCCGGCGCGCGGAGGAAAACCCGCCGGACCTCGTCGCCAAGCCTTCTCAACGTCTCCAACTCCGGTCCCACGATCCTCACCTCCACAGGGGCTTCGACGGGAATACCCTGCTGGAAACTCATCACGTTGACCCGGGCCGTCGCGCTGATGCCGGCAAATTTGCGCGCATAGTCGCGCACGGCCTCATCCGTCTCCTTGTCGCTGTGCGTATTGACGAGGAGCATACCGTAACTGCTGCGGGGAAACTCCGGGGCGAAGCTGTAGTAGACCCGAGGCGCGGCAGTGCCGACAAACGCGGCGAAACCCGTGATTCTCGAGTCCCCCTGGAGCAGGGTTTCGACCTTGCGCACGACGCCGTCGGTGGCCTCGAGCCGCGTGCCGAGCGGTTGGTCGATCTCGATCACAAATTGCGCGCGTTCCGCTGCGGGAAAGAACTTCTGCCGCACCGCAAGCAGGAGCACCGCACCCGCCGCGAGGGAAGCCACGCCGGCGGCGATCGCCAGCCAGGGATGGCGCACGATGGGGTGGATCATCGCCGTGTAGCGCCGCTGCACGAAGTCCAGCACGCTCGCTCCGATGCTGCGACCCTGCGCCTTCAATCCCTGCCGGATGAAGGTGTAGCAGAGCAGCGGCGTGAACAGCATCGCCACGACAAAGGACGCGACCAGCGCGATCGCCACGGTGATCGGCAAAGCACGAATGAACTCTCCCACTGAACCGGTGAGGAAAAACGCGAGCGGTGCAAAAGCCAGGACGATGGCGATGGTGGCCGTGAAAACCGGCACCGCCAGTTCGCCGGCGCTCTTCCATGCCGCATCCCAGTGGTCCAGCCCTTCGTCGAGCTTCTCGACGTAGTTGTCGGCGATCACAATGGCGTCGTCCACCACCATGCCCAACACGACGATGAGCGAGGCGAGCGAGACCTCGTGCAACGGAATCCCGAGCACCTCGAGCGCTTTGAAGGTGAACGCGATCGTGACGGGTATCGCCATCGCCGCGATGGCCGCGACCCGGAGCGGGAGCAATAGCATCGTCACGAGAACCACTGCCGCCACAGCGACGAAAAACTCGCGGATGAAGTGATTCACGGCCGTGGCGACCACGCCCGGCTGGTCGTTGATGACGTGCAGCGAGAGATCGGCCGGGAGCAAAGCCCGAAGCTCGGCAAGTTTCGCCTGAACATCCTTGCCGAAAGCCACGATGTTCCGCCCCGGCTGCATCTCGAGCGAGAGCAGCAGCACCGGAGCGTCCTGTCCGTTGATCCGGAGCAACGAGTCGGCATCCGCCAGCCTGCGCTCGACCCGGGCGACGTCACCGATGCGGACGACCTGCTCGTTGAGCGGGTTGGCATAGACCACCTGCTGCTTCACCTCTTCCAGCGACGAGTACCGCCCGCGGGTATGAAGCGGGACAGCCAGATCGCCGGTCTTCAGCGTGCCGGAGTACGGCGTCGCATTCTGAAGTCGAAGCGCCTGCACGACCTGGGAAAGCCCGACACGGTAACGAGAGAGCCGCTGCGAGTCGGCTTCGACATAGATCGTCTCCTCGCGTTCGCCGTATCGCACGAGCCTCCCGGCTCCGTCGACTGTGCGAAGTCCGTCCTCGATGCGCTCGAGGTAACGCCGCAGCTCCGCATAGGTGCGCTTGGGAGAGGTCACGCCGATGAGGAGCGCGACCGATTCTCCGAAATCCGAGTTGACCAGCGGTCCAATCGACTCCGAAGGCAGGCTCTTCTGTTTCAGTTCCGCCAACCCGAGGCGAAGGCGGGACCAAAAGGCCTCCTTGTCGGGCACCCATTCCTGCAGTTCCACCGTGATCACGACCAGACCGTCGCGCGTGACGGAGTGGGTCTTCTTCGGGTTGATCTCCGTAAACGTGAACAGGTACGACTCGATCGGCCGGGTCAGCTGCTGCTCGACCTGGGCCGCGGTCGCTCCCGGAAACCACGTCATCACCAAAGCCTGGTGAATCTGGATTTTCGGCGTGTCCTGCCGGGGCATCGTCAGCAACGAATGCACCCCAAGCCCTAGAATGATGAGGCTCATCACCACCGCGACGTGGCGATGTTTGAGCGGCCAGCGGAGAAGGCTCATGGGGATACCGTTCTCACCGGCATGCCGTCGAAAAACGCGTCGGGCGCCGTCCGCACCACGCGGTCCCCCGGCTCCAAGCCCGTCACGATCTCGATTTCCGAGCCCTCAGGCGGACCGATTCCGACAATCCGCCGCGATACCGTGCTGCGCTGTGGGTCGATCACCCAGACAAAGAGCGCGCCGTCGGGAAACCGATGAACCACCTGGGGCGGGATCAGGATCGCGGAGCGCTGGCCCCCTGCGTCGATGCGGGCCGTGACAATCGCGCCAAGCGGCAGTTTGCCGTCGGAGTTCTCGAGGCGGACTTTCACGGTGTACGAGCGCGACAGCGGGTCGGCCTGGGGCAGCACCGCCTCCACGGGGCCCGTCACCGTCAATTCCCGCACCGCCGGAAGGATCACGTGCGCAGGTTGCCCCACCTGCACCTTGCGCGCCTCGGCCTCCGGCACCCCGACGGTCGCCCAAACCGGGGCCGGGGCGAGTACCGACAGCACCGGCGTCCCAGGAGCGACGACCGTGCCCGCAGACGGGCCATGGCGTACCACTCTGCCGGCGAACGGGGCGGTCAACCGCGTGTATTCCACCCTGCGGCGAGCGACATCGACCGCGGCCTGCGCCTCCGTGAGGCCGCTCTGGAGTTTCTCAAAATCCGTTGCGGTGGCGCTTCCCAGCTCGTGCAGCCGGTTGATCCGTTCAAAGCGGGCCTTCACTTCGGTGAGCCTCGCCTCCGAAGCCGCCAGCTGGTCCCGGTAGTCGGAGTCCTCGAGGCGCGCCAGCAGCTGCCCGGGCACCACGTCGGTCCCCTCCTCCACGTCCACCGCGACGATTCGCCCTGGAACCAGAAACCCCAACTGTGATTTCTGGACTGCCTCGATGGTCCCCGAAGCGACGACTTCGTCCTGGATGGCACGCGGCGCAACCGCGATCACCTGAACCAGCGGCGCCGCCACCTCGCCGGAGTGCCGCTGGCCACAACCGCCCAGCAGCAAACCCGCCCCTGTCACCGCAAAACCAAGCCGACTCCAGAGCCGACAGGCTCGCGCAAAGCGGGACCGCGGCCCCGTAGTTCCGCCACGCCGAATCGATGAGCAAGCAGCGAACATGCGAAAGATCCTACCGTCGGCGCGAAGCCGGTCAACCGGCCGGAAGACGGTAAAAAGAAAAGCAGAGAAACTGAGCCAGTGCATCGATGGGCCTCACTCTTACTGACACTCTGTCAATTATGCTGGACGTTCTCCGGCGTGTTCGTTACCGAGCGCGCCGGCGTGAAAACCCAGGCGTTTGATTTGCCCGAGCCCTCCGCCTCGGTAGGCTGCGGTCATGCGAATTCTCCGCCTCCTTGCCCGCGCCGCGGCCTGCGTCGCGCTTCCGTCCCTGTTGCCTTTCGCTCTCGTCGCCGCCACGCCCGCTCAGGAGCGCGCCGACCAGTTCCTCGCGTTGGTGAACTCCGGTTACCGCGCCCTCTACACCGTCAGCAGCGAAGCCCAATGGGCCGCCGCGACCGACGTGACGCTGGAGCACGACGCCGCCTCCGAGACGGCCGGGAAAGCGTATGCCGCCTTCAACGGCAATCCTGCGCTGATCAACGAAGCGAAGGAGCTTCTCAAGTCGCGCGATCAGCTGAGCGACATCACCGTCCGCGAGCTCCAGCGCGTCCTGCTGAACGCAGCCGAAGGTCCGATGACGAATCCAGAGTTGGTCGCAGCGCGCATCGCCGCCGAAACCAAGCAGGCTTCGATCCTGAACAGCTTCCCGTTTCAGCTGCAGGGAAAGCCCATCACGGTGAATCAGATCGACGACCGGCTGGGGAACTCGACTGACCTCGCCGAGCGGCGCGCCGTATGGGAGGCGTCAAAGGAGTCAGGCCCCGCCCTCAGGCCGGGCCTGGTCAAACTGCGGGATCTGCGCAACGGCGTCGCACGCGAGCTCGGGCATCCCGACTACTTCGCGCTCCAGGTCGCATCCTACGACATGACGACCGAAGAGATGGTGAAGCTGCAGGAGGAATTCATGCGCGAGCTCCGCCCGCTGTACCTTCAGCTCCACACGTGGGCCAAATACCGCTTGGCGGAGAAATATCACCAGCCTGTGCCGAAGCGGATCCCGGCGCACTGGATCAACAATCGCTGGGCGCAGGAGTGGACCGGGCTCGTCGACGCGGCCAACCTCGACGACCGCTTCAAAGGCCACACCGCGGAGTGGGTGATCAAAACCGCCGAACAGTTCTACACGGGCCTCGGCTTCCGTCCCCTTCCCGCATCGTTCTGGACCAAGTCAGACCTCTACCCCGTCCCTGCGGGCAGCCCCCGGAAAAAGAACACGCACGCCTCGTGCTGGCACATCGATCTCGCGAACGACATTCGCTCCCTGCAGAGCATCGAACCCAACGCCCAATGGTTCTACACGGCCCATCATGAACTCGGGCACGGCTACTACTTCATGAGCTACACGCGCCCCGAGGTCCCGCCTCTGCTGCGGCTCGGAGCCAATCCGGCCTTCCACGAAGGCATGGGCGAACTGATATCCCTGGCCTCGAGCCAAGTGCCATACCTGCAGTCGCTCGGGGTCCTTCCCTCCGACTACAAAGCCGACCAGACCGCCTTTCTACTCAACGATGCCCTCGCAAACGGCGTGGCGTTCATCTTCTGGTCCTCCGGCACGATGACGCACTGGGAGGCCGACATCTACGCCCACAACCTCCCGGCGAACCAGTGGAACGCACGCTGGTGGAGCTACGTTCGCGACTTCCAGGGCGTCGAGCCTCCGTCCGAGCGTGGAGAGGAGTGGTGCGACGCAGCCACCAAGACGCACATCAACGACACGCCCGCCTACTACTACTCGTACGCCTTTGCGACAGTATTGAAATTCCAGTTACACGCCTACATCGCGAAGAACATCCTCCACCAGCCGGTCCAGGCCTGCAATTACGCCAACAACAAGGAAGTCGGCGACTTCCTGCGGAAAATCATGGAGAAGGGCGGCACGGAAGATTGGCGAAAGGTGTTGCGCGAAGCCACGGGCGAAGATCTGTCGACGAAGGCGATGGTGGAATACTTCCAGCCGCTGATGACGTGGCTGGAGGAACAGAACAAGGGGCGGCAAATCGGCTGGGAGTAGAAAAGGGCTGAAGGACTGAAAGGCTGAAGGGCTGAATCCTGAACAGACGTTACCCTCCGGCGATTCGGCGGTCTCCCATTCAGCGCGGATCGGTCTCCTTATTCTGAGGAGGCCAATCCGGCGCGCGAAGCGGCGCCGGGGTCAGTCAGCGTTTTGGTCTCCGCTAGACCCGAGCGGGGACGATCACGAAGGGCATGCCTTTGCGGCAGAAGATCCGCTGCAGAGCGAAGACGGCGTAGTTGTGAAGCCAGCGGGTCAGCCGCGTCTCGTGCGTAAAGGCCAGCTGCCCGGAGAAAAACACGGCGCCCGGATACTTCTCCGCCACGCGGTCCCCGATCTCGTCGATCGCACCGACGATATCGTGGCTGAGGTCGACAACGGACTCCGCCGCGTAGCCATGCTGCCGCGCAAGCTCCACGTAACGCTCGGCGCCCGCAGCCGTCGTCTCGCGCAACCGTGCGATCTCCTCCGAACCTTTGAAGGTGCCCGCGTCGATCACCCCCACCTGAACGAAGACGTAACGGCCGAAGGTGTTCGGAAACAGCCGGGCCACGCCGAGGAGCGTGTGCAGGCCAAGCGAATTGAAGCCGTTGACCAGAACCACCGCGACCCGCTCGGGCGCAGCAGGCCGGCCGAGGCTCCCCGGGTCCTTGCGCATTGCGTCGACCAGGACGTCCAGGCGCTGCAGATCCGCGTGTGCGCTGCGGTAGTGGCGGCGCACGTAGGCTGCGGCCGCGATCACCACGCCCGTCACCGCCAGCGTGATCCATCCGCCCTCGCTGAATTTCGTGACGCAGAGCGAAACGAGCACGCCCGAGGTAAGCAACAGACCCGAGCCGTTGATCAGCGCCTGCCGGCGCCAGCCCGGGCCCTGTCCGCGACGCCGCCAGGCATCGACCACCATGCCGAGCTGCGAGAGCGAGAACGTAATGAACACATTGATACTGTAGAGCACCACGAGCGTGCCGACGGAACCGTGGGTCAAGAGGAGCACGGCGAGTGCGGTCCCGCCCATGAAAAGGATCCCGTTTTGCGTCACGAAGCGGTCGCTCAGCGCGGCAAAGCGGGCCGGGAACCAGCGATCCAGCGCCATCGTCGCCAGCACCCGCGGCCCGTCGAGAAACCCCGCCTGCGCGGCGATGAAGAGCAGCGCCGTGGCGGAGCCCATCGCGATCGTGACGAACCAGCGCCCCAGAGCGGCCGGCCATCCCCGGGTGACGGCTTCGAGCAACACGGCGTTGAGCGTTTTGCCCTCCGCCGGGACGACCGCGTACAACTGATACGCCAGGAGCAGACCGAACACCGTGACCGCAAGCGACACCCCCATGTACGTCATCGTGCGGCGGGCGGTCTCGACCCGCGGCTCGCGAAGGATCGGAAGTCCGTTGCTCACCGCCTCGATGCCGGTGTACGTGCCGGCGCCCAGGCTGTAGGCGCGCAGCATGAGGGCGAGCATGCCCCACCAACCGAGGTCGTGCCGGGCGGAGGCGATCTGCGAAGCGGCAGTCGAGGCCAGGTCCGAAAAGCCTCCGAGATTGGCGCCGAAGGCGAAAAGCAGCGCGCCCGCATGCGTTCCCACGAAGAGGAAAAATACGGGGACCCAGAGCTGGACGGACTCCTTCACTCCCCGAAGGTTGAGCAAAGTCAGCACAACGACGCCGGCACACGCTGCAGCGAGTTTCCACGCCTGCCAATGGGCCGGTACGACGGAAAAGAGCGCGTCCGCCGCGCTCGCGACGGAGATCGCGATCGTCAGCACGTAATCGACGAGTAGGGCCGAGCCGGATACCACACCCGCGGCGGGCGAAAGCAGTTTGCTCGCCACGAGGTACCCGCCGCCACCCGACGGAAAACGCGCGATGATCTGGCGGTAGCTCGCGCAGAGCACCGCAATCGTCAGCACCGCCGCCAACGCGACGAAAAGGCTGAGCGCCGGATACGCCTGAACCGTTCGGTAGGACTCCTCGGGTCCGTAGCAGGAGGACGACAACCCGTCCGCGCCGAGGCCCACCCAGGCGAGCACCGCCACGAGCGAGAGATGATGAAACAGCCGCTGATCCGACAGATCGCGGGAACGGCCGATGAAGAGCGCCTTCAGAGAAGCGCCCAGACTCCAGTTCTTCATGAGTACGAAGCCCCGTGCGCCAACGCGCTCCGAGGCATGGGTTGCGAACTGGGGATCTTGGCACCCGTCACTCGACGGGGCAGAGGATCGCCCTTCCAGAATGCCGACGAGGTTAGCTGACGGGCTTGGCCTCAGAAGTGGCCTTGCCCACTGTCGCCAGTGAGCGTTCGCCCCGTCTCAGCGGAGGCTGAGAATTTGGGTCCCCCGTACCGGCCGGCGAGGAAGCGCCGGCGGTTTAGGCTGCGGTCCAAAGAACGGCGGGAATCTGCCGCAGCGGCGAGCGGCGTCAAGCTAGCGCCGGAAACTGCCAGCGGCCAGCCACTTGCGCGATGGCCGGTCGATGAAGCCAACGTGCGATCGCGACAACCGCGAGTTCGGTCGTCGCGTGTCCGCGTGAGCTCAAGTCGAGGATTCCTCCCCGAGGCGGCGCCGCCGCCTCAGCCCTTCGCTCCGCCGCTTCGCGCATCGAGCGAAAAACGCCCGGCGCCGGCAAGAAGGAGCGCGACGAATACGCCCAGGTACACATAGGCGAGTTCGCCACTGGCCTCACCGCGAAGCGTGAGATGATGCACGCGCCAGAACGCCACCGCCATCGTTGTTCCGGCGCCCAAAGCTGCGAGCCGCGTGAAAAGACCGAGCACGAGGAGCGACGAACAGACCACTTCGCCGAGGATTGCCAGACCCAGGCTGATGGGCGAACCGACTCCCAGCGGATCGGGAAAGCTGCCAGCCTCGGCACGAAAATCCATCAGCTTCGGGATGCCGTGCAAAAGAAGCAGCGGCAGGCCGAACCAGAGCCTCAGGAGAAGCAGCGCCAGGTCGGCGCTCGTTGGCAGGAACTGGAGTTGGAGGATTTTCTTCATTGGATTCGGCCGCTTCGGACCCCTCTTGCGCTATTTCGTTCAGCTCTACGTTCAACTGGAAGCACGGCCGCCCTGCAACCCCGCGAAACTCCGTTAAGGCCGCCTAAACCGCCGCGCGTTGGGGATTAGGCCGCATCAACTCCGTAGTGCTTTTATTGACACAAAGTCGGTAAAAGACAGAGTGCCGGTTGCAATGGTCAGCCCCAATTACCCCTCGGCTGGTGGCTCCGACAGCGACGCAAGTTCCCCTTCCAGCGCCACTCAAACCATTCCTGACGCCGTGATCCGGCTCGCCGGGAATTCGCAGGACGGAATCCAGACGATAGGCGGGTTCCTCGCGCGGCTCGCCGGCCGCAGCGACCAGGAGGTCATGACGTACATGACCATTCCGTCCACGATCTCCGGCGGACCGTCGATCTTTCAGGTGCGCATGGGAACCGGAGAAATCCTCTCCGCCGGCGATCAGGCCGACGTGCTCGTGGCGTTCTACCAGCACAGCTACGAATCTCACATCCAGTCGCTGCGCGCGGGCGGCATTCTGATCGTCGACAGCGATCACGTGCAACCCAATCCCGACGACAAACGCTTCACCGTCGTTTCCATCCCGATCACGAGCCGCACGGTCGAAGCCGTCGGTGGTGCGGGCAAGGACAAGGGCAAGAACCTGTACGTGATGGGCCTCGTCGCCCGAGCGTTCAACCTGGACGTGGACAAGCTCCGCGCACTTGTGCGCGAACGTTTCGGCGGAAAAGCCGAGGACGTGGTGCGCAACGCCCTGCTCGCCTTCGATGCGGGCTACGGGCTTCCGGTGGAAAATCTCGTCGGACATGCCTTTCGTTTCGAACCGAAGGCGCGCGCCGCGACCGCGCGTCCGCAGGTGACGATGGATGGAAACACCGCGCTCGCGTACGGATTGATTGCAGCGGGCGTGCGCTACGGAGCCGGTTATCCCATCACGCCCTGGTCCTCGGTCATGGAGCTGCTTCGTTCGGAGCTCCCGAAATACGGCGGCATCTTTGTCCAGGCGGAGGATGAGCTCGCGGCCGTTTCGCAGGCGCTCGGATTCGCCTATGCCGGCCACGTTTCGGTAACGGGAAGCTCCGGTCCCGGTCTCTCTCTGAAAATGGAAGCGCTCGGCTGGGGCGTCATGGCCGAGATGCCGCTGATCGTTGTGAACGTGCAGCGAGGCGGCCCAAGCACGGGCCTGCCCACGAGTGTCGAGCAGAGCGATTTGATGCAGGCGATCTACGGCAGCCACGGCGACGCTCCGCGCGTGGTGCTGGCGCCGAAAAACGTCGAGGACTGTTTCCATATTGCGATCGAAGCGGCGCGTATCGCCCGGGAGTACAGCACCCCGGTCATCATCCTCAGCGATCAGGCGCTCTCCGCCCGCATCGAGGCCTTTGAAGAGCCGGATCTGAAGACGCTCGTGGTGGACCCCGGGCTCGACCTGCGCGAGAGGCCGGTGGACTTCAAACCGTATCCCTTCCAAGAGATCACGCGGCATGCGCCCCCGGGTTCGCCGATGGCCAGCGGTCTTTATCCGACCGTCAGCGGCCTGGAACACGACGACATGGGGCACCCGACCGCGAATCCCACGCTGCACGCCCGGATGACCGCCAAGCGGCGCGACAAACTCAAGCAGCTGGGTGCTTCCATCGCCGTGCCCGAGATCACGGGCGACCCGTCCGGCGACATTCTCCTCATCGGCTGGGGCTCGACCTATGGACCCATCCGCGAGGCACTCGGCCGCCTCCGCGCCGACGGCCTTCGCGCCGGGCACCTCCACGTGCGGCACGTACATCCGCTGCCGAACGGACTCGACGAACGGATCAGCCGCTACAAGGAAACGATCGTCGTCGAGATGAACGACGAGGGGCTCTACGGCTACGGGCAGCTGGCGATGCTGCTGCGCGCCCGCTACGCGAATCCCGCCATCCGGAGCATCACCAAGACCGACGGTCTCACGTTCAAGGTGCTCGAGATCGTCGAAGGAGTCGCCCGCCACCTCGCCTACGGGCGCCTTCAGGACAAGGCGGCGCCCTCCCCGCAACGTTCGTAACGAGAAGCCAACTACGTTCCCCATGCCCTCCTCCCCCGCTCCAGCGGCTTCCGAGACGGCGACCCCGCCCCGCGCCCCCCTTTCCAAAAAAGCGCTCGTCGCCGATCATCCCACATGGTGTCCCGGCTGCGGCGACTTCGCCGTGCTGGCGGCCTTTTACCGCGTCCTGGAAAAACTCCAGTACCCGCACGAGAAGATCGTCACCTTCGCCGGCATCGGCTGTTCGTCCCGGTTTCCCTACTTCGTCAACACTCACGGCGGGCACTTCATTCACGGCCGCGCCCTGCCGTTCGCCGCGGGCATCAGCCTCGGGCGCGACGATCTCCACGTCTTCGTTTTCGGCGGCGACGGCGACGGGTTTTCCATCGGCGGCAATCACCTCGTCCACACCGCACGCAAGAATGTCCGGCTGACCTACGTCATCATGGACAACGCCGTTTACGGCCTGACCAAAAAGCAAACCTCGCCGACCTCGCCGGTGGGATTCAAATCCAAGACGGATCCGACCGGTTCGATCGACCGGCCGGTGAATCCGATGCGCGCGCTCTTGAACAGCGGAGCCACGTTCGTTGCCCGCAGCCACGCGGCCCAGGTGAACCACATGGTCGAAATGATGGAGCGCGCCGCGCGGCACGACGGTTTCTCCGCGGTGGAAATCCTCTCGGAATGCGTCGAGTTCAACGCCGGTGCCTACGACGGAGCCAACCCTCGCAAGGGCGGCGCGTTTCCCACCATTGCGCTGAAGAAAAACGACGGTTCGCCGGAAGACGCCCAGCGGCACGATCCCAGTGACGAGGTCGCCGCCCTGAAGCTGGCGCTCGATCCATGGCCGGGCCATTTCGGCGTTTTCTACGAAATCCAGCGCCCGACCAAAAATACGCTCGAAGCCGGACTGATCGCCAAGGCGCGCGAACGCACTAAAGGCGCCTCTGCGCTCAGCATGCTCGAGTCGACCTTTGCGCGGATGCGCTAAGGCTGCAGACCCGAGGCGCACGCGAATCGCCGCCATCCTGCGCGCCGATTTGGTCGAAGCATCGTCGGCGATATCGCACCCTGACCGGAGCCCGCGAATGGACGTGGGCGGCGCGCACCCGCACCGCCCCACGCCGCTCCGCCGGCCGACTCAGGCTTCGGCCGCCGCCATCTCAGGCAGATGGTCCGCGATCGGTATGCGATGCGCGATCCAGATCAGGACTCCGTTGGGATCGCGAACGATGAACCGGCGTTCGCCCCAGGGCTGATCCGACGGTTGCTCCACGATCGGCACATCCAGGTTCTGGAGACGCGCGTGCTCCGCGTCGGCGTCCGGAACGTCGATGCTCAGCCAGAAGCCGCGCCCATCCGTGCAGCTGATGAGTTCCGCAGGCGCCCCATCCTGCTCCTCCTGAAGAAGCCCGAATTGCGCGCCCGAAGGATGGCGCAGGTGAACATAGACGTCGCATTCCGCAACGGTGCGAAAACCGAGGACCTCCGTGTAGAAGTCCCACGTCTCGTGAAACCGCCCGGTCACCAGATTCGGGTAGAACGACGGGGCGTCCTCGCCGTCGGCGTGCAGTTCGCCTCCTCCGAACCGGCGCATCAAACCGCGCAGCGCCGCAAGAAGCGCGCGGTAGTCCCGGTCGTACGTTTCGTTGGCCATGCCGAAGGCCTGGAAGTAGGTCGCGATCACGGCGGAGCCGTGCGGCATCGAAATCACCCTGAGCGGGAAAACGGACATTTCGTCCAGCTGCTCGCCGAGGAGAAAATCGATCACCCCGGTGCGTCGGTCCGGTTCAACGGCAAAAAAACGCTCGCCCGCCGGCGTCGTCACCTTCCAGGCCGTAGGACACCGCCGGATACTCCGGCAAAACTCGGGCGCCCAATGCGGGATGTTCGCCACCTCCGCCAAATACGTGAATACTTCGTCCCGAGAAGCCGGGACGGTGATGCTGATCGTCTGAACTTTCATACCGGTCATTCCTTCTCCTGACATTTCTGGCGCGCCGCCTGTGACGGGCGACGCGCGGTGCTGTGAGCAAAAAAACGAGCGGGCTAACCCGCGTTGCGCCGATGGATCGTCAGACTATTGCCATCCGGATCGAGGATGACGCAAAGCCTGCACGCCGGACTGCTGGCCGGCTCCACCACGATTTTCACGCCTGCGTCGCGGATCGCCTTCACGGCAGCGTCGAAATCCTCCACCTCGAGGGCCGCGGCGGGTCCGGAGGACGAGGGTTTCCATTCCGGCGAGAAGTTGGTGATCGCGAGCGTGCTCGGGCCGATGTCGTATTCGACCCACGCCTTCGCGCCGTCTTCCCAGACAGCCGAGCTCTTGAGATTCAAAACTCCCTCGTAAAAAGCCCGAGCGCGGGCGATGTCGGTGACGGGATACCCCGTGAAAGCGATCTCTTTGACGTGGATCATGGTGATGCGAATGTGCCGACAGCTTACCGCAGCGCCCTGACAGCGTTATGTCAGGAGCGTTAGCCCAATCTCATCAAACAAGTTGCGGCTCCGTTGACTCCGCGTGTTTCAGCGACACGCGCTCGGCCAAATCCCTCACCTTTTGACGCAGGCATTCCGGTTCGAGCGCCTCGGCCTCGCCACCGAACGACAGAAGCCAATACGCGAGCCAGTCCAGCGAGTAGGTCGCCGTCGTGATCTCGGCGCCCTCCGGAGTCGCCTTCTCCTCGAGAACGCCCACGTGACTCTCCCGCCGCACCCGCTCCAGCGCGCATCGCGAAACGCGCAGCCGCACCGGCGTCATTTCCTCCTGAGGCATCGATTGCAGGTGCTGGACGAGCGAAAACTCCGGGCGCGGTTCGAAAGTCTCCTGGGTGAGATCCACCTGGAGCATCCGATCGAGGCGGAAATGGCGCATGCTCCGGCGCAACCGGCACCAGGCGACGAGATACCAGACGCCCGACGAGAGGACGACTCCGAGCGGCTCGACCCGGCGGGCAGTTACCTCTTCTCCGGTACGGGCACGATAGCTCATCTGGACGACCCGGCGCCGCACCGCGGCTTCCTGCAGTTTCATCAGCCATTCGCGCGAGCCCGACTTGGCCCCCGAATTCCGATGCGGGCCGACGATCACGGTCTTTTTCGCCATCTGGTCGACGAACTCCTGTCGTTCCCGCGGCAATACGGCGCGGAGCTTCAGCACCGCGGCGTCGAGCGGAGTGCGGAGAGAACCGTCGGCAAACCGCTTCGCCATCTCGGCTCCGAGGAAAAGCGCGCTCGCCTCCTCCTCCGTCAGCATCACCGGAGGAAGATAGTAGCTCTTGAGGAGGCTGTACCCGACCCCCGGCTCACCCGAAATCGGCACGCCGGACTCCGAAAGCGCGGCAAGATCGCGGTAAACGGTGCGAACGCTGATTTCGAAATGCGCAGCCATGTCCTCCGCTCGCACCAGGCGGCGGCCTTGAAGGTACATGACCATGGCGACAAGCCGATCCGTTCGATTCATTTCAGTGGGGCGCCTCGCGTTCCGCGGCAGCAAAGCGACCAGAGCGGGAGCAAGAGTCAAAACCGAAGTCCGCAGCGGACGGCGGTCCGTTCACAATAGCGAGCCGAAAGCAGCCGGGCGCACCGAGCCGCGCCCTGCATGCAGGATGACTCTCACTCGAGAAACGGGCGTCCGCGAATGCCCGCGCTGAACGGCCGTCGGCCAGCGGACACGCCGGATGCACACGGCCCGCCCCAGTTTTTCGTCAACTGTGTTCGTCGGGAAGCCCGCTGCAGTTCACTGCGGCAACGGGATCGGTGCGGTTGTATCCACGGTTTGAGACGTGGGCAGCACCAGGACAAACTCGGCGCCCTTCCCCGGGCCTTCGCTGAAGGCCTGGAGCACTCCGTTCATTTCCTTCGCCGCGAGGGCGGAGTTGTGCAGGCCAAAGCCGTGGCCCTTGCGCTTCGTGGTGAAGCCGAAGGAGAAAATCCGGTGCAGGTTTTCCTTCGGAATGCCCACGCCGTTGTCGCGCACCGAAAGGCGGACGCGCGATTCGTCCGACGGACGGATGATGAACGCGATTCGGCGTTCGTTTTCCGGCACGTCCGCCATCGCCTGCTCCGCGTTGCGGATGAGATTGACGAGAATCTCCAGCACACGGTGCCGGGCGGCATGCACCGGCGCCGTGGGCGCAAAATCGCGCACGATGTTGACCCGGTTTTTCGTCAACGACGACGCGCTGATCAGGAGCGCTTCGTCGAGCAGCTCGGCAAGGGACAAGTCCTCGAGGAGGCTCGAGGCGTGCGCGTAGCTCTGCTGCATCGCGATCACCGCCTTGATGTGCTCGATGCCCTTGCGCAGGGTCTCGAGTTCGCCAACCAGCGAGTCCCGCTCGTTGACCAGCTGGGAGGCGAGTTGCTTGAGGTAGACTGGAAGCTGCCGGCCGCGGGCGTCCTCGGTGAGGAACTGCACGAGGTCGGCGGAATGTTCCTCGAGCATCTGGACGACCTTCGCGAGATTGCCGAGGCGCGAAACGCGGAGGTGGTCGCCGATCAACGACGCGGAGGTGTTCACGCTGTTGAACGCATTCCCGACGTTGTGCAGCACGCCGCTCGCAACCTCCGCCATGCCCGCGAGCCGCGAGGCTTCGATCAGTCGCCGTTGCGATTCGGCCAGCGCCGCCTCGGTGTGTTTCCGGGCGGTGATGTCGCGAGTCACGCCGAAGGTGCCGACGACCTGGCCGTATTCGTTGTAGAACGGCATCTTGTTTGTCGCCACCCAGGTGATACGGCCGTCCGGCCACGTTTCTTTCTCCTCAAGATTCAGCACCGGTCGTCCCGTGCGGATGATCTCCTGCTCCGCATCGTAGGCCGCCTGGGCGTGCTCCGCCGTGAAAAGGTCGAAATCCGTTTTGCCAACCAGCATCTCCGGATCCGCCACGCCGCATCGGCGGCTGTAGGAGTAGTTCACACGGACCAGCCGGCTCTCGAGATCCTTGAAGTAAATGATGTCGGGGACGTTCTCGATCAGCGCGCGTAGGTAGCGCTGGTCCCGCTTGAGGGCGAGGACCGACCGGCGCGTCTCGGAGATATCGCGAGCGACGATCACCAGCGTGTCGGGAAAGCCTTTGGTCGCCCGCAGAACGGTGACCGTGGCGAGCGCGGGAAACTCGTCACCGTTGGAACGCCGCAGGTCGATCTCCCCCGTCCAGGACCCAACGCGCCAAGCCGTCGGCGTGGCGTCGTTCAACAGGGTCCAGAGGCACTGATTGGCCATGAACTCCATCAGCGTGCGCTCCTGGAGAACGAGATCCTTATCCAGGCCAAGCAGCGCGCGGCCGGCCGGATTCAGGTACTCCACCTCGTAGCTCGGCTGGGCGACCACCGCGACGAGGGCACTCGTGATGCTCGGCCAATTCGACCAAAGCTGCTGCCAGCGCGGTCCATCTTGGGGAAGTGCGGATACGCTGGTTTCCGGGCTGGCGCTTTGGGATGCGTCAGCAGGGACGTCTGGGTTCATGGGGTTGGACACGCGTGAATTCCTCCGCGGCACAAAAGCTCTGGCGCCGAGTGCGCCGGCGCGTCACCGGAGGCACTCCCTCTTATCGGCACAACTCCGCCAAATCCTGAGCCGCTCGGAGGGGTATTCGCCGCGGCTTTCGTTATGCCTAAGCACCGCATGGGAAGGCGACATGTAGCAATCGCCCCGCCCGTTGCCCAGATATTTCAGCCAGCCGCCCGGGCGTAGCGAAGGCGGTCTCGCAGACGCGACGTTTCGAGCGTCAGAGCGGTCGTGGAACTTGGAAGATCCGACGCGATCGAGCCCCGTTCGGACCGAACGAACAATGCGGGGAGTCCGCGAGAAAGAGGCTAGCCCCAACGCTGCTCCAGGTCTTCCCACCGCGCCAACGCTTCGGCCAGCGCCGACTCGATCTCGCCGAGACGCTGTTGGAGCTGGGGAGCAGCAGCCGGCTGGCGTTGATACAGGGTCGGGTCGCCGAGCTGGGCGGTGATCGAGGCCTGTTCTTTTTCCAGTTCGTCGATTTTTCCTGGAAGGGCCTCCAGTTCGCGCTGCTCCTTCTGCGTCAGTTTTTTCGGCTTCGGCGCCGCCGGGGCCTTCGCGGCTTTCTCCTCACGGACAGGCTCCGGTTTCGGCGCGGGGACGGGCCGCTGGCGGATCCAGTCCTGGTAGCCGCCGACGTATTCGCCGATCTGCCCCTCGCCTTCCAGCGCCAGCGTGCTGGTGACGACATTGTCGAGGAACACGCGATCGTGGCTCACGAGCAGCAACGTGCCGGAGTATTCGACCAGGAGATACTCGAGCAGCTCGAGCGTGTCGGTATCGAGATCGTTGGTCGGCTCGTCCATGACAAGCACGTTGGCCGGCTTCGTGAACAGCCGCGCGAGCAGCAGCCGGTTTCGTTCTCCGCCGGAGAGCACCCGCGCCGGAGTCCGCGAACGGCTCGGCTCGAAGAGAAATTCCTGGAGGTAACTGATGACGTGCCGGGTTCGGCCGTCGATCGTGACGGTCTCGTTGCCGTTCGCGATGTTGTCGGCCACGGAGCGGTTGTCGTCGATCTGGGAACGAAGCTGGTCGAAATAGAGGATCTCGAGGTTGGTGCCGTGCTCGATCCTGCCCTCTGTCGGCTGCAGGTGGCCGAGCAGGAGCTTGATCAACGTCGACTTCCCGGCGCCGTTGGGGCCGAGGATGCCGATCTTGTCTCCGCGCATGATCGTGGTCGTGAGGTCGCGCACAATCCACGGGCCGCCATCGTAGCGGAACGACATTCCCTCCACGTCGATCACCTTCTGGCCGGAACGCTCCGCGTCGACGAGCCGCAGGTTCACCTGCCCCAGCCGCTCGCGCCGCGCCCGCCGTTCGGCGCGCATGTTCGTGAGGTGCTGGATACGCGCCTGGGCTCGCGATCGCTGCGCCCGGACGCCTTCCCGAATCCACGCCTCTTCCTGCGCGAGCTTCTTGTCGAACGCGGCACGCTGCTTCTCTTCTGCCTCGATGACGGCTTGTTTGCGGACCAGATAGGTCTCGTAGTCGCAAGCCCAGTTGGTGAGCAGACCCCGGTCGAGTTCGACCAGCCGCGTCGCCACCTTGCGCATGAAGGCGCGATCGTGGGTGACGAAAAAGAGGGTCAGCTTCGACCCGACGAGGAACTCCTCCAGCCAGGCGATCGACTCGAAATCGAGATGATTGGTCGGCTCGTCGAGCAGGAGCAGTTCCGGCTCGGCCACCAACGCCTGCGCAAGCAGCGTCCGCCGCTTCAGTCCGCCGGACAGGGACGCGAACTCCGCGTCAGCAGGGAGTTGGCAACGCTCCAGCCATTTTTCCAGACGGAGCTCTCCCTCCCAGCTTTCCTCATGGTCGTGCAACGGCCGCAGCCCCTGGGCGACAATATCGTGGACGCGTCCCGCGACGTCGGTCGGCACCTGCTGTTCGACGCGGCGAAAGACCGTGCCCGGCTGACGAAAGACGCTGCCCGAGTCGGGTTTCAAATCTCCCGCGATCACCCGCATCAGGGTCGATTTGCCCACCCCGTTGCGCCCGAGGAGACAGACGCGCTCGCCCACGTCGGTCTGGAAATTGACGTGATCCAGGACGGGCGCACCGCCGAACGACAGGCTGACATCGAGCAGATTGAACAACGACGACATGAAACCGGGCACCGTGAAGATTGCCCTGGAGCGCGGCAAGCGCGGGAACCGCCAACCTGCGTCCGCCCCCCCGATTCAGCTGGCAGCCCTTTGCGCGTTCGAGTCCCCGCTCTGTCTTTTGGCAGCAAAACGAGGCCGGACGCACTCCCTCTACGGCGAACAGGCGTCGGCCCTCCTCTGTGACACCCCCGGACTTTTGCGACGCGGGCGCTCTATCACGCCGGCCAAGCCAGCAATCCGGCTCAGGGCATCAGCTCGGCTTTCAGGCAGACGGCGGCTTGCGGCGAGCGCCGTCGAGCAACGGAGAATCCGGTCGAGCCTGCTCCTCCTTGCGCTGCGCCACGCGTTCTTCGGCCGCTACGGAGAACACGGAATTATCGCGCAAGACACAGCCCAGACGCCCCGGAATGCAGTCGGTTTTCAGGCGAAGGCAGGCATCGCGATCAATATCGAAGTGAGGGCAGGAGAAGCTCATAGACCGCCAGCGTTAAGTTTTCGCCAATGAACTACACAAAAACTAAAGGCGCCCTCAATAAATTAACATAACCGCTCGCTCAGGCGGGCTGTTTTCGAGCCGCCGCCGGGATGTAGCGCGCGAGGAGCGTCCGGAGTGTCTCAGGCGAAAAGGGTTTCTGGATCACACCCGCGACGCCGACGCGTTCTTCGTCGCGCAGCGCATCCTCGCCATAGCCCGTGATGAGGACGACGGGAATGCGCTTCCTGAATTTTCGCAGTTCGGCGAGCACCTCCGCGCCGGTCATCCGGGGCATCGTGAGGTCGAGCAACACCAATCCGATGTGGTCGAGTTCGCGGGCATAACACTCGATCGCCTCCGGTCCGTCGCGGGCCGTGAGAACGGAGTATCCCGCGCGTTGAATCACCCACTTCGAGAGAGTCCGGATCGAATCGTCGTCGTCGACGATCAAAACGGCCGAGGCAGGCAGGTCGCACCCGGGCGCAAAACCCAGAGTTCCGCTTTCTTCAGGGGCAGTCACAGGGTAAGGGGCTAAGAGCCTTATCGGCTCAAAAACGTTTACGTTTAATTTGAAATCGGACGAGGCGTTAATGCCGCCGCCAGTTACAGACGCAAGCGTAAGACGACAATGGTAATGAAAACTGACGGCGAATTGCAGGGTCCGTAGAGGAGAAGTGTAGTCACCCTTCCACTACAGGGCGCCTATTTCTCTTTCGGCGGGAAGAGAAGATAGCCGCCCGGTTGCCAGCGCACATCTTTGGCTGTGGGGAAAAGCCGACGCACCACAGCGCCAATATATCGCAAATCGTCGACAGAACCATCGTGGGGGCGGGAAACGTGCGTGCCATGCGTCGGGAAATAGAGGCAAACCCGGGCGCCGAAAACGAACACCGCCGCGGCCGACGTGCGAACCCGGCCGTTCTCCGTCATTTCGAACTCGATTACGCGCACTGGCCGGAAGCGGCCGAGTTCGTTGGCCACGCGTGTCGCGTCACGCACGTCGCCGTTGGGGTGGTAAAAGAGAAAGTCGACCGGTTTTTTCGGCGCCTGCTGGGGAAAGTCGTCACGGTAACGAGCGAAGATCGGCCGAAACTTCGGGTATTGCGCAAAGACCGCCGGCCCCACTTCCGTGATATCGCCGCGGCGGTCCACGGGAATCGTCAGCGGCAGGACGCCGAAGTTGATGTCGTAATAAAACAGATCGGATCCTCGCGCAAAAACGGTCACCGCATGACCGGATGATATCTTGAAGTCCCCTTCCTGGTTTCCCCACTGGAGAATCCGCGTCCAGACCGGACCCGGCGCTCCTTTTTCCTTCTGGAGATAGCGGTCGTAGAAATGGACGGACTCGACGAAACACGAGTTTCGCACGCCGAGGGCTTCGTAGGAGAACGGCGGTTTGACGGCTTTCGGACGCCCGCTCGATGCCGGCGGCGGCGGGCTGACACAGGCCGAAAGTGCCGCAACTACGAGCCCGACGACCGCCACCCTCGCCCAATGCGCCGAGCGCCGATCCCACTCGCGCTTTTTGTCGACCGGCGAAGGCGCCGAAACCCGCCTCGGTCTCGGCCGACCCGGGAGAGAGATCGTCGAGAAGCGTGCGCCCATTGCCGACACAGCAGTCGATCAACCGAGAATCGTCAACCGACAGGGCGAATTGGACGCTCGTTTCGCGGGACCGACGAGCAGCCGAACCGCCGAGGCTGGGCCCGCGCCGGTTTTCAGAGACGCTGCAGCACAGAGCGGAGTTTTTCGCCCAGCAGGTCGATATCGCTGGCGGTGACGTTCAGGTTCGGTCGCAGCCGGATGTTCGTTCGTCCGGCGCCCAGGAGCAGCAGGGATTCCTGCTGCAGCGCCGCCTCGACGACGGCGCCTTTCAACGCCGGCGAGGAGAGGCTGAATCCCTGGTAGAGACCGGCGCCGCGCACGTTGCGGACCTTGTCCGGAAACGCCCGCTGCAGAGCCTTGAGTGTCTCCACCAGATGCGCGGCCTTCGCCGGCACTTGTTCGATCAGTTGCTCTTCGCGGACAATCTTCAGCTCCTGCACGAAACGCACCATGTCGGCGAGGGTTCCGCCCCAGGTGGAGTCGAGCACCCCCTCGTCTTCCATCGGATGCAGCATGTAGAGCACGCCGTTGCCCATCTTCTTCGCCGCTGCGATCGCCTGCGGCGGATACGGAAGACCGAGTTGGTCGGCCATGAAAAAGGAACCGGTCTGACCGCCCGCCGTTTGGACTTCGTCGAAACCGAGCGGAACGCCGTAGTCCTGTCCGAGCTGGCTCAACCCCTGGAAAAACTCTCGCTCGGCGACCCGATGCCCGCCTGCGCCCTGAATGGGTTCGACGATGATGCCGACAATCTCTCCCTTGTGCTCCTTCAGGCTGCGTTCGACCCGCTGCAGTGCTTCATTCGTGCGGAACCGGTTCTGCAGCGCCTCCTCGTCGGCATCGATGGCGGGAAACGGGATCTGAATGTTCCCGCGCACGAGGCCGTGAAAATCCTTCGTGATCACAGGATCGTGCGAAAGCTCGGTGATATTGAGCGCAAACACCGTGCGTCCATGGAACGCCTGATCGAAGTAGATGAACCGGCGAACCCGTGACGACGTCCGTCCGACCTGCGCCGGCGCGTGCCGCCGGTCGTGGAGATTGATGAGGTACTTCATCATGTTCTCCACCGCCTCCGCGCCGGAGTTCACGGCGTAGATCTCGAGTCGCGGATTCTGCATGCAACGCGGCGCCACGGAGTGCAGGGCTCGGTAATACTCGAGGCACTCCGGCGTGAGGAAATCGACGTTGGCGATCTTGTTGTTCGCCGCGTACCCCAGGCGTTTCAGGTACTCCGGCTCCAGCAACCGCGGATGGTTGTGGCCGATCCACTTCGAGGCGTAGTAGCCCGCCCAGTCGAACAGCCGCTGCCCGTCGACGCTCGCGAGCCACATCCCCTCGGATTTCTCGATGTCCACAACAAACGGATACGGATCCGCGATCACGTAGCGGCGCAGCTCTTCGATCATCGCCGCACTCTTCGGCCCCGGAAATCCAGGCGTCATCATAAGCCGAACCTGTCACGCCAGCCCGCCGCGCCAAGCGCCAAAGTCGGACAAACGGAGGCGTCGGCACGGTCGGAAGAAGCGCGCCGCGCGAGCCGCGCCGGGCGGGACAACTCCGTGTGCCGGCAGAAGCCGTCGTCCCCCGCGCGATTGACCCCCGTAGCCTGCGCCATAGGTTATCGGCTCCCCTGAATGGCAGACTTTCTCGAATCCTCCCGTCCCGCAAAACTCGATCGCGCCTTCCTCATCGGCGTCCAAACAGCCGATATGCCGGCCGGTGAAGGCGCCGAACTCCTGGCCGAGCTCAAGGAACTGGTGGAGAATCTGCGCATGGCGGTGGCGAGTTCGGTCCTGGTGAACCTCCGCCAGGCGACGCCCGCCACGCTCCTCGGCAGCGGAAAGACGAAGGAGCTGATCGAGCTGGCGAAGGCCGAAGGCGCGAACGTCATTGTCTTCGACGAGTCGCTCTCCCCTGCCCAGCAGCGCAACTGGGAGGAGCTTTCCGGCCTCGTGGTGATCGACCGCGAGGAGGTGATTCTCGAGGTTTTCGCCGACCGCGCCCACACCCGCGAAGCCGTGCTCCAGGTGGCGCTCGCCCGGATGGAGTATTCCCTCCCGCGCCTGACTCGCGCGTGGACCCACCTTTCCCGGCAGCGAGGCAAGGGCGCGCTGGGCGGCGAAGGCGAAACCCAGCTCGAACAGGACCGGCGCATCGTGCGCGACCGCATCGCGCACCTGCGGGAGGAGCTGAAGCACGTCGTGCAGCAGCGCGGAGTGCAGCGAAGCCGCCGCATGCGCGTTCCGGTGCCGACCTGCTCGATCGTCGGCTACACGAACGCCGGGAAATCGTCCTTGCTCAACCGGATGACCGGCGCGCACGTGCTCGCCGAGGACAAGTTGTTCGCGACGCTCGACCCGACCACGCGGCAGCTCGTGCTCTCGAACCATCAGAAACTCCTGGTGACCGACACCGTGGGTTTTATCCGCCGCCTCCCGCACGACCTCGTCGAGGCGTTCAAGGCCACGCTTGAAGAGGTGGTTGTCGCTGACTTCCTGATACACGTCATCGACGTCACCAATCCCAATCTCGAAAAGCACCACGCCACGACTCTGAGCGTGCTGGGCGAACTCGGCGCCGATCAGAAGACGATTCTGACGGTGTTCAACAAGGTGGACAGCGCGACCGACGAAATGCGCTCACGCGCGCTGCATCTCGAGCGCGACGGACTCTTCGTCAGCGCCAAGACCGGCGAAGGCGTTTCGACGCTGGAGCAACGGTGCGCCGAGCTGATCGCGGACAAGTTCGCGACCACCGAGCTTTTCATCCCCCACGCCCGCTACGACGTCATTGCGAAGCTGCACGCGCTTGGACACATCCAGAGCGAAGAACAGCAGGACGACGGCGTGCGAATCCACGGACGTTTTCCCGCCGCCCAGACCGCGCTGTTCAAGCCGTTCATCCAGGCCGCAAAGGCAAAATAGCCTGCCCGCAGCCGGCACCACCCGCACGATCGGGGGGGGATTCGTCGCTGGGTTTACTTCGACCGGCCCCGGGGGCGCCGCTCAGGCGGCGTCGTAGATCTGAACGCGCGTCCACTTCGCCTTGTGGTTTTCCACAAACGCGAGGTGCAGCGGATCCACCTGGTAGGCGTCGTGCGCCGCGACGTCCTTGAAAACGATCGTGAGGGCGAACGCATACGATCTGTCGATCACCGGACGGTCGGGAGTCGGCGCCGGACAGCCGATGTAGAGACTCTCCACGGTTTTCGCGGCGCGGAGCGATTCAAGGCCGGCCCGAAAGGCGTTGCGGTCGGCAGGGGACAGATCGGGGCGTAGCCAAAAGAGGACGGAGTGAACGAGCATGCACGCCTGTTGTTTGGCGTCCGGCCGAGAAGGCAAGCCCGATGGCGGCAGGTCTTTTGTGCAATCGTTCGCGGACAACCGAGGGCCGGGGCACGCGGTGATCGGAACGACCGCGGAGATTGTCCGGTTTGTACACTTTTCCGATGAGTGCAGCGGCCCGCGGACGCGGGAATCACAGAGTCGTTTTCGCAGATTTACCTTGCGCCCACCACCGACGGTTAGGCACCCGTTTTCGAACCCGCATGAACACGCTCTTCCTGTATGTCACCGCCGTCGTGATCTGGGGTTCGACCTGGCTGGCCATCAAGTTCCAGCTGGGCGCGGTGCCGCCGGAGGTCTCGGTCGCCTACCGTTTCGCCCTCGCGGGGATCATGCTCGTCGCCTGGTGCCGGATACGAGGTCTCACCCTGAGGTATTCGTTTGGCCAGCACTTCGCCATGGCACTGCAGGGCGCGCTGCTCTTCGGCCTCAACTACGTCTGCATCTACCTCGCGGAAGCTCGCCTCAGCTCCGGCCTCGTCGCGGTCATCTTTTCGCTCATCACGTTTTTCAACATCTTCGGCACGCGCGTCTTTTTCGGGAAGCCGGTCAAACGGCTCACGCTCCTCAGCGCCGCGTTCGGAGTGGCGGGCGTTGCCCTGGTGTTTTTGCCCGAGATCAGGCAGGCGGCCGGCGGACGCCAGGCGGGCATCGGTGCGCTCTTTGCGGTCGCCGGCACGGCTTCTGCGTGCCTCGGCAACCTGATGGCCGCGCGCAACCAGAAGGCGGGCATGCCGGTGGTGCAGTTGAACACGTTCGGCATGCTGTATGGAGCGGTGTTTGTAGCCTCCTACGCATGGCTCGCCGGTCGTCCTTTCGTCTTCGATGCCAGCCTGCCCTATCTCGCGTCGCTCGGATACCTCGCCTTCTTCGGCTCGATCCTCGCGTTCGGCGCCTACCTGACGCTCGTGGGCCGGATCGGCGCGGATCGCGCTGGATACACCGGCGCCGCGATTCCGATCGTCGCGTTGGCCCTCTCCGCCTTGTTTGAAGGATTGCAGCTTCATGTGACGACGGTGGCCGGTATCGCGCTCTGCCTGACGGGAAACGTGCTGGTCCTGCGCCGCCCTCCGACGTCGACGTCCGCCAAACGGAGCTAGTCGTTCGCCCGACGCCCCGACTCGTCGGCGACACGAAACGCCGAGCGGCACTCCCGCGAAACGACACGCGCATTGACTGACGCGGCGACCGACCGCTTGATCTGATGCCAGTCTCGATCGGCGACAGCGGGCAGCGAGAGAGACCTCACCGTGGCAACGCCGCTTTCGATCCTTCAGCGGCTAGTCAACCCGCGATCTCCCTCCAGGTCCGCAGAGTGAACGCCAAAAAAACACACCCATGTTCGACGACGCACGCAGCAAGAGAGTCATCGTTGTGGCGCATTGCCTTCTCAACCAATGCGCCATCTCCGACGGCACGGCGGATTTCCCGAGCCAGTTTCGCGAGATCGTCGAGCTGCTCCTGGAGCACCAAATCGGCATCATCCAACTCCCCTGCCCTGAGTTGCTGTGCCTAGGTCTGGAGCGCCAAGACGCACGGGGCGCCTCGCGGCCGCTCCTGCAGGAAAACTCCAGGATCCGGAATCTGATGGATTCCGAGCAGCCCAGAAACGTCCTCCAGCAAAAGGCTGAAGAACTCGCTTCCCATCTGTCGGATTACCAACGGCACGGCTTCGTCGTCCTGGGCCTGCTCGGCGTCGATCGGTCGCCGAGCTGCGGGGTGGATACGACGTCGATCGGCGGCAAAGAAATGCCCGGGAAGGGCGTCTTCATCGAGGTTATCGAGAAGACGCTCGCACGGCACGGTGTCGGGCTGTGCATGATCGGAACCAAGACCGGCGAGAAGGAGCGTTCGGTGGAACGCGTGAAGCGTTTCCTCGCGGAACGGTTCGAAGGCCCGTCGCCCTCGAAGTCGTCCGTCTGAGCACCGGGCGCCCTCAAGCCACGCTCTGCAAGACGCGCAGCATGGCTTCGTGAATACGGCCGTTGCTGGCCGCGTAGCGACCGCGCTCCTGCAGCTGCGGATCAGCACTCCCCTGGTAATCCGAGACAACGCCGCCGGCCTCGCGAACCAGCAGCAGGCCGGCCATGACGTCGTAGGGTTTCAGGTCCTTTTCCCAATAGCCGTCGAGCCTTCCCGCAGCGACGTAGCAGAGATCCAGCGCGGCCGAACCGAAGCGGCGTTCGCCGCGGATCTTCACGAGAAACGCCGCCCATTCCTTGAGGTTGTTGTCGGGGTTGGTGTGCTTGTCGTAGGGGAAACCGCTCGTGATCACCGCGTCGATCAATTCGGCGGTTTCCGTCACGCGCAGCCGTTTCCCGTTCAGAAAGGCCCCGCTGCCGCGCACGGCCGTGAAAAGCTCGTTGCGCGTCGGATCGAACACCACGCCGAGGAGCGGCTGACGGTCAGGAGAGGCCAGTGCGATGCTCGTGCAGAAATGCGGGAGTTTGCTCGCGAAGTTCACCGTTCCGTCGATCGGGTCGACGAACCAGTGGTACGGAGCCGAAGCCGCCGCCGCGCCCTGCCCTCCGCCTTCCTCTCCCACGATGTGATGGCCGGGAAACTGTCGGATCAGCTCTCGCACGATGAAGGCCTCGGCTTCCTTGTCCGCCGCGGTCACGATGTCGATGCGACTGGTCTTCGTCGCCGTCGGGATCGGAGCCGCAAAATGCCGCAGGATGATCTCCCCGGCTCCGCGGGCAATTTTCACGACGTCTTCAAGCACTTCGTTCAGCTGCATGGCCCAACGATCGCCCATCGCCCGCGCCGCAGCACTCAAATTATCGCAGCGCGGCTCTTCATCAAAGAATGGGGACATGCCGCTGAGAACCAGCAGACATGTCCCCTGCGATGATAGAGCTAACGATGAAGGGGTATCGGCTCCTGAGGGTGCACAGCAAACCTGAGGTGCTGATGGAAGTGGAACTAGAGCAGCAGCCCGAGAGTTGCCTTTGCTGTGGAGCCAGCAGGCTCCACAGCAAAGGCAGGTATGAACGTCGGGTGCAGCATCTCGATCTATGCGGCCGGCCCGCATGGATGTGGGTTCATTGCCGGCGCTACCGATGTTGCGAATGCGGACGGACCTTCGTGCCACCTCTTCCTGGGATTTTGCCTGGGCGCCATAGTTCAGAGCC
>QAYY01000010.1 GCA_003054665.1 Opitutaceae bacterium EW11 | reverse complement strand
CTGGAGATAACCGAACCGAACTTGAGCGAGGGCATGAAGTGGCTGCAGGGAACTTGGGTCCGCCGCTACAATGGCTACCGCAAGCTGGTGGGGCGCCCCTTCCAAGGGCGATTCAAGGCCCTGCTGGTCGAACCGGGGCATGCCCTGGAGCAGGTCTGTCACTACATCCATCTGAATCCGGTACGGGCGGGTGTGGTGAGATTTGACAACTACTTCGAGTTTCGGCGAAGCAGCATCGCCGCGTTCCGAAAGAAGAACCGGCCTGAGTGGCTCGAGCCCGGCACGGTACTGCGATCCGCCGGCCAGGGACCGAACCGGACGTGTTGGCAACGTTATGTGGATTTTCTCGAAGTCTTGAGCACGGATCCGGTGCTTCGCACACCTTTGTGTTCCAAGCACATGAGCCGCGGCTGGTGTCTTGGTGGACGAGAATTCCGAAAGGCGAAGACGGAATCGTTGAGGGCTCTCGTGTGGTGCCGTAAAACCCGATTCGACGGTGTCGAGCCGGCGGCCCTGCAAGATCTTCAGCGTTCTCTATGGAAAGAGAGCCTGGAGCGCTTCGCCCGTGCAGCGAAGGTGAATTTAGGGCGCCTACCCCTGCGGAAGTCAGCTCCCGAGAAGATGCTCCTTTGTGCTGCGATGAAAGCAGTCACCTCGGCGTCCAACGCCTGGCTTGCGGGAGAACTCCAGACAGGTGCGCCGGGCGGTCTCAGCGTCCAGATCAAGCGTTGGCAGGGCGTCGCGCGCCATCGTGAAGTTCTGGAGCGGCTGCTCGCGACATTCCCCGAAACGCGTTGCCAGGAGCCCTACTGTGCGGATCCGGCGTCGCCGGATTTGTTGAGTGTTGAGACGTGACCCCTTTGCCCGAGCGTTTGATGAAAACCACGCTTTTCGTATTGCTCTTGCTGATGGCCGGCATGCTTCGGCTGGTTGCGCAACCGGCCGTAGACAGCGAGACGTCCGGAGGCGGCGCTGGTGCATCCAGGAAGGAGGTCGAGCTCGCGAGCAGGCTTTTTCTCGCGCAGCAGAGTATCCGAAATCGCCACACGCCGGCCAAAGAAGCAGAATCCGAAGCCCGGCGCGCTCGGGAAGCGGCGGAAACCAAGCGCCAAAGCTTCCGCAACAGCCGCGATCGATTTCAAGCATTTGGCCTGCAGAAGCTCCATCTCTCCGGCAACCAAACCATGGTTGTTTCAGCGGCCAGCAAGAGTGGTTTGGTGCTAGCTCCCGGCTCCTCGGCCGAGTTTCAGGCGCGGAAAGCCTATCTCGAGGCTTGGGAGGTAAAAGAGCGTGCTGAGATCGAGGCTGAGCTTAAACAGATCGCGTTTGAAGAATCAGTGCTGGACGAGGCGGTACGCGTGGATCCAGCGCTGGCGGCGGCGGTGGAACTCCAGCGCCGTGACATCGCTGCCCGGAAGAAGACGCTTGCTGCGCGCTCTGAATTCACCGGCAGGGTTCCACCCGAGGAGTTGACGGACCCATGAGCTGCCGCACCTCCCTCGGATTGCGTGTTTGTCCGCTGCATACCGCCTTGCTGGCGGCTGCGGCCGCGCTCCTTCCGCTGTGTACTTCTCGTGCCGATACCTATTCATCGGACAGTACCGACGGGTACGCTTGGCTGGATAGCGGCTTTGGGGGAAACGACCTTACCCTTCGTGTCGGAGCGGATCACACGATGAGCGTGAAGATGGGGACGAAGGGCGGCACTGCCATCGATTATGGGACCGGCTTCGCAAATGTGGATCAGCTGGTCTCAGGACCGTGGTGGCTCAACGGGGGGCTTGCAAATCTTCGCGGTGATTTTGGCCCAGACTCCGCAACCGTGCGTTATCTCTATCGCGCCGATAGGCAGGTCTATTTCCACATCACTTTCTTCCCCTCTTACGCAGAAGCGAATCTCGGTTTTTTCTGGATACACGTGCGGGGCTGCTATGCATCATTCACCTCTCTGCCCTCGGACATTGCGCAGGGAGACAGTTTCACGGCGACTGCCTTGGGGCAGGATGATGAAGGCCGCTTGAGCACTGTCACGGTGCAAGTGAGCGAGAGCGGTGGCGCGTGGACTACCCTGGGGACTTCAGGAGGCGGCAATGGTTGGACCAGCACATCCCCGGGCGCAACCCTCACAGCAGGTGCAGCGGGAACGACTTATCAGTTTCGTGCCTGGGCTACTGATACGAACGGCTACCAATCGCGCACCGTTACGTCGAGTGTCTACACGACGACCCCACCGCCCCCTCCGACGAACTATCTTTCTCCTTCCGGCGATGTTGGCCTGTTGTTCAAGGTCCGGAATGGCGGCGCGCGGGCCGCTTCGACGGGCCTCACGTGCGTCGTAAATGGTACGACGTACGATCTAGCGGACCTTTTCCAGCCACGCGCAAGCGCCGCTCGTGCTAACGTCGGTTTTGTTGCCGCGGACGGTCAGGATCTGGCGGCTATCTTCGAGAAAAAATGACCTGTTCTCCAGGCGCGGGCTTGAGTGAATGATACCTATACAGATCAAATGGAAACCGACTTTCATCGCAGCCAACGCCGAGCTGAACCCGGCACATGCTTCTTTGGTATTATGAAACCCAGCCGTTCAAAACTAACGATCATTGTCCTAACTTTGTGTCTAGGGGGGCTGCCGCTTGCGGCGCAACCGGCAGCGCAGCCGCCGGCCGAGGAAGTCGAGTGCGCGAAAGCGTTGGCTGAAGTGACCAACACGGATCGCGACGATCCGGAGGTGAAGGTGGCGGTCGAGGCGATCCAGCGAATCCACCGTGACGCGCAAGCGGCGGGCAAAGCTCCCGATCCTGCAGACATGGAACAGGCTCAACTGCGGCTAGAATCCGTTTTGCTCAAGAAAGCAGCTATCCGGCGTGCGGATTTGAGGCCTGCAATCGAGCGCCGTCACAAAAAGGTGCAAGGGCGGCTCGACGAATTATCTCGAGCGCCGCGAAAGCAAAAGTAGCCGACTAGCGAAGCGGCGGAGATTCCCGGTACAGGGTTCCACCCGCGCTCGGTAAGCTCCCTCCTCTCTCAACTCCGTGTTCTTCAGACCTCCAGCCTTCGGTCACTCATGAGCTTTTTGCGAATTCTAGCCTTTCCCGCCGCCTTGGTGGTGTCCGCCCTTCTCGGACATGCCGAGGACATCTTTCTCGCCAAACGAGTCTTTGTATACACTGGAGGAGGACAAACCTACGCCGTACCTGCGGGTGTCTCGAAGATAACCGTAAAGGTGTGGGGTGCCGGCGGAGGCTCGGGGGTGAACCAAATGGGCGGCGCAGGGGCCTTTGCCTGGGCGACGTATTCGGTGTCCCCCGGAGAGGTTTTTGACGTTTACGTCGGTGGCGGTGGACAAGGCTACATGTCTGGCGGATGGCCCGGTGGCGGCTCAGCCAAAGGTTTGGGCGGATCGGGCGGCGGCGGGTACAGCCGAATCTGGAAATCGGGGGCCGATGTTTGGGCCGGGGGTGGCGGTGGCGGCGGTAATGCGTTTGGTGTTGGCGGACCTGGCGGCCTCAACGGTGGAAACGGTTCGGGGCCTAATTCCACGGCGGGCAAAGGTGCCACGCAATCTGGCGGAGGTGCTGGCGGTTGGGGCGATTTCGGCGGCGCGGATGCTGGCGGTTACGGACAGGGCGGTGGCAGCGGTCCGGCGTCAGGGTACATTGGTGGTGGCGGCGGCGGGGGGGTGTATGGCGGCGGAGGTGGGGCCTCAGGCAATTGGGGCAACGGAGGTGCCGGTGGTGGCGGCGGCTCGTCGGGCGTCTTTGGTTCTGCACTCGCGTCGGGCATCGAAGGGGGTTCGGGGAATGCACCTGGAGGGAAAAGCGATCCCGACTACCCGTCCTATGCTGACGCCGGTAACACTTGGTGTGGCTACGGCGCGGGCTCCAACGTTTATGAATCCGGATACAATGGCTGCGTCGTGATTCTCGCCTATGTTTCTCGTGCGCCGGTAACAAACTTCACGGTTAACGGGGTTGATCTCAATGCCGTGTTCCATCCGAAAACCAGCGGCAGCGCAGCGGGGACCACGGGCTTCACCGTCAATGGGGTGGATTTGAATCAGCTTTTCGAGCCAGCCTCGTCCTCTTCACAACGAACGGGCGCCACGAATTTCACTGTTAACGGTACCGACCTGAAGGACGTCTTTTGTCCGCTCGGCAAAGCGGGGCAGTAGAGCGAAGTTGCCGCACCCCCTCCTGCTGCAGGCTATTCCTTAGCCTTGCCTAGGTCACCGATGCTCAAGTGATCTGGTAGAGATTCACCACAATCTGGACCCTAGTGGGTGCGCTTCCACAGCACTGACCGGCGGCACGGAGAATGCCGAAGTCCAGCGGGATTGGCTAGAGGGGCGACTTGGGCATCGGCCGAGCAAGGGTGCTTGGGTGTCCCGCCGGCGACCAAGGCGTCACATCTGCGAATTGCGGCAAGGCCATCGTAATTCTTGCCTGGCAGCGGAAGCGATGGGCACCTTGGAGCGCGAAAATCACCACGTTTGGACACTTCAAGAGCATCTGATTCGTCGATTGTCAAAAACCGGCCCGCGCGGCTGGCGACGGCGGTCGTGTTAGTTGTTTCCCTCGCGCTCAGGTGGGCCATCGCGGTGCGAGGCGGGCAGTATTATTGGTCCGACGAAAGCCGGTATTCTCGGGCGCAGGCGGCGCTCGGGGAGTTCCTGAAGGGACAGTGGTCACAAGGACTGCAGGAGCTGTTTCGGGGTGCAGATCACGTTCTATTTCGTGTCCTTGCCTTGATCCCGGCGGGAGCTGAACGAGCGTTTTGGGGAGGCGCCGCCCCGACTTGGTTTGGCGCATGTTTCTTTGGTCTATTCAGTGCGGGGATACTCCTGCTCGTCTGGTGTATTGTCCGAAAAACGGAGAGGGAGGAGACAGCCGCGGCCTGGGCATGCTTCTTTTCCGCGGGTTGTGTCACCGGTCTGTATTACTCCCGGCATTACTTTCCCTACGATGCCTCTCTGTTCGTTTTCTTGCTGTCGTTTTGGATCGGACTGGGGAAAACGCGCCCGTTGCGATCCTGGACGTCCGGGCTTCTGGCTGGGATCGGCTACCTGGTCTACAACGGGTATTGGAGCGTTGGAGCTGCCCTGCTCGTCGCTCATTGTCTGTTCAGAGCAGAAAACGTTCGAGGATTCCTGATTCGAGGCGTCGCGGCTGGAGTTGGTCTCGTGACGCCGGTCTTCGCCGTGATCGCCCTCGCTCGAGCAGGAGGCGTGGATTACCTTGCCGACACCGTTCAGTTTTCACGGACTGTCACACAAGGTGACTTTGGCCAAGGGCTCCGGTTCGTCGTTGATTTTACGCGAGAGTCGGAAGGCACGTATGCCGCGGTCCTGCTGGTGCTCGTGCTTGTTTCGCTGGTGGGCAGGCGAAGAACACGGAGTTGCTCGCGAGGTGCCAGTGTTCTGTGGGTGGGCGTCGGGCTACTCCTGCTCGGGCTAACGGTATTCTTCTCGGATGTTCTGCCTCGATTTGTCGTATACGCCCGCACCGCGAAGCCGCTGTACTTGTTCCTTGCGATGGCCGCCGGCGCCGCGATCACGCGCGCGCCGGGCTTCCAGCACCGCTGGTTTCGGTGGGGAATGGCCGCCGCTTGTCTCTTTGTGATCTGCGCGAACTTCGCCCAACCTTTGAGACAGCAGTTTCCGTTGGATTTTCGCGTTCAGGCTCAGCGACGGGTGGAGGTTGAGGCGAAGCGAGATCCAGGCGTCGCGCTCGGTCTGCTGAACGCCTCCGTCTTTCACCGACCGGTTTTTGCGCGCGAGATTCCGAAATACGAGGCGCTCCTGGAGGCCAAACATCCGCTCCAGTTTCGTCCGTATGTTTACGATGGTTACACGCAGGCGATGCGGGACGAGTTCGCCGCGCATGATTTCACCATGCGGCTGGTGCGATTCACCGAAGCGCAGACGTGGAAAGATAGTTCACCAGGATTGGAGAAGGCCCTCCAGAATGACGTCGGCCTCGTGCGTCTTCGGCTGACTCTCCCCAATCCGATTCCCGCTGGTACCTCGGAGCCGTTGTTGGTGACGGGTATCCCTGAGCATGGCGATCTGCTCTGCATCGAATACCTCGGCGCGGATCGGGCGCGGTTGTTTGTCGATCACTGGAATGTGGGGCTGGTGCGAAGTGAGCCCTTCGAGATCGGGCCGGGCCAGCACCAAGCGCTCATCTGCATGGGAAGCCTGCTGCCGCCCGACGCGACACCGCTGATGACCTCCTTTGACGAACTGAAGCGACTACGGGACCGAGTGATCGTCGAGTGGGATGGAAAGGTGGTGGCGAACCTGCGCACCGGGCTCTATCCCGCTGGCCACGAGACGATCCGAGTCGGCAAGAATCTTATCGGCGGAACCACGGCGGGCACGAGTTTCACGGGCACCGTTGAAACCCCGATGCGAGTGGATCCTCGCGCCATCCTTTCCACACAGCCATGGCTGGAGGCAACCGGCGCGGCTCCCAACCTCACGCAAATCGAACACGAAGGCGCCATTCAGTTCTCCTTTGCGGCTGAAGGGCTCTCCGAATCAACGCCGCTGCTTTCCATGCGCGATGGAGAGCGAACGCTAGCGGTTTCGGCTATTCGAGCGCCCGACGGCGTGGTGTGCGCCGTTTCCATCAATGGCCGAGTGGTTGGCCGGTCAGAGCGCTGTGCGCTAGAAGCGGGAAGGCATTCAGCCGTGCTGCTCTTTCCGTGGTTGAGCAGTGCGAAAGCCGGTGCAGGACAGCTCGAGCAGGCACTTGAGCGACGGGCCTGTGTGCTCCGTATTGACGATCACGTGGTCTGGCGGGCTGACCTTGCTCAACTCGGTGTAGCCGAAAGATCCCGTGCCCCTGTCCGTGCAGTCGCTCCGGTCGTTGCTTTTGGTTCCACTTGGCCGATCGATGGAGGAACAGAGAAGGCGCGTGGCCTGAGCGTGGCGGACGTGGGCAGATTTGCCGTAAATACACGCCTGTTGAATCTGCTATCCTCGACGCGATCAGAGGTGGGGGAGGCGCGCCCTCGAAGCATCTCGCTGAGGTTCTCTTTGCCGTTGGAAGCGATTGGGCAGCAACCGCTCGCTTGGTTCGGCGAAACAGGAGCGGGGGACTTGATCTTCGTTCAGTTCGAAGCCGCTCGGTTTCGGATTGGCCACGATCACTGGGGCGCGCGGCCTCAGTTTACCGCGTGGCTTGCCCGGACGGCTGCTCCGGTCGGATTGCAGATCGATTTTCATCCCAGCGCCGCCTCGAATGAGCTGCTCAGGGGAACGGTCGCTGTTCTCGTGAATGAGAGGGTGGCTGCAGCCCTGGAGGTTGGGATGTACGCGTTTACTCGCGATAACTGGGTAGTTGGCTGGAATCTCGCTGGTGCGAGTACAGCATCCACGTTGTTTTCCGGCGAGATCCAGGAGGTCCGCACTGACGAGTGATGGGACGAGACGGGCTTTGAGCTGCTGACCGTCAGTTGGTGCGGCTGGACGGAATCGAACCGACGACACCTGCTTGGAAGGCAGAGGTTTTACCACTAAACTACAGCCGCGGAAAACGCGGTGAGCTTCGCGGTTAAGCGGGTTCGGTCAAGCTCGCGCTTTGAGCGGCCAAGCACGCCGAGGGCGGTTCCTAGAATCGTTGATTTTTTACAGATCGCAGCGGGGAATGGGGTTGCGAGATTTTTGGTGCTCTTCCATTTGGTTCCTTATGGCTTTTATCACATCCGCCCCAGCCAAACAGGCTGCCACACTGCGTACTGCTGGACCAAAGGCTCGTGTCGGTTTTTGGGCGGCGCAGGAACTCGCGAAACAGAAGGCAATCGAGAAGAAGGCAAAACGCTATAAGCTACCGCTCGGCGAGTTGGCGATTTTCACCCAACAGTTGGCATCGTTGCTCAATGCTGGTCTCCCTTTGGTGCAGTGTCTCGAAGCGTTGCAGGACCAGACGCAGGATCCGGTCTTTCGCGTGATTATTCGCGACGTGCGTCTGGATATTTCCGCCGGCAATTCTTTCTCTTCGGCGGTGAAGAAATTCCCGGCGTCCTTCAACTCGCTCTTTGTATCCATGGTGGAAGCGGGTGAAGCCTCGGGCGCGTTGGCGGAGATCCTCTCCAAGGTGGCCAGCTACTTCGAGTCTTCGGTGAAGCTGAGCAAGAAGGTGAAATCGGCGATGGTGTATCCGATCGCTGTGATCGGCTTGGCGGTGATTCTGGTGAACGTGCTGCTGATCTTCGTCATTCCGGTATTTGCAAACATGTTCGCGGACTTTGGGGCAAAGCTGCCTGCCCCCACTCAGGCTCTCATTGATGTCAGCAACTTCTTGCGCAGCTTTTGGTGGTTGGTCGGCGGTGTTCTTGTCGGTGTCTGGTTTGCCGTGAAAAAGTACTGCCAGACGCCCGTTGGGCGTTCGCACAAGGATCATTTCCTTGTCAAAGCCCCGATTTTTGGACCGCTGATCCACAAGATCGCACTCTCACGGTTCTGCCGTACCTACGCTACCCTCATCAAGTCCGGTGTCCCGATTCTCCGTACTCTCGAAATCGTTTCGGCAGCCAGCGGTAAAGTGCAGATCGAGGAGGCTTGCGAAGACATCGCCAAGCACGTCAGCCAAGGTGGACAGGTATCCGAGGTGCTCGCGGCCCGGTCCTTTTTCCCTCCGATGATTCGGCACATGGTGAAAGCCGGCGAAGCCACCGGCAACGTGGACGGGATGATGGGCAAGGTCGCTGACTTCTACGACACGGAAGCCGAGGCGATCACCGCTGCGCTCACCTCCCTGATCGAGCCTCTGTTGATTGTATTCCTCGGCGTGGTGGTCGGTGGCATCGTTATGGCGATGTTCCTCCCGATTTTCCAACTCGGTGCAGTGGCCGGCGGCCTTAAATAAGCGCCCCGGAGGCCAAGCTCCGCGTTGCAATCTCTGAGCTTTTAACGGCACACTGTCGATATGCCTTCCGTTCTGATCGTCGATGACCTGCTCTCGATTCACGAGATGCTGGACGCTGTGATTCAGCCTACAGGATTCACCACCTCGTTTGCGACGGACGGAGAGAAAGCACTCGCTCGGTACAAGGCTCAGAAACCGGACTTGGTGCTGGCCGACATCGACATGAAGCCGATGGACGGCATCACGCTTCTGAAGCAGCTGAAGCTGTTCGAGCCCAACGCCGTCGTCATCATCATGACGGCGTACGCGTCCACGGAGAGTGCGATTCAGGCGCTCAAATACGGGGCGTTCGATTATCTCCAGAAGCCATTCCGCGTTGACGAGCTCATCGCCACGCTGAAGCGAGGACTCGAATACAAGCAGTTCACGAACGAGCGGCAGAGCCAGAGCTCGGCGCCTTTCCCCGTTGCCAAGTCGGCCGATATCGATGGCCGGCTGGTCGGGAGCAGCGCTAAATTCAAGAAGCTGGTTCAGCAGATAAAGAAACTCTCGACCGTCAAGACCCCCGTCCTTCTGCAAGGCGAACCGGGAACCGGCAAAAGCACGATCGCGGAGATTCTTCACTCCGCCAGCCCGAGTCCTGACGGCTCGTTGGTGAAGATCGACTGCTCGCTGAGTTCGGAAGCGAATTTCCGAGAGGGGCTCCTCGGTCAGAGCGGAAGCGGCGGAACTTGGGTAAAGCAGGCGAAAGGCGGCACCCTTTTCCTTCAGCACCTCCAGTGTCTGCCGCTGCCCATGCAGAAGGAACTGGTCAGCGTTCTGCGGACCACCTCCCAGGGCTTCCGCTTGATCTGCACGACTTCCGAAGACCTGGAGAAACTCACGGATGAAGGCCAGTTTCACGACGAGCTGTTCTATCGTGTCGCTTCCTTGCCCGTAGTGTTGCCGCCGCTACGCGACCGTGTGGACGACATTCCTGCTTTGGTGAAGTATTTCGCCTCTCATTCCTCGAATCCTCTGTTCGACGCGGGCACGGTGGAGTTCACGGAAGATGCTCTCGATGTCCTCAGGAGCTATCACTGGCCGGGCAACCTGAACGAACTGAACCAAGTGGTTTCGAAGATCGTCGCGACGGCCGAATCGCGCGTCATCACTTCTCAGCAGCTTCCCATGCGTCTTCGCGAGATGAAAGATTGGCCCACTCTGGCCGACTACCTCGCGGGCCAGCAGAAGCAGTACTGCGATCTGGTCCTGCACGCCTGCGGCGACGACAAGACGAAGGCCGCCAAAGTCCTCGGTATCGACGCGGCCAAGCTGCGCTGATGCCCTTGGAGACGGGCCCCGTGGCCGTTGCGGTGTCGTTGACCGGTAGGCTCAGCGTTCCGTACGCGCTCCTGAGCGTTCGACGGTAACCGAACGTTGAGCTTGGCGCGTGGGCCTCTCGTATCTGGTAACCGAGCTCGGACCTCTGTTCGTCGCCCCCTTTCCCGCTTGCGCCTCCGCGCACCGGCCTCAACCCTGCCCGGCGCTCACGTCCATGCCCAAACGCACCGACATCAAATCCATCCTCATCATCGGCGCCGGCCCCATCGTCATCGGCCAGGCTTGCGAATTCGACTATTCAGGTACCCAAGCGTGCAAAGCGCTGAAGGAGGAGGGCTACCGCGTGATTTTGGTGAACTCCAATCCGGCCACGATCATGACCGATCCGGAGTTCGCAGACGTGACCTACATCGAGCCGCTGACGGTCGATATGTTGGAAAAGATCATCGAGGTTGAGCGTCCGTCGGCCTTGCTGCCGACGCTCGGGGGACAGACCGCGCTCAATCTCTCGATGGATCTCGATCGCGCCGGGATTCTGAAGAAATTCGGCGTCGAGATGATCGGTGCAAAGCCTGAGGCGATCGCCAAGGGTGAGGACCGCGAGCTCTTCAAGCAGGCGATGCTGAAGATCGGCCTCGACGTCGCCCGCTCACGCACGGTCAGAAGCATGGAGGAGGCGAGGGCCGCGGCCGAGCAGCTGGCGATGTTCCCGCTCATCATCCGCCCGTCATTTACTCTCGGCGGATCCGGCGGCGGCATCGCCTACAACAAGGAGGAATTCGAGCGTATCGTTGCCAACGGTCTCGATCTTTCTCCCGTGCACGAAGTGCTGGTCGAGGAATGCCTCCTGGGCTGGAAGGAGTACGAGATGGAGGTGATGCGCGACCACAAGGACCAGTGCGTCGTCATTTGCTCGATCGAGAACTTTGATCCGATGGGAGTTCATACCGGCGATTCGATCACGGTCGCGCCGGCAATGACCCTCACCGACAAGGAATACCAGGTGATGCGCGATGCCTCGTTCGCGGTCATCCGTGAAATCGGTGTCGAGACCGGCGGCTCGAACATCCAGTTCTCGGTCGATCCGAACACGGGGCGGATGGTGGTGATCGAAATGAACCCGCGCGTCAGCCGCAGCTCGGCGCTCGCCTCCAAGGCGACGGGGTTTCCGATCGCGAAAATTGCTGCGAAGTTGGCTGTTGGATACACGCTCGACGAGCTGAAGAACGACATCACGAGGCTCACGCCCGCCAGCTTCGAGCCGACGATCGACTACGTCGTCACCAAGATTCCTCGTTTCACGTTCGAGAAGTTCCCTGATGCCGATGCGACGCTGACCTCGGCGATGAAGTCGGTCGGCGAAGCGATGGCCATCGGCCGCACGTTCAAGGAGTCCTTCCAGAAGGCGCTCCGCTCGCTCGAGATCGGTGCCCGGGGCTTTGGCGGCGGCGGCAAATTCGGCGGCGACGACGTTCCTGAGAAAAAGGTCATCAACCAGAAACTGGGCACGCCGAATGCAGAACGCGTCTTCTATATCCGATATGCGTTCCTCGCGGGCTACACCGTCGACCAGATTTTCGAGCTGACGAAGATCGATCCGTGGTTCCTGCATCAGTTGCGCGAGATCTACGAGATGGAAGTGGAATTGCGGAAGTTCAGCCTCGCGAACATTCCGACGCAGCTGCTGCGCCGGGCGAAGCAGTTCGGCTTCTCGGATGTGCAGCTCGCTCATTTCCTCAAGGCGGATTTCGCCGCTGTCCGCAGCGAGCGGAAAGCAAAGGGAGTCCAGACGACCTATCGCCTCGTCGACACCTGCGCCGCGGAGTTCGAAGCGTTCACGCCGTATTACTATTCCAGCTACGGCGACGAGAACGAAGTGCTTCCGTCGAACAAGCGCAAGATCATGATCCTGGGCGGCGGTCCCAACCGCATCGGCCAAGGCATCGAGTTCGATTACTGCTGCGTGCACGCCAGTTTCGCGCTGCGGGAGATCGGTTTCGAGACGGTGATGGTCAACTCCAACCCGGAAACCGTCTCCACCGACTACGACACGTCGGACCGTCTTTACTTCGAACCGCTGACGCTCGAGGACGTCCTGGAGATCTACCAACAGGAAAAATGCGAAGGCGCGATTGTTCAATTCGGCGGCCAAACCCCCCTGAACCTCGCCACTTCGCTCAAGGCCAATGGGGTGAACATCATCGGCACCTCGCCCGAATCGATCGAGATCGCTGAAGACCGGAAGCTGTTCGCCGCAATCCTCAACAAGCTTCGGATCAAGCAGCCGGCCAACCGCACGGCGATGAACGAGACCGAAGCGCTGATCTTTGCCAAGGAAGTCGGTTTCCCGGTGCTGCTACGCCCGTCGTTCGTGCTCGGCGGCCGTGGCATGTTCATCGTCTACAACGAGGACGAATTCAAGGCGGTGATCCGCCAGGCGTTCGAGGCGATGCCAGGCAAACCGGTGCTGATCGACAAGTTCCTGGAGGACGCGATCGAACTCGACGTCGATTGTATCAGTGACGGTGAGACAAGTGTCATCGGCGGAATGCTCGAGCACATCGAGTTTGCCGGCGTGCATTCGGGCGACGCCGCGATGGTCATGCCACCGCACACGCTCGGCAAAGCGATGCTGCAGACGGTCCGTGAAGCCACCTACGCGCTCGCTCGCGAACTCAACGTCGTCGGCCTGATGAACGTGCAATTCGCGATCAAGGGCCACCAGCTCTATGTGCTCGAGGTGAACCCGCGAGCCTCCCGGACCGTGCCGTTTGTGGCGAAAGCGATGGGCGTGCCGCTCGCCAAGCTCGCCGCAAAGGTCATGACCGGCATGAAGCTGAAGGACCTCGGCTTCACCCGAGAGCAGACGCCGAAACACTGGTGCGTGAAGGAAGCCGTCTTCCCGTTCGTTCGTTTCCCGGGCGCGATGATCACGCTCGGGCCCGAGATGCGCTCGACCGGCGAGGTCATGGGTCTCGACGAGGATCTCGGAATCGCGTTCGCGAAGGCTCAAGCCGCCGCCAAGCCGGGGTTACCGACCAAGGGCAATGTGTTCCTCTCGGTGAAGGACGCCGACAAGCCGCGGGCGGTGGAACTCGCCCGCGAACTCGCCGCACTCGGGTTCGAGCTCTATTCGACGAGCGGCACGGCGCAGTTCCTCATCAAGAGCGGTGTAACCGTGAACAAGCTGGCGAAGATCGATGAAGGCCGTCCGACCGCGATCGACATGATCAAGAACGGCCAGATTCAGCTGATCATCAACACGCCGAGCGGAATGATCCCGCGCAAGGATGAGAACAAGATCCGGTCCGCAGCCTATGCCCATAGCGTTTGTATCATGACGACCATTACAGGAGCTTACGCCGCTGTGAATGGCATCAAGGCACTTCGCAACAAACGCGTCGGAGTCCGTCCCATTCAGAAGTACGTGGGCAACGTCGCAGTCGGCTGATCCAGCAGCATCGTCTGATCGTCTTTTGGAGCGCCGGTCGTTGGCCGGCGCTCTTTTGTTTTCGAGAACGGTCGATCTGCGCGGTGATCCGGATCGCAGGGTTGATCTCGGAGCGGCCCCGGGATGGCCCCTGCCTTCGAGGTTGCTCCCTCCGTTCGGCGAGGGCATTTGATGCCGCATGACTACCGCTGCGTCGACGACGCTTGTTGCCTTGTTGCACGGCCCGGACCGTCCAGGCTTGGTGGCCCGCGTGGCGGGATGGATCTTCGAGCGCGGGGGCAATATTCTCCACGCCGATCAGCATCGCGACATGGAAGCAGGAGTCTTCTTCCAACGGGTGGAGTGGGTGCCGGCTGGAGAGGACGCATCGACTGAGGCAAGGGCCTTTCTCGAGTTCTCCACGTCCCTCGGCATGTCGGCCCGAGTTGCGTCTTCGGAGCATCGGGCGCGGGTGGCGATCTTCGTTTCGAAGTTCGACCACTGCTTCCACGACCTCGTGCTGAGGTGGAAAGCGGGGGAGTATGCCTGCGATATCGCTCTCGTTCTCTCGAATCACCCGGACCTGATGCCGGTTGCGGTCAACTATGGGCTGCCCTTTGAGCTGGTCCCGGTCACGGCTGCCACAAAGCAAGCGGCCGAGGCGCAGCACCTCACGTTGCTCAAGCGCGAGCGTATCGACCTCGTGATCCTCGCGCGCTACATGCAGGTGCTTTCCGGTGAGTTCCTCGAACGGTTTGGGCGGCCGGTGATCAACATCCACCACTCGTTTCTGCCCGCGTTTGCCGGAGGCAGGCCATACCAGCAGGCTCATGCACGGGGCGTGAAGCTTATCGGTGCCACCGCCCACTATGCGACCGCCGTGCTCGACGACGGCCCCATCATCCAGCAAGACGTCGCCCGAGTCACCCACCGGCATAGCGTGGAGGATCTGGTCCGGAAAGGCCGTGATCTGGAAAAGCTGGTGCTGGCCCAGGCCGTCCGCTGGCACCTTGAAAACCGGGTACTCGTCTACGGCAAAAAGACGGTCGTTTTCGACTGATCTTCGCTCGGGAATTCGGGCCGGTTCTCGGGTCGAGAGATGGGGGGCCAGTCCGATTTCCTGCATTTACAGGCCGTGAGGCATTTGTTTTGGTCACGGTTTCATTCCTCGCCCGCGCCCGCGTACAGCCCTATGTCCACTCCTGCTCCCACCGACCCCCAAGTGCCCTCGAAAGATGCCTCCAGCCAACAGGGCTCCACGCCGATCGTGCCCCCATTCGAGGAGCGGTTGCGGATGTTTTGGGAGAAAAATGCCAAGACGGTCTATGCGGTCGTGGCGGCGGTTCTGATCGCGATCCTGGCAAAAGGTGGTTGGGAGTACTACCAGCAGGAGCAGGAGAGGGGAGTGCAGGCGGACTACGCCGCCGCGAGCACTCCGGAGAAGCTGAAGACCTTTATCAGCCAGCACCCCGGCCACGTCTTGTCCGGCGTTGCTTCTCTGCGTTTGGCGGACGAGGCGTATTCAGCGGCGAAATACACAGATGCCCAGCTCGAATACCAGCATGCCGTGGATATTCTCAAGAGCGGCCCGTTCCTTTCCCGCGCGCGGCTCGGGCTTGCCGTGTCGAAGCTCGTCGGCGGTCAAAAAGCCGAAGGCGAAGAGAAACTGAAGCAGCTCGCGAACGACGTGTCCGTCATCAAGCCGGTGCGCGCGGAGGCGGCGTTCCATTACGCCACCGCGGCGCTCGATGCGGGGCGTGCGGACGATGCTGCGAAGTATTTGGATCTGGCCAGCACGGTGGATCAGGCCGGAGTCTGGGCCCAGCGCGCGATGATGCTGCGCGCCACGCTGCCCGTGCCGGCTGGAGCTCCAGCCGACGTATCCACCAAGCCCGCAGCCAAGCCCTGAATCAATGGTCGGGGCGATAGGATTCGAACCTACGACCTCCTGGTCCCAAACCAGGCGCTCTACCAGGCTAAGCTACACCCCGATCTGCTTGGCGAAGGCGAAAGCCACGCGCGATTTCGACGGCTGTCAACGTTATCTCGGGTTGCTCGCAATCATCGGCTTGCTGCACTCTCGGCTTGCTTACAAAGGCAATTCCTCCTAACCGTCTCGCTCTCAATCTCCTTCTTTCATGGATACCATTTCTCGCGAAAACAACAGCATCCTGCCCATCGCAGGGGTTCTGGTGGGTGTGCTTGCCCTCCTCCTTTCCGGCGTGGCGCTGGTGAAGCTCTCTTCCGCGAATCGCGCAATTGACGGCTTGAAGGAATCCATGACGAAGCTTGACGCTGTCGAAGCCGAGGCGCGCAGCGCGACCAACGCCGCCGAACAGGCGAAGAGCGCCGCCGACAACGCCAACCGCGGCATCAGCTCCCTCCAGAGTTCCAGCAACCAAGCGTTTCAGTCGGTCGCGGTTGAGCTCGGCAATCTGAAGGCGGAACTCGAGAAGATTCACGCTCCGAAGGCTGCTGCAGGTAAGGGCGAGAAGGCTCCGGCCGTTGCTGGCGAAGGCGAATACATCGTCAAAGCGGGTGATACCGGCATGAAGATCGCGAAAGCGAACGGAGTCAGCATCGAGGACCTGAAGTCGGTGAACCCCGGCGTCAACTGGAGCGGCCTGAAGGTCGGCCAGAAGGTCAAGCTGCCGAAGAAGTAATCTCGGAATAGTCTCTCTTTCCAAAGCGCCTCCCGGACTTCACAGTCGGGAGGCTTTTTTATGAGTTCTGCAAATCCTTCTGCTTCGCCGTCGCGCTGGTCAAAACTCGACGAGAAAATCATCTACCCCACCCGCATCTTCGACCTGCGCAGCGCGCTTTATCGGCATCCGGTGCGCCAGACGGAACGGGACTTCTACGTGGTTCACTCGCCCGATTGGGTGAACGTCATCGCTCTCACGTCAGACGGCCGCTTGGTATTGGTGAACCAATTTCGCTTCGGAGTAGATGCTTTCTCATTGGAGATTCCGGGCGGGGTCATCGATCTTGGCGAGGATCCACTCGACGCGGGTCTGCGCGAATTGAGGGAAGAAACCGGGTACGTTGGCACCCAGCCGCGGATCATCGGGAGCGTGCATCCCAATCCCGCCATCCAGAGCAATCGCTGTCACTTGGTACTCGTTGAGAACGTCGTTCGCTCGGCTGAACTCGACTGGGACGCCGACGAGGAGATTGAGGTCCGGACGATGCCCGTCGACGAGGTCTATGCCTGGGCGCAGTCAGGGAAGATCACGCATAGTCTCGTGCTCGACGCGCTCCTCTTCTTCGCACCAATTTGGGCCGAAAAGAAGGCTCAGTTTGAGCAAAGCCGGTCGGGCATTTGACTTGGTAATCTCGAGTCGTTAGGTGCCTAACGACTTCGTTTCCGATGCCCGCCACCCTTTCATCTCCCGTCTTCGCCAACGCCCCGTCCGCTCTCGGAACCGCTCCGGAGGATCGTGTACCCGAGCCGTTGGAAACGGAGATCCGGAAGATCTACGATCGGAGTCCACTGTATGCGCAGCGATTCCCGCTGCATGCTGAGCCGTTGCGTTGGTCCTGCTATCAGGAGATCCCCGCGCTTTCCAAAACGGAGATCGTGCAGCGGGGGCACACTGCCTTCTTCCGGGACTATCGAGAAGTAGAGCGAGGGCTGCAGGAAAAGCGGTACGAATACGAGTCCACCTCGGGGACCACCGCAGGCCCAATGACTGTGATCATGGAAGATGGGTGGTGGAACGCCCAAACCGCGCGGGCCTACCGAGCGCATCCCTTGCTGGCCCCCTTTGCGGACCGGCCGCACCGCAAGTGCGTTCTGGCGCCGGTCGGTTGCTCCAGCAACCTTTGTCCCTACGAGGATCATCCATTCCCGCACCGCTATTTCGAAGGCACCGTCTACCTAAACCTCACGAGCGACCCGTTCGTTTTTCCGGAATCCGAATGGGACCGTATTGTGTTGGAGCTTCAGGCCGTGCAGCCGGACATTCTCGAGGGCGAACCGGTTTATCTGTCTCTACTCGCTCGCGCCGCCCAGAAACGTCACGTCAGCGTTCCTAGCATTCGTGTTGTCATTCTCACGTACGGCAAGGCCAGCTTGGAACACTCGCGGCGGATAGCTGAGGTCTTCCCTGCGGCGCAGGTCGACCTCTACGGCTCGACCGAAGCCGGATACCTGTTCGTCGGCGAGGCGTTCAAAGACGACTCGCGCGTGATCGACGCGAACGCCTTCGTCGAACTGGTGCCGTATGGCGAACGCGAGGACGTTTTCCAGATATTCGTCACCACCCGCGATCGGCAAGCGATGCCGCTCCTGCGCTACCACACGGGTGACATTGTTCGGCGGCTGCCGAAGGGTTACCGACTGCTCGGCCGCGAGCGCGACCTGTATTTCCGCGCCGATGGCAGCATCGTATCGCCCTGGGAGATCGATCACTCTCTTCCCTCCCATTTTGTGTGCTGGCATTACAGCCTGCAGCAGACCGCGGAAAACCGCTGGGATTTTCACTACGTTTCGGACCACTTGGCGCCGGCAGGCATCGAAACGTCGATCGCCCAGACACTGGGCGAGAACGTACGTGTGAACGCATTTCGCCGCCGCTTCATTGCGCCGGCCGCGAGCGGTAAATTCGCGCTCCTCAAGCCGCTGCCCAAGCAGTAATGGCTGAGTGAGTACAGCCGGCGACCGCCGGCTGGAACGCGAGGATGAGGAGGGCGAGGATCTGTGCGAAAGCGGCACCGCTGCGCGGTGCCACGCTGCTCTCCTGCGGCTAGGTTTCCCGGGAGGCTACTCCGACGGGTTAGGGTGCCTAATAAAGCGCGAGCTTTGGCTCGCGTTTAGCCCGACGAACTTTACTTAGGAGCCTTCAACCGTGTACCACCGCGATGCTCACGCCGACTATTCGGTAGGAGCATCGACCTCGCCATCCCTTCCCGCAAATCACGATGAATTCCATCGTCCAACTCTTCCGTTCGTCCATCGGCCGAAAGTTTCTCATGGCCATCACCGGCGTGATCCTCGTCGGTTTTGTGATCGGCCACTTGGTCGGCAATCTGCAGATCTTCTCCCCGCCGGACAAGATCAACGGTTATGCGGAGTTCCTGCATGGCATGGGCCCGATGCTTTGGGTCGTGCGGTTGGTTCTTCTCGCCTCCGTGCTCATTCATATTTGGGCGGCTGTTTCGCTCACGCTGGAGAATCGCCAGGCTCGTGGCGTTACGCGGTATGCGGTGAAACACACGATTCGCGCCACCCTCGCGTCGCGCACGATGCGCCTCACCGGTTTCGTGGTTTTCTTCTTCCTGATCTACCACCTCCTTCAGTTCACGATCGGCGGAGTGGACGATACGTTTAAGGCCAACCTCGCGCGCTATACGATGCAGGGCGACTACCATGTCGCCGGTATTTCGGTGGTTCCGGCAGGGGCGTCGGTCTTGGACGTCCACACGATGGTTGTGAAGGGCTTCCAGAACCCGATCGTCTCGCTCTTCTACGTCATCGCCGTTGGCTTGCTGAGCTTCCACCTCGTGCACGGTGTGGACAGCATGTTCCAGACGCTGGGCATTCGGAACGCCAGCTGGTCCGGCGGGCTTCGGAAGTTCGCGGTCATTCTCGCGGTCCTCTACTTCCTCGGAAACCTCGCCATTCCCGCCGCGATTCTCTCAGGAAAGATTCAGCTGCGCCCGGGCTGGGCGAAACTCGACGCCAGTGCAGCGCAGGTGACCCACACTTCCCACTAATCCGCTTTCCTTTCCCGCCATGGCCAAACTCGATTCCAAAATCCCCTCCGGCCCCCTCGCCGACAAGTGGCGCAAGCACAAGGCGGAGATCAAACTGGTTAATCCGGCCAACAAGCGCAAATACGAGGTCATCGTCGTTGGCGCCGGACTCGCTGGTTCCTCGGCTGCGGCCACCCTGGCCGAGCTGGGCTACAAGGTGAAGTGTTTCGTGTTCCACGACAGCCCCCGTCGCGCGCACTCCATCGCCGCGCAGGGTGGCATCAACGCCGCCAAGAACTATCAGAACGACGGCGACAGCGTGTATCGTCTTTTCTACGACACGATCAAGGGCGGCGACTACCGCGCTCGGGAAGCCAATGTCCATCGCCTGGCCGAAGTTTCGGTCAACATCATCGACCAGTGCGTTGCGCAGGGCGTCCCGTTTGCCCGCGAGTACGGTGGTCTCCTGGCAAACCGTTCCTTCGGTGGCGCGCAGGTTTCTCGTACGTTCTACGCCCGCGGCCAGACCGGCCAGCAACTCCTTCTCGGCGCCTATTCGGCGTTGTCCCGCATGGTTGGCGCCGGCGGTGTCCAGCTGTTCACCAACAGCGAGATGCTAGATCTGGTCCTTGTGGGGGGCCAGGCCAAGGGCATCATCGTCCGCAATCTGAATACGGGCGAAATCTCCCGCCACGCTGCCGACGCGGTCATCCTCGCCACCGGCGGCTACGGTAACGTCTTCAATCTTTCCACGTACGCTCGCGGTTCGAATGCGACGGCCATCTGGCGCGCCTACAAGCGCGGCGCCTGCTTCGCGAATCCGTGCTACACGCAGATCCACCCGACCTGCATCCCGGTTACCGGCGATTATCAGTCGAAGCTGACCCTGATGTCTGAATCGCTCCGCAACGACGGACGCATCTGGGTTCCGAAGAAGAAGGAAGACTGCAAGAAGGACCCGAACACCATCCCGGAGGAGGATCGCGACTACTACCTCGAGCGGATGTACCCGTCCTTCGGTAACCTTGCTCCCCGCGACATTTCTTCCCGCGCCGCGAAACGCGTGTGCGACGAAGGACGTGGCGTCGGCGAGAGCGGCCTCGGCGTGTATCTTGATTTCTCCGACGCGATCAAACGCCTCGGCGAGGCGGGCGTGCGCGAGCGTTACGGCAATCTCTTCGACATCTATCACGAGATCACGGCCGAAAACGCGTACAAGACGCCGATGCGCATCTTCCCGGCGGTCCACTATACGATGGGCGGTCTCTGGGTTGACTATAACCTGATGAGCAACGTCCCGGGTTTGTTCGTGCTGGGCGAAGCCAACTTCTCCGATCACGGTGCGAACCGCCTCGGCGCCTCCGCTTTGATGCAGGGTCTGGCCGACGGCTATTTTGTCATTCCGTACACGATCGCCGACTACCTTGCTTCGCAGAAGCCGGGATCGCGTCCGTCGACGGAGCTGCCTGAATTCAAGGCCGCCGAGGACAATATTCGCGGGATCACGAGTCGCCTGCTCAATAACAAGGGCAACCAGACCGTGGCTGCGATCCATCGCAAGCTGGGCAACATCCTCTGGACCTACTGCGGCATGGCCCGTACGGCCGAGGGTCTCAAGAAAGCCCTTCAGGAGATCCCCAAGCTGCGTGAGGAGTTCTGGGCAACGGTGAACGTCCCGGGCTCCGGCGAGACTCTGAACCAGTCGCTCGAGCGTGCCGGCCGTGTGGCTGACTTCCTCGAGCTGGCCGAACTGATGTGCCTCGACGCGTTGACTCGCGAAGAGAGCTGCGGCGCCCACTTCCGCGAGGAGTACCAGTGGCCGGACGGCGAATGCAAACGCGACGATGAGAAGTTCAACCACGTCGCCGCCTGGGAATACCAGGGCGAAGGCAAGGCGCCGCTCCGCAATGTCGAACCGCTCAACTACGAGTTCGTGAAGATGAGCGTTCGAAACTACAAGTGAGCCGTCGGGCATTGGGCTCGCACGCGTGAGGTCAATGCCGGCCCGCCTTAGGATATCTCAGACTGTGACATCATCCGCAGCCATAGCCCGCAAGACGACCTCGGCCGATTCCGTTCCGGCCGAGAGAATCGACTCGCGGATCTTTCTGGTCCGTGGCCAGAAGGTGCTGCTCGATCGCCATCTGGCCGATCTCTATGGAACCGAGACGCGCCTGATCAACCAGGCCGTCCGCCGCAACCGTGAGCGTTTTCCCGAGGACTTCCTGCTAGAATTGTCCCGAGATGAGATTCTGAGGATCTCTCAGTTTGAGACATCCTTGAAGTTCTCCAAGTCGGTCTACGCCTTCACCGAACAGGGTGTCGCGATGCTTTCCGGTCTGATCAACAGCCAGCGTGCCGTCGCGGTGAATATCGAGATCATGCGCGCGTTCGTGCGCCTGCGGCAGATGATCGCCGAAAACGCTGATCTAGGACGGAAACTCAAAGCCCTCGAAAAGAAATACGACGATCAATTCAAGGTCGTGTTCGAAGCGATTCGCGAGCTGATGACGCCCCTCGACGACGAAGAGGACGCCGGCGAAATCCGCGAAATCGGTTTTCACACCACTCTCAAAACCAAAAGCGCCAACAAGGCTTAAACTCTCCCCCTTCCTCCCATGGTAGCCGACAACTCGCAGCAAACCATCAGCGTCACCCTCCGCGCCTGGCGTCAGGCCAGTCCGAATGAGCTTGGCCAGTTCAAGGACTATCCGGCTAAGAACCTGAACGTGAACATGTCCTTCCTCGAGATGCTGGACGTGGTCAACGAAGACCTAACGCAGAAGGGGGAAGAGCCGATTGCATTTGCGCACGACTGCCGCGAAGGCATCTGCGGCACCTGCTCGCTGACCATCAACGGCAAGCCGCACGGCCCCGGCCGAGGCGTGGCAACCTGCCAGGTGTACATGCGCGCTTTTCACGATGGCGATATCATCGTCGTCGAGCCGTTCCGCGCCGCTGCTTTTCCCCTCATCAAGGATCTCGTCGTCGACCGCACCGCTTTCGACAAAATCATGCAGGCTGGTGGGTTCGTCAGCATCCGCACGGGTGCGGCCCCGGATGCGAATTCGATTCCCGTTCCGAAGGAAAACGCGGATCTCGCGATGGACGCTGCCTCCTGCATCGGCTGCGGCGCCTGCGTGGCCGCCTGCAAGAACGCCAGCGCGATGCTCTTCGTCTCCGCGAAGGTTTCCCAACTGGGCCTGCTGCCGCAGGGTCAACCGGAACGCGACCGTCGCGTGCTCGCGATGGTGAATACGATGGATGCCGAGGGCTTCGGCAGCTGCACGAACCAATACGAATGCAGTGCCGCGTGTCCGAAAACCATCAGCCACGACTTCATCGCTCGCATGAACCGCGACTACCTTGGCGCAACGCTTCGGGCGGGTGTGGCTCTGCAGTCGGCAAACACCAACTCTGCCGCGGGCTGATTTCAGTCGAGTTTTACGAGTTTCAGAAGCCCGGGCCTCGAGCCCGGGCTTTTTCGTCTCGGCGAATCCCAGGTTCGAACACGGACTCGTTCGTCGCTGGTATCCGGGCACGACCCGTCGATCACGGGTTACGGCACCGAGAGACCGATATTCTGGATCCGGCGAAGGCTTCCATCTCGCGGAGTTCACCAGCAGGAGTGCCTCCTGACAGCAACTTCCCGGGCCCCAGCTGTGTTTTGTATCCGGGGGGCGGACTCATCCACCGCTTCCCTGCACTGGCAGCAGCCTGCCTTCGGGCGGGCTGCTGTTTCGTCGCCGCTCAGCGTTTCGGCGCAAATCCGGAGAGATCGAGTTGACCGCTGGAAACGATCTTCACGGAGTCGTGCTCTTCTCCCACCAACACGAAGAGCTCCGATTCGAGACGATAGCTGATCGCCGTCGTGCCTTCCGAGAGCGTCAGCAGTTTCTGCACGAGCGCTAGATTCTCCATATACACGGGCACCGTTTGGGTGGCGGTGTTGAGGCTCGGCAATCCCACCGCCTCCTTGGAGACGCTCTTGCCGACGTAGGTGCCGTTTAGATACAACTTGTGCGTGCTCCCCGACACCGCGATCGGGACCACGTTCTCATTCATATAGCGCAACGTCATCGCAGCCTCGGTCTCCAGGAGCGTCGCGTTTTTGGGTCGAAAATCGGTGATCGAGATACTGATTCCGCTGAGCTTGAAGTCCGTCGAACAGCTGGAGAGCACGACAACGCCGATGAGCAAGGGGAGCAGTTTCGCCCAGAGGAATTTCATATGAATCGGACTCAAGCGGCGTCGTAGGCTTTCGGCAAGGTCGCTCTACGGCGCCGATGACGGTGCGTATCCGGGTCTTTCCGGAAGCGCCGCGAGAACCCAGTCAACCGGTGCCGCGGCGGAGAAGACGAAGCGCTTAGGGGATTCGCAGCTTGGTGCCGACGGTCAGATTATTTGGGTCCCGAATCACACTGCGGTTGGCTTCGAGAATGTCGTTCCATCGCGAAGCGTTGCCGTAGTATCGCTTGGCAATGCGCGAGAGGGTGTCGCCGTCGGCAACGGTGTGGGTCCGTGTTTCAGGCGCGGTCGGCGTTGGGCGTGAGATTGCCTGCGCGGCGCTGGTGCCCGGCCGAGTTGGCGCGGCCAGAAGCGAACTCGGCGGCGGGCCGGAGAGAGCGACGCGGTTTTTCAGCTGCGAGTTCTCGTTTGCGAGGCTCGCGATCTGATTCTGCGCCTGACGAAGCTGCTCACGGACGCTCGCAAGCTGGGCGGCGGCGTCTTGGTTGGCGGCTGCTTGCGAGCTGACTTCGGAGGCTCGTGCCGATTCCGCAGAGAGCCGGTCCGCCAATTGAGCCCGTTCGTTGTCGATATTCGCGAGCGCCTTCTGGAGGCGATCCACTTCTTCCTGCTGGAGCATGTAGGTGCGAAGGGCCGCATCCAGTTTTGCCTGGGTCTGCTCCAACTCTTTCTTGAGGTCGGTTTGGTCCTCCGCCGGTGTTGCGGCGGATGCGACGGCCGGTGCCGGGGCGGTGGCAGCCGTCTGCGACTCCATGGCCGACAACTTCTGCGCGAGCGAGGCGCGTTCGTTGTTGGCCGCTGTGAGGGCTTCCTGGGAAGCGGTCAGCTGCGAACGAAGTTCGTTGAGCTGGGCTTCATTGGTGGCAGGCGCGGGCGCGGATGCGACCTGCTGGCGAAGTGCGTCGCGCTCCTGGGTGAGCTGCGCAACGGCGGCTTGAGCGGAGGCGGCCTGTTGCCGTGTCTCCTCGAGCTCTTTCGTCGCCTGCGCGGCCTGATCCCGCGCTTTTTGCACCGCTTCTTGGATCGTGCGTTCCCGCTCGTCGCGAATCCGCCCCAACGCCTGGTCTGCGGCGGCAAGACGGGCCCGTGAGTCTTTCAGCTCAGCGGTGAGGCGAACCACATCTCCGTCGGGGGTAGAGGTTGCCGCTTTTGCCAAGGCGAGTTGCTTGGAGAGAGCGGCCTTTTCGGCCTCGGCCCGAGCGGCTTCCTCTTGGGCTGCCTTGATGCGGGCCTGGGCGTCGGCGGCTTCGCGTTTCAGATCGTCGACCTGCGCCAGGCTTTTTTTGGCGGCATCCAGATCGGAGGTGAGCTGTGCCACCTGCTGAAGCGTCTGCGCGTCGGGCTTGGCGGGCGCGGCGACCGCTGCCGCGAGCTGCTTGGAGAGCGAGTCGCGCTCCTGGCCAATGCGGGCAACATCGTCCTGCGCCGCCTTGGCCGCGCCCTGGGCGTCAGCGAGCTCTCGTTTGAGAACGTCGGTTTGCGCAAGGCTCTTTCGGGCGGCGTCGAGATCGGACGTCAACTGCGCGACTTGCTGGAGAATCTGGGCGTCGGGTTTGGCCGGAGCAGACTTCGCATCGGCCAGCTGTTTGTTCAGGCTCTCGCGGTCTCGTTCGCTGTCGGCGAGCGCTTTCTGGAGGCGCTCGGCTTCTTTTTGCTGTGATTCGTACGAACGGACTGCCGCGTCCAACTTGCCCTGAACGTCCTGAAGCTGCTTTTGCGTTTCAGCAGAGGCGCCGGCTTTGCTCGATGCTTCGGCCAACTGCGATTTGGCGGTTTCGAGATCCGCGCGGGCCGCTGCCAGCTCTTTCTCCGCCGCTGTTTTCGCCTCGTCCGACGAGCCCGCTTTTGCAGCGAGGCTGTTCAACCGCTGGTTTTCCGCCGTCAACGCATCGATTCGCTGGCCGAGGCTACCAATGATCTGTTTGGCGTTCTCGAGGTCCTTCGAAGCGGCTGTGGCCTGCCTCAGCTCCGCTTCCGTGGATTTCAGTTTTGCGGCCGTGGCAGCCAACTCGGTGGCCGCGCCCTCCTTGGTGGTTTTTTCCGCGGCGGTGAGTTTGTCTTGGAGCGCGTTGCGTTCGCCCTCGATGTTCGCAGCCGCGGCGCGAAGCACGGAGATTTCCTTTGTCGCGTTGGCTAGGTTGGACGAAAGCTCGTTGCGCTCGCGCTTGAGTTTCTCGAGATCGGAGGCCGCCTGGCCCGCTTTGGATAGATCCGCCTTGAGCGTTTCGTTTTCTTTCCAGGCTGCCGACAGCTCCGCGCTCATCTTCTTGAGCTCCGCTTGGAGCGCTCCGGCGTCCTCGCCCGACGCGGCGGTGATCGGCCCAGCAGAGGCGGGCGCTGCCGCGATCGGACTTGCGGTGGATTGAGCGGGTGTTGAAGCGGCGGGTACAGGGCTGGCGGTTCCGGGCTTCCTGGCCGCAATCTGCGCGCGGCGTTGTTCAAGACGTTGTTTGCCTTCCGAAATCTGTTCGGGCGTGAGTTGGGAGTTCAGCAACACCAGCGCCCGCCCGGTTGCCCCGTTGTCGGCGGCGAGGTTGAGCCAGACGTAGGCCTCGATGGGATCGGCGAACGGCTCCGAGACACTCGCGTATTGGAGACCCAGATTGTATTGCGCGATTCCGTTGCCGCTTTCGGCTTGGGCGCGCAGTTTCGCCAGCTCTTCGTTGGAAATCGCGAAGGCCGGGACTGCTGACACGGCGGCGAGCAGAGCACCGCGGGCGAGGAAAGAGCGAACGGGACGGGGAGTTTTCATGCCAAGGGCAGTGTTCCGATCATGGGGCAGGCGAGGGGGATTTTCAAAGCGCCATTTTTGAAAAGTCGTTGAATTGCAGGCCGTCGGCCACCTCTCGAATCATCAGGCCCAGTGTTTCGCGCGGTCCACGGCCCGGTGCCAGTCCGCCTGGATACGGCGGATACGCGTCGGAGAGGCTTTGGGACGATACGTTCGGTCGGATTGCCACAGCTCCGCGATTTCGTCTCGGTTTTGCCAATACCCGACCGCCAATCCTGCCAGATAGGCTGCGCCGAGAGCGGTGGTTTCAATCGTCCGAGGTCGAACGACGGCCTTCCGAAGGAGATCGCTTTGAAACTGAAGAAGCCCCTGGTTCACCGTGGCTCCTCCATCGACGCGAAGTTCCTTAAGCCTCAGCCCGGCATCGGCTTCCATTGCGCTTAACAGGTCTGAAACCTGGAGCGCGATGCTTTCGACGGCGGCGCGGGCGACGTGTGCGGCGCCAGTGCCGCGAGTCAGCCCGAAAATCGCTCCGCGGGCCCCCGCGTCCCAATGGGGGGCTCCCAACCCCGTGAAGGCCGGGACGAAATAGACGCCTCCGCTGTCGGGGACCTCGTTTGTTAGGGCTTCGATATCGGCGGACCGCTCGATGAGTCCTAACCCGTCGCGCAGCCACTGTACGACGGCGCCGCCGATGAAAACGCTCCCTTCCAGGGCGTATTCGGTGCGATCTCCCAGCTTCCAGGCGAGTGTGGTGAGGAGTTGATGTTTCGACGCGACCGGCTTGGTCCCTGTATTCAGCAGGAGAAAACAACCCGTCCCGTAGGTGTTCTTTGCCATTCCAGGGCGAAAACACGCTTGCCCAAACAACGCGGCATGCTGGTCGCCCGCGACGCCCGTGATGGGAATCCCCTTCAGTGCGGGAATGGTGGATACGGAGCCGAAGGACTCGCTGCAGCTTCGGATCTCAGGCAGGATCACTTCAGGAATGCCGAGCAGATCAAGAAGCTCGCGGTCCCAACGGCCGGTCCGAAGATTAAAGAGAAGCGTTCTGGACGCGTTGGTCGCATCGGTCGCGTGAACGCGCCCTCCGGTGAGTTGCCAGACGAGCCAGCTGTCCACGGTGCCGAAAGCGATGTCGCCTCGCTCGGCTCTCCTGCGCAGTCCGCGGATTCTCTCGAGCAGCCACGCGATCTTGGTGCCGGAGAAATACGGATCGAGAACCAGGCCTGTTTTTCGTCGGAAAGTCGGCTCGTGTCCGGCGGCTTTCAGACGATCACAGAGAGGGGCGGTTCGCCGGTCCTGCCATACGATCGCCGGCCCAATGGGGCGTCCTGAGTCGCGTTCCCAGAGCAACGTGGTTTCTCGCTGATTTGTCAGGCCCACCGCCGCGATGTCCTTGGCGACGAGATTGGCATCGGCGACTGCGGCAATGGCGACCCGTCGCGTGCTTTCCCATAGATCGTTCGGATCGTGCTCGACCCACCCTGGTGTTGGATATCTCTGCGGGAATTCCTGCTGGGCTTGAGCTCGGATTCTGCCCTTGCGGTCAAAAACGAGGGCACGGGTCGACGTGGTGCCTTGATCGAGCGCGAGGACGTACGTCATGGGGTGAGGGCAACGTACGGGAAACTCGCCCGCGCGCGCAACTTCGGGGTGACGAGATCGTCACCTGCGTTGTCATTCGCATCTCAACCGCTAGTACGAGAGTGCCAGGCATTACCCTCGGCAGTCTCGTTTTGTCGTCTCTGTGGGCCAGCGAGCCTGACGCTCGGGGCTTCTATCGTCTATGAATCCACTTTCACTTCACCCACGAATCTTCGGGTGCATCGTTGCCGTATCCGCGACTGTGTTCGTCGCAGGTTGCGGCCGGAAGGCGGCCGGCGCCCGCGGTCCGCAAGCGGTGCCGGTGCTGACGGCACTCGCGGCGAAGCGCGATGTGCCGGTCATACAGACCGCGATCGGCAACGTGCAGGCGCTTCGCTCGGTGGGGGTGAAGTCGCAGGTGGACGGAGTGATCGCGGAGATGCATTTCCGCGAAGGAGACGAAGTAACCGCGGGCGATCTGCTGGTCACTCTCGACCGCCGGCCGTTCGAGAATTCAGTTCGGAGTGCCGAGGCTGAGTTGGCCAACGCGCGTGCGGTGGAGACCCAGGCCGTGGCCGACGAGGAACGCTACCGCACGCTCGTCGAGCAGATGACGGTATCCAAGGAACAGTACGCGCAGTTCCACGCCCGGGCGGAGTCCGCCCGGGCCGGAGTCCAGGCGAGAGAGGCGGCGCTCGCCAACGCGAAACTGCAGCTGAGCTACACCGAGATCCGGGCGCCAATCGCCGGCCGCACGGGCCAACTCAATCTGCACGAAGGCGCGTTGGTGAAGGCCAACGACGCCGGCCAGCCGATCCTGACGATCAATCAACTTTCGCCGATCAGCGTGGCCTATTCCGTGCCGGAGTCGGTCCTGCACGACGTTCGTGCCGCGCTGAGCGCCGGCTCCGTGAAAGTGACCGTGCCGGCGAGGGGAGCTTCCACGACGCCACTCGAAGGACGGCTGGATTTCGTCGACAACTCCGTCGATCCCTCGACCGGAACGATTCTGTTGAAAGCCGTATTCGAGAACGCAGACCGTGGACTCTGGCCGGGCGAGTTCGTCGAGGTGACCACGTTTGTCGGCGAACAGCAGGGGGCCGTGACTGTTCCCGCCGCGTCCGTCCAGACCGGGCAGCGGGGCAGTCAGGTCTTCGTCGTGAAGAAGGACCAGACGGTCGAGCTGCACCCCGTGAAGGTCGGGCGCCAGGCGCAGAGCGATCTCGTCATTCTGGAGGGCGTGCAGGCGGGCGACGAAGTCGTGACGGACGGCCAGCTGCGGCTGGTTCCCGGCGCAAAGATCGACCGGCGCTCGCCGTCCGAGGCTGGTCCCGGCGTCGTGAGCGCCGAAACCGCGTCAGGAACACGCTCCACTTTCAAGCTGCCATGAATCTGCCGGAGCTTTGTATTCGCCGACCGGTGATGACGACGCTGCTCACGGCGGCGTTGCTCGTATTTGGCGCCATGGCGTACCGGCTTCTCCCGGTCAGCGATCTGCCCAATGTGGATTTCCCGACCATTCAGGTCAGCGCGTCTTTGCCCGGCGCGACGCCGGAGACGATGGCATCCGCCGTCGCGACTCCGCTCGAGCAGCAGCTGTCCACGATTGCAGGCATCGATTCGATGACTTCGGTCAGCACCCTTGGCAGCACCCAGATTACCCTCCAGTTTACCCTGGAAAGAAACATCGACGGTGCGGCGCAGGACGTGCAGGCGGCGATCGCGGCAGTGCAGCGGCGGCTGCCCAACGACATGCCGGCTCCGCCGTCCTTCAGAAAGACGAATCCGGCCGACCAGCCGGTCATCTACCTTTCCTTGAGTTCGCCGACGCTGCCGCTGTCGACAGTCGATGAATACGCCGAAACGATGCTTTCGCAGCGTATCTCCACGATCGACGGCGTGGCGCAGGTCATGGTGTATGGTGCGCAGAAATACGCGGTTCGCGTTCGACTCGATCCGCGGCTTCTTGCTGCGCGGGGAGTGACGCTCAACGAAGTCCAGACCGCGCTTTCGTCCCACAACGTCAATCTTCCGACGGGGCTGCTCGATGGACCGCACCAAGCCATGACGGTGGTGGCGACCGGACAGCTCAGCGAAGCAGCCGAGTTTCGGCGCTTGATCGTGGCCTATCGCAACGGCGCGCCGGTTCGGCTTGGTGAGCTGGCCGAGGTGATCGACAGCGTCCAGGACCGCCGGGTCGCCAGCTGGTATTACGTCAACGGCCAGGGCAGTCGTGCGATCGTGCTGGCCGTGCAGAAGCAGCCTGGGACCAATACGGTCGAGGTGGTGGATCGCGTGCGAGCGATTCTGCCGTCGTTCCAGGCTCAGCTGCCGCAGTCGGTGCGTCTGGAGATCCTGCGCGACTCCTCGGCTGCGGTACGCGAATCGGTGCATGACGTCCAGTTCACGCTGATGCTCTCGGTCGCGTTGGTGGTCCTGGTGATCTTCCTCTTCCTGAGGTCGCTATCGGCGACGGTGATCCCGAGCGTCGCGATCCCGATGGCCCTGGTTGGCACCTTCATGGTGATGTATTTCTGCAACTACACGGTGGACAACCTTTCGTTGCTGGCGTTGACGCTGTCGGTCGGGTTCGTCGTCGACGATGCCATCGTGATGCTCGAGAACATCGTTCGCCATATCGAGCAGGGGATGCCGGTGCGCGAGGCGGCGCTGAAGGGATCGAAAGAAATCGGGTTCACCATCCTTTCGATGACGCTCTCGCTCGTCGCGGTTTTCATTCCGCTGATGTTCATGGGAGGGATTCTTGGACGGCTTCTGCACGAATTCGCGGTGACGATCACAGCGTCGATTCTGGTTTCGGGCGTGGTCTCATTGACGCTTACCCCGATGCTGTGCAGCCGCTTTCTCAAAACGACGATCGGTCATGGGCAGAAGAAGCACGGTCGGCTGTACGATTTCACCGAGAAAGGCTTCAATCTCATGCTGCGCTCCTACGAGCGGTCGCTCGAGGCATGTTTGCGGCATCGCGCTGCCACCGTGGGAGTGGCGGCCGCGATGGCGGTGCTCACGGTGGTGTTGTTCAAGGCGCTTCCGAAGGGCTTTATTCCAACGGACGACCAAGGGCTGATTTCAGTTCAGGTGGAGGGCGCTCAGGACGTTTCTTTTCAGGAGATGAGCCAGCACCAGCAGGCATTGGCCGAGATTGTGGCGCGGCATCCGGCCGTGGCTGTGCTTCAGTCCTCCGTGGGCGGCGGTGGCGGGAGTTCGCAGACGAACGCAGGCCGCATGATGGTCCGACTGAAACCTCGGGAGGAGCGGAACTCTGCCTTTGTCGTGACCCAGCAGTTACGTCAGCAGCTGGCGGCGGTTCCCGGCGTGCGGGCCTATCCGCAGGTGCCGCCGGCAATCCGGTTGGGCGGCTTGGTTTCACGCTCACTTTATCAAGTTTCGTTTTTCAGCTCCGACCTGAACGAACTGTATCGCGTTTCTCGTGACATGGAGGACCGCATTCGAGCGCTGCCCCAGGTCATCGACGTGAACTCCGATCTGCAGATCTCCAGCCCGCAGGTGAGGGTGGAGATCCAGCGCGATCGGGCCGCTGCGTTGGGAATCACTCCGCAACAGATCGAGGATGCGCTCTACAGCGCCTTTGGCTCCCGGCAAGTATCCACCCTCTACACCCCGACGAACCAGTATTACGTCATCATGGAGGTCGCGCCGGAGTTTCAGCAGAACGCGGACGCGCTCTCGTTGATCTACCTCCGAGCCCGAAATGGGAAACTCGTGCCCATCGATGCCGTCGCGACGCTTCGGAGAGACGTTGGGCCGCTCAGCGTTGCGCACTTGGGCCAAGTGCCGGCGGTAACCGTTTCGTTTAATCTTCGCGCAGGTGTGTCGCTCGGCGATGCCACCGCGGCCATCGAGGAGATTGCGAACCGCGAGCTGCCTCAGACGGTGAACTACAGCTTCGTCGGCTCGGCTCAGGCGTTCGCTGCCTCGACCCGCGGCATCGGCCTCCTCCTTGTCGCCGCGGTGCTCGTGATCTACATCGTACTCGGGATTCTCTACGAACACTTCGTTCATCCATTGACGATTCTATCCGGGCTCCCCGCGGCGAGCTTCGGTGCGCTCTTCACTCTCTGGGCTTTCGGCGAAGAGCTGAATATCATGGGCTACGTGGGCATTATCCTGCTGATCGGCATCGTGAAAAAGAACGCCATCATGATGATCGACTTCGCCATGTCGGCCCGTGCGAAGGGCCAAATCTCCGCCGAGAAGGCGATTTTCGAGGCCTGCATCGTCCGCTTCCGGCCCATCATGATGACATCGTTTGCCGCTTTGGCTGGCGCCATTCCGATTGCGCTCGGTCTTGGTGCCGGTGCCGAGTCCAGGCGCCCGCTCGGCCTCGCGATCGTCGGTGGATTGCTCGTCTCGCAGGTGCTGACTCTGTACATAACTCCCGTCATTTACGTGTACTTGGACCGTTTCCTATCCCGTCGGCCGGCGCATGCGAGCGACGCGAGGTCCGTCCCTGCCGTGGTTCCGGCCAAGTGAGCCACGCGGCTGAAACCTTGCGGGGGTGGTCCTGTCGTACACACTCATACCTTGCATTTACCATGAAAGTTTCCATCGCGCTCTGCGTTGCGTGTCTCCTCGGCGTCTCATCTGCGAGTGCGCAGGTGTTCCATCCACACCACGTCAGCCGAGGTGACCACGGCGGCCATGGCTGGCGCCATCACGATTACGGCCACCGCCGGTCTTGGGTTGGCGTAAGCTACGGCTACGGCCCTGCTTACTGGTGGCCCTCCTATAGCTATCGCGCGGTTTACGGCTACCCCTACAGCTACTATCCGGCCTACGGCGCCGGATACTACGGTTACGGCCCCTCCTATTCTGTTTCCTCGACTGGCGGTGGCAGCCGCGCCGCTGGAGGTGCCTTGCTCGGTGGTATTGCTGGCGCGATCATCGGCAACAACTGGGGTGGCGGTCGCCACAACGGTTGGAATGGAGCCGCGATCGGCGCTGGTGCAGGCCTGCTTCTGGGTGCGATTGCGGATAGCGCGGCCGAGGAACGCGCGGCAGAGCGCCCTGTGGTCTACACCCAACCGCCGGCGGCGGAGTACAACACGAGCCAAGCCGACGCTCAGCCCCAAGCTTCAACGAACAGCAACCCGCAGAACGTTACCATCATCAATAACTACTACGGCACGACGCCGATGAGTTCGGCGAACAAGATGTTCGGACGCTGATTCCGAACCGTAGCAGCGTTCTCTTCGTTTACTGACGGGGCCGGCAACGGCCCGTTTGGCTTTACCTACACCATGAACACAAACGTACGAATTCTCGTTTTCAGCGCCTGTGCTGCCGCCGCGTTGCTCTCCGGCTGCGCCAATCAGGGCGTGCAAAACCCCTCCGGTGTGCCGGTGACCGAGATGAAGCCCGACGAACGCGGCTTCGTTGCCGGCACGGGCATGGAATCCCAGGACCTCGTCGCCGTGACCGACAAGATGGCGCGGAGCATTCTTGGAATCCCGCAGATCACGAACGCCAAAGGCACGCCTCGCATCGTCCTCGATCCGGTGGTCAACGAAACTCGTTTTCCCATCAACAAGGACATTTTCCTTACCCGCATCCGGACGCAGCTGAACTCGAAGGCTGCGGGTCGTGTGCTGTTCTTGGCGCGCGATCGCATGGCCGCACTCGAACGCGAGCAGCAGCTCAAGCAAAGCGGTGCGGTGACCTCGAGCAGCGATCCGAACGTGGTTGAATTCAAAGGCGCGGACTACTTCCTCACCGGCAAGTTGCAGGGCCTCTCGACTCGCACGAGCCAAGGGGTGAGCGATTATATCCTCTATAGCTTCCAGCTGATCGACGCCCGTACGAGCGATATCATCTGGGAAGACTCGGCAGAGGTGAAGAAGCAGGGCCTCGAAGACGCCGCCTATCGGTAAAAGGGGCAACACGCACAAACGCATCGTGTCTTCAGAACCGACACCATGAACAAACCCGCCATTTTCACACTCGCCGCCGTCGTCCTCGGCCTTTTGGCCGGGTGCCAGACGGAGCCGGGGCCGTTTCTTCCGCAGGACACCACGAAATACACGCTCGAGAGCACCGAGCGATTTGTCGTGATGGACAAGCATGTTCAGTACTCCGTCACCTGCACCGGTCTCCAGGAGGGGATGACCGGCGATGGACGCCTTGAAGTCGCCGCCAACATCAAGAATCGCGAAAACCGCCGCATTCAGGTCCAGGTCAGCTGCGTCTTCAAAAACGAACAGGGCTTCTCGATCGGCGATGAAACGCCCTGGCAGACGCTGATCCTCGGGGAAAACGCGACGGAGACGGTTCGCTTCACCGCGATGACGCCGCAGGCCCGCAAATACACGGTTCGCGTCCGCCAAGCGCGGTAACCGTATCCAGGAATCCACTTCGCGCCGGTAGCGCTGACGCTCTGGTGCAACCTCGCCATGAAAACCCGTTTCCTGTTTGTTTCCACGCTGGCCCTGGGCCTCGGCGCCATCGGTTCAGCCGAGTCTTCCGAAAAGGTCGAGCCGCCGGTCCCGGTATCGCAGGCTGCCGCGCAGCCAGCGCCGCAGCCGGCCTCCGATGAGCAGAAGCTCTACGGCCAAGCTGCGACGATCGTTTCTCCGGAGAAGGCGAACCAAGTGGTCGACGCGTTCCGTGCCGTCTACGAGAAGCTCGGAAAACCAAGGCTTCTCTTTTACGTTAACCGCGACTTGGTGGACGAGCACTCCGGCATGAAGCTGACCGGGCGCCACGAAAAGACCGAGACCACGGTGAAGGAGCAGAAGAGCTCCTACGAGCGTGACTCGAATGCGACGGAGCCCACTGCGGCAGCGCCCCAGACCCAGGTGAATGTCACGGTCGAGGGTGACGCGGCAAAACCGCATGGCGCTCAAACGCGGCCTGGCAAAGGCTCCTCCGAGTCCCGCAGCACCACGGTCACTGGCGAAAACACCTATGCGGCAGGTGATGCAGCCGCTCCGACTTTGGCGGATAAACTCACGGTCCGCGAAATCGAAACGCTTGCCGGCCGCCCGTTCCGAATTGCCGGCGCCATGCTCGCCGACCAGAAGACCGCTTCATCGCTCATCGCCGACAAGCCAATCGATCACTTCACAACCGACACGAACGAGTCGGCTCGTCGGGATCGTGAAGCTTTGGCGAAGGTTGCCGACGTCGTGATCGAGGTTCTGGTATCGAGCCGCACGGCGACAGTCCCTGCCGTATCCGGTGATCGCACGGTGACGCTGCCTGACATCCAGATGACGGCGATCCGCTTGTCGGATTCGGCGATCCTGGGTCAGGCCAGCGCTGCGGACGTCCTCGGGAAGGACCGGTTTGCCGCTCGCATCGCAAATCAGTTCGACGCGCGCGACGTCACGGAAGCAACGGCCCTTGCGCTGATGGAGGATCTGACGCAGACCGCGAAATAAGGTCTCAGCTGCACGTGCGGGGCCGATTGCGCCCGCGAAAATCTACCGCGCCGCCGTGTTGTCAAAACAGGCGGCGTTCCTCATTTCTAGCCGTTTCATGATTCCCGTTTGTGCTTCCCGCCACGCCATCGCCGATCGGTTCTCTCGCCGTGCTTTTGCGACGAGCGCTGGCATGGCGCTTCTGCTGACCCTCGCCGGATGTGCCAGCGGCCCGAGCGCTCCCCAGATCGCGCTCACCGGCGACGCGCTTGTCGACGGGAACGCGCAACTCGCGGTCGCCCTGCCGAAGGACCGCGTGCTTTGGGAATACCGAGTCGCCGCGACGGCGCTCCGACGCGGTTCGCTCGACGAAGCGCGAGCGAAGTTGGATGACGCGCTCGCCCAAGCCGCCGCCAACTTTGGCAACATCAATTCCGAAGCCGCCAAGTCACGGCGCATGTTTCGGAAGGAGTCGGACAAGCCGTTCATTGGTGAGCCGTACGAGCGCATCATGGCGGACTTCTACCGCGGCATCTTGTATTGGAACGACGGCGAGCCGGACAATGCGCGCGCCTTGTTTCGGACCGCCCAGCTGCTCGACAGCGACACGACGGACAAGACGTATGCGGGCGATTGGGTGCTGCTGGATTACCTCGACGGTTATGCTACTGCGAAGCTGGCCGGAGACGGTTCCGACGCTCTGAACCGCGCCCGCGCGAACGCCAAGCAGCAGCACCTCGGTTACCTCCCGGATTACGACCGCAATGCGAACGTTTTCGTATTCGTCGAATACGGCGTGGGCCCGAAGAAGTATGCTGGTGGTGAATACGGCGAGTTCCTCAAGTTCTACACCGAGAAGTCGAAAGTCACTTCCGCCGAGCTGCGGGTGGACGGCCAAACGGTACGCCTGCCACCCTATGACGACCTTAATTATCAGGCGACGACTCGCGGCGGCCGCGTGATGGACCACGTTCTTGGAAACAAAGCGGTGTTCAAACAGACGACCGACACCATCGGCGATGTCGCGCTGGTCGGCGCTCTTGGCACCGCCCAGTACGGTCGCGGGCGCGACGCGGATACGGCGGCCCTCGGGCTGGCCGCGGTGGGCCTGATCAGCAAGCTGGCTTCTGCCGCGACGACGCCGGAGGCCGACACCCGCATGTGGGATAGTCTCCCGCAATACTTGAGCTTTGGCGCTCTCCGGTTGGCTCCGGGTGAACACGATGCAACGCTGACGTTTCTGGACTCCACGGGAGCCGTGCTTGGAAATCGCACACAGCAGTTCAAAATCGTCGTTCCAGAAGCTGCCACTGGCATCGCAAGCCGGCCGTCTGATGTCGTGGTATTCAAGAGCGAATTGACGAAGTAGCCGCCTTCGAAGCAAGGGCGCAGGGTCCGGTCAGAAGCGACGCCCATCGCAGCGCTTGGAGTCGGATTCGGTCATCCGGCAGCCAGCATGACCAACCCCGCGACCATTCCGGTGCCGGCCCAGAGCCGGCGGCGCGCTTCAGCTTCCTTCAAGAACCGCGCGCCGAAAACCATCCCTATCAGGATGCTGACCTCGCGTGCGGGCGCGATGTAACTGACGGGGGTGAAACTCATCGCAGTGAGTACGAGGATGTAGCTCACGGGCGAAAGCGTCGCCATGACGAAAGCGTTGAACCGGTGCTCCCGCCATTCACGTCGGACCTCGTCCCGGCGTTTCCACGCGAAAGGTGCAAGCAGCAGCAGCTGAGTGAACGCGGTGCCTGCGTCGAAAAGGACCGGCGCGATCATCAACTGGGCCACGCCTCGTTTGTCCCAGAGTGTATAGCCAGCGATGAATACGCCGGTGATCAGACCGTAGGTTGCGGCTCGTGACACAACCCCACGCTCGCCGGGTTCGGCGGGCCGCAGCAGCGCCGCCCGAAGCCATTGGTAGCCTCCGGCGAGCCAGAAGATGCTTACGACAATGAGCAGCCCTCCGGCGAGCGCGAGCGCGGTCGGGCGTTCGTGAAAGACGACCAGCGCACCCAGCGCTGAGAGGAGCGGGCCGGTGCCCCGCGCCAGCGGATAGATCAAAGAGAAGTCTCCGGTTCGGTAACCCCGCTGGAGAAACAAGGAGTATCCAGTCTTCAATACGCCACTGCCGGCGATCGCGAGCAGAGCCAACGGTGGGAGCACCGGGTGTTTCCACAGCCAATAGGCCGCTATCACGGGGATATAGCCGAGGTTGATCATCAGGCCCGTGAGATAGACGAAGGGGAGTCCGCCGCCTGCGCGTTTTGCCCAGTAATTCCAGGTCGCGTGCAGCACCGCCGCGAACAGCACGAGAGCGAGGGCGGCAGGTGTCATGGCGGAAATGAACGCCGACTGGTTCGCTCAGGCCGAGATTTTTCTGTATTTGTGCGGCCAGGTCCTTACGGAAGAGCGATGGATCGGCACCGTCGATATTGGCGAGAGCTCCGCCCAACGCTGGCGTTGGCGGCCCCCATCATTTTCGGCCAACTGAGCCAGATGGCGATCAACGTGACCGACAGCGTGATGATCGGCCGGGTAGGGACCGTGCCGTTGGCCGCATCCGCCTTCGTCGGCAGCGTCTTCGGCATGGGTTTCATCCTGGGCGCGGGGCTATTGACGGCGGTCCCCGTGCTCGTGGCGCGGGCGCGCGGGGCCGAGGAGCCCCAAGAAGCAGGCGAGGTGCTGCGACACGGTGTATTCATCGCAACGATCTTCAGTCTTCTCGAGATGCTCGTCCTGGCGATTGTGGGCATGCAGCTTCACCGATTTGGCCAACCGCCAGAGGTCATCGCCGAGGCCGGTCCCTATTACGCCTTGATTGTTGCATCGCTTCTTCCCGCGCTCGTTTTCCAGGCATTTCGGCAATATGCGGAATCGCTGGGGCGTCCCTGGATCCCGATGGCGATTATGTCCGCTGGCGTGCTGCTGAACGTGTTTCTGAACTGGGTGTTCATTTACGGGAAACTCGGTTCGCCGGCGCTTGGTTTGGCAGGCGCGGGAATTGCGACGCTTCTGGCGCGCATTCTATCGCTGGTCGTGCTCGTGGCCTGGCTTCACCGCGAGACGGAGCTGCGGCCGTACTGGCCGGCGCGGTGGCGTGGGGCGCTCCTCCGAGACCATCTCCGCGAGCTGCTTCGAATCGGCGTCCCGGCCGCAGGTCAGCTGATGTTCGAGGGAGGGGCGTTCACGGTCGCGGCGCTCATCGTGGGCTGGCTAGGCGCGGTTTCGCTCGCCGCCCACCAGATCGCACTCAGCTGCGCCGCGACGACGTTCATGTTCACGCTGGGGATTTCCTCTGCGGCGAGCATGCGCGTCGCGCAGGCGGCAGGCGCGGGTGAGCACGATCGGCTCCGGCCCATAGGTCTTACCGCCCTCGCAGCTGGACTTGTTTGCATGACGTTGTTCGCGGTGGTCTTCGCCACCGCGGGAGATGTTCTTGCGGGTTGGTTCGTCAAGGACGCGGTGGTCGTCGAACTCGCCGCCAACCTGTTGATCGTGGCGGCGGTTTTTCAGGTATTCGATGGCACGCAGGTGATCGGGGCAGGCATCCTGCGCGGATTGACCGACGTGCGTATCCCTACGGCAATTACGTTCGTCGCTTATTGGCTGATCGCCCTGCCGAGTGGATACTGGTTCGGCGTGCGCGGCTCTGCCGGTGCCGTGGGTGTTTGGTTCGGGCTGGCGGCTGGGTTGGCTTTTGCAGCGGTCTTTCTCGCCCTTCGATTTGCCGTGCTGACCAAAGGCAAACACGAGGTCGGGCCGGCGCCCATGCCGGCGAAGTGACGGCGGCAGACGGGAGCCTTGAATCCGCGCTAGCCTAAGCTCTGAAACGCTGCCGGAGCTGGTCGAGGGTCAGGCCCTCCACCTGCACGAGTTTCTGGCGCGATTTGTCGCCCTGTGCGACGGATACCGCGCGTTTCGGCAGCCCAAGAGACTCGGCGAGGAATTCGCAGAGCTCTTCGTTGGCCCGACCCTCGAGAGCAGGCGCGTGGACCTTGACCTTGAGAGCGTCGCCCAGCCAGCCAACGACCTGGTTTTTCGGCGCGTTGGGAATGGCTTTGATGGCGATCCGGCAGGTGGTAGAGGCGAGACTCACGACAGTGCTTCGGCCAGCGCCCCGATGATTTCTTCGACCGGCTCGCAGCCGATCGACAGCCGGAGTAGTTCCGGCGTGAGGCCGCTGGCGTCGAGTACTCTGCGCCCCTCCGGACTGGAGACGAGATCGTAATGTGCGAGGTAGATGAAGGGGCAGATGAGCGTCGTCTTCATCCCAAAGCTCGGGCCTTTGGGAAGTCGCAGGCGATCGTAGAACGGCGCGAGCGGTCCGCGCAGGGTGAAAGAAACCATGCAGCCCACAGAATCCGGCGTTCGGGAGAGTTTGAGGTAGTTGTCCCGTGAACTTGCATGGTGAGACCAATACACCTCGCGCACCGCGGGATGGCCTTGGAGATACTCCACGACTTTCGGGGTGGAAAGGTTGATCTGGGCGACCACGCCCTCGGCGTTGCCAATCTCAGTCGCGAGCCTGGCGACGTCGCGCGAGTAAACCGGCTCGAGTTGGGAGGGCAGCTGGTTCCGAAACTCGTCCGCGTAGGGGGAGTTTGGATTCACCGCCACGGTTCCCATGATGACGTCGCCTTCGTTGGCGGCGTATTTCGTGAGGCTGTCGACGGCGAGATCGCAATGCTTCAGGACGTCCAGGTTGAAGGGAGAAGCGACCGACGGATCAACGATGAAGACGGACCCATTCGCGCGGCAGAGATAATGGATCGTCTCGATGTCCGCCGTTTGGAGCATCGGGTTCGTCGGCACCTCCGTGATGATCCCCGCGATCTCGGACCCTCGTCGACGGAAGAGTGTGCGCAATGCAGCGAGATCAAAGACATCGCTGAGATAGATATAGTCGCTCGCGGGGTCTTGGGTGAACTTCTGAAGCAGCGCGATCGTGTCGAGATAGAGCCAGCCGAGTTGTATCCAAACATGGCGTCCGCGTTTTCGCTGCACGGAGTCAGCAACCCGGAACGCGGTGTAGACGGCGTTCATCCCGCTGTTCGCGAGGAAGACGTCGTCCGGCGCCGCGCGAAACGCCCGCGCCAGTGCGCCTTTCACGCGTGAAGCGGCATAACCTTCAAAACTGGGTTCTTCAGCCGGGGCCGACAGCACGCCGACTCGGACAAGGTAGTCTTCCGCTTCCCGCGAGGACGCGAGCATGCCGGTGTGTTGGAGAAACGTCTTGGCGCGAGCGAACGTCTCCGGTTTGTCCGGGAACGCCACGCCCGTGAGACCCTGTTCGGAAAGGGTTTCCGCCTCTGGTACGTTCAGCCAACCCCGCAACGCGTCAGCGGCCCTCTCCGACGATGTGGGCCAAAATGCTCTGCCTTCGAGATGGCGTGCTCGCAGCACATGAGCTGCTGCTTGCTTCAGAAACGGATGTTTCACGAAGCGGGGGTATCCAGAGGGCATCTGAGCCACGATGTCGGCTCGCTTGGTTTCGTATCCGATCACCGCATCCATCGTCGGCAGGCTGACGGAAACGCCATGGAGGCTGGGGGGAATCCGCTGACCGAGAGGAAGAGGGGAGAAGACCGACATGTGTGCAGAAGGTGATGAACCTAGGAATGCGCGGCAAGACGAGGATGGAAGTGCGGGTGGCACACGCGGCGAGCTTGCGGACAGGCACATCGGCGCTGACATTCCGCCGAATGAAACTGGTCTCCTGGAACATCAACGGCGTGCGGGCGGCGCTGAAAAAGGGCCTGCTCGATTTCATGGAAAAGGCGAATGCGGACGTTATCTGCTTTCAGGAAGCAAAAGCGCATCCGGGCGACGTTCAGCACGTTGCGTGGCCGCTGGGTTACGAGGTGTTCTGGAATCCGGCGGTGAAGAAAGGCTATAGCGGAACGGTGATATTCACCCGAGTGAAACCGAAACAGGTCACGTTGGGCATCAACCTTCCCGATCACGACGGAGAAGGTCGCGTGATCACGGCGGAGTTTCCGGACTTTTTCCTGCTAAACGTATATCAACCCAATTCGCAGCGGGGACTGACCCGCCTGGATTACCGCGTCAAAGAGTGGGATCCGGCATTCCTGGCCTACCTCAAGAAACTGGAGAAGAAGAAGCCGGTTGTGTTCTGCGGAGATCTGAACGTCGCGCATACCGAAATCGATTTGGCGAACCCCAAAACGAACCGTCGCAATGCCGGTTTCACCGATGAGGAACGGGCGAACTTCACCCATCTCCTCTCCGAGGGATTTTTGGATACGTTTCGCGAGTTCGAGAAGGGCCCTGGCCACTACACGTGGTGGAGCCAGATGGCGAACTGCCGGGCCAGGAACATCGGGTGGCGCGTCGACTATTTTGTGGCGAGCCAGAGACTGCGTCCGGCTCTGAAACGGGCGACCATTCATCCGGATGTGATGGGCAGCGATCACTGCCCTGTGGGCTTGGAAGTCGGCTGAGCTGAGGAAACAATTCGACCGCAGGTTCGGTCGCACGGGTGTTCCCCGCCCCATGAAATCCCGCGTGCTGTTTCTCGTGCCCGGCCTTGTCGTTTCTTTTGTGGCGGAGCGGGTAGCAGCGGATGGAAGCGCGCTGGCGATGCCTGATCGATCCTCGCCTCACATTTCTGCCGCAATCCGTGCGGGGTTGCCGAGTTTCGACAGCCTTCCGGCAGAAGACACGAAGCCGGTTGAAACGCCGAGCCCGGACGTCGCCCCAGAGATTGTGGCGATGCCGAAATACATCGTGCGCGACCGGTTGGGCGTGGATGGCTCGCAGATGATGACCAACGAGCAGCTGAAGACGTTGTTCAAAAGACTGTACCCAGGCGCGACGCTGCCAGGGAACGATCCTCGGACGCAGATCGTTCCGAACTATGCGGAGCTGATGTACCGCGACGACCAGCGCCTGAGGGCAATGTCGGAGCTAGAAGCCGTCTCTGCAGCGGTGCGCGCCTCGGGGGACGAAAAGCAGGCCAAGGAACTGAATAAAGAGATCGAGCGTGCCTTCTTGCGCGGGCACAACTGGCGCGACGAGGGACTGGACAAATCGGTCAACGGTTACCGCAGATAGCTTGGCGTTCGAGTGTCGACGGGGCATCATCGCTCTCATGAGCGACCTAAAGAGCCTGATGCTCGGTACGCCGCGTTGGTCGGTCGCGGTGGCCGAGAGCCTGACCTCCGGCCGGCTGCAGTCGGCGATCGGGGCGGTTTCGGGTGCTTCTGAGTACTTCGCGGGCGGGATAACGACCTACAATCTCGACCAGAAAGTCCGGCACCTGGGAGTCGACCGGGCGACAGCCGAGGCGGTGAATTGCGTGTCCGAAGAGGTGGCGCGTGAGATGGCGCTTGGAGTCTGCCGGCTGTTCCGAACGACTTTTGGCGTTTCGACGACAGGGTACGCCGAGCCCTGGTTTGCGGCCGGGATTCGGGCACCTTTTGCTTGGTGGGCGATCGCCCAAGCCCGTGAGAACGGGCCGGCGGCGATTCTAAGGGTCGGCCGAATCGAGTGTGCCGACATGAGCCGTATTCAGGCGCAGGCGACCGTCGCGGAGGCTGTTTTGGCAGAACTCATCGCGGCGGTGGCGCAAGCGCGCCGAGCGAGCGAAGCGCCCGACGCAGAGGGATAACGATCTACTGCGTTTGCGTGAGCCGAGCGACGTAAGCCATCAAGGGCTTCACTGTGTCGGGGGGCGTCACGAAGTTGCCGTACAGCAATTCCGGCATCGTGAAGGTGGTGCGGTAGAAGACGCGGTTCGCCTCGTCATCGCGAGCGAGGAAACCGGCTTTGACGGTCGCGCCGGCAAACAGGCCTTTCGACTTCGTGTAGACGAGCACCGGCGTGGCCAGAATCTCCTTGTTCACGCTTTCGACTTCGGTCCATTTCGGCCCCATGACGGCCTTGGCGTCCACGCCGACGTTCACGCGGCCGGAAAAGAGGCGGCGGGCGGTATCATCGTCGTTGAGGACGAAGATCGTCTCGACGCTCTTGCCGCCAGCCTGGAGGCCGATGCTGATGTCACCGGCGTCGATCATCACAGGGATGCTCCACGTGTTGTCCGGGCGTTTGACCATGATGACACCGTAGCCACCCGTGACGCCGAAAATGAAACCGGCCTTGAACTGGTTGATGATGACAATGCCGTGGGCCTGCTGAAGCACGGGCGCCGGAATGGCATAGGCCGGGTCGTCCATGAACTCCTGGAGGATCGCTTCGCAGGACTCGATGCGCTTCACGCCGGAAGGGCGGGAATCGGCGCGGCTGAGAGGAGCGGCGAAAGTGATCGCAGCAACGAGCCCGAGGAGGAGGAGCTTCTTCATAGCAAGGTGGTTTGGAGCGGACTATGCACGCGGAGGCAGGCTTGGAAAGCGCGGAGTGTGGATCGTTCCTGGGGCGAACCTGTGCCGACACGGTGAAACCGGACAAAGGGCGGATGGGCCGGAAAAACGCTGAACCTGAATCCGAGCGTTCTCAAAGCCCTTCATGCAAGCCCGCGCTCATCCAGGTCGTCTTCATCCCAGCCGAGATAATGCCCGAGTTCGTGAAGGTAGGTCACACGCACTTCCTTGCGGTAAGTCCCGAGATCGCCCTCAGCTTCGTCCAGAATGTTCTCGAGGAAAAGCAGGATGTGCGAGGGGACGGCATTGGTCAGCCCTTCCGTTACGTCGTGAGCTTCGCCCACGAACATTCCGAGGATGTCGGGATCGAATTCGTCGCCCAGGATCTCTTCGGTGGGCCAATCGTAGAAGACCACGGGCACCTTTCCCGCCAGGGCGCGGATATCCGGCGGGAGACGTTTTTGGACGTCCGCAACAACCTTCTCGGCTTCAGCGGTGAGACGACTAATCGACATATTTGTCTTGAAACATAGACAAAGGGAATGAAACCTTACTCATGGGAGGGGCGTCATAGACGCATACCCTTTCAATTACACATACTATGAAAACCTATCGAAATGTCATTGCGTGCGCCGCTCTCGTGCTGGCCACCGGATTCGGAGTTGTCCACGCCCAATCGGATTCGTCGACCGCTCCTGCCAGCGAACAGACGGCGTCGTCGAAGCGTCATCCGGGCAAGTTGCAGATGTTGTCCGAGAAGTTGAACCTCACCGAGGCGCAGAAAGCCCAGGTTGCGGCGATTCTCAAGGAGGACCAGGCCACGCGCCAGGCGATCCGGCAGGACACGACGGCCGCGGACGACGTGAAGAAAGCCAAGCGGAAGGAGCTCTTGGATTCCGAACGGGCCAAGATCCGTGCGCTGCTGACGCCTGAACAGCAGGCGAAGTTCGACGACATGGCGTCGCATCGCGGTCACCGAAAAGCCGGTCAGACCTGATTCACTCATCTTTCCCGGGGCACTCAGTGTCCGGGAAGATTGCGACGATCCGGATGGGTTTGTCGCTCTCATCCGCCGTTCCCGTGGGGGGAACGGCGGTTTTCTTTTTGGACACCTCTGCGGCGTCCTCGCAGGCTGCCGTCGCATGAGTGAACGCAACATCGCGATCGCCGGAGGCGGCGCCGCAGGGTTTTTCGCTGCGATCGCCTGTGCGGAGTTGGCTCCCCAAGCGCGAATCACGATCTTCGAGGCGACAGCACATCCGCTGGCGAAGGTCTCGGTTTCCGGAGGCGGGCGCTGCAATGTCACTCATGCCTGCTTCGAGCCGCGGGACCTGGTCAAACGCTATCCACGCGGACACCGCGAACTCCTGGGGGCGTTTCATCGCTGGCAGCCGCGCGACACCGTCGCTTGGTTTTCACAGCGCGGCGTGGAACTGAAAACGGAGCCGGATGGGCGGATGTTTCCCGTCACTGACAGTAGCCAGACAATCGTCGATTGTCTGAAGGCTGCGGCGGAGCATGCGGGCGTGCAATTGCGCCTGAGGTGTGGCTTGGTGTCCGCAGCGCGGATACAGTCGGGGGGCTTCGAGATCCGCGCCACAACGGGGGAGCCCGTCCATGCGGACGCGTTGCTGCTGGCGACCGGCGGAAACCGTTCGTCCGCCGGTTACGACATTGCGGCGAACCTCGGTCATACGGTCGTGCCTCCGGTCCCATCGCTCTTCACGTTCAACGTAGCGGATCCGCGGATTCAGGACCTCGCCGGGATTTCGGTCGCGGATGCGGTGGCGTCGGTGCCGGAGCTGCGCCTTTCGGAACGTGGTCCGGTTCTTGTCACCCATTGGGGCCTGAGCGGTCCTGGCATTCTCCGTCTTTCGGCCTGGGGCGCTCGAGAGCTGCACTCGCGGGAATATCGCTTCCCTCTGTGGCTAAACTGGGCCGGTGGGCGCTCGCTTGAAGAGGTGCGCGCCGAACTCGCAGCCCAGCGTGTCGTCCATCCAAAGAAACACGTCTCCGGCAGCCCGATCCTCGCTATTCCGCAGCGGCTTTGGGAGCGCCTGGTGACGGCAGCTGGCGTGAAGCCGGACGTGATTTGGACGTCGATGCCGAACTCGGCCGTGAACGCGCTCGCCGATCAGATTACCGCCGGGGAGTACGCGGTCACGGGGAAGAGCATGAACAAGGACGAGTTCGTGACTTGCGGCGGGGTGCGGTTGAGCGACGTCGATTTCAAGACGATGCAGAGCCGCATTTGCCCGGGTTTGTTTTTCGCCGGGGAGGTGCTCGACATCGACGGTGTAACCGGAGGCTTCAATTTCCAGGCAGCGTGGACGACGGGCCGGCTGGCAGGGCAGGGGATGGCGGGTTTTTCGTTGTAGGGTTGGGGTTATCCCGGACAGTCGACGCTCCGCCATGATGTCCTATTGGCAGCTCCTGATGCTCATTCTGCCCGTGTTCGGGCTCATTGGCATCGGTGTGGTCTTGCGCCGGGTCGGGTGGATGACGACCGAGGCGGACGCGAGTCTGCTGAAGATGGTGGTGAACTGGCTTTATCCGTGCCTGATCTTCGAGAGCGTCCTAAACAACGCCGCGCTGCGGGTGCCCGCTAACCTTGGTTTCGCTCCAGCGGTCGGGTTCGGGGCGATGGTTTTCACTATACTCGGAGCTTTGTACGCCGGGCGGTTGCTTGGGCTCACTCAGGGACATGGTCTCCGAACCTTCGCCTTTGCGTCGGGCATCAACAACTACGGTTACGTCCCAATTCCGCTCATGGCGGCGCTCTTTGGGACCGACAGTCTGGGCATGCTGATGGTCCACAACGTCGGTTGCGAGGCGGCCATCTGGACCGTCGGCATCCTGGTGCTGTCGGGTCTCTCGTTGCGCGAGGGTTGGAAGAAGCTTTTCAACGCGCCCGTGATCGCGCTGGTGCTCGGTTTGGTGGGCAATCTCAGTCGCGTCGGTCCGCATGTGCCGGAAGTCGTCAACAGCGTCATCCATCAGTGCGCGATCTGCTCCATTCCGCTCGGGCTGATCCTGATCGGTGGCACGCTCGATCCGTATTTCGAACGTCCTCGCGAGCTTTTCGAACCGCGAGTATCCGTATTCTCCAGCTTGTTACGGCTGGGGGCGTTTCCTTTGGTTTACGTCGTCCTGGCGAAGTATCTGCCGTGCTCGATCGAGCTGAAACGAGTCCTCGTCGTGCAGGGTGCGATGCCGGCGGGGATTCTGCCGATCGTCATTGCCAAACACTACGGTGGTCAGCCGCTGGTCGCCGTCCGGGTCGTCATTGGCACGACGGCGCTCGGCATTTTTCTGATCCCGCTTTGGCTTCGGTTTGGCCTCGCCTGGGTGTTGTAGCCGCGGCGCGGTTTCGCGCCGGGGAGGCGTCGGAAGTTGGAAACAGGTGCGTCTGGCGACGGGCGTCGCTGCAGTTCGTGGGCGGGAGTCTCGCAGAGCACAGAAGTGCGCGAAACGGCTGCCGTCACCAACTACCCATTACCCGCTTCTCGCGCCTCGGCGCGTCATTCACCACTTCGCTTCGGCGTCTCTCACGAGTTGTTGCAGGAGAGGGAAGCGCACTTCGCCGTAGTTCAGCGCATACCGCAGCTGGCCGTCTTTGTAGATCCAGGTTGAGGGAATCCAGACGATCGGCTGGCCGAGAAACGTCTTCAGCCGCTCCTCTTTGGTTCGGGACGTATTCGGATGGTGAAACCACTCGAAGTTCTCCTGCTCGGTCAGCCCGTACTTCTCGAGTTCGGCTTTTCCGTCCGCAGAGCTCCATACCGTGACGAAAATCACACCCACATCGGGGTTGACGGAGAGGAAATCCCGCCAGCCGTGGTTCTTCAGCTCGGACATGCAGTTCGGGCACCACGGAGCCCAGAGGTGGACGATGGTCACACGGCTGCTTTTGACCGCGGCGGTCACCTCCTTTTCCACATCCGTCGTTGTCGTCTCCGCACTCTGCGCGGGAACTGCGACGACCAATCCCGCCAGAAAAAGGGAATAAAAAAGCAGCTTCATCGCCGCACGCTACCCCGGCGAAGCCGGAACGCCAGCGCGACGATGAAGCTGCGGTGGAAAACGAGCCTTACGACTCCAGGTTGAACTGGATCGGGAGAATGAAGCGGGCCTTGACGGGCGTTCCGTCCTTGGTGGCCGGCTTGAATTTCCATGTGCGGACAGCGGCGAGCGCGGGCTCCTCGAAAGCGCGGTTCGTGGACTTGCTCACGGTGCACTCCGTGACCGCACCGGTCTCATCGACGACCACTTTTACTGCGACGGTGCCGGCAACGCCTTCCTGGCGCATCGCCGCGGGATACTCGGGCGGCGGCGTCTTGACCGGAACTGGCCGCTGATCGAATTCGGCGTCCGCGGCACGTGCGGGAGCTAGCGTGACCGTCGCCAAGATGGCGCCGAGCACAAATGCAGTGGAGAGGAGTCGTTTGCTTTTCATCATGAGAGTCTCCGCAACCCGTGAAGGGCGCGGTCACGTGAATAGCGAACGGGGTGACGCAAAATTAAGGCGAATGCGCGAAATGATGGATTTGCCGGTGCTGGCTGGGTGTTTGTGGCCGCGGAAGTAGGGTGGGGTCCCTAGGGTGTGTTTGCAGAACGGGAAACGGAGCGCTGGGAGCAGAGCGAGCAGAGTTGTGCCGAAAAGCATGGGCCGCAGGCCCACCGCTTTTCGGCCCGCCTAGCCCCTCGATTCTTTCCTCCACGCTCTGCTTCCCATTCTGCAAACACGCCCTAACAGAGCGCCGAACGCGGCAGCCGTGGTTTCCTCTTGAATGCGCGGCGCGGACAGGTGCTATGTCCGTCCCCCTTTAACATGGAGTTGCCCAACGCCGATCACGTGCTCCGGATCACCCAGGAGCTCGGACTCAAAGTTCACCAGGTCGCCTCGACCGCTCAGCTGCTGAAGGAGGGCGCCACTGTCCCCTTCATCGCCCGCTACCGCAAGGAAGCGACGGGAGAACTCGACGAGGTCGCCGTGACCGCGATCCGCGACCGCCTGGAGCAGCTGGCCGCGCTCGACGAACGCCGTGCGGCCATCGTCGCTTCGCTGAAAGAGCGCAACCTCCTCACCGACGATCTCGCCAAGAAGATCGCCGGCGCGGATACGTTGAATGCGCTGGAGGATATCTACCTGCCGTTCCGCCCGAAAAAACGCACGCGGGCCACGATCGCCAAGGAGAAGGGCCTGGAGCCGCTGGCCGATCTTCTCTTCGCGCAGGACCCGGCCACGAACGCGAAGGCGGCGGCAGCCGAGTATGCGGGACGCGAATACACGCCGGACGACGGCAAGAACCTGAAGGCGAAGATCGCCGACGCCGACGAGGCGCTCGCTGGCGCTCGCGACATCCTCGCCGAGCGCATCAGCGACGATGCCGCCGGTCGAGCCAAGCTCCGCGCGATCTACCAGCAGCACTCCGTGATTTCCTCGAAGGTGATCGCCGGCAAGGAAGCCGAGGGCGCGAAGTTCAAGGACTACTTCGACTGGAGCGAACCGCTGGCCAAGGCGCCCAGCCATCGCGTGCTGGCCATGCGCCGCGGCGAAAAGGAACTCGTGCTGATGATGCGGATCACCGTCGACGAAAAGTCGGCGCTGGCCGAGATCGAGCCCCTTTTCGTCAAGGGCCAAGCCACCCCGGGCAGCTGCGCCGAGCAGGTCAAGCTCGCCGCGCAGGACGCGTACAAGCGCCTGCTTGCCCCGGCGATGGAGACCGAAATGCGGCTCGAGACGAAAAAGCGCGCCGACGAAACCGCCATCAAGGTCTTCACCGAAAACCTCCGCGAACTCCTCCTTGCTTCGCCGCTCGGGCAGAAGAACGTCCTCGCCATCGACCCCGGATTCCGCACGGGCTGCAAGGTCGTGATCCTGGATCGTCAGGGCAAACTGCTGCACAACGACGTCGTTTATCCCGACCAAGGAATCGCGAAGACGGAGGAGGCGAAGGAGAAACTCTCGGGTTTCGTGAAGTTCTTTCAGATCGAGGCGATAGCCATCGGAAACGGCACCGCCGGACGGGAGACCGAGCTCTTTGTTCGCTCGCTGGGAATCCCGCCGAGCATCCCGGTCGTGATGGTCAACGAGTCCGGCGCGTCCATCTATTCCGCCAGCGAAGTCGCCCGCGAAGAGTTTCCCGACCATGACCTGACGGTTCGCGGCGCGGTATCCATCGGACGGCGACTGATGGATCCGCTGGCCGAACTGGTGAAACTGGATCCGAAGAGCATCGGCGTCGGGCAGTATCAGCACGACGTCGATCAGAACGGGTTGAAGCGCTCTCTGGACGACACCGTGATCTCCTGCGTCAACGGCGTGGGCGTCGAACTCAACACCGCCTCCAAGCAGCTGCTCAGCTACGTATCCGGCCTCAACGCCTCGATCGCGGCCAACATCGTGGCGCGGCGAAACGAAAAAGGGCCGTTCAAGTCGCGCGCCGAACTCCTCGAGGTGGACCGCCTTGGCCCGAAGGCTTACGAGCAGGCTGCGGGCTTTCTCCGCGTTCGCGGCGGCGAGCATCCGCTCGACGGCTCCGCCGTCCACCCGGAGAGCTATCCCATCGTCGAAAAGATGGCCGCGGATCTCGCCGTGACCGTCGCCGACCTCATGCGCGACGCGAATCTGCGCAAGAAGATCAAGCTCGAGACCTACGTCACGGAGAAGGTGGGGTTGCCGACGCTGAACGATATCATGGCCGAGCTGGCGAAGCCCGGGCGCGACCCCCGCCAGAAGTTCGAGGCGTTCTCCTTCGCCGACGGCGTCAACAAGCCCGAAGACCTCAAGCCAGGCATGAAGCTTCCGGGCATTGTCACGAACGTCACGGCGTTTGGCGCGTTCGTTGACATCGGTGTCCACCAGGACGGTCTGGTGCACGTGAGCCAGCTGGCGGATACGTTCGTGAAGGATCCCGCCGAGGTCGTGAAAGTCTCCCAGCGCGTGACAGTCACCGTCACCGAAGTCGACCTGCCGCGGAAACGCATCAGCCTCTCGATGCGCAGCAAGCCGGAGATCGGGCCGAAGTCCGCGCCGGGCGGCGGCCGCACCGGCCCAGGCTCGGGCGGTTCCGGTGGCAACCGCGGCGCTGGCGCTCCCGCTCCTCGTCCGCAGCAATCGCTCAACGGCGACTGGTTCAGCGCGGCGTTGAACAAAAAGCGCTGATCGAAGCCGGAGCGCCTTCGGAACATCGGCTGCCGGGAACGTGTGCGTCTCCGGCAGCGCCTGCTCGACCGTGGTCGAGACGGGCTGCTCCCTCCAGACGCCGTCAGACAGCTGCATTTCATCGGCGGCGAAGGGACATTTTTCCAGTGGCCCACGGCGGTCGCTTTTGTCTTACTGGCGTGTCATGCCGAACGACCGCTCCCAGAAATCTGCTGCCATGGACTCGATTCCGAACGTGCTCGCCGAGCGCTATGCCTCGCCCGAGCTGAAAGCCGTCTGGTCCCCGGCAGGCCGCATCGCGATCGAGCGCGACTACTGGATCGCGGTCATGAAGGCGCAACGCGACCTGGGCGTGGCGATTCCCACAGCGGCGATCGCCGACTACGAGCGGGTGAAGGACCGGATCAACCTGCATTCGATCGCCGACCGCGAACGGAAGACGCTTCACGACGTCAAGGCGCGGATCGAGGAGTTCAACGATTTGGCGGGCCGGGAGAGTATCCACTTGGGCCTGACGAGCCGCGATCTGACGGAGAACGTCGAGCAGCTCCAGGTGTTTCGATCCCTTGCCATCGTCCGGGTCAAGGTCGGCGCGGCGCTGCTGGCCCTGGCCAAGCGCGCCCGGGCCCACCGCAACCTGATGCTGACGGGCCGCACCCACAACGTTCCCGCGCAGCCCACGACCCTCGGAAAACGCGTGGCGATGGGCGGTCAGGAGATGCTGATCGCCTTCCAGCGTCTGGATGAATTGATCGCACGCTATCCGGTGCGCGGGGTAAAAGGCGCGGTCGGCACGCAGCTCGACCAGCTCACGCTGCTCGGCGGCGACCCTCGGAAGGTCGCGAAGCTCGAAGCCCGGATTCTCAAGCATCTCGGCTTCCGGGCCGCCCTCAATGCGGTCGGGCAGGTGTATCCGCGCAGTTTGGACTTCGACGTCGTTTCCGCGCTGCATCAGGTCGGCGCCGCCGCTGCCAGCTTTGCCACGACCCTTCGCTTGATGGCGGGCCAGGGGCTCGTCACGGAAGGCTTTCAAGAAGGTCAGGTCGGCTCTTCGGCCATGCCCCACAAGATGAACGCCCGCAATTGCGAGCGCATCTGCGGGTTCTCGACCATCCTCGGCGGGTACGTTGCCATGACCGCTTCGCTTTCCGGCCATCAGTGGAACGAAGGGGATGTTTCTTGTTCGGTGGTGCGCCGCGTTGCCTTGCCGGACGCGTTTTACGCAATCGACGGACTGCTCGAGACGTTTGTCACCGTGCTACGCCAGATGGACGTTTTCCCGGCGGCGATCGCGGCGGAAAGCGCGCGCAACCTGCCGTTCCTCGCCACGACGACCATTCTGATGGAAGCCGTGAAAGCCGGTGCGGGCCGCGAAACCGCGCATGAATTGATCAAGGAGCACGCGCTGGCCGCGGCGAAGGCGCTGCGTTCCGGCTCGGGCGATGCCGATCTGATCGGCAGGCTTGCCGGCGACGCCCGCCTCGGGCTTCCGCGAGCCAAGCTACAGGCGGTGCTTTCCGACGCCAAACGGTTCGTCGGGGCGGCCCCGCAGCAGGTCGACACGTTCGTCGCCGAAGCCAATCGCGCTGCGCGCAAGGTCAAGGGCGCCAAGGAGTACGTTCCCGGGAAGCTGCTGTGAGCCGCTCCGGGCCGTTTTCTCCGGCGGCGCGATGGCCGGTCCGCCTCCAGCGTCTCGAGGGGGACGGCCTGCCTGCCTCAATGAGATATCGGCAAATCCAACGGGGCGCTCGTTGTCTTCGCGGCAAGGGTCTTGAGGGGTACGAATTCCTCTGCCTCCAGCGTGCCTGAAAACGCTCGCCCCGCCGGGTCTCGCTCTGCACGTTGCCGCCATGTCCGCCGATGATCCGCTGGCCTCGAGCCTGATTCCTCCCGCGCTGCGGGAGGCGCTGCGCCTCTCTCCCGACAACACCCCCTTGTTGCTCCACGCAGCGGATACGGTGCTGAAGAACGGCGGACTTGCGGAATCCGAAGTGTTGTTCAAGCGGGCGCTGGCCCTGGAGCCAACGAGCGTGCCGGCGAAGCTGGGGCTCGTCTCGACGTTTTTCCAACAAGGGAAGTCCTCGGCGGCCCTCGTCATCGTGGAGTCGTTGCTCAAGGATCCCAAGGCGCCGCCGCGGGCTTTCCTTCTGCATGCCCGGCTGGCGGTGCAGGCTGGCGAGCTTCGGCTCGCCGCCCAGCAGTACCTGAAGGCCTGCGAAGCCGAGCCGTCTTTGGCCGACGCGTCGCTCGAGGAGGACTTGAGAGAGTTCCTGCCGCAGCGTCCGCGCTCGGCGCCGAAACCGGCCGCGCCCGCGCCTCTGCCGCTGTCGGAGAACGAAGGGGAGGAAGCGTCGGAGGAAACCGACTACAATTTCGGGCTGGATCCCGAACGTGCCGAGGCGGTTCCGTCCGGCGACCTTCCGATCGGCTCGGGCGCCGCCGAACTCGAGCTGCCGCAGATCGGTTTCGCGGATGTGGGCGGGATGGACTCCGTGAAGGAGGAGATCCGGATGAAGATCATCCTCCCTCTCCAGCAACCGCAGCTGTTCCAGGCCTACGGCAAGCGCGTAGGCGGCGGCATCCTGTTGTATGGGCCTCCTGGATGCGGAAAGACTTTTCTGGCCCGCGCGACGGCGGGCGAAGTGAAAGCGCGCTTTCTCGCGGTCGGGATCAGCGACGTGCTCGAGATGTGGATCGGGCAGAGCGAAAAGAACCTCCACGCGATCTTCGACCAAGCGCGAGCGAATCGCCCGTGCGTGTTGTTTTTCGACGAGGTCGATGCGCTCGGCGCGAACCGCACCGACATGCTGAAGAGCGGCGGACGGCAGATGATCAACCAGTTCCTCGCGGAGCTGGACGGCGTCACGTCCAACAACGAAGGCGTTCTGATCCTCGCCGCCACAAACGCGCCGTGGCATCTGGATCCGGCCTTTCGTCGTCCGGGACGCTTTGATCGCATCGTGTTCGTGCCGCCTCCCGATGCCGTTGCCCGGGCGGCGATTCTCCGGCTGATGCTCCGCGGGAAGCCGGTGACCGAAATCGACTTCGACCAAGTGGCGAAGAAGTCTGACGGCTTTTCCGGCGCGGACCTCAAGGCGGTCGTCGATCTGGCCGTCGAGGAGAAGCTGCGGGCCGCGATGAAAGCCGGCTCTGTGCAGCCGGTGACGGAAAAGGACCTGCTGGAGGCGGTGAAACGTCATCGTCCCTCCGTTCGCGATTGGTTCGATACCGCGCGCAACTACGCTCTCTACGCCAACCAGAGCGGACTCTACGATGAGGTGCTCGCGTACCTGAAGATCGCGAAGAAATGAGCGTCCACCTGGAACGTGCGCAGTTGCTGCTCCAGCAGTCGCGTCCGGCTGACGCCGAGCGCGAGGCCATGCTCGCGTTGGCGCAGACGCCCGAGCATCCCCTGGCGCATGCGTTCCTCGCGCTCAGCCGGAGTGATCAGGGCAAGGCGGCGGAGGCGGTGCAATCGGCGCAGGCGGCGGTTGGGTTGGCCCCGGACGTTCCGTACTTCCACTACGTGCTCGCGTCGGTGCTCCATCGTGCGGACCGGGACGCCGAAGCCAAAGCCGAGGTGGAGGAAGCTATTCGGCTCGATCCCGACGAGGAGCGGCATTTCGGACTTCTCGCGTCCATTCATCTCGCTCTCCGCAACTGGCCCGCGGCGCTGGAGGCGGCCGAGCGAGGATTGGCGCTCAATCCGGAAGACGTGGGCTGCGCGAATCTCCGGTCGATGGCCTTGGTGCGGCTCGGCCGGAAGACCGAGGCGATGGAAACGGTCGAATTCGCCCTCGAACGCGACCCGGAAAATGCCGTTTCCCACGCCAACCAGGGCTGGAACTGTCTTCATCGGAACGATCCGCGTCGAGCCCAGGAGCATTTCCGCGAAGCCTTGCGGCTGGATCCAGAACTCGAATACGGGCGCCAGGGAATGTTGGAAGCGTTGAAAGCCCGCAATCCCGTCTATCGCGGAATGCTGGCGTATTTCCTCTGGATGGGCCGCCAGAGCGGACGCATGCAGGCGGTGTTCATCATCGGCACGTATCTCGTGATGCGCCTGATGCGGGGAGCCGCCGAAACGAGACCGGCCTGGGGCGTCGTGCTGTGGCCGCTGGTGATCTTCTTCTATCTCTTCGTGTACCTTTCGTGGACGTCGGTGCCGATGTTCAACCTGATGCTCCTTTTCGACCGCTTCGGCCGCTACGTTCTGTCGCGAGACGAACGCCGGGCATCCTATTGGTTTGGCGGCTGCCTGATGGTGGCGCTGGGCGGCCTCGCGTGGTGGGCGTGGCGCGATGAACTCGGGATGCTGGTCGCCATCGTGGCCGCGATCCTGTCCATCGGCGTGGCGATCGTCGCGTCGCGCCGCGGCCGGCAACGGCTCTGGTTCGCGCTGGGCACGGCGGCTCTGGCGGTGGTTGGCGTCACGGGCCTGGTCCTCGCGGCGGGTGGCGGAGCGCTGGCGATGACGGTTCTCACGGCCTTCGGTTTTGGTTTTCTCGCTCTGCAAATCGCGGCGAATGTGGTTGGCCGGTGACGCGCCCCTGAGACGGCGTGTCGCGGCAAATGGATTGGCTCACCGCCGCCACGCGTTTAGCTCTGGGTCGTGAACCTGGACGTCCGCGACCTCACCGATGCCGAATGGGCAACAGCGATGCTGCCGTGCGGCCCCGACTGCCGTTATTTCCGGCGCATCGGCGACGATCCTGGCGGGAGCTGGGGTTACTGCGAACACCCTCGTCTCGCGCACGGCGGAGCGCCCGTGTCGGAAGGGCGTGACTGCACGAAATTCGAGCCGGGAGAACGTGACAGCGGCAACCTGAGCCAGTGGTCCGCCTAGGCTAGGCACGCCTCCAAGCGCGGACGCTGCCGGGAAAACAGTCAGGCGGCATTCGGATCGCGAACGCCCGGCGACGCGTCAGATTCTTGCGGCGCGCAGCCGCTGGGCGTGGATCACGCAGACGCAATCGGCGCCGTCGTGCGTGTGCAGCCAATGGAGGTCCAGCGCGGCGAATTCCTTGTCCATCGCTTCGCGCAGTCCACCCACCTCGATCATCACAATGCCGTGCGGTTGCAGCCGCTCGCGGGCTTGCGCGAGGAGCTTGCGGATGATCACGAGGCCGTCTTTGCCGCCGTCGAGCGACATGCGCGGTTCCCGGTGGTATTCGAGCGGCATGGCGTCGACATGAGCCGAAGGTTCGTACGGCGGATTGCTGAGGATCACGTCGTAGCGTGCTCGCGGGACGGAATCGAAAACGTCGCTCTCGAAGAGCCGCAGCCGGTCTTCCAAGCCATGCGCCTCGACATTGATTTGAGCGACAGCGAGGGCATCCGCCGAGAGATCGATCGCGTCCACCTTCGTTTCCGGGAAATGGTGGGCGAGCAGGACCGCCAGACAGCCCGAACCCGTGCACACGTCGACGACGCGCTTTGGACGAAGGTCTTTCGGAAGCCAGTCGTCCAGCTGGCCGGGGATGATTTCGAGAAAGTACGAGCGCGGAATGATGGTCCGCTCGTCCACGTAGAATCGGTATTCCCCCAGAAAGGCCTCGCGCGTCAGGTAGGCGGCAGGCGTGCGGTCGAGTATCCGCTTCGCAAGCACATCCTTGATCTGGTCGGTTTGCTCTGGGGTGAGTTTGCGGCGAAGGACGCTGGCTGGGCTTTCGAGCGGCAGGTCGAGCGTGCGCAGGAGGAGGTAGAGCGCTTCGTCGTGCGGGCTGGATGCGACTTGGCCAACGGCTAGGCCGTGCTGGTCGTAGAGCGCGACGGCGTGGTTTAGCCACTCTCCCAGCGTGCGGAAATTGCGCGAGCCGCGGAAGAGCGTCGATGCGCTCGCTTTCAACGGGGGCCCTCCGTCGGCGTCAGCACGTGCTCGTGGTTCCGAATGTGCTCCGGGCAGTAGCACTGGTCGCCGGCGCATTTCGAGCAGTAGCGGAAGTCGAGATCGGGATGGCTGATGTCCGTTTTGCCGCAGACGTAACAGCGGTGGCGCGGCTCGCGCTCGGCGCTCTTGGCCGCGTTGCGCGCGTTGGCTTTCATCCGGCGTTGTCCGGTGCGCAGATCGAGCCAGAGGTCTCGCGCGAAAAAGATCAGGAAATTGCCGACGCCCGCGATAACGGCGAGGCGGGTTCCGAAATCTCCGATGGCAAACGTATACGCGAGATACAGGCAGTCGAGCAGAGCAAGCCACTTCATCTTCACTGGCAGAATGAAGAAGACGAGGATCTCGTAGTCGGGGTTCAGGTATGCGAAGGCTAGAAACACCGCCAAGCCGACGAATAGGTTCGTTGCTGCCATATTCGGCGTGACGAACGCAGCCCCGACAGTGAGCAAGTATCCGACCAGAAGGAACAGGTTGTAGCGTAGGGTTCCCCATGCTGCTTCCATCGCGCTTCCGATGAAGTAGAAGAAATACAGCATGAAGGCGACCAATGCCCAATGGGTTGGCTCCGGAACGAATACGAAAGTGCCCAATCTCCAGATCTGCCCGTGCGTCACGAGCACTGGCACCAACCAGAGTTGCCTCTCATCCAGGAGGCGGAACATCTTCGCCAAATAGACGAATGTTTGGCCGATCACCAAATACAGCGTGATGTTGGTGATGGCGATGGGTTCGAGCTTCCGCTCGAGCTTGTTGAACCAAGACATGTGTTGGGAAGGTCTTAGCCGCTCCGGCTCAGCCAGGGAAAGGAAAACCCACGGAAAGCGGGGCCGAATGCGGCTGCCGACGCGCGCATTCTGGCTGTCTCCTCGGCGCTCTCGGCGAACGGGTTTTATTTCTTCTCCGGAACCGCGGGCGCCGGTTTTTTCTCAACCTCGGCCTTCGGCTTCGGCAGCTGATCGATCAGCTTTTGCTTTTGTTTCTGCAGCACCGGTTCCGTGACCGTGGCCATCAGGTCTTTCGCCTGATCGATCTTGTCCTCTTTGATCAAGATATTCGCTTCGTGGAGACGGATGGTCTGCTTTTCCACCCCCGGATTCACCTTCAGCTCAAGCGCTCTCCAGAATTCCAGCGCCTCATCCCAGTCCGGATGTTCGAGATCGTAGAACGATTCCCCGTACCGGTACGCGTAGGTGACGCTGCCCGGCGAGAGCTCCATCGCTTGCCGGAAACCTTCGTGCATGGCCTTGTCGAGGGTCTCGCGCGTCCACTGGCCGCTCTTCAGGAAATCGTCGCGAGCCTCCGTGAGCAGGGTTCCGAGCTGGTAGTGGTACAGCGGCTCCTTCGGCTCGAGCTGGATCGCGGAGAGATAGTAGTTCACCGCCTCGAGGGGCTTGCCCTCCTCGGCGAGGTAGTTGCCGAGCTGATTCTTCACCAGCGGGATGTTCTTATCGATTCTGTTCGCCTGAAGAAACATCTCCGCCGCCTCTTTTCGCATGTCCACTTTGTTGAGGAGCATGCCGTAAGCGACGAAACCCGCGGCGAGTTTAGGATAGTCGCGCAAGAGGACGTCGTAGTCGTTGCAGAGCTGCTGGAGCTGCGAGCGGAAGTTGTCCTGATCGAGCTGGTCGCCCTGCTTTTCTGCTTCGGCGAAGAGTTTGTTCTGACGGGCGACGAGGGCTTTCAGGGTTCCGTCTGCGTCTCCCGCCGGGATGGCGCGAAGTCCGAGAGGTGCAGCGAGAAGCAGGCAGGCGAGGAGAAGGAAGCGGAGCATCATGCGGGTGAAATGCGACAAGGCGAAGGTGGCAGGGTGCCACAGGCTTTGGAGAGGCGACGCTTGCGATGGTCACACGCTCGTCGGCAACTTCCAAACGTGAACTTCCGTTCGGCTCCTGGCCGGCTGCCGGGAGAAAAAGCCCTGCGGATCGTTCGCCGAGGGTTGCGTCGATGTGTTCATTTGAACACTATTTGAGCGATGCCTTTTCAGGGCCAGTCTATGCCGGCGCCGTTGCGCGGTCGGGGTGCGGATTTCAATCCGCACAATCGCTTCGAGCGGCTGATTGTCACGGCGGATCCCGATTGCCCGCCGGAGGAGCGCCCGGACCCGCGCACTCAGTTTCTCACGGACGCGTCGCAGTCGATCTTGGTACGGAACGACAGCCCTGACGTGCAGCCCTACCGCTATGGTCTCAACGCGTATCGCGGCTGCGAGCACGGCTGCGCTTACTGCTATGCCCGGCCCTATCACGAGTATCTCGGGATGGGCAGCGGCATCGACTTCGAGACGAAGATCATGGTGAAGGTCCACGCTCCCGACCTGCTGCGGAAAGAACTGTCGTCCCCGAAATGGGAGCCGCAGCCAATCGGGATGAGCGGCGTGACGGACTGCTATCAGCCGGCGGAACGGCAATTCCAGCTCACTCGGAAATGCCTGCAGGTGTTGGCGGAGTTCAGGAATCCGGTCGGCCTGATCACGAAAAACCATCTCGTCACGCGAGACATCGATGTGCTGTCAGAGCTGGCCCATTTCAACGGGGCGTCCGTTTTCTTGACGATCACCACGCTCGACGCCGATCTCGCCGGCCGGCTCGAGCCCCGCGCGTCGCGTCCGCAGTACCGGTTGGCGGCGATTCGGGAGCTGGCCAAAGCCGGCGTGCCCGTCGGAGTCATGATGGCTCCCGTCATCCCCGGGCTGACCGACCACGAGTTGCCGTCGATCCTCGAGGCGGCGGCCGAGGCCGGGGCGACACGGGGAGGGTACATCCTCCTGCGATTGCCCTATTCGGTGAAGGACGTTTTTATCCATTGGCTGGATACGCACGAACCGGGAAAGAAAGAACGCGTCCTTTCGCGTTTGAAGGACCTCCGGGGCGGAAAACTCTCGTCGGCGGAGTGGTACTCCCGCTTCAAAGGCGAGGGGATCTTCGCCGCGCAACTCAACGATCTCTTCAAAGTGACCGCCCGCCGGCTCCGTTTGAACGAAGATCCGCGCGAGCTTTCGGCGGAGCACTTTCGCCGGCCGGGCGGCGTTCAGTTGGATCTGTTCGGCTGATTCGAGAAAGCGCGGGATGGCGGCCACGGTCCTCGGCCGTTTCTACATCAGCTTCCCGAACCAGCGATCGAGGCGCGGAAGGAGAGCGTGGTCGGGATCGAACGAAAGCGCGACGGCGACAGCCCGGCCGACAATCTGATCTCGGCGGACCGAGCCGAAATAGCGGGAGTCGAAGCTCAGGTCGCGGTTGTCGCCCATCATGAAGTATTCCCCGGCCGGGACGACGAAAGCTTGAGCCGTGGCGTAGAGTTCATGCTCGGGACGCACCAAGACGGGATGCCTCACGAGACCGAGCGCCTCCTGTGCAACGACGGCGTCGCGGTGTTCGCTGGCGGTGAGATGGTCGGACCAGCGCCTGTCGATGGGGCCGTAGTCGGCGCGCGCTCCGTTCACCCATACTTGCGCGCCGCGGACGACGATGCGGTCGCCCGGCAGTCCGACGACGCGTTTCACGAGCCTTGTTCCTCCGTTTGGCGAGAAACAGACCACGATTTCGCCGCGGCGCGGATCGCTCCATTCGGCGAGGTGCCGGGTCGTGAATGGAACCTTCAGGTCGTAGGCGAGTTTGTTCACCACGATCAACTCTCCCTCGAGAATCGTCGGACGCATCGAACCCGACGGCACCCAGTTCCAGTCGGCGACGGCGGACTTGAGAGGAAGAACGACAAGAGCGGCGAGGCCGAGAGGCCGGACCCAGTTGGCCCAGAGGTGGCGGGCGGCAGACGAAATCCTCGGATTCATGCGGAAATGTGAACTCTGGCCGAACCGCCGGGTTCCGGCTGCGTGCCGAGCGGCTGCCGGACAGGAAGCGCGGCTCTTCCGACGCGTTGGGCGGCGGTTCGCGCGGCACGTCCGCGGCCCCGAGAGAGCGGTGCGGTCGCGTGAGGGCCTGCGCCCGAGCTCCCCGGCGGAGCGCCGTCCGCTCGATGCAGTGCTCAGGCAGGACCGAGGGTGCGGTAGAAGATGGCGTTTGCCGCGGGCGCGCCGTCGGGATCCAGGGCATAGCCGGGAATCCCGCCGGCATAGCGATATCCCAGGGTTTCGTAGAACGCACGTGCGCCGCCACGCCCTTCGCTCGTATCCAAAAAGAGGAGCGTCACGTTGCGCTCGCGGGCGGCGTGTTCCAACCCGGCCATCAGACCGGCCGCGATGCCCTGCCTTCGACGGGAGGGCAGCACCATGACTTTTTGCACTTCGGCCCGATGGCGGCCGTTGGCGCGGGTTTCGAAAGCGAGCTGGGCCGAGCCGATGATTTCGCCTGTGGCGTTGTCGCGAGCCACCAGGATGCGGCGTATTCCGGCAGGAAGGTCCGCGATCACCTTTCGCCAGTACGCTTCCGCTTCAGGCGGTGCGAGCGGCGCCATGAATCCGATGGAAGCTCCTCCTTCCACGCAGGCGGCAAGCAAGCGCACGAGCGCCGCCAAGTCATCCGGCGAAACCGGGGCGGTGAGGGAAACCAGGCGGTGCATGCACCGAGACGAGCAGCGGCGATGCCAACGCGTCAGGCGCGCATCAATTCCCAACGCTCGACCCGGCCGCCGTTGACGGTCAGCCAAGCCCAGCTTGGAGGCGCTCCTCGATTCGGGCGCGTGATGCAGCCCGGATTGAGCCAGCGCACACCGTCGACGATGTCGTCGCGCGGCACGTGAGTGTGACCGTGCAGGAGCACGTCGCAGTTCGTCGGTGTTTTCAGCGGCGGAATATGCTCGAGGTGGAAACGCACGCCCTCGCGCTGCAGAGACAGCTTCAAAGGCCAGCGGGGATAGCTGTCGCAGTTGCCCAGGACCACCCGCAGCGGCGGGCCGAGCTGTTCGAACTCGACCAGCAGGGAGGGATCACAGACATCCCCAAGGTGCCAAATCTCGTCCGCCTCGCGCATGCGTTCTGGCAGGCCTTTCGGGCAACGGTCGTGTGTGTCGGAAAACACCGCGATGCGCATGGGAGTGGGGAAAGAAACGAGGGCTGCCGATGGGATTGGACTCAGCGGGGCCGGTAAGGCTTCGGATAGACGGCCGGGCTGGCGTGCCCAGCTGTATCCACCGCCTCCACACCAAAGACAACATCGTCTTTCGAGAGCCCCTTGACGATGTACTTCGTCACGACGCCCACGTCGACGGCTTGTTCCCAGAAAGGTGCCGTGGTCTCCCGCCACACGATCCGGTAGCCGGCGAGATCGGGTTCGCGGTTGGCGGACCACGAGAGTTCGGTGTCGTTCTCGAGCCGCGCGGTTTCCACCTCGACGTTATCCGGAGAGGCTGGAGCCCGGGCGAGGGTCGCCAGTGCGGCGGCATTCACGCGGGCGACATCGGCCAGGTAGGCGAAATCGACGAACTCGGGGAGATCGCCGTACTGCACGCCGTCTTCCACCCTGACGTCCTGGTGCTGGTGCGCGTAGTTCTCGGACGGTTCGGTGAAACGAACCGCGGGGAAGCCGGCGTCGAGAAAAGCCGCATGGTCGCCGCCGCGCAGGTAGCGATCGCGCCGATACACGACCCGCACCGTCATGTGCGGCACGTAAAGCTCCGCGGCGCCGCGGATCGCGCGGGCGAGCTGGCGGGGAGGGAAGTCGTTTTCTCCCCCCGTCTTGATCTGGGTGAGGTCGGCTTCCGGGAGGTTTTTCTGCGGCGGAACGCCCTCGGCGAAAAGCCTCACGACGTTGCGCGATACCGTACCGTCGGCGGCGACCGGGCTGCCGACGATGTCATTGGTGATCATGCCTGCGATGTCGCGTTTCCGGTCGCGAGCGTTCTCCGCCCAATGGCGCGCGCCCTGCAAACCCTGTTCTTCCGCGGCCACGGCCATGAACACGATCGTGGCGTCGAAATCCCGCTTCGACATCACGCGCGCCAACTCGAGCATGGCTGCCACGCCGGACGCGTCGTCGTCCGCACCCGGAGCGGCCGAATCGGCGTCGTTGGGGGCGGTGGCGCGAGAATCGTAGTGCGCGCTCACGACATAAATGCGGTCTTTCGATTCCGCCTGTCGGCCAGGCAAGGTGGCGACCACATTCACGACTTCCGTATGCCGCGGGATGCGCGGCGGCGAGGGGCGCTGGGTGAAGCGGTCCAGCTCGACCTGGAGGCGTCCGCCGGATTCCTGACTCATGCGTTCGAACTCCGCCTGGATCCAGTTTCGGGCGGCGCCGATGCCCTGCTTCGGATCGTTGGAGTCGGACAGTGTGTGTCGCGTTTGGAAACCCACCAAGGTGCGAACAGTGGCTTCGATGGCCTGGGGCGAAATCTCCGCCACGATTCGATCGATGTCCGGATCCCGCACGGCAGGAGCGGGTGGCGTCATCGGCGGTGGTTGGGCCTGAGTCAAAGCTGCCGCCGCGATCAGAAACGCCGAGCACCACGTACGCATGGCGCCAAGCTACGGTTTCTTCGCGATTCGCCAAGCGTGCGGAAAATCGGACAGGAGGATTCTCCACGCGGGATGCCCTGTCCCAGTGCCGGGCTGCCTCGCAGGGTCTCCGGGGCAGCACATTGATCTGCCGAGTCGCTGGGGGCTCCGATCCAGCCGGCTGACGCTCCCGGCTGCTAAGGCCGATTAGCCGCAAAAATCCGGGCCTTGACACCTGCGAGGGCGTCCGGTGTATCTCTCAACTCTTTTTCGACTTTAGATATGCAACCGACATTTCGCCCACACCGCAAAAAGCGCGCCCGCAAAATCGGCTTCCGCGCCCGGATGTCCACCAAAGGCGGCCGCAAGGTTATCGCCTCCCGTCGTCGCAAAGGCCGGAAACGCCTGACCGTCGTCTAACCTGGCGCACCGTCCGGTGCGCGTCTGAATTGCCATGCGTTTCCGCGCCGAGCAGCGATTGCGTCGGCAGCTGGATATTCGCACGGCGCGAGAACGAGGCCGTCGCATCGATTGCGGCGGCTTCACGCTTTGGTGTCATCGGCGACCGGGTATTCCGGAACGCGCCGCCGCCCCTTCGGGTATCGTCGATTCGTCCGTTGCCACGCCTGTCGTTGCCCGCGTCTGTGTCGTTGCTTCGACCGCGGCGGTCGGGTGCGCCGTCCTGCGGAACCGCGCGAAGCGCCGGATGCGGGAGGTTTTCCGGAAAAACCAGACGCTGGTTCCGCCCGATTGTGATTTGCTGATGGTCGCGCGGAATTCGCTGAACCGGCTGGAATACTCCGAAATTGAACGGAGATTCGTCGACGCCTGCCAGCGCCTTTTCGCTCCAAAACCGTGAACGATTCTGCCACCAACTCCGATTCCCCCCAGGTGGACGAGGCGCCGGGCGCCGCGTCGCGGCTGTTGCTAGGCGGAGTCTGGCTCTATCGGAATCTGATTTCTACGCCGCTCCATCTCGTCGCCGGCCCGAGGTTCGGTTGCCGTTTCTATCCGTCGTGCTCGGCCTATGCGGCGGAGGCGATTCGCGTGCATGGAGCGGTGCACGGAGCGGACCTCGCGGTCCGACGTATAATCAAGTGCGGCCCCTGGAATCCCGGGGGTGTTGACTTTGTGCCGCCGCGCGGTGCGCTGCGTCCGCGGTGTGTGCGCGCAGCCAGCCCCCACGCAGCTTCCTAACCCATCCCTTTCTTCATGGACAAAAAGAACACGCTTATCGGCGCCCTGTTGCTCGTCGCCGCCTTCGTCTTGATGTATTTCGGCGCGAAGACGACGCCGCGCCCTCCGGCCGCTCCGGAAATCGGGAAGCCCGCGTCGCCCGGCACTGTGGTCGGCCCGAATCGCGCCCCGGGGCCGGTCACGAGCACGTTGCCCGCCACCACGCCCGACAACGCCACGTTTGCGGCGCTGCGGCAGACCGACGGCTCGGCCAAGACGGTCACGTTGTCCAACGACTTTATCGAAGTGCGGCTGGTTGATTTCGGCGGTGCCGTCGAGAGCGTCGCGCTGAAGAAGTATCCGGAATACAAGAACAGCCCCGAGCCGTTTGTTTTCAACCGCGAGCATGCCGACCCGATGCTGGCGTTCACGCGGGATACGTTCCCGGGACTCGATAGCAGCGTGCGCTACGACTTGGTCTCGCAGACCGCCACGGAAGTGGTCTTTCGCACTGTTTTTGAGAATCGGATCGAAGTCACCCGCCGCTACATCATCGGCCCGAACGGACCGCAGGACGGCAAGGGCGATCCCTATCAGCTCCGCCACGAAACGACGTTCCGCAACCTCACCGATCAGACCACGGTTTTGCCGCGCGCAGGCTTTAGCCTCGGCACGGCCGCACCGGTCAATGCCAGCGACTATGGCCAGTACCTGAACGTCGGCGCCTACAGCGGGAAGGACCTCACGCTCGTCGATCGCGGCCAGCTGCAAGGCGGCGGCTTCCTCGCCAACTTCGGCATCGGTTCGAAGGAACCGAAGGCCTACGTCGAATCTGACGGCAGTTTCACCTGGGCCACGGTGAAGAACCAGTTTTTCGCCAGCATTCTCACGCCTGACCAGCCCGGTGTCGGCGTCATCACGCGGCGTGTGGAGCTGCCTCCGTTCCCCGGCACGAACACGGCGAGCATCGGCATCACCGGCTCGGCGCGCTTTGATTTGAAGCCACTCGCGCCAAACGCCTCCGAAACGTTCGGAGCTAGCCTCTATGTTGGCCCGAAGGAATACCAGCGGCTCGAACGTCTGGGGAAGGATCAGGAGCGCGTCATGCAGTTCGACCGCTGGTTCTTCAACCGCATCTTCTTCAGCCGCTACATCGCTCCGTTCCTACTTTGGTTGATGAACCTCTGCGACAGCTGGGTTCACAACTACGGCGTCGCGATCATCATTATGACGCTGATCCTGAAGACGCTTTTCATGCCGCTGACGCTGGCTGCGGCAAAATCGTCGAAGCGCATGATGAAGATTCAGCCGCAGATGCAGGCACTGCGTGAGAAGTACAAGGACAACCCCCAAAAGCTGAATCAGGCCACGCTTGAGATCTTTAAGGAGCATCGGGTGAATCCGATGGGCGGCTGCCTCCCGATCCTCATCACGATCCCGTTTTTCATCGCGTTCTTCGTCATGCTCCAGAGCGCTTCCGAACTCCGTTTCGCGGAGTTCCTTTGGGCCAAGGACCTCTCGGCGCCGGATACTGTGGCGCGTCTGTTCGGGTTTCTGCCGATCAACATCATGCCCATCCTGATGGGTGCGACGATGATCATCCAGATGCACCTCGCTCCGACGCCGACCACGGACAATGCGCAGGCGAAGATGATGAAGTTCATGCCGTATTTCTTCGCCCTGGTGTGCTACAACTTCTCCTGCGCGCTGGCTCTGTATTCGACCATCGGCAACCTCTTCACGATCGGTCAGCAGATGATCATCAACCGCATGAAGGACAGCGAGCTCACGCCTGCTCCGGCTGCCGGAGGCAAGGCGATGAAAAACGTGACGCCCGCGAAAAAGAAGGCTAAGTAATCGCGCCCCCTTCTCCGCGCCCCGCGGAGGCATTTCCCCAACCTCGCTCTACTGACAACGTACCCATGGCCGGACACAACAAATGGGCTAAGGTCAAACGCGCCAAAGCCGTAACCGACGCACGCAAAGGGAAGATCTTCTCGCGCTTCTCGCGCGAAATCACGATTGCCGCCAAGGCGGGCGGCGGTGATCCGGCGATGAATCCGCGCCTCCGCACCATCCTGTTGAAGGCGAAGGAGGCGAACATGCCCGCGGAAAACGTCGACCGTGCCATCAAGAAAGGCACGGGCGAGCTTCCGGGCGTCTCGTATGAAGATGTCACCTACGAAGGCTACGGTCCGGGCGGCGTCGGCATGATCGTCAAGGTCACGACCGACAACAAAAACCGCGCCGCCTCCGAGGTGCGCAGCGTGTTCACCCGTTTCGGCGGCAATATGGCCGGCGCCGGCGCGGTGGCCTTCCAGTTTGTTCACGCGGGGCAGTTTCTGATCGCGAAAGACAAGGTCGGTGAGGACAAGCTGATGGAGGTCGCCCTCGAGGCGGGGGCTGACGACGTTCTCACGACAGACGAAGGCTACGACGTGCGCTGCAACGTGCACGTGTTCGACAAGCTGGCCGCCGCGCTCGACAAGGCCGGCATCAAGCCGGACTCGTCCGAAATCGCCTATATCCCCAGCACGACCGTTCCGATCAGCGACGCGCATGCGGCGCAGAGCCTGGAGAAACTCCACGAGGCGCTCGACGAGTTGGACGACGTCCAGAACGTCTTCTCGAACGAAGAGCTGGATCCCTCGCTCGAAGGCGCCTGAGTTCGCCGGCGTGGTGCCACGGCCCGCGGTACCACCCTGAGCTTATGATGCGGGGCGGGTTTTCGAGCGGCTGGCGCCGGAAGCCGAAGACATCGAGGCCCGCATCCACTTTCTCGATGCTTTGCGGCGCACCGGAGTGTCGCCCGGAAATGCCACACCCGTTGCGTCCAAGCGTACTCTCGCTTTCCTGCCGCGTAGCCCCTATTCGCTGCTCACAACTGTTACCATGAACGACGCGGATGTCATCGAGACCAGCGCACGCGCCGAGCCCGGCGAAGTCGGCTTGGTGGAGGCGCACGATTTTGTCTCGAGCGAGCCCTTCGTTTTTGAGAGCGGGCAGTCGCTGCCCGGCTTCACCCTTCGGTATGAGACGTACGGTCATCTCAATCACGCGCGGGATAACGCCGTCCTCATCTGCCATGCCCTGAGCGGCGATCACCATTGCGCGGGGATTCATGCGCTGACCGATCGCAAGCCCGGGTGGTGGAACAATCTCATTGGTCCCGGCAAGGCGGTGGATACAAACCGGTTTTTCGTGATCTGCTCGAACACCCTCGGCGGCTGCCAGGGCTCGACCGGGCCCTCGTCGATCAACCCGACCACCGGCGAGCCGTTTGGGATCGCGTTCCCGTTTGTCACTGTTCGCGACATGGTCCGCGCGCAAAAGCGCCTGATGGACCACCTCGGACTCTCTTCGCTTTATTGCGTCATTGGCGGGTCGATGGGCGGCATGCAGGTGCTGCAGTGGGGGATCGAGTACCCGGAGTTCGTGAAGCGGATGCTGGCGATGGCCACCACGGCTCGCGAAAGCGCGCAAGGCATCGGATTCAACGAGGTCGGGCGACAGGCGATCATGCAGGATCCGCTCTGGAACAAGGGCGAATATCCGAAAAACGGGGGGCCGCGCGTGGGCCTCGCGATCGCCCGAATGATGGCGCACATCACCTACGTTTCGGATGCCAGCATGAGCAAGAAGTTCGGCCGTCGGCAGGTCGGCCAGACCACGCCGGTGGATCCGGCGAAGGCCACGGATCCGACGAAGTATCCGAAATCCTATACGTTCGACGTTCAGTTCGAGGTGGAGAGTTACCTGCGGTATCAGGGCGAGAGTTTCATCAACCGATTCGACGCCAATTCGTACCTGTACATCACGCGGGCGATCGATCACTTCGACCTGACTTCGGCCTACGGCTCGCTCGAGCAGGCCTTCTCTCCGGTCCAGGCGACGACGCTGGTGGTGGGCTTTACCAGCGACTGGCTTTTCCCGCCGGAGCAGAACCGCCAGATCGCACTTGCCCTTTTGCGCGCCGGCAAGCGTGCGAGTTATGCCGAACTGAATACGGATCTCGGCCACGACTCGTTCCTCCTCGAATCGGAGGAGCTGTACGGCGTCATTCGGGGCTTCCTGGCTACGTGAGCCGGTCGGGGGGGCCGAGTTGCTGCGGATCCTCGCGCGCTTGCGGCGCCGCCCGTGTTTGGCCTCCTGAACGTTTGCCGGGTCGATCCGGATGAGTCGTGGAAGATCGATCCGGGGTTTCTCCATTAACGCACCCAGAGGTAGAGGAGGACGCCGATGCTGAAACCTCCTCCGACGATCGCGGCTGCGGTTCCGACGATCGGATTCGCTCCGGATTTGTGCAGCATGAACCAGACTGCTCCATTCACGGCACCGAGGACGACGAGCACGCACAGGGTTTTTCATCCGCTTCTTCCAGACGAAGGCCCGGAAGCGCCGGTGGTCCTCGGCGTAGTCGGCCTGCGAAACCGCCTGTTCTCGGCGGAGATTTCGTTCGAGTGCGTTCTCGACGGAATTCGGATCTGCGCCGGGCATCTTGGGGTTGTCCACTTGGATGGACTTCTTCCCAAGCTTCAACGGCGGCCGCGCGGGCTCCACCGGCTCGTTGTTTGTCGGAGCAGGATCTGTCGTCTCACTGAGTAGTTTGGGAGTTTTCCTCTCAGCCATGGGAAACCTCTGCGGCGGTTCTGTTCGTGTTCGCTCCGGTGAGTGCAGGCAAGGGCAGAGTGCTCATGATCGCGGGTGGCGTGACGGCATGGCGCCGCACGAGTCCGCGGTGATCGTCGCCTGTGGCGAACCACTCTGGTGGTCACGCGTGGGGAAAAAAAAGCCCCCGCGCGGGCGGGGGCTCGAAAAGTGCGGGCGGCTCAGCGGAGCGCCGCCGCGAGGCATCAGTGCTGCGAGTTGCCGTCTTTTTTCCGCGCGATCAGCGCGAAGAGCAGCATCAGGCCGCCGAAAATGACGAGGAAGATGCCCCACCACAGGTTGATGTTCATGCCGAGCGAACGCTGCAGCGTCGCGGAATCGGACGAAGTCGCTCCGGTGATGACGAGGATGAGTCCCACCAGCGTGAACATCATTCCGATAGGAAGGCGGATATCGAGTCCCATAACAGTCTCCGTTTGCGGTTGGGGTTTACCAGAAGATCAGGTTGATCACCACGCAGCAGGCGAGGAGGATCGTGCCCACGACGGCCGGGCGCAGGTACCAGGCTTCGTGCGAGTCGACCAGCTTCGGCGTCATGGAATAAACGAGGCCCTTCAGCTCGTCGTCGGTCTTGGTGCGTTTGCCCGCGAGCGAGATCGCGATGGTGAGCAAGAAGCAGACGAGGAAGGCGAAGGCCGCGAGCCAGAAGTTCTGAGCCATGTCGCTCGGGAACGTGGCGAGCTGGGCGAGGTAGCCGCCCTTTACGCCCGGGGTGTTGCCGACGGCGATGGTGACGGCGTGGAACGCCGCGGATCCCAGCGTGCCGAAGAGCAGTCCGACGAAGGCCGCCGTGGCGGTGGTCCGCGCCCAGAACATGCCGAGCAGGAAGGTGGCGAACAGCGGCGCGTTCACGAAACCGAACACGAGCTGGATGATGTCCATCGCGTTCGTCCACATCCGCGCGAAATACGCGGCGGCGATACTGAGGAGGATGCCGACGACGGTGACCGCCCGGCCCATCCACATGTAGTGCTCGTCCGTCTTGTTCGGGGCCATGTACGCCTGGTAGAGGTCGTAGGTCCAGACGGTGTTGAACGCGGTGACGTTGCCGGCCATGCCCGACATGAACGAGGCGAGCAGGGCGGTGAGCGCGAGGCCGAGGAGGCCCGACGGGCAGTAGCGCTTAACCAGCGAGAGAATGACGCCGTCGTAGTCGTTGACCACCGCGTCTTGGATACGAGTCCGGAGATCGGCCTCAGCCATCGGGGCGGCGGCCTCGTCTTTCAGCAGCGTCTCCACTTTGGCGGTGACGAAACTGACGTCGGCCGCCGAGCTGAGGCTGGCCATCGCGGTCTTGACCTCGACGTGTTGGGAGGCGGCTTGCTTCACCGCGGCGATCGCCGCCGGGTACTTGGACTCGGCGATCTGCGTCTGCGGCAGGCGGTAGTTCTTCCCGGGCGTGGCGGTCAGTGCGACGGCGATCACACCGGGAAGAATGACGAGCACCGGGAAGATCATCTTCGGCACGGAAGCGATGATCGGGGTGCGGCGCGCGGCGCCCATGTTCTTGGCCGCCATGGCGCGCTGGACGACGAGGAAGTTCGTGCACCAGTAACCGAACGAGAGGACGAAACCGAGGCCGAAGACCATCGCGAACACATCGACGCCCATGGGGTTGGCCGCCGGCCCGCCGAGAAGCGGTTTCCAGGCGCTGGACCAGGCATCGGGGGCGAATGTCTTGCTCGCGCTGTCGACGAGGCCGAGCGACGACGGATGCTGGGCGACTTCGGCGAGCTTGCCCTTCATCACATCCCAACCGCCGACGTCCTTGAATCCCAAATACACGACCGGGGCGAAGCCCAGGACGATCATGAAGAACTGAAGCACCTCGGTGTAGATGGCGGAGGTGAGGCCGCCTTTCAGCACGTACACCAGCACGATCGCAGAGCAGATCCAGAGGCTGAGATGATAGTCCCATCCGAGCAGCTGGTTCAGCAGCTTGGCCAGCGCGTTCATCGAGATGCCCGAGGCGAAGACCGTCATCACGGCAAACGTGATGGAGTTCAGCGCACGCACGCGTTCGTCGAAACGCAGCTTCAGGTATTCCGGCACCGAGCGGGCTTTCGAGCCGTAGTAGAACGGCATCATGAACACGGCCAGGAAGATCATGGCCGGGATGGCGCCCACCCAATAGAAGTGCGCGGTGGCGATGCCGTATTTCGCGCCGCTCGCCGCCATGCCGACGAGTTCGAGCGCCCCAAGGTTGGCCGAGATGAAGGCGAGTCCTGTCACCCACGCGGGGATACTTCGTCCGGACGTAAGATAGTCCGACGAACTTTTCATGTAGCGCTTGAGCGCAAAGCCGATGCCTACAACGAAGAGCGTGTAGATCAGCAAAATGGCGTAGTCGACGCCGTGAAGGTTGAGGGTTGGGGCCATAGAAGCTGCAAAGTTAGAGCAGATTGATTCTGGATTAAAAGGCTTAGTTCGTTTGCCGGCGCGCTCAGCGGAACGCGTATCGAGTTCGATCAGTTGATCTGTTTGGGGGGAGGATTGGGGTCTGGCCGGAGCTCACGCCGTTGAGGTCGTGCGCCAGGGACGGGGTTCGGGGCAAAGCGGCGATCTGAGATCTCTGGGAGAACGTGCCTATTCGCGTCCAGAACTCAATCGGGTGAAAATCAGCTCGGATCCTGATACGACAAGAATATCGACCACGGCCTTATCGGCCGCCTGAGTTCCCCGGAACGGCCGGGCATAACGGAAGGATTCCCGCTTCCCGGACCCAGCGTCGTTGGACGTTTGCCCGTGCCATCCTCCTTCGATGGTTTCGAAATCCGGTATCCAGCCTTGGAGGCCAAGTGCGGTCTTTCATCTGCCTTGCCTCGACTCGAGGCCGGGCCTAGCTGGCTTGCGTGTCTCTGAGGCCCGCCGTCAAACGCACTGTCGACATGCAGATCATCTCCGACTGGGTCGAGCCGCGCTCTCGCGTGCTGGACCTGGGATGCGGACGCGGCGTGCTGCTCGAATCGCTTGTGCAGTCGAAGGACGTCTTTGCGGTCGGAGTGGACATGGATTTCGACAAGATCTCCGCCTGTATCAGGCGCGGGATTACCGCGTACCAGGGCGACATGATGGGGTTCATGCGGGCCTTTCCCGCCGGCCATTTCGACCGGGTGATTTGCTCCCGCACGCTGGAGGAGGTCGGGGATCCGGCGGCGATCATTGCCGAGGCACTGCGGGTCGGCCGCGCCTTGACGGTCGGTTTCGTCAACTACGGGTATTGGAAGAACCGGATCGACGCCTTTCTCCACGGTCGCAAGCCGCGCAACGCGGTCTTCACCACGGAGTGGTTCGAGAGCCGCCCCTCGAATCCGGTGAGCGTCGCCGATTTCGAACATTTTTGCGCGGTGAAGGGGATTCGGCCCATCCGGCGCGCGCTGTTGCGTGGAGACTGGAAAACGCCATGCCGCCTTCGCGCCAACGTGTTTGCCGGCTACGCGCTCTACGATTTGGCGAAGGCGAAATAGCGCGGCCGGCTCGCCCTCCCCCCCCGGATCCGGCGCGGGCACTCCCGACTCTCCGTTCGCGGCGAAGCCCACCGGCGGTCAGGCGACTCCCCGAGGCTTAGTTGGCGGTGAGGCTACGGGCTTATTTCTTCTCTGCCGCTGCGGGGTTCTCAAAATAGTCTTTCACCTTGGGTTCGCCGATATCCACACGGCCCGTGCGGTGAATGATCTTCGCCACGACCTGGGCTTCGCCCATGTCTCTGCCAAAAAACTGCGTTCCGCCCAGGACGAGTGCGGGGAGCGTTTCGTCGAGAGAAACGCCTTGGGCCGAAGTGCTCATCTTCGTGCGCCAGAGGAGCCGCCTTTCGCCGCGAGCGAGCGCGGCGCCGTCATAGGCGGATACGACGACAAAATAACAGTCGTCGATGATCTCCGACATCAGCTCTCGATGCAGGTCGTCCTGCTCACGGAACTGATAAACGGGATCGGCGATGCCGAAAAGCATGCCGTTGCTGACCACCGAGGAATGGATCGCGCGTTCGAGTTCCCGGGCGAACTTGTCGCCTCCGACGAGCTTGGCCCGCGAGAGTAGATTTCGAAAACCGACGTCGTCGACGTTCTCGTTCAGCCGGGAGTGCACGCCCCAGAAATAAAAGAGCGCGATGGTGGCCGGGTGCTCCGTCGTGGCGTGGATGAAATGGCTATCCGCCAGCGCCGCCTCGACCTGCTTTTCCATGAACTTGTGGGTGGCAGGGGTGCTGACCGGCGTGCCGTCGCCATGACCTTCTTCGTGAAAGCCCGCGCTCTGGGCGAAATAATAGGTGGGTTTTCCGGCCGTCGGGGGAGCGACCTTCTTGCCCGCCTCGGTCATCTCGGTGATCACGGCCAAATCGACCCGCGGGTTCTTCTGGAACGCCTTGGGCAAAACACGAAATACCCACCGCGAATTGTCGTTCTCAACTTTCGGAGCGGTGGCCGGGGTGGCCGCCACGGTGCACAAGCCTCCTGCCGCGAGCAGGAACGCGGAAACCGCGCTGCGTGATGCAAGTGGAAACATAAGGTCGGCAGCCAAGAGTTGAGGGGCGGCCGCCGACCGCCGGAAGATGCGGATTCGAGCCTGGTGCGTCAAGGAACCCACGCGGGCGCGGCAGCAGTTTGGCTTCTGCGGCGCCGGAGGGACGGCCCCTCCGTTCAGGTGGGAAATTTGGGTTTGCCACCGGGAGGGCCCCGCCGCTTCTTTGACACCTCACGTTGTTTCTAACTTCTACACACATCTGTCATGGCTGAACTCGTAGGAAATGTCTTGGTGGGTCAATCCGGTGGCCCCACTGCCGTCATCAACGCCAGCGTGGCGGGCGTCGTTGCGGAGGCGCTCAACCATAGCTGCATTGAAGAGATCTACGGCTCGCTGAACGGTGTGCTCGGGATTCTGCAGGAAGACCTCATCGATCTGGCGTCGGAGTCGCAGCAGACGATCCGGGGTCTGCGCCACACTCCTGGCGCTGCGTTGGGCACGTGCCGTTACAAGCTCAAGAAGCAGCAGGACTTCGAGCGCGTTCTCGAGGTGTTCAAGGCCCACAACATCCGGTATTTCTTCTATGCGGGTGGTAATGACTCGCAGGATACGGCGGACAAGATTTCCAAGCTCGCCCAGCAGCAGGGATACGAGCTCCGCGTCATCGGCGTTCCGAAGACGATCGACAACGACCTCCCCGTGACCGACCACTGCCCGGGCTACGGCAGCGTCGTGAAGTACATCTGCACGACGGTCCGCGAGCTGGCCTGCGACAACGAGGCCATGGGCCAGAACGATCTCGTTTCGATCCTCGAGGTCATGGGCCGCAATGCCGGCTGGATTGCCGCCGGTTCCGCCCTGGCGAAGCGCCGTGATCACCCGCACGATCCCCCGCACATCATCCTTCTCCCGGAAGTCGCTTTCAGCACCGAGAAGTTCATCGAGGACGTGAAACGCGTCCTGAAACGCGAAAAGTACTGCATGATCGTCGTCGGCGAGGGCCTGATCGATGCCGACGGCAACTACGTTTCCGCGGCTGAGACGACCGACGCGTTCGGCCATGCGCAGCTCGGTGGCGCCGGTGATTTTCTGAAGGGTCTGGTCGAGCAGCATATGCCCGGCACCAAGGCCCGCGTTGCCCGTCTCGGCATCGCGCAGCGCGCCGCTGCACACGGCGGTTCCAAGACCGACTCGGATGAAGCCTTCCTCGCCGGCCAGGCGGCGGTTCGCGCGGCGATCGACGGCGAGACCGACAAGATGGTCACGCTGCTCCGCGGCGACGGCGACCACTACACCTGCGAAACCGGCCTCGCCCCGTTGAGCGACATCGCCAACGGCGTGAAGAAACTGCCGCGCGAGTGGATCAACGAAGATGGCGTCAGCATGAACTTCCAGTTCCTCCGCTACGCGCAGCCCCTGATCCAGGGAGAAACGCCTGTTCCCTACGAGAACGGCCTGCCTGCCTTCGCCAAGCTCGACAAGGTCCGGGTCGACAAGCTGCTCCCGGGTTACGAGCTCTGAGCTGAGTTAGTTTTTCCAACGTGAAGAAAGCCGGCCGAAAGGCCGGCTTTTTTTTGCGGCCGACTGCGCGCGCAGTCGGTGGTCGTGAGCGCCGCCTACGCGTGCCGACCGGCCGCCCGCCTCTCGAAAGCCATCCGCCGATGCTCGAGCCACGGCACGCGAAGCTTCTGCCTGAGTCTGCCCAGGCGTCGGCGGGCGCGTGCCGCCAATTCAGCCGCCGGCCAGCATCGATGCACCAGCCGCTCGGGCAGCACGGCCCGGCGTCGCAAGTCCCAAGCGCAGCCCACCAAGTAGCGGATGTAGGCTTCGTCGGTGAAAAACTGGCGGTACGCGGCCCGAGCCCGCGCTCCGCGCTCCATCCACTCGGACTCATGGGCTTCGATCACCTGTTCGAGCGAAGCTGCGTCGCGCTCGCGGATGAAGAGGGCGAAGCTTCGCCAGTTCGGGCCGCGCGGCAGGATCCATGCATCCGACAGGATCACCGGAGCGACCCCGACCGACATGGCTTCAAAAAGTCGGATCGAGGCCGCGCCGTTGCCTCGAGGGCAGACGGCGTATTTGGACGCGCAGAGCGTGTCCGCGTACCGCTTCTGGGCTTCGGTCTTTCCCGCGACGGTGTGCGTGAAGGCATTGAAGCTCGATGTGTCCACGACGCGGACGTCTGGACGGCGGAACTTCATCGACAGCAACTCCCGGCGAAGCGGGGTGCAGGCGCGCCCGAGAAAGGAAAACAGGTACTGCTTGTCCGTCGGCATGCAGGCGCGCCCAGCGGCGTAGCTCTCGATGAACGGATTTCGAAAGTCGGGGTGGTAGAGGAAATACGAGCCGGTGTGGAAGCGACGCAGGTTCAGGGGAGAGCGCGTCGCCGATGTGTGGATACCGCGGACCCAACGGGGAGGGTTGTCCAGATCCGAGATGGAAAAGCACCTCTGGGGAAACCGGTGAACAAGCGGGTGCCATCTCAGGCTGGCATAATTGTCGTTCCGGTCCCGCAGGTCGGTGATGAAGATCAAGTCCGCCTGCTCCGGCGTCTCGGCCAGCGCCAGGGTCGGATCGTTGTGCGGGAAGGCTCGGAGCAGCAGTTCGGCCTGATGCGTCCAGGCGTCAGGCCCGCTCTCGCACGGAGTGATGAACACGCGGATGGTCTTCATGGCCCGGCGATGGACGTTCGGCTTGCCGCGGGGCGGACCGGCTGCAATGACCGAGCCCTCCTATGGCCAATCTCCCCACCCAGTTCTCCGGCGTGACCGTGGTCACGAAGGCAAATCTCTACTTTGACGGCAAAGTCGCGAGCCACTCGGTCGTGTTCCCCGATGGAAGCAAGAAGACCCTGGGCCTCATCTATCCCGGCTCGTACCACTTTGGCACGGGCGCTCCGGAACGCATGGAGATCGTCGCCGGCAGTTGCAGCGTCACGCTCGACGGCAAGTCCGAGACGAAAACCTACGGCGCAAACGAATACTTCGACGTCGCCGGGAAAAGCGGCTTCACGATCGTCGTCGCGAGCGGCGTCTGCGAGTACATCTGCTCGTATCTCGGCTAAGAGAGAATCGGCCTTCCGTCCGGGTGCCGCGCTCTGCGGTCGGCACCCGCGGCGGCCGCCGGTTGCCGGTGCGGCCCGTGCCGCCGACGACGCGGTGCAATATGCAGCGGCGGCAGCTCGGGCGGGGTGGCAAGGGAGAGACCGATTCTGACTGCGCCGCGGCATGCGGGCGCAGCGACCTCGCGAGCTTCAGGGCGTTCGCGACCAGCCATGAAAAAGCTGGACCGTCGCGCTATTTTTTCCGCAGAGGAATCGCAGGTTTGGGGGCGGGGGCCAGCGCGAGCTCCACGACGTGCGTGGTGCCGTGGCCCGGTTCTCCCTGCGTCCAGAGCCAGCCGTCCATCGCCTTCACCAGGTTGTGGACCATGCCGAGATTCAGGCGGGGCCCCAGTTCCGCGTGCCCCATGGGCGGGCGGCTGCTCCCGCTCTGGCTGAGCAACTGAGCCTGGTCTTCCACTGCGACGCCCGGGCCGTCGTCGCTCACGGTGATGAGCACGCGATCGGACGTCTCATAGACGGAAAGTGAGACGGCGCTGCCGGAGGGGGTGACCTCGACCGCGTCGTGAATCAAGTTTTCGAATACCTTGCGGAGAACGTCCGCGTCGGCCGTCGCGAGGGTCGTCCGCTGCGGAGGCGGCACGGAGATGCGAACTTCTTTCTTTTCCGCTGCATCTCGATTGATTGCGACCGCTTCGACGAGAACGGCCCCCACGTTGACGGGGGCCAGGGTGAGGGAGCGGCTTCGGTCTTCGAGCGCCTGCAGTTCGTTCAGGGCCGCCAGAGCGCGCCGCATCCGTTCCACATCTTCGCGCACGAGGCGCAGCGTTTCGGAGGCGTCTTCCGAAAGCCCCCTTCCGGCGAGTTCATCCACGTCCTGGCTCAGCTGATCGAGAGGAGCGGCGAGATCCTGCATCGCGAGACGCAGAATTTGGTTCTTTTCCCCGCGGAGGCTGGCCGCCCTCTCGTTGGCATGGGTGAGGTCGCCACGCAGACGGCGATAGTCGTGTTTCAGCTGTCTTCGGCGGCGTTCCAGCCATACTGCGTAGCCCACCGCCCCGCCAGCGACCAGCAGCCCGGAGAGAACTGCGATCGATGCCGTGGCCGCCGCCAAGCAAGGCGCTGGCGGCGCTAGCACGACCGTGAGCGGTAGTAAGGCCATCGGAGATCTCCCGTGTTGAGGCCTCGGAAAATGCTGGCGGCGGACGAGCGAATCAAGGCGGCAGATCGCATCCGATTGGATGAAAAATGTGAAAACGACAGGGATCGTCCCCGCCCTCCCTGCTCGGGCGGGAATGACAAGTATTCAGTGCCGCACTGTCGCTCGCTCGCTCGGACCTATCCCGCCGCCTTTTCGAGAGCGGCGGAAGACGGGGTCTTCGAAACAAGGATTTTGTCGACGCGATGCCGGTCCATGTCGACCACCTCGAAACGCCAGCCTGCGTGCTCGAAGTAGTCCCCGGCGACCGGAATGCGGCCGAGTCGGGTGACCATGAAGCCGCCAACCGTCTGGAAATCCGCGCGGTCTTCGTCGGGCAGCGAGTGGAGCTGAAGCAACGTCTTCAGATCGCTGGTGCCGAGCGTCGCGTCGATGAGCCATGAGCCGTCTTCCCGTTGTTTGGCTGCCGGCGCGGCTTTCGGGCCCATGTTGGGAAGATCGCCCACGATGGCCTCGAGCACATCGATCAGCGTCACGATGCCTTGAATCGCTCCGAATTCATCGGTGACCAGGGCGATGTGTTTGCTGGCCTTCTTGAAGGCTTCGAGGAGGTGAATCGCGCTGAGCGTTTCCGGCACCACGAGCGGCGTCACCAGCAGGTTCTTCAGGCTGGTGGGAAGGCCGATGGCCGAGTGGGCCCACAGCGCCTTCACGGCAACCATCCCGAGGACTTGGTCTCGGTTGCCCTGGTAGACGGGGAAATAGGAGTGGCCGCTTGCGACGATCTTGCGCCAGTTGAGCTCGTCCGCGTCGTCGATGTTGAGAAAGACGATCTTCGGCCGCGGCGTCATCAAGGCGGTGACCGGCAGTTGGTCGAGCTCGAGAACGCCCTGGACCATGTCCTTCTCGGTCTTGTTGAAGACGCCGGCGTTGAGACCCTGCTCGATCAGAATGTTGACCTCCTCCTCGGAGACGGGCGTCTCGGTCGCTCTCGTCGGCACGCCGAAAAGCTTCAGGAAACCGTCGGTGACAAAGGTAAGCGCCGAAACCAGCGGCGACACGATGATCGCAAAGCGGTTGATGATCGGCGTCAGAATCAGCGCGACGCGTTCCGTGTAGGCGAGGCCCAGGCGCTTGGGGATCAGTTCACCAATGACGACCGAGGCGAGCGTGATACCGACGACGACGATGCCGAGTGCGACGCTGTGCGCGTGTGGCGCGAGGAAGCTGATTTTTTGGATCCAGGGAGCCAATTCCGCCGCGATCGTGGCGCCTCCGAACGTACCGGCCATGATGCCGATCAGGGTGATCCCAACCTGAATCGTGCTAAGGAAACGTGTGGGCTCCTGCGCGATGTCGAGGGTCTGTTGGGCACGTTTGTTGCCGGTTTCCGCCAACGTCTTGAGACGCGCTTTGCGCACGGACACCACCGCAATCTCCGCCATGGCGAACAGGCCGTTCGCCACCAGGAGAAGGAAGAGGATCATGAGTTCGTTGGAAACCTCCGACATGAGCAGAGGAAGCAAGGTATGGGGAACTTCCGGACGGGCAACCTATTCCGCCAGCTGCCCTGGAGCGGCAGTTTGCGGATTTGTCGCCTTCTGCCCTGGTCGCATCCGAGGTCGGACGAACCCCCGATGCGACTCGCGGGTGTAACCGTTTTGTTACTCGAGAGGCGTGGCCAACGGTATCGTGCCCGGTGATTTTCTTCCTCGCTCCCTTCCTGACGTTTTTCGCTACTGCAGGCATGTCCTCCTCCCCCGCGAACTTGGCCAATCGTATTCTCCGCGGTTTGGTGATCGGAGTGGTGGCGGGTGTGGTCGTCCTCGGCGTCGGGAGCTTCGCTCCGGGTGTGCTCGCCGTTTCTCGGAAGCTGGCAACCTATGTGTTCGATCCGTTGGGGCAGGTATTCCTCAGGATGCTGTTTTTTGTGGTGATCCCGCTCGTTTTCACCTCGCTCGCCGCGGGCGTGGTGCAGTTGGGGAGCCTGGCCAAACTCGGGCCGCTCGCGGGTCGGACGTTCTCCTTGTTTTTTCTCAACATGGCTATCGCGGTCGCCCTCGGGCTGCTGCTGATGGACACCCTCCGGCCCGGGGATCGCTTGGACGATGCGGCAAAAGCGCGATTGATGGCCGAGTATGGCGGCGCTGCGCAGAAACATGTCGAAACGCGGGAAACCCAGTCCGACGTCACGCCGGCGGGTCTCGTTGAGATGTTCATGCCGAAGAACCTGCTCGGCGCGGTCACTGGACAGAGCCGCGCAAGCCTTGGCGATGTGCTCCCGCTGATCGTGTTTGCCATTCTCGTCGGTGCGGCGGGAACGCAGCTGGAAGAACAAAAACGTCGAAGACTCCAGGACGGACTTGAGCTCGTCAGCGAGCTGATGACGGGGATTGTCCACTTCGCGCTGCGTCTCGCGCCGTATGCGGTGCCGGCGATGGTCTTCAGCGTCGTTGTGAAGATCGGGGTGGGGATCCTTTTCTCGCTGCTGCTTTTCGTGCTCGGGTGCGTGGTGGTGATGGTCATTCACCTCTTCGGCACCATGTCCGCATGGCTGGTGATTTGGGGGAAACGTTCCCCGGTGGCTTTCTTCAAGAGCATCGAGGACGTGCTCGTGACGGCGTTTTCCACCAGCTCGAGCAACGCCACGCTTCCGGCGGCGCTCGCGGCGGCCAAGGAGCGGCTGGGCGTCCGCCCAAGCACGGCGGGCTTCGTCCTTCCGCTGGGAACAACGATGAACATGAGCGGGACCGCGCTTTACGAAGGCTGCGTTGTCCTCTTTGTCGCGCAGGTTTACGGCGTCGACCTTTCGTTCGCCCAGCAGGCGATCCTGCTGCTGCTCGCAGTCCTGAGCGCCGTAGCGGTGGCGGGGATACCGGGAGGTTCGCTTCCACTCATCGCGGGCCTGCTGATGAACTTCCACGTCCCGCCTGAGGGGATCGGCATCGTGTTGGGCGCGGACCGGATTCTGGACATGTCGCGCACGGCGGTAAACGTCGGCTGCGATTTGGTGACCACCGTGGTCGTCGACCGAACGACGCGGGATTGACGCCGGCGGAAGCTGCGCGGCCGCGGGCGGAGAACCTCTATCCCTTCACCCGCCGCTGATCGGTGTAGATGATCTCGGCCGAACGGTTGACCCGCTTGAACAAGGCCTGGCCGGTGCCGCTGGCGACGATATGCGTCGGCCGGGTGGCGGCGGACTCGTCGAGCGACGTAAACACGACTTCGCCCTGCGCCGACTCGATCGCGGCGATGCCTCCGACGAATCGGATGGCCTGCCGGAGGAAAATGGAGAAACGCTGCAGCGACTGGTCTTCGCGGTCCACCTCGGCGAACACGATGAAATTGGCCGCCGGTATCCGTCCGATGGTGACATCCTTCAGCGGCACTTCGTAACGCACCTTCGTGCCCGTCTCTTCGGCGACCTTGGCTTGGTCGATGTCGAGCAAGTCCACGGCGGCGCGGGCGTCGCTCTGGTTGACCTGCTTCTCGCGGCGCTCGCACCACTTCGAAGCTTCGGCGCTGGTCGGCGTCTTGCCGCGGAGTTTGAGCAGCTCCCAGTGTGCTCCCGCGGGTCTGGACGGATCGAAGCGCGCGATCGTCTCGGCCTCGGGCTTGTCGGCGCGGCGGTAAACCTGCGTGTAAGCCCACTGGTCATCTTGCTCGACGAGCTTCTGTACGGCAGTCGCGAGCAGGGCGGGAGCGGCGGCGTGGGAAAGGGAAACAAAAAGTCCGCACGCGGCGAACGAGGCGACAGCACGAAACGAGACCATAACTAAAAGGCGCGTGTACAGTGCTCTGATGCCAACCCCTCGCAAGAGGTTCGTGCGACTTTCCACCACGTCGTTGACCTACAAGGAGCTGCGAAGGGCCTCAAAACTCGCCTTTGCTTCCTCCGCGCTCTCTTCTACCTGGGACGGTGTGAGCCCGGCTGCAAGCAACGCAGCACTCGTGGTTTCTGGAAGATCGCGTTCTCCGAAAAGTCCGAAGCCTGCATCGTGGGCAATCGTGCAGGCGAGGCGGAGGAAGGTGCCGGTCTGTGCATGATCGGGCAGCTCCATGGCCGCGGAGTATTGATGGCAAATGGGTTCCACGATCGAACGGGGGAAGCGCCAACCCGAAAGAACCCATTGCGCGACTTCGATGTTCGTGCAGCCGAAGGTGGCTTGTTCCCAGTTCAGGAGGTGCCCCATGCCGGACGCGGTGAGCGACTCGCAGGAGAGGTTCGTTTTGCGGGCGTAGCGGTCGAGGACGAGTTTGCCGGTCGATCGCAGCAGTCCGGCCGTGTAGGCGACGCGAGAATCGGCACCCGCGCGGGTGGCGAGCGCTTCAACGGCGAGAGCGACGACGAGGGTATTGTCGCGGAGCTGAGGGCCGGTGATTCCGTAGACGCTCAAATTGAGTTCGGCCATCTGCGCCGCCGTCGCGAGGCCGACGAGGCGATAGATTTCCGCGTAGCCGACACGGTTGACGGCGTCTTCGACCGTTTCGACGCGGCCGCACATGCCGAAAGCAACGCTGTTGCTGATGCGGATCACTCGCGCCGCGAGCGCCGTATCCCGGCGAAGGAGAACCGCGACGTCGTCCAGGCCTGAGTTCACGTCCGTCAGCAATTCCGACAAATGCACCAACACCTGCGGGGAGGCCGGCAGTTGTTGGGCGACGAGCAGGAGCTTTTCGCGCGACGGGGCGACGACGGTCATTGCTTGGTGGAGATCGGCACCAGACGGGAGCGCTTGAGAGGAGAGTCCCTGCACGCCGGCAGTCGGGCGTAAGAAAAAAGCGAAAGTTGTAGGAAAGGTGTCGTCGCTCGGTAGATACGCCAACGACTGGCGGCACTTGCGCCCAGAATCGCTCTCAGGCTCGACCAGGATGGCTCGCCCGAAGTGGGCCCACGCAGAGAGGAGCGAAAAGCTATCCGCCCTGCGTGGCTGCGCGTAGATATCCTGCCGCGCCTCTGCAGTGGACCAAATGCGCCGTGTACCTGGTCCGATCTATGGCCTATCAAAAAATGAGAAGCCGGGCCCTTTCGAGCCCGGCTTCAAGCACCACGGCGCTGTTGTGGTGCGTCACGACCGGCTACTTCTGCTCACAGCCGGCAAATCAAGAGCTCACGCTCGTAAACCATTTCCTTCGGGAGGTGGTCGTGGAGGTCGAGGAAGAGTTCTTCGTGGCCCATGACCTCGGCGCGCCAGGCGGCACGGTCGACAGCCATCAGTTCGTCGAACTTTTCCTTCGGGAAATTCAGACCTTCCCAGTCGAGGTCCTGGTAGTGCGGCATCCAGCCGATTGGGGACTCCTTGGCGGCGCCGCGACCGCGGGCGCGGTCGACGATCCACTTCAGGACGCGCATGTTGTCGCCGAAGCCGGGCCACATGAACTTGCCGTTGGCGTCCTTGCGGAACCAGTTCACGTGGAAGACGCGAGGAGTCTCGGTGATGGACTTCTGCATCTTGATCCAGTGACGGAAGTAGTCGCCCATGTGGTAACCGCAGAAGGGCAGCATGGCCATCGGATCGCGACGCACCTTGCCGATCGTGCCGGCAGCGGCGGCGGTCATCTCAGAACCCATGGTCGCGCCCATGTACACGCCACCGGACCAGTTGAACGCCTGGTAGATGAGCGGCATCGTGGTCGCGCGGCGGCCACCGAAGATCATCGCGCTGATCGGAACGCCGGCGGGATCTTCCCACTTCGGGTCGATCGTGGGGCATTGCGAGGCGGGAGCCGTGAAGCGGGAGTTCGGGTGAGCGGCCTTGGCGCCGGTCTCCTTGGCGATCGCGGGTGTCCACTTCTTGCCCGTCCAGTCGATACACTCCGCCGGGGGCTCGTCGGTCATGCCTTCCCACCACACGCCGCCCTCGGGGGTCAGCGCGACATTGGTGAAGATGGTGTTCTTCGAGAGAGCGGCCATCGCGTTCGGGTTCGTCTTGACCGACGTGCCCGGGGCGACGCCGAAGAAGCCGGCTTCCGGATTGATGGCGTAGAGCTTTCCGTCCGCTCCCGGTTTGATCCAGGCGATGTCGTCGCCGATCGTCCAAACCTTCCAGCCCTTCTTCTGCAGCGGGGCCGGGGGAATCAGCATCGCGAAGTTGGTCTTGCCGCAGGCGCTCGGGAAAGCGGCGGTGACGTAGGTCTTTTCGCCCTTCGGGTCCTCGACACCGAGGATCAACATGTGCTCGGCCATCCAGCCCTCGTCGCGGGCGATGTTCGAGGCAATGCGGAGCGCGAAGCACTTCTTGCCGAGGAGGGCGTTGCCGCCGTATCCGGAACCGAAGGACCAGATTTCGCGGGTCTCGGGGAAGTGAACGATGTACTTCTCCTTGTTGCAGGGCCAGGAGACGTCCTTCTGGCCGGGGGCCAGCGGAGCGCCCACGGAGTGCATGCAGGGGACGATGCGGGCGTCACCCTTGTCGATGACGTCGAAGACTTTTTGGCCGATGCGCGCCATGATGCGCATGTTCACGACGACATACGGCGAATCGGTCAGCTGCACACCGATCTGCGACATCGGGGACCCGACGGGGCCCATGCTGTAGGCGATGACGTACATCGTGCGTCCCGCCATGCAGCCATCGAAGAGCTCCTTGAGCTTTTTCCGCATCTGGAACGGCTCGACCCAGTTGTTCGTCGGGCCGGCGTTGTCCTTCGAAAGGGAGCAGATGAACGTGCGGTCCTCGACGCGGGCCACGTCGCCTTGATCGGAGCGGGACAGATAGCAGCCGGGCCACAGCTTCTCGTTCAGTTTGATAAAAGTGCCGTTCTGGACGAGCAGGCCGCAGAGAGAATCATACTCTTCCTGCGAACCGTCCACCCAGTGAATGGCCGCCGGCTTTGTCAGCTCGGCCATTTTCTCGACCCACTTCAGGAGGTGCTCGTTTTTACTTAGAGGTGCGGAGGACGTACGTGTCTTCATGGAGGAAGTAGTAATGAGTGCGTGACGCCGCGGAGCTTACCGGCAAGGGCGTCGGTTGGGCTGCGTATAATCTGCCTTTCTATACGCGGGTTTTGCTCGGTAGGAAAACTTATAGAAAAACGCCGCTGGGGCGTCGTATTAATCGGGTCAATTCCACGCTCGCGAGAGCACCGCCGGAGGGTACGGTGCGGCATGAATGTAGACCTCCCCACGCTGAAAGCTAGGGAAGCATATGCTTGGCTGACGTCGTCGATCCAGCCGAGGCCGATCGCCTGGGTTTCGACGATCTCCGCGGATGGCCGGACGAATCTGGCGCCGTTCAGCTTCTTCCAGGGCGTATCTTCATCTCCTCCGTCGTTGCTGTTCATCCCGGTGAATACGCGGGAGGGAACCAAAAAAGACACAGTCCGCAACCTCGAGCAGGTGCCGGAGTTTGTCGTGAGTGTGGTTCCGTTCGCCCTGGCGGGACCGATGAACGCGACCGCAGCGATGCTCCCGTATGGAGAGGATGAGTTCGCTGCTTTTGGCATCGAGTCGGCGCCGTCTCTGAAAGTCCGGCCTCCCCGGGTCGCGCAATCGCCCGTGGCCTTCGAATGCCGCGTACACCAAATCGTGCCGGTGGGCACCGGACCGCTGGCGGCGAACATTGTCATTGGGCTGATCGAAAACTTGTTCGTCGCCGACGGGGTCCTTGGCTCGGACGGCCTGCCCGATCCGGCGAAACTCGATCTCGTGGGGCGCATGGGCGGAGAACTTTTCGCGCGGACTCGTGAGACGTTCAGCCTCGCCCGGCCGGATCGTCAGCGCTGACGGTCCGCACAACCGGCCGTAGAATACATTCTGCGCGGCGAAACCGACTCATGCGGCGGGTGGCTTCGGTAGCAGCTTTGCCACGACCACGAGCAGGATCACCACCACGACGGCGAGCGCCGCCCAGAAGTACACTGCGTTTTTCGAACCTGAGTCATCCGTGGCTTTCGCGGGCAAATCGTCGGCGGCCAGCGTGGCCGTCAGCTTTTCGCTTCCGAGCAACGCGCCGGCGACGAGGCTCAGATCGTAGCGGGGGGCCGCGGCCTGCGTGTTGCCGGTGAGAAGCGTCACGCCCTCCGGGCGATCCGAGCGGAAAATCAGGCGGCTCACCGGATAGTTCGCGCGGACTTGCGCCAGGTCGATCGCCGGATTGTCGCCGTTTTCCGTCTCGATCCAGAGCGTGCCGGTCTCGATCGGAGAAAGCGCGAGCGTGAGCGCGGTGGCGGTGTCTTGCGGGAGACGGCGCCAGTGTCCCTCGGCAAGCACCGTTTGGAAGGGCTCTCCGGTCGACGAGATTCGCTTTTCCAGGATGCGGATCTGCCGTTCGAAAAGACGGGTTGAGGACTGCAGCACCAAGCCGGACAGGCGCGCCCCTCGCCGCGGCAGATTCACTTTCCACCGGCTGACCGTCGGGCGCTCGCGATCGGGATCGGGCGTCGCGGTGAGCTCGACCGAGCGCTGCAGGGAAGTGTTCTCGACGAGGTAGGGGACCTGTTTGTCGCCGCGCGCGAGGCGGACGTCCGCGAGGCTTCGGCTGGAGGTGCTCAACGCCGCCAGATCGAGCTCGAGCCGGTAAACGCCGGCGCCGTCGAGCCGCACCGCGCGATGCGAGCGCCACGACGCGGGGTTGAGCGCGCCGCCTTCCAGCGCGATGCCCGCCAGGGGTTCTGCGGCGTGGAACTTCGGATTCTGCGCGATCGGCTGGGGGGCAAGCCGCGCCTGAGGCGCGTTGCGGACCTGGGAGGCGAGTGCCGCGACGTCGTAACGCGGCGCGGCGGCGCGGGGGTTGCCCGAGAGGCATTCGTACCGTCCCGGTACTGAGGCCGCGAATACGGCGAAGGTCACGATCCGCGTCGTCTCGATCCGGTCGACGCGGAGAGCGGGGCTGTCGCCGTTTTCGATGTGCAGGAGCAGTTCCCGCGAGGGCACCGCGGCGCCGACGGCGAGGGCCGTCTTTTCGGATTTGGCGGTTTCGTCGAGCTGGACGCGGTAGACGGTGTCGCTGGACAGGGTCTGCTCCTGCGCTTCGCCCTCGGAGAACCGGGAGAAGCCGGTGCGCACCGGCCGGGTGAACAAGACGTCGGGCGTCTGGATCTGGAGCTGTTTCAACTCCAGGTTTGCGGCCGGAAGGTCGATCGTCACCACCGTTTCCGCGGCGTAGGTATCGGTGCGGGAAATACGAATCGGAACCGAATCCGTCGCCATCTCCTCGGCGGCGGGTTCTCGCAGCCGCACGCCCGAGATGGCGATGGCGTCCTGGCGCCGGTCCTTGATCGTGACGCGCAGCCACCCGGTCGTGGGGATCGCGAGCGGCAGCACCGTCTGCGAAGCGCCGAACTGGCGAAAGAACGGCACTCCGTCGGCCTGCGTCTGCCAATGTTCGCCGTCGGACGACGTTTCGATCCGCACGGGCTTGAGGAATCGCACCGCTGCCGTGATCAGCTCGACCGCGTCGAAGGACACCCCTGGTTCCCCCTGGAGTGTGACGACGGTGGCGTCGTCTTCCAGCCGCACTTGCATGGTTTTCGGGCTCGACCAGCGGACGGGCTGCCGGAACGGCCTCACGAGGGCGAACGCCACTTCGGCTCCGTCGGGTCCGACGATCCGCAGGTCGCGCAGGTCGGGCTCGAGCTTGTCCAGCGTTTCGAGCGGCACCGCGATCTTCACCACGCCGGCGCGCTCCAGTTCGAAGGGCTGCCGGAACTTCCAATCGGCGTCGTCGAGCGCAAGGGCGGCGGCGGCGCTGGCGGCCAGGGTCAGGAGGAGATCACGGAGACGCGTCAGGCTTCTTTTCATCGGTAGGGACAAAACGCTGGTAGAGGAAGGAGGCCAGGATCGCGATCACCGCGACCGCCATCAGGGCGACGATCCGGTAAACTTGGCCGAGCCGGGCGAGGTCGTGGAAGTACAGCTTGATCAACGTCGCCGCGAGCAGGGCCATGCCGGCGTACCGGATCGCCCGCTCGCGCTTCCAGATCCCGAGGATGAGCAGGCCGAGCGCGAAGAGCGCCCAGGCGAGGGTGTACGACATGTCGCGGGCGAAGTTGCCGGAGAACTGGAAGGTGAGCGTCACATTCGCTTCGCTGAAGTAGTCGGCGATTTCGATGTTCACCAAAAGGAACAGCAGGATTCCGCCGAGGGCGTTGAGCCACGGAGGCGTGTTCAGACCCAGGACGCGCTCCCTCGGCGGGGCGAGCAGGCGTGCACCCGCGAGCAGGCAGAGGACGACGACACCGTAGGCGTAGAGATACCAGTTGAAGATCGGCGTGCCTCCCCGCAGGTGGTAGGAAAGGACGGCCGGGTTGAGCGCGAGGCGGACGAAGGCCGTGCCCAGCAGAATCAGCGCGGCGATGGGAAGGCCGCGATGCGGGACTCGGTGGAACAGCCAGAGGAGCGCGACGCCCTCGACCGCCCACGCGATCGTGATCCATTGCCGCTCAAACTGGATCGGGAAGATCAGCGTGATGAAGAGCAGCGCGACGCCTCCGAAGAGGGCCAGACGGCCGAGCCTGCGCGGCTCCTCGACCGGGTCGGCCTTGAGCACCGCGATCAGGCACGCGAGCGACGGGAGGGCGAAGGCCGCGGGGATCAGGCCCAACACCGTGCCCGGCCAGCCGGCCTTGATCACGCCGTACACGAGGGGAAAGAAGAGCGGCCCCGCCGCCGCCGAGACGATCCAGGGCAGGCGCTGGCTGCGGAACTGCGCGTAGAAAACGAACGGATACGCGGTGAAGATGACGTAGAAGCCGAGATACCAGGCGAGAGGCAGTCCCGGAGCGGCCGCGGAGAAATGGTTGAGGTTCCAGATGTAGACCAGCGCAAGCACGCCGGCGAGGGAGCAGACCGGGAGCAGCCCCTGGCGGAGGATTCTTGCGAGCCCGAGCGTGAGCACGACGAGCAGTAGCGCCAGACCGAATACGGAATTGGGCGTGGTCAACGCGAGCCGCGCGCTGGCCATGATCAGCAGGACGAACGGCAGCAGCGACGACATCGCCGGAAGCTGGAGCACGAGCGCACTCGGCGCCGACTGCGGCTCCTGTCCTTCCCCTTTCGCGAGCAGCGGAGCCCAGCGGCGCACCAGCGCGAGGCCGGCGAAGAAGAACAAGACGGCGAAACCCGCGATGACGAGGAGCAGGCTGTTGCCGCTCGAGGCCAGGGGAAGCCGGAAGATCGATTGCGCCGCGGCGATGAGAGTGAAGACAAGCACCGCTCCGACCGCGGCGACCGAAGCCGTCAGCCAGGCCAGGACGATGGCGAGGAGGTCCAGGATCAGGATGGCCGGCCAGACGGCGAAACTCGCATAGGGCGAGTTGAGCACCGGCCCGAGCACGAGGAGCATGGCCAGCGGGGCGAACGCCTGATGCCAGCCGCCTGGGTCCGCGTCCGGACGGAGTCGCAGCAACACGAGCGGAAACGCCGAGTGCAGCACGGCGTAGAGCAGATAGGCTCCCAGCGCCCAGCCGAGCAGATCGGCGTTGAGGCGCGAATACGTCCAGACGCCGAGCAGCAGAAAGACCGCGGCGCCCGCGAGGAGATGGAGCTTGGCCGCGCGGGGCGCCATCCAGGCGAGGGCGAGCAGGCAGAGATCGGAGAGAAAAACGAACCCCAGCCAGCGACCTGGCTGCAGCCCCGCGGCCGTCTCCTGACCGAGGTAGAGCGCGAAGGCGAACGACACGAGCACCAGGCCGGCGCCGGGGAAGCGGAAGAGCGGCGAGTCGCGGTCCTTTCGCTGGGCCACGGCGAACGCGGCCAGGAAAAGCACGTCGAACACCAGGCAGACGATCATCGCCGTCAGTGCCTTTTCGCTGGTGAGAAATTTCGACGCCCAGCCGACTTCGAGCGCCGCCGTTCCGATGGCCGCGAGCGGAACGAGGAAATCCCAGCGGCGATGGAGCGCCACCGCGACCAGACCGATGTCGAGCAGGGCGATGTAGGTGAAAAGGCCGAGCGGATTGTCCTGCCCCGTGGAGATGAGCACGGGGGTGAGGAAACCTCCGAGCATGCCCAGCAACGCGACGACGCGGGCATCCAGCCGCACGGCGATGAAAAACGCCGTCGTCGTGATCAGGATCATCAGGGCGAACGTCGGCAGAGGTCCGAAGAACCCGAAGTGATAGAGCGCGCGGCAGGCAAAGGTGATGGCGTAGAGCGTGACCACGCCGGTCGCGCACAACGTCTGACCGGTGACGGCGAAATTCTTTCGCGAGAGCACCATGCCGCCCGTCACCAGGCCCACGCCGAGCAGGAAGCCCATCGCGACGCGAAGTTCGGGTGAAATCCATCCCTGCTCGATCGAGAGCTTGAGGAAAAAAACTGCCCCCAGAAAAAGCGCGAAGCCGCCCAGCCAGGCGAAGAGCTTCACCCCCATGAACTGCTCCCAGTTGAACGACGGGAGCCGCGGCCGCGCAGGACTGGGCGGCTCGGCGACGGGAGGCGGCGGGGGCTCCGCCGTGGCGGAAACCGCGACGGGACTCTCGGACGGAAGCGGCGGAGGCAGAGGGGGAAGCGTGGGCGTTTCGACGCGTGGCTGATTGATGCCGGCGGCGCTCGCCGGCGCGGCCGGGGCCGACGGTGCGGGAACCGCGCGTTGTTCCGAAACGGGTGCGACGATAGCCGGTGCCGGTGGGACGGCCGCGGTGGCTGCAGGCGCGGGGCGTTCTGCCGCGCTCGCGGATTCCGGCTTCGCCGGAGGAGCCGACGCGAGGCCGGCTTTCAGTTTCCGCAATTCTTCGCGCAACGCCTCCTGCTCGGCCTGCGCCTGCCGCAGCTCCTCCCCGTGTCTGCTGAGTTTGACGAAGGTCCAGATCGGAAAAACGAAGAGGATGAACGCAAGAAAGAGCAGAAGCAGGACGATGAGCGCTTCCATGGTGCTTGGGAGTCTCCGCAGTTGTGGGGGTCCTCCGAAATGCCAGCCGGCGGGAAACGAAGCAAGGGCGGAGGCGGCCCGCGGCGCCGATGGGCGGCGTCTTCTCCCGGCGTCGGCGAACGGGGCCTTGCCCGGCCGAAAAACAGGTTGGCGTTGGCGGACGCGATCCGGTCTGCTCGGCCCTCGTGTCCGACCTCGAATTGATCAAAGCGAGTATCCGCACGGTGCGCGATTGGCCCAAGGTGGGGGTCAACTTCCGCGACGTGACCACCCTGTTTCACGATCCGGAAGCCTTCCGGCTGGTGATCGACACCTTCGCCAACGATCCGGCGTATCCGAAAATCGACATCATCGCGGCGGTCGACGCCCGTGGGTTCATCCTGGGCGGTGCGCTGGCCTATAAGCTCGGAAAGCCGTTCGCCCTCGTGCGGAAGAAGGGCAAGCTCCCGTTCAAGACCGTGAGCGAGAACTACCACCTTGAATACGGCACGGCGGCGGTGGAGATCCATGCCGACGCCTGCAAACCCGGCGACCGCATCCTGATTGTGGATGATCTGATCGCGACCGGCGGGACGCTTCTGGCCGCGACGAAACTTTTCCGGATGCTGCAGGGCGACGTCGTGGGCGTCGCGGCGATCATCGATCTGCCTGAACTCGGCGGCTCGAAGCGCCTGCGCGAGGCGGGCCTTCGCGTTCACGCGCTCTGCGAATTCACCGAGGCCGAATAAACGAACCGACCGGCGCAGCCGGTCTTTCCGCCATGCTGACGATCTGGTGCAACACGAAGTTCAACGACGCCGCGACCCGCGCGCTGGCGGAGGGCACGAAGCAGCATCGTCTGCTCTTCTCGAAAGACGCTTCTGAGTCGGTGCTGGCCGCGGGCAAGGCCGATCCCTTGCTCCAGCAGGCTGACGTCGCCTTTGGCCAGCCCGAGGTCGTTCAGGCGATGTCGCTTCCCCAGCTGCGGTGGATCGAGGTCACGACCGCGGGCTACACGCGCTACGACACCGAGCCGTTCAAGGAGGCGCTCCGTGGACGCGGCGCGGCGTTTACCAACGCTTCCGGCGTCTTTGCCGATCCGTGCGCCCAGCACGCGCTGGCCATGATGCTCGCGTTCGGGCGCCAGCTGCTTCCCTCGCATCGCGACCAGCTCACGGACCAGTCCTGGCACTACGCGGAGCGCCGCTACGACTCGCGCCTGCTCACGGGCGAGACGGTATTGATGCTTGGATACGGAGCCATCGGCCGGCGTCTGGCCGAGCTCCTGGCGCCGTTTCACATGAAGCTCTTTGCCGTGCGTCGGCGGGTCTACAGCGAGACCGGCGTGCACGTGATCCCCGAGGACCGGCTGAGTTCGGTCATCGCCGCCGCGGATCATGTGGTGAACGTCCTGCCCGACAACGAATCGACGAGGAACTACGTCAATGCGCGCCGCCTCGGCTGGTGCAAGCGCGGCGCCAAGTTCTACAACGTGGGCCGTGGGACGACGGTGGATCAGAAGGCCCTGGCCGAGGCGCTCGACTCGGGGCGGCTGGGCGCGGCGTACCTGGACGTGACCGATCCCGAGCCGCTTCCTCCCGGACATCCGCTCTGGACCGCTCCCAACTGTTACATCACGCCGCACACCGCCGGCGGAAGGCGCGATCAGGACGAAAAACTCGTCGAGCACTTCCTGAAGAATCTCGCCGCGTTTGAGCGCGGCGAGGCGATGACCGATCGCGTGGTCTAGAGGCTGGAGCCCTACGCGAGATTCCGCTCGGGCGGAATCAGCGCCAGTAGCCCTCGATGTAGACGTACCCGCCGCCGCGGCGCTCCCAGCGCGGTCCGACGTAGACCGCGCGGTGGTGCGGCGGGATTTCCCAATGGCCGGGAATCCAGACGTATGCACGACCGCGATACACCCAATGACCGCTGATCCAAATATGGCGGTGGGACGGACGGACGGTCACGACTTCGCGGGGCGGAGGAGGTGGAGCATCCCGGACGATCACCACTCCTCCCCCTGCGGGAGCGACCACGACCGGCGGAGGCGATGCGGGCACGGGCACCTCACGTACCACCACCGGCGGCGGGGGCGCGGGCGGCGCCACGACCGTCACGCGGCGCGGATACGGATGGCTTTCGTGGACAACACAGCCGGAAAAGAAAAGGCCGGCGCCGCCGACGAGGGCGTACGCGGCCGCGCGAGCAAGGCCACCGGAACGGGTGAAAACGTGGGGGAGGCGGTTCATGCGGGCATTTGACGCGCAAGCCCCTGGCTGGTTTCGGGGTGATGCGCAGACGGTTTCAGACCAGCAAGTTGCCAACGTTTTCCGGGTTTTCCCCAGCTCGTTCGGCGACGGTGTTTTCCGCGGTCGACCGCGGCTTTGCCCGAGCTGCTAGAGGCTGAGGCGTTCCCGGAGGTCCTGGGCCTGCCGCCGGGAGAACTCTATCTCCTGCCCACCCGCCAGCTTCACCTTGATGCTGCCACTGAACCACGGTTCGACGGACTCGATGTGGTCCAGGTTGATCAACTGCGAACGGTTGGCCCGCATGAAAATTCGGTCGGGAAGCCGCTCTTCCATCGATCCGAGGGTTCGATAGAGCGTGGGCCGCTGATCCGCGAAATGAATACGCGTGTAGTTGCCCTCCGACTCGAGCAGCCGGATGGTCTTCACCTTCACGAACCAGCATCGGTCGCCTTCCCGGACGAACACGCGATCGTCGGGTCCCAGCGCCTCCCCGGAGCGCGGCGCGCGGGCCGGTTCGCCGCCGGGCTCGCCCAGACGGTCGGCCAGCTTCTGAAGGGCGAGGGCGAGCCGGCTCGGATGAATCGGCTTCATCAGGTAGTCGAGCGCGTTCGCCTCGAAAGCCTTCACGGCGTATTCGTTGTAGGCCGTGGTGAAGATCACGAACGGGTGCGGCGGCGGAAGCGCCTCGAGCAGGTCGAAACCCGATTTTCCCGGCATCTGGATATCGAGGAAGATCAGGTCGGGTTTGTGTTCCGCGATGATCTCCTTCGCCTGAGCGACCGTTCCCGCCTCGCCGCAGACCTCGATCGCGGGATGCTCCAGCAGAAGGCCGCGCAGTTCCTCGCGTGCCAGACGCTCGTCGTCGACAATGACTGCTTTCATGCGGAAAGAGGGAGAGGCTCGGGGGGAATGGTGGCGACGGCGACGACGCGATCGCCTCGTTGTTCCAGCGTGAGAGTCGCGGCGGGGCCGAAAAGCAGGGCGAGACGCGCCCGGGCGTTGCGGAGGCCCACGCCCGTGCCGGATGTCGCGCAGTCGAGCCTGCCGTCGTTTTCGACGGAGATGACGAGGTTGCGGGCGTCGTCGACGGAGGCGGTGAGCGCCACGTCGCTGCCCTCGTCGAACTGAGCGACGCCGAACTTGATGGCGTTCTCGATCAGCGTCTGGACGAGGAACGGCGGAACGAGCCGCGCCGCCGAGGGCCCCGAAATCCGGCGATGGATGCGGAGCCGCGATTCGAAGCGGAGCTGTTCGAGCGCAAGGTAGTTTTCCGCCATCTCCAGCTCCTTCGAGAGCGGAATCAGGTGCGTCTGGCCGAGCGTGAGACTCGCGCGCAGGAGGTCCGCCAGAAGCGTCACGGCGTCCCGCGGCCGGCTCAGCTCGCGCGGGATGAGGGCCCGGAGGCAGTTGAGGCTGTTGAAGAGGAAGTGCGGGTTGATCTGCGAACGCAGCGCGCGCAGTTCGGCCTCTTTCACCGCCGCATCGAGCTTGAGCTGCTCGATAACCGCCTGCCGGGCGCGGCTGTAGTGCTGGTATCCGAGATACAGCGACACCCAGACTCCGATCAGCAGGGCGAAAAGGAAGATGGTCGAGAGGTACGAACCGACCGTGGTCTTTTCCAAGTCCTCCGTCGTGGTGGCGCAATGGGCGCCGGCGGCGAACACCGGATTAACCAGGGCAACGGCGGCGGCCACGGAGATCGGTATGAGGACGCCCACCAGGGTGGTCCACGACGGCTGTCGCCTTCGCAGAACCAGCAGGAGGATTCGCACGAGGTGGGTGACCAGCGTTCCGACCACCAACCCGCCTCCGGTGAGCAGCAGGTCCAGCTTCAAGTTCTTCGAAGGCGGATCCGAGTACAGGGCGGAAAAAGCGAGACTAACGCCGAGCAGCCCCCAGCCGCACGCCTGCGCCACCCAGTACGAGGTCGTGCCCAGCCACCGCCGCCGCAGCGGGTGGGTCGTGTCGTCGGCGTAAGGGATGGGCGTGAACGATCGCAAGCGGGCGGGAGTATGGCGTTTGCCGGCCGAGCCAGGCAAGCCGGGGTGCGCCGGCCTGCCTCGCGTGTCGGTCTAGAACGAGAAGCTGCCTCCGAGCGCGAGGAAGGGGCTGACGCCCTTGGACTTCAACTTGTAGTCTCGTTTCAGATACTCGAGTTCGCTCACGAGGACGTGGCCCGCCGTGGCCTGGAGTGCGACGACCTTGTTCACGCGGTACGAAACGGTGAAACCGATGCGCGCCTCGGCGTATTCGAGCTTCGACTTCGAGAGGTCCGGTTTGTCCGCCCGGTTCGGCAGCGGGTCGTCCTTGACGTAAAACGTGCCGGCGTTGCCGCTCAGGTCGAGCGAGAGGCCGAGCTGCTGGTTGACCTGGAAACTCACGCCGGTGCGGGGGATGCCGAGGGCGACGGACCAGCGGTCGGCCGGCTTCCACTCGACGCCGAACACGGGGAACACCTTGTAGCGGCTCGAGGCGAGAGAGTCGTAGGCGACGCCGACGCTGTAGCTGAACGTGTCGCTTTGCTTGCAGGTTCCGAACGCGCCGGCGCTCACGCCGAAGCCGTCGGACCGGATCGAATTCCCCGCGAAAGAAAAGCCGGGCGCCGCGACCACCGTCCAGTTCCAGGCGCCTCCTGGCGCGAGGTTCAGCGTCAAGGGCGCGCTGAGGGACTGCATCCGTTTCGGCAGCGGCACGACACCGCCTTTGCGCACGTGGACGTCGTAGAGCGAATGCGCAAAGCCGACCTGCAACGCCGCGGTGTCGGAGAGCTTCAAGGTCTGCTCCGCCGAGAACTCGGCCGCGCCGATGTCGACGTCGCGGAACTCCGTGCCCCGCGCCTTGAATTTGTTGCCCACCGACGCGGACAGTTGCGTCCCGAGTTGCAGGCCGATCGACGGCGTCTCCTGTTCGGGCGTCGGCATGTCGGCGGCCAAGGCGGCCGGCGAAAGGCAGACCAGGACGCAGCCAAGCGTCGCAGAAAGGGCGATTGTGGTATTCATTCGGACAGTATCCAAAGGCATCCGCGCGGCGGACACACGCGCGCCACAACAAGCGGTTCGCCGCCCGGACGAACGGGGCTGTCCGAGTCTCCCTTCGGCCCCGGCCGCGGTTATTCGGGCAGTATGACCTTCCGGCGCTCGGGATCCGGGTTCTGGCGGTAGAACAAAGCGGTGTGCCCCACGGCTCCCGCGCAAACGCAGCGGCCCTCGTCGGCGATCGCGTCGCAGAGTTCGGCGCGCTCGTCGCGATCCGCTCCGAGGAAGCGCAACTTCACCAGTTCGTCTCGGTTGAGCACGCGCTGCAGCTCCTTGAAAAACTCGGGCGTGAGGCCCGACTTGCCCACCTTGAGCGCAGGCTCCAGACGTTGGCCCAACCCGCGAAGGTAGGTTTTTTGTGCGCCGGTGAGAGGGAACTCGTACATGCGACGCCGACGGTTGCCTGCGAGCTGGCCGAGTGCAAGGGCAACGGCGACGCCGTTCACCCCAGGTTGCCGAAGGCGTCCAATGGAAGCTCGCGCCAGCGCCCCGGAGCCAGCTCGCCGAGGTCCAAGTCGCCGAAATGGGAACGATGGAGGGTGCGCACGTCGTAGCCCTGGCTTGCGAACATCCGGCGCACCTGGTGATAGCGGCCCTCCGTCAGGACGAGTTCGGCCGTGGTGGAATTCAGCATACGGAGTTCCGCGGGCAGGCACGGATCCTTTTCGCCTTCGAGCACGAGCGCGCCGGATGCGAAGAGCGGGATCAAGCCCTCGGAAAGCTCGCGATCCACCGTGGCGACGTACCGTTTCGGGACTTTGTGTTTGGGCGAGGTGAGCCGGTGCACGAGCGCCGTTTGATCGGTGAGGAGAAGCAGCCCGCTCGTATCCTTGTCCAGCCGGCCCACGCTGGTGACCACCGGGTTTCGCTGCCGCCAGCGCTCCGGCAGGAGACCGTAGACGTTGGCCCCTTCGCGTTCGTCGTGCGAACAGACGAGCCCGAGCGGCTTGTGGAGGAGCAGAAGAAGTCCCTCCGGATGGTCGAGCGGCTCGCCATCGACGCGCACCGCGACAGCTTGAGCCTTTGCGCCCGGATCGTCGGCGGGTTTTCCCCCGACGGTGAGCCGCCCCGCGTCGATCCAGTCGCGGGCCTCCCGGCGGGAACAGTAGCCGAGGTTGGCGAGCCATTGATCGAGACGGCGGGACACGGTGTGGATGGGCGACGGAACCGCACCGATGCGGACCGTCACCGCAGAATGCCAGCGGAGACGTTCGAATTTGGAAGTTCGAAATGTGTCCGGGTATCGGCATTGCGGCCATCCGGCGCGGCGGGGCGCGGTCCCGCGGATCGCGTGCTTTCGGGTCACTCCGTGCGCAGCGCCGTCATCGGATCGATCTTCGCGGCGCGCCGGGCCGGGAGCAGGCACGCGACCGTTGCGATGGTGAGCAACAACGCCGCGACGCAGCCGTAGGTGACGGGATCGAGCGGCGAAAGACCGAACAGGAGGCTCGCGATCCAGCGGGTTGCTCCGAGGGCGGAGACCGACCCGACGGCGACGCCGAGGGCGACCAGGACGAGCGATTCGCGGAGGATCATTCCGAGGACGTTCGCCGGCAGTGCGCCCAGCGCCATGCGCAGGCCGATCTCGCTCGTGCGGCGCAGCACGTGATAGGACATCAGCCCGTAGAGCCCTACGGCGGAGAGCAGGAGCGCGAGGCCGCCGAAAACGCTGCACAGATTCGCGAACAATCGCTCCTGCGTGAAGAGCCGGTCGATTTGTTGCTGCTGCGTGCGGACGTTGTCGACGGGCAGGTTGGCGTCCACCTCGCGCGCCGCCGCGCGGATGGCGGAGACGACGGCGCCCTCGCTGCCGGCGAAGCGCACCACGAAATTCGCTTCGAGGCGGTTGTTCTCGCCGAGCTGGCTGTACGGGAAAAACGTGACGGGGGGAACGGCGTCTCGGATTTCCGAATACCCGCTGTCGCGCACCAGGCCCACGATCTCTATCTTCGGCTCCGTCGTCTGGTCGCGCCGCGTGCCGATGCGGCGCCCGACGACGTCCTCCGTTCCGAAAAACTTCCTCGCGAAAGCTTGATTCACGATCGCGACCCTGGGCGCCGTCGCGCCGTCCCGCGGATCGAACGCGCGACCGCGCAGGAGCGGCAGCTCCATCGTGGAGAAATAACCCGGATCGACGCCGTTCATCCGCGAATTGCTGTCGGCGATGGTCGACGGGGAATAACCCGGCACGTAAACGCCCGTATTCCAGTTGTTGTGGCTGAGCGGCGCCACCCGCGCGTAGCTCGCGCGGCGGACCCCGGGAAGCGCCGATATGCGCTCGAGCATCCGATCGTAGGTTGCAGTCGCCTGGGGCCCGGCGGCGCCGTTGGCCGTGCCGGCGATGGTGAACAACAGCAGCTGCTCGCGGTTGAAACCGACGTCGACGTTTTGGAGGTTGCGCAGCGTGCGAAGGAACAGTCCGGCGCCCACGAGCAGGACCAGAGACAGCGCCACCTGCACGACCATCAGAGACTTCGCGAGAGTCGATTTGGAGCCGGCTCCGAGCGATCGGACGCCGCCCTGGAATTCGCCGGTCAGGTTTAGCCGCGTGGCGCGCAGCGCGGGGGCGAGGCCGAACACGAGGGCGCTCGCAAGCGCCATGAGCGATGCGAAGCCGAGCACCCGCCAATCGAGGGACAAATCGAGTTCCAGCGTCCTTGCGCCGAAAGGCTGCAGAGCAACCAGTGCCCGTGCGCCCCAGAGCGCGAAAACGAGCCCGCCCAGGGCGCCGAACGCGGCGAGCAGGGCGTTTTCCGTGAGCAGTTGCGCGACGAGACGAGCCCGGCTTGCGCCGAGGGCGAGTCGGACGGCGATCTCGCGCCTGCGGGCCGCGCCGCGCGTGAGCAGAAGGTTGGCGACGTTGGCGCACGCGACGAGAAGCACGAGCCCGACCACGCCGATGAGCAGCTGCAGCGATTTCTCATAGCTGCGCCGGGCTTCGTACAGTCCGCGGCCTCCGGGCTCGGTGCGAAGCAAGGGCAGGGGCACGTGTGCGGGATCGACGGCGGGAGCGCCGGGCAGCGCATGGACGCGCACATTGTTGCGCGCGGTTTCCTGGAAGACGCCAGCGAGGCTGGAGCGGGCCTGCTCGAGCGAGACGCCGGGTTTCAGCCGGCCCATGATGCGCAACCACCAGTTGCCCGCGGTGTGACTGCCGAAGCGTCGCACGACGCGCGGTTCGAGCGAGAGAGGCAGGGTGACGTCGGCGACTTCGCCTACCTGCAACGTCCCCGTGAACGCCGGAGCGGTCACGCCGATCACCGTTATTGGCGCGCCGTTGATCGTGATCGTCTTGCCGATCGCGTCGGCCGCTCCGCCGAAACGCCGCTGCCAGTAGCGGTGGGAAATCACTGCGACCGGTTCGGCGCCGGCTCTGTCGTCTTCGGGCGAAAAGAGCCGGCCGATCGCGGCGGCGACGCCGAGGCCGGTGTGGTAATTTCCCGAGGCGACCTGACCGAACGCCGTCTCGGCCGCACCGTCGACGTTCACGTTGAGTTCTCCTGTGGGCGAAAAACCGAAGATCTCCGAGAACTGCGACGCATTGGCTCGGAACGCCTCGAAGGTCGGCACCGAAAACGAGGTGCTCGTGAGCTTTTTTGAGCCCGGCTCGGTTGTCTGCCAACCGCTGCTCGAGAGCGGGAAAACATTCTCCTCGGCGATCCAGTTGAAAATCGCGAGCCGCTCCGGCTCCTTCACGGGTAGTTGCGCGAGCAAGACGGCGTTCATCACGGAGAACACGGCCGTATTGGCGCCGATCCCGAGCGCAAGAGAGAGAACGGCGACGCAAGCGAAGCCCGGCGACTTTGCGAGCTGTCGCAACCCAAACCGCAGATGGGGGAACATGGATACCGGCTAATACCGGGCGGCGGAGAAAAGGTTACAGCACACGGAGAGCTCTCCGTGGAGAGCGATCACCCTGCGGGCCGTGGAGTGATCGCTCGAACTGGCTACCTCGCGCGGAAGCGTTCTCCCGCTCTGCCGCCGCGCTAGTCGCCGGTGTAGAAAATACGCCAGAGCCTGCCTTTTTGGGCGTCGCTGACGTAGAGCGATCCGTCGGGCCCGAGAGCGATGCCGCAGGGGCGGAAACGCGCGTCGCCGGGGCTGGGGATTTCTTTCATCCCGGCGAAACCGTCGGCGAAGATTTCATAGGTGCCGCGCGGCATCCCGTGTTCGTCGCAGGGAACGAACGCGACGTTGTAACCCTTCTGGGGTTTGGGCGCGCGGTTCCAGGAGCCCTGGAACGTCACGAACGCCCCGCCGTGATACTTTTCCGGATACTGTTTGGCGGTGTAGAAGACGATATCGAGCGGGGCCCAGTGCGCCGGGAACGCCACCAGAGGTTCCGGGTATTTGCCCGCCTCCGCGGCCTTCTTGCCGTCGCCTCCGTACTCGGGGGCGACCATGCGCTGTTTCCGCATGGGGTCGTAATAGGTGAACGGCCAACCGAGATTGGAGCCCTGGCGCAGAACGTGCATTTCTTCCGCGGGCAACTCGGCGCTGGCCTCGTCGTCGAAGTATTGCGGCGCCACGGTGTGCAGCTGGTCGCGGCCGTGCTGGACGCCGAAAAGGGCGTTGGCGATCGGATTCCAGGTGAGCGCGACGATGTGGCGCTGCCCGGTCGTGTAGTGAAGTCCGTCCGACTGGGTCTGGCCGGCTTTGTCCGGATCGAAACGCCAGATGCCGCCGTGGGTTTTTAGGAATTCGGTCGGGTCGCCGCCTTTGGCTCCCGGGGCGCGGTCGGGAGTTCCGAATGCGTTGGAGGGCGATCCCACCTCGACGTAGAGCGCGCCGTCGGTGCCAAACGTGAAGGACTTGGCATTGTGCTGCCCCTCGTCGGGCAGGTCTTTCACGATCAATTCCGGTTCGCCGGAAGGCACGAGTTCACCGGGCGTGAGGCGGTACCGGTAGACTCTGCTGTTGGTGGAATAATACAGCCAGCCATCGTGGAGCACCGCGCCGGTGCCCGAGCCGCTTCCGAAGCGTTTGACGATATCGGCGCGGCCGTCGCCGTCGGAGTCGCGAAGGGCGATCAGCCCGGACTCCCGGCTCTTGGCGTAGACGTCGCCGTTGGGGGCGACCGTCAGGTGCCGGAGGGGCCCCAGGTTGTCGGCGACAACCACGGCGTGAAATCCCGGCGGGAGGGTGATGCCGCCGTTGTCGGTGTCGGGCTTCGGGAGGGCGGCCGACGCGGCCAGAGTTACCAGCGGGGCGGCCAGAAAGGAGCAGAAGAGCGGGCGTGACATGGCCGGGAACGTCGCTGCGGACCGTCTCCCGGCAAGTGGATCGACGGGTTTTCCCGCCGCCGGGCTGGTCAATCGTTACGGAAAGACTGGAGCGATGCCCGGCCGTCGCCGCTTCAAGACGTTCCGGGCACGATGCATGCGCATCGATATACGCATCCCCTTTGCGCCTAACCGACGGACGGTAAGACGCGCCTACGGCTAGATTTGGCTGGGCAAGCGGCACCGCATTTGGAATGCCTTACGTCTACCCCCAACACTTCATTTATGGCTCTTTGGGAATACAAAGTGATCACGAGCGGCCCGCATGGTTTTGCGTCCCCGTCGCTGCTCGAGGCTCATCTCAACGCGCTCGGGAAAGACGAGTGGGAGATCATCCATTTTCAGACCCTTCCGAACAATCCGCTGGCCTTCCATGGCCTGGCGCGACGTTCGACGACTCGCGATTGGACGCCGCCTCCGGAGGTGGTGGTTTCGTCGCCCGCCAAACCGCCGGTAGAAGCCGCCCCGGTGGTGACCAAACCTGCCGCCGCCGCTCCGGCGCCGGCCAAAGCCGAACCCGAATCGCTCGTTTCACAGATCGAGGGCAAACCCGTCGAACCGAGCCGGGAGGAATCGCTGCGGCCGATGCGGAACACGGAACATGACCTGGATCCGGACGCGGAGGAGGGGGAAGACGATTGGGACTCCTGGGAGGAGGAAGAAGACGCGTTGCCGACCTTCTTCGAGGCGCTCAAGCCGCACCTGCGTCGCAATCAGAAGGGCCCGGGCATGTCCGTCGCGGTCGACTACCTGGCGAAGCGCTGGGAGCAGCGCGAGGCCGACTTGGTGGGAGCCCTCAAGGAGTGCGGGTTCACGATTCCCGAATCGGAGGAAGCGGATCCCGAGTATTTCGAGTTCGAGGGCGATCTGTATTGGGTAAACCGCAACAACCGCGGCCAGCTCTTCATCAACACGCGCGAAAAGCCGCGCCCGGTCTTCCGCACCGCTCAGGCCAAGAAGCTTTCTTCGGACGATCCGGCGGCCGCCGAACTGGTTGCCGAACGTCAGGCGGAGAAGGCTGAAATCGAAAAACGCCGTCAGGAGCAGGCCGAACGTCACGCCGCCAAGGAAGCCGCAAAGGCTGCGGCGGCGGCTGCTCGCGAGGGGGGCCCGGCAGTTGCGGATCAGCCCGATGCCCCCTCTTCCGCCGAGGAGGCCGAGGCCCAGCGCGCTCCCGCCGCTCCCCTTCCGCAGGGAACCGAGCTGCTCGAGAAGATCCGTCCGATGATGCGCCGCAATCGGCGCGGCCCGGGCTATTCCGGCAGCGTCGGTTATCTCGCCCGTGCGCTCCGGCATTCGGAAGCCGATCTTTCCGCCGCCCTGGCGACGCTGGGGCTGGTTCCGCCGGCGAACCAAAACGACAAGCCGGTCAATGTGGAGATTGGCAACGGCGTGTATTGGATGAACAAGGACAGCCGTGGCGGTATCTGGATCAACGGCCGCGAAAAGCGCGAAGGCCAGAGGTCCGAAGGCGCCCCCGCGGAAAAGTCCGCAGAGGCTGCCGCGGCCGGCGCAGCTCCGGCGGAGACCGCAGGCGCCCCCGTTCAGGCAGGCCAAGCTGAGCCTGTCGTCGGCAGCGGCGAATCCGGAGCCGAGCTGTCGGCTCGACCGGTCGAACCCGTGGAGCCCAAGCAGCCCGGCGCCGAGCCGGCCCAGGCTTCCGAGGGCAGCGCGGCCGTGCCCGCCGCTTCCGCGACCCCGGTAGGCGAGAAAGAAACCGACGAGGGCAAGGACGAGCTTACGAGCGGCGAGGAGTCGAAGTCCGGAGCGTCCGCGAGTGCGGCGGCTCCGACGGATCCCGCACTTGCGGCCGTTCGCGGCCTCTTGAAGCCGAACAAGCGCGGCGGCGGAGCTTCGGCCCCGCTCGGCTCGCTTGCCAGCGAGACTGGGAAATCGGAAGACGAGCTTCTGAACGGCTTGAAGGCCGCGGGCCTTTCCGTTCCGGCCGAAGCCGACGAAAAGCCGGCCTACTTCGACCACGCAGGCGAGGCGTATTGGCTGACCAAGGACGCCGAGAACGGCAGCCTCACCCTCAACGTGAAGCCCGCCAGGGCGCCGCGCCGTCCCCGCTCACGGGGTCCGCGCAAGCCGAAGTCGGATTCTTCGGCTCCTGCGGACAACGAGCCGGAGACACCGGCGGAATAAGCGAGATCTTTCCCCGAGCCGGGCTCTCGAAAGCCCGGCTCTTTTTTTTGCCCGTCGAGAGCGCAAGCGGATGTCCGGGCCGCTCCCCAACCGGGCCGCTTCGCTTTTTCACCCCGAGAAACGCGAAAGGCGCGCCGGTTGGCGCGCCTTTCGAAGAGGCATCCTGCGCGAGCGACGTCGCGCGCTTCGAGATCAGAACAACGCGTTGGCGACGACGCCGACGGCGGTGATCGGACCCTGGTCGGACATGCCGTCGACCGCGCGGTCGACTTTGCGGAGGGTCGATTGGGCGTCGCGCACGAGGCTGTCGCTCGTGATCAACTGCCCGAAGCTGCTATTCGGGTTGTTCAGCTTCTCGGAGAGATCGCGGAGGTTTTTCGAGACGATCTTGATGTTGTTGCCGGCTTCCTCGTCGTAAACCAGCGCTCCGATCGTGCCCTTGCCGCTCTTCACCTGATCGACGATGCCCTGGGCGTTCGCGACGAAGGTTTTCGCTTCCGTGGCGGCGCCGCGGATCTCGGCGAGCGTGGCGTTGAGCTCGTTGTAGGCGGACGGATCGTTCACCAGCTTTCCGATCGTGCCCTCGCCGGATTTGATCTTGGTCGTGATGTCCTCGAGGTTGCCGAGCGTCGTGGAGATCTTGCCGCTGTTCTCGGAGACGAGGCGGTCGAGCTTCTGGAACAGGCCGGGCTGGCCGTCCGGGCCGTTGCCCAGCGCGCCCCCGATCTGGCCGAGGGCGTTCTTGAAGTCTTTCCCGAGGCTGCCGAGGTCGGACATGATCGTGTTCAGGTCAGCGGCGTCCTTGGTCCGCACCGTGCCGCCTTCCGGCACCGTGCCGGCGGAGGGGTGGCCGATGTCGAAGGAGACGTAGTTGGTGCCGATCAGGCCCGCCATCGAGATCACGCCGGTGGAGTCGAGCGGGATCTTGATGCCTTGGTTGATGAGAAGCACGGCTTCGGCTCGGCCCTCGGCGAGACGGGTGGTCTCGACGGAACCCACCTTCACGCCGGCCAGGCGGACGTCATCGCCCGGCTTCAGCTCCTTGAGCGTGGAGAACGGAGCGACCACGGTGTAGCCCTTCCGCTTCTCGAAGCGCCCGTTGTGAAGCGCTTCGAACGTCACCCAAATCAGGGCGAGTCCGATGATGAAAAACAGGCCCACGCGGGCCGTCATTTGGCTGTGGTTCATGATGCCTCCAGTTGTAAATAGCGCGGTTTCTTCAAATCGATTTGTGGATTCAGAAAGTCGGTGATCGCGGGATCGGTCGCCTTGCGAAGTTCGGCGGGCGTGCCGACGAAGAGCAGTTTGCCGCGCATCAGGATGGCGACGCGGTCGGCGATCGTGAGCGCGAGATCGCGGTCGTGGGAAACGACGACGCTCGTCACCTTGAATTCGTTTTTCAGCGTCGCGATGATCTCGGTGATCGTCGCGGACATGACAGGATCGAGCTCGGACGTCGGTTCGTCGTACAGCAGCAGCTGCGGCTCCATCACGAGTGCCCGGGCGATGGCGACGCGTTTCTTCATGCCGCCGGAGAGCTCGGAGGGAAACTTCTTCGCGGCGTTCTCCAGCGAGAGGATTTTCAGCGCTCGCAGGACGCGTTCCCGAATTTCGTTTTTCGGGCAGAGGCGGTGCTCCAGCGGATACAGGGCGAGGTTGTCGTAGACGGAGAGCGAGTTGAAGAGGGCGCCGGCCTGGAAAACGAGGGCGAGGGCGAAACGGTCGCGGGTGTCGGGATTCGCCGGGTCGTGGCCGTCGATCTGGATCGAGCCGGCGCTCGGAAGATCGAGCCCGGCCATCTGGCGCAACAGCACGCTCTTGCCCGAGCCGCTGGGGCCCATGATGACGAAGATTTCGCCGGGATGGATCGACAGATTGATTTCGCGCAGCACGGATTGGCTGCCGAACGACTTCGACAAGCCGATGACCTCGACGCCGACGGGCTTCCGGTCGCCTCCGCTGCGCTCTTGGATGATGGTTTTTTTCATCAGGCTTGGGCTTTCGTGATGAAGTAATCGAGGACCAGGATCGTGATCAGGGCGAAGACGACGGCGCGCGTGACGGCGTGGCCGATTTCGCGCGGTCCGCCCCGGGTGCGCAGGCCCGTGTTGCAAGCGATCAAGATCACGCAGAAGCCGAAGATTTCGGACTTCACCAGCCCATCCACCATTTTGTGGGTGGTGAGAAATTGCTTCATGCTCTGGAAATATTGGGCGGGTTCGACGCCGATGAAGGTGACGTAGTTGCAGATCACCGCGCCGCCGAGCCAGCCGATCACGATCGCGATGATCGTGAGAACCGGCATGTAGAGCAGCACGGCGAGCAGCCGCGGGAGGACGAGGAAACGTTCCGGCGGGATGTTCATCGTCACCAGCGCATCCACTTCCTGATACACCTTCATCGAGGCGAGTTCGGCGGTCGTGGCGGAGCCGACGCGGCCCGCGAGGAGGATGGCGACCATCACCGGGCCGAGTTCGCGAACCAGGGACTCGCCGACGAGCGTGCCGATCAGCTGTTTGGCGCCGAAATTCTGCAGACTGATGCCGGACTGGAGCGCGAGCACTGCGCCGATGAAGAAGCTGAGGATCGAGATGATCGGAAGCGACCCGTAGCCGCCGTAGAACACCTGCTCCACCACGCGCTTGATGATGCGCGGAGCGGACGGAAGGGTGGCGAAGGCGCGAGTCGTGAGCAGGATCGCGCTGCCGAGACCTTCGAAGATGGCGTTGAGCTGTTTCATGGTGTGGTGGCGCCAGCCGGGCGATTTGCCGTGCGGCGTTTGAAATCGAAGAACGAGAAATGCCAGCGACCGGCGCCGGCGTTCTTTTCGAGCGCGATCACGCCGTTGCCGACGGCGTATCGCTTCTCTTCCGGGTTGCGCTCCTTGCTGAAGAGCGGGCCGAGATGGAATTCCGAGCTATCCGGTTGCCGGCGGTAGCTCACCAGGTTCCAGAGAAACGACTGCTGGACTTCCTCCGGCCCGACGCGGTTGTACCGGTAGACGGCGAAGAACGGGCTGTAGAGAAGCCGGACGTTGTCGTTGTTGGGGAAGAATATCTCCAGCGGGCTGAGCGCCTGCACCTGCCGGCGGCCGGCTCCGTTGTCCCAAACGCTCGCCACGGGCCAGTAGTGCGTCTTCCGCGCGACGGGCAGGGCGGGATTCGAGGCGCTGCGCTGCTCCGTGTCGTTGTAGAGGAAAAAGAAGAACTGGCGCTTGTTGTGGGTGAGTGCGCCATCGGTCCAGGATTGCTGCCGCCAGAACGGCCAGGCGACCCACGTCTTGTCCACGCCCTTGATGACGGAGTGCGTGTAGAACGGCCCCCAGCGGTTCACGTAGCGTTGGTCGCCGCGTCCCTGGACGAGGAGCGGCCAGAAGTAATTGGTCTGGTGATACCGATACGGCGCCGTCCGATCGCTGTAGCCGAAGAACGGCCAGAGGTACGTTTCGCTGCGCGATTCGCCGTCCCGCGAACTGGCGTAGAACGGCAGAAAGCCCTGCTTCACGTCGGGCTGCGACTCCCAGAGGTGCGTCTCTTTTTTGAAGATCAGCGGCCAGAGATAAAACTGCTCGCGGTAGGTGTTCGCTTTTTCCCGCTGCCCGAAGAGGGGCCAGAGTTCGAAGCCCTCGTTACCCTCGCCCTGCAGCACCTTGATGAACGGCCAGGGAGCGGTCGTCGTGGTGACATTGTTTTTCTCCCAACGGGCGTAGAGCGGAAATCCGATCCAGCTCAGCTTGTCCTGCCCGAATCGGTTCCTAACCGTGCCGGCGATCGGCAGGACGGCGTGGTAGGAAGTCTCGGGGTTTCCGGTGTCGCGCGAGAAATAGAACGGCCACAGGTCGAAACCCTGGTTTGGCGCCGCCTGCGGAGCGCTCTGGGTCGAGTAGTGGTTGACGAGCGAAAAGAGGCTCCAGCGGTAGCCGTCTGGAGCCCGCCGATAGGTGAACAGCGGATACAGAAAATCGGTTTCGACCGCCTCGCCCTGCGAATCCACGGCTTCCAGAAAGAGCGGCCGAAAGCCGCGGGCCCGGACTGCGCCTGAGAACTGGTTCGTCGAAACCGGCTGGCTGAAAAGGAAGGGGCCAAGGCCCGAGCGGGTCGTTTCCTGCCGCGCAGGCGGCAATGCGCTCGGCTGCTCGACCTCTACAGGCCAGTTGTTCCGCTCTTCGCCGGCGGACGCGACGGTACTAAGGGCCGTCAGCCCCGTCAGGAGGATTAGCGGATGCGCGCGCATAGTCTGCAGTGAGCAAAGTGGTCAGGCCCAAGATCATCGCGCAGGTCGGAGAAGTCGGCAACCGGCCCGGAGCGATGATCGTTAGGCGCCTAACTAAACGGCCACGACCGGTCGTAGCAATGGCGAAATGGTAACGGCTGGGCACGTGTGCGGCTCGTGTACTCCGGCGCAGCGGCGAGCCGGGACAGTCAGGTCGAAGTCAGACGACCAGGGTACTGCCGGGTTCCAGGATCCTGATGGACTCTTGTGGTTCGCCCGCATCGGAGAGCGCGCGGCGAAGTGCTGCGGGCGGTTCGTCACGGGCCTCGTCGGTAAGTTGAAACGTGCCCCAGTGCATGCCCACGCTGACGGCTGCACCGAGTTCTCGATGAATCCGGACGGCTTCTTCGGGGTTGCAGTGCTGGGACTTCATGAACCAGCGGGGCTCGTAGGCTCCGATCGGCACCATCGCGAGGTCCGATGCGCCCATGCGGTCGCGAATCTGTCGGAAAAGCTTGGGATGATAGCCCGTGTCGCCGACGAAATGGACCCGGCGGCCTCCGGGGTTCTGGATGTAGAACCCGCCCCAGAGGCGCCCGCAGCGCCGGCCCGAAAGCCGATTGCTCCAATGTTGAGACGGCACCACCGACACGAGGAGTTCGGGGAAAACCGCCCGCTGCTGCCACCAATCGAGTTCCACGATCGAGCGGAAACCCGCGCGGCGGAGGAGAGCGCCGTTGCCGAGCGGAGTCACCGCGAGGGGCCGGTGCGCCCGCACGATCTGCCGCAGCGCCGGGAGGTCGCAGTGATCGTAGTGATCGTGACTGACGAAGACTGCGTGAATGGGCGGGAGCGATTCCAGAGCGATGCCAGGCGGATGCACGCGCCGCGGTCCAAACCTCCCGAACGGTCCGCAGCAGAGGCTGAATACCGGGTCGATCAGGATATTGTGCTGCTCCGTGCGAAGCAGAAACGACGCGTGATTGATCCAGGTCGCCGAGATCGCCCCGCCTGCGGGCGCGGGAGGAAGGGGCTGCGGGCGGAAGGGAACCTCTCGGGGCCAGCGGGCCGCCTGCCGATTCAATTGCCAGCGGAGAATGTCGCTGAACCGCGGAAGCTGGAAATCGCCCGGATTGAAGAAGACGCGTCCGTCGTAGTGATCGGAAAGCGGATACGTCTGACGATGGGTTTCGGGCATGGATGCGGATTTCGGAGGTCTGGCCGAAGCTGGAATCCGCCAAAGCCATCTGCGGTGCAAGACCGAAGGCGATCCGTGGGCTTGCCAAGATTTCGCTCTCGGACCGTGCTGAGAAACGTGAACCGCGCTTCCGAAATGCTCCCGAACGTGCCGCTGCCCGCGGTAGAATCCGCGTGCTGGAACGCTCCCGCAGCTCGTCGGGTCGCCGCCTTCGGTCCGGAAGCGAGCGCCGTCTCTGCGCAGCGAGAGACATCGGCGTTCCGGACGGACGGAGTCACTTGGGCGCGGGGAGGCGTTTTCCCATGCGCATAAGTGGAGGCGACGCGCGCGGCATCACCTTGGTTGTGCCGAAAGGCGATGCGGTCCGCCCTGCGACGGACGGGATGCGCCAGGCGGTTTTTTCGAGCATCGCCGCGCGGGTTCCGGGAGCTTGGTTTCTCGATTTCTTTGCCGGCAGCGGCGCGTACGGGCTGGAGGCTCTCAGCCGAGGCGCCGCGGGCGGCTGGTTCGTCGAGAAAAACGCCCGGACCGCCGCGTGCGTGAAGCAGAACATCGGGGCCGTCTGCAAAAGCCTGCGCCGCGCGGAAGTGAATCTGACCGTCGCGCAATCGGACGTGCTCGACTGGGCTCTGCCATCGGGCGCGGAGGTGCCTGACCTCGTGTTTGTCGATCCGCCGTACGATCTGATCGAGGGAATCGCGCCGAAGCTCTTCGCGCGGCTGAGCGAGATGCTCGCGCCGAAGCTGAACCCGGTGATCGTTTTCGAGATGCCCGGCGAGATCACCCTCGCGCCGGAGGGTTGGACGAGCGTGAAACGCCTCGGCAAAGGCGCGCGGCAACCGACGGTTTGTTTCTTCCGGAAAACGTCCTCGTTGGCGTAGTCGAGCCGCGGATTCCGGCAGCGACGAGATGGACTGCCGGCTCTCTCAGTCCTGCGGTTTCCGGTATTCCCGGTGGGCGTCTTTCTGCTCGGCGCCGATGGCTCGAAGCGTCTTTGCGGCCTGGGCATTGTCGCCCGCCTTCAAGGCTGCTTCGAGTTCGTCGAGGTGACCCAGCAGCTTTTTCATCTCGGTCTTGTAGCCGGAAACAAACTTCGGCCGATCTGCCTCGGGAAGGTCGGCGGCTTTTGCAGGCACGAGATTGAGCGCAGCAGTGGCGTTCTTCTTGAGGATCGCAACCTGCTCGAGGGACGACGGGTTTTTCGAAGCGTCCTCGATCTGACGCCGCAGCGCTTTGAAGGCGTCGCCCATCTCGTCCATGCGGTCGCCCAGCTCCGTCCCCGCATCCGAACTGTGTTCGGCGTTGGGAGAGTGTTTCGCGTGGTTGTGCCCCTCGGCCGCATGGGCGAGCGGAGCTGCGGCGACGAGGAGCAAGGCGAAAAGGGTCCGAAGAGAGGGCGAGTGAGACATAGGTGAGTGTGCCGCACGTTTGCCATCGTGGCCGTTTCCGCAAGGAGGCGAGGGTGATTCTTCCCCCCTTGAGCAGGCGGGGGGCCGCAGCTTACGCCTGCGGCCCCGCCGGAGGCGATGTCATGCTTTTCTGGAGACGGGACCGCGCCGGAGGCGGCGCGCTATTTCAGCAATTCGAAGCTGCCGCTGAGCGTAGCGTCCGAATCGCCGCCGACAAAAACCTCGAACCGGCCCGGCTCGGTGCCGTAGGTCATGTCGGCGCGCCAGAAGGCCAGGTCTGCCGGAGTGAGCGTGAAGGTCACGTCGCGTTTTTCTCCCTTCTTCAGGTGAAGCTTCTGGAAACCTTTGAGCTCGCGGACGGGTCGCGTGACGGAGCCGACGAGATCCCGGACGTAGAATTGCGCGACTTCGTCGGCATCGACGTTGCCGGCGTTCTTCAGCGTGACGGTCACCTTGATCTCGGCATCGCCCTCGCGGAGCTTTTTCGAGCTCAGGCGCAGGTTGTCGTAGGTGAACTTCGAATAGCTGAGGCCGAAGCCGAACGGAAAGAGCGGCGAGTTCGGCGAATCGATGTAGTTGGAGCGGTATTGCACACGCTCGCCGGCAGGCTGAGGACGGCCGGTGTTCTTGTGATTGTAGAAGATCGGAATCTGCCCGACGGACCGGGGGAACGTCACCGGCAGTTTCCCGGAAGGGCTGTAGGCGCCGGTCACGACGTCCACCACCGCCGGTCCGGCCATCGTTCCCGGATGCCAGAGCACGAGCCAGGAATCGGCGAGCGGGAGCACGGATTCAAGGGTCAGGGCACGGCCGCACATCACGAGCGCGGCGATCGGTTTGCCCGTCTTGCGGAGCTCGGCCAGAAGCTGCGCCTGCCGGCCCGGCAACCCGAGTTCCGCGCGGGAATGGCCTTCGCCGCTCATGTCTTCGCTCTCTCCGACAACGGCGACCACGACGTCGGCTTTCTTCGCGGCAGCCACCGCATCGGCGAAACCCGAGGTGTCGTCGGACCGAACGTCGCAGCCGCGCGCATATACGAGGCGATCGCCGAACGTCGCGGCGAAAGCGGCGCGCAGGGTGACGGAATCTTTCGGATCACCGCGTCCATGCCAGCAACCGATCTGATCCTTGGCCGCGTCCGCCAGCGGTCCGACGAGCGCGATCTTGGCGTCTTTTTTCACCGGCAGAGTGCCGTTCAGATTCTGGAGGAGGACAAAGGTGCGGCGCGCAAGGTCGCGGGCGGCCTCGAGATTGTCCGGTGACAAGATGGTCGCCTTTTCGCGGGCTTCGTCGGTGTACCGGAACGGGTCGTCCAGCAGGCCGAGCTTGGCTTTGGCGGCGAGCACGCGGCCGACCGCGACGCGGATGCTCTCCTCGCTGACCAGACCCTCCTTCACGAGCGTGACGAGGTTAGGGTAGTAGAGCTTGCTCTCCATGTCCATTTCGACGCCGGCGTTGAAGGCGACGCGGGCCGCGTCTTTCCCGGTGGCGGCGACGCCGTGGTACTTGAGTTCGTTCACCGACCCCCAGTCGGAGACGACAAAACCGCGGAAGCCCCATTCCTGGCGCAGGATCGTTTTGAGCAGCCAGGGATTGGCGGAGGCGGGGAGTCCGTTCAGGTCGTTAAAGGCGGCCATGAAGGAGCCGACACCTGCGTCGACGCAGGCGCGGAAGGGCGGAAGGTAGTCCTCGCGCATCGTGCGTTCGGAGACTTCGGTGGTAAAATAATCGCGCCCGGCCTGCGCCGCGCCGTAGGCGGCAAAATGTTTCGCGCAGGCGAGCATCGTGTCGTTCTTCGACAGGTCGTCGCCCTGGAAACCGTGAATGCGCGCCTTCGCGATCTGGATTCCCAGGTAGGTGTCTTCACCCGAGCCTTCCGCCATGCGCCCCCAGCGCGGGTCGCGCGCGATGTCGACCATCGGCGAGAACGTCCAGTGAATGCCCGCGGAGGTCGCTTCGTTCGCGGAGATGCGTTCCGAAGCCTCGATCGCCTGCATGTCGAACGAGGCTGCTTGGCCCAGGGGAATCGGGAAAACCGTCCGGAAGCCGTGAATCACGTCGTAGCCGAAGATCATCGGGACGCCGAGGCGCGTCTCCTTCACGGCGACCGTCTGAAGCTTCCGGCTGTAGGCGGCGCCGGTGACGTTGAGCATGCTGCCGGCGTGGCTGGCCCGGATCTCGGCCATGACATCGGACGACGTTGCGGGGCCGGTGACGAAGTCCTGGGACGAAAGCTGCACCAGCTGCCCCACTTTTTCCTCGAGGGTCATCTTCCCGAGGAGGTCGTTGATTCTCACGTCCCACCGGGCGTTGCCGGTCCAGGCTTCGGGGGTGGATTGCGCGAAAACCGCGATGACGCTGAGCAAAAGGAGGCAGACAGGGGTAATCCGGGACTTCATACGGCAAAGTGGGCAGAGGACTGTGGGTTCCGTCAAGACGCGGGGCTCAAACTCCCACTAATGTGGGATACCTAAGCCCGGGTGCAGGAATCTCCCGCAGGTGGCGCGCGCCCGATTCCGGGAGGCCTTTCGCACCTCGAGCTCACCCTGTGGTCGCGGTTTCGCGATTCCGTCCGTAATGCTGCCGGCACTACGCAGCTCGACGGTCCGATCGATGCACGGGAGGGGCCCCGCTCCGGCGGGCGCGGAGCAGGGGGGAGAGGCGCGGTGGACTATTTCTGCGTCGGGTGGACGAAGCCGGCCAGGGCGTAGATCAGGGCGGTGTTCCAGTTGATCGCGATCTCGTTCACGCGGTAATTGGCCAGCTTGTCCTCCCAGCTTCGCCCGTCGGGCCAGCCGCCGCCGACCAGATAGCCGGGCCACGCGGGTTCGCCGCGGCGGTCGTGCGGGTGAATTGGCGGACGCGCACCGAGGCCTGTCACGTAGGAGCGTGCGTTGAAGTTTCGCCCGAAGAGGAACGCCAGCGACTGCTGGGCGGTTTCGCCGTAGGCGGGGTCGGGCTTGAGCAGATCGGCCACGTGCAGAATCAGCGTCTGGCTGGCGACGGCGCCGTTGCAGCCCCACCACCACGAGGTCTTGTCGGTGCCGTAGGGGCGGGCGTATCCGCTTTCACGGCACGCCTGCACGGCCTTGTCCGCCACCCCAAGCCAGTCCGCCGCGATCTTCGCGACCACCTTCGGATTGCGCTCCCCGGAACGGCTTGCCCGGAGATAGGTGGCGAAACCGAGGTCCTGGACGGTGCCCCAGCCGGGCCCCATGAAGGCGACGGCGAAGCTGCTCGCGTGTTTTTCGAAATAGGCGAGGCAGGCGGCGTCTCCCGTCGTTTCCCACAGCTCCGCCGCGGCCCAGAGACGGTGCGAGCCGTCGTCGGCCTGATAGCCGCCGGTCTTGAATGCGGAGAGGTCCGGCTTCACCTGCCCGGGCGTCTTCAACAGCAGAGCCCAGCTCTTGCGCGCCGCCGCCAGACAGCGGTCGGCGAACGCCGCGTCGTAGGGGCGCCACGCGCGGGCGGTGCCGGCGAGCATGGCCGTGAAATCGGCCGTCGCCGCGGTGCCCCACGGAGAAAAGTAGCGCGGGTCGTGGTCCTTCGCCGGCGGTCCCCAATACCGGAAATCGAGCGAACTGACCTTGTGATACACCCTGCCGTCCTCCATCTGCATCGTCAGGAGCCATTCGGCCTCCCAGCGGATCTCGTTGAGGATGTCGGGCACGCCGTCGTTGCTCTCGGGAATGCCGGCGCTGATTTTTTCGAGTGCGGTGCCGAAGTGCTCCCAGGCCTTGAGCATCATGCCCACGCTCACGCCGGCGTTGACGACGTATTTGTTGTAGTCGCCGGCGTCATGCCAGCCGCCGGTAGCCCGGCGCTGTTGATGTCCGCCTCCGACGTGATCGAGCCAGGCATCCTCGGTGTGGCACGGCTCCTGGCGGTAGGTGACGCCATTCCAGGTCGTCTCCACCGCGGTGCCGCAGCGCCAAAGGTACATCGCCCGGGAAACGACTTCGAACGGGACGTTCCAGACATCATCGCCGATGACAAACGTGTCCGATGCGCCGACGCCCGCGATTTCGACCCGGTATCGGCCGGGCTCGGTCAGGCCGGAGAAGTCCACGATCTGCACGGTTTCGTCCGTATCCGTGGCCGGCGTGTGCATCGGCTTGCCCGCGGAGCTTGTGAAAACGACCTTGCCGTCGCTCACGCGCACGACCCGGAAGTCGCCGCAGGGCGCGGCGACCGTCGCCTGTTTCGGCGCGGCGGGAAGAAACCCGATCGTGTTCATGCGGACGCGGCTGTCCTGGACGAGTGCAGCCGCGGGGGCCGGCGGAGGAGGGGGCGGGGTGTCGGGTGTCATGAGGGACTCTCTAGGCGGGGAGGCGTGGGAATTTAAGGATAAATCTGGTCTTGTTGGAAAGAATGGTGCGCGCTAATCGCTTCGTGAACGTCCCGTCATGCGGGTCACGCAGGCTTCACCCCGATACTCCACGATGAAAGTCCGGATTCATTCTTTGTTTAGAGCGAACGCAGATGTAGTGCGGCGGCACTACGCTTTTCCCCTCCTGGCGCTGGCGTGGCTGCTGGCCGCCGCGGTGGACGTGAAGGCGGCGGAGCCCTCGGGGGCCCCGCTCGATCTGAGCGGCACGTGGGAATTTCTCCTCGGGGGCCCCGAACCGGTCTTCCCGCAGGCCGCGGCGGCGCCGGCGCTTTCGCCAAACGACACGATCGAACTCCCGGGCACGACGGAAACTCGCGGCAAGGGCCCGGAGAATCCGGGCGCCGAACGCGGCATGCTCACCCGCGTCCGCAAGTACGACGGTCCAGCCTGGTATCGACGCAGCTTCGAGGTTCCTGCGGCCTGGGCGGGACGCCGTCTCGAGCTTCTCCTCGAGCGGACGCGCTACACTCAGGTTTGGCTGGATGGAGCGGCGTGCGGAGAGCAGCGCTGGGCGACGGGTCCGCAGCGGTACGCGTTGAGCGCTTCCGCGAAACCGGGACGCCACGAACTCGTGATCCTCGTCGACAACCGCGCCGCGCGTCGGCCGTACGAGGCCGATGCGCATCAGTACAGCGACAACACGCAGACGAACTGGAACGGCATCCTCGGCCGCATCGAAGTGCGGGCTCTTGCGGAAACCTCCCTCGCGGACGTGCAGGTTTATCCCGACCTCGCGCATTCGAGCTTCCGCGTGGAAATCGCGACAGACCGCCGCGGCGCCGAAGCGATTCCAGGCACGATCACGGTGTCGGCGCGGAGCGCGAATCACGCCGGTCCCGCTCACGAGCCGCTCGCCGTGTTGCGGCAAGTCGAGATTCCCTCCGGCCAGGGAGCCGTGTCGATTCCGTACCTGCTGGGACCTGAGGCCAGGACCTGGGACGAGTTTTCTCCTGCGCTTTACCTCGTGAAGGTGAGGTTGGAGACGAAAGACGGTGCGGTTGAAAAGACGATCCAGACCGGCCTTCGCGAACTGCGCATTCAGGGGACCCAGATCGCGGTCAACGGCCGGATCACGTTTCTCCGCGGCAAGCACGATGCCTGCGTGTTTCCGATCACCGGTCATCCGCCCACGGACGTGGACGGCTGGGTCGAATACCTCTCCAAGCTTCAGAGCTACGGCATCAACCACGTGCGATGTCACACCTGGGTGCCGCCGGAAGCGGCTTTTGCCGCGGCGGACCGTCTCGGGATTTATCTTCAGCCCGAGCTCCCGTTCTGGGGCACGTTTGACGCGAAGATCCGCGACGCGCTGACGCCGGAAGGTGAGCGGGTGATCCGCGAGTTCGGGAACCATCCGTCGTTTGCGATGATGACCTTGGGCAACGAGCTGGGAGGCGACCGTGCGATGATGAACGCCTTGGTCGAACACCTGCGGTCGCTCGATCCGCGGCACCTCTACGCCGACGGGTCGAACAACGTGCTGTGGGATCCGGATTTTCAGAAGACGAACGATTTCTGGCCGACGGCGAAGGCCAAGACGCCTGCCAGCGGGAAGAAGGCCCTTCCGGCCCGCGGCAGTTATTACCAGGGGGACGGCTATGACGGCGCGGTTCAGTGGGGCGACGGCTCGACACGCGGCGATTTGCGCGCCGCCACCGAGGGCATTCCCGCGCCGGTAATCGGCCACGAGATCGGCCAGTGGACGGTGTATCCGGACTACAGCGAGATCCCGCGCTACACCGGCGTCGTGGCGGCCCGGAATCTCGAGTATTTCCGATCCGTGATGCAGAAGCACGGGCTCCTCGGTCAGGCGGATGCCTGGTTCCACGCTTCGGGCGCGCTCTCGGCCTCGCTCTACAAGGAGGAAATCGAACTCGCGCTGCGGACGCCCGGCTTCGGCGGCTTCCAGCTGCTGGATCTCCAGGATTTCCCGGGGCAGGGCACGGCGCTCGTCGGCATGCTCAACGCCTTCATGGAATCCAAGGGCTTGATCACGGTCGACGCGTGGCGGGAGTTCTGCGGTCCGATCGTGCCGCTGGCGCGCTTCGATCGCTACACGTGGACCGCGGGCGAGACCTACGCGGCGGACGTGGAAGTGGCGCACTATGGCCGCGACGATCTTCGCAACGCGCTGGTGGCCTGGTCGATCGTCTCGCCTTGCGGCGTCGCCGTGGCGAAGGGCGCCTTCCCGGCCGGGACACTGGCCCGGGGCGGTCTGCGAAGCGTCGGTCACGTCTCGGCGGTGCTGCCCGATCTGGCCCAGGCTGAGCGTTTCGATCTGCTCGTCACGGCCGAGGCCGGCTCGCAGCGGTACGTGAACCGTTGGCCGCTCTGGGTGTATCCGAAGGCGCAGGACACCGGCGCGCCGCAGGGCGTCTCGATTGTGCGAAGCTGGACCGCGGCCCGCCCTCTGCTTCTCGAAGGCCGCGCCGTCCTGCTCATTCCCGAGGGAAAACGACTCGGATACTCCGTCGGCGGCGCTTACGCGACCGACTTCTGGTGCTGGCCGATGTTCTCCGGCAGTCCCGGCACCATGGGACTGCTGGTCGACGCGCAGAGTCCTGCGCTCGCAGGCTTCCCGACGCGCACCTACAGCGAACGCCAGTGGTCGGCGATCGCGTTCGCCAGCTCTCCGGTAGTCCTGACAGGGACGCCCGCCGAGCTGCGTCCGCAGGTCCAGGTCGTCGACAACCTCGCGCGCAACGACAAGCTCGGGTTGGTTTTCGAATCGCGGGTCGGCAAGGGGCGGCTCCTTGTCTGCGCGGTCGATCTCTATGCGCTGCAGGCCAAGCCCGAGGCGCGGCAACTCCTCGCCGGGCTCGTCCGCTATGCCGGCGGCGCCGATTTTCACCCTGCGGCGGAGGTGCCGGTGGCGACCTGGGATCAACGGCTGCGCCCGTCGCTTGCGGAAGGACGGGGCGCGACCGCTTCCTCCTTCCATCAACCCCCTTGGGGTGCCGTGCCGAAGCCGGAGTGCGTCGACGACGGCGACATCAACACCCGCTGGACGGCGAAGGACGGCGACACCCGTCCCTGGGTGGCGGTCGATCTCGGCGGTAACCACAAAGTCGATACGATCGAACTCGAGTGGAACACAGACGAGCCCGGCTACCGGTACCTGGTCGAGGGATCCGCCGACGGCTCGGTCTGGACGACGCTGTCGGACGAGCGTGAGAACCGGCGCGATTCCGGTCGCCATTTCCTCGTTCTGCCGGAGCCGAGAAAAGGCATCCGACACGTCCGCATCGTCGTCACCGAGGCTCCCGGCAACACGGCGGTGAGCCTCCGCGAATTGCGGGTGCTCGGGGAGTAGGGCCCTTCGGTTCGGGAAACGCGCCGGCCCGGCCCGGCGCGCGACCCCGTGCTATGCCCGCGCTCCGCAAGGAGATCGGGATGAGCGCCTCGCGTGAAGGGGCGCCTGTCCTTGCGGGCGGCGTCCGGGGCCGCGAGGTCCCGAAGATACGTGGCAAAGTTCGACCAAGATCTGGCTTGCAGGGGCGGCAGGATGTCTGATTTAGCCTTAAATGCGCGTCCGAGCGGACGCCGTTGCCCCCACTCGTGTCAGCAGCCCCCCGCTACTTCACTTCGGATTCATGAAATTCACGGACGGTCAATGGATGCTCCAACCAGGCGTCGTCGCCCACTACGCGGCCGAAGCCTATGATGTATTTGAGGAGCCGAGCCGTCTTGTCGTCTCGGCGCCGACCCGCCCGATCCGCCATCGCGGCGACACGCTGCAGGGACCGTTGCTCACGGTGAGCCTGAGCTCGTCGATGCCGGGCGTGATCCGCGTCCGGGCCGAGCACTTCTCGGGCGCGTCCGATCCGGGGCCGCATATTCCGCTTCAGACGCAGGGCGACGCTCCGGTGAAGATCAAGCTGTCGGAAGGGGAGGCCGAGCTGAGCTCGGGCGATCTCTCGGCGCGCATCGATCGCCGTCCCGGCAGCTGGGAGCTTTCCTTCCGCGCGGGCGGCCGGGTGCTGACGAAAAGCGGCTGGCGCGGCCTCGGCTACGTCCAGTGGGCGGGCCGCGGCAACTTCCTGCACGAGCAGCTGACGCTCGGCGTGGGCGAGTGTGTCTACGGCCTCGGCGAACGTTTCACGGCGTTCGTGAAGAACGGCCAGGTGTTGGACAACACCAACAAGGACGGCGGCACGGCCTGCGAACAGGCTTACAAGTCGGTGCCGTTCTACATGACGAACCGCGGCTACGGCGTCCTCGTCAACGAAGCCGGCCCGCTCTCGTTCGAAATCGCGTCCGAAAAAGTCGCCCGCGTCCAGTTCAGCCTCCAGGCCGAAAGCCTCGAGTATTTTGTCATCTATGGTCCGACCCCGAAGGACATCCTGCGCCGCCTCACCGCGCTGACCGGACGGCCCGCGCTGCCGCCCCCGTGGACGTTTGGACTTTGGCTGTCGACGTCGTTCACCACCAACTACGACGAGAAGACGACGACCGGCTTCATCGACGAGATGAAGAAGCGCGACCTGCCGCTGAGCGTTTTCCACTTCGACTGCTTCTGGATGCGGGAATTCAACTGGTCCGACTTCAACTGGGACGCCCGCATGTTCCCGGATCCGCGCGGCATGCTCCAGCGGCTGCGCGAGCGCGGCCTGAAGATCTGCGTGTGGATCAACTCCTACATCGCGCAGCGGTCGCCTCTCTTCGAGGAGGGCAAGCGCGGCGGCTATTTCATCAAGAAGACCAACGGCGACGTCTGGCAGACCGATCTCTGGCAGCCGGGCATGGCGATCGTCGACTTCACGAACCCCGCCGCTGTCGCGTGGTTCCAGGGCCACCTGCGCCGGCTGATGGACATGGGCGTGGACGCCTTCAAAACCGATTTCGGCGAACGCATCCCGAGCGAGGGCGTGGTTTACCACGACGGCTCGGACCCGGTGCGGATGCACAACGTCTACCCGCTGCTCTACAACCAGGCGGTGTTTTCGCTCCTGGAGGAGGTGCGCGGAAAAGGCGACGCGGTTGTCTTCGCACGCTCGAGCTATGCGAGCGGTCAACGTTTCCCCATTCACTGGGGCGGCGATTGCTGGTCGAATTTCGAATCCATGGCCGAAAGCCTGCGCGGCGGTTTGTCGCTCAGCCTGTGCGGCTTCGGCTACTGGAGCCACGACATCGGCGGTTTCGAGGGGTCTCCTCCGCCGGCGGTCTACAAGCGCTGGCTGGCCTTCGGGCTGCTCTCCTCGCACAGCCGGCTGCACGGCAGCTCGAGCTACCGCGTGCCGTGGAGCATCGACGAGGAATCGTGCGACGTCCTGCGTTTCTTCACCAAACTGAAGCAGCGCATGATGCCTTACCTCTACGCGGCGGCGACGGAGGCGCACCGCGAGGGCGTGCCGATGATGCGCCCGATGATGGTGGAGTTTCCCGGCGATCCGGCGTGCGACACGCTGGATCGTCAGTTCCTCCTCGGGCCGTCGCTCCTCGTCGCTCCCGTGCTCACCGAGGACGGCACGGCGGACTTCTATCTGCCTGAAGGCGAGTGGACCCATGCGCTCACGGGCGAGACCAAGGCCGGAGGGCGCTGGTATCGCTCGCAGCACGATTTCCTCAGCCTGCCACTCTACGTCCGTCCCAACTCCATCCTTGCGCTCGGCTCGCGCGAAGATCGTCCGGACTACGCCTTCGATTCCGGCCTGACGTTCGCGGTGTACGCACTGGCCGACGGTGCAACGGCCGCGTCGCCGGTCGTGAACGCGAAGGGCGAGACCGTCGGCAGTGTGACCGCCACCCGTCGCGGCAAGCAGATCGAGGTCAAGGTCTCGGGTGCGGTTCGCGACTGGAAAGTGCAGCTGATCGGGCAGAAGGCCGTTCGCCCCGGCGCGGGCGCGTCCGTCCAGGAGGACACCCGCGGCTCCGTTCTTTCACCCGCCTCCGGCGCCGCCGCCCTGTCGGCGACGCTGGGTTGATTCGCGCAACGTATCCGCCGCGCTCGGCTGCAACGGCCGCAGCCATGGCGCGGCGGATACGTCGCCCCCTGTCCAGCGATTTTTCTACCCCTTTACTAACGCTCGCTTTTTTGCTGTTGATGGATTCCGGCGGCGTGTCCGGCGTCGCTGTCTTCCGCCCCCGAAGACTCCACCGATACGATAGTTTTCCCGATTCTCGGTAGCCCGAGAGAGTAGTTCATGCCTGTGCCTTCGAAACGAAAAGGCTCCCGTCCAGCGACTTTGGCCGACGTCGGTCGCGAAGCGGGGGTTTCCGCCATGGCGGTGTCCGCCGTCCTCAACGGCGCGCGTACGTCGTCTCGTACCGCGCCCGAAACGCGGCGCCGTATCCTGGAGGCAGCGGAGAAACTTCGCTATCGGCCCAATGCGGCCGCGCGCGCTCTGGCTGAGCGCCGCATGAACACGATCGGCGTGGCGGCGGTCTTCGAGCGCTCGCAGCTGAACCAGTATTTTCTCGAGGTCTTCAACGGCATCCTCGAAACCGCGGCGCAGCACGACCAGACGACGACGGTCTTCACCCTGCACGACTGGGAGAAGGATTCGGCCCGCCTGGACAAATTTTGCGACGGGCGGATCGACGGCCTGGTCCTGATCGCGCCGCGGTTGACGAAGGAAAGCGTCGCCGCGCTTCCCACGCACACGCCTTCCGTCGGCGTGCACGCCAACCTCGCCGTCCCCCGCTGGGTGAACCTCGAGAGCGACGAGGAGAGAGGCGCGTATGACATGGTCAAATACATGATCGAGCTTGGGCATCGCCGGATCATGCACCTGACCGGTCCGCGTGGACTCCTCGGCGTCGAGCGCCGCGTCACCGGTTTCAAGCGTGCGATGAGCGAGGCGGGCCTGCGGCGGGAAAACACCATCATCGTCGAGGCTGGCTTCACCACGCCCGAGGGCTACCGCGCCCTGCGGGACTGGATGAAGGCTTCGTCCGGGCAGAAGATGCCGCAGGCGATTTTCTGCGCCAACGATGGCGTCGCCACGGGCTGCATGGAAGTGCTTGCCGAAGTGGGCATCCGTGTCCCGTCGGACATCTCGCTCGCGGGTTTCGACGACACGCTCGCGGCCCGATCCACCGTGCCGCAGCTGACGACGGTTCGGCAGCCGCTGCACGAGATGGGCAACCGGGCGGTTGAAGTCCTGCTCGAGCGGATCGAGGCCAGCCGGGAAGGGAAGATCGACCGCGCGGCGCAGAACATCGTTTTCTCCACCGAGCTCGTGTTGCGCGGCACCGTCGCGCCGCCGCCGAGCCAGGAAATCGTCGTCCCACAAATTTAGCCTGTTGGCCCCAGCAGTTGCGCTGCTGGAGGCACGCGAAAGGCAGAATCCACTTGCCCCGGCACCCCGCCGACCCACGATTTAGCCATAAATCACCGCCCTTCGGCGGACTTTCCCTAGCAGCCCCAGCCTCCCCCGCCCGGCCGAACAAGCCGGCGCCTCCCCGCCCGCCGTATGAGCACCACCGATACCACTGCCGCCGCCCCCACCGCGGCTGCCCATGCCAGAGTAGCTCCCGAAGATCGCATTCCCGTGTCGCAGAAGGTCGGTTACGGCCTGGGCACGTTCATCGACATGTGGGGCCACTGGCTCTACCCCAACATCGCTTTCCAGGTCTTCGGCATGTACCTCGGCGTGGCGTCCTGGCTGATCGGCGTCGCGTTGATTCTGAACCGCATGATCGACGCGGTTTCGGATCCGCTCTTCGGCTGGCTTTCCGACAACACCCGCTCCCGCTGGGGCCGTCGACGTCCGTTCATGTTCGTCGGCGCAATCGTCGCCGGTCTGGGGCTTCCGCTGCTTGTCGGCGTGAACGGCGGCTGGGGCACGACCCATCTCTTCGGCAAGGAGATCTCCAACTATTTCTGGTTCATGATCGGCTCCTCCGCGCTCTACCTGCCGGTGGTCAGCTGCTTCAACATGCCCTGGGTGAGTCTGGGCAACGAACTGACGCCCGACTACCACGAGCGCACCAGCCTGTTTTCCTACAAATACGTCGTTCAGAAGATTCCCGAGGTCGGTCTCTTTTTCGCGGGTCAGTTCTTCACGCTGTCCCTCTGGGACAACGCGACCTACGGCAACCTCTGGGAGCGTCTGCCGAAAGTGCCCGCGGCGGTGCTCGCCCGGTTGAACCAGCTTCTTTTCACCGCGCCCAGCGCCTGGAATAATCTTCCGGACAGCAAGCCCAACATCCTGATCGGCGGCCAGGTGTTCTGCGCCATCGCAGGCGTGGGTGTCATCATCATGGGGCTCACCTGCGTCGCCCTAGTGCGCGAGCGTTATTACAGCAAACTCGTCGTTGCCGGTAAGCAGGAGAAGATCTCGATCAAAGAAACGCTCTGGCAGACGCTGCAGTGCGAGCCGTTCCGCGCTCAAGTGGTGATGAATCTCGCCTACGCGCTCGGCACCAGCATGGTCGGCACCCTCGGTTTTGCGGCCACAATGTATTACGTGTGCGGCGGCCGCCTCGCCGAAGGCAACGGCTGGAACTTTCTCATGGGTCTTGCCGGCATGGTCATGGGCGGCATCGGCGTGCCGGTCTTCGGTTTCATCGCCCGCCGTATCGGAAAAAAACCGACGATGGGCATCGTCTTCTCCATCGCCATCCTGGTCTTCGTCAGCACGTGGTGGCTCTACGATCCGAACCATCGGTGGATGCAGCTCCTGGCCTGCGGCTCCATCGCCTTCACGGGCGGCGGCTTCTGGATGCTGTTCTACTCGCTGCTCGCCGACGTCGTGGACTACGACGAGCTCAAGACGGGCCGTCGCCGCGAAGGTTCGTTCTCGGCCTGCGTGTCGTGGATTTCGAAGGTCGGCATGGCGCTCGGCGCGGGCTTCTCCTTCTTCATTCTCGATTGGGTCGGCTACAATCCGGAGCTGGGCGGCAACCAGAGCGCCCACACGCTCTTCATGATCCGCCTCCTGCTGGCCATCATCCCCATCGTCGGCCTCGGCCTCGCGCTGGTCGCTCTGGCCAAATATCCGCTGACCCAGGAGAAGATGGCCGAGATTCGGCTGCAGCTCGAAGCTCGCCGCGGCAAAGTCTGAGGCGTGCGGGATTGCGGCTTCCGAAACGGCGCGACCCGTTTCGCCGGGGGATTCCCCGGCGCTTCTTCTTCCGATGTGGGCGCGGTGCCCTCGCTCACCGCGCCGACCACCGTCGCAACAAAACGGATGACGGCGCGCTCCCACAAAAAAAGCCGCTGACGATGCAGCGGCTCGGATGTGCTAGCGCCGGCGTCCGGCGACGTCGTCGTCAGTGAGTCGACGGCGTGTCCTTCAGTCCGACGAGTTTCAGGATCCAGCCGTTGATCGCATCCTGCTGTTCGGCCGTGTAGCTGTGCGCGAGTTCGAGGGTCACACCGAGTTCCTTGGGCGCGGTGATGACGTTGTAGGCCGAATACGTCGAAGTCGGCGGGCAGGTGTCGTCGTTGTAACCCCAGGTATAGTAGCCGGGAGCCTTGATGCGCTTCGCGAAGTTCACCGCGTCGTAGTAGGTCGCGGTCGTGATTCTGTCCGGCGTGGCGTATTTTTCGCCATACCAGTCCTTGCGGAACGGATGCGGCCAGCCGCCGGCGCGGCCGTGGAGCGGGCCGGACACGTCGCAGAACGCCGGATGGGTCGCGCAGAGTCCGGTCACGCGCGCATCGAGCGCCGCCGTGACAAGCGTGAGCTGGCCGCCCTGGCTCGATCCGGCTACGACCAGGTTTTTCCCGTCCCACTCGGGCAGGCTGGTGAGGAAATCGTTCGCCCGAAGGCAGCTCAGGTACACGCGGTGGTAATAGAACTTCTCCCGGTCCTCCATGTTGAAGAACCAGTATTCGTTCAGCGCGCCGGCGAGCAGATCGTTGTACACCTGCTTCGGCATGTTCACGGGGATTCCGTGAACGCCGATTTCGAAGGTGATGACGCCTTTTTCGGCCAGGGTGGTGTCGCCGAAATAGGGACGAACTCCGGCGCCGGGGACGCGGAGGAGCGCCGGATGTTTGCCGGGCGACTTAGGCACGCAGAGGATTCCGTAAACGTGCGCCGGACCCTCCCACGACTGGCCGATCGTGCGAAGGCTGACGTGATAGACGTTCACCGTGCCCGTGCAGGCATCGGGCAGAAGCGTCAGGCGGGGCTCCATCGGAATCTTGGCGAGCTCGGCTACGCCGGTCTTCCAGAAGGCGTCGAAGTCCGCGGGCTCCGTTTGTGTGGGCCGGATCGTCTCCGGCGCGAAAGCGGCGGTGCCGGCGCCTTTGTAGGTGTGTCCGGCGACCTCTGTCGACGCCTGCAGCCGGACAAATCCGCCCGTCTGCAGCGTGCCTCCCTCGATTACCAGCCCGTCGAGGGGAACCGTGGCCGTCTTGGTTTCGGCCGGCATGTTTTCCGGGCCGACGCTGTAGGAGATGGGCACGTCGGCGAGCGGCTCGTTGTCGGCGGTCACGCTGATCCGGAAGCGTGCCGGCTCCCCGAGTTTGTAGGTCCAGTCGCGATGGTCGGGAGCGACGCGTAGTTGAACGGTGGCGACGCGTTTGGCGGCCTGCGGGGGAACCGGGCCGATTTCGGTCGCGGCGGGCAGGAAGGCCGGCGTCAACGTCGCGAGCAGTGCAGCAAGAACGAGGGGAGTTCGCATGGGTTTGGGATCTGGGATGAAATGGGCCGGGAGCCGCAGACCGACAACCGGCTGTGCGTTCAGTCGTTTGGGCGGACCGAACTGCGCGGGGGCGCCCGTGAAAGAACGATGGTCGTCGGTCTTCCACGGCGCGGACGCACGGCCCCGGCGGCCCGGAGGAAGAGAAGCTATTTTGCCAGGCTGGCCTGGAACGGAGAGGCGGGCAGACCGTCGCGGTTGAACAGAGGCGTCTTCGGAGCGTTGGCCCACGCATAGCGGACCTTCACCGGCTGAGGCACATCGTTCGAGCGGACGACGACAGACGCGCCATCGAGTCGGGCGTCGGCGGGGTGGAAGACGGCATCGGCTCCCGCGATTTCAAACGCGCCGACTAGATCGCCCTTCGCGACCAAACCGCCGTCGGCATGCGAGAACGTCACGCGCAGCCCACCGGCATCGGTGGTCACGATCGAAACCTCGGGGCCGCTGTATTCGCCAGGAAACCCGTAAACCAGGTGCTCGGCGATCAGGGCGAGGCGATGTCCGACCGGTTCCTTGTTCGTCGGGTGCAGGTTCTCCGCGTTGCCGACATCGATTGCGACCGCCATGCCCGTTTTCGGCACCGAAAGAGCGGCGCTTTGCGCGTCGCGAAGCTCGGCCCAGGTCTGATGGGACTTGTCGTTCGGATCATCCCAGTTCGGCAGCTGGACGTAGAGGAACGGCAGCTCGGGGTCTCCCCAGAGATCGCGGACCGATCGGATGAACGTGGGAAATAGCGTGCGATAACCCGTGGCGCGCCCCGCGTTGCTCTCGCCCTGGTACCAGACGAATCCGCGCACGGCGTAGGGGAAACATGGGTACAACATGGCGAGATACGCACCGGAGGGCGTGTTGTAGTCGGGAGCGATGTTCGGGCGGGAGACAGGGCTGCCGGGCGATTGCAGAGCCTTGCGGAAATCCTCGATGAAGGCGGCGGTTTGCGGGCCCCAGTTCGCCCGGCCTTTTTCCCATTCCTTCGCGTAGGCGGCGGCGGAGGGTTCGGCCTCGACGGCCCACGGAGCCAGCCAGGATTCAATCGGCGTGCCGCCGTAGGTGCAGTTGATCAAACCGACCGGGACGTGGGCCTTCTGCTGGATTTCGCGGGCGAAGAAGAAGCCGATCGCAGTGAAGTCGCCGACCGTTTCGGGCGTGGCGGTTTTCCAGTTCGACTGGAATTCGTCGCGAGGCGAGCCGGCCGAACCGCGAGGGATGCGGAGGTGCCGCAGGGTGGGAAGGTTTCCCGCCGCCATCGCCTCCTTCGCTCCGTCGGAATTGCGGAGCGGCCACTCGATGTTGGACTGCCCGGCGCAGAACCAGACGTCGCCGACGAGCACGTTGTGAACGACATTCCGATTCTTGCCGGAGACGACGAGATCGCGCGGCTGGTCGGAAGGCGCGAGCGGCTTGAGCAGCGCCATCCATTTCCAATTCCCATCGACGGTCGTCGAAACCGTCTGGCCCGCGAAGGCAATCTCGACTTTTTCGCCCGGGATGCCGCTGCCCCAGATCGGAACCGGCTTGCCGTGCTGGAGGACGGCGCCGTCGGAAAAGATCGGCGAGAGCCACACGTCGGCTCGGCCGGCGGCTGCGAGGACTAGGCCAGCGAGAATCGAAAGAATGCGGGGGTGCTTCATGGGTGGGCCTGGGGGAACCGTGGCGCAGGGCAAGCGTGGGGAGATGCTGCCGGACGGCGCCGTGCGGGAGCCCGCATTGTTCCCACGGATACTCCGGCGCGTCGAGTCCCGAAACGAAAGAGGCGGAGCCGTCCGGCTCCGCCTCAACTGGGTCACCGATTCGAATTCGATCAGAAGCGAACGGAAACGCCGCCGTAGAATATGTTGAAGTGCGCCGCCTCGACATCGATCGATCCCTCGCGGAAGTCGTAGCTCGTGTCGGAAATCTTCAGGTAGCGATAGCCGAAATCCAACTCGAGGTTGTGCTCGAGACGAACAATGAACCCGACGTTGCCGCCCCAGGAGAACTCCCAGGCCGTGTCCTTGAGTTGAGTCGAGCCCTGCGAACTCACGCCCCGGAGGTCAAAATCAACGTGCGAACGCGTGTAGCCGACGCACGGTCCGATGTAGAAACCGATCCGGCGGAACTCCTCCGTTCCCTCGACGTGATACCGATAGTTCAGCAGGAAGGGCGTGTGAGTCTCGTCGCCCTCGAGCTGCACGCCGAAATCCACTTCGTCCGCGTGCCACTTGGCTGAGCTGATATCGAGGCTCACCTCGTGCTCCTGTTTTGCGCCGAAAAAGCGGCCGCCGGCGATTCCGACGCCTGTGGCTCCGGAATAACCCTGCCACGACGGGTCGAAGTGCGTGGCATTGGCGCGGGCGAACCACTGCGCCTGACTATTGGAGACGAAGGCCAGCAGCAGGGCTGCCGACGCGGCGAGGTGACGAAGGTTCATCATGGTGTGGCAAGCTGACGGCGGAAGCTGCGCCCGCCCTCGGCCGCCGAAGAACTCCCTCGATCGAACCAGAAGCTGGATACGCCTCCCGTCGCGCCGAGCAGCCTGCCGCATCGTCGGAAGCCGGCAAGCGAATTGCCGCCGCCGCGCACGCGCAGCCGCCGCCCCCAGTTGTCGGAGAGAATTCAATACGCCGGCGGCGACGCGGCGCGCCATGCACTTTGCAGCGTTTGCCCTTCGCACATGGCAGCCTGCAAACGCCGGAGCCGTTCGTTCCCGCAAGATCTTCGGTTCGCTCGATTCCCTGGCGCCTGCGGCTCAGCGCGTTGCGCGAGCCGAGGGGAAGACAATCCCGCTGGGTACGCACAGTGCTTGGAGCGATGCAGCAACGCAGCCCACCCAAGCTGAAACAACCCAAGTGGAAGGAGCCCATGAACCCAACAAATCCCTCTCAGTCGTCGTCGTCTTCGGCCGAAAACTCGGCCCAGGCGGGGAATCCGACCGGTGCCGGACCGACCGGAACTGCGCAGAAGATCAAAGACACCGCGCGAGAAACGGTGGATCAGATCAAGTCCGCCGCCTCGGATGCGGTGAACCGCGTGAAGGATGAGGCCGCCGATATGGCCGACCAGCGAAAGAGCGGGGTCGCGGACCGCCTCGGTTCGTTTGGCTCCGCGGTGCACAAGAGCGCGGAGTCGATGGAGCAGGAGGATCCTAACATCGCGTGGCTGACGCATCAGGCCGCGGACCGGCTTTCCCGGGCAGCAGACTACCTTCGCCAGCACGATTTCAGCCAGCTCCGAGCCGATGCGGAGGACGTCGCCCGGCGTCACCCCGTCGCGTTTTTCGGAGGCCTTTTTGCCGCGGGACTCGTCATCGGCAACCTCATGAAAGCCACGGCCAGCGCCGTTTCTGATTCCGAGGATTACGCCGGCTCCGATACGTATCCGCGCGCCGAGCACGTGCCGAGCGCGGACCAACCCGAACAGGATCCGTGGCCGTCCGGTCCGCGGGCCGAAACCATGACCTGACCCGCCATGAACAACGGCACACCGCACAGCATTCCGTCGCTGCTCAAGGCGCTTCGCGACGAAACGACCACCCTTCTTCGCCAGGAGGTGACTCTGGCAAAAACGGAGTTGTCGGAGAAAGTCTCCGTGGTCGTCGGCAACTCCGTGAAGCTGGCGATCGCGGGTTTTGTCGCGTACGTCGGAGCTCTCGTCGTCCTCTTCGCTCTCGCCGATCTCCTGGCGATGCTCTTCGTGCGGGCCGGAGTCGACGCGGACATGGCCACCTGGCTCGCCCGAGCCGCGGTCGGACTCGTCGTGATCCTCGTCGGCTGGGCGATGTTCGTGAAGGCGAAGAAAGCCATTTCCGCCGAAAACCTGGTTCCCGAGAAGACCCTGCAATCGGTGGAGGAGAACAAGGAATGGGCCGAAGCCAAACTTCAACACTCCCCATGAACCAAGGATCCGACACTTCCAACCGGACGGACGCGATCCGCTCCGACATCGACACAACCCGCCAGCGCATGGACCAGACCATCGATGCGCTCGGTGACCGGCTGAAGGGGCGTCATCTCGTGGACGAGGTGATCGGCTTCTTTCGCGCCGACACCGGCGAAAACGGTCTCAACAACGTGAAAGAAAAAATCGTCGAATCCACCACCTCGGCCGTGCGAGCCGTGGCCGATACCGTCAAAGCGAACCCCGTGCCGCTCCTCCTCATCGGCGGCGGCATCGCCTGGATGATTTACCAGAAACGCCGCTCCGCGTCGGACGACTACGTCGGAGACCCGTACGAGGAGGAGCTTTCCTCCGATGCGGGCTACGAGTATTCGAACCGCGAGTATTACGACGGCGACTACACGCCGGAGGCCGCCGGCGGCGAGGAACCCACGATGGAGGAAAACGAAGGCGCCGCCCCGGGCCTCTCCGGCAAGGTGCAGGAAGTCACCGGCAAAATCCGCGACAAGGCCGCTCAGGCCAAGGAGCGGATGCAGCAGACCGCGTCCGACGTTGGCGACCGGGTCAAGCAAGGGGCGCAGGCCGTGCGGGAACGCGCCGGGGAACTGGGTTCCCGAGTGCAGGAACGTACGCGGGAGTTGTACGACCGGAGCCGCCAGCGCGTCGTCTCCACCACTCGCGAACATCCGCTCGAAGTGGGGTTGGGACTGCTCGCGTTGGGGGTGGCCGTGGGTCTTGCGATTCCCACTCCGCGGAAAGTCCACAAGCTGGCCGGTCCCCGGGTGGACCAGCTGAAAAGCCGCGCGCGCCAGGCCGGGCAAGACTTGGTCAGCCGAGGCCGGCATGTTGTGGAAGCCGCGGCCAACGCTGCCCGCGACGAAGCCCGCTCCCAGGGGCTCACCCCGGACGAACTGCGCGAGAAGGCCGGAGCCGTCGCCGACCGCGCCAAGCAGGTGGCCGCCGACACGGCGCGCGGGGAAAGAATGACCCCCGCCGGAGCCGAACAGGCAGAACCAGGAAACGCCTCGGGCAGCAGCGCCTGAGGACGGAGAGAAAAGGCCCGGGAGTGCGGCGCAGGATGTGGCCGCGTTGCTGGCCTGCGCGCCGCGCCCCCGGGATCGGTCCGACCTCGATCGGACCTTTCCGCTGCCATGGCCGATTCCGATGCGAAAAATCCGGCGGATCATCCCGCCAAGGAAGACGTTCCCCCTCGATCCGCCAACGAGCCGGACCGGGGGCGCGAGGCGGAGCACCCGGGCGAGCTCAAGCGCGGCTGGAAGGACGTGCTTTGGCGCACGAAACAGCAGCTCAACGAGGACAACCTCTCGTTCATCGCCGCGGGCTGCGCGTTTTACTCCTTTCTCGCCGTCGTGCCGGCCCTTGCGGTGGCCATCGCGGTGTACGCGCTTTTCGCGAACCCGGGCGACTTGAGCCGCGAGCTTGACCTGCTTGCCCGGGTGGTGCCGGGCGAAGTGATGCCGCTGCTCGAGGAGCAGATGAAGCGTATCGCGTCCAACAATACCGCGGCGGGAGTCAGCGCCGCGATCGGAGTGCTGGTCGCACTCTACAGCAGCGCCAACGCGACGAAGGCGCTCATCACGGGCATGAATGTCGCCTACGATGAGCGGGAGAAACGCGGTTTCCTGAAACTGAACGCCGAAGCGCTTGCGCTGCCCCTGGCGGGGATCGTCGGAGTGCTGGTCGCGGTGGCGCTGCTGGCCGTGCTTCCAGCCGTGTTGCGAGCCACGCTGGGCTGGGGCCTGAACATCACCTGGCTGCGTTGGCCGCTGCTCGTCGGATTATTCGTGGTCGGAGTCGCATGTCTCTACCGTTGGGCTCCGTCGCGCGATGGCGCGAAATGGATATGGATCAGTCCGGGAGCGATTCTCGCCGCGATCCTCTGGGTGATCGGGTCGGCTCTGTTCTCCCTCTACGTCTCGAAGTTCGGCAGCTACGACAAGACGTACGGTTCGCTCGGCGCCGTGGTCGTTTTTATGATGTGGCTGTACCTCACGGCGTACGTCGTCCTGCTCGGGGCCGAGATGAACTCCGAGATGGAGCGGCAGACCAAACGCGATACGACTGAGGGCGAGCCGCAACCGCTCGGTTCGCGCGGTGCGTACGCGGCGGATACGGTGGGGCCGTCGAAGGACGGGAAGGGCTGAAGGGCTGAAGGGCTGAAGGGCTGAAGGGCTGAAGGGCTGAAGGGCTGAAGGGCTGAAGGGCTGAAGGGCTGAAGGGCTGAAGGGCTGAAGGGCTGAAGGGCACGGCGGCTAGCAGGTTTCCTGCGCTCGAGCGATGCCGGAGCACGACTGACCCTCCGGACCTTTTCTTTCAGCCCTTCGCCTTCCCTTAGTCGAAGAAGTAACCCTCTTCGCCGTGTTCGCTCACGTCGAGGCCGGCTTCTTCCATTTCGCCGTCGACGCGGATGCCGTTCGTCGCCCAGCCCACGACTTTGGCCAAAACCAGCGTGGCGAATACGGACCAGCCCAGGACCAGCACGCCGGCCTTCAGCTGCTCGAGCCAGAGTCCGTGTCCGACAAAGCCGGAAATGGCGCCACCGGAGAGATTCGGATTCGCGAGCGGACTGGCGAGGAAGCCGGTGAGCACGGTGCCGATCGTACCGCCCACGGCGTGAACGCCGAACGTGTCGAGCGAATCGTCGTAACCGAATTTGGCCTTGAGGTGGTTGCAGGCGAAGAACGTTGCCGCGCCCGCGATCAGGCCGATCAGCACCGCGTCGCCCGGAGTCACAAAGCCGCTCGCCGGGGTGATCGTGGCGAGGCCCGCGACCGCGCCCGAACAGAACCCGAGGACGCTGGGCTTGCCGCGAACCTTGTATTCAAGAGCCGGCCACATAAAACACCCGGCGGCGGCGGAGAGGGTGGTGGTGACGAAGGCATTTACCGCGACGCCGTCCGCCGCGAGCGCGCTGCCGGCATTAAATCCGTACCAGCCGGCCCAGAGCATGCCCGTGCCTGTCATGCAGAGCACGAGGTTGTGCGGAGGCATCGGCTGGCGGCCGTGGCCCCGACGGGTCCCGAGCAGGATGCAGAGCGCGAGCGCGCTCCAGCCGGACGTCATGTGCACAACGATGCCGCCCGCGAAATCGATCGCGTGGATCTTCGCGTCGGGGTTCGCCAAGCCGTTCATCCAGCCGCCGACGCCCCAGACGGCGTGCGCGATCGGGAAGTAGACGACCACCATCCAGAGGACGCTGAAGATGATCACCGATTTGAACTTCATCCGCTCGGCGATCGCGCCGACCGTCAGGGCCGGCGTGATGATTGCGAACATCAGCTGATAAACCATGAACAGGCTGTGCGAGATCCAGGGCGAGTAGTCGGTGTTGGGTGCGACCAGCACGCCTTTCAGGAGCGCGAAATCCAGCCCGCCCAGCCACTGGTTTCCCGGAGCGAAGGAGAGGCTGTATCCGAAGCCCCACCACAGCAGCGTCACCACGCCGGCGAGCCCAAGGCATTGCGCCAGGATCGAGAGGACATTCTTGCGGCGCACCAGGCCGCCGTAGAAGAGGGCCAGGCCGGGGAGCGTCATGAAGAGCACCAGCGCTGCGCTGGTCATGATCCAGGCGCTGTGGCCCGGGCCGGGACCGGAGACTTTGGAGCGGGCCGTATGATCGGTCACCCGCGGAGTGTTGTTCATGTACGACTCCAGATCGCCGACGCGCTGTTCGAGCGTCGGTTCGGGGAGCGGACCCGAAGCAGCCGCGTGCGAACGCGGAGACAAGAGGACGAATGCCAGCAGGGCACAGAGGGAGGGGAGAAACCGGCGCATGGAAAGCGGCGGTACGCAGCAGAATCCATGCGAACAATTCATGGAAATCATGCGTCCGCCTTTGATATCGATAACTTTCATTCACGGGCGGTGGTGAATGAACGACTGCCGGGGTGATTGGCTTCGGTCGCGCCGAACCCTGGGCGCGGGCAGGGAGCGGATCCGGTTGCTACTTGCGTGACACCAGCGTGTTGCGGGTCAGAGTAAGCGAATCCGTTGCGATCGTAGTTCAATTCGGTGGCCGCCTATTCGAAGCGGACGTTTTCGCTCAGTGCCGGCTGAGGTGCCAATCCGGCTGCGCGGTTTTAGCCAGCTCGCCGTTTTCGCGGGCTTTCAGGGCGCGCGCCCTACGGTCGTTTGGGGACTGCTACCACAAGACGGCGCGCGACCCGAGGGCTACCGTTCGCGGCCATGAACTCATCTCAGACCAAGACTAGTAACGAAACCCCGACGCAGAATACCAACCCACGCCCGCCGAAAGCGGAGGAGGTGTCCTCTTCCCAAAAAGCGACCGAACAGGCGAAAAAGGGTGAGCCCTTGAGCGCAGACACGCCCCGGGATCGTTCACCCAAACAGGAGAACCTGTAGTAGAGCCTCGGCGGGCCGGGAGGTCCGCCAGGGGAATTGTATCGAGACGATCGCTTCTTCGGAGGGCGCGGCGCTGTCCGCGCCTAGGGCGTGTTTGGAAAATGGGAAACGGAGCGCTGGGAGCGGAGCGAGCAGGGTGCAAGGCGGGAACAAGGGTGCTGGGCTTTCAGCCCTGCCCCTTGTTCACAACGCCGCACCGTGCTCGCTTCCGCCCCAGCCCTTCGGGTGGGAAAAGAATCGAGGCGGGCGGCGTTGTGCCGAAAAGCATGGGCCGCAGGCCCACCTCTTTTCGGCCCGCCTGGTCCCCCTCGATTCTTTCCTCCACGCTCTGCTTCCCATTTTGCAAACACGCCCTAGGCATCGGAAGCCGATGCCGGTGAAGTACGCTCCGGGGCGCGGGTAATTCGCCGGCCGTCGCTCTTCGCTCAGCTCTTCTCTTCCCAAAGCTGCGCAAGGTGCAGAAGGGTCTGCACCGCCCGCTCCATGTCCTGAAGGGCGACCCACTCGCGTTGGCTGTGCACCTCGTGCATGCCGGTGAATATGTTCGGTGTCGGGAGACCCCGCGCCGTCAGCTTCGAACCGTCGGTGCCGCCGCGAATCGCCGTGGTGAAAGGTTTCAGCCCCGCGCGCCGCACCGCTTCGAGAGCGTATTCCACCGGCCGCATGTCCTTCTCCAGCCAGTAGCGCATATTTCGATACTGTTCGCGGAAGGTCACGTCGACGCGGCAGCGCGGTTCGGCGCGCCGCAGGGCCGCAGCGGCCTCTTCGACGATGGCGCGTTTTGCGGCGAGGCCATCGAGTTCGAAATCGCGCAGGATCAAACGCACGGTGGCGCGTTCGCTGTTGCCCGCGACTTCGGTCGGATGGACGAAACCCGCGCGTTCTGCTGTGCGCTCCGGGGAAAATTCCATCGGCAGGCTGGCGAGATACTTCCCCGCGAGGCGAAGCGCGTTGACCATCACGTCTTTCGCCCAGCCGGGATGGCTTGCGATGCCGCGGATCTCCACGACGGCTGCGTCGGCGGAAAACGTCTCGAAGTTCACCTCGCCGGGCGCTTCGCCGTCGAGGGTGTAGCCGACGTCGGCTCCGAGCTGCGCGAGATCGAGCTTGTCGACGCCGAGGCCGATCTCTTCGTCGGGATTAAAGCAGATGCGAAGCTTGCCGTGCGGGATGTCCGGGTGCCGGAGGAGGTGGCGCACGGTGTTCATCACGATCGCCACGCCGGCTTTGTCGTCGGCGCCCAGGAGCGTGCCGCCGCTGGCGGTGATCACGTCGCAGCCGATCGCCTCGCGGAGGTGCGGACTCGACTGGACGGTGATGACCTGCGTCGGGTCGTCGGGCAGCACGATCGGTCCGCCGTCGTAAGCGCGGTGCACGATGGGCTTGGCCGCGCTCGGAAGTTCGGTCGCGGTGTCCACATGGGCGAACCACGCGACGGTCGGCACGCCCGCCTTGCGCGTGGTGGCCGGAAGGGTGGCGAAAACGTATCCATGCTCGGCAACAGCGACGTCGGACGCGCCGAGTTCCTTCAGCTCCTTTTCCAGAAGCCGCAGCAGGTTCCATTGGGTCGGCGTGCTGGGCGTGGTGGTGGCATGGGCGTCGCTTCGCGTGTCGATCTGCACGTAGCGACAGAACCGATCGAGGAGATCCGCGGTGTCGATTTTCATGGTTTCGATTGAGCCGAAGCCGCATCTCGCGGCGATTCAGAAAAGCCCGGAGTTCTTGTCAGAACGCCACCGGATAAACCTGCGACGCGTTGTTCCAACCCTCGAAGGTGACGTTCATCCGCGGCGCCGGAACGCTCGTCTCGAGCGTGAACGAACGCGCCTCGCCAGGGAGGAGCGAGAAACAGCCGTCGCTCGCGAACGTCGGCAGGATCCGGTTTCCAGCGTCGTCGCGCAGCGTGGGTTTGAGCAGGAGCACGACGCTCGTTGAAGGGTTGTGCACCTCGACCGAAATGCGAGCGGCTCCGGCCCGCGCTTCCGCCCGGGCTCTGGCTTCCAGGGCGACCCGCGGTAGAGTATTCAGAACTTGGTGATCCGCCTCGGTTTTCGTCTGCCAGTAAAAGTTGTCCGAGACGATCCGCCCGGAGTGGTCCGTCAGCGTGAGCTTTAGAAAGTAGAGCGGGAGTTTCGCGGCGGGTGTTTCGTCGAGTGCGAAGGCCGGCGTGAGTTGGTTCGCCGCGACGTCGAGTGGGGTCGACCGCTCCGAGAGCTGTCGACCTTCCAGGTCGTACAGCCGCGCCGTGACCGTTGCGCCGGTGAGCGCGCTGAGCGTGGTGTTGACCGCGACGACGCGACGGTCGTCGGCGTTGAACTGCACGTGCAACGGTTCGCAGGCTTTTTTCGCGCCGTAATACGAGCCGTGCGTATCATAATCGGCGCTGTAGAGCTGCCACTCCATGCTCAGCCACGCCGGATGGCTCATCCAGATCAGGCGGCCGGAGGAGGGCTGCCAGAGGTGGGCGTTCATGCCCTCGAACATCGCCCGGTGGCCCACGTAATTGATCATCTGCGCCTTTCGGCAGAAGTCGTCGAGATCGGTCCCGGCGCCGTACTCGGCGACGAGCGCGTCGGCGAACGCCTTCATCACGCCGTGGTCGCGGGTGTGCCAGTCGTGGTAAGCCCACGTGTCGCTGATCGGCCACTGCGCCTCGGGCGGCATGCCGGCCCGGATCGCGTCGGCGGTGGGCACCGACGGCAGGCCCATCTCCGTGTTGAAACCGAGGGTGTAGCCGTCGAAGAACTTTGCCGGCGGTGCGTATTCCCACGGTCCGCTGGTCACCGAGCTGATTTCGCGGGACGACGGCTGGTAGTAGCGGGTGCCGTCGAGCCTGCGGACGCGTTCGTCCAGCCCCTCGTTGAGGATGGGCGGAGGAACGCCCTCGTTTCGCCCGCACCAGATCGCGATCGAGGGATGGTTTCGGTACCGCTTGATCGTGTCTTCGGCGTTGTCGAGCCACAGGTACGGATCGCCGGGCTGTTGATTCCACTCCTGTGTCGAGGCCCAGAAATCGTTCCAGACCAGAAGACCGTATTCGTCGCAAAGATCGTAGAAAGCCTCCTCGGTGTTCTGGCCGCACCAGTTCCGGACCATCGTGAGGTGCGCGTCGCGTTCCAGGCGCAGGTAGGGTTTCAGACGTTCGCGCGGCACGCGCTTCAACGCTTCGTCGAGTCCCCAGTTGCCGCCCTTGACGAGTATACGCTGCCCGTTGACGCGAAAAACGATGAACGGAGCCGTGCCGTCGGCGGTCATCGGGCGGAGCGCCGGCGCGCGTTCGGCGCCGGGGACGAGGGTCGGGTGCCAGATGCTTCCGATCTTTCGGATCGCCTCGTGGCGCTTGTCGATCACGGTTCGGTCTCCGGCGGCGGTGGGAGAGAACTCGAATCGCTCCAGCTCGAGCGAACCGGGCCGGAGCAGGCTGAGTTCGTAGCTGATCTCGCGGATGCCAAAACGGAGCGACTTCATGTCCGTCGTCGTTCCGGTTTTGTCGACCAGGCTCAATTTCAGGTGGTAGAGTTCGGGCGCCCCGTATCCGTTGGGCCACCATAGTCGGGGCTGCTTGACGTGCAGCTGCGGGAACTCCGCGGGGGCGAAACGGATCTGGGTCGTCTGCTTTGCCGGGAGAGTGACGGCGTGTTCGAACGAGACTCCCTCGAATTCGCCGCGCACGGTGATCCGGCTTTCCGTCTCGCTGCGATTTGCCACTTCGAGCGCGATCGTCACGTCGGCCCGATTCGTCTCGGGAAGGGGCAGATCGGTGATGACTTGCACGTCTCCGATCACCGGGCCGTCGCTGACGTGGAGAACGACATCCTGCCAGATGCCGGTGCAGCGATCTCGGATGCCGGGGATCCAATCCCAGCCCTCCGTGCAGAAGAAATTGGGGCCGTCGAACAGCAGGGAGCCTCCGTTGGGACCGGCGCCGGAGCGGAGCGATTCCTCGTGAGGAATTCCAGGGTGGGGTGGCGGTGAGATGCGAACACCGAGCGCGTTGGGCGCTCCGTGCCGAAGCAGGGCGGTGACGTCGAAAACGCCGCGGCGAAACGCCCCTTGGATCGTTCCGAGCCGCACGCCGTTGAGCCACACGTCGGCGGCGTAGTTGATCCCGTTGAAGGTGAGGGTGACCGTCTTTCCGCGAACGGTCTCGGGCGGGACGAACTCCGTGCGGTACCAGTAGTCCTGGCGCGCGAGCGACTCGGGGATCGCGAGGTTGTTCAACCCGTAGGTGGGTTCAGGATACACGCCGGCGTCGACGTACGACGCGAGCAACGTGCCCGGCACCGTCGCCACGAGCCATCGGGCATCGGTGTAGCCGGGGGTGGATATCTCCCGGATCGTGTCGGCAATCTCGGGCGCGGCGGCGAATTTCCACGCGCCTCGAAGCAGCCAGTCGCCCGACCCCGCCGGCGTGAGCGCCGGTTCGGCGGGCCGCACGCGCAGGCGGGGCGTCCAGGCGGGCGTGGGGCCGGGAAACGTCGACGGATCCTGCCGTGGATCGCCCGTGGGCCCGGGTTGCTGCTGCAGCGGCCAGTGGGGAGGTCCGGCTTGGCCGGTGCCGACCGTCGGCGCCAGGCTGAGCGCCAGCGCGAGCACGGATGCGGGGAAACGAAAACGTTTCATGGGGTTGGCGGAGACTGACGACGGGCCCGAAGTTGGCGCAAGGTCCGAGCAGCGCAATCGATAGCGTCGGCCGGGGGCGATATGGCCGGGCGCTCTGGAGGAGATCGCAGAGGAACCGAACGCGGTCTGCGGCCGCGCCGGCTGCAGGTGCTTTCGCACTGAACGAAATTTCGCGGTTTTGTATCCGGCCTTTGGAGCGGGCAGCGTGCGTGCCGTTTCCCTGAGCCCGCGTGGTGCTTCCGCCCGGGGCCTGCCATTTCCCCATGAGCTCGCGTATTTTGTCGTCCCTCCTGCGCCGCGGTATCCGCGGTTGGTCGTTGTCGGTCCTCGTCTCGGCCGGAACCCTTTTCGCGATCCCCGCGTTCCCCGGCGCGGAGGGTTTCGGAGCCAACGCGACTGGAGGGCGAGGCGGTAGTGTTTACGTGGTGACGAATCTCGACGACTCCGGGCCGGGGTCGTTTCGCGACGCGGTGAGCGAGCCCAATCGGTACGTCGTTTTCGCGGTGGGCGGCATGATCAAGATCTCCAGCCGGATCACGGTGAAGAACAACCTCACCATCGCCGGGCAGACTGCGCCCGGCGAAGGAATCACCATTTACGGAAACGGCCTTTCGTTTTCCGGAGCCGATAACACGATCACGCGCTACCTCCGCGTGCGGATGGGAGCGGGAGGCGATCACGGCGTCGACGCGGTCACGCTCTCCTCCGGTCACGATATCATCTTCGACCACGTCTCTGTTTCCTGGGGACGCGACGAGACGTTTTCCGTCAGCTCCAACGACCGGACGGTGGGGCCGAAGGGCATCACGCTTCAGGACTGCATGATCGAGATGGGGCTCCAGCCGCACTCGGCCGGCGGGCTGATTCAGACCGACGGCGGCGTGAGCATCATTCGCTGCCTGTATGTCGACAACTACACGCGAAACCCGAAGGTGAAAGGCGTGAGCGAGTTCGTGAACTGCATCGTCTACAATTGGGGCGGCGGCGGCGCTTACATCCTCGGGGATTCCGGCGGCCAGTCGCATGTCAACGTGGTGAACAATTACTTCATCGCCGGACCCGACACGCGTGTCGCTCCGTTCACCCGCGGCAACGCGAATTTCCATCTCTACGCCGCTGAGAACTATTTCGACGAGAATCGCGACGGAGTGCTGAACGGCGCCGTCATTCCGCCCTCCGGTTACACGACGGTCGATTTCCAGAAAGAGCGCTATCCGTATCCGACCGTGGCGAGGCTGCTGACGCCGACCGAAGCGTACGAGCACGCGATTGCCCAGGCGGGCGCCTCGAAGGTGCGCGACCGAGTGGACCGCCGGTACATCGCCGAGGTGACCTCGCTCGGTTCTCTTGGGCAGATTCCGAAAAACGAAAATGACGCGCCGATCGACGGCCCCGGTCCGGTCGCGGGCGGTCCCGCTCCGGTCGACAGCGACCATGACGGCATGCCCGACGCCTGGGAACTCGCCCACGGGCTCAATCCGACGGCGCAGGACCACAACGGCGACGCAAACGGAGACGGGTACACCAATCTCGAGGAGTACCTGAACGGCCTCGTCGCCGCCGGGGCTGCGAACAAAGACTGAGCGACCGGTGCGGCCGGCCGACGTCCCCGTCGGGCGCGGGCGAGCGCGTTGCCTGGGCGTGGTGGACGGCAGCACGTGACGCGTGGTAGCTGCTCGGTGCGCGATGCCGAGATTGCCCGGGCGGCGAATCGGCTGCCGCCCCGATGGAGAAGCGGTTCGAGTTGGGACATGGTGGGCCGGCGCTGTGCGCCACGACCATGAGTTCGCCAACCGACCAGCAGACCCGAGAAGAGCAGCGCCGAGAACCTCACGAGCATCCGCGCAATCCGCCGCCGAAGGAGGATGTGCCGGGCAGGACGGGAAGTGACGGAGCCAAAAGCGGGTGGAGAAAACGGCCGCTGCTTGTGGGGCTCGGCGCGCTGGTCCTGATCGCGTTGGTCGTTGCCGGCGTGCTATACTGGATACACTCGCGCGGTTACGAGAAGACCGACGATGCGTTTGTCGATGTCGTGGCGGAACGCGTGAGCGCCCGGATTCCCGGCCGCATCTCGAAGGTTTTGGTGAACGACAATCAGGACGTCGTCGCAGGGCAGACGGTCGTGCTGCTGGATCCGGCCGACTATCAGGCCCGCCGCGATCAGGCGGCCTCTGCTCTGGCCCAGGCCGAAGCGGCGGTGGCTCAGGCCAGAGCGGACGAAAGCGTTCGCCGGGCTCAACTGGAGCAGGCGAAAGCGAGTCGGACCGCGGCCGAAGCCTCGCGCGTCCAGGCGCAGGCGGATGTGGAGCGCTACCGGAAGCTCCACGAATCGGGACTCGGCGCGGTTGCTCTCGAGCAGGTGGACCGGGCGGAGGCGGCCGCGCGCACGACGGCGGCGCAGGAGGATGCCGCGGCCCGCGCCGTGGCGGCGGCCGCCGCGCAGGTCGGCTTCGCGCAAAGCCAGATCGAGGCGGCGCAAGCCGGGGTGAAAAGTGCCACCGCGCAGCTCCGACAGGCCGAACTGAATCTTTCGTATGCCGACGTGAAGGCTCGCACCTCTGGCCGCGTCGCGGGGCGCAGCGCCGCGGAAGGCAACTACGTGGAGCCCGGGATGCAGCTGATGGCGATCGTGCCGCGTGCCGTGTACGTCACCGCCAACTTCAAGGAAACGCAGCTCGACCGGATGCACCCCGGGCAACCGGTCGACGTCGTCGTTGACGCCTACCCGGAGCTCAAGCTGCACGGCCGCGTGGACAGCATCCAGCCGGCCGCCGGGCAGGCCTTCAGCGTACTGCCGGCGCAGAATGCCACCGGAAACTGGGTCAAGGTCGTGCAGCGGGTCCCGGTGAAGATCGCCCTCGATGAACTGCCGGAGGAGCCGTACCGCCGCCTCGGCCCTGGAATGTCGGTGAGCGTGCGAGTATCCGTCCGTTGACGACAGCCGATGGCCCCGGTGAACCAGACCCGCTCCGCCGCCGGCGAACATAACATCTGGCTGGTGGCGATCGTGGTTTCGCTGGCGACCATGATGGAGGTGCTCGATACGAGCATTGCCAACGTCTCGCTCCAGCATATCGCCGGCGGACTGGCCGCCAGCCGCGACGAGGGAACGTGGGTGCTCACGAGTTATCTGGTGAGCAACGCCGTGGTGCTCCCCATCAGCGGCTGGCTCTCCCGCATCGTCGGGCGGAAGCGTTTTTATATGCTCTGCGTCGCCTTGTTCGGAGCGAGTTCGCTCCTGTGCGGCATCGCCCCGTCGCTCGGATGGCTGATTTTTTTCCGCGTGCTCCAGGGGCTTGGCGGGGGAGGACTCGCGCCCAGCGAACAGTCGATTCTCGCGGACACCTTCCCGCCCGAAAAGCGCGGCCAGGCCTTTGCGTTGTACGGGGTGGCGGTGGTGGTGGCGCCGACGGTGGGCCCGACGCTCGGCGGGTGGATCACCGACAGCTATTCCTGGCGCTGGATTTTTCTCATCAACGTGCCCGTTTGCCTGCTCTCGCTGTCCCTCGCCGGCTCTTTGCTCGTCGATCCTCCGGCGGTTCAGGAAGAGCGCCGGAGCGCGCGTGCCGCGAAGAGTCGGCTGGATTTCCTCGGCATCCTTTTCGTCTCGCTCGGGCTGGGCTGCATGCAGGTGGTGCTCGACAAAGGGCAGGAGGACGACTGGTTCGCCTCGGACCTGATCGTGGTGTTTTCGATCATCTCGGCACTGTCGCTGGTTTTCCTCGTCGTGTGGGAACTCGAACAGGAGGACCCGATTGTCGATCTGCCCCTGATGCGGAACCGCAGTTTCGCGACGTCGATGGGAATGATGTTCGTCACCGGATTCGTGCTGATCAGCACCACGCAGCTGCTGCCGCAGTACCTGCAGTCGATGATGGGCTACACGGCGATGAAGGCGGGCATGGCGCTCACCGCGGGCGGCGCGGCAACGCTCGTCATGATGCCGGTGGCCGGTGTGCTCACGCAGAAGATCCAGCCGAAATACCTGATCGCGTTCGGACTGACGGTCGAGGCGCTGGCCTGCTATCACCTCCGCGGCTTCACCGGGGAAATCAGTTTCGCGCACGCAGCGGTGGCGCGCGCCTTCCAGGGCATGGGGCTGCCGTTTCTGTTCGTGCCGATTTCCACCATTTCCTACCAGGGTGTGCCGCCGGCGCGGACGCCGCACGCTTCAGCCCTGATCAACACCATGCGCAACCTGGGAGGCTCCTGGGGCATCTCCGTCACAACGACGCTTCTCGCCCGGCGCGAGCAGTTTCACCACAGCCGCCTGGCGGAAGGCATCACCCAGCTGTCGCCTGCGTATCAGAATCTCGAACACATCGCTTCGGGACCCGGAGGGATCGCCGGCGGCACGGGCCCGCTTCCGCCCACGCCGGTGCCGATCGCTCCCGGAGCGCTCGGCGTTGCGGCCGGGATCGTGCAGCGGCAGGCCGAGCTGCTGAGTTATGTGGAGATTTTCGCCGTCTTGGCGGCGTGCTGCGTCGTTGCCGTGCCTCTTGCCCTGACTCTCGCGAAGGTGAAACCCGGTCAACCGGCGGCAGGACATTGACGCTGCACGCGAGCGCCGCGCTTCGGTTCCCATGCCCGACACTCACAATCCCATTCGGATCATCCTCGTCACGCTCGCGCTGCTCGCGCTGGCCGTGATCACCTGGCGCATCAGCGACGTCGTGATTGTCACCTTTGGCGCGGTGGTGGGAGCCGCGACGATTCGAGCCCTGGCGGATCCGCTGAGCCGTGTTTTCCATCTCTCCGACCGTTGGGCGATTTCTCTGGTGCTGCTGACGTTGGTCGCGATGTTTTCCGCGGCCGTCTGGCTCTTCGGAGGCCAGATGATCGGGCAGGCGGAGCAGTTGCGCAGTTCGGTGCCGGACGCCTGGAACAAGCTGCTCGCCGCGCTCAACGAGTCGCAGCTCGGACGCGCGCTCGTGGAGTCGCTTCGCCAGTCGAGCACCGGCAGCCAGACGCTCGCCAACGTGGGTATCGCCACCGGCGTGCTTGCGGCGGCGGTGCTGGACGTCCTGCTGCTGGTGTTCCTTTCCCTCTATCTGGCGTACGATCCCGATGAATACGTCGACGGCTGCCTCCGCCTGCTCCCGCCTCCTCGCCGGGCCCAAGTGAAACGGGCCCTCGTCGACGCCGGCGCCGCGCTGCGCAGCTGGCTCCTGGCGCAGTTGATCGCCATGGCGATCATCGGCGTTTTGGTCGGGCTCGCCATGGCGCTCCTGCGCGTGCCGCTCGCGCTGCTGCTCGGCTGTATCGCGGGCCTGCTCGAGTTTGTCCCGGTGGCCGGCGCGGTGGCATTCACGATTCCGGGCGTCCTGCTCGCGTTCGCCAAGGGACCGGCCTTGGCGCTGTATGCACTCATCGCCTACGTCGTCGTCCAGCAGATCGAAAGCAATGTCATCATCCCGCTCCTGCAGCGTTGGGCGGTGCGTCTACCGCCCGGAATCACGCTGACCTCGGTGGTCGTGGGCGGCGTGTTGTTCGGAGTGATGGGTGTGGTTTTCGCCACCCCGCTCGCCGTGGTGGTGATGGCGTTGGTGAAGCACCTCTACGTGGAGGACACCCTCGAAGGGCAGAATGGCGCGGCGGCAGGAGGACCCGGCGTCGCCATGCCGAAAGGGGAGGGCGGGTGAACCGGCTATCCCGCGTGGATGGAGTCGCGGAACGCTGCCGCGACGTGTAGCGATCGCGTTCGGAGCGGCACCGGGGATTGTCCCTGGCCTGCCCGGCGCGAATCCGCCGGTTCACCGGTCGGGAGGAGGTCCCATTTCCAACCGGCTGCGCCGCCGCGAGAGTATGCGGTGAACCTGATCGACAGTCCACGCGTGCAGCTGATTGCCGGGCTGCTTCTTGTCACCGCGCTCTTTGTCTGGCTTGTGCGGCGCGTGATGCGGCGCTTCGCGCATTCCGTGAGACCGATGCCTGACGAAGCGGACCGGCGTCTCCGTCAGGAAATCCTGCACACGAGCATCGGCCCGCTCTCGCTCCTCGTCTGGTATTACGGGCTCTGGGCGGTGGCGCACGTGGCCCTGACAAGCGACTGGGTTCCGGGGGACTGGAAATGGATCGACGCCGTGCTCTGGCGAATCGCCTCGGCAGGCGTGTTTATTTCGCTCCTCTGGTTCGTCTTCCGCGCCGCCCGGGTGATCGACCGGCGGCTTCAGCATGTGGCGGCGGCAAGCAAAAGCCGTTTGGACGACGTCGTGCTCCCGCTCATCGGGACGGCGCTGCGCGTGACCGTGCCGATCGTGGCGTTGTTCTTGTTCACCCGCACCTCCGCCGTGGCGTCGGAGGCCCGCGACATTCTGAACAAAGTGCTGAGCATCGGACTGATTGTCGCACTGACCTGGATACTGCGCCGGGCCATTCTGTTGGTGGATGCGGCGGTGATCGGGCCGCGTGTGCCGAGCACGCCGGCCGAACGCGCGCTGTTCACCCGGGTGCGGGTCCTGCGCAAAGTGGCGCTTGCGCTCGTGATGGTCTTCGCCGTTTCGGCGGTGCTGATGACCTTCGAGGAAGTGCGCGACGTGGGCCGGAGCCTTTTGGCGTCGGCGGGCATTGCCGGCATCATCGCGGGTTTTGCGGCCCAGCGGAGCCTGGGGAATCTCTTCGCCGGCATGCAGATCGCGCTGACCCAGCCGGTGCGCATCGGCGACCTCGTGCTCGTCGAAGGGGACGTCGGCAACGTGGAAGAAATCACTCTGACGTACGTCGTGGTGAGAGTGTGGGACAACCGACGGATCGTGCTTCCGATCAGCTATTTTATAGAGAAGCCGTTCCAGAACTGGACCCGCGTTGCGACGAATATGCTTTCGCCCATGACCCTGCGTGTGGACTTCTCGCTGCCGGTTTCGGAGCTGCGCGATTATCTACAAGGCGAGATCGCGAAGTCGGCATTCTGGGACAAACAAGTATTCGGCGTGCAGGTGACGAATGCCGACCAGAGCAGCATGGAAGTCCGCGTGCTCGCCAGCGCGCCGGACCCCGGAGCCTCGTTCAACCTGCAGTGCGAACTGCGCGAGAAGGCGATCGGCTTCATCCGCCGCAACTATCCCGAGTGCCTCCCCAAGCAGCGCCGCGAACTGAAGGAACTGGACCGCTGGAGCGCCTCCGTCGAAACGTCCGCCCCTCCGCCCTCAGAAGATGTGAGGTGAGCGATCCCAGCCGCGAGGACTGCCGTCGCGGATTGGTTGGCTGGGTGGCGCACACTGTCTCCCGAGGTCGGCTTCGGGGTGGAGTTCCTCTCTCTTGCGTGATCCTGGAGAGGCTCTGCCTCAGAACAAATATCCGATGGACAGATTCTGGATGGTATCCGATGCAGCTGACGTTACAACAAAGCGACTGATCCATGAATCTTCGTCGTGAGAATCCCGGGCTGCCCGACGGTTCGGTTTGGGCCCTGATGGTGATCGTGCTGCTATCGATGGTTCTGGTGCTCTTCCCTCTCACCGTCTTCTCGTGGAAAGAATTTCATCGGTACCGAATCGCAGCTGGCTGGCCGCGCGTAGCGGGTGTCGTTCATCGCGCGGAGATGCATCCGGGACGGGGGAGTTCCTCCTGGCGCGTGGTGGTAAACATCGCCGGAAAAGCCGGGCCCTCGGAAGTCGAAGCTTCGATCCCGACAGACGTATGGGATTCAGTGCTCATACGAAGGATCGTTGATGTCAGTGTTAGTCCTGCCGATCAGGAATGTCTGCCTGCTTGTAGCGGAAATGGAAAGCTATGCTCGCACGGAACTGTATGAACTTCTTACTGCGGACATTCTATCTATTGGTGTAATCGTCTGGGGCTGCGGTTCCTATTTCATTTCCTCTCGCCGCGCAGCGTAGCCGAGAGCAGGGGACGGCGATGACTTGCTTCTCCGTTCTTCGTAAACGCGGAATGGATAGCGACAGTGTACGTGAGGGGCCCCTGCATCAGCTCAGGAAACTATCGTTCAGACACAACGTAAGGGGTGATCGCTGTAGCGCGTAGACTATTCCTGAAAGTGCATGGGGCAGATAAGCCGTCGAATATTTCCTGTCGCCGTTACGACGAGTCCGAATCGACGCACTTACCACCGGCGCGGAAGGCTGGTTTCTCTGCCCGCGAATGGTGTCTTGTAGAGGATCTGGCGGCGAAGCAGCCGGACGTCCTCAAAACCCGATAGTTGACAGAGTGTCGATAAACGAGGAGCCTCCGCCGCGATGTCAGAGGAGGGCGCCGATGGCGCGGAAAGTGGATACATTGTGGATGCGTGCCTCTCCTCTGTAGGCGAGGAGAAAAATGACAGCCCCTTTACCGTCGGAGGCATGAAAAGACATTGCCGTTGCTAAGGCGTGCGGCTGTGTTGTTGCCGCTAAATGGCGGCGCAGGTCACCTGCCTTCCCCACAACTGAAACCTGAGAATGTCTCCGCTATCCAAGCTTTCCGCGTGTCGACGAGCCCGACGTGGCCTCACGTTGGTCGAGGTGATGATCGCCATGCTCGTGTTTGCGATCCTCTTCGCGGGCGCGATCTCGTGCTATCTCTTCGCCTTCCGCACGGCGCATACCGCAAAGGCGACCTTTAGGGCCACGAGCCTGATGAATACACGAATGGAGGCTTTGCGGGCGCTCTCGTTCGACACCCTTGTTGGGCAGTTGAACAACAGTGCCACCAACCGAGGAACGATAACCGACACCAGCGTTTCCGGTTCGCAGACGTTCACCTGGGAGGCGGAGAAATCCGAGACGGATGCGGACTTCATCCAAGTGACCGTAACGGTTTCCTGGACCGAGGGCGCTCACGCGCATTCCGTCCGGTGCTGGTCGCACTTCTATCGAAATGGGCTCGCCAGCAAGGGAATCTCCTCGTGAAGAACATGTCTTCTTGTCTGCGCTGTTCCCGGGGCGGATTCACGCTCGCGGAGCTTCTGGTCTCGATGTTCGTGTCCAGCCTGGTTCTTGCCGGCGTGTTCAGCGTGTTCATCGGGCTACAACGGGGCACCTATGCCACGAGCGACGTGATGGCGACCAAGTCCCGGCTCGAGTTGGCGGAGCAGCAACTGGCTTTAGATCTCCGCAATACGCAGAATGTGATCACGAGCACGCCGACGCTTTTTAGGATCAAAGTTCGCTATTACAACGACGACGCCAGCACGACGCGCGAGGTCAGCTACGAATATGATTCCTCGGCGCATGCGATAGTCCGCACGGAGGACGGGAATCGCCGGCCGATTGTTCGCGGTATCGAAGGGGCGACGTTCAAGTACTACCAAAGAAAGATGGCGGGAAGTTCGATCGAGACTTTGGCCCCCTCAGCGGTGAACGCGATCAGTGTGCTCGTCACGCCCTCTCTACCGAGAGCGTATTCAGGAAGCCCCGACAATCGCCAGTACACGCTAGCCACCTTTCAACTGCGTCGAATCTCATTTCCATGAAACTGCGTGCCCGCAGAGGCTCCGCCCTTATCACCGCCATCGTCTTCGGCACGGTGATCCTGCTCACGTTGGCCGCGCTGCTGACGACGGTGAACAACGAATACAGAAGCTCCGTGCGCGGGCAGATGAAAACGGAAGCTTTCCACCTGGCTGAGGCCGGGGTCGATTCTCTGGCTCGCGCGATCGATCGGGACAAGCTCGGCGAACTCACGGACAATACCCAGAAGCAAACCGGGATTCCGCTCGGCAACGTCACCGGCAGCTTTGTGGCCGTGGTGACGCCGGACAACCCGACCGCGGGGCGGTACACCGTCAGGTCGCTGGGACGCGTTCGGCATTCGAACGGCCTCGAGGTGGAGCAAGCCGTGGAGGTGATCTTCTCCAAGAGCCCCGGCAGCGGCGCTTCCCCGGGATTCGCGCTGGCGGCGAAGAATAGCATCAGTTTCAACGAGTCGGGAAATTCCGATCCCACGACCCATATCCGAGTGGCGAGCTACGATAGCAGCAATGGTTTGCCGGATTGGGCGTTCAACCGCGGGTTTGACGCCGGAGTCGGAGTCGGAAGCGCAAACAACAACGCGATCCAGCTGAACAACGCGATTATCGACGGCGTGATCAAGACGGGGGGCGGGTCCGTCGCCAACAGCGTACCCGACACTTCCAATTCCTGGCGCAGCCCGACTTTGAACGGACCCAACACGGATACCGGTGTGCAGTTCGATACCAAGCTCGTGGGCACGGATTTCGATTACGCCTTTCCCGATCCGGTCACGCCCCCGCTGCCGGCACGGCCGACCGGCGGAGACCAGAATATGACCGCCACCGGCTCAACCAGTGCGGGCGACCCAATCTATTATGTCGGGCAGAACGACAATGCGCGTCGGAACCTTTCGAATACGACGATCGGGAGGGCTGGGACGACCACCTATTACTATTACAAGAACACCACGGCCACGGCGAACGGTGGACTGAAAGTGCTGGGAAACGTCATTATCATTATCGATCAGCAGCTGAATATTCAGGGATCGGTCGATATCCCGGCCGGATCCACTCTGCAGATCTACTCCAACGACAAAGTCCATCTCGATATGGTAGCCGGGAGCTGGGCACCCAGCAGCCTGGTGATCAACATCGCGAAGGCCGGCGAGGTGGTCACTCATGTCGGCAACGGGAAGAGCTTCAGCGGCATCATCAACGCTCCAAATTCGACCGTGCGTATTCACGGCGAAGGTTCGAATGGAGTGTTCCGGGGTTCCGCCATCGGCGCAGACATCGATCTGACGAACGGCGTGGATGTGTTCTACGACATACGCACCGGTGGCGGCCAATCGACAACGAAGACGCTCACGCTGAGTGATTGGAAACAGATCCTTCCCTCTGTCGTGAAGGCCCAACTCCCGGCGGGATTTGTGCTGTAGCGTAGGGCGTGTTTCAGAAGTCGCGGGAACCGTCGCCGCGTGAGCAACGAAGGGCTTTCGAAATGGTGGAGGTGGCGGGAGTTGTTCAGCCTGGAGCGAAGCGAAAGGCTCGCCCGACACCCGCGTAGGGCCGCGAAGCGGACCGTGAGAGCGGGGTCAACTCGCGCCGGGAAGGGGCACGAAAAAGCCCTTCGCCGCGTGAGCAACGAAGGGCTTTCGAAATGGTGGAGGTGGCGGGAGTTGTTCAGCCTGGAGCGAAGCGAAAGGCTCGCCCGACACCCACGTAGGGCCGCGAAGCGGACCGTGAGAGCGGGTCAACTCGCGCCGGGAAGGGGCACGAAAAAGCCCTTCGCCGCGTGAGCAACGAAGGGCTTTCGAAATGGTGGAGGTGGCGGGAGTTGTTCAGCCTGGAGCGAAGCGAAAGGCTCGCCCGACACCCGCGTAGGGCCGCGAAGCGGACCGTGAGAGCGGGGTCAACTCGCGCCGGGAAGGGGCACGAAAAAGCCCTTCGCCGCGTGAGCAGCGAAGGGCTTTCGAAATGGTGGAGGTGGCGGGAGTTGAACCCGCGTGCCCCTGACCTTCACTCGCCGCGTCTACCGTTGTAGTGAGATTTTAGTCTCGCCCGAACCACGCGATCCCACGCGCTTAGTTTCGGGCCAACTCCCGGGTGAAGGTACGGTGTGCAAACCGCGAGTCGCTCCGCACACTATGCCTGCTGTCGACGTTCGCTCCAGCTAGCAGGTGTCGCTGGGCAAACGAGGCTACTAATTTAAGCAGCCAAGGGCATTTCTTCGTATGTGCCTGTTATTTTTTTGAAGGACGATTAACGAGGCCAACCTTCATCCTCGAACGGCAACGGCGCGCTCCAACCAAGGGTCGAATCCAGAACACCCCCAAAAATGTGGGAGAGTGGAACGACGGAAGCCGCTCCTCGCATCGCGAGTCGTGTGAACCGCACCTGCAAGGGATCGACGTCCTGACGCAGCCTACTCAAAGAACTCATCCAAGGTGCCAGAAGCTGGCCGAAACACAAGCGGCGGAACCATCGTTGGTGAGATGTTTTTCGTGAGCTCCGGATGGCTGCCGATGTAGGTGTCTCGCACCGCGTGCCGTTTTGTCTTTTCTGCCGGGGTGCGGTGGCCGAGTCGCACGGACCAAGGAGGGGCTGGATGAGCGCCGCCGGCCGGCTGCAACTTTCCGGAGTCTCTCGGGTTCTCTGGGCATGAAGACTTTCTTGAAGGTTCTGTTGGTCGCCGCGGCGGTGCTGTTGATCGCCCATTTTTGGCCGATAGCCCTCCTGCCGATCGCCTTGGCTGCGCTGGCGGTCCTCGTGTTCGGTAGCGTGCTGGCGGGCGTCGTTGTCCTCGGCGTCGGGCTGATCGCGGCCATCGCCGTGCCAATCCTCGCGGTCGTCATTGCGATCGCTACGGCGCTGGCGCCGATCTGGGTTCCGCTGCTGCTGATCCTGGGGATCATCAGCCTGTGCCGCCGGAGCGGTCGTGCGACGGCCTGATTTCGTCCTCGCAGCGCCGCGGCGCGGAGAGCCGGGCGCTTTTCTCCTCGCGGGAGAGCGGCGGATGCATGTGATCGCCGGGAATGCCTGGCCCCTCAAACGATTCCGCCGCCCGCATCCTTGAGGCGATCCGTTTCGTGGGACGCACCGATGGGCAAGTCAAAGCCCTCCCCGGTTTCAAGAAGAGCCATCATTCGGTGCCCGACGCAGTGAATTCCGCGACCTCGGGTTTTCTTGCCAAACTGGCGGCACCGGAACTTGCGGAGGAAGGCGAACGCCTTTTCCAGCAGGCTCGCACGCTCCTGGCGTACAAGCGCAAGGACCTCACGCTCGACCTCAGTCCGGGCGCGGCTGTGCTGTCGGCGAAAGATTTTGTCCTAGAAATCGCGTTCGCCCTCTCCGAGACAAACCCTGGCGACTATGTGGTAACGCGCACGCTGCACGGCATCCGCCGCGCGGACTTTCTCCAGATGCCGGAGTGCGATCGGCTCCTCGGCGGGTTGTTCACGGAAGTTGTGTTCGCGCTGACCCGCGGAGCTCCGGTCGAAAAGGTGATCGACGCGATCGAGGGACTTGATCCCACGGTCTCCGAGCTGCAGGTCGATTATCCGTCCGATTGCCGGAACTGCACGCTGACCCTCCCGGGCGTCGACGCGGAAGTTCGCTTCGACGGTCACGATCTGGCCGTAGTTTTCCCCCGCGCCGGCTCGCCTTCAGAGCTGTGGAAAAGCTTCCTCGCGGTGCGGGAGGCGTTTGCCCTGACGAAAGACCAGACACTCGGGGAGCTGCTCAGGGCGTAGCAAGCCGGGCGGTTTCCACGACGAACTCGGCCCGGCCGGCGGCGATTCGTGCAGGGCAACGAGCGCCGAGCCCCCGTCCTATTTCAGCGCCTGGGCAATGCGCTCGAGCGCGGCGACGACGTTCTCGCGACTGTTGAACGCGCTGATCCGAACGTGCCCTTCGCCGCATTTGCCAAAGCCTGCGCCGGGTGTGCAGACGACCTGGGCTTTGTTGAGCAGCAGGTCGAAAAACTCCCACGAGTCGCGCCCCGTGTTGATCCAGATGTACGGCGCGTTCTCGCCGCCGACGCAGGTGAAGCCGAGTTTGGAGACGGCTTGGCGGATCAGCGCGGCGTTCCCGAGGTAGAAATCCGTCAGCGCCTTGGTCTGCTTTTTCCCCTCGTCGGTGTAGATCGCGGCGGCGGCCTTCTGAATGGGGTACGAGACTCCATTGAACTTGGTGGTGTGACGGCGATTCCAGAGCGGGTGCAGCGGCTGGGCGCGCCCGGCGGCGTCATAGGCGACCAACGTCTTCGGTATCACGGTGAACGCGCACCGCGTGCCGGTGAAGCCGGCAGTCTTGGAGAAACTGCGGAACTCGATCGCGACGTCCCGCGCGCCGTCGATCTCATAGATGCTGTGCGGAATCTCGGGATTGCGGATGAACGCTTCGTACGCCGCATCATAGAGGATGACGGCCTTGTTCTTTTTCGCGTACTCGACCCAGGCTGCGAGTTGCGCGCGCGTGGCGACGGCGCCGGTCGGGTTGTTGGGAAAACAAAGGTAAATCAGATCGGCGGCCACGGACGGCACCTGGGGCACATAGCCGTTGGCTGGCGTGCAATCGAGATAGGTAATGCCTTCGTAACGGCCGTCGACGTTCGCGCCCGTGCGGCCCGCCATCACGTTCGTGTCGACGTAGACCGGATACACCGGATCGGGTATGGCGAGGCGTAGGTCGTTGGAGAAGATCTCCTGGATGTTGCCGCAGTCGCACTTGGACCCGTCGCTGACGAAGATCTCGTCGGGCTCGATCCTGGCCCCGCGGGCCTGGAAGTCGTTCTGGGCAATGGCCTCACGCAAGAACGCGTAACCCTGTTCCGGGCCGTAGCCTTTGAAGGTCTCACGGCGCCCCATTTCCGCAGTGGCGGCGTGAAGCGCCTCCACACAAACCGGGGGTAGGGGTTCGGTCACGTCGCCGATGCCCAGCCGGATCACGGGCTTGCCGGGGTTTGCCTGCTGGTACGCGGAGACGCGCTTCGCGATGTCGGAAAACAGGTAGGAGGCCTTGAGCTTCGTGTAGTTTTCGTTGATACGGATCATGGTCGGGCGTGGGCAAAAACTTGAATAAGCGGCGGCACTCCCGTTAGTTCAAGCCTCGCTTTCCCCGCGAACCTTGTACGTCATGCAAAAGATTACGGCTGTTACGGAAATGCAGACCCTGGCGGAGGATCTGCGGTCAAAAGGTCAGATCATCGCTCTCGTTCCAACGATGGGCGCTCTGCATGATGGCCATCTCAGCTTGATCAAGCTGGCGAGCGAGCAGGCAGACACCGTGGTGGTTTCGATCTTCGTCAACCCGACGCAGTTCGGACCGAACGAAGATTTCGCGAAGTACCCGCGCGACCTGGAGCGCGATCTCCAGCTTTGCGAACAGGCCGGGGCGGACGTCGTGTTCGCGCCGACGGTGGAAGGCATGTATCCAAAAGGGTACTCCACGTTCGTGACCGAAGAGTTCGTTGGAAAACCTCTCGAGGGGGTTTCCCGTCCGAATCATTTTCGCGGCGTCACCACGATCGTCGCGAAGCTGTTCAATATTGTTCGCCCGGATCTCGCCGTCTTTGGGCAGAAGGACGCCCAGCAGGTCGCCGTGATCAAAAAGATGGTGGCCGACCTGAACTTCACGGTGGACGTCGTCGTCGCCCCGACGCTGCGCGAGCAGGAGGGTTTGGCGATGAGCTCCCGCAATCGGTACCTTTCGTCGGGGCAGCGACTGGAAGCGCTCGCGATATCCGAGGCTCTGAAAATGGCGCAATCCATGGTCGAGCACGGCGAGCTTCGCGCGGACCGGCTGATTGCGGAGGCGACTCACATCCTGAGCCAGAAACGCCGGATCCGGGTCATCTACGTCGCGGTCGTTGACCGGAACACGATGGAGTCGGTCCGTGAGGTGCATCCCGGTGTGAGCATGATGGCGATCGCCGCGTGGGTCGATGAAGTGCGGCTGATCGACAACGTCGTTTTCTGAACCGGCACGATCGCGACCGGCGGGTCGGCAATCGCTTCGGGAAGCGGCCGGGCGACTTTTCTCCTCGCTACGGCATGCCCGGTTGCCGCTACTACCGCCATGACCCGCAGTTTTGATGTGATTGTCGTGGGCAGCGGCATCGCCGGGCTGAGCTTCGCGCTCAAGCTGGCCCAGACGGGGCATTCGGTGGCGATTCTGACGAAGAAAACTCGGGCGGAATCCAACACCAACTACGCACAGGGCGGCATCGCCGTGGTGACCTCGAAGACCGACGACTTCGACTCCCACGTCCGCGACACGCTCGTGGCGGGCGACGGGCTCTGCAACGAGAAGGTCGTCCGCGAAATCGTGAGCGACGGACCGCAGCGGGTGAAAGAGCTCGTGGACCTTGGGCTCAGTTTCTCTCGCGGACCCTCCGGGGCGTACGATCTCGGTCGCGAAGGCGGCCACACAAAACGCCGCATCCTCCACGTGAAGGACATGACGGGGAAGGCGATCGAGGAGGCGTTGCTCCACGCCGTGGGGCAGGAGCCGAACATCTCTCTTTTCGAACACTTTTTCGCCATCGACGTGCTCACGACCGCGAAACTTCGCAAGGGGCGCGGGCCGAACCGGGTGGTGGGGCTGTATGCGCTCGACGTGCGCGACGAGCGCGTCGACACGTTCTGCGCTCCCGCCGTGGTGCTTTCGACCGGCGGTGCGGGACAGGTCTACCTGTACACGACGAATCCGGACATCGCGACCGGCGACGGAATCGCGATGGCGTATCGGGCCGGCGTCGAGGTGCGGAACATGGAGTTCATCCAGTTTCATCCCACCGCGCTGTATTCACTCAGTGGAGCGCGTTTCCTCATCAGCGAGGCGGTGCGCGGGGAGGGCGCGATTCTGCGCAACGCCGCCGGCGAGGCGTTCATGCGCGGCTACCACGAAATGGCCGACCTCGCGCCACGCGACATCGTCGCGCGGGCCATCGACAGTGAGATGAAAAAGTCGGGTTCGCCTCACGTCTGGCTCGACATCACGCACCGCAACGAAGCGTTCCTCCGCGAGCGCTTCCCGCAGATCTACCAGACTTGCCGCAAGCTCGGGATCAACATTGCCAAAGACATGATTCCGGTGGTGCCCGCGGCGCACTACACCTGCGGCGGCGTGGCGACGAATCTCTCGGCGGAGACTGAGCTCGATGGGCTCTACGCGTGCGGCGAGGTGGCGTGCACCGGGCTACATGGCGCCAACCGCCTGGCGAGCAACTCGCTCCTCGAGGCCGTGGTGATGGCCCATCGCGGCGCAGAGTCGGTGCGGCGTTACGTCGCTTCCGCGAAAAAGTCGCCGATGCCGTCTATTCCGGATTGGGTCGATCTCGGAGGCGGGGACGTCGACGAGCGCGTGGTGATTTCGCACAACTGGGATGAACTCCGGCGGACGATGTGGGATTACGTCAGCATCGTGCGCACGACGAAACGTCTGGAGCGTGCTCGCACGCGGATCGGGAATCTCGCGAAGGAGATCCACGACTACTATTGGAACTTCTCCGTCGACCCACGCTTGCTCGAGTTGCGCAATCTGATCGAAGTCGCCGAACTCGTCGTCACGTGTGCGCTCCAGCGCCACGAGAGCCGTGGCCTGCACGCGATCGCCGACTATCCGCGAAAACTCAAGGTCGCCCGCGATTCTCGGGTTCGCCGGTCTTGATCCCCCCGCACGGTGGTTTTGCGAACCCTCGTTTGCGAAATCGTTGAAAGCGTTTGCACGGCATTTTTCGGGACGAACCCTGCGAACTCTGGCAATTGCCGCGCGTTTGTTCGTCGCCGCAGAACGTCGGAGCCGCGTTTCCGAGGTCGCTGTGAATAACCTGTGAGTTACCCGGGGTTGCAAACGGGTTCGAAATCAGTCGTGTTCACGGCTTCCTGCACAACCAACGATTATTCAAGCAGTAGGGAGACTGTTTTTACAGGCCTCACGTGACAAATGGGTGACAGTGCAGCGGAATGCGGTGTGAGCATCCTCCGCGGAAGGTACGGAATGAAAGCTAGTTCCGTTACCGCTGCCGAAGAATCCCCGATGGTGTGCCCAGAGGGATCTCGGGCTTGTTTGCCGTAGGCCCGGGCAGCGCAACCCGGAAACGAAGGGCATCTCGCTGTCGGTGCGCCACTCCGTTCGAGCCGCACGCGGAGTTGTCTCGGGGAACCCCGTCGTTTGAGTGCTTCGATGGCTTTTTCGAAAATCGGAATCGTCGGCGCTGGAGCGATCGGCGGCTACTACGGGGCCTTGCTCGCTCGTGCAGGATACGATGTTCACTTCCTCGTCCGCTCGGACCTGGCAGCCGTCCGCGAGCATGGACTCTCCGTGAAGCGACCCAACGACGAGTTTCGGTTGTATCCAGTGCGCGCCCACGCAACAGCGGAAGAAATGGGGCCCTGTGATTTGGTGGTGATCGCCCTGAAAGCTACGGGAAACGATGCGCTGAACCGGATTCTGCCGCCCTTGCTGCACGAACGCACGGCGTTGCTCACCCTCGAGAACGGATTGGGGAGCGACGAGTTTCTCGCGGATAGGTTTGGGGCCGAACGCGTGATCGGCGGGCTCTGCTTCATCTGCGTGAATCGCACCGCTCCGGGCGCGATCTGGTGCATGCAGCCCGGCTCGCTTTCGCTGGCCGAGTTTGGACGGCCGGTGGGGGATCGTCTCAAGGAACTCGCCGCCATGTTCACCCGTGCAGGAGTAAAATGCTCTGTCAGCGATGATCTCGCCGACGTGCGCTGGAAGAAACTCGTCTGGAATGTGCCCTTCAACGGTCTTTCGATCGCGGCAGGCGGGATCACGACGGACCGCATCCTCGCTCAGTCGGATCTGGAGGGTGAAGTTCGGGCACTGATGCGCGAGATCATCGACGCTGCGGCGAAGCTCGGGCACGCAATACCGCTGAGCTTTATTGACAGGCAGATCGATGCCACGCGGCCCATGGGCCCATACAAACCGTCCAGCCTGATCGACTTCCTCGCCCGCAAAGAAGTGGAGGTCGAAGCGATCTGGGGCGAACCATTGCGCCGGGCTGAAGCCGCAGGCGCTTCGATGCCGCGGCTGAGGATGCTGTACGCGCTCCTTCGCAGCCTGACCTCTACGGCTCGCTGCTAAAAAAAAAGGCCCCCGCCGGACGGCGGAGGCCTGCATGCGTTGAGCCGCTTTTCGGCTGCGACTTTAGGCAGCCTTGCGCTTGAAGCGACGAAGCGCGACGAGACCCATGAGCGCCACACCGCCGAGGAGACCGTAGGTCGACGGCTCTGGCACGGGCGTGTTGGACTGCGTCGGGAGGAACTGGAACCCGAAGACGAAATCGTTGAAATCGCCATCGTAGAAGGAAACGCCGAGGCGCGTGTCCTCGAAGCCGACGAGAAGGGTCGGGACGGCTTCGGTGACGGTGGTGACGCCGTTGAAGTACGTTGTCGTCACATCGCGCACCTGCCAGCGGGTGTGGACGGAGGAATCACTGCCGGAGAAGCGATTGCCGTCGAAGGCGTAGAACAGCCCGCCCATGCCGATCGGGCCGCCGCTATTCAGCCAGAAGTCCACGGTGGTTCCGGCCGCATAGTTTACGGTCGTCTCGAAGCCGCTCTGGATCGTGCCGGTGCCGTCGAGAGCGTTTTCGATGTTTGTCGCAAGCGGAACGTAGGTGTCGGGCGCGCTGCTCGGCGTGTAGCCGAAATCATTCGCCCAGCCAGCGGTCTCGCCGAGGAAGATGGCCTTCACGGAACCACCTTCGGCTTTCCAGGGGCTTCCGCCAAGCGCTGCAGCGACGTCGACAGGTCCGTGATTCCAGGTCTGGACCGAACTCGGGACATTGGCGTCCGAGTCAAAGTAGAGATCGCCCAGCTGTGCCTGGTAGAGAGCGACGTTTGAGGCGTACGAAGGCGTCGTGAAGGCGCTTGGTACATCCGAAAACGGCGGAACCATTTGAGCGCTGGCGATGCTTACCAGCGTTGCGGCGATGCCGGCCGCGAGGGAGGACTTAACCGATGTTGTCATGGTCATTTTCAGTGTGGTGCAAGTACTGCGATTCGCAGAGGAGTTCCCGGGCAGTGCTGGTTGCTGACCGACACGTCACCTGCTCGGACAGCCATTATGGGCACCTCTCTTTCCAGCAAGCGCATCGTTGGGGAAAAACCTCTGTTTGTCCGGTGAGGGTTTCCCTCACATGTATTCGCCACGGCATTGCAGATCTTCCGGCGAGCAACCGGGTCGCGTAACCGATTCATCACTACCACGCTCCGTTGCGATGCAGTCCTCTTGCCTCACGTAGGCTCAAAAGATTGGCATTGGCGGTGTTGCCATCTCGTGGCGCTTCGGAGGAGGTGGCGAGGTTGATGACAGTTTGTGGCGATGGGGGCTTTGGCCGTATATCGCGGGAATTAGCGTATCCGTGGATAGGTTACACGAGGTGGACGAATGTCGGCCGACGTGGACGGATGCTGTTGGATCCGTGGAACTGCGATTGCCTCGCCCAGGAGCGACTTCGTCGAAGCCTGTCTGGAAAACTCGCCGCAGCTCTCACAGCGGAGCGGAGCGCGTGGAAATAAAAAACCGGCGGCCGCGTTTGAGGACGCGAACCGCCGGTCAGAGAGAGACGCTTACTTGGTCGGTTCGGCGTAGGCTTCCATACCGACGCACGAGCAGACGAGGTTGCGGTCGCCGTAGACGTTGTCCACGCGGCCGACTGCCGGCCAGAACTTGTGCTCGCGGACCCAGGGCGTCGGGAATGCGGCTGTTTCGCGCGAATAGGGGCGGTCCCACTTGTCCGCGCAGACAACCTTCGAGGTGTGAGGCGCGTTCTTGAGCGGATTGTTCACCCGGTCGGCTTCGCCGCTGGCGATCGACTGGATTTCGCCGGCGATCGCGATGAGCGTATCGCAGAAGCGGTCCAGTTCCACCTTCGCTTCGCTCTCGGTGGGCTCGATCATGAGCGTTCCGGCGACCGGCCAGCTCATTGTCGGGGCGTGGTAGTTGTAGTCCTGAAGGCGTTTCGCGATGTCTTCGACCTCTACTCCGTGCTTCTTGAAAGCGCGGCAGTCGATGATGCACTCGTGCGCGACGAGACCGCTGGAGCCTTTGTAGAGCACGGGGTAATGCGGCTCGAGCTGCTTGGCGACGTAGTTGGCGTTGAGAATCGCGTATTTGGTGGCCTGGGTGAGGCCTTCCTCGCCCATCATGCGGATGTACATCCAGGAAATGACGAGCACGCTCGCGGAGCCGTACGGCGCCGCGCTGACTGCGTGATCCGGGCGGAGGGAGAACGCGGAGTTCTGCCGGTTAACAACCACATGGCCGGGTAGGAACGGCACCAGGTGTTTTGCCACGCCGATCGGGCCGACTCCGGGACCACCGCCGCCGTGCGGGATGGCGAAGGTCTTGTGAAGGTTGAGATGGCAGACGTCGGCGCCAATGAAGCCGGGCGACGTGAGACCGACCTGGGCGTTCATGTTCGCCCCGTCCATGTAGACCTGGCCTCCGTGCTGGTGCACGATCTGGCAGATCTCGCGTATGGAGGACTCGAATACACCGTGGGTCGACGGATAGGTGACCATCAACGCGGCGAGATTCTTCTCGTGCTGCTCCGCCTTGGAGCGGAGGTCGGCGACGTCGATGTTTCCCTGGGCATCGCAGGCCACCGGAACCACCACCATGCCCGCCATGGCCGCGGAGGCGGGATTCGTCCCGTGGGCGCTCGTCGGAATCAGGCAGACGTTGCGGTGACCTTCGCCGCGCGATTCGTGATAGGCGCGAATGACGAGCGAACCGGCGTACTCGCCCTGCGAACCGGCGTTGGGTTGAAGCGAGATGGCGGCAAACCCGGTGATTTCCGCCAGCCAGGTCTCGAGATCGGAGAAAAGCTTCTGGTAGCCGCGGCTTTGGTCGGCCGGAGCGAACGGGTGGATACGTCCGAACTCCTGCCACGTGACGGGAAACATTTCGCTCGTGGCGTTGAGCTTCATCGTGCAGGAGCCCAGCGAAATCATCGAGTGGCAGAGCGAAAGGTCGCGTGTCTCGAGCCGTTTGATGTAGCGGAGCATCTCGTGCTCCGTGTGATAGGAATTGAAGACCTGGTGTGTGAGGTATTTCGACGTACGCGCCACCGGAGCGGCGTAGCCGCCGGACACCTTTTCGGCTGCGGGAAGCGTTGCACCGAAGAGGGCGGCGAGATCCGCCAGATCGGCGGCAGAAGTCGTCTCCGCGAGAGAAATACCCACCGTGCGGGCATCGATCGCTCGCAGGTTGATGCGGCGGTTCTTGGCCGCGGCGTGAAGGGCCGCAGCATCCACACCTTCGATACGCAGCGTGTCGAAAACCGGTTCCGCGTTGGTCTTGAGTCCCTTGGAGCGCAACGCCTCCTGAAGGGCGGACGTCATCCGCTGCACGCGGCTCGCGATCCGGCGAAGGCCTTCGGGGCCGTGATAGACGGCGTACATCGAGGCGAGCACTGCGAGAAGTACCTGGGCGGTGCAGATGTTCGACGTGGCCTTGTCACGGCGGATATGCTGCTCGCGCGTGCCGAGGGCGAGGCGGAGGGCGCGGTCGCCCTGAGCGTCCTTGGAAACCCCCACGAGGCGTCCGGGCATCTGCCGCTTGTACGCGTCTTTGGTGGCGAGGAACCCCGCGTGCGGTCCGCCGAAGCCCATCGGAATCCCGAAGCGCTGCGACGAGCCGACCGCGACGTCTGCTCCGAATTCACCGGGAGAGCGGAGGACGGTGAGGGCGAGCAGGTCGGTCGCCACGACGCACAACGCGCCCGCGGCGTGCGTCGTCTCGACGAAGCGGTCGTACGGATGGAGGCTGCCGAACGTGTCGGGGTACTGTACCAGCGCACCGCAGTAGGTGGCGTCGATCGAAGCGGAGCGGTGGTCTCCGACCACGACTTCGATTCCGAGCGGTTTTGCCCGGGTGCGAACGACGTCGATGGTCTGCGGGTGGCAGAGTTCGGAAACGAAGAAACGCTTGCGCGCGGCATCGGCTACGACGCGGAAACACAGGCCCATCGCTTCGGCGGCGGCGGTGGCTTCGTCGAGCATCGAGGCATTTGCGATCTCGAGGCCGGTGAGGTCGCAAACGACCGTCTGGTAATTCAGCAATGCCTCGAGGCGGCCCTGCGAGATTTCGGCTTGGTACGGCGTGTACGCCGTGTACCAGCCGGGATTCTCCAGAATATTACGCTGGATGACGCCGGGCGTGAGGGTGTCGTAGTACCCCAGGCCGATGAAACTGCGGAAGATCTCGTTCTTTGCCGCCATGCTGCGCAGCTCGGCGAGCGCTTCGCTTTCCGACGCCGCTTTGGGGAGGTTAAGCGCCCCGGGAAGGCGGATTTGGGGAGGAACGGCCGCGTCGACCAACGCGTCAAGCGAGGGATAGTCGAGCAGATCCAGCATCTCGGCAGTCTCGCGCGGATTCGACCCGTTGTGACGGGGGGCAAAGGTATCGAGCGCGGAGAAGGGGCTCGGTTCGGCGGAAGCTCCGCCGACGGTGGCCGCCGGCTTGGAGGAAGAAGGCAAAGACATGCGCCGCACGGTAGATTTCGCCTCTGCCGAAGCAAATGGAAACCGGTGCGTTTTGCCCTGGTCGGTGAGCGGGCTGCGGGCATTGTTCTGAGTCCTCATCAATCGCTTTTGCCGGCACCCACCGGCGCATTTTCCGATGCATGTTTCCTTCGTTTTCCGTCTCTGTCCGGCCCTGCTTGTCGCGTGGGCTGTCCTGGCCTCAGCAGGCAGCGCGCAGTCGGATCTGGTCTGGGATTTCGGAACCGCGAAGCCGGCCGACGCGCCGAGCCGGTTCCCCGAGGGGATCTCTGGCGGAAAGCTGACCGCTGGGAACAGCGGAGCGGCCGCGCCCCTGCTGAGCGCGACGTCGCCGTCGCGCGGTTACGACGGAGCCTCGGGGCATTTCAACGCGGGCGCGGCGGCGAAGACGGGCCCGTTAAACCGCGACGCCGGCGGCTCGGCATATTTCGAGTTTGCGCTTTCGCCCACGGACGGCTCAGCGCCTGCGATCACCACCCTTCGATTCGGTGCGAGGAGCACCGGCACGGGTCCGCGTGAATTCGCCGTTTTTTCGAGCGTCGACGGCTACGCCGCGCCGCTTGCGACGGGCACACTGGCGAACGACAGCACATGGTCGGCCAGAACCGTCACTCTGACATCGCTCACCATTCCCCGCGGCAAGCCCGTGACGTATCGGATCTATGGTTACGGGGGCCAGGGGGCGGCGACGGGAGCAGCGGCGAATTGGAGGATCGACGATCTCGTCGCGACGCTGGGAGGAGCGACCGGGCATCCTCCTCCCCCGCCACCTAGCGTGGCGATTCACGAGATTCAGGGACCGGGCGCCGCGAGCCCGTTGGCGGGGAAAACCGTGACCGTCGGCGGAGTCGTGACCGCCAGCTTCCAGAGCCCGGCCTCCGGTCTGGGCGGCTTTTTCATCCAGGCGCCGGATGCGGAGGCGGACAGCGATCCCAGCACGTCCGAAGGCCTGTTCGTCTACGACAACGGCGCGCCCACAAGTGTGAGCGTGGTGCCGGGCGATGTCGTGACCGTGGTGGGAACCGTGGTGGAATTCGGGACGGCGCCAAAGACGCTGACCGAGCTCACCAACATCCGGTCCGTCGCGAAAGGCGGCCGGGCTGCGCTGCCGGCTCCCGCGAGGCTTTCTCTGCCGCTCGTCGATCCCGACAGCCTCGAGCGCTATGAAGGCATGCGCGTGGAGTTCCCGCAGACGCTGACTGTGACCGACAACTACGGCCTCGGGCGTTACGGCGAGTTTAAGCTTTCGAACGGACGGCTTCCGCAGCCCACCAACATCGCCGCTCCCGGACCGGCGGCGGTGGCGCAGGCGACGGCGAACGCCCGAAACGCGATCACCTTGGACGACGGCCAGGCGCGCACGTATCCGAACCCGACGCCGTATCTCTTCGACGCCGACGGACGCGGCCCGACCGTTCGCGCTGGCGACACGGTCACCGGCGTCGTGGGCGTGCTCACGTACGCGTTTGGCAACTACATCGTCGAACCTACGGCTCGCGTGGCGTTGCAGCCCTCCAATCCCCGTCCCGCCGAGCCCCCCGCCGTCGGGGGAGACCTGCGGATCGCGATCGGAAACGTGCTGAATTTCTTCAACGGCGACGATCTTGGAGGCGGCTTTCCCACCAAGCGCGGAGCGAACACGGTGGAAGAGTATCAGCGGCAACGCGCAAAAATCGTCGCAGGCGTCCTCGGCCTCCGGCCGGATATCATGGGACTGACGGAGGTGGAAAACGACGGCTTCGGTCCGGCCAGTGCGATCGCCGATCTGGTGAAGGCGCTCAATGTGGGAGCCAGCGGCGAAACGTACGCGTTTGTCGATGCCTCGGCCGTCGACAATGGCACGGACGTGATCCACGTCGCCCTGATCTACCGACCCGACCGCGTGGAACCGGTTGGAAAACCGGCGGCGTTGTCCAACGCCTACTTCAACGGCGTGGCCCGGCCTCCTCTGGCTCAGACGTTTCGTGAACTGCGTGGCGGCCAGGTTCTCACCGTGTGCATCAATCATTTTCGCGCCAAAGGGAGCCCCGCCTCCGGTGCAGCGTCGGATGGGCGCGTGCCAAACCCGAATCTCGATCAGGGCGATGGCCAGGGGAACAACAACTATGTCCGGACCAAGGAAGCCCAGACGCTCGCCGCATGGCTCGCGACAGATCCAACACACAGCGGCGATCCGGACGTGCTGATCATCGGGGACCTCAACGCATACGCCAGAGAGGACCCGATCACGGCGCTCGAGGCTGCAGGGTACGTGAATCTGACCGAGCGTGCCGAGGGCGTTGGCGGCTATTCGTACGCCTTTCAGGGGCAGTACGGCCATCTCGATCACGCGCTCGCTTCACCGGGTCTGGCGAAACAGGTCACAGGTGCGGCGACCTGGCATCTGAACTCGGACGAGCCTCCGTATCTCGACTACAACGAGGAGAACAAGAGCGATTCCCAGAAGACGCTCAACGTCGGGACGCCGTATCGGTATTCCGACCACGACCCGGTGCTGGTGGGCTTCTCGCTGAAATAAAGAGGACACGGAGGTCAGAGGCCGGATCTCGGTGCCGGGAAACGGATGACTGAGTTGTTCGCGTGAGGCAGAGCGGCATCCGTTTCGAACGGCAGGTCCGCGCCGCGTTTGTGTCGCGGCTGTCTACGCCGGGCCTTTGTCGTCCGGCCTCTGGCTTCTGATCGCTGGCTCCTGGATTCCGGCAGCGATGCACGCTGCAAATCGCACCCGGCCGCGGCGGGGCGTTTTGCATCGCGCAAGGGCATGCAGTGCGGAATGCCTTCCCTCTGAACTCCTGGGAGTGAAAGGTTTCTGGAGCACGAGTGGGACTGGCATCGGCAATGCAAGAAGCTTGGCGCAGCCCAACTCGATACCCGCCAGCGATGGAGCCCAGGCGTACAAGTCACGTGAATACACCGGAGGATATGGTGACTCCGATCCAGCCGATCACGGAGGACCTTCCCATTCCAGAGCCGATTCCGGATCGTCCCGTGCGGCATCTGGTGGCGGTCTTCTCGGATGAGAAAGAAGCCGTTGCTGCGATCCGGGAGTTGAAGGACTCCGAGCGGTATGAGGCCAGTGCGATCGGCATTGCGATGCGCGACCGCACGGCCGAGGGCCGCCTTGTCCAGGAAACCGGAACGCACACGCTTTCGGCGACGGGACTCGGCATCCTCGGTGGCGGCGTGCTTGGCGGCTTGGCAGGATGGCTGGTCGGAGTGGGGGCGTTGGGCATTCCCGGCGTGGGCCCGGTGGTGGCCGGAGGTGCACTGGCCACCGCACTGGGAGTCGCTGGGAGCACTGCTGCCGTGGGCGCTGGAGTCGGCGCGACGGCGGGAGGGCTCGCGGGAGCGCTGGTCGGCCTGGGCATTCCGGAAGAAGATGCCCGCTGGTACGAGCAGGGTTTTCGCGAAGGCGCAGTCGTTGTCACCGTGCGCACGCAGGATACCGCCCATGCGGTGGAAGTATTGAGACGCCACGGAGGCGCGCTTCGCATGGACGACGCGCCATCGGGCGATGTCCCATGACGCTCGGGACGAGAGACGCCGCGGTTTCGGCCGCGGCGTCTTTCTTTTCCTGACTGGCGGATCGTGTTTGCCGACACGGGAGTTGCTTCTCCGATACGCAGAGCTTCCCTGAAGCCACCGTGCGTACGCCGCGTCGGCGTGCGAGCACGGGAAAACTCCATGCGAACACCCCTCTCTTTGCTTCGCCGCGGATGGACGTTGTGCGCCGCCGCAGCCGCTGTGTGGGTTTCCTCCCCTGTATCCGCCGCGCCAGGCGCCGCTTCGTTGCCGACGGCGCCGGCCGTGCTTGGCGTGATGGAGCGAGCCGCCGACTGGCAGCTGGCGCATCCCTCGAGTCACAAGCCACACGACTGGACGCAGGCGGCTTGGTACACCGGCATGATGGCCCTGAGCGACGTTTCCGAGAGTCCGCGTTTTGCGGAGGCAATGGTCAGGATGGGCGACGGCAATCAATGGAAGCCGGGCCCCCGGGTGTATCATGCCGACGATCATTGCGTCGGTCAGACGTACGTGGAGCTGTTTATCAAACGACGCGACCCTCGTATGATCGAGCCGCTGCGCGCCCGCTTCGACGAGATCCTGGCGAGTCCGAAAACCGGCGATCTCGACGTGAAAAAGAATCCCGCCGCGTGGGATATGTGGTGCTGGTGCGACGCGCTGTTCATGGCGCCACCGGCCTGGGCTCGATTGGCCGCCGTCACGGGCAAACAGGCGTACCTGGATTTTATGGTAGAACAGTGGTGGAGAACCTCGGACGCGCTCTACGACCCGCAGGAGCATCTGTTCTATCGGGACAGCCGTTACATTCCGATGCGGGAGGCCAACGGAAAAAAGATCTTCTGGAGCCGCGGCAACGGTTGGGTGATGGGCGGTTTGGTGCGCGTCCTCGAGTACCTCCCACTCGCGCATCCGGCGCGCCCGCGCTTCGAGCAACAATTCAAGGAGATGGCGGCGAAGGTGATCCAGGTGCAGCAGCCCGATGGGCTTTGGCGCGCCAGTCTGCTCGACCCGGAAGCCTATCCGATGAAGGAGACCAGCGGTTCCGGCTTCTACTGCTACGCCCTGGCGTGGGGAATCAATCGCGGCTACCTTGATCGCGCGGAGTATCTTCCCGCGGTGCAGCGCGCGTGGAAGGCATTGAGCGATTGCGTGAACGCCGATGGAAAAGTCACGCACGTCCAGCCAATCGGAGACACGCCCAAGACGTTCGATCCGGAGCTGACGGAGGTGTATGGCGTGGGAGCTTTTCTCCTGGCCGGCAGTGAAGTGTACCGGCTCGTCGGCGGGAAACCCACTGCGCCGAATTGTCACTGAGCCGGCCTCGGCGCGCTGGAGACAAGGCGCCGAAATGCGCTCAGCGTTTCGCGGCGGCGCGGGTGAGCCGGTCGTTGATCGCGATGGCGAGCGCCGACTGACCCCGGGCAAGTTCGGCGTGGATCCGCGTCCACTTGCCGCGATCGAGGCGCCGCAGCGTCGCGAACAGCGAGTGCGCGGCGTCGTCCAACGTGCCGGTTTTCGAAAGCACGAACACGTTTGCCGCAGGCGCCTTGGTTTTCCGAAGCGCTGACGGCGGACAGAGAAAAACGAAGGCTTCGTCCGCGTGCGGCGCAGTCGACCTGGGCACGCGGAGTTTCGCGTGCAGCTCCAGCGGCGTTCGGGGGCTGTAGTGCTTCGTTAGCATCCCCGGAGCGATGGCTGCCTTTTTTGCCGAAGTGAGGTGTCGCGAAACAAGCGACACTCGCCGGCCGAGAACGCGTTCCAACTCTGGGCGCTCGATCGCGCCCGGCCGCAGGATCTTGGGGTGCTTTGGATCCCGCAGATCGAGAATTGTCGACTCCAGCCCGATGCGACAGGGGCCGCCGTCGAGGATGTGGCGGATCCGGTTTCCCAAACCATCGAGCACGTGCTCTGCGGTTGTCGGGCTGATGTAGCCAAACGCGTTCGCGCTAGGCGCTGCGAGCGGTCGGTCGCAAGCCCGCAGCAGCTTCCGGAGGAGCGGGTGCGCCGGCATGCGGATGGCGACGCTGTCCAAGCCCGACGTCACGATATCGGGCACGCACGATCGTTTGGGCAGCACGAGCGTCAGAGGTCCTGGCCAGAACGCCTTTGCGACGGCGGCCGCGGCCTCGTTTCGAATCGCCAGCTGGTCCAGCTGTGCGAGCGAGTGGACATGAACGATCAGCGGATCGTTCGTCGGCCGGCCTTTTGCGCGGAAAATGGAACGACAGGCGCGCGGATTCAGCGCATCCGCAGCGAGCCCATAAACCGTCTCCGTCGGCACGGCCACGAGTTCGCCGCGCTGCAACGCCCGGGCGAGGAGAGCGATGGCGCGCGGCGTACCGCGATGAACTGTGGCGCGCAATTTGGGCATAAAAAAGGCCGGAAGGTGAGCTTCCGGCCTTTTTCGAAACGGGTAAAGTCCCGGCTTAGAGGGCCAGCAGGTTGTTGCGGGAGTGCTTGATCGTCCGCGTTACCGCGCGCTGGTGCTTCGCCGAGAGCCCGGTGTACTTACGCGGCAGAATCTTGCCGGTATCGGTCACGTAGCGATTCATCATCTGCGGCGCCGTGAAAGGATACTCCGGCGGAGTGAGGCTGCGTTGCGGTTGTTCAGACGTGCTCATGAGAAAAAGGACGGGAGTTCAATCGGGCCCGAAAACCGTTGTCAACCGCCGTTTTTCAGCGGGAAACCGAAGCGGGCAGGGCCGCGGAGCTGCGTCTCCCGGGTGTGCGGCCATTCCACCCGCCTTTGTTGCGGAGGGGCCAGCCAGGGCGCGCTTCCTCTCCGATCTAGGTGCGATGAAGAATATCCAGCACCTGGCTGTGTAACGGCTTGGTGGCTGCCACGATAGAACTCCCGGCCATCGGATCGCCGCCCTGCCAATCCGTGATGACGCCGCCGGCGCCGCGGACGATCGGGATCAACGCGGCGATGTCCCACGGGTTCATGATCGGGTCCAGCATGATGTCGGCCCAGCCGCTCGCTAGCAGGAGGTAGCCGTAGCAGTCGCCCCAGGTTCGATACAGTTTCACCTGCGAGGCGAGCCGATCGCAGGCGGCTCCGTTCTGGTATTTGGCGAGGTTGAGAACGTCGCTCGTGAGGAGCGTGGCATCGGACAACTGCGAGGTGGCGCGGGCGCGGATCGGTTTTCCGTTCAACGTGGCGCTCGCGCCATCTCCGATCGCCAGCTGTCGCAGGACGGGTTGATGGATGGCTCCCAGCACCGGCTGCCCGTTGTGGAGCAGGGCGATCAGCGTGCCGAAAAGCGGGCAAGCCGTCATGAAGGACTTCGTGCCGTCGATCGGATCGAGCACCCAAACCCATTCGGCCTGGGGACGGTCCTCGCCGAACTCTTCCCCGATCACGCCGTGATCCGGAAAACGTTTCGCGATCAGTTTCCGCATCAGCTCTTCGGCCCCGCGGTCGGCGATCGTCACCGGACTTGCATCGGACTTGGTCTCCACTGCGACGGCGTGGTCCGCGAAATACGGGCGGATGAAGTCGCCGCTGCGCTCGGCGAGTTCGACCAGGAACGTGCGATAGGGCTCGAGGTTCATGACGAAGGTGAACCACGAATGGCGGCGGATGAACACGAAGAAAACGGAAGACGTGCCCGCGCACTCCGACGGCGCCCGCGGCGATCTCCGGCCTTGGAATCGGCGGACATTCGTGTCCATTCGTGGCTGCTCCCACCCATGCGCTGGCTCGAGACGCCCATCCACTTCATCGACTTCGAGGGCAACCTGACCTCGGGCATCCTGGAGTACGGCGTGATCACGCTTCGGGGTGGCGAGATCGTCGAGGCTCACACTCGGCTCTGCGGAGCGATGGGGCGCATCCGCTCTTCGGATACCGCGATTCACGGCCTGGGGCCGCGCGAGGTGGACGGCCTGGCGCCGTTCAGCACGGACTTCGACCGCTTCGCGCGCTACCGGGAAACCGGGCCGCTGGGGGCGCACTACGCCCATGCGGAAAACACGTTGATCAAATCCGTCTGGCCGTATCCGCGGACCGCGCCGGATTTCGCTCGCCCCGGCGCGACCCAGACGGATTGGGGACCGTGGATCGATACCGGCCGACTGTTGACCCAGCTGTTTCCGTCGCTGCCTACGGGAAAACTCGAGGATCTGGTGGCGGCCTTCGGTCTGTCGGGCCTGTTGGACGAGCAGGCGGCGCACTGCTGCCCCGCCGGCCGCAGGCGTTTCCACGCGGCCCTGTACGACGCACTCGCCGCAGCGCTTCTGTTGCTTGCGCTGGGGAATCGCCCTGAGTTCCGGGACATGACGATTCCCTGGCTGCTTCAGGCGAGCACGGCCAACCCGGAGAAACGCGCCGCGCTCCAGCAGCGGGAGCTGTTCTAGGCGCCGGTGCGCCGAGCTTCCGCTCGTCTCAATCGACCGGATACTTTATCAGCCCGCAGAGCTGGGCCGCGGCGCGGATAACGAATGCCGGGTTGTTCCGCAGGTAGCGCGGCGCGAGCCGGCGGGGCTCATGAAAAAGGCGCCAGACCCATTCCGTGCCGCTGCGCTGGATCCAGCGCGGAGCCTGGCTGACTCGGCCGGAGAGAAAGTCGAACGCGGCCCCGACACCGAGCGAAAGCCCCACGTCCCATCTGGAGCTGTGTTCGGCCATGAACCGCTCCTGCTTCGGCGTGCTGAGGCCGATCCAGAGGAAGGCCGGCCGTTTTTGGGTCATCTCCCGCGAGAGATCATCGAGTTCCGTGTCGTTGAGCGCGCGATACGGCGGCGCGTGAACTCCGGCGACGCTCAAGCCGGGGAAGCGGCTCTTCAGTCTTCCGGCCAGTTCGGCCGCGGTGCCGGGCGCGGCACCGAGGAAATAGTGGCTCAATCCGGTTCCGGCCGTCGCTTCGCAGACGGCAAGCAGCAGGTCGGGTCCGTAGACGCGGGATACATCCCGGAACCCCTGGCGGTGGGCCAGCCACACGATCGGCATTCCGTCGGGCGTCGTGAGTCGGGATCGGTTGAGATAGCCGCGGTGTAGCGCATCGCGCCGGGCGCAAGACGCGCTGTTCACGTCGCAAAAACAAACGTATCCGCCGGCTCGGGACCGCCCGGCTTCGACCACGAGGTGGGTGGCGCGCGGAAGCGTAAGGGCGTTTACTCCGACGCCGAGGACGTTGAAGCGGGGCGGCGCGGGCGGCGGATTCCCTGGGGGCACCGGCGGCATTTCACTTGAGCAGATCCGAGCGGGCGAGCCGCGGCAACGCCATTGTGCCGGCGCGGCAGTCGTCAGATCCAGCGTCGGAGCAGCTGGGGCAGCGGCTCGTCCGCCAACGTGCACAGGATGGCGTCGACGTGGCTGAAATCGTGGTGCTGCGTCGACGGATTGGGAATGGCGACACACCAGAGCCCCGCGGATTTCGCGGCGACGCTTCCGGGCTGCGAATCCTCGAACGCCACCGCCTCGCGCGGCTGAAGCGAAAACGCGTCCAAGGCCGCCCGATACAGGTCCGGTTCGGGCTTCCCTCGAGCGACGTCTTCACGGCACTTGATCAAGTCGAAATGGCGGGCGAGCCCCAGGCGCTTGACGTGATTGTCGACCCACGCGTGCGAGGAATTCGACGCGATGGCGGTGCGCAATCCCAGCCGACGGGCCTCCTCCAGGCATGCCTGCACTCCGGGCAACACGGGCTGCCGCTCGATGATGGCGCGAGTGCGCTTCTTGTGCTCGCGTTCGAGCGCCTCACGGTCCACCGCGGCGTCGAACGCGATCCACGGGTCAAAATCGATGTCGACGTGCCCGACGATGTTGGCGGCGTACGATTTCTCGTAGGGCACCCGGGCCTCCTCGTGCAGTTCCATCCACGCCTCGATGATCGGCGTTTCGGTATCCAGAATCAGTCCGTCAAAATCGAAAACGAGCGCGCGAATCATCGTTTGCCGCCGACCTTGGGACGCTCTTCCGCACGGAAGCCGCGTGTTGAATCGTCATCTCGCATCCGGTGAGCATGGAAATGCGCGAGGTGGGATGACGAGGGGAAACTCCTCGTCGGGCGCTGCCGTGCGAAGCGTCGGTCAAAGTCCCTCGGAGTCCACGAGCCAGACCAGGGACGCCATCGCGGCGGCGCCCAGTTCGAGTTCCCGGGGATTCACTTTGTCCGCGGTATCGATCGGCGTGTGGTGATAATCGAAATAGCGCGCCGATTCCGGCCGGATCTCGGCGATCGTCACGCCCAGCTCTTCCAGCGGTTCGATGTCCCCGCCGGCGCCGACATTGGTGAACGAAACGACGCCAAACGGAGCGAAACGGCTGCTCCAGCGCGCGGCGCGTTCGTGGGCAGGGAAACTCTTGTTCGAAAGAGCGAAAGCGCGGCAACCGAAACCGCCCGAGTCCGATTCGATGGCGAAGACGTGTTTCTCCTTCTTTTCCTTTGCGACCCGCGCGTATTCGTTCCCGCCGGCCAGGCTGTTCTCCTCGGCGACGAACAGAACGCAGCGAAGCGTATGGCGCGGACGGATACCGAGGGCGCGGAAAAGGCGCATGACCTCGATGGCCTGAACCACCCCGGCGCCGTTGTCGTGCGCCCCGGGGCTGGTGTCCCAGCAGTCGAGGTGCGCGCCGACGACGATGACCTCGTCGGGAAACTCGGATCCGCGAATCTCGGCAATGACGTTGCCTGAAGGCCGATCGCCGACCCAGCGGCCATGAAGCGTCATGCGGACCGGACGGTGCGGGTCCTGCCTGAGCGCCGCGCTCAAATGGTCGGCGGCGATCACGCTCAGGGCGGCGGCGGGAATCTTCGGACCGCCGGCCGGGAATCCGGTGTATCCGGCGTGCGGAACATCGTCGGTGCTCTGGGTCAGCGAGCGCGTCAGCGCTCCCACGGCGCCCAGCCGGGCCGCCGCCGCCGGGCCGCGGTTACGCTGGTCGGACGTGCGGCGGTACGCGGCGCTCGGGTCGACGATGGTTCTGGGCATCGGGCGGTTGAAGAAGACGATCTTCCCCTCCACGGCGGCCCGACCGAGTTTCTCCAACTCCTGCAGTGACTGGACTTCGACGACCTCGGCCTGGAGTCCGGTTTCCGGCGTGGCCACCGACCACCCCAAGCCCACCGCGGCCAGCGGCTCGAAAGGCGCGCCTCCGACGCCAACAAGACCGACGCTCTCCGGGCCGCCGCGCTCCCAAGAGGGCACGGCGACGGGCTGCACGCGGACGTCGTTGCATCCGGTCTTGCGAAGCGTTTCTTCCGCCCACTTCATGGCGCCGTCCATCGCCTGAGATCCGGCGAGACGTCCCGGATAGCGGTTCACCAAATCGACCAGCTGTTCATAGGACGGCGAATGCGCCAGCGCCTCCTCGTAGAACCGCTGGAGAGGCTCCGGAGCGGTTTCGGTGCCGCGTGAAACGGCGGATACGACGGTCAGACTAGCGGCGATCAGCAAGGTTTGGACGCGCATACTCGATGCGTCGCAGCGCTGCTCGCTCGACGCAAGAGACCAATTCGTTAGGGTGCCGCCCCATGCATACAGCAGTCTGGAAAGTTACCGGAACACTCCTTGCAGGCACCTCAATGATCCTCACCACCGGCTCCGCCAAACCCCAAACCCGAAACCGTGCGGAAATCCCGGCGGAATATCGGTGGGACTTCACTCCGCTGTTCACCGACTGGAATGCGTGGGACGCCGGGCTGAAAGACATGGAAGCGAAGATGGGCGTCTATGCTTCGTTGAAAGGTTCGCTCGCCCAGGGGCCGCAGGCGGTCCTGAAGGCGTTCACGCTTCACGACGAGATCGAGCAGCTGCTCTATAAAGTCTACCGGTATCCGCAGCTCCAGCGCGACGTCGACCTGAGAAACAACGACGTCAACGCCAAGCTCCAGCGCGTCCAAGGCGTCATGGCGCGCTTTGGCACGGCGACCGCGTGGTTCACGCCCGAACTCCTGGCGATTCCGCAAGAGACGATGGAGAAGTGGATTTCCGAGACGCCGGGCCTCGCTCCGTATCGTTTCGGCATCCTCAACGCCTATCGCCAGCAGAAGCACGTCCTCGACGAAAAGGGCGAGCGGCTCCTCTCGTACGCGACTCAGCTTGAGCAAACGCCGCGCGCCACCTACAGCGAACTCAGCACGGCGGATATCAAGTTTCCGACAATCACGCTTTCCGACGGAAAGCAGGTCACGATGAGTCTGGGCAACTACCAGCAGATCCTGCTGACGAATCGAAACCAGGCCGACCGCGCCAAAACGTTCGAGGCGCATTTCGGGACATTTGCGAACACGCTCAACACCTACGCCGCTATCTACAACGGCGTGCTTCAGCGCGGTTGGTTCACCGCGCAGGCTCGCAATTATCCATCGGTGCTCGACGCCTCGCTCGACTCCGACGCGATTCCGACCGCCGTTGTGGAGACGCTTGTGAAGACGACGCGCGAAGGCACAGGGCCTTACCAGCGGTACTTCCGCCTGCGCAAGAGGCTGCTCGGCCTGGAGCACTACCATCCGTACGACAACATGATCCCGATCTACGCCGTGGATCGGACTTACCCGTACGAAAAAGCGAAGGAACTCCTCATCGAATCCGTTGCGCCGCTGGGGCCCGACTACGTCTCGAAATACAAGAAATTCGTCTCGGGCGGACGGATCGACGTCTACGAAAACGACGGCAAGCGGGCCGGCGCCTACTCCGCCGGAGTGTACGGCGTCGGCCCGTACCTGCTGCTCAACTACAACGACACGATGGACGCGGTTTTCACCTTCGCCCACGAGGCCGGCCACGCCATGCACACCGTGCTCTCGTACGAGAGCCAGCCGTTCGCCACGTCCGACTACACGATCTTCGTGGCGGAGGTGGCCTCGACCACCAACGAGCGGTTCCTGCTGGAGAAGTTCCTCTCCGAGACGAACGACCCGAAGGAACGGTTTGTCCTCCTGCAGCACGCCGTCGACTCGATCATCACCACCTTCTACCGGCAGGTGATGTTCGCGGACTTCGAACTCCAGGCGCACCGCCGGGTGGAACAGGGCCAGCCGATCACCGCGGAGATCTTGAACGAGATCTTCATGAAGCTGATGCACGACTACTACGGCGATTCCGCCGAGATCCCTGAACTGGACAAGATCACCTGGGCGCGCATCCCGCACTTCTACGGCACGCCGTATTATGTTTACCAGTACGCGACCTGCTTCGCCTCGTCGGCCAAGCTGTTCAAGGCAATGACCCGGGGGGACGAAGGTTCGCGCAAGGCGGCGACGGAACGGTACCTCACGCTTCTGCGCAGCGGCGGGAACGACTATCCGGTCGAGCAGTTGAAGAAAGCCGGCGTGGACCTGACTCAGAAGGAGACCGTTCAGGCCGTCGTCGACAGCCTGGACGAACTGGTTTCCCGCCTCGAGCAGGAGGCCGCGAAGATCGAGGCCAGTTCCAAGCAGGGGAAGTAGGCCGAGTAACTCCCGGGCGTTTTCGACGCTGCGAATTTGTCGGAAACGCTCGCGGGGCCTTTGTCGACGGAGGCGAGCGCACGGCGTTCGTCGTCAGCGGTTCTGCGTGTGGCCCGGGGCTGTCCCGCGCCGCCTCAAGGCAGCTCGTACAATTCGACGATCGCCACACCGCTCGTGAGGTTCACGCCGGACACCTGAGCGGTGTAGGCCCCGGGAGGAAGCGTCACGACCAAGACGGCGTCCTTGCTGCCGTCGGGGAGCGGAAACGCCCCTGACGACTGCATCGCGGATTTGACCAAAGTCGGATCGCTCGCGGTCAGCCAGTCGTTGTTTTCCGCGATGACCTGCTGGCTCTTGTAGAGCCGCAGCTGAGGATCCGCGAGCACGCCGCCGACATTGTACGGTGCCTGAGCAAGCGTGGGACCTACGCCCCGGATGACCACGGATCGCGTCGAGCCCGACACAATGACACCGGCGATCAGGACGTTGGCCCCGGTTCCGACGGTGCTGCGGGCGGAAAGATTTGAGAGTCGCGCCGAGGCGTCTCCACCGAAGTCATACACCTCCATCAGCGCGACGCCGGTCGTCGTTCCAGCGGCTGCGGTCACGTGGACCGTGTGCGGGCCACCCGGAAAACCGGCGGCGATGATCGCGTCCTTGCTCCCGGCGGGAAGTGAAAACGCTCCGGTGGCGGAGGTAGCGGTGCCAATCACCGACTGATTTGTCGCCGTGCCCCAGTTGTCGTTGGTGAGGTCGGGTGCGGCGCCGACATAGGTCGTGAGAATCGGATCCTGGAGCGGCGACGCGACGCCGAACTGGCTCAACGTCGGTCCGATGCCGCGCACCATGACGTTGCGCTGTCCGGTGCCGGCGATGATGAAGCCCGTGATCAGGGTGTTGTCGCCCGTGCCCGCATCCGCGCGGGCGGAAAGGTTGATCAGCCGGCCGGTGGTCCCGGACTTGGCGCCCATCACCTGCTGGCCGTTGCGAAAGGGATCCCGATGATACTGGCTCCAATCCGCGGTAAACGGCGAAGACCCGCTTTTTAACGAGTAGAGCTTCTTGTCCGTGCAGCCGACGTAGATCGCACCGTCGTCGCTCACGAGGGGTGAAGAGTCGACCCAGTCGCCGAGCGCGGTGGACCAGAGCAGCGTGCCGTCGGCACGGAGTGCATACACCGCATTGCCGGAGGTTCCGCCGCCGCCGGTCCCGAAGAGGATGCTGCCGTCGGCTCGGACTGCCGGCGTGGAGGAGATCGATTTCAAGGCGGCTTGGTCGGCGCGCGGATAGCGCCACTTTTCCGTTCCGTCGGGATTGAGGGCGAAGAGCCGGCCGCCGAGCGAACCGACATAGACGGTGCCGTCGTTTCCAATCACCGGCGAGGAGTCGATCACGTCCGCCGCGTCGAAAGTCCACTTGAGCGAGCCGTCCGGGCTGAAGGCGTAGAGCTGGTCGTCGCGGCAGCCGATGTAGACGGTGCCGTTGGCGGCGATCGCGGGTGAACTGGCGAGATTGCCGGCCGTCTTGTAGTGCCACTTCTCCGTTCCATCCGGGTTTACCGCGTAGAGCGTGGAATCCCACGAACCGAAAACGATCGTGCCGTCCGGCGCCACCGCGGGAGCGGAGTCGACCCAATCGGCGGAGGGATATGTCCACTTGAGCGTGCCGTTGCTGGCGATGGCGTAGAGGTTCCCGTTTCCTGCGCCGACGTACACCGTGCCGTCGGTCGCGAGTGCCGGGGACGAGGCAATGAAAGAATGGGTGTCGTAGCTCCAGAGCTTCGTGCCGTCGGATTTCAGCGCGTAGAGAACGCCGTTCCAGCACCCCACGTACACCGTCCCGTCGCTCCCGACCGCCGGGGTGGAGTCGATCCAGTCGGGGGCATCGAAAGTCCACTTCACGCTTCCGTCCGGATTCACCGCGAAGAGTTTCCCCGTGTTGGACGAACTCGTCGAAGTCCCGATTTCCACGCCGATATAGATGGCGCCGTCCGGGCCGGTCGCGGGGGTCGCGACAATATTGCCAGCCGTGGAACTGGAGAGGGTGCTGAAAGCCCATCGCTGAGCGCCGTCCGCCTGCGCCGTGGTTCTGACCGCGAGACAAAAAGAAGCGGCGAGAACCAGACTGAGGCAGAACGTGCAGGCGAGGGGCGAGCGTCGGTCGGTCATGGGAGAAGGGATCATTCGGCGGGGGCCGCAGGTACGGTGAGAACGAACTCGGTTCCCTGCGGGTCGCTGCGGACGAGCTGAAGCTCTCCGCCGGCTTGTTGCGCGAGCTGATGGCTGATGGCGAGGCCGATGCCCGAGCCTCCCTGTTTGCTGCTCGTCACTGGGTGGAAAAGAAACTCGAGGACGGCTGCGGGCAGTCCACCGCCGGAGTCGCTGACCGTGAATCTGACCTGCTGGCCGTCTTTCCCGGCGTTGAGGCGAACCATGCTTCCGCGCGGAGCGGCTTCCATGCCGTTGCCGACGAGATTGACCAGAATGAGGCAGGCGAGGTTGGCGGTGCGGGCCGTGAGTTCTATTCCCTCCGGCGTTTCGTCGGAGAAAACGACGCCGGTCTTGGCGGAGAGATCGGCCAGGCGCGCATGCACCGTGTGCACCACCTCGGTGGCGGACATCCTGTAGTCGAGTCCTCCATACGTCTCGTCGCGAAGGATCGAAACCACCTGGTTGATCATGTCGCGCAACCTCCGGGTCGCGTCGGCGGCTTCTCGCCAGGTCTCCGCCGCGGCCGGATCGTTCGGCTTTCCGACCTGGTACCGGACGAAACCCTCGAGGCCGATCAACGGGTTTTTGATCTCATGGATCAGATGCGAACTGATCGCGCCGACTGCGGCGGTTTTGGCGGCGAAGGACAGTTCCTGGTTGGCGCGGGCCAAATCGGCGCCCTGGACACGGAGTTGTCGGTTGGTCTTCTCGAGACGGGAAAAAGCCCACGCCAGAACGGCGACGACCAAGAGCGAACTCACCGTGAAGGCGGCGCCCGCCTGCCAGGCCAGTCCGCGGTCCGTGCGTGCGAACTCGTCGGCCACGGCGCGGCCGTCGATCCAGTAATGCGCCACTCCGAGCGGCGCCTGACCGCCCTTGCTGGCAAGCAGGGGGACGGCCACTTCGAGCAACGGGACATTGCCGCGACGGGAGCCGGTTTGAACGGGTAAGCCGTAAACCGATTCGAGAGGCGCCTCGGGATGAAAGCGCGCAATCGGTTGGTTTTGCCGGGTGAAACGTATCCACCAAGCCGGCATCGGAGCTGTTTCATCGAGCACCGGCAGGGCATCGCGCAGGTCGCCTTTTTCGTCGTACAACCGCACAGCAAGAACGCCGCGCAGCCTCGACGATTCGAGCACGGCGGCAAAGAGATCCTGAACCGGGTCCTGCACTCCGACGTCGGTGAGATGGAGCTCGGCTGCCCCCAGCTGCATTTGGGCGACGGCGTGAATCGCCTCTGCTTCGCGGCGAAGCACCTCGTCGTGGAGTTCGCTGCGGAGTTTCAGCGTGAGCCCGCCCACTAGGAGCCCGAATACGAGTGTGACCGTCGCGGTGACCGAGACAGGGACGAGCCAGGGCGATGTCGGGTGTGCTTTCATCGTCAGAATTCCCGCCCCACGCCGGCGAGCGCCGTGCTGCCGCGGTAATCGAATTCCGCCTCGTTGGAGCGGTTTCGCTCCCAACGGCCCTCGGCGAAAGCGGTCCAGTGCCGGCCCAAACGGCGTTCCACGCGCAGGAGCGTGTCAAAGTTGTCCGCCACCCTGGGCGGCGGCGAGATTCCGATCCCCACCGTCTGGACAAGATAGTCGAATCGCTGCGCGGTCCCCTCCGCGTTCACGCTCCAAGCGCCGTACGACCATCCGATCGCGAGTTTGGCCTGCTTCCGGTTGTAGTCGAAGTAGCCCGACGCTCCGTCGCGGTTGCTCAGGCGGCCGACCGACGCGGACATCGTCCATTTTCCCGCTCCAGCGAACGCGGACGATGCTTTGAGTTCGCCCTCCTCCTGGCTGAAGTTCAGCCGGGTGCCTGGAAGCGCGCGGCCTCCGGCAGTGTAGTCGGGCCGATCCTTGTACTTTCGTTCGTGGTGAAACCAAGCACCGGAGAGCGCGAGCCACTCCCACTTTTTCCACTCGAGGCGCGTGCCGGACTTCTGCTCCCGGTAGTCGCCGGGATAGTCGAGGTAATCGCTCAGGTGCTCCTGGACAGCCGGCTCCAGGCTGAAATGCCAGGGCAGTAGGACGCGGCTGGATACCGCGGCCATCACGCCGCGCGCCTTGATGGGCGCGATGACGCGCTGGGCTTCCGTTTCGGAAAGATCGACCACCATGTCCTGGTAGTAGCCCTGGAGAGAGAATCCGGCGCGGACGCGCGAATCCGGGATCCAGCGCACTTCTCCCTGGCCGAACCATTGCTGTTCTCCGTTCGCGCCCGGCAGCGGCGAGATATACCGAAGCACGTCGGCGTTGAGAAACGCCACGTATTCCCAGGCGGATTCCGCGGGCCGCAGGGCGAGCGTCTCCACTTGGCCGTCGACGAAGCCGCGGCCTGCGGCGTCGAAGGCGGAGAGCAGGATGTTGTCGCGATAGCCAGCGGCGAGTTTGGCTGAACCCGAAATGATCCAACCTGGCTTGAGCAGCGCATCCAATTCCGACTGCAGCTCCCTGGGCAGGGATTGATCCCCCGCGACGTCGGATGCCTGTGCTCGCAGGTTATCGACGCTCCATGCGCCGAGGTAGCTCGCGGCGAGGAGTGCGACGGTGCGAAGGCGGGAGGAGGAAAGTGCGGCCATTCGGATTCGACAAAACGACAGGGCAGTGCGCGTCCGCCCTGCCCTGGAATGGAGAGCAGTCACCCCGAGGCGACTGCGCCGGTAGTATTACCCACCGTTTCCGGATTTGCGCTGCTGCCGGAGCGTTTTCAGCTCCTCGCGGATTTGCTTGGCGAGCGCACGCTGTTCTTCGATGCGCGACTGCTGTTCTGTCCGCAGCTGCTCGAGAATCTGCTTACGCTCATCGGCGGTGGCACCCTGGAGGCGGGCGATCAGGGCTTTCCGGTCGGAAATGTACTGCTCGCGCTTCGTCTCGAATTCTTTGATCAGGGCGCGAACGGCGTCGGATTCCGCAGAACCTTTCCCGGCATTCGCCGGAACACCCGGATCGGGGCGATGTGTGTTCGCGTTGTTCGACTGCGCGAATGCGGCAGGCAGACTCAGCAACAGCACGGAAGCAAGTAGGCTGATTTTGGTGGAAGTTTTCATGATTGGCGTCGGCACCGGAAGGTGCAGGGGCTGTGCCAGGGGGCTAAGTTACGTGTAACTAGCAGTATATCATTTTGTTACAGTATATTGACTCTGTTCGCAGGCTACCCCGAATTGGGAAATAGCCCCCAATTCCGGCAAAACGGCGGGGCTGGTTGCCCAACCTCAGGGCGCGTGGGGTTCTTCGGGACGGTCCCGATCTTTCAATCGGTATCGAACGTAATCGCGAGAAACGCCCAGCAGTCGGGCGGCGGCCGAGACATTTCCCTCCGCTTGCGCGAGTGCGCGTTGGATGAACCCGTCGATCGCTTTTTCCAGGTCGAAACCGTTCTCGGGAAACCTGAACTGCGGGCTCATCCAGGATTCGCCCGAGGCGGTGCTCGCGCCGGTCGAGGCAGCGAGGCTGGAAAAGGTCAGCTTGTCGTCGTCGAACACCAACGAACGTTCGATCTCGTGTGCCAGTTCGCGGACGTTGCCCGGCCAGCGGTGGGCGCGCAGGCGTAGTTGGCCCACGGCCGGGATGGATTGCGAGCGAAGCCCGTAGTTTTTCGCGACCCGAGCGGCGATCATCTCGGCAAGGGGCACGATGTCCTGCCCGCGTTCGCGGAGAGGAGGAATCCGGATCCGGAAAAGATCGAGGCGGTGGTAGAGGTCCTCGCGGAAACGTCCTGTCGCGATCAGCGCCTGCAGATCGGCGTTCGTGGCGGCGATGAGCCGCGCGTCGATGCTTACGGTGCGCGAACTCCCCAGGCGCCGAATGTTGCGGTCTTCCACTGCCTTCAACAGTTTCGCCTGAATGGCGGGCGAGAGGCTGGGAAGCTCGTCCAGAAAAACGGTTCCTCCCTCCGCGGCCTCCAGGAGCCCGATGCGCGCTTCTTTCGCGTCGGTAAAAGCGCCCCGTTCATGGCCGAAAAGCTCCGACTCCGCCAACGTGTCGGGCAACGCGGAGCAGTTGACATCGATCAGAGGGCCATCGGAACGCGGGCCGTGTTGGTGGATCCAGCGGGCGAGGGTCGTTTTCCCGGTGCCGGTCTCGCCTTCGAGAAGGATGGGCGGCGGTGGTGCGCCCTGGATCCGGCGATCGGCGGCGAGAATTTTCTCCACCTGAACCTCGATCGCACGCATCGCCTCGCCGAAAAAAAACAACTGACCGGCGGCGGCTTGCTGCTCGCGACGGAACTGTTCTCCCCGTCGCTTCTGGCGATCGCGTCGCGCTCGCGCGAGCCGGACAGACAGCTCGTCGAGATCGAACGGCTTCACCAGGTAATCCGCCGCGCCGAGGCGCATGGCTTCGACCGCCCCTTCGACAGCGCCCTCTGCCGTCATGACGAGCGTCACGACGCTATCGGGGACGGATTTGTCGCTGAGAAGACTGAGGCCGCGGCCGTCCGGAAGATTGACGTCCAACAAAGCGAAATCGAAGGCGAGTGTCCGCAGGAGTTCTCGGGCTTCGGCCAGAGACTTTGCCGGCGTGACTTCCGCCCCGGCCTTTTCCAGGTACGCAGAAATCCTCCGCCGAAAGATCGGCTCGTCCTCCAGCAACAAGAATCGCGCGTTTTTCAGGGGCATGGTCCGGGCGGGCTGGGGCTAGCCTCAGGTCACAACCATTTTCTTCGGCGCATGAATAGCCAGATCGCGTAGGTGCTGGCGAGCATGAGCGACCAGGCGACAGGGTAGGTGTGCTTCGCGTGGAGCTCCGGCATGTGCTCGAAATTCATCCCGAACCAGCCGCCGACGACCAGGGCGGGGAAGGTGAGAGCGGTAATCGCGGTGAGGACGCGGATGCCCTCGTTTGCCTCGTGGCTGGATTTGTTGAGGAATATCCGGAAGGAAAGAATCAGCTGTTCGGACCAACCTGTAGCCTGATTCTCGATACGCCCCATCTCTTCCGAAAGATCGCGCAGGTACGGCAGAATCACGCTTCGGATGAGGCGATACTTTCCCTGCGCGAGTTCGACGATGATCTCGCGTTGCGGGCGGACGATCTGCCGGAGCTGCGAGAGCTGTTTCCGAAGACCGACGACCTGCGGAAACAACTCGGGGGCGCTGATCCCGCTCAGGACGCCGCTCTCCACGCCTTCGATCTGGCGGTGCAGCGCGTCGAGGGCCGGTTTGTACGCCTCGATCATGAAATCGAGGATTGTGTGAGCGAAGCGGTCGGGCCCTCGCACGACGATCGTGGGGCTTTTGCTGAACCGATCGAGCGAGGCGTCGACCGGGCGGAGCGGTTCCCGGTGGTAGGTGACGAGGAAATTCTTCCCTATGAACAGATCCAGCTCGGTCGTGCTAAAGACATGATCCTGCCGGTAGTCGACCGCGTGCATCACCAGGTAGAGATAATCGTCGTACGGCTCGAGTTTTGGAAACGGCGAGTCGCTCACGCAGTCTTCGATCGCGAGTTGGTGAAAGGCGAAGGTTTGCTCGAGGATCAGCTTCGTCTCCGAATCCGTCGGGGCCGAGAGGTCGACCCAGATCATGACGCCCGGCTCGGTCCGCAGGATCGCGAGCGTCTCCGGCGGCGGGTTCACCGCCGAGAGCTTGGAATCGCGATAGACCAGGGAGGAGATCATTGCGGCCGTAGGCCTAAGGATGAGGGAAGAATGAAGAATGCAGAATAAAAGACGCGTTGCGCCACGTGTGGGGATTGTTCCGCCGGAGTGCTGAATTCTTCATTCATCCTTCTTCCTTCTTCATTAGCCTGGTGCCGCTTCGGCGCCAGGCGCGTTCAGATCCATCCTCTCCGCTTGCACCAGCGCCACATCCAGTAGGTCAGCAGGACGGTGACGATCAGCGCGGAGGGGTATCCGTACGGCGACTTCAGCTCCGGCATGTGTTCGAAATTCATGCCGTACCAGGTGCCGACGAGCGTGGCAGGCAGCGTTAACGCCGTGAGGGCGGTGAGGGCTTTGATGCCCTCGTTGGCCTGAAAGTCGGAGCGGCTCAGGTAGAGATCGAACGAGATGAGCAACTGGTCGGCGTAGGTCGCTGCGGTTTCGTCGATCCGGATCAGGTTGTCCCGCAGATCGCGAAAATAGGGCAGCATCACGCCGCGAATCATCTTTGTATCGCCGTGGGTGAGGCGGTTCACGGTGTCGCGCTGCGGGCGGATGATCTGTCGAAGGTGCGAGATTTCGGAGCGCACCTGGAGCAGCTCGGGAATGAGGTCCTTAGTCGTGTCCTCGCCCAAAACCCGTCCCTCGATCACCTCGAGCTCGGCGCGCAGCTCGTCCGTGACCGGTTTGTAGTTGTCGACCAACAGATCGAGGACCGAATGGGCCAGCCGGTCCGGACCGCGAGCGATGACGCCGGAGGTCTTCGCGCAGCGGTCCATCGCCAGATCGATGGATTTCAGTTTGGCGCGGTGAAACGTGACGAGGTAGTCCTTGCCCAGGAAGAGATCGAGTTCCGTGGTGCTGAACTTCTCCGTCTGGGTGAAGTCGACCGCGTGCATGACGAGAAACAAATACTCGTCGTAGTCCTCGACCTTGGGCAGCGAAGTCGGCGAGACGCAGTCTTCGATCGCCAGCGGGTGGAACTGGAAGACGCCCTCCAGGATGGTTTTGATCTCCTCGGGCGTCGGGTCCTGAAGGTCAACCCAGAGGACGAGGCCCTTGTCGGCGCGGACGATCCGCAACGCCTCCACTTCGAGGTCGCGGCCGACAAGCTTGCCTTCGCTGAAAACGAAAGAGCGGATCATCCTCGGCCGAGGATTTACGTCGTCTGAGAGGTCGCAAGCCCAAGTATCCTGGTGGCGGCGAAGTCGGCCGAGCGCTTGTCACGGGGCAGCGGTTGGTTTTGGGTCCCGCATGCGTAATCTGATGCGCTTCTTCGGGACTCCGGCGGTGATGGCGATCGCCGGTGTCGTGTCCGTGACTTCGCTGCGTGCCGACGAGGGCATGTGGCTTTTGAACGCGCCGCCCGTGCAGCGGCTGAAGGATGCCTACGGTTTTGAACCGACTCCGGCCTGGCTGGAGCACGTTCAGAAGTCGTCGGTGCGATTCAACAACGGCGGGTCGGGCTCGTTCATCACGGCCGATGGTTTGATCATCACGAACCACCACGTGGGCGCCGATGCCGTGCAGAAACTCAGTTCCGCGGAGCACAATTATCTTCGCGACGGTTTTTATGCGAAGACCCGCGCGGACGAGCTGAAATGCAAGGATCTCGAGCTCAACGTGCTCATTTCGATCGAGGACGTGACCGACAAGATCAATGCGGCCGTGAAGCCCGGGGCGACGGCTGCGGAGGCATTCGCCGCCCGGCGCGCCGCCAAGTCGGCGATCGAAAAGGAATCGCTCGCGAAAACGGGCCTTCGGAGCGACGTCGTGACCTTGTACCAGGGCGGCCAATACCACCTGTACCGCTACAAGCGCTACACGGATGTGCGTTTGGTGTTCGCGCCCGAACAGCAGGCGGCGTTTTTCGGCGGAGACCCGGACAACTTCGAGTTTCCGCGCTTCGACCTGGATATCACCCTGGTGCGCGCCTACGAGAACGGGCAGCCCGCCAAGATCGACCATTACTTCAAGGTTCAGCCGAAGGGCGCCGGGGACAACGAACTCGTTTTCGTCAGCGGCCATCCCGGCAGCACAAGCCGGCTGCTGACGTCGGCCGAACTCGCGTTCATGCGCGACGTGCGGGTGCCGACGGCGCTGGGTTATATAAAGATGAACGAAGTCGCCCTTACCAGCTGGTCGGCTCGCAGCAAGGAGAACGCCCGCCGCGCCCGCGACGACCTGTTTTCCTTCCAGAATTCGCGCAAGGTGTACGACGGCCGCATCGCGGCTTTGCTGGACCATGCACTTTTCGACGACAAGGCGAAGGAGGAGGGCGAGCTTCAGGCCTTCGCGAAAACGAGGCCTGACCTGGCCGAAGCGCTGGAGGCCTGGCCGAAAATCGCCGCTGCCCAACAGATCATCGGAGAGCATTACCTGAAGAACTACTTCATCGAAGCCACGGCCTTTGATTCGAGCCTGGTGCGGTTGGCCCGGGGGCTTTACCGCTCCGTCGTGGAAAAGGCGAAGCCGAGCGGCGATCGGCTCCGTGAATACCGCGACTCGAACCTGCCCTCGCTCGAGCTGGAGCTCTTCTCCGAAGAGCCAATTTACGACGACTTCGAGCAGGTGAAACTCACGCAGGCTCTGATCTACGCCACGATGCAGCTCGGGGTGAACGACCCCGCGATCCGGCTGGCTCTCGGCGGCAAAGGCCCGCAAGCGCGCGCCAGCGAGCTGATTCTCGGCACGAAGGTAAAGGACGTCGCGTTTCGGAAACGGCTCTACGCGATGACGCCGGACGAGATGGCGAAGGTGGACGATCCCTTGATCGCGTTCGTGCGGACGATCGACCCGATTGCGCGGGCCGAGCGGAAAGTGATCGAGGAGCAGAACGAGGCCAAGGAACAAGCCCATGCCAAGATCGAGAAGGTCCGGTATGCGAAGTATGGCACAAGCGTGTATCCAGACGCCACGTTCACGCTCCGTCTGTCCTTCGGTGTGATCAAGGGGTACGAGGAGCTTGGAAAACACATCGCGCCGTTTTCCACGCTCGGGGGCACGTACGAGCGCAGCGCCGAGCACGACAACCGCGAGCCGTTTGACCTGCCGGAGAGCTGGGTGAAGGCGAAGGGACGTCTCGGCCTCGGTGTTCCTTTCAACTTCGTCAGCACCTGCGACATCATCGGGGGCAACTCCGGCAGCCCGACGATCAACAAAGTCGGCGAATTCGTCGGCATCATCTTCGACGGAAACATCTATTCGCTCGTGGCCGACTATGGCTACAGCGACGTCCAGTCGCGGGCGCTTTCCGTCGATATCCGAGCCATCCTTGAGACGTTGAAGAACGTCTACGGAGCCGATGCGCTCGTAGCGGAGATGCTGCAGCAGAAATAACCCGCTCCTGAGCCCGCGCTGCGTGGGCGACTATCGACACGAAAACGCATTCGATCTCGGTCGGATGCGTTTTCGTCGTTTTCGCGCGGGACTCTCACGCGTTCTGAGCCGCGCGGGCCGGTCGTGGGCAACTCAGTGCTCGGACGCGCAATCGTCGCACGCGACGCTCCGGCCTCCGTGTCCGCTGTCAGGCGTCGGAGATCAGGCGGTTGCCTGAATGGGAGCGAGCAGTCGCTCTTCCGCGTCGACCAACGCCTGGATGAATGCCTCGGGGGTCTCCGCCGTCATCAGCGCCGCGCGGTTTCCCGCATCTTTCAGAACTTTGCAGAGCGAACTCACGACCATGAGGTAGTCGGTCGGATTCGACTTAGGCGTCCCGAGAACAAACAGGAGCTTCACCGTCTGGTTGCAGTTCTCAAAATGCACGCCCTGGTTGCTGCGCCCGACGGCCATGACGATCTTCTTAACGTGCTCCGTCCGGGCGTGGGGCAGGGCGATTTCGTTTCCGAGACAGGTCGCATCCAGGCGTTCGCGGGCGAGCAGCTCATTGTAGAATCCCTGGAAATTCACCACCAGCGGGTGCGTCTCGAGCAACTTGGCGACTTCATTCAGCGCAGCCGTGCGTTTGCTGCTCTGCAAGCGAAGCGTGATCCGAGAAGGATCGAGGAGCTGGGACAGGCGTCCGACCATACGACCAAAAAAGCTGCGGGGAGATGGGAAAACAGACGCTGGGTCTTCAGATTGGCAAGGGTGGAATCGGCACTTTCTGGAATTTCTTGGGCGGATTCCGCACGCGGCCCGATGGCTGCCCGAGGGCTCTCCCAGGATCGCTGTTTTGCGCCGTGGCGGTTTGCGCTCTGCAACGCCGAGAGTGCGAAGCGCCTCGATAACGACGGGGTCCGGCCCACACGAGCCCAGGACCGAATCCGCCGAAAAAAACGGCGCCTCGAAAGGCGCCGTTGCAGAAACGAATCGGTGGACGAAGAAGACTAGCTCGCGGGAGTCTCGGCGGTGCCCTGAGCTTCGGTTTCGTCTTCCGTCTCGATTACGCGGGCGATGCTGAGCAGACGATCGCCTTCGCCGAGGGTGACGAGCTTTACGCCCTTGGCGCCGCGTCCGGTTTCGCGGATCTCTTTCACCCGGGTCCGGATGCTCTGGCCCTTTTGCGTGAGGAACATGACCTCTTCGTCATCACGGACGCTGAGCGCTCCGGCGACCTTGACGGACCCGTCCTCGGGAAGGTCGATCGCGATCACGCCGGTGCCACCGCGCCGGGTGAGTCGATAATCTTCGAACGGGGTTCGTTTGCCGATGCCGTCTTCGCGAGCGACGAGCAGGCGGGCGGCAGGATCGCAGACTTCGATCCCCTGCAGGTAATCGCCCTCGAACTTGAAGCGCATTCCGGTCACACCGACGGTGTTGCGCCCCATGGCGCGAAGTCCTTCGGACTTTTCCGTCGGCTCGGCAGCGGGCGCGCCTTCGACTGGCGCCGCGGAATCGGCGTCCTTGGCGGACGCGGCGCCCTCGAAGAAGCGGACTGCCTGGCCTTGGTGGGAGACGAGGATGATCTCGTTCTGCCCCGTCGTGAGCACGCAGCCAACCAGCGTGTCGCCTTCCTCGAGTTTGATGCCGGCGATGCCTCCCTCTCGGGTGGCGTTCTCGTATTCGGACAGGCGGGTCTTTTTCACGATGCCCGCCTTTGTCGCCATCGCCACAAACCGGTCTTCGCTAAACTGCTCGACGCAGATCATGGCGGCGATGCGTTCGCCCTCGCTGAGGCGGAGGAAGCTGGCGACGCTCTTCCCTTTGGCGGTTCGGGCGCCCTCGGGGATGTCGTAAACCTTCTTCGCGAGGCACTGGCCCTTGTTGGTGAAGAAGAGAATGAAATCGTGGGTGCTGGCAGTGAAGAGCTGCTCCACGAAATCGTCTTCGTAGGTCTCGGTACCGATGATGCCCTTGCCGCCGCGTTTTTGGCTGCGGTATTCGGCCACGGCGGTGCGCTTGATGAAACCGAGGTGGGAAACCGTGATGACGCAGCCCTCATTGGGGATGACGTCCTCCATCCGGAACTCGCCGGCGGCGCCGATGATTTCCGTGCGGCGCGGCTGCGAGTATTTTTCCCGCAACTCGAGCAACTCGGTCTTGATGACGAGGAGGAGCTTGGCCTCGCTCTCGAGGATGCTGCGCAGCTCCTCGATCAGCTTCAGCAGCTCCATGTATTCCGCTTCGATCTTGTCGCGTTCGAGGCCGGTCAGCTGATACAGCCGGAGCTCCAAGATGGCGTCCGTCTGCCGCTCGGACAGCGGGTACTTCGCCATCAGCTTCTGCTTGGCCTCTTCGCGGTTGGACGAGCTGCGGATGATCCGGACGAAGTCGTCGAGATTATCCAGCGCAATCTTGTAGCCTTCGAGAATGTGGGCGCGGTCTTCGGCCTGGCGGAGACGGAATTTCGTCCGGCGGGTGACGACATCGCGGCGGTGATCGATGTAGCACTCGATCAGCTCCTTGATGTTCATCTGCTTAGGCCGCTTTTTGTCGATGGCCAGCAGCGTCACGCCGAACGAACTCTCGAGCGCGGTCTTCTGGAACAGCTGGTTGATGACGACCTTGGCCTGTTCGCCGCGCTTCAGCTCGATCACCACGCGGGTGTTTTCGTCGGACTCGTCGCGCACGTCGCGGATGCCGTCGATCTGCTTGTCCGTCACCAGTTCGGCAATACGCGTGACCAGGCTGGCCCGGTTCACGTTGTAGGGGATCTCCGTGATGACGATCTGCTCCATCCCCGTCTTCGTCTCTTCGGTGTGGGCCTTGCCCCGGATCCTCACGATGCCCTTGCCGGTGCGGAGATAGCTCTCGATGCCCTCACGGCCGGCGATGGTGCCGCCGGTGGGGAAGTCCGGACCGGGAATCATGCGCACGACCTCGTCGACCGAGATCTGCGGCTTGTCGATGATCGCGCAGGTGGCGTCGATCAGCTCGTTGAGATTGTGCGGCGGGATGTTCGTCGCCATGCCCACGGCGATACCCGTCGATCCGTTCATCAACAGATTGGGCAGCGCGGCGGGAAGAACGGACGGCTCGGTGGTCGATTCCTTGTAGTTCGGGACGAAATCGACGGTGTCTTCTTCGATATCCTTGAGCAGCTCTTCGGCGATGGCTGCCAGGCGGGACTCGGTATAACGGTAGGCCGCCGGAGGGTCGCCATCCACCGAGCCGAAGTTGCCCTGCGGATCGATCAACGGGTAGCGCATGACCCAGGTCTGCGCCATGCGGACGAGGGTGTCGTACACCGAGGCATCGCCGTGCGGGTGGTAGTTTTTCAGCACCTCGCCGACGACGCCGGCGCACTTGTCGTACGCCCGGTTGTGAAGCAGACCTTCGCGCAGCATCGCGTAGAGGATGCGGCGCTGCACGGGTTTCAGGCCGTCGCGGGCGTCCGGAAGCGCGCGGGAGATGATGACCGACATCGAGTAGTCGATGTAGGCCGTCTGCATGATGTCGGTGATATTGGCCGACGAAAGTTTCTCAGAGGCAGTGTACACGGGAAATCGAATGAAAAAGGGTGGATGAAGAAGGCAGAACTCCGATCCCTCGGCCGGAGTTCCGCTATGGAATCAAGTGAGCACCGGGTGTCGAAGGAGTGAATACAGACGATCCGCTGGAAGCGTCGGTCATTCTGCATTCTGCGTTCATCCTTCTGCCTTGGTCGCGGCGCGGCGTCACACGTCGAGGTACTGCACGTTCAGCGCGTTGTCCTCGATGAACTGGCGGCGGGGTGGGACTTCGTCGCCCATCAGCAGGGTGAAGAGAGCGTCGGCCTTGGCCGCGTCGTTGATCGTGACGCGGAGAAGCCGGCGTTTTTCGGGATCCATCGTCGTCTCGAAGAGCTGCTTCGGGTTCATTTCACCGAGACCCTTGTAGCGCTGGATCGAGAGACCCTTGCGGCCGAGGCTGCGGATGTGCGTCAGAATCTCGAGCGGCGACCGGAGTTCGGTCTTGGTCTCGTTCTTTTGGCCGGGATTCTCCGTCACCCAATACCGCGGCTCTTCGGTCGGGCTGAACTGGTTGATCTCGAGCCCCGTCGCCGCGATGGCCTTGAGGAGCTTGGTCATTTCGGCGCCCTCGAAGATCTCGTGAACGGTCACCCGGCGGTTGTTGAACGGGTTCTTCGTCGTGGCGTCGCCCTGTTCGAAGAGGTCGGCGTCGAGCCCGTTCTGCTGGGCGAACGCTGCGCGGGCGGATTCGTCCTTCAGAAACTCGTGCGACTCCTTGTTGCCCTCGCGGATGCGGGCCACGTAGCGCGGCAGCACCTGCGTGGCTCGGTCGTGCTGATCGAGATACTCGTTCAACGACGCGCCATAGCGGGTCACGCCGGCGCCGAGCTTTTCCAGGGCGGCCAGGGACTCGACGATGCGATCGACCAACGCGGGGGCGAACACGTGCTGGTCCTTGATCCGCGTGAGCACGACGTCCTCCGAACCGAGTTCGAGGAGGATCCGGTTCATCTGCTCGTCGTTGTCGATGTACTGCTCGCGCTTCTTGCGCTTGATCTTATACAGCGGCGGCTGGGCGATGTAGACGTAGCCGCGTTCGATCAGCCCCCGCATCTGGCGGTAGAAAAAGGTGAGAAGCAGCGTGCGGATGTGCGAGCCGTCGACGTCGGCGTCGGTCATGATGATGACCTTGTGGTAACGCGCTTTGTCGGCGTCGAACCCGCCGTCCGTATCGCCGTCGCCGATACCCGTGCCGAAAGCGGTGATGAGGGTCCGGATTTCCTCGTTGGAGAGCACCTTGTCGAGGCGGGCTTTCTCGACGTTGATGACTTTGCCGCGGAGCGGGAGGATCGCCTGGAAGCGGCGGTCGCGGCCCTGTTTGGCCGAGCCACCGGCGGAGTCGCCCTCCACGATGTAGAGTTCCGTGAGCGCCGGATCGCGCTCCGAGCAGTCGGCCAGCTTGCCGGGCAGTCCGCCCCCGGAGAGGGCGCCTTTTCGCACGGTTTCACGAGCTTTCCGGGCCGCTTCGCGGGCGCGTGCGGCATTGATCGTTTTTTCGATCACCCGCTTGGCGATGCCCGGATTGGTCTCGAAGAATATCTTCAGCTTTTCCCCGACGATCTTCTGGACGATGCCGTCGACCTCGCCGTTGGAGAGCTTGGTCTTCGTCTGGCCTTCAAACCGGGGTTCCGGGACTTTGACGGAGATGACCGCCACCAGACCTTCGCGGACGTCGTCGCCGTTGATGGCGGGATCCTTCTCCTTGATCAGGTTGTTACCCTTGGCGAAGTTGTTGATGACGCGGGTCAGGGCGGTGCGAAAGCCCGACAGATGTGTGCCGCCTTCAATGTTAAAGATCGAGTTGGCGTAGGCGAAGATCTGCTCGTTGTAGCTGTCGTTGTACTGCATCGCCACGTCCACCGTGATCGGCGGCTTCGTAGAGTCGGTCTCATTGGCGACCGAGTCGGTGAAGGTAATCGGCTTATCGTGAACGACGTTCTTGTTCGTGTTCAGGAAACGAACGAACTCGGTGATGCCATCGCGGAAGAAAAACACGTCGCCCTTCTGGGAACGCTCGTCCGACAGCTCGATGCGGATGCCGGGATTCAGAAAGGCCAGTTCGCGGAGGCGCTTGGCCAGGATCTCGTATTGGAACTCCCGGGTGGTCTGGAATATCTCGGGATCGGGTTTGAAGGTGATTTTGGTGCCGGTCTTCTTCGTGTCGCCGATCACCGTCATTTTCTGCGTGGTGACGCCTTGGGCGAACCGCATCTGATACACCTTACCGTTGCGGCGAACCTCCGCCTCGAACCACTCCGAAACGGCGTTGACGCACTTGGCGCCGACGCCGTGAAGCCCACCAGAAACCTGATACGCCCCTTTGCCGAACTTGCCGCCCGCGTGAAGATTGGTAAGAACCAGTTCCAGAGCCGGGATTTTGTAGACCGGGTGCATGTCCACCGGGATGCCGCGACCGTTGTCCTCGTTGGAGCAGGAGCCGTCCAGGTGCACGGTCACTTTTACCTCGCTGGCAAAGCCGGCTAGCGCCTCGTCAATCGAGTTGTCGACGAGTTCGAAGACGCAGTGGTGGAGACCCCGCTCGTTCGTATCGCCGATGTACATGTCCGGACGCTTCCGAACACCCTCGAGCCCTTCGAGTTTCTGGATTTTTGACGCGTTGTAGTCGGCGGCGCCGGCTTGGGCTTTTGAGAGGTTCTGAGGGTCTTGTTCGTCGGGCATGTCTGGTGGAAGAACGATTCGAAAACGAAAGGGAAAATCATTCCGAAAACCGGGCCCCGGACAACCCCTTTTTGGGCCCAAAAACAGGCCTAAATCAGCGATTCTGCGGGCTTATTTTAGGTTGCGGACTAAAGATAGTGCCGATAGGCGTCCGGACATGAAGCTTTCGGTCAAAGTCGACTACGCCTGCCGGGTTCTCGCGCAACTGGGTCGCCAGCATGGCGGTGAGGGTTTGGCGCATATCGAGGAGCTGGCAAAGACCGAAGCGGTACCGGCCAATTACCTCGTCCAAATCTTGAGTGAGCTTCGCAACGGCGGATTGATCGTGAGTCGGCGCGGCAAGCAGGGCGGCTATGCGCTCGCCCGGCCACCGGAACAGATCACCCTGCTCGATATCGTCAAAGTGATCGAGGGTGAGCTTCTGGAGATCACCACCTCGGGGGAAGGTCAGTCCGGCCGTCGGGTAAACCAGATTTGGCAGGAGGTCCGGGCCTCGCTCGAGCAGAAGGTGCAAAGCTACACGCTGGACAAGCTGATCACCAAGGGCGGCGAGGGGATGTATTACATCTAGCTCTGAAAGCGTCAGGCGCGGGATCTGATGCCCCTGTGGGCAGCCCCTTGCTTGGCCGAAGTATCGCTTTGACGCGCTTTCGGCGCCGCATTTCGCTGAGCCCATGCGTCACCCCGCTCTGGACCGGCTCTTGATTCTCCAAGATCGCGATAGCAAACGCCTGGGGCTGGAGACGCAGCTCAAGGCCGTTCCTCGCGAAATCGCTGCGACGGAGCAGAAGATCTCAACCGACAAGGCGGCCATCGAGACGGCCCGATCGGAGATGAAGGAGCTCGAGGGGAAAAAGAAGCAGCTGGAAGGCGATATTCGTTCGGCCGAAGAGAAATTGGGCAAGTACAAGACCCAGCAGATGGCGGTGCGGAAGAACGACGAGTTTCAGGCTCTCGGCCACGAGATCGAGACGATGCAGGCTTCGATTGGCGGTCTCGAGGAATCGGAGCTCGGCGTGATGTACGCAATCGATGAGGCGAAAAAGAAGTTCGCCGGCGCCGAGAAGACTCTGAAGGAGTCGATCTCGGGGCATGAAGCTCGCATCCGAACGCTGCGGGAGCGGGAGACCAGCCTTTCGGCCGAGCTCAAAGGAGCACTGGAGCAGGTTGCAGCGGCCCGTGCTCCCCTGGATAATCCTACGTTGCGGCTGTACGACCGTGTTGCTGCCCGGCACGCTGTCGCCGTTGTCCCCATCCGCGAGAGCAAATGCGGAGGTTGTCACCTGAAGGTGTCCAGCGACGTGGAGTCGGAGGCGCGCAAAGGCGAGAAGCTCCCCACGTGCGACCAGTGTGGCCGGATCGTCTATTGGGAGGCTTGATTGCTCCGCCCGAACGTTTCTGAGGCTCGCTCGGAACGTCGAAATAGAACGGCTGGCCGGTGTGGGCGATTATGGGTGCGATCCTCTCGCTCGTCTGAAGGCATCACGCTTTTCCTGCGAGGGCTTGCCTCGGAGAGCGGCCCCGGCGAACGTCCCCGTCCTTAGTTTCGGAGCCAGATTGTCGCTCCACGTTCTTTGATCCCAAGGCGCGGGTAACGCCGCGCTCGTTGAACCGTGGAGAGGAAAGTCCGGACACTGCAGGGCAGGATTCCAGGCAAGAAACGTTGTCGCGCCGGCGCGGCAGGCCGCAAGGCCACCGTCCGGAGTCGCTTCTGCTCAAGCCGGGGCGCTTCAGGTCAAGCTGAAGCGACGGACAGTGTCACAGAAAACAGGTAGCCTCCAGCAGGCCGCGAAAGCGTCCGGCGCGAGGTGATAGTGAAAAGGTGGGGTAAGAGCCCACCGCGTTCGCCCGCGAGGGCGGCGGCACGAAAAACCCAATCCGGTGCAAGACAAAATAGGCGGCTGGACGGCCCGTCCCAAAGCCGCGGGTATGTCGCATCCCGCTTCGGTGGGAAGGCTGCACAAGCAGCCTAGAGAAATGACAATTAGGGGCGCCTCACGGCGCCCCACAGAATCCGGCTTACGGCTCCGAAACTAAGGACTCCCCCGCGTTCAAGGGGTCAGATATTTTGTGTACGTCGCACGGTCGGCGGCCGTGAGAAGTTCCCGCCATAGCTGCACCGAGTACGGGCTCTTCGGGTCACCCTTCGCGAGGGCTTCATCGTAGTGGAATCTTGAATTCCCCGCGATGTTTATCTTTCGACCGATATACGCACCGAGCACGTCCTGCGTGCCGCTGCCGCCGCCCGACATCGTGACCAAGGCGTTGGGTGCATCGACGACCGCGCTGAGCGAGCCGTTGCCCGAAACACTAATGTTTTGCCACGGGTTGCTGGTTTTGGTGCTGGTTCCGAAGATCCGAAGGCTGCTCGGACTCCCAAGCGTGCCGGTGGCGCCGCTGTTATTGGCAATGCCGAGACCCGCGATCGATACGTCACCGGCTGTGTAGATGTCCAACGATGCGCCCTCTTCGAGGATGATGCCGCTGTTCTTGGTCAAGTTGAGGGCGGTCTTGTTGTCGCTTACCGCAATCACCAGCACGATGTGGGTGTTCTTTTTCACCGTGATCGGACCGGTCGAATTGCTGATGCCGGAGTTGATCACCACGATCTGCGGGCTGTCCGCTGTGGTGCTCGTGTTGTCGAACGTCGTTGGGACGGGATTGGTGGCGGCGGGCAGCGGGGTGGGCGTGACCGGCAGATCGATGTTGTCTTTGTAGTCGGTTGAGACGGAGCCCGGAAATTGTTCTCCATCGGCAGTTCCATACGGTCCGATTGCTCCCTGCGGCCCGACATTAACAGCGGAGGTGCTGTCCGCCGCGACAGAGGCACTACCAAAAACGGTAGCTCCATCTACCGTAATCTGGGCGGTGATGGACGTGGTTGCGATGGGGCACTTGTCGTGAACGTATTGATGGTCAGCGAGACCATCTTTGCTTGTCTTGCTCTCGCCGAATTTAGCGAGGTCGGCGTTGTAGGCGTCTTGGTATGAGCTGTAGGCTTTGCCAGATCCGCTTGGATCGACGGAGGAGTCCCAGCTGTCGCACACAGGGTTCTTGCCGTCGAAATCGATGCCATCGCGTCCGAGCAGACCGTTCTTGTATCGGGAGCTGCGCGACAAGGTGACTTCTACCCATTTTTCCACCGATGTATTGCCTGGCAGGTCGATTACGCCGCGGGAAACGATGATCGGTTTGCTTGAGCCCTGGTTGGCCACCATCACTCGGACGCTAGTGCCGGCTGTGCCGCCAAGAGCCACATCGGTCATCGTGGCGAAGGGGGTCGAGCCGTCCCAACTCCAGTATTTCGAAGAATAGGCCTTGGAATAGTCCGCGCCGGTGCCGGAATTGAGCTGGTCGACGACGTTGTTCACCGACCACATCGCTTCCTCGACGCCGAGCTCCGCGACGTTCATCGCCGAGGTGGCGTGGAATGCGCGGGTGGTCAGCCGGTAGGAGTTGAGAGAAAGGCTGTAGTATGTGCCGATCAGCGCGGCGAGGATAAGCGTGAACAGCATCGCCACGATTAGGGCGGAGCCGCGGGGCGACCTCAGGGACGTTTTCATGGGAATCCTAAATGGAAGTGACGAGCTTGTTGCGCAGGATGAAGCGGGCGGAAATGACCCGGCTGGTGGACGTCGCCATGCCGGTGCGGGTCCGGTTACAGGTGAGGTTGAGCTGGATCTCCTTCGTGTTGGCCGAGGCCTGGGCCGGACTCGTGGCGATGTCCGTCGGTGTGACTGGATCGCCCGTCAGCTTGTATCCGCTCATTGGGTAGTCCGTGTCGGAGTTCGTTACGCCAGAGAAGAGCACCTCGGAGGTGCCTCCGACGTTGCGTGTGAAAGTGTGGGCGGCGCTGTCGAATATATACTGCACGTCGGTGGTCAGTCCGCTCGACGAGGTCACAACCCGGAGGACCATCTGGTTGGTGTCGATCCAGGTGATCTTGTTGGCCATCCGCACGTCGCGGGCGAAAATCTCCAGTCCACGGCGGGCCTGCTGCTCCATGTCGCTGTAGTGGGACGCGTTGAGCCCGCCCTTGCTCATGAATAAGGCAGTGCTAAGCACGCCTCCGGTGATCACGACCATCAGGGCGGTGGCGATCATTACCTCAACCAGCGTGAACCCGCGCCGGTACCGGGAAAGCGGATCACGGATGGCCGATGGTGTAGCAGTAGTCATAGAATCCGTTTTTTGAATACCGAGTGGTGAACGAACGCTGCTCGGGGATTCCGGTGCTGCCCTTCCAGCGCACCGTCACGGTAATCGACATCATGTTGCGGTCGGGATCTTTCTCGAGGGCGATCGAGGTGTCCTTGAAGCGGTCCGCGACGTCGCTGGAGATGCCGAGTCCGTTGAGGTCGACGGTCGCTTTGCTGGAATCGGCAGCAATCGTGGTCTGGAGGGTCGTCAAGTCCGTCCAGGACATCAGACGAATTCGTTCGATCTCACTCTGGAGAATCTGCGCGGCCATCGTGCTGCTGCGCGCGGCATCGAGCATCTGGTAGCCGCGGGTGAGTGTTGAAAGAGAAGCGCAGAGCGCGACCACCAAGACGAAGCCGGCCATTGCGACTTCGACGATGGTGAAGCCTTGCCGGGAGCTCAGCCGCTTCCGGGTATGCGTAGCCCGGCCTCGGCTCAGAGGGGAGCTAGCTGTGCAAGGAGATTGCCTGTCCATGCCGCGACAGTACACCGGGCCGCGGCATTGCGTTAGAGGCGGAGGGGTCCCGTGGATGGGCCTAGCCTCTACGTTCTTTTTGGCCTACTCGGGGTCGTCTGCGACTGGATGAACAGGGCCGCGGCCTGGGAGCGCCGCCGGACGTGCAGTTTTTCGAACACGTTGCCCAGATAGTTCTTAACCGTATTTTCGCTGAGATTCAGCTTCTCGCCGATCTCCTTGTTCGTTCGTCCCTGAACCACAAGTTCGAGCACTTTTTTCTCCTGGGGTGAAAGCAGCGTAAAGATCGAGTTCGCCTGCTGGGAGTTCGACCGAACGATCGCGAGCATTCGAGCCGTCAGATCGGGGCTGATGACGGACTGGCCGGCGGCGACGCGCTGAATCGCGTCGACCAGACCCGCAGGGTCGATCTCTTTCATCAAGTATCCCTGGGCGCCGGCGGTGATCGCCTCGTAAATGAATGTGTCGTCGGTGAACGACGTGAGAACCAGAACGTGGGCGTCGGGATTATCGCGCAGGATGTCGCGGCATGCGATGAACCCGAAGCCGTCCGGGAGTCGTATGTCCAGCAGCACTACGTTGGGGCGCAGTTCCTTCGCCGCGGCCACCGCCTCGCTGACCGAGCCGGCTTCTCCGACCAGCTCGATCTTGACCGGGCTCGGATGCCCTTCGAGGACGGAGCGGATGCCTTGTCGTACGAGCGCACTGTCGTCGACAAGCAGGACACGAATCGGCGTGGAATCGGACATGATGGATTAAGAGAGTGAATACGTGATGGTCGCTCGAGTCCCGCCCGGGAATGTCTCGAAGCTCGTCAGTCCGTCCGGTCCGGTGGGGCTGGTGATGGATGGACGGGCCCCGGCAGAGGCGCGCCCGTTGTCGGAAATCAGGAGAGTCGGGGAATTGTGTCGAAGGCTCAGAGTCACGGTGAAACGTGTCGCGTGACGGTCCAGCAAACCTGACCGAAGTATATCCCGAATCGACTCGAGCGCATGTGTTTTTACGTCGATAGGAAGTCTCTCCGCCAACTCGTTGTCGACGTCGATTGTTAGTTCAATCGCCTGACCAGCGGCCAGCCGTTTGGCGATGTCCTCGATTGTCTGCCTGAAGGATTTTTCCTCGAGATCGTCGAGCTCGAGTCGAACGATGAACCCCCTAACCTCTCGAATCGTCTCGTTCAGCAGGTTTCGGATCTCGTCGAGTTTGCGCTGTGCTGCGGCGGGATCCGTGCGGATGGTCTCCCGCGTAGCCGCCAGACCCATACCTGCCGCGTAGATAGCCTGGATCACGCCGTCGTGGAGATCTCGGCCCAGTCGGACGCGTTCTTCCAGCGCCCGGTCGAGGGACTCTTTGCTGCGCTTCAAGGCAGATACCGCTTCGAAGTGTTCTCCCACCAATCGTGCGATGTGGCCGAGCTCGGTCTTGGACTCGGCGATCTGCTTTACCGGGGTTGGATCCTGGGTACTCAGGCTCTCGGTGATCTTCTGGAATGGGCGCACGACCCAAAAATGCACGCCAAGCACCGTGACAACGATGGTGACCAACCCCTGAAGAATCAGGATTCCCAATACCTGATGCCCATAGGCCTGCAAGTTGACCAACTCCTCAGGTTCAAAATGCAGGCGCAGCCTCGCGATGGGGCGATGATCAAGGCCCGGCAGTGCCCGGCCCATTTCGACAGACCCGACCGTAGAGGCGGTGACCTTGGGTGTATCCGTTCCTTCGAGCGAGATCTGGGCGCGCGTCACCTCGGCGAGAGATTGTAGCGCACGATCGTCCCAGAGCTTCGCAGCGATGAGCCAGCCTTTGGCGGACGACGTGCGAAGCGTGTCGCCGGATGGTTGGATGGGCGAGGCCTGGAACTCAAGTAGCTCGGTTCCCACCTTCTGGAAAAAGTGGGGGAAGCGTGTCTGCCGGAGTTCCTCCATCAGCGCTTTGGGCGGCACCGGCAACTTGCCATCGGTCGGCAGCGGAGCACGAGCGGCTCCGTAGATCAGTTCACCCGTCTCGTTCACCACCCAAGCGCCGGCGAGGTGAAACGTATCGATACTGGAATCGATGTTGACCTTGGCCCAGTCGGGTTTGGGGTCGGAGACGAACGTCACCATGTCGTCCCACAGCGAGTAGTCCCGCGCGAACTGCTGCAGTGGATAGCCGGTTAACAAAAGCAGCTGATCTAGCTGCCGACTTTGCTCTCGGACTAACGTGTCTACCGAGCGTTTGGTTTGCGATTCGTGCGCAGCGTTGAGGAGCAGAATGCTCCCGATGAGTGCGGCGAGAAGGGCGCTGATGAGCAGAGCGAACCGTACATTCAGCTTCATCGATGGGGTAGACTTAACGTCATGGTACCAATTTGGCGTGCTGGCGAGATTCGGTTGCGGACCGACAAAACCCTTGACTCGCTCTGAGCACTCTGAGTTTTTGCTCCGCTTCAACCTCTTCCAACGACATGGCCAACACGAAATCTGCCATCAAAGCCGCCCGCAAGGCGACGCGCCTCACTACCCGCAATAAGGCGGTAAAAACCCGTTTGAAGACGCTCCACAAGAAGCTCGAGGCCGCGATCAAGTCCGGCAAAGCGGATGAGGCCAAGACGGCAGCGTCGGCCTACGCTTCCGCGATGGATAAGGCCGCTAAGTCAGGAGTCGTTCACAAGAACGCTGCGGCTCGCGCAAAGTCCCACGCCGCGAAATACGCGCAGGCGAAATAACCCTCGCATGGTTCGCCCCAGCTGACTGAGCTGGGGCATTTTTGTGTCCTGAGAAGACGGGGCTGTGGGCTAGGGTAAATTGCGCTTTACACTCCTGGCGCCAACAGGCACAACAACCGATTCACTTTTCCAACTATGGGTAACCTGAAGAAGAAACGCCGCCTGAAGATGTCCAAGCACAAGCGCCGGAAGCGCCTGAAGGCTAATCGCCACAAGAAGCGTACTTGGCAGAAGTAAGGCGCCGGTCTTCAGCCTTTCGATTTTCCCGTCGACCCGCTCGATTTTCGAGCGGGTTTTTTGCGTTTAGGGAGGCAGCTGCCGCGTGATTTAGTTGCAATCCGCTGGCTAAATAAACGGTAAATACCGTCTGTCTGGAGTTTACGTGAGGCTTTCCTCTTGTCACTCTGGAACGCGCAGACGCATGGTCAGCACCCCGTCGCCCCGAATGCCCGCAGCGGATCATAAGATAACGATTCAGTTTTGCGGCGCCCGTACCGACTCCTGTTTTACGCTTCTGTTGATCACATGCTGTTTTCGAAAAAAAGTCAGGCCATCTACTTGGATCTGAGTGATCACACCCTCACTGTGGCACGAGCATCGTCGGCATCACGGCCGGCTCAGATCGAAGAGATTCGGAGCTGCCCTGCGGCCGATGCGAACGCGGTGTCGGGTCTGCTTCGCGAGATTCAGCCGAAACGCGGCGGCTCTTCTGGATACATCCATGCCAATTGTGGCGTGTATACGACCCGGCGAATTGTGAGGCGAGCGACCCTTGACCCGAAACGATTCAAAGAGCCCGAGTACCTAAGTGAGGTGGTTTCTGCGCAGTTTCGTATCGAGCCGGACAAATACACGCTGGCCGCGCTCAACGCGAATACCGGGGCGGATTTCGATCTTGAGAGCGGGACCGACAAGGAAGCCGTTTTTGCCGGGATGCCGTCCGAGGAAATCTCCTCGGTCCAAAAGCGGCTCCTCGAAATGGGAGTGTATCCGAGCCGGTTGGAAATCGGCACTCTAGCCACCCTCGGTGCGATCGTGGACTATCTATCGTTTGCATCGGTGAAAGCGCCGACGCTGGTGCTGGAAATCGATGCGGAGGCAACCCAAGCGTTTATTTTGAGTGAGTCAGGCGTGGATACGTCACGGCCAATCGCGCAGGGACTCGATGCAATGATACCCGCCGTCCAGAAAGAACTTGGACTGAAGGACGAAGAATCAGCCAGAAAACTCTTTTATTCGAATACGTTCGATTTTACCGGGATGGGCCCCGTTCTGGTTAAGCGGCTCATCAAGGAGCTGCAGTCGTCGATTGGCTTCTACGAAGTGCAAACGGGTCAATCAATCGGCCAGGTGCTTTGCACGCTGTTGCCGCCGAAGATGGGCTGGCTGCAAGGGGCAATCGCCGGCCAACTTGGTGTCGGCGTACTCGATCTGAACCTCAAACCATGGCTCGAAGCGCGTGGGATCTCGTTTGGCGCCGCAGTTGCCCGGACCGAGATTGATCCGCGAAGCCTTGGTCTTTTCAGCCTCATGCTTTCCCACGACCATGCTGTCGCTTCTCAAGAAAAATCCTGAAAAGGGTGGAAGAAATCAGTCGGCCGCTTGGCACCCCAATTTTCGCGATTTCGCGCAATTGCCGGACACCAAGGCGGTGCGCACTTCGTTTTTCGTGAACGGCCTTGCCGTGTTGGTGGTGCTCGCTGTCGGCACCTTTGTGGCATATCAGGAGTACGAAATATCGATTCTTGATCGGCAGTTGGCCGAGTGGGATGCCGCCATCTCGCGAGATCGTGCCTCCAGCAACCAGGCGATTGGACTCTACAAGAACTTCCAGGAGGAGCAGCGAAAGCTCGCAGAAGTTGAAGCCTTTGTGGGAGCGGAGCGTTTTGTAGCAACAGAGTTCTTTTCTCGCATCACTGAGATTCTACCTCGGAATTTGTCGCTCACACTGGTCGATTATGGTTCCGCAGGCGTGACGCTCAGGGGGGCTGTCCGGGCCCAGCTGGATCAGGCAACTGGAATCGCGAGCGCCTTCGAAAAACGGCTCAAAGACGATCCTGTCATTGGACCGAAGTTCGCCTCGATCAGCCTGGTGAATCTCGTGCCGGACGCACAGGCGGGGCGTTTGAATTTCGAGATCGCGATGAAATTTGAAACTGCGGGGAAGAAGAAATGAAACCATCCGCCCTAAAGCAGACATTTGCCAAATACCGGTTCGCCTCGATCTGCGGAGCAGCGGCTTTAGTGATTGGGGGCTTTGCAGGATACCGTCATCTGTCGCTCGGAGAAAGCCGTGAGCTCTTAGATACGAGATCCGCGGAAGGGGAAAGAATGCAGGCCAACGTGAGTAATTCGGCGATGCTCAAGGAGCAGACGGAGGAGCTTGCGAATATCAATCGGCAACTACTTGCGCGAGCGGTAAAGCCGGAGAATCTCGGGCAGAACCTACAATATTTCTACAAGATTGAGGCCGCAACGGAGGCCAAGACAACTGAAGTAAAGCAGACGTATTCGGCGAAAGCAGCGCAGAAGTCTGCATATATACAGGTGCCCTACAGTATCTCTCTCCAATGCGATTTCGTCGCAGGTTTGGACTTCCTCAGGCGAGTGGAGAAGGGGCAACATATTGCTCGCATAACCAATGTGGTTGTGACGAGCAGCAGTGAAGCGACCGCCGCGAATATCGTGAACATGTCTATCAACCTCGAGCTTCTTGGTGCTCTATGAAACGAGATAAAACGATAGCTCTGCTGGGACTCGCGGTGCTTACGCTGGTATGCGACATCTGGGCTCAGGGGCGGCGTTCCGACCTCAATTCGCCGTCGGATCGGGTGGCCATCGTCTCAAAGGGAGAGAAGCTGCTTACTCGGAACAAAACACTCGCGGACAAAATATCTCCTCAGCTTCGGAATCCATTTGTAGCGGATGCAGTGGAGCCATCGGCCGACGTGAAAGGTGCAAAGACCCTATTGCCTGCAAGTGACCGAGAGCGAGTAGCATTCCTTGCAAATCAGCTGTCCCCAACGGGCTCTGCAGAGCGAGAGGGTGAGCAATTCCTGCTGTTTGGTCAAAGGAAGGTCAAAGTGGGTGAGGTGATCCCTGTAGCCTTTGAAAATGCTCAATTTGATCTAGAGGTGGTCGCGATTGAACGCGGGACTTTCACGGTCCGGCTCAACCACGAAGAATTTACACGGCCTATTAAACCAGGAAAAACTCCATGAGAACACGCTTGCTTTCTATAGCATTGCTATCTGCCGCGGCGCTTACCCTCCGAGCGCAAACCGCGTCCACAGAGCAGCAGCCCGCTGCTCCCGCAGCCCCTGCGCCTGCCGCTGCTGCACCTGCGGCTGATGCCGCTGCCCCGAAAGCGACTGTCGCAAAAGGCAAGGACACCCTGTCCGTTGACTTTCCCGATGAGGAGATTCGCACAGTGCTCCGCAATGTCGCGGACCTCTTCGAGTTGAACCTCGTTGTTCCCGACACCCTCCAGGGCAAGACGTCGATCAAGCTGCGTGACGTCACGTGGAGGCAGATCTATAAAGTGGTTCTCGAGCCTGTCGGCTATACCTTCATCGAAGACGGAAATATCATCAAAGTCGTGACGATCGATTCCTTGAACATGGAACCCGTCACGACTGAAGTCTTTGTTCTCAACTACGCGCGTGCCGCCGATATCAAGCCCAGCCTTGAAGCTCTGGTTGACGCAAAAATGGGTGGCAAGATCGTGGTGGATACGCGCAGTAATGCGCTGGTCGTTACTGAACGACCATCCGCTATTCAGCGGATCAAGCCTATCATCCTGAATCTCGATAAGCCTACCGAGCAGGTGATGATCGAGACCAAGTTCATCGAAGTCACCGATCGCGATGTGAAGAATATCGGCATCAATTGGGCTTCGCTTTCCGGGTATAACATGAGCGCAGGTCCGTTCAGCCGGAAGTATGGCAATACGTCTACGCGCACGGACAATCAGACCAGGTCCGAACAGAACATTGATGTTCCGTATATGCAAGACGGCTATGATCGCGCAGGTGTTCTAGCCCGTCGACAGAATCCGAATGCGGTTCTCGGCCCAAAGTACACCCTCGATCCGCAAACAGGCACCATCACCTATCCTGATCTTGGGCCTACGTCCGAACTCACGAAGGGCTTTACAAACGAGCTTTCTCGTGCGACGAGCGCGGTCTTTAATGCGGACGAATTCAAGCTCGTCGTTAGTGCTCTCAAGACACTCAACGATACGAAGCTGGTCTCGAATCCGACGGTGGTGACGCTCAACAACAGCGAAGCCAATATCAATATCGGTGAAGAGTTCCCAGTTCCGAACTATACTTACAACCAGGAACGGGGCTCTTTCGAGGTTAGCGGTTTCGTTTACAAGCCGATCGGCGTGATCCTGAAAGTCACTCCCCAGGTGAATAGCGCTGGGTTTATCAAGCTGACTGTTGAGCCTGAGGTGAGCAGCCGTAACGGCACGGTGAACTTCGGCGGCGCGGGCGGCGCGGAGATTCCGATCATCGGCGTTCGCAAGACGAAGACTCAGGTCACCATTAAGGATGGTTTCACGCTGGGACTCGGCGGCTTGGTCGAATCGACCCATATCAAAGCGGAGAGCAAGGTTCCTGTCCTTGGATCTATTCCCGGGCTCGGACGGCTTTTCCGGTCCGACAGCAAAGATAACACGAATCGGAATCTGATCGTGTTCATCACGGCTCGTACGCTGAAACCGGACGGTGCCACGGTCGGTGAAGTGTTCGATCCGCGTATGGTACGCGAAATGAAGATCACCAAAGACGAGTTACCCGGCTATCGGGATGGCTCGGACCCGTTCTACCAGCCCCCGGCGCCGGAGGCGAAGAAGTAGACTTCTCTGGCTAAGCTTTCCAGGCGCGGTCCGTGAGGACCGCGCCTTTTGCTTTTAGTATAAGCCGATCAAGTGCCCTTGGATCGCTTTGATCGCGATCACACCGACATTCTTCGTCAGGTGCGCGGCGAAGCAGGGCAGAAGCGAACCCGACGGATTGAACCGAGCAAATCGCACGGTGTAGAACCAGACTGAGCTGAGCAGCACCACCACGGTGCTAAACCAACCTTTGGCACCTAGGGTCCAGAGGATGCGCCCCTCTCTCCAGTCCCAAAGAAAAGGGTGCAGCGCGGCAAAGAGGATAGAGGCGCCGAGTACAGCCATCCATTTGACCGCGGTTCCGCGGTTTTCCACCACAATATAGCCCCGAAAGACAATCTCTTCGACCACTGCCGCACAGAGCGTGTAGGCGGCGAACAGCACTGTCATATTCGACTGCTGTTCGGCGAGGCCGAGTTGGATTTCGCCGATCGTTTCGCCTGCGAGGATGAGAGTGGCGCCCAGCGCTGCGATACCGACCGCGGTCCAGGATGTGGGCGTTGCACCTGGAAGCGCTTTGGGATGGGGCTTTCCGGAGCGCATGGCTCGGAGGTCGTCCAGCCAGAGCTTGATGACGTAAATGCTGACAAGGATGATCGCGATGACCGCAAGAGGGTTGTTTTGCATGAGAGAGATCCCGCCGGAACGATGGCCACGCGGAGCGCGGGAGAGTATTTCCTGGCCAGCCGAGCCGGGGAACGTATTCAACAGACGGCCTAGCCAATTGGCAGCACTCGCTTAATGTTCAACCCGTTTATGGCCGTCAGCCCGACTGTGCCCGCAGACCCTTCACCTGATTTGAGCTTCTCCTCCGTATTTGGGCTTCTGAAGCCGCAGATGTCGGAGCTGGATTGCTTCCTTCGGCTGCAATTGGAGGCTTTCGAGCCAGAGATTCGGTCGATGGTCGATTACTGCATCGACACATCAGGTAAGCGAATCCGTCCGGCGCTCGTGTTCTTAAGCGGCTGGCGGAACGAGCCTGTTGTTTCGCCAGACCTGATTAAGGCAGCCGCAGTCGTGGAACTCGTTCACCTGGCGACTTTGGTTCACGATGACATCATGGATTCGGCTGAGCTTCGACGAAACCGCCGGACGGCTGCCCGGGAGTATGGAGCGGCTGCGGCGGTTCTTCTTGGCGACGCACTTTTCTCGCATGCCCTGAACCTTTCCACTCAGTTTCCGACGACCGAAGTCTGCCGTGCGGTCTCGGACTCAATGCGAAAAGTCTGCGCCGGAGAGATTGTTCAAACACTCCGGAGGGGCACGACCAACGTCACGGCGGACGATTACCGCCGTATCATCGACCTAAAGACGGCCGAACTTTTTCATCTCTCCTGCTATTTGGGCAGCCATTTGGCCGGCTACAGCGAAAGCTTCGTTTCCGCGACCAGTCGCTTCGCCAGGCGGTTAGGCAGTGCGTATCAAGTCTACGATGACTTGGCGGACTTTTTTGGAAACGAACAGCAGATTGGGAAGACGCTTGGCACCGACTTAGCCAGCGGCAAACTGACGCTCCCGCTCTTTGCCCTTTCGGCGCGTCTCCCGGAGCCAAGTCGTGTCCAGTTGTTCGAGGAGATCCAAGGTCGCCGTCCGCCTGATTTTGCGGAGCGACTGGGCCAAATGAAGGAGCTCGGTGTGTTCCAGATTGTGGAAGCCGAAATTGGACAAGAGTTGGCCGTCGGTGAGGCCGAATTGGCGCTGCATGCTGGAGAGCCGCCGACTGCGCGGCTTTTGAGGCTCACGGATGTATTGCGTGGGCAAGTTGCGCGCCTGAAACCCTGAGATGTCGCCCGGATCTCGCCGAGAATGCGTTTGCGAACCGTGCCGTTCCGGGCACAGTCAAATCCCAGATGAACGTCGGGTCCAAAGCACTTGAAAAAGCTCTGGTGGCCTCACCGGAGCGTAAGCAAGAAGCGGACTCCGATTGGGCAGTGGTGCAGCGCGTTCAAAGCGGAGAGCTCGCCGGTTTCGACGAACTGATTCTCAAATACCGGGAGCGGGTCTACGGTGTGATTTACAACATGACGGCCAACCGTGAGGACGCCGCCGATTTGACCCAGGACTCGTTCATCAAAGCGTTCCAGTCGATCCACCGGTTTCAGGGCCAGTCTTCGTTCTTCACATGGCTGTACCGGATCGCGGTGAACTCGACCCTGACTCACCTCCGAAAGGCCAAGCTTCGTACGTTTTTCAGTTTCGAGAAGATCAACGAGGAGGATAAATCCTCGGAGCTCATCGGCTTGCTAACGGACAAGACGGGTGCCGATCGCGAGTTGTTCGTGAAGGAGCTCCAGGAAAAATTGAACGAGGCGATGCAAAAATTGTCTATCAAGCATCGTACTGTGGTAACCCTATTTGAAATCGACGGCTTGAGCCATGAGGAGATTGCTGAGGTGATGGACTGCTCGGTTGGCACGGTGCGGTCACGTCTTCACTACGCGAAACAGCTCCTTCAAGCCGAACTCCAGAATTACACGCGTCTATGAGCGATCAGCAGCGGGCCTCTGCGAAAGTTTCCGTGGAAGATCTCCTTCGCTTCAAGCGGGCGGAGCGTCCGCCGCCGGAGTTCTGGGTGGACTTCGAACGCAGCCTTCGCGCAAAGCAGTTGGCCGCGTTGGTCGAGAAACGCCCGTGGTGGAAATCCTGGCGCGGCATTTCTCGTTGGTCCGTACCCGTGGGCGCTGCAGCTGCGCTGACCGTTACGGTCATTTCTTTCTCCTCTCGCTCCAAGCAATCTATGGCGCCGATCGCCGGAGTAAAAAGCGTTCCGGTAGCCCGAAATGAGTCCCGAGCGGCCTCTGTCCCGCCTCCGGTCGTCGTGGTTGCGTCAGCAGGTATTCCAACTCCTGCCGCAGCGGTGGCGACCGCAGAATCCGCGCCCACTGTTTCAGAGCCAGTCGTGGAACAAGCCTCCTTGCCCGTTCAGACGCCCGAGCCTTCCGTGCCTGCTGGACATTTGGCGAGCGTCACTGAGCAAGTGGCAGGAATAGCGGTCGACGCAGATTCGGATTCGGTACCGACGGCGCGATTCGCCACCGCTACCGTGAAGGCGTCCTCGACGATGCCGGAGTTCAGTTTTGACCATACGGTGTTGGCTCAGTCGGACGACTCCTTCCATTCGGTTAAGCCCTCGGCCGTTGAGCCCCTCGCTCAAATGTCGACGCCTCGAGACGCACGGCGTGCTCGACTACTTGCGTTCACGAGTTCCGTCGACACACGTACTCCCCAGTACAGCAACAGCACGGGTGTGATCAGGTCCCGCGAGAGAATCGCTTCCCATCTCAATGAGGAGGCGCTGTACGACTCGATCCGTCGTCTTGGCGTGAAAGACGGAGGCGTATCCATTCAGTTCTGACGCAGGTCCGTTTCCCAATTCGAAAGCCGCTCCGCTCGGGGCGGCTTTTTTGCTTTTGAACCCCGACGCGCTATGCTCGGGGCCATGAGGACCGAACGAGATTCGATGGGCGAGATGCAGGTGCCGGACGAGGCGCTTTTTGGGGCTTCGACACAGCGAGCGGTGCTGAATTTCCCTGTGAGTGGGTTCCAGATGCCGTCGGCGTTTGTTCGGGGGCTGGCCCGCGTGAAGTCGGCCTGTGCGCAAGCCAACGAACAACTCGGGCGGCTGACGCCCGAGAAGAGCGCAGCGATTCAGAGAGTGGCGGAGGAAATCGCCGAGGGGAAGCTTTCCGACCAGTTCCCCGTTGACGTTTTCCAGACAGGTTCAGGCACCTCGACCAACATGAACATGAACGAAGTGATCGCGAACCGGGCGAGCCAGCTGGCTGGCTATCCTATCGGCTCGCGCAAGCCGCTTCATCCGAACGACGACGTTAATCTCGGGCAGTCTTCGAACGATATCATCCCTACGGCGCTGCACGTCTCGGTTTCCTTGGCCCTGAACGACCAACTGAGACCTGCACTCGAACGGCTCCAGCGCGCACTTACCAGCAAGTCCGATGAGTTCGCCACTATCGTGAAGATCGGGCGGACACACCTGATGGATGCGACTCCCATGACGCTCGGGCAGGAGTTCTCCGGATACGCAGCCCAAGTCGGGAAGGCCGTCGTTCGGACAGATAAGGCCATTATTGCGCTGCAAGAACTGGCGGTCGGTGGGACCGCTGTCGGCACGGGGATCAATTGCCACCCGGAATTCCCTGCCCGCGTTTGCCAGAATCTATCCGAGGGCACGGGTTTGCTCTTCCGGGAAGCCGATAATCATTTCGAAGCGCAGGGTGGGCGAGACGATGCCGTGGAGGTGGCGGGTTATCTCACTGCAATCGCGGCCAGCCTAAGCAAGATTGCGAACGATATCCGCCTGATGGGATCCGGGCCTCGGAGTGGGCTGCAGGAGATTCGCCTGCCCGCGACTCAACCAGGAAGCTCTATCATGCCGGGGAAGGTGAATCCCGTGATGAGCGAGATGCTGGTTCAGACGTGCATTTATGTGCAGGGGCTCTCCGGCATGGTCGCGGTTTGCGGGCGCGACGGACACTTCGAGTTGAACGTAACCATCCCGCTCATCGCCTATGCGCTCCATGAGGCGATCCGATGTTTGACCAACGCTTGCCGGCTCTTTGCCGAGCGATGCGTTGATGGAATTGAGGCGGACCAGGCTCGGTGTCGGGAACTCGTCGAGCGATCGCTCATGCTCGTCACCGCGTTGAATCCGTACGTCGGATACGACGCCGCGGCGATCGTGGCCAAGGAGGCATATGCATCCGGGCGGACGCTCCGGGAGATCGTGCTCGAGAAACACCTGATGGATGCCGCGGCGCTGGACAAGGCGCTCGAACCGCTGAGCATGACCCGGCCGGGAGAAGGCGCGCTGGGCGCCGGTGGCGGCTAGATAGTCCGCGTAACAGTAGTCGTCTCTGTCATGGGGTACTGTGCTCCGCCATCAAGCGCTAGGCTTGACCCGCAGGCTCCCGCGGCTTCTCTGGCCAGCGTGTTGTCATTGTCGGACCTTGCCTGAACATCCCAACGGGTGGATCCCGTTTCCCTGAGCCGCGCGGAGTGAGTGCTCCGGCTGTTTTGGCGTGTGTTCATGGTTCGGTCCCGTTGGGAGCAAAGGCTGGCCGCGCGCATCGCGGCATTCCTGAAGTTCAGCCGGGCATCTCTCTCACAATGTCACATTTGGACCTGCGATCATCCGACGATCGCGATCCGCCTCGTGGTCGTCCCGCATATCTACGGTGCCACCACTGCGGCGGAGAATTCTCCCTGGACGCGCCAGGCACGCGTCATCGCAACCATTGCCCGTGGTGCCTCTGGAGCGTGCATCTCGACAACACACCCGGCGACCGTGCAGCCGATTGCAGGGGCGGCATGGAACCGATTGCGATCAGTGCGCGCCCCGACGGCGAGTGGCTGATCGTGCATCGCTGCGGCACTTGCAGGGCCGTGCACGTCAACCGCGTTGCCGGAGACGACAGTGAACGCGAGCTTCTCGCGCTTGCCGTGCGACCCTTGTGCCGTGCGCCGTTCCCGATCTAGTTCTGTTCCGCCCAGTCCGGCGGCCTTCTCCCATGACTATATTCCAGACGGTTCTCACCATTCGCACCACGGGGCAGGGCACCGTTGAAATCACCGAGGCCATTGCCCGTGAAGTTGCGAGTCACGGAATGCGGCGCGGAGTGGTGACGGTCTTCTGCCAACACACGAGCTGCAGCTTGGTCGTCATGGAAAACGCCGACCCTTCGGCTCGCGACGATCTTGAAGCTTGGCTGAATCGGCTCGTGCCGGAGGGCGACCCGCATTTCGAACACACGCTCGAAGGCGCCGACGATATGCCGAGTCACATCAAGATGGCTCTGACGCGCACGAGCGAGACTGTGCCAGTCGCGGATGGCCGGATGCTGCTGGGCACCTGGCAGGGGATTTTCCTCTGGGAACACCGGCGGCGCGGGCATTCGCGCAATCTGGTCATCACCGGCCTCGGGGAATGAAAGAGCCGGGGCGGTTCCGCCCCGGCTCATCCGGCAAGAGAGACCGAGCCGTCGAGCGGCCCGGTGGAGAGATCGAAACGGTATCCGCTTAGTGCTTACCGTTTCCGCTCGGCACGCAGGAGCCGCAGCCCGAGACGAAAAAGTCGTTGCCCTTGTCGTCGACCAACACGAACGCGGGGAAATCCTGCACCTCGATCTTCCAGATGGCTTCCATGCCGAGCTCGGGGTACTCCACGACCTCGACTTTCTTGATGTTGTCCTTGGCCAGAATGGCGGCCGGGCCGCCGATGCTGCCGAGGTAAAAGCCGCCGTATTTCTTGCAGGCGTTGGTGACCTGTTGGCTGCGATTGCCCTTGGCGATCATCACCATCGATCCACCGAGCGACTGGAACAGATCCACATAGCTGTCCATGCGGCCTGCCGTTGTCGGACCGAAGCTGCCCGAGGCATAGCCCTTCGGAGTCTTCGCCGGGCCGGCGTAATACACCGGGTGCCTCTTGAAGTAGTCGGGCAGGCCCTGGCCGGCGTCGACACGTTCCTTCAGTTTCGCGTGAGCAATGTCGCGGGCGACGATGATCGTGCCGTTGAGGGCGACGCGAGTGGTCACGGGCAGCTTCGAGAGTTCCGCGCGGATCTGCTCCATCGGGCGGTTCAGATCGATTCGGACGATCTTGTCGTCTTTCAGGGTGCGAAGCTCGGGCGCGATGAACTGTCCCGGGTTGGTCTCGAGCTTCTCGATGAAGATGCCGTCCTTGGTGATCTTCGCCTTGATGTTGCGATCGGCGCTGCAGGAGACCCCCATCGCGACGGGGCAGCTGGCACCGTGGCGCGGAAGCCGGACGATGCGAACATCGAGGGCGAAATACTTGCCGCCGAACTGGGCTCCGACTCCGGATTTCTGCGCGATTTCAAGCACGCGCTTCTCGAGTTCCACGTCGCGGAAGGCCCGGCCGTGCTCGTTTCCGGTGGTGGGCAGCGTGTCCAGATACTTCGTCGAGGCCAGCTTCACGGTCTTCAGGCAGGCTTCGGCGCTGGTACCGCCGATGACGAAAGCCAGATGGTAGGGCGGGCAGGCTGCGGTACCGAGCATCTTCATCTTTTCGGTGATGAAGGCTTCGAGGCTCTTCGGATTGAGCAGCGCCTTCGTCTCCTGGAAAAGATAGGTCTTGTTCGCCGAACCGCCGCCCTTGGCCACAAAGAGGAATTTGTACTCGGCGCCTTCGGTGGCGTAGAGATCGACCTGGGCAGGGAGGTTGGTGCCCGTGTTCGTCTCTTTGTACATGTCGAGCGCCACCGTCTGCGAATAGCGGAGGTTCTCTTTCGTGTACGTCTCGTAGATGCCTTTCGAGATCCACTCGGCGTCGTTGGCCCCGGTCCAGACTTGCTGTCCCTTTTTGGCCACGACGGTTGCGGTACCGGTATCCTGGCAAAACGGCAGAATACCTTCGGCGGCGATTTCTGCGTTCTTGAGGAGCGTGAGCGCGACGTACCGATCGTTGGCGGAGGCTTCGGGGTCGTTGAGGATCGCGGCGACCTGTTTGAGGTGCTTGGTCCGAAGCATGAACGAGCAATCGCGCATCGCCTGCTGAGCGACAAAGGCGAGGGCTTCCGGGTCGACCTTGAGAATCTCGCGGCCTTCGAAGGTGGTGGTGGAAACGCCCTCTTTGGAAGCGAGGCGGTATTCGGTGTCGTCGCTCCCGAGCGGGAACGGGTCCTGATAAACGAAGGGAGGCGTAGCCATAAGAGGGAAGAGTAGCCGATTTGGAGAAATCTGGGGCGCGCTAAATCGGAGTGCGGCCAAGAATAAGGAGGCGTTGGGTGCGGATTAGGAGAGAATGGACGTCACGCCAGCGCTGGACCGGAGGCGCTCGCGCAATCTGGCGGCTGCGGTTGGTTCGCGACTGAGTCTAGGCGGGAAGCGGTGTGGCGAGCGGCCGCAAGCGTTCCTGCAGCCGGGGAAGCTCGGCCGGGGTGGCACGCGCAGGGGGAGAGGCGCGGAACCAGCCGTTTGCACTCGGCCACCGCCCGTGTTTCGCGAACTCGTCCATCACTCCGTCGAGCCCGGCAACGGACACATAGTCCTTTTGCTCCTTTGAGTTGAAAACGAGCGAGACTTGCTCGGCGGGAATGGCGGCGATGGTTCCGCTGGAGACGAAAGCGAGCGCGTTCAGGATTACGAAGGCCCGGCAGTCGGTGAGGGTGGTCGCCGGCCGGGGGGCCTCGTCCGTGAGGTATCGCAGATACGCCAAGTGGTTTTGCAGGAGCGGATCAAACAGCTCCCAAGCGATTCTCTCGAGCTTGCCGGACGCCCACCGGATCTGCGCGCCCTGCCCAACGATGTATTCGATCGTCGCATTCTCGCAAACGACGGTTTCGGCGTGCGAGCAAGGGCCGGCGTGCGCGAGCGAGAGCGCAAGTCGCACGGTCACGCCGTTCTCGGTGCGCGCTTCCGCGCAGATCGTATCCGCGCTTTCGATCACATGAGCGCGGTACAACTCGGCTTTCACGGAGCTCAGCTGCGGCCAGCTCGCGACCGATGCGCTTCCCGCCCAGAACAGCGCGTTGTGCGCGAAGTGGGCAAATTCGTTGCTCAGGCAGGAATCGAGCACAAGCCGATCGCCGACAAAGAGGCGCCCGGCGTACGGGCAGCGGCGGAAATACGATGTCGGCCGGCTCCACATCGCGTGCAGCCTGACTTCGCGCAACAAGCCGAATTCGCCATCCAGGATGCGTCGCTTCAGAACCTGTCGCGGCGGCTCGATGATGAAGTTGAAGCCCACCAGGCTCGCTTTGGCCGCTCGACGGTCTCGGTCGATCATTTCCTCAAGCTCCGCGTAATCGAGCGTCGGCGGCTTCTCCAGGTAAACGGCCAAACCGGCGTCGATCGCAGCCCTGTGAATTTCCGCATGCAGATGGACCGGCGTGGGGACGACCAGCAGGTCGAGATGCTTCGCGCAGGCCGAGAGCATCGAGGAGTAATCGGAAAAGACATACACCCCGCGTTCGCGAAACCGCCAGGCGGACTGCTGGGCGAGGAAGGTGTCCGGCTGGGGGTCGCACGTGCAGACGAGCCGTGCGAGTTTTCTTTCCTCGAGCCCCAGGACAGCGTCGTGGTGGGAGCCGGCGTAGCCTCCCATTCCCACGATCCCGATTCGGATCGGCGCCTTCACACGATCTTCAGCTTCGGCAGATCCTGACCGTCCACGAGACCGACCGGCTGGCCTTTTCTGTTCACCACGATGAGGTCGTCGATTTTGTGGGCTTCGAACATTCTCAACGCCTCCACTCCGAGAGCGTCTTCCTGAATGGTCTTCGGTGTTCGGGTCATGAACTGTGATACGGGTTTGCTGAGAAAATCGGGACCGCTCAGCGCGCTCCGGCGAAAGTCCCCGTCGGTGAGGATGCCCGCCAGCCGGCCGGCTTTTCCGCTCACGAGGGCGATGCTGCCGGATTTGGCCTTCGTCATCGCGAGGATCGCGTCCTGAAGCGTGCCGTCGTCTTCCATCACCGGCAGACGGTCTCCGGAGCGCATGATGTCTTTCACCTTGAGCAGCAGCAGGCGGCCCAGGTTGCCAGCGGGATGGTAGCGGGCGAAATCTTCGCGAGTCACACCCCGGCTCTCCAGCAGGACCATTGCCAAGGCGTCGCCGAGCGCGAGGGCCGCTGTCGTGCTCGCAGTCGGAGCTAGTTTGAGAGGGCACGCCTCTCGCGGCACGCAGTAGATCAGACGGAAATCGGCGTGCCGGGCGAGGTCGGAATCGGGCTCTTTCGTCAGCGCGACGATTTTGACCCCGAAGCGTTTCAGCACAGGGACGAGGCGGAGCACTTCCTCCGACTGGCCGCTATTCGAAAGAATGATCGCGACGTCTCCCTCCGTGCAGAGGCCGAGGTCGCCGTGCAGCGCCTGAGTGGCGTCCAGGAAACAGGACGGAACGCCCGTGCTGTTGAAGGTGCCGACGAGTTTCTCGCCAACGTGAGCGGACTTTCCCACGCCGCTGAAGATCAGTTTTCGGCCCGCCGTGATCGCTGCTTCGATGGCGGCGGCGGCCTCCACAAATTCTTCGCCGAGCCCCTTCGCGGTGGCGTCGAGCGCATCCATCTCGATCCGGATGCAAGCCCGTGCGCGCGTCAGTGCGGATTTGGGTTCGAGGGCCATTTATGGTTTGAGTCGATGGGCGGGTTGCGGAAGGTAAAGGCAACTTTTTTTCGATCAAAGTCTTTTTCGTGAAGATCCGGTTTCGACTCGTTCCGCTCTGTATTTTTGCTTTTGCGGCGCTGCTGTTGGCCGCGGGATGCGAGCGGCGCGACAACTCACTGTTCACAGCGGAAGTCGACGAGGCAGACTACCGCCGCGGAAAGGAACTCCTGCGCCAGGGTCGCAACCAGGAAGCGCTCGCGGAGTTCCAGAAAGTCATCGAAAAGCGCGGGCTGAACAATGCGCCCGAGTCCCACCTCGAACTGGGCCTGTTGTATCAATTCCATATTCGCGACCCGATCGCGGCGATCTATCACTATCGCAGGTACCGCGAGCTCAAGCCGACGAGCCCGCAGGCCGACTTGGTCCGGCAGCGCATCGAGGCCGCTACGCGTGAATTCGCCAGCAAGCTTCCAGGGCAACCCATGGACAACATGGAGCGGTACGACATGACCGACGTCGTGCAGCGGTTGCAGCGCGAGAACGAGCAGCTCAAAGCCGAACTCGCACGCGCACGCTCCATGATCGTCCCCAAAGGTCGTGCCGACGGTTCGGCCGTTGCGGCGGAAGACAATGTCACGGAATCCACCGGCCCGGCGTACGCCTCCGAAGGTTCGCCGGTATCCGCCGCCCCAGGAGGCGACGCGACCGAGACGGCTCCTGCACTTCCTCCGCCCAGTCGCTCTGCGGTGACAACGCCGGTGCAGACCGTCCCGTTGGCAACCGCGGCTCCGGCCCCCAAACCCGCCCAGGCTGCGGCTACCACCCCAACACGCACGGCGACGACTCCTCCGGCAGCTTCGGCGAATGCGGCCCGGCGCCACGTAATCGCCAAAGGCGACACCTTGTATTCGTTGGCCCAGCGGTATTACGGCAACCGTTCCCGCTGGCGCGATATCTTCGAAGCCAACCGGGATGTGCTTCGCTCAAAAGACGATCCGCTTCGGATCGGGCAGGAGCTCAAGATCCCGCAGTAAGGCAATTCCGACGGTGGCTCCGCATTCAGCCGCCCTTTTGCGTTTCTGGCCGATCGGTGCAAGAATTGCGGTTCCTTAGGCAACGACTGCGCAGATTTTGTCTTTTGTGTGTGCGACCATGTGCCGTCACTTCTGCTCATGTATTCTCCGAATGATTTAACGTCGGCCCGCGCTGGGTTGACGTTCGACCCGTCGCTCGTGGCGAAATACTCCATCGCAGCGCCGCGGTACACCTCCTACCCCCCGGCTACCCAGTTTACGACGGATTTGGCCTCCCTGCGGCTGGACGATGCGCTTCGAGACGACAACGCGCCGGGAGCTGGACCGCTTTCCCTCTATTTCCACATCCCGTTCTGCGAGTCGCGCTGCTGGTACTGCGGCTGCAACACGATCATCACCCGGCGCCGGGAAGCGGCATCGGAGTACGTGGATATTCTGGAGAAGGAGGTCGCCCTTACTGCCGGGCGGATCGACTGCTCACGGCCGGTCGCGCAGCTCCATTTTGGCGGAGGCACGCCTACGTTCCTACCTCCGGATCAGCTCCGTCGGATCGGCGAAATGATCCACAGCCGGTTCAAATTCGCGCCCGACGCCGAGATCAGCGTCGAGATCGATCCTCGTCGCCTGACGCTGGAGCATGTCCAGGCGTTGCATGGCCTGGGTGCGAACCGCGCTTCGCTCGGTGTGCAGGACACCAACCGCCGTGTTCAACTCGCGATCCACCGTTTCCAGCCGCACGACCTCAATCGTCAGGCGGTCCACTGGTTGCGCGAGGAGGGGTTCCGCTCGATCAACTTCGATCTGATCTACGGGCTGCCGCTCCAGACGCCCGAATCGTTCGCCGAAACGATCGCGGACGTCGTCTCCCTCAGCCCGGATCGGCTCTCGGTGTTCAGCTATGCGCACGTGCCTTGGCTGAAACCGGCGCAGAAGATCTTCGAGGATCGCGGACAACTGCCGGAGACGGAGGAGAAATTCGCCATGTTTGTCGTGGCGCACGAGAAACTCACGGCTGCCGGCTACATCGATATCGGGCTCGATCATTTTGCCCGCCCAGACGACGAGCTGGCGCTCGCGCAGAAGGCTGGAACGCTCCATCGCAACTTCCAGGGCTACAGCACGCACGCCGGGGCTTCGCTTTATAGCTTCGGTATGACGTCCATTTCGCAGACGCAGGACACCTATCGGCAGAACCATAAAACGCTGGACGGGTATGTCGCCGCTGTGACTGCCGGAACGATGCCGGTTGAGAAAGGCCTCCGCTTGACCGACGAGGACAAGCGGCGGCGGACGATCATCATGCGCGTGATGTGCGATCGGAAACTGGATTATCAGCGCCTGTCACGAGATTTTGGATTCAACTTCCAGCAGGCGTACGCCCACGAACTGAGTTCGCTCGCAGACCTGGAAGCCGACGGCATCGTGCGGTGTTCGCCGTCCGGCATGGAGGTCACGCCGGCGGGCGGTCCGCTTCTCCGGGTCGTGGCGATGCGTTTCGACGCCACGCTCCAGCAGGCTCCGCGGCGCCACTCGAAAGTCATCTAGCGCTTCAGCCCAAGAACAGACGCACTTCGCAGCCGGCGAGGGCAGGATCCGGCCCGGTATGCGCCTCACAGCGGGGCGAAAACCGATGAGGTGCAGTCGGCCGCGGGCTGAGATTCCCGCTCCGGATAGCCGCAGACCGAGTGTTTCGCAGCGGGCGGCCTGTTCTCCCGCCGTTGCGTTTGGGCTCACGGTCAGTACGGTCCGTGCCTCAATGAGCGATCTGTCCGATCTCTACCAATCCGTAATCCTCGATCACAACAAGCGCCCGCGGAATCGTGGCAAACTGCCGACCGCCAATCGTGTTGCCTCGGGGGACAATCCTACGTGTGGGGATCAATGCACTGTCTATCTGAAGATGGACGGTGATCGCATCGGCGAGATCGCCTTCGACGGCTCCGGTTGCGCGATTTCGCAGGCGTCGGCGTCGCTCATGACCACGCAGCTCAAGGGCAAGAATGCCGTGGAAGCCGAAGCGATCTACAAGGAGTTTTCCGACATCGTGAAGACCGGCAACGCCCCGGAGGAATTCAACGAACTGGCGGCCTTTGCGGGCGTGCACGCCTATCCGGCGCGAATCAAGTGCGCGACCCTGGCGTGGCATGCCGCGCTCGAAGCTTTGAAGAAGCCGGAGGCGGGCGCATGAGCAGCGGTCCCGTGGCTCCTTACCAGCTGCCCTCGCGCGGCTGGCCCGCAGTGCGTTCGGACTTTCCGACGCTTCATCAAGTCGTGAGCGGGAAACCGCTGGTGTATCTCGACAACGCCGCGACGACGCACAAGCCGCGCGCCGTGATCGATACGCTCACGGCCTACTACGAACGGGACAACAGCAACGTTCACCGCGGTCTCCACGCGCTCTCGATGCGCGCGACAGACGGTTACGAGGCGGCTCGCCTGCGCGCGTCCCAATTCCTCAATGCCGCCGCCGCGGAGGAGATCGTTTTCACCCGCGGTACCACGGAGTCCATCAACCTCGTCGCGAACAGCTGGGGCGGAGCTAACCTGAAGCCGGGCGACGTGATCCTGCTCACCGAGATGGAGCACCACTCGAATCTCGTGCCCTGGCAGTTGATTGCCCAGCGCACGGGCGCGAAGCTCCGGTACGTTCCGATTGCCGGCGAAAACGCCGAATACGGCCTCGATCTCGACGCAGTCGACCGGCTGCTCACTTCCGAGGTGAAGGTCTTCGCCTTCACGCACATCTCGAACACGCTCGGGGTCATCAACCCCGTCGCGGATCTCTGTGCGAAAGCCAGACGGGTCGGAGCGATTTCGGTCGTGGATGCCGCGCAATCGAGCGGACACGAACGGATCGACGTGCAGGCGATAGGCTGCGATTTCCTAGCTTTCTCCGGGCACAAGATGGCAGGGCCCACGGGGATCGGCGTGCTCTACGGCCGGCGTGCGCTGCTCGACGCGATGCCTCCCTGGCAGGGGGGCGGAGGCATGATCACTCAGGTCGATTTCTTCGAGAGCAAATGGAAGCCCTCGCCGGAGCGTTTTGAAGCGGGCACGCCGAATGTCGCCGACGCAATCGGCCTTCACGCGGCAATGGACTACCTGGACAAGCTGGGAAGGCCGGCCATCGGTGCGCACGACGACACGCTGGCCCGTCGTGCCTACGACGCGCTCAGCATGCTGCCTGGCATTCGGATCCTTGGCCCGCGTGAGAACCGCGGGGCGCTCGTGAGCTTCGCTTTCCGGGACGTTCACGCGCACGACGTCGTCACCTTTGCCGACCAGGACGGAATCGCGCTGCGCGGTGGCCATCACTGCAATCAGCCGCTGATGAAAAAGCTCGGCCTGCCGAGCACGACGCGGGCTAGCTTCTACGTCTACAACACGCCGGAGGAAATTGACGTATTGGTTTCTTCGATGCGCCGAATCCTGAAATTCTTCGGCGGAAGCTGACCTGAGTCCGTCGCGCCGCCTTTCAACCGCGCTGGCGGCTGCCCGGGCCTCGCAATGCGGCGCGATCTGCTCCTGCCGGTCTCGCGCCGGCAGGGATCAGCGTACCACGAAGTCGTCGACGTGGCAGCGGAGGATCGTCTCGGCGGCCTCGAAGAGTTCGGAGGAAGGCGCGCGGTAGTTGTCGTAGCACTTCGACGCCGTCGGGGGAGAGCGGTATCCCTGCACAGCATAGCGCTTGGCTCCGGTGACGAGAGGCGCCATCGCGCGGAGGTCGTCCTCGGTGTGCAAGCCGCCGACCAGCGTGGTTCTGAACTCGTACGAGACTCCTGAAGTGCGGATCAGCTCGATGCTCAACTCGATCGTTCCGGTATCCACGTGGTGACCGGCGAAGCGTGAGTAGCTGGCGAGCGGTCCTTTCACGTCCATCGCCACGTAATCGAGCAGCTGCTCATTGAGAAGGGCGGCGATCACGTTTGGACGGCTGCCGTTGGTGTCGAGCTTGGTCGCATAGCCCAGCGCGCGGACGCGGCGCAGAAACGCCGCCAGTCCCGGTTGGAGCGTCGGTTCGCCGCCGGTCACAACCACGCCGTCGAGCTGTCCGCGCCGCTGCTCTAGGTGAGCGAAGAGCTGCTCTTCTGGAACCGCGGGCTGAAACCGCGCGGGGATCACCAAAGAGCGGTTGTGGCAGAATGGGCATCGCCAGTTGCAGCCTTGCGTGAACACGACTGCAGCCACCTTTCCCGGGTAGTCGATGAGCGAGCATTTCTGATAGCCGCCGATTTTCATGATGAGATCGCGTCTGGGTTGGAGGACGATCACGACCCGCGCAGGTCGGAATCATCTGAATCGGCTGCGGCAGAAGTAGAGGGGAAGGGAGCCAGCGTGCTGGCACCGCGGGGCGGAACCCGGAGGACGCGACGGCGGTGGAATTCGGCCTGTTTGCCTTCGTTCCACTGGCTCAGAGGGCGGAGGTACCCGACGACGCGCGAGTAGACTTCGCAGTCGCGTTCGCACTTGGGGCACTTGGGGTGTTCGCCGGTGACGTAGCCGTGCTCCGGGCACACGGAGAATGTCGGCGTCAGCGAGAAATAGGGCAGCCGGTATCCGGACGCGATTCGGCGCAGGAGCGTCTTAACGGTCGCCGTATCCTGAATACGCTCGCCGAGAAAGAGGTGCAGCACGGTTCCGCCGGTGTACCGAGTCTGCAGATCGTCCTGGAGGTCCAGCGTTTCGAACAGATCGTCGGTGTACTCGACCGGCAGGTGGCTGGAGTTCGTGTAGAAAGGCTTCGCTCCCGACGGCAGGTCTTCCTCGTTGGCGACCAGGATGTCGGGAAAGCGCTCTTTGTCCTTCTTGGCCAGACGGTACGCGGTGGATTCCGCGGGCGTTGCCTCGAGGTTGTACGGATGGGTCGTCTCCGCCTGGAACTCGAGCAGTTGTGCCCGCATGAAGTCCAACGTCTCGATGGCAAACGTCCGGCCTTCCGCGGTGGCGATGGTCGTGCCGAGAAGATTGGCGCACGCCTCGTTCATGCCCACGAGCCCGATGGTCGAGAAATGATTGGTCCAGTATTTGCCGGAGCGCTCGAAGATATGGCGCAGGTAATACGCGGTGTATGGGTAGAGGTGCGAAGCGGTAAGGTTCTCGAGGAACTTGCGCTTTGTTTCCAAGCTTTCGCGCGCGATGCGGAGCAGTTTGGCGAGACGGGGGAAGAAGCCGGTTCGGCCCTCGCCGTGGGTTTTTGCGAGATAGGCGATTCGCGGCAGGTTGATGGTCACCACGCCGATGCTGCCAGTCAGCGGATGGGCGCCGAATAGGCCGCCGCCCCGTACGGACAGCTGGGTGTTGTCGATGCGCAGCCGGCAGCACATCGAGCGGGCGTCACCGGGATCCATCTCGGAGTTGATGAAGTTCGAGAAATACGGAACGCCGTATTTTCCCGTGAGCTCCCAGAGCGTCGCCAGGTTCGGGTTATCCCAGTCGAAGTCGCGGGTCAGATTGATGGTCGGAATCGGAAACGTCATGATCCGACCGCGTGCGTCGCCCTCGATCATCACCTCGAAGAAGGCGCGGTTGAACGTGTCCATTTCCGCCTGGAATTCGCCGTAGGTGTTGGGCTGGAATTCGCCGCCGATGATCACGGGCTGATACCGCAGGTGCTGGGGGCAGACCAGATCGAGCGTGACGTTGGTGAACGGCGTCTGAAAACCGACCCGCGTCGGTACGTTGATGTTGAATACAAACTCCTGGATCGACTGTTTCACCTGCTCATAGGCGAGACCGTCGTAGCGGATGAACGGCGCAAGCAGCGTATCGATGTTGGAGAAGGCCTGGGCGCCCGCCGCTTCGCCTTGGAGCGTATAGAAGAAATTGATGATCTGCCCGAGCGCGCTCCGGAAATGCCGGGCCGGCTTCGTCTCCATCTTGCCAGGCACGCCTTTGAACCCCTCACGCAGCAGATCGAGCAGGTCCCAGCCGACGCAGTAGACGGAGAGCTGACTGAGGTCGTGGATGTGGAGGTCGCCCGCTTCGTGGGCCTCGCGCACTTCCGCGGAGTAGATGGCGTTCAGCCAGTAGCTCTGACTGACGGCGCTGGAAATGTAGTTGTTCAGCCCCTGCAGCGAGTAGCCCATGTTGCTGTTCTCGCGCACCTGCCAATCGGCTTTCCGGAGATAGCCGTCGATCAGCTCGATGTTTTCGCCTGCGCGAATCTCGCGCAGTCGTTTGTGCTGGTCGCGGTAGATGATCACTGCCCGCGCGGTCTTCCGAAAAGTGGAGTTAAGCAGCACCTCTTCGATGATGTCCTGGATCTGCTCCACGGACGGGATTTCCGTCGCGAGCGTCTGATCGGCGAGGTTGATCGTCTTGATTGCCAACCGAAGAGCCGTCTCGTCGTCGAACTCGCCCGTGGCGGCGCCTGCACGCGCGAATACGCGGTGTATCCGAGCCGGCTCGAAGGGCACGACACGACCATCGCGCTTACGGACCTGTTTGAAGAGTCCAGTGCGCGACGACAGATAAGCCTGAAAATGCGCGGCAAGCGGCGTCGGGATCATGACGAGCGTCAGAGGAGCGGATGCTGGTGGGCGATGTGGCAATCGCCCGGTGGGGGCGAGGTGAAGTGTGCGCCCGCTTAATTCCGAAACAAACCTGCAGGCGCGAAACTGCCTCGAAATTAGGGGTGATGATCGCCGCTAAGACGGAATGAAATGGTCGGGCGTTTGGTGGCCGGACAACTCGCTCCGCTGGCTTGCGCCGGAGGGCGGTTCAGCGCTTTGATAGCATGAGTCGCCATGCCGTATCGCATCAGCAAATCCTTCGAAATCGAAAGCGGGCACATCTTGTCGAAGCACCCTGACAAGTGCCGGTTTCCCCATGGGCACAGCCGCCGGGTGGAGATCGTGTTGGCGGCCGACTCGCTCGACGCGAACGACATGGTCTGCGATTTCAAGGCGCTGAAGGAGCGGATCGGCGCTTATATCGATTCGTGGGATCATGCCCTCTGCCTCAATTCGGCCGACGCGAATCGCGATTTCTACCAGCAGGCGTACGGCGATCGAGTGGTCATTTTCACCTCTACGGATCCGACCAGCGAGGTGATGGCCAAGGCGATTTTTGACGAACTCACCCGCCGGCTCGCCGAAGGCCAGAAACAGACGAATTCGGCCTACCGGATTCCCGTCGGAGTCAGGGTGGAGCGCGTCCGGGTCACGGAGACCAGTTCCAGCTGGGCCGAGTATTCGGCCTAGCAGGACAGCGCCGGCATCGTCGGCGGGGCCAGTCCTCGAACTAGAGCAGGTGCCGGACGAGACCGACCGCCGCGCAGGCTGCGATCACCGGCACGAGTCCGACCCTGAAGCGGTGAAGGGCGACGAACGCGGCGATAGCCACGGCGATGGAAAAGACGTCCGCACCCAGCTGGTAGTGCAGCCGATAGCCGTCGGCGCTGTTTTCCGAGGTGAACTTGAAGCCCGGAAACAACGCATGCTGCGCAAACCAGACGGCCAAGTTTGCCACCACGCCGACGACGGCGGCGGTCACCGCGGTCAAGGTGCGATTCACGGCGACGTTGCCCCGCATGCGCTCGATGTACGGCGCACCGAGGGAGATCCAGTAGAAGCACGGGACAAACGTCGTCCAAGTGGTGAGCGCAGCCGCGAGTGTCGCCGATAGCAGCGGTGATAGCGCGCCGGGGTGATTCCAGCCGCCCAGGAAACCGACAAACTGGACCACCATGATCAGCGGGCCCGGGGTCGTCTCGGCGAGTCCGAGTCCGTCGAGCATCTGAGGCGCGGTGAGCCATTGATAACTATCGACCGCCTGCTGGCCCACGTAGGGAAGAACGGCGTAGGCGCCCCCGAAAGTGACCATTGCGGCCTTGCTGAAGAACAGGCCCTGACGCGCCAATGTGCCCGACCAACCCTGGGCGAGAGCCGCCACGATCACCGGCGTCCACCAGAGCGCCAGGCAGACAGCGCTGACGCGGAGGGCGCGAGCAAACGTGGGACGTGCGTGATCCACCGTCGTTTGAGCGTCGTCGACGACCGTCCCGCTGCTCGCACCGACCGGTCCGGTTGCGGTGGTGAACGCAGCCGGCCAGAACCACCCGCCAAGCCATCCCATCGCGGCGGCCCCGGCGACGATGGCGGGGAAGGGAACCTCGAAGACAAACAACGCGACGAAGGATACGGCGGCGAGAAGCCACATCGGACGGGTCTTCAACGCGCGTTGTCCGATGCGGATGGTGGCGGCGGCGACAATGGCCGTCACCGCGGGTTTCAGCCCGCCGAAAAGCGCCGCGATCCAGGCAATCTGCCCGAAGGCGACGTAAATGTAGCTGAGCAACCAGAGGAGCAGGGCCGCAGGCAGGACGAACAGGACGCCTGCGACGATTCCTCCCCAGGTTCCGTGGAGCAGCCAGCCGCAGTAGGTCGCGAGCTGCGTCGCCTCCGGTCCCGGCAGCAGCATGCAGTAATTGAGCGCGTGAAGGAACCGCTGCTCGCCGATCCACCGGCGTTGCTCCACCAACTCGGTATGCATGATCGCGATCTGCCCGGTGGGACCGCCAAAGCTGATGAAGCCGAGCTTTAGCCAGAAACGGAACGCTTCGCCGAACGAGGGATGCGGTTTCATCGGCAGAGGTCGCGATCCGGGCGCGGCTGCTCGGTCAGCCGCGGCGAAGCTTGAGCAGCCTTTCGCCGGCGGCGTGCAGTGTTGCGGGGCGCTTGGCGAAATTGAGGCGCACGTAGCGGTTTTCACCGTTGGCGAAGAAGCTGGATCCCGGAACGGGAGCGACGCCGATTTCCCGCGTCATCCAACGGGCGAACTCCACGTCACTACTGTATCCGAAAGGTGATACATCGACCATGACGAAATAGGCCCCTTCCGGACGGCTGTAGGCGAGCCCGACGCGGTCGAGGTAGCCGAGCAGGATGTCGCGCTGAGCACCGTAATCGGCGGCGAGCTGGTCGTAATAACTCGCCGGAAAATTCAGCGCGGTGACCACGGCGTGCTGCAGCGGCGCGGCCGCGCCGACGGTGAGGAAGTCGTGCACCTTCCGGGCCTGCGCGATGATCGCGGCTGGCGCATGCACGTATCCAAGCCGCCATCCGGTGATCGAGAACGTCTTTGAAAGCGAGGAGCACGACAGCGTCCGGCGCGCCATTCCCGGCAGCGCGGCGAAATACGTGTGCCGATGAGGCGGAAAGACGATGTGCTCGTAGACCTCGTCGGTGATGACGAAGACATCGAATTCCTCCGCGAGCGCTGCGATCTGAAGCAGTTCCTCGCGGGTGAACACGCGCCCGCATGGGTTCGAGGGATTGCAGAGGACAAAGGCTTTGAGGCCGCTCGCGAAGGCCGCGCGAAGCTCCGTGGGATCGAAGCGATAGGTCGGCGGTTGGAGTGTGACGTGGACGGGTTCAGCCCCGCAGAGGATGGCGTCGGCGGAGTAGTTCTCGTAGAACGGTGAGAACAACCCGACGCGGTCTCCCGGATCGCAGACGGTCATCATTGCGACCATCATCGCCTCGGTGGCGCCGCAGGTGACGACGAGTTCGCGATCCGGATCCACTTCGATGCCCGTGAAGCGGTGGAGCTTGGCCGCCAATGCGTTTCTCAGCTCAGGTGCTCCCCAAGTGACGGCGTATTGATGGCGTCCGGCATCCATCGCCTCCTTCGCCGCCTGGATGAGCGCGGGCGGCGGGTCGAAGTCGGGAAATCCCTGCGAGAGATTGATGGCGCCGTGCTGTTGAGCCACGCGGGTCATCTCGCGGATAAGCGATTCCGTGAAGCGGGCGGTGCGGCGCGACGTGGCGGGCATGGGCAGTAGTCCCCAGCTTTCGGTGAAATCGACGCCCCATGCCAGCGGATTTTGCACGACTGTCTTCAGTGGGCTGCTACGCGTCGTCGCGTTCGCCGCGCGCTTGAGAGGATTTTCCCAATTTCTGTACGAAATATTGGCGGATTCTTCCTCTCGGCTGCTAAAGACCGCTTTCGCGCATGCCGATATAGAGACCATGGAAAAGAACCACCACGGAACCGACCTCCCGTACCCCATCGCAGAAATCGAATCGATGGCTGCCGAGTGTGGACTTACGGTCGAGCAGGTGGTGAGCACGCTGTATCTCAAAGAGACCGCCAAAGCCCGCCGCCTTACCAACGAAGAACTCGCGGATGCGCTGATTTGGAACGTCTGGGTTGATATCAATCCGAAGAAATGCGCGTGGCCTTTCGCACTGATGGACGAAGCGATCAGCCGCCTTCGCAATCAGGCCTGAACAGATCTATCGATCTAGACACTTTCGGAAGAGCCCGAGCGATCGGGCTCTTTTTTTGTGTCCGCATGGCCACTCGCCGGGGAGCGACCGGGAAACAGCGCGGAGAAACGGGATACGCTCCGCGTGCGAACGACGTATTGAAAAGCGGCGATGACCAAGGCGCGGAATGAAGTGCCTGCGTCGAACGATGCATACGTGCGCCCTCGGCGTGATCGTTCGGGCAGGCCCCGGCTCGATTCGTCGTTCCCAAGCGCCGGGATCGGTTTCGTGCGATTGTTTCCCACTGCCCAGGAATTCCGTTGACCCGTTCGCGTCCCGTCGCCTTATGTGCCCCTTCGCTCATCCGGACAGCACATTGAACGATGTGCCAACTGGACACCTGGAGAGGTGACAGAGTGGTCGAATGTGCGTGATTGGAAATCACGTGTATCCGCAAGGGTACCGGGGGTTCGAATCCCCCCCTCTCCGCCATTTCGCTGGATCTACAGGATCTACACCGGATCTACACCAAAGGTTGGGGACAGCCGTCTTTTGATGGTTTGATTTTGGGAGTTTTGCGGACCGCCCGGCGCTTCGGCTCGAAAAGCGCTGCTTCTTATGGCTGCCGCTGCCGCTGATGAGTTGGGCTGCTTGCGAGATGGCGGTGACGTTCACCGCCAGTGTATCGAAGAGCCGCGTGAAACGCTTCTTTTCCGGAGGGTTGCGCGCAAGCTGGTGTGCGCTCTGCTTCACCGTTCGGCCATTCCCCGGGAAGATTTGGGAAAAGCGCCTTGCGCGACTAGTTCGCGGCGCTACCGTGGTCACTCCTTGGGTTTTAACGATTCTGTCACGACATGGTCTCTGCCAACACCGAGTTAGCGTATAACAGCAAGATTGAGGGCGACATTGTGCCCACGCGTCTCGATGCAGCGATCAACTGGATTCGCACAAACTCCATGTGGCCGATGCCGATGGGCTTGGCATGTTGCGCGATCGAGCTGATGGCCGTCGCGGCCAGTCGTTTCGACATTTCCCGATTCGGCGCCGAAGTCATGCGGTTTTCGCCCCGACAGTCAGATTGTATGATCGTCGCGGGTACGGTGACCTACAAGATGGCGCCGCACGTCCGCCGCATTTACGACCAGATGGCGGAGCCGAAGTGGGTTATCGCCATGGGCGCTTGCGCGAGCTCGGGCGGGATGTACCGCAGCTATGCGACGTTGCAGGGCGTAGACCGAATCATCCCCGTCGACGTCTACGTCAGCGGCTGCCCGCCCCGTCCCGAAGCCCTGCTCGACGCGCTGATCAAACTGCAGGGCAAAGTCCGCAAGGAACCCTCGCTGAAACGACTCACCGCCTAACAGCCCCGTCCCGGACCTTTTCACCGTGCCAACCGCGACCGCGCCCGCCGACGTCTCCGCCGCTCTTCAGGCGAAATTTCCGCAGATTAGCCCGCGTCCCAGTTCGGACCACCCGGCGTTTAACGTTCCGGCAACGGATGCGCTGGCCGTCCTGAAAGCCCTGCGCGACGAGTTCGGCTTCGATTTCCTGATGGATATCACGGCGGTCGACTGGGCCGAGGGAGCGTCACCGCGCTTTACCGTCGTCTGGCACCTGCACTCGTCCAGCTCGCACGGCTATATTCGCATCGCCGCGGCCTGCGAAAGCGACATCGAGCCGTCGATGCCGAGCGCCGTCGGACTCTGGCCCGGCGCCAATTGGCACGAGCGCGAGACCTGGGACTTGCTCGGCATCCGTTTCACCGGGCATCCCGACCTGCGCCGGATTCTGATGTGGGAGGGCTATCCCTATCATCCGCTGCGGAAGGAATTTCCTCTCGCGGGAATCGAAACCGAGCTCCACGACCCGGAGGTCGCCGCGGAAACCGGAGCGAAAGCCATCGCGGCTCCCATGGCGGGCGGGCCGTTTGTCGCTTCGCCGGGCGAGATCAACCCCTCGGACGCCGAGCCGCGCGCCAAAGACGAAAGCTGGAACGAGCGGCGCGAAAAACCCGCCGAGCCTTCCGCCTAAACGACGATTGCCGACTCTTTCCATGCCGACCGAGCACGTGTTTCCCGAAGCAGGCGCGAAAGCCGCCGCAGCCGCCCAGGAGTTCGAAGGCGAGAAGATGTCGCTTTCGATGGGGCCTTCGCATCCGTCGACCCATGGCGTGCTCCGCCTGCAGATGGAGATTGACGGCGAAGTCCTGACGAAGGCCGAGCCGATCCTCGGGTATTTGCACCGTGGCGACGAGAAGATCGCCGAGAACATGACGTACAATCAGTTCGTGCCGTACACGGACCGGTTGGACTACCTGGCTCCGCTCGCGAACAACGTCGCGTACGCCATCGCCGTCGAAAAACTCGCGAACCTCGAGATTCCCCCGCGCTGTCAGGCAATCCGCGTCATCTGCTGTGAACTCGCCCGCATTTCCTCCCATTTGATGGGGCTCGGCGCCTACGGCATCGATGTCGGCGCCTGGACGGTCTTCCTCTACAGCTTCACCGAACGCGAGAAGCTCTATCGTCTCTTCGAAGAGCTGACCGGCGCGCGTTTCACGACGAGCTATACGCGCATCGGCGGCGTGTCCCGCGACGTTCCCGAGGGGTGGACGGATCGGGTGAACGCCTTCTGCGATCAGTTCCTCCCGATCCTCGAGGAAATCCTTCGCCTCCTGACGCGAAACAAGATCTTCACCGACCGCACGGTCGATATCGGCGTCATCTCCAAGGACGACGCGGTCGCCTACGGTTTGACCGGGCCCAATCTTCGCGGCTCGGGCGTCGCGCTCGACCTTCGCAAAGACAAGCCGTACTCCGGTTACGAGCAGTACGAGTTCGACGTGCCGGTGGGCACGAAGGGCGACTGCTACGACCGATATCTCGTCCGCGGCGAGGAGATGCGCCAGTCCGTGCGCATCATCAAGCAGGCCGTGGCCAAGTTTCCCGGCGGCGATTGGTACGCGAAGGACGCGAAGAAGATCTTCGCTCCGCCGAAGGACAAGGTGCTCTCCTCGATGGAGGAGCTGATCCACAATTTCATGATCGTGACGGAAGGCCCGTTGATCCCGCCCGGCGAAGTCTACTTCGAGGCGGAGAATCCGAAGGGCATCCTCGGGTTTTACATCGTGAGCAAAGGCGGCGGCGTCCCGTGGCGCCTGAAGATCCGCAGCCCCTCGTTCTGCAACCTCTCCATTCTCCCGAAAGTGTGCGTCGGCGCCATGATCTCGGACGTCGTTTCGATCCTCGGGTCGTTCGACTTCGTGATGGGAGAGTGTGATCGCTGAGGCGCCGATGCGCCTCAGCTAAGGAAGAATGAAGAATGCTGAATGTAGAATGAAAACCGGACGAACGAGTCCCTGGCGTTTTCTTTCTGCCCGCCGCGAACCCGCGGCGGCTCGCTCATTGTTCATTCTCCATTCTTCATTCTGCATTCGTCTTCTCCATGGATCTCAAGCCTGAGACATTCGCTCGTATCGAAGAGGTCATTACGCACTACCCGACCAAACGGAGTGCGGTGCTGCCGCTGCTTCACCTCATTCAGGAGGATGCCGGCTACATCTCCGACTCGGCGATGGAGTGGGTTGCGCAGAAACTCGAGCTCCAGCCGATCAACGTTTACGAGGTGGTGACGTTCTACCCGATGTTCCGGCGCAAGCCCATCGGGCGGCGCCATATCAAGGTCTGCCGCACGCTGTCGTGCGCGCTGATGGGCGGGTACCGGACCTGCGAGGAGTTCAAAAAGGAGTTCAACACGGGGCTGAACCAGATTTCTCCCGACGGCGAGGTGACGATCGAGTTCGTCGAATGCCTCGCCAGCTGCGGCACCGCGCCCGTGGTGATGGTGGACGACGTGCTGCACGAGAAGGTCGATTGCGCCAAGGCCCGCGAGATCGCCGCACAGATCAAACGAAAGGCTGAAGGGCAGAAAGGCTGAAGGGCTGAACGCCCAGAATCCTTCGCTCACGAATCCCTGGCATCCTCAGCCTTTCAGCCCTTCAGTCCTTCAGCCTTTTCCTCCCAATGCCCGCACCGGAACAACGCCGCATCATTTTCAAGCACATCGACGAGCCTGGCTACACCCCGGACATCGATTGCTACGTGCGCAACGGCGGCTACGAAGTATTGAAGAAGTCGGTACAGCGCAAACCGGAGGAGATCGTCGACGAGGTGAAGAAGTCCGGCCTGCGCGGGCGCGGCGGCGCCGGTTTTCCCTGTGGCGTGAAGTGGTCGCTGCTCGACCGCAAGAGCGGCAAGCCGATCTACCTCGTGGTCAATGCCGACGAGTCCGAGCCGGGCACGTTCAAGGACCGCTATATCATCCACCAGGACCCTCATCAGTTGATCGAGGGCATCATGATCACGTGCTTCGCGAACAACGTGAAGCAGGCTTACATCTACATTCGCGGCGAGTTTCCGGAGGGCGCCCGCATCCTCGAGCGAGCGATCGCGGAAGCGCGTGCGCGCAATTTCGCCGGTCCGAACATCCTCGGCACCGGCTACAGCTGCGAAATCTACGTTCACCGCGGAGCCGGCGCGTACATCTGCGGCGAAGAAACGGGCCTGATCGAGTCTCTTGAGGGCAAACGCCCGTATCCACGCATCAAACCCCCGTATTTCCCCGCGGTGCTCGGGCTCTACATGTGCCCGACCATCGTGAACAACGTGGAGACGCTCTGCCACGTGAAGTACATCGCCGACGTGGGCGGTCAGGCGTTTTCGCAGATCGGCACGCCGAACAACACCGGCACGCGCATCTTCTGCGTGTCCGGCCACGTGAAGCGGCCCGGCTACTACGAATTCGAGACCGGCAAGATCACCCTTGGACAGCTGCTGAACGAGGTCTGCGGCGGACCCCTGCCGGGGCGCAAGTTCAAGGCCGTCATTCCCGGCGGCTCCTCCGCCAAGGTGCTCAAGTTCGGCGAACGGTTCAAAGGCAAGCGCAAGGCCGGCGCCGAGATGGTCGATTACGACTGGGCCCTCGAGGATGTCCCGATGGATTTCGATTCGCTCGCGATGATCGGATCGATGGGCGGTTCCGGCGGCGTGATCGTGATGGACGACTCCGTCAACATGGTCGACGCGCTGGCCAACATCAACGCGTTCTACGCCCACGAAAGCTGCGGCCAGTGCACGCCCTGCCGCGAAGGCTCGCTGTGGATGAAGAAGATCTCCAACCGCATGGTTCACGGCGACGCGCGCACCGAGGACGGAGCGCTGCTGAAGAGCGTCGCCGACCAGATCGCCGGCCGGACCATCTGCGCCTTCGGCGAAGCCTGCTCGTGGCCGACCCAGAGCTTCATCCAGAAGTTCGGCGACGAGTTCAAAGCGTACCCGGACGCCAAGAAACAGCCCAAACGAGACGGCACCCTCGAGCTCGTCTGAACGTATTCGCATTTCAATGACCCAGCCCGCCAAGCCCGACCTCGTCACCGTCAACGTCGACGGCAGGGAAGTCTCCGTGCCGAAGGGCACGAATATGATCGAAGCCGCGCGCCTCGCGGGCGTCGACGTGCCGCACTACTGCTACCACCCGAAGCTGACGGTGGTGGGCAACTGCCGCATGTGCCTGGTCGAGATGGGCCTCCCCGCGGTCGATCCGGCGACGAAGCAGCCGGTGATGGATCCGGCGACGGGCAAGCAGAAGATCAACTGGGTGCCGCGTCCCACGATTGCGTGCGCCACCAACGCCACTCCGGGCCTCCACATTCGCACGAACACTCCGTCGGTGAAGGACTGCCGCGAGGGTGTGATGGAGTTTCTCCTCATCAACCACCCGCTCGATTGCCCGATCTGCGACCAGGCCGGCGAATGCCGGTTGCAGGAGCAGTCGATGGGCTATGGCCGCGGCTATTCGCGGTTCATCGAGCATAAGAACGTGAAGCCGAAGCGCACGCAGCTGGGACCCCGTGTCACGCTCGACGACGAACGCTGCATCCTCTGCTCCCGCTGCATCCGCTTCTGCAAGGAGGTCGCCAAGGACGACGTACTCGGCTTCGTCGATCGCGGCAGCTATTCGACGCTCACGTGCTATCCGGGCAAGGAGCTCGCGAACAACTACTCTCTCAACACCGTCGACATCTGCCCGGTCGGCGCGCTCACCAGCACCGACTTCCGCTTCAAGATGCGCGTCTGGTTCCTCAAGCAGACGAACAGCATCGACACCGAGTCCTCGGTCGGCGCCAACACCGTCGTGTGGAGTCGCGAGGGTGTGATCTATCGCATCACGCCCCGTCGCAACGACGAGGTGAACGACACCTGGATGACCGACAGCGGGCGCCTGCTCTTCAAGGAAGTGCGCCAGGAGAACCGTCTCACGGCGGTGCAGGTCGACGGGCAGGCTTCCAGCCTCGACATCGCGATCCATACCGCCGCCGAGCTTCTCAAAGCCGGATCGGTCGCTGTCGTCGGATCCGGTCGCAGCTCGGTCGAGGAGCAGTTCCTCACCAAGAAAATCGCGGACACGCTCAAAGCCTCCACGCAGCTCGTGGCTCGGGTGGGGCAGGGCGACAAGATTCTCCTTTCCGCAGATCGCAACCCGAACGTCCGCGGCGCGCTTGTCACCGGTTTGATCAACCGCCTCCCGGAAGCCCAGCTGTCGCAACTCGGAGCCGCGATCGACGCGGGCAAGGTGAAGACGGTGCTCGCGATCAACGAGGATCTCTCCGCCGCCGGCTTGACGCAGGCCCAGCTGGGCAAGGTCGCGATCGTGTACGTCGGCACCCATGCGAACGCGACTTCGGCTGCTGCCCGAGTCGTGCTGCCCACGCTCACGGTCTTCGAAAAGAGCGGCACACTGGTCAACCAGCAGTTCCGTATCCAAAAATTCCATGCAGCGATTCCGGGTCTGGCCGGAGCCGTCAACGACCTGGTCGTGCTCGGCAAGCTGCTCGCAAAGGTGGGCGGTTCGTCGGCGCCGACGGATCTTACCGGCGTCTGGGCGCAGCTGGTCGGCGAGGTTGCCGTCCTGGCCGGACTTTCGTTCGCCAAGATTTCGGATACCGGCGTCGTTCTCAACGCGAGCGACTTCGCCAATCTGGTTTTCCCCGAAGGCGAGACCCTGCACTACAAACCGGCAGCGGCTTCCGCGCCCGTCCCGGCCTGAGTTTTTCACACCGATGGATTTCTTCTTCGAACTTCCGCTCTGGGTTCAAGCCGCGCTGAAAGGCCTGGCCGTGATCGCCGTGATCTTTCCGATCGCGGGCGCCTGTTCGATGGCGGAACGCAAGGTGTCCGCCTGGATTCAGGACCGCCCTGGCCCGAGCCGCGCGATCCCGCCGTGGTTCGCCATCATTCCCATCATCGGCCCCTTTCTGCAGCGTCTCGGCGCATTTCACCTGCTGGCCGACGGCGGCAAGCTGCTGTTCAAGGAAGACCCGCTTCCGGGCCACGTGAACAAGTTCTACTTCGTGATGGCGCCGCTTGTCGCGATGATCCCGGCGCTCAGCACGGTGGCTTTCGTTCCTTTCGGCGCCTACGTCAGCGAAGCGAAGCAGGTTGTGCCGCTGATTCTGGCCAACGTCGACGTGGGCCTGCTCGGCGTTTTCGCGCTGGCTTCGCTCGGCGTCTATTCGCTGATCCTCGCCGGCTGGGCCTCCAACTCGAAGTATCCGTTCCTCGGAGGGGTCCGCGCCTCCGCGCAGCTGATCTCGTACGAGCTCTCGATGACGCTCTCGGTCCTGCCGGTGTTTTTGTGGATCAACGCCCCGGGGCAGAGCGGTTCCTTGAGCCTGGCGCGTGTCGTCGAGTATCAGAGCCAGCCCGGATTCCTCGGCGGCATGTGGTTTGTTTTCCTGATGCCGGTTTCGGCCTTCATCTTCCTCGTCGCGCTTTTTGCCGAAACGAACCGCCAGCCGTTCGACATGCCCGAGTCCGAAGCGGATCTCGTGGGCGGTTTCCACACGGAGTACGGCTCGTTCAAGTGGTCGCTCTTTTTCGTGGCGGAGTATTCGCACATGACCGTGGGCTCAGCGGTGTTCGCACTGCTGTTTCTCGGGGGCTGGAATCCGCTTCCCTGGGTCTCGCTCCAGACGCTCGGAGGCTGGCTGCATCTGACCGGGCATCCGGTGGTGCTCGGCATTCTCTCAGTGTTGATCTTCATCGGGAAGGTTCTCGCCTCGATTTTCTTCTTCATGTGGGTGCGCTGGACGCTCCCCCGTTTCCGCTACGATCAGGTGATGCGGATCGGATGGAAGCAGCTGCTTCCGCTCTCGATTCTCAACCTCATCGTTTACACCTGCATCATCGGCGGGATGGAGTACTTCGGCCACCGATGAGGGGCCGGTCCGCGATCCCCGCCGTTTTCGTCAAATCGATTTCCCATGGCCGTTATCCAAGTTGACCGCAAACCGCTGACCTTCGCGGAGCGCACTTACATCCCTCAGATACTTTCCGGGCTGAAAACCACCTGGAAGCACCTGAGGTCGACCGCGGTCACTCTCGAGTATCCCGAGCAGCGGCCGAACATCCCTCCGGGCTATCGCGGCGTTCCCACCCTGGTGAAGGATCCGCACGGCCGGGAAAAGTGCGTCTCGTGTCAGCTGTGCGAGTTTGTCTGCCCGCCGAAGGCCATCCGAATCACGCCGGGCGAGATCCCTCCCGGTTCTCCCAACCGGCAGATCGAGAAGGCGCCGCAGGCCTTCGACATCGACATGCTGCGCTGCATCTACTGCGGCTTCTGCCAGGAAGTGTGCCCGGAGGAGGCGATCTTCCTCCAGAATCAGTATTCGATGACAGGTTACACGCGCGAGGAGATGGTGAATCACAAGGACAAGCTCCTCGAACTCGGCGGCACCCTGCCCGACAAACATTTCAAGTGGGAGAAAAAGCTCCACGCCGAACAGGAGGGGAACGCGCACTGAGCGCGAAGCGGCTTCACGCTTCGCTAATGAAGAATGAAGAATGGAGAATGCAGAATGAAGAACGACGGAAACACCTGTTGGCCGACCGTGGCACGCGGCGCTTGTTGGGGACGCGCTGCCGGCGCGGGGGATCTTCCCTTCTGCATTCTGCATTCGTAATTCGTCCTTCGCCTTTTCCATGTCCAACTCGCTCTTCTATTTCTTTGCGGCGCTGACGCTCCTTTCCGCGGGAGCCGTCGTGTTTCTCCGCAACGCCGTGGCTGCGGCGCTGAGCTTCTTCGTCAGCCTATGCTGCACAGGCGTGCTCTTCGTCATGCTGGATGCCTACCTCCTGGCGTTCATGCTGATCCTGGTGTACGCCGGCGCCGTGGTGGCGCTGTTTCTGTTCATCATCATGCTGCTGGACATGCAGGGCGGCACCCGGAAGCCGTTCACGAAGGCTTCGATGGTTGCCAGCGCGATCGCGGGAGCACTTCTCCTCGTCGGCGTGGGTGTTTTCGCGAAGCACAGCGAGTTTGCGGCGACGGCCGCGACCCTGCCCGCCGATTCGTCGTTTTCAACCGACCTGAAGGTCTACGGCGCGAGTCTTTTCACGACTTACCTTCTCCCCGTGCAGGTGATCGGCTTCCTTCTCCTGATTGCGATGCTCGGCGTAATCGTGCTGAGCAAACGATTCGACGGTGCGGAGGACATCCAATGAATGTCGGCCTCAACGAGTACATCCTGCTGAGCGTCCTGCTCTTCGTCATCGGGTTCTTCGGCGTTCTTCTTCGGAAGAACACGCTCGTGATCTACATGTGCCTCGAGCTGATGCTGATCGCGTCGACTCTCGCGCTGGTCGCCTTCTCCCGGTTCAACGGGCGGATGGATGGCAACGTCTTCGTGTTTTTCATTCTCACCGTGGCCGCCGCCGAAGTCGCGGTCGGGCTCGCGATCATCGTCGCCCTCTTCCGCAAGCGCCTGACGGTGCAGGTGGAGGAACTGAACTCCCTCAAGAACTGAGCTTTTTACCGCTTCATCTGCCGATTTCGGCCGCGACCGCGTAGCGGCCTCACTCACAGCCCATGTCGCCTGTTCAACTCGCTCTCCTCGTCCTTCTGCTTCCGCTCGCATCGGCGGCGCTGATCGCGCTGTTCCTGCGGCGTCAGGGTACGCTGGCGTCCTTTGTTTCGGTGGGCGCATGCACTGCGCTCGCGGTGGCCGCGCTCATGCTTTCGTTCGGCGAAAGCCGTTTCACGGCCGGCATGGAGTGGCTGAAGCTCGATGCGTTGACGATCTCGCTCGGCTTCAAGTTCGACGACCTTGCCGCGCTCATGCTGGCGATCGTGGCCGTGGTCGGCCTTTGCGTGCATGTCTTCTCGCTCGGCTACATGCACGACGATGGGGCTCGCTCCCGCTATTTTGCCGGCCTCTCCATCTTCATGTTTTCGATGATCGGCATCGTCCTCGCCGACAATCTTTTCATGATGTTCATCTTTTGGGAGCTGGTGGGCTTCAGCTCGTATTTGCTGATCAACCACTACCTCCACCGCCAGGCGCCGGCGGATGCTTCCAAGAAGGCTTTCATCGTGAACCGCGTCGGCGACCTCGGATTCCTGCTCGGAATTCTCTGGTGTTACTGGTCGCTCGGCACCGTCAGCCTCGACGGCATCGCAAAGGCTGCGCAGGGCGGCATGGCGATTCGCGCGGGGATTCCGCTCCTTCTTTTCTGCGGCGCCGTCGGCAAGTCCGCCCAGATGCCGTTGCACGTCTGGCTGCCCGACGCGATGGAGGGCCCGACTCCGGTGTCGGCCTTGATCCACGCGGCGACGATGGTGGCCGCCGGTATCTACATGCTCTGCCGGATCGAGCCGCTGTTCGCGGCGGCTCCCGCCGTGGCGCTGAACACGGTGATGTGGGTGGGAACGATCACGGCGGTCTACGCCGCGCTCTGCGCCATCACGCAGAGCGACATCAAGAAGGTCCTCGCGTACTCCACACTCTCGCAGCTCGGCTACATGGTAGCGGCGTTCGGACTGGGCAGCCTTCGCGAGCAACAGGAAGCCGCGGGCGTGACGATCTCGGTCATGCTGAGCGCCGGCGTGGGCGCCGCGATGTTTCACCTGATGACGCACGCCTGCTTCAAGGCGCTGCTCTTCCTCGGCTCCGGCTCCGTCATCGCGGGCTGCCATCACGAGCAGGATATCTTCAAGATGGGCGGACTCGCCGGCCGGATGAAGCTGACGTTCGCGGCCTTCACGATCGGCGTCGCGGCCATCATCGGTTTTCCGATGCTTTCGGGCTTCTTCTCCAAGGATGCCATCCTCTATCTCGCCTTTGAAAAGAACCGCGCGGTCTTCGTGATCCTCGGCGCGACCGCGGTGCTGACCGCGCTCTACATGGTGCGCATGTGGCGCCTGGTCTTCCTCGGCAAGCCCCGCAGTCATGAGGCCGAACACGCCCACGAGAGCGGCGTTTCGATGGTGCTGCCCCTCATCGTGCTCGCGGTGCTTTCGGTCGTGGCCGGCCAGTGGGCGCTGGATCTCAAGTCTTTCGAGGCCGTTTTCCTGCACGTCCCCGAGGCGCACGGTTCGGCCCACGTGACGGTTTTCGCCGTCAGTCTCGCCGTGATGATCGTCGGCGCGCTGCTCGCCTGGGTGATCTACAAGCCGGCGACTCAGGACAGCCTGGCAATGAAGACGCCGGGGCTCTTCGGCGGCCTTGCGCTGCTGAAGGCGGCGCCGGATGACACCTACAACTACTACGTGACCAAGGTTCAGCAGCGGTTCGCGATGCTGTTGAACGGCCTGGAGCAAATTTTCCTCGCCGGCGTGGTCATCCGCGGTCTTGCCGGTTTTGTCGGCCTGATCGGAATGGGGGCGCGCGCGCTGCATGTCGGCAGCATCCACGCCTATGTTTACTGGTTCCTCCTCGGCGTCGTGCTGGTGTGGGGATTTGCCGCTGGAATCTTCTAACGGGACCTCGTGATGAACTCCGTCGACCTCCTGCTTCTGTCCATCGCGACGCCGCTTGCCGTGGCCCTGGTCATCGCGCTCGGACTGCCGAAGCGTTTTTCCATCAAGCTCGCCTACCTGGGCTTCGGCGTTCCGGCGCTGATCTCGCTGTACTTGTGGAGCCAATACTCGGTGGCCCCGCAGCTCGACGGGTACGCATTCCGCTCCACCTACGACACGGGTCTCCGGAGCCTCGGGATCCAGCTCTCGCTGGGCCTCAACGGCATTTCGCTCCCGCTTTTCGCGATGGCTGGCATCGTCGGCCTCGCCGCCGGTCTCTACGCCATTCAGTCCGGAGCCGAACGGTTGAAGATTTACCTGATGCTCCTGCTCGTGATGCAGGGCGGACTGATGGGCGTGTTCGCCTCGATCGACGTCTTCTTCTTCTACTTCTTCCACGAACTGGCCCTGATCCCGACGTTTATCATGGTCGGCATCTGGGGCGGACGCGACCGCAGCTATGCGGCGATGAAGATGACGATCTACCTGACGGTCGGCGCGATGCTCTCGCTCATCGGCCTGATCGCCCTCTACGTGAACAGTCCGGCGCAGAGTTTCGACCTGATCGAGCTCCGCCGCGTTCTCGCCGTGAATCCTCACCCGCTGTCCGCGCTGGCGCAGAACCACCTGTTTGCGCTGCTCATGTTCGGCTTCGGCATCCTGGTCTCTCTCTGGCCCCTGCACACCTGGGCGCCGCTGGGCTACGGAGCCGCTCCGAGCTCTGCCGCGATGCTGCACGCCGGCGTGCTGAAGAAGTTCGGTCTCTACGGTCTGATCCAGATCGCACTGCCGCTGCTGCCCGAAGGCGCGAGCCACTGGTCGTGGGCCCTCGCGATGCTCGCCCTCGGCAACGTGGTGGTTGTCGGGATCGTCACCATGGCCCAGCGCGACCTCAAGCAGATGGTCGGCTACAGCTCCGTGATGCACATGGGGTATGCCTTCCTCGGGCTCGCCTCGCTCTCCGCCATCGGCGTGAACGGCGTCGTGCTGATGATGGTGGCGCACGGTTATTCCGCGGCGCTGCTCTTCCTCCTTTCCACGAGCGTGTACCATCGCACGCAGACGTTCGACATGTCCGAGATGGGCGGTTTGGCGATGAAGGCTCCCGTGCTTGCGGCGCTCTTCGTGGCGGCGACATTCGCGAGCATCGGTTTGCCCGGCTTCGCGAACTTCTGGGGCGAACTCGCCATCTTTGTCGCCGTTTGGAAGTTCTCGCCCTGGGTCGCGCTCGGAGCCGTCGCCGGCATCGTGATATCCGCGATCTACGGTCTGCGTGCTGCGGCGCGCGTGTTTTTCGGACCGGCCACCGAGGAGTTCAGCAAGACCGCCGAGAAAACGCCGGTGATCGACCTGCGCTGGAGCGAACGTTTTCCGGCCCTCGTGCTCCTGGCGGCGCTGTTCTTCGTCGGTTTCTGGCCCAAGTCGATTTCCACCGCGCTGGATGCGACGGTGAAATCGGTCTTCCACGTGAGCCCCGCCGCCGCGCCGAGCAGCGTGGCGCAAAAGTGATCCTTACGCAGAGATGAACCTCGAAACCTACAAGTTCGCCGCGGAATCGAATCAGTGGTGGGCGATCATGCCCGAACTGATGTTGGGCGGTCTCGCCCTCGCGCTGCTGGTGCTGGAGATGATCCTGCCGAAAAAGGACCACCGCATCATCCCGGTGTTTTCGATCATCGGCCAGCTGGCGGTGCTCGCCGGGCTGATCATCAACTACCGCACGCCCTTCCTCGGCGACGAAACCTTCTCGCATCTGCTGAAGCACACCGCAGAAGGCCAGTTCATGCGGGTGTTTTTTGTCGTCTGCTCCATGCTGGTGACGGGACTTGGCATTCTCGGCCTCTCGCGGCAGACGCTCCCGCGTGTGGAGTTCTTCCACATCGTTCTCGTGGTGACGGCGGCGATGATGCTCCTGGTGCAGAGCAATCACTTCGTGATGTTTTTCGTCTCCCTCGAGACGATCACCGTCGGCTTCTACATTCTCGTAAGCTACATCCGCTCCAACCCGCTCTCGCTCGAGGCCGGCCTCAAATACCTGATCTCGGGCGCGCTCAGTTCCGCGATTCTCCTTTTCGGCATCGTCCTTCTCTACGGCGCGGCAGGTAAGTCGCAGGCCGACTCGATGCAGTTCGGCCAGCTTCGCGCCTACCTCGCCGGAACGCCGGGCGACTTTGTGGCGAGCATCGGCGTGGTGTTCGTGCTCTGCGGCGTGGCTTTCAAGGTCGGCGCCGTCCCGTTCCAGATCTGGATTCCCGATGTGTATCAAGGTGCGCCCACGCCCGTGACCGCCTTTCTGGCGGTGGCGTCGAAGGCCGCCGGCGTGAGTGTGCTCCTGTTGCTGGTGCGCGGCGTCTTCGCTCCGTACTCGCACATCGTTCTTCCCGTGCTGGTCGTCATGACGGCTGCCACGATCCTCTTCGGAAACGTCGCCGCGCTTGGCCAGCAGAACGTGAAGCGCCTCATCGGCCTCTCGGGTATTTCGCACGCCGGCTATCTCATGCTCGGAGTGATCGCCTCGCTGACGATCCCCGCGGCGGTGAACGCCGTGTACTTTTACCTCTTTGTCTACCTGCTCGCTTCGTTCGCGGTCTTCGGCGTGATGACTCACCTGGCCGGGACCGACGACACGGACCAGCAATTGGACTACTACGGCGATCTCGCAAAAGAGAACCCGCTCCTCGCCGGCGTGCTGGCGGTGGGCCTTGGTTCGCTCGCCGGCATCCCTCCGCTCGCGGGTTTCATCGGGAAGCTTTTCGTCTTCATCGCGGCCTACAAGGCAGGGCTTTTCTGGCTGTTGGCCATCGCGATCGTCGGCGTGGTGATCTCGATCTATTACTATTTCGGCTGGATCAAAGCGGCGTTTTTCCCGGTTTGGCAGGTTCCGCTCGCCGAGGGGGAAACCGACCCGCGGCCTCCGCGCAAGCCGGTCTCGCGGAGCCTCGCGGTCACACTTGGCGCGCTCGCCCTCGCTTCCGTGGCGCTCGGATTCTGGCAGGCTCCGATCACGGAGTGGCTGGCGGCATTGCACTGAGCCGACGCGGCCTTGACCGCGTCGGGAAAGTTGAAAGTTGGGCGGAGGCGGGGGTAGGCTTGACGGCGCGGCGCTCGCATCGCGCCGCTGGTGACCCCGCCCGACACGCGTGCGTTTAGTTTTCTCCTCGTGCGTGGATCACGGACGTCGCTACTTTCGACGCACGCATGAAAGTCACAGGAATCGCCACCGTCCCGCCGCCTTCAGCGGCTGATCTTCCCAAAGTGACGCCCGAGCTCCTCGCGTCGGTGCTGGCGCGTTATTCGCGGAGCAACGAGGGTCTCGACTCGATTCTGGCGAAGGTGGACCTGGCCAATCCCGACGCCTCGATCGATCGCATCCTGAAGTTCGTCGACTACGGCCACGCTTCAATCGGCGGGCTCACCGGCGGACTGGCGATTGCGCTCGACGGCGTCTCGATGTGGCTCGCGTACAAAATCTTCGAGATCGCCCAAATGGCCGACGGTCAGGAGTCGAGCACCCGTTACATCGCGATGGATCCCGCCAACCTCCCGGAGCCGGCGATCATCGGAATTCCCGACGATTTGGCGGAGCGCTGGAAGGACATCATGGCTCGGGCGTTTGCGTCGTACCACTCTGAATACTCACGGCTCGACGCGCTCGGCGCCGCCCAACCGGAACTCGTGCGTGTTCCGAAAGACGCCAAACCCGCCGTGGTGTCCCGGATGCGGAAGAACTACGCCCTCGACCGCGCCCGCTACTTCATCCCGTTCGCCACGCGCACGAATTTGGCCGTCGTTCAGAGCTCGCGGATGTGGGCGCAGACGGTGAAGCAGCTCGATTCTCTGCCCAACGCCGAAGCCCAGGCGGCGGCGAAGGCGATTCGCGACGAGCTGTTGAAGGTGTCGCCGCGGCTCATGCGGCACAGCTCGGCGGAGCACTCCTATCAGGCTCAGGCGGAGCAGGAGCTGAACGCCAGCCTCGCGCTGGGGCTTGATCGTCTTTCGACGAAGCTCGTTGGCGACCAGGCCTGGGTAAACGTGGACCGCGCTACGCCGCCGTTCCTTTCCTCCGTGCAGTCCGTATCGGAAGCGCTGCGACATCGCTCGAACCGCTATGGCCAGCAAGGCACCGCTACGCGGCGCATGCGCGTGACTTTCGCTTGGAACAACCTTGCCATCGCGGAGCTGCGCGATCTCAACCGCCACCGCACCGGCCACCGGTACACGCCTCTGATTCAAGCCGGTTTTTATCTTCCGCCCGAGATCGACCGGAATGCTCACGCGACCCTGCTTGCGGACCAGGCGGCGCTCACGCACGAACTCCTTAAGCGCGGTTCGCCTGCGTACGTTTATTCGCTCCTGCTCGGCGCGCAGACCCCGTTCGAACACAGCACGCAGGCGGACAAGTTCATCTATGAAGCCGAACTGCGCACCGGCATGGGCGCGCATTTTCGCTATGCCGAACACCTGAGCGCTGTGCTGCGCGAGTTCTTCAAACAGGTGCCGGAGGCGCAGGCTTGGGTGGTCGAAGGCACGGCCGAGCCGGAGTAAGGGTAGGCTGGTGCCGTGCGAAGACTATTTGGTCGCGCTCGGCGCCGCGCGCCAGACCTTCAGCAATTCGGCCGAGGCTTGTTCGCGAATGCCGTTGTCCGAGAGGATTTCTTCCGTGGCGGCGACAGCTTCTGTCCTCGGCAAGACGAGCATCTCGGCTGCGGCCTGGCCGAAGCGAACCACCACGTAGTCGTCGCGGCAGTCGCGCAGCAGTTCGACGAGGTGGGCCAGGTTCTTCACGGGCGCTCCGTTGACGCTCTTCACCACGCGGGCCATCGGGTTTGCGTAGCCCTTCGAGAGGCGATGGGGAAACAGCGGCGCGGGGATGATCACGAGTTGCTCGTCGGGAAACGAGGGTTTGTCCCCGCGACGGGTGATCAAGGGGCTGCCCACGGCCGACAAGGCCGCGGCGATTTTCGTCGAACTCGAAAAGGCGGTGACGATCTCGGCGTTCGCGGCCGAAAATACGACGGGGCCGTAGACGAAGTAAGGCGGGTAGGTGCCGTCGAGATCGGAGATCAATCGAGGGCGCTCCGGACAGGTGGGAAGCTCGACGGAGATTTCTTTGCCTTGGCGGATCACGGTGAGCGGGACGACCTTGCCGTCTTTTGCGACCTTCTGGGCGAGGTAGGCGAAGCGCAGGCGTAGTCCGTTGCCGGCCTTGATCATCCCGTCGTTGTCGATCGGCAGTCCGCCGATCCGTGTGACGACGTCCATCTCCTTCAACGGGTACTCAGGAGTCGAATACAGCGGTTCGCGCACGAGGATTCCGGTGACTGATTTGTCCAGCTTGAGGTACGAGCGCAGCGCCCCGTTTTCGAGAGGCTGGAATTCGTCGTAAATGCCGGGTTTGCCGTCGTAGCGCCCGTCGGCGATGTCCTGGAGAAAGAGATCGATCTCCTCGCACGGCACGATGTAGCCGATGTTTTCGGCCCCGCCCAGGCGGGCGAAGGCGAGACCGACCATGCGATCGTCCACAACGGCCGGGCCGCCGCTGTTTCCCGGATTGATCGCGGCATCCACCTGAACCCGGAGGCCTTGAACGCCCTCGCGGTACGAGCTGAATTCCACCCGGGAAACGATGCCGCGCGTGATCGACACCGAGGTTCCGCCGGTCGGAAAACCGTAGGCGAGGACCGTATCCTTGACCGAGGGCAGGGCCTTTGCGGCCGGTAACGCAGGGTGCGAGTCGAAGAAAGTCGCGTCGGTGACCTTCAGGACGGCGAGGTCCATACCGTAGGCGATCGCCTCCACCGTGGCCTCCAGCTTGTCGCCGGACTGGGCGGGCTGAACCCACACCTGGCTGGCGTAGCGCACGACGTGTGCGCTCGTCAGAATCCGTTTTCCCTCGATGACCACGCCCGTGCCGCTGACTTCGCGGCCTGAGTTTTTCGACCAGGGCCGTATGAAGTCGGGCAATCGCACGGTTGCGAGGATCTTCACGACGGATGCCTCCACCTGCTTTGTCTCCACGGGAGCAGCGGCCGTAGTCGGGGTGGAGGAGGCTTCGGCCTGCGGCTCGGCCGCGGCGATTCCCAAAGGAGAGAAGAGGGCGAGGGCGACCAAGGTGCGCAGACCCGCCACGTTGCACGTCGGGGTACGAAAGGCCATCTGCGCAGTCTGGCGCTGGCGCCCGAGGACTCCAGTGAATACAGCCGCCGTTTCGATCTCGCAGAGGCTCATCGCCACGATGGCGAAGCTGGGACGAACGTCCGAGCCGGCAGCCAGCGGTCCTCCGCGTGGCGGCTGCCGGACTACTTCATTCCCGTGCTTCCGAATCCTCCGGAGCCGCGGGCGGTCTCGTCGAGTTTCTCGACCTGGATGGCCGGGCAGAGGATCACCGGGCAGACCGCGATCTGCGCGATCCGATCGCCGGCGTGAAAAACGAAATCGGCCGAACCGAGATTCATCAGGATCACGCCGACCTCTCCGCGATAGTCGGCGTCGACGGTGCCGGGAGAATTCAGAACGAAGACTCCCTGTTTGGCCGCGAGGCCGCTGCGCGAGCGAACTTGGATTTCGAAACCCTCGGGCACGGCCATCGAGAGGCCAGTTTTCACCAACGCGTGTTTTCCGGCCGCGATGGTGCCTCCGTCAGCCGCGTGGATATCGAAGCAGCTGGCGACGGGGGTCGCCCGTACGGGCAGCTTGGCGTCGGGCCGGAGCTTCTGAACACGAAGGGCGAGAGGAGTGGTCGATGACATGCGCGAAAGTAGGGAAGAAATTCCCTGCGCCGTCGACACGAACGAGTGCGGAGACTCGGAGAGGAACCTCACTCGCGGTCGCGCAAGACCGGGGGCGGGGCAAAGGGGAGCAGGTGACGGCCTGCTCCACGAAGCTGGAAAACACGGAGACGCGAGATCGCGGCGCCGGTCTGTTGGAAGGCCCTTCGGGAACCGGGCGGTTCCGCGTGGCGAAGCGGCTCAGAAATTCGAATCGCAGCCGACCGCGAACTCGTCGAAGAGGCGCGACACGGCGAGGTTGATCTCGTCGAAACAGGTCGAAAGCTGCTCACGCTTGGTGCGCGAGCGCGCCTCGATCAGCAGCACGGACCTTTCCGGGTTGGCGTTGAAAGCGCGGAGCACGCAGCCCCACTCTCCGCAGATATGCGTCGCTCTCCGGCCTAGGAAATCGAGTTTCGGAATGTTGATGTTACTCCGGTCCGCAGGCAGCTCCAGGTGGAGAAGCATCTGCAGCGGACGTGTGTGGCGTCGGCGTTTCGGGTGCATGGATGGACATGGTGACAGGGTGCCGACCAAGCCTGGTGATGCAGGCGTAACCGAAAGTGTGATGCGCTCCCGGCCGATCGAGCAGTGTGTGGTCGTCCCGTGAAGGACGCGATCAGACAGCCACGAATGAATTGCGTTGTGAAGTCGAAGTTCATCTGCGGAAGCCGTTCTGGCCCAAGGACCCGTGTCCGCGGCATAGTTTGACATGGTTTTGACGGCGCAGGGGCCGAAACGGAGGTTTTTCCCGCGAAAAGTGGACCGCATCACGCTGCTTGATTCCGCGGAAGGAGCCCGCGAAATTGCGGCGCATGAAAAGCGCCTACGAACTCGCGATGGAACGTCTCGCCAAGTCCGATCCGGAATCAACCAAGCCGCTGACCGCAGAGCAGAAGGACCGGCTCGCCGAGATCGATCGCGTGTACAAGGGCAAGATCGCCGAGCGGGAGATCTTCCTGAAGCAGAAGCTCGAGCAGGCGATGGCAGGCGGAAAACTCGAGGAGATCGAGCAGGTGCAGAAGCAGATCGCGAACGAGCGAGCCCGCCTCGAGGAAGAACGCGAGGACGAGAAAGAACGCGTGCGCCGCGCCCAGCGTTGATCCGCGCCTCGCGCTGTATCCACGGACTGATGCGTGCTCAGTTCTTCGCTCCGTAGCGGACCGCCACCGTCAGTGCGAGGGCGGTCCAGGCAAACGGCGGCCAGTAACCGCCGCGCCGCAGTTCCCAGCGGGTCGAGTATCCGTAAAGGAACAACGCCACGAGCCCTGCGAAGGCTCCGAAGCCGAGCGAGACGGTCGTGAACTGACCGCGCACGAAGGCGCCGGGCATGGCGACGCAAAGCCGGATCGCCTCCTGGATGGCGAAAAGAATCAGAGCCGCCGCATGGTTGAACACGGCGCTCAGCCAGATGCCGCCGGCCAGGCCCGCTATCAGAGACAGAAATCCGGACCAGAGGGCGAACGACGACAGCGGAATCAGTACGAGGTTGGCGGCGAGGGCGCCCGGCGTGAACAGTTGGAAGTAGAGTACGCCCGCGATGTCGCCGACGAGTCCCGTAGCGACGCCGATGCCCAGCGAACCGGCGATGGCGCGTTGGCACCAGACCAGCGCGTGCTGCCACCACGCCCAGGTCACTTTGGGCACCTCCGAAAAAAGCGCGGTCTTGTCCTGCCAGCGCTCTGCCAGCGGCAGGCCGAGAAGGAGCAGTCCCGCGACGATCCCGTACGACATCTGAAAGCTGGCGCCGAAAAGTTGGAATGGGTTCGCCACGAGCGCGACGAGGGCGGACAGACCGAGCGTCGCGACCGGATTGATCGGCCGCCGCAACGCGTAAGCCGCCTCGACGAGTAGCACCATCCAGAAGGCCCGTACTGCGGATGGGCTGGCCCCGGTGATGTCGACGTAGAGCCAAAGCGCGGCCAGACTCACGGCGAATTTCGGCCAACGAGGCAGCCTCAGGATCCCAAAGGCGAAATGCAGCGCCACGGCGATAGCGGCGATATGGAGTCCGCTGACCGAAAACAGGTGCAGCGTGCCGCTTTGAAGAAAGAGCGCGTTTTGCTCGGCCGTCAGCTCCCCGACTTCCCCGAGCAGCATGCCTCGGGAAATCGCGGAGAGTTCGGGGCGATCCTCCAGGCCGGCGTTGAGGATCGACGAAAAACGGTGCAGCGCGCGGTCGCAGAATTGTCGATACGCGGTCGGCTCCCGAACCCTCCGCAGAACTCGGCCGCGGGTGAACCTGAAGTTGACGCCGGAATTGGCGAGGAAGCCTGCGAACGTTGCCGTGTCGGCGTTCGGCGGAAGGCTCTCGAGAATCCCGACGCAGCCCAGCTCTTCGGAGCGAAGGGGCAGGGTTGTTCCCCGGCTTGGTCGAAGGGAGAAATAGACCCGCTGGCCCCGGATCTCGCCGACGGCTTCGGAGGCTTCGGTCACGCTGGCGAGGCCGCTGATCGTTTTACTGCCCGGCTTCGGAGCAAAAACTCGTTCGACGCGCAGGCACAATTCCGTCTGGCGCGGCGGCAACTCGTCCCATTCGGGCATGCGTGCCCGAGTCACCTGATAGTGGCAGGCACCCGCGAAGAAGAGCCCAAGGCAGAGCGAAACGGCCCAAGGAACAGGGCGACGCAGCGGCCATAGAGAGGCCAAGACGCAGACAAGCGCGAGCGCGGCGATTGGCGGTATCGGAACGGGCCGTGGCAGAATCCGCGCCGCCACCAATCCCGCCAGGAACGGAAGCAGCAACCACAGGACCGGCGCGCGATGGCGCAGGCTGCGAGCGAGCATGACACGAAGGGTCAATAAAAGATGACCAATGGCAATGACTCTGTTTTTGCCTTCGGACTCCCTTGATTCTCCGAGCCCTGGGTAATCGAGCTTCCGACTCGAGGTGGCGAAAAGAGGAAAGCGTTTCCCGTCAGATCCCGCGATTCGGCCGTTCGAAATCCATTTGGTGCTTGGGCTCGGATGTGTACATTTCCGCCTTCCGCATGCCTTCTTCCGAGCAACCCGACCTTTTTGGAGACGCTGAGATCGTCTCGGAGCCGAGCGCCCCCGCCGAGAAAACGGCCAAGCCGGCTCATCAGCCGCTTGCGGCGCGCATGCGCCCGCAGACGCTGGGCGAGATCGTCGGCCAGGAGCATCTCACGGCGGCCGGATCGCTCTTGCCCCGGCTGGTCGCCACGAATCGGTTCGGTAGCCTGATCTTCTACGGTCCGCCCGGCTGCGGAAAAACGAGTTTCGCCGAAGTGATCGCACGGGAAACGAAAAGCCGGTTCGTCCGGATCAACGCGGTCATGTCCAACGTCGCCGAACTGCGCGAAATCCTCGCGACCGCGCGGCGCATGCAGCAGACGCCGACCCTCCTGTTCATCGACGAGCTTCACCGATTCAACAAATCGCAGCAGGACCTGCTGCTGCCCGACGTCGAGGAGGGTCATGTGCGCCTGATCGGCGCGACCACGCACAATCCCGGGTTCTACGTAAACCCGCCGCTGCTTTCCCGGAGCCACCTTTTCCGCCTCGAACCGCTTTCGACGGGCGCGGTGGCGTCGGTCCTGAAGCGCGCCCTGTCGGACGAGCTTCGCGGCCTCGGCGGCCGGCATTGCACGGCGAAGGACGAAGTGCTCGCGGACCTGGCGGTACTCTGCGACGGCGATCTGCGCCGGGCGCTGAACGCACTCGAGGTCATCGTGCTCAGCCTTCCGGAAGGCGCGGAGATCACGCCGAAGGAGCTGGAGGTTTTTGCGCGCGAGCGCCGCATTCGTTACGATGCCGACGAAGATGAACACTACGACACGATCTCGGCCTTCATCAAAAGCTGCCGGGGCGGAGATCCGGACGCGGCCCTGTACTGGTTGGCGAAGATGCTCGGCGGTGGAGAGGATCCGCGATTCATCGCACGGCGTTTGGTGATCCTCGCGTCGGAGGACATCGGTTTGGCCGACCCGTTGGCTCTCCCGCTGGCCGTGGCGGCGCACCACGCCTGCGATTTCGTGGGACTCCCGGAGTGCGAACTCACGCTGGCGCACGCGACGCTGTACATCGCTCTCGCCCCGAAGAGCAACTCGGCGACTATGGCGCTGGGCGCCGCGAAAGCGGCCTTGGCCAACCAACCCGTGCAGTCCGTGCCGATGGCGCTTCGCGACAAAGGCGGACAGGCCAGCAAGCGCATGGGACACGGCAAAGGCTACGCGTACTCGCACGAGTTCCCCGAGGGAATCTCCGGGCAGGATTACCTGGAGAAGCCGCTCTCGCTGTATTCACCGAAGCAGAACGGCGCCGAGGTGAAGATCGCGGAGCGCTTGGCGCGCTGGCGCGAACTCAAGGCCAGCCTCCGCACCCAGCAGCGGACCCGTTGAGCGGCGTGACGCACGCGCAGCTCGACGCGGCCGGATCGTGGGATCCCCCGTGAAACACGTCCTAAGCCGGGTTTTACTGGGCGTTTACGGAATGCCGCTTGCGGCTCCCCTCGGGCAAACTATTCATGCTCACATGAAGCCCCACGCCGCTAAGTCGTTGCTGTTGGCTATCGCTGCTGTTCTTGCACTGCCATTGCTCGCCGAGACTCCGGCCAAAAAGGGAAACACGCCTCCCCGTAAACCGGCGGAGAAGACCGCGCCTGCGGCTGCCGAGGAGGAACAGAACCCTGACGACATCAAACTGCCGGGCGTCGTGTTGAACCGCCCCAACGGCCAATACCTCACGCTCGAGGTGATCGACGGTAAGTTCAAACTGAGCTTCTGGAACGAGAAGAAGAAGCCGGTGAAAGCCGATGTGGCCCGGGCCTTCGCGCACTGGAATCCGAAGACCAAAGCGGGCGAGGATCGCACCGTGTTGAATCCGGCGGACGATGGCGCCTCGTTGCGCGGGACGACCTTCGTACGGCCGCCGTACAACTACCCGATCTACCTGACGCTCATCCCGGAGGAGGGCGAGTCGAAGGAGAGTTACGTCGTTCGCTACACGCCCTGAGATTTCGGCGTTGCTCTGCAGGAAGCCCGCTCACCGACGAGCGGGTTTTTTTGCGCTTGTGAGGTGGTGCTGCGACTCAAAGCCGGAAGTGGCCGAAGTGCCGCAGGCCGCACAACCGTTTCGTGGGCGAGCGCGAGCCGCCGGCCGCGACTCTGCTGGGGCTGACGGAATTTCAGCCGGAGCGGCTCAGTCGTAGAGCCAGAATTTGCGCGCCGAGAGCTGGAAGAGCTGATCCTGGCGGCGCCACTCCGCGATGAACGCCTCGATATTCGTCCGCGCTCCGTCGCGCACGAGTGCATTCCAGAGCTGATTCGAGCCGGTGTGGATTTTGAAACTGCGGGCATCCGTCCGATTCGCGCGGGCAAACGGATTTGTCCCGCTGAATCTGCACGCCAGGCGCATGAGCTGGAAGCTGAGTTCGGTCGGATGCCAATCGTCCCAGTCGTTAACTTCGACGTAGACACCGATCGCCGGCTGGCCGTTGGCCTTGATCACGGAGACCTTTCGAAAGGCGAGTCCGGGAACGCGAAGCGCTTCGAGCTCGCGCTGGATCTGGTCCACCGGCTTGCCGTTGTAGAAGAGTCCGCGAAACGGGTACTGCGTCCCGATGCCATGGGTGAAACCGCCGATCTGGCAGCCGAGTCCCGTCATCGCATAGCCGACACAGGCGGCGAAGTCGGGAACGTTGGGCGAGGTGGCGATGAAGGTCAGACCCGTTTCCGGCCAACGCATGGAGCGGTGCCAGCCCTGCATCGGAACAACGGTGAGTTTGCCCCGTGCGCGAACGGCATCCGTGATGTTGAGCACGCCGGGCGTGGCCACCGCCATTCGCGCGAGTTCGCCCATGGTCATGCCATGGACATAGGGAATCTGGAAAGCGCCGACGTCGCTCATCAGGTCGCGATCGATGATTGGACCGTCGACCTTCAAGCCGCCAAGGGGATTCGGCCGGTCGAGAATAACCACTTCAACTCCCGCTTCGAAACACGCTTCGATCGCATACCGCATCCAGGAGATGAACGTGTACGAACGGACGCCGATGTCCTGGAGATCGATGACCATCGCGTCGATCGATTTGAGCTGGGCTTTCGAGGGACGCTTGATCTTTCCGTAGAGCGAATAGGCAGGGAGGCCGGTGCGCTTGTCGATCGTGTCCGGAAAACGTTCGCTTGCCGGATGGCTGCCGTCGATGCCGTGTTCGGGAGCGAACAGGCATACCAGCTTCACGTTTGGTGCGCGTCGAAGGACCTCGACCGTCGGCACGCCGAAGCGGTTGACGCCCGCAGGGTGGGTAAAGAGCCCGATCCGTTTCCCCGCGATCGGCGCAAAATTCTGCGCAGCCAGTACGTCGATCCCGAGCATGACGGGGCCTTCGGGGCGGGAAGGCGCCGCCGAAATCGGAGAGCTGCCGTTGCCGGGCGACGTCGCTTTCGGGCGGGAGGGGGTTTCGCCGGCCTTCGCCACAGTCCGCTGTGCGCGCGTGACCGGACGCCGGGCCGTCTGCGGATTCGATGTCTCCGAACTGCAGCCTGCCAGAAACGCGGCAAGGAGGAAGCAGGTGAGCAGGGGGCGGAGCATCAGACGGCAAACTCGGCGAGGCATTCGCGCCACTTTGGGGGCTGGGGTTCGTCCGTCCAGTGCGAATACGCCGCCGCTAGGCGGAGTCTTCCGAAGGTCTTTTTTTCCGGTGGAAACGCCGGTCCGGAGGGCTGCGCGAAATCGGCGACTGCGATCAGGTGAGCCCGTACGCCGTTTTCACGCTCCGCTCGAGGACGTGGGCCTGTTCGTCGGGTGAGAGCGGTTTCACGAAGCTTCTCACGCAATCCGCCCACTCTCCGTAGGAAATGGCCACGAGGCAGACGGGCCAGTCGGAGCCGAACATCAGGCGAGACGGTCCAAAGGCTTCGAGGACGACGTCGAAATAGGGCTTCAGCAGCCCGGGCGTCCACTTCCAGTCCGGAATCTCCGTCACGACACCGGAGAATTTGCAGCGGACGTTGGGCCGGCGAGCCAGCTCCCGCATGCCTCGAGCCCAGACCGGATCGGGGGCGCCGGAGACGCGCGGTTTCGCGATATGGTCGACCACGAATCGCTGGTTCGGATGCCGGTCCAGGAAGCGGATCGCCTCCGGAAGCTGCCGGGCGAAAATCAGGATGTCATAAACGAGATTCCTCGCCGTGACCTGACGGATTCCGGCGTTGAACTCGGCGCGGTCGAGAAAACCTTCGGGCTCACCTTGCACCACGTGGCGCACGCCTTTCAAAGCCTTGGAGGCGGCAAAACGATCGAGATGCTTCTCCACGCCCGATTCGGCCAACGGCACCCAGCCGACCACGCCGCGGATGAGTGAAAACTGCCGGGCAAGGTCCAGCAGCCATGCCGTTTCTTCAAGGGTTTGCCTGGCTTGCACGGCGAGCGATCCGCCTACGCCGGCCGCGGCCAGGATCGGCGCGAGATCGTCGGGCAGAAAATCCCGGCGAATTCGGGCCATCTTGTCGTCGATCCAGTCGTATTCGGTTGGCGAGTACTTCCAGAAATGCTGGTGGGCGTCGATCATGGGGTGGATGGGGAGAGAAGATGGCCGCAAAAAGCGAAAGCCGCGGCAAGCGGGGAATACTCGCCTCGGGGCTGCCCGGGCGGGCAAACGCCAAATGGCCGGCGGATTTGCGGCGTGGGTGCGGCTGGCTTCCGTGCGGGACCTGTGAGGTTTGTCGTCCCACTCTCGTCTCTGCTCTTCGCCGCGTACGGACTGCTCTGTCCGCAGAGTGCGCGCGCCCAGACGACGCCGCTCGAGACCGTTGTCGTGACCGCGACGCGCGGGGCTTCCTCGACCGAGTCGTCGCCGTTCTCGACGCGGGTGTTGTCCGGCGCGGATTTCCAGGATGCACCCGCATTGACGATCGATGGAGCTCTGCGCGCGGTGCCGTCCTTCAGTCTCTTCCGGCGAAGCGACAGCCTGGTGGCGCATCCGACGACGCAGGGCGTCTCTCTCCGGGGTCTCGGCCCGAGCGGCGCAAGCCGGACGCTCGTCTTGCTGGACGGTGTGCCGCTCAACGATCCGTTTGGCGGCTGGGTGACGTGGTCGAAGGTGCCGCGTGAGGGGATAGCCCGTGCCGAGATCGTCTCCGGCGGTGGTGCCGCGGCTTGGGGCAACGCCGCGCTCGGCGGTGTGGTGCAGCTGTTGACGGAGCCGCCGAGCGCGGCGTCAGGCGGAACGGTCGACCTGAGGCTGGGCGATTTTGGGACTCGCAGCGCCGAGTGGCGGATCGATCAACCCGTCGCTGACGGTTTGCTCCAGGTGAGCGGCCGCGTGTTTTCGACCGACGGTTATCGTGTCGTCGCGCCGGAGGATGCCGGAGCGGTGGACGTCGCGGCGGGCTCACGGCACCAGACGGTGGACGTGCAGTGGACCCAGTCGATTACGCCGACGACCAGGGCCCATGCGGACCTGCGCTGGTTTCACGAGCGGCGGAGCAACGGGACGCCGTACACCCGGAACGCGACCGGAGATCTTCTCGCCACCGTCGGCTTGGAGGGACGGCCCGCCGCCGATACTCGCTGGACCGCGACGGCGTACGCGGAAGACGAGTCGTTCTCCAGCACCTTTGGCTCGGTCAATTCCGATCGCACGGCCGAGACTCCGGCGAGCGATCAACACGACGTTCCGGCCAAGGCGATGGGGGCGGCCGCAACCGCGGAATGGGGCCGGCCGGGCTCCGTCAGGACGGTGGTCGGCGGGGACATCCGCCAGGTGCGCGGCGAATCGCGCGAATGGTACTCGTATTCGAACGGGCTGTTCGCACGTGCCCGGGAATCGGGAGGAAAACAGCTGAACGCAGGCCTTTTTGCGCAACACGAAAGACCGCTGGCGCGCCATTGGAGCCTCACAGTCGGATCGCGGCTCGATTTTTGGAACGACAGCGACGGATTCCGCCGGGAGCGGGAGCGCGTATCGGGTGCTTCGTTACGCAACGATCGGTATGTCTCCCGCGACGGCTGGGAGTGGAGCCCCGGGGCCGGCTTGGTCTGGAATCCGACGCGAACCGTGCGCTGGAGACTCTCGGGACAACGCGCGTTTCGCCGCCCGACGTTGAACGAGCTATACCGCCCATTTCGCGTGGGAAACGTCATCACCGAGACAAACCCGGATCTCGGCACGGAGCGGAACGCCACGATCGAGACCGGACTAGCCGCGGAGTGGCGGTCGTTTTCGGTCGAAGGGACGGCGTTCTGGAACGAACTTCGCGGCGCGGTCGGCAACGTTACGGTGGCTCGCGGGCCGGGCAACGTACCGGGCTTCGGTTTCATCCCTGCCGGCGGAATCGGCCGGCTTCGTGAGAACATCGACCGCGTGCGGGTGCGCGGCGTCGAGCTGTCGGCGCGCTGGCAGGCGACGGCGGACTGGGCGTTGACGGCAGACGCGCTGCTCAACGACGCCGAAGTGACGCGTGCCTCGGCGGCGCCCGCGCTTGTCGGAAAGCGCGTTGCCCAGGTGCCGCGGACGTCTGCAGCCGTCGGCCTTCTCTGGAAACGCGCTGGGTGGCGTTTTGCTCCGCGGGCGCGCTGGATGGGGGCGCAATTCGAGGATGACGAAAACGCGCTCCGCCTCGCGCCTGCTCTGGTGGTGGACGCCGCGCTCGCTCGAGAGATTGGGAAACACGCGGAGCTATTCGTTACGGCAGAGAATCTCTTCAACGAGCGGATCGAGACGGGGCGCAGCGCGGCGATGGTGGTGATCGTCGGCACTCCGCGATTTGCGACGGCGGGCGTGCGGGTGCAGTGGTGAAGTCGATGCAAGCCGGGCAGCTCTTTGCCCGCGGTAGCGGACGTGAGCGGCGGGGGCAGGCCGATCTCAGGGGTGTGGAACCGAGCACGCCGGGCGCGCCCGACCGAATCCGTCGCTCAGGAGGCGCCGACGGCTTTCAGCAGTTCCTTGACCGGCTCGTGTAGTTGATCGGCCGGTACGCGGGCGAGCAGTTCGCGGGCCTGCTCGAGAGTCTCGTCCCGGGTCGGCCCGGTGGCCGACGCCGCGGAGAGCAGGGTGACGTGCAATGCAAGTTGGAACGCGCTTTCCGCCAGGTCGCGCCGGTCGCGTTTTTCGTAGACCAATCCGGCTTCACGGAGGAGCGAGGCGTAGCCGAGGACTTTGGTGCGGGCATTTTCGTCGGATTCGCCGATGGTCAGCATCCGGAGCTGCTCGTCGAGCGGGCGACCCAGGAATTCCGGTGCGGGCCGGGCAAACAGCTTCTCCTGCGCGATCATCAGGGTGAGCAGGGCCTGTTCGTAATTCCCTGCGGTGCGAAGACGAAGCGCCTCGGCCAGCGCCTCTCGAAGGAGATTGATGAACCGGAGAATGTAGTCGTCGCGCGCGGGCATGGCGTCAGTTGGGTTGCTGCAGCATGCCGAGCGCGCGTCGGCGGGCAAGCGACGTCACGAATCGCTCGAGGCGCTGGTACAGCGGCAGGTGCTGTCGGGTGGCTCTTGGTGCCAAAATAGCGCGGCAGCCCGGGGAGCCGGGTGGTCAGATCAAGCCGTTGAGTTTCGCGAACGGATCCCAGTGGCTGTCCTCGTGCCACTCGTACTCGGCGCGAGCGGCGACATCGAGCGCGGCCTGGCGGTCGAACAGCTTGGCAATGAGCGCCAGGGCCATGTCCATGCCCGCCGACACGCCGCTGGCGGTGAACACGGGGCCGTCTTCCACCCAGCGCGCTTCAGGGATCCAGTGAACCGCGGGCCGGGAAGCCTTCACGAAATTGAACACCCGCTTGTTCGAAGTGGCCTTTCGACCGTCGAGCAGGCCTGCGTGGGCGAGCAGGAGCGAGCCCGTGCAGACGCTCGCCGTGTATCGGCTTCTTGCCGACACGGCCGCCAGGGTCTGCAGAAACGCCGGATTTTTCATCTCGCGGCGGGTGCCGAAACCGCCGGGAACGAGCACAACGTCGAGGTCTTGGGCGTCCTTCATGGCGTTGTCCGCGAAGCTCTGAGGCCCCTGGAAACTGCGAACCGGGCCGGGATTCTCGGCGAGCATGACGAGGCGGGCCTTGTCCTCGAGCAGTCCGAACATTTCGAGAGGGCCGTAGACGTCGAGGAGTTCGAAACCGTCGAACAGAACCGTGCCAATGACGATGGGAGCGCTCATGCAGATGGTTTGGAGCCAGGCGGGATGCCCGGCGCGAACACGTTCGAGGTGACGGTGAACGCTCTCCTGCGCAACACCCGCCGCGGCGTCGCGGCGAAAAAGCGCGGGACTGTGCTGGAGACCGCCCGAGCGGACTTCACTCGCGGATCCAGTCGTCCGGACATTCGAACGTGCGGAGGACGCGGGCCGGGGTACCGGCGGCGACGGATCGTGGAGGGATATCTCGGGAGACGATCGAACCCACGCCGATCACGGAGTGGTTCCCAATCGTTATGCCGGGAAGTAGCGTGGCTCTGCGGCCGATCCAGACGTTCCGGCCGATGACGATGGGTGCGGTCTTGGCCGGCTCTCCCGGGGCGAGGGCGTGGAAGTGGGTGTCGCACACATAACACTCCTCCGCGAAACGCGTGTGATCGCCGACCTTGATGGATTTTCGTGCAAAGAGGAGCGCTCCGGAATTCACATACACGCCCGAGCCGAACTCGATCACGGCTCCCGGATCGCAGTGGATCCGGGCCGGCGCGGAAAAGCAGTCGATCCGCAGTCCGTCGCCTACGACGATTTGCCCGAGGTTTTCGATCCGCGGCGCGAGACGGGTGAGGAAACGCGCGTTCTCGCCGCCGACGATTCCGGCTTGGCGGAGGATCCAACGGGTGCGGAGGACTCGATAGATGTGGTGGAGTGAGGCCACGGGGTGGAGGAGGAGGAAGATGAAAGCAGGGCGATTTTTTCGCGGAGATGCGTTGTCCGCTGTTTCGATTCGCTGTTCCGGACGGCCATGGCGTAGGCCGCCGGCTCGCCGACGATGAACACCTTTCTCTTCCCGCGGGTGATGCCGGTGTATAGCAGATTGCGCTGCAGCATCATGAAATGCGCCTTCAGCAGGGGAATGATCACGACCGGGTATTCGCTTCCCTGCGATTTGTGGATGCTGATGGCGTAGGCGAGGGCCATGTCACCCAGGTCGCCGCGTTCGAACTGGTGGACGTCGCCGTCGAAGTTCGCCTCCAGCGTGCCGTCCTCCGGCTGGACCGACGTGACGGTGCCGATATCGCCGTTGAAGAGGTTCTTGTCGTAGTTGTTTCGGAGCTGGATGACCTTGTCGCCCGGCCGGAATTCCACCGCGCCCATCCGCAGGCCGCGGGCGTGCGGGTTGAGCGCCGACTGGAGCTGCGCATTCAAGTTGCCGACGCCTGCGGCGCCCTTGTGCATCGGTGCAAGCACCTGCACGTCCCGCACCGGATTGAACCACGTGTAGTGCCGCGGAACATACTCCGTGCAGAGCGCGAGCGTCTTGGCGAGGCAGTCCTCCGCCGAGTTGGCGACGACGAAGGTGAGATCGTTGCGCGGCGGGATGCCGGTCAGTTCGCCCGCGGCCGGCGGGAGCGACGGATCGCCCGCATTGATGGCGTGGGCGGTGGTGACGATCTGGCTTTGGCCCTGCTGGCGGAAGATGACGTTGAGCCGGGTGACGGACACGCGTTCGGTCGCGATGAGGTCTTTCAGGACATTTCCCGCGCCGACGGACGGCAGCTGATCGGTGTCGCCGACGAGCAACAGGTGAGCCCGAGACGGGACGGCTTGGAACAGGGCCGCCGCCAGACGGCTGTCGAGCATCGACGCCTCGTCCACCACGAGGAAATCGGTCGCGAGCGGATGCGAGTCGTTGGCCGTGAAACCGCCTTTGGCCGGATCGTATCGCAGCAGCCGGTGAATCGTGGACGCGAAGCCGCCGGTGCTCTCGGCCAAACGCTGCGCGGCTCGGCCCGTCGGCGCGGCCAGGTGCACGCGCACCTTCTTGGCTTTCAGAATCTCGACCAATGCGCGAAGACAGGAAGTTTTTCCGGTGCCCGGGCCTCCGGTGAGAATGGAAACTTTGTTCGCGAGAGCCCGTTGCACCCCTTCGCGCTGGTGATCGGCGAAGGTGAAGCCGGCCTTTTGCTCCGCCCACGCGACCGCGGCGTCGAGCTTGATGGGAGGCAGCCCGCTCGCGACTCGTTGGAGCCGGATCAAGGCATCGGCGATGCGCTGTTCGGCGCGATCGTTGACCGGTAGTTGGATCAACGATCCCGCGACCGTCTGTGGCACGCCGGTGCTCGACTGCGCGAGTTCGGCCATCTGCCGGACCAGCTGGTGGGACTCGACCAGCGCCTGGATACGTGCGGAAACGCGTTCCGAAAGAGTCTCCAGCATGGCCGTCGCGTAGTCGACCAGATCGCCTTCCGGGATCGCCGTGTGGCCTTCTTCCTGGAGCGACTCCATGGCGAACAAGACGCCGGCGTCGAGGCGGGGCGCCGCGTCGTTGGCGTAGCCGAGATTGATCGCGATCTTGTCCGCCGTCTTGAAACCGATGCCGTCGATCTCCCGGGCTACCCGGTACGGCTCGTTGATGAGGATCTTCTTGGCGTCCCCACCGTAGCGCTGGACGAGTTTCACGCACTGCGAGGTCGTGACGCCGTAGGTCTGGAGGAAGATGTGGATTTCCCGGAGCGCCCGTTGGTCGTCCCACGCCTTCTTGATCGCGGCCGCGCGGACTTTGCCGATGCCCGGCACGGAACGCAGCCGCGCCGACTCCTCGCTCAGGATGCGAAACGTATCCGTCCCGAAGGCGTCGACGATTTTGTTGGCGTAGACCTTGCCGATGCCCGGAACGAGGCCGCTGCCAAGGTATTTGCGGATGCCATACACGCCGGACGGAAGCTCGGCCTTGAACGACTCGACTTTGAACTGGTCGCCGTGCTGCGCGTGTTTGGTCCAGGTGCCCTGGAGGTGGAGCGTCTCGCCGCATTGCGCCCCCGGAAGCGGCCCGACGATGGTGATCTTCTCCTTGCCGGTTTCCGGCCGGAACTCCGCGATCGTGTAGTGGTTTTCCTCGTTCAGGAAGATGATCCGCTCGAGCACGCCCGTGAGGGATTCGGCGGAGGAAGACGAGGGTGTGGCCACGGGAGGAGAAAGGGAGAAATCGCGGGAGAGGGCAACCCTCCTGGGCGGGGCGCCTTCACCTGCCGGATTGCGCCTGCTCGCGACGGCGTTTACGACTCCCGGCGCGATGACCCTTCCCAGCCGCGAAGACGTTTTGCCGATCATCCAACTCGCCATCACACCCGTGATCCTGATGTCGGGCATTGGCGCCGTGCTGCTCTCGATGACCCACCGGATGGGGCGCATCGTGGATCGGGCGCGGGTGCTGTCCGGCTCTCTCCGCCAGGAGAAGGACTCCGCCGAACGGGCGCACATCGCTTCTCAGGTGAAGGTGATGTTTCGCCGCGCGAAGCTGATGCGCTTCGCCATGACGATGGCGACGCTCAGCGTGTTTTTCTCGGGGACCTTGGTGGTCGTGATCTTCGTCAGCGCGCTTGTCCGGCTAGAACTGGCGCCGGTGATCCTCGGACTCTTCATCGCCAGTATCAGCTTTCTGCTGACAGCGATGGGCACCTTCGTTCGAGACATCTACATGTCCCTTCACGCCCTCGGCTCCGAAGTGGATCGAGCGCTGGACGTCGCGGCGAAGAAGGATTCGGCCGCTGCCGCGGAGCGCGGCAGCGGGGAAGTTGGTGGCTAGTAGTTGGAAGTTGGAAGTTGGAAGTTGGAAGTTGGAAGTTGGAAGTTGGAAGTTGGAAGTTGGAAGTTGGAAGTTGGAAGTTGGAAGTTGGAAGTTGGAAGTTGGAAGTTGGTGACGGCGGCTAGCTGCTTTTTGCGGGCGAGGCAACGCCCGGCATCGCGGGGACGGGTGGGTTGTCCGGGCGCCGTATTCGGAGGATCCGAAAACGAACTCCCAATTTCCAACTTCCAACTTCTCCGGCGCGCGTCCGCGCGCCGGCTAAACCAACTCCGCTTTGCCCAATGTCTGGAGATCCGGATACACGGCGGTGGCTCCGGCTTTCTGGAGTTCCTCGGCCGCGTGCGTGCCGGTGGTGACGCAGAAGGAGGTCAGTCGCGCGGTGCGGGCAGCTTCGACGTCGTAGGTCGAGTCGCCGACGAGGCAGGTCGTGGCCGGCTTGGCGTCGAGCGCTTTGAGCACGTATTCGGCGAAACGTACGTCGGGTTTCAGCCAGGGGGTGTCGAAGGCTCCGAAGATGCCGTCGAGGAGGTCGGCGACTTTCAGGTACCCCATCACGGCGCGGGCGGACGGGCCGTGTTTGTTGGTGAAGACCGCGCGCTGGATTCCGTTCGCCTTCAGCTGTTCAAGCAACTCTCGTGCGCCGGGGAGAAGCTTCACCTCGTAGAACAAATTGTTCGGCCACAGGGAGCGGTAAACGGGGATGGCCTGGTCGGCCAGAGCCTCCTTGCCCGGACCGAAAAGCCGTCGCACCGCGGTCTCGAGGCCGCCGCCGACGGCGCGATGCACGGCTTCCATGCTCGGCGCAGGCAGGCCGAAATGCGCCAGGGTTTGCGTGTGCGTCCGGTGGATTGCGGCGAAGTGGTCGAGCAGCGTTCCATCGAGATCGAAGAGGGCGGTGCGGAAGCGAGTCACAGCTCCAACCTGCCGCGTCTCCGCGGGGGAACGCACGGATAAATTTGCGGTTTTCGCCCGCGCAGGCACGAGTACAAGCATCCTAATGCCTGCTGAGCCCGATGTTATAGCTCCCCAAGCCCAAGCGCTCAAAGCGGGCGACGGCGTGGTCGTGCAGATCGGCGGCCGGTGGCGCGTGACGGAGCCGCATCCTTCGTGGCGCGAGCTGCTGGGGTCGGAGAAACCGAAGTCGGTCAAGGTGGTGCTCAAGGACTTGGAGCGCTGGGACAGTGCGCTCCTGCTGTTCCTCTTCGACGCCGCGCGTTGGTGCCGCGCGGCGTCGGTGCCGCTGGATACGAGCGAACTGCCCGAGAGCTTGCGTTCGCTGCTCCAGCAACTGGCGACGGCCGAAGTGAAGGAAACGGCGGTCGATCGGCGCACCGGTTTCGTGCAGGCTGTCGGGATCGCGACTGTCGCCGTCTGGCGCGCGGTCGGCGAGATCTCACGTTTTGTCGGCGAAATCACGATCAGCGCGCTGCACCTGCTGAAGTTTCCGCGGCGGTTCCGGTGGCGCGACTGCCTTTTCGAAATGCAGCAGTGCGGCGCGATGGCGCTGCCGATCGTGGGCCTGATCAGCTTTCTCGTTGGTGTGACCCTCGCCTACACGGGGGCGATCATCCTGCGGCAATACGGGGGCGACATCTACGTGGCGGACCTGGTGGGCCTTTCGATGGTGCGCGAGATGGGAGCGATGATGACGGCCGTCGTGCTCGCGGGCCGCACCGGAGCGGCGTTCGCCGCGCAGATCGGCAACATGCGGGCGAACGAGGAGGTGGACGCGTTGGAAACGCTCGGGTTTTCTCCGGTGGATTTTCTCGTCATGCCGCGGATCGTCGCCCTGGCGCTGATGATGCCGCTGCTGGCGATGTATTCGAACTGTCTGGGCATCGTGGGGGGCATGGTGATCGGCCAGACCGTGCTCCAGATTCCGCCCTCGGCGTACTGGGTGGAGATGCTGACCATCGTGGACCTGTCCGACGTATCCACCGGGTTGATCAAAGCCGCGAGCTTCGGACTGATTGTCGGCCTCTGCGGCTGCCTTCGCGGGCTGCAGGCGGACCGGAGCGCGGCGGGGGTGGGCCGGGCGGCGACGTCGGCCGTGGTGACGGCGATCCTGCTCATCATTGTCGCGGACTCCATCTACGCCGTGGTATTCAACATTCTCGGACTGTGAATTCCGCGCCCTCCAACAACCCCGCGATCGAAGTGACCGGCCTGAAGTGCGGCTACGACGGCCGTGTCGTCCTGGAATCCGTCACCTTTTCGGTGAAGCCGGGAGAGCTGTTTTTCATCATCGGCGGAAGCGGCTGCGGAAAAAGCACGCTGCTCAAGCACATGATCGGCCTCTATCGTCCGATGGCGGGCCGGGTGTGTTATTTCGGCGACTCGTTCACCGACGCCGATCCGGTGCGCCGCAAGCAGGTGCTGAAGAATTTCGGAGTTCTTTACCAGAGTGCTGCGCTCTGGAGTTCGCTGACGCTCCGGGAAAACGTGGCTCTCCCGCTGGAAGAGTACACCCGCCTCTCGAAAAAGGAGCGCAACGAACTCGTCGCCCTGAAACTGGCCCAGGTGGGCCTGAGCGGATACGAGGATTTCTATCCCTCGGAGATCAGCGGCGGGATGAAAAAGCGGGCCGGCCTGGCTCGTGCGCTCGCGCTGGATCCCTCGATCGTGTTTTTCGACGAACCCTCGGCCGGCCTGGATCCGGTGACCTCGCGCAAGCTCGACGAACTCGTGCTCGAGATTCGGCAGACGCTGGGGACGACGATGGTCATCGTTTCCCACGAGCTCGACAGCATCTTCGGCATAGCGGATCGCGTGATCCTTCTCGAACGCGAGGCCAAGGGCATCATCGCCGAGGGCGCGCCCCGCGAACTGGCGGCGCGCAGTCCGGATCCGCGGGTGCAGGAATTTCTCCGACGCCGCGAGCCGGCAGCGGCCGGCTGATCTTTTCGTTGTCAATCCAGGCGTTCCGCGAGTCACTTCCATGCCTTTCCTCCCGCTGCCGTGAAAACCAAGGTCAGTCCCACCCTCGTTGGTTTGTTTGTGCTCGGCGCCCTCCTGCTGGTGCTGGTGGCGCTGCTGTCGTTCGGAGGGGTGCACTTCTTCCACAAGCCGGAGCGCTTCATCGTCTATTTCGACGAGTCGATTCACGGACTGGATCTCGGCTCGCCGGTGAAGCTGCGCGGCGTGCGCGTCGGCCGCGTGGTGAGTCTGAACGTGCGGTACAACGACAAGACCAACCAGTCGATGGTCGCGGTGGTGTGCGAGCTGGGCCGCAATGTCATTCTCAACGAGCGGGGCGACCTGCTCGAGGTCGCGGATCACGACGAACTCCAGAAGCTGATCGAGCGCGGGCTGCGCGCCCGGCTCGGCGTGCTGGGCCTCGCGACCGGCATGTTGTTCGTCGAACTCGATTTCTTCGACCCCGCTGCGTATCCAAACACCGGGACGCCGACGTCCGATCCACGCTACGTCGTGGTGCCGGCGGTGCCGTCCGCAATCTCCGAGTTCCAGGCTAGCGTCTCCGAGATCCTCGCCGACGTGCGGCGGATCGATTTCGCAGGCCTCGCGGTGGAGGTTCGGGGGCTGCTTCAGGACACACGGAAGCAGGTCAACGGCCTCAATCTCGCCCAGCTCAACGCCGAATGGGTGAAGGCCGGGCAGTCGGTCACCGCCCTGGCGACCGCGCCGGAGATCAAGCAGACGATGGCGAACCTGAACAACGCGATCGACCAGCTGACTCGCACGCTGGCCCGGATCGATTCGCAGGTGGAGCCTTCGGGCAAGGAGCTGGCCGCCACCCTCGAGGAGGCGAGGCGCTCGCTGAAGAGTTTCAATCAGGCCGCGGACGCCGCGCGGAGCTTCCTCGCGGCCCAGAGCGGACTCGGCACGGAGGCGACGCGCGCTCTCTCGCAACTCGGTGAGGCGGCGGCCTCCGTCCAGCGTCTGGCTGATTTTCTCGAGCGAAACCCGAATGCGCTGCTGACCGGCAAGAAGCCGCCGCGCTGATCCAGGGGTGTAACATGAAAACGACTACGTTCCTCTCTCCCGCGTCGAAGGCGCTTTGTGCGTTCCGCGCCCCCGGACTCCTGGCTGCGCTCCTGCTCGCCGGCTGTTCCGTCCTGCCGGCGCCGACGGCCGATCCCACGCGGTTTTATCTGCTGCAGGGGACGGCGAAGCCTCCCGAACCGGCGACGGCTGCCGTGGGCGCCCTGCGCATCGGGGTGCACTCGATTCAGCTGCCCCCGTATCTGAGCAACAATCGGACGATGGTGGTCCGGAGCGGGGTGAACGAGATTCGTTACGAAGACTATGCCCGCTGGGCCGAACCGCTGGAGGCAGCGGTCCTGCACGCCGTCCGGGAAAGGCTTCTCGCCGCCGGCGGCATCGCGACCGCCGAAACGCCTCCGTTTTCGCCCGACGTGCGTCGCGATCTCGATGTCACCGTGCGTGTGCTTCGCTGCGAAGGCGCGTCGGACCCGGCAAAGGGGAATACGGCTCAATTTGAGGCTGTGTACGAAATCGCCGACCTGCGGCAGAACGGGCAGATCGTCGTTCGCCGTGACTTCAAACCGGCCGCCGCGGAATGGAACGGCACCGATTTCGCGCAGCTCGCCGCCAAGCTCGGCGACGCCGCAGCGGCGCTCGGCAACGATATCGCGGTGAATCTCCCAAGGTGATCGCCCGCAGATAGAAGCAGGCGACGGAAAATGCCGATCGCGGTTGCCTTGCCCTGTGCAGGGCATCAATGAAGGCAGGGCATTCCACTTGCGGGGCGAGATCCCGTGCTGGTCCCAGGGGGACGATGCTGTTCGCGATTGCGGGTGAATGGCGGGCAAAAGCCGGGGTAAAGAATCTCACCAACGGACCGTCCAAACTCATCCCTGACTCATCCAGGTTTTGTTACTATGCGCGCTTCTCGCAGGCCCTGCGCGTTCCCCCGTCAGGCCCGCAAACCAGCCCCTCCCTTCCGATGAGCATCAAAATCTTCTCTCCGGCATTGCCGAATATTCCCTGGCAGGATCGTCCCGCGGACTGCCCGGACCTTCTCTGGCGTTACAGCGCCAATCCCGTGATCGGCCGCCGCCCCCTGCCGAGGGTCACCGGCATCTACAACAGCGCGGTAGTCCCGTTCAAGGGGCAGTTCATCGGCGTGTTCCGTACGGAGGGCATGGATCGCATGCCGCACCTGCACGTCGGCCGCAGCCCGGACGGGTTGAAGTGGACGTTCGAACCCAAGCCGATCGACTTCCAGTGCGACGATCCCGAGGTGAAGCGCCACGAGTACGGGTACGATCCGCGCGTCACCCTGATCGAGGACACCTATTACGTGACGTGGTGCAATGGATACCACGGTCCCACGATCGGCGTCGCACGCACGAAGGACTTTGTCACTTTCGAGCAGCTGGAAAACGCCTTCCTCCCGTACAATCGCAACGGCGTGCTTTTCCCCCGGAAGATCAACGGCAAGTTCGCTATGCTCAGCCGCCCGAGCGACACAGGCCACACGCCCTTCGGCGACGTCTTCTACAGCGACAGCCCGGATATGGAGTACTGGGGCAAACACCGTCACATCATGAGCCGGGGCGGGCAGTGGTGGCAGGGCGTCAAGATTGGCGCGGGGCCTTCGCCGATCGAGACCGAGCACGGCTGGCTCCTCATTTATCACGGCGTGGCGAGCACCTGCAACGGCTTCTCCTATTCCATCGGCGCCGCGCTGCTGGATCGCGACCAGCCGTGGAAAGTGAAGGCTCGCCTCAACCAGGCGCTGCTCACGCCCGAGGCGCCGTACGAGCTGCAGGGCCTGGTTCCCGGAGTCTGTTTCCCCGTTGGCATCCTCTGCGATTCCGCCACGGGCCGCGTGGCCATCTACTATGGAGCCGCCGACACGTTTTCGGCTCTGTGCTTCGGCAACGTGAACGAGCTGGTTCCGTTCATTCTCGAGAATTCGAGCGTGTTCTGATTCGGTCTCGGGCGGCGCAATCGCCCGGAGACCATTTCGCGCGGCCGGTGCGTAACCGGTCGCTGACTACAAAGACGCCACGCCTCCCCCCGGAGGCGTGGCGTTTCGTTTCGAGATCGAACGCGCCGCACGATGGCGCGCACGGCCGGATTCGGTTTACGCGTCGCGCAACGCCTCGAGCGGAGGCACGGAGGCGGCGCGGTGCGATGGCAGCCAGCAGGCCGCGAGAGCGACGACGGAAAGGAGAAGCGCGGCGGAGGCGTAGACGAGCGTGTTGCCGGCCGTGACTCCGAAGAGCAGCGAATGCATGGCTCGCGCGGCGAAATACGCGCCGATGCAGCCGACCGCGAGGCCCGCAGCCAGGAGCCGTCCTCCGAGTCCGAGGAATTGCGCACGGATCTGCTGGGGAATGGCGCCCACGGCCATCCGGATGCCGATTTCGCGGCGGCGTTGCGTGACCGCGTAGGCCAGCACCCCGTAGATTCCCACCGACGCCAGAACCAACGCCACGCCGGCGAAGATCGCGGCCAGCAGGAGCGGCGTGCGGCGCCCGTCGAGACTCGCGTCGAGGCGTTCGGTCATCGCCCGCGTGTCGGAGAGCGGAAGCTCGGGATCGATCCGGAGCACGATGGAACGAAGCTGTGAGGCCACCGATTCCGGACTCTGCACCGTGCGGACGACCATCGAAATCGAGAAGCTCGGCTGCTCGGAGTAGGGGAAGTAGACGGCGCCGGCGTCCTCGCTCGCGGCGAGATCGTTCTGCTTACAGGTGCCAACCACGCCGACGATGGTGTAGTAAATCTGGTTTTCAGGATTCACTGGGGCGAGGCGATGTCCGAGCGCGCTGCCGTTGGGCCAGTAGCGTTTCGCCACGGCCTCGTCGACGACGCAGACCTTGGCGGCGTCCTTCTTGCCGTCGTCTTCCGAAAGGAAGCGGCCCTCGCGAAGCGGAATGCCCATTGCCGGGAAATAATCGCCGTCGATCCCAATCATGAAGTGAGCCCGCACGGAGTCGCCGGGAGCCGGCGTGTGGCCCTCCACCACGGTGGCGTTGTTATTGTTGTTCGAGGTGAACGGCAGGCTTCCGGTGACCGCGGCGTAGCTGACGCCCGGCGCTGCGCGCAGCTCGGTCAACAATCGCGCTGTGAACGCGGTTCGCTGCGACAGCTCCTTGTAGTTGCCCCACGGCAGCGCGACCTGGCTTGTGAGCACGTGGTCCGGCCGGAAGCCGGGGTTCATCGTGCTCAGCTTCCGGAAACTCAGCCCGAGAAGGCCGGTGCCGGTCAGGAGCACGAAGGCCAGCGCGATCTGCGCGCCGATCAGGGTGTGCCGCACGCGGTGCACGCTCCGGCTCGTCGTGCCGCCGCGGGCTTCGACGGAGAGCATGGATGCGAGATTGGCGCGCAACGTGTGCCAGACGATGAGCGATCCCAACGAGATGCCGACGAGCAGCGCGGCGGCCACGGCGATGGCGCAGACGGTGAAGTCCAGCTCCGGCACCATGCCGCCTGGAAGCTGGGCGGCCCCGAGAAGCGCGACGGCGCGGAGCATTCCGTAGCCGAAGCCCAGCCCGGCGGCCGCGCCCACGAGGCAGAGCAGAACGATCTCCACCAGCAGATGCCGGGCGAGCTGGCGGCGGCTGGCGCCGAGAGCTTGGCGAATCGAATAGTCCTTCAACCGGGCGCTCGCCCGGACGAGCAGGAGGTTGGCGACGTTGACCGCGCCGATGAGCAGCAGCACAAACACACCGGCTTGGAGAAGCAGCAGGGTGGGGCGGAGCTGAGCAACGTAGTCTTCGTGCAGATCGCGAACGGTGGTGCTGAAACCCGCGTCGGCGACCATCTTGGCCAGTGGATCGTTCTCCTCCCCTCGCTGATTGAGGTTTTGGATCTGGCTCAGCGCCTCGGCCATGCCTGCGCCGGGCTTGAGACGCGCGATCATCGACATGTTGTTGTTGTGCCGATTGTCGGCCTTCCGGTCGTCGTCCGAGAAACACAGCGGGATCCACGCCTGCGGCCGATCGTCCAGATATTGGAAGCCGCGCGGCATGACTCCGATGATCGTGTACGGAGCGAGATCGACACGGAGGGTCTTGCCCACCACGGCAGGGTCGGCGCCGAACCGTTGCCGCCAGAGGCCATCGCTCAGAATGATCACCTGATGTTTGCCGTAGAATCCCTCTTCGTCGGCAAACGTGCGGCCGAGCGACGGCGCCGCGCGGAGCACGCGAAAGAACGATGGTGTCACGAACGACGCCGCGATCCGCTCCGGAGAACCGGCCTCGCCGATGGTCGTGCCGTAACTGCGGATAGCGGCGGCCTCGGCGAAAGCCTGCACCTTTTCGCGTCGCTCGAGATATTGCGGGACCGACGTGCCGGCGTGGGGCACGCCCGCTTTCGGGTATTGGTTATAGACGGTGACCAACTGCTGCGGGTCCGAAAATGGGAGCGGCTTCAGGAGCACGCCGTTGACAATCGCGAAGATCGCCAGATTGGCGCCGAGGCAGAGGCCAATCGTGACCACGACCGTGAGCGAAAACGTCTTTTCCCGCCGCAGCGCACGAAGCGCCTGCAAGGTATCCCGATACAGCGAATCCAGAGAGGGCATGCGAAGAAAACCCGCGAGCCTCTCGAAAAGTTACACTGCCTGCGCCGAGAAAAACGCAGACGTCCGCTGCGTCGCTCGCGCCGATGAGCGGTGTCCCGCAGCGGCCTGGGCTGCGGGCGATGTTCGGGGCAAGACTACTCGGATGCCGCCGCGGGCTGGGCGAGGGGGCGCCCCGGGTCTTCCGAGCCGCCCTTGTTGCGCAGGGCGAAATGCAGCGCGCAGCAGGAGCCTCCCGTCGCGATGCAGGCAAGTTGGGCGTAGGACAACGCGCCGACGCTGTCCCAGACCGCGGGAGCGATCATGGCGATCAAGGCCGCTCCGGCGGTCTGGACGAAACTCTGGCAGGACGCCGCCAGCCCGCGTTGGGTCGGAAAAAGATCGAGCGCTGAAATCGTCAGCGTCGGAAAGATCAGCGACATGCCGAAGGAGTAGACCAGCAGCGGGGCGACGCTCCACGGGATTCCGGGCTTCGTCCACCGGCTCAGCAGCAGATTCACGAGCGTCATCGCGACCATCACGGCGTAGCCAGTCCGGATCAGCGTGCCGGCCGAGACCCGGCCGGCGGAGCGGCTCGATGCCCATGCGCCGGCGGCCATGCCCAGCGTGATCGGCCCGAATAGCCACGCGAACTGCGTGGCAGGCAGATGGAGATGCTGCATCACATAGACCGGCGCGGAGACGATGTAGAAGAAGATCCCGGCGAAGTTCAGCGTCATCGCCACACATGCGGCGACGAAGGCCGGACGCGTGAGCACCTCGGTGTACGACCGCGCCAAATACCCGGCATGCAGGGCCTGCCGCTTCTCGGGTGCGAGCGTTTCCGGGAGGTAAACCCGGCACAGCAGCCACGCGAGCGATCCGAAGAGCAGCAGGAAAACGAACACCGACCGCCAACCCAACGAGACCTGCAGCCAGCCGCCGAGGATCGGAGCAATGGCCGGCGCGAGTGCGAATACAAGCGTCACCTGCGACATCAACCGCTGCGCTTCGGGACCGTCGTGAAGGTCGCGCACGACGGCGCGGCCCACGACCATGCCGGCGCCGGCGGTCATGCCCTGCAGCGCGCGAAACACCATCAGCATCTCGATGCTGCGGACGAAGACGCAGCCGAGCGAAGCGAGGACATACAGGCCTGTTCCCCAGAGAATCACGCGCCGCCGGCCCAGCGAATCGCTGATCGCTCCGTGCCAAAGCGTCATCACCGCGAAGGGCAGCATGTACGCGGTCAGCGTCTGCTGCACGGTGACGGGCGAGGCGTTCAGCGCGCGTCCGATCTCGGTCATCGACGGCAGGTACGTGTCGACCGAGAGAGGTCCCACGGCGGACAGCGCGGCCAGCAACGGTGCGAGGTGCATCCCTCCGGATTTCGGGTCGCGAGTGCGAATCGACATTCGGTCCATCCTGCCGGAACCGCACCGGCGGTGCAACCCGGAGGCGCTCACAGCGTGCCGCTTCGTTTCAGGGGCGCTGCAGGGCCAAGCGCCGACCCGATTCGCCCGGCTGCGGCGTGCTGCAGCGGATACGCCTTTCGTTCTAATGGCGTCCCGAAGGAAAGCCGGCGTCCATTGCTGAATGAGCATTAACGGATCTTCTTCGTCCTCTTGACACAAGCGGACTGCGGTACTCCGCATGGCCTAATCCATGCCGCCGCGGGCCTTATAAGTCCGGCGATGCTGGTATTCGTGTTAACAGCGGGCGCCGTTGCGCATTGCATCTGGGCCCGTCGGTCGCCCTGCGGACCTGTCGCTCGCCGGTGGCCGTTCTACTTATGAGCAGCCTAGCTACCCTCCCCATCCAGGCGTCAGGCGGCGCGCACTTTCTGCGCGGTTCGGCGCTTCTCTCCAATCCTCTCCTTAACAAGGGGACCGCGTTTACGGACCAGGAGCGTGATGCGCTTGGGCTTCGCGGCTTGTTGCCTCCGCGGGTTTTCGATCTCGAGACTCAGGTCAAGCGCGTGATCGGTAACCTGCGTCGGAAGACTGATCCGCTGGAGAAGTACATTTTCCTCACGACGCTCCAGAACCGAAACGAGACGCTGTTTTACCGCCTGCTCGTCGATCATCTGGAGGAATTGATGCCGCTCATCTACACGCCGACGGTCGGTCAGGCGTGTCTCGAGTACGGCGCGATCTATCGGCGCCCTCGCGGTCTTTTCCTTTCGCTCGAGGACCGGGGCCGCGTCCGTGAAATCCTCCGCCATTGGCCGATGCAGGCCCGCCTCATCGTGGTGACGGACGGCGAGCGCATTCTGGGACTCGGCGATCTCGGAGCCCTCGGCATGGGCATTCCTGTCGGCAAGCTGTCGCTCTATTCGGCCTGCGCCGGCGTTCACCCGTATTACTGCCTCCCGATCTGCATCGATGTGGGGTCGGACAATTCGAATCTCACCGACGACCCTCTCTACATCGGCATGCCCCGTCGCCGCGTTCGCGGTCCGCAATACGAGGAGTTGATGGAGGAGTTCGTTTCGGCCGTGGAGGACGTCTTCCCCGGAGCGCTGCTGCAGTTCGAAGACTTCGGGAATCACAACGCCTTCCAGCTGCTCCGGAAATACCGCGACCGCCTTTGCTGCTTCAACGACGACATCCAGGGCACCGCTGCCGTGGCGCTGGCCGGACTGATCTCGGCCTCGAAGGTTGTCGGGCGTAAGCTGTCCTCGCAGAAGATCCTGTTCTTCGGTGCGGGCGAAGCCGGCACCGGCATCGCGGATCTCTTTGTTTCCGCCGCCAGGGCGGAGGGGTTGACCGAGCAGCAGGCGCGCGAGCGCTGCTGGTTCGTCGACTCGAAAGGCCTGCTGGTGAAAGGCCGCGGCGATCCGCTGCCGACCCACAAGCAGCCTTACGCGCACGATTTTCCGTTCCATCGGGATTTCGCTTCCGCTCTCGAGGCCGTCAAACCCACCGCGATCATCGGCGTCGCCGGCACGGGACGCGCGTTCGACGAGAAGGTGCTCCGCTCGTTCGCAAAACTCGAGGAGCGTCCGATCGTCTTCGCGCTGTCGAATCCCACGTCGAAGTCCGAGTGCACCGCCGAGGAGGCGTTTCACTGGACCGATGGGAAGTGCATCTTCGCCAGCGGCAGCCCGTTCCCCCCGGTGCAATGGAACGGCCGCCGGTACGAGACCGGCCAGGGCAACAACGTGTACATTTTCCCGGGCGTCGGCCTGGGAGCGCTCGTCAGCCAGGCCAACCGCGTGACCGACGGCATGTTCCTCGCTGCGGCGCGGACGCTGGCCGATTGTGTGACTCCTCAGGATATCGAGATCGGCCGCGTCTTCCCGAGCCTGACGCGCATTCGCGACGTCTCGGCCAAGATCGCCGTCGCCGTCGCGCAGCTCGCCTGGAGCGAGGGCCTCACTGCGCGTGCAAAGCCCGCCGACATCGAAGCCGATGTCCGTTCGAGGATGTTCGACCCGGTGTACACCTCGTACGTCTGAGCGTTTCTTTTCGAGGCCGGGGCAGCGCGCCGCTCGGGTGCCTGCCCCGGCTTTTTTTTCCGCTGCTTCGCGACGGCCCGGAACCACGTCGGGCGTAGCGGCTCGCTTCAGCCCCGGGTTCTGGCTGGCGAACCAGGTTGTCGTGGGCTGTTCTGAGAACGGATGTTCCGGAGCATCAAGCGCAGCTGGGCGGAGTTGAAACAAAGCGAACCGGGCCGTCGCTTTCAGGACCGCTACCGGCGAGGCAAAACGAGCCGGGCGCAGAGCGGCTGGCGGCGTGTGCTCCGCCTCGGCCTCGCGATTGTCTGTTTGGGAATCGGCGTGGTGCTGGTCTTCATCCCCGGTCCGGCGTTTGTGTTTTTCATCGTGGCGGGCGGGCTGCTGGCGTCCGAGTCGCTTCGCGTCGCCCGCTTCATGGATTGGTGCGAAACGAAAATCCGGACTCTTTGGGCCCGGCTCCGCCACCGCCGACCCCGGCCGGTGTGAAGGGCGCCTTCGGAGCGCGCAGCCTTGCCGGCCCGTAGTGCCACGGCCCCTACACGCCCTCCTCGGACGGATCGACGGCGGTTCGGGCTTCCGGGGCGTCTCCGTCGCGACGCATCGGGCGCGCTCCCCAAAACGCGCCTGTCGCGCCGGAATCGCGGCGGCCCCGGAACAGCGCTGCGACGGTTGGGTCGTCGGCGTTCGTGCGCGAAGGGGAGCGGCTCGCTCTCCCGCAAGCTAGGGCGTGTTTGCAAAATGGGAAGCAGAGCGTGGAGGAAAGAATCGAGGGGGGCCAGGCGGGCCGAAAAGAGGTGGGCCTGCGGCCCATGCTTTTCGGCACAACGCCGCCCGCCTCGATTCTTTTCCCACCCGAAGGGCTGGGGCGGAAGCGAGCACGGTGCGGCGTTGTGAACAAGGGGCAGGGCTGAAAGCCCAGCTCCCTTGTTCCCGCCTTGCACTCTGCTCGCTCCGCTCCCAGCGCTCCGTTTCCCATTTTGCAAACACGCCCTAGAACAAAGGAGACCTCCATGGACCAGACCACGCCTCACACGAAATCCGACAACCGAGATCCCCTCAGCGGCGCGCCTGGCTCCCATCCTGTCGGGGCCGGCTTGGGTGCGGCGGCGGGAGGAGCCGCCGGCGCGGCCGCCGGGGCCCCCGGCGGGCCGGCGGCGGCCGTTGCAGGAATCGCCGTGGGCGCGCTGGCGGGAGGATTTGCCGGCAAGGGACTTGCCGAGGCGGTGAATCCCACCGCCGAGGAGGCGTATTGGCGCGAGCACCACGAGCGGCAGTGGTTCGCGGCCGGCCGGACCTACGAGGCGTTTCGCGATGCCTACCGCGTCGGCTACGAGGGCTACGGACGTTTCGGCCGAAAGGGCGGCGAGTTCGACGACTACGAAACCGAGTTTCGCGCCGCGTACGAACGCGGCGAGGGAGGAGCGACGCTTCCCTGGGAGGAGGCGCGCCAAGCGGCCCGCGCCGCCTGGAACCGGCTTTCGGGGAATCTTCTGCGGCTGCTCGGCTACGAGGTGACCGACGCCACGGGTTCCTCGGTGGGCAAGGTCAACAACCTCTGGACCGACGTGACCGGCGAGCCCGAGTTCCTGGGAGTGACGACCGGCTGGCTCTTCGGCAAGAACCACGTGGTCCCCGTGCACACGGCGGAGGTGAACGATCGCCGCAGGACGATCCGTCTGCCGTTTACCGAGGACCAGATTCGCCATGCGCCCGCCTTCGACGAGCAGGCCGAGATCGCCGACGAGGACGAACGGCGGATCCGCGAGTATTACGGAATCCGAGAAACGCCTCGCCGCGAGCGGAACGCGATGGCCGAGGAACACATGGAGCGGCAGCAGGCAAGGGGCGAGGAACGGACGATTCGCCTGAAAGAGGAACAGGTGAAAGTGGGAAAGCGGGGGATCGAGGCTGGCGGAGTGCGCCTCCGGAAAGTCGTTCGAACCGAGACGGTGAACACCCCCGTCGAGCTGCGCCGCGAGGAGATCGTCATCGAGCGTGTGCCCGCAGACCAGGTTTCCGCGTGCGACATGAGTCCGTCGTTTCAGGAGGAGGATATTTTCATTCCCCTCAGGCGGGAGGAGCCGGTCGTTGAGAAAGAGACTCGCCTGCGCGAGGAGGTCCGGGTCGGCAAAAGGACCGATATCGAATCGGCGCGAAATCGGAGGGCAGGTGCGCAAAGAGGAACTGAAGGTGGAGCGAAGTGCGCCGTAACCCGTTCGTTGGAGTTCGCTCTTCTGCTTTTTTGGAATCGCCTCAATTTCGCTGATATTCTTCCGACAGCGTGCCGATAAGTGGGGTGTTAGTTACCCAACGTTCGTCCGCTCCGCCGGACAACCGACGAAGAAAACCCTCAGTTGAGGGAAGCGGGCTCGACCCGCCACTAAAACATCGCCGCCCGCACTGTCGGGCGGCGGTTTAGTTTCCAGAGGAGCCGCTTCGACAGAGGGGCGCGGGAAAGCAGGCGGATAAAGTCAGGGATTTGGCGACCGTTTCGCCGCATTGCGGACATGCCCGCCTGCGAGGCCGACTCGGGCGCGGCGTGCTTGAAAAACGCTCACGAGTTTTTTGCCGTTTTTTTTCGGGAATTTGAAACATCCGCGGCCGTTCTGCGTTATATTCTTCGGACGGCTGTAGTGCGTGGTGCACTACAACCAATCGGTTGCCCGGTACGAGGGGGTTTTCCCCTCATTTTGAAAGAAATTCAGGAGCGGTTCCTAATTGGCGTTGCGCCTGTGCCGATGACTGAAGTGACCTTCGGAAACATGGAGCGGCTACTCGAAAAACTCCCTAAATTCATTCCCTCCGGACACCGCCGCTTCGCTGCCCGCCTGATCATCGGTTTGCTGACCGTCTGCGTGGTTTCTTCGAGCTACGTCCAACGCTACAGCCGGACGACCGACTGGTCGCCCCGGGCCATCCAACCCTACAGCCAGGACGAAGCGTTCCTCGACGAACTCGAATCCCGGGCGCTTCTCTATTTTGTCGAGCATTCCGATCCGTTGAGCGGACTTACCCGCGACCGGGCGCCGGCGAACGGCGGGCAAAGCAAGGCTCCGGCCAGCATCGCCGCGAGCGGCTTCGCCCTGACGGCGTGGTGCATCGGCGAATCGCGCGGCTGGATTTCCCACGAAGAAGTCCTGAGCCGCAGTCTCACCCTCCTCCGCTTTGTCCGCGACCACGTCGAGGAAGAGCGCGGCTGGTTCTATCACTTCATCGATCCGCACACCGGCCGAAGGGTTTGGCGCTGCGAGTCCTCCACCATCGACACGGCGCTCTTCCTGAAGGGAGCCCTGGTCGCGCGCGAGTACCTCGGCGATCCGACGATCACCGAACTCGTGAATACGATCTACCGCAGGGTCGACTGGCTCTGGGCGCTCGACGGCGGTCCGACGATTCGGCACGGTTGGACGCCCGAGGGCGGCTTCCTGAAGAGCCGCTGGGACAGCTACAGCGAACTCATCGGGCTCTACCTTCTCGGCATCGGCGCCCCGACCAATCCGCTTCCGGCCCAAACTTGGAGGGCCTGGAATCGGGGCCCGGTCGTAACCTACGGCCATCGCACGTTCATCAACTGCCCGCCGCTCTTCACCCATCAATACCCGCAAGCGTGGTTCGACCTGCGCGGGCAAACGGACGGGCTGGCGGACTACTGGCAAAACTCCGTCGACGCCACGCTCGCCCAACGCGAGTGGTGCGCGAGCCAAGCCGCCTCCTTCGCCCGCTGGTCGCTCGACGTGTGGGGTGTGACCGCCTCCGATAGCGCCAAGGGCTACGTCGCCTGGGGCGGCCCGCAAGCGACGAACGTGAAGCTCGACGGCACGGTCGTCCCCTGCGCTCCGGGAGGTTCCCTTCCGTTCGCTCCGCAAGAGTGCATGCAAGCGCTCCGGACGATGAAGGCCATCGGCGGATCGGCCGTTTGGGGCCGCTACGGCTTCGCCGACGCGTTTAATCCGCAAACCGGCTGGGTCTCTCCCGACGTGATCGCGATCGATGCCGGTATCACCATGATCATGGCCGAGAACCTCCGCAGCGGCTTTGTCTGGCGCTACTTCATGAAAGCGCAAGAAGCGCGGCACGGCCTGGAACTCGCCGGCTTCAAGAAACGCGACGAGGTCGACCCGAAGGATCGGACCTTGCTCGTCGCGACGCACTAGTCGCGAGCAGCGTTCTCCCGCTAGCGCGCCTGCAGCTCGAGCGCCGTCACCCGGGAGCCCGTCAGCTGAACGGACAGGCGCACGTCCGAGCCCTTCTGCCAGAGAGCAACGTCTTGCGTGATTCGGGAAAACAGGCCCGACACCCGAGCGATCCGTTGGCCCTCGCTCCGAAGCCGGAGGGCGATCCTCCGGCTTCGGTTATCCCGGGTGATCTTTTGTCCGGGTTGCGCCGAGCCAGGCATGGGAAGCCACGCGAAAAGCGCGTAACGGCCATCGGCAAACTCGAAGGCCCGCACCTCTGCCTCGGGCGCGGAAGCGTCGGCTGCCTCCAACCGGACGCCAACCGGGCGATAGGGCTGTCGAAACAGGGCGGCGAGGCGGGTGAAGAACTCGACTGCGGGTTTGGGGCGCCGGTCGAGGGCGAGGAGGCCGAGGTGGCGGTTGTTGTCGTCTCCGATCACTTCGTTCGTCGGCGGCAGATCGTTGATCCGGTACCACGCGAGCTCGGAGAGCCGGGCCGTGCCGGCCGCGAGCACGATGGTGCGGACGAGTGCGTTGGCCTGCGCGTCCGACGTGTGCTCGTCGTCATACCAGGGGCGATACACGCCCGACGTTTCCGGCCGCGGGCCAACCGTGCTGTAGCCGGTTTCTGCCATCCAGAGCGGTTCGCGCTGGCCGTAGGTGTCGACGATCTGCGCCGCACGGGCCACCTCGCGCGGCAGTTTTTCGATCGGATCTGGGTGCCAGGTTTCGAAGTAGCTGTGGAAATTCACGATATCCACGGCTGGCGCGAGATGCTCATCGCGAAAGAGCGTCTCGAGGTAATCGAGTTTCCCCGCCAACCCTCCCAGGACGATGCTGGCCCGGGGATCGGACTGACGGACCGCCCGAGACCCCGCGCGCACGAGTGCGGCGAACTGCCCGGGCGTGCCGAGCCAGTATGCTTGGTTGTCCGGTTCGTTCCAGAGCTCCCACGAGTGGATCCATTTCCGGTAGCGCTGGACGAGCACCGTCACGAAACGGCCGAAATCCTCCGGATTGCGCGGCGGCGACCGCCAGTAATCGGGCCCTTGGTCCGCGGTGGCCCAGCGCGGCGTGTAGCACACGTAGGGGATCAGGCGGATGTGGTACTGCTCGGTCGCGAGACGAACGTAGGCGTCCCAGAAGGACCAATCGTATTGGCCGGGCTCGGGCTCCATCGCATCCCAGCCGAAAGCGATGCGGAGGGCGGCTGCGCCGGTGTCGTGCGCCAGCTGGAGGTCGGCGCGCGCCGAAGTCAGCGAGCGAGTTTCTTCGGGATAGTCCTCGCACAACCCGAGCTCGAACCGATGCCACGCGCCGGCCTCGGTTCTGTCCGGAGCCGTACAGGCGGCGGTCAGCAGGACCGCGGAGGCAAGCCCGATGCGAGCCAGGTGTCGCTTTCCGACGAGCACCCGCCCGAGACCCTTCGAGCCGCCAAGAGTGCCTCTCCGCACCGGGATCGCGTTTCCGAGTCAGGCAACTCCCCATGCTCCTTTCGGGAGCCCAATCTCGGGCGCTGAGGGCACTCCGGCGCCACCGATACGCCGGCCGGGTGACAAATGCGCACGCCGGGATCTCCTTCCCGGCGTTCCCAACCTTCGTCCCTCCTTTCCCATGAGAATCAGCAGCCCTGCCTTCCAACACGGTGAACCCATCCCCGAGAAGTATTCGCGCGCCGGAGACGATCGAACGCCGCCGCTCGAGTTCGAAGGCGCGCCGCCGGAAGCGCGCAGCCTCGTCCTCGTGATGGACGATCCGGATACGTCCCACGGCACCTTCACCCACTGGATCGTCTTCAACATCGATCCGGCCACCCGCGGCTTCCGGGAAAACGACGCACCCGAAGAGGTCCGGTTTGGCTGCAACGACTGGGGTGAAGCCGATTACGGAGGCCCTCGTCCGCCGAACGGGGAGCACCGGTATTTCTTCCGACTCTACGCACTCGATTGCCGGCTGACGCTCCCCAACGGAGCCTCGCGCCGCGAGTTGGAGCAGGCGATGGAGGGTCACGTGGTGGCGAACGCCGAGACGATGGGCACGTTTGCCGCGCCGGGCGTTTCGGTCCCGCGCTGACGACGCCCGGGGCGCGGCGCTGTCTCGAGGCGTGCTCCGCGTCGCAAGCCGCCCTTGCCGGAGCTTCAGCGCTGCAGTGTCTCGCCGGGGCTGGCCGCTTCCTGCCGGGCGACGAAATCCTCGATCAACTCGTCGTTGATGGCATACGCGGCCTTGAAACCCTCGGCGGCCGCGAGGATCGCCGCCTGCAGTCCGACTGCTGCATTGCCGGCCGCGTAAACGCCCCGCGTGCGGGTGTGCTGAAGTTCGTCGGTTCGCACGGTGCGGTCGTCGCGGACCAGCGAACACCCGAGTTTCTCCGCAAACCCGTTTCGCTGGCGCTGAACGGTGAGAAGAAACAAGGCGTGGCACGGGATCCGAGTCTCATCTCTCAGCACGACCGTCTGCAGCGTTTGGGCCGAGCCTTCCAGGCGAGCGACGCGCCGGTGCTCGACCGAGATGCCCAAGCGCGCCACGCGCTCCAGGGGGCGCGGGTCTGCGGTCCTGGCTCCGTCGAGCAGCAGCGTCAGCTTGCGCGTCCACGTCAGCATCTCGATCGCGAAGCTGCACGACGCCGCGACGTCGGTTGCAAGCACCGCCATGGGTTTGTCCCGATACTCCCAGGCGTCGCAAAAAGGGCAGGGGAAAACGCTTCGACCCCATCGCTCCGCGAGGCCGGGGATCTGCGGGAGTTCGTCGATCAGTCCCGTGGCGATGAGAAGCTTGTGGCCGCGGATCTCGGCGCCGTCGTGAAGCTTCGCCCAGAAACTCCGTTCGTCGCGGCCGACGTCGACGGCTTGCGCCCGGCGGAATTCAACCGACGGATACCGCGCCAGGTCCGCCCGCGCCGCGCGCAGCAGCTCGGACGGCGGAGTCCCGTCGCGGGAGAGGAATCCGTGAACGGCACGGGAGGGGGCGTTGCGCGGTTTTCCGTCGTCGCAGACGAGGACTCTCCGTGCGCACCGTCCGAGCACGAGAGCCCCGCTCAGCCCGGCGGGTCCGGCGCCGAGCACGATGACGTCGTAAAGGATGTCCATGGCGCGAAGGACAGAACAGCGACGGCGAGGAGCCAGCCGGCATTCCCGCTGGGAGAGCCCAGGAGAATCCGGATTGAACCGCGGGGCGACCGAGCCCGCTCAGCCGGTCGCCACCGGCACGCGAATCCGGACGTTCCCGTCCTTCACCTCCACCTCGAAGGTCCGCAGGGCTTCCTTGGCGGGACCGTCGGTCACCGTCCCCGTTTTCAAGTCGAAACAGGATCGGTGCCACGGACACATCACCGTGCCGTCGCGGATGCACCCCTCCGAAAGCGGGCCGAAGCGATGCGTGCAGAATTCCTGCACGGCGAAGAACCGGTCGCCGGTTCGAGCGAGAGCGACCACCGTGCCGGCGATGCTGGCCCGGCGAATTTCACCCTCCTGCATTTCGTCCGCGCGGCAGACCGCGACGAATTCCCCCGCCACTCCGGTGCGCTCGATCGTGCGGTCCGGCAGGGGGGTCCTGCGGCGATGCCGCCCGACTCCAATCCCGTCGTTGTAGACCATGTGCCCGCCGATGTAGCCCGAGACCATTAGCGCGCCGTATCCGATCAACGTGGCCGCGAGCGCGGCCGCCGGCGTCCGATCCGCATCCAGCTGCCCGCGGCGAAGCAGCAGGCTCGCCGCGAAGATCAAGACCGCCGCGACGTTGAGCGCCATGTGCCACAGGGCCTGCTTCCTCGCGGGATGGTCCTGGCGGATCGAAATGAAATCGGCGAAACCGAAGAGCGCGGCGACGAGGGCCGTGACGACACCGGCCGCGATTGACCAGAAGGCTGCGGGCTGAAATTGTATGTCAGAGCCGGATACCAGCCAGGAGGCGAGATCCAGCACGGCTGCGACGCTGAAACAGGCCAGCGGGAGGTGGACCAGCGCCGCGTGAACCGGAGCGCGGAATGGTTTTACCTGGAGGGCGTCTTTGCTTCCCGGCATGGCGAGTCAGTCCTTTTTCGGCAGGCGCGCGCCGCCGCGTTCGGCCTCCGCCCGCCAGCGGGCCTTTGAAAGCCGGGCGACGCTCACTCCGCGGTCGAAGGTGAGGAGCGACCCGAGGTAGCCCGAAACGAGAAGCAGGAGCCCTCCCAGAATCGAGAGAACCAGCACCGGGAGGGTCACTGGATCGGCGTCGTCGATCGTCCGCAACCGGAGCCACAGATTGGCCGCCCAGACGAGCGTGGCGGCGATGTTGAGCAGCATGTGGTACAGCCCGAGGGTCCACGCCGGCTTCCCCCGCTTGATCGAACTCCAGTCGGCGATGCCGGTGGGTGCGGCGATCGCGGCGCCGAGCAGACCGAGACCGACCGCGCAGGCGGAGAGATCGGCAAAGACGGGTTCGTCTAGTCCCGCGCGTATCAGAATGTCCAGGACACAGGCGCCCAGCCAGAGCCCCAGCGGGAGATGCACGACTGCGGCGTGGACGGGGTGGTGCAGCCATTTCCCCTGCAGGATGTCTTTGACGCTCATGGGCCGCTCGGCCGCGAGATCGCGGGCCTCACGGCCTTAACCGCGCACCCCGCTCTTTGTTCCCGGTGCGAAATGCGCCACGTCGGCCTGCGGCCGGCCGCGGGTGCCCGCGGCTCCGGGTCAGGAGGCCCGGGACAGCGTCGCCTGGAACAGCTGCCGCAGCTTCGCGATGCCGAACGGCTTCGGCAGGAAGACGACGTCCGGATAGTCGGCGGTCAGCTGCGTGATCGGCGCCTGCTCGAGGAAGCCGCTCATGAGAATGACCGGCAGACCCGGACGGGCCTGAAGAATGCGACGGCAGATGAAGGCGCCGTCGTAGTGCGGCATTTGGAAATCCAGCAGCGCGGCGACGATCCGGTGCTCGTTCTCCCGGAAGCGGGCGAGAGCCTCGGCGCCGTCTGAGGCGGTGATGACGCTGAAGCCGAATCGTTCGCAGGCGGCGACGACGATCTCGCGGAGCGAGGCTTCGTCGTCCGCCACGAGCACCAAGCCCGAGCCCTGCCACTCCTCATTGCCGTCGCGGAGCGGCGGAGTGACCGCTTTGGTTGTCTGCTGGGCGATTGGCGGCAAGAAAACGCGGACGGCTGTGCCGCGGCCGGGCGCGGAGTCGATCTCAATTCCGCCGCTGTGCGCCCGGATGATTCCGAGCGCGGCCGGCAGACCGAGGCCGCGGCCGAGGAAACGCGTGGAGAAGAACGGTTCGAACACGCGTTGCAGGACGTCTGGCGTCATGCCAGGTCCTGTATCCTTCACTTCGATGCAGAGAAATTCACCCGGTCCGATCGCCGCCGCACCGCGCAGCTTCGAGGCGCGCTTCGCGTCGAGCACGCAGCGCGTGAGCGAGACGACGATCTCGCCGGCGTTTTTGCCAATCGCTTCGCTCGCGTTGAAGAGGAGATTGACGATGACCTGTCTGAGCTGACCGGCGTCGGCTTCGACCTGCGGAAGATTCGCCTGAACCTCCGAGCGGGCGCTGCAGCTGGGGGCGAAGGCGGAAGCAGCGAGGTCGAGACTTTCGCGCACAAGCGGCGCCAGCTCCAGCGGCACGCGATGCGAGTTCCCTTTGCCGGCGAACTCCAGCATCTGCTGGCAGAGCGTCGCCGCGCGGGCGGACGCGGAGAGGATCGCGTCGAGCGATTGATGGACCTGCGCCGTGCCGCTCTTCAGGCGGGCGAGGTCCGCGTTGCCGACGATGACGGTGAGCAGGTTGTTGAAATCATGGGCGATCGCGCTGGCGAGGACGCCGAGACTCTCGATCTTCTGCGTCTCCATCATCTGGCGCTCGAGGGCGAGGCGGTCCTCCTCCGCCTTTTGCCGCAGCGATATCTCGTGTTCGAGGGCGCCGACTTTTTCCTGAAGCTGTTTGCTGAGCGCTTCGGTGGCGGAGCGTTGGCGGTCGATCTCTGCGTTGAGGGCGGCGAGCTCCTCGGCGCGCTGCCGCTGGGCCTCGGCCTCGCCGCGACTGCGTTCCACCTCGTGGAGGACGCGCAGTCGCGCTGCCTGCGCCTCGGCTTCGGTCGAGTGCAGTTCCCTCCGGAGCCGGCTGAGCTGCTCGTGATGCTCCAGGGCCTCGGCGAAATGACCGTGCTGTTTGTGATGCCGCCAGAGCGCCTCGTGAATCTGGCACTGCTCGGGACGGAAGCCGGCTAGGCCTGCGTCGCGGAGAGCCTCCTTCATCAGGGAGAGCCCTGGCCCTTCCGGAGAACCGTCGCAGATGGCCTGAAGAAGGAGGATCTGCGCGAACTCGTACTTCGCGTTGACGCTGCAGCGCCGCAGGCCGGACGGACGGACGAGCAACTCGACCGCCTCGTACTCCTTGCGGGAGCCAGGCCAGTTTCCGAGTTTCCCGTGTACGCGGACGAGATTGATCCGGCTGAACGACTCGCCCTCGGGATCCTTCAGGTCGCTGTAGATCTGGCACGCCTCGCGCAGGCAATCGATCGACTCGTCGAGATTTCCGCGGCGATCGTGGACTTCACCCAGGCGCCGCAGAGCCGTGGCGACACCGCGGCGATTCGCCGCCGCGCGGCAGGCGTCGAGACCCTCGACCAACCCGCGCTGGGCGTCTTCCAGATGCTCGAGGCAGAGGAAAACCCATCCGATGTTGGAGATGGCGAAACTCTTCGTGACCGCGTCGCCGGCTTGGTCGGCCTGCTTGCGTGCGGACTCGAAAAACTGGAGCGCGGCGCGGAAATCGCCGAGCAAGGTGGTGACGAGCCCGGCGGCATTCTGGCTGCGTGCGATGCCTTCGCGGTCGTCGATCCTCTCGAAAGCGAGCACGGCGCGCTGCGACGCCTCCGCGGCATCGACGAGCAGCCCTCGTCGGTCGGCGAGGTAGGCGGAAATCAGTTCGCACTCCGCTAGCCCGCGGTCGGCTTTCAGACGTTGGTTGATTTCCCGGGCCGTCCGGAGTTCGCGGTCGGCGTCGTTGAGCCGGCACAGATGCGTGGTCGACCACGCCGCCGCTTCGGCCAGCCGCGCCAGAAGTCGCAGCGTGTCCGGACCGACGGAGCGGAAAGCCGTCAACGCCGCACGAGCCCGCGCCACCGACCGAAGCGAGTCGTCCGGCCTTTCGTGGCAGTCACGATACGCCGAATCGCACAACGCGTGCGCGTCAACTTCGGTGAGTTTCTCGGCGATCGATGACATCAGTGAAGCTGGACTAGGGAGAGAACCGGATAGGCCTAACTGTTGCAACTGAACTGCATCCGATCAGCAACCGCAAAATTTACCCAGTTCTTGTGGGACCAGGCCTAACTCCCTGGGAAGCAGCCAGCTATGATGCCCAAATTTTTGTGATAAGGGATATGAGCATTGCTCCAATATGCCCTGGGTTAGAGGCAACTCCCTAGTCGGGGCGATGGAATCGTTCGCCACGCCTGGGGAGAGTCCCCTGGTTGAAACTGGCGGCAGGCGCCTCCGTTCGGCGGCCTGCAGCCGATTTCTGAATACGAGATGTCCTCCGCCAGCGTCGTTGGCACGGCGGGAGGCGCCTGCGTGGAAGGTGTTCCTCCGGCTCGTCAGCTCCGTGCGACCAGCAGGCCGAGCCGGGCGATTCCTTCCTCGATCAACGGCTCGGCGGCGTGGCTGAAGTTCAGGCGTAGTGTGTTTTTGGGCACGTTGCCGACCCAGAACGGCGCGCCCGGCACGAACGCTACCTTGCAGGAGCCGGCCTGACGGAGGAGTTCGATCGTGTCGACTGCGCCGGGAAGCGTGACCCAGAGGAACAGGCCGCCGTCGGGGTGCGTCCAGTGCGCGCCCTTCGGAAGGTGCATCTCGAGGGTTCGGAGCATCGCGTCGCGTCGCGCGCCGTAGGCCTGCCGGATCCGGCGGATGTGGGAATCGAGCCACGCCGTCTGGCTGACGGCCTGCCATACGATGCGCTGGTTGAGCGTGCTCGTGTGCAGGTCGCAGGATTGTTTTCCCGTGACGAGTTTTTCGTAGAGACCGCGATGCGACGTCGCCAGCCAGGCCACGCGGAGCCCCGGCGCGAGTATCTTGCTTGCCGTGCCCAGGTAAGCCCAGTCGCCGGCATCCGGCAGCGCGCCGAGCGCGGGCGATTCTTCGCCGCTGTAGCGCAATCGTCCATACGGGTCGTCCTCCACGACGAGCAAATCGTGCTCGCGGGCGAGGCGGGCGATCTCGCGCCGCCGCCGGACCGACATGCTCGTGCCGGTCGGATTCTGGAAGTTAGGGATGAGATAGAGGAACTTCGGCCGCGGCCCGACCTGAGCCAACGTTTCTGCGAGCAGATCCGCCCGCAGCCCTTCCTCGTCGGCCGGGATACCAACGACGTTCGCCTGATAGGCCTGGAACGCCTGGAGGGCGCCGAGGTAGGCCGGCGATTCCACGATGACGGTGTCGCCCGGATCGATCAGCACTTTCCCGAGAAGATCGAGGCCCTGCTGCGAACCGTGAGTGATCAGAATCTGGCTCGGCGGCACCTCGAGGCCGACGGTCTCGCGCAGGTGACCCGCGGCCCATTCCCGGAGCGGCCCGTAACCTTCCGTGATCCCATATTGGAGCGCGCCCGGACCGTCGGATTGGAGGACCGCGTCGGCCGCGGCGCGGATCTCCTCGCACGGAAAAAACTCGGCCGCGGGCAGACCTCCGGCGAAGGAGATCACATCGGGCGACTCGGTCGTTTTCAGAATTTCGCGGATGGCGCTCGGTCGAAGCGAAGCCATGCGCGAAGCGAAGGGCAGCGGGGAAGCAGAGAGTGCGTTCATGGGAAATCCAGCGCGGAGAGGGCGGTTTCCCGGAAGAGAGTCGCGTGAGAAGCCGCGAGCAGTTCCAGGTGATTCACGGGCACAAGCAGGCCGTGCGTGGCGGCCGGTCCGTCGGTTTTGCCGCCGGCGAGCCGGTGCATCGGCTCGGGTCGGTGTTCGGGGTCGCAGGTTTCGGCGGCGTGGCCGGCATGCGAATGGATTTGGTTCGTTTTCATAGGACGTGGAGTGCGTCCCCTGGGCGGCGCTCCGGAACGAGGGCAAAAAAAAGCCCCCTGCCGGATGCACCGGAGGGGGCGAAAGTGACGACGTTCAAGCCCCTCGCGGTGCGCGCATAACTGCAACGACGGCAATGACGACCACGGAGGAACCGAGGGCGAGGGTGCGGCGTGTGTTGCAGGCGAGGTTCATTGGACAGGCCAAACACCATGGACTCCGCGGTGCCCTGTCAACCCGGGCTCCAGAACAGTTCGCCGCGTTTCCGACCGGACAGCGGTTTTTCTCAGGCGGCGTCCTCGCGATGCGTGCGCAACGTCGCGGCGCCCGGACCGAGTTCCCAGGAGCGAACGATCGGCGTGGCAAAGGATCGATGCAGTCCCAGGCCTGGCAGGCCGAAATGGAGAAACCAATTCGCGAACGCCGCGCGATCGCGGCCCCACAGGTCGGGGTACTCTCGTTGAACCTCCGGCATCCGCCGGTACAGCGCATACGCAAGTTCCGTGAACTGAGGAAACGCCGCTGGGGCGCTGTCTGCGGTCGCGCGCCGGTTTAGCCGGGACACAGCCGCGTCGGCCGCAGGAAGCGCCGCCGCCGCGGACTTGGTCGTCGAGAGCTCGCGCGCAATTTCTCCGGCAATCGGCGCGCTTGCGAGCAAGCCCGCCGCCCCGGGAGCGATCGCAGCGGCGCCTTCCAGCGAATAACCGAGGAGTTCGAGCTGCGTACGGTAGGGTTCGGTGGAAAACAACAGCGACTGCAGGTCGGCAGGCAGTTCGGTCCGCCAGCCACCCGAGCCTCCGCGCCGGAAGAACTGGCGGTCGGACTGGCTGCGCTTCTGCAGTCGCCCGATGGCGCACCGGTCGATCGCGCGCTGTAGTCGCTCGTCGGAGACGGGATGAATCCGGCCGGTCAGCTCGCGGAGGGTCTCCAGCGGGCGCTCGTACAGGTCTTCGTAGCGGACCGGGAGCGACCATCCGCCGCAGATCCAGGAAATGGAGTTCTGGAGCAGGTAAAAGAATCCCCGTTCCACGTAGGCCCGGGCGTGGGAGCCGAAACTGGTTCCGGGATCGCCCACCAAATGCTCGGGATCGGCGGGCTCTCCCAGCTGAGTGTCGCCGCGGGTGGCCAGGTAATGGCGAAGCGAGACCAACACGTCGGCCGGATGCCGTACGGACGTGACGAATACGACGCCTTGTTTCTTTCCCCAGGCGAGGAGTGCCGGGTCGGGCAGGTAGTGCTGGTGGGAGACCCACCGCGCTCCGAAGTCTTCCCACCCGTTCGGGGAGAGCGCGGGAGGCAGCGAGATCATCGGCAGTCCGTAGATTTCGGAAAGCAGCAGCTTCAGCCACGTGTTTCCCGTCTTGGGCGTGCTGACGATCGCGATCTTGAGCGACTCCGTTCCTGCGTTTTTGCCGTGCGTCATGGTGCGAACCGTGGCGCCGCTGACGCGGTTGTTCCTCACGGCGTGGTTGCCGGAAGCCTCCCGCCAGTGAAGGCGCGCAGAGTCAGGGAAGCGGACTGGCGGTGGAGTGCAACCGCAGAATGCCCCCAATTATTGTGCAGCCTACTGGCAAGTGAAATTTCCCCGACCGCGTTTGCACTTTTCGAGGCTTCGGATCTCGATGCGCGCATGCTTCGCGAGGTCGTTTTCGATTTCGATGGCACGGTGGCCGACTCCGAGCGGTTGTGCTTTGAGCTGTTCAACGAACTCGCCGCGAAGCACGGCTGCACGGTCGTGGACGAAGCGGAGTGGAACGAACTCAAGCGCCAACCTTATCCAGAACGCCTCCGCCGGCTCGGTGTTTCTCTCCTGCGGGTGCCCTTCCTCGCCGCGCAGGCCCGCCACCGGTACCGCGATCGACTTCCAAGCGTGCGGCCTTTCGAAGGAGTGGCGGACGCGCTGACGCGGTTGAAGGAGGGCGGCTGTTCGCTCCACGTGCTGTCGTCGAATTCCGAGGCGAACATCACCCGCTTCCTGGGAATCCACGGTATCCGTGTTTTCGATTCGGTCCGATGCGAGCGGAATTTCTTCGGCAAGCACGTCGCGCTGCGCCGGTTCCTGCAGCGCCGCGGGCTTGCTCCCGGCGAGATGCTTTATGTCGGCGACGAGCTACGCGACATTGAGGCCTGCCGGAAAGTGGGAATCCCGATCATCTCGGCAGGCTGGGGTTTCGATCCGCCGGAGTTGTTGGAGGCGGCCAATCCCGGCCTGACTGCGAGAACGCCGGCCGACGCCGTGAGGCTGGTCCAAACCTGGGTCGCGCGGTCCCGTCCCGCTGAAGGCGAGGACGCGGTCGGCTGGGCGCTGGCGGCGCCCTGAGCCTGCTTACAGCGCCTCCGTCAAAGCGGCGCTGAGTTCGTCGGCGGTCAGGACGATCGGATTGCCCTGGGTGCTGCTGGCGCGCTGTGCGCGGGCGACCAGCTCGGCGGTCGCTCCGGAAGAGACGCCGAGGCGGGACAACTTGGGTATTGGAAGTTCCCCTACCAACGCCTGCACCCAGGCGACGCCGTCTTCCGGCGACGCCTTTTTTTTGCCCGTCAGCCAGATTGCGACGTGCCGGTAGCGCTCCAGCGCGGGGGATTTCGGCGAGCGTGCCTGGAGTGCGCGGACGTTCGCGCCCATGATCGGGGCGAGAAGCGCGGCGCAGATCGCGCCGTGCGGCGCGTTGTAGCGGCCTCCGATCGGCGAGGCGAAGCCGTGCACCGCGCCGAGCCCGGCGTTGGCCAGAGCGAGCCCGCTCGAGAGGCTTGCGAAGGCGAGATCCGTGCGATCGGGCAGCGATCCGGGCGTATCCCGGACGGCGGGGATTGCCGAGGCTGCGCGCGGCAGGGCCGCGGAGCAGAGCGCGTCCGTCATCGGATTCGCCCGAAGGCAAACGTATGCCTCGATCAATTGCGTCAATGCGTCCATCGCCGTGTAGGCGGTGACGTCGGCCGGCAGATCGAGCGTAAGCTCGGGATCGACCACGGCGGCTCGGGCGAGCAGGTGAGGGCTGCGCAGACTCACCTTCACGCCCTCCTCGGTGACGGAGAGCACGGCGTTGCGTGTGACCTCCGCGCCGGTGCCCGCCGTCGTGGGCACGGCGATCCATGGTGCGGCCTGGCGGGTCAGCGGCTGCCCCTTGCCGACGACTTCGAGATAGTCGAGCGGCTCGCCGTCGTTGGTGAGAAATCCGGCCACGGCCTTCGCGGCGTCGACGGCACTGCCTCCGCCGAAACCGATCACGACGTCCGTCCCCGCCGCGCGGGCGACGTGTACGGCGTGGACGACGGTGGAGACCGACGGCTCGCCGGCGCAGGCAAAAACGTCGACCGAGAGTCCGGCTTCGCGAAGCGCCTGCTCAATGGGCGTTGCGCGTTGGGGGTTTGCGCCCGTGACAAGCAGGACGCGTTTGCCCCACGACTTGGCAAGGGGGGCGATCTCCGCCCGCCGGCCCGCGCCGAACAGAATCTGCCCCGCAGTGGAGAAATCGAAGCGCATGCTGGATCACCAACCGGTGTCGGCGGGGAAGACGTTTCCAAATCTCACGCTGGTCCGCGGCGTCGCCATCATCGGAGCCACGGCATCGCGCCAGGCGGCGTAATGTGCGGTTTCCTTGTGCGCGGCCGGAGCGGCGGCGTTCCGGTAGACTTCCACCAGGACAAAACGGGTGGGATCGTCTGCCTGCTGGCAGACATCGAACCGGGCGATGCCCGGCTCGCGAACGCTGGCGGAGGCATTGGCGACGGTGGCGGTTTTGAAGGCCTCGACGAACTCGGGCTTCACCTGCACGTGAACATGAACGATCAGCATGGCGGAGTGGGTGACGTTTACGGCGAGCCCGCCGGAGTGGGCGCGGGCTTTTCGGTTTTCGTGGCGGCGGCCGACGGTTTCGATTTCACCCAGTCGGCCAGCGGCAGTCCGAGGCGTTGAAACTCGCCAATCGCGAGTTCCGCGATGCGGGACGCTCCGACGGCCGAAAGATGGGTGTCGTCTTCGCGGCCTTTCGGAAGCGAAGCGTATTCGCCGGACTGGATCCAAAGATAGAGTTGTTTCGACCGCTCGGGACCATATCCCGCAAGCATCTCGGCGGACAGGGTCGTCAACTCGAGCAGCGGAACCTTTTCCTCCACGGCGACCGCGCGGACGGCGGCCGGATAATCGCCGTGCGTGTCGACCGGTTTCCCGGCCGCGTCGAACTTCCGGCGCGCGATGGGCGTCGCCAGGATGGGGTTTGCCCGTGCATCCCGCGCTTCGCGGATGAACCGCCGCAGGTTCTCGCGGAAGGTCGTATCCGCGGCGGCATACACCGCGGGTTTCTCCTTTTTCTCGTCGTTGTGGCCGAACTCGACGATCAGCCAGTCGCCCGGCCGGAGCGCCTTTCGAACCGTTTCCCAGCGGCCTTCGTCGATGAAGCTTTTCGTGCTTCGTCCGTTCATCGCGTAGTTCACCACCGCGGCCGGATCCTTGAAATAGATCGGAAGGAGCTGCCCCCATCCGCGCTCCGGCTGCGCGGGCCAGACGGGTTTGTCCGCCATCGTCGAGTCGCCGATCATGTGCAGGCGAGTCGAAGGTTCCGACGCTTGGAGCCGACCGACGAGGCAGACGAGCACCGCGGCAATAAGGAAGCGAACGGTCAGGGGCATGGCCGCACCATCGAAAGTTTTCTGCCGCAGCGCAAACGGGGAGTTCGCCTGCGATTGGCCAAATCCGTCCGGCCCCCGATCGAATTCGGGGCGCGTCACCGATGGCCGACGTCGCGCATCACCAGGCTGAGCTGCGTCGGTCCGTCGTCGCCCAGTTCCACCAAACGCACCGTCCCCTCCAGGATATGGAGGGTGCCGTCGCGGTGAGGAGCACGGTAGCGAAGAGAGCAGGGGTTGCGCGTCTGCACGACCTGGCGGAACACGGCGTCGATCTTGGAGCGGTCCGCGGGGTCGGCCAGCAGGGTCGTGCGCCCGGCGAGTTCGGAAGGCTTGTATCCAAGCGTCGCTGCGTACGAAGGGCTCGTGTAGTGAGGATGCCCGTGTTCATCCACGATCGCGATGACATCGGTGACGCTTTCGAGGATGAACTCGAACATCTGCTTTCGCTCGAGGAGTTCGTGGGCGCGCTCGGCCACCATGTTCTCCAGATCCTCGACGTACTTTAGGACCTTCTGCTCGAGCGCCCACTTGTCGGTAAGCGCCTGGGTGAGCTGCATCACTTCGATCGGGTCGAAAGGTTTCCGCAGGATGACGAGTTGGTCGGTGCGCCCGAGTTTTTCCAGGATCTGCGCCCAGCTGTAGTCGGAGAACGCGGAGCACATCACGACCTGAAGACCGCGGTCCACCTGCCAGAGCCGCTGGATCGTTGCGATGCCGTCCAGACCTGGCGGCATGCGCATGTCTACGTACGCGAGGGCGTAAGGTTTGCCGGCGTCGCGGGCGACCTTGAGCAGCTCGACCGCTTCTTCGCCCTGGTAGGCGCTGTCGATTTCGTAAATCGGCGGCTCGTCGTCGGGATTCGGCGCCTTGCCGAAGATCACCTGCTCCATCTCGCGCGTCTCGATCTCATCCGGCGTGCGGATGAGGATCTTCCGGAAATCGCGGTGAATGTCCGCGTTGTCGTCGACGATCAGGAGCCGTGAGACGGCCGGTAGAATGCGAGAGCTCATGCGAGTTTTGGGGCCGGGCGCGAGGGCGCGGGGCTGGGCGGGAGAGCGTGTCGGAATTGTGGCAGACGCGGCGGGGCTGTCCATCCCGGTTCTCTCCCGTGCGGCGCGTGCAAGCGGAGCAATCGCGGCATTGCGTACGCGATCAGGGAGCGGCCGGAGGCTGCGGCTTCTGGTTCTTGGCTTCGAGTTCCTTCAGGCGCTTCAACTCGAGCGGGTGTTCTTCTTCCATCTCCTTTTCCGACATGCGCCCAGTGAGCCAGGAAAGGTTCATCGGGTAGACGTCGGGATTGAAGATCACGAAGTAGAAGTGCCAGACGACGATGGCCAGGGTGGCGAGGACCGCCTCGTAGAAGTGGATCGTGCGCGAAATATCGTAGCCGAGCTTCGTCATCAGCCCCATCGAGGTGTTTTCGAACCAGAGGATCGCTCCGGTCACGCCCATGAGCAGCGTTCCCCACACGAGGGCCCAGTACTCGGCCTTCTCGATATAGCAGAAGCGCGGGAACTCCGGCTTGTCCTTCGCCAAGCCGAGGTTGTAGCGCAGGACCTTCCACGGGTCGGTCACATCGCGCCAGCGGGGCAGCAAGTCCCGGAAGAGTGCGCGTCCCGGAAGGGTGAAAGCGAGGTACCACGTATGCCAGAGGCCTGCGGCGATCAGGGTGACGCCGGCGACGCGATGGATCAGGCTGCGCCACTCGAAGGCGTGATGGCTCAGGTTGCGGATGCCGATCACCCACCAAGCCTCCGGGTACCGCAGCATGAAGCCCGTGACTACAAGGAGGAAGAAGCTGATGACGAGCGCCGCGTGCTGGCAGCGCTCGTGCACGGTCATCCGGAGGTACAAACGATGTTCGACGGGATGCTCGATGATGTCGCCGCGCTGGATCGCGAGCTTGCGGCGGATCTTCTTCACCAGATCCAGAGCGTTGTGGACGAACATCCCGCCGACCACGACCCCGATCAGGAGAACATAGACGGTCGCGATGATGTGCAGGATCGGGTTGTTGCCCGCTTTGCCGTCGGGCGCCTCGGCGCTGACGTGGACCGAACCCACGGTGAACCGTGTATTGGCTCCGGGATGACACTGTCCGCAGGTCTGGATCAGATTCGACTTGTGAACGGTCGATGTCGGATCGAGGTGCGACTTGATGCCATGGGAGCTGTGGCAGCTCGCGCAGTTGACCACCTCGACGCCCCCGCCCCGGACGGCGAGACCGTGATAGCTGTCGGCGAAAGTCTGAAAGGCGTGGCTCGCGAGGCCGTATTTCTGGCTCAACCGGAGCGATGCGTGGCACGTCGCGCAGACTTGCTGGGCGACGTTGCGGGCGTTCACCGGCGACGACGGATCCTTGGGCCCGCGAATCTCGTGCTCGCCATGGCAGTCGGTGCAGGCGGGGGAATCGAAATTGCCTTTGCGCAGCGCGGCGGCGTGCACGCTGCCGTCGAACTCCGCCGCGATCTCCTCGTGGCATTTCCCGCACGTTTGCGGCTGCAGCTGCTTGTTCATCCGCGTGCCGCTGACAAAGGCGCGGTCCATCGTGTGGGCGCCGTGGCAGTCCACGCAGTTCGCCGCCTCGGCCTTGCCGGCCTTCAGCGCCGCGCCGTGGACGCTCTGGTCGAAGGACGCGACGAAGTGCTGCCCGCGCAGCGCCTGCCCCGCGACGCCGTCGTTGTTCACGTGGCACGATTCGCAGAGCTTGATCTCGGCGAGTTTCTGCTCGCGATTCCGCAACTCGCCTCGGGCGTGCGCCACCGGTTTTTCGTGGCAGGTCAGGCAGGTGGGCGTGTTCTTGTCGTTCGGTTTGAAAACCCGACCGTGCGCGGACGCAACGAACGCGCTCTCCGCCTTCTGGTGGCAGCTCCCGCAGCCCGACGCCTGCACCGCCCGGCCGAACTTGAATTTCGGAGAATCCACCGGCACGGCGTCGTGGCCACCATGGCAGCCGACGCAATTCGTGTCCCTCGCGGCCGGCACTGGATCCCTGCCGAGGCGCACGTGGAAAACGTGAGTTTTGGCGGTGTCCTCGTGGCAGGACGCGCAGTCGACCCGCGTCATCGGCTTTTTGTGGGGCGTCGACTGGTCGTCGAAACCTTCGTGGCAATCGATGCACGCGAGGCTCTTGTGCGCGGATTTCCCGACGACTTGACCTTCGACGAAGAGACTGACGGCCTTTCCGTCCCGCTCCATCGTCAGCGTGTTGTCCGAGTGGCAGTCCAGGCAGCTCGCATCGGAATTCGGCTTGGGATCCGCCGCCCATGCGCAGCAAGCGACGAGGATCGAGGCGAGCGGAGCGAGGCACCGCATTCCACGGAGCCGCCCAGTGCGCGGAGTCACCCGGTCGGGCCTGCGAGATGGGGCGGTCGTCGCCGTAGCCATGGCAAAGGACTAGCAGGGCCGGCAGGTGCAGCAAGCGGGCGCCGGTCGCGCCGGGGGGAAATAAACCTGCGTAATCCCTCGGATAACGTTTGTGTAACCGGGGGCACACTACGCCCGGCGGCTAACCGAAACCGGCGGAGAGCGGCGTTGGTTGCGGAGGCGAAGGGCTCCGGTAGGCTGGCCCATGCACCGAATCTTCCTCTTGTCGCCGGCCAGGGCGGGCGGAAAACGGGCGGCGTTGCTGACGAATCCCCGGGCGTCGTTCGCGTTGGCGCAGGCGCTGCAACGCGGCGACGCCCGCCCGCTCGGCGAGATTTTCGGGTTTCTCAGCGGACTCTATTTCCGGGGGAAACGCGCGTATGCCGAGACCTTCGCCGATCCACCCGCCGGAGAAACGGGAGCCTGGGTCATTACGCCCAATCGGGGTTTGGTGCCGCTGGATGCCCCCACCACGCTCGAGGAACTCCGCCAATTCGGCGCGGTGCCCATCGACGAAGCGGACGAACGCTATCGGGGCCCGCTGCTCAAGACGGGGCGCCGGCTTGCCCGGCAGGAGGAATGCGAGTTTGTGCTGCTCGGAAGCATTGGCACGGGCAAATATGTGAACGTGCTTTTGGAGTGTTTCGGCGGCCGCCTGCGTTTCCCCAGGGAGTTCGTCGGCCGGGGCGACATGAGCAGGGGAGGCCTGCTCCTCCGGTGCGTGCGGGACCGCCGCGAACTCGAATACCGCCCCGTGGAGGGTGCGGTGCTGCGCGGCAAACGGCCGCCGCGGCTCGAGCCGGCGAGTTGGAAGGGCACGCGCTTGGACCTGCGGGCCGACTGAACCGCGGCTCCTTGACCGGGAGTTGGGAGGGGACGGCGTCGGGACTGGTGATGGGAATGCACATCTCCGCTCCGCACTCCGCACGATCAAACCCTCGTGGCACCGGGCGGCGTGGAGGATTTCCCGGTCGCATCCATCCGCCGCCGAGGGTGGGGCGCCCCGTTGGGGATAGCCCCACGCAGAATTGGTGACGGCGTTCCCGCCCAAGCTAATCCAAATAGCGGATACAGGCTGTCGATTCCTTCCGCTATGCTGGCGGCGTCGACGAGAACGCCTCACGGACGGGGCAGGCCGACAGACTACAAATGAAAACGCTCAAGTCGCTCATCGCCGCATTCACCCTCGCGGGCGGAACGCTTTCCGCCCAGCTCAGCACCTTGCCCCCGCCGTCTACCGCCGACGGAGTGACTCTCGCGTCCCTTGGCCCCAATGCCGGTTCGTCGCATTGGGAGAATCCCGCGACACTCGGGGCCTACCGCGCCGCTTCGGACGAGACCGCAGGACCGTCGCCCGGGAACCCGGACTCCGTGCTGGGACTGCATTGGGCGCCGACGGCGCCCGTTCCGGTGCAGGCGGCCAGGAGTTCGATCGACGCCGGCGGAGGTTCGATCCGGGCGATCTTTACCGGAGAAACCGCCGGATGGTACGACGATTTCGGATACACCTACTCGTCCACGCCGCTCGCGCCGGAGGGCGAATCCTACACCGTTCTAGCGGACGTGCAGGCGCTTCCGCCGGCGATGGTTTCGTTCGGATACCATGTTGATGGGCGCCTCGCACCCGGCGAGGCGGCGAGTTTCGATTTCTGGCTGAACGCGACCGACAGCTTCAGCCCCGCCCATCCTCCTCCGCCCACCGAAAACGGAGGCGTCTACACCGCTTTCAACCCCGGCAACAGCTCACCCGTCGTCGGCGAGGGCAACGTGCGCTGGTCGCAGTCGCCCCTGCTCGTGAACACCTGGGTGCCGGCGCTGGGTGCGTACGCGGACGTGTCGACTTACCTCGTGGCGTTCGAAGACTGGCGCCTGGACCGAGGCGCGGATGGAGATTTCAGCGACCTGATTCTCGGCATCCAGTTTTTTGACGCGAACGGGTCGCCGTTCACGCCCGTTCCGGAGCCGTCGACCTACGGCGTTATTGCCGGCTTGGCGCTCCTCGCCGCGACGGCGTGGAAGCGATTTCGGCGCCGGAAATGAATCGCGCGTTGGAGAGGTGCCCCGGCCGATCGCCTGACCGGGGCGCCGTGTTTTCTAGAGTGCGTTGACCTCGACGAGCGCGACCCCGGTGGTGTCGTTCACTCCGCTGACCTGAGCCGTGTAGGCACCGGGCTGCAACGTGACAAGCAGGACGGCGTCGTTGGGGCTCAGGGTGTATTCGCCGAGCTTGTTGCCGTTGGCGGCGAGAATCTCGGTGAGGTTCTGAGCGGTGCCCCAGTTGTTGTTTTCCGCGATGGGAGTCGTGCCCTGGAAAAGCTGGAGCTTGGGATCCTGCAGGAGACCGTTGACGCCGAAGTTGGAGAGGGTGGGACCGCAGGCGCGGATCATCACGCGCATCGGCGAGTTTCCGCTGATGATGAAGCCCGCGATCAGGATGTTTTCGCCCGATCCGACCTGAGTGCGTGCGGAGACGTTGGTGAGCTTGGTCGGCGCGTCGGCGGCATCTTCGTCGAAGACTTCGACCAGAGCCACGCCGCCGCCCGAACCGGTGATCTGCGCCGTGTAGAGACCGGAGGACAGCGAGGACCAGAGCATGGCGTCTTTGGGGTCGACGGCGTACGCGCCGAGCTTGTCGCCACCTGCCGACGTGATGGCGGTCCGGCTCGCGGAAGCCGTCCATGAATCGTTCGAGGCGATCGGAGAGGAGCCGGTATATAGCTCGAGCTTCGGATCGGCGAGATAGGACGAGACGCCGAAATTGGAGAGCGTGGGACCGGTTCCCCGGATGAGGAGCTGCTTGGAACCCGTTCCCGAAATGATGAAACCGGCGATCAGGGTCTGGTCTCCGGTGCCGGAGCGCGTCCGGACGGATAGATTCGAGAGGCGGGAGCTGTTTTCGTCACCGCCAGGCGTAGGTGTTGGCGGCGGCGTGGGTGTGCTCGAGCGCGTGAGCTTTCTCACGGTCGAATTCAGCGTATCGCTGACGAATACGGATCCGGAAGCCGACACGGCGACTCCCTGCGGTCCGTTGAAGCGGGCCGTCGTGCCGTCGCCATTGATGCTCCCATCGCTGCCCGCTGCGCCCGCGATCGTGAGCACCGATCCGTTCGAGATGGTGCGCACCGTGTGGTTGGCCGATTCGGTCACGTACAACTTGCCCGAAAGGTCCACGGCGATGGCTGACGGACCGGAGAAACGCGCGCTGCCGGCGGTGGCGTCCGCGAAGCCGCTTTGCCCGGCTGAACCCGCCAAGGTGGTCACCGCGCCGGAGGAGGAGATTTGGCGGATGGTGTGATTGAAGGTGTCGGCGACGTAGATGATGCCGGAGCCGTCGACGGCCACGCCGTACGGGCTGTAGAAACGGGCTTGCGAGCCGGATCCGTCCGTCGGCCCCGTCTCGCCCGCGGTGCCTGCGAGGGTGGAAACCGTTCCGGCCGAGGTTACCTTGCGAATCACGGAATTGCCGCTGTCGGCCACATAGATGTTCCCGCTTCCGTCGACGGCCACGCCGACCGGGTTCTGGAATCTTGCCGAGGCGCCCGTGCCGTCGTCGCTGCCCGGATTGCCGGCGGAGCCGGCGAGCGTGGTCACGACCCCCGTCGGCGTGATCTTGCGGATTGTGTGGTTGACCATGTCGGCCACGAAAAGATTGCCCGCGGCGTCGATCGCCAGGCCCGCCGGGGAATCGAATTGCGCGGCCGTGCCGGTTCCGTCGGCGCTGCCGCTGGTGCCCGGAGTACCGGCGAACGTCGTGACGTCGCCGGACGTATTCACCTTTCGGATCGTGTGGTTGAACGTGTCCGCCACGAAAATCTGCCCCGCGGAATCAACCGCGATCCCGCGAAGACCATTGAACCGTGCGCCGGCGCCGTTTGCGTCGGCGGTCCCGGTCTGGCCGGCGCTACCGGCGATGGTGCTTACGGACCAGGACGCTGCTTCCTGGCCGAAGAGGTTTCCCGAAACGGCGGCACAACATGAGAAAAGCGCGAGAAAGAGGAAGTGGGGCGCTCGAAAGCGGTGAAGAACGGCACAGGCCATGATGGCGGAAAACGGGTTCTGGTTGAAGTGGATGGATCGTTGTTAACTGCCATCGCTCGGCCAGGCAGTCACATTCCTGTAAACGCCTGATGAATCTAGGGTTTTGCAGGCATCTGGCAAAAGTAGGTCCGTCGATGCCCAGCGGATACCGAAGTTCTCCTTGAGCAGGAGTGAAGCCGAACCGGTGGATCGGGTCGGCGAGTTCGATCGCCAGCATGAACGAGGCGGCGCGAAACGGGCGCGGCGTGGGCGCTCGCTCAGCCGACCAACCACGGTGCCTGTCGCCTCCGCCGGGATCACCACCACCAACATCATGCCCCCAAACAGACTCAATGCATGCACGAATCGGTGCGATCCCGGCGGGGCTAAGGGCTCGTAGCTTGGTGTAGTCCGCGCCGTGCCAGTAACGGGGCGCGAAAGAGGAGAGGGGTTGTGGCTGGCTGCGTTCCGGCGAAACGCAGACGGATGGGTCGGGCTGAGACGACAGCAGGCCAGAGGCGCGTACAACGCAGTCTCATCTCATTCGTTAGAGCCCAAGCTGTGCAGAGGAAGGAGCCGTGCGCGAAGCTCCGCCGGTTTTCCCCACGGTTTCGGTCTTCCTCACGGGTGCGTCGGCGCTCTGAGCGGCAGTCGACGCCTACTGCCGCTTGATACCGGTTATGCCTTGGCCGGCGCGGAGGCGCCATCTCGCCAGGAGGCCGGGACGTAGGTGCACGAAGCCGTCGCGGGCAACCCGCGCTGATTGGTGCGCATGAGGCTGACCACCTGCTCGACCGCTTGGGCTCCGATGCGCGCGTGGTCGAACACCACGCCGGCTGTCTGCGGCATTCCGCCGTCGGTGCCCAGCAGGGCTACGGCTGCGTCGGACGGCACGCGCAAGGCGGCAGTGGCGAGCTTGGCCTGCAGGTCGGGCTGATCGGTGATCACGGCGTCCAGCCGATGCTCGCGTATCCACGTGGCGACGTCGGAACCCGAAGTGCTTGGTTGCGCGTCCAGCACCGTCTTGGGGCCGTCTCCCGGCATCCGGCTTTGCTCGAGCAGGTACCCGGCGCGCGCCAGGTCGGCGGAACTGGCGGCGGCGAGCCCAACGCGCTCGTAGCCGAGATTCCTCAGCTTCTGTGAGGCGAGCCGTGCGGCCTGCCGGTGGTCTGAGCAAACGGCATAGAGCGGCACGTCGAGGTGGCTGCTTTCGATCATCACGGCGCTGTAGTCGCTCCAGTCAAACGCGAGCCGGTTCGTGGCCGGACGGCAGGCGCCGATGACGAGGCTGGCGATTCCGCGGGCGCGCAGGATCGAGTGAAGCCGCTCGGGCGTGAGCTGTTCTTTCGAGAGGAGGAACAACTCGATGTGGCAATGGAGCGTTTCGGCTGCCTGTCGCGCGCCCGCCCAGATCGCCCGATGTGCCGGCGATTTTTCCAGCAGCGCCCGAGAGTCGAAGTCCGCCACAAACGCGATCAACGGAAGCGCCTTGTGGGGCAGCACCTCGAGCCGGTGCGTGTTGAAGGCGTCGAGGAGCGGATCGGGTCGGTATCCAAGCTTCCGGGCCGCCGCGCGCACCCGCTTCCTTGTCGCATCGGAGATCCCCGGGTGGTTCCGGAGCGCGAGCGACACGGTGGACGGGTGAACCCCGCCGGCCGCTTTTGCGACATCGCGCATGGTGGGCGGCTTGCGGTTGGCCGCGGACTTATTTGCGGAGCGGTGCGGTTGCGCCGTCATTCCAGATTCCGTTTACGAGGGTGGCGGTGGCTAGTTCGGGGATTCCGCGCCTTTCGGTGCGCATCAGAGTTGCCAGGAGCCCGGCGACGCGTTCTCCGACGAGTCCCATGTTGGAGACGACGCCCGCCACGGATCGATTGCGCCGTCGGAGGCAGAGGCAGGCGCACGCGATGTCTTCGGGGCAGCGGTAGCCTGCGGAGCCCAGCATCGGTCGGATGTTCGTCCAGTTGCAGATCACGCTGTCGACGTCGTATTCGGAAATCCACTTCCGAAGGAGCGGCACTGCCACAGTCTGGTTGGCGCCTCGGGGAAATAGGAGCGGAGGCACAGAGGCGGAAGTTGGAGACGTCGATCGTTCCAGGAGAAATCCGGAGAGGTGCATGTCGTCCGTGCTCTCTTCGTCCTCGATGCCGATCGCGAGGCCTATCCGCTTGTACCCGAGCGCCTTCATGCGCTGAAAAGCCACCCGCACACCGGCAACTTGGTCTGTGGATACAAACGTCACGGGCGGCGGCATGTGCCGCGAGTCCACCTTGACGACGCAGAATTCGCTCCAATTCAGCTCGAAAGTTCTACGGGCTGGCTCGAATGCGCCGATAATGAGCCCCGAAATGCCCTCGTTTTTCAGATGGCGGTAGAGCGTGGCAGAATCGTGATGCCCTTTGTCCACAAAGAGCAGTTCGAATTGATAGCCGAGTGTCTCGGCTTGTTTCCGCGCGCCCTCGACCAGCATTCGATTGTGGGGCCGGTCGAAAAAACCTTCTTCCGGGGAACGATTGGCCACATAGGCCATGCGAGGCACGTAGCGGGAGCCGACCGCACGCGACCGCCGGTTGCTCAACGCCGAAAACACCTCGTCGCGGCGGTACCCGATGCGGCCCGCGACCGCCACGATGCGGTCCCTCGTGGCGGCGGGAATGCTGGGATGCCCGCGGAGGGCCATCGACACGGTGGTGAAATGAACTCCCGCGGCGCGGGCTACGTCTTTGATAGTGGGGCTCGAATACACGCTCGGGGGATCGGGGAACCGGGATTACTCAAACGAATGAATGGATGTACGTTCCGGTCAAGCAAACGGACTCGGGGCGGATTGAGAGCGGGCTCACGAGAGTGGATGACGTTTGTACGCCGAGGGAAGGCACTGAGGTGTTTTCCTTACCTTTTCGATCTTTCCTGCCGACCGCTTCGTTCTGCTGTAGTTGAGGCTCAATACAGCGGATTTAGGCCTGCGAAACCCTCGATGCCGCTCGTGTGTAACAAACTTTTAACTACGGGAGCCGAGAAAGATCCGTCCCGGCGATATCGGGATTCTTCAACGAATTGGGCGTGCATCTTGGACCCGAAAGTGCAAAAACATTACTGTCAGATTTCCCCAGCTTTGTGCAGCGCACCAAGCTGGCATGTAAGGGAAAATAGATCCGGGTCCTATCTACCCGTTCCCCCAACCACCAAGCGGTCCCGATATCCCCAGACGATCGGGGCCGAAGTCCTCTGTGCTTAACATGTCCTCAAAACACCCATCCCTGCCATGGCAACGCCTGGCGCGGTACGCCCCTGTGTTGGCGCTCGCGCTTCCGTTGTCTGCGCAGCAAGCAAACCAGCAGACAGGTAACACCGCCGCCAACAACGGCGCGAACACGACCAACGAAGAAGAGTTGATCGTGCTGAGCCCGTTCCAGGTCGATTCGACCAAGGACAAGGGCTACTACGCCGAAAACACCCTGGCCGGCAGCCGCATCAAGTCGAACCTCGCCGACCTTGCGTCTTCCATCTCGGTTGTGACGAAGCAGCAAATGGAGGACACCGCCTCCCTCGATATCAACGACGTGTTCCGCTACGAGGCGAACACCGAAGGTTCGAGCACCTACACGCCTCTGATCGTCGACCGCGGCACGGCCAAGGATACGGTCTCCGGCTACAGCTTCGGCAACAACGGTGACGCGACGATGAACGCGCAGTCGAACCGCGTCCGCGGTCTCGCCGCGCCGGACATCGCGCTCAATTACTACCCGGCCAGCCGCCGCGTGCCGTTCGATGCGTACAACACGCAGTCGATTGAAATCTCCCGCGGCCCGAACTCGCTGCTTTTCGGTCTCGGCACGCCCGCCGGCATCGTGAATCAGTCGACGGCTACCGCCTCCACCGTCAAGGACACGAATTCCATCGGCCTTCGTACGGACAACTACGGAACGATGCGCGGCAGCTTCGCCGTGAATCGTGCGCTGATCAAAGACAAGTTGGGCATCTATGTGGCCGGCCTGTATAACAATCAGCAGTTCGATCGGAAGCCCTCGTACGACCTGACCCGTCGTCAATATGCTGCGGTCACGTATCGTCCGTTCCAGAAGACGACCCTCCGCGCGAGTTTCGAGAACTACCGCAACGATGCGAACCGCCCGAACTTTCTGACCCCGCGTGATTTTGTCACGCCGTGGCTGCAGTCAGGCCGCCCGGGTTACGATCCGATTTCCCGTACGGTGACCATTATGGACACCGGCGTGGTCAAGGGGCCGTATGTCTTCGACTCCAAGTCTCCCGGCTACGTCGCTGGGCAGCTGACGAATGACGCAGCGCTCAATTCGACGACGTCGCCGAACTACGTGGCTGGCATTAATTGGGATCAAGTCAGCCGTCCGCTGCTCCGCATCGACAACGGCCAGATGGTTGACTACTTCCAGCGCAATCCGGTGCTGGTGGTCGATGCTTGGACCGATCCGGCTCAGAAAGTCACGCCTGCCTCCGAGGGATGGGTCGCTCAGGATCCTCGCTATGCGATCTATGATCGTCGCTGGACATCTTCGACCAACCTGCCCACGCCGACGATGACGATGGACGGGAAGACCTATACCATCGGGACCTACCAATACCCCGGGGTGACGAACAAGGCGATCTACGATTGGACCAAGTACAACACGAACCAGGCTAACTTCGGTTACACGAAGGCACAGAACTACAACTTCGAAGTTGAGCAGGAGATTCTCCCGAATCTCCATTTCAGCGCCGGTTGGCTGCGTCAGGATGTCAGCTCGATCGATAACTATACGATCTCGCAGCTGACGGGTTCGACCCTCGCGATCGACACCAACCTGAAGTTGCCGAATGGCGACGTGAACCAGTACTTCGGCCTGCCGTACGTGCAGGATTATACACCCGATACGTTCAAGAACTGGGAGCTGAGCGACAATTATCGCGCCATGCTCGCGTACGAGGCCGACTTCACCCGCCGCAACGACTGGATGAAGTGGCTGGGCAAACATCGTCTCCTCGGCATGTGGTCCGCGCAGTACGTCGACGCCCGCATCGAGCGCTGGCGCATGAATTGGATTGCCGCCGGCGACGACCAAGCTCGTCTCCGCTACATGCCCAATGCCGCTGTCGCAGGCTGGAATCTCTGGAACAACGGTTCCGGATACATGCAGCGTAATTATTACCTCGCCAGCCCGGGCGACCCGCAGGCCACCGTCACACAATCGACCGGCTTCTGGGGCAACAAGGGCTGGGAGCATCCCCAGGTGAACAACATCACGGTGTACAACTACGACACCGGAAAGTGGGAGACTGCCTCGATCGCCAACGCGATCATCTTTGCGGACAACGGTAGTTACAAAACTCGCCGTGAGGTCGAAAGCCTCAACGCCGGTCTTCAGAGCTACTTCCTCGATGAGCGCATCGTGACGACCCTCGGCTGGCGCCATGACGACTACAAGGCGCGCAAGACGACGACGGGTATCATCAAGGATAAGGACGGAAACGTCGTGAGCGCCGCGTTGAAGACGACCGAAGTCTTCTCGGACGGTCAGGCCGACTACGGCTTGGTCATGAACCGCTGGGATCGCTGGGACGAGATGAAGGGCGACACGAAAACGATTGGCGCCGCGATTCGTCCGTTCAAAGGCATGCGCTTCCTCCGCAGTGGTGTGGAGAATGGCAACACCTGGGCTGAGTTTGTCGACGGACTCACGATCTACGTGAACAAGTCCGACAACTTCAACCCGCCGGCCAACTACCAGACGGACTACTTCGGCAAATCGCTCCCGAAGCCCGAGGGCGACGGCAAAGATATCGGCATCGGCTTCCAGCTCTTTGGCAACAAGCTCGTCGGCCGTGTCAACTGGTTTGAGACGAAAGCGACCAATGCTCGCACCAGCGACGCCGGCACGCTTCTGACCCGTCTTGCCTACGGCGACACCACGCTCATGTACAACTGGGCGGCGACGATTGTGCGCATCCAAGACGGTGCGGACTACCTGAACGACAAGAAGTGGAACAGCACCACTCTGACGGACGCTCAAATCGACCGCGTCTACCAGATCATGGGGCTGCCTCGCGACTATTATGCCGGCGTTTCTGTCGGTGGCACTCAGGACACGAAGGCCAAGGGTCTCGAACTTCAGCTGACGTACAATCCGACGAACAGCTGGACGATCAAAGTCACTGCTTCCAAGCAGGAAACGACGTACACCAACATCGCTCCGCAGTACGACGAATGGAAGGCCGTTCGTATGCCGGTTTGGACCAGCGCGAAAGCGCCGGGCAACCTCCCGGCTACGGAATTCACCGATGCGAATGGCACCGAGTATTCACTGAAGGACTTCTGGAGCGCATATGGCTACAGCTCTGCCGCCAAGGTGAACAACACCGACGGCAATACGAACACTCAGAATTACTTCAACAACAACGTCGAGTCGCAGTACGGCATCGCCAAGGCGCTCGAAGGCGCCGTGGCAGCCAATCAGCGCAAGTACCACGCCAGCCTGATCTCGAATTACCAGTTCAGCCGCGGCTGGGCGAAGGGCTTCTCGGTCGGTGGCAGCGAGCGGTATGAGTCCAAAGCGGCCGTGGGTTACCTCGGCAAAGCGGCTGACCCGACCCGCCCGACAGTCATCACGGCTTCGGATCCGACCAAGCCGGTCTACCTGGACAACGGCAACTACTACACCGATCTCTGGATCGCGTACGGACGCAAGATCTGGAACGACCGCGTGAAGTGGAAGATCCAGCTGAACTGCAACGACGTGTTCGAGAACGGTGGCCTACGGCCCATCGCCGTCAATTGGGACGGTCTGCCGTATGCCTATCGTATCATCGACTCCCGTCAGTTCGTTCTCTCCTCGACGTTCGAGTTCTAATCGATCCGAGAACAGCTAGACAGAACTTCGAGCTCCCTCCGGAAACGGAGGGAGCTTTTTTTTGCTGTCTTGTGGCGCGAGATAGAAGTGCCGGATTACAAGGGTGCGCGGACGTATTCACGTGAGAGGGATGCCATCGAGCAGCGGTGTCGGGAGTGCGGTCTCGCGCGCAAGCGCGGCGCCACGCGATAGGCTCGCGATCTGCGCAAGAAAGGCGGCGGGTGTGATTGCGGAGACGTACCGGTTCAGCCGCGAGCGAGTTGGCGGCAGAAGGGATCGCCGTATCCACTGCGGCAGAACGGAGGTCGTCTTCCGCAAAACCGCTCGATCCCACCGCAAAAGAGTGAACACTGGCGGTATCGTTAGGCCTGACCCCCGCCCCGATGCCCGTTTTTCCGCCACGCTCGGCTCCCGCCCCAAAGAGCCCACCTCTTGATTGCACGGTTTGGATGTGGGCGTTCGTTGTCGCCGCGCTCAGCGCGTTAGCGTACGCGAACAGCCTGACCGCCCCATTCCTTTTCGACGATGCGGGCGCCGTTCTGAACAACCCTTCTATCCGCAAGCTCGGCTCGTGGGCCGTTCTTCAGCCTCCGACAGATGGAAGTACCACGACAGGCCGCCCGCTTCTGAATGCGTCGTACGCGGTCAACTACGCCATCAGCGGCACAAATCCGTGGAGCTATCACGCGGTGAACGTAGCGATCCATGTGTTGGCCGCGCTGGTTCTGATGTCGCTCGTGCGTCGAGCGGCGAATCGTCTCTCTGCTGCTGGACATAAAACGCTTGGGCCGAGCTGGCTGGCTCCCGCCATTACCGTTCTTTGGGCCCTGCATCCGCTTGCGACTGAAACGGTCGTCTGTGTAGCTCAGCGTTCGGAATCATTGGCCAGTCTATGTTATCTCCTGACTCTCTATGGTTTCGCCCGAGCGGTGGACCCTGTGCCGGATTCGAAGGGATGGCTCGCATTCTCGGTTGCGGCTTGTGCGCTCGGGCTGGCGAGCAAAGAAATCGTCGCCACGGCGCCCCTCCTGGTTCTGCTCTATGACCGGACGTTTGTCTCAGGATCGTTTCGGGACGCGTGGCGACTCCGGCGACGGTACTATCTCGCTCTGGCGGCGACCTGGCTCGTTCTTGTCTTCCTCCTCGCGGGCCTCGGCGGGTCCCGAGGCGTATCTGCCGGTTTCGGCGCAGGCGTCTCCGCGTGGTCTTACCTGCTCAAACAATGCGAGGCGCTCGTTCTCTATCTGAAGCTCTCGATCTGGCCTCACCCCCTCGTGCTCGACTACGGCACGGGCGTGCCCGCCTCCCTTTCGGAGGTGATCTGGCAGGCCATTGCGGTCGTTGCGCTACTCGCGGTCACCGTTTGGGCGCTGATGAAGCGGCCAGTGATCGGGTTCCTCGGCGCCTGGTTCTTCCTCGTCCTGTCGCCCAGTTCGAGCGTGGTTCCGCTCGTGGCCCAAACCATGGCGGAGCATCGGATGTACCTTCCACTGGCGGCGATCGTGGCGCTCTTCGTCGGGACCGTCAGACGTTTCGCCGGCCCCGCTGCTTTGCCGGTTCTTCTGCTCGTCGCAGGAGCGTTCGCTTGGCTCACCGTCTCGCGGAATGCCGTTTACCGTGACGAACTCTCCCTCTGGCAGGCGAATGTCGCGGACTACCCCGGAAGTGCGAGGGCACACAACAACCTCGCCCGACTCCTGCAGATCCGTGGGCACCTGGATGCGGCAGAACTGGAGTATGCGCGCGCCGTCGAGTTGGATCCTGAATACGTTCTGGCGCACTACAACTGGGGCGTCGCTTTGCTCCAGCGAGGTCGGTTGGCAGAGGCAATCCAGCAACTCACCGACGCGGTTAGCAGGGCTCCTCGGTTTGCAGATGCTCGGCTCAATCTTGGCGTCGCCCTCTTGCGCGCAGGTCGGACGCAGGAAGCTGCCTCGGAACTGCAGACCGCTATTGAGCTTCAGCCGGAGGCAGTCGACGCGCGTTTCAACCTCGGAGTGGCGCTCCAGGAACTTGGGCGCGATGCCGACGCGGTCCGGCAATTCAACGAGGTCGTAAACGTGCGCCCGGACCTAGTGGAAGCGCAGGTGCGGCTCGGGCAGCTCGAGGCGAAACTCGGAAATCACGCTGAGGCGAAGTCCCGGCTGGAAACCGCTCTGAGGTTTGACCCGCACCGAGGTGATGCGCTCTCCACGTTGGGCCTCGTTCTTGCCCAGATGGGCCGATACGGAGAGGCGGCTCGTCGTCTCGAGGCTGCCGTTGAAATCGCTCCGAACGATCCCGACATTCGGGCCAATTTGGGGAACGTTTATCTGCTCCAAGGAGAGGCAGATCGCGCAGTGAAGCAGTACGAGGAGTCGCTCAAGCTTCGCCCTGACGACGCCCGTGTCCGTGCGAATCTATCGCTCGCTCATGAGGCACTTCGCTCGAGCGCACGATAGTCTTGCCAGCACCCCCGACGATGGGGGAATGGCCCGGCGATCACTTCAGCGACCGTAGCGGCGGACAAAAAAGGCCACGATTCTCATCGTGGCCTCGTACCGGATTTGGTCTTCAATCCATCAATATATGCTGCTCAGCGAGTAGTAGTCTTGTGGAACCATGGCGTCGGAGACGCGGATCGAATAGTCACCTGCAGGGAGGTTCTCCAGCGACCAGGAGCCCCAGCTGCATCGCAGGTATGGGCTACCGGAGGACCCGCTGTAGTAGTCCTGATAGTACCGATCTTCCGTGCTGTAGTCGAACGAACACAGAGTGTACAGGACTGCCACCGTCTGGTTGGTAGAGTTGTTGATCAGTTCGTAAGTGTAATCACTGCCAACAAACATCTCGATGGTGATGGTTCTGGAGCTTTCGAGTGAGCCGAGATCCCAAGTGCGAGAGGCCGCGAAGAGCGACGTGCACAGACCGAATGAAACGAGCGCAATCAGGGCGCGGAACAGCTTATTCATGACTGAATAGTCCTGCAGTTGATTTTGGGGTGATTTCGCGGCCCAAAAGCCTCCGCCATGGGACCGCGAACCGACGTAGGCACGATAGACGCGGCGTCTTCACGAGCAATCTGATCGAACTGTCCGACGAGAGGCGGTGGGTGCGATGGAGAGTTATACAGACGCCTGCTGTGGTTCCTATACTCGATTGGCCTCGAGGTTGCAGACAGGTCTTTTGCGCAGGACCATCCGGGCCCGATGATGGTTCTGGCGAGACTAGTACTTCAGCGGTGCGCGTGGTGCGTTCACAGTGGCTAGAGTCGGCAGTCCATTCCGACATCCGAAATACAAAAGCCGGGACCTGCGTCCCGGCTTTTCATATGTTCGGAACTACACCGGCGAGCGTTCAGCCCAGCAGCGCTTTGTTCGCGCGGATGAGGGCGAGGCGCTGGTCGACGGAGCCGCGCGTGTTGAGGCCGTCGGGGGGCGTGTTCAGGCACCAGTCGACGAGCTTCGCCACGGACGAGCGAGCGGCGTAACAGCGGGTATCGGAGCCGCCGTAGTAAATGATCACGGAGTTGTCCGGCAGGCGGACCCAGCCGTTGCTGAAGGTGACGTTCGACACGTCGCCGAAGCCCTCGTCGCCGTACGGCGCGAGGAAGTAGCCACCGGGCTGGGCGATCACCTTCGACGGATCCTCGAGCGAGGTCATGAACAGGTAGAGCACGTAGCGCAGGCCGGCGGCGCAGTTGCGGACGCCGTGCGCCAGATGCAGCCAGCCTTGGGGGGTCTTGATCGGAATGGGCCCCTGGCCGTTCTTCACCTCCTTGATCGTGTGGTACAGACGCGACTCGATGATCTTCTCCGGTCCGGTGACGCCGGTGGTGATGTCGTCACAGAGCGTCCAGCCGATGCCGCCGCCCGAACCCACGTCGATGAAGCCGTCCATCGGGCGGGTGTAGAACGCGTATTTGCCATCCACATACTCGGGGTGCAGCACGACGTTGCGCTGTTGCGAGGCGGGCGTCTTCAGATTTGGGAGGCGTTCCCACTTCTTGAAGTCCTTTGTGCGCACCATGCCGGCCTGCGCCACGGCGGACGAAAGATCGCCGGGGGCCGCGTTCGGGTCCTTCGCTTCCGCGCAAAAGACGCCGTAGATCCAGCCGTCCTCGTGGAAGGTGATGCGCATGTCGTACAGGTTCGTCTCCGGCTTGATCTCCGGAATGTCGCAGGGCTCGTCCCAGAACCGGAAGTTGTCGACGCCGTTGGCGCTCTCCGCGATGGCGAAGAAGCTCTTTCGGTCGTAGCCCTCGGTGCGGACGACGAGGTGCACCTTGCCGTTCCAGTAGAACGCTCCGGGATTCAGCGCGGCATTGATGCCGAGACGCTCCATGAAAAACGGATTCGTCTTCGGGTTGAAGTCGTAGCGCCACTCGAGCGGCGTGTGGCGCGCGGTCACCACCGGATACTGGAAGCGTTCGAAGACGCCGTTATCCCATTCGGGATTCACCGGATTCTTCCGCTTGAGAAACTTCTCGTGCGCGGCGCGAACGGCTTTCACCCGGGTGTCGAACGCCTTCGTTGCGGCGTTCGCGGGTTGTGCCTTTCTCGGCAGGGACTTGGCCTTGGCAGCGGTCTTCTTGGTTTTCATGAGCAGGGGGATGGTTGGAAGTGAACGGGAAACGGGGCGCGGGCGCGTTCAGCCGGTACCCAGCGGCGCCAGTCGGTCGGCAGCGTCGATCAGGGCGCGGGGATGCCGCGCTCCTCCGAGGTGCGCGGCGAGGGCGATGGCTCCTGCGAGCGGCGAATAACGGGCGGGAAGAAACTTGGCGCCGGGCATGCGATTGCCTGCGGCCTGCTGAAAACGCTTCGTGTACGAGGAAACGGACGAGAGTCCGCCAGTTAGCGAGACGGCGAGCGGTCCTTCCGGGAGAAGTTTGCGGCGAACGGCATCCGCCAGCTCGGCCAGTTGCTCTGCTCCGGCCTGGGCGATCCGTTGCGCCTCGGTGTCCCCGGCTTCGGCTTGGTTGAGGACGGTCGCGGCGAAGCGCGCAAGGGCGGCGCGGTCGATCGCGCCCGAGGCGACGCGTCCGGCGATCTCCAGCACGGTCTCGGCGTGAAAGAATGAAAGAGCGGCGGCCGTCAAGGCGGTGGTGGGGCCGCGTCCGTCGCTCTCGCGCAGGGCGGCCCGAAGTGCCTGCGCTGCCAGCCAGGCGCCGCTTCCACCGTCGTCCAGCAAGGGCCCACCGCCTCCGCAGCGGTCGGAGCGTCCGTCATGGGTTCTTCCATACGCTGCGGAACCCGTGCCGGCGATCACGACCACGCCGGGATTTCCGCCCAGCGCTCCGGCCCAGGCGATCCGGAGATCGTTGTCGACCTCGACCCGTGCGCCGGCGAGCCAGGGCAGGGAGCCCAGCTGATGTTGCAGCTCCGCCCGATGCGGAAAGGCGGTGAAACCCGCGATGCCGAAAAATGCGGCGGCGATCCGGTTCGCGCCGGGGTGTGCCGAGCGCCCCGCGGTGTGGCTGAAGCCGGTGGCATTCCACGCTGCAGCGAAGGCTTCGGCAACGGCGCCGGCCGCCGCTTGGATTCCCACACTGTTGGGGTTGCACGGTCCGGCATGCCCCTGACCGGCAACGGAACCATCTTCCGACGCGATGAGAACGCGCGTGCTTGAGCCTCCGCCGTCGATTCCGGCGTAGAATGCGGGCGTTTCCGTGCCGGGGGGGTTCATGCTGCTGCCTCCCTCGCTGGCGAAGAAAAAGGGCGGCCCCGAAGGCCCGCCCCTTCTGAATCAGCCGAGGACGGCGACGACCTTGGCGCCGTCGGTCAGTTGATCGACGGGAACCAGGTTCCCCTCGATCTTCTTTCCGTTCAGCGTGAGCGACGTCACGCCGCGGGAGACCTTGTTCGGGTTCTTGACCTCGATCTTCACGGTTTTGCCGCGGAAGACGCGGGTCATCTTGAAGCCGGGCCAAGCCTTCGGGATGCACGGGTCGATGCGCAGGCCCTCGAGTTCGGGGCGGACGCCGAGGATCCACTGGAGCGCGGTATGATGGCTCCACGACGCGGTGCCGGACAACCAGGCCGTGCGCGATTTGCCGGCGTTGCGGTTCACGCTGGCGTAGGTCGTTTGGCAGTGGACGTAGGGCTCGATCTCGCGGACCTCCGCGTGCGTGTTGTACGCGGCCGGCATGAAGGCGCGGTAGTATTCGTACGCCTGGTCGCCGTTGCCCAGAAGGCATTCGGCGATGACGGCCCAGCTCTGCGTGTGGCAGAAGATGCCGGCGTTTTCCTTGATGCCGTGATTGAAGATGACACCCACCATGACGGTGTTTGGCGTCTCGGTGAACGGCGGGTAGCTCAGCATGATGCCGTACGGCGTCGCGAGGTCGCGCTTCAACGCGTCCATCGCGCTTCGGCTCTGTTCCGGCTTGGCCGCTCCGGACATCACCGCCCAGACCTGGGTATTGATGTAGATTCGGCCTTCCTTCTCGGTCTTCCCGCCGTAGCGGTGGCCGTCGTCGCCGATGGCCCAGAGGAACCATTCGCCGTCCCAGGCCGCTTTCTGGATGTTGGCGTCGAGCTTCGTCAGCTCGGCCCGGGCCCAGGCGGCCTCGTCCGGCAGGCCGAGCTTGTCGGCGATGCCGGCGTAGGTCTCAAGTCCATACCGGAGCTGGAAGGCGACCATGACGGACTCGCCGTTGTAGCCCATCTTCACGCAGTCGTTCCAGTCGGCGGCCAGGCCGCAGGGCAGGCCGTTGGCGCCGGAGCGCTCGAGGTTGAACTCGAGGGCGCGGCGGAGGTGGCCGAGCACCGTCGCTTCACCCTTGTCCGCGTAGGGAAGGACCTTCTTGTAGAAGTCGATCTCGCCGGTTTCCGCGACGTAGTTCGGGATGGCGTTGAAGAACCACTGGCAGTCGTCGGAGCGGTACTCCTCGGGCTTGGGCGGCGGCATCTTGCCGGGCGTGTGGTTGAACGGCTGCACGACGGGCATGGCGCCGCCGTTGGAGACCTGGCCGGTGAGCATGAGCTCGAGCCGCTGGCGGATGCCGTCCTTGAGCAGCGGCGTGGCGCCCAGGAAATCCTGCACGGTGTCGCGATAGCCGAGGCCGTCGCGCTCGCCGTTGTAGATCATCGAGGCGTGGCGCGACCACATGTAGGTGATGAGCGCGTTGTAGCCGCCCCAGACGTTCGCCATGGAGTCGAACTCCGCGTCGGGAGTCTCGACCTTGACGCCGCTGAGCAGGCCGTGCCAGTGCGCCTTGAGTTTCTCGAACTCAGCCGTGCAGCGTTCGGGAGTGCCGAACTCGGCGACGGTGCGATGACCGTGCGTATTCGGCTGGCCCATACCGAGCATGACGATGAGCTCGCGGGTCTCGCCCGGGGCGAGGTCGAGGTCGGCCTGGAGCGTGCCGCAGCCATTCTCGCCCTCGGCGAGGAAGTTGGAGCACTTGCCCTCCTCGACGACCTTCGGGTTCTTGTAGGTGTTGTAGACGCCGCCGAGGAAACGCTCGCGGACGGTCTCGTAGCCGGCGATCGGCGCGCCCGTGAGGGCGAGCCAGGTGCGGCCGGCGCCGCAGAGGAAGTTGTTCGGGTCGAACTTGTAGTACGGGTGCGACGCCATGCCGAGCACCCCATTGTCCATCTCCGCCTTGATGATGAACTGCGAGTACTGGAGGTTGAACAGGTCGTTCGGCATGTTCCAGCAGTTCGCGTATTCACAAAAGGTGAAGACGGAGAGCTGGCGCGGCTTCTTGCTCTTGTTCGTCACCTTCAGGCGCCAGTATTCGAAGGTCTGGCCGAGCGGCACGAAATACGTGCTCTCGGTTTCGATCGCCGAATAGCGGGAGGTGATGATGGTGTACGCGGTGCCGTGGCGGCAGGTGCTCTTGTATTTGTCGAGCGGCTTGCCCACCGGCTGCCAGGAGGAGGACCAGTAGTCGCCCGACTCGCGGTCGCGCAGGTAGAAATACCGGCCCGGCTGGTCGAGCGGCACCGAGTTCGTGCGAGCGCGGAGGAAGCGCCCGTTCATCGCCGTCTTGTAGAAGCTGTAGCCGCCGGCGTGATTCGTGATGATCGCGCCGTACTCGGTCGTGCCGAGATAATTGCTCCACGGACGGGGGGTGTCCGGACGCGTGATGACGTACTCTTTGGCGTCGTTGTCGAAATGACCGTATTGCATGGAAGCTTGGGTTGTTGAGCTGGACCTGAACTCAGGCGCCGAGCGTCACCTCCACCTTCACCGCGGTGGTGCCGTCGGCGGGAACGGGAATGACGTTGCCGGCGACCTTCACGCCGTCGACGACGAGGCTCTTCACACCCTTGGATTTGCCCTTGGGGTTCTTGACCTCGATCGTGTAGGTGACGCCGCGATACTTGCGGGTGACGGTGAAGCCCTTCCAGGCCTTCGGCACGCAGGGATCGATCCGAAGTCCGGTGAAGTCGGGCTGAACGCCAAGGATGTACTGGCTGGCGACGACGAACGACCAGGCGGCTGTGCCCGTCAGCCAGGAGTTCTTCGCCTCACCGGGGGTGGGCGAGAGGTGGCTGGCGGTCATCTGCGCGTAGACGTAGGGCTCCGAGCGATACACGTCGTGGTCCGGCTTGGCCGCAGGGCAGATGCTCAGGTAGTAGTCCAGGGCCTTGTCGCCTTCGCCCAGCATGGTCCAGCCGATGTGGATCCAGGTGTTGTTGTGGGAGAAGACGCCGGCGTTTTCCTTGTAGCCCGGGGGATAGCTCGAGACCTCGCCGAGCTCGAGATGGTAGTCGGAGTAGGCGGGGTACTGGAGGGCGCAGCCGAGGCCGGGGCGGTAGAGGTACTTGTCGACCGCCTGGAGGGCCTTCTTCGCGCGGCCGTTGGTCTGGCCGGCGCCGCCGAGCACGCACCAAGCCTGGCTCTCGATGTAGATCTTGCCTTCCTTGCAGCTCTTGGAGCCGACGGGATTGCTGAAGTTGTCGAAGGCGCGGGTGTACCACGCGCCGTCCCAGGCCTGGCTCTCGACGACTTCCAGCATCTCCGCATGGAAGCCATCCATCCGCTGGGCGTCCGGCTCGCGCTGGAGGTAGCGGTAGAGGGCGGACAAGTCGCGGGCGGCATAGAGGAAGAGGCCGGCGATCATGACCGACTCGGCGACGTCGCCCTTGGCCTTGTTGGCCGTGGTCTGGAAGGACTCGTTGGGCTGGTCGGAGAAGCAGTTGAGGTTGAGGCAGTCGTTCCAGTCGGCACGCCCGATCAGCGGCAGCCCGTGCGGCCCGCGGTTGCGGCGGGTGTAGGCCATCGACGTCTCGAGGTGGTGCAGGAGCGTGTCCTTGGATCCCGCGACGTCGGCGTAGCCGATCTGCTCGTCGAGAATGGTGGCGTCGCCCGTTTCACGGATGTAGGCGCAGGTCGAGAGGATGAGCCAGAGCGGGTCGTCGTTGAAACCGCCGCCGATCTCGGCGTTGCCCTTTTTGGTTAGCGGCTGGTACTGGTGATAACAGGTGCCGTCGGACAACTGCGTGGCCGCGATATCGAGAATGCGCTGGCGGGCGCGGTCCGGCAGCAGGTGGACGAAGCCGAGGATGTCCTGGTTGGAGTCGCGGTAACCCATGCCGCGGCCGATGCCGGTTTCGTAACCGGACGTCGAACGGGAGAGGTTGAAGGTCGCCATGCACTGGGCCTGGTTCCAGGTGTTGACCATGCGGGCGAGCGGCTCCGAAGGAACCTTGGTCGCCTGGTAAACGGAGAGCAGGTCCTCCCAGCGCTGCTTCACCGCACCGAAGGCGGCGTCGACCGTCGCCATATCGGAGTAGCGGGCGAGGATTTCCCGGCCCTTGGTCTTGTTGAGGACGAACGGCGCGTCGAACTTGGGCAGATCGCCCTGCTCGACGTAGGCGAGGACAAACGCGAACGTCTCCTCCGCGCCGGGCTTGAGGGTGAGGTTGATCTGCTGCGCCCCGATCGGATTCCAGCCGTAGGCGTGGCTGTTGGTGCATTTGCCGGCGAGCACCGCTTTCGGGTCGCCCAGGCTGTTGTGCACCCCGACGAACGCATCGCGGGACGTATCGTACGCGTCGACCTTCCGCGTGCAGCCGAAGAGCGTGTAGTGGTTCCGGCGCTCGCGGTATTCAGTTTTATGATAAATCGCACTGCCCTCGATCTCCACTTCGCCGATCGAGTAGGTGCGCTGGTAATTCGTCATGTCGTTCAGCGCTTCGAAGAAGCAGAACTCGACGTAGGAGAAGAGCGACAGCTTCTGGGTCGTGCGGGTCTTGTTGCGCACCGAAATCTTCCACACCTCCAGATTTTCGCCCGGGGGAACGAACATCAACTGGCTGACCTCGACACCGTCCTTGCGGCCGGTGATCTGAGTGTATCCGAGGCCGTGGCGGCACTCGAAGGCGTCGAGTTTCGCACGCGTCGGCTTCCATCCGGGATTCCAGATCGACTTCCCCTGTTTCACGTAGAGGAAGCGGCCGTCGTTATCCATCGGGTTGTTGTTGTACCGATAGCGCGTGAGCCGGCGCAGCTTGGCGTCTTTCCAGAAGGAGTAGCCGCCGGAGGTCTGGGTAACCATACCGAAGTACTCGTCCTGTCCGAGGTAATTGAGCCAGGGCAACGGAGTGTCCGGGCGCGTGATCACGTATTCGCGGCGTTTGTCGTCGAAATGACCGTAGGTAGGCATGGGAGGGATGGGGGTTGGCGGAGACTTGGGAAGGTGGGGGGGATTGAAAATAGGAAAAGCACCCGACTCGTTAGAGGCGGCGCCGGACGAATTGAGATGCTTTGTTCCGGCGCATCCTCGCGGTCGGGCAGCGCGGCTAGCGGCTCGGCGGGATGGCTTCGACTTCGATGCTGCTCGAGCACCGGCCGGAGCTGTCGCCAATCAGGTAAGGCGAGAGCTGTTCCAGTTCGGCGAGCTCGTCGTTGGCGTCGCCGACCCAGACTTGGCTGACGTAACCCTGGTCGGCCGATCCGACCGCCACGCCTTCGTACGTCCCGGGGGCGACGGCGAGTTTCCAACCCTGGGCGCGGTCGATCTGGAGCACCTGCGGGACGAATCCCAGTTTCAGGCGTTTGATGCCCGAGCGGATCGTGGCGGTGTCGCCTGAGAGCGTAATGGCCGGGTCCGGCAGTTGAAGCGGCGCGGGGACGTCGACCATCCGGGCCGCCACCAGGCCCTGCGGTACCTCTTCCCATTTCAGAAGGCGGGCGGTGATTTGGACGGGCGCGTTGACGGGAATGACATGCAGGCCGAAGACCGGAAGACCGTTCGAGCGCCAGCGGACCGTGCAGCGCAGGCGCCTGCTGTCCCAGGCGTATTCACGCGTGAGCGCCGGATAGGCGGGATCGTGGTGCGCCTGCTCGAGCACGAGGACGCCGTCCGGGCGGACCGTGACTTTCGCCGCAGGCGAGAACTCCCACTCCTTGAGCGGAGGCCAGACCCACCGGTATTGGGGACCGAGCCAGAATCGGTGACCGCCCTGATTCTGGCCCGCAGCGGGTTGCGGGCTGGGGGCGTTGAGCAGATTCAGCGAACCGTCCGCGGCGCCGAGATAGATCAGGCGGGAGCGGGCCTCGGAGACGACGGCCCGCACGGAACCGGCGGTGCTGGCCCAGGCTGCTTCGCCCTGCCACTGCACGGATTGCCAACGAGCGGTGTCGTCAGCCCTGGATACGGAAACGACCATGGAGAAAAGGAGGCCGAGGACACCCAACGGGAGTCGAGCCACGGCGCGCGGGATAAGGAGCCAGGAAAACACGACGGAATCTCAGGCGGCCGCGCCTGTGGCGACGGCCTGTGAATGGTCCAGCGGATACGGGGTGTGCCCAGGCCGCGGGAGGGAGGACTGTTCTCTCGGCTGCAAGCGGACACGTTGTGGACCGGCTTGTCCGCGCTCAATGAGGTGAGGACTCGTTCGTTAGAGCAAAACGCACTTGGTCAGGCTGTTCGCCATGCCTATAACGAAAGAGCGCAGGCCGATTTGTGAGCCGGGGGCTGCAACGGGCAGGATCGCCCCTCCGCCTCGGTTGCGGTCGTCTGCGAAACCAGGCCCCTTCCTCACATGCCCGGAAAAGTCAGAATCGTCGGTCCCGAAATTCCCAATCTGCCCTGGCAGGAGAAGCCGCAAGGCTGCTCCGATGTCATCTGGCGCTATACCGCCAATCCGGTGATCGGCCGGTACGCGATCCACAAGGCGAACTCCGTGTTCAACAGCGCGGTTGTCCCGTGGGAGGGCGGCTTCATCGGCGTCTTCCGCTGCGACAACGTCTGCATGCGCCACCGTCTCTATGTTGGGCGCAGCCCGGACGGCTTGAAGTGGGATTTCGAGACGAATCCCCTTCAGTTCGTCGGTGGCGATAAGGAGATTTTCACTCGCGGCGGCTACGATCCGCGCGTGGTCAAGATCGACGACAAGTATTACGTGACGTGGTGCAACAACTACCACGGTGCGACCATCGGCATGGCCTGGACGACGGACTTCAAGGAGTTCCACCTGATGGAGAACGCCTTCCTGCCCTTCAATCGCAACGGCGTGCTCTTCCCGCGCAAGGTCAACGGCTACTACCTGATGTTGAGCCGCCCCAGCGACAACGCGCACACGCCCTTCGGCGAGATTTACCTAAGCCAGAGCCCGGACCTCGAATTCTGGGGCCGCCACCGCCACGTCCTCCGCGGCAACACCGGCTGGGACTGGCTGAAGATCGGCCCGGGACCGATGCCGATCGAGACCTCCGAGGGCTGGCTGATGCTGTATCATGGCGTGGTGAATACATGCACCGGCTACGTCTACCGCGCCGGCGTCGCCCTGCTCGACCTCGAGCAACCCTGGAAGGTGAAGGCCAACGCCAAGGCCTACGTGCTGACGCCGTCGGAGCCCTACGAGATGGTGGGCGACGTGCCGAACGTGGTGTTCCCCTGCGCCGCGCTGGCCGACGCCAAGACCGGCCGGATGGCCATCTATTATGGCGCGGCGGATACCGTGGTCGGCCTGGGCTTCACCACCGTCGACACTCTGCTGCAGCACATCAAGGACACCCAGGACACCGAGGATAACGCCTGAGATTTGCCCCGGCGTAAGGATCTTTCCACTACGAGCACGGCAGCGATGCCGGGCTCTTTTTGTCGGGAGAGCCGGCTGCCGGCCTCCATCGGTGCGGGTGCCGGCGCCCCGAAACGGCGGCCCTGCGGTCCGGAGGGGGCCTGCGTCCAACTACCAATTACGAATTCCAACTAACCGCGTCGGCTCCGCGGCGCGGCTTACATCTTGAACGAGGCGCTCAGCTGGAACACCGCGCTGATGATGGCGAAGGCGATGAAGCCGACGAAGGCGAACACGCCCAGAAGGACGGCGCTGGCGAGCACACGGGTGAAGACGGAGAGTTGGTTCGTAACCGCCTTCTGGTAGACGTCGCCGATCTTCTTCAAGCTGGGGACCACGTTGCCCGTGTTTTCACCGACCGCGAGTTGGTCCAGCACCAGCGCCGGGAAGCAGTTGGTGCGCTGGAGGGAGGTCGAAAGTGCTTCGCCCTCAAGGACGCGCGCCGTGGCTTCGTTGAAAGCCCGACGGTGAATCACGTTTGCGATCTGCCGCTCCGTCATCCGAAGCGCTTCGGCGGCGGTGATTCCGTTCTCCAAGAGCACGGAGAGGGTCTGGCTGAAGACGAGAATGGTGCGGCTGACGACGAAGGGACCGACCAGCGGCAGCTTCAAGGCCCAGCGGTCCGTGGCTTCGCGACCGACGTTGGTCTTCCGCCAGCGCCAGAAGGCAATCGCGCCGAACACCAGCCCGCCGCCGACGAACACCCCGTAGTGAAGGGCGAAGTTGGACAATCCGACGAGAATCTGGGTCGAGACCGGGAGCTTTCCGCCGAGCGAGTGGAGGAGCGCCTGAAGCCGTGGCAGGAGGAAGAAGAGAAAGAAGAGAATCACGCCTGCGGCCACGAACACCATGAACACCGGATAGGCGAGGGCGGCGGTGAGCTCGCGCCGAAGCTCGCGTTGCTCGGTCAGATGGCTGATCAGCCGGCCGAGCACCTCCTTCAGGCTGCCCGTCGCCTCGCCTGCCTGGATGAGATTCACCGTCGACGGGTCAAAAACCTCCGGAAAATCGCCCATGGCCCGCGACAAGGGCGCACCTTCACTGAGGCGTTCCCAGAGCGCGCTGCAGAGCGAGCGAAGGGCAGGCTCCTGGATGCGGACGGAAAGGAGACGCACCGCCTCGCCGGCGGACAGGCCGCTCGTGATCAAATCGGACAGCGTCTGAAGGAAGGGCAGGCGCTCTTTTCGCGTGAGCTTCGCCGAGGCTCGCTTCGGCTGCGACGGTTCGGTCGAGAAGAACGGTTTGTTTTCCGGTTTCGGCTGTCTGGCGCCGGAAGGTTTTCCGGACGCGGTTTCCTCGACCTGCACCGGCTGCAGCCCACGTGCGGACAGGAGCCTCAATGCATCCTTTCGGGAGGGAGCATCGATCGTTGAAGCGACGGACTGGCCCGCGCGATCGCGGGCGGTGTAGGAAAACCGGGGCATGGGCCGCGCTATTTCTCCGTCACCGTGATGACGCGCAGCACTTCGTCGAGCGTCGTGTACCCAGCCACGACTTTTTCCCAGCCCGACTGCTGGAGGGTGCGCATGCCGTGCCGCCGGGCGCATTGGGCGAGCGTGCGGGTGCTCTCCCGTTTCAGGATGAGCTCGTGCAGTTCGTCGTTCGGTTTGAGGATTTCGAAAATGCCGATTCGTCCGCGGTAGCCGGTTCCACGACAGCGATCGCATCCGGCGGGGGATTTCAGTGAATGCACGTGATCGGCTTCCCCCGGATCCAGACCGAGAATGGCGAGCGTGTCGCGGAGCTTCAGCTTGTTCACCGGTTCGGCCCGCGCGCACTCGGGGCAGAGGCGGCGGACGAGGCGCTGGGCGATCACAATCTCGATGGCGGATGCGACGAGGAACGGTTCGATGCCCATGTCGATCAACCGGGTGATTGCACCGGGTGCGTCGTTGGTGTGCAGCGTCGAGAATACCAAGTGGCCGGTCAGCGAGGCGCGGATGGCGATCTCCGCCGTATCCAGGTCGCGGATCTCACCGACCATGATGACGTCGGGATCCTGGCGGAGCACGTGGCGGAGCGCGTCGGAAAACTTCAGGCCGATCTCGGGTCGAACCTGCATTTGGTTCACGCCGGGGACCTCGTATTCGATCGGGTCCTCGATCGTGACGATGCGCAGCTCGGGCGAGTTGATCTTGCGCAGGAAGGCGTTCAGCGAGGTCGACTTGCCGGAGCCGGTCGGGCCGGTGACCAGGATGATGCCGTGCGGGAAGTTGAGGACGTGGTTGATCTCGTTCTGCTCCTCGTCGCTCATGCCGAGGCGCTCCATGCTGTAGGCCTCCTTCTTCTGGTTGAGGAGGCGGAGCGAGACGGACTCGGCGTAGATCGTTGGAATGGTCGAGACGCGGATGTCGAGGATCGTGCCGTTGGCCCGGAAGTTGATGCGGCCGTCCTGCGGGAGACGTCTCTCCGAGATGTTGAGCTTCGCCATGATCTTCAGGCGCGAGATGATCGCGTCCTGGAAGCGGAGCAGGTTTTCCGGGACCGGGACCTGAACGAGGATGCCGTCCACTCGATATCGGATTCTCAGCTGGCCCTCCTGGGGCTCGAAATGGATGTCCGTCGCCTCGTCGGCCACGGCCTGCGTGATGACGTCGGTGACGAAGCGAACGACGGCCGCCTCCTCATCGATCTCGGCCTCCGCCTGCTCCGCGGCCTCCGGCGCGACGTAACCCTCGTCGGAATCCTCGAGACTGCCCGAACCGACGCCGAAATGCTGCAGGATGAGTTGATGGATTTTTTCCGGGACGCCGAGGTGCCACACGAGCGGCCGGGCCGTAAACGTGCGTATCCAATCCACCATCACGTTGTCCGGCGGCCAGGCCGTGGCGAGGTGGAGCGGGGTGGTCGGCGTGGCTGCCGCCGTACTCTCTGGAAGGGGAGAGCGCGTTCCTGGCCGGAGGAGAATCGGCACGATCTGGTAGTCGTGGACCAAACGGGCCGGGAGTACGCTGAGGGCGGCGCTGTCGGCCTCGAGATTGCTGGCGACGTCGAGACCGCTGGCAATGGCCATGGCGGTGAGCGTCTCTGCCTCCGAAATCTTGAGCTGGATCGAAAGCGTTTTCAGCCGCTGGCCGCGCGACGCTTCGACGACGGCCTGACGCTGCTCCTCGGAGAGGCGTTCCGCGAGGGACGGCGGCAGCGTGGGAATCGTAGCGGTATCCGACATGGCGATGGCGCTCAGTGCTTGCGAGGCCGCATAAGCTCAGGCCGGTCCTCGTGCTTTTCTTCCTTGGCGGGAGGCGCGATGCCGAGCGCCTCGTTCACGTCGCCCTTGTTCGGCATTGTTTCCAGTCGGGAGAACGCCCCCGAATTATCGGCCTGGGAATTCGTCAGAACCGTCGGGCGAAGGAAGAAGATGAGCTCTTGCCTGTCGTTGGAATGACTGCGCGCGCCAAGCAGATCGCCGATGAAAGGGATGGGGCCGAGCCGGTTCGTCTCACGCGTTTTCTTTTTCCGCTGCAGTCCGCCGAGCACGATGATCTCGCCGCTCTTGACACTGATGAACGAGCTGGTGGTCCGCTTCAGGACGATTGGCTGTGGATTCCCATCGATCGTAACGTTGGGGCCCACATCGTTTACTTCCTGGTCAATCTCCAACTGGACAGAGTTGTCCGAACCAATCAGCGGCTTCACCTTCAGCCGGATACCGATCTCCTGCTGGTTGATGCTCGTCCGGTATCCGGTGCCTACGGCGGTAGAACCGCTGGTATCCGGAAGATAGCTCGAGATCACCGGTCGGGTTTCGCCAACAAAGACGGTCGCCTCTTTGTTGTGCGTTGTGGTGATGATCGGGTTCGAAAGGATGTGGGAGTTGTTCTTCCGCGGCGTGGTCGAAAGCGAGACCAAGCCCGACAAGTCCCAGCCGGGATGTGCGATCGTCGCCAAGCCCGAGGCGGTGCCCGTGTCGCTCGCTCCCGAGACGGAGACACCGGCGTTGCCAGCCCCGAGGGAGAAGCCCACCAGCTTGTTTCCGTCCAGCTTGAGCCCGAGCGCGCTGATTCCCGTGGAGTCGGAATCGGACAGCGAAACCTCGGCGATCACCACCTCGATGCGAACCTGGGCGAGGAGCACGTCGATTTTCTCCACCAGTTCCTGGATCAGGCGGATGTCGTCCACTGTTCCGGAAACGACGACGGCGTTGCTGCGCTCGTCGGGCTGAACGCTGACGAGCCCGCTGAATTCGTTCGTCGGCACGTTGAGATCTCCGACCGTTCCGGGGAGGATCGGCGCCGGCTGGACTCCGGGCGGAGTCGCGTTCGGCATATTCGGCGCGAACTGCGCCGAGCGTACCGAGGTGGAGGTGCCGGACTGCGTGGCCTTGGTCTGATTCGAAATCAGGTTCGAGAGCAGCGTCGCGACGTCCTTGGCGGCCGCGTGCTTGAGGTAGATGACCTCGTTGCGCGTGTTCGGGTCGGCTTTGACGTCCAGCTTGTCGATCAGGTCGTCAAAGAACGGATACTGCCGCGGGTCGGCGAGGAGCACGATCTGGTTCGTCCGATCGTCGGCCGAATACTTGGTCGCGGCGCCGAGCTGATTCTGCAACGGCCCTTGGACGATGCTGTTTATCTTGCTCACCAGGTCGCTGGCCTTGGCGAACCGGATTGAATAAAAGCGCGGTGTGAGCCCCGTCGTGAGCGGTTGATCGAGTTTCTTGATCAGAAGCTCGATGCGCTGGAGCGTGGAAATGGAGTCGGTGATCAGCGCGGCGTTGCTCTTTTCGAATACGACATAGCCGCCAATGTTGCCGTTGAGCAGCATGTTGATCTGCGGCAGGAATTCGGTCACCCGCTGAAACTCCAGTTGAAAGAGTTTCGTGGCCACCTGTCCGCTGGGCGGCAGATCTAGCGTGGAGCCCTCGATCAGCTGAGGTGCCTCCATGCGCACGCGCGGCAGATCGACGATCTTCAGGTAACGGTCGCCCACCGGAATCACGCCGATGCCGTTCAGGTTGAGCAGCGTCTCGAGGGCGAGAACCGCCTCCGATTTTGGCAGCGGCTTGCCGAGATTGATCGTAAACGTGGGAGTGGGCAGCTGCTGCGGACGGAGGATGGTGCGGCCGGTCCAGCTTTCCAGCAGACCGAGCACGAGGTCGATGGGCGCGTCCCGCAGATCGACCTTCTGGACCATCTCATCGTCTTTGGGCGCGATGGTAGGCGCCGTCACCGGGACGGCGGGAGCGGGGCTCGGAGTCGGTTGAGCAAAAAGGGAGACGCAGGCGCCGAAAAAGCCAGCGACAATCCACCGTCGAAAGGAACGCGGGGTCATGAAGCGAGGTTGATTACCAGAAGGTACAAATTCCCGAAAAGGCATGAGAGGCGATCGATCCTAAGTTGTAAACGGTGATATTGGACGCGCCTTCGCTAGACGCTCCAAACTCGGGATAGTTGCCGGATTTGACACTTGCCGGGACGTAGCGGGGGACCAAACCTCCGCAACACAATGGGCAGCAGCTTCGGAAAACTTTTCGCGATCTCGACCTGGGGCGAAAGCCACGGGGCGGGAGTGGGCGTCACTGTCGACGGTTGTCCGCCCCGGCTGCCGCTCACCGCGGAAGAAATCCAGGTCGAGCTGGATCGGCGCCGTCCGGGCCAGAGCGACATCGTCACGCCGCGCAAGGAGGAGGACAAAGTCGAGATTCTCTCCGGGATTTTTGAGGGGCGGACGACCGGCACGCCGCTCGCCATGCTGGTTCGCAACCTCGATCAGCGCCCTGGCGCGTATGCGGAGATGAAGGACAAGTTTCGTCCTTCCCACGCGGACTTCAGTTACCAGGCGAAGTATGGGATCCGAGATTACCGCGGCGGCGGCCGCAGTTCTGCCCGCGAGACGATTGCCCGTGTCGCGGCCGGAGCGGTCGCGAAAAAAATCCTGGCCCTGGCCGATCCGGCGCGGCCGGTCGAAATCCGTGCATTCGTGATTCGCGTGCAGGACGTCGCGGTGCCGGCGGAAGCCCTGCAGGCCTTTCCCTCGTTGACCGAGGTGGAGGCGAATGCCGTACGGTGTCCGCACCCGGATACGGCGGCCCGGATGATCGAGCGAATCAAAGCGGTGCGTTCGGAAGGCGATTCCGTGGGCGGCGTCATCGAGTGTCGCGTGCGCGGCGTGCCGGCCGGCCTCGGCGATCCCGTTTTCGACCGCCTCGAGGCGGACTTGGGCAAGGCGATGCTTTCGCTTCCGGCGACGAAGGGCTTCGAGATCGGCAGCGGGTTTTCCGGCACGCTGCTCAAAGGATCGCAGCACAACGATCCGATCGAAACCGCCGGCGGGCGTATCCACACTGTAACGAACCGCTCCGGCGGCGTGCAGGGCGGGATCAGCAACGGCGAGGAGATTGTTTTCCGAGTCGCGTTCAAGCCGACGGCTACGATCCTGCAGCCGCAGAAAACGATCGACCTGGAGGGCCACGAAACGGAGCTGATGGGGCGGGGCCGCCACGATCCCTGCGTCCTCCCGCGCGCCGTGCCGATCGTCGAAGCGATGGCCGCGCTTGTTCTGGTCGATCACTGGATGCGGCAGAAGGCTCAGTGCGGTACCTTCAGTTTCTGAGGGGCCTGCGAAAACCATCTATCTACGGTACCGTACCGGCATGAGCCAGAACGAGCCTCCCCTGATTTACGTCGTCCTCGGTGCCTCAGGTTCAGGCCGCAGGCCGATTCTTGCCGATTTGATCGACGGCGGTCTCGCGGAGGACGAGCGTGCCGTGGTGCTCCTGAGTTCCACCGAGCTGCCCTTCGACCGTGAGAATCCGCCGTGGCGGCTCGTGCGCTGGACGTGGTCGCAAGGTGAAATGCAGATTCCGCTCGATGCCATCGGCGACGCGACACATGTCTTCCTGCTTACGGACGGTTGGGTGAACCCCGTCGATCAGATCGAATCCTTCAAGGCGTGGCTCGAGCGCAGCGGAGGCGAACTGGCTCGCGTTATCACCATTGTCAACTGCCAGGCGGCCGAGCAGCACAAGGAACTCGTGCCGTGGTACGAGGCCTGTATTCACTTTTCGGACGTCGTGCTCCTGGCCCGGCGCGAGGGAGTGGCGAACAAATGGCTCTCCGACTTTCAGGCGCGTTTCAAAGACCAGTTCTATCCCTGCCTTTTTGAGTTCGTGAAGGAGGGCCGAGTCAAAAACCCGCCGCTGCTGCTCGAACCGCAGGCGCGACGGATGTCGCATCTGTTCGACGAGCCGGACTGGGAAATCCTCGACGAGGAGGATCTCGAGGAGGGCAGCGAGGATGAGGAAGGCCGCGAGACGAATGAAGAGATCGAGGTCGTCGCCGAGATGGATCCCTATCTCGAGCGTCGGGCGGGCGGCCGGCGTGTGAAGGAGATCCCCGATATCCGGAAAGTCCTGGGGCAACTGCCGCCGCAGACGCAGCCGACCCCTGCGGAGTAGTAGGGCCGGCGCTTACGCGCCGGAGTAGTTGGTAGTTGGGAATTGGAAGTTGGTCCGGAATGTCCTTCGCGAGTGGCGCGATGGGGCGGGGCGCCAACGGAGGACGAAAAAAAAGGGACGGACTCCACGGAGCCGTCCCAGGGGGATGTATCTAGTCACCAGTTACCAACTTCTCGCCGCGCGGCAGCGACAGCCGCAACGGCTCACTTCACCGCAGCAGCGGCGGCGGCAAACGCTTTCGCTTTGGCGGTGATGGCGGCCCAGTTCTTCTCCTTGAACGCCTTCGAGTCCACCAGCGAGCTGCCTGCGGCGGTGGCGGTGGCGCCGGCTTTGAGGAAGTCGCCCACGTTGTTCTCGTTCACGCCGCCCGTCGGGACGAGGTCGATGTGAGGGAGCGGTGCCTTGATCGATTTGATATAGGCCGGGCCGAAGAATTCCGCGGGGAAGATCTTCACCGCGTCGGCGCCCGCTTCCCAGGCGTTGACGACTTCGGTCGGCGTGAGCGCGCCGCTGAATACCGGAATGCTGTAGCGGCGGCAAAGGGTGATCACGTCGGGGCGGAGCGCCGGAGTGACGATGAATTTCGCTCCCGCGAGAATGCCGGCCCGGGCCGTCTCCGCGTCCAAAACGGTGCCAAGGCCGAAGATGAAGTCCGGCAGTTCTGCCGTGGCCTTCTCGAGCATCCGGATCGCGCCCGGCGTAGTCATCGTCAGCTCAATGCTGGTCAGGCCTCCGGCGGCGAGCGCGCGAGCGCAGTCGAGCAAACCATCGGGGCTGTCGGCTCGAATCAGCGCGACCACCTTCTCGGTCTTAATCTTGGAGAGGACGGCGTCTTTTTTCATAGGGGAGGCCTGTCTAGAGGCACCCCGCCGGGCTGAAAACCTATTTTGCAGTTTACAGTGGGAGGACCGTACGCCTTCGAGGCGCTCATCGCCGAGCGGGCCGATCGTTCCGATCCCGCCGGCACATCTCGGGCCGGCGCGCTCGACGCGTCGAGACGGTTCCGCCGAGCCTGCTACCAGCCGAAAGTGCCCGTCGCGGGCACGTCTTCCTCTACCGGTTGTGGGACACTCCGTCCACGAAGCGACGTGATCGCGCAGGCGAGTCCGTGCTCGGCGGCGTCGTTGTGGAGGTGCTGCAGGGTCGCGTCTTCCCCCAACTCAGCCGCTGTCTCCACGAGCTGCGCGCGACGGACGCTTCTGATCGACCAACCTCCCTCTTCCAGGAAAGCCACTGCGTCATCGGTGGAACGTTCGATGTCGATGTCCACGCGAAGCATGATTTTCGCTTCGCTGACCCGACGGGGACGGGGCGCCAGGGGTGAGGCGCGGGTAACGACGAATTGATAAAAAAGCACGCCGCGCTCGACGGCTCGTCGATGGCCTTGTTCCTGTCGCGAGCCGGAGGCGATTTCCGAACGGATGTACGGGGCGCGCGGCTCGGGAAAAGCCGGAAGTCACCCGGCGACCGTGAACGGGCGAGGGACCTCCTGAGCCGCCGTTCTGTAGTGGTTGCACCTACGTGTGAGGCGGACGACCCACTATGCCAATGGTGTGCAGTAACGAGTATGCTCCTGCTGCCCTTCCTGTTAACTCCATGAAAAACAAACTCCAGCTTCTGGCCGCGGCGGCTCTCGTGTCGCTGCTTACGTTGCCAGCGACGGCACAGATTACCGCGGTTTCCGACCCGCTGACCTTGAATGTCACCGACACCATTCAGTGGACGGCGACTCCCGGTTCTCCTGGTGCGAACTTCGACATTCTCTCCACCGGAGGACTGAACACCAACGTTTCGCACACGGGTTCCGGAGCGTTCGAGGTCCGGACTCAGGGCAGCAGTTGGTTCGGCTGTTTTCTGCCGGGAGAGACGCTCCTCTGGAACGGTGGCGAGAACGGCGTCCTGACGATCGATCCCGACGGTCTGATTGGAGGAGCAGGCCTGAATATTCAGGCAAATTACTTCGGCAGCTATACCGCACGGATATCCGCCTTCGATTCGATCGGCGGGCTGCTCGGCAGCGTGACGGGATCAGGGTTCAGCAGCTCCAATGGTGACGGCAGCGCGCTTTTCCTGGGCTTCGCCAGCACCTCGGTGAACGTCGACAAGTTTTCCATCGAGCTCACCGCGGCGTCGAATGGTGTGCCCGGTGACTTTGCGATCAACGGCGTGATGCTCGCCGACAGCATGGTGAGCGCGGTCCCGGAGCCGTCGACGTACGGCCTGATCGGTGCTGCTCTGGCCGTGGGGCTGGTCGCCTTCCGCCGCTTCCGCCGCAAGGCGTAATTTGGGTCGAGTAGGTTTCAGCACAGAGGTCGCAAGCCTCTGTGCTTTTTTGTGCCCGGAGGCGGACTCGGTTGTCGCAAGGATGCGAATACAGCGGCGCGCAGGCGGGTGGGGCGGCACGTCCTTGCGACGACACTTCACCTTTGCCTGGGCAAGAACCCAGCTCTTCCGTCTCGCGCCGACCGCCGGACCACCTTCAGTGCGCCTGGCGCGAGGCTCTGAGCCTTCTCGTCATGCAGGCGCCCCGCGAATCGTTCCTAGATGACCGCGACCGCTTCCATCTCGACGAGGAGGTTGTCGCGGCAGACGTCGGCCAGGACGCAGACCTTCGGAAACGCCGGCAGGCGCAGGAGCTGGCTCACGCGCCGCCAAGCCTCCCAGGCTTCGCGCGTTTTGCAGAAGAGCGTGGCGGAGGTGATGTTCTCCAGCGTTCCTCCCTGCTCCTGGAGGATGGCGGCAATGCTCATCAGTGTCTCGAGACTCTGCATCTCGGCGTCGCCGAGGTGTGTGCTGTCGCCGGCGGTGTTGATGCTGGCGGTGCCCGAAATGTGGATGGTGCGCCGGCCCTCGACATCAAGCGTCATTCCGCGCGAGAAAGCCGAGCCATAGTTGAAGGACTGATCCTGACGCGGGCTCCGCGTCACCGGAGCCGCCGTGGCGTGGCGACCGTCCGTCTCCAGAGCGAGCACGTCCACGAGGCATTCCTCCTCCTCGAAGCGGCCTTGGATCCCCGTGCTGGCGGGAAACGCAGGACCGCCGGTAGTGCCGAATCCAAGACGGCGGTAGTGAGCGGTGCGGACGCAATTCAGGTCGCCATACCAGTCGAGCAACCGGTCGACATAGATCCACGTGCGCACCACTTGGGAGTACGAGAATCCGTGCGCGGCGAGACCTTGTTCGGCGTTCGTGAACATCCAATCGGCCTGGCTCGCAGGGCCGGCGGCAAGCTTTCCGTCGTGCTGAATGCCTCGCACGCAGGGCAAGTGCAGCATGCGGAAACCGCGGCCTTTCCAGAGACGGCCCGCACCGGTCGATGGGTTTTCAACTGTGGTGACGCAGGTTTCCCCGCCGTACGGCGCCACTCCCCAGATTTGAATACCGACAAAATCGCAGCCGAGTAGAGGGAGACCCTGAATCCAGGTGGTGGGGACAGACGGGTCGAGGCGCCGGCGCCGGTAGGCCGTCTCACGCCGCTTCATCACCTCGCCTCGAATTGCGGTCAGACCGTAGAGTTTTTCCTGGATCGGCTGGATTCGTCGGGAAGCGAGAACGGACGCGACCTCCTCCAGCACGATCTCCGCGAGCTCAGCGGCGGAACCGGCGCACTCCACCAGTCCGGTGACATGAAACTCCGCGAACGAGTCGCGCTCCGAGGCTCGTACCTCGACGCGGCATCCCCGATGGGTCCAGGAGCTCCTGGCCTCAGATTCGGGCGTGGCGTAGATTTCGGATTCCAAGTCCTCGGCAAGGCTCTGGGCGGACCGAAGAAAGGGTTGGGGTGACGGGGTAGTCAGATCCATGGCTGGTCTTTGGCGCAGCGGAAGCCCGTATCGGGCGGGCAGAAATCGGAAGGGGCTGAGAACAGTGGTGCCACCGCAACGACGAGCGGGCCGCTGGTCAGAACGAGCGGGAGGGGCAGGCGCATCAGGGGGAAGGTCCCACCGTTTGCTGAAGCCCTACTTCTTGGGGTGAGAAGGTGAACTTATGCGTCACGATTGCGCCGATTAGTTACTATGTTCGCCCGTTTGGCAGAATCCATTTGGGGCAAACCGCTAAAACTTCGGGGTGAGCGGTTCTGGCCTCGGAAAGGCGCGTCGCGCCACGACGGTGAGGGTTCCGCCGAAGCGTGGGTCGAGACGGACCGGTTCGACCGTGTCCCGTTCTGCGATCGGAAAGGTCGCCTCGCGCCGGCGTCCGCGAAGGGAAGCGGCGACCACGCGAAATGAAGGATGAGTGTCGGACGCGGGCGGCGGCAAAGTGTCGTCGCAGGGACGCGCCGGCCCACCCGCAGGCGGGATGCCTGAGCTCAAACCCGAATTCGTGCGAAGGCCGTGTAACCGCGCGGCGGTTACAACTCGTACACCTCGATCAAGACGATGCCGGTGGTGTTGTTCACGCCGTTCAGAACCGCGGTGTAGGAGCCGGGAATCAAGGTGACCATCAGAACCGCGTCTTTCGGGTCCACTGCCACGCCACCGAGTTTATCCCAGCCCGCGGCGCGGATGTCGGCTGCGTTGGCGGCGAGGGTCCAGCTGTCGTTCTGAGCCACGATCGTATTCGAGGCATCCCGCAGGGTGAGCACGGGATCGGCAATTGTGCCCGCGACGTTGAAGGGCGGCTGAGCGAGCGTCGGTCCGGTTCCGCGGATGAGCACGCGTTTCGGAACGTTTCCGTTGATGATGAAGCCGACGATCAGCACGTTCGCGTCCGTCCCGACCTGGGCGCGGGCGGAAACGTTGGTCAGTCTCGCGCCGGCCTCGAATTCCGGCGTCCCGGGCGCGGCGGTGTCTTTGTCGTACAACTCCACAAGCACGACACCGGTCTTTCCCGCGACCGACGAGGTCATGTGCACGGTGTAGTCGCCGGCCGAGAGATCTTCCAACAGCACCGGCTCCTTCGGATCCAGCGCGACGCCGCCCAGTTTATCCCCGCCCAAGGCACGGATGGCGTCCGCCCGCAGCGAGTCGGTCCAGGTGTCGTTCGAGTCGAGCGCCGGCGAACCCTGGTGCAGGACCAGTTTGGGATCGTCGAGCACGCCGGCGACGTTGAAAGGGGCTTTGGCTAGAGTCGGTCCGTCGGCCCGGATCAGGACGCTTTTCTTGCCGGTACCGCCGATGATGAAACCCGGGATCAGGGTGTTATCGCCGTCCAGCCCTCCCACCGCGCGGATCGAGAGATTCCAAATGTGGCCGGGCGTGGGCGTGTCGACCAGGAGAACGGCGGCGGAACTGGTGACCTGGCCGGCATCGTTGCTGATCGTGACGGTGTAGTTGCCGCTGTCCGACGCCTGGAGGTTGTTGAGCGTCAGGGTCGGCCCCGCTCCCGCAGCGATCGGAGTCCCGTTCCTCTGCCAAACATAGGTGAGGTTCTCGCCGGATGCCGTGACACTGAAGGTGACTTGTCCGCCGGGAGCGATCGTCTGGCTCACCGGGGCGATGCTGATCGTCGGTGCGCCCGCGGCCGGCCCGGGATCGGTCAGCGTGGGCCAGCCGTTGGCGTCCCAATAAAGATCGGCGATGCGGAGTGTGGGAGCTCCGTTGGCGTTGGCATCGTAGGCGTGGCGGGCGATGGCCCAGGCGTTTCCGTTTTTGAACACGTCCTGGCCGCCGGGGCCCTTCCACCGGGTCTCGCCGGCCTCCAGAACCGTGCCGCCTCCGGTGAGCAGGGGGGCGCCGTCCTTGTCGACGTACGGGCCCGAGATCGAGCGGGAACGTCCGTAGGCGATTTTGTACGTGCTGTTCACGCCCTGGCAGCAGACATCAATCGAAACGAACAGGTAGTAATACCCGCTTCGATACACGACGTTCGCGCCCTCGATGCCGTTGGAACGTTTGGCGATGTTCGTGACGTTCCCGACCGGCTTCATCGTCGCGGGATCGAGCTGGACGAGCTGAATGCCGGAGAACCACGAGCCGAAGGTGAGCCAGGGCTGGCCGTCGGCATCGACGGTGAGGTTCGGGTCGATGGCGTTATAGGCGTCGGTCCCGGCCTTCGAGCCGATGACAAAGCCGTCGTCGCGCCAGTCGCCGGCGGCGACGCTGGTGCAGGATTTCAGGCCGATGGCGGAGTTGTTTTTCCCGAACTCCGAGACGCTGTAGTAACACCAGATTCGACCGCCGAAGACGTGCAGGTCGGGCGCCCAGATGTCCCGCTGACCCATGTTGGGCGCCCAGGTACGCCACCAGGAGAGTTCGGATGCGAAGAGAGATCCCGCTTCGGTCCAAGCGAGGCCGTCGCCCGACCTTTTTGCCGGCAGACCGGCTCCCGTGGTAAAGCACCACCACGTGCCGTTGTCGTTGAGCACCGTGGGATCGTGCGCTCCGAGCGAACCGGAGAGTGACCACTCGGCGGCGTTGAGACGGGGAAAGGACGGCACGAGGAGTGCCGCGGCGAGGAGCATTCGGGCGGAAAACATAGGTGCGGGCAGAGCGCCGCCGGCGGCGGCCGCTCTGCGTTTAGGGCAACACGAAAGCAAGGCCGGTCCTGCGCGGTGCCCGGCGGCGCCGCCGGCATGGGGCCGCCGAAGGTCGGCGCCCAGGAATCCGAGCCGGCGTTACCGGGAAACGCCGAGGCGCAGGACGGTGAACGAATCCGCGGGCAGCGTGACGTCGAACTTCTGCGACGCGGGAGAGAAACTCAGCGTTTGCGGAACGACGCTGTTGGGCGCGTCGAACGTATTCGCGGCATCGGGATTGTTCGACTGCATGACCGTGATCGTTCCGGGATAGATCTGGCGGACGCCGGAGAGGTCCACGGTCGCGGTCGACTTTTTGCCCGTGGCGTTAACCAGCTTGACGATCACCTCGCCGGAACCCTCGTCGTAGGTGGAACTCGCATACAGGCGCTTTTCCTCGTCGGGGGTGAGATCGCCGAGCTTCACTGGAAGGACCCGGTCGCCGCGGTTGCGGGCGAACAGCCGCTGCACGTGGTAATTGGTGGTCTTCAGGACGCGAAGGTTGTCGACCCAGATGAGGTCGGGCGTCCACTGCCACGCGTCGACATTGGAGAACAACGGCGCGTACGAGGCCATGCGGACCACGTCGGCGTTGCGTTCCATGCCGGTCATATAGGCCGCCTCGGAGAGCGCGCAGAGCCACGTGTTTCGGTTGTCCGGCGTGGCGGTCGCCTGGCTTTGGGCGGCGTATTCGCCCATGAATACCTTGGGACCGTTGCGGTCGTAGGTGTCGTAGCGGTGGGCATTGTCGAGGAACCACTCCGGCTTCGCGTAGCAGTGCTCGTCGACGATGTCGGCTCTCAGCTCACGGAGCTTCGGCCAGAGGAATTTGAAACGCTCGTCGTCGGGCGAGGGTCCGGAGGCGCCGACGAGGGCGATTTCGGGATGCTTGGCCTTGAGGACCTCGGCGAAGCGCGCGAACCGCTCGATGTACTGCGGGCCCCATTGTTCGTTGCCCACGCCGAGCAGCTTCATGTCGAACGGCGCGGGGTGCCCGAGCGCGGCGCGTTTGGCGCCCCAGGTGCTCGTGACGGGACCGTTGGCGAACTCGATCAGGTCGAGCGCGTCCTGGATGTACGGCTCGAGCTTGTCGAGCGGAGCCAGTTCGCCGCTGTTGAACTGGCAGGCCATGCCGCAATTCAGGATCGGCAACGGCTCCGCGCCGATGTCCTCGCAGAGCTGGAAATACTCGAAGAAGCCGAGGCCGAACGACTGGAAATAGTCGGGCGTCGGGCGGTGCTTGAACTCGACGTTCCAGCGGTTGAGGAGCAGGGGGCGGTCGTCCACCGGGCCGAGCGTCTTCTTCCACTCGTAACGGAGATCGAGTTTGGCGCCCTCGACGATGCAACCTCCGGGAAAGCGGAGAAAACCCGGGCCAAAGTCGTCCAGCGCCTGGACCATGTCGGCGCGCAAGCCGCCGGGCCGATGTTTCCAGGTTTTCCGCGGGAAAAGGGAGACGTGATCGAGGTCCGCGCTGCCCTGGCCTTCGAGCGTCAAGCGCAGGTGGGCGCGCGGTTCGGTGAGCGTGCCTACCAGGCTGGCGGTCTGTTTCGCCCACTGCTTCGGCAGCTGAGCCAGCCGGGCCGTGCCGATGACGGCGCCCGACGGCGCGACGAGCTCCACGCGGAGCGCGACCGGCGACGAGGTGCGAATCGAAACGGAGAAATCGTAGGTGTCGCCTGCGACGACGCCGATGCCGCGGAAGCCTTCATTCTCGATCGCGGCGGTTGAGCCGGCGGCTTCGAGGCGGAGAAAGTGCCTGCCGCCGACGCTGGCCGAGGCGTCGGTCTCCACGGCGGCGCGGGTTGTGCCGGCGCGATCGCCGGGGACGCTCCAGCCCATGAGGGACTGGGGAAATTCAAAGGAGCGGTTTTTCACCAGCTCGGCGTACAAGCCGCCGTCCGCGCCGAAGTTGATGTCCTCGAAAAAGAGACCCCACATCGCGGGGTTCACCTGGGCGCCCGGCTTGTCGGCGGAGATCGTGACCGTGGCGGCGGGGAGGGAGAGGAGGGTAGCGCCGAAAAGGGCGGAAGCAGCGACGAAGCGTTGGGTTTTCATCGGTAGGGAGGAACGCAGGGGGCCGAAGTCAGATTTCAGAGGAGAAACGGGGCCGGCAAGGACCGACCCCGTTTACAGTAATGCCCGCCCTGTTCGATCAGAAGCGGTAGCGAAGGCCCAGCTCGTACGTCGTGTCGTAGTTGCGGACGTCGCGGCTGAACATCGGGATGTCGCCGAAGTTGTCGTGATACTTGCTGCCCGTGAGGTTCGTCGCGTCCAGCGACACGGTGAGATTCTTCGTCACGTTGTAGCTCGCGGAAAAGTCGAGCTGACCGCGGGACTGGACCCACACCGTGCTCGGCTGCACGCCGCCCTGGCCGAAGCTCTCGATGTACTTGCCGCGCCAGTTGTACGCCAGGCGTGTCGAGAACTTGGCCCGCTCGTACATCAGCACGACGTTGTAGTTATGCTTGGATACCTGGGCGATGTTCTGCTTGAGATTCGTGATCGGGTTTTCGCTCTCGCCCTCGATCATCGTGTAGTTCGTCTGGATGCCGAAGCCCTTGAAGGCGTCGGGCAGGAAATCGAAGAACTGCTGGTAGCCGACCTCGACGCCCTGCAGGTAGCCGTTGTTCGTGTTGCGCGGGCGGTTCACCAGGTACTGGGCGCCGCTCACGGTTTCGTATGACGCGTAGCGCTGCACGTAGCCGTCGAGCGACCGATAGAAGCCCTGGACCGACGCGAGCGAGGACTTCGAGAAGTAATACTCGAGCGACAGATCGTAGTTGGTCGACTTGATCGGATCCAGGTCCGGATTGCCGCCGGAGCCGGAACCCGGGACGGTTTTGGTCGAGGCGGTGAGCGAGAGGGCCGGATTGAGGTCACCGAAGTTCGGACGCGTGACGGTCTTCGTCACCGACCCGCGGAGGAACAGGTCGTCGGCGAGCTTCAGGCGGCCGTTGACCGTCGGGAGGAAGTCGTTGCGCGACTTGGCGTTTGTCGTCTTCTCGTAGCCCGGACCCTGGGCGGTCGTGCCCGTGACCGGATCGAAGTAGAACGGATGCTGGTAGCCGTTCAGATCCTGGCGGGTGCGGACGAAGCGGCCGCCGACAACGCCGTCGAGAGGCAGGCCTCCGAGATCGAAGTGGTAGTCGACCATCGCGTAGGCGGCGTAGGTCTTTTCCGTATCGATGAACGTATTACCCGGTTCCGAGGCGGGCATGCCCGTCTGCCGGCCGAAGATCGTGCGGAGCTTGTCGGCGTTGGCTTCCTGAAGCAGCCAGCTGGCGTCGGGAGCCCAGAAGCGCTGGATGCTGAATTGGTCGGCGGAGAGGAAGTTGCCCGCGTCGGTGACCTTGCCGAGGCCGGGAATGCTGGACGCGGCGGCGGCGTTCCAGACGAAGGTGCCTCCGGTGAAGTCCGAGTGGTAGTTCACCTTGCGCTCGGAGGCGCGGACGCCCATCTGGAGCGATTTGAAGAACGGCGTGTCGAGCGAGTAGGTGCCGTCGAGCTTGCCGGCGTAGAAGTCGCTGTGGGCGCGCGACCACTGGTCGTAGAACTGCGTGAGGAAGAAGTTCTTCACGTCCGCGTAATCGACTCCCGTGTGTTTCACCGTCGGGGCGTCGTTGTCGTTGTACGTTACCGACAGGCTCGGCGTGATCACGCCGGTGTCGAGGATGACGCCGCGGGTGTTGTAGGTGCTGACGCTGTAGCTGAACTCGCCGTTGAGCTTGAGGCGGTCGAGATTCCACTTCGCCCCGAAGGCGCCCTGGTAGGTGCGGGTGGTGTCGTGGAAGGCCTGCGTGCTCGTGAGCGTGACCGAGTTATGCGCGTTGAGGCTGCGGACGAACCGGTCGGGCGTGCCGTCCTTGTTGCCGTCGTTGACGTAGCCGTCGTAGCCCGCCGGATACAGCTCCACGTCGGTGATGGACGTCGGACCCCAGCTCGGGATGCCGATGAAGAAGTTCACCGAGTGATCGTTGGTGTAGCCGGTGAAGAGATTGTCGGAGTAGAGCTCGAGGCCCGACTTGGTGCGCCACTGCAGGCCGAGCGAAACGCCGGTGCGGGTGCGGTCGCCGGGGATGATCTGCCAGCCGAGGTTATCGGCGAAGAAACCCTTGGTGCCGGACGAATCGGTGGCGATGTCGTAGGTTTCGCCGTTGTTGCCGGCGTGGATGTAGTTGTCCACCACCTGGTCCATGTAATACCGCCGGGCATACGAGACGTCGACCAGGAGGCCGAAGTCGCCGAGGTCGTTTTTCCAGTGGTTGCTGGCGAGCGCGCTGCCGCTGTAGCTGTATTTGTCACGCTGATCGGCGTAGAGCCCGCGAAGGTTCAAGCCGCCGGTGAACCCTTCCTTGAAATCGAGCGGCCGGCGCAGGCGGATGTCGATCAGGCCGGCGACGCCGCCTTCGATCTTGTCCGGACCGACGGTCTTGTAGACGTCGACGCCCGCAACCATTTCGGCGGGGATGTCCTGGAGGGCGACGCCGCGGCCGGTGCCGGTGAAGACCTCGTAGCCGTTGACCGTCGTTTCGAGATTGGGCAGGCCGCGGATGACGATGGTGTTGGCCTCGCCGGCGCTCCGGGAGACCTGGATTCCGGCCACGCGTTGAAGCGCGTCGGCCACGGTGTTGTCGGGAAACTTGCCGATGTCCTGGGCGACGATCGAGTCAACGAAGAGCGGCGACTCGGATTTGATCTCCAGCGCGCTCAGCAACGAGGCGCGCATGCCGCTCACGACCATCTCGCTCATGACGATCGTTTCGTCTTCCTTGTTTTCGGATCCCGGCTGGGCGGGCTGGGAGGTTTGCGCCAGCGCTCCGGAGGCGCCGAGCGCGAGGGCGAGGGCGGAGGCGGAACACAGCGAGGCCAACTTGCGCGGACACGCCGCTGGCTCCTGCGGCGACGGGGGCAGACCTGAATCGCTCTTGGGGGACGATATCATAGTGGTTGTTAGGGTTAGGGGGACACTGAGTCCTGACTCTCCATGCGCCATCTCCCGGCAAAACCCGACAAGGCGCATCGAAAAAATCTACCCTCCGGCCCGAGCCGGCCTTGGGGAGGCTCGCTTTCTTACTCGCGAGCAGCGGCCGGCGGCGCCCCCGCCGCTTCACGGAAAAGAATCTGGGCAAACGCCCAGTCGAACCAGAATCCCTGGATTGGATTGCCGAGGCTGTGAAGCACGTCGGGTTTGCTTTCGAGCAGTTCGCGGGCGGCGGACAGCTCGCGCTCGGCCTGACCCCGCGCACCGAGGCGCTGCTGGGCCAGGGCCAGCGCGATCCGCGCGGTCGCCGTGCGGGGCGCGTTGGAATCCGCGCAAGCGATACAGCGGTCCGCCCAGGAGATCGCCTCCTTGTAGTGCCCCCGCCGGTACTCCCAGAGCGCCAGCGATACGGCGCGCCATCCCGCCTGAAAACCGTCGCCGGCCGCTTCGGCCTGAGCGAGCGATGCGGCCGTGGCGTCGGCCACGGGGGAAAGCGCGTCGAGAAGCGCCGATTCGGCCGGGCGAAGGAGCACGATTTTCAGGATCCGGTCGGCGTACGGGCAGGGGCCGTTCGCGTACCGGGTGACCGCCCGTTCCGAAAAGCTCCGGTACGCGCCGACTTTTCCGCTCTGGATCAGGGCCGGACCGCAGCGCAGGTAATCGAGGGTCGAGGAATCGGTGCCGTCCAGCTGGTCGATCTCCAGAAGCGTTCCGAGGCGGTCTGCCGCCTCCATCCAGCGACCGTGAAACGCATGCCATTCCCCGACGGCGCGGAAAACCGCGGCGCCCTCGACCGTCGGGCTGCCGAGCGCGACGGACTGGAGCAGGGCGTCGGCGTCGGCAAAGCGCTCCTGCGTGACGAGCAGCGCCGCTTGCGTGATCTTCTGGCGTTGTTCGGCTTCGTTGCGGAGGCGCGCCTGTTGCTGTTCGGCGGCCACGGCGCGCTGCCGGGCTTCGCGTTCGCGGAGGAAAAGCCAGGTGGAGGTCCAGGTGCCGGCGACGAGTGCGGCGGCCACCGCGCCGCCCGCGGCGAAAACCACGCGATTCCGCCGCACCAGTTTTCGCAGCCGGTAGACGCGGCTCGGCGGACGCGCGACGACCGGTTCGTTGTTCAGGTGCCGCTGCACGTCCATCGCGAAGCCGTTGGAGGTTTCGTACCGGCGCGCACGGTCCTTTTCCAGAGCCTTCATCACGATCCAGTCGAGATCGCCCTGCAGCACGCCGATCAGGTGCGGAGGATCGCACCGGCGCTGGCGTGCGATGGCCGCGAGATCGGGCGCGGGCAGGCTCGTGAGGCGGGCCGACGGCCTCGGCGGTTCTTTTTCGCGGAGGGTCTGGCGCAGTTCGTCGATTCCTGCCTCGAGCAGCTTCTTGCCGTCGAACGGCGTGCTGCCGGCGAGCAGCTCGTAGAGGACTACGCCCAGGCTGTAGATGTCGCTTCGCGTATCGATATCGCGGCTACTCATCTCCGCCTGCTCGGGGCTCATGTAGGCCGGCGTACCGATGAGCTGGGCATAGGCGGTGAAAAGGGCCTTGTCGGTCAACCGCGCCTCGGTCGCCTTCGAGATGCCGAAATCGATCACCTTCGGCAGCGCCGCGCCGTCCTGAAGCGAAACCAGGATGTTCGACGGTTTGATGTCGCCGTGAATGATGCCCTTCTGGTGCGCGTGCTGGATGGCGTGGCAGACCTGGATGAAGAGATCGAGGCGCTCGCCGATGCCGAGCCCGTGCTGGTTGCAGTAGTCGGTGATCTTCACGCCGCGAACCAGCTCCATCACGAAATAGGGCGAACCGCGGTCGGTCGCGCCGGCGTCGAACACCCGGGCGATGTGGGGGTGGTCCATCATCGCGAGGGCCTGCCGCTCGGCTTCGAACCGCGCGATCACGCTCTTCGTTTCCATGCCGAGCTTGATGATCTTGAGGGCGACGTTCCGGCGGACGGGCGTTTCCTGCTCAGCCTGGTAGACGATGCCGCAGCCGCCCTCGCCGAGTTTTTGGGTGAGACGGTAGCGACCGATGCGCGTGCCGACGGGCTCTTCGCCGGAGAAGCGGTCCTTGCCCGGACCGGCTGCGGCGGCTGGGTCGACCGTAAGCGCGGGGGTGTCGGGGAAGCTGAGCGCGGCGCGAGTCTCGGAAAAAAAACGTTCGGCCTCGTCCTGCGCGGAGAGCAGCCCCTCGATCCGTTTGCGGAGCGAGGCGTCCCCGGCGCAGGCGCGATCCAGGAAGGCGCGGCGCTCGTCGGGGTTGGAGAGTTGCGAAGCGGCGTCGAACAGCTCGGCTTCACCTTTCGCGTTGGCTCTCATTCGCACCACATCCTTCACATGCGCGCTGGGCCGCGTAAAGCCGACAGCTCAGCGGAATATTCGGCGGTCGGCGACGATTTGTTGTGCGGCGGCGAGCGCTCCGGGTGAGAGCCAGCGGGACCGGTGCCACGGATGGCTGAGCCTGATCTACCGCTGCCCTCGGATCGTCTGGTACAGCCACGCTTTCGCGAAGGCCCAATGCCGCTCGACGGTGCGCTCGGTGACGTTGAGGGCCTGGGCGACTTCCTGATTCGTGCGACCGCCGAAAAACTTCAGCACCACGACGCGGGCCCGCTCGGGGTCCTGCGCCTGCAATTCTTCCAGCGCCTCTTCGATGAGGAGGATTTTTTCGTCTGGGGAAGCGGCGGCCAGCTCGATCTCGTCGATGTCGATCCGCACGGGATTGCTTCCGCGCTTCAACCGCGACTTGCGCCGGGCGCTCTCGATCAGGATTCGGCGCATCGCTTCGGCGGCTGCGCCGTAGAAGTGGGCGCGATTCTGCCAGCGGCGCTCTTCGCCCCCGGCGATTCGAAGCCACGCCTCGTGAAGCAACGCCGTCGGTTGAAGCGTCTGGGCGGCGGACTCTCGGGACATCTGCGCGACGGCCTGGCGGCGCAAGTCGTCGTAGACCAGGGGCAGGAGATCCTCCGAAAGTCGGGCCTGGCCTTGTCCGACGGCTTCGAGGACTTGGGTGATCTGGCTCATGGCGTGCCGAGACGGTGCAAGGCGGTCGCTCGCGGGGTTCCTGTGGGTGGGACTGAAGAGAAGATCCGGCGCCGGGTGGGCCGCAAGCTGGCGTTGGGGCGGCCGGTGGGAGGGTGTCGGACCAGAGGGGTGTGACCTCACCGGTAGGCAGAAAGTCCGCCGTTTCCAGGGGAAGGTTGCGTGACAGTAATGGGCCGCTCGCCTTTCCCAAGGCCAAAAAAAAAGGCGCGCCCGAGACTGTTCTCGAGCGCGCGACAGCGAAGCGGAGCTTCGCGCCGAGTCGTCAACCCCCAGAGGCGCCGGCCCCAGACCCATCCGGAATCGGCGCCAAGATCGACAACTCAGAAATCGAACGTCGTCGTGACGATGAGCAGACGGGGATCGACGAGGCGGTAGGTGTGGATCGTGCCGTCCGGCAAGGCGCCGATCGGCTGGAGATGTCCACTTTCGAAGGCGTTCCGCAGGTTGGCCTGGAGGCGCATGCGGACCTTGCCCTTGAGGATCTTCATCGTGTAGCTCGCGCCCAGATCGACGTAGGTGTGGGCCTTGTCGTAGATCGGGCGGTTCGGATCATAGGCCGTCGGGTCGTCCGCGTAGGCATAATAGCCGATCGAACCCTTGTCCTCCCAACGCACGGCGGCGATGAGGGCGGTGTTCTTCATCCACGTGCGATCCGAGAAGGCGCTCAGGCGCAGTGAAGACGAGGCGTTGAAGCGCCACTTGCGGACCTGCGTCTGGGACTTGCCTTCGTTCGCGCGGAGCAACTTGTACGGCGCCTGCACTGCGCTCAGAAGGAAGTCACGCGGCACGCCGCCGCTGCCCCAGCGGTTGGTGAACCAGTCCAGCACCGTGCCGTCGATCGTCGTGATCTTGATGCTTTGCCAGACGGGCAGGCGGGCATCGATGTACTTCTGGATGTTGGGAGAGACGTCCCTTTCAATTGCCTCCTGCTCCGCAGCCGCAATCTTCAGGGTGAAGTAGTTGGTCGGATTGTAGTTCAACTCGAATTCGTTGCCACTGCCCTCCTTGCTCGACGTTTCCTTGACCGGAAAAGCATTCATGCGGGCGAGGGTGTCCGACTCGATGCCCATGCGTTTCGCGATCTCGGTCGCGATGTCCGTGTCCGACGCGTTGGCCCAGGCCGATTCATGGCGAATGTTCTCAGTGAGCACTCGCTGGAGGTTGAACGAGTCGTTGCTGCCGGCGTAGCGGAAGTCGATGCGGCCGGCGCGGGTGGCAATGATGCCGGCGTCGCCGGTGCGAGAGTTTAGCTCGAGCGTCTTGTAGTGGTTATAGTTAAAGACGAGCTTGTTGTCCAAGATGGACAGGCGAATGCCGTACTCCTCCGTCTTGCCGCTCGGGTCCGGCAGCTGCTCCGCGAGCAGAGACTGCTCGATCGGGGCGGGCAGGAACGTGTCGGCCTTGGTGTAGGTGAGACGGAGCTTGCGGGCGACGTCGGCAAAGAAACCGGCGACGCCGCCGGCCTTGGCCGTACGGTCGAGGACGGGGATCCCGTGCAGCGGATTCACGACATACTGCTGCGTCGTGGTGGTGCCGCGGTTGGTGAACCAGTCATTGGGCCAGGTGTCGTCTGATGCCGGATTCATCGTGATTCCGTCCGCGCTCACCTCGGTGTTGTGGGCGTAGCGGTTGGAGCTCGCGTCCTTGCGCCAGCCGAAGGTGGTGATGATGCGCTCGTCGAGCAGGTGATTCTGCATCACCAGCCCGCGCGACTTGAGCACATTCTCGCTCCGCTGCGGATTGGCGGCGTCGAAGTAGGCCTCGCCCAAGGTGGCCTGCTCCGTCCTCAGCTGCTTTGCGGCGCTGTCGTAGTAGGAGAACGTGTAGGTTCCGTTTGGATACGACCAGGAGATCGGCGCGTAGTCGATGTTGTAGCCGTTGGCGTCGCCGAGGTAGTAGCGGTAAACACCACGCGCGGCGGCCTGGCCGTTGGCGCGGTTGGTTCCGGCCGCGAGCCAGGCGTGGTTGGAGATGATCGCATCGCGGAAGCGGTAGTTGGCCTGGACGACGTCGCGGTATTCCATGTACGCCCCGACGGTGTGGTCGCCAAACCAGCGCCACCAGCCCTTGTCCTTGGAGAGCGTCAGCTGGTAGGCGAGCTGACCGCGGTAGGAATCGCTCAGCAGCGGCTGGTCGTAGGCGGTCGGTTCGGCGGTCTCGATGTAGGGGCGGAGGAAGTACGGATTCGGCGTGCCGTCGAGCAGGCGCTCGTTGACGTCGACGCGGAGGAAGCTGCTCGAACCCTGACCGAGGTTGGTGCGGGTGTAGCGCTGGGCATCCTCCCGCATCCAGCCGGCCTGGGCGGCCAGCATGTGGTGCTGGCTGTTCACGAGCATCTGCTCCAGCTCGACCATGAACATGTCGACCTTGTCTTTGCTCCAGTTGGGCGCGGCGATGTTGATGCGGCGCCAGTCGTAGAGGTTTGAGTCGGTGACGCTCAGGTCGGTTTGCGCAAGCGGGCCGAAGTTTGCGCGCGGAAGCTCGGAGGACTGGACAAAGCGGTTGTTGGTCGCCTGGGCGGTCGGGTCGGTCCCGGCCGACGCGCGTCCCATCATCCACAGGCCGACGCCGTCCTGATCGACGAAGAGATTTCCGCGGGCGTAGATGCCGGATCCGCCGGAACTGAGGCCGGGGCCGAGCGCGGTGGTCTCCCGGCCCTGGTTTGAGTTGTACGGGACAACCGTGCTGGCGCCGCCGCGGTGCACGGTGGCGGTCACGGGATCCCACGTCGGGCTGCCGGATTCGACCCAGTAGCTCACGCCGTCGCGGGGGAGGATGGCGTTGGGGCGGCGGGCCTTGTTGTTGTACTGTTCCCACATGGCGCGGATGGAGGTCCACTTCGTGGGTCGGTACTGGATCATCGCTGAGTAGCGCTTCGTGCGGCTGAATGATGGCTTCCGCGTGAATTGGTCGTCTTGATACACACCGCTGGCCCGGATCGCCAACTTGTCCTTGATCAGAGCCCGGTTGACGTCGATCGAACCACGAGTGCCGCCGACACTGTCAGCGCGAAACTGCACGCTGGTGAAGTCGCGGGAGACGTTTCCGGTGGCGGCGATCGAGTTCACGGTGCCGGCCGGATTGCCGAGGCCGTAGATGGTCGAATTCGGACCGCGGCTGATTTCCAGCGAGTCGGTCGTGATCGGGTCGATCGGCATGCGCCCGCTGATGCGAAAATTGTTGCGCGCCCGGTTGGGCGAACCGATGCCGCGGACGCGGTTCGCGTTCTGCGGATCGGTCGAGACGTTCTCGGAGACGTTGCCGTTTCGGTCGATGCTGTACGACGTGTAGTTCCCGATGCCCTCGGTGTTGGATTCGTAGAGGAAGACGTCGTTCATGTCTAGGAGCGCGAAGTCTTCCATCTGCTGCTTGTTCACGACGGTGATCGAGGAACCGAGATCCTCGATCTTCGTGTTCAGGCGCGTGCCCGAGAGCGTATTCGCGGAGTAATACCCCTTGTCCGACGACGAATCGACGACGAAGGGGGAAAGCACGATTGCCTCGTCTCCTCCGGAAATGGAGCGAGTCGTCTCTGGCGACTCGATATCTTTGGCTTCTTGTTTCTGTGCTTTGCCCTGCGCGTTGTCGGGATTGGGGCCCGCGGCCTTCGCTGCTGCGGGCGCCTGCTGGGCCTGGGCGCAGGCGAGAATACTGGCGAGGCACAGAGGCAGTCCCCAGGCCTTACGGAGTCGGAACGGAGTACGGTTCGATTTCATGACGGGGTTAGGAACGACGGCACGGCAATGCCGTCGTCTGACGAGGTGGATACTACAGGCCCGCGGTCGGAGGGGGTGGGTGGGGGTGGACCGCGGGATCGAGCAGAAGGATGGTAGCGGAAAGATCGGATCGCGCTTATCCCCATTTCTGGGTAGTTTTGGCGGATTGCGAATCGGACAGTTTGATTTTCACTCGCTCCGCTTGAATCGGCCCCGCGTTTCCCCACTCGCGGAGAGTGTGTTGGCTCTCGCTCTCTGTTTATTTTCCGCCTCGCCTGCCGGTCGCGCGCAGTCGGCCGACGGACCCGAATACGTGACGCGCCATTGGATGGTCGAGCAGGGCCTGCCGCACAACATCGTCAACCGCGTGGTGCAGGATGCACGAGGGTACCTGTGGCTCGCGACGGCGGACGGACTGGTGCGGTTCGACAGCGTGAGCTTTCAGCGTTTCGCGGTGCCGAACCGGCCTGCCGCTTCCGTGGGAAACGTCCGCGATCTGACGCTCGCGCCGGACGGCGCATTGCTCTTCATCCCGGCGAGCGGCGGCGTTTGGAGCGTGCGCGACGGCGTCGTTTCGCAGCATCCGATCACGTCGGCCTTCAGCGAGCAGACGCTGCTCGAGCTCTTCGTCGAACCGAGCGGCGCGATCTGGGTTTCGTCCGCGCCCGCCGAGCTGACCCGCTGGGACAAGGGTGCGGTGCAACGCTTCGGCAGCGCCGAGGGATTCGTGCGTCGCGGCAACCGGGTTTCGTTCGCCAGCGACGGCGCGGGCCGCACCTGGATCGCCGCGGGAGAGTACCTCCGCGTGTTCGATCGCGGAAAGCCCGTCGCCTCGCAGCCCGTTCCCGAGGGCGGAGTCTCCGGCGCCGTGGTCGCGCCGGCCCGTTCGGGCGGCGTGTGGCTCTCGTGCACGGACCGGCTTCTCAAATGGGAAAACGGCCGGTTCACCGTGATGTGCCGCGACCCCGAGTGGCCGGCCCGGCGGAGCGGCGCGGACACGCTCTTCGAGGACCGCCAGGGGAATCTCTGGATAGGATCCCGGCGCCACGGGATTTTTCTGTATTCGGGCGGCAAGGTCACCTCGCTCGACTTCGAGCCGCGCACGGTCCTGTCCATCGTCGAGGATCGCGAGGGCAACATCTGGGCAGGATCGACGACCGACGGCCTCGCGCGGTTTCGGCCGCAGACGTACACGCAGCTCGACAGCGCCTCGGGCTTGACGGAGACGATGAGCAGTTCGGTCTGCGAGGACGATTCCGGCACGCTCTGGGTCGCCAACCGGAGCGGCGGCCTGGTCCGCTGCCGGGACGGGCGTAGCGAAAAGGTGGTGACAAACACCCGGGTCGACCGTTACGCGACGCGCGTCGCGCCGGACCGGCACGGTTTCATCTGGGCCGCGGCCGACTATGGACTGTTTCGTTTTCCCCTCGGTCACCCGGAAGAGACTCGGCCGGCGGAACCTTCGCTGACCTCGGTGCAGATCCTTTTTGCCAGCCGGGCGGGCGACCTGTGGGTCGTGTCGGGCGAGGGACTCGGATTCTTCCGCGATGGAGTCTATCAACCGGTTTCGCCGCTCGTGGGGGCGATCTCGACTCGGTACAACGCGGTCGCGGAGGACAGCCGGGGCGGAATCTGGATTGCGGCGAACCAGATGAAGTCCGCGGAGGCGGAGGTGCACGTCTGGGAATACGCGAACGGCCGGCTGACGGAGCGCATCTCGCCGCAAGACTGGACCGCGGGCCCGATCCTCTCGATGCGCATCGATGCGCAGGACCGCGTCTGGATCGGCACGGCCGTGGGTTTGATGATGAAGGATCGCGACCGGCTCGTCCGGCTTTCGACGGCGGATGGACTGCCCGACGACCTCATCGCCGAGCAACAGGCCGACGACAACGGCCGGGTCTGGTTCGCCAGCCGCCGTGGCTTTTTCGAAGTGAGCGAGGAGGCCCTGCTCGACGTCGCGAACCGGCGCGCGGCGAAGGTTCTTCCCACACTCTTCGGCGCGGACGACGGATTGCGCGGCGCGACCGGCCTCGCCGTCGGCCAGCCGCGCAGCTGGAAGGGCAGGGACGGCCGCCTTTGGTTCACGACCCACCGCGGCGTGGTGGGCATCGATCCGCAGGTGTACGTTCCAGGAGGTTCGCCGCCGCCGGTGTTTTTCGAATCGGCCACGCTCGACGGGCGCGTCGAGCCGCTGGTGGGAGACTCTCTTCGCGTCGCTCCTCAAACGCGCCGCATCTCGTTCCGGTGCGCCGTCCTGAACTACTCCGCGCCCGAGCAGATTCACGTGCGGCACCGGCTCGAAGGTTACGACCTCGACTGGGTCGATGCCGACGGCGAACGCGCCATCACCTACACCGGTCTGCCGCCCGGCAGCTATCGGCTCCGGGTGATCGCCGCGAACCAGGCGGGAGTGTGGAACGAGACCGGCGCCACGCTCGCGGTCGTCGTCGCGGCCGCGTGGTGGCAGACGTACTGGTTTGTCGCCGCCGCGATCCTTCTCGTCGCGGCGCTGGTTGCCTGGGTCGCGCGCACCATCGCGGTGCGCAAGATCCGGCGCCGACTGGAAGTACTCGAGCGGGAGCACGCCCTCGAGCGCGAGCGCGCGCGCATCGCCCGCAACCTCCACGACGAACTGGGCGGCAGCCTGACGCAGATCGGGTTGCTCGCCGAGCGCGTGAAACGCCATGCGGGAGCCGAGTTGTCCGCGCCGCTCTCCCAACTCGCCTGGCGCACGCGCAGCCTCGCGGGCGACCTCGAGAGCATCGTTTGGACGATCAGCCCGCAGAACAACTCCTGGGACCGCCTCGCGTCCTTCGCGGCGCAGTTCGCGCGCCGGTTTTTCAAGGATACTCCGATCCGCTGCACGGTGGAGGGCGTGGAGTCCGTGACCGCCCGGCCGCTCGGCCCGGACGAGCAGCACGAGGTGCTGGCGGTGTTGAAGGAGGCGCTGAACAACGCCCTCAAACATTCGAAGGCCAGCAACGTCACCCTCTCGATGCGTCTGACGGACGAGGAGTTCTTGCTGCGCGTGGCGGACGACGGGATCGGCTTCGATCCGGCGGCCAAGGAGCACGCGGAGCGGAACGGGCTTTCCAACATGCGGACGCGGGGCGAAACCGTCGGCGGTCTGACGACCGTCGCCAGTGAGCCGGGAAAAGGCACCACCGTGTCGATGCGCGTGCCGCTGTCGCCCCGTCCGTCGTCCCTTTCCCAGAAATAATCCAGCCATGGCCATCACCGTCGCCATCGTCGAAGACAACTCCGGGATCTGCGAGGAGCTCGAGCAGATCGTATCCGAAGATCCGGGACTGAGCTGCGTCTGCACCTGCCGGAATCTGAAGACGGCGCTGCAGAAAATCCCGCCCCTCGCGCCGGACGTGATCGTGATGGACATCGAGCTTCCGGACGGCTCCGGAATCGAGGGCACGGCCCGCCTGAAACGGCAGCTGCCGACCACCCAGATCCTGATGTTCACCGTCTACGAGGACACCGAGCAGATCTGCAAGGCGCTCGAGGCGGGCGCGAGCGGGTACCTGCTAAAGCGGGCCACGCCCGACGGGCTGGTGCGTGCGATTCGCGAGATCAAGGAAGGCGGCGTGCCGATGACCGGCGAAGTCGCGCGCCGGGTGATCCAGACGTTCCGGAAGTCCCCCGAGGCCGAAACCGCGCGCGAAAAGCTCACCAAGCGCGAGGAAGAAATCATGGAGCTGCTCGTCGCGGGCTGCCAGTCGAAGGAGATCGCCGACCGGCTCACCATCGGGGTCGAGACGGTGAACAGCCACCTCAAGCACATCTACGACAAACTTCACGTGCGGTCGCGCACGGAAGCCGTGGTGCGTTACCTGAAATAGCGCGTCCCGCCCGGGGCGCATAACGCTCCGGTAGAAACGCCCGGAGCGAGCCGTCCGGCTGTGAAGCGTTTCGAATACCTTCCACCGTTCGTCCCCGGGCGATTGCGAACGGCTGCGTGCTCGTGTCCTCGTGGTGCCCGGTGAACGCCGTCCCGCTTCGACTGTTCCTTTTCACCAAAGACCCGGCGACCGCGGTGGCGGCTGAGCGGGCGGGCGTTTCCAGCGCGATCATCGACTGGGAGGAGCAGGGAAAACACGATCGGCAGGCGGCGCACGATACCGAGATCAATCTGGATACGGTCGACGATCTGCGGCGGCTCGCGCCGTCGGTATCGATGCCGATCACGGTCCGCGTAAACGGCGGCGATCGCGCGCTGACGGAATTGGAGGTCGCGCTCGATGCCGGAGCGCGGATCCTGATGCTGCCGATGGCGACGACGGCCGCCGAGGTGGAGCGCTTTGTCAGCCGTGTGCGCGGCCGCGCGGAGACGCTCATCCAGATCGAAACTCAGGCGCTGGTGGACCGGGTGGCCGATCTGCGTTCGATCGGTTGGGATTATGCCTTCATCGGATTGAACGACCTGATGATTTCCCGCGGGGCGCACTGGCTTTGGGAGCCGTTGCTGGACGGCACGGTGGAGTCGATCTGCGAGTCGCTCGCCGGACGGCAGGTGGGTTTCGGCGGCGTGACGATCATCGGCGGCGGATATCCGCTGCGCTTCAGCGCGCTCCTGCTCGAGATGGCTCGGTTGAACTGCGGACTGAGTTTCCTGCGCCGAACCTTCCGGCGCGAAATCGTGGGGCGCGACGTCGCGGCCGAACTCGACGCGGTGCGCGCAGCCTGGCGGGCCGCGCAGCTTCGCTCGCTCTCGGCGGTCGCCTCCGACCACGCCGTTTTCCTTGAAACCCTGCGGAGGCTTCGAGCCTCGGCCGAGACGGCGCACTCGACGGTGTCCGCGCGCTGAGGCGCCCCCCGCCATGCGCCGCGTGTTGCTCATGTACGGCTTGTTCGAGCCGTCGGAACGTCACCTCGCCGCCCTTCGAGCCCTCGGCGCGGATCCCGTGACCGCGCTCGACGAGGACCATGCCATCGAGGCCGGACGCACTGCGGAGATGTTTCTCGGCCATCGCTACCTGCGCCAATGCCTGCCGGGAGCGAGCCGGTTGCGCTGGGTTCAGACGACGGCGGGTGGAGTCGATCGGCTGCCCTGCCGCGAACTCGCCCGTCGCGGCATTCTGCTCACCCGGGTTACGTTCACCGCGCCGATGATCGCGCGCCACGCGCACTCGCTGGCCTGGGCGCTCACCCGTGCCGTCCCACAGGCGATCGAGAATCAAAAGCTCGGGCGCTGGATCACGGCGCTGCCCTGGCTGCCCCGACCGAAGACTGCGGCGGTTTTCGGCTTTGGAGCGATCGGGCAGGAGATCGCGCACCTGCTGCGGCGGGACGGAATCGCGGTGCATGCGGTGAACCGTTTCGGCTGTCTTCCTCCCGGCGCGTTCCCGCCCGCGTCGCTCCGGCCCGTGGCGGAGTCCGCGGTGCTGCTGCCGGAAATCGATTGGTGTTTCCTCGCGATGCCGGCCAACGCCGAAAGTGTCGGCCTGGTAAACGCGGCGTTTCTCGCGCGGCTCAAGCCGACGGCGCTGCTGGTGAACGTGGGCCGGGGCAGCTCGGTTGTCACCGCGGACCTTTGCGCCGCGTTGCGCGAGGGCAGGCTCGGCGGGGCCGCGCTCGACGTCGTGGAGCCGCTGCCCGAGAGCGCCGCCGACCCGCTCTGGGCAACCCCACGGCTCCTGCTCACGCCGCACGTCGCGGCGCATTATTCGGAACGCCCGGCCGACATGGAGCGTTTCGCCGAGGAGCAGGTCGCCCGTTATCTCCACGGCGACCCGCTGAAGAATCCGGTGGACTGCGCCGCCTTCGCATGAACGGCGCCCGCACGACGGTGGTGATGCCGCTCTACAACGGAGCGGCCTGGATCGACAAGACGCTGCGCAGCGTGGCCGAACAGATCGCGCCGCCGGCGGAGGTGCTCGTGATCGACGACGGCAGCACGGACCGCTCTCCGGAGATCGTGCGTTCCTTTCCCGGCGTCCGGCTCCTGGCCTCTCCGAAAAAGGGCGCCAACGCCGCCCGCGCCTTCGGACTCTCCATCGCCGCCAGTCCGTACGTCGCCCTTCTGGACCAGGACGACGTCTGGCATCCCGCGCACCTCGAGCTGCTGCAGGCCGCCCTTCAGTCCGACCCGCGCTGCCGGGCCGCGGCCGGCGGAGCGATCCTGTTCTTCGACGACAAGGAGCTTCGCTTCGGCGCGCCGCTCGCCGAGTCGGACGAGTTCGATCCCTGGACGATGTTTCCCTGCGTGGCGCTGTCCACGCCGTCGCAGGTGCTGATCCGCCGCGAAGCGCTGCTGGCCTGCGGCGGCTGGGAAACCCGCTTCGCCGGCATCGCCGATCACCACGCCTGGCTGAGACTCTCCGCCCAGGCTCCCCTGCGGGTTCTGCGCTCCGCGACCATCGGCTATCGCCAGCACCGGACCTCCTACAGCACGGTTCTGCGCTCGGCGGATGCGTTCGGCTATATCCGCCGCTTTCTCGCCGCGTCGGCGGACGCCATCCCTCTCCGCGCGGCGTCGCATCCCGAGGACGCGGTCCTGGCGGAGGCTCGTATCCGACTGGCGGAGACCATGACCGACTGGCTATTCGCGCTGCGCTTCGGCACCTGGTCCGATCGGCGAGCGGCGGCGTCGGCGCTGGAGCGGGAACTCGGCCGCCATTCGGCCGAGGCGGCGGGGATCGTTTGGCGGCAGCTTTTCTATTTCGTGAGCCGCTCCGCGCGGAGTTCGTTTCTCCGGCGCGGTTTCCTGGTAGCGCGAACGCTTGCCCGGGCGCCCTTCGCCTGCCCCCGGCTGCGCGCCAGCCTGGGACGGCTTATCGCGGCTCGGCTGTTCCGGGCGGTGGGACGCGGACGGCTTTCGGAGCCGAGGAAATCCCCGCGGGATCGATCCCGAATGCCTTCAGCTGCGGCACGATGAATTTCTCGTAGCAGTCGGGGCAGATCGAGTGGCTGCAATCGGCGCCGGTCTTTTCCGCGAGGTAGCTCTCGATGCGCTGCCAGTAGCTCTGGTCGTTGCGGACGTTCTTGCAGTAGCTGCAGATCGGGATCAGCGACTCCAGTTTTTCAATACGCGTGGTGTACTGGAGGATGCGGGTCGCGACGCGCAGCCGCGTTCCGAGGTCCTGGAGATCGATCGGCTTGGAGAGAAAGTCGTCCACTCCGGCCTCCATCGCCCGGTCCCGGTTTTCGTTCGTCGCCTGCACGTTCGTGAGGAGGATGAAATAGACGTAGTCGCCGGGGTGCGACCGGATGCGGCGGCAGAGGTCGAGGCCGTTGAGCCGCGGCATCGTCCAGTCGGAAACGACGATCCGGGAAGCCCGCTCGCGCTGAAGCGTCCACCCGGCCTCGCCGTCGCGCGCCGACACCACGTCGTAGCCGAGCGAACGGATCGAGTTTTCGAGCACGGTGAGGGCGACGGGATCGTCTTCGACTGCGAGGACCTTTTTCATGGGAAGCTGGTGGGGCGGAGTTGCGTCTCGAGTCTGATCCAGGCGGTGGAGAGGGCGGAAAGCAGCTCGGGCATGCGTGCGGACTCCTTTGCCTTCGCGGCCAGCTCCAGGGAGAGCGCGGCGGCCCGGAGTTCGGGCGCACCGAGGCTGGCGGCGCTGCCTGCGATGGTGTGCGCGAGGACGGCGGCTCTCTCGGGATACTGCGCGTCGACATACTGCCGGAGCGTTTCCATGCGCGCGGGCATTTCGGAGAGAAAGATGCTGAGCGCCCGGTCCCAGACCGACGTTCCGTCCGGGGTGGGGATCTGGAGCAGCTTCTCGCGCTGGGTGGGATCGAAAACGGCCGAGCCGGCCGGTTCGGCGGCGCGGGAACCCGCGGCGGCCATTTCCTCCTGCGGGAAGATCAGGCCGCAGCGGACGAAGGCCGCCTGCAGGGAATTCACGCTGAGCGGCTTGGAGACGTAGTCGTCCATGCCGGCCTCGAGGGCGCGGGCGCGGTCGGCGGGCATCGCGTACGCGGTGACGGCGATGATCGGGATCTCCGGACTGATGCCCGGCACCTCGCCGTTGCGGATCCGCTCCGTCGTCTCGTAGCCGTCGAGCACGGGCATCTGGCAATCCATCAGCACCGCGTCGAAGTGCTGGCCGATGAGCTGCTCGAGGACCTCGCGGCCGTTGTTCGCGACGACAAGGGAGTACCCGAGCTGTTCGAGGATGCTGCGGGCGACGATCTGGTTCGTCTCGTTGTCTTCGGCGACGAGCAGACGAAGGCCCTTCGACCCGTTGGAGCCGCAGTTCTCCGAGTGGCTCGAGCGTGCCTGCGGTTTTTTCGGGGGCCGGGCGCGGCCCCGCGGCGCGGTGGATTGCAGGACCGAGGTGGCGCTTCGGGGAAGCGTGAGTTCGAACCAGAAACTCGAGCCGAGACCTTCGGCGGACTGGAAACCGAGTTCGCCGTGCATGAGCGAGATGAGCTGCTTGCTGATGGCGAGACCGAGGCCGGTGCCGCCGAAGCGGCGGGTCGTGCTGGCGTCGCCCTGGACGAACGGCTGGAAGAGCCGCTCCCGGGCCTCGTCGGGGATTCCCACCCCGGTATCAGATACCGTGATACGGAATTGGAGCATCTTCTCGTCCGACTGGGTGGCGGCGGCGACGACGCGGACCTCCCCGTGCTCGGTGAACTTGACCGCGTTGCCGATCAGGTTCGTCAGGATCTGCTGGATGCGGCCGCTGTCGCCGTGAAGGTGGGTGGAGAGGGCGGAGGCGATCTCGGCGGTGAACGTGAGCCCCTTCCGGCGTGCCGTCGGAGCGAGCAACGCAACCGTCTCCTCGATCGTTTCCTGCAGGTTGAAGTCGATCGGATCGATCCGGAGCTTGCCCGCCTCGATCTTCGAGAAATCCAGGATGTCGTTGATGATCGTGAGCAGGCCGTCGGCGCTGTGGACCAGGACCTGGGCCATGTCCTGCTGCTTTTTGTCGAGCGGAGACTGCAGGAGCAGGTGGGCCATGCCGATGACGCCGTTCATCGGAGTCCGGATCTCGTGGCTCATCGTGGCGAGGAACTCGGACTTCAGGCGCGAGGCCGTCAGCGCCTCGTCGCGCGCCTTCTCCAGGCTGGATTCGAGTTCGCACCGTTTCTCGGCCTCGAGCACGCTGGCGGTAATGTCGCGGTTGATACCGATGACGCGGACGGCCTTGCCGGTGCGATCGGTGAGCACGAGTTCCTGGGCCTGGATGTGGCGTACGGAGCCGTCGGATTGGCGCACGATCCGGAAGAACCTCTGACCCTGCCCGCGCGCGTCGACAGTTTCCCAGAGCGCTTTTTCCTGCGCGGGAAGATCGTCGGGGTGGACCCGGGCAGCCCAGTCCGAATACGTGACCCGGCCGTCGGCGCGCAGAGGCATGCCGTAGATGCGGAACATGCGAGGATCCCACACGATGCCGCCGCTCTTGATGTCCCAGTCCCACACGCCCAGGTCCGCCGCCTCCGCGGCGAGGGCCAGCCGTTGGGCCGCCTCGCGCAACGCCGTCTCCGCCAGGCGGCGCTCCGTGGTGTCGTAAAGGCTGCAGACGACGGCCTGGACGAGGCCGGTGCTGTCGATGATCGGCTCGCAGTTGACGGACAGCCAGGTGACGGACCCGTCGGGCTTTTCGATCTGCACGCTCAGGCCGTGAAGGGCTTTTCCGGTGTGGAAGCACTTTTCGACGGAGCTTTCGCTGAGTTCGACGATCTGGCCGTCTTCGGCGCGCAGCTGCCAGCCGGCCGGGGGCTCCGAACGCTCGAGTTGCTGCCGGGTCAGCCCGAGAAGGCGCTCCGCCGCGGCGTTGCACTCGATCGGCCGCATGCTGGCGTCGAAGAGAAGGATGCCTTCGTTGATCGCGCCGAAAATCGACGAGAGGCGGTTCTGGGAATCCCGCAGTTTCTGCTCAGCGACTTTCCGCGCGGTGATGTCGGCCTGAATCGCGATGTATCTTGTCGGCCTGCCCTGCTGGTCGACGAACGGCACGATGGTCGACGCCACCCAGTAGAGCTTGCCGTCCTTGGCTCGGTTGCAGAACTCTCCGCGCCAGACCTTGCCGCTCGTGATCGTGCGATACATCTCGTCGTAGTGCTCCCGCAGATGCAGACCCGAGCGGAGAACGCGGTGATTCTGCCCGATCAGCTCCTCGCGGGAATAACCGCTGATGGCGCAGAACATGTCGTTGGCGTAGGTGATTCTTCCGTCCACGTTGGTCACCGCGACGATCGCGTGCTGGTCGAGCGCGAACTTCTGCTGGGTGAGTTCGGCGCTCTGCAGATCGATCAGCTTCCTTGCCTGCCGCCCCTTGGATTGGAGATTCGAGACGAGCGCGGCGAGCAGGAGTGCCATCCCGAGAGAGAAGCCGCCCGCCCAGACGGCCGCGGAGCGATCCGCCTTGGCGAACGTCGCGCGGCGGTTCCAGCCGAAGGTGAAGACCTGGCCGGCGAGCTTCAGCTGCGTGGTCTTTTCGTATTGGGCGGACGGATATGGCTGGCGGTCGGTCGAAAAGATGAGGTTCTGCTGCTGCATGGACTCGCCGTCGAACATCGCCATGTCGATTTCGTTCAGCGTCTCGGCGTGAAGGCCCTGCTGCACGAACTCTTCCGTGACGAACGGCGCATAGACCCAGCCGCGGATCTGTCTTTGGCGTTCCTGCACTGTAGCGGGAGTGTGGCCGTCCGTGTAGAAGGGCGTGTAGAGAAGGAAGCCCGGCCTTTGCTGTCCGTCCTGAACGAGAGTGATGCGGCGCGTCATGACCGGCCCGGCTTCGTCGCGGGACGTTTCGGCGGCGGATCGGCGATTCGGCTCGGAACCGACGTCGAGGCCCACGGCGGGAAGATTCCTCTCCTCCGGTTCGATGTACGTGATCACGTATGATTCCAGCCCGGTATCGGTCGCCGGTTCGTCCGCGCCGCTGACGTCCTTGATCACGAAGGCTGGGGCGCCGTCTTCCCGGATTCGGCTGAGAAACTCGGACCTTTCCTCCGGGCGCACCCGGTAGATCACACCGATCCCACGGATACCGGGGTAGCGGTTTGGCAAATCCAGCGTGGCCGCAAAGGTCCGCCAGGTGGGACGCGAGACATAAGGCAACGCGTCCTGCAGCGCCACGCCGCCGTCGAGAGCGTGGATGTAGCCCGCCATCTGTTTATCCAAGCCGGCTTCGACGCCTCGAATCATTCCGTCGAAACGAAGCTTGTCCGACTCATCTGCTTCAGCCTCCAGCGAACGAAAAACCCATCCGCCGAGCGCCACGCCGAGTAGCAGAACCGACAGCGGCAACCATTGCCACGAGTCAAACGTTGTGCGGCCCCGCCGCAGTAGCGTGTGCCGATTTTTCCAGGGGAGATGTGAATTCGTCGTCAAAAGGAAGCGGCTGGAACATCGGCCGGTTCCAAGAGCGCTGAAGCGTTTTAGCCGACCGGTGAAGGCGGCGCAATGAGCGACAAATGCCGTTCCAAACCGATGGTGCTCAGGTCGATTGGTGGAGGGCGAGCCAGGCCGGTTTCGGCCCGACGTTCGGGGCCAAGTTCAGTGAAAAAACCTTGCACGAGGGCACTCGCGGAAGCGTCCGCGAGGACGCTATCGAATGTCGTCGAAACTGAGCTGAACCGGAGTGCTTCCGGCAATCCCCTGCTATCGCGCGTGTTTCGCAGACCGATCGTCGGGATACCGCGGCGGATGTACGGGAAAACCGTTTTGGGAGGGCTTGTTGAACGTCGGCGCGGTGCGTTTCAGCGAGCCGGCGAACGTTACCCCCGAACGGGCGGAGTCGAGTTGTAGGCGGGAAGCGGCGGAGCGTCACCGATCCGGCTGCGATTACAGAGAGAATCCGCCGTCTGCGATGTTTGTACCCTGGTAAAACTACGGATGCCGGTGGCGCGAGATCGGCGACAAACGGAAGGCGTCGACCGATGTATTCGGATTCCGGATTCGCGTCTCCGCCAAGACACTCGAGGCGGTGAAGGCCGCCGCGCCTCGGGAAGGGAGCACCGCACGGAGTCGGAGTGGAGTGGGGTTTTGCAGCGGCAGCTCCGGAGCCGGAGCGCGAAGGCATGCCGGAGACGCGGACGGCGTCAGTTGAAATGCCCTTCAGAATCGGCTCCCGCCGGTTGTTTGGCCGGCCTTGAAACTCGTTCACGGGAGTCGCGGTTTACCAGAGTGAGCGAGAAGACGACCTGTTGTTTAAGTTCTAGATAATATCGGATAACAAGTGCGAGTCGAAGGCTTCTGTGGTCTTGAAGTAGATCTTCTTGGCTACATAATGACTTCGATAAAAGAACGTTACGACGATATTGTTTGGTTCTGATGGGTCCAGGACGTCTGTGGTGACGCCGCTGGATGAGCAGATAAGCTTATTCTGAACACTGCATATCGTATATATAAAATATAAACAGGCTTTCCTTTCGACAGCGCGGGAGGGGGGGCGCATCAGGGGGCTGCCATGGTCTCAATTCCTGACACTGTCCAAGGAGCCGTTCTCATCAGCATCATCGATTTCATCCTGAGCTTCGTAATCATCTCGGGAATCGGCGTGGTGCTCACCTTGCTTCCGTTGGTGAATCGGAAGTGGAAGGTCGACGAGGCGAAGCTGAAACAGGGCCACTGAGCCGGATCGGTTCGGGGTGTTTCTGTCACTTTTAACTGCGCGCTGCCATGTTCGACCAACTGCTCTCCCTCTTTAAGGCCCTGATGGGGCAAACCGGCTTGGCCCACTTCTGGTGGGGCAACCTGATCATGATCGCCGTGGGGATCACGATGGTCTTTTTGGCGATCGTGAAGAAGTACGAGCCGTTTCTGCTCATCGGCATCGGCTTCGCGTGTGTGGTGGTCAACGTCCCTGGCTCGGACTTGGTCATGCCGGGCGGCCTCTTTCATTATGCGTATCAGGGCGTGGCGCTCCTCATCGTGCCGCCTTTGATTTTCCTCGGGGTGGGGGCGATGACGGATTTCGGGCCGATGATTGCGAATCCGAAGCTGGTGATTCTGGGGGCGGGAGCGCATCTCGGCATTTTTGTCGCGCTGATTCTGGCGAAGCTGATCGGCTTTGGCCTCGGCGAGTCCGGAGCGATCGGAATCATCGGCGGGGCGGACGGACCGATGGCGATTTTCGTCACGATGAAACTGGCGCCGCATCTGCTCCCGCAGGTTTCCGTCGCCGCGTATTCGTACATGGCGTTGATGCCGCTGATTCAGCCGCCGGTCATGCGGCTGCTCACGACGCAGGCCGAGCGCGAGATGGGCATGGCTCAGCTGCGCCCCGTCAGTCGTCTGGAGAAGATCCTCTTCCCGATCGTGATCGCCGCGCTGGTGAATCTCTTTTTCCCGCCGGTGGCACCGCTCGTCACCTGCCTGATGCTCGGCAACCTTCTCCGCGAAGTGCTCCTCGTCGGACGTCTGGCGGAGACCGCCGGAGGCACGCTTCTGAACATCATCACGCTGGTCCTCACGACCGCGATCGGCTCGACGATGACGGCCGATTCCTTCCTCACCGTGAAGACGCTGGAGATCGTCGGCCTCGGCTTGATCGCCTTTGTTTTCGGCACCGGCTCGGGTGTCCTGACGGCCAAGACGATGAATCTCTTCCTCAAGCAGAAGATCAATCCGCTGATCGGCTCGGCGGGCATCGCCTCGGTTCCGATCGCCGCGCGCGTTTCCCATATCGTGGCGCACAAGGCGAACCCGAGGAACTACCTGATCTTTCATGCCATGGGTCCGAATCTCGCAGGGGTCTTCGGCACCGCGATTTCCGGCGGCATTCTGCTCGCGCTGCTCGGAGCCCGCTGATCGCAGGTCCGCCACGCTGCCGGCCGGTGAAGCTCACCGGCATCCGGCCCGCGGACAGCACTCCGCTGGCAGGCGCCGCAGCACCCGAAAACGTCTGCTTCGGGAGCACGCCGGGCCGGCGCCGCTCAGTCGATCACCAGGCGATAACCGACGCCTGACTCGGTGAGCAGGTGTTTGGGCGAGTCGGGCTCCAGTTCGATTTTCCGACGGAGCCGCATCATGTAGGTGCGGAGGTAGTGCGTCTGGCCTTCGCCCTTTGCTCCCCAGAGCTCGCGCAGAATCTGGCGGTGAAGCATCGCTTTCCCGGCGTTGGCCACCAGGAGCGCGAGGAGGTCGAACTCCGTGGACGTGAGTTTCACGAGTTTTCCGTCGCGTGTGACGCTGCGGCCCTCGAGGTCCACCGCCACGGCGCCGATGCGCACGGTGTTTCCGCCCGCCGCGGGCTTCTTGCGCCGCAGGAGCGCGCGGAGCCGAGCGAGGAGTTCGCCTTCGCCGAACGGCTTCGTCAGGTAGTCGTCGGCTCCGCAATCGAGCGCGGAAATCTTGCTGCCTTCCTGGCCGAAGACCGAAAGCACGAGCACGGGGGCGTCGCTGCGGTCGCGGATCTTCTTCAACACGTCGAGGCCGGACATGTCGGGAAGGCCGAGGTCGAGGATGAGCACGTCGGGCTCCTTCTCCCAAAACCGGGCGAGTCCTTCCTCGCCGGTGGAGGCTTCGCGAACGCGGTGTCCGGCGTCGCCCAGGGTGAGGCCGAGCAGGCGTCGTATCTGCGCCTCGTCGTCGATGATCAGGATGTCTGCGCTGGAAACGGTCCCTGAGTTCATTCGGGAGGCAGACTACCGGGCGAGGCATGGGGGAGGTAAACGGTAAAAACCGCGCCACCGTCGTCCCCGTTGCCGGCCTCCACGCTGCCGCCCTGCGCCAGCATGAAGCCGTGCACGATCGAGAGACCGAGTCCCAGTCCGCCCGATACGGCGGCGCGGCCGCGCTGGAATTTCCCGAACAGCGACTGCTGGACTTCCGGCGAAATGCCGGGGCCGCGGTCCGAAACCCGGAGGTAGACGCGGCGACCGTCGCCGGTTTTCCCCGCAGTCAGCTCGATCGGAGTGCCGGCTGGAGTATGCACCGCGGCGTTCAGCAGGAGGTTTCCGACGACGTGCTCCATCAGGCCCGCGTCGGCGAACAGCAGCGGCATCTCTTCGGGGATCTTCAGCGCAAGCGGATGCGGCGCGAGCGGCTCAGCCAGTTCGCGGCGAGCGACGCTGATCACGTCGCGCACGTCGCACCAGTCGAGTTGGGGCTTGATCGCACCCGCCTCGAGCCGCGTCTGGTTGAGAAGATTTCCCACCAGGCGGTGCAGCCGCTGGGTGGCGGTGTGAATTTCGGAGACAAGATCCCCGCGGCGCCGGGCGTCGTCGGTGCGCTGGAGTTTCTCCACCGCGGTGCGCAGGACGGAAAGGGGCGTTTTCAGCTCGTGCGAGACGCTGTCGAGCAGCGTGCGGTGGAGCCGGTCCGACTCGAGCAGCAGCTTTTCGCGCTCCTTCGCCGCCCGGGCGCGCCGGCGGTTCAAGGCCGCGGCGATCTCGGCGGCGAAGCTGTGAAGGAGGGCGCGGTCGACCGGCTGCCTGCCTCGTTCCGGACGCTGGATGGCGAGCACGCCGATCGGGGGCTCTCCCGGAATCGGTTCGATGACAAGCAGCGCGGTGCCGTGGATCGCCGCCGTCGCGGCGAAGCTCGAGGCCCTTGCCTCCTCCAGAGCGCGGCAGGCGGCGGGCTCGAGCGCGAGGCGTCCGTTCCGCGCCGCCCCGAGGCGCCCGTCGTCGTCGAACAGATACAGCGCGGCGTCGCCGGGGAAGGCCCGGCTCGCCTGGAGCAGGGCCGCATGGGCGGCGTCGTCCTCGCCGCCCGCGGAGTCGAGGGCCCGGCTCAGCTGCAGCAGGGTCCGGGCTCGCTGCTCGCGAAGGCGCTCGAAACGTTCCTGGGCGCGAAGCCGCGCCGTCAGCTGGCCGGCGATGAGCGCGACCAGAAAGTACGTCGCGAGCATGATCGCGGTGTCGATCTGGAGCGCGGAAAACGCCAGCCGCGGCGGCATGAAAACGAAATTCCAGGCGAGGGCGCTGGCCACCGCGGCGAAGAACACCGGGCCCTTGCCGACGCGGATGCTGAGCCCGACGACCGCCAGCAGGTAGACGAAGCCGAGGGGATAGTGGCTGGCCGGGACGAACCAGCCCGCGACGGTGATGAATGCGACGACCCCGAGAACCAACCCGTATTCGGTAAACGGATTCGAACGCTCGGGTCCGGGGAGCGGCCTCGGCGGCTCCTCGGCGGACGGGGATTCGATTTCGGGGGACGGGCTCATGGCGCGCCGTGCCGGCGCGACCCCAGTCAATCGGCTCCGCTCGGGGCCGCAATCTTGCGCTCCGCTCGGAGAATTCGCGCCCGCCCGGCCGGCGTCAGGTCGTGGATACGGGCTGCGGTTCCTGCTCCGCCATCCTCGACCGGGCGGCGCGCCGGCGCATCGGGACGTTGAAGTCCATGAACGTCAGGGCCCGCCAGAGCCATTCCAGCGGTCCGTAGTTGAAGCGTTTGAGCCAGAGATTGGCCGCCGTGATCTGCACAACCCCGATCAGGCCGCCGATCAGGATGCTGTAGAACGGACCGCAGAAACGGAAAAGGGCGAGGCCGAAGCCGTAGAAGAGCGGCACGCCGATCAGGGCCTGGGTCACATAGCAGCTCAGGCTCATGCGGCCGTACGGCGCGAGGAGCCTGAGCAGGCCCCGGGCCTTGCCCCATTGATAGAGCAGCGTGAAGCCGCCCGCCCAGACCAGCAGCTGGGTCAGGTTGCAGTAGGACGACACGAGGTTCTCCACCGCATGGTGGCGCATCCCGCTCAGTCCCCAGCCGCCGAGGTGAAGCTTCACCGGGTAGAGCACGGCGAAGCCCACCACGCCGGCGATCAGCGCGCGTCTGGCGAGCCGCACGGCATGGATCGGATTTTCGAATACGCCCTCCCGTCCGAGCAGCAGGCCCCACACAAAAAGTCCGATCATCTGCAGCCACCGTGCGGTCTCGATCGTCCACCACGTCTTCGCCGCCTGGCCGGTCCAAAGATTGACGCGCAGGACGTCGAGCAGCGAGCCGTCGGCGTAGACGCCGAAGAGCCGCCCGTACAGGTCCCAGTGAAGCGGCCGCGGTGGCTGGTATTCCGGCCGCAGGAGGACGTGCACCGTTTCGTAGACGGACGGAATCTGGAGCATGAGCAGCGCGGAAATCCACAGCAGGGCGCGGGTGCCGAGCCGGTTGAGGAAGACGAGCGGCACGCCGAGCGCGGCGATGATGAGCAGGATGTCGCCGCAGTAGACGAGCCCGTGCACGTATCCAAAAAGTGCGAGCACCGACAGCCGCCAGAGAAACCGGCCTTCAAACCTCAAGCCGCGGCGCGACCAGCTGTCGAGGATGAGGAAGAAGCTGACGCCGAAGAGCAGCGCGAAGATGCCATAGGCTTTGCCGCCGAAGAGGAAAAACGCGCTGTCTCGCACGAACGCGTCGGGGGTCGCAAGCCAGGGCGCCGAGTGGTCCGGGTTTCGCATGAAATCCCAGTGCTCGACCGAGTGGATGAGCAGGATTCCGAGAAGCGCCGAACCTCGCAGCGCATCGACCAGATCGATCCTCGAACGAGGGTCGGGAGCCTTGTGCGCCGCCGGGGGAATGGCTGCTCGGTTCATCCCGTCAGTGGAGGCGCGGCCTTGCGCCAAGGCAAGCGCGTTGCCCCGGCCAAAAGTGGGGACACGGATATCCCGGAAGAGAGAGGGTGGGCGGGAGCATTGGACGAGCCCGCCGGCCGCGGCCGGTTCCCTGCCATCTGCGATTGCAACCGGAATTGACTCCGACCTGAGGGCGGCGACCGGCGATGGATGCGGGCCCGGGGACGTGTCGTCGCGGGGACGCGACGACACGTGCGCAAGCGTGAATTGCCAGGAGGAGCCGAGGTTCGCGCGGTTCGCCCGGTATCCATCCATTCGCGACAGACGCCATTCTCATCCCGTCGCGCGCAAGGCCTCGGTTGGGTCGAGCTTTGCGGCGCGCCGAGCGGGGATCCAGCAAGCCAGGAGGGTGGCGGCGGCGATCACGACGACGGCGATCGCGAGGGAGAGGGGATCGACCGATTCCATGCCGTACACGATCGACTTCAGCGTGCTCGTCAGGGCGAGTGCACCGACCAGGCCGAGAACCGCGCCGACGAGCACCCAGCCGAGGCCCTGGCGAAAGACGAGCCGGAGCACATCCGCCGCCGTCGCTCCGAGGGCGACCCGCACGCCGATTTCCCGGGTGCGTTGCAGGACGTGGTACGACAGGGTGCCGTAGAGCCCGACGGCGACGAGTCCGAGGGCGAGGGCCATGAAGAAGTCGATCATCTGGACGATCGCGCGTTGGCCCTGCGTGGCCTGGTCGACCACCTGCTGCAGCGTTCGCACGTCGGCCAGCGGCAGGTCGGGATCGAGCGAGTCCAGCGCATGGCGAATCTCGGGCGCGAACCGCGAGGCGGGTTGGGTCGAGCGAAGCACGATGAACAGGTACCTGCCCCAGGAGCGGTTGGGCGACCAGTAGAGTTCGGGCCGGGCCGGGGTTTCCGGACCCCATTGGCGGACGTCGTCGACCACGCCGACCACGCGGGCGGTGAACTCGGGCTTGTCCGAGTTTTGGCGGACGGGTTTTCCCAATGGATTTTCGCCGGGCCACGCCTTTTCGGCGAACGCGCGGTTGACCACGATCCCGGGGTTTTCCCCCTCCGCGTCGGACGGCTGGAGGGTGCGGCCGCGCAGGAGCGCGATGCCCGCAGCCTGGAAGTAACCCGAAGTGACGGAGGAGACCTCGGCGAGAATGCGTTCGGCGGTAGGATCGAACGTTTCGTCGTTTACCAGGATCGTCATGTTCGAGCCGCCCTCGAGCGGGAGCTTGTTCGTCGTGCCGGCGGCACTGACGCCGGGAAGCGCCGCGACCCGTTCGGCGATCTGCTCGGTGAACTGCGCGCGGGTCTCCCGCTTGTCGTAGCGTTCGCCGCGAAGCTGGATCCGGGCGGAGAGCACGTATTCGGTGGCCAACGGCCGGTTGACTTGAAGGAGCTTCACGTACGCCGCGGAGAAAAGCGCGGCGGCGTTCGCCAGGGCGAGGGCGAGCGCCACCTGGCCGACGATCAGCCCGCGGAGGAAATTGTGACGGGTCCTGGAGCCGGTCGTGCTCCGGCTGTCGGCGCGCAGCAGCTCGGTCACCGGGAGGCGCAGCGACGCCAGTGCCGGAGGCAGGCCGGCGAGCAGCGCCGCGATCAGGGCCACGCCGACGGTGAAGGCGAGCACGCCTCCGTCGAGGCCCATGGCGGCCCGGCGTTCGGCCGTGACCGGCGCGATCATCGCCAGGACGCGCGTGCCGACGACGGCCAGGAGGGAACCTCCCACCGCGCCTCCGGCGGCCAGCAGCGTGCTTTCGATCAGCGTCAGCTTCACGATGTCGCGCCGCAGCGCTCCGAGCGCGACGCGGATCCCGAACTCGCCCTGGCGGCGGGCGTTTCGCGCCAGGAGCATGCTGGCGACGTTGGCGCAGGCGATGAGGAGGACGAGAACCACCGCGCCGAAGAGGAGCCAGACGCGCGGAGCCGTGCCCCGCGTGACTTCGAAAAGCAGCGGGCGGACGAGGAAAGGCTTCCGCGCATTGGATTTTGGATACTCGGCCTTGAGCTGGGCGCCGATCGCCTTGATCTGCGCATCCGCGGTCGCGACGGGCACCCCCGGCTTGAGACGTCCGACCATGCACAGCCAGTGGCTTCCCCGGTCGCCGTCGCCGCGCTTCAGCTGAAGCGGCACCCACATCTGAGCGCTGAGCGTGCGCATCCACGGCGATGCAAATTCGAAATGGGGCGGCATCACTCCGACCACCGTCGTATTGGCTCCGTTCACACGGATATCCCGGCCAAGGATGTGCGGATCGCCGCCGAAGCTGTTGTGCCAAAGCGCATCGCCGATCACCACAACGGAGGGAGCGCCCTGTTTTTCGTCGGCGTCCGTGAGCAGCCTCCCGAGCGCCGGCGCGATGCCTAAAGCCCGCAGCACGCCCGGAGTGCAGGAGACGCTCGTGATGGACTGCGGCTTTTCGCCTCCCAGATTCGCCGCCTGAGGGGAGTAGACGCCCAGCTCCGCAAAACACGTCGACCGATCCATCACGTCGAACGTGTCGGGTTGCGAGAGCGGCTGCCCGTCGTTCGACCAGACGTGCACGAGCTCGTCGGACGCGGGATAGGGGAGCGGCTCGACGACGAGGGCTCGCAACGTGCTGTACATCGCCGCGGTGGAGCCGATACCCACGGCGAGCGTGAGGATCGCGACGGCGGTGAACGCCGGAGTTTTGGCGAGTTGGCGAAGCGTGTGGCGGACGGTGTGCATTTTCTGGGACGCCTGCCGCGAGCGAAGGCAGCGCTGCGAGCAGACGTGAGGGCGGTCTTGCGGGGAAAAACGACCGCGCTCCCATCCCGCTCGCGATTTTGCGAGACAGTTGGCCGCGGTTTCCGGGGGATAACCCGAAACGGCGAAAGAAGGTTACAGGTTTTCTTTAAAGCCGGGGCGTCACGACGCGCGCAGCGCCTCGGTGGGATCGAGCTTCGCGGCGCGGCGAGCCGGGATCCAGCAGGCCAGGGCGGTGGCGGCGGCGATCACGGCGACGGCCATAGCCAAAGCGGCAGGATCGACCGACTCCAGGCCGTAGACGAGCGACTTGAGCGTGCTCGTCAGAGCCAGTGCGCCGCCCAGACCGATCACCACGCCGACGAGGACCCAGCCGAGGCCCTGGCGAAAGACGAACCGAAGCACGTCTCCCGTCGTCGCTCCCAGCGCGATGCGCACGCCGATCTCCCGAGTGCGCTGCAGGACGTGGTACGACAAGGTGCCGTAGAGACCGACGGCCACGAGCCCGAGCGCCACGGACATGAAGAAGTCGACCAGCTGGACCACGGAGCGCTGGGCTTTCGTCGCCTGGGAGACGACCTGGTCGAGTGTTCGGACGCTGGCCAGCGGGAGATCGGGATCGAGGGAGTCGGCGGTCTTCCGCAGCGCCGAGGTGAGCTGCGATGCGGGCTGATTGGAGCGGAGAAGGATGAACGTGCGGTTTCCCCAGGCCCGATTCGGGGACCAGTAGATTTCGGGCCGGGGAACGGCGTCCGCGCCCCACTGACGTACGTCTTCGACCACGCCCACCACGCGGGCGGTGAAGCTGGCCTTCGCGCTGTTGTTGCGGACGATTTTTCCCAGCGGGTCTTCGCCGGGCCAGCATTTGTCGGCGAGGGCGCGGTTCACGACGATGCCGATGATGTCTCCGTTGGCGTCGGCCGGCTCGAGCGTGCGTCCTCTGAGGATCGCGATCCCCGCTGCACCGAAATATCCGGGAGTGACGGCGGAAACCTCGGCGAGAGGGCGTTTGGCGAGGGGGTCGAACACCTCGTCGTTCACCAGGATGTTCGTGTTGGATCCGCCTTCGAGCGGCAGCTTCGAGGTGATGCCGGCCGCAGTGACGCCTGGCAGGGTGGCCGCGCGTTCGGCGAGCTGTTCCCAGAACTGTACCCGTGCTTCGGTTTTCTGGTAGCGTTCTCCCTGGAGGTCGAGACGTGCGGCGAGCACGTATTCCGTCGAGAGGGCGCGATTCTCATCCAGCAGCTTGAGGTAGCCGCCGGAGAGCAACGCCGCCCCGTTGGCGAGTGCCAGGGCGAGCGCGACCTGTCCGACGACGAGCCCGCGCAGGAAATTGTGGCGGGTTCGCGATCCCGTGGTGTTGCGGCTGTCGGCGCGCAGCAGATCCGTGATCGACAATCGGAGCGAGGCGAGCGCGGGCGGGAGCCCGGCGAGCAGCGCCGCCGCCACGGCGATCCCGATGGTGAAGGCGAGGACCTTGCCGTCGAGCGCCATGGCCGCCCGGCGCCCGTCCGTGGTGGGCGTGATCAGCGCGAGTATCCGAATCCCTACGACGGCAAGCGCGCTCCCGGCGACCGCGCCTCCCGCCGCGAGGATCAGGCTCTCGATCATCGCCAGCTTCACGATGTCCCGGCGTTGGGCGCCGAGAGCGACACGCAGGCCGAACTCCGCCTGGCGGCGCGCGTTTCGCGCGAGCAGCATGCTGGCGACGTTGGCGCACGCGATGAGCAGGACGAGAAGCACCGAGCCGAACAGGAGCCAGACGCGCGAGGCTGTTCCGCTCACAGCCTCCTCGAGCAGCGAATGCACGAGGAACGGCTTCTGCGAGTTCGTTTCGGGGTGATCGGCTTTGAGCTGCGCGCCGACCGCCTTGACCTCCGCGTCGGCGGCGCCAACGGACACGCCGGGCTTGAGGCGCCCAACCATGCACAGCCAGTGGCCGCCGCGATCTCCGTCACCGCGCTTCAGCTGAAGCGGCACCCACATTTCGGCGCTGGTCGTGCGCATCCGCGGTGAGACGAATTCAAAACGAGGCGGCATGATCCCCACCACCGTGCAGCTGCTGCCGTTCACGCGAAGGGTGCGGCCGATCAGGCCCGGGTCGCCGCCGAACGACTTGTGCCAGAGCTCATGGCTGATCACGGCGACTTTCGGAGCGCCCGTTTGTTCGTCCTCGACCGTGAGCAGGCGCCCCAATGCCGGCGCCACGCCGAGCGCCCGCAGCACGCCGGGGGTGCACGACACGCTCTGCACGGATACCGGTTTTTCGCCCCCGAGGTTTGCGGCTTGAGGCGAATAGACGCCCAACTCGGCGAACGACGTCGTGCGGTCCATCATGTCGAAAGCGTCGGGCTGGGAGAAAGGCTGGCGGATGTTCGACCAGACCTGCACGAGCTCGTCGGACGCGGGATAGGGGAGCGGCTCGACGACGAGGGCTCGCAACGTGCTGTACATCGCCGCGGTGGAGCCGATACCCACGGCGAGCGTGAGGATCGCGACGACGGTGAACGTCGGTGTTTTGGCGAGTTGGCGAAGCGTGTGCCGGACGGTGTGCATTTTCGAAGGCGCCTGTCGCGCGCGAAAGCAGAGCTGCGTGGCAGGCGTGATGGCGGTCTTGCGCGGCAAGAGGACCGCGCTCCCATCCCGCTCGCGATTTCGTGAGACAGTCGGCCGCGGTTTCAGGGGGGATAACCTGAAACCGTGAAAGTAGGTTACAGGTTTTCTCCGAAGCCGGGGCGTCACCCGACGCGGCGGGATCAGCGGGGCCGTGCGTCAACGGAGCCCCGGGGAAGAACGTATTTGGTCCATCGCGTCGAATTCGCCGACGTGGGAAAAAACGCCGCGTGTTCGACCGGACCTGAACGATTCCTTCCGAACACGCGCAGAAGAGCGACTCGACGAAGCGAGCCGTCCATCGCTGAGTTGGAGCCGATGCCTACCGCGAATGTGTGAATGGCGACGGTGGTACACGTCGCAGTCTCAGCGAGCTGATGGAGGGTGTGGCAGACGGTGTGCATCCTCGAAAAGCGTGTAACTCCGCGCCCGACAGTGCTGCGCGGCGACCTGTCAGGACGAGAGGAGAAAGAAAACAGCGGCTCTGTTTCACCGACGAATGCGTGAGGCAAGTGGCCGCGCTCACGAGAGATAACCCATCATAGTCAGGAAAAGTGACGGAATGGTTACTAACTTTTCTGGGACAAAAAATGCACAGTCCGTACAATCTTTTAGGACAAGAAATGCGCAGTCCCGCCGGCCAAAGTTTTGCGAGAGTGAATAAACAAAGGTTTTAATAAAAAGTAGTGGAACTTCTCTTCGTTCAATGATTCTGAGTCCGCCATGCGTTTTTCCCCCCGCCCGGTTAAGGCCGTTTTCTGCGCGGCCGTCGTCTACCTAAGCGTCACGCGCTCGTCGCGCGCGGAAGGCTCTGCCAGCTACAAATTCCAGTCGTGGCAGGAGAGCGGCGATCGCATCCGCGTGAATTCCAATGCCGCGGAGATCGATCAATCCCTTCCCGCGGAGGTGAAGCTGAAGCTCTCCGGAGTGATCGACTCGATCTCCGGAGCGACGCCGACCGGCGAGCCCGCCGGCGCCGACGGGCAGGTCCCGCTGACGGAGATGCACGACAAGCGCAAGGCGTGGGCCGCCGAGTTCTCGCGGGCGTTCAGTCCGATGGGACTTTCCCTCGGCCTCGCGAACAGCCGGGAGAGCGACTATGTCTCCAACGGCATCTCGCTGAACACGACGACGGACTTCAACCAGAAGAACACGACGCTGCTTCTGGGCGTGGCGACGACGCGCGACAAGATCCACGTCTTCTATCAGCCGGAATGGGCGAAAAAACGCGCTTCGGACTTCATCGTCGGCGTGACCCAGCTCCTCTCCCCCGAATGGTCGGCCACGGCCAATCTCAGCTACGGCCGCGCTTCCGGCTACCTGAGCGATCCGTACAAGATCATCGAGAAGGATACCGAGGTGATCGCGGGCACCTTCCTCCCGCTGACGTTCATCGAGAACCGCCCGGGCGAGCGCAACAAGTGGACGCTTTACCTCGGTTCGAACCGCGCGTTCACCAGCCTCGATGGTGCGCTCGACGCCTCGTATCGGTTTTATCACGACAGCTTCGGCATCAACAGCCACACGCTGTCCCTGGCCTGGCTCCAGCGCGTCGGCGAACGCATCGTGCTCTCGCCGAGCTACCGCTGGTACACCCAGAGCGCGGCCGACTTCTACCACATCACCCTGAACGGCACCTCGATCGTGCCGGGCGACGTGCCGAATCCCGACGGACCGTTTTTCTCCTCGGACCACCGTCTGTCGCACATGCGCACCCAGACGCTCGGTTTCAAGGTTCTGTGGAAGGTCGTCCCCGAGCGGTTTGACGTCAATTTCGAGTACCAGCGCTACCTGATGAAGGGCCTCGACGGCATCACGCCGAAGAGCGCCTACGCCAACGCCAACGTCTTCACGGTCGGAGCCCGCCTCAGCTGGTAAGCGCATGTCGGCCCCCGCACAGCTCAAGCCGTCTTCGTCGGCGAGCTCCGGACCCGCCCTCCGGCGCGTTGCATGGCGCGCGCTCGGCACGGAATGTGTGCTGATGTTCGCGACCGACGATCCGCGTCAGGCGGAGGCGTTTCAGCGCGCCGCCGTCCAGTGGGTGACCGACTTCGAGCAGCGTTATTCGCGTTTCCGTCCCGACAGCCTCGTCTCACGCATCAACGCCGCGGCGGGCGTGGCTCCGGTCGAGGTCGACGCGGAGATGGACCGGATGCTCGACCTCTGCGAACTGGTTTTCCGCACGTCGGAAGGCTTGATCGATCCGTCTGCGCTCCCGCTGATGCGAGCCTGGGACTACAAGGCGGCCCAGCCGCGGATCCCAACGCAGGCGGAGATAGATGCCGCCCGACGCCTGGTGGGCTGGCGAAAAGTCGCACGTCGGCCGGGCAGCGTCTTCCTCCCCGAGCCGGGGATGGCGCTCGACTTCGGCGGCTGGGGCAAGGAGTACGCCGTCGACTGCGTGGCGGAACTCGCCGCGGGGCACGGGCTCGACCACGTGCTCGTCGATTTCGGCCACGACCTTCGCGGGGTGGGCGCGCCTCCGGGCCGCCCTGCGTGGCACATCGGGATCGAGGACCCCGATCGTCCCGGCTCGCATCGGGAGAGCGTCGCCTTGAGGAATGCCGCGATGGCGTCCTCGGGGGACTATTTGCGCGGGTTCACCCTCGGTGGACGCCGCTTCGGACACATCATCGACGTCCGCACCGGACGTCCGGTCATGAACGGCTGCGCGCAATCCACCGTGATCGCGCCGTCGTGTCTGCACGCCGGCATCCTTTCCACCGCGAGTTTCATCGCGGGGACCGAGCTGGGGGTGCGCATGATCGAGTCACATTTCGGCACCGAAGGAATGCTGGTGGGAAGCGGCACGCGTTTCCGCACCCGAGGATTTTTCAAACATGTCGTTCAAAACTAAACTGCACGTCCTACTTGGCGCCCTGCTGCTCGCGGGCTCCGTCGTTCGCGCCGAGCTCACTCCGGGCGCGGCTTTCCCCGCTCTCGAACGCGTTAAGTTCGAAGGCGCGCTTCCCGCCGATCTGGCGGGCAAGGTGGTGCTCGTGGACTTCTGGGCTTCGTGGTGCGGCCCCTGCAAGGCGTCCTTCCCGGCGCTCAACAAGATCCACCACGAGTATGCCGATCGCGGTCTGCGCATTCTCGGCGTCAGCGTCGACGAGCGCCGGCCGGCGTATGAAGCGTTCCTCTCCCGCATGAAGCCGGAGTTCGCAGTGGTGCGCGACGCCCAGCAGCAGCTCGTCGGGCAGGTGCAAGTCCCGACGATGCCGACTTCCTACCTTCTCGATCGCACCGGCAAGGTGCGTTTCGTGCACCGCGGTTACCATCCAACGACCGACGAGGAACTCCGCAAAGAAATCTCCCAGCTCCTGGACGAAAAATCATGAAACCACAGCGTCTGATCCTCCTCGGCCTCGCCCTCGCGGGGCTCTCCCTCTCCGCCTGCACCAGCGTGCAACCCTGGCAGCGTGCGACGCTGGCGAGCTACGAGATGCGCCCGGATCGCGATCCGCTGGCGACCTCCCTTTCCGAACACATCTTCTTTTCCCGCGAAGCGGCATCCGGCGGCCGGGGCGTGGGCGGAAGCGGTTGCGGCTGCAACTGATCCCTGGAGTAAAACACAATGGCGCTATTATCCTTCACTCGCGCCGGCACACGGATGCCGGCGCCTCGCCGGCTGTTTGCCGTGCGGGCCCGCACCGAGGCCCGCCCTTCCGCGACAAACGCCGTTTTCCCGTCCGGCCTCGCCCGTTTCCGCGCTTTCGTCGTGCGGATGCGTCACCTGAACCTGCCGTCGCTCCTCCTCCTCGCGCTCCTGCAGCGCGTGCCGATGCTGAAGGTGCTTTTTCAGGATGCCGAATACATCCTGGAACGCCCGACCGGCGACGTCTTCAAGACCGTTGTCGCCAGCGCCGCCGCGCTCGGCGCGGTCCAGACGATGGCCGGGGCGACCACGTTTGTCCCCACCACGCCCAGCCCTGCTTCGGCCACGGTCGGGACCGCCGCGAGTTTCGCCTTCGCGATCACGGGCACTCCTTCGACTCCGAAATCGTGGAAGGTCGGCGGCACGGTGCCGCCCGGCCTGCTTTTCTACACCACGGCGACCGCAACCACGGGAGGCATTTCGTCGGGGACGATCAACACGACGAACCTCTATCTGCACGGTAATCCGACGACGGCTGGCGCCTACACGGTGACCATTCAGGCGTTCGAGAAATCCGGCGCCACCGGAGGCACCACGGCCGTGTTCAACTACGTCATCAACGTGTCCGGCCCGGCGGCCACCGCGCCGTCGATCACCACGCAGCCGCAGAGCGCGACGGTCACGGCGGGCAACCCGGCCAGCTTCACCGTGGGCGCGAGCGGCACGGCGCCGCTGGCGTATCAGTGGAAGAAGGACGGCACGGCGATTTCCGGGGCGACGAGCGCGACGTACAGCATCGCCTCGGCGGCCACGACCGACGCCGGCAACTACACCGTGGTGGTCTCGAACAGCGCGGGCTCGGCGACGAGCAACGCGGCGACGCTGACGGTGAACGCCGCCACGACGGCGCCGACCATTACCACGCAGCCCCAGAGCGCCACTATCACCACCGGAGGCAGCGCGAGCTTCTCCGTGGTCGCCGCGGGAACCGCGCCGTTGACGTATCAGTGGAAGAAGGACGGCACCGCGATCTCGGGCGCGACGAGCGCGACGTACAGTATCGCGTCGGCGGCCACGACCGATGCCGGCAGTTACACCGTGGTGGTGTCGAACAGCGCGGGCTCGGCGACGAGCAGTGCGGCGACGCTGACGGTGAACGCTGCCGCCACGGCGCCGACGATCACGACGCAGCCCCAGAGCGCGACCGCGACAGCCGGCGGCTCGGTGAGCTTCTCGGTCGCCGCCAACGGCACGGCCCCCCTGAGCTATCAGTGGAAAAAGGACGGCACCGCGATCTCCGGCGCGACGAGCGCGACGTACAGCATCGCCTCGGCCGCGTCGACCGACGCGGGCAGCTACACCGTGGTCGTTTCGAATTCGGCCGGCTCGGTGACGAGCTCGGCCGCCACGCTTACGATTTCGGCCACGGTCACGGCCCCGTCGATCACTGGCCAGCCGCAAAGCGCCGTGATCACCGCGGGCGGCGGCGTCACCTTCTCCGTCACGGCGGCGGGCACCTCGCTCACGTATCAATGGAAGAAGGACGGAACCGCGCTCTCGGGCGCGACCTCGGCCAGTTATTCCATCGCCTCGGCGGCCGCCGGCGACGCGGGCAGCTACACCGTCGTCGTTTCCAACTCGGCCGGCTCGGTCACCAGCAACGCCGCGACACTCACGGTTTCCACGTCGGGTGGCGGCACCGGTGGAGGCACGGGCGGCGGCTCAGGCGGGGGCACGGGGACGGCGGCGCCCACGATCGCGTCTCAGCCGCAGAGCGCGACCGTCGTGGCCGGCACCACGGTCGTTCTCTCGGTCACGGCAAGCGGCACCTCGCTGGCGTATCAGTGGAGCAAGGACGGTGCGGCGGTTTCCGGCGCGACCGCCTCGAGCTACACGATCGCGTCCGCCCAGGCGACCGACGCGGGCAGCTACACCGTGGTCGTTTCGAACTCCGGCGGATCCGTGACGAGCTCGGCCGCCACCCTGACGGTCACGACCTCCAGGCCCGGCTCGGATGACGAGGAGGAATCGGACTCCGATCTCTACAACATCTCCACGCGCGGCTTTGTCGGGACCGGCGACCAGGTCCTGATCGCCGGCTTCATCATCAAGGGAAGCGCGCCCAAAAAAGTCCTGATCCGCGCCTCCGGCCCGGCGCTCGATGCGTTCAACGTGTCCGGCTATCTGTCCGATCCGGTGCTAACCGTGTTCAGCGGCAGCACGCAGATCGCGCAGAACGACGACTGGACGGCGGGACTCACGGCCGATTTTTCGGCAACGAGCGCCTTTGCCTGGAAGTCGGGCAGCAAGGACGCGGCCCTGGTCCTCACTCTCGCCCCCGGCGCTTACACCGCACAGGTCTCCGGTAAAAACGGGACCACCGGCGTGGCTCTGGTCGAGGTCTACGAAGAGAAGTAAGTCAACGTCGGGCGCGCCTCCCGGGGCGCGCCCTTTTTCGGAGTGGAACAATGCGCAAAGGCGCGGTGCATGCACCGCGCCTTTTTGTCATCCGAACGCCCGCACTCGGGCGGAAGCTGGGCGTGAGCGGACTGCGATTGGGTGCGAGGGAAAAACGTTGGCGTCCGGAGCGCGGAGATGTTGCGCCGGACCCCGGCAAAGAACGCAGGCCGGGCCGAAGGGGCGGCTCAGGTCTTGGAGATCTGGACGCTTCCGTTGACGGTCGAGGCGTCGATGCTGCCCGCGCCGTCTCCGATCGTGCCGGAAATGCGACGGTGGCTGAGGTGGCCTTGGACTTTGATCGGGATTTCGCAGTCGACATGGCCGTTGACCACAGAGGCTTCGAGCTTCGCGCTCGCGCCGGAGGGGACGGCCAGCTTGATGCCGCCGTTCACGGTCTTGACCGCGACCTCGTCCTTGCCGTCGAGCTTGACGAGACTCGCGTCGACGGAGCCGTTGACCGTCTTGAGGCGCACGTTGCCAGAGATGTTGTGGGCGCGAATCCGACCGTTCACGTTTTCGGCCCGCACTCCGCCGTGCACGCCTTCGATGACGACCGAGGCGTTCACGGAATGGATCTCGTCGATCGAAGCAGTGGCGGGAATCTTGATGCGAAAAACGACGTCGGCGCGGATCGTCGAGCCGAAACCGGTGCGTTTGGGAAGGTGGACGTCGATGTCGGCGCGTTTCTGCGTGAGATCGATCTTCAGTTCGACGCGCTTCAGCTCGTCCTCGGTTTTCGCCCGTTTTTCTCCTTCGATGAGGATCTCGTTTTTATCCCAGGTCTCGACCGTGATGCTGCCGTTCACGTTGGAGAGGGAGAGCGTTCCGTTCGGGTCGAACGCGCCTGTCTGCGAGAACGACTCCTTGTAGTCATAGCCGGCATACGCGACGGCGGAGGCCGCGAGGCCTGCGGCAAAAAGCAGGGTGTGATGGATTTTCATGGAAGGGGACGGTGAACCCCGAGGACGGGGATACTCCCATAACCCGGGAAAGGGCCGAAGAGTTACAGGGAGAGGAAGAAAACCTCGAATTCCGGGGGGGGCTTCACTCCGCGCGCAAAGCGTCCACGGGATTGATTCTGGTGGCGCGCCTGGCGGGGGCCAGACAAGCGAGCAACAGCACCACACCGACGCCGCCCGCACCAAGAAGCACGGTCAGCGGGCTGAGTGGATCCACGCCGTAGACCCATCTGCCCGCGGCGAAGGCGCAGCCGACGGAGAGCGCAATCCCGGGCAGAAGCCCTCCGAGCAGCCAGCGGGAGGTCTCAGCAAGCACGAGGGCGAAGATGTGGCGTCGCTGGGCGCCGACGGCGATGCGGACTCCGAATTCACGGGTGCGCTGGGCCAGGTTGTAGGAGAGCGTTCCATACACGCCGATTGCGGCGAGCACGACGGCGATCGTGGTGAACAGATTCACCAAGCCGGAGGAGAACCGGCGGCTGCTGCCGGCGTCATGGAGCACTCCGGACATCGTGCGGACGCGCGACACGGCCAGACCCGGGTCGAGTCTGGCGAGCTCTTCCCGGATCGCGGCGGTAAGGCCGCGCGCATCCCCACGAGCGCGCACCACCAGGTAGGCGCTGTTCGGCGGGAGCGCTTCTTCGGGTAGTCCGTTCAGCGTGCAGGCATAATAGAGTTCGGGCATGGGCGCGGCCTCCGCGCCCCATTGCCGTACATCCTCCACCACGCCGACGACCTGAAAAACATAAGGAGAATTCGGCATGTTGATGCGCAGTTGGTGCTGCAGCGGATCGGTCTGCGGCCAGACCTTGCGCGCAAGAGTTTGGTTGATCACCGCGGGGAAAACGGGGCCCTTGGGGGTGACAAAATCGACCGGGTTGCCTCGCAGCCAGCCGATGCCCATCGCGGCGAAATAGTCGGGCGAGACGCCGGAGTTCTCGACGAGCGGGCGGCGGACTTTGGCGTCGAACGTTTCGCCGTCGGCCAGCACGTCGAAATTGTTTCCGCCCTCCAGGGGAAGTTTGGTCGTCATTGCGGCGCGTTCCACTCCCGGAAGGCTCCGAACGCGCTCCATCATGGCGTTCCAGAACTGGATCCGGGTGCCGACGGCTTTGTATCGCTCGCCCTTCGGCGCGATTTCGACGGTGAGCACCTGGTCGGTCTCCAGCGCGCGATTCGCCCGAACGACGTTCACGTAGCTTCCGGTGAACAGGATTGCGCCATAGGCGAGGAGCACCGTCACCGCCGTCTGGGCCATGACGAGCCGCCGGAGGAGGCGACGGTGGACGCGCGAACCCGTCTGCGTCCTTCCCGATTCGTGCAGCGAAGCGCCGACCGAGCCCCGCACCGCCGTGATCGCGGGAGCGACCCCGGAAAGCAGCGCCGCGAGCAGGCCGGCGCCGGCGGCGAAGGGGAGGACCCAGCCGTGGACGTCGATGGCCGCTCTTCGCGCCTCGATGATGAGCGTCGCTGGAATCAAGTTCCGGACCACGGCTACGCCCCAGAGCGAAAGGATCACGCCCACGGCGCAGCCGAGCAGGGCGAGAACGAGCGTTTCGCCGAGAAGCTGGAGCGCGAGAGCCTTTCTCGATGCGCCCAGCGCCAGGCGAATGCCGAACTCGGCCTCGCGGCGTTTGCCGCGCGCGAGCAGGAGCCCGGCGACGTTGGCGCAGACCACGAGCATGAGCAGCACCACCGCGGCGCCCAGCGGGCGAAGGCCGGAGGCCGTTTGTCTCGTGATTTCCTGCCGGATGGAGACGGCCAGGAAAGGTTTGCCGGTATTGGTGTCTGGATACGCGGCGGCCAGGCGCGCCCCGACCGCTTTGATCTCGGCGTCGGCCTGCGCCAGCGTGACCCCCGGTTTCAGGCGCCCCAGGCCGAGCATCCAGTGGCTTCCCCGGTCCTTCATTTCATCGGGCGTGAAGTGCAGCGGGGCCCAGAGCTGGTAGTCGGAACCCTGATACCACGGGCTTGAAAACTCGAAGGTCGCCGGCATCACGCCGACGATTCTGGTCGCGCGGCCGTCGACCTGCTGCACCGAACCGACCACGGCGGAGTCACCCTGGAAGCGCTGGAGCCAGAGCGCGTGGCTGATCACCGCAACGGCCTCGGCGCCCGGCTCGTCGTCCGACGGCGTGAACCAGCGGCCCAGCATCGGCTGGATGCCGAGCGCACGAAGCACGCCCGAGGTGCAGAGGATCGCCGGCACCGATTCCGCACGCTCGCCGCCCAGGTTGATCCGACGCGGCACATAGGCCCCCAGCTCGGACAGACTGCGCAGTTCCTTGACGAGGTCGTTGTAGTCGGCCGTCGACAGCGGTTGCCCGCTGTTCGAGCGCACGTAGACGATCTGCTCCGCGTCCGGATACGGGAAGGGGTGAATGACCAGGGCTTGGATCACGCTGAACAGCGTCGTCGCAGACGCGATTCCCAGCGCCAGCGTGAGGACGGCGATGGCGGTGAAGCCGGGCGATTTGCCGAACTGCCGAAGGGCGAAGCGGAGATGGTTCATGGCGAATCAGGACGAACAGAGTTCAAGCAGGCGCCGGCCCACCGAGGCCCGGCGTTGCGCGTAGCGGTCTTTCGCTCTCGCCAGCCGCGGCAGGATCCGCTCCCAGGTGCGCGCCGCGTACCGCAGCTCGTCCTTGGCCAGGCTCGGGCCGATTTCAACCAAGGCGAGCGAGGTGTGGTAAAATGGAAATTTCTGCCAGCGGCCCTCCTCGTTCCGCAGATCTTTCAGCCTGCGCAGGCCGCGGTGGAGTCGCTCCTCGGAACGTGGAAAGATTCCGAGCGCGAGATTCCGCCAATAGCCGGACGAGCAGGTGCCGCAGCAGTACATCGAGGTGTCGTACCCGCGTTTTTCGGAGGACTCGAGGAGCTCGGACATGTTGCCGACCGCACGGTGGAGCGCGGTCTGGACGACCGGCTCCTTCACCTCCAGGACGGTGAGGATGCGGCAGGCTTCTTCGCCCAGAAGGTGGCCGATGCCGGCTCTGCTGACCACGGGCTCGCCGGTGAAGAGGCGGATGCCTTTGGCGTCGCCGTCGGTCGGAGCGAACATTCCGCCGTACGACCTCGGCAGCCCCTGGCGGGCCGCGATCCACCTCGCCGCGGCGACGCGCTGGTCGCGCGGAATCTCGCCCCCGAAGAAAAGCGGCTCGGCGAGTGCGTCGAGAACCGAGTTCAGACTGGAGGCGGGGTTCAAGTCCATGGTGTCTTTCATCGTATTCAAGATGTGGTAGCGGGGCCTTCGGGACCGGACGTGGTTCGCGGGATCGGCGGACGGGTACGGCGCGGTTCGAGTCGGGCGGTCAGACGGCGGTCACCGGCAGATAGAGGTCGAGGCAGAGTTCGCTCTCGGGCGCTCGAGGATCCACCGGCTTCTCCAGCTCCTGTGCCTGGCGCCAGCGGTAGGGCCCCGTCTGGACGGATTTCCAGAGATCCAGCCAGACGTGGTCGATTTCGCCGGCGGGATCGCCGACAAGCCGGCAGCGAGTGACGGCGAAAAGTCCGCCGGGAAAATCCTTCAACGCGATCCCGGGCGCCGCGGCGGTCTCCGGGTCGACGCGTATCCAAAACTCATATCCGTGGTCCGGATGGTTCGGCCGGGGACGCGGGTTGTTGAAACCAAAAACGGGATGGCGATCGAGATCGTTGAGCAGGCCGAGCGGCGCGGCCCAGGCCTCCAGCTTCGCCCAGGCGTCGCGTTCGGGCGTGGTGCTTGTCGCCTGCACGCTCGCCACGCGCATGGCCGGCAGCTTTTCGATGCGGAGAGCGGAGGTGTTCATGGGGCGGAGGCCGGAGCCGGAGTGTTGCCGAAGGAGCCGTCCGCCCGGTGGTGAAGGAGGATGGAGTGGCCGTCGGGGTCGCGCACTTCGAACGCCCGGCAGACGCCGAAGTCCTGAATCGGCGAAACGGCCGGAACCCCCTTCGCCTTCAGTTCGCGGAGCGCTCCGTCGAGGTCTTCCACCGCGAGCGCGAGCTGGGTGCCCGAGCCGTCTTTCACCGGCTTGTCCACGCCGTGGAGGGCCAGGGTGACGTCGCCGCAGTCGAACTCCGCCCAGTGGTACTCTTCGCTGTACATGTCCGCGCGCAGACCCAAAACGTCGCGGTAGAACGCCACCGCGGCGGCAAGATTGCTGACTGGATACAAAACGAAATCGGTGCCTCGGATCTTCATGGCTCGAAGTATTTCCGCGCGCCCCCGCCCGGCATGAACGACGGCGGATGCGCAGTTGAGGGAAGCGAAGCGTTTCGGCTTCGCGCCTGCCCGTGTCCGCCCGGGGGCCTCCGCAAGGCGAGCACGTCGTCCGCGGCTGCATCCGCGCGAAAGGGCAGAAATGAACTCATGCCCGCCTGCAATCCAGTGCAGGAAAAGAGCGCGGGGAAGGGCTGAGTTTGGAATGAAGCCATGGCGGCGAGCCGGTGACGCAGGACGAGGATTCAGTCCATAGCAGCCGTTATTCCACCGCTGGCACAAAGGCACAGCTTGCTGGAGAGTAGCGCCTTGTGAATCACGCACATTTGCCGTGGTTGCGGGTGCGGCCGAATGCGGGAGATGGCATTCCCTAAAGTGGGACGGGCTGCGGGAAACCGTCGGAGGCGGTTGGAGCACCCTCTGCGGAGCGCGCATCCTCACGAACGTCGATCGGCGAGGAGGAGCGAGTGCGCTGAAGCGGCGCCCAGGCGTCTGCCAGCTCCACTCAGTCCGCTGGGGGGGAAAGGGTGGCCGCCGGCCGGAGCTATCGGTTTTCCCGATACACGAGCCCCGTCGTCGCCGTCAGCGGACCGGAATCGCCTCTGCAGCGACCGCGGCGGGTGCACGCCGGGCTTTGACGAAGAGCACCGAGACGGCTCCGCAGAGGAGCAGCGCGCCGGCCAGACGGATGACGTTCTCCGGATTGGCGCCCAGCCAGGCGCGGTAGTACAGCGGGAGGGTGAAGATCTGCAGGATCATCGGAATGACGATGAACATGTTGAAGACGCCCATGTAGACGCCGACGCGATGCGGCGGAATGCAGCCGGCCAGCAGGATGTAGGGATTGCCCATCATGCTGGCCCAGGCGAAGCCGATTCCGATCATCGGCACGAAGAGCAGCGCTTCTGTATGGATCGCTGGGATACACAGCATGCCGATGCCGGCGAGGGTGAGGCAGACGGCGTGCGAGACTTTCGCGCCGAAACGGCGCGTGAACGGCACGAGGGCGAAGGCCGCCAGGAACGCGACGAAGTTGTAGAAGCCGCCGACCTGCCCGTTGATCAGGTTGGCGTCGCGGAAGGCGGTGGAGGTCCGGTCCGTCGTGCCAAACAGCGTGGTGGAGATCGAGAGCACGATGTACTGCCAGTAGCAGAACATCGCGTACCACTGGAAAAGCTTCACCAGCGCGAGCTGCCGCATCGTCAGCGGCATTTCGCGGATCGCGCTCACGATCTCGGCGAACGTGCTGCCCAGCCCGGCGGGCTGACTCCGGATTCTCCGCTTTTCCTCCTCGTCGAGCGGATGCTCCTTCGTGGTCTTCAGCGTCCAGAGGATCGAACAGATGGAGAACACGGCGCCGACGACGAACGCCGTGACGGTGATATAGGGAATGTGCCGCGAGTTCACCGCGTCCTTGTTCATCCCGAACGCGACGAGCAGCGAGGGCGTGAGGTAGGAAAGCGTCTGCCCGAGGCCGGTGAAGGCGCTCTGGGTGAGGAAACCGAGGGAGTGCTGCTCGGGATCGAGTTTGTCGCTCACGAAAGCCCGGTACGGCTCCATCGTGATGTTGTTCGCCGCGTCGAGAATCCAGAGAAGTCCCGCCGCCATCCACAGCGTCTGGCTGAACGGCATCCAGAAGAGACTCACGCTGCAGAGCACCGCGCCGATGAAGAAGTACGGCGTGCGGCGTCCCCAGCGGCTGAGCGTGCGATCGCTCATCGCTCCGATGATCGGTTGCACGAGCAGGCCGGTCATCGGTCCGGCGAGCCAGAGGAAGGGCAGCGTCGCCTCGTCGGCGCCGAGGTACTTGTAGATCGGGCTCATGTTGCCCTGCTGAAGTCCGAACGAGTACTGGATTCCGAAGAATCCGAAATTCATGTTCAGGATCTGCCAGAACGAGAGGCGCGGCTTGGCGAGGGGCATGGGCAGGCGGGGTGGGGCGGTGCGAACGAGAAGCTGGGGCGGAAATGTTGACACGACGAGCCTCGGCGCTCGCAGTTTTGGCGCTTCCTTAGCATTTTTGCGCCAGGCTTTCGCCGACGCCCGCCAACCCCACCGTGCATTCCTTTTCTCCCCACCCGTCCGCCGAGCGGGACGTCCAACGGCTGTTTGCCGAGACGTTTCGCCGTCAGATCGCCGCGCTCGAGAAAGGCCAGCAGCGCTATCGCATCCCTCAGACGCGCGATCTGTACGAGCGGCATCCGAAGATGGCGTACCATTTCAAGCCGGAGCTTTTCGTGCAGCTCGGCGGCGCGACCGATTTTTCGTTTCCCGACCAGAAGTTCACGCTGCTGCCGGGCGAGGTGTGCATCATGCCGAAGGGCGTGCCGCACGGGGAGTTCGTCCGCCGCACGGATACGGATTTCGAGAACCTGGTGGTCTGCTTCTACAACGACACGGTCGCGATTCACATCGCCCGCGAGGCGCTGCCGGGCACGCCGGGCGTGAACGACATCTATTTCTACACGACTCCGTTCTACAACGATCTGGTCGAGTACCTGAATCGCGTCAGCGACCTGCGCTTCTACGCGCCGCGAGTGAGCGACACGGTGATCAAGGGCCTGCTTCTCGCGGAATTCGCCCTGCTGCTCGCGCTGGTCGAGGACCTCTCTCCTGCGCGGTATTCCGATACCGACCGGGTGTTCCAGTGCCAGTGGCTGATCCGCAACAACCTCGAGGATCCGGAGCTCAGCGTGGAGTCGCTGGCAGAGGCGCTGCGCTGCTCGGCGCGGCATCTTTCGAAGGTGTTCCACCATCAGACGGGGGAACGGATCATCGAGCTGATCAGCCGGCTGCGTCTGCAGAGCGCGGTCGAAGCCCTGAGGAGCACGCAACTGAGCGTGAAGGAAATCGCCGGCGCCTGCGGCTACAGCGACGCGAACTATTTCGCCCGCGTCTTCCGGCAGTCGACGGGCCGCTCACCCCAGCAGTACCGCGAAGAGGGCCAGCGAACCGCCTGCTCGGTCGAGAAGGAGCCCAAGGTCGTTTTCTACAATCGCGAGGAATACGGATTCGGCCTCAGCCCGGAGATGATGGCCAAGGCCCACGTGAAGTCGCCGGAGTAGCGAGCAGAGGTCGCTTGCGGGTGAGGCGACGCGTCCCTTCTTCGGACCGGAGACAAGTCCTGCGGCGCGGTTGAAACGCGGGCCGGCGCTGGACGTCGATGAGACGCCCGGCGCCGATCGAGCACCCGAGCGTCGTGTCGTGGGAAAACGGTTACACCGCTATGACGATCTTTCCTTCCGCGGTCGGAGCGGCGCCGTCGATCGAATACCGGATCTCGCCCGAGCCCGAAGTGAAGTCCAGCGTCAGGCGCGACCAAGCGGCGCCGTTTGTCCACTGGAGCATGAGCGACTCGTCGCGGCTTTCCACCAGCTTAAAATCGCCGCCGAACGACGGATGCCGGTTTCGGAAACGGATCAGGTCGAAGAGCGCTCGCACGACGGGTTTTTCCGTCTCCAACGCGGCCTCGCCCTTCCGATAGTGATGGCGATTGATGTCGCGCCCGACGCCGGTGCGGCGGAGCAGCTCCATGTCGTTTTTTGTCGCCAGCAGACCGACGTAATAGACCTGCGGGATGCCGGGCGCGAAAAACTGGATGGCTCGCGCCCACAGATAGTCGCGGTCGTTGCCGCCGAGGGCGTCGTAGTAGGTGCAGTTGACCTGGTAGAGATCGAGATTGGAGGCCGCGGCGCCGGTCGCCTGCCGGCTCTGTCCCTGGCTCCTCGTGTGCATCGTCTCGACGAGCGCGTCGATTTCCGAAGGCGAGAGCAGTCCGGGACTTTGGGCCGGGTTCGCAGGGTCGGCGCCGACGTCGATCACGCCGATGCCGTCATGCGTATCCAAAACGGTGATCGCGTTGCGCGGGCTGATCGCGAGCCACGACTTCAGCGCGCGGGCGTTGCCGGTGAAAAGCGTGTGGAGGACCAGCGGGGGAAGGGCGAAGTCGTAGACGCGGTCCACCTTGGCCGCGATCTCCACCTGGCGGCGATAATACGAGTGAATCTCCACGAGCACCTCGATGCCCATCGCGCGGGCCTGGGCCGTGAGCTCCGCGATGAAAGCGTAGGTCTCCGGGATCATGAAGCAGCCCGTGCCGGCCTTCTTGATCGCGTACCCTGTCGCATCGAGCCGGATCGAGCGAACGCCGCTCTCGCGGAAGCGTTCCAGGATCGACCGGAGGTAGGCTTGGCCTTCGGGATGCCGGACATTGATGTCGAGCTGCTGCGAGGTGAACGTCGTCCAAAGCACGCGACGGCTTCCGTCGCGGAGGGTCACGGTGCTGAACGGCAGCCCCGGTCGGGGCCGGTAGATCTTCAGGAGATCGCCTTCGGTCGCGCCCCGGGGAAACACGTCGTCAAACGTGAGGAAGAGGCCTGCGTGACGGGAGGCGTCTCCGTGCCGGTAGAAGTCCTCGAATTGCGGCGAGGCGGCGGAGACATGGTTCACGATCAGATCGGCCATCACCTCGTATCCGGCGGAGAGCTCCCGGATGTCGCCCCAGTCGCCCAGGCGCCGGTCGACGCTCAAGTGGTCGATCGGGTCGAACCCGGCGTCGGCTCCATCGATGGCGTGGAAGAACGGCAACAGATGGACTCCGCCGAACAGGCCGGCGAGCGGGCCGTCGAGCAGCGCGCGGAGTTCCGCCAGTCCGCCTCCACTGAGCCGATCGACGTAGGTGATGAGCTGTACTTGATTCTTCATGACGAGGTCCGCGAAAAGGGGAGGCGCGGGCGGCGTTGGGCTCGCCCGCGCCTCGGATCAGGTATTCCCGGCGAGCGGGCCGTGCGGGCGGCGCGCAAAGGTCGATGCACGCCGCGGGAACGAACGGCCGGGGCTCTTCCGGAGACTCCTGACGGGTCTGTCCATCTCTGCGTTTTGGGTGTCCTTGGGGGGAGGTTGGGCGGAAGGGACGCGGGGCCAAAACAGAGCCGCCGCGACGGGAGAACTAGAACAGGTACTTGAGCTGTACCGACGTGGTGCGGCCGGGGATGCTGCGGGCCCGCACGATGCGGTTGGCGGGAAGGCTGCCTTCCTCCGCTTCGCTCACACCGGTGGCGTTGAAGGCGTTGTTGACGCTGAGAGAAATCCACAGGCCCTTGGAGAGCTCATACCCGGCGGAGGCGTTGACGTAGGCGAAGCCCGGCATGACGAGCTGGTTGTTGTCCTGAGTGTAGGCCTTGCTCGTGCCGATGAGGCTGAGGCCGACGTTGAGTTTCCGATACGTGTAGGACGGCGAGATCGAGTAGATCCACTTGGCCTGGCGGCGCGGCGTGTGGCCGATGACGGTCGGGTCGTTGGCGCCGACGATTTCCGCGTCGGTGTAGGTGAGGCTGGCTCGGAGGTCGAAGTGGTTGATCGTGTACGCGGACTCCAGCTCGAGGCCCTTTGCGTCGTAGTTGCGGAGGATGAGGGGAGCGCCGCCCTTCGCGGCTTCGGAGTTCGCCTCGTTGGTCTTCGCCTGGAAGGCCGTGACGAAGAAGGCGAGGTTTCCGGGCACGAGGTTCTTCGGGCGGTATTTCACGCCGAGTTCGGCCTGTTTGGTCGTGTTGAACGCGACGTCGTTGTCGGGGATGGAGCCGTCGGCCTGGACGTTGCCGGCATCGAGCAGACGGTCGGCGCGGATGGCCGCGCCCTTGCTGTAGCGGCCGAAGACGGCGACCGCCTTGGTGAACTGGTAGTTCACGCCGCCCGAGTAGGAGAGATGGTGAAAATCGTAGTTCACCATCGGGGCCGGCTTCGTCAGATCGATCCGCTGAGCACCCAGTGACTCGGGATAGGAGATCACCCCGTCGCCGTTCATGTCGACGACCTGCCGGGTCGTCGTGGCGTCGTATTTTGCGCCGCGGGCTTTGCCGCCGTCGCGGCGGACGCTGGCGTCGACGCTGAGCTTTTGCGACGTGTAGCCGAGGTTCAGATTCGGGGAGCTGATGTCGTACTTCAGATCGTATTTGCGGGCGAACCAGCCCCAGGCGGGGACGCCGTACGCGATCAGACCGTGTTCCGTCACGAGTTGTCCGCTCGAAGCGGGGTCGCCGGAAGCGGGGGCGCTGCGGACGTCGATCAGGTCGGCATCGCGTTTCACGTCCTGCAGGTAGCTGTTCCAGTTCCAGTCCTGGTCGATGTACTGCTTCGAGATGTAGTAGCCGAGGCCGACGTTGAGCTTGGAGGCGTTGTCGAGGGTGAAGCTCTTGTTCAGCTTCAGGTTGTTCGAGAACAGATCCATCCGGTTCAGCTTCGTATTGAAGATGTGAACACGCGACAGGAGGCCGTTGCCGTTGAGCGCGGCGGGATTCGCGATCTGCTGTCCGGCCCGCGCGCCCGAGGCGTACCAGAGCGTCGCGCCGGCGCCGCCGATCGCGTCGGCCAGCGCCTGCGCCTCGGTCACCTCGGCGGGAAACGGCGCCACGAACTGTCCGTTGTTGGCGGAGAAGTTGGCGCGATCGACGAGATTCCAGCCGCCGGGCAGGTTGAAGTTGAACTCGCCGCCGATGGAGACGGAGTTCGCGACAACGCCGTCGGTGATGTCGGTGGACGTGATCGAGCCGCTGCCGCCGATGCGCACGTCGCGCGTCAGCGCCGGGGTGTATTGCGTGTCGCGGAGGAAGTCGTAGCCCGGGAGCGATTCATAGGTGGGATTCGACTCCGAGCCGGCGACCTTGACCGGCATCGGCATGTAGGTGGGACCTTGGTCCTTCAGTGCCTTGAAATAGAAGCGCACGTAGCCGCCTTCGAACTGCCGGGTGACGTTGAGCTTCACCTGCCCGCCGTTGTATCCGGAAAAGCCTGTCTTTCGGGAGCCCTCGCCGGTCCGGTAGAAGCCGCCGACGTGGAAGCGGAGACTCTCGTTGATCGGGGATCCGTATTCGAAATCCAGCCGATTGGTGTCGAAATCGATGCCGCGCGTGAGAGCCACGCTGCCGCCCGTCACCTCGCCCGTCTTGCTGATGAGGTTGATCACGCCGCCGGGGGCGCTAGTGGCGTACGTGGAAGCCGAGCCGCCGCGGACCGCCTCGATCGAGCCGAGCGTCGAGTCGGCGCGGAGGAACGTGTCGGCCGTGGCGAACGCGATGTCGCCGAACTGCAGGATTGGGGCTCCGTCTTCCTGAATCTGGACGTATTGCGAACCGCCGGTGGAGAGCGGCAGGCCGCGAGCGGTCATGTTGGAGTTGGCGTCGCCGGCCGTGGCCTCGGAGCGGATGGCGGGGAGGCTGCGGAAGATCTCCGACGTATTGCGGGGGACGGAGATTTGGATCTGCTCCATCGGCAGCGTGCTGACGGAGACGCTGGACTGCATCTTGCTCACCGTGCCGGGAGCGGCGACGGCGGTGACCACAAAGTCGTCGAGCTTCAGCACGTCGTTGGAAAACTCCTCCTTCCGCGCTTCGTCGGGATTCAGGGTATCCTTGGCGACGTCGGGCGCCTGTTGAGCCGGGAGTTGGGCGGCAGCGAGGAGCAAAAACGAAGTCGCCAGTAGCGGCTTTCGTTGAGTCAGCAGATGGGCCAGGTGGGAGGGGGCTGGCCGGAGGTGTGGGTTATGCATGGGGGATACGTTTCGAGGGGATCGCACCCGAATCGACGTAGGCCTCCGTCAATACGGGAACTGACCATCGTTGTGTATCCGCCGTCCCGGCGCAGCCAGCAGGCTGATCAGCAAAAATCCGCCATTTGCAGGAAAAACGAAACGTCTCGGGGCCGCGGTGAGGCGGGGATCAGAGGCCAGGTGTCAGGGACAACTGTCAGCTGTCAGACGCCGGACGTCAGATGTCGGAGTCCGGAACGCGGAGGCTGTGCAGCAGGAGTGTCGTCGCGGCGACGCGCCGAACCCCCCGCAAGCGTGATAACCGTCAGCCTTGAGGCTTTGTGCCGGGAGGCGTGGGGCGGGGCTGAAGCGACTGAAGCCAGCCGCCGCCGTAGCGTTTGTAGGCCTCGAGGCCGCGCGGCGTGAGCGTCTGCGTGAGCCGCGAGGTGGCTTCCTGATTCAAGGCCGAGAGTTGCGCGTTACGCTCGTCGGAAGAAAGATTCCTGTCGCGTCGCAGCGTGGCGGCCCGGTTCTGGATATCCTGCTGAATTGAGACCAACTCGACGGCGGCGGTCGTCGGAAGGTCGAGGCGCGCGACGAGGCGATTCGCCATCTGGTAGGCGGGATCGAGGTTCTGCTTCAGTTCGGCGAGGCGATCGGCGGGGAGTTCTTTCTCCGCTTGGGCGAGGAGGGTGGAACGGACCTGCGAACTCGGGTTGGTAAGCCCGCCGCCGACGAGAAGATCCGCTCCACCCTGCTCCTGCGCGGCGCGGAGTGTGCGATAGAGCCAGCGAAATTCCTGTTCCGTGGGCTTGAACGTTCCCAGCTGGAAACGCAGTTGGTTCGATAGGTCGCTCGATCGGAGTTCCATCTCCTCGATCTCGGCGGGGCTGAGCAGCGCCGCGAGATCGGCGCGCTGTTCCTTCCGCAGCAACGCGAGCTTCTCGTTGTCCTCCGGCAGCATGAGGCCGTTGCTGTTGGAGTAGATTTCCGAGCGCATTTCGCCGTAATCCGAGGTGATCGACTGGATCTGCTCGATCTTCTCCGGGGCCAGGTCGCCGTATTGCATTTTCATATACGCGAGCGCCTCTCCGCTCAGTTCGGAGGCATCCGCGCCCAGCAGCGCCTTCATCTCGTCGCGTTGCTCTCGGGAGATCTGCCGGATGGCGGCCATCGTCTTCGCGTCGTACCGGAACGAGCCGGAGCGCCAGAAGGGTATCTCCTGCTGTTTGGCGAGGATCTCCTTTTTTCGGGCGGAGTATTTCTCGCTCAGCAAACCCGCGACGATGGATCTCACGACGGAGGGCGGGAAGCCTTCCGTCCGGAGCCGCGCGACGAGCGACGGCAGGCTTTCCGTCGCGAGACCGTCCCAGAGTTTTCCGGATTCGGTGTTGGTTTTTGCCGCCGTTTTTTCGGACTCGTTTCGTCCGGGCGCCTTCGAGGCGGCGGAAGGGATACCGGCGGGCGAAAGGCTATCGGCGGTTCCGGTGCGCGCGGCAGGTTTTCCCAGAAGAAAAGCTGCGAGGGTGGCGTTCGCCACAAGCGACACGCCGCAGAGGAGTGCGAGGGGTTTCATGAATCGAAAGCGGGGCTCCCATCAGTTGCCAAAGTCGGCGACTGCCCAGGGACGGAAGTCGCGGGCGGCCGACGGCATATCCAGACATGACTTTGCGGAGCCTTACAACACCGCTCTCCCCGCCCGCTGAATCTGCGGCTGAAGTTCGGCTCTGGCGCCGTCCGGCGCTCGCACGTTGCGGACGGCGGGAGACCGCTTTCGAGCTCAGCTCTTTTCAGCGCCCCCGCAGGAGGAGCAGTCGTGCTGGGTGCGGGCTTTGTGGGTGATGAGCGGGCCTTTCCCGTTGGTCCAGGCGCGGCGTACGGTGGTGGTTGTTTCGCCGCAGGACGTGCAGGTCCATTTCGTTCCGACGGCTTTCGTTTCCAGAGGACCGCGGCCGTTCTCCCAGGCGTTTCGGGTTTCGGTCACGTTGACCAGCTTCGAGTCGGTGCAGGGCTTCGCTGCCGGCTGCGATTCGTCGGCTTTGGCCGGGGTCGCGGCGCGGTGGTCGGAGACGCGCCTCCAGTAGTCGATTCCAGGTCCGGCTTTCGCAACGGGCGAAAGCGCGGCCGCGAGTGAACCGACGAGCAATAATCCGAGAAGTTTTGTGTTCATGGGCGGTTGTCGTTCACCCCGGTGATACGCTGGCCGACGCGCCACCCCTCGCGGTTCCGGCGGGTTCTTTCCAAGGTCGCCCCCGGACGAGAAAAAGGCGGGGCCGACTGCAAGGTCATTCTGAATACGGCCTTTGTCTCCGACCGGTTTTCCGCTGTTCGGGAAGACCGGCGCCAAGCATCGGCTCGTTGCCCTGGGGCCAGGCGCAGGCGGTGAAAGCGAGCGGCCGGAGGTGCTTCGCGACATCCGAAGGCAATTGTCACAGAGAGTTCACCTGGGGCGTTTGCATCGACGAGGTGTGTTGGCACCCGCTAGGGGCGATGAAAAAAGCCCTGCTCTCACTGTCCCTTGCGTGCGTGGCCCTGTGCGTTGCGGTCGCGGGTCGCGCCGAAACCGCCCTGAACGGCGGCGGCAGCTCCTTCGATCAGCCGGCGTTCGCGAAGTGGTTCGAAGCCTACCGCAAAGTGGATCCCACCGTCACCTTCAACTACCAGGCCAACGGCTCCGGCTTCGGCCAGAGCGCCCTGCTGAGCCAGACGATCGATTTCGGCGCGTCCGATTTCACGATGGACGATCAGAAGATGGCCAAGTCGAACAACGGCCCGGTCCTCCAACTCCCGATCGTCGCGGGCGCGGTGGTGCTCAGCTACAACCTCCCGGGATCGCCGAAACTGAAGTTCGACGGCGAGACCGTGGCCGACATTTACCTGGGCAAGATCACCAAGTGGAATGACCCGAAGATCGCCGCGCTGAATCCCGGAGTGAGCCTCCCCAACTCCGACATCGTCGCCGTGCACCGCTCCGACTCGAGCGGCACCAGCTACATCTTCACGGACTACCTGAGCAGCGTCAGCTCCGCCTGGGATTCCTCCATCGGCCGCAGCAGCACGCCGAAGTGGGTGGGCGGCATCGGCGGCAAGGGCAACGCCGGGGTCGCCGGACAGGTGAAGCAGCTGCCGGGCGCGATCGGCTACGTCGAGCTGGCTTACGCGGTGCAGAACAAACTCCCCTATGCCACGATGAAGAACCGGGCGGGAAAGTTCGTCGAAGCCTCGCCCGAATCCGTCTCCGTCGCCCTCGGCACCGCCACCATTCCGGACGATTTCCGGTTCTCCATGGTCAACGCGCCCGGAGACGCCGCGTATCCGATCGCCGGACCTAGCTGGGTGCTCCTGTATCAGCAGCAGAAGGACGCCGCGAAGGGCGCCGCCCTGGCGAAATTCTTCAAGTGGGTCGTCACCGAGGGCCAGAAGATTTCCCCCGAACTCGACTACGCTCCGCTGCCGGAGAGCGTGCAGAAGCGGATTCTCGCCAAGCTTGCCTCGGTGAAGTCCTGATTTTCGTTTATGCGGGACCGGCCCGAGCCGGCCGGTTCCGCGTCTATATCAAGGATTGTTGGTGCCGCTGCCGGCCGAGAAAACCGAACTCGAAGACTCGCCGATTCCCGTCGGGAAAGCGGCGAGTCCGTGGGGGAACGCGACCTTCCGAAGCGTCGCCCTCGCGGCCGCCCTGGTGGCGGTCGCGATCCTGCTCCTCCTCGTCTGGCAACTTGTTTCCGACTCGCTGCCGACATTGAGGGCCTTCGGGCTCAAGCTCCTCGCGAGTGAGGACTGGAACGCCGGCGCGGAGGAATACGGAGCGCTGCCGTTCATCTACGGCACCGTTGTGACGTCGGCCATCGCGCTGGTTCTGGCGGTGCCGTTGAGCATTTTCACCGCGGTTTACCTGACGGATCTCGCTCCCGTCTGGATTCGCCAGCCGCTGGTCTCGCTGATCGAGATGCTCGCCGCGGTGCCCAGCGTGATCTGGGGCCTTTGGGGCATCTTTGTGCTCGTCCCCTGGCTGCGGACGGCGGTTTTCCCCGCTCTCCGCGCCGTCCTCGGTCCGATTCCCGGGGTCGGATCGCTCTTCTCCGGGCCGATCTTCGGCCTCGGGTACCTTTCGGCGGGAATCATCGTCGCGGTGATGATCGTTCCGATCGTGACTGCGGTATCCAGGGAGATCTTACGCTCCGTGCCCAACCTGCAGCGCGAGGCGGCGTATGCTCTCGGGGCGACCCGGTGGGAGGTGACTCGCATCGCGGTCCTGAGTTACGCTCGCAGGGGACTTCTCGGCGCGGCCGTTCTGGGCCTCGGGCGCGCCCTCGGCGAGACGATGGCTGTGACGATGGTGATCGGCAACAGCCCGCAGATTTCCGCCTCGCTTTTCGCGCCGGGCTACACCCTCGCGAGCGTGATCGCGAACGAGTTCGGCGAAGCGGGCGCGGATCGGATGTACACCAGCGCGCTGTTCGAACTGGGGCTGATCCTCCTCGTCATCACCGTCGTGGTGAACGTGGGCGCCCTCCTGCTGGTGAGGGCCGCGACGACCAAGGGAGGCAGCCGGTTCGCATGACAACCGTCGAGGCCAGCGGACGCCGGCTCGAGGACCAGCACCAGCATCGCTGGCGCCGGTTCAAGAGCGGAGCGATGAGCGCGCTCGCCGTCCTCAGCGCGGCGGCGGTGATCCTGCCCCTCGGTTTCGTCCTTTTCCATCTCCTCCTCCAGGGAGCGTCTTCGGTGAACGTGGATTTCTTCACCCGCACGCCGGCCGCGCCGGGCAGTCCCGGGGGCGGCATGGCCAACGCCATCGCTGGCTCGGCCGAGCTGCTGGCGCTCGCGACCGCTTTGGGCGCGCCGATCGGCGTCCTCGGCGCGATCTACCTTTCCGAATACAGCTCTCCCGCTGTCGCGGCGTCGATTCGGTTCGTCGCGGACGTCCTCAACGGCGTGCCGTCGATCATCTGGGGCGTGCTCGTCTTCGGCGTCGTCGTTGTGCCGATGCACGGCTTCTCGACCCTGGCGGGAGCCGTCGCGCTCGCGATCATGATGATTCCGCTCGTCCTCCGGACGACGGAGGAGGTGCTTCTGCTGGTGCCCGGCGGATACCGCGAGGCCGCGCTCGCCCTCGGCATCGCCCGGTGGAAGATCGTCGTCCACATCGTCGTGCGCACGGCCTCCCGGGGTATCGTCACCGGCGTGCTGCTCGCGGTGGCCCGCATCTCCGGAGAGACCGCGCCGCTTCTGTTCACCGCCTTCGGAAATCTCAACTGGAACCTGGGCCTTACGCAGCCGATTGCCGCGCTGCCCCTGCAAATCTACACCTACGCGGTGTCGCCCTACGAGGATTGGCACCGGCAGGCGTGGGCCGGGGCGCTGGTGCTGATCTCGCTCATCTTTTTGCTCAACCTCTCCGTCCGCTTCCTGACGCGGGCAAAACGCCTATGAATCCGCCGTTGGGTAGCCCCGAGCCCCGCACCTATTCCGAACCGATGCGCCCGCCGCAACCGGCGGTCGGACAGTCACCGCAGCCCGTGCGGCAGATCGCAATCAGCGTGGAGGGCCTGAACCTCTGGTACGGCAAAAACCAGGCGCTGTTCGACGTCTCCCTGGGTTTTCCCGCCCGGAGCGTGACGGCGATCATCGGTCCCAGCGGCTGCGGAAAATCGACGCTTCTGCGCACGCTCAACCGGATGCACGAAGTGACGCCCGGCACGCGAATGACCGGGCGGGTGCGACTGTTTGGCGACGACCTGTATCGCTCCGGCATGGACCCCACGATCCTCCGCCGCCGCGTCGGGATGATTTTCCAGAAGTCGAATCCATTTCCCACGCTTTCCGTGCGCGAGAACGTGCTCGTCGGGCTCCGCCTCAACGGCGTTCGCGACAAGGAGGTGCTGCGCGAGCGGTTGGAGGAGTGCCTGCGGATGGCCGCGCTCTGGGACGAGGTGAAGGACAACCTCAACCGTCCCGGAATCAGCCTGTCCGGCGGACAGCAGCAGAGGCTGTGCATCGCCCGGGCGATCGCGATGCGGCCCGAGGTCCTGCTGATGGACGAACCCTCGTCGGCCCTCGACCCGATCGCCACCGCGCGCATCGAGGAGCTGGTCCACGAGTTGAAGGAGACGTTCACCATCGTGATCGTCACGCACAACATGCAGCAGGCCGCGCGCGTTTCGGACCACACCGCCTTCATGTATCTGGGCCGGCTCATCGAAATGGGCACAACCCAGAAGATCTTCCAGCGGCCGGAGCATCGTCAGACGGAAGAGTACATCACGGGGCGCTTCGGCTGAGATTCTCCGCCTTCGCGCGTCGCGGGCTTGAGTTCTCGGAAGAACGAGGCTGGCTTCGGCTTTCGATGCCGCTGCCGGTGCAAGAAGGACCCACTCCCAGTTACATCCAGGCGCACAAAGGCTACGACGTGCGCCTGCGGCTGTTCTACGGGATTCTCGCGGCTCTCATGGTCGTGCTGGTTGGGGGCATGGCCTACCGGCAGCTGTATCGGACCGGCCAGTACGAGGAGCAGGAGAAAGTGCAGAGCCTCCGGCGTGTGATCCTGCCGGGGCCGCGCGGAAACATCTACGACCGCAACGGCGAGCTGCTGGTCGGGAACCGCCCGCGCTACGGGGCCGTTCTCTACCTCGACGAACTCCGGCCGCAGTTTCACCGCGAGTACCTCGAGATCCGGCGAAACTACCGCGAGGCGGGGGACAAGGACATCCCCACGGCGCCGCAGCTGGAGCAGATCGCGCGCTACCAGGTGGTGCAGGGCTTCCTCGACCAGATTTCCCGGGTGACGGGGCGCCAGCTGACATTGGACGCCGATGCGCTGAAGCAGCACTTCCGCCAGCAGCTGCTGCTTCCGTTTCCCCTTGTCGAGGATCTGGCGCCGGAGGAGTTCGCCAAGCTCGTCGAGGGTCTGCCGCCAAACACGCCGCTGCAGCTATTCGCGGCAAGCGCCCGGCTGTATCCGCACGGCTCCGCCGCGGCGCACGTGCTCGGCTACGTCGGGCCGACGGAGGACGTCGACGCGCAGGGCCTGCCGGGCGAGGACCTCACCACCTTCAAGCTCAAGGGCACGCGCGGCCGGGACGGCCTCGAGCGGCAGTACGACGAACTGCTCCAGGGCCAGCCGGGCAGCACGATCTTTCGCGTCGACCCCGCGGGTTACCGGATCAACCCGCCGCTGGAGGAGCACCCGCCCACGCCGGGTCACGATTTTGCGTGTTCCATCGACCTCGATCTCGAAACGGCGGCGGAGTCCGCTCTCGGCGACCAGATCGGCGCAGCGGTGGCGCTCGACGTTCGCACGGGCGAGGTCCTGGTGATGGCGAGCAAACCGGACTACAGCCTCTCTGATTTCTCTCCGTTTCTCTCCAAGGCCGCGGGCGCGGCGATCGAGGAAAACCAGGCGTGGCCGAATCGCGCGATCACGAGCTTCTATCCTCCGGGCTCGACGTTCAAAATCGTAACGACGGTCGCCGCGCTGCGAAGCGGCGCGATCACGCCCGACGAAACCATCGCGGATTGCGAGGGTTCGATGCGGATTTCGGGCCACACCTTCACCTGCGAAAACGGACTCGCCCACCACGGAAGGATCCTGCTTCCCGAGGCCATCGCGGAGAGTTGCGACATCTATTTCTACACCGCGGGAATCCTCACCACGGTGGACGAACTCTCCGCGGAGGCGCGCCGTTTCCATCTCGACGATCGGACCGGCATCGATCTCCCGCACGAGCCGAAGCGGATGCTGATTCCCGACGGGGCCTGGAAAAAGAAGGAGCGCGGCGAGGCCTGGTTCCCCGGAGACACGGCGAACATGTCGATCGGGCAGGGTTTCGTCCTGCTTAGTCCGATACAGCTCGCGTGTTTTGCCGCTTCGGTGGCGCGCGGCGAAACGCTCACGCAACCGACCCTGCGGCACGATCCGAACCGTCCCGGGCAGCACTCGGAGGCCATCGGGCTTACCGAGAGCCAGCGCGCCGCGTTGCTCAAGGGCATGGAGGAGTGCACGACGATCGGGACGGCGAAGATGCTTTCGGCTCCGGCGATGCGGATTCCGGGCCTGCGCATCGCGGGCAAGACGGGCACCGCGCAGATCCCGGGAAAAAAGAACGTCGCGTGGTTCATCTGTTTCGCTCCCCTCGAGCATCCCGAAATCGCGATCGCAGTCGCGGCCGAAGGAGACACCCCGGGGGAAAACTACGCCGGCGGCCTCTACGCGGCGCCCGTCGCGCAGGCGATTCTCAAGGTGTATTTCCAGAAGAAGACCGGCCACGCCGAGCCGGCGCGCCCGGGCGGCGCGCACGACAACGCCGCGTCAGGCTGAAAGCCGGTTCGGCGTTTGCCGGCGCCCTCCGAATACCTCCCGAAACCACGATCGAGGACGCGGCTCCGTCCGCGCTTCCAGAGACGCTGTCATGCCTGCGTCCCTACGGCCGAGAGGACGCGGCGCGCCAAGCTTCCAGAAGCTCGTGTTTGCGGGCGGCGCGTTGTTCGGGGGGGAGCGCCTGAAGCTCTTTCTGCACGGTCGCACGTTCGTCGTCGGTCTTGGCGTGCATCATCGTCGGCCAGTCCTGGCGGTCCTGATCGTTCTCGAAACCCCAGCCGCGGCGGACCTGCTGGCGCTGGTTTTCCGGAAGCTGCCGGTATGCGACGATCTTTTCCTTCAGGGCCGCACGTTCGGCGGGCGACATCGCCCGGACCCGTGCGATCGCCTGCTGCAGCTGGTCGAGCTCGGCATTGGAGAGACCCAGAAACTGGTCGAGCACGGCTAGTTCGTCCCCGGCGTGGAGCGCCGCGTGCACGCCCGGCCCGCGGTGAGCCGGGGGACCATTCTGCGCGAAAAGCGCGACAGGCGCGAGGAGCAGGACCACGAGAGCGAGAGAGGTTTTCATGGGAGAAGGGATCACGATTTCGGGGAAACGGGCATTTCGATCACGGCGGAGCGCAAGTCGCGGTCGGCCAGGGGAAGCGCGGGGGCGAGAGCGTCGTTAAGCGAGAGCAGTTCGCCGTACTCCGCCGGATCGAAGTCCGGCGCGCCGCCGCTCTGTGTGGCGGGTCGAAAAACCACCGTGCCCGCGGCCACGACGATTGCCGCTGCCGCGGCCCAGCCGAGCTGCGCCGGCGAACGCGCGGCGAGCCACTCCAGCCATGCCGGCCTCCGCGGAGTGCGCGCGAGGTCCCGGCGCATCTCCTCGAAACGCCGGTCGAGCTCCGGCCGGACGGTCCGCAGGCGGGCGCCGAGCAGCGACTCGGGGTCGATGCGCGACTTCGCCTTCGAAGGTTCTGGGTTCTGGTCCATGGTATTCAGGAAAGGAGGACGCGGAGTTTCTCGCGGGCGCGGTGCAGGATCACGCTGAGGTTTCCCGGCGAGACGCCGAGCGTCGTCGCGAGGTCGGCGTGCGAATGGTCGCCGCTGCTGGCGAGAAGGAGCGCGCTGCGCTCGCGTTCCGGCAGCCGTTGGAGCGCGGAGAGGAGATGCTCCTCCGCCTCCCTCACCCGTTGGGGGTCCGCGGTCTGCCCGGAAACGAGGGAGAGGTCGAGGTCCTCCGGCGGGACCGGCTCGACCGGTTTGCGCCGCTGCCGCCGCAATTCGTGGAGGAGTTCGCGGCGGGCGATGGCGAAAAGCCAGGTGGTGAATCTGGCCTCCGGCCGGTAGCGATCCGCGGCGCGGTGCACGCGGGCGAACGTTTGCAGGACGAGGTCCTCCGCGTCGGCATGCGAACCCAGCGCGCGATAAAAATAGGTCAGAAGCGGGAGCTTCCAACGATCAAAGATCGGCTGCAGGGCGTGAGTTTCGCCCGCGGCAAGCCGGGCCATGCACACGGTGTCTTCTTCATCCGAAGATGTTTCCCGAGCGGGCGGCACGCTCGCCATCGCCGCCCAACCCGACAGGAGAGGGTTCAGCCAGGCCGCGGCGAAAAGCTCGAGCGAAAGAACCACGTGGACAATAGAGCGGATGCGCTGCGGCGGCGCGAGCCCTGCCTCGAGCCGCCGCAGTGGGAGAGATCAGGATTTCGGGGCCGGGTTAGGGCAGTTGGCCTGATTGCCCGTGCCGTCCTTTGCCCCCTTGCCGGGCGCCGTGGCCTTGCCGGAGCCGTCGCGCAGCGGCGTGCCCGTGGAGTTCGGGTTGCCGCGCTGCTTCTCGACCTTGCCTGAACCATCCTGCAAGGGCGTGTTGAGGGCAGGGCACGTGCCGGTGCAAAGCATCGGATCGCGGGGGCAGTCGTACGGGCATGCGTCGTACTGGCACGCTCCCGCACCGCCGCAGCCGCCTCCGCCGCGATTGCCGCCGCCCGGACCGCGGCCGAAAAGGGGAAGGGCAACCAACCCCGCCAACGCTGTCGTGAGAATCAGAGAACGAGTGTATTTCATGACACCCGGTTAAATCCCGCCCAGCGGCGAATCTTACACGCGCGTAAATCGCAGACATCGGAATCCGACGCCGGTGAGATATGCCCCGGAGCGATCCGCCCCCGGGAGCGCGGGCGTCCCGCCCGCATCCAAACTCGATCGCGGCCAGCGGCCGGCGCTCTCAGAGGATCATCGCCCGCACTATTTTTCCCGATGTGAGTGCGGTGCCCCCCTGCGCAGAGCGCCGCCGCAAACCGCCGGGTGGGGGCACCCGGCCCACAACGGAGCAGAGAGGGAACTCCGCCGACAGGCGAAGCCGAGCGGCCTACGGAGGACTGGCGCGGGCAGGGCGAAGATGTCGGCGCAGGGACGCGCCGACCCACCCGCAAGCGTGCGCCTCGAGGGAAGAGGAGTACGAACCCCGGTGCTCCCAGGGAACTAGATCGTCCCGAGCGCTTCGCTCGTCGCGGCGTGAAACACGTCGGCGCGCTGGGTGAGGTGTTTTTCCAAGCTGCTGCACACCGCGTTGCAGAGATCGAAGATCGACGCGTCGGCGATCGAGTAGAAGACCTGCAGCCCGTCCTTGCGGCGGTGGATCAGTCCCGCATCGGCCAGCGTGTGGAGATGCCGGGAAATGTTCGCCTGCGTGCCGCCCGTGGCCGTCACCAACTCGGTCACGGAGAGCTCTCCGTCGACCAGCAGATGAAGAAGGTGAAGGCGCATCGGTTCGGAAAGGATCGCGAAGCGGCGCGCCACCAGGGACAGCGCCTCCTCGGAAAGCAGGCGGAGGTTTTTCTTGCCCCGCGAGGGAAAACAGGAGCTTGACATGCCCGGACTAAATGCATCATTGCGCATATAGTCAATAAAGATCTGTCGCGGGCCGGCGCCCAGGACGATCCCCCGGCCGCGGGCCGGGCGACGCCCTCCGCCGCCGGGTTGCCGGCTGGCTCCTGCGCCGGACCGGCGACGATCGCTCTCTCAACCTTCCCTCGTCATGGACACCACGTTTGAACTCGCTCCGCCGCGCAAGTGTTTCGACTGGGAGCTGGCATTCTCCTTCTCGGCGGTGCCGTCCCTGGTGCTTTTCGCGATGCTGTATTGGTTCGGCCAAGGCGCGACGGTGTCGCTGGTGGCCGCCGGCGCGGCCTTCCTCGCGAGCGGGATCATGAGTCTGGCGGCGGCGCGGCCGAAGACGGGCGAGGTCACGATCGCCGAAGACCGGGTGCTGATCGATTGCGGCTGTTCCCGCACCTCGATCGTCCTCGGCGATATCGTCGGGATTTCCACCGACGCCCCGCCCGCCGGGCAGACCCTGGAGTTCGAGGCCGTGACCGATCGCCGCAAGGCGGTCACGCTCATCCGCCGCGGAGGAAGCACGGTCTTCTTCAGCCCTGCCGATCCCTCCGGCTTCATCCGGGCGCTGCGCGTGGCGCAGGAACGCTGACCCGGACAACCCGCGCCGGGCCCAACTCTCCCAGTTTTCCCATGGACTCCACCTCCTCCTCTCTTCGCCTCGTCATCGTCGGAGGCGTCGCAGCGGGCGCTTCGGCTGCCGCCCGTGCGCGCCGTCTCAGCGAGAACGCCAGCATCACGCTCCTGGAGCGCGGTCCCGATGTGTCGTTCGCCAACTGCGGACTTCCGTACCACGTCGGCGGCGAAATCGCCGACCGGGCCGCGCTTGCGGTGCAGACACCGCAGACACTGAAGGCGCTTCTCAACATCGACGTGCGCACCAACACGGAGGTCCTGGAGATCGACCGCCCTTCGAAGCGAGTGCGTATCCGCAACGGCGCGACGGCGGAGCTGGAATGGCTGCCTTACGACAAGCTCGTGCTCGCCACCGGAGCCGCTCCGGTGAAACCCGTGCTCCCGGGCGCCGACGACCCTCGCATCCACACTCTGAGGAGTCTGGCCGACATGGACCGCTTGAAGCGTTTCGCCGAGCAGGCGGAGCGGATCGCGGTGATCGGCGCCGGCTTCATCGGGCTCGAGGTGGCCGAGCAGCTGAACCGCCTCGGCAAACGCGTCGCGATCGTCGAGTTGCAGGATCAGGTGCTGCCGCTCCTCGACGGGAGCATGACGAACCTCGTACGGGACGAACTGCGCAGGCACGGGGTGGAGGTGATTCTCTCCGACAGCGTCAGCCGCTTCGACCCGTCGCCGTCTTCGCTGGTGTGCCGCCTCGGGTCCGGCCGGACCATCGAGGCCGATCTCGTGGTGATGTCCGTCGGCATCCGGCCGGAGTCGGCGCTCGCGCGAGCGGCCGGACTTGTTCTCGGGCCGCGCGGGCACATCCGCGTCGATCGCTACCTGCGAACCTCGGATCCCGACGTCTACGCGGCCGGCGATGCGGTGGAAACGGAAGATTTCGTTACCGGCGAGTTTGTGGCGGTCGCGCTGGGCGGGCCGGCCAACCGGCAGGGCCGCCTCGCGGCGGATCACATCTTCCGTCCGGGGCAGACGAAACCTTATCTTGGAACGCTCGGCACGGCGATTGTCCGCGTCTTCGACGTTGCGGCGGGATTGACGGGCTGGTCCGAGAAACGGCTGGCGGCGGCTGGTCGGCCATTTGAGGCGGTGGTCGTGAACGACAACCAGCACGCCGGCTATTTCCCCGGGGCCAAGCCGCTGGCCTTGAAACTGGTGTGGGACCCGCAGACGGGCCGCGTCCTCGGCGCGCAGGCCGCGGGGCTGGACGGCGTGGACAAGCGCCTCGATGTGATCGCCACCGCGATCATGGGCGGGCTCACCATCGACGATCTGGCGCAACTGGAGCTTTCCTACGCGCCGCCGTTCGGGGCGGCGAAGGATATCGTGAACCTTGCGGGCTTCGCGGCGTGCAACATCCGCGACGGGCTGCTCAAGGCGGTCGATCGGCTCCCGGCTCCGGGATCCGCCCAGGTGCTGGACGTTCGGCCGAAACCGTTGGCGAAGGCCTATCCCGTGCCCGCCGAGGGCGTGCTCAATATCCCGCTGGCGGAGCTGCGCGGACGTATGGGAGAACTGGATGCGGGGCGTCCGGTCGTGACGGTTTGCGCCCTTGGCAAAACCGCGTATTTCGCGGCCCGCGTCTTGAGCCAGCGCGGTTTCCGGGTCTCGTCCCTGACCGGAGGCATGCGCGGCTCGATCGATCCACGTTCTCCGGCGAAGCTGCCGACGGCCTAGAGGTGTCCCGCAGCTTCGCTCTCCCGTTCGACTTCCGGGACGGGTTCTCGTCTCTCCCTCGTCAGTCGAGCGAGTAGAGCGAGGCGTTCTGTTCGTCTTCGCCGAGCTTCGCCAGGGCGTCGCGTACCGCTCGCGCGATGTCTCCGTCGGAGACGCGCGGGTTGGTTTGAAGCGTGACGTCGTCCTCGACGGATTTCACGCCGATGACGGATTCGGCGATTTCCTCGGCCTGCTTCCGGGCCAGCAGCGTGGGGAGCGACCCGGTGAGGACAACCGCGCCGTCGCTCACTGCCACTGCGGGCGGAGTCACTGCCAGGAGGCGGTCTTCCGAATGGCCGGCAGGCGAGTTCGACGGTTCAGCGGGCACGCGCACGCTCGAAAGGCCGACCACCAGATCGTCGACGATCTGCTGACGGATTTCGTCGTCGGGCCGCCCCATGGGCAGGAGACCGATCTCGTTGCTCACCGCGCGCACGCCGGGGACTTTTCCGGCGATCCAGCCGGCCAGATCGCGCTCCTGCCATTCTTTCAGCGTGCCTTTCAAGGTGACGGTGCCGGCGTTCACCTCCACCTGGACGGAGTCGGTTCCCACGGACGGATCTCGCTCGAGCGCGCTTTGCACGTCGGCTCGAATCGCGGCGTCCGGACGATGCGCGGGGTCAACCACCAGATGGTCGACCACGTTGCGCACGTTGGGGACCGCCATGGTCGCGTCGAGGAGTTTGCGCTCGGCCTCGAGGCTCTGCACGGCGCCGGTGAGCGTGACGGCGCCCGCGGTCACAGTAAGGCCGAGGTCCTTGGCGCCGGCGGTCGGAAGGTTGAAATGGAGCGACCCGCTGGAGACGGACGAAGTCGCGGAGGCGGCGGCGGACGCCGGGCGCGCGGCGCCGAGGAGCGCCGCCAGTCCGAGAACGAGCCCCCCAGCGCGGCGGAGCGCGGGAGCGATCCGGTGGCGTGCGGTCATGACGACTTCACGGGCAGACCGGCGCGAACCTGGAGGATCAGTTCGGAAAGCGCCGCGAGGGAGACCGGTTTGACGAAGCTGCCGCTCGCTCCGAGTTTTTTTGCCGCCGTTTCGTCGGCGTGGCGCAGGACAAGCGAGATCAGATACACCGGAATCCGCGCGATTCTGGGAGTCCGCTTCATCCACTGCAGGACCTCGAAGCCCGTGACGAGTGGCATCTGAATGTCCAGGAAAACGACATCGGGAAGCGGATGGCGGGCACGGTCCGCATACTGCCGCTCCCCCGTGAGGTAGGCGATTGCCTGCGCGCCGTCAGCGACGATGTGGAGCTGGTCGGCGAGTCCGGTGCGTTCGTAGGCGCGTCGGAATAGAAAAGCGCAATCCGGTTGATCCTCCGCGTAGAGGACAACTTTTCTGCTGGTTTCGAGATCGATCCGCGTGCCGGTGGTTGTCGCGGGGCGCCCCGCGCCGGAACCGGCGTTTGGAGAGGGCCAGAGGCGGACGGCGCCGTTCGGACTCGGTTGAGCCGACGAGGTCGCGCCGAGAACTGGGTAGTCTCCCGATGCCGAGGCGGCGTGGCGCGCGTTGCCGATTGAAGAGGTCGGATTCATGGCGTGGCGGAACTGCGGGGCTTCGCCCGCGCGGTCGTCTCTCGCGAAGCCTCGGCGTGGAGGGTTTCGCGAATGGCCTCGGCCATCTTCTCAATGTCGATCGGCTTCTGGAAAAACCGCGTCGCGATGCGGTCCGCGCCGCCGGTGTCTTCCGGAGGCAGCGCCGAAATCACGAAGATCGGAAGGTGGGGGCGCTCCATCATTTCGTGGAAGAGCAGGTCCCAGCCGTTGACCCCGGCCATCCGCAGATCGGTGATGACGAGATCGGGCAGCCGTTTCCCCAGGCTGTCGAGCGCCGCCTCGCCGCTGCTGGCGGTCACGATCTCCCACTCGTCGTTCTGAAACGCCCGGCGGAGGCTTTCGCGGACGGCGGAATCGTCGTCGACCAGCAGGATCAGCGGCTTCGTCCTCTCCGCCCGGCGCCGCTTCGCGACGGCGGGTTTTTCTCGATGGTTCATCATCATGCCCTCCGGATTGCACCGGGCGTGCCACGGCCGGCGTTTCGCCCAAGACCCTGGAGGCCAACGGATTCGTTTTGGACCGATCGGAAACGCGGCTCGAATGCGGAAAGCGGCTGACCAGCCGGTGGTCGAACATTGACCACCGTCCGGGAGGAACCACGGCCCGCTTCGGCGTGTTCAGTTTTCCATGCGCGATCCAGCACGTGTGTTCCGGACGAAACTGGCAGTTTTGGTGGTCTCCCTGGCCGTCGTGGTCGCGGCCTCCCTCTGGATCGGCTTGGCGGCGGCCCGCGACGTGCGCCGCACGGTGGACGTGCTGTTCGACGTCGAGTTGGACGCGGCGGGTTTTGCCCGCGACTTCCGGTCCACGCTCTACGGACTCCAGCGCGCGTTGCTCCAAGTCGGCACGGTGCCGGCGGCCGACAGCTCCGCCGCGATCCGCCGGGACCGCGGCGCGTTGGACGAGCGCCTGAAGTCGCGTATGGCGATTTCCACGACAGAGGAAAAGCGGGGGCTCCTGCTCGAGCTCTCGTCGGCCCTGCGGAGCTACGAGGCGGCGATCGACGAGCTGGAGCGGAGTCCCGGCGTGCTCGATGCGCCGCTCGACCGGTCGACGATGGCCCGGCTCGACGAGGGCGCCGTGCATCTCGAAAGAATTGCGGACGACTTCGCCACGGCGAACGACGCGCATCTCCGCAGCCTGTGGAACGCATCCCTCCACGCAGTCCGCCGGCTTCGCAACGCGCTGTTTGGCTGCATCGGCTTCATCGTCGTGATCACGGCGGCGAGCGGAGCGCTGGTGGCGCGCGACGTCGTCCGGCCTCTCCGCGCGCAGCTCGTGGAAAGCAAGGCTCTATCCGCCCAACACGAAAAGCTCGCGGCTCTCGGCACGCTCGCGGCGGGTGTCGCCCACGAGATCCGGAATCCGCTCACCGCGATAAAGGCGCGGCTCTACACTCTGAAACGGACCGCCGCCTCGGACGCCGCCGGCGAGGACGTGGCGGCGATCACGCGCGAGATCGACCGCCTGGAGCGGATCGTGCGCGACGTGCTCAGCTACGCGCGACCCTCGCAGCCGATCCTGACGGAGATCGATCTCAGCCAGTGGGCCGCGGCGGTGGCGCGGTTTGTCGAGCCGGATCTCGGAAGCCGCGGTATCCAGCTCCAACTCCAGGCGCCGCATCCGGTCTCGGTGCGGGCGGACGCCGATCAGCTCCGGCAGGCGGTGCTCAACCTGATCCGAAACGCGCAGGATGCCTTCGACTCGCGACCGGGGCACATCGCGCTCGAGGTGCGGCACGAACACGGACCCTTGCGCGGCCGGCCGCAGGAAGTCGCGGTGCTGACCGTGCGCGACGATGGTCCGGGTATACGGCCCGAACTGCATTCCCGGCTCTTTGATCCCTTCTTCACCACGAAGGCCAGCGGCACGGGTCTTGGGCTGTCGTTGGTGGCGCGAATCGTCGACAATCACGGCGGGGAGATACGTTTCAGGAGTGCACCGGGAGCCGGAACCCGTTTTGACATCCGCCTCCCTCTCGTTTCCGCCACCTCCCACGCATGAGCGCGCCTTTCCGAATCTGCCTGGTCGACGACGACGACTCGGCCCGGATCTCCATCGAGCGGGTGCTCGTCAGCGAAGGGTATGCGGTGAGCTGCCATCGCACGGGCGAAAGCGGCTTGGCCGACGCGCTTGAAGCCGAGTTCGACTGCGTGCTGACGGACCTGCGCATGCCGGGTGTCTCCGGTATCGAGCTGGTGGCCCAACTCCAACGCGAGTTGCCGAATCTGCCGGTGGTGCTCATGACCGCGCACGGCACGACCGACATCGCGATCGAGGCGACGCGGCAGGGGGCGTTCGACTACGTCGTGAAGCCCTTCGAGATGGAGGATCTGCTGACCCGTCTTGGCCGGGCTTGCGCGGCGGGGCGACGGGGACGGGAGATGATCGCGCTGGGTCCGGTGACGCCCGAGGCGGTCGACGGCCCGTCCCTCATCGGACAGAGCCGCGCCATGCAGGAGGTGTGCAAGGAGCTGGGCCGCGCCGCGGGGCGGCCGGTGCCCGTGTTGATCCTCGGAGAGACAGGGACCGGAAAGGAGCTGGTCGCGCGGGCCCTCTGGCAGCACGGGGACCGGCGGTCGCGCGCCTTCGTTGCGGTCAACTGCGCCGCCATTCCGCCGAATCTCCTGGAGACGGAGCTTTTTGGATACGAACGCGGCGCCTTCACCGGCGCGGATGTCCGCCGCATCGGCCGTTTCGAGCAGGCGCACGGCGGCACCCTGTTCCTCGACGAGATCGGCGACCTGCAGCCGGAGACCCAGGCGAAGCTGCTCCGCGTCCTCCAGGAGCGGGTGATCTCGCGCGTCGGAGGGCGCGAGACGATCCCCGTCGACGTGCGGGTAATAGCGGCGACGCATCGCGACCTGCCGGCCATGGTCGCCGCCGGAGCGTTCCGCGAAGATCTTTGGTACCGGCTCAATGTCGTCACCATCCGCCTGCCTCCGCTGCGTGAGCGTCGCGAGGATATTCCGCCGCTCGTCGTTTATTTCGTGAGGCGCTTCGGCCCTGATCTGGGAGGAACGACCGCGATCGAGCCGGAGGCGGTCCGGCTGCTTGGCGGGCTCCCCTGGCCCGGGAACGTCCGCGAACTGGAGAACGTCGTGAAGCGCCTGCTGCTGATGGCGCACGGCTATCCGATCACCCGCGACATGGCCGCGGCCGCGACGAGCGGCGCTCAGCCGGGGAATGCGGCGGGCGTTTCTGGGAGGACCCTCTCGGCCCTCTGCCGCGAGGTGCTCGAGGACGCGGACAGGGGCGGGCCGAGCGCGGCGGCGGCGGCGTTCGCGCTCCTGGAGCGCGAGCTGCTGGAACAGGCGATGGCGTCTTCCGGCGGAAATATCACCCGCACGGCGCAGCTGCTCGGGTGGAGCCGCGTGACAGTTCGGGAGAAGTTGAAGCTCCACGGCTTGCGCGCGGAGGCGACCGAGTGAAGCGCCGGTCGGCCGAGACCCTGCCGAGAGGGCGCGAGCGCTCGCCCAGCAAAGCGGCTCGCCGAACGGCGAACCGCTCCCTACGTTGAACGGCTTTATGCAACCTGTCTCCGGTATCGCCGACGAGGTTACAGCGCTGGGTTCTCGCATGTTCAAAGTGCGCTTCCCGTTCGTTTCGGAGCTGCGCAACTATTCCTGGCAGAAGCTTCGGGCGGACTTGATCGCGGGCTCGACGCTGACGCTCGTTTCGATCCCGCAGGCGATCGGATTTGCGCTCATCCTGAATCTCCCGCCGCAGCCGGTGATCGCGTCGGTGATGATCGGCGGGTTTGTCGGCGCGCTGTTTTTCTCCTCTCACCATCACGTCTTCGGGCCGACGAGCTCGATCAGCCTGATCGTCGCGGCCACCGTGGCGGCGACCACCGGCTCCACGCTGGAGCCGCTCGAACTCGCCGCCTACCTCGGCATGCTGATCGGCGTCGTCCAGTTTCTCGCCGGCCTGCTGAATTTCGGCGAGATCACGAAGTTCATCTCCCGGTCGGTGGTTGTTGGATACAGCACGGGCATCGGCATTCTCCTGATCGGAAGCCAGCTCCACAACCTGCTCGGGTTCGACGTCGGCATGGCGCAGAACTTCCTGACCAACGTCCGGCAGGCGGTGGTGAACCTCGCCACGATCCAGGTGAATCCGTGGGCGGTGGCGATCGGGCTGATCACGCTCGGAATCTTCGAGGCGGTGCGGCGGTTTCGCCCCAGCTGGCCGGAGGCGCTGGTCGGTCTCGCGGTGATGGGACTCGCCGCGAAGATTTTCACCCTCGTCGACCCCGTGGCGCCGTTCCGCATGGTGAAGGACGAGGGCGCGCTCGGCGCCATCATGCCGGTGTTCACCGGCTTTCATTTCGGGCCGAGGAAACTCCACCTCCTGCCCGATCTCGCCGGCACGGCCATCGCTATTTCGTTCCTCGGCATGCTGGAGGCGGCGTCGATCACGAAGTCGCTCGCGGCGAAGAGCGGCCAGAAACTCGAGCCCAACCAGGAGTTGATCGGCATGGGCGTGGCGAACATCGCCTGCGCGCTTTTCGGCGGCGTGCCGGGCTCATCCTCGTTCGCCCGCTCGGCGGTGAACTTTCAGAGCGGCGCCGTCTCGCAGCTCTCGTCGATGCTGAGCAGCGGCGTGGTGCTGATCGTGCTCCTCTTCGTCACGCCGGTGTTCACCTACATCCCGGTCGCGGCGCTTGCGGCGCACCTGATCCGGGTGGGCTTCAAGATGGTGAACTGGCATCAGATCCGCGTCGCGTGCCGCTCGACCCGGTCGGACGCGGTGGTCTTTTTCGTCACGCTCGGCGCGGCGCTCTTCCTCAAGCTCGACACCGCCATCTACGTCGGCATCGGCGTGGCCCTCGCCCTTTTCCTCCAGAAGACGACGACGCCGACGCTGGCCGAATACACCATCAACGAGACGGGCAACCTCGCGGAGCTGACGGATCGCTCGCAGCGGACGCATCCGCAGATCTCGATCATCCACGTGGAGGGCGAGCTGTATTTCGGCGCGGCCGACCTGTTCCTCCAGGAAGTCCGGCGCCTGGCCGAGGACCAGAACATCCGCATCTTCATTCTCCGGATGAAAAACGCGCGGCACCTGGACGCTTCCACCGTCTTTGCCTTGGAGACGCTGCACGACTATCTCCGCCAGACCGGACGGCACCTCCTGATCAGCGGCAGCAATCCGGACGTGTTCCGCGTCCTGAGAAACAGCGGCCTGATGAAGCAGATCGGCGAGGACAGCATCTTCCCGGCCGAGAGCAATCCCACCGTCTCGACGCGCAAGGCCCTGAAGCGAGCGCAGCAACTCGTCGCGACGGGCGACGTGAAGGTCCGCATTTTCTACGACGACAAACACCTGCCCGTGGACAATCCCGTGACTCCTCCGCCGCAGGCTCCGACGGGGCCGAGTTGACGGCGAAGGTCGGAGGGCAGATGCCGGCTGTCAGAGGACTGAGGACAAAAGGCAGAGGACGGAGATCAGAGGTCAGATCCAGTGGTTAGGGCGATGCTGGTGGAACGGGTGTTCGTTGGTTTTGCGCAGAGGCGGCGCGACGCGTCCTTGCGGCGCGAAACGCAGAGCCTGTGGAGGGCGCGGAATCTGGGTTCAACGTGAGCAGTGCGGCGGGAGTCCGGCGTTTGATCACATTGCCGGCAGCGCGAGTGGGCTGGATGGGCTTGAAGCGCGGGCGGAGCTGAACCGTCGGCCCCGGTCCGCCTCAGTCCTGGGCGCCCGGCGTGTCCGGCGCGAGGCGGTAGTCTTCGCCTTTTTCCGGATGCCGGCGGCGATGATTCAACTTCGAGTGGCGGATGCCGTAGGAGAAATAGATCACGATCCCGACGGCGAACCAGATGACGAGGCGCACCCACGTCTCCGGCGGAAGGAAGCGCATCTGCATTAGGCAGAGCAGGGCGCCCAGCGCGGGGATCACCGGCACCCACGGCGTGCGGAACGGGCGGGGGGTGTCGGGCTGGGTTTTCCGAAGCACGATGATGCTCACGCACACCACGACGAAAGCGAAGAGGGTACCGATGGAAACGAGTTCGCCGAGCAGGCTGAGCGGGAGAACTCCTCCGATCGCGGCGGCCAGAATCCCGGTGAAGATCGTCGTGATGTGCGGGGTGCGGAATCGCCGATGCACCTTGGCGAAGGCGGCCGGCAGCAGGCCGTCGTGCGCCATCGAGAAAAAGATGCGCGGCTGCCCCATGAGCATGACGAGGATGACCGAGCTCAGGCCGGCGAGGGCGGCGATCTCGACGACATAGCGGAGGATGGCCGGAGCTCCCGCGGCCAAGAGCGCGTTCACGACCGGCGCCGGATTGTTCAGCGTGGTGTAGTGCGCCATCCCGGTGAGCACGAGCGAGAGGGTGATGAAAATCACGCTGCAGATCGCGAGGGACCCGAGGATGCCCCGAGGCATGTCGCGCTGCGGGTTTTTCGCCTCCTGCGCGGACGTGGAAACGGCATCGAAACCGATGTACGCGAAGAAAATCACGCCCGCCCCGCGCAGGATGCCGCTCCAGCCAAACTGTCCTTCGGTGCCGGTGTTTTCCGGAATGAACGGCGTCCAGTTTTTCAGCGCGACGGCCGGGTTCTTCAGCAGGTACCAGATGCCGAACGCGATCACCGCGACGAGCACGGAGATTTTGGTGTAGACCATCAGGTTGTTGAACCGCGCCGACTCCTTGATGCCGATCACGAGCAGCGCGCTGGCGAAGAGCAGAATCAAGACGGCGGGCAGGTTCACGAGCGCTCCGGTCGCGACAAGGTGGCCGTTCACGACGTCGAACGGGGCGGTGGTGAGCGACCTCGGAAGTTCGATGCCGAATTCCTTCACGAACGCCACGAAGTGCCCGGACCAGCCGACGGCGACGGTCGGGGCGGTGAAGAGGTACTCCAGGATCAGGTCCCAGCCGATGATCCACGCAAAAAATTCGCCGAGCGTGGCGTACGAATAGGTGTACGCGCTGCCGGCGACGGGAATCATCGCCGCAAACTCCGCGTAACACAGTCCGGCGAAGAGGCAGCCGATGCCGGAGACGACGAACGAAAGCGCGATGCCCGGGCCCGCGTACTGCGCGGCGGCCTGACCGGTGAGGACAAAAATACCGGCGCCGATGATCGCACCGATGCCGAGGTTGATCAGATTCGCGCCGCTCAAGGCCTTGCTCAGGCTGTGTTCGTGTTCTGCCCGGCTCTCCTCCTGGAGGAGCTTCACCGGTTTCTTGCGTAGAAGGTTCATGGGGAAAGGCGCGCGGCTTCGGGCTTCAAAGGGGGTACGAAGCTAGACGCGTGCCGGATGGGGGGGGGACGACTCTGGCTAGCGGCGGCTGGGTTTTGTGCAAGCCAGAGGCTCCGAAAAAACCATGGCGGCCGGTTCGACGTGCCGCGGAGCGCGCCGTCATGCGCCGCGACGCTGCCGGCTCCGCCGAGTTTCGCCGCACCCGGACAGCGCACCCGCCTGGCGTGGCGTCGCGCGGTATCCACGCTCGAGTTCGCCCGCCGCCTTACCGTGCGCAGCGCCGGAGAATCTCCGCACCGATGGTACCCAGGGGGAGAACGATGGTCGCGGCCCCGCGCTTGATCGCTTCCTGAGGCATGCCGAAGACGACGCACGTCGCTTCATCCTGCGCGATCGTGTGGGCGCCGGCCTCCCTGAGCTCGGCGAGACCGCGGGCGCCGTCGTCGCCCATGCCGGTCATGATCACGCCGACGGCGTTGCGGCCGGCGTAGCGCGCCGCGGAGCGGAAAAGGACGTCGACGGACGGGCGGTGCCGGGAAACGAGCGGACCGTCGCGCACCTCGACGTAATAGCGCGCGCCGCTCCGCTTCAGCAGGGTGTGCCGGTTCCCCGGGGCGATCAGGACCTGGCCGCGGATGACCGAGTCGCCGTCCTCGGCCTCCTTCACCGTGACCTGGCAGAGCCCGTTGAGCCGGTTCGCGAAACTGGCGGTGAATTTCTCCGGCATGTGCTGCACCACGACCATGCCGGGGGCGTCGCCGGGCAGCGTTTCGAGCAGCCGGCGCAGCGCTTCCGTCCCGCCGGTGGAGGCGCCGATCACCGCGACCTTCTCCGTCGTCTGTACCATCGCGTCGGATACGGGCGGGGGAAGCACGGCGTCGGCCGTGAGCTTTTTCGCCACCGGCCGGAGGGAAGGCGGGGGGACGCGTGAAGCCACCCGCACGAGTGCGGCCGACTTCACCGCGTCGCAGATCCGGATGCGCGACTCCTCGAGGAACTGCTTCGTGCCGACCTTCGGTTTGGTGATGATCTCGACGGCGCCCTTCTCGAGGGCGGACAGGGCGGTTTCGGAGCCCTTCTCGGTCAACGTGGAGCAGATCACCACGGGCACCGGGCACTGCGCCATGAGCCGTTCGAGAAACGTGATGCCGTCCATCCGCGGCATCTCGACGTCGAGCGTGATCACGTCGGGCACGGCGCGCTTGATCCGCTCCACCGCGACGTACGGATCACTCGCTGTCGCCATCACCTCGATACCGGGATCGTCCTGGAGGATTTCGCTCAACGTCTGCCGGACGACGGCGGAATCGTCGACGACCAGCACGCGGATCTTCTTCATCGGCGGGCGAAACGCGACGGCTCAACCCAGCCGGCGATACACCGCCGTGGCGACCTGCTCGACGGGAATACGGAGCCCGCTGAGCGATTCCGAGTGCCCGACGAAAAGATATCCGCCGGGGCGGAGGTTGCGGCAGAGCTTGTTGATCACCGCTTCCTGCGTCGGCTTGTCGAAGTAGATCATCACGTTTCGGAAGAAGATCACATCGAACACGTCGCGCACCGGGTATTCGGGATCCATGAAGTTCAACCGGTGGAACCGCACCCGGCTTCTCAGCGCGGGCACGATGCGGACCTGGGCCTTCTCGGGATCCTTGCTCTGCAGCAGATAGCGGCCGCGGAGGAGGGGCGGCACGGGGTCGATCCGTTCCTCGTCGTAGATTGCGGTTTCGGCGTGGGCGAGCACGCGGGTTGAAATGTCCGTCCCGAGAATCGAGAAATCGAAGCGCCCGCGGCGCTGGCCGAATTCCGAAAGCACCATCGCAAGCGTGTACGGCTCCTCGCCCGTCGAGCAGCCCGCGCACCAGAGCTTGAGGAGCCAGGGCGCGGGCAGGTCTCCGACCGGGCGGGGCTCCAGCGAGGGAAGCGCCTCCTGGTCCAGGAACTCGAAGTGCTGCGGCTCGCGGAAGAAGTCGGTCTTGTTGGTGGTGACCGCGTCGATGAAGTTGACCCGCTCCGCTTCGCCTCCCGGGCTCTCGAAGAGGTATTCGCGGTAGGCGTCGATCGAATCCAGCTGCAGGATCCGGAGGCGGCGCTGGAGCCGGCTTTGCAGCAGCGGGATCTTCGCCTCCGACATCTTGATGCCGAGTTCCGTGGTGATGAATCGGCAGAAGGCGCGGAAGCTCTCCGGAGAGATCCGGAGAGGGGTCGAAACGCCTTCGCCGAGCAGCGCGGTCATTTGCGTCCGCTGCCGTTCGTGCCGGTGAGGTAGGCCGTGAACTCGCGATCCTGCGAGTCGCCGTTCGCGCCTGCGGGAGGCTCGAGCGAGATCACGCGGCCGTTTTTCGGAATTTCCGTCACGCGCGGCGCGATGTGGGCGATCGCCTTGGCCGGGGGGGCCGCAGGTTTGGCAGGCGCCGGGCGGGCTCCGTTGGTCGCGCCGCTGTTCACCTTGAAGAACGAGATCGAGTTCTGGAGCTGTTCGGCCTGGCTGGACAGCTCCTCGGAGGTCGACGCCATCTCCTCGGAGGCGGAGCTGTTTTGCTGGATGACCTGGTCGAGTTGCTGGATGGCCTTGTTCACCTGGGCGGCGCCGGTGTTCTGCTCGGCGCTGGACGAGGCGATTTCCTGGACGAGCTCCGCGGTCTTCCGGATGTCGGGCACGAGTTTCACCAGCAGGGCCCCGGCACTTTCGGCGACCTGCACGCCGTTGCCGGTGAGCTTCGAGATTTCGCCGGCCGCGGCCTGCGAACGCTCCGCGAGCTTGCGGACTTCGGAAGCGACGACGGCGAAGCCTTTGCCGTGTTCGCCGGCCCGCGCGGCTTCGACCGCGGCGTTGAGGGCGAGGAGGTCGGTCTTGCGCGCGATCTCCTCGATGATGCTGATCTTCTCGGCGATTTCCTTCATCGCGGCGACGGTCTGGGTGACGGCCTGGCCGGACGTGTTGGCGTCGTCGGCCGCCTTCGACGCCAGCTTTTCGGTCTGGCGGGCGTTGTCGGCGTTTTGCTGGATCGAGGCGGACATCTGCTCCATCGAGGACGTTGTCTCTTCGGCGGACGCGGCCTGTTCGGTGGCGCCTTGCGAAAGCTGCTGCGCGGTCGCGCTCATTTCCTCGCTGCCGGAGGCGACATTGGCCGAAGCCTGGGTGACCTCTCCGACGATGTGGCGGAGGTTTTCGATCATCTTCCTGAGAGCCAGGCCGAGCGTGTCCTTGTCGGACCGCACCTCGGCTTCCTGGGTGAGATCGCCGCTCGAGACGGCGTCCGCCAGTTGCGCCGACTTGCGGAGGTTTTCGATCATCTGGTTCAACGAGGCGCAGATCCGGCCGACCTCGTCGCGCGTATCCACCTGCACGGTCGAGCTGAGATCGCCGATCGCCACCTTTTCGACCGCGGCGGTGGCGGTCAGCAGAGGCTTGGTGATGCTCCGGGTGATGAAGGCCGCGACGGCGACTCCGGCCAGGGCGGCGGCGAGCAGCCCGATCGGGATGCCGAGGATCGAGTTTTCGACCTCGTTGCGTGCGGCGGCGCCGGCTTCGTCACCGTTCTTCAGGTTGTATTCGACCAGGTCCGTCACCGCCTGGATGAACTGGGCGAAGGCGGGCTCCGTCGAGGAGTGGAGCAGCGCCATGGCCTCGTTCGTCTTCATCTCACGGCTGAGTTCGATCACGGCGCTGCGGGAGGCGGCGAACTTGTCGCGAGTTTCAATGAAGACCTTGTAGACCGCCCGGCCTCGATCGTCCGCGATGGTGGGTTCGTATTTCTTCATCAGCTCGGAATTGTCGACCCGTGTTTTCTCCATCTTCCGCTCGAGGTCGGACTTGATCTCCTTCTTGTCGGTGATCACGTGCATCACCAGTGCGGCGAAGTTCTGGTGCGAGTTGGACTCGATGCTCCGCACGATCGCGATCGCAGGCAGCGCGTTTCCGGCCAGCAGGTCGGTCCGCGTGCGGATTTCACGGAGATTGACGTAGGCGAAGCCGCCCAGGAGGACGGCGATGACGATCACAGCCGCAAAACCGGCTGATATGCGTTTTCCGATGGACCAGTTTTTCATTTGAGAGCCCGTTGAATTGAGAGGGGTTCAGGCGTGCGCGACGGCGGGGGCGTCGGCGTTCATCAACGCGACCTCCTCGCTCGAGAAGACGGCGCTCATGTCGAGGATGATGATGAATTGATCGCTGCGCCGTCCCATGCCGCGCACGAGGTCGGTCCGCCAACGAGCCGCGAGGCGCGGCGGCGGATTGATCTGCGCGGGGTCGAGCTCGATCACCTCGTGCACGCTGTCGGCCAGGCCGCCGACCACCGTGGACTCGCCGTCGAGTTCGAGCTCCATCACCACGACGCGCGAGGTGAGGGTGTCCGCCACCGGCGGCAGGCCGAACTTCTTGCGGAGATCCACGACGGGGATCGCCCGGCCGCGGACGTTGACCACGCCGCGCATGTAATCCGGCGCGGTCGGGACGCGCGTGACCTGCGAGAGCTCGAGGATCTCGCGCACTTGGGCGACATCGATGGCGAACAGCTCGTTGCCGAGCTGGAACGTGATGTATTGGGCCGAGGAGGTGATAGGCGTGCTCATGAAAGGGGTGTCACGAAACGGCGTGTTCCCGGGAAAGCCCGGCGGGTTCGGGATGCGAGGCGGTTCCGGAGAGCGTGCGGTGAACCGCGGCATCGAGCTGCCAGCGGTTGAACGGCTTCGCGTGATGATGCGTCGCCGGATGGACGCGCGCTGCGGGCAGGCACTGGACCGAGCCCATCTCGGGGCGAAGCACGAGGCAGGGGAGCTCCGGACGCAGGTGACGCACGACGCGGAGCAATTCGGCCCGCTCGGCCTCGGCCATGCAGACGTCGGTCACCACGAGGTCGACCGTCTCCCGTTTTGCGAGGCGGCTGATCGACTCGGCGACGCCGAGCGCGAGCACGTCGTGGCCGCTGGCCACGAGCCATTGGCGCACGATTTCAACCGCCGCAGCGGAATCGTCGATGAGAAGGATGCGAGCCATGACTAGAGAGAGGGGGAGGATTTCCGGGTTTCGGCCTCGGCGGTCCGCACGATGCCGGCGACGTCGAGGATCAGCGCCACGCGCCCGTCGCCCATGATCGTGGCGCCGGAGAAAACGCGCAGATCGCGGTAGAAACGGCCCAGCGCCTGGATCACGGTCTGGTGGCTGCCGATCACGCGATCGACCACCAGGCCGACGCGCTCGCCGGCGTGCTGCACGATGACGATGCGCTCCAGCCCGGCTCCGTGGTCCGGCATGTCGAACAGTTCGCGCAGACTGACGAAGGGGATGAGGGCGCCGCGGACCGGGAGGACGTGACGGCCGTTGAAGGCCTCGCGCTGGTCGCGCGTCAGCTCGACGTTTTCGGCGACGGCGGACATCGGGATCACGAACGTGTCGCCGCCGACGGAGACAAGCAGGCCGTCGACGATCGCCAGCGTGAGCGGCAGCGAAAGGGAAATGGCGGTGCCCGCGCCCACCGTGCTCTCGATGGAGACGGTGCCCCGCAGGGCTTCGATCTCGCGCTTGACGACGTCCATGCCGACGCCGCGGCCGGAGACGTTGGTCACCTTCTTGGCGGTGGAGAACCCGGGGAGGAAAACGAGATTGAGCAACTCCGCGTCGGGCACCGCCGCCTCCGCCGAGATGAGCCCCTTTTCCAGCGCCTTCCTGCGGACGGACTCCCGGTCGATCCCCTGGCCGTCGTCGCGGATCGTGACCACGACCGAGGAGCCGGTGTGCGCCGCGCTGAGGCGGATCGTGCCCGCCTGCGGTTTTCCGCCCTGGCGCCGCGTCTCCGCGGACTCGATACCGTGGTCGATGCTGTTGCGGATGAGATGGACGAGCGGATCGCCGAGCCGGTCGAGCACTGTCTTGTCGAGTTCGGTCTCCGCGCCCTCGGTGACGAGTTCGATCTCCTTGCCGAGTTCGCGGGAGAGATCGTGGACCAGGCGCTTGAACCGCCCGAAGGTCGAGCCGATCGGCATCATCCGGATGCCGAGCACCTCGTCGCGAAGTTCGTTGATCAGGCGCTCGATCTGCTCGCTGGAGAAGGCGAGGTCCGGATCGTCCAGCCGCGCGGCGACCTGGTTGAGGCGCGACTGCGTCATGACGAGCTCGCCGACGAGATTGACCAGCCGGTCCAGCTTCACGGAGGGCACCCGCACGACGGATTCTTTTGCGAGCGCTTTCGCCGCGGCGGCGCCGTGGTGCTCTCCGCCGTGGTGAGGGTGGACGGAGCCGCTGTGTTTGGCGTGCGCCGGTGCGTGGAGCTTTTCTCCGGCGGCCGGGATCGGTGTGATGGCGAGTTCGCTGCCGTCCTCGACGAAGATGAACACGTCCTTCAGGGCGTTGAGGCCGGCGGACGTGCGGATGTCGATTTCCCAGCTCACGTGGCACCGGTCCGGCTGGAGCTGTTCGAGCGGCGGAACGCGGTCCGTATCTGCGATCACGCTACACGGGCCGAGCTGCCGGAGTTCGGCGAGCAGGGCGGCGGGGTTGCCGCCGGAGACGAGGATTTCCGGGTTGGGGCGGAAATGGATGTGCCACGACTGCTCGGCGCCGGCGGGGGCGAGTTGGACTGCGGCAGCCGCTTGCGCACCGGAGGCTGCGGCGGGTTCGGCGCGGCGCCCGCAGGCGGCGCAGAGCGCGTCCACGATCCTGCGGCCCTCGGCCCCGGCATTGCGGTCGAACCCGGCGGGAGCCTCGAGGAGCGCCTTGATGTGATCCCTCGCGGCGAGGATGCACTCCAGCGTTTCCTTGGAGAGCGAGGCGCGGCCGGAGCGCACGTCGTCGAGCGCGGACTCCACGTGGTGCGTGAACTCGGCGACGGCTTCGAAGCCGAACATGCCGCCCGAGCCCTTGATCGTGTGGAAAGCGCGAAAAAGCTGATTCACCGCGCCCGCGTCGGCCGAGGCCGGATCGGCCTGGAGCTTGAGGGCGAGCTCCTCGATCACGCCGAGGAGTTCTTCGGCTTCGATGAGGAAGGTTTGGGCTGGATCGCTCTGGTACATCGGGACGACGGCCGGCGGTTCAGGCCGGAAGGAGTTTTTTCGCCACCGCGACGAGCTGCTCCGGACGGAACGGCTTCACGATCCAGCCGGTGGCGCCGGCGGCGCGACCCTCCTGCTTGCGCGGATCGGCGGACTCGGTGGTCAGCATCACGATCGGAACGTATTTGGACGTTGGATGCGCCCGGATCCGGCGGATCAGCTCGATGCCGTCCACGTTGGGCATGTTCAGGTCCGTGATCACCAGGTGAGGCGGCTGCTCCTGGATGCGCTCCATCGCCTCGCCGCCGTCGCCGGCCTCGACTACGTCGTAGCCCGCACCCCGGAGGGTGAAGGCGACCATCTGCCGCATGCTCGCGGAATCGTCCGCTGTCAGGATAGTTTTCTTCATCGCAGTAGTTCAGTCGTTGGAAAGGTGTTCGACGCCGATTCCGACGGCCTCGCAGGCCGCCGAAACCGCCGCCGACGGGTTGCGCAGCCGCACGCTCCGCCCCGCCGCAACGGCGGAGCGTTTCGCCGCAAGAAGCAGCTGCAGGCCGGCGAGGTCGCAGGTTTCGACGCCGGAGAGGTCGACGGTGAGCGACGGCTCCGCGCTTCGGGCGAGCAGGGCTTCGCGGACCTCGGGTGCGGAATAGAGATCGAGCGACCCGGCGACGGCGAAGGTGCCGGCGTCCTTCGCGGACGACGGCATGGGCTCGGGGGAGCGGGGAGCGTTGGCGCTAGAAGAGTTCAACGTTGTCTCCCAAGCCGGAGGTTTCGGGTGCGGGCTCCGCCGTGGCGGCCTCGAGAATCGCGGGCGGTGTATCCAGGCTGGAAACACCAGGAGACGGACGGCGGCTTGTCTGTTGCACGACGGACCGGTGGACCTGGCGCTCGCTTTCCATCGTGTACGCCGCCGTGAGCGCGTGCTCGGCGGCGGCGTGAGCCGGGCGCGTGCGATGAGCTTTCGAGAGGGTGGTGCGCAGCCGGGACAACTCCTGGACGAGGGCGGCGGTGCGTCCGGAGAGTTCGGGCAAAACATCGAGGCGGAAGCGCGCTTCCTCGAGCGCTTCGGCCTGGGCGACGGCGAGTTCGTCGGTCGCCCGCGCTTTTTCCGGGAGCGCGGCGAGCAGTTCCTCGAGGCAGACGAGTCCCGTTTCGAGCGCCGCTTCGGAGGCGGCGCTCGATTCCACGATCGACGCCGCTTTCACGCGCTGGGCGGATTCGTTGACCTTGCCGAGCTGGACGAGGATATCGCCGACCGTGCCGGCGGAGTCCCGCGAGAGTTCGTGGACGTAGGTCGAGAGCACGCCGAGCGTCGTGCCGTTGGTCCCCAGCCACGCGGTTTTCACGATCGCGTTGAGGGCGTGGAGATGCAGATCCCGGTTCACCTCGTGAACGTCGTCGAGGTAGCGCGTCAGGGCTTCTGCAATCTGCGCGGCCCGCGCGGCGCTGGCCTGCGAGCGGGACGTGAGTTCCTGGGCGCGGTGTTCGAGCGACTGCAGGCGGCGGATGTCCGCGGCCAGCGGAGCGAGCGATGCGCTGGCGGAGTCCAGGCCGGAGAATCCGCGGATCTCGCGCAGGAGCGCTTCCGTTTCGCAACCGAGGCCTTCAAACGCGTCCGAGAGTTTCCGATGGGCGGCGTCGGCTTCCGCGGCGACGGCCTCGAGCTGGCCGATTTGCACCGCGAGCAGACGGTCCAGCGTGGCGTCATCGAGCCGCTCGCCGGCCCCGTGCACGCGTTCGCCGTCGGTGCGCGGCTTCGGTCTCACCAGGGCTTCGACGACGTGCTCCAGCTTTTGGCGCAGGATGTCGCCCGACTGGAGAAAATAGACGCCGGCCTCGGCATGCCGGTTGATGGCGGAGACGTGCCCCTCGATCCGGTGCAGTGCCTCGTGGGTTGCGTCGAGCGTTCCCTGCACCCGCTCAGAGGCGGTTCGGACGAGGGCAATCGTGTCCGGCGCGATTTGTTCGAGTTGCCTAAGGCCGTTCTGCAGCTCGCCCGAAACGCTCGACTGCTCCGAGGCGCCCCGGTCGCATTCGTCGATGATGCGGTTGCCGAGCTTGTCGATCCGGTCGGCGAGCTGCCGGAGATTGATGAGAAAATCGGCGAATGCGTCGCGCCCTTCGGCACTGCGCGCGCTTTCGACCGCGAAGCTGCAGGTGGAGGAATGCAGGGCCAGGCCGATCTTTTGCACGGCGTTGCCCAGGCGATTGAGATCCCTGAGCCCGCCCGTGACGTCGCCGAGAAGCCCGAGCTGTTTTTGAAACGCTCCGAGGTCCTGCTGGAGTTCGGTGAGGGCGTGGGAGACGCAGCCATCATCTCCGGTGAAGTGCACCCGCTCGAAACGTTCCCGAACCGTTTCGGTCAACGTGCGGGACCCCTGGGTCAACGACTCGGCACCCGAGTGGACGCGGGAGAGCGTTTCCGCGAGTTCGACGAAGCGTGGATCGAGCCGCTTCGCATCCTCCTGGAGAGCCGCGGCGAGACCGGCGAGTTGCGCGCAGAGTTCGCGCCTGACCGGACGGCGGCGTTTCTCCGTCCCCGCGTGCATCGCGTGCCGCGCTCCGAGGCGCAGACGGCGGACGAGCGTTTTCGCCGTCAGACGGGCGAGACGTGCGAGCTGTTTCCGGCGAGCTTTCCAACGAACTGGAAATGAAGCGTGCACCTGAAAACGGGCGGCCAGCCGGAGCATTCTCTGAGCGGAGCGCGCGGCTAGGCTTCGGCATGCTCCTTCATGCTCGATCGGGGGGCCGGCTGACGCCGGCCCGAATTGGCTGCAGAGTGTGGGAGGGGAAGCATCTTCAACCGGGAGAGATGCCGCCGGCCGGATTGAACCGGCGGGAACCATCCCGGAGTGGGCGGGCGACGGTCCCGAAAAGGGGCCGCCGTAGCCGTCCACGTTGTTGTATCGTCCCGCTCGTCCGCCGTCCCCACTCACAAAAAAATCACATCTGATGCGGCCGTCCGTTGAGCGATTGTTGACGTTGCCATGCTGTGGCGGGCGCAATACACCTCGTTCCGCTTCAACTATGTGTAAACCCCAGCATTGTTGCCTGTGCTCCGTCCGGGGCCCTCTGCCACGCCGATATCGCGTCTTCGGTTTTGGCGCCGAGGCGAGCCTTCAGACCTCGCGTTTTGGCGCGGGGATAAACCGGTTGCAGCGGATCCTCGATCGGGCGCGAGCCTGACGGGATTCGACGAGCGAGAGGGAAACGACCGCAGCATGCCATCCTGCGCGCCAGCCTCGTGCAAATCCCGGGGCGACGTGTATAGTCCGGCATCGTTCGCTGCGGGCCAAGGGATCGTTTAGCAGTCTTTGCTGTATGGCTGAGAGCGCAAAAATCTTGATCGTAGATGACGATGCCACGGTGCGTTTCGCACTGGGCGAGACCTTGCGCGATGCCGGCTTTGCCGTCGTGGAGTGCGACGACGGAGCGGATGTCATCGACGTGATCAACCGCGAGAAACCGTCCTTGGCCGTGCTCGACGTGCGCATGCCGCGCCGGAGCGGCTGGGAGACCCTGGGCGAAATCCGCGGGCTCGGGCTGTCGCTCCCCGTCCTCATGCTCACGGGCGTATCGGATGTCCCCTCGCGTATCCGAGGATTGGAGGCGGGCGCCGACGACTACCTGCTGAAGCCGTGCGACCATTCCGAGTTTCTCGCGCGGGTCCGCGTCCTCTTGCGGCGCTCGAAACCCAAGACCGGGCCGGCGCGGCTTCGCTTCGGCGACGTGATCGTCGATTTGCGCCGTGTCACCTGCCGCCGCGGCGCGGAGGACATTCACCTCACGCGAAAGGACTACGAGCTTCTGGAGTTTCTCGCCCGCCGCCGCGGAGAACCTTCGTCGCGCGGCCAGATCCTGGGACACATCTGGGGCATGGCCGACACGGTGAACTCACACACGCTCGACACGCACATCTGGCGCCTCCGGAAAAAGCTGGGCCTGCGTCCCGACGGAACGGATTGGATACAGAACATCCCCGGCGTCGGTTACCTGATCCAGTGCGAGATCGAGGAAATCTCGTCTGCGGGATAAAAGGCGCTGAGCGTTTTTTCGAGACTCACGCCTGCGCACCGCAGCCCGCGCCAGACGAAGACCTGCGTGTTTCGTGCCGCCGGGACGCGTCGAGCCACCCGTAAGCGCCCACTCCCGCCAGCTCGAGTTCCGCCGGCCCGCACTGAGCTGTCCTCCGTTTTCCGACCTCTGACCTCTGTCCTCTGCCCGGTCCCGTAGCGGATGTCTCTCCGGGCGAATGCTTGCCTCGGCCGAGCGGCGCACGGTATCAGACCGGCAGAAATGTTCTCCCCTGAGCCGCCTTCCACCGCGTCCGTCGAACGGGCTCCCGGCGCCGCGGGCGTGGAGCGCGTTCCTCCCTGGTTGCTCTGGCTGGCGTTTCTTGCCGTGGCGGTCGCGCTCTATTTTCCGTCCCTGCGCGGCGGGCTGCTCTGGGACGATCAGGCGCATCTGCTTCCGCCCTCCCAGCTGACGATTCGCGGGCTGCGCGACATCTGGCTGAGTCTCGGCGCGCAGCAGCAGTATTACCCCGTCCTGTACTCCGCGTTTTGGTTGGAGGGCCGCCTGTGGGGCGATACGACCCTCGGATACCATCTCGTCAACGTCGTGTGGCACGTGTCCACGGCGGTTGTCCTGGTGCTGATCCTGCGCCGGCTCGGACTCCGTGGAGGGCTGCTCGCCGGGCTGCTGTTTCTCGTGCATCCGGTCTGCGTGGAGTCCGTCGCGTGGATGAGCGAGCAGAAGAACACCCTTGCCGGTCTCTTCGCTTCCAGCGCGGTGCTGGTGTATTTGGGATTCCACGGCTCGCGCCGCCGCGGCGCGCATGGGCTGGCCACCGCTCTGTTCGCGCTCGCCTTGATGACGAAGAGCGTGACCGCGCCGGTTCCCGGCGTCCTGCTCTGCATCCTCTGGTGGAGGCAGGGCCGGCTGCGCTGGCGCGAGGACGTGCTGCCGACGCTTCCGTGGTTCGCGATGGGCGCCGCCTTCGGATTGCTCACCGCCTGGAACGAGCGCACGCACGTCGGAGCGAGCGGGGACGAGTTTGGGCTCACGCTTGTCCAGCGAACGTTCCTGGCAGGGCGCGTCGTGGTCTTCTATCTGTCCAAACTCGCCTGGCCCTCGGACCTGCTTTTCACCTACCCGCGCTGGACGATCGATCTGCACGACTGGAAAAACGTCGTCCCGCTGCCGGCGCTCGCGGCGGTCTCGGCGGTGTGTATCGCCCGTTTCAGGACACATCGCGGGCCGGCCGCCTTGCTGGCGATCTACGTCGGCACGCTTTTCCCGGTCCTCGGCTTTCTGAACGTTTACCCGTTCGTGTTCTCGTACGTGGCGGACCACTTCCAGTATTTCGCCGCGGCGGCGGCATTTTGCGGCCTCGCGGCCTGGTGGACGGCCCGGGCGAACCGCTGGTTTGCGAGCCGAAACCGGCTCGGGACGGCTATTCCCGCCGCCGTGCTGATCACGCTGGCCGTGCTCACGCAGCGTCAGGCACGAACGTATGCTTCGGCGGAGACGCTGTACCGGACGACGCTCGCGCGGAATCCGGATTCCTGGATGGCGCACAACAATCTGGGCGTGATTCTCGGACGCGAGCCGGCGGCTCACGACGAGGCGGTGTCGCATATCCGCGCGGCGGTGCGCCTGCGACCGAGCGGCCCGGACCTGCGTTTCAATCTAGGCAACGCGCTCGCCAAACGCCCCGAGACCGCCGCCGAGGCGGAGCAGGAGTTCCGCGAAGCGCTCCGACTCGCGCCGGGTTTTGCGGACGCGCACAACAACCTCGGCAAACTCCTGGTTTCGCTCCGTCGACCGGACGAGGCGGTGAACGAGTTTCGCGCGGCGGCGTCCTCGAAGCCGGACTTTGCCGAGGCGCATGCGAATCTGGCTCTCGCGCTTTCCGTCGACCCCACGAGAGCCGGGGAGGCGTTGGCGGAGTTCGGCGCGGCGCTGTCGCTGGATCCGGCGCTCATTCCCGCCTTGCTCGGCCGCGGCGCGCTCGAGGCTCGGCTTCCTGGGAAAACGGACGAGGCCATCGCGGACTACTCCGCCGCCCTGCGGATCGACCCCGCGCAGGCCGAGGCTCATTTCCAGCTCGGACGACTGCTGGCGGCGGCCGGCGACCGCTCAGGAGCGTTGCGGCAGTACGAGGAAGCGCTGCGGCTCGAGCCGGACCGCCAGGCCGTCCGCGCGCTGATCGACGCGCTTCGGCGCGACCGGCGCCCTTGACGGGCCCGCGGGCCGCACTGTCCGGATGCAAAAAGGGCTGCCAGGCTCTGCACCGGCCCGGCAGCCCTCGTTCGACGTGAACTCAGTTCTTCGCCACGGTTGCGGCCGCGGCGGAGAGGGTTACGGAAGCGCTGCCCAGGTTGGACTCGCGCGTGCCGTTCGTGACCGCGTATGTGAAAACGTCGTTCCCCACGTATCCAGGAACGGGATAATAGGTGAGCAGGTTGTTGTTCACCGAAACGGTGCCGTGTTGGGGCTGCTGAACGACGCGGAGTCTGGTCCCGCTCGTCGGCGACCAGCTCACCGTCCTGCTGATCGAACTCACCCCGGAGATGCCGGCGAGGGTGACGGAGGCGAGCACCTTGGGCGCGGCGGGCGCGTTGCCTTCGCCTCGCGGACCGTTGTGGCACTCGTAACAGCTGACGTTTTGGCCGCGCCAGAATTTGACCGTCTTGCCCTCGACGCTGAACGTGCGGTTGGCCTTTGCCTGGCTAAGAACGGTGCCGCGCCAGTCGGTCCCGTGGCAGTCCTGGCAACCGGAGTTCACCGCGTCCTCGTGTTTGTCGATCCAGGCGTTGCCGATCGGATGCATGCCGTGCGGGCCGCCGGCCACCGTGGTGGGCTGCTTCGCGTGGCAGGCGGTGCACTCGGCCAGCACGCCCACGTGCCCCTGCAGTTCCTGAGAGTAAATGTTGTCGTTTCGGTGGCTGCTCGTGAATTCCGCGTGGGTCGATCCGTGACACGCCGAGCATTGCAGTCCGCCATGGCCGGCGGAGAACCGGTAGAGCGACTTGCCGGGCGCGGGGGTGTTCGGAGTCGTGGCGAAGCGCGTGTTCTGCGGGACGCGGACGGTACCGTTGGCTAGCAGTGCGTTGGTGAAACGGATCTGGCCGCTGTTCTGGCGGGCGGTGCCGGTGTGGCACGCTTGGCAGTTGGGTTCGTCGAGCCAGCCGGTGCGAGAGGTGGAGGCGACCTGCGACATCGTGCCGTGGCAGCTCTGGCACTGCATCGCCAGCTGTCCGTTGGCCGGATCCACGGCTGCTCCCATCGCGCCGCGGAGGCACTGGGTCGTCGATCCCGGATGACATTCGTAACAAGAAGAGCGATTGGCCGTGGCGTTGAGACTGAGGCCGCTCCGAGGGCTGATCACGCTGGCGTGAACGCCGTGCACGGCCCGGGTGAGCGGGGGAACACCGGCGACGCCGCTGCCGGGGAGCGCTTCGGAGGAATGGCACTCTGCGCACAGGATGGACATGCCGCCCTTCGCGGTGGCGTACAGGCCAGACGCCGAATAACCCACGGTCTGCAGCGCGGTTTGGTAGAGCGCCGATCCGGCGTTTTTCTCGTCGTGCAGCCTGAGAATGTTGAAACGGAAATCGTGTTTGGAGTTGGAGTCGTACTCCCATCCACCGGCGGGCATCGCGGCGGGTCCGCTGCCGGACGCGTGACAAGCGCGGCAGTCCATTTCGTCCGAAACCGGGAGAACGACGTCGACCTGGGCGAGCACCGTGCCCTGGGTGTTGCGGGCCTTCAGCCGCATCATCGGATACGAATTGCGGCGGCCGGCGTCGTCGGTCGGCGTGATCGGAATGCCCGTCGCCTCGAACCAGTTCTGGGCCGTGGCGGTCCAGGCCATTTTCTGCGGGACGTTCGATTTGCCGGGCATGGCGAAGCCGGCGAGACCCTTGTCGGCAGTCGGAGCGCCGGGGCCGAAGAGGTCGGTGGCGTCGACCCAGAAATTCGTTTTCCCGACCGAGGTGGTGTTGATCGATCCGTCCGGATCCGCGACCGCCTCATAGGTGAGCGTGACGCCGGAGCCCGACTTCAGCAGATGCCCCGACGCGTCGAGGAACTGCGCGTTGACGGTGTTGTAGGGCGGCAGGATGGAGAAGACGTCGTAGTCGTCGTCCATGCAGTGCATGCCGAGGTTGTTCCAGCCCAGCAGAGTGGGCTTGCCGCCGCCGGCAAAGAGGGTGCCGGACGCTGATAGCAGGGCGGCGACGGTCCAACTCACGCGAGATTTCATAGTTTGGTCTCCGAGGGGGGTGTCTGCGTTGAAGAAAGCAGGGAGAGAACGAGCGAGGCTGGATGTGCGGAGGGGAACGGAGCGCGGGAAATTGCTCAAGTCGATATATGAGCAGACACGTATATATTACATATACTTGACCAGTGTTTCCGGACGCGTTCGCCAGGCCGGCGGCTGGCTGCCGCAGACTGAATGCGTTTACCGTGTTTTGGCGCCAGACCGGTGCGTTTGGAGCCATCCGGGCGGCCGTAAAGCCAGCGGCTGGCGGCGTCGATGCAACCGGCTTTCACGGTTCGGCGGGCGTGCCCCAGCGCAATCAGTAGAAACGCTGATTCTCCGCAGTATCACCCCGTAGACTACAGACACACACCGGCGGTAGGCTTGAACTGGGGGAGGGAGTCCGGCGCTTCGCTCGGGACCGGGACCCTGCCGCGGCAACGGTGGATCCCGCGTCGCTGAACGCCCAAAATGCGTTTGTAGGGATTCGTCCACGACAAAGCCGGGCTCATCCCAATTCGGTTGACCGACGGGGGAGCGGAAGCACGGTCACGCCTGTTTCCCCGAGCAAGGTGCCCCCGCGTCCAGCCGAAGGGTGGCGGCGTGTATCAGCCAAACCACGTCGCCAGGGTAAGCCGGACGCCGCGCGTGTCTCCGAGCCGGTCAATCCCTTCCCGCGGTGATCTCGTCCATCTTTTCCTCCACCACCCAATCGGTCTCGGACCTTTCGACCACGGCCCTGCGGAGCCTGACCGCGAAGGAGTTCTCGTCCCTTCTTGCCTCCGAAATCGCCTCGCTGACCACCACGCAGATCGCGGCCCTGACCAAGACCGAGCTCGCCGCGCTCACGCGGACGCAGATCGAAGCTTTGGATACGACCCAGGTGGAGGCGCTGTCGGCGACGGAGATCGTGGTCTTCAGCGCGAGCCAGCTCTCGATGCTGAGCGGCGCGCAGATGGAAACGTTTACCACCAGCGAAATCGCCAGCCTGACGACGACCCAGCTGCGCGGCCTCTCGAGTTCCGACATCGGCGAACTGACGACCACCCAGGTCGCCTCGCTCACCCCGACGCAGATCGCGTCGCTGCAGACGAACCAGATTCGCGGCCTCACCGCCGACCAGATGGATGCGCTCACGCCGGCGCAATGGGCCGCGCTCGGCTCCAGCCAGCTCGGGATGCTGAGCCCGGCTCAGATCGGGCAGCTTTCGACCGACCGGTTGGCCGCTCTCAGCACGACGCAGGTGAAGGGTTTCGGCGCCGCCCAGATCGCCGCCTTCGCGGAGACGCAGCTTGCCACGCTTTCCACCTCCCAACTCGCCGCGTTGACCGCGACTCAGATCAGGGGGCTGACCAGCACGGAAGTCTCGCTCCTGACGGAGACGCAACTCGGCGCGTTGACCACGACGCAGTTCGAGGCGCTCACCGCGGCCCAGTTGAAGGGCCTGAGCGAAACCCAGCTCGCCGGACTGAGCACGAGTCAGCTGAAGACACTCACGGGCGGGGAGCTGGGCTCCTTGACGTCGACCGCGATCGGAGCGCTGACCGGCACCGCGCTCGCCGCGTTGACCACCACCCAGCTCGCCAGCTTCACCAGCACGGGCCTTTCGGAATTGAGCGCCACCCAACTTGCGGCTCTTTCGACCGCGCAACTGAAGGCGCTTCCAGTGGCTGCGGTGAAGGGCCTGACCGAGGAGCAGCTTGCCTCGCTCACCGTCACCCAGCTCGGCACGCTCACGTCGACCCAGCTCGGCGCCCTGACGGTCGGGCAGATCGGATACCTTTCCCCTGCGCAAGTGAGCTCCCTCACCACGACGCAGCTCAAAGGTTTCACGGCGACGGAGGTTTCCGCGCTGAGCGACGCCCAGCTCGCGTCGCTCTCGACCGCCCAGCTCGCCTCGCTCAACAGCACCCAGGTGCGCGGGCTGACCGCTTCGGCGCTGTCCAACTTCAGCTCCTCGCAGCTGGCCGCCCTGACCACCGCGCAGATCGCCGCGCTTTCCGCGGTCCAGATTCGGGCGCTGAGCGAAGACCAGATTGCGAGCCTGTCCACGGCGCAGGTGAAGGCGCTCACCGCCACGGAGCTGGCGGCGCTGTCCGCAACGGCGGCGGGGGCGTTGACCACCACCGAGCTTTCCGTCCTGAGCGCCACGCAACTGGCCGGCTTGAGCGCCACCGGCATCGCTGGACTGAGCGTCGCGCAGCTGTCCGCCCTCTCGAAGACGCAACTGGCGGCGCTTTCGCCGGCTGCGGTGAAAGGGTTCACGGAAGAGCAGTTCAATGCATTCACGTCCACGCAGCTGGGGAGCCTCACCTCGACTCAATTGGGGGCGCTCACCGCGGCTCAGATTGGGACGCTTTCGTCCGAGCAGGTTTCGGCACTCACGACGACGCAGCTGAAAGGACTCACCAGCGCCGGGATTTCCGCTCTCGCGGATACGCAACTCGCCGTGCTTTCCGGCCCGCAGCTCGCCGCTCTCTCCGCCGCGCAGCTTCGCGGTCTTTCCGCCACGGCCGTCAACGCTCTCACTACGACCCAGCTGGCCGCTCTCACCGGCACGCAGCTGGCGGCGCTCTCGGTCGCCCAGATCCAGGGAATGAGCGAGACGCAGCTGGCGGCGTTGACCACGACCCAGCTTCGCGGTCTCACCAGCACCGAAATGGGGGCGCTTTCGGCGACGTTCGTCAGTGCGCTTGGCTCCGCGCAGCTGGCCTCCCTGACGAGCACCCAGCTTCGCGGACTCAGCTCCGCGGCGGTCAGCGCGCTGACCTCGACGCAGCTGGCCGCGTTGTCCGAAACGCAGTTGAAAGCGTTTTCCGTCGCGCAGATCGGAGGGCTCACGAGCACCGATGCCAGCGAACTCACCGCGGCGCAGCTGGCGGCCCTGACTTCGACGCAACTCTCCGGACTCACTGCGGCGGGACTCCTTGGCCTGACGACAACGCAACTCGCCGGTCTCACGAGCACCCAGCTTCGCGGGCTGAGCAGCGCGGCGATCGGTGCGTTCAGCGACACCCAGCTCGCGGCTCTGACGACGACCCAGCTCTCGACGTTTACCGCCACGCAGCTTCGCGGTCTCACCGGGACCGAACTCGCCCAGCTCACGACCGACCAACTCGCGGCGCTTTCCTCGACTCAGATCGGTTCACTCTCGAGCGCCGCCGTCGCCAGTCTGAATGCCACGCAACTCGGCTCGCTCACCACGACCCAGCTGAAGGGCCTGGCGGCGACGCAGCTCGGTGCGCTCTCCGCCACGGTCGTGGCGGGACTCGGAGTCACCCAACTCGGCAGTCTCGGCACGACGCAGCTCCGTGCCCTCAGCGCCGCGGCGGTGAGCGAACTCTCGGCGACGCAGATCGCCAGCCTCGGAACGCGGCAGCTGGCGGCGCTCACAGGCGCGCAGCTGGCCGGGCTGACGAGCACCGATCTCGGCGAACTGACGGTGACCTCGCTTGCCGCGCTGACGTCGACGCAGCTGGCCGCGCTCACCACCGATGCCATCGCGGGAATGTCCACGACGCAGCTGGCGGCGCTCAGCTCCACCCAGATCAAAGGACTATCGAGCGGAGCGGTCGGAGCGTTGGCCGACACGCAATGGGCGGTTTTGAATTCGACCCAACTGGCGGCGCTCGGGCCGACGCAGCTCAAGGGCCTCACCGGCACGGCGCTCGCCGGGCTCTCGCCGAGCCAGTTTGCCGCCCTGACGACGACGCAGTGGGCGGCGCTGTCCAGCACGGCCGTCGGCGGCCTGACCGAGACGCAGATTTCTTCGCTGACGAGTACGCAGTTGCGCGCGCTGACGCCGGCCGAACTCGCCGGCCTCTCGGCCGCCCAGCTGGCGCTGCTTTCGACGGCGCAGATGAGCAGCCTGACGTCGACACAACTGAAAGGCCTCTCCGGCACCGCGATCGGCGGACTCTCCCCGGCGCAGCTCGCTGCCCTGAGCAACACCCAACTCGCTTCGCTTGCATCTTCCAGCCTCGGCAGCCTCACCGAGACGCAGCTCGCCGGGTTGCTTCCGACGCAGTTTGCCGCGCTCACGCCGACGCAGTTGGGCGCGCTGCCCGCCGCCGCGCTCGGTATCCTCAGCCCTGCCCAGCTGGCGGCGTTGAGTTCGAGCCAGGTTCAGGGCTTCACCGGCACGCAGATCGATGCGCTCTCGAGCACGCAGATTTCCGGGCTTTCGACCCGTCAGGTGGCGGCGCTCACCGCGCGCCAGCTCGCGGGACTCTCGGCGGAGGACGTTTCCGCGCTGTCCGCGGCGCAGCTCGGAGTGCTGAACAAAACGCAGCTGGTGTCGCTTTCAACCTCGGCGCTCGGCGGCCTCACGGCGGCCGAGATGGCCGCGTTGTCGACCACGCAGCTGGCGGCGTTCACCGCCTCGCAATTCGGGGCGCTTTCGACGTCGCAGGTGGCCGCTCTCAGCGCCGCGCAGCTCTCCGTGCTCACCTCCGCGGAGGTGAGTGGAATGGTGGATACGCAGCTTTCCGCGCTCTCCGCCGCGCAAGTCGCCGCCCTCTCAGCCACGCAGCTGGCGGCCCTTTCGGCCACGGCCATCGCCGGTTTTTCGCCCACCATGCTGGCCGCTCTCTCCTCGACCCAGACTCGCGCCCTGAGCGCCACGTCGCTCCGAGGGCTGAGCGCGAGTCAGCTGGCGGGGCTCACCGGCGCGCAGCTCGCCGGGATGACCACGACCCAGCTTCGCGGCTTCACCGCCAGCCAGATTGGCGAACTCTCCGCGTCGCAGCTTTCCGCGCTCAGCGGGACCCAGTTCGGTTCGCTGACCTCGACCGAGATCAACGGACTCAGCTCCGCCCAGGTGGCGTCGCTTGCGACTACGCAGCTGGGCGTGCTTTCGAGCACTCAGCTGGCGGCGCTTTCCGCCGACGCCCTCGCGGGCCTGACGCCGCAGCGGCTGGCCGCGTTTTCCACCCGGCAGATCGCTTCGTTGACCGCCGCGCAGATCGGCTCGCTTGCCGCCGAGCAGGTCGCCGCGCTGACCTCGACGCAGATATCGGCCCTGACCACCACGGAGATCGGCGGGTTCTCCGACGCGCAGCTTTCGAAGTTCACCCAGGGCCAGCTGGCCGCGCTCTCGGGCAAACAGATCGCGGCGCTTTCCACCACGGCGCTCGACGGCCTCGACGAGACGGGAATCTCGTCACTCTCGACGACACAGCTGGCGGCCCTCACCGGCGGGCAGTTGGCGAGCTTGGTGGATACGCAACTGGGGGCGTTGAGCACCGGCCAGGTCGGTGTTCTTTCCGCCAAGCAGCTCGCCGCACTTTCGTCGGACGCGATCGGCGGACTCAGCGCGCCTGATATCGCCGCGCTGACCACGACGCAGCTGGCCGGGATCACGTACACGCAGCTCGGACGCTTGACGGAGACGCAGATCGGCTCGCTCACCGCTGCGCAGCTTGCCGCTCTCTCCGCGACGCAGATCGGCGGGATGACGGAGACGCAGGTCGAGGCGCTCGCGGACACGCAGCTGGCGGCGCTTTCCACCACCCAGCTCGCCGGACTGTCGGTGGTCGGCATCGCCGGCTTCTCGACCACGCGCATTGCCGCCCTCGCATCGACGCAAATCGCCGCGCTGACTCCCGCGCAGATCGGGAGCCTGAGCCTCGAGCAGTTCGAAGCCCTCTCGCCCGGGCAGATCGCCGCTTTCGGCACGACGCAGATCCGAAGCCTCTCCGCAACCCAGGTGGCCGCTCTGAGTGTCGCCCAGGTGGGCGCCTTGAGTTCCGCGCAACTAGGCGCGCTCACGGCCACGGAGCTGGCGGCGCTGGAGACCACCGCCGTCGGCGCCCTCACCGCCGCGCAGTTGTCGGCGCTGAGCACCGCGCAGATTGCGAGCCTCAGCACGACCGGGATCGCCGGCCTGACCGAGACGCAGCTGGCCGGACTTTCGAACCGCCAGCTGGCGGCCCTGACCTCGGCGCAATTCGGAGCGCTCGCCACGGAGCAACTCCAGGCGTTGAGCACGACGCAGCTCGGCTTGTTGACCGCCACGGAGCTGGCCGGCCTGCAGGATACGCAGGCATCGGCGCTCACTTCCACGCAGCTCGGCGCCTTCACTCCGACGCAGATCGCCGCGTTTTCGTCGGTGGCGATTTCGAGCCTGACCGCCACGCAGCTCGGCGCCCTGTCGACGGCGCAGTTCAAGGCCCTGACCGCGACGGAAATGACGGCCCTCACGGCAACCCAGGTGTCGGACCTCTCGGCGGCGCAGGTCGCTTTGCTCTCGAGCACGCAGCTCCGGGGGCTCTCGAGCACCGGCGTGGGCGCCCTAACCACGGCGCAAATCCAGGCGCTCGCGACCACCCAGTTTGCGGCGCTGGTTGCGACGGGAATCGCCGGACTCACCGCGGAACAGATCGGGGCGATGAGTCCGACCCAGCTGAACGCGCTGAGCACCACGTTCATCGCCGCGTTGAGCACCACGGCGATCAGCGGCCTGACGCCGGCGGAGATCGCGGCGCTCAGCACGCGGCAGCTGGCGGCGCTGACTCCCGCGCAGTTTGGCAGCCTGACGGACGCGCAACTCGACGCCTTCTCGCCGGCCCAGCTCGGGGTGCTGACGACCACGGAGATCCGGGGACTCACCTCGACGCAGGTCGCCGGTTTCTCCACCGCGCAGTTGTCGGCCCTGACCGCGGCGCAGTTTGCCGCGCTGTCGACCTCGGCCATCGCCGGCTTGAGCGCGACTCAGCTGGCGTCGCTGCCGACGACCCAGTTCGCCGCGCTGGCCTCGACGCAGGTGGGCGGGTTGACCGCGGCGCAGGTGCAGGCTCTCACCACGGCGCAGCTTGCGGCGCTCTCGAGCACGCAGCTGCATGGCTTGACGAGCACGGGTATCCAGGCACTCACGACGACCGAAATCGGTGCGCTGACGACGACGCAGCTGGCCGGCCTCAGCGCCGCGGCGCTCGGCGGTTTGCGCGCGGACCAGGTCGCATCCTTCTCCACGGCCCAACTCGCGAAACTGACCGCGACGCAGCTCTCCGGCTTCTCCGTCACCGGCGTCGCCGGCCTGACCTCGGCCGAGATGGCCGCTCTGACGACGCGTCAGCTTTCGGCGCTCTCCTCGACGCAGATGGGTGCGCTCACCACCGCCCAGCTCGGCTGGTTGACCGCGACCCAGCTGTCCTGCCTCACGACGACCGAAATCGGAGGATTGCTTTCCACCGGGGTGGGGGCGCTGACGACGGCGCAACTCTCGGCCCTGAGCGCGACCCAGCTCGCCGCGTTGTCGGCCGCGGGCGCCTCGGGCCTGACGGCGGCGCAGGTCGCATCCCTGTCGACGAGCCAGCTGCGCGCTCTCGGCAGCACGCAGATGTCGGCGCTTTCCTCCAGCGCGGTAGCCGGGCTGACGCCGACTCAGTTCTCCGCCCTGAGCACGACCCAGTTCGTCAGCCTCTCCGCTTCCGGCATCGCGGGTCTTTCCACCTCCCAGATCGCTTCGCTGACCACCGCGCAGATTTCGCTCCTCACCTCGACGGAGTTCCGCGGCCTGACCGCGGCCCAGGTCGGCGCGCTGACTCCGGCGCAGTTTGCGGTGCTCACGCCAACGCAGCTGGGCCTGCTGTCCGCCACGGGCGTGCAGGGACTGACCGAGACGGAGTTGCGGGCCATGACCCTCACTCAACTCGCGGGGCTGACCGCGACGGAGGTCAACGCCCTTTCGCCCTCGCAGATCGAGGATCTTGCCACCACGCAGGTCGCGGCGTTGTCGTCCGCTCAGATCGGCGGACTTTCGCGGATGCAGCTGCGTTCGCTCTCGCTCGGGCAATTGGACGCCTGGTCGACGACGCAGGTGGGCTGGCTCACCGCCACCCAGGTTTCGAGCCTCACCGGCACGCAGCTCGCGCACATGCCGGCCACGCAATTCGGGGTGCTCGGCGCGTCGCAGATTGCCGCTCTTTCCGCAACGCAGCTGGGATCGCTCACCGCCGCCCAGCTCGGTTCCCTCACGCCGACGCAGCTCAGCGAGATCACCACGACGACGATCGGCGCGCTGTCGACCACCGCGCTGGCCGCGCTCACGACGACGGAACTCGAGTCGTTGAAACCGACGCAGGCGAGCGCGTTTACGTCCACCCAGCTCGCCAGCCTGACGCCGGCGCAGATCGCGGCGCTCAACGAGGCCATGGCCTGAGCGACCCCGGTCGGGCAAGACCCGTATCTGAAGAGCGGCGACACGTCGCCGAAGCACGAGCCACGTTTTCCACTTTCCGAAAATGCCCTCCGAACTCCTCGCTTCCGCCTTGATCCAGTCGATGGCGCGTTCCCTCAGCGTGACCGACCTCATCCGCACGGCCGAGACGCTGAAGCAGAGCGGCCAACCCGGCTCGGTGGAGGTGCTGTACGGCAAGTGGATCGAGCACAACCACGATCATCCGCTCCTTTACGCGGTGCTGTTCAACCATGCCGTGGTCTTGACGGACTCGGGCAAACTCGCCGCGGCGCGCGAATGCCTGGAACGCGCGCTGAAGCTGAATCCGGAATTCATGCCGGCGCACATCAATCTCGGCCGGGTTTACGAGCGGCAGGGAAGCCCGAACCTGGCCGTGGTGCAGTGGTCGACGGCCCTGGCAAAACTCGCGCCGGTGACGGGAAACGCGATCACGTACAAGACGACGGCGTTGAACCAGAGCGCACGGACGCTGGAGGCGGCGAATCAGGACGAAGTGGCCGAAGCGATGCTCAAGCAGAGCCTGGAGTTGGATCCGCATCAGCGCGAAGTGGCGCAGCACTACGTCGCACTGCGACAGCGCCAGTGCAAATGGCCCATCGTCGAACCGTGGGAGCGGGTGAACCATGAAACGCTGATGCAGGGCATGTCGCCGCTGTCGATCGCCGCGCAAACCGACGACCCGATGCTGCACCTCGCGCTTGCCGCGCAGTACAACCGGCTCGACGTCGGCAGTCCGCCGAATCCGTTTTTCGCCTGGCCGCGCGCTCGCGGAAACGGCGGGCGACTGCGGATCGGCTATCTCTCGTCCGACCTGCGCGAGCACGCCGTCGGCTATCTCATGGCCGAGGTTTTCGGCCTGCACGACCGGAGCAAGGTCGAGGTTTTCGTCTACTATTGCGGCCCGGCGGCGAAGGATCCGCTGCACACCGGTTTCCGCAACTCGGCCGACCACTGGCTCTCGATCACGGAGCTCGACGACGCCACGGTGGCGAAACGCATGGTCGACGACGGCATCCAGATACTGGTCGATCTCAACGGCTACACCCGCGAGGCGCGGTTGAAGCTCGTGGCCCTGCGGCCCGCGCCGGTGATCGTGAACTGGCTCGGCTTCCCCGGAACGATGGCCAGTCCGTACCATCATTTTCTCCTGGCGGACGAGTGGATTGTGCCGCCGGGGTACGAGATCTTTTACTCGGAGGAGGTGATGCGGTTGCCGTGCTACCAGCCGAACAACCGGAAGCGCGCGGTGTCGCCGCGGCCGCTCGCGCGCCGCGACTGCGGCCTGCCGGAGAACGCGATGGTCTATTGCTGCTTCAACGGCGCGCACAAGATCCACCGTTTCGCGTTCGACCGGTGGATGACGATCCTCAAAGCCGTTCCGGGCAGCGTGCTCTGGCTCCTCGGCAGCACCGGGCAGACGAACGAGCGGCTGCGCGCCCACGCCGTCCGGCAGGGCGTCGCGGCGGAGCGGCTCGTGTTCGCGGACAAGCTGGCCAACCCGTATCACCTCTGCCGTTACACGCTGGCGGATCTCTTCCTGGACACATCGCCGTACGGCGCCCACACGACCGCGTCGGACGCGCTTTGGATGGGGCTGCCGGTGCTCACGCTCTCCGGCAGATCGTTCGCCTCGCGGGTCTGCGGAAGCCTGGTGCGCTCCGCCGGGCTTCCCGAAATGGTCTGCCTGTCGGCCAAGGAATACGTGGATCGGGCGATCGCCTTCGGCCAGGACCGGGCTGCGCTCCTCCCCGTGCGCGACAAACTGCGCAGCCAGCGCGAGACGTGCACGCTCTTCGACATGCCGCGGTTGGTCCGCGAACTCGAAGAACGGTATCGGCAGATGTGGCGGCGCTGCGAAGAAGGCACGCTGCCTCAGCCCGATCTCGCCAATCTGGAGGTGTACCTCGAGGTCGGAGCGCAGGCCAAGACGGACGAAAACGAAGCCCTCGCGATGCGCGACTACGCCGGCTGGTGGAAGGCGCGCCTGGCCCTGCGGCATCGGGTGCGGCCGTTTCCCCTGGATAGGCGCTATGGCTCCGTCGCGAGTGCGGCGGGGGAAACGAGTTCCTCCCGTCAGGACGATGTGCGGCCGCCGGTCCCGAAGACGAAATCCAGAAAACGGAAAACACCCGAGCCGTCGCTGACGTAGGCGGCGTTCCGGGGAGAGGACGGAGGTCGGACCGCAGGGTGCTCTCTGAGCGCTTGCGGGTGGCATGACGTTTCCGCCGCGTGAGAAGACCGAGGCGAACGTCCTGAAAACAGATTCGCCGCCAACCGGAGGATCCGGTGGCGGCGAACTTGGAAGCGGTCCTTCGACCTCCGTCGGCCCGACGTCAGAAATCCGGCCTCCGACTCATTTTCCGCCGGTCTCCTTGTCGAGTTCGGGCCAGGTCCACATCCCGTCGCGTTTCACCGTGGCGCGGAGCGTGCGTACCGTCGCTTCGGATACGGCGGAGGCGCGATTGCCCCAGGAACTGCGGGCGTAACTGATGGCGTCGGAGATTTCGTTGTCCTTCAGCATCGGGCCCTGTGGCGGCATGACGCTGTTGAACGTGTTGCCGCCGACGGTGATCGGGCCCTGAAGTCCGTGCAGGACGATGCGCACGACGGTGCTGCCGTCTCCGCGCGTGAGAATCTCCGATCCGGCGAGCGGAGGAAATGTCCCCGGGAGTCCGAGGCCCGTCGGTTGGTGGCACGCGGCGCACACCCGTTCGAACACCGCCTTGCCGTTGGCAAGGTCGGCCGTGGGCGCGCTGGGCGCAGCCGAAGCCCGCGGGCTTTCGGCAGATTTGGAGCATCCGGTGAGCAGACCGAACGCTGAGAGAAGGCTGATGGCCAGCAGTCGTGACGTAGACATGGGAAAATCAGCGGACGGGCTGCACGTCCTCGAGCCAGAGTCCGTCGTCGCGTTCGACGAGGGTGGCCGTGATCGCCTGTCCCTTGGCGGCGGCCTTCAGGGTCGCGGCGTCCACTTTGAACGCCATGGTCATGGCGACCATGTAGCCCGGGATCGCCTCGTGCTTCACCTTGAGCGCGGAGCGGTCCGGCAGCACGTCGACGATGACGCCCTTCAGCGGATGCCGGGCAGCCGCCGCTTTTTCCGCGGGAGCCGTGGCCTCGGACGAGGCCGGAGAACGGGACTTCGAGCAGGCGGAGAAACAAACGGCCGCAAGCGAGAGCGGGAGCACGGCCAGGGGGAGGAGACGGAGGGTTTTCATGGGTGGGGACTCTGAAGCGGGGTCGGGTGCAGCGGAGGTTTATGGCTGTCTGCTTTCCCAGCAATACGGAATTCGCGGTGGCAGGCGGGCGGCAATTGCGGCCGGCGGGGATCTGGCTGCGGGCGGGAATACGCGGCTGGCAGCTATGGTTTGTCGCCAGATGGCCGATACAGAGTGTCTCCATGTCGGAGTCGTCGGTACTCTCCGGTTTTTTGTTGGTCGTCGCGATCCTCGCGTCGGGGTGCAATCCCGGTGCGGAGCTGGTCGCGCGGCAGATATTCTCCGCGCCAAACAGCCGGCCGAAGCAGGGCTTCGAGTGCAGCCAGGCGGTGCAGGACGTGGCGAAGCGCGCGTACGCCGACGTCTTCGAGGTGCCCGTCTCCTCTGCCATTCTCCAGGTGGCGATCGTCGAACGGGGCGAGTACGAGTTTTCCTGGCATCCCAAGATCGACGGCGGCCGCGTCTGGGCGGACGGCCCGATCCGGCTGGACTTCACGCGGGACAACCGGCCTCCGCGCGGACTGATCCTGATGCTGCACGGGTTCGGTCTCTGCAAAGAGCAGATGCTGCCGTGGGCGTTCGAATTTGCGTCGTCGGGCTATCGCGTGGCGACCGTGGATCTCCGCGGCCATGGCGCCTCGACCGGGCGGTGGGTCGGCTTTGGAGCGCTCGAGAAGAAAGATCTCGAGAAGGTTCTGGACGCGATCGAAAGCCGGTCGCGGTGGGACAACCTTCCCGTCGGTGTGCTCGGGGTCTCGTACGGTGCCTCGGTCGGGCTCGACTTTGCGGCGCAGGATCCGCGCGTGCGGGCGGTGGTGGCGCTCGAGCCGTTCGCTTCGGCGCGCGACGCGATTCCTGAGCTCGCCCGAGCCGCGTTTCCCGGCGTGGCTTCGCGGATCAGCGACGGACTGTTTCAGGAAGCTCTATCGGTCGGGGCGCGGCGGGCGCTTTTCAACTGGAGCGACGCGGACACGGTGCGGAGCGTATCCGAAATCCATTACCCCATTCTCTTCATCCACGGCGCCGCCGACGGGTGGCTTTCGCCCGAGCACAGCCGCCGGCTTCTCCGCCTAGCTGCCGCGGGCAGCCGGCTGTTCGTGGTGCCCGGCGAGAATCACGTCTCGCTCCCGCTGGAGGTGGGCAAGCTCGCGCCGGAGATTCGCACCTGGTTCAGAGCGCACCTCGCCGGTCGTGCCGACGGGCTGGCCGCGACGGCGCCCTCGCGGAGTTCGTCGGCGCCGATGTAGCGTCGATCGGTCCGCGGGATCACTTCGGCCTGCCGTCGCACACCACGCGCGCCAGGACATCGCCCCCGACGTAAGGAATGCGGTCGGCCGTGCGCAGCGCGGGGTAACCTGCGTGCACGACAATCGCGGCGTAAGCGGAGCCGGTATGGGTCCAGGTCGACCACGTGTGGTCGGGCCCGATCGCGTGAGCGGCGCGGGACGTCGGCTGGATATACCAGACTCCGTCGTCGCGGGCGTAAACCACGACGCGGTAGTCGGGCCGCAGGACGCCGTGCACCTTCCCGGCGATGTTGGTCCGCGTGTTCGGTCCACCGGGTTCGGCGAAGGGCAGATCGGTGATTTCGATGGTCAGCTCTTGTTCGCTGGTCGACGGCTGTTCCGCGCCTCCGGTGGCTCGGCGCACGTCGGTGCGGCTTTGCGCGACGCGTTTTCCGCGCTGCCAGATCTCGACCGTGACCCAGTCCTGGGTGGCTCCGTCGGCAAACTGGAACGTCGTCCTGGGCTCGGTGGACTCCTGCGGTTCGCAGCGTCCGGTATCGGCGAACCAGATATAGTACAGATTCGACTGCGCGCCGGCGACCTCCGCCTGGATCTCGAGGCGCGCGGGCTCCTCGCGTTTCGGCTGGAAAACGTGGAGCTCGGCGCGCACGCCGGGCCGTCCGCACCCGGAGGAAAACAAGGCCGGAATGCCCGCCGCGAGGCAGGCGAGCACGCGAAAGATCGGGAGGGGAGTCAGCGTCGGAAGCGGGATCCTATTCATCAGGCAGGCGGCTGAGGTAAGAAAACGAATAGCGGCCCACGCGTTCGCCCGGCGCATAGCTGCGCGAGAGAAACCGGGGGCGGCGCTCGATGTAGACGGTGCCCTGGTCGAGCACCCGTTCGGATTTTTCGACGCGGGTCAGGCGGATCTCGGCGCGAACGGAGGCGGGAGCGCCGTTGCGTTCGGCGACGTTCGCGCGCCGGTTTGCCCATATGGGTGATTCGAGCACGACCTGGAAATATTCGGGATGCGGCGTATCCAGGCTCACCCAGAGAAAGTACGGCGAAGGCGATGACGGCGGCACGACCGCGGGCGCAGCGGGCGGGACGATAATGTAGCGGAGGTCCGGAAGCGCCGCGATCACCGAGGCCGAGAGCGCGAGGGCGACGACGTTGGTCGCGACCTGCGCCCAGCTGGCGAACCCGCCAATTGAAAACACCGCCTCCGCCACGTGCCGGCAGCGGCGGATCCGGAGCGAGGAGGCTTCGGCCGCGTAACCGACGGCTGGCGCGCGCCGGAGTTCGGGCTGGGGCGCCGGCCGGAGACGGACGATCTCGGGCGGAATCGGCCTCGGATCGGCTTCGGGCGCGCGGGAGGCGGCACGCTGCCGGGGCGTGATCAGCCGTTGTATGGAGGAATGGGCTACGCAGGCCTGGATCTTCGGTTCGAGCGCGACGGGTTGGAGGAAGCCGTCGGACGTGATCACGCCGGTTGCCGCCCACGTGGCGCCGTCGGCGGTCATCCTGTCTTGGAGGTTTCGCCAGATCCAGGAGCGGGAAAGGCCGGCGGGGTAGGCCCGCGCCGCGGCGCCGATCGCGGCGAGGCAGAAGGCCAGTCCGGCCGAGCCTCCCTTGACCCGAAGGCGGCCTGGCATTTGGAGCAGCAGGAGATCGTCTTTCAGCCGGCCGGCCCACGTCTTTCCGATCCGACGGGCGCGGGAGATCTCCCGCACCAGCAGCGCCAGAGAGAAGCCCGCCACGGCGAGCCAGAGCAGGAGGAGCGACAGGGCGAACCATCGCAGTTGCGCTCCGGGATCGGGACCCCAGAGCATCCAGGCGACAAGGCCGCCGATACCGAGCCAGCCCGCGCGAAGCAAATAGCGGGCGGCTGCGGGATGGGAACGCCGCCCTGCCGCCAGCCAGAGCAGACTCAGGTAAGCGAAGCCCGAGCCGGCGAGCACGCTCGCCGCCGCCGCCCGGGGCACCTCGACGTCCGCGGCGTCGGCTTCAAAGCCCTCGGTCTGCACGGCGGAGGACGTCTTGTCCGTCCATTGCGGCAGCAATCGTGCCGTGACCGGGCGAACATCCGTATCCTGACCGGTGTGGGGATCCGCCAGGACAACGGCGGATATCGCTCCGTCGCGCGCTCGCTCACGAACCCGCCGCATGGCGGGCCAGGAGGCAAACGGCGGGAGCAGCGCGAGCTGCTGAAGAACGTGCCGCGCGGCGTCCTGGTTTCCCTTCAGGTTCGCTTCGGACGACCAGGTGCAGAGTATCCATTCCACGAATTCCTCCTGCGCCGCCTCCGATGCGCCGGCGTGTTCGACGGCCTGACGCTCGTCGGCCGAGGCCTCGTGGTGGTACCACTCGTCCCAGTTTCCGGCGACGCCGTCGAGCGGACCGCGCAGAACGGCCCCCTGGCGAAAGCTTTCCATGCTCCAATGCCAGAAGCTCCAGAACCACAGGAATACCATACGGCGGACCTCCGGCTACGCAGCCGGTCCGGCGGCGGGGCGAAGGATGAAGCGAAACGGCATGCGGTCCGTGACGCGGAGTCGGGACCACGCGGGGAGAACCTCGGGCGGAAGCTCCTCCTCCAGCCGGTATTCGTCCCCCGCGGAATGCGCCGCGGTCCCGGAGAGCAGCGGCTTCGACGTCTCCGGGTCGACAAAGGTGACCTCCCAGAAGGCGGGCGGAGAGAGGGGGGCGGACTCGACCTTGAAACGCAGGCGGAGGCGCGGGCCCTTCACCGCGACGTAGAGCACCTCGCTCGTCGTATCCAGCGGGGACGTACCGTCGTGCACGACGGACGGCACCGGCACACCGGCTCCGCCCGGCGCCCGGGCCATCGCGTGCGCGAGCTGGGAAGGCCGGAGCGCGAGCCGCTGGACGAGCCCTTGAAACAGCTCCGGAGTGCGCTCCCACCAAGGGCGGGAGAGCTCCAGGAGCCGGGACGCTCGGGGTGGCGGCGGAGCCTCGTGTTCCGCGGCGTCGAGCCGCCACTTGAGCAGTGCTTCGATGGAGATTTCCTGGTTCACGGTGATTTCTCCCGTTTGTCAGAGCGGGAGCCTTGGAGCTGGGTTTTCAAATCCTGCAGCGCGCGGCGCACCCAGCCGCTGACGGACTGCTCCGTCCGGCCGACGCGCCGGGCGATTTGGGCGCACGATTCCCCGTCGAGAAAGCGCGAGATCAGCACGTCTCGCAGCAGGGACGGGAGCTGGCCGAGCGCGTGATCGATGTCCTGCATGAGATGTTTCCGCTCCTCGCCCTCCAGCGAAGCCAGATCAGGAATGACCTCGCCGAGGCTCACGCTGTCGCCCGTGTCGGTCGGAAGTTCGTCGTCCAGCGACGCGAGTCGCGGCGCGCCGAGCGCACCGGCCCGCCGCTGTCCGCGGTTTCCGTCTCTCCAGAGATTGGTCGCGACGGTGGTGATGTAGGCCGGGAAATTGCCCCCGGGCTTCAGCGCGCGATGGGCTTTGAGCACCTTGCACCAGGCGTCCTGCGCCAGATCGGCGGCCGCTTCGCGATTCAGCGTCAGCATCTGGCACCGGCCGAACAGCGTCCGCCAATGCCGTTGCGCGAGTTCGTCCAGAGCCGGTTGGTCGGGAGGGGCGCGCCGGATGGCGGCAACGAGCCAGCGGTCCGGCCATCGGCCCAGGTCGCCCAGCGTTTTCCATTCCTCCGACCCGGCGAAGGGAGCGTCGTCGTTCGCCTGTTGAGCCAGGGCGCGGGCCAGTTCCGCCTCGCCGCATTCCACGGCGCAGCGAACCACGAGCAGGCGCAGCTCCGGGCTGTTTTCCGTTGAGCGGGGCTGGCCATCGATCGCGGCCAGTCCCAAGTCCAGTCCCTGACGGAAGTAAAGATCCGCGGACGCCTCGTCTTGCACCGCGCGCATGCGCCGTCCGGCCGTTTCGAACTCGCGTATCCGCTCCAGTGTTGCGGCGCCGTCCGTGCCCTCTCCCGAACCATGCGGCCGCGCGGACGCGTTTCCCTCTCCGTCTCGCTGGGCCGCGGGCGGAGGGAAGGTCAGGTCCGGCAGAAAGGCCATGGATTCGTCGTCGGCCAAGGCGAAGTGGGAGGCCACATACGCTCCATTACGTCGGAATCGCAAAACGTGAAAAAAGAATCTCGGCGGCTCGCCTGGGCGCAGCGCTGCCCGGATCCGAGAACGTGCGAGCCGGGTGCGCGCCGTGGAAAACCGCTCGCGAATCGTCGCCCGCTCGTTGCCGCCAGCGGGCGGATGAATAGGGGTGTGCGCCCGGTTCCGGGGCGCTTCGCCTTTTCTGTCCACGACCTACATGCCCGCTCCCCTTCTGCGCTCCCGTCCGTCCGCCGCTTGCGCCAGGCGGCGAAGCTCCTCGGGCTTGGGCATGCTGGCGGCGATCTGGCTGTCGGTTGCCCGGGGCTGGTGCGCGGACGCGGGGCCGGACACCGAGGCGAGCGGGACCGAAACGCTTTCGCCTTTCCGTGTCGAAGCCGACAAAGACGACGGTTTTGTCCCCGCGGAACTGCTTTCGGGTACTCGCATGGCCACGCCCCTGGCCGTGACGCCCCTCGCATATTCCGTCGTGACCCACGACTTCATCGAGGCCCTGCACCTGACGGATATCGAGTCGGCCCTGGCGTGGTCAGTCGGCGCCTACGCGCCGCAAACCAGTACGCAGAACTACAAGTTCTTCAATTTCGAGGGAGGCTCCAGCATCGTGTCGCGCGGGATTCAGACCAACGCGCCGCTCCGGAACTTTTTCCTGCTCGGAACGAATGCGGATACCTACGCGCAGGAGAGGATCGATTTCGCCCGGGGGCCGAACGCGCTCCTGATCGGAACCGGCGGTCTCGGCGGCACCGTGAGCGGAATGACAAAAACCGCGCGCCTCGACCGGGATTTCACGCGCGCGGAGTTGACCACGGGCTCGTGGAATCGCCGCCGCGCGACCCTCGACGTCAATCGACCGTTGGGGAAAGAAGCCGCGCTGCGGCTGAATCTCCTCGGCCAGGAGGCCGACGGCTGGCGCGACCTGACCTTCGACAACCGCCGCGGTGTGCATGTCGCGATGACCTGGGCGCTCGCACCGCGCACCCAGGTCCGCGTCGAATACGAATACTACCGGCAGGAACTGCTGATCGGCGTCGACTCCGTGCTCGACCGCGTCTCGGGCTGGGACGGCCGCACTGTCGTGGCGGCGACCACGGCGTCGATCGTCGACGCAGATCGAAAGGGACTCGCGCGAAACGGATCCAGCTCCGCGCCCTACCGCGTGTTTATTCCCGGCAGCGACGGCGGGACCCTGCTCAACTGGGCCAACACCTGGACCACGCTTGGCGGCGCCGCGAACTCACGAGTGCCGGTTGGCGGAGTGACGCCGGCGAGCGCGGCGAACCTGGGCGTCAACGGCGGCGCGATCGTCGGCAGCGTGTACGATTCGCGGCGGCTCTTCGGATTGGCCGAGACGGGGTCGGACTTTTTCGTGCCCGGCCGAACCACCGTCATCGCGCCCGATGCGCCGAACCTGACGTACCGGTTCCAGGACGCGGCCGTGTTTCTCGAACACCGGGAGGGCGACCGCTTCTTCCTGGAGGCTGCGGTCAACTATGCCCGGGTGGATCATCTTTCCGAATACATCGAGGCCGCGGGATTGGCCGAAGCGCGCGTCGACGTGAACCAAACGCTTCCCGACGGGCGTCCCAATCCCGGTTTCCGCCAGGTCTACGGCGAGGCTCCGAGCGACCATACCCATTTCGACGACCGGATCGGGGAGGGGAGACTCGCCGCCGCGCTGGTCTTCGAGGGCAACCGGTGGGGCGACGTGCGGACCAACGTGGTGGCCGGCGGGCGGGTGGTGAAATCCTACACGACCCAGTGGACGGAGGTGCTGGCGTTGAATCCCGACGTGCGCCGCCGGCCGACGGCCGACACGTATCTGTACCGCTACTACTGGAGCGATCCGAGAAAGCCGTTCTCCATTCCGCGAAGCGTGCGTTATGTGGACCCGGTTGCGGGCTCCTCCGGCACGGTCGCGGTGCAGAGGATCCTCGACATCGCCCGGCCGGGGAATCAGCGGATGTCCGACAACCGCTTCGTCTACGCCCAGGCCAGTTTGGCGGCGTCGCTGCTGGACGGCCGGCTTTCTCTGATGGGTGGGCTGCGGCGGGATGTGTACCAGGCCTACACCTACACGCTCAACGGCAGTCCCGCCGCGGTGGCCCACGATTTCCCGGCGGATTGGTCCGGCGACACGCTTCCCTTCCGCCCGGCGGCGCCCGACGACTACTATCGCCTGATCTATGTCCCGAAAGACGCATCCGGTGCGGCGCTGGGCCCGGCGCAGCCGGCCCTGGCCCGGCCGCGGGTCAACGGCGTGCCCCTGGCGCAATACGCCGGAGACCGGTTTCAGGACGACTTTTCGGCGCCGCGGTCGAGATTCCTCGTCACCACCGCGAGCTACGGCGGCGTGTATCGGCTGAGGAACTGGGCCGGTCTGTTCTACAATTACGCAAAGTCGTTCGTCCCGCCTGTGTCGGGCGTGACGCTTACCGGTGCCGCGCTGCCGCCGTCGCTCAGCCGCGGGTGGGATGCGGGCGTGCGTTTCGCGTTCGCAGAGGGTCGCATCAACCTGACCGTGGGTCGTTACGACGGGCGCCAGGCGGGTGTGTCGTTCGACTCCACCGGCTCGACGCGAAAGTACGCCGACATCGCTTCCGCCAACGCCGTCGGCGATCTCTCGCCGGCCGGAGTGAACGCGCGTGGTCTGCCCCTGATTTCTTCGCCCACCTTCGACTTCCGCGACCGCGTCGCGCGCGGCGGCGAGATCGAGCTGACCGCGAACCTCACGGAGCGGTGGCGCCTGACCGGCAACGCATCGTGGCCGCAGGTGCGCACCCTCCGCAACGCGAGGGACGAGTGGGCTTATCTGCGGGCGAACGAGTCCGCCCTGCGGCAGATTGTCCTCGATGCCGGAGCGCTGATCGATTCCGGCGGCGTCGCATCCGTGGACGCCGAGATTCCGGCGGACCGCCGCTCGCCGGATGTCTCCGCGGCCGCGGCGGCCTGGAACGCAATCCAGGCCTTCAAGAAGGCCAACGACCCGCAGGCGGTGGTCGCGACGGCCCTGCCGCAGTGGACCGCAAATCTCTACACCGACTACGCCTTCCGTCGCGAAGGATGGCTCGACGGCTTCCGTGTGGGCGCAGGCATCCAGATGCTTGGCCGGCGCGTGATCGGGAATCGCGGGGCCGATACTGCGGCCGATCCGCAAAACCCGGCGTCGGCGATCGATGATCCCTCCGTGGATTCGACGATCCCGGTGTATCGCAGGTCGTATTACACCGTGTTCGCCTCGGTCGCGTACCAGCGCCGGCTGTCGAAGCGGTGCTCGATGGAAGTGAGCCTGAGCGTCGCCAATCTGCTGAACGACCGGACTCTCATCTACACCGGCTCGGGGCTTCGTCCGCCCGGGGGAGATCTCTCGAGACCGGACCGGGTCACCGTGCCGACGAGTTTTGTCTACCAGCAACCCCGGAGCTACACGGTGTCGGCGACGGTGCGGTTCTGAGCCGGCGCGGTCCGCCGCGTCACGGAGCGCGGTCCGGAGTTCGTGGATACGGACGATAACGGACCCAGCGGTCGCGATCCCCGGCTTCGGGAAGGTGCGGACCGCGAAAGACCTGTTGCCATTCGGGCTCGTCGGGAATCGGAAAGGCAATGTGCCAGAAGCGTCCGTCGTGGCGCAGCGCGTAGCTTTCGTCCGGAGGCGGCATGGCAGGGTAGAGCTTCCCGTCCGGCCCGACGAAATCCATCGAAAGCCCTGTCCCGTTCCGGCCGTTGTCCGGCTGGCTCGAGCCGTTCTTGCGCGCCGTGGTCATGAGTGCGCCGCAGGCTTCTGCGCGGAGGACGCGCTCGCGTAGCTCACGGAACCGCGCTGAGTGGCGGTCGCTTCGACGATGGTCGCGACTTCAAAGGTGATTTTTCCTTCGGCGATTTCGCGCAGGGCGATGTCTTCGGCCGAGAGTTTTTCCAGCGACTCGACCAGTGCGCGATGTCCGCGGCGCAGCTGCTTCACGCGATGAGAGACTACGTTGATGAGGATGGTGGGGTCGTCGATGACCTTGAGCGCGCTTTGCAGATAGTCGTTTCTCATAATGGGAAGATTTCCAACGAGTCCGAGATGGACGGAGGGCAATTGATACGCCGGATTCCGCGCCGGAGCGATGTTTATCCCGGAGTGGGGCGCGCGCTCGGGTAATCTGCTGCCGGGCCAGCGGGTTCCGCCTGGAGTTTTTGCGGCGGTGCAGGCGCTTTGCTCGAACCGCGGGCGTTTCCGGGCCGGCTGTTGCGCAGCCGTCGCTTCCGAAAAACGGGTGACCGAAAAAAACGTCCGGGCTCTTTTTCAGAACGCCCCGGGTTCGGCGTATACCTCGGCACCATGACCCGCGCCGCTGCTGAAAATGACCTGAGCTCGCCTGGGCAGCAGGTGTGCGCGGCCGCCGCTTCAAGAACCTCGGCGCGTCGCCGCTAGCGATCGAGCCGGTCCGTTTCCTCCCGCGATTTCCATGAGCACGAACCACCCAACGCCCCCTCTCGATTTCACCCGGCGCGCGTTTCTCGCCGGCAGCGCCGGCCTTCTTGCGGCCACGGCGCTTCCGCTGTCGTCGGCCTTTGCCGGTCCCGCCGAATCCCTTTCCAGCGCTCCTCGAACTCACGATCCCGCATCCATGAAAAAACAAGACCGCTTCATCACGACCCAAGACGGAACCCAGATTTTCTTCAAAGACTGGGGCTCCGGTCAGCCGATCGTCTTCAGCCACGGATGGCCCCTGAACTCCGACAGCTGGGAGTCGCAGATGCTTTTCCTGGCGGAGAACGGCTACCGCTGCATCGCGCATGACCGCCGCGGCCACGGCCGCTCGACGCAGACGTGGGAGGGCAACGAGATGAACACGTACGCCGACGATCTGGCAGCGGTGATCGAGGCGCTCGATCTCAAGAACGTCATCCTGATCGGCTTTTCCACCGGCGGCGGCGAAGTCGCCCGCTACATCGGAAGACACGGGACGAAGCGGGTCGCCAAGGCCGTGCTGGTGTCGTCCGTGCCTCCGCTGATGCTGAAGACCGCGGCCAATCCCGGCGGCGTGCCGATCGAGGTGTTTGACCAGATCCGCGCCGGCTCCCATGCGAATCGCTCGCAGTTCTACCGCGATCTGGCGAACGGCCCGTTCTACGGGTTCAACCGCCCGGGCGCCAAGGTCTCCCAGGGGCTTTCGGACTTCTTCTGGGCGCAGGGCATGATGGCGGGGCACAAGAACACCTACGACTGCATCAAGGCGTTCTCGGAAACGGACTTCACCGAGGATCTGAAGAAGTTCGACGTACCCACACTTGTGATACACGGCGACGACGACCAGGTCGTGCCGATCGACAACTCCGGCCGCGCCGCGGCGAAGCTGGTCAAGGGCGCCAAGCTGCTTGTCTACGCCGGCGCTCCCCACGGGCTGACCGACACCCACAAGGACAAGCTCAACGCCGATCTCCTCTCGTTCGCCGCCAGCTGAGCCCACCCGCCTAACCGCACTCTCCCTTCCTTTTTCACCTCCCATGTCTCCGTATCACCAACTCTACACCGCGCAGGATAGCGTCGTCGTTTTCATCGATCACCAGCCTCAGATGACGTTCGGCGTCGCCAACGCCGACCGCGCGGGGCTCATCAACAACGTCACCCTGCTCGCCAAAGTGGCGAAGGAATACGGCGTGCCCGCCGTGCTGACCGCCGTCGAGACGGAGTCTTTCAGCGGCTACATCTGGCCGCAGCTCCTGGACGTTTTCCCCGGCCAGAAGGTCGTCGAGCGCACGTCGATGAACTCCTGGGACTCGCCCGGATTTCGCGAGGCGATCGCCGCCACTGGCCGGAAGAACGTCATCATCACCGGGCTCTGGACGGAGGTCTGCGTGACCTGGCCGACGATCGAGATGCTCGGCGCGGGCTACAACGTGTACGTGGTCGAGGACTGCTGCGGCGCCACCTCGCCGGCCGCGCAGGAAGCGGCGCTCTCGCGCATGGTGCAGGCCGGCGCGGTCCGGGTGACCACCATCGCCGCGCTGCTCGAGTGGCAGCGCGATTGGGCCCGGCGCGACCACTACAATCCGCTCATGGGGATTCTGAAACAACAGGGCGGCGCCTACGGCGTGGGCGTCGAATACGCCTACACCATGGTGCACAAGGCGCCCCAGTCCGCGAAATCTCCGCAGGTCGTGGAGAAGGCCTCCCACTGATCGGAATTCACCCGGCGCGCGCGGAGCTGGTTTCGCTCGCGCCGGGCCCGACTCCATGCCTGTCCATATCGCCATCACGCGCCGGGTGCGTCCGGGCTACGAGGCCGAGTTCGAACGGTCGCTTCGGGAGTTTCTGCGCGCGTCGTTCGAGCACTCCGCCGTCATCGGCGCGCACATGCTGGTCCCGCTGCCGGGCTCGGATTCGCGCGAGTACGGAATCCTGCGCTCGTTCCGAAATCACGAGGAGCGCGAGGCCTTCTACGCCTCGCCGCTTTTCCGGGAGTGGGAGCGCCGGGCCGTGCAGATGACGGACGGCGAACCGGAGTACCGGCAGCTGCACGGACTGGAGGCCTGGTTTCGTTCGCCCGCGGCTCCGCCGCCGCGCTGGAAGATGGCCGTCGTCACCTTCGCGGGCGTGTATCCGCTCACCTCGCTTTTGCCGCGTCTTTTCGCACGGCTGCTGCCGGCGTGGCATCCGCTCCTGCTCAACATCGTCGTGACCGGGCTCATCGTGGCGGCGCTCACGTGGGCGATCATGCCGGTCCTCACCCGCATCCTGCGCGGCTGGCTTATGCCGCGAAAAAGAACATCGCCATGACAGCTCCCTCCACTGCCCAACTCATTCTGCACAACGGCCGGATCGCCACCCAGGACGAGCGGCGCTCGTTTGCCGAAGCGGTCGCGATCAAGGACGGCCGGTTCTTCGCCGTCGGGCCGGATCGCGAAATCCTCGCGCTTCGCGGACCCGACACGGAGGTCGTCGATCTCGGCGGGCGCACGGTCGTCCCCGGTCTGAACGATTCGCACCTGCACGTGATCCGCGGAGGATTGAACTTCAACCTCGAGCTCCGCTGGGACGGCGTGCCGTCGCTGGCGGACGGCCTGCGCATGTTGCGGGAACAGGCCGCCCGGACGCCGGCGCCCCAGTGGGTGCGCGTTGTCGGAGGCTGGAGCGAATTCCAGTTTGCCGAAAAACGCCTGCCGACCCTCGAGGAGCTGAACGAGGCCGCGCCCGACACTCCGGTCTTCATCCTCCACCTCTACTGCCAGGCGATGCTCAATCGCGCGGCCCTGCGCGCGGTGGGCTACGACAAGAACACGCCCAATCCTCCCGGCGGCGAGATCCAGCGCGACAAGGAGGGCAATCCCACGGGCCTGCTCATCGCCCGGCCGAACGCCACGATCCTGTACGCCACCCTGGCGAAGGGTCCGAAGTTGCCGATTGAATACCAGTACAACTCGTCGCGGCAATTCATGCGCGAGCTCAACCGGCTCGGCCTGACCAGCGTGATCGACGCGGGGGGCGGCTATCAGAACTACCCCGAGGATTACGAGGTCATCTCCGAACTGCACCGCCGCGGCGAAATGACGCTGCGGATCGCCTACAATCTTTTCACCCAGAAGCCGCAGAAGGAGAAGGAGGACTTCGCGCGTTGGGTGCAGATGGCGAAGCCGGGGCAGGGCGACGACGTTTTCCGGCTCAACGGCGCCGGCGAGATGCTCGTGTTCAGCGCGGCCGACTTCGAGGACTTCCTCGAGCCCCGGCCCGACCTGGCTCCGCGGCTGGAAACCGATCTCGAGGACGTGGTTTCCCTGCTCGCCGCGAACCGCTGGCCGTTCCGCCTCCACGCCACTTACGACGAGTCGATCACGCGTTTCCTGAACGTCTTCGAAAAAGTCCATCGGACCCATCCATTGACCGGGCTGAATTGGTTCCTCGATCACGCCGAGACGATCAGCGACCGGAATATCGAGCGGGTCCGCGCGCTGGGCGGCGGCATCGCGGTCCAGCACCGGATGGCGTTCCAGGGCGAGTATTTTGCGGCCCGATACGGGCGTGCCGCCACGGTCGCCACGCCCCCGATCGCGAAGATGCTCCGCGCCGGCGTGCCTGTCGGTGCCGGCACGGATGCGACCCGCGTGGCCAACTACAACCCCTGGAATTCCCTCTACTGGCTGGTCAGTGGCCGCACGGTCGGTGGATTCGAGCTCTATCCGGAGGAGAATCGGCTCAGCCGCATGGAGGCGCTTCGGCTCTACACCGTCGGCAGCGCGTGGTTCTCCAGCGAAAGCGAAAAGAAGGGCGCCGTCGTTCCTGGGCAGCTGGCCGATCTTGCCGTGCTGTCCGAGGATTTCTTCTCCGTCCCCGAAGAACGCATCAAGCGGATCGAATCCGTTCTTACCGTCCTCGGCGGACGGGTGGTGTACGCGACCGGCGAGTTCGGACCTCTGGCGCCCCCGGAGCTGCCCGTCATGCCGGACTGGTCGCCGGTGAAACAATTCGGCGGATACGGTGCGCCGGAGTTTTACGGCCGGGCGGCGCCCGCCAGCCTGGCCGCGCACCCCGTGGGCTGCGCCTGCCCGGTGCATCTGCCGCATCCCGACGGATGCATGTGCCCGCAGCACGTCTTCAACGCCTCGAGCGTGCTGGCGCGGCTTCTGGGCAAGGCGAGCGGACCGGTCGACCGAGCGTTGGGCGCCGGATCGGGCGGTTTCTTCGGCGTCGGCTGCGACTGTTTCGCCTTCTGAAAAACGCGCGCCGAGCCCGCGGGCCGGCCCCTCCCTCCCATGTCACTCGTACAGGATTCACTCGCGACCGACCTCGACAGCCGCCCCGCGGCCGCAGGGGTGTTTGCGCTGCGCGTCGGCCTCGGGTCGATGGTCTTCGTTGTCCACGGCTACCACAAGCTGCTCGGCGGTCTGGCGTTTCTTCGCCACGGCACGCACTGGCCGCTCGCGGCGGAGGTCGCGGAAATGCACGTCCCGTTTCCGATCGCCGCGGCGTTTGTCGCTACCGCCGTCCAACTCGTCTGCGCGCTGCTCCTGGCCCTCGGACTGTTCACGCGGTTCAACGCCGCGGTTCTCACCGCCGTGCTCGGCGGAGCCATCCTTCAAAATCTTCTCGCCGGGCGGGATCCTCAGCTCGCCCTGCTCTACACGCTCGGTGTGGCGGTGTTTGTCCTGGTCGGCGGCGGCCCCTTTTCCTGCGATGCCCGGCTGCGTGCGCATCGGCGTTAGGCGCTGGATCGGCCTCGGACTCCTCGCCGCAGCGTGGACCGCGGCGGGACTCCGCGGCGGCGCGTCCGAGTTCAAAGCGCTCCGTTACGACGAGCAGTACCCCGCGCCCGTCGTGGACGGCGACCCGCTGGACCGGCTGAAACACCTTCCCCTTTCCGACGACCCGGAGCTGTATCTTTCGCTCGGGGGAGAGGCGCGGGTGAGGTACGAGCGGTTCGACCACTCCCTGTGGGGACAGGGACCGCAGGACGGTGACGGGTATTGGCTCCAGCGGTACATGCTGCACGCGGACGCACATCTCGGATCCGGGCTTCGCGTTTTTGCGCAGCTCAAGAGCGGGTTTGAGGACGGCCGCAATGGCGGTCCGCGGCCGCCGGACGAAGACCGGTTCGACCTGCACCAGCTTTTCCTGGATCTGAAGACGTCCGACGTGGCCGGCGGCGCCGCCATTCTCCGCGTAGGCCGCCAGGAGATGGCGTACGGTTCGTCGCGGCTGGTTTCGTTCCGCGAAGGCCCCAATGTCCGGCAGAGCTTCGATGGAATTCGGGAGATTTGGCAGCGGGAGAAACTGCGTGTGGATGCGTTTCTGACCGCGCCGGTCCCCACCAAACCGGGTTCGTTCGACGACGGCTTCGATTCGAGACAACGGCTCTGGGGCGTGTACGCGACGGGGCCGCTGCCCCGACTGCCCGGCGCGAATCTCGATCTTTATTATCTGGGCCTGCTCCGCCCGGAAGCGCGGTTTGACCAAGGCACGGCGCGCGAGCGGCGCCATTCGTTCGGCGCCCGCTGGTGGGGCAAAGCGGCTGCTTGGGACTACAACCTGGAGGCGGTGTTTCAGACCGGCCGGTTCGGCTCCGACCGCATCCGGGCATGGACGGCGGCGTCGGATTTCGGATACACGTGGCGACGTTCGCCGTGGACGCCCCGCCTGGGACTCAAGGCCGATGTCGCCAGCGGCGACAAGGATCGGAAGGACGGCAGGCTGGGGAGTTTCAACCCGCTCTTTCCCCGAGGGGCGTACTTCAGCGAGAGCGGGCTGATCGGGCCGTCCAACTTCGTCGACGTGCATCCGTCGCTCACCTTCAACCCGCGAAGGTCGCTAACGCTGGTGACCGACGTGGATGTTTTTTGGCGGGAGAGCCTCAGCGACGGGCTTTACGGACCGTCGGTCAACGTGCTCCGTTCGGGCCGGGCGAGCGCCGCGCGGTTCGTCGGCACGCAGGCCTCGGTGCTGGCGATGTGGCGGGCCAGCCGGCGCTGGACTGTCACCGCGGGCTACTCGCGGTTTTTCGCCGGGCGCTTCCTGCGCGAGAGCGGTCCCGGCAAGGATGTGAACTATGTCACGACTTGGGTTACGTTCCTTTTCTGATCCGTAGCCGCGTCCTCCGGCATCCAATTCTCTCCATGAACACACACGACATCCACGGCCTGCACCACGTCACCGCGATCTGCGGAGATCCACAGAGAAACTACGAATTCTACAATGGTACGCTGGGGCTTCGCCTGGTGAAGAAGACGGTGAACTTCGACGACCCGAGCACGTATCATCTGTATTACGCCGACGGCTCGGGCACGCCGGGCTCGGTCATGACGTTCTTCCCGTGGAAAAACCTCCCGAGCGGACGCGACGGCACCGGGGAGGTGAGCGCCACCGCGTTTGCGACCGACGAGCCGGGACTGGCGTATTGGAAGGCGCGTCTCGAGGAAGCCGGTGCCGACGTGCGCGGTCCGAAGGAGCGCTTCGGCGAGACGTATTTGGAATTCGAAGACCCGGACGGGCTGTCGCTCGAGATCGTCGCGACGGCGGCACCCACGGCGTTTCAGCCCTGGAAGGACTCGGGCGTGCCGGCGGAACGGCAGCTGCGCGGCTTTCATTCCGTCACGCTTTCCGAGGCGGGATACGAGCGGACGCAGGCGTTGCTCACGCAGCAGATGGGCTGGTCGCTGGTGAAGGAGAGCGGCGGGCGCTACCGGTTTCAGGCGCCCGGCGCGGGCCCGGCGTCGATTGTCGACGTGCTCTGCCTTCCCGCGGCGCGCCATGCGTTGCCGGGCCGCGGGACGGTGCATCACGTGGCGTTCCGGGTCGACGACGACGACGCGCAGCGGCGCTGGCGCGAAACCCTGGCCAAGCTCGGCTACAACCTCAGTCCGGTGATGGACCGCTCGTATTTCCACTCCATCTATTACCGCGAGCCGGGCGGCATCCTTTTCGAGATTGCGACGAACAATCCCGGTTTTGCCGTCGACGAACCTGCCGACCGGATGGGCGCGAGCCTGATGCTGCCGGCGCAGTACGAAGCGGCCCGTCAGGAAATCGAGGCTGCTTTGCCCCCGCTCGAGGCAAAGGCGACCTGAGATCACGGACCGCGCGGCGGAGTTGTGGGGAGCGCCGCATCCCTCTGGCGCTCCCGCAACCAGCCGTTTCTCGCGCTCTATTTCATCTCCTTCGGCAACCGATCGCCCACGGTTCCGAGCATCGAGATTGTCTCGAGTCCGAACTGCGCGGCGCCGTTCGTGCCACCCAACCCTTCGTCGATCGGGTGCGGCACGGCGGGGACGTCGACCCGGCGTACCTGGCGGTCGGATTCTCCGCGGCGCGGGCGCAGCAGGGAGTCTATCGCCACCTTGAGGAAACCTTCGTTCCCCGTCTGGGTGTAAACGTAGCCGGCAAGCCGTCCGTCGCGCGCGTACGCGCCGTCGGCCCCTTCCGTTCCCGTCTGCATGTCGCGCCGCAGCACGTCGGCGGGGGCGTTGTAGAGCCGGCAGTATTGCAGCCAGGCTTTCTTCCAGACGGCGTCGTCCAGCATCTGGTTCAATTCGAACGCCACCTCGGCGCCGCCCATGATCGTGGCCAGGTTGTAGACGCCGGCCTGATCGTTGAGCTGGTAGAGTTTTCCGGTCGCCGGATCGTAACCGAACACGAGGTTGCGCCCGCTCCGGAGGCCGAGGGGCATGGAAGCGAGGCTGTGCGCGCCGACGAGAATCTTGTCGCGCCAGCGGGTGTCGCCCGTGCGCTCCCACTCGGTCATCCAGTTGCCGACAAACGCCAGCCAGTCGGGCCCGAGCCGGACACGAGTGGGCGCGATTTTCTTTTCCGCCTCGGTGATCGGCTGGGCGAGCCGCATGGGATCGAACTCGATCGTCTTGAAGTCGGCGTTGAGCATCTCGCGCATGACGTCGCCCACGCGTTCGTCGGTGGTCAGGTAGTAGTAGAACCGGCGATACGCAGCCTGGCTTATCCGGGCCTCCTTCGCCCCGCAACCCCAGTGACGGACGTTGTGACGCGAACCGAGCCCGGCGAAACGTCCGAGGTGGTAGCAGTCGACCTCGCCCGTGTGGCGGGTCATCGCCTCCGCCATGCGAAACACGTCGGCGCGTCCGGTGCGGAGAAAGCTGTACCAAAGCCACATGTCGGTCCCGAGTTCCGAGTTGTCCCACGCCATTCCGCCGAGATCGTAGCGCCACTCATGGCGGTCGGGATCGTAGGAGTGCATCACGTCGCCGAAGTCCCAGAAACCGTACCAGCGGTGCTGCTCCGGTTGGGTGAGGTAGAAGTTGAGCGTGGCTGCGAGCCGTTGCTCGATCGCGTCCTTCACCGGAGTCGAGTGGTCCTCGAGCCCCCAGACGCCGAACGCCTGTGCGTCGTGCAGGTAGCGGGGCGTGCACACGATCACCGGAGGCGCGGCGCCGATCTGGGCCAGCCTGGAAAGCGCCTCATTCGACGGCACGGAATCGGTGGCGAACAGGGTCAGCTCGCTCGTGCGCGCCACTCCGTGTGCGGTGCTGAACCCGGGCTGGACGTCTTCGTAGACGGCTTCAAGGCCGTGCGCCCGCACATCGTAGTGGCGGAGGTCCATCGCGGGGGCGTCGGGCGACCAGAACCAAACGCGAAGCTCGGCCGAACCAGCCGACGCGTGCCGCACCTCGAGCGCCGACGGATACGATTGCCAGAAGTTCTTCAGGCTGACGGCGAGGCCGCCGCTTACGTCGCCGGCGAAAACCAGGCCGGTCGAGCGTGTCCCCGCGGTCGCGCGCAGCCAGGTGCTCTGCGGATTCGTGCGTTTCTCGAGGGTGAAACCGTCCGCGTTGGGCTGCACGAGCTTGAAATCGTCCCAGACCGCCCAATCGGCGAGCAGCCCCTGGCCGCGGGCGTTGTAGCGTTCCCGATCGGGCACCCGCTGGCCGGCAACCTGGCGCGGATACACGTCCTTGCCTCCGTCCGGATCGGCGACAAAACGGCCGCCGCGGCCGATCATCGGCTGGATCGGCTCCGCCCACACGCCTTCGCCCTCGGCGGAGAAACGCACGTGCCGGTTGTGAATCTGCTCGCGCATCGGCACGTCGAATACAACGCCGAGGCCGCGGATGAAGTCCCGCTGGTCGTCTCCATCGAAAACGATTGTATGCACCATCCGGATATTCGGCTGGCCGGCGTAGAAATAGAGGCGAACCACGAAGGGGAGCCAGGCGCGGGATCCTGTTGCGGCGACGTGTTTGCCCTCGATCTTGACCACCGCGCGCACCGGCCCGGACTGCTCGACGGTCAACCGGTCGACGCGGCTGCCGAACACGGTGCGCGCCGGGACGCGGTCGGCTTCGCCGTCGGGTCCGTCCTGCAGGATGCATTCGAGGCGGCCGGCGCGGGCCACCTCCCGGCCGTTCAAAACGAGCGATTCGACGAACCGCGCGCCGCCCGTCGCGAGGCGGGCCTTCAGGGCGCCGGTGTCGATCTCGACGGTCGTGTCGCTGCGGCGGACGGCGATCCCCGGCGCTGCGGCGGCCGTCTCTGGCGCGGGCGTCAGCGCGAACGCGGAGCTGCCGGGCCCGGCGATCGTCGCCACGCCCGTCCACTTGATGGATCCATCCGGCCAATACGCCAGCGGCCAAGTCTGCACGGGCAGCGTCTTGCCGTCGGAGGTAAGTACGAAGCTCTGGGTTTTCTGGACGGCGCCCTTGGGCCAGGGAACGCCGAAGCTGGTGCCCGACTCGATCGGAGCAGGGACGTTTCCGAGCCAGACGGCCTGGGCACTCGGGGCGGTCTGGTCATTCGCGGCCAGGACGGTGCATCCCGTCAAAACAAGCGCGGCGCTGAGCCGCAGAAGGGAGTTCATGCGTAGGGGGACAATCCGTACAAGACGCCGGAATGCGCCCCTGGGATTCGGGCGGCCCAAAAAAAGCACCTGATTTCCAGCTCGGCCGGTTGCCGACGCGCCGCTACGGCGCAGGCGATTTGACCAGCCGCACGCCGTAAACGGAGGCCGTGCGGGAACCGCCTGTGGCGACGAATTTCACGGTCAGAACGCCGTTGGGCGCGGTACGGACGAGGTCGGCGGGAAGCGGATACGCGACCTCGACGAGTCGGTCGCCGGACTGAGACGGCGATTTGAGCGACGCGATGCGCTGGTCGTTCACGAAAATATCCCAGGACCGGCCGCGTTCCATGCTGTGGTAGGAGACGACGAGCTCCAGCGGCGTATCGGCCCCGGCCGCTTTCATCTCGTAGCTGAACCATTTCCCGGCGTCGCGCCAGTGGCGTCCGACAGTCACGCCGGAGCGCGAGTCTTCCGACGCGAGCCGATGCTCCACCTCGGGCTGCTGTTCGCCCGGGACAACGTTGTCGAGCGTCCGGGCTTCCCGCTCCAGGCGTTCGCGCTCGGCGCGCTCGAGGGACGCCACCACCTCCGGGTATTTCTCCGGGGTGACGGTGCGCCAGTACATCATGTAGCGGGCGTCATGCACGCGGAAGAACGGCACAAGCTCGAGGTTCCGGAAGGACTCCGGTCGGATCAGTTCGGTCGCGGTGAAGGTCAGCGGCTTGCCGGGCACCGGACGGAGGGCCTCGGCTAGTTTATCCGGCGAGCCCACGAGCATCGGCGCCTGGTCGATCGGAAGGTAGGGACCGGGGGCGACGTGGGCCATGCGGCCGTCGCCGGCGACGAGGCCGTCCAGCGACTCGGTGCCCGTTTTTGCTGCGAGCACGATGGGGCCGTGCAGGAAGGCCACATAGTCCTCGCCGTCGGGCAGACGCTCCACGGTCGTGCGCATCGGCAGGTCGACATCGACGCGGTCCCCGTCGCGCCACTCACGGGTGAGTTCGGCATAGGACGAAGGGCTCGAGGCGACCTGCTGGAGTTCGCCGTTCACGCGAAGAGCGAGAGCGCCGGCGGCCACCCACGACGGATGGCGGATACGAATGCTGAAGCGCTGCGGCGTCTTTGTGCCGACGATCAACCGGGTGTGCGGCACGTCCGGGAATTCCGTTTCCTGCCGCACGCGCACGGCGCGGTCTTTCCAGTCGAGTTCGGAGGCGATGAACAAGTTCACCAGCAGGGCGTCGTCGGAGTGGGCGTAGATGAATTCGCCGTATTTGCCGTGGTTTTCCATGCCGCTGCCGACGCAGCACCAGAAGCAGACCTCGGGTTGTGAATACACGCGGTAGTGCCGCGGACGGATCGGCGTGAAATAGACGAACCCGCCGTGTTCCGGGTGCTGCGAGGAGAGGATGTGGTTGTACAGCGCCCGCTCGTAGTAATCGGCGTAACGCGCCGCGGGCTCGTGGCGGAAGAGCGCTTCCGTCAGGCGCAGCATGTTGTAGGTGTTGCAGGTCTCGGGTCCTTCCCGCGACTCGACGACCGTCGAAAAATCGTCGGCGGGGTTGAAGTGCTCGCGCTCGCTGTTGCCGCCGAAGGCGAGGCTGCGGTGTTCGACCACGGTGCTCCAAAAGAAGCGCGCGGCGTCGCGCCACGAAGCGTCGCCGCCGAGTTCGGCGATGCGGGCGAAGCCGATGACCTTGGGGATTTGGGTATTCGCGTGGAGTCCGGTCAGCCGGTCCTGGTGGAGCAACAGCGGCGCGAGCAGTGCGCGATGGGAAAACCGCTGGGCAAGTCGCAGGTAGCGGGCGTCGCCGGTGATCGCATAAACATCGGCCAGCACCTCGTTCATCCCGCCGTGCTCGGTGCCGAGCATGGCCTGCATGTCCTGGTCGGAGAGGTGGGCGAGGAGCGTGTCGCACCAGTCGGCCAGGCGAACCAGGACGTCGCGCGCCTGGGCGTTGCCGCCGATCAGCCAGGCGTCGCGCAATCCGGCGAACAGCTTGTGCTCGTTGTACCAGGGGACCCACGCGCCGTTGAGGCTGAAGCTCTGGAAATTGATCCGGCCGGCGGCGACATCTTTCCAGAGACCGCGCCCGCCGGGGATGCCCCCAACGTAGCCGTCGCCCGACGCGCGCTGGCATTCCGCCAATTCGCCGACCATCGCGTCCATCCGGTTCTTCATCTCCGCGTCGCCGGTCGCCGCCCACATCTGCGCGACGGCGGTGAGGTAGTGGCCGGCGGTGTGGCCATCGAGTCCGCTGCTCTCCCAATTCGGGTATTTGGACGCCTTGGGCTCCAACCCGGCCTCGAGCCGGAACGGCGCGAGCAGGCGGTGGATGTCATGGCGCAGCAAATACGCACGGTCGATCTCCTGGGCCCGCCTGAACGGGCTGTCGAGGAGGCGGACCTGGGAAAGCGGGAAGGTGCGGACGGCGTCGGTCGCGGGCAGGCTGGCGGCCGACGGCGCGGCCTCGCGAGGCGCGCCTGTGGGAGCAGCCGATGCAGCGGATGCGCCTGCGGCGATCAGGAGGGCCGGAGGCAGGGCGCGCAGTGCGGCGCGCGTCAACAAGAGGAGTCCACGGGGATGAGCCATGACGGGGTGCGGTTGAGAACGGAGCCGAGTGGGGAGCGCGGACGGATCGCGCGCTGTGTACGGACGGATTCCAGCGCCGCTGCCGCGCGCGGCGAAACCGGGGTTACAGGACAGTCAACCGCCGGCGGCGAGATTTGGAACGCCGGCCTTGCGCCTTCCGGTTGGCGGCACCGTCGGAAGGGCGTTCCGGATAAAAAAAGAGCCGGAGTCGCGGACCCCGGCTCTCGCAGCTCTCTGGGTGGATCGAAGGGACGAACCGCGCAGGAGACGATCGTGTCCAGACTCAGCGCCGGCCCGGCGTCTGCGGGTGCGATCCGTCGTCGAACGGCAGGGCTTTGCCGGCGGGAGGCGCCGCCACATTCACGGCCATCTTCGAGATCAGCTCGGGATGTTTCGCCGATTTCAGCCGCACCTCGTAAGCGCCCGGGGTGAGTTTCGCCGGCACGGCGATGGAAGCGGAGCCTTTGCCGTTTTCGCCCAGCGGACAGGACGCCAGCGTCGCGACGAGCCGGCCGCCTTTCCAGAGAGAGAGTTCGACGTTGCCGTCCAGATTGCCCCAGTCCCAGGAGCACTGAACGGTTGACCCGCTGACCCAATTTCCGGGAGCCGACAGCGTCAGCATCCCCTTATCTGTCTTGTTCATCGCCAGTGCGCTGCTGGACCAGCAGAGCCCGGCGAAAACGACACACACCATCCAACGGAGCATCGTTTTCATGGGGGTAAGTTGCGGCCGAATCGTACCGTTCTCGAAGCGAGCGGTCAAAGCCCGATTGGCCGGACGGGCACCGCAGGGGCCGCGGCCGTTCTTTCCGTTCGAAAAAAAGAGCCGGGGTCGTGCGACCTCGGCTCTCGCGATGATGTGGGTCGAACGATCGCGTTGAGGCGATGCGTTCGTTCGGGAGCGTTTAGAACGTGAACGTGTTCGTAACCGTCCAGGACTGCGAGGGGGCGATTACCAATCGATACCCACTCGAACAAGCACCTGTCCGCCTTCAGAGACGTGGCCCACTGCGTTCACCGTATAGATGCCCGCAGTCGGATTCCCTGATTGTTCGAAGTAGTCGCTTCCTCCGCCGGCATTGTCGATTTCCCAATGGGAGTAGTCAGGTCCGGAGACTGCAGCTTCTGCAAACGCCCAACCCGGTTGATAGGCCCAGTTGGTCATTTCGGATAACGGGTCGTAAGTACTGACCCAGGTACCAGGACCGGGAATCGCTTCCACTGTGACCCATACCGTGCAGGACGCCGGGACGTTCACTTGCGCCGTTTTGTACTCACCATCGCTCGTTAGCTGATACTCAAACTCCCACGCGCTGGCGAGCAGTGGGGAGACGAAGAGGCTTCCGCAGAAGAAGGCGGTCGCTAGCAGTTTCATCATATTGTTCATAGCTTAATGTTGTTTCTCTCGGGTTCCATCGGACGACCTTCCGTGAGCGAGCGCGCCGGCGAGCCGGAGTTTCGTTCCGAACATCGCTCTAGAACTTGAATGTGTTGGTGATGGTCCAGGTCTGCGATGGGGCGATGCCCCAGGCGGCGACGGCACCATCATATTGCGCAGTGAGGGGAACGAGTTTGTTGCCCTCGCCAACGTTCCGGACATTGAGCTGGATCCGCCAGTCGATCCTGGAAGTCAGCTTGCGCTGGTAGCCCACCCAGAAGTCGATCGCGTCTTCGCTGGGACCGTAGTACGGATTATCGAGGTCGAATGTGATATTGCCGGTACCGTCGGCCTTCACCGGATACCCGATCGCGATCTTGTCCTGCCACCGATAGCCGGCGCCGACATTCACGCCTTTGAGCACGCCCCTGGTGAACGAGTAGTTTGTCACGAGGTTGTAGCGCCACTGGCGGAGTTCGGAGGAGTAGGATCCCTCCTGGAGTTTCATTAGCAGGTACTTCGAGTAGAAGTTGCTGTTCCAGCTGACGAGTGCCGTGGAGGCCGTACCCCCGCCGCCCCACTGGCGTAAATCACCCATGGGCCCGTTGTGGTACTTGTTGGTCAGCTCGATGAACTCCTGGAGTTCGCTGCCGCCGATGTTGGTGCGGAGCGCTTTCGTGTCTGAGGCGTTGAACGTGATGCGCCAGTTCCGGGTTGGGTTGGCGGTGAACTCGTATTCCCAACCCTTCGATACTTGGTCCTCGGTGGCTACGAAGTTCGCGACGGGGTGGGACATTGTCGTCAGCTGCGTCTTGCTGAAGTCGTTGAAACCCCAGGCAGCGAGAATTCGTTTCACAATCGGTTCGTTGGTGTACGCACGCCAACCGGCGACGGCGGCGGCGGCCACAGCGTCAGCTTGTTCCTGCGTCTCTCCGGCCCGCGGGGCATAACGCCACGTCCATGAACCAGTGCCGTTGGCCGACGCGGGATTCCCGAGTTCGGCGAGATGATATTCATAGGCATCGGCGCGGTCTTCCTGGCGCTGGATGAAGTTGCCGCCACCCAGCAGGTACCAGGTCGGGATCCCCGTGCTATTTGTGGCATTATTGACCGTCGTCTTGTATTTATTGATACGAAGCCAGAAGCGCTCCTCCTTGTCGGAGATCATAATCCCGATGTCCTTCGTCTTTCCCGAGGGAGCCGGCAGTGCTTCTCCGTAGATGTTGTTGCGAGTGCCTACGACCTGGAAGTTCTGCGACCGGTTGTAGTACAGGTTAACATTGACCGGGAGGCGGTTTCCAATGAAGCGGTTGAGCTTCGCCACAACGCTCCAGCTCGGGGAGTTCGCCTCGTAGAGGGTCGCCTCCTTGCCGTCAGTCGAGTAATGCAGCCGCCCCTCGCTATCGAGGGCGGTGAAGTTCACGCGGTTGTTCACGCGGATGCCTTCGAACGCCCAAGACTTCACTTTGTCATGGCGAATGCCATACATCCCAACGACCGCTCCATCCCAGAAATGGGCCTGCCAGACGCCGGCGTACGAATCGACGACACGTTTGTTCAGGCTGGCTGAGTAGGTCAGCGCGTCCTGGTCGCCTGCTTCGGCGCTGAGGAGATTGACGGCGGTCGTCTTCCAGCCGACGTAGTTTGCCGGATTCTCCGACTGCGTGAGGGTCTGGCCGTTGTAGGTGCTGACCCAGGGGGCCGCCGGATCAACCGACGGCGCATTCCAGGTGGAATCGAAATAGCGCCACTGTACGGTGCTCGGGACGACGACCTCGCCGCCTGCGCGTGGAATGTCCACACCGCGGTATGTCTTCGCGCTCGCGAGTGAGTCACCGAGGTAGATCGTGGACGTGACGGCGCGATCATTGCTGTCGATGTAGCTCGCGTTGGTGCCGGTCGCGACAAGGGCGCCGAATGAGTCCGGCGTGCCGTAGCGCTTGAAGCTGCGCCGGTCGGTGCGCCAGGAATCCTGGCTGAGCAGACCGCTGACGGTGTGCCGGCCGAGCAGTTTCTTGAACCACCCGCCATTGTCGCTGCGGTTGAAGTTGTAGTCGAGGAAGGCGCTCAGCCGAGCGGACTCGCGCGAGCTGTCGTAGGAACTATTGCCATACGTGTAGTTGCTCTCTATGTACGGCTTGCCCACGTTGGCGTTGGGAGTGCCGTCCAGATTGTAGCTGTTGATGTCGACGTAGAGCGCACCGGAACCGTTGAACGAGTACTGGCCGCTCCGATACCGTTGCTTGTCGTAGGCGGCTTCGAACCCGACGAGATCGTTGAAGAACGTCTGCGTCAGGGTGGCGCTGAGATTCTTGAAGTTCTGCCACTCGTTCTTGTTCTCGCCGTCGATGAGGTTGTTGTAGAAGTCGAACACCGACGGATCGGAAAGCGTCTGACTTTTCCACAGTCCCCATTTTTGGTAGGGCGCCGACGGCATTCGCTCTGCCCAGTAAGCGGTGCTGGCGACGGTGACGCGGCGGGAGAACGGCAGGCCGCCGATGCCGCCGTCGGTTGCGCCCTTCGAACTGATGCCGCCGATGTTTTTGTATTCGGGCATCGTGGCCGTGTAGGGCCCGACGTCCCCTGGGTTGTACTGCATCCACACGCCGCCGTACATTTGGGGCGCTCCCAGCCACGGCTGATAATATGGATTTGCCGCGCCGCCGGGTGTCCGGGTGGAGTTGTACTCACCGGTATTGTCCTTCCAGTAGGCGGTGCCATTGGCATCGTACCACTGGCCACTGTTCTGGACCGTGTTTGGATTATACACGGCCTGGCCGAGGTGATCCCACCATCCGGTGATCAGGTCGGTGGGGGTGATCGTACGCGGATTGTTACTCCGCACGGTGCCAGTCTCGAAATTGACCTTAACCGTGGTTTTGTGGCCGTTCTTGCTCAGGAACTGCGGATCGTAGCGCAGCGTGCCGAAGGCACGGCGCGAGAGGCTGTAGGCTGGATCCTGCTTATATTCCTCGTCGTTGCGGACCAGGTTGATGCGGAGTGAGAGCTGCTTCGGAATAATGTTCTGGTTGATGTCGAGGGCGACGCGATTGGCCCCATAGGATCCATAGCGAAGCTCGAGCTCCGAAAAATTGCGGTGCTGGGCGGTCTTTGTCGTGGTGTTGATGATACCGGCGGGGCTGCCCAGTCCGAACAAGATGGAATTTGCGCCGCGCTGCATATCCACGCGATCAACGTTGTAGCCGTCCCAAGGAATATCGGAGATGAAGAAATTGCGGGTGTTGTCAGCGGACGTGAGGCCGCGCACCCGAGTGTTCTGGTTCGGATTGGTGAACGCTCCGGTCTCATCTTGATTCTGGCCGCCGGAGGCGCCCCGGAAATTGCCCTGGGCGCCGCCGACCTCCGTATTCGTCGTGTAGGCGAGCAGGGTCTTGTTGTCGGTCGCGCCGACGTCCTTGAGGAATTCCGCCGTGACCACGGAGATGGCGGAGCCGACATCGTCCAGCCGCGTGTTGATGCGTGAGCCGGCCAGGGTCTGGGTGGCGACATAGCCGGTGGACGATTGCGCGGTCACCTCGAACGGACTGAGGACGATCATTTCCTCGTTAGCGGACGAGGTGTCTGACGTGGTCGCGGGCCGGGTGGCTGTCTGGGCGCACAGCGCGGCCGAGATGGTCGCGCCGGCCAGGGTGAGCAGGGTGCGCGCACCACGGCGGGCAGGGCCATGTTTGGATACGTATGGATTCATTGGTTACGGTTTCGTTGCTTGGGGACTCCGCACAGAGAATGCGCGGCAACCGCCGCCGATTTCCCCAACGGGGTACGACGGGGCGGAAACTTGGGGCGAACGAGGGAGGTTCGTGAGAAGCTTGGAGAAACGTACTCTGGAGCAGGGACTCGCTCCGGAGCGGGGTCTCCGTGCTGAGAATGGAACGTATTCATCAGCGCTGGCGCGGGGGTGGCGGAGCGGGTGACGAACCTGACGCAATCAGGAACACACGCCCGAACGGCGGAGCAACAGGGCAGTCGTGATACGCCCCGTTATGACCTAAGGGATATCGCGCTTAGGCGCTTGTCCGATCGTGGATGTAGTCACATCCTGGATGCGGCTTGGCCAATGGACTGCGGGCAATCCGGACCTCGTCCGCTTCGAGCCTGTCGTCGCGGGACGCGCCGCCCCACCCGCAAGCGCGGGGGCGGTGATCCCTCTCGGAGGGCGGCGCAATCCGAAGCGGGGAGGACGCTCCGGCCTCCGATCTCTGGTTTCCGACCTCCGGCCTCTGCGCCAACTTACTCGATATGAATGATGCCGCGCTGCAGCGCGACGATCAGCGCCTGGGTCCGGTCCGACACTCCGAGCTTTGCGAGGAGATTGGTGACGTGGATCTTGATGGTGCCTTCCACGACTTTCAGTTCGGACGCGATTTCCTTGTTGCTGCGTCCCTTCGCGACCAGCTGGAGCACCTCCAGCTCCCGGGGGCTCAGCTGCGCGAGCAGGCGTTCGCCGACGCGGGTGGCAACCTCCGGCGGCACGTAGCGTTCGCCGGCGTACACGGATCGGATCGCCTCCATCAGGCGCAGGAGCGGCATTTCCTTCAGGACGAAGCCGGTCGCTCCGGCTTTCAGCGCTTGGTAGACCTCTTCGCCGCTTGCGTAATTGCTGAAGATCAGCACGCGGACGTCTCCGAATTCCTGGCGGAGCCGCCGGATCGTCTCCACGCCGCTCAGACCCTGCATGCGGAGGTCGAGCACGACGATGTCGGGCTGATGCACGCGATACGCGTCGATGGCCTCGCTGCCGTTTTCGACGTCCGCGACGACTTCCATGTCGGGCTGATCGCTCGTGGCGGTCATCAAGCCCATGCGAAGAACCATGTGGTCGTCGACCAGCAGGATCCGGATCTTTTTAGGCGGGACGATTTTCTGCATGAGAGGGAGACGACGGGTTTGCGCCGAGCGGAACCACGACGTGGATACGCGTGCCTTTGCCGGGAGCGCTTTGGATTTCGATGCGTCCGCCGAGGCGCTTGGCGCGTCCGTGCAAGCCGCGCAGCCCGAAGTGACCGCGCTTGTTGGACAGCACCTCTTCGGCGCGGAAACCCGCGCCGTCGTCGGAGATCGTGAGGTTCACCGCGTCGGCGGCGTAGTCGAGCTGGATGGCGATCCGGGTGGCGTTCGCGTGGCGGACGGCGTTGGTGATCGCTTCCTGGGCGATGCGGAGAAGATTGTGCTGCAGCCCCGAGGCGAGTTCGACGGGCCGGCCGGACACTGCGACGTCGATCTTTGCCGCGCCGGAGTTGACGTAGTCGGTCAGCTTCTGCAGCGCCGAATCGAGGCCGGCGCCCTGCAGCAAGGGGGACTCCATGTCCCAAACCGCGTGCTGCACCTCGTGGCGGGAGTAGGAGACCATGTTGCGCACGACGTTGAGGCGCGTGCGGAGGTCTCCGTCGATTGTCGGGAGCAGGAGGGTGGAATCCAGCTGGAGGATCGCGCCGCTGAGCCCCTGCTGGAGGCTGTCGTGGATTTCGCCTGCGAGCCGGTTTCGCTCGGCGAGCGTAGCGGCGTTGCGCGTTTCCCCATTCAGTTTCTCCATCGTGTCCTCGAGCTGCTTGGTCCGCTCGCGAACGAGTTTCTCGAGGACGCGGTTGCGCTTCCGCTGGAGGAGAACGGCGAGGCGGACCGCCCCGTAGAAAGCTCCGATCAGGAGGAGCGCGTAGGAAACGTAGGCCGGTGGCGTGCGGTACCAGGGCGGCAGGACCTGAAAGCGGATGGACGTGACTGCCTGCGGCTCCGCCCGGGAGTCGGGCACCCTGACCTCGAGCTGCTGCGGTCCCTCGCGCAGTCCGCCGATGCTGAGCATCGCCCCCGCATCGAGCGGCGTCCAGCGCTCGGTCCCGGCCAGCCTGTATTCATAAGCTGGAGCGCGCAGCCACCGGTAGGTCCCGGAGAAGACCCGAAACACCAGATTGCTTTCGTTGAACGGCAGCTCGACGCGTTTGGCGCTCCGCGCCGGTCCGACCGCGACGCCGAGGCCCCTTGCGCTCGTGACCGGGACGAGCACTGGCGGAGGCAGAACGTGCGTCAGCAACGGATTGTTGCGCTGGACGCGATAAAGCGCGCGTCCGGCCGAGACCCAGATGTCGTTCTCCGGAAGAAAATGGATCTGGGGAAAACGGTCGTTCACCAGGTCGAAGCTCGCGGCGTCCATCTCGTAGCCGCCGTCTCTGGGCGTGAACGTCACCACGCCGGAGGAGTGGGTGGCCCAGAGCACGCCGTCCGCGTCGGCGCGGACGCGCAGAATCCAGTAGGGCGCGCGATCGAGAAGCGATTTCAGCTCCGGCGCCTCGCACCACGTTTCGCTCTTGTCGTCGAAAAACACGCGGCGGCCGGGCAGCGAGGTCAGCACGACCGTGTCGCCGACAATGCCGACGTTGGTCCACTGTTCGTCGGGCCAGGGCAGATCGATCTTTCGCAGCTGGAGTTTTTCTCCGTCGAACGAGAGACGCGCCACGCCTGCCGCGCCCATTTCGATCCAGACGGCACGCTTGGTCGGACGGACGCCGCCGATGAAAAAGTTCCCCTTCAGGTGTGGCGCCGGGCTTTCGCGCCACCTGCCGTCCTTGAACTGGAGCAGCGTGATCTCCTCGGTGCCGACGGCGAAGCAGAGATCCGGCCCCAACATGGCGAGTTGCGAAAGTCCTCGGACCGACGTTACCCGCGTGTAGCCGCCGTCGTGTTCGGCCTGCAGCACCGCCACCGCATTCCCGACGAGCATGGACTCGCCGTTCGACGCGAGCACCCACGCTTCCGCGGGCGGTTGGTTGGGCCGGGGTTCGAACCGCGTCAGGGCACCCTGCGCCTCCGGCATCGCCTCGTAGAGTTTTCCGCTGGATACGACGAAGATGCGGTCGTCCCAACGCGCCACCACGGGCCAATTGGCGGGCAACCCGAGTTGTTGTCCGAACGACGAGAGCGGGCTCCGGTAGAGTATCTTCTCGATCGTGTCCTCGGTGAAGGCCCAGAGCACTCCCGGTTCGCGGCAGGCGAGGGCGGTGATCCGGTGGTAGCGCGCCGTGGAGAGGGCGAGCGTCAGCTTTCCTTCAGGCGAAAAAAAGAAGAGCCCTTTCCCGAACACCGCGATTGCCACGCCGCCTTCGGGCAGTTCACGCATGTCGGAAATCTTCCCCGTGAGGCCGTGCTCCGTCTGTGCGTCCCACGGGGAAACCTGGTGCCCGTCATACGCGAGCAACCGACTGTTGCGGAGACAGAGGAGGGTAGTGGAGCCGTTGAGACGGGCGGTGAACTCGATGGCCGAGCCACCGGCAGCCACGTTGGGCACGGCCTGAAGCTCGCCCCGCCGGACGTCGAAGAGCGCGAGCGGTTTGCCGTAGGTGGAGACGTAGACTTGTTTCCCGATGGCGAAGATCTTCTGCGTGCCCGGAAACTCGAACAGCTGCGAGCGTCTGGAGGCATACTCGTAACGGACGACGCCGTTGGGGCCGGCGAAATAGACGCCTTCGTCGGTTGCGAGAAGATCCTCGAAGGAGGCCGTGACGATCCACTTCGGCGCGTTTTCGGGCACGAAGGAAACCGGATGTTGGGTGCCGTTCGCCCGGGTTTCGATGCGGCCCCACGATCCGCGTGCGCCGTAGTAGGTCTGACCGTCGCGGCCGACGACGACGTTGGCGATGGCGATATCGTGATCGTCCTCGCTGATCGTCGAGCGCACCCAAGTCGTGTCGTTGAGAACCACATACGCTCCGCTGTGCACCAGCGTGAGCCGCCCGTAAGCGTCGAAGGCCAGGTGCGAACCGCGCGGGATGTAGCCGATCTCGTCGAGGGGATAGGAACGGACGAACGGCAGTCCGCGAATGTTATCGACCGCAGCCCCGGCCGCCCCCGCGAGCAGGGTGGCTGCCGCGAGCAGACTCAACCAACGTCTGGATCCGCGCCCGAGTATGCCCGAGGGGCGATGAAAAATCCGGAGGGGGAGGGGAGAACTGCATCGGGACCGCCCGCGGACAAGGAGGACGTCGGAATTGGAACTCAAGGCGCTCGGCGACTCTGCGTCGCCGCCGGAAGAGGGTAAAGCGGTTTGTCTGGACCGGAGCACTCGGAAGCGTCGCGGACGGTGCGCATCGCCGGACTCAGCGCATGTCGTCTCGCGGGCGGTCAACCAGAAGGGCGCGCGTTATTTCTGCCGTGGGGGACTCGCCGTGCCGCCTCCTCAGAAACGCGGTGCACCAATCAGGGCGCTGCGATGAGAGGGAGGCGGTCAGGCTGCCGTGGTTGCGAGCTTCAAGGTCCCGTTCGCCATCGTCTCGCTGACTTGGCGGCCTCCGTTGGCCAGGAACGGCAACGAGGCGCCGTCGCACCAGGTGCCCTGGACGAGCGTGACCGTGGGCACGGACGGCAGTCCGCGTTGGTTCTGCTGAAGAAGCCGGACGACGGTTTCCACGCTGAGTGCGCCGACAGATACGTAGTTCTGGCGAACGCCCGCGAGAGTTGCGTCGGGCTTCTCGTTCTGGAGTTCGATCAGCGCAAGGTCGTCCGGAATGCGCCGACCGAGGCGTGAGAGAGCTGCGGACACGTGGGGCTTCGAGGCGAGGATGACCTCCGGTCGACAAGCGTCCAGCCACCGATCCAGAGCTTCGGCGCGGCTCTCCGGAGGAGAACCGTGGCTGTCAGAAGCATGGTTCGAAGCATCGCCCGATAGCGTGAGGGGCGGAATCTGGTCCTGCTGCGGCAGTCGTGCCTGTTCGACGGCGAACGCGAGCGACCAAACGCCGTCCGACGCCTCGTCCCAGCCGGAGGGCAACACCAGGCCGATGCGACGATAACCCGCCTGTCGCGCGTGCCGGAAACCGAGGCGCACGTTGGCTCCGACGTCGTTGACCACGGAGTGGAGCGACGGATTCCAACCGGCATTGCCGACGCGCACCGCGCAAAGCTCACGGCAATCGAAGTCGAGCGGCCGGGATGTTCCACCCCGATGCCAGGCGAGCAGGGCTGCGTGGATGCCGCGCCCGGCCAGGAGCTGCCCGAGACGTCCCTCGGCGATCTCATGCGTTTCGAGCCAGAAGTGCTCGAGCGTGTATCCAAGTTTCACTGCCGCGTCCCGGGCCCCGAGCAGGCAGAGTTCCCGCGCCTGCAGTTCACCCGGGCAGTCCGCGCCGGTCGTGTCGGTCACGAACGCGATCGTCGAATGAGCGCCGGCGCCGACCACGCTTTTCCGATAAGCGACGAGCGCCTGGAGCGCGGGATCGGGCGTGTAGCCCATCCGCCGCGCGATCGTCTGAATCTTGCGCCGCGTCGCCTCCGGGATGCACGCGCGGTCGCGAAGCGCCAGCGAGACCGTGGTGTTGTGAACTCCCGCCGCGCGAGCGATGTCGCTCTGTGTCACCCGTCGCAGAGGAGGACCGCCCGGAGGGGTGGCAGAATCCTCGCCGGGCGGAGCGGGCACGGGTTGGACAATGGATGACGCGGAACGCGGAGTGGGATACGCGGGGGCGGAGCACATGGCCTGGGGGAGCGGCCGCTGCGGGCGAATGGGATCGCGAACGACGGGCAGACAGCCGACTCGATCACGAGACGTTCGCCCCGCCCGGGCAATGGGACAGAGGTCCTAGCGTCCACTATGACTCTGGGCATACAAACCGCCGAGCGCCGAAAGGACTCCGGCACACGATGGTTGGCGTTGAGGAGCCAACCTCTTGGCGATCCCCTTTGCGGTTGTCCTCGTCGCGATGGGGAAAATGGATACACCCGCTGACCGAGATCATCGGCAGGATGGAGGACTCGGCGTCGCCGAGCACCTGCCGGGATCAACAACACCGGTGGGCGACAGGTTCGCGTGCACGATGAAGGACACCGCGCGCACTGCCCGCCGGAGCCCCTGCGCCGCGCTGGTTTCTGGCGCATGGATGGGAGCCGTCTGGCTCCCGGCCACGAGCGAGCGAGGCTGGGTTTTGTCAGAGGCGTTTCATCCCGATTCCGAGACTCCCGGTTCCGTTTCCGAGATGGCCCGGAGAGGCGGCGCCACTCGCGATCCGTCGAAGTCGCTCGTCCCCACTGGGTTTTCGCCTGGCTCGCGATTGGAATGCGAACTGCTCAAACTCCACACGTTCTCCGCTGCCTTCTGGCAACGGTCCCCGAAAACCATCCCCCGAAGCCGACTGCGCCACGTTCCCTCGCGATGGCGCCCGCAGTGGCAGGCCATGAACGATCTCCGCTTTGCTCTCCGTTCGCTTGCTCGATCCCCCGGATTCACGGCCGTCGTGGTCGTGACGCTTGCGCTCGGTATCGGACTCAGCACGACGATTTTCAACGGCGTCAACCCGCTGCTCTTTCGGTCGCTGCCCTTCGAGGATCCTGAACGTCTTGTTGCCCTGGCTGAGTCGAATCCGAAGCAGGGCCAGGAGACCCTGGACGTCGCTTACGCCGACTTCCTCCGGTGGCGCGATGAAAGCACGACTTTCTCCCGACTCGCGATCTGGACGGACATCCATGTGGCGCTCACCGCCGGCGATCAGCCTGAGAACGTCAACGCCTACGAAGTCTCGGCGTCGCTCTTCGGCACCCTCGGTCTCCAGCCCGCTCTCGGCCGGGATTTCCTGCCGAAAGACGAGCAACCGGGCAGCGATCGTGTCGCCCTCATCAGTGATCGGCTCTGGCATCGCTCGTTCGGAGGCGCCCCTGGAATCCTCGGCCGCACCGTGCAGCTCAACGGGACGCCCTACACGGTGATCGGGGTGATGCCGCCTGGAGTTCAGTTTCGAAATTTCGGCGACCTGTGGGTGCCGCTCGTCGTCGATGCGCCGGAGAGAACGCGCGGGCGTTTCAACTACGAGGGCGTCGGCCGGCTGCGGCCCGGAGTCACGCTGGCGCAAGCGTCGTCCGATCTGAACGCGATCCAGGCGCGCATCGCACAGGAGTCGCCGCTGACCAACCGCGGAGTCGGCGCGGTGGTACGGCCGTTTTCGGACGTGTTCCTTGACGCCGGATTGCGCTCGATGGGCTGGACGATGTTCGGCGCGGTCGTGTTCGTCCTCGCCATCGCCTGCGCGAACGTGGCGGGTCTGTTTCTGGCGCGTGCGGTGACCCGACAGAAGGAATTCGCGGTGCGCGCCGCGCTCGGAGCCGGGTGCTGGCCCGTCCTGCGGCAGTTGCTGGTCGAGAGCGTGCTGATCACCGGCGTCGCCGGAGGGCTGGCGCTGATGCTGTCGAGCTGGGGGACCGGGCTGATCGTCGGACTGGTGCCGATCGAGATTCCGTATTGGATCGACTTCTCGATGGACTGGCGGGTGTTCGCCTTTGCTGTCGGCGTATCGGCGCTGACCAGCGTTTTGTTTGGCGTCATCCCGGCGTCGCAGGCGGCGCGAGCGGACGTGCTCTCGGGTCTCCGGGAGTCGAGCCGGGGTTCAAGCGGTGGCCGGCAAGGCCGTCGGCTCCGCCACGCTTTTGTCGTTTCCGAAGTCGCGCTCACGACGCTGCTGCTCTTCGGAACCGGCTTGATGATCCGCTCCCTGCAGAATCTGCAACGCGTGGATCCCGGCTTCGATCCCGAGCGCTTGGTCGTGTTTTATCTCGATTCGAGCGCTCGGCCCGGAACGACGGCGCAGGCGCGGATTGTTTTCTACGACCGTTTGATCGAACGACTGAACGGAGCGCCCGGGATCGCCGCAGCGGCTGCATGCTCGCGGATTCCGTTGTCGGGCGGCAGCACCGGCCAGGCGTTTGTCGTCGAAGGCCGGGCGGTGCCTCCGGGCGAGCCGCGGCCCGTCGGAAATCTCCGCTGCATCACGCCGGGCTATTTCTCGGCCATGCGCATTCCGCTCCTGGCCGGGCGCGACTTCAGCGCGGAAGACAACGCCGCGAGCCGCAAAGTGCTCATCGTCGATGCGGCGTTCGCGCGACAATACTTCGGAGATCGGAATCCGCTCGGGCAACGGCTCTGGTGGAATCCGGCCGATCCGCTGAGCGCGCGGGAGATCGTCGGCGTCGCAGCCGACGTGAAGCACACGCGCTTGGATGCCGAGGCGCGCCCGGGTTTCTACATGCCCTACGCGCAGAATCCGCGGCAGATCATGGGGGTCGTCGTGCGCACGGTGGCGGACGATCCGGCGGCGGCCGCGAAGACGATTCGCGCCGCGGTGCGTGAAACCGATCCGAGCCTGCCGGTGATCGGCCTGAAAACGATGCGGGAGAGAATGGGCGAGACGTTTTGGATCCGGAGCTACCTCGGCAAACTGCTCGTCGGCTTTGCCGCGCTCGCGCTGGCGCTCACCGCGCTGGGCATCGCGAGCGTGATCGCCTACGCCGTCGCGCAACGAACCCGCGAGATCGGCGTGCGCATCGCACTCGGCGCCCTCCCGGCGGATGTGCTCCGGCTGGTGCTGGCGCAAGGGCTGCGGCTCGTCGGGAGTGGACTCGCTTTCGGGCTGGTCGCGAGCCTCGGGCTGACACGCGTCCTCGGCAGCCAGCTCTACGGCGTCGGCTGGTTCGATCCCCTGACGTCCCTCGCAAGCGGTGCCCTGCTGGTGGCCGCCGCCCTGCTGGCCTGCTGGCTTCCCGCCCGACGCGCCACGCGCATCGATCCCGTCGAAGCCCTGCGGGCCGAATAGCTCTGAGGGATTCGGAACGCTCCCGTCTGGCTAGCGCGTAGTGGGTGGAGTGTTACACGAAGACGGGAGCGCCACTTCGCGGACCGTGGGTGGAGGGTGGGGGAGTAGGCCTCCTCCTACTTTCGGGCTCTCAGGAGGTACAGTTTGAGAACGATCCCGGGATAAGGTTTTTCGTCGGCAGCATTCTCGACCGCGATCAAATCGCACTGTGAAAGGACGAGGTCGATGTTCGGGCGATTCAGCCAAAACCCGGAGAACTCCACGAGGCAGAACACCTCTCGTTCCTCCGTCATCGCGGCGAGATCCCGCACGGGAGTGGCGCCGTCGAACATCTCCATGTTCGAGTACCAGGAGGCACGATCGTTCTTCAAGTAATAGTTCTTCCAGCGGGTCCCGCTTGCGTACTCGGAAAAGGGCCCGGTCGTCAGTTCGTTTATATGCAGGATTTTCACCACTTCCGGATGGCGCTGCGCCAACGAACGCAGGGCTTGTTGGTAGGGCCCGTAGGAGAACTTTGTCTCGGAGAAGACGATCGGCACGCCGCAGCCGATCAACACGGCAAGAACCCCGCCGCGAATCCACACGGAGCGACATCGGGTCAACAAGACGGCTGGCGGTACGGCGAGCAGCGGCGCGATGGTCATGATGTAGCGCGGATACAAAATCGGCCGCACACTGAGCGAGATCACGGTGGCGCTCAGCAGCGTCGCATGGAATCCGACGAGAGCCAGCAGTACGGGCAAGCGGTCTTCCGACTTGGGCGTCGCGAGGACGACAACGATGCAGGCCACCGTAAGCCCGTAGATCGCCACGATCGGCACCCACGAAAGTGCGTTCAGTGAGTAGAATCCGCCGAAAGGCCGGGTGTAGCATTCCGCGACCGACTGCCACGAAACGGGCGGTATCCAGAAATCCTTACGGACCGTCGCCGACTGGGAACCAAGAACAAAAGCCCACGGGAGATACAGGACGAACACGATCAGCCCCATCAGAACCACCGCACGCCATCTCGGGTTTCTTTGGACCACCAGATACAGGAGCAGGCAGAAGTTGATCCAGAACGCAGCGATCAGCGCGTAATAGTGCGTGTAGGCGGCAAGAACGCTGAAGAGTCCGAGCCAGACGATGTCCATTCTTCTGCTGTCTCGCCCGACCTGCACGGCGGTCAGGAACACACCCAAGACCAGGCAGGCCGACCACGTGTACATTCGGGCAACGTGCGCGTAGAGCGCGGGCATGGGCAGAGCGAGGAGCACGGCCGTCAAAACCAACGCGCCCCTGCGCCCGAACACACGTTGGCCCATGACGTAGCCGAGAATCAACGTGCCGAGGGCTCCGACGACGGAGAACAGGCGAAGAGTGAGATCACTATAGCCGACCACGCTCATGAAGCCCTTGAGTCCGATGAAATAGAGCGGCGGGTGCGAATCGTGGGCGATCAGCCTGATCAGATCGGCCAGCGAGTGCCTGGCCAGAGCCTTCGAGCAGGACTCATCGATCCAGATGTCGCTCCATGACAGCCGATACGTGTAGAGGACGGCACCTGCTGCGAGGATCAGAAGAAAGAGCGCCGTCTCGCGTACGCCCTCGGATGGTTTTCTCGACACGTCGGTTTGCATGCAGGCCTTTCCCTGGATGGCAGCCTCTCGGTGAACGTTAGCGGATTCTCCGCGCGTCTCTCGGGCGTCAGGTTTCGATCCCAGACGCCCTGGAAACGCACGACTCCGGTCCCAGCCGAAAGACGCGCCAACAGGATTTCGCATCGAGTCGGCCGGGGCCTTTTGGCTGGGTTGTCCTCCTCCGCGAACCTGCTGTCAATGCAGCCGCACGCTTGGCTTTCCCATCGTTCCCGTGTCCGGCGAAATCGTTTCCAGAGCGGGATTCCACGTTTTACCTTGTGGTTGCGCCGCTTCGACAGCCCGAAAGGACGATGTGTCGGTCGAGGCAGCGGGTGTGGTGCGGCTCGGCATTCTGTGCTCGTTTCCCGAGAGCGTTGTGACCGGGCACCCGCGAAGTCGATCAGCGCCTCCCCGCGCTCTTTGGTCGGAAGAGAGGGCAAGCTCATCCTCCACTGCGGAGAGGTAGTCAGCGGCCGACGCGACACAGACGCGGTCTAGAACCGTCGCGCCAATGCGTCTCCCGTACTGCCGTCGCCGTGATGTAACGAGAATAGCAATACGCGATACCAGAGCGAGCCGCCTGATTCGAGTTCTGTGGCCGCCCACTCTGTCAAGATTCACACCTTGACCCCATTCCGGATGCGTGGCCGCCGCCATGAAGAAGTCGACGCCTGTCCCGAACGCGTGGCTGGCGCGTCGAATGAAAATGGGGGAGCCCGCCTCCGTCAGTCAGTTCGTCTGGCGGCTGTTGCTTACGCCAGAGGGCCAGAAAGCGGTTGGCCGACTGTTGTCACAGGTCAAGCCTTGACGTCTTTGGCATCCCCATCGTGCGTATAATCGCATGGCCTTCGCCTACACTGGGGTCGATTCTGGTGGAGCACCGAGTCGTATGAGGAAAGCCTTGGACTATATCCGCCAAGCTAAGCCGCAGTTGGAGAAGCCGAAAAAAGATACCGAAAACTGGGACGTAATTGTGAGAAATGAAAACACATATATCGCGTCGTGTCATGTTTGTTGTTGTCATGATTTGCGCCTCTTTCATGGCTGGGGTTGTCGTTTGCTGGTGCATGAGGCCGCGCTACAGGATTGATGTCGATTTCCCTTCAGGGTCTAGCATGTTGGAAGCGTATATGTATCGCGACGATACGCACTCAGGGGAGAAAACTAAAGAGGGTGATTACTACATGTTTACCAAGGAAGGGAAATTTATCGAATACCGGTTGTATTCAAATGGGAATATCGTTAAAGTGCGAAGGAAGCAGAGAGAACCTAATCAGTAAGAGCAGATTGATGAAGCATTTCGCGGCGTCATACCTCTGATGAACGGAGCCACGCACTGGATTCCGTTCCGGAAGGCACAAAAACAACCCCGGCGGGGTAATGCAGAAGCTGAGCTGAGGGCGCGGCCGAAGGGGACACGTCTCAACACTCAACACTGCCGGCCTCGTGGGGGCTTAGCCCAGGGGACTGGGGCTTGATTATTGACAGGCTGTAGTGGACTGTGCGCTACGCTCGGATCAATGCGGCGCACGACGAACCAGCGCTCTGGTTCGCTCCAATCCATCGTGTCGTGTGCTGGGCGGTGCGCTTCCTTCAGCCGCTCAGATCCGGTTCCCGGGCCTCTGCAGCGCTCTGTGGTCCCGGGTGCGCGGGCGGATGGCGGTGCGACCGCAGGCTGGCACTGCGCGCGACGAGCCGGTCGGTGAACCGGCAGAGCGGCGGGGGCTCGTGGATACGTCGTCCCGGGAGTTGCCCTGAAGCGGCGATGAAGCTACGCTCCAGACCATGGTCGATATCATCAAAAAGACGCTGCTCGCAGGGCTCGGAGCCGCGGTCATCACCAAGGAAAAGGTGGAGGCCGCTTTGGATGAGTTGGTCAAACAGGGGAAAGTGAGTTCGGCCGACGCGCGGGCGATGGCGGAGAAACTCTCCGCTGACGGAAAGAAGGAGTTCGAAAACCTCGCCGCCGAGCTAAACAAGAATCTCGCCGAGTTCGTCGGCAAATTCGATCGGAAGACCCAGGACCGCCTCGCCGCCCTCGAGGCGCGTGTGGCGTCCCTGGAAATCGCCGCCGCCGCGGCAAAGACTCCGAAGGAAACGACGAGCGCGTGAAAGCGTTCAACGTGCTGCCGCACGCCGTCCGCGCGAAGGAGATTCTCGCGGTGCTCGTGCGGCATGGCTTTGCCGAAATCCTCGCGCAGATCGATCTGCCCGTGGGATTCTGGCAGCGCCTCCTGCATCCGCCCACTGTTCAACGGAGCACGGCGGAGCGCGTCCGTCTCGTCGCGGAGGAACTCGGCCCGACGTTCGTCAAACTGGGCCAGTTGCTCTCGATGCGCCCCGACGCGCTCCCGCACGAGTTCGTGCTGGAACTGCGGAAGCTGCAGGACCAGGTAAAGCCCCTGCCGTTTGAACAGATGCGGCCGGTGCTCGAACGCTCGCTGCCGCTCCCGCTGGCGGAGGTCTTTTCCGAGTTCGACGAAACGCCCGTCGCGGCGGCCTCGCTCGCGCAGGTGTACTTCGGCCGCCTCCGCAAGGACGGGCAGCTGGTCGCGGTGAAGGTTCAGAAGCCCGATCTCGAGCGCCGCCTGACCACGGATTTCGACCTGGCGAACTGGCTCGCGGGTTTGCTCCAGCAACGAGTCGCGGCCCTCCGGTCGATGGACCTGCAGTCGATCATCCAGGAGGCGAGGATCAACGTGCTCCGCGAGCTGGATTTCCGCCACGAGGCCCGCAACCAGGAGTATTTCAACACGCTCAATCCGTATCCGGATCGTGTTTACGCGCCGAAGGTCTTCCCGGAGTTCTCCAGCGACACCGTTTTGGTCATGGAGCGCGCCGCCGGAATCTCGGTTTCGCAGGCGGAGTCGCTTGCGATGGAGGAGCGCGTGCGGCTGGCGGGTCTCGGGGCGGAATCGATCATCCGGCAGGTTTTCCTGGCGGGTTTTTTTCATGCCGACCCGCATACCGGCAACCTTCTCATCACCCCCGATCGTCGGATCTGCTTTCTCGATTGGGGGTTGGTCGGACACCTCACGCCGCGGTACCGCTACGCGCTCGCGGACTTCTGGATCGCGGCCGTGGCGCAGGATGCCGAACACATCGTCCAGATCGCGGCGGACCTGGCTCCCGTGGACGCGCGGCCGGATCTCCGGGCGATGGAAAAAGAGGTGACGCTCGCGCTGCGGGAGGAATTGAACTTCGCCATCGGTCGGCAGGCGCTGGGGCGGGCGATGCTGAAGTTGCTCTTCATTTTCGGCCAACACGGCATCGCGCTCTCACGCGACTACTCGATGATGGCCAAGGCGGTGCTCTCCATCGAGGAGGTTGGACGCATGCTCGATCCCGCCTTCGATCTGCGCGAGCACACCAAGCCGGTGCTCAAGGAACTGCAGCGAGAGCGAATCAACCCGCGGACGATCGCGCGGCGAACGCGGGAGATGGTGCGTCATTCGCTCCTCGGACTGCAGGATCTGCCGTTCGAATTGCGCCGGTTGGTCCGGCGCCTGGAACACGACAACCTCGTGATCAACCTCCAGCACCGCGGCCTGGAGGATCACGATCAGGCGATGAAGATCGCCGCGAACCGCATTGCGCTGGGCGTGATCATCGGCGCGCTGATCATCGGCTCCTCGCTCATCGTCACGACGGGGAGTTCGCCGAAACTCTTCGGGTACCCGGCGCTCGGCATCGTCGGTTTTCTGCTCTCGGCGATTCTCGGCCTGTACGTCGTGATCGACATCATCCGGCACGGCCGCCACCGCTGACCGCAGCCGCGGACCGCGCGGGTGGAGCGGGATGATGCGGGCTGGATGATTCGGCGGAACCCTCGCGCCGCCTGTTGCACGAGGCTGTAGCTTTGGGCCGGAGCCAAACGATCAGGCCCACCACCAAAGACCCGGCCAGAAGCCACGACCCCGTTTGGACGACGGCACGGTCGGGAGCGCCGCAGATCTCCGTGCCGCTCAGGCCGAGGGCCGCTCCGACGCCGAGGTATGCCGCCAGGCACAGCACGCACTTGGGTGCCAGGGCGAAGAGCGCGCCTGGCACCAGCCACCGAAACAAACAGCGGCGGAGTTTATGAACCCGCGGTGACGGTATCATAACGGTCGTGGTAGCGAAGCCACGCCATGCCATACTCGAGCCCCTCTTCGTCGCGGCCTTTGGGAACCAAGTCGAGCAGTCGGTAGGTCGTCATCACGAGCTCGACCCCGCGTCCATAGGTTGAATACGTGCGATAGATCGCGCCGGCCGCGTCCCTGGCGAACACGCTGATGCCCGGGAGCTCGTTGTTGGGCGCGTCCTGTTCGGTGAAGTTGTAGAACACGGGACCGCGCGCGACGTCCTCGGGCGAAAACGAGACGTGGAAATCGGTGTTGAAATCCGTCTCGTGAGCCGAGACCCAGTTGAACTTCCACCCCATCCGCTGTTTGAACGGCAAAATCTCGGCCAACGGCGCGTGGGAGATCGCGGCGAACGAAACGCCCCGGGCGGCCAGATGCACCACCGTCGGAGCGATGTGGTCGGCCATGAAGGAGCAGCTCTTGCAGCCTTCCTCCCAGCCGGGGCCGAACATGAAATGCTGAACGATCAGCTGCTGCCGGCTGCCGAACAGGTCGCTCAACGACACACGACCCTCCGGCGAGTCGAAGACATAGTTCTTTTCGATTCTCATCCAGGGGAGCGAACGCTGCCGGGCGGCGAGCGCGTCGCTGCGCCTTGTGTGTTCCTTTTCTTCCCGCAGCAGCTCCCGCCTGGCGGCGAGCCACTCCTCGGGAGAGACGACGGTCGGGTGCTCGAACGATGCGGGCAGGGGAGGCACGACGATGGTTGTGCGGGTGCGCTCCTGATGAGCCGCGAGCCATTTTGCGTTGGGCGCGGCGGCGGTCGGTTGATCCAGTGATGATGGTTTCATGGTTGATGCGATTCAGGGTTGATGGACAGAGGTTCAGGTGTGAGGCGCTGCCGCTTCGAAGGCGGACTGCGCAAGGTGGGAAGTGGCTTGGTGGATACAGGTAAGAGCGCGGCCTACTCTTGCCGCGCAGCTTGTTCCGCCGGGCGCGCGGTGGGCCGCTCGGGATGCTCGCCCCACGGACTCGGCTGGACTTGGCCCGTGACGATCCACTGGCGCAGGTTTCCCTTCACCAGCGCTCCCCACGCGTCCGAGCATTTGTCGTAGCACTCGAAGGCCGGGACCAAGCCTCGGTGGGTGAAGCGGACCTCCGTCTTGCGATCCTTTTTCGCGATCTCAAAGACGATGTCCGTGCCCTTCCACTCACGCTTGTCTTTCACGAAGGTCAGTTCGGCGTCCTGGACGTGCCAAACGATTCTCTCTCCGGGCACCCACTCGGTGACCTTTTGCCTGGAGTAGTGCATGTTCGGCACCCGGTATGTGAATTCGGCGCCGAGTCTGTCCGCGCTTCCGGCGATTTCGCCCGACCACCAGCCGCGAACCTGGTTGATGGACTTGAAGACCTCCTGTGGCGACTGCTCTACCAGGAAGGATGTCGTGTAGTGATTCTGGGTCTGCATGATTGAATCGTGGTTGGTGTTGTCAGCGGCGCCCACGGCGGCGGCGCAAAGTGCGAGGGTGAAAAGGAGCGAGGAGCAGAGGCCGATCGCGGCGGGCCACCGCGAGGGAAGGGCATTGAGGGGAGGTTTCATGGTCGGGTCGTTCAGCTGAGGCGGTAGCCGCCATCGATGCGGATTTCGGCGCCGACGATGTAGCTGGAGTCGGTTGAGAGGAGGAATCGGGCCAGCCGTGCAATCTCGTCGGCGGTGCCGAAGCGCCGGGTGAGCAGCCTGGAAGTCGTTTGTTCGACGAAGCCCGCCACGGTCTCCGGCGGCAGACCCAGCTTGCTGAAGATCGGCGTCGTGACCGGACCCGGGTGGATCGTATTGAGGCGGATTCCGCGGGGCGCCAATTCGGCGGCGAGGGTCCTGCCGAAGGCAGCTACGGCCGCTTTGGTCGCCGCATAAACGCTGGAGTTGGCGAGCGCCAACTCCGCTGCGAGGGAGGCGTTGAGCACCACCGCGCTGGGATTCGCGAGCACAGGCAGTAGCGATTGCAGCTGGAAATAGGGGCCCCGGACGTTGACGGAAAACTGGGCGTCGAAGAACTCCGGGGTCACCGCCTCGAAGGGGGCGAACTGCGAGATGCCCGCGTTGAGAAAGGCACCGTCGATCTTCTCCGCGTACTCTCGAACCTGAGGGCCGAGCGATGTCGCATCGCCGATCGAGCCGGAATCCGACGCGAGGACCACGGCGTCCGGACCGAGCGTTGCCCGCGCGGCGGCCAAGGTTTCCGGGTTGTGGCCGGTGACGATGACGCGTGCGCCGTCGGCCTGGAGGAGTTGAGCGGTTGCGAGACCGATACCGGTGGTCCCGCCCGTGATGAGGATGGTTGTGTGCTTCATGAGTTCGAAAGGGGAAAGAATTTGGGCAAGGCAGTAGCCATGAGGTCCGGTGGGGACCGTGGTGGAGACGGCTCTACGCCGCCGGTTTTTGGAGGCCTCTAGTGCCTCGGTTTGCGGACGCTGCGCACTTTGCCGCTGGAACCCCCGCCGCAGTAGAAGAGCCCGGCGCCATCGGCCTCGAGGCCGCTGACGAACATGCCGTCGGGCAGGTCCAGTTGGTCCAACACCTCGCCCGTTTCGGGGTCGACCTGCCTGAGCTGAGCCCGGTCTTCCTCAATCGCCGCGTGCCAGAGCTCGCCGTTAGTCCAGGAAACGCCGGTGACAAAGCGGTCCGACTCGATCGTGCGCAGAAGGGCGCCTGTCTCAGCGTCGATCTGATAGATCTTGCGGGCGCGATATTCGCCCACCCAGAGCGTGCCTTCCGCCCAGGTCAGTCCGGAGTCGCGGCCCTGCGCCGGGGCCGGGATCGTGGCGACGATGCGCCCCGATTTGGGGTCCACCTTTTGAATACGGTCGTCCGCGATCTGCCACAGAAACTTGCCGTCAAACGCCGTGCCGGCATGCGCGGGAACGGGAAGCTGGCGGCCGAGCGTTCCGCTTTTTGGCTCGAGCGCGACGATGCTTTCGCCTCGGGCGAGCCAGACTTGCGTGCCGTCGAACGTGACGCCCGCAATCTCTTCCGTACCCGGAAACGGGCCGTATTCCCGGACGATTTCCGCGGGCCGGGACTCGAGTTTGTTTCGTTTCTTTTTGGGCGTTGCCATGCCCCTAATCTAGCCCACTTGGAGAGAACGTGGGAGTAACAATGTTGTCGCGAATCCGCTCAGTGCAGGCGCCAGCCAGCAACGCGACCGGCCCCGCCCCACGGAGTGCACCGCTGCCGTCTCCTCCAACTCGCGCAAGGTGCGCTGCACGGTCCGCTGACTGGATCCCAGCGCCCGCGACAGCGCCGAGGTCGACCAGCACTCGCCGTCCTCGAGCAGCGCGAGAATGGCGCCTGCCGGCCCCTCGTTTGGCGGCGCCACGACGGCCACGTTGGGGGCACGGAGGGGCAGAAGCCTGAACCCTCGAGGGGTGGACTCGATCCGAGCGCCCCGGCGCAGCACGACGCGCAGCCGGCCGATTTCCACGCGGAGTCGAACGCGGTGAGACGGGTGAACGCTGCGGGCCCCGAACGTCTCCGTGATGAGCCGGTCCCGGGGAACGTCCGCCGGCCAGGCTTCCGCCAGCTGGCGTACCAATCCGAACAGTACCGGACGGCCCGCCAGACGAACTTCGAATCCCGGCCTGCGAACTTCCCGGCGGCAGGCGTCGATCACCAAGTCGCCCGACGCGAACAGGGATTCCGCTTCGTCGAGGCGAAGCGGCTGCACGACGCCTCGGCGAATGAGCCTCGCTGACGGAGCGGACAAGGCGTTGCGGACGCGGCCCACTTCGGCGACGAGGGCAGGGATGCCCGCGGCCCGCGCCGCAGCCGCCGCGCGGTCGAGCGCCGCGGACGCATCCGTAATGCGAATACGGCGGAGGCACAATTCAGCCTGCGTCAGCTCCGCGCGGGCCAGCAACGCCGGAGGCAACCCAGAGTTGGCCAGATCGATGGACGCGAGTGTCTCGCTGGCGTCCTCGATCTCGCCGACGAGAAGGTGGAACCGGGTGCCGATCAGGCGTGCGTGCACGGCGTTCGCGCGGTCGCCGTGCGCCTCGAGCACGCGTGCGGCCGAGTCGAGCCCGTGCGTTGCGCGAGGGAGGTCGCGCGACGCAAGTGCGACCTCTGCCTCGGCCACGCGGCAGCGGGCTTGCGCCAGACGTTCTCGGGCGCCGAATCGCCGGGCGGCGCGCCGGAGCAGTTCACGCGCCCGCGGGTAGTCTCCCAGCTGAGCCATGGCGATGCCCCGCAGTGCCAGTGCCGGCGCATCTTCACGCAGCGCGATGCGCTTCAGCGCGCCCAGGGGATCGCCTGCCGACAGCAACCGTGCCGCCGCTGTGAGGAATGAGTCCATCTGCGAGAATAGTGAAATATCGTCCGGCCCTGATCTAGCCTGGAGGCTGCCCGAAAAGCGGAAATGAAGCGCATGGAGCGAGATCTTGTCGGTCGCAAGGCGGCTGACAGCGTGCAGCGTCCGACGGCATCCGTCGCTTCCTTGGGACGAGCTGCCGGTGAGGCGCATTACCCCGCATCCCGCGCGTTTTGCCCCGTGATTCTCGCGCCTCGCCGCGGGATTCCGGCGCGACCGCTGACGTCGGCCGCGTTGCGCGATTTGATCTGCGTCAATGAGTTCACGGATCCGGCTTTCCGGGACGGAGGCGCGTGTCAGTGATCCGCGGCTTACCCCGCGACTGCATGACACCCCGCACTCCGTCCGGCCAACCATCTTCCCCTGCTTTCACCCCTCGTCCGCCGTTGGAGGAAGCCGCCCTCGGGTGGACGCGCGGACTTACGCTGGTGGTCCTGATCGGTCTGGTCGTGGAAGCGGTCACCGGCTTCTGGGTGTGGTGGGCGCCGTTTTCAGTCGTTGCGCAGCTTCAGTTGCTGTTTCACACGGCGGCCGGTGCCCTGCTCGTCGTACCGTTAGCCCTGTACCAGTGGCGGCACTGGTCCGCTTGGCGGACGCAGACGTTGTCGGTCGTGAAGCTGCTCGGGTTTGCGGCTCTGGGAGCCACGGTGGTTTGCCTGGGCAGCGGAGTGGTCGTGGCCGTCGAGTGTCTCTTCGGGCGGAGGCTTTCGCCGATCTGGGATCAGATTCACAGCGCCACGGCGATTCTGCTGACGACCGTGCTCGCCGTGCATCTCGGGCTGGCGTGGATCCGGCGTGCGTCGGGCCTGCTGCGCGATGGTGCGTTTGTGCGCCGCCTTCGAAGTCGGGGGTGGAGTCTGGCCGGCATCGGCGCGGCCTTGGCGCTCGGGCTCGGGATCTGCGCGCGCCAGGTCCGACCTTTACCGGCGACCCAACCGGTGCCGGCCGGGTACTCGTTGCCGGGTTTTGCGCAGAGCTTTGCCGAGTATCGGGGCAGCCCCTTCGCTCCAAGCTACGCGCGCACGGCCGGAGGGACGCTGGTCTCGTCGGACACGCTCGCGCATTCCGCCTCCTGCGGGACCGCCGGCTGCCACGAGCAGATTCTCGCCGAGTGGGAACCGAGCGCCCACCGCTTTTCTGCGATGAACCCCCCGTTTCAGGCGGTGCAGCGGACGTTCGCACGGGACCGCGGCGCGGCGGAGACGCGCTACTGTGCCGGCTGCCATGACCCGATTTCCTTGTTCGCCGGGGCGAAGGACGTGAGCAACCAGAGTCTCTCGGCGCCCGGGATGCAGGAGGGCGCGTCCTGCGTGGTGTGTCACGCGATCGGCACGGTGGACCAGCGCGGCAACGCCGACTACGTGCTGGTGCCGCCCACCCGCTATCTCGGCGAGACCGGGGGCGGATTCGGGAAAAAAGTATCGGACTTCCTGATACGTGCTTATCCGCGGCAGCATCGGGCCGACTACAACCGGCCGGTCCTGCGTACCGCCGAGTTCTGCGGGTCCTGCCACAAGCAGTTCATTCCCGAGGCGCTGAATCATTTCGGCGCGGTGCCGGCCCAAAACCAATTTGACGAATGGAAGAAGAGCCACTGGGCGGGCGAGTCCGACCCGTCGAAGGCCCTTTCGTGCAGGGATTGCCACATGCGCTTGGTGGCTGACTCCCGCGACCCGGGAGCGGGGCAGAAAGGGGATCCGCGGCGCCGTCCGGACGACAAAACTCACCGCCATCACGGGTTCATCGCCACCAACGCCTTCATGTCCGCGTTGCTGAAGCTGCCGCACCATGAGGAACAGACGCGGCTGACCCAGGAGTGGATGGAGGGGAAAACCGTTCTGCCCGAGATCGCGGACGTGTGGCCGGGCGGGCCGGTGGCGTCGGTGGATCTGACGGCCGCTCCCCGGGTGGTTGCCGGCGAAGCGCTGGAAGTCCAGGCGGTGGTCCGCAATCGCAAGGCCGGACATGCGTTTACCACCGGGCCGTTGGATTTCATTCGGGCTTGGGTTCAACTGCGAATCCTGGATGCCTCGGGCGCGGTGCTGGCCGAGTGGGGAGGCATCGATCCCCAGTCTCGGGATATCCTGGATTGGCCCGGGAAACTGCACGAAGCCAGCGGGAGCCGGAAAGCCGGCACACTCGTCCTCGAAGCGCTGCCGCTGGACGCGGACGGGAGATCCATCGTGCGCCACGATCTTTGGCGCAAAGCCGGAGGGCGGGACACGCGGGTGATCTTTCCGGGGTACGCCGACAAGCAGACCTATCGTTGGACTGTGCCGGCCTCCGCTCGAGGACCTCTGCGCGTGGAAGCCAGGTTGAACTACCGCCGGTACCGGCAGGAGTTTCTCAATCTCGTTTTGCCCGACATGGAACGGGCGGCGGGCGTGTTTCAACCCACCACGGTGATGGATGCCACCGCCGTGAACGTGGAGGTCGCCGCTTCCGGTTCTCCTGCGCAGCCATGATTCCCCAGCGCGGCCAGGTGCGGGGCAAATCCGCTCGACGACGAAAGCTTTGGCTGTGGGGCGCCGGGATTTCGCTCGCGGCGGTGGCGGCAACCCTGTTCACGGTCCGCCATGAACAGGCTCGGGAGGAGACGTTGGCGGATGCGCGGCATGCCGTTTCCACCCAGTACGCCGATGCCGCCGTGGCCGAAGAGTCGGCCGTGCGCTTCAAAGATGTGACGGAGGCGGCCGGCTTGAAGATGACTCCCCTCGAGCCGCCCCGGGCGCGGATTCTTACCGAGGACAACGGCGCCGGACTGGCCTGGGGCGACTACGATGGAGACGGCTGGGTCGACCTGTATGTCGTCCGGCACACCGGAGGGAGTCGCCTGTTTCACAACAACCGGGACGGGACGTTCTCGGACGTGACCGCCGCGAGCGGCGTGGGCAACCGCGACGGTTGGGGCATGGGCGCTTCCTGGGTGGACTACGATGACGACGGATGGCTGGACCTCTTTGTCACCAACCGTGGGCGGAACCGCTTGTATCATAACCGTGGTGACGGCACGTTCGAGGAGGTGGGGGCGCGCGCCGGACTGGACGATGCGCAGTGGGGTGCCGGAGCCGCCTGGGGCGACTTCGACCGGGACGGGCGCATCGATCTCTACCTGTGCAACTACGTGAGCTTCGATGCCGCCGTCGTCGCGGGCGGGGCCGCCGTGCCTCGACGGGGCGGTTACGAGGCTCCCCTGGCGATCAACCCCAGCGCGTTCGATTCCCAGCCAAACCGCCTGTACCGAAATCGTGGAGACGGCACGTTTGCGGACGTCACGCCGGAGTCGGGGACCGCGGATCCGCAGGGCCGGAGCCTCGGAGCGACGTTCTGCGATTTCGACGGAGACGGCTGGCTCGATCTTTATGTCTGCAACGATGTCTCGCGCGATCGGCTCTTCAGAAACCTCGGTGGGGAAGGCCGGCCTGGGACCTTCACGGACATCTCGGCGCAAGCGGGCACGGCCGATCCGCGGAGTTCGATGGGCCTTTCCGTCGCGCAATTCCGGGCCGGCGCGAACGAGCCGCGCCGACTCCCGGATCTCCTGATCACGCATTGGGTGGCGGAAGGATTGGCTGTTTACGAGAATCACACCACGCCGGCAGGCAGGTTGGAGTTTCAGGACAAGGCTCGCGCCTTCGGCTTGGGCGAGATCTCGCTGCGCCGGGTCGGCTGGGGCTGTGGCGTGGCGGACTTCGATCTGGATGGACGCGCGGATCTCGCGATCGCGAATGGCAGCACCTTGGAAGTGCCGGAACGCCCCGAACTGCTGAAAGCCGAACCGATGTTTATTTTCATCAACGAAGGCGGAGGGTTCAGCGATGTTTCGGCCTTGGCAGGGGAGGCAACTCGGCGGCCCTACAACGGCCGCGGACTGGCGATCGCGGACTATGATCGCGATGGGCGCCCGGACTTTGCGTTCACGACGACGGAGGGGCAGGTGGTTCTCTTGCACAACGAGACGCCCACCGCGCATCGCTCGCTCACCGTCCGCCTCCACGGACGAGCCGCGGAGTGCTTCGGCGCCTGCGTTGAAGTCTGGGTCAACGGTGAGCGGCAGATTCGCTGGTATGGGGCCGACGTGTCCTACCTGAGCATGCACGCGACCGATCTTGTGTTCGGACTCGGAGAGGCCTCTTTCGCCGATCGAGTGGAAGTACACTGGGTGGCCGGCAAGGAGACGGTTTGCACCCACGTGCCGGCAGGGGTCGTCGATGTGCGACCGCCCGGAGACCGACCTGCGGAGGCCATGTCTGGCCCGGCCTCCGGGCGATAGAGCTGTCCTCGATCAAGAGATTCCCAGCCGGTGCTCAACCGAGTCTGTCGATCAACCGTAGCGTGTATGCGGATACTCGCGAAGCCCCTTGCGTGCCGACAAGCGGGCATGGGTCCGAGTGGAGCGGGAATGAGTGGGCTCGGGGCGCACGCTCACGCGTCAGTGCTCGGCGCGTCCCCTGGCTGCCGCCGAATCTGGCGAGCGTCGTCGGGTGGCGGTGCGCGTCAGGGCTTGGGGCGCAGGACCGGATCGCTTCCGGCCGCCCGGGCCGACAGAATTGGCATCGGAGAGAGCTGGCAGCTCGACGCATGCGGTTTCCAGGATCAAGAGATCGATTTCGAGTGAGAGCCCGTTGGCGGAAAGGCGGCTCTTCATCAAAGAATG
>QAYY01000009.1 GCA_003054665.1 Opitutaceae bacterium EW11 | reverse complement strand
ACCGCAAAATGAAGCTCATCCAACGAAGAGCTTACGGCTTCAGAAACTTTAACAACTACCGCCTCCGCGTCCTCGCTCAGTGCGGCTAGCCCAAACCCATAGCAAACAACCAATCATGGCTGTCCCCAAACTTTGGTGTAGATCCAACCAGAATACGATCGCTAGTGGATCGATGTGGAAACCCTCTGCGGCGTTTTTTGCCTCTCTCGCCGAAATGGTCGGGGTGGTCAGATTCGAACTGACGACCTCTACGTCCCGAACGTAGCGCTCTACCAGGCTAAGCTACACCCCGAATCATTTTCCTGCGACCGGTTGGCCGCGAGGGAGTGGGAGGGTCACGGAATGCTTTCACCCAATCAAGAAGAAAGTTGGAGAGGCTTTTCGCTCCTCGCCGACGGTGGCTGCTTCGCCGAAGCGACCCCGGCTTGGCTGAACGGCTGCCGTCGCGAGACAATCGGCTGCGCTGGCCGGAGAAGCCGCAAGGTCGCCCGCATGGGGCGCGATTTCTACTCCCCGCTGACTATCCCGCTCGCGACAGATTCCGGATACGGCAGTCGGGGGCGCGCCCCCTTTAGCGCACGCCGGTCCCCGTGTACGGTGGGCGCGTGGGCTATCTCATCATCATTATCGCTGCCATCGTACTTGTCCCGCTGGTCTATCTGATCTTCGCCCGTCGTCCGGGCCCGAGCCAGCAGGGCGAGAAGCCGATTGGTAAGCCGGTCATGTTCACCGAGCCGGCCGCGGACGAAGCGACGCCCGACGCATCCGCCACCCGCAAGGACACGGGCGAGGCTCAGCGCCGCACGCCGGCAGCCTGATCCCGACGCCCCCGGCAAGGACCGCTCGCTCTCGCGCAAACGTCATCGCGCCGGGCGGAAGGTCGCCCAGCGAACTGCGTCGACCCGAAGAGAACGTTTTTCCCCATCAACCTATGCGTGCCATCTGGAAAGGCTCGATCAGCTTCGGATTGGTCAACATCCCCGTCTCCCTCTTCCCCGCCACACACCGGGAGGAGCTGAAATTCCATCTTCTCCGCTCGAGCGATCTCAGCCCGATCAACTACAAGCGAGTAGCCGAATCGGACGGCCGGGAAGTGCCATGGGATCAGATCGTGAAGGGCTACGAGTACGAGAAAGGCAAATACGTCGTCCTCAGGGACGAGGATTTCAAACGGGTCGACATCGAGGCGACCCAGACCGTGGACATCATCGACTTCGTCCGTCTGGAGGAAGTCGACCCGATGTTTTTCCAGAAACCGTACTACCTCGAGCCGGCGAAGGGCGGCGCGAACGCGTATTCGCTTCTTCGCGACGTGCTGAGGGAAACCGGCAAAGCCGGGATCGCTAAGGTGGTGATCAAGACCCGCCAGCATCTGGCGGCGGTCAAGCCGTTGAGAAAGGCGCTCGTGCTCGAGCTGATGCACTTTGCCGAGGAGCTTACGGACGCGAACGAACTCAAGATCCCGGAGGAGAAGAAACCCGGGGCGAAGGAGCTCCAGATGGCGAAAGCGCTGGTTGAGCAGATGACCGAGGGCTGGGATCCTGCGCGTTATACGGACGATTACACCTCGGCTCTGATGAAGCTGATCGACGAGAAAGTGGAGAGCGGCGGGAAAGAAATCCCCCGCGCACCGCAGCGGCAGAAGAAGACCGGCAAGGTCATCGACCTCGTGGCCGTCCTGCAGAAGAGCCTCGAACAAACGGGGCAAGCCAAGAAGCCGGAGCCGAAAGAGCAGCGGTCCGGCGGGAAGAAACGCACGCGGAAAAAAGCCGCCTGAGCTGGAGCCTGCATCATGCCGGTGGCAACCCGCCCACGCTCGAAGAAGAAACGCCGCTCGCTGCCGTCGGGCTCCGCCAGGCTGAAGGCCTACCACGCCAAGCGGGATCTCCGCGCCAGCGGAGAGCCGGGTGGATCGGCGGCCGCTGTGCCGGCCAGTCAGCCGCGGTTTGTGATTCAGAAACACGACGCCACGCGGCTTCACTACGATTTTCGGCTCGAGATGGACGGCGTGTATCGCTCCTGGGCCGTACCGAAGGGCTTGCCGAAGAAACCGGGCGACAAGGCTCTTGCCGTGGAGGTCGAGGACCACCCGCTCGACTACGGAAACTTTGAGGGCACGATCCCCGCGGGAAACTACGGCGCAGGCACGGTGATGCTGTGGGACCACGGCTTCTATTCTGTCGAGGCAACAACGCCCGAAAAAGCCTACCGCGCCGGGAAGCTGCACGTGGCGCTCGAAGGGGAGAAATGCCACGGCGAGTGGACGCTGGTGCGGATGAAAGAAACGGCGGGAAGAAAGACGAACTGGCTCGTGATCAAGAACGACGAACGAGGGCGCGGCTCTCCGTTTCGCACGGAAGGGCTCGATCTCTCGGTCAAAACAGGTCGGAGCATGGCGGAGATCGCCGGCGCAAACGGGAACAACGCGAAAACGTCGGCGACACCGAATCGGAAGCGGAACCCCAAGAAGCCCGCGCGGAATGCCGCTTCGAAACCGCCGCCGCGAGCGACGCGGGCCAAGCCGCATTACGTCGAGCCGATGAAGGCGCTCGGCGTGCCGGAGATCACGGGCACGGAGTGGTGGTTGGAAATCAAATACGACGGATTTCGAGCCATCGGGGTAATCGACGAGGGGAAGGTCGAACTCTGGTCGCGAAACGAAAAGCCGTTGACCGAGAAATTTCCCGAGGTTGCCGATGCACTGTCCCAACTCCCGTGCAAGAGCGCGGTGCTCGACGGAGAAATCGTCGCGCTGGAGGAAGACGGCCGACCGTCGTTTCAGCGGCTTCAGGGAATTGGTTCGGCCGGATCCCGCCCCCAGATCCTCTACTACGTTTTTGATCTGCTGCATCTGGACGGACGCTCCTTTGTGGATCAGCCGATTGAAATCCGACGCGAGGCGTTGGAGGGGTTTCTGAAGCGGACGCCCGACTCCGTCCGAATCTCGCCGGTATTCGACCGGCCGCCGGGCGTTCTGCTCGAGGAGGTAAAGCGCCGCGGCCTCGAAGGCATCGTCGGCAAACGCCGCGGATCCCTTTACGAAGCGGGTCAGCGCAGCGGATCCTGGGTGAAACGCCGCGTTATCCAGGGGCAGGAGTTAGTCATCGGCGGCTATACTCCGCCCGGGGGAAGCCGGCACCATTTCGGAGCGCTGCTCGTCGGCTATTTCGACGGCAAGAAGCTGCGTTATGCCGGCAAGGTCGGGGCCGGGTTCGACGCGGACTCGCTGGCTTCGCTGCACGAGCGATTCCGCCGGCTCGAAAGCACAGACAGCCCGTTTTCCGAACGCGTGCCGGAGTCGCGTGGCGTCACCTGGCTGAAACCGAAACTGATCGCGCAGGTGAAATACAGCGAGTGGACGCGCGACGGCCTGCTGCGTCAGCCGGTTTTCCTCGGCTTGCGCGACGACAAGGATCCCCGTGAGGTCGTGCGAGAAGCGGCGGCGCGTTGAGCTCGCGCCGGCTGACGTGGGGAGGCCGTATTTGTTTTTTCCTTCTCTGCGCTAGGGCGACCCAGATTCGGGACGCCTTTCGGCAGCTTCTGCTTCAGCGTGAGTGCCGGCTCGAAAAGGTCGCCGAGCTTTTCGACCCGCGTGAGCACCGCTTGGGGGTCGAATCGGACTTTCGCAGCGTCGCCGGTGGCGAGGAGCGACTCGACCTCGGACCAGCGAAGTGGCGTCGAAACCGAGGGATCTTTCGTGGCGCGCAGAGAATAGACGCAGACGGTCGTCTTGTGCTGGTCGTTCTGACTCCAGTCGATCAGCACCTTTCGCTTCCGGAGTTCCTTTGCCATTTTCGTCACCACGAGTTCCGGATGCTCGCGCTCAAGCGCCTCGCCGAGGCCGCGCGCCAGGGCCTTGGTGGCGTCGAACTTCGCGGCGGTGTTGAGGGGAACGTACAGCTGGAGACCCTTCGAACCGGAGGTTTTGACGACCGTTTGAAGTCCGAGCCGGTCGAGGGCGTCTCGCAGCCAAAGCGCCACCTGTGCGCAGTGTACGACGCTCGCGCCTTCCCCTGGATCCAGATCGAAAACCATGACCGTCGGACGCTCCTGGGTTCGGTAAAGGTACAGATTCGTATGGAGTTCGATGTCCGCGAGGTTCGCCGCCCAGACGAGGCTGGGAACGTCGTCCGCGAGGCAATAATCCATGTTTTGCCCTCGGCCGTGGGAGTAGACCGAGGCGGTATGGATCCAGTTCGGGCGGTGCGGTGGGCAGCGCTTCTCGTAGAAAAAGAAGCCGTCTACGCCGTCCGGATAGCGCTTCAACGTCAACGGGCGGCCCCGGAGGTGCGGGATCAGCTGGGGAGAAATCCGGATGTAGTAGTCGATCAGGTCGCCCTTGGTGAAACCGGATTGTGGATACAGCACCTTGTCGAGGTTGGAGACCTGGACGGTGCGGCCGTCCACCACGATTTCAGTGCGTCGGGGCGGCGTCTTTTCCTGGGCGACCGTTGCGGAGCGGCTCACGTTTCGCGGCGTTTTCGCGCTTCGACCATCTGGTCGTGCTGCGCTTCTTCGACGCCGTCCAAGACGGTGTGCTCGAGTTCGTCCTGTTCGTTCGGCTCAAAGACGTTGGGCTTGGGGCCGTCGTGGAAAGCGGGCGGCTCGCTCGGATCGCGGCTCATGGTGCCGAGGCTCTCGGCATCGACGGCGGTGCTCTCGGGGGCGGCCCGTCCCTCCATTTCGGCTTCGGCGCGGCGGAGATCTTCAGGGCGGATATCGTCTTCGTCGCGACCGGCGATCAGGGCGAGTTCACGGGCGCGGCGTTCGATGTCGGCCCGTCCGATCTCGCCGGTCGGGCGCCCGTGCGTGATCGTTTTGGCGAGGCGAGGGGAGTCGGATTTGTCGTTCATGAATTTGGCGTTGTTGAGGACGTCCTGCTGGCGCCGCTAACGTAGCCCGCCGGCTCCGAATCGCTATCGGGCGGCGTCCCCACGGACGGCTGGGATTTCGGCCCGTCGGCGTGTGTTTGGCGCCGCGACGCGGGCAAGTTCGCTCTTGCGCCGGCTCCCAGGACCGGGCGACCGGAAAATCCCCGACGCCCTGCCGTGGTGAAATCCAGGCGAGGCCTCGGCCTGTGCCCCGATTCCCGCTGCACGCAATCAGTGTCACGATGGTACCTTATGATCCCGAAACGAATTTGGCGTGGGCACAGCTATCCGCTCGGCGCGATCTGGTGCGGAAACGGCGTGAACTTCGCGCTGTTCTCCGAGCACGCGTCCGGGGTGGAGCTTTGCCTGTTCGACAAGGGTGAACCCACTCGCGAAGTCGCCCGAATCCGTATCGAGGATTGTGACGATCACGTTTGGCACGTCTTCCTTCCGGAAGTCCGGCCGGGGCAGCTCTACGGCTATCGTGTTTACGGGCCCTGGGAGCCGGAGAACGGCCATCGGTTCAATCCGGCGAAGCTCCTGCTCGATCCCTACGCCCGGGCCATTTCCGGCGTGGTTTCCTGGGGCGACGAGATGTTCAGCTATCCGCTCGGCCATCCCGACGGCGATTTGGTGAAGGACGAACGCGACAACGCTCACCTCATGCCGAAATCGGTCGTGATCGACGGGGCGTTCACCTGGGGCAACCACGATCGTCCTGACCGGGCGCTCCACGACACCGTGATCTACGAAGTGCACGTGAAAGGTTTCTCGAAACTCTGGGCGGAGGTCCCCCAGGAGCTGCGCGGAACCTATGCGGGCATCGGCAGCCCGCAGGCGATCGAGTATTTCCAGAAGCTGGGCGTGACGGCGGTGGAGCTTCTGCCCGTCCACCAGCACGCGGACTCGAAGCACCTTCTCGACAAGAGGCTGACCGACTACTGGGGCTACAACACGATCGGGTTCTTCGCGCCCGAGGCCCGGTATTCAAGCACTGGCGACCACGGCCAGCAGGTGCGCGAGTTCAAATCGATGGTCGACAGCCTCCACAGCGCGGGCCTGGAAGTGATCCTGGACGTGGTCTACAACCACACGGCAGAGGGAAACCACCTCGGTCCGACGCTGGCGTTCAAGGGCATCGACAATGCCGCCTACTACCGCCTCGTGGGCGACAATCCGCGATATTACAACGACTACACCGGCACGGGGAACACGCTCAACGTGCCGCATCCGCGCGTGCTCCAGATGGTGATGGACAGCCTGCGCTATTGGGTCACCGAAATGCGGGTGGACGGATTTCGCTTCGATCTCGCGTCGACGCTCGCCCGGGAGCTCCACGCGGTGAGCAAGCTGTCGTCGTTCTTCGACGTCATTCACCAGGATCCGGTGATCTCGCAGGTGAAGCTGATCGCCGAGCCGTGGGATGTCGGCGAGGGGGGCTACCAGGTCGGGAACTTTCCCGTCCTCTGGGCGGAGTGGAACGGCAAATACCGCGACACGGTCCGCCGGTACTGGAAGGGCGACAAGGGCGTGACGAGCGATTTTGCCTACCGTCTGTGCGGAAGCTCGGATCTCTACGAGTTCAGCGGCAAGACGCCCATGGCCAGCATCAATTTCGTGACTTCCCACGACGGCTTCTCGCTGAGGGATCTCGTTTCCTTTAGCGAAAAGCACAACGAGGCCAACGGAGAGGAGAACAAGGACGGCGAGAGCAACAACAACTCCTGGAATTGGGGCCACGAGGGACTCGACGCGCCGCCGGACGTCGAGGCGCTTCGCCGAAAGCTGCAGCGCACCTTTCTCGCGACGCTCATGCTCTCCCAGGGAGTGCCGATGCTCCGCGGCGGCGACGAATACGGCGCGACGCAGCAGGGCAACAACAACGCGTATTGCCAGGACAACGAGATCAGCTGGCTCCAGTGGGACCGAGGCCCCTCCGCGCAGCAGTTGCTCGAGTTCACGGGCCGGCTGATCCACTTCCGCCACAATCACCCGATCTTCCATCAACCCCGTTTTTTTCAGGGGCGGGACATTCGGGGCCTCGGCGTCAAGGACATCACCTGGTTCGACGGAAGCGGAACCGAGATGAGCGACGAAGCCTGGCGTTCCGCTTTCGCTCGCACGTTCGGCGTGATGCTGGCGGGCGACTCGCTCGCGGTGAAGGACTACTTCGGCAATCCGATCCGCGACGACACGTTTCTCCTCTATTTCAACGCCCACCACGACGACGTGCCGGTGCGCCTTCCCGGCGAGCAGGACGTTCGCTGGCAGCTGATCATCGATACGGCGAAGGAATCGGGCTTTGTCACTGATGGCGCCCAGGTGTCCGGAGGGGGAAAGCATATGCTCGCCGCGCGTTCGCTCTGCGTGCTCAAGCAGGTGGAGGGCTCCGACGATCAGGCGCGGCATTGGTATTGAGGAATCCAGTACAGAAGAGAAGCCTTGGACTCCATCCGCCGGAAAAAAAGAAAAACGCCGCGGGCCGAAAACCGGCCGCGCGGCGTTTGATCAACGGTGGCTTCAGGGGCCGTTTACCTCTTCAGCGAAGTTTCGAGATCCTTCGCCATCTGGAGGTGCTTTTGCAGGACGGGCAGCGTCTTGCTCGCGAAGGCGGCGAGTTGGGCATCCTCGGCCTTGCGTGACTCCTTCTCGAACATCTCCACGTCCTCTTCGTGGTCCTTCACCATGTGGCTGACGTAGTCCTTGTCGAAGTCGGTCCCGGATTTGTCGCTCAGCCGTTTGTAGTGGCGGTCCTCCTTGTCCTCGTTGGCGAGGGTGATGCCCTTGGAGGAGGCGAGGCTCGTCAGCTCGGAGTTGGCCTGCTCGTGATCCTTGATCAACGTTTCGGCAAACGAGCGGACCCGGGGGTCGGTGGCGCGCTCCGAAGCGAGCCGCGCCAGGCGGACTTCTTTTTCGCCGCCCATCGCGGCCTTCTCGACGAAATGACGGTCGCCGCGGCTAAGCTTGTCGGCGCCGCTCATCGTGTTGTTGCCCTCGCGTCCGAGGGTGCCCGAGCGCGTTTCGCTGGGCGTTGTTCCTGTAGTGCCAGAAGCGCTGGAGCCGGTTGAGGACGTCGTGCCCTGCGCGAACGCGAAGGTCGCTCCGACCGACGCGGCAGCAAGCACGGTAGCAAGGCGGAGGGCCTTGCGGAGGGAATGAATATCTTGGGCTGTTTTCATAGCGTCGGGACTGTACGTGCACGGAGGCGTCGGCGGTATCGGGCGACAGGACCAACCCGTTTCGGGCGAACCCACGGTAGGAAAAACTCCGGTGGTTCGGAGGGTAGAGGCTGGCGCAACCCGTTAGCCCATACCGGGACAAGCGGATTTGCGGCGGGTGGCCCGCGGCCGTGAATCACTGACTGCGGAGCCGTTTCGCCTGATTGGCGTCGGTCGCTTCGCTGTATTGCTGCTCGGATACGGAACCGCCGGGCACTGCCCGGACCTCCGGGTCGGCGCCGAGAACCTGTCGCTCGGCTTCGAGCCAGAATTCGACATCGCGGCCGTGCGGCCGCCCGTTTTCCTCCCAGAGCCGGCGGGCTCGGGCGGATATCGCGTCGTGCAGGGGAAGGTCGCGCGTGTGTTTCGGCGCGGCGGAGGCGGGGTCTTCGGGCGGCATCGGGTGCGGTTTCAGGCCGTGGCGGCGAGGGTGGGCTGCTGGATCGGTGTGACCTCGGACGCAAGTTCGCTGGTCGTTTCTGCCGCGGTGCGATCGATTCCGCCGAAGCGCTGTCCGAGATCGGCCATCACCAGCCGGGGGAGTTGCTGCTCCATTTCTTGAACGAGGGCGGAGAGCTCCCGGTAGTGAGTCATCGCCAGCTGGGCCGTACGCGGATGGCGAAGCGCGAACGCCGTGGTGTGCAGCATCAGGCAGTTCGTCGCGGTGAAGCCGAGGAGGGCGGAATCGTCGCGCAGCATGCGCGACGGCTCGTGTGCCCGGGCTTTGCTGAAGAAACCCACAAAGGCGGCGGCGAGATGACCGGTAGACGCGCGCAACGCGGACTCCGCCTCGCCCAGAGTGGCAAGTTCCTGGTCGAGCTGGTCCACGTGGACGCGGAGGAGCTGCGCCGTTTCCTGCACCAGACGGCAAATCACGCCGTTGCGCCGGAGTTCGCGTTCGTGAAGTTGGAGCTCGAGGACTTCGACGACGTAACGCGACAGCGCGCGCAGGTCGGCGACGCAGTGAATCAGGCAGTGGGTTACATCATGGCTCTTTTCCATACGAGGATTCGGTTGGGGCGGACACGTGGGGGCTCAGTGCGGAAATGGCGGGACCGTTGATCACTTCGCCTTCAGCTTCGTAACGGGATCCGTGGCAGGGGCAGTCCCAGGTGTGTTCCGTGTCGTTCCAGCGCACGATGCAGCCGAGGTGGCGGCACACGGCGGACATCTCGTGCAGGGAGCCGTCGGAGGCGCGATACACCGCCAGCTTTTGCAGGCCCCGCTGGATCACGCGGCCGCAGTTTGCCGGAAGGTCGGCCAGATCGTCGGGAGCGCTCGGTCTTCCCCAGTCGAGGTACTGGCGGGCGACATTGAAGTTCTCTTCGGCGAAGTTGATCCCGGCGCTGAGCGGTTTTCGCGCCGGGTCATAGAGCGCCTCCCAGCGATTCGGCCGGCCTTGGATCAGATCCGTGACGAGCGCGGCGCCAAGCGTGCCGTGCGTCATGCCCATGCCGGAGTCGCCGGTGATGACGAAGGAGTTTTCCGGCCCGCCCGGCGCCCTTCCGATGAAACCCAGACCATCGATCGTCTCCATCACCTGGCCGGACCATCGATCCGTGATTTTTCCGCACTGGGGAAAACGCTGGCGCGCCCAGGCCTCGAGAACGCGGAAGCGAAGGTCCGTATCGGCCTCCTGGCCGGTCTTGTGGTCTTCGCCTCCGACGATGAGCGTATCCAGTGTCCCACGACGCTCGCCCAGACGGGCGTAGTGATACGGGTTGAGATTGTCCCAATACAGCCCGGGCGGAACGCTGTCCGCCGGGACCTCCGCGGCGACGACGTAGGTTCGGTACGGCGCCATTTTGGCGTGGAGCGACACGCGGTTGTTGATCGGGCTGTTCGTCGCAACGACGAGGTATTTGGCCCGGATGCGGCTGCCGTTCTCCGTCGATACGACGACTTCCGTGCTCTCGCGGATCTCGGTGGCGCGCGTCGCTCCGAAGACCCGGCCTTCCTGCCGCTGGATCGCTGCCAGCAGCCCCTGCAGGTAGCGCAGGGGGTGAAACTGCGCCTGATTGGGGAACCGAAGGCACTTGTTTCCATCGAGCCGCAGTTCGCGCGGGCAGTCTTCCAGGCGCGTTCCAGAGAGACCGGCGCGGCGGGCTGCCTCGAGTTCTTCTTCGAGCAGCCGCAGGCCATCGGCCTGCGGCGTGAAGAGAAAGCCGTCGAGGCGGCGGAATTCGCAATCGATCGCTTCTTCTCCGACGATCCGCTCGATCAGTGAAATCGCCGCCGCGTGGCTTTCAGCGGCGAGACGGGCCGAAGCGGCGCCATGCCAGCGTTCCAGGTTGTAGAAACGGTCGTCGATGACGCTCGAAAGATGCGCGGTGGTCCGCGACGTTTCACCCGAGCCGGGCGCGGTGGCGTCGATCACCACCACGTTGATGTTTTCGCGGCTGAGAAGATACGCGGTTGTCAGGCCTGCGATGCCTCCGCCAACGATGCAGACGTCCGTGGAGGTGTCGTCGCGCAGCATCGGAGCGGAAAAATCGAGGCGCTCGTGCGTCCAGAAGGAGCGGGTGTGTTCGGAGCCATTCATCGTCAGCCTTGGAGGAGCGACTGCGTCCCGTCGATGAACACCTCGGTCCCCGAGATGTGGGCGGAAAGATCGGAGGAAAGAAACCAGATGAGCTCCGCGACCTGTTCGGGGGAGCCGGGGCGTCCGTGGGTCAACGGGATTTGTCCGGCGGGGAACTCGACGGGTTCACGCACGCGTTCGAGATCCCGGCGCGTGGTGTTGTCGTCGATCTCCGTCGAGATCGCCCCAGGGCAGACGGTGTTCACGCGAATGCGGTCCTTCGCCAGCTCCAGCGCGGTCATGCGGGAGAACGCGACCTGCCCGGCTTTGGAGCACGAGTAGGCGGTCGCGCCCGTATTGCTGAACATCCGCGTGCCGTTGACCGACGCGACGATCACCACGGAGCCGCCGGCGACCCGCAGCAGCGGCAGCGAGTATTTTACCGTGAGAAACGTACCGCGCAGATTCACGCCCAGGGTGCGGTCCCACTCTTCGGGCGACAGTTCGTCCAGCGGAGCCCACACGCCGTTGATCCCTGCATTCGCGACCACGATATCGAGTCGTTGCCAGCGGCGGTGGATTTCGGCCACGGCGTTTTCCATCTCCGCCGGCGACGAAACGTCGGCAGCGAGCGCAAGCACGTCCGCGCCGTTTTCCGCGAGTTCCTTCTCGGTCGCGTCTGCTTCTTCCTGACGGTGCGTGAGAGCCGCGACTCGCGCTCCCGCAATCGCGAGCAGTTTGGCCGCCGCTTTGCCGATGCCCGAGCCCGTGCCCGTGACGAAGGCGACTTTTCCGGCGAGCGAATCCTGCACGATCTGCATGGGCTTCACTCTGCCACAGGCCGGTTGCGCGGCCTATCAGGCCCGTATCGCCTGACCGGGCGGGAAATTTTCCGAGGTAGCCTCGGGGAGAGGCCATCCCGCTCCCACGCCGGTTTACCGAGCGTGTGGACAGCGGCCGAGATCGCGCGCGGCGTCGAAAGCCCCGACGCCCCCGGGCGGCCGGAACGCGGATCCCTTTCGCCGGCTGGAGAGAACCCTCGTGCCGGCGTGATCCGCCGTACCGTTGTCGCGCCTTCCGCTCAGGCGTGCGCTTTCGAGCGGCGGGACGCAGGGGTTTTCCGCCGAGCGGACGAGCGGGATTTCGACGCCGTTTTTCTGCGCGCACCCCCTGTGCGTTTGTTCACGGTCTTCCAAGCGCGTTTCTCGGCTTCGCCTTCGCTCACGCCGCGTTTTTCGTAACTCTCCTCGATGTGGGCCGCCTGGCGCTTCTGTTTCGAACTGTAGCTACTCTTGTCTCCGCGAGGCATGGTGATGATGGGTTGATGGTTGATCGGGACCCTTCGCAGCGGTCCCGCGAGGACTCAGGCATCCGGCGTGCCACGTTGGCGCAGAGACTCGAATATGGTTTTTCGGCGCCGCCACACCGAGGAGACGGGGTGCGCGGCCGTAGGGCCGTGGCAACTACCGCGCAAATTGCATGGGGCCGAGAGGGTGCCTTGAGGCATTTTGCAGCAGGATCTCGGAGGTGTCCGACGGAGCCGCCGAGCGGCTGCTCTCGCCGGCTGGTGGCATGCTGGATGCGAGGGGACGGGCATGATCAACCAATTCTCCCGCTTTGCCCGAACGATGTCGTTGTGGTTCGCCCATCCGGTCGCCTTCGCGCTTTCGGTGCTCACCGTTTTGGTTTGGGCAGCGGCCGGCCCGTTCTTTCGTTATTCGGCCGACTGGCAGCTGGTGATCAACACGGGGACGACGATCCTGACCTTCCTGATGGTGTTCCTCATCCAGAACACGCAGAACCGGGACGCGAAGGCCATGCAGCTGAAACTCGACGAACTGCTCCGGTCTGTCCGCAATGCGCGGAACGAAATGATCGAGCTGGAGAATCTATCCGAGGAGGAACTCGCACGCTACTGCCGCGAGTTCGAGAGCATCCAGCGTCTCTATCGTCGCGAACTGGAGGCCCGGAAAGTCTGTGAAGGACCGGAAAAGTCGTAGAGGCTGCGCTGAACGCGCGCTCAGGTGGCCACTGCTTCGGTTGCGACGTTGAGGTCGCGGAGGGTGGGGCCGTCGACCCACGCGGCGGGGATCGTCGTGGTTGAGGGAATCTCGGGGACGCCGTATTCGTTTCGGTACAACTGGGCGATGATGAGCTCGACACCGCGGGCGCCGATGAGGCGTGGCTGGATGTCGATGCCGGCGCAGGGGACGTCGTTCATCATCACGTTGAGGCAGCAGAATCCGTGTGTTTCCGGGATTCGCGCACCGCACTCGACCATCCAGGGAATGACCTGTGCGCGGTGGCAAAGCACGACGTCGGGTTTCTGCGTCTTGAACCAATTGCAGAACGTCGGGGCATCGATCTCTCGCGTGATGAGCGGGTCGAGCCGTGCGAATTCGTCCGTGTGATCCTCGTACGCCCGAAATGCGGCTTCCCAACGGTAGAGCAGACGCTCGTCGTGGTGCTGCTGGAGCACCAGACCCGGCCTGCGGTAGCCGAGGCTGTAGAGTCGGTGAAGGGCCGTGATCATCGAGCGATAATGGTCCGCGCAGACGGAGTGGAGCGCGGGCTTTTCGATGATGTAGTCGGAGTACACGCCGGCGTAGCGGGCCCAATCGAGACGGGAGATGTCGGGCGTTTCGTCCACCGGCAGCACGAACACCCCGCGGATGCCGCGCGATTGGAGAATCGTGTCGAGCCGTGCGGCGGAGATGCCTTTGCGTCCGATCACGAAGGGCTCTGCCTTGAAGCCCAGCTCGGCCGCGCGTTCGGTGGCGCCGCGAGCCAGCTCGCGGTGATAGAGGGCCGCGTTGATTGGCCGACGATCGGGGCCGTCCAGGTCCAGCACGGCGAGCACGCCGCGAAACGTATTCGAACGAGAACGACGCATCTCCGACATGAGGGCTCCGGCCAGGGGATTGTGGCGATAGCCGGCGGCCTTCGCGGCCTTCTGAACGCGGATTCGCGTTTCGGGTTTCACTCGCGGACTGTCTCGCAACGCTTCGGAAACGGTGGTGTGCGAAAGGCCCAGCGTGCGCGCCAGATCGCGGAGGGACGGGGTCGGAGAAGGCATGACTCTGACTGTAAGACTAACCTCGCGTCGCGTGCAAGAAAGTCCGCATCCACGGTCGCAACAGACCCGTTCTCCCCGTTCGCCCCGCCCGCGGATTCTCCAGTCTTGCCTGATTGCCGCAATCTGAGGCCCAATCCTCCGTCACGCCGACGACTGAGATGGCCAGAAGGCCGCGAACGGTGGTGGCGAGTCGCAAAGCCCACCCATGAACGGTATCCATGTTCTCGATTTGCTCGTCGTCGCCCTGTATCTTTGTGCGATCATTTACATAGGACGCCGTGCGAAATCGTCCGCCAAAAGCGAAGAGGGCTATTTCCTCGCCGGCCGCAAGCTGGGCAAGCTGTACCAGATTTTCCTGAATTTCGGAAACGCGACGGAGCCGCAAGGCGCGGTCACCACCGCCAGCTTTGTCTATCAGCGCGGCGCGTCCGGCGCCTGGTATTCCTTCCAGACCATTTTCATGAACCCGTACTACTGGTTCATGAACGTCTGGTTCCGCCGCGTCCGACTGACGACGATGGGCGACCTCTTCGAGGATCGGTTCAATTCCCGCAATCTCGCCCGCTTCTATGCGCTGTTCCAAATCTGCGTGGCGATCCTCCTCATCGGTTTCGGCACGTTTACGGCGTACACGATCACGGCGTCGCTCGTGACGAAGCCTGAGGCAAAATGGACGGCGGAGGAACGCGCCTCGGTGCAGGGCTACAACGAGCTGGCCAAGCTCGAGCAGCAGGTGACCGCCGGAACGCTCGCTCCCGAGCAGAATCAGCGGCTCGCCGATCTTCGCGACCAGCGGGCCCGTGGTTCGCTGAAGCGCGAGATCTCGGTTCTCGCGCCGACGTGGTGCCGCTGGACGTTCTACATCGCCTTCATGTCGGTGGTCGCCGCGTACATGGCGCTCGGCGGCATGACCGCTGCCGCCTTCAACGAGGCTCTCCAGGGCTCGCTGATCGTCGTGTTCTCGATTCTTCTCATACCGACGGGACTGCACGCCATCGGCGGCTGGAGCCAGCTGTCGGCCAAGGTGCCGGCGAGCATGTTCGAGTTGTTCGGCGTGAGCGGGACGGTGCAGTTCAGCACCTGGACCATCATCGCGATCACGCTGCCCAGCCTGATTCAGATGAACGCGCTGAGCCCGAACATGAACATCTACGGCTCGGCCCGAAATGAATACGCCGCCCGTATGGGCGTGATCGGACTCTACGCGAAGCGTCTGATGATCATCCTCTGGACATTCGCCGGCTTGATCGCCGTCGCGATCTTCTCCGGAGAAAACAAGCTCACCAGCCCCGACACCGTCTGGGGCATGCTGTCGCAGCGGCTCCTCGGCCCGGGGCTGATCGGCCTCATGCTCGCCGGCGTGATCGCCGCGGTGATGTCGAATCTCGCCGCGAAGTCCATGGCCATCGCCTCGCTCTTCGTGAAGAATTTCTGCCGCCACATCTGGCCGGACCTCAGCGAAGCCAAGGGTGTGCTGATCGCCCGCTGGACGATCGTGACCGTGCTTGGCCTCGGCTTGATCGCTGCGACCACGATGCGCGACATGGAAGCGATCGTTGGCTGGATCATCACCGTCAACGTGCCCTTCGGCGCCGCGATTCTGCTGATGTTCTTCTGGCGGCGTCTCACCGTCCAGGCCGTCTGGGCTTCGCTGATCCTCAGTGTGTGCGTCAATCTCCTGGTGCCGCTCACCGGTGAATACATTCCCGCGATCGGACAGAACCAGTCGCTCACCGTCTTCGCGTCCGACACGCAGGGCCGCCCGGTGCCGGTGTTCTTCGAGACGGTGGTTCGTTCTCGTCCCGACGATCCCGCGAGCGCGCTCGAAGGCCACGGCCGGTTCAACATGGAGAACTACCTCGTGAGCCGCGTCGGCATCGATGTCGCCAAGCTCACGCCGAACCAACGACTGAGCATCCGTTATTTCTGGGACGGTCTCTTCCCGTTTGCCGTTCTCCTCCTCGTCGGCCTGGTCACACGCGACCAGAACAAGACGCAGTCGGAGTTTTTCTACGGCAAGATGAAGACCCCGGTCGGCGACTCTCCCGAACTCGACGCGAAGGAGATCGAAGCGACTCGCCGCAACCCGCACCGTTTCGACCACATGAAGCTCTTTGGCCCCACCTCGTCGTGGGAGTTCGGGAAGTGGAATCGAGAGGACGCGGTCGGCTTCGTCGCCTGCTGCGCGGTGTCGGCTGCGATCATTTTCCTGTTCGTCGGGCTGCTGAAACTGGCGGCGTAACTTCGCCCCAGCCGGCGGCGTCCTGAGTTGCTCGAGCGCGGCCGCAGCACCCTCGGTTTCGTTTTTTTCCTCTTCGCCGCCGGAGCAAACCGCTCCGGCGGTTCACTCTAAAATCACCTCGCTGATATGATCCGCAAAGCTCTCGTCATGAGCGTGAATCCCGGCCAGGAGGCCGAATACGCGCGCCGTCACCAGCCGATCTGGCAGGAACTCCAGGACATTCTCAAGGCCCACGGCGGCCACAACTATTCCATTTTTCTCCATCCGGAGACGCGGCAGCTGTTCGCGTATGTGGAAATTGAAGACGAAGCCCGCTGGGCTGCCGTGGCCAATACCGACGTTTGCCGGCGCTGGTGGAAACACATGAGCTCGATCATGCCGTCCAACCCGGACAACAGCCCGGTCGCGAAGGATCTGAAGGAAGTCTTCCACATCGACTGACATGAACGCTCCTCTCAGCCGGCGGGATTTCGTGAAGAACTCCGCGCTTGCTGCGGCGGCTGCCTTGCCGCTGGCGCAGGCGCTCGTGGGAAGCAGGGCGGCTGCGGCGCAGCCGGCCGCGCCGTCGACAGAACCGCTCCTCGACGGGCCCGGTGCTCCGCTGCGCTGGCTGGAGGGGACGCCGCCGACCGAGCCGCTGGGCGTCACCTGGGGTGTGCCTTGGAAGCGCGGCGAACACGCCCGCGGGACCGCGTTCGAACTCCGCGACGAAAATGGCGCCTCCGTTCCCGTCCAGTCCTGGCCGCTCGCGTATTGGCCGGACGGATCGCTGAAGTGGACCGGACACTCCGCCGTCCTCGGCAAGGATGCCGGCCGTGCCTTTCGTGTGGCGGCGGGTTCGGCCGCCGTGGCGGGCGCGGTGAAATGCCAGGAATCTCCCGAGGAGATCGTCGTCGATACGGGCGCGTTGGTTTGCCGGATCCCGCGTCGCGGTTCAATCCTGGTGAAGTCGCTTGTCCGCGACGGTCGCGAGGTGGCGCGCGACGGTCGACTGATCGGCCAGCGAAAGGAACAGGCGGAGCCGGATGCGACGGCCACGGTGGTGCAGCGCGGTTTCGGCGGAGTGACGGAATCCGCCGTGGTTGAGCAGAGCGGCCCGCTCCGGGCGGTCGTGAAGATCGATGGACGGCACCGCGAGGAAGACGGCCGCAGTTGGCTGCCGTTCAGCGTCCGACTCTATTTTCATCTCGGGATGGAAGGCGTGCGCATGATGCACACCTTCATCTTCGACGGCGACGAACAGAAAGACTTCATCAGCGGGCTCGGCGTTCGGTTCACCGTGCCGATGCGCGACTCGTTCCAGGACCGCCACGTCCGTTTTGTCGGCGAAGGGCATGGCCTTTGGGCCGAGGCCGTGAAACCCCTGACGGGGTTGCGGCGCGACTCCGGCAAGGAAGCACGGGCGGCGCAGATCGCAGGCACGCCAACGCCGCCGGAAAACGCCCTGCCGCCGGCGGTCTCCAGCCGGCTGCAGTGGATTCCCACGTGGGGCGATTTCAGTCTTTCCCAGCTGTCCGCGGACGGGTTCCGGATTCAGAAACGCACGAAAGCCGGCCATGGCTGGATCGCGGCAGGGGCGGGGCGCCGCGCCGGCGGGCTTGGTTATGTCGGCGGCGTCTCCGGCGGACTCGTCTTCGCTCAGCGGGATTTCTGGCAGCGCCATCCGACGCAGCTCGACATTCGCGGCGCCGCGACCGACGCCGCCGAAGCGACCGTCTGGCTGTGGTCGCCGGAGGCGGCGCCGATGGATCTCCGTTTTTATCACGACGGTTTGGGTGAAGACACGTACGCCAAGCAAACCGCGGCGATGGACATCACGTACGAGGATTACGAGCCGGGCTTCGGCACGCCGGTGGGCATCGCCCGCACGAACGAGCTGATGTTCTGGGCCGTGCCTGCGACGCCGTCCCGCGAGCGGCTGGTCGAACTCGCGGATTTGGTCCGCGTACCGCCGCAGCTGATGGCCCGGCCGGAGCACATCCTGGGCGCCGGTGTGCTGGGCGGATTCTGGAAGCTTCCGGATCCCGCCTTCACGGAGATCGAGAAGCGAAACGATTTTTTCCTAAGCTATTACGAGTCCCAGCGCGAACAGCACCGCTGGTATGGCTTCTGGGACTACGGCGACATCCGCCACACGTACGACGCGGACCGGCATGTCTGGCGTTACGATATCGGCGGTTTTGCCTGGGACAATTCGGAGCTTTCTCCGGATCTCTGGCTCTGGCTGACCTTCCTGCGCACCGGCCGGGCCGACGTTTTCCGTTTTGCCGAAGCGATGACCCGCCACACGGGCGAGGTCGACGTGTACCACCTGGGCCGCTTCAAGGGCCTGGGTTCGCGCCACAACGTCCAGCATTGGGGCTGCAGCGCGAAACAGGTCCGCGTGAGCAACGCCGGGTATCGGCGGCACTACTACTTCCTTACCGCCGACGAACGGGTTGGGGATCTCCTGCAGGAACTCGCCGAGTCGCATCGCGCATACCTCACGTTGCTGCCGACCCGCAAGGTTCCGGGCCCGAAGGTGAATCCGCCGGGACCGGAGGGCAAATCCGTGTATGTCAGCGTCGGCACGGACTACGGCGCGATTGCCGCCGCCTGGCTGGCCGCCTGGGAACGCACGGGCGACGCAAAATACCGCGATCGCCTGGCCGCGAGCATGAAGGGTATCGGCACGCTGCCGAAGGGCTTTTTCTCCGGCGGCGGAGTGATGGACATCGAGACCGGAGCGATTTCGGCCGGACCCGCCCAGCCGGACAGGGACGTGTTGGGTGTCTCGCATCTCAACTCCGTCTTCGGACTCGTAGAAATCTGCGCGGAGCTCATCCCGCTGGTGGACGCTCCCGAATTCGATCGCGCCTGGCTGGAGTACTGCGAGCTGTACAGTGCGCCGAAGGAAGAGCAGGTGAAGCGACTCGGAAAACCGCTGGGCGGAAACGGGCTCACCCAGGCGCATTCGCGACTCACGGCCTACGCAGCGTTCCGCAAACGCGATGCCGCGCTTGCCCGGCGAGCCTGGCATGAGTTCACCACCAATCGAGGCGAACTCTCGCCAGCTGCACCGCTGACGCTCGCGCATTTCGAGGGACCCGACGTTCTCGCCCCGATCGACGAGGCCGCGTGGATATCCACCAACAGCACTGCGCAATGGGGCTTGGCCGCCATCGAGGTGGTGAGCTGGGCGGGAGATCTCGCGAAACCCTAAGTCGCGTTCTGCATCGTGAGACGGCGCCGCTCTGCCCCGGCGCCGGCGTCCAGGCGTTTCACGGGAACCAACCGGCCCGGAGCGAATCCGCTGCGGGCTTCTATGGGTCTCCCCCGTCTGTCCGTCCAGCGCCCCATTTCCTGTGTTCGCTTCTTTTCGGTCATTGTGGCCGCCTGGGCTGTCTTGCACGCGCCGTGGGCCAGAGCGGAAGGGTCTATCGGTTTGGCCGATCTCGATCTTTCTCAAGTGCAGGACGAGCGGGGAAATGTCACGGATGGTGACATGTTGCGCACCGACAGCGGCATCGTCCTCCGGCCCGGCTCCAGCCTCTGGGTCGACCTGAAAGGCAGCGCCGTGCAGCTGAAGGCGAAAGTGGGGCCGTTGCCCGGCTCACGCGGAGGGCCGGTGCGTTGCCGTTTCGCGACGGCGAACGATGTTCGCGAAGTGCAGCTGAAGTCGGGGGACGCGGATACCGAGATCGAGCTCCCGCTCGCCGGTCAGACGTTGCTCACCATCGAATCCGTGCCGACGGAGCGGCCGGACGGCGTGACGATTCATATCACCACCTCGTCCCTCCGGTTTGAGAACGCCCGCCCCGAGTCCTGGGGCGGGGCGGCTCCCATCGATTTCAAGACCGGGGATTGGGACGTGCGTGTCGACGGTCGGAGCGGCGGGCTGACGCATCTGGCCCATCCGCGCGATCCTGTCGGCATGGAATGGATACGGCAGGCGGCGCCGTGGGGCACCGGCTGGGTGCGTCTCGGCGACGAGACCGTGGCGTGGGAACGTCCGAACGATATCCGCCACACGGGGGCGAACAGCATGGAAGCCGTGTACCGCCTCCAGGGGATGCGGATCGTCGTGCGCCGCTCGATCGACGAGAAGAACCGGCTCAGCGAGAGCTACACGTTCGAAAACACGGGATTGGAGACGCTGCAGTTTCGCGAAGGTGCGATCGGCATCCGCGTTCCTCTGGTCGACAGCTATCCGGGGGCGGACGTTTGTCTCACGCACCGTTGCCATGTTCACCTTTGGATGGGCGGGAGCACGGCGTACGTGGATGCGCTGCGCATGGGCGGCGACGCTCCGCATCTCGGCCTCGTGCTCACCCACGGGGCCCTAACGGCCTACAGCATTTACGACCGCATCCAGCACTCGAACGACCGCGGCCAGTTTGTCGTTCATCCCGCCGCGATGACCATCGCGCCCCGCCAGGCAAAAACGATCGGCTGGGTCCTTTTCTGGCACCAGGGAGCCGACGATTTCCAGGCGCAGGCTGAACGGGTGCCGGGTTTCGTCCAACTCGAGGCCGAGCGCTACACCGTGGAGCTTGGCGGAGCTTTCCATGTTCGGGCCAAAGCCAGCTCCTCGCTCGACGGCGCACAGCTCCTGCTCAACGGCGAGCCGGTTCCCACGACGATTGCCGGCGCGGAATTGCGCGCCGACGTCCCGGCGAAGGCGCTCGGCGAGCAAACGATCGAGTTGGAGCGGGGCGGGCGAAAAACGCTCCTTCGCGGCTACGTGACGTTGCCGCCCCTCGAACTCATCCGCAACCGCGTGCGCTTCATCCTCGAGCATCAACAGCGTCGGGCCGCCGGCGACCCGCTCGATGGCGCGTACTTGATCTACGACAACGAGACCGGACAGCAGGTGCACGATCCGAGCGTGTCCGATCACAACGCCGGCCGGGAGCGCCTCGGCATGGGGGTGCTCGCCGCACTGTATTTGCCGCTCTGTGACGATCCGAAGCTGAAAGCGGAGTTGGAGAGCAGCCTGAACGCCTACGACGCGTTTGTGGTGCGCGAACTCCAGGATCGGAGCGGCGAAGTTTTCAACGGGGCAGGGAGAGCCGGCCCCCCACGCCTCTACAACTATCCCTGGGCGGTTCAGTTCCACCTCGCGATGTACGAAGCTTTCGGGCGCCCCGAGCATCTCCGGCGCGCGATGGAGGCGGCCCGGGGCTACTATGACCGGGGAGGCGAACGGTTCTACTGCATCGGCATGCCTGTCGCCGCGCTGCTCCGGGACCTTGACGCGGCCGGCTGGACGAATGAGCGCAAGGAGATGCTGGCGCGTTTCGGGAAACATGCGGCGACACTAGCGGCGTTCGGACGCGCGTATCCGAAACACGAGGTCAACTACGAGCAGAGCATCGTCGGCCCCGCTGCGCGGCTGATGCTGGAGCTCTACGAAGTCACGGGCGACGGGAAGCTGCTCGGCGCGGCGGAGGATCAGTTGAAGCTTCTGGAGTTGTTCAACGGCCGCCAGCCCGACTACCACCTCCACGACATCGCGATCCGGCATTGGGACGATTTCTGGTTCGGCAAGCGCCGGCTCTATGGCGATACGTTCCCGCACTACTGGAGCACCATCACCGGCCAGGCGTTTTCGCTCTACGGCCGCCTTGCGGGAAAGCCGGACTACGAAGCGCGCGGTCGGGCCATTCTGGAGAACAACCTCTGCGCCTTCACCCCCGACGGCCATGCTTCGTGCGCCTACGTGTACCCACTGACGGTGAATGGCCAGCCCGGGCGTTTCTTCGATCCGTGGGCCAACGATCAGGATTGGGCCCTCGTCGCGTGGCTTCAGGAAAAACGGGACGCGGCTGCCGCCACCTCCCGTCGATAGCGACGCACTGGGCTTTGAACCCGGCGGCTTGATCAGCTGCACCGGCTGTCGGCGCCGGCCACGGATTCCCATTCGAACTGTGCGACGCTGGTACCCTGGGCTGAGGCGGATTTTTGCTTTCTCCCTGCCCCAACAGGTTCAGCGTTCCGGCATGAATGCCGCCAGCTTCGCTTTGGTTTTCCTGGTTGCGCCGGTCCTCGCAGCGCTCCCGGAGCTGCTGACGCTTCAAAGAACGGATTGTTGAGGCTCATCGAACGATCGTCATGCCGGCGGCTCGAACATCCCTGGCGGGAAAATGGATCTGCGTGCTGGATCCGAAAGACGCGGGCCTGCGCGAAAGCTGGGCGCGCACCCGACTTGACGGGACGCTCGTGCACCTGCCGGGAACCCTCGCCGCGCAGGGTCTCGGTGACCCGCCTTCGGTCGAGACGCACTGGACCGGAACGATTTTCGACCGGTCGTTTTTCGATTCGAGCCGCTATGCTCCCTATCGCGAGCTGGGCAACTTCAAGGTGCCGTTCTGGCTGCAGCCGGAGCGCGTGTACGTCGGCTCTGCCTGGTTTCAGCGCGACGTCGAAGTGCCCGAAGACTGGGCGGGCTCCACGCTCCACCTGTTTCTTCAGCGACCGCACGGGCAGACGCGTGTTTGGTGGGATGACGCGGAAGTTGGCTCTTCCGACAGCCTCTCGGTCCCGCATCGCTTTGTTTTGAGCCGCAGCGCCGAACCCGGAGTGCACCGGCTGACCGTGCGGGTCGATAACCGGCTGAACGTCGATGTGGGAGAGAATGCCCACAGCGTGAGCGATCACACCCAGGGGAACTGGAATGGCGTCGCCGGACGGATCGAGCTGCTTCGGACGGAGAACACGTGGGTCGAGGACTTTCAGCTGTATCCGAACTTCGGAGATGGTCAGCTGCGAGTGAAGGCGCGGATTGCCGGCGAGGTTCCTCCGCGCTGCCGGGTGACATTGGCGATCAACGCGGTGCGGGACGAAGTGCCCCCGGCACGGTGGTCGCTGGAGCGGGAGGTCGCAGTGGACGGAGCGCTCGAGTTCTCCGTGGAGTTCGGGCGCGCGGCTCCGCGCTGGGACGAGTTTTCGCCCGCCGTCTTCCACGCTCGGCTTGCCCTGGAAAACGGCGAGAGCAAGACCGTGACCTTCGGCTTTCGCGAGCTGCACACGGAGGGGCGAGCGATCCTGGTCAACGGCCGTCGTGTTTTTCTGCGCGGAGCACTGGACTGCTGCGCCTATCCTCGGACCGGGCACCCGCCGGTGGACGTCGAGTCGTGGCGCGAGATCCTGCGCACGTTCAAGCTTCATGGACTCAATCACGTGCGTTTTCACTCGTGGTGCCCGCCGAGAGCGGCCTTCGAGGCGGCGGACGAATTGGGCGTGTACCTTCAGGTCGAGTGCAGCATCTGGCCCAACTCGGTGGCGGTGCTGGCGTTCAATTCTCCCGCTGGCATCGGGGACGGGAGCCCGGTGGACGCCTGGCTTCGGCGCGAGACGGAGGCGATTCTTCGGGAGCACGGAAACCATCCGTCGTTCGTCCTGCTCGCTGCCGGCAACGAGCCCGGGGGCCCGCACCACAAAGAGTTTCTGGCGGGGTGGGTGCGGGAGACGCGGGCCAAGGATCCGCGCCGCCTGTACACGGCCGCCTCGGGGTGGCCGGAGCTGCCGGAGAACGACGTGCACGTGCATTCCGATCCACGCATCCACCAGTGGGGCGACGGACTGAAATGCCGGCTCAACGGCTCTCCGCCGGCGACGTTGGCGGATCATCAGGCGGTCGTCGAAAAACGAGACCGTCCGCTCATCTCGCACGAGATCGGCCAGTGGTGTTCGTATCCGCCGGTCTATGACACCGGCGAGTACACCGGTTATCTGAGGGCGCGGAATTACGAGCTGTTTCGAGACAGTCTCGAGAAGTCCGGACTCGCCGACCAAGCCAGGGATTTTGTCTGGGCCTCGGGAAAACTTCAGGCGCTCTGCTATCGTGAGGAGATCGAAACGAGCCTCCGCACGCGGGATCTCGCCGGCTTTCAGCTGCTGGGATTGGCGGATTTTCCAGGGCAGGGGACTGCGCCCGTCGGCGTGCTGGACGTGTTTTGGAAGAGCAAAGGTTACCTCGAACCGGCGGAGAGGGCGCGATATTGCGGTCCCACCGTCCTTCTGCTCCGGACGTCTTCGAGAGTCTTCACCCGTTCCGAGCACCTCATTGCGTCGGTGGAGATCGCGCATTACGGCGCCGCGGATCTGCGGGACGGCAAAGTGCTTTGGGAGCTTCGTTCGGCCTCCGGCGAGCTTGTTCGCAGCGGAAGTCTGAGCGTAGCGCGGATTCCCGTCGGAGAGTTGAGTTCGATCGGCCGGCTGGAAATCGGCTGGCGCGAGCTCGCTGCGCCGGCGAAGTACCGAGTCGTTCTCTCGCTGCAGGGCACCGAGGTCGAAAACGAGTGGGACATGTGGGTCTACCCGGATGCGCCGGACACGGGGCCGTTCGAAGACGTTACGGCAACCGACCGTCTTGAAGCGGCGCTTCCGGCTCTCGCCTCCGGCAAACCTGTGCTGCTGGAGCTGCCTCCCGAGAGGATCGCGGGGGGCGTGGCTCTCGGATTCTCACCCATCTTCTGGAATACCTGGTGCACTCAGAGACAGGCTCCGCATACGCTGGGTTTGCTTTGCCACCCGGAGCATCCGGCGCTGGCGGTTTTTCCGACGGAACGGCACACGAACTGGCAGTGGTGGCACGTGTTGCACCGTGCCGGCGCGCTGGTCCTCGATGGGTTGCCTCGGGAGGTAAGTCCCATCGTTCAGGTGATCGACGACTGGTACAGCAATCGGCGGTTGGGCCTGATCGCGGAGATGCGGGTGGGCGAGGGGCGGCTCCTGGTCTGCGGCGCTCCGCTGTCGGCCTTGGACAATCCCGTGGCGCGCCAGTTGAGAGTCAGCCTGCTCCGGTACCTGGCCAGCGAGGCTTTCCGACCGGGCGTCGCCGTGACGGAAGCCCAGCTGCGTTCGTTGATTGTTTAGCGGCGTCCCTCGCGAGTCCGGGAAGCCTCATACTGTAAGAACCTCCCCCTCTTGGCCGTTTTCAGGCCCCTCGGTATCCCTTAGCATTCCCTTCCATCCCCGAATGAGCACTCCGTCTCTTCAGACAGGCGATTTCACTCTCCCCGGCGAAGCCGGCTATGAACAGCTGACCCTCCAGCTCGCGAAAAAGTGGGGCGCGGATACGATCCGCGACAGCGACGGGACCCAGCTGTCGCCCGAGATCACCAACTCCGGCTATAAGATCTACTCGACCATCTGCCTCGTTCGCTCGGTCAATGCCTGGGCGAAGAAAAACCCGACGAAGCTTCAGCAGAATTTTCTGATGAGCTTTCCGGTGGTGGCCGAACAAGCCTCCACGACCGTCGTGCTGCTGAACGGCTTCTTCAAGGAGCAGTTTGTGGTCAACTTCGACGACGATCCGAAACGCTGGTGGCAGGTCTTCGATCGCACCACCGGCGCGGAGGTGTCGAAGAAGAATTGGGATTTCAACGCGAAGAAAGGCACGGTCACCGTCCGCAAGTGCGAGAAGGGCCACAAGTACACCGTCAATTTCCTCACCTACCGGACCTGGGAGGAAATCTCGATGTACAACCACATCACCAACAATTGGGGAGATCGCGAACACCTCGCCGCCGTCGACCCGATGCACCCCGAAACAAGGAAGGTGCTGTTGGCGTACCTCGAGCAGTGGCTGAAGGACCATCCGACGACCTCGGTGGTGCGCTTCACCTCGATGTTCTACAATTTCACCTGGTTCTGGGGCGACGATCCGAAGCTGCGCTTCGTGTATTCGGATTGGGGCGACTACGCGATGACCGTCAGCACGCGGGCGCTGAAGCTCTTCGAGAAAGCCAAAGGCTACAAGCTCACCTCCGAGGACTTCGTGAACGGCGGGCTCTATAACTCGACCCACAACGCCCCGTCGCAGCGCTACCTCGATTACGTCGATTTCATCCACAACTTCGTCGTCGATTTCGGGCGGGAGTGCGTCGACCTGGTGCACAAGCACGGCAAGCAGGCCTACGTTTTCTACGACGATCACTGGATCGGCGTGGAGCCCTACAGCCCGCGCTTCAAAGACTTTGGGTTCGATGGCCTGATCAAGTGTGTCTTCAACGCCTTCGAGGTCCGTCTCTGCGCCCATGCGGAAGGCGTGAAAACGCACGAGCTCCGTCTCCATCCGTATCTGTTCCCAACCGGGCTGAAGGGGGAACCGACGTTCAAGGTCGGCGGCGGAGGCAATCCGACGCTCGACGCGAAAAACTTCTGGATCGATGCCCGCCGCGGCATCATTCGCGCCCCGATCGACCGCATCGGCCTGGGCGGATACCTTTCGCTCGTCGAGCCCTGGCCCGACTTTCAGGACTACATCGAGCAGCTCGCTCAGGAATTCCGGCTCCTCAAATCCTTCCACCGGGGCGACAAACCCTACACCGCGCCGTTCAAGGTCGCCGTGCTGACGGCCTGGGGCAAACTGCGGTCGTGGATCTGCAGCGGCCACTTCCATCACGGCCTCGACCTGAATGAGATGATCGAGTCGCTTGCCGGCATGCCGGTCGACGTCCAGTTCATCAGCTTCGACGACCTGTTGAAGCGCGGCGTGCCGAAGGACGTGAAGGTCATCGTCAACTGCGGTCGCGAGGGCAGCGCCTGGAGCGGCGGTCACTTTTGGAAGGACCCACGCATCGTGGAGATCCTCACCGCCTGGGTGGCGAAGGGCGGCGGCCTCGTCGGCGTCGCCGAACCCTCCGCGGTGCCGCAAACCGGGGAGTTTTTCCGACTTGGGCCCGTTCTGGGCGTCGACCGCGATCGCGGCGAACGTCTGGCTCTCAGCCGCTATCAGTACGCCGTCGAGCCGAAGCACTTCATCACCGAAGACCTTTCCGGTGCGCCGGACTTCGGCAAAGACGTCACCGGCGTTTACGCGCTCGGCGCTGAGACGAAGGTCCTCGCCGACCGCGAAGGTTCGCCGACCATCGCGGTGCGCGAATTCGGGAAAGGCCGCTCCGTCTATTTCTCCGGCCACAAATTCACGCCGGAGAACGCGCGCCTCCTCCACCGAGCGCTTTTCTGGGCCGCGGCGAAGGAGTCGGCCTGGTCCGCCTGGAACTCGAGCAACGTGCGCACCGACTGCGCCTACTTCCCGAAGGCCAGGAAACTCGTCGTGATCAACAACGACGGTCGGGAGCAGGCCACGCGCATCACGACCGACGATGGGCGCGCGATCGATGTAACGCTCCAGGCACACGGTATTCAGATCATGGATTTGTGATTTCCGCCGCGACCGGTCGCGTCTCGATTCCGTCGGGGCCCGATCGGGCGTCTGGAAAAGCAGAAGGCCGGGCTAAAACCCGGCCTTTTTCGCGTCCGTCGGTAAGTAGGACTCTCCGCAGTACCCCACCGCGGAGAGTCCAGCACCAACTACCCAGCTGCTTGGTTTTCACCAAGCAAATACCTAGATGGGAGCAACGGTAGGAACCGCTGTCTTCGATGCGACGGAGCGGCGAGCGGACAGTAAGAAGCGCGGAGATTTCCGCCGCCGAAGCGGGGCGGCCTGCTCTCCAAAAAGAACCGTCGCCGAGCCGAAGAGGGCGGATTCGCCGGACTGTCGACGCCTTCTGCTGCCATATCCAGAGATGCGGCCCGATCATGCGGTGCCGGAAAGGATGCTGTATCCGTCGCGTGGATCAACGGTCGGTCTGTTTTGCCGGACTCGGGACTGCGGCTCCCCGCCGAAACCGAAGGCATTACTGTCCAGTGAAAATCGTGTCGGCGCCTCTCGGGCCGAGGTGTAGCGGACTGGCACTCGTTTGTTGGTCATCCCCTTGCAGGCGTGGAGTTCGCAGGATAGCAATGCCCTGCTGGCTCCACCTGGTTCCCAAACTCCCCTGATTATGATTCCAATCCGTCTGCTCCTATCGACCGCTCTGGCTGCGTTCTGCGCCACGGCCTCGGCCGAATCCCTGACCGCCCAGGCGACGCTTCATGCCGACCAGCCTGGCGCGACCATCAGTCGTCACATCTACGGACAATTCGCCGAGCACCTGGGCCACTGCATCTATGAGGGCATCTGGGTGGGCGAGAATTCGTCCATTCCCAACACGCGCGGGATCCGCAACGACGTCGTTGCCGCGCTGAAGAATCTCCAAGTGCCGGTGCTGCGCTGGCCGGGCGGCTGTTTTGCCGACGAATACCACTGGCGTGATGGCATCGGCCCCCGCGAAAAACGCCCGGCGATGATCAACACTCACTGGGGTGGTGTCGTGGAGAACAACAACTTCGGCACGCACGAGTTCTTCGATCTCTGCGAGCAGGTCGGCTGCGAGCCGTACGTCTGCGCCAACGTCGGAAGCGGAACGCCGCAGGAGGCGATGGAGTGGGTGGAGTACATGACGTCCGACGCCGATTCTCCCATGGCCAATCTCCGCCGGAAGAACGGCCGCGAGAAGCCCTGGAAACTCCCGTTCCTGGCCGTCGGCAACGAGAGCTGGGGCTGCGGCGGCAACATGCGTCCGGAGTATTACGCCGACAACTACCGCCGCTATAATACGTTCGTGAAGAACTACGCGGGTCAGAAGGTCTATCGCGTGGCGGGCGGGCCGAACTCCGACGACTACCACTGGACCGACGTCGTGATGTCGATCGCCGGAAAGTACATGGACGGGCTTTCGATGCACATGTACACGATCCCGGCGGGCCACTGGACGACCCCGAAAGGTTCGGCGACCCAGTTCTCCGAGAACGAGTACGTCATGACGCTCAAAGGCGCCTACATGATGGATGAGCTGGTCACGAAGCACAGCGCCATCATGGACAAGTACGACCCGGAAAAGAAGGTAGGCCTCGTGGTCGACGAGTGGGGCGTCTGGACCGACGTCGAGCCGGGCACGAATCCGGGCTTCCTGTACCAGCAGAACTCGATGCGCGACGCTCTCCTCGCGGCGCTGCACTTCGGCGTGTTTCACAAACATGCCGACCGCGTGAGCATGGCGAACATCGCCCAGATGGTGAACGTGCTTCAGGCAATGATCCTCACCGACAAGGAGAAGATGCTCCTGACGCCGACCTACCATGTCTTCGAGATGTACAAGGGTTTCCAGGATTCCCAATTCCTCCCGATCGAGGTGACCTCGCCCGAATACAGCGTTGGCGACAAGAAGATCCCCGCCGTCACCGCGACGGCTGCGATCAGCAAGGCGAAGCACGTCGTCGTCTCCTTCGTGAACGTCGATCCGCGGAACTCGGCCACGGTTTCGTGCAAGCTCGCCGGAAAAGTCGGCACCACGGTGAAGGCCCGCATCCTCACCGCCGAGGCGATGAATTCCTGCAACACCTTCGACAAGCCGAACACGGTTGTTCCGAAGGCATTCGATGCGTTCAAGCGGTCCGGCGATCAGCTGCAGGTCACGCTGCCGTCGAAGTCGGTCGTGGTGCTCGATATCGAATAACCGGTCGACTCTTCGTTTCTATCGAGCCGCGCCCTCTGCCGGGGCGCGGCTTTTTTTGTGCGAAGGTGGGCCGAAGATCCGTCCGTCCGGCAGAAGCGTGCGTGTCTCAGGAATCTTGAAATCCCAGCAGCCGTTGGCTTCCGGGACGATATCGCGGTCAGACGAGTGAATGGCTGCGAACCCGGGGGGCGCCCTTTCGGCGAGTCGATCGCCTGCGAGCGCGGCGTCCGGCCAGCATCCTTTGACCGTTGAGTCGTTGGCCGGGATTCGAAGGGAACGCCCCGCGCTTATTTCCCTTTTTTCAACGCTCCGCCGATATCTACGTTGCCGATATCCAGCGTTTCTTGCCGGCTCTTCAGGCGCACGGTTAGGCGTTTTTCCTGCTGATTTGGGGTGCCGAATCCGGTGATCAGCCGGACCTGAGCGGTCACAGGGCCCAGCGCGGTTTGCCGGCGGTCGCCGTAATAGTTGATCCGAACGCGATAGCCACCCGGCTTCGCCTGCCGCAGCAGGAATTCCTCCGGGCCGTAGCCGCCCGTGAAATCTCGCGAAAGCATGCCGCCTTGGTGGGTGAGGGGAAAATCGTACTTGGCCGTTTCGCCGTTGGGGTCGGTGACCCAGAGATCGATGTCGCAGTCGTTGGCGTCCCAAGTCAGGACCGCGCGTACATCCAGGGGAAGATTTTTGCGCAGCCGCGGATCTATCCGGCTGAGGTCGAGGGGCTCGCTCGAAGTCGCCGCGATCGCGTTGATCTCGGAGATGGCGATCTGCTCGATTTCGGGGAAACGGGGATCCCAGCTTTGGTTGACCACGTCGGCGAGCAGATCGATTGCCCGCTGGTTTCTTCCGGCGGCGGCGCACGCCAACGCCAAGTCGCGAAGGCTCTGGGGTTCCTCCGGTCGCAGGCGGGCGACGCGTTCGAACTCCGGGATGGCAAGATCGGGCCGGTTCGCCTGAACCAGCCGGTTTCCCAGCACACGCAGCAGGGCGGCATCGTCTACCTCGAGCTCGGCCAGGTTCGAGAGAATCCGGAGAGCCAGCTCCGTGTCCCCGGCTTCGAAGAAGAAATCCGCGGCATCGAGGAAAAAGCCAGGGGAGCGTTCATGATCGACGCGCTCTTCCAGGTACGCGGCGTAACGCTTGTCCGGCGACACGCGCCGAAGGTGGTCCAGGTATCCGGCCGACGGAGACCATGCCTTCAGCGCGATTGTGGAACTGCCCGAATCCTCTCCGGTATTTGAGGCCGCGGCCGTTCCTGCGCTCACGAAGCGGGTGCGCAATGCGGACGAGGGAGTGGGAGAGGCGGCTCCGAGCGATCCAACCGTCGGGGAATTATCCAAGGCTTCCAGGGCGACCTCCGGCGGCTCTTGGTCGTTTTGCGGAGTCGGCTGCTGGGACTCCGTTTCGCCGAATTTCCTCCGGTCGGGCGGAGTGTCTTTCGGATATCGTTTTTCCCACCAGGCGACTCTGCGCTCGAATGTCTGGATCACCTGCTGCAGGTGGTGATCGCGGTTGGCCTTGAGCATGGTGGCGTCCGTGGCCCGTCGCGCCTCCCATTCGCTGCGAAGCGAGTCCGGCGGAGCGATGCCGTAGCGGATGTAGTCGGCCACCGACTCGAGCACCATCAGCGTGGTTTCTGAAGTGACGATGCCGAATTCACGGCTGGTTTCCTGGATGTCGGCGCGATTCGCGTCGGCATCTGCGGCGAGGCTTTCGATCTTCTGGAGCGCCCAGGCTCGGGGGGCGAGGATCGAGGGATTATCGCCGGAAACGAGCTGCACCTCGAGCGTTTGGGAATTCTCGCGATTCTGCCCGACGCGGATGCGGATAACCGCTTCACGCTTACGGAGGCGGCCGGCGACCGCGAAACTGTCTCCATCGATCGGCGCACCTGGCTCCGGAAACACGTGAGTCACGGCTTGGGCGTCGGAGTCGATGCCGAGGATCCGCATCGATTGCGTCTGCAGGGCGAACGATCCTTTCGCCGCGGTGGTTTCGAGAAGGTTGATGTATTCGCCGCCCGATCTGGCCGCGGCGGCGCGCAGCCAATGCGTGTCGGACTTGGCGGCCGCTACGATCGCGTGCACCGGACCGTGGAGTGGCAGCTTCTTGGAGGACTCGGCCGCGCCGTAGTTCAGCAGACCGTCGGAAACGATCATCCACGTGTCCACGCGCGCATCGTCCGCGAGCCCTTCGAGCGAGGTGGCGCCATCGTATACCGTGGACTCGAGTTCGCGTTTCAGCGCCTGCCAATCGCCGTTGCGAACGGAGAATGTTTCGGGCCGGGCGACATGATCGCGCAACCGAACCAGATGCACCTCGAGGTTTTTCAACTCGCCGAACCAAGCGTCGAGCAGGGCGAATTCGCGCAGATGGTCACGGCCGGATCCGGAGGTCGAGCAGTCCCAAATCAGCCCGAGTACCTTCGGAGCCGGGCGGCTGAAGAGGAGCGGCGTGTTCGGGACTTCCGCGTAGAAGTACTCCTTGCCGTTGAACCGGCCCGTCATCACGCGTGGACGTTCGGCTTTGGGCAGCACGATTTCGAACAACCCGCGGGCATCGAAATCGGAGCGTTCCACCTCCATGAATTGTCCGTCCCGCCAGGGAGGAAGCTGCAGATCGAGCGTCGTGCGGGCCTGAGCCGGCAGCGTGGCTCCCGTGTGAACGTTGAGGCTCAGCCGGAACAGCTTCAGCGGCTGGGCGAAATTCAGGTTGAGCCGATAGGTGATCTGGTCGGAGGCAGGCGGCAGCGACTCCTGATACGACAACAGCAGGTGGCGCGTGCCTTGTGCCGGAATGGGGTAGACCCGGGCCCGGTAGACGTTGCCAGCCGCCTGTTCCAGCAAGGCCGGGTCGACGCCTCTACGCTCGATTTCTTCGAAAACCACGCGGGCGTGCGTCCGCTCGACCGGTACGGCGTCCCGCATCGAGCCATCCACATCGAGCGCGAACCGGATGACCTGCTGGCCGTCGAGCAGCGGAAAAAGGAAAGTGCCCTCGAGAACCCGGGAGTTCGGGTTTCGGAAGACCAGATCGAAAGTCGTGACTGCGATTCGGCCGGTCACCTCCGTCGAAACCGCGGCGGACTCGACGACCACCGGCTGGACGTCCGGGCTTATCACATCGATGCGTTGGGCACGAAGGAGAGCGCACCCAGCCCACACCGCCAGCACGCCGAACCGAAGGGCGAGGCTAAGAATGGAGGGCAAACGCAAAAGGTTCATCCAGGAGGGGCTTTGGCGGCACCAGAGAAGCGCAGGAATTCTCTGGGCTGTCGACTTCGGAGCAGTAAGCGCCGGGCTGCCTGCCTTTCCCGGTATTAGCTAGACGGCCGAAGCAGGTCTTTCTTATCCCGGGAGGACTCCTCAGGGCGACCGTTCCGGCCTTTAGGGGGTGACTTAGCGGGTCCAATTATCGCGGCTCGGTTCGACTCCGGGCTTGTGGGAATTAAGGACAGCTGTCCTAATCCGAGTTCTACCCCTACCCCGCGCATGTCTGTTTCGCTTTCCGCGTCGCAGTCTGATCTGCATTCGTCTGCAACCCACCGCACCCGCCGCCGCTACGCCATTGTCGGTTGCGGCGCCCGAAGCCAGCTTTACCAGGACGCGATCGAGACAATATACAATCACCACGCCGAGCTGGTGGCCGTGTGTGACCGGAATCCCGGTCGGGTCGAACTCGCGCGGGAGCGCGCCCGTCGCAACGGGGCGGTTGTGCCGGCGGGCTATCCGGCCGGGGACTTTTCGCGGATGGTGAGGGAAACCAGGCCGGACGCGGTCATTGTGCTCACCATCGACGCCTATCATCACGAGTACCTGATCCGCACGATGGAGACGGGCTGCGACGCGATCACGGAGAAGCCGCTCACCACCACGCCCGAACATTGTCAGGAGATCTTGGATACGCGGCGCCGCACGGGGCGGAATTGCCGGGTGACGCACAATTACCGCTACTCGCCGCCGAGGACCCAGGTGAAGGAGCTGCTCATGGACGGCGTGATCGGCGACGTCCTTTCGGTCGATTTCCACTGGGTGCTGAACACGATCCACGGCGCCGACTACTTTCGCCGCTGGCACAGCGACAAGCGGAACTCCGGCGGGCTGATCGTGCACAAGGCGACGCACCACTTCGATCTGGTCAACTGGTGGCTCAGCGCCGTTCCCGTCTCGGTCTTCGCTTCGGGAGTCCGTGAGTACTATCGCCCCGAAACGGCGTTGCGGATGGGACTCTCGTCGCCTCACGAAAGGTGCCATACCTGCCCGGAACTCGAGCGTTGCTCCTTCGCCTTGGATATCGCCGGGCACCCTGGGCTCCGGCCGCTCTATTTCGACCAGGAGCGATACGACGGCTATTTCCGCGACCGCTGCGTGTGGCGATCCGACATCTCGATCGAGGACGCGATCAGCGTCTTCGTGCAATACGACACCGGCGCCACGCTCACGTATTCGCTCAATGCCTTCAACGCCTGGGAGGGGTACACGATCGCGTTCAGCGGGACGAAGGGCCGGTTGGAGCACAGCATGGCCGAGCAGGTGTATTTGTCCGGCACCGACGCGATTCAGGGAGCGGCGGAGGAAGACGGAGTCTCCACGCGGATCATCCCGATGCGCGGTACGCCCTACAGCGTGCCGATCTGGCGGCCGGACGGCAGCCACGGCGGCGGAGACCGGCCGTTGCTGGACGACCTCTTTGCCCCATCTGCCGCCCCCGACAAATATCTCCGAGCCGCGGACGAACGAGCGGGCGCGTATTCGGCGCTCGTCGGCATGGCCGCGAACCGGTGTTTCGAGACTCATCGGCCGGTTCTGATCGCCGATCTCGTCCATGGTCTGGAGCCGCCTGCATATCCGGCGATGCCGTCTCGGTCCGAGCCCCTGCCGATGCCCGGCCGGGAAGCATTGCAGGACTGAACTCGCTTCACGCCATCGTGGGCGCCGTGAGCATGAGAATGCGCGATCGGGCGGTCGCGCCAAATGGCCGATCGCTAACCGTTATTGCTCGCCGAGCTTGCGCCCCGGCACGAGGTAGTTCTGCACGTAATCGCGCACGGCATCCCCGAGCGGCGTTACGGGCTTGTCGTATCCAGTCGCTCGGAGCTTCGAGATGTCGGCTTTGGTGTAGTACTGGTATTTTCCGCGGAGCACTTCGGGCATCTCGATGAACTCGATATTCGCCGAGCGTTTCAGGGAAGAGAAGATGCCCCCGGCGAGCGTGACCCACGTGTTGGCTTCGCCCGAACCGAGATTGTAGAGCCCTCCAACCTGCGTGGCGGTATCCGCGAAGTGGATCGTCATCGCCACGGCGTCCTTCACATAGAGGAAATCGCGCATCTGCTCGCCGTCCTTGAACTCGGGCTTGTAGCTCTTGAACAACTGCACCTTTCCCGTCGCGAGGATCTGCTGGTAGGCTTTGTTCACGAGGCTTCGCATCTCGCCTTTGTGATCCTCGTTCGGGCCGAACACGTTGAAATACTTCACGCCGACGATGCCGTTCAGGATCCCGGTCTGCTGCGCGTACAGGTCGAACAGGTGCTTCGAATAGCCGTACATGTTGAGCGGACGGAGGGCATGCAGATTGGCGCTGCGGTCGTCCATGCCCTGGGCGCCGTCGCCGTACGTGGCGGCGGACGACGCGTAGATGAAACGCGCGCTCTGATCGAGAGCCCAGGCAGCGAGTTCCTTCGTCGTCGCGAAATTATTGTCGATCAGGTACGACGCGTTTCGCTCCGTCGTGGACGAGCAGGCTCCGAGGTGAAACACCGTGGAGAAGTGCCCGAAGGCATCCGGGGTTTCCTGGATCTTGCGACGAAAGACGTCGGCCTCGAGGTAGTCCGCGAATTTCAGCGGCACGAGGTTCTTCCATTTCTCGTCCTGACCGAGATAGTCGACCGCGAGAATGTTCGTGATTCCGCGCTGATTGAGAGCCCAGATCAGCGCGCTGCCGATGAAGCCGGCTCCGCCGGTGACGAGAATCTTGCCTTCGAGGGTGGACATGGAAGGAGCTGCGAAAAAGAGAGGGGCGGAGGGAATCCCGGTGGGCGATGGTCCGACCGGGCCGGCGGATCAAGCCTCCCGGGAAAGCTCTTCGGAGCGAGCTTTGGCGGCGAGAATGGCGTCTTTCACCATGTCGCGGAAATGATGCGCTTCGAAACGCTTCAAGGCGGCGAAGGTCGTGCCGTTGGGCGAAGTCACCTGATTGCGGAGGTCCTCCGGCTCCGCGCCGGACTGCGCAAGGAGTTTGGCTGAGCCGAGCAGCATCTCGATTGCAAGCAGTTGGGACGTGGCGCGGTCGAGACCGGCAGCGATCCCCGCTTCGCGCAGGGCTCCGGCGAATTCGAACAAGTAAGCCGGACCGCAGCTGCTGACGGCCATGAGCGCGTCGATTTCCGACTCGGGAACCTCGACCTGCTTGCCGATGGCGTCGAGGATTCCGAGCACCGCGGAGCGGTCGCTCTCGCTCAGCGGTTTGGCTACGCTCCAGCCGGTGATTCCCGCCCCGATCGCCGCGGGCGTGTTGGGCATGGTGCGAACCAGCGCGCGTGTGCGGGAGAACTTTTTCTCGAGCTGAGCGAGCGGTTTGCCTGCGAGAATCGAGATCACGAGCTTGCCCGCGGTAAGGTCCGCCAAGCGCGGATCTGCGCTGGACAGATGCTGGGGCTTGAATGCCACCACCACGACGTCCGCGTCCTTCAGCAGATCGGGCAGGTCCTTCGCCTTTCGAACCCCCGTTCGTTTGGCCAGGAGGTCGGCCGTGTTGTCCTCGGCGCCCCCGATGCACGAGATGCGGTCCTTGGTGTACGTGCCCTTGGCGAGAAGACCGTCGACCAACGCCGAGGCCATGCGTCCTGCTCCGATAATCGCGAGTTTCGTGCTCATGAAGAAACAATTAAGCGAGCGGTGCGGCCCGTCTGCAAGCCGCGGCGATGCCCGCCGGATGCACCGGCGTGCAGCAGTTGGACGTTGGAATTTGGCAGTTTGATGGGAAGCCCACTGGCCGTGCGAGGGCAGCCATTTCCGGGGGCAAGCCGCAGCGCGGTCCGTTTCACGAAGGCGCGAAGAACACGAAGAGCCGTCACCAACTACCAACTACCAACTACCAACTACCAACTACCAACTACCAACTACCAACCTCAGCCCTCGTCCGCGTCCCGCCTCTTCTTCTCGATCGGATGGACGAGAATGGCGACGGAGCCGCCGCCCATGCGGTCGGCCATGGTGACTTCACCGCCCATGTTGCGCAGCGCGTGGCGTGCGACGGTCAGCCCCATGCCGACGCCCACGGTCTGCTTTGTGCTGATGAACGGTTCGAACATGTGATCGCGAATGCCGGGATCGATGCCGCTGCCTTCGTCCTCCACGCGAATCTCCAGGGCCGGCGTGCCGCCGGGCAGATCGATTGTCCGAGTCTTGATCGTGATGGGCCGCTGATGCGCGGGCCGGTTTCCGTATGACTCCCAGGCGTTGATGAGAACTTTGGCGAGCACGTCTTCGAACACCTCAACGTGCGTGTCGATCTGCAGATTCCCGAGCGGATTCTCGATCTTGACCGGCTGCTGGATGTGAAACTCGGACTGATACCGATGGATGCCGTCGTGCAGCAGCTGGTCGAGACTGCACTTGATCACCGGCAGCCGCGACTTCGTCACAAGCGAACTGAGCTGCTTGATGATGCTGACGATGCGCTGGACCGCGGCCTCGACGCTTTCGGCGTTCCGCTTCACGAGGTCGGGCTTGTTGTTGTGGGTCTTGATCAGGTCCAGATACCCGAGAACCACCCCGAGAAGATTGTTGAGATTGTGCGCGATGCCTTGCGTGACGGCGCCGATCGTGGCCGCGCGCCGCGCTTCCTGAAGCCGACGCTGCAGGTCGACCATCTCGCGATTGATCGCCACAAATCGGAGCTGGGTCTGCACACGCGCGAGGGTCTCGTCCAGATCGATGGGCTTGGTGATGTAGTCGACCGCGCCCACCGCCAGGCCCTCGAGTTTGCTCTCCTTCGAGCTACGCGCGGTGATGAAGATGACGGGGATCGAGCGGGTCTCTTCCTTTTCCTGCAGACGCTGGCAGACGTCGATGCCGTCCATGTCGGGCATCATGACATCGAGCAGGATCAAATCGGGCTGCTCCTTCGCCACGATCTCGAGCGCCTCCTGCCCGGTGAACGCAGCAAGGACGCGAATACCTTCACGCTCGAGCTTCCGCTTGAGCAGTTGAACATTCACCGGCTGGTCGTCGACGACCAGAATCGTGGGGGAGGGCATAGTGGGGAATTTGCCGAGCGGGGGTATTTTCGCAAGGCTGGCGCGTATCCAAAACTCAGTGGCTCTGGGCCAACCGGTATGCCTTGACGGTGTTTTTCATCAGCATCGCGACGGTCATCGGGCCCACGCCGCCAGGGACGGGGGTGATCTGGCTGCATTTCGGCGCAACTCCGGAGAACTGGACGTCCCCGACCAGGCGGTATCCGGACCTCTTGGACGCGTCGGCCACACGATTGATGCCGACGTCGATGACGACGGCGCCCTGCTTGACCATGTCGGCTTTGACGAATTCCGCTCGGCCGATGGCCGCGATGAGAACGTCCGCCTGGCGTGTGATTTCCGGAAGATTGGCGGTCTGCGAATGGCAAACCGTGACGGTGCCGTTGGCTCCGGCTTTCTTCTGCAGGGCGAGCAGCGCGACGGGTTTTCCGACCAGGAGACTGCGACCGACGACGACGACGTGTTTGCCCTTCAGGTCCACGCCGCTGCGGGCGAGAAGCTCCATGATCCCAGCCGGCGTGCAGGAGACGAAACCGGTTTCGTCGTCCTGGGCGACCTTGCCCAGGTTCATCGTCCCCAGACCATCCACGTCTTTCTGCGGGGCAATCCGGCGGAACACGGCCACTTCGTCGATCTGCTTCGGCATCGGCGACTGGACGAGGATGCCATCCACCGCAGGGTCGGCATTCAGCTGGTCGATCAAGGCAAAGAGCTCGTTCTGGGAGATCGTAACCGGCGGCAGGATCACCTTGCCGGTAATGCCGATCTGCTCCGACGTTTTTTCCTTTTTCGTGACATACGAGACGGACGCGGGGTCGTCGCCGACTCGCACCAGCGCTAGGCACGGTTTTCGGCCCTGGATCTGGGCGACTTCCGCGGTGAGTTCCGCGATGATGTCAGCGGCTATCTTGTTTCCGTCGATAAGAGTCATGGTGGCGGCCCTCGGCCGGGATGGTGGAAGTTGGAAATGGGGGATTCGGCGGGGGACTGAAGTGCGAGACGCTCAGGTGCCAAGGTTGGAAACTGGAGTTCTAGGAACCGTCGGCTGTTCGCCTGAAGGCTTGGCCGACCAACTTCAAGCTACCAAATCCCAGCTTCTCCGCCGCGCGTCCGCGCGGCGGTCACCTTAGCTGCAGGCTTTCCGCTTCGATGACGATGTCCTTGGTGCCGGCCACGGGTTTGGCGGTGCCGTAGACCGTCACGGTGCGATCGATGTACTTCTCGATCTGCTCGGTTTGGAGCAGGCGGGAAATGTCGACGTAAGCATAACGTTCGCCCGCGGAATCGTTGAGCTGGTAGTCGTACGGGCGGCGCGGGCGGAGTAGGCTCTTCGTGGATACGAACTTGCCCTGAAACAGCCGCGGGAGCGAGGCAGAACCTCCGTCGCCGAGATCCACCATCTGGGCGGCGTGGCCCGGTCCGCCGCCGGTGACCGCGGCCGGAGCGGCCGGCGCGGGGGAGAACGGAGGCGGCGTGGCGGGACGACTTTGCGCGACGGGAGCCGACGCCGCAGGAGCGGCGGCCGTCGCCGCTGCTGCCGCAGGCGACCAGCCCTGCACGTAGCCGATGATTCGTTTTGTCACCTTCACCTGAGTCCATTTGCCGTGATAGCCGGTGATCTCGACCTGATCGCCCGGCTGCATCGTGGAGAAAATCGGAGCGTCTGCCTTGGGCTGCGTGCGGAAAGCGGAGCCAGGGCGGACGTCGAGGCTCTTCGTCAGATCCTTGTTTTGGATGTAGGCGTCGCGTGCGCCGTCGATCTCGATGGCAGTCCAGCCCACCGGCAGATTGATCGCCGAGCCAAGCGCGGGGGTGGGTTCTGTTCCCGGGTTGAGCACCATGATCGCAGGGCTTGCGGCGTCCGGCCGAGGATGCACCGGAGTGGGCTTCGTCACCGGCGCGGCGCTCAGGCTGGTGGCAGCCAACAAGACAAGGAGGGAATTAATCTTCATGAGTTTGGACAGGGTTGGCGTCATCGCGGCCCCGCGCACGGGGCGTCTTGAAGAGCGATAGGACTTCTTTGGTAGAAAGTTGTTTAACCGCCCGCAAAGGAATTCCTCGGAGCGGAAATGCGCCGATCTGATAGCGCTTCAGGCGCTTCACATCGTAGCCGAGCACCGTGAATAGCTGGCGGATTTCGCGTTTCTTCCCGTGGTGCATCTGCACGTCGACCTCGGTCGACGCGTTCTGCGGATTCGGAGCGATGAGGGTGGCGCGCTCCACCTTCAAACGTTCGCCTTCCACGACGATGCCTTTCAGGAGCAGGGGCTTTTTCGAGGCGGGAAAGGGCTGTTTGAGCGAGACGTGGTAGTACTTTACCACGACGTTGCTCGGATGCATCAGCCGGTTGGCGAGGTCGCCGTCCGTCGTGAGGATCACGAGGCCCTCGCTATCCTTATCGAGCCGGCCCGCGCAGAAGAAACGAAACCGGGCGAACTCGTGTGGGAGGACGGTGAAGATCGTTTCGACGTGATGCGGATCCTCATTGGAGCAGACGAGCCCCCGCGGTTTGTGCATGGCCAGCGTGATTTTTGGCTGCGCCGTCGTTCGAACCGGTTTGCCGCTCACCGTCACCTTGTCGATGCCCGGAACCACCTTCTGCCCAATGGTGGCCTTCTCCGCATTTACCCACACCTCCCCCTCGTGAATCAGCGCTTCGGCTGCCCGTCGTGAGCAAACTCCGGCATCGGCCAGGTACTTCTGAATGCGAATGGGTTCGGGCGTCATTCTGCCGAGAGTCTTGAAATACCAACACGCGGCGTGGCGAGGTAAATGAGCTGGGACGTCTGGGCGCTCTGGGCGCCGGAGATGCCCGTTCTGACGGAGTCTCGGTTGCCCGCTCGGTATCGAACTGGTGGGTTTTCCGCTGCAGAAACAAGGCTTGCGCGCGCCAATGGCCCCGCCCAGAACGCACCCGATCATGTCCGATTCAGGCGTCGCTTCCGCACCCGTTTCAGCATTCGGAAAAGACAACCCGTTCCCGGCAAGGGTTACGGCCAACCGGCTTCTGAGCAAACCGGGTTCGGCCAAAGAAACGCGCCACATCGTGGTGGACATTTCCGGCAGCGGTTTGACCTATACGGCTGGCGATTCGCTGGGCGTGTATCCAGTCAATCGTGTCAGCGAAGTCGACGAGGTCCTGGGCCTCCTCCAAGCCACGGGAGACGAGCCGGTGGTCCTGCCGAAAGCCGCAGAACCCTGCCGTCTCCGCGACGCGCTGACTTCGAAGCTGGCGTTGGCGGGGCCTACCTCGCGCATCCTTACGACCCTCCTGGGAAAGGCGACCAACCCCGCGGAACAGGCGCGTTTGGCGTCGCTGCTCGCTCCCGATGCGAAGGAGGCGTTGGCTTCGTTTTTGTCGGAGCGGGAATACGTCGACGTTCTTTGGGAGTTCCGCAGCGCGCGCCTGACGCCTCAGGAATTCGTCGACCACTTGCGCAAGCTGGTCCCACGCCTGTATTCGATTGCCTCCTCTCCGAAGCTCTATCCCAACGAGATTCACCTGACCGTCGCGATCGTGCGCTACCGCACCAACAACCGCGACCGCGTGGGCGTCTGTTCGACCTTTCTCGCCGATCGGGTGGAAGTCGGCGCTACGCCGACACCCGTCTTTGTATCCAGTTCTCACTTTGGCCCTCCGGCGGATACCAGCCGCGATGTCATCATGGTCGGCCCCGGAACAGGCATTGCGCCGTTCCGCGCCTTTCTCCAGGACCGTGTCGCCGATCGCGCGACGGGGCGGAACTGGATCTTCTTCGGCGACCAGAAACGCGCGACCGACTTCCTGTACGAGGATGAGTGGCAGGAATACCTGGAGGACGGACAACTCAGCCGGCTCGACCTCGCGTGGTCGCGCGATCAGGCCCACAAGATCTACGTTCAGGACAAGATGCGCGAACATGCGGCCGAACTCTGGGCCTGGATCAAGAACGGCGCGTATTTCTTTGTTTGCGGCGACGCGAAGCGGATGGCGAAGGACGTTGACGCTGTGCTCCACGAGATTGTCGCCACACAAGGCGGCCTGGAGGCGTCTGCAGCCGCCGAGTACGTCAAGGCACTGAAGAAGGAGAAGCGCTATCAGCGAGACGTGTACTGACCGTAGGTTCACGGGTTGCATACCCGCCCGCCGCGTCGATCCCTCCCCGTTTTTTCTCCTCGCTAGCCGACCCCGGCTCGTCGCTACTTGCCCCTTTATGACGTTCAACCAAAGAACTGCTCTCGTCACCGGCGCCGGACGCGGCATCGGTAAGGCTATTGCCGAAGTGCTCGCCAAGAACGGCGTCACCGTCATCTGCGTTTCGAAGTCTCCGGATAGTTGCGGCGGCGTTGCCGCGGCCATCACGGCGGCGGGCGGCAAGGCGAAGGCGGTCCCGGTCGACGTTGCCAACGGCGCCGAAGTCACCAAGGCGGCCGAGGCCCTACTGGCCGAGTTCGGCAAGATCGATATCCTCGTGAACAACGCAGGGATCACCCGTGACGGCCTGGTCGCCCGCATGTCGGAGGAGGACTGGAATGCCGTGATTCAGACGAACCTCACCAGCGCCTTTCACTGGACCAAGGCGATTGGCTGGCCGATGTGCCGGGCTCGGTATGGACGGATCGTCAACATCGCATCCGTCGTGGGCTTGGTCGGAAATGCAGGGCAGGCGAACTACGCGGCGGCCAAAGGCGGCATGATCGCGTTCACCAAATCGATCGCCAAGGAGTTCGCCCGCCGCAATGTCACGGCAAACGTGGTCGCTCCCGGTTTTATCAAAACCGACATGACGGCCGTATTGAATGAGGAGGTCCAGAAAGCTGCGATAGGCATGATTCCGATGCAGCGTTTTGGCGACCCCGCAGATATTGCCAACATGACGGCCTTCCTCTGTAGTGAGGAATCGAACTATATCACAGGCCAAGTTTTTACCGTTGACGGCGGCATGGCGATGTGACCCGCTTCAAACCTCAGAATTTCACCCAACATGGCTGACCAAAAAACCATCGAACAACGCGTCAAAGAGATCATCGTTAATCAGCTGAACGTTAACGAGGAACAGATCACCCCGCAGGCGTCTTTCTTGGATGATCTCGGCGCAGATTCCCTCGACACTGTCGAGTTGATCATGGCGTTCGAAGAGGAGTTTAAGGATGAGATTAAAGGTGAGATTCCTGAAGCGGACGCGGAGAAACTGCAGACCGTTGGCCAGGTGATCGATTACATCAAAGGCAAGGCTGCCGCTAAATAAGTCTCCTTTCACTTTGGCGTTCTACCGAGCCTCTCCCGAGACTGCAGGTAGGACGCCTTTTTTGTTTCTAGATTTCTGGTCAGTTGTGTTCATTTCGCATTCGGGTGCCGCGCTTGGCGTGGGTGAAATTCTGCTAACGTGGGAGACTCGAATTCTGCGCTTCGCTTCGACCAGGAAAACTGATTAGCCCTTCGGTCTTCATGGATTCACAGCTTCCTCCTTCGCAGCGAGTCGTGGTAACTGGGCTCGGCGCCGTGGCCTCCCTCGGTCACGATGTCGACACGTTCTGGTCCAGCCTGCTGGCCGGGAAATGCGGGATCGAGCGGGTCACGCATTTTGATCCGACTGACTTTGCCTGTCAGATTGGCGCAGAGGTGCGCGATTGGCAGCCGGAGCAGCACATGGATCCGAAGGAAGCCCGTCGCAACGACCGCTACACCCAGCTCGGCTTTGTCACTGCCAAGCAGGCGATCAAGGACTCGGGCCTCGAGATGGCGAAGGAAGACGGCGACCGCGTCGGCGTGCTGATTGGCTCCGGTATCGGGGGCATGTGGACGTATGAGTCGCAGTTGAAGAATCTTTTCGAGCGCGGTCCGCGCAAGGTCTCGCCCTTCACGATTCCGTCGCTGATCGGTAATATGTGCAGCGGTTTGGTCGCAATCGACCTCGGCGCGCGCGGTCCGAACTTCGGAATTGTCTCTGCCTGCGCGACGGCGACCCACGCGTTGGGCGAAGCGATGCACATGATCCGCCGGGGTGACGCGGATGTCATGATCGCTGGCGGTGCAGAAGCGACGATCACGCCTTTTGCCTACGCGAGCTTCTGCTCGATGAAGGCGATGAGCACGCGCAACGATGACCCGCAACACGCCAGCCGTCCGTTTGACCTCGGTCGCGACGGTTTTGTGATGGGTGAAGGCGCTGGAATTCTCGTGCTCGAATCGCTGGCGCACGCTCAAGCGCGCGGCGCTCGGATTTATTGCGAACTCGCAGGCTATGCCGCGAGCTGTGATGCGCATCACATCACCATGCCCGATCCGGAAGGCAAAGGGCTCTCTCTCGCGATGCGTCGAGCCCTTCAATCGGCCGGTGTCGCCCCAGAGAACGTCGACTATATCAACGCCCACGGCACTTCGACTCCGTATAACGACAAGTTCGAGACGCTCGCGATCAAGAAGGTCTTCGGCGATCACGCGCGGCAACTCGCGATCAGCTCCACAAAGTCGATGACGGGCCACCTCCTGGGCGCCGCTGGCGGCATCGAGTCCGTTGTCTGCGTGAAGACGATCCAGACGGCGCAGATCGCTCCGACGATCAACCTTTCCGAGCCTGATCCCGAGTGCGACCTGGACTACGTGCCGAACGCAAAGCGCAACGCGGAAGTGAAGGTCGTGCTGAGCAATAATCTCGGTTTCGGCGGTCAGAACGCCTCCATGGTGTTCAAGAAGCTCTGAAGCGACGGAGATCCGGTGGCCTGAACGCGGCTTGTTCGTGTCGGGCGCCCCGGGGCACTATCCCCGGGATGCCGGCCGTGTAACCGCCACGCACTTACATCTCTGGTTTTCTGCTCGGTTTCGCGAGGCTCCTGTTTTGGACCGTGTGCGCTTGAGGGCATCGCCTCACGGGAATCTGCTGGCCGGGCGCGCCCATCGTCGTAAGTTGTTCACACACTCCCCCGGATGACCAACAATCCGTTCAGTCCGCCGATACCCGAAGGCGAGCCGTTTTCCGTGCTGATCAGTGCCGAGCGACACCGGGCGAAAAACACGCTCCAAGTGGTTGCCAGCCTGCTTTCGCTGCAGTCGCGCGAGGTCACGGATCCGGCAACGCGCAGTCTGTTTGTGGCTGCGGGTGAACGCGTACGGATCATCGCGGTAGTCTACGAGCGGCTTTCCCGCAGCGGGGCGACCGGTCGGTTGGATTTTGCCGATGCGCTCAGGGAACTGGTTGGGATGGTGGTGCGTTCGCAGCCGACGCCCGTCGTCACGTCTCAGGTATTTGCGGATTCCCTACAAGTGGACCTCGATACCGGCATCCCGCTGGCCCTGATCGCGTACGAGCTTCTTTCCGACGCGGTGGCCCACGCCTTCGCGGGCCGCGCGGCGGGACGAATCGAAGTGTCGCTCCGAGTCCCAACGACTCCGACCGAATGCCTGCTGACGATTGCGGACGACGGTGTGCCGCGCACGCCTCTTTCCGCGACGGGCGGCGAAGGCCTGAGAGCGAAAATCGTCGATGTCTTGATCCGACAACTGAAGGGCCGGCTTACGCTCGAGAGCGTGTCCGGCACACGGCTCGCCGTGCGTTTTCCCGTTTCTCTCTGAGATGGCTTCCGAACGTATCCGTCGAGTTCTGATCGTCGAGGATGAGGCCCTCGTCGCAGAAGACATCCAGCAGCAGCTTCGGCAGCTGGGTTACTCGATCGCTGGCACCGTCGACGCAGGCGACGAGGCGGTGCGGCAGGCGTTTGCGCTCCATCCCGACCTCGTGCTGATGGACATCCAGCTGAAGGGGGCGATGGACGGCATCGAGGCCGCCCGGCAGATCAAGGTCACCTGTGCGTTGCCGGTCGTATTTCTTACCGGGCATTTCGAACCCGAGGTCCTCCGCCGGGCAAAAGAGACCGAACCGTACGGCTTCATTCTGAAGCCTTTCTCGCAACGCGATCTGATGGTGCAGCTCGAAATGGCGCTGTACCGCTGGCAACTCGAAGTCGAGCGCAGCCAACTGCGCGAGGAGCTGGAGGTCGCGCACGAGAATCTGCGCAAGCTGCACGGCCTCCTCCCGCTTTGCTCCGGCTGCAAAAAGATCCGCGAGGAAGACGGCTACTGGGCCAAGCTGGAGGACTACCTCAAGGAGCACGCCAACGTGGAGTTCACCCACGGTTTTTGCCCCGAGTGCGAAGCGAAGTTTTACGGCACGCGTCCTCCGATTCCGGAGATGCCGCTTGTGGTGGAGAGAAAGAAAAACCCGCGGCGAAAAGCCGCGGGCTAAAAGGGGGCCGTTCTTTTCGAACGGCGAACGGGGCTTGCCGGACCGAGTTTTGGCGAACGCCGAAGCTCGGTCGGTCGTTCCTGCGGACTTAGGCCTTTTCGACGAGACCGGCCTTGATGGCCTTCACGGAGACGAGAACTCGCTTCGTGCCGCCGTTCGCCAGCTTGATACGGATACGCTGCAGATTGGGACGGAATTTGCGCGGCGTGATCGTGGTCACGTGCGTGCCGATGCCGCCGCTCTTTTTGCTCTGTCCCTTGCGGTGAATGCTGCTGCCTTTGACGGGGCGTTTACCGGTAATAGCGCAAACTCTGGCCATGGTTTTGAATTGGTTAAAGGGTCGTGAGTAAAGGGCGCCCGGAGGGCGAAGCAAGGGGATTCTCTGGGCAGCCGAATATTCTCCCCAACCACCTGCACCGCTGGCAATTGTTCTTTTATGACGCTCGCCACGACGGACCCGAAATCGGCGCTCGCGAAGGGTGGTGCTCCTGCTCACGTGGCGCGCCTTCCCTGGGTGGACCAAGCGCGGACGGTGCTGACGTTTCTGGTCGTCAGCATCCACGCGACGATTGTCTACAGTCACGTGGGCAGTTGGTACTTCATGCATCCTGTGGAGCCGGGACTGCCGACGAAGATCGGGTTCCTGGTTTGGGAAGGACACCTGCAGTCCTTCTTCATGGGGCTGTTTTTCTTCCTTTCAGGATACTTCGCCCACTTCTCGCTTCAGCGCAGGGGACCTGGCGGGTTCGTGCGCGAGCGCCTTTTCAGACTGGGGATCCCGCTGGCATTCTTTGTCTGCGTGGTCCAGCCGTTCATCCTTTTCGTCCTGCATCCGTGGAGTGCGACCGGTCCCGACGATTTGGGCGCTGCTTGGCTCCGGTATTTTACGTCGGGACAATTTGTCGGCGGTACAGGTCCGCTCTGGTTCGTGGAGACGCTCTTGCTGTTCTCGCTGGCTTTCGCGGCCTGGCGGGCTGCAAGGCCCGTCGGCGATCCCGGCCGACCGATCCGATTCACCGGGTGGCATGCGCTGGGACTGGGCGCGAGTCTCGCAGTGATCACCTTCGCCGTCCGTTTGGTCCAGCCGTTCGGGACCAGCATCGCGAATCTGCAGTTGTGCTTTTTCACCCAATACGTAGCTGCGTTTGCGTTGGGCGTGCGCGTCGCTCGTCGTTGGGATCTCGATGCCCTTGCGTCCATTCCTTGGGCAGTGCCTGTTGCGCTGGTGGCCGTTCTCATGGGGCCGATTTTGCAGTTGGGCGCCGTTTGGCTGTCCTTGCCGATTGCGCCGGGTGCTGAGCCGGCGTTTGCCGGTGGCTGGAATCTTGCCGCGATGGCCTATGCACTTTGGGAACAGTGTGCGGGCGTCTTTCTTTCACTTGGACTGATGGCGCTCCTGCGGGCGCGGGCGAACCGGCCCACGAAGGTTTGGACATGGCTCTCGGATCGTTCCTTTGCCGTGTACGTCCTGCATGCACCCGTGCTCATCGGGCTGACGATGCTGCTCAACCGGTACTACGGGAACCCGTTCGTTTTCGCGGTCGCGCTTTCGACTCTCGCAATCGCTGCCAGCTACCTCGTGGCTGATTTGGTGCGTCGAATCCCGGGCGTAAAGGCAGTCCTTTAGGTGCCGCCACCGCGCAGCGCGTACATCGCCTGAAACTTTTGGCCGAGATGGGCCGGATGCAGAAGCTGCATCAGCGAGAGCTTCCGCTGACTCATTCGCGTGGCCTCGGCGGCCATCGTCGACGCAATCGCCTCACCGGCGTGGTGCACGAGAAACGATTCCTGAAACTCCAGGCGCGGCGCTTTGAATCCTCGGATCCGAAGCGCATCCTCGATCCAATCCCAACAAACGTGGCAGGTGAGGTCCTGCTCGCCGGGACGGGCCAGAAGATCGTTCCGTTGCCGGTGCCGAAAGTAGGCTCGCGCCGTTCCTCCGGGCGTTGACTCCGCGAGTTCTTTCCAGGTCTTGCCGTAATCCAGGGCGAGGAACAGTCCATGCCAGGGTTCCGCCGCGATTCGGTCCACCAACTGCGAGGCGGCGAAAGAAAGATCCAGACGGTAGCCATCGGGTGCGGACGGGGGGAGCACATCGGGCAGGTCGGCTGAACCGTGCGGCATGGCGACTTCTTGCAGCTCCGTCCCTCGGATCGCCACGCCGCGTTCCTCCCATCTTTGCTCCGTCCGGACGAAGCGCCGGAATGGCTGGGCGTCCAGGAGTTCGTTGGAAAAAACGACACACGGACCGGACAGCGTGAGTGGAGCACCCAGCCTGACCGTCTCGACTCGAGTGAACGGATGAGCGACGCCTTCGAGCACGCCTCCGCCAGGCTCCGCGCCAATTTCTGCAAATGCGAACGAGTCGATGCGCTCCGACTCTAGAAGCGACTTGCAGGCGGCGACAATCAGTTCGCCGAACAGGGGACCCGATGTGCTTGATGTGTAGAAGTCCGTTCCTGGCCCATAACCGACCCGTGGCTTGTTGCGGCGATAATAGCCCACCTCGGGCTGATACAGCGCCAGCTCCACGAATCGGTCAAATCGCAGGACTCCACGATCGCCTGCCGCCGCACGGAAATGCTCGAGAAAAGCCGGGGAAGCGGAGTCGTCTGAGGGTTCGGCGGCAGGCATCCGAACGGGCATGCAGGAACTGCGCTGGGATGACCAGATTTACCGCCAGCTCCAGAGTGGCGCGGGCAGGACGACGTCTTTGGCAAACGACGGGGCCCACGAACCGATTTACAAGCGCCCCCGCATCGGCACAGTGAGCCGCGAATGGTCAAAAGAATCCTCACGGTCGCAACGGGTGCAGCGCTCGGCAGCTTGGTGGCGATGGGCGGAGCGCGTCTGGCGCTCGGCTGGAGTCTTTGGCCGAATCGCGAACTCGACCGGTCGGGCAACTACGTTCGCCAGGTGCTGCAGCTCGTGAATGAGAACTACGTCGACGCCAAGAGCGCCGAGTATCCGGCTCTCACCCACGCGGCGCTGCATGGGATGGTGGAGTCGCTTGATCCCCACTCGGAGTTTCTCGAGGCGGCCGACTATCAGCAGCTCGAGGAGGACATGAGCAGCGAGTTCGGAGGCATCGGCGTGCAGCTTGAGGTCCGCAACGACCGCGTGGTGGTGATCGCGCCCATCGCCGACACGCCGAGCGAGCGGGCCGGGATCCGGCGCGGCGACGAGTTGGTGAAGATCAACGGCGAGCGGGTGGAAAAATCGTCATCGATGGATGCGATCGTCGGAAAACTGCGGGGCAAGCCGAAGACGCCTGTCACCGTCGGCTTTCTCCGCCCCAGCACGGGCAAGGAGTTCGAAGTCACCCTGGTCCGCGAGACGATCAAAGTGGAGAGCGTTCGTCCTCCGGAAATGCTGTCGGACCACGTTGGATACATCCAGATCACGCAATTCACCGAGCGCACGGGCGAAGAATTCATCAAGGCGTTGAACAAGCTCGGCGAGCAGGGCTTGGACAGCCTGGTCCTCGACCTTCGCAATAATCCCGGCGGCGTGCTGGACGCGGCGGTCGACGTCGCGGAGCCCTTCTTCGATAAAGGCGAACTGATCGTCTACACCCAGGGAAGAAATCCGAAAGACCGGGACGAATATCGTGCGGAGGCGGATGAGCCCGCCCTGAAGCTGCCGATGGTGGTGCTGATCAACTCCGGGAGCGCCAGCGCGGCGGAAATTGTCGCCGGCGCGCTGAAGGACACCGGGAAGGCGGTGATTGTCGGCGAGCGTTCGTTCGGCAAGGGCTCGGTCCAGTCCGTCTTCAAGCTCAACAACGGCGAAGGCATGCGGCTCACGACGGCACGCTATTACACGCCGAGTGGACGGACGCTTCATGAAAAAGGCGTCGAGCCCAACGTGGAAGTGATCATGTCGCCGGAGGAGGATCAGAACATTCGCCTCCAGCGTACGCGACGCGACGTGGTCGATCCCACCGAGTTCAAGGATCGGTTCGGCGTCGCTCCCGTCGCCGACAGGCAGCTCCAGGCTGCGCTCGACGTGCTCAAGGCCGAGCGTCTCCTGTCGGAACGCGAGCCGGCTCCGCAAAAGAAAGGCTGAAAGACTGAAGGGCTGAAAGGCTGAAGGCGGCGGGAACCGGTGGAACCGCGTGCCGGTGGCCTACCCTCGAAAACCCGGGGGGGCGTGCGAAGGGGCTCTGTCCCGGCATCCCGGGCCCGTATGTCGGATTCCACCTGGCCTCCTATTGCCGGAGTTTCCGAATTCCCTTCAGCCTTCCAGCCCTTCAGCCTTTCAGCCCTTCGGTTATCCCATGCTTCTCGCCCTCGAAACCTCCTGCGATGAAACAGCGGTCGCGCTGTTCGATCCCTCGCGTGGAATCGTCGAGGAGTGGATACACAGCCAAATCGCGCTCCACGGTCGCTACGGCGGCGTTGTTCCCGACCTCGCGACTCGGGAGCATTTGAGAAACGTGGTGCCGTTGCTCGAGAGGGCGCGGGAGAGGAGCTCGGCATTTCAAGGGATTACCCGGGTCGCCGTGACGAAGGGCCCCGGACTTGCCGGATGTCTCGCGATCGGCACCGCGTCGGCAAAAGCCCTGGCGCTTTCACTCGGCGTGCCGCTTGTCGGGGTCAACCATCTGCGTGGGCACGCATTTTCTCCCTTCATCGCGCTCCATGCAGAGATGCCGAATGAGTTTGCCGAGCGATTCGCTGCGTGTCTTCCACACCTCGGCTTGATCGTTTCAGGGGGAAACACGCTCCTGTTCTCCCTCGGCGAGGATCGCCGGATTCGCGTTTTGTCCACGACGCGCGACGACGCGGCCGGCGAGGCGCTCGACAAAGGGGCAAAGCTGCTCGGGCTCGGCTACCCCGGCGGGCCGCTGATCGAGCGGTTGGCGGCGAAGGGGCGCATCGATGCGTTCGACTTTCCGCGCGGCATCGGCCCGCGCAGCGAACTGGATTTCAGCTTCTCGGGTCTGAAGACCAGCCTTCGCTACCTCTTGGAGAAGATGACGCCGGAACAGATTGCAGCCGCGATGCCCGACCTCTGTGCGAGCTATCAGCAAGCAGTAGTGGATGCGCTGGTACGCAAGACGTCACTCGCTCTCGAGCAGGGGGGCTTCCGAAGCGTTGGGCTCTCGGGGGGCGTGGCGAACAATCGTACGCTGCGCGCGGCGCTGGAACGCACGGCGCAGCGGGCGCGGGTGAGCTTCTTTGCCGCCAAACCGATTCACACCGGCGACAACGCCGGCATGGTCGCATTTGCTGCCTGGGCTGATCCAGCCGTGGCTTGCGTGACCAGCGGCGACTTGCGGATCGATCCGAGTCTCGAGCTGGGCGCCGTGTGAGGCGTCGCTCCGCTGCATCCGCGGTGCACCGGGGATAGCCGGGACCGTGCGACGATCGCCGCAGGCGCCCTTCGCGAGGCTTCGGACCGACGTGTCTCGCGAAAGTTTGAAGCCTTCGTGCCGCCGCTACGGCGACCACGGACCAACTTCGAACGTCCAAATTCCAACTTCCCCGCGCGCCTCTGCGGCGCGCGGCCACGTTCAGACCTTCGGAAGCTCGTGCAGCGCTTCCTTGATCTTCTCCTCGGGATGCTCGTAGTCTTCGAGTTTGCCCGCGAGGTAGGCGTCGTAGGCCGACATGTCGAAGTGGCCGTGTCCGCTGTAGCAGAAAACGATGCACTTGCCGTCGTTCTTCTTCGCTTCCTCGATCGCGGCACGGATGGCGTGAGAGGTTTCGGGGGCGGGGACAAACCCTTCGCTGCGTGAGAACTGAAGAGCGCCTTCGAACACCGCGTTTTGGGTGTAGGCCTGGGCCTCGATGACGCCGAGGTTGGCGAGGTGAGCCACGATCGGGGCCGTGCCATGGTAGCGGAGGCCGCCGGCGTGAATCCCTGCCGGGACAAAACCGTGCCCGAGGGTGAACATCTTCACGAGCGGCGTCAGTTTGGCGGTGTCGCCGTAGTCGTAAGCGAAGACGCCCTTCGTGAGCGAGGGGCAGGCGGAGGGCTCGACCGCCACGAGGCGAAGCTCAGGCCGTGCTTTCTTCTCGGGAATGAATGGCAGGCAGAATCCGCCGAAGTTGCTGCCACCGCCCACGCAGCCGATCAGGACGTCAGGCTTTTCGCCGGCAATCTCCAGCTGCCGTTTGGTTTCGAGGCCGATGACGGTCTGGTGAAGCAGGACGTGGTTAAGCACGCTTCCGAGCGTGTATTTTGTGTCGTCGTGGGTGGCGGCGTCCTCGACCGCTTCCGAAATGGCTATGCCGAGGCTACCCGGGGTTTCCGGATCCTTGGCCAGGATTTCGCGGCCGGCGTGGGTGTGTTTCGAAGGCGACGGGTGGACCTTCCCTCCCCAAATGTGCATGAGCGACCGCCGGTAGGGCTTCTGGTGATAGCTCGATTTCACCATGTAGATTTCGCAATCCAGCCCGAAGAGCTGGCAGGCGAAGGCCATCGAGGAACCCCACTGGCCGGCGCCGGTTTCGGTGGTGATCCGCCGAACGCCTTCCTTCTTGTTGTAGTAAGCCTGGGCGAGGGCGGTATTCAGCTTGTGGCTACCAGCCGGGCTGACGCTCTCGTTCTTGAAGTAGATCCGGCAGTTCGTCTTCAGCGCTTTCTCGAGCCGGACCGCGCGCACGAGCGGGGTGGGGCGCCAGATCTTGTAGAGTTCGCGGACCTCGGCCGGAATGCCGATCCAGCGCTCGCCGCTCATCTCTTGTTCGATGAGCGACATTGGGAAAAGCGGCGCGAGATCGCTGGCCTGAAGAGGCTTGCCGGTCCCGGGATGAAGCGGGGCCGCGAGCGGGCCGGGAATATCCGCGAGTACGTTGTACCAAGCGGAAGGAATATCGCTGAGGGGCAGATTGACGATTTCCGAGGACATAAAGGGCCGCGGCAACGCCGCGGGGAAGTTTGGTTTTCGAGAGTTGAAGCTGCCTCTCGGCGCGAGGCCGAGCCAGGGCAACTTCGGCTCCACGTTGAACCAATCGCCGCTCGAGTTCCAATCCTGAATACGGGCGAACTCCGCGTGTTCCAGTGCGTTTGCCCGGTGCACCGAACCTCCCGCGGGCGACGAGTGGTCGCGCCAACTGCCGATTGCGAGCCTCCAACTTCTACGTCGCGCCGGACGGCGCGACGTCAGGTGTAATCCCGCCGCAAATTGCTCGGCAGGATGCCTAGCTCCTCGCGGTATTTTGCGACGGTCCGGCGGGCGATGTTGATGCCCTTCTCCTGGAGCTTGGCCACGATCTCCTGGTCGCTAAGCGGGTGGCTGCGGTCTTCGCCGGCGATGAGGTCGTTGATCATCTCTTTCACGCTGGTGTTCGACACCGCGGCGCCGCTGTCGGCCTGGTAGCCGGGCGTGAAGAAGAACTTGAAATCGAAAACGCCGTGCGGCGTCTGAATGAACTTGTTGGCGATCGCGCGGCTCACCGTGGTCTCGTGCACCCCGACCGCGTCGGCGATCTGCGTCATCGTGAGGGGTTTCAGCTTCGAAACGCCCTCCTCGAAAAACTCGTTCTGCACCTTGAGAATCTCGCGCGTGATGCGCTCGATCGTCTGTTGCCGTTGTTCGATGGAGTTGATCAGGAACTTGCCGGAGCGCATCCGCTCGCGGAGGTAATCGCGCTCGGCCTTGGACAGGGTGCCCTTGGCGATCATTTCCTTGTAGGTATTGGAGATCCGGAGACGCGGGATGTAGTCGCTGTTGAGGATGACGTTCCACTTGTCGCCGTCCTTTTCGACCGTCACGTCCGGGACGACCACGCGATTGCTGTCGTCGGCGAAGCGTCGTCCCGGAGCCGGATCCAGCGTGCCGATCTCCTCGATCGCGATCTGGACGTCGTCCATGTGCGCCCCGATCTTCCGCGCAATTTCCGGGATGCGCCGGCGCGTGAGGAGCTGGAAATAATCGCGAATGATGCGAGCAGCCAGGGAATCGGAGCGGCCTTTGGCAGTGAGCTGCAGGAGCAGGCATTCCTCGATGCTCTGCGCGCCGATGCCGGGGGGATCGAATGTCTTCAGCAGCTTGGCCGCCTGCTGGACCGCTTCGAGCGGCAGCCCCGATTGCAGGGCGATGTCGTTCGGCGTCTGGGTGAGGAAGCCGCGATCGTCGAGGCTTCCAACGAGGTATTTCATCGCCTCGCGAGCCTCGGGAGCGAGATCGGCCATCTCGGCCTGTCCCATGAGGTGCTCCTGAAGTGAAGTTTCGGATACAAGCGAGTCGAAAAAATGCTGGCGTCGTTCGGCGTCTTCCGACGTGTACGGCTGCACGCCGCCGGCCTGCGACATGTAGTCGCGCCAGTCTTCGTCGAGCTTGTTGAGGATCTCGAATTCCTTGGAGAAATCCATCTCCTCGCGTCGCTCGCCATCTTCCGGCGCCGAGGCGGTTTCCGTCCCGGTGGATGCTTCGGCGGCCTCGTCCTTCTGGCGGTCGAGGCTGACGCCTTCCATCGGAAGCTCCTCCAGGGTGGGATTGGCCTGGAGCTCTTCCTGAATGACGGAGCGCAGATCGAGCGCCGCCACCTGAAGGATTTTCAGGGACTGACGCAGCTGCGGCGCAAGAACCAGTGACTGGGTTTGTCGCTGCCGGAGGTCTTGGCTAAAGCTCGGTCCGCTCATGGTCTGCTTCGGCGTACACAGGTTTCATCGGTTTCACGCTGTCGTCGGGGCAGGGGAACGGGAAAGCTGGGGAGAGACTCCGGGTTCGCGGTAGTCCATCACTTCCTTCAAATACACTCCCAGCTTCTCATTGGTCGGTCCGTAACGATCGCTGTAGAGGTAGAGTTCGAGGTCGGTGAGCAATTCTGCTGCAGTCTGGTACCGTTTATCGCGGTCGCGTTGGAGAGCTTTCTGGATGATGGCCTCGAGTCGCGCGTCGATCTCGGGTCGGAGGGTGCCGAATCTGGGGATCGGCATCGTGAGAATGTTGCGGCGGGACTCCAGGCGGTCCGCGGAGCGAAAGATGTTTCGCCCGAGCAGCAACTCGGTGAGCACGATTCCGAGGGGAAACAGGTCCGCGCGTGCGTCCGTGACCGCGTAACTCGCCTGTTCCGGCGAAAGGTATTCATCTTTCCCTGCGATCACCTTTCCCTCCTCGTTGTACATGAGGTCGAGGGCCTTCGCGATGCCGAAGTCCGTCAGCTTCACGTCGCCTTCGTAGGCGATCAGCACGTTCTTCGGTCCGATGTCGCGGTGGACGATGTTGAGATGCCGGCCTTCCGCGTCGCGTTTTTGGTGAGCGTAGGCGAGGCCGCGCGCGACGCGTGAAATAATGAACGCTGCAATGTCGACCGGTATCGCGCGCTTCAGTTGGCGGTGGCGCTCCAGAAGCTGCTCGAGATTCACGCCCCGGACAAATTCCATCACCATGAAATACTGACCACCCACTTGCCCGAGATGGTAAGTCTGGACGATGTTGGTGTGAATGAGGTCGGCGACCAGCCGTGCTTCGCCGATGAAGTTTTTCTGAAACTCGGCGATCGTGGAGTACTCCTCGCGGATCAGCTTAACCGCTACGTTTTTGCGGAAATTTCCGGCTCCTCGTTGGACCGCTTCGTAGACGAGTCCCATGCCGCCCTCTGCAATCTTACGCGTCAGCTCGTAGTGGAGCTCGTTGAAGATGTGCTTGAGGGTAGCCACGGGTGCCAAACAACGACAGCCACGCAGAGGAGGCAAGAGTCCAGTTGTAAGCTAGCATGAAAATTGCTTCGGACTTGACGGGGCTTCCCGAGACCTTGCCGCAGTGGTAAGCACAGTGCGCTTGGTCTGGGGCGGCCTCGTCTCGTTTTCAGCGTTTGTGGAACGCGTCGTTTCCTCGCTCGTTCTGGGGGGACTAGGCGCTTTGCCGTGCATTTCGCGCCGTCGGGTCCGTCGTTTGACAGCAAAATGCACGCACCTAGCTTGCTGGCATGATCACGCTGAGTCCACGTGCTGCCAACCAGGTCCGCTCGATGCAGGGCGAACTCCATGCCCCGGAGAAGAAGCTTCGGGTCTTTGTGGAGACCGGAGGCTGTTCGGGCTTTCAGTACGGGATGTCGTTTGATGAGCCCAAACCCGACGACCAGACGTTCGAGAGCGAAGGCGTGGCGATGCTGGTGGATCCGACGAGTTTAGCGTACCTCAAGGGCTGCTCGATCGATTTCGACGACGGCCTCCACGGCAAGGGCTTCGAAATCAAGAACCCCAACGCCCAGAGCACCTGCGGCTGCGGGAAGAGCTTTAGCTGACGTGCGCCGGCGTGGACATCGTCTGTGGAATCGGCCAAGGAAGCGACCGCAACCGGCTAACCCGAAAGCGCAGGCTACGGGCGGTCTTTCTGAAACCGCTGAATTGCCCACCAGCGGTCATTCGATTCGTAGGCCTTGTCGAGCAGGGCTTGAATGAGCCGGCCTTCCGGGCGTTTCGAAAGAGAATTCCAGATTGCTTCGGGAGAGTTCTGCCTCAGGGGCGTACGACTGGCGGTGAAGAACATGTCGTAACTGTAGACCGGATTGCCGAAGGCGACCGACGCGAAGCCAAGGCGGCGGAATAGTTCTCCAACACTTCGGCGACTGAACAGATAGAGATGCTCCTCATTATTGTTCACCATGTGCCTCAAGAACAGATCCTGAGCCGCGGAGAGATCTGTGTACGTCAGGTGCTCCTTGTATTCAGGGGTTTGCACGACGAACAGCCCGTCCGGTTTTAGCAATGACGCGCAGTGCTGGATGGTGGACAATGGCTCCTCCAGGTGCTCTAGCACGTCGTTTAGGACGATGACGTCGAACGATTCGGTCTTAAATCCCTGCGCTTCCACGGTCCCCAAACGCACGTCGACGCAGAAGGTCTTGCGAGCGAACTCCACCACCTGCGGGCTCATTTCCGTGCCGATCGAGGAGAAACCCGCCCAGCCGAGAAGTGAAAGATAGCCGCCATGCGCGCACCCCAGTTCGAGGACACGGGCAGGGGGGAGCTTGGCCTGCAAGAGATGCTGAAGCCAGTATGTGCAACGCTCCGGGAGATCGAGTCGGGCCCGAGCCTCGATATCAGGCAGCCCATGGTGTTCGCGTTGCCGACGATGCCAGTAGTCGTGGCTGTAAAGACCCGTTTCGTGGCTTGCCTGGTCGGCCGTGTTCGCGACCGGCGCCCGACTGACAAGGGTGCCGCATGCCTTGCAGACGCGATAGTCGTCGGAGTACGGGAACAGCGTCTGGTATCCACACCAGCATGACCGCTCTGGCGTCGGATTCGTCATGTGTAGGTGATTTCCAGAGGTAGCTGCGCCATTCCGTAGAACGGCATCGCCCCTGGAGAGTGATGGGAAACGGTGAGGGGACCCAGAGCTCCGACCCGGTCGAAAAAAGTCCCGACATTGGGGTCCTCCTCATCGCACTCCGCTGCGTCCAATGACAGCGTGTAGACGCCGGGAGGGATGGAGAGGGTGAGCTGAAAGTCCAACATCATCTCCGTCCCGGCACTGATCGCTGGAAGTGGAAACCGCAGCTGAGGAGTCCCGGCGGCAAAGACGAGGTTTCCCATTCGATCGTGCACTTGGATGCCCGCGGACGGCAGGGCAACGTCGCGATTCGCCCGGAGGAGAACGCGGATGCAGGCGCGATGCATCATTTCGAAATCCCACGTTGCGGTTCCTTGACCGTCGAGAACTGCAGCGGCGACGAACTCGAGCGCGCGATCCCCATGTCGTGACTTCGCCGCTGGCAGGACGTTTGTCTCGAGCAGCGAAGAGCGGGTCTGGGGATCGATGGTGGGCGTACTGCCGTGATTCGCGTCGTTAGTCACCCGACCGCGTTTTGGCTGATGCAGATTGAAATAGCGGCTGACACAGACTTCCGGTGTCCCGTCGTGGACCAGGGTGCCTTGGTGGAGCAGCAGCCCGCGCTGGCAGAGGCTCTGGACGGAGCCCATGTCGTGTGAAACGAAGATCAACGTGGCGCCGCGGTGTAGTATCTCACGGATACGCTGGAAACACTTCTGGGTGAAAAACACGTCGCCGACACTGAGTGCTTCATCGACGATCAGGATGTCGGGTTGGACGCTGATCGCGACAGCGAACGCCAGGCGCATCATCATGCCGGACGAGTAGGTTTTCACCGGCTGATCGATAAAGTCGCCGATATCGGCAAACGCGGCGATATCGGCGAACAAGCCGTGCATCTCACTTCGCGTCAGGCCGTAGATCGAGCCGTTGAGGTAGACGTTTTCACGCCCCGTGAAGTCCGGATTGAAGCCGGAGCCGAGTTCAAGCAGCGCAGAAACGCGCCCGTTCACCCTGACACGTCCGGCCGTGGGCGTGAGCGTGCCGGCAATCAGCTGCAGCAGCGTGCTTTTGCCTGATCCGTTGCGCCCGATGATACCGGTTGCCTCGCCCCGTTTGATCGAAAACGAGATGTTCTGAAGAGCGTAAAAGTCCCGGTATCCTCGTGTCGCCCTCCGGGACAGGGAACGACAAGGCGCGGAGTTCTTCGGGAAGAACGACGATGCACTTTCCAGGACGGGGCTGATCAAGCGGGCCGAGGGGCTTCCCCAAATGCGGTAGGCTTTCGAGAGGTTTTCGACCTGAATGATGGGAGTCTCCGACATGAAAAACGCGAAGCCGCACAAAACCGCGTGGCGCCAGCTGTCGCAAGAGAAGAAACGGACACGAGACAGAGCGGACCATCTCGCGAACCTGCAGATGAGGCCCTGCTGTGGAGACAGCTTGTGGGTGCGATCAGGCGAAACGATTTCTAAGGCCGAAATTCGGGCCTAGATTACGTCGGCAAAACCCGGCTGCGTCTTTTTGAAGAACCAGCGTCCCACGATGAAAGCGATGAGGCCGACCGCCCACGTATACGCGATGCCGCCTGAATCCACAGGCATATCCCAGAGGAGGGCCCGCCGGGTGGCGTCGATCGTGTGGAGCATGGGATTCCAGCGGAGAAAGAACCAAACGACGGGCTCTCGCTGCACGCTATCCACCGAGTAGAAGACGGCGCTCGCATAGAGAATCACTTGGGTCGCGAAGGCCATCACCTGGGAAACGTCGCGAAAAAACACACCGATGGCGGCGAAGAGCCAACCCGCACCAATGCAAAGCAAGAGGTGCGGAACGAGGATTGGGATAAGCCAGAGCAGACCGCTGGCGGTCGGGATTCGGTCGAAAACGAGCGCGGCAATAAGCAGCAGGACGAAGCTTACCGCGGCGTGAAACCACAGGGCGGTCACGTTTGCGAGAGGCAGGAGATCTAGGGGAAACACGACCTTTTTCACCAAGTTGGGATTGCTGGTGATATAGGTCGGAGCCGCCGCGAGCGCCTCGGCGAAAACGTGGAAGAGTATGAGTCCAGCGAATACTCCAAGTGCGAAGTCAACCGGAGTTTCGTTTGGCAGCGCGTGGAACCGATTTTTGAAGATGAAGCCGAACACCGTCACATACAGCCCGAGCATCAACAGTGGATTCAGTACCGTCCAAAGGACACCAAGGTAGCTGCCTCGATGTTTCATCTCCACGGCGCGCACGGCGAACTGCCACCAAACGTCGAACTTCTGCGCAAATGAGAGCTGAGATGGCCGCGAGGGAGTGGACATGTGGTGGTCGAGGGAGAGACGGAGCGAGGTAAAGCGGGGGGCCGCGATATGTGTACGCTCCACCTGAGGGTGGATGGAGCTGGCTTGCCAATCAAGAGCGGTGAGTCGGAGCGAGGTGTCGTTTACCCGGGAAGACGGCACCCGAGCATTGACTCACCATTCGGGGAACGGCGTCATCACGAGTTTTGTGAACCGCACGGAGACAACCCCACAACCGGAAGCGAGGGAGCGCACCGCACCGGAGCCATTCTCGGATCTCCCTCAGCGCATCGCCCTGGGGGTGATTTGGGCCGCTTTCCTGGGGGCCGTTGCCATTGCGATCTGGAGCGCGCCGCGCGGTTTTGAGTTTCTCGATACCGGGTGCTACTTTCTCGAATACAAATTCCCGCACGACGTTTCCGACACTCACACCACCTACCATCTCTTTGCCCGGCCGTTTTTCCTGATGGTTGGCGAGAGCGTGGTGGGTTTTCGGTACGTGAGCTGGGCGCTTGTATGGGCCGCAACGGTCGTCCTTGCCATCGGCTGGAAAAGGCACCTCGACGTGCTAGACGGAGCGCAGGGGCGTGTCTTTTCCTATGCAACCTTGCTCGGGATCTTCCTACTGGTGGCCTGCGCGAATTACACGATCAAGCCAGCAGCGCTCACCTATAATTCGCTTAATTACGTCGCCATGTCTCTCGCACTCGGCGGCCTGTTCGGAGGTTGCGCCCGATTGAGGCGGGATGGTGGCGCTCGACGATGGGCGGGTGTGGTGGAGATTGCCAGCGCGGCGGGCGTTGCGCTGGTTGACATGTTGATCAAGCCGACAACAGCGGCGTATGTTCTTGGATTCGTCGTCCTGTACGCGATGTCGTCTCTGCTCATTCCGTGGCAGGCAAAGAAACGGCTGTTGATTGTTGGCGGATTGGCGGCAGCAGTGGGTTTGAGCGGAATGATCGCCTTTGTTGGTGGAGTCGGCCCCTTCTTGGTCCGCGCAAGGACTCTCACCGGGATTCTGGAAAACCAGGCGTTCATGCAGGAACTCAACACCCGGACTCTCCGCGAGTTTCGTGAGCTGGGATCCTTTCTGGTGCACGATCTTCGCTTTGCTAGTCCGGCGCTCGTTGTTGCGGGGATCGTACTGTTGGCGTTGCGTTGGAAACCGATCCTGCAGCGCAGAGCCGCGGTATGGTTAGGAGGCTTGGTTTTCGCGCTGTGGCTCGCGAGCACGGTTGAGGGAAAACTCTGGCGCGGTTCTCACGGGCTCTATTTTGAGGGCATCGTGGCGCGACTCTATGTCGGGGTCTTGCTCTTGGCCTCTGGCGCCGCGTTGATCTCGCGATTTGCGATCCCGACGGTCGGCGGGGCGGAAGGGCGCCCGGCAAGAAGGGCAACGGCAAAGCTGCTCCTGTGGGTACTGCTTGTCGTGTTGCCATTTGCCGGGGCGTACGGGTCGACCACATCGATGTACCTCAACGGAGCTCTCTATTCCGTCTGCTGGTTGGCGGCGACATTGCTAGCCCTGGGGGAAATCGCGACCCGATGGGGAACGGGAAAGGTTGTCCCGTTTGTGACCGTCCCGCTTGCGCTCTTTGCGGTGGCGCAACTCTATCACGGGCAGATTTACCTGCCGTACATGTCCACGGCTCCGCTTTGGACGAACACGGTGCCGACGGCCGTCGGCAACGAGCATTCCATCGTACTCCTCGATCCAGAAAGCAGCGCCTTCATCAATTACACGCGCAACACCCTCAACGAGCACGGCTTCAAGCCTGGCGACGACATCTTCTGCTTCTTCAACGTGCCCGGGTTGGTGTACGCCGTGGGGGGAAGATCGCCGGTGGCACCGTGGTACTTTGGCCGAATCTACGTGGGAAATCCTGTCGAGGAATCCCAGATGCAGGCCGCCGGGCCGGAGCGGCGACGGCGCGCGTGGCTCATTACCCAAGCAGAGGTGACGCAGTTTCGTGATCATTTCCATCGAGGAGGAATCGATTTCCCCGAAGGGTATGAGCAGATCGGCTCCATGCTGAATCCGCAGTCTCATCTTGAGGTGAAGATTTGGAAGCCACGGAGTGCCGCACCGTGAATGATCCGGCGCGATCGGTTTCATCATGGCGGCGCGGGGTTCTGGAGGCCCTGCGCTGGGCACTGTTGCTGGTCGCTGGATGGTGGCTGACTTCCCCATTGGCGACGAGCGGCCTAATCGGTGGTGGCGACACAGTCTGGTACCACCACCAGGTTGCCGACGCGGTGACTCAAGCAAGATCGGGAGTGTTTCCGGTATTCGTCGGGCAAACACAGTATGCCTTCAACGGCGCGATCCATCCGATCCGCACCGCCCCGGAGTGCCAGTATCTCGCCGTCGGAATCGACTGGATCACCGGGCATCGGCTGTCGTTTCAAGTTCTCCTCAATCTTACGGCCTGGGTCAGCCTGACATTTGGACTGGTCACGGCATACCTATCCCTGGTGTGGCTCTCACCCCGCCATCGGTGGCGCGCCCTGGCGCTGGCCGTTGCATACGTAGCGTCTCCTGGAGTCCTCGGGCTCCCGTATGCGCAGGACCTCTACATGAGCACGACGGCCGTTCCGTGGTTGCCAGTGGTGTTTGCCGCACTCGTGCAGACATGCCGGCTGACGGGCTGGGTTGCGCCCCTTGTCCTCGGCGCATCGGTGGGCGCGACGTGGTGGGCCCATTCGCCCATTGCGCTGTGGTCGACTCTGGCGGTGTTTGCCGTACTCGGCGTTCGCGGCCTACAGGCACTCCGCGTCAGGAGCGAGTGGGGACGGTTCGCCGGCTCCGGCGCCACCGCGGCGGCCGCCCTTGCTGCCGTCGGGAGCTATCCGTTTGTTTCGGTGCTGACCCTCCGTGTAGCCGGCGAACGGGTCGTGCCCACGCTGTTTCCTCGTGAGCGGCTGTTGGCCGAAGTGCAGGGAGCGTTTCCAGGCACATTGCTGCCGCTCAAGCTTGATGCCCCGTTGCTGACCTTCATCCAGCCAGGCTACACGATCCTCGTGGTGCTCCTGGCCGCGGCGACCTTGAGTTTCTGGGCGGCGCCGGAGCGGCGTCGCATCATTCAGACACTGATTGCCGTGTGCCTTGTTTATCTCGTGCTCATCCTGCCCATGCCGGGCATCACCGCCTGGTTGTGGCAGCATCTGCCGACGATGTGGGTGGCGATGACGAACCTCTGGCCGATGCAGCGGTTCTGTGTGGTGATTGCGGGCGCGTCGGTCGTGGCTTTGCAGCAGGTCCTCTCCGATATCGGAGAACGCGACTCAAAAAGACGTGAAGTCGTACGCGTCCTGCTTTTCGCCGGTGTTGCTTGGACGCTGTATGAGGCGGATGCGCTTAGGACGCTGGCGCGCCAGCGCCTGCAGCCCGCCGAGGCGGTGGCGCAGGTCGCCCGCGAGGAAAACGTCAACGTATCCGCCTACTGTTACCAACAGCTGCCGCACCGCCCGTCCTATTTCATCCATGGCGTGGCCGATCCCCGGATGGAGATGCGGCTGCTGTCTCCGGAAACCGGTGCCGTGATCGCCTCGAACAAACGCGCTGCCGAGGCTGCCTCGACCGAACCCTGGTTCGACCTGCAGACCGTACGCACGGCGAATCCCGGAGTGCTTCGCCTCGGTCAACTGCTTCAGCTGAATCCCGGTATCCGCTATTTGGTCACGTTCGAGTTTTCTCGGAGCGACCTCCGCGGCATCCTGCGGTTCGTCGGCCCGGGCATGCAGCGCGTGTACGTGCTGCCGTCGGCCGGCGACGCGAAGGGGTTCGGCGCGGGCCCGGATCAGGAGAAATCGCTCGTCCTTTGGACCTCCCTGGCCGAACTGGAGTCCGTGCAAATGGAATTCATCCCGGATGCCGGCGCGGGCCCAGCGCCGCGCTCGCTCGGCAGAGCGCGACTCGCCGCCATCGATCCGCATCGCCTTCCGGTGGAGGTGGAATCGCTCACCCCGTTGACTATGACCGTGCGGTCGCCGGCACCGTCACGCCTCGAGACAGTCCGCGTTTTCGTGCCGGGATGGAGAGCCCGGGTGAACGGCCAGGCGGTCCCAGTATCGCGGTCGGGCGAGGGACTACTTACGATCGAGGTGCCGGCGGGAGAGTCACAGGTGGTCGCTGAGTACGTTGGTTCCGTGCTGCTCCGATCTGCTTTCTGGCTCAATCTCGTCAGTGCAGCGGGGATTGTCTTGGGGCTGCCCGCGCTCGCCTGGCGCACGCGGCGCGCATCTTGGTAGCACGCCTCCGTCTCTGCAGTGCGGCGGCACGAAACCGCTTTCGACGGCGAGCCGCGTTCCTCGCCTCCTTTGTGCGAATTGTGCCCCGCTGCACCGCGCCTCTCACCCGAGCGTCATGGCCGCGAAAAACACCGTCAGCAACAAACCCAGGCAGCTCCAACTTACGATGTCCCGGAGCGCAAACAGCACCGGGTCGTCGTGCATCTGCCCGCGCGAGGCGAGCAGCCACAGGCGCCCACCCCAGTACGAGACCACGAGCACCGCGATCCACAGGATTGATGGCGAGTGATACAGGAGCGTGACCGCGCTGCTGCTGAGATAGATCGCGAGGACCAGGGCGGCGCAGCCCATAGCGATAATCCCCTGGTTCAGCACGAAGCGGGCATCCTCGGGAAAGTAGCCGCGGCGACCGATGCGAACGCCCGGAGGAAGTCCTACATCGCGCAATTCGACGTACCTTTTGCAGAGAGCCAGGCTGAGAAAGATGAAGATCGAGAACGCCGCCAGCCAGACGGAGATGACGATCCCGGTGACGGCTCCGCCCGCGAACAAGCGCAAGGTGTACAGCGAAGCCAGGGCATAGACGTCGAGCAGCGCGATCTTCTTGAGGCCGGTCGAATAGACCACAGAGAGCAGCACGTACCCTGCAGCCGCGGTGAAAAACGGAGCGCCGAGCATGGCGGCGACGGTGAGGCCGGCCGCGAGGAGCGTCGCGCAGAGCGGGAGCGCCCAAAGCACACTCACGTCGCCCGCCGCAAACGGTCGCCTCGCTTTCGACGCGTGCTGCCGATCGGCGTCGAGGTCGATCGCGTCGTTGAGGAGATAAATCGCCGAACTGAGCAGGCAGAACACGCCGAAGGCCGCGGCGCATGCCCGGATCAGCGAGGGCTCGCCGAAGCGGTGCGACGTGAGCAGAGGTACGAAGACGAGCAGGTTCTTCACCCACTGGTGCGGCCGGAGCGCCTTGACGAGACTGAGGACGGCCGGCGGTTTCCTCGGCGGGAGGTGGTCTAGGGCAGGGCAGACGCGCCTCGCCTCCGCCAGGAGAGCCGCATCGTCGCTGACCACCGCTCCGCCGGCGGCTTCGCGCCAAACGGGCACGTCCTCGCGGCTGTTCCCGAAATAGAGAAAGCGGCCTTGGCCATAGGTCTCCCGAAGAAACGCCGCCTTGGCCTCCGCCTTGAGGTTGACCTCTGTATCCGAGCCGTGGATTGCCGTAAACGGCCTCAGCCCGGCGCAGAGCCGGACCGCGAAATCGCGGTTGCTAGCAGTGCAGACCGCCACCGGCGCGTCTGCATTCTGGGTGAGTGCGTTGAGCACATCGCGATTCCAGGGTGCGGAAAGGTTTTTCGCCGGAATCGCGGCCAGCCGCGCCTTGAACGCCGCGCGAGATGTTGCGAGCGCCGGCAGGGCAGCCAATAGCCGAAACGGATGTCGCAGGGCTGCCCGCACGATCTGTTCGTGCAGGGTGTCGCTCCGCGAAAGCGTCCCGTCGAGATCGACGACGATCTGCAGCGGGGCGTCGCTCATGCGCTGCGGCAGGTCGCCCACCTCGCGACCGACTTGGCCCCCGGGTGAGGCGCGATCCGACCTGCTGAGAGTTTAGTTGAAACGTTCAACGGGAAGCCCTTCCTGACGAATCACAAACAGGCGGTCAAGCTGAGCGCCTGTTTGGCGGGCGGCTGTAGGGCCGCCCTGATCCGCGTATCCAGCGCGTTCGGTCCAAGGCGCCTCCGCGCAGGGTGAACCGGCCCGCCACCGCCTGCCTATGAGCGGCTCTGGCCGCCGTGCGACGGCTGGCCTGCCGTGGGTCTTGCCACAAACGGAGCGTTCTGGTGGAGACTACGGTTCCGTGCCTTCGGTTACGATCCTCATGCCCGCATACCAGGCCGCGCGAACCATCGTTCGTGCGTTGGAGAGCGTGCGCTCTCAGCCGTTCCCCGATTGGCAGCTGATCGTCGTGGATGACGCGTCGACCGACGGTACCGGCGAACGCGCCACGGAAGTCGCGGCCCGCGATTCCCGGATTACGGTGCTGCGGAACGAGAAGAACCTGGGGGCCGCAGCGTCGATGAACGTGGCGTGGCGCCGCTCCGATGCGCCGTTTGTCGCCATCGTCGATGCCGATGACGCGGTGTTGCCGTCTCGGTTTTCGCGGCCCCTGGAGAAACTGGCCGCGAACCCGGAAGTGTCTGTGCTGGGCGGAGCCGCCCACTTTGTGGACTCTGCGGGCCGATTCCTTCGCACCGTGACCCTGCCGGCGACTCATGCCGACTTGGAGCGGCGCCGCTGGTATGCCTGTCCCTTCGTGCATCCCTCGGTTACGATGCGGCGTGAATTTCTCGAGTCTACCGGCGGATATCAGGACGGCCTCCGCCTCGGTGAGGATTACGACCTCTGGATGCGCGGTTTTTTTCACGGACGCTTTCGTTACGCCAACCTCCCCGAGCCCCTAGTGGTTTACACGGCGAAGCCGGTGCAGCGCTGGACCATGATCCGGGCGAGCGCCGGCGTTCGCCTGCGCGCCGGCCGGCGGGAGCGTCGCCGGCTCCGTTCCTGGTGGGCCGCCGCCCGCATCCTGGCTGAAGGCGCGGTGGAGCAAACCGGGATTTTTGCCTGGCGGGACCGGGTGGTTGGGCGGACTCGAGGGGCGGACGCTTCCGTCCTGGGGATATGACGGCCTTACCGCAGCTGAAACGCCGGATCGTCCTGGTGAGTTCGCGGCTTGGCGGTGGCGGAGCCGAGCGGATCGTGGCAATTCTTGCGAATCACTGGGCGACCTGCGGCCATGAAGTGATCGTGGTGCTGCTGCGACGCGACATTTCGGCCGAGTACCCGGTGCACCAAGACGTGCGCGTCGTGCGTCTGGGCTTGATCGGCGAGCGCAATCCGCCGTGGAATCCGGCCAACTTGGTCCGGCTCGCCGGCTTGCGGCGCGGTTTGGTCCGCCTCACGCCGGACCTCGTCATCTCCTTTCTGGAGAAGCTAAACGTGGCTGTTCTGCTTTCACTGGTGGGTACGGGCGTCCCGGTGATCGCGACCGAACACCTGGCGCCCTGGATGAATCCGCTGGGTTTTCCCTGGGAAGTGCTGAGGCGACGGACGTACCGCCGCGCTCGGAGCGTCATCTCGCCCACGCGCGAGATCAGCGCCTGGCTGTCGGAACGGATGCCGGGGCGATTCGCCACCATTCCGTATCCTTTCGTAAGCTACGCCGAGCGCCCGGCATCGGCGCGGCAGAAGGTGATTCTCGCGGTGGGCCGACTCGATGTGCAGAAAGGTTTCGACGTGTTGATCGAGGCCTTTGCTCAGGTGGCGTCGCGCCGACCCGAGTGGACCCTGGAAGTGGCAGGGGAGGGGCCCTTTCGATCGACGCTCCGGGCCCAGATTGATCGACTGGGCCTCGGGTCACGCGTGCGCCTGCTCGGCCAGATCGCGGAGATGGCTGAGCGGTACGGAGGTGCGGAGGTGTTTGTGCTCGCGTCGCGCCACGAGGCGTACCCCATGGCGCTCTGCGAGGCGATGTCTGCCGGCTGTCCCGTGATTGCGACGGACTGCCCGACGGGTCCGAGGGAGATTCTCGGAAATCCGCCGGCGGGCCTGCTCGTGCCCTCTGAGCGGCCGGACCTGCTGGCACAAGCGCTGGACCGACTGGTGGCCGACACGGCGATTCGCGAACGGCTGCGCCACAGCGCGCTGCAGCGTTCGGCCGAACTCAAGGAAACCGGCGGTCTGGCCGGCTGGGACCGGGCGCTCGCCGAATGGACGTCATGAAAATCGCGATTTTCATCGACAGCCTGGCGATCGGCGGCGCGCAGAAGCACGTGCGCCAGCTCGCCTGTGGTCTGGCCGCAGAAGGGCATCGCGTTACCGTCTTTGCGCTGAACGAAATCGTGGAACCGTTGTACCGCGATCCGATGGCGACCGCCGGGGTGACCGTCAAAGCTGTTGGACGGACCGGGGTGCTGAGTGGGGTGGGGCTGATTCGAACCGTTTGGGAGCTCCTGTCCGCCGACTTCGACTGCGTGGTGACGGTCCTTTTTGTCAGCACGATTTTCGGCCGCATCGCCGCACAGCTCGCGGGCGGCCTGCCGGTTCTGACCTGCCTCCAGGCGCGCAACATCAACTACGCGGCTTGGCAGAAACTCCTCTTGCGCGCGACGGCGCCTCTCACAGCCTTCACCGCGTCGAACAGCCGTTCGGCGCTGCCCTGGGCGGCGCAGCACGAAGGCGTGGATCTCGCGCGCAGCGCCTTCATCCCGAACGCGATGGATCCGCCGCAGCCCCCCGGCCGAATTCCCTCCTGGACAGAACTCGGTCTGCCTCAACTGGAAGGGAAGCGAGTCATCGGTTCGCTGGGACGCTTGGATCGCCAGAAAGGCTACGACATCCTGCTGGAAGCGCTTGCCTTACTTTCTCCTGACGAGCGGGCCCCGCTCGCGGTGGTCGTCTTCGGCGAAGGCCCGGAGCGGGGAAACCTGGAGCACCAACGCCGCACCCTCGGCCTGGATGGCATGGTCTTCTTCCCCGGTCAGCGCTCCGATGCAGCCGAGCTACTACCCAAGTTCGATCTGTACGTGCAGCCCTCACGGTTCGAAGGCACTCCGAATGCGGTCGTGGAAGCCCTCGCGGCCGGAGTGCCCGCGGTCTCCAGTGCGGTGGACGGCGCGAGTGAACTGGCGGGCGTGGATGGACTCTCGCTGGTGCCGATCGAGGATTGTCCGGGCTGGGCCGCCGCTCTGGAGCAGCCGGGTCGGCGCAACGAATGTTGGGCGGTTCAGGCCGAGGAGGCATCTAACGCGTGGACCAGCGTTTCGGCACTCGCATCGCGGTACACACAAGTGATCCCCTTGCCGGCCGAAAAAAACCATTGAGCGTCGGACCCTGACCGAAGAGGTTCAGCGGCTCACGTCATGCGGCTTTACCAAAAACAGAGTGTCTGGCGCCTCCTGAATCCGCTCACAATCTGCGGCAGTTTCATTACCCATCGCCGACTGCTTTGGCAGTTCACCCGTCGCTCCATCGAATTGCAGCACAAGGGGAGCTTTCTGGGCATCGCCTGGACAGTCCTGAATCCGCTCCTTCTGTTTGCTGTTTACGCCTTCGTCTTCATTGCCGTGTTCAACAGCCGTTTCGGCACAGTTGAGTCGGAAACCCGGGTGGACTATGCGATTGGGTTGTTTCTCGGGCTTTGCCTTTTGCAGATGTTCCAGGAATCCATGATGGTGGCTCCATCTCTGGTGGTGCAGAACCCAAATTTCGTGAAGAAGGTCGTTTTCCCGTTGGAAGTGCTTCCTGCGGCGGCAGTTGGTGCCGCCGCGTTCCGCTGCATTGTCGGATTGGCTCTGGTGCTGGCGTCGGTCGAAATATGGGGCCCCGGTCTGTCAGGCTCCGTCCTGTGGCTGTTTCCAATCCTGATCGCGCTTGGCCTCTTGTCCGTCGGCGTCGCCCTGATGCTTTCAGCCGTGGGCGTGTTTCTTCGCGATATTGCACCATTCGTCCAATTCCTCTCGGTACTGCTCATGTTCGTCAGCGCAGTGTTTTATTCTTTTTCAAGCATCCCTCCTGCGTTCTCGTTCTTGCGGTTCAATCCGCTGCTGATCGTGGTGGAAACAAGCCGACATGTTGTCCTTTGGCATCAAGCACCCATAGCGGCAGATGTCTTGTACCTATTCTTGTGTGGAGTGATCACGTTTGTATTGGGTCAAGCTGCATTCTCCGGACTCAAGCCCGCGTTTGCTGACGTATTATGACAGACGCTCTGATCAAGCTGTCCGGCGTGAGTAAGGCATATCGGATCTGGCATAGCCCGTCAGCCCGGCTGAACTCCATCGTTCACCACTGCGCTAAGAGTGTCATTCCTGCCCTATGGGAAAGGTGCACGATAGCCCAACAGCGGTGTTTTCACGACTTTTACGCACTTCGCGATATCTCGTTCGAGGTGAGCCGGGGTGAGTCCGTTGGCATTATCGGCCGAAATGGGTCCGGCAAATCAACCTTATTGCAGATTTTAGCCGGAACCCTTTCGCCAAGCGCGGGGTGCGTGGAAGTAAATGGTCGAATCGCAGCGTTGCTTGAACTCGGAGCGGGATTCAACCCTGAGTTCAGCGGCCGAGACAACGTGAGGCTAAACGCAGCGATACTCGGCTTGAGTGATGCGCAGATCGAGGCCCGGATGGAAGAAATCGTCGCCTTCGCGGACATTGGTGAATTCCTTGACCAGCCGGTAAAGACATATTCCAGCGGCATGTTGGTTCGCCTTGCGTTTGCAGTGCAGGTTGCCGTCGAGCCCGAAATCCTAATTATTGACGAGGCACTTGCAGTGGGAGATATGTTTTTCCAGGCAAAGTGTTATGCGCATCTAGAGAAGTTGCGAGCGCGCGGCGTCACGCTGCTCTTTGTCTCCCATTCGTTATCTGCGGTTCGCTCGATCTGCTCGCGTGCGCTACTCATTGAGGATGGCCGTTGCCTGATGGATGGACCGGTTGACGTTGTCACCGATTTGTATTGTGAGCGGAATCTCCATCCAAGCGGATCTGCTAAATCGGACTGTATTGATGGAGACGCAAGCCCCCAAGTATCTAACCTTCAGCCGCCGTTCGCCAAGAGGAGCACAGGCCGGACGGGGGCGGGCAAGGCGCGCTACATTGAGTGCATCACGACGCAATTCGGTCGGGAGACCGACTGCCTTGTACATGGATCCCGCGCTGCTGTAGTTGCCGATCTCAAAATACTTACTGACCTGAACGACACTAGCGAAGCGGGGATACTGGTCAGAACGCCCGAAGGTATCGATCTGTTCGCCGTAAACAGCTACTTTCATCAGTTGGAGATTCCGGCTCAGAATGCTGGAACTATACTCAGGGTGACCTTTGAGTTTGACGTATGTCTTGCTCCCGGAAACTATAATATCGCTCTTGGCCTCAGATCGCCGGTTCAGGGGGAGTATATGGACAAAGTATTTGGGGCCGCCACATTCTCGGTGGTGACGCGAGACGGGTCCTTTGTACCGGCCCTTTTGCGTATTCCTTCGAAGGTATCATTCCAATGTCTGCCGAGCTGAAACAAGGACGAACGTACTTGCCGGTGTTCCGCGGCACGCTTGATCGCGAAGTTTGCATGCACCCGGATTCCCCGGTTAGTGTCGTCGATAGTGCAGCTATTTACCCATTTGAGAGAGTGGGACTGGATAGGCTTATCGCCATAACCATCGATCTCTTTAGGCGATCTATATACAAGCCCGCCAGGATTCTCGATGTTGGCGCTTCGACAGGCCTTTTTGCAGAGGCGCTAGCCGATAGGGGATACAGCGTTACGGCAATTGAAAACAATTTGGCGGCAGACGTTCAAAAACGATACCCTGTCCAACCTTCAATACTGCTCGCGGCGTCGGCGTCGTGCCACCGTGCAGGAGAACTCGAGTTCGTTGCGGCCGATTTCATCGATTTTATCGCATCGTCGACCGCAGTTTGGGAGGCGTGTCTGTTGTTGAGCGTCGTTCATCAGGTATATTCCGGTTATGCTATGACCGCTGTTGGTCGCCGGAAGCCTGAAGAGCTTGTTCGAGTACTGCAGAAGCTGGCTCAGTCCGTTACCCACGGGATCTATTTTGAATCTCCCTCTAGTGAGCCGGTCAATCAGTTGCTCGGAGAGCTGTTTACACCCGATTGGTTTCTGAAGCACACCTGCGTGAAATCCTACGAACTTCTGGTGAATAGCGCGTCCGCTGACGGAGATTTGCGACCACTTTATTTCCTTTCTACACGCGATGATTTGTCTTAAGCCGGGCATTCAAATCGGCGTAGGTGCGCTCGTCCCTCGCGAGCAAATTACTGTAAACCTCTGTGGGGCGGAATGTGCCTGCAGGGTATTGCCTGATGGTGTAGTTTTTGGGCAGAATGGTGCCGATCCTCAGGGTCTCGCTGCGTCAGACGGACGATGGGTCTGGCTAAACATAAGTCGTGAACTTCATAAGCCTGACCATATCTTGGGCTTGGATCGGATGCGCGCGGGGGCAGATCAACGATCTCGGATACTGGAGATGATTCGCGATGTTCGCCCAAGTGGAGTGATCCAGGTAGATGCGTCCTGCAAGTGTGCGATGAAGGTCCGTTTTGCCGAAGGCGGGGTACTTAAAGGTGCGGGACGGACTCCGGGCTGGGTCTCCGTTTTGGCCCCTCAGCAGGCACTTGCTGATGCGGCAAACGCGCGTGATCGAGTTAGCTCATTGACGTATTTGGCTGGGCTTGCCCGAGGATTATCGAATTTGCATGAGCTTCAGATAGCCCACGGCGATCCTTTTCCGTTCAACGCTGCACTTACAGGAGGAGAGTGTGTCTGGATTGATCTGAATTCCACTGAGCCGCTCGATGATCTGAATGCAAAGCTAGATGTTCTTGCTTTCTTCCATTTTACATACGCCGGCGTGTTGTTGAGCCTGGACCCGCCGCTGCACGGGGTACTCGCCGATGCGCTAGACCTATTCGCAGAAAAGAAGACGGATGTTCTTCTGCGTGCACTTGCGCGCCATGCCGAGGCAGCAGCAGCCCGCGTTGCTGCGAACTCAGCTTATGACGCGGTGGCGGTCCGCCTTTTGCAGAAAAACTATGCTCAGGTGCTCGAAATGTGGTCTGGGGAATGCGGGTGGAGTGCTAGGGTAGTATTTGATCACATCCGTACCTATATCGCTTATCTTTGGAACGAGGGGCAGTCGCGGAGTTGGGAGTATAATTTTGCATTGGAGCGTAAAAGGCACATCCTGGCTGAAGCCGAATACGCCCGGACGAATCGAGATAGGGATCGCATTCTGGAACTCGAAAAATGGGGAAAGTCTTTATTGGAGGCAAAGGATTGGCACGAAAGGCGATCGCAGAAACTTGAGCAGAGAGCTGCGGAGCAGGAGCATGTAATAGATGATCTTCGTGGCTGGGCGGAGAAACTGAAGGAAGGAATACAATGGCACAAGGAGCAGCTAGAATACGTACAGCGAGAATCCGCTCGCCTATCGGTAGAGTTGGACCGCAGCTTGGCGGATATCGCTGAGAAGCAGCGCGGAATCGAAACGCAGGCGGCGGAAATTCAGGAAATGCGAAGTGGACAGCACGCGATCGAGGCGCGGTTGCAGCGCGCCGAGGATCAGGCGGAATCTACAGGTCACGAGTTGGAGCGACTCACTACCGAGAACTCCATTCTTGCCGAGAAAGTCGAAGCCCTCAGCCGAGACAACGAAGTTAAGCGACAGGAGGTCTCGCGCTTAAGGGATGCGCTGAATTCGACGCAGGAGAGACTAGGGCATGAGAGCCTGTTGGTGCAGCAGTGTAGGGAATCGATCAAGGCATGCGGGAACAAATACGCGGAGGCGAGCAAGAAGCTAGCTTCCACGTCCGAGTCCTACGCTGCTTCTGAATCCAAGTGTCGACAGCTGGCTGAGCGGCTCGCTAGTATCGAGTCATCTCTTTGGTGGAGGATTCGTGTTGCCGCGACGAGGGTCGTTCCCCGTGCTAAAGAGCCGAACAAAAATCTACCATGAAAAACTCTATGTTACCCCTGATTGGTTCAGCGCGACCCCAGAACATTGCTGACCTCACCTTGCTGGGCAACAATGCGCCCTTCTCGGTTCTCGGTCCCGCTCAAAGTCACCCCCGCATGCCGACATATACGCGTCTAGAGGGGCTTGTGACTGATGAGGAGCTAGAACGCTATTTGAGTCGTGACAGTTTTTCGATCCCCGTAACCGCCGATCGAGAAGGGTATCATGGTGAACGCCATTTCGACTGGTGGTTAAGCGGACTGCGTGACTACCTGCTCGTTAAAAATGCCTTTTGTGCCCACGCGGCGCACGGAAGCATTGGGCGCGCTTTTGAGCTAGGCTGTGCCTCCGGAAGAGTGCTGCGTCACTTCGCTTGCCAGAACCCTGAATGTGAATCTTGGGGTGCGGACTTGAACCTTCGCCATGTTGAATGGGTGCGCAAGTTCCTGCCACGACAGGTCAAAGTCTTCCATTCTTCAATTCTCCCAAGCTTGCCCTTTCCTGATGCGTATCTCGACGTTGTATACGCATTTTCGGTCTTTACGCACATAGACTATTTTGAAGCGGCATGGCTCGCGGAACTTCGGCGGGTTCTCAGACCCGGAGGCATCGCGTATTTGACAGTGCACACAGACGCGACGTGGTCTCGCATGCGTGCGGGGATGCCCGTGTACGATTCACTGGTAAGGCTGGCTGAAAGCATCCCGGATTACCAAGTTGGACCGGATCTATTTGCTGGACCGATGCCGAAGGAGAAGGTCGTGTTTAGCTGGCCGAGTGCTCTGAACTATAATTGCACCGTATTCCACTCGGTGGAATACCTAAATAGCTATTGGGCGCGCTTTTTGGACATTGTTGAAGTTCGGGACCAGGGTCACGATTACCAAGACGTTGTCGTCCTCCGCAGACCATGATAAACGCTTCCAGCCCCGACTATTCTGATGTCCCGAATCTGAACCGAACGCGCGCTTTTCGCTATTCCGGTGAGGCAGACGAGAACCCTAGAGTATCAATCGTCACCCCCTATCACAATACGGGAGCCATATTTCTCGAGACAGTCGAATCCGTGTTACAGCAGTCACTACGATGCTGGGAGTGGATCGTCGTCGATGACGCGTCGACTGAGGTCGAAGCGGTGCGAATTCTATCGCAAGTCGCGTCTCTCGACCGGCGTATACGCATTGTACACATGCCCAGAAACGGGGGGCCAGGCGCGGCTAGGAATTATGGGATAGGACAGGCCAAATCTGACTACGTTTTTCAACTTGATAGTGACGATCTCATCGAGCCAGTCGCGCTCGAAATACTGCTGTGGTATCTCGTTTCACATCCAAACTGCGCTTTCGTAAAAGGCTTTGAAGTCGGCTTTGGTGCGCAGAATTATCTCTGGCCGCGCGGCTTTGATGATGGGTCGAAGTTCCTCGACGAGAACTGTGTCCAAACAAACGCTATGGTTCGCCGTTCCGTGTTTCAGGCCGTCGGTGGTTATGACGAAACGATTCGTGGAGGGTGTGAGGACTGGGAATTCTGGCTGCGTTGTGCTGATCACGGACTTTGGGGCCGAACTGTTCCTCTTTATCTGCATTGGTACCGCCGCCGGGTAGACCATTCCATCAAGTGGGCCAATTTCGACGCAGGCCCAAATTATCGACGGTTCCGGGACGGACTGCATCAGAAATTTCCGCGCCTCACGAAGGTATCGTTCCCACGTCTACCCGAGATCTGGCACTGTCCTCGAGAGATTCCCCCTGTGGAATTGCCGTTGACGAATAGGCTGAGCAAGGCGAGTCGGAGGTTGCTGATTATCGTCCCACACCTCGAGTTGGGCGGTTCTGACAAATTCAACCTCGATTTGATTCGTTCTCTTCAGTCAGCCTATTCGTACGAAGTAACAGTCGCTACGACGTTGGCTTCCGCCAAACATTCATGGATGAGCGAGTTCTATGCCCTGACTCCTGATGTCTTCCCGCTTAATACGTTTTTGCGGGTACCCGATTATCCGCGTTTTCTATCCTATCTCATTGAAAGTCGATCCTGCGATGCGGTACTCATAACTCACAGCGCACTCGGTTATCAGTTGCTGCCTTTCCTGCGCAGTCGGCATCCTTCTATACCGTTCATAGACTACGTGCACATTGAGGAATTATCATGGAAGTCCGGAGGTTATCCAAGAATGTCTGTTGATTATGTCACGGACCTGACAGCGACGGTCGCGTCTTCGCGGCACCTCCGCGATTGGATGATTGCACGCGGCCACGATGAAACCAAATGCAGCGTCGCTTATACATGTGTGGATACCAAGTATTGGTCCCGCACATCAGCCGTCGGTGGAGGACGCTTTTCGCGGATCGGCGGTGCGACGGCGTGCCGCGTTGCTTTCGTGGGGCGGTTGCATGAACAAAAAAGGCCCGAGCTGCTCGCGAAAATCGCACTGGAACTCCAGAGGCGAGAGTGGAACGGTACTATTCTGGTCGCGGGAAGTGGTCCAGAGGAGGAAATGTTTCGTAAGTTCATCGCGGAAGAGAGAATCCGCAATGTAGTGATGCTCGGTGCACTTGCGAACAGCGAGGTCCGCGAGCTGTTTGCCAGCGTCGAACTTTTGCTAGTCCCGTCGAAAAACGAAGGCATCGCACTCGTGCTGTACGAGGCGATGAGTATGGAGGTCGTGCCAATTATGGCTGACGTGGGCGGGCAGTCAGAATTGCTTAACGCGGAAACGGGATATTTGATTCCGGTTTGTGAGGGCGAACTGACGCAATATGTCGAAGCGGTACTTGATGCTACTGCGAATCCAGAGAAGCGACGACGGATGGCGTGTCGGGGCCGAGAGCAGATGGTCCGGAGTTACGGCATAGAGGTGTTGCCGAAACAGATGCATGAGCTCATTTCCCGTGCTACTGAGTCGGAGGCTCTAGTTCGCCCAGGCGTGTCGCGAAAGGTTGGAGACACGATTGCTCTCGAGGCAATTGAGCAGGTACGCCTCGAGATATTGGCTGAATGGTTGTGGACACAACGCAGTGAATTCTTAAATGTGGTAAAAGAGAAGGCTGTGGCAGCCACTGAGCGAGTTGAACGCCTCGGTGTGGGGGGGCGCTGGACCCAAACGATTCGCAGGAAACTTCGCCTCGGTTGGCGCGCCTGACGGACTACGTTTTCTATGGTGCTTGCATCAATTCGGCGGTTGGCGGAAAGAATTTCGTCCCTTGAGGTGACCCCAAATGTGGCGTTTGGTCTTTGTTGCCTCGCATCCTTGATTGTACGCTCAGCTTGCCTCTCCGGAGCCCATTACTCGCCTGATGATTGGAGGCATGCGCAGGAGGGCGCCTGGTCGTTCGACTCTCTCGCCTATTTGTGTTTTTCGCAGGGCAGGCCGCTGCAACCCTTTCTTGTGTCATGTCTGGATCTACTCGGGTTCGATCGCGTGGGAACCGGTGCGATTTCAAGCACGATTCTGGGCTGCACGCTTGTGGCCGTCGGGACGGCATATGTCCGCGCGTGGGGACTCCGGGTAGGGAGCTTGGGTGGAATGCTTTGCGTCTTATTGTTTGTAGCGCACCCGTACCAGACTGAGATATTTACGTTTACCGCTGTTGGCTGGTTGGTTGTATGTGGGTATGGGCTTGCTTTGGTCGGAATTCTTATTGGCCGACGGGGCGGCAGATCAATATGGACAGGGGCACTGCTTTTCGCGCTGGCCCTCGCGGACTATCAGATTGTCCTGAATGTAGCAGTAGTGGGCTGGCTATGTACGGTCGCTGCCAGGCTTTCGCATTATGAACGGGGTTCGAGAGCACGCGATATGGCCGTACGATTGCCTTGGCCTGAGCTGTATACCATCGTCTTGGGCACGTTCGCGTATGCTTTGCTGACCTTCCTGATTTCTAAGTTGTTGAATTACAGAATTGAAGGACGTGGGCAGCTCCTCAGGGTCTCCGATATTGGAAACCGCTTTGGGGAAGTGCTGCATACCCTTAAAGTAATGTACCGCCTTGCGGATGACCATAAAGCATTGGTTTCGCCGGCGGCGTCCGTGCTCTTCATAGCTTCAGTGCTGTGTTTGGCATGCACTGTGTGTTTTCGAAAAGGCATGCGCCGTACCGCAGTCATATATCTGGTGCTTGCGCTGGGCGTGGTAATGTCGGTGGGCATTGTTGCCGTAGGACAGGTATATTGGCCTGTTCCGAGAGTGTTGGTGGCGGTGGCCCTAGTATGGTCTGCGACGTTTGCGATCTGGTGGACAGTGGGCAGCTGCTTCTCCCGCCTAGCCTGCGTGAGTATAGCGGCCGTCGTGTGTTTCTCGTTTTGCGGGGTCGATGCAAAAATCCTAAATGACCAGATTCGGCTGAATCGTTGGGATTCGCAGTTGGCCAACAGAATACTAGCGAAGATGGAACAGGATCCAGGATTCGCACAGATTAAGCGGGTGTCGATCGTCGGTGGCCGCTGGTGGTATGATTCTCGAATCGGGACCGTTGTTGGTGACATGAATGTCTCTGCTCGGTACCCCGCTTGGTCCAGGCTCGCATTTCTCAATGAAGCTACGGGATCGTCTTTTCAACCTGCCACTCCGGAAGAGCAACAGAGAGCGGAGCAATGGGCCGCAGGACGCTCCGGCTGGCCCACGGAAGGGTGCATCCTCATACAAGGTGAGGTCGCGACGATTGCCCTTCAGTGAGCAACCTTAAGGCATTAGCGAGCACATGCGAAGAACCCAGTCGATCCGAGGAGCAATGCGCGGTCTCCGCCGAAAACTCGAGAGACGTCGAGTTGCCATCTGCAAATGCCACAAGCCAGATACAAACAGATCACTTCGAGCTTGTTCCTGCGTGCCCCAGTCCCTCTCGGAACCAGAACGACATTGTTCGTTTGGCAGCAGAAGTATTCTCGATGCGGGCGTAGTCAGATGGGATCTGCACGCGGCAAGGTAGAGGCGCCGGATTCAAGACACGTCAAGAACTCGCTATAGTCTCTTATGTAGTCGGTAGCATCGTAATAGTCTGACGCAAACACGAGTAGGACGCTTCCTGACGAATATTTGTATTGAGTTCCCCAGATCATTGGGGGAATATATAAACCGATATTTGGACGATCCAGCAGGAATTCCTCCCGGTTTCTTCCATCGTCGACCACCGCATTACATGATCCTGAGACGCAAATGAGGAATTGGTGGCAGCGACGGTGTGCGTGTTCTCCCCTGATCTCACCGTTTTGCACGTTGAAGACCAAGAAATACCGTTTAGGTGTGAACGGAACTGCGCGTTGAAACTCACCAACGCTGAGATCACCGCGGAGGTCCTGAATCACTGGGAACTCATGAAGAGTGACGCCTGAGACAGAGGATTTGTTCGTGAGCTGCTCCTGTCGGCGCCCCACCTCCGGAATGCCTGAGAGCCCGGTGACCGGCATACGGGCCTTGCCGCCAGCCGGGCCGTTAATATAGCCGGTTATTTGGGCCGGATTACCCACTACGACCGCATTTGCAGGCACCGAGCGTGTTACCACTGCTCCTGCTCCGACCATAGCGTTGCGACCAATCCGTCGCCCCGGCAGGATCGTCGCGTTCGCTCCGATCGAGCAACCTTTTTCGAGAACGGTCTCGGGGTAGGCATCCAAGTGCCGTTTGCTCCGAGGGAAGTTGTCATTCGTGAAAGTGGCATTTGGGCCGATGAATACGTCATCCTCAACTCGCACGCCGCTCCAAAGCTGGACGCCGCATTTGACTGTTACTCGGTCTCCAATGACAACGTTGTTTTCCACAAACACATGGTCACAGATATTGCAGTCGTTCCCGATGGATGCTCCAGTCAGGATGTGAGCGAATGCCCATACTTTTGAACCATTGCCGATGCAGGCGCCGCTGTCGATCAGGGCATTAGGATGAGCGTAGTGTGGCATTGGGATATGAATCGTCTCTACGGTTTCTAGTTCCGACTTAGAATGGGTATGCAGTCGCAGTCCAGCGAATCACGTATACTAGACATCCGTGACGGCTTGGACGACGGCATTAGCAACGTACTCTACTTCGGAATCGCTGAGCTCCGGAAAGCACGGGAGCGTCATTACGGTCGCACAGTTCGCCTCGGTTTCGGGTAGATCAAATTCGTTCTTTAGTCTTGAAACCACAGATTTTTGGCGGTGGTCGGGCACCGGGAAATGGACGTCTGTCGCCACGCCTACATTTCGCAACCGCTCTCTGATCAGTTCGCGGTCTCTCGTACGTACAACATACAGATGCCCTACGTAGCCCTCGTCTTGGATTCGGGGCACTTGAAGCTTCGTCTTCGCAAACGCCGCGTTGTAGTATTCGGCGATTCTACGTCGCCGCGCGTTCCACGTTTCCAGATGCCCCAGCTTTACTCGGAGTATGGCAGCCTGCATTTCGTCAAGGCGCGAGTTTCTTCCTCCTTCCAATAAGGAGTGGTATCTTGTCTGCCATCCATATTGCCTGAGCTGTCTCAGCCTTGCAGCAAGTTCTGGACTTGATGTTACACATGCGCCACCGTCGCCCAATGCTCCGAGATTCTTTGTCGGGTAGAAACTGAAGCATCCAATGTCACCCCACGTTCCTAACGCCTTCCCGTCGATTCTGGCGCCATGACACTCAGCGCAGTCTTCGATCAATGCGATGTTTCGGTTTCTGCAAATCTCCGAAAGCTGTTTGACCTCACCGGCCGCGCCATACAGATGAGTCAGAATCACTGCCTTAACGCGCGGATTAAGAGCTTCTTCCACCGCATTTGCGCCAAGACTGAACGTGCCTTCGCCGATATCGCAATAGCAGGGGGCGGCAGCGACGGCGAACGTGGCTACTGTACCGTACATTCCAGCATTCGCCGCGAGGAGGACCTCGTCGCCGGCTCCGACCCCCACAGCACGTAATGCGAGTTCAATCGCATCAGTTCCGTTCGCATTGCTAACGCAATGTGCGGTTCTTAGGTATGCCGCGAACTCTTGTTCGAATTTTGCGACTTCTTGCCCAAGTATGTACCATCCGCTGTCTGTTACGCGCTGCAGTGCATCCATAATCTGTCCGCGGAGCGCAGCTGTCTGCCTGGAAAGATTCTGAAGAGGGATATTCAAGTGCGAAGATGGATCAACTTCTCTTGTCGACACGCAAACAAAAACGATACGCACTCTTGGGTTCAGGCCGGGTGTAAACAGCTATATGGCTTCGTGCTGCGAGCGCCCTTCACCGGTGGTTTCGTCGCCATTTTGTAGCATAAGGGTCGAGTATTCTGATGCGCAGCGCTCCCACGTTAGGTCGGACTCTAGCGAAACAGCTAGCTTGGGGGTGATTATGAAGCGCGCGAACACACTCCGCGTGTCGGTGAGATCAAACGTCAGCACATTTTGGGAGCTGAAGACGGGCTCTCCTCCAGCAGCGGCGCGGCTGATTGCCACGTGCATGCCGCAAGCGAGAGCCTCAAGAACCACGTTGGACATTCCTTCATATAGAGCAGGATTGATTAAGAGATGGCATTGTTGGTACATCTGGCGGAGTTCAGAGTGCTCAAGCCAGCGATGCCACTGGGCGCGCGAAGCGATACCGAGTGTGTTGCAAAGGGTTCTGATTTGACCAAACTGTGGTCCATCGCCGACGAAGTGGATCTCCCAATCCGGAAAGTGCGGAAGCCGTTTCAATTCGGACAACTGCCGAATAAGCCACGGGAGATTCTTCTGTTCCTGAAAGCGTCCCACGAACAAAAACCGAAACGGCGGCGGGGCGGGGCGGTGCTCGGGGGGGTGCCAGAAATCGGTGTCCACGCCATTGGGGATGACCAAGACCGGGAACGGGTCCGCGCGCTCGGACGCTTCTTTCAGGCTTTGCGAATTTGCCACCACGGCGCGGGAATGACGGAAGACGGCGTGGCGGAGGGGGCGCAGGAGGCGGTGAAACCAGGCCAGGCCGGGTTCGTTGCCGGGGACGTCGCCGCCGCGGAGCGAGACGATGTAGGGGACTTTCGTCCCACGCCAGCCCCACCAGGCGATCGGGCCGCAGGGCATGGAGAAGAAGGCGATCATGCCTTCGATCCGCTCTTCGCGCAGGAGACGCCGGATACGCCAAGTCGCGCTGAGGACGAAGCTCGCCATCTCGAAGACGTTGCAGCGGTCCTTTCGGCGGCGGATCGCCGGGACCTCGATCACGCGGATGCCGGGGTTGGCCGTATCCGGTTCGCGGTGGCGATACCGGGCCGTGAGCACGACGGGCTCGTGGCCGAGCTTCACGAGCGCGCGGGAAATCTCCCAGGTGGCGTTCGAAGCGCCGCCGCCGACGGGCGGGTATTCGTAGTTGATCAGGAGCAGGCGCATCTCAGGAGAGAGGGGGACGGGAGGTCTGCCATTCCGTCAGCAGCCACATGGCCCAAAGAAAGGCCCGGTGGTCCACGCGGCCGGAGCGGTGCTGGGCCAGCGCGGAGCGGGTGAATTCGGGGGCGAGGGCCGGACGTTCCAGGGGCAGCCGCCCTTGTTTCAGCCAGGCCCCGATCGGCATGCCGAAACCTTTCTTTTTCCGGTGAATGATCGCGTGGGGAAGCAGGGGCTCCAGCGCGCGCTTCAGGAGGTACTTCGTCTGACCGCGCCGATACTTCCACTGCCACGGAATCCGCCGCGCGACGTCGACGACCTCGAGATCCAGGAACGGGGCGCGGGCCTCGAGGCCGACCTGCATCGAGGCCCGGTCGACCTTCACCAGGATGTCGTCTTGGAGGTAGAGCTGGACGTAGAACTGAATCGTGCGGTCCACCGGATCGGGCTGCGCGCAGGACTCCCACGCGGCGATCGCCTCCGAATAGAGATCCTCCGGATCAATGGTTTCGTCAAAGATGGACTCCAGCTCCACTGCCGTGAGCGGGGCCATCCAGGTCGGCAGCCAGAGCGCCTCGCGGCGGTTGACGCCCCGCAGGAAACGCTTCGCCTTGAAATCCAGGCTCATGTTCCGGTGCGACACGGGAAGTCGATGGGCAACGAGCGCGATCGCCTGGTGCACGGGCCTGGGGACCCATTGCTGATAGCGTCGGGCCGCGGCCAGCGCCCGGAATGGATCGTATCCGGCAAACAACTCGTCGCCGCCGTCGCCGCCGAGGGCGACCTTCACATGCTGCCGGGCAAAACGGCAGAGCAGGGCCGTCGGTAGGAGCGAGCTATCGGCCATCGGCTCGTCCAGCCTGCCAACGATCTCGGGAAGGAGAACGCGTGCCTTCTCGATCGAGAGACGCTCTTCGTGATGGCTGGTACCGCAGTGGGCGGCGACCTGCCGAGCGAAGGCGCTCTCGTCGAAGGACGGTTCTTCGAAGCCGATGCAGTAAGTGTTCACGCCGGCCGCGGGGCGGCTCGCGCTCGCCAACGCGGTGACGGCGGAGGAATCGACGCCTCCGCTGAGAAAGACTCCCACGGGAACGTCCGCGACGAGGCGGCGCTGGACGGCGCGCTGCAGGGCCACCCGGAGTTCCTCTGCCCGTGCATCGGCGCTGCGCTTGCTGGTGATCGGCTCTGGCTCCATCACGAAGCTCCAATGGCGGCGCAGCTTCGGATGTGCTGGCTCCGCCAAGTCGAGGAGCAGCGAATGCCCAGCAGGCAGCTTCGCTACCCCGGTCCAGACCGTGTGCGGAGCCGGAATGTACCCGTATCCAAAATACTTCTTCAGCGCCAGGCGGGAGAGCGCGAGTCGCGGTCCGATTTCCCGGTGTGCGCGGATCGCCTCCAGTTCGGAGCCGAAGACGAACCCGCCGTTGAGGGTGGAATAGAAGAACGGCTTTTTGCCAAATCGGTCGCGGCTGGCGAAGAGACGCCGCCGCGCAGCGTCGTGGAGCACGAACGCCCACATGCCGTTGAGCCGGGACGTCAGATCCAAGCCCCACGCGCGGTATCCGTGAAGCAAGACTTCGGTGTCGGAATGATCGGTGATGAAGCGATGACCGAGCGCGGTGAGTTCGGCGCGGAGTTTGGCGTGATTGTAGATCTCGCCGTTGAAGACAATCGTGAGGTCGCCGTCCGCCGTGCGCATCGGCTGATCGCCGGTACAGAGGTCAACGATCGAGAGGCGCTGGTGTCCGAAATGCACACGCTGCGCGGGATCGCTCCACGAGCCTGCGGCATCCGGGCCGCGATGCGCGATCGCGGCCATCATGCGTTGCAGGTCATCCGGCGTGCCCCCGCCGACAAAACCGCAAATCCCGCACATCGCTCAGATCGCGTCCGAGCGCGGCTTCAGGTTGTCCGTCGCACCGATGAGGTAGGTCGGCTTGTCCTGCGTCTCGTGATAGATGCGGATGCTGAGCTCCGCCACCAGCCCGAGCAGGATGCAAAGCACGGCGGTGACGAAGAGGAAGCCGCTGGCGATCGGCAGGGGCGTTTCGATCAGGGTCTTGTGGCCGAAAAACTTGTAGTAGAACGCCGCCGCGGCGCAGACGAAGCTGCCAAAGAGACTGAGCAGGCCGCAGGTGCCGAAGAGGTACATCGGTTTCTGAGAATATCGCTGAAGGAATACCACGACGACCAAGTCGAAGAGCACTTTGACCACACGCTCCAGCCCGTAGTTGGATTTCCCATGCAGCCTCGGATGGTGCCGGACCGGGACTTCGGCGAGGCGCGCGCCGCTGACCACGGCGTAGATCGGCACAAACCGGTGCATTTCGCCGTAGAGATTCACGTGGCGGATGATGCTTCGGCGGTAAGCTTTAAGGGAACAGCCGAAGTCGTGCAGCTTGATCCCCGTGGCGCGCGATATGAGCTTGTTCGCGAGCAGGCTCGGAAAATTGCGCTGGAGGGCGTCGTCTTTTCGGTCCTCGCGCCAGCCGGAAACTACATCGTAGCCTTCGTCCAGCTTGGCCAAGAGCACAGGAATGTCTTCAGGGTCGTTTTGCAGGTCGCCGTCCAGGGTGATGATAACGTCGCCCGAAGAGTGGTGAAATCCTGCGACCAGGGCAGTCGTTTGACCGTAGTTGCGCCGCAAATGCAGACCCTTGATCCGGCTGTCGTGCTTGGCTGATTCGCAGATCTTCGCGTGCGTATCGTCCGTGCTGCCATCGTTGACCAGGATCAACTCGTACGGCGTGTCCACCGAGCGAAGTGCCGCAGTCACTTTGTCCACGAGGGTGAGTATATTGGCCTCTTCGTTGTAGATCGGAATGACGATCGAGATCATGGTGGGGCTGGCGCGCGTCGGACCGAGCGACGCGTCGGCGCGCTCACGCGGGTACGGGACGTGTTCGCGTGGCGAGTAGGTATCGGAGCGTTTGGGAGAAGTAATCAACGCGATTTCATGTTCTCAGGTTCACCTCGTTCTCGCAATATCGTCCGTGGCTTGATTGCAGAACCCGGAGAGCCAAGAAAACGGCAACGCACATGATGTGTCCAGACTGATACTTGGGCAGAGGACCTCGACCGAAGGAGTTCCAGCGAATTCGGTCCTAGTTCGCGAGTTTGCATTCGGACAGCCGCGAAGTTGGAAGCTTTCCCACATCACGCCTCCGCTCGATTTTTTGGATACAGGCAGATCTTCGATTTGACCGAGCGGCGTAAGTGTGCGCACGTGATGGCATGGCGGGAAGGTCACACGAATCCTATGGGCAGCGCGGGGTAAGCTGGGTCGACCGTCTCGGCGTGTGGCTCTCGGGCAGTGCGATTCGTAGGCATCTGCCGGCCAAGTCCAGGCTCGATGTCGTTGAACTTGGCTGCGGTTTTCGCGCGACGCAGCTGATAGGCATCCGGGATAGGCTGGCGCATGGCACTGGGGTCGATTTCTCGATTGCGCCGGAATGCCGGGAGCTTCCCGGTTTCACATTCATTGAGGCACCGATCGAGGTTGCCTTGGCAAAGCTGGCGGCGAGCGCGTTTGACGTCGTGCTGCTTATTTCGGTTCTGGAGCATCTGCCGGAGCCGGATGACGTGCTGAGGGAAATCCACGGTCGGTTGCGACCGGGAGGCGTGCTGCTCGTTAACGTCCCCACTTGGCGCGGCAAGGGCTTCCTTGAATTCTCGGCTTTCCGCCTGGGCTGGAGTCCAAAGGTCGAGATGGACGACCACAAAATGTACTACGATAAGCGGGATCTCTGGCCGAAGCTGGTGACGGCGGGTTTCTTGCCGAGCCGAGTTCGGCTTCGCTATCACAAGCTCGGCCTAAATCTGTTCGCGATCGCCACGAAGTAATCGCCGCGGCTGATACTCGAGCGTTTGAACTGCGCTTCCTCGAGTGAGGGCATCCGGCGTCTCTCCTTCGTGTTCAGTCCGGGTTTGCACGATCGCCGGCTTGGGGGGCAGTGCCTGACTTGGCGAGGAATCGATTCTGAGCGACCCGTCAGGATGATGGTGGCCTGACGGAGAGGGAACCACGATCGCGACTCCGGGGTTGCGCGCTTAGCGGATCTTGGACTTTTCTGCTCCTTTCGTCGTTATTCAGGCGGCGGATCCCGCTCGAAATGAACCGCGCCAATCCCGATCCCGAGAAATGTCCTAAGACGCCGCGCGGTTTACTCGCGCCGAACCTGACTGGCTGGCTTCTCGTGGTGGTGGCGGTCTGGGAGGCGCATCGTCAGCTTGGGTTTGAACTACGTGATCCTCTGTTTTTGGCGCTGGGGCTCGTGGGCGTGGTCTGGGGCTTGCGATGGCTGTTGGGGCGAGTGAAACAGTCGGAGGCCAGTGCCTGGCTAGAACTGCTACGGGTGCTCACTCTGGTGGCCGGCGGGCTCTGGGCTGTGTGTCCCTTTCTCACGACACGATTCGTTGGTGGAATCGATGCAACGTGGTATCTGCGCGTCTTGGCTGACCACCTCGATCAGTCGCGAGCGGGTGTCTTCCCAGTGCTGGTAGGGCAGGGACCGTATCAGTTCAATGGTGCAGTTCATCCATTCCGCTTCGCTCCATTCTATCAGAACTTCGCTGGGTTGATTGATGTTATCACCGGGCGGCAGTTTTCCATGATCGTTCTGCAGCATGCTACGGTCGTTTTGGCCTCGGTGCTTTCGAGCTTGGGCTGCTATGTTGCATTTTCCTCCTGGGCGCCACGGCACCGTTGGACGGCTTGGATCGTCAGCGTCTGCTTCGTTCTGAGCCCCGCAGCTTTGGCGCTGCTTTGTATTCACGACATGTACATGTCGTTCCTCGCGGCGGCTTGGATTCCCCTTGCGTTCCATGCGGCTCGAAGAATGGCGGAGAGCCGAAGCGTTCTTGCCGCGGCGAAGCTGGCCGCGGTTCTGGCAGTCATCCTGAACTGCCACCCTCCGGTGGGACTTTGGACCGCGATTGTCTCGTTTGGAGTGGCGTTTATTCTCTTGGCTTGTCGCGGGACTGGATGGAGGGCCTTCGCACTGCCGGGTGCGACTGCGGTGTTTCTCTATGCGCTGAACGCGTTTCAGTTTCAGGGTATCTCGGAGATAAGTCCCGTCGGTGGGCTGGAAATGCCGTGGCGGGCGGCCGTGCCGCTCATTTCCGCAGGGTTCGTTTTTTGCGGCGTGATTTGGTTCTGGGCGCGGCGCCGCCGCCGGAGCGCGGAGGGCAAATCGATCGACGCTGGCGCTGCTGGGAGTGATACCTCATTCCACCCGTGGTCTGGAGCCGTCGCTGCGGTCCGAGCGAATGCCGTGCTCGCGGCGATTCCGTGTGCATTGCTTGTGCTGGTTGCGGCGCGCTGGCTTTGGCCGGCCCCCTCTCCGGTGGCGGATGCGACCGTCGCGTTCACGAAGAATTTCTGGCCAGGGATTCTCCTGCCTGTTCATGCACCTGCAGGACCGTTGTCGGATGTGCAACCGGGCTGGGCTCTGTTGCTGCTCGGGGTACTCGGCTTGATGGCGTCTTGGTTCGTGGAGGACGCCACGACGAAGCTGTTGGCAGGCATGGGGGCCCTCCTGACACTCTGCCTCTTGCCGGTCACGCCTGTTGCGGCCGCGTTTTGGAGTTCTGTTCCGGTTTCGCTCATCGCGTCCACGAGCGGCGCGGTGAATCTGCGGATCACTCCTGTGTGGGCGGCGGCGATGGCCTTCGGAGGGTTTGGCGCGTTGGTCTGGCTCGGAAAGACGCGTCCTTGGGCTTCCCGCATCGGATTCTGCGCGATGGCACTGCTGGCGGTCTGGTCCGTGCGAGAGGCCCGGAAGATCCAGCGGTTCTCCGAGTCTCTTCTGCACAGCCCTGCCCAGACAAAAAACGTGATGCGGCCCGAAAACTCGGTGCTGACGATTTACAGCGGTAACTTTATCGGACTACCGCCGTATTTCTCGCACGGAGTACGCGACTATCATTTCGAAAGCCGTCTCCTCGACCCGGGTACGGGTGAACCCAACCCGGCCCTTGCACTGGGCTACAAGACTCCTGAGCCGAGGGAAACGCTCATTCTGAAAGCCGAGCCGGACGCGGCGCTGCCAGGGTGGCTAAGTATCGGACCCAAGGTTCAGTTGGCGCCGGGCGGACGTGTCTTGCTTACGTTTGCATTCAGCCGCACCGACTGGGCGGGCATCCTCGTGATCGAGGGGCAGTACTTTTATCGCGAATACATACTGCCCTCCTCCGGGGAGGCGAAGGCGTTTGGGTGCGCGCCGGGCAATGGGAAGGACCTGGTGATTTGGTCGACTGCCCCTGAGCCGCAGGTGCTGACATTCCGCTTTCGTCCCGAGCCGGCGATGCCGAATGGTTTGGCTCCGCAGGTATTCGCTTCTGTTGAAGTGCGCGCCGTTTCGGCGGAAACGCTGCCGGTGCGGACGTCATCGTTGGTCCCCACATACAAGGCGCAGGCCAACGTCACGGGGCCGGCAGTGCTTGAGACCCCTCGTACGTGGATCCCTGGATACCGGGCTACGCTCAATGGGCACAACGTGGATCCCCTCCGTAGCGTCAACAATCTCGTATCGGTGCCGCTGGTACCCGGTCCCAACTCCGTCGAACTCTCATTCGTCGGATCTCGCCGGCTGCAGCTGGCGTTCTTCGTGTCGTTTGCGAGTTGGGTCGTCTTTCTCGCGTTGTGGATGGCGGGTTTGCGTCGATCGACGGTCACTTCCGATTAAGCCGGAAAATTCTGGCAACCCGTGTTTCTTTTAGCGGTCACGGCCAATCCGCCGCTGGGATTTATGGGTTGCAATCAGCCATGAATTGGAACGGTCTCACGATTTAAGCCCTCTGCCTTCGCATTCGAAAAAATGTTCCTGACGAACCTGGTAAAGAACTCTTTACGCACATTCTTTGGTATGGCTCTCCTGGCGGGAGCGGCCTTTGCCGAATCCAATCCTCCGATGCCGGCAGCGCTGCCGGAGGATCTGCTTCCTGACCTGAAAAGGATTCTCGAAGCGGCGGTGAAACAGTCGCCAACGATGTTGGCCCGGAATCTCGACGTGGCGCAGGCGGAGGCGAACTACATCATGGATCGTGCGCCAATGCTGCCCAGCATCGCGGGAAGTGGTTCGTACTCGAAAAGCGAAACTCGCTTGGACACTCCTGGTAGTTTTCCCACTAAAAGTGACTCGTTTTCCTACGGTCTCTCTGCGAGTCAGCCTGTGTTCCAGTGGGGGGCGTTGAAATACCAGCGCGACATCAGCAAATTGCAGGTGGCGATAGCCGCGAAGCAGTATGCAGAAGTCTACCGCACGCTTGCGGTGAACATCCGGGCTCAGTACCTCGCGTTGATCCAAAAGAAACTCGTACTCCGGAACACGCGTTTCGCGCAGCAAATGGCGGAGTCGAATCTCGCGATTCAGGAGGCGAGGCTCCGGGATGGTCGGATCTCTTCAGGCGATATCATTAACCCGCGATTGGCCGTCGACGAAGCACGAATCTATAGCGACCGTGCCGAAGCGGATTATGATCAAAGCCGGCGTCTGCTGGCGTTGAGCGCAGGGGTTGGAGAAATTACCGACGAAATGGTCCCGTCGAGCATCCCCAAGCCAGTGTACGCGGCCCAAACCTTGGCTGCCTATTTCGATTCGTTCCGTGCTGATGATTTCGAAAACACACTCATGGCTGGTGTATACAGAGATACAATACGCCAGGGCGAGCTGCGCTATCGCGTGGCACGCGCCCGCCTGCTTCCGAAGATTAACCTTTCTGCCAGCTACAACTATGGCAACCAGTCGAATCTGGCCCAGGATGGCACCGGCAAGCTGACGATTGTTCAGTCGGCGACGACCAGCAAATACTACGGAGTTTACGGATATTGGACACTCTTCGACGGCTTGGCGACGCGCGGCGCCAAGCTCTCGGCTCTCGCCGCCAAGCGGCTGGCTGAACAAAATCTCGAGAGCTACAAGAAGACACTGTCAGAGCAAGTGCGAGGGTTGGAGAAACAGATCGGATTCTCTGGACGACTGATGGATCTGACTGAGATCCGGCTCGCCCTTGCGCAAGACGGTGTGAAGAAGGTTGCGGGAGACGTGAACAACGGTGTCACTCCGCAGAGTACGCTGGATAGTTTCACCCAGATGGCCAACAAGGCCGAACTCGACAGCGTTGTGGCTCGAGCAGATTTCCTCAGCCGATGGTCCGACTACGTTTCCACTCTCGGCGTGGATCCCGCCCTGCAAAACCTTCCCGCCCGTTATTTCCGCAATGGCAAGTAGCCCACGAATTGGAATCCGGATCGCGATCGGCGTCGTTGCGCTGGCCGTGATCGGCTATCTGGTCAGTTTCGCGATCCGCCCCCAAGCGGTTGTCGCTAAGGTTTCTCCTGGCACCGCGGTCGACGCGGTGCCCGGCAGCGTGGTGGTCCGCGCCGAATACGCGATGCAGCTGAGGACCGAAGGGAATGGTCGGGTCATGGAAAGCGCACTCGACGAAGGCAAGGAAGTGAAGAAAGGTGACTTTCTCGTGCAGCTCGATCCCGCCGATCTGGAACTTGAGATCGAACGTATCCAGGCGGACCTGAAGGCGGCCAAGGCGCGTCTGGAAATCGGTTCTCTCGCGGCAGTGGATCTCGAAGGCGCCAAGGCCGATTTGGCGAACGCCGAACGCCAGTTCAAACTGGGCAGCATCTCCGAGGCCGACCTGCAGAAAGCCCAGCGCAACGTGAAGCAGCTGGAAAAGCGCGTGGAACTGGAGAATGTCGCTAACCAGCAGGCGGTGGAGACGCTGGAGAACGCACTCAAAACGAAACAGCGCCAGCATGAGAAGACGCGCATGTTGGCGATCTTCGACGGCAAGATTTCGGAGGTGTTCGCGCGCCTCGGGGATCTCATCAGCCCGAACTCACCGATCGCCACGATCATTTCCAAGAGCCGCACGGTCGAGGCGCGCATCAGCGAGGAAAACTTTTCCGGCGTGAAAGTCGGGCAAAACGCCACGGTTCGATTTCTCGGGTATGGGGATCAGCAATACGAAGCGAAGGTGGCAAAGGTTCTGCCGACGGCGGATCCCGACACACAACGCTACGTCGTTCACCTCGATGTGAAGATCGATCCCGAACTGCTCGTCCCGGGCATCACCGGCGAGGTCAACATCGTCGTGAACGAGCGGAAGTCGCAGACCATCATTCCGAGGCGCGCCCTCTTCCAGCATTTCGTGTACGTGGTGAAGGATGGCAAAGTGGAGCAACGCCACGTCGAGACCGGGTTCACGAGCCTGAACCAAGTCGAAATCCTGAAGGGCCTGAATCAAGGCGACGAAGTCATTGTTGAGGAACTCGACCGATTCCGTCCGGGCGATCGGGTCCGCACGAAACTGTCGAACTGATCGTTCGCCCAAGCCGCCATCGCGGCTCCGCCCAGCAATGTCGCCCACTCTCCGCATCGCCTTTCGTTTTCTCACTGCGAAAAAACGCGCCATGTTGATGAGCCTCTCGTGCATCATCCTTGGCGTGGGACTGTTCATCGTCACGCAGGCGACGACCAGTGGTTTCGAGGACTACTTCATCAAGACGATCCTCGGCACCAACGGCGCGATTCGCATCGAGGACAAAATCCAGGAAACGATGAGAACGCTCGCGGCGAAGGGGGCTACCGGCGATTCCTCATTCATGATCGCGCAGCGTGAGGGGCGCAAATACGTCGAGGGCATCGAAGAACCCAAGCAGGTCATCTCGGCGCTGAAAGAGTTCGACAACGTTGCGGCGGTTTCCGAGGTCCTCCACGGACCGGCGATGATGCGCAGCTCGTTCAAGGGAGAGTCCGTCCGCGCCTACGGCATCAATTTGGAGGACCACCTTCGCGTATCCGATCTTCGACAACAGATAGTGGAAGGCTCGCTGGAAGATTTCCGGTCATCGCCCTCCGGAGCGCTCATCGGCAAAGTCATTTCCGAGCGGCTTCTTCTTTCGGTGGGGGATTGGTTCATTCTGGAAGCCTCCGACAAGACAGGCCGCCAATCCCGCCGCTATCGTGTGAGCGCGATCTATGAGACCGGTGTGGCCGACATCGATCGCAGCCGGGTGTACCTCAACATGAGCGAGTGCCGCTCGCTGTTGCGCAAGCCGACTGGCGCCTCATTCATCCAGGTGAGCCTTTTCGAGAAGGATCGCGCTCCGCAGGACGCGCTTCGGATCGAGGATGTGATCCACTACAGCGCCCGCAGCTGGCAGGAGCGCGAGAAGAGCTGGCTCGAGGTCTTTCGCGCCCTCCGGTTTTCCACCGCGATCACCGTGTCCGTTTTTATCCTCATCGCGGGTTTGGCGATGTTCAACACCTTGGCCATGATGGTCATGGAGAAGACGAAGGACATCGCGATCCTTCGGTCTATGGGTTACACGCGCCAGGATATTTCGCGCGTTTTTCTGTGGCAGGCGGCGATCGTACTGGTGATCGGCACCGTCGTGGGAATGGCGCTCGGCGCGCTCGTGACGTATTCCGTGTCGCAGGTCCGCATCAGCATTCGGGGTATTTTTGCGACCGATACATTCATCGTCGCCTGGTCCCTCTGGCACTACGTCGCGGCGGTGCTCACGGCCGTGATCATGGTCATGGTGGCGAGTCTAGTGCCTTCCCGCCGGGCGGCACGTCTCGAGCCCGGCGACGTCATTCGCGGCACGGCCCAGTGAGTTCGAACCATGCCTGAGATCTCCGACAACATCGCGCTTCGCTGCACCGACATCCACCGTTACCTGGGGCAAGGCGAGGGTAGGGTCCATGTGCTTCGCGGCGTATCTTTCGAAGCCAAGCGGGGCGAAGTCTATGCGATCGTCGGGCCCTCCGGGTGCGGCAAAAGCACGCTGCTTTATCTTCTGGGGCTGCTGGACCGGCCTGATTCGGGCGAGATCTGGATCAACGGCCACCTGATGTCCAATAGCGTCGACGAGGCGCGCACCGCGGCCCGCGGCGAACACATCGGATTCGTTTTTCAGTTTCACTTTCTGATGCTCGAGTTCACCGCGCTGGAAAACGTGATGATGCCCATGCGCAAACTCGGCAAACTCACGCCGGCGCAGATGGTGGACCGGGCCAAGATGCTGCTCAACGACGTCGGCCTTGGCGAAAAGACGCATCGTTTGGCAACCCAGCTCTCAGGTGGTGAACAGCAGCGCGTAGCGATCGCGCGCGCCCTTGCGAACCAGCCTTCCATCATCTTGGCCGACGAGCCGACGGGAAATCTGGACGTGAAGAACTCCGCGCTCGTTTTCGATTTGATGACGAGGCTCGCGAAGGAAAGCGGCCAGGCGATCATCCTCGTCACGCACAATCCAGAGATAGCGGGGCGCTGCGACAGCGTGCGCCCGATGCGGGACGGCTTGTTCGTGTAGTGCTTTGGGCAGGACATGTCCCGAAGGGGCGCGCGTCGCCGCGACGGCGATTGCCCGAGCAGAACTGGCGATTGGGAGCCGATCTCATCCCACTTGGATAGACGGCGGCGGAATGCGCTGGCGCGAACGAGGCCGCCCGTAGCGATTCCGGTCGGGCTCCGGAATCGTCCAGCCGACCGTAGTGATCGGCTACTGCCCAACGAAGACGCTTGCGATCTCGCCGATTCACCCTTTTGGGAGGCTCGATGGCTGCCGGACGCTGTAGTGCTTGGTCGGCGACGCATCCAAGAACAGGTGTGAGACGCCTCTGGCGTCGTGCGAGCAGATTGCTCCTGGCTGCTTGTGTATGTTGAAAAACCCTGACCTCGCCCTCGTTTCTGAGGCCAACCCGCGACCGGAGATTGGCAGATTCTGCGCACAAGGAATTAGCCGCCCAAAGTGCCCGATTAGAGGGGGTATCGCCGTGATCTTGCTCTGTAACAGTGCGAAGGAAGGAATGCTAATAAAGAGGCTATTATTAGGGTGCCTTCCATGGATTCGCATGCTTTTGGAGCGCAAAGACAAACGAGGGGTAAACTCTCTGAAAGGCGATGCGGATTGCGACACAGGTTGGGAAGAAAATTTAGTTTACATTCAATTAGCTGCTGCCTTCGCTGCACGCCCGCTTTCAAAACCACTTGAAACCAACTGTGAGCCCACGACACACGCGCAAGACGTTCTTTGCAAAGCTAGCCGGTTTGATCGCAGCAGTGGGGTTTGGCCCGAAGCTGCTGGCAAAGCCGTTGGCAGCCTTGTCGGAGAAGGCTGCCACGCCGGAATCCACGGTGGTCGTGCGCGCTGAGCCACGCGCGGTCGCGCGCACCAGCGAGTCCCTCTAACCGCCCCGACTGGTTTTCTCCGAATATGTCGAAGATTTTCCCGAAATCGGCGAACAAGCTGCCGCTCCAAATCATCCTTTTTGTCTTCATCCTGGCGGGAGTCGTCACGGCGGCGACGACCTACTACGCCACGCCGAAGTACACGCGTGTCGGATACGCGCCGGTTCAGCCCGTGCCGTATAGCCATGCCCTTCACGTTGGGCAACTCGGCATGGATTGCCGCTACTGCCACAGCAATGTCGAGAAGTCCGGTGTGGCGAACCTTCCGACGGCGCAGACGTGCATGAACTGCCATCTGCACGTGCGCCCGGATAGCCCGCTGCTGGCGCCGATTCGCGCAAGCTACGAATCCGGTGATCCCGTGCCGTGGAAGCGCGTTCACCAACTGCCGGACTATGTCTATTTCAACCACTCGGCTCACGTTGACCGCGGCGTCTCCTGCTTCGAGTGCCACGGGCGTATCGATCAGATGGAGGTCGTGCAGCACGCGCAGCCTCTGAGCATGAGTTTCTGTTTGAACTGTCACCGCAATCCCGCGCCGCAGCTGCGTCCGCTGGATCAGGTCACGAACCTCGCGTGGACTCCCGCGCAGATGCCCGACCATGCAAAATGGGCCGCGGACTTCGTGAAGAACAACAAGGTCATCCCTCCGACTAGCTGCACCGGCTGCCATCGATGAAACGCAAAGCTCAACATCCCGAACCCACCGAAGCCGAGCTGAAGGGCCCGAAGTATTGGCGCAGCCTCGATGAGTTGGCGGCGACGCCCGGATTTCGCGAGCAGCTGGAGCGCGAGTTTCCCGAGGAAGCGTCGACGCTGAACGGCGTCGACCGCCGTCAGTTCTTCAAGCTGATGGCCGCATCCTTTGCGCTGGGGGGCCTGGGCCTTGCGTCCGGTTGCCGGCGTCCCGAGGCGTACATCCTCCCGTACGGTAAATCCGTCGAAGGCGTCATCCCTGGCCTGCCGCTTTATTTCGCGACCGCCATGCCTTTGCGCAAAGGCGCAATCCCATTGTTGGCCGAGACTCACCAGGGCCGTCCGACGAAACTCGAGGGCAATCCGACGTACGCGCCATACGGCGGCGCGACTTCGTTGATCGCACAGGCTTCGGTGCTCGATCTCTACGACCCCGACCGCGCGACGGTTCATACCTCGAAAGGCGCTGCGATCACCATCGGCGCGGTGCAGGACAAACTGACGTCAGTCGGTAGCTCCTACCTGGGCAGCAAGGGCGCTGGACTGGCGTTTCTCGCCGACGAATCGAGTTCTCCGACCCGTGCGACGCTCGTTGCGCGCCTCCGCGCGAAATTTCCGCAGGCGATTTGGGCGGAGTACGAGCCGGTTGCCGACGATCTTCCTCCCTCGGTCGCGCAGGCGGCGTACGGAGCGAGCGTGAAGCCGCTCTATCGTTTTGGACGCGCCAAGCGCATCGTCTCGATCGACGCGGATTTTCTCAGCAGCGATTCCCACAGCCTCCACTACACCCGCGAATTCGCGAAGAGCCGCCGGGTCACGTCGAAGAACGACGAGATGAACCGCCTCTACGCGGTGGAGAGCGGGCTTTCGCTGACCGGCATGATGTCGGATCACCGGCTGCGGCTGGCCACCAGCCACATGCTCGCGTTTGCCGCCGCCTTGGCTGCAAAGGTCACGGGCGACGCCTCCCTCAGCTCTGCTGCCAAAGGGGTCGATCTCAACCCTGCGTGGCTCGACGCCTGTGCGGCCGACCTTCAGTCCAACCGCGGAGTCTCGCTGGTTGTCGCGGGCAATCATCTCCCCGCCGCAGTCCACGCTTACGTCGCTCTGATCAACGAGAGCCTCGGCGCGGTCGGTGCGACGCTTGAGTACGTCGAAGTCCCGGCCTCGAATGCCGCCTCGATCGAAGACCTCGCCGCCGCCATCAAGAACGGCAGCGTCAAGACGCTCGTGATCCTGGGCGGGAATCCCGCCTACAACGCTCCCGCCGAACTCGGCTGGACCGAGTTGCAGAAGAGCGTGCCTGACGTCGTGCGTTACGGCTACTACTCCGACGAGACGTCGCTTTTGGCGAACACCCATGTCGCCGCGACGCATTATCTGGAATCCTGGGGCGACGCTCGCACGGCCGACGGCACGATCGTACCGATCCAGCCGATGATTCTTCCGTTGTTCGGCGGCCTGACCGAGCTCGAAGTCCTGGCCCGTATCGCTGGCGAGACTACCACGGATCCGTACACGCTGGTCTACCAGACGCTCACGCCGATGGGGAAGGGGACGCCCGAGGAAGTCTTCCGCAAGTTCCTCCACGACGGCCTGCTCGAAGGCACCGCCTACCGCACGGTCCGCGTCAGCGCGAATCGGAATGCGATCTCCTCTGCCGACGCGAAAACGGCCGTGCTCTCGGCGGAGAATCTAGAAATCCGTTTTCTCGCCGACCCGAAGGTCGACGACGGACGTTTTGCCAACAACGGCTGGCTCCAGGAGTGCCCGGAGCCGATCACGAAGATCTCGTGGGACAGCCTCATCCAGATCAGCCCGCGGCTCGCTCACGAGCTCGGTGTGTTCCCGAAGGGCGCCAAGCTTCAGGTGGCGCGCGTCGAGGAAGCCGAATTCAAGCAGGGCAAGGAACAGGCCCGCATCGGCGAGATCACGCTGAACGGTCGCACCGTGCGCGGGCCGGTTCACATCCAGCCGGGACTCTCCAATTACACCATCGTCGTCACCCTCGGCTACGGCCGCACGGCGACGGGGCACGTGGGCAAGGATGTCGGGCACGACTTCTACCCGATCCGCACGCGGGCCGGAATGCACTACGCGACGGGCGCCAAGCTGGTCGTCAGCTCGGAAATCTATCCGGTCGCGAACGTCCAGGAGCACTGGTCGATGGAAGGCCGCGACATCATTCGCGAGGCCAACTTCGAGGGACCGGAGAGCTACCGGGAGAATCCCGCTTACGTTCGCGCGATGGGCATGGAGTCCCACACGCCTCCCGTCCTCGGCGCGGCTGGACAGCGCCTTCCGGGCGAGACGGACGAGGCCTACGCCAAGCGTATCCACGGCGGCACTCCGCGGGGAATGTCGCTCTACGAGCACCCCAACTACAACGGGGTTCACCAGTGGGGAATGAGCATCGATCTGAACACCTGCGTGGGCTGCAACGCCTGCGTGGTGGCCTGCCAGTCGGAGAACAACGTTCCGATCGTGGGCAAGGATCAGGTGCTTCGCGGCCGCGAAATGCACTGGCTGCGCATCGATCGCTATTACTCCGACGGCAAGGCCGACGCCGCCGCCTTTGGTGGCGAGGGCAATCGCGGCCTGCCGGAGGATCCCCAGGTTTCGGTGCAGCCGATGATGTGCGTGCACTGCGAAACGGCTCCTTGCGAGACGGTTTGCCCGGTCAACGCGACCGTGCACGACGATGAAGGCATCAACGCGATGGCCTACAATCGCTGCATCGGCACCCGCTACTGCGCGAACAACTGCCCGTACAAGGTCCGCCGCTTTAATTTCTTCGATTGGAACAAGCGCCAGCTCGACAGCCTGTACATGGGACCGCTCGGTCCCAAGGGCCCGCCGGAGCTGGTGAGAATGGTGAAGAACCCCGAGGTCACGGTGCGCATGCGCGGCGTGATGGAAAAATGCACGTACTGCATTCAGCGCATTCAGAATGCGAAGATCCATCAGCTGACGATCGCCCGCGACTCCGGCAACGTGAAGGTCCCGGATGGCGTGATCAAGACGGCCTGCCAGCAGGTCTGCCCCGCGGAAGCGATTGTCTTCGGCGACATTTCCGACCCGAACTCGGCGGTGTCGAAGGCGAAGGCGCGCGAGCAGGATTACGCGGTTCTCGGCTACTTGAACACGCGTCCCCGCACGACTTACCTCGGAAAGATCCGCAATCCGAATCCCAAGATGCCGGATTACGCGGTCCTTCCGTTGAGCCGGCAGGAATACGAAAGGAAGAACCACCCGGGCGCCGAAGGCGGCGCGCACGGTGGCGAAGGAAGCAATGACACGCCTCCGGCTCACGGAGAGCACCAAGGTGAAAAGCAGGGTACGCACGGCCTCTCTGTGCCCGAACTGATCAAGAAGACCGGAGGACTCAGCTAATGGCGCACGTTGCTCAATCCGGAGCCGGCACGGCTCCGGCCATCCTCGACGAGGTGAAGCCCGCGGTGCTGCCGCGCGCCGTCCTCGTGTCGAACAACCGCAGCTTCTCGTGGATCACGGAAAAGATCTGCGGAATCATCGAAGGACGCACTCCCGCCTGGTGGTGGGTGGCGTTCTGCGTGGCGCTGTTCGTCGCGTCGTTCACCGTCGCGGGCATCACCTACCTGGTCGCCACGGGCGTCGGTGTCTGGGGCCACGCGAATCCGGTCAACTGGGCCTGGGACATCGTCAACTTCGTGTTCTGGATCGGTATCGGCCACGCGGGTACGCTGATCTCCGCCATCTTGTGCCTCCTGCGCCAGAAGTGGCGCACGTCGATCAACCGCGCGGCCGAGGCGATGACGATTTTCGCGGTGGTTTGCGCCGGCATCTTCCCGGTCTTCCACGTCGGTCGCGTCTGGTTCGCCTGGTACCTCTTCCCGATCCCGACGGCCAACGGCGTGTGGCAGAACTTCCGTTCTCCGCTCGAGTGGGACGTGTTCGCCGTTTCGACCTACGGCACCGTCTCGGTTCTCTTCTGGTACGTCGGTCTGATTCCCGACCTCGCGGTGCTGCGCGACCGTTTCACCGTCGCGGGCAACCGGGTGAAGGCGTTTCTCTACGGCCTTTTCGCGATGGGCTGGCGCGGTTCGAACCGCCACTGGAGCAACTACGAGATGGCCTACCTGATCCTGGCCGGCGTCTCAACGCCGCTCGTGCTTTCGGTGCATACGATCGTGTCTTTCGACTTCGCCGTGTCGCTCATCCCTGGGTGGCACACGACAATCTTCCCGCCGTACTTCGTCGCGGGCGCCATCTTCTCCGGCTTCGGCATGGTGCTGACGCTGATGCTGCCGCTCCGGTCGATCTACAAACTCGAGGATCTGATCACGCAGTACCACATCGACTGCATGTGCAAGATCACCTTGGCCACCGGCACGATGGTCGGGTACGCGTACGCGATGGAGTTCTTCATCGCGTGGTATGGCTCCAATCCCTACGAGGGTTTCACGTTCATCAACCGCGCGTTCGGTCCGTACGCCTGGGCTTACTGGATCATGATCACCTGCAACGTGATCACGCCGCAGTTCTTCTGGTTCAAGAAAGTGCGCCAGAACACGACGCTGGTCTGGGTTCTGTCGATCTTCGTCAACGTCGGCATGTGGTTTGAGCGCTTTGTCATCATCGTGACGTCGCTCGCCCGCGACTTCCTCCCGTCGAGCTGGGGCTACTACTCACCGTCGATCGTCGAGATCTTCACGTTCTTCGGAACGTTCGGCGTCTTTTCGGTGCTGTTCCTCCTCTTCATCCGCTTCCTCCCGGTCATGCCGATGGCGGAGCTCAAGGCGGTTACGCCGCAGGCCGACCCGCACGCCAATCACGAGGAGTTCACCGGACACGGCGACCCTGTCGTCGAGCGCGGACACGCCTAACCCTTCCACACCATGGCTGCACAACCTCATGGTCTGATCGCCACCTTCGAAAACGTCAGCGACCTCATGCATGCCGCCGAGAAGGTGCGTGATGCCGGCTACAAGTTCTGGGACTGCATCACGCCGTTCCCGGTCCACGGCCTCGACCGGGCGATGGGCGTGAAACGCTCGCACGTGCCGCGGTTCTCGCTGGCCGGCGGCATCACGGGCTTCTGCACCGGCATGTCGATGATCTGGTTCATGAACGCGTTTGACTACCCGCTGGTGGTCGGCGGCAAGCCGTACTTCAGTCCGATGTTCGCGTTTCCCGTCTCGTACGAGCTGACGATTCTCTTCACCGCTTTCGCGACGATCGGCGGCATGTTCATCATGAATCGCCTGCCGATGCACTACCACCCGGTGCTGAAGTACGACAAGATTCACCGCGGCCTCGACGACCTCTTTTTCATCGTGATCGAGTCCCGCGACCCGCGCTTCAATTCGGCCGGGACGAAATCGCTGCTCGAGAAGATCGGCGGCAAGGAGATCACCGAGCTGGAAGCCTGACCATGCGCTACGCCTATTACGTTCTTCTCTTTGTCTGCGTGCTGACGGTGTCCGTCATGGGCTTCCGTGGATCGCGGAGCGTGAAGCCTCCGCTGGAAGTGTTTCCTGACATGGATCGTCAGGCGAAATACAAGCCGCAGAGCGCCAGTGTATTTTTTGCGGACGGACGCGCTGACCGTCCGCTACCGCCCGGGGTTGTGGCTCGCGGAGAACTCCGCGACGATAGCGAGCTGTTCCGCGGTAAAAACGCGGCCGGCCAGTGGATCAACCACTTCCCCGCGGCGGTGAAAATTGATGCCCGCCTCATGGAGCGTGGGCGTGAACGCTTCACGATCTATTGCCAGCCCTGCCACGGCGCAGTCGGCGACGGCAACGGCATCACGAAGCAGTACGGCATGGGCGTGACGCCCAGCTACCACATCGACCGTATCGTCAACCTGACGGACGGCGAAATCTTCAACACGATCACGAACGGCAGAAACACGATGCTGCCGTACGGCGACAAGCTGGTGCCGGAGGATCGCTGGGCCGTGGTGGCCTATGTGCGCGCCTTGCAGCGGGCCCAACTCGGCACGGTCAAGGACGTGCCGCCGTCGCATAAATCCGAACTCGGTCTTCAATGAGCTCCCACGCCGCTTCCGCTCCCGCGGTCCTCACCGCCGACTCCCACGCCACGGCCGCCAACAAGGCGCTGCTTGTCGGTGTGGCCGGAATAGTCGTCACGCTCATCGGCCTCTTCTTTTCGAGCGGCCACGTGATCGCGTTCTCCTGGCTCGTCGGCGTGTCCTACTGGACGGCCCTCGCCATCGGCATGCTCCTGATGGTGATGATTCATCACATCTTCGACGCATCCTGGTCGGTCGTCGTCCGCCGCCAGTGGGAACATGGGATCAGCGCCTTCATCCCGCTCGCCGTTCTTTTCGCGCCTCTCGTGGTGCTCGCCTGGCTCCCCAGCACGCGTGACATCGTTTGGCCCTGGATGAACCCGGCCCACGAGCTGCACGGGCACGGCACGGTCGGCTCCGACGTCCTTTACATCAAGAAGTCGGGCTTCCTGAACCGGAACATGTTTACCGGGATGACGCTGGCGTTCTTCGCAGTCTGGATCTGGCTCTCCGCCCGGCTGCGCAAGGCGTCGTTCACGCAGGACACCGACGGCGATATTCGCTGGACGCGGATGAACCGGGTGACTTCCGCCCTCGGCATCCCTCTGACCGCCCTCGCGCTGACGTTTGCGGCGATCTACTGGATCAAGTCCCTCGAGTACCACTGGTTCTCGACCATGTACGGCGTCTGGTTCTTCGCCAACTGCATCCGCGGCGCGCTCTGCTCGACCGTGCTGATCATGGTCTGGCTGTATCGCCGCGGTGATTACAACGGGGTTCTCAACACGAACCATTTCCACTCCATCGGCCAGCTGATGCTGGCGTTCACGATCTTCTGGGCGTACGTGACGTTCTCGCAGTACTTCCTGATCTGGAACGCCAACGTCCCCGAGGAAACGTTCTGGTACAACATCCGCGAGATCAACGCGGACGGCTCGCCGAACCAATGGAAGTACGTCGGCATCATAATCATCCTTTTCGGCCATTTCGTGGTGCCGTTCCTCTACCTGCTTTCCTACCGCAACAAGATCGTGCAGCCGCGCATTCGCTTCATCGCCTGCTGGGTGCTCTGCGTGATCTTCTTCGACCTCTGCTACAACATCCTTCCCGCGTTGAAGGACGATCTCGGCAATGCCGAGCCGCTCTTCGGCATCAACCTGCTGTGGACCATCAGCGCGGTGGTGGGAGTGGGCGGCATCTGCGTCTGGTCCTACCTCCGCAGCCTGCCCAAGGAGAAACTCATCCCGATCCGCGATCCGCGTATCGAAGAAAGCCTGACGCACCATGAGCAACACGCCCACTAGAACGAGTGTTTGGGTGACGGCAGCCGCCATCATCGGCGGTTTCGTCATCTTCGTGCTCATTCTCACCGTCGCCTACCTGCCGAACCAGGCTGAGCCGATTCCACAGGGCACCAAGACTCCCGCCGAGCGCCTCCAGGCTCTGACTGAGCTTCGTGCCAAGGAGCAGAAGGTCGCGACGAGCTACGCCTGGATCGACCAGCAAAAGGGCACCGTGCAGCTGCCGACCGAACGCGCGATGGAGCTCACGATCGAGGAACTGAAGGCGAAGAAATAACTGAATATGGAGTGGTTCTTCTACGCCTTTGCCTTCGTTTTCGCCCTCCTGGTCACCGCCTCGGCGGTGTACGGGCTGTATTGGTCGTCGAAGCACGGCCAGCTGCGCGATTTCGAGAAGGGCGCGGCCTCCATTTTCGATGAGACCGAGCCTGTGGGTGTCCCGACCGATTTCTTTCCGAAGAAGGCGAAGAAAAAGAAGGACGCCCGGAAACTCGGCTGATCTTCCTCTCCAACTATCTACATGGCCTCTGGTACCAACCTGTCCGAGTCTCTGAACCCGGCGACTTCATCCGAAGCGGTGAAGCGCGCGGAGCTCAGTGAAATCGACGCGTCCACCAAGATCCCGGCGTTGTTCTTCCTCTGCTCCGCGCTGGGGTGGATCCTGATCGGCACGATCTTCGCGCTGATCGCGTCGTTCAAGATGCATACCCCCGGGTTCCTGGGCGACGCCGAATGGCTCACGTTCGGGCGTGTGCGCACCGCGCACCTCAATGCCGTGATCTACGGCTGGGCATCCAATGCCTCGTTCCTGGTCATCATTTGGCTGATGGCCCGGTTGTCGCGGTCCCTGCTCCGCCATCCCATTCTTCTGCTCACAGCCGGCGTCTTCTGGAATGTCGGCGTCACGATCGGCATCTACGGGATTCTCACCGGCGACAGCACCTCCATCGAGTGGCTGGAGATCCCGCCGTACGCGACACCGCTGCTGTTCGTGGCGTACGCCCTCATGGGAGTCTGGGCCGTGATCATGTTCCGGTTCGGCAAGTCGCCCCATATCTACGTCTCGCAGTGGTACATTCTGGCGGCGCTGTTCTGGTTCCCCTGGATCTACTCCGTGGCTCAGATCATGACGATCTGGGCGCCGGCGCGCGGCACGGTCCAGGCGCTCGTCAACTGGTGGTTCGCCCACAACGTGCTCGGTCTTTGGTTCACGCCCATCGGCCTTGCTTCCGTTTACTACTTCCTCCCGAAGGTGCTCGGTAAGCCGATTCACAGCTATTACCTGTCTGTCCTCGGCTTCTGGTCGCTGGCCATTTTCTACAACTGGGCCGGCGTACATCACTTGGTCGGCGGTCCGGTGCCCGCATGGGTTCAAACAGCCGGCATCGCGGCCAGCATCATGATGCTGATTCCCGTGGTCGTCACCGGTATCAACCACCACATGACGATGATCGGGAGCTTCAACGCCCTGCGCTACAGCCCGACGCTCCGCTTCATCGTTTTCGGCGCGGTCAACTACACGCTGGTGAGCGTGATCGGCTCGTTCATGTCGCTTCGCGGATGGGCCGAAATCACCCACTTCACCCAGCACACCATCGCCCATGCGCACCACGGCTTGTACGCGTTCTTCACCATGGTGATGTTCGGCGCGATCTACTACATCCTCCCGCGCCTGCTCCTCAAGGAATGGCCTTCGGCCGCGCTGATCTCAGTTCACTTCTGGGCGACGGCGGTCGGCTCGCTGATCATGGTGCTCGTCCTCACAGTGGGCGGCTTCCATCAGGGCCTGCTGCTCAATACGCCGAAGCTCGCCAACACCCTTGGCCTGCAACCCGGCACCGATCCGGTGCCTTTCCTGGAGGTGGTGCGAGTGATGAACAAGTATCTCGTGTCCCGCAGCCTGTCCGGAATCCTCATCTTCGTCGGCCACCTGGCCTTCGCGGTGAACGTCGTCTGGATGCTGCTCAAGCCGCGCTCGGCTGAGGTCACGGCTCCCACACTCTTCCGCAATCCCCCCGAGATGGAGGTTGTTACCCGATGAACCGCGCTCCGCTACTCTTCCTCGGCGCATTTTTCGCCGTGGCGTTCTCCTGGACCGGGATCATCCTGAGCAACCAGATCGCCTACGGTAAGCTGACTCCGGTCATCGACCAGTCCGACAACAAGGCATACCCGCTGCCGATTTCCGGGCAGGCCCAGCAGGGCAAACTCGTGTACCAGGATCTTGGATGCATGTACTGCCACACCCAGCAGGTCCGCCGGCCCGGCTACGGTGCGGACGACCTGCGCGGCTGGGGCGACCGCCAGAGCGTGGCGCGCGACTACATCCGCGAGCAGCGCGTGCTGCTTGGCACGATGCGCACGGGCCCGGATCTCCGAAACATCGGCGCGCGCCAGACCTCGACGGAATGGCACTACCTCCACCTTTACGATCCGCAGCTGACTTCGGCTGGCTCGAACATGCCGCCGTTCGCGTTCCTCTTCGAGAAGCGGAAGATCGTCGGTGAGCCGTCTCCCAAGGCGCTGCGCTTGCCGCCCGCCTACGCTCCGGAGGCCGGGTGGGAAATCGTTCCGACCGAACGCGCCGAGTCGCTCGTGACTTATCTTCTCAGTCTGAAAGACACCTACACCTATCCGGACGAAGCGAGACGCGTCTATGTCGCTCCAGCCGCCAATCCGGAGGGCAAGAAATGAAGACCCCCGATCCACGCGAACATAACACGAGAATCGAGCAGGCCGGCGCGTCCGACGAAAGCATTCAGGACGTCCACGCCATTCTCGCTCGCGAGAAGCCGGAGCCGCACGAGGGGTACTCCCCGATGCCGCTCTTCGTTCTCGGTTTCGTTTCGGCGATTATCTTCATCGGCGCCATCTACATCGTCCGCCATCGCGCCGGCTTCGATCCGCTCGCCTATGACGAGCGCTACGACCCCAGCATGGCTGCGACCAACGCCGCTCCGGTCAAGGTCGACCCGATTGCCGAGGGCAAAAAGCTCTTCATGACTTGCGCAGCCTGCCACCAGCCCACCGGCCAAGGCGTGCCGGGAGTGTTTCCGCCGCTGGTGAAGTCGGAATGGGTTAACGGCTCCGAGGATCGCGTCATCCGCATTCTGCTGAACGGCCTCTCCGGTCCGGTTAAGGTCGAGGGCAACACCTACAACAATGCCATGCCGGCCTTCGGTCCGGGGGGCTACGGTTGGTCCGACGAGAAAATCTCGTACATTCTCACCTATGTCCGCCAGGAGTGGGGCAACACGGGCGCTCCGATCACTCCCGAGAAGGTCGCTGAGATCCGCAAGGCCGTCGGCCAGCGGAAGCCCTGGGCGGCCGAAGAACTCGAAGCGATCAAGTAGGCTGATCCGACTCTTGAATACGCATCGGCTGGCCTGGAGGTAATTCTCCGGTCCAGCTGGTTTCGTTTTCAAGAGCCGGCGCTGCCCATCCGACGCGATGGTCAGGTGAGACGGAGCATCGTCGGCCAGCCGCTTCGAGCGTCGCGGTCGGTCATTTCCCGCGGAGCTTCAGCCAGAGCAGGCCGAGATATTCGTGCACGGCTTTCGTGGACCGTTCGAGGGCTCCGATGTCCCAGGACAGGAGGCCCGAGCCCTGATCAGCATCGGGTCTCAGCATGTAGTCCGACGGGCAGGGGACGACCTGCAGCCCCACGTTCTGGCTCAACTCCATCACACGGGGCATGTGCCAGGCCGAAGTCACGATCGCGATCGGAACATGTCCGTAGCGCCGCGCGAGTTCGTTGATCTCGTCCTCTGTGTCTCGTGGCTCGTCCAAGCGCACGATGCGACCGGCGGGGACGCCGAGCGACATGGCAGCCTCTCCAAGCACCTGCGCGTGAGAGAGTCCGTTGATGTGGTGGCCGGAGACGATGTAGCTCGCGTTCGGCAGCAGGCGCCAAATTCGGATCGCCTCCGCCGTTCGCCCAAGCGCGGCCGTGCTCAGCTGGTTTACCCGTGAAAGGCTCGGCGAGTCGGCATGGCCACCGCCGAGTACGACAACGGCGTGGCAAGCTTGCAGCTCGGCCGGGAGCTCGTCGGTCGAGTGCGCTTCCCGGATCGCGGAGTATCTGAGCTCGAGCGGACTGAGTAGCAGCACTGCCACGCCTTTGTTCGAGAAGACCAGCAGGACGAGCGCTGAAGCGACGAGTAGCCAGCGGCCGATCCGCTCGGTTTTCTTCCGCCAGATCAGCACGGCGCCGGCGGTGCCGACGAGGATCGAGAACGACAGCGGCAGAAAGAGGAGCGTGATGAGCTTCTTCAGAGTGAAAAGCATGAGTGGGACGGAACGACGGACCTCGGGTTGGCGACGCTGCCTATGACTCGACGGAGAGCACCTTGCCGACGCCCTGCCGCCGGTCCAACGAAATTGACGTCCCTCGGTCGACGCGCGCGCGATGCGCCCACGACCTGATCTATCCGATCCAGTGCCCGGCTCGTTCTTCACGGCGCGCGCCCATCGAACGGAGACGGCCTAGGAACGCCCAAGCGGGTCGCCATCGGGGCTTCCGTTGCTGCCGAGAGACCGAGGTCGAAGCATTCTCGCCCCGGCGTTTGCCCCTGTCTGCGCGGACCCCGGAGCAATGGTCGATACGAATCGGCGATTCGTTGCCATTGAGCAGAAGCTTCCGTTTCGTCCCCGCGAAAACGAGGCCTCGTCGATAGAACCCTGATCGAGTGATGCGAGGCAGCAGCGCGGCCTCGGGACTATTTTGCCTCGGCTTTGAGGTACGGTGCGAGCGGATCCTGGGGCAGGCCTCTGAGCGCATCCACGACGGTTTCGGCGTTTAGGTTGGCTCCGGCTTTTGTGGTGTGGGTGTGTTCGTCGGCGAAGAGAGCGTTCACCTTTTCCTGTCCGAGAGCGTCGTAGCGGCGTGCAACAAGTTCGTTGAGGTCGAGGAAAGGAGCGTTTTCCGCCTTGGCGACCTGTTCGGCCCATCCGGCGTGCGTGTCCTTGCTCCGGACGATTTTCCCATCGGCCCACTTCTTCCGCGGAACGAGCGAGCAGAGGATCGGGGTCGCGCCCTTTGCCCGCGTATCCGAAATGTACTGCCGCAGGTACCAACCGAAGGTGTGAACGGTCTCCGTCTGTTTCGTCTTCTCGTCGGTTCGGGTTTGCGTGGTCTCGTCGATGCCCGGCAAACCGCCGCGGTCGCCATTGTCGTTATGGCCAAACTGAATGATCACGAAATCGCCGGGCTTCATCATCTTCAGCACGCGATCCCAATAGCCTGTGCTGCGAAAGCTTCGGGAACTCGTGCCACCGACGGCACGGTTGACGATGTTGACCTTGGCTAGGTCGAAGCAGGCAGGAAGCGAGTCGCCCCAGCCCCATTGACCGTCGATTCCGTCACCCACGCCGTTGCGCACGGTGGAGTCTCCAACGAGGAAAAGAGTGGGCAGGCCGGGACGAGCCGGCACGGGCAGTTTCAACCACGCCGTGCTCTCCGGAGCGACGGCTTCGCCCTTCGCGGAGAGCAGTCCCTTCACGGGCCCGGGTTGCTTTTTCCAGTCGAGGCCCTTCAAGCCGGCGACGACCCCGGCCGCATGCATGTCTGCGCCCCTGGCGTTGAAGTGTGTATGGTCCTGCTGATACAGCGCCTTGAGCGCCTCCTGGCCCATCGGCTCGAGCTGATCCGCCATGATGGTGGTGAGGTCGACATACTGAACGGCGGTCGCGATCGCCGTATCGTGGGTCCATTGCTGGAAAACGCCTGCACCCCGCTCCAGGCGGCCGTCCCTCCAGATGTTTCGAATCGTGAGGGAGAGCAGAATCGGCGTGGCTTTCTTCGCCTTCACGTCGGCGATCATCTTGCGCAAGTACCAGCCGAAGGTGTGCACGACCTCGGTTTTCTTGGTCACGATGTTTTCGATCGTTTCCGTCTCCTCGCCGAGGCCCGGCAAGGAGCCGCGAGCGCGCCCGGCGTTGATGGGGCTGCCGTCGTTGTGCCCGAACTGGATGAGGACGACGTCGCCCGCCTTTGTTTCCGCGAGCAGTTGGTCCCAGAGTCCCTCGGTGATGTAGGTTCGGGCGCTGCGCCCGCCTCGAGCGCGGTTTACAACGTTCACCTTGGCAGGATCGAAGTAGTCGGCAAACGGCACGCCCCAGCCTTGCTGGATCTCGCCTTTGCCTTTGGCCGCAGTGGAGTCTCCCGCGATGAAAATGCTGGGCAGGGCCGGGTTCAGGGGCTTCGCCGTCGGCGCCGGATTGTTCGCGAGGTCAGGCGCCGGCACCGGGCCGCTGGGATTGGATTTCGACGCGGCAGACTCGCCCGATTGCGTTGCATGCCGGCTGGCAGAGGCGGGAGCGGCGGTGGGCGATTTCGCCGTCGATTCGGCGCGGAGCGATCCGGTCAGCGAGGCAAATAGACCGAGCAGCGCGACGACTGCCCAGCGAGACAGGGTGAACCCGGCGGTTTTCATGATTTGGGATTTCGTGGAGGGGCCGCTCCGGCGGATTGTGAGGCTGCGCCTGTGATTGCATGCCTGACATGGCAGACCAGGAGATCACGGACGGAGCTGCGGTTCGGAGGATTGACGGCAGAGCGGTCGCGCAGACTACACGATGCCACTGAGATTTTTCGCTGCTACGCCGGCGGACTCGAACAGTCCGATGTCGGCGGACCGCTTCTAGGTACAAATCCATTGGCCTCGCTTCCCTTTGGCCTCTCAGGGGAAAACTCCGCGTGCAGGCGTGGCAAGGCACTCTATTTCGGCGCGGCGCATCTCGCGTTAGCTTCGGCCATGGTCAGGACCTGCCTGGAGCCCAAGCCCAACCTGCTGATAATCGACGATGACATCGACCAGCTGAATCTCTTCCGACTGACGGCCGAGCGAACCGGGCTGTATTGGCGGATCGCCACGGCCGACGACGCCCGGCACGCCTACGAACTGATCCTGCGAGCCGACGAAGAGGTCCCGCGCTTCGTGCCGAATATCGTTCTGACGGACCTCAGAATGCCGGCCATGAACGGTGTCGAGTTCGTCAGGACCCTGCGCACGGATCCGCGCGTCCCGCCGATGCACTTGGTCGCGATGAGCAGCACCGATTACGAGCCTGAGGTCAGAGCTGCGTTGGCGGCCGGGTGCTGTGCGTTCGTTTTGAAACCGGCGGAATTCGCGAAACTGAAAGATCTTTTGTCCGAGCTTCCCGAGATTTGTCGCAGCCGGCCGGTGCTTGGAGCGGCCGATACCGCGACGAAATGGTAGCCAGGGGCGTTGGCGTGTGGGGCGAGGCCGCGGCGGCGTCGGACGGCCGACCCAGGGGGAGAGACGCATCGCACCGCCCCGTACTGTCTCTGGGTACGTGAAGCCTCAGAGGTCGCCGGGAGTGTTGAAGTTCAAAAACACCCTCTGGTCTGCGGCAGGCACGTCCATGAATTCGACCAGGCTTTCCAGGCGACACGCGTGGGCGAACTGTTGAACAGAGTACGCATGCTCAGCCAGGGCTCGTGCGGCGATTGGATGAGCCCCTTTCGGATACAGCGCGACGAGCGGCTCCAGTTTCCCGTTGATGCAGGGAACCACTCCGCGCTCGGGCGAACCGCGGCGGACGAGCGCGTCGAGGTACAACGCTGTCATGCGGGGAAGATCCACCGCGAGCACCAGCAGCTGGCGGTTTTCGGTGCGAGCGAGGCCGCGCTCGATTCCGGCGAGGGGGCCTGCGTCCGGGTAGGCGTCTTCAATTACCGGATACCCAAAGGTTCGATAGTCGACGCCCGAACGCCCGGAAATGAAGACTTCATTGGCGCCGACCGTGCGGAGCAGTGCGAGCTGTCGCGCGAGAAGCGGTGTTCCCTCGACTTCAATCCAGGCCTTGTCGCGCCCCATTCGGGACGATTGGCCACCGGCGAGAACGAGTGCATCAAAGCCCACGGTCGCAGAATACGCTCCCGCGGGCTCCCTGCGCATGCTTTTATTTGCGGATCGCCTGGCGCTGTGCGGCGGGAAGGCGCCGGAGAATGCCGCCGGTGAGGATTTGCGCACGAAGGCCCCCTCGGCCCTTCATCCGCTCTTCGGCACCGGGGCCGAGCGCTCGGTCCATCCAGTAACACGGTCGGCATTCCTCCGTCCCGGCAAACCGCACGCCCTGAATCTCGAACTCGACGCCGATGAGCGCGTTGAGGTCGATTCCGCGCGTGATGACGTTTCGTCGCGTGGCGGAGGGGTGGGCTGAATGCAAACCGAGCTCGCGGGAAAGCGCCTCGAAGACCTCCGCGGAAAAAAACGTGATCTGGCCCTTGTATCCGCTGCGGTAATCGAAAAAGCGGTCCCCCTCGATCCCGCGACCTGCCACGCAGCTGATCTCTTCGACTTCGACGAGAGGGTGTTCGCCAGCAGGGAAGCCGTGGCGCCCGAAGTAGTTGTGTCCCGGCGACACGAAAAGATGCTCGATTTGCGCGCGGGAGGCGGATCGGGGATCACTGACGAAGGAGCGTTTCGCCGGCCTGAAGGCGGGGGCTCCGAAATAGGGCGGCTGGGTCGCGTCCGTCGATAAGTTCATGGGTGTCTTCTTTCCAAACGGGAGGCGCGATCGTTTCCAGTCGCACCCTTTCGGCCGGACGGTCATTGGGCGGGGACCCGGCAGACCGAAGGGCTCGAAGACGTGGCTATGGCTTGAAAGGTGATGAGGTTCGCAGAGCTGTCAAAAAGCAGGACCAGTGCCGCATCTCGTACGTCCTCGCTCAGACTGGCAATCGATGGATTGCGCTGGGCGCTGGACCGGCCATGCAGGGGCTCGCCCCTAGCATCCTTCTTTCTTCTTCTTTTTCGCGGCGGCGGGGGGAGGAGAGGCGGGCGCGTCGGTCGGGACGGCAGGCGTCAGCTTGGGCGCAGTGGGCACTGCTGGGCCCGGGGACGCCGATGCACCCTGGACGGCGCCGCCGAAGTATTTGGATACGGCTGCACGTTTCGCGAAGGCGATCTGCTCAGAAGCCGAAGCTGCTGCCGCTGGAGCCGTGGGAAAAAGCACCGAGTCCTTCCATTCCTCCAACCCGCCGAAAAGCAGGTATACGCCGCGATAACCGAGCGACCGAAGAAGCAGCCACGCTTGGGCGGCGTGAATCCCGCCATCGCTGTAGAAGACAATGCGCTCGTTGCGGTCGGCGAAATCTCCGGAGAGCGAGGCAAGCGGGACGTTGATGGCGCCCGGGATGTGATACTCGGCGAAATCTTTGGCCTCCCGCACATCGACGAGGATGAAATCGTTTCGGCCCTCGATGATCCAGTCGGCGAGATCGGGCGCCGACACGTGATCCGTCTTCGTGCCGGCCTCGAGCGCGAGTTCGCGCACGTCGACCTTTCCAACCGGACTTCGGTAGGGACTGCCGCCGATCGCGGCGAATGCTCCAAGAGCGACCAGGCTCACGGCGAAGGCGCGCACCGGCGTCACGCGGAGCGTCGGCTCCAGCAGCGACCCTGCAGCGGGTACTTTTCCACCGAGCTTCTTTTCCGCCCATTCCGCGGCGACAAAGGCGCCCAGAGCCATCAACACGACGGCGAAAACCAGCAGCCCGTACGGGACGTCGAACAACTGTGGCAGCGTAATTTTCCCCATGCCCGTGCTTCTCGCGAAGCGTTCGATCGACGGGTAAACTTCGGCAAAGCCGAGCAGTCCTCCGATCATGCCTGCCACGTAAACCATGCCGTCGATCCGACCCGTAACGGCCGAGACACAGGACGTGCCGGGACAATAGCCGCCGATGATGAACCCAATGCCGAGAATGATCCCGCCGACGATCTGGGGAGCGAGGAATGTCGGAGTGAGATAGATCAACGACAGGTCCATCAGCCCGAATCCCCCCAGCACGTACAGACCGACCATCGCGGTCACAATCGCGGTGAACATAACCTTCAGCACGCGAAGGTCGCGGAAATAGAACTGCGCCGCGAGCAGGCGCGCATTGCCGAAACCGGCGCGTTCGAGAAAGAAACCCATCCCGACGCCGGTGACGAAGGCGACGATGAGTGAGAACTCATCCCCGAAGAGACCGTATTTGAAAAATGGAGCCATCATAGCCAGGCCCTCCGCAGGAACCACGCGAGTCCGTACGCTCCGCCGAAGACGCACATCATGAAGGCCCAGCTGCCGACGTTGAGCGCCGCCCCGCCGGTGAGCGCCTGGCCGCTGGTGCAGCCCAGGGCCAGTTTTGCGCCGATGCCCATCAGCGCGCCCCCCACCGCGGCCATGAGGAGGCGGGCGACGATTCCGATCCGCGGACCTTTCTCGATGGTGAACTTGAGCCGGTTGCCCAGGACCCCGGAGAGGAAACCGCCGGCGAACACCCCGAGCACTTCAAAGACGAGCCAGTCCTTGAGAGGGCTGCTGGTGCCGTCGCCCAGGTACTCCTGATAAAACGCATTGGCTTCGGCGTGAGCGGGGGCGATTGCGTGGACGGCGGTGGCCACCCCGGTCGTGAAGGCGCCGGAAGCACCCAGTCCGCGGCCCATCACGACGTAAGAAGCGAGCAGAACAAGGCCCAGACCAAAGCCGGCCCAATACGGGTTCATATGCGGCTTGGGGCTGGGCGGCGGGACAGTGGAGTCAGTCATGGCGCGAAAGTCAGTTGGCGGCCGACGCCCAGTGGCTTGCCTGGCCGGCGGCGACGAGGATGACGCGGAGTGCAAACCCGCCGCCGAGGACAAGGAGCGCGGGGGCGAGGGTATGGCGGATCCGGTGGCCGAGTTCGAGCGTTTGGAGCGTCAGCGGAACGAGAATTCCCAGCCCGACGACGAAGACCCAGAAGACTGCGGCGTACGGCCCCGTAAGGAGCAGGGCGGCTGCTTGGCGGTGAACCTGCGTGGAGGTGAGATGGCCGACGAGCAGCAACCCGAGCAGGGCGAGTTCGATGGTGAGAAAGCTGTTGTCCGCCGCTGCGAGCGTGGGGGCCACCTTGTGATCGAGGGGGCGGGACTCGGAGAGTCGGGCCAGCGCCGAGAGCAGAAAGTCGGCGAATCCGGGGCGCTCCCCGGCGGGTTGGGTGAGCACGAGGATTCCATGGAGCAGGGCCGCGGCGGTGGACAGCCCGGAGAATAGAAACAACGGTCCCAGCACCGCGCTGCTCCAAAGCGGCCTGGCGCCCATCGTGCTCAACAAAATCCCGGTGTAGATGCCGAGCGAGATTCCCAGGACGATATTCACGAACCCGATCGCAAGGACCAGCCGCGAACGACCCAGAATGAAGTCGCTCCACGTCACCAGAACAGGGATACGTTTCGCCAGCGCCGGGATCGCTTCGGGAAGATGGGCGATGGCGTTGGCGGCTAGGGCTGGATAGACCAGAAGAAGAATCCAGGAGCCCCAGGACATCGGCGATGTTGGACGGAAGGTGAGATACAGCCTCCAGACGTGGGACTTGTGCTCGAGGTCGAGGAAAAGGGCCAGCATCCCGAGGCTGAGCAGCGCGAGACCGACCAAGGGTCCGATCGTGCAGCAGACCAGCGCCTGCCGCTCGCGCGGCCGCATCGCGACCAGCCTGACGCCGGCGATGATCATCAGCCCGGCGACAAGTCCTCCGAGAAACAGGTATGTCGGGATCTCCCAGCCCCAAAGATGCATGGCAGGATCGATGCCGGCGTTGTGGCGATGGATCGTGGATTCGATCATGTCCGCTCCTGGTTCAGGTGAGGTAAAAGACGTGTGGACGGGTGCCGGCTTCCGGCAGCAGCGTGTGGTTGGCGCGCGAGGCGAGCAGCCTGCTTACTTCGCTCTGCGGATCGTCCAGGTCGCCGAAATGCATGCAGTGCGTCGGACAGACGGAGACGCAGGCGGGGGCCAGTCCTTGTTCCACCCGGTGAATACAGAAGGTGCATTTGTCGGCATAGCCCTCGGGATGGATGAAGCGGGCATCGTAAGGGCACGCGGCAAGGCAGGCCTTGCAGCCGATGCATTTGTCGCGAGTGACAAGGACGACGCCGCCTCGCTCGTGGACGTGGCTGGCGCCCGTGGGGCAGCAGTCGACGCAGGGTGGTTCGGCGCAGTGGTTGCAGCGCTCCGACCGGATTTCCATCTGCAGCGTCGGAAACTCCCCGTGGACGGTCTCGGCGATCCAATCCCGGCAGTAACCCTCCGGGACGTCGTTTTCCGTCTTGCAGGCGACGACGCAATCCATGCAGCCGACGCAGCGGCGGGTATCGATCACCATGGCGTAGCGGGACATGATCAGGCGCCCTCCACGGGTTCGAGGGTGACGAAGTTCACGTTCATTCCTGTTCCGCCCATCAGCGGATCCGTCTTGTAGCGAGTGATCAGGCCGGAGTCGCTCGCGCCTTTGCGGTAAGCGCGGCGGAGACCCTTGGCGGTGTGGCCGAAACCATGCACGAGGTACACGCAATCGGGTCGGATCCGCTGCGTCGCCTTGACCTGCACGCGCTCGCTCACCGCGCCGTCCTGGTTCTTGAGCCGCACGTAGTCGCCCGTCTTGAGGCCCAGCCGGAGCGCGGCGGTCGCGTTGAGCCAGACAGCGTTTTCGTCCATCAAGTCGGAAAGCAGGCGATTCGTCTGCGTTCGACCAAAGGTGTGCATCGGCGCGCGGCCGAAAAGCAGTCGGAACGATCCCGCTGGGCCGCCCTCGGGCGGAGTGTACCGCGGGACAGGATCGAAACCGGCCTTCTCGAGCTGGGTGGAGTAGAATTCTATCTTTCGGGAGGGAGTTTCAAACTCCGCGGACGCTCCATCTTCGAAATAGAGCGGCTGGCGCGGTCCGCGGACGATGCCGCGTCGCTTCAATTCGGCCAGGCTGTAGCCGGCGCCCTTCAGCCGGGTATCGAGGTAGCTTTCGATATTGCTCCAGGGGAAGTACGTATCCAGGCCGAGCTTCTCCGCCAGCCGTTTGGCGATCCACCAGTTGGGCTTCTGGTCGTCGGGGGCGTCGACCACCGGTTGGCGAAGGGCAATGAAGGGATCCCGGAAGAGCTCCGGGTTGAGTTCGTCATACCTTTCCAAATACACGGATTCGGGCAGAACGACGTCGGCCCAGCCCGCGATCTCGCTTGGAGCGACGTCGACCACCACGAGCAAATCGAGCGCCTGGATGGCGCGAATCGTTTCGGCTTCGTTCGGAAGCGCGCTAATCAGGTTGGTGGCATACACCATCCAGCCCTTTATCGGGTAGGGTTTTCCCGTGATGGTTGCCTCGCGGATGCCCGTCGTGAGGCCCTCGTGGGCGAACGGATACCGCTTGCCTGGATTGTCGAGCTTGGGACGGGCGGGCTTCGGGTAGTCGGGACATGGGTATGCCGGCACGTCCATGCTCGATGGCTGGTAGAACCCACCTTTGCGCCCCCAGCTTCCCAGGAGAGCGTTGAGCAGAGCCACGGCACGGCTCCGCTGCGTGTCGTCGCCGTACCAGTTCGTGTGCCGCCCCGGATGGACGAGCGTCGCGGGACGGTGTTTGGCCATTTCCCTGGCCGTAGTCCGGATCGTCTCGGGATCGATTCCCGTTTCGGTGAATGCCCACTCGGGCGTGTAGCCGGTCAGCGATGCGGCGAATGCGTCGAAGCCGAAGCCGTATTTCGCGACATAATCCGCGTCGTAGAGCTTTTCCGTGACGATCACCTGCATCCACGCGAGCAACAGCGCAAGATCGGTCCCTGGTTTGATCGGCAGATAGTGTTTCGCCTTGCTGGCGGCCACCGAGAAGCGGGGATCGGCGACGATGATCGTCGCTCCGCGACCGACCGCTTCGGCGAATTCCTGCACCTGCGTGTTGTGCATGTTTTCGCCGAGATGCGAGCCGATCAGCACCAGGCACTCCGTGTTCGCGATGTCGGTGCGCTCCGGAGAGCCGATGTCGTCGCCAAAGGTGAGGCGGAACCCGACGTCGCGCGGCCCACGGCACTGCGCGAAAGAAGGCGCCGCGATGTTGGGCGTGCCGTAGGCCTTCATGAGGTGCCGGAGAAAGGTGCCGCCGATTCCGTGGCTGAAGAGTGCCATCGATTCCGGCCCGTAGTCCGCTTTGATCTTCGCCATCCGCGAGGCGAGATACTCAAGTGCCTCCTCCCAGGTTACGGACTTCCATTTGTCCTGGCCGCGTTCGGAGACGCGGATCAGCGGAGTCCGGAGACGATCGGGATCGGAGTGCGCGCCTACTCCGCCCGTGCCGCGAGGACAAAGCCGGCCGCGGCTGAGCGGATCCTCGGGATTGCCTTCGATCTTCCAGAGCTTGCCGTCCCGGACATGAGCGATCGCGCCGCATTTCCAGAAACAAATGTCGCAGAAAGTCGGTACGGTGCGCACGCCGCCCTTGGCGGCGGCTGAGCCTTCGCTCCAACCCGCGAACGCCGAAGTCGCACGGCCCGCGAGGCCGGCCGCGAGCACCGAGGCGGCGGAGATTCGGAGAAAGCGGCGTCGGGAAAGATCGGGCATGGTCGGTGAGTTGAGCGGCGGGCCTGTGCTCCGGCTAGAACCGCAGCGCGTACATCAGCTGGGCATTGTTTTGAGAGTGGCTGACGCGGACGCCGCCTCCGTTGGTGACGCTGTGCTCGAAACCGTGTGTATAGGAGAACTCGATGCTTCCGTGTTCGCCGAGCGCGTATCCGCAGCCGATCGTGAGATGAGTCTCCACCGTGGCGGGAAAGAGGCAGTTGAGGTAGCGGTCCGGGATGGGATCGTTGCCGTGATTGAAACCGGCGCGAACCGTCAGGTTACCGCTCAGGCGGTATGCGGCGCCAACCTGGATGACGGTCTGATCGTCCCAGTTCTGGTAGAGTTGTGCATCGAGCCGTTGGCCGGCAAAAGGACCGTTCGCGGTGGCGCTTGAGGCGACAAACGCGAGGTTGAAGTTCTTCATCACGTCGGCCCAGAACACCCTGCGAATGTCGGCGACGAGCAGCCACCGGTCGTTGGGCTGCCAGGCGACTCCGCCGCCGAGCATCGCCGGCCATTCGAAGTCTCGCACCGTGATGTCGCCCGCGAGCGTCTGCGGAACGCGGCCCATGCCGGGGACATTCATCTGGAAACGGATGCTGTTGCCCGGTGCCTCGAGATCGTCGAGCCGCGTCTTCGAATGGTACGTCAGGCCAAAGGCGAGCCCCGGCTGAGGAGTGTAGACGATGCCGACCTTGCCGGCATAACCTTTCCCGCTGGCTTCCCCGGTGAAGTCGGAGCTGTTGGAAAAGTCGAAGTAGGCGTAGTCGACCGAAGTACCGGCCGGCATCGACGCCATGATCTGGCCGAAGCTCTGCACGATACTCCCCGATGCCTGGCCGATTTGATGCGTGCTGAGCAGATCGGTAAACTGCGCTCCGGACATCGCCATCTTGAGATCCATTCCGGCCCAGACGTAGTCGAGCGTCGCGGCGACGCTTAGCTGGTCGTTGACCCGGTAAGAAACGGGAAGAATGACGCGGCCGACCGAGACTTCCGTGCGGTTCTCCAGCCCGAAGCCGAGCCCGCGCCATGTATCCTTGTCGTATTCGCAACCCATCCCGCCCTGACCGAACACTCCCAGACCGTAGACGATGTTCCCCGCCTTTCTGGCGTAACCAAAGGCCGGCATGAAAAACGTCGTCGACTGGGATTTGGCCGAAGCGCCGTTAGGGGCGGCAGCCGTGATTTGTGGGCCGAGTACGCCCAGTGCGAGGTCGAGTCGGTCGGCGGACGGCATGAGCGAGAGCGTCGCGGGATTGTTGATCACGCCAGCGGTGCCGTTGTCGTAGGCCATCGAGGCGCCGCCCAGCGCGGTCGCAACAGGGCCGTAGCCCTCCATGTTCATTCCGTTGGTCGCGCGGAGCTGGTGCGACAGGGCGAGGAGAGCGAGCGTTGCCGCCGCGTGTCTGACTGCAGCCTCGAACCGGGGTAGTTTCATTGGGGTGAGGATGAGTGCCCGATGCCGTCCGACCTGGTTGTTCCCAAGTCGAGGTATGGCTTGGATGGGGTAGTAATACTACGCATATGACTATAGGCGCATATGGGAACACCCATCGCAGCCGGATTGACGTAATAAGCGGCGGAGCAGAGTGGGTGAGCGCGCCTAATGGATGCCGCGCGTGGAATGACGGATTCTATTCTCGCCGGAGCCGAGGACTCAGTCGCTCCGCTGCGCTTAATCCGCCCTCAGCTCACGATTCCCCTCCGTCGAACTCGCTCCGCGGGACCTTCATCCGACGCGACAGTTGATCGGGCCTGTCCAGCCGCGTGGTTTCACGGATCGCTGCGGTCCGCTTCGTGCTCGAGTGAACGCAGGTACGCGGTGAGGGCGGCGATATCATCGCCCTGCAGCTTCCGCGCGAACGAGGGCATTTCGTGAGGAATGCCGCGGAGGACGGTGTTCGCGATGTAGCGGTCGCTGACCTGAAGATCGTGCAGATCTGGCCCTTCATCGCCGCGGGCGTCGACGCCGTGGCAATGGGCGCATCTCTGGAGAAACGTCTTTCGGCCTTGGGCGACGCGTTGCGGCGAGGTTGATGTCACGGGCTCGAGCCACCGTTCGGGGGTCGGCGTTTGGTGCGACGCGTGCATCGCGTGTTGCCGGACCAAATGCGCGCCGCCCAGCGCGGAGGAGACCGCAAGGAGCCCAGCCAGCAGCGCGATCGAGGTGGCGGAACGGGACGTCATGGCCCCGGCTCGATTGCGGTCGCAAGCAACAGTTCTCCACCCCAATACGCGGCGATGATCAGCAGCGTCAGCATAGCGGCGACGCCACAAAGGTAACCGGCCAACAGGCGACGCGCGGGATGCCGGCCGACGAGCGCCCGCCACGTAGCGATCGCGATCAACAGCCCGAATGCGGGCCAGACGAACAGGTGGTGAAGGCGCAGCAGGCCGTGGCCGAGCACGCTGCCCTTGGTCATCAGCACTCCTGAAATCACCGCTGGAACGCTCCCCGCCGCTCCAAATAGAATCGTCCAATACCCGACGGCATGCAGGTCGCCGGCGAACGGTCGTCCCGCTCGGAACCACCCGACGGTGTCAAGCGCGGCCGAGCAGGCCACGAGCGCGATCGGAAAATGCGTGGCTGCACCATGTGCTTTGCTCCACAGCGTCTGATCCATGGGTTCACCCTCCCGTCGCGAGCGTCGAATCGACGACCGCCAGCGTGGGATGATTCTCCACATACGACACGCTGGTCAGTCCCAGGAAAGATTTCAGCCGCGGAGCGTCCACGGTCATCGGACCCGGTTTCGGCGCGCTTCCCGGGGCCGGTTGCGGGAACGCCGTCGATCGGGCGGTGTGGAACGTGATATTGCCCTCCACTTTTTGCAGAGCCTGATGGATGTGGCCGTTGAGGACGGTGACGGAGCCAAAGCGCTTGAGCAGAGAGAGAGCCTTCGCGCCGTCGTCCGTGCCCCATCCCCATTTTGGATACACCGTCCAGAGCGGGACGTGCGCGAAGATCACGACGGGCGTGTCGGCGGACAGCGGTGAGAGGTCCTTCTGCAACCAGTCGAGTTGCTCTGTGCCCAGCACGCCCAGCCCGCCGTCGCTTACGCCCTGCACGTTTACGAGTCCGACGAAGTGCACGCCTTTTTGATCGAAGCTGAACCAGCCCGAGCCGCGTGTGCCCTTGCCGAATCTCTCGCGATACTGCGCGCCGTCGTCGTTCAGAATGTCGTGTTCGCCCGGCACGTAGAACACCTGCTTGGTGCGGCAGCCCTGCAAGAGCTGCTCGAGCGTGTCGAATTCCTCCGCCTCGGCGAGATGAGTAAGGTCTCCCGTGTGCAACAGGAACTCAGGCGCCGTGGGCAGCGCGTTGATCCGGGCGATCGTCTCGCGAAAGGTACCCGCGACGTCGGTGTTCGCGGCCTTGTTGAAACCGATGTGACTGTCGCTGATCTGCACGAAGTGCAAAGTGCCAGGCGCCGCTGGCAGGTTGGCAGCGCTGGTGGAAACCTGACCCAGCGCGCGGGAGCTGAGCACGCCGCCAGCAAGCGTCCAAAGCACGCCGGTGCCGGCCCAAGCCATGCAGGTGAGAAAACCGCGCCGGTCGATGCCGTCGTTGCTGGGATCGTGGATGATGTGGTTGTTCATGTGACGGGGTGGTGGGAGGGCGCGACACGTGCCCTTTGCCGTTGAGTACGCGAGCATCCCCCCGATTATTCCGCCGTTCCTCCCCCCGACGGTTTTTCCGCTTTGCCGGGAATAAATCCGCGTCGCCCCGCGTATCATTCGAGATGGAAGCCTCCGTGCCCAACGAGCCGCCGTCTTTCGAGCAAGCCATGCTGCCTCATCTGGATGCCGCCTATAATCTCGCGCGCTGGCTGCTCCGTCACGAGCAGGACGCGGAGGACGCGGTGCAGGAAGCATTCCTAAGGGCATATCGGGCGTTCGGTCGCTTTCGCGGCGGTGACGGCCGGGCCTGGCTTCTTACGATCGTGCGCAATGTCTGCTTTACCCAGTTGCGCCGGAATCATCCTTCCGTCGTGCGGGAAGTGTTTGAGGACGATCTCCACGGCAGCACGTTCGATCCGGGCGAGGTCAACGCGCTTGTGTGGCGTGAAACCAAAGCGGCCCAGCTGCAACTCGCACTCGACAAACTCGCACCCGAATTCCGCGAAGTCATCGTGCTGCACGAAATCGAAGGGCTCGCATATCGCGAAATCGCCCTGGTGAGCGACATTCCCATCGGCACCGTCATGTCGCGATTGGCCCGCGCTCGGCGGAAGTTGCAGACGGAGCTGCAGGCGCTCGCACGCAAGGAGACGACTCATGGACTGTAACGAAATCCGGCGGCTGCTCGAGGCCGCGACCGACGGTGAATTGGATGTTGCCCACCAACTCGCGGTGGAGGAACACCTCGGAAGGTGCCCTCTTTGTGCGCGGGCCGTCGAAGGTATCCACGCACGCCGCACGGCCCTGCAGACCGCGCTGCCGCGTTTCACGGCGCCACCCGCACTCGCGGAGAAAGTGCGTTCGGCCCTCCGAAACGAAGGTGCGCCCGTTCGTACGTCTGCATCCCAGTCAAAACGCGCGGACGTCTTTCCACTCTGGCGTGTCACTGGACTCGCCGCGTCTTTGGCGATGGCTCTGTTCGTCGGCTACACGTGGGGCGGCAGTCGGGTGCGGACCCAGGCGCTGGTGGACGAGGCGGTCAGCGACCACGTGCGCTCACTCCAGGCCAACCATCTCATGGACGTGGCTTCGACCGATCAGCACACGGTGAAGCCATGGTTCGCCGGCAAGCTCGCGTTTTCGCCGCCCGTGACGGACCTCGCCGGAGTGGGTTTCCCGCTCGTCGGCGGTCGGCTCGAGCGCGTGGCCGGACAAGATGCGGCGGCGCTCGTCTACCGTCGGCGGCAGCATGCGATCAACCTCTTCATCTGGCCCGCCCGTCGCGAAGCGGCGCCGCCGGTTACGCGAGAGCGCGACGGCTACAACGTCGTCTCCTGGACAGACGGTTCGTTCAATTTCCTCGCTGTTTCGGAGATTCCCGCCGTCGAACTGGCCGACTTCGCCGAAGAAATCCGCCAGGCCACGCCGTGAATTCGACGGTCGAATGTTTCTCGCCCTCCGTCGAACCCGCGTCGGGGTTGGCTTCGGACCTGCGGTCCTCGTCCTGCTGCGCAGGATCTCTCTTCCGCGCTACGCGCTGCAGAGAGTCCCATCTCCGCTCGCCGATGCTCGCTCCGTCGAACCCGCGTGGCGGGTTCTCACCCCGACGAACTTGCGATCAAAAGACGGGTGTCCCCAAACTTTGGTGTAGATCCTCCTCGCTCAGTGCGGCTAGTCACCTCCCAAAACCAAACCATCAAAAGACGGCTGTCCCCAAACTTTGGTGTAGATCCCGAACCCGCGTGGCGGGTTCTCACCCCGACGAACTCGCGATTTCGAAGTTACCGATTCCCTCCCGCCAGGGAACAAAATGGGGCGGCCAACGGGGTTCGAACCCGCGACCCCAAGATCCACAATCTTGTGCTCTAACCAGCTGAGCTATGGCCGCCGTGAAGAGTCGCGCAATTTCACGGGCCGCCTGGGGTCTGTCAATCCCTGTTCATTCGGAACTTTTTTGCGTCTAGATCGGGCTGTTGAGGACCTGATCGGACGGAGGCACGGGACCTGGCTCTTACTCTTGCTCCAGGAGGGCTGTTTGAGCTTTCGCCAGTTCGCGGAGGGTCACGACACCCTCAAAGGCACCGGTGGAGCGGTCGAAAACGACGGCCTCGTCCGCTTCGGCTTGGAGAAGGAGGCCGAGCACGGCTCGCACGGGCAGGTCCGCCGGAAACGACGGCACGCAGACCCGTTCGTTTCCGCGTCGGATGGTCCAGGCTCCGGATTCATCGCGCGCTGCTGAGGAGTTCTCCGCGGAAGGAGTGCCTTCCGCCGTGCCCTTGCCGACCGGCTGGATGAAGGAGCCGATGGGGCGTTCGCCCCAGCGTCGGGGATTCCGTACCGGAAGAAAACTCTCCGGGTCGTAGCCGTCCTGAACGAGCTGCTCCTCGTAGATGCCGTGGTGGTTGAAAAGGTGGCTCACGGCCACGCTAATGGCCGACGCCAACATCAGGGCGGGAACGAAGAGGTATTGTCCGGTGAGCTCGAAGAGAAGAAGCACGACGGTGAAAGGCGTGCGGATGACCGCGCCCAGACTCGCCGCCATTCCCGCCGCCACCCAGAGAATCAAGTCGGCTTCTCCGGTCGGAAGGAAGTGTTTCACCACTGCGCCCATCAGCGCCCCGCACATGCCCCCGATGAAGAGACTCGGGGCGAATACTCCGCCGCAACTCGCCACGCCAACCGCAGCCGCCGTCGCGACGATTTTTCCAGCGAGGAGCACGGCCGTTTCTTCCATTGTCAGATGTCCGGCCAACGCGGCCGTCAGGTCTGTGTAGCCGGTTCCGAATACCCCGTCGTGGCCTGTCCAGAGAAACGCCGCGACGCCGATGGCCCAGGTTGTCCAAGCTCCGAAGACGGGTTGTAACCACCGCGGAACAGCCGTGAAACGTTTCCCCCGGGAACGGATGGAGAGCGCGAGATTCCCGAATGCCACGCCCGAGAGCGAAGCAGCGGCGGCAACCGGCGCGACCAGAAGCCATCCCCAGAGAGTGGGCGACGAAATCTGAAGTCCGCCGAACGAAGCGTGGGCTCCGAGGACCGCGCGGGCGATGAGCGAAGAAGTCACCGCCATGAGAATAACGCGGCCCAGCAGCCGGCTGCTGAGATCCCCGATGATTTCCTCGAGAACGAAAGCCACCGCGGAGATGGGAGCGCCAAACGCCGCCGCTATTCCGGCAGCGGCGCCTCCGGCACACGCGGAACGCGAGCTCCGTGCACCCGTTTGGCCGAGGCCACGCGCCAAACTCGACGAAGTGGCTGCGCCGATTTGAACGGCTGGACCCTCGGGCCCGAGGCTGACGCCGCAGCCGAGCGTCAGGAGTGAACCGACGAGTTTCGCCAGAGCCACGCGCCACTGCATCGCCCCGCCTCGTTTCCAGAAAGCAACTTTGGTCGGCATGACACCGCCGCCGTGCGCTTCGGGGGCGAGCTTTTCGACAACGATGCTTGCGAGCAGCGCGCCGACGGTGATCAGCGCGAACGTGCCGACGATGAAGATCCACTTCGCCTGTCCGGCCAAACGATGCACGCCGTGAGCTTCCATCCACTGCACGGCCCAATGAAACGCAGTGAGGACGATGCCGGCGGCGGCACCGAGCAGAACGGTGCGGATAATCTCAGGCGCCTGTTTCGGCAGTCGCCCCAAGGTTTGGGGCAGCGCGTGAGGTCGTGCGTTCATTGGCGAAGAAGGTTCAGTTCGCCAGGGCACGCGCGGCTTGTCGATCCCGTGATGATGTTGACAGATCGGCTTGCGGGCGGGGGGATTTTCCCGTTGCGAAGTCCGGGTTTTGGCGGAGCTTTTTCTTCCATGCAGCGGCTCCGGGTAGTGACTTACAACATAGCACACGGACGCGGGCTCCAGCCGATCCAGGGACTCACGTCTCGCCGGAAGATTCGGTCGAATCTGCTGAAAATCGCCAAGCTGCTGAGCGATCTGAAGCCCGACGTGGTGGCCCTGCAGGAAATCGATGAAAACTCCTCCTGGGCGGGCAGCTTCGACCAACTGCAGTTTCTCGCCGATTTCGCAGGGTTTCCGTACACCGTGTTCGGCATCAACAATCGCCGCGAAGGGCTCCTGAAGCTGAACTATGGGAATGCCATCCTATCGCGCCATCCGATCGCGGATTCCGAAACGGTCGTCTTCGGGCGCAAGCGCGTTGGGGAAAAGGGGTTCCTGTTCGCCGAAATCGATTTTCACGGACGCCGGCTCCCGATCGTCAACATGCACCTTCACTACCGGTCGCGTGCGCACCGCTTCCGCCAGGTGGAGAAGGTGATGGAGTACCTGACGCACAAGCAGCTGCACCGCAGAACCGTGTGGCTGACGTCCCCCATCGTCTGCGGCGACATGAACAACCCATCGCACACGGACGACGCGACGAAGTCGCTGATGGGATATTTCTCGCTTCACGGCCACTACACGCTCCATCCGCAGCGGGCGCGGACGTTTCCTTCGCCGTTGCCGCAGCGCACGCTGGATTTTGTGTTTTTGCCCCCGGGCTGCGTCGAAGTCTACTGCCTCGTCGTCCGCTCGTGGCTTTCCGATCACCGTCCGGTGATGGTGGAATTCAAGCTGCCGTAGTGGCGCCTTGGGTACGAAGTGCCGACGTGCGAGGGCGCACGGCCTCCACCTGCGCCGGCGGTGGGACAAAAAAAGCCCGCTCTGGCGAGCGGGCTCTGGAAGAGAAGGTCTTGGGGGACGCCGTTCAGGCGCGGCCGAGATAGCTGCCGTCCGCGGTGCTGACGCGGACGAGTTCGCCTTCCTTGACGAAGAGCGGGACGTTGATCACGAGGCCGGTCTCGAGCTTGGCCGGCTTTTGGACGTTGCTGGCAGTGTCGCCCTTGATGCCCTCGGCGCTCTCGACGATTTTCAGCGTTACGGCGGAGGGGAGATCGATCGTAATCGCCTTCTCGTCGACGAAAAGGACTTCAACCTTGCCGTTCGCCGTCAGGTAGTTCTTCGCGTCGCCGATCAAATTCGCGCCGAGTTCGATCGTCTCATAGCTCTCGGGATCGATGAAGGCGTAGGTGTCGCGATCGGCGTAGCTGAACTCGAGCGTACGCTTGTCGGTGTTGAGCACCTCGACGGTGTCCGTCGAATTGAAGCGCTGGTCGAGCGATTTGCCGTACCGCAGATTACGCATCTTCATCTGCACGAAGGCGCGAAGGTTTCCCGGCGTGCGATGCTGGGTCTCCATGACGAGGTGCGGCTCGCCGTTGAATTTGATGACTTGGCCTTTGCGGATGTCGTTGGCTGCGGGCATGGCAGAGAGGGGGCTCGTTGAGTGATTAAAGGTTGGTGGCTTAACGGACGGTTTTGGGGGCTGTCAAGCCGGCGCCCAAGGCAAGCAGAGGAATGAAAAGCCCCGCCTGAGCGGCGGGGCCGAAAGGAAGCGCATCCGGGCCCTGGGGCCGAGGGGCGCTCAGAGGTCGGTGATCGGCTTATAGTGCGGAACGAGCGCCTTCATGATGATCCACCCGATCAAGTAAGCGACGGCGCAAATGCAGAAGATGATGAAGTATCCTGCTTCTCGTCCGTGGAAATTCAGCACGACCATGTTGGTGGAGGCGGCGTGATCGAACAGCGCGCCGGCGCCCTTGTTGATCACGAAGGAACCGACGCCGCCCGCCATGCCGCCGATGCCGGTGACGGTGGCGATCGCTTTTTTGGGAAACATGTCGCCGATGGTCGAAAAAATGTTCGCCGACCAAGCCTGATGTGCGGCGCCGGCAATGCCGATGATGATGATCGGAAGCCAGAAGGTGAAATGGCCGAGCGGCTGTGCGAGCAGCGCCAGCAACGGGAAAAACGCGAAGATCAGCATGGCGCGCATTCGGCCGGCGTAGGGGTTCATGCCTTTCTTGGTGACGAAGAATGAAGGCAGCCAGCCGCCGATGATCGAGAGAAGCGTGATCAGGTAGAGCACGAAAACGGCCGCCTGGCCCACGGTATCCGAGGACTTGATGCCGTAGACGGAGCTGAGATAGGCGGGAGTCCAGAAGAGGTAGAACCACCACACGCCATCGGTCATGAACTTGCCGACCGCGAACGCCCACGTTTGGCGGTATTTCAGGCAGGCGATGAAGGACATCTTGTGACCGTTCCGGGTGGCTGCAGCGTGCAGATCGGGCTCGGAAACGTGGTCCTGCTGAATGTAGGCGAGTTCGGCCGCATTCACTTTTGGGTGGTGCTCGGGCTTCTTGTACATGAACACCCAGAAACCCATCCAGAGGAAGCCGAGCGCGCCGATAATGATGAACGACGCCTCCCAGCCCCAGGACGCCGCGATCGGAGGAATGACCACCGGTGCGGCCAGGGCGCCCACTGTCGCGCCAGCGTTGAAAATACTCGTTGAGAACGCGCGGTCCTTCTTCGGGAAATACTCCGCCGTGGCCTTGATCGCCGCCGGGAAATTGCCGGATTCGCCGACCGCGAGAACGAACCGGGCGAAGATGAACAGGCTTACGCTGACCGAGGAGACCTTGGCCACAGTATCGACGGTAGCGATGATCTCGCGCGCCCGAGCGAAGCCCACCATCCAGTTGCTTGTCAGCATCCCTGCGCTGGCGATGCCGCAGTAGGCGTGGATACAGGCGCCGACGGACCACACGCCGATGGCCCAGAGGAAGCCTCGCTTCGTGTCCATCCAGTCGACGAAACGCCCGGCGAACAGCATGCTCGCGGCGTAGAAGATGGAAAACAGGCCGGTGATCGTTCCGTAGTCGTTGTCGGTCCAGTGAAACTCGGGGGAGATGAAATCCTTCCACGTGAGCGACAGGACCTGTCGATCCATGTAGTTGATCGTCGTGGCGAAAAACAGGAGCGCACAGATCACCCACCGATAGTTGCTCGGCCGGTCCGACGGGGCTTGGGGAGTCATAGGGTCAGGGTAACGGTTAGGCAGCGGGTATTCCTATTTCCGGTCAATCTTCACGTTGAGGCGCTGCAATCCTTCGACGTGCTGAATTCGGTCGTCTCCTTCGACGCCTGAGAACGTGCAGTTGATGAGCTTCACGTCGCGGATGGGCGATTTGGCGTATCCAATGATGGACAACACGCGGGGAGCGGATTTCGAGGTGACGTTTTCCATCACGATATTCCGAACGATGGGGTAGTGGGAGCCGGATTCGCCTTCCTCGTACTTGAAATCGATCGTGAGAATCGCCTCTGCCACGCGGCCGATCTCTACGTTGCGCATGAAGACGTTTTCCAGAATGCCTCCGCGCACGGCGTTTGTCTTGAGCCGCAGCGCGCGATCGAGGTTGGGGCTGTCCATTCTGCAGTCTTCGGTGAAGACGTTTCGGCAGCTGCCGGAGATCTCGCTCCCGACCACCGTGCCGCCGTGTCCGTCCTTCATGGTGCAGCCGCGGATGACGAGATTCTCGGAGGGCATCAGCCAGCGGCGGCCGTCGTTGTTCCGGCCGGACTTGATCGCGATGCAGTCGTCGCCGGTGTCGAAGGTGCAGTTCTCGATCAGCACGTTGCGCGACGATTCGGGATCGCAGCCGTCGTTGTTCGGCCCGTGGCTGAAGATATCGAGGCCGCGCACGATGACGTTGGTGCAGAAAACAGGATGGATCTCCCACATCGGCGAGCGGACGATTCGGACCCCCTCGATGAGGACATTGCGGCACCGGTAGGGTTGGATGAAATTGGGGCGGAGGTAGTGCCCTGCTCCATACACGCGGTCGGAGATGGGGGCGGATGCGTTCAGTTGGGCATGAAGTTTTTCGCGGCTTCCCCGTTGGAGGCTGGGGTTCGCCTTCTGCGTCTGGCTCTTTTTCACCCAGCCCCACCAGTTCTCGTAACTGCTCTGGCCGTCGAGCGTTCCCTTGCCGGTGATCGCGATGTTCTCCTGCTCAAACGCGTAGATGAACGGGGCGTAGTTGTAGCAGTCGATGCCTTCCCATTTGGTCAGCACCGCGGGGAGATACTGGGCGGGGTCTGTGCTGAACAGAAGCGTCGCGCCCTCGGACAGGTGGAGATTGACGTTGCTCCTGAGGCGTATCGCACCGGTGTGCCATTGGCCCGCGGATACCACAACGCGCCCGCCGCCCGCGGCGTTGCAAGCTTCGATGGCTTTGTTGATGGCCACGGTGCAATCCCCCTTGCCGTCGGTGGGAGCGCCGAAATCGGTGATGGGGAAATCGCGATTGGGGAACCTGGGCTCGTGGATCTGCTGGAGAATGCGCGGCACGCGGTCCCAGCCCGGCGGATTCACCAGGCGATCCATTTCGATGCACGCCAGAATAAAGGGCCCGACGCCCTTGAGGTCGTTCGCGATCACCGGCTCCTTCAGGTAATACTCGTACGAGCCGTCGCGGCCGTAACCGAGTCCGGCTACTTTGCAGCATTGGTTCAGGTTGAGTTTCCCGTCGGCGCCCCGGCTGACGAGGTCGCGCAGAATGCCGGCGAAGCCTTTTTCGATGACCGGACGGTATTCGGCGGACAGGTATCCGAGGTTCACCCCTTTCGCTAGGGTGTAGACGAACATGCAGGACGCGGTCGCCTCGAAATAGTTGCCCGCCCGTGCCCCTTGATCGGTCACCTGATACCAGAGGCCTGTTTTCGGATCCTGGTACTTGGCGATCCCGGCAGCCGCCTGATTCAGAGTGGCGATCAACGCAGGCCGGCTGGGGTGGTTGATGGGAAGAAAATCGAGCGTATCCACCAAGGCCATCCCGAACCACCCGATGCCGCGGCTCCAGAAATTCGGAGACGTGCCTGTGGCCTTGTTCGCCCAAGTCTGCTCCTTGCTTTCATCCCACCCGTGATAGTACAGGCCCGTCTTCGGCTCGTAGGCCGCTTTGGCGATCAATTCGAACTGCTTGGCGACGTCGTTGAACGCATTCGGCTGATCGAAGCGGAGGGCGTACTCGGCGTAGAACGGCGCTCCCATGTAGAGCCCGTCCAACCACATCTGATGGGGATAACGTTGCTTGTGCCAGAGGCCGCCCCCGGAGGTGCGCGGATGCCGGTCGAGTTGCGAACGCAGCAGGGCTGCTGCCTTTCGATAGCGGTCGTCGCCGGTGTGACTGTACAGAGCCAGGACCGTCTTGCCGGGATTGATGTTGTCGATGTTATACTCGTCGACCTTGTACCCCTGGATGGCGCCGTTGGGATCGACAAAGGAACCGATCGCCGCATCGGCATAACGCACGTAGTCTGGTCGATCGATCTGGTCCGAAAGCTTGATCAACGAAAGCGTGAAGAGTCCTGCCGCATAATCCCAGCGGGCCTTTCCCTTCGGGTTGTACTGAAGGAAGTCTCGGGAGCGGGCGATCTGCGAATCCGCCATCTTGGCCGCCCAATCCAGCGGTTCGGCTCCTTCGAAGGTGATCGGACCGGCTTGTGCGGCGAGCAGTTGAGCAGCGGCGAGAAAAAGTCCGGCGGAAAGAGCGTAGCGGCGGCGGGAGGAAACGAGCGGATTCATCGGTTTTGCCAGGGGCGGGAAAGCGTGGCTCGGCCGCGCGACCGTTGCCGGGGGAGCCAAAAGAGCCGCTAGAATCCGGGGGCCGGGAAGATGCGTCAATACGATTCGGACAAGTGTCCGAATATCCGCCGCCTCAGCGCGGGCGTACGGATGCCGGACGGCATTTGACAGGGGGAGACGGCTGCGGCTATCACCGTGTGCGCCTCCTCGTGAGTACTTCCCAGCCGCCCAAATCCATACCCCAGATTCGGTCCTCGACGGAGTTCGCCCGCTACGTCGGTTTGGCCCGCACCACGGTTTCACGTGTCCTCAATGGCCAGCCCGGACTGAAAAAGAAGACGATCGACCGGGTTCAGCAAGCGATCCAGGAAACCGGTTTTGTCCCCAACGCCTATGCGCTCCACCTGAAGGGCAAGCGCACCGCGACGGTGGGGATCTGCATGGAGACGCTGTTCACGCCTCCCATCACCCGGAAGCTGGCGCTTTTGCAGCGTCGCCTGCGGGACGACAACTTCTCCTCCCTCATTGAGGTGTACGAGTCAGGCGGGGCGCGAAATGTCGTGCGCCATTTTCTCTCGATGCGCGTGGACGCCATCGCGTTCATCGGCCACTTCGACGAGGAGCAGTTTGCGGGGCATTTGGCCGAACTCCGCGCCAACGCCACACCTCACGTCGTCATTGATCACCTCGGTATCAAAGGGGCCAATACAGTGGCGCTGGATCGCGTGAAGGGCATGGAGTTCGTGATGAACCATCTCCTCGACCTGGGCCATCGCACCTTCGGTCTGCTCGGTTTTGCCGGCACGGTGCGGAGCACGCGCGACCGCGTCCGTGGCATCCGTCAGGCGCTCGCAGGCCGGGGACTGGATTTCGACCAGTGCACGTTTTCCTGGGATCACCTTCACCCTCGGAACAACGACTTCGAATTCGGCGGCTTGCTGGCGAAATCCTTCGTCGTCCACGGTCGCCCGGCGACGGCGCTGGTTGCCCTCAACGATGAGATCGCCGCAGGCGCGATTCGTGGACTGCAGGAGCAGGGCGTTCGTGTGCCTGCGGACGTTTCCGTCACGGGCTTCAACAACCAGGATCTCTGCCTCATGACCACGCCGGAGCTTACCAGCGTGGACCAGCGGATGGAGGAGACGGTCTCGGCCGCGGCGGACCTGATTCTTTCGCAGATCGGTAAACCGCTGCGCGCCCGCCCGGTGGTGCGCATGGTCGAGCCGGCGCTCGTGGTCCGCGATTCGACGGCCGCTGCGCAGGCACGCTGACGTCGGCTTCAGGGGAAAGGACGATCGGCCCTCGTCCAACTGAACTCAGGTTGCTCGGCGACCGTGGTTTTCAGAGGGCCGCGGACCATCTCCGCGCTTGCCCTTTCCCGACCGTTCCCGAGACTCCGCCCCAAATTCTTATGAAACAACGCACTCTCGGGCGCGAGGTATCCGTCCAAGGCACCGGGTTGCATACCGGTGAAGCGGTAACCTTGACCATGAAACCGGCGCCCGCCGGGCACGGCATCGTGTTCAAACGGGTCGATCTGAACGGTCAGCCGGAGATCAAGCCGCGCGTGGACATGATCACCGATCTGGTCCGGAACACGGCAATCACGTCCGGGCACGCGAAGATCAACCAAGTCGAGCATGTGCTGAGCGCGTTACACGGCTGCGGCATCGACAACGTCCTCATCGAGATCAACGCCAACGAGCCGCCTGTGATGGACGGTTCGGCGAAGCCGTTCGTGAACATGATCCTTCAGGGCGAACCGGTGGAGCAGGAGAAGGACCGCGAGTATTTTGTCCTCGACGAGCCGATCTCCGTCACCAGCGGCGATCGCACGATAATCGCGCTCCCATGCGAAACGCTGCGGATTTCCTGCACGTCAGCCGACGATCGGGGCGTGCATACCCAGCACCTGTCGCTGGATGTAGATCCCGACGTCTACATGACCCAGATCGCCGCCGCCCGGACGTTCACGATCTACGAGGACATCGAGCAGTTGGTGAAACTCGGCAAGATCAAGGGCGGCAGCCTCGACTGCGCCGTGGTGATCAAGGGCGACAAGATCCTTTCGAAGGAGCCGCTCCGTTTCAAAGACGAGTTCGTTCGTCACAAGATTTTGGATATCATCGGCGACATCATGCTTCTGGGCATGCCGCTGAAGGCTCATATCATCGCCACGCGTCCGGGTCATGCGATCAACTCGGAGCTCACCAAGAAGCTCTGGGAAAAACTCGAGGAACGAAAAAAGGGGGGCGCGAAGAAGAAGCCGCGTCCGGCGATGGTCCTGCCGACCGAGACGTCGCTCAACATCCGGCGTGTTCTCGATACGCTGCCGCACCGCTATCCGTTCGTGATGATCGACCGAGTCGTAGAATTCATCGGCGAGGACGAACTGGTGGCGATCAAGAACGTCACGATCAACGAGCCCTATTTCCAGGGTCACTTTCCGAGCGACCCCGTCATGCCGGGCGTGCTTCAAGTGGAAGCGATGGCTCAGGCTGCCGGGATTCTCATGCTTCGCCGCACGTCGAACGAGGGGAAAAACGCGTTCTTCATGAGCTGCGACAAAGTGAAGTTCCGCAAGGCAGTCCGCCCCGGAGACCAACTCGTGATCAACGCGAAGCTCACCAAAAACCGAGGCAACAAGATCGGCGTCGCCGAGTGCAACTGCACGGTCGACGGTATGGTGGTTTCTTCGGGCGAACTGATGTTCGCAGTAATGGATACGACCGAAGAGGCCTGACATGTCCCGCAATATTCATCCCACGGCGATTGTCGAATCGACGGTCGAGCTCGCCGACGACGTTCAGATCGGCGCCTTCGCCTACATCGGGGGGACCGCCCGCATCGGCGAAGGCACGATCGTCCACCACCATGCCAGTGTTGAAGGCAACACGGTCGTGGGAAAACGCTGCGAAGTTTTCCCGTACTGCAGCATTGGGGCGAAGACTCAGGACCTGAAGTACAAGGGCGGAAACCCTGGCGTGCGGATCGGCGACGAAAACGTCTTCCGCGAATACGTCAGTGTTCACGCGGCCACGGGCGACGGACTGTTCACAGTTATCGGCAACAACAACACGATCCTGGCCTATAGCCACGTTGCGCACGACTGCGTGCTCGGCAGTCATATTGTCACGAGCAACTCTGTCGGCCTCGCGGGGCACGTCACGGTCGAGGACCATGTGACCTTCGGCGCGATGAGCGGCGTTCACCAGTTTTGCCGAATCGGCGCGTACGCCATGATCGGGGCCTACGCCAAGACCGTGCAGGACGTTGCGCCATATTTCATCGCCGACGGCCACCCGGCCGTCATTCGCACGTTCAACAAGATCGGACTCGAGCGTAAGGGCTTTACCGCCGAACAGCTCGATCGGGTGAAGCAGGTGTACCGGATACTTTTCCGAGAAGGGCTGAATCGAACGCAGGCCCTCGAAAAGCTGAGCCAACACCCGCAGGCGCAATCGGAAGAGTTCCAACGCATCCTTGCCTTCGCCGCCAAGAGCGAACGCGGACTGGCTCCTGGAGCAGTGAACTGAAGTCGCTGCGACGATTTGTTCGCGGTTATGCAGGAGCCTTCGATGCGGCTCCTGCTCGGTCCAGCGATGCCCTCGCTCGTCGATGAGGGCTCTCTTGCCGGCGCCGCTGAAGGACAGCGACGCCGCGTTATTCAACGGCGGGGTTCAGGCTCCGCCGCGGATCGCCTGCGCCCGTGGCGCCCTCACTTCTTCTTGTAGACCGTAGCGGGGTCGAAAAGGCGCGTCGCTGTGTATTCGAGCTTGAACGACGGATCGTCCAGCTTCGCGAGACGCCGATAGAAACAGGACTTGTATCCGTTGTGGCATGCCGCGTTGGCTGCGCCCGATTGTTCCACCTTGATCAGGATCACGTCCTGATCGCAGTCGCTGTAGAGCTCCTTGACGATCTGGACGTTTCCGGACTCTTCACCCTTCACCCAGAGCTTCTGACGGGAACGGCTCCAGTAAGTGGCTTTGCGAGTCTTGAGCGTGTGCTCGAGAGACTCGGCATTCATGAACGCGAACATCAGGATTTCGCCCGTGGCGACGTCCTGGGCGATGCAGGGGATCAGGCCGTCCGGCCCGAACTTTGGCTGAAATGTGGTTCCGAGTTCGATCTCGGCGGTGTTGGTGCGGCTGGGAAAAGACATGGTTGAAAATGAAAATGGGAAGAATCGAAACGAAGGAGGGGAGCCGGTTGCGCGACAGGACAGCAGGGCCGGCGCGCAACCTAAGGATGTCGGCCGATTTCGCGGAGAAGCTCGTAACTGTACAGCCCGGTGCGGTGACCATCGCTAAAATCGAATCGTAGCGCGTAGTTTCCGATCTGCTCCCAGCCCAGGACGGTGACGCCGGAATAATCCGTCTTCTCGCTGCCACCATATTTCTGGCCGAAGATGTCGCGTTCGCCCTGTGTCTCCGCACTGGGAGAAGCGGCCCGAAGCTTCTCGGCCGCCAGGTAGGATTCAGTGCCGTCGCTCCAGACGATGGCGACCTCGTTCCCAATGATTTGGACGTTCTGCGGTGTCACACGAAAGGTTCACGCTAGTCACGAAGCGTGGCGCGAGAAGCGAAAAATGCGGGGGCAGAGGGTACAGTCGCCGCCTGAGTACGTCGTCGGGCGTTCTGAGGTTCGGAGCTTAGGACAGTGGCGGATTGGGCAAAGTGGCTAATGTGGATATGCCATGACGACGGAAGACCACACAGCACTCCCTCATATTGTGGTTCTCGGCGCCGGCTTTGCCGGGCTGACCTTTGCGAAGGAGTTTCCGTCCAAGCAGGCACGAATCACGGTTGTCGATCGGCAGAACCATCACCTTTTCCAGCCCTTGCTGTACCAGGTGGCCACGGCCGGATTGGCGGCGCCTGACATTGCCCAGCCAATACGGGCCATCGTTTCGAAAGAGCCGAACGTGACGGTACTGATGGCCGAAGTGAAAGGAATCGATCTCGCTGCGAAGCGGGTGACGCTCGACCGTGGTGAGCTCACCTACGACTACCTCCTTATCGCGCTTGGCGGAGTGACGAGCTACTTTGGCCACAACGAATGGGCCGCCTACGCTCCTGGCCTGAAGTCGCTAGACGATGCGATTCTCATCCGCCGCAGGATCCTTCTGGCTTTTGAACGCGCCGAAACGGAGCCCGACGAAACGAAGCGGCGCGAACTGCTAACAACGGCGGTGATTGGTGGCGGACCGACGGGGGTGGAGATGGCCGGTGCTATTTCGGAACTCGCGCGAACGGTTCTGCGTCGCGACTTCGATCATATCGACCCGACTCGCGCCCACGTGCTGCTGATCGAGGGCTCCGACCGGATTCTGCTCCAGTTTCCGCCGGACTTGTCGGCCAGCGCTCATCGGCAGCTCACTCGGTTGGGCGTCGAAATCCGCACGTCCACGAAAGTGAAGGAGATTCGACCCAACGAGATTCTCTTCACAGACGGCACGAGCCTCCGAGCGGGGAACATCGTTTGGGCCGCGGGCGTGGGAGCGACTCCGTTGTCCAAGACCCTTGGCGTGGATCTGGACAAGGCTGGACGAATCAAAGTGAAACCCGACTGCAGCGTTCCCGGGCATCCAGAAGCTTTTGCCGTCGGGGATTTGGCCACGCTTGTAGACCGCAATGGCAAGCAAGTTCCCGGCGTTTCCCCGGCCGCGATGCAGATGGCGAGGCACGTGGTGAGACTGATCGAATCGGAACTGCGGCAAGGGAAGCAGCCGCCAGAACAGCGTCGGGCGTTCGGGTACTTCGATAAGGGCAGCATGGCCACGATTGGCCGGTCGGCAGCGGTCGCGATGGTCGGCCGTTTCAAATTCAGTGGGTTTCTTGCCTGGGCGGCCTGGCTTTCGGTCCATTTGGTCTTCCTGATCGGCTTCCGAAACCGAGTTTCGGTGTTTCTGCAGTGGGTCTATTCCTATTTCACGTACCGGCGCGGAGCTCGGATCATCACAGGAAGGATCTCGGAAGAGGGGACTGGCACGTAACGCGAGACTGTTTCTCTGGCGTCGGGCAAAAAAAAGACCGCAGCCGTCTGGCTGCGGTCTTGGAGAGGGAAGATGCGATTATGGGGCGGTCGCGGCAACCACGGGCGATTTCGCCATGGCGCTGTCACTGGCCTTCTTCGCGATCATGTCCGTTAGGCGCTGGATCTCGAACTCGGCGTTCCGCTTGTCGATTTGGGCGCGCTCAACGGCCTTGTTCAGCTCGAAAGCTTCGCGATTGGCCTTTTCCTTAGACGCGCGGAGGTTCGTAAGCTCTTGCTCGAGCTTAGCCACTTGCTTCGCGCTGTCGTTCGCCTGCGAGGTGTACTTGGCGATATCGTCACGGATCTTCTGGATGTCGGCCTCGTACTTGGCGCGCTTGTCGGCGGCCTTCTTCTTTTCCTCGGCTTCGCGCTCGGCAGCGCGCTTTTCAGCATCCTGGCGGGCCTTCAGCTCGGCGGCTTTCTTCTTGGCATCAGCTTCAGCCTTTTCCCGGGCAATGAGTTCCTGGCGCTGTTTCGCCTTCTCCTCCGCAGTCTGCATGTACTGCCAGTAGAAGAAGCCGAAGATGGCCAACAGAATGACGGGGACGATGACGTAGGAACGATTCATGTCAGGTGCTTATGATTTTTTGGCGGCCTTGGCTGCTTCCTGCGCAGCTTTCTCGGCAGCGGCGATCTTGTTGAGGACGTCTTCGAGGCTCTTCTGATTGGTTTCAGCCTGGCGAACGTACGACTTCAGGAACTCTTGTTCGCTCACGAAGGACTTCTTCTGTTCTTCGATCTTGGCGACCTCTTCCTTTTCGAAGGAGACGTCCTTGTTGAGGCGCTCGATGTTTCGAGTCAGCCGTTCCTGTTCGCGGAAGGCCTTCTCGCGCTCGGCGAGCAGGGCCTCGCGAGCCTCGCGATCAGCCTGGTCCTTTGCCTCGCGTTCGGCCTTTTCCTTCTTGCGGCGATCGGCCTGGACGACGGCATCTTCATAGGCCTTCTTGCGCGCCTCGACTTCCTCCTGAAGCTTTTTCTGGCGCTTGGCCACCTCGGCAGCCTTCGCGGCGGTTTCGCGAGCGGCGATATCCTTGTGGGCACTCCAATAGAAGATCGCGAAGATGAGAACTCCAATGACGGGGACGAGTACGTAGACTTTCTTCATAAATGAGACTCAAAGGGGCTGGTTTTTCTGGGCGTCGCGGTCACGAATGGCGTCGTTGATCGCGTCGAGGAGACGCTGCGCATCCTTCGAATTGGGATCGGCTTTCATTGCCTTCTGAGCGGCGTCTTTGGCTTCTTCCAGCTTCTTCATTTCGAACGCGAGGTACGAAAGGAAGACGTAGGTCTGGCTGGGCTTGTCGATACCCTTGTCGAGGGCGCTCTTGATGTAAGCGTACGCCTCCGGGGTCTTGTCCATCGAGTAGTAGATCTGACCGATCTGGAGGTCGATGGCGCCGGACTTCGGGAAGCGCTTGGACGCTTCTTTCAGGGCCTCGATGGCCTTCGGCTCCTTATGGAGTTGCTGGTAAGAAGCCGCGAGGAGTTCCCAGTTCTTCTGCTCACTTTCGATTTGCCCGTTGCGGAGTCCCGACTCGAGCAACTCGATCGCCTTGTCGTACTGCTTGATATTGAAGTACAGGGCGACGAGGTTGAAGTTCTCTTTCGGCGTATTCAGAATCCCATACTGCTGGGCCCGCTCGAACGTGATGATTGCCCGGACCTGCTCTTCCAATTGGACGTAGGTTTGGGCCAGCGTCTGCCAATAGGACTTGTTGTTCGGGAACTGTTTGACCAACAGCTCAAGAACCTCTGCGGACTTCTTGTACTCTCCTTGCTGCTGGAGGGCGGCGAGAAGCAGAACGTAGAACTGGTCCTTGGGCTTAACGCTCATGCGCATGCCCTTCTCGATCTCGGCCTGAGCCTGCTTTACGAGGCCGATGTCGACCTTGTCGGAATTAAGCGTGGCTTGCTGAAGCAGAATCGATGCAGCGAATTGTTCGAGGTCGGGATTGGGCGTCTTGCTCTGATCCAGCCAGCGACGGACGTACGTGTATGCCTTGGTGTAGAGGCGGTGCTGTTCGTCCTTTTGCTTCGAAGCCTGCGCCTCGTTGGCGTAGAGCTGAGCCAAGCTCAGTGTCATGTCGAGAGCCACGCGACCCTCGAAGTAGCCGTAGGCGTCGCTGAGCTTGAGAGCCTCTTCGAGAGGAGCGATCGCAGGATGCAGTTCGTTCTTCTGGAAGTAAGTCTGAGCTTTTTCGACGACGAGGACTGCTCGATCGTAGCTATCGGGGCTGGAGGTGGTGATCAGTGCGTCGACCTGACGAATGGCCTCGTCCCAATTGTGAGCCTCTTTCGCGGTCTTGATGGGGCCGTTGAGGGCCTCGGAGACTTTGTCGGAGAGCTCCTTGGGGTGAGCCTTATCTTCGGGTTTCTGCGAGTAGCCGGTCGCCGTGAGGCCGACGAGCAACAACCCGACCACAAGAGCCTTCAGGTTCCGTCGGACTCCGGGCAGACCAAAGAGGGGAAAGAGCTTATTCATCATTGTTCAAGCTGAAGACCATCGGGACGATCATACGCGTGTTGACCGCTTTACCACCCTTGCGGCCAGGGCGGAACTTCCACTTGGAAACCGCTTGGAGGGCGGCGGCCTCAAACTCGCGTTGCGACGACTTCACAACGAAGGGGTCGCGAACATCGCCATTGGTATCGACGATGAACTGAATGGTGACTTCGCCGTTGATGCCGGCGCGGCGCATTTCAAACGGATAGGCCGGCTTGCTTTGGAGGCGTGCTACGGGCTGCTGATCGAGGTTCTTGATATCGAAGATCTCGCCGAATCCCTTGCCGCCACCACCGCGGATCGGGCCTGTCGGAATCGTGATCGTCCCGGTGGGCTTGCCCATATTGGGCGGAGGCGGAGGCTGGATTTGCTGAACGAAAGAATCGACCTGTACAACACCCGGGACGTCCACGAGACTCGGTGGTGCGATCGGGGAGACTTCCGCGGTGGGCTCACCCGTGTCCACGACATCGGGCTCGTCGGGCGGAATCTCGGGCATTTTGATGAGTTCAACCGTGGGAGTCTCTTCTTTGACAACCACTTTCTTGGTGTGCCTCTTGCCTAGCTCGCTGCCAACGGCGACGCCGCCGTGGATAAGGGCTGAGACAATGACACCAATGACTAAATCACGACGAATCATGGGAATTCCTTATTTGCCGGCGCCGCGGTATGCCGTCTCAACCGAAACTTGGCTGATGCCCGCCTTGCGGATTTCATCGAGCACCTGGATGGTCAGCCCGAACTTTGCGCGATCATCGCCCGAGACGAGAACGCGCGGATTCTGGGTGGACTGCTTGTATTGAAATAAGCGAGGGGCGATCTCGGCGACACCGATAAGTTCGCGGTTCCAGTACACTGTACCCACGTCTGAGACCTGGATGATGAGAGGCTCTTCGTCCGACTTTGCCGAACTCGGTGTGGCCACCGGGAGGTTCACCGGAACGGACTGGATTTTGTTCAGCGAGAGCGTGAACAGAACGAATGTTGCCAGGAGAAAGAAGATCACGTCGATCAGAGGAATGATCTCGATGCGTGCCTTCTTCTTACCTGATGAAGCTGCTGCTGCGCCGCCACCGGACATAGGAAAAGAGGTTTGGAGGATTAAAACGTGGAGAGGACCGCTCTAGGGCTTACTGCTCGCCCGGGGGACGAATGCGGGTCTCAATGAGGACTTTCTGGATACCAGCTTTGCGCACTTCGTCGAACACGTAGCGGGCCTGTGCGAACAGGGCGTTTTCGTCACCGTTGATCAGAACCTTCGGGTTCGGCTCAGTCTGCTTATAGGCCTGCAGTCGGGTGATGAACTCCTCGAGAGAGATGGGATCTTTGTCCCAGGCGAGCGTGCCTTCCTGCGTGACGGTGATGGTGACCGAGTTGGCGGGGTCGCGAGGTTCACTCGTCTCGCTCTTGGGCAACGGAACGTTGATACCGTTCGACTTGTTCAACGAGAGCGTGAACAACACGAAGGTCGCGAGGAGGAAGAAAATGACGTCGATCAGAGGGATGATCTCGATACGCGCCTTCTTCTTGCCACCGGAAGAGCCACCTGAGGAACCAGACATGGGAAATACGAGTTAAGAGGGACTAGGGAAGAGGAGCCGGCCGACGAGAGGCCAGCCGGCTCGCAAGGGCGGAAACCGGAACCTTAGCTGACGGTGTTCTCGGCCTTCTTCAGAATCAGCTCCAGGGCGTTGGAAGCGTCGGCGATCTCGTGTTTCGCTTCTTCCGTACGAGCATTCAGATAGTTGAAGGGGAGCAGGCCGGTCACGGCGATGCCGAGACCGCACATGGTGGCGATAAGGGCTTCAGCGACACCACCCGTGATCGTGCCGGCAGCGGCAGCGATATCGCCGCCACCCAGAGAGCCGAAGGTACGCATCATTCCGGTCACCGTACCGAGAAGACCCAGCAGCGGGGCGGCTGTGATCACGGTGTCCAGCGTGGCCAAACCTTGCTGGTAACGATTGAGCTCCTGGTTGGAGGCGCGGATGAAGGCGTTGGACAGCGAGCTGTCTTTATGGGTGAGCGCGTAGGTCACGATGCGTGCGACCGAGTCACGGCTCTTTTTCCCGAGTTCGATGGCGCCCTCGACGTCCCGATTCTCGACGCGTTCGAGCATCTTCTCGACGACTTCCGGCTCGCGGCTGGCATTCTCCTTGATGATGAAGAGAAGGCGCTCAACCGCCACCGTCACGCCGATGAACGAGATGATCAGAATCGGCCACATGATCGGGCCACCGGCCTCGAAAAGCTCCATGGCCGATTTGTTCATTATCAGGGCGACTGGCAGACTAGCGTTAATCATAGGATGAGTTGATTTTGAGGAGGTTCTGGTGAGAAAAAGGGGCCGTCAAGAGGGGCGGGGAGGGTATAGGGGTCTCAGGTTAAACGGCTTTGACCCAAATTTATTAATTTTGCTCAAAACTTTAGCGCGTTTCAGGTCAGTCGAGCAACTGACCGGCAAAATAAAAACCAAAAAACTCGACAGGCTCAGGGGTATAAGCGCCTGAGCTTTCACTCATTCGAATGGTTTCGCCGCTTGAAAGGGAATCTGCGGCTGGTGAGGTCGGGCCAAGCGGTCCGGAACGGAACAGGGGGGGCAAGGCGTGGGGAGGGGCGCAACCGTGCTCAAGAAGGGAGCGCCGGTTGAAGCAAAGCAAGAAAGGGGAGGGCAGCACGGATGCTGCTCGCAGGCTCATGAGCCATGTTGGCTGCCCGACTAGGACTCGAACCTAGACAAAACGAGTCAGAGTCGTTTGTGCTACCATTACACCATCGGGCAGTGAGAGCAGTCCGTCCTGCTGGCGTAGTACATGGAGCCGGCGATGGGATTCGAACCCGCAACCGCCTGTTTACAAAACAGGTGCTCTACCGTTGAGCTACGCCGGCGAGACTGGAAGTGACGCCGTCGGCCAGAGGACTGGCTGGGACGTTAAGCAAAAGAACGAAAGTGGTGGCTCCCCGGGGACTCGAACCCCGAACCAACTGATTAAGAGTCAGCTGCTCTACCATTGAGCTAGGAAGCCAAAAAACGTGAAACGCGAAGAACTCAGATGGCGGCCCGGCTTGTCAACCCCATTCATCCGAAAATTCGGATGGGTCGATTGGGGTCAGAGAAATGCTCTTTGTATCCAGTAAGAGGCTACGTTTTTGTATCTGATGGATGCCGCCCTGACCGAGCCTTTGAGTCGAGCGTTGGGGCATTGGCGCAACAATCAAGAGTTGGAGCGGGAGGTGGAATCTGGCAAGCGAACGGCCCTCTTCCCCAGGAGTAGCGCTGTGCCGCCGGCTGGTCTCCTGACTCTGCTTGGATTGCTCGTGCTTATCGTGGTTCGGCCGAGTCGAACACGGGTCCGGCACCCGAAAAGGGATAGTCTACGCTGAAGTTTCCCCTTGCCAGAGGCTCGGCCCATCTCTGTTTTCTCCCGCTCCACTCATGCAAAAGACCAAAAAGTCCGTAGCCAAGCGCTTCAAGCTGACCGCCAAGGGCAAGCTCGTGCGCCGGACGCCCGGCTTTCGTCACTTGCTGGCTTCGAAGAGCAACAAGCAAAAACGTCGCGCTTCGAAAGACAAGCTGGTGGCCGAAGGTCACGCCCAGCCGCTGCTCCGCTGCCTGCCGCACGGTCTGTAAGCGATCAACCATAACTTCGCCAGGCGGGTGATTCCTTAGGCGACCCGCCGGCGACTAACTACCATACTAACATGCCTCGTGTCACAAACTCCCCCGCGTCGCGCAAGCGCCGCAAGAAAGTGCTGAAGTACGCCAAGGGCTACTTCGGCAACAAATCCAAGCTCTTCCGCTACGCGAAGGAAGCTGTCCAGCACGCCTGGCAGTACGCCTACCGCGACCGCAAGAAGAAGAAGGCCGAGTTCCGCGGCCTCTGGATCGTGCGTCTGAACGCCGCCTGCCGCAACGCGGGCATCAGTTACAGCCGCTTCATCGAAGGTCTCAAGGCCGCCAACATCGCGCTCGATCGGAAGGTCCTTTCCGACATTGCTGTTCGCGATGAGGTCGCCTTTAACGCCTTGGTCAAGAAAGCCCAGGACGCGTTGAAGACCAAGGCCGCTTCCGTAAAGGCCTAAACTCTGAACGACGCGAGCCGGGCGGCTCGCCTCCCTTCAGCCATTCTGGAGGACGGGCCTCAGTTCGAGGTGCCGTCCTCTTTTTTTTTGCCCACCATTGTGTGAGCCCGGTCAGCGAAACGATCCTTACGCCATGCAAGATCTCCTTTCCGCTCTGCTCTCAAAAGCGCAGCAAGAGCTGCCCCAGCTGAATACTCGCCCGGAGTTCGAGGCGGCGAAAGCACGCTACGTCGGCCCCAACGGCGAACTGACGGCGCTGATGAAACAGATGGGCTCGGTGCCGAAGGAGCAGCGGCCCGTCCTGGGCAAGGCGATCAACGAGATCAAGGTCCAGCTCCAGTCGCTGCTCGACGGCTCTCTCTCTCGAATCGACTCGCTGGAACTCGAAAAGCAGCTTGGCCCCGCCATCGATCCGACGTTGCCCTCTCCGGATCCGTTTCCAGGCACCCGGCATCCTCTCACGCTTGTGAGAGAGGAAATGTGCCGGATCCTCACGCGGGTGGGATTCACGGTTGTCGAAGGCCCCGAAGTCGAAACCGAGTACTACTGCTTTGACGCTCTGAACACGCCGGCCGATCACCCGGCGCGCGACGCGCAGGACACGTTTTATTTCCGCGACTCGGCGCATTTTGGAAATGTCCTGAAAAAGACGGCGGAGGAAAAATACCTCCTCCGCACGCATACGTCTTCTGTCCAGATTCGGACGATGCTTTCACGTCAGCCGCCGATCCGGATCGTATCGCCTGGTCGCGTGTACCGCCGCGACACGACCGACGCGACACATTCGGCTAATTTCCACCAGCTGGAGTGCCTGTACGTCGACAAGAACGTCACCGTCCGCGACCTGAAAGCGCTCCTCGACTACATCTTCGCATCGCTCCTGGGGAAAGATACCAAGACGCGGTTTCGCCCGCATTACTTCGGCTACACCGAACCGAGCTTCGAGGTGGATCTCAGTGCGAAGCATTTGGCCAAGGTAAACAAGGAATGGATCGAGATTGGCGGTTGCGGCATGGTCGATCCGACCGTCTTCGATGGAGTGGGCTATGACTCCAAAATCTGGAGCGGTTATGCCTTCGGCATGGGCCTCGAGCGCCTTGCGATGCTGCTCTACGGCATCGATGACATTCGGTATTTCTACCAGAACGACCTGCGGTTCCTGCGGCAATTCGCCTGATTCGGCGGGGTTTGAATGCCCAGCTTGAGTGATCAACAGCGTTCCTAGCGCTCAACTCCTTCTTCCGTGAAAATTTCCCAGAATTGGCTCAAGTCCTACGTGCAACTCGACGTCTCCGTCGATGAGCTTTGCCGAGCAGTCACGTTTCTCGGCTTCGAGGTCGAGCAGGTGCTTCGGACAGGAGCACCCCAACTCAGCAACGTCGTCGTAGGCGAGGTGCTCACGCGCGATCGGCATCCCAATGCCGACAAACTTTCCGTTTGCACGGTCGACATTGGCTTCGCTGGCGGGGTTAAGACCATCGTTTGTGGCGCCCAGAACTACAAAGTCGGCGACCGGGTTCCGGTTGCGCTCCCAGGAGCTGTTCTCCCCGGCAATTTCGAGATCAAGCAGTCCAAGATACGCGGCCAGCTCTCCGATGGGATGATGTGCTCCGCTGAGGAATTGGGCGTGGCTGAGGAATCCGACGGGCTTTTGATCCTCGAATCTCGTCCAACCCTCGGCACGCCGATCAACGAAGTCCTGCCTTCAGGCGATGTGGTGCTGGATGTTGAGATCACGCCGAACCGCCCGGATTGCCTGTGCCACCTCGGCCTCGCCCGGGAGCTCTCGGCTTGGTTCAAAAAGGATCTCACGTATCCTGAGATTCGGTTTGCGGCACGTGGCTCGGGCTCAGGCGCGAGGCCGGATTTGCTCAAGGCGGTCCGTGTGGTGGCCGACGACGATTGCCCGCTCTACACGGCCACTGTCATCACTGGAGTGAAGATCGGACCGAGTCCCACGTGGATGCAGGAGCGGCTCCGCTCTGTCGGGCTTCGCCCAATCAACAACGTGGTCGATATCGGCAACTACGTCATGCTGGAGTACGGCCAGCCGCTCCATGCGTTCGACGCGAAGAAGATCGGCGGCGCCGAGATCGTTGTTCGCCGGGCAACTGACGGTGAGAAGATTGTCACGCTCGATGGCAAGGAACGCATCCTCAACAGCAGGATGCTCGTGATCGCCGATGCGGTGAAACCAACGGTCATTGCCGGAATCATGGGCGGCGAGAACTCCGGCGTCGACGAAACGACCACCGATCTCGTGCTCGAAGCGGCGTATTTCAAACGCCAGTCCATTCGGTGGACTTCGCGGCGTCTCGGACTTTCCTCCGATTCCTCATACCGGTACGAGCGCGGTGTTGATCCTCACTCGCTCGAAGAGGCGCTCAGCCGTGCGGTGGATCTTCTGGTGGAGTTTGCTGGAGGCACGGTCGCAGGTGCCGTCCAAAAGGTGGGCCACGACGTTCCGTGGCAGCGCGAGATCGCGTTGTCGCCCGCGTACGTGAATCAGAAGCTCGGTTTCGAAATCCCTGCCTCGGAAATGCGTGCTGCACTCGATGCTCTCGAGCTCACGGTCACCCGCGAAGAACAGCCGAGTTCTGATCCAAACAGCATCGTCTGGACGGTTTCCATCCCCAGCTGGCGCGACGATCTGGACCGGCCCATCGACTTGGTGGAGGAAGTCCTCCGCGTGTACGGTACCGAGCGGATTCCCGTCGCCCCGGTGCTCACGCCGGGACTTCTGGCGGACGACGACCCGATTGTGGCATTCAATCGCCAAGTTACCGACTACCTGGTCGGGCAACGGTTCAATGAGTGCGTCAACTACACACTGAGATCGGCGAAGGAGCTTCAGACTTGGGTGTCCCAGACCGCGGCCGCCGAATTGGCTCTGGCCAATCCGTTCGTGGACGACCAGTCGCACCTTCGGGCCACCTTGATTCCCGGCCTCTTGGAGAGCCTGAAGCTCAATCGGTCTCGCGGAGTGCCAGCCTCGCGTCTCTTCGAAACGGGACGCGTATTTGTGGAGCGCAATGGACAGAACTACGAGTGCTTGGCGGTGGGCTTCATCACCACCGAGGACCCGGATGAGCGGAGCTGGCAAAAGCGTGCCCCTGAGGACTTCTATTCCGTCAAGCGACATCTCGAGATACTCGCGAGCGTTGCGGGTATCGATCTTTCGCGTCAGCCGATTTCGGCCGTTTCCGAAACGAATCTCGGCTGGCAGGCAGGTCAGGCCGCAGGCGCGGGCGACATGCAGCATGGATGGATGGCGCGTTTCGGTCTCCTTAGTCTTGCGATGGTGAAGGCACTTGGGATCGAGGGGCGCGTGTTTGCCGGAATCCTCGCGATTCTCCCGGAGAAACTCACGGGCGAATCCGGCTACCGCCGGTTTCAGCCATTCAGTTTGTATCCAGCCGCGCTTCGCGATTTGGCGCTTGTCGTGGACGATACGATCCCCGCGATCGAGGTTCAGAAGGCTCTCGCCAAGATTGCGCGAGCGGCGGTCGGGAAAACCTTCGCGCTGGAGGGTCTCAACGTCTTTGACGTGTATCGCGGCCAGGGGCTTCCTGCGGGAAAGAAGAGCCTCGCATTCTCACTGGTGTTTCGCTCTTCGGAACGGACGCTGACCGACGAGGAAGTGAATGCAGCCTTTCAGAAGATCCAGGACGATCTGGCGAAGGCGACGCCGTACCAGATTCGCAAATAAACAGGCCAGTCTCTTCCCGCCGATTGTCCCCCCTGAATCCGGAGCTGACCCATGTCCACCGATCTGAATATCGACCACGTCGCAAATCTCGCACGACTCGCGCTCACGCCGGAGGAAAAGGCCAGGTTCTCAGCCCAGCTCGGCGATGTGCTCGGGCATATCGAACAATTGAGAAAGATCGACGTTTCCGGCGTGGAGGCGACCGCCCATGCGTATCCGGTATTCAATGTCTGGGCTGATGATGTGGCCCGGCCGGGATTGCCGGTCGAAGCGGCGCTCCAGAACGCGCCGGAACATCGAGACAACATGATCGTCGTGCCCAAGGTGGTCGAAGGCGAATAGCCCAAGTCCACGCTTCCTAGCCGCAAGCACCCCTTCCGACCGATGTCTTCAGACCTCCACTACAAAACCGCGACGGAGCTCACCGAGCTTCTCGCAGATAAAAAACTATCTTCGGTCGAGCTGATGAAATCCGTCATCGATCGCACCAAGGCGGTGGATGGGCGAGTGAAGGCGTTTAATTCGTACGATGAGAAGGACGCCTTGGCGCAGGCGAAAGCCTCCGACGATCGTCGTGCCCGTGGGCTTTCGGCGGGTCCCTTGGATGGAATTCCGGTCGGGCTGAAGGACGTCATTGCGGTTGAGGGCCAGCCACTCACGGCGTCGAGCAAGATGCTGGCCAATTTCGTCTCTCCGTACGATTCCACGGTCACGAAGAAGCTGAAGCAGGCTGGAGCGATCTGCTGGGGACGGCTGAACCTGGACGAATTTGCCATGGGTTCGTCCACGGAGAACTCGGCGTTTCACACCACGCGCAACCCTTACGATCTCGAGCGAGTGCCGGGCGGCAGTTCAGGGGGCAGTGCCGCCGCGGTTTCTGCGGGTGAGGCTCCTTTGGCCCTCGGCTCCGACACGGGCGGATCGATTCGCCAGCCGGCGGCACTCTGCAATGTGGTCGGCATGAAGCCCACCTATGGTCTGGTTTCGAGGTACGGGCTGATCGCATTTGCATCCTCTCTCGATCAGATCGGCCCGTTTGCGCGCTCGGTCGACGACGCTGCTCTCCTTCTTGGCGCGATCGCCGGACACGATCCACTCGACTCCACGTCGTTCAAAACAGAGGTCCCCGACTACTGCCTGGAGCTCGCCAAGCGAAAGGGCCCGTGGCGGCTTGGAATTGCGAAGGAGTACTTCGGCGAAGGTCTCGACCCGGAGGTTGGTGCCGCCGTGCAGGCTGCAGTGGAGTTCTATCGGAAGCAGGGATGTGAGATCAAAGAGGTCTCGCTACCCCACACGGAATACGCCCTGGACGTCTACTACATCATCGCCACGGCAGAGTGTTCATCGAATCTGGCCCGCTACGATGGCATCCGCTACGGACACCGGTCGAAGGAGGCGACCGACGCGATCGATATCTATTTCAAATCCCGCGCAGAAGGTTTCGGTCCGGAAGTGAAGCGCCGGATCATCCTCGGCACCTACGTTCTGTCGAGCGGCTACTACGACGCCTATTACCTCCGTGCCCAGAAGGTGCGGACACTGATTCGCCAGGACTTTCTCGATGCATACCAGTCGGTGGATGCGATTCTCACGCCGACTTCGCCGACGCCGGCGTTTAAGGTCGGAGAGAAGGCCGCCAATCCGCTCGCGATGTATTTGAGCGACATCTACACGATCGGCGTGAACCTCGCTGGCTTGCCCGGCATTAGCGTGCCGTGTGGCTTTTCGAAGTCGGGCCTCCCCATAGGCCTGCAAGTGATCGGGCAGCCTTTCAAGGAGACAGAGCTTTTCGCCATCGCTCGCTCCTACGAGCAGGCGCACGAGTGGGGCTCTCGTCTGCCGGCTCTCTGACTGACCGGAGAACACGGGACGGAACTGAGAACGGAGAATCTCTGAATGAACTACGAAGCGGTCATTGGCCTTGAAGTCCATGTCCAGGTGAAGACCCGGTCGAAGATGTTCACGCGTGTCGAGGCGGGCTATGGCCGCGCGCCGAACACATTGACCGATCCCGTGGTGCTGGCGTTGCCGGGCGTGCTGCCGGTCATGAACAAGGTGGCGCTCGACGCGATCATCAAAGCGGGGTTGATGCTGGGCTGCGAAATCGCACCGGTCTGCAAGTGGGACCGAAAGAACTATTTCTATCCCGACTCGCCGAAGAACTATCAGATATCCCAATACGATCAGCCGATTTGCCGCGGTGGATTCGTGGAAATCGAGCTCCCTGGCTCGGCCCGGAACGTCATGGGAGAGCACAAAAGGATCCCGCTGACCCGGATCCATCTAGAGGAGGATGTCGGCAAGCTGAACCACGAAACGGTCGACTCGCTGATCGACTACAATCGGGCGGGAACGCCGTTGATGGAAATCGTATCCGAGCCGGCAATGCATTCTGCCGAGGAGGCGTTCGCCTACCTGACGTCCCTGCGCCAGACGATGATCTACGGTGGAATCTCCGACTGCGACATGGAGAAGGGCCAGCTCCGCTGCGATGCGAACATCTCGATCCGCCCGGCAGGTGAGACGAAGCTTGGCACCAAGGTGGAGTTGAAGAACCTGAACTCCATTTCCTTTGTTCGCGACGGCATTGCGCACGAGATCAAACGCCAGGTCGCAGTGATTCAGGCGGGCGGAACGATCGTTCAGGAGACGCGAGACTACGACGGCCAGACAGGCACGTCGCAATCGCTGCGCACAAAGGAAATGGCGCACGACTATCGCTATTTTCCCGACCCCGATCTGATGCCGGTAAAGGTCGATGAAGCCTGGAAAGCCCGCATCAAGTCCGAATGCCCGGAGCTTCCCTTCGACAAACAGCGCCGGTTTATCGAACAGTATCAGGTTCCGTACACCATCACCTCCGTTCTCGTGCCAGATCAGGAGCTGAGCGCGTTTTTCGAAGAAGCCGCAAAACTGAGCGGCAAGCCGCAGCAGGTAGGGAACTGGATCGTGAACGATCTTCTGCGCGAGCTCGGCAACGCCAGGATTGGCTTGGCCGAAGCGAAGGTGAAGCCCGCGCATATCGCGGAGCTTGTGAAACTCGTGGATTCCGGGACCCTGTTGAGCAACGCGGCCAAGGACGTATTTGTGGAGGTGTTTCAGACGGGCGATTCGCCTGCCGCGGTCGTTGATCGCAAAGGTCTGAAGGCGGAAACGAACGCCGGTGAATTGGAGCAATGGTGCCGCGACGCAATCGCCGCCAATCCCAAGTCCCTGGCTGATTTCAAGGCAGGCAAGGATTCCGCGATCAACGGCTTCAAGGGCTTCATCATGAAGGCCGCAAAGGGCAAGGCCAACCCGAAGCTCGTGGACGAGACGCTCCGTCGATTACTCGCCGGCCTGTAGCGCTGGTGTGCTCGAGAGCGAATCGGTGGGAACCTGCACCCAGCACGATTCGCACGGACTTCCAGATCGATGCAGTTGCACGGTGCGCACCGCTGGGTTTGTTGCGCCGCCATGACAACCCCTGCTGCAGTCACTCGCCGCGATGCATTGAAAACTCTTCTCGCCGGTTCAGCCGTGCTTGGTTTGAACCTCGGCTTTCTTGAATCGGCCACCGCTGCCTCCGCGCCTGCTGCGGGCACAGACACGACGGGACCTTTCGTGCTTCCGAAGCTGCCGTATCCCTACGACGCCCTGGAGCCGCACATCGATGCGCGGACGATGGAAATCCATCACACGAAACATCACCAAGCCTACATCAATGCGGCAAACAAGGTGATTGCCGAACATCCGGAGCTGAAAGCGTACTCGGCCGAGGAGTTGATTGCTCACCTGGACCATGCTCCCGAGAGCGTTCGAACCACACTGCGGAACCAACTCGGTGGTCACGTAAACCACACACTCTTCTGGACGCTGCTCACCCCGAAGGCCGGAGGGCAACCAGGGGCCAAGCTCGCTCAAGCACTCCAATCAGGCTTTGGGGGCCTGGATGCATTCCGCGAAAAGTTTACCGACGCCGCGATGAAGCGTTTCGGGAGCGGATGGGCCTGGTTGGTCGTCGCAAACAGGAAACTCGAGGTTGTTTCCACGGGCAACCAAGACTCGCCGCTCATGGAAGGCAAAACCCCGATCCTGGGATTGGACGTTTGGGAGCACGCGTACTATCTCAAGTACCAGAATCGCCGTGGAGATTACGTGAAGGCGTTCTGGAACGTGGCCAACTGGGAACGGGCGGAGGCTCTCTACGCGGCAGCCACTGCGTAACGCCATCCCTCCGGCGCAAAAAAAAAGCGCCGCGGAGCAAACCGCGGCGCCTGGAATGGCTAAAAAGGAGATTACGGCGTGGGAATGACAGGCTGGGACTGTCGATTCGGAATGCTTGCCGTTGCGGGCATGGTCACGCCTTCGCGAACCTGCTTCGGCTTCTGGGCAAAAAACTCGACGAGGTGCGAGACATCCGTGTAGCCACGGGACTTCAGGTTTTCCTCAATACGGTGAATGAGTGTGCGGAGCTCCGCCGAGTTCTCCGCGTCGAGTTCCTCCACTTCATTTGTATCCTTCGAAACGATATGATACGGGCTCTCGTTATCGAGGTTGATTTGGTAGAGGCTGGTGCCGTTGTGAAAATAGCAGAGGCGGACGAGGCCAACTTCCTGGAAAGCGGCCAGGCAACGGTAGACGGTAACAAGGTCACAAGCCGAGTCGGCCAAGTCCCCATGGATTTGCTCGATGCTGGCGGGAGCAGATCGCTTAATCAGGGCTTCAAGTATCGCGACTCGCGGCTGGGTGATGCGCAAACCGGCGGCCTTCAGCCTGGCACAGGCTACGTCGATGGCCACTTGCGGCTTAGCCCCCGTTTTTACGGCGGCCAGCGGGTGGTTGGTCTGGGTGGAAGCGATCATTGTCGGCTGTTTGAGTGTACCTTTCGCCAAAGAAACGCAATTTGTAAATATGCCAATTTGCAAAAAAGAACCTAATTTTCAGGTGCCTCTCGAAAACCGGCGCGGCGCACTGACCACGGAATTGCTGTGTAGTTGCGCACTTTTCTCGGCTATGCACACTTCGCTCCCAAACCGTCATGCAGGACCTGGATTTTAACGAAGTCGTTGAGCTGATTTGCAAGGAAGACCCCCGTTTCGACCGCAAGGCCTATACCTTCGTGCGCCAGGGGCTCGACTATACGGTGAAGGAGCTCAAAAAGAAGGAAACGAAAGGGCATCGTTCCCAGCACGTTAGTGGCGCCGAGCTGTTGGATGGACTCCGGACCTACGCGCTCGACCAGTACGGGCCGCTCGCGAAGACTGTGCTGAATTCCTGGGGCCTGAAGCGCTGCGGCGACTTCGGCGAAATCGTGTTCAATTTGATCGAGTATAACGTTTTCAGCAAAACCGAGAGCGATCGACGGGAGGATTTTGTCGAGCTATACAGCTTCGACGACGCGTTCGTGAAACCTTTCTTGCCTGCCCGGAAACCGAGGTCGGGGCCCTCGACCGCAGAAGCGGTTTGCTGAGACGATCTTCCGCCGGTTATGTCGTGACGCCGCCTGGAATGTTTGGTGGCTATTCGTTCCCCTATGCCGAAATCTTCAAAACCCGCCGATTTTCGCCTGCTTGATGCGTTTTGGAACGAATCGGTAGAGCGGCGGGTACTTACGAATGGACTGACGGTTCTGCTGAAGGAGGACGCTTTTGCGCCCGTAGCCTCGGTCCAGGTCTGGGTGAAGACCGGAAGTATCCACGAAGATCGGCTGTTGGGTTCCGGGGTGTCGCACTTCGTCGAGCACATGCTCTTCAAAGGCACCGAACGGCGCGCGGGACGGGAAATCTCAACCGTTGTTCAGGCCCACGGCGGGTACATCAACGCCTATACGACTTTCGATCGAACGGTCTACTACATCGATCTTCCTGCCGAGCACGTCGACGTAGCGGTGGATCTGCTGGCGGACGCGGTGCTGCACTCGACTTTTCCCGCCGAAGAAGTGGCAAAGGAACGGGACGTGATTCTCCGCGAGATCGACATGGGGCGCGACGATCCCGACCAACGATTCTCGGAGGCGCTTTTCGACACCGCGTTCCGGCAGCATCCGTTCCGGCATCCGATCATTGGACATCGCGACGTGTTCGCGGCGCTCACTCGCGACGATCTTGTTGCGTATTATCGGACTCGATACGTGCCAAACAACCTGGTGGTGGTCGTGGTCGGCGCCATCAAAGCCGATGCGGTGGCGGCCCAAATTGAGCGCACGTTTGGGGCGGCGCAGCGCAGCCGGCTCGCGCCGGTGCTCATCCCTGTGGAGCCGCCGCAGCTGGCCGCGAGGGCGACGCATCGATTCGAGGATGTGGAGGTCACACGTGCCGGACTGGCGTGGCCCATCCCCGCGATCACCCATCCGGACGCCCCGCTATTGGATCTCGTCGCGACACTGCTCGGGGGCGGCGACAGCTCCGTGTTGTGGCAGTCGCTTCGGGAAGAACAGCAGCTCGTGCACACGATCGACGCACACAGCTGGACGCCGGGGGAGGCGGGTTTGTTTTTCGTCTCGTTCACCTGCGACGCCGCCCAGCGCGAGAAAGCCGCCGCCGCGGTTTCGCGCGAACTCGAGAAATGCGTCAGGAAAGGTTTTTCCTCGGCGTCGATTCAGAAGGCTCTGCAGCAGATTATCGTCGGAGAAATCAACAGCAGAAAAACAATGAGCGGACAGGCAGGCCGCCTCGGCGCGGCCGAGGTCGCCGTCGGCGACCTGGAATACTCGCGCAGCTATTTCTCCGCTCTGCGCCGCGCGAATCCGGCGGATCTGAAACGCGTGCTCCGGCAATACTTCGTTCCCGAGCGGCTCACATCCGTTTCGCTGAATCCGATCGCAGCCAAACCAGAGGCCTCCGCCGCGGTGACTGCCCCGGGCCAAGACGTCGCTTTTGAGGAAGTCCGCCTGCCCAACGGAGCCCGGATCGTCTTTCAAGAAGAGCCGCGGCTGCCCAACGTGCACCTGCGTTTCCTATGTCTCGGCGGACCGCTTTATGAAGACCCGGCGAAACGGGGCACCACTGCACTGCTTGCCACACTGCTGACTAAGGACACCCGCACCAGAACGGCCGCCGAGGTGGCGGAGACGATCGAGTCGGCTGGCGGGGCATTGTATCCCTTCTCTGGTAACAACAGTTTCGGCTTTGCGGCGGAAATCGTTCCAACGGAGATCGACCGTGTCTTGAGCCTGTTTTCCGAAGCGATCCACGCACCTCGCTTCGCGAAATCCACGTTTGAACGCGAACGGGACGCTCAGATCGCCGAGCTTCAGCAGGACGCCGACGACATCGTGACGTTTGGCCGCCGATTGATCCGGAAGAAGTTCTTCGGTGCGTATCCACTGTTCCTCGACGCGGCAGGCGATCCCGAGACCGTCGCCGCGGTCCAGGTCGCGGACGTCAGGAGTCTCTGGAACCGTTGTCTTGCGCCGTCGAACGTTGTCCTTTCGGTCGCCGGGGCGATAAACCGCAAGACGCTCTTGCCGAAACTCAAGAACTTGCTCGCGCGGCTGCCGCGGCGGGACGCGCAGAAAACTGCGGCGAAATTTGAGCGCCCGGCCGAGATCGGTGACTTGATCGAGCGTCGCCAGCGTGAGCAGGCCGTGGTTTTCCAGGCTTTCCCGTCTTCAGGACTTCTCGCTTCCGATTTCTACGTCAGCGAGGTGGCCGACGAGCTCTTCAGCGGCATGTCCTCGCGCCTTTTCGAGCGCGTCCGTGAAGAGAAGGGCCTCGCTTACTTCGTGCGCTCGGGGCGCGTGACGGGACTGGAAACCACGATGTTCGTCTTTTTCGCCGGCACGAGCCCTCAGCGGTACCCGGAAGTGCTCGCTGAGATCGACGCCGAGATCGAACGCGTTCGAAGCGGAGGAGTGGAGCCCGACGAGCTTCGTCGCGCTCAGGTCCGGCTTAAGGCGGCTCGTCGCATGAGCCTGCAGACAAATGCCTCCCGGGCCATGCAGGCGGGACTAAACGCGCTTTACGGACTGCCGGTGAACGACTGGAAAAACTACGACCGCTACATCGACGAGGTCACGCTCGGGCGGCTGCAGGTTTTTGCACAGAACTACTTCCGAAAAGACCTCCGTACCCAGTTGGTGGTGACGCCGGAAAAGAGCTGAGGCCCTGCTAGGCGCCGTGCCCCGGTGGGTGCATGCGCCGAGGCTCTCAGCTCTGCTCTCTCAGCTGTTCCTTCCAGCTGAGGATCTTTGCCTTCGCGCCGTATTTTTCGGCGGCGGCCTTGTCGCCCTTTTCCATCCAGATTCGAGAAAGGGTCGTGTTGATGAAGAGATCGTCGGGACGGAGTTGAAGGCCGCGTTCCGCGGCCGAGAGCGCCGCATCAAACTCCCGACGGCCAAAGTGAATCTCCGCGAGCGCGTGCCATGGCTCGAAGGCGTCCGGCGCCGCTTCGGTTGCGCGCCGGAGTTTTGCCACTGCGCCATCGGCGTCTCCCATCGTGTAGTCGAACGTGGCGTCGTCGACGAGCGCCTGGATTTCTTCGGGAGACACGGGGAAAATGCGGAGAGTCTGACGGAGTGAAGCGGGAGAGGTTCGGTGGAACCGATCTCCCGACGATCAGCGGATGGTTATTTCTGTAGGTCGGACTCGACGGTGATGGAGATATCGATGTTCTCGCCGACGACTTTATCGAGCATCGGCTTCAGCTGCATCCCGAAATCCTGGCGTTTGATGGAGGTAGATGCTTCCCACGCTGAGATCGGAGTGTTGTTTATGCCGGGAGCGAAGCCGAGAAGCTTGGTCTTTAGCACAACAGGCTTGGTCACTCCTTTGATCGTGAGGTCGCCGGTGACATCGAACGTGTTTTCGCCGGTCTTCTTCCACGACGTGCTCTTGAACGTCATCGTCGGATGTTTGGCGGCGTCGAAGAAATCGGGACTCTTCAGATGGGTATCTCGTTTCTCGTTACGCGTGTCGATGCTGCCGACCTCGATGACGGCCTGGGCGGAGCTCGCCTCGAGGTTGTCGCGGTCCACGGCGATCGAACCCTCGAAGCGGGTGAACTGTCCAGGCACCTTGCTGATGATGTGGGTCGCCGTGAACGTGACGGAAGAGTGGACGGGGTCGATTTTGTAGGTCTCGACGGCGGCCCGGGAAGCAACGGCCGCGATGGCGAAGAGGCTAACTGCTGCAAGGATTCGTTTCATGGTGCGTGTGTGGGCGAGGGGCCGAACAAGTCCACATTCCGCTGCTTCGCAACGTGAGCGCGGGGATTTTGGGCGCCGGCAGTGGAAGGAGGTCGACCGCGGGGCGAGGCGCCACCTCGCGGGGAGCAGGGCCGCTCGCATGGGCGCTGGTCCACGTCACTCGCCGTGTCGCGCCACGCGGAGCTACAGGATCAGCATCGCGTCGCCGTAGCTGAAAAAACGATACTCACGCGAAATCGCGTCGGCGTAAATCTCCCGCAGCCAGCCAACGCCTTCGGTGCTCCCCGGCGAAAGAAACGCGGCGACAAGACAGAGCAGGGTGGAGCGGGGTTGGTGGAAATTCGTGATCAAGGCGTCGACCCCTCGGAACGCGTAGGGAGGATAGATAAAAATCGACGTGTCGGACCGATAGGGCTGAGCCAGCGGGGTGGTATGGCCGGTCAGAAAATCTTCGATGGTTCGGACGCTGGTGGTTCCGACTGCGATGCGTCGGCCGCGGGCGGAGAACAGCTTCTGCTGGGTCTCCGGGGGCATTTCGTAATGTTCGCGATGGATCGCATGCCGGGAAACGACGTCCGTGGTGATCGGCTTGAACGTCCCGAGTCCCACGTGGAGCGTCACGTCAGCCGTTTCGATTCCCTTCGAGGCCAGGGTTTCGAGCAGCTCGGGCGTGAAATGCAGCCCTGCGGTAGGAGCCGCGACGGCCACCCGCTTCTGGATGTCCGCATAGACCGTCTGGTACCGGGCGAGGTCCTGCTCTCTCTCGCCAGGTTTGCCTTCGCGAGAGATGTACGGAGGCAACGGTACGTGACCGACCCTGGCCGCAAGTTCTTCGACGGTTTCGCCCGGCCGAACGGCGAATCGGACCAGGGCGGTTCCATCCTCGGTTTTGTCGATAACGGTCGCCGAGAATGCGTCGTCGCTGGAAAACGTGGACCCGACCGGCAGCCTTCGTCCGGGTTTTATGAGACACCACCAGGCGTTTTCGCCTGCTGTGGGGTCCTGACGCAGCAGAAAACACTCGACGGCTCCTCCTGTGGGGCGGTGCGCCTGCAATCGGGCGGGAAGCACGGCGGCGTTGTTGCGAAAGAGGGTGTCTCCCGGTCGCAGGTACTCGGGAAGATCGGTGAACACGCGGTGTTCCCAGCGGTGCTCCGCCCGGTGCACCACGAGCAGCCGCGAGGCGTCGCGGCGCTCTGCCGGTCGCTGGGCGACAAGCCGGGCCGGAAGCTCGAAGTCAAAGAGGTCGGTTGAAAGGGACACGGCGGACTTGGAACGGAGTTTTCGCCGGAAGCCGGCTTGCGTGGAACGGAGATTTGAGGCTTGCTCTCGTCGGCAGGGCGAGTTTCTTCCGCTCTTCCCTGACAGGCCGAGCTAGCTCAGCTGGTAGAGCAACGCTTTCGTAAAGCGTGGGTCGTCGGTTCAAATCCGATGCTCGGCTCCATTTTCCAAAACCCGCATCGGTATCGATGCGGGTTTTTCGTGGGCTCGAGGATCAGTTGTGGGAAATCTGGTCGTCACCGAGCCGGCCCTGCAAACGCCGGCGCAGCTTCATCTGGTCGATTTCGTTCTGCAGTTGGGCGGTGAAAAGCTTCAGGCGGCGGTGCACGTCGAGCGTTTCGAGCAGCTTCTGCTTGAAGCGCGAGTCTTCGCAGAGGCTGAACGCGGCCAAGTCGACGAACGTTTCCGGATCGTCGATCGTCTTCAGAAACTGGGCGAACTCCCGCGGCACCTCGCCGCCGAGGCGTTGTTTGGTGACGATCAGTTTCCCGAGACGCTTGCGGAGGCGGGCATTCTCCTCCGGCGGAGCACCGGCTTCGCTCGACAACGCACGGATGCGAACCAGCCGATACGGATGCTCGCGGACAGTTTCGGTCATTTCCACCCGGGCAAGCCCCTGCAGGAGCAGGTTGGAGGTCCCGTCGTCGTTTTTTTGGCAAGCCCGCACGATACCGACGGTGGCGACACGGTAGGGCGGTTCCGATGTGAGCTGCTTGTCGCCTCCCTCGGGACCCTTCATCCCGGCAACGGCGAAAAGCCGATGGGAAGAGAGAGCCATCTTAAGCATCTGCCGATAACGGGGCTCGAAGATGTGCAGCGGGAGAAGCGCCTGCGGGAAGAACGTGACGTTGGGCAACGTCATGACCGCAATCTCGTCCGGCAGTGTGATCTCCATTTCCATCGAGGGAAGGGTACAGCAGCTTGGGCGCAATTCAACAGCGCGGCGGATGGGACTTCGGTATAGGCTCTCGCCGGCTCCCTCAGCTGCTTTCAGACGTTCTCCTGGTGCGAACAGGCGGCCGGCCAGTTGCATCCAAGTGCGGCGCCGCTACTCCTTCTGGATGGAATCGCCGACAGCCGAAGACTCGCCGGTACGGGACAGGTTAGCGGAACGGAGTTCTCTGGACGCCGTTGCCGCAGCCGATCAGCCGAGCGTTTCCGTGGTTCGAAACCCGCTGCGGGTGCGAAAACGGACGACGGCGGAGCCCAGCGACCAAACGAAGAAACTTCTGCCCTGGCTTGTGGCGGTGGCGTTCTTCATGGAATCGCTGGATATCACGATCCTGAATACGGCGGTCCCGACGATCGCGGCGTCCATGGGGGTGCCGCCGCTCTCGCTGAAGGCGGCGTTGACGAGCTACACGTTGAGCCTGGCGATCTTCATCCCCGTCAGCGGCTGGGTCGCGGACCGTTTTGGCACGCGCCGGGTGTTTTCCAGTGCGATCGGCATCTTCATGCTCGGATCGCTGGCGTGCGGCCTATCCACGAATCTGCCGATGCTCGTCGCCGCACGTCTTGTCCAGGGGATCGGAGGGGCGATGATGATGCCCGTCGGCCGTATCACGATTGTCAGGACATTCCCGAAATCGGAGATGGTCCGCGCCATGAGTTTCGTCGCGATCCCCGGGTTGCTCGGACCCCTGCTGGGGCCGTTATCGGGCGGGTTGATCGTGACGTTCGCGAATTGGCGCACGATCTTCCTCATCAACCTGCCGATCGGTTTGCTCGGGTTGTACGCGGTGTTGCGGTTCTTGCCCGACTACCGCTCTCCGAGCGTGCCGAAGCTGGATCGCGTGGGCTTCGTGCTTTTCGGGGCCGGCATCGCGCTCCTGTCCTATGTGCTCGAGGTGTTTGGCGAGCACACGTTGTCCACCCCAGCCATCGCGGCGCTCCTGGTTTTTGCTCTCTTGTTGTTGCTGGCGTACTGGCGCCACGCCGGGCACACGGAGCACCCCCTGCTTCAGATGTCGCTCTTCAAGCTGCGGACGTTTCGAGCGGCGGTTGCCGGCGGGTTTGTCACCCGGCTTGGAATCGGAGGAATGCCATTTCTGCTGCCGCTGTTCTACCAAGTGGGTTTGGGCTACAGCGCGGTGGCCTCGGGCCTGATGATCATGCCGCAACCGCTGGCAGCGATGACGCTGAAGGTCATGATGCCTAAAATCCTCGCTCGGTTCGGGTATCGACGAGTGCTGGTTTCGAACACAGTCGCCATCGGCTTCCTGATCGCGATCTTCGCAACCGACTCCCAGGCGACGCCGATCTGGCTGATCGTTGTTCTCCAATTTGCTCTCGGCTTCTTTTCCTCTCTCCAGTTCACGAGCATGAACACGCTCGTCTTCGCGGATGTGGCTCCGACAGAAACGAGCGGCGCCAGCGCGCTCTCGAGTGCGATGCAGCAACTTTCGATCAGCTTCGGAATTGCGGTCGCTTCTCTCGTTGTCGCTTTGTTCCTGCAGGCCCGGCACGGAGCTCCCGAGGCGGTCGCGACCGCGATACGACATACGTTTATCGCCTTGGGGGCGGTGACGGTCGTCTCGTCGTTGGTTTTCCATCAACTGAAGCCGCAGGACGGCGCCTCGATCAGTCGCGGGTGAGCGCAATGCCCCGTGTGCCTCGCGGCGCAACTGACGACTCAGCGGTTGGGACACGCTGAGACAGGTTGTCTCGTTCCAAACGATTTTCAGAGAGGTGTTTTGAGGGCCTGTAAACTTTTAAGGCCCATGAAGGCAGTAGGTTATGTCGACGTTCGGGGTTGAGGGCACATGCATTGCTGAGAATCCGCCCATGAGCCGCATTCTAGGAATCGATTTAGGGACCACGAACTCCTGCATGGCCATCATGGAAGGCGGCGAGCCCGTGGTCATCCCCAACGCCGAAGGCGCCCGGACGACACCGTCGGTCGTGGCGTTCACCAAGACCGGCGAGCGACTCGTCGGCCAAGCCGCCAAACGGCAGGCCGTGACGAATCCCCGCAATACCATTTTCTCGGCCAAGCGCCTTATCGGCCGCAAATATCACGAAATTCAGAAGGAAGCGCAGAGCTTCCCGTTCAAAGTTGCCGAAGGGAAAAACGGCGACGCCTACATCGAGGTGCAGGTGGCAGATAAAGTGGAGCAGTTCGCTCCCCAGCAGATCTCGGCCTTTGTCCTCGGCAAGCTGAAGGCCGATGCCGAAGCCTATCTCGGCGAAAAGATCACGCAGGCGGTCATCACCGTCCCGGCGTACTTCAACGATGCCCAGCGTCAGGCCACCAAGGATGCCGGCAAGATCGCCGGCCTGGATGTCCAGCGTATCATCAATGAACCTACGGCCGCGTCGCTGGCCTACGGCCTCGACAAGAAGAAGGACGAGAAAATCGCCGTCTATGACCTGGGTGGCGGTACGTTCGACGTGTCGGTGCTGGAAATCGGCGACGGCGTCTTCGAGGTGAAAGCCACCAACGGCGATACGCACCTCGGTGGTGACAATTGGGACGAGGCGCTGATCGGCTGGCTCGTCGAGACCTTCAAGAAGGAAAACGGCATCGATCTCCGCAAAGATCCGATGGCGCTCCAGCGTCTGAAGGAAGAGGCGGAGAAAGCCAAGATCGCCCTCTCCTCGACGCAGCAGGTCGATATCAATCTTCCCTTCATCACGGCGGACGCCAGCGGACCCAAGCACCTCAACGTCACGCTCACGCGGGCGAAGATGGAGCAGATCTGCGACAGCCTTTTCGAGCGCTGCATTCAGCCGTTCAAGAACTGCCTCAAGGACGCGGACCTCACGGCCGATAAGATCGACGAGCTCGTGCTCGTCGGTGGCATGACCCGCATGCCGAAGGTCGTCGACATCGCCAAGCAGCTGGCCGGCAAGCAGCCCCACCAGGGCGTGAACCCGGACGAAGTGGTGGCGGTGGGCGCCGCGATTCAAGGCGGTGTGCTCAAGGGCGAAGTTCGCGACGTGCTGCTGCTCGACGTGACCCCGCTTACGCTCGGCATCGAGACCGCTGGCGGCGTCGCGACGCCGATGATTCCGCGCAACACCACGATCCCGACGAAAAAATCGCAGGTGTTCTCCACTTACGGCGACAACCAGCCTTCGGTCGAAATCGTCGTGCTGCAGGGCGAACGCCCAATGTCGCGCGACAACAAGACTCTCGGTACCTTCCGGCTCGACGGCATTCCGCCGGCGCCGCGCGGAGTCCCGCAGATTGAAGTCACGTTCGATATCGACGCCAACGGCATCCTTCACGTCACGGCGAAGGACCTCGGCACAGGAAAAGACCAGAAGATCACGATTCAGGGATCTTCCGGCCTGTCCAAGGAAGAGGTGGAGCGCATGACCCGCGAAGCCGAGGCCAATGCGGCCGAGGACAAGAAGCGGAAGGAATCCGTCGAAGCCCGCAACCAGCTCGACAGCTCCATTTATCAGCTGGAAAAAGCCGTCAAAGACGCGGGTGACAAGATCCCGTCCGACGAAAAATCCAAGATCGACGCCGCGCTCGCCGATGCGAAGAAAGACCTCGAGTCCAACGACACGGATCGGATGAAGAAGGCGATGGAGAACTTGACGAAACTCGGCGGCGAAATCTACTCGCGCGCCCAACAGGCCGCCGGCGCCGCAGGGGCGGCCGGTGCCGGAGCCGCTCCCGGCGGCGAGCAGTCGAAAAAGGCCGAGAAGAAGGGCGACGACGTTGTCGACGCCGACTTCGAAGTCGTGGACGACGACAAAAAGAAATAATCTGAACTCTTTGCGCGAGCCGACTGGATGTACCCGTCGGCCCGCGGCGTTCCTGAAAACCGAACCATCCTCAACCCAAAACCAAAACCAATATGGCTAATGTGAAGATCAAGCCCATCGGCGATCGCGTGCTGGTGAAGCACGTCGAAGAGAAAGAGCAGGTCCGCGGTGGCATCATCATCCCGGACTCCGCCAAGGAGAAGCCCCAAGAGGCTGAAGTGATCGCCCTCGGCACCGGCAAGAAGGACGAGAACGGCAAAGTGACGCCTTTCGAGGTCAAGGTCGGCGACCGCGTGTTGATCAGCAAGTACGGCGGCACCGAAGTGAAGATCGAGGACCAGAAGTACACGCTGGTTCGCGAAGACGACATCCTGGGCGTGATCGGCTAAGCCCGTATCCCTTCCCAAACTACAACCCTTAATCATTCTTTAATCAATGGCTGCCAAACAACTCCTGTTCGACGAGGCCGCTCGTCAGAAGGTTCTCCGCGGCGTCGAGCTTCTCTCGCGCGCGGTCAAAGTGACGCTCGGGCCCAAGGGCCGGAACGTCGTGATCGACAAGAAATTCGGGTCCCCGACCGTGACCAAGGACGGCGTGACCGTCGCCAAGGAAGTCGAGTTGCCCGATCCGTACGAGAACATGGGCGCTCAGATGGTGAAGGAAGTCGCCTCCAAGACCTCCGACGCCGCCGGTGACGGTACCACGACCGCCACGGTCCTCGCCGAAGCCATCTACAAGGAAGGCCTCAAGAACGTCACCGCGGGTTCGAACCCGGTGTACCTGAAGCGCGGTATCGACAAGGCCGTCGAACTCGCCGTCGCCGAACTCGCGAAGGTCTCCAAGAAGGTCAACGACCGCGAAGAAATCCGCCAGGTCGCGACCGTTTCCGCCAACTGGGACACTGAAATCGGCAACATCATCGCCGAGGCGATGGACAAGGTCGGCAAGGACGGCACCATCACCGTCGAGGAAGCCAAGTCCATCCAGACGACGCTCGACGTCGTCGAGGGCATGCAGTTCGACAAGGGCTATCTCTCGCCGTACTTCACGACGAATGCCGAGAGCATGGAAGCCGTCCTCGAGGACGCTTATGTGCTGATCCACGAAAAGAAGATCAGCAGCCTGCAGGACCTGCTCCCGTTGCTCCAGACTGTCGCCAAGAGCGGCAAGCCCCTCCTGGTCATCGCTGAGGAAGTCGAAGGCGAAGCCCTCGCCGCCCTCGTGGTGAACAAGATCCGTGGCACGCTGAACGTGTGCGCCGTCAAGGCTCCTGGTTTCGGCGATCGCCGCAAGGCCATGCTCGAAGACATCGCTGTCCTCACCGGCGGCAAGTGCCTGACCGAAGACCTCGGCATCAAGCTCGAGAACGTCCAGATTGCGGACCTCGGCCGCGCGAAGCGCATCGTGGTCGACAAGGAAAACACCACGATCGTGGAAGGCTCCGGCAAGAGCTCCGACATCCAGGCCCGCGTGAAGCAGATCCGCCGCCAGATCGACGAGACGACCTCCGACTACGACCGCGAGAAGCTCCAGGAACGCCTGGCCAAGCTCGCCGGCGGCGTGGCGGTGATCAACGTCGGCGCCGCGACCGAGGCCGAGATGAAGGAAAAGAAGGCCCGCGTCGAAGACGCTCTGCACGCGACCCGCGCTGCGGTGGAAGAGGGCATCGTTGCTGGCGGCGGCGTCGCGCTCCTGCGCACCGCCAAGGCGATCGACAGCCTGAAGCTCGAAGGTGACGAGAAGATCGGTTCCCAGATCGTTCGTCGCGCGATCGAGCACCCGCTGAAGCAGCTCTGCGCCAACGCCGGCGTGGACGGCGGCGTGGTGGTCAAGGAAGTCCTCGGTTCGAACGGCGCCGTCGGCTACAACGTGGCCACGGACAAGTTCGAGGACCTGCTCAAGGCCGGCGTTGTCGACCCGACGAAGGTCACCCGCACGGCTCTGCAGAACGCGGCCTCCATCGCCGGTCTGCTGCTCACGACCGAGTGCATGATCACCGAGCTCCCGGAAAAAAAGGAAGCGGCTCCTGCGCATCCTCCGGGCGGCGGCATGGACTACTAAGCCACGCGGCTTAGCTCCCGATCGAAGCCTAGACTCTCAAGGCGCTCCGGTTTTCCGGAGCGCCTTTTTTTGGGTGCGGGCGGGGGGAAAGAGGTTCTGGCCCGGGGAGCGCCGACCGCTGGCTGGCACCCTGGAGGCCGCAGGACAGCGGCGGGCGCTCCGAAATCGGATTGGCGCGTTGAGCGCACGCTTGGGGTGGCGTGACGCGCCCCTGCGGCGCGCTGCGACGAAAGCCCAGAGACACGCGAGGGCCGACCCGAAAGCTGCCGCGCGGAGAGGGTTTGGGCGGTCCGGGGGGCCGGCGGCGGTTCAGCGCACCGCAGGGACGCGTCGCGCAAGCTTCGTGAAGAGCCCGTCGGGTGTGCTAACGGAGTCGATACAGCTCGATCAGTCCGACGCCCTCGGCGCCGGTGGCTGGCGTGGACTGCACCGTGTACGCGCCGGGCGGAAGCTCCAGCACCAGGGCGGCGTCCTTGCTGTTCTCGGGGAGCGCAAAGGCGCCCGTTTTCTGCGTGGCCGCAGGTGTCTCCGCGATTCCGTCACCTTCCATCCAGTTGTCATTGCCTGCGATCGCGACGCCCGCGGCGTCGAACACCGTCAGCTTGGGGTCGAGCACGGGCTGTCCAACGCCGTAGCGGGAGAGGGTGGGGCCGATGGCGCGCACCAGCACCTTGAGCTTCCGGTTGAAGCCGAGGGCGTCGGAAATGATGAAGCCTGCGATCAACGTGCTTTCTCCCGTGCCGACTCGCCCGCGCAAGGAGAGGTTGACGAGTTCCCCCGCCGGCGCGGAGGTGGCCGATTCGACCCCGTAGATTTCAGCGAGCCCGACCCCCGTTGCGGACATTTGCGCTCCCTGGAGCACGAGCGTGTAGGTTCCCGTTGCCGTGCTGTGGGTCAGGACGGTGTCCTTGCTGCCGGCCGCGTAAGGGAACGCATTCGTGTCGTGAATCGCCGAGACAACGACCGGGGTGGCAGTCCAATCGTCGTTGCGAAGCAGCTCGCGGCCGGTGCTGTCCCGAAGCGAAATCTGCGGGTCCGGCAGGAAGTTTTTGACCCCGTACGTCTGAAGCGCGGGCCCGACGCCGCGCAAGAGCAGCTGGTACGAAGGCCAGGTGGTGGACGATTCCACGATGAACCCGGCGATCGCGACGTTTTCTCCGCTCCCCACTTCCGCGCGTCCAGAGAGGTTTGCCAAGTGCGGCTCCTCCTTTGGCCTGAGATCCACGATGTCGCTCAGGATGGTTCCGGACGGCCCCGTGACACGCAACTGGTACCGCCCGATGTTCGCCGAAGTGAAGGAGCTGAAATGGAGCGCGGGGGTGTTGGCGTTCGGAGGGAGCTGGCCGCCATCGAGCGAAATCCATTCGAAGACGAACGGGCCGGTGCCGATCACGGCGCCGGGGATGTCGACGGTGGAGCCTGCCAAGAGGCGTTTCGGCACTGCGGAAAGGCCGAGGGAGATCGTAGGCACCGCGGCGGCGGCCCGTCGGGTCGTGTCCAGCCGGGCCACATTCGTCGTTTTCCAGCCATCCACGTGCGTGAATTCGCCGGCCAAATACAGCTGCGAGCCGCTGGGGGAGGCATCGATGATCCGGCCGTCGGCCTCGGCAAAATAGTCCGGATCCAGTTGCGACACACTGCCGCCGATCAGGCGATACAGGAGCCGATCGAACCAGACGTAGACATGACCGTCAGGCGCGACACGTTTTTCGCCGCTCCAGCGGTGCAGGTCCCAGTCCTCGATTTTGAGCCCGGAGGGCGAATAGCGGGCGTAGTAGCTGATCCGCTCGTCCATGTTCCACCTGTTCACGAGGAGGCTGCCGTCCGAAAGAAGGTCAGCACCAAGAGGGGCGTCGGACGTGATCGTGGCAAACGACGGGTCGAGTTTCCCCGTGGGAGTGAGGCGAATCAGTCGATATCGGAATTCCGCGTCGTGTCCGATCACGAGGAGCCGTTGCTGGCTGTCGACTCGAACGCTGTCGATCGAATCGAACCCCGCAGAGGAATCGTTGAATGACGAGTCCACCGAGCCGTTGGTATTCAGACGCTGGAGGCGAGCCCCTTGGACGACGAGAATTTTGCCCGTGTTGAGCAGGTCGTAGTTGGTGGCGGGGCCGCCTTCCTGGGGCTTCACCGCCAGGCTGAAGCCCGCGATGCCCGTGCCATCTGCACGTCGGCGGTCCGGCGCGGCCGCCATGAGATAGGTGTCGTCGTCGAGTACGGCCAACAGCCCCGGTCCGTCGCCCAAGCCGGGTTTCCAGAGAAAATTGGTCCAGAGCGGTTTCAAAGCACCGGTGGCGTCAAGCCGCTGGGTGTCGAAATAGGCGCCGACACCCGCGTAATAGCTCAGGTCGAAGATCACGTTGCCGTCCTCGAGCGGATGGACGCTGGCGGACCGGTAACTCGAGATCGCCGTCAGCTGGGAGGCAAACGTGCGGTCCACGACGGACTGGGACTGGGCGGACAGGACCGTGCTTGCTGCGCTCGCGACTGCGATGACCAATAGCGTGACAGCAGTGGTAGGCCTTTCCCCTCGACGGCGAAAATGCAGCGGCCCGGCGTCGCAGCTACGCGCAGCCCGGGTGCCGACGGTTTCGAGGGAAGGACGTCTCCAAGCCAAGATCTCTCGCACGCCTTAGAAGACAGTCGGGCGCAACCGACCCGCTACCGGACCGCGAAAAAATCTGTGGCGGCTCGTTCCGGCCCGCCAGGAGAGCGGGCCAAAGGGCTGGTTCAATGTGGGCGCGGTGGCCGCACCGCGCGGGAACGTACGCGGATCCGCGGGGCTGGGGAGGGAACAGCGGGCAGATCGAAGCCGCGGAGGGCCTGCAGCGGCCGGCGATCCGAAACGGCTGGGTTTTGCGGCGGACGTTGCGCCGACCGCCGAAGCGGCCCTGCTCCGCCGCGTGTTTTTTTCCGTGTCATGCCCCGCCGGCCACGCCAAACGAGAGCCATGGAAGTCGTTTTTCTCGGCACCGGCACGTCGCATGGAGTCCCGATGATCGCCTGCGACTGCGCGGTCTGCACCTCCTCGGATCCCCGCAACAAGCGCACACGACCGAGCATTCACGTCGTCATGGACGGGCTGCACGTGCAGGTGGACGCCGGGCCCGAGTTCCGGCTCCAGTGTATCTCGAATCGCATTACGTGGATCGATCTTTTCATCCTCACCCACGGGCATGCGGACCACGTCTGCGGAATGGACGACCTCCGGCGCTTCTGCGACCTGCTCGGCGGCGCGGCCATGCCGGTGTATTCGACCGAGGACGGCTTGGGGCACATTCTCGCCGCCTATCCGTATGCGATCCTCGATCGCCCTGTGGTCAAAGGCTACGCGGCCTTCCAGCTGAAGGAGATGCCCGGAAAGCTGGAATTGCCCCAGGGCACGATCGAATCGACGCTGCTGCCGCATGGCGGCGTGAATACGCTGGGTCTCGTTTTTACCGAGCGGAGCAGCGGACGACGTTTTGCGTACTACACCGACTGCAAGCGGGTGCCTCGGGAAGCGGTGGAACTCGCTCGGACGGCGAACGTGGTGGTGCTGGATGGACTTCGACCCGAGCCGCACCCGACGCACATGAGTATTTCGGAGGCGATCTCGGCGGCGCACGAGATCGGCGCGCCGCTGACGTACCTCACCCACACCACGCATGCGGTGGATTATCAGCCCACGTGCGACAGCCTGCCGAAAGGGATCACCCTCGCTCATGACGGGCTCCGTGTGACCGTGTAGCATCGAAGGTGAGAGGGTGGGCGGGGGGCCGGCAGGCCGCTGAAACATAGGCGGCGCTGGCGAACGGCGGCGACATCTTTGCGGGAGCCGGAGGTGCGTCCCGATGTGTAGAGGGTTGGGAGAAAAAAGGGCTTGTGTTTAATCCCTACGCGTTCTGTCTGCTTTCGATTCTCTAGTATCTTAGGTTTGAAACAGATGAATTTGATCTCTCCTTCACTCCGCACCCCCCGTACAGCCTCAGCGACACAGCTGGATCTGGAAGGGTGGTCGCGCAAACAATGGACAAACAAGAAGAAGAGCGGGGAGTATTCCGCCTCCGGTCCCTTGCTCCCAACGGGTTTGCACGCGAAGGCTACGGCCTAACCCGTTCTTTCAGCCTTTCTCAGAAATACTCGACTTAACAGCTAGGCTATAACCCTGCCCATGAAAACCGTGTCTTCTTCAATCGGCGCCATCCTCCTGGCCGGCACCTTCCTTTCCGGAACACCGGCCGCCTGGGCGGACTCCCGCGACGACGAGATTCGCCAGCTGCGTGATCAGATTCAGCAGCTCGATCAGAAGCTCCGCGTCCTGGAGCGCAAACAGGAGATTCGCGACGAAGAGGCTGCCTCCAAGGCGAACGCCGCGGTCAAGGTGAGCGCGAGCGACAAGGGCTTCACCCTGGCCTCGGGTGACGCAGCCAATTCGCTCCGTCTCCGGGCACTGCTCCAGGCGGATTCACGCTGGTTCTTCGGCGACCACGTCAGCAACAACGACGCCTTTCTCCTTCGGCGAGCCCGCCTGATCTTCGAGGGCGGTTTCAACAAGATCTACGAATACCAGCTGGTTCCCGAGTTCGGCGGCACGAGCGGAAACGGCACGCTCACGCTCCTCGACGCGAACATCAATGTCGCGCTAAAGCCCGGGCTCCAGATTCGTTTCGGGCGTTTCCGTGAACCTGTAGGGCTGGAACAGTTACAGTCCGACTCCGTCGCGTTTTTCGCCGAACGATCCATCGTCTCGCAGTTCGTGCCGAATCGCGATGTCGGCGTGCAGGTGGCGGGGAATGTCCTGAACGGCACGCTCAGCTATGCGGTGGGCGTGTTCAATGGCGTCGCCGACGGAGCGAATAACGCGAACAACAGCGACACCAACGACGACAAGGACGTCGCTGCCCGGCTCTTCTCCCATCCGTTCAAGAACACCGAGGGAGCCCTGTCCGGACTGGGGATCGGCATCGCGGGCAGCGTCGGCCATCAGGGTTCCGGCGCCGGCGCGACTCCGGCACTGACCAGCGGCTACCGCACCGACGCGCAGCAGACCTGGTTCAGCTACCGCTCCACCACCGTGGCGGCGGGCGGCACCTGGCGCCTGTCTCCACAAGCCTACTACTATTACGGACCGCTGGGAGTGATGGGCGAGTACGTGATCTCCTCGGTTGAGGCGGCCAACGGCACGAACCGCCGAACCGTGCGCAACAAGGCGTGGCAGTTGTCGGCTGGATACGTTCTCACCGGCGAGGATTCCGGCTACAAGGGCGTCACACCGAAGTCGAACTTCTCGCTGGAAAGCGGCACCTGGGGCGCTTTCGAAATCGTCGGCAGGATCGGGCAGGGGAAAATCGGCGACGACGCGTTCGCGGGCGGCAGCCTCTCGCTCGCCAATCCAAATGCCGCGGCGAAGAAAGTCAGCACGTACGGCGTGGGATTGAATTGGTATCTGAGCAGAGCCGTCCGGGCCTCCGCGGACGTTTTCCACGCGGACTTCGACTATGCCGCGGGAGCCGCTCCCGTCCGCACGTCTGTCATCGCCGATGACGAGAACGCGCTCGTCACCCGCCTGCAGCTCCTCTTCTGAGCCGTCAATCCGTTCGTATCATGAAAATACTTACGCTTCTTCTCACGATTCTGGCGTTCGCCGGGCTCGCTTCGGCCAAGGAGGTCCAGCTTCTCAACGTGTCGTATGATCCGACGCGCGAGCTGTACGTCGACTTCAATGCCGCCTTCGCCAAATACTGGCAGGCCAAGACGGGCGACGCTGTCACGGTGAAACAGTCGCATGGCGGCTCGGGCAAGCAGGCGCGCGCCGTCATCGACGGTCTGCCGGCCGATGTGGTCACGTTGGCCCTCGCGGCCGACGTGGATGCCTTGAGCACGTTTGGAAAGCTGATTCCCGCCGACTGGCAGAAGCGCCTGCCCGACAACAGCGCGCCCTACACCTCCACGATCGTGTTTCTCGTCCGGAAGGGGAATCCGAAGGGCGTTCACAACTGGGACGATCTCGTCCGGCCGGGCGTGTCGGTCATCACGCCGAACCCCAAGACCTCGGGTGGAGCTCGATGGAATTATCTGGCGGCGTGGGGGTATGCGCTTCGCAAATACGGAGGCGAGCCGAAGGCGAAGGACTTTGTCGCGAAGCTGTTCAAGAACGTTCCCGTCCTCGATTCGGGGGCACGGGGAGCCACGACCACGTTTGTCCAGCGCGGCATCGGAGACGTCGCCATCTCCTGGGAAAACGAGGCGTTTCTGGCGGTGAATGAGTTCGGCGCCGACAAGTTCGAGATCGTCGTGCCCTCAATCAGCATTCTCGCCGAACCGACCGTGGCCGTGGTCGACAAGGTCGTGAAAAAGAAGGGATCCGAGGCCGTGGCGCGCGCCTACCTCGAGTACCTCTATTCCGACGAAGGACAGGATATCGCCGGCCGGAATTTCTACCGTCCAAGGTCCGCCGCTGCCGCGACGAAATACGCGAGCGTCTTTCCGAAGCTCGAGCTTTTCACCATCGACGAGGTCTTCGGCGGCTGGCCGAAGGCGCAAAAGACCCACTTCTCCGACGGCGGAGTGTTCGACCAGATCTATTCGGGCCAGGGCGTGGCGCCCTGATCCCTCTGGCGCCCGCGCCGGCCGGGCGTCGATCGAGGAGGTTTCTCCATGAACGAGGTTTCAACGCGATTTTCCACCGTGGCGCGGGTCGTCCCAAACGCCGCGGCCGCGGGCGTGGGCGAGCTGGCTGCCCGCTTGACCGCCGTCTACGAGCGGTCTCAGAAGTCCAACTACGTCTTCGCCTCGCCGCTCGGTCCGTTCCATCACGGCGGCCGGGCGCGGCATTTGCCGCGCTTTGTCTACTTCGGTCCGCACACCCATGACGAATCGCTCCGGCTTGCCGTGTTGAGCGGTTTCGACGTGCGCGATCTGCGAGCGGCGGCGGCGGTGCTCGTGTTTGTCGAGAGACTGGCGGGGCAGCCCGAACTCGCGCAGGGACTGAACCTGTCCTTTTTCCCTCTCGTCGATGCTCTCGGCAGCGAGGGCGAAGCGGTCGGCCGGCACTTGGCGACCTCGCATTGGGGAGACCACGCCAATCCTGAGGTGGTGCTCCTCGCGAAAGATGCGAGGTCGCGGGGCTATCACGGTTTCGTGCGGATCGAATCGGACTCCGCCGAATCCGTCATTTCCCTTCGGCTGCGAACCCTGCCGGCTCCCGACGCTTCAGACCGGCGGGTGGAACTAGTCGATCCCGCTCATTTCGATGCGTGGCCGGTCAGATGGGAGCTTGATCGCCGTCCGCAATCTCGAGTTGAAGACGGACCGCTCAGCATCGCCGACGACCTCCCGATCCGGCCCTACGAAATCACACTGCGTCTGCCGCACGCGTGGTCGGCCGAGATAATTGACGCGGCCGTGCCGCAACTGCTCCGGCAATTCATCCTGCGACAAGGATCGCTCCAGGCGTACCGCCAGAACCTTTGAATTCCGTGAAACTGCTCAAATCCTCCTCCCTCGCGCTTCTCGTTTCCCTCTCCGCCACGTGGCTGGCTCCTGCAGTCTCGCAGGCGGCTTCGTTGCTCAACGTTTCGTACGATGTTGCGCGTGAGTTCTACAAGGACGTGAACCCCGCATTCGCTCAGGACTGGAAAACCAGAACGGGCGAAACCGTCACCATCCAGCAATCGCACGGCGGCTCGAGCAAGCAGGTGCGGAGCGTGATCGACGGACTGGCCGCGGATGTCGTGACGATGAACCAGGCCCTCGACATCGATGCGCTGGCGAACGCAGGGCTGATCCCGGCCGACTGGTCGTCGCGCCTTCCCGAACACAGCGCGCCGACGACCTCCACGATTTTGTTCATCGTCCGGAAAGGGAATCCCAAGGGCATCAAGGATTGGGACGATCTCGTGCGGTCAGGCGTCTCGGTGGTGATTCCGAACCCGAAGACCGCGGGCAACGGACGATACAGCTACCTTGCGGCGTGGGGTTACGCCTTGAAGAAAAACGGCGGCGACCAGGGCAAGGCGCGCGAGTTCGTGCAGAAGCTCTTTGCCAACGTGCCCGTGCTCGACACCGGAGGACGCGGTGCCACGACGACCTTTGCGCAACGCGCGATCGGCGACGTGCTCCTGACCTTCGAGAGCGAAGTCACGCTGATGCTGAGGGAGTTCGGTTCGGACAATCTGGAGGTCGTCGTCCCCTCGGTCAGCATCCTGGCGGAGAATCCAGTCGTCTGGGTGGACAAGGTCGTGAAACGGAAGGGCACCGAAAAGCTCGCCAAGGCGTATCTGGAGTTTCTCTACACCCCGGCGGTGCAGGAGATCGCGGTGAAACACCACTTGCGCCCCCGCGATCCGGCGCTGCTGGCCAAGCATTCCGACGAGTTCAAACCGATCCCGATGTTCACGATCGAGGAGATCGCCGGCAGCTGGTCCGAGGCGCAGAAGGTGCACTTCAGCGATGGCGGCCTCTTCGACCAGATCTACGAGCGCAAATAACTTCACCCGCCATGGTGCAACGGATCTCTCCCGCGGATACGCGCGACCTGCGCGCTTTGCTCGGCCCGCTGTTCGAGCTGGCGGAGCATTGCCCGGAGCTGATCGGCAGCATGGCGGGATCTTTTCAGCACGGAGGTCGCCGGTATGGCGTGGCTCGCTTTATCTTCGCCGGCCCGCCGGCTGAGCATGAGCCGATCCGAGTGGGGCTCTTTGCCGGGATTCACGGCGACGAGCCGGCGGGATCGGAGGCGCTTGTTGAACTCCTGATGAAGCTGACGGAGCAGCCGGCGCTCGCGAAGGGTTACGACCTGGTGGTCTATCCCGTGTGCAATCCCACAGGCTGGGAAGTGGGCACACGCGAAAACGGCGTCGGACTGGATCTCAACCGGGAGTTCTGGCGCAGCTCCCTGCAGCCCGAGGTGCGCATCCTCGAGGCGGAGTTGCGCGCGCACCGTTTCGACGGGCTGATCACGCTGCACTCCGACGACACGGCGGAAGGCATCTATGGCTTCGCTCACGGTCGGCTCCTGAACGAAGAGTTGCTTCGTCCGGCGCTGACCGCGTGTGAGCGGGTGTTATCGCGCGATCCGCGGGCGAACATCGACGGCTTTGCCGCGACGCAGAGCATCCTCTGCGACTGCTATCCCGGAGTGCTGAGCGCGCCGCGCGAGCAGGAACCGAAGCCCTTCGATCTGATTTTCGAAACGCCGGCGCTGGCGCCCCATCGGGCTCAGGTCGAGGCGACCGTGCTCGCGCTGGAGTCGGTGCTCGGCGGCTACAGGCGTTTCATCGCCTACGGAGCGGGCCTCTGAGTAACGCGGAGCTCCGTATCCAATTCCCATGTCCTCTCGGTCGCAACGTTCCGTCCTCCCCGGCTTCGGGCTCACGCTCGGGTTCACGATCTTCTACCTCGGGCTGATCGTGCTCGTCCCGCTCTCAGCCGCCTTTCTCCGCACGTTCGGCATGACGTGGAGCGAGTTTGTCGCCGCGGTGGCGTCGCCGCGCGTGCTTGCGTCGTATCGCGTCAGCTTCGGCGCCTCGTTTGCCGCCGCGTCTGTGAACATGGGATTCGGCTTTCTCGTCGCCTGGGTGCTGGTGCGATATCCGTTCCCCGGAAAGCGGATCGTCGATGCCTTGGTCGATTTGCCGTTCGCGCTGCCGACAGCCGTGGCGGGCATCGCGCTGACGGCCGTGTACGCGAAGAACGGCTGGGTGGGGCAGTACCTCGAGCCGCATGGCATCAAGGTGGCGTTCTCAGAGATCGGCGTTTTTGTCGCGCTGACGTTCATTGGACTCCCGTTTGTGGTCCGGACACTTCAGCCCGTCCTGGAAGAATTGGAGCCCGAACTCGAGGAGGCGGCGGCAACGCTCGGCGCAGGCCGCTGGCAGACGATCAGCCGCGTGATCGTGCCGCAGCTTTTCCCGGCGCTCCTCACCGGTTTCGCGCTGGCATTTGCCCGGGCTCTCGGCGAGTACGGCTCTGTCGTTTTTATCTCCGGCAACATGCCCATGCGGACGGAAATCGCGCCGCTGCTCATCATCACGAAGCTGGAGCAGTACGACTACCGCGGGGCGACGGCGATCGCCGTGGTGATGCTCGTCGCGTCGTTTGTCCTCCTGCTGCTCATCAACCTGCTGCAGAAATGGAGCCGGCGGTATCACCGGGTGTGAGGGGAAAGTTATGAATCACGAAATCGAATACTTCGCCGGCGTCGACGCAGCCGTTCCTGGGAGCGCGGGGACGCCCGCGCTCCCGGCAAAGACCTCTGAAATCTGACTTCTGACCCATGGCCTCCGTCGCCACATCCCTCCATAGCCGCCGAGAAACCGCGTACGCCGCGCCGCGCGCCACGCAGGACCCCGTCTGGGTTCGCTGGCTTCTGACTGGCGTCGCGCTGGCTTTCCTCGGGCTTTTCCTGCTGCTGCCGCTCGCCGCGGTATTTGCCGAAGCCCTACGGAAAGGGCTAGGGGCGTATTTCGCCTCGTTCAACGACCCGGATGCGTTTTCCGCGATCAAACTCACCCTGACGGCGGCGGCGATCTCGGTGCCCGCGAATCTCGTTTTCGGCGTGGCCGCCTCGTGGGCGATCGCGAAGTTCAGCTTCCGGGGAAAGAGCCTCCTGATCACGTTGATCGACCTGCCGTTCGCCGTATCGCCGGTGATTTCCGGTCTGATCTACGTCCTCGTCTTTGGGGCGCAGGGCTGGTTCGGGCCGTGGCTGTCGGATCACGACATCAAGATCATCTTCGCCGTGCCCGGCATCGTGCTGGCGACGATCTTCGTGACGTTTCCCTTCGTCGCGCGGGAGTTGATCCCGCTGATGCAGGCGCAGGGAACCGACGAGGAGTACGCGGCCATCAGCCTCGGGGCGAGCGGGTGGCAGACTTTCTGGCGGGTGACGCTGCCGAACGCGAAATGGGGGCTGTTTTACGGCGTGATCCTCTGCAATGCCCGGGCGATGGGCGAATTCGGCGCTGTATCCGTGGTGAGCGGACACATCCGCGGGGAGACCAACACGATGCCCCTGCACATCGAAATCCTCTACAACGAGTACAACTTCGTCGCGGCGTTTGCGGTGGCATCGCTGCTCGCGGTGCTCGCGCTCGTCACACTCGTCCTGAAAAGCCTGGTCGAGTGGAAGCACCACCAGACCAATGCAGAATGAAGAATGATCCTGTTTCCTTAACTCCCGGTCACCTGATCCGCGGAGCAGCCTCCCATTTCGCATGAGCGTCACCGCCACTTCCATCACCAAATCCTTTGGCCGGTACACCGCGCTGGACGACGTTTCACTCGACGTCGGCAAGGGCAAACTCGTCGCGCTGCTCGGTCCATCGGGTTCGGGCAAAACGACGCTCTTGCGGATCATCGCAGGACTGGAGCATGCGGACGCCGGGAGCGGGGCCATCCGGTTTCACGGGCAGGACGTGACCACGCAGCCGGCGGGAGAGCGCGGGGTGGGGTTTGTTTTCCAGCACTACGCGCTTTTCCGGCACATGACCGTTTTCGAAAACGTGGCCTTCGGTTTGCGCGTTCGAAGCCGGCACCAGCGACCCAGCTCCCGGGAGATCGCGGAGCGCGTCGAATCCCTGCTGGGCCTCGTGCAGCTGGACGGCCTCGGCCGCCGATTTCCGAGCCAGCTCTCCGGAGGCCAGCGCCAGCGTGTGGCCTTGGCGCGCGCACTCGCGGTCGAACCGAAGGTATTGCTTCTCGACGAACCTTTCGGCGCTCTCGACGCGAAGGTGCGGAAGGATCTTCGCCGCTGGTTGCGGCGATTCCATGACGAAGTGCAGCTGACGACGCTGTTCGTCACCCACGATCAGGAAGAGGCGCTCGAGATCGCCGACGAGGTGGTGATCATGAACCAGGCGAGGGTGGAGCAGGTGGGCACGCCCCAGGAAGTTTACGACCGCCCGGCGAATCCGTTCGTGTATCAGTTTCTTGGAAACGTGAACGTCCTGCGAGACGTGACGGCGTGGTCCGAGACCGGCCCGGTGCTCGACAACGGGCGGCTGGCGGGGGATGGGCTTCTCTACGTGCGGCCCCACGAAATTGAGGTTCACCTTCACCAGCCAGGCACCGCTGGCGTCCCGGCCGTGTTGAAGCACGTGCACGGCGCCGGCTCCCAAGTGCAGCTCAGCCTTGAGCTCCTTTCGACTCGGGAACCGGTGGAGGTGGAACTCTCGCGGGCGGAGTTCCTGGCGCTTTCTGTTCGCGGCAACGATCCCGTCCTCCTCCGCCTGCGCCCGACCCATGCCCTCGAGCAAGACTATGCGATCTAGCGGCGCACCAGCAGGTTCGGCGCTCCGCTGGCGGACCTGCTCTTTCTGAACTTTGCGCTTGAGTAACCAAATAAGTAAGTTTACCTGGAAACTAATGATAAACGGTTGAGCCGCTCGCTCGATCGACCCGAAAACCTTCGAACTCATATCGCCATGGCAAAGATCCTGAACGACATCACCGAGACGATCGGCAACACCCCCCTCGTGCGCCTCAACCGCACCGCTGCCGCGCATGGCGCGCAGGCGGACGTCGTGCTGAAGCTCGAGTTTTTCAACCCGCTCTCGAGCGTCAAAGACCGCATCGGCTTCTCGATGATCGAGGACGCCCTGAAGACCGGTAAGATCAACAAGGATACAGTTCTGATCGAACCGACCTCCGGCAACACCGGCATTGCGCTGGCGTTCGTCGCCGCGGCGAAAGGGTTGAAACTCATCCTCACGATGCCCGAGACGATGTCGCTCGAGCGCCGCAAGCTTCTGAAGGTTCTCGGCGCCCGCTTGGTGTTGACCGAAGGGCCGAAGGGCATGAAGGGTGCGATCGCGAAGGCCGAGGAACTCCAGTCGAAGATCCCGAACAGCGTCATCCTCCAGCAGTTTTCGAATCCGGCCAACCCGGAGATCCACCGCAAGACCACCGCGGAGGAGATCTGGCGCGATACCGACGGCAAGGTGGATATCGTCGTGTCCGGCATCGGCACGGGCGGAACGATCACCGGCGTCGGCGAAGTGCTGAAGGCCCGCAAGCCCGCGGTGAAAATCGTGGCGGTCGAGCCCGACGCCTCTCCCGTGCTGTCCGGCGGCCAGCCAGGTCCGCACAAGCTTCAGGGTCTTGGCGCGGGCTTCATCCCTCCGGTTCTGAACACGAAGATCTACGACGAGGTGATCCGCGTGAAGGAAGCGGACTCCGCTCCGATTTCGAAACAGGTGAACCAGCTCGACGGCATCCCGATCGGCATTTCCTCGGGCGCGGCGGTCTGGGCTGCCCTGCAACTCGCGAAACGTCCGGAGAACAAGGGCAAGCTGATCGTCGCAGTCATTCCTTCCTCCAGCGAGCGGTACCTCTCAACCTGGCTTTTCTCCGACATCAGCGCGGAGAGCGACTCGATCGACGATCTGCTCGGCGCACCTGCCGGAGCGGCTTCCTGATTTGCGTCGATTGCCGACGTTGCCGCCGGGGCGATTGCCCCGGCTTTTTTGTGCCCGGAAGGTGCCCGCTGGGCGTGTTTGCGAGGCCCACGCGAAGCCAAAACGAATTGTGCGTATTCCGGGCTTGCCACGGCTTCGGAGAAGCTGAGCCTTTGCAAATCCCCTTCTGTTCAGTCGGCTAGTCAACTATGAAGCTGTCCAAACGTGGCGAATACGGTCTCAGAGCTCTGATCGATATCGGGCTCGCGCGAGAGCTTGGTCGCGACTTGCTGCAGCTCAATGAGTTGGCCAGCAATGAAAAGATCCCGGTCAAGTTCCTGGAGCAGATCCTGATCGATCTGAAGCAAGGCGGCTTTCTGGAGAGCGTGCGAGGCAAGTACGGCGGCTATCGCCTCTCGCGGCCTGCGAAAGAGATCATCATCGGGCAGGTCGTGAGGTTTCTCGACGGTCCGCTGGCACCGATCGGCTGCGTCAGCCAGACGGCCTACGAGCGTTGTTCGTGTCCCGACGAGGCTCACTGCGGGCTTCGCATGCTGATGCTCGACGTGCGCAACGCCATCGCGGCGATCCTGGACCGCTACACCTTGGCGGACGTGGTCGAAGTCACGCTCCGAAAAATGCGGCGGGACAATATTCTCCTGCCGTTCGCGGTGAATCCGCGTGCCCGTGGGAGTCAGGGCAAAACCGAGTCGGCAACAAAACGCGCCGCGGTCTCCGAAACGGGGCTGGGCGAGTTCCTCTATCGCGAAGGCATATGAAACATATCCTGCTCGTCGGTCTGTCTCTTTTCGCGGCGTCGTTCGCCGCTGCCAAAACGACGCTTCGCATCGGCTATTTCCCGAACGTGACCCACGCCCAGGCCATTGTCGCGAAGGCGATGGCGGCCGAGGGCAAGGGTTGGTACGAACAGCGCCTCGGGCCGGACGTGGAACTCCAGTGGTTCACCTACAACGCGGGGCCCAGCGCGATGGAGGCCGTTTTCGCAGGTTCGATCGACCTGACGTATGTCGGGCCGAACCCCGCCCTCAACGCCTACATCCGCTCCAAGGGCGAGGAGATACGGATTGTCTCGGGTTCCGCTCGCGGCGGCGCGGCCCTGCTGGTGCGTCCCGGCTCCGGCATCGACAAGCCGGCCGATTTCAAGGGCAAAAAACTAGCCACCCCCCAGCTGGGCAACACCCAGGACGTGGCGGCGCGCGCCTGGCTGAAGGCCCAGGGTTTCAAGATCACCCAACTCGGGGGCGACGTGCACGTGCTCCCGACGGCGAATCCCGACCAGCTCGGGCTGTTCCAGCAGGGAAAAATCGACGCGGTGTGGACCGTCGAGCCGTGGGTCTCCCGGATCGAGAGGGAGGCAGGCGGCAAAGTGTATTTGGAACAGAACGACGTGGTGACGACCATCCTCGTGGCGCGGGTCGGTTTTCTCTCCTCGCAGCGCGAATTGGTGGAGAGATTCGTCAAGGCCCATCGTGAACTCACGGAATGGATACGCGCGAATCCGGAAGAGGCGCGCCGCCTCGTGCAGAAGGGGCTGAGCGCGGAGGTGAAACGGGAGATCAAGCTCGAGCTGATCGAGTCCTCCTGGAAACGGCTCACCTTCGACAGCGCCATCGCGCTTCCCTCCATCCAGAGCGTCGTCGACGACGCTCGCGGCCTTGGCTTCATCCGCGACCAGGTCGATCTTTCCCGGCTCCTGGCAATCCCGCAGTAAGCTTCCGATGACGGTCCAGACCGAACTCGCCAATGTCACGCCCTCCAAGCTTTCGGTGGGCGAGATCTCGAAACGCTTCGAATCGAAGCGCCGCGTCGTGCAGGCGCTCGATCGCGTCTCGCTCGACGTGGCGGAAGGCGAATTTGTCTGCCTTCTCGGCCCGTCCGGCTGCGGGAAGAGCACCTTGTTGAACATCATCGCGGGGCTCGACTCCGCGGATTCCGGCACGCTGCTCTGCGACGGAAAACCGGTCAGCGGCCCCGGCCGGGACCGCATGGTGATGTTCCAGGAGCACGCGCTGTTTCCCTGGCTCGACGTGATGGACAACTTGTTGTTCGGGCTGAAGCTGAAGCCCGGTTTGTCCAACACCGAGCGCGAGGAGGTCGCCCGCTTTTATCTGCGCCTCGTTGGTCTCGAGAAGTTCGCCCACGCCAACATCCACGAACTTTCCGGCGGCATGAAGCAGCGCGTGGCGCTGGCGCGAGCCCTGGCTCCGAACCCCCGGATTCTTCTGATGGACGAGCCGTTCGCGGCGCTCGACGCGCTCACCCGTGAACAGCTTTACGGCGACATCCAGCGCATCTGGCAGGAGCGAAAGAAAACGATCATCTTCGTCACGCACAACGTCCGCGAAGCCGTTTGCCTGGGCGATCGCGTGGTTCTCTTCTCCCCGCACCCCGGCCGCATCGCGGAGCAGTTCCGCGTCGATCTGCCGCGGCCGCGCGACATCAACAGCGTCACGCTCGCGCAGCTGTCGACGCAGATCACCAAAGCGCTGAAGGGGCATCTGGGCGGCCAGGAGGAGGTGGGCGAATGAAACGGTTTCTATCCGCTGCGGCATTTTTCGCCGGCCTCGTCGTACTTTGGGAGGTGCTCGTGCGCCTGCACCTGTGGTCGCCCGTGCTGGTGCCGTCCCCGCTCACGGTCGGCCAGTACCTTCTCGGCGCGATCGAAGATGGAACGCTGCTCGACGCTTCAGCCGTCACGTTGAAGCGCCTGCTCTTCGGCTACCTTTTCGGAATCGTGCTCGGCCTGCCGCTCGGTCTGCTGACGGCGAGGTTCAAGGTCTGTCAGGACACCCTTGGACTTCTGGCGCTCGGCCTGCAGACGCTGCCGAGCGTGTGCTGGGTGCCGCTCGCGCTGATCTGGTTCGGCCAAAGCGAGAGCGCGATGTTCTTCGTCGTGGTGATGGGCACGCTCTGGTCGGTCGTGATCGCGACCGACAACGGCGTGCGGAGCATCCCGCCGATCTACGCCCGCGCCGCGCGCACCATGGGGTCGAAGGGCCTGCACACGTGGGTCAAGGTCATGCTGCCCGCCGCGCTGCCGTTCATCGTCAGCGGCATGAAACAAGGCTGGGCGTTTGCCTGGCGTTCGCTGATGGCCGCCGAGATTTACGTGACGATCCTCACCGGCTTCGGCTTGGGCCACCTCCTGCACTATGGTCGCGAACTCAACGCCATGGAGCAGGTGATCGGTGTGATGTTGGTCATCGTCGTGATCGGTCTTCTCGCCGACAAGGTGATGTTCTCGCCGTGGGAGCGCTTCCTGCACCGCCGCTGGGGCACGCAGGGGAAATGAAAAAGGGCTGAAGGACTGAAAGGCTGAAGAAGGGGCCCCCGAGCCCGGGTGAGACGCCGTCAAAGATGGTCTCAAGCGACGTCGAACTACTGCTGCGTCAGGCGGACACTATCGGCCGGACCTTGGGAGCGGCCGAACGCGGTTGACCCACATTCCGCAAGGCCGAACCAGCAGCGGCACCGGTGTTTTGCGGCGGGACGGGCAAGGGGCGGATGCAGTTTGCACCGGAACGCCCGCTCGGGCCGAAGCTGACGGACGCGACGCAAGTCAGCTCGGCGACGCATCCTGCGCACGGCTCGCGGAGTTGGTCTGCTTCAAGCAACTCGAGGGCGAACTTCTCCGCCAACTCTCAACTTTGGCCTCTCATGAGCACCCTCGTCACCCCCGTCGTTCCGTCCGTCACCGATCTGCGGCCTTCGCGTCTGCTTTCCTGGGGCGCCATCTTCGGCGGCTGCTTCGCCGCATTGAGTATCCACATTCTCCTCACGATGCTGGGGCTCGGAGTCGGCGTTCGTTTGGTGGACCCGATGAGGAACGACAACCCGATGGCGGATTTTTCGGTCGCCTCCGGAATCGTCTGGACGATCAGCGCGTTGATCTCGATGGCGGTCGGAGGATGGATTGCCGGGCGTTCGGTGAGCGTGGGCGAACGCCGAACCGGCGGGCTCCACGGTTTCATCGTCTGGAGCCTCTCGACCGTTGCGGTTTTCCTCTTTCTTTCCGGCGGGGCGGGTCTGCTCGTGGGCGGCGCGGCACGCGCCGTGGGCAAGGGCGCGAGCGGTGCGATCCAGGCGGTGAGCGCGGTGGGGGGCAGGGCCTCGCAGGGCGCTCCGGCCGACCAATGGACGCAGAACGTCGTTCAGGGGCTGACGAACGAGTTCAAGCTGCCGAACCAGGACCATATCTCGGCGGCGAACAAGCAGGAGATATCCTGGGCTCTCGCCCGTTTCGCGGCCGATCCGAACCCGGATCACCGCACCGCCCTGGTGAACGCGCTCACCGCGGCCGGAGCGCCGCGCGACTACGCGGACGGCACCGTGCGGCGGTGGGAGGAGACGATGGGCCGGTTGCGCGCCGAGGCGAGCCGGATGGCCGACGAGGCTGCGCAGAACGCGCGCCAGGCTGCGGAGAAGGCGGCGCGTGGGATCTCCCAGGGCGCGATCTGGACCTTCGTCGCGTTTCTCCTCGGAGCGATCGCCGCGAGCGTGGGCGGCCGCATGGGCGCGCAGGCGGCGTTGGAAGCTCCGATCCGCGAACCGGGCGCGGTGTATCCGAAACACGAAGACGTCGGACCTTGAACCTGCCGAAGCCATGGATATCAAACACGACGAACCCAAACTCACGGTCGACGTTCACCGGAAGACCACCCAGCTGAACCTCTGGATGATCGTGGCCATCGTTCTCTTTTTTGTGCTCGGAGGCGTCTGGATCTACCGCGTCTTCCGCGACCCGCCGAAGTCCACCCCGGAGATGCAGCACGGCCAGCTGGAGCAGCGCACGGACCGGCTGGCTGGCGACTGGGCTGGAACGACCGCCTCAGCCGATGGCCGAGCGTTCAGCCGGCAGGGTTGAGCCGGGACTCGCCTGCCTGCCGCCCGCCGTCGCGAGCAGTCCCAGACCCCGTCGCGTGTCGCGTCCGGCCGCGGCAGCCAACCTTTCCAGGAAAGCGATGCGCTGCTCGGGCGTCGTGTCGTGGAGCACGGGAGCGATGTGAAGCGCGAGTTCGTCCCCCTCGCGGATGAGAAGACCCCAGCCGTCCGGCACCTCGTGAGGCGCCACCAATTCGGGTTCGCAGACGAGGTAAAACAGGCTCGCGCAGCGCCAGCGGGCGAGACGGGAAAACTTCGTGCCCTCGAGGCGCTTGTTCTGCGCGATGCGAAGGGCCGTGGTGAGGCGGTGGTGCGTTTCGTGCCGGACGCCGCGGAGATCGATCGCCTCGAATTCCGGGAAAAGTTCCTCGCCGCGGCGAAGATCGGGGCAGTGTTGGCCGATCAGTCGGCGCAACGCCTCGACGCGCACCGTGAGAGCGGCGATTTCCGCCAGCACCGTTTTCTCATCCGCGCCGTCCCGCAGAAAATCGCTCCGGCTGGCCTTGCACTCGAATACCGCGGTGACCGCGTTTGGCGCCGTGACGCGCGGCGTGCTCGCGGCGACGTCGGCGCGGTAGTTGCAGCGGGGCAGATTGACTTCGGTGGAGCAGAGCGAGAGACGGTGCGCCAGAGCCCACGCCGCCGAGAGTTGCTTCAACCGTCGGTGCGCGGCCGTTTCGCCCGAGCGCGTCTCCGTCTGTGCCGTCGAGGGCATGCGCGCTACATTGCTTGCGAGCCCGCTTCAAGCCAGTCGGAATCCCGAAAAGATGCGATTGTCGTGGCCAGCGTCCCTAGCTCGGGGTTCCCGGAATCCAGGTGGATTTGCTGCAACCGCGGCTCCGATCGCCTCGTTCAGGCGCAGAGGCGGATCACTTCTTCGCCGCTGAGCGTTTCTCGGTCGAGGAGAGCGGCGGCAACGGTATCCAGTTGGGGGCGACGTTCGGTGAGAATGCGGCGGGTTTCGGCGTATTGATCGCGGAGGAGCGCGAGCACGTGCTCCTCGGCCCGGGCCATCGTCTCGCCGGCGGCGACGGTTTGCCGCGCGTTGCTGCCCGCCATCTGCGCCTCGCGCTGGGTGAGGGCGACAAAGCCGAGGGGAGACATGCCCCATTCGAAGACCATCGAGCGGGCGATGTTCGAGGCCATCTCGATGTCGCCGGCCGCGCCGCTGGTGATCTGGCCAAGCGCGATTTCTTCCGCCACGCGTCCGCCCATCAGGCAGCGAAGCCGGGCGAGAAGCTGAGCCTCGGAGTAATTCAGGCGGTCGCGTTCAGGCGTGAAATGCGTGCTCCCGAGCGATTGTCCGCGGGGGATGATCGTCACTTTGTGAAGCCGGAGTCCCTCTTCGGCGGAGAACACCTGCATGAGCGCGTGCCCCGCCTCGTGATAGGCGATGGTTTTTCGGTCCTGCAGCGTCATCACCCGCCGCTGCTCGCGCCCCCAGGAAATCTTCTCACGAGCTTCGTCGAAGTCCGCACGATCAACCGTGTCGCGATTTTTGCGCGCGGCGTGGAGTGCGGCCTCGTTGGCCAAGTTGGCCAGGTCGGCTCCCGAGAAGCCTGGGGTGGCTTTGGCGACTTCACGGAGATCGACCGCATGATCGAGCGAAAGACGGCCGGTGTGGACGCGGAGGATCTGCTCGCGACCGTCGAGATCGGGCAGATTGACGTGAACCTGCCGGTCGAAACGCCCCGGACGGAGCAGCGCCTTGTCGAGGATCTCCGGCCGGTTCGTGGCGGCGAAAACGATGATGCCGAGATGAGCGTCAAAGCCGTCCATCGCGACGAGGATGGCGTTGAGCGTCTGCTCGCGTTCGTCGTTGCCCTGGCGCCCGGAGCCGCGCTGCTGGCCGATGGCGTCGAGTTCGTCGATGAACACGATGCAGGGCGACTTCTTCGCCGCCGTCTTGAAGAGGGTGCGAACGCGGGCCGCGCCCACGCCGACGAACATTTCCATGAAGTCCGAGCCGCTCACGCTGAAGAACGGCACGCCCGCCTCGCCGGCGACGGCGCGGGCGAGCAGCGTTTTGCCGGTGCCCGGAGGGCCGACGAGCAGGATTCCTTTCGGCATGCGCGCGCCGGTCCGGGCGAATTTCCCCGGGCTCTTCAGGTACTCGACCACTTCCGAAATCTCCTGCTTCGCTTCGTCGCAGCCGGCGACATGGTCGAAGCGCGTCGGGTTCGGACCTGTCTTCGAGAGGGCGCCGGTGAACTGCGTGTGTTGCGCCCCCATGTTCTTCTGGAGGAGCGGAACGGCCAGCAGGATGGCGGCGACGAAGAGGCCGATGTAAACGCTGTTGAGCGCGATCTCGCGGAGCAGCGCGCGGCGCGGCTGGGCGGCGGCCGGCTGCTGGCCGCCGATTTGCTCGTCGAAATGGGCGCTGCGAAGGAGACGGACGTCGTCGGGAGTGAGTTTTCCCTCAGCGATCCAGAGCTCGGGAGCGGCGATTTCCGCGGAGGGCGAAGGCTGAGCGGAGACGGTCGCGTAATCGGAGCCGCCCGAGGCGTAGGCGACGGTGCCTCGGACAAGTTTGCCGTTCTGGACTTCGGCTAGAAATTCGAACAGCGCCACGCGGTGTCCATCCGCGGCGCGAACGGCGGGGGAACCCGAGGGAGTGAGCCAAACCGCCAGCGCGATAAGGACGGCCAGCGAGGCGAAAACGTACTTGTTCATGATGCGGAACGGCAGGTCGGTCCCTGGTCTGTGGACGCGTTGAGCCAGGAAAGTATCGGCATGCCGGTGACGAAATTTCGCGGGGAAGAACGGCCGTTCGCGAAAACCTGCGGCCGGCTGCGGCCGGAGCGGCTCGGGCCGTGGCGGGTCGCGCCGCGCGGGCCTCTCGGTCTCCCCGCCGGATCGCGGGCGTCAGCGCGCTCCGTCCTGGAGGCTGGCGAGCTTGTGGAATTCGCCCCGGAGCGCCATCAAGTCCTCCCGCGTACCCATTTCCACGATACGGCCGCTGCGGAGCACGACGATCCGCGTGGCGTGCCGGATGGTGGAGAACCGGTGGGCCACGATCAGGGTGGTCCGGCCGCGGCTGAGGCGGACGAGCGCTTCCTGCACCAGGCGCTCGGACTCGGTGTCCAGCGCGGACGTCGCCTCGTCGAGCAGGATCATCCGCGGTTGCCGGACCAGGGCGCGAGCGATTGCGAGCCGCTGCCGTTGGCCGCCGGACAGACGTGCGCCGCTCTCGCCCAGAGGCGTGTCGAGTCCGGACGGCAGCTGGCAGACGAACTCCGCCAGGTTGGCCTCCTCCAGGATCCCCCACAAACGATCGTCCGGCACGGTGGGCAGCCCGTAGGAGAGGTTCTCGCGCAAGGTGCCGTTGAAGAGAATGGTCGATTGCGGCACCACGCCGATCTGTCGGCGGTAGGTGCGAAGATCGAGCGAGCGAAGGTCGTGCCCATCGAGCAGCACGCGGCCGGTGTCCGGCTGGCGGAATCCGAGCGCCAGGTTCATCAGGGTGGATTTCCCGGCGCCGGATTCGCCGACGAATGCGACCGTCTCGCCGGCCTCGATGCGAAGGGAGATTCCGGAAAGCGCGACCTCGCGGCCCTGGGCGTAGTGGTAACTGACGTCCTCGAACGCGAGCTCGCCGCGCAAGGGCGTCGGCGCCGGAGGTTTTCCCGTGTAGTCGTCGACCTGCGGAGCCTCGAGGACCTCGCCGATCGAGCGGATTGCCTCGGTCCCCTGCGACAACATGGGAAACACGCTGAGCAGCTGCTGCACCGAACCGACCAGCATGCCGAAGTAAGTGTGATACATGACGGCCTCGCCCACGGTGAGGCGGTGCTGGATCACGAGCCAGGCGGAGAAGACCAGACAGGCGAGCTGGAAAAGGCTGAACGTCACCCAGGACGTGGCGGCGAACAGCTCCGTGATCGTATCCACCTGGAGCCCGCGCTTGCGGAGGCGGTGAAAGGACGTGCGGACGTCGCGGGCTTCGAAATCCTCCAGGCCGTGGGCGCGGGTGATCGGCAGCATCTGCAGCATGTCGCCGACGCGGATGTTCATCTGCTCCGTTTCGAGGCGCAGGGCTTGGTAGTGGCTGCGGAAGCGCCGGTCGAAAACCTTCAGGAGCGCCACGCCCGCGGGGACGGTGAGAAGAAAATAGAGGGCGAGGATCGGCTGCTGCGTGAGCGCGATGCAGGCGACGTAGACGATGATCAACAGTCCGTTGAGCCCGTTGTGGAGAAGATGGCGGCAGAGCCCGTCGATCGCGTCCACGTCGCGCAGAATCTTCGTCTGGAGCGCGCCGCTCTGGTTCGCGTCGTAGAACGTGACGGCGAGTTGCTGCAGACGCTCGACGAGCGCGCTGCGCAGCACGAACTGCATTTGCCGGAGCGCGCGGCTCATCAGGCGGACGAAAAACGTGTGGACGACGGGATTCTGGGCGAGAAGCAGCAGATACAAGCCCGTCAAGATGACGACGCGGTGCCAGGAGTCGTCGCGGACCGGGGTGAGCGCATCGACGATTTTCCCGACGAAGAGCGGCAGCAGCGACATCGGCGCCTGCTTGACCACGTACAACGCGACGGCGCTGACCACCGCGCGGCGCTGGTCGGAAAAGAGGGCCCAGAGCGTGCGACCCGGGTGCTTCGAATCGAAGCGCCCATCGAGCAGAACATCCCAAGGCGGCGGCCTCGAGGCAGGCGTGGTGGTCGACGGCGCAGGCACGCGGGAAGGGGAAACCCGTTTCACGGGCGGAGCAAAGCCGAAGGCGACGCAGCGACTCCCTTGGGAGGACCGCGACGACTCCCGGCCTTCCATCGCAAATACCCCAGTCCGACGGTTTTGGGCTGATATTTCGGCTTTTTGAGCCGATATTCCGTCCAGCCAGCTTCCCACACCCCTGTGGGTGGAAGCGGCGCCCCCTGCGATGATCCTTGGGCTGTTTATTCCGATCTCGTGGCATTGGCACTGGCCGAAGATCTGGCCGATCATGTCCGGAGTCGTGCAGGCGGCCGAAGCGCAGGGCGCGCGCGTGGTCGTGTACGGCGACGCGAGCTCGTCGGATCACATCGATCTGACGGAATCGAGCACGGGCGGACTGGCCTCCACCGCGAACGGCGTGGACGGCTTTGTCTTCGCCTTTCCGAACGCTTCGTTTCAGCGCTATGCCGAGGAGCTCCACGGAAAGGGAATCCCCACGGTACTGGTCGGCCGTCGTGCAGGCGAGGTGCCTCGCGTCATTTGCGACAACCACGAGGCCATTCACCGAGCGGTTCTGAATTTCTCGAAACGCGGGCATCGCCGGATCGGGTTCATCCGAGGCGGGACGGAAAACCTCTGCGCGCAGGAGCGTCTGCGCGGTTACGAGGACGGGTTGAAGGACGGCGGGATCGCGTACGATCCCCAACTTGTGATTCCCGGGGACCTCAGCGAGGAGCTGAGCCGGGTCGAAATCGCCGCGCGCCTCACCTCCGGCATCCGATTTTCGGCCCTGATCAGCACGAACGATCTGACCGCCATTGGAGCGATGGACGTGCTTCGGGACTTCGGGCTTCGCGTGCCGGGCGATGTCGAAGTGACCGGCTTCGACAACGTGCCCCGGGCGCATTGGTCGACGCCGACGCTGTCGACCTTCGACATGCAGGCGTACCAACTCGGCTTTCTTGCGGCCGAGGCGCTGATGAAACGCGTGGCGGGCGAAACGGTACCGAAGGAAACGGCCGTGGCGGCGCCCTTCATCCCGCGGCAATCGACGCGCGACAGCGTGTCGGCGTCGGGCTTCCGGGCGATCGCGGCCGACTGGACGGAAGGCGAATTCTACTGCAGGGCCCAGATCGAGAGGCTGCGCCAGGATGCGCAGTCGAAACGCCTGCTATCGCAGCTCGACGGACACCGGCTGAGCGATCCGGAGTTCGCGGGACTTTTTCAGAGGTTGCTCAACGAGGCCGCGCGGCGGGGCGTGAGCGCGAGCAGCCTGTATTCGGTTCTCGAGCACGAAGCGGAGAGGGACGCGTCCTCCAACGCGCTGAATCGCGCGCTGGAACTGCTTTCGGCGTCCGCGGTGGACGAGCAAAAACGCCAGCTGGAGGGGGGCGTTGTCTTCGGCGCGGCGTCGCTCCCCCTGCGCGAACTCAGTTTCGAGGGCGTGGAACCGTCGGTCATCGTGTCGCGCCTGCGGGCGGCCCTCGGGATGCTGCACATCCGAATCGGCGGATTGCACCTCGTGTCGCAGGAGAATGGCGACGAGCCCGGCACCTGGTGGGACTTGGGCGCCGACACGCCGCCCGTTCCGGCGAAAGCTCCGGAGCTGAAACAGCTCCTCGACGCAAATCCCGGCGCAAAGACCTTCATGGTCCTCCCGGTCGAGTATCGCGGCGTTCCTCTGGGCACGCTCGCCCTCCAGGCCGACACGGAGTTCGTCGTGTATTTTCCCGATCTGCTGGGGCAGCTCGCGGCGGCCTTGCACGGCGCGCGCATGCACCGGTTGCTGGCGAAGACCAACCTCGATCTCGAGGCGGCTCGCGCGGCCTCGGAAAAAGCGAACGCCGAGTTGGCCAAATCCTACGAGGCGCTGCGCGAATCGGAGCTGTTTTACCATTCGCTGGTGGAGAGCCTGCCGCAATCGATCGCGAGAAAAGACACCGCCGGGCGGTTCACCTACGTGAACAGCGTGTTCGCAAAGTCGGTGCAGCGCGCCCCGGAGGAGATCGCGGGCCGGACCGACGCCGACATCTATCCGCCGGACATCGCGGAAAGGAACCGCCTGGCCGACGAGCAGGTGATGCTGAAACAAACGGCGCTCGAACAGGAGTCGTCGGCCGTCGAGGGCGGAAAAAAACGGTATTTCCACGTGAAACGGATTCCGTTGCTCGACAAGCAGGGCGCCTGCCTCGGCGTGCAGGTGCTGATTTGGGACATGACGGTTTTCCGCGAGACGGAGGAAATGCTCCGGGTGGCGCAGAGGGAGCTGGTGGAGACTTCGCGCCTCGCCGGTATTGCCGAGATGGCTACAGGGGTGCTCCACAATCTGGGCAACGCGCTCAACAGCGTGAACACCGCGGTCGGCATCGCCGCGGACCGCGTGCGCCACTCCCGCGCGGTCAACGTCACAAAGATCGCCGAACTCCTGGAAGAGCACCGCGAGAGGCTGCCCGAATTTCTGACGACGGATCCGCGCGGCATGCGCACGGTGGACTACCTCAAGCGCCTCGGCCGCACGCTCGAGGGCGAACAGGCGGACGGCCTGCGGGAGTTCGATTTTCTCCGCGAGCAGATCGAGCACTTGAACCAGATCGTCGCCGCCCAGCAGAGTTACGCCAACGTCGCGGGCATCACCGAGGAAGTTCAACCGGGCGAATTGATCGAATACGCGCTTCGAATCTGCGATGCGTCGCTTGCCCGGCACGAGATCGCGGTGACGCGGGAATTCGCCCAGACCGGAACGGTGCGCGTGCAGCGGCAGAAGGTGCTGCAGATCCTGGTCAACCTGATCAACAACGCGAAGGACGCGGTGAAAGTCCGGCCGATGGGAGAACGGCGCCTCAACGTCGGGACGCGTCTGGCCGGCGACCACGTGCAGGTGATCCTGGCCGACAACGGCGAAGGCATTCCACCGGAGAACCTGACGCGCATCTTCGCCTTCGGATTCACCACCAAACCGGGCGGACACGGCTTCGGGCTTCATAGTAGCGCATTGGCAGCCAAGGAGATGCACGGCTCGCTGTTAGCCAGGAGCGAGGGCAGGGGCAAAGGCGCGACGTTCATCCTCGACCTTCCTCTGGCGACGCCCGCGGAGGTGGCCACGGTGGCTTGATCCTCGGGCTCTGGCTGTCTGGCCTGCGGGGGAGGCGAGGAGCACTGCCGACCGATTCGCAGGGGAAGCGACGGGGAATTATGTGGCCGGCTGGAAACGTTGGGGTTGCCCGAATGGCTCGAATCGGGAGCATGCCTGCATGGCGTCGTCTATTCCCCTTCGCAGGCGGGTCGAATACGCGCGAGGCTTTCTCGAACTAGGCCTCTTGGAAGATGCCCGGGCGGAAATCGAAGCGCTGGATCCGAAGGACCGGCGTTCGATGGACGCGTTGAGTGCGATGGTGGACATCGAGATGGAGGCGAAGCGATGGTCCGAGGTGATCGCGACCGCCTCGCATGCCGTCCAGGAACACCCGGCCTGCGAACGAGGCTGGATCGGCTGGGCGTACGCTCTGCGCGAGTTGAAGCGCGTGGAGGAGGCCCGCGACATCCTTCTCCAGGCTGAGCAGGAACTCGGCGACGCGTGCGGGCTGCTCCACTACAATCTCAGCTGCTACTTCTGCCTCCTCGGCGACCTTGAAGAAGCGCAGCGCAGGCTGGAACGCGCCTGCCAGCTCGATTCGGACTGGCGCGGCACGGCGCTCGAGGATCCGGATCTTGAAGCGCTGAAGCCGCAGCTCCTCGGCAGCAGCTAAACGGACGCGGATCGAGGCGTCTCCGAAAGGGAGCCGGGCCGTTTTCCCGATGTTGGCGGCGGCGGATTCTGGAGAGCACCCGGCGGTCAACCGCGAGTCAGTGGTGAAATGGAAAACTCGAATTCCTTCGACGTGATTGTGGTGGGGGCCGGAGTCGCCGGCCTGGCTGCCGCGCGCGATCTCGCCCGGGCGGGGCAACGTGTTGCGATCCTCGAGGCGAGGGGGCGCATCGGTGGACGGATTCTGACGCGGCGCCCCGAGGGAATCTCGGCTGTCGACCTCGGTCCCGAGTTTGTCCACGGCGAAAACGAGGCGCTCAACGTGCTGATTCATCAGGCGTCCGCCGAATTGGCGCCGACGCCAGAAACGCAGTGGGCCATGTCGGTGCGCCAGCTGGTCCTGCGGGACGACCTTTGGGTGCAGCTGGGAGAAATCTTCGACCGCGTCGATCCGTCGGAGGCGCCTTCCTTCGGCGCTTGGCTGAAGGAGCACGCGGTGGGGATCAACCCGGAGGATCGCAGGCTGGCCCAGGATTTTGTGGAAGGCTTCCACGCCGCCCCGATCGACGCGATGAGCGCGCGGACGCTGCACGAGACGCGCGGCGGGGCAGACGAGAGCCAGCAGCGCGTGGCCAACGGTTACGACCGCGTGGTCCTGACGTTGGCGGAGCAATGCCACGCCGCGGGCGTGCAGATTCATCTCAACGCCGTCGTATCCGAAATCCGGTGGCAGCCCCAGGCCGTCGCGCTGGACGTTCGCGGCAGGCCCGGCCAGCCCGGCGGGGATTTCCGGGCGCGTGCGGCGGTCGTGACGGTGCCGCTCGGCGTGCTCAGGGCACTGCCCGGGCAGCTCGGCGCGATCGCGTTCTCGCCGGACCTGCCGAAAAAGCGCGCGGTCTGGGATCGCCTGCAGATGGGCCACGTTTCCCGGGTGGTCTTGAGATTTCGGGAAGGTTTCTGGCAGGAGGCCTTCGTGCCGGATGTGCTGCGGGCGGAGTCGGGCCGGCAGTTCGGTTTCGTGCACGCGCCGGGGGCCTCGGTCCCCGTCTGGTGGTCGCACGCACCCTCGCCGGTCCTGGTCGGATGGGCGGGCGGACCCGCGGCGCGGCGACTGGCCGGCCGGCTGGAGCCGGAGGTGGTGGACCTCGCGCTGCGTTCGCTGAGCGAGATTTTCCTCTGCCCGCTCACCTCGCTGGAGGTGGCGCTCGATCGTTCGTTCTGGCACGACTGGAGCGCCGATCCGTTCTGCCGCGGCGGATACAGCTTTTCCGTCGCTGGGGCGGAAGACGGCCCGGCCGAACTCGCCGCCCCGGTGGAGAACACGCTCTTTTTCGCCGGCGAGGCGACGGCCTCGGCGGAGGAGTTGGGAACGGTGGGCGCGGCGCTCAACTCGGGCGAACGGGCCGCGGCGGAGGTGCGCGAGGCCTGCGCGGCGGGGGCGCTTGAGCGCTCTCACGAATGAGCGCTGCGGGACGAGGTTTCAGCTGGAAGAGACGTCGACGAATCCCAGGCTGGACCCCATGAGCACCCGAGTTCGATTCCTCCTCTCTCTGGCCGCGTTGCTGGGTTCTCTCGCGGTGGGAGGAAGGGCGGAGGACGGCGCGGCGGCTTCGGCCCGGCCGGCTCCCGAGGCGCTGAACGGACTGCGCCAGCGGGTGGAGCACGAACTCCGGGGCGACATCCTGAAGTTCTGGATACAGCACACGGTCGACAAAGCGCGCGGGGGCTTTTTCGGGGAGATATCGAACGACCTTCGCGTGAGTGCCGACGCCGAGCGGGGAGCGCTGCTGACCTCGCGGATCCTGTGGACCTACTCGGCGGCCTACCGCCGCTACCACAATCCGTCCGACCTGCAGATGGCGCGCTGGGCGTACGACGACCTGATGAGCCGTTTCTGGGACCGGGATTTCGGGGGGCTTTTTTGGTCGACCTCGGCGGAGGGCGCCCCGCGCAAGGTGATGAAGCAGGTGTACGGACAGGTCTTCGGAATCTACGCCCTCAGCGAGTACTTCCGGGCAACCGGAGAGCAGGCCGCTCTCGACCGGGCGATTCAGATCTACCGGCTGCTGGAGTCGCACGCACGCGATCCGAAGAACGGAGGATATTTCGAGGTCTGCACCCGTGATTGGACGCGGGAGGCGAACCTGAAGAGGAGCGCGCTGGAGCCGCTCGGCGCGAAATCCCAGAACACGCACCTGCACGTGATGGAGGCGTACACCAATCTCCTGCGGGTCTGGCCCGACCGCGGCCTCCGGTCGGCGCACCGGGACCTGATGGAGGTGATGATGACGCGTATCCTGGATCCGAAGACGCACCATCTGGTGCTTTTTCTCGACGAGGACTGGACGCCGCGCACGGACGAGATCTCGTTCGGGCACGACATCGAGTTCAGCTGGCTCATCGTGGAGGCCGCCGAAGTGCAGGGCGACCCGGCGCTGCTCGCGAAAGCCCGCGAAGTGTCGCTCCAAGTCGCCGACGCCGTACGGAACCAGGGCGTCGATCGCGACGGCGCGCTGGTCTACGAGGCGACGCCCCGAGGCGTCAGCGACCGCAGCCGGGAGTGGTGGCCGCAGGCGGAGGCGGCGGTCGGTTTCCTCAATGCGTATGAACTATCCGGTGACCCGCGGTACGCCGAGCTGGCCGCGGGCGTCTGGGGCTTCATCGATGCCCGGCTCGTCGATCACAAGTACGGCGAGTGGTTCAGGGCGGTCGATGCGCGAGGGAAGGTCGTTGCGAGCCCGAAGGTGAGCCTGTGGAAATGCCCGTACCACAACGGCCGGTCGTGCTTCGAACTGATCGAGCGGCTGGAAAAACTCGGCGCGAAATAACGCCCTAGGACAGGACTCGCGTGATGGCCTGCTCCAGCTGTTCCTCGGTGACCGGCTTGATGAGCGTTTCGGCCGCCCCGAGCGTCTTGGCGATTTTCAGGTAATTGGGGGCGGCAATCTGCCCGCCGGCCGACATCGCGATAATCTGCACCTGAGGAAACCGGCGGCGAAAGGCGGTCAGGAGTTCGAAGCCGTCCCGCTCGGGCATGATGAGATCGGTCAACACCACTTCGAACTGGTGCTCGATTTGGAGAGTTTCGGCGTCCAAGGCGTTGGCTGCATCGACCACGGTATGCCCCGACTCCGCCAGTGCGTGTTTCAACATCGCACGGAGAAAGAAATCATCTTCGATCAGGAGAACCCTTGCCATGGTGAACTGCCAAAGTGCAGCGGCCCTAGCATCGGCGCAAACTCAGGTGAGTGAAGGCATTTTCATGCCCAACGCCCGGTGGGCAGGACGGGCCCCCAGCAACGCCGGTTTTGGAGGGATTGAGCGGACGATTGTATAAGTCACGTACGGATAATTTGATGCCGAGCTTGCATCAAGCGGCCGCACTCAGCTGCGATTGGACCTCGGCGATCAGCTCGAATGACCGCAGCCGGGCGCGGTGATCGTGAATCTGGGCGGTGACCATCACTTCGTCGGCCCCGGTTTCTTCCAGGAGCGACGCCAGTCCTCGCTTCACTTTGTCCGGCGCACCCACGATCGCTTTTCGGAGAGCCCGACCGACGCCCGCTTTCTCGTGCGCGGTCCATCGCCCCTCCATCGTATCCACGGGCGGCGGCAGTTGACCGGGAGTGCCGCGCTGCAGTTGGACGAACTGCTGCTGGAGGGACGTGAACAGCCGCTCGGCTTCGGTTTGCGTGTCCGCGGCGACCACACTCACGCCGACCATCGCCCGCGGGCGGTCGAGCTCGGAGGAGGGTTTGAAGTTTTTCCGGTAAAGCGAAAACGCTTCGAGCAGGTCGTCCGGCGCGAAATGGGCGGCAAACGCGTACGGCAGACCGAGCGCGGCCGCCATCTGGGCGCTGAACAGGCTGGAGCCGAGCAGCCAGAGCGGGACGCGCAAGCCGGCTCCGGGCACGGCCCGGACCGTCTGGTCGGATTCCGCGGGTTGGAAATATGCCTGCAGTTCCACGACGTCCTGGGGAAAGGTATCGGAACTGTTCATACGGTCGCGTCGCAACGCCCGCGCGGTCCGTTGATCGGTGCCCGGAGCGCGTCCGAGCCCGAGGTCGATCCGGCCGGGAAAGAGCGAAGCGAGCGTGCCGAACTGCTCCGCGATGACCAAGGGCGAGTGATTCGGCAGCATGACGCCTCCCGAGCCGACGCGGATGGTCGACGTGCCTCCCGCGACGTGCGCGATGACAACGGCGGTCGCCGCGCTCGCGATCCCCGGCATGTTGTGGTGCTCGGCGAGCCAGTAACGGCGGTAACCCCAACGCTCCGCGTGCTGGGCGAGGTCGAGCGTGTTGCGGAGGGCCTGGGCCGCGGTGCTGCCTTGCGGGATCGGCGAGAGATCGAGGACGGAAAACGGAACCATCCGGAACTATGCACGCGGCGAGCGGGTTTTCCAGCCGGCGCCGAAGCGCCCCATGTGGCCGTCGGGTTCCTCCCGGGTCGCCGTACCGATTCGGTGGAGACATCGCCCGGGAGCCCGCCTGATTTTCGCGCGCCGGCCAGAGCGGTAGCATCGGCTGTTTTCCCATGCGCGTACTCAACTATCTCGAACTTTCCGTCTATCAGCCCAACGAGGAGGGCTCGCAACCGGAGCGCCGGATTGCGACCGTGCTCGCGCTGGGCCGCGACCTTTTCGATTCGCTGGAGAAGGCCGTTTTTGAGCTGAAACGCAGCGGCTGGGTGGTCGACGACCTTCGGCTTTTCAAAACCGACGTGGCGTACGAACAGTTCTCCACCCGCGAACGTCTGCGGCGGTCCTACGACCGCGCCCGAGCCGAGGGCATCGACTGGTTCATCGAACCGGAGCCCGTCCTGGACCGCGCTGGAGTCGCCTGAATTCGCCGACCTCCGTTTGGAGCCCGTTTTCAGAGGGAAAACGGGCTCCGGTTCTGACGGTTCGGTAGAAGAAGTACTCGCGGGTTTTCGGGGCTTGGCAGAGCGTCGGGCGCACCTCGCGCTCCATGACCCCGTCGCTCTTTATCCCCGCTGCGCGGCAGCGTCAGCGGCCAGTTTGCCTCTTTCGCGCTGCGGGCCTGCTGCTCGCGTTTTTCCTGCTCCGCCCCTCCGCCTTTGCGGAGCAGACGCTGCGTCTCTGGGGAGATCAACCGCCGTCGGGCTATCGCACCGAGAAAGCCGAAGTCGCGGAGGACAACCGGCGTGATCCGGCGGTGGCGAACCGTTCGTACTCTCTCGTCAGCGAACCGACCCTTACGTTTTTCCCCGCGCCGGAGCGAAACACGGCGGGACCGTGCGTGCTGGTGCTTCCCGGCGGCGGCTACCGCACCGTGGTTTTCGACAAGGAAGGCACGGAGGTCGCGCGGTGGCTGAACGGTCTCGGGATGAGCGCGGCGGTGCTGAAATACCGCACCCGCGATCCCGAGAAGAAGGATCTTCCCGGCGTGCTTGCGGCGACGCTCGACGACGCCCGGCAGGCGATGCGCGTGCTGCGGGGGCGGGCGGCGGAGTGGAAGATCGATCCGAAGCAGGTCGGCGCGATCGGGTTTTCGGCGGGAGGGGATCTAGCCCTTCGACTGACGCTCGAGCCGGCGCCCGCCGCCGAGTCGGCCGCCTATCGCCCGGATTTTGTTGCGCTGGTGTATGCCGGCGGCCGACTGCCGGACCGGTCGAACCTTGCGGGGCCGCTTCCGCCGTTTTTTATCGTTCACGCCGCTGACGACTCGAAGGTGCCCGTGATGTCGTCGGTCGTCCTGTTCGGCGCGCTCCAGGAAGCGGGGGTGCGCGCCGAGCTGCACGTGTATTCGAAGGGCGAACACGGCTTCGCCCTCCGTTCCAACGGCGAGGTCCGCTCCTGGCCGGACCTTTTCCGGGCCTGGGCGGGCGAACAAGGTTTTCTCTCGGGCGCCCCGGCTCGCTGAACGTCGGCCGGGGCCCGGGCATCCGCACTGATTCTTTCATGACTCCCTCCTCCTACGAAATCACCCAGTACGGCGCAGTCGGCGACGGTGTCGCCGCCGACTCCGACGCCATCAACCGCGCCATCGAGGCCGCCGCGAAAAGCGGGGGCGGCACGGTTCGCGTCCCGGCGGGCACGTACCGGTGCTTTTCCATCCGGTTGAAAAGCAAGGTCACGCTTCTCCTCGAGGCGGGCAGCACGATCCTGGCGGCCGAGCCCGTGCCGGGTCATCCCTCCGGAGGGTACGACGAGGCCGAGCCGAACGACTGGGGCGACGTGCACCGGTACCAGGATTTTGGACACAGCCACTGGCACAACAGCCTGATCTGGGGCGAGGACCTCGAGGACGTCTCCATCGTCGGTCCAGGGCGGATCGACGGCAAGGGACTGGCGCGCGGGCTCGTGCCGCGGCCCGCCTGCGGCAACAAGGCCATCGCGCTGAAGCGCTGCCGCAACGTCCTCTTGCGCGATTTTTCCGTGCTGATGGGCGGGCATTTCGCCCTCCTCGCGACCGGAGTCGACAACCTGACGATCGATCACGTGAAGGTGGATACGAACCGCGACGGTCTCGACATCGACTGCTGCCGCAACGTCCGTGTCTCGAACTGCTCGATCAACACGCCCAATGACGACGCCATCGTGCTAAAAACCTCGTACGCGCTGGGCGAGCTCCGCGCCACCGAGAACGTGACGATCACCAACTGCCAGGTGAGCGGCTACGACGTGGGCACGTTTCTCGACGGCACGTTCAAGCGCCACGACTGGAAGGCGCCGGACGGCGACGGCCCGACGGGGCGCATCAAGCTCGGCACGGAGTCGAACGGTCCCTTCCGAAACATCGCGATCTCCAATTGCGTGTTCGAACGCAGCCGCGGCATCGCGATCGAGAGCGTGGACGGCGCCGAGATCGAAGACATCGCGATCAACAACATCGCGATGCGCGACGTGACCAACGCGCCGATCTTCCTCCGCCTCGGCAACCGGGCCCGCGGTCCGGAAGGCACCCGCGTCGGCTGGATCCGCCGCGTGAACATCAGCCACATCGTCGCCTCGGGCGTCGATCCGCGCTATCCCATCCTGCTCGTCGGCATGCCCGAACACCGGATCGAGCAGGTGCGGTTGAGCGACATCGCGATCGTATCGCAGGGCGGGGTGAAGATGAGCGAAGTCGCGGAGCAGCCGAAGACGCGCGTCAATCCGTTCTTCCTTCGGGGCGGCGAGCCCGGCGTAACCGGGCCGCGCGAGCCGTTTGCCGTACCGGAACGGCCCAAGGCCTACCCGGAGCCGAGCATGTTCGGCCTGCTGCCATCCTCGGCGATGTATGCACGGCACGTGCACGATCTCCTGGTCAACGATCTCCGGGTCGACCTGAAGGAAGCGGACGAACGCCCGCGCATCGTCCTCGAGCACGCGCAAGGCGCGCAGTTCCGGCACGTGGATCTGCGCGGCGACGGCGGCAAGGATCTCTTTGTGCTCAAACAGGTGAGCGATCTCTCGGTGAAAGACTGTCGCGGAATCCCCGATACGAGCCGTTCGGAGGTGAAAGAGGAACGTCTGGCCGGCGAGCGCTGAGAACCGGTGCGGTTCGAGTCGGGCGCGCTCCGCGGAGCGCGCCCAGTGGCGAAGTTCTGCCGGATGATCCTGAGCGCGGGCGGGGCGCTGGTGTCGTCGCGGGGACGCGCCGATCCGCCCGCAAGCGTGATGGCTCGAGTGGGGAAGCTTGCCCGGGCGAGGCGGCTTGCGATCCGGGCGCTGGGCTCGCGTGTTTTTTGGGGCTCCGACGCTGTCTGCTAAAACGCGTCGAGCAGGCGCTTCATGTCCACGTGATCCGTGATGAGCTGTTTGATCACCGGGATCTTGTCCGTGTCCTGCGGCTGCGTCTTCACCGTCATCGCGTTGATCTTCGAGGTGATCGTGTAGCTCTCCTCCTTGGCGGCGATGACCGAGATGTCGGTCTGCGCGAGCAGTTCGAGCAGCTTCGGATGCGGCGGAATGTCGTTGGTGAGGATGATGCCCGCGATGGAGCGGTCCGGGGAAAGCTGGGCGCTGGAAATCGCGGCGAGAATGATGTCGTCGCGGTCGCCGGGAGTGATGATCAGGACGCCCGGTAATAAGTAATCCACTACACCCTTGGCGGTCATGGCTCCGACGACGACGCGGGTGACGCGTTGTTTTGCGCCGCCGCGACGGGCATTGAGCCAGCGCCCGTCGATTTCCGCCGCAATCTGGGAAAGATTGGGCGCGGACAGCATCGTCTGCACGGGGAGCACGCCGAGGAGGGGGACTCCGAGGCGGCTCAGGCCGAGTCCGGCGTATTCCTGGACGGCCGAGATCTTGTCCGGCTCGACCTTGTTGAGGATCGCGCCGATGACCTCGACGCCCTCTTTGTCGAAAAGCGCCTTGTTCAGCGCCACTTCGTCCACGGGCCGTCCGATGCCGCCGGGGGTGACGAGGATGACCTTCGCGCTGAGGAGCTTTGCGACCTGGGCGTTGGAGAGATCGAAAACCGAGCCCACGCCGGCGTGGCCGGTGCCCTCGATGAGCGTGAAATCCTTTTCCCAGGAGACACGGTCGAAAGCGCGGCAGATGCGATCCTCCAACTCGGGCCGGACGATGTCCGGGTTGCGCAGGAAGCGGCGGGTGAAGCCGCCGTCGACCGTCACCGGACTCATGCTCTCGAGCGGCACGTGGACGTTGTAAATCGTGTCGAGGAGGAACGAGTCCTCGTCCACCTGGTGGCCGTCGACCTCGATGTAGCGCTGGCCGACCGGCTTGATGAAACCAACGCGCGGATACAACGACTGCAGCGCGGCGAATAGGCCGAGGCAGGTCGTCGTCTTGCCGTCGTTCATGCGCGTCGCCGCGACGAAAATGCGCTTTGTGACCGTGTTGGTGGGCGCCTTCAGGAGCGGCAGCGGTGGCAGATCAGCAGGATGTGGGACTGGCATGGGCGGAGGTGGGCCGCTGGCTCGCTGAAGGACGCCGTCGAAACGCCGGGAGCGGCATCGTGGCGTGGTGAGTGGCGGCGATGGCGATCGGTGAAGCTGACGAAAGTGCGGATCGGAGGTGTCTTCGCTACACCGTCCGGTAGAGCAGCCGGCGATCGATCGCCTGGCAGCCCACGATTGCAGCGGCTCCGAAGACATCGTGGGCGCTGGCGCCGCGGCTGATTTCGGCGGCCGGACGCTGGAGCCCGGTGATGATCTGGCCGTAGGTGTTCGCGCCGGCCAGGATGTGGACGAGTTTGAAGGCGATGTTGCCGCTGTTGAGATCGGGAAAGATCAGCACGTTGGCGCGGCCGCCGACGGAACCGCCGACGCGCTTGGTTTCCGCTACGGCGACATCGAGCGCGGCGTCCACCTGGATTTCGCCGTCGATCTCCAGCTCCACGCCGGCGGCCTTGGCTTTCTGGCGGGCGAGTTCGGTGGCGGTGCGGACTTTGACGAGAGATGGATTCTGCGAGTCGCTTTTCGAGGCCCAGCTGAGCATGGCCACGCGCGGCAGGTCGTTGGTCAGATGCCGGGCGACATTCGCGGTGGTCACGGCGATGTCGGCCAGCTGTTCGGCGGTGGGATCGGGAATGACGCCGCAGTCGGCAAAAAAGAGCGTGCCGTCGCTCCCGACCTTTTGCTCGTCGAAATCGATGATCATCAGGGAGGACGCCGTCTCGACGTGCTCCTGCTTCGGGATGATCTGGAAAAGGGGACGCAGGGCGCTCGACGCCGTGCGCGTGGCTCCGCCGACCATCGCGTCGGCCTGGCTGTTGGCCAGCATCAGCGTGGCGTAGTAATTGGTGTCGCGGGTCAGCGCGCGCGCCTCGTCGGCTGTCATGCCTCGGTCGCGACGCAGTTGCAGGAGCTGGCCGGCGAACGTGTCGAAGTCTTCGCTCTGCTCGGGTTGGATGATCCGCATGCCCTGGATGTTGAGGTCCAGGCGGGCGGCGGTCGCTTTGATCAGCGCGCGGTCGCCGAGAAGAATCGGAGCTCCCATGCGCCTCGTCACCCATTGCCGCGCAGCCTGAAGGATACGCGGATCATTCCCTTCGGGGAACACCACGCGCTTCGGATGGCGCTGCAGTTTCTCGATGACTTTGGGGACGATCGGCATGACAGGCGAAGGGGGAGGGTGCAGTCGGCCCGGGACTGCGTCAATGCGAGGTTGGGCGACGCCGCGCGCGCCGATTGCAGACGGTGCAAATTGGAAGTTGGAAGTTGGAGGCGTCGCCGTACGGTCTCCTCGCTTGCGCTATCTCCACCAGTTCAGCCTCCTAACTGCCCGCGGGACGCGGGTCTGCGCGTGTCGAAAAGCCTGAAGAACATCAGCGTTGTCGCATCGGCCACGATGGCTTCGCGCGTCCTCGGCCTTGTCCGCGAGAGTCTGACTGCGGCGGTGTTCGGCACGAGCGCCCTGGCCTCGGCTTATTCGACGGCCTTTCAGTTGCCCAATCTCTTCCGCCGGCTGCTCGCGGAGGGCGGGATGACGGCGGCGTTTGTGCCGACGCTGAACGACGAAATCGAGAAGACGCGCCGCGAAGGCGCGTTTGTGTTGATCAGCCAGGTGACGAGCTGGCTCTTCGTCGTTTCCGGAGCGCTGGTGGCGGTATCCATGATCTTGCTCAGCCAGCCCGCCTGGCTCGCGGGGATCGGTCGACTGTTTGGAGCGGAGCCCGACACCATCGGCCGCTGGCTTCTGGCCGCGAAGCTCGCGGTGATCCTTTTCCCTTACCTCGTGTTTGTCTGCCTGGCCGCGGTCTTCAGCGCCGCACTGCAGACCTTCAACCGCTTCCTCGAGCCGGCGCTGTCTCCGATCTGGCTCAATCTGTGCATGATCGGCGCGCTGCTTGCCGGCCTTCGTTGGGCGCAGGGCGGCGAAATGGGCCGGATGTATTGGTTTTGTGGAGGCGTCCTCCTGGGCGGCGTGCTTCAGATGGCCGTGCCGGCCTGGGCGTTGACGCGAGAGGGATGGCGCCCGCGGTTCGATCTCACGTGGAGCGAGCCCGTGAAGATGATCGTGCGCCTGATGGCGCCGACGGTGCTCGGCTCGTCGATCTACCTGATCAACATGGTGGTGTCGCGGTTCATCGGCCTCTCGCTCAACGACGCCGCCGTGTCCGTGCTCACCTACGCGCAGCGCCTGATGGAGCTTCCGATCGGCGTCTTCGCCGTGGCGGTTTCGACGGTGATATTCCCCCTCATCGTGCGGTACGCCGGGCAGGGCGATTTTGAGAACCTCGGCGCGGCCTACCGGAAGGGCATGCGCCTGATCCTGATGATCAACATCCCCGCTGCGGCCGGATTGGCGCTGCTGGCGAAGCCGATCATCCGGCTCTTTTTCCAGCACGGCGCGTTTCACGGGCGCGACACGGCGCTGATGATGCCGATCCTCGCGGTATTCGCGTTCGGGCTGCCGTTCTTCTCGTTTGTGAACCTCGTGCTTCGGGCGTTTTACGCGCAAAAGGACACGATCACCCCCGTGCGCGCGGCGGTGCTCAGTTTTCTGGTCAACATCGTGCTCAGTCTCGTGCTGATGAACTGGCTCGGCACGGTCGGCCTCGCGCTGGCGAGCAACCTCGCGATCGTGGTGCAGGCTTGGTATCTGCAGGTGCGCCTGACGCGGAAGGGCGCGCACTTTGCGGTGGGCCACCTCTGGCCGGACTTGACCAAGATCCTGATCGCCACGGCCGCCATGTCGCTCGCGGTGGCGCTGAGCTGGCGCGTCTGGTCCGGATGGATCGGCGCGAGCGTGACCCACGACGCGGTGGGCATCGCGGTGCTGATCACGATCGGCGTGGCTGTGTACGCTGCGGTGGTTTGGGCGCTCCGGATCGAAGGCCGCAAGGACATCGAACAACTGCTCGCTCGCTTTGCGGGAAAGCTCGGTTTGCGCAAGGTGAACGGCTGAGGGCGAGGCCCGGACCGTGGACCCGTCGCGCAGATGGGCGGCTCCTGGTCCGCATCCTGCATGGCCCCGCGAGCTTGGACGTTTTGCCTGAATGAAGCTGAAATTCGATTGGTTTTTGCTCGGCCTCGTGGCTGCCGTCGTGGCGGCGTCGGTCTATCCGCATCTCGGGGCGCGCGAAGGCATCCTGCATCCGGAGCTGACCAACAAGCTCGGCGTTGCGCTCATTTTTCTGCTCCACGGCATCGGCCTCTCGTTTCAAGCGCTCAAGGCGGGGACGCTGCACTGGCGCCTGCACCTGCTGGTGCAGTGCTGCACCTTCGTGCTCTTCCCGCTTCTCGGGGGCGCGCTGTATCTCGGCCTCTCCGGAAGCGTGGAACGCGACCTGCGCATCGGGATTTTTTTCCTCTGCGCGTTGCCGTCGACCGTGTCGTCTTCGGTCGCGATGACCGCGGCGGCCCGCGGCAATGTCGCTGCGGCGCTGTTCAACGCGACGATTTCCAGTCTGCTGGGCGTGGTGATCACGCCCCTCTGGGTGAGCGCCGTGACGGCAGCCGGCGAGACCGGCTCGAGCCTCGGCGGCGTGGTGCTCGACCTGTGCCGGTGGCTCGTGCTTCCGCTCGTGATCGGACAACTCCTGCGCCCGTGGCTGGCGACGTGGGTCAACCGGCACAAGTCCGGCGTTCACGTGGTGGACCGAATGACCATCCTGTTCCTGGTCTACACCTCCTTCTGCGATTCGGTGCTGGAGGGCGTCTGGTCCTCGCACGGCGCGCGGACAATCCTGTTCCTTGTCGTTCTGAGCGCGGCCCTGTTCGCCGTGGTGATGGTCGTATCGGCGGCGATAGGACGCCGGTTGGGGTTTGATTCGGCGGACCGGATCGCGGCGATGTTTTGCGCTTCGAAGAAGAGCATGGCGACGGGCGTGCCGATGGCGCAGCTCATGTTCGGAGGCGGCGCGATCCTGGGCATGGTGGTTCTCCCGGTCTTGATCTACCATGCCCTGCAACTCGTCCTGGCGGGGATCCTCGCAGCCCGTTGGTCGCGACGGCCCGCGTGAGGCGACCGCGGCGGCCGGCCGGCTCGACGGCGAGCGGCGCGCGTTTGCGTCCTCCGCCGTTCCTCGCTTGGCTTCCGGCGTGACTACGAATCCACCGCGAGTTTCCGCGAGCGAACTGCTGGCCTCGTTGCGCTGGCGTTACGCGACGAAGCGTTTCGATCCGGTGAAGAAAATCCCGGACGAAACCTGGAAGGCGCTCGAGGAGGCGCTGATCCTCTCCCCGTCGTCGTACGGACTTCAGCCGTGGAAATTTCTCGTCGTGCGCGATCTCGGAGTGCGGGAGAAACTGCAGGCCCACGCCTGGGGCCAGACGCAGGTGACGGAGTGTTCGCACTTCGTGGTGTTTGCGGTCCGGCGCGACCTCGGAGCGGAGCATGTCGACCACTATCTCGATCGCATCGTGGAAGTGCGGAAAGTCAGCCGCGAGACCCTGACCGGTTTCAGGAAGCTGCTGGTCACCAGCCTGGAGCAGGCGGCGGCGAAAGGCCGGCTCAACGAGTGGCAGACTCACCAGGTCTACATTGCGCTTGGGCAATTCATGGCCTCTGCGGCGCTGCTCGGAGTGGACACCTGCCCGATGGAAGGCCTCGCGCCGGAGAGATTCGACGAAGTCCTGGCGCTCGCCGGCACGGGATATCGCACGGTCGTCGCCTGTGCCGCGGGTTATCGCGGAGCGGACGACAAATACTCGCGCTACGAGAAAGTCCGGTTCGCCGCCAAAGACGTGATCGTGCACGTCTAGTCCGAGCTGTCCTGCCTTGGTCCGTCCCAGGGACGGTTGCGTGATCGGACGGATTGATTACTGACTGCGGCATGAAAGCCGTAGTCATCCCGGAAAAGGACCGAGTCGAAGTGCGCGAGATGCCGAACCCCGTGGTCGGCGAGCGCGAAGTGCTGGTCAGCATCAGGGCCGCGGCGCTCAACCACCGCGACGTCTGGATCAAACTCGGCCAATATGCGGGGCTGAAATTTCCCTGCATCCCCGGATCGGACGGTGCCGGGGTCGTCCGCGAGGTGGGCTCGGGCGTCGATCGCGGCTGGATCGGCCGCGAGGTGATCATCAACCCCTCCTTCAACTGGGGCGAACAGGCGCGGGCGCAGGGGGATCAGTTCACGATCCTCGGGCTTCCCCGCGACGGAACGCTCGCCGAGCAGATCGTCGTGCCCGCCGAGCAGCTCTCGCCGAAACCCGCACACCTCTCCTGGCAGGAGGCGGCGGCCCTGCCGCTCGCCGGCCTGACCGCCTACCGGGCGCTTTTCACCCGGGCGATGCTGAAGCAGGAAGACCGGCTTCTCGTCTCCGGCATCGGCGGCGGTGTAGCGCTCGCGGCACTACAGTTTGCCCGGGCAGTGGGCGTGCAGGTCTGGGTGACCTCGAGCTCCGCGGACAAGATCCAGCGCGCCATGGCGTTGGGAGCCTCGGGGGGATTCAACTATACCGAGCCCGATTGGGCCTCCCGGGCCGCAGAGGTCCCCGGGCTTTTCGACGTGATCGTCGACAGCGCAGGAGGAGAGGGTTTCGAGCGCCTGGTGGATGCGGCGGCCCCGGGCGGACGCATCGTGTTCTACGGAGCCACGAGGGGAAATCCTCCGGTTCTTCCGATGCGCAAGGTTTTCTGGAGGCAGCTCACGCTGCTCGGCACCACCATGGGCAGCCCCCACGATTGGGTGAGCTTGGTGAAGTTCGTCACCCTTCACGGCATACGGCCGGTGGTCAGCGACGTGGTCCCGTTGGAACGGGCAACGGAAGCGTTCGAGCTTATGCAGCGCGGCGGGCAGTTCGGAAAAATCGTCGTGGAAGTGCCTCAGAGTTAATTGACGGTGTGTAAATAAGCGCCGCAAATAGCCGCCCAATCCGGCGAGCAGGCGGGCGTACTGGATACGTCAAGCGAGCGACTGTATCCGGTTTTGCATACATTCGGGGTGCTCCAAGCAGGCGGCCGTGAATTATTAGCAGACAGCAACTTACGTAGGAGTAACTGCAATCGCGTTTAATTGGTACCCTGCGTACGAGGGAAATTCCCGGTGGTCCGAACCCGGAAATTACCGCCCGGCTCATTTTCGGTCCTTTCCCACCCAGCAATCGGCCGTTCGTATGATGGAAGACGCGCGAAAGTGAGGTAGATTGGGAGCGTTGACGAAGTATCGACGTAGAACCCTAAAGCGAAGGAATGATCATGCCAGAGACACACGAAACCGAGCGACCCCAGCCGAATGCGGAATCCATGAAGCCTCAGCCTGAACGTGCCAGCACGGAAGGAGCCGAGGCCAACACTGGCACCGCGACCGCCCAGGCGGGGCAGCCCAAGCGAGAGGATGGCCGCCGTCGGGACAATCTCACCCCGGAACAACGGAGCGCCATTGGCCGCAAGGGCGGTGAGGCGGTCAGCCGCAACCGCGAGCATATGGCCAGCATCGGCCGCAAAGGTGGCGAGGCCGTCAGTCGGGACCGGGAACACATGGCCAACATCGGCCAGAAGGGCGGACGGTCCTGAGCCTTGCGACTGCAGCACAGCGCGACTGAAAAACTCACAAGCTAGAAACTACGGCCCGCGTCTGCACCGACGCGGGCCGTTCGTTTTTCCGGAGTGATGACTCGCGCGCCGACAGAAAGGCCGCACCGGAAAGCGGTGCGGCCGCAGCGCGAAACGTTGCCCGAAGTCAGGGAGTTGTGGCGGCCTTGACCGAGATGTTGTTCTGCACGTCGTGCACGCCGTTGACGGAGCGTGCGATCTGGGCGGCGCGGGTCTTCGCTTCTTCGCTGTCGACGAACCCGCTCAGTTGAACGGTGCCCTTGAAGGTGGTGACGTCGACCTGGCGCGCCTTCACGACCGGGTCGCGGATGAGCTCCGTTTTCACCTTGGCCGTGATGGCGGTGTCGTCGACGTACTCGCCCGTGCTTTGACGCGTGGCGGTCGCCGCGCAGCCGGAGGAAAGGACGAGGGGCGCCGCCGCCAGCGACGCGAAGGCGAGGAGGGATACGATGAATTTTTTCATAGGTGGGTTTGTCGGCCACAGGGTAACAACCGACTGCTGGCGGCGGTAGCGAGGCGGCCTCGGTTTGCCTCACCGGGTTTTCGTGAAAGCGGCGCTCAGGCACGGGCCTCGGGCGGCCCGCCAGAGATTTCTCGGGGAGCGGCTCCCGACTTGGGCCCGAGGGATTTCTCGCGCCACACCGGAACGGGCGGGAATGGTATCCGAGTAGCGACGCTGTGCGGGCGCGGCAGAACGGGCCCGTCCGGGCCTGGCCCGGCAGGCTCGGCGCCGGGCGGCCCGCATAGGGAATTTGCCGGAGGGGTTTACCCAAACTTTTTCCGTTCGACCCGTTGCGAACGGTGAGATGAGGTGCCATGTCCATCCGCAAGCGGCGCTCCGGGTGCAGGGCGCCGCCTGCGCCAAGCCGTCACCCGACCGTTTTCCCGTGCAGTTTTTCGACCGCGCCCTGCGCGCGTCGCCGCCTTGCCGGCGCACGCGTTGACCAGAGCGACGGAGCGCGTTTCGTCTCCCATGGAGTCCATCCTCAAAGAAGTTAACACCAACCTTGTAGCGACGCGTCCGATACGCGTGCTGATCGTGGAGGACAGGGAGGAGGACTTTCTTTACTTCAGTTTCCTGCTCCAGAGGAACACGGCGGCGACCTATGTGGTGGAGTGGGCGTCGAGTTTTCAGGCTGGTCTCTCGGCGATCCGCCGGCGGGAGCACGACGTCGCCCTGCTCGACTACCAACTCGGCGCGAGGACGGGCATGGATTTGCTGCGCGAGGCGATCAACACCGGGATCGAGATGCCGTTCATCCTGCTGACGGGTCACGACAGCCCGGAGATCGACCGCGAGGCGCTGGAAAACGGTGCCGCCGACTATCTCTGCAAGATCGGGCTCAGCGCCACGCAGCTCGAGCGCTCCATCCGCTATTCCCTGCGGCAGGCCGCGATGCTTTCGGTCGTACGCAAGAGCCAGCAGCAGCTGGAGCTCTTCATGCGGAACGTGCCCTGCGCGATCGCGATCCAGGACGACGCGGGCGGCTATCTTTTCAAGAACGAGCTCTTCCAGGAGCAGTTCAACCCGGCGGCGCTGGCCGAGCCGCCGACGGAGAAACTCGAGGAGGCGCGCCCATACTTCGACGGGCAGCGGCATTGGCTCGTGAACACGTTCCCGATGGTGGACGCCCATGGGAGGCATCTTCGCGGGACGGCTGCGATCGACATTTCGGGGCGGGTGGAGGCGGAGGAAATGCTTCGTCGCACGACCGGGGTCCTGACCGGCATTCTGTCCAGCTTGCCCGTCATTGCGACCCGCTTGTCCGCCACGGGGCACATCGAAGAGTGCCGCGGCCGCGGGCTCGTCGACATCGGGCAGTCCGACAACGCGCTGGCGGGGCAGCACATCTCCGAGATGTACCCCCTGCACGCCGCGTCGGTGCGTGAGGCGCTCGCAGGCGGCGAGGTGAACTTCGTCGCGAGCATCGCGCAGAACGGCCGGACGCATTACTACGACAACTATTTCCGCTTCGACGAAGCGCAGGGGGAGGGCGCGATCGGTTTCTCCGTCAACATCACCGCGCGGGTCGAGGCCGAGATGGCCCGCAACCGCCACAGCCAGCTGCTCACCGGCATTCTGGAGAACCTCCCCATCGTGGTCGGCCGGCTCGACGCGGAAGGCCGGATCGTCGAGGCGGACGGCGAGGGTCTGTCCGCCCGGGGCTTCCAGCCGGCCAGCCTGCTGGGCCGCAAGTTTTCCGACGTGTATCCGCAGAGCGTCGACGAAGTCGCGCGGGCGCTCGCCGGCGAGTCGGTCGGCCTGACGCTCTCGGGCCTGAACGACGGGATCGAGTGGGACGCGGAGTTCTTCGTCTTTTTCGACGCCCAGAACAAATCCGGCGCGATTTTCCTGGGCCGCGACGTGACGGAGCGGAAATGGCTGGAGCGCCGGATTCTCAGCATCTCCGACGCGGAGCAGCAGCGCATCGGCGCCGATCTTCACGACGGCCTGGGCCAGCACCTCACCGGTATCGCTTTTTTCGCTACCGCTCTGCGGGACCGCCTGCAGCAGACGAATCCGAAGGAGGCGGCGCAGGCCAACTCCATCGCTAGCCTGGTCAACGACGCGATCGCGCAGTGCCGGGCCCTGGCGCGCGGCCTCTGCCCCGTGCAGCTCGAGCAGACCGGTCTGCCGTCCGCCCTCGAGGATCTGACCTTCCAGGTGCAGCTCCTCAGCGGCGTGAACTGCAGGTTCAACGCCGTCGGAACGCCGCCGAGCTGTAGCCACGACGCCGCGATGCACGTCTACCGGATCACGCAGGAAGCCATCAACAATGCCATCCGCCACGGCGAAGCGAAGTCGGTCGACGTCGCGCTCATCAGCAACGGCTCGACGTGCAAGGTTGTCGTCGAGGACAACGGAATCGGCTTCGATCCCGCTCAGGAACGGGCCTCGCCAGGCGTGGGTTTGAGGCTTATGAATTACCGCGCCGCGATTATCGGAGGAACTTTTTCCATCAGCCCGCGTCCCGGCGGCGGGGTATGCGTCGAGTGCACGTTTCCCAAAGACCTTTCAACCCATGAAAACTCGAAATGAACCTGCCGCTCCAGCGGTCGCGGAGAAAGAAAAGCCTGCCTCCACGAAGCGCAGGGTGTTTCTGGTCGACGATCATCCCGTGACCCGCCAGGGCGTGGCCGTGCTGATCAACCAGGAGTCCGACTTGATTGTTTGCGGCGAGACGGACACAGCCCCGAAGGCGCTGGACATGATCCAGAAATTGAAGCCCGACCTCGCCGTGGTGGATATCTCCCTGAAGACGATCAGCGGCATCGAGCTGATGAAGAATCTGAAGGTGATGATGCCCGAGCTCCCCGTCCTCGTGATGTCGATGCACGACGAGAGTCTCTATGCCGAACGGGCTCTGCGCGCCGGCGCCCGGGGCTACGTGATGAAACAGGAGGCGAGCGAGCAGATCCTCACCGCCATCCGCCGCGTGCTCCAAAACGAACTCTATCTCAGCGAGAAGATGAAGGAGAAGATGCTCCATCGCCTCGTGAACAACAAGAAGGGCGACGAGGTGGTCTTCTCGATCGACAGCCTCAGCGACCGTGAGATGGAGGTGTTCCAGCTGATCGGAAACGGCTTCAGCACACGCCAGATCGCCGCGACGCTCAACCTGAGCGCGAAGACGATCGACTCCTATCGCGAGCACCTGAAGTTGAAGCTCCGCCTCGAGACCGGCGCGGACCTCGTCCGCCACGCCATTCAGTGGGTGAAGAGCGAGAACATCGTTTAGCCCCTCCCGGAGTCGGCTTCCGAATAATCGAGCACGCGTCGCTTCGCGGCGCGTGACTCCTGGAGAGGGACTGGCGGGTGAGGCGGCGCATTCCGGCAATATGACCACGCCTCGCCGCCCGCGTTGATCTGCGAGCGCAACGTGCGGGTTCAAGAGGGATGGATTGTTTTCTCGCGGCGAGAAGGTGTGGAATCCGCCGAGGTGAGCCTTGGGGACGGTGTTGTTCGCGCCTCTCCGCTGGATTCATGGCCGCGCTGTGGCGGCCCCGACCGGGCGCTCGCGCTTTCCGTGCGAATCCGCGGGACGCGTCCGGAAATCTCCCGACGGGTCTCCGGAGTAAACACCACCGCTTCGACCACGCCGGGCCCGATTCCGACCGCCCGCAGTTGGAGCCATACTGTGGCAACGCCTGATGAACATCACACCACGAACCGCCGCGCCGGGACACCCGGCAAACCGCGTCCCCGCCGCGGGGTGGCCCGGAGGTGTGTCTCCTGTAACTGGATACCGGACGGACGACCTCGGAACTCCGATCGTCCGGGCCACATGAACCCGATTTCCCATGCGCTTCCTTCTTATTGGTGACGAACAAAAATGCCGCCGGCTCCTCTCCCTCGGTCTGGGCGATCCGGAGTTCGGCTTGTGCACTGCCGTCAACTCACTTGAGGAGCTGAACGGGCAGCCGCTCGACCGCGACTTCTCTGTCGCGCTGATCGATTGGGAAATGCGGACGAACTCCGCCGCAGAAGCGATGGCCCTGCTCCGCCGCAAGGCGCCGCTTCTGCCGGTCGTGGCGATGGCGGCAAACCCGGATGCCGCCACTGCGGCCCGAGCCCGGGGAGCCGTGCATTGCCTCCTGAAGCCGGTGGACGTCGACGAACTGCGGTCCGCGCTCGAACGCCATGCGATTCCGGTCGCGGCCCCGGCGCCGGCGGAAATAGCCGAGGCGTCGGACCCCGCAGCCGCCCCCGCTCCGGTGGAAACCGCGCCGGCGAAACGCTCCGCACCGAAGGACGATGCCGCCGCCCAGGGCGTCGAGTTCGGCACGCGCAGCCCGGTGATGCAGCGCATGCTGGAGATCGCGTGGCGCGTCGCGCCCACTCCCGCGAGCGTTCTCATCCTCGGCGAGAACGGCACCGGAAAAAACGTCCTCGCCAGTGCGATACATCGCCGCAGCGAGCGCAGACAGGCTCCCTTTGTCACCGTGCATTGCCCCTGCCTCCAGGAGCAGCTGCTCGAGAGCGAATTGTTCGGCCACGTGAAGGGTTCGTTCACCGGCGCGGTGAGCGACACGCACGGCAAGGTTGCCGCGGCCGAGGGGGGCACGCTCTTCCTCGACGAGATCGGCGACCTGCCGCTGTCGATCCAGCCGAAACTCCTCCGTCTTCTGCAGGAGCGGAAATACGAGCGGGTGGGCGAGACGACTTCCCGGACGGCCGATATCCGTGTGATTGCGGCGACGAACCGGGACCTTCAGATGGAGGTGAAGGCGGGGCGTTTCCGCGAAGACCTATTCTATCGCCTCAACGTCGTATCCGTAGAAGTGCTCCCGCTCCGCGAACGGGTCGAGGACATCGTGCCGATGGCCGAGCACTTCCTTGCCAACATGTCGCGAAGCCTCGGCCGGAGCTTGCGCGGCTTCAGTCAACTCGCGTGCGAAACGCTTCGGAATTACCGGTGGCCCGGAAATGTCCGGGAGCTGCGCAACGCCGTGGAACGCGCGGCGATCCTCACCGACCGCGAGACGCTGGACGTGGCGGATTTTTCGCAGCTCGCGGCCTCCGCGCCCCAGGCGCCCGGCCCGAGGGTGGGGGAATTCGTCAGCGTCAATTCGCTCGTCGAGGAGCACATCCGGCAAGTCGTCGCCCGGGCCGCCAGCCTGGAGCACGCGGCCCGCATTCTCCGGATCGATCGCTCGACGCTCTATCGGAAACGGAAGCGCTGGCAGACCGCCACGCCCTTCGCGGAGTTCGCTCCCGCGGCACATTCCCAGGTCGGGTGAATGCCCCGCGCCGACCGGCGCGGAGAAGTTGGAATTCGGAAATTCGAAATTGTCGGGACGTAGTCCTCGCTTGCCGTTCGCGGGCGACGCTCAACTCGTTGCTTCGCTCGCGCGAAACGGGCGCTTCCGAACCAACTTCCAACTACCAAATTCCAACTCCCCCGAAGCCGCGTCCGCGGCTTCGGTGAGCGGCTACATCAGGGCAACGTCACGGCCATGCCGCGCTCGATGCCTTCCCCGGAGGTGATGGAGCAGATCGAGATCTTCTCCTTCACGGAATCGACCTTGATCTGGCCTTTCTCGGTGAAGTTGATGTCGAGCGTCTCGCCGGTGCCGGGATCGCGGAGGACTTCCGAGAGGCCGACCTTGAACGTCTGACCGGCGGTGACGCCTTCGCGGCTGCCGCGGTTGATGTAAACCTGCTTGTCTTTCACCACCATGATGGTGCCGGTCCAGGGTAGGTCTTTCACCTGGGCGGAAATGAAGGCGACAGCCTCGTCGATCGCGGCCTCCACGGCCTTGCCGACGTTGGTTTTCTTGAAGCCGCCGAGGTCCGCTCCCCAGTCGCGATCGCTGAAGCCGACGGTGAGCCCGCCGGTCTTCGCTTCGCCCACGACGCGCTTCGACGCGACGACCTGGCCGGTGGTGGAGTCGACGACGTAGATGACGGCGTTGATCTCGGCCTTGTCGCCGCCCGCGCCGATGTTGAAGCCCTTGATCCGCAGGCCGCCCTGCCCGCCGGTGGTGCTGGCCTGGAAATGCGTGATTTCACCTTTCACGATCAGCTGGGCGGGAGAGAGATTTCCCGTGACCGGGGCCTTGTCTCCTCCGGCGACGCGGCCCGATTTCGCGAGATCCTGCTCCGCCAGCGCGGCTCCGCGCATGTCGGATTCGCCCAGGACGATGAAACGACCGGACTGCTGCAGCGAGTCCGTGAGGATTGCGCCCCACGTATCCGCGATCGCGAATTGTCCGGAGAAGTTCGAGTTGTTCTCGAATTTGTTCACCGCGATCGTGTATCGGAGACCGCCCTTCGCGGCGTCAGCAGGAGGCGCCGGAGGAGGCGCTTTTTTTTCCGCGCGAGCGGAAGGAATGGCAAAAGCAGCTGCTGCCACGAGCAGCCAGAGTGCGTGTTTCATTTATGGGGAGTGTTTTGCTCGGTAAGAGCAGGGGTTGAACGGACGGCAGTATGAAAGGCCGCCGAGCCCCTGGTAAGTAGAAAATACCGGATTCCCCGGGGTTGTTACATTCGTCTATCGGCGAAGAAGGGCGGGTCGGACCGCTGCTTCCGAGAACTCACACCTGACCTGTGCGGCGTTCCGACGACTGATACCAGCGGTAGAAGGCGATGATCATCGCGACGAGCGTCACGACGATGCTGCCCGTCTTCATGATCGCGGCCCCGAGGAGCTGATCGCTCGCGGGCGAAAAGTCCGTGATGAGCCGGGGAGCGTATTCGTAAGTCGGATAAAGCACGTTGTCCGCAAACGCCAGGAAGGCGAAGACCGGCGTCATCGCGACGGCGACGGAAAACACGTAGATGATCTGGGCGCCGAAACGGATCGGCGGATGGCCGGGATCGGGGCTGACCAGCGGCCACCAATAAGACACCGCGGCGCCGAAAAACATCAGGTGTTCGAGCACGTGCACGGTCTTGTCCCGGAGTGCCCAGTCGTAGAGGCCCGGCGCGTGCCAGGCCGAAAGCACGACCGAATAGACGATCGCGCAGGAGGCCGGATGAAGCAGGACGGCGCGCAAGGTCCGGCCCGCGGGCGAATGCGGACGGCCCGCGAAGAGCCACGGGGGAAGCCCCGTGAGGCAGAGCAGCGCGGAGACGTACACCAGCAGCTGGTGCTGCACCATGTGCGCGCTGAGCAGGAAGCGCTCGCCGATTTGGTCGAGCGGTGAGCCCACCGCGAGATAGAACACGACCAGGCCGACGTAGAAGCGAACCGCGTGACGTTTCGGATACGGCGCGGACGCCTCGAAGCGGGCGCGGAGCGGGCCGGTGAGCACGGCGTAGAGCCAGGCGGAGAAAATCAGCCCTCCGATGAGGAACGGCTCATTGTGCCAATGGCGCCAGTCGATCATGGGGCGGAGCGGATTCTGCCGACTTCACGGAATCCCTTTGGACGACACCGCGGCCTTCCGCGCCCGGAAACGAACGCGGTCGGCCCTCCGGCCGTGATCGTATCGTTCTGGACCAAGCTGCGCTTTCGGGATCGCCGGCTCAGAACGGCGGAACGCCGCCGTCGAGCGGATGGCTGTCGCCGACGGAGAAGAGCGCGAGCAGCGCGATCGCGGTCCCGCCGGCGAGGATGAGCCCGATGAAAAAGAGGATGGTGCAGAAGATTTTGTCCCACTTCAGGTGCATGAAGTAGAAAATGACCATCATGAACTTCACCGCGGAGAGGGTGACGAGGGCGCTCACGATCAGCCAGCGCGCCAGCGGAAGATAGACGATGACGATCTCCACGCCGGTGATGATCGCGAGGATCATCGCGATCTGAACGAAAACGTGGAATTTGCTTTCGTGGTGGGCCGGCTGGACGTCGGCGACGGAGGTGGTGACGTCGGACATGATCAGAGGTATTCGAGCAGGTAGACGGCGGTGAAGATGACGATCCAGACGATGTCGACGAAGTGCCAATACAGTCCGGCTCCCTCGACATCGATGGCGTTGGCCTGGCCGAAATCGACCGCGCCGCGGACGCGTCCCATGACGTTGAGCGCGACGGCGAGCACGATGCCCGCTCCGAGCACCACGACATGTTCACCGGCCCAGTGGCCGAGCGTAGCGAGCCCGAGGCCGGTTTCCTGCACGCCGTGAATCAGGGCGAGAACGAGGTACATCCAGGAGACGATCGCCAGGGCGAAGAGGACGAGGTGGGCAAACGTGCTCGTGAGCCACGGCTGGGCCCCGCTGTCGGCCTCGGCCGGCTTGAACGTGCGGACGTACATCAACGTGAGCCAGAGCACGCCGATCGCCACGTGGCAGCCGTGCGTTCCGGTGAGGGTGTAGAAGGTCGAGCCGAAGATGCTGCTCGAGAGCGTCAGGCCCTTTTCGCTGACGAAGTGATTGAACTCGTAGACCTGGCACCCGAGGAAAATCAGACCGAAGAAGATCGTGCCGAGCAGGTTTCTCCTCGTGCTGCGGACGTCCCCGCGCTGGATGGCGTTCACCGCGAGAGCCATCAGGAGCGACGACATCAGCAGGATGAACGTCGAGAAGGACGTCAGCTCGATGCTGAAGATGGTGCGCGGCGACGGAGAACCCGGCGGCGGATGCAGGCGATAGATCAGGTGCGTCGAAATCAACGCCCCGAAAAACATGCAGTCCGACGCCAGAAACGCCCACATGAAGAGCTTCTTATTCGGAATGCCCGTCGAGGTGGTCGCATCGTGGTGATGGTCGATTGCGAGGGTGGCCGCTTGGCTGCTCATGAATGGCAAAGGGCTGAAGGAGAGAAGGGCTGAAAGGTGGGAGGATTGGGATTCACACGCGGGGCCGGGGCATCGCTGGAAAGCCTGCGGCTCAGTGTTTTTCCTCCTCCGCGTGGACGTGATAGCCGCCGGGGGCTTCGAGCGCCCAGAGCAGGGCGCCGAGGAAGACCATCACGCCGAAGCCGATCGCGAAGAGGATGCCGAAGTTGTGGCCGGTCATGCCCCAGCCCGACATCGTCGCGTTGATCGCGTCCTTGCAGCCGAAGCAGAGTCCGCCGCCGAGCAGGCCGAGCGCGGTGACGAGCGGGAACCAGGACTGGCTCGGCATGTGGATGCCGCCGTGGCTGGCTTCGGCCTGCGCGTGTTCGGCGTTTTCGCGGGCGATCTCATCCCGGTGGTGTTTCTCGTACCAGTAGGCGTCGCGGGCGTGGATCGTCGGAATGACGGCGTAGTTGTATTCGGGCGGCGGATTCGGAAGCGACCACTCGAGCGTGCGACCGTCCCACGGATCGCGCCCGGCCTTCTCGCCCTTGAAGTAGGTGTAGATCATCACCGCGAAATAGATGCCGATGCCGACGGCGAGGATGAAGGCGCCGACGGTCGCGATGAAGTTGGGCGTGTTCCAGCCCATGTTGCCGTCGTACACCGCGGTGCGGCGGGGCATGCCGTTCAGCCCGAGGAAGTGCATCGGGAAGAACGTGGTGTTGAAGCCGATGAAGATGACCCAGAAGGACAGCTTGCCCCAGAGCTCGCTGACCTTGCGGCCGAACACGAGGGGGAACCAGTAGTGGATGCCGGCGAGCAGGGCGAAAACCGAACCGCCGATCAGCACGTAGTGAAAGTGGGCGACGACGAAATAGCTGTCCTGCTGCTGGGAATCGGCCGGCGCCGCCGAGTGCATGATGCCGGAGAAGCCGCCCATCATGAACATCCAGACGAAACCGAGCGCGAACATCATCGGCGTGCGCATCGACAGGTGGCCGCCCCAGAGCGTGCCGATCCAGTTGAAGATCTTCACACCGGTCGGCACCGCGATCGCCATGGTCATGAGGGCGAACGCCGCGGTGGCGACCGTGCCCATGCCGGTGGTGAACATGTGATGGCTCCACACGCCGAAGCCGAGGAACCCGATGCAGGCGCCGGAGAAAACCACGATCGGATAACCGAAGAGCGGCTTGCGAGAGAAGGTCGGCAGAATCTCCGAGATGATGCCCATCGCCGGCAGGATCAGGATGTACACTTCGGGATGACCGAAGACCCAGAACAGGTGCTGCCAGAGGATCGGGAGACCGCCCTTCGAGACCTCGAAGAAGTTCGTGTCGAACGAGCGGTCCATCATCAGCTCGACCAGCGCGATGGTGATGGCCGGGAAGGAAAGGATGATGAGGAACGCCGTGACCAGCGTCATCCAGGTGAACACCGGCATGCGCATCATCGTCATGCCCGGCGCGCGCAGATTGATGATCGTGACGATGAAGTTCAGCGAGCCGATGATCGAGGAGACGCCGAGGATCTGCAGGCCCATGATCCAGAGGTCGGTCGAAACGTCGGACGCGAACTGATTGGAAAACGCCTTCGACGTCAGCGGCGCGTAGCCGAACCAGCCGATGTCGGGCGCGCCGGAGCGCATGAACCAGCCGACGTTCAGGATGATCGCGCCGGCGAGAAACACCCAGTAGGCGAAGCCGTTGAGCCGGGGAAAAGCCACGTCGCGCGCCCCGATCTGCAGCGGCATGATGTAGTTGAAGAACGCCGCCGACAGAGGCATGACCGCGAGGAAGATCATCGTGGTCGCGTGCATGGTGAACAGCTCGTTGTAAACCGCGTGGCTGACGAACGTGTTGTTCGGGACCGCGAGCTGGATGCGGATCATCAGCGCCTCGACGCCGCCGACGAGGAAGAAGAACAGCGCCGACATGCCGTACAGAAGCCCGATCCGCTTGTGATCGACGGTCGTGAGCCAGCTGACGATTCCCGTCTTGGCCGTTGGGCGCGTGAAAATCCACGGCCGTGCGGCGTCGGGCTGGGCCTCCTTGCCGATGAAGTTTGAGCGTGCGAGTGCGTCCATGAGCGAAAGGGATTTGGAACCGGCCGGTTATTTGAGGCTGCGCAGGTACGCGACGAGGGCGTGAGCTTCCTCATCGCTCACGGTGATGTTCTGCTCCCAGGTTTCGCCGTTCCGCTTCACGTAGCCCTGCATGCCGCCGGTGCCGTAGTACATCTTGTTTCCCGGCTTCACGTTGTTCGGATCGGTGATCCAGCGATGGAGATTCTGCGGGGAATTCTCCAGCAGGCCGCCTGCGATCGTCGTGCGCGCACCGACGTGTGTAAGGTCCGGGCCAATACGCCCGGCGCCTTCCTGGCCGCGCACCGTGTGGCAGCCGGCGCAGGTTTTCTGGGTGAACAGCTGGCGTCCCTTGGCGATCAGGACCGGATCCTCCTCCGGATCCGGCTGCTGCTGCTGTTTCCAGTGGCCGAACGGATCGGCGTCGAACTGCTCCGTCCAGCCGGGCGCGTTGCGCCGCACCGGGGTGAATTTGTAGCTGGCGAACTGCGCCTTGGGGCGCTCGTCCGCCATCGCCGCGGCCGCGACCGTGCGGCCCGGCTGCTTTTGATGGGTGAGCCAGGCGGCGAAATCCTTTTCGTCGAGGGCGATCACCCGGAAGCGCATCACGGCGTGCGATTCGCCGCAGTATTCCGCGCACTGGCCCCAGTAGTAACCGGGCTGGTCCGCGTTGAGCCAAAGGTGGTTTCCGCGATTCGGGATCATGTCCACTTTGCCCGCGAGCTTCGGGACCCAGAAGCTGTGAATGACGTCGGTCGTGCGGAGGTTCACCCGCACCGGGCGGTGCGCCGGGATGACGAGTTCGTTGGCCGCGACGAGCGTCCCGGAGCCGTCGATCTGCTCCTTCGGGTATTCAAACCGGAACCACCACTGGTACCCCGTGGCGTTCACCTCGTACATGTTCGCCTTCTCCTCCTCGGGCACGTCGTAGCTGTACCAAATGGCGCGCAACGTCGGGACGGCGATGATGACCAGCGCGAGCACGGAAGCCGCGATCAAGCTCAGCTCGATCAGCGGATTGCCATGGCTTTGCTCGGGCGGGGCAACGTGTTCGTCCGCGGCGTTGCGCGCCCGGAAGCGGAGGGTCGCGTAGGCCAGCGTGCCGGCGACGACCACGAAGATGCTTATCGTCACCCACACGGTGACGTAGAAGACCTTGGCCTGCTCCGCCGCGACGGGACCCGCGGTTTGGAGCGTGGATTGAGGGCCCTCAAGCCAGCTCCAGCCGCCGAACACGAGGGGCATCGCGGTCACTGCGAGGCCAAGAAGAGCACGTCGGAGAAGGGGGCGAATCGGCAGAACGGGCATCATGAGGGTGGACAAAAAACGAGCAGGGGAAGACAAAAAATGCACACCACTGGGCGTGATGAGTCCAAAGGGCGGGCGGCGTTTCAAGGAAATAAACGGTCTCTAAAATGCCTCCGGTTCGCGCCGAGGCGGCAGCGGGCAGGAGAGTATTAGGAGTTCTCGGGGACGGGCTTGGCGGACGAGCAGGAAATGTTATGCAACGCGCAGGCGGCGCCGCGGCGGTCAGGCCGTTTTCTCCCCGGGCCGCGAAGGATCGGCGCGGGAGGTAGGCGGGATTCTCAGGCCGGATGCGCCGGCCACCAGCGGTAGAGGAACAGGTAGACCAGCACCCCCGTGATGCTCACGTAATACCAGATTGGAAATGTCCATCGGGCCCACGCCCGATGCCGGTCGAAGCGCCCCTGCACCGCGAAAAGCAGCGTCCTGGGCACAAGGAAGGCGATCGCCATCGCGAGCACGATGTGCGTCGCGAGCATCACATAATATACCGTACGGATCGGCCCCTCGCCGCCGAAGGGCGTGTGCACGCCGTGGATGAGGGCCTTGTGGGTGACGTAGCCGATCAGGAACGCCGCGGAAACGACGGCCGCCGAAAGCATGCAGGCGCGGTGTGCGACGACGTTGCGCCGGGAGATGAAGACGAAGCCCGCGGTCATGAAGGCGGTGGAGACCGCGTTGAGCGAGGCGTTGAGGGCCGGAATGTCGTGGACGGTCATGCTCCGCGTATCCAGCGATCCAGGACCAGCGCGGCGAGTTGGAGGGGGAGCCAGCCGATGGACGCCAGGAAAAGTCTTTTCGCCGCGGCCTCGCGCCCGAGCGGGCGCAGGAACCGGGCCGCGCGGGCGACGAACCACGCGCCGAACAGCAGCGTCGCCGCGAGGTAATACCCGCTCGCCAGGCCCGTCCACGCGGGGACGGCCGAGATGACCACGGCTGCGACGGCGTTGAAGAAGGACCAGCGCGCGACCTTGCCGCCGCCGGCGTCGCGCACCGGGAGCATCGGGAAATGCACCGCCTCGTAGTCGGCGCGGTACATCCAGCCGATCGCCATGAAGTGCGGCACCTGCCAGAAAAAGAGCACGCCGAAGAGCACCCAGCCGAGGACCGGGTTGTGGTGTTCGCTCGCCGCCCAGCCGATCAGCGGCGGAAAGGCGCCCGCCACGGCCCCAATCTCGGTGGACCAGCGAGACCAGCGTTTTGCCGGCGTGTAGAGCGCAAGGTAACTGACGATCGTCGCCAGGGCGAAAACCGCCGCGAAGCCGTTCACGCGGGAAAACAGGAGAGCCAGACCGAGGGCGCAGCAGGCCCAGCCGAGGACAAAGGCCGAGCCGGTGGGGACTTTGCCCGACGGGATCGGCCGATCCGCGGTGCGCTTCATCAACGCGTCCGTGTCGCTCTCCATCCACTGGTTGAGCGCGGCCACGCCGGCGGCGCAGAGGCAGGTTCCCACCATCATGAAAAGGAACTTCGCCGGATCCCATTTCGGAAGCGCCGAGAAATACCCGACGACCGCGGTGATGACGGACAGCAGGCTGAGCCTTGGCTTTGTCAGCTCGAGGTAGTCGCCGAAGCGGGCCCGCGGAACGGCTAGGCTCGCGGCGGCAGAGGGGCTGAGGGGGCGGACAACGTCACTCATGACTGCTGGGGCGAACGGGCATCGTTGGGGTGAAAGGGGCTGGTTTGTTCGTCGGCGACATCTTTCCGGACCATTTCGGCCGCGCGTTTTCCCTCGACTGCGTTGCGGTGGGCAAACCACGTGAGCAGGAACGTGACCGCGAGCGTGATGGCGCCGACGATGACGTGCGCCGTGGTGACGTACGGGTCGCGCGCCGTCCAGATGATCGACGCACCCAAGAGCACCTGCAGGACGAGGAAGCCGAGCATCAGCGCCGCGGTGTTTTTCAGGAGGTTCGAGCTGCCCGGTGCGCGCCAGACGGCGATCCCGAACCAGGGCAGCGCGATCGAAAGCACGAGAGCCATGGCGCGATGGGCGAAATGAATGCCGACGGGGAAACTCCACTGCGCCGGAATCAGCCCGCCCTCCGGCGTGAGCGGGAACGTCGGAATCGCCAGCCCCGCGTGCAGGTGGCGCATGGTCGCGGCGATCACCAGTTGGACGAGCACCAGGCCGGTGCAGAGAATTCCCAGACGCCGAATCCGGGGCGTCGACGCGAACTCCGCGACGGGGGAACTCGTCCAGCGCCGGGAGAGCGCCGCGGCGATTGCGAAAAGGACGATGACGAAAATCTCCGCCAGGATTCCGTGCGGGATCCGCAGCATCTGGCCGACGCTCATGGTCATTCCCGCCGGGTACCAGCCATCGAGGCGCACGCGCTGGCCGCCGATCACGCCTTGGACGACCACGAGTGCGAGCGCCCAGCCGCCGAGTTTGCGAAGCCAGCCTCGCGCTTCCGTTTTCCAAAGCCAGATGGCGAGGGCGATCGTGACGAGCCCCATGGTTGTCCCGGATAGCCGGTGCGAGTGCTCGGCGAACATCGCGACGTTCGTCAGCCAGCCATGGGGATTGAGCGAACCGTTGGACAGCGGCCAGTCGGGAAACGCCATGCCGGCGCCGATGCTGGTGGTGAACGCGCCGAGCATCACGAGGACAAACACCCAGAGGCTTCCCAGGACGGCGAACCAGGCGAGGGCGGGACGGTAGGCGGAGGTTCGTGCTGTGGGGGAAGCGACGCTCATCGGAAAAGCACGCGCAAGAAATGCGGGATGCCTCCGCACGCAAACCCTTTGACAAATCTTTCCTCCGGCGGATCGGTACTGCATGGCGAACATCCTTTCTCATCCGGCGCCGGTTTCCCGGCGCATCGGCAGGGTTTGGGTGCGGTGCTTGGCACTGCTCCCGCTGGCCTTCGGGCTGCTGCTCGTCGGGTGTTCCAAATCGGCTTCGTCCAAGAATCCCAACGAGAAACGTTTTCCGCTCACCGGCGAAATCCTCGGCATCGACGCCGCGCAAAACGTCCTGACCGTGCGGCACGAAGAGGTGAAAGGCTACATGCCGGCGATGACGATGGAGTTCTCCGTCACCCCCGGCGACGCCGCCAACGCCAAGGTGGGACAGCGCATCCGCGCAGAGCTCGTGACCGAGGGCAACGGCGACTTCCGTCTCGAGAAGATCTGGGTCGACGACGCCGCCCAGAAGGCCGCCGTCGACGCCGCGTCGAAGGCCCTGGTGCAGGATACCGTCGCCCGAGGCAACGGCGCGTACCGCGAAGTGGGCGAAGCCGCGCCCGATTTTACCCTCTACGATCAGGACGGGCGGGTGGTGGATACGGCGCGGTTTCGCGGCAAGCAGATCATGCTCAACTTCATTTTCACGCGCTGCCCGGTTCCGACGATGTGCCCGGCGTCCGTCGCGCGCTTCCAGCAGACGCAGCGGCAGGCGCGGGAGGCGGGGGTCAAAAACCTGGAGCTGATTTCCGTCACGATGGATCCCGCCTACGATACGCCGGGAGTGTTGAAGACCTACACGACGGCGCGCGGGATCGACACGAGCAACTACTCGTTCCTCACCGGGCCGGAGTCCGCGATCAAAAGCCTGCTCGCTCAGTTCGGCGTGCTGGTGTCGTTTCAGGGCGAGCTGCTCAACCACACGCTCGCGACCGTGCTGATCGACGAACACGGCCGCATCGTCCACCGCGTGGACGGCAGCCGCTGGGAGCCGAAGGAGTTCATCGACAAGATGAAAAAGGCCTGACGATGCGGACCCGTGCACTTCCTGCGGGGACGAACGACCGCCAATGGACTCTTCGCGGCCTTTGTCCGGCAGGCCGGGAGAATAGGGGCGCCGCTTGAAGTCCCCCCCTCCGAAACCCCTGGCATCCGCGGCGCCCGCCAAGCGCGCGCGGGCTCCGGCGTTCCAGATTGCGCTCCTCACCGGGATCGCGCTCGCCCTCTATGTAGGGATTCGTCAACTACCGACGGGGACAAACCTGAGCCACCTGGATTTCCGAGTCTCCAACGGCAACTCGATCGAGTTCTGCGACCCGGCGAATCCGCAGTTCATCCCCGTTGTCGCGGTGCAATCGCCGGTGACGATGCGGGTGGCCGGATCGATCCCGGCCGTTGCGGGGCAATCGGTCCGGGCCACCGCGACGTTCGTGACCGCCTCCGGCAAACCGATCGGTCCGGAGGACTTGCTCGTCACGCACACCGAGAAGCTGCACCTGCTCGTCTTCGATCCGGCGCTCCGGGACTACCAGCACGTGCATCCGACGCCGGGAGCCAAACCGGGCGACTGGAGTTTCACGTTCACCCCGCACGACTCCGGCCGGTACCGCGTTTTCGCCGATTTCACGCCGGCGGCCACGGGACGCGGTCTGTACGCGAGCGCGGACCTCGACGTTGCTCCCGGTCCGGGAGGCGCTTCGGCACCGAAGGCTCCCGAAATGCGCCGGGCCGCCGACGGAGCGCTCGAGGTGGAACGCGACGGGCTGGTTTTTTCCCTGCTTCCCAAGACGAGCTCGCTGAAGGCCCGGCAGATTTCGGATTTCTCGTTTGCCGTCCGACGTGCGTCGGGAGGGCCGGTGAAACTCGAGCCGGTGATGGATGCCTACGCGCACCTCGTCGCGGTCGACAGCGACCGCAGCGGTTTCGCGCATCTTCACCCGACGCAGCTGACCGATCCGGCAAAAGGCGAGGCCGCGGTGTCGATGCTCGAATTCAAGGTCACGATCCCGCAGGCGGGCCGCTACGTCATCTGGGCCCAGGTGCGGATCGACGGCCGCGACGAATACGCGCCGTTCTGGTTCGACGTGAAGGAATGATCGCCGGGGGCTGCCGGGTGCCCGGTTCCCGTCGCGTGCGTCAGCTGCCGGCGGACGACGGACCATTCGTCGCGGCGGCCGCGGCGGAGGCGGCGCGCTGGGCCCCGAGCACCTGGATGAACGCGCGCAGCGACGGGTTTTTCGGGTTCTGCGCGCGAACCTCCAGAATGCCTGCGGTGCTTGCGTAGGGCGGGCGCGGAGACACGGCGACCACGTTGAGCCGGAGCGCTAACTTGCCGTTGAGCAGCAGATCCATCGGTAGCAGGTAACGGGATACATGACCCGCGCCGTCGGCGAGCCGCAGGATGTGATCGCCGTCCATCTTGAAGTACGGGCTGACCTGTCCGGCGTGGGCGATGATCGACCAAATCGGCAGGTCGAGCACCTCCGAGAGAGCGTCCTGCACTCCGGGAGTCGACTGGGCGATCTGGAAGAAGCTGATCAAGGCGGGCATGCTGCCGGCGAAGGCGCGCTCGTCGTCGACCGACACCGTAAGGGAGGCCGGGAGCTTGGGCATGCTCCGAAGGGCTTCGGGCGAAAACGGCGAACTAGAGTAACTCAACCCCCATTTTGGATCGTTGGGTTCGCGCGCCGATTGTTGATGCAGCCGGATGAACGTGGCGCAGGCCCGGTCGAGCCCGAGCAGCAGGTGATCCGAATTGACGACGGCTTCCGAGGTGCGCAATCGCGGCGGCGCCGCGTTGTTCGGTTCGGGCGCGAAGGGGCCATGGGTCGTGAGTCGGACGGTCCGGCAGTCGTTCGAGTATTCGAGCCGGTTTCCCGTGCTGGAATAGATCACGAGCGGTTTTGACTGCTGAAACGCTTTCGTCTTCTCGGGCGGTGTTGGGACGATGGCGACCTCCACCAGCCATTGCACCTGGCGGTTTTTGTCCTCGAGGGTGACAACGGCGACAGCGCGGTCACCGGGCTGCACACCGGCGTCGGTGACCGCATCGAATACGCCCACCGGCAGATTGGCGGAGGAGGCGAAAGCCGCGGTCGCTTCGAACAGAGGAGGCAGCGCCGGAAGCGAGAATCCGCCGGACGATTCCTGTGCGGCGGCCGGCAAGGCAAGCGCGAGGAGCGCGACGGCGCGCCGGACGAAAACAGCGGCGGGGAAACGCATGCCGGCCATTCAGCCGAGCCCCGGCTTTTTTTCACGCCGGAAAACTCGGGCCCGCTTGCGTTTTGTGCTCGAAATGGCCCCTTGCCAGCCACCTCGCGAGCGACAAACCTGCGAATTTCCATGAGCAACGCCGTCAAAATCTACGACACGACTCTCCGCGATGGCACGCAGGGAGAAGGCATCAGCTTTTCCGTGACGGACAAACTCCTGATTACGGAGCGGCTCGATCAGTTTGGCGTCGATTACATCGAAGGCGGATTTCCGGGTTCGAACCCCCGCGACATCGCCTATTTCGCCGAGGCGAAGAACCTGAAGTTGAAGCACGCGCGCATTGCGGCGTTCGGCTCGACGCGCCGCGCGGGCGTGAACGCCAGCGAGGATCCGCAGTTGAAGACGCTGCTCGAGAGCGGCGTGCCCGTCATGACCCTCGTCGGGAAGACCTGGATGCTGCACGTGACGGAGATCCTGCGCACGACGGCGGAGGAGAATCTGGCGATGATCGAGGACTCCGTCCGCTACCTCGTCTCGGAGGGCAGGGAAGTGGTCTACGACGCGGAGCACTTCTTCGACGGCTTCAAAAACAACTCCGACTACGCACTCAAGACGCTCGCGGCGGCGCTGCGCGGCGGAGCCTCGAATCTGACGCTCTGCGACACCAACGGCGGCACGCTGGTCGACGACTTCAAGTCGATCGTCGGGCGTGTCGTGCAGGAGTTTGGCGGCGACAAAGTCGGCGTGCATTGCCACAACGACAGCGGCCTCGGCGTCGCGGTCTCGCTCGGCGGCATCGCGTCGGGCGCGTGCCTCGTTCAGGGCACGATCAACGGCTACGGCGAGCGCACCGGCAACGCCAACCTCGTCACCATCCTGCCGAGCCTGTTTCTCAAGATGGGCAAGACGGCGCACTGCGCGCCGAATCTCGGGCAGCTCCGCGAGCTTTCGCTGCTTTTCGACGAGCTGGCCAATCTGCGCCCGGACACGAAGGCGCCGTATGTCGGCGCGAGTGCGTTTGCCCACAAGGGCGGCCTCCACGCCAACGCCGCGCAGAAGGTGAAGCGCAGCTACGAGCACATCGACCCCGGACTGGTCGGAAATCGCACGCGCGTCCTCGTCTCCGACATGGCGGGCCGCAGCAGCGTGTCGATGAAGGCGAAGGAGCTCGGATTCGAGCTCGACGAAAAATCGCCCGCGATGAAGGCGCTGATCGAGGAGCTGAAGGAACTCGAGTTTCGCGGCTACGAATTCGAGGCGGCCGACGCCTCGCTGAAGCTCCTGCTCGCGAAGTCCGTCGGGAAACGGAAGACGTTTTTCGAAATCGCCAGCTACCGCGTGATCGTCGAGCGCCACGACAACGAGCTGTTCTCCGAGGCGACGGTGAAGCTGAAGGTCGACGGCCAGGAGTATCACACCGTGGCCGAAGGCACGGGTCCGGTCGGCGCGCTCGACAAGGCGCTCCGCCGCGCGCTCGAGCCCGTGTATCCAATTCTCCGGACCACTTCGCTGAGCGACTACAAGGTGCGCATCCTCGACAGCAAGCAGAGCACCGGCGCCCGGACGCGCGTCCTCATCGAATCCACCGACGGCCGACAGATGTGGGGCACGGTGGGCGTGAGCGACAATATCATCGACGCGAGCTGGGAAGCCCTGCGCGACGCGGTGGAATACAAGCTGATGATCGGCTGATTCCGCTGCGCGCCACGCTCCCATGCCGCAGACCGTCCAGCCGGCGCCGATGTCCGAGCAGACGGGGCGTGCTGCGCGAGGGGAGCGTTGGGAAACGCCGCTTCTGACCGCCGGGGCGGTCCTTTTCGCCGTCGCGGCGAAGCTTCGGCAGATCGGCTATTTTGGCTCCGATATTCCGCGCGGAGACCCGTGGTCGGGAGACGCCGCCGCCGTTCTTCTGCCCTATCTCAGGGGCACGCTCGGCTGGGCCGATCTCTTTGCGGCGCACAACGAACACCGCGTGGTGTTCACCCGCCTGGAGAGCCTTTTCCTCCTCGCCGCCAACGGCCAGTGGGACGCCCGGCTGGAGCAGGTTTTCAACGCCGGCCTGCACGCCGCCGCCCTCGCCGTAGTGCTGCTCGCATTACGGAAGATTCTTCCGCGCCTGCGGTTCCTGGCGGTGGCCGGTCTCGCCGCGGTCCTTTTCGGCAGCTCCGCGTCGTGGGAAAACACGCTCGGGTGTTTCCAGTCCCAGTTCTATTTCATGCTGCTGTTTTCGTTCGCCCACCTCGCCGGCTCCCTGCTTGCGCCGGCGTCTTCGAAGCGATGGTGGGGCGCTCAAGCGATCGGTTTTTTCAACCTGTTCACGATGGCCGGGGGGCTGTTCTCCGCCGCGGCGGTCGCCGGAGTGGCCGTGTACCAGCGGGTCTTCTGCCGGAGCCGCTCGCCCGGGGTAATGGCGCTCGCCGTCTGGAACGCCGCCCTGGTCGCGCTCGGCCTCCTGCTCCTGCCGCACGCGGTGCCGCATGCCGGAGCGGATACGTTGACCCTGGCGCGCGGGGTGACGGCGCTGGGGCAGATCGCCAGCTGGCCGCTCGACCGTCCGGCGCTCGGAATCCTGATGTACGCGCCGGTGTTGTTGTTTCTTGGGTGGCGGCTGGTTCGTCCGGCGGACGATGCGCGCACGCGGTTCTTTTTCGGCCTGGCTGTCCTAAGCCTCGTTCATCTGGTGGCGTTGGCGTTCAGCCGCGGCGGCATGGCATCGCGGTATGTCGATCTCGCGGTGCTCGGCTTGCTGGCCAACGTGCTTTGTTGGTGGGAGCTGCCAGCCGCCGGACGACTCCGTCAGGCTCAAGTCTTTTTGGGAGCGGTCTGGCTCAGCTTTGTGCTGAGCGGTGTCTGGGCCCAGGAATGGACGAGCGAAAACGCGACGCTCCGGCTGCAGGACGCGCGGGACCAGGCGAGGGCGACCGCGATCCGCGAGTATCTTCGGACTTCCGACATCGGAGTCCTGCGCCGGGCCGAGCCGGTCACCGAGACCAACGCGGACGTGCTGGCGTCGGTGCTTTCCCTCCCGGAGTTTCAGCGGGTATTGCCGGCTGGAATACGTCTGGGGCTTCCGTACGGAAGCGACGCCGCTGGGGATGCTGGCGCGCGCGGATTCACGGCCGAAGGGGCGCCCGCGCTGGGCAACAGTCCCCGGGGACTGCCCGTACTCGGCACGTGGAGCCCGTCAGGCGGCCTGGGGCAGGGCGAGTTTTTGAGCGGGGTCTTCCGTTCCGACGCGCCGTATTTGTCCCTGTGGTTCGCGGGAGAGCTTTCTCCGGATTCCACCGAGCTGGCGCTCGTCGCGGGGGACGGCCGACGCGTGGCGCCTCTGGCCGAGCGGGTGAACGCGACCGACCGGTGGGTCAGAATCAACTTCGAGAATCCCGGAGGTCCGCTCCGGCTCGCGGCTAGGGACGCGAGTGCGACGCGTTGGATGGCGTTTTCCGAACCGGTCGAAACCGCGCGCTTGTCGTGGTGGGCGGGAAAACTACTGAAGCTGGCTCCGGCCGTCTGGTTTTCCGGCGCCGCGTTCCTGGTGCTGGGAGGTGCGCTTGCGTTGCGCGCGTGGTTTCGCGGCCCCGAGTCGGTGGCCTGACCGCGCCGCGCCGAGATTCAGCGCGGGATTTGTGAAGGGCTGTTTGCGGCGACGGTAATCGTTTCGCCGCGACCCAGATGTCAGCGCGGCGAGACGGGCGCCCGCGAGGCGGCGCCCGTGCGCGAGCTTCGTCGACATCGTTCGGTCAGCATGACAGCTCAGTCTCTTCCTCGCGTGGATGACCTCGGTCGCGCGGTTGTCGACAGCGTTCGCTGCGCTGGAAAAAGGGGAGTGTGGGCCGAGTTCACTGCGCAGCCGAAGGGTGCCCGCCAAGCTGAGAGCGCAGCATGACCCCTGGGCTCGATTTCAGGCAGGGCTAGGTGGAACGGATGCACGGGCCATGAGCGCAAGAGTGATGCTCTGAAATTCGGACCGACAGGGTCCCGGTGCAAACGAGGGCACGGAGCATCAAGTCTCCTGATTATCGGGATTAGCCGCAGTTGCCCACGCGCGGGTGTGGAACGCGACGTCAGCTCATATGCGATCGCACCGTGGAATTCGGCCAATTCTGGGGCAAACCGTTTGGGCAGTTGCCAACGTAGCGGACGTCTCGCAGAATATGGTTCAGTAACATCTGGCCACACCCATGACTGCGCATGAAGTCATCCAGCAGATCAAAACCTTGCCGCCGCAAGAGCGGGCGAAGGTGGTTGACTTTGTGACGAAGGAACTGCGCGTCAAAACGATGAACAAGCAGACCTTTGACCAAGCGTCCAAGCAGGTGTTTGACCGGCATGCTGAGCTGATGCGCAGGCTTAGCCAATGAACGAGGAGGAACCGGCGTTCCTCGAAGCCGAGCAGGTCGAGCTCCTGCACCGCATGTCCCTTGAACGGCACGGTGGACAAGTCGGGATTCGAGATCGGGCTGCATTCGATAGTGCAGTCATGCAGCCGCGCAACGTTTGGTTCTACGGCCAGGGCGACCTCTTCGACGTGGCCGCTGCTTACGCCTTCCATGTGTCGCAATCTCAAGCGTTCATCGATGGCAACAAACGTACCGGCATGAGTGCGGCTTTGGTGTTTCTTGAAGGCAACGGTGTGTGTGTTCCGGAAGCCACGGATGCGCTATACGATGCCATGATCGGCATTGCAGAAAGGCGGATGGACAGAGCGAGTGTAGCCGCTCTGTTGCGGAAGGTGTGCCGCCGATCTAGCTGAGTTGTTTCGTTCCCAACGACTTTCCCAGCAGGCTATTCTGGCTCTTCATCAAAGAATGGGGACATGCCGCTGAGAACCAGCAGACATGTCCCCTGCGATGATAGAGCTAACGATGAAGGGGTATCGGCTCCTGAGGGTGCACAGCAAGCCTGAGGTGCTGATGGAAGTGGAGCTAGAGCAGCAGCCCGAGAGTTGCCTTTGCTGTGGAGCCAGCAGGCTCCACAGCAAAGGCAGGTATGAACGTCGGGTGCAGCATCTCGATCTATGCGGCCGGCCCGCATGGATGTGGGTTCATTGCCGGCGCTACCGATGTTGCGAATGCGGACGGACCTTCGTGCCACCTCTTCCTGGGATTTTGCCTGGGCGCCATAGTTCAGA